>JAXLYA010000023.1:0-15326 GCA_046351695.1 Anaeromyxobacter sp. | reverse complement strand
GAGCCAGTCCACGGTGTCGGCGTCGAGGTGGTTCGTGGGCTCGTCGAGGAGCAGGAGATCGGGGTGCGAGAGCAGGGCCCGCGCGATGGCGACGCGCTTCCGCGTCCCGCCGGAGAGCTCCGCCACGGGACGGTCCCAGTCCTTCACGCCGAGCCGGTCGAGGAGCTGCCGGGCCTCGTGGGCGGTGTCCCAGCCGCCGAGGTGCTCGATCCGATCGGAGAGCGCGGCGAGCTCGGCCATCATCCGCCCATGCTGCTCCTCCGGGTGAGCCCCCGCGAGCCTGGCCGCGAGCGCCTCGTGCGCGGCGAGGGCCTCCTTGAGCGGCGCCCGGGCCACCTCGAGCTCGGAGGCGACGGTCGCGCCCTCCGGGAACTCCGGCTCCTGGGGCAGGTAGGTGACCCGCGCCCCGCGCCTGAGCTGCACCTCCCCGCGATCGGGCGGCGAGACGCGCGCGAGCATCCGCATGAGCGAGGACTTGCCCGAGCCGTTCACGCCCACGAGGCCGACGCGCTCGCCCTCCTCGAGCGTGAGGGTGAGGCCGTCGAAGACGGTGCGGCTCCCGAAGGAGAGGGAGAGGCCGGCGGCGTGGAGGAGCGTCAAGGCGCCGCTTCATCGCAGACGGGCGGCCCGTGCGCAAGCCCGCGTTCCGCCTCGGGTCCGGAGGGGGCCTTGTGAGGCGTGGCTGTATGGCGTATGCAGACAACAGACATTGCTCAGGAGCCGCTCCGCATGCCCACGCCCGCCCCGTTCTCGCTCGAGCCCGCCACCTGGGCCGCCCTCGCGGTCTCCACGACCTGCGCGTTCGTTCTGCCGATCGTCGCCGCCGTGGTCTGGCGCCGCCGCGCGGGGGCGTCCTGGCGCGCGGTCTGGGTGGGGGTCCTCGTCTACTTCGTCAGCCAGTTCGTGCTCCGGCTGCCCTGGCAGGTCCCGCTCGCCCGGTGGGTCTCCGCCCGGACCGGCAACGAGGGCCCGCTGTTCCTGGCGTTCCTGGGCCTCTCCTTCTTCACGTCCGGGCTCTTCGAGGAGACGGGCCGCTGGGTCGGCTACCGGTACCTCATGAAGGAGCGGAGCCGGACGGAGGGCGTCATGATGGGGATCGGCCACGGCGGCCTCGAGGCGGTCGGCCTCGTCGGCGGCTACGTCGCGGTGAAGCTCGCGATGGCGGTCCTCGCGTCGTTCGGGCTGCTCGGCGGCGACGCCGCGATGAACCTGGCGGCGAAGCTCGCGTTCACGCCGGCGACCGCGCTCGCCGCGGGCGGCGTCGAGCGGGCGAGCGCGCTCGTGCTCCACGTCGGGCTCTCGCTCGTGGTGCTGCAGGCCTTCCGCCGCGCGGGCGGCCTGCGCTGGGTGGCCGCGGCGATCGGGCTGCACGCGCTCGCGAACTCGCTCGCCTTCGCGGCGATGCCGCTCGGGACCTGGGCGGTCGAGGGCGTCGTCGCGGTCGTCGCCGCCGGCTACCTGTGGATGGGCTGGCGGCTCGCGTCCGGCGGGGCGCCCGGCGCTTCCGCGGAGGCGCCGGCGATCGCCGGGGGGTAGCGGGATGGCGGAGCTGCCCGTGATCGCGGTGGACCTCGCGGGGCCGGCCCCGGCGTACCGGCAGATCGCCGACGCCGTGCGCGCGCACCTCGTCGCCGGGCGCGTGCGCGCCGGAGAGCAGCTGCCGACGGTGCGGCGCCTCGCGCTCGACCTCGGCGTGAACCACAACACGGTCGCCGAGGCGTACCGGGTGCTCGCGGAGGAGGGCTGGCTCGACCTCGGCCGCGGCCGGGGCGCGACCGTGCGGGAGCGCGCGGCGCCCGCGCCGAGCGCGGACGCGCGGGGCAGGTTCGAGCGGCGGATCGGCGAGCTCGTGGCCGAGGCGCGGACGTCGGGGGTCACGGGGCGCCAGGCGCGGCAGGCGCTCCTCGCGGCGGCGAGGGCGCTCGGAGGAGGGCGGCGGTCATGACGGGGCAGATCGGTCACGTGGTGCTCTTCCAGCTCGCGCTCGCGCTCGGCTTCGCGACGTTCGTGCACCTGCTCGTGCCGCGGCTCGCGGTCGGCGGCGTGCTCTTCGGCGTCACCGTGCCCGAGGGCTTCGCGGCCACCCCGGAGGCGCGCGCGCTCGTGGCGCGGTACCGGGGCCAGGTGCTCGGCGCCGGCGCGCTCGGCCTCGCGGGGATCCTCGCGGTCGCCGGGGCCGGGCTCGACCCCTGGGCGGGCTTCGCGATCCTGGGCGTGATCGGGCTCCAGACCGCGGCCTGGTTCTCGGCGCGCCGGCGCACGCAGCCGCACGCGGCCCCGCCGAGCACGATCCGCACGGCCGGCCTCTCGGCGCCGCGGGGCGTGCCGCCCGCGCTCGACGCCGTGCCGTTCGTGGTGCTCGCCTGCGCGGCGCTCGCCGTGGCGCTGCGCTGGGACGACTTCCCGGATCGGTTCCCGCTGCACTGGAACGGGCGGGGCGAGATCGACCGCTGGGGCGCGAAGGGGCCGGAGGTCTACCAGGCCCTCGTCATCGGCACGGTCCTGGTCGCCGCCATGCTGGTCCTCCGCGCGGTCATGCTCGGGTTCTCGTCGAGGAGGGCGGCGGACCCGCGTGCGCTCGCGCTCCGCGGCCTCATGCAGTGGGTGCTCACCGGGACGGCGACCTTCCTGGCCGTGCTCTTCGCGGCGATCACGCTCAACCCCCTCGTCGCGCCGGACAGCCCGCGCCTCGTCCTCACGGTCTCCGCGATCGGGCTCGTCGCCCTGCTCGGCGGGCTCGGCCTCGCGACGGCGCGGCTCGCGTCCCTGCCGTCCGCCGGGCCGGGAGACGGCACGCCCGACGCGCGGTGGAAGGTGGGCGGGCTCTTCTACGTGAACCCCGACGACCCCGCGGTCTTCGTCCCGAAGCGGCTCGGGGTCGGCTACACGGTGAACCTGGGGCGGCCCGGCGGCGTCATCGCGCTGGCGGCCATGATCGGGGTCCCGCTCGCGATCGCGCTCGTCGCCCGCCTGCTCGGGCGCTGACCCCACGGGAGCCTCGCGCGCCGCCCGCCGGGCGGGTTACGTAGCCCGGATGTCGATCGGGTCCGAAGAGGAGCTCCTGGGGCTCCGCGCGGCGGGCAGGGTGGTGGCGAAGGTCCTCGAGGCCATGAAGGCGGCCGTGCGCGAGGGCATCACCACCGCCGAGCTCGACGAGCTCGGAGCCCGGGTGATGGCGGCGCACGGGGCCCGCTCCGCGCCGAAGCTCTCGTATGCCTTCCCGGGCGCGACCTGCATCAGCGTGAACGACGAGGCGGTGCACGGCGTCCCGGGCGCGCGCGTGCTCCGGCGCGGCGACCTCGTGTCGCTCGACGTGACGGTGGAGCTCGACGGCTTCTACGCCGACGCCGCCGTCACGGTCGGCGTCCCGCCCGTGGCCGAGGAGGCGGCGCGGCTCGTCGCCTGCGCCGAGGCGGCCTTCTGGAAGGGGGCGCGCGCGGCGCGGCACGGGCGCCGGCTGTACGACGTGGGTGGCGCGGTCGAGGACGAGGTCGCCCGGCGCGGCTTCGAGGTGGTGCGGGACGTGTGCGGGCACGGCGTCGGGCGGGCCATCCACGAGGAGCCCTCGGTGCTCAACCACCGCGACGGCCGCGTCACCGGCCGGGTGCACGCCGGGCTCGTCCTCGCCCTCGAGCCCATCGTCTCGGTGAGCGCGCGGCGCACGCGCGAGACCGGCGACGGGTGGACGCTCGCGAGCGAGGACGGGAGCCTGACCGCCCACCACGAGCACACCTTCGTGGTCACGCGCGGGGCGCCGGTCATCCTCACGGTGCCGTAGGCGCCCCACCCGGGGCGCATCCGGCGCGCCCGTCGCCCCGAAGCTCTGGTCATGTCGCCTCGCCTCCTGGCGCCCTTCGCCGGTCTCGTCCTCGTCGCGATGATCGCGCTCGCCGCGCCGGCCCGCGCCGACGTCGTCGTCGACGGCCGGGCGCGGTTCCCCGAGGCCCTCGAGCACGGCGGCCAGCGGTTCGTGCTCGCCGGGACCGGGCTGCTCCGCTGGAAGTGGATCGTGAAGGTCTATGCGGCCTCGTTCTACTTCGGCGAGGGCGCGGCCCCGGACCCCTAGGCCGACGTGCCGCGGCGGCTCGAGATCGAGTACTTCGTCGGGCTCGAGGGACCCGACTTCGGGAAGGCGGCCGACAAGCTCCTCGCCGACGCGCACCCCGAGTCGGTCCTCGCGCCGCTGCGCGAGCGGCTCGAAGCGCTCGCCCGGGCCTACGTCGACGTGAAGCCCGGCGACCGCTACGCGCTCACGTACCTGCCGGGTCGCGGCACGGAGCTCACGCTCAATGGCCGCCCGCTCGCGCTCGTGCCGGGCGCCGACCTCGCCCGCGTCTACTTCTCGATGTGGACGGGCAAGCGGCCCATCGACGGCGGGCTGCGCGACGCACTCCTCGGCGGGGCAGGGCGCTGAATCCCGTTGAACCGGGGTCCACCCCGTGCGCTGATCCGGGTCCCCAGCACCCGGAGACAACATGCGCCGTCGCCTCGCGTCCGCCGCCCTGCTCGCCTTCGCGCTGGCCGCCTGCAGCCGGGGGTGCGGCAGGCCCTCCGCGCAGAAGCTGACCCTCGAGCCGCTGCCGGCGCCGCCCTCGTTCCAGGTGACGGAGGGCGCGGCCGGGGCGGGGCTCTCGGTCGTCGCGGCGCGGCCGCAGGGGCCGATGATGGGCGAGGTCCGGCCCACCCTCACCTTCTCCCGGCCGATGGTCGCGCTCGGCGCGCTCGAGGGCGAGGCCGACCCGGCCCGCGGGATCACGATCGCACCGGCGATCTCCGGCGCGTGGCGCTGGCTCGGCTCGACCTCGGTCGAGTTCGTGCCGAAGGGGCCCGTGCCGTACGCGACCGCCTTCACGGTCACGGTGCCGAAGGGCGTGCGCTCGGTGGACGGGGCCGCGCTGCCGGAGGCGTTCACCTTCTCGTTCGAGACGCCGCGCCCTCGGTTCCAGCGCACCGAGCCGGCGAGCGGCTGGGCGTGGCTCGAGCCGAAGGGCCCCCTCACGCTCGTCGCGAACCAGCCCGTGAGGGACCTCGCCGCGCGCCTGCAGCTCAGGGCGAACGGGAGCCCGGTCGCGTTCGAGGTGAAGGCGACGCCGATGGCGGAGCTCCAGAAGAAGGAGGCCGAGCCCGGCCGCCGCCACGCGGTGCGTCCGCCGCCCACCGAGGGGCTCACCGACCGCCGCGTGCAGTACGTCCTCACGCCCAAGGCGCCGCTGCCGCTCGACGCCGCGATCGAGCTCGCCGCCGAGGGGGAGCTCGCCGGCGAGGAGGGGCCGCTCACGATGTCCGCCGGCCCCATCCTCCAGGCGCGGACCTACGGCGCGTTCCGCGTGCTCGCGCTCAAGAAGTGCCCGTGGGACTCGACCGAGTGCTCGTACGGCCCGCTCCAGCTCGTCGCGTCGAACCCGCTCGATCCGGCCTCCCTGAAGGCGGGCCTGAAGGTGGAGCCGGCGACCGGCATCGCCTGGGACGAGGTCTCCGACGATCGCGGGTGGGGGATGCGCGAGGGCTCGGGGCGTTACCTCAACCTGCCCGGCGCGTGGCGCCCCGGCACCGAGTACAGGCTGACGATCCCGGCGGGCACGAAGGACGCCTTCGGCCAGCCGCTCGCGCAGGCCGCGACGTTCACGGTCCGCACCGACGACCTGCGCCCCGAGCTCGACGCGGGCTCGAGCCAGGCGCTCATCGAGGCCGGCGGCGACGGCGCGCTCCCGCTGCGCACCGTGAACCTCGAGAAGGTCGAGGTGGCGCTCGAGCCGCTCGACCCGGCGGGCATGGCGCGCGCGCTCGCGCCCGGGGACGGGGACGCGCTCCAGGTGACCCCGGTCGAGCGGCGCGTGCTCGACGTGCACGCGACGCGGAACCGGAGCCGGACCGTGCCGGTGCCGGTGCGGGAGCTCCTGGCGCCCCACGCCGCCCGCCTCTTCAAGCTCGAGCTCGCCGCGCCGGAGCTGCGCGCCGAGTTCCCGAAGGAGACCTGGCGCTGGCGGCGCACGGTGATCGGGCAGGTGACCGATCTCGCCGTGCACGCGAAGCTCGGCGCCGCGAGCGGGCTCGTGTGGGTGACCCGGCTCTCCGACGGCAAGCCCGTGCCGGGCGCCGACCTCGCGCTCCACGGCGCGAACGGCGCCCCGCGCTGGACCGGGAGGACCGACGCCGAGGGCCTCGCGCGGCTGCCGGGGCTCGCCGCGCTGGTCGGGGACCCGAAGGGCGGCTGGAACGGCGACACGCCGTTCGCGCTCGTCGCGGCGCGCGCCGGCGACGACGTCGGCGTGACGCTCGCCTCCTGGTCCGGGGGGATCGATCCCTCGGCGTTCGGCATGCCCATCGACTGGGACGGCGCGACGCCGCGCGGCGTCGGCGGCCTCTTCGCCGAGCGCGGGATCTACCGCCCGGGCGAGAAGGTGCACCTGAAGGGGCTCGTGCGCCAGCGCAAGCTCGGCGCGCTCTCGGCGCTCACCCGCGGGAAGGTGACCGTGGCGGTCGCCGGCCCGCGCGGGAAGGAGCTCGCGACCCTCGAGCCCCGGCTCACCGGGTTCGGCACGTTCTCCGCCGAGCTCACGGTCCCCGCGGACGCCGACCTCGGCACCTACTCCGCGCACGCCACCGTGCAGGGGGAGGGCGGCGAGCTCACGTACGACGCGAGCTTCCGGGTCGAGGAGTACCGGGCGCCGCAGTTCCAGGTGGACGTGGTGGGGCTCCCGCCGTCGCTCGTGGCGGGCGAGGCGGTCTCGGGCCAGGTGCGCGCCCGCTACCTGTTCGGCGGCGCGATGCCGGGCGCCGCCGTCCGGTGGGCGGTGACGCGCTCGACGGTCGACTTCCAGCCGCCCGGCCACGATGCCTTCAGCTTCGGCGCGCACGTCTGGGGCTGGGACGACGGGGAACCCGAGCCGAGCGGCGACGTGCCCGCCGCGGGCCAGGGTGAGACCGACGCCGCCGGCGTGCTCGCGGTGAACGCAGGGACCGCCGAGGCGACCGGCGGGCGGACCTGGTCGTACGTGCTCGAGGCCGAGGTGGCGGACGTGAACCGGCAGCGGCTCGCGAACCGGGCGGCGGTCACGGTCCACCCCGCGAGCGCCTACGCCGGCGTGCGGCGGCGGGAGGCCGGCTTCGCGGAGGCCGGGAAGCCCGCCACGCTCGAGGTGGTCGCGGTCGCACCCGGCGGCCAGCGGGTCGAGAAGCTCACGGTGGCGCTCGAGGTGAAGCGCCGCGAGTGGAAGTGGATCCGCAAGAAGGGCGCGGGCGGCGAGTGGTACACCGACAGCGAGGTGAAGGAGGAGAAGGTCGGCGGCTGTGCGCTCTCGAGCGCGGCGACGCCGGCGGAGTGCGCCTTCACGCCGAAGGAGCCCGGCCTCTACGTCGCCGAGGCGACCCTCACCGACGAGAAGGGGCGCAAGCAGACGACGAAGATGCCCTTCTACGCGGTCGGGAGCGGCTGGGTCTCCTGGGAGCGCGGGGACACCTCCCGCCTCGACCTCGTGCCCGACCGCCAGAAGTACGAACCCGGCGACACGGCGAAGGTGCTCGTGAAGAGCCCGTGGCCGGAGGCGGAGGCGATCCTCACCGTGGAGCGCGAGGGCGTGAGCGCGGCCCGGCGGGTGAAGCTCGCGGGCGCCGCGGCCACGCTCGAGGTGCCGATCGGCGAGGACGCGATCCCGAACGTGTTCGTGTCGGTGGTCGCGGTGCGGGGCCGGCAGGCCGTGAAGGCCGACACCGCCGACGCGGGCGCCGACCCGGGCCGGCCGGAGGTGAAGGTCGGCTACGCGCAGCTCAGGGTGGAGAAGCGCTCGAAGCGGCTCGAGGTCACGGTCGTGCCGGACGCGACCGAGCGGCGGCCGCGGGAGAAGGTGACGGTCGCGGTCCAGGTGAAGGACCACCGCGGGCAGGGGACCGTCGCCGAGGTCACCGCCTGGGCGGTGGACGAGGGCGTGCTGCGGCTCACCGGCTACGAGGCGCCGGACCCGGTCGAGCTGCTCCATCCGCCTCGCGGGCTCTCCGTGCGGCTCGGCGAGCCGCTCATCCACCTCGTCGAGCGCCGGAAATACGGCGAGAAGGGGCTCTCGGCGGGCGGCGGCGGCGGCGCGGGGGAGGGCGGCGGGTTCCGTTCCGACTTCAAGACCACCGTGCTGTTCGCGCCGGAGGTCGTCACCGGGCCGGACGGCAAGGCCACCGTCAGCTTCGACCTCCCCGACAACCTGACCACGTTCCGGATCATGGCGGTCGCGATCACGAAGGAGGACCGCGCCGGCGGCGGGCAGGCGAAGGTCTCGGTCGCGAAGCCGCTCATGGCGCTCCCGGCCCTGCCGCGCGTCGCGCGGGTGGGCGACGTCTTCGAGGCGGGCGTGGTCGTGCACGCGCCGTCGGGGAAGATCGGCGAGGCGACCGTGGAGGCGTCCGTGACGGGCCCTCCGGGCGCCGGCGCCGCCCTCGTCCTCGAGGGCGACGCGACGAGGAAGGTCGTCCTCACGAATGGCCGCCCGCAGGAGGTGCGCTTCAAGCTGCGGGCGGAGGCGCCCGGGCAAGCGGTGCTGCGCTTCGCGGTCGCGGGCGGAGCCGAGAAGGACGGTGTCGAGCAGCGGCTGCCGGTCGAGCTCCCGGTGTCGCGGGAGGCGGTCGCGGTGTACGGCGACACGACGGGCAGCCGGCAGGAGGCGTTCGCGCCGCCGGGCGGCGTGCGCCCGGACTTCGGCGGCCTCGACGTGACGCTCGCGTCCACGGCGCTCGGCGGGTTCGCCGAGAACATGCGCCAGCTCGTCGACTACCCCTACGGCTGCCTCGAGCAGCTCTCGTCGCGGCTCGTGCCCTTCATCGCGCTGCGCGAGCTCCAGGGCACGTTCGGGCTCGGCCACCAGCCCGGCGCGGGCGCCGAGTCCTGGGTGAAGGCCTACCTCGGCGAGGAGGCGCTGCGGCAGCGCGGCTCGCTCGACCCCGACGAGGTCGTGCGCCGGACCGTGAAGGAGATCGAGGCCCTGCAGCTCCCGGACGGCGGCTACGGCTACTGGCCCGGGGCGGCCTGCAGCGCCGCCTGGGCCTCGTCCTACGCGGTGCTCGCGCTCGGGCGCGCGGCGGAGCTCGGCTACCCCGTGGACGCCGAGGCGTTCCGCCGGGGCCAGGCGTGGCTCGGCGGCACGGTCGCCGCGGGCCGCCCGGTGGGCTGCGGCTGGGAGCACGGGGCCGCCGACCCGCCCACGCGGGTCTTCGCGCTGTACGCGCTCGCTCGCACGCGCGCGCCGCGGCCGTCCTACTACGCGGAGCTCGCCGCGTCGCGGGCGAAGCTGCCGCTCTTCTCGCAGGCGATGCTCGCCGACGCGATGCTCGTCGGGAACGGCAACCGCGCCGAGGCGCGCAAGGTCCTCCAGGGCGTCCTCGACCACGTGAAGGAGTCGCCGGCCGAGGCGCACGTGGAGGAGGCGGACCCGCGCACCTACGCGACGCTCTGGTCCTCCGACGTCCGCACGAACGGCATCCTGCTCCAGACGCTCGCGACGGTGACGCCCGACCACCCGTACGTCGGGAAGCTCGCCGCGTACCTCGCGAAGGCGCGCCGGGCGAACGGCCGGTTCTCGAACACGCAGGAGGCCGCCTTCGCGCTCATGGCGCTCTCCGAGGTCGTGCGCACGAAGGAGAAGGCGACGCCGGACTTCGAGGGGCGGGTGGTGCTCGGCGGGAAGACCGTGGCCGAGGCGCCGTTCCACGGCCGGTCCACCGAGCCGAGGACCGCGCACGTCGAGATGAAGGACCTGCCGCTGAAGGGCGGGCAGCTCCCGCTCGAGTTCCGCCGGGACGGCGCGGCGGGCGTCCTCTACTACGGCGCGCTGTTCCGGTACGCGCCGGCGGCCCCGCCGCGCGAGGCGCTCGAGCGCGGGATCTTCGTGCAGCGCTGGATCGAGCCCTACGAGGGCGGCGGCCAGGTCCGCGGCGCGAAGGCGGGCGACCTCGTGCGGGTGAAGGTCCGCATCGGCACGCCCCAGGAGCGGCACTTCGTGGCCATCTCGGTGCCGGTCCCGTCCGGGCTCGAGATCGTCGACACCTCGCTCGCCTCCACCGCGCAGACCGGCCCCGGCCGCCCGGCGCCCGCGGCGGAGGGGGAGGGGATGGAGGAGGGCTACCAGGAGGAGTCGGAGGACGCGCAGGAGCCCGACGATCCGTGGGGCTTCCGCTTCTGGAGCCCGTTCAACCACGAGGAGCGGCGCGACGCGCGGCTCGTGCTCTTCGCCGACCGCCTGCCGCCGGGGCTCCACGTCGCGACGTTCGTCGCCCGGGCGACGACGCCCGGCGCGTTCGTGCTGATGCCGGCGTACGCCGAGGAGATGTACACACCGGAGGTGTTCGGGCGGTCCGAGGCCGGCACGTTCACGGTGAAGGTGAGCGACGAGGTGGCCCAGCGGTGAGCGCGGCCCGCGCCCTGCGGGCCCTCGGCGTCGCGGCCGCGCTCCTCGCGGCCGCGGCGGGGGCGTTCGTGCTCACGCCGCTCCCGGACGGTCTCCTCGAGCGGCGCCCGGTCGCCGCGGTCCGCTTCACCGACCGCGACGGGCGGCTCCTGCGCGAGGTGGCCTCGCGCGCCGACGGCCGCTCGGTGCCGCTGCCCCCGGACGCGCCCATCCCGCCGCCCGTCCGCGCGGCGTTCCTCGCGGCGGAGGACGGCCGCTTCGATCGCCACCCGGGCGTGGACCCGCTCGCCGCGGCCCGCGCGCTCGGCCAGCTCGTGCGGCGCGGCCGGATCGTCTCGGGCGCCTCGACGATCACGATGCAGCTCGCCCGGTCGATCGTGCCGCACGAGCGCTCCCTCGCGGGCAAGCTCCGCGAGGCGCTCTGGGCACTCCGCCTCGAGGCGCACCTGTCGAAGGAGGTCATCCTCCGCGCCTACCTCGACCGCGTCCCGCTCGGCCGCGGGCTGTACGGGGTCGAGGCGGCCTCGGCCGCGTACTTCGATCGCCCCGCGGCGGCGCTCTCGGCGGGCCAGGCGGCGCTGCTCGCCGGGCTTGCGCGCGGGCCTGCGGCGGGCGACCCCTGGCGGCGGCCCGCCGTCGCGCGGGCGCGGGCGCTCGGGGTCCTCGCGCGCATGGTCACGCGCGGCGCCCTCGCGCCGGAGGCCGCCCGGCTCGCCGGCGAGGCCCCGCTCGACCTCGTCCCGGCCGCCACCGCCTTCCGCGCGCCGCACCTCGTGGACGCGCTCGCCGGCCGGCTGCCCGAGCTCGGGCTCGACGGGGCCACCGAGATCGAGACCACGCTCGACCCCGCGCTGCAGGCCGACGTGGAGGCCATCGTGGCGGGCGAGGTCGCGGGCGATCCGCGCCTGGGCAACGCCGCCGCCCTCGTCGTCGACAACCGCACCGGCGAGGTGCTGGCGTACGTCGGCTCGACGGACTGGCTCGACGAGGAGCGGCTCGGCCAGAACGACGGCGTGCGCGCGCGGCGGCAGCCGGGCTCGGCGCTGAAGCCCTTCGCGTACGGCCTCGCGCTCGCCCGCGGCCTGACCCCGGCGACCCTGCTCGCCGACGTGGACCTCCGGCTCGCGACGCCGACGGGCGACTGGGTCCCCCACAACTACGACCGGCGCGAGCACGGCCCGGTGCGGCTCAGGGCCGCGCTCCAGAACAGCTACAACGTGGCCGCCGTGCGGCTCGCCGACCGCCTCGGCCCGGCCGCGGTGCTCGAGACCCTCAGGGCGGCGGGCTTCTCGTCGCTCGACGCGAGCGCGGACCGCTACGGCGCGGGCGTCGTGCTCGGGAACGGCGACGTGACGCTGCGGGAGCTCGCCCGGGCCTACCGGGGCCTCGCGCGCGGCGGCCTGCTCGGGCCGCTCGTCTAGGTGCGGGCCGCGCGGGACGCGGCGGGCCGGGCGCTCGCGCCGCTCCCGGAGCTCGCCGCGGGGCGCTTCCTGCCGGCCCCCGCGGTCGCGCTCCTCACCGACGTCCTCTCCGACGAGGCCGCGCGCGCCCCCGCCTTCGGCGCCCACAACGCGCTCCGCCTGCCGTTCGCGGTCGCGGCGAAGACCGGCACCTCCCGCGCCTACGTCGACAACTGGACCGCCGGGTTCACGGCGGAGCGCACCGTCGCGGTGTGGGCGGGGAACTTCGACGGAAGGCCGATGCAGGGCGTGTCGGGCATCAGCGGGGCGGGGCCCATCTTCCGGCGGATCATGGTCCGCGCGATGCGGGGGCTCTCGCCGGCGCCCCTCGTCGATCGTTCGCGGTTCGAGCACGCGCACGTCTGCGCGCTATCCGGCGCGCTCGCCGGCCCGTCCTGCCCGGCCGCGCTCGAGGAGGTGTTCCTGCCCGGCACCGCGCCGCGCGCGACCTGCCCGATGCACGGGCCCGGCGGGCGGCTCGCGCTCGGCCCGGAGTACGGCGGCTGGGCGCGGGCGGAGGGGCTCCCGGCGCGCGAGGTCGCGCCGGCGGGCGGACCGCTGCGGCTCCTCACGCCCGCGGACGGCGACGAGTTCCTCGTGGACGCGGGCTACCCGGACGGCGCGCAGGGGGTGCCGGTGCGGGTGGTGGCGCCCGCCGGCGTGGAGCGGCTCGAGCTGCGGGTGGACGGCCGCGCGGTGCCGCTGCGCGCGCCCTTCCAGGAGCGGCTCGCGCTCACGGCCGGGCCGCACGCGCTCGAGGTGTGGAGGCCGGGCGCCGCGGCGCCGGAGGCCTCCGCCCGCTTCACCGTGCACGCGGCGCGCTGACCGCCGGCGGCGGCGGCCGGGGCAGCGGCGCCGGCCGGCGGACCGCGACGATCACGTTCGGCACCGGCCAGCCCTCGAGCCGCACGTCCGGCGCGGACTCCCAGGTGCCGGTGAGCTCGACCTCCCGCTGCCCGCCGCGCACGAAGAGCTGCGCCTCGGGGCCACCCTCGACGTACATCGCCTGGCGCAGATCGATCGGCAGCGCGAGCAGCCGGTTCACGAGCTCGTGGACCGGCCAGGGCGTGCGGGCGTGGACGAACAGGAGCCGGCCAGCGCCGTCGACGCCGATCGCCGCGGCCGAGGTGCGGCGCTCGGAGGGCGCCCAGACGTTCCGGCGGTGGCAGGAGACGAGCCGGATGGACTGGACGAGCGCACCGTAGGCCTCTCCGGACGGAGTCAGGGGGTCGCACTCCAGGTCGAGGATGCGGGCGGGGGCGACGCCGGAGACCACCGGGTCGAAGGCGAGGAACGCCTTGTCCTTCGAGACGCGCCGCTGGTTCACGTGCTCGCGGGTGCGCATGAGCGAGACGCTCGTGCGGTGATCCTCCTGGTACATCGCGGCGTTGATGGCCGCGGAGGCGCCCGCCCGGTAGGCCCAGGCCCGCGCGCTCCGGAGCGTCCCCTCGCCGGGCATCGTGGCGGCGAGGAGCTTGAGCTCGAACCGGTAGGGGTCGAGGCGAGCGACGGTGATCTCGCCTTCCGGGGTGGGCCCCTCGAAGCTCGCGAGCTCGAGCCCGGGCTCGAGCACCTCGAACCCCGGCCCGGCGGCGCGCGCGGGGGTGGCGGCCCAGGCGGCGGCGAGGCCGGCGGCGAGCGCGAGCGGGGCGGTGAACCGCATGCGGCCGATTGTCGGGCCCGATCGAGTGCGTGACAAGAGGCGGAGCGATGCCAGGATGTGGGTCCCTATGGCCCATCCGCTCGCCGGCAAGCCCGCCCCGAAGGCTCTCCTCGTCGACGTCGCCGACCTGCTCCGCCGCTACGCGGACGAGCGGCCGGACCCCGGCGTCCCCGCCGAGCGGGTGGCGTTCGGCACCTCCGGCCACCGCGGCTCCTCGCTGCGCCGCTCGTTCAACGACTGGCACGTGGCCGCCGTCGCGCAGGCCGTCGCCGAGTACCGCGCGAGGGCCGGCACCACCGGGCCGCTCTACCTCGGCGCCGACACCCACGGGCTGTCGGGCCCGGCCGAGCGGACCTGCGTGGAGGTCCTCGCCGCGAACGGCGTCGAGGTGGTGGTGAGCCAGGGCGGCGCGCCGGTGCCGACGCCGGTCATCTCCCACGCGATCCTCACGCACAACCGGGGCCGCAAGGACCGGCTCGCCGACGGCGTGGTGGTGACGCCCTCCCACAACCCGCCGGAGGACGGCGGCATCAAGTACAACCCGCCCGACGGCGGCCCGGCGGACACCGCCGTCACGTCCTGGATCGAGGCCCGCGCGAACGCGCTCCTCGAGGCCGGGCTCGCCGGCGTGAAGCGGCTCGCCGCGGGCGAGGCGCTGCGGGCCGCGAACGTGACCACGCGGGACTACGTCGGCCCGTACGTGGACGACCTCGGCGCCGCCGTCGACCTCGAGAAGGCGAAGGGCGCGAAGCTGCGGGTGGGCGTCGATCCGCTGGGCGGGTCGAACGTCCACTACTGGGGCCGCATCGGCGAGCGGTACGGGCTCGACCTCACCGTCGTGAACCCGGTCGTCGACCCGACCTTCGGGTTCATGCCGCTCGACCACGACGGCAAGATCCGGATGGACTGCTCGTCGCCCTACGCGATGGCGAACCTCGTCGCGATGAAGGATCGGTTCGACCTCGCGTTCGGCAACGACGCCGACTCCGACCGGCACGGCATCGTGACCCCGACCTCGGGCCTCATGAACCCGAACCACTACCTCGCGGTCGCCATCGAGCACCTGTTCTCGCACCGGCGGGGCTGGTCGGCGTCGGCGGGCATCGGGAAGACGCTCGTCTCCTCCGCGCTCATCGACCGGGTGGCGGAGAAGCTGGGGCGGAAGCTCGTCGAGGTCCCCGTCGGCTTCAAGTGGTTCGTCCCGGGGCTCACCGACGGCTCGATCGGCTTCGGCGGCGAGGAGAGCGCGGGGGCCTCGTTCCTCCGGCGCGACGGCACCGTCTGGACGACCGACAAGGACGGCATCGTGATGGACCTCCTCGCGGTCGAGATCCGCGCCGTGCACGGCGTCGACCCGGGCGAGCGGTACCGCGCGCTCGTGAAGGAGCTCGGCGCGCCGGTCTACGCGCGCGTGGACGCCGCGGCGACGCCGAAGGAGAAGGCGATCCTGAAGAAGCTCTCGCCCGCCCAGGTGACCGCGACGACGCTCGCCGGCGACCCCATCGTCGCGCGGCTCACGAAGGCGCCCGGGAACGGCGCCGACATCGGCGGCCTCAAGGTGGCGACGAAGGAGGGCTGGTTCGCCGCGCGGCCGTCCGGCACCGAGGACGTCTACAAGATCTACGCGGAGAGCTTCCGGGACGAGGCGCACCTCGCGCGGATCCTGGAGGAGGCGAAGGCCATCGTCGCGGCGGCGCTCGAGGGGTAGCGGTGGGAGCCCTCGTCGGCCTCACCCTCGCGGCGCTCCTCTCCGGCGGCGCCACCGTGGACGGCGTCGTCGCCGAGGTGGACGCGACCGCCGGCGCCCGCATGCGG
>JAXLYA010000022.1:0-16308 GCA_046351695.1 Anaeromyxobacter sp. | reverse complement strand
CGTGCAGCCCGCCGAGCTCGGACACCACCTCGTCGATCGCCTTCGCGCAGGCGGCCGGGTCGCCCACGTCGAACTTCATCAGCTTCACCTTCGGCGCGCCCGCGGCGAGCACGAGGTCGTGGGCCTCCTTCGCGGCGGCCTCGTTCCCGGCGTAGTTGATCGCGACCGCGGCGCCGCCCTTCGCGAGCCGGAGCGCGATGGCGCGCCCGATCCCGCGCGACGCGCCCGTGACGAGCGCGACCTTGCCGACGAAGCCTGGGCCCCTGAAGTCCGCCATTCGCCTCTCCTAGGTCCCCGCGGCCGTGAGGGCGGCGAGGGTCTTCTCGAGCGAGGCGCGATCTTCCACGTTCAGCACCTCGATGTCCTTCTGAATCCGCCGCACGAGGCCGGACAGCACCTTGCCGGGGCCGACCTCCACCACCCGGGTCACCCCCTGCCGCGCCAGCTCCTCGACGCACTCGATCCAGCGGACGGGCGCGGTCACCTGCTCGACGAGGAGCGGCACGATGCGCGCCGCGTCACCGTTCGGCTTCGCCTCGACGTTCGTGACCACCGGCACCGCCGGGGCCTTCCAGGCGATGGCGCGCAGCACCGGCTCGAGCCGGGGTCTCACCGGCTGCATCAGGGCCGAGTGGAAGGGTGCCGAAACGGGGAGCGGCACCACCCGCTTCGCGCCGGCCTCCTTGATGCGCAGGCCGGCCTTCTCGACCGCGCCGGCGGACCCGGCGATGACGGTCTGGGCGGGCTCGTTGAAGTTCGCGGGCGAGACCACCTCGCCGGTCTCGGCGGCCACCGCCTGGCACAGCTCGGCGACCTTCGCGGGCGCGAGCCCGAGCACGGCGCTCATGGCGCCCCGCCCGGCCGGCACCGCCTCCTGCATGAACGTGCCGCGCGCGCGGACGGCCTTCGCGGCCTCGGCGGCGGTGCACGCGCCGGCGGCGACGAGCGCCGAGTACTCGCCGAGCGAGTGGCCGGCCACGAGGTCGGGCTTCACGCCCCGCGCCGCGAGCACCGCGGCGGCCGCGGCCGACACGGTGAGGATGCAGGGCTGCGTGTTGGCGGTGAGCTTGAGCGCGTCCTCGGGCCCCTCGAAGCAGAGGGTCGAGAGCTTCTCGCCGAGCGCGGCGTCGACCGCGTCGAAGACCGCGCGGGCCTCCGGGAAGGCCTCCACGAGGTCCTTGCCCATGCCGACCGTCTGCGAGCCCTGGCCGGGGAAGACGAATGCGAGCTTGCCCATGTCCGGTCTCGCTCCTACCAGCGGATGACGCCCGCGCCCCAGGCCATGCCGGCGCCGATCGCGGTCATGAGGACGACGTCGCCGGGCTTGAGCCAGCCGGCGCGGTTCGCCTCGTCGAGCGTCATCGGGACGCTGGCCGAGGAGGTGTTGCCGTACTTGTGCACGTTCATCCAGCACTTCTCCTGCGGGATGCCGAGGCGCTCGAGCGTGGCGTCGATGATCCGCTTGTTCGCCTGGTGGGCGCAGACCCAGGTGACGTCGGAGGGAGAGAGCTTCTCGACGGCGAGCGCCTCGCGGCAGCTGTCGTCGAGCGCGCGGACGGCCACCTTGAACACCTCGCGGCCGTTCATCTTCACGTAGTGGCTCTTCGCGTCGATGAGGGCCTGGTTGATGGGCTCCTTCGACCCGCCGCCCGGCATGAGGAGGATCGGCACGAGCGAGCCGTCGGTGTGGAGCTTGATGCTGCGCAGGCCGCGGCGGTCGTCCTCGGTGGGCTGGAGCACCATCGCGCCCGCGCCGTCGCCGAAGAGGACGCAGGTGTTGCGATCGGTCCAGTCGGTGATGCGCGAGAGGGTCTCGACGCCGATCACGAGCGCGTTCCGGACCGCGCCGGTCGCGACGAACCGGTCGGCGACGCTGAGCGCGTAGAGCGAGCCCGCGCAGGCGGCCGAGACGTCGAACACGAACGCCTTCTTGTTGCCGAGCTTCCCCTGCACGACCGCGGCGCAGGAAGGGAACTGGTAGTCGGGGCTGATGGTGCCCACCACGATGAGGTCGAGGTCCTCGGCCTTCAGCCCCGCCATCTCGAGCGCCTTCTTCGAGGCCTCGACGGCGAGGTCGGAGGACGCCTGCTCCGGCGCCGCGATGTGGCGCTCCTTGATGCCGGTCCGCTCGACGATCCACTGGTCGTTCGTCTCGACCATCTTCTCGAGGTCGGCGTTCGTGAGGATCTTCTCGGGGACGTAAGAGCCGGTGCCGGTGATGAGGGAGCGCATGGTTCCTTTTCTCCTCAGGGTCAAGGCGCCGGCGTGCCGGCGGGGCGGGACGGCTCGGCGGCCGCCTCGAGCAGGGCCTCGGACGGGGCGACCGCCTCGGCGAGATCGTCGGGGAAGTGCGAGCGCGCGACCTCGAGGGCCTTGCGGACCGCGTTCTCGATGGCGAGCGCGTCCGAGCTCCCGTGGGTGATGAGCGCGACCCCGTTCACGCCGACGAGCGGGGCGGCGCCGTGCTCGCGCCAGTCCATCCGGCGCTTCATCTCGCCGAGCGCGGCCTTCGAGAGGAGCCCGCCGGCCATGGCGGCCGGGGTGCTCTTGAAGGCGCGCTTCAGGTACTCCCCGACGGCCTTCGCGGTCCCCTCCATCGTCTTCAGGGCCACGTTGCCGGTGAACCCGTCGGTCGCGACGACGTCGAACTCGCCGGTGAGGAGATCGCGACCCTCGCAGTAGCCGACGAAGTTGACGGCGGACCCGCGCAGCGCGGCGGCGGCGGCGCGGGTGAGGTCGGTGCCCTTCGACGGCTCCTCGCCGTTCGCCAGGATCGCGACCCTCGGCCGGGCGATGCCCATGACCCGCCGGGAGTAGACCTCGCCCATCAGCGCGAACTGCACGAGGTGGATCGCGCGGCAGTCCACCACCGCGCCCACGTCGAGCACGATGGGGTGGCCGCGCAGCGCCGGGACCGCGGTGAGGATCGCGGGGCGCTCCACGCCGTCGGGCCGGCCGAGGACGAAGATCGCCCCCGCCATGACGGCGCCGGAGTTGCCCGCCGACACCATCGCGGCCGCCTCGCCGGCCTTCACGAGCTCGAAGCAGACGCGGATGGAGTTGTGCTTCTTCCGCCGCATCGCCTGGCCGGGGTGATCGTGCATGTCGATCACCTCGGTCGCGTTCACGACCGAGATCGGCAGGCTCTTCGGGGCGCGGTGCCGCTCGAGCTCGGCGCGCACGCGTGCCTCGGGGCCGACCAGCGTGACGGCCAGCCCCTTGCGCGCTGCGTTAACCGCTCCGTGGACGATGGCGCCGGGGGCGTTATCTCCCCCCATCGCGTCGACGGCGACAGGCGCGATCGTCTGCACGAACTAGGTGGCCTCGGTGATCTGCTCGCCCTTGTACGTCCCGCAGGTCGGGCAGGCCCGGTGCGACATCACCGGTTCCTTGCACTTCGGGCACTTCGTGACGTTCAGCGGCTTCAGCTTGAAGTTCGCGGCCCGGCGGCGGTCGCGGCGCATGCTGCTCGTACGCTTCTTCGGGACACCCATCGCGTGCTCCTTCTCTCTCTGCTGGCGACTGCGTTACTGCAGCTTGCCCTTGAGGCCCGCCCATCGCGGGTCAGGGACGTGCCGGTCGCAGCCGCAGTCCTTCTCGTTGAGGTTCTGGCCGCAGACGCTGCAGAGGCCCTTGCAGCCCTCGCGGCACACCGGGTAGCTCGGCAGCGCGAGCAGGATCTCCTCGCGCAGGATCGGGTCGAGGTCGATGACCTTGCCCTCGTACGTCTCCTCGTCGGCGGCGGTCGGGTCGAAGGAGCCCGCGACGGGCGCCTTCTCGTCCCGGCGGCGGTCGTCCTCGTCATCGTCGTCGGCGTACTCGTCCGTCGGGACGAGCGTGAGCGCGATGTCGACCGGGAGCCGCACGGCCACGGGGTTCAGGCAGCGGCCGCAGGGGACCTCGACCGAGACGTCGGCGTGCGCGTCGAGGCGGACCCGGCGCTCGACCTTCTCGAGCGTCGCGTCGACGTGGACCGGGGCGCTCGCGCGGTAGCCCGCACGATCGCCCTGGACGATCTCGTCGACCGCCTCCCGGGGAACGTCCCAGCTCTTCCTGAGCCCGGCGTCCTTGATTTCGTCAATGTTGACGCGCATTTAGATACGATTTCCTGAACCCGAAAGGGGGCCAATATAGGGGGAGCACGCCGATCCGTCAAGGCGCGCCCCGCCACGACCGGGCCTGGTCCCGGACGGGGCCCGACTCGGGGTCTTCCCTAGGGCCTGACGAGCCCGCGCGCCACCGCGAGGAGGGCCGCCTCCGCCTTTGTGGAGACGTCCATCTTCTCGTAGATGCGCTTCACGTAGGTCTGGACGGTGCCCTCGGCGATGCCGAGCGCCTGGGCGACGTCCGCGTACGTGTGGCCGTGCACGAGGAGCTGGAGCACCTCGAGCTCGCGCTTCGAGAGCGCCGGGCCGTCCTTGGCGCGCTGCTCCGGAGGGTCGCCCCGGAGCTCGGAGAGCAGCACCTTCGCGGCCCGCGGGCTGATCGGCGCGGCCTCGCCCGAGAGGACGTCCTCGACGGCCCGCGCGAGCTCGCTCGCGTGGAAGGGCTTCAGGATGTAGCCGGACGCACCCGCCCGCATGGCGCCCAGCACGCGCGCCGGGATGTCCACCGCGGTGAGCGCGATGCACGCCGTCTTGGGCAGCTCCGACCGGATGGCCGCGATGACATCCTCGCCGCTCATCTTCGGGAGGCCGAGGTCGATGAGCGCGACGTCGGGCTTCTCGCGACGGGCGAGCGCCACGCCGTCCTCTCCCGTGCCGGCCGTCCCGCACACCTCGAAGCCGTGGGTGGTGAGGACCTGGGCGATGAGCTTCGCCACCGCCTCGTCGTCCTCGACCGCGATCGCTCGAATGGCCATGGGCAGCAGTGTCCTCCGGTCCCACACTCGGCCGGGTTTCCGCAGGGACCTCAGCAGTATCAGCGAGATACCCCGGGGGTCAAGGTTACGCGTCCCCCGGGGAAGGGACTCCCCCGGATGCGTCGGAGGCGTCCACGCACACGGCGACGGCGCCACACGACGCGCGCCGACGATCCTTGCCTTCTGGGAGGGTGTGCACTAGATACGGCCACCTGTTGCGCGGTTAGCTCAGCTGGATAGAGCGTCGGCCTCCGGAGCCGAAGGCCAGGGGTTCGAATCCCTTACCGCGCGCACGAGGCCGGGATCCCGAAGCAGGGGTCCCGGCCTCACTTCGTTCGAGCTCCACTTTCTCTCCCTCTCATCGTTCCCTCCCGGACTGCGGCATTCCGGCGGCGGGCGAGCGGCTCGGCGTCTGATACGCGTATGGCGGATCACCGCCGGTGGACCCTCCGCCCGCACGGAGAGATCATGTTCGGACTTCGGTTTCCTGAGTTGGTCATGATGGCCGCCATCGGGGTGGTGGTCTTCCTGCCCGCGTTCAAGATGCTCTCGAAGGCGGGCTACAACGGCCTGCTCTGCTTGCTGCTCATGGTCCCGTTCGTGAACCTCGCGTTCACCTTCTGGTTCGCGTTCTCGAAATGGCCGATCGAGAAGGAGCTGGACGCACTCCGTGCGGGCCGCGCCCCGATGCCGACGGTCCCCGTGGGCCAGCGACCGGGCGTCTGACGGCGAGCCTACGGGCTCCCCTTCCCCGCCTCCGCGACCTTCGCCATCGCGGCCTCCACGGAATCCGCGTCCGCCGGGAAGCCCTGCGTGATCGGCTCGCAGCCGGTCGCGGTCACGAGCACGGTGTCCTCGATGCGGATGCCGAGCTCGCCCTCGAGGTAGGTCCCGGGCTCGATCGTCACGACGTCGCCCTCCTTCAGCGGGCCCTCGAGCATCACGTCGTGGACGAAGAGGCCGACGGTGTGGCCGAGGCCGTGGGGCATGTGCTCGGCCTTGTCGGGCGCGCGCTCGCGGAGGACCTTCCGCGCGATCGCGTCGAGGCTCTCGCCGCCCTCGCCCCTCCCGCGCCCGGAGAGGCGCACGCCGGGCTTGCACGCGGCGAGCGCGGCGGCCTGCGCGGCGAAGACGGCGTCGTAGAGCACGCGCTGGCGCGGCGAGAACCGGCCGTCGACCGGGAGCGTGCGCGTGTAGTCGCTCGCGTACTGGTCGACCGAGCAGCCGAAGTCCATGACGACGACCTCCCCCGCGCCGAACACGCCCTGGTTGCCGTCGCCGTGCGGCGCGGCGGCGGCCTTGCCGGACGACGCGATGGGCGGGAACGACTCGGGCCCGCAGCCGCGCGCGGTCATCGCCCGGCGGAGCGCGTCGCCGATCTCGGCCTGCTTCGCCCCGGCCCGCACGAGCGGGAGCACGTCGCCGAGCGCGCCGACCGTGGCGGTCGCCGCGGCGCGCAGGCGCGCGAGCGCCGCGGGGTCGGCGGTGCGCCGCGCGCGGGCGAGCTCCGGGCGCAGGCTGAACCGGCCGCCGAGCCCGGTGCCCGGCAGCTTCTGCAGCCCCTCGCGGCTGCCGCCCAGGAAGACGGCGTCGAGGTTGTCGAGGATCGGGAAGAGCCGGCGGTCGAGCCCGGGCTCGTCCCAGGCCACGGTCTCGGAGAGGATCGGCCAGACGAGGCCGCCCGCCGGCGCGGCCGCGCGCACGGCCTCGCGGCGCGCCTCGAAGGGCAGCGGCGGCAGCCCCGCGGCCTGGGCCGACGGCGCCGGTGGCGGCGGGAGCTCGCGCGCGACGCGCGGGAGTGTGAGCACGAGCCCGGCCGCGGCGGCGCCGAGGCCGAGCGCGATCGCGGTGGCCAGCCGGTGCGGGTCGTGGGTCGGCCCCGGCTCGGGGTCGTCGCCGAGGCGCAGGATCGCGTCGGCGACGAGCACGGCGACGGCGAGTATCGCGCCGTAGAGGACGGGGTGCCCGGTGCCGGACACGGCGATCGCGGCGCCGAGCACGGCCGCGGCGATCCGGAGGATGCCCCGCGGGTGGCGCCGGACGAGGAGCGCGAGCAGGAACGCGCCCACGGCGAGGCCCGACCAGAGGAGGACGCGCGCGCCGGCGCCCTCGGGCCGCAGGCGGACGAGGGGCAGCGCGAACCCCGCGAGGAGCAGGAGATAGAGGAGCGCCCGCGGCAGGAGCCGGGGGAGCAGGATCGCCACCGCGACCCCCACGCCGGCGACCACCGCCGCCGCCGCGATGGAGAGCGGCGCGCGCAGGACGAGGAGCCCGAACCCGGCCGCGGCGAGGAGGAGCGAGAAGGCGAGGAGCAGCACCGGCCGCACGCGCGGCAGGACGAGCGCGACGGCGAGGCCGAGGACCATCCGGAGCGCGAGGTGCATGCGCCGGACGATACCTCACCGCGCGGCGAAGAACGCGACCCCGCCGGCGCCCGCCCCGCCGTCGATCGCGCACGTGAACGTCTCGTCCATCACGACCTCCATCGCCGGCGGTCGGAGGTAACGGGCGGTCACCTCGACCTTGCCCGACGCCTCGATCCGGAGGCGCACGTAGTTCACGACGTTGCCGTGGCGCGGGTGGGCGATGAGCTGGGTCGCGGACGTGGCGAGGTAGGGCGCGGCGTTCCCCACCGTGCCCGCCGCGAAGCGCTCGAACGCGGTCACGGTCATGCCGCCCGTGACGTCCGGCCCGGGGCGCTCGCCGTCGGCGCCGCGCAGCGTGCAGCGTGCGTAGTGGATGACGACCCGGACGGCCCGGCCGGCGCCGAGGGCCGCCTCGAGCTCGGGCTCGGACCGGAGGAGCGCCGGGCCGTGGCCGGCGCGGAGGCCCGCGCAGCCCGCGAGGGCCAGGCCTCCGAGGGCGAGGAACGCGAGGAGGATCCGCATGGCCCCGAGGACACCACGGGCCCGGGCCCCACGTCCATCCGGGACGACCCGCGCGGGAGCGTCCTCGCCGTGGCGTCCCGGGGGTGGAGGTCCTTCGGAGTCGCGAACCCACACCGGAGGGGCAGGACCATGCGTGAAGGCCGCAGAGAGTTCATCCAGGTGATCATCCTCGGCACGGCCGGGCTTGCGGCGGGCTGCGGCGGCGGCTCGGAGGCCGACACCACCGGCGGGAACAACACCGGCGGACAGCAGGCCCAGCCGAACTGCTCGACCCACGGCGGCACGGCGGCGTCCATCTCGGCGAACCACGGCCACGTGCTTGCGATCCCAGCGGGGGACTTCGCCGACGGGCTCGACCACACCTACTCGATCCAGGGCACCGCCGATCACGACCACGCGCTCACGCTCACGGCCGCCCAGCTCGCGAGCATCAAGGCGGGCACCCAGGTCGCGGCGGCCGCGACGATGGGCGGCGTCGGCGTCGCCGCGCACGACCACACCGTCACGGCCGCGTGCGCCTCGAGCGGCGGCACCGGCGGTGGCGGCGGCTACAACCCGTACCCCTGAGCAGGGGGCACCCCGCCCCGGGGAGCCCCGCCCGGGTGAGAGACGCCCGGTCACGCCCTCGGCCATCGTGTCTCCTTTCCGGGAGGCCTCACCTCCTTCGAAGGAGCACCCATGGCGCAGCGCGTGTCCGGTCGGGGCGGCTTCGGCCGTCGGCGGTTCCTCGAGCTCACCGGTGGAGGCCTCGCGGCCCTCTCCGCGAGCGAGCTCCTCCTCGTGGCGCGGGCCGAGGCCCGCACCGGCGGCATCGGCTACTTCGCCCGCTTCGGCGTGACGGAGAAGCTCATCGCCGACACCCTCGCCGTGGCGCTCTCGCGCGGCGGCGACACGGCCGACGTCTTCTTCCAGCACCGCATCGCGAACAACCTCGTGCTCGAGGACGGCGCGGTGAACCGCGCCTTCACCCAGGTCGAGCTCGGCGTGGGCGTGCGGGTCGTGAAGGGCGACCAGACGGGCTACGGCTTCACCGAGGACCTCTCCCCCGCCGCGCTCAAGGAGTGCGCGCGCACCGCGGCCACCATCGCCGACGGCGCGGCGCGGAAGGCCCCGACCCGCTTCCACGTCGACGCGAAGCTGCCGGATCGCTACCCGGTGAAGACGGCCTGGGACGCGGTGCGCCCCGCCCAGAAGCTCCCCATGCTCGAGGACCTCGAGAAGCGGACCTTCGCCGGCGATCCCCGGGTGAAGAAGGTCACCGTCTCCTTCGGCGACGAGGCCGGGGCCGTGCTGATCGCCGACTCGGCGGGCCGGATCGCCGAGGACGTGCAGCCGATGACCCGCACCGTGGTGAGCTGCATCGCGGAGCAGGACGGCAAGCGCGAGCAGGGCTACTACAACGTCGCCGCCCGCTCCGGCCCGGAGTTCTACACGAAGGAGCGGCTCGACCGGCTCGTCTCCGAGGCGGTGCGCCGCACGACGATCCTCTTCGAGGCCGTGCCCGCCCCCGCCGGCGAGATGCCGGTCGTGCTCGCCGCGGGCTCGTCGGGCATCCTCCTCCACGAGGCCATCGGCCACGGCATGGAGGCCGACTTCAACCGCAAGGGCACCTCGATCTACTCGGACAAGATCAACAAGCCCATCGCCGCGCCGTTCGTGAACATCGTCGACGACGCGACCGTCCCCGGCGCCCGCGGCGCCATCAACGTGGACGACGAGGGCAACGCCGCCGGCACGACCCGCCTCGTCGAGAACGGCGTCCTCACCACCTACCTGCACGACGCCATCAGCGCGCGCCACTACGGCGTCGCCCCCACCGGGAACGGCCGCCGCGAGAGCTACCAGTACGCGCCGATGCCGCGCATGCGCGCGACCTACATGCTCCCCGGCCCGCACGCGAAGGAGGAGATCATCCAGTCGGTGAAGAGCGGCCTCTACTGCGACAACTTCACGAACGGCCAGGTCCGCATCGGCTCGGGCGACTTCACCTTCTACGTGAAGAACGGCTGGCTCATCGAGGACGGCAAGCTCACCCGCCCGGTGAAGGACATCAACGTCATCGGCAACGGGCCGAAGGTGCTCGAGAAGGTCGACATGGTGTCGAACGACCTCGTCATCGACGAAGGCGGGTGGACCTGCGGCAAGGACGGGCAGAGCGTGCCCGTCTCGCAGGGCATCCCCACCGTGCGCGTCTCGTCCATCACCGTCGGCGGCCAGGCGAAGAAGCCGGCCTCCGGCAAGGCTTGAGCCCGACCCGAGGAGACACCGTGAAGACCCCATCCCTGATCGACGTGGCCCGCTCCGCGGTCTCGCTCGCGAAGAAGCACGGCGCCGCCGAGGCCGCCGCCTCGGTGACCCGCGAGCGCAACGTGGACCTCTCCTGGCGCGACGGGAAGCTCGAGAAGCTCTCCGACGCCACCACCCGCTCCCTCTCGCTCGAGCTGTACGTCGACGGCCGCTACTCCGCGGTCGCGACGAGCGACCTCCGCCCCGAGGCGCTCGAGCGCTTCGTGGACGACTCGATCGCGCTCGCCCGCGTGCTCGCGAAGGACGCCGCGCGCGCCCTCCCCGACCCGCGCTGGTACGCGGGGCAGGAGAAGCTCGACCTCGAGCTCGAGGACGCGGCGTACGCCCGCATCGACGCCCCGCGCAGGCGCGCCGTCGTCGAGGCGCTCGAGGCCGCCGCCCGCGCCGCGCCCGGCGCGAAGGCGCTCATCTCGGTCACGAGCGACTACGGCGACGCGCTCACCGAGACGGCCCGCGTCCACTCGAACGGCTTCGAGGGTACCCGCCGCACGACCGGCCACAGCTTCGGCGCCGCGGCGTCGGTGCAGGACCCGGACGGCCGCCGCCCGGAGGACGGCGACTTCGCCTTCGGGCGCCACCTCGCCGACCTCGGCGATCCCACCGCGGTGGGGCGGCGCGCGGTGGAGCGGACGGTCGCGCGGATCGGCGCGAAGAAGGCGGCCACCGGCGCGCGCACGGTCGTCATCGACCGCCGCGCGGCGGGGCGCCTCGTGGGCTCGCTCACCCAGTCGCTCACCGCGGCCTCGCTGCAGCAGAAGCGCAGCTTCCTCGACGGCAAGCTCGGGCAGGCGATCGCGAGCGAGAAGCTCACGATCACCGACGACCCGTTCCTGAAGCGCGGGCTCGGCTCGCGCCTCTTCGACGGCGAGGGGTTCGCGGCGCGGCGGTTCCCGGTGGTCGAGGCGGGCGTCCTCAGGAGCTACTACGTCGACAACTACTACGGCCGGAAGCTCGGGATGGACCCCACCACCCGCTCCGCCTCGAACCTCGTGTTCGGGGGGCAGGGCCGGCCGGTCGACGCGCTCCTCGCGGACGTGAAGGACGGGCTCCTCGTCACCGCGTTCCTCGGCGGGAACTCGAACGCCACCACCGGCGACTTCTCGTTCGGCGTGCAGGGCTTCGAGATCACGGGCGGCAAGCTCGGCGCCCCGTTCGGCGAGATGAACGTCTCCGGCAACCACCTCGAGCTCTGGAAGCGGCTCGTCGCGCTCGGCGACGACCCGTTCCCCTACTCGAGCATCCGCGTCCCGACGCTGGTGTTCGAGAACGTGATGGTGGCGGGGACGTGAGGCCCTACCTCGCCGCCGCCCGCGCGGCGGCGAGGCCCCACTGCGAGAGCTCCCGCGCCCGCGCCGGCGAGTCCGCCTCGGCGTAGCAGCGCAGCTCCGGGGCGTTGCCGGACGGGCGCAGGTGCACGATCTCGCCGCTCGCGAGCGTCACCCGCACGCCGTCGGTCTGGTCGACGCCGGCGGGCTTGCCGAGCGGCTGGAAGAACGCCGCGAGCGCCGCCGGGTCGCCGGCGAGCCCCGCGATGAGCCGCTGGCTCCGCGCGGTCTCGAAGCTCTGGATGCGGTCGCTCGCGGTGAAGCGCGGCGGGAGGCCGGCGCGCAGCCCGGACAGCGGCACGTTGCGCTCCGCGGCCGAGACGAGCAGGGCCACGATGGGCAGCGCGGCGTCGCGGGTGGGGAGCGGCGCGAGGCGCGCCTGGCCCCGCACGATCTCGCTCCCGAGCAGGAACCCGCCGTTCGCCTCGTAGCCGGCGACGGGGGCCTCGGCGCCGGGGGCGGTCATCGCGGCGATGACGTAGGGCGAGCCGATGCGCGTGCGGACGACCTTCGCGAAGGCGCCGCACCGCTCGACGGCGGTGTTGGACGAGACCGGCGTCACCACCGTGCGGACGCCGAGGAAGCGCGCGGTGAGGAGCCCCACGAGGTCGCCGCGGAAGAACTCACCCCGCTCGTCCGCCACGAGCGGCCGGTCGGCGTCGCCGTCGGTCGAGACGAGCGCGTCGAGGCGGTGCTCCGCCACCCAGGCGCGGGCCTTCTGCTCGTCGGCCTCGCCGACGGCCTCGGTGTCGACCGGGACGAACGTGTCGGTGCGGCCGAGCGGGACCACCTCCGCGCCGAGCGCAGCGAGGAGCTCCTTCAGGACGTCCCGCGCCACGCTCGAGTGCTCGTACACGCCCACCCGGCGCCCGGTGAGGATGCCCGCGGGCACGAAGCCGACGTAGCGCTTCACGAAGCCGGCGAGCGCGCTCCGGTCGACCGGCGGGAGCGGCGGCGGCGTGCGCAGGCGGCCGCCGTCGAAGGCGCGATCGTCGAGGTGGACCTTCGCGGCGGTGATGGCCGCCTCGTCGTCCTTCAGGATCTCGCCCTCCGGCACGTAGAACTTGATGCCGTTCCGGTCGAAGGGGATGTGGCTGCCGGTCACGACGATGGCGGGGAGACCGAGCCCCATCGCGTGGTGCGCGAGCGCGGGCGTCGGGAGCGCGCCGCAGTGGACCACCTCGGCGCCCGCGTCGCGGCAGGCGGCGGCGCAGGCGGCGGTGATGCGCGGGCTCGAGGGGCGCAGGTCGTGGCCGATCGCCACCCGGCGCACCGGACCGCGGCGCGCGAGCACCTGCAGGAAGGCGGCGGCGTAGGCGTAGCAGACGTCGTCGGTGAGGGCGTCGACGGTGGCCCGCACGCCGCTCGTGCCGAACCCCACCCCGCGCGCCGCCAGGCTCCGGATCTCGAGTTCCATGGCGCCAGAGGTTGGGGCCGAAGGGCCCCCGGAGGCAACCGCTTCGTCGCGGGACGCCCGGGGCGGGGCGTCGCGTCCGCGCGGGACGGGGGCCGGAGATACGAAAGGGGCCCGCGATCGGAGCGCGGGCCCCCTTCCCCTGGACTCCCCTGCCCTGCGGAGGCGGGGAGAGACCGCGCCGGCGGCGGCCGCTCAGGCCGTCGCGGCCGGCGCGTCGAGGCCGCCGTTCCGGCGGTGCGCGAGCCAGCCCGCGCCGACGTAGAAGAGCTCGGCGAGCGCGACGATGATCATCCACATCACGACCGGCGAGTCGCCCATGCCGTACGAGTGCATGCCGGTCGTGAGCACGAAGTTCACGCCGAGGTAGGTCATGAGGATGGTCTGGAAGGCGAGGATCGAGATCGCCGCCACGCCGAACTGGCCGATGAACTTGTCGAACCGGCCGTGGAGGATCGCCATGTACGCGAGGAGCGCGACGAGCGACCAGACCTCCTTCGGATCCCAGCCCCAGTACCGGCCCCACGAGGAGGCGGCCCAGACCGAGCCGGTGAGGATGCCGGCGGCGAGGAAGATGTTCCCCACCATCATGTACCAGTAGTTGAGGTCCGCCATGCGGCCCACGAGGTCGGTCCGCCTCGGCGCGAAGATGGTGAAGCCGACCTGGATGTGCGCGATGAGCATGCCGAGCGCGAGCACCGAGTAGCCGACCATGATGATCGGCACGTGGATCGCGAGCCACGGCGTGCCGGAGAGCACCGGCGGCATCGGGTGGATGAACCGGTCGATGGGCAAGAGGTCCGTCAGCGCCATCACGATCGCGGCCATCGCGTTCGCGTTCAGCACGACGAGGCGGTTGCGCAGGATCGCGAACGCCAGGATGGCGAAGGCGCCCACGCCGGCGGCGAGCCAGAGCAGCGACTCGTACATGTTGGACGCGGGGATGCGCTCGGCCACCTGCCAGCGCATCCCGATGCCCCAGGCCATCACGCCGAAGCCGAGCACGAGGCCGGCGAGCGCGAGGCCGTCGAGGAGCCTCGACTTGCCGTTCCACGCCAGGATCGAGATCACGAGCGACGCGAGCAGCACGATCCACGCGACCTGGGACGGGCGGACCTTCATGTAGGTGAGCTCGGTCTCGACGGCGTCCGCGGACGGCCAGCCGGGGAGGCGCGGCCCGGCCGCGAGCTCGGCGAGCTCGGAGGGCGCGCCCACCGTGGCGACGCCCCACTTCTCCACGGGATCGTTCGCCACCGGGATGGAGCGGATCGCCTCCCGGTTGAGGAAGTCCTGCATCGCGACGAGCCGCTCCTCGAGCTTCTCGGCGTCGCCGAGGACGCCGGTGCGCGGCTTGTCCTGCATGCCGAGCTGCCGGGCCTGCTGCATGAGCTGGATCACCTGGCGGTTCTGCACGAGCTCCGCGAACGAGCCGTGCGTCTGGCCGGGCATGCCGGCCGCGAGGGCGAGGTCCGAGCTCCCGAGCTTCACGATCTTCTGCTGGGTCGCGTTCTGCGGATCGAAGGTCCAGCGCATCACCGTCGCGACCGGGTCCTCGCCCTCGAACCGGTACTTGCCGGAGACCTTCCAGACCGCCTCGCGCGCCTGGGTGTCGAGCGGCATGCTGCGGCCGTCGTGCTGCACGGGCAGCCGGCGGATCGCCTCGAGCTGGGCCGGGTCGAGCGCCTGCGCCGGCAGCGCGAGGGCGCCGAGCACGAGGATCATCGCCGCCTTCTCGCCGAGGCCGAGCGCGGCCTCCATGGCGGCCTTCTTCTTCACCTGCGCGGCGCGGGTGAAGAGCACGAGGCACATGCCGCCGACGAGGAGCGCGTAGCCGAGGAACACGATGTTCTGGCCGGGGTCCTTCGAGACCGAGAACACCGAGGCCTCGCGGTCACCCTGCTGCTGGTAGCTCGACTGGAAGAGGCTGTAGCCCTTGTAGTGGAGCGGGTGGTTCATCCAGATCCGCTCCTGGCGCGTGCCCGTCTCGTCGATGATCTCGACGATCGACGAGAACATCGCCGGCCGCATCGTGCCCGGGTAGCGATCGAGCTTGAAGTCGATGAGCCTCACCTGGAAGGGCAGGACGTGCGGCGTCGCGACGCCGGAGGCCGGGTCGTGGATCTGGTTCCCGGTCTCGCCCTCCCACAGCCCGAGCTGGCCCTCGGTCTTCCAGAAGTACGTGACCGCCGAGCCGAGGAAGATGACGACGAGCGAGGCGTGCAGCGTGAGGAAGCCGAGGCGCTCCTTGCCCCACGGGAAGTGCTGGATGAGCGAGGCGATGACGCTCGTCGCGAAGACGCCCTGGAGGAGCAGGAACCACCAGGCGTAGTACACGGCGCGCTGGGCGACGTCGGTGCCCATCTTCGACTCCGTGATGGTCCCGGCGGCCAGCCCGACCAGCAGCAGGACGAGCAGCAGCACGACGACCTTGAGGGAGGCGAGCGCCTCGAGCACCTTCTTCATCGATTCCTCCAGAAATCTCGGGGTTCGGCACCGCCCGCACAGGCAAGCCGCGTGCCGCGGCCGGGCGCGGCCGCGTGTCGCGGGTGGACCTCCATCTACCGCGGATCCCCTCGCCATTGCGGGGGATCCACGGGGCCCGGCGCCGCCAACCTCGCGCGGACCGCTCACCGGCGCGCAAGGGATGCGGGGCGCCCGGATTTCCGGCGCCGGAGGCCGGGCCGGTCCGCCGGACGCGTGCTAGCCTTTCGGCCCGGAGGAACACGCGAATGCCGGTCTCGAAGAAGCGGAAGAAGGACGGGAAGCCGGTCCACCGGGCCACCCCGGTCGTCGCGGGCGAGGAGCACGCGCACGGCCCCGACGCGAAGCCCGAGGGTCTGCCGGTCCGCCAGGCTGCGAAGCCGTCGAACCCGTTCGTCGCCCACCAGACGCGGCGGGCGAGCCAGCGCGGACGGTAGGTCCCTCGTCTCCGCTGCCGCTGCGCGGCAGCTACGCTCGGGACGAGCGGAGCGACGGGCCTCAGCGGAACGTATCGCAGGCCGCGAGGTCGCCGGCGTCGAGGCCGGTCCTGAACCAGCGCATCCGCTGCTCGGCGGAGCCGTGCGTGAACGCCTCGGGGTTCACCCGCCCCGTCGCGGCCTTCTGGATCCGGTCGTCGCCCACCGCCGCCGCGGCGCGGAGGCCCTGCTCGACCTCGCCGGGGTCGAGCAGGTTGCGCTGCTGCGCCGTCTGGCCCCACGCGCCCGCGTAGCAGTCCGCCTGCAGCTCGAGCCGCACCGAGAGCGGGTTCCGCTGGCCGGGGTCGCGCGCCTGGGCGTCGTGGACCTTCTCGGAGGTGCCGAGCACGTTCTGGACGTGGTGGCCGACCTCGTGCGCGATGACGTACGCCTGCGCGAACTGGCCGGGCGCGCCGAAGCGCGAGGCGAGCTCCCGGTAGAAGCCGAGGTCGATGTAGACCTTCTCGTCGGCCGGGCAGTAGAACGGCCCCATCGCCGCCTCGGCCGCGCCGCAGCCCGAGTCGACCTGGTCCCAGAACAGCACGAGCTTCGCCGG
>JAXLYA010000021.1:0-16964 GCA_046351695.1 Anaeromyxobacter sp. | reverse complement strand
TGTTGGCGGTCATCAGGAACCGCGCAATTCTGGACGCCTCGCCGACGACGTGAGGATCGGCCGTAAACTGGCTGGGGTGGCCGTTCACGGGTAGTCAGGCGGGCGGCAGGGCGAAAAGGTGAAGGCCCGGAGTTGGAGCTCCGAGCCCTCGGCCGGATCAGCAGGGCGTTGCGATCCAGCGGCACGTAGATCGCACGTCCAGGCTGACCGCGTCCAGTTCGCGCCCTCGCCGAGGGCGGCCTGGAATCTCTGCGGTTCGTGGCCTGCGCGCTCCCAGCGTGCGGGCAGGTGTTCTTCCTCTGCCGACACTGCGACCGGGGCCACCGGTACTGCGGGGCTGCGTGCGCCCGCACGGCCCGGCGCGCGTGCCTGGCCGCGGCCGGGCGGCGGTACCAGCGCAGCATCGAGGGGCGGCACGCCCACGCGGATCGCCAGCGGCGATACCGCGGTCGCGCTCGCTCGAAAGTGACGCATCACGGTCGCAAGGCGGCGGCCTCCTCCGCGATGGTGCGCGCCTCGCCGGCGGCGGGCGCCACGTCGGCGCCGCGCACGACCGGTGCCGAGGTCACCGTCCATGCTCACTCGCACGCCTCGCCGGGCGCGCGGCGGCTCTGCTGCGCGCGTTGCGGGACCCGCGGTCGATTCGTTCGCCACGACACCCTGGCTCGGGTCGGTCGCCCCGAGCGGCAGTGCCGGTTCCGGTCCCGCGCGCCGCGGTGAGGCGGACCGATGATCCCGGCCGAGCTGCGCACCCGCATCCGCCGGCTGTTCTTCGCCGAGCACTGGCGCATCGGCACCATCGCCGGCGAGCTCGGCGTCCATCACGACGCCGTCAGACGGGCCATCGAGGTCGAGCGGTTCCTGCGGCCGGCCGTGATCCACCGGCCGTCCATGCTCGACCCCTACAAGGCGTTCGTGGGCGAGACGCTCGAGCAGCACCCGCGCCTCCGCGCGACGCGCCTGTTCGAGATGGCCCGGGATCGCGGCTACCGGGGCTCGGTCATCCAACTTCGCCGGTACGTCGCCACCGTTCGGCCCGCGCCGCGGAGCGAGGCGTATCTGCGGCTGCAGACGCTCCCCGGCGAGCAGGCCCAGGTGGACTGGGGGCACTTCGGCACGATCCGGGTCGGCCACGCCAAACGGGCGCTGTCGTGCTTCGTGATGGTGCTCTCGTGGTCGCGTGCGATCTACGCCCGCTTCGCGCTCGACCAGACGCTGGAGAGCTTCCAACGCGGCCACGTCGAGGCGTTCGCGGCCCTCGGAGGCGTGCCGAGGACCATCCTCTACGACAACCTGAAGAGCGTCGTCCTCGAGCGCGCCGGCGACCACGTCCGCTTCAACGAGGCGATGCTCTTCTTCGCCGGGCACTACCACTTCGCGCCCAAGCCCTGCGCGCCCTACCGCGGCAACGAAAAGGGCAAGGTCGAGCGCACCATCCAGTACCTGCGCCACGGCTTCTTCGCCGCCCGGCGCTTCTCGTCGGTCCAGGACCTCAACGTCCAGCTCGCCGCCTGGATTGAGCGCACCGCGCACGCGCGCAAGGTGCCGGGCGATCCCGAGGGTCGGCTCGTGCGAGACGCCCTCGGCGAGGAGCAGCCTCGCCTGCTCGCGCTCCCCGAGCACCCCCACGACTGCCACGCCACCCGGTGGGTCACCTCCGGCAAGCAGCCCTACATCCGCTTCGACCGCAACGACTACTCGATCCCTCACCACCTCGTCGGCAAGCCGCTCGTCCTCGTCGCCACTGAGGACGAGGTCCGGATCACCAACGGTAGCCACGTCTTCGCGACGCACCGGCGGAGCTGGGACGAGAAGCAGGTGATCGAGGACCCCGCCCACATCGAGGAGCTCGCGCGTGAGAAGCGCCGCGCCCACGACCTGCGCGGCCGGGACCGGCTCCGCGCGGCCTGCCTGAGCGCCGATCCCTTCCTCGAGGCGCTCGCCGTGCGCGGCGAGCACCTTGGCGGCCAGGTCACCCGGCTGCTCAGGCTCCTCGACAGCTACGACGCCGCCGAGCTCGAGGCCGCCCTGAAGGACGCGCTCGCGCGCGGCGCCATCGGGGCCGCCTCCGTGGCCCACGTCCTCGATCAGCGGGCCCGTGCGCGCCGGCAGGCCCCGAAGCTCGACGTGGTCCTCCCCGACGATCCCCGCGTGCGCGATCTCCGCGTCACCCCGCACGCCCTCGACAGCTACGACGCCCTCGCCAAGCCCAAGAAGGAGACGCCGTGAACGACATCAAGGACCAGCTCCGTACCCTCGGCCTGCGCCACACCGCCGACATCCTCGACGACCTCGTCGCACTCGCCATCAAGAACCGCTGGGGCGCCCACCAGCTCTTCGAGCACGTCGCGCGGATCGAGGTCGAGGACCGCGCCCGCCGCAGCCTGGAGCGCCGCCTCGGCCGCAGCAAGCTCGGCGCCTTCAAGCCCATGGCCGATTTCGACTGGGCATGGCCGAAGCGCATCGACCGTGACGCGGTCGAGAGCGCCGTCTCGCTCGACTTCCTCGAGAAGGCTCACAACGTCGTCCTGGTCGCGCCCCAGGGCCTGGGCAAGACGATGATCGCCCAGAACATCGCCAGCGCCGCCGTGCTCGCCGGCCACTCCGTCCTCTTCACGACCGCCGCCCAACTCCTCCTCGACCTCGGCGCCCAGGAGTCGGCCCGCGCCCTCGACCAGCGGCTCCGCCACTACTGCACGCGCACCGGGCTGCTCGTCATCGACGAGATCGGCTACCTCTCCTACGACAACAGGAACGCCGACCTGCTCTTCCAGGTCGTCTCGCGCCGCTACGAGCGCAAGAGCGTCGTCATCACCTCGAACCTCGCCTTCGCCGACTGGCCGACCATCTTCCCGAACGCCGCCTGCACCACGGCGCTCATCGACCGCCTCGTCCACCACTCCGAGATCATCAGCATCGAGGGCCAGAGCTACCGCAAGCGCGAGGCCGAACTCTCCAAGGAGGCAACCGAGACGCGCCGGCGGAAGAAGAGATCATGAACGCGTGAGCGTGGACTGGATCGCTGCCTCGATGAGCTTCCGCGGGGGCACGCCCGCAAGTCCGTACAGACGTCAACCCAGGCCGACTCCGGTCGGCGGCTCCGGGTCGATGTCGATGCCATCCACGCGCACCGTCGGCGAGCCCGGAAACGACCACCGGGCCGCGTCTTCGAGCGTCGCGACCGTGATCGTCTCGACCTCGGCCCTCGGCGCGCTCTCGCCGACAACCTCAGCCACCAGTTCGAGCGCACGAGCGCCGTGCCCGCAGCCGGGACTCATGAGAACCTGGATTTTCATCCCGCCTGAACGCTACCACTCAGCCGGCCCGCGTCGGCAAGTTCAGAATTCCGCGGTTCTCGGTGAGCGCCAACAACCTAGGGAGTGGCGGCTCCGCATCGAGGACATCGCTGGACGCGGCAGCGCGGGCGCAGCGCTACGTCGGCGAGATGGACCTCGGGACCTTCGTCGCGGACGACCGGACGCTCGACGCCGTGTCGAGGTGCGCGGAATCATCGGCGAGGCCATGCGGCACCTCCCCGCAGGACGTCATCGACGCGCACCCGGAGCTCCCGTGGTCCGAGATGCGCGCCATGCGGGACGTGAATACGTTGCGCGAGTACTTCGGCGTGACGAGCGAGACGCTCTGGAAGACGGCGCGGGAGGATCTCCCGGCCATCATCGAGCCGCTCCGGGCGCTGCTCGCGTCGTCCAACTCGTGACGAGAACCCCGGCGACGGGGCTCGTACCGAGGGTCGACGTCAGCACTGACGTCAACTGTACGTAGAACGTCGGCGCCGACGTCGAGTGTTAGGCGCCCGTTCGGCAGCCCGAACGGAGATGCCGACCAGGGTGCCGAGTCGGTTAGACAGGCCAATGCCCTGTTCGGCAGGCCATTGAGCACCCTGAGTCACGCAACTGTGCGTGATGAGCTGAGTCCGTTCGCGACGAGAGTGAACACCTCTGCATGACCGCCGCGGTGGGCCTTTGCCGGTGGCTCCCGGCCCTCCCTCATGGACGACTTGGAGAGGGGTCGGGACCTGGGAGCCAGGGAAAAGAAGGTGGTGAGGGTGGGTGAGGCAAGGACAGAAGGAAGCGAGGAAGGAGGGAGAAGTGGAAAGACAGGTGGAATGGGGAGGGAAGGAAGCAGAAGGACCACTGGAGAGGGAACCGAGTTGAAGGTGACGTGGTGACAAGGCAAGGGGATCGAGGAAGTTGCGGTACGGTGGGTCGAGCGGATGTCGAGAGCGGAGGCGACTTGGCGAGCCGCAGTCGGAAGAACGAAAGCGAGACCGTGGAAGCACGGGTCGTCGAGAGCTTCCTGAAGTTCCTCGAGGAGTCGAGAGGCGTCAGTATCGGATCGTCGGGAAGGCCGTCGTCGTCGGGTCAGGCAAGAACTACGATTTCGAGCTTGCTCCTGAGGACGCTCGACTTCTGCCTGTCGCAGTAGAGGTATTCCGCCTCGTTGACAGCGAAGAGGTCGAGGGTCGGCGCAAGCACGGCTACTACTGGGCCGCGCTGAAGAGCGCGCGCACGCAGGCTCAAGGTGACCAGGGTCCTCGTGTCGTTTCCGATGCGCTTCGGCGTCTGTTCCTCGCGACGCCGCACGGGTAGCACACGAGCACGCAGCGAGATCAGGACGCCGTCGACCGCTCACCGGGAGCCGAGGAAGTGAAGGTCGGGCACTTCACCGTCGAGGCCGCGCCGGCGGCTTCGACACGGCGGTGCTCAGTTCCCATGGGGCATCCTGGGTCGATGCGGCCGAGATTGCCGCGGTCCAGTTCGCCAAGAATCTGCCCAAGAAGGATGGTCAAGCTGGCCGTGGCCGGCCATGAGCGCGTCGTTCTCGTGGCGAACTGGACGTCGCTGGTGGAGGTGGAGGACGCCATCAGGGCGGTCGCAAGCGCCGACACGAGCCAGCTCGAGAACATCGACGCGGTCTACCTCGGGGAAGCTTCGAAATCGGGATTCCGACGCGTCTACAGCCGAACCGTGCGGAACGCCTTCACGATCGGCGGGCGTTCCTGCGTCGGATGCGGAGCTTCTCAACTCGTGGATTCAGGCCAGAATCGCGGCGAAGGACGATCGGGCCGTCCTTCTCGTGCGGCGGCTTGCCGACCAGAGGGCCGGGTTAGCGTGGCTCTCGGATCGGCACACGCGCGTCGAGTTCATTCGTCGTGTAACGGAGCTGACCAAGTCGGAGGATACCGAGCTCGGCCGATGGGCGGCAGGAGTTGCGCGTTCGATCCGGACCCGGATCCGCAACGTCCGATGTGGGCGTCGACGATGGAATCGTCACCGTGCGGCTCTGTCTGTTGGCTGCTGCAAGCTTTCGTGTTGCGAGCCGAGCTGGGAGCGGTTCCGGAAATCCTTGCGCAGCTAGAACCACTGGCGGGACGAGTCGGAGGCCGTAAGGTGCCAAGCCGTCGTGCCTCTGATCGAGCTCGCCGTGCGCAGACGGTCGCGAGACGCAGCAGAAGACTACGCCTACCCGGCTGCCGTGCGCGCCGGGATCAAGAGTACCTCGCGTTAACCATGCTTCGCGAGAATCACGACCGTCCGTCTGTGCTCAATCGCCTGGCGCAAGTCTTTATCGAGTTGCATGACCTGACCTCGGAGGAAGCCTCCGAAGCTCTGGATGTGTTCGTGCCGAGAGCGGAGCTGGGAAAGGCCTCGAGGCGATCACTTGGTTCGCGATCTGGCTGGCTGAGTATGCGAACGAGGATCAGCCCGACTTCGACCGGGAGCCTTTCAGGCTTCGGTTGCTCAAGATGCTCACCGAGGGGCCTCCGCCGCCCAGGGCGACCATCGCGTTCCACATCGCATCGGCCGTCAAGGTGGACATGGAACGGGCTCGGAGGCTCCTTCCGTACTGCCCAGTCATCCCCAGGGAGGACAGCCCGCCCCACCTGCACCATCAGGTGTTCGAAATCGCGATGCATGTGCTCGCTGACGAATGGAACGACGACGTTGAACGCGCGCTGACCGGCTCGATCCGGGCGATTCTGGGCCAGACGCAGAGGGAAGACCTGCGCTTTGGGCTCTATCGCCTCCCAGAGGTGCTCGCTCTTCTCGGTCGCCATCAGCGGTGGGAGAAGGTGGAGGAGTTGGCACGTGCCGCGCTGGCGGAGAGCGAGCGGCTCTACGTCGACTGGAGCAAGTTGGCTAGCGTCCTTCGGGAGGCGCGTCCGGACCTGGCGCAAGAGGTCACGAGGCGCGTGTCGGCTGCGGCACGCGCCACGTGAGGTTCGGCGGCGAGGCTGAGCGAAGTGCACTGGCGGAACGGAGGCAGCACTCATGAACGAGCCCTTACCAGCCCACGGAGCCGACCTCGCCTCGCACGGAATCAAGCTCTGGTCTGCCCTGTTCCTGGCCAGGTCGAGGGCCCGGGCGGCGAACGGCGCTCGTCTGGCGACGTGGGTGATCGCGGTACTCATGCTCGCCTCGGCCTGCGGGCTTCCTTCCGCATGGCGCGCGGCCAGCAGCAATTGGAGGAGACCTGCACCCTCGACCATGCCGACATCTGGGTTATCAACTGGGAGGTCGACTTCAATATCGGTCAGACCGATCAGACAGTCGAAAATTCCACGACGTTCACCTAGAGATCAGGGATTGGCTGTACTGACCGATCTTTGAGAGTTCTCGGATCGGACGTACGAAGCTTGCTCGAAGGTGACGACCAATGAGTGCGAGGAGGCGACATCCGATTGGTCGCGGAGTTCACGGGACCCTCGGGGTGCGAGCCCAGTTCACCGCCACCCATGGCTGGATTACGAACCGTGAGCGCCGCACTCAAGGGCGGATCGATGAAGCGTTCAACCAGCTCGGTCACTCCTTGGGAGTGACTTGATGCCGTATCTGCTCGACGCGAACATCTTCATCGAGGCCAAGAATCGCTACTACGGGCTCGACTTCTGTCCGGCGTTCTGGGACTGGCTTGTCGCAGCCAACGCGGCAGGCGTCGTCCACAGCATCGAGAAGGTGGGCGACGAACTCGCGGCGGGCACTGACAACCTGGCAGCGTGGGCCGCCGAGCGCGGCCTGGGGTTCTTTCTCAGACCCGACGCCAAGATCCTGCCGGCCCTGGCCGCAGTCAGCACCTGGGCCTCAAGCCAGAACTACGAGCAGGCCGCAGTAAGCACGTTCCTTCAGGATGCGGACTACTACCTGATCGCGCATGCACTCGCTCACGGTCACATCGTCGTTACGCATGAGGTCGCGGCGGCGACCGCCAAGAGGGTCAAGATCCCCAACGTCTGCATCCCACTGGGAGTAAAGGTCATGTCGCCGTTCGAGATGCTGCGCTCGGAGCGCGCGAACTTCGTGCTCGGCTCTCCTCACGCCGTCGCCGCACCCGTCCTGTAGCCGCGGACGAGATAGGCCATCCGCACCGGCGGGGTACGGCGCTCCGTCTCCCGTATGTCTCCCGGAAGCCGGGGCACCGGCGGGGAAACGCGGGGAGCGGCGGAGAGCGTCGAACGAAGCGGGAATGCTTGAGCGCCAGCGAGAATCGACGGAAAGGCGTGGACCGTCGCCAGGTTAGCGTTCACTGTCAGGCAAGCTTCAAATCCCTTTTCCCGCTCCATCTAAGGCCCCGGTTCGCCGGGGCCTTTTCTTTTCCAGCGACGCCCTACACCCCACGTGCAACCCAACCCACGCCGGGCGGGCGAGCTCAGTGAATCCTGAACTCCGACTCGGGCAGGGAGGGGTCGACGTAGACCGGAACGCCCTCGAAGGCGAGGTTCGGTCCGACTCGGTCGAACAACCTCCTCGCGAGGGACGGAGACACTCGCAGGACTCTGGGGCGAGGGCCGTGCCGCTCGAGGGCATCCCGGATCGCCTGACGTTCGCTGGCCCGGAACGCATGCACGAGCAGGTGGAACCGGAGCTCCGCTTCATCCTCGCGGGCCGGAGGCCGTGGCGCGGTGCTCGGCGGGTCGCCATCGCCCGCGCGCCTCTCGATCGCTTCGACCTCTGCGCGAAGATCTCGAGCGCGCGAGGCCCTGAGGAGGCTCTCCAGGCGATTCACCTTCAGTAACCGAAGGGGCGAGCGCACGGCCGGCGAGTAGTCTACATGCTTTGCTGCGCGTGTATAGGTATCCAGGTGAGCTACATGCCTCCCGGCGCCGTGGTCGGATGCCTGGCCGGTTCCGGCGCGGTTCCGCCGAGAATCCGCTCGCGAATCGTGACCGCCGCTCGGCCTCGCGCACGGGTCGGGCGAGCTGCGCGCGGGCGGCGGCGAGGTCGGGAGACTTCGGCTTCGATCAGACCCGCCGCAGCTGCCAGCCGAGGGGGGCCAGGAATGGCTCGATCACCATCGGGACGCCGACGAACTGTGCGCCGGGCTCGGGGTCGTAGCCGAAGAGGAAGCGCGCGAGCTCCGGCGAGAGCGCGAGGACGCAGCGCTCGTTCGCCGCCTTTCGTTCCTCGATGGCCTCGAGGATCGCCTTGCGCGCTGCCGCCCGCGCGGCGGCGGATGCGGCCTCGCCGGGTCTCGTGTGGTCGCTCATCTCGGGCCAGGCCTCGTGTGGTCGGGGAATGTACCGGAGCCGGCGGCAACGGTCGCGGCCTTCGAGGTGACGCGGGAGGGAGGTGGCGACCGCACGAGCGCCTGCTACTCCACGAGCGACGTCGCAGGCACGGCCAGCGCCCGGGCGATGCCGAGGACGAGCGTGATCGGCGGGTTCCGGTGGCCGCGCTCGAGGATCGACACGTAGGCAGTCGAGATCCCCAGGGCCGACCCGAGCTGGGCCTGGGTGAAGCCGGCGGACCTCCGGACGAGGCCGAGACGGGTCCCGAACGCCTCCAGCAGCGGATCCTTCCGGGCGGGCATGCGGCGTCAAGTGTACTGCGAGCGAATGAGTAGATCGACTAGAGTTTTGGGGCGACCCCGGGAGGTGGTGCTGCCGCGGCGGTCCCCCGCCGGATGGGCACCGATGCGCGCCGGCGTCCCGTATAGGATGCGCCGATGCCCGCCCCCTTCGACTCCCTCCGCGTGCTCGAGGCCGCGTACTCGGCGGAGGTGGACGAGGCCGCGTGGCTCCGCCGGATCGTCTCCGAGTTCGAGCCGCTCGAGCGGGGTGGCGGCGTCTTCTCGGCGAGCTTCCGCATCCAGGGCCGCCGCATGACGCGCCTCGAGATCGCCGCGACGCCGGGAGTCCTGATGCCCCCCGCGACGGAGCTGCGCGCGTTCTGGATGAACTCGCCCTTCCCGCTGGTGCGCACCTGGTTCGAGCCGGTGCCGCCCGTCGACACGATGCTCGCCCGGCTGCGGCGGACCGGCGCCACGGTGGACGAGCAGCCGGTCCAGCTCTTCTCGGGCCTCGGCGTGGCCGACATGGTCGCGATCCTGGGCCTCGATCCGGCCGGTCATGGCGTGCTCGTCGCGCTGCCGGCGACTTCGCGCGTCCGGCTCTCGCCGCGGGCGCAGCACCGGCTCCGCCTCGTCTCCGCCCACCTCGCCGCTGCCCGCCGCCTGCGCGCCTCCGTGAACCCCGCCGTGGAGGCGGTGCTCGACCCGTCCGGCCACGTGCAGCACGCCGTGGGGAAGGCCCGCGCTCGCGCGGCGCGCGAGGGGCTCGCCGCCGCCGTGATCCGCGCGGAGCACGCCCGGGGCCGCCTGAGGCGCGAGGAGCCCGACGCGGCGATCGCGCTCTGGCGCGGCCTCGTGGACGGCCGCTGGTCCCTCGTCGATCACGTCGAGTCCGACGGGCGGCGCGTGATCCTGGCCCGCCGGAACCCGACCGGCGTGCGCGACCCGCGCGCGCTCTCGGCCCGCGAGCGGGACGTCCTCGCCTACGTCGCGCAGGGCCACGGCAACAAGGAGGTCGCCTACGCGCTCGGGCTCTCGAAGACGACCATCGCGGCGCACCTCCGCCGCGCCGTGGCGAAGCTCGGCCTGCGCACCCGCCGCGATGCGATCCGCCTGTTCGAGACCGCACGCGGTCAGGGGCGGTCCTGAGCCGCTCGGAGGCCCGTGCGCAGGAAGACGCCCAGCGCCGCGTCCGCGCCCATGATGTGCCACCGGAGCCACTCGACGAGCCAGGCCCTCGTCTTGCGGACCAGGTGGTCGCTCGCGCCGCGGGCGAGGAGGTCGTCCCTCAGCGCGGTGAAGTCGCGGATGAACCTGGAGTGCTGCCCGACGTGGCCGGCGAGGCCGGGGTAGCCCCGGCCCCGCATCAGGTGCTCCTCGTCCGTGAAGTGGTCGATGACGTAGGCGCCGAGGAAGTCCACGAGGCCGGCCAGGTCCCGCCGCTCACCCGCGGACATCGCGCGGTGAAGCGCCTCGACCCGGGCGAAGATCTGCCGGTGCTGCGCGTCGATCGACGGGTGGCCGATCGCGAGCGCCTGCGACCACGAGGGTGGGTCGCCCGGCAGCTGGACCTCGGCGGGCCTCGCCTCCTCGAACGCGTTGGTCGCGCCGCAACGGGGGCAGACGAACAGCAGCCCCGCGACGCGGGGCCTCGCCTCGGCGGTCGCGAGCACGCGATCGCAGCGACCGCACGTGTAGTGAAGCTCGGGCGCTTCGGCGGCCTCGTACGGGACGACGCCGCGGCGTAGTATGATCGTCGAGCCAGATGGACGTTCCAGCACGTGTTTCAGCGGTATGCGACGCGGCATGTGGCAGGGAGTCTAGAGGCGGAGCCGGCCCCGAACGGATGCGACGAGGTGTCGCAGACCTTGGGTCGCCGCGACGTCCCGCCGCCTGCATCACCCGAGCAGCGCCCGCGCATGTTCGCGGCGCGGCGCGCCGAGAGCTCCGCCCACGGCGCACCGACCTCGGGGTGGGCCGGCCCGGCGGCCCGGATCGACGTGTGGCCACGGGCGCGCTGCGCACCTGACGGTCATGGCGGAGGGCACCGCGCTGCCGTCCGGCGGCGTCCTCTTCGACGCGAGGTCACGACGATGGCCGGACGCCACCGCTCGTTCGTCAGTCACGCACGACCGCCCCGCTCCTCCTCTCGGCATGCCGACCACCCTCCTCGCCATCGCCTGCGCCGCGGGCCTCGGCGCCATTCCGGCCGGGTGGAAGGGCGAGTGGGAGGGCGAGCTCGGGTTCCCGCGGCGCCCGGTCGTCGTGACGCTGAGCGTCCAGGCCGGGCCGGGCGGTGCGCTCACCGCGACGCTCTCCGGGCTCGGCGCGCCGTCGCACCTCGAGGTGCGGCGCGCCGCGGGCGAGCGGGTCGAGCTCGACGTGGAGGCCGACGGGAGCCCGGCCAACCTCGCCCTCGTGCGCTCAGGTGCCGTGCTCGAGGGGACCTGGCGCGGCGCGGAGGCCGCACCGGTGCTCCTGAGGCGGTTGCCGGCGGTGAGCCATGCGCCGTCCCGGGTCCGCGCCTGGGAGGAGGACCTCGACGCCCTCGAGCAGCGGTTCCTCCGCTACGACCGCAGCTTCTCGGCCGAGGCGCGCGCCGCCTTCCGCGCGGCGTCGAGGGAGGTGCGCCGCGGGCTCCCGCGCCTCGACGATGCCCAGGTGGTGGCCGCGATCGCGAGCGCGGTGGCGCTCGCCGGGAACGCCCACACCCGGCTGTACCTCGTGCGCAACCGCACGGAGGTGCGGCGCCTGCCGGTGAGGCTCTGGTCCTTCCGCGACGGCTGGTACGTCGTCGCGGCCCGGCCGGCGCTGGCGCGGCTCGCGGGGGCGCGGGTGCTGGCGATCGGCGGGAAGCCCGTCGCGGAGGTGGAGCGGGCGGTCGCCCGGCTCTACGCGGGCAACGAGGGGTGGCGGCGCTACCTCGCGGCGTACACGATGACGAGCCCCGAGACCCTGCACGGCGTGGGCGTGCTCCCCGCGGCGGGCCCGGTCGCCTTCGGGCTCGAGCTCCCCGGCGGCGGGCGCGCCGAGGTCGTGCTGGAGCCCGAGCCGCTCGTCCGGTCGAAGCAGCCGCTCGAGGCGTGGTGGGATCTCGGCCCGCGCGAGGGCTGGGTGAGCGCACTCGTCGACCCGGCTCGCCCGCCGCTCGCCGTGCGGGCGCCGGACACGCGCTACCTCCTCGAGCCCCTCCGCGCCGGGCGCGTGCTCTACGTGCGCTACGACCGCGCAGGAGACCAGCCCGGCGGCGAGCCGCTCGAGGCCTTCGGGGCGCGCGTCCTCGACGCGCTCGGCCCCGAGGTCGAGCGGGTGGTGGTCGACCTGCGCTACAACACCGGCGGCGACCTCGGGGTGGCGCGGGGCTTCTTCGACCTGCTGGCCACCCGCGCCGGCGCCGCGCGGCTCGTCGTGATCACGGGCCGCGCGACCTTCTCGGCGGGGCTGTTTCACGCGGCGCAGCTGCGGCTCGCGGGGGCCCGCCTCGTGGGCGAGCCCGTGGGCGACCGCCTCGACTACCACGCCGAGGGCGGAAACGTGATCCTCCCGCACTCCGGGCTCGCGGCGCACTACGCGAACGGGCTCCACGCCTACTCGACGGCGCCCCTCCCGCCGGGCGTCGTCCCCTTCGTCGACCTCGACGTGCCCTCCCTCGAGCCCGCGATCCGGGTGGAGCCCAGCTTCGAGGAGTGGCGCGCCGGAAAGGACCCCGCGCTCGAGGCGGCGCTGTCGATGGAGTGAGGTCATGAGCGGCGAGCACGCCTCCGACCGGTGCGGCAATCGGCCGTAGGCAACGAGCCGGCCCTTGCGCGCACGGCTGCGATCGCGTTCCCATTCATGTGCCCGTGGAGGGGAACGCGATGGACCGCCGCTCGTTCGTGGTGCTCGCCGCCGTCGCACTGCTCGCCGCATGTGACTCCGACGAGCTCATCCAGACCGCGGCCACCGTGAAGTACAGCGACCTCGAGGGCGGCCGCTGGTACCTCCTCGCGGACGGCGGCGAGGCGTACGTGCCGACGTCGCTCCCGGAGGCCTTCGAGGTCGAGGCGCTGCGGGTCGACGTCCGCCTCCGGCTCCGCCCGGACATGGTGTCCGTGTTCGGAGGCAAGCTCGCGGACGTCCTCTCCATCGAGCGGCGCGCCTCCGAGGCGGGCTACGCCGGCGCCTGGGTGGGGACGAAGTACTTCTACTCGGCCGATGGCGCGCTCATCGGCTGGTCGCCGGACTGGTACCTCGAGCTGACGGTCGAGGGGAAGAAGCTCCGGATCACCCGCGGGCCGTCCGCGTCCGTGGCCGACGACGGTTCGCTCGTCGTGGACCGCCACGAGTATCCGGCGACCTATCCGCCCGGCCCGCCGGGCCACTGCGTGCCCTGGTACGAGGTGGTGACGGGCGGAACGGGGCAGCTCGCCGGCCCGGACGATCTCGAGCTCACGCTCGACTGGACCCAGAGCTGCGGCGGGCAGACGGGGACCTTGACGGCGAAGTACGTGCTGACCCGGCTCGCGTCGCCGCCCGAGGGCTACATCCCGATGCCGTGAGGCGGTCGCGCCCGGTGGCGCGACCGGCCTTCAGAACTCCGCCTGCCCGGGCGCGCGCGGGAACGGGATCACGTCGCGGATGTTGTCGATGCCGGTCAGGTACTGGATGGCGCGCTCGAAGCCGAGGCCGAAGCCGGCGTGCGGGACCGTGCCGTAGCGGCGCAGGTCGCGGTACCACCAGTAGTCCTTCGGATCGAGCTTCATCTCGGCGATGCGCTGGTCGAGGCGGTCGAGCCGCTCCTCGCGCTGCGAGCCGCCGATGATCTCGCCGATGCCGGGCGCGAGCACGTCCATCGCGGCGACGGTCTTCCCGTCGTCGTTCTGGCGCATGTAGAACGCCTTGATGTCCTTCGGGTAGTTCATGACGACGACGGGCTTGCCGACGAGCTCCTCGGTGAGCCAGCGCTCGTGCTCGGACTGGAGGTCCATGCCCCAGGAGACCGGGAACTCGAACTTCTTCCTCGAGGCGACGAGCTTCTCGACGGCCTCCGTGTAGTCCATCCGCTCGAAGGACGACTTCACGAACTTCTCGACGCGCGCGATGCACTCCTTGTCGACGCGCTCGGCGAAGAACGCCATGTCGTCGGCGCGCTCGGCGAGCACGGCCGTGAAGATCGACTTCAGGAACGCCTCGGCGAGGTCGATGTCCTGCGAGAGGTCGGCGAACGCGAGCTCCGGCTCGATCATCCAGAACTCGGCGAGGTGCCGGCGGGTGTTCGAGTTCTCGGCGCGGAAGGTCGGGCCGAACGTGTACACGCGCGAGAGCGCGAGGCAGTAGGTCTCGACGTTGAGCTGGCCGGAGACGGTGAGGTGCGTCTCCTTCGCGAAGAAGTCCTTGTGGAAGTCGACCTTGCCGTCCGGCGTGCGGGGCAGGTTCGCGAGGTCGAGCGTCGAGACGCGGAACATCGCGCCGGCGCCCTCGGCGTCGGAGCCGGTGATGATGGGCGTGTGCACCCACTGGAAGCCGCGCTCCTGGAAGAAGCGGTGCGTGGCGAAGGCGAGGGTGTTGCGCACGCGGGCGATGGCGCCGGTGAGGTTCGTGCGCGGGCGCAGGTGCGCGACCTCCCGCAGGTACTCCATCGAGTGCTGCTTCGGCTGCATCGGGTACGTCTCGGGGTCGTCGATCCAGCCGACCACCGTGAGCTCGGTGGGCACGAGCTCGACCGCCTGGCCCTTGCCCTGCGAGGCGACGAGCTTGCCCTTCGCGCTGAGGGAGCAGCCTGTGGTGAGCTTCTTGATCTCCGACTCGTAGTTCGCGAGGTCGGTGCCGGCCACGACCTGCAGCGGCTGGAAGCACGAGCCGTCGGAGACGTGGATGAAGGAGACGCCGGCCTTGGAGTCGCGCCGCGTCCGCACCCAGCCCTGCACCGTCACCTCGGTGCCGACGGGGATGCGGCCCTGCAGCGCATCGACGATCCGGATCGCGGAAGACATGGGGGGAGGATTTACCACGGCCCCATCCGTGCCGCGCAACCGTTCGCGGGCCGGCGCATGCTGCAGGAGGTGGTCACCGTCACCCATCCAGAGAAGGTCCTCTTCCCGGACGCGGGCGTCACGAAGGGCGAGCTCTGCGCGTACTACGAGGCCGTCGCGCCGGCGATGCTGCCGCACGTCCGCGGGCGGCCGGTGACGATGGAGCGGTTCCCCGCCGGCATCGACAAGAAGGGCTTCATCCAGAAGGACGTCTCGAAGGGCTTCCCGGCGTGGCTCGAGCGCGTCGAGGTCGAGCGCCGCGACGAGGCGGTGGGCGGGACGGTGCACTACCCGCTCGCGAACGACGCGCGGACGCTCGTGTGGCTCGCGAACCAGAACTCGGTCACGCCGCACGTCTGGGTCTCGCGGGTGCCGGCGCTCGACCGGCCCGACCTGTGCGTGTTCGACCTCGACCCGTCGAGCGACGACCCCGAGACGCTCCGCGCGGCGGCGCTCGCGGTGCGGGCGCTCCTCGACGCGCTCGGGCTGCCGTCGTTCGTGAAGACCTCGGGCTCGAAGGGCTTCCACGTCGTCGTTCCGCTCGCGGCGGAAGCGGGCCCCGCCGACCCCGAGCGCTCCTGGCGGCTCGGGCTCGGCGCGGGCCGGGTGCTCGTGAAGCGCCACCCGGAGCTCCTCACGCAGGAGTTCATCAAGGCCGACCGCGGGGGCCGCATCTTCGTGGACACGGGGCGGAACGTGCCGGGCGCGACGTTCGCGGCCGTGTACGCCGTCCGCGCGCGGCCGGGCGCGCCGGTTTCGGCGCCCTGCACCTGGACAGAGGTCGAGGCGGGCGCCGCCGGTCCGCGCACGTTCACGCTCCGCACGATGGCCGCGCGCCTCGCCGAGGTGGGGGAGCTGTGGTCGGACCTGGATGCTAGAAGGGTGTCGCTCCACGACGCGTCGGCCCGGCTCGACGCCATGCTCACGGAGGCCGACTGGGCCGAGGCGCGCGCCGCGGTGACGCGCCGACCGGTCTCGCGGAAACGCTGAGGCCGGGCGCGCTCCTCGCCGGGTCCTTGCGACTGAACGGATGATCAGGTATCGTCGGGCCCATGGGCCTGGCCATGGACCTCGCGCGCGCGCAGCCGCTGTCGGCGCCGAGGATCTGCTGCCTCGACCTCGACACCTTCTTCGTCTCGGTGGAGCGGCTCCTCGACCCCACGCTGGAGGGGAAGCCGGTCGTGGTCGGCGGGAAGCCCGGGAGCCGCGGCGTCGTCACCGCGTGCAGCTACGAGGTGCGGCGCCTCGGCGTGAAGTCCGGCATGTCGCTCGTCGAGGCCGGGAAGCTCGCGCCCGACGCCGTCTACCTGCCGGTGCGCCACGACGTCTACGGCACCTACGCCGAGCGCGTGCGCGACCTCGCGCGGAGGTTCTCGCCGGTCGTCCTCGTCGCGAGCATCGACGAGATGTACCTCGACCTCTCCGGCTGCGAGCGGCTCTACGGCGGCGCGGCTCCGGCGGCGGCGCGCGCGGAGGCCGCGCCCGAGGGCGGCGACGCCGACGACCGCGCCATCGAGGCCGCCGTGCTGGGGCTGCAGGCGGCGGTCTGGGACGAGCTCGGCCTGCCGTCGAGCGCCGGCATCGCGACGAGCAAGGTGGTCGCGAAGGTCGCCTCCGCGCTCGCGAAGCCGCGCGGGGTGATGCTCGTGCCCGCCGGCGTCGAGGCGGCCGTGCTCGCGCCGCTCCCGGTGCGGGCCTTCCCGGGCATCGGCCCCGTCGGCGAGGCGAAGCTCGTCGCCGCGGGCTTCCGGACGCTCGGCGAGGTCGCCCAGGCGCCGGTCGAGGAGCTCCGCAAGATCTTCGGCGCATGGGCGGCGTCGATCTCGCGCGGCGTGCGGGGCCTCGGCTCGAGCGAGCTCGGCCGCGAGCGCCCGGCGTTCTCGGAGCACGACCCGGAGGGCGAGACCGTCGGCAGCATCTCGAACGAGCGGACCTTCGCCGAGGACGTGAGCGATCCCGCGTCCATCGAGGCGGTGCTGTGCGGCCTCACCGAGCGGACCTGCTGGCGGGCCCGCAAGCGGCACGTGAAGGCGCGGACGGTGACGCTGAAGCTCCGCTACGCCGACTTCCACACGCTGACGCGCTCGCAAACGACGACCGCGACGAGCTCCGAGCTCGAGCTCTACCCGATCGTGAAGGAGATGT
>JAXLYA010000020.1:0-18347 GCA_046351695.1 Anaeromyxobacter sp. | reverse complement strand
CTCACCTGCTCGGCGAAGGCCCACGACCTCGCCATGGTCCGCCACAAGGATCCGGGCAAGCTCCACCACGTGGCCTTCCTGCTCGACACCTGGGAGCAGGTGCTCCGCGCGGCGGACATCATGTCGATGCACTCGGTCTCGATCGACATCGGGCCGACGCGGCACGGCATCACGCGCGGCACGACGATCTACTTCTTCGACCCCTCGGGCAACCGGATGGAGACCTTCTGCGGCGGGTACCAGTGGTACCCGGACATGAAGCCGATCACCTGGACCTGGGACACGGTGGGGAAGGCGATCTTCTACCACGACCGCAAGCTCAACGACCGGTTTCTCTCGGTGGTGACGTAGCCGCCGGCGATGGCGAAGCCCGCCACATCGGCGCCGGCACGCCACATCACCGCGCAGGCGGCCTCGGCCGCCTGCGCGGCCGCCGTCGCGCACGCCGAGGCGCTCGGGATCCGCGTCAACGTCGCGGTGACCGACGCGTCCGGCGTGCTCGCCGGCTTCCTGCGCATGCCCGGCGCGTTCCTCCACTCGGTGGACATCGCGATCGACAAGGCCTACACGGCCGCGTCCTTCGGGGTGCCCACCGCCGAGTTCATGGGCCTGTTGCGCGGCGACGCCGCGCTCGAGGTCGGCATGCCCCACCGCCCGCGCCTGGTCGTCTTCGGCGGCGGGCTCCCCGTCGTCGAGGCCGGCGAGCGCATCGGCGGCATCGGCGTCTCCGGCGGCTCCGCCGCGCAGGACGAGGCCTGCGCGAGGGCGGGGCTCGCCGCGCTGAACCTGATCTGAACCCGCTGTCTCGAACCCGTCGACGGGTTCGACCGAGAGAGCCGTGACGACGAACACGAAGGACATCCTGAACTTCATCGACGGCGAGTACGTCGCGACCTCGAAGACGTTCGAGAAGCGCGCGCCGATCGACAACCGCGTGATCGGCCAGGTGCACGAGGCCGGCCAGGCGGAGGTGGACCGCGCCGTGAAGGCGGCCCGGGCCGCGCTGAAGGGCCCGTGGGGGAAGCTCACCGTCGCCCAGCGCACCGAGCTCCTGCACGCGGTGGCCGACGAGATCAACCGCCGCTCCGAGGAGTTCCTCGCGGCGGAGGTCGCCGACACCGGCAAGCCCCGCTCGCTCGCCTCGCACATCGACATCCCGCGCGGCGCCGCAAACTTCAAGGTCTTCGCGGACGTGGTGAAGAACGTCCCGACCGAGAGCTTCGAGATGGCGACGCCGGACGGCGGGAAGGCGATCTCCTACGCGGTGCGGTCGCCGGTGGGCGTCGTCGCCGTGGTCTGCCCGTGGAACCTGCCGCTGCTCCTCATGACCTGGAAGGTCGGCCCCGCGCTCGCGTGCGGCAACACGGTCGTGGTGAAGCCGTCGGAGGAGACGCCCTCCACCGCCGCGCTCCTCGGCGAGGTCATGAACAAGGTGGGCGTCCCGAAGGGCGTCTACAACGTGGTCCACGGGTTCGGCCCGGGCTCCGCGGGCGAGTACCTCACCCGCCACCCCGGCGTGAACGCCATCACCTTCACCGGCGAGACCCGCACCGGCGAGGCCATCATGGCCGCCGCCGCGAAGGGCGTGCGCCCGGTCAGCTTCGAGCTCGGCGGCAAGAACGCCGGCTTCGTCTTCGCCGACGCCGACTTCGACAAGGCGGTCGCCGGCATCACCCGCAGCGCCTTCGAGAACTGCGGCCAGGTCTGCCTCGGCACCGAGCGCGTCTACGTGCAGCGGCCCATCTTCGAGAAGTTCGTCGCGGCCCTGAAGGAGAAGGCGGAGGCGCTCAAGGTCGGCCCGCCGGACCTGCCCGGCGTCGGGCTCGGGCCGCTCATCAGCGCTGAGCACAAGCAGAAGGTCCTGCGGTACTACGAGAAGGCGAAGGCCGAGGGCGCGAAGGTCGTGACGGGCGGTGGCTCGCCGCGGATGGAGGGCGCGCTCGCGGAGGGCCACTGGGTCCAGCCCACCATCTGGACCGGGCTCCCGGAGAGCTCGGCGATCGTCCGCGAGGAGATCTTCGGCCCCTGCTGCCACCTCGCCCCGTTCGACACCGAGGAGGAGGCGATCGCGCTCGCGAACGCCACCGACTATGGCCTCGCCACCACCATCTGGACGCAGAACCTCGGCACCGCCCACCGCATGGCGGCCGCCGTCGAGGTGGGGCTCTGCTGGATCAACAGCTGGTTCCTGCGCGACCTCCGCACCGCGTTCGGCGGCGCGAAGGCCTCCGGCATCGGCCGCGAGGGCGGCGTCCACTCGCTCGAGTTCTACACCGAGCTCCGCAACGTCATGGTCAAGCTGTAACCCGCGGTACCCAGAGAAGAGCGATGACCCCCGAGAAGATCAGGCAGTACGGCGACGAGCTCTACGACGCGCTCGTCGCCTGCAAGGCCGTCCCGCCCCTCACCGACCGCGAGAGCGGCCTCACCATCGAGGACGCCTACCGGATCCAGCTCCGCATGATCGACCGCCGCCTCGAGAAGGGCGAGAAGGTCGTCGGCAAGAAGATCGGCGTCACGAGCCAGGTCGTGATGGACATGCTGAAGGTGAACCAGCCCGACTTCGGGCACCTCCTCTCCGGCATGGTGTTCAACGAGGGCGAGCCCGTCGACACGAAGAAGATGATCGCGCCCCGGGCGGAGTCGGAGGTCGCCTTCATCATGGGCCGGGACCTCACCGGCCCCGGCGTCACCGCCGCGGACGTGCTCCGCGCGACCGACTGCGTGATGCCCTGCTTCGAGATCGTCGACTCGCGCATCCAGGACTGGAAGATCAAGATCCAGGACACGGTCGCCGACAACGCCTCCTGCGGCGTGCTCACCCTCGGCGGCACGCGGCGGAGCCCCCGCAGCCTCGACCTCGCCCTCGCCGGCATGGTGCTCGAGAAGAACGGCGAGCTCGTCTCGACGAGCTGCGGCGCCGCGGTGCAGGGCTCCCCCGTGAACGCGGTGGCCTGGCTCGCGAACACGCTCGGACGGCTCGGCATCGGGCTCAAGGCCGGCGACGTGATCCTCTCCGGCTCGCAGTCCCCCCTCGTCCCGGTGAAGGCCGGCGACTCGCTCCACGCCGCGGTGGGCGGGCTCGGCGGCACGTCCGTCCGGTTCGTCTAGGAGACCCGCGACCATGGCCCTCGACCGGAAGACCCTCGAAGCCCTCGCCGAGCACGTGGAGCGCGCCGAGCTCGACGCGCGCGACATCCTCAAGATCACCGACGACCACCCCGACCTCTCCTGGTCGGACGCCTACGACGTGCAGGACGAGCTCCGGCGCAGGAAGGAGGCCCGCGGCAACCGCACCGTCGGCCTCAAGGCCGGCCTCACCTCGCACGCGAAGATGAAGCAGATGGGCGTCGACACGCCCGTGTTCGGCTTCGTCTCCGACTACATGTCCTGCCCGGAGGGCGGGGAGATCGACACGCGGAAGCTCATCCACCCCAAGGTGGAGGCGGAGATCTGCGTCGTGACGAAGGCGCCGCTCGCCGGCCCGGGCTGCCACGTCGGCGCCGTGATGGCGGCCATCGACTTCGTGCTGCCCGCGGTCGAGGTCATCGACAGCCGCTACCGGGACTTCAAGTTCGACCTCAAGAGCGTCATCGCCGACAACACCTCGGCCTCCCGCTTCGTGATCGGCGGGCGCTCGCGGGACGTGGAGGAGCTCGATCTCCGCACGCTGGGCGTCGTGATGGAGAAGAACGGCAGGATCGTCGCCATGGCGGCGGGCGCCGCGGTGCTCGGGCACCCGGCGGCGGCAGTCGCGATGATGGCGAACCACCTCGGCGCGCGCGGCCAGCACATCCCGGCGGGCACGTTCATCATGACCGGCGGCGTCACCGAGGCGGTGTCCGTGGCGCCCGGGGACGCGGTCTCGGTCCGCTTCCAGGACCTCGGCACCGTCTCGATGCGGTTCACGTGAGCCCCGTGAGCGCGCCCCCCTCGCCGCGCCGGGTCGCCACCGGCGGCTACCAGACGGTCTTCCACGACCAGGGCCCGGCCGGCGGCCCTGCCGGCGCGGCCGGAGGCGGGGCCGGCCTGCCGCTCGTGCTCCTCCACGGGTCCGGCCCGGGCGTCAGCGCCTGGGCCAACTGGCGCGGCGTCATCCCGGAGCTCGCGAAGGCCCGCAGGGTGGTCGCGCCCGACCTCGCCGGCTTCGGGGACACCGAGCGGCCGGCGGGCGCGCGGCACACGATGGAGGGCTGGACGGCGCAGGTGATCGCCCTCCTCGACGCGCTCCGGCTCGAGCGGGTGGACCTCGTCGGCAACTCCTTCGGCGGCGCGCTGGCGCTGGCGCTCGCGATCCGCCACTCGGGACGCATCCGGCGCCTCGTGCTGATGGGCGCGGTGGGCGTGCCGTTCGCCATCACGCCCGGGCTCGACGCGGTGTGGGGCTACGAGCCTTCCATCGCGAACATGCGGCGGCTCCTCGACCTCTTCGCCTTCGACCGCGGGCTCGTGAACGACGAGCTCGCCGAGCTGCGCTACCGGGCGAGCATCCAGCCGGGCTACCAGGAGTCGTTCTCGGCGATGTTCCCGGCGCCGCGGCAGCGCTGGGTCGACGCGATGGCGAGCCGCGAGGCGGACATCCGCGCGCTGCCGCAGGAGACGCTCGTCGTCCACGGCCGCGAGGACCAGGTCATCCCGGTCGAGAACTCGCTGACGCTCGCGCGGTGGATCCCGCGGGCGCAGCTCCACGTCTTCGCGCGCTGCGGGCACTGGACGCAGATCGAGCACGCCGCGCGCTTCAACCGCCTGGTCGGCGACTTCCTCGCCGAGGGCGACGCAGTCGAAGGAGCACGGAGATGACGAAGAAGGTGCGGTGCGCGCTGATCGGCCCCGGCAACATCGGGACCGATCTCCTCGCGAAGGTGCAGCGCAGCCCGGTGCTCGAGCCCGTGTGGATGGTCGGCATCGATCCCTCGAGCGACGGCCTGAAGCGGGCGCGCCAGATGGGCATCAAGACCACCGCCGAGGGCGTGGACGGCCTCGTGCCGCACGTGAAGGCGGACGGCGTGCAGATCGCCTTCGACGCCACCAGCGCCTACGCCCACGCCGAGAACACCCGCAAGCTGAACGCGCTCGGCGTGCTCATGATCGACCTCACCCCCGCGGCGATCGGGCCCTACTGCATCCCGCCGGTGAACCTCGCCGACCACCTCGGCAAGCGCGAGATGAACGTGAACATGGTGACCTGCGGCGGGCAGGCGACCATCCCCATCGTACGCGCCATCTCCCGCGTCCAGCCGGTCGCCTACGGCGAGATCGTCGCCACCGTCTCGAGCCGCTCGGTCGGCCCCGGCACCCGCAAGAACATCGACGAGTTCACCCGCACCACCGCCGCCGGCGTCGAGAAGGTCGGCGGGGCGAAGAAGGGGAAGGCCATCATCGTCATCAACCCGGCCGACCCGCCGCTCATCATGCGCGACACCATCCACTGCCTCACCGAGACCGCGCCGAGGCAGGCCGAGATCGAGGCCTCCATCCAGGCGATGATCCAGGAGGTCCGGAAGTACGTCCCCGGCTACAAGCTCGTGAACGGCCCGGTCTTCGACGGGAACCGCGTCACGGTCTTCATGGAGGTCGAGGGGCTCGGCGACTACCTGCCGAAGTACGCCGGCAACCTCGACATCATGACCGCGGCCGCCTCCCGCACCGCCGAGATGTTCGCCGAGCAGATCCTCGCCGGGAAGCTGAAGCTCGAGCCCACCGCGGCCGGGAAGGAGGTGCGGCCGTGAGCGCGCTGAAGGGCAAGAAGGTCACGCTGCACGACATGACGCTCCGGGACGGCATGCACCCGAAGCGCCACCAGATGACGCTCGACCAGATGCGGTCCATCGCGCAGGGGCTCGACGGCGCGGGCATGCCGCTCATCGAGGTCACCCACGGCGACGGCCTGGGCGGCAGCTCGGTCAACTACGGGTTCCCGGCCCACACCGACGAGGAGTACCTCTCTGCCGTGATCCCGCTCATGAAGCGGGCGAAGGTCTCTGCGCTGCTGCTGCCGGGCATCGGCACGGTCGACCACCTGAAGCGCGCCCGCGAGCTCGGGGTGAACACGGTGCGGGTCGCCACCCACTGCACCGAGGCCGACGTCTCCGAGCAGCACATCACCTTCGGCCGGAAGCTCGGCATGGACACCGTGGGCTTCCTGATGATGGCCCACATGAACTCCCCCGAGGGCCTCGTGAAGCAGGCGAAGCTCATGGAGGGCTACGGGGCGAACTGCATCTACGTGACCGACTCCGCGGGGCACCTGCTGCCCGACGACGTGCGGGCGCGCGTCGGGGCGGTGCGCGAGGCGCTCGACCCGAAGACCGAGCTCGGCTTCCACGGCCACCACAACCTCGCCATGGGCGTCGCGAACTCGGTGGCGGCCATCGAGGCGGGCGCGAACCGCATCGACGCGGCCGCGGCGGGCCTGGGCGCCGGCGCGGGCAACACGCCGATGGAGGTGCTCGTCGCGGTGTGCGACCGGCTCGGCGTGGAGACCGGCGTCGATCTCTGGAAGATCCAGGACGTCGCCGAGGACCTCGTGGTCCCCATCATGGACTTCCCGATCCGGGTGGACCGGGACGCGCTCACGCTCGGCTACGCCGGCGTCTACGGCTCGTTCCTGCTCTTCGCGAAGCGGGCGGCCCAGAAGTACGGCATCCCGTCGCGCGACATCCTCGTCGAGCTCGGGAAGCGCAAGATGGTGGGCGGCCAGGAGGACATGATCGAGGATACGGCGCTCACGATGTCGCGCGAGCGCGCGAAGGCCGGCGCGCGCTAGCGCGCCCGCCGCAAACGTCACCCCGGAGCACCCGAGGAGAGCCACGAGATGCCGTTCGCGCAGATCTACATGCTGGAGGGCCGCACCACCGAGCAGAAGCGGGCGGTCATCGAGAAGGTGACCGCCGCGCTGCAGGAGGCGGTGGGCGCGCCGAAGGAGGCGATCCGGGTCTGGATCCACGAGATGCCGAAGGAGAACTGGGGCATCGCGGGGGTGTCCGCGAAGGACCTGGGGCGCTGACGAGCGCCCTGCGTCCTGGCTGCCGACTCGTGCCGCTCACACCATCCCGACGAAGAGCATCCCCTTCGTCAGGATCACGATCCCGAAGGCCACGAGCAGCGCGCCGGAGGCGACGCGCACCGCGACCGGGTGCGCCGCCACGGCGCGGAGCCGCGTGCGCAGCGCCTGCGAGCCGTAGCCCACCGCGAGCATGGGCACGGCGAAGCCCGCCGAGTAGGCGAGCAGGAGCAGCACGCCCGCGAGGAGCGCGCCGGAGGCGGCCACGGTCGCGAGCACGCCCGAGAGCACCGGGCCGACGCACGGGATCCAGACGAGCCCGAGGCTCGCGCCGAGCGCGAAGCCGGACCACGGCCCCCGCCCGCCGGCCTGGATGCCCTGCAGGAAGGTGAGCCGCTTGAAGAGGTTCACGTCGGCGAGCATGAGCACGCCGAAGCCGAGCACCACGACGCCCACGACCTTCTCGAGGCTCGGCATCAGCCGCGCGAACGCGCCGCCGAAGAGCGCGGTCACCACCCCCATCGCCACGAAGCTCGCAGCCACGCCCGCCACCACGAGCGCGGGGCGCGCCCGATGCTCGTCGGCGCGCCCGGCCACCACGATGGGCAGGACCGGCAGCACGCAGGGGCTCGCGACGCTGGCGAGGCCGGCGCCGAAGGCGAGGGCGGCGGTGCCGAGGCCGAGGTCCACGGCGCGGCCCTAGTCGGCGAGGAGGGCGCGCACCGCGGCGTCGGACTGCACGCCCGGCGTGCCCCGGCGGAGCTCCCGGCCGGTCGCGTCGACGACCACGAGCGTCGGGAGGGCGCGGATCCCGTAGGCCTCGAAGACCCGCATGTGCGCGGGCTCGGTCGTCATCACCCGGACGACCTCGGCGCGGGCGGCGAGGTCCGGCATCTGGGCGAGGATGCCCTCCTGCAGCTGGCAGGGCTGGCCGTTCGGGTTCTGGAAGAAGAGGAGCTTCTTGCCCGCGGCCGCGGGGGCGCCGCCGGCGTGGGCGGGCGCCGCGGCAGGCGCGGCGGCGACGGCCGGCGCGGCCTCCGAGCGGTTGCAGCCGACGGCGAGCGCGAGGGCGCCGGCGCCGGCGATGGCGAGGGAGGCTGCGAGGACGGTCTTCTGCATGGCGGTACCTCCGGGAGGCCCGGGAGGGCTCCCCGGCGGGTGGGAGCCAGCCGGCGCCGCGGAGGTTCAGGCGGGCGGGGGCGAGGACGCCCGGGCCCCCGGCTTCGGTGCCGGGGCACCTCAGGGCGCCGGGGGCAAGCCGACCGCGTCGCGCAGGATCGCCTCGAGCTGGTCGGTCGCGCGGGCCCAGGTGAAGCCCTGGATGAGCGCGTGGCCGGCCCGCGCGAGGCGGACCCGCAGGGCGGGGTCGCGCACGAGGCGCAGCAGAGCGGCCCCGAGCGCCTCCGGCGCGCGCGCGGGCACCACGAGGGCGGTCTCGCCGTCGTGCGCGAACTCGCGGAAGCCGCCGGCGTCGGTCGCGACCACGGCCGCGCCGCAAGCCATCGCCTCGGCGGGCGTGAGCCCGAAGCCCTCGGTCCAGCTCGGCGCGAGGAACACCGCCGCCTCGTTGTAGAGCGCGCGCAGCCGCGCCGGGGCCGGCCGCCGCTCGTAGGCGATCCAGGCGGGCAGGTCGGCGGGGCGCGGGAAGACGCCGAAGAGCGTCGCGGCGAGGTCCGGCTGCTCCCGCCGGGCGCGCTCGAGCGCGGCGATGCCGTCGGGCGTGCCCTTCCAGTCGGAGGTGTGGAACAGCATGAGCGCGCGGCCGGGCGCGCGGGCCTCGGGTGCGACGTCGAGGCCGAAGCGCTCGAAGTCGAGCCCGTTCACGACGACCTCGGCCCGCTCGCCCTGCGCCTCCGCGAACTCCTTCAGCCAGCGGGCGATGACGACCTTCCGGAGGGGGAGCCTCCAGGTCGCGATCACCTCGGCCTCCGGGCCGGCCCAGGTCTCGAGGTGCTGGATGAGGTAGAGGCGCGCGCCGGGCAGCGCGGCGACCCACGGCGCGGTCTGCCAGGCGGTGGCGAACCACGCGTCCACCCGCGGGAGCTCCGCGGCCTCCGGCGTCCGCACGAACGCGAGCTCGACGCGCGGGTCCACGGGGAACCAGGCGCGCGGGTCCCACCCCCGGCGCAGCCGGCGGTTCGCGAACGAGAGCGCGGTCTTCGCGCGGAAGAGCGGCCTCCTCCGGCGCCGCTCGACCTTCGCGGGGGCCACGAGGTGCGGCATCGCGACGACGACGCGCCAGCCGCGGGCGGCGAGCGCGTTCGCGTACTCGAGCACGACCTTCACCCCGCCGACGGGCACGCCCGCGCCGGCGGGGAGCAGGAAGCCGACGCTGGGCGCGGAGGCGGGGACGGTCGGCACGGACCCCTGGTTACCACACGATCGGGGCTCCGGGGCGGCGCGTGCGCGCCGGCCGCCGCCGGACTAGGACCGGGGGATGGACGAGCGCGAAGGCGGCCTCGCGGCCTGGCAGTGGCGGCTCTACCCGGACGGCCACCGGGACCGGCGGAACCTCCTCGTGCACGCGATCACGGTGCCGCTCTTCGAGCTCGGCACGCTCGCGCTCGCGGGCGCCGCGATCGCCGGGCGGTCGTGGCCCGCGCCGGCGGGGCTCGCGCTCGTCGCGGTCGCGCTCGTGGCGCAGAAGCGCGGCCACGCGGTCGAGGCGACCGCGCCGGTCCCGTTCCGCGGCCCGGGCGACCTCGCCGCCCGGTTCCTCGTGGAGCAGTGGTGGACCTTCCCGCGCTACGTGCTGTCGGGCGGGTTCGCGAGGGCGTGGCAGGCCGCGGCGCCCCGCGTCGCGCCCTGAGTCACGCCGGCTGCGCGAGCGCGCCGGGCGTCCGCAGCATCTCGACGACGAGGTCGCGGAACGCCGAGACCTTCGACGGCACGAACTTCGTCGCGGGCGTGACGAGGTAGAGCTGGCCCACCAGCCGCTCGAGCTTCGGCAAGACGCGCACGAGCCGGCCCGCGAGCACCTCCCCGTCGGCGACGATCCCGGGCAGCATGCCGATGCCCGCGCCCGCCCGCACCGCGTCGCGGGTGAAGAGCACGTCGTCGCAGAGCACCCGCGCCCGGGAGGGGGCGGGCGCGAGCGCGCCGGCGTCGCGGAGCGCCTTCACGTTGAGCCGCTGAGGCCCGCCCTTGAACACGACCCAGTCGTGCGTCTCGAGGTCCTCCTCGGTGCGCGGCGTGCCGCGCCGGGCGAGGTAGAGCGGCGAGGCGTAGGCGGCGAAGACGATGGGGACCACCTTCTTCACGACGAGCGTCGAGTCGGAGAGCTTCGGCGCGGCGCGGAGCGCGACGTCGAAGCGCTCGGCCACGAGGTCGACCACCCGGCCGGTGAGGGTGAGGTCCACCGTGACCGCCGGGTAGCGCGCGGTGTAGCGGGTGATGGCCTCCGCGAGGAACAGCACGCCGAGGTCGACGGGCGCGGTCACGCGGAGCACGCCGCTCGGCGCCTCCTCGCGGCGCTCGGGGACCTCCTTCACGGCGTCGCGCAGCTGGCGCAGGAGCGGCGTCGTGCGGTCGTACAGCGCGGTGCCGGCGCCGGTGAGCGAGACCTGCCGCGTGGTCCGGAAGAGCAGCTGCGCCTCGAGGTCGCGCTCGAGCCGCGCGACCCCGCGGCTCACCGTGGACTTCGGCAGCCCGAGCTCCTTCGCGGCGGCGGAGAAGCTCTTCGTGCGGGCGACGGCCTCGAAGACGGCGAGCAGATCGAGCTCCACGGCGGCTTCCTCCCACGTCCGTGCGGGTTTGCGACTGTTCCCTGTTCGGAACAGAGAAGTGAGTGGAGCACGATTGCGCAGGGAGCGCAACGGCAGCATGTTGCGTCTCGAAAGGACGACACACATGACGACCCCCTGGGACATCGACGTTTCTCACTCCGCCATCCACTTCCACGTTCGCCACATGGTCATCTCGAAGGTGCACGGCCGCTTCGCGAAGTGGGCCGGCGCGGTCGAGCTCGACCCGGCCGACCTCACCCGCTCCTCCGTGAAGGTGACGATCGACGCCGCCTCCATCGACACGCAGGTCGCCGACCGCGACGCCCACCTCCGCTCCGCCGACTTCCTCGACGTGGCGAAGCACCCCGAGCTCACCTTCGCCTCGAAGAAGGTCGAGAAGGCCGGCGACGGCTACCGCGTGACGGGCGACCTCACCCTCCACGGCGTCACGAAGGAGGTCGTGCTCGAGGCCGAGTTCGCCGGCACCGGCAAGGACCCGTGGGGCAACGAGCGCGCGGGCTTCTCCGCGAAGGCCGCGATCGACCGCAAGGACTTCGGCCTCACCTGGAACGCGGCCCTCGAGGCGGGCGGCGTGCTCGTCGGCGAGAAGGTCGAGATCGCGATCGAGCTCGAGGCCGTGAAGCGCGCGGCCCAGAAGCCGGTGGCGGCGTAGCGCCGGTCCGCCTAGAGGAGGGCGATGGCTCCTTCTCGCGACGCGCCCTCTCCGGGGCCCGATCCCGCCGTCGAGGCGGTGATCGTGCCCCGGACGCGCGATCTCGGCGGCTTCGAGGTCCGGCGCGTGCTGCCTTCGGCCGGGCGGCGCATGGTCGGGCCGTTCGTGTTCCTCGACCAGATGGGCCCGGCGCTCCTCGCGCCCGGGCAGGGGATCGACGTGCGGCCGCACCCGCACGTCGGCCTCGCCACGGTCACCTACCTCTTCTCCGGTGAGCTCCTCCACCGCGACAGCCTGGGCTCGGTGCAGGTCATCGAGCCCGGCGCGGTGAACTGGATGACCGCCGGCCGCGGCATCGCGCACTCGGAGCGCACGCCGCCCGCGGCGCCGTGCGCACGGTGGGCGCGATCTCCGGCCTGCAGCTCTGGGTGGCGCTCCCGGCCCGCGACGAGGACGCGGCGCCCGCGTTCACCCACACCGGGGCGGAGGCGCTGCCCCTCGTCGAGGGCGACGGGCTCGCCGCGCGGGTCGTGCTCGGCGCCTTCGCGGGCGCCCGCTCGCCGGTGCACCTCTTCTCCGAGAGCCTGTTCGCCGACGTCCGGCTCGCGGCCGGCGCGCGCCTCCGGCTCGAGCCCGCGCTCGAGGAGCGCGCCGTGTACGTCGTCGAGGGCGCGGTCGAGGAGGCGGGCGCGCGCCACGAGGCCGGGCGCCTGCTCGTGCTCCGCCCCGGCGCCGAGGTCGTGCTCGCCGCGCCCGTCGCGGCGCGGGTCGCGGTGCTCGGCGGCGAGCCGCTCGACGGCCCGCGCCACCTCTGGTGGAACTTCGTCGCCACCTCGACCGAGCGGCTCCGCGCCGCCGCGCAGGCCTGGGCGGCGGGCGGTTCGCCGAGGTCCCCGGCAGTCGAGCGCGTGCCCCTGCCGGATCAGCCGCTGCCGCGCTGAGCCGCGGCCGCGGTGTACGGGTGGGCGCACGGTCCGGGCGGACCCCGAGTCGACCCTGCGGCCCGGGCGTCGCGCCGCACGCGTGCAGCCGGCGGGATCGGCCGAACCGTCGCGACGCCGGCGGCGCGAGTGGTCCGCTCGCACTGCCGTCCTCCGGCATCGCCCGTCCCTCACACGCCCTCCTCGCGTCGCTCACGCGCCTTCTCGCCTCCGCCCGCGGACGCGCGGCGGAGGGCCGGCGTCCTCGCCGAGGCGCTCTTCCTGCGGACACGCTGCCGCCCGGCGGCCACGCCGTCACCACCTGGCTGGGGCTGAGCGCGACGCGCGGGGCCTCGTGGGTCTCACGCCGCGCCGCTCGCGCGCCGCTCGACGGCCGGGTCGGCCTCACGGTGGACGCGGCTTCCTCCCGGACAGCGCGGGTCGACAGCCCTGCGCCTCGCTGAAGCTCGGCCTGCGCGACGCGGGCGCCGACGCGACCGGGCTCGCGGCGTCCCTCGACGTCCGCGGCTCGCTCACCCCGGAGGTCGACAGCGAGGTCGCGCTCGTGCTCGGCGCGCTCCGGCCCGTCGGCATGGCTCTCGCTCCGCGCGACCGCGCTCGTCGCGACCGGCGTCTCGCGCCTCTCGCCGCACGCGCAGCTCGGCGCTCGGCGATCGTCGCGCTCGGGCAGCGGGTCGCCGTGTTCGCGGAGGTCCTCGCGGACGCGGGCGGGGAGGTTGCGCTGTCGGGCAGGCCCGCCGTGCGGTTCGACCTCGGCGTCGCGTCGCTCCTCGCCGGCGCGTCTTCGACGCGACCACGCAAGCTCGCTCTTCGCGCTCCAGCTCGCGCGCTGTAGCCGCCGCTCCCTCCGCACCGCGCCGGCCATCCTCCCCGGGGGACGAGAGGCCGGCGCGGCCACAACGTCCGGTGGTGCAGGCCTTAGTGGTGCCCGCCCATGCCGCCGCCGGGCATCATGCCGCCGCCGCCGGGGCCGTCATGGCAGTCGAAGCGGCCGCCGAGGTCGGCGCAGGCGGCGACGCAGATCGCGGCCGAGCCGTCGGCCGGGGTCACGCAGGTGCCGGAGACCTCGCCGTGGCGGCCGACCGTGCAGGCCGCGCCCACCGCGAGGCCGGCGCAGGCGTCGGCGGCGGAGGGGCGGAGGTCGTGCATCGGCGCGCAGGCGAGGACGCCCGTGCCGGCGGGGCCGTAGGAGCAGGTGCCGGTCCGCTTGTCGCCGTCCGGCATGGTCATGGTGCAGGCGTCGCCGGCGGCGGAGGTGGCGCAGGCGTCGATCGCGGCCTGCGGCGGGGTGTGCGCGCGGCCGCAGATGAGCGTGGTGCCATCCTTCGCGGTGACGCAGACGCCGGTGTGCGTGTCGCCGTCCTTCTCGGTCACGGTGCAGGCGTCGGCGGCGGCCTTGCCGGTGCAGGCGTCGACGAGCTCCTGCGGCGGGGCCTTCGGGTTCGGGGCGCACGCGACCTGGGCGCCGTCGACCGTCGCGCGGCAGGTGCCGTCGATGGTGGTGGTGCCGTCGGAGGCGAGCAGCGTGCAGGCGTCGCCGGCGGCCTTCGAGGCGCAGGCGTCGAGCTGGGCCTGCGAGGGCGCGCAGAGGAGCGTGCCGGTCGCGTCGGTCGCCGACGCGATGGTCGCGTCGATGCCGACCGCCGCCGCGGAGGAGGAGGACTTGCCGCCGGCGCAGCCGGCCGCGAGGAGGAGGGACGCGGCCAGGACCGCGACGCGCTTCGTGTAGGTGTGGGTCATCAGGGCTCCGGGGAGTTCCGGCTTCGGGCCGGTGGATTGCCGGCGTGCGGCCGGTCTCGAGGCGTACGACGGAGGGACGCGGCGGAAGGTTCCCGCGTACCACTCCGGGCCTCCCGCCCTGCGCTGGGTTATCCTCTCGCCCGTGCACCGTGAGGACCAGGACGCGCTCGTCGCGAGGGCCCAGGACGGCGACGTCCGCGCGTTCGAGCTCCTGCTCGCGGAGCACCTGCCGACCGTGCGGCGCTTCGCGCGCGCGTTCGCGCAGACCGAGCACGAGGCTGACGATCTCGCGCAGGAGGCGCTGCTGCGCGTCTACCGGAACCTCCGCCTCTTCCGCTGGCAGTCGGCGTTCTCGACCTGGCTGTACGCGGTGGTGCGCAACGCCTTCCTCGACACCGGCACGGGCCGGGCGGGCCGGCGGCGGGCGCTCGAGCAGCCCCTCGGGAAGGAGCACGAGGAGCACGCCGGCGGGGTCCGCCCGGACGACGCCGCGCTCGGAGAGGAGGAGCGCCGGCGGGTGTGGGACGCCCTGCGCCGGATTCCCGAGGAATTCCGCACCGCCGTCGTGCTCTTCGACATCGAGGGCCGGACCTACGACGAGGTGGCGGCCGTCGAGGGCGTGGCGGTCGGCACGGTGAAGTCGCGCCTCCACCGGGGGCGCGCGGCGCTCCGGGCGCTGCTCGGGGACGTCCCGTCCGAGGGGGACCCGGAGGACCACGAGGCGCCGGGAACACCGGAGCGGCGAGCTTCGTCACACGGCACGAGGGGAGCATGAGCGACCTGGAACGCGAGGAGAGGGAGCTGCGCGAGCGCCTGCGGGCGCTCCGCGTCGATCCGCCCGATCGCGGCTTCTCCGCGAGCCTCCACGCCCGCCTCGCCGCCGCCGGGCCGCCGGCGCCGGCGCCCTGGTGGCGCCGCCTCGGCGAGCTCGTCGCCGCGCCCCGCTGGGCCTGGCCCGCCGCCGGCCTCGCGACCGGCGTCGCCGTCTTCCTCGCGCTCACCTGGCTCCCGGGCCTGCGCGGAGGCGCCGGCGAGCGGAGCGCCCACGTCACGACGCTCCCCGCCACGCAGGTCGCGCTCGTCCGCCTCAACCTCTCCACCGAGGTGGACGTCGCGAACGCCCGGATCTGGATCACGCTCCCGCGCGAGCTGTCGTTCTGGGCCGAGGGCGAGGAGCTGCCGGACCGCACGCTGGAGTGGACGCAGGCGCTCCGCCGCGGCGACAACGAGATCCCCGTGGCCGTGCGCGGCAAGGCGCCCGGCCGCTACCGCATCGCGGTGAGCGCCCTCGTCGGCAACGAGCAGGTGAAGGACGAGGTCGTGCTCGAGGTGGTGGACGGATGAAGCCCGCGCTCCTCTTCCTGCTGCTCGCGCTCGCGGCGCCCGCCGCCGCCGACGGCCCGCAGTCGACCGGCGCCGCCCCGGCCCAGGACGCCTCCGGCCAGAAGGTGAAGGCCTCGCACCGCGTCGACGTCATCGCCCCGGGCGAGCGCGTCGAGACCGTCATCGACCGGCTGCGCGCCGCGCGGCCGCAGTCCGCAGGCGCCGCGGAGGCGGCGCCGCCCGCGGATCGTCCGGTCCGTCCGCCCGACGGGCGCCCCGGCGGCGAGCGCGACCGCGCCGGCGCGCGCGGAGGCCGCGACGGGCACGACGGGATGCCGCCGCCGGGGACCGCCCCGCCGGGCACGGCCCCCCACCCACGGGTAGCCACGGCGAACGCCAGCATCGATGATCGCGGCCACCGCGCTCGCGCTCGTCGTCGCCGCCTCGCCGGCCACCGGCCCGGACCCGCTCGCCGCGGCCCGGGCCGCGCTCGCGTCGGGCGATCCCGCGACCGCGGAGCGGCTCGCGCTCGCCGCGCCGGCAGCGGCAGCGGCGGAAGCGTTTACCTCGTCGGCGTCGCCCGGTTCCGCCTCGGCCGCCCGGCCGAGGCGCTCGAGGCGCTGACCGCGCCGGCCCCGCGGGCGACGCACCCGGCCCGTGGAGCTACAACCGGGGCGCGTGCCTGCTCGACCTCGGCCGGCCCGAGGAGGCCGAGCGGGCGTTCGTCGCGGCGGCCGAGGCCGACCGCGCTCGCGCCGGTCGCGCTCGTGAACGCGGGGTTCGCCGCGCTCGACGCGGGGGCGCTCGACCGGGCCACCGCGCACGCGGCCGCCGCGCGACGCGCCGCGGAGGGTCCGGGGGGCGAGCTCGTGCGCGAGCTCGAAGCGCGGGGTGGCCGAGGCCGCGGCGGCGCGGGCGACCGCCGAGTACGCCGCGGGGCTGGCGGCGTTCGACCGGGGGACTTCGTCGAGGCGCGCGGCCGGTTCGTCCGGGCGGCCGAGCTCGCGCCGAGGGACGGCAAGAGCCGGCTCATGGCCGGGGCGAGCGCGCTCCGCCGCGGCGAGCGCGACGCCGGCGAGGCCGACGTGCGCCGGGCCTCGAGCTCGGCCTCGCGGCCGAGGACGCCCGCGTCGCGCTCGCCTACCTGCAGCGGCCCGCGGCCGAGGGGGCCTGGAGCGCGCTCGCGAGCGCGGAGGCCGGCTGGGACTCGAACGCCCTGCAGACCGGCACCGGCGTGGCGAACGACCGGTTCGCGACGGCCGCGACCTCCCGGACCGCGAGCCCGTACGCCCAGGCAGAGCTCGCGCTCGGCTGGGGCGGCACGGTGAAGGGGCTGCGGCTCGACGCCGGCTACGACCTCGTGCAGCTCGCGTACGGCGCCCAGGCCGCGCGGGACTACAGCGTGCAGCAGCACGCGGGGCTCCTCGCGCTCACGGTCCGGCCGCCGGGCCCGCTCACGCTCGGGATCGCCGCCGAGGGCCAGCTCTCCTTCACGGGGCTCTCGGACTTCCGCGGCCTCCTCGCCGCGGGCGGGCTGCGGGGCTGGGCCACGCTCGCGGAGGGGCGCCGCACGGCGACCCGGCTCGAGCTCGCCGCGGACCGCCGCCGCGGGCTCGACGGCTTCGGATACCTCGGCGGGCGGCGGCTCGAGGCCGGGCTCTCGCAGGAGCTCGCGGTCGACCGCGTGACGCTGCGGGGCGGGTACCGGCTCCGGCTCGACGACCTCGGGGACGACGTCGCGTCCGCGCAGCCGCCGCGCGGCCCGCAGTGCGAGATGATGGGGTGCACCGCCGAGACGATCGCCCGCTTCGGACACCTCGGTCAGCTCGGGTGGGCGTCCGCGAAGGTCACGCTCGCGCCGCGGCTCACGCTGGAGCTCTCTGCGGGGGTCGAGCGGCGCGTGTACCGGGGGGACGATCGGTTCCTCGTGACGGTGACCGGCGGGGCGCCGTTCGAGGCGTACGCGCAGCGGAGGAAGGACTGGAGGGTGACCGCGGGCGCGAGCCTCGGGTTCCAGCTCGGGGGGCCGTGGTCGGTCGTGGGGCGGTGGGAGCACGTCACGAACCGGTCGACCCTGGACGGAACGCGGACGGACTGCGCGGGCGACTTCTGCCCGCCGTCGCCGCTGGGGGACAGGAACTACGGGAAGGACGCGGTGGGGGTGGGGGTGACGGTGAGTTACTGAGCTGCGTCTGCATCTGCATCTGCATCCGCATCTGCATCTGCATCTGCATCCGCATCCGCATCTGCATCCGCATCTGCATCCGCATCTGCATCCGCATTTACAGATGCATCTGCAGATGCCAATCCCGATGCGGATGCCGATCCCGATGCCGATCCCGATCCCGATGCGGATGCCGATCCCGATGCCGCTCCCGCTCCCTACCTTCCCCCCGTGCTCTTCTTCGGCGACGCCTCCTTCACCGCCGACCCCCGCACAGTCCTCGCCACCCTCCGCCACACCCTCGAAGAACTCCCCACTCACCCGGAAGGTCCGCGCCTCCACTCCGCCCTGACCGCAGCCCTTGTCCAGGCGGGCATCCTCACCCAGTCCCTCGCCGACGCCCCCGGCGAGGCCGGCGCCCGGGAGTCCCTCACCCTCACGACCTCCCTCGCGCATTCCCTCTGGCGCTCCTTCCGGACCGGCGGCCGCGCGGCGGCCCCGTCCGGCCTCCCCCTGGCCCCGCTGGAGGCCGCCGCGCTCCCCGCGCGGGTCCGCCTCCGCCGTCCCGAGGGCTTCGCCCTCTACGGCCTCGAGCCCGAGGCCTACGCCCTCGCGGCCCGCGCGCTCGCGCCCCACCGCGACGGCCTCGTCGTCCTCGGCCTCCGCTCCATCGGCACCACGCTCGCCGCGATGGTCGCCGCCGGCGCCCGCTCGGACCGGATCCCCTTCACCGTCCGTCCCACGGCCCATCCCTGGTCCCGCGAGGTCCGGCTCCCGG
>JAXLYA010000019.1:0-25653 GCA_046351695.1 Anaeromyxobacter sp. | reverse complement strand
CCTTCGCCGAGCAGGTGAGCCAGGTGGCGAGGTCGGTCTTGCCGTCCTCGAGGAGCGCGCGCTCCACGAGCGAGAAGCCGAGCACCTCCTCGAAGAGCTTGCGGTTGCCGTCGATGTCCGGCCCGTAGATGAGGGCGTGGTCCATGCGGACCGGGTTGATGCCCTTCGTGCCCTCGAGCCACGCCTCCGGGTTCACGTAGCCGAGGCCGTTACCGACGTCGGCCTTCTCGGCGTAGAGCTCGATGGTGTGGCCGGTCGGGATCTCGAAGCGGATCCGCTCGCCGGTCTCGAGCATGTCGCCCGCGGGGATCCGCTCGAACGCGACGCCGTACTCCTTGAGCCGGCGGGCGTAGCCGTCGAGCGTGGCCTTGTCGAGCACCTTGAACGCGAAGGCGTCGAGGCCGGCGTTCGGGGCCTTGCGGATGATGAAGGAGTTGTGGTCGCGCTCGTCGTGGCACTTGAAGTAGACGCGGCCGGCCTTGTCGCGCCCCATCTCCTTCAGGCCCATCACGTCCGTGTAGAACTTCACCGACTCGTCCAGGTCCAGGACCCGCACCACCGCGTGACCGGGCCGGAGCACACCGTTGATCGCCATGTTCTTCTCCTTCGTTCGATGCGGCTGCTTGGGTTAGGGGCTGCTGCTCGCGGTGGCCCGCGTGTCGCCGGTACCGCAGACTGCGTCCTTCATCTTCCCGGTCACCGCGAGCGTGACGTCGCTCGTGGGCTTGACCCGGCACGCGAGCACGGTGCCCGCGGCCTCCTCCTCCTCCGTCACGTGGTCGCGGCTCATCACGCGCTTCGTGAAGGTGCCGCGCACGATGTGGACCTTGCACACCCCGCAGCCGCCGTTGCGGCAGCCGACCGGGATGCCGCGGCGCCCGAGCGCCTCCATGCCCTCGAGGAGGTTGCGGTCCTCGCGGCAGCGGTAGGTCTCCCCGGTGTCGAGGATGGTGATCGTGTACGTGTTCATCAGACCTTCCTGAAGAGCGGGCTCCGCACCTGCTGGGCGTCCGCCGCGGAGATGAACTTCTCGGTGTGGATGTCGCGCTCGAAGAGCCGGCCCTGCATGAGCGTCGTGATGCAGGCGTCGATCATCAGCGGGGGGCCGCACAGGTAGGCCTTGTGGCCCCGGAAGTCGTTCTGGAAGTGCGCCTTCGCGACCTCGTGGACGAAGCCGCGCGCGCCGGTCCAGCCGCTGCCCGCGGGCTCGGCCGAGAGCGCCGGCACGTAGGTGAAGTTCGGGTGGCTCGCGGCGAGCGCGCCGAGCTCGTCGTGGTGGTAGAGCTCGGACCGGTCCCGGGCGCCCGAGACGAGGGTGATGGGCAGCGCGCAGCCCTCCCCGAGGAGGTCGAGGATCATCGAGCGCGGGCTCGAGAGCCCCGAGCCGCCGGCGAGGAAGAGCAGCGGCACCTGCGCCGACTTCCGCACGAAGAAGCGGCCGTACGGGCCGGAGAGCCGGACCTCGTCCCCGGCGCGGAGCCCCTGGTGGATCCAGGTGGTGGCCTTGCCGCCGGGCACGTGGCGGACGTTGAGCTCGAGCTCGAGCCCGGACGAGGGGGCGCTCGCGATCGAGAACGCGCGCGGCGCCTCCTCCCCCGGGATCCGCAGGTTGACGTACTGGCCGGCCTGGAACTCCATCGGGCGGTCGAGGGCGAGCCAGACGCCCATGATGGTGGGGGTGAGCTTCTCGAGGCGCACGACCTTCGCGGCGTGGTCGTGCACCTTGAGGTTCCGGGCGTCCGGCTCCTCGTCGACGTCGGCCTCGATGGTGACGTCGGACTGCGGCACGGCGCAGCACGCGAGGCACTTCCCCTCGTCGCGCTCGTAGTCCATGAGCGCGAAGTTGCTCGCGGCCCCGTGCTCGACCTCGCCGTCCGTCACCTGCACCTTGCAGGTGGCGCACAGGCCGTGGCAGCACGCGTGCGGGAGGTACACCCCCGCGCGCAGCGCCGCGTCGAGGATGGTCTGCCCCTCCTCGACCTCCACGGTCTGCCCCAGCGGCTCGATCGTCAGCGTGTGCGCCATGCCGTCCCCGTCCGTTCGAACGCCGGCTAGAACGCGGAGCCCTTGAGGCCGGTGAGGCCGGGCGTGCGGAAGCGGATCACGTCCTTGTGGCCGAGCCCGTTCTCCGCGAGCGTCTTCTCGTGGTCGGGCTTCCAGGGCTTGCCGGACTTGAACCACTCGACCTTCGCCCAGTCGATCTTCGAGAACTCCGGGTGGGCCCCGAAGATCGGCTGGAACGCGCCGCGGCACATGTCGCCGAACTTGAGCGTCGGCGGGAACGGCACCGCGAACGGCGCGCAGAGCATCTTGTGGTCCTCCCAGCCCACGAACAGGAGCGGGGCGGGGAACTTGTCGACGGTGTCCTTCGGGGCGAAGTCGTACTTGCCGATGGCGGCGGTGGCCATGGTGGTGGTCTCCCTGTCCTGTGGGTGAGCGCGGGGCGCTTCAGGTCCCCGCCGCCTGGGCGCGCCAGGCCTCGAAGTTCTTCTTGTCCTGCGACTGCTCGTAGTCGAGGTTGTCCCGGCCGAACTCCATCCGGTACCAGCGCAGCACCTCGCCGAGCGGGTTGAAGTCGGGCCTGGTCGGGTCGGCGTCCGGGCAGAAGCAGTGGCCCTGGTAGATCTGCTGCACGGGCAGCCAGCTCTGGACGTACTTCTCCGGCTCGTGATCGAAGATTGACTTACAGTGATCACTGCAGAAGTGGTACTTCTCGCCCTTCCACGCGCTCTCCCGGTAGGCGACCTTGGTCGGGTCGTTCTCCTCCGTGAAGAACATCGGGATCTGGCAGGTCTGGCAGAGCATCGGCAGCGTCGTGTTGTAGAAGCGCCGGCCCGCCTTGGCCTCGGCCGCGTAGTGCTCCCACACCGGCCGGTAGAGCTTGTCGAAGGTGGCCGGGTACTTCTCGGACAGCCAGGCCATGTCCTTCTCGGACGGCGTCCAGGTGTGGAACGGCGCGGCCGCGCCGTAGTTGTAGAAGACGTTCCAGGCCTGGTGTGAGAGGTGGTCCTTGTCCTTGCAGGCCTGCGCCCAGCCGGCCGGGACCTTGATGCCGTAGCGGGCGAGGTCGGCGAACAGCGCGCCGCCGTTCTCCTCCGCGTACAGCTCCCAGGCCTCCTTCCAGCTCATGACCCGCTTCGGGAGCATGTAGTCCATCATCATCGCGACCAGCGTCAGCACGCGGTAGCCGCGCCAGAACCACTTGTCGATCCAGCGCTGGACGATGGGGAGGTTGCCCGGGTCCTGCTCGAGCAGGAACTTGATGATCTCGAGGCCGAGCGTCATGTGGCGCGACTCGTCGGACTGGGCCGAGAAGCCGAACGCCATCGCGCCCATGTCGCCGTTGTAGGCGGCGCCGGAGATGAACGGCACGAAGAGCAGGTTCGTGAGCACGTACTCGAACGCGAACCCGATCGCGATCATGTACTCGAACGGCCCGGCGGTGATCGCGTCGTCGAAGAACGACTTCGGCACCGAGAGGTACCAGACGCGGTCGTGCTGGTGCCGCCAGTTCTGGAACCCGTTGTAGAACTTGTTGTAGTTCGACAGCGAGTGGATCTGGGTCTGCGCGTGCCGGATCTCGTCGAGCGACTGCATGAGGCACGCGACGCGCGGCCCGGCGCCGGCGAGCTGGCGCCCCACGTGCGCGAAGCCGCGGTGGGCCATGTACTCGAGCGGGGAGACGCCGGTGAGGAAGAGCTTCAGCGTGTTGACGTAGCGCGCGTCGGTGAGGCCCAGGTGGCCGTTGTTCTGGTTGAACGCGTCGATGATCGCGTAGAGCTTCCGCTCCTTCTCGCCCTGGTACTTCCAGTAGGCGTCCATCGTCATCCGGAACGGGTCCTCGAACTTGGACCAGTCGTGGATCTTGATGCCTTCGTACTGGAGGTAGGGGTAGACGGCCTCGGGCTTCTGGTACGTCGGCGTCCAGTCCAGGTCCCGGGTCATGAAGTTGTAGCGGTCCTTGAGGCTCAGCTTCTTCGTGTCCATGGCGGTCTCCTTGGAGGGCTCTCGCTCAGTGACGCCAGGCGAGCACGAACTCGTCGTAGGTCTCGTCGATGTGGCCGGACAGGGTGATGAGGTTGACGTGCATCTCCTGCAGGTCGAACGGGCGGCCGATCTGCTCCTCGATCGACGTCCGGCGGATCACCATCTTCCCGGGCGCGTCGACGCGGACCATGGCGGGCTGCTCGTTGACGGTGGCCGACGGGTTGTCGCCCAGGATGGCGGCGACGATCGCCCGGCTCTCCTCGTTCTTCTGGAAGGCGATGAAGACGTTGGACATGGCGAGGGCTCCTTAGATCCCGGCCTTCTGGACGCGGGCGTCGAGGTGGGCGGCGGCGGCCGCGAGGCCCTGGCCGTCGGGGAGGACGAGCTTCGCGACCGGCTCGAGCGCCTTCATCGCGCGCGCGCGCCAGGCCGAGATCCACGCGGCGAGCTGCGCCTTGTTGGCCGGGCTCTCGGCGGCGGCGATCTTGAGGACCGAGTCGACCCACTTCGAGGCGTCCTCGAACCAGTCCGCCTGGAACCGGGTGAGCATCGAGAGCGTCGGGCCCGCCTTCGCGGCCAGCGCGCGGTCGACCTCCCTGTAGGCGAGCGGGTAGAGCACGCCGTCGAGCGCGACGTTCTGCGCGACGAAGAGCTCGAACCAGTCCTTCACGACGAGGGTGTCCTCGACGTACCGGCGCAGCTCCTGCCAGGCCGGGTCGGAGAGCCAGGCCTTCTTCCCGGCCTCGAGATCGGCGGGCGAGCCCAGCGTGAAGGCGAGCCGGGTGAGGTACTGGGCGATGCCGAGCTGGTCCATGCCCTGGTACAGGCACGGCTGGGTGATGCCGGTGCCGTAGCCGTACGCGCACATCGCGGCGCCGTTCATGTTGGCGCCCCAGGCGACGTGGCGGAGCGGGACGTAGAAGCCGAGCGCGGCCTGCTTCACCGCCGGATCGAGCGACGCGGCGAGCCCGCGCGACTCGACGAACTCGAAGTCACCCTCGGCGGTCTCCTGGAGCTTCGCGCGGCTCTGGGTGTAGGTGCCGTAGTAGAGCTGGCGCGGGTCCTTGAACGCGTACCAGTCCTTCATCGCGATCTTCGTGCGCGAGGGGTCGAAGATCTCGTGCTCGGGATCCCAGGTCGGCCGGTAGTGGAAGTTGGCGCTGGCCTGGACGTCGAGCGTCGCCTCCAGGTAGCGCGACACGGCCTTGTCCCCGCCGAGGCGGGCGGCCAGGTTGTCGAACGTCTGCCGCAGCGGCGTGATGCTCACGGTGCGAAGGTCGATCTGCATGGCGGTCCGGCTCCTTCTCGGGGGCGGTGGGGCTGCGGTCAGTCTTCGTGGCGGAAGTGGCGTGCGCGGGCCTCGCGCATGCTCCAGTCGAACTCGTGGGCGTCGCCCTCGGCGGCGGCGAGCGGGCCCCTGGTGGGCACGACACCCTGCGCGGCGCAGAAGGTGTCGAACTCGGCCCGGCCCATGACGAGCTCGACGAAGAGCTGGGGCTCGCCGACGGCGAACTCGAACTCGACCATCCCGCTCGGCCGCTCCCCGGTGATGCGGATCCAGCGCGCGCCCGGGTCGAGGGGCGGCGCATCGAGTGGCGGAGCATCGAGGGAGGCCGCCTCGCGGGAGGCAGGGCTCGCGAGCTCCGGAGCGGAGGTTTTCGTGTCGTCGGCCATCGGGGCTGCGACCGGTGGTTGCAGCGCATGTGCCACCGTGCCCCGGAGGACGCCAGAATCTCGATAATCCGTGGTCGAAAGCCCCGTGCTTCCGCTGCGGTCAGTTGCCGCGCGCCTTCGCGTCACGCCCTGAAACAGTGCCTCTTTCGGGACATTTGTCGCAGCGCGGCTTGACGAGTTCATCAGATCATCAGATCGTCACATCACGATTTCATCAATTTTGGATCTCGCCTCCTCGTCCTGAATCGTCCGTTCTCGATAATTCGACGCCCGACGGATCGAACTGCATCCCTGACCGGCACGTCCTCCCGGACCGGCACATCGCCGACTGGCCCCACGCCATGGCCCCCGAGCCCAACTTCCCCCCGCTGCCGCCGGACGACGATCTCCGCGGCCTGATGCGGCTCTCCTCGGGCGACGGGCGGATCTGGCTCGCCAGCCAGCGGATGATCCTCGTCCACGCCGCCGCGCTCGGCGCGTTCCGGCGCGAGCTCCTCCACACCATCGGCCAGGAGGCCACCCGCCGGGTCCTGATGCGGGCCGGGCACGCCTCCGGCGAGCGCGACGCCGCCCTCGCCCGCGCGGTCCGCGGCCGCGCGGGGCCTTACGACATGTTCGCGGTCGGACCCCAGCTCCACATGCTCGAGGGCGCCGTCCAGGTGACGCCCGAGCAGCTCGAGCTCGACCCCGAGGCCGGCCGCTTCCACGGCATCTTCCGCTGGGAGCACTCCTGGGAGGTCGAGACGCACGCCGTCGACTTCGGCCCGCACGACGAGCCGGTCTGCTGGATGCTGCTCGGCTACGCCTCCGGCTACACGAGCGCGTTCATGGGCCGTCCCATCCTCTACAAGGAGATCGCCTGCGAGGCCCGCGGCGATCCCCACTGCCGCATCGAGGGGCGCCCGCAGGAGGAGTGGCCCGACGGCGAGGCGCTCGCGCGCGAGTACGAGGCGACCTCCCTCATCGTCCGGCTCGAGGACCTCCAGTCGCAGGTCGAGGCGCTGCGCTCCACCATCGAGGCCGCCGACGAGCTCGGCCCGCTCCTCGGGCGCTCGAAGGCCTTCACGCAGGCGACCGCGCTCCTCAAGAAGGCCGCCTCCACGCAGGTGACCGTCCTCCTCACCGGGGAGACCGGCGTGGGGAAGGAGCGCTTCGCGCGCGCCCTCCACGCCATGAGCACCCGCAAGGACCGGCCGTTCGTGGCGGTGAACTGCGCCGCCCTCCCGGGCGAGCTCATCGAGAGCGAGCTCTTCGGCGCCGAGAAGGGCGCGTACACCGGCGCCGCGGCCGCGCGGCCCGGCCGGTTCGAGCGGGCCGACGGCGGCACGCTCATGCTCGACGAGCTCGGCGAGCTGCCGCTCCCGGCCCAGTCGAAGCTCCTGCGCGTGCTGCAGTCCGGCGAGGTCGAGCGGCTCGGCGGCACCCAGGCCCGCAAGGTGGACGTGCGGGTCATCGCGGCGACCAACGTCGACCTCACGGCCGCCGTCGCCGCCGGCCGGTTCCGCCGCGACCTCCTCTACCGGCTCAACGTCTACCCCATCCGCATCCCACCGCTCCGCGAGCGGGTCGACGACGTGGAGCTCCTCGCGCTCCACATGCTCGAGCGCTTCAGCGCGCTCCACGACAAGCGCATCACCGGCTTCACCTCCCGCGCGCTCGACGCCATGCGCCGATACCCATGGCCCGGCAACGTGCGCGAGATGGAGAACCTCATCGAGCGCGGCGTCATCCTCGCGACCTCCGGCGAGCCCGTGCAGCACGACGACCTCTTCCCCGCCCTGCCCGACGCGCCGGCCGACGCGGCGGAGGGCGGGCCGGGCGACCTCGGCACCCACGGGATCTACGAGGAGCTCCAGCGCCGGAAGCTCTCGCTCGAGGGGCTCGAGGACGCGCTCATCGACGAGGCGGTCGCCCGGGCCGGCGGCAACCTCGCCGCGGCGGCGCGCGCGCTCGGCCTCACCCGGCCGCAGCTCTCCTACCGGCTCCAGAAGCTCCGCGAGCGGAGGGGCGACTAGCCATGGCGAAGCGCTCCGTCCTCGACCTCCTCGAGGTGCCCGCCGCCGTCGACGACGGCACCCTCGGCTCCCGCACGCTCATCGAGCGCGCCTACGGCCAGCTCCGCGACGACGTCGTGGAGGGCCGGCTCGCCCCCGGGGAGAAGCTTCGCGTCGAGCACCTCAAGGACCGCTACGGCGTCGGCGCGGGCACGCTCCGCGAGGCGATCACCCGGCTCGTCTCCGACGCGCTCGTCGTCGCCGAGGGGCAGCGCGGCTTCCGCGTCGCACCGGTCACCCTCGCCGACCTCGTCGACCTCACCGATCTGCGCTGCCACATCGAGCTCGAGGCGTTCCGCCGCGCCATCCGCGGCGGCGGCGACCGGTGGCGGGCCGAGGTCCGCAGCGCCTACAAGGAGCTGTCCGGCTTCGAGCAGCCCATCCGCCCGGAGCTCCGCAAGCACTGGGAGAGCCTGAACACGCGCTTCCACGAGGCGCTCATCGCCGCGGACTCGTCGCCCTGGACGCTCCGGGTCCTCCGCCAGCTCTCGCGCCACGGAGAGCGGTACCGCCGGCTCGCCATCGGCCTGCCCGGCTCGACCCGCGACGTCCACCGTGAGCACACCGAGATCTACGAGCTCGCCATGGACGGCCACGAGGCCCGCGCGGCGCTCGCCCTCGAGGCGCACATCCGGGCGACCCCGGACGTCCTGCTCCGGGCGGAGCGCGAGGGCCGGACCCCGGACCCGCTCAGGTGAGCCGGGCCCACCGAGCGTGGTAGAGGGAGGGCATGTACTTCGCCCTCCGCTACGACTACGTCCCCGACGTCCTCGAGCGCCGCACGCCCCACCGCCCCGGCCACGTCGCGCTCGCGAACGAGTTCCACGCCGCCGGCAAGATGCTGCTCGGCGGCGCCTTCGACCCGGCCTCGACCGGCGCCCTCTTCATCTTCAAGGTCGACTCGATCGCGGAGGTCGAGTCGTTCGTGAAGCGCGACCCGTACGTCGCGAACGGCGTCGTGACCGGCCACCGGATCCACCCGTGGACGGTGGTGATCGGGGCCTGAGGCGTCACTTCACCGTGAAGTACGCCCGCGGCCCGGGCTCCTTCTGCGCCCGCTCGCCGCCCTCGACCGTGAAGAGCCGTGCGGGGTCGAGCCCGGCCGCCAGCAGCGCGTCCCGCACGACCTGCGTGCGCTCGACCGCGAGCGCCTTCAGCGCCTCCGGCGGCGTCGCCACGCGGCCGAGGAGCTGGGCCTCCATCTCGGCGGGCGTGGGCGGCTTCGCGGCCGGCTGGCCCGCGGCCGGCGGGGCCGGCGGGAACGCCGCGCGCCAGGCCTTCTCGAGGAGCACGGCGCGCTGCTCCGGCGTGAGCGTCACCGCGTCCGCCGCGACGCCCCGGGCCTTCGCCTCCTGCGCGCGCAACGTCCGGTCGAGCTCGGCGCGCCGGAGCGCGGCGCCGTCGGCCGCGGGATCCGCGGTCCCCTCGAGGTCGAGCGAGAGCGCGGGCCGCTGCGCGAGCGCGCCCGCGAGGAGCTGCACCCGCTTCTGGCCGGCCTCGTCGAGCTTCGCCGCACCGGGCGCGAACTCGACGAGCGAGATGTCCTCCTTGTCGCCGCCGACGAGCGAGGCGAGCGCCGAGAACGGCGAGGTCGCGACCTTCACGAGCACGTTGAGCACCGCCCGCCAGACGACCTTCCCGTAGCGGAACTCCGGGTCGTCGAGGTTCCCGTCGATCGGCAGGTCGAGCAGGATGACGCCGTCCTTGTCGCGCAGGAGCGCGAGGCCGAGCTTCACGGGGGCCGAGGTGGCGTCGGGGCTGTCGGTCCTGTCGCCGAGGGTGAGCTGATCGACCTTGACCACGTTCCCGGCCTGGAGCGCGCGCGCCTGGATCTTGTAGGCGAGGTCGAGGTCGAGCTTGCCCTTCTCGAGCAGGTAGCCGAGGTGCTTGCCGGCGTACGGGCTGAGCGGGGTGAGCTCGATGCCCTTCGACTTCACCGCGACGTCGGTGTAGGCCTCGGCCTGGAGCGGGTTCACCGTGCCGGTGATCGCGAGCGGCGCCGCGCCGACGCGGGCCCTGAGGTCCACGGTCGAGCGGACCTTCGGGTCGCTGGAGAGGTTCGCCACCTTGCCCTCGACGTCGTCGAGCGCGAGGAGCACCGGCGGCTTCACCGAGCGGTCCACGTAGGAGAGCTGCCCGCGGACGAGCTGGAACAGGCCGAGCGTGGTGCGCCAGGCGGGCCCGGGGGCGGCCTTCGTGGCAGCGGCGGGCGCCGACCGGGCGGCTGCCTGCGCCGTGTCCGCCCCCGGCTTCGCCGCCGGCCCGAGCCCGGTCGTCCCGTCCTCGAACACGATGGCCCTGAGGCGCGGCTCGACGAGCCGGACCACCTTCACCGCCGCGCGGCCGGTCGACTCCGCGTCGACGCCCTCCACGCGGAGCGCCGTGAGGCGCACGAGCTCCTCCTCGCGCGTGGGGTGCCGCAGGCGCAGCCCCTCGAGCGCCACGTCGCCCGCGAACTTCCAGGTGGGCTCCTTCGGCGCCGCGTCCACCTCCACCCGCGCGTCCATCCCGAACCGGGCCTCGGCGACGCGCACCGGCACGCTCGCCTCGGCGAGCGGCGCGAGCGGCACGAGGTCGATGGCCACGGCCTTCAGCGCGAGCCGCGCGCGCGAGGCGTTCGGCCAGACCGTGCCCTCGGCCGAGAACGTCCCGCCCTCCCCCACCCGCACGCTCGCCTGCATCGGGCAGGCGACGTCGGCGTGCTCCTCCATGCCCGCGAGCCGCACCTTCAGCCCGGCGAGCGCGAGCCTCACCGGCCGCGGCGCCGTGAGATCCTCGACGTCGATCGCGACGTCGTCGATGGCCACGGCGCCGATCTTCCACCGCCAGGGCGACGGCGGCGACGGCGCGAGCTCGAGCATGTCGAGGAGGGCCATCGCGCCGCCCGGCTCGCGCCGGGCGGTGAGCGCGCCGCCCGCGACACGGACCTCCGCGACCGTGGCGGTCTTCCCGAGCACGTCCACCTCGCCGCCCTTCACCTCGATGCGCGGGAGCCTCGCGGCGACCGCGCGGTCGGCGAGCCGCGCGAGCGCGAGATCGTCGACGGTGACCCCGAGGCCGGACAGCGCGAGCTTCCGCGCGGTCTCGCCCCAGGAGAGCTCGTAGCGGGTCTCGAGGCCGAGCTTGCCGGAGGCGACGAGGAGCTTCGGGGCGGTGTCGCGGGAGTAGGCGCCGTACTTCGGCAGCTCGATGCCCTTGAAGGCGAGCGTGCCCGCGGAGCGCAGCGGCTCGCTCTGGAGGGTGCCGCTCCAGGAGAACGTCTCGCCCGCCTCGGTGGCCCCGGTGAAGGCGTAGGGGCTGTCGCCGCCGCCGCGGGTGCGGAACTGCGAGAGCTTCACGGTGAGCGGGCCGAGCACCGTCTCGAAGCGCGGGGCGCGCGTGTCGTCGTGGAAGGTGAGCGTCGCCTGCTCGATCTCGAGCCGGTCGAGGGCGAGGCCGAGCGCGGGCTGCTTCTCCTTCCCGGCGGCGGGCGGCGGCGCCGCCGGGTCCGGGTCGAGGAGGTCCTGGATCGTGAGCCGCCCCTTCGCGTCGAGCCCGAGCGCGGCCGCGGGCCTCACGAGCACGATCTCGGCGATGCCGACGTCGCCGGCGAGCACCTTCCACGGCGCGAGCCGCACGTACAGCGACTCCCAGGACGCCAGGTTCCCGCCCGCGGGCTCCGCCACCGCGAGGCCGCGGACGGTGACCGAGAGGACGAGCGGATTCACCTTCACCTCGGCCACGGTGACCGCGCGGTGCAGCGCCGCCGAGCCCCTCTCCTCGATGGCGTCCTTCACGAGCCGCGGCGCGAGGAGGAAGCCGAGGAGGACGTACGGCACGGCGAGCGCGCCCGCGCCCAGGCCGAGCCGCGCGAGGAGGCGGCGCCGCTTCGAGGTGGTCATGACGGCTCCGTTCTAGAGGCACCTCGACCGAGCGTCCAGCGTCGCGTTGCTCTGACGGGGCACGCGCTCGCGCGCGCAGGCGCACCGGGCGTAGCATCGCCGCATGCACGCCCTCGCCCTCGCGCTCCTCGTCACGGCGACCCCCGCGCCGTCCCCCGCCGCCGAGCCGCTCCCGCCCGGCGTGGTCCTCGCGCCCGACGCGCCGGTGATGACGGTCGACGGCGACCCGGTCCTCTACCGCGACCTGCCCGCCGACGTCCGGGCGCTCACCGCCGCCTTCCCGGCACGGCGCGCCGCCGCGCGCGAGGCGGCGTCCCGGCGCGCACTCGCGGACGCCCTGCTCTCGCTCGAGGCGAAGCGCCGCGGCGTGACGCCGCGCGCGCTCTGGGAGGAGGAGGTGCTGAAGAAGGTGGGCCCCACGACCGCCGACGAGCTCACCTCGATGGCGGCGCGGACGCCGCGCCTCGCGGGGAAGAAGCTCGAGGACGTGCGCGGGCCGCTCGAGGGGCTGATCCTCGCCGAGAAGCTCGAGGTGCGGGAGGCGGAGCTCGCCCGCAGCCTCGAGGCCGCCTTTCCCGAGCGGCCGCCCGCCCCGCCCCAGGCGCTCGCCCAGGCGGACCGCAAGGCGCTGGAGGAGCTCATGGTCGCCCGGTGGAGGGCCGCGAACGCGATCGTCGACGAGCGGCTCGTGCGCGGCACGGCCTACCGCGAGCGCGTGACCGTCGAGGTGCTCCGCAAGGACGCCTCGGCGATGGCGCGCCTGCAGCAGGGCCACGCGGTGAAGTTCCTGCTCCCGGAGCCGCCGGCGGTGGGCTGGACGCCCGAGCTCGAGGGCTCACCGTCGCGTGGCCCTGCCGACGCGAAGGTGACCTTCGTCGAGTACGCCGACTTCCAGTGCCCGTACTGCGGGCGGTCGTGGCCGATGGTGCACGCGGCGCTCGCGCCCTACCGCGACCGGGTCCGCTACGTCTTCCGGAACGTCCCGCTGCCGTTCCACGAGCGTGCGCTCCTCGCGGCGGAGGCGGGGCTCGCCGCGGACGCGCAGGGGAAGTTCTTCGAGCTCGCCGACCTCCTCTTCGCGAACCAGGCCGAGCTCGGCCTCGAGGGGATCCTCGGCCACGCGCGGCAGGCGGGCCTCGACGTCGACCGCCTCGCGCGCGAGCTCACCCAGGGGCGCTGGCGCGCGGAGGCGCTCTGGCAGCGCCGGGAGGCCTTCCTGAAGGGGCTGCCGGGGACCCCGATGTTGCTCGTGAACGGCCGGCCCGTGCCGCTCGGCGACGAGGGCTACACCGTGGACGCCATCAGGAAGACGGTGGAGGCGGCGCTGGCGGAGAAGTGAGCCGCCGGCGCTACTGCACGGGCGGCGCGCCGAAGCTGCGCTCGAAGAGCGCGCGGATGGCCTCGCGGCCGGCCTCGGTCAGGTGCCGCGTGCCGGAGCCGGCGAAGCGGGCGTGCGTGATCACCGGCGGCTCCACCGGGAGCCACTCCGGCTCGACCCAGCGGAACCAGGCGCCGCGCTCCTGATCGAACAGGTGCACCGGCCGGCCCCAGTGGCGCGCGAGCTCCACCGCCCAGCCGGTGCCGCCGTGCGCCGTCCGGTCGGCGGCGAGCGCGCCGACGGCGACGACCTCGCCCGCGGTCGACACCTGGTGCCAGATGGTCTGCAGCACCCGATGCAGCTCGGGGGACTCGGCGAGCGCGCGGTGGAGGTGCGCGCGCACGTAGGCGGGGCTCACCTCGCCGAGCCGCAGCTCGTCCTCCTCGAGGACGACGAGGCCGCGCGTGCGCGCGGGACCGGTCCGGCCCTCGAAGGTGTAGTTCACCTCGGCGAGGCCCCAGCGCTCGGCGCAGGCGCCGAACGCCTCCTCCGCGCCGGGCGAGCCGGCCGCGAGCAGCGTGAAGGCCTCGGCGCCCTCTTCCTCGGGGCCCTCGTCGAGGCCCGCGAGCAGCCGGCCCTCCTCGAGGACGAGCGGCACGCGGGTCGAGGGGAACTCCTCGAAGTCCTTCACGAGCGTGAGCCGGGCCTGGCCGCCGGCGGGCTCGAGGAAGAGCTCGATGTCGACGTGCGGGGCGCACCCGTCGGGGAGCGCCTCGCCGTGCCCGTCGCGCGCGGTGAGCCAGATCTCGGCGCCCACCCGCGCGGCGCTCGCCTTCAGCGCCGCGATCGTGGACGACAGCCCCGGCCCCGACCAGGCGAGGCCGTCGACGAGCACGGTCTGCGGATCGCGGTCGAGGTTGGCGCGGAACACCGCGAGCGCGGCGTCGAGCTCGGCGGCGCCGAAGTGCGCGCCGGTCGAGGTCCAGATGAGGCGGCGGTGGCCGATGGCGTCGCGGTTGCCCGGCCGGTCGGCGAGATCGACGCGCCCGGCGAGGTCGTCGAAGAGCGCGTCGTAGCGGACGCGGACGTGCTCCACCGACTGGTGGAGCGCGACGTGCAGCACCGACCGCCCGCGGAGCAGGAGGTCGAGGCCGATCTGGGCGAGGCAGGAGGACTTCCCCACCCCCGCCGGCGCCATGATCACCCCGAGGTGACCCTTCCCCAGCCCGCCGTGGATCGAGCGGTCGAGGAGCCGGAGCGGACTCCGGAGGATCGCCTCCTGGCGGATCATGGCACCGCCGGAGCGGACGTCCCTACTTCTTGCCCTCGGCGGCCTTCTTGGCCGCCTTGGCCATGAGCTCCTCGGCCATCGCCTGCGGGACCGGCAGGTAGCGCGAGAACTCCATCGAGAACTCGGCCTTGCCCTGCGTGGACGAGCGCAGCGTGGTCGAGTAGCCGAACATCTCGGCCAGCGGGACCTCGGCCTCGATGCGGGCGAGGCCGCCGTCGTCCTGCGAGCCGACGATCATCGCGCGGCGCTGCATGAGCGTGCCGAGGATGCCGCCCGAGAACTCGGCGGGGCCCTCGACGACGACGCGCATGATGGGCTCGAGGAGGCGCGGCTTCGCGCGATCGAACGCCTCGCGCCAGGCGCCGCGGGCGGCCTCCTGGAACGCGATGTCGGAGGAGTCGACCGCGTGCGAGGCGCCGTCGTTGATGACGACGCGGACGCCGACGACCGGGAAGCCGAGGAGGCGGCCCTTCGCCTGCATCGACTTGAAGCCCTTCTCCACCGAGGAGATGAACTCGCGCGGGATCGCGCCGCCGACGACGTCGTCGACGAACTCGAACTCGCCCTCGAACGGCTCGAGGTAGCCGCACACGCGGCCGAACTGGCCGGAGCCGCCGGTCTGCTTCTTGTGCGTGTACGCGAAGTCGGCGCGCTGGCCGACGGTCTCGCGGTACGCCACCTGCGGCGGCGAGACCTCGACGACCGCGTTGTACTCGCGCTTCATGCGCTCGATGTAGACGTCGAGGTGGAGCTCACCCATGCCGCGGATGATGGTCTCGCCCGACTCCTCGTCGATGCCGGCGCGGAAGGTCGGGTCCTCGCGGGTGAACCGCCGGAGCGCCTTCGACATGTTGGCCTCGGACTTCGAGTCCACCGGCTTGATGGCGAGCCCGATCACCGGATCCGGCACGTGCATCGAGGTCATGTTCACCTTGAGGCTGCCGTCGGTGAACGTGTCGCCCGAGTTGCACTCGATGCCGAACATCGCGACGATGTCGCCCGCGCCGGCGGCGTCGATGTCCTCCATCTCGTCCGAGTGCATGCGGACGAGGCGGCCGATGCGGTGGTCCTTCTTGGTCCGCATGTTCGTGATGAACATGTCGCGCTGCAGCTTGCCCTGGTAGATGCGCAGGTACGTGAGCTGGCCGTAGCGGCCGTCCTCGAGCTTGAACGCGAGGGCGACGGTGGGCTTCGCGACGTCGATCTTGAGGACGACCTTCTCCTCGTCCTTCGTCAGGTCGAGCCCCTCGTTCACGACCTCGGTCGGATCCGGGAGGTAGTCGACGACGCCGTCGAGGAGCTTCTGCACGGCCTTGTTCTTGTAGGCCGAGCCCATGAAGACGGGCGTGAGCTTGAGCTCGAGCGTGCCCTTGCGGATCGCGGCCTTGATGAGGTCCTCGGTCACGCGCTCCTCGAGGATCGCCTCGGTGAGCTCGTCGGAGAACATGGAGGCCGCGTCGAGCATCTCCTCGCGCGCCTTCTGGGCCTCCGCCTTCATGTTCTCGGGGATCTCGGATTCGATGATGTCCTGGCCGTCCTTGCCCTCGAACCGGACCGCCTTCATCTTCACGAGGTCGATCACGCCCTCGAACTTGTCCTCGAGGCCGATCGGGAGCTGCATCAGCACGGGGTTGTGCTGGAGCTTCTCGCGGAGCTGGTCCTTCACGCGGAGCGGGTTCGCGCCGGAGCGGTCGCACTTGTTGACGAACGCGAGGCGCGGGACGCGGTAGCGCCGCATCTGGCGGTCGACGGTGAGCGACTGCGACTGGACGCCGGCCACCGCGCAGAGCACGAGGATCGCGCCGTCGAGCACGCGGAGCGAGCGCTCCACCTCGATGGTGAAGTCGACGTGCCCGGGGGTGTCGATGATGTTGAAGTGGAGGCCCTTCCACTCGCAGTGGGTCGCGGCGGACGCGATGGTGATGCCGCGCTCGCGCTCGAGCTCCATCGAGTCCATCTTGGCGCCGACGCCGTCCTTGCCCTTCACCTCGTGGATGGCGTGGATCCGGTTCGTGTAGAACAGGATGCGCTCGGTCAGCGTGGTCTTGCCGCTGTCGATGTGGGCCGAGATGCCGAAGTTACGGAGCTTCGCGAAATCCGTGTACACGACTTTCCTCCACCTGCCCGGCGGGCCGCTGGGACCGCTCGATTCCTCGGGGTTGCGGCGGCAGAACACCCCGCCGCGCGGGGCGCTTCCTCGCATATTCGGGGCACCCGATGCAACTCGGCGGACGTCGCCTGAAGTCCCGACGGGTGGTCCGAAGGCGAGAACCGTAGATAAGCTCCCGTAATCCTTGACGCAACAAAAGCTGACCTGCGCTCGCAGTGTGCGCATGGTGCTTGCCCGCCCGCACCCCGAGCCCGTATGACGGGTCCGTGCCCTTCCGCCGTCCCTCCGGCTGGTGGCGACCCGCGGTCGCCCTCGCCCTCGCGCTGTCCGCGAGCGGCGCCGGCGGGCTCGTCGAGGTGACGAGGCATCCGGTGCACCACTGCCGCTGCCACCACGGGCCCGACGAGGACTGCGACTGCAAGGGCTGCCACCGCGCGCTCGAGGCCGCGGCACGCGACGAGGCCCTGCCGCCGTGCCACCGCGCGGCCGCGAAGGCGCGGCTCGCTCGCGCCGCCCGGCCGCCCGCGCACCCGTGCGTGAAGGGCACCTGCGGCAACGAGGACGAGGACGCGCCGCGCGCGCCCGGCCAGGAGCCGCTCGTGCTGCCGGCGGCCCGCTCCGCCCTCACCCTCCCCGCCCCGCGCGCGATCCCGCACGCCGTCGCCGTCGACGGCCTCGGCGCCGCGCTGCCCGCGACCCCGCCCCCGCGAGCGTGACCTCCTGAGCCCCGGCGCCTCCCCGGCGCCGGATCGGAGTGGCGCGCCCGGACCGTGAGGCCCGGACGTCGCCGTGCGTCCACCTCCACGCGCGGGGCCCGGGGCCCCGTCACGGTCTGATGATTCCATTCAAGCCCCTCGGCGCGGCCGCCGGCCTGCTCGCGCCGTTCCTCGCCCTCGCCCAGCCGGCGCAGGCGGATCCTCAGCCGGCCCCCGACGAGCCCGTCGTCCTCGACGAGCAGGAGATCGTCCTGCCGCCCGCCGTCACGGGGGCGACCGGCTCCACGCTCGGCGCCGCCGGCCGGGGCGCGCGCGAGCTCGACGCGCGCAGGCCCGCCACCGTGGACGCCGCGGAGCTGCTCCGCGGCGTGCCCGGCGTGACCCTCGGCGGCGCCGGCGGGATCTCGAGCCTCCCCGCCATCCACGGCCTCTCCGACGACCGCGTGCGCGTGCAGGTCGACGGCGCCGACCTCGTCCCCGCCTGCCCGAACCACATGAACTCGCCGCTCTCGTACGCCGACCCGTCGCGCGTCGCCTCGGTCACCGTGTACTCCGGCATCACGCCGGTCAGCGTCGGCGGCGACAGCATCGGCGGCTCGATCCAGGTGCGCTCGGCCCCGCCGCTCTTCGCGAACGGGCCCGACGCCTGGGTCGCGCGCGGGCGCGCGGGCGGCTGGGTCCGCTCGAACGGCGCGGCGCGCGGGTTCGACCTCGGCGCGACCGGCGCGCTCCGCTGGCTCAGCCTCGACGTCGGCGTGTCCGACGCCTGGTCCGGCGACCTGCGCGCCGGCGGCGCGTTCAAGCCGGCCGCGCCCGGCCGCGAGGGCGGCCCGGTGATCCCCGCCGACGTGATCGCCTCCTCCGCGTACCGCGGGACGCTGAAGCGCGCGGTGCGGCTCGCGCTCCGCCGGCCCGGCCACCTCCTCCAGCTCGAGGCGAGCCGCGAGACCGTCGGCTTCGAGGGCTTCCCGAACCAGCGCATGGACATGACCGACAACGACAACCGGTCATTCACCGCGCGTTACACCGCCGCGCACGAGTGGGGCGACCTCGAGGCGAGCGCCGGCTACCAGCGCACCCTGCACGAGATGGACATGGGCCCCGCCCGGTTCTCGTACGGGACCGGCATGCCCATGGACACGACGGCCCGCACCTGGAACGCGGCCGTCCGGGCGAACCTCATCCTCCCAGCGGACCACCTCCTGCGCGCCGGCGTCGAGGGGCAGCGCCACACGATCTACGACTCGTGGCCGCCGGTGGGCGGCACCATGGGGCCCAACACCTTCTGGAACGTCGACTACGGCGTCCGGGAGCGCCTCGATCTCTTCGCCGAGTGGGAGGCGCGCTGGTCGGAGCGCTGGACCACCCAGGCGGGCGTCCGCGGCGACGCGGTGCGCACCGCGGCCGGGCCGGTGCAGGGCTACGACAACGGCCTGCCCGCCGTCTGGGGCGACGACGCGGCCCGCTTCAACGCCGCCCGGCGCCGCCGCGCCGACCGGAACCTCGACGCCACGCTCTCGGCCCGGTTCACGCCGTCGCCCGCGCAGGCGTACGAGGCCGGCCTCGCCCGCAAGACGCGCAGCCCGAACCTCTACGAGCGCTACGCCTGGTCCACGAACGCGATGGCCGCGCTCATGAACAACTTCGTCGGCGACGGCAACGGCTACGTGGGCGACGTCGACCTCGCCCCGGAGACGGCCTACACCGCGAGCGCGACGGCGGACTGGCACGACGCGGCGCGGGCGCGGTGGAGCGCCCGGGCCGCCGCGCACGTCACCCGGGTCCACGGCTACGTCGACGCGCGCCGCTGCGGCCTCGGGCAGTGCAGCGCCTCGAACGCCGCTGCGACCACCGGGTTCGTGCTGCTGCAGTACGCGAACCACGAGGCCCGGCTCGCGGGCGCCGACCTCGCCGCCGACGCGGTCCTCGTCGAAGCAGGCCGCCTCGGGCGGCTCTCGGCGGCCGGGACGCTCTCCTGGGTGCGCGGCGAGAACCTCACGACCGGCGACGGCCTGTACGGCATCGCGCCGCTCGGCGGCACGCTCTCCGTCGTCCACCGCGCCGGCCCCTACACCACGACCGCGGAGCTCGTCGCGGCCGGCGACAAGACCCGCGTCTCGCGCGTGCGCAACGAGGTCCGCACCGGCGGGTACGCCGTCGTGAACCTGCGCGCGAGCGCCGAGCTCGAGCACCTGCGGGTGGATCTCTCGGTGGAGAACGCGCTCGACCGCCTCCACGCGAACCCGCTCGGCGGCGCCTACGTGGGCCAGGGCGCGTCGATGTCCACGGGGGGCGTGCCCTGGGGCACGCCGGTGCCCGGCCCCGGCCGCTCGTTCAACGCGGCCCTCACGGTGAGGTACTGAGCGATGACCTTCCGCGCCGCCCTGCTCCTCCTCGCCGCCGCGCTCGCCGCGTGCGACGAGGGCCCCGTCGTCGAGGCCCGCCCGCAGACCATCGCCTTCGCCGCCGCGCCCAGCCCCGCGGTGAACCAGGCCGAGGTCACCGTGACCGCGACGGCGAGCTCCGGCCTGCCGGTGCGCTACGCCTCGCGCAGCGACACCGCCTGCACCGTCGACGCCGCGACCGGCCTCGTGAGCGCGCTCCGCGGGGGCGACTGCACCGTCGCGGCGAACCAGCCGGGCGACACGCGGTACGCCCCCGCGCCGGAGGTCACGCAGACGATCACCTTCGCCTTCGACGACGTGCTCGAGCTCGCCGCCCTCCCGCCGCTCGCCCAGCACGACCAGGCGACCGCCGCCGCGACCGCCTCGAGCGGCGCGCCCGTCTCCTACGGCACCACGACGCCGGCGACCTGCGCGGTCGACGCGGCCTCGGGCCGGGTGCTCGCGCTCGCACCGGGCGACTGCACCGTGACGGCCGCGGCGGGCGGCCTCGCCGCGTCGCGCACCGTCACCGTCGCGGCCCCGGGCGCGCCCGCGCCGCCCGGCGCGCCGGAGGGCGTCGCCGCGAGCGCGGGGGAGGGGCCGGGCACCGCGCTCGTCCGGGTTGGCCTCGTGCGCGCCGGCGGCAGCCCCGTCACCGGCTTCACGGTCACCTCGGTCCCGGCGGGCGTCACGGCGACCGCGGCGGGATCGCCCATCGCCGTCAGCTGCCCCGCGAGCTGCGCCGGGTACCGGTTCGCGGTGGCCGCGGCGAACGCCGTGGGCGCCGGCCCGGCCTCCGCGCCGGCGGCGCTCGTCACGCGCTACCGCGTGGTCGCGACCTTCCACGAGCCGGACACGCAGCCGAACGACACGGTCTTCGTGGGCGCCTACGCGCTCGACGCCACGGCGGGCGCGGTGTCGGGCCTCCGCGGCCGGCTCTCCGAGTCCATGACCGGCGGGAAGACGCCCTACCCCGACGACACGATGACGTGGCTCCCGCTCGAGCACGGGCTCTCGAGCCTGGCCGCGACGGTCGACGGCGCCGGCGGGCTCCTCGTGACGGTGTTCCGCCTCGGGACCACCGCGACCTTCACGGCGGACCCGAGGTACGGCGGCGTGGACGGCTGGAGCCCCGGGACCGGCTCCGCGCTGTACGCGGGCTTCCCGGGCGCGAACCCGGGCAACGCCTACGCCCGGATCTGGGTGAACCTCGCGGACCCGACCGCCGCGCCGACGGCCGCGCAGCTCGACCGGCTCGCGTACGCCGACTGCGCGCCGGGCGGGATGATGGGCGGAAGCTGCATGACCGGCACCTCGGTCGCCGGCTACGGCACCCTCGGCACGATGGGCGGCCACCCCGCCGCGCAGGTGACGACGCGGGAATGAGCGCGCTCCCCGCCAGGCTCGCGGCCCTCGTGCTCGCGGCGCTCGCCTCGGGCGCGCCGCGCGTCGCCGAGCTCTCGGCGCCCGCGCCGCGGCACGTCTGCACCTGCCGGGCGCACCACGCCGGCGAGGCCTGCGAGTGCGCGCTCTGCGCCCGCGCCGCGGCCGGGGCCCGCGCCGGCGAGGGGCCTGTCGAGCGCGCGCCGGCGTCGCCGCGTCGGACCGTGCCCTGCGTCGAGGGGCGGTGCGGGAAGACCGCGCCTCACCTCGGGGCGGGCGCCGCACCCGCGCCCTTCGTCCTCCCCCGGACCCACGCGCTCCCGACGTTGCCCGCCCCGGGCCGCCCGGAGGCGCCGGAGCCGCGCTGCACCGGCGCCGAGCCCGCGGAGCCCGAGACGCCACCGCCACGACCGCACGCGCCGGAGCACCCGAGCCGCCGTTCCAGCGCAGCACCTTCCACTTCGAAGTCGAGGTCGTGAACATGAAGAACGTCGCAGCCATCCTCACCGCCGCACTGCTCCTCACCCTCTCCGCCTGCGGGGGCACCGACGAGACCCCGCCCGGCGCGCCCACGATCACGGGCGTGGTCCCCGGGGACGCCCCCGGCACGGCGGTCGTCAGCTTCACGGCGCCCGCCGACGCGGGCTCCGCGGCCATCGTCCAGTACGCCGTCACCGCGCAGCCGGGCGCGCACACCGCCTATGGCACCGCCTCGCCCATCACCGTGACCGACCTCGACGCCGGGACCGCGTACACCTTCACGGTCGTCGCGAACAACGGGGTCGGAGACTCCTCCCCCGCCACCACCGGCGCGCTCCGCTTCTACGGGATCGTCGCGACCTTCAAGGAGCCGATGACCCAGCCGAACGACTCGATCTTCACCGGCGCGTTCACCTGGGACCCGGCGGCGAAGAAGGTGACCGGGCTCGCGGGCTCGCTCACCCAGTCGATGACGAAGAACGGCGGCGTCTACGGCCCGCCGATGACCACCGTCGCCCTCGGCCACCAGCTCTCCGCCGAGCCGGCGACGCTGGGCGGCGTGGACGGCTTCCTCGTCGCGACCTTCGCGCTCGACACGACGAACGTCTTCGATCCGGGCGGCTTCACGCCGGGCGCCGGCACCTCCTACTACGGCCTCGCCGCCGGCGCGGCGAGCCCGAAGATGGGCGGCGTCGGCAACGCCTACGTGCTCGTCTTCGTCCCGTCCGCCGACCCGGCCGCGGCGCTCGCGAAGGCGCAGCTCGACAAGCTCGCGTACGGCGACTGCACCGCCGGCGGCATGATGATGACGACGTGCATGACCGGCACGAGCCTGGACGGCTACGGCAAGGTCGGCACGATGAAGGGCTACCCGTCGTCGCAGGTCGTGACGGCGCGCTGAGCCGTCAGGTGGGCTGCCGCCCGCGGTCCGCCGCGAGCGGCAGTCCCCTGGGCCACTCGCAGGAAGTCCGCTGGGCCACGTTGCGTGGCGGCCGGGCGCCCCGACATGCTCCCGCCATGAACGCACGCGCCCTCCGCCTCGCCCTCCCCGCCCTCCTCCTCCTCGCCGCCTGCGGCGGCTCCTCGAATGACGGAGGGGGCGGGACCCCGGAGCCGGTCGTCCCCCTCCTGAGCGGGAGCGGCGGCGGGGCCGTCGCGTGGGACACCGGCGGCGCCCGCGACGGCGGGCTCCTCGGCGGCTCGTTCACCTTCGACGCGGCCGGCAAGATGACGGCGTTCCAGGACGGCGCGGGCTGGGGCTTCTCGAACGGCACCACGGACGACTTCTCCGCCGACGGCCTCGTCGCCTGGGGCCGGTGGACGGCCGGCACCTCGACCCACCCTTCCCTGGGCGGGACGATCCGCCAGCTCCACTACGCGGTGACCACGACGCCCCACAACACCCCGGCCTCGGTGCTCGCCACCCTCAAGCGCTCGTACACCGCGGCGCGCAGCACGGCGACCACGGCCGCCGACGCGAGCGGGGTCACCGCCAGCGCGCCGGACGAGGTGACCGGCACGCTCGCCGTGGACTACGCCGCGAACACGGCGACCTACGATCTCACCGCCTCCGTGAAGGGCCAGACCTTTCGCCTCCAGGGCACGGCGACGTTCGCGAAGGGCTCCGCCGGCGACGCCCGGATCATCGGACCCTCGAACGGCACCGTGACGAGCGCCGGCGGCTGCACCACCGCGTGCGGCGGCTGGCTCACCTACGGCAAGAACGTGCACGGCGTCATCGTGGGGCCCGCCGGCGAGCGCGCCGTGCTCGGCTTCACGGTCACCTCGCCGGTGGCCGGGAACGTCGCCGGGCTGGTCGTGATGCGGTGAGCCCAGGGCTCGCGAGCGTGCAGGTGCTCGAGCAACTGCCCGCCCGCGCGCGGCCGGTCATCGCCGGCCGCGCTCAGGACCGCCGGAAGAACCGCTCGGTCGCCTCGTCGGCGGGGAAGAAGGTCTCGATGACGAGCTCCTGCGCGGTCTCGTCGAGCGGCGTGCCGAGCGTGGTGAGGAGCGTGAAGAGCCTGACCTCGCTCGCCCCGCGCCTGAGGTGCACGATCGCGACCGGTGCGTCGAGCGCCGCGGGCGCGTGCTGCACCTCGCGCACTCCGGGGTAGCGGCGGACCTCGTCGAGGAGCGCGCGCCGCGCGTCGTCGTCCGGGTGGAGCGCGCACTCGCGTGTGAGCCGCTCGAGCGAGATCGCGGCGAGCGCCTCCCAGTTGACCATGCTGCCCCGCAGCCCCTGCGGGTGTAGCCCCGCGCGCACGAGGTTGCCGGCCACCTCGGGCGGCAGGCCCGGCTCGAGGAAGTGCGCGAAGAGCCTCGCCGCGCCTCCGTTCGCCTGGAGGACGTTCCAGCAGCGGTCGAGCAGCACCGCGCCCCAGGGCTCCTGCTGCGCGAGCAGCAGCTCCACCGCGCGGCGGATCGGGCCGAGGGCGAGGCTGTCGAGCCCGCCCCGGCCGTACGCCGCCGCGAAGCCCGCGCTGCCGAGGAGCACGTTCCGCTCGCGCAGGTCGAGGCCGAGCGCCGCCGAGAGCTGCAGCACCATGTCGCGGCTCGGCCGCGCCTTGCCGGTCTCGAGGTAGCTGAGGTGCCGCGTCGAGACGTCGGCGTCGAGCGCGAGCGACTCCTGGGACAGCCTGCGCGTGGTCCGCCAGCGGCGGAGCATCGCGGGGAAGGCCGAGGCGTGCATCGGTCGAGCTTAGCGCGTCGCGCCGAGCAGCGGCGCCCCCGCGGTCGCGACGACGGTCCGCTCCCGCAGGTACTGCACGCGGGCCAGCATGGCGAACAGGCCGATGCTGCCGGTCGCCGCGACGAGCAGGAACCACGGCAACGGCCGCATGCCGCGGGCGCGCGCCTCCGGCGCGAGGAACGCGAACGCCGTGGACGCGGCGAGCAGGAGGTCGAGCCAGACCTGGTTGCCCCACAGGCCCAGGGTGTGGACGGGCACGAAGCCCATGAGGCCCTCGCGCGCGATGGTGACGGCCGAGAACGCGAAGAAGGCGGCCGAGAGGGCCGCGGAGATGCGCCACGAGCCCGGCGGCGGCCCGCCGCTGCGCGTCACGGCGAGGACGTTGAACGCGACGAAGAGGAGTCCACCCACCACGAAGATCCAGTCGAAGAGCGTCATGAGACCTCCCTCGGCCCCTTCCTTGGGGCCGGCGCGCCCGTGATGCCCGCTCGGCGGACGGAAGACCATGACCTGCGAGGTCATGGCCACGCCGCGCCCGGTCGATTAGGGCCCCTCCATGGCCCGAAAGACGGCGTCCGACTTCCACCCCGAGGTGCTTCGGCTCTTCGACCGCTACGTGCACGGCCTCATCGACCGGCGCGGGTTCCTGACCGGCGCGGCGAGGTTCGTCGCGGGCGGCGTGACGGCGAGCATGCTGCTCGACGCGCTGCAGCCGAGGTTCGCCGAGGCGCAGCAGGTCCCGCCGGGCGACCCGCGCCTCTCGGCGACGAAGGTCGAGTACCCGTCGCCGAAGGGCTCCGGCACGATGCGCGGCTACCTCGCCGTGCCGGCGAAGGCGAAGGGCAAGCTGCCCGGCGTCCTCGTCATCCACGAGAACCGCGGGCTCAACCCGCACATCGAGGACGTCGCCCGGCGCGTGGCGCTCGAGGGCTACGTCGCCTTCGCGCCGGACGCGCTCGCGCCCGCCGGCGGGTACCCGGGCAACGAGGACGACGCCCGCGCGCTGTTCGGGAAGCTCGACCAGGGGAAGACGCGGGAGGACATGCTCGCCGGGCTCGCGTTCCTCGCGAAGCGCCCGGAGTGCACCGGCAAGGTCGGCGCGGTGGGCTTCTGCTGGGGCGGCGGCATGGTGAGCTTCCTCGCCGCGCACGCGCCGGAGCTCGCGGCCGGCGTGCCCTTCTACGGCGGCCAGCCCGCCGCCGAGGACGTCGCGCGCATCAAGGCCCCGCTCCTCGTCCAGTACGCGGAGAACGACGAGCGCATCAACGCCGGCATCCCGGCCTTCGAGCAGGCGCTCAAGGCGAACGGGGTCCCGTACCAGCTCTTCGTCTACCCGGGCACGCAGCACGGCTTCAACAACGACACCACGCCCCGCTACGACAGGGCCGCGGCCGACCTCGCCTGGAAGCGCACGATGGAGTTCTTCGCGAAGCACCTGCGCGGCTGACGGCCGCGGCGGACGCGGGCAGCTCAGCGCCGGCCGGCGGCGCCGGGCGAACGGCGCCGCCCCTGCGCCGTCGCCATCGACACCTTCTCGAAGCCGAACCGCTCCCGGATGCGGTCGACGACCGCGCCGACCTTGTCGTTGCGATCGAACAGCGGGAGCTGCTCCGCGACGCCCAGGTTCGACAGCTGGACGCCGAGCAGGCGGATCGGCAGCTGCCGCGTCCGCGCGGCGAGGAACAT
>JAXLYA010000018.1:0-30346 GCA_046351695.1 Anaeromyxobacter sp. | reverse complement strand
TGACGACCCCCTGGCGCGCTCCGCGAGCCAGGGCGCGGTGCCCGCCCACGCGAGCGCCCTCGGTCCGCTCCTCCGCGCCGCCGCCGAGCACGACGCGCTCGCCGTGGCGGTCGTCGCCGCGGAGCCGCACGACCGCGAGGTGGACTGGGTGGGGCGGCTCCTCGCCCCGGTCGTCGAGGGCGGCCACGACTTCGTCTGCCCCGCCTACGTCCGCCACCGCACCGAGGGCGCGATCAACACCGGCATCGTCTCGCCGCTCTTCCGGACGCTCTACGGGGTGGCGCTCAGGCAGCCCCTCGGCGCCGAGGCGGCGCTCTCCGGCGCGCTCGCGCGCCGGCTCCTCGACGACGCCGACTGGTCCCGCCGTCCGGCGCAGGCGGGCTCCGACGCGTGGCTCATCGCGAAGGTCCTGGAGGGCGGGGCGCGGGTGGCGCAGAGCTGGCTCGGGGCGTGGCCGCGGCCTCAGGGCGAGCCGGAGGAGCCGAGCGAGACGCTGGTGCGCGCGCTCGGGCTCGTGTTCGGAGAGATGGAGCGGACCGCGGGGCGCTGGCAGCGCACCGGCCGCGCCGTCGCGGCGCCCACGTTCGGCGAGGGCGGGTTCGTCGCGCCAGGGGGCGCGCGGCCGGACCCGGCACGGCTCTTCGAGGCCTTCGCGCTCGGCCTGCGCGACCTGCAGCCCGTGCTCGGGCTGGTCCTCCCGCCGGCCACCATCCTCGAGCTCCAGCAGGCCGCGCGCTCGGCCCGCCCGATCCCGGACGCCCTCTGGGCGCGGGTGATCTTCGACTTCGCGGTGGCGCACCTCGTGCGCGCGGTCGAGCGCCGCCAGCTCCTGCGCTCGCTCACGCCGCTGTACCTGGGGTGGCTCGCGGGCCTGGTCCGCGACGCGGGCGAGCTCGACGACGCGGCCTTCGAGGCGCGCGCCGAGGCCGTGGGCGCGGCCTTCGAGCGCGAGAAGCCGTACCTCGTCGCGCGGTGGCGGTGGCCCGACGAGTTCAACCCCTGAGGAGGACGAGCCATGTGGGAACAGACGCGGAGCGCGTTCGAGGAGGCGGCGGGCCGGGTGGCGCAGGCCTTCGCGCGGCTCCTGCCGGGCCTGCTCGCGATGCTGGTGCTGCTCGTCCTCACGGCGGTGGCGGCGTTCCTCGTGTCGAGCGCGGTGCGGCGGATCTGCGCGCGCCTCGAGGTGGACCGGCGCCTGCGCGAGTGGGGCATGGCGGCGCCCGCGCAGCCCGGGCGGCTCGGCCCCACGCGGCTCGCGGCGCGGCTCGCGGGCTGGGCGGTGGTCGCGCTCGGCGTCGTGGCCGGGCTCGGGGCGTTCGAGTCGGCGGCCACGAGCGCCCTCGCGCAGCGGCTCCTCGAGTACGTGCCGCACGTCGTGGTGGCCCTGGTGGTGTTCTCGGCGGGCCTCGCGGGGTCCCGCGCCGTGGAGCGGGCCGTCCTCATCGGCGCGGTGAACATGGGGCTGCACTCGGCGCGCCTCATCGGGCTGGGCGTGCGCTGGCTCATCGTCATCCTCGCCTCCGCCGTGGCGCTCGAGCACCTCGGCGTCGGCGGGGCGATCCTCACGAGCGCGTTCGTCATCAGCTTCGGCGGGATCGTGCTCGCGCTCTCGCTCGCGATCGGGTTCGGCGCGCGCGGGGTCGTGGAGCGCTCGCTCGAGCGGCTCATGCGCGAGCAGGCCGAGCACCGCGAGGGCGGCGACGAGAAGATCCACCACCTGTGAGGTCGCGAGATGACGGAGGCACGGCAGGGACCGGGTCGTCGCAGCGGGCTGCTCCTGCACCCCACCTCGCTGCCGGGGCCGCACGGCGTCGGTGATCTCGGGCCGGCGGCCCACGCGTTCGTCGAGTTCCTGGCCCGCGCGGGCCAGCGGCTGTGGCAGGTGCTGCCGCTCGGCCCGACCGGCTACGGCGACTCGCCCTACCAGGCGCTCGGCGCCCTCGCGGGCAACACGCTCCTCGTGAGCCCGGCGCTCCTCGTCCGGGACGGCCTGCTCACGGCCGCGGAGGAGGCGGCGGCCCGGGTCCCGGGGCAGGGCGCGGTCGACTTCGGGGCGCTCATCCCGCGGCGCCAGGCGCTGCTCGCGCACGTCGCCGAGCGCTTCGCGGCGCGGGCGGACGAAGGCCTCCGCCGCGCGCTCGACGCGTTCCGCGAGGAGCGGCGCGGCTGGCTGCCCGGGTTCGCGCTCTTCCGCGCCCTCAAGGACGCGCACGGCGGGGCGCCCTGGCCGGCGTGGGCCCCCGAGCTCGCCGGGCGCCGGCCGCACGCCCTGGAGGAGGCGACCCGCCGGCTCTCCGCCGCGATCCGCGCCGAGGAGGTCGCGCAGTTCCTGTTCGACCGGCAGTGGCGCGAGCTCCGGGAGGCCTGCCGCGCGCGCGGCGTCGCGATCATGGGCGACCTGCCCATCTACGTCGCGCACGACAGCGCCGAGGTCTGGGCGCGGCGGGAGCTCTTCCAGCTCGGCCCCGACGGCGCCCCGGCGGCGGTGGCGGGAGTGCCGCCCGACTACTTCTCCGCGACCGGCCAGCGCTGGGGGAACCCGCTCTACCGCTGGGACGAGGCCCTCGACGCGTGCGGCGGCTTCTTCGCGGAGCGCATGCGCGCGGCGCTCGCGTGGGTCGACGAGCTGCGCCTCGATCACTTCCGCGGCTTCGAGGCGTACTGGGCGGTGCCGGCGGGCTCGCCCACCGCGCAGGGCGGCGCGTGGCGGCCCGGGCCGGGCGCGGCGCTGTTCGAGCGGCTCCAGCGCGAGCTCGGGGCGCTGCCGCTCGTCGCCGAGAACCTCGGCGTCATCACCCCCGAGGTCGAGGCCCTCCGCCACCGGTTCGGCCTGCCGGGGATGGCGATCCTCCAGTTCGCGTTCGGGACGGATCCGCAGGCGCCCGGGTTCCGGCCGCACCGGTACGCCCCGGACCTCGTCGCGTACACGGGGACGCACGACAACGACACCGTGGCCGGGTGGTGGGCGAGCGAGGGGGGAGACTCGACCCGCACGGCCGCCGACGTGGAGGCCGAGAAGGCCCTCGCGCGGCGCTACCTCGACACCGACGGTCACGACATGCCGTGGGTGATGCTGCGGGCGCTCATGGCCTCGGTGGCGGGCACCGTGATCGCGCCGGTGCAGGACGTGCTCGGGCTCGGGAGCGAGGCGCGGATGAACCGGCCGGGGACGCTCTCCGGCAACTGGCGGTGGAGGCTCCGGGAGGCGGCGCTGGGCGACGCGCTCGCGGAGCGGCTCGCCGGGCTCGCCGCGCTCTACGATCGCGGCGGTGGGGCCGCCGCCGCGGATCAGCCCTCGCGGCGCAGCTCGAACCAGAGGAACCCGTAGCCGGCGAGGGTGAGGAGGTACGGGCTCCGCCCCACCCGCGGGAAGGGCGTGTACCCGAGCATCTCCACGGGCGTGTAGCCCTCGAACCCGGAGAGGTCGAGCTCGGCCGGCTGGGCGTGGCGGGAGAGGTTCGCCACGCAGAGCACGACGTCGGAGTCGAGGCGGCGCACGTACGCGAGGACGCGCGGGTTCGCCGCCGGGAGGAACTCGAGCGTGCCCCGCCCGAACACCCGGAACTGCCGGCGGAGCCGGATGAGGTTCCGCATCCAGTGCAGGAGCGACGAGCGATCGGCGAGCTGGGCCTCGACGTTCACGGCCTGCACGCCGTACACCGGGTCGGTCACCGGGAGGGAGTAGAGCGCCTCGGGGGGCCGCGACGAGAAGCCCGCGCTCGGCTCGCCCCGCCACTGCATCGGCGTGCGGACCCCGTCCCGGTCCGGGCGCAGGACGTCGTCGCCCATGCCGAGCTCGTCCCCGTAGTAGACGATCGGCGTCCCCGGGAAGGAGAAGAGGAGCGCGTTGAGGAGCTCGATGCGGCGCCGCCCGTTCTCCACGAGCGGCGCGAGGCGGCGCCGGATGCCGACGTTCACCCGCGCCCGCGGGTCGCGGGCATAGGCGAGGTTCATGTAGGCGCGCTCGTCCTCGGTGACCATCTCGAGCGTCAGCTCGTCGTGGTTGCGCAGGAAGAGCGCCCACTGGCAGGAGGGCGGGATGGCCGGCGTGCGCCGCATGATGTCGACGATGGGCGCGGCGCTCTCCCGGCGGAGCCCCATGAAGATCCGGGGCATGAGCGGGAAGTGGAACGCCATGTGGCACTCGTCGCCGTCGCCGAAGTACGGGCGCACGTCCTCGGGCCACTGGTTGGCCTCGGCGAGGAGCATGCACCCCGGGGCGTGGTGGTCGACGAACGCGCGGAGGCGCCGGATGACGGCGTGGGTCTCGGGGAGGTTCTCGCAGGAGGTGCCGTCCCGCTCCACGAGGTAGGGGATGGCGTCGAGCCGGAAGCCGTCCACCCCGAGGTCGAGCCAGAACTTCATCACCCGTTCGATCTGCTCGATCACCGCGGGGTTGTCGAAGTTGAGGTCGGGCTGGTGGCTGAAGAAGCGGTGCCAGTAGAAGGCCTTCGCCTCGGGGTCCCAGGTCCAGTTCGACTTCTCGGTGTCGGTGAAGATGATGCGGGTCCCCGAGAACTTCCGGTCGTCGTCGCTCCAGACGTAGAAGTCGCGCTCCGGCGAGCCCGGCGGCGACCGCCGCGCGCGCTGGAACCAGGGGTGCTGATCGGAGGTGTGGTTGACGACGAGCTCGACGAGGACCGAGAGGTCCCGCCGGTGCGCCTCCTCGAGGAAGCGGCTGAAGTCGGCGAGGGTGCCGTAGCTCGGGTGCACGTCGCGGTAGTCCGCGATGTCGTAGCCGTCGTCGCGGAGCGGGGAGGGGAAGAAGGGGAGGAGCCACAGGCAGGTGACGCCGAGCGCTTCCAGGTAGTCGAGCTTCTCGGTCAGGCCCTGGAAGTCTCCGACGCCGTCCCCGTTGCCGTCGTAGAATGCCTTGACGTGCGTCTCGTAGATGACCGCGTCCTGGTACCAGCGCGGGTCGGCGGGCTTGCGGGCCGTCACGGGAGCAGCGCCTCCAGGAAGGCCCGCGCCGCGGCGGTGTCCGCGAGCCGGAGCGGCGCGCGGCTCTCGCCCGGGCCCACGTGCACCGCCTCGCTCCCGGCGGGGAGCGCGGCGAAGAGGTCCTCGTCGGTCCGGTCGTCGCCGAGCCCGACGCACAGCGCCCCTGGCTCGAGCCGCTCGACGACGCGCCGGACGGCGCGGCCCTTGTCGACGCCGTGGGGCCGGATCTCGACCACCCGGTCGCCCTGCAGGAGCTCCACCGGCGCGTTCGTGAAGAGCGCCGAGAGGTGGACCGACAGCTCGCGCGCCTGCGCTGCGCCGTACTCGGGGTCCGCGGCGCGCCAGTGCCAGGCGAAGCCCACCGACTTCTCCTCCACCTGCGCGCCCGGGGTGCGGCCCGCGAAGTCCTCGAGGATCGCGCGGGCCGGCTCCCGCCAGCGGACGTCGCCCACGTCGCCACCTGCCCACGCCTCGCCGCGGAAGCGCGACCAGAGGCCGTGCTCGGCGTGGAGTCCGACCGGCAGCGCCCCCAGCCAGCGCTCGAGGGTGGTGCGCTTGCGCCCGCTCACGACGTGGACCTCGGTGCCGGGCCGGGCGGCCAGCCGGCGCAGGAGGTCGAGCAGCGCGGCGTCCGGCACGGCGAGCTCGGGCGCGGGGAAGAAGGGCACGAGCGTGCCGTCGTAGTCGAGCAGGAGCGCGAGCCGGCTCGCCGCGCGGATCCGGGCGACGGCGGCGCGCACCTCCCGCGCCGGCGAGGGCCGGAGCGTCTGGGCGAGCGGGGTGAGCGACTCGAGGCGCTCCACGAACGCGCGGGCCCACGCGTGGACGTCGTAGCGGGTGACGCGCTCGCGCATGACCGCCATCCGGGCGCGCCGCGCCTCCTCGGGCATGGTGAGCGCCTCGACCAGGGCGTCGGCGGTGCGCTCCACGTCGTAGGGGTTGATCCGCAGGGCCTCCGACAGCTCGGAGGCCGCGCCCGCGAACTCCGAGAGCACGAGCACGCCGTCGCCGTCGGGCCGGGCCGCCACGAACTCCTTCGCGACGAGGTTCATCCCGTCCCGGAGCGGCGTCACGAGCACCGCGTGAGCCGCCCGGTAGAGGGCGATGACCTCGTCGCCCGAGAGCCCGCGGTAGAGGTAGTGGATGGGCGACCAGGTCGGGGTCGCGAACTCGCCGTGGATGCGGCCCACGAGCGCGTCCACCTCCTCCCGGAACTCGCGGTACGCCTCCACGCGCTCGCGGGAGGGCACCGCCACCTGGACGAGCCGGACCTTGCCGCGCAGCTCGGGGTGCCGGCGCAGGAGCGCCTCGAACGCGAGCAGGCGGCGCGGGATGCCCTTCGTGTAGTCGAGCCGGTCGACGCCGACGAGGAGCTTCACGTCGTCCCGCGCGTGCGCCTCGACGAGCGCGCGGACCTCGTCGGACCCCGCGCGGGACGAGAAGTGGTGCGCGTCGATCCCCATCGGGAAGACGCCCAGGTGGACGTCGCCGTGCTTCCAGCGGATCCGGTCGAGGTCCGAGGGCGCGCTCGTGAGGCGGAGCGCGGAGGAGGCGAAGTGGCGGAGGTACCCCGCGGTGTGGAAGCCGACGAGGTCCGCGCCGAGCACGCCGTCGAGCAGCGCCTCGCGCTGGGGCAGGAGCCGGAACACCTCCGAGGACGGGAAGGGGATGTGCAGGAAGAACCCGATCCGCGCGTCGGGGATGCGCTCCCGCAGGAGCTTCGGGACGAGCATGAGCTGGTAGTCGTGGACCCACACGAGATCGCCCGGCCGGTACTCGGCCGCCACGGCGTCGGCGAACTTCTCGTTCACGCGCGCGTAGACGTCGAAGTCGGTGACCTCGAGCGGAAGCCGGGCGGCGAAGTAGTGGAGCAGCGGCCAGAGCACGCCGTTCGCGTAGGTCTCGTAGTAGCGGCTCACCTCGTCCGCCGTGAGCTCGACCGGGCGCAGGCGGAGCTCCTCGAGGCGCGCGTCGACCTCGGCGCGGGCGCCGGGTGGCAGCGCCGCGAGGTCGCCGGGCCAGCCGATCCAGACCCCGCCCAGGCGCTCGTGGGGGCCCTGCATCCCCGTCGCGAGCCCGCCGCTGCTGCGCTCCACGCGCACCTGGCCGTCCCGGACGGTGACCGTGACGGGCAGGCGGTTCGAGACGATGAGCAGGCGCGCCATCTCCACCTCCGGCGTCTGGCATAACACGCCCGCGACCTCCGACGCGGCGGTCCGGCCCTTTCGCGATACCATGCCGCGTGGCCCACCCCGACCTCGCGAACCCCGCGCTCACCGTCGCCCTCGCGCTCGCCGCCGGCGTCGTGGCCCAGGTGCTGGCCCGGCACCTGCGGATCCCCGGCATCGTGCTCCTGCTCGGCGCCGGGGTGCTGCTCGGCCCGGAGCTCGCCGACGTCGTTCGCCCGTCCACCGTCGGCCCTGCCATGCAGCACCTCGTGGGCTTCGCGATCGCGGTGATCCTCTTCGAGGGCGGCCTCAGCCTGGACGTGCGGCGGCTGCGCCGGGAGGGCACGGTGATCCGCCGGCTCGTCACGCTCGGCGCGGTCCTCACCGGCGCGGGCGGCGCCCTCGCCGCCGGGCTCCTGATGGGGTGGGCGCCCCGGCAGTCGATCCTGTTCGGCGTGCTCGTCATCGTCACCGGCCCCACCGTCGTGACCCCGATCGTCCGGCGGATCGGGCTCACCCGGAACCTGAGGACCGTGCTCGAGGCGGAGGGCGTGTTCATCGACGCGGTGGGCGCGCTCATCGCGGTCGTGACGCTCGAGGCGCTCGTGGAGCCGAGCGCGTCGGCGCTGGTCCACGGGGCGCAGTCGCTCGGCCTGCGGCTCGGCTTCGGGCTCGTCGCCGGGCTCGCCGGCGGGGTCGTGATCGCGGGCCTCCTCCGGTTCCGCTGGGCGGTCCCGGAGGGACTCGGGAACGTCCTCACGCTCGCCCTCGTCCTCGCGCTCTTCCAGGCCTCGAACGCCTTCCTCCCCGAGAGCGGGATCCTGGCGGTGATCGTCGCGGGCGTGGTGGTTGGGAACGCGCGCATCGCGGTCCAGCGCGAGCTCGCCGAGTTCAAGGAGCAGCTCACCGTCATGCTCGTGGGCATGCTGTTCGTGCTGCTCGCGGCCGACGTCCGGCTGTACCGGGTCTTCGACCTCGGCGTCCCCGGCCTCCTCACCGTGGCCGCGCTCATGCTCGTGGTCCGGCCCGTCACCGTCCTCGCCTGCACCGCCGGCTCGGGCATGTCGCTGCGCGAGAAGGCCTTCCTCGCCTGGCTCGCGCCCCGGGGCATCGTCGCCGCGGCGGTGGCCTCCATCTTCGCGCAGTCGATGCGCGCGGCCGGGCTCGAGGGCGGCGAGGAGCTCCGCGCGCTCGTGTTCCTGGTGATCGGCGCCACGGTGGTCCTGCAGGGGCTGAGCGCGGGGATCGTGGCCACCCTCCTCGGCGTGCGCCGCCGGATGGACGACGGCTGGGTCATCCTGGGCGCGGGCGCGCTCGCCCGCACGCTCGGGCAAGCGCTCCGCGACGCGGGCGAGGAGGTCGTGTTCCTCGACCCGGATCCCACGAGCGTGCGCGCCACCCAGGAGGCGGGCTTCCACACGCTCTACGGCGCGCCGCTCGAGGAGCGCGCGCTGCGCCGCACCGAGCCGGAGGCGCGGCGAGGCTACGTCGCGCTCGCGCTCGCCGAGGGCGTCAACCTGCTCGTGGCCCGCAAGCTCAAGGACGAGCTCAAGGTGCGGCGCGTGCTCGTCGGCCTCGACCGGGGGAACGCGAGCGTCCAGCCGAGCCACGTGGCCGCGGCGGGATGCCAGACGCTCTTCGCGGGGGAGCGCGATCTCGCCGGATGGGAGGCGCGCTGCGCGGCGGGGGCCGTGGTCGTCGAGCGGTGGAAGGCGGGTCCGGGTGCGAAGCTGCCCTCCGAGCCCGCGGACCTGACCGCGCTCGAGCTCGCCCTCGTGCCGATCGTCCTCGTGCGCGGGAGCGACGCGTCGCCCGCGGCCGAGGGGGTCGCGCCGCGACCGGGCGACGAGGTGCGCTGGCTCGTGGCGCGAGACCGCCTCGGCGACGCGGAGGCGTGGCTCGGCGCCGGCGGCTGGCAGCGGGTCGCCACCGGGGCCGGCGAGGGCGCGGCCGCGTCAGCGTGAGCGGGGCGGCGCCGCCAGCTCGAGCACGAGGGGGCGCGCGCCGCCGCCCGGGGCGATCGCCTCGACCTTGACGCCGCGGGCGCGCGCCGCGGGCCTGACGTGCGCCTCCGCCACGCCGTCGGCGTCGGTGGGGCCCGAGGAGGTCACCGTGGCCCTGCCGGCGCTCACGCGCCACCCGAGCTCGAGCGCCGGGATCGGGTTCTCGTGCGCGTCGGTCACCCGGACCCGGAGGACCTGCTCCCCGTCGGCGGCCGGCGCCGGCGCGTCCGCGGGTGGGGCGAGGGCCGTGAGCTTCGCCGGCGCGCCGGGCCGCGCGGCGGCCGTGACGAGCAGGGCGGCGCCGGGCGCGGCGTCGAGGGCGACCGACAGGCGCTGGACCCCCTGCCGCGGCCCGAGCGTCCAGGCGAGCTCCACGCCGCCGGTCGCGTCCGTCACGGCCTCGCCCGAGGCGACCGCGCCGCCGTCGAGGGCGGAGACGCGCAGCTTCGCGCCGGCGACGGGGTTCCCGAAGGGATCGAGGCACCGCACCGCCACCGGCGCGGGGAGGGGCGCCCCCGCCACGCCCGCGAGCTCGCCGGGGGTGGGCCGCTCGAGCTTGCTCGGGGCGGCGGGCGTCACGGTGACCGGGACCGCCGTCCGCGTGGGACCCGAGGACACCGTGATGCGCGCGCTCCCGGCGCTCCCGCTCGAGGTGGCGAGGCCGGTGGGCGTCACGCGCACGATCCCCGGGTCGCTCGTCTCGAAGGCGAGCGGCGCGCCGCCGATGGGCTGGCCGAGGGCGTCGTTCGCCTGCGCGGCGAGCTGGGCGGTCTCGCCGGCGCGGAGCGCGACCGGGGACGGCTCGACGAGCACGGCGGCGGGCACGACCGGCGGCGCAGCGGGCGGGGCCTCGGCCCTGCAGGCAGAGAGCGCGACGAGGAGCAGCCCGGGCACCGAGCGGGACATGCGTGCTATCGTACCGCGAACCGCAGCCCGCGAGCCCCTCCGTCCCGTGCGCCCCATCCTCCGCGCTCCCCTCGCCGTCCTCGCGCTCGCGGCCGCCGCGGCCGCCGCCGGGCAGACCGCCGAGGACGCGAGCGCGCCAGAGGAGGCCGCGGTCACGTACCGCCACGAGGTGCTCTTCACCGTGCGTGCGCAGGTCGGCCGGCTCGCCCCCGCGGCGCGGGCGACCGCGATCGAGGGCCGGCTGGCCGAGCTCCCGCCGTCCGCGGCGGGCGACGTCCGGGTGGACGAGCGCCCGGGCTCCTCCGACCTGTACGCCGGCTCCCGGTTCGTCATGTCGGTCACGGGGCCGGACGCCGCGCCGACCGGCCGCACCCGCCAGCAGCTCGCGGCCGACTACGCGCGGAACCTCCGCGACGCGCTGGAGCGCGAGGCGAAGGGCCGGAGCGTGCGGGGCGTGCTCGTGGCGGTGCTCCTCACCGTGCTCGCGACCGCGATCTTCGGGCTCGCGCTCCGGCTCGCGAACCGCGGCTTCCCGGCGCTGTACGCGCGGCTGCGCGGCTGGCAGGGCACGCGCGTGCGGACGCTCGGCGTGCAGGGCATGGAGCTCCTCTCCGCCGAGCGCGCCACCGACGTGCTCGTCGCGGCGGCGCGCGGGCTGCGGGTCGTGCTCACCGTCGCCGGCTCCGGCCTCTACCTGAACGCCGTGCTCGGGTTCTTCCCGTGGACGCACGGCTTCGCGCGGACGGTGTTCGGGTACGTGTGGGACGCGGTCGCCTCGGTGCTGCTCGGCATCGCGGGGTTCCTCCCGAACCTCGTCTACATCGCGCTCATCGTCTTCCTGACCCGGCTCGCGCTCAAGGCGGGGCGCCTGCTCGCCGACCAGGTGAAGAGCGGGCGGCTCGCATTGCCCGGCTTCTACCGGGAGTGGGCGGACCCCACCTACACGATCGCCCGGTTCCTCGTCATCGCGTTCGCCGGCGTGGTGATGTTCCCGTACCTGCCCGGCTCGGACTCCTCCGCGTTCCGGGCGGTGAGCGTGTTCCTGGGCGTGCTCTTCTCGCTCGGGTCCACCTCGGCCGTGAGCAACGTCGTCGCGGGGGTGGTGCTCACGTACATGCGCCCCTTCTCGGTCGGCGACCGCGTGCGCATCGCCGAGACCACCGGGGACGTCATCGAGCGGAACCTCCTCGTGGTGCGGATCCGGACCATCAAGAACGTGGAGATCACGCTCTCGAACGCGATGGTGCTCGGCGCGCACATGGTGAACTACAGCGCCGCGGCCCGCGCGGGCGGGCTCGTGCTCCACACGACCGTCACCATCGGCTACGACGTGCCGTGGACCCGGGTGACGGAGCTCCTCGTCACCGCGGCGCGCGGCGTGGAGGGGCTGAAGGACGCGCCGGCGCCGTTCGTGCTCACCACCTCGCTCGACGACGCCTACGTCTCCTACGAGCTCAACGCGTACACCGACCGCGTGCAGGAGATGGCCGCGCTCGAGTCGCGGCTGCACGCCGCGATCCTGGACCGGTTCCACGAGGCCGGCGTCGAGATCATGTCGCCGCAGCAGGCCACCCTCCGGCGGGCGAAGGGGCCGGCGATCCCGCGCGGCGGGTAGCTCAGCCCTTCACCGCGCCCGCCGTCAGCCCGGCCACGATGCGGCGCTGGGACGCGAGCACGAGCGCGACCACCGGCACGGTGACGAGCACCGCGGCCGCGGCGATCGCCCCCGCGGGCTCCTGGAACTGCGAGCCGCCCGAGAAGAACGCGAGCGCGGCGGGCACCGGGCGCGCCCGGCCGGTGGAGGTGAGCGAGATCCCGAAGAGGAAGTCGTTCCAGGACGCGAGGAACACGAGGATGGCCGCGGTGACGAGGCCCGGCGCGGCGAGCGGGAGCGTGACGTGCCGGAACACCTGCCACCCCGCCGCGCCCTCGAGCCGGGCCGCCTGCTCGGGGTCCCGCGGCACCTCGCGGAAGAACGCGGTCAGGATCCAGAGGGCGAGCGGGACGCCGAAGGTGAGGTGCGCGAGGACGAGGCCGGGCCAGGTGTCGTAGAGGCCGGTGCGGCGCCACAGGTCGAAGAGCGGGCTCACGAGCGCGACCGCGGGGAACGTCGAGACCGCGAGCGCCGTCCAGAGCACGAGGCGGCGGCCCGGGAACGCGAGCCGCGCGACCGCCCAGGCCGCGGGCGCGGCGAGGCCGACCGAGGCGGCCGTGGCGAGGAGCGAGACCCCCACGGAGTTGCGGAGCGCCTCGAGGAAGAGCGGGGAGGAGAGGACCACCCGGTAGTGCTCGAGCGTGAGGCGGCCCGGCAGGAACGTGCGCGCCGCGAGGTCGGGCCCCGGGCGCACGGAGAGCGAGGCGATCCAGGCGACCGGCAGGAGGCTCCAGGCCACGATCGCGAGGGAGGCCGCGGCGCGGAGCCGGGTGCGCGCGGCGCGGGTCATGCGTCGGCCCCCGAGGGTTCGGGCCGCTCGGGCCGGAGCGCCGCCGCGAGGGCGCCCGCGAGGAGCAGCATCGCGGCGAAGACGAGGATGGAGACGGTCGCGCCGAGGCCGAGCGCGGTGCGCGTGACCACCTGCCGGTAGGCGAGGAAGCTGACCGTCTCGGTGCCGTTCGCGCCGCCGGTCATGACGAAGATCGCGTCGAAGACGCGGTAGGCGTCGAGCGCCCGGAAGAGCACGGCCACGCCCAGGGGCCCGCGCATCGCGGGGAGCGTCACGCGCCAGAGCCGCTGCCAGGCGCCGGCCCCGTCGAGCTCGGCGGCCTCCTCGAGCTCCTCCGGCACCGTCGCGAGCCCCGGCAGCAGGAGGAGCGCCATGAACGGCGTCGTCTTCCAGACCTCCGCCACGCAGATGGCCGCGAGCGCGGTGGCCGGGTGGTCGAACCAAGCGACCTCGCCGAGGCCGAGCCAGCCGTTCACGAACCCGGTGTCGAGCGCGAAGGCGTACCGCCACGCGTACGCCGAGACCACCGTGACGACGCCGTACGGCACGAGCGTCGCCGCCCGCACGAGGCCGCGGCCCCGGCCCGGGCGCCGGAGCACGAGCGCGATGGCGAGCCCGAGCAGGAGCTCGACCGGGACCGTCAGCGCGACGAGGAGGAGCGTGCGGCCGAGGTCGGTCCAGAAGAGCGGGTCCCGGAGCACGACGCCGTAGGCCTCGACGCCGATGAACGGCGGTGCGCCGGGCTCGGTGAGCCGGAGGCGGTGGAGCGAGAGCCACACCGCGTGCGCGAGCGGGTAGGCCGTGACCGCGGCGAGCGCGACGAGCGCCGGGGAGACGAGCAGGAGCGCCCGGCGGGTGGTGGCGGTCAGAGGAGCACCCGGTCGTGGAGGACGTCGTCGATGAGCCGGTCCGCTGCGGCGGGCGTCTCCTCGGGCGTGACCTTGCCCGGGGGATGGAAGGCGCGCGCGGCCGCGGCGCTCACGTCCGGGTAGAAGGGCGTCTGCGGGCGCGGCGCGGCCTCGCGGACGGACTCGCGCAGGAGCTCCGCCATCGGGTAGGCGGCGCGCACCGCCGGGTCGTCGTAGGCGGCCCCGCGCGCCGCGGGGTTGCCGGCGTCGAGCATGTAGGCGACCTGGCTCGCCGCGGAGGTGAGGCAGCGGACGGCCTCGACCGCCTCGGCCGGGTGGCGCGAGAAGGCCCCGACGGCGAGGTGGATGCCGCCGAGCGGCGGGCGCGACGGCAGGTCGGCGCGCACGCGCGGCCAGCGGGCCCAGCCGACGTCGGCGAGCACCGCGGGGTCGAGCGCGCCCGCGCGGACGGCCTCGCTCGCCGCGCGCCAGACGTAGGGCCAGTTCACCATGAACCCGCCGCGCGGGCCGAGAAACGCGGCGCGCGTGGCCTCCTCGTCGGCGGTCGAGAGCCCGGGCATGGCGGCGGGGGAGCGCGCCACCCTGGAGACGATCCGCGCCGCCTCTCGGCCGGGAGAGGAGTCGAACCGCGGGCGCGCCTCGCGGCCCGCCTCCGGGTGCTCGAGCACCGCGCCGCCGCCGGAGGCGACGAGCGCCGAGAGCCAGACCGTGTAGCCCTCGTACAGCCGGCCCTGCACGGCGACGGTCGTCCCGCTCCGCTCGGCGGCCAGGACGATCGCGTCCCAGGTGAGCGGCGCGAGCACCGCGGCGTCGAGCCCCGCCCGCGCGGCGGCAGAGCGGCGGAACCAGAGGACCTGCGCGTTCGCCGTGAACGGCGCGCCGTAGAGCCGTCCGCGCCAGCGCGCGGAGGTGAGCGGCCCTTCCAGCGTGCCCTCCTCGAGCGGCGCGGCCTCGGCGGGCGCGAACGCGCGCAGGAAGCCGGCCTCGGCGAGCTCCGGGAGGAAGGGCGGGTCGAGGCTCAGGAGGTCGATGGAGGCGTCGTGCGCGGCGAGGCGGCGGACGAGCTGCTCGCGCTGGCCGGTCGCGTCGCGGGGGAGCTCCTCCAGGCGGATGCGGAAGCGGCCGCCGGCCGCGGCCTCGCACCGCGCGGCGAGGCGCGCCTGGCCGCCGTTGTCCGGGTTCGCGTACCAGCGCAGGGTGGGCACGGCGTCGTGGCCGCCGGTGCAGGCGGCCGACGCGCAGAGGAGGCCGGCGAGGGCGGCGTGGCGCATCGAGATCAGCGCGCGGCGAGGAGCGCCCGGAGCCGCGCGCGCGAGCGGCGGACCGCGAGGAAGGAGACCACCGCGCCCGAGACCGCGAGCCCGGCCACGAGCCGGCCGAGGGGCGAGGTGGCAGGCGAGAGGAGCGAGGGCAGCGCGGTGAGCGCGGCGATCGTGGCCGCTGCCGTGACGAAGGTGAGGATCGCGGTGCGGTTCGTGAGCCGGACGAGCGCGTCGGTGGCCAAGGTGGTCTCCGCTCGGCACGGGGCGCGTGGCGTCCCGTGGGTGAGTGGAGCGGCGGCCCGACCGCCCGGTTGTGCCTGCCTCGCCCGGTCGGCCGAGGCACCCGGTACTGGAACTACCGCGCGCGGCCCGGGGCGTCCATCGAATCGGGAGGCGCCGGCGGGCGGGCTCACGGGAGCTCGAACGTGAACCGGGCCGGCCGCGTCACCGCGACGTCGCACGGCGAGGCGCGCACGAGCCACTCGGCGACCGAGCCGAGCAGCGCGTGCGCGAGCCCGGCGCGGGCGTGGGTGCCGGTGACGAGCAGGTCGCCGTGACGGAGCGCCACCTCGCGCAGGACGACCACCCGCGGATCGCCCTCGGAGAGCGCGACCTTCCCGGGGAGCCCTCGCGCCAGGAAGGCCGCGGTGAGCTCCTGGGTCCGGGCCTCGACGAGGGCTCGCTGCTCGCGGCGGAGCTCCGCGAGGTAGTCCGCCCCGAGCCAGTCCTCGAAGGGGATGTGGAACGCGTGGACGACGTCGAGCTCGCCGGCCCCGCCGGTCAGCAGCGCGCGGGCGAGCTCGATCACCCGGCCGGAGACCTCGGAGAGGTCGACCGCGGCGACCGCCCTCGTGTACGGGCCGGCCGGCGGCGCGCGGACGACGAGGACGGGGACGTCCCCCTTGCGCAGGACCCGCTCGGCCGTCGAGCCGAGCGAGAGCCCGTCGAGCCGGCGCCGACCGTGCCGGCCGAGGACCACGAGCTCGGCGCCCCAGGCACGCGCGTTCCGGATGACCTCCACGTGGGCCGGGCCCTCGAGGACGACGCGCTCCACCCGCGTGCCGGGCGGCGCGGCGCCGAGCTCCGGCTCGAGGGCGTGCAGGCGCTCGGTGGCGAGCGCGACCGCCCGGCCTCGCAGCTCCGTGGGGATGCCGCGCGGTACCACGTGCACGAGCCGCAGGATCGCGCCGGCCGCGAGCGGGAGGCGGACCGCCCGGGCGAGCGCGTCGGCCGACCCGGCGGAGAGGTCCGTCGCGACGACGACGCGTTGGAACGGGGTGGGGTCAGGCAGCATGGCCGTGCCTCCCGGGCTCGCGGGCGGGTGAGGCGCCGCGCCGGGCGAGCCGCCGGCGCAGGGCCTTCTCGAGATCGACGACCCCCGCGAGCGCGAGGGCGGCGAGGAGCGCCGCCACCCACTCGGTCGCCTCCGCGGGGGCGACGTGGAGGACGCCCGCGACGGCGGGCAGGTGCATCGCGGCCACGTGCAGCGCCAGGGCGCAGAGCGTGCCCACGAGCAGCAGCGGGTTGCGCAGCGGCGACAGCCGCAAGAGGGCGGTGGTCTCCGAGCGGCTGTTCCCGGCCTGCACGTTCTCGAGGAGCACCATCATGAGGAGCACCCCGTTGCGCGCGCGGTCGAGCTCCCAGCCCGCGCCGATGGCGACGTGGAAGGCGGCGAACGCGGCGACGCCCATCGTCAGGGCGGAGGCCGCCGTCCGCAGGAGCATCACGCGGTCGAACACCGGCTCGCGCGGGGAGCGCGGGGGCCGCCGCATCTCGCCGCCCTCGGAAGGCTCGAAGGCGAGCGCGACGTCCTGGATCCCGTTCGTGACGAGGTTGAGCCAGAGGAGCTGCACGGGCAGGAGCGGCAGCGGCGAGCGGGTGGCGACGGCGAGGAGGAAGAGGACGATCTCGGCCGCGCCCGTCGAGACGAGGAGGAAGACCACCTTGCGGACGTTGGCGTAGGCGACGCGCCCCTCCTCGACGCCGGACACGATGGAGGAGAAGTCGTCGTCGGCGAGGACGAGGTCGGCGCTCTCCCGCGCCACGTCGGTGCCGCGCCTGCCCATCGCCACGCCGATGTGGGCGGCCTTCAGCGCGGGGGCGTCGTTCGCCCCGTCCCCGGTGACCGCGACGAAGTGGCCGAGCCGGCGGAGCGCGCGGACGATCTCGAGCTTCTGCGAGGGGTCCACGCGCGCGAAGACCCGCGCCGCCCGCACCAGCGCGTCGACCGCGCCGGGGCCGTCCTGGACCGCCCCGGCGAGCCCGGCCCCGGTCACGACCTCGCCGGTGCCCGAGGCGACGCCGAGCTCGCGGGCGACCGAGAGCGCGGTGGCGGGGTGATCGCCCGTGACGATCCGCACCTCGATGCCGGCGTCCTGGCACGCCCCCACCGCCGCCCGGGCGCCCGGGCGCAGCGGGTCGACGAGCCCGACGAGGCCAAGGAACGTGAGGTCCCGGAGCGCGCCGGGCACGAGCTCCTGGCCCGCAGCGAGGGCGAGCGGCCCGGACGCGACCGCGAGCACCCGGCGGCCGCGCTCCGCGAGCGCCTGCACCGAGGCCTCCGCCGCCAGGAGATCGAGCTCCACCTCGCCGGTGACGCCCGCCTCGCGGCTGCACATCGCGAGCACCCGCTCGGCCGCGCCCTTCACGAAGACGGTCGGGCCACCCGCGCCGGCGTGCAGCGTCGCCGAGAAGCGGTGCTCGGCCTCGAAGGGGAGCTCGGCGGTGCGCGGCAGCGCCGCCTCCGCCTCGGGGCGCGAGATCCCGAGGCGCCGGGAGAACGCGAGGAGCGCCACGTCGACGGCGTCGCCCTCGCGGAGCAGCTCGCCGTCGCGCTCGCCGAGGTAGCCGTCGTTGCAGAGCGCCACCGCGGTCGCGATGCGGCCGAGCGCCGGGCGCGCCGAGTGGCCGGCGGGGTCCGCCTCGCCGCCGCGGGGGGCCTCCCACCGGAGCCCGCCCGGCAGCTCGACCTCGCTCACGGCGAGCTCGTTGAGCGTGAGCGTCCCGGTCTTGTCGGAGGCGATGCAGGTGCAGGACCCGAGCGCCTCCACGGCGACGAGCCTGCGCGCGATGACGCGCCGGCGGGCCATCCGGCGCGCGCCGATGGAGAGCGCGACCGTGAGCGCGACCGGGAGGCCCTCGGGGATGGCGGCGACCGCGAGGGCCACCGCGGCGAGGAACACGTCGGACACCGGCATGCCGCGGCTCGCCGAGACCGCCGCGAGGAGCAGCGTCACGAGGAGCATGGAGACGGCGATGCGGCGCGAGAGCCGGTCCATGCGGACGAGCAGGGGCGGCTTCGGCGGCGCCGAGGAGAGGACGGCGGACGCGAGCCTGCCGAGCTCGGTGCGTGCGCCGGTCGCCACGACGACGCCGGTGGCCCGCCCGCGCGCGACAAGGCTGCCGGCGAAGAGCATGTCGACCCGGTCCGCCACGGCGGCCGCCGGCGGGACGGGCGGCTCGGCCCGCTTCGCGACGCTGGCGGACTCGCCGGTGAGGAGGGACTCGTCGGCCTCGAGCCCGACCGAGGCGGTGATGCGCAGGTCGGCCGGCACGCGGAGGCCGCCCTCGAGGCGCACGAGGTCGCCCGGCACGAGGATCTCCGCGCTCACCTCGCGGTCGACGCCGTCGCGGACGACCCGCGCCGCCGGCGCGACGAGCGCCTGCAGGGCCGCGGCGCTGCGCTGCGCGGCGTGCTCCTGGGCGGCGCCGATCACCGCGTTGAGGACGAGGACGACGGCGATGAAGGCCGCGTCGGTCAGGTGCCCGATGAAGACGGAGACCGCGGCCGCCGCGAGCAGGACGTAGATCAGGGGGGAGAGGAACTGCCGGAGCACGATCACGGCGAGCGACGGCGGCCGCCCCCGAGGGAGGACGTTCGCGCCGAAGCGGCCGCGCCGCGCCGTGACCTCGGCGCCGGTCAGGCCGTCCGGTCCGGTGCCGAGCAGGGCGAGGACCGCCGCCGCGGAGGACGCGTGAGGATGGGTCGCGACCGAAGGCGCGAGGGCCGGCTCGTGCGAGTGGGCAGGGCGCGACCGCACCGGCGCTCCCGGTGGGGCAGCGGCCCGGCTGTCCCGGCTCCTGTGGCGAAGGCGTTCGCCACACCCGTCGCCGATGCTGCGCTTCCGCGGCGGCAGGCGTCAACGCCGATCGGCACGGGTCACGCCTGCGGTGCGGTCGAGCGCCGCACCGGCTCGGCAACGGCCGATCAGGCGCCCGAGATCGCCCGCGCCACCTCGTCCACGCGGGTGACCGTCGCGAACGAGAACGCCATCGCGGCGAGCGAGTGGACCTCCAGCTCCTCGGTGTACGACCCGGTCGCCTCGATGGGGACGACGACGCGGTAGTCGTGCATGAAGGCGTCGCGAACGGTGCACTCGACGCACACGTTCGTGGCGACGCCGCAGACGACGAGCGTCTCCACGTGGAGGTTCCGGAGGAGCGAGTCGAGGCCCGTGCCGAGGAAGCCGCTGAACCGGTTCTTGGTCAGCTCGTGGTCGCCGGGCTCGGGCTTCATGCCCGGGTGGTAGTCGGCGTCCCAGGAGCCGTCGGCGCAGTGGCCGAGCTCCCGGAGCGGCGGGAACTTCACGCCGAGGACGCCCAGGTCGGCGAGGTCCTTCCGGAGGACGAAGCGCAGGTGCACCACCGGCACCTTCGCCGCGCGCGCCGCCACGAGCAGGCGCTCGACGTGCGGGACCGGCCGGCGCGTCCGCTCCATCGGCACGCCCATGCGTCCGAGCGAGCCCTTCGGGTCCAGGAAGGCGTTCTGCATGTCGACGACGATCACCGCCGTCGCGCGGGGGTCCAGCTTGAGCGGTTCGGCCATGGGGCACCTCCGTCCGCGAGCAGGCGCGCCCGCGGGCGGCGAGGTCAACGGCGCCGGATGCCGCAGCGCCGGGCTGGCGCACCCGGGGGCGTGAGCCCGCGCGGGCACCGGCCCCGAAGCTGAGCTGCCGTCAACCGCCGGCAGGTCCCTCGCGCCGAGCGGCCTCGAGCCGAGCGCGCGAGCGGCGCACCGCGAGGAAGGCGAACACTGCGCTCGCCACGGCGGCGGCCGAGAGGAGCCGGCCGGAGAGCGGCGTCCCTGGCGACAGCAGCGAGGGCAGCGCCGTGAGAGCGGCGATGGTCATCGCGGCCGTCAGGAAGGTGAGGAGGGCGGTGCGATTCGCGAGGCGCGCGAGCGCTTCGTCCGGTGCCGGCGGCGGAGCGTCGCCGTGAACGGGCGAGGGACGGGACTTCGAGGGTGGGTGCAGCACGATGCCAGACTGGACGTCGGTGGCCATGGCGGTCTCCGCTCGGCACGGGTCGCGAGGCGTCCCGTGCGTGAGTGGAGCGGCGGCCCGACCGCTCGTAAGTGCCTGCCTCGCCCGTGGTCGGGGCGGGGCACCCGGAGATCGAGATACCGGGGGCCGGTCCGGCCGTCCACCGAATCGGACGCTCCCCGGGCGGAGCATCCGTCTGCCGGTGGTTCAGCGGGTCCGCAAGGGCATCCGGGAGGCGCTGGACCTCAATCTCAGGGAACACGGCGTCCGCCGGGGGCGCATCGCGCGCGCTCGCCCTGCGGGGCACCTTCAGCGGCCCCGAAGGCGAGGCGCTCCGCGCGTCGGTCGCCCGACTGCGCGAGGTCTGGCGGTGATCGTCGCCGGCACCCGCTCCGCCCCCGGGCCCGGAAGCCGATCATGAGGGCAGGCGTGCTGCGCGCGGGGTGAGGCCGGATACGCCCGGGTGGGCCTGAAACGCGAAAACCCGGCCGCGAGCGGCCGGGCTTCCAGGTGCTGCGGTCGAGCTTGGTTTTACGCGACCGGGCGAACGTTCGCCGCCTGCAGGCCCTTCGGCCCGCGGGTGACGTCGAACTCCACCTTCTGACCCTCGGCGAGGGTGCGGAACCCGTCGGCCTGGATGGCGGAGTGGTGGCAGAAGACATCCTCGCCACCGTCGGCCTGCGTGATGAACCCGAAGCCCTTCGCATCGTTGAACCACTTCACGGTACCGGAAGCCATGCTGTGTACGTTCTCTTTTCTCTCTGTGAACGCGGACCCGGATGGCCCCGCGCGAGCTGCACCGTTCGGAGTGAACGGCAGGCACTCCAGTAGTCGGTTCGGCGCAGGAAAGATAGAGGGGGCCCCACTTACCTCTCGTGAGCGGGGCGCGAGGGCTCGCTCGCGCCCTGGAGCGCCAGCACCGACAGGTGCACCACCCGGTCGCCGTCGAGCAGCGCCGAGCCCGCGAGCCCGGGCCCCTCGAGCCGGAGCTCGGTGCCCTTGCACGCGCCCTTCGCCGGAGTCGACCGCAGCGACCGCGCGCGGGCGAGGAGCGCCATCGCGACGCGGTCCGCGTCTGCGGCCGCCGGCCCGGATTCCTCCATCGCATCGAGCGCGTAGGATCCGACGAGCTTCCGGAGCGTCGAGGCGAGCGTCTCGGGCGCGTCGAAGAGCTCGAGGCCCACCGCGCGGCCGCCGATGGCGAACACCGCGCCGACTTGGTTCGGGACCGGGTGGAACGCCGTGCGGTACGACGCGACGTCGCTCTCCACCTGCGCATAGACGTCGCTCATCGCCTCGCTCGGCGAAGCCACGCGGAAGAAGGCCGCCTTCTCGGAGACGTCGCGCCAGACCTGGCCCTGGTCCGACCGGTGCGTGCCCGTCTGGCGGAGCGAGGTCGTGACCTGGCCGAGCTTCATCGCTCGGGCGCGGGCGAACATCATGCGGTCCTCGCTCTGGAAGGCGCGGGAGCGGTACTGCCAGCGGCCGCGCTCGACGCAGGAGACCGGGATCTTCGTGCGCGTGTGCGGCGGCACGAGGATGGAGGTGTTGAGCACGCGGTTCTGCTTCGCCCCGACGAGCTCGTCGCCGTCCAGGAGGAGGACGTCCTCGTCGGCGAGGTTCTCGAGCAGGAGGTCGGGCACGCTTCCGCCCTCGCTCACCTCGGTGACCTTCACGAGGTTCTTCGCGAGGGCGTCCCGGAGCTGCAGGTAGCCGGCGGGACGGGCCTCGCGGGCGACGAGCGGGATGACGGTGAGCGAGGCGTGCCGCTGCGGCGCGGCGAAGAGGAGCGACTCGAGGAACGCGTTGAGCTCGGTGTTCATGGTGGCCGAGCGTAGGGGTGGGACGGACACGGGGTCCTGGGACGGCCCGCGCGTGGTGCGTGTCCCGGCGGGCGGAGGGTGCCTGGCATTTCCTGTCCAGGAGGATTATCCTGACCAGGAAATGAGGTCTGACCATCCACGGCTGCCGGGGGACGGTGCCGGCCTGGCCCAGGGGCACCTGTCCGAGGCCCTCGAGGCCCACGGCTGGCGCCTCTCCCGGCCTGCGCCTGGAGGGCTGGGCGTCGCCGCCAGCAAGGCGAAGCAACAGTTCCTCATCGAGTATCGCCATGCCCGCGAGGCGCGCCGCCCGATGCTCCGTGCGCTCCTGGCCGATGCGATCCTCAGCGGACGCGCCCACGCCGGAAGACACGGCAGGTTCATCGCGGTCCTGGGCGCCCCGTCCATCTCGCCCTCCATGGAGCGGGAGCTCGACGCGTACGCGGCCGAGGTCGCGCCGGGCCAACCGCTCGGTTACGTGGACGAGCGCGGGTTCGTACGTGTGTTCGTGCCCGGCCTCGAGGACCTCCGCCGGGAGCCGAGGGCCGCCGAGCGAGGTGAGCGCCCACCCGAGGGACAGCCGCGCGACGGGTTCTCCGACCTGAACCAGTGGATGCTCAAGGTCCTGCTCGGCCGCGCCATGGCCGGGAAGGTCGCCGTGCCGTCCGCCCGTATCCGCTCCGCGGCCGACCTCGCGGCAGCTGCCGACGTCTCGGTGCCGGCGGCGTGGCGGCTCTGGTCCAGCCTGAAGGCCGGCGGACACCTCGGCAGCCTTGCGGAGATCGCGCGGGTCCCGGACCTCCTCGCGCGGTGGCGAGCAGCCGCAATGCGTCCGCAGCGCGAGCTCGGCGCCGCTTGGATCCTCCCCGGCCGTGCTCCCTTCGAGCGCCTGCGCCGCGAGCTTGCAGAGCGCGCTCGAGAGGGGGCTCCGGCCGCTTGCCTCGGGCTCTTCGCCGCGTGCGACGCCCTCGGGGTTGGCCACGTCCGAGGAACGCCGGTCCATCTCTACGTCAGGAAGCCGGACCCCGAGGCGCTCGAGCGGCTCGGGCTCGTGCTCGCGGAACCCGGCCGTCCGGCGGACGTGCTGGTGCGCGTGGCGCGGTGGCCCCAGGCGGTGTTCCGTGCCGCCGTGCGCGTCGACGGGGTGCCGGCGGCTGACGTGATCCAGTGCTGGCTCGATGTCTCGTCCCACCCGGCTCGAGGGCGCGAGCAGGCGGCCTTCCTCTGGAAGCGGGTGCTGGCACCTGCGCTCGCCCCGGGGGAGCCGGAGCCGTGACGGATGGGAGGCGCGACCTCGAGGCCTTCGTGCGGCTGGTCGAGGCGCTCAGGCCGTACCTCGACGACCTGGTCTTCGTCGGAGGCTGGGCGCACTTCCTGTACACGCTCACGCCCGAGGCCGCGCCGCTTGGATTCACGCCCCTGTTCACGGAGGACGCCGACGTCGCGGCTCCGCTGCGGCTGCCCGTCCGCGGAAGGCCCATCCCGGAGCTGCTGATGGCGGCCGGGTTCGAGCAGCGGCTGACGGGCGAACTCACGCCGCCGGTCGCCGAGTACGTGCTCGGCGACGAGGATTCCGGGTTCTACGTCGAGTTCCTGGCTCCGCTCATCGGCGGCGAGTTGAAGCGTGACGGCAAGCCGGATGCGACGACGAAGGTGGGCGGCGTATCGGCACAGAAGCTCCGGCACCTCGACGTGTTGCTCGAGCGGCCGTGGAAGCTCGAGCTGACGGAGCAGCTGGGCTTCCCGGTCTCGGCGCCTTCCGTGATCCAGCTCCCGAACCCCGCGAGCTACATCGTCCAGAAGGTACTGGTCCTCGGCCGGCGCCACCCGAAGAGTCAGCCGAAGGACGTGCTCTACCTCCACGACACCTTCGCAGCGTTCACCGACGCCATGCCGATCATCCGGCGGGCGTGGGAGGAGCTGCGCCCTTCCCTGCACCGGAAGCACGTTCAAGCGTTCGAGGAAGGAGTCCGCGCGGTCGTCTCCACGAGAGGCGATCTGCTCCGGAGCGCATCGCTCGCCGCCGCAGAACGGCCGCGAGCGCCGACGGTCGAGACGCTCCGGCTCGGACTGCGGCGCGGATTCCAGGAGGGATTCGGGATTCCGCTCGAATGAGGGAGCGGGCTGCCGTGACCCCGGTCAAGCCGCGCACTGATTCTCGCCGTTCCCCCGCTCACCCGACGCGCCGGTGTCCGACCGCGGACTAGCATGCGGCCCCGTGACCCTCCGTGTCCTCCACACCTCCGACTGGCACCTCGGCCGCACGCTGCACGCGGAATCCCTGCTCGACGACCAGGCCTGGGCGCTCGACCGGCTTCTCGAGGTCGCGAAGGACGAGCGCCCCGACGTGCTCGTCGTCGCGGGAGACATCTACGACCGCGCCGTGCCGCCGGCGGAGGCGGTGCAGCTCCTCGACGAGGTGCTGACCCGGCTCGCCGACCTCGGCCTCCCGGCGGTCATCACGGCGGGCAACCATGACTCGGCCGAGCGGCTCTCGTTCGCGTCCCGGCTGCTCGCCGCGAAGGGCCTCCACCTCCGCGGCGACCTGCGCCGGGCCGCCGAGCCCATCGAGGTCCCGGGCAAGGGTTGCGTCTACGCGCTCCCCTTCGTGGAGCCCGAGCTCGTGCGCGCGCTCACCGGCGACGAGGACGTGCGCGGCCACGCCGTCGCGACCGAGCGCATCCTCGCGGCCGCACGGGCCGATGCGGCGACGCGGACGCTGCCGACGGTGCTCGTGGGCCACGCCTTCGTGCAGGGCGCGTCGCAGACGCCGGACAGCGAGCGCCCCATCATCGTGGGCACCGCGGGCTCGGTCGGCGCCGAGGTGTTCGCGGGCTTCGACTACATCGCGCTCGGGCACCTGCACGCGCCGCAGGAGGTCGCGCCTGGGCTCGCGTACTCGGGCTCGCTCCTCCAGTATTCGTTCGCCGAGGCCACCCACGAGAAGCGCGTGGTGATGGTCGAGGTGGACCGCGGCGCCGTTCGCTCGCGGGCGATCCCGCTCGGCGCGAAGCGGAGGGTCGCGCGCATCGAGGGCACGCTCGCGGAGCTCCTCGAGAAGCCCGAGTTCGCTCCACATAAGCACGACCTCCTCGAGGTGACGCTCACCGACGAAGGCTACGTGCTCGACGCGAAGAACCGGCTCCAGGAGCGATTCAGGCACGTGCTGAACGTGGTCCGGAAGGAGCTCGCGCTCGGCGCGGTCGCGAGCAAGTTCGGCGCGCAGGTGGACGGCGCGGGCAACGACGACGCGAAGCTCTTCGGGAGCTTCTTCGAGACCGTCACCGGCACGGTCGCCGGGCCTGCGCACCGCGAGGTGTTCGCCGAGGCCCTCTCGGAGCTCGACCTGAAGGAGCGTGTGGCGTGAGACCGCTCTTCCTGGAGCTCCAGGCCTTCGGCCCGTACGCGCGCACGCAGGCCATCGACTTCACGGCGCTCGGCCCGAGCGAGCTCTTCCTCATCCACGGACCGACCGGCGCCGGGAAGACCACGCTCTTCGACGCGATGACGTTCGCGCTCTACGGCCAGCTCCCCGGGACCCGCCCGGAGGACCGCCTCCGGGCCGATCTCGCGCTGCCGGACGCCGCGCCGCGGGTGACGTTCCGGTTCTCGCTCGGTGCGGAGAGGTACGAGATCGAGCGCGTCGCCGCGTGGGCGCGGCCCAAGAAGAAGGGCGAGGGGACGACCCCGCAGCCCTCCACGGCCACGCTCCGCCGGACCGGGGACGGAGCGGTGCTGGCGTCGAGGCCGACGACGGTCACCGAGAAGGTCACCGACCTGCTCGGCATGGGCTGGGAGCAGTTCACGCGCGTCATCCTGCTGCCGCAGGGCGACTTCAAGCGGCTCCTCGTCGCGCCAGACAAGGAGCGCGAAGAGCTCCTCCGTAAGCTCTTCGGCACGGAGCGCTTCGAGCGCGTCGAGCGGCTCCTCAAGGACAAGAAGAACGCGCTCCTGCGGGAGGCGTCGGACCTCGAGCAGCGGCGCGACGAGGTGCTGGGGGGCGAGGCGCCGGAGGCGCTCGAGAGCGCGAAGGCCGGGCTCGGCGAGAAGCTGGTCCAGGCCAAGGAAGGTGTCGCCGAGCGCGAGGGGGCGAGCGCGAAGGCCCAGGCCGCGCTCGTCGAGGCCGAGAAGCTGTCGGGACGGTTCGACGATCTCGACCGCGTGAAGGTCGAGGTGGCGAAGGCCGCCGCCGCGCGGCCGCAGCTGGAGCAGGACCGGTCGACGCTCGACCGCGCCGGCCGGGCGGAGCGCGTCCGCGAGAAGCTCGTGGCGGCGAAGCGGGCCGAGCAGGACCGGCTCGTGCGCGTCACGGCCGTGCAGGGCGCCCAGAGCGCGCTGGAGTCCGCCGAGGCCAAGAAGAGAGGTGCCGCACGCACCGAGGCGCAGGCGGCGACCGACGCGGGCCAGGTGCCCGCGCTCGAGGCCAGGGCTCACGCGCTGGAGGCGGCGCTCCCGGTCCTGAAGGCACTCTCGGAGGCCGAGAAGGAGCTCGGAAACAAGGTCACCGCGGCGAACGACGCAGCGCGGGCGGCGCAAGCTTCCAAGGCCGCCGTGGACGAGGCCGTCGCGAAGGCCGCCGCGCTGGAGGCCGAGGCGGTCAAGCTGCGCCCTGTGGCGTCCGAGGAGGGCGTTCGGGTCGAGGCGGCCGCCGCGTTCCAGCGGGCGCTCGACGAGGCGAAGCGTCGAGACGCGCACGCCGACGCGCTCGCGAAGCTCGAGAAGGAGCTGGAGCGGGGGGAGCGCGGCCGGCTCGCGGCGCGCGACGCCGCGCAGAAGTCCCGGAACTCGGCGGGTGCTCTCGAGGCCGCATACGAGGCGGGCAGCGCAGCGACGCTCGCCTCGGGCCTCGCGGACGGGAAGCCCTGTCCGGTGTGCGGCTCGCTCGAGCATCCGTCGCCGGCGCGCTCGGCCGAACGGGTTCCGGAGAAGTCTGAGGTCGAGCAGGCGCGTGAGGCAGCGACGGCGCTCGTCGAGCGCGCGGCGCAGGCCGAGGAGGGCGTGACGGCGCTGAATGTCCGCGTCGAGGAGGCGCGCGGGCTCGTCGAGGCCGCGCGGCAGGCCGAGCCACGGCCGGTCGTCGACCTCGCAGAAGCGCAGGTCGCGGCCGCGAGGGCGCTCGACCAGGCCCGCGCCGCGGCCACCCGGCTCCGCGAGCTGGAGAAGAAGCTCGTGGAGCAGCGCGACGCCGCGAAGCGGCGGGGCGAGGCGCTCGAGGGCGCCCGAGCTCAGGCGAGCGCGGCGGAGCAGGCGCGGGCCGTGGCGGCGCAGAACGTGGAGGGGTTGCGCGCGCAGGTGAAGGCGTCCGGCGCCGGGCCCGGAGCCGAGGCGGAGCTTGCGCAGGTGCGCAGAGAGGCAAAGGCGCTGCAGGACGCGCTCGCGGCGGCGACGGCGGCGCGGAGCAGTGCGGAGGCAGCGGCGGCGGGTGCCCTTGCGACGCTGGAGGCCGCGACCGTTGCGCAGGGAGAGGCCCTGTTGCGCGTGAAGGAGTCCCAGGCCGAGGCGACGCTGGCGTGCACGGAGGCCGGCTTCCCGGACGTGGCCGCGTGCGAGGCGGCGCTGCTCGCCGATCCCGCGCGGAAGACGCTCGAGACGTCCGTCCGGGCTCGCGAGGTCGCCGAAGGGAAGGCCATCGAGCGGAAGGCGGAGCTCGAGCGCGAGCTCGGGAGCGCCGCTCGGCCGGACCTCACGGGCGTCAAGCAGGCCGACGCGGCGGCGCGGGCGACCCTTGCCGCGGCCCGCGAGGCCTTCGTGAACCTGGGCCGGGACCTCGAAACCGTGACCGGCCGCCTGGCGCGGCTCGGGTCGCTCGCCGAGCAGCACGCGAAGCTCGCGGCGCAGCTCGAGGTCCTCGGCCGGGTGGCCGACGTCGCGAACGGGAAGAACGAGCGCAACATGAGCCTGCAGCGGTTCGTGCTCGCCGCGCGCCTCGAGGAGGTCGCGGAGGCCGCGAGCCACCGCCTGCAGGTGATGTCGCGCGGGCGGTTCCGGCTGCGCCACGACACCACCGTGGGCAACCGGAACCAGGCCGCCGGCCTCGGGCTCGTCGTCGAGGACGCGTGGACGGGCGTGACCGACCGGCCTGTCGCCGCGCTCTCGGGCGGCGAGAGCTTCCTCGCGAGCCTGTCGCTCGCGCTCGGCCTCTCGGACGTCGTGCTCCGCCGGTCCGGCGGGCTCAGCCTGGACTCGCTCTTCGTGGACGAGGGCTTCGGGTCGCTCGACGAGGACACGCTCGACGACGCGATCCGGGCGCTCGAGGCCCTGCGGGAGAACGGGCGGCTCGTGGGCGTGATCTCGCACGTGCCGGAGCTGAGGCGGCGGATCCCGGCGCGCATCGAGGTGCGGCGCGGGGCGCACGGGGCGGAGGCGGAGGTGGTGGCGGGGTAGGGCGGCCTCCGATCACTCGGGGTCGGCGCCGCGTCGCAAGTTGTGAATGACCTCTGCGACGCGCCTCACCTCGGGCGGGAGCTCGTCGTCATCGTGCGTGCGCGCGAGCGCGATGGCCTCGTCCACCGTCGCGGCCTCGAAGAAGCGGTGCTTCACGAGGAACCTGAGCGCGCCGTTCAGGTCGTCGTAGCCGCGCCGCGTCCGGTCGTACTCGGCGGTCGGGCGGCCGCCGACGAACACCGTCGCGAAGAAGCCCAGGAAGCGATCAAAGCCGTAGTCGGCCTGGCAGGCCTTGCGGCTCGGGTGGGGAAGTACGTGCACGGTCATGGTGACCTCTCAGGCCGCGAGGGGCGCGGCCTCGCGCTCGAGGACGGCTGCGTTCAGGAGGGCGTCGCGCTCCGCCGGCGTGACGGACGGCCGGAGGGCGACGCGGGTCGGCCGGTACAGGCACACGCTGCCGTGCTCGTCGTCGACCATGAGCGGCAGGGCGTCGTCCGGCGGGTCGAAGGGGAGATTGAGGTCGCGGAGGTACCCGATGACCTCGAGGAGGTCCTCCTCGCCGCGAGCGCCCGAGACGACGATGGCCTCGCCGAGGGTCATGCCCTCGAGGCCCGCGACGTCGAGCGCGCCGAGGAGCAGCATGGCGACCGAGACCGCGTGCGCCGTCGGAGCCACGCGAGGTGCCGGGCCGCCGCGTGCGGCCCGCTCTATGAGCGCTCCGAGGATGGGCGCGCCGAGCACCCAGAGCTTCCGGAGCCCGGACTCGAGCGCAGCGTCGCCGGTCAGGGGCAGCTCCCGGACCCGCGCGACGAGCGCGGCCGAGTCGAGGGCGGAGCGGCGGACGCGCACCGGGTCGGCGCGGAGGTAGCCGCCGGCGCTGCAAAGGGTGAGCGGGACGCCGGCCGAGGCGAGGTGGCGCTTGTCGCGTGACCACATGCGGTCGACGTTGACGGGGTCGCCGTCGTACTCCGGCAGGCGGACGGACCGCAGCGCGGAGGCGGCGTCCTTGAACGTGAACTCCTCGGGCCGGTGGGCGGCCCAGGTCCCGAGGGTGAAGAGGCGAGCGAAGGCCTTCTGCAACGAGCTGGTCGAGTTGGCGGCAGGCTCCTTTCCGAGTTCCGAGGAAGGAACAGGGTAACGGGGGTACGGACATGGGCTCCGGGCCGGGCGGCCTCGAGCAGTCCGCCCCGGGGCTAGACTGCGGGTCGACGATGGACGCCATCCGGAGCTTCAAGGGGGAGCACGACTTCCTCAGCAACTTCTACCCATGTCGCGTGGCCGTCGACGGCCGCGAGGCGCCGACGGTCGAGCACGCGTTCCAGGCGGCGAAGACCCGCGTGCCGGAGGAGCAGGAGCTGGTGCTCGCGGCACCCACCCCCGCGGGCGCGAAGCAGCGGGGGCGCAAGGTGCGGCTGCGGCCGGACTGGAACACCGCGAGGCTCGAGGTCATGGAGGGCCTCCTGCGGCAGAAGTTCGCGCCCGGCGCGGAGCTCGCGCGGCGGCTGCTCGCCACCGGGGATGCCCTCCTCGAGGAAGGGAACACCCCGCGGCGTCCGCACGAGGTCCCACGGCTCCGCCTGCTCGCAGGCGAAGGCCTCGACCTCGCTCGCGAGGATCGCCTCACCGCCGCCGCAGTGCTGAAACGTGTCCGCGCCCGCGAGGGCGGAGTCCGTGAAGAGGAGGCGCATCTCGTTGCCCTCCCGCTCGACCACCCAGAGGCTCACCGCTCGACCTCCTCCGTGGCGACCGACTCGAGCCCGCCGCCGATGTTCCGAAACCCAGCCCGCAGCCGCGCGAGCCGGTCTGCCAGCGCGGCCACCCGGTGCACTTCGGGCCCGCGGTAAGCCGCGAGCTCGCCGGCGAGCTCCTCCACCGCACACTTCATGCTCGGGATCGCCATGTACGACATCGGGTACCAGCGTCGACGCAAGAGCATCGGTTCCCACCAGGCGAGCGCCGCCTCGAGCTCGTTGGGAGTACGGCTCCCGGCCGTGCCACGTGGCGCCGCCGGGAGTGAACGACGCACTCCGACCTCGACGAACTGCTTGTCGGGCTCCTCCCGCCAGAGGCCGTCCGGCTGCAGGACGGCGCGGTAGGTCCACGCCTTCGCGGCGGGCCAGAGCGGCACGGCCAGCTCCGGGGTGTCGTCCAGACGGAACCAGAAGATGCGAGGCCCCGTGCGCAGGATGGTGCCGGGCATGAGCCCCTCGCGCGCGTGAAGCGTGACGCCGAGACCGGGGGCGGGCGTCATCCCAGGTTCTCCACGAGGGCGCGCGCGAGGTCGGTGC
>JAXLYA010000017.1:0-46076 GCA_046351695.1 Anaeromyxobacter sp. | reverse complement strand
GCGAGACGAGGAGAGCGGCGATCCGGAGGCGGGACATGACGGCTCCTTCCAACCCTACAACAGCCGGGCGCCCCGGAAGTTGCGCCGGTGTCCCTTCCGGGTGTCTCGAGGTGGTCAGCGCGCCTTGCTGCCGATCACGTGGCCGATCTGCACCGCGCCCAGCGAGACGATCCTCAGCAGCCAGGACGGGAAGCTCTGCACGCTGCGCGCTGCATCTCCCTCGCCGTCGAAGCCGGCGTCGCGCAGCGTCCGGGCATACTGGCCGAGGTGCCGGACGTCGACGATGAGCACGCGTCCGCCGACCTTCAGTACCCGCGCGATCTCGCGCACGGCGGTCTCCCGGTCGCCCGCGTCGTAGAGGTTGTGCAGCGCCGCGCTGGAGAGCACGACGTCGAAGCTGGCATCGTCGAAGGGCAGCTTGCGTGCGTCGGCGGTCTGCACCTCGACGCGCCCGGCCACGCCCTCGATCCTCGCGTTGTGCAGCGGCGCCGCGGGCTGGTTGCCGCTGAGATCCTCGGCTTGCCAGATGTCGATGCCGATGGCCCGGCCCGTGCTCAAGCGCCGGGCCGCGCCGATCAGGAACAGCCCGCGCCCGCAGCCCACGTCCAGCACGCGCTCGTCGCCGCGCCATCCGAGCAGGTCGAGGTACGCCTCGCGCTCGCGCACCTTGCCGAACTTGCTCGACCAGATCATCCAGGCCGCCATCACGCCGCAGGAGAGGCCTGCCGAGATCAGCGGGCGGCCGAGCAGCGCGAAGGGCGACGCCCTGTCCCACAGCCCCGCCGCCCGCGCGATCAACGAGAGGATCCCGAGCGCGCAGACGATGAGCAGGTTGCGGACCGCGGTCGGCGCATCCAGGCCGTAGTCGGCGCGCGGGGGCTTGGTCATCACCGCCATCCTGCTACCGGCATGGCTGCGCCGACAAGTCGTCGACGGGCCTCCGACGCAGCGCGGACGGAGCCCCCCACCCGCGGCGGCGCCGCTGCGCTCGCAGGCGTCGAGTTGATCGTGTCCAGGGGAAGCGGAGACGGCCGGGGCGGTAGCTGGAGCGGGGCACCCGACCCGGACGGCGGGTGCCCCGGTTGTTCATCGAGCAGTGCGTGCCGCGTCTGAGAGCTGATCCCGGCTCACGAAGGGCCACACCCCGTGATCGCCCATCTCGTAACGCCTGGATAGCCAGCAGAGGACTCGCCCCACCAACGGAACGGACGCGAGCGGAGGCCAGCGATACGCGTGCTCCGACTTCAAGAATGTGATGCAGCGGTCGAAGCCGTCCACCGCTTCCGGTGACAGTGCGAAGCGCCCTTCGAGGCGATGCTCGTGCAGGTCGTCGTAGAAATGCCAGACCCAGACATACACGGCGTTGACCGCCCGGTCCCTGGAGCGCGGGTAGGCGTCGTCGAACTCGTCGTTCGTGATCGCGCATGCCGCGAGCTTCCCGATGAGCTCGGCGGCCTTGTCTCGCGCCGCTCGGTCCGAAACGTCCACGACCGTGACCATACCGCGCTCGCCGCTCGATGGGAGGTCGAAGGGTCGAGCGGTGCCGCCGGACACACCTGAGCCCTCGGACGGGATTTCTGCGATCTCGAGTCGGCCCGAGTGGTGCGCTCGGCCCCTGAGAGATGTCAGACTCGCGTTTCGCCCTTTTCAGGGTGGCAAGGCGGCACCGCAGCACTTCTTTGACTTCTTCCCGCTGCCGCACGGGCAGGGGTCGTTGCGGCCGACCCTGGGCGAGGCGAGCATCGGCTCCGGCGGGTTCAGCGCTCGTTCCAGGTCCGAGATGTCCTCCGGCTTGTCGGGCTCGAGGCCGAGGATGAAGTGGACGCCGTTCTCGTTGCAGATCTGCACCACCTCCAGCGCGCGGTCGTTGTTCCTGACGCGCAGCACCGCGGGGTGCTTCTCGGTTCCGATTCTTGCCACGTGATCCTCCGCGACGTACCTCGCTCGCGAGGAGGTCGCCGATGGCCCACGAGGCTCTTCGCACACTGCTCGCGGCGCTGGAAGTCCTTCGTCCCGCCTTCACCAAGCCGGGGTTCGACAACCTGGTCGTGATCTTCGCTGGGTGGGTGCTCACCAGCGGCACGCACGCGGTGACCCAGGCGCTCGTCGCGACAGGAGTGGCAGGGCGTCGCCACCACGAGGCCTTCCATCGCTTCTTCTCCCGAGGGACGTGGGATCCGGACGAGGTCGGCCGACTGCTCTTCTTCTGGATCTTGCAGCGCGTGGGTGAAGGCGCCCCCATCCGCGTCGTCTTGGACGACACGCTCGCCCCGAAGAAGGGGCCGAACGTGTTCGGGATCGGGACGCACAAGGACCCAGTCCGCACCACGCGTCGGCACATCGTGTTCACCTTCGGCCACTGCTGGGTCGTCCTCGCGGTGCTCCTGCCCGTGCCCTTCTCGGCGCGGACGTTCGCGTTGCCCGTGCTCTTTCGCCTGCACCGCACGGTGAAGACGTGCGAGCGCTCCGGCCACCCGCATCGCAAGAAGACCGAGCTCGCGAGGGACATGCTCGACGTGCTCGCTTCCTGGAGCGGCTCGAGGCGGGTCGAGGTTGCTGCGGACAGCGCCTACTGCAACGACACCGTCAGCCGCGGCCTGCCTCCCAACTTCGTCGTGTTCGGATCGATGCGAACCGACGCTGTCCTCACCGGCGCACCGCCGGCGCTGTTCCATCGACCCTGCGGTCGGCCACTGAAGCGCGGCCGCCCCTTGCCCAAGCCGCACGAGCTGGCAGACGACGTACGCAGCCCCTGGCTGCGCTGCCAGGCGGACCTCTACGGCAGGCGTCGAACGATTCACTATAAGACAATGAATGCGCAGTGGTATCGAGCATGGGGCGCTCGCCTGCTCCGAGTCGTGGTCGTGCGCGTCGACGAGGGCGAGATCGGAATGCGCGTGTTCTTCTGCTCCGATCCCACCATGACCGTGACCGACATCCTCGAGACATACGCCGAACGCTGGGCGATCGAGGTGTGCTTCCGCGAGCTCAAGCAGTTGCTCGGCTTCGCCGACTCCAGTGCCCGCAAGCGCGCCGCCGTCGAGCGACTCGCTCCCTTCGTGGGCTTCGTCTACTCGACGCTCGTCCTCTGGTTCGCCCTCGGCGTGCACCAGACGCCGATCGCGACTCCGCCCGTCCGGCCCTGGTACCGACACAAGCGCGGCCTCTGCTTCGCGGACACCCTCCGAGCTGCACAACGGACCCTCGCGCCCTTCGACGTTTTGGATCCGCGTAGGAGTCTCGCCAACTTGCGCAAATCTGCCCGAAGGCACCCCAACCCTCTGGGGTTTCGACCACCGGCCGTGGCCTGAAGGGCGAAACGTGAGTCAGACCCGTGGGCTATACATATGTTCAGAATGTGCGCGGGGAATCACACGGCTTCAGAGCTTTCCGGACCGTCACACTCCGTGACGCCGTCGGTTGTGGCGCCGCCTGGCGAATCCTCGGCCCGCGCGCGGCGTCTGCGGGGCGACGACCTCTTCCTCGCCCGGCTCGAGGCGCGCGCGGCGGCGGCGAAGGGCGAGCCGTCCAGGCTCGTTCTCTCGCGCGCGGACGCGAAGCGCCTCGTCGCGCTCGCGGTGAGACTCGCCCGCTGGCGCGGCCCGGAGGACCTCCGGGTCGGAGAGGGGCTGTGGACGCTCCGGCCCCACGACCTGAAGCTCGGCTACAACGGCATCGGCGACCTCGCCCTCGACCGGCTCGGGATCGACCCCGCCCACGCGCGCTGGCTCGCCGGCCTCGCCGAGAAGCTCTCCACCCGGCCGCTCATGCGCGCCGCGGTCGCGGCGGGCGAGCTCTCGATGCGCAAGGCCGAGGCCATCGTGGACGCGGCCGCCGACGAGAAGCTCGAGGCCTACTGGCTCGGCCGCGCGAGGCTCGAGCCGGTCCGCGAGCTCGAGCGGCTCACGAAGCCGGGGACGAACCCGTACGACGAGGGCTGGCGCGACGTCATGGCCCGGCTCGAGGACCCGGTCCAGCGGGAGCACGTCGAGTACACGTTCGAGGTCGCCTCGGTGATCCTCGGCGACGCCGACGCGCCGAAGTGGAAGATCATCCGGGCGCTCTCCATGGAGTTCCTCGGGGGGCATCCGGTGCCGCTCGTTCCGGGCTCGGCGGCCGCTGGCGAGAAGGCGCCGGACGTGGCGCGGGAGCCGGCGACCGAACCGTCAGATATGGCGCGTCCGCCCGAGGGGCCGGGACCGTCAGGTGTGGCGCGCGCCGCTGCAGCGCGGCCGCCGCCGCCGCCCTGCCCGTCGCCCCAGAAGCTCCTCCGGGAGCTCGCGCGGCTCCAGAAGGCCCGCCTCCCCGACGAGGAACGATTCGGCCGGGCCATTCTCCTCGTGCGCGTGTTCCGGGCCTACCGGCTCGCCGGGGCGCGCACGTTCGAGGTCTTCTGCGTGGAGCAGCTCGGCATGGCGCCGTCGACCGCCCGCCAGCGCATGACCCTCGAACGGAACCTCCGCCGGCTGCCCGAGCTCCGCGAGGCCTTGCGCACCGGCGCCCTCTCCTACGAGCAGGCCCGCGCCGTCGCGAAGGTCGCCACGCCCGAGGACGTCGCGCCGCGCATCGTCGCGGCCGCGGCGAAGCCCGCGATCGACACGCGGCGCGAGGTGAACGCCGAGCTCGACCGTCAGATGTGGCGCGCGGGGACCGTCAAGGCCTCCGTCCCGCGCGACGTCGACGAGCTCTTCGCCGAGGCGGTCCTGTCCGCCCGGCTGCGCTCCGGGCCGGGGCTTTCACCCGGGCAGGCCCTCTTCCTCATGAGCTTCCACTTCACCGAGGTCTGGGAGCCGCTCGCGCTCGACCTCGTCCTGAAGGCCGAGGAGATCAAGCTCCGCGACAAGGGCCGCTGCCAGGTCCCCGGCTGCTCCCACCCCGCCGAGCACGTCCACCACGTCCGCTTCCGCTCGCGCGGCGGGAGCTCCGAGGGGTCCAACCTCGTGAGCGTGTGCTCCGCCCACCACCTCGCCGCCATTCACAAGGGGTTCATCCGCGTGTCCGGCAGCGCGCCCGACAGCCTCGTCTGGGAGTTCCTCGGCCGCGACTCCGAGGAGATCGCGCTGCTGTTCCCGGAGGATCCCGCCGAGCTCTCAGGAGGCCCCGCCGCCGGGCGGGTCGAGGGTTCCCCTGCCGCCGAGTCCCCGCCGGCGCGACCACCCCAGGCCCAGGGGGCCGCCGCATGAGGCCCAGCCCCCCGTGGCGCAGCGAGGACGACGAGGCTCGGGCTCGCTACCCGATGCCGCGCGCCTTGCGGATGAGGTCGCAGAGCTCGCGCACCGCGCCGCGGCCGCCCTTCGCGGTCGTGACGAAGTGCACGGCGGCCTTCACCTCGGGCATCGCGTCGGCGGGGCAGGCGGAGAGGCCGACCTTCCGGAGCAGCGGGACGTCGTTCACGTCGTCGCCCATGTACGCGACCTCGTCGTCGGCGACGCCGAGGGAGCCCAGGCGGCGTAGCCCTCGAGCTTGTCGCGCTGGGCGAAGATCATGTGCTTGAAGCGCAGCTCCTCGAGGCGCTTCTGCGTCGCCCGGCCGGGCCGGCCGGAGATGACCCCGAAGTCCACGTGGTCGCGGAGCAGCACGATGCCGTGGCCGTCCCGCACGTCGAACGCCTTGAGGGCCTCGCCGTCGGGGCCGTACCAGATGCGGCCGTCGGTGAGCACCCCGTCCACGTCGAGGAGGACGAGCTTCACGCGGGCCGCGCGGCGCACGAGCTCCTGGGGCGGGATGCGAGCCCTGGAGGTCCCTCAGCCTCCGGCCCGCCCTTCGACTACCGGCCCGCTTGCGCGGGCCTACGCTCAGGACGGGCCTACGCTCGGGACGAACGGAGGTAGGGGCGCGGCGCTTCACGGGCGCCTGACCGCCGCGCGGATCGCGAGGACGTCGGTCAGGACCGCGTCGGCCATCGCGAAGTCGAGCGAGTTCGGGCCGTCGGACTTCGCGACGGACGGGTCCTCGTGGATCTCGGTGAAGAGCGCGTCGATGCCGACCCCGCCGCGGCGCGGGCGAGCGGCGCGACGTACTGGCGCTCGCCGCCGGTGGTGTCGCCGCCCGAGCCGGGGAGCTGCACCGAGTGCGTCGCGTCGAGGCAGACCGGCACGCCGAGCTCCCGCATGATCACGAGCGACCGCATGTCGACGACGAGGTTGCCGTAGCCGAAGGTCGCGCCGCGCTCCATGAGGAGCACGTCCTTCTGCCTGACCTCGGCGCACTTCGCGACGGCGTGGCGCATCTCCTTCGGGGCGAGGAACTGCCCCTTCTTGATGGAGACGCTCCTCCCGTGCCGCGCGCAGGCGAGCACGAGGTCGGTCTGGCGGCAGAGGAACGCCGGATCTGCAGCACGTCGACGACATTGCCGGCGGGCTCCGCCTGCCAGGTCTCGTGCACGTCGGTCGTGCAGGGCAGCCCGGTCTCCCGCTTCACCGCCTCGAACGCGGCGAGCGCCTTCTCGAGGCCGATGCCGCGGTAGCTCTTGCCCGAGGAGCGGTTCGCCTTGTCGAAGCTCGCCTTGAACACGGCGTTCACGCCGTGCTTCTCGGCGAGCGCCTTGACCTTCCGGGCGTGCGCGAGCGCCTGCGCCTCCGACTCCATCACGCACGGCCCGGCGATGAGGAGGAGCCGCTGCCCGTCCCCGACGGCGTGGCCGCCGATCTTCGCCTGCACGGTCATGGGAGCTACCCGCTCTTCCCGACCGGGAGCTTCGTGACGCTGCCGCTCTCGGGCTTGCGGCCCGAGGCGTCGCGGTGCTCGCGCGCGGCCTTCACGAAGCCGGCGAAGAGCGGGTGCGGGGCGAAGGGCTTCGACTTGAACTCGGGGTGGAACTGGCAGCCCACGAAGTGCGGGTGGTTGTTGAGCTCGATCATCTCGACGAGGTCGAGCTCCGGGTTCACGCCCGAGAACACCAGGCCCGCCGCCTCGTACTGCGCGCGGTAGGCGTTGTTGAACTCGAAGCGGTGGCGGTGCCGCTCCTGGATGACCTCGGCGCCGTACAGCTCGCGGGCCTTCGTGCCCTCCTTGAGGGCGCAGGTGTACTGGCCGAGCCGCATCGTGCCGCCCTTGTCGCTGACGGCCTTCTGCGCCTCCATGAGCGTGACCACCGGGTGCGGCGACTGCTCGTCGAACTCGAGCGAGTTCGCCTTCTCGAGGCCCAGCACGTGGCGACCGAACTCGATGACCGCCATCTGCAGCCCGAGGCAGATGCCGAAGAACGGCACCTTGTGCTCGCGGGCGTGCTGCACGGCGAGCACCTTGCCCTCGGTGCCGCGGATGCCGAAGCCGCCGGGCACGAGGATCGCATCGACCTCGTTGAGCTCGGAGAGATCGCCCTGCTCGAGCTTCGTCGAGTCGATGAACACCTGGCGCACGCGCACGCCGCTCGCCATGCCGCCGTGGGTCAGCGCCTCGTTGAGCGACTTGTAGCTCTCGTGCAGCTCGACGTACTTGCCGACGATGCCGATCCGGACCTCGCCGTACTTCGGGTTCTGGACCTTGTCGACGATCTGCTCCCAGCGCTCGAGGCGCGGGGCGCGGCTCCAGATGTTGAAGAGCTCGGCGAGCTTGTCGTCGAGCCCCTCCTCGTGGAGCGCCACGGGGAGCGCGTAGATCGACGAGACGTCGAGCGCGGTGAACACCGCGGAGGGGTCGACGTTGCAGAAGAGCGCGATCTTGTCCTTCATCTCGCGCGCGATGGCCCGGTCGGAGCGGCAGAGCAGGATGTCGGGCTGGATGCCGATCTCGCGCAGCTCCTTCACCGAGTGCTGGGTCGGCTTCGTCTTGAGCTCGCCCGCGGCCGCGATGAACGGCACGAGGGTGAGGTGCATGTAGACGGCGTTCTCCTCGCCGACGTCGTACTTCATCTGGCGGATGGCCTCGAGGAACGGGAGCGACTCGATGTCGCCGACCGTGCCGCCCACCTCGACGATGAGGATGTCGGCGCCGCCCGCCGCCTCGCGGATGCACGCCTTGATCTCGTCGGTGATGTGCGGAATGACCTGAACGGTCTTCCCGAGGTACTCGCCGCGGCGCTCGCGCTGGATGACGTTCTGGTAGATGCGCCCGGTCGTGTAGTTGTTCTTCCGGGTCATCTTGGCGGTGGTGAACCGCTCGTAGTGCCCGAGGTCGAGGTCGGTCTCGGCGCCGTCGTCGGTGACGAACACCTCGCCGTGCTGGAACGGGCTCATCGTGCCCGGGTCGACGTTGATGTACGGGTCGAGCTTGAGGTGCTGGACCTCGAGGCCGCGGTTCTCGAGCAGGGCGCCGGTGGACGCCGCCGCGAGCCCCTTGCCGAGCGAGCTCACCACGCCACCCGTGACGAACAGGTACTTCGTCTTCTTGCCGCGCTTCACCATGGCCCCTCTCCCTTCCTTCTCTGCCTGCTGAAAGCCGTCAGCGAGCGGTCGCGAGGATCGCCCGCGCTCTTTCGAGATCCTCCGGGGTATCGACGCCGAAGCCCCGGTACGTCGTGTCGGCCACCCGGATGCGGTGCCCGTGCTCGAGGGCGCGCAGCTGCTCGAGCGACTCCTCCTGCTCCAGCTTCCCCGGCGCGAGCGCCGCGAACTGCTGGAGGAACGCGTAGGTGAACGCGTAGATGCCCACGTGGGCGCGGGCGAGCGGGCTCGCGCCACCGGCGCGGCGGTGCGGGATCGCGGCGCGCGAGAAGTAGAGCGCGTCGCCGTTCAGATCCGTCACCACCTTCACCACGTGCGTGCGCTCCAGCTCTCCGGGCTCGAGCGGGCGCGCCAGCGTCGCCATCCCGAGCCTCGACACGAGGAGCGCCTCGACGAGCGTCGAGATGGCCTCGGGCTCGATGAGGGGCTCGTCGCCCTGCAGGTTCACCACCACGTCCGGCCGCGGCTGCATGATCGCCGCCGCCTGCGCCACCCGGTCCGTGCCCGTCGCCGCCGGCCCCGTGATGATCGAGGCCGCCCCTGCCCGCTCCGCCGCGCGCGCGATGCGCTCGTCGTCGGTCGCCACCGCCACCTGGTCGACGCCACGCGCACGCGAGGCCCGCTCCGCCACGTGGGCGACGAGGGGTCTGCCTGCCAGGTCGGCGAGGGGTTTCCCGGGAAAGCGCTGCGCTCCGTACCGGGCCGGAATGATGACGGCGACTCGTCCCAAACCGGGAGCCCAAACTAGACGGCGCGATCCCCCGAGTCAACGGCCGACCGATGCGGGACGACCCAGCGTACGCGCCGTACCACCTTCGTGCTGCGTGAGCGGGGACCCGGGTGCGGCGTGCGCGCGAGGAGCGGCGCCGCGCCCGCTCCGGAATTCCCTGTTGACGCGGGAGCGCCGATGGGAGGTGTCCGGAAACGGAGGATTCAGGGTGCGCTACCCCTGGTCCCCCAGCCGGCGCGCGCCCTCCGCCGCCTTCAGCGTGTCCGGGTGCTTCGCGCCGGCCGTCTCGGCGAGCTGGACCCGCGCCTCGCGGTAGCTCGCGAGCGCCTCGACGCGCTTGCCCATCCGCTCCTGGACCTCGCCGAGCAACAGGTGCGCCCGGCCGATCTGCGGCGTCCGCGTGCGCCCGGCGGCCTGCTCGTGCGCGGCCTCGAGCGCGACCTGCGCGTCCTCGAGCGCGAGGTCGAGCTCGCCCGCGAGGAGCTCCACCATGGCCCGCAGCCGGTGCGCGTTGTGCTTGCCCTGCCGGTTCACCGGGCCGCCGTCCGCCGCGAAGAGCCGGTCGGACGCGCGGCGCGCCTCGCCGAGGTTGCCGGCGGCGACCTCGACGTAGCCGCGCACGTAGTGGGCGAACGCGACGGGCGGGATGTCGGGCGGCAGCGAGGCCGCGGTGCGCTCCGCCTGGAGCGCGATGCGGCGGGCCTCCTCGATGCGCCCGAGGTTGCGGAGCGCCATCGCGGCCCCGGCGCGGGAGTTGGCCTCCTCGGGCGTCACCCCGTTCCGGTGGGCCTGGTCCGCCGCGCGCTGGAACGTCTCGTAGGACGCCTGGTAGTCGCCGAGCGAGCCCTGCACGTAGGCGAGGTGCGAGAGCACCACGTCGGGCGGGTCGCGGGGCCCGAAGGACGCGACCACCTCGCGGAGCAGCGGCTCCGCCGCGCGCGGCTCGCCGACGAAGATGAGGTTGTCGGCGAGATCGTAGCGGATCTGGTTCGCCATCGAGGTCGAGGCGAGGCCGCCCGCGGCGAGGAGGCGCAGCGCCTCCTCGAGGTGCCCGATCCCCTCGCGCACGAGGTCGGCCTCGCACTCGGCGTAGCCGAGGCGAGCGACCACGTCCGCGCGCAGGCGCGGCGAGGGCGAGGGCACCTTGCCGAGGAGGTCCACCGCGGACCGCGCGAGGGCGAGCCCGACGTCGGGCGGCGGCCCGTGGCGCGCGAGCGTGGTCGCGGCCTGCAGGCAGACGAGCCGCGTCCCGACCTCCAGCCCGGCGTCCTCGGCGAGGGCGCGCGACCGCTCGAGCCCGGGGCCGGCGCCCGGCGAATCCTGATCCCACGCGGCCCGCTTGCACGTCACCTGCGCGGCGAGGTCGCGGTCGGCGGTGCCCGCGAGCAGCGCCTGCGCGCGCTCGAGCAGCGCGACCGAGGCGTTCCGGTCGTCGAGGATCGCCTGGTAGTCGGCGAGCGCGAGCAGCACCGTCGCCTCCCGATCGGGCGCCGTCGCGAACGTGGCCTTCGCCTGCGCCGCGGTGTCGGCGAGCAGCTTGCGCAGGGCGGGGCCGTCGAGCGCGCCCGCCGCCTGCTGGACCAGGTGATCGAGCACCTCGCCGAGCGCGGTCGTGCGCGCCAGCAGCAGCCCGGCGCGATCGCGCTCGGCGACCGCGCGCCGCGCCTGCCAGAGCGTCGTGCCGAGCCCCGCCGAGAGCGAGACGACGAGCGCCACGGCGGCCGAGACCGCCAGGCGGTGGCGCGCGACGAACTTCCGCAGGCGGTACCCCGCGCCGTCCGGGCGCGCCAGCACCGGATCGCCGGCGAGGTGGCGGCGGACGTCCTGCGCGAACGCGTGCACGGTCGGGTAGCGCTCCGCGGGCTCCCGCTTCATCGCCTTCGCGACGATGACGTCGAGATCGCCGCGCAGCGCCCCGCGCGCCGCCGCGGGCGCGACCGCGCTCGGCGGCGGCGCGGTCACCTCCTCGAGCGCCCGCGCGTAGCCGCCGGCGCCGTCGCGGGAGAGGCGGTAGGGCCGGACGCCCGCGAGGAGCTCGTAGAGGAGGACGCCGAGCGCGTACACGTCGGTGGCGACGGTGACCGCGCGACCCTCGAGCTGCTCGGGCGCGGCGTAGTCCGGCGTGAACGCCTGGCCTGCGAGCTCGGTCGTCTGCGAGGGCTCCTCGCCCTCGACGAGGAGCTTCGCGATGCCGAAGTCGAGGAGCCGGACGTCGCCGGCCGCGGTCACGAGGACGTTCGCGGGCTTGAGATCCCGGTGCACCACCAGCCGGGCGTGGGCGAGCGCCACGGCGTCGGCGACCTGCAGGAACAGCCCGAGCCGCGCCCGCACCGGCAGGTCGCGCGCCTCCGCGTAGCGATCGAGCGGCTCTCCGTCGACGTACTCCATCGCGAGCCACGGCCGGCCCGCCTCGTCGACGCCCGCGTCGTAGAGCCGGGCGATGTTGGGGTGCTCCACGGCGGCGAGCGTGTCGCGCTCGCGCGCCATGCGCCGGTGGAGGCCCGCCGGGTCGGCCGCCCAGCGCGGGAGCTTCAGCGCCACCCGGCGCGCGAGCTGCCCGTCCGCCCGCTCCGCCAGCCAGACCGCCCCCATCCCACCCTTGCCGAGCTCGCGCAGGAGCACGTAGGGGCCGACCTGGTCGCCCACCCCCGGCGCCGAGGGCGGGGGCGACACGGATGGCAACCCGTCGGCGAGGAAGCCCGTGCCCACCTTGCGCCCCGCGCGCAGGAGCATCCGCAGCGGCTCCCGGAGGTGCGCCTGCGCGGGCGGGAGCGCCTCCACGAAGGCCGCGCGGGCTTCGGGCTCGAGGTCGAGCGCCTCGTCGAGGAGCCGGCTCAGGGCGGGCCATTCGTCGGCGTTCAGGGTCACGCGTCGTTCCTAGCCTCCGCGAACGCCGCGCAGGCGTGGAATGCCGGGGATTCTCCCGAGGGGTTCCCCCGCTCTCGCGTGGCGGGATCCGCGCCCGCATCGCGTCGAGGGCCCCCGGGGCGGGCGGCGGCCGCGGCGCCCCGCGGCCGTGCCGCTGCGTTCACGCGAGGTGCTGTCGGCGGGGCCCGGCGCCCTGCGTCAGGCGAGATCGGGTGGTCACGTGCCTGGACCTCCCGACGTCTCCCCTGGCTGCTGGAGGTTCGCCGTGACCACCCACCCCCCGTTCCCCAGACCGTTGCCGCGCCTCGCCCTCGTCGTCGGCGCGGGCGGCGTGCGCGGCGCCGCCGCGATCGGCGTGGCCGACGCCCTCGAGCGCGAGGGGTTCCGGATCGACCTCGTGGTCGGCTGCAGCGGCGGGGCGATCTTCGGGGCGGCGATCGCCGCCGGGATGCCCGCCTACCACGCGCTCGAGACCGCCATGTCGCTCTGGCGCCCGGAGCTCACGCGCCGCCGGCGCCGCGGGGCCTGGGCGCGCCTCCTCGCGCCCCGGCTCCTGGGCTTCGACGCGGGCTTCTCGCTGCGCGACCCCAGGCCGATGGAGGGCGCCTTCGACACTGCCTTCCACGGCCTGCGCCTCGAGGCACTGCCCGCGCCGCTGCGGGTGGCGGTGACCGACGCGGACACCGGCCGCGGCGCCGTGCTCGCCACCGGCCCGGTGACGCTCGCCCTCCGCGCCTCGGTCGCCGTCCCGTTCCTCTTCCCGCCGCTCGTGCTCGGCGGGCGCCGGCTCGTGGACGGCGCGCTCTCCGATCCGCTCCCGGTCGCGGCCGCCGCGGACGCCGGAGCCGTGATCGCGGTCGGGTTCCAGGGGCCGCTGCCCGCCCGCGTGGACCGGCCGGCGCGCCTCGTGGGGCAGGTGTCGACCGCGCTCGTGAACAACCTGCAGGAGGCGCGGCTCGAGGCGGCGCGCGCCTCCGGGATGCGCGTCCTCGCGCTCGACGTGCCGCTCGAGCGGAAGGTCGGGCTCTTCGACGTCGAGGCGATGCCGCACCTGTTCCGGGCGGGGCAGGCGGCGGTGGTGCGGCACCTGCCGGCGATCGCGTCGCTCGTCGAGGCGCAGGGGCGGCCGGGCCGCGGCGCGCCCCCCGTGAGCCCGCGCGAGCCCGCGGTGACGCCCGCCTAACCCTTGCCGCCGAGCCGCGCGAGGGCCTCGCCCGCCGCGCGCGCGTCGGGGTGGTCCTCGCCGCAGCTCCCGGCGAGCTGGGCGCGCGCCTCCCGGTAGGCGGCGAGGGCCGCGTCGCGGCGGCCCGCTCGCTCCTCGATCTCGGCGACGAGGAGGTGCGCGCGGCCGGTGTGGAGGGAGTAGGGCTCGTGGGCGCGCCGCTCGGTCGCGGCGACGAGCGCCGCCCCGGCGTCGGCCCGCGCCGCCTCGAGATCGCCGGCGGCGAGCGCGATCAGCGCGCGGAGCCGGAACGCGTTGAGGCGGCCGCCCGCGGGGGGCTCGCCGGCCTCGGGGAAGAGCGCCGCCGCGTGGCGCCGGGCGGCGTCGAGGTCACCCGCGTCCACGGCGATCACCCCCTGCACGAAGCGCAGGTACGCGAGGGCGGGCGCGCCCGCCGAGAGCCCGGCCGCGGCCCGCTCGGCCTCCGCGGCCGACCGGCGCGCCTCGTCGAGCCGGCCGAGCCGGCGCAGCACGTTCGCGCGGGCCGCGAGCGCCTGCGCCTCCGCCCACGCGTTGCCGGCCTGGCGGGCGAGCGCCGCCGCGCGCTCGAGCGGCGCGAGCGCCAGCCGCGGGCGCCCGAGCGCCTCCAGCACGAAGCCCAGGTTCGCGACCACCACGTCCGGCGGCGTGCGCTGCGCGAAGGACGCGAGCACGAGCTCCACGTGCGGCAGGGCCTGGGCGTACACGCCGTGCATCATCAGGAGCTCCGAGAGCCCGTGGTGGACCTGGAGCGCGTCGGAGGAGCCGTCCAGGCCCGCCTCGCCGAGGATCGCGAGCGCCTCCTCGAGGTGGGCCCGCCCCGCCTTGCCCTCCCCGGCGAAGGCCTCCGCCTCGCCGAGCCGCCAGCGCACGAGCGCGCGCAACCGCGGCGACGGAGCGGCGACCCCGGCGAGGAGCCGCTCCGCGCCCCGCGCCAGGGCGAGCCCCTCGGCGGGCGGACGTTCGTGCTGCGCGAGCAGCGTGGCCGCGGCCTGGCACTCGAGCCGGACCCGCGCGTCGAGGCCCGCCGTGGCCGCCCGGGCGAGCGCGCCGTCGAGCGCGCCGGCCGCCTCGGGCGTGTCCTGCGCCCAGACCGCGCGCCGGCACGCCACGAGCGCCGACAGATCCGGGTCCCCCGCCTTCGCGGCGAGCGCGCCGGCGCGGTCGAGGAGGCGGAGGGCGCCCGCCCGGTCGTTCGCCGACTCGAGGTAGCCCGCGAGCGCGAGGACCACGAGCGCCTCGCGGTCCGGGGCGCCGGCGAGCGCGCGCTGGGCGACCGAGGCGCTGCTCCCGATCACGCGCGCGAGCGCTTCGGGATCGAGCTCGGCCGCGGCCTGCTGGACGAGGTGGTCCATGGCGTCGCCGACCGCGGTCGTCCGGGCGAGGAGCGCCTCGGCGCGGTCGCGGGCGACGAGCGCCCGGCGGGCCTGCCAGAGCGTCGCGCCCACGCCGGCGGCGAGCGCGAGCGCCACCGCCGCGGCGAGCGCCACCGGCAGCCGGTGGCGGCGCACGAACTTGCCCGCCCGGTAGGCGAGGCCGGGCGGGCGCGCCAGCACCGGATCGCCGGCCAGGTGGCGGCGCAGGTCCGCGGCGAGCTCGGCGACCGACGCGTAGCGCTCGGCGGGATCGAGCCGCATCGCCTTCGCGACGATCACGTCGAGGTCGCCGCGCAGCGCGGCCCGCCGCGACGCCGGCGCCACCTCGCTCGGCGCGGGCGGGCGCGCCGCCTCCCGGGCGGCGGCGAGGCCGCCGGCGTGGCCGCGGGGGAGCGTGTAGGGCCGCGACCCCGCGAGCAGCTCGTGGAGGAGCACCCCGAGCGCGTGGACGTCGGTCGCCACGGTGATCGGCCCGCCCGCGAGCTGCTCGGGGGCGGCGTAGTCGGGCGTGAAGGCCGGGCCCGCGAGCTCGGTGGTCTGCGAGCTCCCGGCGGGCGCGCCGTCCTCGAGGAGCTTCGCGATCCCGAAGTCGAGGAGCCGGACGTCGCCCGCCGCGGTGACGAGCACGTTCCCGGGCTTGAGGTCGCGGTGCACGACGAGCCGCGCGTGCGCGCACGCGACCGCGTCGGCCACCTGGAGGAACAGGGCGAGCCGCGCCCGCACGCCGAGCCCGCGCGCGTCCGCGTGCGCGTCGAGCGGCTCGCCGTCGACGTACTCCATCGCGAGCCACGGCCGCCCCGCCTCGTCCACGCCTGCGTCGTAGAGCCGCGCGATGTTCGGGTGCTCGAGCGCCGCCAGCGTGTCGCGCTCGCGCGCCATCCTGCGCACGAGCGCCGCCGGGTCGAGCACGGCGCGCGGCAGCTTCAGCGCCACCTTCCGCGCGAGCCCGCCGTCGGCGCGCTCGGCGAGCCACACCGCGCCCATCCCGCCCTGCCCCAGCGGGCGCAGGAGCGCCCACGGCCCGACCCGCGCCCCGGCGCCGGGCTCGCCACCGAGCGGCAGCCGCTCGAGGAACCCCTGCCCTGCCCGGCGCGCGCCCGCCTCGAGGATCGCGCGGAGCTGGCTTGCGAGGTGTGCCTGCGCGGGCGGCAGCGCGTCGGCGAAGGCCTGGCGGCGCTCGGGGGGCAGCTCGAGCGCCCGGTCGAGCAGCCGATCGAGCTCGGGCCAGTCGTCGAGCGGGGGCGACACGGCTACACGAGCGAGGCCAGGACGAGCCGGGCCTTCTCCCAGTCGCGCTCGACGGTGCGGGTCGAGACCCCCAGCGCGGACGCGACCTCGTCGGCGGTGAGGCCGCCGAAGAAGCGCATCTCCACGACCGAGGCGAGCCGCTCGTCGAGCTTGCGCAGATCCTCGAGCGCCTCGTGGATGCGCACGATCTCCTCCTCGCCCACCGAGAGCCCCTCCCCGAGCGTGGTGGTGAGGGGGACGATCTCGCCCTTCCCGCCGCGCCGCTCGGCGAGCCGCTGCCGCGCGAAGTCCACGATCACCGAGCGCATCACCCGCGAGGCGTACGCGAAGAACTGCCCGCGCGAGCTCGCCCGGAGCTGCCCCGCCTTCATGAGCCGGACGAAGCTCTCCTGCACGAGCACGGCGGTGTCGAGGAGCACGCTGCGTCCCCCGTCACGGAGGCGCGCGCGCGCGAGCGAGAGGAGCTCCGGGTAAGCGAAGGCGAAGACCCGGTCGCGGGCCTTCTCGTCGCCCGCGGCGCTCTGCTCGAGCAGCTGATCGAGGTCCTGTTCCATCGGGGTCGCATGCATAGACCCGAACTACCCGGACGGCCCGTGGATATTTCCGGTGCTCTCTTCCTGGGGATCCCTCCCGGTACCTGGCGGCCCGGCGCAGCGCGTCGCGTCCGCCGGATCAGGTGGCCTTCACGGCCGCCGCCCGGGATCCCCTGCCCCGGGCCGAACAGGAGCACCTGCACATGACGTCCGCCGTTCGTGTTCTCGTCCAGCTCGCCGCCGCCGTCCTCGCGGCCGCCTTCGCCGGCTGCACCCAGCGGTCCACCTCGCCGGCGCCGGAGCCGCCGTTCCTGCTCGTCCCGCCCGCCTCCGCGTGCGTGGAGCCCGGCCACGCCGCGCGCTTCCGCGTGGAGGCCGCCGGCGCGGAGCCGCTCTCCTACCGCTGGACCCGCGAGGGGACCCTCATCGCCGGCGCGACCGGGCCGAGCCACGTGACGCTCCCCGTGACCGAGGACGACGCCGGCGACCGCTTCCGCGTGATCGTGACGAACCCGGGCGGCAGCGTGGTGAGCGCGCCGGTGCGCCTGCGGGTGGGCGCCTGCGAGGTCCCGGAGCATGTCGCGGCGGCGCGGTGAGCGGTCACTTCACCACGTCGACCCGCGTCCGCTTCGGCTTGCGGCCGAGGTCGCGCTGCGGGATGTCGTAGACGCGCGGCCGGTGCACGAGCTCCTTGCCGGCCTGGACCTCGACCCAGACCGGATCGCTCCGCGCCCAGCCGTCGCCCCACACGCGGACCTCGTGGCTGCCGGGCCGCACCTCGCGCGTGACCGGCGTCGTGCCGACGGGCGCGCCGTCGATCGAGACCGAGACGCCGGGCTCGTCGGTCACCACGGTGAGCCTGCCCGTGCCGTCCGGCTCGCCGCGCAGGAGCCTCGGCGTCGCGGCGGCGACGTCGGCCTCGAGCCGCCGCGCGGCGATCGGCACGAGGCGCTCGAAGCGCGCGAGCTCCTTCCCGCCGGGCACCTCCGCCTGGACCACGACCACGCGGTACGCCGCGCCCGCGACCGCGAGGAACCCGCCGACCACCCGGTCCACCTCGAGCTTCCCGGCCCGCGCCGCGAGGCAGCGGCCGTCGCCCGCGCAGCGCGAGAGCGCCGCCGTCTCCTCGCGGCCGAGCCGCTGCTCGACCGCCTCCGGGCCGAGCACCTGCCACGCCGCGCCCGAGGCCGCGTCCGCGACGGCCTCCGCGGCGCGCTTGCCGGAGAAGCGCAGCTCGTCCGGCGCGTCGAGCGCGACCACGGCGAGGCGCGGACCCGGGGTCGCGGCGGCGAGGACGAGTCCAGCGAGGGCGAGGAGCATGGGGGAGCGCGATCCTCGCATGATGGGCGGGCGGCGTTCCAGTATGGTGGCCGCGGTGACCGAGGGCGTCGCGAAACAGATCGTGCGGGTGCGCTTCGAGGTCGAGCGCAACTACGCCGGGTGGCGGCTCGACCGGTACCTCGCCGAGAAGATCCGCCGGCTCACGCCGGAGCGGATCGCCTGGCTCGTGGAGCACCGGCTCGAGACCGAGGACGGGTCGCGCCTCACCCTGGACTCTCAGGTCACCCCGGGGCTGCGCTTCGCGCTCCTGCGCGAGTTCGACCCGGAGCCGGAGGTGCCGCTCGAGTTCGGCGTCGTGCACGACGACGGCGAGCTCCTCGTGGTCGACAAGCCCGCCGGGCTCCCGGTGCACCCGACCGCGCGCTACTTCCAGCACACCTTCACCGCGCTCGCGCGGGCGCGCTGGCCCGACCGCAAGATCGACCCCGCCCACCGGCTCGACCGCGAGACCTCCGGGCTGCTCGCCTGCGGCACCGCGCGCACGCACACCTCCAGGCTGAAGCGTGAGTTCGCGGAGGGCCGGGTCGAGAAGACGTACCTCGCGCTCGCGCTCGGCGCGCCGGGGGAGGACCGGTTCGAGGTCGACGCGCCGCTCGCGCTCACGGGCCAGTCGCTCGTGCGCGTGCGCATGCACGTGGCGCCCGGCGGCCAGGAGGCCCGCACCGCGTTCGAGGTGCTCGGCCGCCGCCGCGCCCCCGACGGCGCCGCGGTGACGCTCCTCGCCTGCAGGCCCGCCACCGGCCGCCAGCACCAGATCCGCGCGCACCTCGCGCACGCGGGGCTGCCGCTCGTGGGCGACAAGATCTACGGCCCCGACGAGGCGATCTTCGACCGCTTCACCCGCCGCGCGCTCACCGCCGAGGACGAGGCCACGCTGCGCCTGCCCCGCCAGGCGCTCCACGCGTGGCGGCTCGCGCTGCGGCACCCGCGCACGCTCGAGCCCGTCGCGCTCGAGGCGCCGCTCGCGCCCGACCTCGCCCGCTTCTGGGACTCCTGCAGGGAGGGCGCTTGAGCCCTTACGACTTCCCCGGCCTCGTCTCCGGCATCGCCGCCTTCCAGCTCGTGCTGTGGGGCTCGGTCGTGCTCGTCCTCGCCGGCCTGCGCGCGCTCCTCGTGCGCGGCCAGCCCGGGCGCGGGCGGTGGGCGCGCGGCCTCCTCCTGGGCGCGCTCCTGCCGATCGCCGCCGGCGTCCTCCTGATGGCGCTCGCGGAGCTGACCGACCAGCAGCGGCTGCTCGACCGCGCCGGCACGCCGCTCCTCGCGGCGGCCGCGGTCCTGGGCGCGGCGTGGGTGACCGTGCGGCGCGCGCGGCTCAGGAGAGCCGGCCCGCCCGCCACGACCGATGGAGCGCCTCCAGCACCTCCGGCGTAGCGAGCGCGTTCGCGCCGAGCCGGGCGTTCACGTCGAGGATCCGCGGGAGGCCGTCGCGGCCGAGCCGAACGTCGACGTCGACCGGCCCGGCGAGGCCGAGCACCCGCGCGGCCCGGATCGCCTCGTCGAGCACCTCGGGATGCGCCGCGCGCTCGACCGCCGCCCCGTTGCCCGCGGCGCCGTCGCCGGGCGCGGCCTTCCGGAGCACGGCCGCGGCGGAGACCTCGCCGTCGCGCTCGAGGAAGAGGTTCACGTCGAACTCGTCGCCGCACAGGAACTCCTGCCAGACGACGTCGCCGCCGGGCGCCTGCAGCACCTCGTCCCGGGTCCGCAGGAGCCGCACCCCCTCGCCGCCGTGGCCGACCCGGGGCTTCTGCAGCACCGGCAGGCCGAGCCCGTCGAGGAGCGCGAGGCGCGAGATGCCCGCGGGCAGCGTGCGTGGCGTGCCCACGTGGTGCTGGGTCAGGAAGCGCGCGGTGAGGAGCTTGTCGTTCGCGATGCGCACGCCGACGGAGTCGCCCATCGGGACCGCGCAGCCGAGCGCGGCGAGCTGCTCCCGCATGCCCGCGAGCGCCGGCAGGCCGTCGCTCGAGGCCGGCACGAGGAGGCCCGCGCCGGTGGCGTTCACGGCCCACAGGAGCCCCTCCGCCCACGCCGGCCCCGAGGGCGGCGGGAGCAGGGTGAAGTCCCGGCCCCACGCGGCGTCGCGCGCGTCGGCGCCGATGACGCGCAGGCCGCGGCCGGCGAACCACGTCGCCGCCCCCCGCCCGGCCTTCGCCGCGACGCCGGTCACCAGCACCACGTCCGTCCGCCTCACGCGCCTCGCCTCCCGGTGAAGGCGCACTCGTAGCACGGGTCGGGTGTAGGTGATGTGGTGGATGTCACAGGGAGCGAAAGGGGCGGCGGCGGCGGCCGTCGCGCGGACCGTGATTCGCGAGTCGAGGCCGCGGCATCGCCCCGGACGGGGAGTTCGGGCCGCGCGCGAACGAACGTTCACGCGCCCGCCCCCTGCTCGGCTCCCGGCCGCGCCCGTGGTAAGGCCTACCGCCCGTGTCCGGCACCTCCTCATCCGCGGCCCGCGCCGCTCCGGCGATGGACCACGCCCGCATCCCGCTCGCGCAGCTGGCGTGGCCGATCCTCGTCGAGAACGTGCTCCGCACCTCGCTCATGAGCGTCGACACGCTCATGCTCGCCCGCTACTCGGCCGAGGCGGTCGCGGCGATGAGCCTCGTGAACCAGTTCGCGTTCCTGGTCCAGCTCCTCTTCATGGTCGTCTCGGTCGGCGCGAGCGTGCACGTCGCGCAGAACCTCGGCGCGGGCCGGCGCTCGACCGCGGAGCTGTTCGCCGCGGCGAGCCTCGCGCTCGTGGTGGTCTTCGCGGCCGTGATCTCCGCGGCGATGGCGCTCGGCGCGCCGGCGCTCGTGCGGGCCTACCGGCTCGCGCCGGGGGTCGCGAGCGGCGCGACGAGCTTCCTCGTCATCTACGGCGGGCTCTCGATCTTCACGGCCATCAACATCGTCCAGGCGAGCATCCTGAGGTCGTTCGGCCACGCCCGCGACCCGATGGTCGTGAACGCCGCCTCCCTCGGGCTCGCGGTCGCCGGGAACGCGCTGTGCCTCTTCGGGCCGGAGGACTTCCCGGTGCGCGGCGTCGCGGGCGTCGCCTGGTCGACGGTGCTCTCGCAGCTCGCCGCCTGCCTCGCCTCGGCGTGGGCCCTCCGGCGGCGCGGGATCCACCTGCCGCTCCGCGGGCTGCGCGAGGTCCCGGCGCGGGTCTACCGCGCCATCCTCGCCGTGGGCGTGCCGACGGCGGGCGAGTACGTCTCGTACAACCTCTCGCAGGGCGCCATCCTCGCGATGCTCTCGACGATGGGCACCGACGCCCTCGCCGCCTACGGCATCGCCATGGCGGTGCTGCGCTACGTCTTCATCCCGGGCGTCTCCATCGGCGCGGCGGCGCAGCTCCGGGTCGGGTACCTCGTCGGCGCCGGGAAGCACGACGACGCCGCGCGGCGGGTGCTCGTGTACTTCGCGTGGGGCTTCGGGATCTCCGCGGTGCTCGCCGGCGCGGTCTACCTCGCGCGCGCGCCGCTCATCGCGATCTTCACCGGCGATCCGGCGGTCGCCGGGCTCGTCGCGGCGGTGCTGCTCGTCGCGGTCGTGCACGAGCCGGGCCGCGACTTCAACACCATCATCATCCCGGCGCTGAAGGGCGCCGGCGACGTGCGCTTCCCCGTCTACGCGGGGCTCGTCTCGATGTGGGGCATCTCGGTCGCGGGCGCCTGGTTCCTCGGGCTCCGGATGGGCCTCGGGATCACCGGCGTCTGGCTCGCCATGGCCGCCGACGAGTGGCTGCGCGGGCTCGCGATGGTCTGGCGCTGGCGCTCGGGCGTGTGGCGGCGGTTCAAGCTGCTCACGCCGGAGGAGGAGCTCGGCGCGGTGGCCGGTACGGCGCAGGTCGCGACGGAGGAGGGGCTCTAGCCCGGGTCCTGGCTCCGCCCGCCGCGCCGGCGGGCGTGGCGCTCGCGCCGCTCGAGGGCGGCCTCGGCCTTCGCGAAGCGGCTGCGCTGCTTCACGGCGAGCACGTAGTAGCGGTCGCGCAGGGCCTGGGCCTCGGCCTCGGTGAGATCCCCGTGGCGGCCGCGCTCGGCCCGGCGCTTCTCGACCGCCTTCGCGAGCGAGATGGCGGCGGCCACCGAGACGTTGAGCGACTGCGAGAAGCCGTGCATCGGGATGGCGTAGGTGGCGTCCGAGAGCGAGACCGCCTCGTCGGTGACCCCGCGGTGCTCGTTGCCGAAGACGAGCGCCACCTTGCCCGAGAAGCCCAGCTCGCCGAGCTCCTTCGGCTGCTTGTCCTCGTCGAGGTGCGTCGCGTAGATCGCGAAGCCGTCGGCGCGCAGCTTCTCCAGGCACTCGCGCGTCGTCTTCCAGCGCGTGACCTCGAGCCACTTGTCGGCGTTCTGCGAGATCTTCTTGTTGCGATCGAAGCCCTTCATCGGGCCCTCGATCACGTGCAGCGTCTGGACGCCGAACGCCTCGCAGGTGCGGAGCACCGCGTTGACGTTCTGCGGATCGCAGAACGCCTCCATCACCACCGTCAGCGTGCGGGTGCGGCCCGCGACGACCTCGTCGATGCGGGCCTTCCGCTCCGGGACGAGGAAGTCGGGGGCGCCGAGCGCGGGGCGCTCCCCGGCCTCGGCCGGTCCGCGCGCTCCCCGCTCCTCGCTCACTTCTTCTTCCTCGGCTTGCCCATCCGGCGCGGCTTCCCCTCCTCCTTGCCGGCCGCGCCCTTGAAGACCACCTTCGCGACCGCGTCGAGGAGCGCGTCCATGCCCTCGCCCGTGACCGCCGAGACGAGGTGGACCTTCACCGGCTTCTTCCGCTTCGCGAGCAGCTTCTTCAGCTTCTCGCCGGCCTCGCGGGCCTCGGTCACGTCGATCTTCGTGACCGCGACGACCTGGGGCTTCTTCGCGAGCTCCTTCGAGTACAGCGCGAGCTCGGCGTTGATCGCGTCGAGGTCCTTCTTCGGCGCGCGGTCGGGGTCCGGGTTCGCGCCCTCGACGAGGTGCACGAGCACGCGGCAGCGCTCGACGTGGCGCAGGAACTGGTGGCCGAGGCCGGCGCCGGCGTGGGCGCCCTCGATGAGCCCGGGGATGTCGGCGACGACGAAGCTCTTGCCGCGCCAGCCGACGACGCCGAGGTTCGGCGCGAGCGTCGTGAACGGGTAGTCGGCGATCTTCGGCCGCGCGCGGGAGATGCGGCTGATGAGCGTGGACTTGCCGGCGTTCGGGTAGCCGACGATGCCGACGTCGGCGAGCAGCTTCAGCTCGAGGACGACGTCCTTCTCCTCGCCCGGGGTCCCGTCCTGCGCGAAGCGGGGCGCCTGGTTCGTGGAGGAGGCGAAGTTCATGTTGCCGAGGCCGCCCTGGCCGCCCTTCGCGAGGACGAAGCGATCGCCCTCCTTGAGGTCGGCGAGCAGCTCGGCCGTGGCGGCGTCCTTCACGGTGGTGCCCGGCGGCACGCGCAGCACGAGGTCCGCGCCGTCGGCCCCGTTCATGTCGGAGCCCATGCCCTTCTCGCCGGAGCGGGCCTTGTGCTCGCGCACGTAGCGGTAGTCGAGCAGCGTCGAGAGGCCGGTGTCGACCACCAGCACGACGTCGCCGCCGTTGCCGCCGTCGCCGCCCGCGGGGCCGCCGCGGGGGATGAACTTCTCCCGCCGCCACGCCACGGCGCCGTCGCCGCCGTCGCCGGCCTTCACGTGGATCTGGACCTCGTCGACGAACTTCACAGGGACCCCACAGACGCGAAGCGCCGCGGACCTCGTGGGCCCGCGGCGCCTGGAGTGCAGCTTCGAGCGAGGCGCGAGCTTAAGCGCTCGGCTCGATCGACACGACCCGGCGATCGCCGCGGGTGCGCGTGTACTTCACGGTGCCGTCGATCTTGGCGAAGAGCGTGAAGTCCTTGCCCATCCCGACGTTCTTGCCCGGGTGGACGAGGGTGCCGACCTGGCGGACGAGGATGTTCCCCGCCACGACCTTCTCGGACCCGAAGACCTTCACGCCGCGGTGCTGCCCAGGGGAGTCGCGCCCGTTGCGCGAGGAGCCCTGTCCCTTTTTGTGAGCCATTTCGCGTGACCTCTGTGTTGCCGTTACGGCAGCAGGATGCGGGTGCTTAAGCCCGGACCGTGGTGATGAGGACCTCGGTGTACGGCTGCCGGTGGCCCCGCTTCTTCGTCCAGCCTTCCTTCTTCTTCCGGAAGTGGACGACCTTCTTGTGCTTGCCCTGGCCGACGATCTCGCCCTCGACCGCCGCGCCGGAGACGACCGGCTTGCCGAGCTTCACGTCGCCCTCGCCGCCGACGAGCAGGACCTCGAACTGGACCTTGCCGCCGACGTCGCCGCCGAGCTTCTCGACCTTGAGCCGATCGCCCTTCGCGACGCGGTACTGCTTGCCGCCGGTCTTGATCACCGCGTACATCGCCTTCTCCTCGGAATCTGGGGAGGTTTTCGCCCGGAGCGACCAAGCGCAGGTCGCCTTGCCGGGGCCTCCGGAAGGCGGGTCGTATACGATCCGCGGTGGCTCGCTGTCAAGAAGTCCAGGCAGTACAGGGATTTCGGGCGCTTACCCCGGTGTGTCCGGCACCCCCGGGATCGGCCAGGTCCCTGATCCCAGGGCCCTTCCGGCGATCACGCCGGGCCAGGCGGCTACAGCCCGAAGTGCGCCGGGGACAGCTTCTTCCAGTCGCAGTACTCGCGGAGCTCCTTCTTCACGAGCCCCCACGTCAGCGCGAGCGCGAGCATGTCGTCGGTCCAGCCGACCGGGACGAGGAAGTCCGGGATGAGGTCGACCGGCGAGAGCACGTACGCCACCGCCGCGACGATCGCGGCGACCGCCTTCCACGGCACCTTGCGGTAGGTGCCCTGCCAGTAGTCCTTCAGGATCATCCCGAGCAGCCGCAGCTTCGCCCACAGGTTCGCGGGGCCCGCCTTCGCGTACCAGGGCGGCGAGGCGAGGAAGCCCTCCACCGCGGCGGCCTTCTCGCCGACGTCCCGCGGCGTGACGTCCTCGGCCTCGCGCGCGAGCGAGCTCGCGGCGGCGTCGCGGCACGAGAGGCACTCGGCGTTCGAGCCGAGGGCGCGCTTGCAGGCGGGGCAGATCGGCTTCGGCTTCGACTTCGGCTTCGGCATGGGATCGGAATCCTACCGCCGCGGCGGCCGCGGCGGCACCCCGTCTAACCCCGCCGGGGCCTGCGGTACACGCCCGGCGGGAGGTCCTGCTCGCCGGTCGGTCCGACGTCGACGACGTCGTGGAAGCGCCGGTAGTCGATGGTCTGCCGGCCGGTGCGCTCGTCGGTCTGCACGATCTCCCGGAAGCGCGCGTCCCAGAGGATGCGCGGCGCCGGGTAGACGTGGCGCGCGTGGATCATCGAGAGCCGCTGCTCGTCGTAGCCGTTGAGCGTCACGACGATCTCCGCCTCGCGCGCGGCGAGCGTCGCCTCCGACTCGTTCCGGAGCGGGCTGTCGTGGTCGAGGTAGTGCACCGCCGTCCACGCGTGCGTGAAGAGCACCGTGCCGCCGCGCGAGAGCGCGAGGTCGTGCGCGCGCCGGGTGGTGTGGCCCTCCTCGTCCGGCTCGTCCCAGATGAGGAGCGCCGCGACCTTCGCCTGCACGATGTGGCTCGTACGCTCGTTCGCCATCCGGAACATGAGCGCGCGCCCCGCGGCCGCCGGGCCGACCACCGCCACCTCGCTCCAGAGCACACGCGCCCGCGGCAAGGAGAACTTCCCGAAGATGATGCCGGCGCCGATGCCGACCTCGAGCCAGCGGACGAAGCCCTCGAGCGAGGTGATGGTGCCGTTGAGGAGCCAGGCCCCGGAGAGCGGCGGCGCGGCCTCCGGCGGCGCCTGCAGCGCCGCGACGAGCGACGGCACGAGCGCGCCCGCGTCGATGCGCTTCGCCGCGAGGAGGAGGTGGGCGAGCGCGAAGAGCGCCTGCGTGCCGAACCAGACGGTCGCGTAGGTGACGACGAGGCGCGTCCAGGAGCCGGTGACGAGGTTGTGGTAGGCGTCCGCGAACACGTGGCGGCGGAGGCCCACGACGCGCGAGGTGCGCGCGCCGAAGACGCGGGTGCTCTCGAGCTCGGCCATGTACCGGGAGTTTACCGCACCTCCACCTCGATCGAGGGCGCCCAGGCGGCCGAGCCGCCGTTCTTCTCCAGGCTGCAGTAGGGCGTCGTCTGGTCCTGGAAGTCCCATTGCTGGTTGTTCCAGGTCGGGATGCGGTCCACGATCGGCGACTGCCCGACGTAGAGCCCGTTCTGCGCCCAGGTGCCGGACACCCAGTTCTTGACGATGGTGGTCACGTCCCAGGCCTGCGCGCCGGCCGCGGTCGGCGCCGGGACCCACCACGAGCCCGCCGTGTAGATCTGCGGCAGCGTCCGGAAGGTGACCGTCGCGGGGTTCCACGCGGACGCGAGGGCCCAGACCTGGTAGCGGGCGTCGTTGACGGGGTGCGGGGCGAGGCCGCACGGCCACATCACGAGCCCCGCGCTGACCACCGTCTTCCCCGCGAGCGCCGAGGTGTCGAAGCGGAGCGCCGTGCCCGCGCAGTTGTGGTGGAGCGCCTGCCCGCCCGGGCCCACGGTCCAGCTGAAGAAACAGCCCACCGCGTCGTGGTCGTTCGAGGTGTTGATGAGCTCGTTCGAGGGCACGGCGGTGCTCTCCATCACGAACGCGTCGCCGGTCGCGCGCAGCACGATCGTGCTCGAGGTCGTGAAGGTGACGACGTTCGACGGCGGGGACGAGGCGGTCCCCTTCGTCGCGCGCACGCGGAACCAGTAGGAGGTCCCCGCGGTGAGGCCGGTGACGCCCGTCGAGGTCACCGCGCCCACCTTGAAGGCCTCCGTGAAGGGGCCCGCCGCGGCGAGCGCGTAGTCGACGGCGTAGCCGTCCGCGCCGCTCGCGCCGGTCCAGGCGAGCGCGGCGGTCGTGCCGGTGACGTTCGAGGCGGTGAGCCCCGCGGGCGCGCCGACCGCGGCCGTGGTCGTGGCGGCGTAGATCGCCGTGTAGAAGCCGGGCGACCAGGTGCCGCCGCCGACCGGCGAGGGCGCGAAGAGCGGCAGCGCGCGCAGACGATAGTGGTAGGTGGTCCCGGGCGTGAGGCCGGTGTCGTCCCACGTCGCCGTCGGCGGCGCGCCGAAGACGTAGTTGCCGAGCCGGGCCACCTCCGACCACGGGCCCGAGGCCGAGGTCGCGCGCTCGATGCCGACGCCGCCGCAGACGTTCCAGGTCCAGCCGACGCGGACCGAGGTCGTCGACAGCGCGCTCGCGCTCCCGCCGTCCAGGGCGGGGCAGATGATGCCGAGCAGGACGGGCCCGTTGTAGATCGTCACCTGCGCCCAGCCCGAGGCGGACCCACCGTTCACGGCGCGCACCCGGTACCAGTTGCCCGCGAGCGGCAGCGGGGAGCCGTCGACGTAGGAGATCACGTTCGCGGGGAGCGCCTCGGTCGCGCCCCAGGCCGTGCCGTCGCCCGAGCGCTGCACCTCGTAGCCGGTCTCGTTCGTCGCGGCGTCGGCCCACGCGAGCCGGATCACGATGTTCTGGCCGCTCAGCTCCTGCACCGCGGCGAGGCCCGTCGGCGCCGCGGGGGCCGCCGCCGCGGAGGTGGTGCCCGACGCCACCGCGGCGTAGCCGGACACCCCCGCGGCGTTCACCGCGCGGACCCGGTAGTGGTACGGGGTGGCGGGCGCGAGGCCGCCGTCGTCGAACGCGGTCGCGTTCGCGGCGGCGGTGCCCACGAGGCCGAACGGCCCGGCGGCGGCGGGCGCCCGCTCGATCTCGAACCCGGTCTCGTCGCTGGACAGGTCGGCCCAGGCGACGCGCAGCCCGGTCGCCGAGAGGCTCGACACGACGACGGCGCCCGGCGGCGTGGGCGCGGTCGGTCCGGACGCCGGCGGCGTCGCGGTCGCCTCGGCGCTCCAGGGAGACGGGCCACCCGCGCCCACCGCCCGGATCCGGTACCGGTACGCCGTGCCCGTCACGAGCCCGCCGTCGCCGTAGCCCGACGCGGGAGCGGTCGGGCTCGCGAGCGGCGCGAAGGCGCCCGCGCCGGTGGCCCGCTCGAGCTCGTAGCGGGTGATGGCCTCGGCCGGCGCGGACCACCCGAGCGCCACGCTCGTCGAGGACGTGGGCGTCGCCGCGAGGCCCGTCGGGGCCGAGGGCGGGACCGCGCCCGGCGTGCCTCCGTCACCTCCAGCGCCTCCACCTCCGCAGGCGCCCGCGGCGAGCGCGAGGCAGACGACGGCCGTGAAGGGGATGGCGGTGAAACGGGGCATGGCGGGGCTCCGAGGCAGGGGAGGAACGCCCCCGACTCTTCCAGGGGCCTCTCCCCCGCGGGAGGGCCGTTGCCTCGAAACAGGCTGGGCCACCATCCGCGCGAGCAGGTAGGGCTCCGACCCACATCGTGCGCCGCTCACGGTGTCCAGGCGGCATCCACGTTAGAGTTCCCTCCCCGTGTCGCCGCCCATCCCCACGATCGTGCTCGACCCCGGGTCCGACCGCCCCGTCTACCTCCAGATCGCGCACGCGCTCATGGCGGAGATCCACCGCGGGCGGTTCCAGCCCGGCGACGCGCTCCCGGGCTACCGGACGCTCGCGAACGAGCTCGGCGTCTCGCGCAACACGGTGATGGCCGCCTACCGCGAGCTCGCGGCGGAGGGCTGGCTCGTGGCGGCGCCGGGCGAGGGCAGCCAGGTGGCGCCGAGCCCGCCGCAACGCCTGCCGGGGAAGGCGCCCTCGGGCGGCGGCATGGGCTTCGACCTCCACCGCGGCCCCGACCCCGCCGCGCCGGACGCCGCGCGCAACCTCCTCCGCGTCGCGACCGGCAACCCGGACCCGCGCCTGTTGCCCGGGGCGGCGCTCGCGCGCGCCTACCGGCGTGCCCTCACCGTGAACCCCCGCGGCACGCTCGCGGTGGACGATCCGCAGGGCCTGCCGGCGCTGCGCGAGGCGCTCGCCCGGACGCTGCGCGAGGGCCGCGGCATGGCGGCCTCGCCGGAGCGGCTCGTCGTCACCCGCGGCGGGCAGATGCCGCTCGCGCTCGTGGCGCACGCGCTCCTCGGCCCCGGCGACGCGGTCGCGGTGGAGGCGCTCGGCGGCCGCGACACCTGGGAGGCGTGCGTCCGCGCCGGCGCGCGCTGCCTGCCGGTACCCGTCGACGCGGGCGGGCTCGACGTGGACGCGCTCGAGAAGCTCCTCGCCACCGAGCGGCTCCGGGCGGTGCTCGTCACGCCGGTGCGCCAGTACCCCACCGTCGTCGCGCTCGCGCCCGAGCGGCGCGAGCGGCTGCTCGCGCTCGCCGCGCGCCACCGGATCGCGGTCCTGGAGTCGGATCACGACTCGGAGTTCCAGTTCGACGGCGCCGCGCCGCCGCCGCTCGCCGCGCAGGACGCGGCCGGCGTGGTGGTGCACGTGGGCTCGCTCTCGAAGGTCTTCAGCCCGGGCCTGCGGCTCGGGTTCGTGCACGCCCCGAAGCCGCTCGTCGCGGAGCTGCGCTCGGCGCGCGACGCGCTCGATCGCCACGGCGACCCCGCGCTCGAGCGCGCCATGGCGGAGCTGCTCGAGGACGGCGAGATCGGCCGGCACCTCAACCGCATGCACCAGGTCTACCGCCACCGGCGCGACGTGCTCGCCGGCGCGCTCCGGCAGCACGTCGGCGACGCACTCGCGTTCGACGTGCCCGCCGGCGGCCTCGCCTTCTGGGCCCGCGCCCGCGGCGGCCTCGACGTGGACGCCTGGGCGCGCCGGGCGCTCGAGCGCGGCGTGTCGTTCCAGGCGGGGCGGCAGTTCGCCTTCGACGGCGGACCGGTGCAGGGGCTGCGCATCGGCTTCTCGCCGTACGACGACGCCGAGCTCGTCGAGGTCGCGCGCCGGATGGGCGAGGCCCTGCCATGAGCACCGAGCTCGCGGCGCTCGACGACCGCCTCGCGCTGAAGGGGCTGCTCGGCGAGGGCGGCATGGGCCAGGTGCACCGCGCCTTCGACCGGAGCCTCGAGCGGCCGGTCGCGGTGAAGTTCCTGCGCGGGGACGATCCGCGCGAGACCGAGCGGCTCGTGCTCGAGGCGCGGCTGCAGGCCCGGGTGGAGCACGAGAACGTGGTCCGGGTGCACGCCGTCGGCACGCTGGGCGGGCGGCCGTGCCTCGTGCTCCAGCTCGTGGAGGGCAGGACCCTCGCCGACCTCGCGGCGGGGCTGCCGGTCGCGACGAGGGTGGAGCTCGTGCGGCAGGCGGCGCTCGGGCTCCACGCCGCGCACCAGCAGGGGCTCGTGCACCGCGACGTGAAGCCGGGCAACCTCCTCGTCGAGGAGGGCCCCGGCGCGCCGGTGGCGCGGCTCGGCGACTTCGGGCTCGCGCGCGGCGAGGAGGGTGGGCTCACCCGCTCCGGGTTCCCTGCCGGCACGCTCGAGTACATGGCGCCCGAGCAGCTCGCCGGGACCGGCCCCGCCGACTTCCGCGCCGACGTCTACGCGCTCGGCGCGACGCTCTACGCGGTGCTCGCCGGGAAGCCGCCCTTCGAGGATCTCGCGCGCGCCGCCGCGAGGTCCGACCCCACGAGCCTGCTCCGCGGCATCCTCTCGCAGGACCCGCCGCCGCTCGGCGCCGCGGCGCCGCCCGAGCTCGCCCTCGTCGCGGCGCGCGCGATGGAGAAGGAGCCCGCGGCCCGCTACCCGTCCGCCCTCGCCTTCGCCGAGGACCTCGCCCGCTTCCAGCGCGGCGAGCCGGTGCTCGCGCGGCCGCCCTCCCTCGGCGAGCGGGCCGCGAAGTGGGCGCGCCGCAACCCCGCCGCCGCCCGCGCGGTGGCCGTCGCGGTCGCGGCGGTCCTGCTCGGGTTCGGCTGGGCGGCCTTCGCCGAGCGGCGCGCCGGGCTCGACGCGCTCGAGGCGGCGCGGCTCGGCGCCGACGCGCAGGCGATGGAGAGCGCGCTCCGGGTGGCCCACCTCTCCCCCGCGCACGATCTCTCGCCCGTGTACGCGACCATCCGCGCCAAGGTGGAGGAGCTCGAGCGCACGAGCGGCTCGGCCGGCGCGGCGGCGCGCGCCTTCGCGATCGGCCGCGGGCTCCAGCTGCTCCGGGCCGCCGAGCCCGCGCGCGCCGCGCTCGAGCAGGCCTGGGCGCTCGGGTTCCGGCGTCCGGAGGCGGCGCTCGCGCTCGGCCTGCTCGACGGCGAGCGCTACGCCCGCGAGCGGGAGCAGCTCCCGCGCATCGACGACGCGAAGCGGAAGGAGGCGCGGATCGCCGAGCTGCGCGCACGCTTCCGTGAGCCCGCGGTCGCCCGGCTCCGGCTCGCCGCGGCCTCGACCGAGGCCGACCGGGCCCTGCTCGAGGCCCGGATCGCGCTCGTGGAGGAGCGCCACCTCGAGGCGGCGGCCCTCGCCCGGCGGGCGCGGGAGTCCGGCGCCGACCCGCTCGAGGCGAGCCTCGTCGAGGGCAAGGGCTTCATGGGCCGCGCGCTCGAGCTGTACGAGGTCCGCGACCTCGACGGGACCCTCGCGCCGCTCGCCGAGGCGGTGAAGGCGCTCCGCCGGGCCGCGGAGATCGGCCGCAGCGCGCCGAGGCCCCGGCTCCTCCTCGCGCAGGCGCTCATGCACGAGCAGACGGCCCTCCAGCAGCGCGAGCCCGTCCGGAAGGACCGCTTCGACGAGGCCCTGAAGGTGCTCGACGAGGGGCTCGCGCTCGACGCCTCCGACCCGGACCTCCTCGTCGCGCGGTCGGAGATCGTCGCCGAGCAGGGCCGGATCGCCCGGCAGCTCGGGATCGACCCGGGCCCGTTCCTCGTCGAGGCCGTCCGCGCGGCCGACGCCGCGACCCGTGCCGCCCAGTCGGATCAGGGCGCGTGGGAGCGCCTCGCGTGGGCCTGCCTCAACTACGCGCGGGAGCTCCGCGACGCGAGGTACGAGGTCGACTGGGCCTGGGAGAAGGGGATCGCCGCCGCGCAGCGCGCGGGCGAGCTCGCCCCCGCCTCCAGCGTGCCGCCCTCGCTGCTCTCGCAGATGCACACCGACCGGGCCGAGACGACCGAGATCCGGGGCGGCGACGCGCGCGCCGACATCGACGCCGCGCTCGTGGCCGCCCGCCGGGTCGCCGAGATCGGCGACCGCCCGATGATCTCGAAGGTGCTCCTCGCGCTCGCGCTCCGGCAGGACGCGACCTCCCGCTGGTCGCGCGGCGAGGACGCCGACCCGCGCTTCCTCGAGGCGGTGCAGGTCCTGGGGGAGGCCTGGAAGTACTCCGAGGGCCAGGTCGCCCAGGCGAGCCACGGCGTGCAGATCGCGGCCCTCTGGGCCGAGGCGGCCCTGCTCGAGGGGCGGGCCCCCGAGGCCGCGCTCGCCGCGGTCGAGCCCTGGGCGGCGACGCTCGCGGCGAAGATGGACTCCGACATGGTCGCCGCCGCGCAGCTCGCCGAGCTCGCCACCCTGCAGGTGCAGGCGAAGGTCCTCGCCGGCGCGGATCCGGCCGCCGAGCTCGCCCGCGCGACGCCGCTCCTCGAGCGCGTCGTGAAGTCCGGCATCTACCCGCCGATGCGCGGCCGCCTCGCGGAGCTCGAGCTCCACCGGGCCGCCTGGCTCGCCGCGCACGGCGGCGATCCCTCGCCGGCCCTCGCCGCCGCGCGCCGGCACGCCGAGCTCATGAAGGTGGCCGACCCGAGCCTGCCCGACGGCTGGCGCCTCGAGGTCGAGGCGGTCCTCGCGACGCCGGCGCCGTCGGCGGCCGACCTCGCCCGCGCGCGCGCCGCCTCCGAGAAGATGCTGTCGCTGACGCCCAGGGACCCGCGCCTGCTCGCGCTGCGCGGGCACGTACTCCTCGCGGGCGGAGACCGCGAGGGGGCCCGCGCCGCGCTCGCGAAGGCCGAGGAGCGCGGCGCCCGGCTCGCGTGGACGCGGACCCTGCGGGAGAAGCTCCGCTGAGGGACCGGGCGGGCCGGTGAACGCGGAGCGGAGGTCCGGTACGATGCCGGGATGCACGACCGCCCCACCGTCGCCGCGATGGCCGTCGTCGCGAGCGGCACCGCGACGTTCCTGCACGAGGGGGTCGGGCACGGCCTCGTGGCGTGGCTGCTCGGGTGCCAGCCCACGGAGCTCACGAGCAACCACCTCTCCGCGAACGTCCCGAACGACTGGGTCTCCGCGGGCGGCACGCTCGTCAACCTCGCGGTGGGCGCGGCCGCGCTCGCGCTGTCGGTGCGGAGCGGAGCCCGCGACAACCGGCGCTACTTCCTCTGGCTCCTCGGCGCGCTCAACCTCCTGCCCGGCGCCGGGTACTTCCTCTTCTCCGGCGTCGGCGGCGTCGGCGACTGGGCCGCCATCGCGGAGCGGAACGGGCTGCCGTGGGGCTGGCGCGTCGGGCTGGGCCTGTTCGGCGCCGCGCTCTACTACGGCGTGACCTTGCTCCTCGCGCGGACGCTGCACCCGTTCGTCCCGGAGCGCCGGGCCTACAACGCGGTCGCGCGCTGGCCGTACCTCGTCGCGGGCGTCTTCTCGGTCGTGAGCGGGCTCCTCGACCCGATGGGCCTCCCGCTCCTCCTCATCTCCACGATCCCAGCCGCCTTCGGAGGCTCGTCGGGCCTCCTGTGGGCCGACAACCTCCTCCCTCGCACCGCGCCCGCGGTCGCGCTCGAGGTCCGCCGCCAGCGTGGCTGGTGGTTCGCCGCGGCGGTGCTCGGCGGCGCGTACGTGCTCGTCCTCGGGCCGGGCGTGAAGCTGTAGCGCCGCTCCGGCCGTCACCCACCCGTCGAGCAGGCGGGTGGCCCAGGCGTTTTCGGGCGAGTGGCCCTCCCGGATCGGCACGCTTCGCGACACTTTCGACGCTCCCCTGCCTCCGGGAGCACCATGTCCGCACGCCGCTCGATCGCGTTCGTCCTCACCCTCGCCCTCGCCGCCTGTGGCGGCGGCGGTCCGAAGCCGCCGCCCGCCGACCCGGGCGATGGAGGCGGCGGAGGAGGAGGCGGTGGCGGCACGGCCTACGACCTCGCGATCGACTCCTCCGTGGAGGATCAGATCGCGGAAGTGGTCGACGGCGCGGGCAGCGCGCAGGCCGCCTTCGCGGTGCAGGCGGTGATCGCCGCCGCCGGCTTCGACACCCTCCTCCCCGACGGCACCCTCCTCTGGGAGGGCGATGCGCCCCGCGCCGGCATCGCCTTCGAGCAAGCGGACCCGGAGCTCATCGCGGCGGGCCTGCTCGAGGGGCCGCGGGTGGCGCTCGACGACCTGCTCCTCGCCTGGGGCGCGGTGGCGCCGAGCATCCCCGTCGCGACCCTCCGCGCCAGGTTCGTCGCCGACCTCCGGGCCGCGGCGCAGGACCCCGGCAAGCAGACCCGCCGCCACTGGGCGATGGCGGTCGCACAGCTCGGCCGGACGTCGCCGGCGCCCTACGACCTCTTCGATCCGGCCGTGTCCGGCACCTCGCCGCTCGACCCGCTCCAGGTGGCGCTCCTCACCTACCGGTTCCAGGCGGACCTCTACCGCGCCGGGCAGGCGGCGAAGGCCGAAGCGCCGGTCCCGCCCGCGCTCCGCGCGGCAGCGGCGCGCCCGTGCACGATGACCGACAGCGAGTCGACCATCATGGACGCCGGGGCGCTCGCGGGCTCGACCGGGTTCGGCTTCCTCATCGAGGAGATGGGCAAGGTCGTGCCGGCCGCGGGCAAGCTCGCGAAGTTCTCCGGCGCGGCCAACGCGGCGCTCACGGTCGTGAAGTTCCTCTGGACGCTGGGCGCCTTCGACGGGAAGGTGACCGCGAGCGCCGCGCCGCTGGTGCGCCGGTACGACGGCACGTACGGCGGCGAGTCCGTCCTGACCGCGGCGTTCCGCTACGACACCGGCAACGCGCAGGCGATCAACTGCGCCCGTCCGGCGCTGAACGCCCTCGGCATCGACTTCAGCCTCCCGCAGGACGGTCCGATCGCGGGCGCGCGGGTGGACTGGGAGATGTTCGAGGTGAAGGAGCGCGGCGGGCAGACCCCGATCGTCCGCTACAAGGAGGGCTCGCTCCCCCTCGGCCGGCGCACCGACGACAACGGCGAGGACCGGGTGACGCTCGAGGGCAACAAGAAGAGCCCCGCGCTCGGCGGTGCGGTCGCGCCGGACTTCCGCCTCGTGCCCGTGCTCGCGAAGGTCGCGCTCAAGGACACGAAGATGTGGCAGGACATCCAGGACGCGGTGGGCACCGCGCTCGCGGGCAACCCGCTCTCGATCACGCTCTCGCTCGTCTCCGAGATGCTGCTGCGGATGAACACCCCGGTCTTCGCCGGCCGGTACGGGCTCGTCGTCGAGGACCACAAGAAGCTCGACGGCGTCACCCTCGTGCTGTCCTCCTCCGGCCAGCGGCTCGGCACGGTCTACGCGGACGGCACCGGCTCGGAGTCGGCCTACGGCGCGGTGTCGTTCAGCGCCGGTCCTGCCGCGCCCGACAAGGCGGCGATCCGCTGGACCGTCCTGAACGGCCAGCTCCTGCCCGGCGTCCTCGAGATGAAGGAGAACGGCCACCGTTTCATGGCGTACGGCGGCACGTACACCTTCGACGGGAAGTGCCTCTGCGTGGACGACAAGGAGCACATCGGCGACGACGCCCAGTGGCGCGGCTCGGTCGTCGCCGACGAGGAGCCGCGCACCGTCCTCGCCTACCTGCAGCCCGACGGGCACTACCAGCTCACCTACCCGATCATGCCGCTCGCCGTTCAGGGCAAGGCGAAGCACGTGCACACGGGCTGCGGCGACCCGCCGGTGAACACCACCGAGCCCGTCGGCGGCATCGTCCGCTTCCAGCAGCTCGTCATCGAGGGGCAGCTCGATCCGACGAAGGCCTCGGGCGACATCCAGGGCACCTGGGACGGCTCGCTCGCGATGGGCATCCCCGCGCGGCTGGGCGGAATGTACGACCGCTTCGGCGTATCGCAGGAGAACATCATCGCGCAGGCCCACGCCGAGTTCGTCTTCTCCTGGACGAAGGAGACGATCACCGTGCCCGGCGGCGCCACCGCACCGCCCCCCGTGGAGTGGGCGCCGCGCTCGCTGCCGCCGCCCACAGTGCGCCTGCTGCCGGCGGAGCCCGAGCGCTCGGTCCGCGCCTGCTTCGCGCCGGGGCCGGGCGCACCGACCGTCGATTGACGGGGGTCAGCGCCCGAGGCCAGGGTACCGGGCGAGAGTCCCGGCATGAGGCCGCACGCGCGCGCACCCGCCCTCCTCGCCCTCGCCCTCGCCGCCTGCAGCGGCGCGGGCGGCGGCGGGGCCACGCCCGACCCGGGCTGGGCCGTCCTCCCGATGAACGACGGCGCCTCGGGCTGGGAGCCGTGGGTCTACCGCGACGGCCAGCTCTCGCTGCTCGCCGATGTCTACGCGGGGACGCCCTCGTCGTTGCCGGGCGACCTCCGGGTCCTCGGCGATCGCGCCGTGTTCTGCGCGGGCGCCGCGGCAGGCCGCGCGCCCTGGATCACCGACGGCACGCCCGGCGGCACGCGCGCGATCACCTCCGCGTCCGGCACCGGCTGCGGCGCGCTCGCCGTCGTGGGCGCGCGGGCGTACTTCGCCTGGGACGCGGGCGCGGGCCTCGAGCCGTGGGCGACCGACGGCACCGCGGCGGGGACGGCCTCGCTCGGCGACCTCGCCGCCGGCGCGGCGGGCTCCTCGCCGCATGGCTTCACCGCGTGTGGAGCGCTCGTCTGCTTCTTCGTGCAGGACGCGCAGGGGCGGTACCTCCTGTTCGCGACCGACGGCACGGCCGCCGGCACGCACGCGCTCACCGAACCGTCGGCCTGGAACGGCGAGCCGCTCGGCCTCACGGCGGCGGGTGGGCGCGCGTTCTTCTCGGCGAGCACCGCGGCGGCGGGGCGCGAGCCCTGGGCGTCCGACGGCACGGTCGCGGGCACCGGGCAGGTCCTCGACCTCGCTCCGGGCGCCGCGGGCTCGGCGCCCGCGGGGTTCACGGCCCTCGGCGGCGCGGTCCTCTTCGCCGCCGACGACGGCACGAGCGGGCTCGAGCTGTGGCGCAGCGACGGCACCCCCGCCGGCACCGCGCTCGTCCTGGACCTCTGGCCCGGGCCGGAGGCCGGCGACCCGCACGCGCTCGTCCGGTTCGGCGACCGGGTCGCCTTCGTCGGCCGCAACGAGGACGACGGCTACCAGCTCTGGACGAGCGACGGCACGGCGGAGGGCACGGCGCAGGTCGGCGTGATCAGCCCCGGCGGCTCGCGGATCACGCAGCTCGCCGCGCACGGCGGAAGGCTCTGGTTCTCCGAGGACGACTACGTCCACGGTCCGGAGCTGTGGGTCTCCGACGGCGCCGCGGCGGGCACGCGGCTCGTCGCCGACGCGCTCGCCGGCGGCGAGGGGACCTCGCCGGAGCCGCTCGAGGTGCTCGCGGCCGCGGGCGTCGCCGCGATCGTCGTGCCCACGCAGGATCTCCTGTACGCGGCCGACGACGGGACGCACGGCCTCGAGCTGTGGCGGTCGGACGGGACCGTGTCCGGCACCGGGATGCTGGCGGACCTGTGGACGGGGTTGCCGCCGGGGATCTTGGTGCCCTGACCCCCGGAAGGGCCGCGGCACGAACCGGCGGTCCGGGCCAATAGCCTCTGGTCCTCCCCTGGCCCGAGGTCTCCGCATGCCGCTCCGCCCGCCGCGCCTGTCCGCCCTCGCGCCCTGCCTCCTCGCCGGACTCGTCGCCTGCTCCGGCGGCGGCGGCGACAGCCCGGGAGGCGGCGCGAACCCGGCGAAGTCGCTCGCGGTGATCACGATGCGGGACGGCCAGTCGGGGTACGAGCCCTGGGCACTCCGCGACGGTGTCCTGAGCCGGATCGTGGACCTCGCGCCGGGTGGCGGTGGCTCGAATCCGTTCGCCCTCCGGCCGATCGGGCAGGGGCTCGCCGGCTTCTGTGCGAACGCGCCGGACGGCACGACCTCACCCTACGTGACGGACGGCACGGCGGGCGGCACCGTGCGCCTCACGGCGACGGGCACCGCGGCCTGCGAGGAGATCGCGGTCGTGGGCAGCCGGATCTTCTTCGCGGCCGTCGACGTCGATCACGGTCAGGAGCCCTGGGTCTCGGACGGCACGGTGGCGGGCACCCACCTCCTCGCCGACCTCGCACCGGGGGTCGCGAGCTCCTTCCCGCAGGGGTTCGTGCCCTGCGGCAGCGTGGTCTGCTTCGCGGCCTACGACGTCGACCACGGCTACGAGCTGTGGACCACCGACGGCACCGCCGCGGGGACCCACCGCATCGAGATCGAGGCGGGCAGCAACGGCTCCTCCCTGTTCGGCCTGACCCCGCTGAACGCCCTCGTCGTCTTCGTCGCGAACGACGCCGACCACGGCACCGACGTGCACGGCAGCGAGCTCTGGGTCACGGACGGCACCGCCGCGGGCACGAAGCTCCTGAAGGACATCACCCCGGGCGCCGGCGGAACCGACCTCGGCCAGCTCACGGCCGTGGGCGGGAGGATCTTCTTCTCCGCGGCGAGCGCCGACCTCGACTACGAGCTCTGGAGCACCGACGGCACGCCCGAGGGGACGAAGCGGGTCAAGAACCTCAACCCGACCGGCCCGTCCTATCCCTTCCGGCTCACGCCGCTCGGGGACGAGGTGTTCTTCTCCGCCTCCGACGGGATCAACGGCGAGCAGCTGTGGGTGAGCGACGGCACCGAGGCCGGCACGAAGACGGTCGCGTTCATCAACACGGACGGCAGCGCCTCCATCGACTACCTCGCCGTGCACGGCGGGAAGCTCTGGTTCCTGGCCGACGACGGCGTGCACGGCCGTGAGCTGTGGGTGAGCGACGGCACGGAGGCCGGCACGCACCTCGTCGCGGACTCCGTGCCGGGCGCCGGCGGGCTCTCACCGGTCCCCCTCGAGGCGCTCGCGGAGTACGGCATCGCGGCGATCGTGAAGCCCTCCGACGAGCTCGTCTTCCTCGGCTGGGAGGACGACCACGGCGGCGAGCTGTGGCGCTCGGACGGGACGGCGGCCGGCACGGCGCTGATCGAGGACGTGAACCCCGGTCCGCAGTGGAGCATCCCGTGGGACTGACGCGCCGCGTGGTTCGACGGGAGGAGGCGTGCGCGGATCCGCCGCGCCCCCGCCCGTGAATCCTGGGCCGACCGGGCCCGTCGGTTGACCGGCATCACGGAGAGCGAAACCGCGACCTGGGATGCTCCCTGGCTCCGGAGGTCCTCCCATGAAGTCGCTCATCCCTGCCCTGGCTCTGCTCGCGCTCTGTGCGTGCGATCCCGGCGGACCGAACGGCCGCGACGGCGTGCTGCAGTTCAACCTCGTGCCCTACGGCGTCGTGGTGGGCGAGACCGGCACGGTCGAGCTGCCGCACCAGCTCCGGAGGGGCGACTACTGGATGACGAAGGCGCCGGTGTACTACCGGAGGCGGACGTTCCGCTGGGACTTCGCCGGCACGACGCTCGACGTCCAGCTTCCGGCCACCGCGGAGCTGACCGGCACCGAGCTCGCGGACGGCGACTGGCTCATCACCTACCGGTGCGTGGCCTCCGGGGCCGGCGACCTCACGGTCCGGGTCATGTCGGGCGGCTCCGCTCGCTACGCGGACTCGACCTGGCTCGGGTGCTACTGACCTACCCCGCCAGCGCCTGGAGCCCCGCCGGATACGGCGCCTTCACGACGCCGCGCTCGGTGACGATCGCGGTCACGAGCTCCGCCGGCGTGACGTCGAACGCGGGGTAGCGCGCGCGGACGCCCTCGGGCGCGATGCGCTGGCCGTGGATGAGCACGACCTCGTCGCCGCCGCGCTCCTCGATGGGGATCGCGCTGCCGCGCGGGCAGGCGAGGTCCACCGTGCTCCACGGCGCCGCGACGTAGAACGGGAGGCCGTGGTGGCGCGCGAGGACCGCGAGCGCGTAGGTGCCGATCTTGTTCGCGACGTCGCCGTTCGCGGCGATGCGGTCGGAGCCGACCACCACGCAGGAGATCTCCCCGCGCTGCATGAGCCAGCCGGCCATCCCGTCGGTGAGGAGCGTCACCGGGATGCGGTCGCGGTGGAGCTCCCAGGCGGTGAGCCGGGCGCCCTGGAAGAACGGCCGGGTCTCGTCGGCGAGCACCCGGATGGTCGGGTCGGCCTCGAACGCGGCGCGCACGACGCCGAGCGCGGTGCCGTAAGCGGCCGTCGCGAGCGCGCCGGCGTTGCAGTGGGTGAGCACGGTCGCGCCGCGGGCCACGAGCGGGGCGCCGAGCGCGCCGATGCGGCGGCAGGCGGCCTCGTCCTCGTCGCGGATCGCGTGCGCCTCGGCGAGGAGCGCGGCGGCGCCGCCGTCGAACCGCGCGGACATGCGCTTCACGGCCCAGGCGAGGTTCACCGCGGTGGGGCGGGCCTTCACGAGGTGCCCGGCGGCCTCGCGCAGGCGGGCCGGGCCGGCGCCGCGGCGCGCGTCGACCGCGAGGCCGTAGGCGGCGGCGACGCCGATGGCGGGCGCGCCGCGCACGGTGAGGTCGGCGATCGCGGTCGCGACCTCGTCGGAGGTGGAGAGCTCGAGCCACCGCTCCTCGGCCGGGAGCCGCTTCTGGTCGAGCAGGCGCACGAGGTCGCGCGCGTCGTCGTAGAGCACGGGCCTGAGCGCCCCGTCGTCGAAGGTCGTCATGGTGGTCTCCCGATGCCCTGTCGTCCGCTACTCCGCGCCGCCGCTCCCGAGCCCACCGAAGAGCCGCATGCCGAAGTAGCCCGCCGCGGCGAGCGTGAGCGCGAAGCCCGGCCAGCGGCCCTCCTTCGCGAGCACGCCGGCGACGACGAGCGCGCCCACGAGCGCGATCCACAGGAACGCCCGCGTCGGCCCGCCGGTGTTGCCCGCCCCGGAGGGGCCCGCGCCCCAGCCTGCCCAGCCCGCCATCCCTAGTCTCCGAGCTTCTTCCGGAGGAGCGCGTTCACGACCGCCGGGTTGCCCTTGCCCTTCGTCTGCTTCATCACCTGCCCGACGAAGAAGCCCATGAGCTTCTTGTTGCCGCCGCGGTAGCGCTCCACCTCGGCGGGCGCCGCCGCGAGCACCGCGTCCACCGCGGCCTCGAGCGCGCCCTCGTCGGACACCTGCGCGAGCCCCCTCGCCTTCACGACCTCGGCCGGGTCGGCGCCGGTCCTGAAGACCTCCTCGAGCACCTGCTTCGCGCCCGGGCCACCGATGGTGCCGGCGTCGACGAGCTTCAGGATCGCGGCGAGCTGCGCGGGCGTGACCTTCCACGCGCCGGGCTCGAGCGCGGCGTCGTTGGCGAGCCGGGCGAGCTCGCCGTTCATCCAGTTCGCGAGCTTCTTCGCGGCCTCCGGGCCGCCGCCCGCGTCGGCGAGCGCCGCGTCGAAGAAGTCCGCCCCGCGCCGGTCGGCGACGATGAGCCCCGCGTCGTACGCGGACAGCCCGAGCGCCTGCTGGTAGCGCGCCGCGCGGGCCTTCGGCAGCTCCGGGAGCTCCGCCCTCACGCGCTCGAGGAGCGCGGGCGACACGATCATCGGCGGGAGGTCCGGCTCCGGGAAGTAGCGGTAGTCGTGCGCCTCCTCCTTCGAGCGCATCGAGCGCGTCTCGCCCCGGTCCGGGTCGAAGAGCCGCGTCTCCTGCACGATCTTCCCGCCGCCCTCGAGGAGCTCGATCTGGCGCTTCTGCTCGAACTCGATCGCCTGCTTCAGGAAGCGGAACGAGTTCATGTTCTTGAGCTCGCACCGGGTGCCGAGGACCTCCGAGCCCTTCGGCATCACCGACACGTTCGCGTCGCAGCGGAGCGAGCCCTCCTGCATGTTCCCGTCGTTGACGCCGAGCCAGACGAGGATCGCGCGGAGCGTCTTCAGGTACTCGACGGCCTCGTCGGCGCTGCGCAGGTCGGGCTGGGAGACGATCTCGAGGAGCGGCGTGCCGGCGCGGTTGAGGTCGACGCCGGAGGCGCCCGGGGCGACGTCGTGCACGTTCTTGCCGGCGTCCTCCTCGAGGTGGATGCGGACGAGGCGGACGTACTTCTCGGCCGCGGTCCCGGCCTCCGCGGAGCCGGTGTGGATCGAGAGCCCGCCGCCCTCGCAGATGGGCAGCTCGTACTGCGAGATCTGGTAGCCCTTCGGCAGGTCCGGGTAGAAGTAGTTCTTCCGCGCGAACACCGAGCGGGCGCGGATCTCGCAGCCGAGCGCGAGGCCGGTGCGCACCGCGTACTCGATCACCTTCTCGTTCAGCGACGGGAGCGCGCCCGGCAGCCCGAGGCAGACCGGGCAGACGTGCGCGTTGGGCTCCCCGCCGAAGGCTGTGGAGCAGCCGCAGAAGATCTTGGTGTTCGTGAGGAGCTGGGCGTGGACCTCGAGGCCCAGGACGACCTGCCAGCCGCCAGGAGGGGTGGCCATGCTCAGGCGACCTCCGGCGGCGCGGGGAACGTCCCCTGCTCGCGCTCGAGCGCGCGCGCGGCGCGCAGCAGCGTGGCCTCGTCGAACGGGCGGCCGATGAGCTGGAGGCCCACCGGGAGGCCCGTCGCGGCGTCCTTCCCGCACGGCACCGACAGGCCGGGCAGCGCGGCGAGGTTCACCGTGATGGTGAAGACGTCGGCGAGGTACATCGCGAGCGGATCGGCGGCCTTCTCGCCGAGCCTGAAGGCGACCGACGGCGCGACCGGGCCGGCGACGACGTCGCAGGTCCGGAAGGCCTCGTCGAAGTCCCGGCGCACGAGCGTGCGGACCTTCTGCGCCTTCAGGTAGTAGGCGTCGTAGTAGCCGGCCGAGAGCGCGTAGGTGCCGAGCATGATGCGGCGCTTCGGCTCCGCGCCGAAGCCGCGCTCGCGGGACTGCTCGTAGACCTCGCGGAGCCCCTTGGCTTCCTTCGCCCGGAGCCCGAACCGGATGCCGTCGTAGCGGGCGAGGTTCGAGGAGGCCTCGGCCGGCGCGATGAGGTAGTAGGCCGCGATGCCGTAGCGCGAGTGCGGGAGCGAGACCGGGACGAGCGTCGCGCCGAGCCGCTCGTAGGTCGCGAGCGCCGCGCGCACCGCGGCCGCGGTCCCGGCCTCGAGGCCGTCGACCTCCAGCCACTCCTTCGGCACGCCGACGCGCAGCCCCTTCGCGCCACCCTCGAGGCCGGCCGTGTAGTCGTCGACCGGGCGCGCGGAGGAGGTCATGTCGCGCGGGTCGTGCCCGGCGATCACCTGCAGCTGCAGCGCGGCGTCCTCGACGGTGCGGCCGAACGGCCCGACCTGGTCGAGGGACGACGCGAACGCGACGGCGCCCCAGCGCGGCACGCGGCCGTAGGTCGGCTTCACGCCGACGACGCCGCAGAAGCTCGCGGGCAGACGGATGGAGCCGCCGGTGTCGGTGCCGAGGGAGCCGAACACCTGGCGCGCGGCGACCGACGCGGCGCTGCCGCCGGAGGAGCCGCCCGGCGTGCGGGTGAGGTCCCAGGGGTTGCGGCACGGCTTGTAGGCCGAGTTCTCGTTCGACGAGCCCATCGCGAACTCGTCGAGGTTGAGCTTCCCGAGGATGACGGCGCCGGCCGCCTCGAGCCGCTCGACCACGGTGGCCGAGTACGGCGGCACGAAGCCCTCGAGGATGCGCGAGCCCGCGGTCGTCTCGACGCCCTTCGTGAGCAGGATGTCCTTCACCGCGACCGGGACGCCGTCGAGCGGCGACCGGCGCTCCCGGAGCGCGGCGCGCGCGTCGGCCGCGTCGGCGGCGGCGAGCGCGCGCTCGGCAGTGACCGTGAGGAAGGCGCCGACCTCCGGATCGGTCGCCTCCACGCGGCGGAGCGCGGCCTCGGTGAGCTGCCGCGCGGTGACCTCCCGCGCGCCGACCTTGCGGCCGGCCTCGGCGAGCGTGAGCCCGAGCAGCGCGGCGTCTCCGGGGAGCCCGCTCACTCGATGATCCTCGGCACCTTGAACGCGGTGCCCTCGCGGGCGGGCGCGTTCCCGAGCGCCTCTTCGAACGACAACCCGGGCCGGACCACGTCCTCGCGGAGCGGCGCCTGGTCTCCGGCGGCGAGCGCGTGGGTCATCGGCTCGACGCTCGACACGTCGAGCTCCGAGAGGACGGCGACGTGCTCGAGGATGGCCGAAAGCTGCCCCTGGAAGACCTGCTCCTCCTCCGGGGAAAGCTTCAGCCGCGCCAGCGCCGCGATGCGCCGGACCTCCTCGAGCGTGAGCGCCATCGATCGTGCCTTGCGGAGCGAGGCCTACTTGAACCAGTTGAGGATGGCGCTCATCACGCCCGAGTGCTCCGGCTGCTGGAGGTGCTCGAGCTCGCCCTTGTCGAGGAAGACGCCGTTGCAGGAGAAGCAGACGTCGACGTCGATGCCGCGCAGCTTCACCTCGTGAAGCTCCATGCCGCACTTCGGGCAGCGCATCCAGTGCATCGCCTTGAGGCGCGCCTGCTCGGCGGACTCGGTGTCCTTCTTCACCTGGACGGCGAGCTTGCGCTTCTTCTCGGCGTCCTCCCGGGCGAAGTACTCGTCCTCGGTGTTCGACGATCCCTTGAAGTCGGCCATCTTCTATCTCCTGAGCTCTTGGAGGGCGTTCCGGGCCACGGGAGCCTCGTCGCCGTCGGGGTGAGCCTCCAGATACTTCTGATACTGCGCGATCGCCTCGGCGGTGCGTCCCAGGGAGCGCGCGGCCTCTGCCGCGCCCAGGAGCGCATCGGCGTGCAGGGGGTCGGCCCGGAGTGCCTCCCGGAACGCCCTCGCCGCCGACTCGTACTGCTCGAGATCGAGATAGCACAGCCCGCGCCCCGCGAGGGCGTCCGCGTTGTCGGGGGCGGCGTCCGCGGCCCGCTCGTAGAGGTCGAGCGCCTTCTCGGTGTCGCCCTTCTCCCGGAGCCGGTCGGCCTGGGCGATGAGGGCCTTCGGGCCCTTCGGCGCGGCCTTCTCCTGGGCGGGCGGCGGCGCGGCGGGCTCGGGGGCCGGGGCGGCGGCCTCGGGGACCGGGGCCGGGGTGGCCGCGGCGGCGGGCGCAGGCGGGGCCGGCTTCGGAGGCTCCGGGGTGGGGGCCGGGGCCGGCGCGGGGGCCACGGGTGCCGGCGCGGGCTCGGGCTTCGGGCCCAGGCCGAGGAGCGCCTGCACCGGCGCGAAGAGACCGGGCACGAGGATGCTCGCGCCGCCCGCGATCACGACGAGCGCGCCGAGCACGAGGAGCGTGTTGCGCACGGCGTGGCCGCCGCCGAGGGCCGCGCGCTCGTCGGCGTCGAGGTCCGGGCTCTGGTGGTCGAGCGTGACGTCGAGCGGCGCCGGGGCCGTCTCGAGCGCCGCGGCCATGCGCGTGGCGGTCTTCCGGGCTGGCGGGGGCTGCGGCAGGGGCTTCCGCGGCGGCTGCTGCGCGGGGAGCGCGGTCTGCGTGGCGGCGCGGTCGGCGAGGTCGACCACCTCGAAGAACGTGTCGAGCTCGTGCATCTCGGCGAGCTTCTTGTAGCTCTCGCCCGGCGGCGCGACCTCGTCCTCGCGGCCGACGCGCCGCTCCACGATCCACTTCTGCAGCGTCTCGCGGTCGCGGCACGGGAAGGTCTCGCCCGTGAAGAGCCTCACGCGCCACTCGGTGGCGGGGTCGTGCGCGGCCGCCACCTGCTGCGTCCGCCGCGCCGCGGCGGAGGCCGGGACCGGCACCCCGGCGAGGGTGCCCGGCTTCACGGGGACCGTGACGACGAGCTCCTTCTTCTTCACCAGGAAGACGTGCCCGCACTGCTCGCACTGCAGGGCGAGGCCCGACGGCGCGATGCTGGCCTCGTCGACCTGGTACTGCGCCTTGCACCGTTCGCAGCGGACGTCCATGGGCACCCCCCCGGGTAACGCCCGGGAGCGGGTTTGATTCTACGTCGGGGCCGGGAGATCCCGAAAAATTGACCCCTTGCGACCCCCCGATATCCTCGGCTGGGCTCCCAGCGGCAGGCGCTACCGCGCCTTCCGGCAGGGTGCCCACACCGCCATGGGCAAGCCCGCTTCGAACCGCCGCCTCCCCGAGAAGAAGCCGAAGAAGTCCCCGCCGAAGGGGGGCAAGGCGCCCTCGTCCGGCCTCGGCCGCGACATCGCCGCCGTCGTCCTCGGGGCGCTCGCCGCCGCGAGCGGCCTCGCGCTCGCGACCTGGTCGTCGCACGACGCGACCCTGATCGCGAAGGGCTACGAGGCCCAGAACCTCTGCGGCCCGGTCGGCGACCGCGTCGCGACCTGGACCTACGCCGCCCTCGGCCTCGCCGCGCTCGTCCTGCCGTTCGGCCTCGGCACCGCCGCCTGGCGGCTCTTCCGCGGCGCGCTCGCCCGCATCACCGTCGTCTCCGCGCTCTCCTACGCCGTCCTCACCGCCTCGACCGCCGCCCTCGGCCACCTCGCCCTCGCCGGCCGTGGCTGGACGCCCTTCCCGCCCGGCGGCGCCGTCGGCGCCGCGCTCGCCGCGCCGCTCGCCCGCCTGTTCTCGACCTGGGGCACCGCGATCCTGCTCACCGGGCTCGCCACGATCGCCCTCATCCTCGCGACCGACCTCAAGGTCCGGAACGTCGCCGCGCACCTCGGCGCGCTCGGGGCCGCCATCGGCCGCGG
>JAXLYA010000016.1:0-112228 GCA_046351695.1 Anaeromyxobacter sp. | reverse complement strand
GGCCCCGGCTCGCCGGGCTCGTGCCCGCGGGGCCGAGGGAGGCGCTCGCCGCACGCGGGCTCGACCTCGAGCGGGACGTCTTCGCCGTGCTCGGCCCCGGCGGCGCCGTCGCGGCCTCGCTCTCGCCGCGCTTCTCCCTCGTGGGGCTCACGGGCGAGGTCCTGCGCGACGACCCCCCGCGCGCGCTCGAGCTCGAGGCCGTGGTGCCGGTGCGCGCCGGCGCGGCCGAGGCGACCCTGCGCTGGGCCCGCTACGCGGACCCGGCCCGTCCGCCGAAGGCGGGGCCGGACGGGATCGTGCGCGTCCCGACGCCCTCCGGCGAGATCGCCTGGAAGCTCGTCGGCGACCGGCTCGTGCTCGCCTGCGGCCGGCCCGGGCGGCTCGAGCCGCTGCTGGCACGGCTCGAGGGCGGGGCCGGCGAGGCCTGGACGCCGCCCGTCGCCGCCGCGAAGGCCGCGCTCGAGGGCGGCCCGGGCGGCATCGTGCTCGACGTGCCGCGGCTCGCCCGGAGCGTGCGCGCGCTGCCGCCGGCGTCCTTCGGCACCGGGCCCACCGGCTTCCTGGTGCGGTCGGTGATCGACCGGTTCGTCGCGCCCGCCGAGCGGCTCGGCGCGGTCTGGCTCCGGGCGGAGCTCGCGGGCGACGCGGTGGTCGTGACGCTCGAGGCGGCGGCGAGGCCGGCCGCCGAGCGCGAGCGAGGCGAGGGGGAAGGAGCGCGCGCCCCGTGATCCGGCTCCGCAACGTCGAGAAGAGCTTCCGGGACGCGGGCGGCGCGGTGCCGGTGCTGCGCGGCGTGGACCTCGACGTGGCGGCGGGCGAGCTCGTCGCGATCGTGGGCCCGTCCGGCTCCGGCAAGTCGACGCTCCTCTACGTCGCCGGCGCGCTCGATCGCGACTTCACCGGCGAGGCCGAGCTCGACGGCACCCGCCTCGGCGGCCTCGCGCCCGCGGCGCTCGCCCGGCTCAGGAACCGGGCGGTCGGCTTCGTGTTCCAGGCCTTCAACCTGCTCGACGGCCTCACCGCCGCCGAGAACGTGATGCTCCCGGGCGTGCTCCGCGGCGAGGCGCACCACCGCGAGGTGCGCGCCCGCGCCGAGGAGGCGCTCGCGAAGGTCGGCCTCGCCGGCCGCGGCGACGCCCGCCCCGCGCGGCTCTCCGGCGGCGAGCGACAGCGGGTGGCGCTCGCGCGGGCGCTCCTCGCGCGCCCGAAGGTGCTGCTCGCCGACGAGCCGACCGGCAACCTCGACGCGCGCACCGGCGAGGCGGTGATCGGCCTCTTCCGCGAGCTCGCGGCCTCCGGGCTCGCGGTGCTGGTCGTCACGCACGAGGACCGCGTCTCCGCGGCCGCCACGCGCGTGCTCCGGCTCGAGGGCGGCCGGCTGGTGACCGGGGGGGCCGCGTGAGGGCCCGGCTCTGGATCGCGCTCACCGGGCTGCGCGCCGACCGGCGCGGCACGCTCGTGAACGCGCTCGCGGCCTGCGTCGGCGCCGCCGCGCTCGTGCTCTTCCTCGCGCTCGGCCTCGGCGTCGGCCGGGCCGCGGCGCGGATGTTCCCCGCCGACGCGCGGCTCGTCGAGGTGGTGCCCCCCGCGGTCTCGCTCGGCGGGCTCCTCGGCGGCGGCAAGCTCGACGCCGCCACCGTCGACCGCCTGCGCGCCCTGCCCGGCGTGGAGGCCGCCCACCCGCGCCTGCCGCTCCGCGTGCCGCTCGCGATCCCGCGCCCGCCCCGCGGCCTCGACGCGCAGTGGCCGCCGGGCATGACGCTGCAGGTCCCGGCCGTGGGCGTCGACCCCGCGCTCGTCGCGGGCGACCTCCACGGCGAGCCGTTCGACGACCCCGCGCCGGGCCAGCCGGTGCCGGTCGTGCTCTCCCGCCGGCTGCTCGAGATCTACGACAAGACCATCGCGCCGGCCTGGGGCGTGCCGCGCCTGCCGGCCGGGCTCGTGCCCGTCGGGATCGAGGTGCCGCTCGAGGTCGGCCTCTCGATCGTGCCGGGAAGGACCGAGCCGCGGGTCGACGAGGTCCGCGCGCGGCTCGCCGGCCTGTCGGACCGGGTGCCGATCTACGTCATGGCCCTGCCGCTCTCGACCGTGGAGCGCCTCCACCGGGAGTACGGGAAGGAAGACCAGGGCTACGGCCAGGTCACGCTCGTCGCCCGCGAGGCCTCCGCCGTGCCGGGCATCGCCGCGGCGATCCGCCGGATGGGCTTCTCGGTGGACGAGTCGGAGCGCCAGGCCGCGGAGCGCGTCGGGACCATCGTGGCGGTCTCGACCGGCGCGCTCGTGGCGCTCGCGGTGCTCATGTGCGCCCTCGCCGCGCTCGCGATCGCCCAGTCCCTCTCGGCCTCGGTGCGCGGGCGCGTGAAGGAGATCGCGGTGCTGCAGGCGGTGGGGGCCTCCCCGGCGGACGTACGGGGCGTCGTGCTCGTGCAGGGCGCCCTGCTCGGCCTCGCGGGCGGCGTCGCGGGCGCGCTCCTCGCGCGCCTCGTCGCGCTCGGCGCGGACCGCGCCGCGGCGCGGCTGCTCCCGGACTTCCCGCTGCGGCCGGAGACGTTCTTCGCCTTCCCGGCCTGGCTGCTCGCGCTCGGCGTGGCGCTCCCGGCGATCGCGGCGGTCCTCGGGGCGCTGGGGCCGGCGGCCGCGGCGGCGCGGGTGGATCCCGCGCGGACGCTGAGCTGAAGGGACCTCGGGAGCGCTCGCTGCCGGGGTGGGGCACGCCCCCCTGCGAAGCGAAGCGGAGCAGATCCGGGGAGGGGCCCCGTCGAGCCTCGCTCGACGGGGAGGGCGCTACGCCCCCCTGCGAAGCGAAGCGGAGCAGATCCGGGGAGGGGCCCCGTCGAGCCTCGCTCGACGGGGAGGGGGCTACGCCCCCTCGTAACTCAGTAGACGACGAGCTTCTCGCCGACCTGGAGCTTGCGGGTCCTCGGGTCGTGGATCCCGTTCCAGCGGCAGAGGTCGTCGAGCTCGACGCCCAGGCGCTTGGAGATCGACCAGAGCGAGTCGCCCGAGCGCACCCTCACGGTGGTCCGCTCCTCGGCCGTGCGCGAGACCGCGGCGGTTCGGGCGCGGACCGCGACGGCGGCCTCGGTGGTGGCGACGCCGCTGCCGATCGGGCGCGGCACGAGGAGCTCCGTGCCCACGCGGAGCTTCTTCGCGCTCCGCAGGCCGTTCATCTCGAGGATGCCCTGCGTCGGGACACCGTAGCGGAGCGCGATGGAGGAGAGCGTGTCGCCCTTCTTCACCACGTGGCCCGCGAAGGTCAAGCGCGACTTGCCCTCGAGCTTCGGCCAGGCCTCGGCGAACCCCGCGGCGCTGTCCTTCGGGATCTTGATCCGGTAGGCGCGCGGCGGCGTGCAGGCGCGGCGGAGCTCCGGGTTGAGGTCGATGATGGTCTTCTCCGAGGTGCCGGCGGCCCGGGCGACGAGGGAGAGCAGCGTCGCCTCCTTCACCGTGACCTCCTCGTACGGGACCCACGCCTCTGCGTCGATCTCCGCCTTCGAGAAGCCGAACGCCTCGGGGTGCTTCGAGATGATCGCCGCCGCCATGAGCTTCGGCACGTAGCCCTTCGTCTCGGCGCGCAGCACCTTCTTGCCGGGCGTGGCGGCCATGTCCCAGAAGTCCTCGTAGCCGAGCCGCTTCGCCTTCGTGATCCGCCCGCCGCCGGCGTTGTAGCCGGCCCAGGCGAGGCGCCAGTCGCCCTGCTGCTCGAAGAGCTCCTTCAGGTACCGGGCCGCGGCGCGCGCCGCCTTCTCCGGGTCGCGCCGCTCGTCCACCCAGAAGTCCTGGGCGAGGCCGAAGCGCTTCCCGGTCGCGCTGATGAACTGCCAGTTGCCCACCGCGCGGGCGCGGCTCTTCGCGAAGTTGCCGAAGCCCGACTCGATCATCGCGAGGTAGACGGTGTCCTCTGGGACGCCCTCCTCCTTGAGGATCTCCCGGAAGCGCGGGATGTACCGGTGGGAGCGGCCGAGCCACTTCACGAAGTGCTTGCGGGCCGCCTGCGACTGGAAGAAGCGGATGTACGAGACCACCGCGTCGTTGACGTCGATGGGGATGTCGTAGCGCGCGCGCAGCGTGGCGAGATCGACGTCGAGCTGGGGGAGGAGCTGGAGCTTGCCCGTGTCGGGCGTCGCCTTGTCGGCGCTGGCGGCGACGTGCGCGGCCTCCTCGGCCCGGCGCATCTCCTCGATCTCGGCCGAGTCCTTGTCGATCTCCTCCGAGATCGCGGGCTCGTCCGGCGCGTCGGCCTCGTCATCCTCGGCCGGGCGGGCCTCGGCGATGCGCTCGGGGGCCGGCGTCGCGGGCTGCGGCCGCGCGGCCTTGAAGGTCGAGCCCACCGGGCGCGGCTCGGGCACCGAGGCGGCAGGCAAGGGCTCGTCCGCGATCGCGCGGGGAGCGGGCCGCGGGCCGGCGAGGCCGGGCGCGGCGAGGAGCAGCAGGAGGGGGATCGGGGTCTTCAGGTTCGGCCTCATCGGTCCTCGACTCGACGGTGCATCGTACTTGGGACGGGCCCTCGGGCCAAATCCTTCGCCCGTTCGGCTGCTTGGCCGCTTCTACCGGCCGTCCGTCCGCCGCCCGGGCGGCTCGAAGCCCGCCCGGGCCAACCTGTGCACGGGGTGGGCCCACCCGGCGGGCCCCGAACCCGGCGAGACGACCGGGCGTTGCGGCGGCACGGCCGCCCTCTTAGCAGGTACCCCCCGACCCCGGGGTCCATTCCCGGGGTTTCACCTTTCTCCCCCGGACGAGAAGCCGCCGGTGTAGACGACGTGACGAGCCCGCCCGGAGCCCCCTTTGAACATCGGCCCCTACACGTTCTCCGGACGCTTCTTCCTCGCCCCGCTGGCCGGCGTCTCGGACCGCCCGTTCCGCAGCATCTGCCGCCGCATGGGCGCGAGCTTCGCGTACACCGAGATGGTCTCCGCGCACGGCCTCATGCACGGCACGCTGCAGACGCAGAGCTACCTCGACCGCGATCCCGAGGAGAACCCGTTCGCGGTGCAGATCTTCGCGGCCGAGCCGGAGGTGCTCGCGCGCGGCGCCGCGGTCGCGGTGAAGGCCGGCGCGGGCATCATCGACGTCAACATGGCCTGCCCGGTGAAGAAGGTGTGCGGCACCGGCGCGGGCGCCGCGTTCGGCCGCGAGCCGCGCCGGGTCGAGGAGGCGGTGCGCGCGATCCGCGGCGCCGTCGACGTGCCGGTCACCGTGAAGATCCGCGCGGGCTGGGACGACGCCGAGGTGAACTGCGTCGACATCGCGAAGGCCGCCGAGGCCGGGGGCGCGTCCGCGGTCGCCCTGCACGGCCGCACGCGCGCGCAGATGTACTCGGGGCGCGCCCGCTGGGATCTCGTGAAGGCGATCAAGGACGCGGTGTCGATCGCGGTGCTCGGCTCGGGCGACGTGTGGACCGCCGACGACGCCCTCCGCATGCGCGCCGAGACCGGCTGCGACGCCGTGCTCGTCGCGCGCGGCGCCTGCGGGAACCCGTGGATCTTCCGCGAGCTCAGGGCCGTGGAGCGCGGCCTCCCGCGCCCGCCCCCGCCGACGCGCGAGGAGTGGATCGCGACCGTGCTCGAGCACGTGGACCTGCAGGTCGAGCACCTGCGGCGGCAGTTCCCGGAGGAGTCGCCGGAGTCGGCCGAGCACCACGCGATCCGCGAGCTGAGGAAGCACCTCCTCTGGTACACGCGCGGCCGGCGCGGCGGCGTGTTCTTCCGCCGCGACGCCCCGCACCTCAAGACGAGGGCCGACGTCGCGCGCCTCGTGGACCAGCACTTCCCGGCCGGCGGGGACGCCTTCGAGGCGGACCCGGCCGCGGCCGGCTCCGAGGACTTCGAGTGACCACCGGCGGCACCCTCGCGGTCTACACCGGCGCGATCCTCGCGGGCGCGCTCGCCGGCGGGGCGCTCCCGCTCTTCGGACGCCTGCGCCGCTCCGACCTGCTCCTCTCCTTCTCGGCCGGCGTGATGCTCGGCGCCGCCTTCCTCCACATGCTGCCGGAGGCGATCGAGGCCGCCGGGGTGAAGGCGCTCCCCTTCGTGCTCGGCGGCTTCCTCGCGCTCTACGTGCTCGAGCGGTTCGCCCTCGTGCACCTGTGCGCCGAGCCCGGGCCGAACGCCCAGCTCACCGGCGAGACCGCGCCGCACGTCGAGGGCGCCGGGCACGAGCACGTGGGCTGCGAGGTCCACACCATGGGGCTCGCGGCGTTCGTGGGGATGTCGCTCCACACGATCGTCGACGGCTTCGCGCTCGCGGCCTCCAGCGTCGCCCCCGAGCTCGGGCTGCTCGTCTTCCTCGCCATCCTGGCGCACAAGGTGCCGAACGCCCTCTCGCTCTCGGCCATCCTGGTGGCGGAGGGCTACAGCCGCCGGCGCGCGCTCCTCCTCAACGCGACCTTCGCCCTCATGCTGCCGCTCGGCGTGCTGCTCTACGTCCTCCTCCGCGAGGCGGTCCACGCGGAGCGGTTCACCGGGCTCGCGCTCGCGGTCTCGGCCGGCACGTTCCTGCACCTCTCCATCTCGGACATCCTCCCCGACCTCCACCGGCGGGGCGGGTCGAAGTGGCGGATCTCGGGCGCGGTGCTCGCCGGGGTGGCGCTGATGGGGGCACTGGGGTTCCTGCGGTACGGGCACTAGGGCCGGCCCGGGCCTCCCCGATGTCACTTCCCGCCGTCCCCCGCCTCCGGGAACGGGCCGCCTCGATCGTTGTTGTGAAGCTGGGCCACCGCTAAGCTCCGGGGCCCCGGAGGGAACCGCCGCATGAACGCGGACATGAAGGCCATCGCCGACGAGGTCCAGGCCCGCGCCGGCTTCGTCGAGGCGCTCGTCGCCGAGACCGGCAAGGTCATCGTCGGCCAGCGCTACCTCGTGGAGCGCGCGCTCATCGGCGTGCTCACCGGCGGCCACGTGCTGCTCGAGGGCGTGCCCGGCCTCGCGAAGACGCTCGCGGTGAAGACGATCGCCGACGCCGTCGACTGCAGGTTCAGCCGCGTGCAGTTCACGCCCGACCTCCTCCCCGCCGACGTGGTCGGGACGCAGGTCTACGACCCGCGCAGCCAGACCTTCCACGCGAAGCAGGGGCCCATCTTCGCGAACGTGGTGCTCGCCGACGAGGTGAACCGCGCCCCGGCGAAGGTGCAGTCGGCGCTCCTCGAGGCGATGCAGGAGCGGCAGGTCACCATCGGCGACCAGACGTTCCCGCTGCCGGACCCGTTCGTGGTGCTCGCCACCCAGAACCCCATCGAGCAGGAGGGCACCTACCCCCTGCCCGAGGCGCAGGTCGACCGCTTCATGCTGAAGGTGAAGGTCGGCTACCCGAGCCGCGAGGAGGAGCGGGCGATCATGGACCGGATGTCGGTCCTCACCCCGCCGCGCGCGAAGGCGGTGGTGTCGCCCGCCCAGCTCGCGGAGGCTCGCGAGACGGTCCACCGCATCTACCTCGACGACCGCGTGAAGGACTACATCGTGAACGTGGTGTTCGCGACCCGCGACCCGCGCGGCCACGGCCTGCCGGAGCTGGCGGGCTTCGTGGAGTACGGCGCCTCGCCGCGCGCGACGCTGTTCCTCGCCCTCGCCGCCCGCGCCCACGCGTTCCTCCGCCGCCGCGGGTTCACCACCCCCGAGGACGTGAAGGCGGTCGCCTACGACGTGCTCCGGCACCGCATCACGCTGACCTACGAGGCCGAGGCCGAGGAGGTCACGCCGGAGAAGGTCGTCTCGCGGGTCCTGGAAAAGATCGAGGTGCCGTGACCGTGGCTTCGGGCCTGACCGCCCGCGACCTCGTCCAGCGCATCCGGCGCATCGAGATCGCCACGCGCCGCGCGGTGGAGGACACCCTCTCCGGCCAGTACCACTCCGTCTTCAAGGGGCGGGGCATGGCCTTCAGCGAGGTGCGCCCGTACGCCCCCGGCGACGAGGTCCGCGCCATCGACTGGAACGTCTCCGCGCGCACCGGCCAGCTCCACGTGAAGCGGTTCGTGGAGGAGCGCGAGCTCACCGTCGTGATCCTGGTGGATCTCTCCGCCTCCGCCGACTTCGGCTCGCGGGAGCGCACGAAGGCCGAGGTCGCCGCGGAGATCGCGGCGCTCGTCGCCTTCAGCGCCGTCGCGAACGGCGACCGCGTCGGCCTCGTGCTCTTCACCGATCGCGTGGAGCGGTTCGTGCCGGCCCGGAAGGGCCGGCGGCACGCGATGCGGCTCGTCTCGGAGATCCTCCAGTTCCGCCCGGCGTCGCGGCGCACCGGCGTCGGCGCCGCGCTCCAGCTGCTCCGGAACGCGTTCAAGCGCCGCACCATCGCCTTCATGCTCTCCGACTTCCTCGAGCCCGCCGCGAAGGGCGAGGCCGGGGTCCCCTTCGAGCGCGCCCTCAAGGTCGCGGCGAGGAAGCACGACCTCGTCCCGGTCCGGCTCACCGACCGGCTCGAGGCCGAGCTGCCCGCGGCGGGCCTCGCGCTCGTGGAGGATCCCGAGAGCGGCGAGGTCCTGCGGGTGGACCTCTCCGACCGGCGCCTGCGCGCCCGCTTCGCCGCCGCCGCGCGCGCGGACGACGAGCGGCTCCGCAAGCTCTTCGCCCGGCTGCAGCTCGACGCCATCTCGGTGCGCGCCGACGACGCCGACTACGTGAAGCCGCTCCTCGCGTTCTTCGGCGCCCGGGCCCGGAGGCGCGCGTGATCCTCGCGGCGGCCCTCGCGCTCGCGCTCGCGCAACCGGCGCCCGCCGCCGCCGGCGGTCCCGGGCGCGGCGGCGCCGCGGGACGGCCGGGCGACCCCGGGGCGAGGGAGGTCGTGACGAGGGACGCGAAGGACGCGCCGGCGCCCTCCTACCCGGTCCAGTCGCGCGCGCAGAAGACCGAGGTGAAGCTCGGCGAGCCGTTCGGCTACGAGCTCGAGGTCCGCCACCCGTCCGGCCTCACGCTCGCGCTCCCGAGCGAGCTGCCGCAGGAGCCGTTCCACCTGGAGCCGGGCGCCTGCCGCCGGGAGCCCGTGGAGGGCGATCCGGGCGAGGTGACGAGCGTGTGCAGCCTCACCGCGTCGCTCTTCGCGCTCGGCCCGCACGAGGTCCCCGCGGTGGCGCTCGAGCTCTCCGGCCCCGGGGGCGCGAAGGAGACGCTGCGCGTCTCGGGGACGGCCGTCACCGGCGTCGGGCTCCTCGACCCGAAGGCGCCGCCCGAGCAGCTCCAGCTCCGCGACCTCTCCCCGCCCGCGCCGCTCATGGTGCGCTCGCTCCGGATCCTCTGGTGGACGCTGGGTGTCCTCGGCGCGCTGGCGGTCGCGCTGCTCGCCTGGCGGGCCTGGCGCCGCCGCGCGGTGCGCGCCGCGGAGCCGCCGCCCCCCGTGCCTCCCCACGTGCGGCTCGCCCGGCGGCTCGCCGCGCTCGAGGCCGACCGCCTCGGCGAGCGCGGCCACGCGCGCGAGCACTTCTACCGGCTCTCCGAGATGGTGCGCGAGTACCTCGGCGCGCTGCTCGGCGTGCCCGCGCTCGACCTCACCACCGAGGAGCTCCTCGAGCGGACCCGCGACCTCGGCGACCCGCGCCTCGATCCCGCGGACCTCAGGCCCTTCCTCGAGGACGTGGACCTCGTGAAGTTCGCCCGCGCCGAGGCCGGGCCGGGCGAGTGCGCCTCCGGCGTGGCCTGGGTGCGGGCGCTGCTCGACCGGACGCGGCCGCCGGAGCCGGCCCCGCCGGCGCCTCCGCCGGGGCCCGGGGAGGTGCGCCGGTGAACGGGCCGACGTTCGACCTCGCCCGGCCCTGGGCGCTCGTCCTGCTCCTCGGGCTGCCGCTCGCGATCGCCGCGTTCCGGCTCGAGCGCCGGCGCGCGCCGCGCCTCCACCACCCGCGCGCGGCCACGCTGGCCGCCGCCGGCCGCGGCCTCGCGGGCCGGCTCGCCTGGCTGCCGCAGGCGCTCCTCGTCGCCGCCCTCGGGCTCGTCGCGCTCGGGCTCGCCCGGCCGCGCTCGCACGAGCGCACCCCGGAGGCGCTCGCGGTGGAGGGCATCGACATCGTCGTCGCGCTCGACATGTCGTCCTCGATGCTCGCCGTCGACTTCAAGCCGCAGAACCGCTTCCACGTCGCGAAGGAGGTGCTGAAGCAGTTCGTCGGCCGGCGCCCGAACGACCGGATCGGGCTCGTGGTCTTCTCCGGCGAGGCGTACACGCAGTGCCCGCTCACGCTCGACGCGAACATCCTCCGCCAGCTCGTCGACCAGCTGCGGATCGGCACCATCGAGAACGGCACCGCGATCGGCAACGCGCTCGCGACGAGCGTGAACCGCCTGCGCGAATCGGACGCGAAGTCGAAGGTGATCATCCTCATCACGGACGGCGACAACAACGCCGGCCAGGTCGCGCCCATGGAGGCGGCCGAGATCGCCCGCGGCTACGGGATCCGGGTGTTCACGATCCTCGTCGGCAAGGGCGGGGTGGTGCCCGTGCCGGTGGGCGACGTGCCCGGCGTGTACGAGGACCAGGAGCTGCCGGTGAACCCGAAGCTCCTCCAGGAGATCGCCCGCACGACCGGCGGGACCTACGCGGTCGCGACCGACCAGGACTCGCTCGAGCACGGCCTGCAGGCGGTGCTCGACCGGATGGAGAAGACCCGGATGTTCGAGGCGAGCGGCGGGTCGCACGCGACCGAGCTCTTCCCGAAGGCGCTCGAGCCGGCGTTCTGGCTCGCCGCCCTCGCGCTCGTGCTCTCCGCCACCCGCTTCCGGCCGTTCCCCTGACCCCGCGCCCCCCCGCCCGCCGCCCTCGCCCCTCCGCTCGATGAAGCCCACCGCCGCCGCCCACCGATGACGCCCCCCGGCCCCACCCTCCCCATCCCGTTCCTCGGCTACGCCGCCCGGCTCGCCGAGCCACGCGCGCTCTGGCTGATCGCGGCCGTCGCGCTCGTCGCGGCGCTCGGGGCCTGGGGGCTGTGGCGCCGGCGGCGGGCGCTCGCCGCGGCGGCGGGCGCGCTCGCGCCCCGGGTCGCGCCCGGGGCGAACGTCGCGCGCCCCGCGGCGCGGCTCGGCCTCTCGGTGACCGGCCTCCTGCTCCTCGCGCTCGCGCTCGCCCGCCCGCAGTGCGGCTCCCGCACCGAGATCGCGCGCCGCTACGGCGCGGACCTCGTGGTGGTGCTCGACGCCTCGCGCTCGATGACCGCGCGCGACGTGAAGCCGGACCGGCTCGCGCGGGCGAAGCTCGAGCTCTCCGATCTCCTCGACCGGCTCGCCGGCGACCGGGTCGCGCTCGTCGCGTTCGCGGGCTCCGCGTTCGTGCAGTGCCCGCTCACCACCGACTACGCCGCCGCGAAGCTCTTCCTGCGCGCGGTCGACCCCGAGCTCCTCCCGCAGCAGGGCACCGCCCTCGGCCCCGCGCTGCTCGCCGCGCGCGACGCGCTCGTCGCCGGCGACCGCGCCGCGGCGCGCGCGAAGCTCGTGCTCGTGGTGTCCGACGGCGAGGACCAGGAGGGCGGCGTCGACGCGGCCGCCCGCGAGCTCGCCGAGGCGGGCATCGTCGTGCACGCGCTCGCGATCGGCACGCGGGAGGGCGCGCCCATCCCGGTCGCGGGCGACGACGGCGGCGTGCAGGCCTACAAGAAGGACCGCGCCGGCAACACGATCGTGACCCGGCTCGACGACGCGTCGCTCGCCGCCGTCGTCGCCGCCGGCGGCGGGCAGGTGTTCGAGCTCGGCGCGCCCGGCCGCGGCATGGAGGCGTTCCGCGCGGAGCTCGACAAGGTCGCGAAGAGCGAGCTCGAGAGCCGGCTCACCGTCGTGTACGAGGACCGTTACGCGGTGGCGGCCTTCCCCGCGTTCCTGCTCCTCCTCGGGGCCCTGCTCGTGCGCGAGCGAGGCCGCACGCCGGACGAGGAGGCCGCGTGACCGCCCTCGCCGCCGCCCTCGCGCTCGCGCTGGCCTTCTCGCCGTTCAAGGCCGAGGAGGAGAACGTCCGCGCCGGCAACGAGAAGCTCGTCGCGGGCGACCCCAAGGCCGCGCTCGAGCGCTACGACGCCGCCGAGAAGAAGGTCGGCGCCCACCCGGAGATCGAGTACGACCGCGGCCACGCCGCGTACCGGGCCGGGAAGCTCGACGAGGCGGTCGAGCACTTCCGGAGGGCCGCCGAGAAGGCGCCCGCGCCGCTCGCGTCCCGCGCGCTCCAGAACGCGGGGAACGCGCTCGCCGCGAAGGGTGACGAGCCCGGCGCGCTCGGCGCCTACCGCGACGCGCTCCGGAAGGACCCCGCGAACGAGGACGCGCGCTACGATCTCGAGGTGCTGCTCCGGCGCAAGGAGCAGCCCCCGCCGCCGAAGAGCGGGAAGGACGAGGACAGGGAGGGCCCCGCCCCGAAGCAGCAGCAGGGCGAGGGCCAGCAGCAGGGGAAGCCGCCGCCGAAGCCCGAGGACCAGGGCAAGGAGCAGCAGAAGCAGCAGGAGTCGCGGCAGCAGGGCGAGAAGCAGGAGCCGCAGGGCGGCGAGCAGCAGCAGAAGCAGCCCCGGCCCGCGGAGGAGCGGCAGGGGGAGCGGGCGGGGTCGCTCTCGAAGCAGGACGCGGAGCGGCTGCTCGACGCGCTCCGGGCACGGGAGAAGAAGCTGCCGCAGGACCCGCGGCGGGGAAGGAGCTCGGGGAGGACGGATGTCGAACGGGACTGGTGAGCGGGGCCGGGACGGCGGACGGGGTCCGGCCCGGGCCCGCGGGCGGACGTCGACGAGCCCGGGACGCGCCCTGGCGGCCGCGGCGCTGCTCGCCGCGCTCCTCGCCGCGCCGGGCGTCGCCGCCGCGCAGGCGCGCGTGACGGCGACGCTCGACGCGGAGGAGATCGCCCTCGACGAGACGGTGACGCTCACGGTGGTCGTGCAGTCCTCCGACGCCCCGCAGGACCTCCAGTTCCCGAAGGACATGCCGTTCAGCGTGCTCGGCCGCAGCCAGTCGTCCGGCTCGTCGTTCTCGCTCGGCGGCGGGGCGGGCGTGCAGATCTCGCGGACGCTCACGCTCGTGCTGCAGCTCGCGCCGCGGCAGGCGGGCCGGCTCACCATCGGGCCGATCGCCGCGATCGTCGCCGGGAGGCGCTACGCCTCCGAGCCGGTCACGATCAACGTCCTGCCGGAGGGGCAGCGGCCGAAGCCGCAGCCCGGCCCGTCGCAGTCGCAGCGCGTGCCGGCGCCGCCCGGCGTGCGGGGCGGCGGAGCCTGGCGCGGCTGGGAGCGGGACCTCAGGCTCGCGGTCGAGGCCGACCGGACCGAGGTGTGGCTCGGCGAGCAGGTGGTGGTCTCGGCGTGGTTCGTGTCGCCGGTGCCGATCGTGAACGTGGAGAACTGGAAGGAGCCGCAGTTCGTCGGCTTCTGGAAGGAGCTCCTCGACTCGCCGCACCGGCTCGAGGAGCAGGTGCGGGTCATCGACGGGGTGCCGCTGCGCACCTACCTCGTGAGCCGCTTCGCGCTCGTGCCGACCCGGTCGGGCGAGCTCACGATCGACCCGTACCAGGCGCTCGTGAAGGTGCAGGCCGGCGTGAACTCGCCGTTCGATCCGTTCCCCGACCTGAGGAGCGCGCGCCTGAAGAGCCAGCCGATCACCGTGAAGGTCCGGCCGCTGCCGGCGGGCGCGCCGCCCGGCTTCGCGAGCGTGAACGTGGGGACGCTGTCGCTCGAGGCGTCGGCCTCCGACGCGGCGGTGCCGGCAGGGCAGCCCGTGACGATCCGGGTGACCGCGAAGGGCGACGGGAACGTGCGGGCGCTCGCGCTGCCGCCGGTGCCCGAGCTGCCGGGGACGCGGCGGTTCGAGCCGACGCAGGCGGAGAAGGTGACGACGAAGGGCGGCCGGCTCGGCGGGTCGCGGACCGTGGAGACGGTGGTCGTGCCGGAGCGGGAGGGGGAGCTCGTGGTGCCGGCGCTGAGCTGGCCCGTGTTCGACCCCGCGCGGGGGGCGTACCAGACCCTCCGGACCGAGCCGATCCGCATCTCCGTGAGTCCTGCGGGTGCCACCGCCGCCCAGACCCCCATCGCCGGCGCGAACGCGCTCGGCGCCGGGCTCCGGCCGATCCGGGCGGACGGGAGCGACCTCACCCGGGCCTCGCCGCCGCCGTGGCGCAGCCCGTTCTTCGTGGCCGCGCTGGCGCTGCCCGTGCTGGGCTTCGCCGGCCTGGGCCTCGGATTACGACTCAGGGAGCATCAGGCCGCGGGGGCCGGCGCCCGCCGCACCCGGCTCGCCGGCCGGAACGCGCGGCGCCGCCTCGCCGCGGCGCGGAGGGCGCTCGCCCGGAACGACCGAGAGTCGTTCTTCGCGGAGGTGGAGCGCGCGCTGACCGGCTACTGCGCCGACCGGCTGCGCATCCCCGTCGGGGCCCTCACCCGTGAGGCGCTCGGAAGGACTCTCGGTGGCGCTGGTGCGCACGGACCCGCCGTCCAGGCGCTGGATGACGCGCTCGGGGCGTGCGACGCGGCGAGATACGGTCGCGCAGGCGCAGGCGCGGAGGAGGCGTTGCTCGGCCAGGCGGAGCGGGCGATCGCACTGCTCGACGAGGCGGACTGGTCGCCGGGGAGGGCGGCATGAGTCTCGCGATCGTCCTCGCGCTGGCGTCGCTCGCGGTTGCGCAGCCTCAGATCGATGCGTCCGGGCCCCCAGCCGCCCGCTTCGCGGCCGCCGCCGACGCTTACCTCGCCGGTGACTTCGCCACGGCCGAACGACTCTGGGACGCTCTCCTCTCCGAAGGGTACACGAGCGCTTCCCTCCACCTGAACCTGGGGAATGCGCGACTGCGCGCCGGCCGGAGGGGCACGGCGATCGCGAGCTACGTCCGGGCGCTGCGGCTCGACCCGGGCGACCCCGATGCGCACCACAACCTCGAGCTCGCGCGCGCGGCCAACGTCGATCGCCTCGTCGGTGGCACGGGGCCATCGCTCCTCGACCGCGTGGCGTCACGGACGTCGAACCTCGCCGCCGCGCTCGCCTTCGCGGTGCCCTGGTGGCTCCTCTGGGTCTGCCTGAGCGGCCGGCTCGTCTCGGGCCGACGCGCGCGCGCCTGGCTGGGCGCAGGCGCGGCGCTCGCCACGCTCGGAGCGATCCTGGGCGGCTCGGTCCTGCTCGCGCGAGACGCCGAGCAGCGCGAGACGACCGCGATCGTGGTCGCGCCCTCGACCGGCGTTCGTGAAGGCCCCGAGGAGGCGCTCCGCGCCACGACGATGCTGCACGAGGGGACCGAGCTGCGCGTCCTCGAAGCGCGCGGCCCCTCGGTGCGCGTGAAGCTCGTGAACGGGCTCGAGGGCTGGGTGTCAGCCCGCGACCTCGAAGCGATCTAGGTCAGCCCGCCGGCACGCACTGGAACCCGAGCTGCGCGTGCAGCTTGTAGGTCCCCACCGGGAAGGCGGTGGTGCGAAGGCCGCTCAGGAACTGGCCGAGCGCCGCCGCGTACTCGAGGCGAAACACGCGCAGGCGAAGGAGCGCGTCGTGCCAGACCTTCCCGTCCGCGGCGGCCACGCGCTGGATGGACTGGCTCGGCTTGTCGTCCCCCGTGGCTCGGTCTCCCGGCTGCTGCGCCATCACGGCCTTCAGACCCAGGAACTTCTCGCCAGCCTGCCTCACGACCGCGATGGCGACCCGCTCGCGCAGGCGAATGCCCTTCTCGAGCGCCCGCCGAAAGGCCACGGGCTCGTGGCCCGGCGGGACCGTGAACGTGAGCGTGGCGCGGGCGGGGAGGTTGCCGTCTCGACGGAAGAAGAGCGGCGGACGCTCGAAGATCGTCCCCTTCCGGCCGATGGAGGCCGGAGCGGACCAGAGCCCCGGCCAGCGCTTGCTCCGCGGGAGGAGCTTCGCCACCGCCGGGTTCGCGAGCGCATACGCGCCGTGCTCGGTGACCGTCTCCGCGTCGAGCAGGTCGACCGACTGGTAGCTGCCGCCCGGGAAGACGTTCTCGGAGCGGCCCCAGAGCTTGTTGAGAAACCGGGCCAGCGTCGCGTTGAACTCCTGCATGAACGCCGGCAGCTCGCCCCTCGGGTCGGTGAGGACGAGGTGGTAGTGATTCGAGAGCACGCACGCGACGTGAAGCAGGATCCCGTGACGCTCCGCCATCACGGCGAGCAGGTAGCCGAAGACCTGCCGCACGGCGGGGGTCGGCTTCAGATAGAAGCGGCGCTCGAGGCATCGACGCGTGACGAAGCAGGTGGTGCCGGCCAGCACCTGGCGTGGGACCGTCATGACCGCGGTCTTGAGCACGCCGCGTGCCGCGCGGAAAACGCTGTGGCCCAGCGACTCACCTCCATGTGGGGCGTCCGCGCCGCGGACCGCGCGGACGACCTGCGGACCTCTCGGGCCGCGAGTTGGGGCCGGGGCGCCTCGCTCAGGCCACGCGGAGCTTCGCGATGAGCGCGCGCGGACCACCGGACCGGAAAGCCTCGAGCGCTTCGTCCGCGGGCGACCGCCCCGACTCGGCGCGCGCCCTGAGCGGCTCGAGGAACTTGCACTCATCCTCGCCCGTCGCGGCGCAGCAGTTCTGCCGGCGCAGGCCATCGGCCGCCGCGGCCAGGACCTCGGCGGCGAGCGCCTGCAGCGAGTTCCCATCGGGCGCCCGGCCCTGCAGCCCGCTCCGGCCCGCGGCGTCCATGAGCGCGCGCCGTTCCTCGATCTTGAAGCGCGCCACCGCCTGCCAGGCCCGCTCGCGCGCAGCCTCGTCGTAGAGGATGCCCTTCCAGAGCGCGAGCAGCGCGCGGGCGTGGGCGTGGTCGCAGCCATCGGCGGCGCGCACCTCCACGACGCCCTTCACGCGGACCTCCGGAAAGACCACGGTGAGGTGGTCCTCCCAGTCGCCCTGCGTCGGCCGCTCGCCGTCGATCCCGCGGAGCATGAAGTCCCGGAAGGTCGCGCCCTTCGGGTCGAGGTAACCGCCGTGGCGCCGCACGAAGATCATCGGGACGTCGAGCGCCCACTCGACGTACGCGCGGTACGGATCGTCCAGGAAGCCGGGCGCGAAGGCGAAGGCGAGCAGCCCGCAGCGCGCCGGATCCGTCTCGTTCCAGACCGCCGTCCGGTAGGACTTCCACCCCACCTCACGGCCGTCGACGATCGGCGAGTTGGCGAACAGCGCGACCACCGCGGGCTGGACGGCGAGGGCGGTCCGCAGCTTCTCCCCCATGTCACGCGCGTCGGAGAAGTCGAACGACGCCTGCGCCGACGCGGTCATCGCCATCATGTCCTCGCCGAGCCGGCCGTGCGCGGCGAGCCAGGGGCGCATGATCTTGTAGCGGTCCTTCGGCATCCAGGGGTTCGACCGGGGCGTGCCGAAGGGTCGGTAGCCGGTGGCGAGGAGCTCGACCGAGAGTTCTTCCCCGATGCGCGCACAGTGGTCCTCGAGGTGCTCGCGCAGCTCCTCGGCGGCGGCGTGGACGTCCGGGAAGGGCCGGCCGGACAGCTCGAGCTGGCCACCCGGCTCGAGGGAGACCGTGAGTCCGTCCCGCTGCGCGGCGATGACGCGGTCCTCCTCCATGAACGGCGTGAAGCCGAACCGCCCGAACCCTCTCAACATCGCGGCGACGCCGGCGGGGCCCTCCCAGGCGACCGGGTCGGTCGTGCCCGAGCGCATGAGCACCACCTCGTGCTCGAGGCCGACCTTCCAGCCCTCGCGGGGGCGCTCCCGGGCGCGGAACCAGGCGACGAGGTCGTCGGGCCCGCGCACCGGCGGGGTCTCACGCGTGCGGGCGTCGAGGGACATGGGGACGCGGAATCTACCCGCGGGTGACGCGCGCCGCCACGGGCATGTCCAGGGGGCCCGTGCGTTCTAGCCCTGAACGACTCTGGGACGTACGAAGCGATCCGGTTGCATGCCCCCCGGGCGCCGCCTATCCTGAGCTTTTTCGGGGATTTCCTCGTCCCCTGGACGTCCGAGAGTCGTTTCCCGCGCCTCCACCCCCGCAAAGAGCCACCATGACCCGCCCCCTCGCCACCATCGCCCTCGTCGCCGCGCTCGCGCTCGGCACGGGCGCGCACCTCGTCCGCGCCGAGGCGCGGCAGGAGGAGGACCGCGGGCGCGCCGCCGCGGAGCTCGCCTACCGGGAGAAGGTCCCCTCCCAGGCCCGCCCCGACGCCGCGGGCGAGTACAAGCTCGACAAGCTGCAGATCCTCTCGAAGGTGATCCTCTCCCTCAAGGACTCCTACGTCGACCCGACCCGCATCGATCCGAAGGCGATGGTCGTCTCGGCCCTCGAGACGGTGGAGAAGACCGTCGCCGAGGTGATGGTCCAGGGCGACGCGAAGTCGTCGAAGCTCGTCCTCACCGTCGGCTCCGCGAGCCGCGAGCTCGACATCTCCGGGGTCGACTCCATCTGGAAGATCCGCACCGTCCTCGGCGACGCGATGGGCTTCATCCAGGAGCACCTCGTCGCGCACGACGACCTCCGGCAGATCGAGTACGCCGCCGTGAACGGCATGCTCTCGACGCTCGACCCGCACACCATCCTGCTCGAGCCGAAGGCCTACAAGGACATGAAGACCCAGACCCGCGGCGAGTTCGGCGGGCTCGGCTTCGTCATCGGGATGCGCGACGGCAACCTCACCGTCATGCGCGTCCTGCGCGGCACGCCCGCCCAGAAGGCGGGCATCAAGGCCAAGGACGTCATCACGAAGATCGAGGAGCAGTCCACCGCCGAGATGGACGTGAACGACGCGGTCGACCGCCTCCGCGGCAAGCCCCGCACGCCGGTCGCCATCACCGTCGCCCGCGGCGCGCAGGAGGCGAAGCGCCTCACGCTCGTTCGCGAGATGATCAAGATCGACACCGTCCCGCAGGCGAAGCTCCTCGAGGGCAACGTCGGCTACCTGAAGCTCACCGGCTTCTCTGCGAACTCGCGCGCCGACGTCGAGCGCGTCGTCCAGGAGGAGCGGCAGCAGGCGGGCGGCAAGCTCGCCGGCCTCGTCCTCGACCTGCGCGGCAACCCGGGCGGCCTGCTCGAGCAGGCGGTGCAGGTCTCCGATCTCTTCCTCTCCTCGGGCACGATCGTGAAGACCGTGGGCGGCGGCCGCACGCTCGAGCTCAAGGAGGCGAGCGCCGACTCCGACGACCTCGCGAACCTCCCGCTCGTCGTCCTCGTCAACAACGGCTCGGCCTCGGCGAGCGAGATCGTGGCGGGCGCCCTCAAGAACAACGGCCGCGCCCTCGTCATCGGCCGCCAGACCTTCGGCAAGGGCTCGGTGCAGGTGCTGCAGGACTTCGCCGAGCCCGGCCGCCCGGGCGAGGAGGCGGCGCTCAAGCTCACGATCGCCCAGTACCTCACCCCGGGTGACGTCTCGATCCAGGAGGTCGGCGTCACGCCGGACGTGCTGCTCCTCCCCGGCCGCGCGCTCAAGGAGCAGGTGAACTTCTTCGCGCCGCCCCGCTCCATGGGCGAGGTCGACCTCGACCGCCACCTCTCGAACCCGTCGCAGCGCGACGAGGAGCAGGAGCGCGCCGAGGCCCGCAAGCGCCGCGTCGAGAAGTCGGCGCTCGAGCTCCGGTACCTCCTCGACGAGAAGGAGGATTCGGTCGCGAAGGCCCTGAAGAAGGCCGCCACCGAGGACGCCGCCGAGAGCGCCCACACCGAGCTCACGCCCGAACAGGTCGAGGACGAGGAGGCCGACGCGGATCCCGACCGCGTGGTCGAGGACTACCAGATCAGGTTCGCGCGCGACCTGCTGCTCAAGGCCCCCTACAACGACCGCGCGCGCATGCTCGAGGGCGCGAAGGCCCTGGTCGCCGAGCGCCACGAGGACGAGGAGCGGCGCCTCGAGGCCCGGCTCAAGGACATGGGCCTCGACTGGTCGGAGCCCGCGAAGGCGCCCGCCGGTGCGCCGAGGGCCGTCGTGACCTTCTCCCCGCCCGCGGCGAAGGACGCGCGCGCCGGTGAGGTCTACCCCTGGACCGTGACCGTCGAGAACAAGGGCGACGCGCCGTTCCGCCGCCTGCGCGCCTGGACCTCGGCCGAGAAGAACCCGCTGCTCGACCGCCGCGAGTTCATCTTCGGCACCGTCCGCCCCGGCGAGCGCCGCTCCTGGACCGTCCCGGTGCGCATGCCCCGCAGCCTCGACAGCCGCCGCGACGAGGTGACGCTCCGCCTCGAGGACGACTCCGGCAGGTCCATCCCCGAGGTCGCGACCTCGGTCGGCGCCGTCGAGATCCCGAAGCCCCAGTTCGCGTTCAGCGTGCAGGTCGACGACGCCGCGGGCGGGAACGGCGACGGGCTCGCGCAGCGCGGGGAGACCTTCGCCTTCCGCGTCGACGTCCGCAACGCGGGCTCCGGCCCCTCCGGCCGCAAGACCTACGTCGCGCTCCGCAGCCTCGGCGACGACAAGCTCTTCGTGAAGAAGGGCCGCGAGGTCATCGGGACCCTGAAGCCCGGCGAGGCCAAGACCGCCCGCCTCGAGGTGGAGCTCCGCAAGGGCTCGCACGCGGAGAACGTGCCGTTCCGGCTCGCCATCGTGGACGAGAAGACCGACGAGTACCTGGTCGACAAGATCGAGTGGCCGGTCGCGAAGGACGCCGCGCCGCGCTCGCCCGCCTCGGGCGCCGTCCGGCTCGATGCCGACGTCGCCATCCACGGCGGTGCCTCGGCGACCTCGCCGGCCGTGGCCTCCGCGAAGAAGGGCGCCGTGCTGCCCGTCGACGCCCGCTTCGGCGACGAGTACCGGGTCGAGTGGCAGAAGGGCCGCTTCGGCTTCGTCCCCGCCGCCCAGGCGAAGCCCGTCAAGGCGCCCCGCGCCGGCGCGGTCGCGATCGCCTGGCAGCGCGAGCCGCCGCGCATCGCGCTCTCGCCCGATCCGGCGAAGGGTGCGCCCGTCGTCGAGGGCGACACCATGAAGCTGTCCGGCTCCGCCACGGTGCCCGCGTCCGCGGACGACGCCACACGCCTGCGGGACGTGTTCATCTACGTGAACGACCAGAAGGTCTTCTTCCGGGTCGTGCCCGACGAGAAGGCCTCCACCCGCCTCGACTTCCAGGCCGACCTGCCGCTGAAGCCCGGGCAGAACACGGTGACCGTCGTGGCCCGCGAGGACGAGGAGTTCCAGACCCGCCGGTCGCTCGTGGTCTTCCGGCGCGCTCCGCCCGCCGTCGCGCAGGACGGCTCCCGCGAGCCGCCCAGGTCCCAGCCACAGTAGGCGCAGCCCGCAACGACTCTCGGATCCCCTGGAAGGGCCGCGCGCCGGCCCCCTCCAGGGGGTCCGCGCCGTCGCGCGAAACGACTCTCGGTCGTCGAGGCGAGCCCCGGACGGCCCCGGCCGGAACGACTCTCGGTCGTCGAGGGCACCGCCGCCCGGACGCCTTCGGGCCGCGCGGAGCGGAACGACTCTGGGACGTCCAGGAGTGCCCTGACCGGACCTGTCGTGATCCGCCCGATACCGCCCGACACCGCCTGGGCGAGCGTGCGCCTGCACGTCCCCAAGTTCGCGAAGCGCCGGATCGCCCGGTAGAATTCCGCTCGCATGGCGGAGGCTCCGAAGACCGCCTCCGTCCCATCCTCCACCTCCGGGAAGAGGACCGGGTCGGGGTTCGAGCTGCGCCTCGAGCGCGGGACGGCACACGTGCGCCTCGCGCGCGTGCCGGTCGTCGACGGCCTCGAGCTCGAGGTGCTCGACCTCCTCGTGCCCGACGTGCGCTTCCCCTTCGACGTCGGCGCGGGCTCCGGCCAGTTCCGGCATCGGCTCTCGGACCTCGACGAGCTCGGCGTCGCCGCCGCCCCCGAGCTCGCGGAGCGCACCGTGGCCGCCGCGGGCCCCGAAGCGCTCGGGCTCCTCGATCTCCGGATCGCCTTCCGGGAAGGCTTCGCCGAGATCGCGGGCCGGCTCGCCGGCGGCACCCGCTTCACCCTCCGCGCCGGGCTCGTCCCCTCCGGCGACCGCGGCGTCGCGGTCGTGCTCCACGCCCCTCGCCTCTACGGCCCGGCCGCCCTCCCCGAGGGCGCGCTCGTCCACGCCGGCCGCCGCCTCCTCGCCGCGCTCGGCGAGGACGCCCTGCCCGAGGACCCCGTGTCCCGGCTCCTGCGCCGCGTGCTCGCGCCCCGCGGCTGGAAGATCCCGCGCGCGGTCGACGTGCGGCTCGCCCGCGCCGAGATCGTCGCCGGCGCGGCGCGCCTCGGCTGGTCGCGCGCGGCCGTCCCCGCCGCCGTCTCCGCCGACCCGGACCTCCTCGCCGCCGAGGAGGGCGCCCGCACCTTCGCCACCGCCGAGGCGCTCCTCGAGCGCGGCGACCACGAGGCCGCCCGCGAGGCCTACCTCGCGACGCCCGCCGCGAGCGGCCACCCGTTCGCCGCCGAGCGCCTCCTCGGCCTGCTCGCCCTCGACGACCGCTTCCACGACGAGGCCCTCGACCTCGCCCAGGCCTGGCTCGCGCGCCGCCCCGGCTTCCCGGCCGCGCTCGGCGCCGAGGCCGCGGTGCGCATCGCGCGCGGGGAGGACGCCCGCGCCGCCCGCGCGCTCGCCGACCTCGCCGAGGGCGCCGCCGCGCGCGGCGAGGTCTTCTCCGCGCTCGCCGCGGCCGAGACCGCGTTCGGCCTCGCCGGCGCCGACGCGATCGACGCCCGGCGCGCTGCCGAGGTCGCCCTCCAGGTCCGCCGCGATCACGTCCCCGCCCTGCGCGCGCTGCGCGACCTCGCCCTCGCCGCCGGCGACCGGGAGGCCCTCGTCCGCGCGAGCCGCCGGCTCGTGGCCTACGACGCCGACCCGGCCCACAAGGCCCGCGCCCACGCCCAGCTCGGCGAGCTCCTCCTCGGCACCGACCCCGCAGCCGCCCGCCTCCACCTCGATCAGGCGCTCCGCCACGCCCCCGACGAGCCCCAGACGCTGCGCTCGCTCGCGCGCGCCTGCGAGGCCGCCGGCGAGCACCTCCGCGCGGTGCGCGCGCTCGACCGGCTCCGCGAGCTGCACCTCGCCCGCGGCGACCGCGCCCTCGCGGCCGGGGCCGCGTACGAGGCCGGCGCGCTCTGGGACGGCCCGCTCGGCCACGCCGAGAACGCGCTGCTCCGCTTCCGCGAGGCCGCGGAGCTCGCGCCCTCCGCCGAGGCGCACGAGCGCGCCGCCGCCGCCGCCACCCGCGCCGGCCAGTGGGCCGAGGCCGCCGACCACCACGCCGCGGTCCTCACCGCGCTCGCCCGCGGGGCGCCCGGCCCCGCCGGCCTCGCCGCACGCACGCGCGTCGCCCTCGCCGCGATCGCCGAGGAGCGCCTCGCCGATCTCCCGGCCGCGGCCGCCCACCTCGAGGCCGCCGCCGCGCTCGAGCCCGACCGCGCCGACCTGTGGCGCCGGCTCGCCGCCCTCGACCGCACCCTCGGCCGCACCGCCGCCCTCGCCGCCGCGCAGGAGCGCGTCGCCGCCCTCTCGCCGGATCCCGCCGAGCGGGCCGCCGCGCTCGCCGAGGCCGGCGAGGCCGCGCTCGCGCTCGGGCTCCCGGCCGAGGCGCGCGGCCGGTTCGTCGCGGCGCTCGCCGCCGACGAGCGCAACCGCACCGCCCTCGACGGCCTCGCCCAGCTCGCCGCCTCGCGCGGCGACGCCGCCGCCGAGCGCGACGCGCTCGCCCGCCTCCTGCCGCTCGCCGGCTCCGCCGAGGAGGCCGCCACGCTGCAGGACCGGCTCGCCGAGGCCTGCGAGAAGGTCGGCGACCTCGCCGGCGCGCACCGCGCGCTCGCCGCCGCCCGCGCCGCCGCGCCGACCCCGGCCCGCCTCGAGGCCTCGCTCCGCCACGCCCGCCGCACCGGCGACGTGCCCGCCCAGGCCGCGCTCCTCGCCGAGCGCGCGGCCTCCGCCGCCGCCCGCGGCGACGCGCCGCTCGCGACCTCGAGCTGGCTCGAGCGGGCCCGGCTCCTCGGCCCGACCGATCCCGCCCAGGCCCAGGCCGCGCTCGCCGAGGCCCGCGCCGCCGCGCCGGGCGATCCCGAGGTGCTCCGGGCCCAGGCCGCCTTCGGCGAGGCGAACCGCGAGCCCCGGCTCGCGCTCGGCGCCCTGCGCGCGCTCCTCGCCCAGGACCCCGCCGACGCCCCCGAGCTCGAGGTCCGCGCCGGCCGCGCGGCGCTCGCCGCCGGCGAGCCCACCGCCGCCCGCGAGCACGCGGAGCGCGCGCTCGGGCGCGACGCGCCGGGCTCGGGCGACCTCCTCGCCGACATCCTCGACCGCACCGGCGACGAGGCCGGCCGCGCCGAGCTCCTCGACCGGATCGGCCGCCCCCTCGAGGCCGCCCGGCTGCACGAGCGGCGCGGCGACCGCCCGCGCGCCATCGCCGCCCTCGAGCGCGCCGCCCTCGACCCGGCCTCCGCCGCCGAGGCCCTCGAGCGGCTCGCGGACCTCCGCCTCCAGGAGGGCGACCGCCGCGGCGCCGCCACCGCGCTCCTCGCCCTCGCCGCACGCACGCCGGGCCGCGCCGGCGCCCGGCTCGCGCTGCGCGCGTTCGAGTCCGGCGGCGACGCGTCCCAGGCGCTCGACCTCGCCGCCGAGCGCGACCCGGCCTACGCCCCCGCCCGGTCCCGCCGCGCCGCGCTCCGCGCCGACGCCGACCCGCGCGGCGCGCTCGCCGACGCCGAGGCCGCGCTCGCGGGCGACGAGCTCGCCCCCGCCGAGCGCACCGGGCTCGTCGCGATCGCCGCCCGCGCCGCCGAGGCGCTCGGCGACGACGACCGCGCCGGCGCGCACCTCGCCGCGCTCGCGCGCGCCACCCCGGAGGACGCCTCGGTCCTCCGCCGCCTCGCTGCGCTCGAGCGCCGCGCCGGGCGCGCCGAGGCCCTCGCCGACACGCTCGCCCGGCTCGTCCCGTTCGCGACGCCCGCCGAGGGCGTCGCGCTCCGGCTCGAGCTCTCCGAGCTGCTCGCCGGCTCCGACCCGGGCCGCGCCGCCGCGCTGGCCGAGGAGGCCCTCGCCCTCGACCCCGACTCGACCCGCGCGCTCGCGGCGCTCGCGTGGCCGCCGCGCTCCGCCGGCAGCTCCCCCGCCGTCCGCGCCGACCGGCTCGGCCGCCTCGCCGCCCGGCCCGACCTCCCTCGGCGGAGGCCGCCCGCGCCCACGGCGAGCGCGCGCGCCTCCTCGCCGAGCTCGGCGACGCCGCGGGCGCGCTCGAGGCCGTCCGCGCCGCGGCCGCGGCGGGCGCCCTCGACGACGAGCGGTCCCACGCGCTGCGCGCCGAGCTCGCCCGCCGCACCGGCGACCGCGCCGAGGAGGCGCGCGCCCTGCTCGCCCTCGCGCACGCCGCCCACGGGCGCGGCGAGCCCACCGCGGGCGAGCGCCTCGCCGAGGCCGGCCTCCTCGCCCGCGCGGCCGGCGTCGACGGCGCCGAGGACGCGCTCCGCGCCGCGCGCACGGCCGGCGTCGAGAAGGAGACCGCCCGCCCGGTGCTCGAGGCGCTCGTCGAGCTCGCCCGCGCCCGCGGCGACGGCGCCGCCGAGCGCGAGGCCCTCGCCGCGCTCGTGCCCCACCTGCCCACCGGCGCCCGCCCCGACGCGCTCGTCCGGGTGGCCCGCCTCGCGCTCGACGCCGGCGACGCCGCCTTCGCCCGGGCCGCCGCCGACGAGGCGCGCACGCTCGCGCCACGCGATCCGGTCGCCGTCGAGTGCGCGCGCGCCGCCGCCGCCGCGGAGGACGACCGGGCCGCGGTCGCCGAGCGCCTCGACGAGCTCGCCGCCCTCGAGCCGGACACCGCCGGCGCGCGCCAGCTCGAGCGCGCCCGCCTCCTCGCCGGCCTCGGCCGCGCGGAGGACGCCGACCGCGCCTTCGGGGCCGCCCTGGCCGCGCTCGCGCCGGAGCGCGCGCTCGCCGACGAGCAGGTCCGGCACCGCCGCGCCGCCGGCCTCGCCGATCCGGGCGCGCCGCTCGAGGCCTTCGCCCGCCGCGCGGGCGATCTCCGCGTCGCCGCCCGCGCGCTCCGCACCGCCGCGGCCCTCGCGCTCGAGGCCGGCGACTGGGACTCCGCGCTCCGCCGCGCCCGCCGCGCCGCGGCCCGCACCCAGGACGAACCCGGGTTCGCGGGCCCGCTCCTCGCCCGCATCCTCCACCTGCGCGGCTCCGCCGCCGAGGCGCTCGTCCTCCACCGCCGCCTCCTGGAGGCGCCCGGGGCCGCGCTCGCCCCCGAGGACCGGATCGCGATCCTCTCGCAGGCGGCCGATCTCGCCGAGGACGTCGGCGACCGCGAGCTCTCCGCCTCCGCGCTGACCCGCCTCCTCGCGCTGCGCCCGGCCGATCTCGAGGCGGCCTGGCGGCGCTTCGCCGTCGACCCCGACCGCCGCCGCGCCATCGAGGGGCTCGCGGCCGCGGCCGACCGGACCCGCAACCTGCACCGGCGCGTCGCCGCGCTCCAGCGGGCCGGCGAGGCCGCCCTCACCGAGCTCGACGACCGCGCCCTCGCCGATCGCCTCCTCCGCCGCGCCCGCGCCGAGGCCGAGGTCGACCCGGCCCTCGCAGCCCGCACCGCCCGCGAGCGCGCGGCGGTGGTGCGCGCCGCGCTCGGCGTCGGCTCCGACGCGTTCCTCGACGCGCTCGAGGAGTCCGCCGCCGCGGTCCAGGCCACCGGCGACCGCGCCGGCGCCCGCGCCCTCTACGCCGAGACGGCGGCGCTCCTGCGCGAGCGCGGCCAGCTCGCCGACGCCGCCCGCCTCCTCCTCCAGCTCGACGCCCTCGCCGCCGCCGACGGCGACTTCGACGGCTCCGCCGCCTACGCCCGCGAGGCGGGCCTCGCGCTCCGGGACGCCGGCCGCCCGGCCGAGGCCGCCGAGGTGCTGCGCCGGGTGGTCGCGACGAACCCCGGCGACGCCGAGGCCTTCGCGGCCCTCGAGGAGCTCCTCTCCGCCGGCGGCGACGCCGGCTCCCTCGTCGAGCTCCTCTCGCTCGCCGCGGCGAGCGCCGCCCCCGGCCCGGACCGCGCCGCGCTCCTCGTGCGGCTCGCCGAGGTCCACGCCCGCGCGAACGACCTCGTGGCACAGGAGGGCGCGCTCCGCTCGGCCCGGGAGCAGGTGCCCGGCCACGCCGTCGCGACCGAGCGCCTGCAGGCCCTCCTCGCCGCCGAGGAGCGGTTCGGCGAGCAGGCCGAGCTCCTCCTCGAGCGCGCCGCGGTCGAGCCGTCCGCCCGCGCCGCGCTCCGCCGCGAGGCGGCCGCGCTCTACTCGCGCTCGGCCGACCCCGGCGAGCGGGCCCGCGGCCTCGACCTCCTCGTGGAGGCCGCCCGCGAGAACCCCGAGGACCTCGACGCGCTCCGCGAGGCCTCCCGTGCGCTCGTCGCCGCCGGCCGCCGCGAGGAGGCGGTGCCGTTCCTCTCGGCCATCGTGCTCGCCGACCCGGACGACGAGGCGGCCGCCGCGCTCCTCGCCGACGCCTGGGCCGACCGCCCGCTCGAGCAGGCCGGCCTCTTCCTCTCCCGCGCCGCCGCCACGAAGGGCGAGCTGCGCGCGTTCCGCCTCGGCGAGGCCGCGAAGGCGCTCGCCCGCGCCGGCGAGGAGGGGCGCGCCCGGGAGACCCGGCTCCTCGCGTTCGAGGCCTGGCCCTCCGACACCGCCGCCTTCACCGCCGCGCTCCGCGAGGCCGCCGGCGACGCCGACCGGCTCGACCGCGTCCTCGCCGCCCGCGCCCGCGGCGTGCCCGCCGAGGCCGCCGCCTGCCACCGCGCCCGCGCCGACGCGCTCGTCGCGGTGGGCGCGCTCGAGCGCGCCGCGACCGCCTACGAGGAGGCGCTCGTCGCCGCGCCGGACGATCCGGCCCTGCTCGCCGCGCTCGCCGCCACCCTCGCCTCGGCCCGCGGCGACGCCGCCGCCTCCGACGCCGACCACCGCCTCGTCGCGCTCGCGGACGCGAAGCCGGGGAGCGTGCCCGCCTCGGCCGAGTCGGCCTCGCGCTTCCGGCTCGGCATCGCCGCCTGGGCGGAGGGCCGGCCCGCCGACGCCACCGGCGACCTCGAGCGCGCCCTCCTCCTCACGCCCTCCGACCCGCGCGCCGGCTCGGCCTGGACCGCGCTCGCCGACGGCCACGCCGCCCTCGGCCACGGCAAGGAGGCCCTCGCCGCCGCCCGCGGGCGGGCCGACCGCGCCGTCGCGCTCGGCCTCGGCCCCGAGCGCCGCCTCGCGCTCGAGGCCGGCGCCGCGCTCGCGGCCCGCTTCGCCGACGAGGGCCCCGACGCCGCCGAGATCCTGGACGCGCTGCTCGCGGTCCGCGTCCAGGCGGGCGATCCGCCCGAGGAGCTCGGCGAGCTCGCCCGCCGCGCGGCCGCCGCGCTCGAGATCGCCGGCGAGCCGATCCGCGCAAAGGTCGCCCTCGCCCGCGCCGGCCTCACCGCCTCGGGCCCGCTCGCGGCGCCCGCCGTCCCCGCGGAGCTGGACGTCGAGGTCGAGCCTCCCGCCCCGGCCACGCCGGCCACCCCGGAGCCCCTCGCCGCCGCCGCGCCGCCGGCCGCCGCGCCCGCCCTCGGCGCGGGCCGCGTGCAGGAGGCCGGCGAGCGCGCGCTCGCGGCCACCGACCCGGTCGAGCGCGCCACCCGCTTCGTCGAGCTCGCCGAGGAGCTCCACCGCGCCGCCGCGCCGGACGAGGAGATCCGCTCGGCGCTCGACCTCGCCGCCGACGCCGACCCCGACGCCCCCGGCCCGTGGCGCGCCCGCGCCCGCATCGAGGCGGAGCTCGGGGACCAGGAGGCCGCCGCGCGCGCGCACCTCGCCGTCGCGATCCGCGCCGAGGGCGCGGAGGCCACCGGCGCCGCCCTCGAGGCCGCCCGGCTCTTCGCCGAGGCCGGCAACCACGTCGACGCCGCGCGCGCCTTCCGCGCAGCACACCACGCCGCGCCCGAGGCCGTGCCGGCCGGGCTCGCCGAGTCGGAGGAGGCGCTCGCCGCCGGCGACGCCGCCGCGGCCGCCGAGAAGGCCCTCTCGGTGCCGCTCGAGGTGCTCCCGGCGATCGCCCGGGCCGGCCACCTCCGCCGCCTCGCGCAGGCGCTCGACGAGGCCGGCCGCAAGACCTCCTCCGACGCCATCTACGCCGACCTCTTCCGCGAGGACCCGGCCGACGCCGTCGCGTTCACCCGCGCCGCGGACCGCGCCTTCGAGCGCGGCGGCGCCGACGCCTGGCTCGAGGCCGCCGCCACGCACGAGGCCGCGCTCGGCACCTGGGGCGACGCCGACCGCCGCCGCGATCTCCGCTACGCGCGCGGCGAGGTGCTCGCTGCCGCCGGCCGCCTCGAGGAGGCCCGTGAGGCCTACCTGGGCGCGCTGGAGCTCGACCCCGCGCACGAGCCGACCCAGGCCTCGCTCGCCGCGCTCGACGCCCGCACCGACGACTGGGCCGCGCTCGCCGCGCGCGTGGCCCGCGAGGCCGCCGAGGCCGCGACCGGCGACGCCGCCGGCCTGCACCTCCGCGTCGCCCGCATCCTGCACGACCGCCTCGACGACGGGGCCGGCGCCATCCTCTCCTACCGGGCCGCCGTGGAGGCGGCGCGAGAGAGCCCCGCGCCCGCCGCGCGCCGGGTCCAGGAGGAGGCCGAGGCGGCCCTCCACGCGCTCGGCGCGCCGATGAAGGCCGCCGTGCCGGAGGGGCTCGACGACGCCGAGCCCACGGCCGAGCACGTGCTCGAGGCGCCCGAGGGCGACCCCGTGGCCGAGGTGCTGCGCGCGCAGGCCGACGAGGCGACCGGCGTCGCGCGCGCCGAGCTCCTCGAGCGCCTCGCCGGCCACCTCGAGCGCGCCGGCGACCGCGCCGGCGCCGCCGACACGCTCCTGCTGGCGCTCGCCGCCGACCCGCACCGCGAGCTCACCCACGCCTGGCTGTCCGGCCTCATCGAGGGCGACCCCGAGCGCATCGAGCGGCACCACGCCCTGCGCGCCGAGGCCGGCCTGCCGGAGGAGCGCACGGAACGCTCGACGGGCGACTTCCCGCCGGTCTTCCGGACCGACCGCACCACCGGGGACTTCCCGCCCGCCGAGCGGGCGGACCGGACCACCGGCGATTTCCCGGGCCCGGAGCTCGAGCTCGAGGGCCGGGAGACGAAGACGACCGGGGACTTCCCGCCGCCGGCGAGGGAGGCGGAGGGGGAGGTTGGGGCGGAGACGGATACGGAGTCGGAGTCGGAATCGGATTCGGATCCGGACACGGATTCGGAATCGGAATCGGAGACGGAATCGGATACGGATTCGGGTTCGGATTCGGCGACCGACGCGGCTCCGATCGACGACACGGCCCCAGATCGCTCCACCCTCGACGCCTTCCCCGAGGCCGAGCTTCGCGCCGAGCGCACCGGGATCGACGACTTCCTGGCGCCCGATCAGCAGCCCGAGCGCGGGACCCTCGACGATTTCCCCGAGTCCGCGCTCGAGGAGGCGATCGCCGCGGCAGGGCAGGAGCCGATCGGCGACGCCGTGTCCGGCTCCGTCTCCGATTCCGAACCCGAATCCGTCTCCGATTCCGAACCCGAATCCGTCTCCGATTCCGATTCCGTCTCCGATTCCGTCTCCGATTCCGATTCCGTCTCCGAATCCGATTCCGCATCCGACTTCGCCCTCCGCGAGGACCGCTCCACGCTCCAGGGCTACTCGGCCCTCACCCCGGAGGACCTCCCGCCGCTCTCCCTCGAGGAGACCCCCGAGCCCACCGGCCCCGCGACGAAGCCGATCACGTCCATCACGGGCCCCTTCCCTCCGCTCTCCCCGGGCGAGCTCGCCTCGGACCTCGCCGGCGCCGCGACCGACCAGCCGATCCCGGACCTCGCCTCCGACCTCGCCGCCGCGCTCGACGCCTTCGACGCCGCTCCGACCGCGGAGGCGCCACCCGCCCTCGACCTCTCGGCGAGCGAGCTCGCCCCCGAGCCGCCCGCCCTCGACCTCTCGTCCGGCGAGTTCGCCCCCGAGCCCCCCGCCCTCGAGCTCCCGCCCGCCGAACCCGCCGAGCCCGCCGAGCCCGCCGACTCCGCACCCCCCGCGCTCGTCCGCCCGCCCGAGCAGCGCACCACCGGCAACTGGCCGCCCCCACAGCCCGTCGCGCCGCCGCAGCTCGCGCGCGCGCCCGGGGCGCGCTCCACCGGCAGCTGGCCGCCGCCCGGCCCCACCACCGGGCCCATCGGCCCGCTCACGCCTTCGCCGATCCCGCCGAACCCCGAGCCGCTCCTGCCGGAGTCCGAGGGCCCCATCGGCCCGCTGACGCCGTGGCCCATCCCGTCCCGCCCCACGCCGCCGCCGTCGCGCACGACGGGCGCCTTCCCGCCCCCGCTCCCCGAGGGCCGCCCCGCGGGCAGCTGGCCGCCGCCGGTGCTGCAGCGCACCGAGGGCCGCCCGGTCCACCCGACCGATCCCTTCACGCCCACCGCCCCGGACGACGCCACCGTGCCGCCGGCGCCGCCGCGCGCGGTGCCGCCGCGGCTCGAGCGGCGCCCGCCGGAGCCGCCGCCGCTGCGCACGAAGACCGACGCCGCCTTCCCGCCGCCGCCGCGGCCGCCGACCGATCCCGCGCTCAAGGCGCCGGCCGACGCCCCGCCGCCGCTCCCGCGCGAGGAGCGCGCGACGGGCGCGTGGCCGCCGCCGCTGCCGTCCATGCGCGCGGGCCGGCCGCCCGGCCAGCTCGCCGCCGCCGGGCGCGAGGCGCTCGAGGCCGGCGACCTCGACGAGGCGAAGCTCCTCCTCGAGGACGCGTTCCAGCGCGAGCCCACCGACCTCACCCTCGCGCGCGATCTCCAGCGGCTCGCGGAGCAGCAGGGCCGCCACGAGGACTACCTCGCGCTCGGCGAGCAGCTCGCCGACGCGCTCGCCTCCTACGACCCGGCCGCCGCCGCCGCGCGGTACCGCCACTTCGCCGAGATCGCGCGCCAGCGGCTCGGGCGCGACGAGAAGGCGGCGGGGTACCTCGAGAAGGCCATCTCGCTCGTGCCGGACGACGCGGCCGCGCGCCGCGAGCTCCTCGAGCTCTGGGCGTCGCGCCCCGACACCGCGCCCCGCGCCCTCGCGGCGTGGCTCGAGGTGGTGCGGGCGGACCCCGGCGACGGCCAGGCCCTCGCCGCGGTGGTCTCGCTCGCGAGCGGCCTCGCCGCGACCTCCACCCGGCTCGAGGCCGGCCGGATGCAGGAGCGCGGCCGGATCGCCTCGGCCCTGGGCGCGGTGGTCGCCCCCGGCCGCGTGCCGCCCGCACGCCCCGCCCCCGTGGCGCGCGCGCTGCCGCCCGGGCTCCGCGAGAAGGTGGCGCTCCCCGGCGCCGGCGGCCCGCTCGCGCGGCTCATCGCGCTCCTCGCGCCGTGGCTCGAGACGCTCTTCCCCGCCGACCTCGCGCGCCGCGGGGCGAGCCCCGCCGACCGCATCGTCCCGCCGCGCGGGGCCGCGCTGCGCGGCGCCCTCGACGCCGCGGTGATCTCGCTCGGCGCCCGCTCCTACGCGGCGTTCCTCACCGAGCGTCCGGGCGTCGACGTCGCCATCGAGAACACCCAGCCGCCCTCGATCATCGCGACCGCGGGCGTCGAGGGCCTGCCCGACCCGGCGCTCGCGTTCCTCGCGGCGCGGTCGATCGATCTGCTCACCCAGGGCTGGGCGCTCATCGGGAAGTTCGCGCCCCGCGACGTCGGCATCCTGCTCGAGCTCGCCTGCCGCTACGCGGGCGGCACCCCGCCCTCGCTCGGCCTGCCCGAGCAGCGCGCCGGCGCGTTCCTGAAGGCGCTCGAGGCCTCGGTGCCGGCGGCGACCCGCGCCTCCGCGACCGCGCTCGCCGGGCCCGCCTCGGCCGAGCTCGCGAAGGCCGACCCGCGCGGCTTCTCGACGGCGCTCCGCCGCACGGCGAACCGCGTCGCGCTCGTGCACGCCGGCGACCCGGGCGCGGCCCTGCTCGTCCTCGCCCAGCTCGAGCGCCGCGGCCCGGGCGATCCCCTGCCCCGCCCGCTCGAGCACCCGGACGCGCGCGACCTCGCCACCTTCGCGCTCACCGACCTGTTCCTCGACCTACGGGTCGCGGTGCGCGGCTGATGCGCCGCGCGGCCGCCCTCGCCCTCCTCGCGCTCTGTGCCTGCACGTCCGGCGAGGCCGCCACCTGCCCGGGCCAGCCCGTCGGCACGTTTCGCTTCGAGGTGGCGGGGACCTACTACGATCCGCAGGGCCCGGCGCGGCCGCTCTTCTGCGAGCGGGCCGCCAACGCGGACTCGACCGTGGTGGGGACCTTCACGGCGACGCTCTCCTCCGAGCCCGCGCTCGGGACCGCCGCGCTGTGCGTGGCCGGCGCGGGGAAGCTCGCCCAGCCGTACTTCGGCCGCGTGGAGGCCGGGACCTACGTCCTCACCGCCGACGGCGGCCTCGGCGTCCTCGACGCGTGCGGCGCGAACTGCGCCGCGGCCGCGACCCTGCGCATCGAGGGCACGGTGACGGCGGGCGGGTTCGTGGGGACGCTCACCGAGTCCTTCCAGGACCCCCAGGGCGCGTGCGGCGCGTGCGCCTTCCCCTGCGAGAAGACCTACCCGCTCTCGGGCGCTCCGTGAGGCCCGGCCCGGGTTAGTATCGCCGGCTCATGCCCGCGAAGCTGCCCGCCCCGCCCCGCGCCGTCGTGCTCCTGTCCGGCGGCCTCGACTCCACCACCTGCCTCGCCGTCGCCCGCCGCGACGGCTTCGAGGCCCACGCGCTCTCGGTCGACTACGGGCAGCGCCACAAGCACGAGCTCGGCCGGGCCCGCCGCCTCGCGAAGGCGCTCGGCGCCGCGAGCCACCGGGTGGTGAAGGTCGACCTCTCGGCGTTCGGCGGCTCGGCCCTCACCGACCGGAACATCGCGGTGCCGAAGCGGCGGAGCGCGAAGGCCATGTCGGCCGAGATCCCGGTGACCTACGTCCCGGCGCGCAACACCGTGATGCTCGCCCTCGCGCTCGCGCACGCCGAGACGATCGGCGCCGCCGACGTCTACGTGGGCGTGAACGCCATCGACTACTCCGGCTACCCCGACTGCCGCCCGGAGTTCCTGCGCGCCTTCGAGAAGCTCGCGAAGGTCGCGACGAAGGCGGGGGTCGAGGGCCGGCCGCTCCGCATCCACGCGCCCCTCATCCGCCTCTCGAAGGCCGGGATCGTGAAGCTCGGCACCTCCCTGGGGGTGCCGTACCGCCTCACGCTCTCCTGCTACGACCCGGTCGGCGGAAAGGCCTGCGGCGCCTGCGACGCGTGCTTACTTCGCAGGAAGGGCTTCGAGGAGGCGGGCGTCCCCGACCCCACCGTCTACGCCCGCTGACGACCGAGCCGAGGAGACCGTCATGCACTCCATCAAGAAGACCTACCCCGGGAAGTCCGCCCACGCGATCTACGAGAAGGTCGACGCCGAGATGGGCCGCATCGCCGAGAAGTACCAGCTCGACTACGAGAGCGACGAGGCGAAGCGGACCGGCAAGGTCTCGAAGATGGGCGCGACCGGCACGTACGCCTGCCACGACGGCCACGTCGAGGTGCACCTCAAGTTCCCGATGCTGATGCCCGGCTCCATGCGCCAGAAGGTGCAGGAGGACATCGACAAGAAGCTGACCGGCCTCTTCGGCTGAACAGCGCTGTTCGGCTAATCCAGCGCCACGACGATCGCGCCCGACGCCTCGTTCATCCGCTCGACCGCGGCGTAGATCGCCTGGAGCGGCGAGTCCCCGCTGCCGGTCGCGGAGGCGGCGGTGCGCCGCTTCGCCGAGGGCCCGGGGACGATGCGGGCGCTCGCGCGGCCGCGGATCGCGTCCGGGGCGAGGCGCACCTGCATCCCGGCGCGGTAGAGCGCGAGCATCACCCGCCCCATCTCGGCGGCAACACGTTCATCGGTGTAGGTCATCGAAGGGTCGGGCGGCTGTCGGTCGAGGCGGGGGCGTGGCCGGCGGGTCCGGCTGCGTGGCATCGAGGGCATCCTAGCCCCCCGATCCGACAGCGCCAGTTCACGGCCCCTTCCCGGGCCCCCGGCGCGGCAGGCCGCCCACTTGAGCCCTCGCTCCGGCGGGGCTAGCTTGGTGCCTGGATGATCGCGCGATGGGCCAGCTTCGGGGTGGGGCTCTGGCTGATGCTGGCGCCGCTCGTCCTCGGGTACGGGTCGGTGGCCCCGATCCTCCAGGGCGTCTCGGTGGGCTGCCTCGTCTGCGTCGCGACCCTGGTGGCCCTGGATCACCCGCGGGCCCGGTTCGGCCTCGCCGGGGTGGGCCTGTGGCTCGCGCTCGACGCGCGGAGCGGGTCCGACCCCCAGGCCGCGATCGCCTCGCTCGGCGCGGGCGCCCTGCTCTTCCTGCTGTCGCTCGTGCCGAACGCGCCGCGCGCGGCGGCCCGGGCGGGCGCGCGGGCCTGATAGCATCGGCGCGTGCGCCGCACCGCCCTCCTCGCCCTCGCGCTCGCCGCGGGCCCCGCCTCCAGGGCCGAGGCGTCCGGGCGCGCGCACGACCTCGTGGACGTCGCGGCCCGCATCCCCGACGCGCTCGTCGACCTCCGGTACGCCACCCCGCGGAACTTCCTCGGCCGGGCGGTCTATCCCGCGGGCGCGCGCTGCCTGCTCCGCGCCCCGGTGGCCGACCGGCTCGCCCGCGCGGCGGCGCGCCTGCGTGCGGAGGGGCTCCGCCTGCGCCTCTGGGACTGCTACCGGCCGGTCGCGGTGCAGCGCGAGATGTGGCGGCTCGTGCCCCGCCCCGGCTACGTCGCCGATCCGGCGAAGGGCTCGAACCACAACCGCGGCGCGGCGGTGGACGTGGGGCTCGCCAGCGCGGACGGCGGGGAGGTCCCGGTCCCGACCGACTTCGACACGTTCTCGCCGCGGGCGCACGCGCGCGCGGCGGGGCTCCCGCCCGCCGCCGCCCGGAACCGCGACCGGCTGCGGGAGGCGATGGAGGCCGAGGGCTTCCGCGTGAACCGGATGGAGTGGTGGCACTTCGACGCGCCCGAGGCGCGCGGCGCCCCGCTCCTCGACGCGGAGCTCCGGTGACCGGCGGCGCCCCCTCGCCCGTGGACCGCGCGCTCGCGGCGCTCGCGGCGCTCGCGCCGGCCCGGCAGCTCGAGGCCGCGGCGCGCCGGCTCGCCGGGGAGGCGCGCGGCCCGCTCGCGGCCTTCGCGATCGGCGGCGAGGGCGACGGCGGCGGCGGGATCGACGGGGCGCTCCTCGAGGCCATCGCCGCGCGGGCGCTCGGCGGCGCGCGCGGCGCGGTCTTCACGCCCGCCCCGGAGGCCCGGCTCCTCGCGGCCGCCGGGCTCGCCCACGCCGCCGCGCGGCGCGGCGGCCCTCCGCCGCCGGAGGCGCTCGCCGCGCTGCTCGCCGGCCGGCGCCTCGACGCGCTCGCGTGCGCGCTCGACGGCCTCGCCGTGCTCGATCCCGCCTGCGGCGGCGGCGCCCTCCTCGCGGCGGCGCACCGGCTGGCGGCGGCGCAGGGCGCCCGGCTCGCGCTCCACGGCGTCGAGCTCGCGCCGGTCGCGGCCCGGGCGGCGCGCCTGCGGCTCGGGCTCCTCGGCGCGGAGGCCGCGATCGCCGCCGGCGACGCGCTCGTCCGCCCCTGGCCCGCGGCGGGCCTCGTGCTCGCGAACCCGCCCTTCCTGCGCCACGAGGCGCTCCCGCCCGCCGCGAAGCGCGCCGCGGTCCGGGCGAGCGGGCTCCCGGCGCAGGCCGACCTCTCCGCGCACTTCGCGGCGCTCGCGCTCCGGCGCGCGCCGGTGGCGGCGCTCGTCTGGCCGCGCGCGCTCGACGTGTCGCGCTCCGCGGCGCCGCTCGTCGCAGACGCGGCCGCGCGCGGCGCCTTCGCGCTCCGGCTCCGCTCCCGCGTGGCCGGCTCCTTCGCGGCCTCGGTCGACACCCTGCTCGCGGTCTGGGTCGAGGGCGCCGCCGCGGGCCACGCCGCCGAGGCGGGCGTGGCGCTCGCGGCGCTGCCGGACGAGGACCTCGTCGCCCTCGCCCGCGGGGAGGGCGGAGCGCGCGTCCGGCTCCTCGCGCCGCCGGCGGCCGCGCCGCGCGGGGCGGTGCCGCTCGAGGCGCTCTCGGAGGTGCGCTTCGGCACGAAGACCGGGTGCAACGCCTTCTTCCACCTCCGCCCGGCCGGACCCGGGCGCTACGCCTCCGCGCTCCTCGGCGAGGAGGTCCCGCTCGAGCCCGGCGACGTCGTGCCGCTCCTCTCGTCCCTGCGCGAGGCCATGGCCCCGGCGGTCGCGGCGCCCGCGGGCGTGCTGCTCCGCCCGGCGGGCGAGCCGTCGGCCGCGGCGCGGCGCTACCTCGCGCGCGGCGAGGCCGCGGGCGTCCACCGCCGCTCGACCTGCGCGGGCCGCTCGCCGTGGTGGCGGCTCGTCCCCGGCCGGGGGCCCGCGCCGCTCCTCTACCCTGCGAAGGTCGGCGCGCGCGCGTTCGCCTTCCTCAACGCCGCGGGGCTCTGGGAGGACAAGAAGTGGCACGCGCTCTTCCCGCGCGGCGCGGACGCCCGGCACCTCGCGCTCGTGCTCTCGGCGACCCCCGTGCGGCTCGCGATCGACGAGCGCGCCCGGCAGCTCACCGGCGCGCAGGCCATCGCCGACGTGGACACCGGCGTGCTGGCCCGGGCGCCGGTCCCCGCCGCCGCCGCGCTCGCCGACCTCGCGGGCGAGCTCGACGCCCTCGCCCCGGCGCTCCTCGAGGCGCCCGTCACGACCGACCTCGCCGCGGTGCTCGCCCGCCCGGCGCAGCGCGCGCTCGACCTCGCGGTGGGGCGCGCGCTGGGGCTGTCGCCCCGGGAGGTCCGCCGCGCGGAGGCGGCGCTGCTCGAGCGGGTCGAGGCCCGGCTCGCCCATGCAGGGACCATCCGCGCGAAGGGCTCGCGAGGGGCCTCGCGGCGCGGCAGACTGATCGCGTAGGAGAGCCGACATGTCCCTCGACGACTGCTTCGTGGCCAACCGCGCCTGGTCCGCCCGCATGCGCGAGCGTGACCCGGGGTTCTTCGAGCGGCTCAAGAACGCGCAGCGCCCGGAGCTCCTCTGGATCGGCTGCTCCGACAGCCGGCTCCCGCCGGACCAGGTCGTCGGGCGGCTCCCCGGCGAGATCTTCGTGCACCGCAACGTCGCGAACCTCGTCGTGCACACCGACGTGAACTGCCTGTCGGTGCTCCAGTACGGCATCGACGTCCTCGGGGTGAAGCACATCATCGTCTGCGGCCACTACGGCTGCGGCGGCGTGCGGGCCGCGCTCACCCCGCGCCCGCTCGGGCTCATCGACAACTGGCTGCGCCACCTGCGTGACGTGGCGGTCGTGCACGCGCCGGAGCTCGAGGCCCTGCCCGACGACGACGCCCGCGAGCGCCGGCTCTGCGAGCTCAACGTCGCGAGCCAGGTCGCGAACGTCTGCCACACCACCATCGTCCAGGACGCCTGGCGGCGGGGACAGGCCCTCGCCGTGCACGGGTGGATCTACGACCTCGCGGACGGGCTGGTCCGGGACCTCCAGATCTCGGCCGAGCGGCTGGACCAGCTGGCGGCGGTGCACCGGCTGCGCTGACGGTGTACGCTGCCGCGGTGCTGAGGCGCTGCGAGCTCTACGAGGGGAAGCTCCGGGACCGGGAGGACGGTCCGCTCTGGATCGTCACGGCGCCGGACGACGCCGAGCGGCGCCTCCTCGTGGAGACGCTCCGCCTCGACGAGCACACGCTCGCGTCCGCGCTCGACCCCGACGAGCTCTCCCGCGTCGAGTCCGAGCCCGAGCACGTCGCCATCATCCTGAAGCGGCCGAAGAACTACTCCTCCGAGGACGACTTCCTCTTCAAGGTCCTCTCGGTCGGCCTGTTCCTCTTCAAGGACAAGCTCGTGGTGGTGATGGCCGACGACGCGCCGGTCTTCGACGCCGGCCGGGTGCCGCACAAGGGCAACTCGCCGGCGGACGTGCTCCTCCGCATCCTCTACCGGACCATCTTCCACTTCCTCGAGCACCTGCGCGTCATCGGGATGCTCTCCGACTCGCTCGAGAAGCGGATCCACCAGTCCTTCGACAACCGGCACCTCCTCAACCTCTTCAAGCTCGAGAAGAGCCTCGTCTACTACGTGTCGGGCATCTCCTCGAACGCGGTCGCCATCGACAAGCTGAAGGCGCTCGCCGGCCGCCTCGGCCTCGAGAAGGAGCAGCTCGAGTTCCTCGACGACGTCGCCATCGAGAACCAGCAGTGCTACCGGCAGGCCGAGATCAACGCGAACATCCTCGCCGGCCTCATGGACGCCCGCGTCTCCATCGTCTCGAACAACCTCAACCTGACGATGAAGACCCTCACCCTCATCACGCTCGCCATCATGGTGCCGACGTTCGTGGTGAGCGCGTTCTCGATGAACATCCCGATGCCGCTCCCGCCCCACCCGGTGACGTTCTGGGGCGTCATGGCGCTCGCGGCGCTGTCGTCGGGCGTGTTCCTCGCCTGGGGGCGCTACAAGGGCTGGTGAGGTGGGCGGCCCGGCGGGTCAGGCCGCGCTCGCCACCCGCTGGACCTGCCACGGCTCCGGGGCCTCCGCCGCGCGGGCCGGCGGCTCGTGCCAGCGGCCGGCGTACACCCCGAGCGTCTCCAGCCGGTGCCGGAGCGCCTGGAGGCGGCGGTCCCGGTCGCGCTCCGCCTCGGCCCCCTCGCCGTGGAGCCGGAGCGCGATCGCGACGTAGATCTCGTCCGCCCCCGGCACCTGGCGCGAGTCGTACAGCGCCGAGTGGAACGGCTCGAGGTCGCCCGCCGCGTCCTCGCCGAGCGCGGCCGCGCCCACGAGCGTCGCCGCCTCCGCGGCGGCGCGGGCGGTGAGGGCCTTCGCCCCGGCCTTCTCGAGCGTCGACCAGAGGCGGACCTCGACCGCGACGACCGGCCGGCCCGTCGTGCCGATCGCCCGCTCCGCGTAGACCTCGTGGTAGACCCGGTGGCCGCGCACCGCCGCGCCGATCGCCTTCGGATCCAGGCTCGCCGCCGCCATCCCCGAGCGTCGCCTCCCGGATCAGCGTACCGCCGGCCCGCCGCGCCCGGGCGGACCGGGCCTGACGCACCTTGCCGCAGAGCCCCCGAAAGAGTCGGGGCCTGCCCGACCCCGTCCCGTACGCGGCGTCCGCGCCGGGGCGCGGCTAGGTTGGCCGGGTGCTCGCCCCCGCGCTGCTCGCCCCCGCGCTGCTCGCCCTGGCGCTCCTCGCGCCCGCGCCGCTCCCGCTCGAGACGCTCTTCGCGCGGCCCGCGGTCGGCGAGCTCGCGCTCTCGCCCACCGGCCGCTACCTCGCCGCGACGTTCCCGGGCAAGGACGGGCGCCTCGAGCTCAAGGTCGCCGACCTCGACGTCGAGCCGTGGACCTTCCGGGGGGTCGCCTACCTGTCCGACCTCGACATCGCCGGGCTCGCCTGGGTGAACGACCGGCGGCTCGTGTTCCGCGCGCTCGACCCGCAGGGCGGCGGCGCGCGGCGGCTGAAGGGGCTGTGGGCCATCGACGCCGACGGCGAGAACGGCCGGCTGCTCATCGACTCGAAGCTGCCGCGCCGGTACGGCAACGTCGTCGTCGACAAGAACCTCGAGGTGCTCGGCTCGGAGTGGGAGCTCGAGAAGGTGCTCGCCGGCGACGGCGACGAGGTGCTCCTGCGCGAGTGGCACTGGTCGTCGCTCCGCGGGGTCGCGACCTTCGCGCTCGCCCGGGTCGACACGCGCGCGAAGCACCCGAAGCCGCTCCGGCTCGGGAGCGGCGCGCCGGAGTTCGTGCAGCGCTGGATCACCGACGCCCGCGGGAACCCGCGCTGGCTCGTGGCCTGGTCGGGCGCGCGCGAGGTCGTCCACGGCCGCGGGGAGGACGGCGGCTGGGAGGAGGTCGCGAGCTTCAAGGAGCTCGACCCGGGCGCCTGGAGCCCGCGCTTCCTCGTGAACGACACGCTCTTCGTCGCCACCGTGCCGCCGGGCGGCGCGACCGCGGTGCTCGCGCCGCTCGACCCCGAGACCCGCCGCCCCGCGCCGAGGGCGGTGCTCACCGGGGCCGGCTTCGACGTGGGCGAGCTCGCCGCGCCCATCGTCGACGAGGAGACCGGGAAGTTCCTCGGGTGGCGCACCCTCCTCGACGGCTGGACCACCCGCTGGATCGACGAGGACATGGAGCGCCTGCAGGGCGGCATCGACCGGGCGCTCCCCGGCCGGACGAACCTCGTCGAGTGCCGCCGCTGCGAGACCGCGAAGCGCTGGCTCGTCACGAGCTCCTCCGACCGTGCGCCGCCGGCGTACCACGTGTTCGAGCCGGACACCGGCCGGCTGCGCTCCCTGGGCGGCGCCCTCCCGGACGTCGCGCCGGACCGGGTGGGCCCGCGCGCGCTCGAGCGGTTCCTCGCCCGCGACGGCCTCGAGATCCCGGTCTACGTGACCCGGCCGCCGCCCGGCGCCGCGCCGCCGGGCCCCCGCCCCGCCGTCGTCTACGTCCACGCCGGCCCCGCCGCGCGCGTGAGCCTCGCCTGGCCCGACCCGCCGGTGCCGCAGGCGCTCGCGGCCCGCGGCTACGTGGTGCTCGAGCCCGAGTTCCGGGGCTCCACCGGCTATGGCCCCCGCCTCGCGGCCGCCGGCCGGCGGCAGTGGGGGCTCGCCGTGGAGGACGACCTCGCCGACGCCGTCCGCTGGGCCGCCGGGAAGGGGCTCGTCGACCCCGCGCGCGTCTGCGTGATGGGGCTCGGCTACGGCGGTTACGCCGCCCTCATGGCGCCGGTGCGGGCGCCCGGGGCGTTCCGCTGCGCGATCGCCGGGGCGGCGCCGACCGATCTCGAGCAGCTCTGGAAGGACGTCCAGGCCGAGGAGGCCTACGAGGACCAGGCGCGGCGCACGCTCCTGCGCGAGCTCGGCCCGGCGACCGACGAGGAGCGCCTCGAGGCGGGCTCCCCGGTGAACCGGGCCGCGGAGCTCGCGGTGCCCGTCCTCGCCGCCTGGGGGAAGGACGACCTGCGCGTCCCGGTCGTGCACGGCCGGCGCTTCCGCGCCGCCGCGGAGAAGGCGAAGCTGCCGCTCGAGTACGTCGAGTACGCCGGCGAGGGGCACGCCTGGCTCGAGCGCGGGACCTGGCTCGACTTCATGAAGCGCACGGAGCGGCTGCTCGCGCGCACGATCGGACCGGACGTGCCGGCGCCGAAGGCGAAGCAGCCCTAGGCCTGCCCTAGGCCGCGCTCTCGTCCTCGCGCCTCGGCGCGGCCGGCGCCTCCACGCGCGCGGCGGGCAGGCCGACCGGCCCGCTCCGCGCCTCGCGCTCGAGGCAGTCGGGGCAGGTGCCGAGGAGCTCGTGGTGGTGCGCGTCGAGCCGGAAGCCGTACTTCGTCGCGACCTCGCGCTGCAGGATCTCGAACGCCTCGAACTCGAACTCGATCACCTTCGAGCAGCGGCCGCAGATGAGGTGGTCGTGGTGGTGGCGCCCGAAGGTCGTCTCGTAGGAGCGCGACTCGCCGGCGAGGATCGCGGGCTCGAGGATCCCGGCCTCGGCGAGGAGCGGCAGCGTCCGGTACACGGTCGCCTTCGAGCCGCGGATGCCGCGCTTCTTGAGATCCGCGATCAGATCTTCGATCGGGTAGTGACCGTTGCGCGCGAGCGCGGCCTCGACGATGGCGGCGCGCGCCTCGGTCAGACGAAGGTCCTTCTTGTGGAGGAAGCGTTCGAACTTCTCGAGGGCTTCCTGGGTCCTTTCGTCCATGTCGGTGCTCCTTGCGACGGCGTCTCATGGTCTAACGGTGTGCCCCCCGCGAAGTCAAGGCGACGGCCTGGTGGCATCGGCGACCGACTTCGACGTCGCCTCGGGAATCGACCATCGCCCCGGGGGCGTTCCTTTCCCTTAGGCGGCCCACGATCCTGCCGCACGCGTCGGCGCCCCGGCGCGCCGCTGCCAAAGACCGCGCCGTTCCGGTATGGAGAGTCCGTGAGTCCTGAAAGGGCCGCCCCCGCGGTCGCCGCCGCCCTCCTCCTGTTCGCCGTCGCCCCCCCCCAGGCCCGCGCCGCCGACCCGACCCTGGAGTCCGCCCTGCGCTCGATCGCCCAGGCGGGGCCCCTCTCCACGGCGAGGCTGGGCGTGCTGGTGGCCGACGCGGCCACCGGCGAGGTCCTCCTCGGCAAGGACGCGGACGTCCTGCTCAACCCTGCGTCAAACGTGAAGCTCGTGACCACCGCGGCGGCCCTCGCCCGGCTCGGACCGGGCTTCCGGTTCGACACCGAGTTCCTCGTCGATCCGGCCCAGGCGGGTTCACCCAGCCCGCGGGCGCTCTACGTGCGCGGGAAGGGGGACCCCACCCTGGTCACCGAGCGGCTCTGGGCCATCGCGGGCGAGCTCGCCCACGCCGGCATCAAGCGGATCGGCGACGTGGTGCTCGACGACGGCTACTTCGACGCCGAGCGGGTCGGGCCCGGCTTCGACCAGGAGGACGGCGACCGCTCCTACCTCGCCCCGGCGGGCGCCCTCTCCTTCAACTGGAACACCGTGGCGATCTACGTCGCGCCGGGCGAGCGCAGGGGCGCGCGGGCGCGCGTCGAGCTCGAGCCGGCGAGCGACCTCTTCGCCGTCGAGGTCCGTGCCGTCACGGGCGCGCCGCGCGGCGCGCGGCGCGTGAAGGTGAGCTCGAGCTTCACCGGCGGCCGCCAGCGCATCGTGGTGGAGGGCCAGGTGCCGGCGGGGAGCCGCACCCAGGTCGTCTGGCGGCGCATCGACGAGCCGGCGCTCTACCTCGGGCACTCGCTCGCCCGGCTGCTCGAGCTGCGCGGCGTGAAGGTGACGGGGCGGATCCGCACCGGCCAGGCGCCGGCGGGCGCCCGGCTCGTCCACGTGGCCTCGTCCGACACGCTCGCCGAGGTCGTCCGGCGGCTCAACAAGACCTCCAACAACTTCGTCGCCGAGCAGCTCCTCAAGACGCTCGGGGCCGAGGTGAAGGGCGCCCCGGGCTCCTGGCCGAAGGGCGTCGCCGCGGTGGAGGAGTTCCTCGCCGAGGCCGGCGTGCCGCGCGGCGGCTACGTGATGAAGAACGGCTCGGGCCTCAACGACGCGAACCGCTTCAGCGCGCGCCAGCTCGTGACCGTGCTGCGGGCGATGTACGCCCGCTTCCCGCTCGCCGCGGAGTACGTCGCCTCCCTCCCGGTCGCCGGCCGGGACGGGACCCTCAGGTTCCGGCTCGACGGCACCGAGGCCGCCGACCGCCTCCGGGCGAAGACCGGCACCCTCGAGAACGTGACGAGCCTGTCCGGCTACGTGCAGACCGCGGGCGGGCGCACGCTCGCGTTCGCGGTGCTCGCGAACGACTTCTCGGGCCGGGCCTCCGGCGCCGCGCGCGGGGTGGACGCCATCGCCGGCGCGCTCGCCGCGAGCGGCGGCGGGGCGGCGGCGATCGACGCGGCGGTGGCGCTGGCGCGCCCGCCGAGCGCGACCGCCTCCCCGGCCGCCACCACCGCCGACCTCGCGAGCGCGGCCCGCACCTACTACGCGCTCGCCCGGGCCGGCGACGCGCGAAACGTCGCCTTCCTCCGCTCGGCGCTCCGCGCCGAGACCGACCCGGCGCTGCGCCTCGCCGTGGGCGAGGCGGCGTACCTCTCCGAGCCGGACGGCGACACCGCCCGGCGCCTGTTCCTCGAGGCGCTCTCGCCGGACGCGGCCTGCATCGGCCGGCTCTGGGCGGCGCTCGCCGGCGACGACCCGCCCCCGGTGGTCCGCTCGATCGGCGAGCTCGCGGCGGAGGGCGGCGGGGAGGCGCTCGCGCGGCTCGTCGAGCTCTCGCAGGCGGCCGCCCTCGAGCCCCGCCTCGCCGACGGCCTCGCCGACGCGCTCGCCACCGCCGCCGCGGGCGCGCCCGAGGAGCTCGTGACCGCGCTCCGCGCCGCCTCGCCCGGCGCCCGCGAGGCCGCCACCGTCGCGCTCGGCCGCGGCCTCGGCCGCAGCGAGGAGCAGGACCACCCCTTCCCGCCCGCGCTGGCGCGCCTCTCGGGCGGGGACGGGGAGGCCGCGGCCTTCGCGCGGGACCTCGCCGCGCGGCTCGAGACGGTCCGCCGCGCGGCGGAGGAGCGCCGCGAGGCGCCGAGCCTGGAGCCCGCCGCGTCCGTGCCGCGGTGACTGGCGCGCCGCCGGGTTCGCTGAGACAATCGAGATCGAAGGTCGCACCTTGACGGACGCTCCCCGACAGCCCACCCGGCCCGCGCGCCCGGGCCCCCGCCTCGTGCGGCAGGTGCCGCTCGTCGTCTTCAGCCTGCTCGCCCTCGGCATCGCGATCGCGGGCGCGCTCCTGCAGTCCTCGACCCGCGAGGCCGCGAAGCGGCGCGGCGGCGCCGCGCTGGAGAGCGTGGCGGTCCTCAAGGCCGACGGCATCCAGACCTGGCGCGATGGCGCGGTCCGGGACATCGCGGCGGCCACGAGCTACGCCGAGGTGGTCCGCGCGGCCGACCGCGCCGGGGAGCTGACGCCGGAGCTGCGCCGCGAGGCCGAGCGCGTCCTCGGGAACCTCGCCGTCCACCTGTCGCTCCGGCGCGTGGCGCTCGTGCTCGAGGACGGCCGGCCGGCGGTCGACCGCGGCGAGACGAGCGGCCCGCCCATCGACGCGGGGCTCGTGCGCGCCGCCATCGCGGGCGGCCCGGCCTCGATGCTCTTCGCGGTGTTCCAGGAGGGCGCCCCGCGGCTCGACGTGGCGGCGCCCATCCGCCCCGGCCCGGGCCCGCGCGCCGTGCTCTACGCCCGCTTCGACGCGCGGGAGATCCTCGCGACGATCACGCGCGGCTGGCCGGTGCCGAGCGAGACCGGCGAGGCCGCCATCGCCCGGCGCGACGGCGACGCCGCCTTCTTCGTCACCGATCCGCGCTTCCTGCCGGGCTGGGCGTTCACCCGGCGCATCCCGGTCGGCTCCGGGCGCGGCATCGCGGTCGGCGTCCAGCGCGAGGGCATCTCGGAGGGCATCGACTTCCGCGGCACCCCGGTGCTCGTCGCCTCGCACCGCCTCGCCGACTCCGACCTCTTCATGATCACGCGGATGGATCTCGCCGAGCTCGAGGAGCCGCTGCTCAGGCCGCTCGAGCTCGTCGGCGCGATCGTGGTGCTCCTGCTCGCCGTCGGCGGCGTGGGGATCGCCTGGGCCTACCGCGAGGACCGGCTGCACGCCATCGCGCTCCAGCGCACCCGCCGCGAGCTCGAGGCGAGCGAGCAGCGGCTCCGGCTCGCGATCGAGGGTACGCACTGGGTCTGGGAGTGGGACCTCGAGGCGGGCGTGCTCTCGGCGGACCCGGAGTGGGCCCGCCAGGCCGGGCTGCCGTACGACCGCGTCACCGGCGACGTCGCCGCGGTGCTCGCGAAGATCGTGCACCCGGACGACCGGCCCTACGTGGCCGAGGCGCTGCTCGCGCACATCCGCGGCCGCTCGGAGCGCTTCGAGGCCGAGTTCCGCACCCGGCTCCCGGTGGGCGAGCGCTGGCTCCGGCTGCGCGCCGGCGCCGGGGAGCGCGGGCCCGACGGCGTCGCCCGGCGGCTGGTGGGCGTGCTCGCCGACACGACCGACCAGCGCACGCTGCAGGCGCAGCTCGAGCGCTCCGAGCGCATGGCGAGCCTCGGCACGCTCGCCGCCGGCGTCGCGCACGAGATCAACAACCCGCTCACCTACGTGGTCTCCAACCTCGACGCGCTCGAGCAGGGGCTGCCCGGCGGCCGCACCGACCTCGCCGAGGCGGCGCGCCAGGCGAAGGAGGGCATCGAGCGGGTCCGCGAGGTCGTGCGCGGCCTGCGCTCCTTCTCGCGCGGCGGCACGAGCCGGGGGCCGGTCGACGTCGCCGAGGAGCTCGAGGCGGCGGTGCGCATCGCGCGCAACGAGATCCAGCACCGCGCCACGCTCGAGGTCGACATCGGCGAGCTGCCACGCGTCGACGCGAAGGGGCGCGAGCTCGGCCAGGTGTTCCTCAACCTCCTCGTGAACGCCGGGCAGGCCTTCCCGGAGGGCCAGGAGCGCCGCGGCCGCGTGCAGGTGCGCGCGCACACCGACGCCGAGGGTCGCGCCCGCATCGAGATCGCCGACGACGGGGTCGGCATCCCGCCCGAGGTGCTGCCCCGCATCTTCGAGCCGTTCTTCACGACGAAGCCGCTCGGCGTCGGCACCGGCCTCGGGCTCGCGATCGCGCACAACGTCGTGACCGCCTCGGGCGGCACCATCTCCGCCGAGAGCCAGCTCGGGCAGGGCACCACCTTCCGCGTGCTCCTGCCGCCGGCGCGGCCCCGGCCCGCCGGCGACGAGGCCCCGCCGCCGGCCGCCGCGAAGGGCACCGGCACGGGCGAGCACCCGCTCGTGCCGCCCCGCCCTCCGCCCCCGGCGCCGCCGGCCGCGCCCGCCCCGGCGCCCGCGCCGGCCGGCACCGGCCCCGCGGTGCTCGTCGTGGACGACGAGCCGCTCGTGGCCCGCTCGATCGCCCGCGCGCTCGGGCCCGACCTCTCGGTGTCGGTCGTGAACTCGGCCGAGGACGCCCGCCGCCGCCTCGAGGCCGGCGAGCGCTTCGCCGCGATCGTGTGCGACCTCATGATGCCCGGGATGACGGGCATGGACCTGCACGACTGGGTCACGGCGAACGACCCGTTCCTCGCCGCCCGGTTCGTGTTCGTGACGGGCGGCGCGTTCACCGAGCGCTCGCGGGCGTTCCTCGAGCGGACGCAGGTGGCCTGCGTGGAGAAGCCGTTCGAGCCCGCCCGGCTGCGCGAGGTGGTGCACCGGACCGCCCGGCAGGCGACCTGAGCCGCCGCGGTGCGGGCTCGACTACGGTGCGGGCTCGACCGCCGCCGGGCCGCGCTCGCCGGAGGGCGCCGGGTCGTGGTGGGCGGGCCCGAGCTCGAGCAGCGTGCGCAGGAAGGCGCGCGGGTGGCGCGCCGAGCCGGCGAGGTGCTGCAGGAAGTCGACGAGGCCGGGCACGCGATCGTCGCTCGACCAGACGGCGTCGGCGCAGGTCCCGCGGTGGCGGCGCGCCCAGGCCCGCCAGCGCCGGTACTCCTCGCGGCCGAGCACGCCGAGCGCGCGCTGGCCGCGGGTCACGAGCTCGAAGAGGTTGGTGTTGCAGTACGCGGTGGCGTGGCGCTCCGGGTGCTCCCGGGAGGCGGCGAGCAGCCGGGCCACCTCGGCGGCGTCACCGCACGCGGCGGCGTGCACGAGGCGCGAGATCTCGAGCCCGCGCGCCTCCTCGAAGCCCATCTGCCCGTAGAAGCGCGGGTTGAAGTCGATGAGGAGGCTCCTGTCGCCCTCCCGGATGAACTCGACCTCGAAGGCGCCGTGGTACCCCACCCGCCGGCAGAGCGCGGCGAGCTTCTCGCCCAGGCCCTGCGCGACGGGCTCCGCCTCGAAGCAGATGCCGGTGCCGATCTTCCGCGGCCACTGGAGGATCTTCGTGGCGGCGCGCAGCTCGACCTCCCCGGAGGGGGCCGCGAAGCCCGAGACCGAGTGGATGGTCTCGGCGGCCCCCACGTGGAACGCCTGGATCATCGGGCGGACGACGCCGGGATCGGTCCGCACGATCTCGGGGTGGTACCGGTTCTGGCGGACGAAGTCGACGTAGGCGGCGACGAGCTCGCCGGGGCGGTCGACCCGGCGGCCCTTCACCTTCGTGTCGAGGAAGATCTGGGTCTGCGGCTTCACCATCACCGGGTACTCGATCCGGTGGGCGAGCCGCTCCACCTCGGCGAGGTCGGCCGGGAAGTGGGTGATGGGCGACTCGAGCCCCGCCTCGCCGCAGAGGTCGTGGAGCCGCTGCTTGTTGAGGAAGCCGTAGACGACGTCCAGGGTCGGCGAGAGCAGGCGGAAGTGCTCGGCGAGCTGGTGGCGGTGCGCCGAGAAGAGCCAGGCGAGGTCGTCGCTCGTCGGGTAGAGCACCATGCCCGGCGCGGCGCGGCCGATCTCGAGGAACCGCCCGAGCAGCGCGGCCGGCCCCGCCCGCGTCGGCAGCGGCTCGCGGCGCGTCACGTGGCGCGACCAGCGCGTGTGGGCGATCAGCGCGCCGTCGGCGAGCACCACGGGGATGCCCGCGCGGCCGAGCGAACGCGCCGCCGCGAGCGTGCCGTAGTACGTCGCGGACGTGAGGAGGAAAGGGGTCGCCATGTGGCTGCCGCTGCATCCTACGCGGGTGTTGGACCTCGCCGTACGTCGTACGAAATGGGTACCCGCGCCGTGACCAGACGCCCGGTCGTCTTCCGAACGTTTTGGGTGCAATTCGCGGAAGGTGATGGGTGTGGAACACCTCGCCACCGGCCCCGCGGTTGATCTTTCGCCGCAGGCCTGGGACAGGCCCCGCGGCGGCAGGTGCGGTAACCTCCCTGCACCTTGGGTGCGAAGCGAATCCTCAAGCGGCTCCTGGCCCCCGCGGCGCGCGCGCTCACGCGCGGCGCTGCGCCCCTGCCTCCCTCCACGTGGGGCCTCGAGGTGACCCCGGCGGGCCGCCTCGCGCTCGCGGGGCAACCCCTCTCGGACCTGCGGGAACGCTTCGGCTCGCCCCTCTTCGTGGTGCTCGGCGACCGCCTCGCCGCGAACGGGCGCGCGTGGCTCGCCGCCGACCGGCCGGGGCTTCGCCCCGACGTGCACCTCTCCTACAAGACGAACCCGGTGCCCGGGGTCCTCGCGCGGCTCCACGCCGCCGGCCTCGGCGCCGAGGTCATCAGCGCCTACGAGCTGTGGCTCGCGCGGCGCCTGGGCGTGCCGCCCGAGCGGATCATCTTCAACGGCCCCGTGAAGGCGCCGGACGCGCTCCGCGACGCGGTCGGCGCCGGCGTCCTCCTGAACGCGAACCACCCCGAGGAGCTCGCCGGGGTGGCGGTCGCCGCGCGCGCCGCCGGCCGCCGCGCCCGCGTGGGCCTGCGGGTCGCCACCTCGCGCGGCTGGAGCGCCCAGTTCGGCACCGCGATCGCGGGCGGGGCGGCGCTGCGCGCGCTCCGCGCCGCGAAGGACTCGCCCGACCTCGAGGTGGTGGCCCTGCACGCGCACCCGGGCGGCATGCAGCGCACCCGCGAGGACGCGGTCCTGCACGCGCGCGAGGTGCTCGCGCTCGCCGACGAGGCCCGGGCCGCGCTCGGCCTCGAGTTCGGCACGCTCGACCTCGGCGGCAGCCTCGCCACCCCGACCGTCGCGCCGCTCGGCGCGCTCGCCCGCCGGCTCAACTCCGCCCTCGACCTCGACCACCCGCCGCCCGACCCCGCCGCCACGCTCTCGCCGCGCGGCTGGGTGGACGCGCTCCTCGGCGAGGTGGAGGCGCACCACCGGCGGCTCGGGCGCCCCGCCCCGCGGATCGTCCTCGAGCCGGGGCGCGCGCTCTTCGGCGACGCCCAGCTCCTCCTCGCGAGCGTGCACGCCGTCAAGGACCCGGACGCCCCGCGCCCCTGGGTGATCCTCGACGCCGGCATCAACCTCGCCGAGTGCGTGCGCGGCGAGTTCCACCAGCTCTACGCGGCCGACCGGATGGGCGAGGCCCCCGGCGGCCCGCAGTCGCTCGTCGGGCCCATCTGCAGCCCCGGCGACCTCCTGCGCGCCTCGGTGCGGCTGCCGCGCCTGCGGCCCGGCGACGCCCTCGCCGTGATGGACGCCGGCGCCTACTTCGTCCCCTTCTCGACCTCCTTCTCGTTCCCCCGGCCGGCCATCGTGCTCGTCGAGGGCGGGGAGGCGGCGCTGCTCCGCCGGGCGGAGACCTTCGACGATCTCGTCGCGCTCGACGCGACGCGGGGGGTGGCGTGAGCGCCGGGGCTCCACGGGTGGAGGTCCTCCGGAGCCTCGCCGCGCTCGCGCCGCTGCGCGACCGCGTCGAGGCCCTCGTGCTCGCCTCCCGGGCGCCCTCCCTGTTCGGCTCGCCCGGCTGGCTCGAGCGCCGGGTCGCGCAGGAGGAGCTGCCCGCGCCCGGCGCCGAGCCCAGGCTCCTCGTCGCGCTCGACGGCGACGCCCCCGTCGGCTTCCTGCCGCTCCGCCGCGTCCCGGGCAAGGTCCCCGGGATCGGCGCCGACCGCATCGAGTTCCTCACGCCCCACGACGTCGAGCGGCCGGGGATGGCCTGCCGGCCCGAGGACGAGGAGCGCTGCGCGCGCGCCTTCCTCGGGCACCTCGCCGCGCGCGAGCGGGGCGTGGGGCTCGTCGAGCTCGTGCAGCAGGAGGACCGCTCGCCGCTCGCGCTCGCGGCCGCGGAGCTCCCGGGGTGGCGCCTGCGGCGCTGGCCCAACCCCGCGACCGCGCTCCTCGGGCTCGAGTGGCCGACCTCGGCGGCCTGGTTCCGGTCCCTCTCCAGGCGGTTCCGGCGCTCGGTGCGGCTCGGGCTGAACCGGCTGCTCGCGGCCGGTCGGGCCGAGCTCGTCTCGTCATGGGACCCCGCCGCCACGGCGCGCCTGTTCGACCTCCACCTCGGCGTGGAGGCCCGCAGCTGGAAGGCCGGCACCGGCACCGGCCTCGCCCGCAGCCCGGTGCGCGTCGCGTTCTTCCGCTCGCTGCTCGCCGGCGCCGGCCCGTTCCGGGCCAACGTCCGGCTCCTCCTCCTCGACGGCGTGCCGGTCGCGTCCGAGCTGAACGGCGAGTTCGCGGGGAGCTGGTACGGCTTCGAGACCACCCACGACGAGGCCTACCGCGACGTCAGCCCCGGGCACGTGCTCTTCGTCGCGTCGGTCGTGGACGCCTACGCCCGCGGGCTCCGCGAGATGAACTGCCTGAACGGCCACTCCGAGATCAAGCGCCGGTACGGGGCGGCGATCATCGACACCGCCGCCGTCCAGCTCTTCAGGCGCGGCTCGGCGCTCGACCTCAAGGCGCGCGCGGGCGAGGCGCTGCGCGGGCTCGGCCCCGTCCGGCGCGCCTCGCAGGGCACGGTCGACCTCCACCGGGACGCGCCGGACCCGGCCGCCGGCGCGGAGCGCCCCGATCGCTCGGCGGTCGCGCGGGAGTCGGCGGAGCTCCTCCGGGCCTGCGGGGCCGCGCTCGAGCGGCGCCCGCTCGAGGACCTCCGGGCGATCGTGCTCGCCCCGGAGGCGGACGGTTGACCCCGGGCGCCCCGCCGCTCCAGCCGCTCGAGTCCGCGCGGCGGTCCCTGCTCGGCGTGGCGCTGTGGGTCGTGCCCGCGTCGGCCCTCCAGTTCCTGGTCGCCGCCGTCATCGAGCTCGGGCAGCACGGCGCGCCGTCGCCGCACGCCACCTTCCGGTTCGTGGCGACCGTGGCGCTCGGCGCGGGCGCCTGGCTCCTGCGCGACCGGGTGGGGGTCGCGGGCGCCCTGCTCTTCCTGCTCGTCCTCGTGCTGGCCGCGAGCGCGGCCTCCACCTACGGCCCGCTCGCGGGGAGCGGCGCGTTCGTGCTGCTCGCCTGCTTCGTCGCGGCGGCCTTCCTGCCGTGGCGCTGGGCCCTCGCCGCCTCCGGGCTCGCGATCGCCGTCTTCGCCGCGGTGGGCGTCGCGATGGTCTCGGGCCTCCTCCCCGAGCCCACCGAGCCCCTCACCGACTTCGACCGCCCCGGCACGTGGCTGCGCACCGGCGCCGCCCTGACCATCGCCACGGTGACCGTGCTCGCGCTCAGCCTCACGGTGCAGCGGCTGCTGCGCCGGGCGCTCGAGGACGCGCTCCTGGCCGAGTCCCGCGAGCTCGAGCAGGTCCGCCGGCTCCAGCGCGAGACGGCGCTCGCGAACCGGGCGCTCCGGGTCCTCCTCGAGTGCAACGAGTCGCTCGTGCGCGCGCGGACGGAGGTGGAGCTCCTGCGCGAGCTCTGCCGGAGCGTGGTCGAGACGGGCGGCTTCGCGTACGCGTGGGTGGGGGACGTGCGCGACGATCCCGATCGCTCGATCCTCACCGCCGCGAGCTGGGGTCCGCACGACGACTACGCCGCCGGGCTGAAGCTCACCTGGGCCGACACGGACCGCGGCCGCGGCCCGGCGGGCACCGCCGTGCGCGAGCGCCGGATGGTGCTCTTCAGGGACCACGCGAACGAGGAGCGCTTCCGGCCCTGGCGCGAGAGGGCGGCCGCCCACGGGTTCGTGGGCTCCATCGCGCTCCCGCTCCTCGGCCCCGACCGCTGCTTCGGCGTGCTCGCCTTCTACGCCTCCGAGCTCGACGCGTTCGACGGGCCGGTGGTGCCGCTCCTCCAGCAGCTCGCCGACGACCTCGCCTTCGGCATCGGCGCGCTGCGCGACCGCAACGCGCTCGCCGCCTCGCGCGAGGAGCTCCGCGGCCTCGCGAGCCGCATCGACGAGGCCCGCGAGGAGGAGAAGGCCCGGCTCGCCCGCGACCTGCACGACGACATGGGCCAGCTCCTCACCGCCGCGAAGATGGACCTCCGCTTCCTCGAGCGGAAGCTCGCCGACCTGCCGGCGGACGCCTCCGCGGGCCCGCTGCTCGACCGGACGCTCGAGGCCTCCGAGCTCGTCGACCAGGCGGTGACCTCCGTCCGCCGCATCGCCGCGGAGCTCCGGCCGCTCGCGCTCGACCAGCTGGGCCTGCCGGCGGCGCTGCGCCAGGAGGGGCGGCGCTTCGAGGAGCGCACCGGCATCGCCACGGCCGTGGACGCCCCCGACCTCCCGGGCGAGCTGCCGACCGCCGCCGCGACCGCGCTCTACCGCATCGCGCAGGAGGCCCTCACCAACGTGGCGCGCCACGCGCGCGCCGGCGCGGTGCGGGTGGCGCTCGCCGTGGAGGGCGGCCGGGCGCGGCTCGAGGTCTCCGACGACGGCCGCGGGCTGCCCGGGCCCGACACGCGCGGCCACGGGATGGGGCTCCTCGGCATGCGGGAGCGGGCGGAGCGGCTCGGCGGCGAGGTGTCCGTCGAGGCCGCGGCGAAGGGCACGCGGGTGACGGCGGTCCTGCCGCTCGGGGCCGCGGAGGCGACGCCGTGATCAGGGTCCTCATCGTGGACGACCACCCCATGCTGCGCCGCGGCCTCGAGCAGGTGCTCGCCGAGGCCTGGCCCGGGGCCCGCTGCGCGGGCGTGCCGGACGCCCCGGCCGCGCTCGACGCGCTCGCCCGCGAGCCGTGGGACGTGGTGCTCGTCGACCTCAACCTGCCCGGGCGCGACGGGCTCTCCCTGCTCTCGGAGATCCGCCGCCTCCACCCGCAGCTGCCGGCGCTCGTCCTCACCTCGCTCCCCGAGGACGAGTTCGCCGTCCGCTGCATGCAGCTCGGCGCCGCGGGCTTCCTCACGAAGGCGAGCGCCGGCGACGAGCTCGTCGGCGCCGTGAAGAAGGTGCTCGCCGGCGGCAAGTACGTGACCGCGTCGCTCGCCGAGAAGCTCGCCGCCCTCGTCGGCGGCGACTTCGAGCGGCCCGCCCACGAGGCGCTCTCGAACCGGGAGCTCCAGGTGCTCCGCCTCGTCGCGACCGGCCTCTCCTCGAGGGAGATCGGCGCCCAGCTCAACGTCTCGGAGAAGACCGTGACGACCTACCGGGCCCGCATCGCCGACAAGCTCGGCATCTCGTCCAACGTCGAGCTCACCCGGTACGCGCTCAAGCACAAGCTCGTCGACTGAATCACCACGCCGCTCGACGCTCGGTCCGTAGGGCTTCACCCGACGCGACGACCGGTGAAAGGCAGGGCAGCCGGGCGGAGGACCGGGTGGCATCCTCTGGCAGATGCCCCACCGGGACGCCCTGCGGATCCTCCTCGTCGAGCCCTCGCCCCACGTGCGGGAACGGCTCGTGGGCGCGCTCGCGGACGGCCGCGGCGCCGACGTGGTCGTCGCGGTGGCGCGCGTCTCGGAGGGGTTGCGCGCGCTCGAGCAGGCGCCCTTCCGCGCCGCGGTGATCGACGCGGAGTGCGAGGGCAACTCCGGGGTCACGCTCGCGGCGACCGTCCTCCTCCGCTGGCCAGGGACGGCGGTCCTGCTCCTCGCGGGGGACCTCGAGGACGAGCTCCTGCTCCGGGCGCGCCGGCTGGGCGTCCACGAGGTGCTCCAGCGGGACGACACCGCGGGGCTCGCGCGCGTGCTCGGCGTCATCGGCCGCCCGGTGGCGTGAGGCGGACCCACACGTCCGGGTGTCGGGCCCACCCCGGCACGGCGCGTGGGCACCGCCCCACGGCACGATCGGGAACGGGCCGACGCGCGGTTCCCGGGGGAGGGCGATACCTTCGTCGCCGTGAAGGACGAGGAGCTCGATCCCTTGCTCGAACCTGCCTCCGGCGCGCGCCGGACCCCGGCCCCGGCCTCCGCGCGGCGGGCGACCGCCGCGGCCGCGCGCCTCACCGTGCTCGTCGTGGACGACGAGCCCCTCGTCTCCCGCGCGGTCGTGCGGCTCCTCGCGGCCGACCACGCCGTGTGCGTCGCCGAGACCGCCGAGGACGCGCTCGCCACGCTCGCGGCCGGCGACCGGTACGACGCCGTGCTCTGCGACGTCGCGCTGCCGGGCATGAGCGGCTGCGACCTGCACGCCCGGGTCGCCGGCCTGGACGCCGAGCTCGCGCGGCGCTTCGTGTTCCTGACCGGCGGCGCCTTCACCGAGGACGCGGTCCGGTACCTCGCCTCGTGCGGCGTGCCCTGTGTCGAGAAGCCGTTCCAGCTCGACCGGCTCCGCGAGGCCATCCGCGCGGCCGCGGGCCAGAAGCGCTAGCGATCGCGCCGGAGCTGCCGCGCGAGGTAGGCCGCGATCCCGAGGTTCACGAGCAGCACCGCGAACCGGACCGGGCTCGCCCGATGCACGATCGCGCGCACCTCCCACGGCACCGGCGAGAGCGAAGCGACGAGCACGAGCCAGGCGCCCCAGCGCCGGCCGCGGTGGAGCGCCCAGGCTTCCAGCGCCGAGAGCGCCGCCTCGAAGGCGAGGCCGAGCTCCACGAGGCGGAGCCGGTGCCCGTCCTCGACGAGGCCGAGCGCCCGGCTGACCCAGACCGCGAGCCGGTTCGAGAGGTGGTGGTGGGCGGCCGCGGCGAGCCGCTCGGCGAGGTCCGTCTCGCCGCCGCGGGCGAGCACGGCGATGGCGACGACGAGCGCGACCGCGAGGACCGACTTCGCCGCCTTGTAGGCGACGATGGCCCGCCGGCCGGCGTCCTCGGTCCCTGGCCCCATCCGGACATTTAACCCCGCGGACGAACCGGGGTCCCGGTCACGGAAAGGACCCGGCGCGTGGGCCACCTCCTCTCCTCCATCCTCCTCGCGCTCTCGTCGAACGTCGACAACCTCGGCGTGGGCGTCGCGTACGGCGTGCGGCGCCGCCACGTGCGGCTCCGGCACAACCTCCTCGTCGCGGGCGTCACGGGCGCGGGCACGCTCGCCGCGGTCGCGTTCGGCGAGTGGGTGAACGACTTCATGTCGGAAGAGGCGGCCAACCTCGTGGGCGCGGCCGTGCTCGTCGCGCTCGGGGTCTCGACGCTCGCGCAGGCGCTCCGCGGCGGGGCGGCCGCCGGGACCGGATCCCGCCACGCCGCGGGCGGGGCGACCGGCGGCCGGGAGGCGCTCGCCCTCGCCCTGTCGCTCACGCTCAACAACCTCGGCGCCGGCATCGGCGGCGGGATCTCGCACCTCGACCTCGTGCTCACGACGGCGCTCACGGCGCTGACGAGCGTCGCGGCGCTCGCGGGCGGGGAGGCGCTCGGCCGCCGGATGACCGGCTCCTTGCCGGCGCCCGCCCTCGGCGTCGCCGCCGGGGCGCTGCTCGTGGCGCTCGGCGTGGTGGAGGTCTTCTTCTGAGGGCCGCTGTCAGAGGGCAGGGCTAGGGTCCGTCCCTCACCATCGCAGCGGCGCCGCCACGCCTCGGAAGCCAAGGCGCCGTCACAAGGAGCAGTCCATGGTCAACCGCGTCATCCTCGTCGGCAACCTCGGCAAGGACCCCGAGGTCCGCTACACCTCCGGCGGCCAGGCCGTCGCCAACCTCCGCATCGCCACCTCCCGCTCGTGGACGGACAAGCAGTCCGGCCAGCGCAAGGAGGAGACGGAGTGGCACGACGTCGAGGTCTGGGGGAAGCAGGCCGAGCAGTGCGGCGAGTACCTCGCGAAGGGCCGCCAGGTCTACGTCGAGGGTCGCCTCAAGACCGACAAGTGGCAGGACAAGCAGACCAACCAGGAGCGCTACAAGGTCAAGGTGGTCGCCGAGACCGTGCGGTTCCTGGGCGGCCGCGGCGGCGCGGGTGGCCCCGGCGGCGGTGGTGGCGGGGGCGGCGGTGGTGGGCGGCCCTCCCACGACGACATGGGTCCGCCTCCCGGCGACATGGACGACGGGTCGCACGGCGGCGGTGGCGGCGGCTCCGGGCCGGACGACATCCCGTTCTAGGAACGCGCTGCGATCGAGGGCCCGCGGAGCGCTTTCCATCGCGCCCGCGGGCGCTGCGTCATGGGCCCGCCGGGCCCCAATCGCGGGCCCCTTCGCCGGGGGACAAGCCCCTGGTCAGCACCGGGCCAGGCGCGCCGGCGTGGTAGTCTCCGGACCTCGCCGTCGCCTCCCTCATGGCCTCGATCGTCGAGAAGTACGAGCAGATCTTCGCGTCGGATCCGAAGTCCCGGATCTTCGTGGAGCTCGCCCGCGCCCTGCTCGAGCGCGGCGACGCGGCGCGCGCCATCGACGTTTGCCAGCGGGGGCTCGAGCACCATCCGTCGTCGATCCTGGGCCGCGTCATCTGGGGGCGCGCGCTCCTCGAGTCGAACGACAGGAAGGGTGCGCTCGACCAGTTCGAGATCTCCATCGCCCTCGACCCCGGCAGCCCCTACGCCTACAACCTCGTCGGCGAGGCGCTCCTCTCGAAGAACATGGCGAAGGAGGCGCTCCCGGTGCTCGCGCGCGCCGCGGAGCTGCAGCCGGCCGACGACCGGGTGCGCGCCTGGTACGAGGAGGCGAAGCGCCGGGTGCGGGGCGACGACCAGCCGCCCGCGCGCCCGAAGGGCTCGGAGGAGCACACCGAGCCGTACCGGCCGCTCCCCTTCCGCGCGCTGACGCCCGCGCCGATCCTCGAGGACGACCCGTTCGTCGAGGCCGCCGCCGCCGGCACCCGGCCGCCTGCCCCGGTCCTGCCGCCGCTCGACGGCGACCCTGCCCGTACCCGGCCGAACCCGGCGGTGGTGATCCCGCCGGCGCTCACGCCGCCGGTGCCGCCCGGGCCGCCCCGCCCGCCGCCGCCGCTCGCCGCCCGGCTGACGCCGTCACCGGCCTCCCCGCCGGCCCCGCCCGCCGCGGGGGCGTTCGACCTCGAGGACGACGCCACCACCGAGGTCGATCTCGAGCTCCGGCCGCCCGGGAGCCCGCCGCCGGTGCCGGGCCGGACGCCCGCCCCGGCCGCGCCGCCCCCGCTCCCGCCCGAGCGGTCGCTCCTCGACCTCATCCCCGAGAACGCCGCCGCGCCCATCCGGCGGATGACCGGCATCCACAAGCCGCCGCAGCTGCCCGGCGAGCGCGAGCAGCGCGAGGCAGAGGCCGAGCAGATCGCCGCGAGCTACGCCGAGGAGGTCCGGCAGAAGCTGCTCGCGACCGCGGCGCCGCAGGCGGCCGCCGCGGGCCGCGGCCGGCTCGTGCTCGGCGCGGTCGTCGTCCTCGCCGTGCTCGCCGCGGCGGGCGTGTTCATGGCCGTGCGCTCGTCGCGCTCCGCCGAGCTCGCCCGCACCGCGCTCACCCGCGCCCGCGCCGGCCTCGCCCGCGACACCGCCGGCTCGCTCCGCGAGGCGGCCACCCTCCTCGCCGAGGCGCGGGAGCAGAAGCCCGAGGACCCGGGCCTCGCCTCGCTCCAGGCCCAGGTCGCGGGGCTCCTCGCCTCCGACCACGGCGACCCCGCCGCGGCGAAGCTCGCGAGGGAGCTCGTGGAGGCGGGCACCGCCGGCGACGGCGGCATCGCCGCCCGGCTCCTCGTCGCGCCGCCCGGCAGCGCGGAGCGGAAGGCGGCCGAGGCGGCCGTGCTCGACGCCCGCCCGTCCGGCCCGCCGCTCCTCACCACGCTCGCGGGCGAGCTCCTCGTGGCGCGCGGCGAGGTGGACGCCGGCCGCGGGCGGCTCGAGATCGCGGCCCGCTCCTCCCCGCCCATGCTGCGCGCGCTCGCCGCGCTCGGGGACTCCGCGCTCGCCGCGGGGGACGCCGAGGGCGCGCTCGACTTCTACGCGCCGGCGCTCGCCGCGCACCGGACCCACCCGCGCTCGGTGGTGGGCGCCGCCGAGGCGCGCCTCGCCCTCGGCCGCGACCTCGGCAAGGCGCGCGAGGACCTCGAGGCGCTCGAGGCCGATCCCGCGAGCCCGCCGCCCATCTCGCTGAAGCTCCGGTTCGCGACCGCGTTCGCGAAGGTGCTCGCGGGCCTCGGCGACGGCGCCGGCGCGGTCACCCGGCTCAAGACCGCGACCCAGGCCCTCGGCGACTCGGCCCCGCTCGCCGCCGCCCTCGCGGAGGTCCAGCTCTCCGCCCGCGCCTGGGACGGCGCCGAGGCCGCCGCGCTGCGCGCCGTCGCGCTCGCGCCGAAGGACCTCGGCCCGAAGGTGCTGCTCGCGCGCGCCCTCACCGGCCGCGGGAAGCCGCAGGACGCCCTGAAGGCGCTCGGCGCCCGCGAGGAGCGGGCCGCCCGCGTGCAGCGCGCGCTCGCGCTCGAGCGGCTCGGCCGGTGGGCGGACGCCCGCGCCGAGCTCGAGAAGACCGTGCGCGACGGGCGCATGCCCTCCGACGCCGCGGTGCTCTACGCCCTCGCCGACGTCTCCCTCGGCCGCGCCGATCGGGCCCGGCCGCTCCTCGAGCGGCTCGCCGGCGCCGCCTCGCCGCCGCCGCTCGCCGCGGTCGCGCTGGGCAAGGCCTGCCAGGCCCTCGCCGACGCCGCCTGCGCCGAGAAGGCCTACCGCGACGCCGTGGCGAAGGAGCCGCGCGCGCCGGAGGGGCACGCCGCGCTCGGCCGCCTGCTCGCGGCGCGGGGCGACGGCGCCGCCGCGGTCGCCGCGCTCTCCGAGGCGGTGAAGCTCGACCCCGCCGACCTCGACGCGCGCCGCGACCTCGGCCAGGCCCGCCTGCTCGGCGGCCAGCCCGCGGCCGCGCGCGCCGACCTCGACGCGGTGCTGCTCGCGCAGCCGAAGGACGCGGCCGCGCTCACGCTCGTCTCTGCCGCGTGGCTCGCGGAGGGCCAGGCCGCCGAGGCCCGCCGCGCCGCGGACCGCGCGGTGGCCGCCGCGCCGAAGGATCCCGACGCGCTCCTCGCCGGGGCCCGGGCGGCGCTCGCCGCCGGCGACCCCGCCGCCGCCCGCGGCCTCGCGCAGCGCGCGCAGAGGGCCGGCGCGAAGGCGGAGGACGTGCAGAAGGTGCTCGGGGACGCGGGAGCGCCGCCGAAGGCCGCCGCCAAGGCCGCCGCGCCGGCGAAGGCGGCGGCGAAGCCCGCGGCGCGGAAGAAGAAGTAGCGGTTCACCTCCTCCACCGCCCCGCCTCCACGAACGAGAAGTAGCCGCCGGAGGCCACGATCACGTGGTCGCGCGCGACGACGCCGACGAGCTCGGCGGCGGCGCGGAGGCGCTCGGTGAGGTCGACGTCCTCCGACGAGGGCGAGGGATCGCCGGACGGGTGGTTGTGCACGAAGATGACCCCGTGCGCGCCCTCCCGCACCGCGGGGCGGAGCGCGTCGCGGGGCGAGACCGGGCACTGCGTGAGGGAGCCCTCCGCGACCTGCACGGCGCGCAGGAGCCGGCCGCGCACGTCGAGGAGCACCACGTGGAACGCCTCGCGCTCGGCGTGGGCGGCGTGGCGCATGAGCTCGTGGACGCGGCGCGGGTCGAGGCAGCGGTCGCCTCGGTGCGGAGGCGACCACGCGCCCCGGCGGCCGAGCTCGAAGGCGGCGGCCACGGCGGCGGCCCGGGCGGGGCCGAAGCCGGGCAGCCCGGCGATGAGGTCGGGCGGCGCCCAGGCGAGCTCCGCGAGGGAGAGCCGCTCGAGCACGGCGAGGGCCGAGGCGCGCGCGGAGCGCCCGGCGGACCCGGTGCCGAGCACGAGCGCGAGGAGGTCCGCGTCGGAGAGGACGCGGGGGCCGTCGGCGAGGACCCGCTCGCGGGGGCGGTCGGTGGGGGCGGAGCTGCCAGGGGCGACGGGCTCGGTCACGCCCCATGCCCAGAGCAAGCCCCGGGCCGCGCGCAGATCGGCGAAACGACGAGGCCCGGGCCGTCCTGCGCGGTCTGCCGCGCGGACGCCCGGGCCGAACCGCGGACCCTCACGGATCCGGGGGCTGCCTACTTCTTCGCGCCGGCGGCGGGGGTCGCGGCGGCGGCGTCCGCCTTCACGAGCTCGGCCTCCAGCTCGACCTTCACCTCGTCGGCGACGACCGCGACGCCCTCGACCATGTTGGACCAGTTCACGCCCCAGTCCTTGCGGTTGATGGTGGCGGTGGCCTCGACGCCGCGGAGCTCCTTGCCGGCCCAGTTCTTCACGGGCGCGCCGGGACCGGTGACGTCGAGGACGACCGGCTTCGTGACGCCCTTCATGGTGAGGTCGCCCGTGACCTTGAGCTTGCCCTCGCCGGCCTTCTCGACCTTCGTCGACTTGAAGGTGATGGTCGGGTACTTCGCGACGTCGAAGAAGTCCGGCGACTTGAGGTGGCCGTCGCGCTTGTCGATGCGGGTGTTGACGGAGGCGGTCTCGATGGTGGCCTCGACGGTGGACTTCGTGACGTCCTTCTCGTCGAGGACGAGCTTGCCGGTCATCTTCTGGAACTCGCCGCGCACGTTCGAGATGCCCATGTGGCGGACGGTGAACGAGGCGTGGCTGTGGGCGGGATCGAAGTCCCAGGTCGACTGCGCGGAGGCGAGCGCCGGGAGGGCGAGGACAGCGGCGAGGACGAGCTTCTTCATGATGTGGCTCCTTTTCTGCTTCGGGGGGACGGGCGGGCGGCGGCCCGCCTCGGGCGCCCCCCGCTTCCTGCGAACGCCGCCGCGACGGCCTTCCCGTGCGCGGCGATGGCGCCGGTGAGGGCGCGGTAGTAGTGGAACGGCCCCTCGGCCCGGACCGAGACGAGGCCGGCCTCGGCGAGGACCTTGAGGTGGTGGGAGATCGTCGCCTGGGCGAGGTCGAAGAGCCCGGTCAGCTCCTGGCAGCTCACCTCGCCGCGGTCGGCGATGGACCGCAGGATGCGGTAGCGCGTCGGATCGCCGAGCGCGCGCGCGACGCGCACGACGGGATCGGTGAGGGGGCTCGAGGAGGCCGGGGACATGAGCTTCGGTGGGCGCCGTATCGACATGCGTCGATTCGACATCCGTCGATTTAAGAGCCCCACACCTCGCGTCAAGGCGGCGGGACGGCCCCGGTTGGGGTGCCGCTAGAAGCGCGCGCCGAGGCCGGCGGTGAGCCGCACGAGGCCGTTCTGCTCGAAGGTGATCTCGCCGGTCACGAAGAGGGGATCGATGTTGAGGTGGACGCCGAGGCCGAGCTGGACCCAGGTCTTCCACCTGTCGGTGTGCGCCGCGCCGATCCCGAGATCGAGCGTGCCCTCGAGGCCGCGGTACGTCTCGAAGCGCTGGCCGAGGCGGACGAGGTACATCCGGTCCCAGGGCGCCTTCTCCCCCGAGAGCGCCCGCCGCTCGAGGTCCTTGTAGGCGTAGCCCGCCAGCGAGACGTCGATCGGCTCGAAGGACCAGCCGACCTCGCCGCCGTAGACCGCGTGCGAGCCGCCGCCGTTCGTCCCCACCGCCTCACCGCCGCGGATCGCGAGGAACGGGCCCGTGTCGTTGTCGTCGTGGCCGTGGAGGTCGTCCTCGTACGGATCCGACTGGCCGGTGACGAGCGCGAGCGCGAGCAGGGCGGGGGCGAGCATGCTCCCATTGTAGACGGGCAGGCAGCCGGCCGCCGCTCCCCTGCAGCGACCCGGACTCCCGCCCGGGCGAGGCACGGCCTGGAGAGGCCGCGACCTTGCGGCCCCGCGTCCACGCGCCGCGTCGTCCCCGGGCGGGAGCGACGTTCAGAGGTTCTGGTGGATGCAGAGCGTGTTGCCCTCGGGGTCGAGAAACCAGGCGGCCTTCTCCGAGCCGAGCACGCAGACCGCGTTCACGGTGCGCAGGCCGGGCAGGTCGTAGTCCTGGAACTCGACGCCGCGCGCGCGGAGCGCGGACACCTCCCGCTCCACGTCGGGCACCTCGAAGCTCACCGCCGTGTGCTCGGCGCGGGTCGGCGCGCCGCGGGGGAACAGGGCGAGGAGCCCGCCGCCCGCGAGGCGGTAGAGGAACTTGCCGTCGGGGCGGGCGCCCTCCGGCACGAGGCCGAGCTTGCCCTCGTAGAACGCGCGCGCCCGCGCGAGGTCCACCACCGGCAGCATGGTGGTCATGCGGCTCTCTCCGAGCATGATCGCCTCCCACCCTCCCCGCGGCCGATCTCACGCGCGGCGGTGGCGCGCGCTCGCCCATCTCGGGCGGTCCCGCGCGGGACCTGCCCCGGCGCCGGGGGCGCGTGGGAGGGTCAGCGCTCCTGCTTCCGGCGACGGTTCGCCTCCGCCTCGTCGAGCAGGCGGGGCGTCTCGGGGCGGATCCCGGTGAGATGCTGCACCGCGGCGCCCGCGGCGGCGAGACCGAACGCGGCGGTCACGAAGGCGATCGAGCCGTACGCCTTCGGCTCGCGGCGCCGCTCACCCGGGAGCCGCTGGCGCGCGCCGGGGATGCCGTCCTCCTCGTCGCCGGGCAGCGCGAGCGAGGCGCGCGGCGGCTCGATCGACCAGACCGCGAGCACGCCGGTGGGCGCGGTGGCGGAGAGCCCGTGCCGGGTGCGGAGGTACTTCCGTACGTCCTTCGCGAGCGGGTCGGTGTGCGACTCGGAGAGGTCGGTCACCTGGATCGCGGTCGGGTCGAGCCGGCGCGCGGCGCCGAGCGCGGTCACGATCGCGAGCTTCAGGGCGACACAGCGGTCGATGACGTGCAGCTTCGCGACCACCGTGTCCATCGCGTCGACGACGAGGTCGACGCCCGCGGCCGGCACGAGCGCCGCGGCGTTCTCCTCGCCGTAGAAGGCGGTGACCGCCTCGATGCGCGCCGCGGGCGCGATGCGGCGGAGGCGCTCGGCGAGCACGTCCGCCTTCATCCGCCCGAGCTCGCCGTCGAGCGCGTGGAGCTGGCGGTTGACGTTGGTCTCGTCGATGCGCTCGCCGTCGACGAGCGTGAGGCGGCCGACCCCGGCGCGCGAGAGCGCCTCCGCCGCGAAGGAGCCCACGCCGCCCAGGCCGAGCACGACCACGTGCGCGCGCCCGAGCCGCTCGAGGGCCTCGACGCCGAGGAGGCGCGCGTTGCGATCGAGGCGGGGCGGGATGCGAGCGGTCATGGGAGCCGGAACAGGCGCCGCGCGTTCGCGGTGGTCGCCGCCTCGACCTCCGCGGCGGGGACCCCGAGCGCGCGGGCGACGCCGTCGCGCACCAGCGCCAGGTAGGCGGGCTCGTTCCGGCCGCGGTGCGGGCGCGGGCACTGGTCGGGCGCGTCGGTCTCGAGCAGCAGCCGGTCGCGCGGGATCGCCCGCGCGGCCTCGAGCGGCTTCCTCGCCTTCTCGTAGGTGACCGGCCCCGCGAGCGCGAGGTGAAGGCCGAGCGCGACGAACGGCGCGACCTGGTCCGCGGAGCCGGAGAAGCTGTGGAACACCCCGCCCGCGGGGAGGCCGGCGCGCTCGAGCAGGGCGCGCAGCGGGTCGAGCGCGCGGAGGCCATGGAGCAGCACCGGGAGCCCGTGCCGCGCGGCGAGCGCGAGGTGGGCCTCCAGCACCCGCACCTGCCGGTCCATGGGCGCGCCGCCCGAGGCGGCCGCCTCGCCGTCGAGGCCGCACTCGCCCACCGCGACCGCGCCGCCGCGGCCGAGGGCCGCCTCGAGGTCGGCGAGGTGGCGATCGTCGTCCCGCGGGTCGAGCTCCGGGAGGAGCTGCGGGTGGAGGCCGAGCGCGTGGTGGAGCCGCACCGGGCCGCCGCCGCCCGAGCCGAGCGCGAGCTGGGCGGCCCAGGTGTGCGGGCCGATCGCGGGGATGACCACGTCGGTCACGCCCGCCGCGGCCGCGCGCGCGAGCACCTCGGCGCGGTCGGCGTCGAACGCGGGGCGGTCGAGGTGGCAGTGGGTGTCGATCACCGCGCGAGGAAGGCGGCGTACGCCTCGAAGCAGCGGGTGAGGGCCGCCGTCTCGATCCACTCGCCCTGCTGGTGCGCCTGCGCCGTCGCGCCGGGCCCGAGGTTCGCGGCCGGGATGCCGTGCGCCGCGAGCCGGGCGACGTCGGTCCAGGCCTGCTTCGCCGACTCGCTGAGCCGCCCGCGCTCGGCGAGCCGCCGCACGAGCGGGTGGTCCGCGAACGCGGGGCACGCCGGCGAGCGGTCGGTGACCTCGATCCGGGCGCCGTGCTCGGCGGCGAGCGCGCGGAGCTCGGCCTCGGCGTCCTCGACCGTGCGGTCGGGCGCGAAGCGGAAGTTGAGGTTGAGCGCGCAGCGGTCCGGCACCACGTTCCGGGCGCGGCCGCCCTCGATGCGGGTGCAGGAGAGCACCTCGCGGTAGAGGAGCCCGCCGGAGACCACGTCGCGCGGCGTGCGCGCGTGCAGCGCCGCGAGGAGGCCGCCCGCCCGGTGCACCGCGTTGTCGCCCTGCCAGGGCCGGGCGGAGTGCGCGGCGCGCCCCTCGAACGTGAAGGTCGCGTGCATCGAGCCGACGCAGCCGAGCTGGAGCGTGACGTCGGTCGGCTCGAGGCAGAGCGCGAGGTCGATGCCGGAGAGGAGCCCGGGGTGCGCGAGCAGGTCGCCGAGCTCGTTCTCGGCGTAGGGCCCCTCCTCGCGCGCGTAGAAGACGAGCACGAGGTCGCAGAACCGCGCCGCGCGGGGGAGCTCCTCGGCGAGCGCCATCATCACCGCGAGGCCGCCCTTCATGTCGGACGCGCCCGGGGCGACGAGCCGGCCGCCGTCGCGGCGCGGAGGGCCGAGGTCGGCCTCGTGCACGGGCACCGTGTCGAGGTGGCCGCAGAGGGCGACGGTGGGGCGCTTCCCCTCCCCGGGGCCGTCCACCCGCACCACCAGCGAGTCGCCCACCCGCGTGACGAGCGGGAACCGGGCCCGCGCCCAGGCCTCGACCTCGCCGCAGAGCGCGGCCTCGCTGCCGATGACCGACATCGTCCGGCAGAGCGCCTCGGTGCGCGCGGCGAGCTCGAGCTCGGTCGCCACGGCCCTAGACCTGGACCTCGAACTCGCGCAGCGCCTGGTTCAGCGAGACCTTCTTGTCGGTCGACGGGCTGCGCTGGCCGACGATGAGCGCGCAGGGGATGTTGTACGCGCCGGCCGGGTACTGCTTCACGCGCGTGCCGGGGATGACCACCGAGCGCGCCGGGACGCGGCCCTTGTGGACGACCTCCTTCGGGCCCGTGACGTCGATGATGGGCGTCGACGCGGTGAGGACCACGTTCGCGCCGAGCACCGCCTCCTCCTCGACGAGCACGCCCTCCACGACGATGCAGCGGCTCCCGAGGAACACGCCGTCCTCGACGATGTTCGGCCGGGCGCCGGGTGGCTCGAGGACGCCGCCGATGCCGACGCCGCCCGCGATGTGCACGTTCTTCCCGACCTGGGCGCAGGAGCCGACCGTGGCCCAGGTGTCGACCATCGAGCCCGCGCCGACGCGCGCGCCGATGTTCACGAAGCCGGGCATGAGCACCGTGCCCGGCTCCATGTGCGCGCCGAAGCGGACGACGCCGCCCGGCACCACCCGCACGCCGGCGCGGTCGAGGTCGTGCTTCAGCGGGATCTTGTCGCGCACCTGGAACGGCCCGTACTCGCGGACCTCCATGCCCTGGACCGCGAAGTAGAGGTTCACCGCCTGCATCAGCCAGGCGTTCACCTTCCACTCGCCGTCCTTCTTCTCGGCGACGCGCAGCTCGCCCCGGTCGAGGCCGGCCACCGCCTGGACCACCGCCGCCTTCACGACCGGGTCCTCGAGCTTCGCCCGGTCCTGCCAGGCCGCCGCGACGCGCCGCTCCACCTCCGCGAAGTCGTTCATCTCACCCTCTCCCAGGCCCGGACGGCCTCCTCGCACTGCGGCAGCGTCGGCACGAGCGCGACGCGCACCCAGCCCGCGCCGGCCGGCCCGAACGACGCGCCCGGCGCGACGACGATGCCCCCCTCCAGGAGGCGGAGCGCGTACGCCCCGTCGTCGCCGCCCGGCACCTTCACCCACAGGTAGATGGTCGACTCGCCCGGCGCGACCTCGAGGCCGTGGCGGCGGAAGAACGCCCGGAACACGTCGCGCTTCGCGCGGAAGACCGCGCTCCGCTCGGCCGCGTGGGCGTCGTCGGCCCAGGCGAGCGCCGCCGCCGCGGCGACGGGCTCCGCCGAGGCGCAGCCCGGGTGGGCGCGCAGCTGGCGCAGCGCCGCCATGAGGTCCGGGTCGCCCGCCATGAACCCGGAGCGGTAGCCGGTCATGCCGCTCCGCTTCGAGCACGAGTACACGGCCACCACGTTCTCGACCTGCACCTCCAGCATCGAGGGCGGCCGCTCCGCGCCGAAGTAGAGGTCGGTGTAGACCTCGTCGGACCCGACGATGAACCCGTACCGCTTCGCGGCCTCGCCGAGCCGCCGGTAGTACGCGCGGTCGGCCTCGGCGCCGGTCGGGTTGTGCGGGTAGTTGACCCACAGCACGAGCGTCCGGCGCAGCACGTCCTCGCCGAGGTCCTCCGGCTCGAGCAGGAACCTCCGCTCCGGGCGGAGCGGCGCGCGCACCACCTCGAGCCCCGCGAGCCGCGCGCCGGCCTCGTAGCTCGGGTAGGCGGGGTCGGGGATCACGACCTGGGTGCGGCCCGGCGCGCCCGCGAACGCCAGCGGGAGGTGGAAGATCGCCTCCTTGGCGCCCGCGCAGGCGAGGACCTGGGCCTCGGGGTCGACCGTGACCCCGAACCGGCGGGCGAGGTAGCCCGCGGCGGCCGCGCGGAGCGCGGGGGTGCCGTACGGGCTCGGGTACTGGGAGACCGGGCCGGCCGCGGCGAGGAAGGCGTCGCGGAGGAAGGCGGGGGTGGGCTCCAGGGGGTCGCCGATCCCGAGGTCGAGGAGCCGGCGCCCCTCGCGCAGGAGGGCCCGCTTCCGGTCGTCGAGGGCCGCCATGAGGCCCCTCGGGATGGCGGCGAGGGCCGGGTTCTTCGGCGCGTGCTGCACGCGGCGAACCTATCGTGTTCCCGGCCGGGGTGCACTATAAGGCCTCTTGAAATGCTCCACTACGACGTCATCGTCATCGGTTCGGGGCCCGCGGGCGAGCACGGCGCGATCACCGCCGCCGAGGCCGGCAAGAAGGTGGCGCTCGTCGAGAAGGAGGCCGTCCCCGGTGGCGCCTCCGCGAACACCGGCACCATCCCGTCGAAGGCGCTCCGCGAGACCGCCCTCGCCATCCAGCAGGCCCGCAGCCGCGACGCCCACGGCATCGAGCTGCGCGTCTCCGGCCAGGTGACGGTGCCCGAGCTCATGGGCCGCCGCGGCCTCGTGACCGCCCGCGAGCACTCCCGCATCCGCAACGCCCTCAACCGGGCGGGCGTCGAGCAGCTCCGCGGCACCGCCAGCTTCGCCGATCCCCACACGCTCCGCGTCTCGGCGCCGGAGGGCGGCGCGCAGGAGATCAAGGCCGACGTGGTGCTGCTCGCGACCGGCACCCGGCCGCTCCACCCGCCGCAGTACGCGATCGACAACGTCCGGGTCTACGACTCCGACTCGATCCTCATGCTCGACCGCGTGCCCCGCTCGCTCGCCATCCTGGGCGGCGGCGTCGCCGGCTGCGAGTACGCCTCGCTCTTCGCGGCGCTCGGCGTGAACGTCTCGCTCATCGACTCGAAGGAGCGCCTGCTCCCCTGGCTCGACGCCGAGCTCTCGCACGCGATGCAGGACCTCTTCGCGATGGCGGGCGTCGACCTCCACCAGCGGGTGCGCGCGAACAAGCTCGAGCCGGGCGACCGGGACGTGCTCGTGACCCTGTCCGACGGCTCGCGGCTCGTCGCCGAGAAGGTGCTCGTCGCGGCCGGCCGGGTGGGCAACGTCGAGGCGCTCAACCTCCCGGCCGCCGGCCTCGCGGCGACCGAGCGCGGGCTCCTCACGGTGAACGCGCACTTCCAGACGAGCGTGCCGCACATCTACGCGGCGGGCGACCTCGTCGGCTTCCCGGGCCTCGCCTCGGTCTCGATGGAGCAGGGCCGGGTCGCGATGAGCCACGCCATCGGTGGCGAGTCGAGCCGGAAGATCGTCGAGCTGCAGCCGGTGGGCATCTACACGATCCCGGAGGTCTCCTCGGTCGGCGAGTCGGAGGAGCAGCTGAAGCAGAAGGGGCGCGCCTACGTCGTCGGCCAGTCGACGCTCGCCGCGAACGCCCGCGCGAACCTCATCGGCGAGGCGGTGGGCTTCGTGAAGCTGCTCGCCGACGCGGACACGGGCGAGATCCTGGGGGTGCACTGCATCGGCCCGCACGCCTCCGAGCTCGTGCACACCGGCATGGCCGTGATGCACCACGGCGGCAACGTGCGCTGGTTCGCGGAGTCGGTGTTCAACTACCCGACGCTCGGCGAGGCGTACAAGTACGCCGCCTGGGACGCGCTCGACCGCATGCGCGAGCGCAAGCAGCGGGTCACGCCCCTCGAGCGGGCGGCGAAGGGGTAGCCGGGCTCACCGCCGGGCGCGGCGCCGCTCGACGCGCCGCGCGCGCTCGAGCCCGTCGAGGACGAGGTCGAGGCCGAAGTCGAACTCGTCCGCGTAGGTGTACCGGGCCCCGGGCCGCAGGATGAGCTCGCGGGTGAGCTCCACGAGGTGCGGGAACGCGCCCTCCGGCATCGCCGCCACGAGCTGCCCGGCGAGCGCCCGGCCCTCCTCGACGGTCCGGAAGGGCAGCCCGAGCTCGGTGTGCACGAACCCGAGCACGTAGGAGTCGAGCACCGCGTACGCGTGCGCCGCGAGGCGGACCGAGAAGCCCTCCCCGCGCAGCCTCCCGAGGACCGCGTCGTGGTGCGCGAGCGTCGCCGTGCCGGGCGAGGCCCGGGTCTCGAGGACGCGGAGCGCCCAGCGGTGGCGCAGCAGCACCTCCCGCACCGAGCACATCCGTCGGCGGAGCGCGGCGCGCCAGCCGAGGTCGGCCCGGGGCAGCTCGATCTCCTCGAAGACGCGGTCCACCATGCCGTCGAGGATCGCGCCCTTGTTCGGGACGTGGTGGTAGAGGGACATCGCCTCGACGCCCAGCGCCTCGGCGAGCCGGCGCATCGTGAGCGCGTCGAGCCCCTCCCCGTCGGCGAGCGCCACCGCCGCGTCGAGCGCGCGCCCGCGCGAGAGCGGCGCGCGCCGCGCCGGGTCCGTCCCGCGGGCCCCGGAGCGGGCCCTCTTTCCGTCCGTCCCCATGCGAGCCGGTTGACACCTTACTGCGTAAGGCTGTACCTGTCCACTCACCTTACAACGTAAGACGAAAGGAAGCTCCGCATGCGCGCCATCCTCCAGACCGGCTACGGCACCGTCGACGTCCTCTCCCTCGCCGACACGCCGGCCCCGGCGGCGCCGGGCCCGGGCGAGGTCCTCGTGAAGGTCCACGCCGCCGCCGTGGACCGCGGCACCTGGCACGTCATGGCCGGCCGTCCCTACCCGGTCCGGCCGGCGCTCGGCCTCGGGCGCCCGCGGCAGCCGGTGGCCGGGCTCGACCTCGCGGGCACCGTCCTCGAGGCCGGGCCGGGCGTCACCCGCTTCCGCGCCGGCGACCGCGTCTTCGGCATCGGGAAGGGCGCGCTCGCGGAGGTCGCCTGCGCGCGCGAGGACAAGCTCGCCCTCGCGCCGGCGTCGCTGCCGCTCGAGGACGCCGCCGCGCTCGGGGTCTCCGGGCTCACCGCGCTCGGGGCGCTCACCGCGGGCGGGGTGAAGGCCGGCGAGCGGGTGCTCGTGATCGGCGCCTCGGGCGGGGTGGGCACCTACGCGGTCCAGCTCGCGGTCGCGCTCGGCGCGGAGGTCACCGGCGTGTGCAGCGCCGCGAAGGCGGACCTCGTCCGCGGGCTCGGCGCGCGGCGGGTGCTGGATCACGCGCGGGACGACGTGACGGCCGGCCCGGAGCGGTACGACCTCGTGCTCGACGTCGGCGGCGGCCTGCCGGTCTCGCGCCTGCGCCGGATCATGGCCCCCGCCGGCCGCCTCGTCTTCGTGGGGAACGAGGCCGGCGGCGACTGGTTCGGCTTCCTCTGGCGGCCCCTCGGCGCGAAGCTCCGCGCGCTCCTCACCCGGCAACGCTTCACGATGCTCATGAACCGGGAGCACTTCGAGGGGCTCGAGCGGCTCGCCGCGTTCGTGGACGCGGGCAAGCTCCGGCCCGCCGTCGACCGGCGGATCACGCTCGAGGGCGTGAAGGAGGCGCTCGTCGACCTCGAGGCCGGGAAGGTGCGCGGGAAGATCGTGGTGCGGGTGGCCGAGCCCGGCGCCGCCCGCCTGAGCGGGTCGTGAGCGCGAAGGCGGCGGCCGTCCGGCGCCTCAGCGCCTGAAGCGCGCCGGCAGGAGCTGCGCCCCGAGCCCGGAGGCGACGAAGACGGCGCGGCGGTTCGTGGTGAGCGTCGCGAGCCAGTCGAAGGCGCCGACGTCGGCGATCGGGAACTCGACGCCGTCCGGCGCCGCCGCCCAGATCATGCAGCGCAGGCCGCCCGAGTAGTACGCGTGCGCGAGCGCGGCGCGGGCGGTGGGCGCGTCCGGCCCCAGCTCGCCGGCGAGGTGATCGCCGAGCGCCGAGCGCGCCGGCGTGGCGAGGACGTCCACCCGGCGCGGTCCGACCGCGTACCCGGCGGCCTGGGCCGCGTCGAGCGCGCGGAGCATCGTGCGGACGTGCAGGGCCACCGTGCGTGCCGTGAACCCGTGCTCCGCCTCCTCGGGCCCGCCGCTCGCGAGCGCGAAGAGGCGGAAGTGCTGGGCGTACCCCGCCACCCTCGGCACCGCCTGCGCCCGGACCACGCGCTGGCTGGTCGCGAGGTGCACCGCCGGCCCGCCCTCCCGGCCGAGGCGGCGGGCGAGCTCGAGCGCGAGCACGTTCGTCGGGTCGCTGACGACCTCGGTGGCCCGGAGCGCGGAGAGCACGCGCCGCTGACCGGTCGCGGCGACCGCGGAGCAGGTGCCGAGCGGCGCCACCGGCGAGAGCTCCACGGCCTCGAAGCCCTCGGCCGCGCCGAGGAGCGCGGCGTCGAGCGCCACGAGCGTGCGCTGGTCGACCGGTGCCGGCGCGCAGAAGGGATCGCGGGCGTACTGCGCGAGCACCTCCGCCGGCCGGCGGGCGCGCGCCCGGCGCTCCATCACCTCGAGGAGCACCGACTGCAGCGCCGTGCCCGGGAGCTCCTCCGCGAGCCGGGCGAAGGGCTCCGCCCCGAGCAGCGCCGGGATCCACGTCCGATCCGCCATGGGCGCACGCTATCACCCGCGCGGAGGGCACCGGTTGACGGACCGTTCACCGCCCCCCGGGTGGGAGCGATCCCCACCGCGCGATCGGGGGGCGGACCTGGGTCGGTGCGAGCTGGGTCCGGCTCGCCCGGGTCGTGGCACGAAGTCTCGGGGCCGCCCCGAGGGGCGCGGAACCGCCCGCAAGATCGAGGGCTCTTCACTCGGGGTCAGGCATGCCTCCGGGCTGACCCTTGCACCAGCACGGGCGGACTTTTCTCACGGGGATCCGCCCAATGCCCGCTCGCCTCCTGCGCACCCGCTCCCACCTCGCCGCCGCCGCGGCGCTCGCGCTCCTCGCCGCCTGCTCGGGCCGCACCGAGCCCGCGCCCGCACCGGCGGTCGCGACGTCCCAGGCGCCCGCCTTCGTGAACGGCGGGATGGAGTCCGACGCCATCGGCACGACGCCGCCGACGGGCTGGGTCCTGCAGAACTACCTCAACTCGACGGGCGTCTCGGGCACCGCGACCGCCCCGCCGTCGACCTTCGCCGCGCTGAACCTGTCGGGCCTCGGCACGGCGGTGAACGAGACCTACGTGGTCGGCGGCGCGACGCTCGGGCAGACCGACCCGGACCTGGGCGCCGGCCAGACCTTCCGCTACCCCGCCTACGGCGCGCGCGCGGCGCGGGTGAACTACAAGGACGCGGCCACCTACGGCAAGAACAAGAACGCGAACGTGCTCAAGCAGACGATGACCGTCGCGCTCGAGGACGTCGACCCCGCCGACGGCCTCGTCCACGTGCGCTTCGCGCTCGCCCCGGTCCTCGAGAACCCCTCGCACTCGTACAACCAGCAGCCCTTCTACTACGTCGAGCTCAAGAACCTGACGAAGGGGACGACGCTCTACACCGCCTTCAACGTGGCGGGCCAGCCGGGCGTGCCGTGGAAGATCACCACCAGCGCCCAGACCGGCAACGCGACGCAGTGGCTCGACTGGAACCTCGTCGACATCGGGCCCGGCCCGGCCGCCCTCTCCGTGGGTGACCAGGTCCAGCTCGTCATCGTCGGTTCGGGCTGCTCGCTCGGCGGCCACTTCGGACGCATCTACGTGGACGCGCTCGGCTCCTCGATCCCGGGGCCGTTCGTGACCGCCTCCGCGCCCGCCTCGGTCAACGCGGGCGCGACCCTCACCTACACGGTCCGCTACACGAACGGCGGCACCGACAACGCCGTCGGCGCCCACCTCGAGTTCACGACGCCGCCGAACACCACCTTCAACGCGCTCTCCGGGATCGCAGGCTGCGCGACCCCCGCGGCGAGCGCCGCCGGCACGGTCTCCTGCCCGCTCGGCACGCTCGCGCCCGGCGCGAGCGGCCTCTTCACGCTCACGGTCAACGTCTCCGCGGCCGCGACCGGCAGCATCGTCGCCGGCACCTACTCGATCGGCGCGGCGAACGCCCCGACGCTGCTCGGCGCCAAGGTCACGACGGCCGTCAACGGCAACACCACGAGGTACGCGGACGTGGTCGTCGCGATGACCGCGGGCGCGGCCACCGTGCAGCCGTCGCAGGCGTTCCCGAACGGCACGCCGCTCTACACGATCACGGTCACCAACAACTCGACCACCGACCAGATCCGCTCCAGCCTCGGGAAGAGCATCACGTTCACCGACGTCGTCCCATCCTACGTGACGGGCGTGACGTGGGACTGCACCGTGCCGGTGCCCGGCTCGGCCCAGACCGGCACGGCCACGAAGTGCCGCGATCAGAGCGGCAGCGGCTCGTACAGCGGCACCGGCAACTCCATCGTCCTCAACCCTCGCCTCGGCTACGCCGGCGGGCAGATCCAGATCCTCGTCTACGGGACCATCTCCCCGAGCGCCTCCGGCACGCTCGTCAACACCGCGGCGACCGGCGCCCCGACCGGCATCATCGACCCGGTCCTCGCGAACAACACCGTCACGGTCTCCACGCCGGTCGGCACCGCCCGGACCGTCTCGCTCACGAAGTCGGGGGGCAACGCCCGCGGCACGGTGACCTCCGCGCCCGCGGGCATCTCCTGCGGCACCGCCTGCGGCAGCACGAGCGGCACCTTCACCGACGGCCAGTCGGTCGCGCTCACCGCGAGCCCCACCGCCGGCAACACGTTCGTGAGCTGGGCGGGCGCGGTGCTCCCGGCGGGCTGCCTCACGAACCCTCCCCCCACCACCTGCACCTTCACGGTCGGGGCCTCGAACTCGGTCACCGCCACCTTCGCGGCGCAGGCCGCGGGCGCGGCGGCCAAGGTCTACGTGTACGGCGGCGGCACGCAGCTCACCAACGTCTCCACGGCCTACCCCGCGCCGCTGCAGGTCGTCGTCACCGACGCGAACGGCCTGCCGGTGAGCGGCGCGACCGTGACCTACACGGTGGTCCCGGTGAACGGCGCGGGCGGCACCCCGAGCAGCGGCACCGCCACGACGAACGCGAACGGCGTCGCCTCGGTGACCGCGACCGCCAACGCCACGCCCGGCACCTACACCATCACCGCCACGAGCGGCGCCATCACCCCGGCCGCGACGTTCACCCTCACGAACGTCGGCCCGGCCGCGACCCTCACCTTCGTGGACGGCGGCACCCTGGCCGAGCCGCAGGTCGCCCCGACGAGCGCGACCTTCTCCTCGCAGCTCATCGCGATCGTGAAGGACGCCGCGGGCAACGTCGTGCCTGGCCAGTCCGTGACCTTCACCGCGCCGGGGTCCGGCGCGTCCGCCACGCTCTCGACGGGTGGCTCCTTCGGCGCCACCGCCTCGATCGCCTCCGACGCCGCGGGCCTCGTCTACGCGACCGCGAAGGCGAACGCGACGACCGGCAGCTACACGGTGTCCGCGACGTTCTCCGGCGCCCCGGCGCCCGTGGCCTTCCACCTCCAGAACGTCACCACCGGCCCGGCGGCCATCTTCGTCGTGTCCGGCACGCCCCAGACCGCTCCCACGAGCAGCGCCTTCGGCGCGCCGCTCGTCGCGACGGTCGCCGACGCCTCCGGCAACTCGCTCCCGAACGTGACGGTCAACTGGGCCGCGGTGGCCGCGGGCAGCGGCGCGACCGCGACGCTCTCGGCCGCCTCCGGCGCGACCGACGCCTCCGGCCTCGCGAGCATCACCGCCACCGCGAACGCCACCGGCGGCGCCTACGTCGTCAACGCCACCACCGCGGGCGTCGCGACGCCCGCCGTCTACAGCCTCACGAACGACGGCGGCCAGACCATCCAGGTGAACGCGGGCAGCCCGCAGACCGCCACCGTGAGCACCGGCTTCGCGACGACGCTGCAGACCCTCGTCCTCGACGCCTCCGGCGCGGCCGTGTCCGGCGCCGTCGTGACGTACCGCGCGCCGGCGAGCGGCGCCTCGGTCACCTTCTCGGGCGGCAGCGCCTGCTCGCCCGCCTCGAGCGGCTGCCGCACCGCCACCACCAACGCCTCGGGCATCGCGGCGGTCACGGCGACGGCGAATGGCACCTCGGGGAGCTACACCGTCTCGGCGTCCACGCCGAACGCACCCGGCACGGCCGACTTCCTCCTCGCGAACCAGTGCACGCTCTCGAGCCAGTGCGGCGGCGCCGCCCCCTACTGCAACACCACGACCCACGCCTGCGAGGCCTGCGGCTCCGACGCCCAGTGCCTCGGCATCGACGCCTCGAGGCCCTACTGCGATTCCGGCACCGGCGCGTGCGTGGGCTGCCAGACCGACGCGCAGTGCGGCACCGGCACCACGCCCATCTGCTCGCAGGCGACCCAGACCTGCGCCGCCTGCGCCTCGAACGCGCAGTGCGCGGCGAAGGACGCCGCGACGCCGTACTGCGCCGGGAACGGCGCCTGCTCCGCGGGGTACACCATCACCGCCTCGGCCGGCGCGAACGGAACGGTCTCGCCGTCCGGCAGCGTGCCGGTCGCGCCCGGCGCGGACCAGACCTTCACCATGACGCCCGACGCGCACCACCACGTCGCCGGCCTCACCGTGGACTCGGTCGCCACCGCCGCCGCCGCGACGTACACCTTCACCGCGGTCGCGGCGAACCACACCTTCGCGGCCACGTTCGCGATCGACACCTACACCATCACCGCGTCGGCCGGGACCGGCGGCTCGATCTCGCCCTCGGGCGCGACCTCGGTGAGCCACGGCGGGTCGCAGGCCTACACGATCACCCCGTCCACCGGCTACGACGTCGCGGACGTGCTCGTCGACGGCGGATCGATCGGCGCGGCCACGGGCCACACGTTCTCGAACGTGACGGCGGGCCACACCATCTCGGCGAGCTTCGCGCTCCAGACGTTCGTGATCACCGGCTCGGCAGGCGCGGGCGGCACGGTCTCCTGTCCCTCGCCCGTGGACTACGGCAGCTCGCCCACCTGCTCCATCACGCCCTCGCCCGGCTACCACGTGGTCGACGTCCTCGTGGACGGCGGATCGGTCGGCCCGCAGACCTCGTGGCAGTTCGTCTCCGTGACCGCCGGCCACACCGTCAGCGCCACCTTCGCCATCGACACCTACACCATCGCCTCGTCGGCCGGCGCGAACGGCAGCATCTCCCCGTCGGGCTCCACCTCGGTGAACCACGGCGGCTCGCAGACGTACACGATCACGCCGAGCGCCGGCTACCACCTCGCCACGCTCACCGTGGACGGGGCCGCCGCCGCGGCCGCCTCGAGCTACACCTTCTCGAACGTGACGGCGGCCCACACCATCGCCGTCACCTTCGCGATCGACACCTTCACGATCGACGCCTCCGCCGGGGCGCACGGCGCCATCTCGCCATCCGGGGTCACCACGGTGAGCTACGGCGCGACGCAGGCGTACGCGATCACGCCCGACACGGGGTGGGAGGTGCTGGACGTGCTCGTGGACGGCGTCTCCGCCGGGAAGGTCTCCGGCTACACCTTCTCGAACGTCCAGGCGACGCACGTGATCGCGGTGACGTTCAAGCCCATCGACGTGCCCATCACCGCCTCGGCCGGTCCGCACGGCGCGGCCTCCTGCCCGGGCACCGTGCCCTACGGCGGCGACGCCGACTGCACCGTGACGCCGGACGCGGGCTACGAGGTCGAGACCCTCACCGACGACGGCGCCGACGCGCGGTCGCGCCTCTCGGGCGGCCACATCACCCTCACGCACGTCGTCGCGCCGAGGACGCTCGCGGCGACCTTCACGAGGGCCCCCGGCACGGCCTGCACGCAGGCGAGCGACTGCGGCTCGGGCCACTGCGTCGACGGCGTCTGCTGCGACACCGCCTGCACCGGCCAGTGCGAGGCGTGCGACGTCGCGGGCCACGCCGGCACGTGCTCCCCGGCCACGGGCGTGCCGCACGGCGCCCGCGCGGCCTGCGCGACCGACGGCTCCGCCTGCGGTGGCGCCTGCGACGGCGCCGACCGGACGAACTGCGCCTACCCGACCTCGTCCTGCCGCACGGCCTCCTGCACCGGCGGCACGGCGACGCTCGCCGCCTCCTGCGACGGCGCGGGCCACTGCCCCGCCGCGCAGACGCAGGCGTGCGCGCCGTACACCTGCAGCGCGGGCGCCTGCGCCGGCAACTGCAGCGTGGACTCCGACTGCGCCACGGGGAGCTACTGCGCGGCCGGCGTCTGCGCGCCGAAGCTCACCCCCGGGAGCGCCTGCGGCGCGTCCGGCCAGTGCGCGAGCGGGTTCTGCGTCGACGGCGTCTGCTGCGACCAGGCCTGCGGCGGTCAGTGCCAGGCCTGCGACGTCGCGGGCCACGCCGGCGCCTGCACCACCGTCGTCGGCGCGCCCCACGGCGCCCGCCCGGCCTGCGCCACCGACGGCTCCGCCTGCGGCGGCGCCTGCGACGGCGGCTCGGCCACGGCCTGCGCCTACCCGACCACCGGCTGCCGCGGCGCCTCCTGCGCGGCCGGCACGGCCACGCTCGCGGCGGCGTGCGACGGCGCGGGCCACTGCCCTGCCGCCCAGACCCAGCCCTGCGCGCCGTACGCGTGCGGGGCGACCGCCTGCGCCGGCAACTGCGCGCTGGACGCCGACTGCGCTGCCGGGAACTACTGCTCGGCGGGCGTGTGCACGCCGAAGGTCGCCCAGGGCGGCGGCTGCTCCGGCGCGGCCCAGTGCGCGAGCGGCCAGTGCGTCGACGGCGTCTGCTGCGACACCGCCTGCACCGGCCAGTGCGAGGCGTGCGACGTCGTGGGCCACCACGGCGCCTGCACCGCGGTGACCGGCGGCCCGCACGGCGCGCGCGCCGCGTGCGCCGGCGACGGCACCGCCTGCGACGGCGCCTGCGATGGGTCGAGCCGCACCGCCTGTGCCTTCCCCGGCGCCGCGGTGACCTGCCGGGCCGGCTCGTGCGCCGCGGGCGTCGCCACCCTCGCGGCCACCTGCGACGGCGCCGGCCACTGCCCGTCCGCCCAGACCCGCGTCTGCGAGCCGTACCTGTGCGGCGCGACGGCCTGCGCCGGCACCTGCGCGGTGGACGCCGACTGCACCTCCGGTCACTTCTGCTCGGCGGGCGTGTGCGCGCCGCAGAGGCCGGACGGGGAGGCCTGCGGCACCACCGGCGCGTGCACCTCGGGCTTCTGCGTCGACGGCGTCTGCTGCGACGTTGCCTGCGCCGGCGCGGCCGAGGCGTGCAACGTGACCGGCCACGCCGGCACGTGCACCGCGACCGCCGCCCCGGGCTGCAGGGTCGACGGCGACTGCCCGTCCGGCCAGTACTGCCTCGCGGGCGCGTGCCAGGTGAAGGGGGACCTCTCGGTCTTCCAGGTGCGCGGCGCGGGCGGCTGCGGCTCGACCGGCGCGGGCGACGTCGCCCCGCTGGGCCTCGCCGCGGTGCTCCTCCTCGCGCTCCGCCGCCGCCGCGCGGCGGCCCGGGCCGGCGTCGTCGCCGTCGCGCTCCTCGCGGGCGGCGGCGCCGCGGCGCAGACGCTCGACTCCGGGTTCGTGGCCGACCGGTTCCAGCCCCGGCTCGGCGCGCGGGACGTCCTCGCGGTGGAGTCCGCCGAGGTGCCGGAGCACCTCGAGGTGAACGGCGGGCTCTGGCTCAACTACGCCGATCACCCGCTGAAGCTCGTGGCGAAGGGCGCGACGAGCTTCCAGGTGCCGCTCGTGTCCTCACAGAGCGTGCTCGACGTGGGCGCGTCGGTGGGCCTCCTCGACCGGCTCGAGGTCGCGGCGGTGCTCCCGGTCGTGCTCTCGCAGGCGGCCGGCAAGACCTCCGCCTTCGACGCGCTGCCCGGCGCCACGGGCGCCGGGCTCTCCGACCTCCGGGTGACGCCGAAGGTGCGGCTCCTCGAGCTCGGCGGGCTCGCGGTCGCGGCGTCGCTGCCCGTCACCCTCCCCACCGGCAGCGGCGGCTTCCGGAGCCAGACCGGCCTCACCGCGACGCCGACCGCCATCGCCGAGGCCGGCCTCGGGCCGGTGCGGGTGCTCGCGAACGCGGGCGTCCTCGTCCGGAAGAACCAGTCGATCGTGGACGTGAAGGTCTCCGACGCGCTCGTCCTGGGGCTCGCCGGCGAGTGGCGGGTCACCCGCCGGTTCGCCGCGCTCGCCTCGGTCACCGCCGAGGGCAGCCTCTCGGGCGGCGCCGCCGCCTGGCCCGCCGAGGCGATCCTCGCGGCGCGCTTCCTCGCCCCGCGCGGCCTCGTGCTCACGGCCGGCGCCGGCGCCGGGCTCACCGACGGCTACGGCGCGCCGGACTGGCGCGTGCTGCTCGCGGCCTCCTTCCTCCCGGAGCGCGCGGCCGCGCCCGCCCTCGCCGCGGCGCCCCCCGCGGCGCCGGCCGTGGCGCCGGCCCGCCGGCCCCCGCGCCAGCCCCGAACCCCGAGCCCGTCGCGGTCGCCCGGGCGGAGCCCGCCCCGGCGGCCCCGCCCGCCCCGCCGCCCGCCCCCGAGCCGGCCCCGGCGCCCGAGGTGAAGGCCCGCCTCGAGGGGAAGAAGATCGTCATCCTCGAGCAGGTCCACTTCGCGACCAACAAGGACATCATCCTCGACGAGTCGGCGGAGCTCCTCCGGCAGGTGGCGAGGATCCTCGCCGAGCACCCCGAGATCGCGAAGGTGCGCGTCGAGGGCCACACCGACACGCAGGGCACCGCGGCGAAGAACCTCGACCTCTCGAACCGCCGCGCCGCGAAGGTCCGCGACCGGCTCGTCCAGGAGGGCATCGACGCCGCGCGGCTCGCGCCGCAGGGCTTCGGTCAGAAGCGGCCGATCGCCACGAACGACACGGTCGAGGGCCGCGCGCGGAACCGGCGCGTCGAGTTCGTCATCGTGGAGTGATCACGCCCGCCGCGCCCAGAACGCGGCCGACGGCAGCACCGGGGAGACCTCGAACGCCACGAGGTCCTCCCAGGCGCGCAGCCATGGCTCGAGGGCGCCACGATCCGGCGCCTCCATGAGCTGCCAGCAGACGTCCCCCGCCGGCGCGAGCCAGCTCGCGACGTAGCGCACGTTCTCCGGCATGAGCCGGCCCTTCGCGCGGAAGCGCGCGCCGACGGCGTCGGGGTTCCCGGCGCGGTAGCGCTCGACGACCATGAAGAGCGTGTCCGGCCGCGCGGGCTGGTTCGGGTCGAAGGTCTTCGTGTTCGCCATCGGTCGTCTCCCGGGGAGGCGCGGAGCCTACCCGCGGCGGGCGCGCGGGAGCGTGACCCCGACGGAGCCCGGCGGGGGCGGGGCCCCTCCCGGAGGGCGCGCTGGAGGCGGGACCCGCACGCTGCGTAAGGTCGGTGCATGCGCGCTCTCCACCTCGCCGTCCTCGTCATCGCCCCGCTCGTCGCCACCGCCTGCGGAGGCGGCGGGGGCGGCGGAGGGCCGGGGCCGGGCGGTCAGAACGGCGGGAACGTGCTGACGGCGACCATCGCGGGACAGGCCTGGGCCGCGGACGCGCTCACGGTCGGCGTCTTCGGCTCGAGCACGCCCTCCCGCGACGGCACCCTCCTCATCTCCGGCACGCGCCTCTCCGACGGGGCCTCGATCGCGCTCAACCTCGGCTTCATGCCCGGGCCCGCGACGCAGCCGCTCGGCGTGAACTTCGCCTCGACGCCCGGCGGCACCGGGGCGGTGATCCTCGCGTCGAAGACGTACCTCACCCCGCTCGACGGCGCGTCGGGCTTCGTGACGATCACCGAGCGGACCGCCACGCACCTCGCGGGCACGTTCCACTTCACCGCCGAGACCACGCCGGCGACGGCCACGCTCCAGGTCACGTCCGGCACGTTCGACGTCACCGACGCCGGCGGGCTCCCGCCGCTCCCCACCGGCGTGGGGAGCACGGTCGTCGCGACGCTCGGGGGCGCGCCCTGGAACGCCGCGACCATCGTCGGCACGAGCCCGGCGGCGGGCACCCTCGCGCTCGCGGCGGGCAACACCGCGTACACCCTCGTGCTCTCGCCGAAGGTCGCCCTCGCGGCCGGCGCGAGCTACGGGATCCCCTCGCAGGTGAACCTGCAGGTGAACCGGACGACCGGCGCGGAGTCCTGGTGGGGCGGCACCGGCGCGGACGTGGGGACCCTCTCCGTCACGACGCTCGCGCCCGACCGGCTCGTCGCGACGTTCTCCGCGACGCTGCCCTCCACGGGCGCCGGCGCGGCGCTCACCGTGACCGGCGGCGCCGCGAACGTGCACCTGACGCAGTAGAGCTCAGCCGAGCCGCGCGCGCGCCTGGGCGAGCGCGGCGTGGACCTGCTCGAGCGCGCCCTTCGCGGCGGCGAGGTCGTCGCGCTCCCGCTTCGCGCGGTCGAGGTCGCTCGCGAGCTGGTCGCGCTCGCGGGCGAGCTCGCCGATGGCGGCGCGCAGGCGGGCGGCCTCGGTGGCCCCGAGGCGGAGCTCCTCGGAGAGCTTCTCCACCTCGGCCTCGCGCTCGGCGCGGGCGCGCGCCTCGTCGTCGGCCCGGCGGGTCACGTCCTCGAGCAGCTTCGCGCGCTCCTCGTCGAGCGCCGAGAGGGCCTGCGCGCGGCGGACGGCCTCGTCGCGCTCCTCCTCGAGGGCGCCCATCTCGCCCAGCAGCTCCTCGAGCACCTGGCGCTTCTCGGTCACCTCGAGCTCGGCGGCCTGGAGCTTCTCGCCGGTCGCGCGCCCCTCGGCGGCGAAGCGGGCGAGGTCGCCGCGGACGGCCTCGAGGTCGGCGCGCAGCGCATCCTCGCGCTCGCGGGCCGTGACGAGCTCCTTCTCGAGGTCCTTCACGAGCCCGAGCACGCTCTCGGCCGCGCGGGCCGGGTCGGCCGGGGCCGGCGCCATGCGGGCCTTCGGCTTCGCGGCCTCGGCGACCTTGCGCTTGATCTTCGCGAGCCTGTCCCGGCGGGACTGGACGTCGGTGGGCTCCGCGTCCGCGACGGGGAGGCGCGCGGTGATCCTGGAGGCGGGCTGCTCGAGTTCGAGGGCGCCCCTCGTCTCCGCCTGCCCTGAGCCTGTCGAAGGGCTCGGGGCGAACGGTTCAGGGTTCAGGTCCGCAGCCGGCAGTTCTGCCTGCACCGGTTCGGCAACGGGGGCAGCTGCCTGCGTCTCCACCGCGCCCTTGAGGCGGGGCTTCAGCTTCGGGACGTTCGCGTCGAAGGCCTTGCGCATCGGCTACGCTCCCGCGGCGCCGCGCTTCGCCGCCGCGCGGACCCGCTCCAGGACCTCGAGCTGCATGAGCTCGATGTCGTTCGCGCCCTTCGAGTCGGGCTCGTACCCGAAGATCGGGCAGCCCTCGGAGGAGGCCTGGGCGAACTTCGTGCACTGCCGGACCACGCTCTCGAGGAGGTAGTCGGCGTAGTGGGTCTTCAGGGCGTCGAGCGCCTCGCGCGCGATCTTGAAGGTCTGGTTGTAGGCGTTCACGACGATGAAGATGTTCTCGAGCTGGTGCGAGAGGTCCTCCTCGAGCCCCTGGATGGTCTCGAAGAGGAGCCGGAGGCCGTCGTAGGAGAGGAAGTCGGCGAGCACCGGGACGATGAGGTCGTCGGCCGCCATGAGCGCGTTCAGGTTGAGGAGCCCGAACGACGGCGGCGCGTCCATGATCACGAAGTCGTACTTCGCGGTGTAGCCCTGGAGCGCGTTCCGGAGCTTGAACTCGCGGCCGGAGAGCGGCATGAGCGCGAGGTCGATGGTGCTCATCTGCAGGTTCGCCGGCACGAGGCTGAGGCCGGGCATGCCGGTCGGCACGGTGACCGAGTCGAGCGACTTCTTGCGGACGATGACGTCGAAGAGCGTCTCCTTGAAGGTGCCGCCCTCCTGGCCCACGCACTTCGTGGCGTGGCCCTGGCTGTCGAGGTCGATGAGGAGGACCCGGTAGCCGCGCTCCGCGAGGCGGAAGGCGTAGGAGGTGGAGAGGCTGGTCTTGCCGGTGCCGCCCTTGAAGTTGAGGAAGAGCTGGACGCGCGGCGCGATGGGCTGCGGCGGGCGCTTCAGCGCGGCGCGGGCGCGGAGCAGGTCGTCGGGCGCGTAGGCGTCCTTCTTGCCGATGGCCCCCTCGACCTGCTTCACGGTCGCGCTGAGGATCTCGGCGAGGCGCTTCGCGGTGTAGCGGACGTTCTCCATGACGACCTCTAGGCGGGGAACCAGCGTGAGCCGCGGCGGACGATGGCGCCCGCCGTGGAGAGCCGCTCGGTGAGCGCGGCGACCTTCGCCGGGCTCTGGCCCAGCACCTCGACGAGCTCGGGCTCGGTGCGGCCCCGCAGGGCGCCGCGGAGCTCGGAGAGGAGCGAGAGGGCCGAGTCGCCCCTCGACTCCGTCCGCTCATGCTGAGCGTAGGCTCCCTGCTGCGAAGCAGCAGGGGCCGAAGTCGAAGCACGCTCGGGGTGAGCGGTCTCCAGCATCACGGCAACGGAGGAACGCGCGGCGTGGCCGGTGGCGGAGATCACGGCCGGCCTGATGGTGACCTCGGCCGCACGGAACGAGATCTCGTGCTTGCGCACCTCGGCAGCCGGAGCCTGGACCCGGTCGTTCTGAGCCTGTCGAAGAACGGCCGGCGCGGCCGGCGCCCCGTCGAGCACCGCGGAGCGGATCTCGTCGGCGCCCATCGTGGCGAGCTTCTCGGCGATGCGGCGGCTCGCGGCGCGGCGGACGGCGCCGGGGCCCTCCACCGCCGGGGCCTCGCCGGCGAGGCGGCCGAGCGCGGCGGCGACGGCCTTGCGCACCGAGGCGTCGGCGTGGTCGAGGCCGCGGACGAGCGCGGCCTGCGCGGAGGCGGTGGGCCGGCCGGAGAGCGCGGCGGCGGCGGCGCGGGCGACGCCGCGGTCCTCGTCGGAGAGCGCGACCGCGAGCGCCTCCTCGGCGCGCCCGCCGTGGGCGAACCCGAGGAGCAGCGCGGCGCGGCGGCGGACGAGCGGGCTCGGGTCGCGGAGCGCGGCGGAGAGCCGGCCCTCGGCGCCGTTCTTCTGCACGGCGGCGAGCGCCTCGAGCGCGGCGACCCGCACGGCGGGCCGGGCGTCCTCGAGCGCGCGGGCGGCGAGATCGGCGGCGACGGGATCGCCGAGGCGGCCGAGCGCGCCCAGGATGGCCGCCTTCACGTCGGCCTCGGCCTCGCGGCCGAGCGACGCGGCGAGGAGCGGCGCCGCGGCCTTCGCCCCGAGCGCCTCGAGCGCGCGCACCGCGCGCAGGCGCCGGCCGGGGTCGGCGGCGGAGAGGTCGTCCATGGAGCGCTCGTAGAGCGCCCGGTCGGCGTGGGTCGCGAGCTGGCCGCGCAGCGCCTCGGCGTCCTTGCCGGAGATGCCCACCCGGCCCTCGGAGGCGAACTGCGCCGCGACCGCCTGGACGTCATCCGTCTCGGCCCGTTCGCCCCGAGCGTAGGCCCGCGCAGCGGGCCGGAGGCGAGGGGCGGCCGGCGCGGCCCCGCCCTCGTGCGCCTGCTTCCAGGCGCGCAGCTCCTCGATCTCGCTGCGCAGCTCGGCGATGAAGCCGGCGAGGTCGGCCCCCTCCTCCTCGGGACCGGGCGTGCCGTCGGAGGCCTTCGCCCCGGCGACGCGCGCGCGGTCGACGAGGCCGGCGAGCAGCCGCTCGCGCTCGGCCTCGAGGAGGCGCACGCGCTCGGAGAGCTCACCGGCGCGGTTCTCGGCCTCGGCCCGCGCGCCGCGCTCGACCGCCAGCGCCTGCTCGAGCTCGACCTCCCGCCTGCGCGCCTGGGCGGCGTCACCCCGCGCGCGCTCCGCGGTGGTCCGCGCCGCCTGCGCCTCGGACTCGAGCTGCGAGACCCTGCACTCGAAGAAGACGATCTTCTCGAGCGCGCTCCTGAGGAGCCCCTCCGGATCGACCGCGGCCGCCCTCTGACCGTCCACCCCGTCCATACCCGCCCATCCCGCCCGCCCGGAAACGGATCCCGTCCTGATCACAGGATCTTGCGGCGATGGTCCAGCCTAGACCCGGGGGATCACGAGCGCAAGTAATCGCGCGACATCGCGGGGCTTCGCCGGGGCGTCGGCTCCGCCGTCCGGGGGGGCCCGGGGGCCCACCGCGCTCGACCGAGGGTCCGGTGCGACGCCTGCCCACCCCGGCGTCACCGTGGGTGACGTTCCGACCTTTCCGCGTCACCTTGTCCCGGGATGCCCGCGCGGTGCTGTCCTGGATCAAGATTCACCGTGGGTTGGGTGGGACCGGAACGCGGCAGTACGTGTCTGTGCTCCTGACCCTCGGGGAAACTCGCATGGCGCGCATCTTCATCGTCGAGGGTGAGGACCACAAGGCGGAGCCGCTCGCGCTCTCGCTGCGCGCGGCGGGCCACGAGCTCGCGGGCACGGCGATCTCCGCGTTCGAGGCGTACGAGCGCGTCGCGCGCACCTGCCCCGACCTCGCCGTCGTCGATCTCCGCTCCCGCAGCGGCGGCGACCACATCGAGCTCGCCGCCGAGCTCGCGCGCCGCTTCGAGGTGCCGACGCTGTTCGTGAGCGGCGCCTCCGACCTCGCCACCCTGCGCCGCCTCGGCCGCGTCGACCCTGCCGGGGTCCTCGTGCGCCCCTTCGACGACCGCCAGCTCCGCGCCGCCGTCGAGCTCGCCCTCGCCCGCCGCGCCCGCGAGCTCGCCCGCCGCGGCGAGGAGGACCGCGCCGGCGTCGACGGCGACCTGAAGCTCCTCGCCACGCTCACCCGCCGGCTCGTCACCGCGCTCGACGCCTCGCCCGGGCCGGCCGAGCGGCGCGCGCTCGCCGCCGAGCTCGACGACCTCGCCCGGTCCCGCGACGCGCGCAGCGCGCCGCTCGGGCGGATCGGCGAGCAGGCCGTGGCGCGGATGCGCGAGCGCATGGGCCACCGGGCCATGTTCGAGCTCACGACCGAGGGCGACCTGTGGGTCGCCGGCCACGACGGGCAGCTCGCCCGCGCCCTCGACCTCCTCGCCACCGTCGCGCTGCAGGCCCACGGGGCCGCCGCGGGCACGTGGGTGCGGCTCTCGACCCGCCGGGACGAGCTCGGCCTCGCGCTCATGGAGCTCGTCGTCACGACGGAGGGGACCGCGCCGTCTCGCCAGGTGGCGCTGCCGGGGCTGCCCGCCAAGGCCGCGTTCGCGGTCGCGGAGGCCATCGTCATCGCCCACGGCGGCGCGGTGCACACCGAGCGCGACGGCGCGCGGACGCTCGCGCGCGTCACCCTGCCGTCGGTGCCGGCCGAGGAGGGCGCGCTGCCGCTCCGGATCGCCCGCGACCCCGTCGCGGCGGCCGGGTAGCGGCGCGCCGCGGCCCCTCCGCGGCGCTACGCGCCCTTCGGCTTCACGAGGTCGAGGCCGTGCCCGTGCTCGCCGCGCTCCTCGCGCCAGAGCAGGTACGAGAACACGAACCCCGCGGTCGAGAGCAGGGCGAGCGCCCACAGCGACACGAGCCAGCCCTGCGGGTGCTCCGGGCTCGCGTGGAACGCGTCGTTCGCGAGGCCGAGGCCCCAGCTCATGCCCGCCCAGCCGATCTGCTGGCAGAACGTCATGAGCGCGTAGGCGGAGCCGAGCCGCTCCTCGGCGACGAGGTAGGTCACGCTCGGCCAGAGCACGGCGGGGACGAGCGCGAAGGCGAGCCCCATCGAGCCCATCGAGAGCACGAGCTCGAGCGGCGTGCCGGCCGAGACGAGCACACCGAGGCCCGGCAGCGCGAGCTCGGGCAGGACCACCCCGGTGTGCCAGTACGGCATGAGCAGGAACGGCGGCACGAGGAGGAACGACCCCGCCGCCATGAGGAGCGCGCGCTTCCCGATGCGGTCGGCGAGGAGGCCGAAGAGCGGCATGCCGATCATCGACAGCATCGGCAGGACCGACTTCAGGTTGCCGGCGGCCTCGTTCGTGAGGCCGTGCGCCTGGATGAAGTAGAGGTTCGCGAAGGTGCGGAACGGGAAGATGGTCGAGTAGAACGCGACGCAGAGCCCGACCACCCACCAGTACGACCGCTGGAACTTCACGAGGCTGGAGAGGTCGAGCTTGTCGGTGACGATCGACTGCTTCACGCCGTACGCGCGCCCGGCGTGCGCCTCGAGGAGCGCGTAGACCACCGCGAGCACCGCCCAGGAGAGGCCGACGCCGGCGGCGAGCGCGAGCGGCGGCTGCCAGCCGGTGAAGAGCCCCTTCGCGAGGCCCGGCGACTTGTCGGCGACGAGCGAGCCGAAGCGCGCGATGAGGAGCTGGATGGCGAGGGCGAAGGAGATCTCCTTCCCCTTGAACCAGCGCCCGACGACCGTGGTCGCCGCGACGATGAAGAGCTCCGAGCCGACGCCGAGCACGAAGCGCCCGACCATCATCGCGAGCGCGGGCGCGCCCGGCACGAGCCCGGGCAGGAACGCGATGAGCGCGGTGCCGGCGGCGCCCACGAGGCCGAAGAGCACCGAGGACTTCGCGGTGCCGAGCCGGTCGATGAGGATGCCGCCGCCGACCAGGGTGAGGAGCGCCGCGACGTTGTAGGCCGTGTCGAGGAGGCCGATCTGCTGGTCGGTGAACCCGAGCTCGTGCTGCAGGAAGTCGGTGACCGGGTAGAGGGCGTCGAAGACGTAGTAGTTGCCGAACATGGCCGCGCTGCAGGCGAGCAGCACGAGCCAGCGGTAGCCGCGCGGCGGCTGGACGGCGGTGGTCACTCGCGGCCCTTCGCGCCGCGGCGCTCGAGCCGGGCGGCCTCGAACGGCGTCGCGACCGAGGGGAACCCCTCCGGCGCGACCGCGTTCCACGACGGCGGGAGCTTGCCCTCGGCGAGCGCGTAGATGTCGTTCGCACCCTTCGCGACGACGAGCGTGCCGCCGGGGCCCGGGCGGACCTCCTCGTAGCGGAACACGTACTCGTCGCGGATGAGGACCGGCAGGCCCTTCACGGTCTCGAAGCCCCAGGCGTGCAGCCTCGTGACCTTGCCGAGGTCCTTGCCGTCGAGGTCGCGGACCTGCTGGCCCTTGCGGACGCCGTTGCGCTCGTTCATCGGTGGGTGTCTCCCGTGGGGGACCCGTGTTCTACCCCGAAACCGCCGGAAAGGCGCTCAGGAACGCTTCACCCGCGCGACCCGGAGGCGGGTCACCTTGCGCGGGTCCGCGTCGACGACCGTGAAGGCCCAGCCGTGCCAGTGGACCCGCTCGCCCTTCGCCGGGATGACGCCGGCGACCTGGTTCACGAAGCCGCCCACGGTCTCGATACCCTCGTCCTCGGGCAGGTCCGCCTTCGCGGCCTCGTTGAACTCGCGGATGGAGGCCTGCCCCTGGACGCTGAACGTCCCGTCGGCGTGCGCCTCCACGGGGCGGCCGTCCTCCTCGGTGAACTCGTCGCCGAGGGCGCCCACGATCTGCTCGAGCACGTCCTCGAGCGTGCAGATGCCCATGATGCCGCCGTGCTCGTCCACGACGAACGCCATGTGGAGCTTGCGGCGCTGCATCTCGCGCAGGAGCGCGTCCACCGGCTTCGACCAGGGCACGAAGTACGGCGGCCGCAACAGGTCCCGGAGCACGATGAGCTCCGGGTGCTGCAGCATCGGCACGAGGTCGCGCGCGTGGAGGACCCCGAGCACCTGGTCGAGGCTCTCGCGGTAGACCGGCATGCGCGAGTGGCCCTCCTCCGAGAGCAGCCGGAGGATCTCGTCGGGCTTCGTGTCGATCTCGACCGCGACGACGTCGGTGCGCGGCACCATCACGTCGCGCGCGATCTTCTCGCGGAACTCGAAGACGTTGTGGATGAGCTCGGTCGTCGCCTGGCCGGAGGCGCCCTGGGTCTTCGCCCACTCGGCGAGCGCGCGCTCCATCTCCTCGAGCGGCGGGCGCGGGAGCGAGAAGCGGCCGCCGCCGGAGGCGACGCGCACCGCGGCGGCGAGCGGGCGGAGCAGCGTGCGGGCCGCCGCGAACGGCCGGGCGAAGGCGAGCGCCACCGGCTCCGGGCTCGCGGCGCCGAGCGCGCGCCCCGCGGCGGCCATCGGCATGGAGACGAGCGCCGCGGCGAGCGCGGTGGCGGCGCCCCAGGCGAAGCGGACCCCCTCCGCGGCGCCCGGGTTCACGAGCGCCCCGGCCGCGCCGGCGAGGAAGCCGGCGAAGACGGTCGCGAGCGTCACGGACGCGCGCAGGCCGAAGGAGGTGGACTCCGGGTCGTCGAACAGGCGGGCGAGCGCCCGGGCGCTCGGCGGGGCGCCGGCCTCCTCCCCGAGCGCCTGCGCCCTCGGCAGCCCCACCGCGACCAGCGCCGCCTCGAGCGCCGCGGCGAGCGCGCGTACCGACAGCAACGCGAGGGCGCCCGCGGCGAGCGCGAGTGCGAGCGGGTAGGAGGCCTCCATCGGCCCGAAAGCTAACCCGGAACGCGGGGGTCGATCTGCTATAAACCCGGGTCCCCGCCTGGGCGGGTCCTTCGACTCCGGCCTGCCTGCGGCAGGCCTACGCTCAGGACGAGCGGCGGATACGGTGCAGCTCGATCTCCACGGACCCGCGGGCCGCCTCGAGGCCCTGCTCGACGACGCGCCGGACGCGCGCTTCGCGGCGCTCGTGTGCCACCCGCACCCGCGCTTCGGCGGCACGATGCACAACCACGCGACCTACCGGCTCGCGAAGGCGGTGCGCGCGGCGGGCGGCCTCGCGCTCCGGTTCAACTACCGCGGCGTGGGCCGGAGCGGCGGCACCTACGACCGCGCCCGCGGCGAGGCCGACGACGCCCGCGCCGCGCTCGCGTGGCTCGCGCTCGAGCGCCCGGAGCTGCCGCGGCTCGCGCTCGGCTTCTCGTTCGGCGCCTGGATGGCGTCCATCGCCGGCGGCGAGGACCCGGGCGTGCGCGCGCTCGTGATCGCGGGGCTCGCGCTCCGCTCGCCCGATCCGGATCTCACCCGCGACGTCGAGGCCGTCCGCCGCGCGCCGCAGCCCCTCGCGCTCGTGCAGGCGGAGCGCGACGAGTACGGCTCGCCCGCCGACGTCGAGGCGGCGCTCGAGGGCTCGGCCGGCCCGCGGCGCGTCTCGATCGTGCGCGGCGCGACGCACCTCTTCACCGAGGATCTCGCGGGGCTGCAGCGCGAGGCCGAGGCGGCCCTCGCGTGGGCCCTCGACCTCGCCGGGCTCGCCGGCGCGCCCGCGGGCGGGGAGGCGCCGTGAAGGCCACCGCCGCCGAGGCCGGCGCGATGCTCGAGCAGCACGCCGGGGACGCCGTGCGCCTGTGGCGGTCCGCGCGGCGGCAGGCGCGGCCCGGCATGTTCCCGGGGACCCTCGACGAGCTCATCGAGCCGTTCGTGCGCGCGGTCGGCACGACGCTCATGGACGAGCGCGAGCCGTCGGTGGTCTGGGAGCGCGTCTCGGGGGTCCTGCGCTGCCCGCGGGAGGGCGCGAGCGCCGAGCACGAGATCGAGTGGACGATCGCCGGCGAGGTGACCGCGGCCGTCGCGGAGGCGCTCGGCGTCGGCCAGGAGGTCCGGCTCCACGCGGTCGCCGCCGCGCGCGCGTGCGCCGAGGCGAGCCGCTGGCTCGCGCGGCAGCCGGGCCCGAGCCACGGGCCCGTGCTGAAGTTGCTGGTCGCGACGGGGCCGCATCCCCCGGCGGGGAAGCCCAAGAAGTAGGGATCGCGAAGGATCCGGGCAACTTGTGGGCACGGCCCTCGGGTCTGCCGCAGGCCCGCCCGGCGCCGCCTCCGCCCATGGGCCGTCGGGTGCCGCCTGACACCTCCTCGCGGGATTTACGCTGGGTCCGCGAGGGCGGAGCCTGCACGGTGGAATGGTCTGCGAGAAGACCCAGGCGTGCCCGATGATGAAGCTCTTCCGGACGGAGGCGTCGCTCGCCGTCTGGAAGGCGATGTACTGCGAGTCGGGCTTCGAGCGCTGCGAGCGGCTCAAGCTCGCGCGGTCCGGGATCCGCCCCGACGACCGGATGCTCCCGAACGGCTCCCTCCTGCCGGAGCCGCCGCCGCGCGGCTGAGCCCTCCCGGGCCGGGTAGAATCCCCGGCGTCCCTCGCAGGCTCTTCAAGGAGCACCATGCAGGATCCCGTCGAGCGCTTCCTCTCCTCCCCCGCGTTCGCCGTCGCCGGCGCTTCGACCGACCGCGCGAAGTACGGCAACAAGGTGCTGCGCTGCTACCAGCAGCACGGCCGCAAGGTGCACCCGCTCAACCCGAGGGGCGGCGTCGTCGAGGGGCTGCCGGCGGTGGCGTCGGTGCAGGCCCTGCCGGACGACGTGAAGGCGCTCTCCATCGTGACGCCGCCGGAGGTGACCGAGCAGGTCGTCGACGCGGCGATCGCGAAGGGCATCCGGCACCTCTGGATGCAGCCCGGCGCCGAGAGCCCCGCGGCGGTCGCCCGGGCGGAGAAGGCCGGCCTGAACGTCATCGCCGACGGGACGTGCCTGCTCGTGGTGCTCGGGTACAGCGAGCGTTAGCTCCCCGCGAGCTGCACGCCCTCGAAGACCAGCGTCGGCGTGCGCATCGACGAGTAGGCGTACGGGTCGTTGCCCACCGCGGCGAGCCGCTTCCAGAGCTCGAGCTGGTTGCCGGACACGTTCATCTCGCCCACCGGCTCCTTCACCTCGCCGCCCGAGATTCGGAAGCCGCGCACGCCGAGCGAGAAGTCGCCGGTCGTGCCGTTCGAGTTGCCGCCCAGGAACCCCGTGACGAGCACGCCCTCGCCGGCGTCCTTCACGAGCTCCGCCTGGGAGCGCGCCCCGAGCGTCCAGGCGAGGTTGGAGGTGCGGCCGGTCGTGGGGGAAAGCCCGAGCTTCCGGCCGTAGTAGGTGTCGACGTAGTAGCTGCGGAGCGCGCCCCGCTCGAACACCTGGAACGGCCGCGCCGCGAGCCCCTCGCCGTCGTAGTGCCGCGAGCCGAGGCCGCGGCGCACGTGCGGGTCGTCGCGCACCTCGAGGAGCGGGCTCCCGATGACCTCACCCTGCTTGCCCTCGAGGAACGAGCGCCGCTGCTGCAGGGAGGCCGCCGAGAGCGGGCCGAAGAGCATCGACACGAGCCGGCCCGCCGCGCGCGCCTCGACGACGAGCGTCGAGAGCGCGGTCGCGCCCTTCACCGCGCCCACCCGCGAGAGCGCCCGCCGCGCCGCCCGCGCGCCGACCTCCGCGGGCGGCTCCATCGCCGCGCGGAACCGTCCGCCGGAGGCCGCGAACTCCTCCGGCCGGCGGCCGTCGGGGTCGAGCACCGCGACCTCGGCGCTCACCCAGAAGTCGGTGCCGCGCTTCATGCCCTCGAAGCCGTTCGTGTGCACGAGCGCGCTCTCGGCGCGCGTGTCGGAGACCGAGGTCGTGACCGAGAGGATGCGGTCGGAGCCGAGCGGGCTCCGGGCGCCGGCCTCCGCCGCCTCGGCCGCGCGCAGGCGCTCCTCCGGCGTGAGCCCGGCGTGCGTCGCGTCCTCGAGCTCGAGGTCGAGATCGGAGACGCCGAGGTAGAGCGACGGGTCCGGCAGCCGCCGGTGCGGGTCCTCGGCGAGCGCGCGGGCGAGCGCGATGGAGCGGCGCACGAAGGCCTCGAGCGCCCCCTCGCGGAGGTCGCTCGTCGAGACGGCGGCGTAGCGGCCGTCGACGTAGAGGTCGAGCCCGAGGCCGCGGGTGGTGGCCTCGGTGACCTTCTCCACCTTGCCGTCGCGCCAGGCGAGCTCGACGTGGCGGGCGCGGTAGGCGCCGGCGGCGGCCTCGCGGGCGCCGGCCTCGAGCGCGAGCTTCGCGGCGCGCCGGGCGAGATCCAGGAGCTCGCTCACCGCGACCTCCCGCCGACCGTCATCGAGGCGACGCGCACCGTGGGGAGCCCCTGCGAGACCGGCACGCTCTGCCCGTCCTTGCCGCAGGTCCAGCCGCCCTCGTCGATGGCGAGATCGTCGGAGACCATGTCCACCTGCTCGAGCGCCTTCGGGCCGTTGCCGATGATGTTCACGTCCTTCACCGGCCGGGTGAGCTTGCCGTCCTCGATGAGGTAGCCGTTCTTCACGTAGAAGGTGAAGTCGCCGGCGCCGATGTTGACCTGCCCGTTCGAGAAGTTCTGGCAGTAGATGCCGCGCTTGACCGAGCGGACGATCTCCTCGGTGCGGTGCGGCCCCGGGAGCATGTAGGTCGCGCGCATGCGCGGGAGCGGCGCGTGGCGGTAGCTCTCGCGGCGGCCGCTGCCGGTCGGCGCGACGCCGTAGTGGCGCGCCGAGATGGCGTCGTGGAGGTAGGTCGCGAGCACGCCGCCCTCGACGAGCGTGGTGCGGCCGGCGGGGTTGCCCTCGTCGTCGACGTTGATGGCGCCGCGGGCGCCCTGCGGCGTCGCGTCGTCGACGATGTTCACGAACGGCTGGGCGATGCGCTTGCCGATCTTGTCGGCATAGATGGAGACGCCCTTGCGGTTGAAGTCGGCCTCCATGCCGTGGCCGATGGCCTCGTGGAGGAGGATGCCGGAGGAGCCGGCGGCGAGGACGACCGGCATCTCGCCCGCGGGCGGCTGGCCCGCCTCGAAGAGGATGGCCGTGCGCGCGACCGCCTCCCGCACGACGCGGTCGAGCCGGTCGGGCGCGTAGAACTCGAAGCCGGCGCGGCCGGCGACGTTGTAGCCGTTCTGCTCGCGGCGGCCGCCCGCCTCGGCGAGCACCGACATCGAGAGGACCGTCATCGGCTGCACGTCCTCGACGAGGCGGCCCTCCGAGTCGGCGATCATCACCACGCCCGACTCGTCGGAGAGGTGGACGTTCACCTTCTTCACCCGCGGGTCGGCGGCGAAGGCGCGCGCCTCGAGCCCGGCGAGGAGCGGGAGCTTCTCGCCCGCGGCGACCTCCTCCCAGGGGCGCGCGAGCGGGTAGCGGTCCGGGAGGTCCCGGCGCACGTGCAGCGCGGTCGGCCCTGGGCGCGACGGACCGGAGGCGATGGCGGCGGCGGTGCGCGCGCACTCGAGGAGCGCGGGGAGCGAGAGGTCCTCGGTGTAGCCGTAGCCGGTCTGGTCGCCGACCACGACGCGCACGCCCACGCCGAGCTCGGTGGAGGCGTAGGCGCGGTTCACCGCCCCGTCCTCGAGGCCGAGGCTGCTCGTCTGCCGGTGCTGGAAGAAGACGTCCGCGTGCTCGCCGCCGCGGGAGAGCGCCGCGGCGAGCGTCTCCCGGATCATCGCGGCGGTCACGCCGAAGTTCTTCTCGAAGTACCCGGACGTCGGCCGTGCCGGGCCTGCCCCCGCTCGTTCCATCCCCATCGGATAACGCCGTGCTAAGGCTTTTTCCATGCCCATCACCCAGCTGAACGGGGTCGGCCTGCATTACCTCGACGCGGGCCCGGGCGCGCCCGGACCCGGGGGCGCAGCCGCGCGGCCCTCCGCGGACGCCGTGCTCCTCCTGCACGCCTTCCCGCTGCACTCGGGCATGTGGGCCCACGCGGTCGCGGCCCTCTCGAGCCGGCACCGGGTCATCGCCCCGGACTACCGGGGGCTCGGCAAGACGCCGCCCTCCGGCGAGCCGTCCACGATGGCGCTCCTCGCCGGGGACGTCCGCGCGCTCCTCGGCCACCTGCGCGTCGAGCGGGCGGTCGTGGTGGGGCTCTCGATGGGCGGCTACGTCGCGCTCGAGCTGTTCCGCCAGGCGCCCGCGCTCTTCCGCGGCCTCGTGCTCTGCGACACGCGCGCCGGCGCCGACACGCCGGAGGGCGCCGCCGGCCGCGAGGCGATGGCGCGGACCGCGCTCGAGCGCGGCCTCGAGTGGGTCGCCGACGACATGATCCCGAAGCTGCTCCGCGAGGGCCACGACCCGGCGACCGCGAAGGCCGTGCGGGACCTCATCCGCGGCGGCACCCCGGCCGGCGTCGCCGCCGCGCAGCGCGGGATGGCGGTGCGGCCGGACTCGACCGCGACGCTCGGGCAGGTGAAGGTGCCGGCGCTCGTCATCGTCGGCGAGTCGGACAAGATGACCCCGCCCGCGGAGGCGAAGAAGCTCGCGGCCGGGATCCACGGCGCGCGGGTCGAGGTGATCCCCGCGGCCGGGCACCTCTCGAACCTCGAGAACCCGGAGGCGTTCACGCGGGCGCTCACGAATTTCGTGGACACGCTCGCGGACTAGGACGCCCCGTTTCGGCCTCGACGCGCGGTGTACCCGCCCGATCTGCTAGGGATCGGGCGCATGCGCGTCCCGCTCGCCGCCGCCGCCGCCCTGTCGCTCCTCGCGGGCTGCGGGCGCGAGAAGCCCATCGCGCCGTCCGTCGTGCCGGGCTGCACGGCGCTCGCCCCGAGCGCCACGGGCCCGGGCGACACGGAGCACCTGTTCCCCCTCGCTGCCGGCAACACGCGGATCTTCAGGGCCATCGGCGAGGGCGGCCAGTTCACCTTCCGCGAGTCGGTGCTCGCGGGGACGATGCGCGACGGCGCGGCGGTGTTCCCGGTGCCGCTCGTCTCCCTCGACCCCCTCGGCTCCTCCGCGGGCGGGTACTTCTCGAACGGCCCCTCGGGCATCGCCGTGCACGCGGCCCAGGGCTACGCGGGCGAGCTCGCCGGCGCCTATCCGCACGTGACCCTGCGCTGGCCGCTCGTGGCCGGCGACCGCTACCGGACCGTCAACTGCACGCGCGTCGGCACCGGGCAGGACCTCGACGGCGACGGCGTGGAGGACACGGTCAGCTTCTACGACGAGGTCACGGTGGACGGGATCGAGCCCGTGCGACACGTCGTCGGTGTGCGGGAGGCGTGGAAGGTCACCACCCGCGAGCACCAGCGCTTCTTCTACTCGAGCGGGCTCCCGCCGCTCTCGGTGGTGCTCGGCCAGGCGAGCTGGTTCGCGCCCGGGCTCGGGCGCGTGCGGACCCAGCTCCTCGTGGACGAGCCGCCGGTCGCCACGCGGGAGGAGCTCCTCATCGGCTGGTCCTTCCCCGGGGTCGGGCGCCGCGGGGTCCAGGAGCTCGTCGGGGTCCGCGCCACCGGCGCCCTCGAGGGCGGCGCGACGGCGCACGTCGCGGGCCGGAGCGTCGTCGTCTGGTCCGAGCCCGACCGGGCGAGCCCGGGCACCTGGCGCCTCCTGTCCGCGAGCATCCCGGAGGGCGCCTCGGCGGCGCCCGCGCCGGCCGTCGTGGCGACCGGGTTCGCGGGCCCGGTGACGCCCCGGATCGCCGGGCTCGGGGACCGGGTGCTCGTCACCGTGGGTGCGGTCGGGTGGCGGCTCGGTGCGGACGGGCAGCGGCTCGACCCGGAGGCCGGCCTCGCGCTCGGCGGGACCGAGGAGGCGCGGCCGCTCGCGGGGAGCGGCGCGTGGACGATCGTGGCGCAGGGCCCCGAGGGGTTCCGGCTGCGCCGCCTCTCCCTGGCCGGCGTGCTCGACGCGGCCGTGACGGTGCCGGGCACCGCCGCGGTCCCGGGCGCCTGGGCCGCCGCGTGGACGGGCGAGGGCTACCTCCTGGCCTGGTTCACCGACGGTGTCCGGCCGGTGGCGCTCCGGGTGAGCGCGGCAGGCGCACCGCTCGACGCCGCGCCGAGGGTCCTCGCGACGGACGGGACCGCGGGCTGGATCTCGGCGGCGGGGGGCGGCGGCGCCGGGCTCGTCGCCTGGGACCCCGGGCGCGGCGTGCGGGTGGACGCGGCCGGGCTGCCCCTCGACGCCACGCCGATGACGCTCGGCAGCGACGGCGTCGATGGGGCGGTGACGTTCGCGTACGACGGCGCCCGCTTCATCCGCGCCTGGGACCTGGGCTCGGTCCGCGTCGACACCGTGCCGCTCGACGGCGCGACCCCCGCGCTCTCCGTCTTCGACGGGTTCGAGCCCGGCTTCCCCGTCGCGCAGGTCCTGAACGTGTCCCTCACCGGGCTCGACGCCCCGGGCGACGGCGACGTCTACGTCACCTGGCGCCGCGAGCCCGCGAACGCCGACGTCGTCTCCCCGCCCATGCTCTACCTCGCCCGCGTCGCCTTCTAGTCGGCGCCCGGCTCCCGCTCCGCGAGCGCGCCCGTGAGCGCCGCGACCGCGGTCGCGACCGCACGCTCGACCTGCGCGCGCTCGCTGTCGCCGAACGCGGGATCCTCGTCGGCGACGAGGTCGAGCTGCTCGGCCACGTACACCGCGAGCGCCGGCTGGACGGTCTCGAGCGCGGGCGGCTCGCGCTCGAGCGCGGCGAGGTCGCGGTAGGCGACGGCGCCGACCCGATCCCCGAAGCCCTGGTCGAACATCGCCCACGCCTCGAACGCGAGATCCGCGGCGGCGAGGCCGCCCGCGTCCGGCATGGGCAGGCTCTCGAGCCACGCCGAGAGGTCCGGCTGGCCGTTCATGAACCGGTCGCGCCGGCGGCGGAGCTCCCGGTCCGGCAACGCCGCGAGGTGCCGCCAGACCGACTCGACGAGGTCGTGCGAGAGCTCGGGCCCGAGCTCGGGGCCGCGGCCGGGGAGCTCCGCGACCGGCGGGCCGGGCGTCGGGTTCGGGACCGGCGCGGGCGCATCGTCCTCGGTGCCGAGGCCGGCCTCGAGGCGGGCCCACAGGCCGAAGAGGTTCGCGTAGAGCCGCCGCGCCTCCTCGGGCGAGCCGAAACGCGGCTCGTTCGGGAAGAGCGTCGGGATGACCGCGTTGCGGGGCTCGCCGCGTGACTGGGCGCGCCGGAAGGTCGCGGCGACCTCCTCGACCCCGTGGGGCGAGCCGGCCTTCGCCATCAGCGCGCCGAGCACCTCCGGCCCCTCGTAGATCGCGTCGAGCCCCGAGCGCCCGTCGCCGCCACCTCCGCCACGCCCTCGCCGGCTCATGTCGACCTCTCCTTCTGCACCGCGCCCGAGATGCGCCGCACGAGCGGCCGCGGGAGGAACCGCACCGCGGACGTCGTGAGGCCGTAGAGCCAGGTCGGCACGCGCACGACCTCGCGCCGCTCGAGCTGGCGGAGCGCGTCGGCGGCGGCCTCGGCGCTCGTGAGCACCGAGGGGACCTCCTGGAACCGGGTGCCCGTGCCGGCGACCGCACCGAACTCGGTCGCGACCGGACCCGGGCAGAACGCCGCCGAGAGCACGCCCGTGCCGCGCAGCTCCTCGTGCAGCGCCTCCGCGAAGCTGAGCGCGAAGGCCTTCGTGGCGCCGTAGACGGCCATGTGCGGCGTCGGCTGGAAGCCGGCGACGGAGGCGACCGTGAGCACGGCGGCGGGCTCGCCCGCGGCGGCGGCCTCGCGGAGCTGCGGCAGGAGCGCGTGCGTGAGGAGCGCGACCGCCTCGCAGTTCGTGCGGAGCATCGCGCGGACGCGGGCCGGGTCGGAGCGCTCGAAGCGGCCGTAGGCGCCGACCCCGGCGTCGTTCACGAGCCAGGCGGCGCCGCCGAGCGCCTTCGCGGCCTCGGCGAGGCGGGGCGCGGCGTCGTCGGCCGAGACGTCGAGCGCGAGCGGGTGGATGGGGGCGCGGCCGGCCTGCCGGGCCTCCGCCGCGAGCGCCTCGAGCCGGTCGAGCCGCCGGGCGACCGCGAGGACGGGACGGCCCCGCGCGGCGACGAGCCGGGCGAGGTCCGCGCCGATCCCGGAGGAGGCGCCGGTGACGACGGCGAGGCGAGGGGTGGGCATGCCGCGCGGGAGTCTAGCGCGGCATGCCCGGTCCGGGCGCGACCTTTACGGCGCTGCGCCGCTGGCGGGCCTCACGGCCCGACCTCGACCTCCACGTCGAAGCCGTCGTCGAACGCGAAGTCCCGGTCGACGAGCACGTCGTCCGCGGCGTCGCCCTCGTACACCTTCGTGCCCTCGGGGCCCGCGATCACGACCTTCTTCCGCACGTCCGCGCCGTCCCGCGGGAAGGCGAACGCGAAGGCCTTGCCGTTCGCGCCGCCCATCATGGCGCCCTGCCCGCCCGGGCCGCCGGGGCCCATGCGCTGGCGGATCATCTGGCGGAGGCCCTCGCCCATCGCGCCGGGCGCGAAGCGGCGGTGGAACCGGTCGAGGAAGAGCACCGCGCGGGCGCGCTGCTCGGGGTTGAGGTCCTTGATGACCGCCTGGAGGGTCTCCTTGTCGACCGCGGCCATCTGCGCGCGGGCATCGAGGCCCTTCTGGATGGCCTGGTCGACCTCCTGGGCGCTGACCTTCTCGCCGTCGGCCGCGCGGCGGAGCACGTCGTGCGCGTCGCGCATCTGCTTGCGGATGGCGATGCGGCGGTCGTCCTGCTTCGCCATCACGTCGCCGAGCTCGAGCGCCTTCTTCGGCTCGAGGTCGAGCGCCTCGGCGAGGCCGAGGGTGCGGGCGAGCTTCATGCGGCGCTCGGCGCGCTCCTGCATCTTCGGGTCGTCGCGCAGCTGCCGCATCATGCCGGGGCCGCGCGGGCCGGGGCCGGGACCGCCGGGGCCAGGCCCCTGGCCGGGGTTCTGCGCGAAGGCGGCGAGCGGCACGACGAGCGCCGCGAGGGCGAGCTTCTTCATGGTCTCTCCTTGTCTGACGGTGAATCGCATGGTGAGGGTCTGCCTGCTCCGGGAGGTCGGGGAAGTTCAGCGGCCCATGCCCGCGTCGTACGAGCTGAGCGCGGCCTCGGTGTACGTGGCGGAGCCGCGGACGCCCTGGCGGTAGTCGAGCACCGCCTCGGAGGCCTCGTAGAGCGCGTCCGGATCCGGCGGCTCCCAGTGGCCCTGCGCCGCCTGGAGCTCCTGCAGCTCGGCGAGCCGCGCCTCGATGGCGGCCCGCTCCTCGGCCCGCCGCGCGGCGGACTTCTGGAGCAGCACCGGGGAGGCGACCGCGGCGAGGAGCGCGGCGGCGACGCCGGCGAGGACGGCGCCCCGCAGGAGGCCCGTGCGGTGGCGCTCGCGGCGGGTGAGCTCGGCGCGGACGGCCGCGGCGAGCGCCAGCGGCGGGCGCCGCCCGGCCTCGGGCGCCGGCGGGAGCGCCGCGAGCCCGAGCGCGCGGCGGCTCTCGTCGAGGGCCGCGCGGCACGGGGCGCATCCCTGGACGTGCGCCTCGAGCCGCGCGGCCTCGTCGGCCTCGAGCGCGCCGGCGGCGAGGAGCGAGATCGAGACCTCGTGCTCGGCGCAGGCGGCGGTGTGGGTAGCGGCGCTCACGGGCTAAGCCTCCTCGAGCCGTTCGCGCAGCCGCTTCACGGCGTGGTGGAAGGTGACCTTGGCGGAGTTCTCGGTCGTGCCGAGCGCCTCGGCGATCTCGGCGAAGGGCAGCTCGGCGTCGATGCGGAGCGTGAGCACCTCGCGCTGGCGCCGCGGCAGCGCGGCGACCGCCTCGCGCATGCGGCGCGCCTGCTCCTCGCGCTCGAGCGCGGCGGGCGCGGTGGCCGGGGCGGCCTCCTCGGGGCCGAGGGCCTCGAGCGGCGCGCGCCGGGCGCGGGCCTCGTCGCGGCGGTGGTTCTTCGCGAGGTTCACGGCGATGCGGACGAGCCAGGCCTTGAAGACGAAGCCCGGGCGGGCGCGGCCGAAGATGGGCGTGCGGCCGAGCGTGCGGCGCGCGGCCTCGAAGGCGCGCAGGAACGTGCGCTGGGCGAGGTCGTGGGCGTCGTCGGGCGAGCGGGCCCACCGGCGCACGATGCGGAGCACGGTCTGCTCGTGGCGCCGGACGAGCTCGCCGAACGCGACCTCGTCCCCCACGAGGAACGCGGCGACGAGCGCCTCGTCCTCGCGCCGGGCGGGGCTCACGCCCCCGGGGAGCACCCGGAAGGTCGGCCTCCCCGTGCTGTCGCCCGTGTCGCTCATGCGCTGGAGCACCGTCGCCACGTCATCAGAGACCCCTTGCCGCCCCCGAGGTTAACGACTAATCCTGGCAGCCGATTTCGCCCTGTTTTCACCCTGATTTCGCGAGGAAGACGCCCATGCTGGATCTCAAGGCCGTCGCGGCCGACTTCGAGGCCTTCGAGCGGAAGCTCGCCCGCCGCGGCGAGGGCGCCGTCGCCGCGCTCGCCCCCGTGCGGCCCCTCGCGCTGCGCCGCCGGGAGCTCAACGTCCTCATCGAGAAGCAGAAGAAGGAGCAGGGCGAGGCGAACGCCCGCATGAAGGACGTCGCACGGGCGAAGCCCGCAGCGGGACAGGGCGACAAGGCCGCGATGGACGAGCTCCGCGCGGGGCTGCGCGCGCTCGGCGACGAGGTGAAGAAGTCCGAGGCCGAGCTCGCGACCGTCGAGGCCGAGCTCGAGCGGCTGCTCCTCCTCGTGCCGAACCCCCCGCAGGACGCCGTCCCGACCGGGAAGGACGAGCACGACAACCAGCAGGTCGCCATCTGGGGCGAGCAGCCCAAGCTCGCGTTCCAGGCGAAGCCGCACTGGGAGCTCGGCGAGGCGCTCGGAATCCTCGAGTGGCAGCAGGCCGCGAAGCTCTCCGGCTCGCGCTTCACGATCTACAAGGGCGCCGCCGCGCGGCTCGAGCGCGCCATCGCCGCGTTCTTCATCGACGTCCACACCTCGCGCGGCTACACCGAGATCCTCCCGCCCTACCTCGTGAACCGTGAGTCGATGACCGGCACGGGGCAGCTCCCGAAGTTCGAGGAGGACCTCTTCAAGACTCAAGGGGAGAACCCGCTCTACCTCATCCCCACCGCCGAGGTCCCGGTCACGAACATGCACCGGGACGAGATCTTCGAGGCGAACCAGCTGCCGATCCGCTACTGCGCGTGGACGCCCTGCTTCCGCGCGGAGGCCGGCGCCGCCGGCCGCGACACCCGCGGCCTCATCCGCCAGCACCAGTTCCACAAGGTGGAGCTCGTGAAGCTCGCGAAGGCGGAGGAGAGCGAGGCGGAGCACCAGGCGATGGTGGACGACGCGTGCGAGGTGCTGCGCCGCCTCGGGCTCCACCACCGCGTGATGCTGCTCTGCACCGGCGACATGGGCTTCGGCTCGGCGAAGACCTACGACGTCGAGGTCTGGCTCCCGGGCCAGGGGCTCTTCCGCGAGATCTCCTCGGTGTCGAACTGCGAGGACTTCCAGGCGCGCCGCATCCGCGTCCGGTACCGCGGCGAGGGCGGGAAGCCGCGCCTCGCGCACACGCTCAACGGGTCGGGCGTCGCGGTCGGGCGCACCGTGGTCGCGATCCTCGAGAACTACCAGCAGGCCGACGGCACCGTGATCGTGCCCGAGGCGCTGCGCCCGTACATGGGCGGCCTCGAGCGGATCGTCCCGCAGGCGTTCCCGCGGGGCGTGGAGCGCTGAGCTTCGGAACCCTGGGGCCGGGCGGACCCGGCCGTTGACCCGGCCGGGCCGTCCCAGCCCCTCGTGATCCCTGGGGTTTACCCTCGGTCTCCCCGGTCCGGCCCGTGCACTCATGGGCCCCCGTGGACGCACAACGCACCACGGCGCCGACGACGCCCTCCGAGCCCGACCTCGCCGAGCGCGTCCGCGCGTGGCGCACCGCCGCCGTGCGCGAGCTCCTGCTCATGCTCGCCGGCCTCGCGGCGCTCCTCACGGTCGGGTACCTGCCCTTCGTCCGCGACGTGCGGCCGTTCGTGTTCTTCCTCACCGCCGGCGCGACGGTCGCGTACGCGCTCGGCGCGAAGCTGCCCGGGCTCTCCTACCGCACGCGCGCGGTCATCCTCGTCGCGCCGACGCTGTCCTCGGCGATCGCGGTCTACGTCGCCCGCGGCGTCGACCCCATCGCGACCGCGAACGCCTTCGCCTCGGCCGTGCTCGGCACGCTCGCCGGCGGCCCGCTCGTCGGCGCGGCGCTCGCCGCCGCGAGCGCGACCACGGTCGTCGCGGTGGCCATCTCCGGGCCGCTCGCCGGCCCTCTCCCCCAGATCGCGCCCGCCGAGCTCGCGTTCCTGTACGTGCTCGGCACGGTGCCGCTCCTCGTGGTCTCGGTGCACGGCGTCGCCATCGTGCTGCAGCGGCTCGAGGGCGTGTCGCTCGACTCGATCGCGCTCGTGGCGCGGCTGCGCCGCGAGGCCGAGGAGCGCGAGCGCGCGGTCTCCGCGATGCAGGAGAGCGAGGAGCGGTTCCGCGTCGCGTTCCGCACCGCGAAGGACGCCTTCGCGATCACGCGGAACTCCGACTCCGCGTTCCTCGCCGCGTCCGAGGGCTTCTTCCACGTCTACGGCTGGACCGAGGCGGAGATCACGGGGCGCACCGCGCTCGAGCTCGGCATCTGGGTGGACCTCGAGGACCGCAAGCGCATGGTCCAGGCGCTCGCCGAGCACGGCGAGTTCCGCGACTGGGAGATCCGCCACCGCCGCAAGGACGGGCAGATCCGCACGGTGCGCCTCAGCGGCACGAAGTTCGTCGGCCGCGACGGCACCGCGCAGATGCTCTCGACCATCCGCGACGTCACCGACGAGCTCCGCCTCGCCGTGGAGCGCAAGCGCCTCCACGAGCAGTTCGCGCAGGCGCAGAAGATCGAGGCCGTCGGCCGGCTCGCCGGGGGCGTGGCCCACGAGTTCAACAACGTGCTCACGAGCATCGGCGCCTCCGCCGGGTTCATCGGCATGGAGGCCGAGCCCGGCTCGGAGCTCGCCGACATCGCGCGCGAGATCGAGGCCGGCGTCGAGCGCGGCACCCAGCTCACCCGGCAGATGCTCGCGTTCACGCAGCGCCAGGTGCTGCAGCCGCGCCCGGTGGACGTGAACGCGCTGCTCGGCGACATGCGCCGCGTGCTCGAGCGCGTGCTCGGCGAGGGCATCCAGGTCGTGCTCGAGCCCGCGCGCGAGACCTGCCGCGTGCTCGCCGACCCCGGCCAGCTCCAGCAGGCGATGCTGAACCTCGTCGTGAACGCCCGCGACGCGATGCCCAAGGGCGGCCGGATCCTGCTCGCGACGAGCCTCGCGAAGGGCCCGCCCGCCGAGGTGGTGATCGAGGTCGTCGACGAGGGCCCCGGCATCCCGCCCGAGATCGCCGAGCACCTGTTCGAGCCGTTCTACTCGACGAAGGCCGACGGCACCGGCCTCGGGCTCGCCTCCGTGTACGGCATCGTGAAGCAGCACCGCGGCACCGTCGAGGTCGAGCCCGGCCTCGGCCGCGGCGCGACGTTCCGCATCCGGCTGCCCGCCGTCGCCGAGGTGGACCCCGCCGAGGTCGGCATGCCCGGCCTGCCGCCGCGCGGCCACGGCGAGCAGGTGCTGCTCGTCGACGACGAGGCCGTGGTCCGCCGCGCGACCGAGCGGCTCCTCGCCCGCCTCGGCTACCACGTGACCGTCGCGAGCTCCGGCGACGAGGCCCTCGCGCTCGTCGAGGGCGGCGCGAAGGTCGACGTGGTCGTGACCGACGTCGCCATGCCCGGGATGAGCGGCACCGAGCTCGCGCACCAGGTCCGCGATCGGAGGCCCGGCACGCCGGTGCTGTTCGTGTCCGGCTACGCCGAGGAGCTCATGGACCCCGGGCTGCCGGACGGCGGGAAGCTCGGGTTCCTGCCGAAGCCGTTCTCGATGGAGACCTTGGCGGAGAAGGTGCGGGATCTGCTGGTGGATGCCTGACCGGGTCGGCAGAGGACCTTGAGACGCTGGCTCGCTTCCGTTCGTCCCGAGCGTAGGGCCGCCGCAGGCGGCCCGGAGACGAGGGACGCCCTAGAGCGCTGCCGTGAGCACGATCCGCTCCCGCCCCGACACGACGACCCCGCCCGGCTTCTCGACGGTCACCGCGAAGAGCTTCGGGTCCCTGACCTCGATCGGCGCGTGGATCGCGATGACCACCTCGCCGTCCTTCACGTCGAACACGCCGCCGTCGACCGGGTACCGCTGGTCCCGCGTCGCGTCGAAGATCCAGAGCTGGTACTGCTGCGCCTTCGGGTCGTTCGCCTGCAGCCCGCGGATGCGCATGTAGCCCTGCTGCTTCGACGGGCTCCACACGACGTCGCCGGTGGCGCCCGTCGCCGCCGGGTCCTTCGTCGCGGACCACGCGATGGTCTTCACGTCCTGCGCCTGGGAGAGCAGCGCCGCGCGCGCCTCGGACGGCGCCGGCGGCCGGGGCGGCGGCGCCTCGACGACGCGGACGTTCTCGATGACGGTCGGCGGCCGCATCCAGCCGAAGATCGCGAGCACCGCCGCGGCGGTCGCCGCGATCCAGCCGAGCGCGCGGCCGCGGTCCCACCTCGGGCCCCGCATCGCTTCCCCACCCGTTCGTCCTGAGCGTAGGGGCGCAACGCGCCCCGTCGTCGAAGGACGCCCCGCGCTCGGAGCGCTCGCCAGCACCTTCTCCCTCAACGCGCTCGGCAACTCCTCCAGCTTCCCGAGCTCCGCCAGCGCCGCCGCCGCCGCCGCGTAATCCAGCGACTCGTCCGCGGCACCGCCGAGCCGCTCGAGCTCGCGCGCCTCGGCCTCCGGCAGCCCCTGGGTGGCCCGGTCGGCGAGCAGCTCTTCCTTGCGATCCGGCGCGCGGCTCACGGCACATCCTCCACGACGCTGGTGGATTCGCCCAGAAGGAGCGCCCGGATGCGGATGAGCCCGCGCCTCGCGTGCGCCTTCACGGTCCCGAGCGGCATGCCCGTCTTGCTCGCGATCTCCTCGTGCGTGAGCCCCTCCGAGACCGACAGCCGGATGACCTCGCGCTGCCCGGGGCTGAGCTCCTTCAGCGCCTTCGACGCCAGCGCCGCCTCCGCGACCGTCTCGGCGTCACCCTCATGTGACGCTTCGGGGAGGTCTCCGCGCACCTCGGTGACCTCGTCGATGGAGTCGGTGGCCGGCCGGCGCTGCGCCTTGCGGCGGCGGTCGATGAGCCTCCGTCGCGCGATGACCGCGACGAACGCCTCCTCGGACGCCTTCGCCGGATCGTACCGGCCGCCGTGTGACCAGAGGTCGAGGAAGATCTCCTGGACCGCGTCCTCCGCGTCGGCTCGCGACGGCGACATGCGCCGGGCGAGGCCCCAGACGATGGGCCCGAAGCGCGAGAGGGCCTCGCGGACCGCGGCGTCGTCGCCGCGGGCGGCCCTCGTCAACACTGCGGGAGACGCTGCGTTCATCGAACCGCGAGCTTTGCCGGAAGAAGCGGCCGGGGAAACACCCTCGCGGGGCTCGTGCGTTCGGGAAGGTGAGCCCCGCGAGGGCGCCGGCCGGACGCCTGGCCATCCGCCCCCGGGGAGGGAAGGGTCCGGCCAGGCGGCCGGTACGGACTGCGACACATCGATGGACACCGGACTTCGGGTCCAAGGGACCGCCCGGCTGCACGTACGATCCGTCGAACCGGGATGGGACTGGGGTGCAGTTATTCACTGCGCCCCTGTTCATCGTCCGCGGATCGGACCTGCACTCCGCGTCAGCCTGACGCAGAGTACGCCCCGATGCGGGGGGGGGGACCCTGCGCCAGACACCGTCCGGGCCATCTGCCCCGCTCGTCCCGAGCGTTCGGCCCGCGACGCACCGGCTGCCCCTTTCGCCCTGAGCGTAGGGGCGCAACGCGCCCCGTAGTCGGAGGGCGAACGGGGCTCCCGGTTCACGGGCTCGGCAGGATGACCTTGTCGAGCACGTGGATGACGCCGTTCGAGGTGAAGACGTCGGTCGCCGTGATGTTGGCGGTGCGGGCGCGCTTGTCGGTGACGACGAAGCCCGACGAGATGGAGAAGTTCTCACCCTGCACCGTGTTCGGCTGGGCGCCCGGCGTGACGTCGGCCTCGAGCACGCGGGCCGCGAGCACGTGGTAGGTGAGCACCTCCGTGAGCAGCGCCTTGTTCGCGAGGAGCTGCGCCTTCGTCACGTTGAGCTCGCCGAGCAGGTTCGCGAAGGCCTCGTTGGTCGGCGCGAACACCGTGAACGGGCCGGCGCCCTTGAGCGTGGTGACGAGGTCGGCCGCCTGCACGGCCTCGGCGAGGATGGAGAAGTCGGGCAGGGCGAGCGCCGTGTCGACGATGTCCTTGTCGGCCGGCAGGATCACCCGGTCGATGACGTGGACGAGGCCGTTCTTGGCCGCGATGTCGGTCGCGGTGATCTTCGCGGTGCGGTTGCGCCCGTCCTGGATGATGACGTCGGCGCCCGAGGTCTCGATCTTGAAGAACCCGCCGCCGAACGGCGTGATGGCCTTCCCGAGCGGGATGTCGGCCTTCGCGACCTTCGAGGTGAGCACGTGGTACTTCAGCACCGCGGTGAGGAGCGGCTTGTTGGCGAGGAGCTCCGCCTTCGAGACGTTGAGCTCGGTGAGGAGCGACGCGAAGGCCGCGTTCGTCGGCGCGAAGACCGTGTAGGGCCCCGCCCCCTGCAGCGTGGCCGCGAGCTCGGCCGCGCCGACCGCCTCGACGAGGATGGAGAGGTCCGGGTTCCCCTGCGCGAGCTGGACGATGTCCTGCGTGGGGCCGGTGTTGGTGGTGTCGTCCTTGTCGTCGCCGCAGGCCACGAGCGTCGCGGCCGCCGCGAGCGCGAACAGAATACGAGCGTGCTTCATGATGGAATCCTCCTCGGGTTAGGGCGCGAGCTCGCGCCGTCAGGTCGAGGAGGAGTTCGTGTCCAGCCGCCGTCGAGGATGCGTCCTGCGCGGGTGAAACCTTCGTGGAGGCCGGTGCATCCGGAATCGATGCTTCGACGAACGCGCGCCCCTTGTTCGACGAACGCGCACGCCTTGTTCGACCAGCGCGCGCCCCTTGTCCTGAAGCCGTGTCGGGTGTCCCACCCCCGTTCGTCCCGAGCGTAGGCCCGACGAAGTCGGGCCGGAGACGAGGGACGCCCCCGATCAGCGCAGCTCCAGCTCCCCCCTCATCACCCGCACCACGTTCCCACCCACCTTCACCTCGGCAACCTTCCCGCCGACTCGCGACGCCCGCGCGAAGATCCTGGAAGGCCTCCCGATCTCGATCCCCTGCTCGATCATCACCCGCTCGTCCGGCCGCACGACCCCGTGCGCCACCGCCCACGCGATGCAGCACCCCGCCGCCGAGCCCGTCGCCGGATCCTCCCCGCTCGCGAACTTCAGCCTCGCGTGGAGCGCCGCCGCCGGGTCCACCGTCTCCCGGGTGACGAAGTAGAAGTGCCGCGCCCCGTGCGCGTCGAGGTACGCCCTCGCGCGCGGGAGATCGAACGAGAGCGCACGGGCGGCCTCGAGCGACCGGAGCGGCGTGACGATGACCGGCAGGCCCGTGGACACCCGCTGGACCGGCAGCCCGCGATCGATCGCGCCGTCCAGCAGCCCGATCGCCCGCTCGACCGTGGCCGGGTCGTGCGTGGCCCCGAACTGCGGCTCCGCCTGGCTCATCTCGCCGAAGGCCGGCTCGCCCGGCCGGTCCTCGAACCGCACCGGGATGCGACCGGCGTTCAGGTCGAGCACGACCTCGCTCGCCCCGCCGTCCCCCCGCAGCTGCCACGCCGTCCCGAGCGTCGGGTGCCCCGCGAACGGGAGCTCCTCCTTCGGCGTGAAGATCCGGACCCGGTGCCCGCGCTCCCGCTCCGTCGCCGCGTCGCGCGGGAAGACGAAGGTCGTCTCGGAGAGGTTCGTCTCCTTCGCGATGGCCTGCAGCTCCGCGTCGGAGAGCCCGCGCGCGTCGGTGAAGACCGCGAGCGGGTTGCCCTCGAGCGGGTTCGCGGTGAAGACGTCCACCTGGACGAAGGGGAAGGTGCGCATGCCGCCAGGCTACTTCGCTCTCTACCCACCCGTTCGTCCCGAGCGTAGGGCCGCCTCAGGCGGCCCGAAGACGAGGGACCCTAGAGCTGCCCGAGGAGCTCCCTCGCCCCCAGCTGGTCCTCCGGATCGAGGAGGAGCAGCCTCAAGAGCTGCCGCCGCGCGTCCTCGGGGTTGCCGAGCTTCGCCTCTGCCCACGCGTAGCCGTACAGGCACCGCAGGAACGGCCGGTTGCTCTCGATGGCCCACGGCAGGCGCCCGTCGAAGTCCGCCGGGATCGCCTCGTCCGCGATGCGGATGCCGATCTCGTAATGGAGCCGCGACATCCGGTGGAACCGCTGGGAGGCGATGTCGCCGAGGAGCGCGTGCGCGCCGAGGCAGCGGAGGTCGCGCGCGAGGAGCCGCCACGCGCGCGTGAACGCGAGCGGCACGTCGCCCGCCGCGAAGGACGCCTCCGCGTCGAGGAGCGGCCGCCGGTGCTTCCCCTGCCCCGGGATCGGGTGCTCGAGCGCGTGCACGCGCCGGCCCTCGCCGGACTCGAGCGCGATGAGCTTCAGGGGCTCGAGCCGGAGCAGCGGCACGTCGACGCGGACCGACTCGACGTCGCCCGAGAGGAACGGGCGGCCGTAGGTCCAGTACTTCTTCACCTTCACCGTCGCGACCGCGCCCGGCGCGAGGTGCACCCCGTCGATGCCGCGGAAGGTGACGAGCGAGCCGTCGTCGAGCCGCCGGCAGCCGATGTCGGTGTGCGTGACCGAGAGGACCGCGAGGTCGACGCGGGAGCCCGGCGGGAGGTGGGGGGCCTTGAGGCGAGCGTCACGCGGTCCCGATCTCCACCACCACCTCCGCCCCCTTCCCCTTCTCGATCGTCACGTCCCCGCCGTGCTCGCGCGACACCTTCCGCGCGAGCGCGAGCCCGATGCCCGCCGCCGGCGCCGTCCGGTGGAACAGGAACGGCTCGAACACCGTCTCCGGGAGCGCGTTCCCGAACCCCGGCCCCTCGTCCTTCACCGTCACCCGCGCCCTGCCCTTCGACCGGGCCTCGACCTCCACCCGCACGTGCCCGCCGAACTTCGACACGCGGACTGCGTTCGTGAGGAGCTCGACGATGGCCTGGGTGAGCCCCTTCGCGTCGAGCTGGGCCGGGAGCCGGTCCGGTCCGTCGACCGTGACCTCGATCTGCTTCATGCGGGCCTGCTCCTTCGTGGCCTCGACGGCCTGCCGCACGACGGCGGCGAGGTCACCCGCCTCGCGGCGCCCCCGCGGCTCGACGAGGAGGAGGATGCGCCCGGCCAGCGTGGAGAGCCGGTCCACCTCGCGCTTCGCGTCCTCGATGGACGCCGCGAGCTCGGTCGTGTCTCGCCGGCGGCGCAGGGCGAGCTCGAGCGAGGCGCCGAGGAGCCGGAGCGGCCGCTCGAGCTCCGCGACCGCGCGGGAGGCGAGCGTGGTGCGGCCCTGGCGCTCGTCCGCGAGGACCTTCTCGGCCGCCTGGAGCTCCTGCCGCGCGCGGCCGAGCCGCCCCCGCGTGAGCGCGACCCACCCGAGCGGCAGCGCGGCCGCGAAGAGGAGGGCGAGGATGAACGGCCAGGCGGTGGTGGCCTGCACGCCGACATCATCCCCCGCCCGGGTCCCCGCCGTCCCTGAAACCCCTGCAACTCCGCCCTTGATCGCCGGCTCAGGGTACCGTATAGAGGCGTGCTCGCACCGCCGCGGCGGACGCCCCGGTCGTGCCAGGTACCCGGAACGAGTAGGGATTCACGAACGCAGCAGCTTTCGGAGGAGTGGCCGAGCGGTTTAAGGCGGCGGTCTTGAAAACCGCTGAGGGTTCACGCCCTCCGAAGGTTCGAATCCTTCCTCCTCCGCCAGAGAGGGAAAGAGGTTCGGAAAGGTGGCCGAGAGGCCGAAGGCGCTGGTTTGCTAAACCAGTATACGGGTAACCGTATCGAGGGTTCGAATCCCTCCCTTTCCGCCAGTGAGGAAGCACCCTGCGTTGACTGCAGGTGACATCGAGAGTTGGGGCCCTTAGCTCAGTTGGATAGAGCGTCGGACTACGAATCCGAAGGCCAGAGGTTCGAATCCTCTAGGGCCCGCCAGTAGAACCTAGGCCTCACCGGCACTTCCGGTGGGGCCTTCGTCTTTCTGGCGACTGCCGTGCCCTCCGGTGTCCATTTCGTGCCTACGCCCTTCGGTCGAGGCCGGAGGGATGCCGCTCCTCCCGGCGCGCACGGTCGATCTGCTCCACCGCCGCCTTGAGATCCCCCTCGTCGATGATGTTGTACCGGTCGAAGACGCTCCGGGTGCGGTGACCCGTGAGCTTCATGACGACCGACTCCGGCACGCCCCGCCGCCGCGCGTTCGTGACGAACGACCGGCGCAGGTCGTGGAACCAGATCCCCTTCAGGCCCGCCCGGGCGACGGAGCGCTTCAGCATCTTGTTGAGCTCGCTCCACGGCCGGCCGGTGTCGGGGTTGAGGAAGACGTACGGCGAGTGCAGGTGACGGGGCACCTGCTGGAGGATCTCCTTCGCGCGCGAGGTCAGGTAGACGACCCGCGCCTGGTTGGTCTTCGTCTCCTTCGCCGACAGCCGGATGCAGCCGGCGGCGAGGTCGAGCTGCTCCCAGCGCAGGAACCGGACCTCCGTCTTGCGGAGCCCCGTCTCGTAGTCGAACTCGATCACGGGCGCGAAGGCGGGCGGGGCCGCCTTCAGGATCCGCTCGAGCATCGACTCCCGCAGCGCCATGTCGCGGGTGTTCGGCTCGTTGAGGAGCGGAACGCCCGCGATCGGGTTGCGGACGAGGACGCCGCACTCGATTGCGTAGTTGATGCACCGCTTGAGGAGCGCGATCTCGCGGTCGACCGTCCCGGGGGCCGGCGGAGCGCCGCGCCGGGTGGTCTCGCTGAACCGCTGCTGCCGGTACTCCTCGATGTCCTTGCGCGAGAGCTTGGCCGCCCTGCGCGGACCGAGGATGCGGACGAGGTGGCGCGCCCGATCGATGTCGGACTGCCAGCTGTCGTTGTCCCGGCGGGTGATCGGCTCCCAGGCCTTCCAGGTATCCGTCACCGTGGTCTTCGCCTCGAGCTGCCGGTCGAAGAACCGGCCCTCGAAGGCGTCGATCTGGAGCTTCGCGAGGAGCATCTCGGCGTGCTCTCGGGTGGGGATGTTCTTCTGCCTGTGTCGCTTCGATGTACCGTTCGGGAGCTGGAGCCAGACGTCGATGGCCCAGAACTCCCGACCGTCCTGCGTGTACGACTTGACGCCCATGGTTGTTCTCCTGGGCAGGCGGGCGTCGCCGGTAGCTTAACGCGATCCGGCTCGCCGTGATCGGGCCTTCACCGGGCCTTGAAGGCCGCCTCGACGTCGGAGCGCAGAAAGCGCAGCAGACGCCCCACCCGCCGAGCAGGGATCGTTCCCCGACGAACAGCGAGGTAGACGGCACGCGTGCTGGGGAAGCCGTACACCTGGGCGAGCTCTTGGGCAGTGAGCCAGTCCCGATCGGACCTGACGCTTGAACCCGTCGACGGGCGCGCAGCTTCCTGCTCGTCGAGACGCGCCTCGATCCGA
>JAXLYA010000015.1:0-138809 GCA_046351695.1 Anaeromyxobacter sp. | reverse complement strand
ACGGCGCCGCGGAGCCTATCCCTACCTCCCCGCGATCTCCAGCCGGCGGCCGAGCGCCTGCCTGAAGTACCCGGCCTCGCGCGCGACGTCCCAGAGCTCGAGGTGCAGCGGGCCGCGCGTGCGCAGGGAGAGTCGCACGGCGCCGCCGCGCACGGTCGCCCGCAGGCCGGTGACCTGCTGGTCGTGGCTGCGGTCGAGCGCATCGGCGACCCGCAGGAGCGCGACGAGCCGGCGGACCGTCACGAGCTCCGGGCCGGTGAGGAGCTCGAGATCCTCGCGCCCGCGCTCCGGCGTCGAGCGCCGGTGGTAGCGCGCGACCAGCGCGAGGAGCAGCCGCTCTCGCTCGGTGAAGCCCGCGAGGTCGGCGTTCTGGACGATGTAGAAGGTGTGCTTGTGGTGGCGGCTCGGGGAGACGGCGTGGCCCACGTCGTGGAGGAGCGCCGCCGGCTCGAGCAGGCTCCGGGCGCTGGCGGGGAGCCGGTGCACCCCGGCGAGCTGGTCGAAGAGCGCGAGCGAGAGGCGCGCGGTCTGCCTCGCGTGGGCCTCGTCGAAGCCGAAGCGCCGGCCCAGCGCGAGCGCAGCCTCGGTGCGGCCGGCGGCCTCGGCGGCGACCAGCGCCGGCGAGCGCGCGGCGAGGTCGCGCAGGACGCCGTTGCGCAGGCCGGTGTCGACCGCGGTGAGCGCCTCCACGCCGAGGTGGCGCAGCGCGGCCTCGAGGATCACCGCGCCCGCGACGATGACCTCGGCCCGCCGCGGCTCGTGCCGGCGGCGGCGCTCCGCGAGCGTCATGCCGGCGAGCTCCTCGACCGCCCTCGCGCAGCGCTTCCGCGTGAGCCGGCGGCCGTCGCCGTGGACCGCGACGATCGCGTTGATGGTGCCGGAGCTGCCGAGCGCGACCTGCGCGCGCGGGGGCCGGCGCGGCAGCGCATCCCGGAACGCCTCGGCGGCGAAGGCACGCATCGCCGCGAGCTTCTCGTCCTCGACCCGGCCCGACGAGCCGAAGATCTCGGTGAGCCGCACGGCGCCGAGGTTCACCGAGACGAGGCTCGTCGGCACGGCGCCCTCCGCCGTGATCACCTCCGTCGAGCCGCCCCCGATGTCGATGAGGAGCGCGCGCGCGCGCGCCGGGCGATCCGCGAGGACGCCGAGGCAGATGAGCCGGGCCTCCTCGCGCCCCGAGATGACCTCGAGCTCGAGCCCGGCCTCGCGCCGCGCGCGCCGCACGAGCTCCTCCTTGTTCCTCGCCTCGCGCACCGCGCTCGTCGCGACCGCGCGCACGCGGGCGCCGTACCGCCGGCAGAGCGCGGCGTAGCGCGCGAGCGTCGCGATCACCCGGTCGGCGACGGCGCGGGGCAGGGCGCCCGTCGCGAAGACGCCCTCGCCCGGCCGGACCGGGTCTCGCTCCTGGTGCAGGGTCTCGAGCGTGCCGTCGGGCAGCGGGCGGGCGATCTCCAGGCGGATCGCGTTCGTGCCGAGGTCGATCGCCGCCAGGATCCGCTCGCGCGCCTTGCCCAAGGACCGCCTCCCGGGCCGCAGTCTACCGGTCCGGTCCGTCGCGCGGGTCGCGGAGCGGACGGACCGTCCGTCCGGCCGGGCGCGCCTGCGACCTGCCGTCACAGGGGCATACGATCGGACCCTTCCCGGTCGACGCGGCATGTTGTAAAAGGCCGACCTTCCCGGACGCCCCGACGAGGGGTCCCGCGTTGCGCGCGCCGTTGCCGGCACGCGGCGCTCGTACACCGGGAATGCCCGTGCTGCTCGTGGGTCCTACCCGTGGTTGACGGGCTCGTCGGCAACGTTCATCGGGGCAACCGCGCGTCGTCGCGTCCCCACCAGTGAGGCGTACATGTCCGGTCAGAAGCTCGAGGGGACGAAGAAGGGCGAGAAGCTCGCGGTGCTGCTGCCGGGCATGGGCGCCGTGGCGACCACCGCCATCGCGGGCGTCGTGGCGGTCCGCCGCGGCATCGCCGCGCCGGTCGGCTCGCTCACCCAGCTCGGCCACCTCCAGACCGACGGCGAGCAGGGCCCGAAGATCAAGGAGGTCGTCCCGCTCACCGCGCTCGAGGACGTCGTCTTCGGCGGCTGGGATCCGATCCCCGACGACGTCTACGCCGCGGCCTCCCGCGCGAAGGTGCTCGAGAAGAGCCACATCGAGCCGCTCAAGGACGAGCTCTCGGCGATCAAGCCGATGAAGGCCGTCTTCGACAAGCAGTGGGTCCGCCGCCTCGACGGCCCGAACGTCAAGACCGGCACGCTCCGCCAGAAGGCCGAGGCGCTCGTCGAGGACATCGCCCGGTTCAAGGAGCAGCACGGCGCGAAGCGCGCGGTGATGGTCTGGACGGGCTCGACCGAGACCTACGCCGAGATCGGCGCGGCGCACCGGTCGATGGCCGCCTTCGAGAAGGCGCTCGACGCGAACGACGCGACCATCGCGCCGTCGATGATCTACGCCTACGCCGCCATCAAGAGCGGCGTGCCGTTCCTGAACGGGGCTCCGAACCTGTCGCAGGACATCCCGGCCCTCCAGGAGCTCGCGCTCGAGAAGGGCGTCCCGACCGGCGGCAAGGACTTCAAGACCGGCCAGACGCTGATGAAGACCACCATCGCCCCGATGCTGCACGCGCGGCTCCTCGGGCTCGACGGCTGGTTCTCGACCAACATCCTCGGCAACCGCGACGGCGAGGTGCTCGACGATCCGGCGAGCTTCAAGACCAAGGAGGTCTCGAAGCTCTCCGTGCTGCACCAGATCCTCGACGACAAGGCGCACCCCGAGCTCTACGGCCAGATCGACCACAAGGTCACGATCCACTACTACCCGCCCCGCGGCGACAACAAGGAGGGCTGGGACGCGATCGATCTGTTCGGGTGGCTGGGCTACCCGATGCACATCAAGGTCAACTTCCAGTGCCGCGACTCGATCCTCGCGGCGCCGATCGTCCTCGACCTCGCGCTCCTCGGCGACCTCGCCGGCCGCGCCGGCGAGAAGGGCCCCCAGGAGTGGCTCTCGTTCTTCTTCAAGAGCCCGGTCGTCGCCCCCGGCCGGTCGCAGGTGCACGACCTCTTCCGGCAGGAGCGCGACGTCATGAAGCAGCTCCGCCGCTACGCCGAGGCCGCGGGGGCCTCGCTCCAGGCGCGCTCGCACGGCTAGCGCATGACGGCCGGCCAGCTCGCGATCGCCTCGCTGGTCGGCACCGCGGCGGCCACGTCGGTCCTGTACCTCGCCGCCCGCCCGGCCCCACCGGCGCGGGTGGCGGGCCCCGGGCTCATCCCGCTCCTCGGGCGGTGGGCGTACTTCGTCTCGCGGCCCGTGCTCCGGGCCGCGGGCGCGCTCGGGATCTCCGCGAACGGGATGACCGCGATCGGGCTCGCGCTCACGATCGGGGCGTCGCTCCTCGTCGGGCTCCGGGAGTGGGGGCTCGCGGCCGTGCTGCTCGTGTTCGGGTCGTGGTGCGACCTCCTCGACGGGGAGCTCGCGCGGTCGACCTCGACGCAGTCGCCGGCCGGCGCCTTCCTCGACTCCAACCTCGACCGCGTCTCGGAGATCGTGCTCTTCGCCGGCGTCGGCTGGGCGTTCACCGATCGTGCGGGCACGTTCTGGGCGGCGGCGGCGGTGGTCGCCTCGCTCATGGTCTCCTACGCGCGCGCGCGGGGCGAGGGGCTGGGCGTCGACTGCCCGGGCTTCGGGCTCGAGCGGCCGCACCGCCTCGTGGCGATGATGTTCACGCTCATCGCCGCGGAGTTCCTGCCGGGGGACGGAGCGTTGCTCCTCGTGGAGGTGGTGTGCGTGCTCGTCACGGTGGGCGCGGGAGCCACCGCCGTGGGGCGGATGATCGTCATCTACCGGGCGCTACGTGCCCGAGATGACGGGAAGAGCCCAGCGGCACGGCCCCTGCAGACTCCCCCGGCCGAGAAGACGGGGACCTAGCCAGCGAGCCACCGCGTGCGCGTCTGCATCGTCACCCCCTACGACCTCTCCCGCGACGGCGGCGTCAACCGTCACGCGTGGAGCCTCGCCGCCGCGCTCCGGACCCTCGATCACGAGGCCGAGGTGCTGGGCCCGGCGAGCGGGCCGGTGCCCGAAGGCTGCATCGGCCTGCCGGGGGTCGTGCCCGTGCCGGCGAACGGCTCGGTCGCGAGGGTCGGGCTGCTCGTGTCCGCCCGCCGCACGCGGCAGGTGCTCGAGGCGGGCGGCTTCGACCTCATCCACATCCACGAGCCCATCGTGCCGGGGCCCGGACGCTTCGCGCTCCGCCAGCCGGTCCCCATCGTCGCCACCTTCCACGCGAACGACGACCGCGAGCTGCCGCTCCAGACGGTGCTCCGCCGGGTCATCTCGGCGTCCGGCCGGCTCAACCGCATCGACGTCGGCATCGCGGTGTCCCGCGCCGCCAAGCGCTTCTCCCGCGCGCTGTACCGCGGCCGCACCGCCGTGATCCCGAACGGCGTCGACCTCTCCCGCTTCACGGCCGGCGGCCCGGTGCGCAGCCCCGTGCGCCTGCTCGGCCCGGACGACCCCGCGGCGCCGCGCGTGCTCTTCGTCGGCCGCTACGGTGAGCAGCGGAAGGGGTTCGCGGTGCTGCTCGACGCGGCCGCACGCCTGCTCCAGCGGGGGCGGGCGATCGAGGTGCACGTCGTGGGCGACGGCCCGGAGGAGCGCTTCGCCGCGCGGGCCCGCGGCCTCGACGTGGTCTTCCATGGGCGCGTCACCGACGCGGAGCTCTCCGAGCACTACCGCACCGCCGACGTCTTCTGCGCGCCCTCGCTCGGGGGCGAGAGCTTCGGCATGGTGCTCGTCGAGGCGATGGCGGCCGGCTGCCCGGTCGTGGCGAGCGACCTGCCCGGCTACGCCGAGGCCGCCCGCGGCGCCGCGCTGCTCGCGGCCCGCGGCGACGCCCAGGCCCTCGCGGCCGCGCTCGAGCGCGCGCTCTCCGACCCCGGGTTGCGCCAGCGGCTCTCGGCGCGCGGCCTCGCCCGCGCCGGGGCGCTCTCGTGGACCCGCGTCGCCGCGCGCGTCGCCCACGTCTACGGGGTCGCGCTCGCCGAGCACCAGGTCGCACCGCCGGTCCGCGGCCTCGCGGCGCGCGCGCTCCGCGCCGTCCGGGGCTAGGATTCGCCCGTGCAGACCGACCGGTTCCCGCGCACCTGGCGCCAGAAGGCCGTCATCGTCCCCGCGGCGCGGGCGCTGAAGCTCTGGTACCGGCCGCGCGTGGTCGGGCTCGAGCAGGTGCCGGCGGACCGCCCGGTCGTCTACGTCGGGAAGCACCCGCGCACCTTCCTCTACCTCGAGATCATCCTCCTCGGCCTCGTGTCGTTCTGGGACTCCGACCGGGTCCCGTTCCGCCCGATGGAGAAGCGCGGCACCTCGCTGCACCGCCTGCCCGGCCTCTCCTGGATCCGCCGCCACGTCGGCACCATCGAGGCGACCGAGGAGGCCGCGCTCGCGGCGCTCGCCGGCGGCGAGTCGGTGCTGCTCTTCCCCGGCGGCGCGCGCGAGCTGTACGGCCCGAAGGACGTCATCGACTGGAAGGGCCGGCGCGGCTACGCGCGCATCGCGGCGAAGGCGGGCGTGCCGGTCGTGCCCTTCGCGATCGCCGGCGCCGACCAGCAGCATCCCTGGCGCGTGCCGCTCGGCAAGTCCGGCAGCCTCTGGCTGCCGCTCGTGCCGCTGCCCGTGCCGCTCGACTTCGTGTTCGGCGCGCCGATCGCGCCGCCGCCCGCGCGCGACGACGCGACGCTCGACGGCCCGGCCGTCGCGGCGTTCGCCGACCGCGTCGCGGCCGAGACCCAGGCGCTCCTCACCAGCGCCACGAAGGGCCGGCGTCCGGCCTGGAGCCCCTAGCAGATGGCCCGCGACGACAAGGCCGAGCTCCCCCCGCTGCAGGACCGCTCGCACTGGGCCTACCGCCGCTTCTTCCTGCCGTGGGCCCGCGCGATGTGCGCGTACCACCGCACCACGCTCGAGGGCGGCCCGCCGCCGCGCGGGCCGGCGATCTACGTGGCGCTCCACGGCGCGAGCTACTTCGTGCCCGACCTCGTGATGGGCTGCTACCTCCTCGGCTGGAAGCACTTCCACGAGACCGGCGAGGACGAGGAGCGGATCCGCATCGTGGGCGGGCTCTCCGAGATCGAGCGGTACATCCCGGGCCTGCCGCGCGCGAAGGAGATCGCCGGCATCATCGGCACCGCGGAGGAGACCTGCGAGGCGGTGCTGGCCCGCGGCGAGCAGCTCCTCATCACGCCCGGCGGCTCGCGCGAGGCGCAGCCGTCGCGGGACTTCTACCGGCTGCAGTGGGCGGGGCGGTACGGCTTCGCGCGGCTCGCGCTGAAGAGCGGCGCGCCGATCGTGCCGCTCGCGATCGTGGGCGGCGCGGAGGCGTACCCGGGCGCGAGGCTCGGGAAGCTCTCCTTCTGGTCGCCGGTGCCGCTGCCGGCGCGGATCCGCGTCGTGCTCGGCGAGCCCATCTCGGTCGAGCGGCGGCCCGAGGCGGCGCGCGACATGGCGGTCGTGAAGCCGCTCCAGGAGCTCGCGTGGCAGCGCACGCAGGCGCTCATCGACCGGGTCCGGGGCGAGGCGTGAGCGAGGTCTGGATCGCGTCCGACTGGCACCTCGGCCCGGAGAGCCCGGCCGCGCATGGCCGGCTCGCGCTCGCCTTCCTCGAGCGGGCGCGTGCGGCGGGCGCGAAGGTCATCCTGAACGGCGACGTGTTCGACGTGCTCTTCGCGGGCCCGGGGCGGGGCGAGGCCGCGCACCCGGCGGTGGTCGAGGCCATGGCGGCGCTCCACGCGGAGCACCGGCTCGCGCGCACGCGCGGCAACCACGACCCCGAGGACGGCGACGACGAGGTCGAGCTCGAGTGGCCCGGCGTCGGGCGGGTGCTCGTCGCCCACGGGCACAAGGCCGACCCGGTGAACGCCTCCGCCATCGGCCGGCTCGGCGACGGCATCTCCCGCCGCTTCGGCCGGCTCTCGGTGGTGCGCGGCGCGGCCTGGCTCGCCGAGGCGGCCGCGCGCACGCTCGCGCAGGGCGCCATGGAGCGGACCTTCCGGCGCCGCTGCCTCGCGCTCGTCGAGCGGGGCGCGTTCGACCTCGGCGTCTTCGGCCACGTCCACGTCCAGCACCTCGTCCCGGGCGACCGCTACGCGAACGCCGGCTCGCTCGGCGCCGACGGGCTCGAGTTCCTCGCGCTCGGCGCGGCGGGGCCGCGGCTCGAGAGGATGCAGGACACGTGACCCCCTCCGAGCGCTGGGTCCGCTTCGCCGACCGCCACCGCCGGGCGCTGCTCCTCGTGGCGGTGCTCTGCTCGGCCCTGGGCCTCTGGGGCACCGTGCGGCTGTACGGGGATCTGCGGCCGGACATGTCGGAGCTCCTGCCGGGGACGAGCCGCGGCGCGGTGGACGCGCGCGAGGTCGCGCGGCGATTCGGCGGGTACGCCGAGCTCACCGTGGTGCTCTCCGGCGCGGACCTCCTCTCGTTGCAGCTCTTCGCGGACGACCTCGCCGAGCGGCTCGACCAGGCGCCGGAGCTGGTGCGGTGGGTGGACTACCGCGCCGACGAGGCGGCCGACTTCTTCCGGCCCAGGCTGCTGCTCTTCGCGACGCGCGAGGAGCTCGTCACGTTGCGCGACGCCCTGCGCGCGCGCATCGCCTGGGAGGAGGCGGCGCGGGCGGGCCGGGCTCCCGCGGGCGCCGCACCCGACGTCGAGGCCGTGCTCCGGCGGATCGCCGCCGGCCGCGAGGGGCTCGCGCAGCGGTTCCCGTCCGGCTACCAGGCGGGCGAGGTGTCCGGGAAGAAGCCGGGCGAGAAGCAGACCCTCCTCGCGATGGTCGTGCGGATGAACGGGCCCGCCGACGACTACGCCCGGGTGAAGGCGCTCCTCGCGCGGGTGAAGGCCGAGGTCGCGGCGCTCCGCGCGGCCTCCGCCGCGGTCGAGGGCGCGCCCGCCGTCGAGGTCGACTATGGCGGCTACGTCGCCTCGAACGTGCGCGAGCACGACGCGCTCGCCGAGGACCTCGTCTGGGCGACCGCGCTCGTCGTCCTCGCGGTCGCGCTCGCCATCGCGCTCTACAACCGCACCTGGAAGGCCGTGTTCGCGGTGGGGCTGCCGCTCCTCGCGGGCACGTTCGCCACCTTCGGCCTCGCCGAGCTCGCCGTCGGCCACCTCAACTCGAACACCGCGTTCCTGGGCTCGATCGTCATCGGCAACGGCATCAACGTCGGGCTCATCTTCTTCGCGCGCTACCTCGAGGAGCGTCGCCACGGGAAGGCGCCGGTCGAGGCGATGACCGTCGCGGTGCACGGCACCTGGCTCGCGACGCTCACCGCCGCGCTCGCCGCCGGCGTCGCGTACGGCTCCCTCCTCGCGACCGACTTCCGCGGCTTCAACCAGTTCGGCCTCATCGGCGGCATCGGGATGGCGCTCTCCTGGGTCGCCGCCTACGCGGTCGGCACGCCGCTCGCCCTCGCCTGGGAGGCGAAGGCGCCGATCCCCACGCACGGCCAGCACCCGTCCCGCCCCATCTTCACGCACGCCGTGTCGGTGCTCGTCGCCCGGGCCCCGCGCATCACCGCGCTCGTGGCGCTCGCGCTCACGGTCGCCGCCGGCGTCGCCATCGCCCGCTTCGCGCGCGCGCCGATCGAGCACGACTTCCGGAAGCTCCGCGACGCCTCCGCGCTCGCGGTGGGCGGCCCCGGTTGGTGGGACGAGCGGGTCGACGAGCTCTTCGGCGAGCACCTCTCGCCCACCGTGATCCTCGGCCGCGACGTGGCGCAGGCCCGCGCGCTCGCCGCCCGCGTGCAGGCCCACGTCGCCGCGACGCCGGCCACGACCTTCGGCTCCGTGCTCTCGATCGCGTCCGTGGTGCCGGACGATCAGGAGGCGAAGCTCCCGCTCGTGCAGGAGATCCGCGCGCTCGCGACGCCGGAGCACCTGTCCTTCCTGCCGCCCGACCGGCAGCTGATGGTGAAGGCGGTGCTCCCGCCGGCGGACCTGCGCCCCTTCGGCGCCGCCGACCTCCCGCCGTCGGTGAAGCGCCAGCTCACGGAGTCCGACGGCCGGGTGGGGACGCCCGTCATCGTCTACCCGTCCGGCAAGATCGACGTCTGGAACGGCGACGACGTGCGCCGCTTCGCGACGGAGCTCCGCGGGCTCGACCTCCCCGCCGACGCCCCGGTCGCCTCCTCGATGCTCGTCTTCGCCGACGTGCTCGACGCGATCGAAGAGGACGGTCCCCGGGCGACGCTGCTCTCGCTCGTGGGCGTCGCCGTGCTCGTGGTGGTGGCGTTCGGCGCGAGCAAGGCCGCCGGCCGGGCCGTCTCCGACGCCGGCTGGGTGCTCGCCGCGCTCGCACTCGGGGTGGTCTGGTTCCTCGGCCTCGCGGGCGCGCTCGGCCTGAAGCTCAACATGCTCAACTTCATCGCCCTGCCGATCACCTTCGGCATCGGCGTCGACTACGCGACCAACATCTTCGCGCGTCGCCGCATCGACCACGCCCGCTCGATCGCCGAGGTCGTGCGGACGACCGGCGGCGCGGTGGCGCTCTGCTCGCTGACGACCATCATCGGCTACGCGTCGCTGCTGGTCGCGCGCAACCAGGCCCTGTTCTCGTTCGGCGTGCTCGCCGTGCTCGGCGAGGTCGCCTGCCTCGCGACGGCGCTGGTCGTGCTGCCGGCGGTGCTGCGCTGGCGGGAGCTGGGGAAGCGCGGGGCCGCGTAGGCTCACTCGACCTGGGTGACGTTCCCCGCGGCCATTCCTTGGAGTGAACCCGGAATCCGTGAGGTCATTCTCCGGTGATGTCCCTGCAGGGACGTCACCGACGATTGGCCATGCGGCCCGCCCTCTCGTACTCAGGTCCGGGGCAGAAGCCGCTCGGTTGCCTAAACGTCATGGCTTCGCCCGCGGTGCGGGTACCATGTCGTTCCGCGAGCCCGAGGGGGTTCCATGTCCTTCGACCACAAGGCCTACCTCTTCGACCACCCCGGTTTCCTGCGAGAGCTCGCCCCGATCCTCCGCTCCGCGCTCGAGTACGGCGAGCTCTCCGGGCTCACGAGCTTCCGTGTGAGGCGGGCGGGCGCTCGGCCTCACTTCCCTCCCGGCAGGAACTCCGGCGGGATCGGGTGCTCCTTCGACTCGGTGAACCACTGCGCGCCGGCGATCCACCAGCGGGCGCCGTCCCAGTGGAGCTCGATCGAGTTGATCCCGCGCTCGATGACCGGTCCGTCCTCCTTCGTGCGGCTCTCGTAGGTGCTCCACACGTGCGCGATGGTGCCGTAGCGGGTCGTGACGCGGTGGATCTCCTTCTCGAAGAAGCCCTGCTGCAGGAAGGGCTCCGAGTACTCGACGAAGGCCTGGTGATCGCGCACCGAGACGGCGGGCTTCCCGTCCTTCACGACGGCGCTCACGAACCGCACGCCGGGGATGTACAGGGAGCGGTCGCGGCCCCAGTCGCGCGGCTGTCCGGCGGGGCCGGAGACGATCTCGTACCAGGCCTTGATCATGCCATCGAGGCTGCCGACGTCGGCGGGGCGGGGCGGCACGACCGGGACCTGGATGGGCTTTGGCTTCGGCGGGTCCGCGGCGGCGAGGAGGGAGAGCGCGGCGAGGACGGGGAGGGGCGACATGGGGGCTCCTTGCTGGGGCGACGGGCGGACGGGCTCCAGGCTGGACCATAATGGTCCGGGGAGCGCATGGATCGGACCGACCCAGGACGGGCGCCTCGAAGCCCGCCGCGGCCCGCGTGGCACCGCTGGCTCACCGTCGCCGCCTTGACCGCGTCCGTCGCGGTCGCGGCGCAGCTCACGCTTCCACGCGGCGTGGACCGCCCCGAGCCGTTGCCGCTCCTCGAGGCAGTCGACGGCCCCGGGCCGGATGCGGCCTCGGCCGCAGTCGTCTACCTGCACGGGCTCGGCCGGACCCTCCGGCAGGGCGAGGACCTCGCCCGCCGGCTCCGCGCCGCCGGGCTGCCCAGCTCCGTCGCCGTGATCTCGCTCGAGGGCCCGTACTCGGCCCGCCGCGGCCAGCACTGGGGCGGCACCGCGGAGGCGCAGGCCCGGAGCCGCACCCGCATCCGCGAGGCGCTTCGCCCCTGGCTCGAGCGGTCGCCTCCGCTGCCGGTGACGCTGGTCGGTTTCTCGCAGGGGGCGGGCGTCGCGGCGGACCTCGCGGTGGAGGAGCCGCGGATCACCGCGCTGGCGGCGTTCGCGCCCTGCTTCATGTGGCTGCGCGGCGAGCTCCCGGGGCGCAAGGGGCTGCGCGTGCTCCTCGCGCACGGCGCCCGCGACGAGCGGTGCCCGCCCTCCGAGTCACGCACGCTCGCGCCGGTGCTCGAGCGCGCCGGCGTCCCGGTGCGCTACCTCGAGTTCGACGGCGGCCACGTCGTCCCCGACGAGGTCGTCGCCGCCCTGGTCGCGCTCGCGACCGGGCGGTGACGTGCGCCCCCCGTTTCCCTTTCCCCACCGGCGCATCCGTCGTAGAGAGTTGGACACACCAGACGCGGGAGCTCGGGGAGCACCGGGCTGAGAAGGCGACTGTGCGCCGCCGACCGCAGGAACCTGTCCGGGTAACGCCGGCGAAGGGAGTCCTGGATGAGCTCGCGCTCCGAAACGATCTCGCCCGTGCACGACGCGCCCCGCACGCTCGCGGAGGCGCCGCCGCGTACGCTCGGCTTCGCCGACCAGGTGGCGCTCTGGGGCAACCTCGGCATCACGCTCACCGTGCCCGTCGCGGGCGCGTTCGTGCTCCAGCCTTCCTCCGCGCTGCCGCCCCTCGGGCTCGCCGCCGCGCTCACCGCGGTGGTGCTCGGCACGGCCATCGGCAGCCTCGTGCTCGCGCTCTCCGCGGTCCCGGGCGCCGAGACCGGCGCGCCGGCGATGGTGCTCCTGCGCGGCCTGCTCGGGCGCAGGGGCTCGTGGGCGCCGACCGTGCTCAACATCGCGCAGTGCGTGGGGTGGGCCGCGGTCGAGGTCGCGATCATCGGCGACGGCGCCTCCCGGCTCTTCCCTGCCGTCCCGCGCGAGGCCTTCGTGGTCGCCGCGGGCGCGCTCGCGACCGCGCTCGCGCTCCGGCCGCTCGGCTTCGTCCAGGAGCTGCGCCGGTACGCGGTCTGGCTCGTGCTCGCCGCGACCGCCTACCTCTTCTACGAGGTGCTCCGGCGCGGCGCCGCCGCGCCCGCGGCCGGCTCGTGGCAGGGGTTCTGGCTCGGCTTCGACGTGGTGGTGGCGCTGCCGATCTCCTGGGCGCCGCTCGCCGCGGACTACGCGCGCCACGCGCGGCGCCCGCGCGACGCCTTCGGCGGAGCGCTCGTGGGTTTCGGCCTCGCCGCGGCGGCGTACTTCATGCTCGGCGTGTTCGCGGTCTCGGCGCTGCCCGGCGCGGGCGCCGACCCGCTCGGCGCGCTGATCGCGCTGCCGGCGGGCGCGGTGGCGCTCGCGATCCTCGTGCTCGACGAGGTGGACGAGGCGTTCGCGAACGTCTACTCGACCGCGCTCTCGGTCCAGAACCTCGGGCCCGCGCTCGACCGCCGGCTGCTCGCGGTGGGCGTCGGCGCCGTGGCGACCGCGCTCGGCCTCGTCGTCGACATCGCGCAGTACCAGAACTTCCTGTACCTCATCGGCTCGGTCTTCATCCCGCTCTTCGCGGTGCTGCTCGTCGACTACTACCTGCTGCGGCGCGGGCGCTGGGACCTCGGGCCGCTGGCGCCCGCCCGGCCGCTCATGATCGTGCCGTGGGTGCTCGGCTTCGCGGCCTACCAGCTCCTCAACCCCGGCACGGTGCCCGGGTGGTCGGACCTCTGGACGCGGGCGCAGGGCGCGCTCGGGTGGAGCCCGCCGCCCGTCTGGCTGTCGGCCTCCCTCACCTCGTTCGCGGTGGCGGCGGTGGCGACGCTCGTGCTGGGCCGACCCGCCCGGGCGCGATGATCCCGGGGGGCTCCGGGGGTAGATCCGGGCATGCTCGCACCGCTCGTGCTCTCGCTTTCGCTCTCCGCGCCGCCGGCGGCGCTCCCGCCGCCCGCGCTCCCGTCCACGCCCCCGGTCGCGCGCGGGTTCGCGCCGGTCAACGGGCTGCGCCTCTACTACGAGGTGCACGGCCCCGAGCGCGGCACGCCGCTCGTGCTGCTCCACGGCGGCGACCCCGCCATCGAGACGACGTGGGCGACCGCGCTGCCCCTGCTCGCGCGCACGCACCGCGTGATCGCCTTCGACCAGCAGGGCCACGGCCGGACCGCCGACGCCGACCGCCCCTTCAGCTTCGAGGGCTCGGCCGACGACACCGCGGCGCTCCTCGAGCACCTCGGGATCGCCAGGGCCGACCTCGTCGGCTTCTCGAACGGCGCGACCATCGCGCTCGAGGTCGCTGCCCGCCACCCGGAGCGTGTGCGCCGGGTCGTGTTCATCTCCGGGATGGTGAAGCGCGACGGGCTGCAGCCCGGCTTCTTCGAGGGCATGGCGCGCGCGACGCTCGCGGACCTGCCGCCAGCCTACGCCGAGGTCTACCGCGCGACGTCGCCGCACCCCGAGCGGCTGGACTCGTACTTCAGGAAGACCGTCGACCGCCTCCTCGCGTTCAAGGACTGGCCCGAGGCGCGGGTGAAGGCGGTGACCGCGCCCACGCTGGTGGTCGCGGGCGACGCGGACGTGGTCCGGGCCGAGCACGCCGTCGAGCTCTCGCGCCTGCTCCCGCACGCGCGGGTGGCGATCCTCCCGCTCACGACGCACGACGCCGTCCTCGGCGCGCACGCTGGCTGGACCGTGCCGATGATCGAGGCGTTTCTCGCCTCGCCGGAGCCGCGGTGAGCGCGCGGGGTTCAGCGCCCGCGTCCGGTGGGCCAGGCGCGCCCCTCCTGATCGATCCACGCACCATCCGGCTCGCCGGGCCGCACCTCGGAGCCGAAGCGCAGCACGTTGCCGTCGGGGTCCGTGACGTGGAGCTCCCGGCCCCAGGGGTAGTTCGTCGGCGGGACACGCACGGTCGCGCCGCGGCCCGCGAGCTCGGCGTGCAGCGCGTCCACGTCGGCCGCGCCGGCGTACATCCAGGTGCCCGGGTGGCCCTGGTCGCCCTGGACGAGCATGAGCTGGCAGCGGTCGCGGGTGACGGACGCCACCACCTCGGGCTGCGCCCAGTCGAGCGCGAACCCGAGCACGTCCTGGTAGTACCGGAGGCTCGTCGCGAGCGAGCGGACCGGGAGGATGGGCGAGGCGGAGTGCAGCACCTGGGCGTGGGCGGTCATGCGGTCCAGGTTAACGGGGCGTCGGTCCGTGGGCAGCGCCCGCCCCATCCAGTGCTTCCGACGGGAGACGCGCCATGAGACCCCTCCGCTACTCCATCAACGTCACGCTCGACGGCTGCTGCGATCACCGGGTCGGGATCCCGGACGAGGAGCTGCACCAGCACGCCGCGGCCATCCTGGCAAAGGCCGACGCCCTCATCTTCGGCCGCGTCATCTACCAGATGATGGAGGAGGCCTGGCGGCCGGTCGCGCGCAGCGGCGAGGCGCCGCCGTGGGGGGCGCCGTGGATGGTGCCCTTCGCGAAGACGATCGACGCCGCGAAGAAGTACGTCGTCTCGAGCACGCTGAAGGAGGTCGACTGGAACGCGGAGCTCCTGCGCGGCGACCTCGGCGAGGCGGTGCGCCGCCTCAAGGCGATGCCGGGGAAGGGGCTCTACGTGGGGGGCCTGCAGCTCCCGCTCGCGCTCGCGAACCTGGGGCTCATCGACGAGTACGAGTTCATCGTGCACCCGGTGATCGCGGGCCACGGGCCGTCGCTCCTCGCCGGGCTCAGGGAGCGCGCGGTGCTGACGCTCGTCGACCGGAAGGAGTTCCGGTCCGGCGCGGTGGTGCTGCGTTACCGGGGCCGCGTCCCATCCGGGACGGTGGGTCCGTGACCTTCATCACAGCCGGTGTGGGTCGCCTCCGCCTAGGGTGCTCCAATGAAGAACAATCTCGGTGTCACCCGGTGGCTCGTGGCCCCGCGAGCGGTGGTCGTGCAGGCCGGCGTGATCCTGCTCCTGCTCGGGATCGTGGTCGGCCAGAACGTCGAGCGCGTCTGGCACCTGATCCGGCCGCCGGCGGCCGAGCCCGCCGCCGCGGAGGTCGAACCGCTCGCCGCCGCGGGGACGATGGCGCCGTTGCCCGGCTCCGGGCGCGCCGCCCCGGGGGCGCCCCGCGCCGCCTCGCCGCGGTCCGCGCCGTCGCAGCCCGGCACGCTCCAGGCCGGCCTGTCCCAGCCCGCCGCGGCCCAGCCCGGCGCGCTCCCCGACTTCACCGTGGCGCCCGCGCGCCGCGAGGCCGCGCCGATCGCGCGGCTCACCGGGACGGAGCGCTGGATCACCTCGACGGCGCACGACCCCACGAAGCGCGGCTACTCGGTCTGGGCGGCGCTCCGCCCGGGCGGGAACCTGATCATCGAGCGCTGCCGCGCGCCGGAGGCCGGCGCCCAGGCGAGCTGCGAGGTCGTGCTCGACCAGCTCATCGCGGTGATCGGCGAGACCCGCATCGACCTCGGCAACGGGCGGTCCTTCAACTACTCGCTCGTACACCGCGACGGCGTCGAGGTGCTGCATCTCTCGCTCGCCGAGGAGCTCGAGCTCGTGCCGGGCACGAAGGCCAGCCTCGTGAAGCACCTCGGCGAGCTGACCGAGGAGACGCCGATCCGCGGGCGCTGGGCGCGGACGTCGCCGCGGCAGCGCGTCGCTCGGAACTGATCCCCGGCCCGGGCTAGAATGCCCGGGCCGCATGACCACCCCGCCCATCGACCCCGCCCCGCCGCCGCTGCCGCTCCTCGGCCTCGGCTCCGAGGCCCGCGTCCGCGCGCTCGGGGACCTCGTCCCGGACGGCCTCTTCACGACCGACCTCGAGGGCAAGATCACCTTCTGGAACCGCGCCGCGGAGGAGGTGACCGGCTGGTCGCGCGACGAGGCGGTCGGACGCCGGTGCACGCTGTTCGCCGGCGACGTCGAGAACGGCTGCTCCTGCGGCGGAGGCCCGCTGCGCTGCGATCTCGCCCGCACCGGCAAGTCGTCGAAGCAGTGCGCCATCCGCACCCGGGACGGCCGGGTGCTCGTCATCGTCAAGAACGCGGTCCCCCTGCTCGGCGACCGCGGCGAGCCCCTCGGCGCCGTGGAGAGCTTCGCCGCGGTGGGGCCGGTCGAATCCCCGTGCGAGGCGCCGTACGCCCGCGGCGAGGCGGCCGGCCGGTACGTCGGGCTCCTGGGACGCCACCCGGTGATGCTCGAGCTGTTCCGGATGATCGAGCTCGTGGCGCGTGCCCGGTCGCCGGTGCTCCTCCTCGGAGAGACCGGCGCGGGCAAGGACGCCGTCGCCGGCGCCATCCACCGGCTCGGCCCGCGCGCCGCCGGGCCGCTCGTGCGGGTCGCGTGCGCGGGGCTCGACGAGGCCGGCCTCGAGCGGGCGATCGCCGAGGCCGAGGGCGGCTCGCTGCTCCTCGACGCGCTCGGTGATCTGCCGGCGGGGCCCCAGGCGCGGCTGCTGCGGGTGGTCGAGGACGGCACGGTGGAGCGGGACGGCCGCCGCACGCGCGTGGACGTCCGCCTCCTCTCGACCGCGCTCGAGGACCTGCGCCCGCTCGTGGCCACGGGCCGCCTCCGGCCCGACCTCTTCTTCCGGCTGGCCGCGTTCCCGCTCCGCGTGCCGCCGCTGCGCGAGCACGCGTCCGACGTGGGCGAGCTCGCGCTCGCCGCGCTGGCGCGGCTCCCCGGCCGCCCGCGCCTCGCCGCCGGCGCGGTGCGCGCCCTCGAGGCGCACGCGTGGCCCGGGAACGTGCGCGAGCTCTTCCACGTGATCGAGCTCGCGGCCCTGGCCGCGCAGGGCGCCACCGAGCTCCGGCGCGAGCACCTGCCGCCCGCGCTCCGGCTCGTGGCCGAGCCGCCGCCTACGGTGCCCGCGCCGGCGGACGAGCGGGCCACGCTCGAGGCGGCGCTCTCCGCCGCCGGCGGCAACCGCACCCGCGCCGCGCGCGCGCTCGGCATCTCGCGCGTCACGCTCTGGAAGCGGATGAAGCGGCTGGGCCTCGCCGCGGCCGCCTGCGCGGCGGAGCTCGGCGAGCTCGTCACCGACCTGTAGGTGGAACGGCGAGGGGCGCCCCGCGAACGCGTTGCGTGGCCGCTCCGGACGGACGGTCCGGGCGGGGGAGGCCGCACCTGCGCTCCTCCGCCGCGCTTCGCGGCGCGGCCGCGCACCCGCCAGGCCGGGGCGCGCCGGCGCCGCGCAGATTCTTCGAGGGTTAACACCTCCGCGGCGGCCCGGCGCCGGAAGCGCAGCCATTCCGCGCGCGTGGGCCGGCTCCGGTGAACCACTTTGACTTAACGCAGGGTGCACGCGGAGCATGCCCTCACGACGGCGCCGATCGGCGCCCTTCCACCCGAAGCGAGGAGCAGGACCGTGAGCAACGAGATCTCGAGGCGCAACCTCCTGGCGCGGGCCGGCATGACGCTGGCCGGCGCGATGACCCTGGGCACCCTGTCCGCGTGCGGCGAGGACACGAAGAAGACCGAGACCGACACCACCCCGGTGGATCCGGGACCGCAGGTCGCCGACTTCCCCTACGAGCAGCACCTGCCGTCGGCCTACCAGCTCGACGCGGCGGCGGTCCGCGAGGCCGCCTACCACGGCTACTACGCGGGCGGCTGCTGCCACGGCGCGTACTCGGCGCTGCTCGGCCACCTCGCCGACACGGCCGGCAAGCCCTTCTCGCTGATGCCGAAGGACTTCGGCAAGTTCGGCGGCGGCGGCATCGCGAGCTACGGCTCGATCTGCGGCGCGGCGCTCGGCGGCACGCTCATCATCAACTCCATCGTGGCGAACGCCGACGCGCGCAACGCGATGATGACCGAGCTCCTCCGCTGGTACGAGGGCTACGCCTTCCCGGCCTACGTCCCCACCACCGTCGACGCGGCCGAGACCGGCACGACGAAGAACTTCACCGCGGCCGGCATCGTGCAGCTGCAGCGCGCGCCGAACTCGCACCTGTGCCACGCGTCGGTCTCCGACTGGTGCGCGGCGAACGGCGTGTCGGCCGGCGGCGCCGACAAGAAGGCGCGCTGCGCGCGCCTCACGGCCGACGTGGCCGGCAAGGTGGCCGAGATGCTGAACACGTACCTCGCGGGCACGGGCGCGTGGACCGCGCCGGCGCGGGACGCGCAGTCGGCCACCTGCGTGACCTGCCACCCGGCGACGAGCACCGTGCAGCCGGTGGCGTCCGGCATGAAGTGCGGCACCTGCCACGCCGACAAGACGACGGGGCACCCGTAGGACCTCCCGGGGTGGGCGGCGGACCGGCCGCCCACCCCGGTCCGCACACGATCCGTCCGGCTCAGCGAGGCGTGGGCTCGTCCTCCTGGCCGCGCCGGCTCCGCGAGAGGCGCCACGCCAGCACGCCGAGGCCCGCCACGACCAGGCCGACGAGGAGCGGCCAGGCGCCCGCCCCGGGGCCGAGCGTCCGGTAGCCCTTCGCGAGCAGCCACCCGAGCCAGAAGTAGATCGTGGCCCAGACCGCGCCCGCCATCGTCGTGCCGATCGCGAAGACGCGGCCGTCGACGCGCAGCGCGCCCGCCGCGACCGTGAGCACGATGCGGAGCCCGGGGATGAGCCGTCCCACCACGATCGCGAACGGCCCCTGGCCCCTCACCCAGCCCTCGACGCGCGCCTCGCGCGCCTCCGTGTAGCCGAAGCGGCGCGCGATCTTGAGGAGCAGGGGCCGGCCGAGCCGGCGCGACACGAGGAAGAGGAACCCGGCGCCGAGCACCGTGGCCGAGGTGACGACGGCGGCGGTCGGCCAGAAGGAGGCGAGCCCCTGGTACGCGAGCACGCCCATGCCCGCGATGAAGAGGTCGCCGGGCACCGGCAGCGGCACCCCGCCCTCCTCGACGAGCAGCACGAGGAAGAGGCCGAGGTAGTGCCAGCGCAGCAGGAACTCGGTGGCCGTCTCCACGGCAACCGAATGACACGGAACGGCCCCGCGGGGAAGGCTCACCGCTGTCGCGCGCAGGCGGCGAGCGGGGCTGCGCCACGGGTGCGGGGGGAGCGGAAGGAGCCGCACGCTCGAAGCTTCGGGAGCGCCGCGCCGGCGGCCAGCCTCGCGCGGCGGCGCGGGACCGGCGATGATGGAGCCATGGGGATCGCCATCGTGGGCGCGGGCGGCGTGGGCGGGCTCCTCGCCGGGCTCCTCGCGCGGAGCGGGGTCGAGGTCGGGCTCGTCGTGCGGGGCGCGGGCCTCGCCGCGATCCGCGCCGACGGCCTGCGCGTGGACTCCGCGGCCGCGCGCTTCACGATCCCGCCGGACGGCTTCCGCGGGGGGCTCGCCGACGCACCCGCGGGGCTCGCGCCCGCGGACGCGGTGCTCCTCGCGGTGAAGGCCTGGCAGGTGGAGGCGATCGCGCCCACGCTCGCCCCGCTGCTCTCGCGGGGCGGCTTCGCGGTGCCGCTCCAGAACGGCGTGCTCTCGGCCGGCCGGCTCCTCGCCGCCCTCCCCGCGGGGCAGGTGGTGGGCGGCCTCGTGCACGTGCTCTCGAGGATCGACGCGCCGGGGTGCGTGAAGCACGTGGGCGCGCCGCCGCGGGTGACGACCGGCGAGCTCGGCGCGGGCAAGGGGAAGCCCTCCCCGCGGCTCGAGGCGCTCGCGGCCGTGCTGCAGGGGGCGGGCGTGGACGCGATCGTGGACGCCGACATCGAGCGCGCGACCTGGGAGAAGTTCGCGCTCGTGGAGCCGTGGGGCCTCGTCGCCGCCGCGTCGCGCTCGCCGACCGGCGCGCTCCGGGCGGTGGCGGAGACGCGCGCGCTCCTCGAGACCGCCGTGCGCGAGGTGGTGGCGGTCGGGCGCGCGCGCGGGGTGCCGGTGCCGGACGAGACGCTCGCGAAGGTCCTCGCCCGCATCGACGCCGCGCCCGCGGACTCGACCGTCTCGATGCAGCGCGACCTCGCCGCGGGCCTGCCCTCGGAGCTCGAGGACCAGCCGGGCGCGCTCGTCCGGCTCGCCCGGGAGGCCGGTGTCCCGGTGCCGGCTCACGAGGCGCTGTACGCCGCGCTCCTCCCGATGGAACGCGCCGCGCGCGGCGCGATCCCGGCCTTTCGCCGCTCGTGATCGGACCGGGCGTCCGCCAACCCCGCGTCCCCTGGCCGTATCGTTTCTCAGCAGCCGTAGAGCGATGATACGAAGCGATCCAGGTGCCCGAGATCACGAGGGTTCGTCTCCCGGGGCCCCTCCCGATCGCTGAGATCCTCCACGCGGCAGCCCGCCGCGCCCTCGCAGGCCCCCGTGATCACGGCCGTTCGTGCGGCCGGGGGCTGGCCCGTGGCTTGCCATGGAGGACGGGTGGACCAGCGCGAGGGAACGCCACCATGACGACTTCCATCTCCATCCTCTCCTTCCTCGGCATCGTGCTCGCCGGCCTCACCGGCCGGTTGCTCCTCTTCGTCGCCGGGGCGCTCCTCCTGGCGATCCCCGCCATCGTGTACGCGTACGCCCGGCTCGCGCTCGGCCGCGCGACCGCGACGAGGCGCGCCACCGTGGGCGACCTCCAGTACCGCGAGGACGCCTTCCACGCGCCCACGCACACCTGGCTCGCGCCGCAGGGCGACGGCCTCGCGGTCGGTCTCGACGACTTCGGCCAGCAGCTCCTGCCGTCGGTGACGGCGGTCGACCTGCCCCGCGTCGGCGCCCGCGTGCGCCGCGGCGAGCCCGTGGCCGTGCTGCACGCCGGCCGGCTCGCGGTCCGCGTCCCGGCGCCGGTCGACGGCACGGTGAAGGCCGTCAACCGCGGCGTCGAGCGCGACCCGGGCCGCGTGAAGTCGGAGCGCGGCGGCGCGTGGCTCTTCAACGTCGCGCCGGGCGAGCCGAGCTACCTCCGGTTCCCGAAGGGTGCCGACACGAAGGCGTGGCTCACCGCGGAGCAGGCGCGCCTCGCCCGGTTCGTCGAGGGCGAGCTCGGCCTCGCGGCGGCGGACGGCGGCGAGCTGCCGAAGGCGAGCGAGGTCCCGGCGCAGCTCGGCGACGACGGCTTCGGGCGGCTCGTGGGCGCGTTCATCGAAGGCTAGCCGGGGGGATCGAAATGGAAACGCCCGGTCCCTCGCGGGGCCGGGCGTCTTCATTTGAAACCGTTCACCCCGAGCCCCTCGGCAAGCTCGGGGCAGGCGGAGACGAGGGGCGGACCGTCAGACGTTGTCCCACTCGTACTTGCCGACCTCGAGGACGTGCTTCGCGAGCGCCTTCACGGCCTCGTCCTCGTTGTCGTCGATGGCCGCGAAGTTGCGGTCGACCCGGCGCTTCGCCTGCCGGACGAACGCCTTCGCGATCTCGCGCTCCACCGAGGCCGCGGCCTCGCCGTGGTCGTCGATCTTCGTCGAGACGCGGGAGAGCACCGCGGACATCGCGAAGAGATCGATCATGATGTCGGCGAGGCGGCGGGTGACGAGCTGCTGGCCGATGATCTTCTTCCCGAACCGGCGGAGGATCCGGTCGGCGGCCTTCGCGAGCTCGGTGGTGCCCTCCTCGTGGATCGCGGCCTCCTCGGCGAGCGAGGCGTGGAGCATGGTCCACTTGCCCTTCTCGCGGCGCAGGCCCGTGACGAGCGAGGCGCGCTTGCGGGCGTAGTCGGAGAGCACGCCGAAGCCCTTGATCGGATCGTCGAAGATGCCGCGGGTGGAGGCGGCGATCTCCTTGAGGTCCTCGGCGACGTCGTTCATCGCGGTCAGGGCGATGAAGAGGCGCAGGATCTCGTTCGTGCCCTCGAAGATCCGGTTGATGCGGCAGTCGCGCAGCGCCATCTCGTACGGCATCTCGCGCATGAAGCCCTGGCCGGCGGCGATCTGGAGCGCCTCGTCGGAGGTCTTCCAGAGCATCTCGGTGGACATCACCTTCGAGATCGCGGCCTCGACCGCGTACTCCTCGAAGCCGCGGTCGACGAGCCCCGCCACGAGGTTCACGACGCTCTCGGAGGCGTAGGCGTCGATCACCATCTGGCCGATCTTGTCCTGGATGGTCGCGAAGCTCGCGATGGGCTGGCCGAACTGCACGCGGCCCTTCGCCTGCTCCACCGAGAAGCCGATGAGGCGCTTCATCCCGCCCACCGAGCCGCCGCCGAGGCCGGTGCGGCCGGAGTTGAGGATCTTCATCGCGACCTTGAAGCCCTTGCCGACCTCGCCGAGCACGTTCGCGGCGGGGACGCGCACGTCCTCGAGGACCACGGTCGTGGTCGAGGACGCGCGGATGCCCATCTTGTCCTCGTGCGGGCCGGTCGTGACGCCCTTCATGTCGCGCGTCACGATGAACGCGGTGATGTGGCCGCGCCCCTCGGAGGAGGTCTTCGCGAAGACCGTGAAGAAGTCGGCGATGCCGCCGTTCGTGATCCAGATCTTCTCGCCGTTCAGGATCCAGTCGTCACCGTCGCGCACCGCGTTCGTCTTGATGCCCGCGGCGTCGGAGCCGGCGCCCGGCTCGGTCAGGCAGAACGCGGCGATCATCTCGCCCGTCGCGAGCTTCGGCATGTAGCGCACGCGCTGCTCCTCGCTGCCGAAGAGCAACAGGCCGCGCATGCCGATCGAGCTGTGCGCGCCGACGGTGACCGCCGTCGAGCCGTCGTACTTGCCGAGCTCCTGGATCACGCGGGAGTAGGCCATCGCGCCGAGCCCGAGGCCGCCGTGCTGCTCCGGGATGACGAGGCCGAAGAGCCCCGCCTCCTTGAGCTCCTCCACGAACGCGGGCGTGAACTCGCCGGCCCGGTCCCACGCGCGGAAGTCCTTGTCGCGGTTGCCGAGCAGGGACTTCAGGGTCCCGAACACGGCCTGGAGGGTCTCCTTCTCCTCGGCGCGGGGCTCGGGGTAGGGGAGGAGGATCTCCTCCTCGATCTCGCCTGCGCAGAGCGACTGCATGAAGCTCGCGGTCTTCTTGTCGGTCATGGGGACCCTCGGGACGGAGCGGGGTGCGGCGCGTTGACTCAGGAATCATAACGCAACGCGCAAGGCAAGGGTACCCCCAGTGCGGGTCGTCAAGACCCCGAACTTACAGAACAATACGAGAAGGTCTGAAAAAGGTGCCGGAGGGCCGTCGGGCCCCTGGGAGCGCTACCGCCGCGCTCCGGCGTACTGGTCGATCACCCGGCCGAGCGAGCGCTGGCAGACCGGGCAGAACGGGACGTCGTCGCGCGAGAACATCACGCAGTCGACGGAGGGCCGGTAGTAGCCCGACGCCTCGTAGTTCGCGCCCTCGAACGCGCCGACCTTCCCGGCGAGCGGGGCCGCGCCGAGGAGCTTCGTCTCCTCCTGCTTCTGCAGCGAGAAGAGCGCGTCCATCTCGGCCTCGGGCCGGTTCGCGGCGCGCAGCTGCTTGCGCTTCTCCTGCAGCTCCTTCGCACGCGCGGTGAACGCGTCCTTCGGCCACGGCGACGGCAGCGGCACGCCGGGCGTGACGAGGTCGGCCCACTTCGAGGCCTTCGGGTCGGCGGTGGTGTTCGGCTCCCACGGCTCGGGCTTCGCCTCGCCGGCGGGCAGGAACGACACGTCGGAGGTGAAGTACTCGTCGCCGAGGCCGCCGAGCGAGTGCCCGAGCTCGTGGACGAAGATGTAGGGCGCCCAGAGCGAGTCGGCGGCGACCGTGGTGTAGAGCCCGTAGATGCCGCCGCCGCCGTAGGTGTTGCCGTTCACGAGGATGGCGATGAAGTCGTAGGGCGCGAAGGAGGCGACCTCGCGCAGCGAGCGCTCCTCGAACGACAGCACGTACCGCTCCGAGCCGAACGCGTCGTAGCTCGCGCCGATGCGGCTCGAGCGCGAGACGCCGGTGAGCGGGCGCGACACGCCGGACTGCTCGGCGGGCGGCACGATGCCCCACACGTTGAAGTCGGCCTTCCGGGAGCGGAACGGCTCCTTGTCGAAGAGCGCCCCGAGGAGCCGCCGCGCGTCCTTCTCGAACTTGCCGCGCTCCGCCGCGGTGTAGCCGTCGCCGAGGAGCACGAGGTCGAGCTTCTGCCCGGGCTCCCCGTTCCTGAGGAGCTCGATCACCGGCCCGGGCGACGCCGGGCGCGCGGTGACGAGCGCGCGGTCCTTCGGATCGACCGGCACGCTCCAGATCTCGCGCCAGCCGCCGCCGTGCGCGTCGCGCTTGCGGATGACGACCTGCACCGGCGCGTCCGGAGCGGGGAAGCGCACCGACTCCTGGAACGCGCGCTGGAGCTTCCGCGCCTCGTCGGTCGTCTCCCACTCCGCGTAGACGCTCGAGTAGCCGCGCGAGTAGAGCGTGCGCCCGGTCGCGAGGTCGCGGACCTCGACCTGGTACTTCCCGAGCCCCGTGTCGTCGATCAGCCGGTCCATCCGGCCCGACCACGAGAGCGGCTCGAGCACCACGCGGTCGAGCCCGAAGCGCTCCCCGGTGGCGTCGCCAGTGTGGATGAGATCGACCCGCATCGCGTTCGGGACGGCGCGCAGCGGGGCGGGGGTGGCCGAGACGGCGAGCGCGGCGGCGAGGGCGGCGAGCATGGCCCGGGAGTCTAGCCGGAAAGCCGCTGATATCCCGGCGGTAATCGGGTGTCCGGCACCACCCGGACCGGCCGGGGGAGGGGGGCCGGCGCGAGGCGGGGCGGACGGCGGTCAAGGGGTTGCGCCACCCCCCATTCCCGGTCTACTGATCCCACCGTGGAGCAGAAGTCCCAGCCCGCCCGCAAGCCCGCCCCGGCGCCCACCTCGTGGCTCGAGCGCATGCTCGAGTTCCGCCCGTGGATGCTCGCGCTCGCGGTGTTCCTCGCGTGCGCGATCGGCGTCGCCATCATGGAGCGCTCGCGCGACGACGGGCAGATGTGGGCGCAGGCGTCGTCCGATCCGTCCGGCCACCAGCGCTGAGCGGCCACGCACCCTCCGTCGATCTGCTGCGCGCGCGCTTGTCCCTCCGCGCCTCGTTCTCACCTTGACCCTTCGGGGTGTGGTCGCGCGTGGGGAAGGATGGTGGGCTACCGTGCGTCGCGCATGGCCGCCGAGTCGCTCCGCATCCTGGTCGTCGACGACCACCACCTCATCCTCCGCTTGCTCGACATGATCCTCGAGGGCGCTGGCCACGTGCCCGTGGGCGTGGAGTCCGGCCCGCTCGCCCTCGCGGAGGCGCACCGCGATCCGCCCGACCTCTGCGTCATCGACGAGATCATGGAGGGCATGAGCGGCTCCGAGGTGATCCGCGCGCTGCGCGCCTCGCCCGACCCGCGCCTCGCCCGGGTGCCGATCATCGGGATCTCCGGCCGCGAGCAGTCGCGCGACGGCCTCCTCGCCGCGGGCGCGGACGCCTTCCTCACGAAGCCGGTCGCCGCGCGCGCGCGCGGCGAGGCGGTCGAGGCCCTGACCGCCGCGCGCCGCCCGGCGCGCCCGACCGAGGGCGCGGCGTAGAACCGGCCGTCCCGCCCGGGGATCCCGGGCCGTCACGATCTCGTCACCTTCGCCGCGATCTCGTCACGGTCGTGTTTCGGGCCGCGCCGCTACAGTGGCCGCGCCATGACCGTCGAGCGCGAGACCCTGTTCCGCTGCACCTTCAGCTCACCGGTGCGCACCACCACCGCCCACCTCGCGGCGTGGGACGCCGGCGAGGCCGTCCAGCTCTTCACGGACGAGCTCCGCGGCGAGGGCGTCGGGGAGAAGGGCTCGATCGAGGTCGCGGCGTTGTCGGGCACCGTGAAGAAGCGGGCGGCGTTCAAGCCCTCCGCGCGCGCCCACGTCCGCGCGTCCTGAGTCACCACGGTCCGCATGCCGCGAGCATAGCCGCCGCTCGGTCCGTATGCCCCGAGCGTAGCCCGCCGCAGGCGGGCGGAGACGAGGGGCTACTGCTCGGCCTCCCCGAGCAACCGGCACGCCTCACGCTCGCCGTTCGCGCACGCGCCGGAGAGCAGCTTCCTCGCCCGCGCCTCGTCGTGCGCCACGCCGGCGCCGATCCGGTGCAGCCGGCCGAGCCGCCAGCACGCCTCGGCCTTCCCCACCGCGCAGGCGCGCTCGTAGCGCGCCGCGGCCGCCGCGCCCTCGGCCCTCATCACCCGGCCCTCCTCGAGGAGCACGCCGAGCTGGAGGCACGCCGCGCCGTCGCCGCCGTCGCAGCGCTTGCCGAGGCCCTCGGCGCCGAGCGCCGCGCACGCCTCGGAGGAGCCGAGCCGGCAGGCGCGGTCGAGGGTCGCCGGCGCGGGGCCGCCCGGCGTGCGCGCCGCGAGCGCGACGCAGCCGTCGACGTCGCCGAGGTCGCAGGCGCGCTCGGCGAGCCGCCGCGCCGCCTCGGGATCGGCCACGTCGGCGAGCCGCGCGGTGCAGGCGGCGCCGCTCCCGATGGCGCAGCCCTCGCGCAGCGCGGCCCGCCCGCGTTCGCCCTCGCCCCGGCGTAGGAGGAACAGCCCGAGCTCGCCGCAGGCCCAGCCCACGCCGGCGTCGCAGGCGCGCTCGAGGAACGCGAGCGCGCGGGGGCCGTCGCGCCTCAGCACCACGCCCTCCTCGAGGAGCACGCCGAGGTGGGCGCAGGCGAGCCTCCGGCCCGCGTCGCAGGCCTCCGCGAGGAGCTCGCCGCAGGCGGGCTCGCCGCCTGCCTTCGGCAGCGGCGCCGAGGGGTAGACCTGCAGGTAGGCCGCGCAGGCGGAGTCCGGCACCGGCGGGCCGCCGGCGAGCGCGGCCGCGAGGGCGAGCCCGGCGACGAGCATCTACCGCTCCGCGGCTCCGCACGCCCGGAGCGCGCGCTCGAGCCGGACGGCCTCGACGCCGCCGGCGGAGGCGCGGGCGCGGACGCCGGCGCAGGCGGCGGCGGGCACCCGGCGGGCCAGCACCTCGCTCGCCTCGGCCCGGACCCGGCCGTCGGCGTCGCGGTCGGCGAGCGGCGCGAGCGCGGCGGTGAGGGCGGCGTCGTCGAGGAGGCGCGAGAGGCCGCGCACCGCGGCGCGGCGGACCTGGATCGGCGCGGCGCCGTCCGTCGCGAGCGCGCGGTGGGCCGCGTCGGCGGCGGGGCCGCCGCGGGCGGCGAGGGCCTCGAGCGCGCGGGCGCGGAAGACGACGATCCCGTCGCCGCGGGCGAGCGCGGCGAGGACCTCGTCGGCGACCGGACCGAGCGCGCGCCAGGTGCCGTCCGGCACGTGGCGGTCGATGGCGCCGAGGAGCTCGCAGGCGCTCGCGCGGTCGGCGTCGCGGGCGTCGCCGCGCGGGGCGCATGGGTCGGCGGGGGCGGCGGCGGCCTGCGTGGAGGTGAGGAGGAGGGCGGCGAGCGCGGCGATCACGGCGACACCTCCACGGCCGGGTTGAGGCGGATGACCTCGCCCTGCTGCGAGGTGAGGTTGCCGGACGAGGCGCCGGGGGTGACGAGCCAGAACATGAGGTTGTCGCCGCCGGTGCAGACCGAGCTCTTGTTGCACTGGCTGGTGGTGACCGCGACGCTCGGATCCTGGCCGCAGGTCTGACCGGTCTTGAGCACTGCGCACTTGTTGCACGGGCACTCGCCGGTGTCGGAGAGCGGGTCGAAGAAGGTCCCCGGGTACTCGGTCGTGTGGAACAGCCCGAGCCAGTGGCCGGCCTCGTGCGAGGTCACGTAGGCCATGAGGTCGGCCTCGCAGGTCGCGAGGTTGAGCCCCGAGCCCGCGCAGCCCGAGGTCACGCCGCCGATCGGCACGATCGCGCCGCTCGTGGGCGAGCCGGGGAGGCCGGACGGGCCCGGGATGGCGCCGTCGAGCCCGAGCAGCGTGCCGACCTGACTGCTCGTCGCGTTCGCGTCGACGAGCTCGTCCACGAAGAAGAGGTGCACGCCCGAGTCCTGGGTGAGCGCGAGCCGGAAGAGCTGGTTCGTCTCGTCGCAGGCCTGCGTGTCGTCGTAGCTCGTGAGCGCGAAGCGGCTCCGCGCCCAGTCCGGGAGATCGTGGAACGTGACCGTGCCGAGGCAGAGCCCCGCCCGCCCGAGGAACGTGCCCGCCGAGGCGAAGAGCCGCTTCATGCCGGCGTCGTTCACCGCCTGCGCGGCGGTGAGCCGGGCGGTGCCGTTCGCGTTGTCGGTCGCGAGGTAGACGTCGAGGTCGAGCTTTCCCGTGCTGCGGAGCGGGCCGTGCGTGACGACGTGGACCCGGTACTTGCTGGTGGTGCTCGAGCCGGCCGTGCAGTTCGAGTACACCGTCGCGCACTCGTACGCGTAGTCGTTCACCTGGAGCGACCACGTGCCCGGGACGAGCGCGCCGGCGACGCGCGCGAGCTCGAGCCCCTTCGAGGCGTTCGGGAAGGTGGAGGTGCCGGAGTACGGCGTCGAGGCGCCGAAGTGCACGCCGTAGAACGCCCTCGTGTAGTCGTCGTAGCCGTTCGTCCCCGTCGGCGGGCTCGACATGCCCACGTCGTCGAAGATCACGAGCCCGGTGGGCGACTTCACCTGGTCCGGGATCGCCACGTTCGGCAGCGTGGAGGAGCCCCCGCCCGAGGAGATGGTGATGGTCTTCGGCGCGACCCCGCCCACCTCCTGCTCGTAGATGGTGACGCTCCACGTGTCGGCCGGGACCGTGAAGGTCACGACGTCGCCGACCGTGTGCGTGCCGAGGTCCTGCACCTGCCCGAGGCCGGCGCCCGCGGGGAAGACGGGCGTCTGGACGGAGAAGCCGCAGACGCCCACGCCCGGATCGCTCGCGGTCACCGCCGGGCCGGCGAGCAGCGCGGGCGCGCCGCCCGGGCTCGCGCAGCTCGGCGAGGCCGGCAGCGATGCCGCGCACTTGCCCGCGTAGCAGAGGAGGGAGCTGCCGCAGTCCGACTGCTTCGTGCAGGTGGAGCCCTCGGAGGGCCCCGAGGACTTCTTCGAGCCTCCGCCGCCGCAGGCGGCGGCGAGCACGGCGGCGAGGGCGGCTGCGACGGCCGACGATGATCTGGTCACGTTCACATCCTAGTGCGCCGCCGCCCCCGGATCGATGTCGAGCCCCCGCACCGGGTCCGGTGTGCGCTCACGCGCGCTCCGCTCGGGTTCGTCCGAGCTGAGCTGGTTCACCCGGAAGCCGCGCGCGCGGCGGCGGGGGGCTACCCCCAGGCCGTGCTCATCACGTTGAGCGATCCCGCCGGAGAGACCGTCTACCCGGGTGTGCTGCTCGCGATCTGCGAGCCGTCGACGGGAGACCTCCAGGCCGAAGCGAGGGAGACGGGCCTCGGTCTGCGAGGACGTCGAAGGCTGCTCACCGCCTGGCTCCGGGAACTCCCGCCCGAGCACCGCGGGCAGAAGTGCGGGTGGAGGCCTTACGTCGAGTCCATCCCACCGCTCGCGATCCCGTCGGGCGCCTGGCGCGCCTCGGAGGTGGTGTTCGAGCACGAGGACGGGCACGACTCCGCCTACCTCGTGCTCGCGCCACCGTGATCGTGGGCCAGCTCCGAAGGTACGCCCGAGGAGCGTGGCCACGTTCCTCGCCACGGGCGCGCTCACGATCGCGTGGCTCGACACGGAGGGGGTCACCCACGTGCGGGTGTCGCAGTCGGGACACCTCTACTGAAGCGGCCTGGCAGCCCCGAACGCTCGGTCGAGGAGCGTGGCCACGATCCGGGCGGTGAGCCCCCAGATCACCCGCTCGGGGTCGGCGGCGAACGACCACACCTTCCACTTGCCCGACCCGTCCGTCTCCTCGAACGGGATGCGCGCGCGGATGAGCGCGACCGGCACCTCCGGCGGGAGCCGCGACGGATCCCAGAGCGCGGCCCTGCGAATTGCAGGATCGAGCAGCCGGGAGAGCGGCACCTCGAAACCCTCCGCCACCTCGCCGGCGGCCGGGGTGAAGGCCTCGGGCGGGGCGCGGATCGCGGCGACGACCGGCGTCACCACGTACCGCGCGATCGAGGGGAGGTCGTCGAGCCGGCCCAGCACCTCGGAGGCCGAGGGCGAGAGACCGACCTCCTCCTGGGCCTCGCGCAGCGCCCCCTCCTCGGGCGACTCGCCCGGGTCGAGCCCGCCGCCCGGGAACGAGATCTCGCCCCGGTGGTGCGGCAGCTCCTGCGAGCGGCGGGTGAAGAGGACCGTGGGTCCGTCCGGCCGGGCGAGCAGCGGCACGAGCACGGCCGCCCGCCGGAACGCGGGGACCTCGAGCGGATCCGGGGCCCGCGCGGCGAGGGCGCGCCTGAGCGCAGAGACGGCCTCCTCGAAGCCCGGGGTGGTGAGCGGGGTCACGGCTCGAAGGGCTATAATCGCACGATGCGCAGCGACACGATCAAGAAGGGGTTCGAGAAGGCGCCGCACCGCAGCCTGCTCCGCGCGACGGGCCTCAAGGACGAGGACTTCGCGAAGCCGTTCATCGCCATCGCGAACAGCCACGTCGACATCATCCCCGGCCACTTCTACCTGCAGGAGTACGGCCGGATCGCGAAGGACGAGATCAAGAAGGCCGGCGGCGTCCCCTTCGAGTTCAACACCATCGGCGTCGACGACGGCATCGCGATGGGCCACGGGGGCATGCACTACTCGCTCCCGTCCCGAGAGCTCATCGCGGACTCCATCGAGACCATGATGGAGGCGCACCAGCTCGACGCGCTCCTCTGCATCCCGAACTGCGACAAGATCGTGCCGGGCATGCTCATGGGCGCCCTGCGCGTCGACGTGCCCACCGTGTTCTGCTCGGGCGGGCCGATGAAGGCCGGCCACCTCGCGGACGGCACCGCCATCGACCTCAACACCGCGTTCGAGGCGGTGGGGAAGCGCGCGCTCGGGCAGATCACCGACGAGGAGCTCCACGAGATCGAGTGCAAGGCCTGCCCGTCCGGCGGGTCGTGCTCGGGCATGTTCACCGCGAACTCGATGAACGTGCTCTGCGAGGCGATGGGCATCGCGCTCCCCGGCAACGGCACGGTGCTCGCGCTCACCCCGGAGCGCGAGGCCCTCGTCCGCCGCGCCGCGCGGCGCGCCGTCGAGATCGCGGGCGACGAGCGCTTCCGGATGCGGAAGATCGTGACCGCCGACGCGATCCACAACGCCATGGTGGTGGACCTCGCCATGGGCGGCTCCTCCAACACCGTGCTCCACATGCTCGCGATCGCGCGCGAGGCCGGCGTCACCTACGGCCTGCGCGACCTCGAGGCGCTCGCGCGCAAGGTCGCGCACGTCGCGAAGATCGCCCCGTCGCTCTCGACCGTGCACATCGAGGACGTGCACACCGCGGGCGGCGTGCCGGCGGTGCTGCACGAGGTGGCGAGCCGCGGCGACGTGGTGCGGAAGGACGCGCTCACCGTCACCGGCGAGACCGTCGGCGAGCGCATCGCGACCGCCGAGGTGAAGGACCGCGCGATCATCCGCCCGATCGACGCGCCCTACTCGCCGGTCGGCGGCATCGCCGCGCTCTTCGGAAACCTCGCCGTGGACGGCGCGATCGTGAAGACGGCCGGCATCCAGCCCTCGATGCGCCGCTTCACCGGCAAGGCCATCTGCTTCGACTCGCAGGAGGCCGCGCTCGAGGGCATCAAGGGCGGCCAGGTGAAGCCCGGCCACGTCGTCGTGATCCGCTACGAGGGGCCGAAGGGCGGCCCGGGCATGGTGGAGATGCTCGCCCCGACCTCGATGATCATGGGCATGGGGCTCGGCGAGAGCGTCGGACTCGTCACCGACGGCCGGTTCTCCGGTGCGACCCGCGGTGCGTGTATCGGCCACGTGTCGCCGGAGGCCGCCGAGGGGGGCACCATCGCCCTCGTGCGGGACGGGGACGCCATCACGCTCGACGTGGACGAGCGCGTGCTCCACCTCGACGTGCCGGACGCCGAGCTCGCCGCCCGCAGGACCGCGTGGAAGCCGGTGAAGAAGGCGGTCCGGTCGCCCTGGCTCCGCCGCTACGCGCTCCTCGTGTCGAACGCCTCGGCGGGTGCGGTCATGAAGACCGAGCTCTGACGGTCACCCACCGTGCAGGTGTCCGCCTCCGCCTGCCAGGTGGGACAATCTGCCTGTCCCGCGACCCCCCGACCGTGTTGCCCGGCGGATCGCGGTAGCGTCGAGGGGTTCTCGCTGGAGGGAGCCCCAACACGTGGTGAACGACGTCAGCGGACCCGCGACCGCGCCGCTCCGCGTGATCGCGCTCCGGTCGCTGTCGGAGATCGCCCCGCACGCCGAGGCGATCGACGCGCTCAACCTCGTGTCGCGCCGCCCCTCGCCGTTCGCGACGTTCGGGTTCCTGCGCGCCTACCTCGAGCACGACGAGTTCCCGCTGCCGGGCGACCAGGTCCTCTTCCTGGCGGCGTTCCGCGGCGACGCGCTCGCCGGCTACCTGCCGCTCCGCAGCACGGTGCGCCGCGCGTTCGGGCTGCCCTACCGCGAGATCGAGCTCTTCGTGACCCGCGATGCGGATCGCCCCCACCTCGTGGCGCGCGCCGAGGACGAGCCCGCCTGCGCCGCGGCGTTCTACCGGCACCTCGCGGCGAGAGAGCGGTGGTCGGCGATCGACCTCGCCTTCCAGGACGAGGCCTCCGCGCTCTGGCCGGTGGCGGGCCTCCGCTGGCCCTGGTACCGAACCCGCCGCTACCCGGACATGGAGAACACCACGGTGCCGACGCCGTACGCGTCCCTCGCCGAGTTCTACCGGACGCTGCCGTCGAACTTCCGCTCCACCGTCTCGCGCATGTCGCGGCGGCTCCTCGCCGCCGGCCAGGTGGAGACGGTCAGCTGCCACGCGACCGGCGCGCGGCGGCCGCTCCTCGACCTCTTCGTGGACGTCGAGCAGCGCTCCTGGAAGGCGATCCCGAACGTCGGGCTCGCGCGCTCCGCGGCGCGGCTCGACTTCTTCCGCGCGCTCGCCGAGGCCGACCAGCCGCTCGCGCTCTCCTACGACTTCGTGCTGCTCGACGGCGTGCCCATCTCCGCGATGATGAGCGCGAGCTTCGACGGGAGGTGGTACGCGCTCGAGACCGGCTACGACACCGCCTACGCCGACCTCTCGCCGGGTTACCTCACCTGGCTCCTCGCGTTCCGGCACGGGATCGCCCAGGGGCTCGGGAGCTACAACCTCCAGACCGGCTTCTCCTATTACAAGTCGCGCTGGCGAGGCGAGGTGACGCCCACCTTCATCGCGCAGGTGCACCGGGTCCCGAGCCTGCCGTGGCTGAAGGGGCGGCTCGGCGATCTCCGCCGGATGATCGTGCGGCGCGCCGGGAAGCAGGCGCACAACGAGGTGAAGCGCGAGGCCGACCGCCAGGGCCAGGCCGAGCCGGGCGCGCCGCGGCCGGACCGGACCGGGGCCGCGGCGCTCGCGGCGCGAACCCTCGCGGCGCTCGCCGCGGGTGGCGTGTCGTTCGAGCGGCTCTCGGGCCCGGCGCTCCTCGCGGCGCTGCCGTTCCAGCCGGACGCCGGAAAGCAGAAGCCGGGGCGGCCGCAGCGGCGGCCGCAGGTGCCGGTCTGAGCTACAGCCGCAGGAGATCCCGCGCGAGCCAGAGGATCATGCGCGGATTCTCGGAGACCTTCCCGACCACGTAGGGCATGTGAGCGCGGCCGTACCCGATGTAGAGCCGGACCTTCACACCGGCCGAGGCCGCCGAGCGGAGCGACCTGCGGGTGGGCAGGCCGTGCAGGAGCTCGAGGTCGTGCGCCGTGCCGGCCCCCGCGAGCCTCCTGAGGCAGGCCTCCGCGAGCGGCACGTCGTGGCTCGCGACGTCCACGTGTACCGCACGCCCGGCGAGCGCGTTCACGGTGGCCTCGAAGCCAGCCCGGGGATCCGCGACCGAGCCGTCCGGGAACTGGCCCTTCACGACGCGCACGGCGAGCCCGCGCTCGGCGACCCAGCCCGCGTCGCGCACGCTGCGCGCCCAGGTGCCGGCGAGGGTGGTGCCGACCGACAGGCCCGGGTGGCGCTGGAGCAGCCGCTCGATCGCCTGCTGCGTGCGATCGACCGAGTCCGGCCACATCGCGTCGAAGTGGAGCCGCACCCCCAGGGGCCTCGCCTTCTCGGCGAGCTCGTCGAGGAGGGCCTCCGAGTACTCGAGCGCGGTGACCTTGATGGAGACGTAGTCGGGCGGGGAGAGCCCGTCGAGGGCGGCGAGGTACGCGTCGGCGACCGCCCGCGGCCGGTCGCGCTCGTCGTCCCAGAAGCCCAGCGTGGAGGCCTGGCCGAGGGAGGCGGCCCGCGCGGCGACCCGGCGGGCGTCCTCGACGGTGTCGCCGGCGATGTACGCGCGGGCCACGCGCGCGAGCACCGGCCGGAGAAGCGCGCGGCGGGTGCGCCGGAGCAGGCCGGGTCGGGGCTGGGCTTCCATGGGCGGCCTCCGGGAACGGCGTCGATGCTACGCGGCCGTCGCGCACCGGAGAGGCCCGTGAGGTGGTGACGCGCCGCCACGGCGCAGGTGTGGGTGTGACCTTCGGTATGGGTGCCGGCGGAGCCGTGGCGACGGGCCCGGGCACCCGGGGTGGCGTGAACCCGGCCCGATTCCAAGTGTTTGCGCGGCTTCGCGCGAGCACGGACCTCGCAAGGGCGGTCACCCCGTGAGCACCGTCACCGCCCGCCGCACCTCGCCGTTCGCCCCCGACCTCGCCGAGGCCGTCCGGAGCGCCCTCGCCGCGCCCTCGTGGCGCCCTCCGCTCCTGCCCGCCGTCGCGCTCGAGGTGCTCCAGCTCACCCGCTCGCCCGACGTCCAGCTCTCCGACGTCGTGAGCCTCCTCGAGCGCGACCCGGTCCTCGCCGGGCGCGTCCTCGGCATCGCCGGCTCGGCGCAGTACTCGCGCCGCTCGCCGGTCGTCTCGCTCCGCCAGGCCGCGGTCCGCCTCGGCCTCGAGGCGCTCTCGCAGGTGGTGGTGCAGGCCGCCCTCGAGCTGCGCGTGTTCCAGGCGCCCGACCACAAGCCGTTCGCCAAGCGGCTCAACCGCCACGCGGCCGCGATCGCGGGCCTCACGCGCGCCATCTGCAAGTGCGCCTCCGCGCCGAGCGAGCACGCCTTCGTGGCGGGGCTCGTCCACGACGTGGGGTTCGCGGCCTGCCTGCAGGTGGTGGCGGACGAGCCCCGGTTCCGCGCGGTCCCGCTCGAGGAGCTCGCGCCGGTGCTCGACGCCCTGCACACGGAGGCCTCGGGCCGGCTCGTCGGCGCGTGGAAGCTGCCCGACGCGATCCGCGCCGTCGCATCCACGCACCACGACGCCGCGCCGGGCGGACACCCGAGCCAGGTGAACGCCGCCGTCGTGCTCGCGCACCAGCTCGCGTGGGAGGCCGGCGCCGGCCTGTTGCCGCCGCCTCCCGAGGCGTCCGCCGGGGCCACGAAGATGCTCGCCCAGCCGGAGGGTGGCCTCGACTGCGACGCGCTCCAGACGGTGGAGCAGGCGATCGAGGTGCTCTGGCTCGAGGACGAGGACGTGCTCGCGCTCCGGGCCGAGGCGTTCGAGCTCGTCGAGGCGCTGCCCGGCTAGGTCCCCCGCTCCCGCCGCCACGCGGCCACGAAGAAGCCGTCCGCGCCGTGGCGGTGCGGCCACGTGCGCACGAACCCGTCGGGCGTGACGAGCGCGCCGAGGCCGCCGAGCCGCACGGCCGCGTGCTCGACGTCCGGCACGATCCGGAGGAAGTCGGGGTGCGCGTCCTCGAACGCCTCCGCGACCGCCTCGTCCTCCTCCGCCCGGAAGGTGCAGGTCGCGTAGACGAGCCGCCCGCCCGGCGCGACGTGGGTCGCGGCGCGCGCGAGGAGCGCCTGCTGCAGCGCGGGCAGGGCGGCGAAGCTCGCCGGGTCGATGCGCCAGCGCTGATCCGGCCCGCGCCGGAGCGCGCCGAGCTCGGAGCAGGGCGCGTCGACGAGGACCCGCTGCACGCGCAGGTCCGGGGGCGGCGCGGCGCCGTGGACCGTGATCGCGCCCGCGCAGCCTGACCGCTCCGCGCGCGCGAGGAGCCGCTCGAGCCGCGCGGGGTCGGCGTCGGTCGCGTGCACGCGCCCGCCCGGGCCGACGGCTGCCGCGAGGAGCAGCGCCTTCCCGCCCGCGCCCGCGCACAGGTCGAGCACCTCCTCGCCCGGGCGCGCGCCGACGGCGCTGCCGGCGAGCTGGCTCGCCTCGTCCTGTACCTCGAGGAGGCCTTCGCGGTGGGCGGAGAGCCCGAGCACGTTCGGGCGCGGCGAGGTGCAGACGAGGCCGTCCGGCGCGAGCTCGCTCGGGCGCGTCGCGACCCCCTCGGCGGCGAGGAGCGCCGCGAGGGCGTCGCGGTCCGTGCGCAGCCGGTTCGCACGCAGGGCGACGGGCCCGGGCAGGTTGAGGGCGTCGGCGAGCGCGGGGGCCTTCGGGCCCACGGCCGCCTGCAGCTCCACGACGAGCCAGTCCGGGAACGAGGCGCGATCGCCGAGCTCGACCGGCGCCGGGCGCGGCGGCGGCAGCGCGCCGGGCTCGAGGCCGAGGAGCGCCTCGGCGTCCTCGCGGCCCGCGAGGTCGCGCAGGAGCGCGCCGAGGAGCAGGCGCGGACCCGCCTGCGGATCCCCGAGCTGCGCGCGCAGCCGGCGGCGCCAGAGGCCCACGCCGAAGATCGCCTCTGCCACGGCGGCGCGCCCCGCGGCGTCGAGGCCCCGCCGGTCGCGGAGGAGGCGGTCGAGGACCCGCTCGGCGGGCACGCCGGAGAGCACGTCCGCGAGCGGCGCCTCGAGCGCGGGCGCGAGCCCGGCGAGCGCGTGCCACGGCACGGTGCGGAGGCGGTCCTCGGACAGCGGCTGCACGCCCCGATCCTACCGCGGGCGGCGCCCGAAGCCCGCGTCGACGACCGGGCGGCGGGCGCTCGGGGCGGAGGGCTCGAACGGGGCTCGACCGGCCGTCCGGTTCGCGGCATGTAGGGGGCGTGGAGATCGCGCTCTACGTCCTCGGCTTCCTGCTCGTGGCGGTCGGCGTCGCCGGCCTCGTCCTGCCCGCCATCCCCGGCGCCGTGCTCGTCTTCGCCGGCGCGGTGGTGGTCGCGTGGGCGGAGCACTTCACGCGGGTCGGCTGGCTGCCGCTGACCGTCATCGGGCTCCTCTCCGCCGCGGTCTGGGCGGTCGACTTCGCGGCGGGCGCGCTCGGGGCGAAGGTGTTCGGAGCGTCGGGCTGGTCGATCGTCGGGGCCGGCGTCGGGACGATCGTGGGGCTCTTCTTCGGGCTGCCGGGCATCCTGCTCGGCCCGGCGATCGGCGCGCTCGCGTTCGAGTACGCGCGCAACCCGGACATGAAGAAGGCCGCGAAGGCGGGCGCCGGGGCGTTCCTCGGCTTCGTGCTCGGGAGCGCGGCCAAGGTGGCCATCGCCTTCGTGGCGATCGGGGTGCTCCTGCTGGCGCTGGTCTTCTAGGGGCTCAGTTCGCGGGGCCGGGCGGCGGGAGCTCGCGCTCCTGCCCGGGCGCGATCGGGCTCGCCTGGTGGTGCACGAGGCGCCAGCGGCCGGCCTCGCGGACGAAGACGTTCGTCGCCGCGAGGCGGCCGCCGTCGACGACCTCGTGGCACGTGACGAAGGCGACCTCGCCGAGCACGTGCGCCTGCGCGAGCGACACCGCGACCTGGGGCGCGCCGTCGCCGTCGAGGATCGCCTCCCAGCTGCCCATCACGTCCTCGCGCCCGTCGAGCACGTCCCAGCCCGGGTGGACGCACGCGACCGGGTGGGCCTCCGCCCAGAGGAGGTCCATCGCGGCGGCGTCCTTCCGCGAGAACGCGCGGTAGAACGCCTGGTTCGCCTCCAGCACCTCGAGCTCGTGGGCGGCCATGAGACATGTTCCTAGGACCGCGAGGGGTCCGGGGCAAGCGTCGCGATCGCGCTCGACGGGTTCCTGCACGCGTGGTGGAATCCCACCATGACGGTCGCCCGGATGGTGGCGCTCGCGGCCGCGGCCGCGCTCCTCGCGGCATGCCCGCGGGCGCAGGACCCGGACGCGGGCCGCGGGACGCGTCTGGCCCCGCCCGCCGGGCTCGCGCTCACCTTCGTGCCACCCGCCGAGCTCTGGCTGACCTTCAGCCACCCCGGCGGGGCCGACCGCTACGAGCTGGAGCAGCGCGAGGGCGGCGGCGCCTGGCACCCGGCCGACGCGTATGCGCAGGGCACCGAGGTCTTCCGCGTGACGCTCGACGTCACCTTGCCGGAGCGGACGCTGCTGACCTTTCGCGTGCGGGCGCTGATGAGCGGCGCCGCGAGCGCCTGGTCCGAGCTCGCGTGGCGGGTGCCGCTCAAGCAACCCGAGCAGTTCTACGCGCGCTACCCGCTCGGTGACGCGAACCTCGTCTGGAACCTGGGGAACAGCGTCGCGCGCGCGGTCCGGCTCGAGCGCGCCGAGCCGGACGTCCTCTCCGGAGTCGTCGCGAGCTGGGTGGACCTCCCGGTGGCCCCGGGTGCGATGGAGTACGTCGACGTGACGGTGAAGGAGCGGGTGCGCTACCGCTACCGCCTGCGTGCCGTGGACGGCGTGGACGAGAGCCCGACGGTCGAGCTCGACGTCACACCCCTCGTGAAGCCGCCGGTGGGGCTCACGGCGACGCGGGTCGCGGGCGGGACGGCGCTCTCCTGGACCAACCGGAGCGAGCACGCGACGCAGGTGATCGTGCACTCGGTGATCGGGCAGCGGTACGTGGTGCTCCCCGCCGGCGCCACCTCCTGGCTCGATCCCATCGACCCGCCCTGGCCGCTCGAGCGCTGGTTCGTCGAGGCGAACGATCCCGAGTACCCGGGTGCCTGGTCGCTCTCCGCCGGGGCCGGCCTCCCGGAGGTTGCCGCGGGTGGGCTCGTGGGGCGGGCGGCCCCCGTTCCGTTCGCCTACGCGGTCGCGCGCGGCGGCGACGGCACCTTCGCCTGGTCCACCGAGCAGGGTCCGAGCTTCGCGCTCGAGCTGAGGAGGAGCGCCCCGGGGGCTGCGGCGCGCCCCCTGGCGGGCTTCGCCGTGAGGCCAGGGATCGCGTTCGACGCGGCCTCTCACCCGCACGCCATCGACGTGAGCGCCGTCGTGGCCCACGTGTGGCACGACGGTGCGTCCTGGCAGGCGGAGGAGATCGAGCCGACCCCGCCCTCGGTGCGCCTCGCCATGGCGGTCGGGCCGGGCGGCGAGGTGGAGGTCCTCCACGTGGAGTACTCCCACGCGGTCCAGCGGTACGTCGCGCAGCTGCGCGCCCGGACGCCGACCGGCTGGGAGACGGCGAACGTGCCCGTGCCGGCGGGCCTGGATCCCGCCCTCGAGGGCCCCTTCGCGCTCGGGCCCGGCGGCGCGGCCTACGTCGCGGCGGTGCCGGCCGCGCCGTACACCGGCCCGTGCGCGGTGCTCGTCCGCGGGAGCGCGGGCTGGACCGGCGAGACGATCCCGGGCACCGCCGGGACCGGGGCGGCCGTGGTGCGGCTCACGCCCTTCGAGGGCGGCGTCGCGGTGCTCGTGCGCAAGGGGAATGCGATCGAGCTGTGGCGCTGGGCCGGTGGCGCCTGGGCCGCGCCGGAGGCGGTGTTCGAGGGGGCGACGATGTTCCGCGATCCGTTCCTGGTCGTCTCCGGCGACGGCGCCCGGACCGCGGTCGTCGGCGAGGTGGCCGGCCCGAGCTCGTACACGGACCGGCTCTCGGTGTTCGAGCCCGTCCCGGGCGGCTGGGAGGAGACCGTGCTCGCGCGGTGTCCGCCGGGCCGGCAGGAACACCTCACGGGCGCCGGGCTCCTCGGCGACGGCCGGCTCTGGGTGCTCGGAGCGCCGCCGGACGACAGCGCGGCCGACGACGGGATGCCCTGGGCCCTGTGGGAAGAGCCACGGCCCTGAGGCGCTAGAGCTTCGGCGCGCCCGTGCACGCCTCGAGGCTCGAAGGCGACTCGCGGCCGGCCGGGTCGACGGCCGAGACCTTGAAGCACCGGTGCTCGCCGGACTTGAGGCCGACCACCGTGTACTCGTTGCGCGGCGTGGCGCCGATGCGCTTGTGGCCGTCCCAGTAGACCGTGTAGACGACGCCCGGCTCGGGCGAGCCATCCCAGCGCAGCACGACCGCGCTCGCCGAGCGCTCGCTCGCGGCGAGCGCGAGGTCGGTCGGGCCGGCGGGGGTGCCCGGCTCGGCGGTGCGGGCGCAGGCCGGGCCGGCCTGCCGCGAGCGGTTCCCGGCCGCGTCGACCGCGACGACCGTGTAGCAGTAGGAGGTCGAGGGCGCGAGGCCCGCCTCGGTGCCGGTGAGCTTCGTCGCGGCGGTGCGGAGGAAGAGCTTTCCGTCGCGGAGCACCTCGTAGTGGTCGACGCCCACGTTGTCGACCGCCGGCTGCCAGCCGATCGCGACCCGGTCCGGCCCGGCGGGCGCGGCCACGAGGCCGGACGGCGGCGCGGGCGGGGTCTGGTCGCGCACCGTCGCGCACGCCTCGGCGGAGTCCTTCGAGACGTTGCCCGCGGCGTCGCGCGCGCGGACGGTCCAGCAGTAGGTGCGCCCGGCGAGGAGGCCGGACTCGGCGGTGCGCGGCGAGTCCGGCGTCGCGACCACGAGGCCGGCGCGGACGACGTCGTAGCCCACCACGCCGCCGGCGTCGGTCGCGCCGGACCAGCTGAGCGCGACGGAGGTCTCGGAGGTGGAGCGCGCCTGGACCACCGTCGGCGGCGTCGGCGGCACGACGTCGGCGAGCTTCACGCAGGCGGTCCGGCTCGGCCGCGACCGGTTGCCGGCCTCGTCGCGGGCCACCACCGAGTAGCAGAGATTCCGGAGCGGCGGCGCGGCCTCGTCCATCGCGGAGGGGCCCGACGTCGAGACGAACACCTGGCCGTCGCGCAACACCTCGTAGCGTTCCACGCCGAAGTCGTCGGTCGCCGCGGGCCAGGAGAGCCGCACGTTCGGGCCGTCCGGCTCCGCGAGGAGATCGGCCGGCGCCTCGGGCGGGGTCACGTCGCGGACCTCGCGGGGGCGGTCCACCGGCTCGCGCGAGCGACGGTCGGCCGCGTCGGCGGACTCGAAGGAGACGCCGGCGCGGTTCGCGGGGCGGTGCGCCGGACCGGGCGCGTCGGCGGTGGCGAGCGCGGCGGGGGCGCCAGGCGCCGCGGGCTCGACCTGCGGCGCGGCCTCCGGCGAGGCGGGCACCGCCGCCGGCGGCGCGGACGGCGCCGCGGCCGTGGTCGCGGGGGAGGCGGCGGGCGCGGGCGCGGAGGCGAACGGCGGCCGCTCGTCCAGGCGCAGGACGCGGATCGCGACGATGGCGAGGACGGCGACGACGAGGACGACGATCGCGATGCGGCGGACCACGGGACTCCGACCTCCAGGAGGTGTGCGTCTCTGGGCTCGAGTGTGGGCGGAGGCTACAACCTTCGGGGCGGAGCCGAGGAGACCTGCGGCCGACGCGCGACGTTCTGCCGCACCTCCACATCAAGCCGTCCGCTCGCACGGAAATCACGGATGGTGAATGGCGGCCCGCGCCGTCCCGCGCGTCCCTCCCGGGAGAAGCCGGGGGTGCCGGACACGAAAAATCCATGTTTCAGGCCAGGATAGATCGGTTCTGGCCCGTTTCAGGCCTCCACATATCGTGAACGCCCGCGCCGCCTGGGGTTTTCCGATTCCCCTGTACCGCGCCCGGGAAGCCTCTACGCTGGACCGAGCAGCTCATCCCACGAAAGGGGTACGACCGTGTTCGCCGCCGCTCTGCTTCCCACCTGGCTCTGGATCGTCGCCGGGGTGCTCGCCGCCGCCGCCCTGACCTGGCTCGCCGGGGTGGTCCGGTACATCCCGAACAGCCGGGTCGGCATCGTCGAGAAGCTCTGGAGCCCCCGGGGCTCCGTCAGGAAGGGCTTCATCGCCCTCGCCGGCGAGGCCGGCTACCAGCCCGACGTCCTCCGCGGCGGCTGGCACGTGTTCTTCCCGCTCATGTACCGGGTCCACGTGGTCCCGCTCGTCACGATCCCGCAGGGCCGCATCGGCTACGTCTTCGCCCGCGACGGCGAGGCCCTGCCGCCCACCCAGACGCTCGCCTCGAACGCGAAGGTGAACGACTTCACGGACGCCGCGGCGTTCCTGCACGGCGGCGGCCAGCGCGGCCCGCAGCGCCGCATCCTGCGCGAGGGCACGTACGCCGTGAACCTCGCCCAGTTCGTGGTCATCGCGGCGGACGGCCTGTACTTCCTGCCGCTCAACCCGGACGAGGAGGCGCTCATCCGCGGCATGGCCAAGGTGCTCGGCGAGCGCCAGGGCTTCGCCCCGGTCGTCATCACCGAGGACGCGGTCGGCATCGTCACGGTGCACGATGGCCCGTCGCTCGCGCAGGGCGAGGTCATCGCGCCCACCGTCGGCGCCGACCCGAAGGTCGCGGCCGCGTACCACAACAACTTCCAGGACCCGGAGCACTTCCTCGCCGCCGGCGGCCAGCGCGGCCGCCAGCTCCAGGTGCTGGTCGAGGGCACCTACTACCTGAACCGGCTCTTCGCGACGGTGGAGACCATCGCGAAGACCGTGGTCGAGGTCGGGCACGTCGGCGTGGTCGTCTCGTACACCGGCGCGATCGGCCGCGACCTCTCGGGCGAGGGCTACCGCCACGGCGAGATGGTGCACTCGGGCGAGCGCGGCGTCTGGAGCGAGCCGCTCCTGCCCGGGAAGTACCCCTTCAACACCTACGCCGGCAAGATCCTCATGGTCCCCACCACGAACTTCATCCTGAAGTGGGTGAAGGGCCAGACGGGCGCGCACCGCTACGACGAGAACCTCTCCGAGGTGCTCCTCATCACGAAGGACGCCTTCGAGCCGACGCTGCCGCTCTCGGTGGTCGTGCACATCGACTACCGGAAGGCCCCGCTCGTCATCCAGCAGTTCGGCGACGTGAAGCGCCTCGTCGAGCAGACCCTCGACCCGATGGTCTCGGCCTACTTCAAGAACGTCGGCCAGACCCGCACGCTCATCGAGCTCATCCAGGACCGCAGCGAGATCCAGCGCCACTCGTCGGAGGAGATGAAGAGCAAGTTCGCCCAGTACAACCTCGAGCTGAAGGAGGTGCTCATCGGCACGCCGTCGTCGCAGCCGAACGACCGCGCCATCGAGCAGATCCTGATGCAGCTGCGCTCGCGGCAGATCGCGGTCGAGCAGGTGGACACCTACAACCGCCAGCAGGGCGCGGCGGTGAAGGAGCGCGAGCTGCGCGAGGCCGAGGCGCGCGCGAAGCAGCAGACCGCGCTCACCGAGTCGGAGCTCTCGATCCAGATCCAGGGCAACCAGGGCAAGGCGGAGTACCAGCGCTCGGTCCAGCAGGCCGCGCAGATCCGCGCGCTCGCGGAGGCCGAGGCCGACAAGGTCCGCGCCATGGGCCAGGGTGAGGCGCAGCGCGTGAAGGCGATGGCGGAGGCGGAGGCCGAGAAGGCCGCCCGCGTGGGCGTCGCCCAGGCGCTCGCGATCGAGGAGCAGGTCCGCGCCTACGGCGGCCCGCAGCTGCAGCTCACGCAGCAGGTGATGAACCGCTTCGCCGAGGCCATCCAGGTCGCCGGTGTCGACGTCGTGCCGCGCGTGCTCATCGGCGGGGGCGCGGGCGGTGGCCAGGCCGGCGGCAGCGGCAACGGCTCCGTCTTCGAGGCCCTGCTCGCGGTGCTGCTGTCGGAGCGCACCGGGGCGCTCACCCAGGGCGCACCGGCGCCTTCGAGCCCGGAGGCGGACGCGTGGCGTGAGCGGCTGCGCGCGGACCTGACCAAGGGCCGCGACGCGGCCTGACGATCCGCGTGGGCCCGGGGCGCTCCGGCGCTCCGGGCCTCGACCGGAGAGGACAGTGGTGCCCCGTTCCCCGGAGGGACCGGGGCACCCGTTGCTCCCGCCGATCCCTGGAGCCGGCGGAAGCGACGCCCTTCGAAGTCAGTCGATCGCCTCGCCCTTGCCGCGGCTGAGGAGCCCGGACAGCAGCTTCAGCCTGCGACTGGCGCGGCGGCGCACGTCCTCCTGTTCCCGGGCGGCCTCGGGAACGGGGAGCTCCTCGGACGTCACGAGCGCGGGCTGCTCGACCAGGGCGACCTTCCGCCCCGGCGGCTGATCCTTCTTCACGCCTCGCTTCGTCCACACCATCCTCACGCCCCCCGGGGACCTGCACGACATCCAGACGTTCTTACCTGAAAGGTCCGACGCTCTTCTAGCCCGCCCGCCGGGCCCGCCCTTCCGCGCCACCCCGCGAGATACAGCGTCCCAGGAATTCCTCGATGATGCGCATGCTCTCGTCCGGCTTCGTCTGGAGCGTGAGGTGCGGGGCGTCGAGCATGCGGATCTCGGCGTCGCCGCGCACCGCGCGCACCTCGATCGGCAGCGCGCTGCGGAGCAGCCGGTCCCGCTTGCCGCCGAGGAACAGCAACGGCACCGGCACCCGCCGCAGGTGCTCGGTCGCGTCGACGCGGATGGCCTCCTTCGCGCGCGCGGCCATGACGGAACCCTTCACCGTCGCGACCGACTCCTGCACCTCGCGCACGAGCGCGTCCTCCCCGTCGCTCCCGGCGAGGAGCAGCCGGACGCCGTGCGCCGGCAGCGGCAGGTGGAAGTAGGCGGGCGAGAGGAAGCGCAAGGTCGAGATCGCGGTCGCGGCCGGGCGGCGGTGGAAGCTCGAGGCGAGCACGAGGCCCACGAGCCCCTCCGGCGCGGCGGCGGCGACGCGGAGGGCGAGCGGCCCGCCGAAGCTCTCCCCCAGGAGGGCGAAGGGACGATCCCGAGGGAGCGCGGCGAGCACGCGCTCGGCGAGCGCCTCGTACCCGAGGAACCGGTCGGGCGGGTAGGAGAGGACGTGGAAATCGAGCGCGCCGCTGGCCCGCTGCAGGAACGGGCCGAAGAGCCGGCCGGTGCCGTCGAGGCCGGGGAGCAGGATGGTGAGCAGCGGAGACGCCACGTACGCTCCTGACCGTGAAGTCGACAGGAGGAACGTAGCACCCGGCGCCGACCTTCGCAGCGCGACCGCAGGCCCCGCGTCCCGGTGTCGCGCAGCCAGGGATGGTCGATCCCGGACACCCGGGCGAACCCCCTGGAATGCCAGGGCCGGTCGTGGTGATCTCCCGCCGTGAGCGTGTCGTTGCCCCCCGAGGCCCAGGAGGCCCTGGCCGCCGTCCTGCGGACCGGCCGCGTCCTGCGCTTCGAGGTCAGGAAGGCCTGCGAGCAGGAGCGCTGGCGGCTCAAGGTCGTCTACGCACCCGCGGGCGGCGACGAGGCCGCACCGATCCAGCTCGGCCTCCTCTGGAGCGAGGACAGGGACGGCGTCCGCGCGCTCGCGCGGGCGCTGCGCGCCGAGCACCGGACGGCGGCCGAGGTCTTCGAGCGGTAGCGGCCTACCCGGTCGCGACGTACCGGCCCGGCCGGTGGTTCACGGCGAGCACCATGTTGAGCGCGAGGGCGCCCAGCACGGAGAGGGCGACCACGCCGGGCGACGTCACGAGGAGCCCGCCGACGACCACGCACGCGTCGACCGCGAGCTGGACGAGGCCCGCGCGCAGGCCGTGCTTCTCCTGCAGCCAGATCGAAAGGATGTTCACGCCGCCGAGCGAGGCGCGGTGGCGGAAGAGCATGAGGAGCCCGGCGCCGTTGAGGAAGCCGCCCATGGCGGCGGCGTAGACGGGCGAGACGTGCTCGAAGTGCAGCACCTCGCCCATGTGATCCGAGGCGAGCGAGACGAGGAAGATCGCCGAGAAGGTCTTGAGCGTGAACCGCCAGCCGAGCTGCTTCACGCCCAGCCAGAAGAACGGCAGGTTGAGGAGCGCGAAGAGCTGGCCGAAGGAGAGCGGCACGAGGCGGGCGAGGAGGAGCGCGAGCCCGGCCGTCCCGCCGGTGAGGAGGTGGTGGCTCCTCAGGAAGGCGAGGCCGAGCGAGACGAACGCCGCGGCGGTCAGGATGGCCTGCGCGTCCTCGAAGAAGGTGTGGCGGGTCGCGTGCTTCACGGGCGCGGGATGGAACCACGCACGCCCCAGCGGGTCAACGCCGCGGGCCCGCCGCCGATCTACCCTGGGACCATGTCGACCCCCCGTCCCTGGACCGTCCTCCCGCACGGACCCGTCGAGCCACTCGACGAGAACCAGTGGCACGTGACCTCCGTGCTGCCGCGCGGCCCGATGGACCGCCGCATGACCATCGTCCGCCGCGCCGACGGCCTCCTCTTCCACAACGCGGTGCCGCTCGACGAGCCCGCCATGGAGGCCGTGCTGGCGCACGGCGCGCCGGCCTGGCTCTTCGTGCCGAACGGCTTCCACCGCCTCGACGTCCACGCCTGGAAGGCGCGCTTCCCGTCGTGCAAGGTCGTCGCGCCCGCGGGCTCCGCCGCCGGCGTCGCGAAGAAGGTGCCGGTCGACCTCACCGCCGACGCGCTCCCGCCGGACCCCGCGCTCGAGGTGCAGGTGCTCGACGGCACCCGCGGCAGGGAGGCGGTGCTGATCGCGCGCGGCCCGCGCGGCGCGTCGCTCGTGTTCGGCGACGCGGTCATGAACGTGCAGCCGGTGCCGGGGCCGGCGGGCTTCATGCTGAGGCTCCTCGGCACCTCGGGAGAGGGGCCGAAGGTCACGACGATCGCGAAGCTGTTCCTCGTCGACGACCGCCGGGCGCTCGCGGCGCACCTCGCCCGGCTCTCGGCGCTGCCGGACCTCGCGCGGCTCGTCCCGAGCCACGGGCCGGTGGTCGAGGACCGGGGCGGGAAGGTGCTCGCGGCGGCCGCCGCCCGGCTCCTCGGGTGAGCGCGAGCGGGCCGCCGTTCGCCCCGAGCCTGTCGTAGGGCGACCCCCTCAGCGCAGCCGCTTCCAGTAGAGGAGCTCGGTCACGTCCGTGAGGACGAGCCCGGGGAGCTGGCCGCTCCGGGTCCAGCCGTGGCGCTCGTAGAAGCGCTGCGCGCCCTCGTTGAAGTCCGACACGAGCAGGAACGCGTGCTTCCCCGCGACCGCGGCGGCCTTCTCGTAGGCCTCGAGCAGCGCCGCGCCGACGCCGCGGCCCTCGTGGCCCGGCGCGACGGCGATCAGGCGCAGGTAGGCGCCCATCCCGAGCGTGCCCGTGGGCAGGAACCAGGCGAGCCCCGCGGGGACCCCGCCGGTCACGAGCGCGGTGACGAGGCCGTCGCCGCGGGCGCGCGCGGCCTCGAGATCGCGGGCGAGCGCGGACTCGGTGCGCCCGTAGCGCTGCATGAGCGGGAGCGGCGCGAGCGCGCGGGCGAGCGGGGCGACGTCGCCGGCCTGGAGCGGGCGAAGGAGGACCGGAGGGGTCATGGCGGCACGAGGAACGGGACCGGGGTGACGCCGCGCCAGAGCCGCACGACGGCGCGCCCGCCCGGTGCGAGATCGAGCCAGGCGCGGGTCGAGCCCGGCGCGTCCGCGCGGGGAAGCGGCGAGCCGTTCGCGGTCACCTCGAGCCCCTCCTCCGGGACCGCGAGCGTGAGCCCGTCGAGCGCGACCTCTCCCGTGTTTCGCACCTCGGCCGCGCCGTCCTTGCGGTAGGTGAGCTCGACGCCGCCGAGCGCGCGGAGGCGGTCGCCGGCCTCGGCCCAGGTGAGCGAGGCCAGCGTGCCGGCCGCGACGCGCCGCTGGAGCCTCCGGAAGGCGCCGTCGAGCGCGGGGTCGAGCTCGACCTCGCCGGCCCCCGCCGGGCGCACGACGAGCCGCTTCTCGTGCTCGCCGCCGTGCGTTCGCGAGAGCCCCGCGCCGAGGTAGGTGTGGCCGACGAAGAGGCCGCGGCGGGCCTCGAGGCGCGCGAGGGCGGCGTCGGAGAGCGCGGCCGCGAGGTCGCCGGGCTCCGCGTAGAAGAAGGTCGACTCGAACGCCCACAGGCGCGGGTCCATGGGGAGGGGGTAGATGGGCGGCGGCCCATCCCCGTCGCCGAACACGTCGATGACCTCGGCGCGCCCGCCGTCGGCCGCAGGCATGAAGCCCGCCACGTCGCCCGCCGACCAGACCCAGCGGAAGCCGGCGCGCACGAGGAGGTCGCGCACGCCGTAGGTGCCGCCGGCCTGCCAGCCCGCGGTCGCGATGGCCTCGCAGTTCGTGTAGGGCTCGTGATCGATCCAGGTCACCGGGCCCCATGGAGCGGCGAGGCCGAGCCCGATCGCCACCGCGGCCCGGTCGTCCTTGCCGGGCGAGATCGAGTGGAGCGCGACCTCGGAGCCCGCCGCCTGGAGCGCGGCCGCGAGCGGCTGGATCGCGGGGTCGGTGAGGCTGCCGTCCGGGCCCGTGACGAAGAAGCTCTTCGTGATCTTGAGCCCGCGCCCGAGCAGCCCCTGGCCCGGGCGGCCCATCGCCTCGGGCTTCGAGGAGCCCCACAGGAGCGCCCGGAGCGCGGGCGCGTCGGAGCGGTCGGCGTGGTCGGTGATCACGAACGCCGCCCGCGCGCCGCGGGGCCAGCGCTCGGGTACGAGCGGCACGAAGCGGGAGTTCGTGGCCGTCCCCGAGAGGACCGCATGCGCCCGGTCGACGTCGCCGGGGCGGCGGTCGACGTCGAGCACCTTGTCCCTCCGCTCGAGCGCACCGAAGGTGATCGCGCCCCCCGGGGTCGAGGGCTCGGGGAGCCTGTCGAGGCAGGACGGGTAGGTCGAGAAGGGCCGGTCGCGCGCGTCGTCGAGGTAGAGCGAGACCTCGAGCGCGCGGCCGCCGGGGGCCTCGTACCGGGCCGCCTCGAAGCCCTCGCCGCCGGTGAGCACGAGGCCGCCGCCCGTGGCGAGGATGGGCGTGCCGCGCCCCACCCGGCGCGGGCGCTCGACGGCGGCGAGTGCGAGGTCGGTGCCGACCGCGCGGGCGTCTCCCGCGGGCCAGCCGAGCCGCAGCGCCGCCCGCTCGAGCCCGGCGGCGCCGAGCCACCGGATCGTCACGTCGATCGTCCGCGCGCCCGCCTCCGGGCGGCCGAAGACGACCCGCGCCGTCCAGCCCTCCCCGCGCGCGGTGCCGACGGCCGCGCCGGACGTCGAGGTCGACCAGACGAGCGGCCGGGGTGGGGCCGCCGGCGCGTCCTTCGTGAGGAGGTCGAGGCTCACCCGCACCGGCACGTCCCCCTCGCCGGACTGCACCTCGACCGGCGCCCAGGCCGGCGTGGCCGTGGCGAGCAGGAGGGCGGTCAGGGGGAGGGCCAGGGCCAAGGAGCGAATGATGGACGACCCAGGCAGGCGGTCAAGGGAGCGCGTGTGCGAAAGGGCCCCGGTGATAGGCTCCGGGGCCGTGAACTACCCGCACCTGCTCGCTCCGCTCGACCTCGGGTTCACCCAGCTGCGCAACCGGGTCCTCATGGGCTCGATGCACACCAACCTCGAGGAGGAGCGCGGTGGCTTCGCGAAGCTCGCCGCGTTCTACGCCGAGCGCGCGCGCGGCGGGGTCGGGCTCATCGTGACGGGCGGCATCGCGCCCAACCTCGAGGGCCGCCTCACGCCGTTCGGCGCCGAGCTCGCGTGGCCCTGGCAGGTCGCGCGCCACCGGCCGGTGACGAAGGCCGTGCACGCCGAGGGCGGCAAGATCGCGCTGCAGATCCTCCACGGCGGCCGGTACAGCTACCACCCGCTCTCCGTCTCGGCGTCGCCGTCGAAGAGCCCCATCACGCCGTTCAAGGCGCGCGGCCTCTCGGCCCGCGGCGTCGAGCGCACCATCGGCGCGTTCGTCGACTGCGCGCGGCGCGCCCGCGACGCCGGCTACGACGGGGTCGAGGTGATGGGGAGCGAGGGCTACCTCATCAACCAGTTCGTCGCGCCGCGCACCAACAGGCGCACCGACGCCTGGGGCGGCTCCTTCGAGAACCGGATCCGCTTCCCGGTCGAGATCGTCTCGCGCATCCGCCAGGCGGTCGGCCGCGACTTCATCCTCGTCTACCGGCTCTCGATGCTGGACCTCGTCGAGGACGGCTCGTCATGGGACGAGGTCGTGAAGACCGCGAAGGCCATCGAGGCGGCGGGCGCGTCGATCATCAACACCGGCATCGGCTGGCACGAGGCCCGCGTGCCGACCATCGCGGCGATGGTCCCGCGCGGCGCGTACGCCTGGGTGACCCGGCGCCTCAAGGGCGAGGTGAAGCTCCCGCTCGTCACGACGAACCGGATCAACACCCCCGAGATCGCCGAGGAGATCCTCGCGCGCGGCGACGCCGACGTGGTCTCGATGGCGCGGCCGCTCCTCGCCGACCCCGACTTCGTGAGGAAGGCCGCGGCGGGGAAGCCCGAGGAGATCGCGACCTGCATCGCCTGCAACCAGGCCTGCCTCGACAAGGTGTTCAAGGTCGAGCGCGCCACCTGCCTCGTGAACCCGCGCGCGTGCCGGGAGACGGAGCTCGTCTTCCCGAAGGCCGCGCGGCCCCGGAAGGTCGCGGTGGTGGGCGGCGGCGCCGCGGGCATGTCGTTCGCCGCGCACGCGGCGGAGCGCGGCCACGCGGTGACGCTCTTCGAGGCGGCGCCGGAGCTCGGCGGTCAGCTCAACATCGCGCGGCGCGTGCCCGGGAAGGAGGAGTTCGACGAGCTGCTCCGCTACTTCCGGGTCCGGCTCGAGCGCGCGGGCGTCGAGCTGCGTCTCGGCGTGAAGGCCGGAGAGGCGGAGCTCGCTGGGTACGACGCCGTCGTCGTCGCGACCGGCGTCACCCCGCGGCGGCCGCAGATCCCCGGCATCGACCACCCGAAGGTCGTCACCTACCCGGAGCTCCTGCTCGGGAAGAAGGTCGCCGGGAAGAAGGTGGCGGTCATCGGCGCCGGGGGCATCGGCTACGACGTGTCGGTCTTCCTCGTCTCGGAGGGAAAGGCGCCCGAGGTGCCCGCGTACCTCGCGGAGTGGGGCGTCGACCCGAGCTACGCGCGCCCGGGCGGCCTCCTCCCGAAGAAGCCCTCGCACGCGGCGCCGCGCGAGGTCACGATGTGCCAGCGGACGGCGGGCCCGATGGGCCGCTCGCTCGGCAAGACCACCGGCTGGATCCACCGCTCGGCGCTGAAGGCCGCCGGCGTGAAGACGCTGTCGGGCGTGACCTACGAGAAGATCGACGACCGCGGCCTCTGGCTCACGACGAAGGACGGCAAGAGCACGTGCCTCGAGGTCGACACGGTCGTGAACTGCTCCGGCCAGCTCTCGAACGCCGCGCTCGTGGAGCCGCTGCGCGCGCGCGGGCTCGAGGTGCACGTCGTGGGCGGCGCGGAGCTCGCCGCCGAGCTCGACGCCGAGCGGGCCATCCGCCAGGGCGCCGAGCTCGCGGCGCGGATCTGAGGCCCCGGACGCAGAAGCCCCGCGAGCCAGGTGGCCGGCGGGGCTCCCGTGCTGCGCGCGACGTGCTGGCTACTTCGCGCTCAGGCAGTCCGACATGAACTTCTTCCGCTCGGCGCCGGCGAGCTTCTTCGCCTTCGCGTCGGCGTTGCAGGTCTTCATCTTCTCCTGCTGGGCCGTCAGCTTCGACTTCTCCTCGGCGGCCTTGTCGGAGAGGCACTTCTTCATGAACGCCTTCCGCTCGTCGCCCTTCTTGTCGCCGGCGTCGACGTTGCAGGCCTTCATGCGGTCCTGCTGCGGGCCGGCGAACGCGGGGGAGGCGGCGAGGAGCGCAAGGGCGGCGAGCGCAGCGTGGAACGTGCGGGTCATGGGGTTCCTCCGGGGTGGAGGCGGGATCCTAGCGCCGGTAGGTCTCGGGGTCGATCCCGAACCGCCGCATCCAGCGCTGCACCTGCATCCGGGCTTTCCCGAGGGCGGCGGCGACGGCGGACACGTTGCCGTGATGCTCCGTGAGCAAGGTACGCAGCTTCCCGGCGAGCTCCTCGTCCGCGTCACCCGAAGGGACGCGCCCGGCCTGGCCTGCACCCGGGGAGGGCGGGGGTGGCTCCGCGAACGGCTCCGGCGCGAGGACGCCGTCGGGCGAGAGGGCGGCGGCGGTGAGGAGCGCGTGCTCGAGCTGGCGGACGTTCAGGGGCCAGGCCGATCGGAAGAGCGCCCGCGCGGCGCCGCCGGAGAGCGTGAGCGCGCCGGCGCGGTCCGGCAGCCGCCGGCGGAGGATGGCGCCGACGAGGAGCCCGAGGTCCTCGCGGCGCGCGCGGAGCGGCGGCAGCGCGAGCGTGAAGCCGGCGAGCCGCGCGAGGAGGTCGGCGCGGAACCGGCCCGCGGCGACGCGGGCGGCGAGCTCGTGGTGCGTCGCCGACACGACGCGGACGTCCACCGGCACCGGCCTCGTCGCGCCGAGCGGGAGCACCTCGCCCTCCTGCAGCACGCGCAGGAGCGCCGCCTGGCCCTCGGCGTTGAGGTCGGCGATCTCGTCGAGGAACAGCGTGCCGCGGTCGGCGGAGCGCACGAGCCCGGGCCGGTCGTCGTCGGCGCCGGAGAACGCGCCCTTGCGGTATCCGAAGAGCTCGGAGGCGACGAGCGCGGCGGGGAGCGCACCGCAGTTCACCGCGACGAGCGGACCCGGCCGCCCGGAGCGCGCGTGCACGGCGCGGGCGGCGAGCTCCTTCCCGGTCCCGGTCTCGCCGTGGAGGAGGACCGGGACCGCTGAGGCGGCGGCGGCGCCCAGCGCCGCGAGCGCGCGGGCGAGCTCCGGCTGCAGGGTCGCGAGGCCGTCGGCAGTTCCCTCGGCCTCCACGACGGCCGGCTCGCCGTGCGCGGCGGCGAACGAGCGGAAGAGGAGAAAGGTGCGGCCGAGCTCGAGGAGGTCGCCGTCCTCGAGCGGCGCGCGCGCGACCGCCTTGCCGTTCACGGCGAGGCCGTTCTTCGAGCCGAGGTCCTCGACGAGCCAGCCGCGGGCGCCGCGCGTGACGCGGGCGTGCGCCGAGGACACGCGCGTGTCCGGGAGCCCCACCTCGAGCGCGCGCCCGTCCTGCCGGAGCGTGCGCTCCGGGGACCTCCCGAGCCGGACCTCCTCGAGGCCGTCGAGCGCGAGCCGGACGCCGCCCGCGAGCGGCCGGTCGGCCTGCAGCGCGAGCACGAGGTGCGGCGTGGGCGCGAGCCCGGGGACCGCGGCGGCGTCCACGCTGAGCGACTCCGTGCGGTCCGACATTCCTGAGTCGTAGGCGAGCCCTCGGCGGGGCGCAACGGTGCAACACCCGTTGCACCCTGTTGCACTCCGCGCGGCCCCCGCCGTGTCCGGCACGCGCGGGAGGGGCGCCGGTGCCGGACACGCCTCAACCCCGCGTCCAGACGCAGATCCGGCGGTGCCGGACACGCGCGGCCCGGTGCCGGAAACGCGGCATGGCCGCTGCACTCCCGGTGGCCATGAGGTCCCCCATGTCCCCATCGCCACGTCACCGGACGCCCGTCCGGCTCCTCGCCGCCGCGCTCGCCCTCGGCCTCGCCGTGCCGGGCTGCGGGCCGGGCTCGGCTCCCGCGACGGCGACGCCCGCCGGGCCCCCGCGGGAGCGCGCCGACGCCGGCGTCGGCGCCGCCGGCGGGAAGCTCCTCACCCAGGTGGCCGGCGGGATCCTCGGCGACGCGGCCGGCAACTTCCTCGAGGGGCTGGGCGTCTTCGACGCGATCGGGCTCGGCTCGAAGAGCGACGCGGTCGTGAACCAGAAGCTCGACCAGATCATCGACAAGCTGGAGGTCATGGACGCGAAGCTCGACGAGCTCCGCTCCCAGCTCGGCGCGGTCGCGACCGCGCTCGCGGATCTGCAGACCTGGACGGCGCTGCAGCCGAAGATCACCGAGCTCAACGACGCGGCCACGAAGGTCGAGACCTGCCTCTCCCAGCTCCGGCAGGTCGCCGCCGCGAACGACCGGGCCACGCCGGCGAAGCAGGCCGAGAACGACGCGCTCCTCCACGACTACGCGCAGCAGATGGCCGGCAAGGTGTCCGGCGGCGTCTGCTCCCTCACCGAGCTCTTCAACGTGATCCACGGCCGGATCATCGAGGACCCCGACCTGCCGGACCTCTCGCAGGGCGTCTACCGCCTCATCTCCCGCGCGGCCTGCGCCGCGAAGGGCGGCAAGGTCCCGTTCGAGAACGTGGCCTCGCACTTCGTGCGCTTCGCGATCCTGCAGCAGAACTCGGTCGACCTCATCCGGCAGGCGTACGTCGCGCTCGGCGAGCCGCAGAACGCCGCGACCGAGATCCCGAGGCTCCAGGCACTGCTGCGCGACGAGCGGATCCAGTTCCTGCGCGGCGCGGACGACTACGTGCTGTGCGGCCCGCCGCCGCTCGACACCTCCGCGGGCGAGCTCGCCGACGCGATCGTGCAGCAGCTCGAGGGGGTGCACCGGCAGGCGACGGCGTACGTGGTGGCGACGGTCCCGCCGTTCCCGACGAGCGGCGCGGCCTTCGCGAAGAGCGACCTCAGCGACGGGGCCCCGCTCACCGACGCCCTCGTGGGCTCCGCGGGCGCTCCCACCTACTACAACGGCCGCACGCAGGCGACGCTGCTCTCGGCGGCCTGCCGCGGCGGGGCGAACGGCTTCTCCTGGTCGCGCCCGGAGCTCACCGGCCTGACCTCGGCGCGGGTCGTGACGGGCGAGAGCTGCACCGTGCAGCTCGGGCGCTACGTCGCGAAGGAGCCGCGCGCGACGATCTTCGACGGGGGCTGGAGGATCTTCCTCGGCCCCGACCTCTCGGTCGACCAGGCCCTCGTCGGCCCGCTCGAGCACCTCAACGCCGCGACGCTCGCCGTCGAGGGCACCGACCGCGCGCTCGTGCTCATGGCCCACGTGCGCGGCCGGGCCTCCCGGGCGAGCACGTTCCAGCTCGTGCCGGACGCGGCCGATCCGGCCAGGGTCACCCTCACGGTGGATCTGCCGACGCTGGGGCTCGAGGCCCAGCCGCTCCGGGTGGGCCCCGACGCCACCCGGCCGTTCACCGTGTCCGGCACCGGCGACGTCGCCACCTTCCAGCGCGTGCCGGCCGGCCCGTCGCGCCCGGACCGCTTCGCGCTCGCCACCGGCGGGAAGTACCTGGCGGCCACCCCGTCGAACGCGGTCACCCTCGCCGACGCGCCGTTCTGGTTCGACCTCGCGCGCACCGCGGCGGGGACCGAGCTCGCCTACGACGACCCCGAGCCGTCGCCGCCCACCGGCACGCACGCGGGGCGGGGCGTGCTCTACGTGAACGCGCAGTTCGAGCGCGCCTACTTCAGCCGGAACCTGACGGCCGATCGCCTGAACAGGGTCGAGCTCGCGAACGCGCCCGGCATCGCGTGGATCTACGACCACAAGTCGAGTGGCGTGGAGGTGCTCTCCAACCTGCCCGGCGTCCCCGAGATCTGGCCGCCGTGCTTCGACGGGTGGGTCACCGCGCTCTTCTTCCCGTCGTCCTACTGCTCGAACGGCGGCCAGGCCTACAACCGCTACTACACGAACGTCGTGAACACCGATCCCGCGCGCGCCCGGCGCTACCAGGTCCGGTGGTCCGTGGCGGCGTCTCCCTCGAACGCCTACGGAGACACGCCCTCGGCCCGGACCGGGATGTTCTGCCTCGCGGTGAACCCCGGCGGCGGCTGGCAGGATCTCGGCCGGCCCGCGGCGGATCCCGGCGGGCCGCCCTCGGCCGAGGTCGTCTCCGAGTTCACGGTCGACCCCGGCCAGACCCGGGTGCTGAACTGCCAGGTCGACGACGGCTACCTCTGGCCCTCCAGGATCCGCCTCGTGAAGTTCGAGCTCGCCGCGTGCCAGGGGCTCGCGAACGAGCCCTGCGTCCCCTACACGTCGTCCGGAGTCGCGCCATGAGGTTCCACTGCTCCACGCGCTTCGCCGCGCTCGTCCTCGTCGTGGCCGCCACCGGCTGCACCGGCTCCGGGAAGAAGCCCGGCGGTGGGGGCGGCGGATCGCCCAAGGCCTTCGCGAGCTTCCAGCCCGCCGCGCTCGTGCTCGGGCAGCCGTCGTTCACGGTCCGTGACGCGAACGCCGGCGGCGCGGTCGGCCCGGGCGGCCTCGAGTACCCCGCGGCGAGCGTCGCCGCGGACGGCGCGCGCCTCTGGGTCGCAGACCCCTACGACCACCGGGTGCTCGGCTGGAGCGCCACGCCCTCGGCGAACGGCGCCGCGGCGACGTTCGTGCTCGGCCAGGCGGACCTCGCCTCGCACGCCCCCGGCGCGACCGCGTCGGGCCTCTACCTCCCCTGGTCCATCCACGCCGCGGGCGGCACGCTCGCGGTCGCGGACTCGGGCAACCACCGGGTGCTGCTCTTCCCCGCGAACGCCGGCACCGGCGCCGCGGCGCCGGTGGTGGTGGGCTGGCCCGACCTCGCGACGCCCGCGCACGGCTGCGCCGCCGACCGGCTCGAGTCGCCGAGCCGCGCGTTCCTCGCGGGCGGGAAGCTCTTCGTCGCCGACCGCGGGAACCACCGGGTGCTCGTCTGGAACACGGTGCCCACCGCGAGCGGCGCGCCCGCCGACCGCGTGCTCGGGCAGGTGTCGAAGACCACCTGCGCGCCGAACGACGCGCGGGGCTCGGGCGCGCTCGGGCCGCGCGGCGAGCTCGGCCTGCGCGAGCCGGCCGACGTGTGGAGCGACGGGGCGCGCGTCGCGGTCGCCGACCGCGCCAACAACCGCGTGCTCGTCTGGAAGAGCTTCCCGCCGCTGGACGGGATCCCGGCCGACCTCGTGCTGGGCCAGGCGGACTTCACGACCGCGCGCGACGCGGCGACCGCGACCGGTCTCTCGGGCCCGTCCGGCGTGACGTCCGACGGCACGATGCTCGCGGTGGCCGACACCGGCCACAACCGTGTGCTCCTCTGGAAGGCCTTCCCGACCGCCTCGGCCGCGCCGGCGGACCTCGTGCTCGGGCAATCGGACCTGCGCCTCGCCGCCGAGAACGACGACGCGCAGACCGGCGTGGCGGGCACGGCGCCGACCGCGCGGACGCTCGCGCAGCCCGGCGGGGTGACGTTCGCGGGGAGCGACCTCCTCGTGTCGGACACCTACAACCGGCGGGTGCTGGTGTTCAGGCCGCAGTGACCGCCCCTCGTCTCCGTTCACCCTGAGCGTAGCCGCCGCAGGCGGCGAAGTCGAAGGGCTCGCCCGAGGGCGTCACGGTTTCGCCTTCGGCTGGTTCGCGGCCTCCGCGTAGACCCGGGCCTCCTCGACGACCGCGAGGAAGCCCGGGTCGCGCCACAACGGCCGGAAGGCGCCGTCGCGGCCGACCCGGAGCGCGGTCTCGGGCAACAGGTGGTGCCGGAGCGCCTCGCGCAGGAGCGCGAGCGCGCGGTCGCGGTCGCCGCGCCGCGTGGCGCTCCAGGCGAGGTCGTAGAGCGCGGTGCCCACCTCTGGGGCGTCCGGGCCGAGCTTCCGGGCGTAGGTCTCGCGCAGCGCCGTGAGCTCCGCGTCCGCCTCGGCGGTGCGGCCCTCGAAGATGAAGACCTGCGCGAGGGCGTGGCGGGAGAGGAGCGCGTTCAGGTGCTCCGGCCCGAGCACCTTCGCGCGCAGGGCGCCGTTCGAGCGGTGGAGGGCCTCGGCCTCCGGGAACCGGTGCAGCTGCTGGAGCGCGTTCGCGAGCAGGTGGACGGTGTTGAGCGTCTGCGGGTGTTCGGGGCCCTGGATCCGGCTACGCCGCTCGGCGAGCGCGCGGGCGATCTTCTCGACCTCCGCGTACCGTTCCTCGTCGTAGAGCGCGAGGGCGAGGCCGTACTCGACCGACATCGTGCCCGGGTGATCCGGGCCGAGCACCCTCTGGCGCACCGCGAGCGCCTCCCGGTTCGCGGCCTCGCAGCCCGCCACGTCGCCGGTGCGCGACCGTACGTAGGCGAGCCCGACGAGGAGGTCCGCGACCGCCGGGTCGTCCGGCCCGAGCGCGCGCCGCGCCGTCGCGAGCGTCTCCTCGAAGAGCGTTCGCGCCTCGGGGAAGCGCCCCATCCGCCAGAGGTCCTCGGCGAGGAGGTTCGCGGCGTTGATGGTCGCGCGGCTCACGTCGCCGAGCGTGCGCCGGCGCGCCTCGAAGACCGCGCGGTGCAGAGGCTCCGCCTCGGCGTTCCGCGACTGCGCGCGCAGCGCGTCGGCGAGCACGGAGCGGGCGGCGAGCGTCTCGGGCGCGTCGGCCCCGGCGAGCCGCTCCCAGGCGAGGAGCGCCGGGCGCACCTGCCGCTCGGCGTCGGCGTACTTCCCCTCCTGGTGGAGGAGCCGCGCCATCGCGACCTCGGCGCCCGCGAGCGCCGGCCCTTCGCCGAGCCCACGCGCCACCGCGAGCGCCCGCTCGAGGAGCGGCCGCGCCTCCGGCCAGAGGCCGAGCGAGGTGTAGACGTCGCCCATGGTGGTCGCGAGGCGGGCCTGCACCTCCGGCTCCGCGCCGAGCGCGTCGAGCTGCCGGGCGGCGCGGTCGAGCACCTCGCGCGCCGGCACGGTGCGCCCCTTCGCCTGCTCCGGCCTCGACACCTGGAACATGTCGCCCAGGAACCGCGACACGCGCGCCGAGACCTCCGCCTCGCGGCGGGCCCGGTCGCGCGCGGCCTCGGCGGCCTCGCGCTCGACGACGATCCGGCGGACGCTCACCGCACCGAGCCCCGCGAGCGCCACGAGGAAGGCCGCCGTGAGCGCGACCGGCGCCGCGTGCCGGCGCAGCCAGCGGCGCACGAGCGCGCCCGTGGAGTAGGCGTGCGCCTGCACGAGCCGCCCGGTCTGGAAGCGGCGCAGGTCCTCGGACAGCGCCCGGGCGGTCGCGTACCGGGCGGCCGGGTCGCGGGCCATCGCCCGGGCGCAGATCGCGGCGAGCTCCGGCGCGGCGGCGGGCTCCTTCGCCTGGACGGGCGGCGGCGGCCCCGCGCGCACCGCCTCGACGAGCCCCTCGGGCGGGACGCCGGCGTAGGGGCGCGCGCCCGCGAGGAGCTGGTACAGGATCGCCCCCAGTGCGTAGACGTCGGCGCGGGCGTCCACCGCCTCGCCGCGCGCCTGCTCCGGGCTCATGTACGCGGGGGTCCCGAGCACCGCGCCCACCCGCGTGAGGCCGTCGTCGAAGGCGCCGGAGGCGCCGGAGACCTCTCCAGCGGCCGGCCGCGCCGCGGCGGCCCCGTCCTCGCCGGCGTCCCCGGCCGGGGAGGCGACCTCGCGCGCGAGCCCCCAGTCGATCACCACCGCCTCGCCGAACTCGCCGAGGAGCACGTTCGAGGGCTTGAGGTCGCGGTGCACGACCCCGCGCCCGTGCGCGTACGCGACCGCGTCGACCGCCGCGGCGAGCGCGGGCAGGAGCGCGAGCCGTCCGGCGAGGTCGGGCGCCGCCGCGAGGGCCTCGTCGAGCGGACGCCCCTTCACGCGGCGCATGACGAGGTACGGCTCGCCGGCGGGCCCGCGCACGAGCTCGTGCACCGGGACGATGCCGGGATGCTCGAGCCGCGCGGTGAGGAGCGCCTCGCGCTCGAAGCGGCGGAGGGCGCGGGCGCCGGCCTCCGGCAGGATCTCCTTCACCGCGACCTCGCGGCCGAGCAGCGTGTCCTCGAGGATCGACACCCGCCCCATGCCGCCGTGCGCCAGCTCCGCGACGAACCGGTACCGGGGCGCGAGCGCGCGCGCCGTGTCGGCGGGCGGCGCCGCGGGGGCGGGGCCGTCGGGCGACCGGGTCGAGGTGGCGGTGCCCCCCGCCGAGGACGCACGCTCGCGTGCCATGGACTGAAATACTTTCCCCCAGTACGCGTTGCGGTGGATAGACCCCGCCCCGCCGGAGCCCAGGACCCGATGACCCTCCTTCCCATTCTCCTCGCCGTCGGCACCGCGGCCGGCGCCGCCGGCCCGCTCGCCGACCTCGACGCCGCGCTCGCGCGCTTCCCCGCGAAGGCGCCGGTGCGGGCCCGCTTCACGGTGCGCTACGACTACGTGAACGGGGAGGGGAAGGACGCCGTGCGCGTGCAGGGCGAGGCGAGCGGCGGCATCGCCGACGGGCCCGCGGGCCTCGAGGTCATCTGGCCGCGCGCGCTCCTCGACCAGGTCAAGGACGAGGACCGCCGCAGGGCCGCCGACGCGGAGGCGAAGACCCCGGCGCACGACGGCGTGCAGTCGGTCGCGGCGCTCGACCTCGCCGGCCACCTCGACGCCGCCGAGGAGCTCCGGCAGGCGCTCGTGGACGCCGTGCTCGTCGAGGACCGGCAGGACGCGCTCGACGGCGCCCCGGCCCGGCTCCTCGTCGTGAAGCTCGCGCCGAAGCTCTCGGCCCGTGATCGCAAGTTCGTGAAGGAGGTCGAGACGACCGGGAAGCTCTGGCTCGGCGCGGACGGCGTCCCGCTCGCGGCCGAGGTGGCGACGAAGGCCCGGGGCCGGGCGTTCCTCGTGATCAGCTTCTCGGCGGAGAACCGCGAGTCCTACCGGCTCGAGCAGGCCGGCGACCGGCTCGTCGCGGTGCGGCACGAGTCCTCGCGGAAGAACGAGGGCGCGGGCGAGAAGGGCGAGCGGACCACGACGACCACGCTCACCCTCTCCCGTTAGTTGCAGGCCGTGAGGCCCGTGATCCACGCGGACAGCACGTCCACGCCGGATTGATCGACCACGAGGCTCCCCACCGGCGGCATCCGCACGGCGTCGAGGGCCTTCATCCGCTGGATCAGGATCGACTGCTCCGGGTGCCCCGGCGCGATGAGCTTCGCGCCGGCGATCCCGAGATCGCCGCGCTGGGGCGCGGCCCCGCAGGCGTTCATCGCGGAGAGCGCCGTCTGGAAGCGGAGGTCCATGTTCGAGGGCGCGGTCGAGCCCGGGCGGTGGCACTGCGAGCAGTTCGAGTGGAGGTACGCGCGGGCGCGGAGCTCCAGCGTGGACGCCGGGCCCAGCGGATCGGGGTAGGCGGCGAGCGTCGCGGGGAGGCCGGGCAGGCTCAGGACGCCGATCGCCTCGAGCGTCGCGAGCTGGTTGGCGGTGCGGCCGGTGGCGGGGTAGGTGAGGTCGCCGTTCAGCTGGCCGATCTCCGGCCCCAGGCTCCGGCCCGCGGCGGCGGTGTGGCACTGCAGGCACTGCTGCTCGGTCGGGTAGAGCCAGGTCTGCGCCGTGAGGGCGCGCACCTGGCCGCCGATGACCCGCGTCGCGGCGGTCTGCGCGTCGTTCCAGCGGTAGGTGTAGCCGGCCCAGACGCCGTCGGGGTGGCGCATCATGAGCCGCGTCTCGACGAGCTTCCCGCCGACCTTGAACGACTTCATGAGCACGGTGCCGTTCGGGAAGGTGAAGTCGCCCGCCGCGTCGAGGGCGACGGTCTGGCCGTCGGGGATCGCGAGCCAGCGGTCCTTCACCGCGCCGTCGGACCAGAACGGCGCGTTGAGCCGGTAGGGGATCATCCCGGCGGCCGGCTTCGTGGGGTCGGCCGCGTCGACGCAGCCCGTGGCGGCGAGCGAGGTCGGCACCGGATCCGCCGGGGGCGCGCCGGACGGCACGAGCTTGTGCAGCGTGCCGCCGAGGTTCACGAGGTAGAGCTCGTGATCGGGTCCCTCGCCGAAGGAGGAGACGTTGATCCCGGTGTCGAGGACGTCGGCGCGCTGCAGGCCCGGCGCGCCGGGGTCGTGCCGCCAGATCCGGCCCGAGCCGTAGTCGGCGAACACGTACGCGCCGGTCAGCGACGGGATGGCGGTGCCGCGGTAGACGTACCCGCCGGTGATGGCCGAGCCGAGCGAGTGGTCGTACTCGGTGACCGGGTCGACGATCACCGCGCCGTTCGCGACGGTGCCCGGCGTCGGGCAGCCGGAGGACGGGTTGTAGCAGTGGGCGCCCTCGCGCAGCCGCCAGCCGTAGTTCTTGCCCTTCTCGACGACGTCCACCTCCTCGTAGGCGTTCTGCCCGACGTCGCCGGCCCAGAGCTGCCCGGTCTCACGGTCGAAGGTCCAGCGCCATGGGTTGCGGAAGCCGAAGGCCCACGTCTCCGGGCACGGCGCGGTCGCGGTCACCCCGAGGCCGCACTTCGGGTTCGCGGCGTACGGGTTGTCGGCCGGGATCTTGTAGCCCGCGCCGGTGCCGGCGACGTCGATGCGGATGAACTTCCCGAGGAGCAGGTTCAGGTTCTGGGACCGGTTGCCGGGGTCGCCGCCGTCCCCGCCGTCGCCGAGGCCGAAGTAGAGGTAGCCGTCGGCGCCGAACGCGATGTTGCCGCCGTTGTGGTTCGAGAACGGCTGCGCCACCTCGAGGACGATCTGCTCGGAGGCGGGATCGAGCGCCGCCGTGCCGCCGCCCACCGTCGTGAACCGGGAGAGGACCGAGCGGAGCGGCTTCCCGCCCGCCGCCGGGGCCGTGTAGTAGAGGAAGACCTCCTTCGTGGCCGGCCACGCCGGGTGGAAGGCCATCGCGAGGAGGCCGAGCTCGCCCCCCGCCGTGAGGCGATCGGTGACGTCGACGAAGGGCGTCTTCACCGAGGTCGCGTCGGCGCTCGCGAAGGTCTGCACCGTGCCGCCCTGCTCCACGACGAACCAGCGGGAGGTGTCGCCCGGCGCCTGCAGCATCGCGATGGGGCTCGAGAACTGCAGGTTCGGGAAGACGCGCGCGAGCTGGACGCCGGTGCCGGACGTGGGCCGGGCGGGCGCGACGCAGGACGGGTTCGCGGGGCGGGCGTCGAGGCCGGGCAGGTCGGTGGGCGTGGGGGTCGTCACCTGCGCCGGGGCGGAGGCGGCGGAGACGTTGGGCGGCGTCGCCCTGTCGAACGCACGGACCGTGTAGGTGTACGCCGTGCCCGCCGCGACCGTCGCGTCCTCGAAGGAAGCGAGCGGCGCCGCGACCGTCGCGAGCACCGTCCCGCCGCGCAGCACGTCGTAGCCGCCCACCCCGGTGCCCTCGTCGGTCGAGGGCGACCACGCGAGCGTCACGCGCGAGGGGGAGAGCGCCGTCGCGGTGAGGCCGGCCGGCACCGAGGGCGGCGCGGTGTCGACGGGATCGGCGTGCTTCTTCGCGTCGAGGTGGCAGGCGGCGAGCGCGGCGAGGGCGAGCGCCGCCGGCAGGCGGTGACGAGGGGCGATGGAGCGCATGACGCCCCGGTTCATTCCCGGGGAGCGGCCCGCGCGCAAGGGAGACACCCCGAGGAACCGGGTGCGACCGGGCCACACACACCGTATGGGTCACCCGGCCGGGCTCAGCGCGGGACCGCCCGGACGCGCCGGGCGTCGACGTCGGTGAAGAGCACCTCGGTCTTCGTGAGCGCGATCGCCCATGGCCGCACGCCCGCGACGAGCCGACGCTGCTGCCCGTCGTTCCCGACGGCCCAGACCTCGCCCTTGTCGAGGTCGGACCAGACGACGCCGTCGGCGTCCGCGGCGATGTCCATCGCGGTGCGCCTCGTCCCGTCGCCCGCCACGAGCCGGATCGGGACCGCGGTGGTGCGGCCGGTGGCCTCGCCGGTCCAGACCGAGCCGTCGTTGAAGTCGGTGAACCAGATCGTGAACGGGTCGTCGACCGTGGCGCCGGCGCGGGCGGTGATGCGGTGGGCCTCCGGCTGGAGGCCGGCGGGGAGGAGGTCGAAGTAGATGCCGCCGCCCGAAACGACCGACGGTCCCCAGCCGTCGTGCGCGTCGAGGAACCGGTAGACGCCGCCCGGATCGCGCCCCGCCTCGCCGAGCCAGACGAGGTCGGCGCCGCCGCCGGAGCCGAGGCCGGTGATGGGGCCGTAGCCGGAGGCCCCGCCGGTGGTGTTCGTGTCGAAGGACATGAACTCGAAGATGTCCTGGTCCGGCCCGGTCGCCGAGACGAAGAAGCCGTCGGTGAGCGCGACGCCCACGATCGCGCCGGAGGCCTGGCCGCCGCCGAACCAGGCGAGCGCCGGCGCGTCCACGCCCGTGTCGACGTACCACGCCTTCGGCCCGCCGTCGGCCGGGTCGGAGCCCGCCACCGCGAGCTCCTTCCGCCCGGTGCCCAGGCTCGCGAGCCAGGTCGGGTGCCCGACGCCGGCGAGGTGGGTGATGGCGCCGCCCGGGGTGACGGGCGTGGACGACGTGACCGGCTGGAGGTTGAGCTGGCCCTTCGGCGTCTGCCCTCCGGTGACGGCGGGGTCGTTCGCCCACGCGATGCCCGCCTGGTAGAGCGCGAGCCCGCGCGGCGCCTCGCCGGTGTCCGGCACCACGGTGCGCAGCGCGTCGCACGCGCCGTTCACGCAGGCGACGCCCACGGGGCAGGCGTGCCCGCAGGCGCCGCAGTTCGCGGCGTCGGCCGAGACGGCCTTCTCGCAGCCCGGCGCGGCGTCGCAGTCGGCGAAGCCCGGGGCGCACACGGTCGCGCACGCGGCGGGGTTGCAGACCGGCACGGTGTTCGGGCCGCCGGCGGCGCAGGGCGCGCAGGTCTCGGCGGCGCAGCCGGCGCCGGGATCGTCGAGCGCGACGCACCGGTAGCCGCAGGCCTTCTGGCCCGCGGCGCAGTCGGAGGCCTGCTTCGCCTCGTACTTCGAGACGTCCGGCACCCACTCGCAGCCGGCGAGGAGGAGCGCGAGCGGCAGGAGGCGGAGCGGAGGGGCGAGGAGGGAGGCGCGCACGGTGGTCTCCTAGAACCGGCCGGCGACGACGACGCCGGCGCCGCCCGCGTTCGCGACGGGGATCGCCACCACCGGCGGCGACGAGGTCAGGTAGAGGACGGCGCCCACGCCCGTGGTGAGGGCGCCCGCGCCCAGGAGCACGTCGGCGATGCGGGCGTTCCTGCGCTGCCGGTCGTAGAGGGAGGCGTAGTCGGGCCTCGCCCACTGGTCCTTCAGGTCGTTCGCCTGGCCGCGCGCGATCCAGCCGAGGCCGCCGCCGGCGGCGAGCGCGGCCGCCCCCGCGCCCATCGTCCACCAGGAGGCGGTGCGCCGGGCGCGGAGCCGCTTCGCGCTCGGCGGCTCGACGGGCGGCGCCCTCGCGACGAGGTCGGGCCGCACGATCCGCGCGAGGGCGCGGAAGCGGGCGAGCGCGGCGAGCGCGAGCTGCTCGTCGCCGGGGTCGGAGAAGCCGGCGTTGCGCGCGATGACCTTCGCGTGCTTCGCGTCCACGAGCACGAGCGACACGTGGTTGCGGCTGCCGACGATCGCCGCCTCGCCGGAGAGCACGTAGTCCGCGCCGAGCGCGCCGCCGAGCTCGGCGAGGCAGCCGTCGTCGGTGCAGCCGAGCATCTGGCGCTGCCTCTGGAACGCCAGCATCGCCGCGATGTCGGCCTGGGAGATGACGTCGAAGCCGACGCGTGCGGCGTCGGCGGTGAGCACGGTCGTGAGCGTGCCCGCGGCCTTCGGGTCGAGCCCCTGGCCCGCCTTGAGCTCCATGATCGCGATCTTCGGGCGCGCGGCCGGCGTGGCGGCGACGGGCGGCGGCGGGAGCGGGACCGAGGTGACCGGCTTCGCGGCCGCGGGCGGCGGCGCGGGCTTCGCGGCGGGCGGGACGGGCTTGGGGGCCGCCGCGAGGAGCGCGGCGGCGACGGCGATGGTGAGCATGGGTGAGCGGTCCCCGAGGGGGTGGGACGCTCCGTGTTACCACGCCCCTCCGGGGCCCGCGACCCGGGTGTTCACGGGAGGCGCGGGTTCCCCGGAGGTGAGAGCCGCTACCACACGCGGACGCGGTCGGCCGGCGCGAGGTAGAGCGCCTGTCCGGGCTTCACGCCGAACGCCTCGTACCAGGCGTCGAGGTTCCTCACCGTGAGGGCGCGGTACTGCGCGAGCGCGTGGCCGTCGGTCAGGATCCGGCGGCGCATCGCCTGCTCGCGCATCTTCGCCTGCCAAGTCTGCGCGAAGGCCACGAAGAACTGCTGGTCGCCGGTGAGGCCGTCGACCACCGGCGCCGGCTTGCCCCCGAGCGACGCCTTCCAGCCGTCGTAGGTGGCGGCGAGGCCGGCGAGGTCGGCGATGTTCTCCCCGAGCGTGAGCTTCCCGTTCTCGGGCAGGTCCGGGAAGGGCCGGTACGCGTCGTACTGCTTCACGAGCTTCTGGCCCGCGGCCTGGAAGTGCTCGAGGTCCGCGGGCGTCCACCAGTTGGAGAGCTTCCCGGCCTCGTCGAAGAGCGCGCCCTGGTCGTCGAAGCTGTGGGAGACCTCGTGCCCGATCACCGCGCCGACGGCGGCGTACTTCGCGGCCGCGGTCGCGCCCCGATCGTAGAACGGCGGCTCCATGAAGCCGGCCGGGAAGTTGAGCGCGTTCCGCACCGGGAGGTTCACCGCGTTCACGGTGTGCGGGAGCATGCACCACAGGCCGCGATCCGGCTTCTTGCCCAGGCGCGACAGCGCGAGCCGGTACTCGAACAGCCCGGCGCGCTCGAGGTTACCGACGACGTCGCCCTTCACGATCTCGAGCCCGGAGAAGTCGGTCCAGCGATCCGGGTAGCCGATGCCGACCTCGAGCACCGCGAGCTTCGCCTTCGCGCGGGCCTTCGTGGCCGGGTTCATCCAGTCGAGCGCGTCGATGCGGCGCGCGAACGCGGCGCGCACGTCCTCGACCATGCCCTTGATCTCGGCCTTCGCCTCCGGCGGGAAGTGGCGTGCGACGTAGAGCTTGCCGACCGCCTCGCCGATGATCGCGTCGACGACCTGCAGGCCGCGCTTCCAGCGCTCGCCCTGCTCCGGCTGGCCGGTCAGCACCGTGCCGTTGAACGCGAACGACTCGTCGGCGAGCGCCTTCGGCAGGAACGGCGCGGCGCGCGCGATCGCCCGCGTCGTGAGGTACGCCTTCCAGGTCGCGAGCGGCTCGGACTTCACGAGCGCGGCGAGGCCGGTCACCGCGGTCGGCTGCCAGACCATGTAGAGCGGCTGCCCGTCGAGCCGGGCGGCGCCGAGGAACGCGCCCCAGTCCAGGCCCGGCGCCTTCCTGTCGAAGTCGGCGCGGGCCCAGGGGTTGTTGCCCTTCTGCATCTCGCCGGCGTCGTCGCGGGTCCCGTGCGTGCGGGCGAGCTTCGTCTCGAAGGCCATCACCTTCGCGGCGGTGCCGGCGGGGTCCGGCTGGCCGGCGAGCGCGAGGAGCTTCTCGAGGTGCTTCACGTACTTCTCGCGGGTCGCGGCGAGCTGCGCGCCCTCGTCGAGGTAGTAGCTGCGGTCGGGGAGGCCGAGGCCTCCCTGCACGAGGTACGGCACGTTGCGCGAGGGGTCGTTGAGGTCCTGCTCGACGAAGATCCCGATGGGCCGGGACGTGTACATGTTCGTGCAGTTGAAGATGTCGACGTCGGCCCGCACGAGACCGCCGAGCTCGGCGGCGAGCGCCTTCGCGTCCTTCAGCGCCGCGATCCGCGCGAGCGCGGGCTGGATCGGCGCGAGCCCCTTCGCCTCGATGCCGGCCTCGTCCATGAAGCTCGCGTAGGCGTCGCCGATCTTCCGCGCGTCGGAGCCCGCGGGGGCGTCGCCCTTCGCGGTCTCCTCGACGATGGCGCGGTTGCGCGCCTCCACCGTCTGGAACACGCGCAGGAAGGAGCCGGTCGCGGAGCGGTCGGGCGGGATCTGCGCCGTCTTCAGGAACGTGCCGTTCGCGTAGGCGTAGAAGTCGTCGCCGGGCGAGGCGGCGCGGTCCATGGCGGAGGTGTCCACGCTGCGCAGCCCGGGCGACGCAGCGGTGGCGAGGGCGAGGGAGAGGAAGGCGAGGCTCGTCATCGAGGTGACCTCGTGAGCGGTGTGGGAGCTCGGCAGGAAATCAGGCGTCCGGAGAGGGAGTCGGGACGGCGCCGGACGTGACGTCCGGGCCCCGCCGTCCGCGCCGCCAGGTCGCCGGCGGGACGCCGACGAGCTTGCGGAACGCGCGGTTGAAGGCGGCCTCCGAAGCATAGCCCACGGCCGCCGCGATCGCCGCCATGCCGTCGTGGGTCGAGGCGAGGAGGCCGGCGGCCACCTGCATCCGCCAGCGGGCGAGGTACTGCATCGGGGGCTCGCCCACCAGCGCCGCGAACCGCTCGGCGAGCACGCTCCGGGACAGCCCGGCCTCGCGGGCGAGCGCGTCGAGGCTCCAGGGGTGGCCGGGGCGCGCGTGCAGCGCGGCGAGCGCGCGGCCCACGTTGGGGTCGCGCAGCCCGGCGAGCCAGCCGGTGCGGCCCGCGGGCAGCGCGGCGAGGTGCCGCCGCACCACCTCCACGAACATGAGCTCCGAGAGGCGCGCGAGCACGCCGTCGCTGCCCGGGCGCGGCGCGTCGGCCTCGGCGGCGGCCGCCTCGACGAAGCGCGAGAGCCAGCCGCCGCGGGGGCCCTCCCGGTCGCTCGCGCGGAGCAGGCGCGGCAGCGTGGAGAGGAGCGGGTTGAAGGGCCGCGCGTCGCAGCCGAGGAAGCCGCACACGATGCTCGCGTCGACGCCGGGTGCGTCGCCGTAGCGGACCCGCGCCGGGCGCTCGCCGCCGAGCGCCCGCTCGAAGGGGGCGAGGTCGGGGGGGCCGGTGCGCAGGCCCGCGGCGCTGCCGAGGACGTGCGCGTCGCCGTGCGGGAAGCAGATGACGTCGCCCGCCTCGAGCGGGACGGGCGGCTCGCCGACGAGGCCGCCCACGCAGCGCCCGCGGGTGACCGCGTGGAACTCGATGACGTGCCCGGCGCCCGGCATGATCCGCGCCGCCACGGCGCTCGCCGGCGGGGCCGCCGTGGCCCAGGTCCCGCCGCACTCCACGACGAACCAGACCGCCCCGTTCAGGCGAACCGAGCCGAGCACGTCGGAGAGCGGGTCTGCCATGCGTCCTCCCCGGTGCAAGTGGCGTGCGGCGCCCCGACCCGCCCGACGCGGACGCCCGGGCAAACCTGCCGGTCGGCCTGCAAGGGCGGCGGGGTCCGCCGACTCCTAGCTTCCCCGTGGCACTCCCGCCACGCATCGAGAGGTCCCATGCCGACCATGTCCAATGCCGTCCAGTCCACCCCTGTCGGGGCGCCACCCGTCGACTTCACGGCGCTCAAGGCCCGCTCGCTCGCGACCTGGAGCGCGGGCGACTTCGCCGTCATCGGCTCCACGCTGCAGCTCGTGGGCGAGTCGCTCGCGGAGGCGGCCGACGTCCGGTCGGGCGAGCGCGTGCTGGACGTCGCGTGCGGCAACGGCAACGCGGCGCTCGCCGCCGCCCGCCGCTTCGCGCACGTCACCGGCATCGACTTCGTGCCGGCGCTCCTCGAGCGCGCGCGCGCCCGCGCCGCCGCCGACGGCCTCGCGCTCGAGCTGCGCGAGGCCGACGCCGAGGCGCTGCCGTTCCCGGACGGCGCGTTCGACGTCGTGCTCTCCACCTACGGCGTGATGTTCACCCCCGACCAGGCGAAGGCCGCGCGCGAGCTCGCGCGCGTGACCCGCCACGGCGGCCGCATCGCGCTCGCGAGCTGGACGCCGGACGGCTTCATCGGCGAGGTGTTCAGGGCCGTCGGCCGCCACCTCCCGCCGCCCCCCGGCGCGCAGTCGCCGGCGCGCTGGGGCACGAGGGCCGGGCTCGAGGCCTTGCTCGGCGCGGAGGTGCGCGACCTGCGCGTCGCCGAGCGGACCTTCCCCTTCCGGTACCTGTCGGCGCGGCACTTCCTCGAGATGTTCCGCACCTGGTACGGGCCGATCCACAAGGCCTACGGCGCGCTGCCGCCGGCGGGCCAGGAGGCGCTCACCGACGACCTGACCGCGCTGCTCGAGAAGTACGACACCGGGAACGGCAACGGGCTCGTCGTGCCCGGAGCTTACCTCGAGGCGGTGGCGACGCGGGTGTGAGGCAGGTATGTGGTCCGGCCCATGTTCGTCGAGCTCGACACGGTCCGGCGCATCGAGGCGGCGGAGGCCTCGCTCACCCTGGAGGTCGCCCGCGCGGTCAACGCGCCGGGCGGCCTCGTCCGCGCGCTCGGCGCCGGCGCGGGCGCGTGGAGCCCGGCGGGCTCCCCGTTCGACAAGGTGATCGGGTGGGGGTTCGGCGAGGACGCCGCGGACGACGCGGCGCTGCGCGCGTTCGAGGCGGAGGTCGCCGCCCGGAGCGGCGCGGTGCGCGTCGAGCTCGCGACCGTGCACGCGCTCCGGCACGGCGAGGCGCTCACGGCGCGGGGGTACCGCGTGCACGGGCTCGAGAACGTGCTCGGGGTGCGGGTCGGCCCGGCGCACGCCGCCGCGCCCGCCGCGCCGGCCGTGGAGGTCCGGCCCGTTGCGGGCGGAGGCGAGGAGGAGGGCTGGATCGACGCGGTGACGACCGGCTTCGGCGAGGCCGACCCGACCGATCCCGCGCCGCACGAGGCGTTCGATGCGGAGCTCCTGAAGGGCATCTTCCGGCGGATGGGCGCGGCCTCCGGGCTGCGCCGGTACCTCGCCTTCGTGGACGGCGCGGTGGCGGGTGGCGCGACGATGCGGGTGTCGGGCGGGATCGCCCAGCTCGCCGGCGCCGCCACGCGCGCGGCCTTCCGCCGCCGCGGCGTGCAGGCGGCGCTCCTGCGCGCGCGGCTCGGGGACGCCGCGCGGGAGGGCTGCGACGTCGCGGTCGTGACCACCGAGCCCGGCTCGCGGTCGCAGCGCAACGTCGAGCGGAGCGGCTTCGCGCTGCTCTACGGCCGGCTCGTGCTCGTGCGGCAGGCGTGAGGCCCGGGGCGCCCTCGCGGGCCGCCCTCAGTACCGTTGCCGAGTGATCGTCCACCCCGCGCCCTCGAGCTTCGCGAGGAGCCCGGTCGCGGGGTCGGCGATCGCCGGGTGTGACATGAAGAGCCGCCACGGGAGCCGCGTGCGGTGGTTCTCGATCATGACGACGATCGGCCCCTCGTCGATGCCGAGGTACTTCGGGCTCACCCAGCGCCGCCCCGGGTTGTAGGCGTCCCGGAACCCGTACTTCCCCCACAGCCCCGGCTCGGCGCGGAACGCGAGGAGCGCCGCGTACGCCTCGTCCGGCGCGTAGGGCATCGCGCCGAGCGCGGCGGTGGGGGCGATGGTGCCGTCGTCGGCGGACGGCACCGGGGCGTGCGCCGCGTAGCCGTCCGGGCCCTCGCTCGCCGTGAGCCCCCACGCCTCGTCGAGCTCCGGGTGCATGTCGAGGCCGTACGCCCGGTTGATGAGGCTCAGGTTCCGGAACACGTCGAAGTAGGTGAAGCCGGCGGGCGCGCCGGCCATGCCGAGCTGGGGATCGCGCAGGGCCCGCGGGTCGAGGCCCAGGTAGGAGTAGTGCGTCCAGAACAGGGAGACGTGCAGCCCGGCGCCGTCGGACGTCTGGACGTACGAGCGGATGCCGCGGTAGCTCGCGTCGGTCGTGTAGCGGGGCGGCGCCCAGCCGCGGGCGTAGGCGCTCACCGGCACCGGGTGCGTCGGCGAGGCGATCGCGAGCAGGTACACGATCATGCACTCGTTGAAGCCCTGCACCGGCGTCTGCTCGGGGCACTCGAAGCCGGAGTCGCTCGACCAGTGCCACCAGAACCAGCCCTTCGCCTCGTCCCAGTAGAAGCGCCAGTCGATGTCCCGCCACAGGCCATCGGCGACCTCGCGGATGCGCGCCTCGGTGGGGTCCCTCGGGTCGTCGAAGTACTGGATCGCCGCGAGCAGGCCCTCGGCGACGTAGGCGGTCTCGACGATGTCGCCCTTGCGGAAGGAGTCGTTGCCCTCGGGGCCGAGCCCCTCGCCCGTGTCCGGCACCAGGAAGTGCGGCCACGCGCCGTGGTACCGGCGCGCCCGGTCCTTCAGGTACCCGAGGATCTTCGCGGTGCGCTCCGCCGCGGCCGCGCGCGTGACGAACCCGCGCTCGGCGCCGACGAGGAGCGCGAGCATCCCCATGCCGCTCGCGCCCGTGGAGAGGAAGCCGCCCGGCGGCGGGCCGGCGTCGGTGCGGTTGTCCCACGCGAGCCCGCTCGCGTGCGCGCCCTCGTAGAAGAAGTCGAAGGTCCTCCGCTGCACGAGCGTGAGGAGCTCCGGGTCCACCGTCGCGGGCGCGGCGTGGAGCGCGGCGGGCGGGCTCCGCCGCGGCGCGGGGGAGCGGCGGCAGCCCACCGGGCCGGTGGCGAGCGACGCCGCCGTGACCGCTGCGAGGAGGAGGCGCGAGGGCGGGACGGACGCGGAGCGCATGCGGGACCGTTCCACGGTCAGTGCGGCCCCGCAACGGCTCAGGCGGGTAGGTGGAGATCGAAGCGCGTGCCGGAGCCCGGCGTCGACTCGCAGTGGATGAGCCCCGTGGGCCTCCACCACCCGCGACACCACCGGGGGCCGGGGAGGCGGGACCCGTGTGCGGCGAGTCCAGCTCCGGTCGAGCCGGACGGAGCGTCGTGTCGTCCCGGTGGGTGCGCGGGCGACCCGGGAAAACCCCGGGGTCGACCGCGGGTGCCAACCGCGGGTGCCGGACACACGAAGCGCCGCTGTCGACGCGGGGTTACATGGCGGGGGGCGTGGGATGGAGGCCCCGCCAGGGTGGCGGCTAGAATGCCCTCGTGCCGTCGCTCCCGGCCGATCCCGCGCTCGTCCCCGGCCAGGCCCGGCCGGTCGAGGTCACGCTGCGCGAGAGCCAGGAGCGGCTCGTGCTCGCGCTCGCCGCGACGGAGACCGACTTCTGGGAGTGGGACCTCGAGCGCCGCTGGCTGCTCGTCGGCGCCCGGTACGCGCAGCGCCTCGGCATCGGCGAGGCCGGGCTCCCGGTGCCGGACGTCTCGGCCCTCGCGTCGATCGTCTTCGAGCCCGACCGCGCGGCGCTCCGCGCGAAGGTCGAGGCCCACCTCGCCGGCGACACCCGCATGCTCGCCGCCGAGGCCCGCATCGTGCTCACCGACGGGCAGGTCCGGTGGGTCGCCGTGAGCGGCCGCGTCCTCTCCCGCGATCGCGAGCTCCGGCCGATCCGCCTGCTCGGGACGGTCCGCGACATCACCGAGCGCAAGGCCGCCGAGGCCGAGCGCGAGCGGCTCCTCGCCGAGGCGCGCACGGCGACCCAGGCGCGCGAGCGGCTCCTCGCGGTCGTCGCCCACGATCTGCGCTCCCCCCTCGCCGCGATCGGCCTCACCGCCCACGCCCTCGACCGGCTCGTCACCGAGCCCGCCGAGCGCGCCGCGGTGGCGGCCCGGGTCGAGGTGGTGGAGACCGCGGTCGAGCGGATGGGGCGGATCATCGAGGACCTGCTCGACGAGGCGGCGATGGAGTCGGGCGACCTCCGCGTCACGCCCGCCCGCCACGACCCGGCCGAGATCGCCGCGGAGGCGATCCACCTCGCGCGCCCCCTCGCCGAGCGCGCGGGCGTCCGGCTCGCCCTCGAGGAGCGCGACCCGCCCGCCGAGGTGCGCTGCGACCGCGGGCGCATCCTGCAGGTGCTCGGCAACCTCCTGACGAACGCGCTCCAGGCCACCCCGTCCGGTGGCGCGGTCACGCTCGGCGTCTCGGGCGCGACCGAGAGCGTCCGGTTCACGGTGCGTGACACGGGCCGTGGCCTCCCCCCGGGGCCGCCGGAGCAGCTCTTCGAGCCGTACCGCCGCGGCCCGGGCGCCGCGCACCGCGGGGTCGGCCTCGGGCTCTCCATCGCGCGGGGCATCGTGGAGCGCCACGGCGGCCGCATCTGGGCGGAGCGCCCGGCGGAGGGTGGCGCGGCCCTCGTGGTCGTGTTGCCGCTGGAGTGACCATGCCCGGCGGCCCGCCCCTCGAGATCCTGGTGGTCGACGACGACGCGCTCGTGCGCGCCGGCCTCCAGGGGCTGCTCGCCGGCGCCGGCCACGCGGTCGTCCTGGCCGACGGCGTGAGATCGGGCATCGCGGCCTTCAAGCGGTCCCCGCCCGCGCTCGCGATCGTCGACCAGCAGCTCGGCGACGGCACCGCCTTCGACCTCTTCGACGCCTTCCAGACGCACGACCCGCGCGTGCCGATCCTCGTGCTCACCGGCTCGGCCAACGTGGAGAACGCGGTCGAGGCCATGAAGCGCGGCGCCCGCGACTTCCTCACGAAGCCCGCCCGCCCGGCCCAGCTCCTCGCCGCGGTGGACGCGGCCCTCGCCTCGCGCCGGCCGGCCGGCGGCGAGGGGCCCCCCGATCCGTTCGCCGGCTCGAGCCGCGTGGTGCGCGAGCTCGCGGGCGAGGCGAGCCGGGTGGCGGCGTCGTCGGCGCCGGTGCTCATCACCGGCGAGACCGGCACCGGCAAGGGCGTCCTCGCCCGCTGGCTGCACGCGCACTCGCCCCGCGCCTCGGGTCCGTTCCTCGATCTCAACTGCGCCGGGCTCTCGGCGGAGCTCCTCGACTCGGAGCTCTTCGGCCACGAGCGCGGCGCCTTCACCGGCGCCGTCTCCGCGAAGGTGGGCCTCCTCGAGGCGGCGAGCGGCGGCACGGTGTTCCTCGACGAGATCGGCGACATCGACCTCGGCGTGCAGGGGCGCATCCTCAAGGCGATCGAGGAGCGGCGCTTCCGGCGCGTGGGCGGCGTGAAGGACCTCACCGTCGACATCCGGCTCGTGGCCGCCACGCACCGCGACCTCGCCGAGCGGGTGCAGGCGGGCGCCTTCCGCCAGGACCTCTTCTTCCGCGTCAGCACCCTGCCGCTCGCGCTCCCCGCGCTGCGCGACCGGCTCGAGGACCTGCCGGTGCTCGCCGAGCGCCTGCTCGCGCGCGGCGGCGCGCGCCCGGTGACGCTCTCGCCCGAGGCGCTCGAGCGCCTGCGCGCGCACGGCTGGCCCGGCAACGTCCGCGAGCTCCGGAACGTGCTCGAGCGCGCGCTCGTGCTCTCCGACGGCGAGGTGCTGCGGCCCCAGGATCTGCGGCTCGACGCGCGCCCGGCGCCGACCGCGGCGGGCGCCACGCTCGAGGAGGTCGAGCGCGCCCACATCCTGCGCGTGCTGGCGGACGAGGACTACCGCGTCGCCGAGGCCGCCGAGCGGCTCGGGATCCCGCGGTCGACGCTGTATCAGCGCCTGAAGGTGCTGGGCCTACAGCTTCCGAGATCCAGACGGCGAATCCGGGATCCGGACGGAGGCTGACCGCCCCGGGACGGGTGCCCGCGAAAAGACTGCGCGATCGCGCTGCGACGGTCCGGCCCGCTGCTTGCTCTTGATCAAGGGCATGCCGACCGCCAGCACGTCCGACACCCACACGCCCGAGGCCGGCACCCATCTCACGCCTCCCCCGCGCCCCGGCCGCACACCGGAGGCCATCGCCGGCCGGTACGTCACCTTCGAGCTCGCCGGCCAGCAGTACGGCGTCGAGGGCGCGTGCGTGCGCGAGATCGTCGGGAGCGAGGGCATCCTCCCGCTGCCCCGCGCCCCGCTCTGCGTCCGCGGCCTCGTCGAGGTGCGCGGGAGGATCGTGCCGGTCCTCGATCTCCGCGTGCGCTTCGGCCTCGACCGCGTCGCCGACCCGCTCCACGGCGACGTGATCGTGCTCGAGTACCAGGCCGGCCCGCGCCTCATCACGACCGGTGTCCTCGTCGATCGCGTCGCCGGCTCGGTCACCTTCGACGCCGCCTCGCTCGTGCCCGTCCCGGAGCTCGGCGGCCGCGACGACGAGGTCGACTTCCTCCTCGGCATCGGGCGGCACGCGGGCAGGGTGACCTTCCTGCTCGACGCCGCCCGCGTCCTTTCCTCGGCCCACCCGCCGGCCCGCTCCACCAACCCCTAGCCCACCGCAGCACGAACACCCGGAAGGAACCCCACAGATGCTCGACCGCATGAAGATCGGCTCGAAGGTGCAGGCCTCCACGGCCCTCACCGCCGGCCTGCTCGCCGTCCTCCTCGTCGTCGCCGTCGTCGGCCTCCGCCAGCTCGGCGAGGGCGCCCGGCTCGTCGTGGACGTCCGGATGCCCAACTACACCTCGATCATGCAGGTCCAGGCCGGAGTCCTCGGGACGCAGCGCGCCGTGAGCGCCCTCGCCTCCGACGCCCTCGACGCCAAGGAGCGCGCGATGCTCGCTCGCGAGCAGGACGCCGGGCTCGCCGAGGTCGAGGAGGCCGGGCGTGAGTTCGAGGGCAGGCCGAAGCCGAAGCGCAGCGCGGATCTCTGGCAAGTTGCGAAGGGCCGCCTCGAGGACTGGAAGGGCAAGGTCCACGCGCTGCGGGCCGCCGAGGACGCTCGCAGCACGGCCGCCCGGGAAGGGGCCGACACGTCCGCGGCGGACAGGACCCTGCGCGCCGCCTTCGACGAGGCCGAGGCCTCGTTCGACGGGCTGAACACGTCGCTCCGGGAGCTCACCGGCTGGATCGGCGAGCTCACGATGAACGAGGCGCGCGCATCGCAGGCGTCCGCGACGGCCGTCACCTGGGTCCTCACGCTCGGCATCCTCCTCGTCATCGCCGCCTCCGCGATCGCGGGCTGGTTCCTCAAGAAGGACCTCACCGCCGCCTTCGACCGCGTCCGCGAGAAGACCGCGCTCCTCGCCCGCGGCGAGCTGCCGGAGCGAGACACGACCGTGCGCGGCGAGGACCAGAACGCCGTCCGCGACGCCTTCAACACGCTGCGCGACACGCTCGAGGACCTCCTCGCCGGCATGGACCGGATGAGCCGCGAGCACGAGCTCGGCGACATCGACGTGATCGTGGACGCCGCCCGGTTCGAGGGCGCCTACCGGCAGGTCGCGGAGGGCGTCAACAAGATGGTGGCGAGCCACATCGCCGTGAAGAAGCAGGCGATGTCCGTCGTCGCCGAGGTCGGCCACGGCCACTTCGAGGCCTCGATGCCGGCCCTCCCCGGCAAGAAGCGCTTCATCAACGACACGCTCGACGCCGTGAAGGCGAACCTCACCGGCCTCGTCGCCGAGATCAACCGGGTCTCCGCCGCGCACGAGGCGGGCGACATCGACCAGGCCATCGAGTCCCGGCTCTTCCAGGGCGACTTCGCGAAGATGGCCGAGGGCATCAACGCCATGGTCGCCGGCCACATCGCCGTGAAGAAGCAGGCGATGGCGGTCGTGAACGAGTTCGGCAAGGGCAACTTCCAGGCGCCGATGCCGCTGTTGCCGGGCAAGAAGCGCTTCATCAACGACACCATCGAGCAGGTGCGCGGCAACCTCTCGGCGCTCGTCGCCGACGCCGACGCGCTCTCGAAGGCGGCGGTGGCCGGCCGGCTCGACGTCCGCGCCGACGCCGCGAAGCAGCCGGGCGACTTCCGCCGCATCGTGCAGGGCGTGAACGACACCATCGACGCGCTCGTCGAGCCCGTCCGCGAGCTCGCCGCGACCCTCGACAAGCTCGCCCAGGGCGATCTCTCCGCCCGCACCGACCCGTCCCGCCGCGCGAACGAGATGCGCGCCGTCCTCGAGGGCGTGAACCGCACGCTCGCCACGCTCCTCGCGCCGTCCGAGGAGGCGACGAGGGTCCTCACCCGCCTCGCCGAGCGCGACCTCACCGCGCGCATGACCGGCACCTACCCCGGCCAGCACGCCCGCCTGAAGGACGTCGTGAACGCGACCGGCGAGGCGCTCCACGCCTCGATGGATCAGGTCGCCGAGGCGGTCGAGCAGGTCGCCTCCGCCGCGACCCAGATCGCCGCCTCCTCGCAGGCCGTCGCCTCGGGGGCCTCCGAGCAGGCCTCCAGCATCCAGGAGACCACCGCCAGCCTCGAGAGCGTCTCCGAGCTCGTGAAGCGCTCCGCCGACGAGGCCCACACCGTGAGCCAGCTCGCCCAGGGCGCGCAGACCGCCGCGACCGCGGGCACCGCCGCCGTCTCCGAGATGCAGGGCGCGATGGTGAAGGTCCGCGAGTCCGCCGAGCGCACCTCGGCGATCATCCGCGACGTCTCGGACATCGCCTTCCAGACGAACCTCCTCGCCCTCAACGCGGCCGTGGAGGCCGCGCGGGCGGGGGAGGCGGGCCGCGGCTTCGCGGTCGTCGCCGAGGAGGTCCGCTCGCTCGCGCTCCGCGCGAAGGAAGCCGCGACCAAGACCGAGGAGCTCATCAAGCAGTCGGTCGCCGAGGCCGGCCACGGCGAGGGCACCTCGAAGCAGGTCGCGGCGAAGCTCGCCGAGATCGCCGACGGCATCGGGAAGGTGAGCGCCGCGGTCGGCGAGATCGCCGCCGGCGCGCGCGACCAGGCGAACGGCATCACCCAGGTGAACGCCGCCGTCTCCGAGATGGACAAGGTCACCCAGAACAACGCCGCCTCGGCCGAGGAGTCCTCGTCGGCCGCCTCCGAGCTCAACGCCCAGGCGGAGGAGCTCGCCGCGATGGTCGGCAGCTTCAAGCTCGAGCGGCAGGCTCGCGCCGCGAAGGGGCGCGCCACCGCCCCCGCGCGGAAGGCCCTGCCTGCGCCGCACCGGAGCGCGAAGCAGCACCGCAGCGGCCACGCGCCCACGGCGTTCCCGATGGCCGCCGAGGACGACGCGGTCATCGAGAAGGACTTCTGAGCTTCGAGGGGGGCGTCGCCCCCGCTACCGCCCGAGCCACGCCTCGAGCGCCGCGAGCGCCTCGGGGAGGTTGGCCCGGCCGTAGCCGAACCGGAGGTGCTCGTCCCCCGCGTCGAACTTCGTCGCGGGGACGAGCATCACCCCGGCCTCCCGCACCAGCCGGTCGCAGAAGACCTCGGCGCCGCCGCCGAGGAGCCGCACGAAGGCGACCGAGCCCGCCCGGGGGCGCGTCCACTCGAACCGGTCCGGGTGGCGCGCGAGGAACGCGTCGAGGAGCGCGAGGTTCTGGCGCAGCCGCGCCCGCGACCGGCCCTGCAGCGCCTCGGTGTGCCGGACCGCGATCGCGCCGAGCGTCTCGGACGGCGCCGCGTTGCACATCGTCAGGTAGTCCTTGAAGGCGAGCAGCTTCTCGCGCAGCACCCGGTCCCGGAGCGCCAGCCAGCCGAGGCGGAGCCCGGCGAGGCCGTAGGACTTCGAGAGCCCGTCGAGCGACACCGCCCGCTCGTACACGTCCACCGCGCGCGGCAGCCGGGCGGCGGGATCGTGCTCGAGCCCGCGGTAGACCTCGTCGGCGAAGAGCCAGATCCCGCGGTGCGCGCAGCGCCGCACCACCTCGTCCCAGACGTCGCGCGGGAGGTGCGCGCCGGTCGGGTTGTGCGGCGTCGTGAGGACGAGCACGCGGGTCGAGGGCCGGAGCAGCTTCTCGAGCTCGTGCGGGTCGAGCGCCCAGCCGCGCCGCGGGTCGCCGGTCCAGGGTGTCACGTCCGCCCCCGCCGCCCGCGCGACCTCGGCGTGCGACTGGTAGCAGGGGCTGTGCACCACCGCGTGGTCGCCCGGCCGGAGCGCCACGTTGAGCCAGGTGAAGACCGGCTCCTCCGAGCCGGTGAACACGACGACGTCGTCGGGCCCGATCGCCTCGTGCAGCCCGGCGATGGCCTGCCGCAGCTCGAGCGAGCCGGCGTTCTCGGTGTAGCCGAGCCAGGTCGCGTGGAGGCGCTCCGCCGCGCCCGGCTCGAGCGCGAGCAGCTCGGAGACCGGCATCGACTGAGGGTCCGAGGAGCCGAGCAGGTAGCGGGCGGAGAACTCGTGCCGGGCGAACCACCGCTCGAGGGCGAAGGGCCTGAGGTCCATGGCACCCGCAGGTTACGCCTCCTCGTGCGTTGTGGAGGGGGCCCGCGCTCGGGTAGAACCCGCGGGTGACCTTCACCGACCTGGGCGCCCACCCCCTGCTCGCCGCCGCCATCGCGCGGAAGGGCTACGAGGCGCCGACGCCGGTCCAGGAGGCGGTGCTCGCCCCGGCGCTCGCCGGCCGGGACCTCCTCGTCTCGTCGCGGACCGGCTCCGGGAAGACGCTGGCCTTCGGCCTGCTCGTCGCGGGGGACGCGACCGACGCCGGCGGGCCGTTCCCGCGCGCCCAGCGGCCGGTCGCGCTCGTGGTCGCGCCGACCCGGGAGCTCGCGATGCAGGTGCAGCGCGAGCTCGCGTGGGTCTTCGCCGAGGCGGGCGGGCGGGTGGTCGCGTGCGTGGGCGGGATGGACGCGCGCCGCGAGGCGCGCGCGCTCGCCGATCGTCCCCAGGTGGTGGTGGGCACGCCGGGCCGGCTCGTCGATCACCTCGAGCGCAAGGCCCTCGACCTCTCGGGCCTGAAGGTCGTCGTCCTCGACGAGGCCGACGAGATGCTCGACATGGGCTTCCGCGAGGAGCTCGAGGCGCTCCTCGACGCGACGCCCCCGGAGCGGCGCACGGTCCTCTTCTCGGCGACGCTGCCGAAGCCCATCCTCGAGCTCGCGAAGCGGTACACCCGCGACCCGGCCCGGCTCGCCGCGACCGACCCCCACGAGGCGCACGCCGACATCGAGCACCGCGCCCACCTCGTCGCCGGCCGCGAGCGCGAGCACGCGATCGTGAACGTGCTCCGCGCGCTCGAGCCGCCGACCGCGATCGTCTTCCGCAACACCCGCGAGGCGGTGCAGCACACCGCCGCCGGGCTCTCCGAGCGCGGCTTCGAGGTGGTGGCGATCTCCGGCGAGCTCACCCAGCCCGAGCGCACCCGCGCGCTCACCGCCCTGCGCGACGGTCGCGCGCGGGTCCTCGTCGCGACCGACGTCGCGGCGCGCGGCCTCGACCTGCCGGCGCTCGGGCTCGTGCTCCACGCCGACGTGCCGCGCGACGCGCAGGCGCTGCAACACCGCAGCGGCCGCACCGGCCGCGCGGGGCGGAAGGGGCTCGCGGTCCTGCTCGCCACGCCCGCCGAGCGCTACAAGCTCGAGCAGATGCTCCGGGCCACGCGCACCACGGCGAAGTGGCTGCCGCTCCCGTCGCCCGACGAGATCCGCGCGCGCGACGCCGAGCGGCTCGCCGCCGACGTGGCCGCGCTCGCCGCCGAGGCGACCGACGAGGACCGCGAGGCGGCGAAGAAGCTCCTCGCCGGCCACGACGCGCTCGCCGTCGCCGTCGCGCTCCTGCGCCGCGAGCGCTCGCGGGTGCCGTCGCCCGAGGACCTGCCGGAGTCCGCCCGCGCCGTGAAGGAGGCGCCGGTGCGCCACGCGCCGGCCGCGGCGAAGCGCGGGCCGCCCACCGACGTCGCGTGGTTCCGGCTCACGCTGCGCCGGGACCGCAAGGCGGATCCCAAGTGGATCCTGCCGCTCCTCTGCCGGCGCGGCGAGGTGAGCCGCGCCGAGATCGGCAAGATCCAGATCCTGCCCGGCGAGGTGCGCTTCGAGGTGCAGCGCGGGGCGGCCGAGGCCTTCGCGCGCGCGGCCGCGAAGCCGGACCCGCGGATGCCCGACGCGAAGATCGAGCGGCTCGCCGTCGTCCCCGAGGTGGGGCGCAAGGGCGCCGCCCGCCCCGGCCGCAAGCCGCGCGGCGGCTGAGCCGCCAGCGGCTCAGGGCCGCGCCGCGCCCAGGATCCCCGCCGCGCGGAGCGCCGAGATGACGTCGGCCTCCGTCGGCCCGCCGATCCCGCGCGCCGCCGACTGCGCGAGCTGATCGACGACCTCGTTCGCCGGGTGGCCGTCGTGGCCGCGCACCCACTCCCAGGTCACGTGGAGCTCGCGCGCGCGCGCGTCGGCGGCCTCGATGAGGTCGCGGTTGAGCACCGGCTCGCCCGCGGCCGTCCGCCAGCCCTTCTTCCGCCAGCCGTGGATCCACTTCGTGAGCGCGTTCAGCACGTACTGCGAATCCGAGACGACGTGGACCCGCTCGCCGGCGGGCAGCCCCTCGAGGGCCTCGAGCACCGCGCGGAGCTCCATGCGGTTGTTGGTCACCGCGTGCGGGCCGTCGACCGTGAACCGGGTCGCGCCGAAGCGCAGCGCGGGGCGGGAGCGGTCGAGCACGACGAAGCCGGTCGCGCCCGGGCCGCCGGGGTTCTGGAGGGACGAGCCGTCGACGAAGGCGAGGAAGCGGGCAGCGGCGGCGCTCATGGGCCGCGGGAAGGTACCGCATCGGTCCGACCTCGGAGGGACCTTTCCTTGCCCCCCGCCCGCGCACCTGTCACGGTGCGCCCATGAAGCGGGACAACCAGGACCAGCGCATCGCGCTCTTCATCGACTTCGAGAACCTCGTCACGCGCACCGGCCTCGAGGCGGACCAGTTCGACCTCCAGCCGGCGATCGACACCCTGCTCGAGAAGGGCAAGGTGGTCTACCGGCGCGCCTACGCGGACTGGACCCGCTTCGCGGGCGCCACGAAGCGCCTGCACGACCACGGCGTCGAGCTCGTCGACGTCCCGCCCTCGACGCGCGCCGGGAAGAACGGCGCCGACATGCGCCTCGTCATCGACGCGCTCGAGCTCGCGTACCTCCGCGAGCACATCGACACCTTCGTCATCGCCTCGGGCGACTCCGACTTCTGTCCGCTCGCCTACAAGCTGCGCGAGAACGACCGGATCGTCATCGGCATGGCCGTGAAGGAGGCGACGAGCCAGCTCTTCGTGAAGGCGTGCGACGAGTTCATCTACCTGCGCGCGCCGGGGCAGCGCCGCCGCGAGCACCAGAAGGCGACCGAGAAGAAGGAGAAGGCCATCCCGGAGGTCGCGCGCGAGGCGGCCACGGCGCTCCTCGCGAAGGCCACCGCGCCGGTGAACCCCTCGGCGATCAAGGCGGCCATCGTGCGCCGCGAGCCCGACTTCGACGAGCGCGACCACGGCTTCTCCTCCTTCAACCGGATGCTCGAGCACATGGAGAAGGAAGGCCTGCTGCGCCGCGAGCAGGGCGCGAAGGGGCAGTGGTACGTGGTCCCCGCCTGACCGCGCGCAAGCATTCGATACGGGGTCTCGCGGTCGGTTTTCGTCCCGGGAACCGATCGAACCGCCAGCGTCGGGTCGTTGACGGGAAGTCAAACCGGTCCCGTGCTAGGTTGGGCGGGTGATCGCGGCGGAGCTCTACGATCGTTACCTCCAGGACCTCGTCGCCGGCCGCCGGCGCGCGTGCCTGGCCGTGGTCCAGCGCCTGCTCATCCAGGGCGTCCCGCTCCGCGCGCTGTTCCTCGATCTCCTGCAGACCTCGCTCTTCGAGGTCGGAACGCGCTGGGCAGCCGGCCAGCTCTCGGTCGCCCAGGAGCACCTCGCCACCGCGATCACCGAGGAGGCGCTCGCGCTCGCGATGCCGCACACCCTCGACCGCGACGACAACGGGCGCTCGGCGGTGATCGCCTGCTGCGCCGACGAGCTGCACCAGATCGGCGGCCGGATGGTCGCCGACACGCTCGCGATGCAGGGCTGGGACGTCGCCTTCCTCGGCGCGAACACCCCGGTCGACGACCTCGTCGCGCTGGTGGCCTCGCGCCGCTTCGACCTCGTGGGCCTGTCGGTCGCGCTGCGCGAGAACCTGCCGCGCGCCGTCCAGGCGGCGGGGAAGGTGCGCCGCGCGGTGCCCGACGTGCCGATCGCGGTGGGCGGGCAGGCGGTGTCCGGGCGGGTGCAGGGCCTCGAGACGCTCGGCGGCGTGCAGACCTTCGGGAGCCTGCCCGCGTTCGAGGCATGGCTCGCGGCGGGCTCGCCGCGGGCGCCCGCCATCGCGGCCGCAGGTTAGAGCCGGCGGAGCACGAGGAACGCGAGCGGGAGCAGCAGCCCCGCCGCGACGAACCACTTCCCGCGCCCGGCGAGCCCGAGCGGCCCCTTGATCAGGAAGAGCCCGGAGAGCGCGAGCCCGCCGAGGAGCACCGCGAAGGCGTCGGCGATCCAGGTCCACGCGCCCTTCGGGTGGTTGAGGTGGAGGAAGTTCGCGTCGAACAGCACCGGCCGCTCGCGCGGGCGCGTCGTGACCGCGACGCCGGTCTCCACGTTCGCCTCGACCGTCCACCCGTCGTAGAAGAGCTCGATCTGCTCCGGCGCGCGCCGGAACGAGCTCTTCGGCGGGCCCGGGAGCGCGAGCGCCGTGACGAGCGCGGCGGCCATCGTCTCCCTGTCGGTGACCGGCAGGGGCTGGAAGCGCAGCTCCTCGCGCCCGAGCTGCCAGTTCGGGTTCCAGTCCTGGATGTGGTTCACCGCCACGCCGGAGACGGCGTAGATCACCGTGAGCCCCGCGACGAGGTAGCCCACGTCGCGGTGGAGCGCCCGCAGCAGGCGGCGGACGGCGACGGCCCGGAGCGACACGCGCTAGCGGATGACCGCGCCGACGCCCTTGATCTGGTACACGACCATGGGCTCGACCTTCGCGGTCTTCGGGTCGAACGGGACGCCCTTCTCCTCGGCCTCGTGCTGCTTCATCGCGAGCACGCGCTCGGCGGGCACCTCGAACTTCGTGAAGACGCCCTCGGCCTGCGCGACCTTGCCCTTCGCGGTCATGGGGAAGACGATCTCGCCGTCGTCCACCTTGATCCGCATCGTCTGGAACTCCTTGTCGCCGGCGAGCTCCATCCAGCAGCCGCGGCGCGCGCAGACGTCGGTGACGAGCCCCTCCACGCGGACGGTCTTCCCGACGTACCTGTCCGGGTTCGCGGTGAGCTCGGAGATCTTCACGAGCTGCGCCTTGCCGACGCCGGCGCCGTAGGTGGTCCCCGGGCCGGTCGTGCCGGCGAGGGCGGGGGAGGCGGCGAGGGCGGAGGCGACGGCGAGGACGGCGAGGCGCATGGGTGTTCTCCTGGAGCGTTGGAGCCCGGGCGGCAGCCTCGGGTTCCCCAGGCTGCGCCGGCCACCGGGCCGCTGCAACCCCTGGAGCCTACCGTGAAATTCGAACCTGTGGGTCACAGATGTGACCAGGAGGGTCCTACGGAACACACCCCTTGACGGGACGGACACGGGGTGGAAGACAGAATTTCTCTGGTGACGAGGCTCGGCCCCGAGAACCTGCACGGCCACGTGCGCCGCGTGCTCGCCGCGTGCGCGCTGGTCTCGCTGTTGTTCCTGCCCTTCGACCTGCTCCACGAGGAGCGCTGGAACGCGATCGCGTGGCGCTCCCTGTGGGTCCTCCTGCTCGGCGCGGCCGCCTGGCTGCAGGACTCCGCCCACCCGCGGAGGTCGTCGATCGTGCTCCACCTCGCCGGGCTGGCGAGCGGCGTCCTCGGGGGCCTGATCGTCCTCCACGCCGACGGGAGCCTCGGGCCGCGGCTCGGCTTCCTGCTCGCGCTCGGCCCGACGGTCCTCATCCTCATCCCCGACCAGCCCTGGACGGCGCTCCTCACCGGTATCGCGTCGCTCGGGTTCGCGACGGGCATCATGATCCGCGACGGCCGGCCCGCGGCCTACGTGGTCGAGTGGCTCGCGCTCGCGAGCGCCTTGGGCGTCCTCTCCGTCTTCGGCGCGCGCTGGTTCCGGAGCAACTGGATCGGGCGCCTCCGCGCGGAGCGGGAGCGGGCGCTCGCGCTCGAGCGCCTGCAGGTCTCGGAGCGCCGGCGCATCGACGCGGAGCACCTCGCCGACCTCGGCCGCCTCGCGGGCGAGGTGGCCCACGCGCTCTCGAACCCGCTCGCGGCCGTGAAGGCGGACCTCCGGTGGCTCGAGTCGGTGCACGCCGGGGGCGAGCCCCGCAGCGTGCTCGCCGACACGGAGGAGGGCGTTCGCAGGATCACCCGCATCGTGGACGACATGCGGGCGCTCGCCACCGAGGCGCCCGCGGTGAGCGCGGCCGACGCCGGGGGCATCCTGAGCCACGCGCGGAAGCTGATCGTCGAGCGCCACCCGGACGCGCCGGTCGTGATGGAGTCGCCGGGCCCCGACCTGCCGCCGGTGGCGGCCAGCCCGGACCGCCTCTCGCGGGCGGTCGCCCACCTCGTCGCGCACGCGCTCGGGACGGCGGGCGCCCCGGGGGCGCGGTTCACGGTCGACGTGCGCCGCGACGGCAACGAGCTCGCCTTCCGTGTGGTGGGCCCCCCCGTACCGGCGGGGCCGCAGCTCGTCGGGAGCCTCGACTGGTCCCTCGCGAACGGGCTCGCCGCGCAGGGCAACGGGGTGCTCGACCCCTTCACCGCGCCCGGCGCGGCGGGGTGGGTGCTCAGGGTGCCGGTCGCCGAGGCCGTGCACGTCACGCCCGCGCCGCTGCCGCTCGCGGCGCGGGTGGAGTAGGCTCCACTCCGCGTGTCTCCCGTCATCGAGGTCGCCGCGCTCCGGAAGGTCTTCCGGGTCTCGAGGCGTTCGCCCGGGCTCGCCGGCGCGATCGCGGCGCTCGTCCGCCCCCGTCGCGAGGAGGTGGTCGCCGTCGACGGGATCGACCTCGCGGTCGGGCCAGGCGAGGCGGTCGGCTACATCGGCGTGAACGGCGCCGGGAAGTCGACGACCGTGAAGCTCCTCACCGGGATCCTCGCGCCCACGTCCGGCTCGGTGCGGGTGCTCGGGCGCGACCCGCAGCGCGAGCGGGTCGCGAACGCGCGTGAGATCGGGGTGGTGTTCGGCCAGCGGACCCAGCTCTGGTGGGACCTCCCGGTGGTCGAGTCGCTCGGGCTCCTCGCCCGCGTGTACGGCGTCTCGCCCGCCCGGCAGCGCGAGCTCCTCGCCCGGTTCGACGAGACCCTCGGGCTCGGGGAGCTCCTCGGGAGGCCGGTGCGCCAGCTCTCGCTCGGGCAGCGGATGCGGGCGGAGCTGGCGGCGACGCTCCTGCACGAGCCGCGGGTGGTCTACCTCGACGAGCCGACCATCGGCCTCGACGTGATGGTGAAGGATCGCATCCGCGCGTTCCTCAAGGCGTGGAACCGCGAGGCCGGCACCACGGTCGTCCTCACCACCCACGACCTCGGCGACATCGAGGAGCTCTGCCGCCGGGTGGTCGTCATCGACCACGGGCGCGTGCTCTACGACGGCCCGATCGCCCGGCTCCAGGAGCGGTTCGGCCGGGAGCGCGAGATGGCGTTCGACCTCGCGGTGGCGCCGCCGGCGGTGCTCGCGCTGCCCCCGGGCGTGCGCGAGGTGGAGCGCGGCGAGCGCCGGCTCGTGCTCCGCTTCGACCGCACGGCGGCGAGCGCGCCGCAGGTCGCCCAGGCGGTGATGCAGGCCGCAGAGGTGCGGGACTTCTCGGTGCGCGAGACCGACCTCACGGCGATCGTGAAGGCGATCTACGGGGGCGCGCTCCGGAGGGAGGGCGCGTGAGGCGGCTCCTCGCGTGGGCCGGCATGGCGGCGAAGGAGGCGGTGGCCTACCGGGCCTGGCTCGTCCTGCGCGTCTTCGTGGCCGCCGTCGCGATGGTCATCGCGTCGTTCCTCTGGAGGGCGGTCTACGCCGGGACGCCGTCGATCGCCGGGATCGACGGGCCGACCGCCCTCCGGTACGTGCTCCTCGCGGAGGCGCTCGCCGGGGCGGGGCAGGTCGGCATGCTGCGCCGGATGGCGTTCCTGCTCCGGGAGGGGCAGATCGCGCACGAGCTGCTCCGGCCGATCGACCTCCAGGTCGCGCGGCTCGCGCTCGCCGCCGGCGCCTGGACGGTGGACCTCGTGGCGCGACTCCCGCTCCTCGCGCTCGCGGCGTGGCTCGGCGCGGACCTGCCCGCCGACCCGCGCCGCTGGCTCGCCTTCCTGGCCTCCTTCGTCGCGGGCGCCTGCGCCATGTTCGCGTTCGAGTGGCTGCTGGCGTGCGTCGCCTTCTACACGACCGACGTGTGGGGGGTCATGGTGCTCAACGAGGCGCTCGCGCTCTTCTTCGGCGGCGTGCTCTTCCCGCTGGACCTCATGCCGGGCTGGCTCCGCGCCGTCGCCGACGCGCTCCCGTACCGGCAGACGAGCTACCTGCCGGTCTCCCTCCTCTCCGGGGTGAAGCCGCTCGCGGCCGCCCCGGGCATCGTGCTCGGCCAGGTCGCCTGGGCGCTCGGGCTCCTCGTCCTCTCGCGCCGCGTCTTCGCGCGCGCCTCGCGCGTCGTCACGGTCCAGGGAGGCTGACCCTGCGCTGGCTCGGCCTCTACCGCGCCTTCGTGGCGATGCGCGTGTCGGTGCTCCTCGAGTACCGGCTCGGGCTCCTCATCGGCGCGGCCGGCATGATCGTCATCCACGCCGCCTCCGTCGCCGGCATCTGGGTCGTGCTGCGCCCGGTGGGCGCCCTCGCGGGCTGGCGCTTCGAGGAGCTCCTGCTCTGCTACGGGCTCCTCACGACCGCGCGCTCGCTCGAGCACACGCTCGCCGACAACCTGTGGGTCATCGGTGCGCACATGCGCGAGGGTTCCTTCGACCGCTTCCTGGTGCGGCCCATGGACCCGCTGTTCTACTTCCTCGCCGACCGCTTCAACGTGGACGGGCTCGGCACCGCGGCGGCCGGGATCGTCGCGACCACGTACGCCTGGGTCAGCCTCGGGATCCCGGCGTCGCCGGCGAACCTCGCCGTCGCGCTCGTCGCCATCCTCTCGGGCGGCGTCGTGTTCGTCGCGATCAACCTCATGACCGCCACGACCGCGTTCTGGATCGTGGAGAGCGTCCCGATCACGCGAGCGGTGCACGAGCTGCACGACTTCGCGCGCTTCCCGCTCACGCTCTACGGCAAGAGGCTGGAGTTCCTCTTCACCTGGATCCTCCCGTTCGGCCTCGCGAGCTTCTGGCCCGCGAGCCGCCTCACCGGCCGGGACGCGAGCGGCGTGGTGTGGGCCGCGCCGTTCGTGGCGGCGGCCCTCGCGCTCCTCGCGTACCGGTTCTGGCGCTTCGGCCTGAGGCACCACGAGGGGACGGGGACGTAGCCCGCTCACAGGTCCGCGTAGATCTCGAGCACGTTCCCGTCCGGGTCCCGGAAGAAGAGGGTCCGGTGGCCCCAGGCCTGGTCGATCGGACCGGCCACGATGGGCACCTCGCGCGCGCGGAGCGCCTCGGCGCACGCGGAGACCTCGCCGGGGGCCACGCGGAAGGCGAGCTGGACGGAGAGCGCCCCGTCCGGCGTCGGCGCGTCGTCGAACATCATGCCGCGGCGGGTGAGGACGAGCCGGTTGGACCCGACCGCGTACTCGGCCCAGGAAGGGCCCAGCTCGCGGACGAGGGGAAAGCCCAGGACCTCGCCGTAGAATCGGCGCATCTCGTCGGGCCGGCGGGCGAAGAGGACGGTGTAGTCGAGCTGGCGGATGTTCTGAAGTGCGTTCATCGGGTCACCTCTGGAGGACTGCGTGGATGCTGGGGCGAGGTTGTCCGCCGCGGCGGGCGCGAACAAGGAGACCGCCGACGGTGGTGTCGTCACCACCACCCTCACGGCCTCGCGCGCGCTCGGTGCGTTCCTCCGGCGGATGCGGGCGCGGCCGAGGCCGGTCGCGCCCGGGCCGGGCCGGCGCCGGGTGACCGGGCTCCGCCGCGAGGAGGTGGCCGTCGCCGCCGGCATCAGCGCGGGCTGGTACACCTGGCTCGAGCAGGGCCGCCCGGTGCGCACGACGCCCGCGACGCTCCGTGCCCTCTCCCGGGCGCTGGCGCTGTCGGCCGCGGAGGCCGCGCACCTCTCGCGCCTCGCCGCCGGCGTGGGCGCGGGCGCGCCGCGGTGGCGCCGCACGGTCGCCGCCTCACCGGCACTGCGCGCCCTCTGCGACGCCTTGCCCGGCCCGGCGTACGCGGTGAACGGGCGGTGGGACGTCCTGCACGCCAACGCGGCCGCCGCGGCGGCGCTCGGCGCCTTCGACGCGCAGCCCGGCGTGACGGACAACGTGCTCCTGCGCCTGTTCCTCGACCCCGGCTGGCGGACGCGGTTCGAGGACTGGGCCGGCGTGGCCGCCTCCGCGGTCGCGCAGTTCCGGGCCGCGACGGGCCACCTCGTCGCGAACCCGGACTGGCGCGGCTTCGTCGCAGGCCTCGCGGAGGCGAGCCCCGACTTCGCGAACGCCTGGGACGCCCACGGGCTCGACGAGGCCCACCTGCGGACGAAGCGCGTGCGCCCCGGGTCCGGGCGCGGTGAGGCCATTCACCTCCTCTACGCGTCGGTCGCCCCGGACGGCGAGCCCGACGACGTCCGGCTCGTGCTCTACGCGCCGGCGGACGACGAGGCCCGCCGCGCGCTCTCCCGCCTCACATCGCCGGGAAGCAGAGCGGCTTCGGCGTGGCGGCGGCGCGGACGCGGCGGGCGGTGAGCGAGGGCACCTCGGCGTCGTAGGTGAGCACCGTCGGATCCTCGAGCGGCGCCTTCTCCTTCGCGTACGCGGCGGCGCAGGGCGGGGCCTCCCCCGGGAGCGCGAGCGCGCCGCGGATCTTCCTCCAGCAGCCCACCGGATCCTTCTGCAGGGAGCAGGTCGCGCGCCAGGCGCGGCGGTACCGGAGCTTCAGGTCCTCGCCGTCCGGCTCGAGCACGAGCTTCTCCGGGCCCTGCACGACCGCGTCCTCGAACACCTTCTTGCCGGTGCGCGCGTCGAAGACGCCGAAGCCCATCGAGCCCGCCTCCCAGCCGTCGTCGCCCACGAAGAACGCGAAGCGGCCGCGCGCGCCGTGGAAGTACCCGGCCCAGCTCACCTCGACCTCGCCGGGCACGAACGCGAGGTCGCAGGGCGGCACCGCACCCGTGGGGTCGAAGCGCACGATCGCGTGGTGCTCGGCGCCCTTCTCGCCGCGGTCGACCTCCTTCACGACGAAGCCCCGGTAGACCGTGCACGTGAGCTTCCCCACCTGGCCGTGCTCGTTCGCGGGCAGCTCGACGACCTGCGTCGCCTTCGGCGGATCGAACGGCCCCTTCGCCGCGAGCGCCGCCGCGAGGGCCAGGGGGAGGACGGTCATGGTGAGGGAAGCTAGCACGAGGAATCCCTCGGTCCCGGCACCCCAAGGTGGCATCATCTCCACGTGGACGGACGGCGCATCGCCCCGGAGCTCGGGGCCGGCCTCGCCGCGGCGCTCATGGCGCTGCCGATGGCGATCGGAAACGGGATCCTCGCGTACGCGACGCTCGGGCCCGAGCACGCCGCGGCGGGCGCGGTCGCGGGGCTCGTCGGCGCGATCCTGCTCGGCGCCGTCGCCTCGCTCCTCGGCGGCACGCCCGGGCTGGTGTCGGCGCCGAGCGGCCCGGCCGCCGCGATGCTCACCGCGCACGCGGCGTGGCTCGCGTCCGTCGCGCCCGAGCGTGCGCACCTCCTCCTGCTCTCGACCGGGCTCGTGGCCGGCCTCGTCCAGCTCGGGTTCGGGGCGCTCCGGCTCGGCACGGTGGTGAAGTTCATCCCGTACCCGGTCGTCTCCGGCTTCCTCTCCGCGGCGGGCATCCTGCTCGTGTGGGGCCAGCTGCCCTCGGTCACCGGCGTCTCCGCGGGCGGGCCGCTCGGCGCCGTCGCGCACCCCGGCGCGTGGCGGCCGGTGTCGCTCGTCGTCGCCGGCGTCACCTTCGCGGCGATGCGGTTCGCGCCGCGGCTCGCGCCGCGCCTGCCGCCCGTCGTCGCCGGCCTCGGCGCGGGCACGCTCGCCTGGTTCGCGTTCCAGCGCTCGGACCCCGCGCTGGCCGCCGTCGCCGGCAACCCGCTCCGGGTCGGCTCGGTGCCCGGCGTCGGCGCGATCGCGGCGGCGATCCCCGGGCTCGTGCAGGAGCTCTCCGGCCTGCGGCTCGAGGACGTCGCCCTCGTCGCGGGGCCCGCCGCGGCGCTCGCCGCGCTCCTCTCGGTCGACACGCTGAAGAGCTGCGTGCTCGTCGACTCGATGACCGGCGCCCGCCACCTGCCGTCGCGCGAGCTCGTCGCGCAGGGGCTCGGGAACGCGCTCGCCTCGCTCGGCGGCGGCATGGTGGGCTCGGGCGTCTCCGGCCCGACGCTCGTGAACGTCGCCGCGGGCGGGCGCAGCCGCGCGGCCTCGGCGACGGTGCCCGGCGCGCTCCTCGCGCTCGTGGCGCTCGCCCCGGCGCTCGTCGCCGGGATGCCGCGCGCGGTGCTCGGCGGGATCCTGGTGCACGTCGGGCTCCGCACGCTCGACTGGGGCACGCTCCGCCTCCTGCGTCGGCCGGGGCACCGCCTCGAGTTCGCGGTGGTGGCCGCGGTCGTCGCGATCGCCCTCTGGAGGGGGCTCGTCGTCGCGGCGGGCGCCGGCATCGCGCTCGTCATCGTGCTCTTCCTGCGCGACCGGATGGGCCAGTCGCCCGTGCGCGCGCGCGGCGACCTCGCGCGCACGCGCTCGACCCGGCGCCGGCTGCCGCCGGAGGATCAGGTGCTCACCGCGCACGGCCCCGAGGCCGCGGTGGTCACGCTCCAGGGGGACCTCTTCTTCGGCACCGCGGACCGGCTGCTCACCGAGCTCGGCCCGGACCTCGCGCGCTGCCGCTTCGTGCTGCTCGACCTCGCGCGCGTGACCGACGTCGACCTCACCGCCGCCCGCATCCTCGCCCAGGCGCAGGCGCGCCTCGCCGGCCGCGGCGCGCGGCTGCTCCTCGCCGGCTCGCGCACGCCCGGGGAGCTCGAGGCCGCGCTCGCGGACGTGTCGGTCGACCCGAAGGCGCCGCCGCCGCGGCTCTTCACGAGCCGCGACGAGGCGCTCGAGTGGATGGAGGAGCAGCTCCTCGAGCTGCACCTCGACGAGCGGGTGGTGCACCGTCGCATCGAGCTCTCCGAGACGGATCTCCTCTCCGGGCTCGCGCCCGCGCTGCTCGCCGCCGTCGAGCGGCGGATCCGCACGGTCGCGGTGCCCGCCGGGGAGCTCGTGTTCCGCGCCGGCGACCCGGGGGACGCGCTGTACCTGGTGCGGCTCGGCCGCGTGCGCGTGGCCGTGCCCGCCGCGGGCGGGCGGGAGCTCATGATCGGCGCCTTCGGCCGCGGCGACGTCTTCGGGGAGCTCGCCTTCGTGGACGCGCGGCCGCGCTCCGCGAACGCGACGGCGACCGTGGACACCGAGGTCTTCGTCCTCGACCGGACCGGCTTCGAGGCGGCGCTGAAGGACGAGCCGGCGCTCGGCGCGGAGCTGCCCGCGCGCATCGCCCGGGTCATCTCCTACCGGCTGCGGGTCACGACCGGCGAGCTGAAGGCGGCGGGGGAGTAGGCGGCGCTCACTTCCTGGCCGGCTCTCCCTGCTCCTTCTTCTCGCCCTTCTCGACCACGACCACGTTCACCCAGGTGCGCGCGCCGCCGGCGTGGCCCACCGCCCAGCCGCAGACCGTCCGGCCCGGCTTCTTCGCGGTGATCGTGACGCCGTTCACGGTGATGTCGGCGACGGAGAGGTCGTCGCACCGGCCGCCCGTGCCCGGCTTCGACCAGGTCTCGCCGACCTCGAGCACCACGGTGGGCGCGTCGTCGGCGCGGGCGATGGCCCCGGTCAGGGCGGCGAGGACGCACAGCATCGGTGCGAGGCGCATGGACGGAGCCTACCAGAGCGGGTCGCTGCCGGCGCGGGGCGGGCGGGCTAGAACGGGGTCGTGACCTTCCTCGCCCTCGCGCTCGCGGCGGTCCTGGCCGCGCCGCCGGTCGCCGCCCAGGCGGTCGCGGGCACCTACCGCGTGCGCGCCACCGTGCGCATGCCGGCGGTGCCGGTGCTCGGCACCGTCGAGCCTCGCGGCGACGTCGTGCTCCGGCCCGGCGCGAGCCCGGGCGCCGTCTCGGCGCGGCTCGCGGCGCGGGGCCACGCCTGCACGCTCGAGGGGCGCGCGCGGGAGGGCGGGGCGATCACGTTCGCGCCGGGCCAGGCGTGCACGATCGCGCTCGACGATCCCGGCGTCCGCGGCCGGGTGGAGGCCGTGCTGCGCGGGGCGCGTGCGAGCGTGGACGCCGCCGGGCGGATCACCCTCGCCCTCGCGCTCGAGCTCTCGGGCGCGGTGCGCGTGGCGACGGGCCTCGAGGGCATCCCCGGCCTCGCCGGCGAGGCGGAGGTGCCGGTGTCCGGCCCCGCGACGGTGGACGGCGCCGGAGACCGGGACAACTCGCGGGCAGGGGAGTGAAGGGGAGGGGCGGAGCGCGCCCCGCTCAGGCGACCGGCTTCTTGGCCTGCGCGGGCCTCTCGGCGGACGTCTCGAACGCCCGCAGGTAGCGGGCCATCTCGCCGTCGACCTTCCGGACGTGGTCGCGCAGCCAGTCGGTGAGCCAGGCGGAGAGCTCGACGACGCCAGAGGCCGTCGGCGTCGGGTGGAGCGCGAGCCGCTGCCGCTCGAACTCGAGCGCGAAGGCGCGGTGGGCGCCCGCGTGCGCGGCGAGCCCCGGGTAGCCCGCCTCGGCCATCTCCCGCTCCTCGAGCCGGAAGTGCTGGGCCGCGTAGGTCTCGAGGGCCTCGAGGACCGTGCTGACCTCGGAGAGCTCGTGGCTGCGCATGATCCCGTGCAGCTCGTTCACGGCGTCGTACAGGCCGCGGTGCTGCGCGTCGATCGCCTCGATTCCGGTCGCGAGGTCGTCTGTCCACCGGACGGGCATGGCGCGGACCCGAGCACGGGGCATGCCACGGTGGACGCCGGGTCCAACCACGCGTGAACACTGGGCGGACCGAGCGTGCGGGCGGTGCCGGACACGACCAGATTTGCGCTCGTGCTGGACCGCGGAGCGATTGTTGCGGGACATTCGCGCTGGCTGGAACGCACGCTCCCATGTCCCGCGCCTCGCGACTCCTCTCGCTGCTGCAGGCCCTCCGGCGCCACCGCCGGCCGGTGACCGGCGCCGCGCTCGCGACCGAGCTCGGGGTTTCCCTGAGGACCGTCTACCGGGACATCGCGACGCTCCAGGCGCAGGGCGCCGCCATCCGCGGCGAGGCCGGGCTCGGGTTCGTCATGAAGCCCGGCTACCTCCTGCCGCCGCTCATGCTCTCGGAGGAGGAGCTCGAGGCGCTCGTGCTCGGCGGGCAGTGGGTCGCGAAGCGCGCCGACGCGCGGCTCGGCGACGCGGCGCGGAACGCGCTCGCGAAGATCGCGGCGGTGCTGCCGGGCGACCTGCGCGACGGGATCGACGCGCCGACGCTGCTCGTCCCGGGCCTCGACGCGGAGGAGCCGGGCGAGCGCGAGCTGCCGGTGATCCGGGCGGCCATCCGCGCAGAGCGCAAGCTCCGCATCGCCTACGAGGACGGGAAGGGCGCGCGGAGCGAGCGGACCATCTGGCCGTTCTCGCTCGCGTACTTCGAGCGCGTGCGGGTCGTGGCCGCCTGGTGCGAGCGGCGCCGCGGGTTCCGCGCGTTCCGGGTGGACCGGATCTCGCGCCTCGAGCCGCTCGACGAGCGCTACCCGCGCCGGCGGCAGGCGCTGCTCGCGGAGTGGCGCGAGCGCGAGGGCATCCCGGAGCCGTGAGCGGCCGGGCCGGGGATGCGGCCCGGGAGGGGCGCGCCGCTGCTGACAGGAACTGTCACGATGGGCGCCTAGGCTCCCTCGCATGACCCCACTCGATCCGAACTTCGTCCTGCTGTTCGTCCAGAACCCGCTCGCGAGCGCCGCCTTCTACGAGGACCTCCTCGGGCGGAAGCCCGTCGAGTCCTCGCCCACCTTCGTGATGTTCCCGCTGCGTGAGGGGCAGATGCTGGGCCTCTGGGGGCGGGACGGCGTCGAGCCGGCCGTGACCGCGGCGCCCGGCGGCATGGAGCTCTGCTTCAAGGTGCCGTCGCCCGCCGACGTGCGCGCCACGCACGAGTCCTGGAAGTCCCGGGGCCTCCGCATCGCCCAGGCGCCCACGCGCATGGACTTCGGCGAGACCTTCGTCGCGCTCGACCCGGACGGCCACCGGCTGCGCGTGTTCCACCCGGCGCCGGAGCAGCCGTGAGCCGGGCCTGGATCGCCGTCGCGTCCGCGGAGCACGTCGCCCGCGGCCGCGCCGGCGGCGACGCGCTGCAGGCCTTCACCGCGCTCGCTCCGGTTCGGGCTCGTGCAGGTGAGCGCGGCCGACCTCGAGGTCATCGCGGAGGCGATGCGGGCGGCGGCGTGAAATGAGGCGGCCATCCTGGCGTAGGTTGGGGAGTACCCTCTCGCCAGGACGGCCGTCATGCACCCCGCGCTCGCCCCCCTCGTCCTCGCCGCCCTCACCGGGCAGGCCACCCCGGAGCCCGACGCCCCGCCGGCTGCGGCGCCCGCGGCCAGCGCCCCCGCCGCCGTCGAGCCCGTCCCCTGGAGCCTCGACCTCACCTTCCACGACGTCGGCCTCGGCATCGGCAACACCCGGCACGTCGACGGGCTCCGCCTCAACTACCGGGACGCCGCGCCGTACGTCGTCCACGGCGTCTCGGTGACGGTCTGGACGCCGTATCCGGGCCACGGCGAGCACGCGGAGGACGGCGGCAGCGTCACCGGGCTCGCCCTCGGCCTCCCGCTCGCCGGCGCCGGCGCGCTGCGCGGGATCGGCGTCGGGGTGCTGGGCGTCGGCGCCGCGGGCGACTTCGACGGCCTCGGCTTCGGCCTCCTCGGCGTGGGGGCCGGCGGCCGGCTGCGCGGCATCTTCGTCTCGCCGGTCGGCGTGGGGGCCGGCGGGGGCGCGACGGGCGCGGTGATCGGCCTCGTCGGCGCGGGCACGGGGGGGGACGTGAACGGCATCCTCGCCGGCGGCCTCGGCGCCGGGACCGGGGGCGACGTGAACGGGCTCCTCCTCGGTGGGCTCGGCGCGGGCGCGGGCGGAAGCGTGCGCGGGATCGGCGTCGCGCTCCTCGGCCTCGGGGCCGGCGGCGGGCTCGACGGGATCGCGGTCGCGGGGCTCGGGCTCGGCGCGCCGCGGATCCGCGGGATCGCGGCGGCGCTCGCGGTCGGCGGCGTCGACCTCACCGGGATCTTCCTCGCGCCCGCCTACCTGCACGTGGAGCCGCAGGGCCGGATGACCGGCGTCTCGGTGAGCGCGTTCAACCGGATCCTCGGCGAGCAGCGCGGCGTCGCGATCGGCCTCTTCAACTACGCCGCGCACCTCGAGGGCGTGCAGCTCGGGCTCCTCAACTACGCGGGGAACAACCCGCCGGGCCTGCGCTGGCTGCCGGTCGCGAACGCGCACCTGTGAGCCCGGCGCGCGGATCCGTTCGCCCTGCGCCTGCCGGAGGGCGAAGGCTCACGCCTGGAGCAGCGCGCGCGCGTCGAGGAGCTCCTTCACGCGCCGCGCGAGCTCGGCGGCCGTGAACGGCTTCGAGACGAACGCGGTCCGCGCGTCGAGCCGGTCCTGCAGGTCCACGCCGCGCTCGGTGTAGCCGGACATGAACAGCACGGCGAGGTCGGGCCGCTCCGCGCGCAGGCGCGCCACGAGCTCGGGGCCGCCGAGGTGCGGCATGACGACGTCCGCCACGACGAGCTCCACGCCCCGGCCCGCGGGGCTGGCCGCCATCCGCAGCGCCTCCTCCCCGTCGCCGGCCTGGAGCACCGTGTAGCCGGCGCGGGTGAGGATCCGCACGACCATGCCCCGGACCATCGCCTCGTCCTCGACGACGAGCACCGTGCCCTGGCCGCGCGGGGCCGGCGCGGCGCCGGCTCGAGCGGCTCCGCGGCCTCGGCGACGCGCGGGAGCCAGACCTCGAAGGTCGAGCCCTGGCCGGGCTGGCTGTGCACGCGCAGCGCGCCCCCGCACTGCTTCACGATGCCGTAGACGGTCGCGAGCCCGAGCCCGTAGCCCGCGCCCGGCCCCTTCGTCGTGAAGAAGGGCTCGAAGATGTGCTCCTGCACCTCGGCGGTCATGCCGGTGCCGGTGTCGGAGACCGACAGCACGACGTACGGCCCCGCCGGCGCGTCCACGCTGCGGCCCGCGTCGTCCGGCGCGAGCTCGGCGTCGCGGGTCTCGACGGTGAGCCGCCCGCCCTTCGGCATCGCGTCGCGCGCGTTCACGACCAGGTTCACGACGACCTGCTCGAGCTGGCCCGGGTCGGCCCGGATCGCGCCGACGCGGGCGTGCGAGGCCACCGTCAGCTCGACGTCCTCGCCGATGAGCCGCCGGAGCATGCGCTCCATCGCCGACACCACCTCGCCCACCGAGAGCACCCGCGGCTGGGCGGGCTGCTTGCGGCCGAAGGCGAGGAGCTGCCGGGTGAGGAGCGCCGCCCGGCGGGCGGCGGCCTGGATCTCGAGGGCGTCGGTGTGGAGGGGATCGGCCGGGTTCAGCCCCTCGGCGAGCTCCTCGGCGTCGCCCAGGATCGCGGTGAGCACGTTGTTGAAGTCGTGGGCGACGCCGCCGGCGAGCCGGCCGACCGCCTCGAGCTTCTGGGACTGCCGGAGCTGCTCCTCCATGTGCCGGCGGTCGGTCACGTCGGAGACCATCTTGAGCGCGCCTGCGTACGCGCCCGCCGCGTCGAAGAGTGGCACCGACTCGACCAGCGTCCAGCGGGCCGCGCCGTCCTTGCGCAGCAGCTTCAGCTCGTGCTGCTCGGCGAGGCCTTGCCGGCGCCGCGCGAGGAAGCGCCGCGCGATCTCCTGGCCCTCCTCGTCGGTGAAGTCGTAGACCGGCCGCCCGACCACCTCCTCGACGCGGTAGCCGAGGAGCTCGGCCATCTTGCGGTTCACGAAGGTGGTCCGGTCCTCCGCGTCGAGCATCCAGACGCCCTCGTGGGCCGTCTCGACGATGTGCCGGTACCGCTCCTCGCTCTCGCGGAGCCGCAGGTCGCGCTGCTCGAGGGCGTCGAGCATGCCGTCGAACTCGCCGGCGATCATCGCCGCCTCGTCGTCGCCCGCGAGCGCCGCCCGCGCCTTGCCGTCGCCGCCCCGGACGCGGTTGATGGTCTCCTGGATCGCGTAGAGGCGGCGGGTGATCGAGCGGCCCATCACCCAGGCGAAGGCGGAGCCGACCAGGATGGCGGCGACCGCGTAGAGGATGCCGCTGCGGGTGATGCCCGCGAGCTTCTCGGCCGAGTCCCCCGGCCCGATCCCGATCCGCGCCCAGCCCACGTGCCGCCCGCCGAGGTACGCCGGCGCGACCACGTCCGCGAGCGCCTGCGTGCGCGCGAGGACCCGGACCTCGGGCGCCTGCGGCAGGTCCAGGAGGTACTGGCCGCGCCGGGTGCGGTCGGTGGAGGCGTGGACCATGCCCTGCTCGTCGGTGATGACGACGAACGTGACCTCCGGGTGGCTGCGCTGGGCGTCCACGAGCTCCTGGAGGCCCTGCACGTCGTCCGCGACGATCCACCCCGCGGCGGACGTCGCGAGCGCCTCGGCGAGCGCGCTCGCCTGGTCGACCTGGCGCTCGAGCAGGAGGCCGCGCTCCCGCCAGGTCACGTCGGCGACGAAGAGTGCCATCAGCACCGCGTGCACCGCGGCGACGCTCAGGATGAGCCGCCCGCGCAGCGTGCCGAGGAGGAAGTGGCGGAGGCGGGCGCTCATCGCCCCTCCACCGGCCGCACCTCGCGCTCGAACCGCTCCACGAAGCGGCGCACCGGCTCGTAGTCGGCGTCGGTGGCGGGCAGGAAGCGGGCGGTCTCCATCCCGGCGAGCACCGACTGCCCGCGCGGCGTCTGGCCGAGCTCGACGAGGGCGGCCCTCAGGCGGCGCGCGACCTCCTCCGGCACGTCGTCGCGGACCATGACCGCGTTGTTCACGAGCGGCTCGGTCTCCCAGAGCACCTTCAGCTCGGCGGCCTCCTTCGGGTGGTCGCGCTGGAACGCCCGCCAGGGCGGAGGCCAGGTCGCGCCGGCCGCCGTGAGCTTCAGGTAGGCGTTCATGATCGCGGACTCCTGCGAGCCCACGTACCGGCTCTCGATCTCGCGGTTCACGTCGAGGCCGCCCTGGCGCAGGAACCACTGGGGCATGACGCAGGCGGCGAGCGCGGTGCGCGCCGGGAAGGCGACCGCCGAGCCGCGCAGGTCGGTCGGCACGCGGGTGCGGCTGTCCCGGCGCACGATGATGAGCCCCTTGAAGTCGGCCGGGTCGCCGGCCATCGCGATGACGTGGTAGCCCGCCTTCATCGCCTGCAGCGCCTGCCAGGGGTTCGGGAGCAGGAGCTCCGGCTCGCGCGCGCGGAACCGCGCCTCGAACGCCGGGTAGTCCCGCGATGCCTGGAGCACGATGCGCGTGTGCGGCAGCTCGTAGTTGAGGTGATCGACCAGCGGCTGGAAGGCCTGCGTCAGCCGGGCCGGGTTGTAGAGCGGGTGGACGGCGAGGACGTAGGTCGGCGCGCCCTGGATGGGCGCACTTTCCGTGAAACGGGGGCCCGGAGCCGGGCCGTCCTCCCGGCAGGCGGAGGCGGCGACGAGCGTCAAGGTGGCGAGCAACCACCCCCGGCGAGGCGGAGGCATCCGGACACCCTCCCGCAGCCCATCCTGCCCGATTCCCGGGCAGCGTCGAGTACCTGGCCTCGGGGAGGGAGCCGGCCCGGGCGAGCGCCGCGCGGGCCGGCCTCCGGTCAGCGCACCGTGAAGGCGTACAGCTTGTTGTTCGGGGTGCCGAACCCGAAGTTGCTGTAGCCCGACCCCCAGAACAGGTCACCGTTCGAGATCGCCGCGCCGGAGAGGCAGGAGCCGCCGCTCGCGAAGGACCAGAGGATCCGGCCCGTGGCTCCGTCGAGCGCGTACATGTGGCCCAGGGCGTCGAGCGAGCAGCCGAACACGACGCCGTTCGCGGTGGTGACCGGGCCCGAGGTCCCGCCTCCGAACGGCGGCGTCGTCTGCCAGAGCAGCGCCCCGGTCGCGGCGTCGAGCCCGCTCCACACGCCGGAGGTCACGATCGCGCCGCCGGGCAGCGTCCATGGGACGAAGTTCGAGTTGGCGTTCGCCGTGTAGACGCGGCGGCCGTCGACGGCGGAGCCCCACTGGAGTCCGCCGGCGGTGCCCCCGGGTCCCGCCTGCGTGACCCACAGCACCTGCCCCGTGTCCGGGCTCATCGCCCAGTACTGGCCGCTCTTCTGGCCGGCGCCGACGATCTGGGCGCCGCGCTGGGTCGTGAAGAGCGCGGGCGCCTGGCCGAAGTCGTAGTCGGGGCCGGCGGGCTGCGGGCAGTTGGTGCCGTCGCCGAAGAACGGCAGGCAGTCGCCGGTCCAGGCGTCGAACGGGATGGCGCGCGTCGCCCACCGCACCGCACCCGTGCCGAGGTCGAGCGCCACCACCGAGTCGAAGAGGTCGTCCGCGGCGATGCAGCCGCTCGGGTTGGACGGGTTGGCGGCGACGCACGCCTGGACCGGGTCAGGCAGCGAGTAGTTGTTGCCGGTCGCGATGTAGACCTGGCCGCGCCGGACGTCCACCGCGGGCGCGCTGCCCCACACGGCGCCACCGCTGTAGCCCGCGGGGATCATGTACGTCTTCCAGAGCAGGGTGCCGGTCTCGAGGTCGACCGCGGCGGCGCTGCCCCGGAAGCTGCAGCACGGATAGCCGGGGATGACCGCGAGGGCCTCTTCCATCGAGGCGACGCCCACGTAGACGCGGCCGTCGAACGCGCTCGCCGACTGCGTGATGATCGCCGCGGGGTGGGCCTCGACGACCGTCGCCCAGACCAGGGCGCCCGAGTCCTTGTCGAACGCGAGGAGCTTGCCGCCGCCGCCGAACGGTCCCTGCGTGCCGACGATCACCTTGCCGCCGGCGACGAGCGGCGAGGCCCGCGCCTTGTCGCCGGGCACGCCCGAGGCCTGCGCGATCGAGGCGCGCCACAGCTCCCGGCCGGTGCGCCGGTCCAGCGCGTAGAGCCAGCCGGCCCAGTCCGGGAAGTAGACCCGGGCGCCGTCGACGGCGGGCGTCGCCGAGACGTCGCCCGCCGTCGTGAAGGCCCACCTCACCTGGAGCCCACCGACCGTGCCGACCGAGAGCGCGCGCTCCGCGCCCTGGTTTCGCGTGTTGCCGAGGTCCTGCCCCGCCGACAGCCAGAGCCCTCCGCCCGTGTCGCCTGCCCGCGCCTGCATGGCCGCGCCCAGGAGCAGGCTCGCCACGACGAACCACCTGCAGTGCATGTTGCCCCCTTTGCGGCGTGATCGCAGGACGCGATCGGAGGCCGCGCGGGCTTCCTAGAGACGGTCGCCGGCGGCCGCGCCCGCCCGGTGGGGCGGGTCCGCGTGACGAAGCGTCCATTCACTGTGCGGCAATGAACCTCCGCGTACGCCCCGCCGCGTCGAACGCCGTCGAGAGCCGCGGCGCGTCGACACGCCGTGTGAAGCAGGCGGTACGACCGGGTGAGGCCGGCCGGGGCCCGCGTACGGTTTCGTGCGGTGACCCACACGAACGGCTATGGTCCCGCCGTGCTCGCCGCGGCGCTCACCGCCCTCGCGCTCGCCCAGGCCGACCCACACGAGCCGGGCCCGCACTACCGCCCGCAGGGCGCGCTCCCCGCCCCGACGATCGTCGACGAGGACGCCTGCCGGTTCGCGGGCCGCGCCTTCCGGATCACGCTGCCGTCGCCCACCGGGTTCCCGGAGGAGGACGACATGGTCCTCACCTTCGAGCAGAAGGGGCGCAAGGCCGTGCAGGCCCGGTGGCCGGGCAGGTTCCCGGCCGCCTGGTGGAAGCTCGACCCGCGGGGCGAGCTCCCGCGCGAGTGGGAGCCCGGGCCGATCTGCGGCGTCGTGGACGCCGTGCCGGCCGGCGGCGCGCGCCTGCTCCTCGTCCTGCGGGTGAGCGGCCGGCCGCAGGAGGACCAGCAGGTGGGGGTGCTCTACGACGTCGCGCGCCACGCCGTGCTCGACCTCCGCCGCCTCGGCCCCGAGGGCGACTTCGTCGAGCGCGGCGAAGGGGTCCTGTGGTTCCAGCCCGCGGGTGCCCGGGAGGTCGTTCGCGGCGAGCTGATCCGCTCGGTGGAGGACCGGCTGCACCTCCCCGACGGCGACCTGCTCGTCTCGGTCGACGGCGACCCGCGGCCGCTCAACCCGGTCCTCGCGGTGCGCGTCCGGAGCGGCCGCATCGTCACCGCGGTGGACGCCGGACGCACGATCACGCGCCGCGGCTGGGAGAAGATCTTCCCGAGCGCGGAGGCGTTCCGCGCCGTGTTCCCGCGGGACGGGCTCTACCGGGCCGCGAAGACGAAGCGGGGCCGGACCTGCGTGCAGCCGGCGCGCCCGGAGCGGGTCGGCGCCTGGCGCACGGCGCCGTGGGCGTGCGAGCGGGAGTGAGCGGGGGCGGCTGGCGCTACCGCCCCTCGCGACGCTCGAGGATCTTGCTCGTCTGACCCGATGCGCTGAAGGGCAGAAGGTGTGACACGGCGACCGGCTAGGCCGGACCGCTCGTCTCGAACCGGGCCAGCCCACGTGCGCGGCCGTCTCCGCGATCGATGGCGCTCATCGCCTGGTGCAGGAGCTCGGTCGGGACGAGCCAGGGGCCGAAGCTCGCGTTCACGTCCAGCACGAAGGCGAGGTCCTCGGCCTCGAGGTAGCCGCCCACCGGTGAGTGGTGTCCGCCGCCCCGACCGAAGAGCGGGGCCCGGGAGAAGTTGGCGATGAAGCGGCGGCGGGGATCGTTCGCCGTCCGGAGCTCGTCCCGGAGGGCGGCAACGCTGGAGGGGCGGACCACCGTCGCCGTCCAGCCCGGCGGCATCACCTCGCCGCCCTCGCGCGCCACCTGCTCGAGGCTCATCGCGCGCAGGCCGAAGCCGCGGAGCGGGTTCGGGCCGCGGTCGTGGCCGACCGAGCGGAGGACGTTCGCGACGCTGGTGGGGCCGCACACCGCGCGGAAGCCCTGCGACCGGAGCGGGGTGTACGTCGCCGCCACGGGCAGGGCCCATGCCTTCGCGAGGAGCTCGGGGTGGGTCTCGACGGAGCGGAGCACGTCCCGGATCTAATTGCGCCGTGCGACGGTCACCGCGTCGATTTCGGCCACGAGCCCACGCGGCAAAGCGTCCCGCGCAGACGTCTGCGCAGGATCTGGCCGACGAGAAGCGAATTTGATGTGTCCAGGGCGCGCGGTGGAGCAAGCTGGGCGCCACCGTGTACACGCTGCGCTGCACCGCGAAGCTCCTGAGGCGCCTGGGGCCGCCCTCCCAGGGGGCGTCAGAGCCGCCGTCGAACCTCCTCGGCGACTGGTACGCCACCCTGGTCCATGCGCCGAGGATGCAGCTCGTCCTCATGGTGAGCGAACGGTCCCTGCTGCCGATCCTGGTGCCGGCGCGGGAGGCCGCGACCCTCACGGAGCGATCGCCGGGGGCGCTCGCGGAGGTGCTCCTCCGGCTGGGTGTGCTGCCGTCCGTCATCGAGCGAGAGGTCGCAGCCATGGCCCAGGCGACGATCGGGAGGACCGCCAACCGGCGGGTGCTCGGTTCGATGAACGACTTCGTGGCGATGATGCGGAGCCACCCGTGGCCTCCGCCGTCACTCACCGCGCTGTCGATCTGGCTGGCTGCGGCGCCGTGCGGTCCCATCGGCATGGCGAGTCCGGATGATCTGACGCGCGAGCTCCTCGCGGACCCGGCTCGGAGTCGCGCCAGCCCACCCCGATCCTGCCGGCGGTGAGCTCGGCGACGTAGGCCGGTACATCGACCGCGAGTGGAGTGAATCCGCCGCGATCGGGCGCCGACCAGCTGGCAGCCCTCGACGGGCCTCGAGCTCTGCCTGGAAGACGGCTGGCTCGACGATTCGCAGCCCCGCGTAACCATCGAGCGGCGTGAGGTGTCGCGTGTTGCCGGTGACCACCCAGCGGGCCCCGCCGGCGAGCGCCGTGGCCAGATACACGTTGCCCGAAGGGTCGGCCCTCACGACGTCGATGGCCGGGAGGAGATCGGTCGGCACCATGTGGGCGCTCGCCGACCCGGAGGCACTCGGCCACGATGGGTGGTGACCAGACCAGCTCGAAGCCGTCTTTCCGTCGGGCTCGCGGCAGGAGGTCGCGGCGGCCCGAAAAGGAGAAGGCCCGGGGTCACCGGGCCTTCGGTTCATCCGAGGTTGGAGCGGGAAACCGGGTTCGAACCGGCGACCCTCAGCTTGGGAATGTCAGGGCGGCCGTCCTGCGGTGGCAAAGTTGCCGGAAAGGCGAGGGGCGTTGCGACGGTGGGGAGGGGTTGGAGGGCGTTTCCGCGGGTGAAGGTTGTCCGAAGGTTGCCCGCTCGGCGGAGACTCCGCGTCGAGAATTCGCTCGGCGCTACCGCTCAGCCGAAGAGCACCTCCGGGTGCTTCTCCGCGACGGAGAGGAGCTTCAGCGCGGCGTCGGAGGGGCGCCGCGCGCTCGTCTCCCACGCCTGCACGGTCCTGGGGCTCACGTTGAGGATGCGTGCGAAGGCCGCCTGGGAAACGCGGAGGCGCGCCCTGACGGCGATGACCTCCTTCGCGCCCATCGGGTGCGGGGGGGCCAACTCGACGTCCCTGACGGTGAGCAGGCGCGTCCCGCGGTGGAACGCGATCGCATCCTCCAGGCCCGCCTTCACCTTCGAGAACGCGCTGCTGCGTGCCTTGGTCTTCATGACGCTTCCTCCTTCAATACCTTCACCAGTTCCGCGACGTCGCGCCGCTCGGCGGCCGAGAGGTCGGACTTCTCTCGCTTGCCGAATACTGCGACGAGATGTGTGATCGAGCGGCGGGGAAGGTCGAGGTAGTAGACCCTGACTCCGCCCCGCTTGCCGCGGCCAACGTCCCGCTGGGCCAGCCGAACCTTCCGGAGTCCACCGGTTCCCGGGACGAGATCGCCCACCTGCGGGTCACGCAGGATGCTCTGCTCCAGCGCGACGAGATCGTCGTGGGCCAGCTCGCGTACCCGCTCGAGCCGCCTGCGATCGTCGGTGAAGCCGGACGACTCCACGAACTTCCGTTTCACCGAGGCATACTACCATGTAGCACTACTACAAGGTAGTACGGTAACGGGGCGAGCCCCCCATCTTCGTTCGACCCTCCTCCCGGCACGCTGAGGGTCGGCGCGCGGAAACCGCTGACCCGGCGGGACATTGCGGGGGCCAGCGACGGCGGACACCCTGGGCCAGACAACCTTCTGCAGCCGCCTGGAACGACGAAGGGCTCCCAGGTCACCCTGGAAGCCCTCGCCAATCCTGCCGAAACTGGAGCGGGAAACCGGGTTCGAACCGGCGACCCTCAGCTTGGGAAGCTGATGCTCTACCAACTGAGCTATTCCCGCGTCGCGGCTCCTGATCTGCCCCGAAGCCTTCCGGGAGTCAAGCGCGCGCGAAGGGGTTCCGCTCAGAAGTCCGGGATGGTCGAGAGCTCGTCCTCCATCGGGAAAGCCTCGTGGGGCTTGCCGTTGCGGGCGGGGGAGGGGTCCCTCGACTTCGCGGCGGCGGCGCCGCCGCTACGCTCGGGACGAGCGGTGGAGGGAGGAGCGAGTGCGCGGGCGCGGGTGACGGGAGGCGATCGTCCGGCGGGCACCGAACCCTCGCCCCGCTCCAGCTTGAACCCCGCCACCATCGCGGCGAGCTCCTCCGCCTGGGAGTTGAGCTCGGACGCGGCGGAAGACGACTGCTCGGAGGACGCGGCGTTCTGCTGGATCACCCTGTCCATCTCGGCGACCGCGGTCGCGACGCTGCCGATGCCGCTCGCCTGCTCGCGGGAGAGCGCGGACATCTCGTCGACGAGCGCGCTCACCTTGTCCACGCCCTCGAGGAGCCCCTTCAGCTGGCCTGCGGTCTTCACCGCCGCGCTCTCGCCCTCGCCGGCCTGGCGCACGGCCTCGCGGATGAGCGACTCGGTGCGCTGGGCGGCCTCCTTCGCGCGCATCGCGAGGGACCGGACCTCCTCCGCGACCACCGCGAAGCCGCGGCCGGCGTCGCCGGCGCGGGCGGCCTCCACGGCGGCGTTGAGCGCGAGGAGGTTCGTCTGGAACGCGATCTCCGAGACGTCGCGGATGATCGCGGAGGTGGCCTCGGCGCTCTGCTTGATGCCGCCCATGGTGCCCTGGAGCGAGGTCATGGCGGCGACCCCCTCCTGCGCGGCGCCGCGGGCCGAGCGCGCGACCACGTTGGCCTGCTCGGCGCTGCCGGCGGCCTGGTCGGTCATGGACTTGACCGAGTCGACGGTGAAGGCCGTCTCCTGCAGCGACGCGGCCTGCTCGGTGGCGCCGCTCGCGACCGACTGCGACGAGGCGGCGATCTGCGAGGCCGCGCGGGAGACCTCCTGGGCGGCCGCCGACACCTTCACGAGCGCGTCGTGCAGCGAGGTGGCGGTCGAGTCGACGGCGACCTTCATGCGCGCGTGGTCGCCCCGGTACTCGCCCTTCATCCGGGCGCGGAGGTCGTGCTTCGCGAGCGCCTCGAGCACGCTCGTGGCCTCCTCGGCCGGGGCGAGCAGCGCGGCGACGGTCGCGTTCACGCGCTCGGCCAGCGCGCGGGCGTCGTTCCGATGGCGGCCGGCGTCGAGGCGGGAGGCGAGCTTCCCCTCCGCGAGTGCGTCGAGGAGCGCGGCGATCTCGTTCACCGGCTTCAGGATCGCCTCGAGCGTGTCGTTCACGCCCTGCACGATCTTCCGGAAGTCGCCCGCGTGGAGGGAGGCGTCGGCGCGCTCGCCGAAGCGGCCCTCGACGGCGGCGCTCGAGAGCCGGTGCGCGTCGGCGACGAGGGCCTTCAGGCGCTCGCGCACGTACTCGACGGTCTCGTTCACCTCGGCCTTCTTGCCGGGGAAGGGCTCGAGCGGCGCCGCGAAGTCGCCCTGGCCGAACGCCGAGATGCAGGCGAGGAGCTTCCGCGTCAGCTCGGCCTGGTCCCGCGCCATGCCGTTCACGCCCTCGGCGATGGCGCGGTAGCCGCCCTGGAAGCGCGCGGCGTCGAGGAGGGCGTCGACGTCGCCGGCCTCGTGGGCCTTCGTCACCCGGGTGACCTCGGCGACGAGCCCGGAGAGCGCGGCGCGCACGCCGTCCAGCGCCTCGTTCACGAAGCGCTGCTTGCCGGGGAGCGGCGGCAGCGTCGCGGCGAAGTCGCCGTGCGCGACGTCGGCGAAGGTCGCCATGGCGCGGCGCTCGAGCGCGACGTGGCCCGCGACCATCGCGTTCACCTCGCGGGCGAGCTCGCGGTAGGCGCCCTGGAAGGCGTCCTCGCGGAGCGCGGCGTCGAGGTCGCCGGCGGCCTGGGCGCGGCTCATCCGGCCGAGCTCCTCGAGGAGCCGCTCGACGGTGCGGGAGAGGCCGGCGAGGTGCTGGGCGACGAAGCCGAGCTCGCTCGTCGCCCCGGAGCCCCACTCGCGCGCGGCGAAGTCGCCGCGGGCGACGGCCTCGATGCCGCCGACGAGCGCCTCGACGCGGCGGTTCGAGCCGAGCGCCGACTCGCGGACCACGATGGCGAGGCCGATCGCGGTCAGGAACCCGATGACGGCGAGGTGGATCGCGAGGTGGTCGAAGTGCGCCGAGTCGGTCGCGGCGAGCGCGAAGAGCACGGCGAGCGTCGTGACCGGGAGCACGCCGACGCCGAGGGCCATCCAGAGCCGCCGCGCGTTCTCGGAGAGCCGGACGGTCTCCGCTCGCGTGAGCCGGACCTCCGCGAGCGGCGCCTGCTCCATGAGTGGCGCGTAGGCGTTCTCCGAGATGAAGTAGGCGAGGAGCCCGGTGTACGGGCAGAGCATCACCGGGAGGATCGCGATGGTCGCGACCTGCAGCCCGGTGAGGCCGACCGTGGCCGAGGAGAGCACGAGGATCGTGAGCACGCCCACCGGCCAGCGCCCGGCGGCGAAGACCGCGTCGGCCCAGGGCAGCTTCGCGAGGGCCACCTTGCCCTCTCGCAGCGCGCGCGCGTCGCCCCGCTCCACGATCGCGATCACGCGGCGGACGGCCCTGCGGGTGAGGGCCGCGCTCCCGAGCCGGGTGGCGGCGACCGCGAGGAGCGTGATGGGCAGGACCCACTTCAGCTGCGCGCCCGTGAGGCCGGTCGTGAAGGTCACGAAGTAGACGGCGAAAGGGACGAGCACCGTCGTCGCGAGCAGCTCGCGGCGGCGAAGGACGGACTTCAAGGTCGACTCGAGATGGGCCTTCATCGCGAGGTCCGGTTCAGCAACTTCCGTTCCCGGCGCGACCCTGGGGCGAACGCAGCGTGCGGCCTCTCAACCCCGGACGATCCGTGTGGAATCCAGGTGTCCGGCACCCACGGTCCGTGCACCGGGGGTCCGGGTGGGCGGGTCGGGGCCCACCCCCTGCGGGCGACGACCTGCCCCGCCCGGTGACCTCGCCTAGACTCTGCGCCGTGGACGATCGGGAACGGCGGATCGCGGACGAGGTGGCGGCGCTGAGGGCGCGCTTCGGCGAGAGGCAGCGCACGACGCCCTCGCTGGCGGATCCCGCGCCGCTGGGCTCGGGCCCCCGGAACCGCCACGGCATGCCGCAGCGCCCGCCGAACCAGAACGTCGTTTCGAAGACGTCCTGGCCGGTGCTGGACCTGGGCGAGACGCCGCTCGTCGAGCGGGCCGACTGGCGCCTCGAGGTCGACGGCGCCTGCGAGGCGCCGCTCACGATCACGATGGCCGAGCTGCTCGCGCTGCCGCAGGTGGCGGCCGAGGCGGACCTCCACTGCGTGACGGGCTGGTCGGTGCTCGACCTCGCGCTCGGCGGCGTGGCGCTCGAGACCGTGCTCGCGCTCGCCCGCCCGCGCGCGGAGGCGACCCACCTCATGTGCCACGGCGCCGACGGCTACTCGACCAACCTGCCGCTCGAGGAGGCGACGAAGCCGGACGTGCTCGTCGTGCACACGGCCGAGGGCGCGCCGCTCCCGGCCGCGCACGGCGGCCCGGTGCGGATCGTCACGCCTCAGCTGTGGGCGTGGAAGGGCGCGAAGTGGCTGCGCCGGCTCGAGCTCATGACGCACGACCGCCGCGGCTACTGGGAGATCCGTGGGTACAGCAACACGGCCCACCCGTGGCGGGACGACAGGAGCTGGTGAGCGGACGCCCCTCGTCTCCGGGGCCGCTGCGCGGCCCCTACGCTCGGGGCTGACGGATCAGGGGGCTACTTCTTCTTCTGCGAGAACTTCCGGAAGAAGGCGACGAAGTTCCCCTCGGCCGCGGGGAAGGTGATCGTCTCGGCGGGCTCGTCCTCGTCGCCGTCGAGCCAGATCCCGCCGCACGACTCGCAGGTGTCGTAGCTCATCGACTTCTTGTCCCCGCCCTCGACCACCACCATCTCCACGTTGCAGGCGGGGCAGTCGCCGGTGATCTCGTCGGGGTTCGCCGTGCCGGCGATGGACGTGAGCGCGGGCAGGTTCGCGTGAAGCAGGACCTTGTTCAGGTCCGTCACGTCGATCCACTGTCCACCGCACTCGGCGCAGCGGTTGATCGTGCTCTCGTCCTGCTTCAGTTCGGTGAGCTCGACGGAGCAACGCGGGCAATCCATGACGATTCAGGTCCTCCTTCGGGGACCCATCACGACAGCGAGATCGTTATACGGGAGGCAAGCGAGCGGCCGGGTAGGTGGGACAACCGGGAGTCTAGCGGGATCGGGCGAGCGCTTTCAACGGGCTTCCGCCGGCGGCGTCGCCTACCTCCCGGTCCTCCGCTCGGCCACGGCCTTGCGCAGCGCCCCGATGAGGCGCCGGAGGCGTTCGGCGTGGAGCTTCAGGGCCACCCGGTTGACGACCAGCCGGGCGGTCACCTCGAGCACCTTCTCCTCCACCACGAGCCCGTTTGCCTTGAGGGTCTCGCCCGTCTCGGTGATGTCCACGATGGCGTCGGCGAGGCCCAGCGACGGTGCGACCTCGATGGAGCCGTGCAAGGGCACGATCTCGGCGGGGAGCCCCTGCTCTGCGAAGTACCGGGTGGCGAGCTGGACGTACTTGGTCGCGATCCGGGGCGCGACGCCCCGCGGCAAGGGCTTCGCCCCCTTCGGGCGGGCCACGATCACGGCACACCGGCCGATGCCGAGGTCGAGCGGCTCGTACAGGTCCCGCGGCTCCTCCCGGAGCACGTCCAGGCCCACGATGCCCACCGCCGCGGCCCCGCCCTCGACGTAGGTCGCGACGTCCGCGGCCCGGATCGAGATGAACGACAGCCCCGCCTCCGGCGCGTCGGCCCGGAGCTTGCGGGTGTTCGTCAGGAGGGCCTTCGGCGAGACGCCGACCGCCCGCTCGAAGAGCAGCGAGGCCTCCTCGAGGAGCCGGCCCTTCGGCACCGCCACGGTGATGAGCTCGCCCGTCACGCCTTCACTCTCCGGATCCTCGCGCCGAGCGGCGCGAGCTTCTCCTCGATGCGCTCGTAGCCGCGGTCGAGGTGGTAGACGCGCTGGATCTCCGTCGAGCCCTGCGCGGCCAGGCCGGCGAGCACGAGCGCGGCCGAGGCGCGGAGGTCGGAGGCCATCACCTGCGCCCCCGAGAGCGACGGCACGCCCTTCACGATCGCCGTCTTCCCGTCGGTCGCGATGTCGGCGCCGAGCCGCTGGAGCTCCTGCACGTGCATGAAGCGGTTCTCGAACACCGTCTCGACGATCTTGGACGAGCCGTCGGCGAGGCACAGCAGCACCATCATCTGCGCCTGCATGTCGGTCGCGAAGCCGGGGTAGGGCGCCGTGCGCACGTCCACCGGCCGCGGCCGCCCGTCGCCGAGGACGCGCAGGCCGTTCCCCTCCGGCCGCACCGTCGCGCCGACCGCGCGGAGCTTCTCGACGAGCGCCTCCTGGTGGGCCGCGACGCAGCCCTCGACGAGCACGTCGCCGCCGGGGAGCGCGCCCGCGACGAGGAAGGTGCCCGCCTCGATGCGGTCGGGGATGACGTCGTGGTCGAGCGGCCTCAGCGTGCGGACGCCCTGGATCCTGAGCTCGTCGGTGCCGGCGCCCTCGATGCGGGCGCCCATGCCGCGGAGCGCGTTCGCGAGGTCGATGACCTCCGGCTCGCGGGCGCAGTTGCGGAGCACCGTCTCGCCGTCGGCGAGCGCGGCCGCCATCATGACGTTCTCGGTGCCGGTCACGGTGACGCCGTCGAACGTGAACACCGTCCCCTTGAGGCCCCGCGGCGCCGCCGCCTCGACGTAGCCGTGCTCGAGCCGGATCTCGGCGCCGAGGGCGGTGAGGCCCTTCAGGTGCTGATCGATGGGGCGGGCGCCGATGGCGCAGCCGCCGGGCAGCGACACGCGAGCCTTGCCCCAGCGCGCGACGAGCGGCCCGAGGACGACCACGGAGGCCCGCATCGTCTTCACGAGCTCGTACGGCGCCTCGGGGTTCACCGCCGCGGGGACGCGCACGGTCACGGCGTGGCCGCCGCCCTCGCGGGCCACCTCGCAGCGCATGTTGCCGAGCAGGCGGCCGAGCGTGCGCACGTCCGCCAGGTCCGGCACGTTCCGGACGTGGTGCTCGCCCTCGGCGAGCAGCGAGGCAGCGAGCGCGGGCAGGGCCGCGTTCTTCGCGCCCGAGACCTTCACGGTCCCCCTGAGCGGCACCCCGCCTTCGACGACGATCTTGTCCATGAGCTCCTGGGTCCTGAAAAGCGGGCGGGATACTACAGGCCCGTGGGCCTGCCCGCCATGCGGGCGACCACGTAACGCGGTAGCCCCGCCAGGTCCTTCCGTCCCTCCGAGTGCTCGAAGCCCGCCTCCCTGCACAGCGCCACCACCCTCTCCGCGTGGCCCTCGTGCAGCTCGACGGCGAGTACGCCCCCCGGTGCGAGCCGGGACGGCGCCCCTGCGACCACCCGGCGCAGGACGTCGAGCCCCTCGGGCCCGCCATCGAGCGCAATGCAGGGCTCGCGCCGCACCTCCCGGGACAGCCCGGCGAGCTCGCCGCTCGGGATGTACGGGGGGTTGGAGGCGATGACGTCGAAGCGGTCCCCGGCGTGGACGGCCGCCCACAGGTCGCCGTGGGCGAACTCGACCACGGCGCCGAGCTTCTCCGCGTTCGCCCGGGCGACGAGGAGCGCCTCCTCCGAGACGTCGGTCGCGACCACCCGGGTGCCGGGCCGGCCGAGCGCGACCGAGACCGCGATGGCGCCGGAGCCGGTGCAGAGGTCGAGCACGCTCGCGGGGCCCTCCGCGGGCAGCGCCGCGAGGGCGACCTCGACGAGCGCCTCGGTCTCGGGGCGCGGGACGAGGACGGCGGGTGACACGGCGAAGCTCCGCCCGAAGAACTCGCGCTTGCCGAGCAGGTACGCGGTGGGCTCGCCGTCGGCGCGGCGCTTCACGAGCGCGCGGAAGGTCGCGAGCTCCGGCTCCTGGATGGGCTTCTCGAAGTCGAGGTAGAGCCGCACCCGGTCACAGCCGAGCGCATGGGCGAGGAGCAGCTCCGCGGTGAGGCGCGGCGAGTCGACCGACTTCTTCGCGAAGTAGTCCTGCGTCCAGGCGAGGAGCTTGAGCGGGGTCCAGATCTCGGCCACGGGAGGCGTGCAAGGTAGCTGGAAACGCGGCGGATGGTAAGGTCCGGGCGGATGGCCCGGACCGGCAGCGACCGACCGCACCGCGAGCTCGAGCGGGTGGACCAGGCGAGCCTCGACGAGCTCATGCAGGCGCACCCCGCGCTCTGGCGCGAGGTGGGGCACGGGCTCGTGGCGGCCTCGAGGAAGCGCTCCCCGGAGGCGCTCGCGGCGTTCGTGGAGCGGGCGCTCGCGGCCGCCGCGCCGTGGCGGGAGCGGGTCAAGAGGAGCCACGGGAACCCCGAGGTGCTCGAGCAGGCCTTGCCGAAGGTGATCGCGGCCCGGATGGCGAAGCTCGCCGTCGAGCGGACGCTGCAGGCGGCCGCGACCGGCCTGTCGTCGGACGGCACGGCCTCGGCGAGCGTGCGGATGGGCCGCTGGTCCGGCTCGATCGTGAACGCGCTCCTCTTCGAGGGTGGCGGCCTCGCGCGGAAGCCCGCCTCGCTCGGCTGGTTCCGCGCGCTCTGGCCGCTCGTCGGCGACCGGCGGCTCCTCATGCCGCTCGTGCAGCCGCGCGGCATCTGGTGCTTCTACTCGCGGGCGCTCGTCCGCGCGCTCGCCGGGCTGGCCGCGGGTCGGCCGGTGCTCGAGGTCGCCGCGGGCGACGGGACCCTCGCGCGGTTCCTCGCGGCGGAGGGCGTGTCGGTAGCCGCCACCGACGACCACTCCTGGAAGGGCGCGGAGATCCCGGCGTCCGTCGAGCGCCTCGACGCCGCCTCCGCGCTCGCGCGCCACGGGGCGCCGGTCGTCGTGTGCTCGTTCCCGCCGCCCGGGAACCGCTTCGAGCGGCGGATCTTCGAGGCTCCGCACGTCGAGACCTACGTGGTGCTCGGGAGCCGCCAGCGCCACGCCGCCGGCGACTGGAAGGCCTACGAGGAGCAACAGGCCTTCACGTGGGCCATCGACGAGCGCCTCTCGCGGATGCTGCTGCCGCCGGAGATCGACCCGGCGGTGCTGGTGTTCAAGAGAAGGTAGGCGCGGCCTCACGGCACGAGCGTCACCGGCTCGAGCGTGACCTCCCGCTCGACGCCGTCGCGCGAGAGCTTCACGGCGACCTTCCCCTTGCCCTGGAGCAGCTCGCGGATCCGCGCCGGGTCGAGCTGCGCCGCCGGGACGCCGGCCACGCCGACGACCACGTCCCCCTGCCTCACGCCCGCCTTCTCGGCCGCGCTGCCCGCGGCGATCGGCCCGGCCTCGAGCGGCGCTCCGGGGCGCCCGCGGAGCCCGAAACCGAGCGTGCGGATCGGCGGCGGCGCGGGGAGGGGGCCCGGCGCCGTGAAGCGGATGCGCTCGGTCCGTTGATCGAGCGTGAAGGCGAGCCGGGAGAGGACCCCGTTCCCGATGACCGGCCGCTGGGGGATCGGTGGCGGGACCGGGTGGATCGAGAGGATCGGCCGCACGACCCGCACGCCCGCGAACGTCACGTCTCCGTCGAGGCGCGCCGCGGAGGTGGCGGTCTCGGGGATCGACGGCCCGCGCGCGCGGCCGACCTCGACCGGCGGGGACACGAACGGCAGCTCCTTCGCGAGGTCGGGCAGGACGAGGAGGTCGCTCATGGCGCGGGTGTCCACGATGGCGACCTCCTCCGAGCCGGCGAAGCGTGCCGGGACCCCGACGAACGGCCCGAGCCGTTGCACGGCCACGACGCCGGGGCCGTCCGCTGCGAGCGCGCCGCGCTCGAGCCGGACCTGCCGCGCCGGCCCGTCCACCGTGAGGAGCACGTCCTGGAACAGCGCGAGGCCGAGCACCCCGTCGATGTCGGGCGCCGCGACATCCACGGCCGCGGCGACGACGCCCTCGAACACGGCGCCGCCGAGCTCGAGCCTCGCGATCGCGTGGGCGCGCATGCGTTCGTCCCCGCCCGCCTGCGGCAGCGCGAGCTTCGCAGCGAGCGAGGGCGTCACGACCACGACCGGCGAGCCGGTCTCGATGCCGAACCGGAACGGCCCCTCGCCATTCACGCGCACGAGGACGTTCGGGAGCCGCCCGGGCTCCACGGGCACCTCGACCGGGCCCGCGAGCGTGACCCTCGCGGGGCCCTTCGCGGCGGCGTGGAAGGCAGGCGCCACCTCGGGATCGAGCGGCGGCAGGGCGGCCCGGGCGGGGCCGGTGACGAGGGCGACGGCGGTGAGGGCGAGGGCGCGCATGTCCCGGAGGACACCCCGGCGCGCGCGAGGTTAACGGGTCGCGGCGACCGACGCGTCCCCCTTCGCCGCCTCGCGAAGGGCCTGCGCCGCGTAGAACGTCCGGCAGGCCTCGATCATGTCGAGGACGTCGCCATCCATCACCGCGGGCAGGTTGTGCCGGGTGTAGTTGATGCGGTGGTCGGTGAGCCGGTCCTGCGGGAAGTTGTAGGTCCGGATCTTCTCCGACCGGTCGCCGGTCCCGACCTGGGACTTGCGGGCCGCGTCGCGCGCGCTGCGCTGCTTCTCCTGCTCGATCTCGTAGAGCTTCGCGCGCAGCATCTTCATCGCCATGTTGCGGTTCTTGAGCTGGCTCTTCTCCTGCTGGCACTTCACCACGATGCCGGTCGGCTTGTGGGTGAGGCGCACCGCGGAGTCGGTCGTGTTGACGCTCTGGCCGCCGGAGCCGGTGGACCGGAACACGTCCATCTCGACGTCGGACGGGTTCACCTGGATGTCGATGTCCTCGGCCTCTGGCATCACCGCGACGGTGACCGTCGAGGTGTGGATGCGCCCCTGGGCCTCGGTCGCCGGCACGCGCTGCACGCGGTGCACGCCCGACTCGTACTTGAGCGAGGAGTAGACGGCGTCGCCGCTGATGGTGACCGTGACGTCCTTCACGCCGCCGAGCGAGCCCGCCGACTGGTCGATGATCTCGGACCGCCAGCCCTTGCGCTCGGCGAAGCGCAGGTACATGCGCAGCACCTCGGCCGCGAACAGGCCCGCCTCGTCGCCGCCCGCCCCGGCCCGGATCTCGACGATGACGTCCTTGTCGTCGTTCGGATCCTTCGGGATGAGGAGCAGCTTGAGGTTCTCCTCGGCCGGCTCGAGCCTCGGCCGGAGCACCGCGAGCTCCTCCTTCGCCATCTCGCGGAAGTCCGCGTCGGCGAGGAGCGCCTCGTTGTCGGCGACGTCCTTGAGGAGCTTCCGGTAGTCCGCGAGGGCGAGCACCGTCGACTCGAGGGAGGCGCGCTCCTTCGAGACCTTCCTGAATTTCTCGCCGCTCGAGGCGACGGCCGGGTCGGAGAGCTGGTGGGTCAGCTCCTCGAACCGCTGCTCGATGGCCTCGAGCTTCTTGAGGACGTCCGGGGACAGCATGAGGGGGCCTTATCTATGCGATCCGGTGGGGGTGGGCAAGGTTGGCCGCCGGGTGTGCCCCGCCCCGTTGGCAACCGCGGCCGCCGGGACCATGATGGCCGCCGTGGCCCGCCTCGTCGTCCGCAACGCGCTCGTCCCGCCGCACGGGCCCGGGACCACCCTCGTGGTCGAGGGCCGCAGGATCGCGGCCGTGGCGCCCGCCGGGACCGCGGTGCCCTTCCTGCCGGGCGACTGGGAGGTCGACGCCGCCGGCCGCCTCGTCGTCGCGGGGCTCGTCGACGCCCACACCAACCTCGCCTACGGCGCGCTGCTCCGCCGGGCCGGGCTGCCGGGCCGGCCGCCCGCCACGGTGGCCGACCTCCGCGCCGGCCTCCGGGACCGCCTCGCCGCGCGCGCCACGCCCGCGCAGCTCACCGCGCTCGCGCGCGCGGGCGCACTCGCCGCGCTGCGGGCGGGGACCACGACCGCGCTCGACCTCGTCTCGGGCCCGCCGGGCGCGGGCGTCGCCGCCCTCGAGGCCGTCGCGCGCGGCGTCGAGCCGGTGGGCCTGCGCACCGTGCACGCCTTCGCGGCGCGCGGGCCGCGCGGAGAGCCGCCGCGCCGCGCCGACGTCGCGGACGGCGCCGCCTTCGCGCGGAGCCGCGGGGCGGACGCGCGGCAGCGCGGGGCCGTCGGCCTCGGCGGCCTCTCCGGCGTCGACCCGGACGTGCTCGACGAGCTCGCCGCGCACGCCGCCGAGCACGGGCTCCTCGCCTCGGTGGCGGAGGACGAGGCCGACCTCGCGCACGTGTTCTCGCGCTTCTCGCGGCGGCCGCTCGATCTCCTCGCCGGGCACGGCCTCCTCGGGCCGCGCGCGGTGGTCGCGCACGCCGGCACCTCCATCCACTCCGAGGCCGCCGCGCTCGCCACCACCGGCGCGACGCTCGCCCTCACGCCGCGCGCCGCGGCCTACTGGGGCGCGCCGCTGCCGCCGGTGCTCGCCTTCGCGACGATGGGCGTCTCCATCGCGCTCGGCACCGACGGGCTCTTCCCGGACGTCGCGGGCGAGGCGCTCGCCGCGGCGCTCTGGCACCGCCAGGCCGAGCGCAGCGCCATGGCGGCGTCGGGCCTCGTGGGCGGCCTCGCCTGGCCCGCGGCGGCGCGGCTCGCCTCCGAGCTCGTGGGCGACACCGTCGGCGCGATCGAGACCGGCGCGCTCGCGGACCTCGTGGTCGTCGAGTGGCGGCCGTCGGCGCCGCTGCCGCCGGGAATCGCGCCGGGCGACCTCGCCCTCCTCTGGGCCGGGGCGCCCGCCGCGTGGGTGATCGTCGACGGCGAGGTGCGGCTGCGCGAGGGACGGTTGCTCGGCGAGGACGAGGCGCGCATCGCCGCCGAGGCGAGCGCGGCCGCGGAGGCCCTGCTCGCCTCCTGAGGACTGCGCCGATCGGGTGGAGGGTCAACGGTGGGTACGTGACAGGGCGCGGCCGCGTGGGGCTGCGACGAACTGCCCGATCCGATCTGATCACGCGGCGCGCATCGTGAGGTCACGCGCGCGTGCCTCCACGTTGGGGCACGGGGAGGGCTCCTCCCTGACGGTCCGGCCGCCCGACTCCTCGACCCCCCAAGGACGCCTGGACCGTCACCCGCGGCCTCTCCTCACGCGAGCGGTAGCAGCAGGCGCACCCGCGTCCCGCGGCCGGGCGCCGACTCCACCTCGACCGAGCCACCCGCCTCCTCCGCGGTGCGCTTCACCATCGGCAGGCCGAGGCCGGTGCCGCGCCCGGGCTTCGTGGCGAAGAGGGGCTCGAAGGCGCGCTCGAGGGTCGCGGCGTCCATGCCGGCGCCGCTGTCGGTCACCTCGACGACGACCGGGCCTTCGCCGCCGCCGTCGAGCGCGCGGAGCACGAGCGCGCCGCCGGACGGCATCGCGTCGCGGGCGTTCACGGCGAGGTTGAGCACCGCCTGCGAGAGCGCGGCCTCGGAGATCGCGACCTCGCGCGTCGCCGGCGCCTCCACGCGCAGGTGCACGTCCGTCGGGAGCACCGGCAGGAGCAGGCGGCCCAGGCCCGCGACCACCTCGGAGGGACGGCAGCGCTCGGAGGTCGGAGGCCGTGCGAGGGCCAGCAGGCGCTGCGCGCCCTGCACGCCGGCGCGCGCCGCGCGCTCGAGATCGTCGAGGATCTCGGCGGCCTGCCCGGGCTGCTCCCGCATGGCCTGGGCGCCGGCGAGCACGACGGTGAGCGTGTTGCGCAGGTCGTGCGCGAGCCCGCCCGCGAGGTAGCCCATCGACTCCACGCGCTGCGAGGTCGAGAGCGCCCGGAACGCCTCCTCGCGCTCGTGCGCGGCCGTGAGCGCCCGGGCGCGCTCCTCCGCGCCCTCGTCGATGGCGCGGGCCAGGGCGCGCTGGAGGATGCCGAGCAGGGCGCCGAGGCTCGCCACCGCCACGGCGAGGGTCATGGCGACGCGCAGCCAGGGCAGGGGGCGGGAGAAGTCCACGCCTCCGGGCCGCGGCGCGGGCAGGACGCCGGCCACCATGAGCGCGCCCACGCCCGCGTAGGCGCCGAGTGTCAGCGCCGTGGCGACGACCCCGCGGGGCGCGCCGAAGCACGCGAGCGCGAGCAGGCTCGCGGCCAGCACCAGCGCGCCGTTGCCGGCGAGCGGGCCGAAGATCGCGGCGGAGGTCGCGCCCTCCACCGCGAGCAGGGCGACGAGGCAGCCCGCCGAGACGTCCGGGCGCCCCCGGAAGGCGAACGCGCCGCCCGTGAAGAGGAGGAAGGCCCCGACCTGCACCGCCACGGCCTCGAGCGGCGCCCCGGTCATGACCTCGACGACGACGGTCAGCACCACCACCGGCGCGGCCAGCGCCGGGATGAGCCAACGGGCGGCGTCGAGGAATGCGCCCTGCGTCAGGCGGGCGATGAGCTCACGGGTGGGCGGCAGCGCCACCGCCGGATCATCCCGCGCTGGCGGCCGGGGTCAATCCCGCGTCGCAGGGAGCCGCGTGTGCCGGCGCGTCAAGGCGTCGGAGATCGCCTTGATCGGCCCGGCGTCGACGCGGGCGGAGTCGATGAGGATCCGGAGCAGGTTGAGCGCGGTGCGCGCGAGGTCGGCGAGGTGCTCGACCCGCCTGAGCTTGAACCGCGCCGCCGCCTTCACCGCGGGGTCCACGTCGGCGGTCGCGGCGCGCAGGTCGGCGATCGCGCGCTCGAAGGTGGCGAGGGCGCCCTCGACCGCGACCTTCTCGCGCTCGCGCAGCACCCGGGCCACCATCCGCCACACGTTCGTCTCGGCCTCGAAGTGCTCCTTGCGGTCGCCCGGCACCGCGACCTTGCGGACGACGCCCCAGCGGCGGAGCTCGCCGAGGCTCATCGAGAGGAGCCCGGTCGAGATGTGCAGCCGATCGCAGAGCTCCGGGGCGGCGAGCGGCCGGTCGGAGAGGAAGAGCACAGCCCAGACGCGCCCGAGCTGCCGGCGGAAGCCCCAGAACTCCATGATCGCGCCGATGGCGTCGGCGACGCCGAGCTCGGCGCGGTTGAGGGCGTGCGAGCCGGCCGGCGCGGGGCGGCCGTTCGCGCGGGCCTCGCCGGCGGCGCTCACCGGAGCCCTCCGAGCCAGAGGTCGGCGAGCGCGCAGAGCGCGAAGGCGACCGAGGCGAAGGCGTTGTAGTTGAAGAAGGCGACGTTGATGCGCTCGGGCCGGAGCTCCCCGCCCGGCGAGACGTGCCGGTGCTCGAGGAACACCACCACGGTCATGATCGCCGAGCCGAGGTACCAGGCCGGGCCGCGGCCGCCGAGCCAGCCGGCGAGCGGGACCGCGACGGCGGTGAGCACGTGGAGACCGCGCGCCCAGGCGAGGCCGCCCTTCACGCCGAAGCGGACCGGGATCGAGTTGAGCCCCTCGCCGCGGTCGAACTCCGTGTCCTGCATGGCGTAGAAGACGTCGAAGCCGGCGATCCAGGCGCCGACGCCGAGGCCGAGCACGATCGAGGCCGCGGGCGCGGCGCCGGTGAGCGCGATGGCGACGCCGATCGGCGCGAGCGCCTGCGCGACGCCGAGCCACAGGTGGCAGGCCCAGGTGAAGCGCTTCGCGAAGGAGTAGCCGAGCAGGATCGCGAGCACCGCGGGCGAGAGCCAGCCCGCGAGCGGGAGGAGCAGGAACGCGGAGGTGACGAAGACCGCCGAGGAGCCGAGGAGGAGCGCCCACGCGGCGGCGGGGCTGACCTCGCCGGTGACGAGCTCGCGCCGCTGCGTGCGCGGGTTCTTCGCGTCGAAGCGCCGGTCGGCGATGCGGTTCATCGCCATCGCGGCGGTGCGGGCCGCGACCACCGCGACCGCGACCAGCGCGAGCCGCCAGAGGTCGAGCGTCGCGTCCCGCGCGACGAGCACGACGGCGCTCGCCGCGAAGGGCAGCGCGAAGAGCGAGTGGCTGAGCTTCACCATCCGCGCGAGGGCTCCGAGGCCTCCGCTCGCCGGGGCCTGGGCAACAGGGGTGGTCACGCGGTGGCCTCCGGGCGCTGGCGGGCGAGCCAGCGGAAGGGGGGCGGCTTCGAGGGTGCGCCGAACGCGGCGAGGAGGTGCTCGAACGGATCGTCGGGCCGGGCGCCGGCGAGCGGCGCGGCGAGCACGCCCGGCGCCTTCCCGGGCGCAAGGCGGCCCACGTGCGGGGCGCCGACCGCGGCGCCGTTCCAGGCGAGCGGCAGGAGGCGCGAGGCGGGCACGGCCGGGAAGGCCTCGCGCAGGGTGGCGAGCTCCGCGAGGGGCGCGAGCGACGGCGAGGACGCGAGCGAGTCGGTGCCGACCGCGAGCGGGACGCCGGCGTCGAGGAGGAGCGGGAGCGGCGGGAGCTTCCCGCCGATGTGCCGGTTCGAGCGCGGGCAGAGGACCGCGATCGCGCCGGAGCGGGCGAGGAGCGCCGCGTCCTCGGCGTCGACGTCCACGCAGTGGACCGCGAGGTGGCCAGGCCTGAGGTGGGGCGCCACGGCGGCGACCGCCGAGCGGGCGTGCGGCCGCGGGGGCGGCGCCTTCATGGAGGCCGCCATGCGGGCGAAGGCGCCGGTGCCGTGGGCCACGAGGGCGCGCTCCTCCGGGTCCTCGGCGAGGTGGATCGACCCCGGGCCCGCGTCGAGCAGCATCGCGACGGCGTCGGGAAGCGTGGAGTAGACCGCGTGCGGCGAGAGCCGGACGCGCAGGCCCGGCGGGAGCTTCGCGTGCTCGAGCGCCTCGCGGGCGGTCGCGTACATGCGCTCGTAGCGCTCGGGCGTGAGGCCGAACACCTCGAGGTAGACCGAGCCCGCGACCCCGGCCCGCGCGAGCGCGCCGACCGAGCCGAGCGTGTTCGTGACGTCGCCGACCGCGGCGACGCCGGCCGCCACCATGTCCTCGGCGGCCATGTCCATCGCGGGCTGGACCTCCTCCGGCCGGGCGGTCGCGCGCGTCGCGATGAAGAGCTGCACCCAGGGCGCGAGCCCCTCGCCGCCCTGCACCCGGCCCGCCATGTGCGAGACCTCGAGGTGCAGGTGCGCGTTCACGAGCGCCGGGAGCAGGATCGCGTCGAGCCGCTCGCCGGGGCCGTACTGCCGCTCCACCTCGGCACGTGGCCCGGCGGCGAGGACCGTGTCGCCGTCGAGCGCGATGGCTCCATCCCTGAGAGTCCGCTCATCCCGAGCGTCCTTCGACTCCGGCCCCTGGTGCTGCGCACCAGGGGGCCTACGCTCAGGATGAGCGGGCGTAGTCGAAGGATGAGTACCGAGGAGCACCCACGGCGCGCTGAACACCCGCACGGTCACGCCCGGGCGCCTCCGGGGACGATCTCGTACTTCATGTTCCGGCGCGCGGCCTTGAAGCCCGCGTCGGTGATGTGCCGCTCGACCTCCTCGGAGTCCATCTGGAAGGTCGTCCCGGCGGCCGACACGACGTTCTCCTCGATCATCACCGAGCCGAAGTCGTTGCAGCCCATGTGCAGCGACGCCTGCGCGACGCCGCCGCCCATCGTGACCCAGGAGGCCTGCAGGTTCGGGATGTTGTCGAGCACGAGCCGGCTGAGCGCGTTCGTGCGGAGGTACGCCTGGGCACTGCCGTCGCCGGGCTGGAGGCGGGTGTTCTCCGGCTGGAAGGGCCAGCAGATGAAGGCGGTGAAGCCCTTCGTCTCGTCCTGCAGTTCGCGCAGGCGCATGAGGTGCGCCACCCGGTGCCGCGCCTCCTCGCCGACGCCGAACATGAGCGTGGCGGTCGAGCGGAGGCCGTGCTGGTGCGCGGCCCGCATCACCGTGAGCCACTCGTCGGTCGAGCACTTGAGCGGCGCGATCCGGCGGCGGACCTCGTCGTCGAGCACCTCGGCGCCGCCGCCCGGGATCGAGTCGAGCCCGGAGGCGATGAGCCGGTCCATGGTCGCGTCGAGCGAGAGCTCGCTCGTGCGCGCGATGTGCCAGATCTCCTCCGGCGACAGCGCGTGCAGGTTGATCATGGGCCACTTCTGCTTCACCCAGCGGAAGAGGTCCTCGTAGTACTCGATGCCGAGCTCGGGGTGGAGCCCGCCCTGCAGCAGGATCTCGATGCCGCCGAGGGCGACCGTCTCGTCGATCTTCTTCGTGAGCTGCTCGCGCGAGAGCACGTACGCCTCGCCGTGCCCGCGCGGCCGGTAGAACGCGCAGAAGTGGCAGGCCGTGGTGCAGACGTTCGTGTAGTTGACGTTGCGCGAGACGATGTAGGTGACGACGCCGTCCGGGTGGAGCGCGCGGCGGCGGGCGTCGGCGGCGAGGCCGAGGTCGAGCACGCTCGCCTTCTCGTCGAGGAGCTCCGCCTCGTCGGCGTCGAGCCGCTCGCCCGACGCGCCCTTCGAGAGCGCGGTGTCGAGCGAGACCTGGCGGCGGACCCGGCGGGTCTTCACGACGTCGTCCACGAAGCGCAGCTTCATGGGCGGCAGGAAGCCCTTGCGCGCCGCGCGGTCGAGGAACGCCTCGAGCCCCTGCAGCTCGTAGGGCCCGAGGCCGTAGCGGATGCGCTGGGTGAGGTAGCGGCGGTAGCGCTCCGGGTCGCCGCCCTTCTGCGCCGCGAACCGCTGGGCGAGCTCGGTGCGCATGCCGAGGCCGTGCTGCGCGGCCCGGGTGAGCTCCTGCACGTCCTCGGGCGAGACCGTGCCCGGGCGCGCGGCCCAGAGCGCGAAGATCATCGGCAGGCCGGAGAGCTTGTTCCACTCGCGGCCGAGGTCGAGCACCTGGTTCGCGCGGACGTCGAAGGCGCGGTCGCCGATGACGAGCGCGCCCTTCGTGCCCTTCGCGCGGGCGAGGCCGTCCATGGCCGGGGCCGGCGTGTAGGCCGGGTGCACGCCCATCCCGTCGAGGACGAGCTTCGCGAGCACGTGCGAGGTGCGGGAGGCGGTGTCGAGGAACACCTCGTCCCAGATGGCCGGCGACTGCTCGCCGGCGAGGACCACGGTCTGCACCGGCCCGTCGGCGCCGATGGCCATGCCCGGGACGATGTCGTACTGGCCCTTCGTGAGCGCGGCGACCGAGACGAGCGCGAGGTCGACCTCGCCGGCCTCGAGCATGGCGGCGCAGGCGGACGGCTCCGCCTTCACGAGCTCGATGCGCTCGGAGCGATCCAGGCCCTCGGTGAGCGGCCACGCGTTGAGGAACGAGACGGCGGCGGCGCGGAGCTTCTTCGTCGTCATGCGGTCACCCGGGCCTCGGCGGCGCCAGCCTGCTGGCCGTCGTGGACCTTCAGCACGTGGTAGAGGCTGTCGCGCTCGGCGGGCACGCGGCCGGCGGCGCGGATGAGCCGGTGGAGGTCGGGCTCGCTGAGCGCCTGCGGCACGGTGGAGCCGGCCATGTGGTAGATGCGCTCCTCGAGCACGGTGCCGTCGAGGTCGTCCACGCCGAAGGCGAGCGCGGTCTGGGCGAGCCGGTCGCCGAGCGAGACCCAGTACGCCTTCACGTGATCGAAGTTGTCGAGGTAGAGCCGCGCGACCGCGAGCGTGCGGAGCGCGTCGTACCCGGTTGGCTTCGGGAACGCCTTCCCGATCATGTTGTGCTCGGGGTGGAACGCGAGCGGGATGAAGACCTGGAAGCCGTGGGTCTCGTCCTGCAGCTCGCGCAGCCGCCGCATGTGGTCCACGCGCTCGTCGAGGTGCTCGATGTGCCCGTAGAGCATCGTGGCGTTGGTCTTGAGGCCGAGCCTGTGGGCCGTGCGGTGGATCTCGATCCACTGGTCGGCGGTCGCCTTGTCGTCGCAGATCTTCCGGCGCACGCGCGGCGCGAAGATCTCGGCGCCGCCGCCGGGCATGGTGTCCATGCCGGCGTCGCGGAGCTCGCTCAGCACCTCGGCGTAGGTCTTCTTGAACTTGTCCGCGAAGAACTGGATCTCGACGGCGGTGAACGCCTTGATGGCGAGCCCCGGCCAGCCGGCGCGGATGCGGCGCAGGAGCTCCGTGTAGTACTCCCACGGCAGATCCGGGTGCAGGCCGGAGACGATGTGCACCTCGGTGATCCCCAGGGGCCTCCGCGAGAGGACCTTCTCGACGGCCTCCTCGAGCTTCATCGTGTAGCCCTCGGACGCCACCTGGTCGTCCTTGCGGGCGAACGAGCAGAACTTGCAGCTCGCCACGCAGACGTTGGTGGGGTTGAGGTGCACGTTGCGGTTGTAGAAGGCGAGGTCGCCGTGGCGGGCCTCCCGCACGTGGTTCGCGAGCGCGCCCACGGCGGCGAGGTCGGCCGTCTCGAAGAGCTTCAGCGCCTCGGCGTCGGTCAACCGCTCGCCGGCGAGCACGCGGTCGCGGATGGGACCGAGGCCGTCGCGCTCGAGGGCGCGGTGCGCGAGGTCGGAGATCATGTGGCGTCCTCCACGGGTTCCGGCGCCGCGGGCGACAGCCCGTCCCAGCGCTTCATGAGATCGTTCGGCAGGCCGATGCGGTCGAGCACCCGCGCGACCACCGTGTCCACGAGCGCGGCCATGTCCTTCGGCCGCGAGTAGAACGACGGCGAGGCGGGCATCACCATCGCGCCCGCCTCGATGACCTGGGTGATGGCGCGCGCGTGCACGAGCGAGATGGGCGTCTCGCGCAGCACGAGCACGAGCTTCTTCCGCTCCTTCAGCATCACGTCGCCCGCGCGGCCGATGAGGTCGACCGAGATGCCGTGGGCGATGCGGGCGAGCGCGCCGGAGGAGCAGGGGATGACGACCATCGCGTCGTACTGCGAGGAGCCCGACGCGAAGGGCGCGGTGAAGTCGAAGTTCTTGTAGACCTTGAACGGGTACTTCGGCTCCTTGCCGATCTCCTGCATCCAGACCTGCTTGCCGGTCGAGGAGAAGACGAGGTCGGCCGTGACGTCGTGCGCCGGGCCGTGCTCGGCGAGGAAGTCGAGGAACCGCTTCGCGTAAGGCGCGCCCGTCGCGCCGGAGATGCCGACGACGAGCTTCACGCGCGCACCGCCGTGACGAGGCCGCAGACGCCGGGGAAGAGCGTGCGCCCCTCGACCTTCGTGAAGCCGGACCGCGCCGCGCCCGCCTCGTACTCCGCGCGCGAGGCGAAGCGCTCCATCGACTCGACGAGGTAGCGGTACGCCTCCGGGTCGGGCGAGAGCACGCGGCCGAGCACCGGGAGCGCGAGCCGGTTGTACGCGGCGTGCACAGCGCGCGAGCCCTTCGACTCGGACCGGAAGAACTCGAGCACGCCGACCCGGCCGCCGGGCTTCAGCACCCGCGCCATCTCCTCGAGGCCGCGCTCCCAGGAGTCGAGGTTGCGCACGCCGAAGGTGACGGTGACGAGGTCGAAGGAGGCGGCGCGGAAGGGCAGGGTGAGGGCGTCGGCCTGGCTCGCCGGGAGGCCGGTCTTCTCGACGCCGCGGGTGAGCATGCCGTGCGAGAAGTCGGCGGCGACGACCTTCAGCCCCGGGGCGCGGCGGCGGGCGAGGTCGGCGACGTCCATCGTGCCGGCGCAGAGGTCGAGGAGCGCCTCGCCCGGCTTCGGGTCGAGCGCGCGGAGCAGCGTGCGGCGCCACGCCTGGTCGACCCGCATCGTCATGACGCGGTTGAGGAGGTCGTAGCGCGGCGCGATGCGGTCGAACATCGCGCGGACGGCGGAGGCGCGCGGGCCCTCGCCGGGCAGCGGCACCGTCCCGGGGCTCAAGAGACCAACTCCCCGCTCATGCTGAGCGTAGGCTCAGCCCGGCGAAGCCGGGATGGCCGTAGTCGAAGCATCATCCGTTCGCCTTCCTGGGCGTCCACGCCGCCGCCAGCGGGGGCGCGATGGCGGGCCGCCGGAGCGGCGCCGCGCCGGCGACGAGCCGGTCGTAGAGCGCGTCCATCCTCGCGACGACCTCGGGCGGGTGCACGCAGGGCTCCGGCCACTCGCGGCCGCCCTCCTCGACCCACTTCCGCGTCGCGTCGACGCCGATCTTGCCGCCGAGGCCGAGGTGCGGCGAGGCGTGGTCGAGGATGTCGACCGGGCCGTCCACGACCACGAGGTCGCGCTTCGCGTCCACGTTCGCGAACGCGCGCCAGGCCGCCTGGGAGGTGTCCTGCACGTCGACGTCCTCGTCGAACACGACGAGCGTCTTCGTCGACGACATCTGCCCCGAGCCCCACAGGCCGTGCATGAGCTTCTTCGCGTGGCCGGGGAACTCCTTCCTCATGCGGATGAGGCAGAGGTTGTGGAACACGCCCTCCGCCGGGAAGGCCATGTCGAGGATCTCGGGGAAGACGAGTTGGAGCATCGGCAGGAACAGGCGCCCCGTCGCCCCGCCCATCCACAGGTCCTCGACCGGCGGCGGCCCGACGACGGTGGCGGGGTAGATCGCGTCGCGGCGGTGCGTGACCGCGGTGACCTCCATCGCCGGGTAGTCGTCGGCGAGCGAGTAGAAGCCGGTGTGGTCGCCGAACGGGCCCTCGCGCACGAGCGGCGCGTTCGGGTCCACGTAGCCCTCGATCACGAGGTCCGCGTCGGCGGGCACCTCGAGGTCGTTCGTCACGCACTTCACCATCCGGACCGACTCGCCGCGGAGGAACCCGGCGAACAGGTACTCGTCGATCCCGGGCGGCAGCGGCGCCGAGCCGACCCAGACGAGCGCCGGGTCGCCGCCGAGCGCGATCGCGACCGGCATCCGCTCGCCCTTCTTGCGGTAGCCGCGCCAGTGGGCGTTGGCGGTCTTGTGGAGCTGCCAGTGCATCGCGAGCCGGCGCGGCCCGAGCACCTGCACCCGGTACATGCCGACGTTGCGCGAGCCGTTCTCCGGGTCGCGGGTGATGACCTGCGGGAGCGTGATGTACGGCCCGCCGTCGTGCGGCCAGGTCTTGAGGATGGGGAGCGTGGAGAGGTCGGGCTCCTTCACCACGACCTCCTGCACCGCTCCGTCGGAGACGTGCTTCGGCGGGAGCGTCGCGAGCTTCCCGAGCTTCGGGAGCATCTTGAGCTTGTCCCAGAGCCCCTGCGGCGGCGCCGTCTTGAGGAGGGAGCGCAGCTCGTTCGCGTGGTGCTCGACGTCGTCGCAGGAGAGCGCCCACGCGGTGCGGCGCTTCGAGCCGAAGAGGTTCATCACGACCGGCATCGAGCCGGGGCGCTCCTTGATGTTCTCGAACAGGAGCGCCGGGCCGCCCTGCTTGCCGGCGCGGTCCGCGAGCGCGGCCATCTCGAGGTCGAGCGAGACCGGCTCCTTGATGCGCAGGAGCTCCCCCGCGCGATCGAGGCGATCCAGGAACTCGCGGAGCGAGCGGTAGGCCATGGCGCGGGGATCCTTACCAGTGCGCCCAGGACATTTCAACGAACGTTGAAAGGTGGTAGACCCCCCGCATGTTCCGTCTCAAGGTGGCCCACAGCCCGGACTCGGACGACGCGTTCATGTACTGGGGCATCGCCACGGGCGCGGTGAAGGCCGAGGGGATCGAGTTCGTGCAGGCGCTCTCGGACATCGAGTCCGCGAACGCCGTCGCCGCGAGGGACGCCGAGTACGACCTCACCGCGATCTCGGTGGGGGCGTACCCGTACCTCGCCGACAAGTACCTGCTCCTCGACTCCGGCGCCTCGTTCGGGGACGGCTACGGTCCCATCCTGGTCGTGCCGGTCGGGGCGAAGGCCATGAAGGCCGAGGACCTCGCCGGGAAGCGCATCGCCGTCCCCGGCCTGCGCACGAGCGCCGCGCTGGCGCTGAAGCTCCGCCTCGCCGAGCACGTCGCCGTGCCCATGGACTTCAAGGCCGTCGGCGCCGCCGCGAAGAAGGGCGAGGTCGACGCCGCGCTCGTCATCCACGAGGGCCAGCTCACCGCGCACGAAGAGGGGCTCCGCGTCGTGGAGGACCTCGGCCGCTGGTGGACCGGCCGCACCGGCCTGCCGCTCCCGCTCGGCATGAACGCGGTGAAGCGCGCGCTGCCGGAGGACGTCCGGAAGAAGGCCGCGATCGCCTGGAAGCAGTCGATCGACCTCGGCCTCGCGCAGCGCGGCCCTGCGCTCGACTATGCGATGAGCTTCGCGCGCGGCCTCGAGCGCGAGAAGGCGGACAAGTTCGTCGGCATGTACGTCAACGCCTGGACGAGCGAGCTCGGGCCGCGCGGCCGCGAGGCCGTGGCGCGGTTCCTGGGCGAGGCGGCCGAGCGCGGCTACGCGCCGAAGGTGAAGATCGAGTTCCAGGAGCGGTAGGGCTCCGGCCTACTCCTTGCCGCCCTCGAGCTGCGGCGCGAGCCGCTGCGGCTCGAGGCCGAGCTTGCGGAGCTCCGGTTCGAGCAGCTTCGCGTCTCCCGCGACCACCACGAGCTCGCGTCCCATGATGGACGCGGCGAGCGCACGGACGGTCTCGGGTGTCACGCCGGCGAGCTGCGCCCCGAGGGCCTCGTACGCGTCGGGTGGGAGCCGGTGGTTCGCGAGGCGCTGCACGGCGTGGACGGCCCCCTCCGTGCGATCGTGCGCGAACGCGTGGTCGAGCACCGCCCACCAGCGCGCGTAGTCGACGGACGGCCCGTCGAGCGGCCGTCGCGCGAGGTTGCGGAGGTCGGTGAGGGTCGCCTCGAGCGCCGCGGGGAGGTGCTCGACCTTGCCGTCGAAGCCGACCGCGTCGTAGGCGAGGTGGGTACCGTCCACGGAGGAGACGAACCCGTCGCCGCCGACCGGGAGCGCGACCTCGGCGGCCCGCTGCCGGAGGTAGGCCCGCAGCGTGCGGAGAGCGGCCTCGTCCCGGGCGCCGAGCGTGGGCAGGCGCAGGACCACGAGGGCCCAGGCCGTCTTCGAGCCGGGGTAGTCGAGCAGGAGCGTGCGCGCACGCGCCGTGGGCCCCGCGGGGGGCTCCTCGAGCGGCGGCTCCGAGACCTTCCAGCCGCCGTACGCGTCGGTGATGTCGTTGAGGAGCGCCTCGGGCTGATCGATCCGGCCCGCCACCACGAGCGTCGCGCGCTCCGGGCGGAACCAGCGCTGGAACCGCTGCGCCGCCTCGGCCCGGTCGACCTGCTCGTAGACGGGCTCGAGCTTCGCCTTGCCGTCGGCCGGCAGCGAGAGCCCGTTCTCGAGCATCGCCAGGACGAGCAGGTTCCTGGAGTTCTTGCGCCGCTCGGAGGCCTTCGCCTCCTTCAGCCAGGCATCGACCTGCCAGCGGTTCGGGTCGGCGCGCGTCCAGCACGCGATCCCGTCCAGGGCCGCGAGCACCCGCGCAGCGGGCACGTGGTCGCGGATCTCGACGCCGCCGTCCACGAGGCGCGCCTCCGTGGGTTCGCAGGATCGGCCGTGCATGTCCCACGCGGCGCCGGCGAGGGCCACGTCGCGCTCGGCCCGCGCGCGCGGCGTGTCGACGTCGGTGGCGATCCGGAGCGACACCTCCACGGTGGGGAAGCTCCCGCGGGGCAGGAGCACCACCGTGAGGCCGTTCGGCAGCACCTTGCGCACGCCGCCCGCGAGTCCCGGCGGCCTCTCGAGCTTCGCGGCCTCGGTCGCCCCGGGCGCCGCGGCGCCGAGCAGGCTCGTGCCGCGCGACCAGCCCCGCAGGAACGAGGCGGGCTCGTCGGGCGGCTTCGCCGCCGTCGACCGGGCCACGAGCAGGGCCGCGGAGCGACCCGCGGCGAGGTGCCGGCCCAGGTAGCCGTCGAGCTGGGCGGGCATGGTCCCGGCCTGGCGGTTCCACTCGGTGAGGGCGTCGGGCTGGTTGAGGGTGCGCACGAGCTCCGGGACGCCGGTCACGGTGCCGTCCTCGAGCCGCGCGAAGGCCTGGTACGTGAGCGACCGCGCGAGGCGCGCCGCGAGCCGGATCTGCCAGGCCTCGAGGCCGGTGCCGAGCCCCGCCGCGGCGGCCTCGAGCGCCGAGCGCACGGCCGCCGGGTTCGCGTGATCCTTCAGCGAGACCCGCGCGAGGAGGAGGCCCGCGCGCTCGTGCTCGGCGTAGCCGGCCGAGACCCAGCGCACCTGCGAGGCGAGGTCCTCCCGGCCGGCCCTGACTTCGAGCTGCCGCTCGAGGAGGTCGGCCGCGGCGAGCCCCTGCGCGCCGCCGTGATCGCGTACGCCGGGGACCGCCCAGGCGATCCACAGCTCGTCGTGCTCGCCCTTGCCCGTGATCCGCTCGAGCTCGGCGGTGGCGGTGGCCGGCCGCGGAGGCGGGCTCGGCGGCGAGAGCGGTGCGACGGGGTGCGCGCGGTCGCCCTCGCCGAACGCGGCGCCGATCTGGCGGGCGGTGTCCTCGGCCTTCCCGGGGCCGATCGCGACGACCACCGCGCGCTCGGCCCGGATCGCCGCCGACAGGAAGGCGCGCACGTCCTCGACGGTGATCGCGCGCACGGACTCCGGGGTGGGCGCGGGCATCGCGTAGACCGTGCCAGGCAGCACGCGCGCGGCCAGCCTCGCCTGGCGGTCGGCCCGGCCGTCGACGTCGCGCTCGAGGCTGGCGGCGAGCTGCTCGCGGAGATCCGCGATCTCGTGCTCGTCGAGGCCCGCCACCGGATCGCGCAGGCGGTCGGCCTCGACGGCGAGCACGTCGGCGAGGCGCCCCGGGCGCAGGCGCGCGTCGAACCTGAGCTCGTCCGCGTCGACCCAGGTGGAGAAGAACGCGCCCGCGGCGAAGAGCCGCTCCATCGCCCGGAAGCCGCCGCGGACCAGGCCGCCCCGGTTCGCGGCGGAGCGCGCGACCTGCGCGAGCCCGGCCTTGCCCTCGGGCGTCGGGATGCCGGCGAGCCCGTAGGAGACCGAGATCGAGATGGACGGCGCGTCGGCCACCTCGTACGTGACCACGCGCAGGCCGCTGGGCAGCGTGACGAAGTGGCCGCGGTAGGGCGCGCCCTGCACGGGCGCCTCGCGGTCGAGGTGCGGACCCGCGGAGCGGCCGGCGCAGGCGGAGGCGGTCAGGGCCGCGGCCGCGAGGAGGGCAGGGAGGCGCATGCACCCAGCGTAGCATCCGCCCAGGCGTGAACCGGGCCCGGGATGGGTGACGGCGGGGAATGACGCGGCGTGAGGTAGAGTGCGGGCCATGTCCGTTCGCGGGTTCTTCGCCGTGGCCGCCCTCGCGCTCACCTCCGTCGCCGCGCGGGCGGCCGGGCCCTGCGAGCCGGGCCCGGAGGTCGCGATCGACGGGCTCGACACTCCGGTGGTCGAGCTCCTCCGCACCGCCGAGCTCGTCGGCGCCGCGCCGGCGGAGCCCGGGGTCATCCGGCGGGCAGGCGCGCGCGCGGCGGCCACGTGCGCGGGGGCGGCGCTGCCGTGGGCGCTCCGAGCGGCGCCGGCGGTGAGCCTGGGGCCGGTCGAGCTCGGCGTGGTCCCGCTGCGCCTCGCTGCGTACGAGAACTCGAAGTACCCCGCGAGCGGGAACGACGGCCTGGTCTGGCAGGGCCGTGGGGTGTCCGGGATGGTCTCGGGCGGGCTCAGGCTGCGGTGGGGTGCGGTCTCGGCGGCGATCGTGCCGGAAGTAGCGGCCTCCCAGAACCGGGGGTTCTACCTCCGGGACAACGGCCTTCCGGGCGACTTGCGCTGGCAGAACCCATACTACGGCGATCTCATCGACTTCCCGGTCCGCTACGGCGACGAGCCCTTCGGGAAGGCGACGCTCGGCCAGAGCTACCTGCGCGTCGACGCCTGGAACGTGGGGGCCGGCGTCTCGACGGAGAACCTCTGGTTCGGGCCGGGCATCCGGAACTCCTTGCTCATGACCAACGCGGGCCCGGGGTTCCCGCACGCGTTCGTGGGCACGTCGAGGCCGGTGGACGTCTGGATCGGCAAGGCGGAGGTGTTCCTGTTCTGGGGCCGGCTCGCGCGGACCCGTTACTTCGACCAGCGCGGGGCGGGGTTCCTGTCGGGGCTCGTCCTCGACTACACGCCGCGCTGGGTGCCGGGGCTGACGGTCGGCGCCCAGCGCGTGTTCGTCCAGCGCTGGGGCGACTTCACGGTCCACAAGCTCCTGCCGGTCTCACAGGGCGTGTCCCAGCTCAACAACCAGCTCGACAACCAGCTCGCCTCGCTCTTCTTCCGCTGGGCCTTCCCGGAGAGCGGGCTGCGCCTCCACGCGGAGTGGGGACGGGACGACGCGGAGTGGAACCTCGGGAACTACGTCAACGAACCCGACCACACCCAGGCGTACGTGCTCGGTCTCGAGAAGCTCTGGGCGGACGGCCCGCGCTGGATCAGGCTCCAGGCGGAGCTCACGCACCTCCAGGAGCAACGCCCGCTCGCGAACCGCCGCCGCATCCCGGTCTGGTACACGCACATCAACGACCTCGGCTACACGAACGACGGGCAGATGCTCGGCGCCTCCATCGGTCCCGGGGGTGACGCGCAATACGTCGGCGTCGACGTGTTCGAGCGGTGGGGCCGCCTCGGGGCGTTCGTGGAGCGGATCCGGCGGAACGACGAGTACTACTGGGCGGTGGACGAGCCCACCGAGCCGTTCTTCCCGTCCCACGACGTCGAGCTCGTCACGGGCGCGCGCGCGGTGTGGCTCGCCGGGGGCGCGGAGCTGGGCCTCTCGGTCGCGAGGACGAAGCGAACGAACCGGGACTTCATGCGGCTGAACCTGCCGGGGCTGCAGGCGAGCGTGACGGTTACGTACCCGGCGACGGCGGTGCCCGGCCCCGCCGCGCCGTAGCGGATTCCCGGCGGGCGCTAGCGGTTCTTGGGTATGCCCCCGCATTCGAGCCCATGCGGCCTGCCCACCCGCACCCGCGGACGTTACCCTCTGTTGCTTCGATGAGCATCGCGACCCTCCTGCTCCTTGCCCTGTCAGCACTCCCGTCGGGCCGGCCGGAGGCCCAGAGCCGCCCTTCGCCCGGGAAGGTCTCGCGGGTTCCCGCAGGCGTCCCCGGTCGTCTCGGCGTGACGCGCCAGATCGAATCGCCGTTCGTCGGGGGGCTCGATGTTCTGGAGTTCGGTGCGGCGGCCGACGGAATGCGCGACGACACGGACGCATGGAGCGCGGCGCTGGCCGAAGCTGCGAGGCGGAACCTTCCCGTGGAGGGGGGGAACCGCAGTTACCGCGTCTTACGATCGGTCCGGCTGCTCCCGGGCTCCGTGGTCCGTAACGCGAGGTTCATCGCCGGAACGCCGGGGATGAACGTCATACTCGTCGACTCTGGCGCTCGCCTGACGGGGGTCCGCATCACGGGGACCGGGACACGAGGGCTCACGGAACGGGGGATCTACCCCGCGTCCGACGGTGCCTCGGACGTGGTGCTGGACGTGACGGTCGACCACCTCACGATCGGGGTCCAGGCCCAGCCGCTGCTCGAGAGCATGCCCGCTCGCTGGCGGGGCAAGATCCTGGCCGAAGACATCGTCGGAAACGTCGGGGTCAGCGAGGGTTACGGAGTCCTCCTCTCGCCCGCCAAAGGATTCCAGCTGGAGGTGACCGCCCGCCGCGTCGCGCGCCACGCGCTCTACCTGTCGGCGGGGGCGAGCCAGAACGAGATCAACCTGCTGGTGGAGGGGTGCGGCAACGCCGCGGTCCAGCTCTACTCGACGCCCGACCAGCCGCCCACCCGGGACAACGTCGTCCGTGGAAAGATCAGCGGCGTCTTCGTGCCGCCGGGCCAGGCTCCAGGGCAATCCGTGGGCGTCTACGTACTCGCGAACGCCAGGAACAACGAGATCAGCGTGGAGATGGATGGAGGCGGGAGGGCCGAGTACGCAATCGTGCTGGAGGGCTCGGGGGTGCCCGGCCAGCCGCTCCCCACGGCCAACCGGGTCGTGGGCTGTCGCATACAGGGGCGGTTCCTGGGGACGGACGTCATCAAAGATCTGAACGGCGATGGGACCCTGATCACGGCAAACACCATACGGGCGAGCGCCTCGAGGACGGTGCTGGGGCTCAGGCGAACCGGAAGCCCCACGCCGCTCGCAGGGCCGTCCGTGCACGACAACGACGTCGACGCACAGGGAACGGACGTCGACGGCATCTACGACGAGGTCGTGGCGGCCACGAGCTACGTGGGTACGAACCGGATACGCAACAACGGGAGGGGCACCCGCATCCGGGACGCGACCGACGGCCGGCGAACGGGGTGGTCGCGCGAGTACAACGGAAGCGCCGTGATCGAGTGCCCGAGGGCGAACGAGGCGTGCTCGACCACGGTGAGCTGGCCTGAGACGATCGCCTCCCCTTGGGTTAGCGCGAGCGCGACCGGGTTCTCGGCCAGCTCCGAGGGGTTCTTCCCCGCCTACGCCTCGGCCGTGACAGCCGAGGGCGCGAACATCGTGGTGTTCAACGGAAGCAACGTGCCGCAGTCGATCACCGTCGACTACACGCTGAGGGGCGACTAGAACGCCCGCTCGGTGAGGTGACCCGCGGCCTCGCGGAGCGCCCGGCGGTGCACGCCGTCCGGGACCTCGTCGAGCGCGGCCATCGCGCGGTTCGTGTGCTCGCGGGCCATCGCGCGCGCAGCCTCGACGCCGCCGACCTTCTTCACGACGCCGATGACATCGGCCGCGACCGCGTCGCCCTGCTCCTTGCCCTCGACGAGCGCGGCGAGCCGCTCGCGCAGCCGGGGCTCGGCCTCGCAAGCGCGGATGAGGGGCAGGGTGGCCTTGCCCTCGATGAGGTCGGTGCCGAGGCGCTTCCCGAGCAGCGCCGGGTCGGCCGCGTAGTCGAGCGCGTCGTCGACGAGCTGGAACGCGATGCCGATGCCCTCGCCGAAGCGCGAGAGCGCGTCGGGGAGCGCGCCGTTCTTGCCGGCGGCCCAGGCGCCCGCGGCGGCCGCCCAGCCGAAGAGCGAGGCGGTCTTGCCGATGACGACGTCGAGGTAGTCCTTCTCGCTCGCGGCGAACGTGCCGCGGAGCGAGAGCTGCAGCACCTCGCCCTCGACGAGCCGGCGCATCGTGGCGAGCAGGGCGGGGAGCGCGGCGGGGCGGCCGGGCTCGCGCGACACCACCTCGAGCGCCCGGGTGAGGAGCCAGTCGCCGGAGAGCACCGAGACGGCGTTGCCCCAGATGACGCGCGAGGCGGGCTGGCCGCGGCGGACCGGGCCGTCATCGATGACGTCGTCGTGGAGCAGCGTCGCCGAGTGGGTGAGCTCGGCCGCGACGGCGTACGGAACGGCGGTCGACATCTCGCCGCCGCACGCGCCGCAGGAGAGCAGCGTCACCATCGGGCGGATTCGCTTGCCGCCCGCGGAGACGAGGTGGCGCGCGGCGGCCTGCAGCTTCGCCTCCGCGTCCTCGGTGGCGCGGGTGAGCTCGGACTCGAGGGAGGAGAGCGTCTCCATGAGGTTCGGCACGTCCGCGAGCGCTGCCTGCGCGCGCTCGGGGCGCACGCCGCGCAGGGCGCTCTCTTCGAGCTGGGAGAGGACGGCCTGATCCTTCACGGTGGAGAGATCCTTCAAGGAAAGTTGAAGGCATATAGCGCGGCCGGAGGCGCCCGGTCAACGAAGGTTCGATCGGGATCGCTCGGCGCCGCGGGGCGCGTGGAGCGGCTCAGTCCACGTGCCGGAGCCGGGGCCAGAGCGCGCCGAGCGGCTGCGTCGCGCCGCGGCAGATCCAGAGGGACTTCGCGTCCTCGGCCGGCCGGACCCAGGGGTCGTGCGGCAGCGTGAGGACCTTCACGACCTCGCGGAAGGCGTGGCCGCAGTTCTCGTCCTCCTCGCCGATCACGATCGCGGGATCGCCACGGCCCGCCGGGACGCCCCAGAGCCAGTAGTGGTTGTGCCCGGAGACCGCGGGCGGCGTGCCGGGCGGCGCGAGCAGGTCGACCGCCGCGGCCTGGCCGTAGTTCTCGCCGAAGACGACCGCGGTGGCGCGCTCGGCCTCGGGCAGGGTGCCGGCGACGCGGGCGACCGCGTCCGCGAGCGCCTGCCAGCCGTGCATGTCGGCGTACACCTGGGGAAGCTCGCCCTGCCGGTCGCGCTCGAGCGCGGCGGGCTTCATCCCGAGGGCCGCCTGGTAGGCGACGAACGTTGCCTCGGGGAGGAGAGGAATCGCGAGCGGTGCGGCGGCGAGCTGGGTCGCGATGAGCGCGCCGGACGCGACGATGAGCCGGGGGCGAGCCTCGAGGACGCGGGAGAGGGCGACGGCGCCCGCCGCGAGCAGCACCGGGAGCGCGATGCCGAAGTAGTAGGCCTTACCCTTCGTCGCGAGGAGCGCGAGGAGGTAGAGGAGGGCGCCGAACCCGAGGAAGTGCGCCGGGCCTGCCGCCCGCGAGAGCAGCCAGGCGAGGCCCGCGAGCGCGACGAGCGCGTTCCACGGACCCCCGTCGAGCGCGAGGGAGCCGAGGAACCCGCCGAGCGAGAACGGCGCGTTCTTCACGAGCTGGCCGTTCCGGACGAGCTCGAGGAACGGATAGCCCTGCGACGCCTGCCAGAGCACGTTCGGCAGGACGAGCGCGAGCCCGAGCGCGGCGCCGGCGAGGACCCAGCGCGTCCGGAGCGCCGCGCGCGCGGGCGTCGCGACCATGCCAGCGAGGAGGGCCAGGATCAGCATCGCGGAGCTGTACTTCATGAGCACCGCGCCGGCCGCGAGGGCGCCGGCGCCGACCCACGCGCGCGGCGACGCCTCGCTCCGCGCGAGGTCCACGAGCAGGTTCGCGAGCGCGAGGACGAGCAGCCCCTCGAAGACGTTCATCGTGAGGAGATGGCCGAGGCCGCGCAGGAGCGGCGCGCACATCACGGCGAGTGACGCCAGCGCAGCCGCGCGTCCGTCGCCGCCGAGCCGGAGCGCGAGCCGCCCGGCGAGCCAGACGATCCCGGCCGCGGCGAGCCAGGCCGGGAGCCGCAGCCCGGGGACCCAGTTCCCGAAGAGCGCGTGCGCGAGCCCGGCCACGAGGGCGATGCCCGGCGGCTGGTCGAGGTAGCCCCAGGACGGCCGGAGCCCGCACGCGATGAAGTAGAGCTCGTCGCGGAAGACGCCGTAGCGATCCCAGGCGGCGGCGTGAAGGAGGAAGGTCGCGCCCGCGAGTACGGCCGGGCCGAGCCGGGCGAGGCGATCGTCGGGCGGCGGCGGCTGGACCGAAGGCATGGAGAGGTTCCGGCCCGCATCCTACCGGCGGCGCGTGCCAGAGGGAGCGCCCCGGTGGTAGCGTCCGCCCGTGCCGGTCGTGAAGCTCATCGTGGAGTACGACGGGACGCGCTACGTGGGCTGGCAGGTCCAGCCGAACGGCCCGTCCATCCAGGCCGAGCTCGAGCGCGCGCTCGCGGCGCTCCGGAAGGTCGAGGGCCGTGTCACGGCCGCCGGCCGCACCGACGCCGGCGTTCACGCGCGCGGGCAGGTGGTGTCGTTCCCGGAGGAGCGGCCGCTCCCCCTCACCGCGTACGTGAAGGGCATGAACGCGCTGTTGCCCGACGACGTCGCGGTGCGCGCCGCGAGCATCGAGCCCGACGGCTTCGACGCGCGCCGGAGCGCGCTCGGGAAGCGGTACGTCTACACCATCGAGCACCTCGAGACGCGCGCACCGCTCACCCGTCAGCGCGCGTGGCAGCTCTTCGGAAGGCTCGACGTCGCCGGGATGCGCGCGGGCGCGGTGCACCTCGTCGGCCACCACGACTTCGCCGCGTTCCAGGCCGCCGACTGCGCCTCCGAGCACGCCGTCCGCGACGTGCGGCGGCTCGAGCTCGTCGAGCTCGCGGGCGGGCAGATCCAGATCTTCGTGGAGGCGACCGCCTTCGTGAAGCACATGATCCGGAACTTCGTCGGCACGCTCGTCGAGGTCGGCCAGGGCCGCCGGGAGCCGGAGTGGGTCGCCGAGGTGCTCGCCTCGAGGGACCGCACGAAGGCCGGCCGCACCGCGCCGCCCCAGGGGCTGTGCCTCGACGAGGTGTTCTACTGACCGGGCGGCCTGACCAGGTCCGTTCACCCCGAGCGTAGGGCCGCGCAGCGGCTCGGAGACGAGGGGGCGGTCCTACCGCTTCCCGCGGGTGAGGGCCGACGCGAGCGACAGGGGTCCCGACGGCACCGCGTCCGCGTCCACCGAGATCGTGTCCGGCACGTCGTCGCCGTCCGCGTCGCCCAGGGCGCCGGGTACGGAGATGACGAGCATGGCCGCGGGCACCAGGGCGCGCAACCAGCCTGCGAGCACCCGCACACGCTGGGGAGAGGTGCCGGGTCGTACGATCAGGCGGACGCGTTGCGGTGCGGCGGCCATGCCCAAGTGAAACCCCGCGCCTGGCGGTCGCATTCCAGCCCGGATGGAGCCGTGGCGGGCTCGTCCGCTTTGGCGGATACCCAGCAGGGGTGGTATCCTGCGGCCCTTTTCTCGCGAGGATGGACGGATGGCACCGCAGCGGAAGCTCAAGGTCGGAGTGCTGGGCGCGACGGGCATGGTCGGGCAGCGGTTCCTCACGCTGCTCGAGAAGCACCCCTGGTTCGAGGTGACGCTCGTCGCGGCGAGCCCCTCCTCGGCCGGCAAGCCCTACGCCGAGGCAGTGCGCGGTCGCTGGGCGCTCGCGGCGCCGATGCCGCCGGCGATCGCCGGCCTCGTGGTGAGGAATGCTGCAGACGTCGAGGCCATCTCGGCCGAGGTCGACTTCGTCTTCTGCGCCGTCGACATGTCGAAGGAGGAGACGGCGAAGCTCGAGGAGGCCTACGCGCGCCACGAGACCCCGCTCGTCTCCAACAACTCGGCCCACCGCGGCACGCCCGACGTGCCGATGATGATCCCCGAGATCAACTGGGAGCACGCGAAGGTCATCGAGGCCCAGCGCCGCCGCCTCGGCTCGAAGCGCGGCTTCGTCGCCGTGAAGCCGAACTGCTCGCTCCAGAGCTACGTCCCCGCGCTCCACCCGCTCATGGGCTTCGGGCCCCGGCGCGTCGCGGTCTGCACCTACCAGGCGATCTCCGGCGCCGGGAAGACCTTCGAGACCTGGCCCGAGATGCAGGACAACCTCATTCCATTCATCAAGGGCGAGGAGGAGAAGAGCGAGAACGAGCCGCTCAAGATCTGGGGCAAGCTCGGCGCGAGCGCGATCGAGAAGGCCACCGCGCCGGTGATCTCGGCGCAGTGCATCCGCGTCCCCGCGTCCGACGGCCACATGGCCGCCGCGTTCGTCGAGTTCGAGAAGAAGCCGACGCGCGAGGACATCCTCGCCGCGTGGAAGGCCTGGGTGCCGCGCCCGCAGGAGCTCGAGCTCCCGAGCGCG
>JAXLYA010000014.1:0-184416 GCA_046351695.1 Anaeromyxobacter sp. | reverse complement strand
TAGAGCGTCCGGAACAGCGGCGAGACGATCCCGGTGTTGATCGCTCCTTCCGTGCGGTGGCGGGCGTAGGCGGGGCAGACGAAGTCGTACCCGTCCTCGATGATCGGGGCGAGGAGCCGTCCCAGCCAGTCCACCGCGTGGTCATGGGGCTCCGCGGCGACGATCGCCACGGCGCGCGCGTCCTGATCGCTGGCCGCGCGGAGGAGCGGGCCGAGCGCGCTCGCGTGAGCGGGCACCGCGCCCTCGCTCGCGGAGCGCGCCAGGGGGTCGTCGCCGCGCGGGGCCGCGTCGCCGTGCTCGCCCGGGGACCGCAGCGTCACCGCGCCTCCGGCGGCGGCCGTGACGAGGACCACGGGCTCCCAGGCGCCGAACCTGCCCCGGAGCCGGTCCTCGACCTCCCGGGCGGCCGCGACGGCGGGGCCTGCACGTCCTTGAACCGCCACCACGACCCTGCCGGTCGCGGAGGTCCCGAAGGGGGCGACGCGCGCCTCGGTGGTCGGCGCTGTGCTCATGCGGCGGCCCAGGAAGTTCGCACGGCCGCGAGGCCAGGCGCAAACCCGCCCCGCGACCCTCCCGAGATCCCGTCCGATCCCGCGGACATCCGGGGCTCGCCCATTGGCCCCGCGGCCCGGCTACCGGCGGACGTTGCACCTGCAAGCATCGTCGCCAGCGCTTGCCCGCCGCCCGGCATCGTGGGAAGCAGTCCCCGTGAACCAGGCATCGCAGCCGAGCCAGGCACCGGCTCCGCCCCCCGGGGGCCTCGAGGGGCTGCTGCTGCGCCTCCGCGGCCAGCTCCTGTCCTGGCTCGCCCGGGTGGTCCCGGAGGAGCACCAGCACCTCTTCGTCGTCACGGTCATCGTCGGCCTCGTCTGCGGCCTCGTGGCGGTCGCCTTCCACCTCGCGATCCAGCTCGCCGAGGCCCAGCTCGTCGGCCGCGCGATCGCCGCCGGCGGGTGGCAGGGCCTCCTGCTCCTCGCGCTCTCCCCGGCGATCGGCGGCCTCGCGCCGGGGTCCTGCTGGTCTGGGTCGTCCCCGGCGCCCGGGGCTCGGGCATCCCGCAGGTGAAGCGCGCCTACGCGCTCGGCGACGGGCGGGTCCCGTTCCGCGACGCCCTCGGCAAGTTCCTCATCGGCACGCTGCAGATCGGGTCGGGTGCCTCCCTCGGCCGCGAGGGTCCCACCGTCCAGATCTGCGCCGGCGCCACCACGCTCATCGCGCGCCTCACGGCCCTCCCGGAGCGGAACCTGCGCCGGCTCGTCCCCGTGGCGGCCTCCGCCGGCATCGCGGCCGCGTTCAACGCGCCCATCGCGGCGGTCACCTTCACCATCGAGGAGATCGTGGGCACCCTCGACCACTCGGTGCTGTCGGGCGTGGTCGTGGCGGCCGCGCTCGCGTCGGTCATCGAGCGGAGCGTGCTCGGTGTCCACCCGGTGATCGAGGCGCCGGTCGGGCTGGGGCTCGACCACGCGTCCTCGCTCGTGCTCTACGCGCTCCTCGGCGTGGCCGCCGCCGCCGTCTCGATCATCTTCACCGATGGGCTCCTCGGCCTGAGGAGCTGGTTCCGGGGGCTCCGTCGCGTGCCGGCCTGGGCGCAGCCCGGGGTGGGGGGGCTCGTCACCGGCGTGCTCGGCGCGGCGGTCCTCGCAGGACTCGGCGTCACCGGGGTGAACGGCGGAGGCTACGAGACGCTCGGCCTCGCGCTCGAGGGCAAGCTCGCGCTCGGCGCGCTCCTCGCGCTCTGCGGCGCGAAGCTCGCCGCGACCCTCTTCTCGTACTCGAGCGGCGGCGCGGGCGGCATCTTCATGCCGGCGCTCTTCGTGGGCGCGATGCTCGGCGGAGCGGTCGGGCACCTCGACGTCGGTGTCCTCGGGCACGAGCCGCGGCAGCTCGGGGCGTTCGCCCTCGTCGGGATGGGCGCGGTGTTCGCGGGCGTCATCCGCGCGCCCATCACCTCCGTGCTCATCATCTTCGAGATGACCGGCGCCTATGGCCTCATCCTGCCGCTCATGCTCGCGAACGTGACCTCCTTCGTGCTGGCGCGCCGCCATCGCCCGACCCCCATCTACGACGCGCTCCTCGCGCAGGACGGGATCGTCCTCCCGCACGGAGCCGCCGTGAGGCTCGACGACTCGGCGACCGCCGCCGTCGAGCCGCTCGCGCGCGAGCTCGCGCGGAGCGTCGGACCGGAGGACCACGCTGCCGGGTTGCCCCAGGTGGGCCCCGACGTTCCGCTCTCGGAGCTCGCCTCGGCGATCGTCGAGGCGCGCGCGCCCGCACTCGCGGTCGTCGGCGACGACGGCCGGGTGACCGGAGTCGTCACCCGCGAGGTCATCGCGGGCACGCTGCTCGAGCGCCGGCCGCCGCGGCCCCGCTGAGCCGGGGCCTCGTCGCTCCCGTTGACAGACGGGCCACCCTTCCCTTACTTCTCGCATCGGGTGCGGCGTCTCCCGCCGCAGGATCCGGAGCAGTCGGGCCGCTGCTCCATCGCCCCTCGAGGGCGTGTGGAGCCCCGTGCATCGGCCCGTCCCCGAGCCCGTCCGCAGCCCCATCTTCGGCGCCGTCATCGCCCCGATCCGGGCGTTCTTCGCGCTCGAGGCCGCGAGCGGCCTCGTCCTCTTCGGGGCCGCCGCCGCCGCGCTCCTGTGGGTGAACCTCGGCGGCGCGGCGAGCTACGAGGCCTTCCGCTCGCTCCCGCTCACCGTGGGGCTCGGCCCCTGGACGGCGTCCTTCACGCTCCGGCAGGCCATCGATGACGGCCTCATGACGCTGTTCTTCCTGCTCGTCGGCATGGAGATCAAGCGGGAGCTCGTCCTCGGCGAGCTCCGGAACCCCGCCCAGGCCGCGCTCCCGGCGGTGGCGGCGCTCGGGGGCATGCTCGTCCCGGCCGCCCTGTATGCCGCCTTCAACCACGGCGGGCCCGGCCGGCCGGGCTGGGGCATCCCGATGGCGACGGACATCGCCTTCTGCATCGGGGTCCTCACCCTCCTGCGCGCGCGCGTCCCCCACGCGCTCACCGTCTTCCTCACCGCCCTCGCCATCTTCGACGACATCGGCGGCATCATCGTCATCGCGGTCTTCTACGGGAGCGGCGTGCACGCGGGCTGGCTCCTCGCGGGCGCGGGCGTCGCGGTCCTGCTCGCGGTCGCGGGCAGGACCCAGGTCGGCCACCCGCTCGTCTACGCCGGGCTCCTGGCGGCGCTCTGGTACGCGCTCCACCACGGGGGCGTCCACCCGAGCATCGCGGGCGTCGTCACCGGCCTCGCCGTCCCGGCGCGCACCCGGCGCCCGCCGGAGGAGACGCTCGAGGAGCTCGCCACCCACGCGGCGACGCTCGCGGAGGAGCGCAGCGACGAGGGCCGCGGCGGCGAGGCGCTGCTGGCGATCGAGCAGAAGCTCGAGGAGCTCGAGTCGCCGCTCGGCCGGTTCGTGCACGCGCTCCACCCGTGGGTGGCGTTCGGCATCATGCCCGCGTTCGCGCTCGCGAGCTCCGGCGTGGACGTGGGCGGGCTCGGCGCCGAGGCGCTCGCGAGCCCGGTGGTGCTCGGCACGGCGGTGGCGCTCGTGCTGGGCAAGTTCCTGGGGATCTCCGCGTTCACGCTCGCCGCGGTGCGGCTGCGGCTCGCGGCGATGCCCGGCGGCGCCTCGGTGCCGAAGCTGCTCGGCGTGGCCGCCATCGGCGGGATCGGCTTCACGGTGGCGCTCTTCATCGCGGGGCTCGCGTTCCCGGGCGCGCCCCGGCTGCTCGACGAGGCCCGGCTCGGGATCCTGGCGGGCTCGCTCGTCGCGGGGCTGCTCGGGAGCGCGCTGCTGCTCTCCACCTCGAGAACCGAGGCGTGAACGTGCTCCCCGGCGTCCCCACCTCGACAGGCTCGGATCCTGTCATTGCTGGTGCAACGACCTCCGCGGTAAGGTCTCCTCGGTGACCCGGTGATCGGCATCTTCTCCAGCTCCGGCCTCGCGGCGCTCTCCCGGTTCAGGACCGGGCGGCCACTCCTCGCCTTCGACTTCGACGGGACCCTCGCGCCCCTCGTCCCGCGGCGGGAGGAGGCGCGGCTCGCGACGACCACGCGCTGGCTCCTGAGGCAGGCCGCCCAGCGGCACACCGTCGCCGTCATCTCCGGGCGCTCGCGGGCCGACCTCGCCCCGCGGCTCGCGGGCATCCAGGGCGTCACCGTGCTCGGCAATCACGGCGCGGAGGCGGAGGCCGGACCGGTCGACGCCGAGCTCCGCGGCCGGGTCGCCGCCTGGGCAAGGACGCTGCGCTCGGTCTTCGCGCGGACCCGGGGCGTCGAGGTGGAGGACAAGGGGCTCAGCCTCGCCGTGCACTACCGCGACGCCCACGACCGGGGCCGCGCGCGCGAACGGATCACCTCCGCGGCGCGCGCGTTCCCGGACGCGCGGGTCACGGGCGGCATCTCGGTCGTGAACATCGTCCCCGCCGAGCTCCCCCACAAAGGGCGCGCGCTCGAGAAGCTCGCGTCGGACCTGGACCGCGACCGGGTGCTCTTCGTGGGCGACGACCTCACCGACGAGGACGCCTTCGAGGCGCCCTGCGTCGACGTGTCCGTGCGGGTCGGCCGGGAGCTCGGCTCCGCGGCGAGCTACTACCTCGACTCGCAAGCCGAGCTGGACCGCCTGCTCGCGATCCTCGTCGGAGCGGATCTACCGCCGTACGGAGGAGGGGAGTAGCGCGTGCGGTCCACCACGAAATTCATCGCCCTCCTGGCGCTCGCCCTGGCGCTCGTCGCGTGGGGTGCGTCCGTCGCCTACAACCGCCAGGCCTGGCGCTGGGCGGAGCGCGATCTCTCCATGCGCTCCCGGCTCGCGGTCGCGGCCGCCGACGCCGCGCTCGCCGGGGCGGATCCGGACGACGCCCGGCGGGTGCTCGGGGCGCTCGTGCGCGACGAGCGCCTCATGGGGGCCGCCCTGTGCGATCGGTCCGGCGCGACCTTCACGACGACGGCCACGCTCCCGGCGGTCGGCGCGTGCGGGACGCTGCCGGCGGAGGCCCTGGCGGCCGGGGAGGCCGGCTGGGACCGGACCTTCGACGCGGAGGCCGGCGCCCTCCACGTCAGCGTGCTCCCCGTGGGCCCCGCGTCCGGGCGCGTGGTCGTGCTCGTGCACGACATGGGCTTCGTCGAACGCCGGGCCGAGACCACCCGGCGCTACACCTTCGGCGCCTTCGCCCTGGTCGGCCTCCTCGGCGCGGTCGCCGCGGCGTTCCTCGCGCGCTTCTCGTGGCTCTCGTGGACCTCGCAGCTCCGCCGGCTGCTCGTGTCACCCTTCCTGGAGTCGCTCGACGCGAACCCGCCCGCGCCGCCCCGGCACCTGCGGCCGCTGCTCGCCGACGTCCGTGAGCTCGTGACCACGCTCGCGGTGGAGCAGGCGCGGTCCGACGTCGCCTGGACGCCCTCCCGGCTGAAGCAGGTGCTCCGCCGCGACCTCGGCGGCGAGGGGATCATCGTCGTCGCGAACCGCGAGCCCTACATCCACGACCGTGGTCCGGATGGGCAGCTGCGGGTGCTGCACCCGGCCTCGGGCCTCGTCACGGCCGTCGAGCCGATCATGCGGGCGTGCTCGGGCACCTGGGTCGCGCACGGCAGCGGCTCCGCCGATCGCGAGGTCGTCGACGCGCGGGACCACGTGCGGGTGCCGCCCGGCGCCGGCGCCTACGACCTCAGGCGGGTCTGGCTGAGCTCCGAGGAGGAGAAGGGCTACTACTACGGCCTCTCCAACGAGGGGCTGTGGCCCCTGTGCCACATCGCGCACGCGCGGCCGGAGTTCCGCTCGGAGGACTGGGAGCAGTACCAGCGCGTCAACCGGAAGTTCGCGCAGGCGGTCGCGGAGGAGGCCCACGGGCCGGACCCGATCGTGCTCGTGCAGGACTACCACTTCGCGCTCCTGCCGCGGTACCTGCGCGAGCTGCTGCCCCGGGCGACGATCCTCACCTTCTGGCACATCCCCTGGCCCAACGCCGAGCGCTTCGGGATCTGCCCCTGGGAGCGGGAGGTCCTCGACGGCCTGCTGGGCAGCTCGATCCTCGGGTTCCACACCCGCGCGCACTGCAACAACTTCCTCGACTCGGTGGATCGCTTCCTCGAGTCGCGCATCGATCGGGAGCGGCAGTCGGTCGTCCTCGGCGGACGGGAGACGCTCGTCCGCGACTACCCCATCTCGATCGACTGGCCCAACGCCTGGGCGCTGCAGGCGCCGCCGGTCGAGCGCTGCCGCGCCGCCGTGCGCGAGGAGCTGGGCCTCGCCCCGGACGTCCTGCTCGGGGTCGGGGTCGACCGCCTCGACTACACGAAGGGAATCGAGGAGCGCTTCCTCGCCGTGGAGCGCCTGCTCGAGCGCTTCCCCGGCTACCGGGGGCGCTTCACCTTCGTACAGTTCGCGGCCCCCAGCCGCACCACCATCGAGAGCTACCGCGCCCTCAACGAGCGGGTCGAGGCGCTCGCGGACCGCATCAACCAGCGCTTCGCCCTCCCGGGGTGGACGCCCATCGTCCTCCTGCGCCGGCACCACGAGCCGCCCGAGATCTTCCGCATGTACCGGGCCGCGGACGTCTGCTACGTCTCCAGCCTCCACGACGGCATGAACCTCGTCGCGAAGGAGTTCGTGGCGGCGCGCGACGACCTGCGCGGCGTGCTCATCCTCTCCCGCTTCACCGGCGCGGCCCGCGAGCTCTCCGAGGCGCTCGTCGTGAACCCGTACGACCTCGAGGCCGCCGCGGGCGCGTTCGCGGCCGCGCTCGAGATGCCGGCCGCCGAGCAGGAGGAGCGGATGCGCGCCATGCGCACGCTCGTCTCGGAGCTCAACGTCTATCGATGGGCGGGCAAGATGCTGCTCGACGCCACCCGCACCCGCCGCAAGGACCGCCTCGCGACCCGGCTCGCCGCGCGCATCCTCACCGGCGCGGGCTGAGCCAACGCTTGCACTCGCCGCCCGCGCGGACGATGCTGCGCGCGCATGCCCAAAGGCGACCTCGGTCCCGTCCTCGAGTTCCTCCGCCTCCTCTGGGCCATCGAGCAAGGCCTCAACCGGACCTCCAGGGCCATGCTCCGGAGCCACGGGATCACCGGCGAGCAGCGGCTCCTCGTGCGGGTGCTCGGCAAGCTCGGCCCCACCACGCCGGGCCGCCTCGCGACCACGCTCCACCTGCACCCCGCGACGGTCATCCGCCTCGCGCGCCCCCTCGAGCGCGCGCGGATCCTCGTGCGCAGGCCGGATCCTGGGGACGGACGGCAGGTGCTGCTGGCGCTCGGCCCCGCGGCACGCAAGGTCGACGCGCTCGACGCGGGGACGGTCGAGGCGGCGGTACGCGCCGCGCTCCGGAAGGTGCCGGCGGCGCGGGTGGGCGCCGCCCGGGACGTGCTCGTCGAGCTCGCCCGGCAGCTGGGCGTGCGGCACCTCGCGCGGAAGGGGTAGATGTAGGCAGGATCAGGGGGCCCAGGCGCCACATAGATAGAGGTATCCGGCCTCTCCCCGGCCCCTCGCGCGAAATTGTTGCATCGCCCACTGGATCTTCCGCTCCAGATCCACTACAGGTCTCCGTCGCCGTCCGGCTCAGGACGGCAGCAGCAAGGCGCGGGGCAATTTCAGCACCGCGTTCACAGAGAGAAAAGAGAACGTACAAAGCATGGCTTCCGGTACCGTGAAGTGGTTCAACGACGCGAAGGGCTTCGGCTTCATCACCCAGACGGACGGTGGTGAGGACGTCTTCTGCCACCACACCGCCATCCAGGCCGACGGGTTCCGCACCCTCGCCGAGGGCCAGAAGGTGGAGTTCGACGTGGTCCGCGGCCCCAAGGGCCTGCAGGCCGCGAACGTCCGCGCGGTCTAACCACCTCGCGACGACGTCACACGGGAACCCGGCCGCTCGCGGCCGGGTTTTCGCGTTTCCGGGGGGCTCGCCCGCTTGCCTCCGCCGGGGATGGGGATCCCTCCTTCGCCCTTCGCATGGGGCCTCCCCATCCTGTAGGGTGCGCACCGTGACCGACCCCACCCCTCCTTCCGCCCCGCCGCCGCCCCTCATCCCCGTCGGTGCCCACGTCACGAGCCGCCACGCTCCGGAGTGGGGCAAGGGCGTCGTGATGAGCCGCGACGGCAAGCTCGTCCGCGTCCTCTTCTTCGCGCACCCGGCGAAGAAGCCCGTGGCGGTGCCGGCCACCTCGCTCGTCGTCGGCCACGTCGCGAGCTGGCCCGACCCGTCGAAGTACACGGGCCCCACCGGCGGCACGGCCGTGAAGGCGAAGTCGAAGTCGAAGGCCAAGCCCAAGGTGGCGAAGCCGGCGAAGCGCTCCCGCGAGGAGGCGCTCGCGTTCTTCAACAACCTCTTCCCGGCCGGCTTCACGGACGCGCGCTACCTGAAGGAGGAGCGCGACTTCAAGTGGGCCGCCCACGAGCAGTTCGAGAAGACGCTCGGCAAGGGCGAGCTCGCGCGGCTCCTCGACGCGGGCGACGCGACGGAGCTCGCGAAGCGCGCGATCTCCGCCGAGGCGCTCAGCGAGACGCTCCTCCACCCGATCGAGAAGTCGCGCCTCCGTGACGCCTTCGCGGACTCCGACAAGACGCTCGCGTACTTCCGCGCGCTGAAGGCGCTCCTCGAGGCCGACGCGCCCGAGGGCGCCTTCGCCGACTACGTGAAGGCCGTCGAGGCACTCCCGAGCAAGAAGGGCAAGGCGGCGAACTGGACGCTCACCACCGTCCTGCCGTTCCTCGCGAAGCCCGAGACCTTCCTCTTCGTGAAGCCGACGCCCACGCAGGACGCGGCGACCCGCTACGGGCTCGACCTCATGTACAAGCCGACGCCCACGGTCGAGACCTTCGTGCAGCTGAAGGAGCTCGTGAAGCTCGTGCGCGCGGACATCGATCCGCTCGGCTGCCGAGACCTCATCGACGTGCAGTCGTTCGTGTACCGGAGCTACAGCGAGGACTGACTCAGGTCGCCTGCTGGGCGCGCTTCCCCGCGCCCGCCGCCTTCCGCTTCGCCGTCGACTTCGCCGCGGCCGCCTTCGCCGGCGCCTCCTTCGGCGCGGACTGCTTCGCCACGGCCGCCTTCGGGGCGGGCACCTTCGCGGGCAGGCCCGGCCTCGCGGCGACCGGCTTCTTCGCCTTCACCGGCTTCGCGAGCGCGACCTGCATGAACACCTCGACGTCCGCGTGGTCGCGCGCGCCGAGCGGCTTCAGCTTCTCGAGCAGCGCCGCCGACGCCGCGACGAGCGATGCGTAGCTGGTCCAGTTCGGCACCGCGTCGTAGGCGACGTCGAGCTCGAGCCGCTGCGCGGCCTCGCGGACGAACCGCGGCCGCACGAGCACGTGCAGGTCCGGCCGCGCGAGGAACGGGAAGAGCGTGACGAGCCGCCAGCCGGTCTCGGCCTCCTCGACCTCGAGCTCGGCGACCGCGGCCGCGAGCGCCTCGAACCTCGCGCGCTGCGGGCGCGCGGCGCCCGCGAACGCGAACAGCGCCTCCCAGTAGGCCGTGGCGCGCTCCGGGTCGCCGAGCCACGCGTCCACGGGCTCGCGGTCGGACTCGCGGGCCTGCACCTTGAGGTGCTTCTCGATCTTGCGGGCCCCCTCGAGCAGCGCGCGGAGCTGGCCCGCCTCGAGGAGCTTCTCGCCGCGGCCGTCGCCGAAGGCCGCCGCGTACTCGGCGCTCGCGCGCCGCCACCTCACCGCGCGGTCGCTCTTCGCGCCGTCGGCCTCGAGGTACGCGCGATCCCGGAACGCCTCCGGGAACTCCGCCGTGAACCGCGCGACCGCCTCCTGGTGGGAGAGCGAGGACGCGGCGCGGCCGTAGCGGCCGGACTTCTCGTCGAGCGCGAAGCCGGTCAGGCCGGAGAGCCAGGGGTTCGCGGCGGGGGCCGGCGTGAAGAAGGAGAGCGCCATCGGCAGGCGCAGCTTCGTCGCCTGGCGGGGGTCGCCGTCCGCGAAGACCACGTGGACCGCGTCCTTGTCGACCGCGACGACCTTCCCGAGCCCCAGCGACGCGTGCTTCACGAGCAACCCGCTCTTCAGCTCCATCCCCGCACTCCTCTGGCCGGAGCCCCGGGCGCGCCGCCTCCCGGGCCGCCACGCGGCCGACGAAATCCTCGTGTGGCCGAAGGGGGAGCCGCGGGTGGCGCGGGATCGCCGGACGGGAGCGGGGATGCCGGCGGAGAGCGCCGGTAAGAGAGGTATAACCTCAAGTTAGCTCGGGTGCACGAACGCCGCCCGGAACCGCGTCAGCGGCGCTGCTTCAGGCGCTTCGCCTCGGCGCGGCCGGCCGCGCGGGCCCGGCTCTCGCTGCAGAACGTCGCGTACCGGCGGCCGTCGATCGTGACCTTCCACAGCTGCTTGTCGACGCGCTCCAGCTGGATCTGGTGCGCGCCCACCTGGAAGGAGACGACCGGGTTCGTGGTCACTGGCTCGATATCTAGCACCGCGACCGCCCGTTCGCCTCCTTTCCGCCCACCTCTGGGGGCCCCGGATGACCGCGCCGCCGCGCCCCTGGAGCGGTATCACCGGAGCATGAACGACGGCTTCGGCGCGGTGAAGGCACGGATGCGGGCGCTCGACGCACAGCTCACCTCGCAGCAGGGCGGGACGCTCGGGAACCTCGAGTTCGCCCGCGCGCTCTCGAAGGCGCGCCGCCTGCTCCGCGACGGTGACCGCACCCGCGAGCCGACCCGCGAGCTCCTCGCCGCCGTCGAGCTCGCCGAGAACCTCGGCCGCCTCGTGGTCCGCACGGCCTGAGGAAGCCGCCGCTCCCGTCCACCGTGTCCGCCGCGGCGGGATACTCCGCCAGGTGACGACGACCGCCGCAGCCATCTCCGCCGCCGCCCTCGCGCTCCGCGAGGCCGAGGTGCTCCTCGTCGGCGCGGGCGCCGGCATGGGCGTCGACTACCGCGCGACGGTGCCGCACGCCGGCTTCGCGCTGCTGCGCCGCTGGGCCGAGGCGCGTGGGCTGCCGACGTTCGTCTTCACCTCCAACGTCGACGGTCAGTTCCAGAAGGCCGGCTTCGACCCGGCGCGCATCGTCGAGGTCCACGGCTCCATCCACCACCTCCAGTGCGCGGAGCCGTGCACCGAGGCCATCTGGGAGAACCGCGAGGAGGTCACGGTCGACCTCGCGACGATGCGGTCGCGCGAGGTCCCGCGCTGCCCGAGGTGCCGCGGCGTCGCCCGCCCGAACATCCTCATGTTCGGCGACTTCGGCTGGATCCCCGACCGTTCGACGAAGCAGGGCGAGACCTTCGAGACGTTCCTCGAGCAGCACCGCGGCCGCCGCACCGTCATCGTCGAGATGGGCGCGGGGAAGGCGATCCCGAGCGTGCGCCGGCTGTCCGAGCGCATCGCGCGGCAGCCCGGCGCCGTGCTCGTGCGGATCAACCCGCGCGAGGCCGACGGGCCTCCGGGGACCCTCTCGATCCCCGCCGGCGCGCTCGAGGGGCTGAGCGCGATCGAGGCGGAGCTGGGGCATCTGACCTGACCGTTCGCGGTGGGCCCGTCGAGCCACGAACGGCCGGGAAGGCCGCCCGTGTCCGTCCCCCCGGTAGACTCCTCTCACCATCACGACGAGGCGAGAGCCGCGGCTCCACGACCCTCACCAACCCCCGGCGGGCACGCCGCCGGAAGGGTGGCAATGCCGCGCGATGGAGGCACCGATGCGCACGTTCCCCGACGTCCGTTTCCGCAAGCTCAACTCCGAGGCCCAGCACGCCGGCCGGCTGCTCGACGACCGGCGCTACGCCGAGGCCAAGGAGGCGTTCACCACCGCGCGCGCCCGCGCGCGCAAGCTCGGCGTCGACTCCGCGTACCTCGCGTGGGGCCTCGCCGTCGCGCTCGACATGACGGAGGAGACCGAGATGGCGTTCAAGGTCATCGCAGAGTCCATCGCCATGGACCCGCTCAACCCGGCCGCGCAGCACTCGTTCGAGACCATCGCCTGGAAGCTCCGGGCGGCGCTCGACGACCCCGACCGCGAGGCCGGCGACCCGTCCACGCCGCGCATCTACGGCCTGCTCCTCGAGGCCGGCGAGGCCGACGTCGCCGCGCACGTCGCCATGGCGCGCCACCTCGACGCGACCGGCGACACGGCCGGCGCGCTGCGCCTCCTCGACTCGGTCACGCGCCTCGCGCCGGTCTCGCGCGACGCGTGGGCCGCGCGGGCCAAGGTCGCGCGCGCCGCCGGCGACGAGGCGCTCGCCGCCGAGTGCGACGCGCAGTTCGCCGCGCTCGGGACCGCGCGCATCCCGTTCGCCATCCCGGGCGAGCGGGCGGCCTGCTGAGCCCATGCGGTGGCCGGGGGAGCGGGGATGATGCCCTACTCCCCCACCCTCCCCGCGAGCTTTGCGGCCAGGTCCTCTCCCCCGAGCTTCGCGCCCTCGCACCAGGGCCCCGCCTGCCCGCCGAGCCACTGCTCGTAGGGATCCGTCCTGATCGTCACGAACCGCGTCCACTCGCCGCCGCCGGAGCGGAACTCGCCGCACATCACCTCGCGCGAGCCCTGTGGCGACGCGTAGGTCCCGGTCCGCACCTCCCGGAAGCGAAGCGGCGCCGGAGGCCCGTGCGCCTTGAAGTCGCTCGCGGCCGAGTCGAGCAGGGCCTGTTCGGTCGCCGGCGGCAGCCCGGGGGACGAGCCGCGGGAGCACGCCGCAAGGAACACCAGGGACGCGGCGACGAGCAACGAGCGCATGACACCTCCGGGCGAGGGAACGGGGATGTAACGCCCCGCCCCCTCGGGCGACCTACGATCATGCACACGTGGTCACGGCCGGGACTCCGCCCGGCCCGGGTGGGTCCCACCGGATCCTCCCCGGTCCGGTCGGCCTCCGAGACGAGGCGTGAAGAACTTCACGGAGGAGCCGTGATGGCGCGTGCAACCTGGAATGGACAGCTGATCGCGGAGAGCGACGACGTGGTGACGGTCGAGGGCAACCTGTACTTTCCGGTGGCCTCCGTACGGCGCGAGCTCCTCCGCCCGAGCGAGACCCACACGGTCTGCCCATGGAAGGGCACGGCCAGCTACTACGACCTCCAGGTGGATGGTCGCGTGAACCGCGACGCCGTCTGGTTCTATCCGACGCCCTCCCGGGCGGCGGCGCAGATCGAGGGCCGCGTCGCCTTCTGGCGCGGCGTCACCGTCGAGCCGTGAGCCGAACCCGACCCGCGAGGCCCCATGCAGAGACCCGAGCCTGCGATCCGCACCTCTGTCTCCGACCGGCAGCCCGCCGCACCGCTCGACGGGCACTCGCGCGAGGCCTTCCGCGCCGCCGTGCTCGGCGGACTCTCGCGCACGCCGCGGGCGCTCCCGTCGGTCTGGTTCTACGACGCCTGGGGCAGCCGGCTCTTCCAGCGGATCATGCACCTCGACGGCTACTACCCGACGCGCGTCGAGACCGAGATCCTGGAGCGGTCGGCGGCGGCGATCGTGGGGCGCCTCGAGGCTCCGCCCGCGGCGGTGGTGGACCTCGGCGCCGGCGACGGCAAGAAGACCCAGCTCGTGCTCGCGGCGGCCCGCGCCCGCGCGCGCGGCGTCACCTACGCGCCGGTCGACGTCTCCGAGGCCGCGCTCCACTCGGCGAGCGAGCGCATGCACGCCGTCTGGCCGGACCTCCCGGTGCGGACGCTGCGCGGCGACTACGTCGAGTGCCTCGGCCGGGCGCGCCGCGCGGTCGCGGGCCCCCTGCTCGCGCTCCTCCTCGGGTCGAACCTCGGCAACCTGGAGTGGGACGAGGCGGTCGGGCTCCTGCGCCGCCTGCGCGCATCGCTCCGGAAGGGCGACCACCTCCTCATCGGGCTCGACCTCCTCAAGGACGAGGCGGTGCTGCGCGGCGCCTACGACGACGACGAGGGCGTGACGGCCGCGTTCAACCTCAACCTCCTCGCGCGCATGAACCGCGAGCTCGAGGGCGACCTCGACCTCGACGCGTTCGAGCACCGCGCGACCTTCGACCACCGGCGCCCCGCCATGGAGAGCTGGCTCGTGGCGCGGCGGGCAACCTCGGCGACCATCGCCGGGGAGCGCTTCGAGTTCGGCGAGGGCGAGGCGATCCACACCGAGATCTCCTGGAAGTACACGGAGGCCCAGGTGGCCGAGCTCGCGCGCGCCGCCGGCTTCGAGGAGGTCGCGCGCTTCCACGACGCGCGGCGCTGGTTCGTCGACGCGCTCTGGCGCGTGCCCGGAGCGGCCCGGTGAGCGCAGCGCGGGCCGCCGACACGCTGGCCGGGCGCCTCGCGACGGTGCGCGCCGCGACGCAGCGGCTCTGCGCCGGGCTCTCGCCCGAGGACATGGTCGTGCAGTCCATGCCCGACGCGAGCCCCGCGAAGTGGCACCTCGCGCACACCACCTGGTTCTTCGAGACCTTCGTGCTCGGCCCGCACGCGCGCGGGCACCGGCCCTTCCGCGAGGGCTGGGCCGAGCTCTTCAACTCCTACTACGTCGCCGCGGGGCCGCGGCACCCCCGGCCCGAGCGCGGGCTCCTCACGCGGCCGGCCGTGGCGGAGGTGCTCCAGTACCGCGCCGCGGTCGACGAGCAGGTCCAGGCCTTCCTGCGCACGCCCGCGGGCGAGGCGCCCGAGGTCCTCGCGCTCGTCGAGCTCGGGCTCCACCACGAGCAGCAGCACCAGGAGCTCCTCCTCACCGACGTCCTGCACGCGTTCTCGCGGAACCCGCTCCGGCCCGCCTACGCGCCGCGCGAGCCGCAGGCGCCGTCCGCCGTGCCGCCGCTCCGCTGGCGCGCCTGCCCGGGCGGCACCGTGCGCATCGGCCACCGCGCCGGCGACGGCTTCGCCTTCGACAACGAGGGCCCCGCGCACGACGTGCTCCTCCAGCCCTTCGAGCTCGCCGCGCGGCCGGTCACGAACGGCGAGTTCCAGGCCTTCATCGACGACGGCGGCTACGACCGCGCGGAGCTCTGGCTCTCCGACGGCTTCGCCACGGCGCAGAGCCAGGGCTGGCGCGGGCCCATGTACTGGGAGGTCCGCGGCGGCGAGCGGCGCCGGTTCACGCTCCACGGCCTCTGGCCCGTCGACCCCGCCGCGCCGGTCGCCCACGTGAGCTACTACGAGGCCGACGCTTACGCCCGCTGGGCCGGCGCGCGCCTGCCGACCGAGGCCGAGTGGGAGGCCGCCGCGGCCTCGCAGCCGGTGGCCGGCCAGTTCGTGGAGGACGGCGCCCTCGCGCCCGCAGGCGCCGGCGCCGAGGCCTCGCTCTTCGGCGGCGTCTGGGCGTGGACCGCGAGCCCCTACGTCGCCTACCCGGGCTTCCGGCCCGCGGCGGGCGCGGTCGGCGAGTACAACGGCAAGTTCATGGTGAACCAGCTCGTGCTCCGCGGCGGGTCCTGCCTGTCGCCGCGCACGCACCTGCGGGCGAGCTACCGCAACTTCTTCCCGCCCGCCGCCCGCTGGCAGATGAGCGGGCTGCGCCTCGCGCGGTAGACTCGCCGCATGGCCCCCTCGGTGGAGCCCGCGCTCCTCCTGATCGCCGACATCGGCGGCTACACCCGCTTCCTGCGCGAGCAGCGCACGTCGGCCGCGCACGCGCCGGTCATCGTCGGCGAGCTCCTCGAGGCGGTGATCGAGGGCGCTCGCGGCTTCCAGCTCGCGAAGCTCGAGGGCGACGCCGCGTTCCTGCGCTCGCGCGGCGATCCGGAGGCGCTCGCCACCAGGCTCCTCGACGCCGTGGCCGACGCGCACCGCCGCTTCGTCGTGCGCCGGAACGCGATGGTCGCGCGGAACACCTGCGGCTGCGACGCGTGCAGCCAGCTCTCGCAGCTCAGGCTCAAGTTCGTGTCACACCTCGGCGAGGTGGTCGTGCACAAGGTCTGGCGCAGCGAGGAGGTCGCGGGCGTCGACGTGATCCTCGTGCACCGCATGCTGAAGAACGAGGTCCCGGTCGACGATTACCTCCTCGTCACCGACCCGGTGCTCTCCCGCCTCGGCGCCGCGGGCGCGGCGGCGGTGCGGCTCGAGCACGACTTCGAGGGCCTGGGCCGCGTCCCGACGGCGTACCTCGCGGTGCCGGCGGGCGCCGTGGCTGCAGCAGGCCCCGCGTCGGGTGCCCGCAAGGTCATCGCCCGGCTCGCGCTCGAGCTCGGCGCGCTCCCGCATCGCCTGGGCCTCGGCCGGACGCGCCAGCCCGCGGCCGGGCTCGAGCCGTAGGCTACGTACCCGCCTTCCGCGGAGGCCGCGCGAGGTCGTAACGCCCGCTCTGCATCGCGGGGCTCTTCTCGGAGCCGTCGAGCCGGACGGTCACGAAGCGCTCCAGGGCGGCGCACGAGCGGCACCAGTCGGCCCAGAAGTCCACCACGACCGGCCGGCCGGACTCCCGCGCGCGGGCGAGCCCGGGGGCGAAGTCGTCCAGCCAGTGGAGCTCCGCGGAGGCAGCTGCGGAGGCGGCGCCGTCCTCGTCCGCGCGAGCGGCGGCGGGGACGGCGGCGAGCAGGGCGAGCGCGATCGGCACGTGACGCATCGCGGGCCATTACAGCCCGACGCCGGTCCCGGCGGAAACGCCCACGCGCGGCCCTGACGGGGCGTCGTGGCGGGCCCCTGTAACGACGGGCAGCCCTCCGAGTCCCACTCACCGTGAGGCGGATGGACCCCCGCCCCGGACCCGAGGACCGCCCGAATGAACCGCGTCGCCGCAGCGCTCACGCTCTCCTTGACCCTGGCCCTCCCCGCCGCCGCGCGCGCGGAGGCCTTCACCGTCAACCCGGACGCCGGCAACAGCGGCTTCTCCGCCGTCTTCGACGCGCAGCTCGGCGAGCGCATCAACGCCGTCAGCTCCGCCGTCGGCTGCGACGTCACCTACGACGAGAAGACCGGCCTCGCGTCCGGCCGCTGCGCGGTGCCGCTCCTCTCGGTGAAGGTCGACGCCGACGACACGAAGAGCGACCACTTCCACCAGTGGGCCACCAACAAGAAGTCAGAGCCCAAGGACTGCAAGCTCGAGGCGGTCTTCCAGGACGTGAAGGTCGGCGCGCTCAAGGCCGAGCAGGCCATGCCGTTCACCGCGCAGATCCCGTTCACCGTCTGCGGCCGCGCCCGCGCCGACGGCGGCAAGGAGACCGTGAAGGGCACCGCGATGCTGTTCCCGCCCGGCGCCTACGGCGACAAGAAGACCATCCGCATCCGCGCGACCGTCGCCGACTTCGACCGGGACGCGTACCGCATCGGCCCGAAGTACACCGACGGCTGGCTCGCCCGCGTCCAGGCCCTCGCGAAGGTCGTCGCCGAGAAGGGCACCGTCGAGCTCTCCCTCTTCGCCAGGACGAAGTGAAGCTGTCAGCAGTCCCCCCCAACCACCGTTCCACCGAAAGGACACACCATGTTCCGTGAAGCCATGAAGGGTGCCGCCGTCGCCGCCGCCGTCTGCTCGATGTTCGCCGCGGGCACCGCCCAGGCGGGCGAGAAGCCGAAGGACGCCCCGAAGGTCGTGCAGTGCGGCGGCATCAACGCGTGCAAGGGCCAGGGCGCCTGCGCCGGCGCGGACAACTCCTGCAAGGCCCAGAACTCCTGCAAGGGCAAGGGCTGGGTCGAGACGAAGACCGCGAAGGAGTGCACCGACAAGGGCGGGAAGGTCATCGTCGCGAAGATGTAGTCCACGCCCCACCGGAGCCCGGGGCCGGTCCGTGACCTCCGTTCGTCCCGAGTTTGTCGCAGGACGAACGAAGAACGGCCCGGCCCCGGGGTTCACCATGAAGACCACCCTCGGTCACGGCATCGGCCTCCGCACGCAGCACTTCCCCCGGTTCATGGCCGCGCGCCCGCCCGTCGACTGGGTGGAGGTCGTGTCGGAGAACTTCATGGCCCCCGGCGGCCGGCCCATCGCGGTGCTCGAGAAGGTCCGCGCCGAGTGCCCGGTCGTCCTGCACGGCGTCTCGCTCGCCATCGGCTCCGTCGATCCCATCCCGGAGCGCTACCTCGCGGAGCTCTCCGCGCTCGTCGACCGCATCGAGCCCGCGCTCGTCTCCGACCACCTCTGCTGGGGCACGCACCGCGGGCAGTACGTCCACGATCTCCTGCCGCTGCCGTACACCGAGGAGTCGCTCGCGCACGTCACCGCGCGGGTCCAGCAGGTCCAGGAGCGCCTCGGCCGGCCGCTCCTCCTCGAGAACCCGTCCTCCTACGTCGCCTTCAAGGACTCCACGCTGACCGAGTGGGAGTTCCTCGCCGAGCTCTCGCGCCGCTCCGGCTGCGGGCTCCTCCTCGACGTGAACAACGTGTACGTGAGCGCGCGCAACCACGGCTTCGACCCGCTCGAGTACCTCGCCGGCGTCCCCGCCGGCCGCGTCGGCTACTTCCACCTCGCCGGCCACAGCGACCACGGCCGCTACCTCCTCGACACGCACGACCACGAGGTGCCCGAGGCGGTCTGGGCCCTCTACCGCGAGGCGGTGCGCCGCTTCGGCCGCGTGCCGTCGCTCGTCGAGTGGGACGACGCCATCCCGCCGCTCGAGGAGGTCGTCGCGCAGAGCCGGCGGGCCGCGGCCGAGGAGGCCGCCGTGATCGAGGCCGAGGCCGGCCCGCGGAGGCTCGCGTCATGACGCTCGCCGAGACCCAGGCGCTCTTCCACGCGGCCATCACCGGCGAGGAGCCGCTCGCGGCGGAGCAGCTCGAGGCCTGCTTCCTCGGCACGCCCGAGCTCCCCGCCGCCGACCGCGTCGCGATCTACTCGGGCATGTACCTCGCGCGGCTCGTCGACGCCCTGCGCGCCACCTACCCCGCGCTCGCGCGCTTCCTCGGCGACGAGACCTTCCACGGCCTCGCCGAGGACTACCTGCGCCGCCACCCCTCGGAGCACCACGACGTCGGGAACGTCGGCCGGCACCTCCCGGCCTTCCTGCGCGCGTTCCCGGACCCGGAGCGGCCGGACCTCGCCGACCTCGCAGCGCTCGAGTGGGCGCGCCAGGAGGTCTTCTTCGCACCCGTGGTCGAGCCGCTCGGCCGCGAGGCCTTCGCCGAGCTCGAGGGACCGGCGTTCCTCCGCACCGGCCTCACGCTGTCGCCCGCCCTCCGGCTCCTCGTGCTCGAACACGCCGCGACGGACCTCTGGCGCAGCGTCGAGGCCGGGGAGCCGCCCGGCCCGCCGGCGCCCGGCCCCGCCGCCGTCGCGGTCTGGCGCCGAGGCTTCGAGGTGTTCCACTGCGCGCTCGCGCTCGACGAGGCGGCCGCGCTCGAGGCCGCGGCCTCCGGCGTGGACCTCGGCGGGATCTGCGCCGCGTTCTCCGGGCGGGAGGACGCCGCAGCGGCGGCGTTCGAGGCGCTCTCGGGCTGGCTCGCGGAGGGCTGGGTGGCGGCCCTCGTGGCCGCATGACGGCGCCCGCCGGGGCGCCACCGGGCTAGAATCGTGGCGTGCCGTCCCTGCACGTCTCGTTCACCTTCGTGCTCGACCTGTCCGGCCCGCAGGGTCCCGCCACGCTCGCCGCGTTCCGCCCGGCCATCGCGCCGCTCGTCGAGTCGCGCGTGAACCCGGACGGCCGGCTCGCCGTCGTCGCGCTCCACGGCCGGAGCGCCGACGTCGCCGTCCCGCCCACCGGCTCGGCCGAGCGCGCGCGCCGTCAGCTCGCGGGCCTGCCGTTCGGCGGCAGCCCCTCGCTCGCCCCTGGCCTGCGCACCGCGCTCCAGGTCGCGGCGCAGGAGGCCACGCGCCTGGAGGCGCCCATCCCGCTCCTCGTGCTCGTCTCCGACGCCGAGGCGCTCGAGATCGACGCGAAGGCGCTCGTGCCCGCGGCGCGCGTCGCCGCGCTCGGCATCCCGGCGCTCGTGCTCGACACCGCGCCGCGCGGGCCCCGGGCCCGCCGCGCGAGCGCGCTCCGGCGCGTGGCCGACGCGATGCGGGCGCCCCTGCTCCGGCCCGGCGGGATCTCGACGGAGCTCCTCGCCTCGACCGCGCTCAACGCCGCCGCGATCGCGGCGCGCGACGACCGCTGGAGCCCGCCGCGGAAGGCCGCGGCGCGGAAGCCGCGCTGAGCTCCTCCACGAGCCGCGCGTACACCGCCCTCCGGAACGGCACCGCCCGCCGCACGAGCTCCGCCGGGGTCACCCAGTCGGCCTCCTCGAACTCGACGCCGTCCGGCTTCACGAGCGACCGCGGCCCGCGGAGCCGGCACAGGAACCACCTCTGCACCTGGCCGCGGCCGACCTTCTCGTTCCAGTACGGGCGCGGCAGCTCGTAAGCGAGCCACTCCGGCACCTCGCGCTCGACCCGCGCGCTCCGCCGCGGGAGGCCGGTCTCCTCCCGGAGCTCGCGCCAGAGCGTCTCGACCGGCCGCTCGTCGCCGTCGATGCCGCCCTGCGGGAGCTGCCAGCCGTGGCGCTTCACGCCCTTCCGGCGCAGCACCAGGATCGCCCCGTCGGCGTCCCGCACGAGCGCCCCGACCCCGGCCCTGAAGTACACGCGTGCCATGCCGCCATCCTCTCACGACCCGGGCGGCACGCACCCTTCGGCCGCCGGGCGGCCTAGACTCGGCGTGGAGGTCTCGCATGGCCTATGACACGCGGCTCGCCGGGCGCATCCGCGAGCACGTCGGCGCCCGCCGGGGCGTCACGGAGAAGCCGATGTTCGGCGGACTCTGCTTCCTGCTCGACGGGAAGATGTTCGCGGGGATCGTGGGCGAGGAGCTCATGGCCCGAGTGGGCCCCGACGCGCACGACGAGGCGGTGGCGCGCCCGCACGCGCGCATCATGGACTTCACCGGCCGGCCGATGCGGGGCTACGTGTTCGTGGGGCCCGACGGGATGCGGACGAAGCCCTCCCTCGCGCGCTGGCTCGACCAGTGCGCCGAGCACGTGGCGAAGCTCCCCGCGAAGGACGGGCGAAAGCGGCGCGCCGCGTCCCCCCGCAAGCGCCGCGCGATGCCCTAGGAGGCCCCGCCATGCCCTTCGACCCCTCCCTGACGCTCGACCCCACCTCCGGAGACGGCGACGCGGCCGACGACGGGAAGCCGCTCGATCCCCGCCCCGCGCTCTGCCTCTCCGGCGGCGGCTACCGGGCGATGATCTTCCACGTCGGCGCGCTCTGGCGACTGAACGAGCTCGGCTGGCTCCCGAGGCTCGGGCGCGTGTCGTCGGTCTCGGGCGGCTCCATCGCGGCGGGCGTCCTCGCGCTCGCGTGGCGGGAGCTCGCGTTCGACCCCGCGACCGGCGTCTCCGCGGCGTTCGACGCGCGCGTGGTGCAGCCGCTCCGGAAGATGGCGAGCACCGGCGTCGACGTCGGCGCCGTGCTCACCGGCGCGCTCCTGCCGTTCGTCACCATCTCCGACCGCGTCGCCTCCGCGTACCGCGCGCACCTCTTCGGCAAGGCGAAGCTCGCCGACCTGCCCTCCGACGGCGAGGGGCCGCGCTTCGTCTTCAACACGACGAGCCTGCAGACGGGCGCGCTCTTCCGCTTCTCGCGCCCGTACGCGGCCGACTACCACCTCGGCCAGCTCCTCGAGCCGGACGTCGGGCTCGCCGAGGTCGTCGCGGCGTCGTCCGCGTTCCCGCCGATCCTGTCGCCCGCGGAGGTCGAGCTCCGCGGGAAGCGCTGGGACCCGGAGCAGCCGCCCGCCGGCCTGGACGGATACCGCGGCACGGCGCAGCTCACCGACGGCGGCGTGTACGACAACCTCGGCCTCGAGACGGTCTGGAAGCGCCACAGGGTCGTGCTCGTCTCCGACGGCGGCGGCGCGATGGACAGCGACCAGCACCCGGCGACCGACTGGGCCCGCCACACCGTGCGCGTGCTCAACATCATCGACAACCAGGTGCGCTCGCTGCGCAAGCGCATCCTCGTCGACGGCTTCAAGGCGAAGCTGCGCGAGGGCGCCTACTGGGGCATCCGCGTCGACCAGGCGAAGTACCCGGTGAAGAGCGCCATCGCGGTGCCGTTCGACCGCTCGCTGAAGCTCGCGAACGAGCCCACCCGGCTCGCGAGGATGGACCCGCAGGTCCAGGAGCGGCTCATCAACTGGGGCTACGCCGTGTGCGATGCGGCGATGCGGAGCCACGTCCTCGAGCCGGCGGCGTTCGCGAAGGTGAAGGGCGCGACGCTGCCCTATCCGGACGCGGGGGTATAGCGGCGCCGTCGATGCCGAGGACCCAGCCCTCCTCCGCGAGCGCTGCGCGGAGGTCGGCGCCGGCGAGCCCCTCGGGCCGTTCGAGGTAGGGCGCGAGCGCGCCGCGCCGGTCGAGCCGCCTCGCCCACGCGCAGAGCGCGAGCACCTGGGCCTCGTCGCGGATCCGCTCGCGCCGCTTCCGGACCTCGGCCTCGACGAGGCCCGGCCAGCACTCCACGTGGACGATCCGGACGCGCGCCGGCAGCTTCGCGCGGAAGCCGGTCTCGAACGGCCAGACCGCGCTCGCCTTCGCGAGCACCGGGTCCCATCGCAGCGCGCGGACGCGCGGGATGCCCGTCAGCGCCTGGCTGCCCACCGAGCCGACGCCGAGGAGCTTCCAGGCCTCCTGCACGCCCTTGAGACGCGCGTCGCAGGTCCGCAGCCGCGCGAGCGTGAGGTCACCCTTCGTGAACGCAGGGTCGAAGCCCGGGCTCGTCGGCTCGAGCGCGTGCCAGGCGCGGCCCTTCGCCGGGTTCGCACGGGACAGCGGCCTGCCCCAGAACGGGCCGGGGCCGCCGCCCGCGCGCTCGTTGAGCGCCCGCGCGACCTCGAAGCGGTTCGAGCGGTTGTCAGGGCCGTCCTCCAGGAGCTCGGCGATCGCGTCCCAGGTCGCGCGCCACGGCCGGCCCTTCGCGCCGAGCGCCCTCGCGAAGCCGCGGGGGTAGCCGAAGGCGAAGTCCCAGCCGACGAGGGTCCGCTCCCCGCGGGCGAGCGCTTCGGAGAGAAGGGCATGGACGAAGGCGGCCGCGGCGTGCCGGGTCCGGAGGTACCGCGCCTCCGCCGGACGGCCGGCGCGCGCCACGCCGATCCAGATGGCATCCGGCTTCGGCCGCTCCGGGCCCGGCCCGGTCGAGGCGCTCCAGTCCACGAACACGTACGCGTCGAAGAGCATCCGCGCGGCCTCCCCCTCCGCCAGCCCGCCGCAGTCTAGCTGGCACGCCCCCCGCAATGCCGCTCCCTCGCGTCGCGCCCGCCGCGAATTCACGGCGTTTCCGCGGCGAGCACCGGACGCGCCGCGGACCCGAGGTCCGCGGAACGGACGCTGCCGGAACCGGAGGACGCATGGCCGAGCTCGCGACGAACCTCATCCACCTCCCCGCGCGCAGACGTCTGCGCGAGCTCCTGCGCGACCGCATCCACGGCCTCGAGGAGGACATGGTCGCCGAGGCGCGGCGCATCGGGGACGCGGAGGCGGCCGAGGTGGTGGTGGAGGTCCTCGACGGCGCCCACCCGCGGCACCCTGACGACCTCGCGCCAGTCCGCGCCGCCCAGCTCGCCGGCGAGCTCCGGCTCGAGGGCGCCTTCCCGGCGCTGACGCGCGCCTGGGAGGGGGCGGACGACGGGCGCCTGCTCGACGTCGTGATGGACGTCTCCCTCCTCCCCTGCATCGTCAGATATGGCGCGCGGGCCCGGCCCTACGTGGACGCCGCGGTCGGGGCCTGCGCCGACCCCATCCGCCGCGCCTTCCTCGAGGACGTCCGCGCGGCCGCGCGGCGGAGCCACCCGCGCACCCGCGAGCGGCTGCTGCTGCGCGCGTGGGAGGACCCCATCATCGCCGGCGGCCGCCTCGTCGATCGCGGCGACTGGCGCGCCATCCCCGGCCTCGTCGAGGCCTTCGACGGCATCTACGCGCTCGAGGACCCCATCCCGGGCCGGCGCTCGGACCGGCTCGAGGCGCTCGAGCACGTCCTGCACATGCTCGGTGCCGTGCTCACCGCCGAGCGCATCGCGAAGCTGGTCCACGCGAGGGAGCAGGCCGTCGCGTGGCGCGGGCCGAAGGGGGAGGGTTGAGATGACGACCGGAAGTCACCATAATGGTTCCGAAACGGTTTCACCGTCTGGAGCCCACGACATGCCCTCTCTCACCCTGAAGAACCTCCCCACCCCCGTCCTCGAGGCCCTGCGCGCCTCGGCCGAGTCTTCCCGGCGGAGCATCAACCAGCAGGCCATCCAGCTCCTCTCGCGGGCGCTCGGCCTCGAGGGAGGCGGCATCTCTCCCGAGCGCGTCGCCGCGCAGGTGGAGGCCTGGCGGCGCCTCGCTGGCCGCTGGAAGTCCGATCTCTCGCCTGCGCAGGAGATCGCCGCCATCCGCAAGGCCCGCACCCGGGGCAGGAAGGTCGACCTGTGAGGCTCCTCGACACCGACACCTGCATCTGGCTGCTGCGTGGTGATGCCCGGGTGATCGAACACCGCGCGCGCATCCTCGACGAGGTCGCGACGACCTGGATCACGGCCTCCGAGCTCTTCTACGGCGCGGCCCGATCCAGGCATCCGGATGACAGCGCGGCGAGCGTCCTCGAGCTCCTCACCACGATGCCAGTGCTCGAGCTCGACGCGGTCTCTGCCCGGATCTTCGGCGAGGCGAAGGCGCTCCTCGAGCGCCGGGGCGAACGGCTCGACGACTCCGATCTCCTCATCGGCGCCATCGCCGCGACCCATGGCGCGGTGCTCGTGACCGGCAACGTGCGCCACTTCTCGCGGATCCCCGGCGTGACCCTCGAGAACTGGCTCCGCCCCTGAGGTCATCCCGTGCTCCCCGCGCTCGCCCTCGCCGCCGAACCCTCCTTCCCCTACGCGTCCCCGGCGCCGGCCGACGAGCCGTGCCCGTGCGGGAGCGGCGTCGGGTTCGATCGTTGCTGCGCGGTGCCGGAGCTCGCCGATCGCCAGCTCACCCGGCTTGCGGTCTCGCGCTGGGCGGTGGCGCACGGCGTGGAGGCGCAGCTCGAGGTCATGCTCCGCGAGGTCATCCGCGCCGCGCCGGGCTCCGGGGCCGGCGTGCCGCGCGGGCTCTTCTCGGGTTTCACCGTCCTCGACGCCCTCGCGCCGCCCACCGGCTACCGCGGGAGCGACTTCCACCTCCCCGAGCGGCTCCGGCTCGCGTGCTTCGACTTCCTCCTGGAGGAGGCCGCGCTCGTCCGGGAGGCGCAGGCCCACGACGCGACCCGGCTCCCGCGGCCGGAGCACCCCGGCCTCGCGCTCCTCTTCGATCGGCTCCTCGAGCTGCGCGCCGAGGCACTCCGGCGGGCGTCGCCGCGTCCGGTCCGCGCGCTCGCGCACTGCGCGATCTCCATCCACGACCGGCTGCAGCGGCTCCGCTTCGTGGAGCACCGGTCCACGTCCTGCCCGGGCCGGGGCCCCGATCACCCGTCCTTCGAGCTCGAGCTCAGGGGCGCCTCGGAGCGCCCGCTGCCCATGCCGCGCTGCAGCTGCGGCTCCGACGTGGGCTGCATCCACGTCCTCGCCGCCATCGACCTCACGCTCTCCCGCATCGTCGACCCGCTGCGCGCCGGCGCCTGGCACGGGCTCGCCGACGAGCTCGCGACGCCCGACTGGTCGCGCGCGCTCGCTGCGATCAAGGACGTCCGCGTCCCCACGGGCCTCGGCCGGCGCCCCCGCCCGGAGCGCCTCGGCGCACGCCCGCTCGCGTTCGTGCTCGGCCGCGACGGCATGGGCCAGCTCCTCGTGACGCCCTGGCTCATGCCCCCCGAGGGCGACACGCCCGAGCGCGCGGCCACCGGCGCCGACCTCTGGGGCTCCGGCCATGAGCCCCGGGAAGAGGACCGCTCGGTGCTCGGCGCGTTCGGGCTCGCCAAGAGGACCTTCTCCGGGCGCGGCGGCGTCACGGCCCGCGTCGAGCGCGGCCAGGACCTCCACGCACTCCTCGGTCACCCGCGCGTCCACCTCGACACGGGCGCCGGGCCTCGGGTCGCCGTCTCGACGGGCACCCTGGGCCTCCTCGTGCGGCCCGCCACGGCCGCGGGCGGGGCCGACGCCGGCGTCGAGGTGCAGACCGCGGTCGACGGCGAGCCCGTCCCGATGGAGGCGCTCGAGACGCCCGGGAAGGACGATTCGAGCGCGCTCGTCTGGATCGACCGCGCCGGCGCCCGCGTGAAGATCGTGAACCCCGGCGAGGAGCCCGCCGCCGTCGCGATCGTGCTCGCGAGCCTCGCGCGGGTGAAGGGCCGCTTCCCGGCCGAGGCCGAGCCCGCGCTCATGGAGCAGCTCGACGTGCTCCAGGGCGTCCTCCCGCTCGCGGTCGATCCCGGGCTCGTCGCCGAGGACGTCCCGCCGTCCACGACCCTCCTCGTGCGCCTCGAGCTCCTGGCGCACGGCCTCGCGGTCACCCTGCTCGCGCTCCCGCTCGTGGGCGCGACGCCGCAGCCGCCCGGGGCCGGTCCGGCCCGCGTCCTCTCGGTCGTGGACGGCCGGCGCCGTCAGGTGTGGCGCGCGCTCGAGGCCGAGCGGGAGGCGGCGCTCGCGCTCGTGGAGGCGCTGCAGCTGCCGGACCCGGAGAGCGCCGCGCTCACCTGGGAGCTCGACGACGACGCCGCGGCCCACGCACTCGTCACGCGCGTGCGCGAGGCCGCAAGGGAGTCGGGGCTCCTCGTCGAGTGGGTCGGCCACGAGGTGCGCTGCGCGCGCGGCGTCAGGCTCGACGACTTCAAGGTGCAGGTCGGCGGCCGCAAGCGGGACTGGTTCGGCGTCAAGGGGCAGGTCGAGGTCGACGGCGTCTCCGTCGGGCTCGCCGCGCTCCTGCGGGCGCTGCGCGAGGGCCGCACCGTGCTCCGGGCCGACGACGGCGCGCTCCTCGCGCTCGGCGGCGAGCTCGCGGCCCGCCTCGCGGGCCTCGAGCAGGTGCTCGGCCGGGACGACGACGGCGACCTCGCCGCCGGCCCAGCCGCGCTGCTCACCATCGCCGACCTCGTCGACGACGGCGCCGTCCTCGACGGCAGCCCGGATTTCCTCGCGCTGCGCGACCGGATGCGCGCCTCGGCGGCCCGCCCGTGCCCCGTGCCGGAGACGTTCCGGGCACAGCTGCGCCCGTACCAGGCCGAGGGCTTCCGCTGGCTCGCGCGCCTCTGTGGCTGGGCGCCCGGGGGCGTGCTCGCCGACGACATGGGGCTCGGGAAGACGCTCCAGGCGCTCGCGCTCCTCTGCGAGCGCGCCGCGGAGGGGCCCGCGCTCGTGCTCGCGCCGACCTCCGTCTGCGCGAACTGGCGCGACGAGGCCGCCCGGTTCGCGCCCGGGCTCCGCGTCAGCCTCTACCGCGACGCCGACCGCTCGACCGGCGCCGACGCACTCCGCGGGCTCGGCCCCGGCGACGTCCTCGTCGCGAGCTACGGCCTCCTCGTCTCGAACGCCGCCGCCTTCGAGGAGGCGACCTTCGCGACGCTCGTCATCGACGAGGCGCAGGCCGTGAAGAACGCGGCCACCCGCCGGGCCCAGGTCGTGCGCGCCCTGAAGGCCGGGTTCACGGTCGCCCTCTCCGGCACGCCGCTCGAGAACCACCTCGGCGAGCTCTGGAGCCTCTACCGCATCGTCTACCCGGCGCTCCTCGGCAGCTGGCCGAGCTTCAAGCTGCGCTTCGCCGAGCCCATCGAGCAGCTCGGCCGGGAGGACGCCCGGCTCGCGCTCGCGGCGACCATCCGCCCCTTCCTCCTGCGCCGCACGAAGGCCGAGGTCGCCCCGGAGCTCCCGGCCCGGACCGAGCTCGTGGTGCCGGTCGTCCTCTCCCCGCCCGAGCTCCAGCGGTACGAGGAGTCCCGCCGCGCGATCGTCGCCCACCTCGAGCGGATCCGGGACCTCCCGAAGGCGAAGAAGCGCATCCACTTCCTCGCCGCGCTCACCGAGCTCCGGCTCCTCGCCTGCCACCCGCGCCTGCGCGATCGCACGAGCGCGCTCCCGTCCGCGAAGCTCGAGCGCTTCCTCGAGCTCCTGCCGGAGCTCTCCGGCGGCGGCCACCGGACCCTCGTCTTCAGCCAGTGGACCCGCCACCTCGCGCTCGTCCGGGAGGCGCTCGACGCGGCCGCGGTCCGGTACCTCTACCTCGACGGCGAGACGCCGCCCGCGGAGCGCGACGCGCTCGTGCGGCGCTTCCAGGGCGGCGAGGGCGCGCTCTTCCTCGTGTCGCTGCGCGCGGGCGGGAGCGGCCTCAACCTCACCGGGGCCGACTACGTCGTGCACCTCGACCCGTGGTGGAACCCCGCCGTGGAGGATCAGGCCACCGACCGCGCGCACCGCATCGGCCAGACCCGGCCGGTCACCGTGCTGCGGCTCGTCTCGCGCGACACCATCGAGGAGCGGGTCCGCGCGCTGCAGGAGAGGAAGCGCCGCCTCGTCGACGGCGTGCTCGAGGGGATGGGGGCGGCGAGCCGGCTCTCGCTGGAGGAGCTCGAGGCCCTCGTCATGGACCCGCCGCGGCCGGGGCGGGGGCCGGCCCCGGAGGAGGCGGGAAGCCCGCGAGCGGGATCTCCTTGAGGTGCGTGATCTTCAGCTCCGCGAACCGCCGCCCGGTCCGCGGCTGCAGGAGCCGGAAGTACTCGGTCGCCTCCGGCGCGTTCAGCGCGTCGCACGCCCGCAGGAGCTCCGCCTCGGTCATCGGCGCCTTCGGCACGAGCAGGAAGAAGTTGTTCGAGCACCAGCGCCCTTCGAGGTCGGGCGCCGCGAGCACGTGATCGCCGGTCCGGCGCACGAGCAGCTTCGGCCGCTCGTACAGCGCGGGGTCGCCGAGGTTGAGGTAGTCGCCCGCCGCCGCGTCGAAGCGCGACGGGTCGAGCTGGATCCACCGCCCCGCCCAGCGGAGCCGCCCGGCCGCGATCTCGCCGCGGCCGAAGATGAGCGGCCGGCAGCGGGGCCCGTCCGGCCGGTCGAGGAACAGCCGCGCCCGCACGTTGCCCGAGTGCACGCCCTCCCGGATCGTGAACACCTCGCCCGCCGGCGGCCCCGCCGCACGGAGCGCCTCGAGCCGCGCCTCGACCTCGGGCGAGAGGCCCAGGTTGAACCGGTGCTCGCGGTTCCCTGCGAACACCCGCTGCCGGATGAGCGCCGACGGGCTCCCGTCCGGCCCGCCGTCGCCCACCTCCGGCACGCACCGCACCGCGTGCTCCGGCCCGGGCGCCCCGACCCGGGCGACCACCGTGCACGCGTCGAGCCCGACCCCGCGGAACGCGAGCCCCCAGTGCGCGAGCTCCTCGAGCGCCGTCTCCTCCACGAGGAACCGCCGCACGCCCGGGTACGCCTTGAGGAGCAGGATGTCCGGCAACACGAGCCCGACCCGCCCGCCGGGCCGCACGAGCCGCACCGCGAGCTCCGTGAACGGGATCGAGCTGTCGAGCTTGCCGCTCCGCGCGGCCACGTAGCGCGCGCGCACCGCCGCCGACGCGCGCGCGCCGAGCGCCGCGCCCCACGGCGGGTTCGCGACCGCGACGTCGAAGCGCGCCGGGCCCCAGGCGACGCCGAGCAGCGACTCGCCGGCCCGCACGTGGCCCGCCTCCGGCGCGACGCCGCCCGCCGCGAGCCAGAGCCCCGCGCGGCAGAGGTCCGCCGCGAGCGGGTCCACGTCCACGCCGAAGACGCAGCGCCGCACGACCTCCCGGAGCGCGCGCCGCACCGCGGCCGCCGGGGCCTCACCGCCGCCGCCCGCCCGCGCCCGCGCGACGTGCCCCGCGAGCTGCCGCGCCGCCTCGAGCAGCAGGTGCCCCGACCCGCAGGCGGGATCCACGATCGTGAGCGCGAGCAGCGCCCGGTCCGGCCGCGCCGGACTCGCCTCGAGCACGTCCGCCACCACCGGCCCGAGCGCCCGGTCCACGACGGCCCGCGCGATCGCCGGCGGCGTGTAGAACGTCCCGCGCCGCCGGCGCACCCCGCGCGCGCCGCCGAGCGCCTCGCGCAGGTCGCCGAGCGCCTCCGGCGTGACCGCCGCCCAGTCGACCGCGGCCGAGGCGAGCGCGCGCTCCACCCGGGCCGCGCCGGCCCGCGCCGGCCGCGGCAGGGGCGCGCGCGGCCAGGGCGACCCCGCCCGCGGGAGCCTCTGCGCCTCCGCCGCGAGCCGCAGCGCGACCCCGAACGCGTGGCGCACCAGCGCCGCCCGCGCGCGGCCGCGGCCGGCGCCCCGGAGCGCCGCCTCGAACGCACCGGCGAGCGCCGCGGCTCCCGTCTCGGACTCTCGGGCGGGGGCTGGCCGGCGCACCATGCCGCGATCGTAGCCGATGCGCGCGTGTCCGTGCCGCTGCGATGCTCCGCTCCTATACAGGATGAGCGAGAGGAGACGCCCGATGCCGACCCGCCCCGCACGCAAGAAGGTCCCGCAGGATGCGCCGCCGGAAGCGACCCAGGCCGCCGAGAACGAGGCCCAGGCGGGGGCGCGCAAGGAGCTGCACCCGGTCGCCCGCCGCTGGCAGCGGCTCCTCGCCCGCGAGGGTTACCGCCCTTCGCTCGAGGTGAACTCCGAGGACGCGACCCTCGTCTGCCTGCACTTCAAGCGCGAGGGGCTCCGCCACCAGCTCTACGTGGAGGAGGGCGACCCGACCTTCTTCCACCTCGCGAGCGTCTTCCACCTCGACACGGCGGCCCACCCCGAGGCGGCGCTCTTCGCGCGCGCGAACGACCTCAACGGCCGCTACAAGGGCGTGAAGATCACGCTCGACCTCGAGGACCCCTCCGTCGGCTTCCACGCGGAGGGCTTCTCGGAGCGGCTGCCGTCGGGCGAGGTGCTCGAGCGCTGGATGGGGCTGCTGCGCCGGGCGAGCCGCGCCTTCTTCGAGGAGCTCGAGGCCGAGCGGCCCCGGGCCCTCGCGTGAGGCGGGACGGGGCGCCGGTGCCGTATCATCGGGGCATGGCGACCGAGCGGATCACCCCGCGCTTCCTCCTGGCGCTCCAGACCGCGCAGGCGCTGCACGCGGCCCAGCGGCGCAAGGGCACCGACATCCCGTACCTCACCCACCTCATGAACGTCGCGTCGCTCGTCCTGCAGTTCGGCGGCGACGAGGACCAGGCCATCGCGGGCCTGCTCCACGACGCCGCGGAGGACCAGGGCGGGCGGCCCACGCTCGAGAAGGTCCGGCTCGCGTTCGGCGACCGCGTCGCGGCCATCGTGGACGGGTGCACCGACGCCTGGACCGAGCCGAAGCCACCGTGGCGCGCCCGCAAGGAGGCCTACGTCGCGAGCCTCGCGAAGAAGCCCGCCGAGGTGCTCCTCGTCTCCGCCGCCGACAAGCTCGACAACGCCCGCGCCATCAACGCCGACCTGCGCGTGCACGGCGACGCGCTGTGGGACCGCTTCAGCGGCGGCAAGCAGTCGCTCTGGTACTACGACGCGCTCGCGAGGGTGTACCTCGAGCGCGGCGTCGGCCCGCTCGCGACCGTGCTCGACGCGGCGGTGGCCGAGATGCACGCGCTCGCCGGCGAGAAGTGACCCGCCCCCGTTCGCCCCGAGCGTAGGGTCCGCGAAGCGGACCCGGAGACGAGGGGCCGCATGTCAGACCCTGGACGTATGTTCAGCTCCAGGAGATCACCGACATGCCCACCCCCGCACTCATCGCCGTCTCTAGCTACACGGTCCCTCCGACGCCCCGCCCCCACTCCGCGAGCCGCCTCGCCCTCCTCCTTTCCCGCTCCGACGCGGGCGGGGCGCCGGGCAGCGTCTCCCCCGCCGTCCTCGCCGAGGCCCGCGCCCTCGGCCTCGCGACCACCGCCGCCCTCGTGAACGTGCTCCTCGCGGGCGCGCTCCGGGTGCCGCAGCGGGATCGCTCCGCCGAGGCCGCGTGCGACCTCGCCGGGGCGCTCCAGCTCGAGACGACCCTGCCCCGCCTCCTCGCGCTCGTGGACGTGGGCCGCACGCCGCTCTCGCTCTTCCGCGCCGCCGTGCGGGCGATCGGCCGCATGGGCCCCGCCGCGCTCGGCCCCGTCGGCGAGGCCGTCGAGAAGGCCCGCGCACGGGTCGAGCTCCACCGGGGCGAGGGCGAGGAGCGCCTGTTCTCCTCCGCCGTGGCCCGCCTGGGCCGCCACCTCGAGGCCGCCGCCGCCGTGAACGCGGCGCTGCGGGAGACCCCTGCCGCCAACGCCCCTTCCCCCGGTCCCGTTCGTCCTGAGCGTAGCGGCCGCAACGCGGCCGCGTAGTCCTGAGCGTAGCGGCCGCAGCGCGGCCGCGTAGTCGAAGGACGGCTCACCTGGGTCAAGGCGTGGATGTCCGTCCCGCCGGTAGAGTGCTCCCCGGTGCCGCTCGTTCCCTTCGACACGCTCGACGACCTCGCCGCCGCGGTGCGGGCGCTCCCGGCCGCGGGGGCCCTGCCGGCCCGCACGGTGCTCGTCCGCTCGGAGCGCCAGGCCCACGCGCTCCGGGTCGCGCTCTCTTCACCCGCCGGCGGCGCCACCGCCCCGGCCGCCCTCGCCGGCACCCGCTTCGTCGGGCCGCTCGCGGCCGCCGAGGACGTCCTCCACGCGGCCGGCGTCGCGTTCGCGACCGGCGAGTCCGCGCTGCGGCCATCCCGGCTCGCCCGGCTCTTCTCCGCCGGCCCGGCGCTCCGGCACTTCGAGGCGGCCGCGCTCGCCGCGACGCCCGGCTGGGATGACGCCTTCTCCTCCGCGATCCACGCCCTCGAGGCTGCCGGGCTGCGCCCCGCCGACCTGCCCTCGACCCCGCCCGCGCTCGCCGACCTCGCCGCGCTCTGGCGCGCCGCCGACGAGGAGGCCGGCGCTTCCCTCACCGGCGCCCGGCTCTACGCCGAGGCCGCGGCCGCGCTCGAGCGGAACCCCGCGCTCTGGCCCTTTCCCGGCGCCGTCCTCGCCCCGGTCGACGGCCACGAGCCCGCCGTGCTCGCCCGCTTCCTGCGCGCCGTGCCCGGCGCGACGCTCGCGCTCCGCCGGGCCCGCCCCGCCCGCGCGCGGTGGATCGCCGGCGTCGAGGCCCGCTTCGGCGCGGAGGCGGCGAGGCTCGCCGCGGCGAGGCCCGCTCCCGGGACGCCGCCGTCGACCGAGCTCGCCCGCCTGCAGGCGCTCCTCTTCCTCGAGGACCCCGCCGCCGCCGACGCCCTCGGCGCGGGGCGCGGCCCCGACGGCCCGGGCGCCGCGAGCTCCGTCACGCTCGAGGAGCACGCGGGCGTGGAGTCCGAGCTCGACGCCGCCGCGGCCTGGGCCGCGCGCGAGGTCCTCGAGCACGGCACGCCGCTCGCGCGCGTCGCGGTGCTCGTGCCGGTGCTCGACCCGCTCGCCGGCCTCGTCGCCGACCGCCTCGAGCGGCTCGGCCTCGCCGCGCACGTCGCGGGGGCGGTCCCCGCGGTGTCGACGAGCGGCGGCGCGCGCCTCGTCGCGGTCGTGCGCGCGCTCCGGCGGCGCCTGCCCGCGGCCGAGCTCGCGGCGGTGCTGCCGTACCTGCGCCTCGAGGAGCCTGCGTCGCCGGAGCCCGGCGAGCTCCCCCGCGGCCACCTCTCCCACGGCGACGCCCTCGCGCTCGCCTTCTCGCTCGGCACCGCCGGCGGCAGCCCCGCGCGCCCCGCCGGCGCGCTCGAGTGGTCGAAGCGCGCCGAGGAGCGGCTCGGCGAGCTCCGCCGCGCGCTCGAGGCCGCGAAGGCCTCGGCCGGCTCCGACGAGCGCGAGGCCTGGCAGCTCGAGAGGACGCTGGCGAACCTCCGGGCCGTGCACGCCGCGCTCGCCGCGCTCGTGGGCGTCGCGCGCGCGGTCCACGCGGACGCGCCGCTCGACGCCGTCGCCGGCGCGCTCCTCGGGTTCGCCGACGGCGCGCTCCTCGTCCCGGGCGGGAAGGAGCGCCTCCTCGGCCCGCTCGCCGCCGCCCTCGCGGCCGCGCGCGCGTCCTCCCTCGGCGAGGCGCTCCGCGGCGCCGACGCGCTCGCCGCGATCGAGGCCGCGCTGCTGGGCCTCCGCGTCGGCCGCGGCCGGTTCGGCGAGCCCGCCGTGTACGTCGGCACCGTCGCCGGCGCGGCAGGGCTCACGTTCGACGCGGTCCGCGTGATCGGCCTCGCCGAGGGCAGCATCCCTTCGGCGCCTCGCGAGGACCCGGTGCTGCCGGCGCCGGTGCGCGACGCCCTCGCCGGGAAGGCGCTCCTCCGCGCGCCGGAGGACGCCGTCCTCGCCCAGCTCCACGCGCTCTTCGCGGTCGTCGCCGGCACCCGCCGGCGGCTCGTCCTCTCCGCGCCGCGCGTCGACCTCGCCCGCACCGAGCGCGAGCCCGCCGCGCTCTTCGTCGAGGTCGCCGCCGCCCTCGGCCGGCCCAACCAGGCGACGGGCGAGGCCGCCCCGCGCGTGCCGGACTCGCAGGCCCTGCGCCGCGACGCCTTCGACCCCGCCCGCCGCGACGCGGCCGCCTTCCGCCGCGCGAACCCGGTCGGCGAGGCCGCCTGGCTCGCGCGCGTCGCGGGGGGCGAGCGCGCGCTGCCGCCGGAGTGGCGCGGCGCGCCGCACCTCGACCTCGGCCGGATCGAGACGCTCTTCCATCCGGGCGAGGCCCTCGGCGCGCGCGACGGGGTGCTCGCGCCCGGCGAACCCTTCCCGATGCTGCCGGGGCTCGTGCCGGAGCGGCCGGTGTCCGCCTCCGCCCTGCAGCACCTGCTCTCGTGCCCGCGCCGCTTCCTCATGGAGCGGCTCCTCAAGTGGGAGGAGCCCGCCGCCGCGCCCTCGCTGCGCGAGCTCGACGCGGCCACCTTCGGCACGCTCCTCCACCGGGTGCACGAGCGCCTCTACCGGGCGCACGGGCAGGCGATCCTCGACCACGAGGGCACGCTCGAGCGCTGGATCGCGGAGGGGCGCGCGGTCGCCGACGCGGCGTTCGACGAGTTCCTCCTCGAGGTGCCGCTCCTCGGCGAGCGCATCATCGAGAAGGAGCGCGCGCGGCTGCACTCCGCGCTGCGCGCCTTCCTCGAGTACGACTGGGCCGGCGAGCCGCACCGCCGGTTCGTGGACGTCGAGCGGGCGTTCGGCACCGAGGACGCGCCCCTCGCGCTCGCCGTGGCGGGCGGGCCGCTCCACGTGCGCGGCTTCATCGACCGGCTCGACGCCACCTCGCGCCACGCCATCGTCCGCGACCTGAAGAGCGGCTCGGCCCACCCGCGCCGGGGCGACGAGGCCGGGCCGGTGCCGGCCCGCGACGTGCAGCTCGGCCTCTACGTGGCGGTCACCCGCGCGCTCGCGCGGCGCTGGGAGCTGCCCGCGAAGGCGGTCGGCGCCTACGCCTACGCGAACGGCAAGGGCGAGGTGCAGGAGCGGCACTTCCGCGAGGACCCCGGCGCGCTCGAGCAGGCGACGGCGGGCTGGCTCGGGCTCGCCCGGGGCCTGCTCGCGAACCACCAGTTCCCGGCCACCTCGGACGAGGGCGACTGCACCTTCTGCCCGTTCGCGCTCCTCTGCGGCTCGGAGGAGCCGGCCCGCGCCGGCGCCGGCCTGGCCCTCGCGGAGGACGGCCCGCTCGCGGACTTCCGGGCGCTCAAGGACGGTGAGGACGCATGACCCCGCGCCCGGACGAGGTGGAACGCGATCGCGCGGTCGAGGAGCGCGACCGGAACGTCCTCGTGGACGCCGGGGCCGGCACGGGCAAGACGACGCTGCTCGTCCGGCGCGTGCTGGAGCTCGTGGCGCCCACGAAGGGCGGCGCGCCGGTCCCGCTCGGACGCATCGCGGCCATCACGTTCACGCGCAAGGCCGCCGGCGAGCTGAAGTTCCGGATCCGCGAGGCCCTCCTGCGCGCCCTCTCCACCCCGGGTGTCGGGGAGCCCCGGGCGGCGCAGCTCCGCGACGCCCTCGCGGCGCTCGACACCGCCTGGGTCGGCACCATCCACGGCTTCGCCGACCGGCTCCTCCGCATGCGCCCGGTCGAGTCGGGGCTCTCGCCCTCCTACGAGATCTTCGAGGACGACGCGCTCCTCCACGACGAGACCTACGACCTCGTCATGCAGGCCATCGATCTCGGCACGCTGGCGGCCGAGCTCGACGGCCTCGTGCCCGCACCGCTCGCCCGGGAGGCGGAGGCCACGCTCGTCGCGGCGCTCAAGGCCGACGTCCGCCCGGAGACGCGCGAGCACGCCTACGGCGAGTACGTCGGGCTGGACGCCCTCTTCCGCCGGTTCGTCGAGACGCGGGACGTGCCCCCGGTGGTCGCGCCCCCCGCGGCCCCCGACCTGGGCCGCTTCCGGGACCTCGTGAAGGAGTGGCGAGCGCTCGCGGGCGGCGTCCGCGGAGCCGCGGAGGGCCACCGCTGGCTCGCGCGCTCGGTGCGGACGCTCGACGCGCTCGCCCGCGCCGAGGACCCCGCGGAGATCCTGCGCGGCCTCAACCAGCTCAGGGCCTCGGCCCCGAAGCGGCCCACGAAGGGCGTCACCTTCGCGGACGATCCGGCCGCCTGGCGCGCGTGGAAGGCGTGGCTGGGGGACACCGGCAAGAAGGCGGCGCGCGCGTCCTCGATGCGCGACGACCTCCTCGCGCCGTTCGCCTCCTGGCTCGCGCGCCGGCTCGTGCGCTGCGCCCCGGTCGTCGTCGCCGCGCACGAGCGGGTGAAGCGCCGCCACGGCGCGGTCGACCAGGTGGACCTCCTCCTGAAGCTGCGCGACCTCCTCCGCTCGCGCCCGGACGTCCGCGCCGAGCTCCAGGGGCTCTTCGCCCAGATCATGGTGGACGAGTTCCAGGACACCGATCCCCTGCAGGCGGAGATCGTGCTGTACCTGTGCGAGCGGGGCGCCGCCGCCACGGGGTGGCGCGACGTGGAGCTCACCCCCGGGAAGCTCACCATCGTCGGGGATCCGAAGCAGTCGATCTACCGCTTCCGCCGCGCCGACATCGAGGTGTACGCCGGCGTGCGCGCCCTCGTGCACGGGGGCGGCGCCCTCGAGGCCTCGCTCCGGTCCAACTTCCGCTGCGCGCCGCGACTCATCGAGTGGCTGAACGACCGCTTCGACGGGATCCTCGGCCGCGCCCCCGAGGGCGAGTCGGTGTTCGACCCCGCGGAGGGCACCGTCGCGAACGTGGCGCTCGTGGCGGGCCGGGAGGGCGGCGACGCGCCCGCCGTCGCGGTGCTCCCGCTCTCGCCCCACGGCGAGGACGAGACCGTCGACACCTACCGCGCCACCGAGGCCCGGGCGCTCGCGACCTTCCTGCGCCGGCTGGTGGACCGCCGCCGGGAGATCGTGGACCCGATCACCCGGCAGCCCCGGCCGCTCCGGTTCGGGGACGTCGCGATCCTCACCGCCGCGACGACGAAGCTGCCGCTCCTCTTCCCCGAGCTCGACCGGCTCGGGATCCCGTACGCCGTGCGCGGCTCCCGGCTGTTCCTCGAGGATCCGCTCCACCGGCAGTTCCTGCTGGCCCTGCGCCGGCTCGCCGACAGGGACGACGGCGTGGGCGAGGCGGCGCTGCTCCGCGCCCCGTTCTTCGCGGTGGACCTCGACGACCTCGCCCGCGCGAAGGCCGCGCCGCCCGACTCCACCCTGCCCGGCGTCCTCCGGGTGCGCCAGGCGAGAGCGTTCGTCGCCGACCTGCGCGAGCGCCGCGACCGGCGCCCGCCGGGCGAGACGGCCCGGGACCTCCTCGAGCACACCGGGTTCGCCCGGGCGGTCGCGCTCGGCGTCAACGGCGAGCAGCGGCTCGCGTCGCTCCGCGAGCTCTGCCTGCGCCTCGACGCGGTGGCGGCGGAGGAGCACCTCGACTTCGACGGGGCGACGCAGCTCCTGCGCACCTGGGTGGAGTCGCCCATCGAGCTCGATCCCCCGCGGCCGCTCGGGGACGGGGCGCTCCAGATCCTGTCCATCCACCAGGCGAAGGGGCTCGAGTACCCCGTGGTCTGCCTGTGGGACTCCTGCGCGAAGCTCACGGCGCGCGAGCAGTCGTCCCCGTTCGCCGTGGACCGGGACGGCACCTCGTGGGCCGTCAAGCTCGACGGGCTCGAGTGGTCCGAGCCCGACGGTGAGTTCGCCGAGCGCGAGCAGCGGTACCGCAACGCCGAGCGGCTCCGGCTCGTCTACGTCGCGGCGACCCGGGCGCGCGACCTGCTCGTCCTGCCCGCGGCGCGCACCGTGGACGGCACCGTGAACGGCAGGCTCGTCGAGGGCGCCGCCTCGAAGCTCGTGGACCCGCTCGAGCCCTTCGCACTCGGCGAGCCCCCGGCGTGGGCCCAGGGCGTGGCCGCGCCGGAGCGCCCGAAGCCCGGCGACGCGGCCCCGCTCGCCGCGGAGGTCGCCGCCCGCTGGACCGCCGCGAGCGCCGCCGCCGGCGCGCCCCGGCTCGCGCCGTCATCCGTGACCGCCGAGGCGCACCGCGAGCCCGAGCCCGAGGCCGAGGAGGAGACCCGCGCCCCGAAGATCCTCCGCAGGAGCCGCCACGGCCCGGTCTTCGGCGACGCCGTCCACCGCGCAATCGGGGTCGCGCTCGCCGCGCCCGCGCTCTCGCCCGCCGGGGCGGTCGCCCGCGCCGCGCTCGCGACCGGCCTCGACGCGCTCCACGCCGAGGCCGCCGCGGACGTCGCCCGCGCCCTCGCGGCGCTCGAGGCCGCCGGCCTGCGCCGCGCCCCCGGCGCCGACCTCCGGCTCGAGTACCCCATCGCGCTCGCCACGCCCGACGAGGCGAAGCTCGTGCAGGGCTACGTCGACCTCGTCGGGGTGCGCGCCGCCACGGGACGCCTCGCGGTCGTCGACTTCAAGACCGACCAGCCGCCCGGCCCGGGTGAGCGCGTCGAGGACACGCACGCGGCCTACGTCGCGCAGGTGCTGGCCTACGCGCGCGCGCTGGAGGCGCTCGGCCTCGCGCCGGCCGGCTCGATCGAGGCCGGGCTGCTCTTCACGGCCGACGGGGTGTTCCGCCGGGTGTAAGCTCCGCCGGTGCCCGGCCAGGTCTTCCCCTCCGACGCCCCGCGCCCCACCACCTCGCACGGCGAACGCACCCTCTGGGAGGCCCTGCGGAAGGGCCTGCCGAAGGGCTGGACGGCATGGCATTCGCTCCGGGTGAAAGACAAGCAAGGCTTCCTCGGCGAGACCGACTTCGTGCTCGCCCACCCCGAGCGCGGGCTCCTCGTCCTCGAGGTGAAGAGCGGCACCGTCGAGCAGCAGGGCGGGCACTGGCTCCAGAACGGCCAGCGCATGGAGCGCTCACCGCTCGATCAGGCGCTGGGCTTCCAGAAGAAGCTCCTCTCGCGCCTCGCCGACGCGAGGTGCCAGCCGCCGGCCTGGGGCGCCGCGCTCGTGCTCCCCGAGGTCGAGGTGGGCGAGCAGCCGTCGCAGGACGACCTCGCCGGCAAGGTCCTCGGGCGGAACGACCTCCCCTGGCTCTCCGACGCGCTGCCCGCGCTCGTCGAGCGCGCGCTGCCCCCGGCCGGCCGCGGCCTCGGCGACTGGACGGCCGCGCTCCACAGGCTCTGGGGCGAGACCTGGTCCTCGAAGCTCTCCCTGGGCCGGCGCGTCGAGGACGGGAAGGCGCAGCGGGTCGCGCTCGACGACGAGCAGCTCGGCCTGCTGGACTTCCTCGCCGAGCAGGACCGCGTGCTCGTCTCCGGCGGCGCCGGCACCGGGAAGACGCTCCTCGCGGTCGAGGCCGCGCGGCGCGAGCGCGCCCACGGCCACAGCGTGCTCCTCCTCTGCTTCACGCAGCCGCTGAAGCGCTGGCTCGAGGCCCGCGTGAAGGGCGAGGGAATCGACGTCCACACCGCGAGCGGCCTCGCGAAGGAGCTCGCCACGGCCGACGGGCGCGCCTGGGAGTTCGAGGGGCTCACCGAGGGCGAGATCTGGAAGGCCTACTCGGAGCGGGCCGCCGAGGTCTGCCAGCCGCGCTGGGACGCGGTCATCGTCGACGAGGCGCAGGACCTCACCTACGAGGCCTGGTACCTCGTGGAGGCGCTCACCCCCGGGAAGCGCCTGTGGGCGTTCCACGATCCCGGCCAGGCGTACTGGCCGGAGCGCACCCCGCCCACGAAGCTCCTCGGGAAGCCCTTCCAGCTCCGCCGTGGCCAGCGCTCGCCCGCGGGCGTGGAGCTCCTCGCGCGGCGCTACCTCGGCGAGGTCGCCGCGGGCGACGCGATCGAGAAGGCGATGAAGGCCGGCGTCCTCGGGCTCGTGGCCTGCCCCGACCCGTCGCGCACGGCCGCCGCCGTCGGCGCGGAGCTCGACCGCCTGCGCAGGGAGGGCGTCGCGCTCAGCGACATCGGCGTCGTCTCGCTGCGCGGCCAGGGGGCCTCGAGCGCGGTCCACCGCGCGCCCGCGCTCGGCGAGCACGCCTTCGTCACCGCCGACGCGCCGGACATGGAGGACCGGCTCGTCGCCGACTCCTTCCTGCGCTGGAAGGGGCTCGAGCGGCCGGTCGTGATCGTCGCCGACGTGGACCCCGCGCTGAAGCACTTCGGGACCCGCATGCACATCGCCCTCACCCGCGCGCTCACCGGCGCGCGCGTCGTCGCGCCGCCGGGGCCGGGCGGCGCCTGGCCAGGGTTCACGACGTGACCGGGGCGGCCCCAGGGGCGGCCGAGCCGGCCTCGACCGTCCACGCCGAGACGGCGAGGTTCGTCACCCTGGGGGCGGGGATCATCCTGGCCGCGCACGCCGTGGAGGTCACCCACGCGGGCCGGGCCAACTGGCCCGCGCTCGGACTCCGCGTGGTGTGGGTCGCGGTCCTGCTCGTGGTCGCCCCGATGCTGCAGCTGTCGGGGCTCTTGCCCGTGTGCGCCGGGTGCCGCCGCGTTCGCAGCGACGCCGGGTACTGGCAGCAGATCGAGAGCTACGTCTCGGCGCACACGGACGCGACCTTCACGCACGGCCTCTGCGAGGACTGCCTCCACAGGCACTACCCGGACGAAGCCCGCTGACGCCCCCCGTGCCGAGGTCCCTGCCCATGCGCCTCCCGCTCCTCGCCGTGCTCGCCCTGCCGGCGCTCGCCGCCGCCTCCCCGCGCCCGTGGCTCCCGCTCGACCCGGGCCCGGCCCGCTGCGCCGCCGGGGAACGCGCCTCGCTCGAGGACGCGGCGATCGAGGTCGTGCTCTCGGCGGCCGACGGGCGCCTGCGCCTCGCCTCCCTCCGGAACGGCTTCACCGGCCGCACCCTGCCGCTCGAGGGTGAGCTCTTCGTGCTCCGGCTGAAGGGCGGCGCGAAGCTCCCCGCCTCCGCGCTCCGGCTCGAGGGCCGGCTCGCCTGCGAGCCGCTCGTGGCGAACCCCCGCGCCTCGCGCGCCGCCGAGCGGCGGCCGGGCGTCGAGCTCCGCGGGGCGCTCCGGCAGGAGGGCGGGGAGCTCTCGGTCACGTTCGCCCTCTCCCTCCGCGACGGCGCCGCGCACGTGCGCGGCACCTTCACGCTCGAGAGCCCGCGCGAGCTCGCGGTCGACCGCGTCATCGCCCTCGACGTCGCGCTCCCGGGCGCCACGGTCCCGGGCCTCGCCGAGGGGCTGCCGGTGGTCGCGGGCGACGTCTTCCTCGCGCTCGAGCACCCGATGGCGAGCCCGAGCGCCGTGGGCGGGCGCGCCTCGTCGACGCTCCGCCGCGCGCTCCCGCTCCGCGCGGGCGTGCCGGCGACCTACGCCGCCGTGCTCGGCGCCGCGCCCGCGGGGCAGCTCCGGCGCGGGTTCGCGGCGTACCTCGAGGACGAGCGTGCGCACCCGTTCCGCACGTTCCTCCATTACAACTCCTGGTACGACATCGGCTACTTCACGCCGTACTCGGAGGAGGACGCCCTCCGCGTCATCCGCGCCTACGGCGAGGAGCTCGTCCGGAAGCGCGGCGCCGTGCTCGACTCGTTCCTCTTCGACGACGGGTGGGACGACACGGCGAAGCTCTGGCGCTTCCACGCCGGCTTCCCGCGCGGCTTCGCGCCGCTCCGCGCCGCCGCGGCCGAGGCCGGCGCCGCGCCGGGCATGTGGCTCTCGCCGTGGGGCGGGTACGGCCCGCCGCGCGAGGCGCGGCTCGCGACGGCGAAGGCGGCCGGGTTCGAGGTCGACCCGCAGGGGCTCGCGCTCTCCGGCCCGCGCTACTACCCGTACTTCCGCGAGGCCGCGCTCGGCCTCCTGCGCGAGCAGGGGGTGAACCAGTACAAGCTCGACGGCACCGGCAGCCCGGACAAGGTCACCCCCGGCAGCGCATTCGACAGCGACTTCGCCGCCGCGATCGCGCTCATCGAGGATCTCCGGGCGGCGTCGCCGGCGCTCTTCGTGAACCTCACCACCGGCACCTGGCCGTCGCCCTTCTGGCTGCGCTGGGCGGACTCCATCTGGCGCGGCGGCGAGGACCATGCGTTCCTCGGCGCGGGCACCGACCGGCAGCGCTGGATCACCTACCGCGACGCGGACACCTACGGCGGCGTCGTGCGGCAGAGCCCGCTCTTCCCGCTGAACGCGCTCATGCTCCACGGGATCATCCACGCCCGCCACGCGCGCGGCCTCGAGGGCGATCCGTCGGGCGACCTCGCGGCGGAGGTCTGGACCTACTTCGCGTCCGGCACCGGCCTGCAGGAGCTGTACGTCTCGCCGGACACCCTGTCCCCCGCGCAGTGGGACCTCCTCGCCGCCGCCGCGAGGTGGGCGCGCGCCCGCGCGGACGTGCTGCGCGACAGCCACTGGGTCGGCGGCGATCCGGCCCGCGGCGAGCCCTACGGCTGGGCCTCCTGGAGCCCGGAGCGGGCGGTCGTGGCGCTGCGCAACCCGGGCCCCGGCCCCGCCACCTACACCCTCGACGCCGCCGCCGCGCTCGAGCTGCCGCCCGGCGCCGCGCGCCAGTTCAAGGCGACCGCCGTCTTCGGCCGCGCGCCTCCGAAGGCCGTCCACGCCGACAGGCCCGTCCGCGTCCCGCTCGCGCCGCACGAGGTGGTCGTCTGGGAGCTCGCGCCGGCGCGCTGAGGGTCAGCCGCCGTACGCCGCGTGGAGCTCGTCCGCCGCCCGGAGCACCTCGTCCCGGAGCTCCACCTTCGCGGCCCACGCCGCCGGCAGCGCACCCTCGCCCAGCGCGGCGCCGAGCAGGTTGCCCGCGATCGCGCCGGTCGAGTCGGAGTCCCCGGAGTGGTTCACCGCGAGGAGCACGCCGTGCGCGAAGTCGTGCGCGACGAGCGCCGCCGCGAGCCCGATCGCGAGCGCCTCCTCGGCGACCCAGCCGCCGCCCAGCGTCTCGAGCGCCTCCGGCGTGGGCTCGCCGCGTCTTGCGAGCTCGAGGGCGCCCCGCAGCGCGGCCACGGTCTCCTCCGCCCGCGGCACCGGCGCGAGCTCCGCGACGACCGCCTCCGCCGCCGCACGCAGCGCCTCGCCGCGCGCGACCCGCGACACCAGGGCCGCGAGCGCCCCGCCCGCGAGCCAGCCGGTCGGGTGACCGTGCGTGATCGCCGAGAGCGCGCAGCCGGCCTCGAACGCCTCGCGCGGCGCGAGCGCGAGGCCGATGGGCGCGACGCGCATCACGGTCCCGCAGCCCTTCGAGTCGTTGAGCGGCTTCTGGGGCGTGCCCATCCGCCCGGAGCGCAACGCGGCGAGGCAGGTGTTCCCCGGCGCGCGGCGCGCGTGGAGCGCCGCCGTCGCGAGGAGCCAGCCATCCATCGCGGCGCCGGTGCCGGAGTACACCCGCTCGCCCTGCGTGGAGAGCCAGCGCAGGTATGCGTGCCAGCCCTCGCGTGCGAGCCCCGGCGAGCCCGGCCGGCGGGCCCGCACGAGCGCCTCCGCGGTGAAGAGCGCCATCTGCGTGTCGTCGGTGACCTCGGGCTCGACGAGGCCGGTGAGGCCGCGCGGGCCGTGCGCCTCGCGGAGGTCGCCGAGCTTCATGAACTCGACCGGCGCGCCGAGGGCGTCGCCGAGGGCGCCGCCGAGCAGGCAGCCGCGGAAGGTCGATCGGGTGGGCACGAGGAGGAGTCTAGCGGGGGTACGGACATGCGAACCCCGCCCTTCGACAGGCTCGGGGCGAACGGCCCGCCCCGCTCACGCCGCCCGGTCCGCCTTCTCCCCCGGCCCAACCGGCGTGGGCGCCGGCCCGTCGAGCGCCCGCACGAGCTGGGTCTCCGCCGCGAGCTCGCGGGCGAGCACCTCGTGCAGCGGACGGATCGTGTCGAGGTCCCACGCGAACGACGCGATGCGGTCGCTCACCTGGAGGAACCCGCGGGAGGCGCCGTCGCGCAACGCCTGCCAGCCGGCGAGCGCCGCGTCGCCGCCGCCGGCGACGACCGCGCGCGCGAGAAACTCGGCGTCGCGCAGCGCCGCGGTGAGCCCGTGCGCCGACAGCGGGTCCGTGTCGTGGCCGGCGTCGCCCACGAGCGCCCACCCCGGGCCGTGGGCGCGCCGGAGGTAGCCCGGCTCCCCGGGGAACGCCCAGAGCTTCCCATCGAGCCGCGCGCCGGGAAGGGCCGCGGCGTACCCGGGCGCGGCCTCGGCGAGCACGGCCCGGTAGAGCCGGTCGAGCCCGGCGCCGGCGTACCCGGCGATGAAGCGGCGGCGCGGCATGGCGACGAACAGGCAGGTGCGCCCGTCGTTCGTGGGCACCGCCCCCGCGGAGGCGCCCGGCGCGTAGTACCAGCCGTAGCCGCGGTCGAGCGCGGGCAGCCCCTCCCAGTGGCCGTACACCACCGCCGTGGCGTGCGCACCGACGTGCTCGAAGGGCGCGTGGGCGTGCGCCGCCACCCGCGACCGCAGCCCGTCCGCGCCGATCACGATCCCGGCCTCGATGACCGCCGGCGGCCCCTCCTCCGCGACGAGCACGACGCCCCGCACGCGCGTGCCGGTCCCGCCTCCGCCGACCAGGGCGTGCACGCCCACGCGGTGCTCCACCTGCGCGCCAGCCTCGCGCGCGGCCTCGACGAGCAGCGGATCGAGGAGCGTGCGGCGCGGGGCGTAGAGGCCGTCCACGCCGTCGCGCGGCTTCACCGCCACCTCGACGGCGTCCGCGCCGTAGTGGAAGACGGCCGCCTGCACCGCCGGCGTGCCCGCCGCGCGGAGCCGGTCGAGGAGCCCCCAGCGGTGGAGCTGCAGCACCCCCGCCCGCATGAGCGCGTGGGTCGAGAGGGCGTCGGTCCCCTCCCGGCCGCGGTCGATCGCCAGGACGGAAAGGCCCGCCCGGGCGAGCAGCATGGCGGTCGCCGCGCCCGCGGCGCGGGCGCCGACGACGATGGCGTCGTAGCGAGGCTTGAACCGGTTGCGGATGGGCTTCATGACGGTGCTCCTCTCCTGGAAGGACGGATTCAGGCCGCGCGGCGCGCCAGCGCCCCGAGCAGGTGATCGGCGAGCTCCCGGGCGTCGTCGCCGACCCCGTCGAGCCAGGCGGACTTCCGCCGCCTGAGGAACGGCAGCCCGAGCGCGTACAGGCCGGACACCGGGGTCACGCCGCCCTCGTGGACGAGCTCGCCGCGCGCGTCGAGGGCCGGTACGTGCAGCCACGGGTAGCTGCGGCGGTAGCCGGTGGCCCACAGCACCGTCCGGATCCCTTCGGCCGCGAGGTCGAGCGCCTCGGGGCCGTCGCCCGGCCGGAAGGGCGGGGGCGGGTCGGCCTGCGGTGCGTCGAGCCCGCGGGCCGCGGCGAAGGCGTCGATGCGCGCGAGCAAGCGGCCGAGCCGGGCGTCCGCCTCCGCCGCATGACGGGTCAGATCCCGTCCGAAGACGACCCTGCCGCCGAGCACGCCGAGCGCGCGCCCCGCGAGCCGGACGCCCATGCGCTCGAGCGCGGCGAGGTCGAGGGTGCGGTGGTCGGGGCTGCCCACGAGCTGCAGCGAGGGCGACCGCCGCGCGGCCTCCACGTCCGCCACTGCGCTCGTCCGGTCGTCGGCGATGCCCGCGGCGTCGTACCACCACATGAGGTCCCGGCCGCGGTAGCGCCGCGGGGCGCGGGTGTGGCGCCCGGCGGCGAGCGTCACGGGCCGGCCGCTCGCGTGCAGCTCGGCCGCGAGCTGGACGCCGGTGGCCGAGGCGCCCACCACGAGGACGCCACCCGCCGGCAGCCGGGACGGGTTCCGGTAGCGGGTAGGCTCCACCTGCGTGATCCCCGGCGGGAGCGCCCGGGCCCACTCCGGCACCCGGGCCTCCTGGCAGTGGCCGGTCGCCACCACCACCGCGCGCGCCGCCCAGGCCTCCTCGCCGGTCCAGATCCGGAAGCCTCCGCCCCACCGCTCGACGGACCGGACCTCGACCCCCTCCTCCACCGGCGCGCGGGCGCCGGCGGCGTAGCGCTCCAGGAGCGCGACGACCTCGCCGCGGGTCATGAAGCCGTCGGGCTCGGGCCCGTCGTACCGGAGCCCGGGGAGGCGGGCCTGCCAGCGCGGCGTGAGGAGGCGCAGCGAGTCCCAGCGCTCCGAGCGCCAGCGCTCGCCGACGCGCCCGCGCTCGAGCACGGCGTGTGGGACGCCGCGCCCCTCGAGCACGCGGCTCATCGCGAGCCCCGCCTGACCCCCGCCGATCACCACCACGTCCGCGCGCCGCATGACCATCCTCCCCGGGTCTCCCCGCGTTCACTCCGTGTCGACCTTCACGTCCACCTGCGTCCCGTGCGCGAGCACGTCGAACACCGCCGAGCGGGCGCGGGACTGCTCCACCAGGCCCGCGAGCACGGCGGGCGGCGCGTCGCCGCGGATCCGGAAAGTGATCGAGAGGCCCTGGTACCCGTTCCGGACCTCGGTCGACATGCCGAAGATGCCGCGCAGGTCGATGTCGCCCTCGACCGTCGACTCGATCTCGTAGAGCGTGATGCCGCGCGCCGCGGCGATGTTGCCGACGCCCGCCGTGATGCAGGAGGCGAGCGCGTGGAGCAGGAACTCGACCGGCGTCGGGCCGCTGTCGCGCCCGACGAGCACCTGCGGGTGGTCGGCGTCGAAGGTGAACTCCCTCGCGTGACGCTGCGGCCCGCCGGCGCCGCTGAACTCCTCGAAGCGGGTGCGGGAGTGCGTGCCCTGCTGCCAGCGGTTCACGGCGCGGAACTGGAACTTCGCGAGCTCGGGCTGGCCGCGGACGGCGTCGAGCGTCGCGAACAGGGTGGGCGTGTCGACGCCGTTGAGCGGCGCGACCTTGCGGGTGGTCCTGCGGTCGGTGAGGCGGGCGTTCGTCGTGGTCTCCATCGGTGCTCCTCGTCCCGCGGCCGCCGGAGATCGGCGCGCCGTCGTTGCGGGCGTGGGGGGTGGAAGAGCAGCGCACGTGCCACGCGCGACCTCCGGGGGAAGCCCAGGCCCGGCGCGGGCTTCGGTGGAGCACGCCCCGAACGGGAGTGGAGCGAGATCTCGCCCGCGACGAGATCTCGCCCGCGACAGAGACGAAGCCTCGTCGCGTAAGGGGAGGCATGGACCAGACGCTCCTGCGCACGCTCGTCGAGGGCACCGCCTCCGACACCGGGCGGGACTTCCACCGCTCGCTCGTCTGGAACCTCACCCGCGCGCTCGACACCACCGGCGCCTGGCTCACCGAGTTCGACGAGCGCACCGACACCCTGAAGGCGCTCGCGTTCTGGTACGGCGACCGCTTCATCGACGGCTTCGAGTACGGCGTCGTCGGGACCCCGTGCGAAACGACGATACGGGCCGAGCGGGTCGTGCATATCCCCGACCGGGCCATTTCGCTCTACCCGGGCGACGGCGTGCCCATGCCGGGCCCCGCGGTCAGCTACCTGGGGGTAGCCTTCCGGGACGGCGACCACCGCGTCCTCGGACACCTCGCGGTCGTCGACGAGAAGCCCATCCCCGCCGAGCCGCGCGTGCTCGACGTGTTCGAGCTCTTCGCGAACCGCGCCGGCGCGGAGCTCCGGCGCATGCGGCTCGAGGAGGCGCTCCGGGAGCGCGAGGAGAAGCTGCGCGGGCTCGTGGGGAGCGCGATGGACGCCATCGTGGAGCTCGACGGCGAGCTCCGCGTCACCATGCTGAACGCCGCCGCCGAGAAGCTCTTCTCCTGCGCCGAGGGGACCCGGCGCGGCGGCACCGCCGGGGCGCTCCTCGGCGAGGCCGCGAACGCGAAGCTGCGCACGCTCGCCGCCGAGCTCGACCGCGCCCACGGCACGGAGCGGTCGCTCTGGATCCCCGACGGCCTCGTCGCCGAGCCGCGCGACTGCAAGGCCTTCCCGGCCGAGGCCACGCTCTCCCGCTTCGAGGTGCGCGGCCGGCCCTTCTACACGCTCATCCTCCGGAACGTCGACGACCGGCTCGAGGCCGAGCGGCGCATCCGGGCGCTCACCGACCAGGCCGACTACCTGCGCTCCGAGCTCGCGGCGGAGCACGGCTTCCACGAGATCGTGGGCGGCAGCCCGGCGCTGCTCGAGGCGCTGCGCGGCGTCTCGCAGGTCGCCGCCACCGACGCGACGGTCCTGCTCACCGGCGAGACCGGCACCGGCAAGGAGCTCTTCGCCCGCGCGATCCACGACCGGAGCGCGCGCCGCGAGGGCCCGCTCGTGAAGGTCAACTGCGCGGCCATCCCGGCGGCCCTCATCGAGAGCGAGTTCTTCGGCCACGAGCGCGGCGCCTTCACCGGCGCGACGCAGCGGCGCGAGGGGCGCTTCTCGCTCGCGGACGGCGGCACGCTGTTCCTGGACGAGCTCGGCGAGCTGCCGCTCGAGCTGCAGGGGAAGCTCCTGCGCGTGCTGCAGGAGGGGGAGTTCGAGCCGGTGGGCGGCACCCGCACCCGCAAGGTGGACGTGCGGGTCGTCGCCGCGACGAACCGCGACCTCGCCCGTGAGGTGCGGGAGGGGCGGTTCCGCGAGGACCTCTACTTCCGGCTCTCGGTCTTCCCGCTCCGGCTCCCGCCGCTGCGCGAGCGGGGCGACGACGTCGTGCTCCTCGCGCGCGCGCTGACCGAGCAGCTCTCCCGCGCCCTCGGGAAGCGCGTGGCGCCGCCGGGGCCGGCCGACGCCGCCGCGCTCCGCTCCTACGGCTGGCCGGGCAACGTGCGCGAGCTCCGGAACGTGCTCGAGCGCGCGATCATCACCTCGACCGACGGCCGGCTCCACCTCGAGCGCGCCCTGCCCGCGCCCGCCTCCGGATCGCCCGCGGCCACGGCCGCCCCCACGCCCGCGCCCGGTGAGCTCCTCACCGAGCGCGGCCTGCGCGAGCTCGAGCGGCGCAACACGCTCGCCGTGCTCGAGCGCTGCGGCTGGCGCGTGGCGGGCGAGGGCGGCGCGGCCGAGCTGCTCGGCGTCAGCCCGTCGACGCTGAAGTCGCGGATGAAGGCGCTCGCCATCGCACGGCCCGCCTGAACGTCTCTCCCGGGGTTGCGTCGCCCCGCCGCAGCGCCGGCGCCGCGCGACGGTGCCTAGAGTCGGCGGGAGGGTTCCGCCATGCTCCACGGCGCGCACCTCGTCGGCAGCGTCCCCCTCGGCTCGTCGTCCGAGGTCTTCCGCACCGTCTCCGCCGCGCTCGGCCCCTGGCTCCGCACGCTGCCGGACGGCGAGACCGGCGTCCGCAAGGACTGGATCGCCTGGCAGTACGCGGTCCTCGCCGGCACGCCCGGCCTCGAGCCGGTGCCGCCGGACGACCGGGTGTACCTGAGGAAGCAGCTCGTCCGGCGCGTGCCGGGCGCGCCGCCCCCGGCGTTCGGCGCGCTCGGGTACGCGGACGCCGCCATCGCGTCGTTCTCGGTCTTCGACGAGCTCCAGGCGACCGGGGCGATCCCGCGCCACCTCCGCTTCCAGGTCTCGCTGCCGACGCCGCTCGCGCCGCCGACGGTCTTCGTCGCGCTGCCCGACCGCGCCGAGGTCGAGGCCGCGTACGAGCGCGCGCTCCACGCGGAGCTCGTGCGGATCCTCGCGCACGTCCCCCACGACCGCCTCGCCATCCAGTGGGACGTCGCGGCGGAGTTCGGCCTGCTCGAGGGGCTGTGGCCGGCGCACTTCGTCGAGGTGGAGCGCGGCGTCCTCGCGCGCCTCGACCGCTGTGCGGGCTGGGTGCCGCCGAGCGTCGCGCTCGGGTTCCACCTCTGCTACGGCGACTTCGGCCACCGGCACTTCGTCGAGCCGCCCGACGCCTCGCGCCTCGTGCGCGTCGCGAACGCCCTCGCCCGGCCGGGCTGGCGCGCGCCGGACTGGGTGCACCTGCCCGTCCCGATGGGCTGGGCCACGCCCGAGTCGTTCGCCCCGCTCTCCGACCTCGCGCTGCCCGCCGTCACGCGGCTGTTCCTCGGCGTCGTGCACGCGTCCGACGGCCTCCCCGGCGCGCGCCACCGCATCGCCCGCGCCCGCGACTTCGTCCACGAGTTCGGGATCGCGACCGAGTGCGGCTGGGGCCGCCGCCCGCCGGCGACGATCCCGGCCTTGCTCACGCTGCACCGGGAGCTGCTCGAGGGGACCCGTTCGCCCCGAGCGTAGCCGCCGCTCGACCGTAGCGCCGTCGCAACCTGTGGACCCGGAGTCCCTCCTGGGGGAGACTTTCGCCATGCGCCTCCACACCCGCCCGCTCGCCGCGCTCGCGCTCCTCTTCCTCTCCGGCGGCGCCCTCGCCGCCGAGCCCGTCGCGCTCCTCCCTGCGAGCGGCGCGAACGTCGACGCCGGCACGCTCTCCGCCGCGAACGAGGTCTTCCGCTCCTACGTCGACCAGGCCGGCGAGTTCACGCTCCGGCCCGCGCGCGGCGGCACCACCTCCCCGGTGGAGCTCCTGCCCTCGGAGGCCGCCCAGGCCGCCGCGGAGGTCGGCGCCGGCCAGGCCGCCGCGCTCCGCCTCGCGGCGCTCGGCTCCGTCATCACCGTCCGGCTCACCGTGTACGGCGCGCCCGACGGCCGCACGCTCTGGACCGACTCGCTCCAGGCCGGCTCCGCCGCCGACCTCGACCCGGTGCTGAAGCGGCTCGCCGTCGGCTGGTCGCGCGGCACGAAGGCCGTCGCCGCCGCCGAGATCGACACGGTGACCGACCGTGAAGCAAAGGCCCTCAACAAGAAGCAGGCCACGAAGCAGCGCGGCCTGCGCCTCGGCGTCGTGAAGGGGCTCAACACCGCCGACGGCAGCGACCCCACGGGCAAGGGGATCGGCACGTACTGGCTCTACGACGCGCGGTCGTTCCTCGTCGACGTGACGACCGACCTCTACTGGGGCGGCCGCCTCAACAACTTCGCCATCGGCTTCGGCGGCTACGTCCCGCTCACGAGCACCGACCTCGCACCGTACCTCGGCGGCGGCCTGCGCTACGGCTGGACCCGCCTCTCCGGCGACTGGGCCAGCGGCTTCCAGCCCTACGTCGCGGGCGGCCTGATGGTCGGCCGGCTGTCGTCGGTCGGCTTCCGGGCCGAGGTCTCCTGGCACTGGGACCTCTACGAGACCGCCGGCCAGAACTCGAGCCTGCTCATCGGCTCGGTGGCCGTGCAGTTCTGACGCGGCCCGGGCGTCGGGCACGCCGTGCCCGGATCCCGGGCATCGCGCGGGCCCCCCGCGCCCTAAGCCCCTTGATCCCGGTCCAGAACCGGGCCCCGGGGCCTCCGCGCCGTTATCGTTCCGGGCAGGCCGCTTGCACTCCCCGAAGCGGACCCGATCGCCTCCCGGAGCCACGCCCTGCGCATCCTCATCCAGCACCACTCGGCCTACCGCTACGGCGCCCCGGCCGCCCTCGGCCCGCACCAGATCCGCCTGCGCCCCGCCTCTCACGCGAAGGCGCGGATCGAGCACTACACGCTCAAGGTCCCCGACGAGGCGCAGGTCCGCTGGCAGCAGGACCCGTTCGGCAACCACGTCGCGAACCTCGCGTTCAAGAAGGGCACCCGGATCCCGGCGCTCGACATCCAGGTCGAGCTCGCGGTCGACATCCGGCCGCTGAACCCGTTCGACTTCTTCCTCGACCCGCGCTGCGAGAGCGTCCCGTTCGCGTACCCGCCCGAGCTCTCTCGCGACCTCGCGCCGTTCCTCGACCGCACCGACCCGGAGCTCGCGACGGGGAAGCGGTTCGGCGAGCTCCTCGCGGCGCTCCCCGCGTCCGAGCCCACCGTGCCGTTCCTCGTCGCGGCGAACCAGCTCGTGCACGGCGCGCTCCGCTACGTCATCCGCGAGGAGCCGGGCATCTGGACGCCGGAGGAGACGCTCGCGCAGGGACGCGGGAGCTGCCGCGACCAGGCCGTGCTCCTCATGGCGCTGCTCCGGGCGCGCGGGCTCGCGGCGCGCTTCGCCTCCGGCTACCTCGTGCAGCTCGCCGACGAGGGCATGCTGCCCGACGAGCCGAAGGGGGTCTCGCGCGACGTCGCCGACCTCCACGCGTGGTGCGAGGTCTACCTGCCCGGCGGCGGCTGGATCGGCCTCGACTCGACGAGCGGCCTCTTCGCGGGCGAGGGCCACATCCCGCTCGCGTCCGTGGCGCGCCCCGCGCTCGGCGCGCCCATCGAGGGCACCGCCGACCGGCCGGCCGAGGCGGTGGCGTTCGAGATGAAGCTCGCACGGCTCGGCGAGGAGGTGCGCCCGACCGCGCCCTTCCCGGACGACGCCTGGCGGGAGCTCCTCGAAGGCGCCGACGCCGCGGACGCGGCGCTCGCCCGCGCCGGCCTCACGCTCACGAGCGGCGGCGAGCCGACCTTCAACGCGCGCGACCACGCGGACGCGCCGGAGTGGAACGGGGAGGCGCTCGGGCCCACCAAGTGGAAGGCGGGCCTCGCGCTCGCAGACGAGCTGCGGCGGCGGCTCGTGCCGGGCGGCGTCGTGCTGCGGCGCCAGGGCAAGTGGTACCCCGGCGAGAGCCTCCCGCGCTGGATGCTCGACCTCGTCGGCATGAAGGACGGCTCGACGATCTGGGAGGACCTGACGCTCGAGGAGGGCCCGGTCGGCGTCGAGACCGCGCGGCGGCTCGCGACCGAGGTCGCGACGGCCCTCGGGCTCCCCGCCGCCGAGCCGCGCGCTGCGTTCGAGGATCCCTGGCGCCTCCTGCAGGACGAGGCGAACCTGCCGCTCGGCCTCGACCCCACGAAGGCGAAGCTCACCGACCCCGAGGAGCGGCGGCGCCTCGCGCGCACGCTCGGCGGCGACCCCGGGAGGCCCGTGGGCTGGGCGGTGCCGGTCGCACGCGCCGGCGCCGGCTGGACCACCGAGCGCTGGAAGCTCCGGCGCGAGCAGCTCTTCCTCATCCCCGGCGACAGCCCGATGGGCCTGCGCCTCCCGCTCGCCGCGCTCGGCGGCCCGCCCGCGGTCGCGTGGGCCGAGCCGCCGTTCCCCGGCGGCCCGGACCCCAGGACCGTCGACAAGGAGAAGGAGCGCCAGCAGCGCCTCTTGGCCGCTCATCCCGAGCGTAGGGCCGCCGGAGGCGGCCCGGAGACGAGGGACGCCGCTTCGCGGCTACGCTCGGGGCGAACGGATGAAGCGTACCTCGCGAACGTCCGTACCGCGTTGTGCGTCGAGCCCCGCGACGGCCACCTCTTCGTCTTCCTGCCGCCGGTCTCCACCGGCGACGACTTCCTCGCGCTCGTCGCCGCGGTCGACCGCGCGCGCCGGAAGCTCGGCGTCGAGGTCGTGCTCGAGGGCTACCCGCCGCCGCCCTCGCCGAAGCTCCACAAGCTGCAGGTCTCGCCCGACCCCGGCGTGCTCGAGGTGAACCTCGCGCCGCAGCCCACCGGCCGCGCGCACGCCGAGGCACTCGACACCGTCTTCGACGCCGCGCTGCACGCCGGGCTCCACTCCGAGAAGTACCTCCTCGACGGCCGACTCGCCGGCTCCGGCGGCGGCCACCACGTCACCGTCGGCGGACCGACGCCGCTGACGAGCCCGCTCGTGCGGCGCCCGGACCTCCTCGCGAGCCTCGTCACCTTCACGCAGCACCACCCCTCGCTCTCGTTCCTGTTCACCGGCCTCTTCGTCGGACCGACCTCGCAGGCGCCGCGCGTCGACGAGGCGCGGCTCGACACGCTCTACGAGCTCGAGATCGCGCTCGCGGAGGCGCAGCGCGCCGGCGGCGGCCGCCCCGGGGCGCAGGACCCCGCGCCCTGGCTCGGCGACCTCCTCCTGCGCAACCTCCTCACCGACCTCACCGGCAACACCCACCGCGCGGAGCTGTCGATCGACAAGCTCTGGGACTGGCGCACGCCGCACGGCCGCCAGGGGGTCGTGGAGCTGCGCGCCTTCGAGATGCCGCCGCACCCGCGCCTCGCCGCCGCCCAGGCGCTGCTCGTGCGGCAGCTCGTCGCAGCGTTCGCGAAGCAGCCGTACCGCCGCCCGCTCGTCCGCTGGGGCGCGCAGCTCCACGACCGCTTCATGCTGCCGCACTGGCTCTGGAAGGACTTCGAGGAGGTGCTCGCGTTCCTCGACGAGCGCGACCTCCCGCTCCCGCCCGAGCCGTACCGCGCCTTCGTCGAGCTGCGCTGCCCGGTCGCGGGCCGCCTCGAGGCCGACGGCGCGGTCGTCGAGGTCCGCAACGCGCTCGAGCCGTGGAACGTCCTCGGCGAGGAGCCGGGCGCCGGCGGTACCTCGAGGTACGTGGACAGCTCGGTGGAGCGTGTGGAGATCCGCGCCGACGGCATCGTGCCGGAGCGGCACGTGGTCTCCGTCAACGGACTCGCGCTCCCGCTGCGCCCGACCGGTCGCGCGGGCGAGGGCGTCGGCGGCGTGCGGTTCCGCGCGTGGGCGCCGCCGCACGCGCTGCACCCGCACCTGGGCATCCACCACCCCCTCCGGATCGAGCTCGTCGACACCTGGGCGCGCCGCTCGGTGGGCGCGTGCGCGTACCACGTGTGGCACCCCGAAGGCCGGGCCTTCGGCACGCCGCCGCTCACCCGCTTCGAGGCCTCCGCGCGCCGCGCCCAGCGCTTCACCACCGGCGGCGGCACGCCCTGGCCGGTCCGCGTCGGCCGCGTCGAGACGCACCCCGACATGCCGTCCACGCTCGACCTCCGTCGCCACGGCGGCGACCGGCCGATGCCCGAGCCCGAGGAAGAGGAGGACGATTAGGTGGATCGCACCCTCCACGCCGAGCTCTCCGCCCTCGACCGGGTGCTCGCGCACCGCAAGCTCGAGCTCTGGGTCGGCGCCGAGCCGACCTTCACCGACCCCGGCTCGCAGGACCCGTGGTGGCTCTACGAGCCGGAGGGCGGCGACAAGGAGACGCGCGCGCGGGCGCTCCTCGAGGCGCTCGCGCCGCGCCTCGGCCGGAAGGTCCGCCTCCTCAAGATCGTCGGGAGGCACTACCAGGGCGAGGCGGCGCCGCGCTTCGCGTACGCGGCCATCTTCCGGCGCGACGGCGAACTCGCGGGCGGGGTCGACGCGTCGGGCCTCGATGGGGCTCCGGTCCCCATGCCGGCGCTCGCGGCGGGCGAGACCTTCCTCACGGTGACGCCGGACCCGGGCGTCGTCGAGGTGAACGGCGCGCCCGCGCCCGACCTCGCGACCTTCCTCGAGGACGCATACGCGCTCTACGACGCCGCCGCGGCGGCCGGGCTCTCGGCCATCCGGCACCGCTACAACGGCCGCACCTCCGACTCCGGCGGCGGCGGGCAGCTCACCCTCGGCGGGCCCACGCCCGACCAGAGCCCCTTCTTCAGGCACCCGCGCCTGTTGCCCCGGCTCGTCCGCTACCTCTCGAACCACCCGTCGCTCTCCTACGCGTTCGCGCCCGACTGCGTGGGCTCCGCCTCGCAGGGCCCGCGCCCGGACGAGGGCGTGCGCGAGCGGTTCGAGGAGCTGCACGTCGCGGTCGACCGCATGGAGGCCCGCGACGACCAGGTCACGCCCCGCGAGCTGTGGGAGACGTTCGGGCCGCTCCTCGTGGACGCCTCCGGCAACTCGCACCGCTCCGAGCTCAACGTCGAGAAGCTCTGGAACCCGACCCTGCCCGTGCGCGGCCAGCTCGGCCTCGTGGAGCTCCGGTCGCTCCGGATGCCGCCCACGCCCGAGAAGCTCGCCGCGCTCGCCGCGCTCTTCCGCGCGCTGGCGGCCCGGCTCGTGGAGGTCCGGTACGACGAGCCGCTCGCCGACTGGGGCGGCCAGCTCCACGACGCGCTCGCGCTGCCGAGCTTCCTCGAGCAGGACCTGCAGGCCGTGCTCGACGACCTCGCCCGCGCCGGCCTCGCGCTCGGCCCCGCGACCCGCGCCCTCCTCGTCGCGCGGCCGGAGCCGGTCGCCGAGATCCGGCTCGACGACGCGACCCTGACCCTCACGCCGGCCGCCGAGTTCTGGCCGCTGCTCGGCGACACCGCGAGCCAGGAGCGCGCGGGCGCGCGGCTCGTCGACGCCTCGTCCGAGCGGCTCGAGCTCGCCGTCACCACCCGCGCGCCGGGCGCCGATCCGGGCCGCGTCGGCGCGGACGGCTGGGCCGTCGAGCTGCACCGGATGCCGGCGGGCCGGCGCCACGTCGCGGCGGTGCGCTACCGGGCCTTCTCCCCCCGGCCCGGGCTGCACGCGGGGCTGCCCGCGACCGACCCGCTCGTCATCACCTGGGAGCGCGGCGCGAGGCGCTTCTCGATCGAGCTCCACGGCTGGATCCCGGGCGGCGGCGTGTACGCCGGGCTGCCCGGCGACGAGGCCGAGGCCCGCCGCCGGCGCCGCGAGCGCGTGCGCGTCGGCGAGCCGGCCCGCATCCAGCTCCTCGCCCCGCCCTTCACGGGCGCGGTCACCCTCGACCTCCGCCGCCTCGACGCCCGCCGGCGCCTGGCGGAGCGGTCCCAGCTCGGAGGCTCGCCTTGAGCGACCCCCTCTTCCACGGCTACACGCTGCTCGACCGCACCTTCGACGAGCTCTTCCTCGCGCCCGGCGAGGTCCGGCCCGAGTTCCGGCGCGCCGTGGGCCCCTTCGCCTCCCGCGAGCTCGACGCGCTCGCCCGGGCGCAGTCGCTCGCCGAGCGCGCGCTCCTCAACCAGGGCGTCACCTTCTCGGTCTACTCCGACCAGCGCGGCACCGAGAAGATCTTCCCGGTCTGCATGCTCCCGCGGCTCGTCTCCGGCGAGGAGTGGGAGCGGCTCGAGCGTGGGCTCGTGCAGCGGGTGAAGGCGCTCGAGCTCTTCCTCGACGACGTCTACGGCGCCCAGCGGATCCTGAAGGAGAAGGCCGTCCCGCCCGAGCTCGTGCTCGGCGCGAAGGGCTTCGAGCCGAAGCTCGTGGGCGTGCGCCCGCCCGGCGGCGTGCGCATGCACGTCGCGGGCATCGACCTCATCCGCGACGGCCAGGGCACCTTCCGGATCCTGGAGGACAACATCCGCTGCCCCTCGGGCGTCTCCTACGTGCTCGAGAACCGGCTCCTCTCGAAGCGCATCCTCCCCGACGCGCTCGACCGCGCGCGGGTGCAGCGCGTGGACCTCTACCCGTCGAAGCTCGCCGCCGCGCTGCGCTCCGTCTCGCCGGAGGACCCCGACCGCTCGACCGTGGTGGTGCTCACGCCCGGCCCGTTCAACTCGGCCTACTTCGAGCACAGCTTCCTCGCCCGCACCATGGGGCTCGAGCTCGTGCAGGCGCCCGACCTGTACGTCGAGGGCGACGAGGTGTTCCTGAAGACGACGCGCGGGCCGCGCCGCGTGCACGTCATCTACCGGCGCACCGACGACGCCTTCCTCGACCCGGACTTCTTCCGCCCGGACTCCATGCTCGGCGTGCGCGGCCTCGTGCGCGCCTGGGCGGCGGGGAAGGTCGCCCTCGCGAACGCGCCCGGCAACGGCGTCGCCGACGACAAGGCGGTCTGCGCGCTCGTGCCGGACATGATCCGCTTCTACCTCGGCGAGGACGCGCTCATCGAGCAGGTCCCGACCTGGCTCTGCGTCCGGAAGGAGGATCAGGCGTTCGTGACCTCGCACCTCGACGAGCTCGTCGTGAAGGCGGTCGACGAGGCGGGCGGCTACGGCATGCTGATGGGCCCCTCCGCCACGCAGGCCGAGCGCGACGAGTTCCGCCGTCGCATCGACGCCGACCCGCGCCGCTACGTCGCGCAGCGCCGGGTGGAGCTCTCCGCCTGCCCGACCTGGGACGCCGACACGCGCACCGTGCAGCCGCGCCGGGTCGACCTCCGCCCGTACGTCGTCTCGGGCGCCGACGGCCCGTGGGTGCTGCCGGGCGGGCTCACCCGCGTCGCCCTCCGCAAGGGCTCGTACGTCGTGAACTCGTCGCAGGGCGGCGGCTCGAAGGACACCTGGGTGCTGAAGAAGGGCGGTGCCGCGTGATCTCCCGGGTCGCCGATCACCTCTTCTGGCTGGGCCGGTACCTCGAGCGCGCCGAGTCGATGGCGCGCGTCTGCCTCGTCACCCGCAACCTCGCCCTCGACGGCGAGCTCGAGGGCCCGCAGGCGTGGCCGCCCGCCGTCATCGTCTCCGGCGGCGAGGCGCCCTTCCGCGAACGCCACGGCGAGGGCGCCTTCGCCGACGGCGAGCGCGTGCAGGAGTGGCTCACCTGGGAGGCGGACAACTTCTCCTCCATCCGCCGCTCGGTCTCCGCCGCGCGGGAGAACGCGCGGTCGATCCGCGAGGTCGTGTCGCTCGAGGTGTGGGAGGCGGTGAACGAGCTGCACCTGTGGATGGACGGCGCCGGGAAGGAGCTCTGGACCGACGACCGCCACGGCTTCTACCGCCACGTCCGGCAGTCGGCGCAGCTCACGCTCGGGGTCGCCGCCGGCACCATGCCGCAGGACGACGCGTACGACTTCCTCATGCTCGGGCTCATGCTCGAGCGCGCCAACCAGACGTCCCGCATCCTCGACGTCCACCACCACGCGCTCTCGCGCATGGAGGAGGCGCACCAGGTGGTCGAGGTGGCGCTCTGGCTCGCGCTCTTGCGCGCCTGCTCCGGCTTCGAGCCGTTCATGAAGCGGTTCCAGGGGAAGACCTCCGCCCGCACGGTCGCGCTCTTCCTCACGCTCGACGCCCGCTTCCCGCGCTCGGTCGTCCACGCGCTGCACGGCGCCGACGAGCGCCTCGCCCGGGTGCGGACGGCCGCCGCCGACCGGCGGGGGAAGAGCCTCACCCGCCTGCGGTCGCTCGTCGCGAAGGTCCACGACGAGGCCGGGGGCATGGTCGACGCCGGGAAGCTCCACGACCTCCTCACGCATGTGGTCGACGAGACCCAGGCCATCTGCGACGAGATCGGCCGGGAGCTCCTCGGCTACCCGGCCCCGGAAGAGACCGGTGCTTCGTCGTAGCCCGGCGCGGACGATTTCAGGGTAGGCTCACGACCCTTCCCGATGCCCAACCTGCTGGCCATGTCGTTCGAGGGGGAGCTCGCCCCGTCCTTCGACCTGAGGTGCCTCCAGCCCGGCCGCGCGCTGCCGGACGGCTGGGGCATCGGCTACTACCCGGGCGGCGAGCCGTCGGCCACGGTGCTGAAGGAGCCCGCGCCGCCGCCGGGCTCGATCCGCTCCGAGCTCGTGAAGGCGTGGGAGCACCTCGAGTCCTCGCTCTTCGTGCTGCACGTCCGGCACGCCACCTGGGGCGCCCCGACCTCCGCGAACACCCAGCCGTTCCAGCGCGCCTTCGGGCGCCGCGACTGGCTCTTCGCGCACTCGGGCTCCCTGCGCGAGCGCCCGACGACGCGCCCGAACCCGCTCTTCGAGGCGGTCGGCTCGACCGACACCGAGGCCGTCCTGTGCGACCTCCTCGGCCGCATCGCCGAGCGCGGCTGGTCGTCGCTCGGCGAGGTCGACCCCGAGGTGCTGCTCGCCTGGTTCGGCTCGCTCAACGAGCTCGGCACGCTCTCCTCGGTGCTCACCGACGGTCACGACCTCGTCGTCTACGCCGACCGCGATCCCACGGCGACGGGCATCTGGGTGCGGGAGGTCCGCCCGCCCTACGACCAGCTCGTCCTCGCCGACGACGATCTCTCGGTCGACCTCACCTCCCGCGGCCCGAAGAGCCGGAAGGGAATCCTGGTCAGCTCGGATCCGCTCGCGGTCATGGCCGGCGTCTCGGACGCCGCCGCCATGACGCCGAGCGACGGGGGCGCCTGGCGGAAGTTGCCGCCGGGCACGCTCCTCACGATCCGCCAAGGTGCAGCAAGCGACGAACGGAGGCCGGGCGAGAGCGCGCCGCAGCCCTCTTTGCCCGGCCTCCGTTCCCGCCACCTCACGCGCCCGGAGCCCGCGCCCGCGCGCCTCTACGACGTCACGCACCGCACGGTGTACTCGTACGAGCGCGCGGTCGAGCGCTCCTCGCACCTCTTCCGCCTGCGCCCGTTCCACGACCCGCTCCAGACGGTGCACCGCCACGAGCTCGCGTGCTCCGTCGACGGCCTCGTGCGCGACTACGAGGACGTCTTCGGGAACTTCACCCGGAAGCTCGCGGTCGACCGGCCCTTCGACTCGATGGTGGTGGTCGCGCGCTCGCGGGTCGAGGTGCTCGACACCGACCCGCTCTCGTACCGGGCGCTCCGCGCCTCGACGACGCTCCCGCTGACCTGGATGCCCTGGCAGCGGCAGATCCTCGGGCCGTTCCTCCTGCCCGAGGAGCTCCCCGAGAGCCAGCTCTCCGAGCTCGTCGAGTACGCGATGAGCTTCGTCGAGCGCAACGACAGCGACCTCATCGAGACGCTGCTCGACATGAACGAGACGATCCACCGCGAGTACGCCTACGTGCAGGGCGTGACCAACCTCGCGACGACGCCGTTCGAGACCTACGTGAACCGCCGCGGCGTCTGCCAGGACTTCACGAACCTCTTCATGTGCCTCTGCCGGCTGCTCTCGATCCCGGCGCGGTACGTGTGCGGCTACCTCTACACCGGCCCGAAGGCCGCGAACCAGGTGCAGGCCGAGGCCTCCCACGCCTGGGCGCAGGTGTACGTGCCCGAGGTCGGCTGGCGCGGGTTCGATCCCACGAACGGCGTCATGACCCAGACGTCCCACGTGCGGGTCGCGGTCGGACGCTCGTGGCGGGACGCCACCCCCACCTCCGGCACGATCTTCGTCGGCGGCTCCGGCGAGCGGCTCGAGGTCGACGTGAAGGTCGAGCCGGTCGAGCCGACGAGCCCGTTCTGAGGTCCGGGAAGGCCTGACCGGGCCTGGATCCGTCAGCCCCGAGCGCAGGGGCCGCGCAGCGGCCCCGGGGCCGAGGGGCGCCCTCAGAGCGTCGCCCGGATGTACCGGTGCTCCTGCGTGAGCCCCCCGTACCCGTACCCGTGCGCCGGCACCTCGTGCACGTGCACGTAGCTCTCCTCGTGCAGCGCGCCGAGCAGCACCCCCATCGCACGGAACACCTCCCGCACGTACGCCGCGAGCTCGTCCTTGGTGTTCGTCCCGGCGGTGACCCGCACGTCCAGGAAGAAGCTCGACCGCTCCTGCGCGGCGAGGCTCCGCCCCGCGGCGAACCAGTGCGTGGGCTCGACGACCTGGATCGCCACCGCGGTGACCTCCGGCTTCTTCTTGAGGATGCGGGCGGTGAGCTCGGTGAGCGTGGCGGCGACCCCGGCGGGGTCGGGCGCGGGGCGGGCGGACAGGCGGACGTCGAGGAACGGCATGGCGTGGCTCCTTTCGTGGGTCCGATCTACGCACCCCGGACGGTTGCCACAATTGAAACGTTTTCACGGTTCAGGTGATGATTCGTGAACCATGGACCCGACCCTCGACCTCGCCCTCCTGCGCACCCTCGCCGCCGCCACCGAGGTGGGCGGGCTCATGCGCGCCGCCGCCGCGCTGGGGCTCTCGCGCCCGGCGGTCAGCGTGCGGATGCGCCGGCTCGAGGACCAGGTCGGCGCGAAGCTGTTCCGGAAGGACGGCCGCCGCGCGGTGCTGACCCGCGAGGGCGAGGTGCTCCTCGGCTACGCCCGGCGCCTCCTCGCGCTCAACGACGAGGCGCTCGCGGCCTTCCGCCCCGGCGCCGCGCCGGGCGCGATCCGGGTGGGCGCGCCGCAGGACGTGGCCGCCCGGGCGCTGCCGCGCGCGCTCGGGCGGTTCGATCGCGCGACGCCGGGCGCCCTCGTGGAGGTGCGCGTCGAGGGGAACGCCGCCCTGCGCGACGCGCTCGAGCATGGCCGGCTCGACCTCGCGCTCGTGTTCGGCACGCCCGCGACCGGCCCGGCCGGGAAGGTCGCCGAGCTCCCGATGACGTGGATCGGGAGCCCCGCCCTCGCCTGGAAGCCGCCGGCCCCGCTGCCGCTCGCGCTCCTCGAATCGCCGTGCATCTTCCGCGCGGCGGCGCTCTCGGCGCTCGACGCCGCGGGCATTCGCTGGCGCGTCGCGTTCCAGAGCGCCAGCCTCGCCGCGGTCTGGGCGGCCGCGCAGGCCGGGCTCGGCGTCACCGTGCGCACCCGGCTCGGCGTGCCCGCGGGCCTCCGCGCCGGCTTCGGCGGGAAGAGGCTCCCGGAGCTGCCTTCGGTGGGCCTCTGGTCGTGCACCGCTGCCGCCGAGCTTCCCGCGCCCGCCGCGCGCCTGCGCGCGGAGCTCGAGGGCGCGGTGCGTGAAGAACTTTCGTCTTCACGCGGAGTTCGCGCCCGCGTTTGACAACCCGCGAGCGGTTCGTCTACAACCCGCGCCCTCGTGAGCTTCACCCGACTCATCGCCCGCCACGAGCGGCACCCGACCTTCTGACCCGCTGGCCCTCCCCGGCCACCGGGCCGGGGACGTGAGCCGCGTGGAAGAAGGTTCCGGAAGGAACCCCGACATTCGCACCGAGCGAGGCCACAGGGGCCCCGCGGCGCACGTGCGCGCCCCGCACGGAACCCGCACACGGAACACCGCTTGAAGACCAACCCGAAGATCCAGTGGATGCTGGACGAGATCGCCCGCGGCCTCGAGCTCGACCGGTCCGACAAGGCCGCCGCCATGCAGGTGTTCCGCTCGGTGCTCGTCGAGGCGGAGCGCCTGGGCGTCGACTCCGCGTACCTGCGCTGGGTCGTCGCCGTCACCCACGACGAGCTGGGAGCCCTCGAGATGGCCTGGGAGGAGATGGAGAAGTCGATCGCGGCCGACCCGCTCTCGCTCCCGGCGAGGCGGTCGTTCGAGATCATCGCCGACCGCGTGCGCGCGGCGCTCCGTGCGCCAGGCCGCGCCGTCGACGACGCGTCGACGCCGCGCCTCTACGCCATGCTGATCCGGGCGGGAGAGGCCGACCTCGGCGCGCACGTCGCGATGGCGCGCTTCGAGCTCGCCACCGGGCGCGTCGCCGAGGCCCGCGGGCTCGCCGACGCCGTCGTGCGGCTCTTCCCGGCCTCCCGCGAGGCCTGGAGCCTGCTCGCCGACGTGGCGCGCGCGCAGGGGGACGCGGTGACCGCCGCGTCCGCCGGGCTCGAGGCGGCCTCCGCCGGCGCGCTCGAGCCGATGTTCGGCGTGTTCGGGCAGGCGAAGGCCTGACCACAGGGCCGGTCCGGGGTGCACCGTCACCCCGGGCCGGCCGCCTCGGTTCACTGGAAACAGGCTGCGGTCGTGGCGCGGTAGATCCGCAGCCGCGAGAAGGCCGTATCGTCGTGCCCCTCGAGCACCACGCCACCGCCGGTCAGGTCGCAAGTCCCGGCGTAGCGATCGAGCACCTTGCCGTCGAGCAGGGTCTTCACCTCGCACGTGCTGCGATTGCCCTCCACGCGGAGCGTCCGCCAGGCGTCGCTGAAGTCGGGCGCCGGAGCGGTCTGGCGGAGATGTCCTGGAGAGCAGACCTGCCCTCCTCCCCATCCGTCGCAGCTGTCTCCGTTCACCCACACCATCGTCCCGAGCACGGGCAGTGAGCCGGCCGTCGCGAGGAGGATCTCGTTGATTCCCTTGGATCGCTGGACGGGTGCCGGACCCCAGTCGCTGAAGACGGTGAGCCCGGGGGCCTGGGTGGCGACGGTGCTCGGAGAGTAGACGTCGACCTCGATGGCAAAGGCCTTCTCGCCTGTCAGGGCCACCGGAATGCGCAGCAGGCCCCACGATGCCAGCACCCTGAAGGCCGATCGCCCGGCCACCGTGGAGAACGTCACGCTCCCACCGCTGTACCGGACCTCTCCTCCCAACGGCATCGCCGTGAGGTCGTCCCCAGCGACGAGCTCCCAACATGGCAGCACCGGCCTGCACGTGCCGTTGCTGCACGCCTCACCTGCGCTGCAGGTCACCCCTCCCAGACACGTCGGCCCCGCGCCGCAGTAGACCGGGTCGCTCGCGGGATCGACGCAGTGCCCTCCGCACGCGTACTCGAGCGTCGAGCAACTCGTGGTGCAGACGCCTGCGCTACAGATCTGACCGCTCGCACAGGAGACCCCGGCGCTCACCCCGCTGCAGGCGCCCGTCGCGCCGCAATGCGCCCGATCCGTGGCAGGGTCGACACAGAGACCGTTGCACGCGACTTGCCCGACCGGGCAGCTCGGCAGGCAGGCTCCACCGATGCAGGCCTGTCCTGCCGGACAGCTCTGTCCCGCCTCTGACCCCGCGCACGTGCCGGAGGCCCCGCAGTGGAGCCGGTCGGTGGTGGGGTCGCTGCAGCTCACGCCACAGGCGATCTGCCCGGCGGGGCAATGCAGCGAGCAGGTCCCCGCGACGCAGATCTGTCCCGATGCACAGGTCTTCCCGGCCGCCGCCCCAGTGCAGCTCCCCGAAGCTCCGCAGAAGAAGCGGTCGAGCTGAGGGTCCACGCACTTCCCGTTGCAGACGAGTTGCCCTGCCGGGCAGCTCACCACGCACGCGCCGTTGGAGCAGAGCTCGCCCGACGCGCAGGCCACCCCTGCCATGGATCCGACGCAGCCCTCCCCGGCGCCGCAGTGCACCCGGTCCGAGCGCGGGTCTACACAGGCGCCGGCGCAAGCGACGAGCCCCGCGGGACACGCCAGCACGCAGTCGCCGCCGCGACAGGTCTGGCCTGCGCTGCAGGCGTTGCCACAGACGCCGCAGTGCAGGACGTCGCTCTGGAGCGAGACGCAGGTCCCGTCACAGACCACAGCGTCGCCCTCGCATGGTGGATCAGCCTTGGTGCAACCGTGTACGAACAAGACCAGGGCCACGAGTGGTCCAGACGTCCTCCGGCGCATGCCATCCCCCTCGGAGGAAGCGGTGTCCCTCCGATTTGGAGAAGACCGGACTCGCCGGATCTGACTCAGCCCGGGCGTTTCACCGACACTCGGGGCCGCCCTCCATGATCCGGAGATTCGAGAAAGCGACGTCCTGCGGCTTCGAGTCGCCGTAATTCGAGCCCAGCATCACGTACTTACCAGTGAGGTCGCATCGTCCTACCGACGTCAGGATGGTCGCGTCGTCCAGGACCACCCTCAGCCAGCAGCCCGACCTCGATCCATCGATCCTCAGAGTTCGCCAGGAGTCCGTGAACGGGAAGGTTGCGTCTCCCTTGTGATCCACGACGGCCGTGCCGATCCCGTCGATGACGCCCCACTCGAACACGGGCGCCCTGTTCGGCTCCTGCACGAAGCGGATCCCGATCCCGTGATTCAGCTCCGCGGCGAAGTCTCCGTTCAGCGGATCGGTGAAGACCATGACCCCCGGGGCGCGCCGATAGGTCGTCATCTCGGGCGAATAGAAGTCCACCTCCACACGGAAGACGTCGGGCTCCGCGCCGATCGGGACGAAGAGCTGGCTCCAGTCCGGACGCTGCAGCCACGCGGTCCGGCCCTGGACCGCGGCGATCTGCTGCGAGAGATAGTGCCCGTTGCGAACGATCGAGCCCTCGGGAAGGTACTTCAGCGAGTGCCACGCGATCTGCTTCCAGCTGCAGCGCGTGAAGTCGCCCCTGCCCGAGACGAACACCGGGCTGGGTCTCCGCAGGGCCGCGCCCGCGAGGCCCGCGACCATGGCGACCGCGATCACCGTCGCGACGACTCCCACCGTCGCGCCGGCGAGCGCCCACCGGATCCGCGCAGGCGCCCGTGGACGCACGGGAAGCGCCGTGGCCCTCGAAGCGAGCTCCCCGGAGATCCGGTCCAGCTCCTCGAGCACGGCGCTCGCATCGCGCGGGCGCCTCGTGGGGTCTGCTTCCAGCATGGCCTCGACGAGTGCCTGGAGCGCAGGGCTGCCGGGCACCGCGAGTCCACGTGCGACTCGTGTCGCGGGGTCGCTGTCCGGAGAGAACGGCGGCACCCCCACCAGCATGAGGTAGAGTACGACGCCGAGCGCGAAGACGTCGGTCCGCTCGTCCTCGGGCGCGCCCTTCGCCTGTTCGGGCGCCATGAAACCACGGGTCCCGCCCTCGAGCTTCCGGCGCCCGAGCGCGGAGGCCATCCCGAGGTCCAGGATCTTCACCTGCCCGTCCTCGGTGACCTGCACGTTCCGCGTGGTCAGGTCCCGGTGCACGATCCCGTTCGCGTGCGCGTGCGCGAGTCCTCGGGCGAGGTCGCGAGCGATGCGAACCGCCTCCTGCACGGGGAGGAGCTTCCGCCCGAGGCGATCGTCGAGCGACTCGCCCGGCACGAACTCCTGGACGATGAAGACGCCGTGCTCGCTCCGTCCGACGTCCAGCATCATCACGACGTTTGGATGCGACAGCCGAGCCGCGATCTCCGCCTCGGCGAGCATGCGCCGCTCGCGAAGCACGCTGTTGCCCACCCGCAGCCCCTTCAGCGCCACCCGGCGGCCGAGATCCCGGTCGCGGGCTTCCCAGACCACCCCGAAGCCCCCGCGCCCGAGCTCGCGGATGAGCTCGTACCTCCCGACGACGGCGCCAGGCTTGAGCCCGTTCCAGCCGTCGTCGGGGAGCGCCTCCCTCGCGACCTCCTCGATGAGGGCGGAGAGCGTGTTGGCGTGGTTCGGCTCCGGATAAGTGCGTTCGTCGGACACGACCGCCCCCGTGGCTGAAGCCGCGAGCCTATCACCCGCGGGTCTACCTATCCCTTCTCCCCCTCATCCCTCAGCTTCGCGAGCCGTGTCTTGAGTCGTTCGAACCGCTTCGTGAGCGTCTGGGGCTTGACCGGATTGCCAGGCCGGGAGAGCGCGACGGCGCACTCCTCCCAGGAGAGTTCCTCGTCGATCCTCAGCTGTAGAAGCGCCCGGTCCTCGAGGGTGAGGTGCTCGCGCAGCTGCGCGAAGGAGAGCCGCATCCGCTCCACCCGGATGTACGACGCGGTCCCTGAGAGCGGGACCAGGCTCGACACCTCGTCGGTCTCGAGGCGCCGCGCGCGGGTCCTCCAGCGGTCCTTGCGTAGGTCCGAAGCCGCACTCCATGCCAGCTGGTGCGCCCAGGTCCGGAGCGACGCCTCCCACCGAAACCCAGGCAACCCTCTCCAGATCCGTTCGCAGGTCAACGAGAACGCGTCTCTGGCGTCCGAAGGATCGCCCAGCAGCTTGACGAGGTGCCTCAACAGCTCCGGTCCGCATCCCCGGATGACGACGGTCGCCGCGCCGCGCTGATCTCCGGCATCGAGTGCGGAGCGGACCCGTGCCTCGATCTCTCCGTGGTCGGCCGCCTTCGCCACCATGCCGCCCAGCGTATCACCCGGTACGGACCTGCTCGACCGGCATTCAGGCAAGGAGCCAGCCAGACTGGCAATGCGGCCCCCTTCGAGGCCTGCCTTTTCCCGAGGCCAGGGCCCCACGTAACATCCGGGGCATGGGCACCCCGAACGGTCGCAAACACCGCGTGGGCGTCATCGGCACGAGTTGGTGGGCGGACCTCGAGCACCTGCCGGGCCTGAAGGCCCGCGGCGACGTGGAGCTGCCGGCGCTGTGCGGCCGCGACGAGCGTCGGCTGAACGCGCTCGCCGACAAGTACGCCATCCCGGCGCGGCACACCGACTGGCGGAAGCTCGTGGAGGGCAGCGGCCTCGACGTGGTCGTGCTCTCGACGCCGAACCACCTGCACCACCCGCAGGCGCTGCTCGCGCTCGACCGCGGGCTGCACGTCATCTGCGAGAAGCCGCTCACGCTCGACCTCGCGCAGGCGCGCGAGCTCGCCGAGCGGGCCAGGACGGCCGACCGGCGCACCCTCACCTTCTTCTCCTACCGCACCGTCGGCGCCGCCGAGCACGTGAAGCGCCTCGTCGCGGACGGCTGGCTCGGCCAGGTGCACCACGTCACGGCCCGCTACCTGACCGCCTCGCACCTGCAGCCCGGGAAGCCCGCCCAGTGGCGCATGAAGCGGGCCGAGGCCGGCACCGGCGTGCTCGGCGACCTCGGCTCCCATCTCATCGACCTCGTGCGCTGGTGGCTCGGCGACTTCGGCCGCGTCTCGGCGCAGTGGCAGACGCTCACCCGCGAGCGCCGCGGCGAGGCGGTCGACGCCGACGAGTCGGTCTCCTTCCTCGCCGATCTCGCCTGCGGCGCGCAGGCGAGCTTCCACGCCTCGAAACTCGTCGCGGGCCAGGGCAACTGGGTGGGGATCGAGCTGCACGGCTCCGCCGGCTCGCTCGTCTTCGAGGCCGACACCGGCTTCACCGTCGGCTGGGCGGGGCGCCTCCGCGGCGCGAAGGCCGACCGGCTCGGGCTCGAGGTCATCCCGCTCCCCGCCGACCTCTCGCCGCGCCTCGAGGGCACCGTCGACCGCACAGGCCGCGACGAGGCGTACCGGCGGCTGACCGATCCGTTCTTCGCGTCGCTCTCGGGCGGCCCTGCCGCGACGCCGGACTTCGCCGACGGGGCCGCGGTCCAGGCGGTGCTGGACGCGGTCGCCGCGTCGGCGGAGTCGGGGAGATGGGTGGACGTGGAGCGGGTCTAGGCTGCCCGCCTCACCCCCGCGAGCCGCGCCTCGGCCCGCTTCGCCCCCATCCCGTGCGCCAGTTCCGCGGCTGTGACGCCGGACGCGTCCCGCCGGAGCGGGTCCGCGCCGCGCGCGAGGAGCAGGTCCACGACGGCGACCTGGTCGAACATCGCCGCGAACATCAGCGCGGTCTTCCCGTCCGGCCCGGCACCGTCCACCGCGGCGCCTCCCTCGAGCAGCGCCTCGGCGGCGGCGACGTCGCCCTTGAACGCGACCCCGGCGAGCGGCGTCTGGCCGCGCGCGTTCGCGAGGCCGGGATCGGCGCCGCGGGCGAGGAGGAGCCGCACCGCCTCCACCCGACCGTTGTACGCGGCGAGCATGAGCAGGCTGTCGCCCCGCTCGTTCGAGACGTTCGCCGGCACGCCCGCGTCGAGCAGCCCGGTCAGCGCCGGGACGTCCCCGGCCCGCGCCGCCTGGAACGCGGCCTGGACGAGCTCCACCGCCTTCGCCTGCGCCTCGCGGGGGCTCACGCCGCGCTCCTGTCGCCGCGGAGCGCGGCCACGGCGTTCGCGACCCGCGCGCCGTACTCGGGGTCCGCCTTCCGGAAGTGCTCGATGGAGCGCTTGCGGTTCTCGTCGCTCTTGACCCGCGCGAGACTGCCCGCGAGGTTCGCCACGAGCCGCTCCTGCGCGTCGGGCGGCATCACCCGGTACAGCATGCCGGCCTGCACGAAGTCGTCGTCCTCGGCGTGGCGCACCGGCGCGAAGGTGCCGACCTTGCCCTCGACCTCGTAGCCGAGGTCGTACGCCTCGCCGGTCTCGACCGGCTCGCCGCGGCCGTTCGGCTCGTAGTTCGCCGACCGACCGCCGTTCGCGTCGAAGCGCATGGCGCCGTCGCGCCCGTAGTTGCGCGCGCCACCCTGCACGCCCTTCGGGGCGTTCACCGGCAGCTGCGTGTGGTTGATCCCGAGCCGGTACCGGTGCGCGTCGCCGTAGGCGAAGAGGCGCGCCTGGAGCATCCGGTCCGGCGACGGGCCGATGCCGGGCACGAAGCTCGAGGGATCGAACGCGGCCTGCTCGACCTCGGCGAAGTAGTTGTCCGGCGTGCGGTCGAGGACGAGCTCCCCGATGGTGATGAGCGGGTAGTCGGCGTACGGCCAGACCTTCGTGAGGTCGAACGGGTCGAAGCGGTAGCCCGCGGCGTCCGCGGCCGGCATGACCTGCACCTTCACCGTCCAGGACGGAAACTCGCCGCGCTCGATCGCCTCGTAGAGGTCGTGCTGGTGGTGCTGCGGGTCCTGACCGCCGACGCGCTCGGCCTCCGTGGAGGTGAGGTTGCGGATTCCCTGGTCGGTCTTGAAGTGGAACTTCACCCAGAACCGCTCACCCTGCGCGTTCACCCACTGGAACGTGTGCGAGCCGAAGCCGTCCATGTGCCGGTAGGAGGCCGGGATGCCGCGGTCGCCGAAGAGCCAGGTGAACTGGTGCGTCGCCTCCGGGGAGCGAGCGAAGAAGTCCCACACGTTCTCCGGCTCCTGCCGGTTCGTGTACGGGTCGTACTTCTGCGAGTGGATGAAGTCCGGGAACTTGATGCCGTCGCGCAGGAAGAACACGGGCGTGTTGTTGCCGACGAGGTCCCAGTTGCCGTCCTCCGAGTAGACCTTGAGCGCGAAGCCGCGCGGGTCGCGCGCCGTGTCGGCGGCGCCGCGGGAGCCGGCCACGGTCGAGAAGCGGAGCAGCACGGGCGTGCGCTTCCCGGCCTTCTCGAAGACCTTCATCTTCGTCCAGCGGGCGACGTCCGGGTGCGTGACCTCGAGGTACCCGTAGGCCGCCGAGCCCACCGCGTGCACGACGCGCTCGGGGATGCGCTCGCGGTTGAAGCGGGCGAGCTTCTCGAGGAGGTGGTGGTCCTGCAGGAGCACCGGCCCGCGGGGCCCGGCGGTCTGGGAGTGCTGGTTATCGTGGACCGGCGCGCCGGCCTCGGTGGTCAGGGTCTTCTTCGTCACGTGGGCGTCCTCTCTCCTGATGAGGCGGTGGCCTGCATCGGGAGGGAAGATGCCCGCGCGCGCTGATAGTCTCCAAGACTACTTCGGTATGGCTGTGATAGCCCTGCGCGCTCAGCTGAGGAGCCGCCGCCAGAGGACGAACTGGGCGTGCTCCACGCTCCCCATGGCGTCGATCACCGCCTGGCTGTCGAAGCCCGGGAGCCGCGCCTGCATCGCGGCGAGGAGCGCCTCCTCGCCGTCGGTCCCGCCCGGGAAGACGATCCGCGGGGGCCCGTCGCCGGCGTGCAGCCCCCAGAACAGGTCGTCGCCGATCGGCCCGTCGTCGGTGGTGCGGATGGCGACCTCGGTGAGCTCGTCCCAGCGCACGCGCCGCACCTGGCCCCCGTACGAGCAGCGGATCTCCTCCGCGTCATGCTCGAGGACGAGCCGGGCCATGGCTCCGAGCGTGAACGAGCCGGACGGACCGGACAAGGTCCCAGGCGTTACCGTCCAGGCAAGTGAACGCTCACCGCCACGGTTCGCGGGCGCCTTCATCCCGGTGACACGGCGCGTCTCGTGCCGGGGCTCTGGTAGGGGGTCGCCCGGCGCACGCCCCGAACTGGCCGGCGCCCGTGACGCCGCCGTGACCGCGCGGCCGCAGGTTCAACGTCCACATGACCTCGGCCGCCCCCCGCGTCCACTTCCCCCGAGACGATGGCTTCCACGAGGACCTGAAGGCGCGCGCGGAGGCCTGGCTCGCGCGCACGGGCAAGCGCGCGACCGGCGACGCCGCCATGAAGGCGAAGACCGCGACGATCTTCGCCTGGCACCTCGGCGCGTACGCGCTCCTCCTCGCGTTGGGCCCGGGCGCGCCGCTCCTCTCGGCGGCGCTCGTCCTCTCGCTCGCGCTCTCCACCGTCGGGATCGGCTTCGCGATCATGCACGACGCCAACCACGGCTCGTGGTCGGGCCGGCGCTTCGTGAACCGGCTCGTCGGCCTCTCGCTCGACGCCATCGGCGGCAGCTCCTACGTGTGGCGCCACAAGCACAACGTCCGGCACCACACCTACGCGAACATCGAGGGGCTCGACGCCGACCTCGAGGCGGAGCCGTTCCTGCGCCTCGCGCCCGGCCAGCGCCGCCGCGCATGGCACCGCTTCCAGCACCTCTACGCCTGGCCGATCTACGGCTTCCTCGCGCCGAAGTGGTGGCTCGTCGACGACGCGAAGGACCTCCTCACCGGCCGCATCGGGCAGGTCGCCTTCCCGCGCCCGCCCGCGGGGGAGCTCGCGCTCGCCGTCCTCGGGAAGGTCTTCTTCCTGACCTGGTCGCTCGCGGTGCCGCTGCTCGTCTTCCGGACGCCGTGGGTGCTCGCCTACTGGTTCGGCGGCGCGATGGTCGCCGGCGTCGTGCTCGCGGTCGTGTTCCAGCTCGCGCACGTCGTGCCGGCCGCCGAGTTCCACGCGGCGGGCGAGCCAGGCCGGAAGATGCCGACCGGATGGGCCGAGCATCAGGTCCGCACCACGGTCGACTTCGCGCCCGGAAGCCCGCTCCTCACCTGGTACCTCGGCGGCCTCAACTACCAGGTCGTGCACCACCTCCTGCCGATGTACTGCCACGTGCACTACCCGGCGCTCGCGGGGATCGTGGCGGAGACGTGCAGGGACCACGGGATCCCGTACCGCTCGGAGCCGACGCTGCTCGGCGCGCTCCGCGGGCATGGGAGGCTGCTGAGGAACTTGGGGCGGCCCCTCGTCTCCGGGGCCGCTGCGCGGCCCCTACGCTCGGGGCTGACGGAGGAGTTGGGCACTGCCGAGGAGCGCGCGGTCTAGTCGTCGTCGTCGGCCGCCTCGCGCACCGCCCAGACGAAGCCGGCCCGCACGGGCGGCGGCGCGGTCGAGGCGTCGCCCTTCACCGACCGCCACAGGATGTCGGCGAGCGTGCGCCCGGGGATCCGGTCCGCCTCCCGGAAGTCGAGCTCGAGCGACGCCTTCGCGCCCGGCGCGTCGGGCCCGTTCCTCTCCTCGAGGTCCATCCGCGCCGGCACCGCGTTGAACGGCCGCACGTCCGGCGCCGCCTGGAACGCGCCGAAGAGCGGCGGCGCGGCGGCGTCGTAGGCGCTCATCGGCGGGAGCCCGAGCACGAGCTCGATGGTCCGGAGCACGGAGGCCGTCGAGTACATCGTGGAGTCGAGCGCGCCGCGGCGCGCCCACGGGCTCGCGACGAGCAGCACCGAGCGGTGCGCGTCCACGTGGTCGGGGCCGTCCTGCGCGTCGTCCTCGACGACCAGCACCGCGGTCTTCGGCCAGAACCGCGACCGTGAGAGCCCCTCGACGAGCTTCCCGAGCGCGAGGTCGTTCTCGGCCACCATCGCGCGCGGCGTCGGCATGCCGGGCGCGGTGCCGGTGGTGTGGTCGTTCGGGAGGCGCACGATCGAGAGGCGCGGGAAGCCGCCGTCCTGCTCGAAGCGCCGCAGCTCCTCCAGGAAGAGCTCGACCCGCTTCCCGTCCGGCACGTTCAGATCCCACGACGGGTACGACGGGTGCACCTTCCCGGCGAGCCCGGGCACCGCGGCGACCATCTCGCCCGTCGAAGGATCCTTGTGCGCGAACTCCCCGTAGCTCCGCACCGAGACGCCCGCCCGCCCCGCGAGGTCCCAGAGGTAGCCGCGCGGCGGCGCCGAGAGGTTCCCGTACGGGGTCCTGAGCTTCGTGCCGTGCTCGTGCTCGGTGAGGTACTTGCCGCCCCGGCCCGCGTAGAAGGTGGGCCAGAGCTTCTCGGTGGCGTCGGTCGCGTAGGCGGCGGTCGAGTACGCGTGGCCGCCGGCGCTCACCTCGGCGTTCACGAAGAACCGGTCGAACGTCACGAACGCCCGCGCGAGCGCGTGCCCGTTCGGCGTCACGTCCTCGCCGAAGATCGTGAGGTTCGGGTCCCCGTCGCCGCGCTCGAGGTCACCGAGCACCTGGTCGTAGGTGCGGTTCTCCCGGATGACGTAGACCACGTGCTCGATGGGCGAGCGGCCGCCGACCTTCGCCGGGATGGGCGATCCCTTCGGCCGGCCGGGCGGCCGCGCCTCGGCGGAGGCGCTCCAGGCCGAGAGCGACACCACCTTGCGCGTCATCGCCGCGAGCGCGGCGTCGTCGGGCGTGGGCACGAGCGAGAGCGCGCCCTTGAGGAGCGCCGCGACGTACTGCGCCCCCTCCCCGGACGCGACCGGCTGGGGACCGCGCGGGTTCGGCACCGACGAGAGCCCCTTCCCGGAGACGACGAGCCAGCGCCGGTGCGCGTCGTCGAACGCGACCGCGGTCGGGTACCAGCCCGACGGCACGAACCCGCGCGCGCGCCCCTGGCCCGGCCTCGAGACGTCGAGCACCGCGACCGCGTTCGCGTCGGCGTTCGCGACGAGGAGCGTGCCGCCGTCGGCGGAGAGCGCGAGCCCGGCGGGCGTCGTGCCGGGCGGCGCCCGCGGCGAGAGCGCGACGCCGAGCCGCTCGTCGACCCGCCGCGCCGCGAGGTCGACGGCCCAGACCTCGTTCGTGGAGGCGCACGCGACGAAGAGCCGCTGCCCGTCGGGCGAGAGCGCGAGCGCGCTCGGGTGCTCGCCGACCTCGAGCTCCCACAGCGGCTCGAGCGTGCGCGGCGCGAGCGCGACCACCTTCGCGGCGCCCCAGACGCTCGCGTACACCGCGTCCGCGGCCGCCACGACGCCGTAGCCCTCGGCCGGGAGCGCCGCGCGGGCGACGGGCTTCGCCGTCGCGAGATCGACGGCCTCCACGCCCTCCCCGTGCACCTGCGCGACGTAGAGGGTCGCGCCGTCGGGCGAGAACGCGAGCCCGCCCGCGAAGCCGTCCTTCGCGTCGCCCGAGAGCGCGAGCCGGCGCGAGGGCGTGAGCGCGCCCTTCGCGAAGGCGAGCTCCTCGACCGCGTTCGCCCCCGCCGCGGTCACGTAGAGCTTCTCGCCGGCGCGGTCCCAGAGGAGCCCATCCCACGCGTGCTCGAGGCCGTGCTCGCTCACGACCTGCCGGAGCTCGAGGTCCACGATCCGGACGCTCGGCCTCGAGAAGCCGGCGTTCACGACCGCGGCCCACCGGCCGCCGGGGTGCACCGCCACCGCGAGCGGGAGGTCGCCCATCGCGAGGTGCTTCCCGGCCGGCGCGATCCGCCAGCCCGAGGGCAGGCGCGTGACGCCGGCGCCCTCCGGGCCGGGCCGCGCCGGGATCGGGGACGCCGCGAGGGTGAGCGAGAGCGCGAGGGCGATCATGCGGGCGGCATGTTACCAGCGGTTCAGGCGCCCTCCGCCATGTACCGGCGCAGCACCCGGGTGAGCGCGATCCGGAAGGCCTCGTCGCGCTCCGCCGTGGGCGGGCCCGCGCCGAGCCCGCCGAGCCAGGCCTCCTTGCCGATGGCCCAGCCGTGCGTCGCGGAGAGGGCGAGCAGCACCACGCCCTCGATGCGGGCGCGCGGGGGCTGCCGGGCGGGCGGGAGCGTCCGCTGGAACGCCGCCTCGAGCCCGTCGACGAACGCCGCGAGGCCGCGCGAGGTGGGGCCGGTCCGCACGCCGCGCAGGTGGGCCCAGACGAGCAGCCGCACGCGCGTGGGATCGGCGAGCGCCGCGAAGAGGGCGCCGATGAGCATGTCCGCGTCGGGCACGTGCGCGCCCGCGTCCAGCTCGGCGCGGAGGCGCACGGCCGTCAGCGCGTCCTGCCGGCGCAGGACCGCCCGCACGAGGCCGGCGTAGGTGCCGAAGTAGTGGGTGACGAGGCCAGGGGTGACGCCAACCCGCTCGGCCACGTCCCGCAGCGTGACCGCGTCGGGCCCCCGTGCCGCGACGAGCGCCTCCGCGGCCTCGAGGAGGAGCAGGCGCGCCTCCTCGGGCGACCGCCGGACCCGCTTCTTGACCCTCGACCGCTCCATGCCGGGTGGCCCTCTCGGGCAGGTGCCGGGCGGGGCGTGGCGGCCCGCGGCGGCGACCGCTATTGTCGTTAGCACCAATAGCACGGAGGCGCGGAGGATGGCCACCTTCCTCTTCACGACGATGCCGAGCAACGACCTCGGCCTCCTCACGCGCTCCCTGCCCATCGGCCGGGAGCTCCGCGCCCGCGGCCACCGCGTCGTCTGCTCCAACCCCGCCCGCGCCCCGCGCCGCCTCATCGAGGAGGCCGGCTTCGAGAACCTCCTCCCCGACCACCCCATCTTCACCTTCATGGGCTGGCCCGGCCTGCGGAGCGCCGTCGGGGCGCTGCGGGGCGGGCCGGGCCGGCCCGCCCACCGCCAGCTCGTCGCGCTCGCCCGCGCGCTGCCGCTCCGCCGCGCGCCGCCCGCCGACGACGTCTGGGGCATGGACCACGCCGGCGCGATGCTCGGCATGGCCGACGCGGGCTTCGTCCGCGCGAACGTGCGCGGCTACCTCGCGCACATCGAGGCGCTCGCGCCGGACGCCGTGGTCGACTTCTGGAACCCGATGGCCGTGCTCGCGGCGCGCGCGGCCGGGCGGCCCGTCGCGACCGTCATCCAGGCCGACGCGCACCCGTCGTCGCGCGGCTTCGTCTGGTGGAAGGCGCCGCCCGCGCCGCCGCCCACGTGCCTCCCGGCGGTGAACCGCGTGGCCGCCGAGCTCGGGCTGCCGCCGGTGTCCCGGCTCGAGGAGCTCTCGGTCGGCGCGCTCACGATCGCGGTCGGCTCGCCCGAGACCGATCCCCTGCCGCCCGGCGCCGGCGTCGAGTACGTGGGGACGATCCTCTGGGAACGCGCCGGCGCGGCGCTCCCGGCCTGGCTCGACGGCCTCGGCCGCGAGCGCCCGCTCGTCTGGGTCTACTCGGGGAACCCGCGCTACCGCGTCTCGGGGGACACGCTCGACTCGGAGGTGGTGCTCGAGGCGACGATCGAGGCGCTCGCCGGAGAGGACCTGGACGTCGTGCTCACCACCAGCCACCATGCGCTCCCCGCCCGGCTCGCCCGGCTCCCGGCGCGCTTCCACCACGCCGCCTTCCTGCCCGGGCTCGCGATGGCCCGGCGGGCCGATGTGCTCGTCCACCACGGCGGCTACGGGTCGTGCCAGGCCGGGCTCGAGGCCGGCAAGCCCGCGGTCGTCGTGCCGACCTTCTCGGAGCGGGAGAGCAACGCCCGCCGCCTCGAGGCGCTCGGCGCGGCCGTCCGGGTCGAGGTGACCCGGAGCGGGGGCCGGAAGGCGGTCTCGCCGGGCGTGCTCCGGGACGCGGTCCGCCGTGCGCTCACCGAGCCGGCCATCGGCCGGCGTGCGCGGGACCTCGGCGACCGGCTGCGCGGGCTCGGCGGCGCGCCGCGCGCGGCCGCGCTCATCGAGGGGCTGCTGGCGCCGCGTGGGGGAGGTCGCACCGTGGTACGCTCGCCGGCGCTTGCCTGAGCCCACCGGCTGGATCGACGAGCTGAAGCAGCGGCGCGTGTTCCGCGCCGTCGTGGGCTACGGCATCGTGGCCTTCGCGGTGCTCCAGGTCGCGGAGCCCATCATGCACGGGCTCGGGCTGCCGGACTGGGTCCTCGGCGCCATCGTCGTCGCGCTCGGGCTCGGGTTCCCGATCACCCTCGTGCTCGCGTGGATCTTCGACGTCCGGGCCGGGCGCGTCGAGACCGCCGACCCGCGGCCGCGGACGCGCGCGCTCTTGCTCCTGGTGGCCGCCGGGCTCCTGCTCGGCGCGCCGGGCGTGGCCTGGTTCTTCTGGCGGGCCCACCGCGCGCCCGCGCCGGCGGCGGCCGTCGAAGCGCCCGCCGTGCAGGAGGGCCCGCCGTCCGTCGCCGTGCTCGCGTTCGCCGACCTCAGCCCCGGGAAGGATCAGGAGTACTTCTCAGACGGCATCGCCGAGGAGATCCTCGACGCGCTCGCCCGCGTGAAGGGGCTGCGCGTCGCCGGGCGCACCTCGTCCTTCCAGTACAAGGGCAAGAACGAGGACCTCCGCACCATCGGCAAGGCCCTCGGCGTCGCGAACGTGCTCGAGGGCTCGGTCCGGCGCCAGGGGAACAAGGTGCGGATCACCGCGCAGCTCGTGAAGGCGGCCGACGGCTTCCACCTCTGGTCGAGGAGCTTCGACGGCGAGCTCACCGACGTGTTCGAGCTCCAGGAGCGGATCGCCCGGGCGGTGGCGGAGGAGCTCCGCGTCGTCCTGCAGGGCGGCAGGAAGGACCGGCTCGTCCCGGTCGCGACCTCGAGCCCGGAGGCGTACGCGCTGTACCTGAAGGCCACCGCGATCTTCAACCGGCGCGACGGCCAGCGCTTCGGCGAGGCCGTGGCCGAGCTCGAGGAGGCGCTGAAGCTCGACCCGGCCTACGCGCGCGCCGAGTCGCGGCTCGCGACCCTCTACGCGCTCTGGCAGTCCTACCGACCGAACGCGGCCGAGGACTTCCTCGCCGAGACCGAGCTGCACGCGAGGAAGGCCATCGCCCTCGCTCCCCAGCTCGCGGAGCCCCACGCCGCGCTCGGGCTCGCGTACCACCTCCACCGGAGGTTCGCCGAGAGCCGCGTCGCGTCCGATCGGGCCCTGGCGCTCGACCCGGACGACGTCACGGCGAACTTCTGGGCCGGGACGGCGCTGACCGCGAAGGGCTACATCCGGCTCGCCAACGCACGCCTCGACCACGTCCTCGCCCTCGATCCGGCGCACCCCAACGCGAACTTCTGGCGCGCCTCGAACGCTCACATCCTCGGCGACGACGCGACGGCGGAGCGCCTCGTCTCGAAGGCCCAGGAGCTCGGGCTCGTGCACGCGGGCAGCCTCGCGGCCACCTTCTCGGCGAGGCAGGGGAGGACCGCCGAGGCCATCGCGTTGCTGGTGACCGCGATGGAGTCCCAGTGCGCGGATCTCCCCCCAGGATCCGCCCAGGCGTTCGCGAAGGGGATCTTCGGCGGCGCGGCCGATCGGAGAAGGGCACTCGAGGTCATCGACGCCTACCTCGCGACCCGGCCCGGCGCCGTGAACGGCAACGTCCCCTTCACGCTCAACCGCCTGGGCCTGGGGGCGCGGGCGCTCGAGCTCGCCGGCCGCGGGCCGACGACGAACGACGCGCAGCTGCTCCACTCCATCTGGAGCCCCGAGGGCCGTGCGGGCCGGCTCGATCCGGGCTTCTCCGCGTTCGCGCGGAAGATCGGGCTCGCGGCCGTCTGGGACCGCGAGGGCCCGCCCGACCTCTGCGAGCGGAAGGCGCCGGGCGAGTACGTCTGCCGCTAGATCTTCTCCTCCGCGTGCTTCCCGCGGTAGCGCCGGAGCGTCGGCGAGAGCACCGCGGTGAGCGCGGCGACCCCCACGCACGCGAGCCCGCCCGCGGCGACCGAGATCCGCGCGCCGAACAGCTTCGCGACGAATCCGGCCTCCACCTCGCCGAGCTGCGGCCCGCCCATGAAGAAGATCATGTTGAGCGAGGTCATCCGGCCGCGGAGCGCGTCGGGCGTCTCGAGCTGCCGGAGTGTCTGGCGGATGACCGTGCTCACCGTGTCGGCGGCCCCGGAGAGCGCGAGCGCCACGAGGGAGAGCGCGAAGCTGCCGGACATCCCGAAGACCGCGATGGCCGCGCCGTAGCACGCGACCGAAACGAGCACCGCCGGGCCCTGCGCGCGCGGCACCGAGCGCGTCGCGAGGATCACCCCGGCGAGCGCCGCCCCCGCCGGCTGCGCCGCGTAGAGGAACCCGAGCCCGTGCGGCCCGACCGCGAGGAGCTCGTTCGCGAAGATGGGCATGAGGAGCAAGGCGCCCGCGAAGAACGTCCCGAAGAAGTCGAGCAGCATCGTCGTGCGGATGATGGGCGTGCGCTTCAGGAAGAGGAGCCCCTCCTTCACCGCCTCGAGCCCGACGCCGCTCTTCGGCCGGGGCGCGTCCCGGTGGTGCATCGTGAGGAGCGCCGCGATGACCGCCCCGAACGACAGCACGTCGAGCACGTAGATCGGCAGCGGCCCCTGCCACGCGAGGAGCGCGCCCGCCACCGCCGGGCCGATCACGTTCGCGAGCTGCCAGCCGGTGAAGCCGACCGAGAGCGCGCCCGGGAGGATCTCGGCGGGCACGAGCGACGGGATGAGCGCGGCGCGGGCGGGGTTGTCGAAGGCGATCGCCGAGCCCGCGAGGGCGGCCATCGCGTAGAGGAGCGGCGCGGACGTGAAGCCGAGCCAGGTCGCGAGCCCGAGCGTCGCCGAGACCGAGGCGAGGGTGGTCTGGGTGACGAGCATGAGCTTCCGCCGGTCGGCGGCGTCGGCCACCACGCCCCCGCCGAGCGCGAACGCGATGACCGGCACGACCCTGAAGAAGCCCAGGAGGCCGAGCGCGAGCGGCGAGCGCGTGACGAGGTAGAGCTGCCAGACCACCGCCACCTGCTGCATCTGCGAGCCGGCGTTCGAGAGGAGCTGGCCGAGCGCGAGGTTGCGGAAGTCGCGGACGCGGAGCGCGGGCGGGAGCTGCACGGACCCCGTTCGACCACGCGCCACCACCCGGCGTCAACCCGGCGGGCTCGGGCCGCGCCACGCCTCAGCCGTCGAGCGCCGCCTCGAGCCGATCCGCGATGGTGCGGAGCACCTTCACGCGCGCCCACCGCTTGTCGTTCGCCTCGACGAGCGTCCAGGGCGCGACGGCCGTGCTCGTCCGGTCGACCATGTCCCGCACCGCCCGCTCGTAGTCCGGCCACTTCTTCCGGTTCCGCCAGTCCTCCGGCGTGATCTTGAACCGCTTGAAGCGGGTCTTCTCGCGCGCGCGGAAGCGCTTCAGCTGCTCCTCCGGCGAGATCTGCAGCCAGAACTTCACGACCACGGCGCCCGCCCGCGAGAGCTGCTCCTCGAAGGCGTTGAGCTCGGCGTAGGCGCGCATCCAGTCGGCCTCCTTCGCGAAGCCCTCGACGCGCTCGACGAGCACCCGCCCGTACCAGGTCCGGTCGAAGATCGCGACCCGGCCCTGCGGCGGCACGTGGCGCCAGAAGCGCCAGAGGTACGGCTGCGCCCGCTCCTCCTCGGTGGGCGCGGCGATCGGGACGACCCGGTAGGTCCGGGCGTCGAGCGCGCCGGTCACCCGGCGGATCGCGCCGCCCTTCCCCGCCGCGTCCGAGCCCTCGAACGCGACGACGAGCGAGCGGCGCCGGAAGCCCTTCCGCCGGCAGAGGAGCGCGAGCCGCCCTTGCTGCTTCTCGAGCTCGCGCTCGTAGGCGGCCTCGGGGAGCCGCAGGGACAGGTCGAGCGCGCCGACGACGTCCTTCCCGTCGGCGGGCGGCGGGGCCGGCGGCGCGGCGGCGGCGATCGGCGCGCGGACGCCCTTCCTCTCCTGCGCCACCCGGCGGCGCATCGCCTCGAGGAGGATCCGGCCCACGGTGAGGCCGCGGTAGCGATCGTCCTCGCCGGCGACGACGTACCAGGGCGCGTGGCCGGAGCTCGTGCGCTGCAGCACGTGCTCGGAGACCTCGCGGTAGGCGTCGTACCGGGCGTGGTTCTTCCAGTCCTCCGGCGTCACGCGCCAGCGCGTCGCCGGGTCCTTCTCGAGCTTCCTGAGGCGCTTCTTCTGCGCCCGCTTCGAGAGGTGGAACCAGAACTTCACGACGAGGGCGCCCTCGCTCGCGAGCATCTGCTCGAGCGCGTCGATCTCGTCGAGGGCCTGGTCGAGCTCGCCCTTCTTGAGGCGGCCCATGACCCGCTCGTGGATCGGGTACGTGTACCAGCTGCCGAACAGCACGCCGACCTTCCCCTTCGGCGGCAGCGCCTGCCAGTACCGCCACATGAAGGGCCGGCTGCGATCCTGCTCGGAGGGATCGGCGAAGGCGTGGACGCGGACGTGCCGCGGATCCATCCAGGAGTTGAGGAGGTTGACCGTCTCGCCCTTGCCGGCGCCGTCGACGCCGTTCACGAGCACGATCACCGGGAACCTCGCGAGCTGCCCGATCTCGAACTGCACGTCGAGGAGATCGGCCCTGAGGCGCGGCTCCTCGCGGCGCCACCGCGCCTTGTCGATGGCGTGGCCCAGCTCGGCGGACTCGAACATGCGCGCCTCCTCGAGCGAGCACACGCCGCCCCGGACCGGAAGTCCACCCGGAATCGCGAGGCGTGATGCCGCAGGCGCCGGCTAGAAGTCCGGCGTCCGGACCTCTCCGTTCCGGCTCCTGGTCCGCCGCGCCGCCGGGAGCGTCTTCGCGGCCGCGCCGTTCCCGCGGGTCAGCTGGAAGCTCGCGATCATGTTGCCCAGCTCCTCCGCCTGCGCGGAGAGCTCGCTCGCGGCCGAGGCGGACTCCTCGGCGGACGCGGCGTTCTGCTGGGTCACCCGGTCCATCTCGCCGACGGCCTTCGTCACGCCCTCGATGCCGGCGGACTGGTCCGCCCCGGCCGCCGAGATCTCCGAGACGATGTCGGTCACCTTGCCGATGCCGCCGACGATCTCGCCGAGCTTCCCGGCGACGTGCTTCGCGGTCGTCTCGCCGTCGCCGGCCTCCTTCACCGACTGCCGGATGAGCTCCTCGGTCTTCGTCGCGGCCTCCTTCGCGCGGAGCGCGAGCGAGCGGACCTCCTCGGCGACCACCGCGAAGCCGCGGCCCGCCTCGCCCGCGCGCGCGGCCTCGACCGCGGCGTTGAGGGCGAGGAGGTTCGTCTGGAACGCGATGTCCGAGACGTCCTTGATGATCTGCGAGGTCCCCTCGGCCGAGGCCTTGATGCGCCCCATCACGCCCTGCATCTGCTCGACGGCCTGCGACCCGTCGTTCGCGGCGGTCCGGGCGCCCTGGGCGAGCAGGTTCGCCTGCTGCGCGTTCTCCACCGCGTGCCGGGTGAGCGACGAGAGCGAGTCCACCGAGGTGGTGGTCTCCTGGAGGCTCGCCGCCTGCTGGGAGGCGCCGGAGGCGACGGCCTCGGAGGAGGAGGCGATCTGCGTCGCCGCCGACGAGACCTGCTCGACGGTCGAGGCGACCTGGGCCATCGCGGCCTCGAGGGCCTGGGCGGTGGCGTTGAGCGCGTCCTTGATGCGCGCGTGGTCGCCGCGGTAGTCGCCGGTCACCCGCGCGGTCAGGTCGCGGCGGGAGAGGGCCTCGAGCGCGCGGCTCGTCTCGGTGATCGGCGCGAGGACCGCGTCGAGCGTGCGGTTCACGCCCTCGACGATCTTCCGGAAGTCGCCCTGGTGCCGCGCGGCGTCCGCCCGCGTCTCGAGGTGGCCGTCGACGGCGGCGGAGGCGAGCCGGTTCGCGTCGGCGACGAGCGCGTTCACCGCGTCGATGCAGGTGTTGAGGTTGCGCTTCAGGACGTCGAAGTCGCCCCGGTACTCGGCGGTGATCTTCGCCGGGATGGCGCCCTTCGAGATCTCGTCCACGTAGCGCGCCGCGACGTTGAGCGGACCGATGACGGCGTCGAGGGTGTCGTTGACGCCCTGGACGATCCTCCGGAAGTCGCCCTGGTGCCGGGAGGCGTCGGCCCGGGTGGCGAGCTTCCCGGCGACCGCCGCCTCGGACAGCGCGTGCGCGTCGGTCACGAGGGCGTTCACCGCGTCGATGCAGCCGTTGAGCGAGCGCTTCACGACCGCGTAGTCGCCGCGGAACTCGGCGGTGATGTGGCCGGGGATGGCGCCCTTCGAGATGTCGTCCAGGGCCCGGGCCGCCACCTCGAGCGGGCCGACCACGGCGTCGAGCGTGTCGTTCACGCCCTGCACGATCTTCCGGAAGTCGCCGGGGTGCCGGGAGGCGTCGGCGCGGGTGGAGAGCTCCCCCGCGACCGCCGCCTCCACGAGGTGCGACGCGTCCGCGACGAGCGCGTTCACCGTGCCCGTGCAGGCGTTGAGCGAGGTCTTGATGGTGTCGAAGTCGCCCTTCCACGCCTCCGTGATGGGCGGAGGGATCTCGCCGCGCGCGAGCTGGCCGAGGCACTCGGACGTCGCCGCGATCGGGCGCCGGAAGCCCTCGACGGCCTCGTTCACGCCCGCGACGATGCCCTGGAAGTCGGGCCCGACCGCCTGCGCGTCGACCCGCACGTCGAGCTTGCCCGCCTGCACCGCGCGGGTGATCTCGCCCACGCCGGTCTGCACCGCGCTGAGCTCGGCGAGGAGCTTGCGCCGCACCCACCAGCCGATCGCGATCGCCACGAACGCGGCGATGACCGCCACGGTCGCGAGCCGGACCCGGCCGTCCCGGATCACCTGCTCGATGGCGCGCGCGGCGCCCTCGGCCTCCTCGTCGATGACGGGGGTCATCGCGTCGCGCGCCGCGTCCACCGCCGGCAGGCCCTGCTCGGCGGCCTGCGAGGCGGTCCACGCGTTCGCGGAGGCGTCCACCACCTCGGGATCGGTGCGGGTCATGCCGGCCGCGAGCAGCCGGTCGCGGTGCGCCGCGCCCTTCGCGGCGGCGGCCACCTGGACGAGCCAGGGGTCGAGCGCGGCCCACAGCGCGCGCCAGCGGGTGGTCGCGGCCTCGCCGTGAGGGTGCGCCTCGTAGGCGGTCCGCGCCTGGCCGAGCTCCTCGATCGCCTGCTTCAGGGCGTCCTGCGCGGCGCGCCGCTCGTCGAGCGTGGCCTTGTTCACGAAGAGCGCCGAGAGCTGGCGCGCGACGACCGCCTTCCGGTCGTTGAGCCGGTTCCACGCCTTCACCGACGGGGTCGCGTGCGCCTCGTGGTGCTGCTGGGCGGCGGCGACGGCGGCGAGGCTCATGGCGCCCGTGAAGGCGATGAAGGCCCCGATGGAGGCCGAAGCCGCGAGCCCGGCGACGACGAGGGTGGAGAGCTTGAGACGCATGTTCGGAGATCCTCTTGCGACCGCGGGTGATCCGGGGGTGAACCTTTGCAGTGTGCGGGCCTGACGCGCCGTTCCCGCAACCCCCCGTAGATCGGCCGTGATCCGGGAGGGCATCACGACCGTCGGGACGGGGCACCGCGCACCCGGGGGGTCGGGCTCTCGGTGCAGATGGGCGGGCGTTCGACCCCGGGGGCGGGCACGACCCGGCGAAAAGCCCCGTCGATCTGGCTCCGCGCCGATGGCTCGGAACTCGCAATCGGTCCCGCTCGAAAGGCGCTCGACCGGGCTGCACCCGCGGTCCGGCGTGCGCCCAACCTACCGACCCCGAGGTCAACGCATGCTTCGCCACCTCCGCCGCGCCGCCCTCCTCGCCAGCCTGGCCGCCGCGCTCGTCGCGCGCCCCGCCACCGCCGAGCCGCTCTCGGCGCACAACCAGGCGCTGCTCGTGGTGAAGGTGCTCGGCTCCGACAAGGACCTCGCCCGCCGCGCGTCCGGCTCCGCCGTGATCGCCGTCGCCGCGGTCCAGGGCGACGCCCGCGCCGAGGCCCGCCGCGACGCGATCGTGAACGAGCTGAAGCTCCTCTCGAAGGACGTCCGCCTCCAGGGCCTCGCGCTCGACGCGCGCGCCGTGACCTGGGGCGAGGCCGACGCCCTCGCGCGCGCCTCCGCCATCGTGGTGGTGGGCGGCCTCGCCGAGAAGGCGGCCGAGATCGTGAAGGTGACCCGCACGAAGCAGGTGCTCTCGATCGGCGAGGACCCCTCCGCCGTCGAGCGCGGCCTCGCGGTCGGCGTCTTCGCGCGCGCCGCGAAGGCGGTCATCTCCGCCTCGCTCCTCACCGCGCGGCAGGAGGGCGTGACCTTCGAGCCCTCGTTCCTGCGCACCGCCGAGCTGGTGGACGAGTAGGCCCTACCCCTCCGGCTCACGGAGCCCGCGGATCGAGGCGTCCAGGAACTCGATCGGCTGCGCGGCGCGCACCGAGGCGGAGCGCTCGCGCAGCATCCGCAGGACGTGCAGCGTGCAGCCGGGGTTCGCGCTCGCGAGCCACGGCGCGCCGGTCGCGAGCACCGCCTGGGCCTTCCGCGCGCCGATCTGCTCGGCGGCCTCCGGCTGCACGAGGTTGTAGACGCCGGCGCTCCCGCAGCAGCCCTCCGCCTCGCCGACGTCCACGACCTCCAGGCCGGGGATGCCGGTGAGGAGCGCGCGCGGGGCGGCGCCGACGCGCTGGGCGTGCGCGAGGTGGCAGGGCGCGTGGAACGCGACCTTCGCGGCGATGGGGTGCCGCGTGGCGCGCGGCTCGAGCGAGGCCACGAGCTCGTTCACGTCCCGCACCCGCGCCGAGAACGCCCGCGCCCGCTCGAAGAACGCGTCGCCCTCGAAGAGCCGCTCGCAGTCCTTGAGGTGCGAGCCGCACCCGGCGGAGTTCACCACCACCACGTCGACGCCCGCGACCTCGAAGCGCTCGACGAGGGCGCGGACCATCTGCCGCGACTCGGCGAGCCGCCCCGCGTGGGCCGAGAGCGCGCCGCAGCAGCCCTGCCCCTCCGGCACCACGACCTCGCAGCCCTCGGCGGCGAGCACGCGCGCCGAGGCCGCGTTGACGCCGGGGAAGAAGGTCCCCTGCACGCAGCCGGTGACGAGGCCGACCTTCAGCCGGCGCGCGCCCTGGGCGGGCAGCGCGAACTCCTTCGGGTACGAGAGCGTCGCCAGCGACACGGGCGGCGCCAGGGCGACCGCGGCGGCGAGCCGCCGCGGGAGCGGGAGGCCCGTCACCCGCACCAGCCACGCGAGCCCGGTCGCGCGGTAGAGCCAGAGCAGCACGGCCGCGACCCGCAGCCGGCGCGGGTAAGGGAGCACCGCGAAGAGGAGCGCGCGGTGGAGCCGGTCGGCCGTGGCCCGCGGCACCGCCCGCTCGCGGGCCTCGCGCGCCTCCTCGATGATCCGGTCGTAGCGCACGCCGGACGGGCACGCCGGCAGGCAGGCCATGCAGCCGAGGCAGCGGTCGAGGTGCTCGGCGACCTCGCCGGTGAGCGCGAGGCGCCCGTCGCGCACCGCCTTCACGAGGTCGATGCGGCCGCGCGGCGAGTCCATCTCGGCGCCCCACACGTGCCAGGTCGGGCAGACCGGCAGGCAGAAGCCGCAGTGCACGCACTCGTCGACGTGGGCCCGCGCCCTCGTGGTGCCGCCCGCCATCGCCTAGATCCCCCCCACGAAGCGGCCCGGCGCGAGCCGGCCGTCCGGGTCGAGCTCGGCCTTGAGCCGCCGCATGATCGCGATCCCGGGCGGCGGCGGGCCCCACGGGTCCACCGCGGTCCGGACGCCGCCGGGCGCCTCCGCCACGACGAGCGACCCGCCGAGCCGCGCCGCCGCCTCACGGGCCCGGACGATCGCCGCGGCGGCGTCGAGCGGCGCCGCCCTCGCCGAGACCGTGCCGACGCCGAGCACCGGCTCGAGCGCCGCCGCGCCGCCGAGCGCGCGGGCGAGCGGCTCCACGACCTCCTTCACGAGCGCGGCGAGCGCCGACGGCGCGGCCGCGACCCGCACGCGGACCTCGCCCTCCGACCGCAGCGCCGCGTGGCGCGCCCAGAGCTGCGCCGCGCCCGCCGGCGCGAGCCGCTCCGCCGGCACGCCGAGCGGGGCCGCGAGCTCCTTCAGGCGCGCCTGCTGGGCCGCCACGCCCGGGCCGAAGCCCTCGAAGCGGACCGCGAGCACGAGCCGCCCGCCCTCGACGAGGAGCGACACGGCCGCGGGCTCGAGCTGCGCGTCGCGGAGCGCCACGACGACCGACCGCGCCGCGCCCGCGTCCCGCGGCACGAGCACGGCGGTCTCGTCGAGCTCGGGCAGCGGGTGGAGCCGGAAGGTCACGGTCGCGAGGAGCGCGAGGGTGCCGAGCGAGCCCACCATGAGCCGCGGCAGGTCGAAGCCGGCGACGTTCTTCACCACCTTGCCGCCGCCACGGGCGAGCACGCCGTCGGCGCGCACGAGCGAGACGCCCACCAGCAGGTCCCGCGAGGTGCCGTAGCGCGTCCGGTGCGGCCCCCACGCGTTCGCGGCGACGACGCCGCCGAGGGTCGCGCGCTCGGGCCGCGGCGGGTCGAGCGCGAGCCGCTGCCCGTGCGGTGCGAGCGCGGCCTGCAGCGCCGCCACGGTGAGCCCGGCCTCCGCCACCACGATCTGGTCGGCGGGCTGGTGCTCGACGACGCGCGCGAGGCCGGCGGTGCGAAGGACGAGGTCGAGGCCGGAGGGCCGCGCGCCGAGCCCGAGGTCGGTGCCGCCGCCCACGAAGCCGACCCGCAGCCGGTCGCGGGCGCACGCCCTCATGACCTCGACCGCCTCGTCCACGCTCGCGGGCTCCGCCACGAGCCGGGGCGCGACGCCGAGGAGCGCGTCGTCCGCGCTGGCCGGCCGGGGCGTCACCACCGCTCCGCCTCCCCGGAGAGCTCCGCCGGGTGGGGCCGGTACGGGCCGGGCTTCTCGCCGCAGAGGCGCGGCGTCGGGAAGACCTTGCCCGGGTTGAAGCGGCCGGCGGCGTCGAACGCGCACCGGACGCGGGCCATCGTCTCGAGGTCGTCCTCCCCGAACTGGTCGGCCATGTACGCGGCCTTCTCGGCGCCGACGCCGTGCTCGCCGGTGATGGAGCCGCCGAGGCGCACGCAGAGCCGGAGGATGTCGCCGCCGAGCTTCGCCGCGCGCTCCTCCTCGCCGGGCCGGGAGGCGTCGTAGAGCACGAGCGGGTGCAGGTTGCCGTCACCGGCGTGGAACACGTTCGCGACGCGCAGGCCGGCCTCGTCGGCGAGCCGCTGGATCTCCCGCAGCGTCCGGGCGATCTCCGAGCGCGGGATGACGCCGTCCTCGACGAGGTAGCTCGGGCTGATGCGCCCTACGGCGGCGAAGGCGCTCTTGCGCCCCTTCCACATGAGCTGGCGCTCGGCCTCGTCCCTCGGCACCGAGACCTCGGTCGCGCCCGCCGCCCGCGCGCAGGCGATGGCCCGCTCCGCGGTGTGCGCGACCTCCGCCTCCGGCCCGTCCACGTCCATGAGGAGGAGCGCGCCCCGGTCCGGCCAGGCGAGGCCGGTCGCGGCCTTCGCGGCCTGGATGGCGAGCGTGTCCATCATCTCGATCGCGGCGGGCAGGATCCCGGCCGCGATGATGGCCGACACCGCCGCGCCCGCCTCGTCGTTGCCCGGGAACGTGGCGAGGAACGTGCGGGTGGCCTGGGGCTTGCGGAGCAGCTTGAGCGTCACCTCGGTCACGATCCCGAGCATGCCCTCCGAGCCGACGAGCGCGGCGAGCAGGTCGTAGCCGGGCGCGTCGGCGACCGGCCCGCCGAGGTCCACCACCTCGCCGCCGTCGAGCACCACCCGCGCGCCGAGGACGTGGTTCACGGTGAAGCCGTACTTCAGGCAGTGCGCGCCCCCGGAGTTCTCCGAGACGTTGCCGCCGATCGAGCAGATCGACTGCGACGACGGATCCGGCGCGTAGTAGTAGCCGCGCGCCGAGACGGCCTTCGTGACGTCGAGGTTGATGACGCCGGGCTCGACCCTCACCCAGCCGTCCTCGAGGTTCACCTCGAGGACGCGCCGCATCCGCGAGAGCGCCACCACCACCGACTCCGGCGTGGGCCGCGCGCCGCCGGAGAGCCCGGTGCCGGACCCGCGCGGCACGAGCGGCACGCCCGCCTCCCGCGCGAGGCGCACGACCGCCGCGACCTCCTCGGTCGAGCCCGGGAGGACGACGAGCCGCGGCCGGACCCGCCCGTGGGCGAGCCCGTCGCACTCGTAGGTCGAGAGCGCGGCGGGGTCGGAGAGGCAGTGCGCCTCCCCGACCACCCCTGCGAGCCGGCGGGCGAGCGGGTCCTCGTGGGCCATGGGCCCTCCCGCGTCACTTCACCGGCGGGATCGGGATGACGCCCGTGAACACGTACGCCTGCAGGAGCGCGATGATCCCGATGATCGCGGCCCCGGCGAGCGAGTGCCACCAGACCGCGCGGAAGATCGGGCCGAGCGAGTGCGCCCGCTCCTTCGGATCGTCGTAGCAGGCCGCGCCCGCCACCATGATCGACTGCGCGTCGATCATCTTGCCCATGACGCCGCCCGTGGAGTTCGTGGCGACGATGAGCACCTCGTTGAGGTTGAGCTGCTGCGCGGTGATGCGCTGCAGGCTCCCGAAGAGCGCGTTCGAGGCGGTGTCGGAGCCGGTGAGGAACACGCCCAGCCAGCCGAGGTACGCGGCGAAGAACGGGTACAGGAAGCCGGCGTTCGTGAAGGCGAGGCCGAGCACGGCGTCGGTGCCGGAGTAGCGGGTGAGGTAGCCGAGGCCGAGCACCTGGCCGATGACGAGGACCGGGGTCTTCATGCGGCCGAGCGTCCGGCGGATCGCCTCGCCCCACTGCGCGGCGCTCATCTTGAGGACGAGGCCGGAGAGGAGCGCGGCCACGAACACGCCCGTGCCGGCGGCGGAGAGCCAGTTGATGGTGAACCGCGCGGCCTCGGGCTTCGCGCCGGCGGCCGCGACGGGCGGCATGCGCTGCACGAGGTTGTGCAGGGCCGGCATGTCCCAGGCCGGCAAGGAGAGCGTCCCGCCGAGCTTCGATCCCAGGAAGGTGGTGTCGAACTTCACCGAGGCGAGGAGGGTGTTGAGCGTCTTCTTGAACTCGGGCGCGCCCCAGAGCGCGCAGCACGCGATGAGGATGGCCCAGGGCAGCCAGGCGTAGACCGTCTCGCCGACGCTGTACGGATACTTCCAGGCCGCCTTGTCGATCGCCTCGGCGGTCTTCCCGGCCTCGCGCTCCGCCTTCAGGAGGAAGCGCGTCTTCGGGTGCCACACGAAGCGGAGGAAGAGCGCGGTCGTGACGACCGAGGTCACGCCCGCGAGCACGTCGGTCATGAGGTGCGTCTCGGGCAGGCCCGAGAAGATCCACTGCGCGATGGCGAAGGAGACGCCGGAGACCACGGCCGCCGGCCAGACCTCGAACACCTCGCCCCAGGTGCCGCCCTCCATCTTCACGAAGACCGCGATGAGCCAGAACGGCACGAGCACCGAGACGAACGGCAGCTGCCGGCCCGCCATCGCCGAGAGCGTCACCTGGTCCAGGCCGGAGACCGCGGCGAGCGTGACGATCGGCGTGCCGATGGCGCCCCAGGCGACCGGGGCGGTGTTGGCGAGGAGGTTCAGCACGGCGGACTGGAACGGCTTGAAGCCGAGGCCCACCATGACCGCGCCGGCGATGGCGACCGGCGTGCCGAAGCCGGAGGTGCCCTCGATGATCGCGCCGAACGAGAACGCGATGAGGAGCACCTGCAGGCGCCGGTCGAACGAGATGTGGATGATCGACTCCTTCACGATCTCGAACTTCCCGGTGATGACGGTCATCGTGTAGAGGAACATCGCCCCCACGACGATCCAGATGATCCCGAGGAAGCCGGAGAGCGTGCCGAGCGCGAACGCCGACACCGCCGTGCCGACCGGCATCCCGAACACGAGGCAGGTGATCAGGAACGCGGCGATGACGCCGAAGAACGCGGCGTACGGCGCGGAGATGCCGAGGTGGCGGACGCCGTCCTTGTCGCGGTGCGGGTGCAGCGCGATGAAGTAGAGGAGCACCGCGATGGGGACCGCGGCGAGGACGGTGGAGAGGAAGACGCTCCCGGTGGGGTTGTAGTTCTGCTGGTACATGCACGATCTCCCGCAGCGAGGTGGAGGACCTCTGCGTCTCGAGTCGACGTGCTACCGGCTGCCCGTGGCGCACATGAGAGTCACCTCGCCGCGGATCTGGCAAGCCTCGCCTCGCCGCGCGCTGCGTCACCCCGGGCGCACGTTCACGAAACGTGCACTTTCTCCCGCCGGGGGCGCACCCCGGCCGGGGCGCGCGGACGGGCGCATGCACCCGCGCGAGGCGGAGGTTAGGTTGCCTCGATGGCGTCGCCCTCCGTCACGCTGACCGTCGCCGGCCGCGAGGTGACGATCACGAACCCGGCGAAGGTCTACTTCCCGCCGGTCGAGGGGAAGCACGCCGGCTACACGAAGCTCGACCTCGTCCGCTACTACCTCGCGGTCGCCGACCCGGTGCTCCGGAGCCTGGGCGGCCGGCCGATGGCGATGAAGCGGTACGTCGACGGCATCGCCGGCGAGGCCTTCTACCAGAAGCGGGCGCCGGAGAAGCGGCCCGACTTCGTCGAGGTCGCGACCTTCTCCTTTCCCTCCGGCCGCACCGCCGAGGAGGTCGTGCTCACCGGCGCACCGACGCTCGCGTGGGCGGTGAACCTCGGCTGCATCGACCTCCACCCGCACCCGGTGCGCGCCGACGACCTCGACCACCCCGACGAGCTCCGCGTGGACCTCGATCCGGTGCCGGGCGTCGCGTGGCCGGACGTCTGCGCGGTCGCGGTGGCCGCGCGCGACGTGCTCCGCGACTTCGGGCTCGTCGGCTGGCCGAAGACCTCCGGGTCGCGCGGCCTCCACGTCTGGGTCCGCATCGAGCGCCGATGGGAGTACCCGCAGGTCCGCCGCGCGGCGCTCGCGCTCGCCCGCGAGGTCGAGCGCCGCGTGCCCGCGCTCGCGACCTCCAAGTGGTGGAAGGAGGAGCGGCACGGCGTCTTCCTCGACTACAACCAGAACGCGCGCGACCGCACCACCGCGGGCGCGTGGTCGGTGCGGCCCGTGCCCGACGCGCGCGTCTCCACGCCGCTCACCTGGGACGAGGTGCCCACCTGCGACCCGGCCGCGTTCACGGTCGCGACCGTGCCGGCGCGGTACGTCGAGCGCGGCGATCCGTTCGAGGGCATCGACGCCGCGCCGGGCTCGCTCGACGGGCTCCTCGAGCTCTCCCGGAAGCACGAGGCCGAAGGGCTCGGCGACGCGCCGTGGCCGCCGCACTTCGCGAAGGCCGAGGGCGAGGGGACGCGCGTGGCGCCTTCCCGGGCCCGGAAGCCCGGAGAGAGCCGGCGCGTCCCGAAGGTGCCGCTCCTCACGATCGCGAAGGCGGCCGCGAAGGCCGACGCGCTCGCCGGGCTCGAGCGCTGGAAGGCGCGCCACCCGGCGGTGGTCCCTCACCTCGAGGCGGCGGACGTGCTCGTGGACTCGATGCGCGGCCGCTCGTCCACCTGGACGCGGGTGCGCGTGAACCTCGTGCACGTGCCCGCGGAGCTGAGGCCCGCGGAGGAGCCGCCGGATCCGGACTACGATCCGTGGGAGGGATTCTCCCCACCCGCCGGCGCCGACGAGCCCACCGGTCCCTGACCGAAGATCGCCGCGAGCTCCGCCGCGGCCACCTGCTCCAGCTGATCGTAGCGGCAGTCGGCCGGCGACCTGTCGTCGCGCCAGCGGACCAGGTGCGTCGCGTGCCGGAAGCGATCGCCCTGCAGGTGGTCGTAGGACACCTCGACCACGCGCTCCGGCCGCACCGGCTCCCACTCGAGCGACTTCCCGCGGTTCCAGCGCGAGGTCGCGCCGGGCATGCGGCTCCCGCCCGGCTCCTCGCGCCACGCGGCCCAGGGGTGGCCCTCGAGCGCGTTCGCGCGGAGCGGCTCGAGCTCGGCGGCGAGCTCCTTCCGCTGCCTCGCCGAGAACCCGCTCGCGACGCCGGCGTGCTGGAGCGTCCCCTGCCCGTCGAAGATGCCGAGGAGGAGCGAGCCCACCTCGACGCCGGGCCCGTTCGCGTGCCAGCGGAAGCCGGCCACCACGCAGTCGGCGGTGCGAGCGTGCTTCACCTTCAGCATGGTGCGCTTGCCCGCGTCGTACGTCCCCTCGGCCCGCTTCGCCATCACGCCGTCGAGCCCCGCGCCCTCGAACCGGGAGAACCAGTCCCGCGCGACCGCCTGGTCGGCGGACGCGGGGGTGAGGTGCAGCGGCGGGCGCGCGCCCGCGAGGACCTCCTCGAGCCGCGCGCGCCGCTCGCTGAAGGGCGCGCCGCGGAGATCCCGGTCGCCGAGGGCGAGCAGATCCCACGCGACGAGCTCCGCGGGTGACTCCTTCGCGAGGAGCGCCACGCGGGACGCCGCCGGGTGGATGCGGAGCAGGAGGCGCTCGAAGTCGAGCCCGCGCGGGCCGGCGATCACGATCTCCCCGTCGAGCACGCACCGCTCCGGCAGGGCCGCGAGGAGCGGCGCCTCGAGCTCCGGGAAGTAGCGGTTCATCGGCTTGAGATCCCGCGACTGGAGCAGGAGCTTGTCGCCGTCCCGGAACACGAGCGTCCGGAAGCCGTCCCACTTCGGCTCGTAGATCCAGCCCGCGCCCTCGGGGAGCGCCTCGGAGAGCTTCGCGAGCATCGGCTCGAGGGGTGCCTCGAAGGGCAGCATGGGGCGATCCCTATCGAGGCACGGCGGCGAACGCCACCCGTCCATAGGGTTCCCCGATGGATCAGCCCCAGCGCGGCAGGGTGAAGGTCGAGCCGTCCCACAAGCGCGTGCGCGCGTACCTCGGCGGCGAGGCGGTGTTCGACACGGCGCGGCCGGTGCTTGTCTGGGAGTCGCCACGGTTCCCGACCTACTACGTGCCCGCCGCCGACGTGCGGGCGAAGCTCGTCGCGACCGGGCGCACCGAGCGCTCGCCGAGCCGCGGCGAGGCCGAGCTCCTCGACGTCAGCTCGGGGCGCGCCACCGCGCCGGGCGCGGCGCGCCGCTACCCGGACTCGCCGCTCGAGGCGCTCCGCGGCCTCGTGCGGTTCGAGTGGGACGCGATGAGCGAGTGGCTGGAGGAGGACGAGCCGGTCTACACGCACGCGCGCGACCCGCACCACCGCATCGACACGCTCCGCTCGTCGCGGCGGATCACGGTCTCGGTGGGCGGGACCCAGGTCGCCGACTCGTCGCGGGCGGTGGTCCTGCACGAGACCGACCTCGTGCCGCGCTGGTACCTGCCGCTCACCGACACCAGGATGGATCTCCTGGAGCCCTCGGAGACCGTGACGCACTGTCCGTACAAGGGGCGCGCCACGTACTTCTCGGTGCGCGCGGGCGGCGCGCTGCACGAGGACCTCGTGTGGACCTACCGCGCCCCCTTCCAGGACGCGTGGAAGGTCGGCGGCCTCGTCGCGTTCTACGACGAGAAGGTCGACGTCACGATCGACGGCGTGCCGCAGGAGCGGCCGAGGTAGCTACCCGCAGCCGCAGCCCTCGCCGTGCACGTGGAGCGGCCCGGCGGCCGGCTTCCCCTCGTGCCCGCCCGCGCAGGTGCCGGCGTCGATCTGCGGCAGCATCCCGGCCTTCAGCGCGCTCACCACCTGCGCCACGGTCGAGCGGACCGCCCGGTAGACCGGGATCCCCTTCGCCTGGAAGCGCCCGATCGCGCCTTCGCCGATGTTGCCCACCACCGCGACGTCCACCTGGTCCTCGCCGACGGCGTCGAGCGCGTGGGTCCGGCCCGGCGTGCCTGCGCTGGGGTTCGGGTGCGCGGCCATCGTCCCGGTATCGGTGTCGACCACCAGGAACACCGGCGCCGACCCGAAGTGCGGGAAGACGACGCTCGACAGTCCATGATCCTTCGCGACGGGGATGCAGGCCTTCACGGGTCACCTCCGGCGGCCTTCGAGGGCCGCCCGGAACCTCCGGGGAGATAAGGCCTGCCGGCGTGGATCCGGTCAAGGTCCCACCCGGCGCAACGGTTGCGCGTTCCCGGGGGATCTCGCGGGTTTGGGCGACACGCGGCCTCTTGTCGCACCCGCGAACCCGGCCCGGGGGCGGGGGCTCCCACGGGCGCAACCGCCGTCCCATCCGCTCTCAGGAGTACACGTTGACCGCCCCCACCCGCCGCTGGCTCGCCGCGGGCCTCGCACTCACGGTCGTGGCCGGCATCGCCGCCGCCGTCGCCGCCTCCCGCCGCGAGACCCCGCACCCGCTCGCCCCCGCCTTCCAGAAGAAGACGCGCGCCCACTTCGACCACGCGCCCGTGATGCCCGCGAGCTTCGACTCGCCCCAGGCCGTCACCCGGAAGTGCCTCGAGTGCCACGAGGACGCGAAGGCCGTCATGAAGACCTCGCACTGGCAGTGGCTGGGCGAGGAGACCGCGATCCCCGGCCGCGAGGGCAAGCACCGCGTCGGCAAGGCGAACCTCATCAACAACTTCTGCATCGCCTCGACCGGCAACGAGAAGTCCTGCACGAAGTGCCACGTCGGCTACGGCTGGAAGGACGCCTCGTTCGACTTCTCGAAGGCCGAGAACGTCGACTGCCTCGTGTGCCACGAGCGCACCGGCGCGTACGTGAAGGGGCCCTGGGGGTTCCCGACGAAGGAGTCCGACCTCGCCGCCGCGGCGCGGTCGGTGGGCTTCCCCACCCGCGAGAACTGCATCACCTGCCACGCGTACGGCGGCGGCGGCCAGGCGGTGAAGCACGGCGACCTCGACTCGTCGCTCCTCCACCCCATCGCCGACGACGACGTCCACATCGGGAAGCTCGGCTTCCTCTGCGTGGACTGCCACGGGGGGAAGGACCACCAGCTCCGCGGCCGCGCCTTCTCGGTCTCGGTCGAGGACGCCCACGGGGTCTCCTGCCAGGACTGCCACGCGACGCCGAAGCACCCGGATCCGCGCATCGACACGCACCTCGCCTCGGTCGCCTGCCAGACCTGCCACATCCCGAGCTACGCCCGGAAGATCCCGACGAAGGCGACCTGGGACTGGTCGAAGGCCGGCGACGCGTCCCGCCAGGACGACCCGCACAGCTACCTCAAGATCAAGGGTGAGTTCACCTACGAGCAGGACGTCGTGCCGGAGTACCGCTGGTTCAACCTGACCGTCGGCCGCTACCTCTCCGGCGACAAGATCGACGCGCAGGGCGTCACCGAGCTCAACCCGCCGCAGGGCAGCCTGAAGGACCGGACCGCGAAGATCTGGCCGTTCAAGGTCCATCGCGCGAAGCAGCCGTACGACGCCGTGAACCTGTACCTGCTGAAGCCCGTCACCGGCGGTGAGGGCGGCTACTGGACCACCTTCGACTGGGACCGGAGCTTCCGGCTCGGCGAGAAGACCTCCGGCCTCGCCTACAGCGGCAAGTACGGCTTCGCGAAGACCGAGATGGTCTGGCCCATCACCCACATGGTCACGCCGAAGGAGAAGGCCCTCGGCTGCACCGACTGCCACGGGGAGAAGGGCCGCATGGACTGGAAGGCGCTCGGCTACGCGGGCGACCCGATGACGGTGGGAGGCCGGCCGTGAAGCGCGCGATCCTGTCCCTGACCCTCGCCCTCGCGGCGCCGCTCGCCGCCCGGGCGCAGCAGGCCGTGAACCCCATCCACCCGCAGTTCGCGCCCCTCGGCGCGGACGGGAAGCCCGTCGCGAAGCCGGAGGCGGTCTCCGTCGAGGCCACCTGCGGCGCGTGCCACGACGCGAAGTACGTGCAGGCGCACAGCGCGCATGGCGAGGGCAAGGCCCGCGCCTCCTGCGTGCAGTGCCACGTCGACGGCGGGAAGCTCGACCTCGCGGCGCTCGGCGCGGACGGCCGGCTCGCCCGCGAGGCGCTCCGCATCGGGAAGCCGAAGGCCGCGAACTGCGGCGCCTGCCACGGTGTGATCGCGCCCGCGGGCACGCCCGTCGCGCTGCCCGCGGACCTCGACGCCGCGCCGGCGCCCGGCCGCACGTGGTCCCTCACGCTCGGCGAGGGCGCCATCGTCTCGCCCGGCCGGATGGAGGAGTCCTTCCTCAACCTCGCCGGCAAGGAGGAGCTCGCGTCACCGTGGGACGTCCACGCCGCGAAGCTCGTCGACTGCGTCGCGTGCCACCACGCCGCGAACGACCCCGTCCGCGTAGACGCGAAGAAGGCGAAGCTCGCGTACCTCACCACCGATCCCCGGCGCACCACCACGGCCGAGTACCTGCTCCGGCCGGATCACCGGCTCGCGGAGCTCGACTGCCGCGCCTGCCACGACGCCACGAAGGCGCACGCGTTCCTGCCGTACCGCGAGCGCCACGTCCAGGTGCTCGCCTGCCAGGCCTGCCACCTGCAGGCGCCAGCCGGCCCCGCCGCCGAGATGATCGACGCCACGGTCGCCGACGCCGCCGGCAAGCCCGCCATCCGGTTCCGCAACGTCGAGCGCCGCCCCGGCGAGCCGCTCAACGCCGCCGCGGTCGCGCCGCTGCGCCCGCTCCTCCTCATGCGCACCGCGCCGGACGGCGCGCGCCGGCTCACGCCGGTGAACCTCGTCTCCCGCTGGCGCTGGACGTCGAACGGGGAGGAGGTGCCCTTCGAGAAGGTCGCCGCCGCGTTCCGCGAGCCCGCGGTCACCGCCGCGCTCGACGCCGACAGGGACGGCAAGCTCTCGGAGGCCGAGTTGCGGCTCGACACCGACGCCAAGGTCGCGGCGGTGGCCGCGCGCCTGCGCGCCCTCGGCGTCGCCGATCCCCGCATCGACGGCGCCCTCGAGCCGCACGTGCTCGCCCACGGCGTGCCGTCCCGCGAGCGCGCGCTGCGCGACTGCGAGGCGTGCCACGCCTCCGACTCCCGCGTCGCCTCCACCTTCACGCTCGCCGCGTACGTCCCGGGCGGCGTGCCGCCGAGGCCGCCGGAGAACACCCGGGTCGAGCTCGCGGGCACGATCGAGCCCGGCCCCGCGGGCGGCCTCGTGTTCCGCCAGGGCGAGGGCTCGACGCCCTCCGGCCTCCACGTGCTCGGCCACTCGCGCGAGTCGTGGTCGAACCTGCTCGGCTTCCTCGCCTTCCTCGCGGTCGCGCTCGGCGTCGCCGGCCACGGCCTCGCCCGCATCGTGATCCGCAAGGTCCGCGGCGCGCCGGCCCACGCTCCGGCGCCGGCCCGGGCGAAGCGGGAGTACGTGTTCGGCCGCTACGAGCGGCTCTGGCACTGGACGATGGCCTTCTCGGGCATCGCGCTCATCGTCACCGGCCTCGTCATCCACTTCGCCGGGTCGGGGCCGCTCAGCCTCGCCGCGGCGGTGACCGTGCACAACGCCGGCGCGGTCGTGCTGATGGTGAACGCGTTCCTCGCGCTCTTCTACCACCTCGCCACCGCGGCCATCCGCAACTTCATCCCCGCGCCGCACGGGCTCGTGAAGCGGATGCTCGAGCACATGGAGTACCAGGCCCGCGGCATCTTCTTCGGCGGGCCGCACCCCGAGAACGCGCCGGGCGTGGCGCTCAACCCGCTGCAGCAGCTCACCTACCTCGCGCTCCTGAACGTGCTCTTCCCGGTGCAGATCGGGTCCGGCCTGCTCCTCTGGGCGGTCGGCCACTGGCCGTCGCTCGGCGAGGCGCTGGGCGGCCTCTCCGTGCTCGCCCCGCTGCACAACCTCGGGTCGTGGCTCTTCCTCGCGTTCTTCGTGCTGCACGTCTACCTCGTCACGACCGGCCGCACGGTCGGCGAGCACCTGCGCTCGATGGTCACCGGCTACCGTGACGCCGAGCCGGCGCACGGCGCGGCCGAGGGCGCCTCGCCCGCCTCCCCTTCCCCCCTCGTCGACGCTGGAGCCTGAGATGGCCGACACCGACACCACCCCCGAAGCCCCGGCCCCCGCTCCGCGCGAGCCGCGGAAGTACATCGACCCCTACCTCGGCGGCGCGCTCCTCGGCGTCGTCCTCTTCCTCGCCTTCTACGTGACCGGCGGCGGCCTCGGCGCCTCCGCGGGCATCAACCACGTCCAGGTGGGGCTCCTCGACCTCGTGGCGCCCGGCCACGTCGACCGCGTCGCCTACCTCGCCGAGATGGGCGGCGGCAGCCGCAGCTCCTGGGCCTACACCGGCGTCTACATGCTGGTGGGCACGCTCGTCGGCGGGCTCGTCTCCGGCCTCTTCGGCCGGCGCGTGAAGCTCGAGACCCGCGGCGGCCCGAACGTCTCCACCCGCACCCGCTGGATCCTCGCCTTCGCGGGCGGCGTGGTGATGGCCTACGGCGCCCGCCTCGCGCGCGGCTGCACCTCGGGCCAGGCCCTCTCCGGCGGCGCGGTGCTGTCGGTGGGCAGCTGGGCGTTCATGTTCTCCATCTTCGCCGGGGGCTACGCGGTCGCGTGGCTCTTCCGCCGGCTCTGGAACTAGGAGGAGGCGGCCATGGCTCCCTTCGATCTCAGCGGCATCGCCGGCACCGTCTCCTACGCCCTCGTCTTCGGCGCGATCGGCTTCGGCTTCGGCGCCGTGCTCGAGATGACCGGCTTCGGCGACACCCGCAAGCTCGCGGCGCAGTTCTACCTGACCGACCTCACCGTGCTGAAGACGATGTTCACGGCGATCGTGGTCGCGGCGGTGCTCGTCTTCGGCGCGACCTCGCTCGGCCTCCTCGACATGAGCCGGGTGTGGGTCAACCCGACGTACCTGTGGCCCGGCATCGTGGGCGGGCTCGTCATGGGCGTCGGCTTCGTGGTGGGGGGCTTCTGCCCGGGCACCTCGCTCGTCGCGGCCGCCACGCTCAAGGTGGACGGCATCCTCTTCGTCCTCGGCGCGCTCGTCGGCGTCGGGCTCTTCGGCGAGACCGTCGGCGCCTTCGAGCCCTTCTTCCTCTCCGGCTTCATGGGCCGCTTCACGCTGCCCGAGTGGCTCGGGCTCTCCACCGGGGCGGTGCTGCTGCTCGTGGTCGCGATGGCGCTCTTCATGTTCTGGGGCGCCGAGCGCATCGAGCGCCGGATGGCCGGGGCCCCCGCCCCCTCCGCGCGGCAGCGCACGCTGCGCCGCGCCGGGGCCTTCGCGATCGCGGCCCTCGCGCTCGTCGTCGCCGTCCGCGGCCAGCCGACCGCCGACGAACGCTTCGCGCGGATGCCCGCGCTCCAGAAGCTCGTCTCCGACGGCGCGATCCTGGTGCACCCCGCGGAGGTGGTCGCGCTCAAGAAGGACACCAACGTGAAGGTGAACGTGCTCGACCTCCGCGACGAGGCGGCCTTCAACCTCTTCCACGTGGGCGGCGCGCGGCGGGTCTCCCCCGCGGCGCTGCAGGGCCGCGAGGTCCTGCGCCCGCTCGTGGAGGCCGGGCCCACCGACGTGACGTTCCTCGTGGCGGCGACCACGCCCGAGGCGCTCGCCGCGTGGCGCGCGCTCCGCACCCAGGGCGTCCTCAACCTCTACGTGGTCGACGGCGGCGCCGACCGGTGGCTCGAGCTCTACCCGCCGCCCGCCTGCGTCGCCTCGCGCGCGCAGGGCGAGACCGCGTGGCAGTTCCAGTACGCCACCGGCGAGAGCCTGCCGTCCGCGTGGCCGGAGCTCCCGAGCTCGCGCCTCTTCCGGTTCCCGTGCGAGCCCGCCGTGGCGAGCCACGAGGAGGCCGCGCACGAGGGCGGCGGCCACCACGGCTACACCTGGCCGGCCCACGCCTTCACGAAGCGCGTGAAGCTCCAGACGAAGTCGGTCGTGAAGGGTGGCTGCGGGTAACGACCTCTCCTCCCGCCGGGCGCATCTCCCCCCTGCGTGGTGCGCCCGGCAGCCCCCGCCGCGGTTTCGGAGCCGCGGCGGGGGCACCTCTCCCCTGGGGACTCGAAAGGGGTGGGCTGCTGAACCCGGACCGGCTCCTCCCGTACGCTCCGTGCAGGGAGGGTCGACGCATGTCCCGAAGGGCCTGGTTCCTCGCGGCTGCGGTCGCCGCGCTCGCGCCCGGCGTGGCCGCGGCCTCCGGCACGACCTCGCTCGGCGTCGCGCTCGGCGCCCGCAAGCACACCGACGGCTACGGGCCCGCGCTCAGGCTCGAGCTCGCGAGCGCGCCGCGCAGGCTGGACACGCACTCGGACTACGCGATCGTCGGGGCCTTCGGGCTCTCGCGCGTGTGGGGCGGCACCCGCTTGTACATCGCGCCGGACGCCGTCGGGGAGGGCCGCTGGGTCGGCTCCGCCGCCGAGGCCTCGCTCGGCGTGCGGCTCGGCATCGAGGGCCCGGGGGCGCTCCGCTTCGAGCCCGCCGTGAGCATCGGCCTCTCCTGGCGGAAGGACGACCTGCAGGGCGTGCAGGGTGCTTCCTTCTCGGACCAGCGCCTCTTCGGCCGCCCGTCGTTCGCGGCGCTGTGGGACGGCGGCACGTCCGGCCTGTGGGGCCTCGAGGCGGCGTTCCTCATCGTCCGCGGGGACGACGGCATCCCGGTCGAGCTCCTGGCCGCCTGGCGGCGGGCGTTCTAGCGGGGGGCCTCGCCCCCGCGCGTCAGCCGCGGCGCGCGCCGAGCTGTACGAGCGGCTCGGCGCAGCGAGCGCAGTCGTCGCACGAGCCAGGGCACGAGCGGCAGCGCGCGGCGCTCGAGGCGCCGGCGATCCGCAGCGTGTACCCGCGCACGAGCGCCAGCGCCAGCTTCCGCCGGGCCGCGCGCACGATGCGGCCGTAGGTCGGGCGCGAGACGCGCATCCGCGCCGCGGCCGCGCCCTGCCGGAGCGCCTCCACGTCGGAGAGCCGGATCGCCTCGAGCTCGTCGAGACTCATCAGGAGCTGCTCCGCGCCGCGCACCCCGCCCGGCTTGAAGAGCGCGGCGACGGGTCGCACCGAGACGTGGCGGTCGAGGCGGGGGCGGGCCATGCGCGCCATTATGAGCAGCTGCTCGAAACGAGCGAGCCCCTTCGCTCCCTTGCGACAACAAACCGCCGGTGAAACCGGCGCCACGTCAGGGACGTCCCTCGCCGGGCCCTCGATACTGGCCGCCCTCGCCCCTCCGCGCGCCGGGCGCGCGTGTGCGCGGCGAGGCCTGAGGGGAGGAACACCATGAGACGGCTGCTGGCGCTGGCGTTCGCCTGCGCGCTCGCGGCGTCCGGATGCTCCGACGACAAGTCGGAGCCGAAGACGCCGCCGGCGAGCAAGGGCACGTACGGCACGAACTACTGGGTCTCCGTGAGCGCGGGCGAGGGGGGCAAGATCACCTCCTCGAACGGCGCCATCGACTGCGGCGCCACCTGCGGCGCCTTCTACGCGTGGAGCACCGCCGCAGTGCTCGCCGCCACCCCGGACGCGGGGCACACGTTCCGCGCCTGGTCGGGCGCCTGCACCGGCGCCGCGGTCGCGGGCAACGTCTGCACGCTCCCGAGCGGTCAGGCCCTCGACAGCGCAGGCGATCGCGTCGCCGTCGCCATCTTCGACACCATCCCGGCGAACTTCGCGCCGGTCGTGGCGGCGTTCGCGAGCGGCCAGGTCACGGAGGCGCCGCTGCAGGTGATGGCCCGCGCCGTCGACCCCGACGCGGCCGACACCATCGCCTGCACCTTCACCCTGGCGGCGCAGCCCACGGGGAGCGACCTCGTGCTCCCCGCCACCTCCGGCGACTGCCGCGCGGCGGACCTCGTCGCGACGGTCACCCCGCACGTCCCGGGCACCTACACCTTCCAGGTCGCCGCGACGGACGGCCACCAGACGACCACCGCCCAGGTGTCCGCGACGCTCGCCTCGGGCTTCGGCGGCGGCGCCGTCTCCGGCACCCAGGCCGCGGTCTCGCCGGAGTACGCGGCGCTCCGCGACCGGCTGATCCAGGTCCAGGGCAACGTGGGCTCGGTCACCGCCCAGGCCGCGGCGAAGGAGTACATGGACGCGCTCGCCGCCGCGACGCCGGCCCTGCCGTACAACGTCATCGACCTCCGTGACGCGGCCGACTTCGCGGCCGGCCACATCCCCGGCGCGGTCAACGTCCCGTTCCAGACCCTGCCGGACGTGCTGCTCGCGAACCCGAACTTCCCGGAGGCGCGGTCGCTCGCGAAGCCTGCGAAGAAGGTGCTCGTCGCCGGCTACTACGCGGCCGACTCGATCGAGGGCAGCTTCTTCGTGACCGCGGCCCGCTGTGGCGCCTGGGGCTGCACCGGCGCCGCCGGCGCCACGAACCCGATCCCCGCCGCGCAGCGCTCGTACTCGCTGCAGCACGGGATGTCGTCGTGGACGTACGACGTCGCGGTCTCCCCGTTCCGCTTCGACGACGACCTCGGCGTGCACCGCATCGACGCGGCCGGCACCGACGTCTCCACCGACGCGTTCGTGGCGCCGGCTTCGACGAATCCGTTCCCGGCGCTCGGCGCGTTCACCGGCGCGACCACGCTCACGCAGCAGATCCTGGTCCGCGCGCGCGCCTGGCTCGCCTGGCAGGAGACCGACGCGGCCGCCGAGGGCGTGCCGCACCGCGAGGCCTTCCACACGAACTTCGTCCGCTGGGACAAGCTCAAGAAGGATGCCGACACGGCGAACGACCCGGCCCTCATCGTCTTCCAGTCCGCCGCGCAGTGGACCGCCGGACACCCGGTCGCCACGGCGACGGCCCCGGTGATCCAGACGACCGCCGCGCTCCTCAACGTGGGGCCGGTGGCCGGCAACGTGTTCCAGCAGCTCAAGGCGGACCAGCCCGTCTACGTGTGCTGCTTCTCGGGCATCAGCGAGGTCCCGCCGACCATCATGCTCGGCGTCCTCGGGTACAAGGCGAAGGCGATCCTCTACGGCATCTCGGGGTGGACCACCGCGACCGCCCGGGGCGCGAACGTCTCGAACTGGGACGCGGGCGCGCTCGGCAACGACTTCCCGCTCGCGAAGGGCTCGACCGAGCCCTGCGCCGATCCGGCCGCCTCGAGCTGCACCACCGCGTTCGGCGCCGCCACGGCCGCGCGCGCGGGCTGCGAGCTTTGCCACGCGAACTACTCGGCCCACTACTACGACATCGCGCTCGCGCCGCCGGCGGGGGCGACGGTGGAGGTCGCCTCCGAAGGCGAGGGTTGAGGTGGCTCCGTTGCGTCCGTGCTGACGCACAAGAAGTTCTGGATCTACCGGAACGGCATCGACAACGCGAAGTACGCCTCCGCCTACAAGAACGGCACCGTCCACGGCAGCGCCCTCTCCTGCACCGGCTGCCACGGCGGCACCGACGGCACCGCCGTCCGCGCCACCGCGCACGCCGGCAACGGCTGGCAGCGCATCCCGGGCGCGGCGAAGTGCCAGGGCTGTCACGCCGCGCAGGTCACGCTCGCGGCGAGCTCGCTCCACACCACCGTGAAGGGCTACGAGCCGATGCTCACGGCCCGCGGCGTGGACCTCGCCGCCGGCACCACCGCCCGCGCCCGCTACGACAAGCAGTGCACGAAGTGCCACGTCGCGAACGACGCCGGCCAGTCGGCGTGCGGCCAGTGCCACCTCGCGGTCCCTGACACCGCGGGCGGGCGGCTCATCGCCGGCCACCGGTTCTACAAGACCCCGTCGACCGACGAGAACTGCACGGCCTGCCACGGCAGCCGCGTGAAGGACGAGTACTACGGCCAGAACGGCGCGCTGTACGGACGCAACCGCACGTACAACGCGACGCTCGCCGCGAACGATCCGTTCGCCGGCGCCGCCATCGCCCCCGACGTCCACAAGAAGGGTGGGATGGGGTGCGCCGCGTGCCACTACGCGGCCGAGATGCACGGAGGCGGGGTGACCGCGGGCGGTGACCGCTACGCCATCACCGGCACGATCCAGTGCACCGACTGCCACCAGCCCTCCGCGGCCGTGGGCCTCCACACGGCTGGCCACCTCGCCGCCATGGACTGCCGCGTGTGCCACGCGCAGCAGTACAAGAGCTGCTTCGGTTGCCACACGCAGGAGACAGCGGCCGGGACGGGCTACTTCTCGAACAACGACAGCGACCCGACCCGCGCGACGCGCCCGCCGACCGCGGCCGCGTACTCGGCGACCACGAAGTACGGCCGCAACCAGGCGGTGGCGGTCGGCACGGCCACGTTCAAGGCGATCGCCTCCGACCACCTGGGATGCCCGCCCACCGGCGGTACCGCCCCGGCGGCCTGGGCCGCGACCACCACCTACGCCGCGAAGCAGTGCGTGGTGGTGAGCGCGACGACGTACGTCTCGCTCGTCGCGGGCAACCTCAACAACGCACCGGCCAGCTCACCGGCGGCGTGGGCGACCTACGACGCGGCGACGGTCTGGGCCGCCGACCTCCCGGCCGGTGACGCGCTCATGACGTTCCGCGTGGGCAAGAACCCGAAGTTCGGCAGCGAGGCGAGCCAGAAGAAGTACGCCGTGCTCCGCCACGTGCCCATCGACGGGCGGACGTTCGAGTACACCGACGAGGGCACGAACGTCACCGGGCTCGTCCCGAACCTCACGGCGCTCCCGACCTGGAAGTACGCGACGCCGCACAACATCGCGCGGGTGACCCCGATCACCACCGCGCCGCAGGGCGGCACGTCCTGCCAGAACTGCCACTCGACGGCCGGCTACGTGAAGTTCTGGCTGACCGACCCGGTGGCGAACGCGTTCGGCTGGGTGCCCGATCCGGGCACGCACGCCGACCAGCAGTTCGAGGTGGACGCGAACACCGGCGTGATCCAGGCGACCCCGGTCGCCCCGGTCATGCCGTAGCACCCGGCACCGGCTCCGGGGGTGGCGCGCAAAGCGCCGCCCCCGGGGCGCAGCTCAGATCGCCACGACCTTCGCCGCGCCCATCGTGCGCTGCAGGATCTCGCGCATGTTGCTCACCGTGCCCACCGCCAGCTTCTCGGTGAGCGCGAAGTGCTCGAGGCAGGTCACGCAGGCGAGGAGGTCCACGCCCGCCGCGTGCAGCGCCGAGAGCGCCTCGAGGTGCGGGGAGCCGGCGGCGAGGTGCTTCACCGCGGCGTTGTAGAACACGATCGCGTCCGGCTTCTCGTCGAGCGTCCCGAGGGTGCGGAAGAAGCTGCCCAGGATCTTCGCGCCGAGCGCGTCGTCGCCCCGGCCCATGGTCTCGCCCTGGATCGTGAACACCGTGCCTTGCTTCCGCTCCGCCATGCGCTCGACCTCCGGTCCGCTTACGTGAGCTCCGTGCCCGGGCCACCCGGCCTGGGCCACCCAGTATGAGCCACCCGGGGCCGCCGGGGTGCGCTACGGTGCTGCGGTGACCGGCCTCTCCGCGAGGGCCGCGCTGGCACCCGGCGCGACGCCCGCCTCCCCCTCCCGCCTCGCCCTCGCCCGGCTCTCGGCGTGGCTCGGCCTCGTCGGCTTCGGCGGCGGCATCGCGGTGCTGGCGACGATGCACGCCGCGCTCGTGGAGCAACGCCGCTGGCTCTCCGAGCGCGAGTTCTCGGTCACCGCCACCATCTCCCAGATGATCCCGGGCGGCGCGGCGGCGAACGCGCTCGCGTACACGGGCCTGCGGATGTTCGGGCCCGGGGGCGCGGTGCTCGCGTACGCCGCGTTCATCGCGCCGGGCGCGCTCGTCGTCCTCGCGTTCGCCGCGGCCTACGCGCACCTCGGCGTCTCCCCGCACCTCGCGCCCGTGCTCGCCGGGATGAACGCGGCGGTCGTCGGCGTGGTCGGCGCGATCACGCTCCAGCTCGTGCGGAGCGGCGTCTCGCGCGCCTGGCAGATGGGCGTCGCGGGCGGGGCGCTCCTCCTCGCGCTCGCGGGCGGCGCGTCCGCCGGCGAGGTGGCCGCGCTCGGCGTCGGGGCGGGCATCGTGCTCGACCTCGGGATCGCGCGCTTCCGGCTCGCGCGCGCGCAGCGCGCGGGGACCGTTCGTCCGCCAGGAGGACGGGCGAACCGGAGCGAAGCGCCGCCCGTGGCGCTGCCCGAGGAGGGCGAGCGCCTTCCGCCCCCGCCAGGCGGCGAGCACGCGCTCGCGCCGCTCGCGCTCGGCGCGCCCGCGCTGGGGGCGCTGGGGACCCTCGGCCTCGTGCTCTTCCGCGCCGGCCTCGGCGCCTACGGCGGCGGCTTCGCGGCGGTCACGCAGCTGAGGGCCGCGGTGCTGGAGCACGGCTGGCTCACCGCGCGGCAGTTCGCCGACGCGGTCGCCATCGGCAAGCTCACGCCGGGGCCGGTGCTGCTCATGGCGACGTTCGTGGGCTACCTCACGGCCGGGCTGCCCGGAGCGCTCGTCGCCACCGTCGCGATCTTCGCGGGGCCGCTCCTCCTCGTGCTGGGGATCGGGGCCGTGCTCGCGCGCTACCGCTCGCGCCGGCCCGTGCGGGCGGCGCTGCGCGGGCTCACCCCGGCGGTGGTCGGGCTGATGGCCGCGGCGGCGCTCACCCTCGGGAGCTCGCTCGAGGGCGCGCCGGAGCTCGCGATCGCGGGCGCCGCGTTCCTCACGCTCGCGCGGTTCCGGGCGAGCCCGGTGGCCGTGATGGCGGCCGGCGGCGCCGCGCGGCTCGCGCTCGCGCTCGCCGGCCGCTGAGCGGCTACTTCGCCGGGGCCGCTGCCGGCGGCGCGTCGGGCTTCCCGTAGAACTTCACGAGGTAGTCCACGATCTTCGGCGCGTCCTCCGGCTTGATCTTGGCGTCGAAGACCTTGACCATCTTGCCCACCTCGCCCTCCCAGCCCTTCCGGTCCAGGAACGGCGAGTTCATCTGGATGTAGTCCAGGCTGTGGCACATCGTGCAGTTCGCCTTCACGAGCGCCACGTCCGGGCCGTCCTTCAGCTTGTACGCCTTCTCGTCGGCGAGCGCGGCGGGCGCCGCGGCGAGGAGGGCCATCACGATCAGGGTGCGCATGCGGTGCCTCCTCACCCGACGTCGAGGGTGACCTTCGAGACGACGTTGTTGTGATAGCCGGCCGGGTTGAAGACGAGCTCGAACGCCTGCGAGGCGCCGAGCTTGTTGGTCGCCTTCGCGAGCACGACCTGCGGGCCCTTCCCCTCCGCCTGGATCGCGAGCGCGAACGGCCGGAACGAGAACCTCCCGAGATCCTGGCCGAGGTCGGCGGTGCGCCAGCTGCGGCCGCCGTCGGCCGACACCTCGACCGTGCGGATGCCGTAGCCGCCGTCCCACGCGATGCCCTTCACCTCGACCCGGTCGCCGGCCTTCACCTTCTGGCCCTCGCGCAGGTTCGTGATGAGCGAGTTCGTCACCATCTCGGTGATGGGCGTGTTCACGTCCGTCTCCTGGGTGGTGAAGCGGTCCACGAGCGGGAACTTGCCCTTCGGGATCCGGTAGGCAGGGGCCATCCAGAACGACTTGAACGGCTGGGTGACCGCCTGGAGCGAGACGAGGTGCTTCATCCAGTAGGTCGCCGTCCAGCCCGGCACCACGAGCCGCACCGGCGCGCCGTGGTACTGCGGGATGGGCTCGCCGTTCATCTCCCACGCGAGGAGCGTGTTCTCGTCGAGCGCCTTCCAGACCGGGATGCTCTTCTGGAAGTCCGGCGTGGTCGCGAGCACCGCGGTGTCGGCGCCGTTCGCGACGATCTCGACGGCCTCCTTCTTCACGCCCGCCTTCGCGAGCACGTCCTTCAGGCGCACGCCCTTCCAGCGGGCGTTGCCCATCGCGCCGTGGCCCCACTCCACGCCGGCCACGTGCGGCTCGGAGAGGCCACGCCGGTTGCCGGAGCAGAGGCAGACCGCGACGGTCTCGACCTGCTCGAAGTCCTTCTTCAGGGCGGCGAGGTCGAACGTGACCGGCTTCTCGAGGCCCTCGCCGCCGAGCTCGAGCTTCCACTGGGCCGGGTCGAGCTTCGGCACGACCGGCAGGTGGTACCGGACGAAGAAGGCGTCGTTCGGGGTGATGGCGTCGGTGAAGTACTCGACCGGCGTCTCGTAGTTCAGCGGCCGGTAGGTCTTCTTGATGAGCGGGCGCTTGCCGGGGAGGGACTCGAGCACCGAGGCCTCGAGGGTGCCCGGGGCGAGGCCGGCCGGGCCGAGCGAGGGCTTCTCGGCGCCGAGGGCCCAGCGGGGGAGGAAGGTGCTCGCGCCGGCGACCGCCGCGCCGCTCGCGACCTTGCGAAGGAACTGCCGTCTGGAGGTCATGTCCGCTCCCTGTCTGCGCGCGGCCGGGGGGTCGTCACGCGGGGTCACATCACGCTGCGTGTATCGGGAGACTCCACGAGCATCTCGATCCGGGTGACATCCGTCAAGCCGTGCGCGCCCCTGCACCCGAGCGGAGCGCGCGCATCCGTCACGCGCCGCGCTGCGGCGCGTCCTTTCCGGGGTCGATCGTGCGCCACTGGTAGGTGGGCGCCTCGCCGTGGTGACCGATGGTGATCATCCGGATCATCTTCAGGTTGATCCACGCGAACCGCCACGCCTGCCAGGGCAGGAACGTCCGCATGAGGACGGTCCAGCGGGTCGGCATGGGCGCGTGGAAGGTCTGCTCGCCGGGCCTGGGCATCGTCGACTCCTCTACTCCGGAATGAGCCACCAGCCCGCGCGGGCCTTGGCCTTCCAGAGGAACATGTGGTGGAGGATCTTCTTGATCCAGTGGCCGGCGAGGCCGATCTCGCCGAAGGTGAAGCGGAAGTCCCGGCCGTAGTCCGGGTACTTCTCGTAGTCCGGCACGATCGGGAACATCGTCATCGAGGCCGCGGAGCCGCCGAGCCAGCTCGCCCCGGCGGAGGCCACGCAGGAGGCGCCCATCTCGGCCATCGACGCCGTGCGCGTGGGCCGGGGCGTGCCCATCACGATCATGCCGGTGATGGACTCGGCGACCGCGCGGGCCATCACCGCCGACGGCATGCCGGTGCGCGGCGGCGCCGGGGCGATGGGCGTGCCCTTCGCGGACTTCCGCGGCTGCGAGATCGCGTGCGGCGGCGCGAACGCGATGCCGATGGCGAAGACGTTGGGGTACCTCGGGGTCTGGTAGGTCTTCGGCCAGTCGCCGGCCTTCCACTGCTCGAACGGCTTCGGGGTGTAGTCGGCGTCGACGCGCATGAACCCGCTCGGCGCGAAGACCTCGGAGGTGATCTCCGCCCCGTCCTTCGCGAAGGCCTTGATGGGTTGCCCGGCGAACGGCGGGAGCAGCATGGCGAAGTCGAACGGGAGCGTGTGCTCCGCGCCGTCGAGCGTCTCGTAGTGCACGACGTTCGGCTCGACCCGGTGCACGTGGGCGCCGGTGATCCACTCGATGCCGCGCTCGGCGTAGAGCGACTCGGCGAAGGTCTTCGAGTGCACGCGGTAGCCGCCGCGCTCGAGGTGGACGCCGCCCACCCCGAAGTCGCCGAGGTCGGCCTCGTTCGTGAGGAAGACGATCCGGGCGCGGTCACGCACGCCCGCCTGCCGCAGCGTGAACTCGACGTTGAAGACGTACTCGAAGGCGGCGCCCTCGCAGGTGCACAGGCCGTGGCCGACGCCGACCACCAGCGTCAGCCGCTCGCCCTGGCGCATACGCGCGATGGCCTGCTCGAGCGCCTTCGCGGCGTGCGCGGCGTGGTCGTTCGTGCAGACCGAGACCGTGTGGGCGTCCGGCCCGAGGCCGGGCGTCGCCGCGAAGTTGAGCCGGGGCCCGGTCGCGTTCACGAGGTAGTCGTAGGGCACCCGGGTGCGCTGGCCCGCCTCTGTGCCGGCGCTCTCGACCACGACGTGCGGCGAGGCCTCGGCGGCGCCGCCCTCGGCCCACAGCTCGACGGCCTTCGCCTGGACGAACTCGATGCCTTCCTTCCGGTAGATCGGGGCGAGCTCGAAGACGACCTCCTCCGGCTTCATCATCCCGACGCCCACCCAGATGTTGGACGGGATCCAGTTGTAGGTCGGCTTCGGCGAGACCACGGTGACCGTGTGCTCGGAGGGGAGCTCCTTCCTGAGGAGCAGCGCCGCCGTGTGCCCCGCGATGCCTGCGCCGAGGACCACCACCTTCGCCATGGAGACCTCCCCTGGACCGCGAGCCGGCCCGAGCCTCGTGTGAGGTGTGGTGGGGCGCGGGCGGTTCGGGTCAGACCCGCCCGGGACCCGGGAGAACCGCCGCGGCGCGCGGCGGCTCCCACGCGACGGAGGCACACACCATGACCACCGCGCTCGTCCTCGGGGGAGGCTTCGCCGGCCTCGAGACCGCCATCCAGCTCCGGAAGCAGGGCGTCGACGTGACGCTCGTCTCGGACCGCCCCTACCTCTGGATCTTCCCGACGTCGATCTGGGTCGCGACGGGCGAGCGGTCCGCCGACGACGTGAAGCTCGACCTCGCCGACGTCGCGCGCCGCCACGGCTTCCGGTTCCTCGAGGGCGCGGTCGAGTCCATCTCCGCCGCGACGCGGACCGCGGTCGTCGGCGGCCAGGCGCTCAATGCCGACCACCTCCTCGTCGCCTTCGGCGGGAAGCCGCTGCGTCCGAAGGGGGTCGAGCACACGTACACGATCGGCGCGGGCCCCGCGGAGACCGTGCGCCTGCGCGAGGCGCTCGAGAAGGTCATCGCCCGCGGCGAGGGCCGGATCGCGTTCGGCTTCGGCGGGAACCCCAAGGACACCTCCGCCGTGCGCGGCGGGCCGATGTTCGAGCTGATGTTCAACCTCGACACGCTGCTCCGCCGCAGGGGCCTGCGCGACCGCTTCACGCTCACCTTCTTCGCCCCGATGGCGAGCCCCGGCGAGCGCATGGGCAAGAAGGCCGTGAAGGCCATCCAGGACATGTTCGCGCGGCTCGGGGTGGCGGTGCGCTTCGGGAAGAAGATCGACGGCTTCGATCCGCAGGGCGTCACCTTCGAGGACGGTTCCCGCGTCGACGCCGACCTCGTCGCGTTCCTCGCGGCCGGCCAGGGCCACCCGGTCGTCGCGGCCTCCGACCTGCCCCGGAACGAGGCCGGCTTCGTGACCACCGACCAGGCCTGCGCCGTGCCGGGCTTCGCGGGCGTCTGGGCGGTCGGCGACGCCGCCGCGCTGCTCGGGCCGGCCTGGAAGGCGAAGCAGGGCCACCTCGCCGAGGTGATGGCCCGCACCGCCGCCGCGAACGTCGCGGCCGTGGCCGCGGGGCGCCCGGAGCGGGAGAGCTACCTGCCGCACGTCGGGATCACCTGCCTCATGGACATGGGCAACGGCGCGGCCTACGTGCACCGCGACGACACGGTCGAGCGGATGATCCCGCTGCCGGTCGTCGGGCACTGGCTGAAGAAGGGCTGGGGCAGCTACTTCGCGCTCTCGAAGAAGCGGATCGTGCCGCGGCTCCCGGGGATGTAGCCGGTCCGGGGAGGGCGTCCCGGACCCGGTCCCGACGCGGGCGGGGCGGAGGGTCGCAGCCCCACCCGGCCCCCCGCCGCCCTCGACTCCCTGCGTCAGCATCTCCTGCATCTTGAGCCTTGACGCGGGTCAACCAGGCTGGCAGAACGTTCAACGATTCAATTGAACGTGATCACCGACAAGAACGCCCTCGCGCGCGCCCACTACGCGGAGCTCGCCCGCATCGGGAAGGTCCTGGGCAGCCCGGTCCGGCTGCTGCTGCTCGATCTCCTGCGCCAGGGGCCGCGCTCGGTCGAGACGCTCGCCGAGGCGGCCGGCCTGCCGGTGGCGAACGCCTCGCAGCACCTCCAGCACATGCGCCGCGCCCGCGTGATCGCCGCCGAGCAGCGCGGCCGGTTCACCGAGTACCGCCTCGCGGCCGAGAACGTCTCCGCGGTGTTCGCGGCGCTGCGCCTCCTCGCCGAGGACCTCCTCCCCGAGATGGACCGCCTCCGCACCGAGCTCTCCGTGCTCGCGCCCGAGGACCGCGAGGAGCTCCTCGAGGCGATCCGGCTCGACGTGGTGACGCTCGTCGACGTCCGCCCGGTCGAGGAGTTCCGCGCCGGCCACCTGCCGGGCGCGCACTCCATCCCCCTCGCCGAGCTCCACCGCCGCCTCGACGAGCTGCCCCGCGGCCGCGAGCTCGTCGCCTACTGCCGCGGACCGTACTGCACGCTCGCGGTCACCGCCGTCCGGATCCTCGAGCAGGCAGGCTTCCGGGCCCGCCACCTCGACCTCGGCGTGCCCGACCTCAAGGCCCGCCGCTTCCGCATCGCCTCCGGCGACGCGACGCCACCGCGCCGCGCCGCCCCGTCCACCCGCAGCGCCCTCCGCACCTCGAAGCCCACCGCCTCGAAGTCCCGCATCTCGAAGCCAGGCACCCGCACCCGGAGCTCCCGATGAGACTCTTCGCTGCCCTCGCCGCCCTCGCCCTCGCCAGCCCCGCCCTCGCCGACGACGTCTTCGTGTCCGCCGACGAGGCGAAGGCCCTCGCCGGGAAGCCGGACGTCCGGTTCGTCTACGCCGACGCCGAGAAGAAGTTCGAGGCCGGCCACGTCCCCGGCTCGGTCGTCGCCTTCGCGCACGACCTCCACTTCCTCGACGACGTGAAGGCCTGCAAGGGCCTGCCGATGTGCGAGCCCACCGCCGCGAAGCTGATCGGCGGCACGCTCGGCGTCGACGCGAAGACCCAGGTCGTCGTGTACGACGACGGCCCGGGCGCGAACGCGTCGGGCACCTGGTTCTTCCTCAAGCTCTACGGCGTACCGAACGTGAAGATCCTCGACGGCGGCCTCGCCGCCTGGAAGGCGAAGGGCGGCGCGGCCGAGGCCGGCCCCCCGGCGAAGGTCGCCGCGAAGGCGTTCACGCCCACCGTCCAGTGGAACATGATCGCGACGGTCGACGAGGTGAAGAAGGCCACCGCCGACGCGGCCCACTACGTCATCCTCGACTCCCGCCACAACCTCGACGAGTACACCGGCAAGCAGCTCCTCGGCGCGCTCTCGGCGCCCGGCAAGGAGCAGACCGTCAAGCGCGGCGGCGCGATCCCCGGCGCGATCTTCTCGCCCTGGTCGAAGTACGCCGGCAACAAGGACGGCGCCGCCGACAAGCCGACGCTGAAGGATCCGGCCGAGCTCGCGAAGCAGCTCGAGAAGCTCAAGAAGAACGGCTACGACCCGTCGAAGACCGTCATCACCTACTGCCACGTCGGCCTCGGCCGCGGCTCGTTCCAGTACCTCGCGCTCCTCGCCGCCGGCCACAAGAACACGAAGGTCTACGTCGGCTCGTGGGACGAGTGGGGCAACGACGCCTCCCTCCCGCTCGCCGCCCAGCCGTAAGGAGGCCCCCATGGTCGGCTCCTTCCTCGCGGGCGCCCTCACCGGCGCGGCGTTCGGGTGGGTCCTCTACAAGGTGGGCGCCACGCGCTACTCGCGCGTGATGGGCATGCTCACCCTCAAGGACACGAAGGTGATGAAGTTCGCCTTCACCACCATCGGCGTCGCCTCGCTCGCCTACGGCCTCGCGGCCGCGGCGGGCGTGGCGGAGGCCTGGGGGCTCGTCCCCCGGGTGATGCCGTTCCTCGGCTACGGCCACCTCCTCGGCGGCGCGCTCTTCGGCATCGGCATGGGCGTCTCGGGCCTCTGCCCGGGGACCTGCGTCGCGAAGTTCGGCGGCCGCGGCGGCGGGAAGAAGTACGCCACCCCGGCCGCGGTGCTCGGCCTCGTCGCGGGCGTGCTCGTCTACCAGCTCGTGAAGGACCGGCTGATGTCCTCCGGGATCATCGCCGAGAACCAGCTGCCGCTCACGCTGCACGGCGTGCTCGGCCTGCCCTACGCGGCGGTCGCGCTCGTCCTCGCCGCGGTGATGATCGCGGTCGCGATCGCGGTGGACCGCTTCACGCACGAGGCGGTCTACGAGCCGGCCCGCGAGAAGAAGACGCTCGTCGACTGGCTCCGCGGCGAGTGGAGCTGGACGGCGTCCGGCACCGCCGCGGGCCTCCTCATCGTGGCCTCGACCGCCCAGGGCGGCTACCTCGGCTTCTCGGGCGCCATCCTCGCCGCCGTCGGGAGCGGCACGCACCTGCTCGGCCTCGACCTCCCCATCGTCCCCCGCATCGACGCCGACATCGTCTGGCGCGCCGCGCTCATCCTCGGCGTGTTCCCGGGCGCGTGGCTCGCGCACCTCGTCGCGATCCCGTCGAAGGCGGCGGTCGAGGCCCCGGCCGAGAAGGTCCTCGACTGGACGGCGATCGGCACGAGCTTCGGCGCGGCGGCGACCATGTGCGTCGGCGCGCTCATCGGCGGCGGCTGCACGACCGGCGCGTTCCTCTCCGCGTGGCCGACCCTCTCGATCGGCAGCTTCGCCATGGCGCTCACGTTCTTCGCGGTCTCGATGGCGACCTCGAGCGCCCGGGCGTTCGTCCTCCACACCTACGACATCTCCGCGGCGCAGGCGCTCGGCGACCGCGCCTACGACTAGGAGCCGGCCATGAAGATGCAGGTCAGGGTGCTCCTCGCGGCGGCCGTGCTGGTCCTCGCCGCGGGCTATCTGGGCCTCCGGAGCGGCAACGCGGCGCTCGCGCAGAAGGCCGCCGCCGCGAAGGCGGAGGTGACGCCGTGAAGCTCGAACCGCTCGTCTGGGTCGGGGCGCTCGCGCTCCTGTCCGGGATGGTCGTGAAGGAGGGCCAGCGCCGCACGGCGCTCGAGGCCCAGGTGCCGGTCGAGGCGAAGGACCTCTACCGCACGATGGCGAGGTCGAAGGCGGCGCTCCAGATCGTGGACGTCCGCCCCGACCTCTCGGCCGGCTACGAGGACGCCCGGGTGCCGGGCGCGCTGCCGATGCCCGGCTGCGACCTCGCCGCCGCGCCCGAGAAGGCGCGGGCCCGCATCGTCCCGTCGGTGCCGACCGTGATCGTCACCGCGCACGGCGACGCGGCCGACGCCGCGAGGTGCGCGGGCTTCTTCACCTCGGCTCGCCTGCTCGCCGGCGGCCAGGAGGCCTGGACCGACGCGAGCCTGCCCGAGGACTCGGGAGAGTACTCGCCGCCGTCCGCGAAGGCGGGCGGGGGCTGCCTCTAGACCGTTCGTCTGCACCACCGGCTTCGACGCAGGGTTTCGACACCAGGGAGAGGGAGAGCCATGTCCGTCAGTCGAAGGGACGTGCTGAAGGGGATCGCCTCGTTGCCGGTCGCGGGCGCCGCCACCGCCGTTCCAGCAGCACAGCAGGTGCTCGCCGACGCGAAGCTGCCCGACCCGGTCCGGGTCGACGGCCCTGGCCCCGGGCCGACCGCGAAGGCCACCGAGGACCAGTACCGCGCCGAGTTCGCCGGCACCTACGGCGACGGCGAGCAGCACGGCTACGCCTTCCACTGCGTGAACTGCCAGGGCAACTGCGCCTGGGAGGTCTGGACCGACGCCTCGGGCAAGGTGACGCGCGAGAACCAGTCGGCCTCCTACCCGCAGCTCGCGCCCGACCTGCCGGACGCGAACCCGCGCGGCTGCAACAAGGGCGTGCAGCACTCGCAGATCATGTACGAGAAGGACCGGCTCCTCTACCCGATGCGCCGCGCCGGCAAGCGCGGCGAGGGCAAGTGGACCCGCATCTCCTGGGACGAGGCGATCACCGAGGTCGCCACCCACCTCTACGAGACCATGCTCTCGAAGGGGCCGGGCGGGAACTACGTGCACATGGGCTCGGGCATGCTCTCCGAGGCGCGCGCCGCCTCCGTGAAGCGGCTCGGCTCGCTCATCGGCGCGGTCCGCCCGTACATCGCGAGCTACGTCGGCGACAACTTCCCCGGTCCGGGCCTCGTCTACGGCGAGGGCAACCTCGGCGTCACCTACGACTTCTTCTACAAGACGGAGGTGGCGGTGTTCTGGGGCTGCAACCCGAACACCTCGCGCATCCCCGACGCCCACTACCTGTGGGAGGGGAAGTACAACGGCGCGAAGATCGTCGTCATCACCCCCGAGTTCAACTCGACCGCGGTGCACGCCGACCTGTGGGTGCCGGTGAAGCCGGGCTACGACGGCCACCTCGCCCTCTCGATCATGAACCGGATCGTGGCGCGGAAGCTCTACGACCCGGCGTTCCTGAAGACCTTCACCGATCTCCCGTTCCTCGTCCGCGCCGACACGAAGGAGCTCGTGCGGCTCCACGACGTCGACCTCGCGGACAAGCGGTTCGACGCCGACTCGGCGAAGCGCTTCGCCGCCGACGAGGCGAAGCACCACGAGGTCTTCCTCGCCTGGGACCTGAAGAAGAACCGCGCGACCGCGCTGCCCGGCTGCGAGGGCTCGACGATCGACACGCTGCGGCTCGAGGACATCGACTGGAAGCTCGACCCGGCGCTCTCGGGCTCGTTCAAGCTGAGGCTGAAGGAGCACGGCGGCGCGTCGAAGGAGGTCACGGTCGTCCCGGCGATGGCGCTCCTCGAGCAGGAGCTCCGGAAGTTCGCGCCGGAGGCGACGCAGAAGCTCACCGGCGTACACCCGTCGATCGTCGAGACCCTCGCGACCGACCTCATGCGGTCGAAGACGGCGGTCCTGACCCTCGGCTTCGCCATCGGCAAGCACTTCAACGGCCTCCTCTCCCAGCGCGCCATCGCCTCGCTCGGCGCGCTCATGGGCAAGCTCGGGCCGCGCGGCGGCTTCAACACCGAGAACGAGTGGTCGATCACCGGCCTCGGCGGGCTCTCCGGGTTCGACGGCCGCTACAACCACCGCTTCGCCTCGGGCTTCGTCTCCGAGTTCATGATGGGCGACGGCTTCGCGTCCCCGGAGAGCGCGTTCCAGGACGAGGACTTCAGGCGAGCGACCGGCAAGGGCGAGAAGGAGTACGTCGCCGAGGTCGCGGCCACCATCGCGAAGAGCGAGGGCGACGCCGGCTACAAGCAGGGGAAGCCCTGGTGGAAGGAGACCGACACCTTCCTCCTCTTCGCCGACGCCCGCTTCCGCCGCAACAAGGGGCGCTACCGCGAGGCCTTCCTCGAGAAGGCGAAGTTCATCGCGTACGGCGACTTCCGGATGAGCGACTTCGCGAGCTGGGCGGACGTGCTCCTCCCCTGCTCCAGCCACTACGAGGTCTGGGACCTCCGCACCAACCCCGGCTACCATCGCTACGCCAACGTCGCCGTCCCGCCCGCGAACCTGAAGAAGGTCGGCGAGGCGAAGTCGGAGTGGGAGATCTCGACCCTCATCGCCGAGAAGCTCCAGGCCATCGCCACCGAGCGCTACGCGCGGACGAAGGACGAGAAGTTCATCAAGATCCCCGACCGCACCCACACCCAGGGCGGCGTCCGCGACCTCGACCGCGTGGTGGAGGAGTTCACCGCGGGCGGGAAGCTCCGGAACGATCGCGACGCGGTCGAGTTCGCGCTCGAGCACGTCGACCAGTTCAAGCCGAACGACCCGAAGACGATGGTGGCCCGCGGCGGGTACCTGCAGCTCAACGAGAAGGCGGGCAAGTCCTCGCCGCTCTACCCGGACCGGCCTTACTCCACCTTCGAGAACAACCTCTACCTGACCCAGCGCTTCGAGACCGCGAGCGGCCGCCTCACCTTCTACGTCGACCACCCGCTCTGGATCGCCCAGGGCGCGAACGTGCCGACCGCGAAGGAGCCCCTCGCCTCGCGGAAGTTCCCGTTCCTCCTCATGACGCCCCACGCGCGCTGGTCGATCCACTCGACCTACAAGACCTCGCCCACGCTGCTCCGCCTGCAGCGCGGCCGGCCGGCGGTCATGCTGAACCCCGCCATCGCGGAGAAGAAGGGCATCCACGACGGGGAGCTCGTGCGGGTCTTCAACGACCTCGGCGCGGCCACCATGGTCGCGAAGGTCGCGGCGAGCTGCCCGCGGGACGCGCTCGTCCTCGAGCACGGGTGGGAGCCGTTCTGCTACCCGGGCAAGAAGGGGCACAACGCGCTCGTCGGCTCGATGCTCAACCAGCTCGAGGTCTCCGACGGCTGGGGCCACCTCAAGTTCGGCACCGCCTGGGACGGCAACCAGCACGCCTACGACGGCACCGTCGACGTGGCGAAGCTCCCGGCCGTGGCCGCCCTGCAGCACGACGCGACGGAGGAGGGCTAGCCCATGACCGCGACCACGACGCCGGGCGGCGCGCAGCGCCAGCTCGCGATGGTGATGGACCTCAACAAGTGCATCGGCTGCCAGACCTGCACGGTCGCCTGCAAGACGCAGTGGACCAACCGGAACGGCCGCGAGTACATGTACTGGAACAACGTCGAGACCCGCCCCGGCGACGGCTACCCGAAGAAGTGGGAGTCGCTCGGCGGCGGGTTCGACGCGGCCGGGCAGCTCAAGGACGGCGTCGTCCCCTCCCGCCACCTCGAGTACGGCACCCCCTGGGACTTCGACCTCGGCGCGGTCGCCGGCGGCGGCGAGGTGAAGCCGGAGGGCAGCCTCGAGCACGGCGCGAACTGGGACGAGGACCAGGGCGCGGGCGAGTTCCCGAACTCGTACATGTTCTACCTGCCCCGCATCTGCAACCACTGCTCGAACCCGGGCTGCCTCGCGGCCTGCCCGCGCGGCGCGATCTTCAAGCGCTCGCAGGACGGGGTCGTGCTCGTGGACCAGGAGCGGTGCGAGGGGCTGCGCTACTGCATCGCCGCCTGCCCGTACAAGAAGGTCTACTTCAACCCGAAGATCTCGAAGTCGGAGAAGTGCATCTTCTGCTTCCCGCGCGTCGAGAAGGGCCTGCCGCCCGCCTGCGCGCAGCAGTGCGTCGGGCGCATCCGCTGGGTCGGCTACCTCGACGACCAGGCCTCGCAGGTCTCGAAGCTCGTGAACCAGTGGAAGGTCGCGCTGCCGCTCCACCCCGAGTACGGCACGCAGCCGAACGTGTACTACGTGCCGCCGCTCCCCGGCCCGCCCAAGTTCGACGCCATGGGCAAGCCCATCCCGAACTCCGAGCGCATCCCGCTCGCCTACCTCGAGTCGCTGTTCGGGCCCGAGGTGAAGCGGGTGCTCGGGGTCATCGAGGCCGAGATGGCGAAGCGGAAGGCCGGGAAGCCCTCCGAGCTCCTCGACACCCTCATCGCGTTCAAGCACCAGGACATGTTCCGCATCGGCCCGCCGGTCTCCGAGGGGCTCGTGCCGCTCGGCCGCCGCGGCGTGAAGTCGACGGAGGTGAAGGGATGATCACGCACGCGCTCCTCGCGCTCGCGCTCGGCGCGGGCGATCCGCTCTCGACCGAGACCGTGCTCGTGAAGGACGTCCCGGGGCCGCTCGCCCCGGACGCGGCCTCGCCCTCCTGGGACGCCCTCCCCGCCCTCGAGGTCGCGGTCGGGCCTCAAGCCAGCGTCCGGCTCAATGACCGGAAGGCCAACGCCGCGCTCGACGCGGCGAGGGGCCCCCGCGCCGTGAAGGTGAGGGCCGCCACCGACGGGAAGTCCCTCGCGGTCGTGCTCGACTGGGCCGACGCCACCGAGGACCGCGCCGCCGGCGAGACCGACCAGTACGGCGACTCCGCCGCCCTGCAGTTCCCGGAGCGCTTCGGCGCCGGGCAGCGCCTGCCGTACGTCGGGATGGGCGACCCCGAGCAGCCGGTCGCGCTCTACCTCGCCCGCGCGGGCAAGGACGGTGCGGCCCTCCGCGAGGCCGTCGCCGCCGGCTTCGGCTCGACCACCCGCGCCGACCTCGGCGAGGCGAAGGTCGCGATGCGCTACAAGGACGGGGCCTGGCGCGCGGTCTTCGTGCGGCCGCTCACCGCCCCCGCCCACGACCTCGCGAAGGGCCTCGTCCCGTTCGCGATCGCGGTCTGGGACGGCGCCCGCTCCGAGCGCGGTGGCAACAAGGCGCTGTCGGGCTGGAAGGTGCTCCGCGTGGAGCGGCTCCCCGCCGACGCGGCCTACGCCGGCGAGCTCGCCTGGGGCCGCCGGCCCGAGGACCAGGGCGACCTCGCCCGGGGGAAGCAGCTCGTGAACGGGAGCTGCATCGCCTGCCACCAGACGCCGGAGCGCAAGGTCGCCCGGGTCGGCATGGCGCCCGACCTCTCCGCCATCGGCGTCGTCTCGAGCCCGGCGTACCTCCGCGACTCGATCGTCTCGCCGAGCCAGGTGGTGCTGCAGCGGAAGGGCTGGTTCCGGAAGGACGCCGCGGGGAAGCTCGTCTCGACGATGCCGCCCTACGCCGCGCTGCCGCCGGCCGACGTGAACGCGATGGTCACCTACCTCATGACCCTCGGGAGATAGCCATGTTCAGGAAGACCCTGCTCGCCGCGCTCGCCGCCGTCCCGCTGCTCTCCTTGCCGGCGGTCGCCGCCGCCGCCCCGGGCGACGAGGTCGAGGTCACCGCCGGCGTCGTCACCGGGCTGAAGTGCGCCCTCGACGCCAAGGAGAAGAACGACCTCAAGCTCCTCACCGCCTGCCCGCCCGCGGAGGCGACGAAGGGGCTCGTGGTCTTCGACGTCGCCGAGAAGCGCATCTACGGCATCTCGACGAAGGCCGTCCGCCGCTTCGAGCTCGAGGCCGCCTTCGGCGGCGGGTCGATCGACTTCACCGGCAAGGAGGTCAAGAGCGACCCGAAGACCGAGGTCACCACGGTCGACGTCTCGGAGTACTCGATCGCGCGCCGGCCGAAGCCGGGTCACTTCAAGGGCTGCCTGTAGATGACCTCGGGCCTCGTCCAGCTCGGGAAGGCGGGCCGCCCCGCGGCCGACCTCTCCTTCGGCCACACGCTCGCGCCGAACGACCGCGCCGCCTTCGCGAGGCACGTGCTCCTCTTCACGAGCGGCAAGGGCGGGGTCGGGAAGAGCACCGTCGCGGTCAACGTGGCGAGCGCGCTCGCGCAGCGCGGGCTCGCGGTCGGCCTCCTCGACGCCGACGTGCATGGCCCGAGCGTCCCGCGGATGCTCGGGCTCGCCGACGAGCGGGTGCGCTGGGGCGCCGACGACCGCATGATCCCGGCCGAGAACTTCGGCCTCAAGGTGATGAGCGTCGGGCTCACCACCCCGGAGGCCGACACGCCGCTCGTCTGGCGGGCGTCGGTCGCGACCTCCGCGCTCGTACAGCTCGTGGAGGACGTCGCCTGGGGCCCGCTCGACGTGCTGTGCGTGGACCTGCCGCCCGGCACCGGGGACGTCCAGCTCACGATGGCGCAGGAGCTCCGGGTCTCCGGCGCGATCGTGGTCACCACCCCCCAGGCCGTCGCCACCGACGACGTCCGCCGGGCGATCCGGATGCTCCAGGAGTCCCGGGTCCCGGTGACCGGGGTCGTCGAGAACATGTCGAGCTTCGTGACACCCGACGGCGGGGTTCACCATCCGTTCGGGCAGGGCGGCGGCCGCATGCTGGCCGAGGCCTACGGGGTGCCGTTCCTGGGCGAGCTGCCGCTCGACCCCGGGATCCGGGAGGCGTCCGACGAAGGACGCCCCATCGCGGCAACCGGAACAGAGGCACAGAGGGTACACTTCGTCGCGCTGGCCTCGGCGATCGTCGCCGGGCTGGGGCTGACACCGAGGGAGGAACAGACACCATGAAGAAGCTCATCGCCGTACTCGCCGTCACCGCCGCCGCGCTCCTCACCGCCACCACCGCCCGCGCCGCCGAGCCGAAGAAGACCCCCGAGCTCGTCGCCAAGGGCAAGGCGTCCTACGAGACCAACTGCGCGGCCTGCCACGGCGCGAAGGGCCTCGGCGACGGCGAGGCCGGCGCGGCGCTCGACCCGAAGCCCCGCAACTTCGCGAAGGACAAGTTCAAGAAGGGCGACAAGCCCGCCCAGGTCCACGCGATGCTGAAGGCCGGCATCGACGGCTCCACGATGGTCTCCTTCGCCCATCTGCCGGACGACGAGCTCTGGGGCCTCACGTACTACGTGCTCGATCTCAAGGCGGCGAAGGGCAAGAAGTAGCCGCGCTCGCCCCGGGCCATGAAGACCCCCCACCCCGCGGGCGCGCGCGCCGCGGGCGCCCTCGCCGTGGCCGCCGCCCTGCTCCTGGCGGCCCCGGCGGGCGCCCAGACCGCCGCCCAGATCCGCCGCGCCGAGGCCGAGATCGGCGTCGAGGAGAAGCTCGGCGTCCTCGCGCCGCGCGCCGCGACGTTCGAGGACTCGGAGGGCCGGCCGCTCGCGCTCTCCGCGCTCGCGGGGAGGCCGCTGCTCCTCTCGTTCAACTACACCGGCTGCCCGCGCCTCTGCTCGGTGCAGCTCGCCGGGCTCGCCCGCGGGCTGCGCGACCTCGGCTGGAAGGGCGACCGCTTCGAGATCGCCACGGTCTCGATCGACCCCGCCGACGGGCCCGCCCAGCTCGCGAAGTACAAGGCGACCTACGTCGGGCAGGCCGGCGGTGTGCCCGGCATCGCCGCCGCCTGGCACTTCCTCCACGGGAAGAAGGAGGACGTGGACGCGCTCGCCGCCGCGGTCGGGTTCAAGTACCGCTACGACCCGAAGACGAACGAGTTCGCCCACCAGGCGACGCTCGTCGTCCTCACCGCCGACGGCCGCGTGAGCGGCTACCTGCACGGTGTCACCTACGGCGCCGACGCGCTCCGCACCGCGATCGGCCGCGCCGAGGCCGGGAAGATCGCCACCGCCGCCGAGCAGCGGGACCTCGGCGGCTTCCTCCTCTCCTGCATCGGGTTCGCCCCCGACGATCCGCTGCCCCTCGCGCTCAAGATCATGCGCTTCGGCGGGGTCGCCACCGCCCTCTTCCTGTTCGGCTTCCTCGCAGTCCAGATGCGCAAGTCCCGCACCGCCTCCACGAGGACCACTCCGTGACGAGACTCCCCCTCGACGCCATCGCCGCCCTCCAGGTGGCCGCCCCCGGGTACCTGCCCGCCCGCGCCTCCACGGCCGCGGGCGCGGTCGACTCGGTCTTCCTCTTCATCTTCTGGGTGAGCGCGTTCTTCCTCGCGCTCATCCTCCTCCTCACCGTCCTCTTCGTCGTGAAGTACCGCAAGCGCCCGGGCCGCGAGGCGCCCGAGGCCTCGCCGTCGCACTCGACGAAGCTCGAGCTCTTCTGGTCGGTCATCCCGCTCGCGCTCGTCATGGCGATGTTCGTCATGTCCGCCCGGGCGTACGTGACGATGACCCAGCCCGAGGGCTCCACGAAGGGCGCGCTGAAGGTGGGCGTCACCGCGAAGAAGTGGTCGTGGTGGTTCGACCACCCGGAGGGCAAGGGCGCCCCCGACCTGCACCTCGTGGTGAACCGGCCGGCCGAGCTCGTGCTCTCGTCGATGGACGTCATCCACTCGCTCTACGTCGCCGAGTTCCGGCTCAAGCAGGACGCCGTGCCGGGCCGGTTCACCCGGATGATCTTCACGCCGACGGTGGCGGGGACCTACCCCATCCTCTGCACCGAGTTCTGCGGCACCGACCACTCGCGGATGCTCTCGCAGGTGGTGGTCCACCCGACCCAGGCCTCCTACGACGCCTGGGCGAAGGAGGGGATGGGCCCCGACGTGAACGTCGTCGAGGCCGGGAAGAAGGTCTTCCTGCAGCGCGGCTGCGTCGCCTGCCACTCCACCGACGGCAGCCGCAAGGTCGGCCCGACCGTGAAGGGGCTCTACGGGCACGACGTCCCGCTCGCCGACGGCACGACCGTGAAGGCCGACGACGAGTACATCCGGGAGTCGCTGCAGAAGCCGGGCGCGAAGGTCGTGGCCGGGTTCCCGAACGTCATGCCGCCCGCGGTGCTGCCCGACGCCGACCTCAAGGCGCTCATCGCCTACCTCGAATCGCTCGCCACCGACTCCGCCGGCAAGCCCGGCGACGCCCCTGCCCCCGGAGCCCATCCATGAGCGCCCCCGCGACCGCGGCCGCCGCCCACGCCGGCGGCGAGAACTACCTGAACCACGACCGCTCGCTCAGGTCCTGGCTCCTCACCCTCGACCACAAGCGGCTCGGGGTGATGTACCTCGCCGCCATCATCTTCTTCGTGTTCCTGGGCGGCGTGTTCGCCCTGGCGCTGCGCCTCAACCTCTGGAATCCGGGCGGCGGCCTCGTCTCGAACGACAACTACAACAAGCTCTTCACCCTGCACGGCGCGGTGATGATCTTCCTGTTCGTCATCCCCGGCATCCCCTCCGCGCTCGGCAACTTCGTGGTGCCGCTGCAGCTCGGCGCGAAGGACCTCGCCTTCCCGCGGGTGAACCTGCTGTCCTTCTGGCTCTACGTCGGCGGCGCGATCTTCTTCGTCGCGACGCTGGTGGCGGGCGGCATCGACACCGGCTGGACCCTCTACCCGCCCTACTCGCTCGAGTCGGCGCGCGGCCTCGGCATCCTGTTCGCGCTGCTCGGCGTGTTCCTGCTCGGGTTCAGCTCGATCCTGACCGGCGTGAACTTCATCGCCACCATCCACCGGATGCGGCCCCCGGGCATGGGCTGGTTCGGCCTGCCGCTCTTCCTGTGGGCGCTCTACGCGACCGGCATCATCCAGATCGTCGCGACCCCGGTGCTCGGCATCACGGTGGCGCTCGGGTTCGTCGAGCGGGTCTTCCACCTCGGGCTCTTCATGCCGGAGTACGGCGGCGACCCGGTCCTCTTCCAGCACTTCTTCTGGTTCTACTCGCACCCGGCCGTCTACGTGATGATCCTGCCGGCGATGGGCATCGTCTCGGAGATCGTCTCGGTCTTCAGCCGCAAGCCCATCTTCGGCTACCGCTTCATCGCGATGAGCTCCATCGCGATCGCGGTGATCGGCTTCCTCGTCTGGGGCCACCACATGTTCGTCTCCGGCCAGTCGGCCATGGCGAGCCTGATCTTCTCCTTCCTGACCCTGCTCGTCTCGATCCCGTCGGCCATCAAGACGTTCAACTGGCTCGCCACCATGTACAAGGGCGCGATCGTCCTCGCGACCCCGATGATCTTCGTCCTCACCTTCTTCGCGATCTTCGGGGTGGGGGGGCTCACCGGCCTCTTCCTCGGCGTGCTCGCCACCGACGTGCCGCTCCACGACACCTACTTCGTGGTGGCCCACTTCCACTTCGTGATGGTGGGCGCGGTGATGACCGCCTTCCTCGCCGGCCTGCACTACTGGTGGCCGAAGATGACCGGGCGCATGTACGACGAGGGCACCGGGAAGCTGTCGGCCTGGATGACCTTCATCGGCTTCAACCTCACCTTCATCCCGCAGTTCTTCGCCGGGGTCGCGGGCATGCCGCGCCGGTACGCCACCTACGCCGCGCAGTTCACCACCCTGAACCGCGTCTCCACCGTGGGCGCGTTCATCCTGGGGCTCGGCCTCGTCGTCGCGATCTGGGGCCTCGTCCGCTCGCTCAAGCACGGCGCGAAGGCCCCGGCGAACCCCTGGGGCGCGTCCTCGCTCGAGTGGGAGTGCGCCTCGCCGCCGACCCACCACAACTTCGACGCGCCGCCGCCGGTGGTGACGCCGTACGACTACACGGGCCTCGTCGACCTCGGCGAGGGCCGGGGCTGGGTCCGGGAGGCCGCCCGATGAGCTCGCACGGCAACGCCGCGAACCCCAACCTCGCGGTGCAGTTCGACGACATGAAGTCCCAGATCTCGACCGGGCAGCTCGGGGTCTGGCTGTTCCTCGGCTCGGAGATCCTCTTCTTCTCCGGCCTCTTCACCGCGTACGCCGTCTACCGCGCGAACCACCCCGAGCTGTTCCGGTACGCGCACTTCTTCCTCGACTGGCGCCTCGGCATGACGAACACCTTCGTGCTCGTCAGCTCGTCGCTCACCGCCGCCTGGGCGGTGCGCTCCGCGCAGCTCGGCGACACGAAGCACCTCCGCCAGAACATCCTGCTCACGATGGCGCTCGCGGCGGGCTTCCTCGTCGTGAAGTACTTCGAGTACTCGCACAAGCTGCACAACGGGATCGGCTGGGGCGCGGCGTGCCACCCCTCCGAGGAGATCCTGGCCTCGCTCCCCGCGGCGGCCCACGCGCTCCCCATCCCGTCGAACCTCGGGACGTTCTTCTCGATCTACTACCTGATGACCGGCCTCCACGGCGTGCACGTGGTGGTCGGCATCGGGCTCTTCTCCTGGCTGCTCAAGCGGGTGAAGCAGTTCGGGGCCGAGAACTGGGGCGCGGTCGACGGCGTGGCCCTCTACTGGCACCTCGTCGACCTCATCTGGATCTTCCTCTTCCCGCTCTTCTACCTGATCTGACGAGGCCCTCATGACCAGCATCTCATCCGCTCATCCCGAGCGTAGCGCCGCCGCAGGCGGCGCGGAGTCGAGCGACCATTCCGGCACGCACGTCCTCTCTCCGAAGGTCCTCCTCTCAACCGCCGGGGCGCTCTTCGGCCTCACGGTGCTCACGGTGGCGGTCTCGCTCGTGGACCTCGGCCACCTCAACATCGCGGTCGCGCTCGGCGTGGCGACCGTGAAGGCCATCCTCGTCGCCGGCTGGTTCATGCACCTGCGCTACGAGGGCCGCTTCAACCTCGTCGTCCTCGTCGGGTGCGCGCTCTTCGCGATGTTCATGATCGGGTTCATCGTGTTCGACACGACCGAGTACCAGCCGGACCTCCGGGCGCACGACGCGGCGCAGGTCCAGAAGAAATAGGGGATACTGGCGGGCCGATGGCCCCGACGAAGAAGCCTCGCCCAGAGGCCCGCCTCCTCGCCCTCGCCTCCTTCATCCTCGCCCAGCGCGCGCCGGTGACCCGGGCGCGCATCTACGAGCGCTTCCCCCGCGACTACACGGGCTCGGCCGCCGCGAAGGAGAAGAAGTTCACCCGCGACAAGGGCGACCTCGAGGAGCTCGGCTTCGTGCTCGTCGGCGAGCCGCTCGAGGGCAACGAGGAGGACCAGTTCGGCTACCGCATCGACGCGCGGGCCTCGACGCTCCCCGCCATCGGGCTCACGGCCGACGAGGCGGCGGTGGTCTGGGCGGCGGGCACCTCGGCGCTCCGCCTCTCCGACCACCCGCTCCGCGACGCGCTCGAGAACGCGCTCCGCAAGCTCGCCGTCGGCACCCGCACGCTGCCGCCGCGCGCGGCCGCGCCCGAGCTCGACGAGCCCGAGGGCGCCCCGGCGCCCGACGGGGACAGGCTCCTCCAGACGCTCGTGGGCGCCTGGCAGCGCCGCAAGCGCGTCACCCTCGAGTACTTCCGGGTCGCCTCGAACACGCTCTCCACCCGCGAGGTGGACCTCTACGGCTGGGCGCAGCGCCGCGGCGAGTACGTCTTCGTCGGCCACTGCCACCTGAGGAAGGACCTCAGGCTCTTCTACCTGTCGCGCGTGCACGGCGCGAAGGCCAACGCGAAGCGGCCCGGCCAGCACGACTACGAGATCCCGGAGAGCTTCGACATCGGCGCCTGGGCGCGCCAGGCGATCTGGGACTACCGCGTCCACCCGCCGGTCGCCGCGCGCGTCCGGTTCACGGGGTCGCTCGCGCCGATCGCGCGCGAGCTCGTCCCGGACGCGACCCTCGAGAGGCAGCCCGACGGCGCGCGGCTCGCGTCGTTCGAGGTCAGGAACGTCGAGGGGCTCGCGCGGCAGGCGCTCGCGTGGGGGCCCGAGGCGGAGGTCCTCGCGCCGGAGGAGGCGCGCGCGAAGGCGCGCGAGCTCCTCGCGCGGCTGGCCGCGGGCCTCGAGGGAGGTGCCGCGTGAACCCGACCCTCTCGCGCCTGCGGCGCCTCCTCCTCGTCATCCCCGCCGCGGCGAAGGAGTCGCTCGCCGGCCGCGCGCTCCCGCTCGAGAGGGCCCGCCGGCTCGCCGGCGCCCGCAGCGAGCGGCAGGTGCTCGAGGACGTGGACGCCATCAAGGAGCTCTACCTCGGCGCCGGCGTCGACGAGGACGACCCGCTCTGGGTCCAGGCGTCCAGCGAGGGCATCGAGGTCGTGTACGCGAGCGGCCTCGACGCGCCGCTCGCGCTCTCGCTGCCGGAGGGCGCCATGCTGCTCGCGGCGCTGAAGCCCTTCGAGAAGTCGGCGGGCGCGCCGGTGCGCACCGCGGCCCGGAAGCTTCGCAAGGCCATCCCCGAGCCGCTCCGCCCCGCCGCCGACCAGCTCGTGCGCGGCGTCGACGTGGTGGCGCCGCCCCCGGCGCCGCACCTCGACGTCCTGCGCGACGCCGCGGACCGGAGGCTCGAGGTCACGCTCCAGTACCGGTCGGTCGCCGACGGCAAGGTGGCCCCGCGCGTGGTGGAGCCGCGGCTCGTCTTCCACCGCGACGGCGTCTGGTACCTCGCCGCGTTCAACGTGGCGAAGGGCGAGGAGCACCTCTTCCGCGTCGATCGCATGGCCGCGGTCGAGGTCGGCGTCCGCACCTTCGAGCGCCACCGCGGCCCGGACCCGGCGCGCTACGCGAAGCGGCGCCTCTACTTCGCGAGCGGCGCCGAGCGGGACGTCAAGCTCCGGCTCGAGGGCGCCCCCGCCCGCCTCGCGCTCCGCCGCGGCGGCGGCCGGGTGACCGCGAACGGCGACGGCACCGCCACGGTCACGAAGCGCATGACGACCGGCAACCACCTCGCCTCGGTGGTCCTCGGCCACGGCGGCGACGCGACGGTCACCGCGCCGGAGGACGTCCGCGAGGACCTGCGCCGGCGCGTCGCGGAGCTCAGGAAGCTGTACGGGTGAATGAAGGAGGAGGGGCCGCGCCGCAGGCGCGACCCCTCCCGAACCGTCAGCCCCGAGCGTAGGGGCCGCGAAGCGGCCCCGGAGACGAGGGGCGTCCCTAGAAGTCCTTCATCGGAAACAGGTCGTCCGCGTCTCTGGCCGGCGGCGGCGGCGGGAGCGGCTTCGCGGCCCGGGCGGCGCCGTTCGGCTTGCGCGCCGGGGCGAGCTTCGCCGGCGCGGGCCTGCCTGCGGCAGCCCCGCGGGCGAGGTGGAACGCCCCCACCATCGCGGCGAGCTCCTCGGCCTGGCCCGACAGCTCGCTCGCCGCCGAGGAGGACTCCTCCGCGGAGGCCGCGTTCTGCTGGGTGACCTTGTCCATCTCGCCGACGGCCTTGTTCACCTGCTCGATCCCGGCCGACTGCTCGTTCGAGGACGCGGCGATCTCGGCCACGATGTCGGAGACCTTCTGGATCCCGGCCCCGATCTCGCCGAGCTTCTGGGAGACGTGCTTCGCGGTGGCCTCGCCCTCGCCGGCCTCCTTCACCGACTGCCGGATGAGCTCCTCGGTCTTCGTCGCCGCTTCCTTCGCGCGGAGGGCGAGCGACCGGACCTCCTCGGCGACGACCGCGAAGCCGCGGCCCGCCTCGCCCGCGCGCGCGGCCTCGACCGCGGCGTTGAGGGCGAGGAGGTTCGTCTGGAACGCGATGTCCGAGACGTCCTTGATGATCTGCGAGGTCCCCTCTGCGGAGGCCTTGATGCGCCCCATCACGCCCTGCATCTGGTCGACGGCCTGCGAGCCGTCGGTGGCGGCGGTGCGGGCGTTCTGGGCGAGGAGGTTCGCCTGCTGGGCGCTGTCGGCGGAGTGCTTCGTGCGCTCGGCGAGCGCCTCGACCGAGGAGCTCGTCTCCTGCAGCGAGGAGGCCTGCTCGGACGCGCCGGAGGCGACCGCCTGCGAGGAGGCGGCGATCTGGGTCGCGGCGGAGGAGACCTGGTCGACCGCGGCGGCGACCTGCTGGAGCGCGTCGTGGAGCGCCCCGGCCGTTGCGTTGACCGCCTCCTTGATGCGGGCGTGGTCGCCCCGGTAGTCGCCCTCGACGCGGGCGCGGAGATCACGCTTCGAGAGCTGCTCGAGGACCTTCACGGCGTCGTTCACCGGCGCGATGACGGCGTCGAGCGTGCGGTTCACGCCCTCGACGATCTTCCGGAAGTCGCCCTGGTGCTGGCTCGTGTCGGCGCGGGCGGAGAGCCGGCCCCCGACCGCGGCGTCGACGAGCGCGGCCGCGTCCCGCGTCAGCGCCCGGACGGCCTCGGCGCTGCGCTCGATGGCGGCGGAGATGGTGGCGTAGACCTCTCGTGCCTCGGCGGTGTCGGCGTCGGCCTCGGCGACCGCGACGTCCACGGCGAGGTCGCCCTTCGAGAGCTTCTCGAGCGCGGCGACGACCCGCTGCGTCTCCCGCGCCTGGTAGGCGGAGACCTTCTCGGCCTTGCGCATCGCGCGGCGGATCGCGGTCTGGTCGGTCACGACCTCGAGCGCGCCCACCACCTTGCCGTTCACCTTCACCGGGACGGCGCTGTAGTCGATCTCGGCGCCCGTCACGGAGAGCTGCGCGTTCGCCCGCGGCCTCGCCACGGTCTGGCCGGCGGCCGGGGCGGCGCTGCGCATCGCGATGCCGGTGGCGCACCGCTCGGTGTTGCAGTCCCCGGTGCAGAAGAAGTCGCTGCACTGCGTGCCCTGGACCTCCTTCACCGCGGCGCGACCGCCGACGGCGAGCGCGGCCCGGTTCATCCAGAGGACGTGGAACTCCTTGTCGACCACCATGGCGGGCGCAGGCACGGCGTCGAGGTGAGCCACGATCGAGCCCACCGACTCGTTCACGCCCTCGACGATGCGCCGGTAGGCGCCCTCGTGGGCGGCGGCGTCGGCGCGGGTGAGCAGGCGGCCGTGCACGAGCGCGTCGGCGAGCTTCACCGCGTCGGCCTCGAGGCGCTGCAGCGTCGCGACGCTGCGGTTGAGGCTCTGCTTCACGCCGTCGAACTCGCCCTGCCAGGTCTCGGTGATGGGCTCGGGCAGGTCGCCCTTCGCGATCCGGTCGAGCGCGGTCGCGGCGACCTCCACCGGGTGGTGGTAGGCCTCCAGGATCTCGTCCACCCCGGCGAGCACCGGCTTCAGCTCGGGGGCGAGCCCTTCGGCGTGCGCCCGCTCCTCGAGCTGGCCCGCGACGATGGCGTCGCGCAGCCGGCCGGCCTCCGTCACGAGCGCGGCGAGCATCGCGCCGATGGAGCGGGCGAAGAAGACGCCGAGCGCGATGAGGGCGAGCGCGCCCAGCGCGACGGCGCCGAGGATGAGGCCCATGCTCTTCCTCGCCTCGGCGTTGCCGACCTTGTCGGCCTCGTCCGCCTCGGCGATGACCGCCTTCTTCGCGTTCTCGAGCGCGTCCTCCGCCTCGGTGAAGGTGGTCCGCGAGGAGGCGTAGATCGACCAGGCGCGCTCCTCCGCGGCGACGACCGCCGGGTCGTCCTTGTTCTCGCCGAGCACGAGCCGGGCGTCGATGGCCTCGCCGGCGGCGACGGCGGCCTTCGCCCAGGGGGCGTACGAGCGGTGCCAGGTGTCGAGGGCCTCCTTGACCTCAGGCTTGTGCGGCTTCCCCTCGAGGATCTTCACGTTCTCGTCCACCTGGGCGAGCTTCGCCCGCATCTGCTTGACCGCGTCGCGGCGCACGTTCGGGTACTCCCGCCGGAAGAGCGCGCTCTGCAGGCTCGAGATCGCGCCCATCTGCCCCTCGTCGCACGCGGCGAGCGCGTTCAGGCTCGGGACGGTGACCTCCTGGACCTCGTCGAGGCGCGCCTCGATGCGGCCGGCGCTCCAGTAGGCGAACCCGCCGACGGCGACGAGGAGGAGGGTGGAGGCGGAGAACGCGGCCAGGATCTTCTGTGCGGTGGTCATCGGGAGGTCCCTGAGGTGGACTCGGCGGTCCGTCCCAAAGCAGGCGGCGTGCCCGTGGACCCTGTGGCGTGCTGCCGCAGGTCATCGGAAATTCGCTAGTTGGTACGGGCGGTTCGACGGATGGGGCGCGTCGTTCCAGCCCGGGGAGCTGAACCCTGGGTCCGCCTGACCTGACCTTTGGTCCCAGCTCGGGTGGCCGATCGGGACCCGCGGCCTTAGGAACGACCCTCCCCCACGGAGCCCCTCGCGCATGACCCTCACGCGGATCGCCGCGCCGGAGCACCGCCTCGCGACCTTCCGGCACTTCCACGTGCTCGTGGTCGTCTACGTGACGGTGCTCCTGATCTCGAACCTCGTCGGGCAGAAGCTCACGGCGATCGGCGGGCTGCGGGTGAGCGGGGCGCAGCTCCTCTTCCCGATCACCTACATCTTCTCGGACATCTTCACCGAGGTGTACGGCTACGCCGCCTCCCGGCGCGCGATCTGGCTCGCCTCGCTCGCGAACGTGCTCATGGCGGTGATGGGGCTCTTCATGGTCTGGATCCCCGCCGCGCCGGAGTGGCCGGCGGAGAACCAGGCCGCGTTCGCGATCGTCTTCGGCAACGTGCCGCGGATGATCGTCGCGAGCCTGGTCGCGTTCTGGGCCGGCGAGTTCTCGAACTCCTACGTGCTCGCGAAGATGAAGGTGTGGACCGGCGGCCGGTGGCTCTGGACCCGCACCGTGGGCTCCACGCTCGTCGGCCAGGCCTTCGACTCCCTCATCGTGACGACCGTCTTCTTCTGGGGCACGGTCCCCTTCGAGACCATCCTCGTCGCCGCGGCCTCGGGCTACCTCGTGAAGGTCACCTACGAGGCCGTGGCGACGCCCCTCACCTACGCGATCGTGAACGGCCTGAAGCGCGCCGAGGGGCTCGACGTCTACGACGAGGGCACCGACTTCAACCCGTTCGCACGCGAGGGCGTGGCCGGGGCCGCTACTTCTCCGGCAGACCGAGCGCGGTGACGAGCGCCCGCGCCTTCGCCTGGACGAGCCGCTCGTTCCGCGGGCCCATGCGCAGGAGGTGCTTCTCGACCGCGGGCAGGGCCTCGAGCTTCGGGTCCGCGTAGGTGAAGACGCCGGACTGGTCGACGAGCGCGACCTCGCCCTCCTTCACCGGCGCGTTCGCGATCCGCCGGAGCGCCTTCCCGAGCGCGCGGTCGAAGGCGATGCCGGGGTAGCCGAGCATCCGGTAGGCGGTCTGGAGCGCCGGCCGCGCGACGCGGTAGGCGGCGACCGCCGCCTGCTCGTCCACCGAGGCCACCGCGTCGGCGAAGGCGTCGTAGCGCGCGTAGGAGCCCGGCGCGATCGTGGGCCCGGCGGCGCCCGGCGCCGCCTCGAACCTGCCCGCGGGCGCGAGGAACGCGAGCTCGCGCCGCGGCGTCACGCCCTCCGCGAGGTTGTCGACGACGACCGCGACCCGCCGCACCACGTCGGCGCCGGAGAGTCCCTTCTGGACGAGCGGGTTCGCGGAGAGCTTCGGCAACAGGTCGGGCAGCTTCGCCTCCCCGGCCGCCGCCTGCTCGGGCGTGGGCTCCGGCTCGGCCGGCGCGGCCGCCGCCGCCGGCTGCGCGACCGGCGCGGGCTCGGCCGGCGGCGTGCGCAGCCGGAACCACGCGTAGACGCCGCCCGCGATCACGGCGAGCGCGAGCAGGAGCCACGGGAGCGGGCTCGGCCGGCGCAGCGAGGTCTGGGGGACCTGATCGTCGTTCGGGTCGTCGAGGGCCATGTGGTGATCCTAACCTGCCGCCCGCGCCTCCGCGCGGGGCAGCCCCGAGACGGCATCCCACACCGCGCGTCGCAGCGCCTCCTGGTGGAAGAGCACCGCGGTGACGTGGCCGGCGTCGAGCCAGCGGAGCTCGGCGCCGAGGTGGCGCGCGACGGCCTCGGGGTTCGGCGGCGTGACGATGCCGTCCTTCCTGCCGCCGACCACGATGGCCGTCGAGCCCGGCGCCGGGCGCGGGAACCGCGCGACGTCGAAGCGCGCGAGCCGCCGGTGCAGCATCGCGCGCGCCGCCGGGCCGCCGCCGAGCGCGTCGAGGTCGACCGCGTGCCTGAGGTGCCCCTCGGCGAACACCGAGGCCGGCGTCGCCGACGGCGCGAGCGCCGCGATCGCGACCGGGAACGGCAGCGTGCAGCCCACCATCGCCGCGACCTGCCCGCCCATGCTGTAGCCCGCCACGCCGACCCGCCCGTGGCCCCGCGCCCGGAGCCACGCCGCGAGCGCGCGCCCCTCCCGCGTCGCGGCCGCGGCCATGAGGACGAGGTCGGAGACCGTGCGCATCGCGGCGCCCGCCTGGCCCGGCGGCCTGCGCGTGCCGTAGAACGGGTTCTCGAGGAGGAGCACCGCGAGCCCGCGCCGGACGAGCGGCGCCGCGAAGGCCTCCCGCGCGGCGAAGCCCTGGTCGCCGGAGGACGCGAGGAGCAGCACGGCCGCCTCCGGCGCGCCCGTGACCGGCTCGAGGAGCCGCACCCGCGCCCGCCGGCCCGACGGCAGCCGCCGGTCGGGCGCGTCGAAGGACCCACTCCGCATCACGACGCCCTCGCGGCGCTCCGGCGGGCCGAGCTCCACCTCGAGCGGGTCCGGCGGCGCGTCGGCGACCCGCTCGCCCTCGACGAGCGCGAGATCGCCCCAGCCGGCCGCGAAGAACTTCGCGTGGCGCAGGGCGACCGAGAAGGCGAGGTCGAGGAGGTCCAAGACGGCGCGCAACCTAGCAGGATCGGCCGGTTGCGTCGGGGTAGTGTGGGTGCGGCGCCGCTGCCGGACTCGCATGGCAGTTACGCCCCTTCCGGGACGCGAAGGGCGCCGTCACCAGTCGAGGCGGCGGTTCGTTGACCGGGCGAACCCCGGAAAGGAACACACCGATGACCACCGCCCTCGCCCACGCCGTCCCCTCCTCTTCCCCCTCCGGCAACGGAGGCCGCCTCGTCGCCGTGGACGGCCGCGAGCTGCCGCTCGCCGGCGCCCGCCTCGAGGCCCGCGCCCGCGGCGGCCTGTGCCGCGCGGTCCTCGTCCAGACCTTCAGGAACCCGCACGCGGAGCCCCTGCGCGTCACCTACCTCCTCCCGCTGCCGCACGACGGCGCGGTGAGCGGCTTCGCGTTCACGGTGGGCGGCCGCCGCGTCGTGGGCGAGGTCGACGGGGTCAGGAAGGCCCGCGAGCGCTTCGAGCGCGCGATCGTCGAGGGGCGCACCGCCGCGCTCGTCGAGCAGGACCGCACGAGCCTCTTCACCCAGGAGCTCGGCAACGTGCCGCCGGGCGGCGAGGTCGTCGCGGAGCTCACGGTCGACCAGAAGCTCGCGTGGCGCGCGGGCGGCTGGGAGTGGCGGTTCCCGACCACGGTCGCCCCGCGCTACCAGGGCGCGCCGGGCCGCGTGCCCGATGCCGCCGAGCTCGAGGTGCCCGTCGCGGACGGCCCGCTCGCGGTGCGCCTCACGCTCGCGCTCGCCGTCGAGGACCGGCTCGCCGAGGGCGGCCGGCTCGAGTCGCCGTCGCACGCGCTCCTCACGACCGCGGGGCCGGGCGGCCTCTCGGTGGCGCTCGAGGACGGCCGCGGCGTCCCGCTCGACCGCGACGTGGTCGTCCGCTGGCCGGTCGCGGCGGCGGCGCCGGGGCTGTCGCTCGCGGTGGCGGGCCGCGCCGGCCGCGGCGAGAAGGGGCCTCGCGCCTTCGGCCTCCTCACGCTCGTGCCGCCCGCGCTCACCCCGCGCACGGCGCCGCGCGACCTCGTGCTGCTCTTCGACGTGTCCGGCTCCATGCACGGCGAGCCCATCGACCAGTCGCGCGCCGTCGCGCTCGCGCTCGTCGACGCGCTCGGCCCGGAGGACCGGCTCGAGATGGTGGCGTTCTCCGACGCGCCGGTCCGCTGGCGCGCCCGCCCGGTCGCGGCCGACGCCGCCGGGAAGCAGGCCGCCGGGAAGTGGCTGAAGGCGCTCGCCGCCGGCGGCGCGACCGAGATGCGGGAGGGCATCCGCGAGGCGCTCCGGCCGCTCCGCGAGGGCGCGGGCCGCCAGGTGGTCGTCTTCACCGACGGGCAGATCGGCTTCGAGCAGGAGATCGTCGCCGAGATCCTGGCGTCGCTCCCGGCGGGCTCGCGCCTGCACACGGTCGGCGTGGGCGACTCGGTGAACCGCTCGCTCACCGGGCCCGCCGCCCGGGCCGGCCGCGGCCGCGAGGTCGTCATCGGGATCGGCGAGGACCCGGCCCGCGCGGCCGCCATCCTGGTCGCGCACACCGCGCTGCCGGTGGTGACCGAGCTCGAGATGACCGGCTCCGCCGTGAAGGCGGTCGCCCCGGCGCGGCCGGGCGACCTCCACCAGGGCGCGCCGTCGCTCGTCGCGCTCGAGCTCTCGCCCGCGGGCGGCGAGCTCGTCGTCCGCGGCCGCACCGCGGAGGGCGCCTTCGAGCACCGCCTCGCGGTGCCCGCCGCAGCGCCCGGCGAGGGCCCGGCCGCCGTGCCGGCGCTCTTTGCCCGCGAGGCGGTCGAGGACCTCGAGGCGCGCATCGCCTCCGGCGACCCGGCCCACCGCAGGCTCGAGGCCGCGATCGAGAGGCTCGGGCTCGAGCTCCAGATCGCGACGCGGCTCACGAGCTGGGTGGCGATCTCGGAGGAGGCGACGGTCGACCCGTCGTCGCCGACCCGCCGCGAGGTCATGCCGAACGCGCTGCCGCACGGCGTCTCGGCGGAGGGGATGGGACTCCGGCACGCGCTGGCGCCCGTGGCGGCGCCGGCGATGTCGGCGGCGATGATGGACCTCGAGGAGGCCGAGGCGCCGAGGGGGCTCCTCTTCGGCGCGCCGTCGAAGAAGGAGCGCGCCCGCGGGGTGAAGACGTCGAAGGTGATGCCCCCGTCGTTCTCGCGGATGCCGCCGAGGGCGCCGGCCGCTGCCGCCCCCGCGGCGGCGCACAAGGCTCGGGTGGTGCTCCGTGAGGGCAGCCGCGTCGTCGTCGAGATCACGCTCGGGACGAAGCTCCGCTGGGCACCCCCGGACCGGGTGACGTTCGAGCCCGAGCAGGAGCTCGTCATCCGGACGGACCAGCCCGGGGGCGAGGTCGTCGCCGACGGCACCACCGCCGCCGGCACGTATGAGGCCGGGGTCGTCGTGCGGCTCGTGTTCGACACCTTCGCCATGGCCGGTCCCCTCGGGCCCGACTTCGAGTTCGCGCTGCTCCACCTCGTGCTGCCGGACGGCAGCGTGCTCGACGTGACCGTGGAATGACCGCCGCGACGCACACGCCCGAGCTCCAGGCGATCGCCGCCGGCGACCGCGCCGCCTTCGCCCGCTTCCTCGCGCGGGCGGAGGCGGCCGTGCGCCGGCGGCTCTCGCCGTTCGCGCCGCACGTCGACACCGAGGCCGTCCTCCAGGAGGCGTTCCTGCGCGCCTGGCAGGTCGCGCCCTCGGTGACCGACGACGGCGGGGGCGACCCCCTGCTGCGGCTCACGCTCACCATCGCGAGGAACCTCGCGCTCGACGAGGCTCGCCGCGCGCGGCGGGTCTCCCCCGGCGAGCTCGAGACGCTCGAGCGCGCCGCCGCCGAGGCGGACGGCGTGCCCGCCGGCGACGGCACGCCGGACCCGCTGCTCCGGCGGCTCATCCAGGCCTGCCTCGCGCTGCTCCCCGCGCAGCCCCGCCGCGCGCTCGAGGCGCGCCTCGCCGCCGCGGGCGGGAAGCCGGACGCGACGCTCGCCGGGGAGCTCGGCATGAAGAAGAACACCTTCCTGCAGAACTTCGGCCGGGCGCGGAAGCTCCTCGCCGACTGCCTGCGCTCGAAGGGCCACCCCGTGGCCCCCCCGGAGGCGACGTGACCTCCCGTGAACGCGACGCGCTCGTCGAGGAGGCCGCCACGGCCTTCCGGCCCCGCGACCCCGGTGGCCGCCTCCGCCCGCACCCGGCCTTCCTGGACCTCGACCCCGCCGGCCGCGCCGAGGCCCACGCCCGCGCCACGGCCTCCCGCGCGCTCGAGGCCGCGCTCGACCCCGAAGGGCTCTCCACGACCGCCCGGGCGATCCTCGCGCGGCTCGGCTAAGCTCCCCGGACATGCGCCCGTCCCTGCCCCTCGCCACCGTCGCGTTCGCCGCCGCCCTCGTGGCCTGCGGGAGCGACGGCGGCGAGCCCGGCGCGGCCGGGCCACCGCCCGACACCACCCCGCCCGCGCTCGTCGCCGCGGCGCCCGCCGCGGGCCAGGCCGTGAAGCAGGCCTTCCATGCGACCGCGACGTTCTCCGAGCCCGTGACGGTGAAGGCCGCCACGTTCCGCTCCGACCTCGCGCCCACGCCGCGCGCGGTGACCGCGACCGCCGCCGGCGCGACCGTGACCGTGGACGTGCCGCTCGTCGACGCCTTCGGCTCGCGCGTGCACCTCGAGGTCCAGGACGGCGCGGGCAACCCGGCCTCGGCCGACCTCGGCGACTGGTACGCGCAGCCGCTCTTCGTCGAGTGGGTGCTGCCGGAGCTCGGCGGGCCGCTGTCCGGCACCATCTACCTGTGGGTCGCCTGGGCGGGCCCCGAGTCCCTCGACGTCCGCATCGACGACGTGCCGGTGGGCACGCTCGGCAAGGACCTCCCCATCGACACCACGAAGTTCGGCGACGGGCCGCACACCTTCTGGTTCTACGCACCGGGCTATCAGCGGACCTCGCAGCCGTTCACGATCGACAACGTCCCGTAGCAGGACCCTGGTCACCGCCCGGAGGCCGCCATGCCCCTCGCCCTCACCGCCGCGACCGTGCTGCTCCTCGCCGGCGCGCCGGCCGCGCCCGCGCCCGCGCCCGCGAAGAAGCCCCCCGCCGCGGCGAAGAAGGCGCCGCAGGCCCGGCTGGTGATGTGCGTGGACGGGACCACCTCGCGCGAGAGCAAGGCCGCGTGCAAGGACCACGGCGGCGTCGAGCGGACCGGGCTCGCGCCGCGGAAGGGGAAGCCCGCGCCCGCGGCGGCGGTGCCGGGGCGGACGCAGGCCCTGAAGCCCGCGCCGCCCCTGCCGATCGCGACGCCCGGCCCGGGCGCGCCGGTTGCCTCTCCGGCGCCGGCCACGAAGGCGGCCTCGGCGAAGGCCGGCTCCGCGAAGCCCGGAAGGAAGTAGTCCCGGAAGCGTGCCCGGCGGCTACCCGAAGAGCTCCGCGAAGAAGTCCTTCATCGCCTGGAAGCTCCGCTTGTCGGCCTTCTCGTTGTAGGCCGCGCCCTTCGAGTTGTCGTTGCCCGCGCCGGGCTGCGTGAACGCGTGGACCGCGCCCGAGTACTTCACGAGCTGCCAGTCGACGTTCGCCTTGCGCATCTCGTCCTCGAACGCGGCCACCTCGGCCGCCGGCACGAAGGGATCGTCCGCGCCGTGGAGCACGAGCACCTTCGCCTTCACCTTCGAGGCGTCGGGGTGCTCGGTGCCGAGGCCACCGTGGAAGGAGACGACCCCCTTCACGTCGCCGCCCATCCGCGCGAGCTCCAGCACGGTCGAGCCGCCGAAGCAGTAGCCGATGGCCGCGAGCTTCGCCGCGTCGACGCCGGGCTGCTTCTTGAGCGTGTCGAGCGCGGCCGCGACGCGGGCGCGGAGCAGCGCGCGGTCGCCGCTCCGGTACTGGCCCGCGAGCGCGCCCGCCTCCTTCCCGTCCTTCGGGCGCACGCCCTTGCCGTAGATGTCGGCGGCGAAGGCGACGTAGCCCAGGGCGGCGAGCTGCTCGGCGCGCATCTTCACGTACGGGCCGACGCCCATCCAGTCGTGCACGACGACGATGCCCGGGCGCGTCTTCGGCCCGTTCGTGTCCCAGGCGAGGATGCCCTCGAGGACGGTGTCGCCCTGCTTGTACTCGACGAGCTGCGTCTTCACCTCGGCGCGGGCGGGGACGGCGATGGCGAGGAGCGCCGCCGCGAGGGCGAGCGCGATGGACGGACTCCGCATGGGGCGTTCTCCGGGAGAGAGAGGTCTTTCGGAGTTAACGCTCGGTCGCCGCTAATGCCCGATCTTCTCGAGCGCCTGCGACATCGGGAACGTCGTCGAGTCCTTCGTGCCCAGGAACACCCGGCGCAGCCCGAGCGTCGGGAAGTCCACGACGTCGACCGTACCCTTCGCCCAGGCGTCGCCGCCCGAGACGTAGGTGAGCTCCTCGTCGAGCGCGCGGGTGTCGTGCGCGACGCCCGCGGGGAAGCCCAGGAAGTCGCCCGGGCCGATCTCGACCTCGATGCCGGCGTGGCGCGCGAGCCCGCGGCCGGAGAGCACGTACATCCACTCCTCGTCGCGCGCGTGCGCGTGCATGACGTACGCGTCACGGCGCGCGGGGAGCCGCGTGTGCACGACCGCGAGCCGCTTGAGGCCCGCCGGGCGAGAGAGCCCCGAGAGGAACACCTCGGAGCGCGGGTTCTGCGGGTGCTGGAAGCGGCGCGCGTCGCCCCGCTCGGCCGCCTTCACGACGACGCGCGGGGGCTCCGCCTTCTCCGGCGCGGGGCCGCCGAACAGCGCCGCGGGCAGCTCGAGCGGCGTCGGGGCGCCGGCGAAGAACGGCACCTCCGCCTCGTACGGGAAGATCGAGATCTTCCGGCCGACGCGGACCATGCGGCGCTTCAGGCGCGGGAAGTCCGCGACCTCGACGTCCGAGATCACCTCGCCGCCCTGCAGGAACCTGAGGTCGCCCGCGCCGGTGTTCCTGACGAGGTGCGCGACGCCCGGCGGGAAGCCGAGGAAGTCGCCCGGGCCCACCGCGACCTCGCGATCGTCGACGTCCACGACCCCCTCGCCCTCGAGGAGGTACATCCACTCCTCCTCGCGGTGGTGGAGGTGGTACGCGTACGACTCCTTGCCGGGCGGGAGCCACGCGAGGCTCACGCCGAGCCGCGTGAGCCCCGCGGCCTGCCCGAGCATCCAGCCGTGGATCTCCGAGCCCGGATTCCAGGGGTGCTGCGAGCCGCCCGCGTCCCCGCGCTCGGACGCGCGGACGAGGATGCGAGGACCCTTGCCGTCGGCCATCTCCCGCCCCTCCGCTACAGCATCGCCCGCCGCAGGTCGGCGATCACGCCGGCGAGGTGGGTGACGAACCGCGCCGCCTGCGCGCCGTCGATGACGCGGTGGTCGTACGAGAGCGAGAGCGGCAGCATGAGCCGCGGCTGGAAGGCCTTCCCGTCCCAGACCGGCCGGGTCACCGTGCGCGAGACGCCGAGGATGGCGACCTCGGGCGCGTTGATGATCGGCGTGAAGAAGTGGCCGCCGATGCCGCCCAGGCTCGAGATGGAGAACGTGCCGCCCTGCATGTCGCCGGAGGCGAGCTTGCCCTCGCGGGCCTTCCGCGCGAGCTCGGAGGTCTCGGCGGCGAGCTCGAGGACGCCCTTCCTGTCCGCGTCCTTCACGACCGGGACCATGAGGCCGTTCGGCGTGTCGGCGGCGAAGCCGATGTGGAAGTACTTCTTGAGGACGAGCTCGTCGCCCTGGAGCGAGCTGTTCATCTCCGGGAACTTCTTCAGCGAGGCGACGACCGCCTTCACGAGGAACGCGAGCAGCGTGACCTTCGGGCCACCGGCCTTCTCCTGCTCCTTCGCGAGCGCCTGGCGCAGCGCCTCGAGGTCGGTGACGTCGGCCTCCTCGTGCTGCGTGACGTGCGGGATCATCACCCAGTTGCGGGCGAGGTTCGCCGCGGAGAGCTTGCGGATCCGGACGAGCGGCTTCGTCTCGACCGGCCCGTACTTCGCGAAGTCGACCTTCGGCCACGGCAGGAGATCGAGCCCGGCCCCGCCGGCGGGGCGGTTCACGAGCTCCTTCACGAAGCGCTGCACGTCCTCGTGGAGGATGCGGCCCTTCGGCCCCGTGCCCTCCACCTTCGCCACGTCCACCCCGAGCTCGCGCGCGAACTTCCGCACGCTCGGCGACGCATGGCTGACCGTGGGGTGATCGGAGTCGCCGTGCCCTGCTGCCGATGCCGACGCCGTCGCCGTCGCGGCTGCAGTTGCCGCCGCTGACGCCGTTGCTGCTGCAGGAGGAGCAGAGGAAGGAGCCGCAGAAGGAGCAGCGGGAGGAGGAGCAGAAGAGGAAGCAGGAGGAGGAGGCGAAGCAAGCTTCTCTTCGACCTTGCCCGGGGCCGCCTCGGCGCCCTCCAGGGTCAGCACGATCGACCCCTGCTTCACCCGGTCGCCGACCTTGATCTTCACTTCCTTCACGGTGCCCGCGCTCGGCGACGGCACGTCCATCGTCGCCTTGTCGCTCTCCAGCGTGGCGAGCGCCTGCTCGGCCTTCACGGCCTCGCCGGGCTTCACGTGGATCTCGATGACCGGGACGTCCTCGTAGTCGCCGATGTCCGGGACCTTGACCTCGATGGCGCTCATGTCGGTCCTCACACCGTCCAGGGCGCCGGCTTCTTGGGATCGATGCCGTACTTCTTGATCGCCTCGGCCACCTTGCCGGCGGGCACGGCGCCCTCCTCGGCGAGCGACCGCAGCGCCGCGATCGTCACGTGGTGCCGGTCGACCTCGAAGAACTTCCGGAGCTTCTCGCGCGTGTCGGACCGGCCGTAGCCGTCGGTGCCGAGCACGGTGTAGCGCCGCGGCACGTAGGGGCGGATCTGCTCGGCGAAGGCGCGGACGTAGTCGGTCGAGGCGACCACCGGGCCGCGGGTCTTCCCGAGGCACTGCTCGACGTAGGACGGCGTCTTCTTGCCCTCGGGGTGGAGGAGCGCCTCGCGCGCGCGCGCCTGGCCTTCGCGGCCGAGCTCGGTGAAGCTCGGGCAGCTCCACACGTCGGCGTCGACGCCCCAGTGCGACTTCAGGAGGTCGGCGGCGGCGATCACCTCGCGGAGGATCGTGCCGGAGCCGAGGAGCTGGACGCGCGGCGCCTTGCCGTCGTCCTTCCCCGCGCCCTTGAAGAGGTACATCCCCTTCAGGATCCCCTCGGCGGCGCCGGCGGGCATCGCCGGGTGGACGTAGTTCTCGTTCATCACCGTCAGGTAGTAGAAGACGTCCTCCTGCTCCGCGACCATGCGGCGCAGGCCGTCCTGCACGATGACGGCGAGCTCGTACTGGAACGTCGGATCGTACGAGACGCAGTTCGGGATGGTGGCGGACACGAGGTGGGAGTGGCCGTCCTCGTGCTGCAGGCCCTCGCCGTTGAGCGTGGTGCGCCCGGCGGTCCCTCCGCAGAGGAAGCCGCGCGCGCGCATGTCGCCGGCCGCCCAGGCGAGGTCGCCGATCCGCTGGAACCCGAACATCGAGTAGTAGACGTAGAAGGGGATCATCTGGACGTTGTGCGTGGAGTACGCGGTCGCCGCCGCGATCCAGTCGCACATGCCGCCCGCCTCCGTGATGCCCTCCTGCAGCACCTGGCCCGCCTTGTCCTCGCGGTAGAACGCGAGCTGGTCGCGGTCCTGCGGCGTGTAGAGCTGGCCGACCGAGCTCCAGATGCCGAGCGCGCGGTACATGCCCTCCATGCCGAAGGTGCGCCCCTCGTCCGGCACGATGGGCACGATCCGCTGGCCGATGGCCTTGTCGCGCGCGAGCGTCTGGATCATCTGCACGAGCGCCATCGTGGTGGAGATCTCGCGGTCCTCGGTGGAGTCGAGGAAGCGCTTGAACGCGTCCGGGCCCGGCACGGGCAGGGACGGCGTCACCTTCCGGCGGCGCTTCGGCCGGTCGCCGCCGAGCTCCTTGCGGCGGGCCTTCAGGTACTCGGCCTCGCGCGAGCCCTCCTCGAACTTGAGGAACGGCACCTTCTCGAGGTCGGCGTCGGCCACCGGGATCTGGAACCGATCGCGGAAGCTCCGGATCGCGTCGGTGTCCATCTTCTTCTGCTGGTGCGTGATGTTCTGGGCCTCGCCCGCCTCGCCCATGCCGTAGCCCTTGATCGTCTTCGCGAGGATGACGGTGGGCTGGCCCTGGTGCTGGGAGGCCTCGTGGTAGGCCGCGTACACCTTGAACGGATCGTGGCCGCCGCGGTTGAGCCGCCAGATGTCCTCGTCGGAGAGGTCGGCGACGAGGTCCTTGAGCTCCGGCGTGTTGAAGAAGTGCTCGCGGACGTAGGCGCCGTCCTTCGACTTGTAGGTCTGGTAGTCGCCGTCGACCGACTCGAGCATCCGCTTCTGCAGGATGCCCTTCTTGTCGCGCGCGAGCAGCTTGTCCCAGTGGCGGCCCCACACGACCTTGATGACGTTCCAGCCGGCGCCGCGGAAGACCGCCTCGAGCTCCTGGATGATCTTGCCGTTGCCGCGGACCGGGCCGTCGAGCCGCTGCAGGTTGCAGTTCACGACGAAGATGAGGTTGTCGAGCTTCTCGCGCCCGGCCATGTGCAGCGCACCGGTCGACTCGGGCTCGTCCATCTCGCCGTCGCCGCAGAACGCCCACACCTTGCGGCCCTTCGTCTCCACGATGCCGCGCGAGTCCAGGTAGCGCATGAAGCGCGCCTGGTAGATCGACATGATCGGCCCGAGCCCCATCGACACGGTGGGGAACTGCCAGAAGTCGGGCATCAGCCACGGGTGCGGGTAGGAGGAGAGCCCCTGGCCGTCCACCTCCTGGCGGAAGTTCTCGAGCTGCTTGTCGCTGATGAGGCCGAGCATGTACGCGCGGGCGTAGATGCCGGGGGCGGAGTGGCCCTGGATGTAGACGAGGTCGCCGCCGCGCTCCTCGGTCCAGGCGCGCCAGAAGTGGTTGTAGCCGACGTCGTAGAGCGTCGCGGCCGAGGCGAAGCTCGCGATGTGCCCGCCCACGTTGGTGGTGCGGTTCGCGCGCACGACCATCGCCATCGCGTTCCACCGGATGTAGTGGCGGATGGTCTGCTCGAGCGAGAAGTCGCCCGGGAAGCGCGCCTGGCGCTCGACCGGGATGGTGTTGAGGTAGGCGGTGTTGGCGCTGAAGGGCAGCCACGCGCCCGACTTCCGCGCGCGATCGATCAGCTGCTCGATCAGGAAGTGGGCCCGCTGGGGCCCCTCGCGGTCGAGCACGCCCTCGAGGGCTTCGAGCCACTCCGAGGTTTCCTGGGGATCGAGGTCGGCAGGCTTCTGGTCCATTGGGCCCGTACTCCTAACGGGGCGCGAGGTCAGGGTAAAGGATTCCTGCGGGGCCGTCGGGACGGGGGGATATCGGGGTTTCACCCGTGGTCGCGCCTTCGTGCGTGGGTCATGCCCACACGGGCACCTTGACCCCCGAGTCGGGCGTGACGACATAGAGCGCTCATTCCCGCCGTACGAGGCGCACCATGAAAAGACCACTCCGACTCGTCCTCACGGGCGTGGGGGCGCTCCTGCTCGTGCTCGGCCTCGCTGCGGGTGCCGCCACCCTGTACGCGGTGCGTCAGTTCGACGCGAAGCACGACCTCCCCCTGCCCACCGGCTTCACCCCGGCGCGGAGCCCCGAGGCGCTCGCCCGCGGCAAGCACCTCTTCGACACCATCTGCGCGCAGTGTCACGTGGACGCGAAGGGGCTCGCGGCCGGCCAGCACATGGCCGACGTGCCCGAGTTCCTCGGCAAGTTCTACACGGCGAACCTCACCCGGCACCCCACGGGCGGCATCGGCGCCTGGTCCGACGCCGAGCTCGCGCGCGTGATCCGCACCGGCATCCGCCGCAACGGCCGCCTCGCGATCGTGATGCCGCAGTTCTCCGGCCTCTCCGACGACGACCTCGCCGCCGTCGTCGGCCACCTCCGCTCCGACGATCCGGTCTTCGCTCCGGTCGCCGAGCCCCAGCCGCCGATCGAGGGCACCCTCGTCGGGAAGCTCATCCTCACCTTCGTCGCCGGCGCGAAGCCGAAGCCCATGGCCGCGCACCCGATCGTCGCCCCGCCGGTCGGGCCGACGGCCGACTACGGCCGCTACCTCGTGAAGGACGTCCTGCAGTGCGGCGACTGCCACTCGCCGGGCTTCGCGGGCGACAAGTCGGAGGGCAAGGAGGCCTTCACCGGCGGCTTCGAGTTCGTCGGCGCGCGGGGAGAGAAGGTCCTCTCGTCGAACCTCACGCCGGACGCCGACACCGGCATCGGCCGCATGACCGAGGCCGAGTTCGTGCGCGCCCTGCGCGAGGGGGTGCGTCCCGACGGCACCCCGCTCCGCCCGCCGATGGCCCCCTTCCGCACGCTCGACGAGGTGGAGGCGCGCGCGGTGTACGCGTGGCTCCGCACGCTCGCGCCGGTGCACCACCCGATCCCCCGGCCCGCGGCCGACGCACCGCCGCCCGGCGGCGGCGTGGCCGCGCGCTTCGTGACGCTCGGCTGCGTGGCCTGCCACGGCGAGGGCGCGGCGTTCCGCGAGAAGCTCCGGCCCGCCGCGGGCCAGCCGCTCGACGAGGTCGCCGCGCGCATCCTCCACCCCGAGCGCTTCAACCCGCGCTCGCCGATGCCGTCCTTCGCGGGGCGCGTGGACGAGGCGGAGGCGCGCTCGCTCGCCGCGCACGTCCAGGAGCTGTCGCGCCGCCTGCCGCCGCCCGCGCAGGTCGCCGACCGCTGACTTCCACCACGGGTCGGGGACCGCTACCATGCGGGCCTTGGCCCCGCGCGACCCGCGCCCCGCCGGCGAGGATCCGGACGCCGCGCTCGTGGAGCGCGCGCGCGCCGGCGACGCCGCCGCGTTCACGACCCTCGTGCGCCGGCACGGCCCCGCCGTGCAGCGGGTCGCGCGGCTCTTCGTGCGCGACCCCGCCTCCGCCGAGGAGGTCGCGGCGGACGCCTGGCTCGCCGCGCTCGAGGGGCTGCCGCGCTTCGAGGGGCGGGCCGCGTTCCGCTCGTGGCTGCTCGGCATCACGGCCAACAAGGGGCGCACCCGCGGGGTGCGCGACGCGCGGGCGGTGCCGTTCTCGGCCCTCGCCTCCGCGGAGGCGCAGTCTCCCGCCGAGGACGTCCTCGCCGGCCGCTTCGACGGGGTGGGTCACTGGCGGACCTTCCCGGCCGAGTGGCACGAGGACTCGCCCGAGGCGCTGACGCTCCGGCAGGAGACCCGGGGCGTGCTCGAGCGCGCGATCGGCGGCCTGTCGGAGGCCCAGCGGGCCGTCATCACGCTCCGCGACCTCGAGGGGCTGCCGTCCGAGGAGGTCTGTAACCTCCTGGGGGTCACCGAGACCAACCAGCGGGTGCTCCTGCACCGGGCCCGGACGCGCGTCCGGGCGGAGCTGGAGCGCCACCTTTCCGGGGACCGCGAGACCGGCGAGACTGAAGCAGAGGAGAACGTGCCGTGATGCTGGGCTGCCGCGACGTGACCGCGCTCGTGACCGACTACGTCGAGGGCCGGCTCTCGCTCGTGGACCGGCTGCGGTTCAGGTTCCACCTGCTCGGCTGCCGCGGCTGCCGGGCCTACGTGCGGCAGATGGAGCTCACCGCCCGCTCGCTCGGCGCGCTGCCGCCGCCCGCGCTCGACGCGCACGTGGAGGCGGAGCTCCTGCGCCGCTTCGAGGGTTGGAAGAAGTCGAGCGGGCGCTGAGTTCCCGGGTAAGATCCGGCGCGATGTCCGGGGAGCTCGACAGCGACGTCACCCGTCCGCTCGACCTGCCGCCGAGATCGAGCGGCCGCGACGATCGCAGCCTGCTCCTCGTCGGGACGGGCGTGCTCGTGTTCGTGGCGGCCGTCGACGCCGGCCTCGCCGGCCTCGGGCCGCGGACCCCGCTCTGGGCGGCGTGGATCGCGCTCTTCCTCGCGAACGCCTGGGCCGCGGGGCGCTTCCCGGGAGCGGTGAACGCCGCGGTCACCTACCTGCCCGGCCTCGGGGCCGTGGTGTTCCTCACCGCGCTCGCCGCCGTGAGCGGCGGGGCGACGAGCCTCTTCCTCCAGTTCCTCCTCGCGATCCCGCTCCTCAGCGCGATCGCCCGGCCGGGCCGCATCGTGGAGCCGATCCTCTTCGGCGTGGCCTCGGTCGCCTCGGGGGCCACCCTCCTCGTCCTCGGCCGCGCCCCCGGGGTGGACCTCGTGCTCTGGGTCGCGACGGCCGCCGCCGCGGTGGCCTTCGCCGTGATCGCCGGCCGGCTCGAGGGCCGCCGCCAGGCGCGCTACTTCGAGTCCGAGCGCGAGCGCGCCGACGCGCTCGCCCGGCTCGCCGAGGTCGAGCGGGCGCAGGCGTCCGCCCAGGCCTGGGTCGCGAAGGGCCAGCTCGCCGAGGAGGTCGCCCACGCGCTCAACAGCCCGCTCGGCGCGGCGCGCTCGTCGCTCGCGTACGCGCGCGCGGAGCTCGAGCAGGGCCACATCGCGCCGGCGCTCGAGGCGATCTGGGACGCGGCCGAGTGCGTGGAGCGCATCCAGATCGCGATCGCGTCGTTGCAGGTGCTGCACCCGCCGCAGGCGCCGCAGGGGTCAAGTCCTTCCACTTGACACTTCGCCCTATCGCAGCGCCCAGGACGCGTGGCCAGTACCGTGGGCGGGCAGGGGTCAAGTCCTTCCACTTGACACTTCGTTCAAGACGGAGCGTGAGGCGGGTGGGCCAGCACAGCAGGGACTTGATGAGTGGGAAGTGGAAGGACTTGACCCCACCCGTCCGAGCGGCGCCGCCAGGCGCGCCACTTCGAGGCCGAGCGCGGGCGCGCCGGGCCTGAAGCGCCAAGGCGCTGCGCTCGATCAGGCTCCCGCGTATGGCGGCGCCGCGGTGCCCCGCTCGCGCGTGGCGACCCCGAAGAAGATCGCCGCGACGACGAGGAGCGCGGTGCCGAGACCGATGAGGACGAGGTACCGCGCCCGGAGCTCGCCGGGGGTGGAGAGCGAAGCGTGGGCCGGCTCGCGCCGGTCGTAGTGGACCGTGAGGACGTCACCCTCCGAGACGTCCCGGCTCACGCGTTCGTTCGTGAGCCAGATGGTGCTGCCCTCGACCTCGTAGCGGATGGTCGCCCGGGGCTTCTTGTCGCCTTTCGCCTTCCGGAGATCGATGCCGACCACCGTTCCCGGGGCGGTGCCGAGGTTCCGCACGATGCCCTCGGCGTCCTGGCCCAGGAAGGCCGCCAGCCCCAGGAAGGCGAGGGCCGCCACGAGGAGCGCGGCGGCGGCGACGCCGGGCCGCGCCTTGCCGCCGTGATGCCGGGCCGCGAGGTGGAGCATGCGCGGATGTTACCACGCGCGCCCGGCGGGCCCGTCGAGCGCCGCGCCCCCGTCGGCCCCGCGCGCTAAGCTCCGCGCATGAAGGTCGTCACCTGGAACGTGAACGGTGTCCGCGCCCGCGAGGCGCAGGTCCTCGACCTCCTCGCCCGCGAGCGGCCGGACGTGCTCTGCCTGCAGGAGCTCAAGTCGCCGCGCGAGAAGATCCCGCCGGCGCTCCAGGGCCTCGAGGGCTACCACGGCATCTGGCACGGCGAGACCGCCTACTCCGGCGTGAGCCTGCACGTCCGCGCCGAGCACTGCCCGGCGCCGCCCGCCTTCGTGCACCCGCCCTTCGACCTCGAGACGCGCATCGCGGCGGCCGAGGTGGCGGGCGTCACCTTCGCCTCGGTCTACGTCCCGAACGGCGGGAAGGACCTCCAGGCGAAGCTCGTGTTCCTCGCGGCGCTCGAGGCGTGGGCCGGCGCGCTCGCCTCGGAGGGGCGGCGGCTCGTGGTGTGCGGCGACCTCAACGTCGCGCTCACCGAGCGTGACGTCCATCCGAAGGAGCGCAAGCCCGGCGTCGTCGGCCAGCGCGAGGACGAGCGCGCGCTGCTCGGCGCGGTGATCGGGCGCGGGCTCGTCGACCTCGGCCGCGCCGCTGCGCCGGACGACGAGGGCCTCTTCACCTGGTGGGCGCCGTGGCGGAGCATGCGCCAGCGCAACATCGGCTGGCGCATCGACTACGTGCTCGCGAGCGCTTCGCTCGCGGCCACCCCCCGCTGCCGGGTGATGGCCGACTTCGGGACGAGCGATCACGCGCCGGTCGTGGCCGAGCTGCCGCTGCCCTGAGACCGGGGCGCTTGCCGGCGATCAAAACGCCCGACGCACCGCGCAATTGACATCGAATTGCGTCGATTCGTCGCAGCCCGATTGGCGCGCGGCGCATTGCCATTCCCGCGCGCGCGCGACTACCTTCGCGCCCGTTCCCGTCACCGCAGGCCACCCGCGCGCGTGTGCGCGTGCGCGGCCCCGCGCAGGAGTGCGCCATGTCCACCGCCGCCACGAAGCCCGTCGCCGAGACCCTCCGCACCCTCCCGGGCGACGACGTCCGCCAGCTCATGTGGCGGTTCGCCGACCGCTACGACCTGCAGATGCTCGTGCAGTCGGCGCGCGGCGTGGCGCGCGGCCCGGTCGCCCGGCTCGTCGCCGAGGGTGGCCGCAACGAGCACGAGTGGACGCCGCGCAAGAACGAGCTCCTCGGCCACTACGACGCCTCGGGCATCACCGGGGCGTTCATGGAGCCGGAGGAGGGCGGCTTCATCGCGGGGCCGAAGAACCTCGCGCTCTCCCTCTCCGCGTTCGAGCTCGCCTGGGTCGACGCCGGCGCCGCCACCGGCGCGCTCGCCGGGTTCCTCGGCCTCTCGCCGATCCACGAGCGTGGCACCGCCGAGCAGAAGCAGCACTACATGAGCCTCGCCGCGCCGCCGCAGCCGGGCGAGGATCGCAAGCCCTGGCGCGCCGCCTTCGCGCTCACCGAGCCCATCCCGTACGTCGGCGTCGACACCGGCATGCTGAACGGGAAGGTCCGCGTCGCCGAGTGGAAGGACGGCGAGGAGCCGATGCTGCAGGTGGAGAAGCGCGGCCGCTTCATCACCAACATGGGCTTCGCGAACTTCGTCACCGCCGCGGTCGACACCGACGACCCGCGCGTGAAGTCCTCCTGCCTCGTGATCCTCGAGGAGGGCGACCCGGGCACCTACGACCGCGGCACGCCGACGAAGAAGCTCGTCCACCAGCTCTCCTCCACGAACGACCCGATCTTCAGCCTGCGCATCCCGGCGAGCCGGATCGTCGGCGGCTACACGGTGAAGGACGGCGTCATCGTCCCGAACTACGACCACTCCGAGGTGATCGAGGCCGTCTTCCGCCGCACCCGCGTCACGGTGGGCGTCATGACCGCCGCGAAGCTCCTCAGCGCGGTCGAGCCGATCATCCGCTACCAGCGCGGCCGCTTCCGCGGCGCCGAGCAGGCGGCGCCCGGCTCGATCCGGTACGAGCTCGGCATCCAGCAGCGCGCCGACGCGCTCCACCGCCTCGTGGAGGTGTGGGCCACCGGCGAGGCCGCGGCCTCCCTCGGCTTCCAGACCGCGCGCCTGTTCGACGCGCTCGACCCGCTCGAGAAGAAGAAGGACGCGCTCCTCGCCGACCAGAAGATCTCCGGCACGAAGGCGACGCTCAAGTGGCTGAAGCTCGTCGAGAAGGGCGCGCTCGAGCTCCTCGAGCTCAAGGCCCACCCGCGCGGCCCGCGCGAGGACGCCCGCATCGCCGAGCTCGAGGCCGACGAGATGGTGCGCTTCATCCTCCTCGACTCCGCCGCGAACGTGCTCTGCCCGGCGACGAAGCTCTGGAACACCGGCGTCGGCGCCACCGTCATGCGCGAGGCCGTGTCGCTCATGGGCGGCTACGGCATCACCGAGGACTGCCCGGGCTTCCTGGGCCAGAAGTGGATGGACGCACAGCTCGAGGCCACCTACGAGGGCCCGGAGGCGGTGCAGCGCCGGCAGATGTCGGTGACGATGTCGAACCCGGTCTTCCTCGCGCAGCTGAAGGGCTGGCTCCGGGAGCTCCGGCACATCGCCGGCACGCACCCGGGCACCGGCGCCTGCGCGCTCGCGACCGCGCTCGACCTGTGGCTCTGGACGCACCGCCACCTCGAGGGCGCGAAGGACGCCGACGGCAAGGGGCTCATGCAGGCCCCGCGGCAGGGCGTGACCTTCAAGCTCGCCGACGCGCTCGCGTGGCTCGTCGCCGCGCGCGCGCAGGTGCTCGACGCGGTCGAGCTCGCGGACAACGGGGCGGCGATCCTCGGCGACGCGCACGCCTCCACCGCGCGCTTCTTCGCCGACCTCTGCCACGTGCAGATCGCCCGCGCCGCGGGCGAGGTCGGCCGCATCTGCGCCGAGCTCGTGCACGGCTACAACCGCCACCCGCAGTGGGACGACGAGGGGCGCGTGGCCTGCTGGTCGGCGAACGACGCCGAGGCGCTCGAGGGCATCGTGCCCGGGCTCGCGGGCTGCTCCTACGACGTGCTCGCCGACGGCAGCCACCCGGACAAGGAGGGCCCCTGCGCCTCCTGCCGCGGGATCACCGACTTCCGTAACCTGCGCGCGAAGCTCGACGGCTGCCTCTCCGGCGCCGGCCTCTCGAAGGACCGCGCCGCCGAGGCCGTCTCGCGGGTGATGATCCCCGAGGCGCTCGACTACCCGCGGTAGGGGACGCGCATGAGCACCGAGACCGACCAGGGCCCGGCGCCCGAGCGCGCCAGCCTCGCCGTGGACATCGCCTGCGTCGGCTTCGGGCCGGCCGCGGCGGGCTTCCTCACCACGCTCTCCCGCCGGCTCGCCGACGCGTCGAAGCCGCCGCTCGAGAGCCAGGCCTCGCCCGGCCTGCCGCTGCAGGTCGTCTGCTACGAGCGCGCCGACGACCCCGGCTTCGGCGTGTCCGGCGTCGTGACGCGCGGGCGGGGGATCTCCGCAGCGTTCCCCGACCTCGACGTCTCGCAGATCCCGATGGCCGCCCGCGTCGGCGAGGAGAAGGTGCTCTACCTCCTCGACCCCGTCGGCGCGAGCCGCCGCTCCGCCGCGATGAAGGCGGCCGACGCCTCGGTCCGCGCGATGGGCGCGGTGCTCGGCCTCGCCGACCACGCGCTCGAGCTGCCCTGGACGCCGGCGTTCCTCCACAAGGAGGGCGGCTTCGTCTTCTCGATGGGGCAGCTCATGCAGTGGGTCGCGGGGCAGGTGCTCGCGACGGGCACGGTGCAGCTGTGGCCCGCCACGCCCGCCGCCGAGGCCCTCCTCGACGGCCGCCGCGTGCTCGGCGTGCGCCTCGCCGACCAGGGCGTCGATCGCGCCGGGAAGCCCGAGGGCGCGTCGTTCATGCCCGGCATGGACGTGCACGCCGGCCTCACCGTCGTCGCCGACGGGCCGGTGGGCGCGGTGGGCCGCCAGCTCGACGCGGCGCTCGGCATGCCCGCCGGGCACGCGCGCCGCGACTGGGCGGTCGGCATGAAGCTCGTCGTGGACCTCCCCGAGAAGTGCACGCTCGAGCCGGGGACGGTGCTCCACACCATCGGCTTCCCGGAGCCGGAGATCTTCGGCTTCCTCTACGTGCACCCGGGCCGCGTCGCCTCGGTCGGCATCTTCGTGCCGAGCTGGTTCGAGTCGCCGGTGCGCACGAGCTACCGGTACCTCCAGCACTACGTCCGCCACCCGGCGCTCTGGAAGCACCTCGAGGGCGGGCGGCTCCGCTCGTGGGGCGCGAAGTCGATCCTCGAGTCCGGCCGCCGCGGCGAGCCGGTGCTCGCGGGCGACGGCTTCGCGCGGATCGGCGAGGGCTCCGGCGCGACGAACGTGCTCACGAACTCCGGCGTGGACGAGGCGTTCACGACCGGCACGCTGCTGGCCGAGGGCGTCATCGAGCTCCTCGAGGCCGGGAAGCCCTTCACGAGGGAGCACCTCGAGGCCGCGTACGTCGCGCGCCGCCGGGCGAGCTGGGTCGAGGCGGAGGGGCGCGTCGCCGAGAAGGCCCGCGACGGCTTCCAGAAGGGCACGGTCACCGGCCTGCTCGGCATGGCGCTCGCGGGCATGACCGGCGGGAAGGTCTCGCTCGGCGAGGAGCCGCCGCACCCGGCCGACGCGATCGGCACGGTCGAGGGCTTCTACCGCGGCCGGCTCTCCGCGGCGGAGATCGCGCGCATCCGCACGGAGTGCGAGGCGAAGGGCGTGCCCCTCCACGACGCCCTCATGGACGCCGCCGGCTGGCCGCCGGTCGAGCTCGACGGGCAGCTCCTCGTGACCCAGCAGGACGCGCTCCTCATGGGCGGCAAGGTGCAGGCGCCGCCCGGCTACGCGGACCACGTGGTGTTCCTGAGGCCCGAGGTCTGCAAGGCCTGCGACCGCAAGGTCTGCTTCGAGATCTGCTCGGCGGAGGCGATCCGCCCGGGCGAGGGCGGCGTGCCCGCCTTCGACCGAGAGAAGTGCGTGCACTGCGGCGCCTGCCTGTGGAGCTGCACCGGCCGCCTCGACGGCACCGACGAGGTCAACCTCTCCTTCCGCGCCGGCGCGGGAGGCCTGCATTCGGCGGAGAACTAGCGATGAGCTTCCAGATCGTCGTGCTCGGCAGCATCGTGCCCGACCCGCTGCAGGTGCTCGAGCCCGTCTCGACGCCCGCCGGGCCGGGCCTCAAGAACGAGGCGATGCTGCCCGCGGTGCTCGACCCGTGGGCGGCGAGCGCGCTCTACGAGGCCGCGGCGCTCGCCGCCGCCGCGCCGGGCTCGAAGGTCACGCTCGTCGCGCTCGGCCCGAAGGCGAAGCTCCAGCAGGTCATGATGGCGGTCGGCCAGAAGGTGCCGTTCGAGCTCGTCGCGCTCGACGGCCCCGCCGGCGGCTTCACCGACGCGCACGAGGTGGCGGGGAAGCTCGCCGCCGCCGTGAAGGCGCTGCCCGGGCTCGACCTCGGGAAGCTCCTCCTCTTCGGCGGCTGGGAGTCGGCCTCGCGCTCCGCGGGCGTGACGCTCCAGCTCGTGGGCGAGGCGCTCGGCCTCGCCGAGCAGTTCCAGGGCGTCGACCGCCTCGCGCTCCGGCCCGACGGCTCGTTCGAGGTGCTCGAGCGCGTCGAGGGCGGCAAGCACCAGGTCTCGGTCTGCCAGGGCGCGCCCGCGGTGCTCGGCTGGGCGACCGGCGAGCGGCCCGAGCCCAAGAACAACCCGCAGGTCGGCATGGCCAACATGCGCGGCATCATGCCCGCCCTGCAGAAGGCGGCCGCCGCCCCGGTGGGCGTCGGCGGCCAGGCGTTCGCCTCGGTGCAGGTACCGAAGGTGACGCGCGAGACGAAGGTCGTGAAGGACTCGACCCCGGACGCCATCGCGGCGGAGCTCGCCGCGTGGATCCGCCAGGACTGACGCCGTCTCGAGACCCCCGGAACGGAGACCACCATGGAGAACGTGCTCGTCCTCGCCCACCCCGACGCCGCGGGCGCCCTGCCGAAGGCCGCGCTCGAGGCCCTGTCCGCCGCGCGCGTCCTCGCCGCCGGCGGCCAGGTCACCGCCGCCGTGTTCGGCGCGGACCCCTCGGCCGCCGCCGCCGCGCTCGCCGCCACCGGCGTCGCGAAGGTGCGCGTCGCCCGCGACCCCGCGCTCGCGCAGCCGCGCTACGCCACCGACGCCGCGGCCGCCGCGGCCCTCGTGAAGGCCTCCGGCGCGACCGTCGTCGTCGTCCCAGCCACCTCCCGCCTCGCCCGCGTCGCCGCCGGCGTGGCCGCCCGGGTGGGCGGCAAGGTCGACAGCCACGTCGCCGCCGTCACGCCGGAGGGCGCCATCACCCGCTGGACGTACCGGCAGCGCATCGAGGCGACCCTGAAGCGCACCGATCGCCCGTGGTTCCTCCTCGTCGACCCCGGCGCCTTCCCGGCGGCAGCGCCCGCCGGCGGGGCCGCGCCCGTGGAGGACGTCGCCGTCGCGCTCCCCGCCGCGCGGACCACCGTCGAGGGCGAGCGCGCGCCCGCCTCCGGCGAGCAGACCATCAAGCCCGACGCGAAGCTCCTCTTCGTGGCCGGCGCGGGGTGGACGAAGAAGCAGGCCGACGGCCAGCTCCACGCGGAGGAGGCCGAGGGGCTCGTGAAGGGCTTCCTCGCGGCGTCCGGTGCGTCGCTCGGCTCGTCGAAGTCGCTCGTGGACCAGGCCGGCGAGGGCCACAAGGTCTTCGGCTTCATGACCCACCTCAACCAGATCGGCCAGACCGGCGCGACGCCCCGCCACGCGAAGGGGCTCTCCACCTGCTGCCACGGCGAGGAGCCCCACGTGGTCGGCTGGCGCTTCATCCGCGAGCGGCGGGCGGTCAGCCTCGACGCGAACTGCGGCTGGGCGCGCGGGAAGGCCGACGTCGTCTACGTGGCGGACGCCTTCCAGGTGATCGCGAAGCTGAACGCGCTGCTCGGCGCCTCCTCGAGGTAGCGCGGTCGCCGGGACGCGCGCGGCTCGACCGCCAGTTCGTTGTCCGTCCCTTCGCCGCCTGCTCTACACGGAGCGTGAGCGTGGAGCAGCCCGAGGGCAGCGCATCCCCGAATCCGGCCGCCACCGTCCCGGCGAGCGCGAGGTTCCGGCGGTCGCTCTTCACGGAGGTCCTCGCCGGCGCGGGCCTGTTGCTCGCCGCCGTCGCGGCCCTGGGGTGGTTCATCACCCGGGGTGCGCTCGAGCGCCAGGCGTGGCAACGCGGGCGGGAGGCCGCGGCCCACCTCACGGGCGAGCTCGACCGCGAGCTCGATGCCGTGGTGCGGCTCGGCGAGACGCTCGAGGCCTGGTGGCGCGCCGGCGACCTCGATGTGGACGCGCCCGGGCAGCTCGAGCGCCTCGTGCTCCCGCTCCTCGCGCGCCAGGGCTTCGTCTCCTCGGTCAACTTCTGCCGGGCGGACGGCACCTCCGTCCTCCTCCTCCGCACCGGCGACGCCTGGAGCCGGCGGGTCATCCGGGAAGGTCCCGAGGGCCACGTCGCCGCCTGGCGGCGCCGCGAGGGCCTCCGCGAGATCGACGAACCCTGGGCGCCGACGACCTACGACCCGCGGACGCGCGACTGGTACACCCGGGTCGCCGACACCGGCGGCCCGCGCTGGTCGCCCGAGGCCTACCGCTTCATGACGACGCAGGATCCGGGGATCACCTTCTCGATCCCGGTCCACGACGGGGGGACGCTCGCCGGCGTGATCGCGCTCGACGTCATGCTCGACGACCTCACCGGCCGCGCCTGGTCCGCCCAGCCGACCCCGCGCACCCGGGTCACCATCGGGGACGCGTCGGGGCGGGCGCTCATCCTGCCGCGGCTGCCGGAGTACCTCTCCCGCGAGGCGCGCTTTCGCGACTTCCTCGCGCCGCTCGGCCCCACCCTCTCCCGCGAGCTCGCGGCCCTCCCCGGCGGCCTCGCCGCGGTCGACGGGCCCGTCGAGGTGGCGTCCACCACGGCGGGCGAGCCGTTCTACGTCCTCGCGCGCCCGTACCAGGGGCCCGCGGGCCTGGACTGGCGGCTGGCGGTGGCGATCCCGGAGGCGGACATCCAGCGTGGCGCCCGGGCACGCGGCGCCGGGGTCGCGGCGCTCGCCGCGCTCGGCCTCGCGCTCCTCGCCTGGCGCGCCCGCGCCATCGCCGAGCGGTTCGGGCGTCCGCTCGACCGCCTCGCCGCGGCGCCGGTGCCCGCGGCCGCCTCGTCCGCCGCCGGGACCGCCCGGCCTCCCCCCGACGCGGCGCGCCTCACCGACCTCTTCCTCGAGGAGCACGAGGCGCTGCAGGCCCGGCTGCGGGACGGCCAGCGCCGCGAGACCGTGGGCACGCTCGCGAGCGGGGTCGCACACGACGTGAACAACCAGCTCACCATCGTGCTCGCCCAGCTGTCGCTCGCGCTCGACGAGCTCCCGCCGGGTCACCCCCTCGCGCCGGAGCTCGAGATGGCCCGCGAGGCGGTCGTGCGGGGCGCCGAGTCCGCCCGCGCCCTCGTGTCCTATGCACGCCCCACGCGCGGCGCCGCGCCGGTGCCGGTGGATCTCGGGGTGCTCCTCAGGGACGCGAAGGTGCTCCTGTCCGGCGCCTTGCCGCGGAACGTCCGGCTCGTGCTCGAGGTGGAGCCTGGGCTGCCCGCCGTGCCCGGCCACGCGTCGCAGCTCGAGCAGGTGGTGGTGAACCTCGCGATGAACGCGCGCGACGCGATGCCCCGGGGCGGGACGCTGCTGATCCGGGCGGCGATCGACGACGCCGCGTGGCTGCGCCTCGAGGTCCGCGACGAGGGCCTGGGGATGACCCCCGAGGTGATCGCGCGGGTGTTCGAGCCCTGGTTCACGACCAAGTCGGAGGGGCACGGCTCGGGGCTCGGGCTCCCGATGGTGCAGCGCATCGTGCGCGACCACGGCGGGAGCGTCTCGCTCGAGAGCGCCGTGGGCCAGGGCACCCGCATCACCATCCGTCTGCCCGCGGCCCCTCCCCCCGTCGCGCGCGGGGGAGGGGCGTGACCGGGAGCCCTCCGGGCCCCGGCGTCACTCGCCGAACAGCAGGAAGTCGTCCACGGTCCAGTCCCAGTCGTAGTTCCCGAGGTAGCGGAACGCGAACCGGACCGTCTGGCCCGACCAGGCCGAGACGTCGAGCGTGACGTCGCGGTCCAGGTTGTAGGTGCCCTGGCCGGTGTCGGCGTGCACGAGCGCGACCCGCTCCCACGTGGCGCCGTCGTCGACCGACACCATCACCTCGCCCTGGGACCAGTAGCCGGGGTAGCCCCCGTGCCAGCCCTCGCGGTAGCCGAGCACCCAGTGCCCGTAGCTCGCCGGGAGGTGGTAGCTCGGGCTCACGAGCTTCGAGTCCTCGCGCAGGGTGGGGCTGCTGTAGACGATGCGGTAGGCGCCCAGGCTGGCGTTCCAGGTCCAGACGTTCCCGGAGCCTTCCTGGGTGACCGTCCAGTGCGGGTCGGCGCCGAACGACTCGACGACCTGCGCGGCCGTCGCGACGACCTTGCCCCCGACGTACGAGTCGAGCAGGCCGGACCGCGTCGCCACGGCCCGGATCTGCAGGAGCCCGGGGGCGAGCGTGACGAAGAACGGGCCATCGTAGATGCTGGAGCGGTTGGTCGGCGTCGTGCCGTCGAGCGTGAAGTAGACGCTCGCGTACGGCGTCGCGGTCGTGATCGTCACGCGCTCGCCGCTCACCGTGATGACCGGCGTCGCGACCTGGACCGGCGGGCCGGGGTCGTGCCCGTCGCCGGGGTCCTTCTGCTCGAGCGGCTCCCCGCAGCCGATGCCGGCCGCGAGGAGCAGGGCGAGCCCGGGGCGGAGGCGGATCATGCTGCCCTCCGCGCCCCTACCTCACCACGGCGACGGCCGCGCTCGCGCCCTGCTGGCCGTCGTTGCCCGTCGCCACCACCCAGAGCTGCCAGGTGCCCGCGGCGAACGCGCCGAACCCGGTGAAGTACAGGTTGGTGCGGTCCGAGGTCGCGCCGGAGACGGTCGCGACCGCGATGCCGTCGACGAGCGGGTTCGCGGGTGCGGTGCCGGACAGGAGCGCGCGCACCGTGTACGCCGCGCCGGCGCCGGTGTTCACGTTCCGGATCCTGCTCCAGGTGAGCTGCACGTTGGTCGAGGCGTCGACGACCGCGGTGAACGAGGTGAAGGGGTCGAGGCCGGCGAGGTAGCCGGCGCCCGAGGCCGAGGAGAGCTCGCTCTCCAGGCCGCCGGCCGCCTTCGCGACCACGCGGTAGTAGTAGTTGGCGCCCTTCTCGAGCGTGGCGGAGCTGTCCTGGTACTCGAGCTCGTTCGCGGCGGCCGGGACCGCCGTGCCGGCGACGCCGGTGCCGATCCGGGTGAAGCCGACGAGGCTCGAGTCCTTGGCCCGGTAGACGTCGTAGGACGTCGCCGCGAGCTTCGTCGCAGAGGCGAGCACCTTCTGCCAGCGCACCGTGACGAAGGCGCCGTTCGTGCCGTTGTTGACCGTGGTGACGGCGGCGGGGGCGTCGATGACCGAGTACGGGGTCTGGCCGTCGGGCTTCAGGTAGCCGAGGTCCGCGGCGCCGAGCGCGCTGTCGGCCCAGGTCGCGTCACCGACCGCCTGGACCTTGTACCAGTAGTAGCGCGGGACGACGATCCCGCCCTCGTTCGTGGAGGCGGTGACCTCGGCGCTCCTGTCCTCCACGAAGATGCGCGTGGTCTGACCCTGGTAGGTGGCGAAGGTCAGGTTGGGCACGAGCGCGTACGGCGCCACGACCGCGGAGGGGTCGAGGTCGGGGCTGGTGGTGCTTCGCGACTCCGCCCGGTAGACACGGTAGGAGGTCGCGCCCGGGATCTTGTCCCACTCGACGAGGATCTTGTCGGTGTAGGTCCCGGCGGAGGCGGCGCCGTCCGGCGTGTTGAGCCGCTTCACGGGATCGTTGAACACCACGATGCTCTTCGCGCTCGGCAGGTAGTAGGCGTCGGACTTGCGCGCCACGACCGTGTACGCGAACCGGGTGGACGGCGAGGAGAGCGCCTCGCCCACGACGAGCGACGTCTGGTTCGTGGCGACGGTGCTGAACATCGACAGCGGCGTCGTGTCGTCGACGAAGGTCGAGAAGGTGTTGGCGCGGTAGACGTCGTAGTAGGTCGCGTTCGGCACCTCGGTCCACGAGATGTAGCGGACCGTGCCGTTCACGTCGGTGAGGGTGACCGTCGGGGCCGCGAGCTGCGCGCCCTGGGCCGGCACGTCGGCGAGGAGCGCCGAGACCGGTGCGCTCGGCTCGCTGTCGATGTACGTGGGCGTGCCGTCGTAGCCGGTGCCGGTCTTGGCCATGACCCGGTAGTGATAGGTCGTCCCCTGCTGGAGCAGGTTCGTGAAGCCGACGACGTCGCGGTAGCTCGTGTTCCCCGTGGCCGCGATCAGGTTGTACGGGTTCGAGTCGGAGGTGGCCGCCCGGTAGACCTCGTAGGACACCGCGCCCGGCACCGGGTTCCACTCGAGCTTCACGCTGCCCTTCGCCGGGGTCGCGACGAGGCCGGTCGGCGGGGCGAGCTGGTCGCCCTTCGGGTGCGTGGTGAGGGTGGTCTTCTCCGCCTGGCAGGCGGCGAGGCAGACGAGTCCACAGAGCGTGACTGCGCGGAGGCGCGTCGACATGCGGGGGCCCTCCTCGGGCGGTGGTGGTGTCAGGCCAGGGGGCGACTGACCGTGGAACGGTACCGCCCGCGGGTTCCGCTCCCGGTACGGCCTTTCGTCGCAGAGGGTGCTACCCTGCGCGGCCGTGGCCGGCCTCGACGACCTCGACCTCGGCGCGCTCTACCGCGCGCACATGGCGCGCACCACCCGCGGCGAGAAGCCGCCTGCGGCCTGGGACGCGAGGGCGGAGGGCATGCGCGCCGCCGTCGAGGGGAGCGCCTACGCCGAGGCGTTCCTCGCGCGCATGGACCTGACCGGCTGCCGGACGCTCCTCGACGTCGGCTGCGGCCCGGGCACCATCGGGCTCCCGCTCGCGCCGCGGCTCGAGCACGTCCACGGGCTCGACCACAGCCCGGGCATGCTGGCCGCGCTCGCCGCGGGCGCCCGCGAGCGCGGGCTCGCGAACGTCTCCGGCGTGCTGCGCGCCTGGGAGGAGCCCTGGGACGGCGTGCCGGTATGCGACGTCGTGGTCGCCTCGCGCTCGATGCACGTGGCCGACATGGCCGACGCCCTCGCGAAGCTCGACGCCCACGCCCGGCGCCGCGTCTACCTCACGCACCGCGCCGGCGGGCGGCGCCTCGACGCCGCCGTGCTCGCGGCGCTGTGCAGGACCGCCGAGCCGCCGCCCGACTGGCTCTACGTGATCGCGCTCCTCCACCGGATGGGGGTCGCGCCGCGGCTCGACTTCATCGAGAGCCCGGGGAAGCTCGCGGGCTGCGCGGGGCCCGACGAGTTCGCGCGGCGCATGGAGTGGTCGGTCGGTCCGCTCGGCGAGGACGAGCGCGCGGCGCTCCGCGCGCTGTGGGAGCGGGACGGGCCGCGGCTCGTGGGGGAGCCGATCCGGTGGGCGTTCGTGGGGTGGGACGTCACCCAACGTGAGTAGGCCGTTGCAGCTTGCAGTGCGTTCACGGTGGGTGATCGAGCGCAATCCCTGCGCGGCGTTCCACGGTGGGTCCGTGATCCGTTCGAGCGGACGACCTCCCCGAAGCGCTCGAAACCTGTACCGAAATCCGGGGACGCGCCAGTTCGCCGCACCGCCGGAGGCCCGTCCGCGTGGCGTAAACACGCGGGAAATCGCGGTGAGACGCGGTCCCCCTGCGACACCGTATCGCACCTAACCACCCGGCCCCCTGAGCGATTTCCACACAGTGAAGCCCCTGTGCCCGCCACACCCATCAAGGACCACCCCTAGGCTGGTGTGGTCACGCGGGGATCGCATACGCAAACCGTGCATCACGCAGCAGGGAACGTGACTCACGGTGCATCGCTGGGGCGATCGCGGTGGGGCACGGCAGGGCCGGGCGTCGGTCCCGTTCGCTGGGGCGAGCGGGGGGCGAGGGCCGGAAGACACGCCGCGCGGGCCTCGGTGCCCGCGACGGAGGGGGATACATGAAGAGCAATCCAGCCCGCACGGGCAGCCGCGCGCTGCTCGTCGCACTCGTGGCGGGACTCGCCACCCAGGCGCACGCCGGACCGGGCAGCGTGCTCGATCCGCAGGGCGTCGCCCAGCCCACCTACTACGCGAACAGCCCGCAGCTCAGGAAGTTCGTCGACACGCTCCCCGGCCTCGGCCAGGCCGGCGCGAACAACCTCGGCAGCTACCTCCCGGTGGCGGTGCCCGACACCACGACGTACCCGGGCGCCGACTACTACGAGATCGCGATCGTCGAGTACACGCAGCGCCTCCACACCGACCTGCAGAAGGCCACGAAGCTCCGCGGCTACGTGCAGAAGATCGCGGGCGTGAACGGGACGCCGATGTACCTCGGCCCCGTGATCGTCGCGCACCGTGACCGCCCGGTCCGCGTGAAGGTCTTCAACGAGCTCCAGACCGGCATCCCGTTCTTCATCCCGGTCGACGCCACCGTCATGGGCGCCGGCAAGGGCAACCTGCAGGCCGACGGCGTCACCCCCTGCGACCCCCTCGACCCGGCCCAGGCGCCCCTCTGCGCGAGCTACTCCGAGCAGCGCGTCGGCGTGCACCTCCACGGCGGCCTGACGCCCTGGATCTCCGACGGCCTCCCGCACCAGTGGATCGCCCCGGCCGGCGATCCCTCGCCCTACAAGGTGGGCGTGGGCGCGCGCGACGTGCCGGACATGGCGCAGGACCAGGTGAACTACCTGCCGTCCGGCGGCGCGATGTCGCTCTACTACCCGAACCAGCAGAGCGGCCGCCTGATGTTCTACCACGACCACGCGTACGGCCTGACCCGCCTCAACGTGTACGCCGGCGTGGCCGCGGGCTACCTGCTCCGCGACGACGTGGAGACGGCGCTCACCGCGGGCGTCGAGGACCTGCCGCTCGTCGTGCAGGACAAGTCGTTCGTCCCCTCCGACATCGCCGTGCAGGACTCGAAGTGGGACCTCGCGAAGTGGGGCCAGCCGGGCGACCTCTGGTTCCCGCACATGTACGAGGAGAACCAGGACCCGACCTGCTCCTGGGACATCAACTGCATGAACCCGCTGGGCCGGTGGGACTACGGCCCCTGGATCTGGCCGCCGGTCCAGCTGCCCGGTAACCCGGTCAACCCGTCCGCCGCCCTCACCGCGTCCATCGTCCCCGAGGCGTTCATGGACGTGATGATGGTGAACGGCACGGTCTACCCGAAGGCCGTCGTCCAGCCGAAGGCGTACCGCCTCCGCATCCTCAACGCCTCCAACGACCGCTTCCTCAACCTCCAGCTCTACTACGCCATCAAGGGCGCGACCTTCGACACGACCCGCAGGGCGTACTTCGACCGCGTCACCGGCACTGCCTGCATCGGCGCCGCCGGCACGCCCGCGGAGTGCACCGAGGTCGCCATGGTGCCGCGCAACGGCGACACCTACACGACCGTGTGGGGCGACGACTCCACCGTCCCGTTCGACGGCCGCCCCGGCGGCGTCCCGAACCCGGTCAACGCCGGCCCGAAGATGTTCCAGATCGCGACCGAGGGCGGCCTCCTCCCGGCGGCCGTGCTCAAGAACGCGCCCCCGATCCCGGTCACCTACGACACCGACCCGAAGTCGATGACGGTCGGCAACGTGATCGACGGCACGCTCATCCTCGGCCCCGCCGAGCGCGCCGAGGTGGTGGTCGACTTCTCGCAGGTGCCCGCGGGCTCGACCCTCATCCTCTACAACGACGCCCCCGCCGCGTACCCCGCCGGTGATCAGCGGTACGACTACTACACGTTCGGCCCGAGCTGGGTCGACGCCGGTGGCGCGCCGTCGCCCGAGGTCGGCAAGGGCCCGAACACCCGCACGGTGATGCAGTTCGTCGTCGACCCGGCCGGCACCCCGGCCGCCGCCTACGACTTCGCCGCCCTGCAGGCCGCCATGCCCGCCGCCTACGCGGCGTCGCAGGAGAAGCCGCTCATCCCCGAGCCGGACTACCGCGGCTCCTTCCCCGGCCAGCCGGTGAAGGGCCAGTACGCCCGCATCAACATGACCACCACGTTCTCCTTCACGGACGACGCGGGCGTCGTGCAGTCGCTGCCGATCCACCAGAAGGCGATCGCGGAGGAGTTCGATCCGGTGTGGGGCCGCATGTCCGCCGTCCTCGGCACCGAGGCGATGGTCACCGGCAACCAGGGCCAGAACACGTTCGGCTTCATGTACGTGGACCCGGCCACCGAGGTCGTGCCGCAGGGTGAGACGCAGATCTGGAAGCTGACCCACAACGGCGTCGACACGCACGCCATCCACTTCCACCTGCTCAACGTCCAGGTCGTGAACCGCGTCGACTGGGCCGGCGTCGTCAAGCCGCCGGATCCGAACGAGGTCGGCTGGAAGGAGACCGTCCGCATGAACCCGCTCGAGGACATCATCCTCGCGGTCCGGGCCATGCCGCCGAAGCTCCCCTTCACCGTCCCGAACTCCCAGCGCGTCCGCGACGTGACCCGCCCGACCGGCGTCGTCGCCGCGGCGAACCAGATGAACTTCACGACGCCGTGGCCCTACACGCAGCCCCAGGGCACGACGCCGGCCGCCGACCCGGGCACGACCACCGCGAACGACGTCACCGACTACGGGTGGGAGTACGTGTGGCACTGCCATCTCCTCGGCCACGAGGAGAACGACATGATGCGCCCGCTCGTGTTCACGAACGTCACCAACTACAACACGGCTGACGTCTTCGCCCCGACCATCACCGCCGTCCCGGCGACGGGCGCGACGATCCTCGGCTCCACGGTCATCACCCTGTCGGTGACCGACGCCGCGGCCGGCCGTCCGAAGTACCTCGACACCGGCGTGGTCTCGTTCTCGTACACCGTGAACGGCGGCGCCCCGGTGGTGGTCAACGGCACGACCGCGACGATCAACCCTCCGGCCGGTGGCTGGGCGGGCAACGTCGTCGTCACCGCGACGGCGACCGACGCCGCGGCGGTGCCGAACGTCGCGAACGCCACGTTCAACTACACGAAGGCGACCCTGCCCGCCCCGACGCTCACCGCCCCGGTGAACCCGGTCACGGTCCAGGGTGCCACCCGCAACGTCACCATCCGCTGGACGTACCCGACGGGCCAGGGCCAGACCGGCTTCGCCGTCGAGCGCGCCCCGGTGGTCGGCGGCGTCGTCGGCACCTTCGTCCAGGTCGCCGGCCCGGCCGTGACGAGCCCGTACGTCAACCAGCTCCCCGCCATCCCGAACACGCAGGCCCTCGCGCTCCAGTGGGTCTTCCGTGTGGTGGCGCTCCAGAACGCGGTCCGGTCGCCTCCGAGCAACCTGTCCGCCCTGGTGACGCAGCTCCCGATCGCGCCCACGTCTCCGAACGGCGCGACCGCGACGGCCAACGCGGCCAACCCGCGGCAGCTGACCGTCGGCTGGAACGACCGCTCGCTGAACGAGGCCGGCTTCACGATCTGGCGGCAGGACAGCGCCACCGGCACCGGCGGCTGGGCGGGTGACACCGCGTGGGACGTCCCGGCCGTCGCGGGCATCAGCCCGCCCGCCCGGACCTACGTCGACACGGGCCTCACGACCGGCCGCTTCTACCGGTACCGCATCCAGGCGTTCAACGCCGGCGGCTCCACGGCGTACACGGCCTACACCCCGGCCGTCCGCGCGCCGTAGCAGCCCGCCGCACGTAGTCTGAGGAGGGGAGGGGGGAACGTCCCCCCTCCCCTTCGCTTTTTGCGACACGTTTTCACTCGATCTCGGTACCTCGGATTCGCGCCGCATCGGAGAAGATGGAGCCATGAAGACCGCCGCGCTCGCCCTCGCCGCCCTCCTCACCGTGCCCGCCGCCGCCCGCGCCGGGGATGACCCCGCCACCTGGGATCGCAAGCAGTCCGGCTCGTACGCCTTCGGCGTCGACATGGGGCGAGGCTTCGCGAAGCAGGGGGTCGAGGTGGACGTCGAGCTCCTCGCCCGGGGCATCAAGGACGCCCTCGAGGGCAAGACGCCGCCCCTCACCGAGCGCGAGCTCGGCCAGGCCCTCGGGAAGTTCCAGGGCGACCTGCGCGTGAAGCAGGAGATGACCCGCCGCCGCGAGGCGGCCCAGAACCGGCTCACGAGCGACGCCTGGATGGCGGACAACGCGAAGGCGCCCGGCGTGACCTCGCTCGCGAGCGGCCTGCAGTACCGGGTGCTCGCCGCCGGCAAGGGCAAGCCCGCCGGCGACGCCGAGCTCGTCATCGCCCGCTGGCGCGCCACGCTCCCGGACGGCGCCGAGGTCGACTCCTCCGTCGCGCAGCCGGAGGGCGCCCCGCTCCGGATCGGCGCCGCGATCCCCGGCGTGCGCGAGGCCCTGAAGCTCATGCCCCCCGGCGCGAAGTGGCAGCTCTTCGTGCCCCCGCACCTCGGCTACCAGGACAGGGGCCGCGGCCGCGAGATCCCGCCGAACGCCGTCCTCGTCTACGAGCTCGAGCTCGTCCGCGTCCCCTGAGCCCCTCGATGGCCCACCGGAAGTCCCTCACCTTCGCAGCGATCGCCGTCCTCCTCCTCGCCGGCCTCGCCGGGCTCGGCGTGTGGTGGCTCACGCGCGAGGCGCCGCCCGCCGCCCCGCCGCCGCCCGTGGCCGCCGTCCCCGCGCCGGTCCCGGAGCCGCTCCCCGCGCCGGTGGCGGCGCCCGTCGTGCCCCCCGATCCCGGACCTCCGGGCGTCGTCCCGCGCCCCACCGCGGCCGACCCGAAGCCGGTCCACACCACCAACCTCGCCAACATGGGCGTGGGCCGCTTCACCGGCGTGCCCTCCGACGTGTTCGGCGCGCTCCGCCCGCTCGGCCAGCGCGTCGCCCGCTGCGTGAGCCCCACCCCGCCCGCCGTCGCCGGCCCGCCGCACACGGTGACGCTCACGATGAAGACGCTCGACGGCAAGATCCGCATCGTCGGCGCCGTCGCGCCGCGCGGCACGCCCGACCAGGACGCGGTCACGCGCTGCGCCCGCGCCGAGCTCGTCGGCCAGGAGGTCGACTCCGTGGACGCCGTCGCCGGGCGCACGTACAAGATGCCGTACCCGCTGCCCCGCTGAGGAACCGCTCCATGCGCCCCACCCGCCTCGCCGTCCTCGTCCTCGTCCTCGCGTGCGCCGCGGCCCGGCCCGCCCTCGCCCAGCAGGCGGCGGAACGGCCGGCGCCGGCGGGAGCACGGCCCCCGGCGGCCTCGACGCCGCCGGCGCCGAAGCCCACGAGCCTCAAGGAGGCCATCGCCGCCGTCGCCGCGGGGACCGCCGCGGGCGAGCTCCGGATCGCGGTGAAGCCGACCATCGCCTACGACCCCGCCCGCCAGGCGCTCCGCACCCGCGTGCCGCTCGATCTGGAGACGGAGACGCTGGGCGACGGCCCCCAGCGGACGGTCACCGTCTACCGGCTCACGCCGACGCGGCGCGACGCGCTGCCGGTCATCGAGACCACCGTCCCCTTCGGCGAGTCGAAGCAGGTGTCCGACGACCTCGACCTCGTCGTGACGGGCAGGCCCGCGAAGCCGGGGGCGGAGGCGGTGCGGCGCGCGAAGGCGAAGCACGCGCCCACGAAGGCCCAGCCGTGGGAGGGCACGCTCGAGACGGTGGAGCTCCTCGTCGAGGTCTCCGACGTGAAGCTCGTCCGGCGCTCCTCCGGCGCGGTCATGCCGCCCGTCGCCGCCGTGCAGCCCCAGGGCGAGACCGCCAACCGCAGGTTCCTCGACAACCAGGGGCGCGCCGGCTTCCGCTGGTCGATGCGGCACCAGGACGAGTACCTCGAGGTCTGCCGCTCGTCGCTGAAGGGGCAGGACTCGAACCTCTCCATCGAGCGCCGCTGCAAGTGCATGCTGATGCAGATGCAGGTGTCCTACCCGAAGCGCCCGCCGCCGGGCGGCATCGACCCGAAGCGTGATCGCGAGATGCGCAGGGTCTGCTCGCCGCAGTAGCCGAGGTCGCGCGGCTACTCGAGCCCGTACTTCTTCGGATCGCCGCAGACCACGGCCGCCGCGAGCACGCGGGGGACGTAGTCGCGCGTCTCCTCGGGGAGCTTCTTGAGGCGGTAGAGGTGCCAGAAGTCGCGCTTCTCCTTGCGGAAGCCGTCCTTCTCCTTCGCGACGTCGCGCAGCGCGCGCCGCACGCCGAACTCGCCGCGGTTGTAGCTCGCGAGCGCCAGCATGAAGGAGTCGGAGCCGAACTCGGCGAGGAGCGCGGCGAGCTTGCGCGCGGCGGCCCGGGTCTGCTTCGGCACGTCGAGCCGCTCGTCGACCTTGCCGTCCACGACGAGCCCGAGCTCCTTCGCGGTGCCGGACGTCATCTGCCACATGCCCTTCGCGCCGGCGGGCGACACGGCGTCGGGGTCGAAGCCGGTCTCGGCCCAGGCGATGTACGCCATCTCCTCGGGCAGGCCGAGCGCCGAGAACTCCCTCGTGATGAGCGGCCAGTGGCGGGAGCGGCGGTTGTAGACGAGGCGCAGGTTGCTCGCGCTCGCGAGCTTCCGCACCTCCTCGGCGAGCGCCTCCTTGAAGACCGGCGGCACCGCGTAGGTGCCGGCGTCGAACTTCGAGAGGATCCGCCGGATGGCGCGGTCGAGCTCGTCGCCCGACTCCTCGAGCTCCTTCGCCTTCGCGACGTCCTTCTGCGCGAGCTCGCCGAGCGCCGCCTGGGCGCTCCCGGTGAGCTCGGAGAGCCGCGACTCGAGGGCGGCGAGCTTCTCGGGGTCCGACTCGCCCTCCATCTGCCGCTGCACCGCGACGATGTCGGCGTCGTAGCCCTTCTTCTGCGAGACGAGCTGGGCGATCTCCCGCTGCTGGTACCAGATGACGGCGCCCATCACGATCGCCACGAGGATGCCGGCGCCGCCGACCGCGACGACCACCTTCTTCCAGCGCTCGCCGACCTTCAGGGACGTGGCCTTCTGCACCTCGGCGAGGGCCTCGGCGAAGAACGCCATGGTCTTGCCGCTGGAGCGGCCGCCCGCCCGGGCGCGCTCCTGGGCGACCTTCTGCGTGGTCACGTCGGCGAGCCGCTGCGCGAGCGGATCCGCGGTCGCCTGGTCCGCCTCGCCGGCGAGCGGGAGCGGCGTGCCCGGCATCGTGGAGGCGACCAGCGTCCGGCGCCCGCCGGCCGCCGCGGCGGCGACCGCCTCCTCGTCGACGTCGACGCGCACCTCGACGCCGTTCTCGCCGCCGAAGAGCACGACGTCGCCGTCGACGAGCCGGTGCTTCACCACCCGCTCGCCGTTCACCCAGGTGCCGTTCGTGGAGGCGGTGTCGAGGAGCACCCAGCCCTCGTCGTCGCGCACGAGCTGGGCGTGGTGGCCGGAGACCTCGCGGCCGAGCTCGTCGTCGAAGCGCAGGTCGCAGTCCGACGCCCGCCCGATGGTGACGAGCTTCTTGCCGTCCCTGCCGAGCACGGCCTTCGTGCCCTCGAGGTGGCCGGTGAGGAAGCGGAAGATGACCATGCGCCGGGTCCGACCTTACGACGCCCGGGCGGCGGGCGCACCACCTCCCTGCTCGTCCCCCCTGACCGGGGTCCCCGGCCTCAGAACAGCGTGCCCTGCGCGGGCGGTGCGGTCCTCCCCGGCGGCGCGGGCGGCGGCCCGTCCTCCGGCACCGCGTACGGCCCGAGCACCTTCGCGTAGCGGTCGAGGAGCGGCGCCGGGGCGCCCACCTTCTTCCCCCGCACCATCGCCTCGAGCATCCGGGCGTTCGCGACGGCCTTCCCCTCGAAGTGGTTGTTCGTGACGACGTACACGTCCGGCCGCGACGGATCGGCGTCGAGCTGCTTCACGCGGGCCGCCCAGGGGCGGAGCTCGTCGGCGCGGTAGAGGTAGTCGTAGCGGGCGTCGCGGCCAGCGCCCTCGCGGAACCAGTCCCTGAAGTTCCGGCCGTGCACGCGGACGTAGGCCACCGCCGCCGTGACCCGCGCGGCGGGAGCGATCGAGCGCGAGAACATGGGCTGGTCCACGTTCACGATGCCGACCGCCCGCTCGGCGAGCTCCGCGAGGAAGTCCGGCGCCTCCCAGCTCGCGTGGCGCACCTCGAGGACGAGCGGCAGGCCGGCGAGCGCCTGGAAGACGCCCCCGAGCCACTCCTCGCTCTCCACCGATCGCTTGAAGGACCACGGGAACTGGACGAGCACGGCGCCGAGGCGCCCGGCCTCACGCAGCGCGTCGAGCGGCGCACGCCCCTCGGCGATCTCCGCCGGCGTGGGCGGCGCCTCCCGCTCGTGCGTGAACCGGCGCCAGGCCTTCACCGAGAAGCGGAACCCGGGCCGGTCCTCGACCCGCGCCGCCCACTTCAGGGCCGCCTCGGCGGTGAAGGGCCGGTAGAAGGTCGCGTTCACCTCGACGGTGTCGAACCAGGCCGCCAGCCAGCGCAGCGGGTCGAAGCCGCGGGGGAGCGGGCGGGGGTACACCACCCCGGCCCAGTCCCGGTACTCCCAGCCGGCCGGCCCGTACCTGATCACTCGTTCGTCGTACCCGCTATCGCCCCCCGGGGCACGTGATTCGTGAGGCGCCGGAGCGGTAGGCTGGCACGACCCCGGGGCTCCGGCGGTAGAATCCCCCTCCACCGATGACCGACTTCGAGGCCGAGCCCACCTGGACGGAGCTGCCGCGCGCGCAGGGACCCTCCTCCCAGCGCCACGCGTTCCTCATCGTGCTCGCCGGGCCGCAGTTCGGCGACGTGTTCTCCCTGCAGCCGGGCAAGGACCTCGTCATCGGCCGCCGCGAGGACGCCGACATCCAGATCCGCGACGACGGCGTCTCCCGCCGCCACGCCTCGGTGCGCGTCGTGGGCGAGGGCGCCGAGTTCAAGGACCTCGGCAGCGCGAACGGCACGTTCGTCGACGGGCAGCGGGTGAACGAGGCGAGCCTCGTCGACGGCTCGCGGCTCACCATCGGCCTCGTCACCACGCTCAAGTTCGTCTACGCCGACGAGCTCGAGGCGCGCTGGCAGCTCAAGGTCGCCGAGGGCGCGCTGCAGGATCCCCTCACCGGCCTCTACAACCGGCGCCACCTCGAGGAGCGGCTCTCCGCCGAGCTCGCGGCCGCCCAGCGCCACCAGCGGCTCGTCTCGGTGCTGATGGTCGACGTCGACCACTTCAAGCGCATCAACGACGACCACGGCCACATGGCCGGCGACGAGGCGCTCAAGATGGTCGCCTACGTGCTCCGCGGCGCCATCCGCAAGGAGGACGTGCTCGCCCGCTTCGGCGGCGAGGAGTTCGTGGTGGTCGCCCGCGAGACCGGCCTCGCCGGCGCCCGCGCGCTCGGCGAGCGCATCCGGCGCGCGGTGGAGCGGTCGCGCTGCCAGTGGCAGGGCCGCGACCTCGCGCTGACGGTGTCGATCGGGGTGACGGTCTCGATCGGCCTCACCGACTACGTCGCCGGCGAGACCGACCGCGACATGATCCAGTCCGCCGACCAGGCGCTCTACCTCGCGAAGCAGGCGGGCCGGAACCGCGTCATCGCGATCCCGGTCCAGACCGCCGCGCAGCGGGAGCGCGAGGGCGGCGGAGCGGCCGGCGGCGGCGGCAACACCCCGCCTCCGGCCGCCGGCTGAGCCGCGCTACTGGGTGACCGGCGCCTTCGCGCCGACCGCGAGCTGCACCTTCAGCGCCGCGATGCGGGCCGAGAGCTCGTCCGCCTGGGCGCCGAACTCCGCGGTGCGGAGCTGGGCGGTCGCGTCCGCCTGCTCGACCGCGGTCGCCGCGCCCGCCTTGTAGCTCACGTCGACGAGCCGCTGGTTCTCGGCGGCGAGGTCGCGCTGCTCCTTCGACTTCGCCGCGTTGGCGCGGGCGGAGTCGAGGTCGAGCAGGGCCTGCCGGACGTCGTCGCGGACCTGGTTCTCGGCCTTCTTGAGCCGGGCCTCGGCCTCGTCGAGCTTGGCGCCGTTCTGGCGGATCTTCGACTCCCGCAGCCCGCCGTCGAGGAGGTTCCAGGACGCCGAGAGCCCGATGAGCCAGGTCTCCGCGCCGCCGGTCAGGCCGGCGCTGTTCGACCAGCTGTGCTGGCCGAACGCGGCGACCGTGGGGAGGTACTCGGCCCACGCGGCGTTCCTGGAGGCGCGGTTCGCGTCCACCGTCGCGCGGGCGGCGGCCACCTCCGGGCGCTCGGCGAGCGCGCGCGCCTCGAGCGCGCCGGCGTCGCCCGGCATGGTCGGCTCGGGCGGCTCGACGATCTCGAAGTCCACCGGCCGGTCGAGCAGCGAGGCGAGCGTGATGCGCATCGACTCGTGGCTGTTGCGGGCGCGCTTCAGGTCCTGCTCGGCGCGAGCCCGGTCGATCTCGGCGCGCAGGAGGCCCACCTTCGCGATCGTGCCGGCGTCGAAGCGGACCTTCGCGTCCTTCTCCTGGCGCTGGGCGATCTCGAGGAGCCGCTCGCTGGCGGAGACGGCCTTCGCCGTCGCGGCGACGCCGTAGTAGGCCTGGGCCACGCCGAAGCGGATCGCGCGGCGCGCGCCCTCGAGCTGCGCGACGGCCGAATCCTCGGCGCGGTGGGCGGAGCGGATCGAGAACCAGAGCGACGGCGCGAAGAGCACCTGGCTCGCCTCGATCTTCGCCTGCTGCGCGTGCAGCGGGACGATGGGGATGTAGTCCGGGCCGAACACGCCGCCCGGGATGAACGCGGCCTTGTTGTTGCGGATGGCCTGGGCCGACGCCTTGACCTGCGGCAGCTGGTAGGACCACGCCTGCGCCGAGATCTCGTCGGCCTGGTCGAGCGCCGCCAGGGCGGCCTTCATGTCCAGGTTGCGCTTCTCGGCGGCGTCGAGCGCCTCCGCGAGGGTCAGCTTCACCGCCGGCTGCGCTGCCGGCTGCGCGGGCTGGGCCGCCGGCTGGGCCGGCGCCTGGGACAGCGCGAGGGCGAGGGCCACCATCGAAACCGTGCTCATGTCTCCTCCGTCTCCTTCCGGCGCCCGGCCACCGACCTCGGAGGCTGGTGGGCGCCCGCGGCGTCCTCGACGCCGAGCTTCTGGATGATCCGCTCCACGATGCGGAGCAGGGCCTTGCGATCGGTGGCGTCGAGGAGCGCGAGGAAGCGCTGCACGCTGCCGTGGATCTCCCCGTCGATGCGGCGGTAGACCTCCTCGCCGCGCGGGGTGAGCCGCGTGCGGACGACCCGCCGGTCGGCCGTGTCGCGCTCGCGGGCGAGGTGCCCGTCGCGCTCGAGGCGGTCCACGATGCCGGTCACGGTCTTCTCGGTGACCGAAACCCGCCGGGCGAGCTCGCCCATGGTGAGCGGCCCGTCCTCGCCCAGCCAGAGCAGGGCGTGGATCTGCGGCGGGGTGAGGGCGAGGTGCTCGCAGGTCGCCGCGAGCGGGTCGCGGAGCGGCCGCAGCCGGGCCAGCGCGAGGATGCGCTCCTCGAGCCGGTCGGCGTCCCGCCGCAGCGTCCCCGCCCGGGCGGGCGAGTGTCCCTGGTCCGCGATATTCCGCATCGCGGACTTTCTCTAGGGCAGACCGCCCCCGCGGTCAAGCGGTTCTACCTGCCCGCCCCGCCCAGGTCCTCGATCTCGGTCTCGATGTCCTTCTTCTCGTCGGCGTCGGGCTTCAGCTCGAGGAACTTCCTGAACTCCGCGACCGCCTTCTGCTTCTGGCCGCGCTCCTTGTACGCGAACCCCAGGTAATAGTGGGGCATGGCGTTCGTCCGGTCGGCCTCGGCGGCCTTCTCGTAGAAGGGGAACGCCGCCCGCGCGCCCTGGGCCTCGTGGACCGCCCGGGCGAGCCGGTAGTGCACCGCGACCTCCTCGGGGTCCTGCTTCAGGACCTCGCGGTAGACCTTGAGCGCGTCGTCGTACTTCTTCATGCGGACCTTGCAGTCGGCGAGGCCGAGCCGGTAGCGCGACACCTTCGGCGCGGCGGCGACCGCCTTCTCGAAGACCGGCACGGCGAGATCGCAGCGGCTGTTGCCCGCGTACAGCAGGGCGAGGTGCTCGTGCGCGTCCGGCCGCCCGGGCGCCGCCGCCGCGGCGGCCTTGTAGGCCTCGACCGCCTCCTCGAGCGCTCCCGACCGCTCGAGCCCGATGCCGAGCCAGAGCTGGTTGTCCGCGTCCTTCGGCGCGAGCTCCACCGCGCGGCGGAGCTGCGGGAGCGCCGTCGCGAGCTCGCCGCGCGCGAGCAGGGCCCGCCCGAGCCAGCGGTGGGCGTCGGGGAGGTTGGGCTCCTCGTTCGAGGCGGAGGTCAGCTGCCGCACCGCCCCGTCCGCGTCGCCGCGCTCGAGCTTCACCGCGCCGAGGCCGAGCAGGGCCTGGGCGCTGCGCGGCATGAGCTCGACGGCCTTCGCGAACGACGCCTCGGAGGGCTCGAGCTCGCCGCGGGCCCAGAGCAGCTTGCCGCGCAGCGTGTGGGCGTCGGCGTTGCGGGCGTCGACCGCGAGCGCGCGCTCGAGGCCGGCGGCGGCCGCGGCGGTGTCGCCGCGCCCGGCGGCGATGCGCGCGAGGCCGACCTCGGCGGGCGCGCTGTCCGGGTCGAGCTCGAGCGCGGTCCGGTAGGCCGCCTCGGCCTTCGCGGCGTCCCCGCCCGCGAGCGCGAGGTCGCCCGCGGCCACCTGCACCGCGGAGATCTTCGGGCCCTTCTCGAGGGCGGCGGCGACCTCCGCCGCGGCCTTCGTGAGGTCCTTCCTCGTGAGCGCCAGGCGCGCGAGCGCCAGCCGCGGCTCGAAGGAGGTGGGCGCGCGGGCGGCGGCGTCCTGGTACAGGGTGGCCGCCTCGTCGAGCCGGGACGCGGCCTCGAGCGCGGCGGCCTTCGCGAGCAGCACCCGGGGCTCGCCCGGCGTCGCCGAGAGCGCGGCGTCGGCGAGCGAGGTCGCGTCGAGCGCGCGGCCCGCGGCCGCGAGCGCCCGCACGCGCAGCGCGGCCACCTGCGGGTCGGAGGCGGCGCTCCCCGCGAGCGGGTCGAGCGCGGTCACGGCCTTCGCCGCCTCGCCGCGCCGGATGCGGAAGGCCGCCAGCGCGAGGCGGGCCTCGACGGCGCGGGGATCCACCTCGAGCGCCTTCGACCACGCGGCGTCGGCCTCGGCCGCGGTGGCGGACTTGCGGGCGAGGAGCGCCGCCCGGAGCGAGAGCGCCCGGGCGTGCTCGAGCGGCGCGAGCTTGTCGGCGCTCTTGTCGAGCAGGGTCGCGAGGAGCGGCTCCGCCTTCGCGGCGTCGCCGGCCGAGACCTCGAGGGTGGCGAGCTCGAGCGTGGTCGCGAGGTCGTTCGCGTCGCGCCCGAGCGCCTTCTGGAAGGCCGCGCGGGCGGCGGCGACGTCGCCCTTCCGCGCCGCGGCGACGCCGACGCCGGTGGGGCCGCGGGTGCCCTTCGGCTCCGCGGCGTCGAGCCGGCCGTACACGGCCGCCGCGCGGGCGGAGTCGCCGCGGGCGAGCGCGGCGCGGCCGAGCAGGGCGAGCACCTCGGGGTCGGGAGCGCGCTTCGCCCAGGCCTGCTCGACCTCGGCGTCGCGCTCCGGGCCGGCCTTCCCGTCGAGGAGCGCCGCCCCGAGGCGCGCCACGGCCGTCTCCGGCTCGCCCTTCGCCTCGGCCTCGAGCTTCGCGGCCGCCTTCCGGGCGAGCTCGAGCGCGGGGGCCGGCGCGCCGTGGACCGCGTCGAGCGCCTGGACCGCCATCACCTGCAGCGCGAGCGCGGGGCGCGACCGCGGCGCCGCGTCGACCGCCTGCCGGGCGAGCTCGGCGCCGGCCTTCGCGTTCGTGAAGTCGCCCTCCGCGAGCGCCACGCGGGCGCGGGCGGCGAAGTTCGCCGACTCCTTCGGGTCGCCGCCGCGCAGGAGGCCGGAGAAGAAGTAGCCGTACGGCGTGAACAGGCCGGCCGCGACGCCTCCGCCGAGGACGAGGACGAGGGCCGCCGCGATGGAGCCGCCGACCACGAGCTGCTTCCTGGACGGCCGGAACCGGGCGCCCTCGCCCCCGGCGGACTCGGTCACGCGCTCGGCCGCCGCCATGCGGTCGCCGAACACGGCCACCGCCTTCTTTCCGCCGACCGGCGGCGGCGTGCCGCCGGTCACCTTCCGCATCGTGTCGGAGAACGCCTCGACCTGGCCGATGGGCTTCCAGCCCTCGGAGCCGACCTCGGCGACGTCCTCGTTGCCGAGGAGCTCGCCCTTCTCGAGCATCTCGGTGATCTGCGGCACCTCGAACGGCCCGAAGATGCGGCCCGAGCGGCGGCGGACGCGCCAGCCCGAGAGCTTCTTCGCGGGCGCGTCGCCGAACAGGTTCTCGAGCTCCTCACCGGCCTGCGCGGGCGCGCTGGCCGGCGGGGACGGCGGAGGCGGGGCGGCGGCCGCGACGGCCGCGAACGGATCCTCCTCGGGCGGCGCGGGCGGCGGCGCCGGGGGCGGCGGCGGGGCGGCCGGGAGGTCGTCGTCGAAGGAGATCTCGCCGAAGCCGAGCGGCGTCGGGGCCGCGGGCGGCGGCGCGGCCGGCATGGGCGGAGGCTCCGCGAACGGAGACGGGTCCGGCGGCGCGGCGAACGACGCCGGGTCGCTCGCGGCCGGGTGGTCCTCGAACCCCTGCGGCGGGGCGTCGAACGGGCTCGGGGCCGGCGCGGCGCCCGGGTCCCCGAAGGGCGACTCCTCGGCCGCGGGTGCGTAGCCGGCGTCGCCGAACGGCGAGTCCTCCTCCGGCCGGGCGACGGGCACGGGCGGCGGGGCCGGTAGCGGCACGCCGGCGGTGGGCGCCGGGGGAGGAGGCGGCGGCGGCGCGGCGTACGCGGGCCCGGACGCCGGGAGGGGCGGGGGCGGGAGCGGCACGCCGCCCGTCGCGTTCGGACGGGGCATCGAGCCGGGCAGCGGGACCGCGCCGGGGGGCGCGGCCGCCTCGCCGGGCCGGACCGGGAACGTCTGCTGGCACTTCGGGCAGCGGACGGTCAGGCCCGTCGGCGGCACCTTCTTGTCGTCGACGTTGTAGGCAGCAGTGCAGTGCGGGCAGACCACCCTCATGATGTCTTCCTTCCGCCTTCGTCGGCGCCGAACCGCCTGCGCAGAGCCTGGTACTCGTCCCACTCCGGCGCGTCGAACCCGCGCTCGCTCCCCTCGGCCGCGAGCCGCACGCCGAGGAGCTCCGGCGAGAACGGCGCGCCCTCCTCGCCGAGCGCCGCGACCTCGTCGAGCGCGCCGGCCGAGAGCGCCTCGAAGCGCGCCCGGAGCTCGGTGTACCGGAGGTACGCCTCCACCACCTCGGGCGGCGCGAGCTCCGCCCGGTCGCCGACCTCGCGCACGAGCCGCGCCGCGCGCAGCCGCCGCCAGACCTCGGACGAGTCCATCGCGGGCGTCGTCGCCACGCGGGCCGGCCCCACGTCCTCGGGGATCGGCCGGAAGCCGTCGTCGCCGGGCGGGCCGCACAGCGCCTTCAGCGCCTCGACCGCGCGGCCCATCGCGTCCGCCGAGAGGAAGTTGCGGATCTGCCGGTTCGCCTCCCGCAGGCGCGCCGAGAGGCGGCGCAGGAGGCGCAGGGCGACCTCGCCGTTGCCCTTCACGAGGTCGGCGAACGCCGCCTGGTCGATCTCGAGGATGCGCGCGTCCTTCTCGACCACCGCGCTCGCCGAGCGGGGCTGCCCCTCGAGGAGCGCCATCTCGCCGAACGCCTCGCCCGGGCCGAGCACCGCCAGGGTCACCCGGCCGGCGCCCGCCTGCTTCTCGATGCGGACCTCGCCCGCCTGGATGACGTACATCCGGCTCCCGGGATCGCCCTCCTCGAAGAGGACGGAACCCGCCGGGAAGTCGCGCCCGTAGATGTCGGCGGCGGTGCGGTCCGAGGACATGGGGCGGTCCGGCCCAAGGGAAGCCGGGCCCAGGGGCGGGTGCAGCGAAAGTACCACCCGCCGAGCAGCCCATTCAAGAAAGGGGCCTCGTGCTAAACCTCCCACATGTCCGAGCTGTCGGACCTGGTACGCGAGCGGCTCAAGTCCTGGACCTTCTCCCTGGGTGGACCGGGGACGAGGGCCCGGCTCGACAAGATCACGCCCCCCGCGAACGAGTTCGGGGTCGACCCGTACGGCTTCGATCTCGAGTACGCGGTGGCGGCCGTCGCGCCGTTCCTCTGGCTCTACCGCAAGTACTTCCGCGTGAAGCTCGAGGGGCTCGAGCACGTGCCGAGCGAGGGGCGCGTCGTGCTCGTCGCGAACCACTCCGGGCAGCTCCCGTTCGACGCGGCCATGATCGCGGTGGCGCTCCTCATGGAGAAGGACCCGCCGCGCGTCGTGCGGGCCCTCGTCGAGCGCTGGGTGCCCACCCTGCCCTTCGTCTCGACCTTCATGGCCCGCATCGGCCAGATCGTCGGCACCCCCGAGAACTGCCGGCGCCTCCTCGCGGCCGACGAGGCCATCCTCGTCTTCCCGGAGGGCGTGCGCGGCCTCAACAAGCCGTTCAGCGAGCGCTACCGGCTGCAGGGCTTCGGCGCCGGCTTCATGCGGCTCGCGCTCGAGTCGAACGCGCCGGTGCTGCCGGTCGCGGTGGTCGGGGCCGAGGAGCAGTCGCCGAACCTCCTCGATCTCAAGCCGCTCGCGAAGGTGCTCGGGATGCCCGCCTTCCCGCTCACCCCGACCGTGCTCCCGCTGCCGCTCCCGACGCGCTACCGCATCATCTTCGGCGAGCCGCGCCGCTTCACCGGCTCGCCCGACGACGACGACGCCGAGATCGAGCGGAAGGTCCGTGAGGTGGAGCGCGACGTGAAGGCGCTCATCGACCGCGGCCTCGCCGAGCGGACCAGCATCTTCTTCTGAGAGGACCTGCGAGAGCGCCCGTGCCCGTCCCGCCGCCCATCACCTTCCCTGGCCTGCCGCGGACCGTCCTCGTGACGGGCATCGCCGGCAACCTCGGGCGCACGCTCGCGAAGCTGCTCCACACCGAGACGCAGGTGGTCGGCATCGACCGGCGCCCGTTCGCCGGGAAGCCCAAGGACATCGCCCACTACGAGGTGGACATCCGCAAGGCGCGCGCGGAGGAGGCCTTCCGCCGCCACCGGGTCGAGGCGGTGATCCACATGGCCATCGCGCACGACCCGCGCATGCCGCGGGCGGAGGCCCACTCCTTCAACGTGATCGGCACGCACAAGATCCTCGACCTGTGCGTCCGCCACGGCGTGAAGAAGGTGGTGGTGCTCTCCTCCTCGAGCGTCTACGGCCCGCGCCCGGACAACTCGAACTTCCTCCCCGAGGAGACGCCGCTCATGGCGGCCGAGCGGTTCAACGACATGTCGGACCTCATCGAGCTCGACATGTACGCGCAGTCGTTCATGTGGAAGCACCCGGACATCGAGACGGTCATCGTGCGGCCCGTGAACATCGTCGGGCCGACCGTCAAGAACGCCCCCTCCGGCTACCTGCGCATGCAGCGGCCGGTCACCGTGATGGGCTTCGACCCCATGGTGCAGCTCATCCACGAGGAGGACGCCTGCCGCGCGATGGTGCTCGCGCTGAAGCCGGGCCTCCGCGGCGTCTTCAACGTCACGGGCCCCGGGCAGGTGCCCCTGTCGACGATCATGAAGGAGCTCGGGCGGTCGACGATCCCCATCCCCCATCCGGTCATCCGGGGGGTCGCGAAGCGCCTGTTCGACGCGCGCATGTCCTCGTTTCCTCCCGAGGAAGTCGACCACATCCAGTACCTGTGCGTGGTGGACGGGTCGCGGTTCGTCCGCGAGGCGGGCTGGTCCCCGGTGTACTCGCTCCGGGACACGATCCAGAGCGTGTGCTGAGCCCGGGCGCCCCGGTTAGACTCCCGGGATGGCCTCCCCGCTCCGCGCCCTCCTCCCCGCCTCCGCCCTCGCCGCCCTCGCCCTCGCGCTGCCCGCCGCCGCGCAGACCGCGACCGACTCGAACTTCCAGGCGACCGGGGAGGTCCGCTTCCGGGTCCAGGGCGGCATGTCGACGAGCGCCTCGTACAACGGCGTCCGGGTGGTCGGCCCGGCGGTCAACGTCTCGCGCCGCGACGACGGCACGTGGGCGGGCGACCTCCTCGCCGGCAACCTCGACCTGCACACCGTCGAGGGCAAGGACAAGGACCTCAAGGTCGAGGGCGCCGGCTTCACCCTCGTGCAGCGGCAGGTGAAGGACGGCCACGAGCTCGAGGGGCTCTACAACGGCGTGCGCTTCCGCGCGACCATCGAGGCGAAGCGGGTGAAGGCCCGGTTCGGGAACTGCTCCATCGACGTCGAGAAGAAGGGCACGGTCTACCGCGGCGACGTCGGCTGCCTGCAGGAGGGCCAGCCGCTCCCGGTCACCGGCCGCGCGGTGCTCGACCTCATGGGCGACGCGCTCGAGCGAGGGCCCTTCCCCCAGCTCGGCCTCGCGCTGATGGCCGTGCTGCCGCAGTAGCAGGCGCGGCGTGACACCGGGCGCGCGCCCGGGTAGATGAGGCACCTCATGCCTCACCAGGACCACCTCTGCCGCGGCCTCGTCCCGCGCTCCGGCCTGCGCGCGAGCTTCGTGCGCATCTCCGACACCGCCCGGATGGCCCGCGTGCTCCACGGGCTGTACCCGGCGGCCGCGCTCGTCTTCGGCGAGGCGCTCGCCGCGGGTGCCCTCCTCGGCTCGCTCCAGAAGGACAGCGGGCGGATCAACCTCCAGCTCGAGTGCGACGGCCCGCTCGCCGGCCTGCTCGTCGACGGCGACGCCGACGGCAACGTCCGTGGTTACGTGCGCCGGCCCGAGGTCCACTTCCCCGGGGACCCCGCGGCGGCGGCCCGCGCCGCGCTCGGCCAGGCGGGCTTCCTCTCGGTCATCCGCGACCACGGCGGCGGCCACTTCTACCGGAGCTCGGTGAAGCTCGAGGCCATGGACCTCGCGGGCGATCTCCGGCGCTGGTTCGAGAGCTCCGAGCAGGTCGCCACCGCCTTCGACCTCGCGGTCGTGCCCTCGGCCGACGGCGCGGAGCCGCTCGGCGAGGTGGCCGGGCTCGTCATCCAGCGCCTGCCCGACGGCGACGACGCCGCGGTGGCGGCCGCCCGCGCCCGGCTCGCCGCCGGCGCCCTCCCCGCGGCGCTCCGCCGGGGCGCGACGGCCCACGAGATCCTGACCGAGGTGGCCGGGAACCCCTTCGAGCTCCTCGCCGACCAGGAGGTCGCGTACCGCTGCGGCTGCTCGAAGCAGCGGGCCCGCGTGGCGGTGTCGTCGCTCGGCGTGGACGGCATCGCCGACGTGCTCCAGAACGAGAAGCAGGCGGTCATCACCTGCGAGTTCTGCCGCGAGCGCTACGTCATCGACGAGGCGGAGCTCCGGGAGATCCAGGCGAAGCTCTCCGAGCAGCAGGCCGATGGCTGACCGCCCCGGCTTCGCCGGCCCGCGCAGCGGGCCCGGAGAGGGGCGGCGGCGTCAGAAGAGCGGGTACGACAGCGACACGCCGAGCACCGGCGTGTGCACGTACGTCGTGAAGACGTCGTCGAGGTACGCCTCGCCGTCGCGCGCGAAGGCGTCCGCGGCGGCCTGCGAGAGCGGCTGGTACGACGGCGAGATCCGCGTGTGCGAGGCGAGCGTGAACGCGCCCCCGAGCGAGGCCCGCAGGCGCAGCCCCCACCACGGCAGCTCCTGTTGCCAGCCGACCTCGACGTCGAGCATCTGCAGCGTCGCGTCGATCGTCCACGTCCGCTCGCCGACCCCCACCGGCAGCGTGCGGCCGGTGACGGCCGCGAGGAGGTCGCCGCCGGTCCCGGCGCCGCCGAGGGTGACGAGCCCGTAGCCGGCCTCCGCGTACAGCCCGCGCCAGAGCCGCGCGCCCGCGTGCGTGCGCCAGATGAGCGAGCGCTGGAGCGAGCTCTTCACGAGGCGCGCGGTGTCGGCGTCGTAGCCGCCGAGCTTCACGACGGTCCAGTTGATGGCGTCGACGTAGGCGCCGGGGAGGATGCCGATCGAGCTCGTGAGCCGGAGCCGCCAGGGCCCCTCGAGCTCCCCGCGGACGGCGACGGAGACCGGGAAGTCGGTGCCCGCGCCGAGCGCGAGCGACCAGGGGGAGGCGGCGGGGCCGGCCTCGGAGGGCGCGGCGAGCACGGCGGCGAGGGCGAGGGCGGGGAGCATCCGCCCCGGATGCTAGCGCCGCCGTGGCGCGCCGGACAGGTTCCGACCCGCGCGGCCGCTCAGTTCCAGGTCGCGCTGAGCCCGAAGGTCACCACCGAGGTGCGCCAGCCGTCGCCGTGCCAGCGATGATCGGGGTTCCAGCTCCACGCGTAGGAGGCCGAGACGCCGACGCCGGCGTCGCCGCTGCGCAGCCACCACTCCTTGCCGACCGCGAGGCGCGCGGCGAGGCCGAGACCGGGGTCGTAGGGTGCGCCGAGGTACTGCGACGGGGCCGTGCCCTGGAACGGGTAGTCGACGTACGGCGGGTGGGTCACCGGGCGGATCCACGCCGCGCCCACCGCCGCGGTCGCGTGGACGTTCGAGGGCATCGCGTACACCGCGACGGCCGGTCCGGCGGCCGCGGTCGCGAGACGGGCGATCCGGTCCGGTGGGAGGACGGGGTGGTCCAGGCCGAGGTAGTCGCGAGACCAGCCTCCGTTCCGGAGGCCCACCCCGGTGGCGCCCCACGCCTGGATCCCGAGCGCGAGGTTCTCGCGAACCGCGGCGCCCACCGTGACCGCGCCCGCGACGGAGTGCCCGGTCACCGTCGCGCCCAACGGAAACGGCCCGGTCCCCCTCGCGATGCTGGCGTCGGAGCTCAGCCAGGAGGCGCCGAACTCCACGCGCACGAGCAGCCCGTCGTGCCGCCGCGGGAGCCGGCCGCCGAGCGGGACGGGCAATCCCACGGTGCCCGGCGAGACCACCCGCGGAGCCTCGACCGGCGAGTCCGCGGTCCAGGCGGCTTCCGCGTCGGCCGCCATCCGCACGGCGGCGCGGTCCGCCCAGCCGCTCGTCGCGTCCGCGAGCCGCACGCGCAGGTGGCCGCGCACGGGCTCCGGCGAGACGGCGAGCAGCGTCCCGGCCGGCACCACGAGCATCACCTCGGCGAGCGCGTCCGGGCCGCGGCGCAGGAGGAGCTCGCTCCCGGCGACGCCGCGCTCGGTGAACGGGTCCTCGAGCGCGGGCCTGGGCTGCGGAGCGGGCTCCGCGGCGAGGGGAGCGCGCGGGGCGAACGCGATGGCGAGGACCGCGGCTGCGGTGAGGGCAGCGCGCAGGAGCGCTTTCACGGGGAGCACCTCCACGCTCGGTAACATACGGCGGACCGGACGCACCGTGCAGAGATGGCAGCCGGTGGGCCCACGGGTGCAGCGAGCGGGCGGGCGGCGGCTCCTCCTGGGAGGCGGGCTCCGCGGGGCGGGTCGCGGTAGGCTGCGGCGCCATGTCCACCGAAGAGCTCCCCTGGTCCGGCCGGGTCGCGTCCCTGAAGAGCAGCGCCATCCGCGAGATCCTGCGTGTCACCGCACGGCCCGACGTCATCTCCTTCGCCGGCGGGCTGCCGGCGCCCGAGCTGTTCCCCTCCGAGGTCCTCGCGGGGCTCGCGCAGACCCTCCTGACCTCGTCGCGCGCGGGCGCGGCGCTGCAGTACGCGGAGACCGAGGGCCACGCGGGGCTGCGCGAGCGCATCCTCGCGCGCGTGCCGTTCCCGGCGGGCACGTTCGGCCAGGATGGCGTGCTCGTCACGCAGGGCTCGCAGCAGGGGCTCGACCTCCTCGCGAAGCTGCTCGTCGACCCCGGCGACGAGGTGCTCGTCGAGACGCCGGCGTACCTCGGCGCGCTGCAGGTGTTCCGGTTCTTCGGGGCGAAGGTGACGTTCCTCGCGTGCGACGCCGACGGCGTCCTGCCCGACGCGCTCGCCGCCGCGCTCCGGCGCCGGCCGAAGCTCCTGTACCTCACGCCGACGTTCCAGAACCCGTCCGGCGCCTGCTACCCGGAACAGCGGAGGGCGGAGGTGCGGCGCGTGCTCCAGGGCTCGCCGACGCTCGTCGTCGAGGACGACCCGTATCGCGAGATCTGGTTCGACGCGGCGCCGCCGGCGCCGGTGACGCTCGGGCACGACCCGGCGCGGTCGGTGTACCTGGGGAGCTTCTCGAAGATCGCGACGCCGGGCCTGCGGATCGGGTTCCTGCTCGGCGCGCCGGGCCTCGTGCGCCGGTGCGTGCTCGCGAAGCAGGCGACGGACCTGCAGACGAACTCGCTCGGGCAGCACCTCGTGTTCGACTTGCTCGGGCACCCCGGCTTCGAGGCGCACGTGTCCGGCCTGCGGGCCGCGTACCGGGAGCGGCGGGACGCGCTCGACCGCACGCTGTCCTCGCGGCTCGGCGGGAGGCTCGCGTGGAACCGCCCCGGCGGCGGCATGTTCCTTTGGGCGCGGCTGACGGGCGGCGAGGACGCGGCGGAGGTGCTCGCGAAGGCGCTCGAGCAGGGCCTCGCGTTCGTGCCCGGCGGCGAGTTCCACCCGGAGGGCGAGGGGAAGTCGACGCTGCGGCTCAACTTCACGAACTCGACGGTCGCGAGGATCGAGGAGGGGGTGGCGCGGCTCGCGAGGGCGATGGGGGTGTAGGGCGGCGGGGCGGCCGCGAGGCCGCACCGATCACCATTCGTGAACCCATCAGGGACCATGGGCACCCATGGGCGGCTTCACTTCGCGTGTTATACTGGACATGCGTTCATGTCCCTTCTTGCGAGGTGAATCATGAAGCTCGGCCTGATCCAGTCCATCGACGAGGCGCTCCAGGCCCTCCTCCACAAGGAGCGTCAGGGGCTCGTCGAGTTCCTGCGCCAGCTCTTCGTCTTCGATCGGGAGATGGGGTACGCGGCTTACGGCTGCCCCTCCACGTTCGAGTACCTGGTCCGCGTGCTCCACCTCGCCGAGGGGACCGCGTACCGCCGGCTGGCGGCGATGAAGCTCGTCCACAGGTACCCGCAGGTCGCGAGCGCCATCGAGGCGGGGTTCGTCAACGC
>JAXLYA010000013.1:0-193623 GCA_046351695.1 Anaeromyxobacter sp. | reverse complement strand
TAGTCTCGAAGCTCGCCTGTCGGCTCCATGGCGAGAGGCGGCGGCACGATGCGCCTCACCGCCCGCCGGATCCAGCGCCGAGTCGGGCCGAGCTCGTGACGATCACCGTGGACGCCGGCGAGCGTCAGCTCCATCTGCTTCGCATCGCCGGGGTCGAGACTCACGATTAGCCGTCCGGCCTCTTCGAGACGACCGAGGCGAACGAGCAGGTCGACCCGCGTCTTCCGCGCGAACCGGAGCTCGAGCCTCGGGTCGTCGTAGTCTGGTGGATGGGGCTTCACGCCTTTCATCGCTCGCCCATACGCTCGCTCTGCCCGGAGCGCGTCGTCGAAGGCGCGTTCGAAGCCGGCGCGGTCACCGGCGCGGAGCCTCGACCACGCGTAGGTGTAGTGGACCCCAGGGGACGGCGCGGGCGCCGACTGCTCGAGCCGCACATCGGCCCATTGACCCGCCATGGCCGCCGCGTGGTTGCAGGATTCCACCGCCATGCGGCGCCAGAACCCGGGCTCGAGCGCGAGAGCGTGCTCCCACGCTCGCGCGAGGCACCGCCGGTAACCTTGCTCGCGGCCCACCCGCGCCCACAACTCCGCGACGTGAGCGCACCGAACCGCGATGTCGTGGTCGTCGCCTTCGGCGGGCATTGACCGCTCGACGTCCGCGGCAGCGCGGACCGCGATTGCGGCCAGACCCGCACCGTCGGCGGCCTCCGCCAGCCACCTCTGGAAGTACCAGCGCTTCTCGCCTGACAGGCCTCGCCCCGCGCGCTCCGCACTCAGGACAAGATTCGCGGCTCGCCGGTTGACCATGAGCGTAGGTTATCAGGCTCGCCCCCGCATCCTGGTTGCATCCCCGCTGCACGTTCCACTTCCCGCGTACCCGCGGCAGGCCGCCGCGCAGCCGCTCCCGAGTTTGTCGCCTGCGACCACTCGCGCGAGATGAGCCCGGGGCTCCAGCCGCCTGCAACATTCCTGTTGCACGTTAACTGGTTGTCGTGTAGTTGAACGGCCTACATATGCCTACCCGCCCCTTCCCAGACCTGCCCGCCCGCTCCGGCACCCCGACCACCGAGAAGACCGTCGTCACGCTCCGCTTCCCGAGCGACCTCGGCCACTGGCTCTTCGACGAGGCCAAGCGGCGCGGCTGGTCCATGAACGAGCTCAGGGTCACAATCGCCCACGACTTCTGGACCTGGTACGGGCTGCCCCAGGACCCCGTCTGCGAGCGTCTGGAGGCCGACGAGGCCGCGCTCGGCGTGGACCGCCGCCGCTACCTGCAGCGCGTCCTCATGGCCCGCTACCACGAGGTCCTCGAGAAGGGCCCGGGCTTCGAGCGGCGCCCCGGCGCGCCACCGCCGAAACCGGCACGGTAGCCGGCGAGGCGCCGCCAACATGGACGGCACCGAGAAGCTGGCTCCTGAGGAGGTCCGTGCGGATCGCCGGACCGCGCCGCGCCGGCGCTGGGAGGACGGCGCCCGTATCGCCGCCCCGCCCGCGCGCGCCACGCTGCCGGCGATGCAGGTAGCGCTCACGGTGAAGCAGGTCGCGGAGCTGCTCGGCCTCTCCGTGAAGGCCGTCTACCACCGCGCCGATCGCGGGCAGCTCCCCGGCAAGTTCTACGTGGGCAAGTCGCTCCGGTTCCGTCGGGCCGACCTGCTAGGCTTCGTCTCGGAAGGGCGTGGGCCGTCGCCGACACGGAGTCGGTGATGGCCATCTACGTGAGGCCGTTCGTGACGTCGATCGCGCACGTCGAGGGGTGCCCGAAGCGCAACTGCGGGCCCTCCTGCGCGCGCAGGACGGACGGCTGGGAGTTCCACATCAAGCTCTTGCTGCCGAACGGGGCGCTCTTCGAGGAGCGCAAGAAGTCGCCCGTGAACGGCAAGGCCAACACGCTGCGGTACGCGGAGGAGCGGGCGGCGTTCGCCATCCGCTCGAGCGTTGCGCCCGCGACCGTCGCGAAGAAGGAGGTCCCGTCCGTCGAGGAGTTTAGACCGCAGTTCATGACGTACTCCGAGACGAACAACAAGCCGAGCACCCTCTACGCGAAGCAGTGGATGTTCCGCGTCCACCTCTCCCCGCACTTCGGGAAGATGAAGCTGGACGCCCTCGGCCCCGCCGAGATCGAGGCCTACAAGGCGAAGAAGCTCGCCGAGGGGCTCGACAAGAAGTCCATCAACAACCACCTCACCGCGCTCCGGAAGCTCGTGAACCTGGCCGCGGAGTACGAGGTCCTCGACCGGGCGCCCCGCATCCGCGGGTTCAAGCTCCGGCACGAGTACGTCTCCGAGGACGAGTACCTCACGTTCGAGGAGACCGACCGCTTCCTCGCGGCCGCCGCGCCCGAGTGGAAGGTGTTCCTCACGACGGCCCTCAAGACCGGGCTGCGCGTGGGCGAGCTCCTCGCCTTGAAGTGGCAGGACATCGACCTCGTCGCCGGCCACCTCATCGTCCGCCGGACCCTCTGGCGGAACCTCGAGGGCTCACCGAAGGGCGGACGCAACCGCAAGGTCCCGCTCTCGGCCGAGGCGCTCGCGGCACTGAAGGCCCACCGTCACCTGCGCGGGCCCTACGTGTTCTGCGACGCCACGGGCGCGCGGCTCAGCCACTCGATCGTGAAGGACGTCGTCCCATCGACGTGCCGCCGGAGTGGCCTCGCGAAGCGCATCACGACCCATGGGCTGCGGCACTCGTTCGCCTCCCAGCTCGTGATGCGGGGCGCGTCGCTGCGGGCCGTCCAGGAGCTGCTCGGCCACGAGAGCATCGAGATGACGCTGCGCTACTCGCACCTCACGCCGGACGTGAAGCGCGAGGCGGTCCGGCTGCTCGACCGGACCGAAAAGTTGGGAGACATACGGGAGACGGCGGAGAGCTAAAGAAAAAGGCCCCGATTTCTCGGGGCCTTAGATGGAGCGGGAAAAGGGATTTGAACCCTCGACCCTCGCCTTGGCAAGGCGATGCTCTACCACTGAGCTATTCCCGCGAAACCTGTCTGCGAACCGCTTGCAGGGGCGCCGTTATAGAGGTGCCTGCCGGGGGGTGTCAAGCATCGGATGACGCCTCCGAACCCCCGGCGGAACCGGGGTATTCTCCCCGGCCCGATGGCCGAGGAGACGCCCCAGACCCCGGGTTCGCCCACCCGCGCCGAGCAGGTCGCCGCGGCGAAGAAGCTCGGCGGGGGCGTGCAGCGCGGGCCGATCGCGAACTTCTTCCGCGCCATCGGCCGGGCGCTCGCGCTCGGGCTCGCGAACTTGCTCTTCCCGCGGCCCCGGGCGGCGCTGCCGGCGCTGGGCCAGCTCCGCAAGGTGCTCGTGGTGCGGCTCGACGAGCGCGTCGGGAACCAGCTCCTCACGACGCCGCTCCTCCGGGCGCTGAAGCTGGGCCTCCCGGGCGCCGAGCTGCACCTGCTCGCGCCGAAGCAGGGCCGGCTCGCGGGCTCGCCGCACGTCGACCGGTTCGTGCTCTGGCAGAAGCGCGACGCCTTCAAGGCGCCGCTCCGGTTCGTCGGGCTCCTGCGCGGCCTCCGGCGCGAGCGGTACGACCTCGTCGTCGAGGCGAACCACTGGTCGGCCTACTCGCTGACGGGCTCGCTCGTCGCGCGGCTCATCGCGGGCAGGGCGCCGATCGTCGGGCACGACCGCGGCGACGCGGCGCGGTTCCTCTCGCACGCGGTGAAGCACGACCCCGCGGAGCCGAGCGAGGTCCCGGCGAAGCTCGAGCTCCTCCAGGCGCTCGGGCTGCCGGCGCGCGGGCTCGAGCTCGAGACGTCGCTCGGCGTGGACGCGCTGGCGGAGGCGGACGCACTGCTCGCGAGCACCGGCCTGGCCGGGAAGCCGCTCGCGGTCGTGAACCCCGGCGCGCGCCTCTCCGACCGGCGCTGGCCGCCGGAGCACTACGCCGAGGTCTGCAAGGGGCTCATCGCCCGCGGGCTCGCGCCGCTCGTCGTCTGGGGGCCCGGCGAGGAGGTCCTCGCGAAGGCCATCGCGGAGGGCTCCGGCGCCGTGTTCGCGCCGCCGACGTCGCTGCCCTTGCTCGCGGCGCTCATGCGGCGAGCGCGGCTCGTGGTGTCGAACAACTCGGGCCCGATGCACCTCGCGATGGCGGTGGGGGCGCGGACGGTGGGCGTGTTCTTCCGCGGGGACTCGGCGCGCTGGGGCCACCGGCTGCCGACCTTCGCGGCCGCGGAGGTGCGCGGCGATGCGCCGGCCGAGGTGGTGCTCCGGGCGGTGGACGGGGTGATCCGGTAGCGCCCCTCGTCTCCGGGGCCGCTCTGCGGCCCCTACGCTCGGGGCTGACGGAGCGAGTGTCCGGCCCGTCCTCGAGACATGGCGCCGGAGGCCGGCGCCCTACGCCGCCGGCCTGGCGTACGCCGCGCGGATGAAGTCGCGGATGTAGACGACCGCGCTCACGAGCGAGAACACGAGCGAGATGTACAGGAGCCAGGCGCCGACCTTGTTGGCGTCGAGATCGAAGGACACGACCACCCAGTCCACCGGGTAGGTGTAGTTGAGGAGCAGGAACGTGATCCCGGCGAGCTGGAAGGCGGTCTTGTACTTCCCCTCCTGCCCTGCGGCGATGACGATGCCCTCGCCGATGGCGATGGTGCGCAGGCCGGTGATGATGAACTCGCGGGCCATGATGAGGATCACCACCCAGGCGCCGACGCGGCCGAGGTGCACGAGCATCACGAGCGCCGCCATCACCACGAGCTTGTCGGCGAGCGGGTCGAGGAACTTGCCGATCAGGGTGACGAGCCCCTTCCGCCGCGCGATCCAGCCGTCGAGGAAGTCGGTCGCGCCGGTCACGGCGTAGACGAGGCAGGCGATGAACGAGTCGACGCGCGACTCGTGGTAGGTGAACCAGAGGAACACCGGGATCATCGCGATGCGCGTGAGCGTGATCGCGTTCGGCAGGTTCAGGAGATCCTTGCCGAGGCGGCGCTCGCCCGCGCTCACGGCAGATCGCCCCAGCCCGCGCCGGGATCGGCGAGCACGCGGCCCTCGCCGGTCAGCTCGACGGCGGCGGTGGTGGGATCCTCCTCGGAGAGGAGCGACACCTTGGGCGTGAGGCCGCCCACCCAGCCCACGAGCGCCTCGAGCGGGAGCTTCAGCGGCGCGTCGACCGTGACGTCGATGGCGACCGGGTTGCCGCCGGTCGCGAGCAGGAAGTTCCCGTTGCCGCGCAGGTGCACGAGGTTGAGGTCGACCGCGATGCTGGAGGGCACCCGGCCGTTCTCGAACGCGAGCGCGTCCTCGAAACCGAACAGGACCTCCTCGCGGAAGTAGGCGGCCTCGCTGCCGAGGTCGAGCACGGTGAACTTCCGGCCCGGGGAGCGCACGAGCAGCGTGCCCTCCCCGCTCGCGAGGTGCATCCGCCAGGCGCCCTCGCCGAACGGCTTCTCGGTGGGGCGGCCGCGGAAGCGCTTCACCTCGCCGGAGAGCGTGAGCTTCCCGCGCGTCGCGAAGAGCCCGTCGAGGCGGATCCGCACCTCGCCCTTCACGGTCACGGCGAGCACCTCGCCCATGAGCACGAAGGTCTGCGCGTTCGCGGCGGCGGAGATGACCCGGCCGGCGGCCCAGGTCGCGAGCACGCCCGCCTCGACGGCGGGGCGCGGCGGCGGAGGCGGCGGCGCGGGCGGCTTCGCGGCGGCGACCGGCATGACCTCCGGCGCGGGCGCCTCGGCCTCCTTGAGCGGCGCGGAGGCCTTGCCGGCGATCACCTCGTCGCAGCGGGCGACCATCTGGTCCGAGCCCGCCTTCTTGAACCACTCCTTCGCCCGGGCCGGCTCGCCGCTCTCGAGGAGCGCGAGGCCGAGGTAGCCCATCGCCTTCTTGTGCTCCGGGTTGAGGTCGAGCGCGATCTCGAGCTGCTTCACCGCGTCCGGGTACTTCTTGCCCTTGAGCCGCGCGAGGCCGAGGTTCACCCGCGCGCTCGGCTCCACCGGGTTGTCGTCGACGAGCTTCTGCCAGACCTTCCCGGCCTCGTCGTAGCGCGCGAGCTTGTAGTAGGCCTGCCCGAGGAGCCCGAGGACCTTCGAGTCCTTCGGCCTCAGCTCGAGCGCCCGCTCGAGCGAGGTGCGCGCGGCCTCGGCGTCGCCGCGCGCGAGCACCTCCGAGCCCCGGTTCAGGTGGAACAGGAACTCCTCGTCCTGCCCCTCGATCTCGTCCGCCCGCGGTTGCGTGGCCACGGCTCAGTTCCCCGCCTTGAAGGACTCGTACAGCGCGACCACCTTGCGGACGTACTCCTGCGTCTCCGGGATGCCGGGGACGCGGTTGCCCGCGCGGCGGACGGCCTCGGGGCCCGCGTTGTACGCCGCGAGCGTGAGGATGACGTCGCCCTGGTACTGGTTGGCGAGCGTGCGCAGGTAGCGCGCGCCGCCCTTGATGTTCTGGTGCGGATCCCAGGCGTCGGCGACGTACATGTCGTTCGCCGTGCCGGGCATGAGCTGCATGAGCCCCATCGCGCCCTTCTCGGAGACGGCCTGGTGGTCGAAGTTCGACTCGACCGCCATGACCGCGAGGAGGAGCGCCTCGGGGAGCTTGTACTCCTCGGCGGCCGCGCGGACCGTCTCGCGGAACCGGTCGTACGAGGCGGAGCGGGGCTTCCGCGGCGTCGCGCTCGAGGGATCCGACCGGTAGAGGCTCGTGCCGCCGCGCGCCTTCACCTTCCGCCAGCGGCGGTCGGTCGGCGCGTTCGTGAAGTGGATGACGCCGTCCGCGTCCGTGTACGTGTAGATCTCGCCCGCCCGCGCCGCCGGCGCGGCGAGGAGCCCCGCGAGGAGGCCGGCGAGGAACACGTAAGGGCGCTTCATCTCCCGGGAAAAGCTAGCAGGAGCACGCTCGGGCGGCCAAGTTTATTCCCCCCCTCACACCCCGCCCGTTCCGCTAAGGTTCGCACCTACATGAACGCGGTCTCCCGCAGGGAGCACGTCGACTTCCTCGTCCTCGGAAGCGGAGTCGCCGGGCTCACGTTCGCCCTCGAGGCAGCCGGTCACGGCTCGGTCCTGGTCGTCACGAAGCGCCAGCGCTGGGAGAGCTCCACCCAGTACGCCCAGGGCGGGGTCGCCTCCGTCCTCGGCGCCGACGACGACTTCGAGCTCCACGTGCAGGACACGCTCGTCGCCGGGGCGGGCCTGTGCAAGCGCGAGGCGGTCGAGGCGACCGTGCGGGAGGGCCCGGATCGCATCCGCTGGCTGCTCTCCCTGGGGGCCGAGTTCGACCGTGATTCCGGGGATCACCTGCACCTGACCCGCGAGGGCGGCCACTCCCGGCGCCGCGTGGCGCACGCGAAGGACACCACCGGCCGCGAGATCGAGCGGGTCCTCATCAACGCCTGCCTCGCGCGCGGCATCCGCATCGAGGAGGACCAGGTGGTGGTCGACCTCGTCACCTCGGCGAAGGTCGGCCTCGGCGGCCCCAACCGGGCGCTCGGCGCCTACGTCCTCGACCGGGCGAGCGGGGAGATCGCCGCGATATCGGCCGGTGTCACCGTGCTCGCCACCGGCGGCTCGGGCAAGGTCTACCTGTACACGACGAACCCGGACGTCGCGACCGGCGACGGCGTCGCGATGGCGTACCGCGCGGGCGCCTCCGTCGCGAACCTCGAGTTCTTCCAGTTCCACCCCACCTGCCTCTTCCACCCGCAGGCGAAGAGCTTCCTCGTCTCGGAGGCGCTCCGCGGCGAGGGCGGCATCCTGCGCAACGGCGCGGGCGAGGCGTTCATGTCGCGGTACGACCCGCGCAAGGAGCTCGCGCCGCGCGACGTCGTGGCCCGCTCCATCGACGCCGAGATGAAGCGGCGCGGCGACGAGTGCGCGTTCCTCGACATGACGCACAAGCCGAAGGGCTTCCTCGTCGAGCACTTCCCGCACATCTACGCGACGTGCCGCGAGTTCGGCATCGACATGGCGGTGCAGCCGATCCCGGTCGTGCCCGCGGCCCACTACCAGTGCGGCGGCGTCGTCACCGACCTCGAGGGGCGCACCACCCTGCCCCGGCTCTTCGCCATCGGCGAGGTCGCCAACACCGGCCTCCACGGCGCGAACCGCCTCGCCTCGAACTCGCTCCTCGAGGGGCTCGTGTTCGGCCGCCGGGCGGCGCTCGCGGCCCGCGCCGCGCTCGCCGACGCCGGCCCCGCGGTGGCCATCCCGGACTGGAACCCCGGCGACGCGCTCGCGCCCGAGGAGGGCGTGGTCGTGACGCACAACTGGGAGGAGGTCCGCCGGCTGATGTGGAACTACGTCGGCATCGTGCGGACCGAGAAGCGGCTCGAGCGCGCGCGCACGCGCCTGCGGGTGCTCCGCGCCGAGATCCGCGACTACTACTGGCAGTACCGGGTGACCGCCGACCTCGTGGAGCTCCGGAACCTCGCCGACCTCGCGACGCTCATCGTCGAGTCGGCGCGCCGCCGCAAGGAGTCCCGCGGCCTGCACTACCTCCTCGACCACCCCCAGGCCGACGAGCGCTGGCTGCGCGACACCGTGCTCGCGCGCGGGGACATCGAGGACTGACCTCGTCCTGGGGGGCGTCGTCCCGCTAGCGCGCCGCCGGCGGCACGCTGTCGAGCCCGCGCGGCAGCTTCGCCGGCCCCGCGAAGTCGAGATCGAGGCCCCCCATCGCGCTCGTGAGCCGGAGCACGTAGGGGCGCTTGTCGAGCCCGCCCTCGATCTTCGGGAACCGGACCCGGTACACGAGGTCGAACGGCCCGAAGACCGGGTACAGCTGCTTCACGGTCCAGTCGACGGTGATCCCCTCGATCTTCGTGGGCAGCGAGTTGATCCCCTCGACGACGAGCGCCACCCGCCAGATCGACTCCTTCGCGTCGAGGTCGTTCGCCCTCAGGTCGGCCGTGTAGAACGCGACCACGAACTCCTCGCCGGCGGCCGCCTCGGCGCGCTCCTGCGCGAGCCGGGCGTCGAGCTCGGCGGGCGACCAGGCGTACCAGTCGGCGAGCCGGGCGGCGCGGGCCTCGCGGACGCGGGTGGTCAGGTGCACGGCGACCGCGTTCGCGCGGTGGTCGATGCCGTCGTAGAGCTGCGCGCCGCGCATGGCGGCGTCGCGGGCCTCGGCCCAGTCGCCCTGGTCCGGGTTCGGCTTCGGCTGGCGCGGGTGGATGAGCACGCAGGACGCGGCCGTCAGCGCGAGCGCGAGGGCGGCGAGGGTCCTCAGGAAAGCCGTCGCCCTCATGAGACGAAGTCCTCGCGCGCGAAGATCGCGTCCAGCGTCACGCCCGACGCCTCGATCGCCTCGCGGCCGCCCTCGCGGCGGTCGACGAGCGCGAGGCAGTGCACCGGGACGATGCCCTCCGCGCGGCAGCGCTCGATGGCCTTCAGCGCCGAGCCGCCGGTCGTGACCACGTCCTCGATGACGACGACCCGCGAGCCGTCCGGGATGGTCTTGCGGCCCTCGATCCACTGGCCCGTGCCGTGGCCCTTCGGCTCCTTGCGCACGATGAACGCGTCGACGGTCTCGCCCGCGCCGCGGGCCTCCCGCTCGAGGAAGCTCGCCATGGCGACCGCGCTCGCGATGGGATCCGCCCCGAGCGTCAGCCCGCCCACGCCGCGCACGGCGGGCGAGAGCTTCCTCACGCGATCCCACAGCACCCGGCCGACGAGCGCGTGGCCCTCGGCGGTGAGCGCGGTGCGCTTGCAGTCGATGTAGAAGTCGCTCTCCTTGCCGGAGGCGAGGACGACCTTGCGACGCTCGTACGAGAGGGTCCGGAGGAGCTCCAGGAGCCTTGCGCGATCCGCTTCCACCGTCATCGACCACCCTCCAGGTGCTTCACGAGCCCCGCCACCCAGCGCGCCTGCTCGAGCACGAGCCGGCGGGCCTCGCGGGACATGTCGTCCCAGTGCTCGGCCGCGAGCGCGAGGTCCTGGTTGAGCGCCCACATGCGCGTCGAGAGGTCCTCGGCGAGCTCCTCGGGCGTCATCTCGACCGACTCGCCCTCGGCCTCGGCCTCCGCCTCGGCGGCTTCCGCCTCGCCCGTGCCGTCCTCTTCGACTCCGTTCGTCCCGAGCGTAGCTGCCCCGCCCCGCGGGGCAGCGGAGACGAGGGACCGCGCCTCCTGGAGCCACGCCTGGAACCGCTCCCGCTGCGCCGGCTCCACCGGCGCGCGGAGCACCGCCTCGTCGATGGCCTCGGCCGCCCACACCGCCGCCGGCAGCGCCGCCACCCGGTCCTTCAGGGCCTCGAGCTCGCTCGCGAGGAGCGGCTCGCCCACGAGCGCGTGCGCGAGCGCGATGGCCCACGCGTCCTCGTCGTCGAGCCGGGCATGGATCCGGGCCAGCACCCGGTCGCGCATCAGGACCTTCAGCGCGGCGACCCGGCGGAAGCCCGAGACGATCTGGTAGCGGACCGGTCCGCCGTCGCCGTCGGGCAGCGGCCGGAGCTCGACCGGCACGAGCTGGCCCAGCCGGGCGATGGAGGCCGCGAGCGGGGCCACGTCGCCCTCGTCGCGCAGGCGGAGCGTGCCGTCGTCGGAGACCGACGAAAGCGGCACGAACAGCACGGCGCCCGTCGCATGGGCGGGCGCCGCGGTGCGTGGCTCGAGCTCCACGAGGCAATCCTACACGCCCCGGGGACGGGGCGGCGGGACTACTTGCGCTTGACGATGACCTTGCGCTTCACCGCCCCCATCGCGACCGGGGCGGGGGGTGCCGTCAGCTTGGGCGCGGAGGCCTTCTCCTCGGCCTTCTTCTCCGGCGCGGCCGCCGGCTTCGCTGCCGGGCGCATGGCCGGGCGGGCCGGGGCGGACGGACGGGAGATGGCGCGCGGCGCGGGCCGCTCGCCCTCGACGTCGACCTCGCCCATGTCGATGCGGCCGCGGAAGCTCGCGCCGTCGACGATGATCACGCGGGGCGCGGCGATGTCGCCGACCATCCGCCCGTCCTTCGTGATCTCGACCGACTCGGTCGCCGTGACGTTGCCGACCACCGCGCCGGCGATGATGCAGTTCTTGACCTGCACCTCCGCCTTGACGATGCCGGTCGGCTCGACGACCAGGGTCTTCGTGAGGGACAGCGTGCCCTCGACCCGGCCGCGGACCGTGAGGTCCTCGTCGCCGTTGAGGGAGCCGCTGATGAGGATGGACTCGCCGATGATGGTGCTGCCGTCGATCGTGGCCACGGTTTACTTCCCCTTGCCTTCCTTGACGTCCATGTCGACGTTGCCCTTGAACTGCGCGCCGTCGGCGATGAGGATGCGCGGCGCGCGGATGTCGCCGACGACCTTGCAGTCCGCCTTCAGCTCGACCTTGTCGCTCGCGGCGATGTTCCCCGTCACCTGCCCGTTGACCTCGACGGTGGCCGTCTCGATGTCGGCCTCGATGACGCCGGAGGACTCGACGTAGAGCCCCTCGCGCAGGCCGATGCGGCCCTTGACGGTGCCCTGGATGACCAGGTCCTCGTCGCCCGAGATCTCCCCGTCGATCACGATCGTCGAGCCGATGACCGTCTGGGCGCCGCTGCGCGGCGTGGGAACCTTCTCGATGCCAGCCATTACTTCCTCCAGGGGAGCTTCACGCCCTCGAGCGCAGTGGTACGTCGGCGGGGTGAAGATGAAGAGACGGTCCGCAGGATAGAAGGCCCGTCAGGTAGGCGTCAACCTTGCGGACAGTCCGGTTCACGGTACGTGGGCTGCGAGCCAGGCGACCGCCTCCGTGATCGGCCGGTCCCGCTCCCGCTCGTTGAAGATCTCGTGCCGGAACCCGTCGTAGACCTCGAAGCGCTTGTCGGGAGAGCGCGCCGCGTCGACGAAGGCCCGCGCCGCCGAGGCGTCCGCGATGCGGTCGGCCCCGGCGGCCAGCACGAGCAGCGGCGCCTGGAACTCCCCCGCGCGCCGCAGCACCTCGACCTGGGCCCGGTTGGACTCGTCGAACCACCGCGGCGTCGTGGCACGCCCGTACAGCGGATCCCGGTCGGTCCAGCGCTGCAGGTCCTCGTCGCTCGTGAGGTCCTTCACGTCGAGGCCGGTCTTGACCGGCAGCCAGGGCACGATCCGGCCGGCGATCTTGGCCCCCAGGACCTTGGCGACCGGGGGCTTCAGGGCCAGCCGGAAGTAGGGTGAGGAGAGGACGTACCCGTCGAGCGCCCCGGGGTGGCCGAGCGCCCACAGCGCCGTCACGAGCGCACCCTGGCTGTGCGCCACCGCGAAGAGCTTCCCCTTCGCCCCGTCGGCCCGGACCTTCGCCACGAACGCGTCGAGGTCGGCGAGGTAGTCGCCGAACCCGTCGACGTGCCAGCGGCGGCCGTCGGACTGGCCGTGGCCGCGGAAGTCGACGAGGGCCGCCTCGAAGCCGGCGCGGACGAGTGCGGTGGTGATGCCCGGGTAGCGGCCGGAGTGGTCGCCTCCCCCGTGCAGGACGAGCACCGTCGCGCGCGGCGCCGGCGGCGTGTAGCGCTGCCAGTACAGGCGCAGGTGATCGGCCGAGTTGATGAAGCCTTCCTCGTGGCGGGCTTCGGACTCGGTCGGGAACGGGGGGACCGGCATGGCGCGGACGCTAACGACCGCTTGCGCTGCGTGTCAAGGAACGTCCTTCGGCCGCCGCGGGCGGGCGGGCCGGGGCGCCGAGCTCCCGGAGCTTCCGCTCCAGCGAGGCCTTTCGCCGCGCCTCCTCGCGGGGGGCGTCGTCGCCGCGCTCGCCGAGGGCCCGGCGCAGGGTGGCGATCGCGTCCGAGGTCCGGCCGAGCGCGCGCTGCACGTCGGCGAGGTGCTCGAGCACCGTCGGGTCCGGCCCCGCGAGCTCGAGGGCCGTCGAGAGCGCGCGCTCCGCGCCCGCGTCGTCGCCGCGCCGGTGCAGCACCCAGCCCAGCGTGTCGTGCACGTGACCGGCCCGGGGCGCGAGCGCGGCCGCGCGGCGCGCCTGGGCCTCCGCCTCCTCGAGCCGGGCGCGCCTCGCGTCGGGCGCGCCGGTCGTGAGGTTCGAGAGCACGTAGGCGGAGAAGTTCAGGGCCTCCGCGTGGCCGGGGTCGAGCACGAGCAGCGCGCGCATCTGCGCGAGCGCCGCCTCCGGCTGGCCCGCGCGCTCGAGCGTGGCGCCGAGGGCGTAAGCGAGCTCGACGTCCCGCGGCCGCTCGTCGACCGCCCGGCGCAGGAGCTCGAGCGCCTCGGGCGCGCGGTCCGCCTCCACGAGCGCGTCGGCGTGGGCCTCGAGCAGCCCCACCGGCTCCGGATGGTCGGCGGCGTCGAGCGACGGCTGGAGCGCCTGGACGGCCTCCCCGGCGCGCCCCGCGCGCACGAGCGCGCGCGCGCGGGCCGTGACGAGCCGGAGCTCGCCGGGCCGCAGCGCGAGCGCCTCCACGAACGCCCGCTCCGCCTCGGCGTGCCGCCCCGCCCGGGAGAGGCACTCCCCGTACGCGACCCGGGCGGGCAGCCAGATCTCGCCCGCCGCCGGGGGCACCGGCTCGAGGGCCTTCGCGGCCTCGAGGAAGCGCCGCAGCGCCCGCAGCGCGAGCCCCTCCGCGAGGCGCAGGCGGGGGTCGGGGCCGGCCTCCGTGAGCCCGCTCCGTGCGGCCAGGAGGGCCTCGGCCGCCCGCTCGTCGCCCAGCCAGGCGAAGGCCACCCGCACGTGCGCGTCGGCCTGATCGGGCGCGATCCGGACGAGCCGCCGGAACCACTCGCGGGCGGCCTCGGGCTCCCCCTCGGCGAGCGAGAGGCGGCCGAGCGACATGAGCGTGCCCGGGTCGTCGGGATCGAGCCGGAGCGCCTGGAGGTGCGCCTCGCGCGCCTCGCGCGGGCGGCGCAGCGCCTCGCGGGCGGCGCCGAGCAGGCGGAAGGACTCGACGTCGCCGGGGTCGAGCGCGGTGGCGCGGCGCAGGTGGCGCTCGGCGGTGGAGGGGTCGTCGTCGTCGAGGGCTCGGCGCCCGAGGTCGCGGTAGCCGGCCGCCGCGTCGGCGGGCTGCGCGCGCGCGAGGTCGTCGAGCACGCGCTCCGCGGCCTCGGTCCGGCCGGCGCCGGCGTGCACCTCGGCGAGGAGCCGCCAGGGCTCGGCGGGTGGCTCGGGCGCGGCGCCCGCGAGCGCGATGGCGCGCCCGAGGGCCGCGAGCGCGGCGTCGCCCTCGCGGCGGGCGAGGTGCACGCGCGCGACGAGCACCTGCGCCTCCACGGCGGTCGCGCCGGACGCCCCGAGCTCGAGCGCGGCGCGCGCGGCCCCCGCCGCGCCGTCGAGCCGGCCGAGCTCGAGCTCGGTCCGGGCGAGCGTCACCCGCAGCTCCGGGCTCTTCTCGTCGAAGGCGATCGCCTGGCGCAGCTCGGCGGCGGCGTTCTCGGGATCGCCGGCGCGCAGGAGCCGGCGGGCCTCGAGGTAGTGGGCGATGGCGCGGGGCGCCGCCGCCACGGGGGTCGAGGCGAGCGCCGCGGCGAGGAGCAGGGCGGCGTGCATCGACGTCGCTCAGGCGCCGGTGCGCCGGCCGCGCGGCTTCTTGCCGTCGGCCTTCCGGGCCCCGAGCGCGGCGTCGATCGCCTCGGCGAGGGCGCCCGGGGCGGGAGGCACCGGGAGGTGGCGGGCGCCGGCCGCGCGCAGGCCCTCCGCCCACGCCTCCGGCCCCAGCGCGACCACGGGTACGGCCGCGAGCTCGCGGTCGCTCTTCAACCCGCGGAGCGTGTCGCCGCCGTCCTGCGACCCGGCGTGCAGGACGATGGCCTCGGGGCCGAAGCGCGCCGCGGCGGCACCGGCGGCGAAGCCGGGCGACACCTGCTCGACGGCGAAGCCGGCCTGGGCGAGCTGGCGGGTGGTCCCCTCCCGGGCCGGGCCGCCCTCGGCGATGACGAGGACCTTCCGGCGCGCCGGGACGGCGTCCGACAGCTCGGCGGGCAGCGGGATGCCCTGCCGGAGCATGAACCCGGCGAGGTCCTCCCGCGCGATGCGGCGGTGCCCTCCCGGGGTGCGGTGCGCCTTGATCCGGCGCGCCTTGATCCAGTTGACGACGGTGGGCAGGGAAACGCCGAGGACCTGGGCCGCCTCGAAGGTCGTGTAGTAGAGGCTCATCTGAACGTCCGGGAGTGTAGACGACGCGCCGTCGATCGGGAATCCTTCGTCAGGCGCGAGGACGCCCGGGGACTGACATGGCCGTCGACACCTACCTGATGGGCGTGGTCCAGATGAACTCCACCGCCGACCGCGCCCGCAACCTGGACGCGGCCATCGGCTACGTCGAGGAGGCGGCGGACCTCGGCGCGAAGCTCGTGGGGCTCCCCGAGAACTTCTCGTTCATGGGGCCGGAGCAGGACCGCATCGAGAACGCCGAGACCCTCGAGGGCCCCACGCTCTCGGCGCTGCGCGAGGTGGCGCGGCGGCGCGGGCTCTTCGTCGTGGCGGGCTCGATCGCCGAGGCGACGGACGTGCCCGGCAAGACCGCCAACACGAGCGCCCTCATCGGCGACGACGGGTCGATCGTCGCGAGCTACCGCAAGATCCACCTCTTCGACGTGAACGTGCCGGACGGTGCGAGGTACGCGGAGTCGTCGACGGTGGTGCCGGGCGACGAGGTGGTGGTGGCCCGCACCGAGCTCGGCGCGATCGGGCTCTCGGTCTGCTACGACGTGCGCTTCCCGGAGCTGTACCGCGAGCTCTCGTCGCTCGGCGCCGACGTCCTCACGGTGCCCGCCGCGTTCACGCTCTACACCGGGAAGGACCACTGGGAGGTCCTGCTCCGCGCCCGCGCGATCGAGAACCTCGCGTACGTGATGGCGCCCGCGCAGGTGGGCCAGCACCACGGCAACCGCTGGACCTTCGGGAACGCGATGATCGTGGACCCGTGGGGCACGGTGCTCGCGCGCTGCCCGGACGGCGAGGGCGTCGCGGTGGCGCCGTTCCGCCGCGCGCGGCTGGAGCGGTCGCGGCTCGAGCTGCCGTCGCTCGGGCACCGCCGGCTGGGCGGAGGCGGGACGGAGGCGCAGCCGGAGCCGTCGCCCGCCGCGCCCGCCCAGGACGAGCCTCCGGACTAGAACGACAAGAGCACGCCCGCCGACCACATGAGCGACGTCGGCGAGAGATCCCAGCTCGTCTTCGAGCCGAGGTCGTCGATCTTCGCCTTCGTCACGTCGAAGTACAGGTAGGTCGTGTTCACGCCCGAGTCCTGGTCCATCTCGCGCGCGAGCGTGGGGTCGATGACGTTGAGCGAGAACGCGAGGCCGGCGGTCGCCGACCAGCCGTTCGTGGCGCCCCGCTTCACCATGCCGCCGCCGCCGTCGGTGACCCACCAGTTGTAGCGCTCGGCCGCGACGCGCACGTAGGGCGCGAGCGGGATGGGCAGGTGCTCCGGGATGAAGTCCGCGCGCCAGGTCAGCGTGAGCGAGGTGGGCAGGATCGAGAGCGCGGTCGTGTCGCCCGAGGGCGCGCCCGTCGCGGCGACGATGCCCTTGCCGCTCGCGCGGAAGAACCCGGAGCGAAGGCCCACCTCGAGCGTGCCGGCGTTCGTGAGGAGCGTCTTCGCGAACCCGGCCCGGAACGCCCAGCGGCGCGAGGTGCCGAACACGAGCTTGTAGGCCGGGTCGCTGCCCGTGGGCGCGAGCGCGGCGTCGAGGTCGGGCCGGTACGGGCCCGCGCCGAACTCGAAGGAGCCCCAGCGCCCGGACTCGGGGCGGGCGGCGGCGGGGGCGAGGGCGAGGGCCGCGAGCGCGGCGAGGAGCGCGCGCTTCACGAGCGCCTCCGGGCGCGCGCCAGCGCGGCGAGGCCGGCGAGGCCGAGCATGGCGAGGGGCCCGGCGGGCCCGCCGCAGCCGCCGGTCTCCGGGCCGCCCTGGTCCTGGTAGAGCTCCCAGAAGTCCTTCACGTGGCGCGGGATCCCGTTCACCGCGTCGCTGGGGTCGCTCTTCGTGCCCGAGACCGAGCGGGCGTACACCGTCACGGCGTACTCGGTGTCGTTCTCGAGGCCGTCCACCGTCGCCGAGGTCACCGTGCTGGTCTTCGTCCGCGTGGCGGCCGTCCCGGTGACGGGCTTCGCCTCCACGAGGTAGTCGACCACCGCGGCCCCGGCGGCGCCCGCCGTCCAGCTCACGTAGAGGCGCCCGTCGCCGATCTTCAGGGTGGGGCGGAGCGGCGCGGAGGGCTGCGCCGTCGAGAGGATGAGCTTGCCGGTCGCCGAGGCGGTGACGGTGTCGGCGGGGACCCCCGGCGTGATGTACCGGATGAAGTGCACGCAGACGTAGACGATGGTGTTGTCCACCGCGCAGTTCGCCGTGGCGTCCGCGGTGGCGGCGTTCGCGAGCAGCGCGAGGTTCACCTTCCTCGTCATCTGGACGTCGGACGGGCCGACCACGATGTCACCGGGCGGGCTGATCTGGCCGGCGTAGACGGGCGGCGTGGAGGCCTTGTCGGCGATCTCGCACTGCGTGACGCCGCCGGTGGTCGAGGTGACCGGCGCGGTGTTCGTCGCGTAGATCCTGTAGATGCCGCTCGTGATGGCGGTGCTCATCAGCCAGGAGAGCTCGATCTGCGCGGTCGCGCTCGAGCACTCGGCCTTGTTGAAGTACTGGTCCTCGCCGTTGGCCGGGACGACCTGGCCCAGGCCGGGCGTGTCGGCGAGGCCGGCCGCGGGCAGCGCGAGGGCCCCGGCGAGGGCGAGCAGGGAGCGGACGTTCATGGCGGCGCGATTGTGCAATCGGAACGCCAGCATCGCAAGGAAGGCAAACCCGCGAGACTCCCCGGTCGGCCTCCGGGCCGGCTCTGCCAAACTGGCACGCCAGCCGACGCCTTTGCCAGAATGGCAGCCGGTCAGCCGGCCGCGAGCCTGCGCGCCACCTCGAGCGCGGTGGTCGCGGCGCCGCGGCGCGGCCCCTCGAGCACGGCCACGAGGTCGATCGAGGTCCGATCGGCGCGGACGCGGCCCACGAGCACCGCGTCCTCCTGCGAGGCGAGCATCGGCATCGGGTAGACCGAGCTGGCCGGGTCGTCGACGACCTTCACGCCCTTCGCCGCGCGCAGCCTCTCGCGCACCGCGGCCGCGTCGAGCGAGCCGTCGGTCTCGAGGTGCACGCTCACGAGGTCGCCGTAGAAGACCGGCACGCGCACGACCGTCGCGTGCACCGGCAGGTCCGGCACGCCGAGCACGCGCCGGAGCTCGGCCCCGGCGCCGCGCTCGGCCTCGCTCGCGCCGGCCGCGTCGAGCGCGCCCGCCTGCGGAACGGCGTTGAAGGCGAGGCGGTGCGGGAAGCGGGAGGCGGGCTCCGGCTCGCGCAGCGCGAGGAGGTCGCGGGACTGCTTCTCGAGCTCGGCGACGCCCGCCCTGCCCTCGCCCGACGCCGGCGCGAGGTGCGTCGCGACGACCGCGCGGACCGCGCGCCCGAGCGGCGCGAGCACGAGCGCGAGCGCGGTCGCGAGCGGCGACGGGGTGGCCACCATCGCGGGCCGGGCGAGCGACGCGAGCGCGTCGCCGTTCACGGCCGGGACCACGAGCGGCACCGCCGCGTCGGCGCGGTAGGCGGACGAGACGTCGACGACCGCGCAGCCGGCGGCGCGCGCCTTCGGCGCCCAGGCCTTCGAGACCTCGGCGGGCGTGCAGAGCACGGCGACGTCGCAGCCGAGGAGCGCACCCTCCGAGAGGGCCGCCACCTTCACGGGCTCGCCGCCGACCTCGAGCTCCTGGCCCGCCGAGCGGGGCGACGCGAGGAGGCGCACCCCGGCGAGCGGAAGCTCCAGGGCGTCGAGCGCCTCGAGCGCGGCCTTGCCGACCTCGCCGGTGGCGCCGGCGATCGCGAGGGTGAGGGGCTTCGACATGCGCAGGCTCCGGTCCTTACGCCGCGCGGCTCCCGAGCAGGTCCCGGAGCGCGGCGTCGACCGTGGGGTACTCGAAGCGGAACCCGAGGTCGAGGGCCTTCTTCGGCACGACCCGCTGGCTCGCGAGCACGACCGAGGCGGCCTCGCCGAGCGCCGCGCGGATGGCGAGCTCCGGCGCGGGCATGATGCTCGGCCGGTTGAGCGCCCTGCCGATGGCGCGGGCGAGCTCCCTGTTCTGCACGGGCTCGGGGCCGGCGCAGTTGAGCGGCCCCTGCACGCGCGCGTCGTCGAGCGCGAACAGGACGAGCCGGACCATGTCGGCGAGGTGGATCCAGGGCTGCCAGTGCCGGCCGCTCCCGAGCGGCCCGCCGGCGAAGAGCTTGAACGGCAGGACGAGCGGCGGCAGCGCGCCACCCTCCGGCGAGAGCACGATGCCGGTGCGCAGGAGCACGGTGCGCGCGCGGGCCGCGGCCGGAGCGGCGGCGTCCTCCCATTCCTTGCAGACCTCCGGCAGGAACCCGGTGCCCACGGCCGCGCCCTCGTCGAGCACCTCGTCGCCGCGGTCCCCGTACCACCCGACCGCGCTCCCGGAGACGAGCACGCCCGGCCCGCCCTTCGCGATCGTCGCCGCGACGAGGCCGGTCGAGACCACCCGGCTGTCGCGGATGCGCCGCTTCTTCTCGTCGGTCCAGCGGCCCTCCACGATGGGATCGCCCGCGAGGTGCACGCAGGCGTCCGCCTTCGCGAGCGCGTCCTGCCAGGCGCCCGGCACGGACGGATCGCCGACGACGAGCGAGACCCCCTTCGCGAGCTTCGCCGCGCCGCCGGCGCTGCGGGAGAGCCCGGTGACGGTGTCGCCGCGCGCGACGAGCGCGGCCGCGAGGTGGCGCCCGATGAGCCCGGTCGCGCCGGTGAGGAAGACGTTCATGGCCGGAGGCTAGCGAGGGGACCGGCGTTCCGCCACGCTACTTCCCCGCCCCCGGCCCGAGGCCGTGCGGGAACTTGAGCTCCGCCTCGCTCGCGCGGACGTAGTGCGGCTCGAGCGCGAAGACCGCCTGCGGGTCGAACGGGACCCCGAGGAGCCTCGGCGCCGCCAGCACTGCGATCTCGACCGCGCCGGGGTGCGAGACCTCCACACCCGGCCGCCCGAACCGCTCGAGCGGGGCCGCGTAGGCCTCCCGCCCCGGCCCGAACACGACCGCGCCCGGCTCGTTCGCGAGCCGCTCCGCGAGCGCCGCGGCCGGCAGCGCCGCCTCGGGCGCGGCCGCCTCCACGCCCCCCGCGACCGCCCGGTAGAACCCGGCGTAGACCTCGTTCTTCTTCGCATCGAGCGCGGGCACGAGGAGCGCGCCCGCCGGCGCGGTCCGCGCGGCGGCGAGCGCCATCGCCGCGAGGCTGGAGGCGCCCGCGAGCGGCCGGCGCGCGGCGTACGCGAGCCCCTTCCACGTCGCGAGCCCGATGCGCAGGCCCGTGAACGACCCGGGGCCGATACCGATCGCGTAGCCCTCGATCGCGGGCAGGCCGAGCCCCGCCTCCGCGAGGAGGTCGGTGAGGATGCCCGGCAGCCGGTGCCCGTGCCCGCCGACCTGGCCCGGCCCGGGCTTCGCCGGCGCGTGCTCGGTGCGCGCGCGCACGACGCGGGGCTCCGCGCCCGGGGCGAGCTCCACGAGCGCGCAGGAGAGCGCGAGGGTGGCGGTGTCCAAGGAAGCGATCAACATGAGGGACCAGCCTGCGGCCCGGGTTTACCCGATCAGCCGCACGATGTCGTTCTTGAAGACGAAGATCATGAGCGTGACGAGCAGGACGAGCCCGATCACGTTCGCGACCTCGCGCGCCCGGAGCGAGAGCGGCCGGCGCGTGATCGACTCCACGAGCGCCTGGGTGATGTGGCCGCCGTCGAGCACCGGGATCGGCAGGAGGTTCATGAGCCCCAGGTTCACGCTGATGAGCGCCATCTGGAACAGGAACTCGCCGAGCCCCTCCTCGGCCGCCTCGCTCGCGATCTGGAACAGCATGATCGGCCCGCCCACCGTCTTGAACGAGATGTCGCCGGTGAAGATGCGGCCGATGCCGAGCACCATGAGCCGGACGACCGCGGTGAGCTGGTTCGTCGCGAGCGACATGATCTCCCCGAGCGGCCGGACGAGGTTCACCTCCGGCACGAGGAGCTGCTTCGGGTCGACGGGGTTGCGCCGGTCGGGGCCGAACCCGATGACGACCCGCTCCTTCTTCTCCTTCGTGAGCTCGTCGACGTAGCCCTCGGTCGCCGGGAGGATCGACACGGTCCGCCCGTCGAGGAGCGCGAGCTCGACGGGCTTGCCGGCCAGGAACTCGCGGCCGACCGTGTTCACCTCGCGGAACGTCCGCACCCGCTTGCCGTTCACCGAGACGAGCGCGTCGCCGCGGCGCAGGCCCGCCTTCTCGGCGGGGCTCCCCGGCACGACCGAGGCGACGAAGGTCGAGACCTCCTCGTCGGCGGGCAGGATCGTGCGCTTCCCGGCGGCGTCGCAGGTCGGGACCGCGGCGAGCTTCACGGGCTCGAAGTCGGCGAGCACCGCGCCGGGCATGGGGAGCGGCTTCTCGCGCAGGACCTGGAGGTCGAGCGGCCGGCACGCCGCGTCCGCGAGCGCGCGATCGAGGTCGGCCATGTGCCGGATGGGCTTCCCGGCGGCCTGGGTGACGACGTCGAACGCCTCGAGCGGCCCGGCCGCGCCGGGAGCGGGCGGCGCCACGACCGCGGCGGTGTACATGAAGCCGATGCCGATGACACCGCGGCGGGTGGTCTCGACGGGGCTCGTGTCCTCGATCGGCGCCGGCACGAGCGTGAGCGGCGGGAGCTCCTTGCCGTCGCGCTCCACCCGGAGCGTGAGGGCCTCGCCCGGGTGGGGCGACACGAGCTCGCGCACGTCGCCGTGGTACCGGACCGGCACCGCCGCGCCGCCCGGGGGCGCCACCGAGAGGATGCGGTCGCCCGGCCGCAGTCCGGCCTGCTCCGCGGGGGAGCCGGGGGTCACGGTGCCCACCACCGGCGCGGGGACGGGGTTCCCGTTCTGGGCGAGGAAGAGCGAGATGAAGATGACGCCGGGGAAGACGAGGTTCGCGACCGGCCCCGCGAGCGCGATGACGAGCCGCTTCCAGGGGGCCTGCTCGAGGAAGCCGCGGCCCACGTCCTCCGGGGCGACCTCCTCGGTCGGGTCGTCGCCCGCCATCTTCACGTAGCCGCCGAGCGGGAGCGCCGCGATCCGGTACTCGGTCTCCCCGCGGGTGAACCCGAAGAGCCGCGGCCCGAACCCGATCGAGAAGCGCACCACCTTCACGCGGAGCAGCTTCGCGACGAGGAAGTGCCCGAGCTCGTGGACGAAGATGAGGCCGCCCAGGAGGACGACGATGGAGGCGACCTTCACGAGGACGTCCGGCATCCCGACAAGTTAGCCCGGACCGGGCCCCCGCGCTCGAACGTTCGCCCTTCGACAGGCTCAGGGCGAACGGGGGACGGGGGCCGAGGCTAGACCCCGCGGGAGACCCGCTTCTCGGCCTCGCGGCGGCCCCACTCGCTCGCCTCGAGGGCCTGCTCCACCGACCGGACGGGCTCCACGGGGTGGGCCTCGAGCACCGCGGCGCACACGTCCGCGATGTCGGTGAACCGGCACCGCCCGGCGAGGAACGCCGCCACCGCCGCCTCGTCGGCGCCCGAGAGCGCGGCCGGCGCGGTGCCGCCGCGCTCGAGCGCGCGGTACGCGAGCGTGAACGCCGGGAAGCGCGCCGGATCGGGCGTCTCGAAGGTGAGCCGGCCGAGCTTCGCGAGGTCGAGGGGCTTGAGATCGAGCGCCACGCGGCCCGGGTGCGCGAGCGCATAGCTGATCGGCCCGCGCATGTCGGAGACGCCGAGCTGGGCCACCATCGAGCCGTCCACGTACTCGACCATCGAGTGCACGATGGACTCCGGGTGCACCACGATGTCGATGCGGCTCGGCTCGACGCCGAAGAGCCAGCGGGCCTCGATGACCTCGAGCCCCTTGTTCATGAGCGTGGCGGAGTCGATGGTGATCTTGTCGCCCATCGACCAGTTCGGGTGCTTGAGCGCGCGGGCCGGCGTGACCGCGGCGAGCTCGCCCGCGGGCATGGTGCGGAGCGGCCCGCCCGACGCGGTGAGGATGAGCCGGCGCACGAAGGCGCGGTCGTGCCCCACGAGCGACTGGTGGATGGCGGAGTGCTCCGAGTCGACCGGGAGGATCGGGAGCCCCTTCGCGGCGGCGCGCGCCATGAGGAGCTCGCCCGCGAGGACCATCGACTCCTTGTTGGCGAGCCCGACGGGCTTCCCCGCCTCGATGGCGGCGGCGGTGGAGCGCAGGCCGGCGCCGCCCGAGATGGCGGCGAGCACGAGGTCGACGTCCGGGTGCTGGGCCGCGGCGACCGCGCCCGCCTCGCCCGGCACGATCTCGACGCCGGCCGGGACCCGGCCGCGCAGCGCGCGCGCGGCCTCCTCGTCGGCGACGCCCACCACCTTCGGCCGGAACGCCCGCACCTGCGCCTCGAGGCGGTCGACGTTCTTCCCGGCCGCGAGCGTCACGACCTGGAAGCGGTCGGGGCAGCGCGACACGACGTCGAGCGCCTGCACGCCGATGGAGCCGGTGGAGCCGAGGATCGCGAGCCGCTTCACGCGCGGGATCCTTAGCACGGTCGCGGGCGCCGCGCCGAGGCCATCCCCGGCGGGCCGGGCCTACCTCAGGTAGACCGCGTACAGGTAGACCCAGGGCCCCACGAAGAGGAGCGCGTCGACCCGGTCCAGCAGGCCGCCGTGGCCGGGGACGATCTGGGAGGAGTCCTTCACCCCGGCCGCGCGCTTCAGCAGCGACTCGCAGAGGTCCCCGAGGGGCCCGAACACCGAGGCGCCGGCCGCGAGGGCCGCGACGTCGCCGAACCCGAGCTGGTCGCCGAGGAGGAACCACCAGACGAGCGACACGCCGACGAGGCTGCCGAGGACCCCGCCGAAGAAGCCCTCCCAGGTCTTCTTGGGCGAGATGCGCGGCGCGAGCTTGTGCTTCCCGAAGAGGTGGCCCGCGAAGTACGCGAAGGTGTCGTTGCCCCAGGTCGCGAGGAACGCCAGCACCACCCAGCCGAAGCCGTGCGCGAGGTGGTCGCGCAGCCCGGCCACCGGCGTGAGCAGGAGCCCGCAGTACAGCCAGGAGAGGGCGACGATGGCCATCCCGCGCGGGATCTCCTCGAGCGGCGCGTCGCGGAACAGGAACAGCACCATCACCGCGATGGTGGCGAAGGCGATCGCGAGCGGGAACCAGCCGGGGAAGAGCTGCCCGTGCGGCGCGAGGAGCGTCGCGATGGGGAACGCGCCGGCCACCGCCGCCCCGAGGCCCACCGGCGCGCCGCGGAGGCCGAACATCAGGATGAGCTCGCCCGCCATGATCGCGGCGGCGACGGCGGCGAGGACCGCGAAGGCCGTGCCGCCGAGCCACGTGAGCCAGACCGCCGACGGCAGCAGCACGAGCGCCGTCACGATCCGGGTGACGAGGTTCCGGCGGTTGGACGCGTCGAGCGCCATCTAGCCCGGCCCCCTGCCCTCGGCGACCTGGGCGGTGGTGAGGCCGAAGCGGCGCTGCCGGCCCTGGAAGTCCTGCACGGCGAGGAGGAGCTCGCGATCGCGGAAGTCCGGCCAGAGCACCTCGGAGAAGAGGAGCTCGGCGTAGGCGCACTGCCAGAGGAGGAAGTTCGAGATGCGGCGCTCGCCGCTCGTGCGCACGAGGAGGTCGAGCGGCGGCAGCGCGGCGGTCCACAGGTGCTTCTCGAGGTCGGCGGCCTCGAAGGCGGCGCCCTTCTCGGCGGCGGCCCTGCGCGCCGCGTGCACGATCTCCTGCTGCCCGCCGTAGGAGAGCGCGAGGTCGAGGACCATGCCGGTGTTGCGCGCGGTCTCCTCGCGCACCGAGGCGAGCTTCGCCTGCACGCGCGGGGGCAGCCGGCCGAGGTCGCCGATGGCCTCGAGGCGGATGCCGTTCTCCATCATCTCGGGCCGCTCGGACTCGAGGAAGTCGGCGAGGAGCTCCATGAGCGCGCCGACCTCGTCCTCCGGGCGGGCCCAGTTCTCCGAGCTGAAGGCGTACAGCGTGAGGCACTTCAGCCCCACGCGGCGGGCGGTGCGGGTGACGGCGCGGACGGCCTCGGCGCCCTCCCGGTGGCCGGCCACGCGGGGGAGCCCACGCGCCTCGGCCCAGCGGCCGTTCCCGTCCATGATGATGGCGACGTGCGCGGGCAGCGGGCGCGCCTTCACCCGCGCCTCGAGCTCCGCCACGGTCACGTCCCCGGTCACGCGCGGGCTTATAGCACGGGAGGCCGCAGGGGTCCCCGTCCGTACGACCCCGGGGTCCGCGCGGGACCGGCCGCCGGCGGCCGCAGGTTTGCGGTGGGCTTCTCGAGGCCCCTATGCTGCGGATCGTGCCTCCCCGTCACATCGGCCCTTACGAGATCCTGTCCGTCCTCGGGCGGGGCGGGATCGGCACGGTGTACCGGGGGCGCCACCACGTCGACGGCCGGGCCGCCGCGGTGAAGGTGCTCGGCCCTTCACCCGCGGTCGACGCGACCGCGGCCCGCCGCCTCGCCCGCGAGTTCGAGGTGCTCCGCACGCTCGACCACCCGAACGTCGTGAAGGTCTACGACGCGGGGGTGGCGGAGGGGTACTCGTACCTCGCGATGGAGCTCGTGCTCGGGCTCGACCTGCGCGCGTACCTCTCCGCCGAGATCGACGCGGGCGCCCGCGCCGCGGAGGACTCCCCGCTCGAGCTCGGCTCCGACGAGGGCGGCTGGGAGCCCTCGAGCGGCGCCGCCGCCATCCGCGCGCTCGCCTCGATGATGGACGAGCCCGAGACCGAGCCGGAGCGCTGGCCCGGCGCCGGCCGCTCCGGCGCCGACGACGGCTCGACCGACCCCATCCCGCCGCCCGGCCCCGAGGCGCTCGTCGCGCTCAACCGGCCGGAGCGGGTGGCGCGCCTGCGCGGCGCGCTCTCGCAGGTCGCCGAGGCGCTCGCGTACGTGCACGGCCGCGGGCTCGTGCACCGCGACCTCAAGCCCTCGAACGTGATGGTGGACGACCTCCGCCGCGCGCGCCTCATGGACTTCGGCCTCGTGAAGGCGGCCGCCGAGGCCGACGAGGCGCTCACCGCGACCGGCCGCATCGTCGGCACCTACCGCTACATGTCGCCCGAGCAGGCGCAGGCGCGGCCGGTCGGGCCGGCGAGCGACCTCTACAGCCTCGGCGTCATCCTCTACGAGTTCCTCGGCGGCGTGCCGCCCTGCCCCGCGCGCGATCCGGTGACGCTCTGGCGCGAGATCCTGACCGGCCACCCGGCGCCGCTCCGGGAGATCAACCCCGGCGTCGACCGCGGGCTCGCCGAGCTCGCCGAGGCGCTCCTCGCGAAGGACCCCGCCGCACGGCCCGCCGACGCGCACCGGGTCGCGCTCGCGATCAAGGGCTGAGCCTGTCCTGAGCCTGTCGAAGGGCGTCACACCCGCCCGGTAAGCTCGGGCCGTGTCGGAGCTGACCCAGGACAGCCTGGACTACACGCTCGTCGTGGCCGAGTACTTCCTCGCGCTGCGCGGCTCGGGCCTCCTCCTGTCCCCCCTCGATCAGGAGCTCGTGGCCGAGTGGGAGCGCCGCGGCATCCCGGTGGCCATCGTGTGCCGCGGGATCCGCCACGGCCTCGAGCGGCTCGCCGAGGAGGGCCAGGCCCGGCCGCCGCGGACGCTGCGCGCGGTGCGCGGCGCGGTCGAGGACGAGTGGCGCACGTACCGGCACGGCCGCGTGGGCGACCAGCCCGGCCCGCCCGGCGAGGCCGAGGCCGCGGCGCGCCGGCTCGAGGCGGCGCGCGCGCGCCTCGCCGACGCCTCGCGCGACGCGCCCGTGGCGCTCCGCGACGCCTACCGCGCCGCGTGGCGCGCGCTCGAGACCGCCGAGGCCTTCTCCGGCACGCCGCTCGAGCGGGTCGCCGCCGCCATCTCCGCGGCCGACGGCCGGCTCCTCGCGGGTTGGCTCCAGGGGCTGCCGCGGCCCGAGCGGGCCGGACTCGGCCGGCGGGTCCGCCTCCTCGGCGGGAGCCGTCCACGCGGAACCAGCAGACTTGCCCACAAGGAAGCCCTGCGCGCCCACCTGCTCGACCTCGCCCTCGAGGCCGGGCTCACCCCGCTCCGGGGATCCGTGTAGACTCCGCCGCCTTGGCCACCCCGGACACATGCGCCGAGTGCGGCGGCTCGGGCTACCTCGTCGACCAGGTCCTCGGGCAGAACGCCCGCGCGCGCCGCTGCACCTGCCAGGCCGCCTGCCCGCGCTGCGGCGAGAGCGGCTACGTGCTCGTCCCGAGCGGCGGCACCACGGTCGCGCAGCCGTGCGCCTGCCGCCACCTCGACGAGCGCATCCGCAGCTTCAACCAGGTCGGCATCCCGGCCGCGGTCGCGAAGGCGAGCTTCGAGAGCTTCAAGGTCTACTCGCTCGACCACGAGCGCGCGCGCAACGCCGCCCAGGACTTCGCGAAGAAGTTCCGGCGCGACTCGGCGACGAAGGGCTACCTCCTCTTCGGCCCGCCCGGCGCCGGCAAGACGCACCTGCTCGTCGCGACGCTCCGCTACCTCGCGCTCGAGAAGGGCGTGCCCTGCCGCTACGTCGAGTTCATGCTGCTCCTCTCCGACATCCGGGCCGGCTTCGCCGCCAACCGGAGCCAGATGGAGATCCTGGAGCCGCTCGCGAAGGTGCCGGTGCTCGCCATCGACGAGCTCGGCAAGGAGCGCGGCACCGACTGGGAGCGGTCGATGCTCGACGAGCTCATCAGCCGCCGCTACAACTCCGGGCTCGCGACGCTCTTCGCGACGAACTACTTCCTCGAGTCGCGCGTCGTCGCCGAGGAGCCGGGCCGCATCGCGAACACCCGCTCCGCCGACTTCCAGCGCGACGCCGAGAGCATCACCCTCGCGCAGCGCGTGGGCGACCGCATCTACTCCAGGCTCAACGAGATGTGCTCGTTCGTGCGGGTCGACCCGAAGCACGACCACCGCAAGGACACGCGCGACGCCGGGTCGATCTGGCGGTGAGTCAGCCGGCGATCGCCGCGAGGATCGCCAGCGCCAGCGCGAACGCCCACCACGCCGAGCGCCCGCCCTCGCCCATGACGACGGGCGACGCGTGGCCGGTGTCGACGGGGATCGGGGTGCGCATGCCCGCCGATCGTTGCACGCGATGCGCCGCGCGCCATGCGGTCAGGTGCCTCAGGAGTTACGCCCGCCTCGCGCGGGGCGGCGTCACGCTCCGTGCCGGTGCGCGCGGACCCCTGGGTTCCACGCCGCCGTCGTGGGTGCGGGGGACGTCCCGTCCCGTCCACACCCATCGGGTCGGTCAGGCGAGGCGCCGGTGCAGCTCGCGCGCGGCGTCCGCGACCGCGGCGGCCTTCGCGTAGGCCGTCACGCGCAGCGCGGAGGTGAAGACCGCGCGCGGCGGCGCGCCGAGCCCCTCGAGCACCGCCGTCACCTCGCGGAGCACGCGGTGGCCCGCCGAGAGCCCGGTGCCGACGACGGACACCGAGCCGATGCGCTCGTCCTCGACCGCGACCCCGGGGATGGCGAGGAGCGCGCCCTTCAGGAGCGGCCAGTCGTGCACGTTCTCGAGCTGGAGCACGAGCCCCGCCCGCGCGCCCGGGCTCGCGATCTCCGCCGCGATCGCCCCGCGCTGCTCGAGGAGCGCGAGCACCTCGCCCAGCCCCGCCTGCGGCAGCTCGACGAGCGCGAGCTCCCGCTGCGTCGCGACGCCGGCGATGCGCTCCGGGAACGCGCCGCCCTTCACGACCGTCTCCTCGGCGCCGCCGAAGGTCGAGCGCGCGTGGATGGCGATGCCGCGCTCCTTCGCGAACTCGACCGCCTGGGCGTTCAGCACCTTCGCGCCCGCGGCGGCGAGCTCCTGCATCTCGTCGTAGGAGAGCGCGTCGAGCCGCCGGGCGTCCGGGACGACGCGCGGGTCGGCGGTGAACACGCCCGCCACGTCGGAGTAGATCTCGCAGTCGCCGCCGAGCGCGGCCGCGAGCGCGACGGCGGTCGTGTCGGAGCCGCCGCGGCCGAGGGTGGTGACCTCCTTCTTGGTCGAGACCCCCTGGTAGCCGGCGACGATGACGACCTTCCCGCGCAGGAGCTCCTCCTGCACGCGGAACGGCCGCACCTCGAGGATGCGCGCGGCGGCGTGGGCGTCGGAGGTGATGATGCCCGACTGGCTGCCGGTGAAGCTGATGGCGGCGACGCCGCGCTCCTGCAGCGCCATCGAGAGGAGCGCCATCGAGATGCGCTCGCCCGCGGACAGCAGCATGTCGAGCTCGCGCCGGGGCGGCGCGGGCGACACCTTCTTCGCGAGCTGGAGCAGCTCGTCGGTGGTGTCGCCCATGGCGCTCACCACCACGCAGACGTCCCGCCCGGCGCGCCGGGCGGCCGCGACCTTGTCGGCCACCCGGCCGATCTTCTCGACGTCGGCGACCGACGAGCCGCCGTACTTCTGGACGACGACCGACACCTGAAGCTCCCGTTCCGCTCATCCTGAGCGTAGGCCCGCGCCAGCGGGCCGTAGTCGAAGGAGGAGTCTCTCCCCGGAGGGTCCCCCCATCAAGCTCCCGCTCCTTGACAGTCCCCCGCGCGCTCCTAGGCTCTGGGCCGACCATGATCGAGGCCACGGAGCTCACCCGCCGGTACCGCGACGTCGTGGCGGTCGACCGGCTCTCCTTCGCCGTCGCGAAGGGGGAGATCGTCGGCTTCCTCGGCCCGAACGGCGCCGGGAAGTCCTCCACGATGCGCATGCTGACGGGCTACCTGCCCGCGAGCGCCGGCACGGCCCGCGTGGCCGGCTTCGACGTCTTCGAGCAGCCGCTCGAGGTGAAGCGCCGGGTCGGCTACCTGCCGGAGACCCCGCCCGTCTACCCGGACCTCTCGGTGCGGAGCTACCTGCGCTTCTGCGCCGAGCTGAAGGCGGTCCCGCGCCGCGGCGTCGCCGCCGAGGTCGAGCGGGTGGCGGAGCGCACCGGCCTGACGGCGGTGCTGGGCCGGCCCATCGCGAACCTCTCGAAGGGCTACCGGCAGCGCTGCGGCCTCGCGCAGGCCCTCCTCGGCGATCCGCCGGTGCTGGTGCTCGACGAGCCCACCGTCGGCCTCGACCCGCTCCAGATCCGCGAGATCCGCGCGCTCGTGAAGGGGCTCGCCGGCGAGCACACGGTGCTCCTCTCGACGCACATCCTCTCGGAGGTCGCGCTCGCCTGCCACAAGGTGCTCGTCATCGACCGCGGCCGGCTCGTCGACTTCGACACGCTCGAGGGGCTCATCGCGAAGCACCTGCCCGGCCGGGCGGTGACGCTCGACGACCTCGCCTTCCTCGAGGACATCTACGCGAAGCTGCTGCCCGCGGAGCGAAGCTCCGCGGGCGCCTCACCCGCAGAGCGGAGGGCGTGAACGATGCGCGCGACGCTCGCGATTGCCAGGAAGGAACTGGAGGTCTACTTCACCACCCCCACCGCGTACGTCATGCTCGCGGTGGTGGCGTTCTTCGCCGCGCAGTTCGCGAACGGCGCGCTCGACGCGTTCCGGTTCCTCGCGCTCCGCGCCGCGACCTTCGCGCCCGAGGCCGCCGACCAGCTCAACCTCACCGACCGGGTCGTCGTCCCGACGATGGGCTCGGTCGCCATCTTCCTCGTCATCGTCGCGCCGTTCCTCACGATGCGGCTCGTGGCCGAGGAGAAGCGCACCGGCACGCTCGAGCTCCTCCTCACCTCCCCGGTGCGCCCGGCCTCGATCGTGCTCGGGAAGTGGCTCGCGGTGCTGACCGTCGTCGCCGCCGCCCTCCTCGTGATCGCGGTCTTCCCGGCCGTCCTCGCGATCGCGGGGCGCGGCCCCTCCGGCGGCGCGGGCGTCGAGTGGCAGACGGTCGGCACCGGGCTCCTCGGGCTCATGCTCCTCGGGATGATGTCGACCGCGGTCGGGCTGTTCTTCTCGTCGGTGACCGAGTCGGTGATCGTCTCGTCGCTCCTCTCGCTGGTCCTCCTCCTCGCGCTCTGGGCGGTCTCGCTCTTCGCCATCGGCGTCGAGGGGCCGGGCCGGGAGCTCGCCGCCGCCCTCTCCTCCTCGCAGCGCCTCTCCGGCTTCCTCGAGGGGCGCATCGCGCTCGCCGACGTCGCCTACTACCTGTCCTTCACCGCGCTCGCGCTCTTCCTCGCCGAGCGGTCGGTGGAGGCCCACCGCTGGGCCTGAGGGGGAGACCGGCCATGTCCCGCACCGCCCTCGCCCGCGTCCTCGCCACCCTCGGGCTGCTGCTCGCCGCGAGCGCCCCCGTCACCTGGCTCCTCGGCGGCGGCGGGCTCCTCGCCGGGAAGCTCCTCCTCGCCGCGCTCGCGCTCGGCGGCGCCCTCGCCCTCGCCGGCGCGGGCGGGGCCCGCCGCTTCTTCACCGGCCGCGGCGCCACCTTCGGCGGCTTCACCACGGTGGCCGGCCTCGCGCTCGCGGCGCTGCTCGCCGGAGTGAACTGGGCCGCGACCACGCACCCTGTCACGCTCGACCTCACGAAGGACCGGCTCTTCACGCTCTCCGACGACACGCGCCGCACGCTCGCCGGCCTCTCGACCGACGTCGAGGCGCTCGCCTTCTACCGCGCCGACGAGCAGGACGTGGAGCCCGCCCGGACGCTGCTCCGCCGGTACGCCGACCTCTCGCGCCGCTTCGCCTTCCGGGTGGTCGACCCCTACACCGCGCCCGAGCTCGTGAAGCGCCACGAGATCACCGACGGCGGCCCGCGCATCGTGCTCGTCGCGGGCGAGCGGAGGGTCCGCGTCGGCGCGCCCACCGAGGAGGCGCTGACGAACGGGCTCGTCGAGCTCACCCGCGGCGCCGCGAAGAAGGTCTACGCGCTGCAGGGCCACGGCGAGCCGGCGCTGAAGCCCGGGAGCGACCGCGCGATCTCCGGCGCGGTCGAGGGCATGCGCCGCGACGGGTTCACGGTGGAGCCGCTGTCGCTCCTCGAGCGGAAGGACGTGCCCGCCGACGCGAACGCGGTGCTGGTGATCGGGCCGCGGAAGAAGCTGCTCGACCCGGAGCGGCAGGCGCTCCTCGCGTACGCCGCCCGCGGCGGCAAGCTCGGCGTCTACCTCGAGCCGGGCGTGGACGCCGGGCTGGATCCCCTGCTCGCGGAGTTCGGCGTGGAGGCGGACGACGACATCGTCCTCGACCCGGGCCAGGCCTCGCAGCTCTTCGGCGGCTCGCCGGCGAACCCGGTGGGTGTGCCGGCGCCGGGGCATCCCGTCTCCGAGCGGATGGGGCAGCTCAACGTGGTCTTCCCGACCGCGCGGTCGCTCGTCGCGCTCAACACGGCGCCCGGCGTGCCCCGCGCGCAGCCGCTCGTCCTCTCGACGCGCGAGGCGTGGGGCGAGACCGACCTCGAGGGGCTCGACAGGACGGGGCAGGCCCAGCTCGGCGATGGTGAGAAGAGCGGGCCGCTGCCCATCGCGATGGCCGCCGAGCGGCCATCGCCCTCCGGAGGACGCGCCGCTGCGCGGCTCGTCGCTTGCGGTGACTCGGAGTTCATGGACGACCGCTACGCCCAGGTGCTCGGCAACCTCGACTTCTTCCTGAACGGCGTCGCGTGGCTCGGCGAGCAGGCCGACCGCATCGTCATCCGGCCGAAGGGCCGCGAGGGCACCCGGCTCGTCCTCTCCCCGGGGCAGCTCGCCGCGGTCCGCTTCGTCACCCTCGACGCCCTGCCCGTGGCGCTGCTCGGCCTCGGGCTCGTGATCTGGCAGCTGCGCCGCTCGCGGTAGGAGCACCCGCCCCCGCCGTCCGCCCGCGCCAGGAGCCCTCGCCCGTGAACGCCCGCTCGCGCCTCGCCCTCGCCACGCTGCTCCTCGTCGCGGTCACCGCCGCCGCGGGCGGCGTCGGCTACTGGTTCTTCGCGCGGCGGGAGCCCGCCGAGAAGGAGGCCGCCGCCCGCGCGAAGCGCTTCCTCGCGTTCGAGCCGGCCCAGGCGGTGAGCCTGCGCGTCCGGGCGAAGGGCGAGGACGTGCGCCTCGAGAAGCCGGCCGGCGGCGCGTGGCGGATGACCGCGCCCGTGCAGGCGGTCGCGGACGCGAAGGAGGTCGAGGGGCTCCTCTCCCGGCTCGCCGGGCTGGAGCGGCGGGCCCAGAGCGCGCCCGCCGGCGCCTCCGCCGCGGTGCTCGCCGACTACGGCCTCGACGCGCCCACCGCGCGCTTCGAGATCGGCCTCGCGGGCGGGAAGTCCCTCTCGGTGGCCATCGGCGGCGACAACCGCTTCGACGGCACCATGTTCGTGCAGCCCGCGAGCGGCGAGGTCCTCGTCGTCGACGGCCGCCAGCGCATCGACCTCGAGAAGAACGCCTTCGAGCTCCGCGAGCGGCGGCTCCTGCGCTTCGAGCCCGCCGACGTCGCCGCCGTCGAGGTGATCTCGCCCGCGGGCGCGGTGGCGCTCCAGCCCCAGCCGCCAGGCGCCCAGCCGCCAGGCGCCGAAGGCGCCTGGCGCCTCACCGCCCCCATCCACGAACCCGCCGACCCCCGCCGCGCCGAGGATCTCCTCGCCGCGCTCCGAGACCTGCGCGCCACCGCCTTCGAGGACGGCCAGCCGCCGGCCGGAAAGCCGCTCTACGAGGTGACCGTCACGCTCCGGAGCGGCGCCACCCAGCGCCTTCGCGCGTGGAAGGCGCCCGCGGATCCCGAAGGCCCGCTGCTCCTCGCGAGCTCCGAGGAGCGATCGCTGGCGCGCGCCCCTGCGAGCGCGCTCTCCGCCCTGGACGGCGGCCCCACCCCCCTCCGCGACCGCCGCGTCCTCCCCGGCGTCGACCGCGAGCAGATCGCCGCGATCCGGGTGGAGCGCACCGGCGCGCCGAGCTTCACCCTCGCCCGCAAGCCCGGCGGCCACGGCTTGCCCGATCTCTGGACGCTCACCACGCCGCCCGGAGCGGAGGGTAAGCCCCCGGCGCAGCCCGCCACGCGCCAGCTCGACGCCTGGAAGGCCCAGAGCCTCGCCTGGGCGCTCGCCGCGCTCGAGGCCGACCGCATCGTCGACGCCGCGAAGACGCCCGGCCCCATCACCCGCACCTACGTGCTCCTCGACGCCTCGCACGCCGAGCTCGGCCGCGTCGCCATCGGCACGCCGAAGGCCGGCGAGGTGCTGCTGCAGGGCGCCGGCGGCCGCGTGTTCGCCGTCGCCGTCGACAAGCTCGCCGGCCTCGCGACGAGCCCGGAGGAGCTGGAGCCGTCGAAGGACGGGGCGAAGTAGGAAACGTTCACGCCGCCGCGGCGTGGTTCGCCGCATCGTTCGCTGCCGCGCCGTACTCCGCGACCTCCTCCTTTGCGACGGGGTCGTGAGGCGTGTCGTCGGCGTGGACGTCCTCCATCTCACCTTCCCGCCTCGCCGCCCGCTCCTCCCGCGCCTCCGCGATCTTCCGCAGCATGAACTCCGGCCCGAACTTGAGGAACGCCGCGTAGAGGTTGTGAGGGAAGCAGTAGGTGAGGAGCTCGTCGATCGGTGGAGGAGTCACGAGCGCCCCGTCCTTGTGCTCCATCGTCAGGTTGTCGGTCGCCTCGCAGCGATGGCCTGCCTCCTCCCGCAACCTGCACCGGTACCTGTCCTGGGCTCGAGCACCGCCCGCCGCACCTCCGCGGCGACCGGCTGGCGGAGCCCGGCGTCGGCTCCTTCGGAGCCGACGGCTGCCGCGCCCGCTTCGGCTTCAGCAACCTCGCTGCGCTTCTGCGCCTCGGCGCGAGTCGCGGACCATGATGGCGAGGAGCTTCGCCGGCGCGCGGTCGGGCACGACGTTGGCGAGCAGCCCCGCGAGCTCGTCGAAGAGCCGCTTCGTCTCGTCGTCCAGGTGCGCGCGGAAATGGAACTCGTCCTTCGCGACGGGCATGACCTCGCCGCGGTCGGGGCGACGCGGAAGGGCGACCGGGGCCGTGAGCTCGAAGCCCTGCGAGCGCGGCGGCTCGGTTCCCATCCGCGCGGATGGCTCAGGAGGGGCGTCCGCCGGAAGAGCGGCGAGCGTGCTTCCCTCGATGGTCGCGACGGGCGCCGTGATCGAGGCCAGCTTCGGCGCGGGCAGCTTCCGGACCCCGTCCGCGGGAACAGCCTTCGGCTTGATGGAGACCGCGAGCTCCTCGGTCTTCCGGTAGGACAGCCCCGCCGCCCGAGCGAACAGGTCGTCCGCGTTCTCCGGCGTCAGGAGCGGTCCGATGATCTTGAGCTGTGAGAGGTTCAGCCGCCCGCTCGCGATCTCCTCCGCGAGCTGCGGGAACCGGCGCAGGTACCGCATCGCGTTCACCCGATGCCAGGCCGTCCCCTCGCACAGGTGCCACACCTTCGTGATGTACTCGAACGTCGAGCCGCAGTTGAACTCGCAGTAGCCCCGCCCCTGGTCGAGGGCGTCGATCTTCCGCAGGAACTCGACGAGATCGTGCCGCTCGCCGTCGACCAGCTCTCCGATCTCCCCGTGCAGCTTCATCATCTTCGGGTTCCGCATGGCTCACCTCCGTTTGAACATGCGTACAGTATACGCACGCAAGGTGAACACGTCCATGCGCGCGGGCGTCCCTGATGGGTTCACCGATAGTCACCGGCGTGCCGACGCGCCCGCCGCGGAAGCACGCACCGCGCCGCCCTTCTCCCCTCACGACTGCCTCACCGTGGTGCGGTCGCGAGCCTCGACCCCACCCTGCGGCGGCCGCGGATCCCCACGCCAGGAGGTCCTCATCCTTCGACTCCGGCCTGCCTACGGCAGGCCTACGCTCAGGATGAGCGGGCGCCGATGGTCGAGCGGCGACCCGGGGGCTGTGGACACCGATGGTGGAGCGGTGACTCCGGATGAGCGGGCACCGATGTGGGAGCAGCGACCTGGGGCTGCGGGCACCGGTGGTGGAGCGGTGACTCCGGATGAGCGGCCCCGTGGGGAAGGCCGGGTCTCGATGTGCGACGAGCCGGCTGCGAGCCGGCCGATCGCAAGAGCCGGCGTTACCCCGCCGGCACCGCCGCGGGCGCCGGCGGCGCGGCGATCGTCCCGTCGTCCGAGACCTCGACCGCGCTCGCCCCGAAGTCCGCCCTCGACAGCTCCCGCACGGCGCGGATCACCTCGCCGCTCGGGTCGAGCTTCGGACCGCCGGGGCGCTCCTGGCGGCCGGGGTGGATCGTGCCGCCGAGGAACCTTCCGTCCTTCGCGAGGCGCACCTCGAGGACGAGCGTGAGGCCGTTCGGGCCGGAGAGGTTCATGCCGCCGTAGGTGCAGAAGTTCCCGAGCGAGTAGGCGACGAGGCGGCCGTCGACGAGCTCCATGCCGCGGACGACGTGCGGGCCGTGGCCGATGACGAGGTCGGCGCCGGCGGCGACGACCTTCCGGGCGAAGGCGCGCAGGTCGCCGCGGTCCTCGCCGAGGAACTCCTCCTTGCCGGGCGGGACGCGCTGGTAGCCCGCGCCCTCGGCGCCGCCGTGCATCGAGACGATGACGACGTCGGCCGTCGCGGCGGCCTCCTTCACGATGCGCTCGGCCTCGGGGAGGTCGCGGAGATCGTTCTGGCCGCCGGAGGTCGAGAACGCGACGAGCGCGACCCGTGTGCCGCGCAGGTCGAACCGCGCGACCTCGCCGGGCGCGCCGGAGTAGCGGATGCCCCGTGTGTCGAGCGCGGCGCGGGTGGAGGCGCGGCCGGCCTCGCCGAAGTCGGAGGCGTGGTTGTTCGCGAGCGAGACGACGTTCACGCCCGCCTCGGTGAGGTTCCCGACGAAGCGCGGCGGGGTGCGGAACGCGTAGCAGCGGCCGGGCTTCGACTTCGCGCACTTCTCGGAGGTGCCGCCGTCGACGAGCGGGCCCTCGAGGTTCACGAAGGCGACGTCGGCGGCCTGGAGGATCGGCGCGACCTCGGCGAGGAGCGCGGCGCCGTCGTCGGGCGGGAGGCCGCCACCGGTCTCGTCGGGGAAGGTGGTGCCCATCATCACGTCGCCGCCGGCGGCGATGACGGGGGGAGGTCGGGGGCGGGCCGCCCCTCGACAGGCTCGGGGCGAACGGAGTCCTGAGGCGCCGCGGCCGCGGCGGGGACCGGCGCCGCGGCGGGCGCGAGCGGCGCGGAGGCGACGGGAGCCGGCGAGGCGGGGCCGGGCGCGGGCCGGCCGGCGTGCGCGCACGCGGCGAGCGCGAGCGCGACGGGCGCGAGGAGGCGAGCCTTCATGTCGGGGAGGATAACCGCTACTCGAGGATGAACTTCCGCGGGTTCTCGGGGATCCCGTTCACGCGCACCTCGTAGTGCAGGTGCGGGCCGGTCGAGCGCCCGGTGTTGCCGACCGCGGCGACCTTGCCGCCGCGGGCCACGTGGTCGCCCGGCTTCACGAAGATCTCGGACAGGTGCCCGTACCGGGTCTTCACGCCGTAGCCGTGGTCGATGACGAGGACCTTGCCGTAGCCGCCCTCGGTGCCGGCGAACACGACCGTGCCGTCGGAGGGCGAGTAGACCGGCTGCCCGTGCGGGGTCGCGATGTCGAGCCCCTCGTGCATCTTCCGCTCGGCCGTGTACGGGTCCATGCGGGTGCCGAAGTCGGAGGTGACCCAGCCGCGGGACGGCCAGATCGAGGGCGTCGAGGCGAGCAGCGAGCGCTGGTCGTCGAAGTACTCCTGCAGCTCGCGAAGGCTCTGCTCCTGACGGGACGCCTCGGACTCGAGCGAGGAGACCTTGCCGGGGAGCGCCGCGAGGCTGTTCTCGGCCGCGGGGGCCGGGCCGGGGATCGCCGCGCCCGCGTCGCCCGCGCCGTTCCCGACGGGGCCGATCGCGAGGTTGCGCTCCGGATCCTGGAGCTGGGTGACCGCGGTGCGGAGCTTCGCGTCGAACCGCTCGACCCGGTCGAGGGTCGCCGAGATGTGCGCGACCTTCTCCTGGACGAGGAGGATCTGCGAGCGGAGCTGCGCGTTCTCCTCCTTGAGCACCGAGTTCTCGGAGGAGGCGGAGAGCAGCGTGAAGTAGTGCCCCACGACGAGCAGGGCGACGAGCACCACCCCGGCCGCGATGTAGGCGATCTGCCGGAGCGAGCGGCGGGGCACGCGGAACTTGCGGACCGCCTGCGAGTGATCGCTGACGACGATCACCGTGAACACCTGGCTCTTGGGCGGTGCGGCCATTCCGGGGGTCTGTCTCCAGGCCCCAGAACACGGGGCCGCCTGAAAGTCAGCGACGCGGTGCCGGGGTCGTGAACGCTCGTCCCGGGGTTCGGGGACGAGAACCGCTCAACCGGTAGCAGGGCTGCCAGGTGCCTGTCAACAATGGTCTTTCCCCACAGGGGCTTACGCGATACCGCGTCGCGTGCAGAACCTGGGGTCCGCGCGCCCGCCGGGCCGCTAGCCTCCGGCGGCCGGGGGGGCCATCCCGGGCGAGGTCCCGCCGGCCTTCGGCGGGGTCTCCTTCACCTTCACGATCACGACGGAGATGTTGTCGTCCCCGCCGCGCTCGTTCGCGAGGTCCACGAGGTGGCCGGGGGCGTCGTCGACGCCGTCCTTCTCGACGATGTCGAGGATCTCGGGGTCCTCGACCAGGTTCGAGAGGCCGTCGCAGCAGATCACGAGGGCGTCGCCGTCGGCGAGGTCGAGGCCGAGGAGATCGACCTGCACCTCCTCCTCGAAGCCGACCGAGCGGGTGATGATGTTCCGGAACCGGCTCTTCCTGGCCTCGTCGGCGCTGATCGCGCCCGCCTTCAGCTGCTCGTTGACGAGGGAGTGGTCCTCGGAGACCTGGTAGATGCGCTTCTCGCGGATGAGGTAGCAGCGGCTGTCGCCCACGTGGGCGACGAAGGCGCAGCGGCCGTCGACGGCGGCCGCGGTCACGGTCGTGCCCATCCCGGCGAGCTCGGGGTCGCCCTTCGCGGCCGCGAAGATGACCCGGCAGGCCTCCTCGACGGCCCCGCGGAGCACCTCCGGGAGCGGGCTGTCCTCGATGGTGTGCTTGCCGTCGAAGAGCTCGGGCTTCTTCGTGCGGGCCTCGGCGAGCGCCTTCTGGATCGTCTCGACAGCCAGGCGGGACGCCGTGCCGCCCCCCGCGTGACCGCCCATGCCGTCGGCCACGACGTACAGGCGCAAGGCGTCGTCGACGAGGAGGGAGTCCTCGTTGTGGTCGCGCCGCTGCCCGACGTCCGTCAGGCCGCGTGCGCGGATCTCGAGCTCGGGCGAGTCCGCCACGCGCGGGAGACTAGCATCGGAGGCCCCTGCCGCCTACCCCGCGTCCGCTCCCACATCCACCTCACTTGACCCGTGCATGGTCTTCAACGGCAAAGGGGGCTTCGACGGCAAAGGGGGCACGGAACGGGCCGCCGACCGCGGCCCCACCCTCCGTCCGCGCGCCGGGCCGGAGCGGGAGGCGCCGCCGGTCGCCGCCGGCGGCTTCCGGGCCTCGGCGATGAGCGCCCCGGCGTGCTCGAGCGCCGAGCCGGTGATGGTGGAGCCGGCGAGGAGCCGGGCGACCTCCCCCCGGCGCTCCTCCTCACCCTCGAGGAGCGAGACGACCGTGTGCGTCCGGCCGCCGGACACCTTCTTCTCCACCCGATGGTGGCGGTCGGCGAAGGCCGCCACCTGCGGCAGGTGCGTGATGCAGACCACCTGCCCGTCGCGGGCGACCTCGGCGAGGACCCGCCCCATGGCCTCTGCCACGGCGCCGCCGATGCCGGTGTCCACCTCGTCGAAGACGTGGGTGGCGGCCGGGCCGCGGCGGGCGAGGGTGCGCTTCACCGCGAGCAGCAGCCGGGAGAGCTCCCCGCCCGACGCGATGCGCGCGAGCGGCCGCGGGGGCTCGCCCGGGTTCGGGGCGATGAGGATCTCCGCACGCTCGGCGCCGCGTGGCCCGAGGCGGCGGACCTGGCTCGAGGGCCCGGGCAGCTCGAGGCCGTCCTCCGGGGGCACGAGCGCCACCTCGAGCCGGCAGCGCTCCATCGCGAGCCCGGCGAGCTCCCGGCGGACGCCGTCCGCGAAGGCCTTCGCCGCCTTCTGCCGGCGCGCCGTGAGCGCGGCGGCGACCGCGAGGGCGGCCTTCGAGGCCGCCTCGATCTCGCCGGCCAGGGCGCGCAGCCGCTCGCCGCCGCCGGACACGCGCGCGAGCTCCTCGCGCATCTGGGCGCGGCGCGCGATGGCGGCCTCCAGCGTGCCGCCGTGCTTGCGGGCGAGCGCGCGCAGCACGTCGAGGCGCTCCTCCACCTCGCGCAGCCGCTCGGGGTCGCCGCCGAGCGCGTGGGCGTACCGGCCGAGCTCGCGCCCGGCCTCCTCGAGCTCCACCGCGGCCGAGCGGAGCAGCGCGAGCGGCGCCTCGAGCCGGCGGTCGAGCAGCGCGGCCTCGGCGAGCGCGCGCGCGGCCTGGCCGACCCGGACCGACGCCGAGCCGTCCTCGCCGTAGACGAGCGCCTCTGCGGCGCGGGCGGCCTCGCGCAGCTTCTCGGCCGAGGCGAGCACGCGGCGCTGGTCCTCGAGCGCCTCGAGCTCCCCGGGCTTCGGATCGGCGGCGTCGAGCTCCTTGAGCTGGAACGCCAGGTAGTCGGACCGCCGCGCCCGCTCACCCTCGTCCGCGGCGAGCGAATCCCGCTCGCGGACGAGGGCGGCGAGCGCCGCGTGGGCGGCGCGCATCCGGAGGAGGAGCTCCGGGGGCGCGTCGCCCGGTCCGGCCTCCGACCCGTGGCTGATGGCGGGCAGGGCGGGGGCGGAGACCGGGCCGTCCGTGTGAAGGTCAAGCGTGCGAAGGTGAAGCCCTGCGAAGGCATCGAGGAGCTCGAGGTGCGTCTCCGGATCGAGGAGCGACACGTGCTCGTGCTGCCCGGAGATGTCGACGAGCCCGCGGAGCGCGGTCTCGAGCATTCCGACGGTGCAGAGGGCGCCGTTCACGAAGGCCCGCCCGCGGCCGCCCCGGGCGGCCACGCGGCGGACGAGGAGCTCGACCGTCTCCCCCGAGAGTTCCGGTAGCACGGCACCGAGCTTCTCCAGCACCGGATGGCCCGCGGGCAGCTCGAAGAGCGCCTCGACCACGGCCTCCTCCGCGCCCTCGCGCAGGACGTCCGCGCTCATGCGCCCACCGAGCACGAGGTGGAGCGCGTTCACCAGGATCGACTTCCCCGCCCCCGTCTCGCCGGTGAGGACATTCAGCCCGGGCCCGAACCGGACCTCCACCGCGTCGACGATGGCGAACCCCGAGATTCGCAGTGTCGTCAGCATGAGGCCGATCTAGCCCCGACCTCTGACACTGGGCAAATTTTCAGTGGTTCATCCGTTCGGGTGCTACAGCCCCTCCCGCTCCCCGAAGCTCCAGAGCACGATCCGCCCGTCGGCGCTCGCGGTCGCGAGCCTCCGGCCGTCCGGCGAGAACGCCACGCCGCGCACGTCGTCGCGGTTCGCCGAGAGGATCGCGCCGAGCTTCCCGTCGGAGGCCCGCCAGACGCGCACGTTCTTGCCGCGGCCCGGGGCCCGCCGCGCGCCGAGGAGCGCGCGCGCGGCGCTGCCGAGCGCGGTGCGGTCCCGGCCGCCCGCGGCGAGCCAGCGGCCGTCGGGCGACGCCGCGATCGCGTACACCGGCTCGGCCCCGCCGTGCGCCGCGCCCATGGGCGCGCCGTCCGCCACCGCGAAGCGCCGCACCGTCGCGTCGTCGCCGCCCGTCGCGAGGGAGCCGCCGTCCGGGAAGAAGGCGAGCGCCGCCACCGCCTGGCCGGCCGCCGGGATGGTGCGCACGAGCGTGGCGTCCTTCAGGCGCCAGAGCTTCACGTCGCCGTCGAGGCTCCCGCTCGCGAGGAGGAGGCCGTCCGGCGAGAACGCGTGCGCGTCGACCCGCCGCCCGTGGCTGCGGAGCGTCGCCGCCGCGGCGCCGTCGGCGGTGCGCCAGATGCGGACCACGCCGTCCTCGCCCCCGGTCGCGAGCCAGCGCCCGTCCGGCGAGGCCGCCACCGCGTCGACGCCGCCGTCGTGGCCGCGCAGGACCGCCGTGAGGCTCCGGTCCTCGAGCCGCCAGCGGCGCGCGCCGCCGTCCCGGTCCCCGGTCACGAGCGTGCGCCCGTCCGGCGAGAACGCGAGCGCGAGCACCGGCCCCGGGTGCTCGAGCGCGCCGACGTCGAGCCCGGTGTCGGCGTCCCAGAGCCGCGCCACCCCGTCTGCGCCTGCGCTCGCGAGCGTGCGGCCGTCGGGCGAGAAGGCGATCGCGTTGACGCCGTCGGCGCCCGCCTCGACCGCGCGCTCGGCGAGGACCTCGAGCCGGGCGTCGTAGGCGATCTGCGGGTCCTCGCCGTGCATCGCGAGGAAGGTCATGAACGCGAGGATCGCGAGCGCGGCGGCGGCGAGGACGCCGACGAAGGTCCACTGGGCGCGGTTCATGAGCACGACCGGCATCCTGCACCGTCCGGGCGGCGCGGCGCCAGCCCGCGGCCCGCCGCCGTCGGGCTCAGCGCCTCAGGTGCGTCCGCAGCACCTCGGGCGGGACCGGGACCTCGAGCGCCTCGGGCCCGTCCGGCGGCCCCTCCGGGCCGGCCGCGGGCCGGAGCGCCGCCGCGACGCGGTCGAGGGCGGCGTCGGCCGCGGCGCTGCCGGTCGAGCCGGCGCGGGAGACCGCGGGCGGCGCCCCGGGCGGGAAGGTGATCCGCAGGTGCACCGCCTGGCGCGGGAGCTCGGCCTCGGCGAGGCGCACGCCCACCCGGAACCGCAGCGTGACCTCGCGAGCGAGCGCCTGCGCGCGCTCCTCGCGCGGCGAGCCCGGCTCCCGATCGACGAGCGCGCCCTCCGCGGCGAGCCCCTCGTCGAGCGCGACGCACTCGAAGGCCTCCCCGGCGAGCTCCTCGCGCCGGGCCCGGTGCCACCGCTCGCGCCACGCCGCGCGGCCCGCGGCGCCGGCCGCGAGGCGCCGCTCGAGCCCGAGCCGGGCGAGCACGAGGGTGGCCTCGCTGAAGCCGCTCGTCACGGGGGTGGTCTGCGCCGACATGATGGAGGCGACCGCGCACTCGTGGACCGCGCCGAGCGTGTGGCCGAGCTCGTGGAGGAAGGCGACGTCCTCGAGGTGCTCGCGGGCCGCGGCCCGCACCGCCTCGCGCTCGGCGGTGGTGAGCTGGTCGAGCGCGACGTTCACCGCCTGCACGTCCTCCGCGTCCTCCGGGGCGGTCACGAGCATGTGGCGCGAGAAGAGCGGCGCGAGGCCGGTCGGGTCGAGGAAGCCGCCGCTCCGCTGCCGCCCGACGTAGCCGATGACCCAGTCCGCGCCGTCCCCTGGATCCTCGAGCAGGAGCTCGTCGACGGCGGCCCTCAGGCCGGCGCGGAGCGCGATCCGCTCCCACGGCTCGATCGAGGCGAGCTCGAGCCGCACGCCGAGGTCGGGGCCGAGGAGCGCGTTCACGCGCTCGAGCTGCGCCGGGATCCGCTCGCGCCAGGCCTTCACCTGGGCGCGGTAGTCGGCGTCCACGTGCACGCGGACCCGGTACGCCTGCGCGGGCCCTCCGGCGGCGCTCCGCGGGCGCAGCCCGGCCGGGCGCGTCGCCTCCACGGCCTCGCGCTGGCGCGAGGTGCGGCTCCAGGAGCAGCCCACCGCGAGCACGGAGGCTGCGCTCCCCGCGAGCGCGGAGGCGGTGCTCCCGGCGAGGAGGAGCGCGGCGGCGAGGCGCCTCGGGGCCATGAGCTTCCATGGACGCCCGGAGCGCACCCGGCGTCAAGCCCCTCCCGCCCGGGCCGGCCTCACACCCCGTACTTCTCGCGGAGCCGCCGCGAGGCCGCGACGGCCTGGGCGAGCTTCGCGGTCGCGATCCGCGCGGAGGCGATGGGGTTGTCCGCGAAGGTGGCGAACCCGCAGTCGGGGTTGAGGAGCACGCGCTCCGCACCGAGGACCCGGATGGCGCGCTCGGCGCGCTCGAAGATCACCTCGGCCGGCTCGACCTCCTCCTTCTTCTGGTTCACGACCCCCACACCGACCCGCAGCTCGCGCGGCAGCCCGGCGAGGACCTCCACGTCGCCCGCGCGCGGCGTCGCGAGCTCGAGGAAGAGGGTGCCCACCGGCGCGCGGGAGAGCAGCCCGAGGAGCGGCCGGTAGTCGCCCGAGAGCGCGACCGACTCGTCGGGCGTCCAGTTGCCGCGGCACATGTGGAGCGCGAGGCGCTCCCTCGGGAAGCCGGCCGCGACGTCCCGCAGCAGCCCCTCCGCGAACGCGAGCTCGGCGTCGGTGTCGCCCTTCGCGTCCAGCACGCCGCACATGAAGGTGCGGTTGCCGGTGACGCTGCCCCCGAACACCACCTCCGAGAGGATGGGCTCGTCGAGCTGCACGAGCGCGGCGCCGCCGGCGAGGAGATCCTGGATCTCCTCCCGGAGCACGCGCACGAGGTCCTTCGCGAGCGCCGCGCGGTCCGCGTAGAAGCGGTCGGAGATGCACTCCATCCACATGGTGCGCGCGAGGAGGTAGGGCCCCGGCAGCGCGACCTTCACCGGCCGGTCGGTCTCGGAGCGCACGAAGGCGAGCTCGTGGGCGGCGAGCGGGCGGGTGCGGCGAAGCGGGCCCATGACCGCGGGGTGGCGGACCTTCGCGGCCGGGACGTCCAGGCTCCGGAGCTCCCGCTCGAACTCGACGGGGTCGTCGACGTAGGAGAGGAGGTCGGTGAGCGGGACGAGCTGGCAGTTCTCGAGCCGTGCGCCGACGAACGAGGCGTAGTTGTCGCGCCGCTGCTCGCCGTCGGTGACGACGTCCACGCCGGCGTCGAGCTGGCCCTTCAGCGCGAGCCGGACGGCGTCGTCGGCGGACTCCTCGAAGGCGGGCCCGGGGAGCTTGTGCTCGAGCCGGGCGTGGAGGGCGTCGAGGAGCCAGCGGGGGCGGGGCCAGGAGCCGATGCCGAGGACGGAGAGAGGACGGATGGGAGCGGCAGCAGCAACGGGAGCAGGAGAAGCAGAAGCCGTGGCAGCAGCGGAAGCGGAAGCAGTAGCGGAAGCAGAAGCGGTGACCGGCCTCCCCTTCGCTTCTGCCACTGCTTCCACTTCTGCTTTCGCTCCTGCTTCTGCTCTTCCTCCCGCTGCTGCCGCTCCTGCTGCAACAGCTGCTGCAGCATCAGCAGCGCCTCCGTATCTCCCCTTCGCCACGATGAACCGGTACCGCCCCTCCCCCCTCTCCTCCGAGACGAGCTCGTTCCCCGTCATCCGGCACCACGCCGGGAGGTCCTCGCAGACCGAGGACTCCGACGAGCGGATCTCGAGGAGCTGGCCCGGGTCGAGCGGGTCGATGTGCTGCCGGATGAGCAGGAGCAGGCCGCTCCCACAGTCGAGCGTCCCGCCGTCGAAGCTCGCGGCGGGGACGTGCTTCGTCCCGGAGGTCATGTCGCGCGGCCCTAGTACGAGATGCTGGTCGCGCCGGAGGCCAGGAACTCGACGACCTTCGCGCCGCCGACGATGAGCGCGCCGTCGAAGAGCTTCGACTCGTCGAGCCCGCGCTTCTTGTAGCAGGGCGAGCAGACGAGGATCTGGCCGCCCGCCTTCGTGAAGTTGGTCATGAGCTCCACGAGCGGCGCGAAGCCCTCCTCGTGGATCTGCTCGGCGTAGCCCTTCTCGGCGAGGCGGGCGGCCTCGGTGGAGAGGAACACGACCGTCTCCTGGGCGGAGGCGACCGAGGCGTTCGCGACCACGAAGCCGACGGTGGCCTTGTCGGGGTCGTTCTTCGCGTGGGTGATGGAGACGAGGATCTTGGCCATGGCGGTGTCCTTCCGGCTGCTCAGGGTTTCCTGCGGATGAAGTAGTGGGGCGGCTCCGCGCGGACGAGCGCGTTGCCGGTGAGGCGGCACCAGGCGGGGATGTCGTGGGGGGCGCCCGCGTCGCGGGTGGTGAGCTGGAAGACCTGCCCGGGCTCGAGGGCGCGCAGCTTCATCATGAGCTCGAAGACGAGCTCACCGCAGCCCATGTCACCCGCGTCCCAGCTGCCCGCGGGCGTCGCTTCCTCGGCCATCTGCCGGCTCCACCATCCGTGCGCGGGCGTTCACCCGCGCGTCCGACGACCCTTCCCCGCTGCACTCGGTTGGGAGGCGCACGGCCCCCCGGCCTAGCGGCCGGAGCGCTCGAGGGGGGATCGGGACTGGATGGTCTTCTCCGGCAAGGAAGCAAGCATCGGCAGGCAGCCTACCGCAGCTCGCGCGGCTATTCCTTGACCACGAGCACGTGGATCGCCTTGACCACGAGCTTCACGGAGTCGCCCGGCTTGAGCGCGAGGTCCTCGGCGGACTCGACCGTCATGACCGACGCCATCTTCGCGGGCGCCGAGACGTCGAGCTTCACCTCGCACATGATGCTGCCCTTCTTGACCTCGGTGACCTTCGCCGTCAGCTGGTTGCGCGCGCCGTACTTCATGGTGGGGCCTCCGTTCGAGAGCGGGTTCAGCGGAGCATAACGTCACCCGTCGACGATGCGCTCCTTTCCTGCGTAGACGTTCATCCCGGTCCCCCGGACGAAGGCCGCGAGCGTCAGGCCCGACTGGGTGGCGAGCTCCACCGCGAGCGAGGTCGGCGCCGACACGGTGGCGACGACCGGGATGCGGGCCTTCGCGGCCTTCTGGACGATCTCGACGCCGGCGCGGGACGAGACGGTGAGCATCCCCGGCCCTGGCACGGGCTCGCCGGCCCGCCGGGCCTCCACCTGGGCGACGAGCAGCGCCCCCACCACCTTGTCGACCGCGTTGTGGCGGCCCACGTCCTCGTGGGCGGCGAGGAGCGCGCCGTCCCGCCCCCACAGCGCCGCGACGTGTGCGCCGCCGGTGCGCTCGAAGACCGGCTGGTTGTCCCGGAGCCGATCGATGCGCGCGGAGAGCTCGGAGGCCAGGACCGTGAACCCCGGCTCCGGGCGCGGCAGGTCGCAGAGGAGGTCGGCCACCGCCTGGCGCCCGCAGACCCCGCAGGCGGAGGACGCGGCGAAGGGCCGGCGCGCGCCGTCGAGCCGGGAGAGGTCGAGCTTCGGCGAGGACGACGGCGCCACCTCGATGAGGTTCCCGAAGCCCTCGTCGTCGGGCCGGCCGCAGTGGTAGACGGCCGCCACGTCGTCGGCCGAGGTGATGATCCCCTCGGCGAACAGGAACCCGAGCGCGAGCTTCTCGTCGTCCCCCGGGGTCCGCATGAGCACGCCGACGGTCTCGCCGCCGACGCGGATCTCGAGCGGCTCCTCGACGGCCACGAGGTCGCGCGCGGCGCCCGGCGCGCGCCCCGGGGCGGCGCGCCCGCGGCGGAGCACGTCGACCTCGGCGAGCCGGGCGCGCGGCGACGGCAGCCGCTCATCCGACACGGCGCGGGCCTCCCGGGCCGGGCACGACCGCGCCGGGGCCGGGCCCCGGCCCGCCGGCGTCCGGCGTGCGCTTCACGGCGATCTGGTCGGTCATGACCTCGAACGCGCCGATGACGTGGCCGGCCGGGTCGCGAAGCGGCACCGCCGTGTAGAGCACGTGCAGGTCGAGCCCCTCGGGGTGGGCGTCGGTCTCGCTGTTGACCTCGCGATCCTGGCGCATCGCCCGGGCCGCGGCGCAGCCGGCGGACCGGCAGTCGCCCATCCGGAAGCCGTCGTAGCAGCGCGTCCCGACGAGCTCCGCCTGCGATCGGCCCAGCAGCGTCGCCCCGGTCTGGTTCATGTAGCGGATGGTGAAGTCGGGCCCGATGATCATCGCCGGCGCCGGCATGACGTCGAGGTGGTGCACCAGCGTCGCGAGCGTGGCGTTCACGCCCTCGAGGGCCTCGCGGTAGGCGCCCTGGAAGGCCTCGGGCTTCGCGCGCTCGGAGAGCCGGCCCTCGACCGCGGCGTGCGCGAGGCGGTCCATCTCGGCGACGAGCCGGGTGAGCTCGCCCTTCGCGTCCTGGAAGCTGTGGGTGAGCTCGTCGTGCTCGCCGCGGGGCGCGACGTCCACCGAGAGCTCGCCCTTCGCGATGGCGTGGGCGCCGCGGGCGACGTCGTGCAGGTAGGCGATGGTGCCGCGGAAGGCCTCGGCGAGCCGGCCGATCTCGTCCCTCGACCGGAAGGTGACCTCCTGGCGGAGGTCGCCGTGGGAGATGCGCTCCGCGGCCTGCGCCATGTCCTCGAGCGGCGCGGCGAGGAGGTTCGCGCCCCGCCGGGCGGCCCAGATCGTGGTCAGGAGCAGCACGAAGCCGATGGCGGCGACGAGGAGGAACGCGCCCGCGAGCGAGGCCTGCATGCGGCGGAGCGAGCCGAGCGACTCCTCGTGATCGAGCTCCGCCACGATCACCCAGTCCCACGGCTGGAAGTAGATCGCCGCCGCCACGCGCTCGTGGGGCGGCCCCTGCTCGGCGGGCCGCGTGAACCGCACCTCCACCGTGCGGTCGCGGGCGGCGATCGCCTTCTCGACGAGGTCCTTCACGTACGGCGCACCCGACGCGTCCTTCGCGTCCCAGCCGTCGGCGCCGGCGACGACCCCGGCCGGCGGGATGAGGAACTTGCCGCGCTGGTTGCCGGTGCCGCCGAGGACGAACATCTCGCCGCTCGCGCCGAACCGGGAGTTCACGACGCCGCTCCGGATGCCCTCGAGCGCGTCCTGCCGGAGGCCCACGAACAGCATCCCGACCACCCGCCCGGTGGCGTCGCGGACCGGCTCGTAGCCGGACAGGTGCCAGTTGTCGACGACGCGGGCGCGGCCGCGGTAGGTCTCGCCCCGGAGCACCGTCGAGACGACGGGGTTGGGCTCGCCGTCGGGATCGACCGCGGGGATGTAGGTCGCGACCGCGCGGCCACCCTCGCGCGGATCGGGCACCGTGGTCGCGACGCGGAGCATGTCGCCCCGCTCGTTCATCCGCTGGAAGAGCGTCGACTCGGCGCCGACGAGCTCCTTCACGCGGTCGACGAGCGGGCTCGGGCGGGCGAAGTCCTTGTTGACCGGGAGCGGCGCCGCGCCGAGGAGCACCCGGGGGAGCGAGACCTCGACGACCGAGCGGTCGAGCTGGTTCGTGGCGCGCCAGGTCACCTGCTCGGTGCGGGAGAACCCGAGGCCGCCGAGGCGGTCGACCTGATCGCGCATCACGCGGAGGCTGCGGGGCACCTGGTTCCAGAGCTCCTGGTGCGTCGCCTCGCAGAGGGTGCGCACGTCGCGGGCGGCGCGCGCGACGCCGTCGCGGGCGAGCGCCCCCATGCCCTCCTCGACCATCGACTCCATCCGGCCGCGCTGCGTCGCGAAGACGGCGAGCACCGCGGCGACGAGCAGCGCCGTGGGGGCGAGCGCCACGACCAGGATCTTCTGGCGGAGCGGCAGGTCCTTCGCGAACTGTCTCGGCACGGGGCGCACCTCCGGACACGCCCGGTATACCTCAGCGCTCGGGCCTTGAGCACCCCGGCCCTCGCCGGTGTAACCTCCGGCCGTGATCACCGCCTCTCCCACGGCCACGCTCCGCCGGCGGCTGGACGTCGTCTGGGAGCGGTTCGTCGCGAGCGGCGAGATCGAGGGGGCGCGGCCGGAGATCGCGCGCTCCTGGCGTCGGGTGCGGGAGCTCGAGCTCGACGACGGCCTGCCCCGCGCGCCGTCGGTCGCGGCCCCGGAGCTCGCCCGGCGCACCGCGCTCGACGAGGTGCTCTGGGTCGCCCGCCCGGTGCTCGGCGAGGCGGCCGAGCGGATCCGGCAGAAGGGCTCGCTCGTCGGCTGGGCCGACCCGGAGGGCTGCGTCCTGTGGCTCGACGGCGACCCCGACGCGCTCGACGCGGCGCGGGAGATCAACCTCGGGCCCGGCGGCACCTGGGGCGAGGCGGCCGCGGGGACGAACGGGATCGGCACCGCCATCGCCGACCGCGCGCCGGTCGAGGTCGTCGCCTCCGAGCACCTCGTGCGCGCCTGGCAGCGCTGGCGCACCGCGGGGGCGCCGGTGCTCACGCCGTCCGTCGCCGGCCCGGTGGGCATCGTGGTCGTGGCGGGCGGCTGGGACGCGCCGGAGCCGCAGGGCGCCCCGCTCGCCGCCGCGCTCGCCGCCGCCATCTCCGAGCGCCTGCGCACCCGGGCCGCCGTGCGCGACGCGCTCGTGCGCCACGCCCTCCGGGCCGCCCGCGACGCCGGCGACGCGCTCGTGGTCCTCGACGCGCGCGGGGCGCTGCTCCACCAGAACGAGGCCGCCGGAGACGCCCTGCCGCTCGAGCGGGCCGAGACCCCGCGCGGCGTGCGCGAGCGGCTCGCGGCGGCGCTCTCGGGGCCGGGGCAGCCGGCGGACGAGCTCGTGCTCGACTGGCCCGCGGCGTCCGGCGACGAGCGGCACCGCGTGCTCGCCTCCATCGAGGCGCTCGACGGCCGGCCGCTCGTGGTCTTCGTGCGCGTGCCCCGGCGGGCGCCGGGGGGGCCCATCGCGGCCGCGCCCTTGGCGGCCACCGCCGCCCGGCAGCGCCCCGTCGCGCGCTACGCCTTCGGCAACCTCGCCGGCCGCTCCGACCGGCTGCGCGCCGCCATCACCCTCGCCGAGGGCGCGGCCCACAACGACCTCCCGGTCGTGCTGCAGGGTGAGTCCGGCACCGGCAAGGAGCTCTTCGCGCACGGCATCCACGCCGCGAGCGACCGCGCCGCCGCGCCGTTCGTGGCCGTGAACTGCGGCGCCATCCCCGCGCCGCTGGTGGAGGCGGAGCTCTTCGGCTACGAGCCGGGCACCTTCACCGGCGGCCAGAAGGAGGGCCGCGCCGGGAAGCTCGAGGAGGCGCACGGCGGCACGCTCTTCCTCGACGAGGTCACCGAGCTCCCGCTGCCCGCGCAGACCGCGCTGCTCCGCGTGCTGCAGGAGGGCGAGGTCACCCGCCTCGGCGGCAGCCGCCCGCGCCGGGTCGAGGTGCGCATCGTCGCCGCGACGAACCGCGACCTCGCCGCGGAGGTCGCCGCGGGCCGGTTCCGGCAGGACCTCTTCTTCCGGCTCTCGGTGCTCCACCTCGACGTGCCGCCGCTCCGCGAGCGCGCCGGCGACGTGTCGTTCCTCGCGAACGTCTTCCTCGAGGAGGCCGCCCGCCGCGTCGGCCGCGGCCCGCTGACGCTCTCGCCCGCCGCGCTCGAGAAGCTCGAGGCGCACGGCTGGCCCGGGAACGTCCGCGAGCTCAAGAACGCGGTCATGCGCGCCGCCGCGGTCGCGGCGAGCGAGGTCATCGGGGCCGACGACCTGCGCCTCGTGGACCTCCGCCCGCCGCGCCCGTCGGTGACGGCGCCCGCCCCCGCGACACCGCCACCGGGCGACGTCCCCGGCACGGACGCCGAGGGCGGCCCGGGCAAGGACGAGCTCGTCGCCGCGCTGGAGGCGTGCGGCTGGAACATCGCGCGCACCGCGACGACGCTCGGCGTGTCGCGCATGACGCTCTACCGGCGGCTGCGGCGGTTCGGGATCACGCGGTAGAGCCGCGCCCGAAGCGTAGGGTGCCGCGGGATCACCCGTTGACCTCCGCGCGGGGCCTGCACCGGCGCGTACACCCGTGGACCTCGGCGGGTCCGGCCCCGAAAGGGCGGCCGGGCGTCGAGATCACCCTGCGTGGAACGTGGTCGGATGTGAGGGCCCGCTGCGCCGACGCCCCTCGCGCGCGGCGGGAGGGAGGGCCCCATGTCCCGTTTCACGCCCCTCGCCGCGGGCCTCGCCGCGGTGTCCGTCGTCGCGCTCTCCGGTTGCGACGCCCCCGCCTCCTCGAGCGACGCCCTCGGGTCCCCGCCGCCCGGCAGCTCCGCGCTCCCGCCCTCCGGCACGCCCGGCCTCCTGCCGCCGGGGTGCCCCGCGCCCACGAACGACGTCACGCTCGACATGGAGCTCGGCGTGCCGCTCCTCTACCCCGAGCTGAAGCTCTTCAACGTGTTCTGGGGCGAACACTGGGACGACAACCCGGCCAACTTCAAGCGCGCCGACGTGGACCAGGCGCTGCGCGACGTGGTCGCGACTCCGTACTTCGATCGGCTCTGCCAGTACGGCGTCCCGCAGCCGAGCTTCGAGGGCAGCTCCGACACCGACGGGCTCATCTACCCGTGCAGCCGCAGCCCGGGCGCCACCACCTCCACGCCGGCGATCTTCGGCTACATGAGCTGCGCCGAGTACTCGACCATCGCGACCGGCGTGCCGCTCGCGATCGGCGCGCCCAACCCGAGCTGCATCGCGTGCAGCGGGCTGCCCGTCGACTGCGCGAACCCGGTGACCTTGCCCGCCGAGCCCTTCTGCCTCGCGACGCCGAACCCCACCGGCAACCGCGTGTACGTCGTGCTCCTGCCGAAGGGGACGATCATCGACGACTTCGGCTCGCGCTCCTGCACGAACTACGGCGCGTACCACTTCCAGATCCCCTCGCGCGCGGTGTTCCAGCCGCTCCCGCCGTTCGTGATCCCGGGCACCCAGGGGCGGCCGCTGAACCTCGCCGTCATCCCGACCGAGTGCTACACGACGCTCGCGGACCTCGTCGCCGCCATCACGCACGAGGTGGTCGAGGCGGCCACCGATCCCCTCCCGCTCGCGCACTGGATCGACGGCTCGAGCGCGAGCCCCGGGGGCGTCTTCGACATCACGCACATCGGCTCGCTCTTCACGGAGGGCGAGGCCGCCGACATCTGCCAGAACCAGGGCTTCACGCAGACCGCCTTCACCGGGAGCACCGGGCTCGCGCTCGGCGTCGCGCCCTACTGGTCGAACGCCGACAACTCCTGCGTCTCGATCGACGCGACCCCGCCCGTCACGGTCGCGAGCGTGGCCCCGCCGCCGACCCTCTCCGGCTGGAACGCGGGCGACGTGACGGTGACGCTCACCGCCACCGACCCGGGCACGCCGGCCTCGGGGGTGAAGGAGCTCGTGCACGCGGCGACCGGGGCGCAGCCGATCCCGGCGACGGTCGTGCCGGGCGCCATGGACGCGGTGACCTTCACCGTCGAGGGGACGAGCCACCTCGCCTTCCACGCCGTGGACCAGGCCGGGAACGTGGAGGCGGAGCACGGCCTCGACGTGCGCATCGACCGGACCGCGCCGGTCGTGGCCTGGGCCGGCAACGCGGGCACGTACGCCGCGGACGCGACCGTCGCGCTCACCTGCACCGCCACCGACGCGCTCTCGGGCGTCGCGACGACGACCTGCGCCGACGTCTCCGCCCCCGCCTGGACGTTCGGCCCCGGGCCGCACACCGTGACCGCCTCGGCGACCGACCGCGCCGGGAACACGGCGAGCGCCAGCGCCACGTTCACGGTCTCGGCGACCGCGACCTCGCTGTGCCACCTCGCGCAGGAGCTCTCGAGCGAGCCCAGGACCGCCGATCGCCTCTGCTGCCTCCTCGCCCGCATCGACCGCGCCCGGTGCTGCCGGCAGCAGGCGCACGCGGTCGAGATGGCGCGCGAGGAGCTCTGCGAGGAGTCCGGCGACGCGTTCACGGTGGCGGAGGCCGCCGCGCTCGACGCGTTCGTGGCGACGCTCGCGCCCGCGACCTGCACGGAGAAGCCGCGGCCGGACGGCTCGGACGAGCACGGCGACGACGCGCAGGCGGGCGACGACCATGACTCCTGCGGGCGGGCCCGCGGGCAGGGCTTCACCGCGCTCGCGTCGGGCCAGGGCGAGGGGCACCGCGACCGGTGCCAGCCCGGGCACGAGTAGCTGCACTCCGCGTCGATCGCACGCTGTCACACCCCGGCCGCTGGGACATGTCACAGGGCTCCCTGTGACACGTGACAGCCCATGGGCCGACGCGCACCGCGTCGTGCGCATCGGCTGCGCGACCTCGAACCGCCATCCGACCCCCGCGCACGTTCAGCGGCTGCCTTCACAAGTCCACTTCTGGTGATCGGCCGGGGCAGGCTTCTTGCTCAAGGGCCCGGCGCTGCGATCCGCAACATCGCAGGGGTTCCCAGGGGTTGATCGACGTCAACCGCCGGACGCGCAGGGCGCCGGCGGTCCTTTCGCGGAGCACAGGAGGAGTCGCATGACGGTCGGAAGGCGAAGCTGGTTCAAGATCACGGCGGCGGGAGGCGCCGGGCTCGCGTTGACCGAGCTCGGGCTGAAGCCGGCCGACGTGAAGGCCGCGACGAAGCACTCGAAGCTCGTGGGGGTCCAGGAGTTCACGACCGCCTGCAACTTCTGCTCGTGCGGCTGCGGCATGGTCGCCCACGTCAAGGACGGCAAGCTCGTCAACCTCGAGGGCGACCCCGACCACATCATCAACGAGGGCTCGCTCTGCTCGAAGGGCGCCGCGATGAAGGCGACCCACGAGAACCCGCAGCGCCTGCAGAAGCCGCGCTACCGCGCGCCGGGCGCGACCTCGTGGACCGAGATCACCTGGGACGAGGCGTTCGAGAAGATCGCGAAGAAGCTGAAGTCGGTCCGCGACTCGAACTGGATCGCGACCGAGAAGGACAAGAACAAGGACGGCGTCGAGGTCGAGTACACCGTCAACCGGACCGAGGCGATCGGGTTGCTCGGCGGCGCCCAGAACACGAACGAGGAGTGCTACCTCTACGCCAAGATGGGCCGGCTCCTCGGAACGCCGCTCATCGAGCACCAGGCTCGACTTTGACACAGCCCCACCGTCCCCAGTCTGGGGGCATCGTTCGGCCGTGGCGCGATGACGAACCACTGGCTCGATCTGCAGCACTCGAAGGTCTTCCTCATCGCCGGTAGCAACGCCGCCGAGAACCACGTGATGGCGATGAAGTGGGTGCAGAAGGCGCGCGCCAAGGGCGCGAAGATCATCCACGTCGATCCCCGCTTCACCCGCACCAGCGCGATGGCCGACGTCTACGCGCGCATCCGTCCGGGCGCGGACATCGCGTACCTCGGCGCGATGATCTCGTACATCATCGAGAAGAAGCTCTACGACGAGGCGTACGTCCGCGAGAACACGAACGCGCTCTTCCTGACCAAGGACGAGTTCAAGTTCGAGGACGGCCTCTTCTCCGGCTTCAACGAGGAGACGCACAAGTACGACAACGCGTCCTGGGGCTACGTCCTCGACGAGAAGACGCACACGCCGAAGAAGGCCGCGTCGCTCGACGATCCGAAGTGCGTGCTCCAGCGGGTCCGCGAGCACTTCGCGCGTTACACCTTCGACGTCGCGAGCGAGATCTCCGGCATCCCCGCCGACCAGATCAAGCTCATCGCCGACACGATGGTGGCGAACAGGCCGGGCACGATCATGTACGCGCTCGGCATGACCCAGCACACCACCGGCGTGCAGGGCATCCGCTGCTACCCGATCATCCAGCTCCTCCTCGGCAACATCGGCGTCGTCGGCGGCGGCGTGAACGCGCTCCGCGGCGAGCCGAACGTGCAGGGCGCCTGCGACATGTCGGTGCTCTACAACTACTTCGCCGGGTACACGGCGGCGCCGGATCACGACCTCCCGACGCTCGAGGACTACACGAAGAAGTACGGCACGTTCCGCGCGAAGTTCGTCGTCAACGCCCTCAAGGCGTGGTTCGGCGACGCGGCGACGCCCGAGAACGACTTCATGTACGGGGCGCTGCTCAAGAAGAACGCGAAGAAGAACTACTCCATCTTCCGGATGTTCGAGACCGCCCTCGACGGCAAGATGAAGCTGATGTGGGTGATGGGGCAGAACCCGCTCGTCACCAACCCGAACCTGAAGCTCATCCAGCAGGCCCTCGGGAAGCTCGAGATGCTGGTCGTCCAGGACCTCTGGGAGACCGAGACGGCGGCGTTCTGGCAGGCGCCGGGCGTCGACGCGAAGGCCATCCAGACCGAGGTCATCGCGCTCCCCGCCGCCTACTTCATGGAGAAGGAAGGCACCATCACCGGCTCCGGGCGCCTCGTGCAGTGGAGGTACGAGGCGGTGAAGCCGCCGGGAGAGGCGAAGAACGACCTCGAGATCATCGACACGCTCTTCAAGAAGGTCCGGGCCCTCTACCAGGACTCGACCGACCCGAAGGACGCGGTGATCAAGCAGGCCGTGTGGGCCTACTCGGAGAAGTCGCGCGCCGAGGACGTGCTCAAGGAGATCAACGGGTACGTCGTGAAGGACGTGACCTTGCCCGACGGCAAGGTGCTGAAGGCCGGCGCCATGGTCGGCGGCATCGGCCAGCTCCAGGGCGACGGCTCGACGTCGTCGGGCTCCTGGATCTACGCCGGCATCTTCGCGGGCGGGAAGAACCTCTCGAAGCGCCGTGACAACAAGACCGACCCTTCGAAGCTCGGCATCTACCCCGGCTTCGCCTGGTCCTGGCCGGGCAACATGCACGTCCTCTACAACCGCGCCTCCTGCGGCGTGGACGGCAAGCCCCGCCCCGGCGTCATCCCGGTCGTGTGGTGGGACGAGGCCGAGAAGAAGTGGAAGGGCCACGACACGCCGGACGTCCCGGTGCCCACCGACGGCCCCGACACCGAGAACGGCCAGCGCCCGTTCCGCATGGCGGCGGAGAGCGTCGGCCGCCTGTTCGCCGCGCCCTACAAGCACCCGGACATGAAGGTGCTGAAGGAGAAGAAGAAGGAGCTGCCCCGCGACTCGTCGAGCGTCCTCGCCGACGGCCCGCTGCCGGAGTTCTACGAGCCGGTGGAGAGCCCCTGCGAGAACCTGCTGCACCCGAAGGTCGCCTCGAGCCCCGTCCTGAAGTACCCGCGCGTGAAGGCGCTCCAGCCCATCGGCGCGAAGAAGGACTTCCCCTACGTGCTCTCGACGGCCTCGATGACCGAGCACTGGTGCGCGGGCTCCGTGACGCGCAACGTGCCCTGGCTCAACGAGCTCATGCCCGAGCCGTGGGTGGAGCTGCCCGAGAAGCTCGCCCAGGAGAAGCAGATCAGGACGGGCGACAAGGTGAAGGTGTGGTCGGCGCGCGGCGAGGTGACGGTGAAGGCCCGCGTGACGAAGCGCATGGAGGTGCTGCGGATCCACGGCAAGGAGCAGGTCGTCGTGTGGATGCCCTACAACTGGGGCTTCAAGGGCCTGTCGACGGGCCCGAGCACGAACCACCTGACCATCGACGTGGGCGACCCCAACACGTGGTGCCAGGAGACGAAGGCGTGCCTGGTCAACCTCGCCAAGGCTGAAGACCGCATCGCCTAGGGAGACCGACCATGACCACGCACACCGAGAAGACCCCGCTGAACGAGCAGCACGGCTACCTGATCGACACCACCAAGTGCATCGGGTGCCGCTCCTGCCAGGTCTCCTGCAAGCAGTGGAACGAGCTCGAGGCCGAGAAGACGCAGGTCGACGCGAAGAAGGCCGGGCTCCAGAACCCCACCACGATGTCGGCGAAGACCTTCACGGTCATCACCTACAACGAGGTGGAGAACCCGCGGGCCCCCGGCGGCCTGTCGTACGTGATGGCGAAGCGGATGTGCATGCACTGCAACGAGCCCGCGTGCGCCTCCGCCTGCCCGGTCACCGCCCTCCACAAGACGGCGGAGGGGCCGGTCACGTACGACGCGGACAAGTGCATCGGCTGCCGCTACTGCATGTGGGCCTGCCCCTGGGGCGTGCCCACCGCGGAGTGGGACTCGCTCGCGCCGAAGATCCAGAAGTGCACGATGTGCTACGACCGCAACGGCCAGTCCTGCCCGGACTCCCGTAACGGCACGGCGTACGGCGAGGCGGAGAAGGCCTCGGGGACGAAGGCCTACGGCCAGCCCATCTGCACGAAGGCCTGCCCGCCGGGCGCGCTGAAGTTCGGCAAGCGCGGCGAGCTGCTCGAGGAGGCCCGGGCCCGCATCAAGGCGGACCCGACCCGCTACCACGACGGCATCTACGGCGAGCACGAGGCGGGCGGCACGAACGTCCTCTACCTCTCCCCGGTGCCGTTCGAGCAGATCGGCCTGCCCCGCATCCAGCACGAGAGCTACACGGCGAAGTCCGCCGTGGCGCTCGGCGCGGTGCCCGCCGCCGTCCTCGGCGTCGGCGCCGCCCTCGGGGCGACCTACGCGGTGAAGAAGCGCGCGGACGAGGTGAAGGCGGCGGAGCAGACCGGCAAGCCGGTCGAGCACCACCACCCCACCTTCGAGCCCCTGTCGAAGCCGCTGTGGACGGGCTTCAACAAGCTCATGGCGGCGCTGATGGCGTTCGGCGGCATCTCGATGCTCGCCCGCTTCGCCCTCGGCCTCGGCGGCTCCACCGGCCTCAACGACACCTACGCCTGGGGCCTCTGGATCGTCTTCGACCTCGTGTGGATCGCGGTCGCCGCGGGCGCGTTCGCCACGGCCGGCCTCATCTACGTGTTCCGGCGTGAGGACCTCTACAGCATCGGCAGGTCCGCGGTGCTGATGGGCCTCCTCTCCTACTCGTTCGTCACCGTGACGCTGCTCGCGGACCTCGGCCTGCCGTGGCACTTCTGGCAGCTCGGCGTCCAGGCCCCGGAGCACTCGGCGATGTTCGAGGTCTCCTGGTGCGTCGGCCTCTACGTCACCGTCCTCGCCGCCGAGTTCCTGCCCGTGCTGTTCGAGGGCATCGGCCTCAAGGCGGGCATGGAGACGTGGAAGAAGTGGGCGCCGATCTACGTCGTCTTCGCGATGACGCTGTTCGTGTACCTGATGTCCCGCAACCTCGTGTACGCGGCGGGCGCCGCGGCGGTGTTCGGCATCATGGCCTACGCGTACAGGACCCGCCCCGGTGAGAAGCCGGTCCCGGTGATGCTCGCCATCGCCGCGGTCACCCTGTCGTCCATGCACCAGAGCTCGCTCGGCTCGCTGTTCCTGCTCATGCCGGACAAGCTCGACCACCTGTGGTGGTCGCCGGTCATGCCGGTCTACTTCTTCCTCTCCTCCATCGCGGCCGGCACGGCGCTCATGGTGGTGATCGAGATGTGGGTCGCGAAGGCGTACTCCCGCCCGCTCCGCACGCAGCAGCTCGCGGCGATGGGCAAGGTCGCCCTCGGTGCCATGGCGGTCTACCTCGCGTTCCGCCTGGGTGACGTCGCCCTGCGCGGACAGCTCGGCGCGGCCTTCTCCGGCGCGAAGGGCATGATGTTCCTCGTCGAGATCGTGGTGGGCGGGATCGTCCCGGTCGCCATGCTCGCCTCGGCGGCGAACCGCGAGAACCCGCGGATGCTGTTCACGGCGTCGCTGCTCGGCACGCTCGGCATCGTGTTCAACCGCATCAACGTGGTCGTCGGCGCGATGAAGCTCCCGGGCGCCGCCCCGGGCAACATGCCGCTCTCGTACACGCCGTCGGTGTTCGAGTGGGGCATCTCCATCGGCCTCATCGCCGCCACGATCTTCCTCTACGGCGTCGCGGTCAGGCGCCTGCCGGTGCTCCCGAAGGCCGACGAGGCGAGCTCGCACTAGCCGCCCGACGTTGGAGTAGATTTGCGCCCCCGGTCCGGAGCAGCGGACCGGGGGCGTCTCTCTGTCGTGTCACCTCGCCACTCCCTGGAGCACCGCCGCATGGACGACACCTCCCGCCGCTGGATCGCGCAGCATCCCTTCCTGGAGGGCGTCGCCGCCTTCCACGACGCCGTCGAGGCGGCCGTCGCGAAGGCCGCCCTCCCCGCCGTGCCGGCGCCCGCGGGCGACGGCTGGAAGGAGGACCTCGCGAAGGGCCTGCCGCTCCTCCTCTCCGAGAAGGCCGGGCTCGCCACCGCGCCCGCGCTCGCCGAGGCCGTCGCGAAGCTCGCCTTCGAGCTCGCGCGCTCGCCGCTGCCCGAGGGGCTGAAGGAGAAGGCCGCCGCGCTGAAGGATCACCTCTCGCAGCCCGCCGCCCGCACCGCGCTCGTCGCCGCGCTCATCGGCGACGGCGAGCCGCCCACCGACGTGGACCCCGGCTTCGCCCGCTTCGTCGCCTGGACCGCGATGGCCCACGCGCTCTCGCCCGCCCTGCGCGCCCTCGAGGGCGTGCGCGACGACGACGCCTGGAACGCCGGCTCGTGCCCGACCTGCGGCTCCGGTCCGGCGATGAGCCAGCTCGTGCCGAACGAGGTGGGCCGCAAGCGCGTCCTCGCCTGCGGCCAGTGCCGCACCCGCTGGACCTACCGCCGCATCGCGTGCGCCCACTGCGGCAACCACGACGCGACGAAGCTCGCGGTGATGGAGCTCGAGGGCGAGCCCGCGCTGCGGCTCGACGTCTGCGAGGAGTGCAAGGGCTACGTGAAGACGTACACCGAGACTGGCGAGGAGCCGCTGATGCTCGCCGACTGGTCCTCCTTGCACCTCGACGTGCTCGCGAAGGAGAAGGGTTACGAGCGGAAGGGCGCGAGCCTGTACGAGCTGGAGTAGCCTCGCGGCCGTCCCCGACGGCCGGGATGGGACCCGATCGCCCTGAGCCTGTCGAAGGGCGACCTACCTGCGCCTGCGGCTCCTGGCTCGGTACCTCGCCACCGGCTCCGCCACGCCCGGCGACCCGTTCTGCAGCGCGGGATCGATCACCTCGAGCTCGGCGTAGCGCCGGAAGCCGGCGTCGCGGGTGTAGATGCGCCGCACGCCGTGTTCCCGCATGAGCGCCACGATGTGCGCGTCGTGTACCGCGTTGCCGGAGAGGTCCCGGGGAAGCTCGGCCAGCAACGTGGCGTGCGCCGGCGTCTCGACGAGGACCCTGAGGCCTGGTGACGCCAGGACGGCCTCCATGAAGCTGAAGGCCTGCTCGAACCTGAGTGGGCGGCGTGCCGACCGGTGCGTCACCGTCTTCAGGAACTCGTAGACGATCGACCAGGTGACGTGCCAGCGGGCGGTCTGGCTGCGCCAGCGGTTCAGCGCCTCCAGACACGGTTCGTGCCAGGGCGACGCGCGATCGACCGCGTGGACGAGCACGTTCGTGTCCACGACGAACATCAGCGGCCTCCCTTCCGCGGCGTTCCGTCTCCGCCGCGGCGCTCGAGGTACTCCTCGAGCACCTCTCGGTCGTCCACGTACCGCGAGAGGTCTCCGAGGTCGAACACGGGCAGCGGCGGAAGCGCGACCGTCCGGGGCCGCTCCGAGAGGAGCGCCCGGAGCGCGGTCTCGACGAGCTCCGACATGGTGCGGCCCTCGCGCGCCGCGCGGGCCTTCAGCTCCCGCATGACCGTCTCGTCGATCTCGAGGGTGGTCTTCATATGGATACCCATATGATGTGTATGGGGATGCGTCAACGGCGCCGCCGTTCGCTGCACCCGGGAGAGCCATCCACGTGGATGACCGGTATGGGGCGTCCGCTCTACCGCTCGCGCCGCAGCTACGGCCCCTTCCCCAGCGCCTCCATCCGCTCCCGCGCGCGCTTCACGCGCTTCTCGTCCACGGGCTTCTCGGCGAGGAGCGCGGCGTAGACCTTCCGCGCGCCGGCCGTGTCCCTGGCGCCCTCGAGCGCGAGGCCGAGCCCGAGGCGGGGGGACTCGCCGACGTTGCCCTTCGCGCCGAGGTCGAGCGAACGCTGGTAGCCGGCGCGGTTGAGGCTGGCCGAGAGGCTTCGCTTCTGGTCGGCCTTCGTGGCGAGCGGGGTGGCCTCGTCGATCTTCTTCAGGTAGCCGTCCAGGTCGTCGCGCTTGTAGCAGATCGCCGACCACGCACCCGCGGCGGCGAAGCGGTCGTACTTCTCGAGCTCGCGCGCCTGCTCATCCGCGTGCGCGTCGGCGCCGCCCATGATGCCCAGCGCCTGGAGGTAGAGGAACGCGCCGGATCGTGACCGGGCAGCGGCGGGGTGCATGTACCCGTTCGAGCCATCCGCGCGGCTCATCATCGATACATCCGTCCCTGGCCCGCCAGCCGAACTGGAGCAACAGGAGAGCTTCGTAGCCTCGGCTGAGGGACTGCCAACCTGGTGGTCCGTTGTTCGAGATGTGGCCGCCGAGCTGGGCAACGGCCCGCAGTGCATCCTGGGCCGTTGGGTCTGATGGGATGTCGAGCTTCGGAAGTCGGGGTTCCCCGAGCTTCGCCACGGCCTGAAGCACCCGCACGCTGCTCTTCGTCCACGGGCATCTCGGCGAGGAGCTGGGGCTTCAGGGCGCACCCGCGCGACCGTTCGCAGCAGGAGAATCCGCCACGCGATGACGACCTCGAGCATTGCGAGCGCATTCGACCAGCGCCGGCGATAGGACTCGAGCTGTCTTCGTTCGAGTGCGCAGCCGGACTTCGCGCCTTGAAGAACTCCTCGATGGTCCAGCGGGCCCGGTAGAAGTCTGACCACGCCGCCTCGGCACCTCCGAGACGGTATCGATCGCTCGGTCGTGAAGAGCCGCCAGGAGACTGGCTCGACGCCCTTGGGCGTGCCGACCTCTTCGACTGTCGAGCGTTCACGCGCAGCGTCGGGCTGTGCGTCAGAGCGTGCCAGCTTCGGGCGGGCGGCGATCTCCAGCGATGCGGCCCGAATCCGGAGAGGCGGCGCATTTCGTTCGGGCGTCGCGGCGAGCGGCGTGGCTCTTGCGCTCGAGCCGCTCGAGGTACTCGTTTGCCTGCGCGACAGCGGGACCGTGCGCTCTACGAACACCTCGCCTCGGTCGGCAGCGGAGAAGAGCCGCTCATCGACATCGCCCTGCGAGCGCCCTGTCGTGCCAGATGCGGATGACGAAACGCGCTCCTGCCTGTGCCAGCGTGTCGATGGTCTCGTAGAGTCGGCCTCACGTCCATGACGTGGATCGAACAGGAGCCTCTCCTCGACCTTGAGCCGCGAGTTCGGCGCAGCGCGTGCGTTCGTGAGTCGTGTTGGTCCGTCGCCGCTTCGCGTTGCTCTTGGCTGGGCCGCGCACGAGACGTAGTGCCAGCGGGAGCCCACGCTGCCTTGCGGTTCCCTCGAGCCGTCTGCAGCGACCGCCATCGCCATGTGCGCGAAGAAGCCCTGCCCTTGGCCTGACTTGGATCCTGCCGAGGCCCTCGACGACTCGTGCCCCGATCCCAAGCTGAGTCGCCTCGGTGCACCTTGACGCTCGGCGAGCGCGGCAGCGCCGATCCTCGGCGTCCGCTCGAAGTGAGGCGTGAGAATCGGGCGGGAGTTACTCTCCCATTCCGAGGAACCTGTAGACGCGGTCGAGGGTCATCGGGCGGCGAACCCGCCGCCTTCGGCGGAAAGTCGCCGCCGGCCACCGCCAGGCATCCCGTAGATCCTCACCAGCCTACGGGACAGCGCTCGCGTCGCTAAGGTCAGCCCGGCGGACTGCATCGGCCCTTTTCGGGATTGAACGGGCCATCCCACGCTTGGATCACGCCCGAGATCACGGCGCAACATCTGTAGGATCATGAGCCGCGCGGATGGGACGGCCCCCTCACCTCACAGGCGACGCAGGAAGCTCCACGTCTCCTCTCCCCCGGTGGGGGAGAGGAGATCACGAGCGCTAGGCCGCCGCCTGCTCGACCGGGGTGACCGGCCCGGCGGGCAGCGACTTCCCCTTCCAGAGCATGTAGACCGCCGGGTAGACGAGGAGCTCGAGGGCGAAGCTCGTCACGAGGCCGCCGATCATCGGCGCGGCGATGCGCTTCATCACGTCGGCGCCGGTGCCGGTCGACCACATGATCGGGAGGAGGCCCAGCATCGCGGCGGCGACCGTCATCGCCTTCGGGCGCACGCGCTTCACGGCGCCGTGGACGATCGCCTCGACGAGGTCGGAGCGGGTCCGGAGCAGGCCACGCTTCTGGGCCTCGTCGTGCGAGAGGTCGAGGAAGAGCAGCATGAACACGCCGGTCTCCGCGTCGAGCCCCATGAGCGCGATCATCCCGACCCACACCGCGATCGAGACGTTGTAGCCGAGCGCCCACAGGAGCCAGACCGCGCCGATGGCGCTGAACGGCACCGCCGCCATCACGAGGAGCGCCTTCGCCGACGACTTCGTGTTCATGTAGAGGAGCCCGAAGATGAGCACGATCGTGAGCGGGATGATCACCTGCAGTCGCTCGCGCACGCGCAGCATGTTCTCGTACTGGCCGCTCCAGCTCATCTGGTAGCCGGTCGGGAGCGTCACCTTCGACGCGACCGCGGCCTTCGCGCGGTCGACGTAGCCGCCGATGTCGACCTTCGAGGTGTCGAAGTCGACGTAGACGTAGCCGGCGAGGAGGCCGTTCTCGTTGCGGATCATCGACGGGCCCTGCGCGAGCACCACGTCGGCGATCTCGGCCATGGGGATCTGGCCCTTGCCGGACGGGAGCGGCAGGAGCACGCGGCGGAGCGCGTCGAGGTCCTCGCGGTAGTCGCGGGCGTAGCGGACGTTGATGCCGTACCGCTCGCGCCCCTCGACCGTGGTCGACTGCACGTCGCCCCCGACCGCGGTCATGACCATCATGTTCGCGTCGTCGACGGTGAGGCCGTAGCGGGCGAGCTGCTCGCGCTTCAGCACGAAGTCGAGGAAGAACCCGCCCGCCACGCGCTCGGCGTAGACGGAGCGCGTCCCGGGGACCTCCTGCACCGCCGCCTCGACCTCCTTCGCGGTCTTCTCGATGACCGAGAGGTCCGAACCGGAGATCTTGATCCCGATGGGCGTGCGGATGCCGGTCGAGAGCATGTCGAGCCGGCCCTTGATCGGCATCGTCCAGGCGTTCGAGATGCCGGGCAGCTGCAGCCGCTCGTTCATCTCGTTCTCGAGGTCCTCCTGCGTGATGCGGTCGCGCCAGAACGGGCGCAGCGCGCCCTTCAGGAACTCCGGCGCCCACGACGAGTACCAGCGCGGCACCTCCCGCCACTCCGACTCGGGCTTCAGGAGTATGGTGGTCTCCATCATCGTGAAGGGCGCCGGGTCGGTGGAGGTGTTGGCGCGCCCGGCCTTCCCGAACACCCGCTCCACCTCGGGGAATGTGTGGAGCAGGCGGTCCTGGACCTGGAGCGCCTTCTCGGCCTCGGCGACCGACATGCCCGGCTCGACCGCGGAGGGCATGTAGAGGATCGTCCCCTCCTTGAGCGGCGGCATGAACTCCGAGCCGAGGTGCAGGTAGACCGGGATGGTCGTCGCGACGAGGAGCACGCTCGCGGCGATGACGGCCTTCGGGTGCCTCAGCACGAACCGGCAGGGCGGCTCGTAGATGCGGTGGAGGAACGCCGAGATCGGGTGCTTCTCCTCGGAGTGGTAGGTGCCGACGAGGGTGGCGGTCGCGAGCTTCGCGAGCCAGCGCGGGCGGAAGGTGAACGGGTCGATCCGCGCGAAGAGCATGCGGAGCGCCGGGTCGAGCGTGATCGCGAGGAGGGCCGCGATCGCCATCGCGAGGTTCTTCGAGTACGCGAGCGGCCGGAAGAGCCGGCCCTCCTGGTCGACGAGCGTGAACACCGGCATGAACGCCACGGCGATCACGAGCAGCGAGAAGAAGACGCCCGGGCCGACCTCGAGGAGCGCCTCGAGCCGGACCTTGTGGAAGTCGCCCTTCTTCCCGCCGGCGATCCAGTGGTGGATCTTGTTGTAGGCGTTCTCGACCTCGACGATCGCCCCGTCCACGAGCACGCCGATCGAGATCGCGATGCCGGCGAGCGACATGAGGTTCGCGTTGAGGCCCATGAGGTACATGGGGATGAACGCGAGCGCGACCGAGACCGGGATCGTGATGATGGGGATGATCGAGCTCGGGATGTGCCAGAGGAAGACGAGGATGATGATCGAGACGATGATGATCTCCTCGATCAGCTTCTCCCGCACCGTGTGGATCGCGCCCTCGATGAGCTCGGAGCGGTCGTAGGTCGTGAGGATCTCGGCGCCCTTCGGGAGCGACGGCTTCAGCTCCGCGAGCTTCGCCTCGATGCGCTGGATGACCTGCAGCGCGTTCTCGCCCGAGCGCATGACCACGATGCCGCCCACCACGTCGCCCTCGCCGTCGAGGTCCGCGACGCCGCGGCGGAGCTCCGGGCCGAGCGTGACGGTCGCGACGTCCTTCACGAGCACCGGCGTGCCGCCCGACGAGCGCAGCACGAGGTTCTCGAGGTCGCCGATGCCCTTCACGTAGCCGCGGCCGCGCACCATGTACTCGCGACCGGAGAGCTCGACGAGGCGCCCGCCCACGTCGTTGTTGCCGGTCCGGACCGCCTTGATGACCGACTCGAGCGGCAGCCCGTAGGCCGCGAGCGCGTTCGGGTTCACCTGCACCTGGTACTGGCGCACGTGGCCGCCGACGGTCGCGACCTCCGAGACGCCGGGCACCGACTGGATGGCGTAGCGGAGGTTCCAGTCCTGGTAGCTGCGGAGCTCGTCGGAGGAGTGCTGCCCGGTCCGGTCGACGAGCGCGTACTGGTACACCCAGCCGACGCTGGAGGCGTCCGGGCCGAGCTCCACCTGCACCTGCGCCGGGAGCTGCGGCGTGATCTTCGAGAGGTACTCGAGCACGCGGGTGCGGGCCCAGTACGGGTCGGTCCCGTCCTCGAAGATGACGTAGACGTAGCTGAAGCCGAAGTCGGAGAAGCCGCGGATGGCCTTCACCTTCGGGGCGCCGAGGAGCGCCGAGGTGATGGGGTACGTCACCTGGTCTTCCAGGATGTCCGGGCTGCGGTCCCAGCGCGAGTAGACGATGACCTGCGTGTCCGAGAGGTCGGGCAGCGCGTCGAGCGGGATGTTCCGCATCGTCCATGTCGCGCCCAGGAGCGCGACCGCGGTCATCGCCAGGATGAGGAGCCGGTTCTCGGCCGAGAAGCGGATGATGGCCTTCAGCACCGGCTACTCCTTCCCGCCGTGCCCGGCGTGGCCGGAGGGGGCCGCCGCCGCGGGCGTCGCGCCGGCGGGCGCGCTCGTCAGCGCCGCGAGCGAGGCGCGCAGGCGCGACTCGGAGTCCACGAGGAAGTTCGCGCGCACGATGACGCCGTCGCCCGCCTCGAGCCCGGAGACCACCTCCACCTTCTCCTGGTCGCGCTCGCCGACCTTCACCTCGCGCGGCACGAACTTCCCGCCGCCGAGCGCCACGAAGACGACGTCGAACGTCCCGGAGTGGACGATGGCGTCCGCAGGCACGCGCAGGGCCTCGCGCGGCGCGCCCTGGATGACGACCTCGCCGAACATCTCGGGCTTGAGCTCGCCGGTGGGGTTCGCGAACTCGACGCGGACCTTCGCGGTGCGGGTCGCCGGGTCGAGCAGCGGGTCGATGAAGGCGACCCGCCCGTGGAAGGTCTGGTTGGGGAGCGCGCGGAGCGAGAGGGTCGCCGGCTGCCCGACCTTCACGCGGCGGAGGTCCGTTTCGTACGCGTCGGCGAGCACCCAGACGCGGCTGAGGTCGACGATCTCGAACGGCATCTCGCCGGCGTTGACGCGCATGCCCGGGACGACGTCCTTCTTCGTGATGACGCCGGACGCCGGGGAGCGGAAGCCCACGGTGCGGGCCGGCTCGCGCGTGCGCTCGAGGCGCTGGAGCTCCTCCTCCGGCACGTCCCACAGCTCGAGCTTCCGCCGCGCGGCCTTGACGAGGTCCGCGCCGTCGCCGGCGAGGCCGCCCTTGCCGAGCTTCTCCTGCGTGCGGAGCGCGAGCAGGTACTCCTCCTGCGCCGCGAGCAGCTCGGGCGAGTAGATCGTGAAGAGGAGCTCGCCCTTCTTGACCGGGCGGCCCACGAAGTCGCCGTGGACGTGCTCCATGAAGCCGGAGAACTTCACGTTCACGTGGTGGACGCGGGTCTCGTCGATGGCGACGCGGCCGGTGGTGCGCCAGTTGCCGCCGACCGGGCCGTTCTCGGCGTGGGCGATCTCGAGGCCGATGAGTTGCTGGCGGGCCGGGTCGATGGTCACCGCCGCGAGCCCCTCGGGCGTCTTCTCCTCGCCGACGGTCACCGCCGCGGGCGCCTTCGCCTCGACGAGCTTCATGCCGCAGATCGGGCAGCGGTCCTTCGGGTTCTCCGACACGACGTCCGGGTGCATCGGGCACACGTACTTCTTCGGGCCCTGCGCCGCGGGGGCGGCCTGCGCGGCCGACGCCGAAGCGGGCGCGGAGGCGGCCGCCGCAGGCGCCGCGACCTTCACGAGCTTCATGCCGCAGATCGGGCAGTTGTCCGGGTGGTCCGAGGTGATGGTCGGGTGCATCGGGCACTGCCAGAGCTCCTTCGCCGGAGCCGCGGGCTTCGCCGCCGCCGTCGCGCCGCCCGCCGGGCCGCCCTCGTTCTCGTGCGCGTGCTCGTGCGGCCGCACCGCCCACCACGTGCCGCCCGCTGCGAGGCCCGCCGCCGCCACCGCGGCCGCCGCCAGCGTGCCCACCCCGAACCGCTTGCCGTTCTCGCTCATCTCACGCTCCGTCGCTTACATCCCGCCCGAGGACATCCCCGCGCCGCCGCCGGAGGCCGCGCCGCCCGCCGCCGTCTTCGCCGCCCCCCCGCCCGAGGGCGCCGCCACCGCGCCCGCGCCAGGGACGCCGCCCCCACCCATCGCACCGCCGCCGCTCGAGCCCACAGGGTCGAGCGACACCTCGCCCGCCTGGATGGCGACCTTGAGTGCGTCCGCCACCGCGCCGAGGTGGCCCTCCTCGTCGGCGACGTAGCCCGCCGACGCCTCCAGCACCGAGGCGAACGTCACGCGCCCCACCGCGTACTGCGCGAGCGTCGAGTCGAGCGTCGCGCGGGAGAGCACGAGGAGCCCGTCGCGGTAGAGCCGCGCGGACTCGGAGAGCGACCGGAGCGCGGCATCGCGCTCGGCCGCGCGCAGCCGCACGACCTCCTCGACCGCCTTCAGGCTCCCGTCCTCCGCCTGCGCCCGCGCGGCGCTCTCCTTCACGGCCGCGCCCTGCTTCCGCACGCTCCAGACCGGCAGCGGGACCGAGAGCCCGGCCTGCCACATCGGCCCGAGCGCGCCGCGGCCCATGTAGCCCGCCTGCACCGAGACGTCCGGCCAGCGGTCGCGCTCGGCGAGCCGCACCGAGGCGTGCGCGCGCTGGGCGCCCGTGCGCGCGCGGGCGAGCTCGGGGCTGCGGCGGAGCGCGTCGTCGATCGCCGCCTGCAGCGCCGGCGCCGCCGGGATCGGCGCGTCGGCGAGGGACGTCGAGGTCTCGACGGCCGCGTCGAGCGGCTTCCCGCGCAGGCGGTTGAGCCGCTCGCGGGCCGTGCGCTCGTCCGCCTCGAGCGCCCAGCGGCGCTGCTTCAGGCGGTGCTGCTCGAGCTGCGCGCGGAGCTGGTCCGACTGCGCCCCCTCACCGGTCTGGTAGCGCGCGCGGGCGAGGTCGGCCGACTTCGCCCAGACCGCCTCGAGCCGGCCGAGGAGCGCGAGCCGGTCGCGCGCGACGAGGAGGTCGAGGTACGCGCGCCGCACGTCGGCCTCGGCCACGAGGCGCGCGCGGGAGACCGAGGCGCCGGCCTCGTCGGCCGCGAGGCGCGCGACGTCGCCGCGGAGGTCGCGCTTCCCGAACCAGGGCAGGCCCTGCGAGAGCATCACCTGCCAGTAGCTCGTCTCCATCTTGCCGATCATGAGCTCGGAGAACCCGTCGTTCTGGATCCCGAGCGAGAGCACCGGGTCGGGCAGCGCGCCAACCTGGGACACCCGCTCGCGCTCCGCGCGGGCGCCGGCCTCGGCGGCCGCGAGCTCCGGCCGCGCCGCGAGGCTCTCCTCGACGAGGCGGGCGAGCACCGGGTCCCCGGGCAGCACGGCGCTCGACGACGGCGCGGAGGGCGCGTCGGCCGCCGCAGCCGACGGCGCGAACGGCACCGCCGCCGCGAGCGCGGAGGCCGCGAGGAGCGAACCGAGCGTCCGGGTCGCCGCCTCGCCTGGGGTTCGGATCGCGTGGTAGCGTCTCATGCGCGCGTGCACCTCGGGAGAACCACGCCGGCGCCGTGCCGGAGCGGCACCCCCGAGTTAGCACCTCCCGTGCCATGGAGAACAAGGGATCCAGGGCCGTTTTCGCGGAGAACCGGGGCACGGCAGCGGCCGTGACCGCCCCGTCCGCGACGGGGTCGGCCACACCGTGACCGCCGCGGTTACGCCCGCTGCGTCTCCTGGCCCGAAGGCCTCGACGGACGCGCAGGGAATGCGCTCCCCCACCGGCACCGCAAGAAGGCTGTTCCTCGCCTTCGCGCTCCTCGTCTCCCTGTTCGCGCTCGCTTCCCTGCTGACGCTCGTCCAGCTCCGGGACATCCGCCAGGGCCTCGCCGACATGAAGCAGCACGAGGAGGGCGTGCGCATCGCGCTCGAGCTCGCGAGCGCCGTCCGCGACCAGTACGCCCACCAGGCGCACACGATCATCCTCGGCAACGCGAGCCACCTGCACCTCTACGAGGAGGCCGAGAACCGGGTGAAGATCCTCACCGGCCAGGTGCGCGCGCACGCGACCCGGCCCGACGAGCAGGCCTGGGTCGAGGACATCGCGCGCTTCACCGGCGAGCTCGACGTCATCTTCCGGGAGCGCATCGTCCCCGCGGTGCTGCGGCGCGACCTCGAGGGCGTGCAGGCCGAGCACGACCAGGCGCAGCTCGTCGTGACCCGCATCCAGGACCGGACCGACCGGCTCGCGCAGCGCTTCGAGGCGTCCATCGCCGCCTTCCGCGAGGACGTCGCCGCCGCGCAGGCCTCCGCGTTCCGGCAGGCGCTCTTCTTCCTCGTGGGCGCGCCGCTCCTCGCGGCGCTCGTGGGCGCCTACGTGCTCCGCTCCGTCGCGCGCCCGCTCGAGCGGTTGCGCGCCGGCGCCGAGCGGCTCGCGGGCGGCGACCTCGACGCGCGCATCGACCTCGCGACGCCCGACGAGTTCGGCGCCCTCGCGCGGCAGATGAACGCGATGACGGCGTCCCTCAGGGAGCACCAGGACCGGCTCGTGCAGTCGGAGAAGCTCGCCGGCATCGGCCGGCTCGCCGCCGGCGTCGCGCACGAGATCAACAACCCGCTCGCGGTGATCCTCGGCTACGCGAAGCTTCTCGAGCGGAAGGCCGACGCCGCGGCGGCGAAGGACCTCAAGGTCATCGAGGACGAGACGCTCCGGGCGAAGCAGATCGTGGACGGCCTCCTCGAGCTCGCGCGCCCGCGCGAGGCGGAGCCGGAGCCGGTGGACCTGCGCGCGCTCTGCGACGAGGCGATCGGCCGGCTGCGCGAGACCGGGCTCCTCGATCGCGTGACGGTCGACGTCTCCGGCGCCGGCGCCGTGCGCGGGCAGCCGTACAAGCTGCGCCAGGTCGTCCTCAACCTCGTGCGGAACGCCGCCGAGGCCGCCGGCGCGGGCGGCCGCGTGGAGGTCGCCGTCGCGGACGGCGCCGGAGGCGCGGTGCTCACCGTGCGCGACTCCGGCGCGGGGCTCCCCGACGACGCCCGCGCGAAGCTCTTCGAGCCGTTCTTCACGACGAAGGCCCACGGCACCGGCCTCGGCCTCGCCGTGTCCCAGGGCATCGTGCAGGCCCACGGCGGCGCCATCGAGGCCGCCTCGCCGCCCGGCGGCGGCACCACCTTCACCGTGCGCCTGCCGGCGAGCCCGCCGGGGAGGGTCTAGCCTTGGCCGTGCGCCCCAAGGTCCTCGTCGTCGACGACAAGGAGAACCTGCGCAACCTGCTCGTGCGCGTGCTCGGCGAGACCTGCGTGGTCACCGCCGCCGAGGACGGCGCCCGCGCGCTCGCGCTCCTCTCGAGCGCGGAGTTCGACGTGGTGCTCACCGACCTGCGCATGCCCGGCGCCGACGGCTTCGACGTGCTCCGCGCCGCCGCGGCCCGGCCCGCCGCGCCGGAGGTCGTGATGATGACCGCGTACGCCACGGTCGGCGACGCGGTGCGCGCGATGAAGCTCGGCGCGTACGACTACCTCGAGAAGCCGTTCGATCCAGACGACGCCGCGCTCGTCGTCGCACGCGCCGCCGAGCGGAGGCGGTCCCGGGAGCCGGCACTGGCGGCGACTGCGCCCGGTCCGGCAGGCCCGCCCGGCGGCCTCGTCGGCGACGGCCCCGAGATGCGGGACGTCCACCGCCTCCTCGCCCAGGCCGCCGCCGCGGACCTCACCGTCCTCCTCACCGGCGAGACCGGCACCGGGAAGGAGCTCGCCGCGCGCGCGATCCACCAGGGCTCGACGCGGCGCGAGAAGCGGTTCGTACCGGTGAACTGCGGCGCGCTGCCGGCGGAGCTCGTCGAGAGCGAGCTCTTCGGCCACGCGCGCGGCGCCTTCACCGGCGCCGCCGGCCCACGGCCCGGCCTGTTCGAGGAGGCCGACGGCGGCACGATCTTCCTGGACGAGATCGGCGACCTGCCGCTCCCGGTGCAGGTGAAGCTCAACCGCGCGCTGCAGGAGAAGGAGATCCGGCGGGTGGGCGACAACCGGGCGACCACCGTCGACGTCCGCGTGATCGCCGCGACGCACCGGGACCTCCAGGCCGAGGTCGCGGCCGGCCGGTTCCGGGAGGACCTCTATTACCGGCTCGCCGTCTTCCCGGTCCGCCTGCCGCCGCTCCGGGAGCGTCCGGGCGACGTCCCCGCGCTCGCCGCGCACCTGCTCGCGAAGCACGCCCGCGCGCACCGGAAGGCCCTCGAGGGCTTCGAGCCCGACGCGCTCCGCGCGCTCGAGGCGCAGCCCTGGCCCGGCAACGTGCGCCAGCTCGAGAACGCCATCGAGCGCGCCGTCGCCGTCGCGGGCGGGCGCACCGTGACGCTCGCCGACCTCGGCCCCGAGCTCCGCGCTCCGCCCACGACGCCCTCCCCTGCCTCGGCCGCCGCCGCCGAGACCCGCGTCCCCTACAAGGAGGCCGTCGAGAACGCCCGCGAGCGCGCGTCGAAGGAGTACCTCGCCGCGATCCTGCGCGAGCACGACGGCAACGTGACCCGCGCCGCCGAGGCCGCTGGCATGGAGCGCGAGAGCCTGCACCGGCTCATGAAGCGGTACGGGCTCAAGGCGGAGGAGTTCAGGCGGAGGTAGGGGCCGCGTCACTCTGGGCGCTGTTCGCGTCCCGGACCAAGCCCCATCTGGCGGTGCATACGAGGTGCGAAGAGGGGACCCGATGTCCATCGACCGAGCCGACTGGCACTACGGTGGTGAGTATCCCGAAGGCCTCCCTCCGGAGAATGGCGGGACGCACATCGGGATGTTCCTCGCCTGGGCGATCATCCGCGATCTCGTCGGCGACCTCCACGTCGAGGAGTCCGTCGCGGCGCTCGCGGCGGTGCGCGAGCGGAGGATGACCGGCCGAGAGTTTCTCTTCTCCGAATGCGACGAGAAGTTCACGGAGGAAGATCTCTCGGACCTGGGCAACGCCTTCGCGGCGGACTACTACCCGCGGGACGAAGGCGGGTTCTTCTCCGACTACGAGGCCACGCTCGGCGGCGATCTGCCGTCGCTCTACCACGTGGCTGACACGTGGGAGAACTTCGATCGGCTGGCCGCGGTCCTCGACGCCCGGTTCGTCGAGTGGCGGCGGGTGAGCGCGCGCTAGGTTGCCTCATCGCGGCGGTATCGAGCCCCCACGCACCGGAGTCCCCCATGATGATCCTGATCGCCGGCCCCTACCGCTCCGGCACCCACGACGACCCCGCCCTGATCGCCGCCAACGTGCGGGCGATGGTGGACATGTCGCTGCGCGTGTTCCGCGCGGGCCACCTGCCCGTGATGGGCGAGTGGTTCGCGCTGCCGCTCATCGAGGCCGCGGGCTCGAAGCGCATCGGCGACGCGATCTTCGACGAGATCTTCCATCCCATCTCGCGGGAGCTCGTGGTGCGTTGCGATGCCTGCCTCCGCATCGGAGGACCGTCGTCGGGCGCGGACGAGATGGTCGCGCTGGCGCGGCAGGCCGGGAAGCAGGTGTTCATGCGGTTCGAGGACATCCCGGCGGCGCCGAGGCGCGCCTAGGCGGTACGGCAAGCGCAGACGTCTGCGCGTGCCGCCCCTCGTCTCCGCCCGCCTGCGGCGGGCTACGCTCGGGGCGAACGGGGTCGGGGGACCGCTTTCTTCGCCACTGCGCGCTTCGCCTTTCCCTTCCCCTTCGCCCCGCCCCCGTGCGCCGCCTTCTTCAGCCGCTCCGGATGCGGCACCACCCCGCGCGCGAGCTCCTCGGCGAACCGCTCGACCTTCCTCGCCCGGAGCTCCGGGTTCTTCGTGAGCATGAGGCGGTGGAGGATCGCGTACCGGTTCGCCCCGTCGAGCCGCTCGAACAGCGCCCTCGCCTTCGGGGCGCGCGCGAGCGCCTTCGCGAGGTCGGGCGGCACGGAGGCCTTGCTGGGCGAGTCGTAGGCCGCGTCCCAGCGGCCGTCCTGCTTCGCGCGCTCGACCTCGGCGAGCCCGGGCGGCTGCATGCGGCCCGCCGCGATCAGGGCCGCGACCTTCTCGCGGTTCACCTTCGACCAGGTGCTCTTCGGCCGCCGCGGCACGAAGCGCTGCTTCCAGGTGCGCTCGTCGATCCCCTGGCTTCGCGCGTCGATCCAGCCCCAGCACAGCGCGACCTCGACGGCCTCGAGGTAGGTCACGCGCCGGAGCGGGACGCCCTTCTTCGCGAACTCGAGCCAGGCGCCGCCGGGCGAGGTCGCGTGGTGCTTCGACAGCCACCGCTCCCACGCGGCGGGCGTCTCGCAGACGAGGAGGGGGCCGTCGTCGGTCATCCTCACGACGGTGCCCGGGGAGGACGGGCTCAGGCAACCGGTTTCGCGAGCGCTTGTGCCGACCGAACCGTCCACGTACCGCTCGTTCAATGGCTTGACCGAGGGTCGTGTCGGAAGATCCCCCTACAGGGCCGTAGGACGGGGCCCCGACGCGCCGCAAGCACCGGGGACGACACGCCTTTCACGATCGGCCTGACTCTAGGTAATCCGCTGGCGGGCGTACGGTCGGTCTCGTGGACGGCCGGACCGCCAGCGATCGAAACGATCAGGAGCGCGCGTGAGCGCGGGCCCGCTCCTCTCGGCCCTCGAGCCGGACGCCCGCGCCGACGCGCTCCGCTTCGCGGACGAGCTCGACGCGCTCGCGGGCTCGGCCTGCCTGCTCGGTCCCGGCGGCGAGATCCTGTACGTGAACGACGGCTGGGACCGCTTCGCGCACGAGAACGGCGGCGCGCCCGGCGCGCTCGGCGAGCACCTCCTCGGCAAGCGCTACGCCTCCTACGTCGGCGGCCGCGAGCCGCGCAGCTTCTTCGAGGGGCTGTGGCTTCGCGTCGTGGGCGGCCAGCCCGTGTCGTACCGCGCCGAGTGCGATTCCGCGCGCGAGCGCCGGAAGCTGTTCACCTCCTTCACCCCGGTGCGGCTCGGCGCGAGCTTCGGCGCGCTCGTCGTGCACGAGCTCGCGGTCGAAGAGCCCGCGCCCCCGCTCCACGAGGCGTCCGGCGCCCCGAGGGAGGCCTCGTGGACGCGCTGAGGCGAACCGAGGTCGAAGGCGCCGGCGCGCCGCCCCAGGCCGCGCTCGCGCTCGGGCCCCTCGAGCAGCAGCTCTTCGACGCGAGCCCGTCGGCGATGCTCGTCCTGGACGCGCACACCCGCGTGCTCGCCGCGAACCGCGCCGCCCGCGCGCTGCTCGGCCCGGACCGCGACTGGCTCCTGCGCCCCGGCGGCGAGGCGCTCCACTGCCTCAACGCCGAGCCGGCCGGCTGCGGCCGCGCGCCGGCCTGCACCGACTGCCTCATCCGCTCGGCGGTCGCGCGCGTGCTCGCGAACGGCCAGGTCGCCCGCGAGCGGACCGCGCTCGCGCTCCGGAACGGCCGCGGGCTGCGCGAGCTCTGGATGCTCGTCTCCGGCGCGCCGGTCGATCACGCCGGGGTCCGCCACGCGCTCGTGACGCTCGAGGACGTCACGGCGCTCGTGCGCGCCCGCGCGCTCCTGCCGATGTGCGCCCACTGCCGGCGCCCGCGGAGCGACGACCACTTCTGGACGTCGGTGAAGGAGTACCTCGAGCAGCACCACGACGAGGACGTGAGCCAGGGGTTGTGCCTGGACTGCGCCCGCGACGTGCACGGCCTCACCTGGAGCGGGGAATGACCCCCGGGCCGGTCGGGGCGAAGCAGGACGGAAGCGGTCTCCTCAGGGAAGACCAGGAGGTAGTCGTGGTCACGCTGGACAGGAAGCAGGTGTTGCGCTCGCTGGGCACGCAGGTGCGCAAGGTGCGCCTCGAGCGCGGGATGCGGCAGGAGGACCTCGCGATCGCGCTCGGGCTCTCGGTCGCCTACGTGAGCCTCATCGAGCGCGGCCGCAGGAATCCGCCGATCACGACGGTGCTCGCGCTCGCGGAGGCGCTGAACGCGAACCCCACCGACCTCCTCGTGCGGGACGCCGGGCTCGCCGAGGTCGCCGCGTAGCGGGCGATTCTCCGGGGACACCGCCGCAAGGCGCCGGGCAGGTCCCAAGGACCCGTCCCGCCGATCGGTCGGCTGGGTTACGCTCCGCGCGTGCCGGACGCCTCCGGCCCCGGGGGTGCGTTGATCCGGCAGGAGACGCTTGCGCGGTACCTCGACGACCTGCTCGCCGGACGCCGCGAGGCGTGCCGCGCGACGGTCGCGGAGCTCATCGCGAACGAGGTCCCGGTCCGCGCGCTCTACGAGGGGTTGTTCCGCGACTCGCTCTACGAGGTCGGGCGGCGCTGGGAGGCCGGTCAGGCCACCGTCGCGCACGAGCACCTCGCGACCGCCATCACCGAGGAGCTCCTCGGCTTCGTCTTCCCCTTCGCGCAGCCCGCCGCGCCGGCCCGGCGCACGGCGGTGGTGTCCTGCGCCGCGGACGAGTTCCACCAGGTCGGCGGCCGCATCGTCGCCGACGTGCTCGAGAGCTCGGGCTGGGACGTGAAGTTCCTGGGCGCGAACACGCCCGTGGCCGACCTCGCGGGCTGCGTGCGCGACCACGATCCCGACCTCGTCGCGCTCTCCGTCACCGTGCTCGAGCACGTGACGGCCGCCGCCCAGGCGATCGCGCTCGTGCGCGAGGTCTCCCCCGGCGTGCCCATCGCGGTCGGCGGCCAGGCGTTCGCGCGCGGCGGACGCGAGCTCGTGCTCCGCTACCCGGGGGTGAGCGTCGTGGGCAGCCTCGAGGAGCTCGAGGCGCTCGCGCGCGGGAAGGCCTCATGAGCCTCGCCTCGGTGGTGGGAGAGCTGGTCCTGAAGGACCTGCCGATGGTCTGCTTCGTCGTCGGCCCCGACGATCGCGTCCTCACCGCGAACCGGCACACCCGCGAGCTCCTCGGGCGCGCGGTCGTGAGCGAGAAGTTCGCCGAGCTGCTCGTGACCTTCGGCGAGCCGCTGCCCGCCCGCGAGCTCGCCCGGACCGGCGTCCAGCGGCTCAACTTCCGCGCCTTCACCGGCCTCCCCATCACCTTCTCCTGCGCGTTCGCCCCTCACGGCGACGACGTCGTGATCGTGGGCGGCGAGGAGCCGCGCGAGGCCGAGACGCTCCGCAAGGAGCTCCTGCAGGCCAACCAGCGGCTCTCGGCGACCACCCGCGACCTCCAGAAGGCCAACCACGCGCTGACGCGCCTCGCCGCGATGAAGGACCGGTTCCTCGGAATGGCGGCGCACGACCTCCGCTCGCCGCTCGTCGCGATCCTGGCGTACGCGCGGATGCTCCGCGAGGAGGGGCTCCCGGCCGAGTCGCGCGAGGACGTCGAGTCGCTCGTGTCCGCCGCGGAGCTCACCCAGCGCATCGTCGACGGGTTCCTCGACCTGTCGGTGATCCAGTCCGGGCGCCTGCGGATCGACCGCGCGCCGGTCGCGCTCGATCGGGTGGTCGAGGCCGCCCTCGCGGTGGTCCGCCCGACCGCGGCCCGCCACGCGGTGGCGCTCGAGGTCTCGGTCGAGCACGGCGCGCTCTCGGCGGACGGGCCGAAGCTCGAGCAGGTCGTCATCAACCTCGTCAACAACGCCGTCCAGCACAGCCCGCCGGGCGGCGCCGTCAAGGTGTGGGCCCGGGTCGTCGACGGGCACGCCGAGATCTCGGTCGTCGACCGCGGGCCCGGCATCTCGCCCGAGATCGCACGCGACCTGTTCGAGGCGTACAGCCACGGCCGTGAGACGCGGAACGCGGGCGAGCGCTCCGTCGGGCTCGGCCTCGCCATCGGCCGGGTCATCGCGCAGGGGCATGGCGGCGAGCTCACCGTCGAGGGCGCGCCGGGCGAGGGCACCACCGCGCGCCTGCGGATCCCCGTCGCGGGGACCGGCGAGCAGGTCGCCTAGACGAGCCCCGCCGCGCGCTCGGCGAGCAGGATCCCGAGCCCGGCCGCGAGCGTCGCGAGCGTCACCACCGCGCCGATCCGGAGGAACCGCCAGAAGCCGATCCGCCCGCGCGAGCCGGCGAGCTCGAGCACGATCACGTTCGCGACCGAGCCGACGATGGTGAGGTTGCCGGCGAGCGTCGAGGCGAGCGCGGTCGCGAGCCAGAGCAGGCGCGGGTCGGACAGGCGCGGGATCCACTCCCCGGCGAGGATCACGAACGGCACGTTCGAGACGACCTGCGAGGCGACGACCGTGAACCCGGAGAACGCGAGCACCTGCCGGGCGGTCCCCTCGCCGAGGAGCGGCGCCACCCGGTCGTACATCGCGCCCGCGAGCCCCGCCCGCGCGGCGCCCGCCACCACCACGAAGAGCCCCGCGAAGAAGACGAGCAGCGGCCAGTCCACCTTCGCGAGCGCCTCGCGTGGCGCGCGGCCGGAGATGGCCATCGCGAGCCCCGCCGCGAAGAGCGCGGTCCAGGAGAGCGGATGGCCGAGGAGGAACCCCACGAGCGCGACGCCGGTGGCGAGGAGCGCCCTGGCGAGCAGCGACCGATCGAGCGCGGGGGCGGCCCCCCGCGGCGCGAGGCGGACGCGGGGGAGCTCCTTCCGGAAGAGCACGACCAGGATCGCCGCGACGATCGCGAGCGAGGCGAGCGCCGGCAGGACGAGCGCGCCCGCGAACGCGCGGTACGGGATCCCAGAGAGCGTGCCGACGATCATGTTCTGCGGGTTGCCGGTGAGCGTCGCGGCGCTGCCGGCGTTCGCGCCGAACGCGACGGCGAGGAGGTACGGGAGCGGCGGCAGCTCGGCGTCCTCGACCATCGCGAGCACGAGCGGCGTCATCATCAGGCAGACGGTGTCGTTGACGAGGAGCGCCGACAGCACGCCAGCGACCGCGACGACGCCGGCGAGGAGCGTGCGCGGGGTGCCCGCGGTCGAGAGGATCCGGTGGCTCGCCCAGCGGAAGAAGCCGGCCTCGGCGAGGTAGGCCGAGAGCACCATCGTGCCGAGCAGGAGCCCGAGCGTGTCGCCGTTGACGGCCGCGGAGGCCTCGGCGGGCGCGAGCACGCCGGTCGCGACCATCGCGACCGCGCCGATGAGCGCGGCGGCGGGCCGGTCCACCGACAGGAACGGGAAGCGCCCCGCCGCGATCGCGACGTAGGTGAGCGCGAAGACCAGCGCCGCGGTCAGCATCCCGGGCGTCGGCTACCGCTCGCCCCAGCGCAGCTTCGCGCGGAGGATGCCGAAGAAGTCGATGCGCGGGTTCCGGACGAGGAGCACCGGGTTCGGCGCCGCCTGGACCCGGACCCGGTCGCCGCGCTCGAGCCGGAGGCCCGTCTGGCCGTCGAGCGTCAGGTAGACCTCGGAGTCGTTGACGAGCAGCACCTCGATGTTCTTGTCGTCGGGGGCGACGATCGGGCGCTGGGTCAGCGTGTGCGGGCAGATCGGGCTCACGATGAGCCCCTTCATCGTCGGGAAGACGATGGGGCCGTTCGCGGCGAGCGAGTACGCGGTCGAGCCGGTGGGCGTCGCGACGATGAGGCCGTCGCCCTTGTACGTCGCGACCCACTGCCCAGAGCACCGCAGGTCGAGCTCCGCCATCTTCGCGAGCGCGCCCTTGCCGATGACCGCGTCGTTCAGCACCTCCGCGTTCACGACCGGCTCGGCGCTCGCCGCGCGGAACAGGTTGACCTGGAGCTTCATGCGCTCCGAGACGACCGCGTGGCCGGCGAGCACCATCTCGAGCGCCGCGTACAGCTCGCTCTGCGGCACCTCGGTCAGGAACCCCAGGCTCCCCATGTTGACGCCCAGGATGGGCACCGGGCGCCCGCCGAGCAGGCGGGCGGCGTGGATGAGGGTGCCGTCGCCGCCGAGCACCACGAGGAGGTCGGCCGTGCGGCCGGCGTCGGGCTCGTCGGCCGCGACGGCCACGCCCTTCTGCGCGAGGAACGCCGCGACGAGCTTCGCCGTCTCCGTCGCACCCGGCGACCCGACCTTGTGTACGATCCCGACCCGCTTCGGGATCGGACACGGCTTGCCGTCCATGCCGGCATGATATCAGGGACTCCGCATGGACCTCTTCGATCATGCAGCCGAGCAGGACCCCGCCGCGCGCCCCCTGGCCGAGCGCATGCGCCCCAGGCGCATCCAGGACCTCCTCGGGCAGGAGCACGTGCTCGGGACGGGCACCGCGCTGCGGCGCGCCATCGAGGCCGACCGCCTGCCCTCGCTCGTCCTGTGGGGCCCGCCCGGGACCGGCAAGACCACGCTCGCCCGGGTCATCGCCGGGACCACCGGCGCCGAGTTCGTGGCCTTCAGCGCGCTCCTCGGGGGCGTGAAGGAGATCCGGGAGATCGTCGCGGAGGCGAAGGACCGCCGGAAGATGCACCGGAAGCGCACGGTGCTCTTCGTGGACGAGATCCACCGGTTCACGAAGGCGCAGCAGGACGCCTTCCTCCCGCACGTCGAGGACGGGACGCTGGTGCTCATCGGCGCGACCACCGAGAACCCCTCCTTCCACGTCAACGCCGCCCTCCTCTCCCGGTGCCGGGTCATCTCGCTGCGGCCCCTCGGCGAGGAGGAGCTCGGCGCGCTGCTCGAGCGGGCCGTGAAGGCCCCCGAGGGGCTCGCCGGCACGGTGACGCTCGCGGACGACGCGCGCGAGGCCATCGCGCGCCACGCGTTCGGCGACGCCCGGCGCGCGCTCAACGCGCTCGAGGCCGCCGCGTCGAACGCGCTGCTCGCGGGGCGAAAGCTCGTCGAGCGCGCGGACGCCGAGGAGGCGCTCCAGGCGCGCACGCTGCTCTACGACAAGGCGGGCGAGGAGCACTACAACGTCGTCTCCGCGTTCATCAAGGCGATGCGCGGCTCGGACCCCGACGCCGCGGTCTACTACCTCGTGCGCATGCTCGAGGCCGGCGAGGAGCCGCGGTTCCTCCTCCGGCGGATGGTGATCTTCGCGTCCGAGGACGTCGGCAACGCCGACCCCCAGGCGCTCGGCGTCGCGGTGAACGCGCTCCACGCGTTCGAGCTCGTCGGCCTCCCGGAGGGCGTCCTGCCGATGACGCAGGCCGCGACCTACCTCGCGCTGGCCCCGAAGTCCAACACCGCGATCGCCGCGTACGCGGCGGCGCGGAAGCTCGTGAAGGAGCGCGGCCCCCTGCCGGTGCCGCTCGATCTCCGGAACGCGGCGACCGGGCTCATGGCCGCCATGGGGTACGGCGAGAACTACAGGTACCCGCACGACTTCGAAGGGAACTACGTCGCCGAGCGCTACCTGCCGGAGGCGATCCGCGCGGAGCGGATCGTGAAGCTGTCCGGGAACGGCAAGGAGAAGGAGCTCGGGGAGGCGCTCGACGCGCTGCGCGCCCGGACGCAGAAGGAGGGCAAGAAGGAGTAGGCGCCGCGGCCCCACGCCCGGGGCCGTGACAGCGGACGGCACCCGTGGTCAAGTGCGCGCCATGGAAGCCTTCCTGGTGCTGCTCGGACTCGCGGTCATCGTGGGTCCCTGGATCTTCGCCATCGCCGGCTTCGTTCGCGCGGGGCGGCTCGCGAAGCGGGTGGAGCTGCTCGAGCGGCGGATGGACCTGCGGGCGGCGGCGCCGGGGGCGGTGGCGCAGGTGGCGGAGGTGAAGGCGCCGGTGGAGGTGCCGCTCGCGACCACGATCGCGACCGAGGTCACCGGCCCCCTCACCCCGGCACCCTCCCCCGCTGGCGCGGGGGAGAGTGGGAGTGCTCCGGAGAGCGAGCCCGAGCAGCCGGCGGCACCCGCCGCGGCGCCCGGCACGCTGGAAGAGCGCATCGCGCTCGTGTGGCTCACCCGCGCGGGCGCGCTCGTCGTGCTGCTCGGCGCGGCCACCTTCTTCAAGTACGCGGTGGACAACGACTGGATCCCGCCGATCCTCCGCGTCGCGCTCGGCGTGCTCGCCGGCGTCGCGGCCATCGCGGGCGGCGAGTTCCTGCGCCCGCGCGCGAAGGTCGTCTGGGTGAACGTGGTCCAGGGCGCCGGCGTGGCCCTCCTCTTCTTCTCCATCTTCGCGGCCGCCGCGCTGTACGCGCTCCTGCCGTTCGCGCTCGCCTTCGCTGCCATCGCGGTCATCACCGGGGCCGGCTGCGCGCTCGCGCTGCGCGGCAAGAGCGAGGTCGTGCTCGGGCTCTCGCTGCTCGGCGCGCTCGCGGCGCCGGTGCTGCTCTCGACCGGACAGGACAACCCCGGCGGCCTCCTGGGCTGGCTGCTCCTCGCCAGCGGCGCGACGCTCGCGGTCTCCGCGAAGCTCGGGTTCCGGATCGTCCCGTGGTTCGCGCTCGCCGGCACGGCCCTCCTCTTCGGCGGGTGGTACGAGCGGTACTTCGAGGTCTACGCCCCGCCCGCGTCGCTCGACCCGGACCTGCCGCCCGAGGTGCAGCAGGGCGTGTACTGGCCGCTCGGACGGCGGCTCGTGCCGCTCGCGCTCGCGGTCGCCCACGTCGGCGCCTGGGCCGGCTTCTGGCTGCGCGCGCGGCGCCCCGGGCCGTCCGCCTGGCCGCGCCTCCTCGGCGACGTCTGGCTCGGCCTCACCCTCGTCGCCGCGCACGTCGTGCCGTTCATGCTGCTCCACGACCGGCCGCTCCTCGCGGGGGCCTCGATCGCCGTCGCGGGCCTCGTCTCGGCCGTGCTCGCCGGGCGCGCGGAGCGTCCCGCGTTCCACCCCGCCGCCGCGCTGCTCGGCGCGGGCCTCCTCGCCGCGGTCGCCGAGCGGGCCGGCTGGCCCGGGATCGGCGCCGCCGCGCTCTGGGGCGTCGCCCACCTCGCCGCGGCGGGCCGGACGCTGCTCGCCGTGCGCGACGAGCAGCCCGGCGCGGGGCTCGCGACCGGCGGCGCGACGATCGCCGCGTCCATCGCGGGCCTCGGCTTCGCGGGGCTCGCCGTGCTCGCGACCCGTCCCCAGCAGGAGCTGCTCCGCGCGGGCCTCGCCGGCGCCGCGGGCGCGGCGGAGCTCGCGCTCGGCGCTTTCACGCTCCCGCGCGGCCGCGCCCGGGCCACGGTGCTCCTCGGCTCCGCGCTCGGCCTCGTCGCGGCCGCCGCCGCGTTCCTCCTTTCCGGCGCGAGCATCACGGTCGCCTGGGCGGCGCTCGCCGCCGCGGTGGCCGTGGTCGCCGCCCGCGAGCGCGACCCGTGGTGGCTCGGGGGCGCCGCGGCGATGTTCCTGCTCGCGCTCGGTCGCGCCTTCGACGTCGACCTGCACGCGGTCGAGGCCGCGCGCTCGGCCTTCCTCGCCTCCGACGGGAAGGCGGGCGCGCTCTCTGCGCGCTTCCTCCTGAACGCCCGCGGCGCCGGCCTCGCCGGCACCGCCGTCGCGCTCTTCGTCGCGGCGCGGGCGGTCCTCCGGGCCCACCAGGCCGGCGCACCCAAGGCCTGGCGCGCGGTCGCGGCCGGGCTCGTGGTCGCCGCGCACGGCGCCCTCCTCGCGCTCCTCGTCGCGGAGGCGCGCGACCTCATGCTCCACTTCCCGCCTCCGCCGCCGGCGGGCGACAGCATCGCCTTCGAGGACTACCGACAGGTCCTCTGGGAGGCGATGTCCGGGGAGGCCGGGGTCGCCGACACGGCGGCCACGGTCGTCATGGCGCTCTACGCGGCGGTGCTGCTCGTGGTGGGCTTCGTCGCGCGCGAGGTGCTCCACCGCTGGCTCGGCCTCGGGCTCTTCGCGATCACGCTCGTGAAGGTGCTGCTCTCCGACGTGTGGCGGCTCGGGGCCGGCCTGCGCATCCTCGTCTTCATGGCGAGCGGCCTGCTCATGCTCGCGGCCGGGTTCCTGTACGCCCGCTACGGGAAGCGGATCCTCGGGCTCCTCAAGGAGCCGCCCCCGGGCGCGGGCACCGCCGCGCTGCTCCTCGTGGCCGGCCTCGGCGCCGCGCCAGGCCTCGCCCGCGCGGCCGAGCCGGGCCGGCCGCTCGACGTCGCGCCCTACGCGACGGAGCGCTCCCTCGACGGCATCGCCGCGCCGGGTCTCCACGCGGTCCGCGTGGACGCCGCGCTCTGGCAGGCGACCCGCGCCTCCGCGGAGCTCGCCGACCTGCGCGTCGCCGGGCCCGACGGCGCCGAGGTGCCCTGGGCGCTCCGCGCCGTGGCGGGCCCGGCCGCCGAGGAGGTGGTCCCGGCCACGCTCGTCGACCCGGTCGCCCTGCCGGACGGCGCCGTGCGGGCCGTGCTCGACAAGGGCAAGCGCGGCCTGCGCACCGACGAGCTCCGCCTCGAGCTCGAGGGCGACGACTTCCTGCGGCGCGCGCGCGTCGAGACGAGCGACGACGGCAAGCGCTGGGGCGTCCTCGTCGACGGCCCGCGCGTGTACGCGGTCCCCGGCGCCGAGGGTCTCGAGGCGGTGCGGCACACCGCGATCGCCCACCCGCCCAGCGAGACCCGCTGGCTGCGCGTGACGCTCCTCCCCGGCGCCGGGAAGCCGCGCCTCCTCGGGGCGAGCGCCGTGCGGCGCCCCTCCGCGCCGCCGCCGGTCGACACGCTCCCGCTCCCCGTCCCGCCGCGCATCGACGACCCGGCCCGGAAGACCAGCCGCTGGGACCTCGACCTCGGCGCGGCCGGGGTGCCCTTCGAGGCGGTGTCGCTCGCGGTCTCGACGCCGGCGTTCGAGCGCCGGGTGCGCCTCCTCGGCAGCAACGACGGGAAGACCTGGGTCGGGCTCGGCGGCGGCCTCGTGTTCCGCGTGCCTGGCGACGAGGCGCTGCGGGTGGGCGCCGTCCGCGCCGCGGGGCGCCGCCTCCTGCGCCTCGAGGTCCGCGACGGCGACGCCGCGCCGCTCGAGCTCACGAGGGTCACGGTCGAGTGGCCCGCGCGCGAGCTCGTGATCGGCGCGCGGCAGGGCGGCCCGCACCGCCTCCTCACCGGCAGCGCGACGGCCACCCTCCCCGCCTACGACCTCCCCGGCATCCTCGCCCGCTCGCCCGGCGCGCCGGTCACGCCCGCCTCGCTCGGCCCCGCCCACGCGAATCCGGGCTACAGGCCCGCCGAGGCGGAGGTACCCTTCACCGAGAAGTACCGCACGCTGTTCGGCGCCGGGCTCCTCGTCGTGCTCGCGGGCCTGGGGGCGTTCTCGATGCGGCTCATGAAGTCCGGGCAGGGTTCGTAGGTGCACCTCTACCTGCACGGCTTCGCCTCGGGTCCCTCGTCGTTCAAGGCCCGGAACCTGAAGGAGCGCTTCGCCACGGCTGGCGTGGCGCTCGAGACGCCCGACCTCACGCCGGGGACGGACGGCTTCGAGCGCTCGACGCCGCTCACCATGCTCGGCGTGGCGGAGGCGCTGGTCCGAGGCCAGCCCGGCCCGCACGTGCTCATCGGCAGCTCGCTCGGCGGCTACCTCTCCGCCGTGGCGGCCTCACGGAATCCATCCGTCGAGCGGCTCGTCCTGCTCGCGCCCGCGTTCCGGCTGTTCGCGCGCTGGAGCGCGCGGCTGACGCCCGCCGAGCTCGAGGGCTGGCGCGCCGCCGGGCTCGAGACGCACCACCACGTCACGAACACGAAGCGCCGGATCCCCTGGGCGTTCCACGAGGACGCGCGGACGCTGCCGGAGTACCCGGAGGTCCGGGTGCCCACCCTCGTGCTCGCCGGCGTGAACGACGAGGTCGTGCCCATCGACGACGTGCGGGCGTGGGTGGCGCGCACGCCCTCCGCGCGGCTCGTCGAGCTCGACGACGGCCACGAGCTCGTCGCGAGCATCGAACGGATCTGGGACGAGGCGCGGGTGTTCCTCGGCGTCCCCGGCGGCGGCGCCTAGGGCCCCTGCGGCACCCGCCGCAGCTTCGACACGTCGTAGCCGAGCGCCGCCACCTTCGCGACGAGCCGCGCGTAGTCCGCCTCCGGCACGGCCGGCGTGCGCGCCATGATCCAGACGAGGTCGCGCGCCGAGCGGCCGATGATGGTCTCGGTGTACGCGTCGTCGAGGTGGACCACGAGGTACTCTGCCTTGATGGGCCAGATGAACTGCATGCCCCACTCCGCGTTCGTGACGGGGTTCCGCACGAAACCGCGCGGCGTGTAGCGCTTCTCGGGCCCGTCGAGGGCGCCGTCGCGGAAGGTGTAGGTCGTCGCGATGGTGCCGCCGGGCTCGAGGCGGTACGACTCGACCGCGCGGTGGGCGTCCTTCTCGATCGACGCCGGGATGTGCGCGAGGACGTACCAGTCGCCCATGAACCGCGGGAGGTCCACGCGGTCCACGGTCGGGAGCTTCGGGGCGGTCGCGCAGCCGGTGGCGGCGAGCACGGCGACGGCGAGGAGCGGGCGGCTCATGCCCTCTCCTTCGCACGCCCCCGCCGTCTGGATTCGGCCCCCGGGCGGGGCGCCCGGCTACAGCCCCGCGCGGCGCAGGCTCGCGAGCTTCGCGTCGAGCGCGCGCGACCGGGCGGCGAGCTGCTCGAGCGTGGAGGCCTTCGCGTGGGCGATGCCGCACGCGCAGCGGTCGGTGGAGCAGATGCCTCCGTGCGCCGGGTGGTGGCAGGTCTCGCAGAGGTCGGCGGCGTCGGAGCGGTCGTCGATCGGGTTCACGGGGCTTCCTCTCGTCCTCGAGTCGGACGAGCGGTAGCACGCGCCGCGCGGGGGCCGCTTTCGCGTCCTTGCAGGCGGCCCGCTGGCCGGGCCCAGGCCGTCAAGTCCACCCGCGGTGCGGGTGACGGCCGCCCCGTACCCGGACCTCAGGGCAGCTCGAAGGCGATGAAGTCGTTCGAGTCGATGGCCGTCACGGCGGGCGGCTGGCCGTCGCCGAAGAGGCGGGGGTTGCGCGACAGGTCGTCGCGCTGGAACTCCCAGCCCGAGCCGCTCGTGCGGTAGAGGTAGCTCTGGTCGGAGCCCACGTTCTCGCCCCAGCGGAAGGCCATCCAGACCCGGTTCGAGCCGTCCACGTACAGCGACAGGCCGTCCGGCCCGCCGGGGCGGTACAGGTTGAAGCCGCCCGAGGACTTCTGGAGCTTCGGCAGCGCCGGCCCGGCGATCTGCGTGGGCTCGGTCTGACCAGGCGCGAGCTTCCACAGGGCGACCTCGTAGCCGTTCCCGTCCAGCGAGTTCGGCCAGACGAGGTTGCCCTGGCGGTCCGCGATGACCGGCCGCGAGTAGTCCTTGCAGTCCCCCTCGGTGAGCGAGGCGTGGCCGCACGCGACGAGGGTCGTCGGCGCGGCCGTCGCGGAGTCGAGCTCGATGAGCCCCACGCTGCGGACCCACCCGACGATGCGGCCGGCGGAGGTGATGGCGAGCCGGCCCACGGCCGGGGCGAAGCCCTCGCCGCGCTTCGTCCACTGCGTGTCGCCGGGCTTCATGCGGAAGAACCGGTAGAAGGTCGTGGTGCTGCCGGCGAACTCCTCGGTCGCGGCGAAGACCTCGCCGGAGGGCGTGGCCCCCACCGCGGTGGGCGCCGTGCCGACCGTCGAGTAGATCCCCTCGATGAGCGGCACCCAGGCCCCGCCCTCCTGCCGGTAGACGACGCCGTTCGAGCCCGCGGCGTAGTTCCGGCCGTCGGCGAGCGTCTCGCGGAAGATGCGCGCCAGCGTCACGTCGTGCTTCTCCCAGAGCGTCCCCTTCGGCGCGAGGTGGAAGGTGCCGGCGCCGTAGAGCGAGACCATGTAGTGCCCGCCGTGCCGGGACGCGCCGGTCTCGAAGGAGTTCGGGAGGCCGGCGCTCGTGAGCGAGCCGAGCGGACCGGGTTCGTCCTTCTTGCAGCCCGCCGCGAGCGCGAGCGCTCCGGCGAGCGCCCAGGTGGAGCGCGCGAACCTCGTCGTCATGGTGGTCCCCCGGTGCAGGTCCAGGACCCATTACCCTGGGTCCGTGCGCCCGCAACGCGGAGGCTGTCCCACGAACGCGCTACCGCGAACCGGACTGGCTCGCCGCCCAGATCGCGAGCGCCACGAGCGCCGCGCCGATGACCGCGAAGGTGATCTTCACCGCGCTCCACGGCCGCTCGCCGTGGACCTCGCCGGTGGTCGCGTTGATGGCGACCCGGTACGAGCGCGCCTGCCAGCGGTAGGCGAGGAGCCAGACCGGGAGGAGGAGGTGCTTGTAGGTGAGCCCGGCGTACTGGGTCTGCACGTCCTCGACGCGCTGCTCGTCGCCGCCGATGCGCTCGCGCACCTCGGCCTCGAGCGCGTCCTCGATGCGCGCCCGCGCCGCCTTGAAGCCCTGCGGCAGGTCGAGGTCGTAGGTGTGCGCGAGCTTCCCGGCGAGCGCCGACTCGGTGAACGGCACCGCGGTCTGGAGCGGCCACGGCTCGAGCTTCACGAGGAGCTCGCCCGGCAGCGACCGGAACGCGGGCACGAGCACGTCGTCGAAGAAGCGCTGGAACGCGCCCCACGCCGGCGTCCAGCGGACGCGGGTCTCGTTGCGCGTCTGGTTGCCGACGCGCACGGTGACGACGTACCGGTCGCCGCGCTGGCCGCGGTACTGCGTCGCCGTCATGGCGTCGAAGGTGAAGAAGGGCAGGTACACGCCCTCGAGCTTCCCGTCGACGCCCATCTTCGTGAACTCGGTCGGCGCGAACCAGAGCCCCTTCACCCACTCGCGCAGCTTCTGGCGGGCGGTCTCGGCGGGCACCGCGAAGGTGAGGAGCCCGTCGACCGGGATGCGCTCCGGCGCGGCGTGCGCCTTCTCGCGCTGCACGGGCTCGCCGCAGTAGGCGCAGGCGGTGCTCGTGAGCGTGCCCTGGAAGACGACGGTGGCGCCGCAGGCCTCGCAGCGCAGCTCCTGCCGGTCGGGCGGCGCGGGGCTCGCCTCGGCGCGGCGGCGCGCGATGCCCTGCAGCGCCACCTCGAGGTCGTGCTCCTCGATCTCGAGCGCGGGATCGAACTCGAGCGGCTTCTCGAAGCCGCAGTGGTCGCAGCGAAGCTTCTGCGCGCCGATGTTGAAGACGAGGTCCGCGCCGCAGCGCTCGCAGGGGAACGTGCGGCCGCGGGCCTCGACGGGCGGCGGGCTCGACGGATCCGGCATGGCGCCCTCGCTACTTGCCGGGCGGGGGCGGCGGCGGAGGCGGCGGCGCCGCGAAGTACGGGGAGAGGGCCGGCACCTGGGACGCGGGGGTCCAGGCGGTGAGGCCCCCGCCGTACACGAGCGTCGCGCCCTGCACCTGCCCGGCCTGGATCGCCTGCGCGACCTGCGCGAGCGGGAAGGGCCCGGTGGTCTGCCCGTTCACCGCGACGTAGAACGGCGGCGCGGGCGGGGGCGGCGGCGGGGCGGCCGCGACGGCCTGGCCCATCTGCTGGGCCATCGCCATGCCGATGCCGATGCCGGCGCCGGCCGAGCCGAGGCCGCCCGGATTCTGGGCGCCCGCCAGCATCGCCTGGCCGAGCTGGTACTGCTGGAACTTCTGGAGGTCGCCCATGACGCCGATCGAGGAGCGCGTGTCGAGCGCCTTCTCGACCTCCGGCGGCAGCGAGACGTTCACGATGAGGAGCTGCGGCAGCTCGAGGCCGTACTCGTCGTCGATCTGGCCGGCGACGCGCTTCCTGAGCTCCTCGGAGAGGCCGGTGTAGTTGGCGGCGAGGTCGAGCGCGGCGATCTTCGACTCGCCCACGAGCTGCGCGAAGGACGTCGCGATCATGCCGCGGAGGAGCTCGCCCACCTCGTCCGCCTCGAAGACGCCGTCGGTCCCGACGAGGCCGGTGATGAGCGCCTTCGCGTCGGAGGCCTTGAGCGCGTAGGTGCCGAACGCGCGGAGCCGGATCGGCCCGAAGTCGGCGTCGCGCAGCATGATGGGCTGCGGGGTGCCCCACTTCAGCCCGGTGATCTGCCGGGTGGAGACGAAGTAGACCTCGCACTTGAAGGGGCTGTTGAAGCCGTACTTCCACCCGTTGAGCGTCGACAGCACCGGCAGGTTCGCGGTGGTGAGCTCGTACATGCCCGGCTGGAAGACGTCGGCGATCTTGCCGCGGTCCACGAAGACCGCCAACTGCCCGGGGCGCACGACGAGCTGCGCGCCGTTCTTGATCTCGTTCTGATAGCGCGGGAAGCGCCACACCAGCGTCTGGTTGGTGTCATCGACCCACTCGACGATGTCGACGAGCTCGCCGCGAAGCTTGTCCAGAAGACCCATGTCCGTTCGCTCCTCCCCGGGAGTGGAGCGATCGTGCCACGGAGCCGCCCGGGGTGAAAGGGCAACCCCCGGCTTCGGTGCTGGCGCACCTCGAAGCGCCGGGGCCTCGCCCGGCTCGCGGTTTCACCACTTCTGGCCGTGGCAGGAGTAGCAGCTCGGGCCCTTCCCGCCCGTGAGGCTCGCGCCGTGGCAGGCGGTGCAGTTCGCGAGCGGGTCGAGGAGGCCGGACTTGTGCATCACCCCGCCCTCGCTGAGCGTGTGATCGGACGGGGCGTTGTCTGTGCCGCAGGCGGCGAGCGCGAGCAGGGCTGCGGCGAGGAGGGAGAGCCGGTGCATGTCAGGTTGACGCACGGACCGGCGATCTTGTTCCCGCCCTCCCTCCTCGCCAGGCCCTCACCGCCCCTTCGCGAACCGGGCGAAGACCATGTCCGGGCCGGCGACGCACGGCGGCTTCGTCGGGTCCGGGTTCTGGTTCCCGCCGGAGAGGTCGGTGGCCACGTAGGCGACCCGCGGCGCGCCGTCGGCGCCCATCGCGAGCGTGGGCCGGTCGAGCACCCACGCCGCCACCGTGCAGTTCGGGTACGGGATGATCTCGTCCGGCCTCATGTCGCCCGAGCGCTCCACGGCGCGGGGCGTCCACCGGTTCCCGTCGGTGCAGCCCCCGTCGTCGCAGGCGGCGACCATCACGTCCGCGTTGCCGGTGTAGGCGAGGCGCGGCCGGCCGGCGGCGTCGAGGGCGAGGTCGAGGCCGGCGTCGAGGGCGTCGGACTGGACGAGGACGCCGCCCGAGAACCGCGAGCCGGACGTGCAGCCGTCGTCGCAGGAGAACCAGGAGAGGCTGCGCTTCCCGGCGGCGTCCTTCGAGAGCAGCGCGACGCGCGGGTGGCCGTCCCCGGTGAGCGCGAGCGAGACCGCCGGGTCGATGCCCTCGATCCACCGGCTCGAGAACGCGCGCAGGAGCCCCGTTCCCTTCCAGCTCGCGGGCGAACCGCAGTCGCCGTCCGAGCACTCGAGGTAGGCGCCGTAGTCGTCGACGCCCATCCCGAGGTCCACCTGCGAGACGACGGTCGCGAGGTGCGCGACCCCCGCGGCGTCGATGCGGAGCGCGTTCGACTGCCAGAGCTGGTCGGCGATCTTCGCCGCGCCCCAGGAGGCGGGGTCGAGGCAGTCCGCGTCGCAGCCCATCGCGTAGGTCTCCGGCGCGCCCTGGCCGATGCCGGCGTAGGTCCGGTAGGTGTGGAAGAGGAAGCGCGGCGCGCCGTCCGGGGTGAGCGCGAGCGCCTCGCCGCTCACCTCGTACTTGCCGCCGTGCTCGAGCACGGTGGCGGCGTCCCAGCCGGACGGCTGCGTGCAGTCGCCGTCGCACGCGAGGTAGTGGACCCGCTGCATCGTCGAGAGGAGCACGCGCGGCTTCCCGCCCTTCGTGAGCGCGAGCGCCATGTGCGAGACCGAGGCCTCGGCCTGGAAGACCATGACCTTCACGTCGGCCGGCGACGCGCAGCCCGCGGCGCAGAAGCCGTAGTAGGCGAGGCCGCCGCCGTAGGCCCGGTAGACCATGTGCAGGTTGCCCTGCCCGTCCACCTCGACGTGAGGGTCGGTCGTGTTCTCGGGCTCCCCGGTCGGAAGGAAGAACGCGGAGGAGGCCCCGCCGCCGGGCTTGCCGCCGTCGCCGTTGCTCCCGTCACCGCCGCCGCACGCGGCGAGCGCGGCGGCGACCAGGAGGAGGAGTGCGTTCCGGTAGGTGCGCATGGCCGGCTCCTCACCGCGCCGCGACCGCGGCGGGCGCGGACGCGGCGGAGAGGTCGAGGTGGGCGGTCCAGCGCGAGGGCTCGGTGCAGTCGCCCGCGCAGGACGCGATGAACGCGCGGCCGGCCGGGACGTCCTCGTCCGCGCGCGGCACGATCCGGAACGACGCGGCGCCGTCGGCGGCGACCGCCAGGCCCGCGGCGTCGAGGCCGAAGCGGCCCGAGTGCTCGACCGCGATGAGGCGGACCCAGCCCTCCGGCTTCGTGCAGTCGCCGGTGCAGGCCGCGTAGTGGACCCGGTTGCGCGTCTCGACGAGCAGCTGGGGCTTGCCGTCCGCGCCGAGCGCGACGGCGAACCCGCGCGCCGGCGCCTCGAGCTCGAAGGTGACCTTCTGCTCGCCCGAGCGGGCGCAGCCGGCGGCGCAGTAGGCGTACTCGGCCGTGAGGCCGACGCCGGTGGCGCGGAGCATGTGGACGCCACCCTTCGGGTCGATGACCGCGGCGGGCTCGCTCGCCCGGGCAGCGGCGGCGGAAAGGAGGAGGGCGGTGACGAGGGCGCGCTTCGAGATGAGGATCATCGGTTCTTCTCCGTACGGACCGGCCAGGGGGAGATCGCCGGTGCCGCATTTCACGGTGCGGAAGATGCCCGCTGCCGTACGGAGGACCAACCTCAGGATTTCTTAAGGCGTGCTGAGAATTCGCTAAGGGATCCTACGAGGATCCTAAGGATGGGGCGGATGGGGCGTGGGATGCGGGAAAGGGGGGAGGCGGAGTGGGAGTGCCTCTACCCCTTCACCCGCTCCCCACCCGCGGCGATCGCGCCCTCGACGTGCTCCCCGGGCTTCACCACGGTGCCCGGCCAGACGATCGCCCGGCGCACGCACGCGCCCGCGCCGATCCGCGCCCCGGCCCCGATGACGCTCGCCGGCCCGACCTCCGCCCCGCAGTCGATCTCGGCGCCGTCGCCCACGATCACCGGGCCGTGCAGCCGCGCGGCCGGGTCGATCTTCGTGCCCTTCCCCGCGCAGATCCGGGCCGACGGCTCCGCGCCCGGCGCGAGCTCGCAGCCGGGCCACGGGTCCGCGCCGCGAAACCGCTTCAGCGGCACCCGGCCCGCGAGGAGGTCCGCCGTCGCCTCCAGGTACCGCCCCGGCGTCCCGAGGTCGTTCCAGTAGCCGGAGACCACGAGGCCGCGCACGGCGCCGGCGTCGAAGAGCGGCGGGTACACGTGCCGGTTCACATCGCACTCGTGCGGCTCCGCGGGGACCTGCTCGAGGAGGCCCGGCGACAGCACGTGCACCCCGGAGAAGTGCCAGGGCGCGAGCTTCACCTCGGGCGGCGCGCCGCGCCCCGCGATCCGGCGCACGGCGCCGTCCGCGTCCACGTCGACCGTGGCGAACTTCGCGCCCGGCGGCATCGGGAGGAGCAGCATGGTCGCGAGCGCGCCAGCCCTCGCGGCCTCGCGGTGGGCGGCGAGCGCGGCGGCGAGGTTCACGTCGAAGAGCACGTCTCCGTTCACCACCACGAGCTCGCTCGCGCCGGCGAGGAGGCCCCGCGCCTCGCGCAGCGCGCCGCCGGTGCCGGCGATGACGGGCTCCTTCGAGACCGAGACCTCGACGCCCACCGCGCGGCCCGCGGCGACGGCGGCCTCGGCCATGCGATCGGGGAGGTGGTGCACGTTCACCGCCGCGCGGCGCACGCCCGCCCCGGCGAGGAGCGCGAGCGACCAGCGGACGAGCGGCAGGCCGGCGACGGGGATCGCCGGCTTCGGCAGGGCGTCGGTGAGCGGACGCAGGCGCGTGCCGAGGCCCGCGCAGAGGATCATGCCGACCGGCTCACCGCCTCGATCCATGGTACGGGGTGGTAGCACTTCATGGTCCCCGCCGCACGCCTTCGCGCCACCTACTTCGTCCTGTACGTCGGGGTCGGGGCCTCGATCCCGTACCTCTCGGCGTACATGCGGGGGCTGGGGTTCTCGGGCGCGCAGATCGGGCTCGCGCAGATGATCCCGCCCGCGCTCGCGCCGGCGGTGGCGCTCGCGTGGGCGGCCTGGTCGGATCGCCACGGCTCGCCGGTGGACGGCCTGAAGCGCGCGGCGCTCATCGCCGGGGCCGCCGGGCTCGCCCTGCCCTTCGCGCGCACGCCGGTCGCGCTCGCCCTCGCGCTCGCCGCGGTGGCGCTCGGCGACCGCGCCATCATCCCGCTCCTCGACGCGGTGACGCTGGAGGCGAGCCGCCGGGGCGGGCCGCCCTACGCGTCGATCCGCCTGTGGGGGTCGATCGGCTTCTGCGTCTCCGCGCTCACGGTCGGCCGCGCGCTGGCGGCCCGCGGGGAGCAGCCCGGCGACCCCCTCGTGCCGGCGGTGATGTCGGCGGCCTTCCTCGGCTACGCGGCGCTCCTCGGGTCGCTGCCGCGCACGGCCCCGCCGGCGCACGCCGCGCGCCCGGGCCGGCGGGATCTCCTGGCGCTCGGGCGCGACCGGACGCTGCTCCTCTTCTTCCTGGCGTGCCTCGCGCACTGGACGGCCATCGGCCCGTACCACCTCCTCTTCGGCGTGCTCGTCCGGGAGCGCGGCCTCCCGTCCGACGTCACCGGGCTCGCGATGACCGCCGGCGTCGTCGCGGAGATCCTGGTCATGCTCGCCGCGCCGCGCCTCGAGCGCCGGTTCTCGCCGCGGGCGCTCCTCGCCACCGCCTTCGCGGTGAGCGCGCTGCGCTGGCTCCTCACCGCCCGCGCCACGGACGGGACGGCGCTCGTGCTCCTGCAGCTCGGCCACGGCCTCACCTTCGGGCTCTTCTGGGCGACCGCGATGGCGAGCCTGGGCGTCCTCGTGCCGGCGCCGCTCCGGGCGACCGGCCAGGCCATCCTCACCGCGGTGCTCGCGGCCGCGAACGCGATCGCGTTCCTCGCCGCCGGGAAGCTCTACGACCTCGCCGGATCGGCCGCCCCGCTCTTCGGGTGGGCCGCCGCGCTCGAGCTGGGCGCGGCGCTCGTGGCGCTCGGCGCTCTCGGGCCGCTCGCCGGCCGCCGCGCGGCCGCGCTCGGGCCCTGAGGGCGCGCGGGCCGCGCTCAGCGGGCGAGGTCGCGGAGCTTGCGGGCGCCGAGCTTCGCGCGCAGCACGAGGAACAGCTCCGCGGAGGCGAGCGCGTCGGAGAGCGGGTCGTGCGCGGGGTAGTCGGGGAGCCCATGCGCCGCGCGGGCCGCCCCGAGCTGCACCACCACGTTCTCGGCGAGCTCGGGCGCCCCGGCGGCCTCGCGCCGGGCGACCCGCTGCACGAGGTCGGCGGTGTCCACGACCGGCACGCCTGGCCAGCGCAGGCCCGTGCGCCGGTAGGCCTCGCGCAGGAACGCGACGTCGATGCGGGTGACGTGCACGAGGAGCGCACCCTCCCGCATGCGCCGGTCGATCTCCGGCAGCACCGCGTCGAGCTCCGGGGCGGCGGCGAGGTCCGCCGCGACGAGCTGGTGCGCGCGGATCGACTCCGGCCGCACGGCGCCCTGCGGGCGCACGAGGCTCGTCCAGGCCTCGCCGAGGCGGATGCGTCCGCCGCGGATGGGCAGCATGCCCACCGAGAGGATCGGGTCGCGCAGGGGGTCGAGCCCGCCGAGCTCGAGGTCGAGCGCCCAGATCGGCACGGCGTCCCAGGCCGGCGAGGAGAAGAGGCCCTGCAGGGCGGCGAGCATCAGCCCATCCCCCCGAGGCGGAAGTGGAACTCCGCGGCCTCCTGCAGCGACCGCACGGCCCGCAAGCCGTCCTTGAGGCGCGCGCGCTCGATGGGCGTGAGGTCCGCGAGCGGGACCTGCGCCGACCCCGGCACGCCGCGGGCCGCCGCGTCGAGCTGCCGGCGGAGCCTCAGCCCCAGGAGGAAGCGGAACGCCTCGGACGAGGCCTCCGCCACGTCGCGGTCGAGGAGCCCGGCCCGCGTGGCCGCCTCGAGCCGGTCGAGCGTGGCGCGCGCAGGCGAGCCCGCCTCGAGCGCGTAGCACCGCGCGAGGAACACGATGGGGGCGATGGCCTCGCGCTTGAGATCCACCACGGAGGCCTCGCCCCGCAGGCGCAGCACGAGCGCGGACGGCGGCCTGAAGTCGAGGGCGGAGCGCGCGAGGAAGCGCAGGAACGGCAGGTTGCGTCCTCCCTCCCCGAGCACCGCCTCGAGCGGCGCGAGGTCGAGCGTGCCCGCGGCGCGGCGGAAGTCCATGAAGACGCCGGACTCGAGGAGCGCGGCCGGCGTCGGTGCGTCGATCCATGCGCGGAAGCGCTCGAGCCACGCCGCCCGCGGTGCGCAGTGGTTCGTCGCCATGTAGCCGCCGGGGCACGGCGGGAACCCGGCGGAGGCGAGGTCCTCGACGACGCGCGCCGCGAGCGCGTGGAACCAGGCCGGGGCGCGCGCCGCGTCGTCGTAGACGACCGCGTTGTCCTGGTCGGTGAGGAGCGTCTGCTCGGCGCGGCCCTCCGAGCCGAAGACGATCCACGCGAACGGCGCGGGGGGCGGGCCGAGGTCGGCCTCCGCCCAGCGGAGGATCCGGTGGAGCAAGGCGTCGTTCACCCGCGCGACGAACCCGGCGATCGTGGCCGCGTCGAGCCCGCCCGCCTGCAGCCCGGAGGCCATCTCGGCGACCGCCGCGCCGTGGCCGCCGAGCCGCTCGCGCGAGGGCAGCGCCGCGACGCGCCTGAGGAGCTCCACCGGGCCGCGGGCGGAGGCGCGGAGGAGGTCGTTCGCCGTGACGACGCCCTCGATCTCGCCCGCGCGCTCCACCGGCAGGTGGTGCACGCCCGCCTCGAGCAGGATGCGGAACGCCTCGTGCACCGGCGTGTCCGCCGGCACGCTGCGGATGGGCCGGGTCGTCACCTCGTCCACCGGCGTCTCGGGCGCGCGGCCCTCGGCGAGCACCCGGCTGCGCAGGTCGCGGTCGGTGACGATGCCCGGAGGCTCTCCGCGCACGAGCACCGACGAGATGCCCCGGTCGCGCATGAGCGCCGCCGCCTGCCAGACCGGCGTGCCGGCCTCGACCCAGGCCGGCGCGATGCGCACGAGCCGCTCGACCGGCAGCGCGAGGTCGGCACGCGACGGCGGCGCGGAGACCGCGAGGCTGGCCTTGAGGCGCCCCGCGGTGCCCGCCGCGAAGTGGCGCGCGAAGCGCGCGTCGGCGAGGAGCTGGCGGAAGGTCGTCGACGGGATCCGGTACGCGACGAGGTCCTCCTCGACGACGACGTCGAGGGTGGCCTTGCCGGTCAGGAGCGAGAGGAAGCCGAAGCTCTCGCCCTCCTCGAGGACGTTGAGCGGCTCGCCGCGGCGCTCGATGCGGATGGCGCCCTTCACGATGACGTAGAGGTGCTCGAAGGGCGGCCCGCCCGCCGTGACGAGCCGCGCGCCCGCCGCGTGGTAGACGGTCTCCGCCGAGCGCACCGCCGCCTCGAAGAGCGCCGGGGGCAGCTCGGAGAAGGGGGCGGTCCCGCGCAGGAACTCGTTCTCGGCGCGCGCGCCCACTAGCCACGCTCCTTCTTCGCCGCGACCCGCTCCTGCCAGGAGCGGATGGCCCGGAACGCGTCCTTCAGGTGGGCGCGGTCGCCCGCGTCCAGCGACGCGGGCTCCACCGCGCTCGACGGCGGCCGGCCCTCGGCGAGCCGCCGCAGCACGAGCCGGAGGCGGAGCGAGCTGACGAAGCGGAACGCGTCGGCGACCGCGCCGCGCCGCTGGGGCGAGAGCCGCCCGGCCGCCACGGCGGCGTCGAGCCGCCCGAGCGTGCCGCGCGCGCGGGAGCCGGCCGCGAGCGCCTCGGCGCGGGCGAGGCGGACCACCGGCTCCACGCCGGAGCCGTCGAGATCGACGGTGAGGTCCCCGAGCTTCGCCGGGGGCGCGTACGAGAGCGCGTCGGCGACGAGCCCCTTCCTGAAGTTCGCGCTGCCGCCCAGCATCGCGAGCGCGTCGAGGAGGGGCGCGAGGTCGAGCCCACCGGCGGCGACGCGCAGGTCGAGGAGCGGCGCCTCGGCGCCGGGCCGGCCGGCCGCCCGGGCCACCGTGTCCTTCCAGCCGTCGAGCGTCGCGACGGCCGCCGCCGCCCGGCCGCGCACCGCAGGGAAACCCGCGGCCCAGAGGTCCCGGTCGAGCGCGGCGGCGAAGCCCTGGTACCAGGCGAGGTCGGCGCCCGCGGGCGCGACGACGCCGTGGTCGCGCTCGGTCACGAGCGGCTGCTCCATCCGGCCCTCGGGCCCGAGCACCACGTACGCCCACGGCCCGGGCGGCGGACCGAGGTCCTCCTCCGCCCAGGCCGCGAGCCGCCCGATGAGCGCGTCGCCGAGCCGGGCCACGAAGCCCCCCACGGCGACGGCGTCGAGGCCGCCCGCGAGCATCGCGTCGGCCATCTCGGCCACCCGCTCGCCGTGACCCGGCAGCTCGGCGCGCGATGCGAGCCGCTCGATGCCGCGCAGGAGCCCGACCGGCCCCGCGACGGTCGCGCGGAGGAGGTCTGTCGAGGTCACGAGGCCGACGATGGCGCCGTCGCGCACGAGCGGCAGGTGGTGCACCCCGGCGTCGAGGAGCGCCGCCCACGCCGCGTGGATGGGCGCCGTGGCCTCCACCGTGCGGAGCGGCCGGGTCGCGATGGCGCTCACCGGGAGCGCCGCGCCGCGGCGCTCGGCGAGCACACGGTTGCGGAAGTCGCGGTCGGTCACGATGGCCGGCGGCTCGGAGGAGACCAGCACCGAGGAGATCTTCGCGTCGCGCATCGCCCGGGCGGCCTCGCCCACGCTCGCGTCCTCGCGCACCCAGACCGGCGGGCGGCGCACGAGGGCCCCCACCTCGCGCGAGAGATCGAGCTGGAAGGCGGGCGGGGCGTTGCGGTCGAGGGTGCGCGAGAGCCGCTGGGACAGGCCGGAGGCGAAGTGGGCGGCGAAGGCGCCATCCTGCAAGAGGGCCCGGAAGGCCTGCTCGGGCACGAGGTAGGCGAGGAGGTCCTCGTCCACGAGCACGTCGAAGCTCGCCTCGCCGGTCAGGAGCGAGGTGTAGCCGAAGGCCTCGCCGCGCTCGAGCACCTCGACCGTGCGCCGGCCCCGCAGGATGCGGACGGCGCCCTGCCGGATCACGTGCAGCGCGGTGAGCGGCGCGGTGCCCGCCTTGACGAGCTCGGTCCCCGCCGGCCAGTACGCGACCTCGAGCGCGCCGGCCGCGTCGGCGAAGCGCTCGGGCGGGAGCGCGTCGAAGGGCGGCGTCGAGCGGAGGAACGCGACGGGAGGGAGCTCGCCCACGGCAGGCCCGCGCCCTACCGGCGCGCCTCCCGCGGGTAGCGCAACCCGGCGACGAGCGCCTGGACCGCCTCGGGGGGCGGCGGCGTCGCGAGCGAGACCGCGACGTTCACCGCGAGCGCGACGAGCATGCCGAGGGCGCCGATGCCCTCCGGCGAGATCCCGAACCACCAGGCCGCGGCGTCCGCCCGTGCCGGGTCGGCGAGGCCGAACCGCGCGACGTAGCCGAGCGTGAGGAGCGTGCCGGCGAGCATGCCCGCGACGGCGCCCTGCCGCGTGGCCCGCCGCCAGAAGATGCCCAGCACGATGGCGGGGAAGAAGGAGGACGCCGCGAGCCCGAAGGCCCAGGCGACGAGCTGCGCCACGTTGCCCGGTCCGCGCGCGGCGAGCCACGCGCCCGCGGCCACGGTGGCCGCGGAGGCGACGCGCGCCCACCAGAGCTCGGCCCGCTCGCTCATGCGCGGCGCGAACGTCGAGCGCACGAGGTCGTGGGCCACGCCGGCCGCGATGACGAGCACGAGCCCGGCCGCGGTCCCGAGCGCCGCGGCGAGCGCCCCCGCCGCCACGAGCCCGATCACCCACGGCGGGAAGCCGGCCATCTCCGGGTGCGCGAGGACGAGGACGTCGGGGTCGACCTTCACCTCGTTGCGCGCCGGGTCGCCGGAGAGGCGCATCCGCCCGTCGCCGTCCCGGTCGGTGACGGTGACGAGCCCGGTCTTCTCCCACGCGCCTACCCAGGCCGGCGCCTCCGCGCGCGGCCGCCCCTCGAGCGAGCCGAGGAGGTGCGCGCGGGCGAAGACCGCGACCGCGGGGGCGGTGAGGTAGAGCACCGCGATGAAGACGAGGGCCCAGGCCGCGGTCGCGCGCGCGTCGCGGATCTTCGGCACCGTGAAGAAGCGGATCACGATGTGCGGCAGGCCGGCGGTGCCGAACATGAGCGAGGCGGCGAGCGCCGCGACCTCGAGGCGCGGGCGCCAGCCGGCGGTGTACGGCGGGAAGCCGAGCTCGACGCCGAGGCGATCGACCGCCGCGACGAGGCCGTCCCCCGGCGCGGCGTGCAGGAGCGACGCGCCGGCCGCGGTGAGCGTGCCGGAGAGGCCGAGCTGCGGGACCGCGGTGCCGGTGAGCAGCGAGGAGGAGAGCACCGCCGGCACGAGGAACGCCGCGATGAGGACCACGTACTGCGCGACGGCGGAGGCGGTGATGCCCTTCATGCCGCCCACGAGCACGAAGCACAGCGTCACGACCGCGCCCCAGGCGATGGCGCCGCCGATCGGCACCTCCAGCAGGCGCGCGAGCACCACGCCGACCCCGCGGAGCTGGCCGACCACGTAGAAGAAGGAGACGAGCACCGCGCAGGCGAGCGCCACGAGCCGCGCGGAGCGGGAGTAGTACCGCTCGCCGACGAACTGCGTGACCGTGTACTTCCCGTACTTGCGCAGGTACGGGGCGAGCAGCACGGCGAGCAGCACGTAGCCGCCGGTCCAGCCCATGATCCACGCCGCACCGTCGCGCCCCGAGAGCGCGACCACGCCGGCCATGGAGAGGAACGACGCGGCCGAGATCCAGTCGGTCCCGGTGGCCATGCCCTCGAGCGCCGGGCTGGTCCGCCGCCCCACGACGTAGTAGCTCGCGCCGCTCCTGACCTTCCAGAGCACGGCGACCGCGAGGTAGAGCGCGAAGGTCGCGAGGACGAGCAGCCAGGTCCAGCCGGTCGTTCCCATCGGCTCAGTCCTCGTACACGCCGAAGGCCCGGTCGAGGGCGTTCATGAGGAGGACGTAGACGGCGACGAGGAGCACGAAGAGGAGGACGGCGCCCTGGTGGCCGAACCAGAAGCCGAGCGGCATGCCGAGGAAGGACCGGCCGGACAGCCCGTCGGCGAGGAAGAGGCCTGCCCCGAAGGAGACGGCGAGCCAGGCCGCCAGCAGGACGGAGATGAAGAGCAGGTTGAGCCGCCAGTAGGCCCGCTGCCGTTCCGGGGTCATCGACGCCCTCCGCACCCCGTGAAACCGGGGTCGCTCGGCAAATCCTTCGCCGCAGCGCGGCGAAAGCGCAGACTTTCCATTTTTCAGGAGCCTACACGAATTCCCTGTGGGGTCGAGGCACTTTGACGCTCAGAGAATGACACGGTGCGTGATCGGCGCACGGTCTGCGCGATGAGGCCCGCAACGTGTGCGCCGATCGTTGCGGTGGTTTTTTGTGTGTGCTACCGGTGATCGCTCATCACCGAGCCCGATCCCGACACCTCACCTGAGCGGAGGAGCCCCCCCATGGCTTTGGCTTCAAGCCCGGCGAACCCTGGAACCGAGAGCAGCAGCATCACTCGTGACGAGGTCCGAGTCATCTTCGCGTCCTCCCTCGGCACCGTCTTCGAGTGGTACGACTTCTACCTGTACGGCTCGCTGGCCGCGATCATCGCGAAGCAGTTCTTCTCCTCCCTCTCCGAGGCGAACGCGTTCATCTTCGCGCTCCTCTCGTTCTCCGCCGGCTTCGCGGTCCGCCCGTTCGGCGCCATCGTGTTCGGCCGCATCGGCGACCTGATCGGCCGCAAGTACACCTTCCTCGTCACCATCATGATCATGGGCCTCTCGACCACGGTCGTGGGCCTGTTGCCGAGCTACGCGACCATCGGGATCGCGGCGCCGATCATCCTCATCGCCCTGCGCCTCCTGCAGGGCCTCGCGCTCGGCGGCGAGTACGGCGGCGCGGCGACCTACGTCGCCGAGCACGCGCCGCACGGCAAGCGCGGCCTCTTCACCGCGTGGATCCAGACGACGGCGACGGTGGGCCTCTTCATCTCCCTCCTCGTCATCTACGTCTGCCGCGCGACGATGGGCCCCAAGTTCGATGAGTGGGGCTGGCGCATCCCGTTCCTGATCTCCCTCCTCCTCCTCATGATCTCCGTCTACATCCGGCTCCAGCTGCAGGAGTCGCCGGTGTTCAAGCGGATGAAGGCGGAGGGCAAGGGCTCGAAGGCCCCGCTCACCGAGTCGTTCCTCCGGTGGGGCAACCTCAAGATCGTGCTCCTCGTGCTCTTCGGCGGCGTCGCCGGCCAGGCGGTGGTCTGGTACACGGGCATGTTCTACGAGCTCTTCTTCCTCACGCAGACCCTCAAGGTCGACGCGCAGACCGCGAACGTGTGGGTCGTCATCGCCCTCGTCCTCGCGACGCCGTTCTTCATCCTCTTCGGCTGGCTCTCCGACAAGATCGGCCGCAAGTGGATCATCATGGCGGGCTGCCTCATCGCCGCGCTGACCTACCACTGGATCTTCCGTGAGCTGACCCACGCCGCGAACCCGGCCATCGAGGAGGCCGCCGCGAAGAACCCGATCGTGGTGACGGCCGATCCCTCGGAGTGCAGCTTCCAGTTCGACCCGGTCGGCGGCGCGCTCAAGTTCCGCAGCTCCTGCGACATCGCGAAGACCTGGCTCGGCAACAAGCGCATCCCGTACGTGAACGCCTCCGCCGCGGCGGGCACGGCGGCGTCGGTGAAGATCGGCGAGACGGTCATCCCGTCCTTCGACGGTCGCGCGATGGCGGGCCCGGACTTCAAGGCGAAGAACGGCGAGTTCGACAAGGCGATGGCCGCGGCGGTCGCGGCGGCGGGCTACCCGGCGAAGGCGGATCCCTCGCGCTTCAACGCGCCGATGGTGATCTTCCTCCTCTGGGTCCTCGCCGTGTACGTGACCATCGTGTACGGCCCGATCGCCGCGTGGCTCGTCGAGCTCTTCCCGACGCGCATCCGCTACACGTCGATGTCGCTGCCGTACCACATCGGCAACGGCTGGTTCGGCGGCTTCCTGCCCCCGATCGCGTTCGCGATGGTGGCGGCCTCCGGCGACATCTACTACGGCCTCTGGTACCCGATCGGCGTCGCGCTCATGACCTTCGTGCTCGGCTCGCTGTTCATGCCGGAGACGAAGGACCGCGACATCCACGCGTAGGTCAGAGCGGGACCCTGGACCCGCAAGCCGCCCCCGCCCGGGAAACCGGGCGGGGGCGGTCCTTTTTCGGATTCGGATTCGGATTCGGATTCGGACTCGGATTCGGACTCGGATTCGGATTCGGATTCGGATTCGGGGCTTGGAGACCTTTCGGTTGGGGGCTGCGTCTGGTTGGACGGCGCACGTTTCGCGCCGGGCCTCCGGTTTGCTCGTTCGGTCCTGGGCCCGTCACGAAACCTGCGCCGGGGGGTGGGCAGACGCAGCCCCCAACCGAAAGGAGCCTCCCGATGTCCTCCACCACCTCCACGTTCCTCGCCTACGACGTCTCCCTCCAGCTCGCGCGGTCCGTCGCTCCCGTCCTCCCCCTCATCGCTCGACGCGATTCCTCCCTCGCCGACCAGCTCCGCCGCGCCGTGACCTCCGTTCCGCTCAACGTCGCGGAAGGCAACCGCCGCGTCGGAAAGGACCGCCCGCACCTCTTCCGCATCGCGCTCGGGTCCGCCGCCGAGGTCCAGGCGTGCCTCGAGGTCGCCGAGGCGCTCGGGTACGTGGACCTCGACGCCGTCGCCTCGGCGCTCGCGCCTGCGGATCGCGTGCGGCGGCTCCTGTTCGGCCTCACCCGGTGAGGCGTGACCGGGCGGGGCCGCGAAGGCCCCGCCCGCGGGGCGCCTACGCCGCCCGCGGCGCCGTGAGGCGCCAGAGCATGGCCAGCACGCGGTCGCAGGCCTGGAGCGTGGGAGCGACGTCTGCGGCGGCGACGTGACCCCACGCCAGCGCCACCTGGAGGCACGCCCGGACCTCGCCCGCGCTGCCGGCGGCGATGCGGAAGTGGTGGAGCCGGTCCTTGCCGGCGCGGCGATTGCCTTCGGCGACGTTGAGCGGCACGGAGGACGCGGCGCGGGAGAGCTGATCGGCGAGGGAGGCGTCGCGGCGAGCGAGGTCGGCGCGGACGGAACGGAGGGAGGCGATGAGGGAGATCGAGACGTCGTAGGCGTGGAACGAAGTCATGTTGGAGCTCCTTTCGGCTGTGGGCTGCGTCTGCCCCACCCCCCGGCGCAGGTTTCGTGACGGGCCCGGGGAAGAGCGGACCGAGCGGTGGCCCGGCGCGAAACGTGCGCCGTCCCGACAGACGCAGCCCACAGACGAAAGGGGCCGATGCCGAAGCCGATGTCGGATTCGGACTCGGATTCGGACTCGGATTCGGACTCGGACTCGGACTCGGACTCGGACTCGGACTCGGACTCGGACTCGGATTCGGATTCGGATTCGGACTCGGACTCGGATCCCAGTTCGGACCCGACCCCCATACGACGAGGCCCGCCCGCTCTCTCGAGCGGCCGGGCCCCGTTGAATCCCCCGAACCGACGGCGCTTAGTGCGTCGCCGCCGCCGGCACGCTGCTCGCCGCCGGCGCGGCCGCCGCCGCGCTGGTCGAGTCGCTGTCGCCGCTGATGTACGCCCGCTCGCCCGCGTCGACCTGGTCCATGCCGGCCCACTGGTCCTGCTGGTCCGCGGCGAGCGGCGTGATCGCGCCGACGAGCTTGTACAGCCCGAACGACAGCGCGCCCGAGAAGGCCATCGTGACCACCACGCCCAGGGCCTGCTTGCCGAGGAGCGCGAGGGACCCGTCGGCGCCCGCCGAGTTGACCGCGGTGGACGCGAAGACGCCGGTGAGCAGCGCGCCCAGCGTCGCCGCGACCCCGTGGACCGCGAAGACGTCGAGCGAGTCGTCGAGGCCGAGCTTCGGGCGGATGCGGATGGCGGTGAACGACGCGAGGGCCGCGAGGCCGCCGATGGCGAGCCCGGAGGCCGGCTTCACGAAGCCCGCGGCGGGGGTGATGGCGACCATCCCGGCGACCGCGCCGGAGGCGAGGCCGACGCCGGAGACCTTGCCGTGGAGGAACAGCTCGGCGAGGCCCCACGCCGCTGCGGCGGCCGCGGGGGCGAAGAAGGTGTTCACGAACGCGGTCGAGGCGAGGCCGTTCGCGGCGAGCGCCGAGCCGCCGTTGAAGCCGAGCCAGCCGAACCAGAGCAGGCCCATGCCGAGGATCGCGAAGGGCACGTTGTGCGGGAGCACGGTCGGGCTCTTCAGGTTGGCGCGCTTGCCGATGACGATCGCGCCCACGAGGGCTGCCGCGGCGGCGTTGATGTGGACGACGGTGCCGCCGGCGAAGTCGAGGACGCCGAGGCCGCGGAGCCAGCCGCCCGGCGCCCAGACCCAGTGCGCGACCGGAGAGTAGACGATGAGGCTCCAGAGCACGGTGAAGAGCACGAAGGCCTTCGTGCGAACGCGCTCGACGAGGGCGCCGGAGATCAGCGCGGGCGTGATGACCGCGAACATGCCCTGGAAGAGCATGAAGGCGGAGTGCGGGATGGTCGCGGAGAGCGAGGCCTCCGGCGCGTCGCCGACGCCGGACAGGAACGACCAGGACAGGCCGCCGACGAACGCGTCGAGCCCGCCGCCGGGCGAGAACGAGAGGCTGTACCCGACGACCGCCCACAGGACGCCGATGAAGGCCATGCAGACGATGGAGAGGTTCATCGTCTGGACGGCGTTCTTCGCCCGCACGAGCCCGCCGTAGAAGAAGGCCAGGCCCGGCGTCATGAGCATCACGAGGCCCGCCGAGACGAGCACGAGGGCCGTGTCGCCCGTGTCGATCTTCGCGGGCGGCGCGTCTTCGGCGAGGGCGACGAGCGGCGCGGCCAGCGCGAGCGCTCCGAGGGCGAGGCGGGAGGCCCAGGCACGGGCGTTCGAGGGGGCGGCGGGACGGGTCATGGACTCCTCGGAGTTGGCGAGCGTGTCTGAAGTTCGAGCGCACTGACCGTCCGCCGTGCAGCGGCCGGCCCGGGAGGGACGTTCTGCACGGGTCATGCCCGGCCGTTTTCGGTGCAGGCTGCACGAAACCACCGCTTTGGCCGTCAGGAAGCGGACAGGTTGCACGGGATCGAGGCGGCTGCCTGCCTCGACTTCTGGCAGGTCACGCCGGCACCTCCCGTCCCCGGCGCGCCTCCTGTGGGGGACCTGCCGCTCAGCCCGGCCCGCGGGGCCGCACGATGGTGACGGTGCAGGGCGCCTCGGCGGCGACCTTCGTGGACACGGTGCCGAGCGAGCCGAAGAACTTCAGCGCCTCGGGCATCGCGTCGGGCGACACGTCGGAGGAGACCGAGCCGAGCATGCCGCGCATCTGGGCGGCGCGGGGGGGCGCGCCGATGACCACGTGGTCGACGGCGTTCATGCGCGCGTAGCGGAGGAGCGCCTCGGCGGTGTCGGCCGACTCGAGCACGTGGAACGAGACCCGCGCGGCGGGCAGCCCGAGGGGCTCCGCCCAGTGGCGGAGCGCCACGAGCTCCTTGATGCGGTGGCCGGTGGCGTGATCGTCGAGGCCGCTGCCGCCGAGCTCCGAGGCGGGCCGGATGACCGTCACCGCGGCGAGCCGCGCCGCCGGGTCGGCGGCCATGTCGCGGCGGGCCACCTCGCGGAGCGCCGTCAGCTGCGCCTCGTCGGCGTGGCCTGTGGCGACGGCGACCATCACGATGCTCGCCTGCGAGAGCTGGACCGACGGGCGCGGGATCGGGGCCGGCTCGTACCCGGCCGCCTTCACCCAGCGCTTCAGCACGCGCAGCGGGCCGGCCTGGCGGAGGCGCTTGCCGCGCTCGCCCACCGCGACCTCGTCCGGGTGGACGAGGTCGAGCGCGAGCTGGGCCGCGGTCGGGTAGCGGGCCCGCCCGTCCACCTCCAGGCAGCGGAGGATGATCTCCTGCAGCCAGGGCGGCAGGTCCCGGGCGATCGCGCGGGGCGGGACCGGATCGCGCCACAGCCGGCGGCGAAGGCCGGCCTCGCCGGTGGGCTGCCCGAACGGCAGCCGCCCGGTCGCGAGCTGGTAGAGGATCGCGCCGATCGCGAAGACGTCGCTGCGGGGATCCGAGCGGACGCCGACGATCTGCTCGGGCGACATGTACGGCGCCGAGCCGATGGGCCGGGTGGTCTCCTCGGCGAGGAGGTCCGGAAAGTGGCCGTGGTGCGCGAGGCCGAAGTCGACGAGCACCGCCTCCCCGCCCGGCCGCACGAGCACGTTCCCGGGCTTGAGGTCGAGGTGGATCGCCTCCTGCTGGTGGAGGAGGTGCACCGCGGTCGCGAGCGCGGCGCCGAGCCGGGCGACCTCGTCCGCCGGGAGCGGCGCCCGGTCGGCCCACTCCTGCAGCGGCCGGGCGTCCACGTGCTCCATCACGATGTACGGGAGGACCGCGACGTCGCCCGCGGCCACGAAGCGCGGCACGGCCGGCCCCTGCAGCGCGGCCATCACCATCGCCTCGACCTCGTACGAGATGATGGTCGCGGCCGGCTCGCCGGGGCCGATGCGCGGCACCTTCATGAGGAGCGGGAACTCCTGGTCCTCGCGGGTGACGCGGTGGAGCACCGCCATGCCGCCCTCGTGGACGGGCTCGCCCACGGTGAACCCGTCGACGACGGTGCCGGGCTCGACGAGCGCCACCGGGTCAGGCCCCCTTCTCGAGCCGCGCCGCGAGCAGCTCCGGGAGCCCCGCGTCGCGCATCTTCCGGGCGGCGGTGCGCCAGTCGTACGGCACGCGGTGGAAGGTGAGCGTGTGCTTCACGAGGTCGGCCAGGGCGTACGCCGCGGCGGTGTTGCCGTCGCGCGGCTGGCCGGCCGAGCCGACGATCGCGAGCCAGCGACGGTGGATGGGCGTCGGGATCGGCACGCCCGGCTTCGGGGAGAACGGCACCGGCCGGCCATGGGGGCCCTGGAAGTAGAGCGCCTGCTCGTGCACGTGACCGACGAAGACGAACCGGGCCGTGGAGCGCTCGAAGCAGCGCTGCGCGCGGTAGGTGTCGTTCACGTAGATCCACTCCTGCGGGGCCTCGGCCGAGGCGTGCACGAAGAGCACGTCGCCCCAGCTCACCGAGAGCGGCAGGCCGCGCAGGAACTCGCGCTCCCGCTCGCCCAGCTGCTGCCGGGTCCAGCGCACGGCCTCCGCGGCGGGGCCGTTCATGAACTCGGTGTCACCCTCGAGCGACGCCGCGTCGTGGTTCCCGAGGACGACGGCGGCGCCCCGGCGCGCGTAGCCCGCCACCCGCTCGACCACCGCGACCGGGTCCGCGCCGTAGCCGACGAGGTCGCCCAGGAACGCCCACTGCTCCGCGCCGGCCGCTTGGGCGTGGGCGAGGCAGGCCTCCAGGGCCTCGAGGTTCGCGTGCAGGTCCGAGAGGAGGGCGAGCCTCACGCACCGGAGGATAACACCCGGTGGGGCCCGGGCCGCGCGCCAAATGCCGCCGCCTAACGCATGAAGACGAAGGTCACGGCGACGAGGAGCGGGACGAGCACCGCGCCGCTCCAGGCCATGTAGCCGAAGAAGCTCGGCATGCGGACCCCGTTCGCCTCGGCGATCGCCTTCACCATGAAGTTCGGGCCGTTGCCGATGTACGAGTTCGCGCCCATCAGCACCGACCCGAGCGCGACGGCCTCGAGGAGCGTCGCGCCCTGCGGCGTGGCGATGAGCTCGCCGAGGTGGGCCGCGTCGGTGCCGACGAGGCCGCTCGCCGCGGAGGCGAAGGCGAGGTAGGTGGGCGCGTTGTCGAGGAACGACGAGAGCGCCCCCGAGGCCCAGAAGAACTGCCAGGGCTCGGTGACCCCGAGCGCTGCGCCGCGCGCGTTGAGGATCTCGAGCGCAGGGATCATCGTCGCGAAGATCCCCGCGAAGATCACCGCCACCTCGACGATGGGTCCCCAGGTGAACGCGTTCTCGGCGCGGAGCCCCTTCGGCGTGGTGGCGAGCGAGAGCCCGCCCAGCGCGAGGAGCCCGAGCCCCTGCGCCCAGACCGGCGCGCCGTACACGCCCGACAGGAGGAGGAGCACCACCACCGCCCCGAGGTAGGCGAGGTTCCGCTTCCCCGCGACGTGCACGGGGAGGACGTGGCCCACCGCGACCTGATCCAGGTCCTCGTTCTTCCGGTCGAGGTCCTCCTGCCGGAAGATCTGCGAGTCGACGATGTAGAAGAGGACGAGCAGCGCCGCGTTCACCATCAACCAGGCGGGCAGGAGCCGCAGCGTCCAGAGGAACGGCACGCCCCGCAGGAACCCGAGGAAGAGCGGCGGATCGCCGAGCGGCGTGAGGAGCCCGCCCGCGTTCGAGACCACGAAGATGAAGAACACGAAGACGTGCGCCTTGCGCTCGCGGATCGAGTTCGCGCGGAGCATCGGGCGCACGAGCACCATCGAGGCGCCGGTGGTGCCGATGACGGACGCGAGCACCGCGCCGATGGCGAGGAAGACGGCGTTCGAGCCGGGCGTGCCGGCGAGCGTGCCGCGGACCACCACGCCGCCTGAGATCGCGTAGAGGGTGCCGAGGAGCAGGATGAACGCCGCGTACTCCTCGGCGGTGTGGAGCACCACCTCCGGCTGCAGGAGCGCGATCCAGGCCAGCACCGGCAGCCCGAGCAGCGCCGAGACGAGCGCCTTGTTCCGGTTGGGCTCCCAGAGGTGGCCCGCGGCGAGCGGCAGGATCGCGATGCAGAGCAGCATCAGGACGAACGGCAGGACGGCCCAGGCGGGCAGCGAGTGCCCGAGGGCGATCGATTCACCCGAGGTGACGGCGGTCGCGAGCGGCGGCATGGAGGACCCACCGTAGGGAATCGCGCGCGTGCGGGTCAACGCCGGACATCCGGCGCGCGCGAGATTCCCGGTGCCTGGGAGCCGGGCACTTGCCTCCGGGGCGCGCAGCCGGGCGGGGCGCCGCGTTGACGCGGCCGGACGGCCTTGCCTATAACCGCGAGTCTTCTCACCTTCTCCGGTCCCGGCCGGGAGCGAGCGCATGAGCCACCACGAGAACGTCCTGTCGGCGATCGGCAACACCCCCCTCGTCCGCCTCAACAAGGTCGCCGACCCGAACGGCGCGACCGTGCTCGCGAAGCTCGAGTACCTGAACCCCGGCGGCGCCATCAAGGACCGCATGGCCGTCCACATGATCGAGAAGGCCGAGAAGGCGGGCCTGCTCCGGAAGGGCGGCGTCATCGTCGAGAACACGAGCGGCAACACCGGCGTCGGCCTCGCGCTCGCGGCGGCGGTGAAGGGCTACCGCTGCATCTTCACCATGCCGGACAAGATGTCGAAGGAGAAGCAGGACACGCTGAAGGCGTTCGGCGCGACCGTGGTGGTCACCCCCACGAACGTCCCCGCCGACTCACCGGAGAGCTACTACTCGGTCGCGAAGCGCATCGCCGCCGAGACCCCGAACAGCTTCTACGTGAACCAGTACCACTCGCCGGACAACATCGAGGCGCACTACCGCTCGACCGGCCCCGAGATCTGGGAGCAGTGCGAGGGGCGCATCGACGCGTTCGTCGCGGGCGTCGGCACCGGCGGCACGATGAGCGGCGCGGGCAGGTTCCTCAAGGAGAAGAACCCGAAGATCCTGAACGTCGGCGCGGACCCGATCGGCTCGGTCTACTTCTCGATGTTCAAGACCGGGAAGCTCTCGCAGCCCCACGTCTACAAGGTCGAGGGCATCGGCGAGGACATGATGTGCGGCGCGATGGACCTCACGGTCCTCGACGACGTCCGCCAGGTGAACGACGCGCAGGCCTTCGCGATGGCGCGGCGGCTCGCCCGCGAGGAGGGCGTGTTCGCGGGTGGCTCCTCCGGTGCGGCGGTGCACGTCGCGGTGCAGGTCGCGAAGGAGCTCGGCAAGGGCAAGATCGTGGTCGTGCCGCTGCCGGACGGCGGGCGCGCCTACATCTCGAAGTTCTACTCGGACGAGTGGATGCGCGACAACGGCTTCCCGGTCGAGGGCACCGAGTCGCTCGCGCAGGCCACCGTGAAGGACGTGCTGTCGGGCCGCCGCGGCGAGGTGTTCAGCGCGAAGCGCACCGACAAGGTCGAGTCGGTCGTGAAGCGCATGCGCGAGCACGACGTCTCGCAGATGCCGGTCGTCGACGACGCGGGCCGCGCCATCGGCATGATCCACGAGTACGACCTCCTCAACTTCCTCCTCGAGGGCAAGCACCGGCTCTCCGAGATCGTGGAGCCGCTCGTGCAGCCGCTGCAGGGCGTCGTCACGCTCGACACGCCGGTCGGCCGCCTGCGCGAGATCTTCAACGACGACAACGTGGCCGTCGTGAAGGAGGGCGAGAAGGTGACCGGCATCGTCACCAAGATCGACCTCATCGAGTTCCTGGGCGACCGGCTGCGGTAGCCGGAGGACTGCCATGGCGACCTCCGACCGCAAGTACTCCCTCGACACCCTCGCGATCCACGCGGGGCAGAAGCCCGACCCCACCACCGGCGCGGTGATGACGCCGGTGTACCTCACCTCGACCTACGCGCAGTCGAGCCCGGGCGTGCACAAGGGCTTCGAGTACTCGCGCTCGCACAACCCCACCCGCTTCGCGCTCGAGGCCTGCCTGGCGGCGCTCGAGGGCGGGAAGCACGGGTTCGCCTTCGCGTCGGGGCTCGCCGCCACCGACTGCGTCCTCCACCTCCTCGACGCGGGCGGGCACGTCGTCGCCTCCGACGACGTCTACGGCGGGACCTTCCGGATCTTCGACAAGGTCTTCCGGCGGATGGGGCTCACGTTCGACTTCGTCGACATGACCGACCCCGCGAACGTCGAGCGCGCGATGAAGAAGGACACGCGTCTCGTCTGGATCGAGAGCCCGACGAACCCGATGCTCAAGATCGTGGACCTCGCGGCCGTCGCCGGGATCGCGAAGGCGCACGGCGCGCGGTCGGTGGTCGACAACACCTTCGCGACGCCGTACTTCCAGCGGCCGCTCGAGCACGGCGTCGACGTCGTCGTGCACTCGATGACGAAGTACCTGAACGGCCACTCCGACGTGGTTGGCGGCGCGGTCATCACGGCCGACGACGCCCTCGCCGAGAAGATCCGGTTCCTGCAGAACGCGGTCGGCGGCGTGGCCTCCCCGATGGACAGCTTCCTCGTGCTCCGAGGGCTCAAGACGCTGCACGTCCGCATGGAGCGCCACGCACGGGGCGCGATGGCGGTGGCGCGATTCCTCGAGCAGCACCGCCAGGTCGAGAAGGTGACCTACCCGGGCCTCGAGAGCCACCCGCAGCACGCGCTCGCGAAGCGCCAGATGCGCGGCTTCGGCGGGATGCTCTCGCTCGTGGTGAAGGGCGGGCTGCCGGCGGCGAAGGCGTTCCTCGAGACGCTCGAGCTCTTCGCGTGCGCCGAGTCGCTCGGCGGCGTCGAGAGCCTCGCCGAGCACCCGGCGATCATGACGCACGCCTCGGTCCCGAAGGAGACCCGCGAGAAGCTCGGCATCGCCGACGGCTTCGTGCGGCTCTCGGTCGGCATCGAGGGAACCGACGACCTCCTCGCGGATCTCGAGCGCGGCCTCGCGGCAGCGGCGCGGGCCGGGTAGCCCGGCCGCCTACAGCCCGAAGACCATCTGCTCGAGCAGGGTCTGCATGTCGGCCGTGGTCTGGGCCTCGTCGTGGAACGACGTGAAGGTGACCCGCCCGGCGCCCGCCGCGAACTGCACCGCGTAGGGCTTCCCGGTCAGCTTGCCCACGTCGAAGGTGTCGACGGGGCCGCTGAGCAGGACGTCCGTGCCGGTGCCCACGCCGTTCATCACCACCCACGCGCCGAGGTCGAAGTTGATCTCCGCGGTGGTCTTGCCGAGCGCGCGGGCGAGCGCCTCGTCCTCGACCTTGGCCGTCTGGGTCCCGTCCACGCCCTGGTACATGTCGGGCGAGAGGTACTTCACCTTCCCGTTGAAGTAGCTGTCGACGTAGATCCCGGCGTAGTCGGAGGCGTAGAGCACGCCGCCGGCGTTCACCCAGCCCACGAGGGCCGCCTTCGTCGCGTTGTCCGCGAAGTAGCTCTCGTCGAGGCCGCAGTTGAGGAGCAGGACGTCGTAGGACGCGAGGTCGGTCGCGGCCTGGGCGAGGGCGCCCATCGAGAGCGGGACCGGCGTGAAGCCGAGACCGGCCACGACCGCCTCGATCGAGTCGAAGTCGCCGGGGACGTAGCCGATCTTGACCGCGGTGGCGTCGATCTTCACGGTCACGGGCGTGCCCGGCGTGGCAGGCCCGCTGCCGTGGAAGTGGCCCCGCTCGATCGTCACCGTCGTCGCGCCGGGCGTCAGCCCGTCGAGCTCGAACGCGCCGTCCCCGCCCGTCGAGGCGGTGCAGCCCGGCGCGCTCGCGACGGTGACGATGCCGCCCGCGACCGGCACCGCGCCGTTCGGCGAGGTGAAGTGGCCGGTCAGCTTCGCCGAGCCCTTCTTGCAGTCGACCTGCGTGGGCGGGAGGGTGTCGGACTTCGAGCCGCTCGAGCCTCCACCGCCGCAGGCGGCGAGCGAGGCGGCGAGCGCAACGGCGTGCAGCAGGTGGAGGCGGGGCATCACGTGGACCTCGGGGCGACAGGGGGGCGTACGGCTGGTTGGTATCACCCTGGACCCGCGAGCCTCTGTGATCGGTGCACGCCCTGACGGGGTCACCGCTTCGTCCGTCCCCGGATCCGGATACAGTGCGCGCCCATGCCGATCCTCGCCCCCCTCGCCCTCGCGCTCCTCGTCTCCGCCCCGATCCCGCCGCCCGCGCTCGCGCAGCCGGCGGCCCTCACCGTGAAGGCCCTCGTCGCGAAGCACGGGGAGCCCGAGCGCGCGCGCATCGAGCGCGGCGTCGCCCAGGCGGCGTCGCTCTGGCGGAAGTCCGACGGGGACGGGAAGGCCTTCCAGGCGTTCTGCGAGGAGCAGTTCCTGCCGAGGGGCCCGGCGCTCGACGCGGGCTTCTCGCGCCTCGAGGCCGCGATCGAGGCGCTCGAGGGGAACGGCCTCGAGATGGGCCGCACGCTCCGGAGCGGCGCCGACCTCGACCTCGGGCCGCTCCAGCCGCTCGACCCGCTGCTCGCGGCCTTCGACCCGACCGCGCACTTCAACGACGACCTCTTCGACCAGAAGATCGCCTTCGCGGTCCTCCTCAACTTCCCGCTCACGACGCTCGACGAGCGCGTGGCGCAGGGCGAGGCGTGGACGACGCGCCAGTGGGCCGAGGCGCGGCTCGCCGACCGCTTCTCGATGCGGGTGCCGGCCGCCGTGATGCAGGGCATCGCGCGCGCGAGCGCCGAGGCCGACGCGTACGTCGCGGGCTACAACGTCTGGGTCCACCACGTGCTGGACGGACAGGGCAACCGGCCCTTCCCGAAGGGGAAGCGCCTCCTCTCGCACTGGAACCTCCGCGACGAGCTCAAGGCCTGGTACGGGCAGCCGGACGGCGTCGTCCGGCAGCGCGCCATCGCGAAGGTGATGGAGCGGATCGTCACCCAGACCATCCCGGCGGCGGTCATCGACGACCCGACCGTCGACTGGAACCCGTGGACGAACGCGGTGGCGCCCGCGCCGGCCGCCGAGATCGAGAACGGCAAGGCCCCGCGCGCGAAGGTGGACCCGGCCCGCGAGCCGGACACCCGCTTCGCGCGCATCCTCGCGAACTTCCGCGCCGCGAAGGCGATGGACCCCTACTCGCCCGCCGCCCCGACGCAGATCGCGCGCGGGTTCCTGATGGACCGCGAGCTCCCGGAGGCGCGGGTCGTCGCGACGCTCGAGGAGGTGCTCGGCGCGCCCGAGATCGCGCGCATCGGGAGGCTCGTGTCGACCCGCCTCGGCCGCCCGCTCGAGCCGTTCGACGTCTGGTACCCGGGCTTCAAGGCGAAGCCGGCGATGCCGGAGGCGAAGCTCGACGAGATCACCCGCGCGCGCTACCCGACGCCGGCGGCCTTCGAGAAGGCGCTCCCGCTCACGCTCCAGAAGCTCGGCTTCGCGCCGGAGCGCGCGGCCTTCTTCGCCGCGCACATCGCCGTGGATCCGGCCCGCGGCTCGGGCCACGCGCTCGAGGCGGCGCGCCGGGGCGACAAGCCGCACCTGCGCACGCGCGTGGGCCCGGACGGGATGGACTACAAGGGCTTCAACATCGCGGTCCACGAGCTCGGCCACAACGTCGAGCAGGTCTGCAGCCTGTACCAGGTGGACTCGACCTTGCTCCGCGGCGTGCCGAACACGGCGTTCACCGAGGCCCTCGCGTTCGTGTTCCAGGCGCGCGACCTCGAGGTGCTGGGCCTGCCGGGCCCGGACGCCGAGGCGCGCCGGCTCGAGGCGCTCGACCGGCTCTGGAGCACCTTCGAGATCGCGGGCGTCGCGCTCGTCGACCTCCGCATGTGGCACTGGATGTACGACCACCCGAAGGCGACGCCGGCGCAGCTCCGCGAGGCGACGGTCGGGATCGCGAAGGAGATCTGGAACCGCTGGTACGCGCCGGTGCTCGGCGCGCGGGACGTGCCGCTCCTCGCGATCTACTCGCACATGGTGAACCGGGATCTCTACATCCCCGACTACCCGCTCGGCCACGTCATCGCCGCGCAGATCGAGGCGCACATGGACGCGCGGCCGGCGAACACGCTCGGCGCCGAGTTCGAGCGCATGGCGAGCGCGGGCCGGCTCGCCCCGGACGTCTGGATGAAGAAGGCGACCGGCCAGCCGGTCACCGCGCGCCCGATGATCGAGGCCGCGGCGCGCGCGCTCGACGCGGTCGCGGCGCGGTAACATGGGGGCATGACCCACCTCTTCGAGCCCCTCGCCCTCCGCTCCGTCACGCTCCGCAACCGCATCGGCGTCTCCCCGATGTGCCAGTACTCCGCGAAGGACGGCCTGCCGAACGACTGGCACCTCGTCCACCTGGGTGCGCGGGCCGTGGGCGGGGCGGGCCTCGTGTTCACCGAGGCGACCGGCGTGGAGGCACGCGGCCGCATCTCGCCGCAGGACCTGGGGCTCTGGAACGACGCGCAGGCCGAGGCCTTCGCGCGGATCGTCCGCTTCGTGGAGGGGCACGGCGCGGTCGCGGGCATCCAGCTCGCGCACGCGGGACGGAAGGCCTCCACCGCCGCGCCGTGGGAGGGCCGCGCCGCGGTGCCGCCCGCCGAGGGGGGCTGGCAGGTCGTGGGCCCGAGCGCCGTCGACTTCGACGCGGGCTACCCGCACCCCGAGGCGCTCGACGAGGCCGGCATCGCGGCGGTGATCCGCGCCTTCGCCGACGCCGCCGGCCGGGCGCGGGAGGCGGGCTTCAAGGTCGCCGAGGTCCACGCCGCGCACGGCTACCTCCTCCACCAGTTCCTCTCGCCGCTCGCGAACCAGCGCACCGACCGGTGGGGCGGCTCGCACGAGAACCGCACCCGCCTCGTGCGCGAGGTCGTCTCCGCCGTCCGCAACGTCTGGCCGGAGTCGCTGCCGGTGGTGCTCCGCATCTCGGCGACCGACTGGGTGGAGGGCGGCTGGAACGTCGACGAGTCGGTGGAGCTGTGCCGCGCGGTGAAGCCGCTCGGCGTCGACCTCGTGGACGTCTCCTCCGGCGGCCTCTCCCCGAAGCAGAAGATCCCTGCCGGCCCGGGCTACCAGACCGCGTTCGCCGAGCGCATCCGCCGCGAGGCCGGCGTCGCCACGGCCGCCGTCGGCATGCTCACCACCCCGGAGCAGTGCGACCACGTCGTCCGGTCCGGGCAGGCGGACATGGTCCTCCTCGCCCGCGAGATGCTCCGGGACCCGAACTTCCCGCTCCGGGCGGCCCACGTCCTGAAGCACGAGGGCCCATGGCCGAAGCAGTATGCGCGCGGGAAGTGGTAAGACCTGCCCCCGATGAACACGGAGAAGAAGGTCAAGGTCAGCCGCCGCGGCGCGGACCGGATCGGCGGCGGGCACCCCTGGGTGTACCGCTCGGACGTCGAGGCCGACGGCGGGGCGGTGTCCGGCGACGTCGTCGCGGTGGCCGACGGCCGGGGGAAGTTCCTCGGCAAGGCGTTCTGGTCGGCGCGGTCGCAGATCGCCATCCGGATGGTCACCCGCGAGGACGAGGCGATCGACGAGGGCTTCCTCGCCGCGCGGCTCTCCTCCGCGATCGACCTCAGGCAGCGGACCTTCGGCGACGAGCCGTTCGTGCGGCTCGTGCACGGCGAGGCGGACCTCCTCCCCGGGCTCGTGGTCGATCGCTACGGCGACGTCGGCGTCATGCAGACGCTCGTGCCCGCGACAGACCGGCGGAAGGCGCTCCTCGCGGAGCTCCTCGAGAAGGCGCTCGGGCTGCGCACCGTCCTCGAGCGGAACGACGTGCGCGTGCGCGAGCTCGAGGGGCTCGAGCAGGTGAAGGGCGTGCTCCGCGGGCCGGCGCCCGGGCCGGTCATGCTCCGCGAGGGCGAGGTCCGCATGAAGCTCGACCTCCTCGCCGGCCAGAAGACGGGCGCGTTCCTCGACCAGCGCGAGAACCACCTGCGCGCGGGCGAGTACGCGCGCGGCGACTGCCTCGACTGCTTCTCCTACGCCGGCGGCTTCGCGCTGCAGCTCGCGCGGCGGGCGGCGAAGGTGACGGCCATCGAGATGCAGCCCGTCGCGGCGGCGCTGCTCCGCGAGAACGCGGCCGAGAACCGGGCCGCGAACCTCGAGGTCGTCGAGGCGAACGCCTTCGACCACCTGCGCGATCTCGCGGAGAAGGAGCCGGCGTTCGACCTCGTGGTGCTCGACCCCCCGGCGTTCGCCAAGAACAAGCAGTCCCTGCCGGCGGCGAAGCGCGGCTACAAGGAGATCAACCTCCGCGCGATGCAGGTGCTCAGGCCCGGAGGCGTCCTCGTGACGGCGTCCTGCAGCTACCACCTCGACGAGGCCACGCTCGAGGCGCTCGTGCTCGACGCCGCGAACGACGCGGGCCGGAGCGTGCAGGTGCTCGAGCGGCGCGGCGCCGGGCGGGACCACCCGGTGCTGCTCGGCGTCCCCGAGACCCGCTACCTGAAGTGCCTGTTCCTGCGGGTGCTGTGAGCGGTTCCTGGCCGGGGCGCGCGCGTTTCGTCCATCGCGCGGCACCCCGGGTCTGGATTACCCCGCCCGGACCGCTCGACTGACGGGGAGATCTTGGCCTTCCGTGCGGCACGGCCGTCGCACCGGGTCGGCGCGGATGCGCTCCCTTCCACCCAGCGTCGTGATCGTCGCGACGCTCGCCGCCGCGGCGCCGGCCTCCGCCGGCTGGCGCCTGCCGTTCGAGGTGGTCGGTCCGGATCAGGGCCTCCCCTCCGGCCAGGCCCTCACCCTCGCGCAGGCGCCCGACGGCTTCCTCTGGATCGGGAGCGAGAACGGCGTCCTCCGGTACGAGGGCGGGCGCGCGCGTCCGTACTCGCGCGCCGAGGGCCTCCCCTCGGCCTACGTCCACCGGCTGGTCACGACGCCGGACGGCGCGGTGTGGGCGGCCACCGCCCGTGGCCTCGCGCGCGTGAAGGACGGCGTGGTGGCGGTGGCGCGGCTCGACGGCGAGCCGCCCGAGGCGTCCATCTCCTTCCTCGAGCTCGACGGCGGCGGGCGCGTGTGGGCGGCGACGCGCACCGCGATCTTCTCCCTGACGGGCGAGCTCACGCTCCGCCGCCACCCGTGGACCGGCGCGCCGGTGACGGCGCTCACGGCGGGCGCGGGCGGCGCCGTCTACGCGGCGGGGCCCGGGCTCGTGCGGCGCTTCGCGCCGGACGGCACGACCACCGATCTCGCGCCCGGCCCGGCCGTGCCCGCCGAGGGCGCGCGCCTCCTCGCGGAGGATCCGCTCGGCCGGCTCTGGGCCGGCGCCGGCAAGACGCTCGCGGTGATGCGCCCCGGCGGCCGCTTCGAGGACCGCTCCGGGATCCTCCCCGGCGCGCTCGTTCCGAACGGCGTCGCCTTCCACGACAGGGACGGCGCGCTCTGGTTCCCCACCGGCCGCGGCGCGCTCCGCGTCCTCGGCGAGGAGACCTCGGTGCTGGGCGCGGCCGCCGGCCTGCCCTTCTCCTGGGTGCGGACCGTCTTCCGCGACCGCGAGGGGACGCTCTGGATCGCGGGCCCCACGCTCGCGCGGCTCCAGGGCGAGGGCCGGCTGCGCTCGCTCGCGCCCGCCGCCTCGCCGCAGGGCGCGGTGGTGTGGGCGGTGCGCCGCGCCCCCGGCGGACGGCTCCTCGTCGGCAGCGACGAGGGCGCGGCGTGGCTCGACGGCGAGGTGGAGCGGCGCATCCCCGGGACGGAGGGCCGGCGCATCAAGTCGGTGGCCGTCGACAGGGCCGGGCGCGCCTGGCTCGTCTCGTCCACCGGCGCGGCCCTCTGGCTCGAGCCCGGCGCCGCGCGCGCCGTGCCGGCGCCGCTCGGCGAGCACGGCTTCCAGCTCAACGCGGTGCTCGTGGACTCGAAGGGGACCGTCTGGGTCTGCCACGCGCTCGAGGGGATCCTCCGCTTCGACCCGGTGTCGCGGACGCTCGTCCACGAGGGCCCACCGGAGCTCCGGGTGCCTGGCCGCGCCACCCAGGCGCTCGGCGTCTCCGAGGACGTGGCCGGCCGGCTCTGGTTCGGCACCTCGGAGGGGCTGGTCGTCCGCGAACGCGACGGCGGCTGGCGGACCTACGGCACCGACGACGGCCTCCCCCTCCGGCGCGTACGCGGCGTGGCCCCGCTCCCCGACGCCGGCGCCTGGATCTTCTTCGAGGAGCCGATGGGGCTCGTCCACGTGCAGCTCGGGGAGGGCCGCCTCGAGGTGCTCGGCCGGCGTGGCCGCGCCGAGGGGCTCGCGTCCGACCAGATCTACGCCGCCGCCGCCGACGCGACCGGCCGGCTCTGGTACGCGACCGAGCAGGGCTTCGGACGGATCACGCCGGCGCTGCACGTCGGCCGCCAGCAGGGCATGGTGAACGAGGACTGCTCGCTGCACGGGATCCTCCTCGAGGGCGAGACGGTCTGGGTGGGGACGTCGGGCGGGCTCGTCCGCTTCGACGCGTCCGCCTCCGACCTCGCGGTCGAGCCGCCCGCGGCGCACGTGCTCGAGGCGACCCTCGGCGACGCGCGCCTGCTGCCGCCGTTCCGCGCCGCGAGCACGATCGGCCCGGACCACCCGACGGCCGAGCTGCGGTTCGGCGCGCCCGCGTACGCGCTCGATCACTCGCTCCGCTTCCAGGTCCGCATGACGGGGCTGGAGGAGGCGTGGCGCGAGGCCGGGGGCACCCTGGTACGCTACACGGGCCTCGCGCCCGGCCCCCACCGGTTCGAGGTGCGGGCGACCTACGACGGGCTGCGGTTCGGCCCGGTCGGCGCGATCGAGTTCCAGGTGCTGCCGGCGTGGTGGCAGACGTGGTGGGCGCGCGGCGGCCTCGGGGTCGCCTTCGTGCTCCTCGTCGCGGCCATCGTGCAGCTCCGGCTCGCGGCGCTTCGCCGCGCGAAGCTCGCCCTCGAGGCGCTCGTCGAGCAGCGCACCGCCGAGCTCCGCGACCGCAACCAGGAGCTCTCGACGGCGCTCTCCGAGGTGCGCGAGCTCTCGGGGCTCCTGCCGATCTGCATGCACTGCAAGCGGATCCGCGACGACCACGGCTACTGGGAGAAGATCGAGAAGTACGTGTCGGCGCGCACGAGGGCGAGCTTCACGCACGGCCTCTGCCCGGACTGCCTCCCGCGGTACATGCCGCCGGACGACGAGCTGCGCGCGCCTCCGGGTGACGGGAAGCCCCGGCCGGGCTAAGCGCTGTCCCACAAGTTCCGCTTGAGGTTGTGGAGGACGGCGACGGCAGCCACGGTGGCCGCGAGGTGGTGGCCGCGTCGGCGGTGGTCGCGGAGGACGCGCCAGTCCTTGAGGCGAGCGAGGACGTGCTCGACGCGAGCCCTGCGGCGGCGGCGGGCAGTCTGCGCCGGAGACGAGCGAGATCGGCCCACGAGACGGCCGCGAGGGTGAGCAGGCGGTGGCTGGGAATGAGCGTCTCGGACACGCCGTGCGGGAACCTCGGAGCTCATTCCGCTTCTTCCACGAGGCGGTCGAGCCCTGAACGCCTGTCAGGCTCTTGGCGTAGAGTGAAAATGTGGAGGCCGAGGCCAAGCGGACCCGCGGTCCGAACAAACACGAGCCCTGGGCGCGCCGCGCCGAGGACGACGTGTCGGTTCTGCGGCTCGCCCTCGACGTGCGGGATCCGGTGCAGCGTCGGCGGCTCGAGCGGATGTTCGCGGATGCGTACCGGGTGAGGCGGGCGTTACAGAGGGCAGCACGAAGCCGGGTGCGGGCCTACTGGGCCGCGAGGCACGAGCGAGCCAGAGACGCTGCAGCCGCGCGCGTCCGGCTTGGCCTGAGCCGCGAGGCGCTCGAGCACGCGGCGTACGCCTTCCTCGACGCAGCACCTCACCTCCGGCGCTTCGTCACGAAGGCGCTCGCGATGCACCTCGCCGACTCGGTGTGGTCGGCGGTGGAGCGGCACCTGTTCCCCGACGCGACCGGGAAGCGGCAAGGCCTGCTCCACATCGGGCGGTGGTTCGACTTCAAGAGGCTGCCCGGCCGCGCGCGCTCCCACACGACCGCACGGAAGTGGGAGACCTTCCGGCTCCACGGTTCGCTTGCGGCCACGGGCTGTCGAGCCCCGTCGGGTCTAGGTGCTCGCGTGGACTGGTGGGCCTACCAGGGTCCACTGATGCTGGTGTTCAGCGGGCTCGCCGACGGCACGCTGGTCCTCCCCGTTCGACTGCCCTCCGCCCCCTGCAACCAGCCCATCCTGGAGTACTTCCTCGCCGACCCGAGCCTCTGGCACAAGGTCGACCTCGTCCGCACCCGGGCGCCTCACGCGCCGGGCGGCTGGCGCTACGAAGCCCACCTGATGGTGCTGAAGGAGCCCTACGCCTCGCCGGCGACGAGGGCGCGCCGAGCGGAGGTCGCCGTCGCCGAGGCCGACCGTGTCGCAGGGGTGGACGTGAACGTGTCGAACCTGACGATCGCCTCGCAGGTGGCGGGAGGCGACTTGCGGCTCACGCGGATCGAGCGCGACCTTGCCACGATGGAGCGCGACCGTGGCCGGCGGCGCCGCGAACGCCGCAGGCAACGGGCGCTCGACCGGTCTCGCCGCGCCGCCAACCGGGAGCAGTACCGACTCTCGAAGCGGCAGGAGAAGCGCGCGCGGCGTCGCGCCGCCGCTGGCCTCTCGCCCGTGGAGGTCATCCCGCAGGGGCCGAGGATCGCGAGGACCGACGGCGTGCCGCTCCAGTCCTACCGGCGGGACCGGCTCTCCAAGCAGCACCGGCGGCTCCGGGCTGAGGAGGTCGCCGCCGCGGCGGCTGGGGTCCAAGCTCGCCGAGACCGTGCCAGGCGCGTGGCCGCCCAGGTCATCCGCACCCACGGCTACCGGCTCTTCGTCGAGGGAGGCCTCGTCCGGGTCCCGACCCGCACGACCGCGCTCTCCCAGAATTGCCCCTGCGGTACCCGCGTGCCGAAGACGCTCGCCGACCGGGTCCACCGCTGTCCGCGCTGCGGCCTCGAGGGCGACCGCGACGCCGTCTCCGCGGTGCTCGCGAGTTTCGCCGTCCTCGACCGCCCAGGCGAACCTGGCTCGGCGCGCGTCGACTACGCCGCCGCGAACGTCGCCCGCCCCGAAATCCAGCGCCTTCTCACTCCCTATCGGTCTCTCGGGTGGCAAGACACCCGGTCCGAGTCAAACGACCTCTTCGTCCGCGAGGCCAGTTGCCCCGCGTGGCGGACGTCCACACCGGCCTCATCGCCGGTGGCTCGGCGAACCACCGGCACGGCCACGGGCCCAACCCGGGATGAGCCTCCCTCACGAGAGGCCACGTCCGAGCGGGCCCGATGGCGAACCGGTCTGCCCCACGACTCGCTTGTCGAATTGTGGGACAGCTCTTAGGCTCGCTGCCGCCATGGCGGCCCCCACGCTCCCCTCCCTGCCGGCCCGCGCCCTCGAGCGGCTGCTCGCGCTCGGCGAGCGCGTCGCGCTCGCGCCTGGCGCGCGGGTGCCCGACCGCGACGGCGGCCACCTCTGGCTCGTGCTCGAGGGCGGCGCGACGCTGCGGCGCGATCCGAACGTCGTCCGCCTCGGCCCCGGCGACGCCTTCGGCGTGACCGCGGGCCTCCCCGCCCCCGCGAAGCCCGCGACCATCGCCGCCGACGGCCCGCTCGCGCTCCTGCGCCTCGGCCCGGGCGTCTTCGAGCGGCTCGAGCGCGAGGAGCCCGCCACCGCGCTCGCGCTCGCGCGCGCCCACGCCGGCACCCTCGCCCGCGAGCTCGAGGCCTCCGGCCACGCCGCGATCCTCCGCGGCCGCTCCACGCCGCGGGCCGAGATCGTCCGGCTCGACGTGGGCGGCGTGCTGCGCGAGGTGCCGAACGGCGTCCGGCTCGTGGACGTGCTCCCGCGCGAGCTCGACGGGCACCTCGTGGTCGGCGCGCTCCTCGGCCACAAGCCGGTGTCGCTCGCGACGCCGGTCGTCGGCGACGGGAAGGTCGTGCCGCTCACGGTCGCCGACCTCGAGGGCCGGCGCATCTACGCCGCCACCGTCGGCCTCGCGCTGCTCGAGGCGGCCCACGCGCTCGCGCCGGCGCTCGAGGTGCGGCTCGGGCCCTCCCGCGGCACCTTGCAGGAGGTCTGGATCCGCGGCGCGGAGCGGGCCGAGCTCGCCCGGCTCGCCGGCGCGATCGCGGAGGGCATGCGCCGGCTCGCGGCGGAGGACGTGCCGGTCCGGTTCGAGGCCTGGACCACCGAGGAGGCCGCGGCCTGGTTCCGCGAGCGCGGCTGGACCGAGGCGGCCCAGCTGCTGAGGGTGCGCCGGCAGGCGACGGTGGGGCTCGTGTCGTGCGGCGAGGTCTACGCGCTCGCGACGGGGCCGCTGTTGCCCTCGGCGGGCGCCATCGGCGCGATCGGCGGCTTCGAGCTCGCCGCCAACGGCGACGACGGCGTGCTGCAGCTCGACCTCGGGAAGCGCGATCCGCGGCGGCCCGCGTCGCCGTCGCGCCCCGGCATCGACGCTCTCGAGATGGTCCGCGAGCACGACGCGTGGCTCTCGGGCATGGGCGTGACGAGCGTCGGCGCCTTCAACGAGCTCTGCATCACCGGCCAGGTGACCCAGCTCATCCGCGTCGCCGAGGGGTTCCACGAGAAGCGCATCGGCCGCGTGGCCGACCGCATCGCCGCCGAGCGGGACCGGATCCGGATCATCACGGTCGCGGGCCCGTCGTCCTCGGGGAAGACCACCTTCCTGAAGCGCCTCACCGTCCAGCTGCAGATCGACGGCCTCAACCCGATCGGCCTCTCGCTCGACGACTACTACGTGGACCGCGTGAAGACGCCGCGCGACGCGAAGGGCGAGTACGACTTCGAGGCCCTCGAGGCGCTCGACCTCCCGATGCTGCACCGGCAGGTCGGCGCGCTCCTGCGTGGCGACGAGGTCACCCTCGCCCGCTACGACTTCAAGACCGGCACGAGCCACCCGGCGGGCGGGCCCACGCTGCGCCTGCGCCCCGGCGACGTGCTCATCCTCGAGGGCATCCACGGCCTCAACCCGGCCCTGCTCGGGGACCTGCCGAGGCCGGGCGAGCTCTACCGGATCTTCATCCACCCCGCGACCGCGCTGCCCTTCGACCGGCTCTCGCGCACGAGCGCGACGGACCTGCGCCTCCTGCGCCGGATCGTCCGCGACCGCCACCAGCGCGGCTACTCCGCCGCCGAGAACATCCTGCGCTGGCCCTCGGTGCAGGCCGGCGAGCGCGAGCACATCTACCCGTACCAGGGCGAGGCCGACACCGTGTTCGACTCGGCGCTCGTCTACGAGCCCGCGGTGCTGAAGGTGTTCGCCGAGCGGTACCTCCTCGAGGTCCCGCCCGACCACCCGGCCTACCCGACCGCGCACCGGCTCCGGTACCTCGTGGACCAGTACGTGTCGATCTACCCGGACCACGTGCCGCCGACGTCGCTGGTGCGCGAGTTCATCGGGGGGAGCGGGTTCGAGTACTGAGTGCCGGGGAACCGCCCGCCCTCCCGAGCCTCCAGAGGCGCCAGCCCTCCCACGCCGCGAGCGCCGCGCAGACGAGGACCACCGCGAGGAGGCCGTGCCGCGCCCAGCGGTCCGCGGCGGCCTGCAGCCACGCGAGCTCCTCCGCGGGGAGCGCGGACCCGTGCACGGTCGCGAGCCGCGTGGTGGCCGCGGCCCGGGCGAGCGCACCCGCGAGCGCGGCCGTCGCGAGGAGGGACAGGAGCTCCACGGCGTGGTGGAGCCGCCGCGCGCCCGGGAACGCCACCTCGAGCGCCGGGCCGGCGACCCCACCCAGCGCGACGGACAGCACGAGCCACCGCACGAGGATCCAGCCGGGCGCGAGCTCGACCCGGAACGCGTCGAAGACGAGGGTGCCGGACCACAGGAGGTCGAGGAAGGTCGCCGTGAGCACGAGCGTGATCACCAGCCCCACGAGCGCGTGAGCGCGCGAGGCCGGCTCGGGCGCGACCGACGAGAGCGCGGCGAACGACCCAGGCCGCCAGCGCTCGAAGAACCCGAGCCGCACGTACCCGCGCTCCACCGCCGCGAAGAGCAACGTCACGAGCCCGACCGCGAACACGGCCGCGCGGACGAGCCCCCAGAACCCGTCGAGGAGCGCGTCGCCGACGCCAGCGCCCGAGAGCACCGCCAGCGGTCCCATGACGAGCAGCCAGAGCGGCACGAGCACCCCGAGGACGAGCCCGCCCACGGCCAGGCGGTACGCCGGGTAGAGCGCCGGACCGACGAGGTGGCGGTGGGGCAGGTAGGCCCCCGCGACCTCGAGGGGGTGGCCGCGCCGCCGGAGCACCGCCTCGATCTCCTCGGACCCGAGCGGCCGCGCGGCCGCCGCGGCCCGCTCGGCGAGCTCCGCCTCGAGATCGCCCCGGAGCTCCTTCACCACGTCCACCCGGAGCTCCGCCGGCAACCAGGTCTGCACGGCGAGCAGGTAACGTTCCACGACGTCCATCGCGTGCCTCCTCACAGGATCTCCTCGAGCGCCGTCCCGAGCCGCCGCCACTCCGCGGCGAGCGCCTGCAGCACGGCCTTGCCGTCCGGGCTGAGCCGGTAGTAGCGGCGGGGGCGGCTCTCCTCCTCCCGCCAGCTGCTCGCGAGCAGCCCCTGGGCCTCGAGGCGACGGAGGAGCGGATAGAGCGTCCCCTCGTCGATCTCGAGCCCGCGCTCCGCGAGCACCCGGCGCAGCGTGTAGCCGTAGTGCTCGGCGCGCAGGGCCGCGAGCACCGCGAGCGGGAGGCTCCCGCGGCGCAGCTCGAGCGTCAGGTTCTGGAGGCGCTCCTGGGCGTCGTCGCTGGGGCGGGCGGGCGGCATACCTTGTGATACACAGTATGCGCCACACAGCCTCCCTATTTCAGCGCGCCGCCGGACGCCCCCGACGGGTCGGCCTCACCAGAATCCGCTCGCCGGGAAGAGCAGCACGTCCTCGATGCTCGCCGCGTCCACGAGCAGCATGAGGAGCCGGTCGAAGCCGACGGCGACGCCGCCGGCCTGCGGCATCCGCCCCACGGCCGCGAGGAAGGCCTCGTCGAGCGGGAGCACGCTCCGGCCCAGGCGCCGGCGCTCCTCCTGCTCGGCGACGAGCCTCCGCCGCTGCTCGGCGGCGTCGTTGAGCTCGTGGAACCCGTTCGCGAGCTCGAGGCCGCCGGCGTAGAGCTCGAAGCGATCGGCCCAGCGCGGGTCGGCGGCGTCGAGGCGCGCGAGCGCGGCCATCGAGGCGGGCCACTGCGTGAGGAACGTGGGGCGGGCGGCGCCGAGCCTCGGCTCGACATGGTCGAGCATGAGCCGGAAGAAGACGTCCTCGAACGGCTCCGCGCCGCCCGGGCCCGGGTCGTGACCCGCGGCGCGCGCGGCGGCCCGGAGCGCCTCCGCGTCGCCGGTGCCGTCCGGTCGGAGGCACGCGGCGAGGTCGACGCCCGCGTGCCGGCGGAAGGCCTCCGCGCACGTGAGCCGCTCGAAGGGGCCGTCGAGCGCCACGCCGCGGTGCTCGCCCGGGAAGGCGGGCGCGACCGCGCGGACGAGCGCCTCGAGGTCGTCCATGATCCCGCGGTGGTCGGTGCCCGAGCGGTAGAACTCGAGCATCGTGAACTCGGGGTTGTGGGTCCGCGAGATCTCCCCGTTCCGGAAGACGCGCGAGAGCTGGAACACGCGGTCGAAGCCCTCCGCGAGGAGGCGCTTCATCGCGTACTCGGGGCTCGTGAGCAGCCAGAGCGGGTGCGCGGCGCCGGCGGCGCCCTCCGGTACGAACGCCGTCTCGAAGGGGTGGAGGTGCGGCTCCATGCCCGGCGCCGGCGCGAGGCAGGGCGTCTCGACCTCGTCGTAGCGGCGCCCGCCGAGGAACCGGCGGACCTCGGCCGCGAGGCGGGCCCGGGCCCGGGCGTGCTCCCTGCGCCTCTCGGTCGGCGTCGTCATGCGAGGCCGTTCATACTATGTTCCCCGCCCCGATGCCGGCCCGCCCCCTCATCGCCGTCCACGGCTGGTCCTGCGCCGGGGCCGTGCTCGCCCCGGCCCTCGGCGCCGCCCTCCCCGGCCGCCGCGTCGTGCCGGTCGACCTGCGCGGCCACGGCGCGTCGCCCTCGGGGGCGCCGTTCGGCCTCGACGACCTCGCGCGCGACCTCGCCGCGATGGCGGGCGCGGTCGGGCCGGGGCCGATCGATCTCATGGGCTGGTCCCTCGGCGGCCTCGTCGCGCTCGCGGCGCTGCCCGTCCTCGGCGCGCGCGTGGAGCGGCTCGTGCTCGTCGGCGCCACGCCGAGGTTCACGAAAGGTGGCGACTGGGCGCACGGCGCCGAGCCCCGCGCGCTCGCGGCGGTCGCGGCCCGCACCCGCCGCGACCCCGCCCGCGCGGTCGAGGCGTTCTGGGACGGCATGTTCTCCCCCGCCGAGCGGGACCTTTCGCCGCCGCGCCCCGGCGGCCTGCCGGTGCCGGCCCAGGCGGACCTCCTCGCCGGCCTCGACGTCCTCGCCGCCGCCGACCTCCGCGCGGCGCTCCCCGCCGTGCGCGCGGCGACGCTCGTCGTCCACGGCGAGGCCGACCCGGTCTGCCCGGCCGGCGCGGGCCGTGCGCTCGCCGGCGCCATCCCCGGCGCGCGCCTCGTCCTCGTCCCGGGCGCCGGGCACGCCCCCTTCCTCTCCGCGCCCGGCGCCTTCGCCGCCGCGGTCGCCGAGTTCCTCCCGTGAACCCGGTCGACAAGCGCCGCGTCGGCCGCGCCTTCTCCCGCGCCGCCGGCCGCTACGAGGAGCACGACGCCGTGCAGGCCCGCGTGCGCGCGCGCGTACTCGCATCGCTGCCGACGGGGGCGCGGCGCGTGCTCGACGTCGGCGCGGGCACCGGTGCGCTCCTCGCGCGGCTCGCCGGCCGCCCGGGCGGCGCCTCGGCGCCGGAGCTCCGCCTCGCCGCCGTCGACCTCGCCCCGGGCATGTGCGCGGCCGCCCGGCGGGCCGTGCCAGCAGCCGCCGTGGCGGCGGGCGACGCCGAGGCGCTGCCGTTCCGGGCGGGCGCGTTCGACCTCGTCGTGTCGAGCTCGGCGCTCCAGTGGCTGCCGCGGCTCGACGACGCGCTCCTCGAGGTCGCGCGCGTGCTCGCGCCTGGAGGCACCGCCTCGATCGCGCTCTTCGGCGAGCGGACGCTGCACGAGCTCCGCGCGGCCTGGGAGGCGTCCGGTGGACCGCGCCGGACGCACCGCTTCGCGTCGAGGAGCGACCTCGCGGCGGCCCTCGAGAGGTCAGGTCTCTCGGGGGACGTCGCCGAGGAGGAGGTCGTCCCACGTTACCCGGACGCCCGGTCGGTCCTCCGATCCCTGAAGGCCATCGGGGCCCAGGGGGCCTCACCCGGAACGGGTGGATTGGCCGGCCGATCCGCAACCCACGAGCTCCTGCGGCGCTACGACGCCCTGCGCGACGCCGAGGGCGTGCCGGCGACCTTCCACGTGCTGCACGCGGTCGCGAAAAAGCCCTGAGCGGACGGGCCCCTCGCCTTGTGGGCCCGGCCACCCCGGGCTAGCATGCACCCACCGTGGCCGACGCCGCCGCCCCAGACACCGCAGCGAAGGCCGCCGAGTTCAAGCCCCACCTCTTCGGCAAGTTCTTCCTGCTCCAGCAGCTCGCCGTGGGCGGCATGGCGGAGATCTACCGCGCGCGCGTCCCCGGCGCGGGCGGGTTCGAGAAGGAGCTCGTCGTCAAGCGCATCCTGAAGTCGAGGGCGCAGGACGAGGGCTTCGTGAAGATGCTGATCCGCGAGGCGATGCTCACGGTCCAGCTCACCCACTCGAACATCGCGCAGATCTACGAGTGCGGCCTCGTCGACGGCACCTACTACATCTCGATGGAGCTCGTGAACGGCGTCTCCATGAAGGAGATGATGCAGGCGTTCGCGAGGGCCGGCCAGGCCATCAGCCCGGAGCAGGCCATCTACCTCGTGCTCCAGCTGCTCCAGGGGCTCGACTACGCGCACCGCAAGGTCGACGCGCAGGGCAACCCGCTCAAGGTGGTGCACTGCGACGTGTCGCCGGACAACGCGCTCGTCTCGTACGAGGGCGAGGTCAAGGTGCTCGACTTCGGCATCGCGCGCGCCGCCGCCGAGGGCCTGTCGAACTACAAGGAAGGCATGCTGATGGGGAAGCTCGGGTACGTCGCGCCCGAGCAGGCCTCGCTCGAGAAGCGGTGGGACCACCGCGTCGACATCTTCGCGGCCGGCATCATCCTCTACGAGCTCCTCACGAAGCAGAAGCCCTTCCCGAAGGCGACCGACGTCGAGTCGCTCATCCAGGCCAGGAAGGCCAAGGTGGTCCCGCCCACCGCCATCGACCCGCGCCTGCCGAAGGACATCGACGCGGTGGTCGCGAAGGCGCTCGCCTACGATCCGGAGAAGCGCTACGCCGACGCGCGCTCCTTCGTGAACGCGCTCGTCGATCTCCTCTTCCCGACGCCGCAGTCGTCGATCCAGGACCTCCTCGGCCAGCAGATGAAGACGGTCTTCGGCGAGAAGATCGCGAAGCAGCGCTCCGGCCGCGCGCACGACCCCCTCATCATGAAGGTCCTCTCGAACGCCGCGGCGGCGCAGGCGCAGGGGATCGAGGACGAGCCGCGCTACCCGGCCCAGCTCACGCCGAACCCCACCCCGCTCGACACGCTCTCGTCCCCCGACGTGACCCCGGGGCCGTCGTCCCGCATGCGCTCGGGCTCGGTCACCCAGCGCCCGCGCCCCATCGTGAAGAAGGGCGTGCCGCTCCCGGTGACCCTCCTCGTCGGCCTCGCCGTCGGCGTGGCGGGCGCGGTCGGCATCCACCTCGGCCAGGTGTGGCTCAGGCCCGGCGTCGTGATGGTGACCTCCGAGCCGCCCGGGGCCGAGATCTCGCTCGACGGGAAGCCCACGGGCCTGCGCACGCCGGCGGTCGTCGAGGGCGTGGCGCTCTCGAAGCCGCACGAGATCTCGCTCGCGGGCGACGGCATGAAGACCTACGTCGCCGGCGTGAAGGCCGAGCCCGGCGCGCTCATGGCGAAGATCCACGCGAAGCTCCAGGTCGCGGTGGGCGAGCTCACCGTGGAGAGCGACCCGCCCGGCGCGCGCGTGAAGGTCAACGACCACGAGCTCGCCGGCCGCACCCCGCTGCGCATCACCGGCGTGCGGCTCGACGAGCAGCACCGCATCGACCTCCTGCTCGACGGCTACGAGCTCGACCAGTTCGTGATCCGCCCGGAGAAGGACGGCACCCGGTTCACCCGCAAGCTCGTGCCGGCCGGGGGGAAGGCGCCGTGACCGGGGGCCCGATGAAGCTCGTCATCGAGGACGAGGCCGGGACGAAGTCCACCGTCCCCTTCACCGGCGCCGAGATCACGGTGGGCCGCGGCACCGAGGGCATCACCTACCGCCTCGGCGACCGCAACGTCTCGCGGCGCCACGCGCGCTTCTTCCTGCTCAACGGGGCGGTCTTCGTCGAGGACCTCGGCAGCCTCACCGGCACGCGGGTGAACGGCGACCGGATCGCCGGGCGCAAGAAGGTCCGCGCCGGCGACCTCGTGCAGATCGGCGACTACGACCTCGTCGTGCAGGGGCAGACCGCCGGCGTGGCCGAGAAGTCGCCGCCGCCGATCCCGGGCACGAGCTCCGGCCTGGCCGCGGGCGTGCCCGCGTCCCCGCTGCAGGACCCGGCGCTCGTCCGCCTCGCGGCGGCGGTCGCGGTCGGCGCGCTCGTCGTGGGCGGCGCGCTCGGCTTCGTGGTCGGGCTCGCTACTCGATGACGACCAGCACGTCGCCCTCGGCGACGGACTGGCCCTCCTGACAGCGCACCTCGCGCACGGTCCCGGCGCCGGCGGCCTCGACCATCATCTCCATCTTCATCGACTCGAGCACCACCAGGACCTCGCCGGCGGCGACCTTGTCGCCGGGGCGCTTCTCGACCTTCGCGACGGTGCCGGTGACGTGGGCTGCGACCTTTTGCATAGGGCGTCACCATACAAAAAAGGGTCCGCACCTGGGCGGACCCTTTGGGATGGACCGGGGCGGGCTGCTCCTCCGGTCTACCGGCGGGAAGCCGGTTCTTGGTTGCCTCGATCCTCGCGCTCTCCGTCCTGGGTCGTCAACCCACCGGGTGTCGCGCCCCCTGCAGGGGATGCGGCGATCCGCCCTGCCGCCTGGGTGAGGAGCTGGCGCACCGCGCCGGCGAGCTCGGCGTAGTTCACGGGCTTGCGCAGGAACGACGAGACGCCCAGCGCGGCCGCACGATCGCGCACCGCGTCGCCGCCCGACGAGATGACCACCGCGGGCGTCGCCGCGAGGGTGGGCTCCGCCCGCATCTTCTCGAGGAGCGTGATGCCGGAGACCGGCATGAAGACGTCGGTGACGACCACGTCGATGCGCGGCGTCCGGAGCAGCCGATCGAGGGCCTGCCCGCCGTCGCCCGCGGTCTCGACCACGACCGGCAGCGGGTCGCCGCCCTCGGACATGCGCCTGAGCGCGGAGGCGTACATCGCGGCGACGAGCGCGTTGTCCTCGACGACGAGCACCCGCACCGCCTCGTCGGGCGCCTTCGCGCCGGAGACGACGTGCGCGACCTCCTGGAGCCGCTCGCGGTCCTGCGGCCGGTCCTCGGGCACCCGCACCGCGACGCCGGCGGGCGTGTCGGAGGTGGCCGGGCGCATGCGCACCACCTCGACCTCGATCTCGACGGGCTCGAGGAGCTGCGGGAACGAGATCACGAGGGCGACGCGCTCCGCCACCTGGAACTCGCGCTCGGTCCGGATGAAGAGGCCGGTCGCGGAGAGGTTCTCGGTGTAGTCGAGCACGCTCTCGGCGCCGAGGTACTGCACGGCGAGCACGAGCGGGAAGCGCGGGTGGATGCGGCGGTCGTCCGGGGCCACGGCCGCATCATCGCACCGTTCTGCTGTCCGTCGAAACCGCCGCCCACCGCCGGCGCCTCGGGACCTTCCCGGGGTGGTCCGGCCGGGTCCGCCGGCGGGCCCGGAGGCGCTTCTCCAGCCCCACCACCGGGAGCACCACCGCGCCGGCGGCGGCGGAGAGGAGCACCGCCTCGAGGTCGAGGGCCCGGGTACCGAACACGGCCTGCATGAAGGGCAGGTAGACGAACCCGGCCTGCAGGAGGAGCAGGGCCCCGACGCCGGCGAACACGGCCCGGTTCGAGAACAGCCCGAGCCGCCACGCCGGCCCCCGGAGCGAGCGGCAGTCGAACAGGTAGAACGCCTGGAAGAACACGACGGTCGTGACCGCCATGGTGCGCGCCTCGGCGAGCGCGGTCGCGTGGCCCGCCCGGCCGACCTCGCCCGCGTACTCCCACAGGAAGAGGCCGATGGCGCCGGCCGCCATGAGGCCGGCGACGAGGAGCGTGCGCCGGACCACGAACCGCCCGAGGAGCGGCGCCCGGGGGGGGCGCGGCGGGCGGCGCATGACGTCGTGCTCCGCCACCTCGAACGCGAGCGGGACCGACAGGGTGACCGAGGCGACGAGGTTCACCCACAGGAGCTGCGTCGGCAGCACCGGGAGGAGCGGCACGAGCGCGCCGTCCACCTCGGAGAGCGGGAAGGCCAGCACCGAGGCCGCGAGGATGAGCCCGAGGCCGAGGTTGGCCGGGAGCACGAACGCGAGCGACTTCACGAGGTCGTCGTGGATGCGCCGGCCCTCCTCCACGGCGGCGGAGAGGGTCGCGAAGTCGTCGTCGGCGAGCACGACGTCCGCGGCCTCGCGCGAGACCGCGGTGCCGGCGAGCCCCATCGCGACGCCGACGTCCGCCTGCCGGAGCGCGGGCGCGTCGTTCACGCCGTCCCCGGTCATCGCCACGACGTGCCCCTGGGCCTGCAGCGCGCGCACGAGGCGGAGCTTGTGCTCGGGCGCGACGCGGGCGAACACGTTCGCCTCGCGGGCGGCCCGCGCGAGCGCCGCGTCGTCCATCGCGGAGAGCTCCGCGCCGGTCACCACCCGGTCCCCCGCGCGGCAGAGCCCGAGCCGCTCGCCGATCGCCTCGGCGGTCCCCACGTGGTCGCCGGTGATCATCTTCACGGCGATGCCGGCCTCGTGGCAGGCCGCCACCGCGGCGATCGCGGCGGGCCGGGGCGGATCGAGCATGCCCACGAGGCCCAGGAGCTCGAGCCCGTCCCCGGCGTCGGCGTCCGTGAGCTCGGCCGTGCCGGGCGGCAGCCGCCGGGAGGCGACGGCGAGGACCCGCATGCCCCCGCGGGCGAGCGCGCCCGCCCGCGCGAGGGCCGCGGCCGCGGCGGAGGGCTGGAGCATGGCCCGCGGCACGATCACCTCCGGCGCGCCCTTCGCGAGGAGCACGGCCTCACCGTCCGGCGCGCGATGGAGCGTCGCCATGAGCCGGCGCTCCGACTCGAACGGGATGGTGTCGAGCCGGGGCCAGGCGGCCCGCGCTGCCTCGACGGCGACGCCGCCCTCCTCCGCGGCCACGAGCAGCGCGCCCTCGGTGGGGTCGCCCGCCACGGCGAGGCGGCCCGCCTCGCGGCGCAGCACGGCGTCGTTGCAGAGCGCGGCGGCGCGGAGCAGCGCCTGCCGGCCGGCGGGCACGGCCTCGCTGGCCCCGGCCTCCGGCCCGGGCAGCCAGACCTCCTGCACGGTGAGCTCGTTCCGGGTGAGCGTGCCGGTCTTGTCGCTGCAGATGACGGTGGTCGCGCCCAGGGTCTCCACCGAGGCGAGGTGCCGGACGACCGCGTTCCGCCGCGCCATGCGCTGCACGCCGACCGCGAGCGCGATGGTGATGACGGCGGGCAGGCCCTCGGGCACCGCGGCGACCGCGATGGTGATGGCGACCATGAGCCCGTCGGCGAGCGGGTAGCCGCGCAGGAGCGCGATGAGGAGGAGCACGCCGCCGAGCCCGAGCACCCCGCCGGTGAGCCAGCCGCCCACGCTCGAGAGCGCCCGGGTGAGCGGCGTCTCGAGGTCGGTGACCGCCTCGAGCAGGGCCGAGATCCGGCCGAGCTCGGTCCCGCGCCCGGTCGCGACCACCACGGCGAGCCCGGTGCCCGAGGTGACGTGCGTCCCGCCGAACACCATCCCGTGCCGGTCGCCCGCCGCCGCGGCCTCGGGCGACGGGCCGGCGCGCTTCGCGACGGGCACCGACTCCCCGGTGAGGGCCGCCTCCTGGGTGTGGAGCTGCCGGGCGTGGAGCACCCGCGCGTCGGCGGGCACCCGGTCGCCGGGCGCGAGCGCGACGACGTCGCCGGGCACGAGCGCCGCGGCCGGCACCTCGGCGCGCCGCCCGCCCCGGAGCACGGTCGCCGCCTCGGGCACCATCCGCGACAGCGCGGCGACCGCCTTCCCGGCGCGGTACTCCTGCAGGAAGCCGATGAGCGCGTTCACGAGCACGGCGCCGAGCACCACCGCGCCGTCGAGCGCCTTCCCGAGCAGGATCGCCACCACGCCGGCGCCGAGGAGGAGGTGGATGATCGGGCTCGCGAGCTGGCGAGCGAGCACGCGGAGCGGGCCGGGGCCGCCGTCCCTCGCGAGGACGTTCGGGCCGTGGCGGGCGAGCCTGCGCGCGGCCTCCTCGTCGGTGAGCCCGGCCTCGGAGGCGCCGAGGCGCGCGATCACCTCCTGGGCCGGCAGGGCGTGCCACGCGGGCGGCGGGGCGGGGGTCTCGAACCGCGCCTCCATGGATCCAGCTATTCGCCAGGGCCGGCGGCGCGGCAATCCGCCAGATGGCCGCAGACCGCCGGACCGGGCCCGCCCGGGATCCCTTGCGCGCCCGCGCGCACGCCGGTTAGGGTCGCGGCGTGATCGCGCGCTCCGGAGGCGCGCGACGGGAGGGCGCCGTGGACGGGATCTCGGGGCGGGTCGCGCTGGTCACGGGCGGTGGACGCGGCATCGGGCGGGCGATCGCGCTCGCGCTGGCGCGGGAGGGCGCGGACGTCGCCGTCACGGCGCGCACGGTGCCGGAGATCGAGGCGGTCGCGGCGGAGGTGGCCGCGCTCGGCCGGCGCACGATGTTCCTCCCGCTCGACGTGACCGACCGCGCGGGGATCCTCCGGGCCGTGAAGGAGGTCGCGGGCCGGCTCGGGCCCGTGGACATCCTCGTCAACAACGCCGGCATCCACGGCTCGAGGCCCGTGCACAAGCTCGACGACGCGCACTGGGACGGGGTGCTCGCGGTGAACCTGACCGCGCCGATGGTCCTCGCGCGCGCCTGCCTGCCGTCGATGTACGAGCGGTCGTGGGGCCGCATCGTGAACGTCGCGTCGGTGGCCGGGAAGATCGGCCTCAAGTACGGCAGCGCCTACTCGGCCTCCAAGCACGGCCTCATCGGCTTCACCCGCTCGCTCGCGCTCGAGGCGGCGAAGAAGGGCGTCACGGTGAACGCGCTCTGCCCGAGCTGGGTCGAGACGAAGATGCTCGACGACGCCGTCGAGGCCATCGCCGCCGGCAGCGGGCGGCCGGAGGCCGACGTGAAGAAGGCGATCCTCGCGTCGAACCCGCAGGGGAGAGCGTCCTTGCCGGAGGAGGTCGCCGGGGCCGCGGTGTTCCTCGTGAAGAACGCGGCGATCACCGGGCAGACGGTCCATGTGGATGGCGGAGAGGTGATGTCGTAGGGGGGGAGAGCAGGAGCAGGAGCAGGAGCAGGAGCAGGAGCAGGAGCAGGAGCAGGAGCAGGAGCAGGAGCAGGAGCAGGAGCAGGAGCAGGATCGGGATCGGATTCGTATTCGGAACCGGATTCGGAACCGGATTCGGAACCGGATTCGGAACCGGATTCGGATTCGGATTCGGAGTCGGAGTCGGAGTCGGAGGGCGGGAGGACTCGCGTCTCCCTGTTGCCCATCCCGTCCGTCCCGAGCGTAGGGCCGCGAAGCGGCCCGGAGACGAGGGACGGTCCTGGGTCCCGGGGCCCCGACCCTCGCGGGTCATTCACCCTCAGTAACTTGATTCGGCGGAGGTTGGGCGCCTCGCGGAACGCGCGTCGGGCTGCCCTCGGAGGCCAGGGCCCGGCTACTGCTTCTGCTTCTGCTTCTGCTGCTGCTGTTGCTGCTGCTGTCCCTGCCCGTCCCCTACCCCCTCGTCCACGCCCGCAGGTGGTGCCTCGCGAGCGCGGTCCACGCGGGCGCGTGCAGGGCCTCCGCGGCCCAGAGCATCCGCCCGAGCACGTCGTCGAGGTCGACCCCGCGGTGGCGCTGCCAGCCTGCGCGCAGGCCGTACCCCCAGGCGTCGGCGTGCCGGCCCTCGGCCCGGGCCCGGTCGCACTCCGCGAGCGCGAAGTCGCGGCAGGCCTCGGGGCCCGACAGCGCGGCCGCGAGCGACGGCGTGGGCACCGGCTCCCCCGGCTCCCGGCAGCGCTCCCAGGCCTTCGCGAGGGCGTCGGTGGCCTTCTCGAGCGGGCGCGCGAAGAGCGGGAGCGCGAGGTCGAGCGTCGCGCCGAGCGCGAGCAGCGCGGCCGCGTAGTGCCGCGCGGCCTCCGCGGGCTTCCCGGCGGCCTCCGCGTGGAACCCGAGGACCGCCCCGGGCCACGCGAGCTCCGGGCGCGCGGCGAGCGCCCGGCCCGCGGCCCAGGCGGCGCCGTCCCAGTCCTGCGCGAGGAGCGCCGTGTCCGGCTCGCCGGTCAGCCGGCGGAGCGACGCGCGCGAGGGCTCCGGGACGAGGCGGACGTCGCGGACCCAGTCGGCGAAGGTGTCGCGCGTGACGCCGAGGTCGGCCGCGAGCGCGGCGGTGCCGGCCTGCCGCGCGAGCCGCGCGAGGCCGCTGTCGAGCGCGTCCTCGGCGCGGCGGCGGAGGTGGTCGGCCTCCGACGGGAACGCCTTCACGGCGGCGGACGGGTGCCAGGCCGGGCCCGGGCCGGCGCGGATGACCTCGGCCGGCCGCCCCGAGGGGTGGAAGCGCAGCGCGAGCTCGCCGCCCTCCGGGAGGCGCGCGATGGGGAGCGCGTCCGGGAGGAGCTCCCCGCCGCGCACCACGCCGGCCTTCGGGTCGAGGAGCGACTCGGGCTCGATCGCGGTGGCGTCGCCGAGCGCGCCAGGCGCCCAGAGCGCGCGCGGCAGGCGCACCGACAGCTCCCGCTCGACGAGGCCGAGGGACCGCTCGAGCGAGTCCACCTAGAGCGAGTCCAGGAAGAGGTCGCGCATGAGCGGCTCGCCCGGCGAGACCGCGTAGCGGGAGAAGTCGGTGACGCCCTCGGCGCGCAGCACGTCCTCGTCGACGAAGAAGTTCCCGCTGCAGGCGCGCGAGTCGCGCCCGAGGATGACCATCGCGGCGTCGGCGACGATCTCCGGGGTGCGCCCGTGCTTCGCGGTGTCCTCCCCGCCGAGAAGATCGAGCGCCGCGGTGGCGATGACGGTGCGGGGCCAGAGCGCGTTCACCGCGATGCCGCGGTCGAACAGCTCCTCCGAGAGCCCCACCACGCACATGCTCATGCCGTACTTCGAGAGCGTGTAGGCGAGGTGCGAGGCGAACCAGCGCGGGTTGAGCGTGAGCGGCGGCGCGAGGTTGAGGATGTGCGGGTTCACCGAGCGGGCGAGGTGCGGGATCGCCGCCTGCGACGCGGCGAAGGTCGCGCGCACGTTCACCTGGTGCATGAGGTCGAAGCGCTTCATCGGCGTCGAGCCGACGTCGGCGAGGTAGATGGCGCTCGCGTTGTTCACGAGCACGTCGAGCCCGCCGAAGGTCGACACGGTCTTCTCGACGGCGGCCTGGATCTGCGATTCGTCACGCACGTCACATTGGAGCGCGAGCGCCTTCCCGCCCGCCGCCTCGATGGCGCGCGCGGCGGTGTGGATGGTGCCCTGGAGCTTGGGGTGGGGCTCGGCGGTCTTGGCGGCGATCGCCACGTTCGCGCCCTGGCGAGCGGCCGCGACGCCGATCGCCTGGCCGATCCCCCGGCTGCCCCCGGTGATGAGGACCGTCTTCCCCTTCAGTGACGCCATTCCATCCCCCGGTCTTCGCTCGCTGATCCCGAACCGGCAGGATGCCAGGGTTACGCCTGGGAGCAACGTCTAGACGAGGTGCGTCGACCCTACCCGGCGCGTGTGGGACGCCACCCACCCCCAGGGGCTGGGCGATCCCCGGGTGCGATCTCTGAACGGCTGGCCAGCGATCGATATCATCCGTCCTTTCCCGAGGTTGACTTCACCCGCCGGATCTTCGTAGATCGCGACCAGCCGGTGGGAGGAAGTGGCAAAGAGCGGCTCCCGGCGGCAGGATCGGCCAGAACGTGTTCTTCGGGACCTTCAACCACGCGATCGACGGGAAGGGGCGCACGAGCCTCCCGGCGAAGTTCCGCGAGGCGCTCGCCTCGGCGGGAGAGCCGCGGATCGTCCTGATGCAGTACCCGCACTGGAAGGCGGTCCAGGCGCTCCCGCAGTCGGTCTGGAACGAGCTCGTGAAGAAGGTGATGGAGGCCTCCCCGCTCGATCCTCGCTGGCAGCGCAACGTGCTCAAGTTCGTGTCCTCGGCCCACGAGGTCGATCTCGACGCGAGCGGGCGCGTGCTCGTGCCGCCGCCCCTGCGCGAGTACGCGGCGCTCGCGAAGGACGTGGTCTGGGTCGGGATGGGGCGGACCATCCACCTCTACGACCGCGCGGCGTACGACGCGCAGATGGCGGCCGAGATCCCGGCCGCGGACGTCGTGGACTTCTTCGGGAAGGTCTAGGGGAGCACGGGAGGCGGGCATGTTCGAGGCGCGCGAGCGGGACGACGTGACGGTGATCGTGGGCCTGCAGGAGCTCACGAAGGAGGACCTCGCGGAGATCGCCCGGATCGCGCGCGCCGCGCGCCACGCCGGCCGCCGCGTGGTCGTCGATCTCAAGCGGGTGGACCACCTGCACTACGCGGGGGCCGCGCTCCTCAAGTCCGTGCCCGACCTCAAGGCCGCCGGCGCGAGCCGCTACGTCCGCGATCTCGTCGCCGCGGGCGGCGCGGGCGCGCACGTCGAGCACTTCGACGACGTCGAGGAAGCCACCCAGGCAGCGTGAGCGAGTTCGTCCATGAATCGGTCCTGGCAGACGAGGTCGTCCTCCTCCTGCGCCCCGCGCCCGGCGCCGTCGTGCTCGACGGCACGCTCGGCGGCGGCGGGCACGCGGAGCGCCTGCTCGAGGCGGGGGCGCGCGTGATCGGCCTCGACAAGGACCCCCGCGCGCTCGCCGCGGCCCGCGCCCGGCTCGCCCGCTTCGGCGAGGCGTTCCGCGCCGTGCGCTCCGACTTCCGCGACGCGCGCGGCGTCCTGACCGCGCTCGGCCTCGAGGAGGTGGACGGCGCGCTCGTCGACCTCGGCGTGTCGTCGCCCCAGCTCGACGTGGCGGAGCGCGGCTTCTCCTTCTCGAGGCCCGGCCCGCTCGACATGCGCCTCGGCCAGGAGGGCGAGACGCTCGCCGAGCTCCTGCGCCGGGTGGACGAGCGCGAGCTCGCCCGCCTGATCAAGGAGTACGGCGAGGAGCCGTTCGCGCGCCCCGTGGCCCGGGCCATCAAGGCCGCGCTCGGCGGCGGCGCCCCCATGGACACGGCCCGGCTCGCCGAGGTCGTCGCGGGCGCCATCCCGCGGAAGGCCTGGCCGAAGCGGATCCACCCGGCCACCCGGACGTTCCAGGCGCTGCGCATCGCGGTGAACGACGAGCTCGGCGCGCTCGCGACCTGGCTCGACGCCCTGCCCGCGCTCCTCAAGAAGGGCGGCCGCGCCGCGGCGATCTCGTTCCACTCCCTCGAGGACCGGATGGTGAAGGAGAAGTTCCGGGCCCTCACCCAGGCCTGCACCTGCCCGCCCGACCTCCCGGTCTGCGCGTGCGGGGCCCAGGCCTCGTTCGAGAAGGTGACGAAGAAGGCGGTCACGGCCTCCGAGGCCGAGGTCGCGAGGAACCCCAGGGCGCGCAGCGCGAAGCTGCGCGCGGTGGAGAAGATCCGGTGAGCGCGCGCGCGTCCATGAGCCGTCCGGTCGTCCCCCACGTGGCCCGCGTCGCCGGGCTCGTCCTCCTCGCCGGCACCGTGGCGACCTTCCACGTCTGGGCGCGGACCCGGGTGGTCCAGGAGGGCTACCGGCTCGCGTCCGTTCAGCAGGAGCACACGCGCCTCAACTCCGAGCGCGATCGTCTGAAGCTCGAGGTCGAGGCCCTCACGACACCCCGGACGCTCGAGGTGTTCGCGAGGACGAGGCTGGGAATGGCTCCGCCGGATCCGGGTCCGGTGTGGGCGGGCAGGGCGGTGGGCGGCGTTGATCACCTGTCCGGGCCGGCGGGGCCTTCCCTTTCCACGAGCGCCGTCGCGCTCCGCGCCCCGAAGGCCAGCCGGGCGAGGTAGCCGGTGCGCCCGGGACCCGATCCGAGCGCGCTGCGCTGGACCGCCCTGCGCACCGGGGCCGTCGGGCTCCTGCTCGCGGCCGGCCTCGTGGTGGTGCTCGGCCGCGCCTTCCAGCTCCAGGTGCTGCAGCGGGAGGGGCTCGTCGACGAGATGGTGGATCAGTACCGCCGCCAGCTCGTCCTGAAGCCTCGCCGGGGCGTCATCACCGACCGCGCGGGCGTCCTGCTCGCGGGCAGCGCCGACGCGAAGAGCGTCTTCGCCGACCCGAAGGTGCTCGCGCGCGACGCGCGCCGGGCCGAGGCGCTGAAGCGGCTCGGGGCCGCGGTGGGCGCCGACCAGAAGACGCTCCAGAAGAAGCTGTCCCGCGGCGGCAGCCGCTTCGCCTGGCTCGCGCGGCGGATCTCGCCGCAGCAGGCGGCCGTGGTCGAGAAGCTCATCCAGGAGACCGGCGTGCGCGGGCTCGCGCTCGTGCCGGAGACCCGCCGCTACTACCCGAAGGTCGAGCTCGCGAGCCAGCTCCTCGGCTTCGTCGGCGACGACGGCGAGGGCCAGGAGGGGCTCGAGCTCGCGCGCGACGCCGACCTGCAGGGCGAGGAGGAGCGGGTCCGCTCGCTCCGCGACGGCGCGGGCCGCATCGCGCTCGCCGACGCCCCCGAGACCGAGGCCCGCGAGGGCGCGCGCATCGAGCTCACGCTCGACCAGGGCGTGCAGCTCACCGCCGAGCGCGCCCTCTCCGCGGCGGTGCAGCGGTCGCGGGCGCTCTCCGGCGTCGCGGTCGTCCTCGATCCCACGAACGGCGAGGTGCTCGCGATGGCGAGCTACCCGCCCTACAACCCGAACGCCGCGCGCGATCCCGCGATCGTGCGCAACCGCGCGGTGACCGACGCCTTCGAGCCCGGCTCGACGATGAAGGTCCTCACCCTCTCCGGCGCGCTCGAGCACGGCTCCCTCTCGCCGACCGACGCGATCGACACCGGCGACGGCAAGCTCACCGTGAACGCCCACGTCATCCACGACCACGGCGGCCTCGGCTGGGTCGGGCCCTCGAAGATCATCGCCGCCTCCTCCAACGTCGGCGCCGCGAAGGTCGGCATGCGGCTCGGCCGCCAGCGGCTCCAGGAGACGTTCCAGGCGTTCGGCCTCGGCGAGCGGACCGGCGTCGGCCTGCCCGGCGAGGCGAAGGGCGTCGTGCCCCTGCCCCGCTCCGACCTCGACCTCGCGAGCCAGAGCTTCGGCCACCACCTCCTCGCCACCCCGCTCCAGATCACCGCCGCGTTCGCCGCGATCGCGAACCAGGGCGTGCTGCTCGAGCCGCACGTCGTCCGCCGCGTCCTCGACCCGGCCACCGGCGACGTCCTCGAGGAGGCGGGCCGCCGGGTCGTGCGGCAGGTCATCTCCCAGCGGACCGCGGAGACCATGACCCGCTGGCTCGTCGGCGTCATCGAGGACCCGAAGGGCACCGGCCACCGCGCGCGGCTCTCCGCCTGGCAGGCCGCGGGCAAGACCGGCACCGCCCGCAAGATCGACCCGGTGTCCGGCACCTACGTCGACGACCGGCACATGTCGTCCTTCGTGGGCTTCGCGCCGGTCGGCGCCCCGCGCGTCGTCATCGGGGTGTGGCTCGACGAGCCTCGCGGCGAGGTGAACGGCGGCGACGTGGCCGCGCCCGCCTTCCGCGAGATCGCCGAGTACGCGCTCAAGATGCTGAACGTCGCCCCCGCCCCGCTCGCGCTCGCGACGCCCCCGCCGGAGCCCGAGCCGGAGGCCGCGACCCCCGCCGAGGACGCCGAGCCCCAGCAGGAGCCCGCGGTGGAGCTGGCCGCCGAGGACGCCCGCCCGGCCGGCCAGACCGTGACCGTGCCCCCGCTCGCCGGGCTGCCGGCCCGCGCCGCCATCCGCAACCTGGAGGCGCTGCAGCTCGAGGCGGTGCCCTCCGGGGCCGGACGGGTCGTCTCGCAGGAGCCGCCCGCCGGCCGGGTGGTCGCCCGCGGGACGCGAGTTCGCGTCCGGCTGGCCCCCGCGGGCTGATAGGATGGCGCGGCCGTGTCTCCCCGGACACGGCGCCTCGCAAGCGGGCGTACCGGCGGCGGAAAATCTCTGGAAGGCGGCTTGCAACTCCCACGTTCGATGAAGCTGTCCAGGGTCATGGAGGGCACCGGCGCCCGCGGCGAGCTCGGCTCGGATCCCGAGGTCGCGCTCGTCACCGGCGACTCGCGCGAGGTCCGGCCCGGCGCGGTGTTCTTCGCGCTCCCGGGCGCGAAGCTCGACGGCCACGCGTTCGCCGCCGAGGCGGCCAGGAAGGGCGCCGTCGCGGTCGTCGCGGAGCGCCCCGTGGCGTGCGCCCCCGCCCTGCTCCTCCTCGCGCCCTCCTCGCGCCGCGCGATGTCGGTCGCCGCCGCGAACCTCCTCGGCCGGCCCGGCGACGCGCTCCTCCTCGCCGGCGTCACCGGCACGAACGGCAAGACCACCATCGCCTGGCTCGTCGAGGCGTGCGCGCGCGAGGCGGGCCTCCCCATCGGCCTCCTCGGAACGGTCGCGAACCGGTGGCCCGGGCACGAGGACCCCGCGGTCCTCACGACGCCGGAGTCCACTTCCATCCAGCGGATGCTCGCCGACATGCGCGAGGCCGGCGCGCGCGCCTGCGTGATGGAGGTCTCCTCGCACGCGCTCGCGATGGAGCGGGTGGCCGGGCTCCGGTTCCGGGTGGCGGGCTTCACGAACCTCACCCGCGACCACCTCGACTTCCACGGCGACATGGAGCGGTACCTGGACGCGAAGCGCCGGCTCTTCTCCGAGCACCTCGCGCCGGACGGCGTCGCGGTCGTGAACGTGCGCGACCCCGCCGGCGCCCGCCTCGCCGACCAGCTCGGCCCGGGCCGGGAGGTCTGGCGGTACGGCACGCGCGCCGAGGACGCGCTCCGCGCCGAGGACGTCCGCTTCGGCCTCGACGGCATCCACGCGACGCTCCGGACGCCCGGCGGCGCGATCCCGATCGCCTCGCCGCTCGTGGGCGCCCACAACCTCGAGAACCTGCTCTGCGCCGCGGGGCTCGCGCTCGGCCTCGGCGTCCCGCCCGCCGCGATCGGCCGCGCGCTCTCGCGGAGCCACGGCGCGCCGGGCCGGCTCGAGCGGGTGGACGGCCGGGGCGTCTCGGTCTTCGTCGACTACGCCCACACCGACGACGCGCTCCAGCGCGCGCTCGCAGCGCTCCGGGCCCTCTCGCCCCGCCGCCTCGTCTGCGTGTTCGGGTGCGGCGGCGACCGCGATCCCGGGAAGCGCCCGCTCATGGCGAAGGCCGCCGCGGCGGGCGCCGACCTCGTGGTGGTCACGAGCGACAACCCGCGCACCGAGGACCCGCTCGCGATCGTCCGGCAGATCGTGGCCGGCTTCGACGGCACCGGGCTCGGGCCCGCGGAGGCCGGCGCGCCCGAGGCCCGCGGCTACGTCGTCGAGCCCGACCGCCGCGCCGCCATCCGCCGCGCCATCGCGGCCGCGCAGGCGGGCGACGCCGTGCTCGTCGCAGGCAAGGGGCACGAGGACTACCAGCTCGTCGGGACCGAGAAGCGCCCCTTCTCCGACCGCGAAGAGGCGCGGGCCGCGCTCGCCGCCGGAGGCAGCACCGCCGCATGACCCCTCCCCGCTTCACCGCCGCCGAGCTCGCCGCCGCCACCGGCGGGCGCTGGATCGGGGCGCCGCCCGCGGGGGTCGCTGGCGTCTCGACGGACACCCGGTCGATCGCGCCGGGCTCCCTGTTCGTGGCGCTGAAGGGCGAGCGGTTCGACGCGCACGCGTTCCTCGCCGAGGCCGCCGCGAAGGGCGCCGCGGCGGTCGTGGTCTCGGAGGCCTGGGTGCGGGGCGGCGGCGCGGCGCCGGTGCCCGCCCTCGCGGTGCCGGACACGCTCCCGGCGCTCGGCGCGGTCGCCCGCCACCACCGCCGCCGCTTCGGGATCCCCGTCGTGGGCGTCACGGGGTCGAACGGCAAGACCACCACCCGCGAGATGGTGGCCGCCATCCTCGCGACGCGCGGCCCGGTGCTGAAGACCGAGGGCAACCTCAACAACGAGATCGGCGTGCCGCTCACGCTCTTCGGCCTCGGCCCGGAGCACCGCTCCGCCGTGATCGAGATGGGCATGAGCGCCCGCGGCGAGATCGACCGGCTCGCCCGCATCGCCGAGCCGCAGGTCGGCGCGGTCACGATGGCGGGCGAGGCCCACCTCGAGACGCTGGGCTCCCTCGACGCGATCGCCGACGCGAAGGCCGAGCTCTACCTCGCGCTGCCCCCGAACGGCATCGCGGTCGCGAACGCCGACGACGCGCGGATGTACGAGCGCGCCCGGGCGTCCGGGAAGAAGCTCCTCACCTTCTCGGCGCTCCCCGGCGTGGGCGACGTGACGCTCGTGCGCCTCGAGCCGACCGTCGACGACGGCCTGCGCTTCACGCTCGCGGTCGGCACGAAGGAGTTCCCGGTGCACGTGCCCGGGCTCGTGGGGGCGCACAACGCCATGAACGCGGCCTGCGCCGCCGCGGCCGCGGTCGCGCTCGGCTGCACGAACCGCGAGATCGCCGACGGCCTCGCGCGCGTGCAGCCGGTCGGCCGGCGCCTGCGCGTCGAGACGCTGCCCTCCGGGCTCGTGCTGCTCGACGACTGCTACAACGCGAACCCGTCGTCCATGTCGGCCGCGCTCCGCGCGCTCGCCGATCTCGCGACCGCCCGGCGCCGCCGCCGGGTGGCCGTGCTCGGCGACATGCTCGAGCTCGGCGCGCTCGAGGCCGAGGGCCACGCCCGCATCGGCGCCGAGGCGGCCCGGAGCGGGCTCGCCGCCCTCGCCGGGTTCGGGCCCCGGGCCCGCGGGCTCGCCGAGGCCGCCCGTGCGAACGGGCTCGACGCCTTCCACACCGAGGACCTCGCCGCGCTCGTCGACTGGGCGCGCTCCACCCTGACCCCGTCCGGCGACGCCCTCCTCGTGAAGGCGAGCCGCGGCATGAAGCTCGAGCGGCTCGTCGAGGCGCTGCGCTGACCGATGCTCTACCTCCTGCTCTACCCCCTGTCGGACCGCATCGGCGTCTTCAACGTCCTGCGCTATCCGTCCTTCCGCATCGTCGCGGCGGGGCTCACCGCCCTGCTCATCGGGCTCCTCGTCGGGCCGTACTTCATCGAGCGGATGCGCACGCTCCAGTACGGCGCCTCGAACGTCCGCGAGGACACGCCGGAGACGCACAAGAAGAAGACCGGCACCCCGTCGATGGGCGGCGCGCTCATCCTGCTCGCGATCACGGTCGCGACCCTGCTCTTCGGGGACCTCAAGAACCGGTACGTCTGGGCCGCGCTCCTCGTCACGCTCGGCTACGGCGGCATCGGCTTCCTCGACGACTGGCTCAAGCTCTCGAAGCGGAACTCGAAGGGGCTCGCCGGGAAGAAGAAGCTCGTCCTGCAGCTCGCGGTGATCCTGGCCGTGTACTACGGCCTCCTCACCGACCTCGACTTCCACGTCGGGAAGGGCTTCCCGTGGGTCACGGTGGGGAGCTACCTCGATCTCAGGCTCACGCTCCCGTTCGTGCCGACCCGGCACTTCATGCCGGACCTCGGGTGGCTCTACGTCCCGTTCATGATCTTCGTGATCATCGGGACCTCGAACGCGGTGAACCTCACCGACGGCCTCGACGGCCTCGCCATCGGCCCGACGCTCGTCTCCTCGATGACGTTCCTCGTGCTCTCGTACGTCGCGGGCGCGACCATCGCGGGGTTCAGCCTCGCCGAGTACCTGCGCATCGCCTACATCCCGGGGGCGGAGGAGCTGGGCGTGTTCTGCTCGGCCATCTTCGGCGCGGGGCTCGCGTTCCTCTGGTTCAACACCTTCCCGGCCTCCGTGTTCATGGGCGACGTCGGCTCCCTCGCCCTCGGCGGCGCGCTCGGCACGCTCGCGGTGCTCACGAAGAACGAGGTGGCGAGCGCCATCCTCCACGGCGTGTTCCTCGCCGAGACGGTGAGCGTCATCATCCAGGTCTGGAGCTTCAAGACCACCGGCAAGCGCGTCTTCCGGATGGCGCCCATCCACCACCACTACGAGCTCAAGGGCTGGGCCGAGCCCAAGATCATCGTCCGCTTCTGGATCATGTCGATCATGCTGGCGCTCGTGGCCCTCATGTCGCTCAAGCTGAGGTAGCAAGAACGTGCCCGTCTCCCCTCCGGTCCTCCGTGGCAAGCGCGTCGGCGTGGTCGGCCTCGCGCGGAGCGGCGTCGCCGCGGCGAAGCTCTGCGCGCGCGAGGGCGCCGAGGTCACCGTCACCGACGCCCGCGGCGCCGACGCCCTGGGCCCCGCGCTCGCCGCCCTGGACGGCGTGCCGGTGCGGCGCGCGCTCGGCGGCCACGGCGAGGCCTTCCTCGACCGGCAGGACCTGCTCGTCGTCTCCCCCGGCGTGCCGCTCGGGATCCTCCCGCTCGCCGACGCGCGCGCGAAGGGCGTGCCGATCTGGGGTGAGGTGGAGCTCGCGTACCGGTTCCTCCGGGGCACCCCGCTCGTCGCGATCACCGGCACGAACGGGAAGAGCACGACCACCGCGCTCACCGGCGCGCTCCTCGCGGGCGACCGCCCGACCTTCACGGGCGGCAACCTCGGCACGCCGCTGTGCGAGCACGTCCTCTCCGGGAAGCGCGCCGACGTGGTCGTCGCGGAGCTCTCGAGCTTCCAGCTCGAGGGCATCGACCAGCTCCGCGCGAACGCCGCGGCGTTCCTGAACCTCACCCCCGACCACCTCGACCGCTACGCCTCGGTGGACGCCTACGCGCTCGCGAAGGGCCGGCTCTTCGCCCGCCAGCAGCCGGGCGACGTCGCCGTCGCGAACGCGCGCGACCCGCTCGCGCTCGGCCTCGCCGCGGCCTCCCGCGGGCGCCTCCTCACCTTCGGCTTCGGCCCGCCGGCGGCGGACGCCGCCCGCGACGCCGCGCCGGACGCCGCGGAGGGGACGCTCGTGGTCTCGCTGGGTGGCGCGGAGGAGCGCTACCGCCTCCGGAACCGCGCGCTCCGCGGCCGGCACAACCGCGAGAACGCCATGGCGGCCATCCTGCTCGCCCGCGCGGCCGGGGCGCCGCCCGCGGCGGTGCAGGCCGGGCTCGACGCGTTCCCGGGCCTCCCGCACCGGCTCGAGCTCGTCTCGGACCGCGGCGGGGTGGAGTGGGTGAACGACTCGAAGGCCACGAACGTCGACTCGACCTCGGTGGCCCTCGCCGCGTTCGCGCCCGGCGCGCCGCGGCTCGTGGTCCTGATGGGCGGCCGCGGCAAGGGCGCGCCCTACGCGCCGCTCCGGGAGCTCTTCCCCGGCCGCGTGAAGGCGCTCCTCACGCTCGGCGAGGACGCGCCCGCGGTCGAGCGCGAGCTCGGCGACCTCGCGCCCACGCACGCCTGCGGCACGCTCGCCGCGGCGGTGAAGGCGGCGGCCCGGCTGGTGGCCCCCGGGGACGTGGTCCTCCTCTCGCCCGCCTGCGCGAGCTACGATCAGTTCGACAACTACGAGCAGCGCGGCGCCGCGTTCCGGGCGCTCGTGGAGGGGCTGAAGTGAGGTGGTTCGGGCGCAGCGAGGCCGCGCAGGCCGGGAACGCCGGGGCGAATGCGCCCCCGTTCGATCCCGTGCTGCTCGGCGCCATCCTCTCGCTCGTCGCGCTCGGCCTCGTGATGGTCTACTCGGCGAGCGCCATCCCGGCCTCGCAGTCGAAGCGGCTCGGCTTCGACGAGTTCTACTACCTGAAGCGCCAGCTGCTCGCGGCCGGCCTCGGGCTCGTCTTGCTCGTGGTCGCGTTCAAGGTCGGCCACCGCCGGGTCCAGCTCCTCGCCTACCCGGTGCTCGCCTTCACCTTCGTGTCGCTCCTCCTCGTGCCGCTCATCGGCAAGTCGGCGGGCGGCGCGCAGCGCTGGATCCCGCTCGGCCCGTTCCAGTTCCAGCCGGCCGAGGCGGCGAAGGTCGCGCTCGTCCTGTACCTCGCCCACTCGCTCTCGAAGAAGGGCGAGGTCATCCGCACCTTCTCGATCGGCCTCCTCCCGCACGTCATCGTGACGGTGGCGCTCGTGGGGCTCTGCCTCGCCCAGAGCGACTTCGGCACCGGGGTCATCCTGTTCCTCGTGCTCTTCGCGGTGCTCTTCTCCGCCGGCGCGCGGGTCTCCTACCTGATCGGCGCCGGGCTCGCGGCGCTGCCGGTCGCGTACTGGCTGGTGCGCTCGAAGGAGTACCGCTGGACGCGGATCATCGCGTTCCTCGACCCGGAGGCCCACCGCTACAAGGAGGGCTTCCAGCTCTGGGAGTCGCTCCTGGGCGCGGCGCACGGCGGCTGGTTCGGCCAGGGGCTCGGCCAGGGCAAGGGGAAGCTCTACTACCTGCCGGCGGCCCACACCGACTTCATCGCCGCGGTCATCGCGGAGGAGACCGGGCTCCTCGGCGTGCTGCTCCTCCTCGGCCTCTTCGGCGTCGTGGTCTGGCGCGGCGTCCGGGCCGCGCTCAACGCCTCGACCCCCTTCGCCGCGTACTCCGCGCTCGGCTTCACCGCGCTCCTCGGCGCCCAGGCCATCGTGAACCTCTCGGTCGTCTTCGGCCTCGTCCCGACGAAGGGGCTCACCCTGCCCTTCGTCTCCTACGGCGGCAGCTCGCTCCTCACCCTGCTCGCCGCGTGCGGCGTGCTCCTCTCGGTGAGCGGCGACCGCGGCGGCTTCCTGCGCGGCGCGCAGGCGGCGCGCAACGGGCGGGCGACCTCGCCCCGCCTCGGCCCCTCGGCGTCCGCGGGCACCGGGGTGGCGCCATGAGGATGCTCGTCGCCGGCGGCGGCACGGGGGGCCACGTCTTCCCCGGCATCGCGCTCGCCGAGGAGGTGGTCGGCCGCCACCCCGACAACGACGTCGTGTTCGTGGGCACCTCGCGCGGCCTCGAGGCCAGGGTGGTGCCGGAGGCCGGCTTCCCGATCGAGCTCATCGAGGTGAAGGGGCTCAAGGGGAAGGGGCTGTCCGCGCTCGTCCAGAGCCTGCTCCTCCTCCCGCGCGCGCTCCTCCAGTCCATCCGCATCCTGAGGAAGTGGCGGCCGGACGTGGTGGTGGGCGTCGGTGGCTACGCGAGCGGCCCGGTGGTGCTCGCGGCCTGGCTCCTGCGCATCCCGACCGCCGTGCAGGAGCAGAACGCCCGCGCCGGCTTCACGAACCGGGTGCTGGGGAGCTTCGTGAAGGCGGTCTTCACCGCCTTCCCCGAGGCGAACGACCAGTTCCCGCCGCGCAAGGTCCACCAGCTCGGCAACCCCATCCGCCGCACGCTGATGGAGAACTTCATGCGCCCCGACACGCCGCACCCCGAGCCGCGGGTGCTCGTGTTCGGCGGCTCGCAGGGCGCCCACGCGCTCAACATGCGGGTGATCGAGGCGCTGCCGCACCTCGCCGACCTGCGCGACACCGTCCGCTTCACGCACCAGACCGGCGCGCGCGACCGGGAGCAGGTCGAGAAGGGCTACGCCGCCTGCGGCTTCCTCCCCGACGTGCGCGAGTTCATCTCCGACATGAGCGCGGCCTACGCCGAGTGCGACCTCGTGGTCTGCCGCGCCGGCGCGACCACCATCGCCGAGCTCACGGTCTGCAAGCGGGCCTCGATCCTCATCCCGTTCCCGGCGGCGGCCGACAACCACCAGGTCGTGAACGCGCGCAGCCTCGCCGACGCCGGCGCGGCCGTCATGATCGAGGAGCGCGACCTCACCGGCGAGCTCCTCGCCCGCGAGATCCGCGGCCTGCTCGCGAACCCGGAGCGGCGCGAGCGGATGGTGCGCGCGGCGGGCCTCGTCGGCGCGCCGCAGGCGTCCTCGGAGATCGCCGCCGTCCTGTCCGACCTCGTCCGCCGGCGCTGGGGCTCCCCGGCCGGCCGCCCGCGGCCCGCCGGCGAGAAGCCGGTCCGGCCGGTCCTGCCCGGAGGCAGCCCGTGACCCTGTTCCGCTCCCGCCCCGCCCGCATCCACTTCGTCGGCATCGGCGGCATCGGGATGAGCGGCATCGCCGAGGTGCTGCTCAACCTCGGCTACGCCGTCACCGGCTCCGATCTCAAGGCGAGCGACACCACCCGCCGGCTCGAGGCGCTCGGCGGGAAGGTCTTCGTCGGCCACGACGCCGCGCACGTCACCGCGGTGGACGTGGTCGTGACCTCCTCCGCCGTCCGCCGGGACAACCCGGAGGTCGTCGAGGCCCGCCGCCGGAAGATCCCGCTCATCCCGCGCGCCGAGATGCTGGCCGAGCTCATGCGGCTGAAGTACGGCGTCGCGATCGCCGGCTCGCACGGGAAGACCACCACGACCTCGATGGCCGCCCACGTGCTCGCCGCCGCCGGGCTCGACCCGACCGCGGTGGTCGGCGGGAAGGTGAACTCCTTCGGCTCGAACGCGAAGCTCGGGCGCGGCGAGTACATGGTGGTCGAGGCGGACGAGTCCGACGGCTCGTTCCTCCACATCCCCCCCACCATCGCGATCGTCACGAACGTCGACCCCGAGCACCTCGACCACTGGAAGACGGTCGAGGCGCTCCGGCGGGGCTTCGTCGACTTCGTGAACCGGGTGCCGTTCTACGGGCTCGCGATCCTCTGCATCGACCACCCGGGCGTGCAGTCGCTCATCCCGGACATCGAGAGCCGCTACGTCACCTACGGGGAGAGCCACCAGGCCGACTACCGGGCCGACCGGATCTCGGTCGAGGGGCCGTCGGTCGGCTTCGACGCGTTCCACGGCGAGCAGGCCCTGGGGCGCTTCGAGGTCGCGATGGTGGGCCGCCACAACGCCCTCAACGCGCTCGCGGTCATCGCGCTCGCCGACGAGATGGGCGTGCCGGTCGAGAAGACCCGCGAGGCCCTGAAGGGCTTCGGCGGCGTGCAGCGCCGGTTCACCCTGCGCGGCGAGGCGGCGGGCGTCACGGTCGTCGACGACTACGGCCACCACCCCGCCGAGGTGAAGGCCACGCTCGCCGGCGCCCACGAGGCGTACCGGCGGCGGGTCGTGTGCGTCTTCCAGCCCCATCGCTACACCCGCACCCGCGACCTCATGGCGGACTTCGCGATCGCGTTCAACCACGCCGACGTGCTGCTCGTGACCGACGTCTACGCCGCCGGGGAGGATCCGATCCCCGGCGCGACGGCCCCGTCGCTCGTGGACGCCATCCGCGCGAGCGGCCACAAGGACGTGCACCACGTCCCCCGCGCGGAGCTCGCGCGCGCCGCGCGGGAGCGCGTGCGCCCGGGCGACCTCGTGCTCACGCTCGGGGCGGGCGACGTGACCGCGGTCGGCCCGGAGCTCCTGAAGCTCCTGGAGACCTAGCGGGGGCGCGCCGATGGACTGGCGGGACGAGATCGAGCGGCGGGTCCGCGGGGAGCACCTGCGCGACGCCCCGCTCGCCGCGCGCACCGCGGTGCGCGTGGGCGGGCCCGCCGACCTCCTCGTCCGGCCGGCCGACCCCGACGCGCTCGCGGCCTTGCTCCGGGCGGTGAAGGAGCTCGGCGTGCCGCTGCACGTCCTCGGCGGCGGCGCGAACACGCTCGTCGCCGACGCGGGCTTCCGGGGCTGCGTGCTCCGGCTCCCGACCGAGCTCGGCGGCGAGTCGGCGGACGGCGAGCGGCTCGTGCTCCCCGCCGGCGCGCCGACGACGCGCCTGTGGACCCGGGCGCACCAGGCCGGCCTCGCGGGCATGGAGTTCATCGCCGGCATCCCCGGCACGCTCGGCGGCTGCACCGCCATGAACGCCGGGACGAAGCTCGGCGAGATGAAGGACGTGGTCGAGCGCGTGGAGCTCGCGACCGCCGACGGGGCCGGGTTCGTCGGGGCCGCCGCGCTCGCGTTCCGGTACCGGCACGCCCGGCTCCCCGCGGGCGCGGTCGTCACGCGGGTCGCCTTCCGCCTGCGCCGCGCGGACGCGGCGGGCCTCGCCGAGAGCGAGCGGCTCATGCGCGAGGACCAGGAGAAGCGCCGGCGCACGCAGCCGTACGACAGACCGACCTTCGGCTCGACCTTCACGAACCCGCCCGGCGACTTCGCCGGCCGGCTCATCGAGGCCGCGGGGCTGAAGGGCCACCGGATCGGCAACGCGGTCTGGTCGCCGGTGCACGCGAACTTCGTCTCGAACCTCGGCGGCGCGACCGCCGCGGACGTGCTCGGGCTCATGCGCCTCGCGCGGGAGACGGTGAAGGCGCGGTTCGGGATCGACCTCGAGACCGAGGTCCGGCTCGTGGGGGCGTTCCGCCCCGGCGAGACCGAGGGGCTGGGGCATACCGGGTAGTGCTGCCGGGGTGGGGCCCCGATCCGGCTTCGCCGGTCGGGGCGGGGGGCGCCGAGCCCCCCGGAAATGAGGAGAAGGGCATCATGGGAATCTGGAGCGGCAAGAAGGTGGCGGTGCTGTACGGCGGGCGGTCCTCCGAGCGCGAGGTCTCGCTCAAGACGGGGGCGGCCTGCGCCGAGGCGCTCGTGTCGAAGGGGTACGCCGTCGAGCTCGTGGACGTGGACCTCGACGTCGCGGCGCGGCTGCGCGCGCTCGGGACCGACGTCGCGTTCGTCGCGCTGCACGGGCGCTACGGGGAGGACGGCTGCATCCAGGGGCTCCTCGAGTCGATGGGGCTCCCGTACACCGGCTCCGGCGTCACCGCCTCCGCGCTCGCCATGGACAAGACCCTCTCGAAGCGGATGTTCGCGGGGATCGGCCTCTCGGTCATCGACTACCGGGCCTTCCCGCGCGAGCAGGCGGCCGAGATCCGCCCGCGCGACCTCCCCTTCGGGCTCCCCGCGGTCGTGAAGCCGGCCGGCGAGGGCTCGAGCGTGGGCGTGACGATCGCGAAGGACCCCGCCGCGTTCCAGGCCGCGTGCCTCGAGGCCGCGAAGTGGAAGGGCGACGTCATCGTCGAGCGCTACCTGAAGGGCACGGAGGTGAACGTCGCGGTCCTCGACGGGAAGGCGCTCGGCGCGGTCGAGATCGCCCCCGAGCGCGAGTTCTACGACTACGCCGCGAAGTACACGGCGGGCACGACGAAGTACCACGTGCCGCCCCGGATCCCGGAGTCGCAGGTCCGCTCGGCGTGCGACGCCGCGGAGCGGGCGCACAAGGGGCTCGGCTGCAGCGGCGTCTCTCGCGTGGACTTCATCGTGTCCGCGGACGGGACGCCGTTCATCCTCGAGGTGAACACGCTGCCGGGGATGACGGGGACGTCGCTCGTGCCGAAGATCGCGGCGGGCGCGGAGATCCCGTTCCCGGACCTGTGCGAGCGGATCCTGGACCTCGCGAGCCTGAAGGCGTAGGCAGGCGGACCCGGAGGCGGGGCATGATCGACCACGTGACGGTCACCGTCCGCGACCACGCCCGCAGCAGGGCCTTCTACCTCGCGGCGCTCGCGCCGGTGGGCCACGGGCGGCTCGTGGAGCTGCCGCCGGGGCCCGACGGCGGGGTGGCCTCGGGCTTCTGCCACGAGGACGGCTCGGACTTCTGGTTCCGCGAGGGCGCACCGCAGGGGCGACCGGTCCACGTCGCGTTCCGCGCGCCGACGCGGGCCGCGGTGGACGCGTTCCACGCCGCGGCGCTCGCCGCCGGCGGCCGCGACAACGGCGCGCCGGGCCTGCGCCCGCAGTACCACGCGCACTACTACGCCGCCTTCGTGCTCGACCCCGACGGCAACAACGTCGAGGCCGTCTGCCACGAGCCGGCGTGAGCCCGGGCGGGGCGCGCGCCCTCAATCCGACATCACGCTCGAACGCCAGACCTCGCGGAGCTTCCCCTGGTCCACGAGGAACACCTGCTCGAGCGTCCACCCGCACTCGCAGCAGACCGACGCGCCGCGCAGGTAGAGCCGGCCCGAGAGCCGGAACGCGACCGGCTCCTCCGAGCACGCCCGGAACGGCGCGGCGGGGCCGTCCTTCCCGAGCGCGAGCAAGGGGCCGTGCGTGCGCAGGAAGCCGTCGCCGCGGTCGTCGTCGATGGAGAAGCGCAGCAGCATGGGGCTGCGCCGCACGCCCTCGAGCTCGACCACCTGCTTCGCCTCGGGGGGCAGCTCGAGCTCGCCGAGCCCCGCGTCCTCGGCGAGGCCGCGCACGAGCCGGCGCGCCCACTCGGTCTCACCGGGCGCCTTCGGGCGGCGGAACATGGGCACCGGGACGAGCGGGATCCGCTCGAGCGGCTCGCCCGCGTGCACCACCGCGATCGTGCGGCGCGGGAGATCGCAGGTCCGCCCGAGGAGCTCGGTGCCGGGCAAGGTGGCCTGCCGCTCGCCCTGCGCGTGCTCGGAGGCGCCGTCGGCGTCGGGCCGCCGCCAGGTGACGCGCCTGCCGGTCGTGAGCCGGCAGCCGGGCGGCGCGCCGAGGAGGCGCACCGGCTCACCGGAGGCGAACTCGCCGAGCACGCAGTCCACCGAGGTGCCCTCGGCGGTCTCGCAGGTCGCGGGCAGCGTGAACGCCGGCTCCGGGCGCGGCCCTCCCCCGGCGGAGAGCGCGAGGGCGAGGACGAGCGGCGTCATCGAGGACGCATCCTGCCACCACCGGGGCACCGGAGGGAGACCCGCGGTCCGCCGGCCCCGACCGTGGCGGCGGGCGCCCGGCCGAAAACTTGCGTCTCGCCGCTGGCGGGGGATGCTGCCATCGGGCGATAGCGCCCGCGTGCCGGGAGGTGTCGGCGCGCGGGGCGCGAGGGTCGCCGGGGCGAGGTGGCGGTGGCGCGGGCGGGCGGGAACCGGAGGAAGGTGGACGTGCCGCCCGGCGAGCGCCGGCGCCAGGCCTTCCGCCTGCTCGGCCTCGTCGCCCCGACGCTCGCCGTGCTCGCCGTCGCCGGCGGCCTCGGCTGGCTCGGCTACGCGAAGGCGGTCGAGGGCGACGCCCTGCGCATCCGCGAGCTCCGCATCGTGGGCAACGACCGCGCGCTCCGGGAGGAGCTCCTCGAGCTCTGCCCGGTGAAGCCGGGCGATCACCTCCTCCTCGCCGACACCGACCTCGTGGAGCGCGGCCTGCGCCGCCACCCCTGGGTGGCCTCGGCCGAGGTCCGGCGGGTGCTCCCGCCCGCGCTCGAGATCCGGGTGACCGAGCGGCGCGCGGTGGCCCTCGTCGAGCTCGGCGGCCTCTACCTCGTGGACGAGCGGGGCCAGATCTTCAAGAAGGCGGCGCCCGGCGACGGCCTCGACCTCCCGCTCGTGACCGGGCTCACCCGGCGCGACTGGCTGGACGGCGTCCCGGAGTCGTCGGTGCGGCTCGACGGCGCGCTCGCGCTCCTCGCGCGCTGGTCGGAGCAGCGGCTCGACCGGAAGTTCCCCATCTCGCAGGTGCACCTCGACCCCGACTTCGGCACGACGGTCTGGATCGGCGACGACGGCGTCGAGATCCGGCTCGGCACGGGCGACCTCCCCGAGAAGCTCGCGCGCATGGAGCGCGTCCTCGCGGCGGTGCAGGCCGAGGGCCGGAAGGCGGCGGTGGTGCACCTCGACAACCGGCGGCGCCCGGACTGGGTGGCCGTGCGGTTCGCGGATTCGCAGCAGGAGGTCCCCGCTCGGCGGGGACGTCCGTAGCGGTTGCAGCAAGCGCAGCCTCCGGGCGGAGACGCCTGAGGGTGGGCGGGTGGTGGCGAGGCGCCGGTCGGCGGCGCCGAGCCGTGGGAAGCGGTCCGAGAGGGCCGCAGGTGGGCGGAGCGCGACGGCGCCTCCCGCCCGGAGGCTGCAGACATGGCGAAGAGCGGCGACATCCTCGTCGGCCTGGACATCGGCACCACGAAGATCTGCGCGATCGTCGGAGAGGTCACCGACGAGGGCCTGGACATCATCGGCATCGGCACGCACCCGTCGAAGGGGCTGCGCAAGGGGGTGGTCGTCAACATCGACGCCACCGTCGCCTCGATCAAGCGCGCGATCGAGGAGGCCGAGCACATGGCCGGGTGCGAGATCACCACGGTCTACACCGGCATCGCCGGCGGCCACATCAAGGCGTTCCCGTCCCACGGCGTCGTCGCCGTGAAGGACAAGGAGGTCCGCCAGCAGGACGTCGACCGCGTCATCGACCAGGCGAAGGCGGTCGCGATCCCGCTCGACCGCGAGGTCATCCACGTGCTCCCCCAGGAGTTCATCGTGGACGACCAGGACGGCGTGAAGGAGCCGGTGGGCATGAGCGGCGTCCGCCTCGAGGCGAAGGCGCTCATCGTGACCGGGGCGGTCTCCTCCGCCCAGAACATCGTGAAGTGCGCCCAGCGCACCGGCCTCAACGTGGCCGACATCGTGCTGCAGCCGCTCGCCTCGTCCCTCGCGACGCTCTCCGAGGACGAGAAGGAGCTCGGCGTCTGCCTCGTCGACATCGGCGGCGGCACGACCGACATCGCCATCTTCCACAACGGCGCCATCCAGCACACCGCCGTCATCTCGCTCGGCGGCAACCACCTCACGAACGACGTGGCGGTGGGGCTGCGCACCCCGACCCACGAGGCCGAGCGCATCAAGAAGCAGTACGGCTGCGCGATGGCCGCCTCGGTCGACAAGGCCGAGACCATCGAGGTCCCGAGCGTCGGCGGCGGTCAGCCCCGCGTGCTCTCCCGCCAGATCCTCGCCGAGATCATCGAGCCGCGCGTCGAGGAGATCTTCATGCTCGTCCAGCACGAGATCCAGAAGTGCGGGATGGAGGAGATCCTCGCCTCCGGCGTCGTCATCACCGGCGGCTCGACGCTCCTCTCCGGCATGCCGGAGATGGCCGAGGAGGTGCTGGGGGTCCCGGTGCGCCGCGGCCTCCCGAAGGGCATCGGCGGCCTCGTCGACGTCGTGAAGAGCCCGATGTACGCGACCGCGGTCGGCCTCGTGCTCTACGGCGGGCACCAGCAGGAGGTCCGCCCCTACTTCAAGATCCGCGACGAGAACGTCTACCGCCGGGTGAAGGACCGCATGAAGGAGTGGCTCGGGCAGGTGTTCTAGCCACCGGGAGACACCGAGATGATCGAGTACACCGACAAGCAGGACTCGGCCCGGATCAAGGTCATCGGCGTGGGGGGCGGCGGCGGCAACGCCGTCAACACGATGGTCGCGAGCCGCCTCGAGGGCGTGGAGTTCATCGCCGCCAACACCGACGTGCAGGCGCTCAACGCCAACCGCGCCGGCACGAAGATCCAGCTCGGCCGGTCCGCCTCGCGCGGCCTCGGCGCGGGCGCCAACCCCGACGTGGGCCGCACCGCGGCGCTCGAGGAGCGGGAGCAGATCCTGGCCGCGCTCGAGGGCGCGGACATGGTCTTCGTGACCGCCGGCATGGGCGGCGGCACCGGCACCGGCGGCGCCCCGGTCGTGGCCGACATCGCGAAGCAGACCGGCGCGCTCACCGTCGGCGTCGTCACGAAGCCCTTCCTCTTCGAGGGCAACAAGCGCCGCAAGCAGGCCGAGGCCGGCCTCGCCGAGCTCAAGGCCGCGGTCGACACGCTGATCGTGATCCCGAACCAGCGCCTCCTCTCGGTCGCCGGCGAGAACATGTCGCTCGCCGACGCGTTCAAGCGGGCCGACGAGGTGCTGCTCAACGCGGTGCAGGGCATCTCCGACCTCATCACCGTGCACGGGCTCGTGAACGTCGACTTCGCCGACGTCCGCACCATCATGAGCGAGCAGGGCATGGCGCTCATGGGGACCGGCCGCGCCGGCGGCGACCGCCGCGCGGTCGAGGCCATGCAGGCCGCCATCTCGTCGCCGCTCCTCGAGGACGTCCAGCTCGACGGCGCGACCGGCCTCCTCGTCAACATCACCGGCGGGCCGAACCTGACGCTCCGCGAGGTGGACGAGGCGGTCTCGATGGCGCAGTCGGCCGCCGACCCCGACGCCAACATCATCTTCGGCTCGGTGGTCGACGAGACGCTCGGCGACGAGATCAAGATCACCGTCATCGCGACCGGCTTCGCCCCGGCCGGCGCCCCGGCGGGCCGCCCCACCTCGCGGCTCGTGCAGGTCCCGAAGGAGGCGCCCGTCGCGCAGGTCCGCGCCGCCCGCGAGACGCCGCCGCCGCTGCCCGTCGAGAAGAAGGAGCCGCTCAAGCTCCAGACGGTCGCCCCGCCGACGAAGCGCGAGACCGTGACGGTGAAGGCCACCCGCCGCGTCGAGACGAAGCCCTACCAGCCGTCCGACGAGGACCAGTACGACATCCCGACCTTCCTCCGGAAGGGCGGGCCGCCGCCGTCGCAGGAGTGACGGTCAGGCCGGGGGGATCGGCGGCACCGGCGCGTCCGGCAGGTCCGGCGCGGGCACGCCGCCGATCCCGAGCATCACCGCGATGGGCCGCTGCGCGGCGATGACGAGCCCGGCGAGCTCCGCGAGCGGCAGCCCGACGAGCTCCGCGCCCTTCGTGAGGTAGGTGCGGTCCACCGACCGCGCGAAGGCCTTGTCCTTCGTCTTCTTCACGACCGACGACGCCTCGAGGTCCATCACCGACCGCGACGGCCGCACGAGCGCGCACGCGCCCACGAACCCGGTCAGCTCGTCGGCGGCGACGATCGCCCGCTCCATCGGCGACTCCGCCGGGATGCCGGTGTGGAACGCGTGGGCGCCGATGGCCCGCACGATGGGCTCCGGCCAGCCCTGCCCGCGCAGGATCTCCATGCCCTTCGCCGGGTGATCGGCCTCGGTCGGGTAGCGCTCGTAGTCGAAGTCGTGGAGGAGGCCGACGAGGCCCCAGGTGTCGAGCTCCGCGTCCGGCACGCCCGCGCGGCGAGCGAGCGCGCGCATCGAGGCCTCGACCGCGAGGGCGTGGCGCCGGAGCGCCTGCGACGGGGTGTACTCGGCGACGAGCGCCCAGGCGGCCTCGCGCGACGGGATCATGGCGCCCCCTCCGCGTGGCCGGGCCGCACGCCCTCGACCCAGGGCGCGGCATAGCCGATGCTCGCGCCGGGCCGGTCGCCGAACCCGACGAGCGCCGCGGCGGCGGCGTCCACCTCGGCGCCGGTCACCATCCCGGTCGCCGCGATGGCCTCGCGCGCGCCGGCGAGGTTGCCCGCGAGGTTCCGCGCGAAGCCCGGGAACGCCGGGTCACCGTGGCAGGCGCCGAAGAAGATCCAGGTCGAGCGCCGCGGGCGCGCGCCGGCGCCCACGAGGAGCGTCGCGAGGCGCCGCCCGACGTACGGGTCGTTGCCGAGCCGGTCGTAGGTCCGCACGAAGGCGTCCCAGACCGCGCGGACGCCGGGCGGCTCCGGGTGGAGGCGCAGGAGCGAGTGATCGTCGTCGCAGAGCACGACCCGCCCGCCGGGCCGGACCGCGCGCACCATCCCGGCGACCACCACCTCGGGCGCGGGCACGTGCTCGAGCACGAAGCGCGCGTGGGCGAGGTCGAAGGCGCCCCACTCCTCCGGGCCGAGCGGCAGGTCGAGCGCGTCGCCCTGCCGGAGCTCGAGCGCGCCGCCGCCGGGCTCCGGGGCGCCGAGCGCCCGGGCCCGCTCGAGCTGCTCGGGGCTCCGCTCGATCCCGAGGGCAGGCCGCCCCGCCGCCCTCGCCATGGCGCGGCCGAGGTGGCCGAGGCCGCAGCCGACGTCGAGGATCCGCTCGCCGGGCCGCACCGCGAGCTCGCGCAGGCAGGCGCCGTTGAGGAGGTCGTTGAGGAGCGCGAGCCGCGCCTGCTCCTCGGGGGTCGTGCCGTGGATGTAGCGCGAGTCGGCCATGGCGCGGCTCCTAGGGGCGCAGCTTCCGGCCGAGCACCCGGAGCGACGCCGCGTAGCGGTAGTCGATGCCCATGTGCCCGTCCTCGAACTCCTCGTGCACGACCTCGACGCCGCCCGCTCGCAGCGCCGCCACCACCATCCGGGCGCCCCAGCGCAGGTTGAACTCGTCGCGGGTGCCGCAGTCGACGTAGCAGGTCTCGAGCGCGCGGAACGCGGCGAGCGACCGCGGGACGAAGCGCACCGGGTCGTGCTCGAGCCACCGGGCCCAGACGTCGTCCCGCGGCCGGGCGGTCTCCGGGTCGAACGGGAGCACCGCCTCGAGCATGTCGCCAATCTCCTCGGTCCGTTCATCCCGAGCGTAGGCCCGCGCAGCGGGCCGGAGTCGAGGGACGAGCCCCCCGGAAGCATAGTTCGCGGCCATCGCGAACACGTTCACGACCGGGATGTCGTCGGGGCGGAGCTTCGCCTCCCGCGCCCGCTGCTTCATGCCCTCGAGCCAGCCGGCCAGGTCGCCGCCCGCCGCGAGCAGCGCGCCGGCCGCCTTCGGGAGATCGCCGAGGTACGCGTACTCGAAGAAGGCGTCGCCCGCGTGGCAGGCCGCGTGCGCGAAGGTGGCGGAGCGGTCGCGGACCATCGCGAGCGTGCCGTAGCCGCCGCTCGACTTCCCGAGCACGGCGCGGGCCTCGCGGCGCGGCGAGGTCCCGAGCTCACGCTCCACGAGCGCCACCACGTCGTCCGCGACGTACGACTGGTAGCGGCCGACGGCGGGCGCGTCGATCCACTGCGTGCCGCCGAGCGCGGTCCGGCCGTCGATGAAGACCCCGGCGAGCGGCGGGACCTCGCCCGCGGCGACGAGCGCGTCGAGCCGCTCCGGCACGCTCGGCCCGAAGGGCCCGCCGAGGAGCCAGCCCGGGCCGGAGCCGGTGAAGCCGTGCAGGAAGTACGCGGCGGGCCTGCCGCGGGCGCCGCCGGGCGGCACGTAGACGTGGACCGGGCGTCTCGAGGGATCGCCGAGCGGGTTCGTGGCGAGCGCGCCGGAGTCGACCTCGAGCGTGACGAGGGTGCCCTTCATGCGCGTGAGCCTACCAAAGAAGACGGCGGCCGCCCCGCGGAGGGAGCGGCCGCCGGAGGTGTCGCCGAGGTCTGCTACAGCGCGAACTGCCCGCGCACGCCGACGGTGATGAAGTTGTGCACGGCCTGCTGGTCGATCTTGCCGGACTGGTCGATGCCGGGCCCGAAGCCCTCCAGCTTCGCGTTCGAGTACTTGCCGAAGCTCATGGAGACGAACGGGCCCGCCCTCAGCTGCGGCGACGCCTTGAAGTCGCCGCCGAGCTGCAGGTTCGCGAGCTCGAAGCCGCGGTAGCTCATCTTGCCCTCGTTGGGGCCCTGCGTGATCTTCAGGCTCCCCCACTCGTAGCCGACGCCGAAGCCGATCCAGGGCACGAGCTGCGGGCTGAGGTCCTCGAACGCGAAGGTGGCCTGGACGCCGATCCGGACGTCGCGCGCGGAGCAGTCCACGCCGCTCGTGTCGCAGAGGTCCTTGATGTCCCCGCCGAGCCTGCCGAAGCCGTACGAGACGAACGCGCCGACGTTGAGCTCCTTCGTGAGGTTCATCCCGGCCTCGAGCTGGAGCGGGATGGCGCCCTTCAGCACGTCCGACATCTTCGAGTCCTTCGCGGCGTCGCCGCCGGCGATGGCGTAGCCGAGCCGGGCGCCGAGGGTCAGCTTCTGGGCCTGCGCCGACGCGGCGGCCGGGACGGCGAGCGCGACCAGCGCGGCCGCGACGAACGAGAGCTTGCGCATAGGTGCTCCTCCTTCGAGTTCACTGCCGGGGACAGGCTGCCGGCCGTCCCGGGAGGGACGGCCGACCGCACGCAGAGGCTAACCCGGCGCGGGCCACCCGCAACAGTCCGATCGTCGCTGCGCGGGGGCGCGCACGGCGCGGGGGCTCGCCCGGCGCGCCCCGCCTACGGGTCGACCCGCACGCGCAGGCCGTAGTACAGGAACCCGCCCTTCGCCGACTTGAGATCCGCGGTGCTCACGGTCGAGTCCACGAGCGTCTGCGCGTCGTACTTCGAGAGCGTGTAGGTGAGGAACGGGCCGACGCGGAAGTAGCCCAGCGAGAGGTCCACGCCGAGCTGCCCGTTGAACGCCTCCATGCCGCTCGCGGTCAGGGCCTTCGCGTTCGAGCGCGCGATGCGGGCCCACTCGTAGCCGAGGCCGGCGCCCACCCAGGGCTTCACGAGCGGGAGGGGCAGCGTGAAGGTGGCCTGCACGCCCGCGCGGATGATCCGGCCGGTGCAGTCGACGCCGGTGGCCGAGCAGTTGGCCGCCGCGCCGTCCACCCCCGAGGAGCCGTAGGAGCCGTAGACGCCGATGGTGAGGCCCAGGAACAGGCGGTAGTCGAGGTCGATCTGGATCGGGACCTGGTTCGCGACGAGGTCGTCCTTCTTGAGATCCCCGAGCGCCTTCGCGTAGCCGACCCGGGCGCCGAGGCTGAGCTGGGCGTGAGAGGCGGTGGGGGCGACGAGCGCGACGGCGGCCACGGCGGCGAGGGCGAGCTTCTTCATCGGATTCCTCCGGTGAGGGGGCTGCGTTGAGAGAGGGTCAGCGCTCGCGCGCGAGCACGAGGCCACAGCGCGCGGCGAGCTCGCTCGTGCGGGCGAGCAGGCCCTGCGCCTCCACGAACAGCTCGGAGGCGTCCCCGCCGGCGCCGGGGTCGGGCAGCTCCTCGATGCGGGCGAGGAGGTCGGAGACGCGCAGCAGGTGCTGGTGCGCGAGCAGGAGATCGCGCCCGAGCCGCGCGCCGCGGCGGGTGAAGATGACGCCGGTCTGGAAGAGCTGCCCGAGCGCGCGGCGGTTGACCTCGTCGACGGTGCGGCAGCGCTCCTGGAAGTCGCGGAGGCGGCGCGCATCGCGCGCGTGCGCGAGATCGACGATGGCGGTCGCCCGGGCTCGCGCCCGCGGCCCCGTCGTCCGCGTCCGGCTCTGGACCCTCGTGGGCATCGACGCCGGGATGGTAGGCACCGGCGGCGATGCGGGTCAACGGCGGGCGGGCGAGAGGATCGGCGTCCCCCGCTTGACTCCGGCCGCGCGGTTGGATCCGCCCGGTTTACTTCAGCGCTGCCCCGACCAGCTCCTCGACCTTCGCGAGCGCCTTCTCGATGCCCGCGGGGTCGGAGCCGCCCGCCTGCGCCATGTCCGGCTTGCCGCCGCCCGCGCCGCCGACGAGCTTCGCGGCCTCCTTCACGAGGTCGCCCGCCTTCACCTTCGCGGTGAGGTCCTTCGTCACCGCGACGAGCAGGACCGCCTTGCCGTCCTGCTCGGAGGCGAGCGCCACGACGCCGCGGCCGAGCTTGTCGCGCAGCTTGTCGGCGAGGTCGCGCAGGGCCTTGCCGTCGCCCTGCACCTTCGTGGCGAGCACCTTCGCGTCGCCGACCGCCTTCGCCTGGCCCGCGAGGTCGCCCGACTGCGCCGCCGCGACCTTGCCCTTCGCCTCTTCCAGCGCGCGCTCGAGCTCCTTCACGCGCCTCTGGGTCGCCTCGACCTTCGCGGCCACCTCGAACGCGCTCGCGCGGAGCAGCGCCGCCGCCCTCTGGAGCTCGTCCTCCGTGCGCTGCGCGAGCTCGACCGCCTTCGGGCCGGTGACGGCCACGATGCGGCGCACGCCCGCGGCGATCGACTCCTCCGACTGGATCTTGAAGAACGCGATGTCTCCCGTGCGGCGCACGTGGGTGCCGCCGCAGAGCTCCTTCGAGGGCCCGAGCCGCACGACCCGCACGACGTCGCCGTACTTCTCGCCGAAGATCATCATGGCGCCGGTCTTGCGCGCCTCCTCGAGCTTCAGCTCCGCGGTCTCGGAGGCCGCGTTCTCGCGGACGAGGTCGTTCACGCGCCGCTCGATCGCGGTGCGCTCCTCGTCGGACAGCGGCTGGAAGTGCGCGAAGTCGAAGCGCAGGTAGTCCGGCGCCACGATCGAGCCCGCCTGCTTCACGTGCTCGCCGAGCTGCTCGCGGAGCGCGAGGTGGAGGAGGTGCGTCGCGGAGTGGTTCGCCCGGACGAGGTCCCGGCGGGCCTCGTCGACCGCGAGCGCGACCTGGTCGCCGACCGCGAGCTCGCCCGCCTCGACCACGCCGAGGTGGGTCACGAGCCCCTGCACCGGCCGCTGCGCGTCCTCGACCTTCACGCGCAGCCCGTTCGCGCCGGTGATGACCCCGGTGTCGCCGACCTGGCCGCCGGACTCGCCGTAGAACGGCGTCGCGTCGGTGACGACCTCGACCTGGTCGCCCGCCTTCGCCTTCGCGGCGCGAGCGCCGCCGACGATGAGCGCCTTCACCTGCGCCTTCGCCTCGCCCACCTCGTAGCCGAGGAACTTCACCGCGCCGAGCTCCTGCGCGATCGCCTTCTGCAGGTCGCCCACCGCCTGCTCGCCGGAGCCCTTCCACTCCGACCGCGCGCGCTGCTCCGCCATGCTGCGGTCGAAGCCGGCCTCGTCGACGCCGACGCCGCGCTCCGCGGCGATGACGCGGGTGAGGTCCATCGGGAAGCCGAACGTGTCGTAGAGCTGGAACGCGACCTTGCCGTCGATGACGCCCTTCCCGCCCAGGCGGTCGATCTCGCCCTCGAGGATCGCGAGCCCCTTGTCGAGCGTGCGGCGGAAGCTCTCCTCCTCCTGCTGCGCGACCTTCGTGATGAAGGGCAGGTTCTCCCGCGTCTCCGGGTAGGCCGCGCCCATCTCGTGGATGACCGCGCCGCAGACGTCGGCGAGGAAGACCTTCTCGAGGCCGAGCCGCTTCCCGTGCCGGATCGCGCGCCGCATGATGCGGCGGAGCACGTAGCCGCGCCCCTCGTTCGACGGCAGCACGCCGTCGCCCACGAGGAAGGTGGTGGCGCGCGCGTGGTCGGCGATGACCCGCATCGACACGTCGTCCTCGCCCTCGGGCGTGCCGCCGTACTTCTTCCCGGAGAGCTTCTCGACCGCCGCGATGATGTTGCGGAAGAGGTCGGTGTCGTAGTTCGAGCGCTTGCCCTGCGCGACCGACGCCATGCGCTCGAGGCCGGCGCCGGTGTCGATGGACGGGCGCGGCAGCGGCTTCAGGCTGCCGTCGGCCGAGCGCTCGAACTGCATGAAGACGAGGTTCCAGATCTCGAGCCAGCGGTCGCAGTCGCAGGCGACGCCGAGGCACTTCCTTCCCGCCTTCTCCTCGGCGCACGGGACGTCGTCACCCTGGAAGAAGTGGAGCTCCGAGCACGGGCCGCAGGGCCCGGTGTCGCCCATCGCCCAGAAGTTGTCCTTCGCGCCGAGCTTGTGGATGCGCGCCTCGGGGACGCCCGCCGCCTTCCAGAGCTGGAACGCCTCCTCGTCCCACGGCAGGCCGCCCTCGCCGTCGAACACGGTCGCCGCGAGCCGGTCCTTCGCGAGGCCGAGCCACTTCGGGCTCGTCACGAACTCCCAGCCCCAGGCCACCGCGTCCTGCTTGAAGTAGTCGCCGAAGGAGAAGTTGCCGAGCATCTCGAAGAACGTGTGGTGACGGGCGGTGAACCCGACGTTCTCGAGGTCGTTGTGCTTCCCGCCCGCGCGGACGCACTTCTGGGAGGTGGTGGCGCGGCTGTAGTCGCGCTTCTCCCTGCCGGTGAAGACGTCCTTGAACTGGACCATCCCGGCGTTCGTGAAGAGCAGCGTCGGGTCGTTCTGCGGGACGAGCGAGGAGCTCGCCACCCGGCGGTGCCCGCGCTCCTCGAAGAAGCGGAGGAACAGGTCGCGGATCTCGGCGGCGGTGCGGGTCGTCATAAGAGGGGGCGTAAGATAGCGGAACCACGCCCCTCGGGCCATCCCGGAGACGGCCCGTCAGCCGGGCGTGACCACCCGCCAGCGGCCGCCTTCCCGCACGAGCCGGACCTCGGCCGGCGGGCCGTCCGGCGCACCCGAGACCGTCACGCCCACCACCGCCTCGTCCGCGGACTCCCGGACGACCACGACCTTCTGGACCCGCGGCGAACCGCCCGCGAGGTCGCCGAGCACGAGGTCCTTCCCGGACGCCGGCGCGCCCGGCACGGACGCGGCGAGCGCCTTCGCCCGGGCGTCGAACGCCGCGCGCGACCGCTCGGAGAGGAGCGACCAGACCGTGGCGGCGTCCCCGGCGCGGGCGGCGGCGGCGAAGGCGCGGTAGGTCGCCTCGGGGCCCTCGTCCTTCCTGCAGCCGGCGAGGCCGCCGGAGCACAGCGCGAGGAGCACGGCGAGCGGGAGGAGGCGGCGCATGTCGGGAGCTTAGCGCGGCGGAGGGGGTCCCGCCGACCCTCCCGTGACCCGGGTTCGTCGCCGGGTGATGAATCCGGATCGCCGGGTCCCCGCGTCTCACGGGGGCAGGAACGCGGTACACCCCAGAGGCCCGGAGGCCAGGACAGCGATGAAGAAGCTCATCACCCTCATGCTCGCCGCCATCCCCGTCGCCGCGCTCGCCGACGGCGCCGACTTCGTCGAGAAGGCGATGCCCGGCATCGCCACCGCGATCGTCTTCTCGTCGGTGATCGCGATCGTGGCCATCGTCTACTACTCCGCGCACCGGGCCCGCTCGCTGCGCCACGCCACCATCCGCTACGCGCTCGAGAAGGGCGTCGCCCCGCCGGCGGAGCTGCTCGAGGAGTCGCGGAACGCGGTCGACGACGCCCGGGATCTCCGCCGCGGGCTCACGCTCCTCGGCCTCGGGGTCGGCGTCATGCTCACGTTCTACTGGCTCCCGACCGACACCGCGCACGAGGCGCCGTGGAGCCTCGGCTTCATCCCCGCGCTCGTCGGCGCCGGCTACCTCGTCACCTGGTTCGTGCGCGGCAGGCCCCTCGGCGTCCGCGCGTGATCGACGACGCCGCCCTCGTCGCCCGCGTCCTCGCCGAGGACGACCGCCGGGCCTTCGCGGAGCTCGTCCGCCGGCACCAGTCCGCCGTGCGGACGGTGCTGCGGCGGCTCTGCGCCGGCGACGCGGCGCGCGCGGACGACCTCGCGCAGGAGACCTTCCTGCGCGCGTACCGGAAGCTCCGCGACTGGCGGGGCGAGGGGCGGCTGTCGACCTGGCTGTACGGGATCGCCTACCGGCTCTGGCTGACGGAGGCGCGCCTCAAGGCACCGCGGGTCGCCTCGGCGGCCGAGCTCGCCGCGGCGGAGGCCGCGGAGGCGCCGCCGGTCACCGGGCTCGCCACCGCCGCCGGGTCCGAGGCCGCCCACGCGCGCGTGGATCTCTCCCGCGCGTTCGCGGTGCTGCGCGACGAGGAGCGGGTCGCGCTCGCGCTCGCCTACGGCGAGGAGGCGACGCACGAGGAGGCGGCCCGGGTGCTCGACTGGCCGCTCGGGACGCTGAAGACGCACGTCACCCGCGGGAAGGAGAAGCTCCGCCGCTTCTTCGCCGCGGACCTGGAGGCGCTGTCATGACCGACCCGGTGGACCCCATGGACGAGGCCCTCTCCCGCGGCCCCTACCTCGACGACGCCGGCTTCACCGCCCGCGTGATGGAGGGGCTCCCGCCGCCGCGCCGTGCCCGCGGGCGCGCGCTCGTGCCGCTCTTCGCGCTCGCCGCGGCCGGCCTCGCCGTCGCGCTCGCGCTCGGACCGGGCGCCGGGCTCCTCCCGGCGATCGTGGCGTGGCTGGGCGGCGGGGTGCACGGGCTCGGTGCGGTGCCGGTCGCCGCGCTCGGCGCCGCGGGCGCGCTCACCGCGGCGGGGCTGCTCGTCGCGTTCGCGGACTGAGCCGCGCGGCCGCTACTTCGCGACGACCTCGCAGCCCTGGAGGTGGAGCTCCGCGAGGAACTTCCCCTTGAGGTCGAGGTCGCCGAGGGTCACGTCGAGCCCCACGCGGTTCCCCTTCACCTCGCCGCCCTGCTGCACCTCGAGGCGGCCCCCGAGCGCCACCGCGTCCTCGCCGATCCGGGCGCCGTTCGCGACGCGCAGGTCGCCGCCGAGGGCCACCACGGACTCGAGCACGGTGGCGCCGGCCTCGACCCGGACGTTCCCGCCGATCGCGACCGCCTTCTGGACCACCGCGCCGCGCCGGATCGTGAGGTCGCCGCCGATGGCGACGGCCTCTTCGACCTGCGCGTTCTCCTCGATGACGAGCGGGGCGTTCTGCGAGACGCGATCGTTGGGGCCCTTCTCCACGGTGCAGTTCCCGGAGACGTGGATGCGGCCTCCGGAGCGGTGGTCGGCCCCGGACGCCGAGGCGGCGAGCGGGAGCGTGGCGAGCGTCAGGGCGAGCAACCGGACGGTGGTCATGGGATCTCCCGGGCGTGGAGCCGTGTGCCGGTGACTACGAGGAGTCCCCCTCCCCTATTTCGTGACGGCTCCGGCGGGCTGCAGGTGCGGCGCTTCAGCGCGCCGGGCGGCGCAGCCTCAGGCGGTATACGGGCTCGTTCGCCGCGAGGTAGCGCTTCTCGCGCGTGGACGGGAGCTCGCCGGGGGCAGGGTCGCAGAAGCGGCCCGGCCCCGCTTCGTTCTCGAAGCCGCAGGCCTCGAGCCGGGCGACGGCGTCGTGGCCGTAGCGGGGGACGTCGGTGCGGAAGTCGAGGAGGCCGCCGGGCGCGAGGAGGCCGAGGAGCAGGAGCCCCATCCCGTCGTCGACGAGCCGGCGCCGGTGGTGCCGCCGCTTCCACCAGGGATCCGGGAAGTGGACGTGGATGGCCGCGAGGGAGCCCGCCGGGAAGAGCCGCGGGGCCATCAGCCGGGCGTCGCCCTGGAGCGCGACGAGGTTGTCGAGGCCCCGCCGCGAGGCCTTGTCGGCGAGCGCCTGGGCGAAGAGCTTCCGCTGCTCGATGGCGACGAGCGCCCGGTCGGGGTGATGACGCGCGAAGGCGAGGGCGAAGCCCCCGTGCCCGGAGCCGATCTCGAGCTCGAGCGCGGCCGCGCGCGGCCCCAGGAGCGCGGTCCAGTCGGGGAACTCGGAGAGCGCGATGGGCGCTTCGTCCTCGGCGAGGAAGATCATGAGCGGCTCTCTCTACCATGCTAGAAGTCCGGGGTGCCGCGCCGTGCGAAGAGGCTCTCGCCCGTCCTCGCGCCGCTGCTCCTGGCGCTCGCCGGCTGCCCGGGCGCGCGACGGGGGCCGCCGCCGGAGCGCTTCCTCCCCGCCGACGTCCGCGCCGCGGTGGTGCTCCCCGAGGCGGGGCGGGCCGCGAAGGACCTCGCCGCGCTGCACCGCACCCTCTCCGGCTTCCCGGGCGTGGGCGACGCCGCGGCCCTCCGCGGGGGCGTCGCGGCCCAGCTCGGCTTCGACCCGCTCGATCCGGAGGGCCTCGCCGGGGCCGGCCTCGACCCCGCCCGCGGGGCCGCCCTCGCGCTGCTCGACGGGCCGGACGAGCCGTCGCTCCTCGTGCTCCCGGTCGCCGACGGCGCGAAGGTCGAGGCGCTCCTCGCCCGGCTCGCCCGGCAGCGGCTCGGCGCCGAGCTCCGCCGCGAGGAGCGGCGCGGCGCGGCGACCGTCGTGACGCTGCGGCGGGCCGAGGGCGCGGCCCCCGCGCTCGCGTACGCGCTCGTCGAGCATCACGCCCTCGTCTCGGCCGGGCCCGCCGGCCCCGCGATCGCAGGCGACGCCGCCCTCCTCGACCCCGCCCGCGCGCTCGCGACCGCGCCCGCCGGCGCCGCCCGCGCGGTCGCCGCGACGGCGCCGCTCAAGGGCGCGCCCTACGTGCTCGACGCGCTCGGGGAGGAGGACGCCCGCGATCCCGATCCCCGCTTCCGCCTCGACGCCTTCGACTGCATGACCTTCGTCGAGACGGCGGTCGCGCTCGGGAACGCCGCCTCGCTCGGCGAGGCGAGGGCGCTCCTCGACCTCGTGCGGTACGAGGGCCCGCCCGCGCTCGCCTCGCGCCGGCACGAGGTGCTCTCGCAGTGGCTCCCGCAGAACCTCGCGGCCGGCTGGGTGCGCGACGTCGCCGCCGAGGTCGCGCCCGGCGCCGTCCGGCAGGAGGAGAAGGTCTACTCGCCCGAGGCGTGGGCGCTGGTGCGGCGCGCGGGGCGCGCCATCCCGGGGCTGCCGCGCGCGCGGCTCCCGGTGGGCACGTTCGCGGTCGACGTCGTGCCGCTCGACGCGCTCACCGCGGCCGCGCCGCGGATCCCGGCAGGGACGATCGCGTTCGTCGTGCGGGAGGACGCGCCCGATCGCCCGAGCCGCGTCTCGCACGCTGGGCTGGTCTTCGAGGGCCCGGGCGGCGAGCGGTGGGTCCGGCACGCCACCTCCACCGTCGGCGTGGCCCGGGTGATCGAGGAGCCGCTCGCGCGGTACGTGGAACGCAACCAGAAGGCGCGGCCCGCCTGGCGGGTCGTGGGCCTGGCCCTCGTCCAGATCGCGGACAACCGGGCCCACCTCGCCGGCGTCCTCGCTCGCCAGCCCGCACCGGGAGTGCCGGGCCGGGTTCCCTGAACCCCCCGGAATCACGGGAGGGTTCCTACGTTCTCCCGCGTCACGAAGCCGCCCGCGGGCCCTCCTTACCGGACTGCCATCCCGATGCGCCCAGGCCCCCGCGGCGGCCCGCGAAATACGGCCACGAACACCACGTAACAACGCCCACACACCGACATGACCGCCACCGATCTCGCACAGGACGGCTCCGTCATCTGGACCACGCTCGCGGAGCCCGGCCTCGGCCTCGCGCAGGCGGTCACGCGGCGCCGGGCGCTCACCGCGCTCCTCGTCTCGACGCTCGCGGCGCTCGTCGCGACCGCCGTCATCCTCCCGCACCTCGACCTCGCGGCGCTCGCGGCGATGAAGCTCCGCCCCGACATGACGCCGCACGAGCGCACCGAGGCCATCGAGACCGCCGCGAAGCTGAACGCGGTGATGGCCTGGGGCGGCGCCGCGCTCGGGCCGGCGATCCAGGCGCTCTTCGTGGGCTGCTTCCTCTGGCTCGGCTTCTGGACCGCCGGGGCGAGGACGGGCTTCAAGGAGACCTTCACGGTCACCGCGCACGGGCTCCTCCCGAACGCGCTGCGCGGCCTGCTCATGGCGCCCGCCGCCGTGGTGCACGCACCGGTGAACCCGATGGAGCTCGACAAGCTCCTGCCGTCCAGCATCGCCGCGTTCCTGCCGCCCGGCCTGCCGGCGCCGGCCATCGCCGCCGCGTCCGCGCTCGACCTGTTCTCCCTCTGGTCGCTCTACCTCGTCGGCACCGGGATGGCGAAGGCCTCCGGCGCCTCCCGCCGGCGCTCCTTCGCCGTCGTCGCCGTGCTCTTCGTCGCCTACGTCGCGCTGCTCAAGATCGCGCCGTCCGCTGCCGCGGGCGGCCCCGGCCCCCGAGGAGGCCCGTGAACCCGCCCCGTCCCATCGCCGCGCTCGCCCTCGCGCTCGTCACCGCCTCGGCGGCGGTCCCGTCGCTCGCCGCCGCGCAGGCCGCCCCCATCACGCTCGAGGACGCGCTCGCCCGCGCGACCCAGAAGAACGTCGAGCTCCAGCTCGCTCGCGAGGACGCATCCCTCGCCGGCTCCGACCGCGTGGCCTCGGTCGCGAACGTCCTGCCGCGCCTCGACCTCTCCTCGTCCTTCGGCCGGAGCTTCATCGGCGCGCAGAGCGGGTACGTGACCTCGTCCGGCATCCCGGTCCCGTCGCAGGCCGCCTCCGACCAGGCCTACTACTCCTTCGGCGCGACGCTCCAGCAGCCGCTCTTCGACTGGACCGCGTTCCAGGGCGTGCGCGCCTCGGGCTTCCAGATGACCGCGGCGGAGAAGCAGTACGACGAGCAGGTCCTCTCGACCGCGTTCGAGGTGACCCGCCGCTTCTACGAGGTGGTCCGCGCCGAGCGCACGCTCGCGGTGCTCGAGAAGACCGCCGCCCGCACCCAGGACCTCGTCACCCGCGCCGACGCCCTCTTCGCCGCCGGCCGCGCCCCGCGCGCCGACACCTTCACGAACCGGGTCAACCTCGCGAACGACCAGATCAACGTCGAGCGGCAGCGCGCGGCCGTCAACGCGGCCCGCACCTCGCTCGGCCAGGCCATCGGCCTGACCGGCTCGGAGGCCGCGAGCCTCACCGTCGCCGTCCCGCCGGTCATGGAGCGCACCGACGTGCGCCCCGGCCAGCCGCCGCCGGTCGACGACCTCATCGCCACGGCGATGAAGCGCCGGCCCTCGGTCGCCGCCGCGAAGGCGAGGACCGCCGCCGCCGACGCGAGCGTGCAGAGCGCCTGGGGCAACTACCTCCCCTCGGTCGGCGCGCAGGTCTCCTACAACCGCAGCGGCCCCGACCTCTCCGGCTCGGCCGGCGTCTACGGCGACCTCACCCGCGAGTACTCGTCGACGGCGCTCGTCGTCGCGACCTGGAACCTCTTCGAGGGCCGCCGCACCCAGGCCCAGGTGCAGCGCGCGGAGTCGAACGCCCGCCGCGCCCGCACCGGCGAGGAGTCGACCGCGCTCCGCGTCGCGAAGGAGATCTCCGACGCCCGCGCGGTGGCCGCGTCCGGCGCCACCCAGGTCGGCCTCGCCGCCGACAACCTCGCCACCGCCGAGAAGGCCCTCTCCCTCGCCCGCGAGCGGCTCGAGGCCGGGCTCGCCACGCAGCTCGAGGTCCGCGAGGCCTCGCTCAACCTCACCCGCGCGGAGCTCTCGCTCGTCGAGGCCCGCATTGACCACGCAGTGGCGATCGCCGACCTGGCGCGCGCCTCCGGAGGACCGCTCTAGCCATGGCCTACCAGAATCCCGTCACCCGGACGGAGTCCGAGCCCCAGCGGCCCCCGGAGAAGCCTACGATTGCCCCCATGCCGACCGCTCACCGCATGAGCTGGAAGAAGCGCATCTTCGCGGGGGTCTTCGTCCTCGCGATCGTCGCCATCACCGCCGGGTCGCTGATGCCGAAGCCGCAGCCGCCGGTGAACATCCAGGCGACGACGGCCAAGAAGGGCTCGATCACCCGCATCGTCACCGCGGGCGGCAAGCTCCAGGCGGCCACCGAGGTGAAGCTGTCCTCGAACATCACCGGCGACCTCCTCTCGCTCTCCGTCAAGGAGGGCGACGTGGTGAAGGCCGGCCAGCCGCTCGGCACCATCGACCCCCGCCGCTACGCCGCGCAGGTGTCGCAGTCCGAGGCCCTCCGCGCCTCCGCCGCCGCGGACGTGCAGCAGCAGCGGGTGCTCGTGGCCCAGCTCGAGCAGGAGCTCGCCCGGGTGGAGCGGCTCGCCACCGGCAACAACGCCTCCGGCGCCGAGGTGGACAAGGCGAAGACCGAGCTCGCCGCCGGCCGCGCCCGCTACGACGCGGCCCAGGGCCGGCTCGCCCAGTCCGAGGCGTCGCTGCGCGAGGCGCGCCACTCCTTCTCGATGACCACCCTCACCTCCCCGATCGACGGCGTGATCACGAAGCGCCAGAAGCAGGTGGGCGAGCGGATCCGCGGCTCCGACTTCTCCGAGGACGTCATCCTCATCATCTCCACGCTCTCGCAGATGGAGATGAAGATGGAGGTCGGCGAGCAGGAGGTGGTCTACCTCAAGGAGGGCGACAGCGCCGAGGTCGAGATCGACGCCATCCCGGAGAAGAAGTTCCCGGCCAAGGTGGTCGAGGTCGCGCGCAACGCCAACGTGAAGAACGCCGGCACCGAGGGCGAGGTCACCACCTTCTTCGTGCGGCTCGCCCTCACCCAGCCCGTCTCGAACGCGCTCCCCGGCATGAGCGCGCAGGCCTCCGTCTTCACCGACACCCGCGACGACGCGATCGTGGTGCCGATCCAGGCCGTCACCGTGCGCCCGGAGAAGGACCTGAAGCCGGGCGGCGCGCCCGGCCAGGAGCAGGCGCCGCCGCAGCCCGAGGGCTCGGCGAACGCCAAGAAGGTGAAGCGCGACCCGATGCAGAAGGTGGTCTTCGTCGTGAAGGACGGCGTCGCCAAGATCCGCAAGGTCGAGACCGGCCTCGCCTCCGACACCGAGATCGAGATCGTCTCCGGCCTCGCCGAGGGCGAGAAGGTCGTGGAGGGCCCGTACCGCGTGCTCTCGCGCGAGCTCGAGGACGGCAAGCGCGTCGCCGAGCAGGACCAGGCCAAGAAGGGCGACGACAAGGCGAAGCCGGCCGAGAAGAAGGGGTAACGACCGTGTCCGAGCCGCTCATCATCGTCGAGGACCTGCACCGCCACTACGAGGTCGGCGGCGAGGTCGTCCGCGCGCTCGACGGGGTCAGCTTCACGATCCCGCGCGGCGAGTGGGTGGCCATCGTGGGCCAGTCCGGCTCGGGCAAGTCCACCCTCATGAACCTCATCGGCTGCCTCGACACGCCCACCTCCGGCCTGTACCGGCTGAACGGCGCCGACGTGGCGGGGCTGCAGGACGACGAGCTCGCCGACCTCCGCAACAAGGAGATCGGGTTCGTCTTCCAGACGTTCCAGCTCCTGCCGCGGTCGACCGCGCTGCAGAACGTCGAGCTGCCGCTCGTGTACCGCGGCATCCCGAAGCGTGTACGCCGTCAGCAGGCCGAGGAGGCGCTCGAGGCGGTCGGGCTCGCGAACCGCATGCACCACCGGCCGAACGAGCTCTCGGGCGGCCAGCGGCAGCGCGTCGCGATCGCCCGGGCCCTCGTCGGGAAGCCCTCCCTGCTCCTCGCCGACGAGCCCACCGGCAACCTCGACTCGGCGACCGGAGAGGACATCATCCGGCTCTTCGGCGAGCTGCACCGGGGCGGCAACACCATCGTGCTCGTCACCCATGAGCCGAAGCTCGCCGCCCGCTGCCCGCGGGCGATCCGGCTCTCCGACGGCAAGATCATCGGCGACGGGCCCGGCAGCGAGATCGCGCAGCTCGGCGCGGCGCGGGCGGTGCCGGCATGAAGCGCCTGGCCGCCATGCGGCGGATGTTCGCCGAGACGCTCGAGGGCGTGCAGATCGCCATCGGCAACCTCGTGGGCGCCCGCCTGCGCAGCGCCCTCACCACGCTCGGCATCGTCATCGGCGTGATGACGGTCATCGCCATCGTGGCGATCATCCAGGGGCTCAACAAGTCGTTCGAGGCCCAGATCGCGAACCTCGGCGCGCACACGCTCTACGTGTCGAAGTGGGCCTGGTTCACCCAGGGCCGCGACGCCTGGTGGGAGCTGCGCAACCGCAAGGACATGGGGAAGAAGGAGCTGCACGCGGTCGAGCAGCAGGCCACCCTGGCGACCGTGGTGGCGCCGCAGCTCTTCACCCGCACCGACCTGAAGCGCGGCGACCTCGAGACCCCGAACGTCCAGCTCATCGGCACGAACGCGCAGTACCTCGCCACCGGCGCCGGCAACGTCGCCGCGGGGCGGTTCCTCGTCGACACCGACGTGGACCTCTCCCGCTCGGTGGTGGTGCTCGGCTCCGACGTCGCCGACCGGCTCTTCCCGGGCTTCGAGAAGGAACAGATCCTCGACCGCAAGGTGGCCGTCAGCGGCAAGGTCTACCAGGTGGTCGGGGTCATGGAGCGGCGCGGCCAGCTCCTCGGCATGAACATGGACGCGAACGCGATGGTCCCCTACACCGCGTTCATGCAGGACTTCGGGAACCGCCGCTCGATCAACATCGCGGTGACCGCGAAGCCCGAGGACCTCTCCGGCCTCGAGGACCAGCTCGTCGAGATCCTCCGCCGGGTCCGCCAGGTCCCGCCCGGCAAGAAGGACGACTTCTCGATCAACCGGCAGGAGCAGTTCATCCGCACCTACCAGCAGCTCACCGGGGCGCTCTACTCGGTGGCGATCGGCGTCGGCCTGATCACGCTCATCGTGGGCGGCATCGGCATCATGAACATCATGCTGGTGTCGGTCACCGAGCGGACCCGCGAGATCGGCGTGCGGCGGGCCCTCGGCGCGCGGCGCTCGACCGTGCTGCTGCAGTTCCTCGTCGAGTCGGCCATCGTCGCGGCCGTCGGCGGCGCGATCGGCACGGCGCTCGGCCTCGGGCTCGCGCAGATCATCGCGCTCGCGACCCCGCTCGCCGCGACCGTCAGCCTCTCCGCGGTGTTCCTGGGCATCGGCTTCTCCGCCGTCGTGGGCCTGCTGTTCGGCAGCTGGCCGGCCTGGCGCGCGGCGCACCTCGATCCAGTGGAAGCGCTGAGGTACGAATGACCGCCCTCCTCGACACGATCACGATGGCGCTCGGGACCCTCCGGGCGAACGTGCTGCGCTCCATCCTGACCCTCCTCGGGATCGTGATCGGGGCCGCCACGGTGGTGGCGATGATGTCCTTCACCGAGGGGCTGCGGGTGAAGCTCGGCACCGACTTCGCCCAGCTCGGCGCCGGCGCCTTCCAGGTGCAGAAGTGGCCGGCGATGAGCTTCGGCCCGCGGGACTGGCGAAAGATCGAGCGCCGCCCCGACCTCACCCGCGAGCAGGGCGAGGCGATCCGGTCGCTGCCGCACGTGAAGTACGTGTCCATCGAGGAGTACATCAACAACCAGCCGCAGAAGCTCACCACCCGCGACCGCGCGACGAAGCAGAACATCGACGTCTGCGGCGGCCTGCCCGACTACGAGCCGGCGAACGGGGTCACGGTCGCGACCGGCCGGTTCCTCGTGGACACCGACATCCAGCTCGGCCGCCGGGTGGTCTTCATCGGCGCCGACGTGGCCGACGCGCTCTTCCCCGGCATGGACCCCCTCGGCCAGGAGGTCCGCATGCGCGGCGTCCCCTTCGAGGTCATCGGGGTCGCGATGCGCAAGGGCTCGATGATGGGCCAGTCGAAGGACGGCTTCGCGGTCATCCCCTGGCCGGCGTTCGAGCGCGTCTACGGCAAGGCCCGCAACACCAACATCGCCATCGTGGCGTCCTCGCCCGCCGACGTGAAGGTCGCGCTCGAGGAGGTCGAGGCGAAGCTCCGCAAGCTGCGCGGCCTCGCCCCGCAGGACGAGAACGACTTCGACTACTACACGAACGACACCGCGGCGGAGCTCTTCGACAGCCTCGCCCGGATGGTCGCGGCGGCGACCGGCGGCATCTGCGCGCTCGCGCTGCTCGTCGGCGGCATCGGGATCATGAACATCATGCTGGTGTCGGTCTCCGAGCGGACCCGCGAGATCGGGATCCGCAAGGCCCTCGGCGCGCGGCGGGCCCGGATCCTCTCGCAGTTCCTCGTCGAGTCGGTGACCCTCTCCGTGCTGGGCGGCGTCCTGGGCGTCCTGCTCGGGGGCGGCATCGCCCTCGGCGCGAAGGCGATCCTGGACGTCCCGGCGAGCATCCCCGCCTGGGCGGTGGTACTCTCCCTCGTCCTCACGGGCGGGGCGGGCCTCGTCTTCGGCATCTACCCCGCCGCGCGAGCCTCCCGGCTCGATCCCGTCGAGGCGATGCGCACCGAATAGGAGAACGCCGGCGCCCCCGCGGCCGGCGCCGGCCTGATGAGCTCGATCCTCGACACCATCGCGATGGCGCTCGGCACCCTCCGCGCCAACGTCCTCCGCTCCGTCCTCACCCTCCTCGGCATCGTCATCGGCGCGGCCACCGTGGTCGCGATGATGTCGTTCACCGAGGGGCTCAAGCTGAAGCTCACCACCGACTTCGCCGAGCTCGGGGCGGGCACCTTCCAGGTGCAGAAGTGGCCGGCGATGGAGTTCGGCCACCGCGACTGGCGCAAGATCGAGAAGCGGCCGGACCTCACCCGCGAGCAGGGCGAGGCGCTCCGCGAGCTGCCCTACGTCCGGCACGTCTCGATCGAGGAGTACTCGCGCGCGCCCGAGAAGCTCACCACGCGCGAGCGCGCCACGAAGCAGAGCGTCGGCGTGGGCGGGGCGCTGCCCGACTACGAGCCGGCGAACGGCGTCCAGGTCGCCGACGGCCGCTTCCTCATCGACACCGACATCCAGCTCGGGCGCCGGGTCATCTTCATCGCCGCCGACGTCGCCGACGCGCTCTTCCCGGACGGCGGCGCGGTGGGCGAGGAGGTGCGCCTGCGCGGCGTGCCCTTCGAGGTCATCGGCGTCGCCGCCCGCAAGGGCGCGGTGCTCGGGCAGTCGCGCGACAACTGGGCGGTCGTCCCGTGGCCCTCCTTCGAGCGCGTCTGCGGCAAGAACCGCAACAACAACATCGCCATCCAGGCCACCTCGCCCGAGGACATGCCGAAGGCGATCGACGAGGTCATCGGGAGGCTCCGCCGCCTGCGCGGGCTCGCGCCGCAGGAGGAGAACGACTTCGACTGGTACTCGAACGACACCGCCGCCGAGCTCTTCAACAACCTCGCGGCGATGGTGGCCGCGGCGACGGGCGGCATCTGCGGCCTCGCGCTCCTCGTCGGCGGCATCGGGATCATGAACATCATGCTCGTGTCGGTGACCGAGCGGACCCGCGAGATCGGCGTCCGCAAGGCCCTCGGGGCGAGGCGCAGCAGCATCCTCCGCCAGTTCCTGGTCGAGTCGGTGACCCTCTCGTTCATGGGCGGCGCCATCGGCGTGCTCGTGGGCGCCGGGATCGCGCTCGGCGCGAAGGCCATCCTGGACGTCCCGGCGAGCGTCCCGGCGTGGGCAGTGCTACTCTCCCTCGCCTTGACCGGGGGGGCCGGCCTCCTCTTCGGCATCTACCCCGCCGCGCGGGCGTCGAAGCTCGACCCCGTCGAGGCGATGCGCACCGAGTAGGCACGAACAGGAGAAGTCCGCAGCGTGGAACGCGACAAGGTGATGAAGGAGATCCGGGGCTGGACCGTGACGATCCTGGCGGTCCTCGCGTTCCGGACGTTCCTCTACGAGGCGGTCTACATCCCGTCCGGCTCGATGATCCCGACGCTGCAGATCGGCGACTACGTCATCGTCGAGAAGTGGGCGTACGGCGCGCGGCTCCCGTTCACCGAGAGCGCGCAGGCGAACTGGTCGTCGCCGAAGCGCGGCGACATCGTGGTGCTGCTCGCGCCCCCCGGCAACCCGCGCAACGACGACCTCATCAAGCGCGTGGTCGGCGTCGAGGGCGACATCGTCGAGATCCGCGACGGCTGGCTGGTCGTGAACGGCGAGCCGGTGCCCCGGGAGACCCTCTCCGGCGAGTGCACCTACTGGGACAAGAACGACGGCGGCCCCTGGCGGCAGGAGGACTGCGCCGACCACGTCGAGACGCTGGGCACCCACAAGTTCCACACCTACTGCAAGGCGAACGGCCCCTGCGGCGACGACCTCGTCCCGACGAAGGTCCCGCCCGGCCACGTCTGGCTCGCCGGCGACCACCGCGACCGCTCGGCCGACTCCCGCTACTTCGGTCCGGTCCCGATCGGCCGCATCAAGGGGCGCGCCGTGATGGCGCTCGCCTCCTGGGGTCCGGACGGCCCGCGGTGGAACCGGCTGTTCCACAGCGTCACCCACTGACGACCGTCTACCCCTTCGACGTCTGACCGCGCAGGAGCCGCTCGAGGCCCTCGAGCACGAGCGCGAGGCCGACCTCGAACTCGCGCTCGTAGGACGAGGCGCGGCCGTTGCTCCCCGCGGGCGTCCGGCTCGACACGAACGCCCACATCTCCTGGACGTACGGGAGCGCGCCGGCGTCGGGGCCGCCCGGTCGCGCGCCGCCGGCGTCCTGGGCGGGCGCGCTCGCCGAGGCCACCCAGCTGACCTCCTGCAGCACGAAGCCGTAGACGAAGCTGTCGAGGACGATGAGCGCGTGGTACGTCGCCTCGATCGAGAACCCCGCTCGCCTCAGGATCCCGATCAGCGCCTCGAAGATGGGGAGCCGCGCGGAGCCGAAGTCCACCCGCGCCTCGATGAGCCCGGGCGCCCACGGGTGGCGCAGCAGCACGCGGCGTGACGCGAGGGCGCGGGCGCGCAGCGCCGCCTTCCAGGGCGAGCGCGCGTCCGGCACGCCGACCTCGGCGACGACGAGGTCGACGAGGCCGTTCAGGAGGTCGTCCTTCCCGGCGACGTGGTTGTAGAGGGACATCGCCTCGACGCCGAGCGCCTCGCCGAGCCGGCGCATGGAGAGCGCCTCGAGCCCCTCCGCGTCGGCGAGCGCGAGCGCCGCGCGCAGCACGCGTGCGCGGTCGAGGGGCGCCCTTCGCTTCTTGCGTTGTGGACCCAGGGACACCCTCCGGCCGAGCGGCGAAGCGCCACGCCCCATCGCGCACGCTCCAGCTCCGTCACACTTATGCCGTAAGCTTACTCTGTAAGTAGTCCGGAGGCAAGCGTGCTCCGGGCAGCTGACCACCCGAGGAGGAACCTCATGACAGCGCTCGTCGCCCTCTTGCTCGCGGGGCAGGTCTCGCAGCCCTCGCAGGTCGAGGTCGCGTCCACCGCGCCGCACCGCTTCTTCGTCTCGAGCCCCTACCTCTCCTTCACGAACTGGATCGGCGAGGACGTGGGCATGTACGAGCTCCACGCCGGCTGGCGGCTCACCGACCGCGACCACGTCGGCGTGAAGGCCGTCACCTGGAAGCTCAACAAGCCGCTCGGCATCCCGGCCTGGGATCCGGCCCTGTTCGAGAAGACCGAGTACTACCCGGGCCGCGTCCGGGAGTACGGCGTCGGCGCCTTCTACCAGCGCATGCTCTGGAAGGGCCTCTTCGCCGCGGCCGAGCTCGTGCCGCTCAGGAAGATCTTCCTCGACCCGCAGGGGAAGGAGGTCGGGACGGGCTTCCGCCTCTACGCCTCCGTCCACGTCGGCTACCACCTGTCGTTCCTGCGGGACCGGCTGTTCGTCGAGCCGCAGGTGCACTGCAACGGGTGGCCCGTCGACTCGAAGGGCCCGGAGGGCTTCCGGCGCATGGACGCGCGCTGGAACAGCTACTTCCTGTTCGAGCCCAACCTCTACCTGGGCGTGAACCTGTAGCCGCGCGGCGGCCGCTACGGCTTCGCCTTCACCACGCTCGCCTTCAGGATCCGCACCGCCGGCGTGAGCGTCTGGCCGTCGGCGGGCGCGGCCTGGATCCTCCGCACGACGTCCAGCCCCTTCACGACCTGCCCGAAGGCCGCGAAGCCCTGGCCGTCCGGGTTGCGCTTTCCGCCGAAGTCGAGCTCCGGCTGCGGCCCGATGCACACGAAGAAGTCGCTCGTGGCGCTGTCCGGCTCCGCGCGGGCCATCGAGATCGTGCCGTCGAGGTGCTTGAGGCCCGTCTTCGTTGTCCGCTCGAGGCCGATGGCGGGCCAGCCCTTCGACTCCTGCGCCGGCGCGACGCCGCCCTGGATGACCTCGATCTTCACCTTGTTGTTGGGCTGGTTGTCCGGCTTCAGCGTGACCGTCCGGTGGAACCGCCCGCCGTCGTAGTGCCCGGCCTCGACGTAGCGCAGGAAGTTCCTCGCCGTGAGCGGCGCGTGCACGACGTCCACCGCGAGCTCGAGCTCGCCGAGCTCGGTGGTCATCACGACGTGGACGGGCTTCGCGGAGGGGCCCGGGGCGGCGAACAGGATGGCGAGGAGCGAGGCGGCGAGCATGAGCCGACTTTACCGTGCGAACGCCCCTGGAGGGCCATCCGCGCGGAGGGCCCTCGCGGGGCTCGGCGGCGCTCCTACCCCTCCGCCTCCTCCGCCGCGTCGGTGCCTTCGACGCCCTCCCGCTCGCCCTGCGCGAGGAAGATCCGGCGCACGGTCTCGATCGTGTCCGCCTCGTCCGCCCGCTTGTCCTCGCGGTAGCGCTTCACGCGCGCGAAGCGGAGCGCGAGGCCGCCGGGGTAGCGGGTCGAGGCCTGCAGGCCGTCGAAGGCGACCTCGACGACGAGCTCGGGCCGGACGTGCACGACCCAGCCGTCGGACTCGCCGATGGCGATCGAGCGCAGCTTCTCGGTCTGCCAGCGCAGCATGGCGTCGGTCATGCCCTTGAAGGTCTTCCCGAGCATGACGAAGCCGCCGTGCTCGGGGTCGCGGGCGCCGAGGTGCAGGTTGGAGAGCCAGGCGCTGCGGCGGCCGGAGCCCTTCTCCACCGCGAGCACGACGAGGTCGAGCGTGTGGGCGCGCTTCACCTTGCGCCAGGCGGCGCCGCGGCGGCCGGCCTCGTAGGGCGCCTCCAGCGACTTCGCGACGATGCCCTCGTGGCCGCGGCCGAGCGCGCCGTCGAGGAACTCGGTCGCGTCGTCGAGGTCGTCGGTCACGAGGCGGGGCACGCGCATCGTGGCGGGGACCTCGGCGGCGAGCCGCTCCGCGCGGTCGCGGGCGGTGCGGCCCACGAGGTCCTCGCCACCGGCGTGGAGGAGGTCGAAGAAGAGCGCGGTGAGGAGCGGAGCGCCCCTCGTCTCCGCCCGTTCATCCCGAGCGTAGGCCCCGCGAAGCGGGGCCGGAGTCGAGGGACGCTCGGGGCTAACGGCTGCATCGCGCCCCCGGCGGCCGAAGCGGCTCATCGTCACCTGGAACGGCTCGGGGGTGCCGTCGGGGCGGAGCGCGATGGCCTCGCCGTCGAGCACGATCGAGCCGACCGGGAGCCGCCTCACCGCGGCGACGATCTCCGGCACCGCGGGCGTCACGTCGCGCAGCGTGCGCGAGAACACGCGGACCTCGTCGCCGTCCCGGTGCACCTGCACGCGAGCGCCGTCGAGCTTCCACTCGAGGGCCGCCTCGCCGAGCTCGTCGAGCGCCTCGGCGACGTCGGCGGCGGGCGAGGCGAGCATCGGCGAGACCGGCTCGAGGAGCCGGAGCCGGAAGCGCGCGAGGCCGGCGACGCCCTCGCCGAGCGCGGCCTCGGCGACCTCGGCGAGCGCGCCGCCCATCATCGCGGCGCGCCGCACCTCGTGGGCAGGGACCTCCGCGGCCTTCGCGACCGCCTCGACGAGCACGCCCTCGAGCGCGCCCTGGCGAAGCTCACCCAGGAGCAGCCCGGTGAGGAACGCGCGCTCCTCCGCGGTCGCCCGCGAGACGAGGCCCTCCAGCGTCCGGCGGCGCTCGCCGGCGGAGCCGCTCCCGCGCGCCGCCGCGATCCGCTCGAGGGCGGCCTGCACCTCTGCGAGCTCGAGCGAGGGCTCCGCCGCGGCGGGCACGGCCTCGAGCGCCGCCCGGACCGTGGCGTGCCCGAGGCCGATCCGGCCCTGCACGAGCTCGCCGGCGAGCCAGGCGGCGCCGAGGCGGCGCTCGCCCGGACCGAGCGCGCGCAGCACCGCCGCGAGCCGCGAGACCTTCTCGAGGCGGGCGGAGGTCCGGGCGACCTCGGCGGAGGTCCGGGCGAGCCCTGCGAGCTTCACGCCCGGGAGTTTCGCGGCTCGCGCGCGCCTCCGCCACGACTCCGGCGGGGCGGGCCCGCCGTCAGTACTTCGCGTCCTCCGCCTCGATGAGGCGGTAGATCGCCGGCGCGTCGGGTGCGGTCAGGATCGTCTCGCGGAACGCGGGGTTCTTGAAGATCCGGCTGATGCGGGCGAGCGCCTTGAGGTGGGCCCCGGCCGAGTTCTCGGGGGCGAACAGCGTGAAGAAGAGGTAGGTGGGCTTGCCGTCGATGGCGCGGAAGTCCACGCCGCCCGGCGCCCGGCCGAAGCTCGCGATCAGCCCGGGGAGCCCGGCGACCTTGCCGTGCGGGATGGCCACGCCGTCGCCGATGCCGGTCGACCCGAGCTTCTCGCGCTCCAGCAGCGTCTCGAGGAGCTTCTGGGGATCGAACCGCTGCGCGGCCGCCAGCGGCCGGCACAGCTCGGCGAGCGCGGCCGCCCCGGTCGCGCCGGAGACGTCCGCGATCACCGCTTCTGGCCGGAGGAATTCGACGATCTTCATCGGCGCGAACCCCAGCTAACACAGGTGCGGACGGCCCGGCAAGACGGCAAGCCAGGCTTCGCGAGGGTTCGTCGTCGCGGGCGCGGGGCAGGCCGTCCTCGGCCCGCCCCGCGTCCCCGGACCTCGGGTCAGGCGCGCCCGTTCACCGCCTGCTTCATGGGCGCGGCGGCGCCGGTCGCCGCCTCGAGCAGCCCGAGCGTGCCGTCGTCGCGCTTGTAGACGACGTTCACGGCCCGGGTCTCCTCGTTCAGGAACACGAAGAAGCTCGCGTCGAGCAGCTCCATCTGCAGGATCGCGTCGTCGACCGACATCGGCCGCGCCTCGAAGCGCTTGCTCTTCACGACCCGGTGGCTGGGCCGGTCCGGGTTCTCGAGCACGTCGAGGACGTCGTAGCGGACGTCGACGGCCTGGGCGGTGGCGAGAGGGACGGGGGTCGGGGAGGACTTCCTCGTGGTGATCTTCTCCTTGTGCTTCTTGAGCTGGCGCTCGATGCGCTCGGCGGCGGCGTCGATGGAGGCGTACATGTCCTCGGACTTCGCGGTGCCGCGCAGCAGGAACTTTCCGGCCTTCAGGGTGATCTCGGCGTGGTGGTGCAGGTGCTCGACGTGGAGCACGGCGTGCGCCTCGCCGGGCCTGTCGACGTACCGCTGACAGTGCTCGATGCGGCTGCGCACGTGGTCCTTCAGCGCTTCGGTGGGCTCGAGATGCCGGAAGGTGACGTTGACCTGCATGGAGTTGCTCCCTCGGCCTGCGGGGGAAAATGCTACGGCCGCGCTCCGGCGGGTGCTGCTTCCGCCGGCCTCGCGGCCGTTCGATGTTGCCCACGGACGGACAACATTCACGTGAGGATTGTAGCGCCCTCGCACGGCCGGGGATCGCCCCTTGGGCGAATGACGGGATCCTGAGTGGGTCCACCCGCGGGGGCGGGTGCGGGCGCACAGGCACCGACCCGGGGTCGAAGCGGCCGGCGGCCTGGCGGGTCTAGAAGTACTTCTTCCTCTTCGAGGACGGCAGGATCCCGAGGACCTCGCGGTACTTGGCGACCGTGCGCCGCGCGATCTCGATGTTCTGGGTCTTCAGGATCTCCACGATCCGCTGGTCCGAGTGGGGATGGCGCGGATCCTCGGCCGAGACGATCTGGCGGATGTGGTTCTTGACCGCCTCGGAGGCGATCTCGTCGCCGCCGGTCTTCGCGATGGCCGAGTTGAAGAAGAACTTGAGCTCGTAGATGCCCTGCGGCGTGTGGACGTACTTGTTGGTCGTGACGCGCGAGACGGTCGACTCGTGCATCCCGATGTCCTCGGCCACGTCGCGGAGGATCAGCGGCTTCAGGTGCGCGATGCCCCGGTCGAGGAAGTCCCGCTGGAACTTCACGATCGACTCGGTGACCTTGTAGATGGTCCGCTGGCGCTGGTGGATGGAGCGGATGAGCCACACCGCGCTGCGCAGCTTATCCTGGATGTACTCCTTCGCGGCGCCGGCCTGGCCGTTCTTGAGCGCCGCCCGGTACATGCCCGAGATGCGGAGCTTCGAGAGGCCGTCGTCGTTGAGGACGGTGACGTACTTGTCCCCCATCTTGTGAACGTAGACGTCGGGGGTGATGTACTGCGCGTCCTCGCCGGTGTACTGCCGGCCGGGCTTCGGCTCGAGCTTCGAGATCACCCGGACGGCCTTCACGACCTCCTCGACGGAGATCTTGAGGTCCTTCGCGATGGCCTGGAAGTTCTTCGACTCGAGGTGCTTCAGGTGGCGCTCGATGATCGCGACGATCTCGGGCGTGTCGGCGTTGATGTGCCGGACCTGGAGCAGGAGGCACTCCTTCAGGTTGCGGGCGGCGACGCCGATGGGATCGAGCGTCTGGACCTTGTGCAGCACGTTCTCGGCGAACTCCACGCCGCAGCCGCACTCGAAGGAGACCCGGACGATCGGATCGCGCGGGGTCGCGTCCTCGGTCTCGCCCTCGACCGCCGGCATCTTGAAGTAGCCGTCGTCGTCGAGGTTCCCGATGATGAACATCGCGACCTGCTCCTCCTCGGGCGTGAAGTGCGAGAGGCGGAGCTGCCAGACGAGGTGGTCGACGAGATCGGTCTTCTTGGTGAGGGTGGCCTCGTAGCCGGGGAGCTCCTCGTCGGCGAGCCCGCGGTTCGACGGCGCCGTGTGGCCCTGGAGCTGGTAGTGGTCGAGGTACTGGTCCCAGTCGATCTCGTTCTGGCCCTCCTCGCCCTTCACCTCCTCGGCGCGCTCGGCCTCCTTGGGCTCCGGCTTCGACTCGTGATCGGCGACCTCGGCGGGGCTCTCGCCGCTCTGGACCGGCTCCTCCTCCGGCTCGTCGGCGCCCTCGAGCAGCGGGTTCTCGGTGACCTCGGTGCGGATGAGGTCCACGAGCTCCATCCGCGAGAGCTGGAGCAGCTTGATGGCCTGCTGCAGCTGGGGCGTCATCACCAGCTGCTGCGTCATCTTCAGGCTTTGCTTCAGCTCGAGGCTCATCTCGCTTCCGTCCCCTCTTCCAGCCTGAACTTCTCGCCGAGGTACACCGCCCGCGCGCGCGGGCTCGCCGCGATCTCGGCCGGCGTGCCGGCCTCGAGCAGCGTGCCCGACGACAGGATGTAGGCCCGGGTGCAGATGCCGAGCGCCTCGCGCACGGCGTGATCGGTGATGAGGACGCCGATGCCCCGGTCGCGGAGCGACCCGATGAGGCGCTGCAGCTCGCCCACCGCGATGGGGTCGACGCCCGCGAACGGCTCGTCGAACAGGATGTGGCGCGGGTCGGAGAGCAGGCTGCGCGCCACCTCGGCACGGCGCCGCTCGCCGCCGGAGAGCTGCTCGCCGAGGCTGTTCACGATCTTCTCGAGCCGGAACTCCTCGATGAGCGCGTCGGCCCGCTTCTCGCGCTCCGCCTTGCCCTTGCCGAGCGCCTCGAGCACCGCGATGAAGTTCTGCCGGACGGTCAGCTTCCGGAAGATCGACGCCTCCTGCGGCAGGTACCCGACCCCGAGCCGCGCGCGGCGGTGCATGGGGAGCTTCGTGAGGTCGGCGTCGCCGAGCGTCACCTTGCCCGCGTCGGGCACCACGAGGCCGACGACCATGTTGAAGGAGGTCGTCTTGCCCGCGCCGTTCGGCCCGAGCAGCCCGACGACCTCGCCGGGCTCCACGTGGAAGGACACGCCGTCGACCACGCGCCGGCCGCGGTAGGACTTCTGGAGCCCCTCGGCCTTGAGGAGGTCCGCGCTCACGGCTTGCGCTCCCCGGCGCCCTTCGCCCGGCGCCGCTCCTGGAGCTCGGTCTTCCGCTGCTCGACCTCGTCGTTCGGCACCGTGACCTGCACGGGCTTCCCGGGCTCGCCCTCGAAGCGGACCTCGTCCTCCTTGAGGTCGTAGACGAGCTTCGTGCCGCGCGCCTCGCTGCCCGCGTCGCGCAGCACCGGGTTGCCCTCGCAGGTGACCCGGTCGCTCGCGCCGTCGAAGATCGCGCGGTCGCAGGTGAGGACCCGGACCCCTCGCACGAGGCGGACGTCGCCGGTGCAGTTCGCGGTGGCGACGCGGTTCGAGGCGTCGGTGCGGACGACGATCTCCTTGCAGCTGAGGCGCGCGTCGTCCCGGGTCAGCACCACCGGCGCGCCGCGGCTCGAGGCCGCCATCTCGCGCTTCTTGAACCGGTACTGGACGTCGACCGCCTCGAGCACCAGCAGGCCTCCGCCGGTCGTCGCGAGCCGCGCGCCCGCGGGCCGGCCCGCCGGCGCCGAGGGCTCGGCGACCGGCGCGAGGAGCGCCAGCGCGGCGATGAGGCCGAGCACCGTCACCGGGCGCCCGCCTCCTGCGCCTCGAGCCGGACCCCACCGCCGACGGTGAGGTCGCCGGAGCGCGGATCGGCGGTGAACCCCTTGCCCGTCAGCTTCCAGGCCGCCTTGCCGGTGCCGTCGACGGTGACCGGCTCCACGCCGCGGATCAGGGGCGGCGGGCCTGCGACGTAGGTCGCGGAGGCCGTCCGGGCCGTGGCATCGGCCCGCTCGAGCACGATTCCGCCCGACGCCGTGAAGGTCCGCTCCTTGAGCTTCCCCTGGCCCTCGGCGGCGGTGAGCCGGGCGTCACCGCCCGAGGGCGCCACGAGGTCCGTGGTGAGATTTCGTGCCAGGAGCTCGTCGGTCGCCCGCCGGTAGTCGGCGCGGGAGGCCGTCCCGGACGCGCGCAGCGCGCTGCCCCGGTAGACCCTGAACTGCACCCCTTCGAGCTTCAGACCTGGCACGAGATCCTCGGACGACCCCTGACTGCTCTGTCGACAACCGGTGCAGGCGAGGGCCATCCACAGCGCCACCCACGTCGACCGGCTCATCCAAGACCGCCAAACCATAGCATTCTTTCCCCGTTCGATCGACGGGCACACCCCTTGCTAGCATTTGTCAAGACCCCTCGGCTACGCAGCGGAAAGCTCAGCCTTTTTTCGGCATCGACTTTGCTAGGGGTGCTGCTTGCCTTCAGGGCCTCGGATCAGGCAGGCGGCCGGACGGGGGGTCTCCCGGCCGCGAGGGCGGGAGGGTACCACGGGCCAAAACCGAGGGCCCGGGGCGGGGCGCGGTGTACTTTCCCGGGGTGGAAACGACTCCGGGCCAGACCGCCCCGCCGCTCCTCCGCCCTTACGCCCCCTGGGCCACCCGGATCACGCTCGGCGTCGTCGCGGCCGTGTCCCTCCTCGCCCTGTTCCTGCCGGCGAGCGCGCTGCTCGACCACCTCCGCAAGGACAACGACGCCCTGCGGGACGGCGAGTGGTGGCGCCTCCTCACGCCGGGCCTCGTGCACGGCAACGCGATGCACCTCGCGATGAACGGCATCTTCCTCGCCGACCTCGGCGGGCTCGTCGAGCGGCTCTTCGGCCCGGGACGGATGCTGCTCGTGCTGTGGGGCTCGGTGGTGACCGGCACGATCGCGAGCTACGTCGTGAACCCGTCGCCGTCGGTCGGCATCTCGGGCGGGCTGTTCGGCCTCGTCGGCGCGCTCCTCGCGCAGGGGCTCCGGTACTGGCGCAGGCTCTCGCCCGAGGGGCGGAAGATGTTCCTGCGCGGGCCGATCGAGATCGTGCTCCTCAACCTCGCGCTCGGCTTCGCGCTGCCCTCCATCGACAACTCCGCCCACCTCGGCGGCCTCGCCGGCGGGCTCGTGATCGGCCTCGTCGCCGGCTTCCCGCCGGACGTGCGGGCGCTGCTCGGCGGGCCGCGGGGCGGCGCCTAGACCCGCGCGATCACCGCGTCCAGCCCGGGCCAGCCGTCCCGGCGCAGCGAGAACTTCCCGGCCGCCTCGCCCCACCGCTCGCCCGCGGCCATCCGCGCCGCGAGCAGCGCCGGGTCGCGCACCCAGGCGCCGCCCGTCGCCGTCACCCCGCGCGCGAAGAGCGCGTCCGGCACGAAGCTCGCCGAGGGGCCGACGACGACGAGCTCCCGCGCGCCCCGGGCCGCTGCGAGCACCCCGTCGAGCGTGTCGTTGAGGAGCACCGTGCTCGTCGAGACCACGGCGTCGCAGCCGGCGAGCCGGCCGGGATCGAGCGTGACCGTGAGCCCCGGCTCCTCCCGCACGAGCTCGCCCTTCAGCTCGAGCACGGTGAGCGCGATGCCCTGCTCGCGGGCGCGCCGCACGAGCGGCGGGAAGAAGCCGATCATCCCGAGCCGGCCCCCCGGGGCGGCCCCGATCGAGCCGAACGCGTCGGCCGCGGGGTCCGGCGCGAACCCGGCGCGGTCGAGGAGGTGGCGGGTGAGCGCGTTCACCGCCGCGAGCCCGAGCGCGCGCGCCGCGGGGTCCGGCGAGGCGAAGCCCTCGGCGAGCGCGAGGGCGCCGCGCCCGGCGAGCGCGCCCGCGTCGAGCGCCTGGAGCCGGGCGCGCGTGTCGCCGAGGAGCACGTAGCAGAGCCCGGTCGCGCCGCCCTCGAGCTGCACGGCGAGGAACGAGCCGTCCTTCTCCGGCGCGGCGTGCTCCGGCGCGGGCACGATGACCCGCGCGACCGGCGGCGGCGGGAGCGCGGCCGCGATGCGCCGCGCGGCGTCGACGAGCTCGGCGTGGAAGCTGCTCATGGGCGTGTCCTCCGTGTGACCTCGCGCGCGAGCGCGCGGACGCGGGCGCGGAGCGCCGGCGGTTCGAGCACCTCGACCTCGGGGCCGCAGCCGAGCAGCGCGAGCGCAGCCTGCTCCTCGGTCTCGTAGGGTAGCGCGAACTCCGCGCGGCCATCCGGGCCCGGCGCTGGCGCCTCTCGCACCGCCCGGGCCGCGTGCGCGACGCGGGCGAGCCGCTCCCGGCCGGCGGCCGTCGCGCGCACGCGGGCGACCCCGCGCAGGAGCCCCGCCTCGAAGCGCGCCACGCCCTCGCGCCAGAACGCGGCGAGGTCGAAGCCGCGCGGCGGCGTGAAGCGGGCGTCCTCCACCTCGAGCGCCCCGATGCTCGCCGCCCGGTAGATGCGCGGCTCGCCGCCGGGCCGGCGCGCCACGAGGTAGAACCCGCCCGCCTTCTGCACGAGCCCGAGCGGCTCGACCCGTCGCCGGCGCGTCGAGGTCCAGCTCCGGTACTCCATCGCGACGACCCGCGCGTCGAGCACCGCGCGCGCGAGCGCCGGGAGGTGGGGCGACGGCTCGACCGCGCGGTACCAGTCGACCGGGTCGACGTGGAAGCGCGCCGCGATGCGCGCGGCGCCGGCCGAGAGCTCCGCCGGCAGCGCGGCGAGCACCTTGCGCCCCGCCCGCACCGCCGCCGGGCCGAGGCCGAGCGCGCCCGCCGCGCCGGGCAGGCCGATCATGAAGACCGCCTCGGCCTCCTCCGCGGCGAGCCCGGTCAGCCGGGTCCGGTAGCCCGCCACGAGCTGGAAGCCGCCGCCCGGCCCGCGGTCCGCCGCGATCGGGATGCCCGCCGCCTCGAGCGCGGCCACGTCCCGGTAGAGCGTGCGCACCGAGACGCCGAGCTCGCGCGCCAGCTCCTCCGCGGTCGCGCGGACCCGGAGCTGCAGCAGGACGAGGAGCGAGAGCAGGCGGGTGGCGCGCACGGAAGGACGGTCTCCCGAAGATTCCTGACGGTACCTGTCAGGAATGCCCCCGTACAAGCACGGTCGCGCCCATCCCGGCGCCCCGACCCGGAGTCCACCATGTCCGACGACCGCACCGACCTCACCCGCCGCGCCCTCCTCCTCGCGACCGCCGGGCTCGCCGTGCCGGCGAGCACCATCGCCGGGGACCCGGCCCCTGCGCCCCCGGCGCCCGCGCCGGCCGCCGCGCCCGGCGCCGAGGGCAAGCCCGGGCAGTTCGACTTCCTCACCGGCTCCTGGAACATCCAGAACCGGCGCCTGAAGGCGCCCGGCGTCTGGGACGAATTCCCGGGCGAGTCGACCTGCTGGAGCGTTATGGGCGGCCACGGCAGCATCGAGGACCTGCGCATCCCGGCGCGCGACTTCGCCGGCCTCGGCATCCGGCTCCTCGACCGCGAGCGGAAGCTCTGGACCGACTTCTTCGTGAACGTGCGCTCGGGCGTGCTCGCCCCGCCGCCGATCACCGGACGGCTCGTCGACGGCGTGTTCCTGTTCGAGGCCGAGGACGAGGACGCCGGCCAGAAGGTGCTCTTCCGGAGCGTCTGGGACCGGATCACGAAGACGTCGTGCCGCTGGTACCAGACCTCCTCGAAGGACGGCGGGAAGACCTGGGTCGACGACTGGGTGATGGCCTGGACGCGGAAGTAGCGCGGACCTAGGGCCGGCCGTGCCGGCCGTGCTCGCGCTCGGCGGCTCCGCGGCCCGGGTGCGGGCGGGGCGCCGGCGCGGCCCGGCCCGGCCGGACCGGCATCGGCCGGTGTTCGCCCACGCCGGTGCGGTAGTACGCCGGCGCGTGGGCCCAGCCGTGCGGACCCCAGCGCCGCGGGCCCATCCAGCCGCGGTAAGGTCCCCAGCCGCGATACCCACCCCAGCCCCAGTAGCCGCCGACCCGGAACCACGGCCGCGCCCACCACGAGAACGTCACGACGCCGCCCGGGCCCCAGTACGGCTGCGGGCCGTAGCCGTACACCCAGGGTGCAACGACCCAGCGCCAGCCGTAGGCCGGGTAGAAGACGAACGCCTCGGGGAAGACCTGCGGGTCGCCCGGGATGGCGTAGTACTGCGCCTCGTACGGCATCCAGACCCAGCCGTACTGGGCGGTGTGGACCCAGCGGCCGGGCGGGACGTAGCTCGAGGGCGCCGTGGCGGCGCCGGAGGCAGGCGCCGGGGGCGGCGCCTCCGTGGGCGCGGCGACCGCCGGCCGTGGCGGCTCGGGCGGCAGCGGCGGCGCGTTGCCCCCGCCGTCCTGGCCCTGGGCGAGCACGACGACGGGGAGCGACACGAGGAGAGCGGCGATCCGGTGGCGGGACATGACGGCTCCTTCCTTCCGGACGATCAACACCTCCCGGGGACGGAAGTCGCGGGGCGACCCACCGGGGGCTGCGCGATTCGGTCCCCGCGTTTGCTAGCCTCCGTGGATGGCAGACCTTCGCGCCCCCCTCGTCGCCGCGCTGCTCGCCCTCGCCCTCCCGGCCGCCGCCCGGGGTGACGAGCCGGGCGCGAGCCGCCGTCCGTGTCGACAGAGCCGACCCCCTCCACGAGGCGCCCGGCGCCGCGCGCCCGCGCGCAGCTCGGCGCGGGCGCCGACGCGGCCGCGACGGGACGCGAGGTCCAGCCCGTCCCCGCGGTGGACACCCCGCCCACGGTGACGCCGGCCGCCGTGTGGAGCCCGGTGCTCTTCGGCCCGCTCGACCCGCAGGCGGGCTGCTAAGTCCGGACCCCGGGGCCTGCTACCCGATGCCGCGCGCCTTGCGGATCAGGTCGCAGAGCTCGCGCACCGCGCCGCGGCCGCCCTTCGCGGTCGTGACGAAGTGCACGGCGGCCTTCACCTCGGGCATCGCGTCGGCGGGGCAGGCGGAGAGGCCGACCTTCCGGAGCAGCGGGACGTCGTTCACGTCGTCGCCCATGTACGCGACCTCGTCGTCGGCGACGCCGAGGGAGCCCAGGGCGGCGTAGCCCTCGAGCTTGTCGCGCTGGGCGAAGATCATGTGCTTGAAGCGCAGCTCCTCGAGGCGCTTCTGCGTCGCCCGGCCGGGCCGGCCGGAGATGACCCCGAAGTCCACGTGGTCGCGGAGCAGCACGATGCCGTGGCCGTCCCGCACGTCGAACGCCTTGAGGGCCTCGCCGTCGGGGCCGTACCAGATGCGGCCGTCGGTGAGCACCCCGTCCACGTCGAGGAGGACGAGCTTCACGCGGGCCGCGCGGCGCACGAGCTCCTGGGGCGGGATGCGAGCCCTGGAGCGTCCCTCGTCTCCGGCCCGCCCTTCGACTACGGCCCGCTTGCGCGGGCCTACGCTCAGGACGGGCCTACGCTCGGGACGAACGGAGGTAGGGGCGCGGCGCTTCACGGGCGCCTGACCGCCGCGCGGATCGCGAGGACGTCGGTCAGGACCGCGTCGGCCATCGCGAAGTCGAGCGAGTTCGGGCCGTCGGACTTCGCGACGGACGGGTCCTCGTGGATCTCGGTGAAGAGCGCGTCGATGCCGACCGCCGCCGCGGCGCGGGCGAGCGGCGCGACGTACTGGCGCTCGCCGCCGGTGGTGTCGCCGCCCGAGCCGGGGAGCTGCACCGAGTGCGTCGCGTCGAGGCAGACCGGCACGCCGAGCTCCCGCATGATCACGAGCGACCGCATGTCGACGACGAGGTTGCCGTAGCCGAAGGTCGCGCCGCGCTCCATGAGGAGCACGTCCTTCTGCCCGACCTCGGCGCACTTCGCGACGGCGTGGCGCATCTCCTTCGGGGCGAGGAACTGCCCCTTCTTGATGGAGACGCTCCTCCCGTGCCGCGCGCAGGCGAGCACGAGGTCGGTCTGGCGGCAGAGGAACGCCGGGATCTGCAGCACGTCGACGACCTTGCCGGCGGGCTCCGCCTGCCAGGTCTCGTGCACGTCGGTCGTGCAGGGCAGCCCGGTCTCCCGCTTCACCGCCTCGAACGCGGCGAGCGCCTTCTCGAGGCCGATGCCGCGGTAGCTCTTGCCCGAGGAGCGGTTCGCCTTGTCGAAGCTCGCCTTGAAGACGGCGTTCACGCCGTGCTTCTCGGCGAGGGCCTTCACCTTGCGGGCGTGCGCGAGCGCCTGCGCCTCCGACTCCATCACGCACGGCCCGGCGATGAGGAGCAGCCGCTGCCCGTCGCCGACGGCGTGGCCGCCGATCTTCGCGAGCACCGTCATCTAGCCGCTCTTCCCGACCGGGAGCTTCGTGACGCTGCCGGTCTCGGGCTTGCGGCCCGAGGCGTCGCGGTGCTCGCGCGCGGCCTTCACGAAGCCGGCGAAGAGCGGGTGCGGGGCGAACGGCTTCGACTTGAACTCGGGGTGGAACTGGCAGCCCACGAAGTGCGGGTG
>JAXLYA010000012.1:0-204795 GCA_046351695.1 Anaeromyxobacter sp. | reverse complement strand
ACCGACCTCAAGGTCCGGACCGTCGCCGCGCACCTCGGCGCGCTCGGCGCCGCCATCGGCCGCGGGCTCGCCTGGGTGGGCGGGCTCGTGACCGCGAAGGTCGCCGACGCCATCGAGGAGCACCGCGCCGCCGTCGCCGAGCTGCGCGCCGAGGAGGCGGAGCGGCTGCGCCAGGAGGCCGAGGAGGCCGACGCGCTCGCCGACACCGCCGAGATCGAGGCGCTCGGGCCGGAGGACCACGAGGAGGCCCGCGCCGTCGCCGGCGCGCTCGCGCTGGAGGAGGTCCGCCGCGGCAAGTTCGACGACCCGGCCTGGGCCGCGCCCGAGCCGGTGATCGACGCTCCCGCCGAGGAGAAGCCGAAGAAGAAGCGGAAGGCGAAGGCGGCCGAGGCGGAGGGCGCCGTGGCCGACGCCGCCGAGGCGACGGTGGCCGCCGCCCAGGAGACCCCGCTACCGAACGTCGAGCCGAGCGAGGACGAGCTCGCCATGGAGCCCGTGCCGCCCGCGCCGGTGCGCCCCGAGATCGTCGTCTCGCAGGCGATGCAGGAGCGCGCGGCCCGCAAGAAGAAGGGCAAGGAGGCGCCGGAGTTCGCCTTCCAGAAGGCGGGCGACGTGTTCCGCCTGCCGACCACCGCGCTCCTCGACCAGCACGACGAGAAGACCGCCGACGTCGACAAGACCGGCCTCACCCGCACCGCCGACCGCATCGTCGCGACGCTGAAGGAGCACGGCGTCGACGGCACGATCCACCACATCCGCCCCGGCCCCGTGGTGACGCTCTACGAGTTCTCGCCCGTCGCGGGCATCAAGCTCGCGCGCATCGAGAACCTCGACAAGGAACTCGCCATGGCGCTCAGCGCCGTGCGCATCCGCATCATCGCGCCCATCCCCGGGAAGAGCGTGGTCGGCATCGAGGTGCCGAACAAGGACCGCGCGAACGTCTACCTGCGCGACGTGCTCGAGTCGGAGGGCTTCGTGCACGCCGGCGGCGTCCTGCCGCTCGGCCTCGGCAAGAACATCGAGGGGCTCCCGTACTGCGTCGACCTGCAGCGGATGCCGCACCTCCTCATCGCCGGCACCACCGGCTCCGGCAAGTCGGTCGGCCTCAACACCATGATCCTCTCGCTCCTCTACCGGCAGACGCCGGCCGAGGTGCGGATGATCATGGTCGACCCGAAGATGACGGAGCTCTCGGCCTACGCCGACATCCCGCACCTCCTCCTGCCGGTCGTGACCGACTCGCAGAAGGCGTCGCGCGCCCTGCAGTGGGCGGTCGACGAGATGGAGCGCCGCACCCAGATCCTCGCGGACACCGGCTCGAAGGACCTCAAGAGCTACAACGCGAAGGTCGAGAAGCTCCGCGCCGAGGGGAAGACCTTCGAGGCCGCGAGCACCTACGGCTCCGCGAAGAAGCTCGTGGTGGTCGACGTGACCGCCGGCGAGACCGAGGAGGAGGCCTCCGCCCGCGTCGCCGCCGCCGAGGCCCGGGGCGACGTGATCGCCTCGCCCGAGTTCGAGGACCCGACCGCCCCGCCGCCCGCCGACGCCATCGCCGCGCGCGAGGAGGCCGAGAAGAAGCTGCCCTCCAAGCTGCCCTTCATCGTGGTGGTCATCGACGAGCTCGCCGACCTCATGATGACCGCGCCGCGCGAGGTGGAGATCTCGCTCGCCCGCCTCGCCCAGAAGGCCCGCGCGACCGGCATCCACCTCATGGTCGCGACGCAGCGCCCGTCGACCGACGTCATCACCGGGATGATCAAGAACAACTTCCCGGCCCGCATCTCGTTCCGCCTGGCGTCGCGGCACGACTCCCAGACCATCATCAACGGCCCCGGTGCCGAGAGCCTGCTCGGCGACGGCGACATGCTCGTGCTCACGGCCACGCAGCCCGTGACCCGCGTGCAGGGCGCCTTCGTCTCCGAGGAGGAGCTGCACCGGGTCGTCGGCTACCTCAAGGAGCAGGGGAAGCCGGTCTACGACGAGAACATCCTCAAGGCCCGCGACGGCGCGAACGGCCTCGGCTTCGACGGCGAGGAGGAGGACCCGGTCTACGACCAGGCCATCGACCTCGTGTCGCGGATGGAGGAGGTCTCCGTCTCGAAGCTCCAGCGCGAGATGCGGCTCGGCTACAACAAGGCCGCGAAGATCATCGAGCGCATGGAGCGCGAGGGGATCGTCGGCCCGGCGAACGGCGTGAAGCCGCGGCAGGTCATGATCCGGCCGATCGGCGAGGTGTCGCCGGTGCCGAACGTCTGAGAAGGTGGGGCGAGGCTCGAGGCGGCTCCCGCCTCACGTACGCGCCCCTTCTTCCACGCTCAGGATCACGAGCTTGCCGCCCTTGCGGCCCCAGCGCGGCTGGAGCTCGACGAAGCTGGGCGGGAACGGGACGCGCGCGGGATTGCGTCGGACCCGCCGCAGCTTCGATCGTCCGTCCTCACCAAAGACCACCTCGTAGACCCGGCAGCCGCTCGCGTCGCAGCGCCGGTTCGTGTCCGCCTCGGACTGTTCGGTCCCGGTTGCGTCGACGATGCGACCGCCGCACTCGAAGAACACCACCGCGCGTCGGGGCACCTTCGCGAAGGCGATCACGGCAGGGACGATCTCGTGGCAGTCCGAGGGGCGCTCTTCGACCGCGAGCGCAGACGTCTGCGCGGCGGGGGAGTTGCCCGCGCGGGTCGGGGCATCGGCGACGAGGAACAACAGCACGAGAGCGACGGGGCCCATCACGCGAATGGGAGCATAGCCCCAGCTGCGACTCCCTCTCAAACGCTCCCGCTGGAGGGAGTTCCGGGGCCTCCGCGACCCAGCCCGGAGGGTCGGCCGCCACTTCCGGTGAACGCCGCGCCGGGCTCACGCTTCGATCATCGCCCGCACCCGGCTCGCCACGCCCGCCGCCAGCGCCTCGCAGCGCTCGACGCACCGCGTGTCGACGTACCGGCGGGCGCCCTCCAGCGTCCCGAGGTCGCAGCGGGTGAGCACCCGGCACTGCGTGCTCCCGTGCTCGCGGAGGAACCAGCGCACGAGCGCGTGCCCGAGGTTCATCGCCCGGTTGAACGCGTTGAGGTCCTCGGCGAACGCGTTCCCGCCCGTCGCCATCGTGCCCACCATCCGCAGCACGCGGAGCGGGCTGTCCTCGATCTCGCCCGCGGCGAGGCCGATGGAGAGGACCCCCGCCGTGAGCGCGCCGCAGGTGAGCCCCTCGAGCGCGGTGCCGCCGACGAACGCGGCGGCCGCCCGGTGGAGCATGCGCCGCCGCCCGGTGGGCACCGGCGCGGAGGCGAGCACCGCGCGCGCGCAGTGGAAGCCCCGGCCCGCGAGGTGACCGCAGAAGAGCGCGCACGCCTCGCGCCGCTCGCCGGTGAGGCCCTCGGGCCGCGCGCCGGCGGTCAGCCGCACGTAACGCTCCGCCGCCAGGGTGACGACGGGGATGCATGGGAGCGGCAGCCGGCGCGCGCCCAGGATGTCCTGGCACAGGAGCGTGCCGTGCCGCGCGCGGAACGCCTGCACGAAGGCGTACGCTCGATCGAGCACGGCCGGGACGCCCTGCTCGTCGGGTTCGTCGGCGTGGTCGAGCCCGAGGAGCAGGAGCGGCGCCGTGACCCCGCCGCACTCGTGCCGGCTGTTGCCGATGCCGCCGGGGAGGCCGGCACAGAGCCGGACGAGCCACTCGACCTGCGCCGCGTCTCCGGGGGCCGCGGACTTCATGACGGACGGGGCGCAGTGGCCCATCCGGAGCAGGTTGCCGAGGCTCCTCGCGCGCAGCCCGGGGCCGGCGGCGCGCACGGTCAGAACTCCCGCCCCAGCCGCTGGGCCTGGTCGAGGTAGCCGCGCCGGGTCGCGTCGTCCACGCCGTGGATCGCGTGGAAGAAGACGCGCTCGACCTTCTCGATGCCCGGGTAGCGGAACCCGAAGTCGTCGACGAGGACCTTCATCGCGTCCCCGAGGCCGGTGCCGTAGGCGCGCCCGTCGAAGAGCGTCGTCTGGATGATGAGCGCCTTCTCGTGGTGCAGGAGCGGCACGCGCCCGGAGATGTCGCCGCGCCACGCCTCGGGCTTGATCCGGAAGGCGAAGCCGAGCGTGAAGACCCGCTCGATCCACCCCTTCAGGATCGCCGGGAAGCCGACGAACCAGACCGGCGCGATGAACACCAGCGCCTGGGCGCTCGCCACCTTCTCCTGCTGCTCGGCCACGTCGCGCGGGCGGAAGCGGCGCTGCAGGAACCGGATGAGGCCGCGGGTGTCCCGGCCGGCGACGAGCAGCCGCGCGAGGAGCCTCGAGATCGGGCCGCGCGCGCCGCCGACGATCCGCTCCTTCAGGTGCATCTGCTCCAGGATCTCGTCGGGCGCGTCGGGGTCCATCCAGTTCGGGTTGTCCCGATCCCTGAGCACCGGATCGAAGCCGATCGCGTACAGGTCGACGATCTCGTTCGTGTGCCCGGCCTCCTTGAGGCCCGCGTCGAACCGCTGGAGGACGGCGTGGCAGAACGAGCCCTGGCCCGGGTGGGCGAAGACCGTGAGGACCTTCATGGCGAGCCCCTCCCCCCGGCCGCGACGCTGGGCGCAGGGGCGAGGCGGGTCAAGCGCGCGGGCGGGCTGACCGCTCCGGGGGCGGCAGGGTGACCGCGCACCCCCGGGCCGACTTCCGCTGCATGGCGCCAGGCACACCCCGGCCATTCCGCAGCTTCGTGGAAACGTCCCGTCCGCCCGCCGCACCTCCCCGGAGACCGCCTTGCACTCTCCGTGCATTCGTGCCAGCGTTTCGATCGTCGCACGCTCCGGAGACCGCCATGCGCCCGTCCGTTCGTTCGCTCGTCACCCCGCTCGCCGCCGCGCTCGCGCTCGGCGGGTGCGCCCTGCACTACCGCGCGCCGGTCGCAGGTGAGCCGGCGGCGATGGTGAAGGTGAAGCTCGACCTCGACACGGAGCAGGCCACGAGGATGGTGCCGGCGCACAACGGGCTCTCGACGCTCGTCGCGACGGTGCTCGTGCACGAGGACGGCGAGGCGCGCGTGCTCGCGACGCGCAAGGTGCCGTGGAGTGCGATCCTGGACGGAAAGCAGGCGCTCGAGGCGATCGCGATCCCGGTGCACGCAGGGAAGCCCGCCGAGCTCGAGGTGAAGCTCGCGGTGCGCTGGACGCGCACGAACCTCGAGAGCGTCACCGCGCGGGTACCGGTGACCCGCGTGACGGTGGTCCAGGAGCCGGCCTGGGACAACGTGAGCCAGACCGTCGGGCTCGCGGACGTGAAGAAGTACGAGACGAAGGACGAGCCCCGCACGACCACCGGCTGGGAGAAGCGGGAGACCACCGCGGGCTGCTCCGCGCGCGTCTCGCTCTCCCCGGCCCAGGGTCAGACGTACCTCCTCGACTACCGGAACCCGAAGCTCGCCGACGGGTGCACCGTGTCGGCCTTCGTGGAGCGCGCCCGCCCCGACGGGTCGGTGGAGCTCGACAGGCTCTAGTCCCCTCGGGCGGTAGCCGGACCCCCGGATCAGATGCCGGCATCCGATTCCGGACCTTCTTGTCCGGAATGGATGCGCCGAGGCGCGCGGGCGCCACCACCACCCCCAGTGACATCGCGCCCTTGCGCGCCCGCGGGCGGACCTCCGGCCTGGCCCGCGGCTTGCCTTCATCCGGACCTCCACCTCACCTTTCACCCAGGGAGACAGCCCGGAATGCTCCATCTCACGCTCACCCTCGCGCTCGCCCTCCAGGCCGGCGCCCCGGCCGCGAAGCCCGCGGCCCGCGCCGCCGCCTCGGACGCCTGCGTCACCTGCCACCAGAAGTCCTCGCCCCAGGTCGTCGCCGACTGGAAGGCCTCCCGCCACCACGCGGTGCAGGTCGGCTGCACCGAGTGCCACGGCGCCGAGCACTCGACCGCGGCGGACCCGAAGAAGGCGAAGATGCCGACGCCCGACACCTGCGCCGGCTGCCACGAGCAGCAGGTCGCGAGCTTCAAGAAGGGCAAGCACGCCTTCGCGTGGGCCGCCGTGAAGGCGATGCCGACGTTCCACTACCAGGCGCTCGCGGTGCGCGAGGGCGAGAAGGGCTGCGGCGGCTGCCACAAGCTCGGCCTCAAGAGCGAGGCCGAGGCGAAGGAGCTGCGCGAGGTCGCCGGCGGCTACGGCGTCGCCTCCTGTGACGCGTGCCACACCCGCCACCTGTTCTCGAAGGCCGAGGCGCGCCAGCCCGAGGCCTGCAAGACCTGCCACATGGGCTTCGACCACCCGCAGTGGGAGATGTACGACTCGTCGAAGCACGGCGTCCGCAACGACCTCAAGCGCACGAAGACCATCCCGGAGACCGCCGCGGCGCCGACCTGCCAGACCTGCCACATGCAGGAGGGCACGCACGAGGTCCGCACGGCGTGGGGCTTCCTCGCCGTCCGCCTGCCGTTCCCCGACGGAGACAAGCAGTGGACGGATGACCGCGTCACCATCCTGCAGGGCCTCGGCGTCCTCTCGCCCGACGGTAAGCCCACCGGCCGCCTCGAGGTCGTGAAGGCCGCCGACGTCGCCCGCCTCACGCAGGAGGCGTTCGACGCCGAGCGGAGCAAGATGGTGAAGACCTGCCAGCAGTGCCACTCGGAGAGCTTCGCGAAGACTCAGCTCGCGCAGGCCGACGGCCTCATCCGCGACATCGACCACCAGATGGCCGAGGCGATCCGCACGGTGGCCGGGCTCTACCAGGACGGCACGCTCGCGAAGCCGAAGAGCTACGCGTTCGCGTTCCCCGACCTCCTCACGTTCCACGACGCGCCGACGCCGGTCGAGCAGCGGCTGTTCGTGATGTTCCTCGAGCACCGCATGCGCGCGTTCCAGGGCGCGTTCCACGCCAACCCGGACTACGTGACCTGGTACGGCTGGGCGGAGCTCGCCCAGGACCTCTCCGAGATCAAGTCGATGGCCGAGGACCTGCGCCGCGCGAAGAAGGTGGACGCGCTGCTCGAGAAGACCTCGGCGCCGAAGAAGTAGCGAGCTGTCCGTGGCAGTGCAGGGCGGGCGTCCTCGGGGGGGCGCCCGCCCTGTCGTTCTTCAGGCAGCGGCGCTTCGTTCGGGCGTCGCTACTTCGCGGTCCCGCTCGGCGGCTTCACCCCGGGCTCGTCGAGCCACCCACCCGTGAACCCCGCCCGCTCGAGCGCGCGGCGCACGTGCGGGCTCTTCCGCACGGTGTTCCAGACGAGCCCGGTCCGGTAGTTCTCGATCATCGCGACGATCGGGCCCTGGTCGATGGCGAGCCAGTCGGTGTCGACCCAGCCCTTGCCCTCCGGCGTGCCGTCCTCGACGACGCGGCCGTGGTGGAGGCGCATCGGGTAGACGAAGCTCGGGTTGAGCGCCTCCAGGAAGCCGTAGCGGCCGATGGCGTAGCCGCCGTAGCGCCTCCCCATCTCCTCCACCGCCGGCAGCACGATCTCCGGCGCGAACGCGATCGACGAGATGAGCCCGCTCGGCGAGAGCGTGCCGTCGTCGACCTGCTCGCGCAGGCTGATGCCGCGCGCGGCGTAGGTGCGGAACGAGCGCGGCCCCTCGGGCGTGTCGAGCTTCACGTCGATCGGGCCGTCGGTGGCCGAGAGGCCCCACACGTTCTCGCCGTAGTCCCGCCAGCGCATCGGGTTCATCGTCGCGTAGGCGCGCTGCGAGTAGGCCGCGCGGCGCGAGTTCTCGAAGTAGTCGAGCCCCTTCGCGCGCCCCCACGCGTCGCGCACGCCGCGGAGGTCGAACCAGGTCTGCGTGAACTGGTGCGCGAACAGCGCGACGAACGAGAGGTGCTCCTGCCCGTACACGTTGCCCCAGTCGCGCGCGTAGGTGGAGGTCCAGGCCTCCCACGCCTCCGGGCCGACGCCGTGCTCCGGGTTCCCGAGCGCGGCGAGGTACACGATCATCGCCTCGTTGTTGCCCTTCCAGTCGAGGACGAGGTGCCCCGGCGTCGGCTCGCCGGAGGTCCCCGCCGAGCGCCCCTCCACGATGAGGTCCGCCGCCGCGCGCCGCGTGTCCGGCACCCAGCCGTGGCAGATGGCGCCGCCCCGGAGCTGCATCCACTTCCAGTCGACGCGCGTGAAGAGGTCGTCGGCGAGCTTGCGGATCTCCGCCTCGGCCGGATCCGCGCCGTCGAACCACCCGCCCGCGAAGAGCACGCCGCCCATGAGGAGCGCCGTGTCCACCGTGGAGAGCTCGATGTGCCCCCAGCGCGTGCCGGTCTCCGGCTCGAGGTACCGGTAGAAGAAGCCCTTGTAGCCCGCGGTCCCGTGCACGGCCGGCCCCTGCGGCGCGTCGTGCAGGAAGCGCAGCGTCGTGAGCACGCGATCGCGCGCCTCGGCGCGGGTGATCCAGCCGCGCGCCGCGCCGATGGGCACCGCGGTCAGCGCAAAACCCACGCCCGCGACGTGCATGTAGCTCTTCGTCGGCCAGCGGTCCGGGACGAGGCCCGTCCTCGGATCGGCGCGCTCCCAGAAGTAGAGGAACGCGCGGCGCTGGAGGTCGTCGACGAACGGCGAGACCGGCCGCTCGGCGGGAGCGGCGGCGGCGACGAGCGGCAGGGCGGCGAGGACGGCCGCGAGCAGGCGACGGGGCATGGCCGAACGTTCTACCCCGGGCCGGGTCGAGGCGCGTCGCTCAGGCGGGTTTCTCTCGACCGCCCGGCCGCGCGTCGATTTCCCTCCGAGAGTCGCGACCTCCCGGCGATGCGTTCCGTCGGCGGGGTGCACCCGCCCGCGCGCGCCCGCTACCGCGTCGCGAGGACCCGCTCCAGCACCGCGTCCGTCAGCTCGTCCGGCTGACCGCGCCAGAGCACCTCTCCGGCCGGTGACACGAGGTCTCGCGAGCGGATGGGCGTCTGGACGGAACGCGTGGATGGCGCGGCCGCCCGTTCCTCCGCGGCATGACCACGTCGAACAGGCACAGGTCGAACCGGTCGGGTCGGCCGAGAACCGCTCCGGCCTGCTGTCCGTCCTCGCCTCCACGACGGGTACCCGGCCCGCTCAGCGTCCGGCGGCACGCGTTCCGCACGAGCACCTCGTCCTCGGCGAGAGGACGTCCCCCGCCCGCGCGGGGCCGCGGCCGAGGCCGGGGCCGACTGCTGCGCCGGCGCGTCCTCGCGTTCGAGCAGGACGTGAAGGAGGTGCCCCGGCCCACGCTCTCCACCTCACGTGCCGCGTGCTGGCGCACGATGCCGTCCACGATCGAGTCCGAGCCCGGTCCCGCCGGCTTCGTCGTGAAGAACGGCTCGAAGATCGGTGCCGGAGTCCTCGGGATCCCCACCCGTGTCGGACCACGATCCGGACGAACCGCCCCGCGGCGCAACCCGAGTCCCTCGCCACGCGCGTCGACCTCCACGGCCTCGGCGCGATCCCGAGGCTCCTCCTCGGCATCGCGTCGCGCGCGTTCGCCCGAGGTTCACGAGCACCTGCTCGAGCTGGCCTGCGTCGGCCTCCACGACGAGGGTTCGGGCGGTGCGGAGACGAGAGCGTGAGTCCTCGCCGATGATCCGCCGGGGCCCACGGACGATCTCCCGGACGTCCACCTTGCGCCGCTGGAGGACCTGCTTGCGGCTGAAGGCGAGCAGGCTCTGCGTGAGGTGGCCCGCGCGCCCCGCGGCCTGCCGGATCCCATCCAGGCTCTGACGGTCTTCGCCCTCGACCGGCACCGCGTCCTCGAGCAGCCCTGCGAAGCCGACGATCGCCGTGAGCAGGTTGTTGAAGTCGTGCGCGATGCCACCGGCGAGGCGTCCGACCGCGTCCATCTTCTGGGCGTGGCGGAGCTCCGCCTCGAGGCGCTCGCGGTCCGCCGCGGCAGCCCTCAGGTCGGTCACGTCCGCCGCCACGCTCGTCAGCCGGTCGCCGTCGAACGCCACGTTGACGAGCAGTTGGCGCTCCCGCCCGTCCATCCCGCGCAGCGCGAGCTCGACGTTGCTCACCTGGCCGCGGGCCGGCGGCCTCGAGGAGCGCGTCCCATCGGCCTGGGTCCGTAGAACGGCTGATCGGCCGGCCCACGGATCCTCCCCCGCCCGCCCCGATCCCAGGAAGCCCTTAGAAGAGGATCTTCCCCTCCGCCGTCGTGCGCACGATGCCGACGAGCGTGTTCTCCACGATCGGCGCAGCTCGCGCGTGGTCGGGCGAGCACCTCCTCGGGGCGCGCACCTCCGCCATGTCGCCGAACGCGCGCGAGCTCGGTGAACTCCCGAACGGGACGCCCGGCGCGGCGCGCGGGCGGTCGAGTCACCGCGCGACTTCCGGCGCGCCTCGACACGCCTCGTCGGACGGACCAGCCGCGCGTCAAGGCCAGACGTCGACGCCCCCAGCGTCAAGATCACCGCGCGTGAGCTCATCCGATGGCCGCGAACGCGTGCTCCACCGGCTCCGCGACGACGACCCAGCCCGGCGCCGCCGGCACCGCGCCGAGATAGTGCGGCCCTGCAGCACGTACTCCGCGTGCCCTCGGCGCCGTGCACCCCCGCCGGACGAGCGGGAGTCGAGCATACCCGCCCCGGGCGGGCCGGGTCCTCCGGGCGAGGAACGTCCCTTCGCGATCGGGAGCGCGACCGCCGCCCACGGCCCCGTCGTCCCGAAACGGCGCGTATGAGCCGCGAGAGGTCCAGGTAGGCGAGCAGCACCCCCGTTCGCGGGGCATCACCAGGCCGACCCGGGGCTCGCCCGTGGACATCATCACGGTCGCCGAGGACCACGTGACGGCGCCCGACGACAGCGCCGCGCGACGTACGGCGCGCGAGTCGGTCCGTGCGCGTCGGATCCGGCGGCGAGACCGCGAGCACGCGCCCCCGCGCGTCGAGCAGGTACACCTTCGCGATGTTCGGGTTCGACCCCCGGCCCAGCGTCAGCGCGCGCACGAGGGCGGTGGCGCCGGCGTCGGCCTCGCGTCGACGTGGCCGGCGATCTCGGAGCTCCCACCGCCCCTCGAGGGCCCGGCCGACCCGCCGCGATCGCCTCGCGAGCTCCGCGGGTCTCGGTCTCCGGCGCAGGGCGCCGAGCCGATCGCGCTGCCGACAGGCCGATGACGAGCAGGGCCCGCCGCCACGCCGCGTGCCCGTAGCCGGAACCCGCCGTCGGCGCGCAGCCTCACCGACCGCTCGATCGGCCGTCGCGACGGTCATGAGTACACGGCGGCGAGCGTCCCCGGTGCGTCGATCGTCACCTCCGAGCAACCCTGGAAGGTCCGCCGACCACGGCCGCCTTGGGTGCGGCGATCGGCCCCTCCGCGAGGCGGGACGCGAGGACTGGACGGCTCGTGCGCGAGCACCGCGGCGAAGTCGAAGCCGCCCGACCGGGCCTGCGCGCGCGGAACGCCCGGTAGCGGGGCGTGGAGGTGACGTCGACCTTGAGGGTGAAGAGCGCACCTCCATCGCCGACCCGCCCTGGGCCAGGGCGTCGCCGTAGCCCCAGTCGGACCCCGGAGCAGGAGTCGGAGCCGCGCTGCGGAGCTGCTGCGCCAGCGCGGCCGTGTCGAAGGCTTCGCGAGCACGAGCCCGGGCTTCGACGCCAGCGCCGCTCCACGAGCGCACCGGCCGGGGCTCCCCGACGTGAAGGGCACCTCTCCGACCATGCGCCCGCCCTGGGCCTCGGGCCTCCCGAAGCATCCCGCCACGTGCGGGTGAACGCGGCGTTGGAGAGGTCGAGGATCACCCGACACGCCGCGGCCCCGGTGACCGGGTGCGCCACGAGCGCGCGCCGAGAGTCGTTCGACGGGTAGAGGACGAAGCGTCGTCCCGCCGCGGAAGGATGTCCCGCTCACGGTGGGCGAGACCATGAGGACGCCCGGCGATCGAGGATCGGGACGTCGCCTCGGCCATGGCGCTCGTGGCGTGGCCGACGATGGCGACGACGCCGGACTGGACGAGCTCCTCGACCGCCCGCCGGGCCACCTCGGGGTCGTTGCGGTCGTCGCGCATCACGAGCTCGAGCGGCCGTCCCCGGATGCCACCCGCGCGTTGAGCGTCTCGGGGCCAGCACCGCCCCGTTCGGCTGGACAGGCCGAGGTCGGATGGCGGCCCGAAATCCGCTCACGAAGCCCGGGCAGGGCCGACCCACTCGAGCGCGACCTTCGGCACGGTCACGCCGACCGCACCGCCGTTGAGCGAGCCGGGGAAGCATCCAGCGAAGGCGAGGACGGCGACGACGAGGGCGGCGGTCCGCTTCATGGGCCCAGCATGCCGGCACCCGGCCTCCCGGTGCGAGCCGCCAAACGGGGGCGTCGCCGCCTACTTCAGCTTCTTCTCCTCCCCGCGCACGAGCCGCCGGATGTTCTCGGCGTGCCGCACCACGATGAGGAGCCCGAGCACGACCGCGGTCCAGCTCTCCGGTGCGCTCCAGCCGCAGGTGACGAACGTCCCGGCGACGCACGCGGCGGTGCCGGCGAGCGAGCCGACCGAGGAGATCTTCGTCGCGAGGTACGAGAGACCGTAGACGACCACGCCCGCGAGCGCGGCCCAAGGCGCGAGGACGACGAACACCCCGAGCGCGGTCGCGACGCCCTTCCCGCCCTTGCCGCCGCGCCACAGGAGCCAGATCGGGTAGAGGTGCCCCGCGAAGGCGGCGACGGCGGTCGCGAGCGCGTAGCTCTCGGCGCCCGTGCCCGCGAGGAACCAGCGCGCCACGAGGAGCGGGATGATCGCCTTCAGGGCGTCCAGCACCAGCACGAGGATGCCGAGCTTCTTCCCGCCCGCGCGCGCGACGTTGGTCGCGCCGATGTTGCCCGAGCCGACGCTGCGCACGTCGACGCCGAGGAGCACCCGCGCGACGACGACGCCCCACGAGATCGAGCCCGAGAGGTAGCCGTAGACGACGAGGATGACGCCGAGGACGTGGGGATTCATCGAGCGATCTCCCGCGCCAGCACGAAGACCCAGCTCGCGAGGCCTGCGGCGACGCCGGCGGCCACGAGCAGGCGGGCCGTCCGCGGCGAGAGCGCCGGGAGCGGCGCCCCGAGCGCGAGCCGGACGAGGTCGGCCACCGCGAGCGCCCAGGCGCCGGCCGCGAGCAGCGTGCCGGCCGGACTCGACAGGAACGCGCCCGCGAGGTCGCCGTGCGCGAGCGCGACGAACGCGTGCGTCATGCCGCAGGTCGGACACGGCAGGTGGAAGAGCGCCTTCGACGGGCAGACGTAGGGCACCGACAGGACGGGGAAGAACCGCGCGACCGCGAAGGACATCAGCGCGATCGACGCGAAGACCTCGGCGTGGCCGAAGGTCCGGTGCGTCGCGGTCGTGGTGGCCTCGCCCGTCGCCATCCCGGTCCCCTACTGGCCGCCCGCGCCGGTCGCCAGCTGGAAGGTCTTCACGAGCGTGAACATGCCGGCGAGCCACGGCCGGATGCCGAACAAGATGACGAGGAGCCCGGGGGTGAGCACCGCGACCGCCGACTGCCAGAGCGCGCAGCGCTGCGCGGCCTGCACGCCGAACACGAGCGCGACGAGCAGCCAGACCGCCACGAGGGGGAAGCCGCAGACCGGCAGCGCGAGGAGCAGCGTGAGCCCGAACGCGTAGCCGACGACCGTGAGCGTCGCGTCGAACCCGCGCGAGTGGGCGCGCAGGAGCACCAGCATCGCGTGGATGGCGACCGCGCCGAGGAAGAGCCCGACGAGCACCTTCACCGGCGCGGTCAGCGCCTCGGCGAGGGAGAAGCCGGTCGCGAGGTACGGCAGGTAGCGATCGACCATCTGCGAGCCGCCGGGCCCGAGCTGCAGCGCGACGTCGCGGGACGCGTCCCACCAGTGCAGGCGGTTGAGCGCCGACCAGAAGCTCGCGATGAAGAGCCCGATCGACCCCGAGACGAGCCCGAACAGCGCGGCGGTGCCGCTCCGGTCGATCTTGAGCGTCTCGAAGAACGCGCCGGGCTTGAACGCGACGAGCCGGAACGTCTCGCGCCACGCGGCCACGAGCCCGAGCCTCCGGCGCTCCACCCAGGGGGCCTCGAGCGCCGAGGCCTCCGTCCCCTCCGCCTCCGCGGCCATCCCTAGATGTCCACCGGCTTGCCGGTCGCGGCGCCGAGCGCCTTCAGCGCGGCCGCGGCGCCCACGCCGATGGCCCCGCCGCAGCAGCAGCACAGGAGTACGAGCGGCGCGAGCACGGCGGCGGCGGCCTTGCCCGTCGTGATCCGCTGCGCGGCCGCGAGGCCGATGATGTACGCGACGAGCACCCAGACCGCGGCGATGAGCCCGCCGCAGGCGGGGACGGCCGCGAGGATCTGCAGGCCCACGGCGTAGCCGACGACCGTGATCGTCGCGTCGAAGCCGCGGCCCGCGCCCTTGAAGAGCATGAGGAGCAGGTGAATGATCCCGCCGCCGAGGTAGATGCCGACGAGCGCGGAGATGGGCGCGGCGATCATCTGATAGGCCGTGCCCGCGCCGCCCATGTACGGCAGGAGCTTCTCGAAGAGCTCCGCCTGCTCCGGGCCCATCTGGTCGATCATCTGGCGCATCGCGACCATCGCCTGCGCGCCGGCGGCCCAGGAGTAGAGCGACGAGACGACCTGCCCGATGGTCGCGCCGATGACGCCGAACAGCACGGCGCTGCCGGGCTTGTCGATGCGGACGCGCGAGAAGAAGTCCTGCGGCTTCGTCGCGACGAGCTTCCAGGTCTCGAGGTACGCGTTGAAGAAGCCGAGGCGATCGCGCTCGACCCAGGGCGACGGGATGCCCTCCGGGGCGCGGCCGTCCCTCGACTCCGGCCCGCCTGCGGCGGGCCTACGCTCGGGATGAACGGATCCTGGGTACTCACCGGGCGGAGGCCCGTAACCGCCCGCGGGCGGAGGGGGAGGCGGCGGAGGCGGGAAGGCCTCGTTCGACGGCGGGGGCGGCGGGAGCGTCTCGGCGCCGGAGGGCGGCGGGGCCGGAGGCGCCGGCGCGGCCGCGTTCGGATCGGCGAGCATGAGATCCGAGCCGCAGTGCGGGCACTTCTGGAGCCCGAAGCGGTCGGTCGTGAAGTCGTTCTGGCAGCGAGCGCAGCGCGCGAGCATGAGCGGGAGACTAGCCGATCCGTTCGTCCTTCGACAGGCTCAGGACGAACGGTCTCAGCGGACGGTCCGTCTGCCTCCCCGAGACTACGGACCGAACGGGCGGGTATTTCGCCGCGGCCTACTCCCGGAGCGCGTTGACCTCGTCCACGTTGAGCGCGCCGCGGGTGCGGAAGATCGCGATCACGATGGCGAGGCCGACGGCGGCCTCGGCCGCGGCGACCGCGATGATGAAGAACGCGATCGCGTGGCCGCCGACGTCGCCGTGCTGGCGGGCGAACGCGACGAACGTGAGGTTCGCGGCGTTCAGCATGAGCTCGATGCTCATCATGAGGATGAGCGCGTTGCGCTTGATGAGGACGCCGGCGAGGCCGATCGTGAACAGGATCGCGGCGAGCCAGAGGTACCAGGTGAGCGGGACCATGGCCTAGATCCGCTCCTTCGCGACGACCACCGCGCCGACGATGGCGACGAGGAGCAACAGGCTCGTCACCTCGAACGGCAGGAGGTACTGGGTGAAGAGGATCTGCCCGACCGCCTTCACGGTGCCGAACTTCGCCTGGTCGACGTCCGCGTACTGCAGCGCGCCGGGGAGGTTCGCGATGGCGGCGGAGACGATCGCGAAGAGCGCGCCCGCGCCGAGCACGCCCGCCCACTGCCAGGGCTTGCGGCGCTCCGGCTCGAGGTGCTCGTCGCCGAGCGAGAGCAGCATGATCACGAAGAGGAAGAGCACCATCACCGCGCCCGCGTACACCAGGATCTGCATGAACGCGATGAGGTGGGCGACGAGCAGCACGTAGATGCCCGCCATGAAGAAGAACGCGGCGACGAGGTTCATCGCGGCGTAGACGGGGCTCCTCGCGAGGATGACGCCGAACGCCGTCGCGACGAGCGGCACCGCGAAGATCACGAAGGTGATCGTCTCCCGGTTGAGCTCCATCTCAGACCCTCATCGGCCCGATGAGGGCCTCGCGGGTGGACTGCGTGAGCCCCCAGGCGTGCTCGCCCTGCGGGCAGCGCCGCTCCTCGCAGTGGCGGAGGAACTCGGCCTTGAACTTCTTCACGAACGACTGCACCGGCATCGCCGCGGCGTCGCCGAGCGCGCAGATCGTGTTGCCGCCGACGTTGCCGGCGACCTGCTCGAGGCGGGCGACGTCGGCCGCGGTGGCCTCGCCGTGCTCGATGCGGTGGAGGATGCCCTCCATCCACGGCGTGCCCTCGCGGCAGGGCGTGCACTGGCCGCAGGACTCCTCCGCGTAGAACTTCGAGATGCGGGAGAGCGCGCGGACCATGCAGGTCGACTCGTCGAAGACGATGATGCCGCCCGAGCCCGCCATGGTGCCGGCGGCCTTGAGCGCGTCGAACTCGAGCGAGACGTCGATCTCGGAGGCGGCGAGCACCGGGGCGGACGAGCCGCCGGGGATGACCGCCTTCACGGCGCGGCCGTCGGGCGGCCCGCCGCAGTCCTCCATGATGAGCTTCTTGAGGTTGTAGTGGACCGGCTTCTCGTAGACGCCGGGCCGCTTCACGTGGCCGGAGACGCAGAAGAGCCGCGTGCCGCCGGACTTGCCGATGCCGAGCGCCGCGAAGGCCTCGCCGCCGTTCTGGACGATCCAGGGGACGTTCGCGAGCGTCTCGACGTTGTTGATGATGGTGGGCTTGCCCCACAGGCCGACGACCGCGGGGAACGGCGGCTTGAGGCGCGGGTAGCCCTTCTTGCCCTCGAGCGACTCGAGCAGCGCCGACTCCTCGCCGCAGATGTACGCGCCCGCGCCGCGGTGCACGTGGATCTCGAGGTCGAAGTCCTTCTTGCCGCCGAGCTTCGCCCCGAGGAGCCCGGCCGCGCGCGCCTCCTGGAGCGCCTTCTCCAGGATGCGGGCCTGCTTCGCGAACTCGCCGCGGATGTAGACGTACGCGAGGTGGATGTCGAGCGCCCAGCAGGTGATCGCGATGCCCTCGATCAGCTGGTGGGGCTCGTGCTCGACGATGTAGCGGTCCTTGAACGTGCCCGGCTCGGACTCGTCGCAGTTGACGGTCAGGTAGCGGGGGCGGACGTCCTTCGGGAGGAAGGTCCACTTGAGGCCGGTCGCGAAGCCGGCGCCGCCGCGGCCGCGGAGGTTCGACTTCTTCACCTCCTCGACGATCGCGGAGGGCTCCATCGCGAGCGCCTTCTCGAGGGCCTGGTAGCCGCCGTCGGCGCGGTAGGACTCGAGCGTCGCCGAGTTCGGCTTGCCCCAGCGCTTCGTCAGGATCAGGGTCTCGCTCACTCGAGGCTCCCGAGGATGCGGTCCACTTCGGCCGGGGTCAGCCGCTCGTACATCTCCTCGTCGACGAGCATGGCCGGCGCGGTGCCGCAGGCGCCGAGGCACTCGACCTCGCGCAGCGTGAACTTGCCGTCGGCGGTCGTGCCGCCGTTCTCGACGCCGAGCTTCCGGCGGAGGTGCTCGTAGAGCCGCTCCGCGCCCGACAGGCAGCACGAGACGTTCGTGCACACCTCGACGAGGTGCCGCCCGACCGGCTTCGTGTGGAACATCACGTAGAAGGTGGCGACCTCCTCGGCGCGCGCGGGCGAGGTGCCCAGGCGGTCGGCCGCGAGGTGCTGCACCGCGGGAGAGAGGTGGCCGAAGAGCTCCTGGCCGAGGCGGAGGGCCGGGAGCATCGCGGAGGCCTTGCGGTCCGGCGGGTAGCGCTTCAGGACCTCGGCGAGCTCGTGGTCGAAGCGCTGCACCTTGTCGCGCGGCAGGTCTTCCACCACGCTCGTGGGCGGCGTCTGCGTCATGGGGTCGGTCGTCCGGAAACCGCTGGAAGCTCTGGTGAAATACGGGGGGTGAGCGACCGGAAGCTATGGGGGGGACCGGGCGAAGTCAAGGAGATCCGGCCCAGGTGGCGGCCCGGACGGGCGAGGGCCGGACCGGCCCGGGTTCACAGGCGCTTCTTCATGATGACGTGCGCGATGCCGGCCTCCTCGAACACGTCGCCGGCGCGGGCGTACCCGGCCTGCGCGTAGAAGGCCTCGACGTGGCACTGCGCGTGGAGCTCGACCTCCGGGAGGCCCTGGCGGCGGGCCTCGATCTCGAGCGCCTCGAGCAGCCGCGCGCCGATCCGGCCGCGGCGCGCCGCGGGGTCGACCGCCATCCGGCCGACGCGCGCGACCGGACCCTCCGGGTTCTCCTGCCGGTACATGCGGCCGGTGCCGACGGCGCGGCCCGCCTCGTCGAGCGCGATCACGTGGAACGCGTGGGCGTCGTGCTCGTCGCGCTCGAGCTCCTCGGGGACCTTCTGCTCGACGACGAAGACGCGGATGCGCAGGTCCATCGCGGCGTCGCGGAGGGCCCGGGTGTCGGCGGTGCGGACGGTGACGATCATGGGAGCCCTGAAAATACGACGCCCGCCGCGCTTTCGCACGGCGGGCCTTCGACTACGGCCCGCCTGACGGCGGGCCTACGCTCAGGCTAAAGCGCCAGTCGAGTTACTTCTTCGCCTTCTTGTTGAAGAGGTCCTTCATCGCCTTGGCCGGCGTGATCTTGATCGCCGTGCGGGCCGGGATCTTGATCTGCTCGCCCGTCGCCGGGTTGCGGCCGATGCGGGCCTTGCGGTCCACGAGCTTCACCGCGCCGAGACCGCCGAGCGGGATCTTGCCCTCGGCCTTGAGGCGCTTGGTCACGACCTCCTCGACCGCCGTGAAGACCGCGCGAACCTGGACCTTGGAAAGCTGCGAACCCTCGGCCACCGCCTGGAAGAACTGAGCCTGCGTCATTTCAGAAGCCTCCTGTCGTCCGCCATGGGGCGGCGAGTGGCTAGCCTGATATCGCTTCCCGATCCCGGCGTCAACTTCCCGATCGCACGATCACCCTGGAAATGGCCCTGATCGTGCGATCCGGATCACCAGAATCGCTGGTAGAGGCCCATTCCCGGGTGTCGCACCCCCCTCAAGGATCAGTGCCCCCGGAAGGCCGCCAGGATCTCGAACGCGATGAGCAGGATGACCACGATCTCGAGCAGCTCGGACCGGTTCGTGTCGGCCGCGTCGCCGATGAGCTCGTTCACGTCGGCGAGCAGCTTCTGCTTGCGCAGCACGGCCTCCTGCCAGCGGTCCAGGCGGAAGCGGCGCACGGCCGCCTGGTAGACGCGCGCGAGGTAGAAGTCGCCGACGATCTTCACCGCGTTCTCGAGGCGCTCGATCATCTCGGAGATGTCGAGGAGCAGCGCCGCCGTGCGCCGCTGCAGCATGCGGTACCGGCGCGTGAAGATGGCGACGAGCGGCGCCACCTTCCGCTCGAGCTCGTCGTAGATGGCGTGCAGCTCCCGGTCGAGGAGCGCGTCGTAGTAGCGCAGCTCGAGGAGCTGCGCGGTCGCGAGCTCGAGCAGGTCCGGAATGTCGCCGACGCCGGAGGGTTCCCAGACGAAGGCGGAGTTCCAGTGGACCACCGCGAGGTCGTCGACGAGGTACGAGTGCCGGTTCGAGAGCACATCCGCCCGTTCGGCCTCCGACAGCGGCTTCGCGCTCGTCTCGCCGAGGAGCAGCTCGGCGACCGGCGCCTGCGCGAGCACGGCGTCGGCGGTCCACGGTCCGCCCTCGAGCGCGCGCACGAGGAACACCTGGTAGCTCTCGAGCCCCTCCCAGGCGTGCGCCTCCTCGAGCGCGGGCGCGAGCAGGCGCGAGAGCTCCTCGGCCTCCTTGCGCGCAGCCGCGTCGAGCGCCGGCGTCGGGTGGACGAACAGCTCCTCGGCGAGCGGCACGAGCGCGCCGACCGGCGTGCCGGGCGCGATGGGGAGGCGGTAGCGGATCGAGACGACGCCGTAGTCGTAGACCGCGGCGGTGGCCTCGCAGCGGCGCACGCCCGACTCGAGCGGCACGTCGCGCACGCCCAGCGCGACCTCGACGGGCGGCCGCGGCAGCTCGACCGCGCTCGCGGACTGCGCGCCCTCGAGGCGCAGGCGCGCGCTCGGGCCGGTGGCGCTCGCGGCCGCGGCCGCGCGCTCCGCCGCGGCGAGGTCGACCGCCTCGGCGACGTCGAACAGCCGGTAGACGACGACTTCGCCGGTGAGGACTCGGGGTCCGAGGGTCGTCACGGTCACAGCGTAGCCGTGATCGGGGACACGTTCGCGCGCGCCGTCGTCCGTACGGCACGGGACGCACCATGGAACGGTGCGTTTCTTTGCGTCCCTGACGGGGTCGCGCGGCCTGGCGCATCGCCCGGAGCGCGACAGATCGCACCGCCGGGCCACCAGAAAAGTGCCCGAAAGCGTGCATCCATCACGGATCGGGCAGGAAGGACTGCGTACTTTTCCGACCATGCCGGATCCGCGCACTGCACCTCGCATGGTGAACGCGTCGACGCTTCACGCGGGCGTCACTGCGGCCGTGTCCGGGCGCTCTATACCTACACACCCCGAAGGCGTCCCTGGAACGTGTCTCTTGTTCCAGCAGGCCTCCGGCGCAAGATACGAAGTGTTCCTGGGGGAGTTCAGAACTTGACCGACGTGCTCAATCCGCGGCGCGCCTCTCGCGTGCCCTTCCGCTGCTCCGTCGAGATCCGCTACGGCCTGCTCAGCTGGCGCGCGGAGACCGAGGACCTCGGCCCGACCGGCTGCCAGATCGTCACGCCGCGGATCGTGTCGCGGCGGCGCGAGCTCAAGCTGACCTTCCGGGCCGAGGAGCTCGGCATGAAGCCCATCACGGTGAAGGGCACCGTGGTGTGGGCGCGCCCCGACTCGCCGTCGCGCATCGGCGTCCGCTTCGACGCCGACACCGACACCACCTGGTTCCAGACGCTGCTCGCCGCGGACCCGTCGATCGCCGGTGAGGCGGTGCGGATCCCCGAGAAGCTCTCGCCCGACACCCGCATCTACCTCGGCCTCCCTCCGCGACGCCGCCTGCAGTTCTCGAACGAGGAGCTCGCCGTCCTGAGAGCGGCCTCCGGGGGATCCACCCTCGAGCAGCTCGCGCGCGCCACCGGCGTGGACTTCGAGAAGGCGCGCGGCCGGCTGTTCTCGCTCATCGGCCGCCGCATGGTCGTGCTCGAGCCGGCCGAGGCCGTCTCGGCGGAGCGCTGGCGCCTGATCCTCGGCGAGGTCATCGGCGCGCGCCGCCACGGCACGCCGGTCGAGGGCACGCCGGAGCTGCACCTCGTGCGCACGGTCGGCCCGACGGGCGCTTGAGGTCGCGTGAAGCCTTGAAGTGAACGGGGCGGTCCGCTCGATGCGGGCCGCCTCTGTATTTCCGGGGGCGCTCGTCCCTCGACTCCGGCCCGCTTCGCGGGCCTACGCTCGGGATGAACGGCCGCCCCCGCCCCGGCGAGGCGGCTCGCCGGGGCCCCACCCCTGGCAGCAATGGACTACGAGCCGACCACGCGCAGCGGCGCCGGCGAGGCGCGGTGCGGGAACTCGATCAGGTACTCGCCCGAGAAGCAGGCGTCGCAGAAGGTCTTCCGCTCCTCGCCGATGGCCGCGTAGAGGCCGTCGAGCGAGAGGTAGCCGAGCGAGTCCGCGGTGACGTAGGTCGCGATCTCCTCGGTGGAGTGCGTGCTCGCGATGAGCTCCTGCCGGGTCGGCGTGTCGATGCCGTAGTAGCAGGGCCAGGCGGTGGGCGGCGACGAGATGCGCAGGTGCACCTCGGCGGCCCCGGCCGCGCGGATCATCTTCACGATCTTGCGGCTGGTGGTGCCGCGCACGACCGAGTCGTCGACCACGATGACGCGCTTCCCCTTCAGGACGTCGCGGAGCGCGTTCAGCTTCAGCTTCACGCCGAAGTGGCGGATCGACTGCGAGGGCTCGATGAACGTGCGGCCCACGTAGTGCGAGCGCACGAGCCCCATCGCGAACGGGATCCCGGACTTCTCGGCGTAGCCGATGGCGGCGGGCACGCCGGAGTCCGGCACCGGGATGACGAGGTCGCCCTCGACCGGGTGCTCCTCGGCGAGGCGGCGCCCGAAGGCGTGGCGGGTCGCGTACACCGACTTCCCGAAGAGCACGGAGTCCGGGCGGGCGAAGTAGATGTGCTCGAACACGCAGCGGCCGGCGCGCTCGGGCGGGCGGGCCGACGGGAAGAGCTTCTCGGAGCGGAGGCCGCCGTCGTCGATGATGACCATCTCGCCGGCCGCGACCTCGCGGACGTAGTCGGCCTCGATGAGGTCGAGCGCGGTGGTCTCGGAGGCGAGCACCCAGGACTGGTTCTTGAGCTTCCCGAGCACCATCGGGCGGAAGCCCATCGGGTCGCGCACGCCGATCATCACCTTCGGCGTGAAGAAGAGGACGGAGTACGCGCCGGCGACGCGGCCGAGCGCCTCGCGGATGGCGCCCACGAGCTGCTCGGTGGAGCCCGGGGGCCCGAGCGAGCGGGCCCGGGCGAGCAGGTGGACGATGACCTCGGTGTCGGTCGAGGCCGTGAAGATCGAGCCGTCGCCCTCGAGCTCGAAGCGGAGGGCCTCGGCGTTCACGAGGTTGCCGTTGTGGGCCACCGCGACGGCGCCGCCGGCGTACTGCACCGCGATCGGCTGCGCGTTCTTCACGTGCGACGCGCCGGTCGTGGAGTAGCGGACGTGGCCGATGGCGGAGCGCCCGGTGAGGCTCGCGATGGTCTCCTGGGAGAACGCGTCGGCGACGAGCCCCATCGCCCGGTGCACGTGGAGCGTCTCGCCGTCGGAGGAGACGATGCCGGCCGACTCCTGCCCGCGGTGCTGCAGGGCGTGGAGGCCGAGGTACGCGTAGTTGGCGGCCTCCTCGGCACCCCAGATGCCGAAGACCCCGCACTCGTCCTTCATCTTGTCGTAGACGGCGTCGTAGCCCATGAGCGGCGCGGAGTATAACGATCCACGCTTGGAAGGACACCCTCCCCGCCCGGCGCTCCGAGGCCCCCCGGCACGCGCCCTCCGCGCGCTCGCGATCGCGCTCTCCATCCCCGCGCTGTTCCTCGCGATCGCGTCCCTTCCGTGGCGTCCGCACGCCACCTCGGGGCCGCCGGGACCCGCTGCCCGAAAAGCGTGCAGCGGCACGCTCGCCGCGGGCGCCGCCGAGGCCCGGTTCGACTTACCGTCCGGGGCCCCGATCGCCGGGTTCCGCCGCAACACCTGGGCGAGCGAGGGGACGCCCGGCCCGGTCGGCGCGCGCGCGGTCGTGCTCGAGGCGGGCGGCTGCCGGTTCGCGATCGCCTCGGGAGAGCTCCTGCTCGTGCCGCTCCCGCTCGCCTCCCAGATCCGCGCGCGGGTGCAGGACCTCCGGCTCGACGGCCTGTTCCTCGGGGCGACCCACACGCACGCCGGGCCGGGCGGCTACTGGGACGAGCCCATCGGCGAGTACGGCGGGACGGCCCCGTACGACGCCACGATGGAGGCGCGCATCGCGGACGGCTACGCGCAGGCGATCCGCGCCGCGGCCGCCGCGCTCGCGCCCGCGCGCGTGGGCGAGCGGGTCGTCGACGCCGGCGCGCTCGTGCGCGGCCGCTCGAACGGCGACGAGGAGGCCCGGCTCACGCTCGTCCGGCTCGCGCGCTCGGACGGCGCGCCGGTCGCGGAGCTCGCCGTGCTGGCGTCGCACCCGACGCTCCTCGGGAAGGCCAACCGGCGCATCGACGGCGACTGGCCCGGCCGCTTCCTCGCCGACGCGCCGCACGGGCTCCGCGTGTTCCTGCAGGGCGCGCTCGGCGACCAGTCGGCCGAGGGCACGGGCGGCGCGCGGCCCGAGGCGCCCGCGTACGGTGAGGCGGTCTCGCGCGCGGCCGACGTGGAGGTGCCGCTCGGGGAGGCCGGGACGCCGGTGCCGCTCGCGTTCGCGACCGTGGAGGTCCCGATGCCGGACTTCGAGCCGGGCGGGCTCCCGGGGTTCCTCCGGCCCGCGGCGCGCACGCTCCTCGGCGGGCACGTGCCGCGCCACGCGGCGGTGACCGCGCTGCGCGTCGGCCCGGTCGTGCTCGCGGGCGTGCCGGCGGAGCCGGTCGCGGCCGTCGGCGCCCGCTGGCGCGCGCGCGCGGGCGAGGACGTCGTGCTCGTGTCGCTCGTGAACGACTACGTCGGCTACGCCGAGACCGCCGAGGACTGGGCGGCCGGGCGCGGCGAGACGAAGCGCACCGTGCTCGGGCCCGAGCTCGCGGAGCGGCTGGGCGCGGGAGTCGAGGCGGCGGTCGCGGCGGTGCGGTGAGCCTGCTTCGATGAGCACGGTGCGGTGAGTTTGCGCAGGGCCTCCCCCGTTGACCCTCGTCAACGGTCGACCCGCCGTCCGGCGTAGCCTCTCCCGCATGCCGACCACCCCGCATTCCCCCGCCGCGCTGCGCGCCGTCTGCGAGCGCATGATCGCCGCGCTCCGCGCGGGCGCCGTCCCCGCGGTCTCCCCGGACGAGCTGCCCTGCTTCACCGCGGAGGCGCTCGCGGGCGACCCGAACGTGAAGCCCGCGATGCTCGCCGGCGTGCTCGCCGCGCTCGGGCCGGACGACGTGCCCACGCTCGCGCGCGCGCTCCTGGCCATCGACCGGAACGAGCGCGCCTGGCTCGGGTTCAAGATCGTGACCGACCCCGCGAAGGCGACCGACTCGGAGGACACCGACGTCGTCGCGTTCAAGGGGAAGGGCCAGGGCAGCGCCGACGCACGCTCGGGCGTGTTCGTGGTCGTGAACCCGACGCTCGGGCGCGACGCGGAGATCGTCTTCTCGCGGAAGTACTCCCAGCGTGACTGGCTGCAGATCGTCGACTGCACGCGCGGCCCGCACATGCACGACGAGCAGTACGCGGGCGTGTACTGGAAGTCGGCGGCGCTCTTCCGGCAGGAGCGGGTGTTCCTGCTCGGCGCGAGCCCGGTCGCCGCGCAGGTGGCGCGCGTCGCGAACATGGTCGACTTCCTCACCGTCGCGGTCGACGACGACCCGGCCTACCTCAACCCGGAGCGCTTCCCCGCCTCCGAGCGCGTGCTCGTGCCGGGCTGGGACCGGCTGCCCGACCTCGGCATCGGCCCGGACGACCACGTCTGCGTGCTGACCCGCGGGCACATGCACGACCCCGAGGCGCTCGTGTACGCGGTGAGGAGCGGCGCGGGCTACGTCGGCATGATGGGCGCGGCCGAGAAGAACGCGCGCGTGTTCGAGCTCGCCGAGCAGCACGTGCCGCGCGCGAAGCTCGAGGCGACGCACACGCCGATCGGCATCCGGTTCGGCGCGCGCACGCCGGTCGAGCTCGCCATGTCGGTCGTGGCGGAGCTCATCCAGGTGCGCGACCAGCGTCGCAAGGCGCGGGCCCAGGCGGCGGCCCAAGGCTGAGCCCCGGGAGGGGGCCGCACGCCCCGCGCAGGGCTCCCACGGGCGCGGGGCACGCCCGGCCCGCACCGACGGTTAAAGGGTGTGGATGCGCACACCCGGTGGAACCCTCGCGGCGGCCCTCCTCCTCGCGGCCTGCGGCGGCTCGGACGGCGGCGGCGGCGGCGGGAACGGCGACTCGACCGTCGCGGCGGCGCTCGACGGCCTGCGCTGGGAGCTGCCCTGCGTGACCAACACCACCGCGGAGCTCTGCACCACGCCGGCGGGAGATCCGACGGTGTCCGCCGCGCTCACCGGCACCGCCGGCGCGAGCTACGACGTGACGCTGCGCTTCCGCGGCGTCGTCGAGCCGAAGACGTACACCGGCGGGGCGCGCACCGGCTGGTTCCAGACCGGCGGCACGCCCGCGAGCGACACCGCGAACATCTACCGGCTCACCGTCTCGAACCCGGCGCAGACCTTCTACGTGAACGCCGGCACGACACGCGCTTCGAACGCGCTCTACTGCGAGGCCTTCGACTACCAGGCGACGGTGCGCGCCGCCGCGGGCGCGACGTTCACGCTCCAGGCCCAGCCGCTCGACGCGCTCCAGATCCGCAACCGCGACCAGGCCGGCACGGCCATCGTGGTCGCCGGCGTCCCCCCCGCGCCACAGGCGTACGCGGGCCAGTTCGTGCAGATGGACGTGGTGTCGGTCGCGAAGGCGCCCTGAGCCTCACCCGCCCGCCGCGCGCAGCCAGGCCTCGATCGCCGCGGCGGCCGGGCCGGGGTACGCGGGCGCGATCCCGTCGAGCTCGTTCGTCCCGTCGCGCCGCAGGCGCGAGCAGTCCGGCGCCCTCACCTCGATCCCGGCGCCGGGGAGCCGGAACGGGATGCCGCCGTTCGTGTACCCGCAGCCGGCGCCCATCGTCCGCTCGCCGAGCAGCGCCGCCGCGCCGCCGTCGACGAGCGTCGCCGCGAAGGCCTCCGCCGCCGAGGCGGTCCGCGCGTCGGCGAGGAGCGCGAGCGGACCGGACCACGCGCCCGGCTCGTACGACCACTGCCAGAGCGCGTCGAGCACGCCCCAGGCGCGCGGGTCGCGGACGCCGTCCTTCGAGAGCGGGCCGAGGAGGCCGCAGGTGCGCCCGGGACGGACGACGCGGTTCGAGCAGGCGGGCGCGGCGCCGCGCCAGACCCCGGAGACGTCGCAGGCCTCGGAGGCCGCGCGGAGCGCGCCCGCGGTGCGCTCGCGGGCCTCGCCCAGGAGCGACGCCTCGCGCGGCGAGAGGCCGGGCTCCCGCGTCGCCTGCGCGAGCTCCCGCTCGAGCTCGGCGAGCCGCGAGACGTGGTGCGGGTGCCGCACGAAGGCGCCGCCGGGGCAGTCGAGCGGCCGGGCCGTGACGACCCGCGCGGCCGCGTCCGCCCAGCCGGCGCCGCCGCCGTTGCCGGTGAGATCCACGACGAGCGCCGTGGCGCCCGCGGCGCGGAGCGCGCGGACGCGGGCGGCGAGCGCCCCGAGCACGGCGTCCTCCAGGCCCGAGCCCTCGAAGGCCTCCAGGCACGCTCCCGCGCAGGGCTCGCTGCGCCCGGCGCGGATGAGCTCCCAGGCCGCCGCGCAGGCGCCCGGGTAGTGCGCGGCGTCGAAGCTCGGCAGGCGCACGAGGCCGACCTTCCGCCCCGCAACCTCGGCCACCCCGGCCGCGAGGTCGCCCGCCGGGAGCGGCGCGAAGCCGGGCAGCGCCGCGAGCGACGGGGCGAGCGCGGCGCCGGGCGGGCCCGTGACGCCGATCGCCGCGCACGCCGCCGCGCCGTCGAGCGCCGGGTCGAGCCCGGGGCCGGTCGAGGCCTGCGCCGCCGCGCCGGCGCGCAGCTCGCGCCACCAGCGCGACACGCGCTTCGAGAGCTTCTCGCGCCGCAGCTGCAGGTGCGGATCGTGGAAGGCTCCGACGAACTCCGCGATCGCCGCGCGCGCCTCCCCGTCGGTCCCGGCGCGCGCGAGCGCGTCGCGGGTGCGGCGGTCGAGCGCGGCGAGGTCCACGCCGCGGCGGGGCGCGTCCTCGAGGTTCGAGTACGCGCGCGCGAGGTGCGCCTCCAGCGCGTCGAGGTCGGCGAACCAGGCCGCCCGGTCGAAGGTGAGCCTCGGGACGACGAGGATCCCGCCGAGCACGAGGGCGGTGAGGGCGAGGAGGAGCCTTCGCATCGTGGTGTCCGGATACGATCCCCCGGCGCACCGCATTTCGCCACGCCCCGCGGGGCCGCTCAGGCCCCGAGGAGGTCCGCCAGCGCCGCGAGGTCCCTCACGCGGTGGTCCGAGGGCCCGGGCCGCGCGTGCGGCCGCTCGACCAGCACGGTCGTGAGGCCGAGCGAGCGGGCGACGTCGAGGTCGTAGTCGGCGTAGGCCGAGACGTGCCACCAGGCGCGGTCCATCGGCACCCCGAGGCGCGCCGAGACCTCGCGCCAGAACGCCGGGTCGGGCTTGTAGCACCGCACGTCCTCCGCGCAGAACCAGGCCGAGAGGTCGCGGCCGAGCGCGGCGCGCACGTCGGCGCCGTGGGCGCGGTCGCTGTTGGTCATGGCGACGCACGGGGCGAGCTTCATGAGCCGCGCGAGCGCCGCGGGGGAGTCGGGGTAGAGCGGCCAGCGCCCGACCTCGCGGCCGACGACGCCGGCCGCGGCCGCGGGCAGGCCCACCACCTCCACGAGGCTCTGCGCGGTGATCTCGCGGTAGGTCCGGAAGGGCCGCAGCCGTTCGAGCTCGGCCTGCCGATCCACCACCCCGTCGAACTCCGCCTCCGCGAGGGGGCGGCCATGGGCCGCCGTCGACTCGAGGAGCCCGCGGCGCCAGTCGAGGACGGTGCCGAAGACGTCGAAGGTGAGGAGCGCGGGCGGCCGCATGGGTGGGTTGTAACGCGGCCGGCCCGGGCCCCTTGCATTCAACTGTTTGGTATATTACCATCCGGTTGAATACTGGAGCCCGATGCCGACCGACGCCCTCAGCACCACGCTCGCCGCCCTCGCCGACCCGACCCGGCGGGCCCTCCTCGCCCGCCTCGCCCAGGGCGACGCCACCGTGAACGAGCTCGCCGCCCCGCACGCGATGAGCCTCGCGGCGGTGTCGAAGCACCTCAAGGTCCTCGAGGCCGCCGGGCTCGTCTCGAAGGGGCGCGAGGCGCAGTTCCGCCCCTGCCACCTCGAGGCCGCGCCCCTGCGCGAGGCGACCGAGTTCCTGGAGCGCTACCGGCGCTTCTGGGACCGGAGCCTCGACCGCCTCGAGGACTACCTCGCGGAGCTCGAGCCCGCGGGCGCGCAGGCCACCACCTCCTCGAAGTCCAGGAAGCCCAGGAGCCGCCGATGACCACCGAGACCCTCCCAGCCTCGAAGACCGAGCCCACGATCGTCATGCGCCGCACGCTCGCCGCCCCGCGCGAGCGGGTCTGGGCGGTGCTCACCGACCCGGTCCACGTGCGGCGCTGGTACGGCGGCCACGGCTTCGAGAACCCGGTCTGCGAGATGGACGTGCGCCCCGGGGGGCGCTGGCACCACGTCATGCGCACCCCCGACGGCCACGAGTTCCCGCTCGACTTCGTCTTCGTCGAGGTCGTGCCGCCAGAGAAGCTCTCGTGGAAGAACGCGCACCCGGCGCCGCCCGGGCTGCCGTTCCACGAGAACACCGTCACGGTGACGCTCGAGGCCGACGGGCCCCGCACGCGCTGGACGATGGTCGCGCGGTTCCGCTCGCTCGCCGACCGCGACGGCGCGATGGGCTTCGGCTTCGCGAAGGTGCTCGGCGAGGGCGTGGAGAAGCTCGTCGAGATCCTCGCGGAGCGCTGACCCGCTCGTCCTTCGGCAGGCTCGGGACGAGCGGTGACTACTTCGGCTGCCGCCGCTCGAACGCGACGATCGCCACGGTCGCGGCCGCGACGGCCGCGAGCAGGAGGCCGGCCCGGAGCGCCGGCTCGAGCGCGGTCGCCGCGAGCTTCGCCGCGATCGCGAGCAGCACCACCACGAGCCCCTCGAGGTGGACCGCGCGGAGGCCGTGCGCGGAGCCGCGGACGATGCGGCCCGCTCCGAGGAACACGAGCGCGAGCGTGCCCACGAGCGGCGCGCCCTGCCCGGCCGGCAGGGACAGCCCCGCCGCGAAGGCGGCCACGGTGGCGGCGACGAGCATCGCCTCGCCGCGCGCGAGCGGATCCATGTCGTGGCTGCGGAGCCCGACGAGGAGGCACGCGAGCGCGACGAGGTACGGAGGCAGCGCGGCGAGCCAGAACCCGAGCGGCGGCGGCGCGAGCAGCGCGGCGCCGGCGGCGAGCGTGGGCAAGGAGAGCGCGAGCGCCAGCGCGTAGAACGCGAACCGGCCCGCGACGCGCGCGACGCCGGTCGGCCCGACGGCGCCGGGCGCCCTGAAGCCGAGCGGCGACGCGACGAGCGCGGCGGCGACGGCGAGCGCGATGAGGACCACCGGACCGGACCAGGGGCCGGCGAGCTCGGGTGCAGCGATCATGGCTTCTTCCCCCGGCCGCCAAGCTACACCAGCACCGGTTCGGGGCGTGCGGCGATGTGCCGCCCCTCGCGCCCCTCGTCTCCGCCCGCCCGCGGCGGGCTACGCTCGGGGCTGACGGGAGCTGGCGCGGACCCGGTTCACCGCGTCGCGGCCGTGGCCCCGCAGGTCGCCCTGAGCCGCGAGGCCCGCTCCGTCCACGGCGTGCGGGCCTCCTCGGGCATCCCCTCCGGCAGGAAGTCGAGCGCGCGCTCCGCGGTGGCGAGCGCGTCCGGGCAGCGGCCGGCGGCCTCGAGCGCGGCCGCGAGCGTGTCGAGCACGCTCGGGTTCCCGGGGGAGAGCTCCACCGCGCGCTCCGCGTGCGGCAGCGCCTCGGCGACCTCGCCGGCCTTCACGAGGAACCAGGCGAGGTTCCCCGCCGCCATCGCGTTGCCCGGCCCGGCCTCGACCGCGCGCCGCAGGATCTCGATGCGCTCGACGTCCCCCGCGGCGTCGCGCGGGAGCGACTGCGAGAGCCAGAGCAGCGCGCGGAGGTCGCGCGGGTGCGCCGCCGCCGCCCGCCGCGCGAGCGGGAGCGGATCGCCGCCCTCCTCGGCGGCCTTCGCGAAGAGCGCGACCACGTGATCGGGATCCTCGCGCAGCGCCTCCTCGACCTCGGCGCGCTCGAGCGCGGCCCCCCGCCCGCGGCCGCGGTCGTGCCGGGGCAGCGCCAGGCGCACGCCGTGGACCTCGCTCGCGCCGAGCGCGCGCACGGCCGGGTCGGCGTGCACCGGCACGTCCACGCTCCAGTCGCCGTGGCCGGGCCGGCGCGCGTGGGCGAGGAGGCGCTCGTCGAGCGCCTCCGGACCGCCCGCCCGCGCGGGGTCCCACTCCGGGAAGGTCACCTGCCAGGCGGCCTCGGGCCGCTCCGCGGCGGCGAGCCGCGCGCGGTAGGCCGCGAAGCGCGGCGACTCCTCGTGCAGGAGGAGGTGCACGAGCACCGCCGAGCTCGCCCGCAGCCGCGCGTCCTGCACGCGCCCGTTCCAGGCGAGGAGCTCGCGCACCGCCACCGGCTCGCGCGCGTGGATCCGCGCGAGCTCGACCGGCAGCCGGCCGAAGCGGCGCACCGTGCGCACCTGCGGATCGGTGAAGAAGCCGTCGTCCTCGCCGGCCTCGTTGATCTTGCGGGCGAGCTCGCTCTCGCCGCGCTCGAGCTGCCGCGGGCCGATGGGCTTCTCGTGCAGCTTGAGGCCGGAGAGGCCGTGCCCGCCGCCGAGCACCTCGGCGAGCGCGGCGTAGCCCTCGCCGAACCAGCGCGGCTGGCGCGGGTAGGCCTGGCGGAGCACGTGGTGCGTGAGCTCGTGCGCGACCACCGCCCGGCGATCGAGGCCGGAGCGGGCCGGCATGACGATCAGGTGATCGCCGAGGCCGCTCGGCCAGAGGAACGCGGAGAGGCCGGGGGGCGCGAACTCGTCGAACGCCTCGTCGGAGCGGAAGGCGACGACGCGCGCGCGGCCGGCCACCGTGCGGCCCTCGCCGGGGAACAGGCCCTCCACGATCGCGGCGCGGACCTCCTCGAGCTGGCGCGAGAGCGAGCGGACCTCGCCGGGCGTGAGGTCGCCCGAGACGGTGAAGTGCGCGCTCGTGGCCTCGTGCCACTCCGGGCCGCCGCGCGCCGGGCAGCGGAAGTGCTCGCCGCCGCGGCTCGCGGGCGTGCTCGCGCAGGCGGCGAGGAGGAAGAGCAGGGACGCGGCGGCACCGCGGCGCATGCACGGAGCGTAGCGGGCCGGGACGGGCCGCGCGAGGCCCCCCGCTGCGCATCCGGGCCGGATCGCTGCAGGGCAGGCCCGGAGAGGGGCCGATGTCCTCTCCGGAGCCTGGCGGGTGTCCGACCGTACTAGACCGTCGCCGCGATGCGCGAGTCCTCGAGCCGGACCTTCGCGAGGAGCTGCTCGAGCTCGCCGCCGGAGAGGGTCTCCTTCGTGAGCAGGTTCCGCGCGCTCTCCTCGAGGAGCGGCTTGTTCCGCACGAGGACCGTGCGGGCCCGGGCGAACGCGCCCTCCACGAGGTCGCGCACGGCGACGTCGATCTCGCGGGCGGTCTCCTCGGCGTAGAGCCGGGTGCGGCCGCCGAGCTGGCCCAGGAACCCGTTCGGCTCGGTCTCGTAGGAGACGGGCCCCAGGCTGCGCCCGCCCATGCCGAAGCGCGTCACCATGTTGCGCGCGATGTCGGTCGCCTTCGAGAGGTCGTCGGAGGCGCCGGTGGAGAGGTGGCCGAAGATGACGTGCTCCGCGGCGCGGCCGCCGAGCAGCACCGCCATCTTGTTCTCGAGCTCCTCGCGCGTCATGAGGTAGCGGTCCTCGGTCGGGCGCTGGATGGTGTAGCCGAGCGCGCCGATGCCGCGCGGGATGATCGAGATCTTGTGGACCGGATCGCAGCCCGGGAGCGCGGCGGCGACGAAGGCGTGGCCGAGCTCGTGGTGGGCGACGATCTCCCGCTCACGCGGGTTGAGGAGCCGGTTCTTCTTCTCGAGGCCGGCGATGATCCGCTCGATGGCGACGTTGAAGTCGTCGGCGGAGACCTCCTCGGCGCCCCGGCGCGTGGCGACGAGCGCGGCCTCGTTCACGAGGTTCGCGAGGTCCGCCCCGGTGAAGCCGGCGGTGAGGGCGGCGACCTCCTCGAGGCGCGCGGACGGGGCGAGCCGGACCTTCTTCGCGTGCACCGCGAGGATCTGCTCCCGGCCCTTGCGGTCGGGGCGGTCGACGAGCACCTGGCGGTCGAAGCGGCCGGCGCGGAGCAGCGCGGGGTCGAGCACCTCGGGCCGGTTGGTGGCGCCGAGGAGCACGATGCCGCTCGCGGGGTCGAAGCCGTCGAGCTCCACGAGGAGCTGGTTGAGCGTCTGCTCCTTCTCGTCGTGGCCGCCGGCCATGCCCTGCACCGAGGCGCGGGCACGGCCGAGCGCGTCCAGCTCGTCGATGAAGATGATGGCGGGCGCCTTCTGGCGGGCCTGCTCGAAGAGGTCGCGCACGCGGGCGGCGCCGACGCCCACGAACATCTCGACGAACTCGGAGCCGGAGATCGAGAAGAACGGCACGCCCGCCTCGCCGGCGACGGCCTTCGCGAGCAGCGTCTTGCCCGTGCCGGGAGGGCCGACGAGGAGCACGCCCTTCGGCATGCGCGCGCCGAGCCGGCCGTGCTGCTTCGGGTCCTTGAGGAACGAGACGATCTCGACGAGCTCCGCCTTCGCCTCGTCGACGCCTGCGACGTCGGCGAAGGTCACCTTGGTGTCGGTCTCGACGTAGACCTTCGCCTTCGACTTGCCGATGGCCATGAGCCCGCCGCCGGCGCCGCCGCCCATCTGCCCGGCCATGCGGCGGATGACGAGCAGCCACAGGCCGATGAAGACCACCGCGGGGAGGACGAGCGAGAGGATGAAGCCGAGGAGGTCGCTCTCGACGCGGCCGGAGTAGGTGACCTTGTGCTCGTCGAGCTCCTTCGCCATCGCGGGGTCGACGCGCACGGCGACGAAGCGCTTCTTGCCGTCGACCGGCTGCTTGAACTCGCCCTCGACGCGGTCCTGCGAGACGACGATCTTCCCGATCTTGTCCTCGCGGACGTACTGCTGGAACTGGCTGTAGGGGATGGTGGCGACGGCCTGGGTGGCCATCCACCACTGGTTGAAGAACAGGATGCCGAGCAGGGCCACCATCAGGTAGCCGGCGTTGAAGCGCGTCTTCTTGTCCACGGGCATGGTGCGGGATCCGTAATCACCGCGGCCCTGCGGTCAAACCTCAGAATTCGACGGAAACACTTCGACACAGGCTAACGGAATGGGGCGGGAGGTCCCGCCCGGGCCGTTCCTCGTCTACACTGCGCCGCGATGCCGCGGATCCTCATCGCCGACGATCACGACGCCGTCCGGGAGGGCATGGCCATCTCCCTCGCGCGCCTCGGCCACGAGGTGCTCGCCGTGAAGGGCGGCGCCGAGGCGATCGCCGCGTACACGAAGCGCCCGGCCGACGTCGTCGTGACCGACCTGCGCATGGTCCCGGTCGACGGCCTCCAGGTGGTCCGCAAGCTCCGCGAGCAGGACCCCGACGCGACGGTCGTCGTCGTCTCCGCCCACGGCACCATCGCGGTCGCGGTGGACGCCATGCGCGAGGGGGCGATCGACTTCATCGAGAAGCCGTTCTCGCCCGAGGTGCTGCGCGCCCGCGTGGAGAAGGCCATCGAGATCGCCCGCGAGCGGCGGGGCGCCCGCACCACGCGCGCCCGGGTGGAGGCGCTCGAGCAGGACCTCGCGCGGCAGCACGACCCGCACGGCATCGTCGGGGCGTCCGACGCCATGCGCCGCGTGATGGAGCAGGTGAAGAAGGTCGCCCCGACCGACGCCACCGTGCTCGTGCTCGGCGAGTCCGGCACCGGCAAGGAGCTCGTCGCGCGCGCGGTGCACGACGCCTCCGGCCGCCGGTCCGAGCCCTTCATCTCGATCTCCTGCGCCGCGGTGCCGGAGACGCTGCTCGAGTCGGAGCTCTTCGGCCACGAGCGCGGCGCGTTCACCGGCGCCGTGAAGCGCAAGCTCGGCCGCTTCGAGCTCGCGCACCGGGGCACGCTGTTCCTGGACGAGGTCGGCGAGATCCCGCCGCCGGTGCAGGTGAAGCTCCTGCGGGTACTGCAGGAGAAGCAGTTCGAGCGCGTCGGCGGCGAGGAGACGCTGGAGGTCGACGTGCGGCTCGTCTCGGCGACGAACCGCGACCTCCAGCGGATGGTCCGCGAGGGGAAGTTCCGCGAGGACCTCTTCTACCGGCTGAACGTCGTCCCGCTGAACCTCCCGCCGCTCCGCGACCGGCCCGGCGACGTCGAGCTCCTCGCGCGCCACTTCGTGCAGAAGCTCGCGCCGCGCATCGGCCGCGCGGTGAGCGCGGTCTCGCCGGAGGCGCTCGAGCTCTTGCTCCGGCACCCGTGGCCGGGCAACGTGCGCGAGCTCGAGAACGTCATCGAGCAGGCGCTCGTCTTCGCCGACGGCGACGCGATCCGGCCGCAGGACCTGCCGGAGGGGCTCCGGAAGGCGCCCGCGCCCTCGGCGCTCCCCGTGCCCGCGGGCGACAAGAGCCTCACCGACATCCTCGAGGACCTCGAGCGGCAGCTCATCCTCGCCGCGTACGAGAAGGCGCGCGGCGTGAAGGCCGAGACCGCGCGGCTCCTCGGCATCAAGCCCTCGGCGCTGTACTACAAGCTCGAGAAGTACGGCATCGGCCCGCGCGGCGAGAAGCCGGACCCGGAGACGCCGTGATCCTGGCGGCCCTGCTGGCCGTCCTCGCCGGCGCGCCCACGAAGCCGCCGCCCCCGCTCGCCTGCCCGCCCGGTCTCGAGAAGCACGGCGACGAGCCGTTCCAGGGCTACGAGGTCTGGTGCGAGAAGAAGGACGTCGCCGGCAACGGGCGGCGCGAGGGCCCGTCGCGGCTCTACTACGACGACGGCGGCCTCTGGCAGGAGGCGGTCTGGAAGGACGGCAAGCGCGACGGCCCGTTCGTCGAGTACCACCGCAACGGCGTGAAGGCTCGCGAGGGTCGTTACGCGGCCGACGCGATGGAGGGACCGTGGACCTTCCGCCGCGACTCCGGGCTCCTCGAGGAGGAGGCCGAGTTCCGGGCGGGGGTTCCGCACGGGCGCTTCGTCGCGTACGGTCCGTCCGGAAGGAAGCTCACCGAGGGGCAGCGCTGCCTCGGCGCGCCGTGCGGCCTCTGGCGCACGTGGTCGGACGACGGCCGCCTCGAGGGCGAGGTCCGCTACGAGACGCCCGTCGTGGTGCCGTGACGGATTTCCGAGGGATCCCTCACGTTTGTTGCAGGGATTCCCGAGGCCTCGGCGTGTAAGTGGTTGATCCGCCGGACCGCCAGGCCGGGCACAGCGGTTGCTCTCCGGAGACGCGTGGATCTCGGCCTCACCCTCGCCCTCCTCCTCGCGGCCGCGTCCCCCGACCGCGAGGTGGTCCGAGCCGAGCTCGAGGCGGTCGCAGCCCGCATCGAGCAGTTGAAGGCGCGTCACGCGAGGGGTGAGGACGGGCTCCACGGCGAGCTCTTCGCGCTGCTGGTCCGGGCGCAGGAGCTCGCGATCACCCTCGACCGGCTGGATCACCCTCAGCCGGTGGAGGCGCCGCACCAGCGGGTGGTGCGCGGGCCGACCCCGGACGACCTCCGGGAGCGCGCCGACGCCGCCCGCGACGAGGCCGATCGGATCCAGAGCGCGCTCGACGACATCGAGCGCCGGATGGCCCAGGTGACCGCGAGCGCGCGTACCCCAGACGCGCGGCTCGCGAGCACCGGGCCGCAGGACTCGACCGTCTCGCCCGCGCGGCGGATGCAGCTGCTCCAGGCCCAGCGCGAGCGCCTGCTCCGGGCGCTCGCGCTCACGCAGGCCGACGCGAACCGCCTCGAGGCCGAGGCGAGGCTGCTCGAGTCGGCGCCGTAGCTGGGCGCCCCGCCACTTCCAGCACCACACCGTTCCGCGGAGCGGCCGCCGTGCGGTTCCGCGCGGCCCGGGTGATCGCTTCGGCACCCGGCGGGCGGTTCTTCGTCCACGTCGCGCCCGCGCGGCGCAGCATTTCGTCGCACGCACTCGAAGTCGAGTGCACGCGGGGTGGAGGCGCTCTAGCCTCGCGGCGTGAGCGAGCTCGACGACCGGCTGCGCGCGGGCGCGGGGACGCGCGACTGCCCGGGCAGCTGGAGGCCGATCGAGGTCGCGATGGGCGCCGAGGTGCTCTGCCCGGTCTGTGCACGGCGGGTGTACACGGGCGGGCCGCCGCTCGCGTTCACGACCGATCCGTTCCCCGGGGCGCCGGCGCCGCGGATCCGGCCGCACTGGGCGCCCCGCTCATCCTGAGCGCAGGTACCGCGGAGCGGCGCCGAAGTCGAAGGACGCTCACCCTGATCCGACGATCAGCTGTTGCTGGCGCGCGGCGGGTTCGTCTGCGCCTCGATGTACGCGTCGAACGCGGCCGACGGCACCGGCAGCGCGAACCAGGTCGCGAGGATCGCGCCGTCCTTCGACACGTCCACCGTCTCCTGCACGCCCGGCGTGAGCCGGAGCTTGCCGGTGGTGTGGAGGTCGCGGCCCGGGATCTTGAGCGTGTAGTCGAGCGCGATCTCGCCGGTCGGCTGGCGCTCGGCCTCGACGCGGAGCCAGAGCCGGATGCGCTCGGGGTCGGTCGGGTCGTGCAGCACGAGCTCCGAGGCCTTGCCCACCGGCGCGATGATCCGCGGCCGGGCGACCACGTGGCCCTCGCCGTCGGTGACCGCGAGCTCGACGAGCTGGCCCGACGAGCCGATCTCCCGCTCGGCGCGGGCGCGCTCGATGGCGGAGTGGGTCCGGAGCGCGACCTCGGCGGAGCTGCCCCCGAGGACGAACGCGGAGGAGAGGAGCCCTGCGATTCGCAACGATCTCGGGACCCGGAAGGCCATGGGACCTTCGGGAATGCACGCGACGTGCCTCGAACGCGGGACCGGGAATACGCCAGCTTGGCGCTGGACCGGCCCCGCGCGGGCGTGGCTTTCCGTCGACGCCGTGGAAAACCGGCGACACGGGCCGGATAGTCCCGGCTCGCGAGTGCCGGACCGTGGGTGCGCCCCCGACGGGGCGCGGGCTCAGGGGTCGGGCTCTGGCCTCACTCGACGATCAGGTCGATGAAGCCGAACTCGAGCAGGCGCGGATCGATCGGGTCGGGCGAGCCCTGCCGCGGATCGCGGAGCAGCAGCCCGTGACGTGGGATGGCCCCGGTGAACCAGCCCTTCATGAGCTCCGTGACGTCCCAGCGCACGATCGTCGGCCCAGCCGGCGGGGATTCCTCCACGCTCCGCGCGAGTGGCCCCGGCAGCGGGGCAGGCAGCGACGCCGGCGAGAGGGTCTCCGGGGACCAGGGGCTCGCCAGCGGTGCGGCCTCGAAGGCGCCATCCCCGGCTCCGGTCGGCACGCCGCCGATGGCCTGGACCGTCGCCTTCCTTCCGATGGCCCATCGCGTCCCGACGAAGGTCACGTAGCTCTCGTCGCAGAAGCGCTCGCCGACGACTCCCGCGCACCCGACGCGGCCAGTCCCCGCTCCGAGGCCGAACGTCCCCTCCGGCCCGTGGACGAACGACGCGAGCGCGGCGCACGGAAACCAGCGCGTGCCCGGGGAGAGCGTCGACACCGACACGGGAGCCGACCACGGCCCCTGGCCCCCCGAGTTCGTCGCGCGGGCGCGATACCAGAAGCGCGTCTCGGGGTCGGCCGTCTCGTCGAGGAACGGCGGGATGAAGGAGGCGCCGGCGCCGTCGAACTGGAGGTGGGAGCTCCCGATGATCCGGTACGGCCCGTCCTCCGAGGTGGCGCGCTCGAAGTCGAAGTCGAGGCTGCCGATGGGCGTGCCGTACCAGGCCACGCGCACCTGCGTGCCGGAGAGCGCCACCGCGAACCCGCCCTGGGGCGCCTCGGTCGGCGCGCTCACCGGCGTGTCCTGAAACGGATCGACGTTCAGCTCGCACCCAGCCGCCGCGAGGGCGAGGCCGATGACCGTGAGCAGCCTTCTCGTCGGCGGGGGTCGGGGAGATGTCGGCATCGCTCCTCCTGGCCTTCCAGAGGAGCATCCTGCCCTGCGGCGTGACGAACCGGCGGGGGGCCCCCCGCACGGGCCCGAGCTCAGCTCGAGAACCCGATCCCCATCTTCTCGAGGACGCGCAGCATCGCGCTCGGGGCCTCGCCCGCGTCGACCTTGCGGAGGTCGCGGGTGACCGCGTTCACGGCCCAGCCGCGGATGGGCTCCGGCGGGTACGGGAACGGCTTCTTCGTCACGATCGCGAGCGAGAGGAGCTCGCTCGTGCGGTCGAGCGCGAGGTGCGCGAGGATCCGCCCGGCGACGCGGGTGGAGCCGAGGCCGTGGCCGGTGAAGCCGAGGCCGTAGAGCGCGCGCCCGCCGAGCGCCTGGCCGAAGAACGGCGTGAGGCGCGTCGTCGAGCAGATGGCGCCGCCCCAGGCGTAGGGCCACTCGAGGTCCGCGAGCTGCGGGAAGGTCTCCTTCCAGCTCGCCTTCAGGCTCGCGTAGTGCTTCTCCGAGTGATCGCAGCCCTCGTCGACGCGGTTCCCGCCCCAGTAGTGCGCCTCGCTCGTGCCCCACAGGATTCGGCCGTCGGCGGTGGGGCGGTAGTAGTTGAAGAAGGTGCGGCCGTCGGTGATGCCCTGGCGGCCCTTCCAGCCGATCGCCTCCCACTGCGCCTTCGTGAGGGGCTCCGAGACGAGGATGTAGTCGTAGAGCGGGATGAAGCGGTGGCGCACCGCCGGCACGAGGTGGTGCGTGTACGCGCTCGTCGCGAGGATCGCACGGCGCGCGCGGATCGCGGCGCCGTTCGCGGAGATGCGCACGCCGGCGCCGTCCTCCTCGACCGCGGTCACCTTCGTGCGCTCGTAGACGCGCACGCCGAGCCGCTCGGCCTCCTTCCGGAGGCCGTCGGTGAAGCGGGCCGGGTCCATGATGCCGCCGCCCTTCACCTCGAGGCCGCCGAGGTAGCGCGGCGAGTGCACCTCCGCCTGCATCTCCTCCTTCGAGAGCAGCCGGTGCGTTTGGATGCCGAGCGACTCCGCGATGTCGACGTTCCGCCGCGCCTCCTCGAGGTGCGCCGGCGTGAACGACGCCATGAAGCGGCCGGAGGGCTCCCAGTCGCAGGCGATGCTCCGCGTGCGGATGAAGTCGGTGAGCTCCTTCGCGTTCTCCTCGCCGAGCGCCGCGAGCCGCCTCGCCTCGGCCGCGCCGAAGTGCTGGATGGCGAGGCCATGCGTGTGGTCGATGGTCTCGGCGAGCATGCCGGCGTTCCGGCCGCTCGCGCCGTAGGCCGCGATGCCCTGCTCCACCACCGCGACGTCGCGCTTCGGGTCGAGCTCCTTCAGGAAGATCGCCGTCCACAGGCCGGTGAGGCCAGCACCGAGCACGACGAGGTCGTGCGTGGCGGGCGCGGTGAGCGGGCGGGGCTCGTGCTTCGGGAGCGCGGCGAGCCAGTAGCAGGCTTCTTCGATGGGGCGCATGGACAATACCAGCCGATCGGCTTCTCGCTCAGGTTGATGTGGACCTGCTTCGTCTCGAGGTACTCCTCGAGGCCCATGTGGCCGAGCTCGCGCCCGTAGCCGGAGCGCTTGTAGCCGCCCCAGGGCGCCTCGACGTACGTCGGCTGCATGTGGTTCACCCACACGATGCCGGCGCGGATCGCCTTCACCGTGCGCATCGCGCGGTTGAGGTCGCGGGTCCAGACCGCGGCGGCGAGGCCGTAGACGGTGTCGTTGGCCTGGCGGATCGCGTCGGCCTCGTCCTCGAAGGGCATCACGGCGGCGACCGGTCCGAAGATCTCCTCCCGGGCGATGCGCGCCTGCTCGGGCACGTCGACGAAGATCGTCGGCTCGACCCACCAGCCGCGGTCGAAGCCGCGGGGCTTCCCGCCGCCGAGCGCGAGCTTCGCCTCCTGCTTGCCGACCTCGAGGTACCCGAGCACGCGCTCGTGCTGCTCCTTCGAGACGAGCGGGCCCATCTTCGTGGCGCGGTCGAGCGGCGGGCCGAGCTTGATGCGCTTCGCCTTCTCGACGAGCGCCTCCACGAACTTCGGGTAGATCGAGCGCTGCACCAGGATGCGGCTGCCGGCCGAGCAGATCTCGCCCTGGTTGAAGAAGATGCCGAAGAGCGCGCCGTCGATGGCGGCCTCGAAGTCGGCGTCGGCGAAGAAGACGTTCGGCGACTTCCCCCCGAGCTCGAGCGTCACCCGCTTCAGCGTGTCGGCGCCGGCGCGGGCGATGAGCTTCCCGACCGCCTCGGAGCCGGTGAAGGCGATCTTGTCGACGCCGGGGTGCGCGACGATGGGCGCTCCGCAGGTCTCGCCGAAGCCGGTGAGGATGTTCACCGCGCCGGGCGGGAGCCCCGCGTCCTCGAGCCAGTCCGCGAAGAGGAGCGCGGTGAGCGGCGTCTGCTCGGCGGGCTTGAGCACGCAGGTGCAGCCGGCGGCGAGCGCCGGGGCGAGCTTCCAGACCGCCATGAGGAGCGGGTAGTTCCAGGGGATGATCTGCCCCGCGACGCCGACGGGCTCCTTCAGCGTGAGCGAGAGCGCGTCGTCCGGCACCGGGTTCACGGCGCCGGAGGACTTCGTCGCGAGCCCGCCGTAGTACTCGAGGCAGGTCGCGACGTCGGTGATGTCCAGCTCCGCCTCGACGATGGGCTTCCCGTTGTTGCGCGCCTCGAGCTCGGAGAGGAGTGCGTGCTCCTTCCGCACGCGCTCGGCGAGCCGGAAGAGCACGCGGCCTCGCTCCTGGGCGGTCGTGCGCGGCCAGGGGCCCTCGTCGAACGCGCGGCGGGCGGCCTGCACGGCGGCGTCGACGTCCTCGGGGCCGCAGTCCGGCACCCGCGCGATGATCTCCTCGGTCGAGGGATCGAAGACGGGGAAGGTCTTGCCCGAGCGGGCGTGGACGCGCTTCCCGTCGATGAGGTTGAGCCACTTCGAGTCGACCATGGGCTTCGCGCCTCCTCGCGGTGCCTGCTAGCCCCGGACGGCCTTGTCGGTGAGCTCGAGGCCGCGGTCGATGATGCCGAACGCCTCCCGAAGCTGGGCTTCCGTGATGGTGAGCGGCGGGTTCGTGTAGAAGCTGTTCCACCGCACCATCGTGTAGAGCCCCTGCTCGCGGAAGAACCGGCCGAGCGCGGCCATCTCCTCGGAGGTGCCGTTGAAGGGCGCCATGGGCTCGAGCGTCTTGCGGTCCCGGACGAGCTCGACGATGCCGAAGAGGCCGATCGAGCGGACGGCGCCGACCGACGGGTGCTTCGCGGCGAGCCCCTCGAGGAGCGACCTCATCACCTTGCCGGTCTCGCGGGCGCGCTCGACGAGCCGGTCCTCCTCGTACACCTGGATCGCGGCGAGCGCGGCGGCGCAGCCGACCGGGTGGCTGTTGTAGGTGAGGCCGCCGTAGAAGACCTTGTCCTTGAACGCGTCGGCGATCTGCCGGCGCATGCCGACCGCGCCGAGCGGCACGTACGACGAGGTCAGCCCCTTCGCCATCGTGATCATGTCCGGCACGACGCCCCAGTGGTTCACCGCGAACCACTCGCCGGTGCGGCCGAAGCCGGCCATCACCTCGTCGGCGATCATGAGGATGCCGTACTTCGTGCAGAGCTCCCGCACGCCCTGGAGGTAGCCGTCCGGCGGCACGAGGATGCCGTTCGTGCCGGTGACGGTCTCGAGGATGAAGGCCGCGATGTGGTTCGGCCCCTCGAGCTGGATGGTCTCCTCGAGGTTGGCGAGCGCGCGGGGCACGTCGTCCCAGCCGCGCTGGATGCCGTGGTACGGGTCCATCACGCGGACGACGCCCGGCATGCCCGGCTCGGCGGCCCAGCGGCGCGGGTCGCCGGTGAGCGCGACCGCGCCGGCGGTGGCGCCGTGGTACGAGCGGTAGCGCGCCATGATCTTGTGGCGGCCGGTGTACTGGCGGGCGAGCTTGATGGCGTTCTCGTTCGCCTCGGCGCCGCCGTTCGTGAAGAAGAAGACGTCGAGGTCGCCCGGGCAGAGCTGGGCGAGCTTCTCGCCGAGGCGCGCCCGTGGCTCGGTCGCCATGAACGGGTTCGCGTAGTCGAGCGTCGAGAGCTGCCGGTGGATGGCGTCCACGATGCGCTTCTCGCCGTGGCCGGCGTTCACCGACATGAGCTGCGAGTTGAAGTCGATGAAGCGCTTCCCCTCGGGCGTGTAGAAGTAGATCCCGTCGGCGCGCGCCACCGGGATGGGGTCGACCTTCGACTGGGCCGACCACTCGAAGAGGGTGTGCTTCTTCGTGAGGGCGACGATCTCCTCGCCGGTCATGGGCTTCGACATGAATCCCTTCCTTCGACTTCGGCCTGCCTGCGGCAGGCCTACGCTCAGGATGAGCGGAGTTGGAAACTACCGCTGGGTGAAGACGAACTCGGGCCCGCGCGACTCGCCGGTCGGCCAGCGCTGGGTGACGGTCTTGAGCTTCGTGTAGAAGTGCACGCCCTCGGCGCCGTAGATGGCGTGGTCGCCGAAGAGCGAGCGCTTCCAGCCGCCGAAGCTGTGGAAGCCGACGGGCACGGGGATGGGCACGTTCACGCCCACCATGCCGGCCTGCACGCGTTGTACGAACTCGCGGGCGACGCCGCCGTCGCGCGTGAAGATGGCGGTGCCGTTGCCGAACTCGTGGGCGTTCACGAGCGAGAGCGCCTCGTCGACGTTCGGGACGCGGACGATGGAGAGCACCGGGCCGAAGATCTCCTCGCGGTAGATCTTCATGCCGGGCTTCACGCGGTCGAAGAGGCAGCCGCCGAGGAAGTAGCCCTCCTCGCCGCCGGGCACCTTCTGGCCGCGGCCGTCCACGACGAGCGACGCGCCCTCCTTCACGCCCGCCTCGACGTAGCCCGTCACCTTCGCGAGGTGCTCCTTCGTGACGAGCGGGCCCATCTCCGCCTTGGGGTCCGTGCCGGGCGCGACCTTGAGCTTCGCGAGCCGCTCCTTCAGCTTCGCGACGAGCGCGTCTCCGACGGCGTCACCGACCGCGACGCCCACCGAGATGGCCATGCACCGCTCGCCGGCGGAGCCGTAGGCGGCGCCCATGAGCGCGTCGGCGGCCTGGTCGAGGTCGGCGTCGGGCATGACGACCGCGTGGTTCTTCGCGCCGCCGAGGGCCTGGACACGCTTCCCGTGCTGGCTCGCGGTCCGGTGGACCCACTCGGCGATGGGCGTCGAGCCGACGAAGGAGACCGCGGCGACGCCCGGGTGCGTGACGAGCGCCTCGACGGCCTCCTTGTCGCCGTTCACGACGTTGAGGACGCCGGGCGGCAGGCCGGCCTCGTGGGCGAGCTCGGCGAGCCGGTAGCCGCAGGAGGGGTCGCGCTCGGAGGGCTTGAGGACGAAGGTGTTCCCGGTCGCGACCGCGAGCGGGAACATCCAGAGCGGCACCATCGCCGGGAAGTTGAACGGCGTGATGCCGACGCAGACGCCGAGCGGCTGGCGGAGCGTGTAGCTGTCGACGCCACCGCCGACCGACTCGGAGAACTCGCCCTTCTGCAGCTCCGGGATGCCGGTCGCGAACTCGACGTTCTCGAGGCCGCGGCCGAGCGAGCCGTGGGCGTCGGAGAGCACCTTGCCGTGCTCGCTCGTGATGATGCGGGCGAGCTCGTCGGCGTGCGCCTCGATGAGCTGCTTGAACTTGAACATGACCCGAGCGCGGCGGGCGGCGGGGGTGGCCGCCCAGGCCGGGAAGGCGGCGGCCGCGGCGGCGACGGCAAGGTCGACCTCGGCGCGGCTCGCGAGCGAGACCCGCTTCGTGACCTTGCCCGTGGCCGGGTCGAAGACGTCGGCGGTGCGCCCGCTCGCGCCGGCGACGGCCTTTCCGCCGATGAGGTGTCCGAGCGTGGTTCCGGCTGCCATGCGGTGCTCCCTGAGACGATGGGGTGGGGTCGACCGACCGTAGCGGTGTTTAGTATACTGAGCAAGTGTTGAATGGGCGGACCGTGCGACCTGCCCCAACTGGCAGTCATTGCAGGCTGGGAACCCCGCAAGACGTCAAGTAGAGTGGAGCGACGATGAGTATTTCGAACGCCGTCCATGCTCGACGCCCTTCGACCCTTCGACAGGCTCAGGGCTCAGGCCGCACGGGGGCGCATGCAAAGGCCCCCGCGAAGCCCGCCTTCGACATGGGCGAGCGGCTGCGCACGCTGCGGGAGCGGTTCGGGCTCTCCCAGCGCGCGCTCGCCACGAAGGCCGGCGTGACGAACGGGATGATCTCGCTCATCGAGAAGAACCGCTCGAGCCCGTCGGTCTCCACGCTGAAGAAGATCCTCGACGTCTTCCCGCTCTCCCTCTCCGAGTTCTTCGCCACCGGCGAGGAGGCCGCGCCGGCCATCTTCTTCCGTGCCGACGAGCTCGTGGAGCTCGCGGGCGGGCTCATCAGCTACCGCCAGGTCGGGAAGAGCCTCCAGGGAAAGCCGCTCCAGATCCTCCACGAGCGCCTGCAGCCCGGCGCCGACACCGGCGAGGGCATGTTCCGGCACGAGGGCGAGGAGGGCGGCGTCGTGGTCCGCGGCGAGATCGAGCTCACCGTGGGCATGGCGACGCGCATCCTCCGCGCCGGCGACGCCTACTCCTTCCAGAGCAACATCCCCCACCGCTTCCGCAACCTCGGCCCCGAGGTCTGCGAGATCGTCAGCGCCTGCACGCCGCCGTCGTTCTAGGCGACCGGCCCCGAGGACACCGTGATCGCCCCGTGGGCCGCCCTCTCGTTCACGCTCTCGGCCGCCTGCTGGGGGCTCGCGATCGTCGCGACGAAGGGGCTCCTCGAGGGCGCTCCGCCGTTCACGGCGCTCCTCGTGCAGGTGGCGGGCTCGGTCGCGTTCCTGTGGACCGCGGTCGCGGTCACCCGCGCGCGCCTCCCGATGGGCCGCACGACGATCGCGGCGGTCGCGAGCGGGTTCCTGGAGCCCGGGATGGCCTACGCGGTGGGCCTCCTCGGCCTGCAGCTCACGACGGCGTCGACCGCGGCGATCATCGGCGCCACCGAGACGCCGATGATCGTGCTCCTCGCGGCCTTGTTCCTGCGCGAGCGGATGGGGCTCCTCGCGCTCGGGTTCGCAGCGCTCGCCGGCCTCGGCGTGGGGCTCCTCATGCTGCCGGACCTCCAGGGCCTCGCGGGCGGGTCGCTCGCAGGGGACCTCCTGATGGTCCTCTCGACCTTCATCGCCGCGGTCTACGTCGTCATCTCGCGGCGGATCGTCGGCGACTTCGACGCGCTCCCCCTCGCGACCATCCAGCAGACCGGCGGCCTCGTCGTCGCCGCGCTGCTCTGGCTCGTCGCCCGGAACGCCGGCTGGGCCGCCGCCGCGGACGTGCCGCTCTCCTGGAGCACGCTCGGCGCGCTCGCGCTCACCGGCGTCATCCAGTACGCGATGGCCTTCTGGTTCTGGCTCAAGGGGCTGAAGCACGTGCCCGCGAGCCGCGCCGCCGTCTTCCTCGCGCTCATCCCGGTCTTCGGCGTCGCCGGCGCCGCCGTGGTCCTGGGTGAGCGCCTCGTGCCGGCCCAGTGGGCCGGCGCCGTCCTCGTCGTCGCCGCGGTCCTCGCGCTCTCGCGCGCCGAGGGTCCCGACCCCGTCCCGTCCCCCAACCCGGAGCGTTCCGCATGAAGAACTGGTCGAAGAACCAGGAGGTCCAGAAGCGCGCCCAGAAGGTCCTGCCCCTGGGCGTGAACTCCAACTTCCGCTTCTGGGGCGAGGGCCTCACGCCCTACGTGAAGAAGGCGAAGGGCGCGCGGCTCTGGGACGTCGGCGGAAACGAGTTCATCGACTACCGCCTCGCGTTCGGCCCGATCATCCTCGGCCACGCCTACGACGCGGTCGACGACAAGGTCGCGAGCGAGATCCGCAACGGCGTCCTCTTCGCGATGACCGGCGAGCTCGAGCTCGAGGTCGCCGAGCTGATCGTCGCGATGTGCCCGGCCGTGGAGATGGTCCGGATGGCCTGCTCCGGCACCGAGGCGACCATGCACGCCATCCGCGTGGCGCGCGCGTACACGGGGCGCGATCTCCTCCTCAAGTTCGAGGGCAACTACCACGGCTTCCACGACCACACGCTCTGGAGCACCTACGCGCCGGTCGAGGCCTACGGCAACCGCCGCTCGCCGATCCCGATCCCGGCCTCCTCCGGCATACCGCGTCAGTTCGGCGAGAACCTCATCACGCTCGCGTTCAACGACGTGGAGGGCTTCGAGCGGGTGATGAAGTCCCACGGCGACCGCCTCGCCGCGGTCATCACCGAGCCCTGCCAGGGCAACTGCGCCGCCATCAACCCGGCGCCCGGGTTCCTCGATCTCATCCGCAAGCGCACCACCGAGCACGGCGCGCTCTTCATCCTCGACGAGGTGAAGACCGGCTTCCGCATCGCCCGCGGCGGCGCGCAGGAGTACTACGGCATCCGCCCCGACCTCGCGACCTACGCGAAGGCGCTCGGCAACGGCTACCCCGTGGCCGCGTTCGGCGGGAAGCGCGAGATCATGGAGATCATCGGCCACGGCGTCTCGCAGGGCGGGACGTACACGAACAACAAGCCCGGCATCGCGGCGGCGTGGGCGACGCTCAAGATCCTCAAGGACGAGCCCGTCATCGAGACCATCGAGAAGCGCGGCAAGCGGCTCATGGACGGGCTCGCCGGGATCTTCCGGGAGAACGACATCAAGGCGGTGCTCACCGGCTACCCCGGGATGTTCTCGTTCTCCCTCGGGGTCGACAAGGTCACCTGCCAGCGCGACTGGGCGGTCTCCGACCGCGAGCGCCTGCTCCGCCTCGCCGAGGCCGCCATGGAGCGCGGCGTGATGCCCGACTACGACCCGCGCGAGCCGTGGTTCCTCTGCTACTCGCACACGGACGCCGACGTGGACCGGACGCTCGAGGTGTACGCGGAGATCGTGAAGACGGTGCGGTAGCCCCGCGACGCCTAGCGGGACCCGCGCGGCGCGCCCTTGATGCTCGCGGCCGCCCTCGGGGCCGACGCATCCGACCCCGCCGCGATTCGCCGGAGCAGCTCGAGATCGGGCACCACGAACCCCGCCGGCTGGGTGACGAGGACGCCTCCTCGACGCCAGCCGGCGAGCTGACGGCTCACCGACTCGGCGCTCGTGGCCGCGAGGGACGCGAGCTCGCTCCGGCGCGGACGGACGGGCACGAGGATCCCGCCGGGGAAGGGGCCGCCGGACCTCTCGGCGAGCTCGAGGAGGACGGCCGCGAGGCGACGGGTGACGCTGCCGGCCGACAGCCCCGCGACGAGCCGTCCGAGGCGCTGGACCCGCCGCGCGAGGGAGAACATCGCGGACCCGAGCGCGCGGGGCTCGGCGTCGAAGGCGGCCCTGACGACGTCGGTGGGGACGAGCAGCACCTTCGCCCGGGTCATCGCGACGACCGTGGACTGCAGGGGCGCCCTCAGCGCGAAGGCCACGTCCCCGAGGACGTCGCCTCGAATCGACACGTCGAGGATGACCTGCCTCCGGCCTTGCCCGACGATCGACTTCAGCTTCCCGGTGAGGACGAGCGCGATGTGGGTCGAAGGGTCCCCTTCCCGCCAGAGCGGCTGGCCGCGGGTGAACACCTTCAGCTCGGACCGCGCCGCCATCCGCTTCAGCTCTGCGCGCGGGAGCCCCAGGAAGAACGCCGAGTTCAGGAGGTCGTCGACCGCGGCCCGCGGATCGTCTCGACGGTCGCCGCCTCGGGGCAAGGTCACGACCATGAGCCATCCTCCCACGGCTGGAGGAGGACCCCAAGCGAGTCTGCCCGAACCTGGCCCCGGGTGGAGCCTCCGCACGCGGTCCATCACGAACCGGGGTCGGTGATGGACCGCGACGAGGCGGCGAGGACGACCGATTCGCACCCGAGCCCCCGCAGGAAGCTGACATCACCTTCCGTGAATCCGATGGCCCGGCAGCGGTCGGCCGCCCTCCTCACCTGCAGCGCCAGGAGCCACAGCGCCAGCGGGGTCCGGTCGCCGGCCCCGGTGAGGTCGACAACGATGCACGCCACGGGCGGCTCGACATCCAGCAGGGATTCCACGAAGTTCGCGTCCGGGGTGGCGAACGACCCCGTCACCGTCACCACGACGCCATCCTCCCTGCTCGTCACGTTGCAGCTCATGGATGCCCTCCCGCGGCCGCTTTCGGTCCCGTCGTCCGCTCCCTCGACGGTAGCTCTCCCCGGCCGCCTGGCCGGGGCACGACCGGGTCGCGGGGTGACGGACATCACGGGGACGTCGCTCCAGCCGGCGATCCCCCCGTTCGACCTTCGCCCGCGGCAGCGGTCTCGCCTTCGGCCGACCACCATGGGGTGGGGCGAACCGGCCCGCCCATCCGGGTGTTTTCGTAGTCACTGACAGCGAAGTGACGGAACGTGACGCCCGTCACGGTTCGACGGGTCGGAGGTTGCCGAATCGGCCCGCGAGGAACAGCCTTCCCCTCGAGGGGACCACCTCCGCTCCAGGAGCCACCGGGTCCTCAGGGGGACATCGATGATCCAGTTCACTCGGCCGCGACGCGTCGCGGCGCTCGCGCTCGCCATTGCCGCGGCGGCGCCACACACCACCCGCGCCCTTCCCTTGCCGGGGGGCGCCATCCCGAAGTTCGTCGAGCCGCTCGTCATCCCACCGGTGATGCCCGTGAAGGGGCTGCGCTGGGATCCGTCCGCCCGCCGGTTCGTGCCCTACTACGAGATCGAGCTCGTCCAGTTCGAGCAGCAGATCCTTCCCGCGGGGATGCCGGCGACCACGGTGTGGAGCTACGGCGCGGTCGGCAGGCCCGAGACGCGCAACTACCCCGCCTTCACGATCGAGACCCTCCGCAACCAGCCGGTGCGCGTGAAGTGGGTGAACGGGCTCGTGGACGCCGCGGGGAACTTCCTTCCGCACCTCCTCCCGGTGGACCAGAGCCTCCACTGGGCGAACCCCGCCCGGTTGCCCTGCATGGACGGCACGGTGCGCACCGACTGCCGGCCCGCCGCTCCGCCGCAGACCTCCTACGACGGGCCCGTGCCGATGGTGACCCACGTTCACGGCGCCCACGTCACCCCCGAGAGCGACGGGTATCCGGAGGCCTGGTGGCTCCCGTCGGCCGGCAACCTCTCCGGCTACGCGCGCCATGGCTCGCGCTTCGGACAGATCGCCAGAGCGGCGACGGAGGACGGCGCCGCGACCTTCCAGTACCGGAACGACCAGCCCGAGACCACGCTCTGGTACCACGACCACGCGCTCGGGATGACGCGCGCCAACGTGTACGCGGGGCCCGCGGGCTTCTACATGGTCCGCGAGCCCCGTAACGCGACGCTCCGCCTGCCCGGCCCGCCGCCGCTCCCCGGGCTCGACCCGAACGGCAACCCGCTGGTCCGCCGCCTGGTACACGAGATTCCCATCGTCATCCAGGATCGCACCTTCAACGAGGACGGCTCGCTCTTCTACCCGTCGGATCGGGACTTCTTCGAGGGGCTCCCGACCGGCAGCCTCGCCTCGGCAGGCATCGAGTTCTCGCCCATGAACGGCTCGGACGTGGCGCCGATCTGGAATCCCGAGTTCTTCGGCAACGCGATGGTGGTGAACGGCCGGACCTGGCCCACCCTCTCGGTCGAGCCGCGCCGGTATCGCCTCCGCTTCCTCAACGGGTCGGACGCGCGCTTCCTCATCCTCCGCTTCGAGGGGGAGGCGCTCGCGTTCCAGCAGGTCGGTGCCGACCAGGGCTTCCTGCCCGCGCCGGTCGCTCAGCGCCGCCTCCTGCTCGGCCCGGCGGAGCGCGCCGACGTCGTCGTGGACTTCTCGTCCCTCCGCCCGGGCGACCGGATCGTTCTGCAGAACGTGGGCCCCGACGAGCCGTTCGGCGGTGGCGAGCCGTGCACGGAGCCGACCTCGCCGTGTGATTTTGCTCCCGCCGACCCTGCCACGACCGGCCAGGTCATGGCGTTCGACATCGTGGCCCCGCTCTTCCCCGAGCTGAGCCGCGTGCCGGCCACGCTGCCCGCCGAGGGCCCCTTGCCGCCGTCCTCGCGGGTCCGCCGGGTGACGCTCAACGAGGAGATGTCGATGAGTCAGCTCGCCTGCCTCGGCCCTGACGACGACTTCATCCTCGGTCAAGGCACGGCGAACGACCCCGCCGCCTGTGCGGCCGCGGGAGGTACCCTCGTTCCCTTCGGTCCGACCGCTGCGCTCCTCGGGACGCTCCGGCCCGACGGGACGAGCGTCCCGCTCATGTGGGCCGCGCCTGTCACCGAGAACCCCGCCCTCGGCGCCACCGAGACCTGGGAGATCGTGAACTTCACCGCCGACGCCCACCCGATCCACCTCCACCTCGTGCGCTTCAAGGTGCTCGAGCGCGAGCGGCTCGGCGTGGACGGGGAGGGCATCGCGACCCAGCCCGCGACGTTCACGGGCGACCGCCGCGGACCGGAGGCGTGGGAGTCGGGATACAAGGACACCGTCATCGCCTACCCGGGCGAGGTCACCCGCGTGGCCGCCACGTTCGACATCCCAGGTCTGTACGTCTGGCACTGCCACATCCTCGAGCACGAGGACAACGAGATGATGCGGCCCTACTGCGTCGGCGGGCCATCGACCTGTCCGCTGCCGATCGCGGCCGCTGACTGAGGGGCGGCGGGCGAGCGGGGCGGCGCGGCGACCGCCCGGCTCGAGCGCGGCTGATCGGGACAGTCCCTCGGGAGCGCCGTCGGAATCTCCGGTCGGCGCGGTCCCTGCTCCGGAGCGGCCCGCGTCACATTCCGTGACGGGGCCGCTTCCGAGCGGAGGAACGAATGGCACAGCCGACCCGGAAGGACCTGGAGACGCTCGCGCGGCTCGCGCGGGCCTACTTCTCGCATCGCAGGGAGGAGCTCGAGGGGCTGACGCCGGCGCAGCGCAGGGCGTGGATCGAGCTCCACCTCGTCGAGCCGTTCCAGCGGCTCGGGTCGGAGATCCGCGCGCTCGCCGAGCCCTCGCGGGACGAGGTGCGCGACCTCGACGCCCTCGTCGAGGTGTACCAGCGGATGTTCGGGCTCGTCTTCGCGATCTTCGGGCCCGCGCCGTCGCCGGAGCAGAAGTCCGACGTCCCGTTCTGCCTGCTCGTCTACCCTTTCACCCGGGCCTACCCGGAGGCGGAGGCCACGGAGCGGCACACGCTCGAGGCCCGGAAGAGCGCCCCGCGGGCCGTGGCGGAGCGGCGATGAGCGCGCCCACGGCCCCACGGGTCCGCGTCGCCCGCGCGGCCGTGGGTCATCTCTCGCAGGGCGCACTCTTCCTCGAGAACTACCTGGCCGGCCCGGGCACGACCGTGCCCGGCGCCGCGGTGGACGTGGCGGGTTCGCTCCGCGACTGGACGGCGAGGGACGAGGTCCTCCGCCGGCTCGCGGCGGCGGGCGACGCCGCGCCCGTGCGGACGCTCGGCCGGCTCGTGTCGGCCGGGATCCTCCTCGAGGAGCGGTCCCTCCTCGCGGTCCGCGACGCGCGGTTCGCCCGGACCTGGCGCTGGGGGCCGTACGCGGGCGCCGTGAGCCGGCGCTCCCGGGACCTCCCGTACACCACCGACGAGGAGGCGCTCGAGATCATGGCGGCGCGCGCGCGGCGCACGCCGTCGCCGCCGCTGTTGCCGCCGCCGCCCCGGCACGCCACCGCCCTCCCGGCGCCGCGCGTGCGGGCGGGCGTCCTCCGCCACCTCCTGCGCCGGCGCAGCACCCGCGCGTTCGGCGCGGGGCCGATCGCCCGGGCCGACCTCTCCGACGTGCTCTTCGCCGGCCTCGGCGTCCGCGAGCTGCGGCGCGACCGCGTGCAGGGCCTGGTCCCCCTGAAGCTCGTGCCGTCGGGCGGGGCCCGCAACCCCATCGACGGCTACCTCTACGCGCGGCGGGTCGACGGGCTCCCGCCCGGCGTCTACCGGTACTGCGGCGTCACCCGCTCGCTCGACCTCGTCTCCGAGGGCGCACCTACCGCGCCGAGCCGGCTCCTCGGCGGCCAGGCGTGGACCGACGGCGCCGCAGCGGTGATCTTCCTCGTCGCGACGTACGCGCGCTCGAGCTGGAAGTACCGCGACCCGGCGGGCTACCGGGTGGTGCTCGTCGAGGCCGGGCACATCGCCCAGAACCTCCTCGTCACCGCCTGCGATCTCGGCCTCGCCGCCACGCCCACCGGCGCCTTCTCCGACACGGTGGCCGAGGCGGCGCTCGGCACCGCGGGCCCGGACCGCGGGCTCCTGCACGCCGTCGTGCTCGGCCCGGCGCCCGCTCACCCTTCCGCGCCCCGCCGCCCTCTCGGCGTCACACCCGCATCGACCGCGCGAAACCGCTCGGTGAGCATCCAGCGTGGCGGGAGAAGGCGACGCTGAACGCGCTCGCGGACTGGTAGCCGATCCGCTCGGCCACCTCCGCGAGCGCCACCCGCTCGCGCCGGAGGACGTCCTTCGCGACCGCGATGCGCCACTCGAGGAGGTACTCCATCGGCGGCATGCCTACGGTTCGCGTGAACCGCTCGGCGAACACGGCGCGCGACATGCCCGCCGCGCGGCCGAGCTCGGCCACCGTCCAGCGGTGTGCGACGTCGGCGTGCAGCCGGCGCAGGGCACGTGCGATCCCGGGGTCGGCGAGGCCTGCCAGCAGCCCCTGCTCCTGGCCCGTCGCCTCCGCGGGCCGAACGCGCAGCGCTTCCACGAGGAGGACCTCGACGAGGCGCTCGAGGATGAGCTCGCGCCCGGCGCGGCGCGCCGTCGCCTCCTCGCCGATGAGCTCCACGAGCTGCCGCAGGCGCGCCGCCCCCGGCTCGTCCCGCCGGACGAGGATCATCGCGGGCAGGAACCTCTCGAGCAGGCGCGCGTTCGCGCGCTCCACGTGGAAGTAGCCGCCGAGCTGCCGCATCGTGGGCGGGCCGGACTGCGTGCCGTGCCGTAGCGCCACGCCGGCCGCGGGGGTCGCGCTCCTCGGCTTCACCCCGCGGCCGCTCGACCTCGTGAAGCTCGGGGTCGAGGGCAGGAGCACGAAGTCGCCCTCCTCGAGCCACACCTCCCCGACGCCCTCGACGTCGAGGAGGCAGGTCCCCTCGAGCATGATGCAGAACCCGGGCTCCTCGTGCGCGGCGTACCGCACGCTCCACTGCCCCGCGCCGCTGATCAGCTTGGGGAGGACGGTGCGGGGCCGCAGGAGCGCGATGACGGCGGCGAGCGGATCCGAGGTGCCGTCCGGGCCCTTCGCCGGCTCGCGGGAGGACCGGTCCTCCACGTCGGCGGAGCGGCTCACGGCGTCCGGAGCCCCGCGGCCGCGTTCGCCAGCGCCACCGCGTCGGGGCCGGCGGGGAAGCGGAGCGTCCCCGACACGTCGGTGGCGGCGCGCCACACCGCCTCGGCCACGTCGTACTCCGTCGTCGTCAGCGCCGGCCGCGCATAGGCCGCGAAGATGGGTTGTGCGAACGGCGCGTAGGCCTCCGGGATCAACCCCTGCATGCGGCCGCTGCCGTTCGCGGTGAACCGCGTGCTCGGGCCGTAGCCGGGCTCGACGAGCTTCACCCGCACGTCGAAGGCGCCGAGCTCGTGGGCGAGCGACGCGGTGAAGCCCTCGATGGCGACCTTGCTCGCCGTGTACACGGCCGCCAGCGGCATCGGCGCGAGCGTCACGCTCGAGGTCACGTTCACGATCACGCCCGCCCGGCGTTCGCGAAAGCGCGGCACGACCGCCTGGAGCACGGCCATGACCCCGAAGGTGTTCGTCTCGAAGACCTCGCGCACCGTCGCCATCGGCGTCGCCTCGAACGCGCCGACGACGCCGATGCCGGCGTTGTTGACGACCACGTCGACCGGGCCAGCGGCCTCGATCGCCGCCGCGATGCTCTCCGGCTTCGTGACGTCGAGCGCCAGCACCCGGAGCCGCTCGGAGCTCGGAAGCTCGCCGAGCCGGGGGGTGCGCATGGTCGCGACGACGTTCCACCCCTGCTCGTGGAAGTGGCGGGCGGTCGCGGCGCCGTAGCCGGAGGAGCAGCCGGTGATCAGGACGGTCTTCGTGGGCTTCATGGAGTCTCCTTCTTCGTCTCGGGGAGGCGCCGCGGCGAGTGGGGCCCGCGGCGTGTTCGCTGCTCCCTTGATAGGCCGTCCCGTCAAGACGATCCATCACGTGGCGTCCTAGATACGTGTGAGATCGTCTGGGCCGCCGCTCAGCGCCCCGCCCGGGCGCGCAGCTCGCGCAGCGCGGTGAGGCCCTTCCAGTCGGCGTCGGCCTCCGCCCAGAGCCCCTCGAGCCGATCGAGGAGCGCGCGCGCCTCCGCCGTGCGCCCGCGCTCGAGCTCCGCCCGCGCGAGCGCGAGCTCGCCGCGGGGGCGCGCCCAGGCGAGGAAGCGCGAGGCGCCGTCCCGGCGGCCGAAGCGCGCCAGCACCTCGGCCGCCTCGTCCCAGCGGCCGGCCTCGACGAGCGCCTCGCCGAGCGCGAGCGGCGCGAGCTCGGCGCCGTGGGCGCTCGACCAGGCGACGCGGCGCAGGGTCTCGAGGTCCTCGGGCGCGTGCCGCTCCCGCCAGCCGGCGACGGCCTGGTAGAGCTCGGCCGGCGCACCGCCCGGCGCGAGCCGGCCGGCGAGCCTCCGCGCGACCGCGGCCGCGCCCGCGCCGGCCACGTCGGCGGAGAGCGTTGAGGCCATGGCCGGGTCCGCCTGGAGGAGCTGCCGCGCAGCCGCGTCGAGCGGCCGCGGCGCGTCGAGGCCGGCGATCAGCGCGACGCGCTCCAGCCGGTCGAACGCGGCGTAGCCGGAGTCGACGAGCGGCGCCGCGAGCTCGGCGAGCGCGGCCCGCCGCCGCCCGCGCCACGCGTTCGCGCAGGCGAGCCACCAGCGGGCCCGGGCGTGATCCTCCGGGCGCGCCGGAGGCGAGGAGCCGGGCTGCCTCCGCCTCCACCCGCGCGAAGTCGCCGGCCCGCATCGAGGCGGAGACGAGCAGCGAGAGCCCCGATCTCGCCGCCCTGGAGCCCTCGGCCGCCTTCACTGCGTCCGCGAAGACCGCCCCGCGGCCTGGAGCGCCTGCGCCTCCACGACCGCCCCGTGCGCCGGCGGGCGCGATCTCTCGCGCGCGGCGCGCCGCCGCCGAGCCCGCTCCGGGTGGTCGGCCCAGGCGTTCGCCCGCACCGCGGGCACCCCGGCGATCTCGTTCGCCGGCTCGAGCGCCAGCGCCCGCTCGAGCAGCGCGGCCGCCTCCTCGAACCGGTCGGCCTCGAGGAGCACGAGCCCGCCCTCGAGCGCGGGCTCCACCTCCTCGGGGAAGTCCCCCGCGAGCGCGCGGAACGCCTCCACCGCCTCGGCCGTCCGCCCCTCGTCGCGCGCCGCCCACGCCAGCACGAGGCGGCGCCTCGCTCGGGCAGCCGGCCCTCGAGGGCCCGCGCGCGGGCGAGGTGCTCCTTCCGGTCGGCCTCCGTCAACAGCGTGCCGGTGGAGGCGATCCGCACGAGCTCGACGTGCGCCAGCGCGAACGCGGGGTCCTGCTCGAGGGCCTGGGCGAGCTCGCCGGCCGCCTCGGCGAAGCGGAACGAGCGCGCGTGGTCGCGGGCGAGCGCGTACCGGCGGTAGACGTCGAGGCTCCGGGTCACGGTGCGGTCGAGCGCGACGCGCGATGCCTGGATCTCGGCGGCCGGCTCGCCCAGCGTGCGGCGCACGGCGTCGGAGAGCCGGTCGATCGCGGGGAGCAGCGCCCCCCGATCCGGCGCCGACTCTTGCAGGGTGAAGAGCGTCCGTCCGCGGTCGAGGTCCGTGCCGCGCAGCTCGACCGCGTAGGCGCCGTCGCGGCGGGCGATCGACGCGCCGAGCACGAGCTTCGCGCCCGCGAGCCGCCCGGCGGCGCGCGCGAGCGGCTCGTCCATGCGGGCGACCTCCCGCGCCCCGGTCCGGCGGGCGAGCTCGAGGAGCCGCCCCCGCGTGAGGACGACCGCGCGCGGAGACTGCTCGAGCGAGGTGACGAGCAGGCCGGCGAGCGCGTCGAGCGCGGGCTCCCCGGTCTCGTTCCGCGCGTCGGCGACCACGATCACCGGCCGCGCCGCCGGCGCGGGAGGCTCGACCGGCCGCGAACGCCACGCGAGCCAGCCGCCCGCGGCGACCGCGAGGGTGAGCGCCGCGGCCCAGGCGGGCCACCGGCGCCGCGGCCCGGACGCAGCGACCAGGGAGACCGGGGGCGGGGTGACCGCCGCGGCGTGGAGCACGGCCTCGATCACCTCGAGCGCCCGCAGCACCTCGGCGCCGTCGCGGGGACAGTTCGCCCGGGTCCCGGCACTCCAACATCATGGCGACGAGCTCGCCGAGGGCGGGCAGGCCGGGAAGCTCGAGGGCGGGTGCCCGCGCCGCGTCGGCGCCGCTCTGGTCGCCGGGAAACGGGAGCCGACCCACCAGCATCCTGAAGAGCATCACGCCCAGCGCGAAGACGTCGGTGCGCCCGTCCTCGGCCGCGCCGCTCCACTGCTCCGGCGCCATGTACGCGGGCGTGCCGCCGTCCACCCGGGCGAGGCCGAAGGCGTGCGCCAGGCCGAAGTCGAGGATCTTCACGCCGCCGTCGTGGGTGAGGAAGACGTTCCCCGGCTTGAGGTCCCGGTGGACGACGCCGCGGGCGTGGGCGTGGGCGAGGCCGCGCGCGACGCCCGCTGCGATCCGCACGGCCTCGGCGGGCGGCAGCGGGCCGCGCGCGAGGTCCTGCAGCACCTCGCCCTCGAGGAGCTCGAGCACGAGGTACGGCCCGTGCTCGGAGCCGCCGAGGTCGTGCAGGGTGACGATGTTCGGATGAGACAGGCTGGCCGCCGCGTCGGCCTCCTCGAGGAGCCGCTCGCCGTGGAGCGCCGACCGCGGGCCGGTCCTCACCACCTTCAGGGCGACGCGGCGGGGCAGGACCGTGTCCTCCGCCTCGTACACGATCCCGAAGCCGCCGCGGCCGACCTCCCGGAGGAGCCTGAAGCGACCGACGACGTGCCCCGGCGCCAGCGCGGGGCCTCCCTCCGGCTCGGGGGCGCGCCCGTCGGCGGCGATCTCGCGGATGAGGCGCGAGAGGGTCCCGGGCTCTGGCCCGGCACCGGGGTCGGCCGCGGGGGGTTCCTCGCTCAAGCGCAATCGTCTCCGCAACGGGTGCGGGAGAGATCTAACAAGCAGGGTGGTTCCCCTGCCATGACCGGGGCGGCTTCCTTGACGCTCGCGGCGAAGGACGCGGGCCCCCGCCGCGACCGCGAGGACCGCCCCGCCGCGGCGCGGCGTGCGCGGCGAACACCGGATTCTCGTGGGCGCCCCGGAGCAGCGGCGCCACGATCATCACGCCCGCGTAGCACGCGGGGCGGCGCCGAGCCGGACGGGCGAGCGCGCGAGCCGGTGGGCGGCGAGGTGGAGCACCACGAGGACGCCGAGGAACACGGCGATGCCCGCGAGCTCGTGCAGGCGGTCGCCCTCGAGGCCGGCGAAGGTGATGTGGTGGGTCCAGAGCGGGATGGCCACCAGGATGCGGGCGGCGTTCGCGAGGGCGTGGCGCCATACGCGGCGGCCGCGGACGCGAGGAGGATCGCCGCGTTCTCGCCCAGGCCAGGAGGGCGCACAAGGCGAGCACCAGCGACCCGAACGCGACGATGAGGAAGTTCACGCCGGCGCACGCCGGGGCGATGAGGAAGCGGAGCTCGTTCGAGAGGTAGCCGCCGCTCGTCCAGTCGAAGCGGTAACCGCCGGCGAGCTCCACGAGCGCGGCCGTGGGCGCGAGGACGAACCGCAGCTCCGCCGCCGAGGCGCCCGAGTAGAAGGCCTTGAGCACCCAGGCGGCGAGGCCGGCGATGGCGAGGGCTCCGGGGGCTCCAGGGCGGCGACGGTGCGCGCCTTCACGGGCGCCTCACCGGCTCGCGGCGGCGGCGCGGGAGCGCCGGAACCAGGCGAACCCGCCCAGCCCGCGGCGAGCGCCGCGAGGAGCGCGAGGCCGGGCTCGTCGCCGCGCTGCACCACCCCGCCGCCGACCGCGAGCGCGCTCACGCCCTGCGGGAGCGGCGACGGCTGGTCGACGTCCTTCCCCTGCCCGCCCGGGTTCCGGGCCTGCTGCAGCACGGCGACGAACGAGGTGTGGCGGGTGAGCAGGTTGTACTCGAGCCCGAGCCGCGTGATCTCCTCGCGCTCGGCGTCGGTCTCGGCGCCGCCGGAGAAGTCGGAGAGCGCGCCGATGCGGGTGCGGGCCCAGAGGTACCGGAGCGCCGGGTCCTGCGTGTGCGACGCCCGCGCGACGTCGATGACCTGCTCGAACCGGCCCCGGCCGGTGGTGCCGGACACGCGGATCCGGCCCTTCGCGGCGCCCTTCCACTTGCCCTGCACGACGAGGGGGCGCTCGGCGAGGAGGTCGGGGATGGCGTGCGGCTCGACCTCGCTCGCGTCGAAGCCGTCGTAGGTGACCCGGATGCCGGTGAGCACCGGCGCGGAGACGTAGCGGCGGAAGGCCTCGGCGACCGGCGGCGCCTCCGACGCGCTCGTGACCACGAACGCCTCGCCCATCCCGGCCTTCGCGACGCCGTCCACGAGGTAGCGGTTCACCGAGGAGCCGATGCCGAACGAGAACACGTTCGCGTCGCCCACGTGGTCGCGGATGTACTCGAACATGCCGCGCTCGTCGGAGATGCCGCCGTCGGTGATGACGATGAAGCTCCTCGAGGTGCCGCCCGCGCGCGGCAGGCTCATGGCCTGCTGGAGCGCGGGGAGGAGCTCGGTCCCGCCGCCGCCGCGCTGCCGCTCCACGAGCGCGATGGCCTTCTTCACGTTCTCGCGGTTCGCTGGCAGCGACCGGGGCGACCAGAGCACGCTCGCGCCGGAGAAGAGGATGACGTCGAAGCTGTCGGTGGGGCGCAGGCCGCCGATGAGGTCCTCGATGAGCCGCTTCGCGACGTCGAGCGGGAAACCGTTCATGGAGCCGGAGACGTCGATGATGAAGACGTACTCGCGCGGCGGCACGTCGGCGGGCGCGACGCGCTCCGGCGGCTCGACCGTGAGGAGGAAGAACTTCTCGCCGGGGCCATCGTGCAGGACGAGGCCCGACTCGACCTTCGCGCCGGAGAGCCGGTAGCGCAGGACGACGTCGCGGTTGCCGCCCTGCTGCTCGGTGGGCGCGAGCGAGACGCGCGCCTCCCGGGGGCCCGACCACGCGACGTCGACCTTGTGGCTCGTGACGCCGACGTCCTGCAGCGCGAGGCCGGTGACGAGGTGGGCCTTCCAGCCGAACGTGTACGTCGGCGCCTTGCCCTCCTCGAGGTACGGGCTCTTCACGAACCGGTCCTCGGCCGGCGCGGACGCCTCGGGCTGGTTGGAGTAGCGGGGCAGGACGACGGTCGGGTAGACGAACTCGTAGACGCCCTCGGTGGGCACGAGGAGCTCGGTGTAGCGGAGCTCGACCGTCACGACGTCGCCCGGCATGACGTTCGAGACCTCCATGGTGAAGACGTTGGGGCGGTGCTGCTCGAGGAGCGACGCGCTCTTCCCCTCCTTCTTCGCCTGCTCGAAGGTGGCGCGGGCCTGCGCCTTCTCCTGGATCTTCGCCTCGACGGTGCGGTCGCCGACGGTGAGGCGCATGCCGTGCACCGCGGCGCGCACGGAGGCGGGGAAGACGTACCGCGCGTGGAGCGGCGCGGTGCCGGTGTTCGCGTAGACCTGCTCGACGGTGACGTTCGCGATGGGGCCGGCGACCTCCACGGACGCGGAGGTCGACTTGAGCGGGAGCGCGTCGACGCCGGACTCGGCGCCCTCGACCACGAAGTACGGGGAGAGGGTCTTCGTGGGCGGGCCGTCCTGCGGCGCGGCGCGGGCGAGGGCCGGGAGGAGGGCCGCGCAGGCGAGGAGGCCGGCGGCGGACAGACGAGCGAGGCGCGGGCGGGCGGAGGTCATGCCCGGCCTCGAATTGCATGCGGGCTGCCAGACGTGACGGAGCGTGGAACCGGGCGGGGCCGCTCGGGAATTCGTGTCCGGCACCGCCGGCGTGGCCGCCGGGACGCGGGGACTGTGCCCGGGGGGACGCGGGGGGCGCGGGCCGTGGGCGCCGGCTTCAGAGCGCCGCGATGCTCGCCTCGACGGCCCGGTAGGCCATCCTCCGCCACGCCGCGAGAGGGACCGCGCGCCCGGCCCCGCCGGCGAGCCAGAGCGACGCCCAGCCGTGCACGGTGGCCCAGGCGCGAAGCGCGAGCTCGAGGTCCGGCGCGCCGCTCCGGACGAGGCCGGCCGCGCGGCACTCGGCGACGCGCTCGACGAGGAAGCGCAACCCCTCGGAGAGCTCGCCGGGTCGCGCGCGTGGGAGCCCCATGCCCGCGAGGTCGTCCCAGGCCATGAAGACGAGCCGGTAGTCGTGCGGGTGCGTGAAGGCGAAGCGCAGGTACTCGCGACCTGTCCGCACGAGGCGCTCGGCGGGCGTGCGGCCGCGGAGCGCCCGCGCGAGCCTCGCGCGGAGGACCTCGCCGCCCCGGGCGAGCGCCGCCACGAGGAGCGCCTCCTTGCCGTCAAAGTGCCGGTAGATGGCGGTCGCGGAGACTCCGACCCGGTCGGCGACCCGGCGCATCGAGAGCGCGCCGACCCCACCCTCGAGGAGGAGGTCGCGTGCGGCCGCGGCGATCGCGTCGTGGGTCGGGCTCACCCGCGGTTCCAGCCGAGCCGGAGCGCGCCCCGCGCACAGCCGTCCGCGCATGAGCCGCAGGCGACGCAGTCGATCCGCCCGACGCCCCCGTCCGCGACGTCGCGCGGGCGCAGGCCCGCCAGACACTCGGCGTCGCACCTGCCGCAGTCCGCGCAAGCGCCCGCACCGCGGGAGAGCTGCAGCACCGGCAGGCGAAGCCCGCGCGCGGCGGTGGCCGGCAGGGCGGAAAGCGGCGCCCACCAGCACACGTGGCGGCAGAACCCGCGCTTCCCGAGCGGCACCGCGGCGAGCAGCACCAGGCCGAACATCGCGACGTAGATCACCGCGCTCCCGGCGCGGTCCCAAGAGACGACGTTCTCGGTCTTGTAGAGCGGGTCGAAGGTGCGCCAGCCCGGGCCGCGCACGAGCGCCCAGCCGATCGCGGCCATCCAGGCCGCGAAGAGGACCCAGCGCAGCGGGAGCAGCCACCTCACGGTACGTGCACGTCCGGCGAGCGCGCCGTCGAAGACCTCCTGGAGCGCGCCGAGCGGACAGGCCCACCCGCAGCCTGCGCGGCCGAAGACGAGCGCCGCGACGGTCCAGGTGATCCAGAACGCGACCGAGAACCCCGCGACGCCCTCGAGCGCGCCCATCACCGGGAGCGCGGGCGAGTAGTAGTTGAAGGTCAGCGGGAACAGGAGAAGGAAGCCGAGGAGCAGGGCGCGGCGGGTGCGCTGGCGGGCAGGGACGCTCATGACGGTTAACAGCGTTAACCTCGTCCGCGCTGGCCGGGGATGCGGTGGTTGGACGCAGGCCAATAGCCCGCCCCGACTTGGGTATTCGTGTCCGGCACCCTTGAACGGGCCATCCCACGCTTGGATCACGCCCGAGATCACGGCGCAACATCTGTAGGATCATGAGCCGCGCGGATGGCCCTCGCGGAACGGCCGTCACGTCTGGAGGTGATGGCCCGCCCCTCCTGGGCGAAACGACTACACCGCGAACGACCAGCCCGGCTTCTTCGTCGCGACCACCCTCATGCCGCGGGGCTTCAGGCGCGCGAAGAAGGGCTTCCAGGGGACGGCACGCTCCGGAGGCAGGGCGCCGCGGTCGGTGATCTCGCCGGCGGCGAGCATCTGGGCGGCGACCGCGGGTGGTGAGCCGGTGTCGATGTCGAGGCCGATGCCCCAGGCCGGCATGCCCTTCGTGTGCAGGTCCACGACCCAGGTCTGCTTCGTGTGGCCGGCCTTGCCCTTCACGATCGCGCGGACGATCTCGTACTGGCGGAGCGGTCCGACCCGGCGAGCCGGGCGCTGGTTCATGGCGACGTGGTTCGCGACATCGATGGGGCGTACGGAGACGCCTGCGATGGACACCGGGTCGTGCGAGGCGAGTCCGAGGTCCCGAAGGAACTTCACCTTCGCGACGAAGTCCGGGTCGAAGGCGATCTTGAAGCTCACCTCCTGGACGCCCTTCGCGAGGTAGCTGTCCGGCAGCGTCGCGACCTCGGAGTGGATCGTGTACATCGGCACGACGGTGTTCACCGGCGCGGGGAAGCGGTGCGGCTTCGCGCCGGTCATGGGCTGCACGAACCGCAGCTCCCCCTTCGTGAAGACGGCGGGCGCGAGCGAGAACTCCTCGAGGATGGTCTTGAGCGAGTACGAGACCGGCAGCGCGGGGACGTCGGCGTAGCGCGAGCGGTCGGAGCCGCCCACGCGGATGTGGATCTCCCGGACCTCGTCGAGCTGCTCGGCGCCCTGGCGCGCGAGCAGGTTCGCGATGCCGGGCGCGGCGCCCATGCCGAGGATCGCGGTGAGGCCGGCCTCCCGGAAGCGCGCGTCGCGCTCGAGCTGCATCTTCGTCACGTGGAACAGGCCGCCCATGTCGACGTAGTGGGCGCCGGCGAGGAGCGCGGCCTCCATGACGTCGAGGTTCATCTTGTACTGCACGGCGTTCACGACCACGAAGGCACCGGCGAGCACGCGCGCCGTGCCGGCGTGATCGCCCACGTCGACGCGCGCAGCGCGGACGCGCGGCTTCCCGGGCCCCGCGAGCGAGGCCGCCAGCGCCTCGGCCTTCGCGCCGTCGAAGTCGGCGACGAGGACCTCGTCCTCCGGTGCGCAGGTCTCGACGAGATCCCGCACCGTGATCCGCCCCATCGCGCCGGCCCCTCCGACCACCGCGAACGTGCGCGGCGTCAAGCCCGTCGGCTCGCGGCGGATCACGGGAGCTCCCGCTTCTTGTACGGGTACCAGAACGACTTCGCCTCCATGACGTAGTCGATGTGGACGTGCTTCGCCTCGCGGAAGGCGTCGAGGCCCTCCTCCCCGAGCTCGCGGCCGACGCCGCTCCAGCGCATGCCGCCGAACGGGCCCGCGTCGTTGTCGGTGAGGGGATCGTTCACCCAGAACGTGCCGGCCTTGATCCGGTCCATCGCCGTGAGCGCGAGCTCGAGGCTCTTCGTGTAGACGTTCGCGCCGAGGCCGTACCTCGAGTCGTTCGCCATGCGGATGGCGTCCTCGGCGTCCGCGGCCTCGATGAGCGCGATGACCGGGCCGAAGATCTCCTCGGTCGTGGGCAGGGAGCCGTGCTTCACCCCGGCGAGCACGGTCGGCTCGAAGAAGTTCCCGGGGCCGGGCATGGGCTTCCCGCCGAGGAGCAGCTTCGCGCCCTCGGCCACGGACTTCTCGACCTGCGCCTTCACCTTCTTCACGGCCTCCGGCGTGATGAGCGGGCCGACGTCGGTCTCCTGCTTCATCGGATCCCCGACGACGAGCGTCTTCACGTACTCGACGACGCGCCGGGTGAACTCCGGCATGAGCTCCTTCACGACGTAGATGCGCTTCGAGGAGGTGCAGACCTGGCCGGCGTTGAGGAGCCGCGCCCAGGCCACGCCCTTCACGGCGACGTCGAGGTCGGCGTCACCGAACACGATGAAGGGATCGATGCCGCCGAGCTCGAGGTTCACCTTCTTGAGCTGCCGGCCGGCCTCGGCCGCGATGTGCCGGCCGACCTCGGTCGAGCCGGTGAACGCGACGAGGTCCACCTCGGGGTGCTGGAGGAGCGCCTCCCCTGCCCCGGCGCCGTCGCCGGTCACGACGTTCACGACGCCGGGCGGCAGCACCTCGAACGCCTTCGCCATGAGGAGGTTCGAGAGCGGGTTCTGGTGGGGCGGCTTCGCCACCACGGTGTTCCCCGCCACCAGCGCCGGCGCCACCTTCCACGCCATGAGGAGCAGCGGGAAGTTGAACGGCACGATCGCCGCGACGACGCCGTACGGCTCCTTCACGGTGAAGTTGAGCTGGTGCGCCGCGACCGGCGGGATGGAGTTGCCGCGGCTCGCCCGCCCGACCTCGGCGTAGTACTCGAAGCAGGCGGTCACCCACTCGATGCAGTCGAGCGACTCGATGAGCGGCTTCCCCGTCTCGAGCGTCATGAGCTTCGCGAGGTCGTGGCCCATCTCGCGGATGCGCTCGGCGACCTTGCGGAGCACGACGGCCTTCTCGGCGCCGGGCTTCCGCCACCAGGCCTCCTGCGCGGCGCGCGCGGCCCTCACCGCGCGGTCGACGTCCTCGGCGCCGCAGTCGGCCACGACGCCGACCAGCGCCCCGGTGGCGGGGTTCCGGATCTCCCGGGTGGCCCGCGCGAGCGCGGGCACCCAGGCGCCGTTCACGAACAGCTTCTCGGGTGTGTTCACGTGGAGTCTCGGCTATTCGGACGGCGGGGTGACGAGGGAGGAGCGGAGGTAGACGAACGGGATCCCGCTCTGCATGTAGTTCTCGAGCGTGTCGAGCACCTGGGCGTCGCGCATCCAGCCTGGCCCGGTGTCGCGCAGCCGCCGCTCGATCAGCGTCGAGAGCGCGGTGAAGCCGCCCCACTCGGCGCGCGCGCGGAAGGCGTCGAGCACGATGCCCTCGACCTCCGCCTGGTTCTTGAGCTGCGGCGAGAGCGCCATCGCCTGCAGGTACAGCGTGTTGTTGTCGCCGTAGCCCGGGTCGTCGCGGACGCCGACCTCGTCGTGGTTCTCGAGCGGGCTGCCGATGGCGTAGGCGACGAGCCGGCCGGACACCTTGTCCCTCAGGCCGATGCCGATCGCGCGCAGGTGCGCGAGCGTCCCCTCCAGCGTCTCCGCCGGGTACTGGAGCAGCGGGCGGCGCCCGTCGTCGGAGCCGTACTGCTCGTCCTCGAGCTCGTGCACCTGCGGCATGAGCTGCTTCGACATCGGGCCGTTGAGGTCGACCACCTCGAGCGTCGCGGGCGGCACGTCGAGCGCGCCGGGGCGCACCTCGATGCCGTCGGCGACGGTGGCGGGCGCCGGCGCGCCGACGAGCTCCTGCACCGACTGGCGCAGGATCCCGACCGCCTCGGTGATCGAGCCCGGCTCCATGTCGTAGCGCGGGTAGAAGCGCAGCGTGCGCTCGCCGGCGGGGAGCATGATGAGGCCGTTGCGGAACGCGCGCTCGCGCAGCCACTCGCGCCAGTCGGCGCGCACGACGTCGATGGCGAGCATGCAGCCCTCGCCGCGCACGTTCTGGAGGAGGTCCTTGTACTCCTTCGCGAGCGCCTCGAGCCCCTCCTTCGCGAGCGCGCCGAGCTCGTTCACCTTCGCGAGATCGAGCCGGTCGAGGTAGCCGAGCAGGCGCAGCATGCCGACCGAGTCGCCCTCCCAGGTGGTGTTGAACTTCTTCTCCTCCTGGAAGAAGGTCGCGAGGTCCTCGCTCACGAAGAGCACGCCGTTCTGGGCCTTCTTCGCCCAGACCACGACGTCCGCCGGGCACGGCAGCTCGAAGCGGTCGTGCGCCCACATCGTGCCGGTCGCGCCCCAGCCGGTCTGCACCTCGTCGAACATGAGCGGCACGTCGTAGATGCGCGTGAGGAGCCGCAGCCGCTGGAAGAAGCTGCGGGAGGCGAAGCGGAGCCCGCCCTCGCACTGCACCGGCTCAACGAGCACGCCCGCGACCCGCTGCGCGCGCTTCAGCACCGCGGGGTCGATGAGCGCGCGCTGCAGCTCCACGAACTGCTGCACCATCGCCGGCCAGGCGGCGCGGTCGTTCGCAGGCAGCCGCGCGAGGAGGTCGTCGCACGCCGCGAGCTGGCGCTTGAACTGCTCGAGCGGGCGGGGCGCGCCGACCTGCCGGCCGGTCACGAGCAGCGTCCAGATCTGCTCGAGGCTCTTCTCGTCGCGGCGCTTCGTGCGCCACGCCGACCGCGTGTCCTCGACGGGGAACAGCACGTGCGGCCAGTCGAAGGTGGGGAAGCCGAGGCGGGCCTTCCGCTTGTGGGTCGCGGCGAGGCTGCCGAGCGTGCGGCCGTGGAAGGCGCCCTCGAACGAGACGATGAAGAAGCCCTGCTTGTCGCTGCCGGCCTCCTCCTTGCCGGGCTCCTGCGGCGTCGACTTCACGCGGTTGAGGAGCACCGCCTTGATGGCGTTCTCGACCGCCTCGGCGCCGGTGTTGACGATGAAGAAGCGCGGCGTGCCCTGCGGGGCGATCCTCGTGAGCGCCGCCTTCATCGCGAGCGAGACCTTGGTCTGGTACTCGGAGTGGGCGTAGCGGGAGGCGACCGCGGGGAGCCCGCGCAGCATGCTCGCGAGCACGCCGGGGTCGTTCTCGCCGAACGGCTGGGTGGCGATGAGCGCGCCGAGGTCGATGAAGCGGTACGGCTCGCCCTCCGGATCCTTGTCGATGGTCGCGAGGTACGGCCCGACCGACTCGGCCGGGTCGAAGGCGATGGGGAGCGAGGAGAAGAGGCCGTTGCCGGCCGCGTCGAGCGCGGCCTGGCTCGCGGGCAGGTCACGGGCCACGGCCTTCTCGAGCAGCGTGTCGTCCGCGAAGCGGGGAGGGACGTGGACCTTGATCTGGCCGGAGCGGTAGCGGGCCTGGAGGGTGACGACGCGGTCGAGGAACCGGACCGCGTCGGCCTGGGCGGCGGCGAGGAGCTCGTCCGCGCTCGAGCGGACGGTGGACGTGGAGTTGGTGGAAGCGCGCCGCGCCTGCTCGGCCGGCTCGGTGCGCGTCATCGGGGGCATCATGGTGAACCTGGCTTGTGACCGCCGCGGGTGAAATCCCGAGGCGGTATGGCATATTAGGGAGCACGGCCCGTGCCACGGGCCAGAGGCTCAGCCGGGGCGGGTGGCCCGAACGTCGCGCTGCGTGGATCCAGGGGGTTGCCCGGCGGACATCCCGTCCGGGGCGTCCGGTTCCATGCAGCCCTGCCTTGGAGATGCGGGGCCGCATCGCATTTCCGCCTCGCCCCGGCCGGGGGTGGACGCAGTCGAGGGACCCTCGAACGGTCGAGGCCGGCCCCCTGGAGGAGGCCGGCCCCGAAGTGAAACCCGGTCGTTCTCCGACCGTGAACGTTCTCTAGAAGTAGAACACCAGCGCCGTGCCGCCGACGACGTTGTTCTTCTTGAGCTTGCCCTCGGTGCCGCCCGACTCGAGGAACTTCTTGTCGCCGAAGACCTCCTGCGTGGCGCCGTCGTAGCGGCCCTCGAGCTTCCAGGTCACGTTCGAGTTCACGTAGTACGAGTAGGTCGCGGTGACCGCGTAGCGGTTCGCGCCCTTCTCCGGATCGGCGCCGGGGCCGATGCCGTTCACGTTGTCGATGCCGTAGTCGAGGAGGCCGCCGCCGTTCTTCTCGTTGTAGATGAAGTCGGCGCGCACGGCGAGCTCGGTCTGGATGCTGGTCTTGTACGCGGCGAGCACGGAGGCGCCGAGCCACATCGCGGCCCGGAGGTCGCCGTTCTCGGCCGGCGTGACCGACGCCTTGTCCTGGCGGCCGAAGCCCACGTGCGCGTTCAGGGTCACGTCGCCGCGGGTGTACCAGCCGTCGAGCTCGTAGCTCGTGTAGAGCGTGTCCTTGCCGCCGTTGACGACGTTCGGCTTGTAGCCCGCCGAGCCCGCCATGCCGATGCCCCAGAACTCGCCGCCCGTGTAGTCGCCGCGGAACACGAACATCGGGACGTGCTCGCCGACGTTGCGGACCGACTGGTTCATGTTGGCGAGCATGAGCTTGAAGTCCCACTTGCCGGTCGGGACCTCCACGCCGACGCCGGTGTACGAGGCGGGCAGCGTGAAGTCGAAGAGCAGGTTGTGGGTGATGTTCTTGTACATGTTCGGCGCGTAGTACTCGTAGCCGGACCAGTCGGGCAGCTGACCTGCGAAGATCTTGTAGTCACCGGCCGGGACCCAGATCGACGCCTCGTGCACGATCGAGCGCTCGCCGGTCACGTCACCGCCGCCGCGGGTCGGGTAGAGCGTGAAGTGGAACTTCGTGCCCGAGTCCGTCTCCTTCTGGACGTCGAGCGCGAGCGTCGAGAAGTAGCCGTTGTCGTACGCGTAGGCCTCCTTCCCGATGGGCGTGAGGAACTGGAACGTCCCCCGCTCCTTGTTCACGTTGTAGATGTACGTCGGGTCCATGTAGGCGGAGAACTTGAAGCCCTTCAGGCCGGACTTCTCCGTCTGGTCCTCGATCGCCTCGACCTTCAGCTTCGTGCGGTTGAGGTCCTGCTCCTGCTCCTGCGTGAGGCCGGCCTCTGCCCGGGCGGTGCTTGCCGCGAGCGAGAGCATCAGGGTCGTGAGCTTCAGGATGCGCATGGTGACTCCTCTCGTGTGAGGCTTCGAAGGACGGCTAGGGGGAAGCGGCCAGGGCTCCGACGGGCTGGTCCTGCGTGTCGTCGGTGGAGACGGCTCTCTGCGCTGCGGCGATCTCGGCGGCGCGACGCCGCTCGTTCCGGGCGATGAGCAGGCTCCCGGTGACGACGCCCGCCGAGACGACGGCGATGATGAGCGTCGCCGCCGCGTTGATGTCGGGCCGCATGCCCAGGCGGGCCCGGGAGAAGATGACGAGGGGCAGGGTCGTGGCCCCCGGCCCGGAGAGGAAGGCCGAGAGCACGACGTCGTCGAGGGACAGGGTGAAGGTGAGGAGGAACGCCGAGACGAGCGAGTTCGCGATGAGCGGCAGGGTGACGAGGAAGAAGACCTGCACCGGCCGCGCCCCGAGGATGGTGGCCGCCTCCTCGAGGTCCTTGTTGAGCTCCTGCAGCCGGGCCTGGATCACCACCGTCGCGTAGGCGAGGCCGACGAGGAGGTGACCCATCCAGATGGTGAGGAGGCCGCGCTCCGGGAAGCCGTTCAGGAACGGGAACACGCCGGTGACCGCCGGGCTCGACAGCCAGCGCTGCACCGTCACCAGCATGAGGAGCAGGGAGAGCCCGATGATCACCTCGGGCATCACGAGCGGCGCGTTCACCATGCCGCTGAAGGCGGTGCGCCCGAGGAAGCGGCGGTAGCGGACGAGCGTGAACGCGGCGAGCGTGCCGAGCACGACCGACGAGAGCCCGGTGTAGAGCGCGATCCGGAGCGAGAGCCAGAGCCCGGCCACGAGCTCGCGGTCCTTGAGGAGCTCGCGGTACCAGCGCAGCGACGCCCCGCCCCACACCGACGGCAGCGGCGACTCGTTGAACGAGTACACCACCAGCGCCACCATCGGCATGTAGAGGAACAGGTAGGCGAAGAGCAGCCAGGTGCGGCCGAAGCCCCGGTTGAAGCCGATGGCGTGGAGGAACCGGCGCCAGCTCACGTGCGCACCTCCGTGGCCTCGGCCTGGTACTTGTTGAAGAGCGCGAGCGGCACGATGATCAGCAGGATCACGACCACCGCGACGCTGGAGGCCATCGGCCAGTCGTTGTTCGAGAAGAACTCGTCCCAGAGGACGCGGCCGATCATCAGCGTGCGCGGGCCGCCGAGGAGCTCGGGGATCACGTACTCGCCGATGCAGGGGATGAACACCAGCATCGAGCCGGCGATGATGCCCGCCTTCGACAGCGGGACGGTGATCTTCCAGAACCCGACCCAGGGCGTCGCGCCGAGGTCGGCCGCCGCCTCGAGGAGGCGCAGGTCCATCTTCGACAGCGTCGCGTAGAGCGGCAGCACCATGAACGGCAGGTACGTGTAGACCATGCCGATCACCAGCGAGAACGGCGTGTTCATGAACAGGCCGGGCGCCGGGATGAGATCGAAGTGCGCGAGGACGAGGTCGACCTTGAGCGCGACGAGCAGCTTCGAGATCCACCCGCCCTCGGTGAGGAGCCCCTTCCACGCGTAGACGCGCAGGAGGAAGGAGGTCCAGAACGGCAGCATCACCATCATGAGCAGCGCCGGCTGCCGGCTCGGCTTCGCGCGCGCCATGAAGTAGGCGAACGGGTAGCCGATGAAGAGGCACCAGAAGGTCGTGACCGCGGCGTACTTGAGGCTCGAGAGGTACGTCGCCGCGTAGAGCTCGTCTTTCAGGATGAAGAGGTAGTGGCTGAAGTTGAGCGCGACGGTCGCGACCCCCTCGCTCCACCTGAAGAGCGGGGAGATCACCACCCCGTCCATGTCGGCGAGCGACATGTTGAGGATGATGAAGAACGGCAGGAGGAAGAAGATCAGCAGCCAGACGTACGGCACGAAGATGATCGCCTTGCGCCCGTGACGGACGAAGAGCGGGTGCGCGTGCATCCGGTCGAAGAAGGAGGTGGCGAGCTGGCGGGCGGGCATGGTCGGCCGGTCTCGCTCAGGCGGTGAGGACCACCTGCGCCGTGTCCGGCCAGGTGGCCCACGCGGTCTCGCCCGGCGCCGGGGCGCTCGCGCGGTGCCGCTCCACGTTGCTCTCGCTCACCTTGAGGCGCCGCCCGCCGTCCACCTCGAGGACGTAGACCGTGTAGCTCCCGAAGTAGGAGCGGTCGCGCACGGTCACCTTCACCTGGTTGACCTCGCCCGCCGGCTTCTCGCGCGCGAGGTGGATCTTCTCCGGCCGCACCGCGACGGCCACCGGCATCCCGAGGTTGCCGGTGATGCCGTGGCCGACCCGGTGCCGGCAGAAGCCGCAGTCGATCTCGACGAAGTTGGGCTCGTCGACGACGACCTTCCCGTCCATCAGGTTCACGTTGCCGATGAAGTCGGCGACGAACCGGGTGGCCGGCGTCTCGTACACGTCGGTCGGCGAGCCGACCTGGAGGATCTTGCCCTCGCTCATCACCGCGATCCGGGTTGCCATGGTCATGGCCTCCTCCTGATCGTGGGTGACCATCACGCAGGTGACGCCGACCTCGCGGATGATGTTGACGAGCTCGACCTGGGTCTCCTCTCGGAGCTTCTTGTCGAGCGCCCCCAGCGGCTCGTCGAGGAGCATCAGCTGGGGGCGCTTCGCGAGACTCCGGGCCAGCGCCACGCGCTGCTGCTGGCCGCCGGAGAGCTGGTGCGGCTTGCGCTTCCCGTACTTCTGGAGCTGCACCAGCTTCAGCATCTGCTCGACGCGCTCGGCGATGTCCTTCTTCGGCATCCCCTCGCGCTTCAGCCCGAACGCGACGTTCTCCCAGACCGACAGGTGCGGGAACAGCGCGTACGACTGGAACATCATGTTGATCGGGCGGAGGTACGGCGGAAGGCCGGCCAGGTTCTGGCCGTCGAGGACGATCGTCCCCTGCGTCGGGGTCTCGAAGCCCGCCAGCATCCGGAGCAGCGTGGTCTTGCCGCACCCCGACGACCCCAGAAGAGCGAAGATCTCGCCCTTCTGGATGTCGAGGTTCACGTGGTTCACGGCGAGGGTGCCGGACCCGAAGTCCTTCACCACGTCGCGGATCTGGAGGTACGAAGCGGCCGGAGCCAGGCTCATCGAGTACCCGAGCGGAAGAGAGGGCTGTGGGAGCGGCGGCTTCGGTCTAGAGGCCCGTCTTGAACTGCGTGTAGATGCGGGTCATCGCGCGCCGCGAGTCGTTCGAGAGCGCGCCGGGGAGCCCCATCTTCTTCATGTCCGCGTCGTCGGGGAACACGGTCTTGTCGTTCGCGATGTTCGGCTTCACGAACTTCGCGGACGTCGTCTTCGTCGGGTTCGCGTAGAAGACCTTGTTCGTGAGGGCGGCGTTCACCTCGGGGCGCAGGATGTAGTCGATCCACTTGTGCGCGTTGCCCGGGTGCGGGGCGTCCGCCGGGATCGCCATCGTGTCCATGAAGATGATGCCGCCCGTCTTCGGCAGGAGGGCCACGATGTTCTGGCCGGTCTTCGAGTCGATGGCGCGGTTCTTCGCGATGTTGATGTCGCCCGACCACCCGAGCGCCAGGCAGATCGAGCCGTTCGCCATGTCGTTGATGTACCCGGACGAGGAGAACAGGGTCACGTACGGGCGGATCTTGGCGAGCAGCTCGGCGGTGCCGGCGTAGTTGGCCGGGTCCTTCGAGTACGGCTTCTTGCCGAGGTAGTGCGCGGCGGCCGGGACGATCTCGGTGGGCGAGTCGAGGAAGGAGACGCCGCAGGACTTGAGCTTCGAGATGTACTCGGGCTTGAAGACGAGGTCCCAGGCGTTCTCCGGCATCGGCATGTCGCCGAGCGCCTTCTTCACCTTGTCGACGTTGATTCCGACCGTCGTGTACCCCCAGAGCCAGTCGACGAGGTACTTGTTGCCCGGATCCATGTCCTCGAGCGCCTTGAGGATGGACGGGTCCTGGTTCTTCCAGTTCGGGATCTTCGACTTGTCGAGCGGCTTCAGGAGGCCGCCCTCGAGCTGGATCTTCCCCCAGTACGACGACGGCACCACGATGTCGTAGCCGGTGCGGCCGGCGACGAGCTTCGCGTGCAGCGTCTCGTTCGAGTCGAAGTTGTCGTACCGGACCTTGATGCCGGTCTCCTTCTCGAAGTTCGCGATGGTGTCGTCGGCGATGTAGTCCGACCAGTTGTAGATGTTGAGGACCTTCTCCTCCTCCTGCGCGCGGGCCGGCGTCGCGTGGAGCGCGAGCGCGGCGAGCGCGAGGGAGCCGAGGGTGCCGAGTGCGCGGCGGAGGGACGACGTGTTCTTCATCGCGTGGTCTCCAGGGACGGGGGTTCGGGGTGCGTCGTGAGCCGGTGCGTCTGAGAGCGGGGGTGCGAGGAGCGTAAGGCTTCCACGGTGGGTCTGGACGGAAAAACGTTCGCTGGCATTCACCCGAGGACGGCCTTCTCGAGCACGGCGAGGGCCTCGTCGAAGACGGCGTCCTGGATGGTGAGGGGGAAGAGGAAGCGGATGACGTTGGCGTGCACGCCGCAGGTGAGGAGCACGAGCCCGTTCTCGAGGGCGCGGGCCTGGACCTGCTTCGTGAGGTCCGGATCGGGGCCGCCGCCGTCGGCCCGCATGAACTCGACCGCGACCATGGCGCCGGGGCCGCGGATCTCGGCGATGCGCTTCTCCTTCGCGCGGAGCGCCTCGAGGCGGGTCTTGAGCCGGCCGCCGAGCGCGTTGGCGCGGTCGACGAGCTTCTCCTCCTCGATGACGTCGAGCACCGCGTGGGCGGCGGCGATGGCGAGCGGGTTGCCGGCGTAGGTGCCGCCCAGGCCGCCCGGCGCGGGCGCGTCCATGAGCTCGGTGCGGCCGACGACGCCGGAGATGGGCAGGCCCGCCCCGAGCGACTTCGCGACCGTCATGAGGTCGGGCAGCACCGCGTGGTGGTGCATCGCGAACATCTTCCCGGTGCGGGCGAAGCCGGTCTGGATCTCGTCGGCGATGAGCAGGATGCCGTGCTCGTCGCACTCCGCCCGGAGCGCCTTCATGAGCTCGGGCGGCGCGGGGTAGAAGCCGCCCTCCCCCTGGACCGGCTCGACGATGATCGCCGCGACCCGGCGCGGGTCGACGTCGGCCTTGAAGAGCCGGTGGAGCGCGTCGATCGCGTGCTGGGTCGTCACGCCGTGGAGCGCCTGGGGGAACGGCACGTGCCAGACGTCGCCCGGGAACGGCCCGAAGCCGACCTTGTAGGGCACCACCTTCCCGGTGAGCGCCATGCCGAGCATGGTGCGGCCGTGGAAGGCGCCGGTGAAGGCGATGACACCCGGGCGGCCGGTCGCGGCGCGCGCGATCTTCACCGCGTTCTCGACGGCCTCCGCGCCGGTGGAGAAGAAGGTGGCCTTCTTCGCATGACCGCCCGGGGTGAGGCGGATGAGCCGTTCGGCGAGCGTCACGTACGACTCGTACGCCGCCACCTGGTACGCGGTGTGGGTGAAGGCCTCGAGCTGCTGCTTCAGGGCGGCGACGACCTTCGGGTGGCGGTGGCCGGTGTTGAGCACCGCGATGCCGCCCGCGAAGTCGATGTAGCGCTTTCCCTCCACGTCCCACAGCTCGCTGTTCGCCGCCCTCGCCACGAAGAAGGGCGTGGAGATGCCGACGCCTCTCGGCGTCGCCGCCTCCCTCCGGGCCTTCAGGCTCGCGTTGTCGCTCATGGATGCCTTTCGCCTTCCTTACTGCCGGCCGCTGCCTAGAGCTTCACCATCACGTGCCGCACCGCGGTGTAATCCTCGAGCGCGTACGCCGAGAGATCCTTGCCGTAGCCGGACTGCTTCACGCCGCCGTGCGGCATCTCCGAGACGAGCATGAAGTGCGTGTTGATCCAGGTCGCGCCGTACTGGAGCTGGGACGCGACGGTCATGGCGCGCGAGACGTCCTTCGTCCAGACGGAGGACGAGAGGCCGTAGTCGGAGTCGTTCGCCCACGCGATCGCCTGGTCGACGTCGTCGAACGGCGTCACGGAGACCACCGGCCCGAAGACCTCCTTCTTCACGATCTCGTCGTCTTGCCTCGCGCCGGCGACCACCGTCGGCTCGAAGAAGAAGCCCGAGCCCGCCCGCGGCTTCCCGCCCGCCGCGATGGTGACGTGCTTCTGCGCGGCGGCGCGGTCGACGAAGCCCTTCACCCGGTCGCGGTGCGCGGCGGTGATGAGCGGGCCCATCTCGACGCCCGCCTCCTCCTGGGTGCCGACCTTGAGGCTCTTCGCGGCGCTCGCGAGGTCCGCCACGAGGTTCTCGTAGATCTTCTTCCCCGCGTAGACGCGGCAGGCGGCGGTGCAGTCCTGGCCGGCGTTGTAGAAGGAGAACGCCCGCAGGCCGCCCACCACCTGCTCGAGGTCGGCGTCGTCGAAGACGATGACCGGCGCCTTCCCGCCGAGCTCGAGGTGGGTGCGCATGAGCGACCTCGCGGCCTGCTCGAGGATCTTCTGGCCCGAGCCGATGGAGCCGGTGAGCGACACCATCCGCACCTGCGGCTGCGAGACGAGCCCCGCGCCGACCGACGGCCCGCGCCCGCAGACCACGTTCACGACGCCCTTCGGGAAGATCCCGTTCATGACCTCGGCGAGCATGAGCGTCGTGAGCGGGGTCTGCTCGGACGGCTTCAGGACGACCGTGTTGCCCGCCGCGAGCGCCGGCCCGAGCTTCCAGGCCGCCATCATGAGCGGGTAGTTCCACGGCGCGATCGAGGCGACGACGCCGAGCGGGTCGCGGCGGATCATGCTCGTGAAGCCGGGCGTGTACTCGCCGGCGACGGCGCCGGTCATCGAGCGGCAGGCGCCCGCGAAGAAGCGGAACACGTCCACGATGGCCGGGATCTCGTCGTTGAGCGCGGCCGGGGCGGGCTTGCCGGTGTTCCTCGACTCGAGCTTCGCGAAGTCCGCGCCCTTCTGCTCGATGGCGTCGGCGAGCTTGAGGAGGAGCGCCGCGCGGTCGCGCGGGACGGTGCGGCTCCAGGCCGGGAACGCCGCGTCGGCGGCGCGCACGGCGGCGGCGACCTGGGCGGGCGAGGCCTCGTTGACCTCGCAGATGACGGCGCCGGTGGCCGGGTCCAGGATCTTCTCGGCCGGGCCCTCGCCCTGCACGAGCTCACCGCCGATGAGGCACTTCAGGTTCATGGTCACTCCCTCCCTCGTCTTCGGCCCGCCTGCGGCTGGCCTACGCGCGGGATGAGCGGGGTCGAGCCCCGCGGGTGCAGCGGGGCTACTGGACCCCGCCGATGCAGAGGTACTTGACCACCACGTACTCCTCGATGCCGTACTTCGACCCCTCGCGGCCCACACCCGACTCCTTCACGCCGCCGAACGGCGCGATGGCGGTCGAGATGAGGCCGGTGTTGAGGCCGACCATGCCGTACTCGAGCCGCTCCGAGACCCGGAAGGCCCGCGCGACGTCGCGCGTGTAGAAGTAGGAGGCGAGGCCGAACTCGGTGTCGTTCGCGAGCCGGATCGCCTCCTCCTCGGTCTCGAACCGGTAGAGCGGCGCGAGCGGGCCGAAGGTCTCCTCGTGGGAGACCATCATCTCCTTCGTCGCGCCGGTGATGACGGTGGGCTGGAAGAAGGTGCCGCCGAGCGCGTGGCGCTGTCCGCCGGTGACGACCTTGGCGCCCTTCGCGACGGCGTCGGCGATGTGCTCCTCCACCTTCTTCACCGCGGCCTCGTCGATGAGCGGGCCCTGCTGCGTCTCCGCGGCGAGGCCGTCACCCACCTTGAGCTTCGCGACCGCGTCGGCGAGCTTCTTCGCGAACGCGTCGTAGACGCCCGCCTGCACGAGGATGCGGTTCGTGCAGACGCAGGTCTGGCCGCTGTTCCGGTACTTCGACTGGATGGCGCCCACCACCGCGGCGTCGAGGTCGGCGTCGTCGAACACGATGAACGGCGCGTTGCCGCCGAGCTCGAGGGAGACCTTCTTCACGGTCCCCGCGCACTGGGCCATGAGCTTCTTGCCGACCTCGGTCGAGCCGGTGAAGGAGATCTTCCGGACGATCGGGTTCGTGGTGAGCTCGGTGCCGATGGCGCCCGAGTCGCCGGTGACGACGTTGAAGACGCCGGGCGGCAGCCCCGCCCGCTCGCCGAGCTCGGCGAGCGCGAGCGCCGAGAACGGCGTCGCGGAGGCGGGCTTCAGCACCACCGTGCAGCCGGCGGCGAGCGCCGGGCCGGCCTTGCGGGTGATCATCGCCGACGGGAAGTTCCAGGGCGTGATGGCGGCGACGACCCCGATCGGCTCCTTCGTGACGAGGATCCGCTTGTCGGCCTGGTGGCCGGGGATGATGTCGCCGTAGAGCCGCCGCGCCTCCTCGCTGAACCACTCGATGAAGGAGGCCGAGTACGCGATCTCGCCGCGCGACTCGGTCATGGGCTTGCCCTGCTCCGCGGTCATCAGCGTCGCGAGGTCCTCCTGGTTCGCCATGAGGAGGTCGAACCAGCGGCGGAGGATGGTCGCGCGCTCGGCGGCGGTCTTCGCGCGCCAGGCCGGCAGCGCGTCCTCGGCCGCCTCGATCGCCTCGCGGGCCGCGTCGGCGCCCATGCGCGGCACGGTGCCGATGACCGCGCCGGTGGCCGGGTTCTTCACCTGGATCGTGCGCCCGTCCGGCGCGTCCACCCAGGCGCCGCGGATGTAGCAGCGCTGCCGCAGAAGGAAGTCGTCCTTCAGAGGAACGGCCGATGCCATAGGTCCCTGCGCTTGAGCGAGAACCATGCCACGCGCGCCGCGGTCGCGGCGCGGCCCTCGCGGGCTCGAAGGCGAGGTGCCGCAGCACGCCGGGTCGCGGGTGCCGGACACGGGGCGCTCGTCCGCAACGTGCCGCGAACGCGCCCGGATCCGGCGCGGCGCGACGCTGCGTCCGGGAGCGGTGCACGGATCGGCGGCGGCTGCTCACGCGGCGGGCGGCGGAGCGGCGACGCGAGGTGCCATGCGCGCGTGCATGGTGCTGGGCCTCCGGGGCGCTTCGGCAGCGCCCCGCCCCGGCGAGGCGGCTCGACGGGGCCCCACCCCGGCAGCACCATCCGGGGCGTACCGCTACGAGATCCCGTGCCGCTTCATCTTCCGCGCGATCGTCGACTGGTTCACGCCGAGTGCGCGTGCCATCTCGGTCTGGCTGCCGTAGCGCTGCCGCGCGCGCAGGAGCAGCGCGCGCTCGGTGCGGTCGAGCGCCTCCTCGAGGGGCGTCTCGTCGTCCCAGGCCGCCGCCGCGGGCGAGGTCTCGGCGGCCGCCGCCACGTTGGGCGGCAGGTCGCCGCGGTCGATGACCTCGGTCTCGCTCATCACCACGAGCCGCTCGCAGAGGTTCATGAGCTCGCGCACGTTGCCGGGCCAGCCGTACGCGAGGAGCGCGTCGAGCGCCGCGCGGGAGAGCCGGCGGCGAACGCCGAGCCGCGCGGAGTAGTGGTCGACGTAGTGGCGGAGCAGCGGGAGCAGGCAGTCGCGCCGCTCGCGCAGCGGCGGGATCGGCAGCGGGATGACGTGCAGGCGGTAGAAGAGGTCGAGGCGGAAGAGCCCCTTCTCGACCATCTCCTCGAGGTCGCGGTGCGTGGCGGCGAGGATCCGGACGTCGACCTCGCGGCTCTGGGTCGCGCCGACCCGCGTGATGCGGTGATCCTCGAGGAACCTCAGGAGCTTCACCTGCGAGGAGAGCGGCAGCTCCGCGATCTCGTCGAGGAACAGCGTCCCGCCCTCGGCGGCCTCGAAGTAGCCCGCCTTCCCCTTCGCCTGCGCGCCCGTGAACGCGCCCTTCTCGTAGCCGAAGAGCTCCGCCTCGACGAGCGAGTCCGGGATGGCGCCGCAGTTCACCTTCACGAGCGGCTTCTGCGCGCGCGGCGAGTAGCGGTGGATGAGGTCGGCGAAGAGCCCCTTGCCGACGCCCGACTCGCCGAGGACGAGCACGGTCGAGTCGGAGCCCGCGACCTTGATGGCCTGGCGGAGCGCCCGCTGCATGGCCGGGCTCGCCGCCACGATCCGCTGCGACTCGATCGCCTCGATCTGCTGCTCGAGGAGCTCGCCGCGGAGCCGGTCCTTCATCGACTCCTGCTCCTCGAGGCCGCGCTGCAGCGTCTCCACCTCGGTGACGTCGCGCTCGGTGACGACCACGCGGATGAGCTTCCCCGTGTCGTCCTTCACCGGCGTGCCGGTGAGCACGAGCTTGCGGTCCCCGCGGGCCTGCAGCATGTGGACGGCCTCGCCGGTCCTCAGGACCTCGAGCGTCACGGAGCGGTCGAAGAGCCCCTCCGCGAGGAGATCCTTCATGTTCCGCCCCACGACCTGCGCCGAGGAGAGGCCGTTGAGGCGCTCCGAGGCGGGGTTCATGCGGAGCACGACCGCGTCGCCGTCGCAGACCCACAGACCGTCGGACATCGAGTCGATGATGGCGTCCTGCTCGCGCGAGAGCTCCTCGCCCTGGCGCATGCGGCGGAGCACCTCGTCGCGCTCGGCGCCGTCGACGAGCACGCAGAGCGTCCCGCCCACGCCGGCCGGGCCGCGGAGCGCCGAGAGCCGCGCCAGCAACGACACGAGGCCGCGCCGGACCGGGACCTGATCGCCGGGCGCCTCGCCGCGCAGGGCGCGCTCGAGGTCAGCGGCGAGCTCGGGGGCGGCGGTGGCGAGCCGGTCTCCGGGCGTGACGCCGATGGCGTAGGCCGCCGGACCGCCGGCGTACTGCACCACCCCCGCGGTGTCGGTGATGACCACGCCGCGGCGGTTCCCGAAGACGAGCGCGTCCGCGAGCGAGGTCGCGTCGAGGCCCGCGGAGGCGAGCCAGTCGTCGAGCGAGGGTGCGGTGGAGGCGCTCAGCAGCACATGCGCATCTATGCAGAGGCGCATGAGGGAGGCAAGCGTGCATGAGCCTGAGTGGTCGCCCGCCGCTGCGCGCGCCGAGAGCACCTGTGTGCACGGGGAGATGGCCCATGCGGAGTTACACCCACACGGGCTCCTCGGATGGCATGAACGGTGCTCAGGAGGGGCCGCACCGCTGCATGCCTCGAGTCCGTTCGCCCTGAAACCCGCTCGCCCTGAGCCTGTCGAAGGGCACCCAGGAGCTCCCCATCGTGAATCGCGCCGCCGCCATCGACCGCACGAAGCTCGCCGCCGCCCTCGAGACCGAGCTCGCGCGGTTCCGGGCGGAGCACCCGCGGTCGGCGGCGCTGTTCGAGCAGGCGAAGGCGCACCTCCACGACGGCGTGCCGATGAGCTGGATGATCCGGTGGGCCGGCGCCTTCCCGCTCTTCGTCGAGCGCGCCCAGGGCGCGCGCTTCCACGACGTGGACGGGAAGGAGTACGTCGACTTCTGCCTCGGCGACACCGGCGCGATGACCGGCCACGCGCCGCCCGCCTCCATCGCCGCCATCAAGGCGCAGCTCGACCGCGGCCTCACCTTCATGCTCCCGACCGAGGACGCGATCGCGGTCTCGGCCGAGCTCTCGCGCCGCTTCGGCCTGCCGCTCTGGCAGGCGGCGATGACCGCGACCGACGCGAACCGGTTCGTCATCCGCATCGCCCGGGAGATCACGCAGCGGCCGAAGATCCTGGTCTTCAACTGGTGCTACCACGGCACCGTCGACGAGACCTTCGCGACGCTCCGCCCGGACGGCACCGTCGGGCCGCGCGCCGGCAACGTGGGCCCGCCCGTCGATCCCGCCGTCACGACCCGGGTCGTCGAGTTCAACGACGTCGCCGCGCTCGAGCGCGAGCTCGCGAAGGGCGACGTCGCCTGCGTGCTCGCCGAGCCCGCGATGACGAACATCGGCATCGTGCTGCCGGATCCCGGCTTCCACGAGGCGCTGCGGACGCTGACGCGGAAGTACGGAACGCTGCTGGTCAACGACGAGACCCACACGATCTCGGCCGGCCCGGGCGGCGCGACCCGCGCCTGGAAGCTCGAGCCGGACCTCCTCACCATCGGCAAGCCCCTCGCCTCGGGCGTCCCCGCCGCCGTCTTCGGCTTCACGGCGGAGGTCGCGCGGCGCTGGAAGGCGCGCACCGAGCTGGATCTCTCGGACACGGGCGGCATCGGCGGCACGCTCGCTGGCAACGCGCTCGCGCTCGCCGCGATGCGGGCGACCCTGACCCAGGTGCTCACCGAGGAGGCCTACGGGCGGATGATCCCGCTCGCCGAGCGCTTCGCGGCGGGCGTCGAGGGCGTCATCGCCGAGCACGGGCTGCCCTGGATCGTGAAGCGCCTCGGCGCGCGCGCGGAGTACTGGTTCCGGGCCACCGCGCCCCGGAACGGCGGCGAGGCGGCCGCGGCCATCGACGCCGAGCTCGACCGGTACATGCACCTCGCGGCGCTCAACCGCGGCATCCTCATGACGCCCTTCCACAACATGGCGCTCATGTGCCCGGCGACGTCCGCGGCCGATGTGGACTTGCACACCGCCGTGTTTCGCGAGAGCGTGCGGGCGGTGCTGACGTGATCCCGAACGAGCACGCCCAGCCGCCTCCGCGGCGCGCCTGATCCACAGGCTCCTCCGGCCCGCGCGTCAGCGCCGGGCCGGCCCCGCTTCAGCTTTTCGCAACCCACACCACATCGAAGGGTTTCCCATGTCCCAGGATCTCAAGGGCGCGCTCCAGCAGTCCACGCAGGTGATGGACCTCATCTCGAAGCGGAAGCTCGACGCCGCCGAGCGCGACCGCGTCGTGAAGGAGTCGGTGCAGTTCTGGAACGAGCACGTCAACGCCGGCTTCCTCCAGTACCGGAAGTCGGTCTCCACCGACTACACCGCGGTCGAGTGGGAGGACGAGGGCGCGGTGTTCCGCGACGTGAACGGCAAGGAGTTCATCGACATGCTCGGTGGCTTCGGCATCTACGTCACCGGGCACCGGCACCCGAAGGTCCTCAAGGCGGTGATGGACCAGCTCCAGAAGCAGGCCATCCACTCGCAGGAGCTCATCGACCCGCTCCGCACCTACCTCGCCCGGCTGGTGGCGCAGATCACCCCGGGTGACCTCCAGTACTCGTTCTTCTCGAACTCCGGCACCGAGTCGATCGAGGGCTGCCTCAAGATGGCGATCCTCACCACCGGGCGCCGGAAGCTCGTCGGCACCATCGGCGCCTTCCACGGCAAGTCGATGGGCTCGCTCGGCGGCACCTCGAAGGCGTTCTTCCGCGAGCCGTTCCTCCCGCTCCTCAACTGGATGCACGTGCCGTTCGGCGACGTGGCCGCGCTCGAGATGGTGCTGAAGAGCGGCGACTTCACCGGCGACCGCGTCGCGGCCGTCGTCATCGAGCCGATCCAGGGCGAGGGCGGCATCAACGTGGCGCCCCCGGGCTACCTCAAGGCCGCCCGCGAGCTCTGCGACAAGTACGGCTCGATGCTGATCTTCGACGAGGTCCAGTCCGGCATGGCCCGCACCGGCAAGATGTTCGCGTGCGAGCACGACGGCGTGACGCCCGACCTCATGGCGCTCGGCAAGGGCTTCGGCGGCGGCGTGATGCCGATCGGCGCGGTCGTCGGCACGCCGAAGACCTGGGAGAAGTACATCGAGAACCCGTTCCTCCACACGACGACCTTCGGCGGCAACCCGGTCGCGTGCGCGGCGGCGATCGCGACCATCCACGTGCTCCTCGAGGAGAACCTCGCCCAGGCCGCCCACGAGAAGGGCGAGTACATGCTGAAGGCGATGAACGCGCTCGCCGCGAAGTACCCGAGCGTCATGAAGCTCGCCCGCGGCCGCGGCCTCATGATCGGCATGGAGTTCACCGACAACGACCTCGGCTACATGGTCGCGAAGGAGCTCTTTGCGCGGCAGATCCTCATCTCCGGCACGTACATCAACGCCCGCGTGCTCCGCGTCGAGCCGTCGCTCACCATCGGCTACCCGCAGATCGACCAGTTCCTGTCGCGGCTCGAGGACAGCCTGAAGGCGGTCCAGGCGACGAAGAAGTAGCGCGGGTTCCAGGTTGCAGCACGGACCGGCGGGTCGCCCCAGCGGCCCGCCGGTTCACGTTCCGGCCATCTGCCGGTCGGGGACGTTGGGGTCAAACCATTCCTCATTCCACTCGGGCCGGCGGAGTGGGAAGTGGAATGACTTGACCCCCGGCGGGCCGCCGAGGACTGCTCAGGGCTTCCCCGGCGCGGCGAGGAACTCCACCTTGTCGGCCTCGATCCGCCAGCGGCCGGCGAGGTCGTCGACGATGAGCCCGCGCTTGTGCAGCAACGCCGCGTAGACGTGGATCTCCCGTGGGCACGCCGCGGGCTCCTTCACGTACGAGAGCCCTGACGTCGGCCGGAGCGTCAGGCACCGGGTCGAGAGCGCCTTGTCCTCCACGACGTAGCGCCCGTCCGGCACCACGGTGCGGAGCACGTGGCCGCCGAGCATCCACTCGTCCTCCTCGCCGCGCGCGAGCAGGTAGACCTGCCAGTCCTCCTCGCCGACGGCGCTGCCCGGGAGGATCGCGACCGCGTAGTCCTGGCTGCACGCCCTCACCGCGCGCGCGGTGGCGCGCTCGTGGATCTCGAACAGGAACGCGGTCTCGCCGTCGAGCGTGCCCGGCGGCGCGACCACGGTGAGCCGCGCGGCGTCGGGCGCCATGCGGTCGAACGCGACGCGGTACGCCTCCGACGGCACGCCCTGCGCGTCGCGCTTCACCTGGTGCACCACCCAGCCGCGCGTGTCGTGCGTGACGATGGACGCGACGAGCTCCTTCGTGGGAAGGCCGCTCCGCACCACGGTCGCGATCGCCCAGCGCTGCAGCACGTCCTGCAGGGCGAGCTGCCGGCCGGCCGCGACGGCGCGGCGGACGGGCTCGCGGCAGGCCTCCGGCCAGACCTGGCCGGCGAGGCCGGAGACGTCCGGCGTGGCGGGGCCGGCGGTCGCGCATGCCGCGAGGAGCGCTGCGAGCGCGGCCGGGACGAGCGCGCGCCTCACGCGGGCCACCAGCGGGCACCATCCTGGCGGGCCTTCCCCTCGGCGACGAGCTTCTCGAGCACCGCGAGGCAGCTCCGCTGCGCCACCGGGTGGACCACGACGGGCGTGTCGGCGTACGCGCGGCCGGTCACCTCCGCGAGCGTGCCGCCGCCGGCGAGGAGCGCGTCCAAGACGAGCCCCTCGCGGCCGCGGCGGTGCGCGCGGAACTTCGCGAGCGCGGCCGGCGCGTCGGGCGCTGGCGGGCCGTGCGCCGGGTAGAGCGTGCGCGGGCCGAGCGCGCGGAGCCGCTCGAGCTGGCGCTCGTACTCGGCCATGTCGCCCTCGGGCGGATCGATCACGATCGTGGAGAGGGTCGAGATCATGTCGCCCGCGACGAGCGCGCCGGTGTCCTCGTCGAGGAAGCAGAGGTGCTCCCTCGCGTGCCCGGGCGTGTGGAGGACACGGAAGCGGTTCCCGAGGGCGTCGCCGTCGCGGAGCGGGACGATGGGCACCGGGACCCGATCCTGCGCGAGCGGGTGCGCGCGGACCGGGACCTCGAGGCTCCGCGCCAGCGCGGCGACGCCGCCGACGTGGTCCGGGTGGGCGTGCGTGAGCCAGATCTCGCGCACTGGCCTCCCGAGCTGGTCGAGCCAGGCGTCGAACGCGGCCTGCTCGCCCGGGTCCGGCGCGCCGGGGTCCACCACCGCGACGCCGTCGCCGCACGGCAATACCCAGACGTTCGTGTGCGTCGCGGGCGGGAGCGTCGGCGTGCGGAGCGCGGCCTGGAAGAAGCCCTCCTGGTATTCGACCCGGTTCGTCGCGGCGGTGGGCGGCGCGCGGAGCGCGGCGAGGTCGAGCGGCCCCTCGCGCGCGACGACGCGGACGCCGTGCAGGTTGGGCGGGTAGAGCAGCACCTCGCCGCGCGACCAGCGGCGGAGCGCGTCCCCCGCGGCGAACATCGCGCCGCCGGCGAGCTCGCCCGGCCAGACCTCCGGCGCCTCGCCGTCCGGCAGGCGCACCGCGAAGAGCCGCGCGTCGTAGCGGAGCGGGAGGAACTCGGGGGTCACCCAGCGGCCGGCGGGCTCGAACGGCGCCGCCTCGAGCGTGACCCCGAGGCGGCCGAGCGCGCCGGGCAGGCCGACGTCGCCGGAGAGGAGCGCCGCGCGGACCTCGTCGCGGAGCGCACGCGGGACCCCGGCGGCGCCGCGCGCGACGAGCACGCCGGTCTCCTCGAAGAGCTCGCGGGCCGCGCAGGCGACGAGGCGCGCGGCCTCACCCTCGGCGCCGGCGACGCGGGTGTCGGCATCCTCGGAGTCGAGGCGCCCGCCGGGAAAGGCGTGGAACCCACCGGCGAAGCGCCGCTCGGCGCCGCGGCGGACGAGGAAGAGCTCGCGGCCGCCCGGGCCGTCGCGCCAGAGGATCACCGCCGTCGCGAGGACGGGCTCCGGCGGCGGCGGCGCCGGGGGGAGTCCGGGGAAGGTGGCGGACACCCCGTGATTCTAGCGCGTGCCTCGTCTCCGCGGCCGCTTCGCGGCCGCTACGCTCGGCACGAACGGATAGGGTTCTTGCCGGAGCCCCGACCCGGACTTCGGCCCTCCGGCCCAACCGTCCGGCCCAACCGTCCGGTCCTACCGTCCGGTCCTACCGTCCGGTCCAACCGTCCGGTCCTACCGTCCGACCCGGTCCGTCCGGTCCGGGCCAACCGTCCGGCCCTACCGTCCGCCCCGAGCGTAGCCCGCCGCAGGCGGGCGGAGACGAGGGGCGGCTACTGGATGCGCACCAGCTCCCGCTGGATCTTCGAGAACACCTTCGGGCCGTCGGCGGCCATGAAGACGTCGATCTCCGAGCGGACCCCCAGGCCCTCGTCGGGCAGGTAGATGCCGGGCTCGATCGAGAACGCGAGGCCGGTCACGAGCGTGCGGGTGTCGTGCGTCTCGAGGTCGTCGAGGTTGGCGCCGTCGCCGTGCACGTTGCGGCCGATGGAGTGGCCGGTGCGGTGCACGAACTTCTCGCCGAAGCCGTGGGAGGCGATGTGGTCGCGCACGGCGCGGTCGACCTGCCAGCCCTGGAGGACCTTGCCCTCCTTGTGCGCCTTCTCGAGCAGCGCGAGCCCGGCGTCGCGGCCGCCGGCGGTGACCTCGAAGATCTTCTCGGCCTTCGGCGGCGGGCGGTCGCCGCAGAAGCCGGTCCAGGTGATGTCGGCGTAGACGTCGTCGGGGCCGGTGCCGCGGGCCCAGAGGTCGATGAGGAGGAGGTCGCCCTTCTTGATCGGTGTCGGCGTCTCCTTCGACGGCGTGTAGTGCGGGTCGCCGGCGTGGCCGTTCACCGCGACGATGGGCGGGTGGTCGGTCTCGAGCTTCGCCTCGGCGAAGCGCGCCATGAGGAAGTCCTGCACGTCGGTCTCGAGGAGCGTCTCGCCCTTCCGGTGCGCCTCGGCGACGCGCGCGAACGCGGCGTCCTTCGCGGCGTCGATGGCCTCGAGCGCGCGGCGGTGGCTCGCGACCTGCGCGTCGGTCCACCGGCACAGGAACCGCTGCACGAGCTCGGCGGAGGAGACGACCTCGACGCCGTAGGTGCGGACGAGCTCGAGCGCGCCCGCGTCGACGCGCGAGAGGTACGGGATCGCGCCCTCGGGGAAGTACTCCATCGCGATCCGGGCGCCCTTCCTGAGCGCGCCGAGCATCTTGCCGAGCTCCTCGCGCTGCGACTGCCACGAGGCGTACGCGGCGCGGCGGCCGGGGATGCCCTTCGGCCAGGAGCCGAGCTCGATCTTGTGCATGAGCGCCACGGGCTCGCCCTGCGCCGGCACGAGGTAGAACCAGCGCCGGGTGAGCATGTGGCCCTCGAGCCCGAGCGCCGTGATGGCGGTGGGGTTCTGGCCGTGGAAGTCGTAGAGGAGCCAGCCGTCGAGGCCGGACTCGACGAGCGCGCGCTGCAGGGCGGGAATGTCCATGCGCGCTGTTCTAGCGCGGAACCGCTACACGGGCACGCGGTAGCGCGACCCCGGCCCGCGCTCGCCCGGGGGCAGGATCTCGTGGAGCCGGATGGAGTTCGTGTGGCCGGGCACCCCGAGTGGGGATCCGTGGACCAGCACGACCCGGTCGCCCGGCTTCGCGATCTTCTCCTCGACGAGCCGCTCCGCCACGAGCTCCGCCATGAGGTCGGCGTTCTTCACCGGCTCCATCAGCTTCGGCTCGACGCCCCAGTAGAGCGCGAGGCGGCGCCGGATCGTCTGCTCGGACGAGAACGCGATGATGGGCACCCGCGGGCGGAACTGCGACAGGAGCCGTGCGGTCGTCCCGGAGGTGGTGAAGCAGCAGACCGCGACGGCGCCCGCGTCGTCGGCGGCCTCGCAGGCCGCGGCGGCGGTCACGAGCGGGAACGGCGCGGGCCGCTCGCGGATGATGGTGTCGTACGGCGGCGCCTCGTGCGCGATGGCGGACTCGGCCTCGCGCACGATGCGGTCCATCATCTGCACCGCCTGCAGCGGGAAGCGCCCGCTCGCGGTCTCGCCCGAGAGCATCACCGCGTCGGCGCCGTCCCAGATGCCGTTCGCGACGTCGGAGGCCTCGGCGCGGGTCGGGCGCGGGTGGTCGATCATCGAGTTGAGCATCTGGGTCGCGATGATGACCGGCTTCCCGGCCGCGTTCGCCTTCCGGCAGATGTCCTTCTGCAGCGAGGGCACGCGCTCGGGCAGGATCTCCACGCCGAGGTCGCCGCGGGCGACCATCACGCCGTCCGCGGCGGCGATGATCGCGTCGAGGTGCTCGAGGGCCTCGGGCTTCTCGATCTTGGCGATGATCGGCACGACCCGCCCCGCCCGCTGCATCTCGTCGCGGCAGAGCCCGACGTCCTCGGCGGTGCGCACGAACGAGAGCGCCACCGCGTCGACGCCGTGCGCGACGCCGAAGGCGACGTCGGCGCGGTCCTTCTCGCTCATGGCGGCGGTGCGGAGCGCGACGCCCGGGAGGTTGATGCCCTTGTGCTCGCCGAGGATGCCGCCCTCGACGACCTGGGTCCGCACCCGGGCCCCGTCGGTCGAGAGCACGCGCAGCTCGAGGAGGCCGTCGTCGATGAGCAGCCGGTCTCCGGCGCGGACGTCCTCGGCGAGGTGCGGGTAGGTCGTCGAGACGAGGTGCTCGTCGCCGACGACCTCCTCCTCGGTGGTCACCACGAGCTCGGCGCCGGGCTCGAGCCGCACGCCGGCGCGGCCGGCCCGGAGCGCGCCGGTGCGGATCTTCGGGCCCTGCAGGTCCTGCAGGAGCGCGACCGGCTTCTGGAGGTGCCGCGAGGCCGCGCGCACCCGGTCGATGACCGTCGCGTGGTCCTCGTGCTTCCCGTGGGAGAAGTTGAGGCGGACGACGTCGACGCCGTTCGAGAGGAGCTTCTCCAGCATGTCGGGCTCGGACGAAGCCGGCCCGACGGTGGCCACGATCTTGGCCCTGCGCTGTGGACTCATTGAGTGATGGGAGTACGCCAGGCCGCGAGCTGCGTATAGGCCCTCGACTGGCCGTCGCAGGTGCCGTCGCGGTGGAACGTCAGGGCGTGGGCCACCGTCCAGGGCGAGGTGGTGCTCGGGAAGGTGATGTCCCCCCGCCGCTCCCGGGCCCCGAGGACCGCCAGTACGGATCCCAGCGGATCTCCCACCATCAGGCGGTCGTCGTAGACGAGGCCGCACTCGCCCGGCGTGAACTCCTGCCACTGCTCGTCGACGTAGAAGACCGGGAAGTCGAGGGAGGTGTCGTCGAGGGAGATGCCGGCGGGCGAGATGACGCGCGCGGCCCGCGCGCCGTCGCGGCTCACGGTGGTCTCCCAGAGGATGAACTGGCTCGACGGGACCCCGTCGACCACGATGATCCGGAGGCCCGGGTAGGGCAGCGGCTCGCGGGAGGGGCCCTCGCCGGTGGGCACCACGCGGATCCGGACCTGCACCTGCTTGCCGTCGATCGCCGGCGGGAACACGGCGTCGGGGAGCGCGGTCGAGTCGAAGGAGATGCTGACGTCGCCGAGCGCGGTCCCGTCCCGCAGGGCCGCGTTCGTGATGGTCAGGTGCTCGCCGTCGACGCGGGCGGCGGTCCCGGTGATGTCGGTGAGCTGCTCGACGGTGAACCCGTCGACGAAGGCGTCGCCGGACGGCAGCGTCACCTTGATGTGGAACGGTTCCGTCCGCGGCTCGTTCGTCTGGCAGCCGGCGGCGGCGAGCGCGACGGCCGCGAGGACGGCAGCGCTAGATGATCCAGCCGACACGGAGCCTCCACTGGAAGATGGTCGTGGTCTGCGGACGGGCCCAGCCGAACCCCTCCACGCCGAGCAGGAGCCGCTTGCCGAGCCGGGCCTCCACGCCGACGCCCGCCTCGGTGTCGCTCGCCCACCGCTTCTCGAAGGGCGAGTCGGCGCGCGCGCCGCGGGCCGAGAGCCGGCCGTAGATCGTGACGGGCTCGAGGTGGGCGCCCACCGCGAGCTCGCCGCGAAGGAAGGTGGAGGTCTTGGACCCGGCGCCGAGGGGGACGTAGGTCTCGCCCGCCTCGAACGTGCCGGAAAGCCGGAACAGCCCGTCGGAGAGCGGCGTGACCCGCAGGCCCAGCGCGATCGCGTTCTGGGCGTTCAGGCCGCGGTAGAGCAGCATCGAGTCGCCGCGGAACTCGAAGTCGAGCCAGTAGCCGAGCCCGAGCCGGCCCTGCACGCCCGTGCGGAGCCAGCCGGCGTCGAGCGCCGCCACCATCCGCCCGCGCGGGGCCGCGCCCACCGCGATCCCCGGGGAGGGTTCCTCGACCTCGAAGTCGTCGACCGGCGGGCTCTGGGGGAGCGCGGGGAGCGGGAGCGCGAGGAGCGCGGCGGCGAGGAGCGGGCGCACGGGTGGAGGGAAGCGTAACGCAGGGTCCCCGCCACCCCAAGCCTCCCGGCCTGTATCCCGTAGGGGTTGCAGCGGATCGGTCCTGACGCGCTGCAAACACCCGAGCGTGTTTGCGACGGACAGCCCCGTCTTGGTAGCGTCCCGTCGAATGGGCGATCCCGTGCTCGAGCGGCGGCTCTCGAAGCTCCAGTCGATCCTCGGCGTTGCGAAGGCGATGACGGCGGAGCGCCACCTCGACCGCCTGCTCGCCCTGGTGGTCGACGCGGCCGCGCAGGTGGCCGAGGCCGACCGCTGCACGCTCTTCATCGCCGACCGCGACAAGGGCGAGCTGTGGAGCAAGGTGGCGCACGGCGCGGGCGAGATCCGCGTGCCGATCACCGCGGGCATCGTGGGCGCGGTGGCCTCGAGCGGCCAGCCGATCCGGATCGCCGACGCCTACTCCGACGAGCGCTTCAACCGGCGCGTCGACCTCGAGACCGGCTACCACACCCGCACCATCCTCGCGGTGCCGATGCTCAACACGCGCGGCGACGTGGTCGGCGTGCTGCAGGCCATCAACCGCCTCACCGGGACCTTCTCCGCCGAGGACGAGGAGCTCCTCGGCGCGCTCGCCGGCCCGGCCGCGAGCGCGATCGAGAACGCGCTCCTCAACGAGGAGATCGAGAAGCTCTTCGAGGGCTTCGTGCAGGCGTCCGTCGTCGCGATCGAGCAGCGCGATCCGACCACCGCCGGCCACTCGGGCCGGGTCGCGACGCTCACGGTGGGCCTCGCGCGCGCCGTCGAGCACGCGCCGCCGACGCCGTGGAAGGGCACGAAGTTCGACGCGAGCTCGATCCAGCAGATGCGCTACGCCGCGCTCCTGCACGACTTCGGCAAGGTCGGGGTGCGCGAGCACGTGCTCGTGAAGGCGGAGAAGCTCTACCCCCACGAGCTCGAGATCCTGAAGGCCCGCTTCGAGCTCGCCCGGGCGCTGCTCGAGAACGCGCGGCTCCAGGCGCGGCTCGAGGGGAAGCCGGACGCCGAGCTCGCCGAGCGCGCCACCGAGCTCGCCGGGCTCTGGGACGTGGTGGTCGCGGCGAACAAGCCCACCATCCTCGCCGCCGAGGCCTCCCAGAAGCTCTCCCAGGCCGCGGCCCGCACCTTCAAGGACCTCGGCGGCGTCGAGCGCCCGCTCATCACGCCGATCGAGCTCGCCTGCCTCTCCATCCCGCGCGGCTCCTTGTCCGAGGCCGAGCGGAAGGAGATCGAGAGCCACGTCACCCACACCTTCAGCTTCCTCTCGCAGATCCCGTGGACGCGGGTGCTGCGGCGCGTGCCCGAGATCGCGTACGGGCACCACGAGAAGCTCGACGGCAAGGGCTACCCCCGCGCGCTGCCGCCGCAGAACATCGCGATCGAGACGCGGATGATGACGATCTCGGACATCTACGACGCGCTCACGGCGAGCGACCGCCCCTACAAGCGCGCGCTCGCGCCCGAGAAGGCGATCGACATCCTCACGGAGGAGGCGAAGCGCGGGCAGATCGACGCGCCGCTCCTCGGGGTGTTCGTCGAGGCCGGCGTCTGGCGGCAGACCCACCGCCCGTGAGCGGACGCCTCCCGCGCGCCTTCTTCGCGCGCGACACCCGCGCCGTCGCCCGGGCGCTGCTCGGGAAGGTGCTCGTGCACCTCGACGGCGGCGTGCGCCGCGCGGCGCGCATCGTGGAGACCGAGGCGTACCGCGGCCCGGGCGACCAGGCCTCCCACGCGCGCTTCGGACCGACGAGGCGCGCGGCGGTGATGTTCGGTCCGCCCGGCCACACGTACGTCTACCTGATCTACGGCACGAGCCACTGCGTGAACCTCGTGACCGAGCGGGAGGGCTTCCCCGCCGCGGTGCTGATCCGCGCGGCGGAGCCGGTGGAGGGCTGCCTCCACGCGACGCGCGGGCCGGGGAACCTGTGCCGCGCGCTCGCGATCACCCGCGCGCAGACCGGGCTCGACCTCGAGGCGGGCGAGGTGTGGGTGGAGGACGCGCCCCCGGCGAACGCGGGCGTGCCGGAGGCGGGGCCGCGGCGTCGCGAGCAGGTCGTGACGGGGCCCCGCGTCAACGTCGAGTACGCCGGGCCCTGGGCGAGGAAGCCCTGGCGCTACGTGATCGCGGGGAACCCTTTCGTGAGCGGACCGAAGGTGAAGCCCGTGCCCCGGAAGACCGGCCGGCGCAGGCGAGGATGAGGTGTCCCCTTTGCAGGGTGCAATGGTCCTCCGGCGGCTTGGGCTACACTGTTGGGGCCCCTGTCTCACCTGCTTCACCCCCGGAGACACCCACCATGAACAGGCTCCTCCCGGTCGCGCTCGTGCTCGGCCTCGCCCTCACCCTCTCCGCCTGCGGCGACGACAAGAAGTCGGCCTGCGAGACCGGCTGCTCGAAGGCCGCCGCGGCGAAGTGCGTGAACGACGTCAGCGAGGCGCAGTGCGTGACCGAGTGCAACGCGCTCTGGAACAACCCGACGTGCCAGAAGGAGATCCGCGCGTTCCTCACGTGCGCCTCCAAGACCAGCTTCACCTGCGACTCGAGCGGCGAGGCCACGCCGCCCGACACCGCCTGCGTGTCGGAGGGCGAGGCCCTCAGCCTCTGCCTGTTCCCGTAAGGCGCCCCACACGGCGGAGGACCACCCGGCCGCGACCGGGTGTATCCTCCGCCGCCCCATGCTCCACCTCTGTGGCCAGGACTCTCGAGCGCTCGCCCGCCTGGCGGGCATCAGCCTCGAGGACGCGCGCCGGATCACCGGCGCGGTGATCGGCCGGGGCGAGCCGCTGCGCCGCGCGCGCAACGTGCGCCGCGAGGTGTTCGACCGCGTCGAGGCCCTCTCCGAGGGCGGCGAGCTGAAGGTCGTCGGCCACGTCGACGCGAAGGACGGCTTCCGGAAGTACCTCTTCGAGCTGCCCGACGGCGCGCGCGTCGAGTCGGTGCGGATCCCGCTCTTCGACACGCACCACGTCGTCTGCATCTCCTCGCAGGCGGGCTGCCCGCTCGCGTGCGCCTTCTGCGCCACCGGGAAGCTCGGCCTCGAGCGCAACCTCGCGTCCTGGGAGATCGTGCAGCAGGTCCTGCACGTGCGCCGGAACGCGGAGCGCCCGGTCACCGGCGTCGTGTTCATGGGCCAGGGCGAGCCGTTCCTCAACTACGAGGCGGTGCTCGACGCGGCCTACGCCCTCTGCGATCCGGCCGGCGCGCGCATCGACGCCCGGCGCATCTCGATCTCGACCGCGGGCATCGTGCCCGCCATCCGCCGCTACACCGCCGAGGGCCACAAGTTCCGGCTCTGCATCTCGCTCAACGCGGCGATCCCGTGGAAGCGCGAGGCGCTCATGCCCATCGAGCGGAAGTGGCCGCTCGACGCGCTCGTCGAGGCCGTGCGCGAGCACGCCGCCGCGACCGGCCGCGTGACGCTCGAGTACGTCATGATCGCGGGCGTGAACACCGGCCCCGAGGACGCGGCCGCGCTCGGGAAGCTCCTCGAGGGCATCCCGGTCCGGTTGAACCCCATCGCGGTCAACGACGCCTCGGGGCGGTTCAAGCCGCCGGACGAGGCGGAGTGGAACCGGTTCCGCGACCTCCTCGGGCGCGCCTTGCCGGGGCAGCCCATCGTGCGGCGCTACTCGGGCGGCCAGGACGAGGCGGCGGCGTGCGGGATGCTGGCCTCGCGCCTGCGGTAGCGCGCATTGACACGGAGGGTCCCGGTCCTTAGTTCCACCGGGGTGACGTCGGACCTCGCCGGCCTCCTCGCCCGCCACGGCATCCAGCCCTCCGCCCAGCGGATGGCGGTGGCCGCGTACGTGCTGGACACCGAGGACCACCCCTCGGCCGACCAGGTCTTCGCGAGGGTGAAGCGGAGCCACCCCTCCATCTCCCGCGCGACCGTCTACAACACCCTCAACCGGTTCGTGCGGGAGGGCATCCTCCGCACGCTCGTGCTCGCCGAGGGCCGGGTCGTGTTCGACCCGAACGTCAGCCCGCACCACCACTTCATCGACGAGGTGACCGGGCGCATCCACGACATCCCGTGGGACGCGCTCAAGGTCTCCCGCGTGGAGGCCCTCGAGGGCCTCGACGTCCGCGAGTACCAGGTGGTGCTGCGCGGGCGCCAGAAGCACAACCGCAGGTCCTAGGCGGGGCTGCTTCAAACTGCCCCGACCACGCCCCGACGAGGGTGGTAGTCGTTTCCGTTGCGAACGCTTTAGACGATGTCTAAATCGTCCGGCACCGCTTCCAACCCCGCAGCACCCCCCAGGAGAACGAGCATGGCCAACCTCAAGAACTCGAAGACCGAGAAGAACCTCAAGGACGCGTTCGCGGGCGAGTCGCAGGCGAACCGCCGCTACCTGTACTTCGCGAAGGTCGCCGACGTGGAGGGCTACCCGGAGATCGCCTCCAACTTCCGCGAGACCGCCGAGGGTGAGACCGGGCACGCGCACGGCCACCTCGACTTCCTGAAGACGGTGGGCGACCCGGCCACCGGCCTCCCGCTCGGCGACACGGCCCTCAACCTGAAGGCCTCCATCGCCGGCGAGACGCACGAGTACACGGACATGTACCCGGGCATGGCGAAGACCGCTCGCGACGAGGGCTTCTCCGAGATCGCCGACTGGTTCGAGACGCTCGCGAAGGCCGAGAAGAGCCACGCCGGGCGCTTCGAGAAGATGCTGAAGACGCTGTAAGACGTCCCGATCACCCCGGACCCGCTCGTCCTGAGCGTAGGCCCGCCGCAAGGCGGGCCGTAGTCGAAGGACGAGCGGACCTCCCGGACAGCCCGGAGAAGAGAGAAGAGTCATGCGTCCCGTGAAGCGCGAAGAGATCCTCGACCTCGCCAGCTACGAGAAGTCCCGCGAGGCCATCCGTCCGTCCATCCTCGACGCGAAGCGCCGCCGGCGCGTGCACGTCGGCGGGGTGCTGACGTTCCTCTTCGAGAACACGGCGACCGTGCGCTACCAGGTGCAGGAGATGCTCCGGGCCGAGCGCATCCAGAAGGAGCCGGAGATCGCGCACGAGATCGAGACGTACAACGAGCTCGTCGGCGGCAAGGGCGAGCTCGGCTGCTCGCTCCTCATCGAGATCACCGACCCCGAGGAGCGCGCGCGGAAGCTCACGCAGTGGCTCGCGCTGCCGAAGCACCTCTACGTGAAGACCGAGGACGGCGAGAAGCACCGCGCCCGGTTCGACGAGCGGCAGATCGGCACCGACCGGCTCTCGTCCGTGCAGTACCTCCGCTTCGACGTGAAGGGCCGCCAGCCCATCGCGGTCGGCAGCGACCTGCCCGGCCTCACCGCCGAGACGGCGCTCGACGGCGAGCAGCGCGAGGCGCTCCGGCAGGACCTCGCGAGCGACCTGTCCTGAGCCCGTTGAAGGACCTGTCCTGAGCCCGTCGAAGGACCTGTCCTGAGCCTGTCGAAGGACGCGTAGTCCCAGCGCCCCGGCCCGCTGACGCAGCACGGCGTTGCGCCCGGGCCGTGGGCCCGGTTATCCCGGGAACGTGAGCCCACCCTCGAGCCCCGCGCAGGCGCCCGGCGCCCGGCCCGACCCGTCCGCTCCGCCCGCCCTCTCGCTCCTGGGCGCCGCGGTCCGCTACGGCGCGGTCACGGCGCTCGCGCCGCTCGACCTCGCGCTCCGCGCGGGTGAGCGCGTCGCGATCGTGGGCCCGAGCGGCGCGGGCAAGACCACCCTCCTCAAGCTCCTCAACACCACGCTCGCGCCCACCGAGGGCACGGTGGCGGTGCTGGGCGAGGAGCCGGCGCTGCTCTCCGCCAGGGCGCTCCGCCGCCTGCGCGCGCGCATCGGCACCGTCCACCAGCAGCTGCACCTCGTCCCGCAGGCGACGGTGTTCCAGAACGTCGTCGCCGGCCGGCTCGGGCGCGCGACGCTCGCGGGCGCGCTCGCGGCGCTCCTCTCGCGCCGCGAGGCCGCCGCGGTGAGGGCCCTCCTCGCCGAGGTCGGCATCCCGGAGAAGCTGCACGAGCGGCTCGACCGGCTCTCCGGCGGCGAGCAGCAGCGCGTGGCGATCGTGCGGACGCTGCACCAGGCGCCGGAGCTCGTGCTCGCCGACGAGCCGCTCTCGGCGGTCGACCCGGAGCGCGCGAGCGAGCTCGCGGCGCTGCTCGCGCGGGCGTACGCGGGCCGCACGCTCGTCGTCTCGACGCACCGGATCGAGCCGCTCCTCCCGCATGTGGACCGGGTGATCGGCCTCAGGCGCGGGGAGCTCGCGTTCGACCTCCCGGCCGAGCGGGTCCGGCTCGCGGACCTCTCCCGCGTCTACCGGTCGGAGCGGGCGGAGGCGGGGCCGGGCTCCGGCGCGCGCGCCCGGGCCGGCGGCGCTCCGGCAGCCGGTGCCGTCGAGCCCGCGGGGCTCCTGACGCTCGCGGCCTCGAGCACGCCCGCCGAGACGGTCGTGCCGCCCGCGCTGCGGCGCTTCGTGCGGCTCTACCCCAACGTCCGGCTCCACCTCGTGCAGGGCGGGTCCGCGGCCGTCGAGGCGGCGGTCCGCGAGGGCAAGGCCGAGCTCGGCTTCGTGGGCGCCCGGCCGCTCGCCGACGGGCTCGAGCAGACGCTCGTCGCCGACGACGAGATCATCGCGGCCGCCGCGCCGGCGCTCGACCTCGGCCCCTTGCCGCTCGCGCTCGAGGACCTCGCCCGCGCCCCGCGGGTCGAGCGCGAGGCCGGGTCCGGCACGCGCGCCGTGCTCGAGGATCACCTGCGCGGGCTCGGCGTGACGCTGCCGCCCGCGGTGCTCGAGGCGGAGGGGCTCGCGGCCCTGCGCGCCGCCGCGATCTCGGGCGTCGGGCTCGCCTTCGTCTCGCGCCGCGCGGTCGCGGACGACCTCGCGACGGGCCTGCTCCGCGTGGTGCCGGTCGCCGGGCTGGAGATCCCGCGGCACGTCTTCGCGATCCACCGGCCGGCGCCGTCGCCGGCGGCCCGGGCCTTCCTCGAGGTCGCGCGGGCGTGCGCGGGGGCGCCGGGGAGCGAGCCGTGAACGGCAGCGAGCGTTCGCCCTTCGACAGGCTCGGGGCGAACGGCCCCCCTGTCGATGCAGGCCCCCGCCCTCCCCTGCCGGCCTTCCTGCGCTGGCCCGCGCTCGTCGCGATCGCCGTCGTGGCGGTCGCGTGGCGGATCGTGGACGGGGACCTCTCGCTCCTCGTCTCGAAGGACGCGCGGAGCGCCATGGGTGACTTCGCGCGCGGCTTCTGGCCGCCCGCGCACGACGCCGCGCTGCTCGACCTGCTCGCCCGCCCGCTCCTCGAGACGCTCGCGATCGCCTTCCTCGGCATGACGGTCGCGCTCGCCCTGGCGCTCCCGCTCTCGGTGCTCGCGACCGACCCGGCCTTGCTGGTCGCCGGCGGTGAACGCCCCTCGGCCGCGCGCCGCGCGGCGTGGATGGCCGCGCGGGGCCTCCTCAACCTGATGCGGTCGATCCCGGAGATCGTCTGGGCGCTCATCTTCGTGCGCGCGGTCGGGATGGGGCCTACCGCGGGCGTGCTCGCGATCGGCATCGGCTACGGCGGCATCGTCGGGAAGGTGTTCGCCGAGACCTTCGAGTCGACGCCGCGCGGCCCGGCCCGCTCGCTCGCCGCCGCCGGGGCGCGGCCGGCCGGGGCGTTCGTGTTCGGGGTGCTCCCGGCGGCCCTGCCGCTCCTCTCCTCCTACACGCTCTACCGGCTCGACTGTGCGCTGCGCGCCTCGGCGGTGCTCGGGCTCGTGGGGGCGGGCGGCATCGGGCTGCAGCTCGAGCTCTCGATCAAGATGTTCGCGTGGAACGAGGTCGCCGCGATGGTGATCGGGCTCTTCGCCCTCGTCGCCGCGCTCGACCTCGCCTCGCGGCGGCTGCGCCGCCGCATCCACGCGAGCCGGGACCTGTTGCCCGCCGGCCGGCGCGGCGCCGCCGTGCGGGTCGCGGTGCCGGTCGCGTGGCTCGCGCTGGCGGCGGGGGCGGTCGCGTTCCTCCGGCTGCCCCTCGGCGAGCTCTTCTCGATGGCGACCCCGCGGAGCGCGTGGGCCTTCGTCGCCTCCACCTGGCCGCCGGACGTGACGCCGGCGTTCCTGCGCCAGCTCGGCCCGGCGGTGCTCGAGACGCTCGCGGTGAGCGTCGTCGGGATCGCCATCGCCGTCGCGCTCGGCTTGCCGCTCGCGCTCTTCGCGGCGCGCCGCGGGCCCTCGGCGGCGCTCGCGCGCGTGCTGCTCGCGCTCGGGCGCACGCTGCCGGAGCTCCTCTGGGCGCTGCTCGTGATCTTCGCGGTGGGCCTCGGGCCCTTCGCCGGGGCGCTCGCGCTCGGGCTGCACACCGCGGGCGTGCTCGGCCGGCTCCACGCCGAGGCGCTCGAGGAGGTGCCGCAGGGGCCGGTGCTCGCGCTCCGGGCCATGGGCGCGCCCGCGCTCTCCGCCGAGGCCTTCGCGGCGTGGCCGCAGGCCTTCCCGCAGCTCGCCGCGTACACGCTCTACCGCTGGGAGGTCGCCATCCGCGCCTCCGCGGTGCTGGGCGTCGTGGGCGCGGGCGGGCTCGGGCAGCTGCTCCACGTCTCGCTCTCGCTCTTCCACCACCACCGCACGGCGACCCTCGTGCTCGCCATCGTGCTGCTCGTGACCGCGGTGGACCTCTTCTCCGGCTGGCTGCGCGCGCGGATCCTCGCAGGCCGGCCGCTCGTCGCGGCGGCGGTGCCGCAGGAGGCGACGTGAACGTCCTCTTGCCGTTGCGAAGGGAGGTGAGGCGCATGATCGAGATCGAACGGCGCGTCCCGCTCGACCGGTGAGGCCGCGAGGCCCGGGCGAGTTCGCCCGCCGCTCCCTCTGTCCATTCCGCCTCTCCTTCCGTGTTCCGACTCATTCACGGGTCCGACCTCATTCACGGTTCCGACCTCATTCACGGGTCCGAATGCCCCGAGCGTAGCGGCCGCAAAGCGGCCGCGGAGACGAGGGGCCGCCCAGGAGCACCCATGTCCTTCCGCACCGCCGTCCTCACGCTGTTCGCCGTCCTCGCCCTCGCCACCCCGGCCAAGAGCCGCGCCCAGGAGCTGCGCGTCAGCGCCATCCCCGACGAGGCGCCCACCGAGCTGCAGCGCAAGTTCGCGCCGCTCGGCGCGTACCTCGAGAAGCAGCTCGGCATGAAGGTCTCCTTCGTGCCGGTCTCCGACTACGCCGCCACCGTGGAGGGCCTCGCCGCCGGCAAGCTCGACATGGTCTGGTACGGCGGCTTCACCTTCGTCCAGGCGCGCCGCCGCACCGGCACCGCGGTCCCCCTCGTGCAGCGTGAGGAGGACGCGCACTTCCACTCGAAGTTCATCGTGCCCGCGTCGTCCAAGGCGCAGACCCTCGCCGACCTCAAGGGCGCGAACTTCGCGTTCGGCTCGGTGAGCTCGACCTCCGGCCACCTCATGCCGCGCCACTTCCTGCTCCAGGCCGGCATCGACCCCGAGAAGGACTTCTCGAAGGTCGCCTTCTCCGGCGCGCACGACGTGACCGCGAAGTGGGTCGAGGCCGGGAAGGTGGACGCCGGCGCGCTCAACGAGTCGGTGTTCAAGAAGCTCGTCGACGAGGGCAAGCTCGACATGACGAAGATCCGCGTGCTGTGGACCACGCCGGATTACCAGGACTACAACTGGACCGTCCGCGGCGACCTCGACCCGAAGCTGCAGCAGAAGATCAAGGACGCGTTCCTCGCGCTCGACCCGAAGAACCCGGAGCACAAGGCGATCCTCGATCTGCAGCGCGCCTCGAAGTTCGTCCCCACCTCGCCCGCCAACTACACCGGCATCGAGGCCGCCGCGAAGTCGGCGGGGCTGATCAAGGACTGAGCGGGGCGGCGGGGGCGGAGTTCAGCCGGCTGAACTGCCGAATTATGTCGCGCAACCGCGCGTGAACGCTCGGTTTGTCACTTCTCATCATTCCGGTGGTCCGCGGAGGTTCACCTCACCTCCGCGACCACCGGGTTGTGATCGCTGAGCCGCGTCCACAGCCGCCCCGTCACCACCTCCGCCGAGACGAGCCGCCTCACCCACGCGCGCGGCACGAAGATGCCGTCGCAGTGGTACGGCATCGAGCGGTCCCCGCTCCAGCGCAGCGTCTGGGCGAGCGGCTCGCCCGGATGCATCGCCTGCCACGCCGGGACGAGCCCGAGGTCCGCTGCGAACCTGTCGAGGAGCCGCTCCTCCGCGCGGAGCATTCGAACGCGCTCGCCGAGGTCGCGGTAGCCCGCGACGACGTTGAGGTCTCCGCCGACGAGCAGCTCGGCCCCCTCGCCGAGCCGGGCCAGGCGATCCAGGATCGTCCCCAGCGTCCGCACGTACCCGTGCGCGCCCGCGGGGCAGTGGATCGAGAAGACCCGCAGCGGCCGCCGCGCGTGGCGACCCGGGAGCGCCACCTCCCCGCCGACGACCCAGCCCGCGAAGCCGCGCACCGGCAGCGGCACGATGCTCCCGGTGGCGAGCCACACCCCGCTCCCCCAGCGCCGCCCCCTCGCGCGCTGCCACAGCGCGACGCCGCGGCCCGGGGGCGGCTCCGGCGCCTCCTGCGCGAAGATCACGTCCGGCGCGAGCCGCTCGTGGAGCCGCTCCCACTGCCGCGCCCGCCGCGCGCTCCCGCCGACGAGGAAGTTGTAGGTGGCGATGCGCATGGAATCCGCGCCAGCATCCGTCCTGAGAACCATCACTGGTGGAATCTCGGAAGGGGCGTTCGCGGTTTCACCATCCGCCGCAAGCGTCAGTAGTACTCGCCCCACTCGATGAGCGGCCCGCGGAACGCCTCGGAGAGCGCCTTCGTGAAGCTTGCCTCGGGCAGCACGCGACGACCCTCCGCGAACGCCGGAAGGTCCTTGCCGAAGTCGAGCACAACGGCGGCGCGCCAGAGACCCGACCAGTGTTTCCAGGCGAGCCTGCAGTGATCGGATACCTGGATGGCGACCACCGGTGGCTGCGTCATCCCTTCTGAAGGAAACGCGACGCCAAAGAGCGATGCGAAGGGATGAGGGAGCGCGGTCTTCACGACCGCGACCTCGCGGTCACCCGCCCGCGGTGCCGCCTTGACGGCATGGTAGAGCTCCTCGCGGCCCGTTGGGACGCGGAGATCCGATCCGAGGGCGACGATCGTGCGCATGAGGTAGCGCTCTTCAGGAGCGGCACCGTAAGCCGAGGCCCCCGCGAGCTTCGCGACCGCCGGCCCCTCGACGCCCGTGAACGCGAGCCCGACGCCGCGACCCGGGTCGGCCGGGAGCGCGGGCGAGAGCGCATTACCCGTAGTGAGATCGACGACCTTCTCGAGCGAGCCGATCAGCCCCCACGTCCGGAGCGCCTTCTCGACCCGGCTTGCCGTGTCGGCCGACGGCCGCCAGGCAAGGTCATCCACCGCGAGGGTGTGCTGGTACTCGACGCCCATGCAGACCTCCGTGGGCTCAGCTTACCCTCACTCCTTCGACTCCGGATCGAACGCGTCGGCGTGCTGAAGCATGTCGAGGTTCATCAGGAGATCGAGGTTCTTCACGATCTCCTCGTCCTCCGGCGCGAGGGGCTTCTTCGCGGGGGGCGGAGGGGTCGGAGGAGGCGGCGGCGTGGGCTTGCGGTCGAGCACCGCTCCGTCCTTCGCGGCCGGCGGCGGCGGAAGCGGGACGTCCTGGCCGGCCTTCGGCGGCGCAGACGTCTGCGCGGGCGCGGGGGCCTGGGCGAGGGCGAGGGCGAGCGCGGTGAAGAGGGCGGCGGCGATCACGGGGTCACCACGTCGACCGCGAGGATGGCCCGATACACCGTGTCCTGGCCACCGTAGAAATCGCCCGGGAGCAGCACGTCGCCTTCGAGCTGAAGCCCGATCCAGGGGAGCGCCTGCCACGAGCCCTGCGCGTCGACCTCCCAGCCGTAGACCTTCCCGCCGAAGGGGCCGGTGCGGTCGGCGCGGAGCCAGGCGCCCCTCACGTCGAAGCCGAGGTCGTCGGTCGGGTCCCAGGAGACGCGCAGCGCGGGCGAGAGCACGCCCCGGCCGTTCACCCCCGGCGCGGTCGCCTCGCGCGCGACGAAGGTGTTCGCGAGGCCGGCGCGGAAGAAGAGGTTCGTGTGCGGCACGTAGGGAACGACGCCCAGGAAGCCGTCGTAGCTCGCGCCGGGCTCGCGCGTGAGCGAGCCGCCGGAGAGCCAGACGAAGGACGCCTCCGTGGAGACGCCCGCGGGGAGGCTCACCTCCCACGCGGCGCGCGCGGCGCGGCCGTGGACGGAGCGCGGCTCGACGACCTTGAGGCGCCGGATCTCGACCGAGTCGATGGAGCCCTCGAGCGCGGCGAGCGTCCAGGTGAGGCGGTGGCCGCGGAAGGGATCGAGGTCGCCGGAGGTGCCGAACCACCAGAGCTCGGCCTGGCTCTTCGCGTCGGAGGAGAGCACGAGCGCGAGCTGACGGCCGGTCTGCGCCGGCGTCAGCACGTCGTTCGCGAAGGCGGTGATGCGCGACTCGACCACCTGGCCGCGCAGCGCCTCGGCCACGGCGTTCGACCGGTCGCGCAGGTACGCCCCGAAGACGCCGACGCGCTCGAAGAGCGACACCTGCCAGTCGGCGCTCGCGGCGAACATCGGCGAGGCGGTGGAGCCCGCGGTGGGCCAGGTGCGGTCGGGCACGAGCGCCTTCGCCGACAGCTCGAACGGCGGGCCGATCGCGCCGAGGTCGAGGTCGACCCCGCCGACCGCCGCGGCGTCGTCGTGCACGAGCCCCCCGCCGATCGCGGTGCGCCGCCGGCCGACCGTGAACTTCGCGAAGCCGGCCTGGCCGAGCGCGACGGTGCCGTACACCTCGCGGAGCAGCCACGTGTCGCGCAGCTCGTCGCCCGCGGGGCGGCCGTCGAGCGTGAGGCGCGAGGGTGTCTCGTTCACCGACGGCACCGGGACCACCGTGCGCAGCGCCGGGACGAGGCAGTTCACCTGCCCGGGGTTCGCGAGGCCGGTGGGCGAGCCCGCGCTCAGGCACACGTCGACGTCGGTGTGATCGCGCCTGAACCGCGCCTCGCCGGTGTCGGCGGCGAGGTGGAAGCGGAAGTCGCCCTCGTGCGAGCGCCAGTCGAGCCCGAGCGACGCGACGGCGGAGCCCCAGCGCGCGTCGGCCGAGGGCACGAGATAGTCGGAGAGCGCGAAGTTCGTGCGCGCCGGGTCGTAGAGGACCTCGGCGGTCGGCCGGTTCCCCTCGGAGCTCGCGCGCAGGTGCAGCCCGAGATCGAGGCGCAGCTCACCCTCCCCGGCCCGCGCCAGGGGCGCGGCGAGCAGGCACAGCGTGAGCGCGGCCGTCCGGGCGTGCAGTCGGGGTTCCCCCTCGCAGGGCTCCTTCTACGACCTCACAGCCCCTTGCGGCGCTCGCGCCGCTTCTCCCGGAGCTCCTGACGCTCCTCGGGCGACATGGCGCGCCACTTCCGGAGGTTCTCGCGAAACCGCGCGCGGTCCTCCGGAGAGGCCTTCGCCACGTCGCGCAGCGCCCGGCGGAGCTGCGCGCGCCGCTCCGGCGAGAGCTCGCGCCACCTCTCGAGCTTCTCGAGGATCTCCCGCCGGTCGCCCTCGGGCAGCCGCTGGAACGCCTGCCAGTTCTCGCGGATCTGGCGGCGGCGCTCGGGCGGCAGCGACCGGAACCGCTCGAGCGCATCCCGGCGCGCCTGCTGCTCCTCGGGCGGCAGCGCCTTGAACTGCTTCCACTGCTCGCGGAGGCGCTCCTTCTCCTCCGGGCTCATGCGCTCCCAGCGCTCGCGGTTCGACTCGGCGCCCGCGGGGGCGCCCTCCTGCGCGCGCGCCGCGCCGGACAGCGCGAGCGCCGCGAGGGCCACGAGCGCGAGGCGGGTCACGGACCTCGGGGTGATCACGGGCGGCCCTCCTTCGGCTGGAGCTCGTCGAGGTGCGCGACGACGTCGGCGTCCTCCTCGGTCTCGACCGCGTCGAGGCTCGCGACCACCTCGTAGTCGGAGAGGAGCTCGAGGTGCTCGGCGATGGCGCGCTCCTCGGCGCGCTGGGCGCGGACGCCCAGGAACGCGGCGAGCCCCGCGGCGGCGACGGCGCCGGCCGGGATCGCGAGCCGCCAGCGCACCGACAGCCGCTCGAGGAGGCCGCGCGGCTTGCGCTCTTCCTCGGCGATCGCGGCCGCGAGGCGCGTCCCGAAGAACGGCGACGGCTCGGGCGCGGCGGGGAGGCGCGACAGCAGCGAGAGCGCGGCGGAGAGGCGGGCCTGCTCGGCCTTGCACTCGGCGCAGCCGGCGAGGTGGGCCCGCACCTCGCGGGCGCGCTCCTCCGGCAGGGCGCCGTCGGCGAGCGCGGTGAGGTCTTCGGCGACGTGCTTCACGACGGCACCTCCTCTGCGGCGACTTCACCTGCGGCGGCGAACGGCGCGAGCGCGGCGGTCGCGGCGACGGTCGCCCGGTGCACGAGCGACTTCACCGCGGCGACCGTGGTCTCGAGCACGTCCGCGATCTCCTCGTACGACAGCCCCTCGAAGCGGGCGAGCACGAACGCGGTGCGCTGCTTCTCCGGCAGCCGGTCGAGCATGGCGCGGACGGCCGCCTCGAGCTTCGCGGCCTCGGCCGAGGCGTCGGGCGACGCGGCGCCGGAGGGCAAGAGGTCGGGATCGGCCGGGCCGTCCTGGCCGGCCGCCCGGTCGGCGGCGTGCGCGCGCCACTCGCCCCGGCGCAGCTCGTTGAGGCAGTGGTTCGCGGCGATGCGGTAGAGGAAGGTCTTGAAGCGCGCGGTCGGCCGGTAGGAGTCCCGGGCCCGGTGCAGCTTCACGAAGACGTCCTGCGCCAGCTCCTCGGCGCGGGCGGCGTCCCGGACGTGGTGGAAACAGAAGGCGACCATCGCGCGCGCGTGCCTCTCGTACAGGGTCCGGAAGGCCGCGGCGTCACCTCGCTGGAAGGCGAGGAACAGCGCCGCGTCGGGGTCCGGAGCCATCCTGTGACCTCCAACACGCGGAGGGACGAGAGGTTGCGGTGCGGTTCTACCCGGCGAGGTGCAGGGCCGCCCGGGTGAGGACGAACACGATGCCCGCGACCAGGGCGGACGCCGGAATCGTGAAGATCCACGCCCAGATGATGCGCCCCGCCACCCCCCACTGCACCGCCCGGGAGCCCCGGGTCGCGCCGACCCCCACGATGGCGCCGGTGATGGTGTGGGTGGTGGACACCGGGATGCCCCAGTGCGCGAGCGCGAGGATGGTCACGCCGCCGCCGGTCTCGGCGCAGAAGCCGCCGATGGGCTGCAGCTTCGTCAGGCTGTGGCCCATCGTCTTCACGATGCGCCAGCCGCCGAAGAGCGTGCCGAGGCCGATCGCGGCGTGGCAGGAGAGCACCACCCAGAACGGCACCGGGAACTTCGCGGCCATGTCGGCGGTGGAGACCTGGTTCGACCAGATCGTCCCGTAGAGGATGAGGCTGATGATGCCCATGACCTTCTGGGCGTCGTTCGTGCCGTGGCTGTAGCTGAAGATCGCGGCCGATACGAGCTGCAGGCGGCGGAACCAGATGTCGACCGCGGCCGTGCGGGCGCGCCGGACGATCCACGCCGTGGCCACCATCATCGACGAGCCCAGCACGAAGCCGATCACCGGCGACAGCACGATGAACGAGACGATCTTGAGGATGCCGGACGGGATGAGCGCGCCCACCCCGAGCGCCGGGATGGTGGCGCCGACGATGCCGCCCGCGAGCGCGTGCGAGGACGACGACGGGAGCCCCCACCACCAGGTGAGGAGGTTCCAGATGATGGCGCCCAGCAGCGCGGAGAAGATGACCGTCAGGACGAGCGGGACGCCGAGCGCGCGCAGCATCTCGAAGTGGACGATGCCCTTGCCCATGGTCGCGGCGACCTTGAGCTCGGCGCCCCACAGCACCGGCGCCGCGGAGATGAAGTTCCAGAACGCCGCCCAGATCACGGCCGCGAGCGGCGTGAGCACCCGGGTCGAGACCACCGTGGCGATCGAGTTCGCGGCGTCGTGGAAGCCGTTGATGAAGTCGAACGCGAGCGCGACGATGATGAGGAGGACGACGGCGGCGAGGAGCATGGCGGGGGTGCGCCCTAGCCCTGGCTGAGGACCAGGCCCTCGATGACGTTCGCGACGTCCTCGGCCCGGTCGGTGGCGCCCTCGATGAGGTCGATGATCTCCTTCCACATCATGACCGTGAGGGGATCGTTCGCCTTGCGGAAGAGCTTCGCCATCGTGCGGCGGGTCAGCGAGTCGGCCTGGTTCTCGAGGACGTTGATCTCGCGGCAGGCGTCGAGCACCGCGTCCGGGTTCTTCTTGAGGTCGCGCAGGTGGTGCACGGCCTCGTGCATCTTCTCGGCCTGGGCGACGAGCACGGCGGCGAGCTCGCGGGCCTCGGGCAGGATCGAGTCGATCTCGTAGAGGGCGAGGCGGCCGGCCGCGCCGTCGGCGAGGTCGATCACGTCGTCGATGCGCGACAGCAGCCGGTGGATCTCGCCGCGGTCGAAGGGCGTGATGAACTGGGAGTGGAGCCGGGCGAACGCGCGGTGGGTGACGTCGTCCGAGCGGTGCTCGACCTCCTTGATGGCCTGCACCTTCTTCTGGACGTCGGTGAAGTCCTCGAGGAGGTCCCGGAACAGCTTCGTGCCCTCGACCACGCAGGCGGCCTGGGCCTCGAAGTCCGAGAAGAAGTCGTCGGCCCTCGGCATCAGCTTTTCGAACAGTCCCATCCGTCTCCTCCCGGCGCGGGCGCACCATACCCCGGGGGACCAGGTTCGCAAACCGCTACTCGCCGGAGGGGGCGATCCGCCCCCTCCGGAGTCCGAAAACACCCTGGGTTCGCGCTTCTAGGCGGGTTTGCGGGCCGTCGTACGGGCAGGCGTCCGCCGCTTCGCGACGCCCTTCTTCACGGCGCCCTTGAGCTTGTCCGCGGCCTCGAGCAGCGCGGCGTGGATGTCCTCGGCCACGGCCTCGACGTGCAGCGTCTTCATGCCGGGCATGCGGAAGCTCATGCGGCACTCCTGGTCCACGCCGCCGCGCCGCGGGCGCGTGTCGCCGAGGTGCACCTCGAGCTCCGCCGCGGAGTGGTCGTAGACGCGCAGCAGCGGCTTCGTCACGTGCTTCTGGAGGAACGCGGGGAGGTCGTCCGGCAGCCTGAGGTGGTGGGCGTGGATGGAGATCTTCATGGGGACAACGATACCCCCGCCGCGCCCCGCGGACCCGATTCACGGCTAGACTCCCGGGCGTGACAAATCGCCTCTACCTCGCCGACCCCCGGCTCCTCGCCTTCGACGCGCGCGTGGTCGCGGCGCGCAACCACGGGGAGCACCCCGCGCTCGTCCTCGACCGCTCGGCCTTCTACCCGGAGGGCGGCGGCCAGCCCGCCGATCGCGGGACGCTGCGCATCGGCGGCGCGGCCGTGCGCGTGCTCGACGTGCAGGAGGTCGAGGGCGAGGTGCTGCACGTGCTGGGCGGGCCCGCGCCGGCGGGCGTCGAGGTGCGCGGCGAGGTCGACGCCGTGCGCCGCCGCGATCACGTCCAGCAACACCACGGCCAGCACCTGCTCTCGGCGGCGTTCGAGTCCCACTTCGCCTCCCGCGGCCTCGGCCACACGCTCTCGTTCCACCTCGGCGAGGAGACCTGCACCATCGACCTCGACGTGCCGGTCGCGGAGCTCGGGCCCGCGGTGCTCCGAGCGGTCGAGGCGCGCGCGAACGACCTCGTCTGGCGCGATCTCCCGGTCGAGGCGCGCGACTTCGCGCCGGAGGAGCTCGGGAAGCTGCCGCTCCGCAAGGAGCCCGCGAAGGGCGCGCGCGTCGTGGTGGTGGGCGAGGCGGGCGCCATCGCCGACGCGTCGCCGTGCGGCGGCACGCACCCGCGGCGCACCGGCGAGGTCGGCGCGATCGCCGTGCTGCGCGCGCAGAAGTGGTCGCAGGGCTCCCGCGTCGAGTTCGTGTGCGGCGGGCGCGCGGTCGCGGCGCTGGCGGCGGCGGGCGAGCGGCTCGGGGCCGCCGCCGCTGCGCTGAAGTGTGCGGCGGCGGAGGTGCCCGCCGCGGTGGCGCGCGCGGCGGAGGAGGCCTCGGCGCGGCGGAAGGACGTGGAGAGGCTGCTTCAGGCGCTTGCGGAGCGGGAGGCGCTGGGCCTCTCGGGCCCCGACGCGATCGTGAAGGCGGCCGTCACCCCGCCCGTCGCCGGCGCGTCCGCGTGGCTGAAGGCGCTCTCCTTCGCCCTCGCCGCGCAGGGCAAGACCGCGCTCCTCGGCGCCGTCGAGGACGGGCGCGCTCACCTCTGCTTCGCGCGCCCGAAGGGCCCTGGGCCTCACCTGGGCGAGGCGCTCAAGGCTGCGGTCGCGCTCCTCGGCGGGAAGGGCGGCGGTGCGCCGGACTCCGCGCAGGGCTCGGGGCCCGCGGTCGGGATGCTCGAGGCGGCGCTCGGGGAGGCGGAGTCGAAGCTCGGCGCGGTCACCTGAACCGCAGCGGGACGGCGGCGTCGCGGCGCCAGCCGCCGTCCAGGTGCACGCGCCAGAGGCGCTCCGCCCCTGCCTGCGCGTCGACCTCGGGGCCGGCCCAGACCACCTCGGCGCGGCCCGTGACCTCGAGCAGGCCGCCGCCCTCGAAGTCCACGAACAGGAGCGCGGCGCGGGGGCGGACGAGCAGGTTGCCGAGGGTGTTGAAGTACCGGTTGCCCGGGTAGTCCGGCACCGTCAGCACGTCGCCCTCGAGCCGGACGAAGCCCGGCGGCCCGGCCCGGTGCGAGACGTCCACGCCGGCGTCCCCGGCGCTCGTCGCCACGAAGAAGGTGTCGGCCGAGGACACGCGCGACCGCTCCTCCGCGCCCAGCCCGGCGAGGACGACCGCCGGGCCCGGGCTGTGCGGCGCCCGCGCCACCTCGCGCGGGTGGATGTACTTCGGGCAGTTCCCGAAGCTCTGCGCCACCACGAGGTCGAAGCCCTCGCGGTCGACCGCCGCCACCGTTCCGTTCACCCGGTTGCGGCGACGCGTGGCGAGCTCGATCCCGAGGAGCGCCACGCCCGCGCCGGGGGCGAGCTCGGCCTGGGTGGGATCGTCGCGATCGGGCGGGGCGCCGACCCGCACGCGCCGCGGGTCCGGAACCGCCAGGAACCCCGGAGGCCCGGCGATCACGGTGGCGGCGGGCCCGCGGCCGGCGTCCACACCGAGCACCGCGAAGGGGAGCGCCGCGAAGAAGGTCCGATGCTGCTCGACCACCTCGGCCCGGATGCCGCCGCCGGACGGGACGCTCACGCCGGCGCGCGCCTGCGCGGCCCGCTCCCCGGCGTGGAACGGGTCGAAGGTCACGGGGCGCCGTCCGGGATGGGCGTGCGTGGCATCGCCGGCATTCCGGGGAGCGCCTCGACCCGGTCGATCCAGGCGCGCACCGCCGGGAGCGGCGCGAGGTCGAGGCGGCCTTCGGGCGCGCGCGCGACGTAGGGGTAGAGCGAGAGGTCGGCGAGCGTGGGGTGACCGGCCGCGAGCCAGGCGCGGCCGCCGAGCACGCCCTCGAGGAACGCGAGCAGCCGGGCGCCCGCCTCGCGCGCCCGCGCCACGTCGACGCCCCGGCCCCAGAGCGTCCCGAGCCGTGCGAGCGCGGGGCCCTGGAAGAGCTCCCCCGCGGCGATCGAGAACCAGCGCTGCACGTGCGCCGCCACCACGGGATCGTCGGGGAGCCAGGGCGAGCCCGGGGCGTACCGGCGCGCGAGGTAGACCAGGATCGCGTTCGAGTCGGCGAGCACGAGCTCGCCGTCCTCGAGCACCGGCACCTGCCCGAGCGGGTTCAAGGCGAGGAAGGCCGCGGTCCGGCGGACGGCCTGGGGCGAGTCCTCGAAGCGGTGGGCGAGGCCCAGGATCGACAGGAAGGCGAACACCCGGTGGGTGTGCCCGGAGGTGCGGGTGCCGTGGAGCACGAGGGGGCTGGACATGGCATGGACTCCTCGAGGGTCGAGGAGGCCTACCCGGCGCGGCGCCGGGGCGCCCGGCCGTCCTGCGGAATGGAGTCTTTCGGATTACGGAAGAGCGATGGATCGCCTCGACGAGCTCCTCGCCTTCGTGACCGTGATCGACGCCGGCAGCCTCGCGGCCGCGGGGCGGAAGCTCCGGCGCTCACCGCCGGCCATGACCCGCGCGCTCGCGGCCCTCGAGGCCCGCGCCGGGGCACGGCTCGTCGAGCGGACCACCCGGCGGCTGCGGCCGACCCCGGCCGGGCAGGCCTTCGCCGCGCACGCCCGGGCGCTCCTCTCCGGCTACGGGGAGCTGCTCCGCGAGGGCGAGGGCGGCGTGCCCCGAGGGCTCCTGCGGGTGACCGCGCCGCTCGTCTTCGGCAGGCGCCACGTCGCGCCGGCGCTGGTGGAGTTCCTGGCCGCGAACCCCGAGGTGAAGGCCGACCTCGTCCTCGACGACCGGCCGCTCGACCTCGTGGGCGAGGGCTTCGACGTGGCGGTGCGGATCGGGCGCCTGGCGGACTCCGGGCTCGTCGCGCGCAGGGTGGGCGCGGTCCGGCAGGTCATCGTCGCCTCCCCCGCCTACCTCGCGCGCCACCCCGCGCCTCGCACGCCGGCCGACCTCGCGCGGCACGACGTGGTGCTGTCGTCCCAGCGCCTCCCCGAGTGGCGCTTCGGCGGCGGCCCGAGGGGGCGGGCGGTCCGCCTCGAGCCGCGCCTGCTCGTGAACGGGGTGGAGGCCGGCCTCGTGGCGGTGAAGGCCGGCCACGCCATCGGCCGCGCGCTCTCGTACCAGGTCTCCGACGACATCGCGGCCGGCGCGCTCGTGCGCTTGCTCCGGGAGTTCGAGCCGCCCGCGCTCCCGGTCCAGCTCGTGGTCCCGGGAGGACGGCACCTGCCGCGCCGGGTGGCGGCGTTCCGCGACCACGCGGCGCGCGCGCTGTCGCGGCTCGAGGTGCTCCGGGCCGAGCGCTAGTCCCGGTCGTGGCCGCGGCCGCGCCTCTTCTCGTGACCGTAGGCGTGGCCGCGGCCGGGGCCGCGCTCCTCCCGGTCTTCGCGTCGGCCCTCGCGCCACTCACCGCGCTCGGCGCGGACCGGCTCCGGACGCCAGCGGCGGTAGTGGCCGGGCGGCGGGAGCCGGACGAGGCGCGCCGGCACGCGCGGGGGCGGCACGTACACGAAGGCCGCCCGGGGCCCCGGCGCGCGATACCAGCTCGGGCCGCGGCGCAGCCAGTAGACGCCCCCGACGAGGAAGACCTCCTCGTCGTAGTCGGGGAGCACCTGCACGCCCGGCGAGACGACGACGAAGCCGGGCGAGACCGGCAGGCCGAGCGTGATGGACACGCCGACCTGGGCGCGGGCGGGCATCGGGAGCGCGGCGGCGCCCGCGAGGGCGGCGGCGGCGAGGAGCGTTCTCGTGATGGGCTTCATGGACGTGAGCCTCGTCGCGGAGGGTCGCCGAGGCAAGGCTCGGAGGGGCGAGCGCCCTATCTGGCGCTGCGCGCGGGTGCCACCGCGGAGCACCTTCACCTCCTGTACGGATCGGTACGCCGGCGCAGCCGGCTCACCGGAGCGTGACGAGGATCGCGCCCCAGCCGCCCGCGTCCTCACCCGCCGCGCGGAAGGACGCGACGCGCGGGTCGCGCGCGAGCAGGGCCTCGACGCCGCGCCGGAGCGCGCCGGTGCCCTTGCCGGGCACGATGCGCAGCTCCTTCAGCCCCGCCTCCGCGCAGGCGCCGAGCCACTCCGGCACGAGGTCGCCCACCTCCGACGGCGCGAACGCGTGCAGGTCCAGCGTGCCGTCGATGGGCAACGGGATCGGCTGGCCGCCGAAGGGATCGTCCTCCTTCACGGGCAGGATGATAGCCTCCCCGCATGCTCGCCGTCCGCGCCGTCGCGCTCGCCATCTCGGTCACGCTCGCCCTCCCCGCCGCCGCGGCGGAGCCGGAGCTCTCGAAGGACCGGCGGGACCTCTGGATCACCGCCGGCGCGGGCGCGGTCGTGCTGGGGCTCGAGCTCGCGAAGGGCGCGATCGTGCCGGACGGGTGCCGCTGGTGCGCGACCAACGGCCTCGACGACGGCGTGCGCCGCCGGCTGGTCTGGAGCGACCCGAAGGTCGCGCGCCTCACCTCCGACGGCATCGCCGGCCTCGCGCTCCCGGCGGGCGCCGCCGCGTACCTCGTGCTCGCGGCGCGCAACGGCCCGGGCTGGCGCGAGGGGGCGTGGGACACGGTCTACGTCGCCGAGGCGGCCGCGCTGTCGATGACGCTCAACCAGATCGTGAAGCTCGCGGTGGTCCGCCAGCGCCCCTACGCGGCGCACGGCAACTGGGCCTACGCCGACCGGAAGACCACGAGCGACGACAACCTCTCCTTCTGGTCGAGCCACACCGCGGTGAGCTTCGCGATCGCGACGTCCGCCGGGACCATCGCGTCGATGCGCGGGCGGGACGAGGCCCCGTGGGTCTGGGCGATCGGCCTCGGCGCGGCGACCGCCGCGGGCTACTTCCGGATCGCCGCGGACAAGCACTACCTGACCGACGTGCTCACCGGCGCGGTCGTGGGCAGCGCGTTCGGGCTCGCGGTGCCGAAGCTCCTGCACGGGAAGGTGGAGGGCCCGGGCCAGGGCGCGACCGGCCTCACGGTCGTGCCGGTGCCGTTCGGGGTGGCGGGGACGTTCTAGGCGGCCTTCGCGTGAGCCCGGCAGGGAGACCGAGATGATCCGTCCGTTCGCGCTGATCGTGATCGCGTGCGCCGCCCTCGCGGCCGTGGCGGAGGCTCCGGGCGCCCGCCGGACCTGGGACTTCCAGGGCGACGCCGTGGGCGGCCCGCCCGCCGGGTTCACGCTCGGGCGCACGGGTGGAGGCGCGCCCGCGGGCTGGGTGGTGGAGGTGGACGCGAGCGCGCCCGCCGGTGATCACGTCCTTTCCAGGACGGGCAGCGGCGACGACGGCTTCCCTCTGGCGGTGGCCGACGCGCCCGTCCTCCGTGACGTGCGGGTGGAGGTGCGCTGCAAGCCCGTGGCGGGCGAGATCGACCGCGCCTGCGGCGTCGTCGCTCGCCTGAAGGGCCTCGACGACTACTACGTCGCTCGGGCGAACGCGCTCGAGGACAACGTCAACCTCTACCGGGTGGTGGGCGGCCGTCGATCCGAGCTCGAGGGCTGGACCGGCAAGGTCACGTCCGGCGCGTGGCACACCCTCTCGCTCGAAGTACGGGGGAACGTCCTCACCGTGACCTGGGATGGCAAGCAGGTCATCGAGGCCAGGGACGACACCTTCCCGGAGGCGGGCCGCATCGGCGTCTGGACGAAGGCGGACTCCGTGACCCGCTTCGACGCGCTCACCGCCACCGAGCTGCGCTGAGAGGCGGCCTGCCTCGAGGCCGCCGGAGGAACCCCACGTGAAGCTCCACCACCTCGCGCTCCCGGCCGCGTGCGTCGCCCTGGCGATCGTGACCGGCCCGGCTGCCGCGGTCCCGCCGCTCGTGATCGGCGACGCGCCCACGGCCGACCGCGGCCACCTCGAGTGGTACACCGGCGTCCAGTGGCAGCGGAACGACGCGGGCGAGCTCTCGATCCCGACCTCCGAGCTCGTGCTCGGCGTCTCGGACTGGCAAGAGGTCTCCCTCGAGGCGCCGTTCCTCTCCATCGGGGGGGAGCGGGGGTTCGGCGACCTCGTCCTCGGCACGAAGGCGCGCCTCGCCCGCGAGGGGGGCAGCCTGCCGGGCCTCTCGGCCTCGCTCGAGTGGAAGCTGCCCAGCGCCAGCCGGGCCGCGGGGCTCGGCAGCGGCGCCTCGGAACTCGAGCTGCGGCTCCGCGGCCAGCGCACCTGGGCCTGGTTCACGCTGATCGGGAACGCCGCCTACGCGCTCGTGGGCGAGCCGCGCGTGGCGGGCAGGGCCCTGCCTCGACGCAACACGGGCTTCCTGGGCGCAGGCGCCGAGGCGGAGATCCTCGAGGGTGTCGCGCTCGTCGCGGACGGCTACTGGCGGAGCGCTGACGTGCCCGGCGAGCCCGCGCGCGCAGCCGGTGACGTCGGCGTGAAGCTGCGACTGACGCACGGGCTCGCGCTCGACGCGGCCGTGGGGAGGAGCCTCCGTGCCGGAGCGGCGGGCGGGCCCGAGCTCCGCGTCTACGGCGGCCTCAGGGGAGAGCTCGGGGTATTCTGAGGAGAGGGGACCGCGGCGGTCACGCCGCCGCGGCGCCGCCGCCCGCGAGCTTCGCGGCGAGCGTGGCGCGCAGCGCGCCGACCTCGAAGGGCTTCTCGAGGCACACGACCTTCGTCTCCTCGAGGAACTCGCGCGCCGCGGGCGTGAACGCGCCGCCGGTGAGGAAGACCATCCGGCGCACGTAGTCCGGGTCGCGCTTCCGGAGCTCGGCGTAGAGATCCATGCCGGTCATCTCCGGCATGAGGAGGTCGGAGAGCACGACGTCGAAGCGCTCCCCGCTCTCGACCTTGTCGAGCGCGGCGCGGGCCGAGGTGACGACGTCGACGTCGTGGTCGCAGCGCAGCGTGCGCGCGAGCACGGTGCCGACGAGCGCCTCGTCGTCCACGACCAGGATGCGGGCGCGGGCCGGCGCGGGCGGCGGTGCGGCGGGCGGCTCGCGGCGGGCCCGGGCCGGGGCGGCGGCGCGCAGCACGACCCGGAAGGTCGAGCCCTCGCCGGGCTTCGAGCGCACCTGGATCTCGCCGCCGAGCGCGCTCACGATCGAGTGGCAGATCGAGAGCCCGAGCCCGGTGCCGACGCCGGGCGCCTTCGTCGTGAAGAACGGATCGAAGATCCGGCCCGCGAGCTCCACGGGGATGCCGCAGCCGGTGTCCTTCACGTCGATCGCGACGCGGCCGTCGGCGAGCGCCTCGCCCGAGACGCGGATCTGGTTCGCGTCGGCGCGCCCCTCCGGCAGCGCCTGCGCGGCGTTCACGAGGAGGTTCAGGAACACCTGACCGAGCCGGCCCTCGTTGCCGTAGACCGCGGGGAGCCCGGTGAGGTCCTTCACGAGCTTCGCGCGGTGCTTGATCTCGTTCCACGCCATGTTCACGGCGGAGTCGAGCACGCGGCCGAGGTCGACCGGGCCGGTGTGCTCGTCGTCGGGGCGCGAGAAGGTCTTGAGGTCGCGGATGATGACCCGCATGCGCTCGCAGCCGTCGCGGGCGTCGCGCACGGCCTCGGCGAGCTGCGCGGCGAGGTCGTGGTCGTCCGGATCCGGCGGGCTGCCGGCGAGGAGCGCGCCGGTGCGGGCGACGCGGTCGGCGAGGAACGCGAGGTTCGCGTTGACGTAGGCGAGCGGGTTGTTGAGCTCGTGCGCGACGCCCGCGGCGAGCGTGCCGACGGAGGCCATCCGGTCGGCGAGCGCGAGCCGGGCGCCCATCTGCTTGCGCTCGGTGACGTCGCGGAGCACCACGAGGTCGCGGCCCGGGCGGATCCGCGCGACCGCGGCGTACTCGGCGACGCGGCGGCCGGAGGGCACGAGGAGCTCGACCTCACCCGAGGCGCGGCCTTCGGAGCGCCGCTCCGACCAGCGCTCCGGGCCGCGGAGCCCCAGCGCCGGCACGGCGTCGTCGAGCGGGCGCTCCACCAGCGCCTGGCGGCGCTTGCCGAGGAGCTCGCACGCGGCGGGGTTCACGTCGACGACGCGGCCGTCCTCGCCGACGACCAGCATCGCGTCGAGCGGCGCGTCGAAGATCGCGCGCAGCTGCAGCTCGCGCTCCGACAGCGCCTCCTCGGCGCGGTACCGGGCGAGCGCCGCGGTGAGGACGCCGGCGATCGCCTCGAGGAGGCGGACCTCGTCGTGGCCGAAGACGTGGGAGTCGGTGGAGTAGGCGCCGAGCACGCGCAGCGTGCGCTCCGAGCCGGGCAGCGCGATCTCGTGGGCGTCGACGAACCCGAAGGCCCCCGTGATGCCGCGGTCGGCGGCGGGCTGGACCTTGCCGACGGGCGGGGCCGCGTCGCCGGCGGCGGCGCGGATCGTCCACGCGTCGCCGCGCACGTCGGTCACCGCGACGGCCTCGTAGCCGAGGAGGTTCACCGCCGTGTCGCACGCGCGCGCAAGCAGCCGGTCGAGGTCGTTGCCGCTGAGCGCCTCGTCGGTGAGGCGGGCGAGGGCCGCCTGCTCGGCCGCGCGCCGGCGCAGCTCCGCGTCGGCCATGCGACGGTGGGTGACGTCGCGGAAGACGCCCAGGCGGATCTGCCCGGGGCCGTCGCCCCAGGTGGACGCGTGGCGCTCGATGATGCGGCCGTCGACGAGCGCGAGGTCGTCGACCGTGACGGTGTCGTTCTGGCCGATGGGGACGTAGTCGCCGAGGACGCGCCGCTGGACCCCCTCGACGAGCGCCTCCTGCGCCGGCCGGCCGGGTCCGAGCGCGCGCAGGAGCTCGCGCTCCTCGTCGGTGAAGTCCCAGAGCTCGAGCAGCTTCTCGTTCCAGGCGAGCAACCGGCCGTCCGGCGAGGCGAGCACGAGCCCGTCCGGAGACGACGACAGCAGCGCCGTGAGGAGCGCGTCGCTCCCCACCCCCTGATCCCCCAGTGCCCCCCCGGGCACACACCACCCAGTCGTCACGTGTACGGGTACGTGCAGGAATCGGGCTCCCGTCCTTCGCTCATGGTACGAGGCCGAGAACTGGCTTAACTGGCTGTTTTTCCAGCTACATGGGTCAACTCGCACCACTGGATGACCACGAGGTGCCGAGACACCCAGGGTCGGACGAACTCGGATCCTGGACACCCACACCGCCCGACACCTGGATCGCTGGGATCCGTGCGGCGGTCAGCCGACGAGGAGCTCGAGGACCCGCTCCGGCGGCCGCGCGACCACGGCGCGATCGCCCGCGACGAGCACGGGCCGGTCGACGATCCGCGGGTGCTTCGAGAGCGCCTCGAGGAGCTCCGGCTCCGGCGTGCGGGGCGAGAGCCGGAGCACCTGGTACTCGTCCTCGCCGGTGCGGCAGAGGCCGTGCGGTGGCACGCCGAGGCGCGCGGCCAGCGCGGCGAGCTCGGCCGGCGTGGGCGGCTCCTCGAGGAGCCGGCGCAGCTCGGGCTCGTGGCCGCGCTCGCGCAGGAGCGCGAGCGCGGTGCGCGAGGCGGGATCGCGGGCGTCGAACCAGAGGACGAGCGGGGCGGCCATGGGGAGCTGAGGCCGCGCATGATAGTGGAAACCGTGGCTCCGGTGGATCTCGCCCAGCACCTCGCCCGGCTCGGGGCGCTCCTCGCCGCCGAGCGGGACGAGGAGAAGGCGCGCCTCGACGACGCGCGCCGGCGGCTCTCGCTCTCCGAGCGCGAGGCACGCGGGCTCGCGCTCGCGGACGTGGAGGCGCTCGACGAGGCGGGCCTCGCGGGCCGGGCGCTCGTGACCTACGGGCGCCAGGGGCGGCCGCTCGGCGGGGCGCGCGTCGGGGTGGGGTCGCTCGTCTCGGTCGGGTTGAGGCGCGACACCCCGGACGACGCGCCCCGGGGCGTCGTCGCGCGCCGCACGCGGAACGCGCTCGGCGTGGTGTTCGACGAGCCACCGCCGGACTGGGCGACCTCCGGCCGCGTGGTGCTCGAGCTCGAGCCGTCGCCGGTGACCTGGGAGCGGCTCTCCGGCGCGCTCGCGCGGGTCCGCGACGAGCAGGCCGGGAGGCGCTGGCACGCGGTGCTCGGCGGCGCGGCGCCGCGGTTCTCCGCCCGGCCGCGGGGGCCCGCGCTCCCGCACGCGCTCAACGCCGAGCAGGCCGCGGCGCTCGACCTCGCCGACCGCTCCGACGACGTCGCGCTCGTGCACGGGCCGCCGGGCACCGGGAAGACGACCGTGCTCGTGGAGGTGGTGCGACGGGCGGTCGCGCGCGGTGAGAAGGTGCTCGCCGCGGCGCCGTCGAACCTCGCGGTCGACAACCTCGCCGAGCGGCTCGGCGCGGCCGGCCTCCGCTGCGTGCGCGCCGGGCACCCGGCCCGGGTGCTGCCGCAGCTCCTCGACCTCACGCTCGAGGCGCAGGCCGCGGCGCACGAGGCGGCGCGGATCGCGAAGGGGCTCGTGGACGAGGCGCTGCAGCTCCGCCGCGACGCGCGCAAGCGCAAGCAGAAGCGCGGCCCGGGGCGGTTCAGCGAGGCGCGGGCGCAGGAGCGCGACGCGCGGGCGCTGCTCGCGGAGGCGCGGGCGCTCGAGGCGCGCGCCGAGGCCGAGGTGCTCGACCGGGCCGACGTCGTGCTCGCGACCCTGACCTCGCTCGACGGCCCCGCGCTCGCGGGCCGGCGCTGGGCGCTCGCGGTCGTCGACGAGGCGACGCAGGCGGTGGAGCCGGCGGCGTACCTCGCGCTGCTCCGGGTCGAGCGCGCGGTGCTCGCGGGGGATCACCTGCAGCTCCCGCCGACGGTGCTCTCGGCGGCGGCCCAGGCGGGCGGGCTCGGGACCTCGCTCTTCGAGCGGCTCGTCGAGGCGCACGGCGACCTCGTGAAGGTGACGCTCGCGGAGCAGCACCGGATGAACGAGAAGATCATGGCGTTCCCGTCCGCGGCGCTCTACGGCGGCGCGCTCAGGGCCCACCCTGCCGCCGCGGACCGGCACCTCGACGACGCGCCGCTCGAGGTGGTCGACACCTCCGGCCGAGGCTTCGAGGAGGAGACGCCGGAAGGGTCCGAGTCGAAGGTGAACCCGGGCGAGGCGGCGCTGGTCGCCGACGAGGTCCGGGCGATCCTCGCGCGCGGGCTCGCGCCGGCGGACGTCGCGGTGATCGCCGCGTACGACGCGCAGGTGCAGCGCCTCCGGGACCTCCTCGCGGCCGAGGTGGAGGAGGGCCTCGAGGTCGACACGGTCGACGGCTTCCAGGGCCGCGAGAAGGAGGCGGTGGTGGTCTCGCTCGTGCGCGCGAACGCCGACGGCGAGGTCGGCTTCCTCGCCGACGTGCGCCGGATGAACGTCGCCATCACCCGGGCGCGGGCGAAGCTGGTCGTCGTCGGCGACGGGGCCACCGTCGCGCGCCACCCGTTCTACGAGCGGTTCCTGAAGCACGCCGAGGCCGCGGGCGCGTGGCGGAGCGCGTGGGAGCGGGGGGAGACGGGGTAGGGGCCCCGGACCGCCGCGGGGAGCCCCTGCCCCCCGCGGCGTGGAGCGGATCACTTGAACGTGAAGGTGCGGAGCGCGGTGCTGCCATTGTGCCGGCCCGACGTAGCCCACATCGGGTACGGGCTCATCAGCCCGTCGTTGTCCCAGGTGTAACGGTCGTCGGAGTAGCAGCTGACCCGCCAGTTGTAGGTGCCACCCGCGGGCAACGTCACTCCGAATGGCGTGAGGTCGGGGAACGTCACTTCGTCCGCCGAGCTGAAGAGGATGAACGACGGCCCGGTCGTGGGGTACTTCGGGTAGACGAGGGCGTAGCGGTACCCGTGCCCGCCGCTCCACGCGAAGCGGGTTCCCGGGCCCACCCCGGTCGCCGCAGCGACGGGCTCGATCGCCGCCGGGGCGGGCCAGGGGGCGAGTGCCACGCCCGTCGCGCCGGGAGCGAGGTCCCACTGGCTGGCGGTCGTGGTGCCACCGGCGGCATCCGTGGCGGACGCGTTCATGATGAGCGTCGTCCCGTCGACCACGGGGACGGCGTAGCTCCAGGTCGCCGGCGCGGACGTGTAGGTCGGGAGGAGGAGGTTCACCCCCGGGAAGCGCAGGTACGGGGCGAGCCGTGCGGCCGTGTGCCCGGCCGGCGTGCTCATCGTGCCGGAGAGGGTGGACGTCCCGGCCGGCGCCCCGAGCGCGACCTCCACCGCCTCGGTGACGCCGTCGGTGAGCGTGGGCGTCGCGACGCCGAACTTGCCGTAGGTCACCGGCAGCCCCGCCGCATCGGCCTGCCACTCGAGCACCCGCAAGTTCACCGGCATCGACGCGGCGCCGTACCAGTACGGGTACAGCGTGAACGTGCTCGTCCCCGCCGGGAGCGCGGCCCCGCTCGTGAGATCTCCTCCGACCGCCCGCGCCGCCATCCCGGGCGTCCGGCCCGTGACGGTCACGTTCACGGTCGACTCACGGTAGGTGTCCCACGACCACAGGAGGTGGCTCCGGGTGAGCCCGTCGGCGAGCGAGACACTGCCGGGGTCCCGGACCAGAAGCTGATACGGTGGGTGAACGTGCTCGAACGTGAGGCGCCCCGAGGCGGGGACCCGCTGCAGGCTGCCTTCGATGAGCATCCGCAGGTCGGCCAGGCTCCACGCGTCGTGGGGCGCCCACACCTCGACGGTGATGCCCTCGGGGCCCGCGAGGGTGACGGGCACCTGGATGGTCGCGCCGCCCGCCTGCACCGTGAGGGTCACGACCTGGGTCGCGGCGACGGACGCGGGCGGCATGTAGACGACGTCCTCGCCGTCCTGGACGAGGATGCCGAGCGGGGGCGACATGGAGAACGTGCGGGTGAGCCCAGCCGGCGAGGTCCGCGTCTCGAAGCGGACGCTCTTCCCGCCCGGCACCGCAGTGGCGACCGGCGGATAGACCTCGACTGCCTCGGCACCCGGGGCGGGGTGCAGCGCGACCGGGACGTCGGCGATGAGGCAGCCCGCCGTGGCGAAGACGTGTGGCGTCGCCTTCGCCGTGGCGTGACCCGCGGCCGGGGCGGTGAAGCTCGTGGAGCTCCCGGCGTCGGCCGAGAGGCCCCCGGCGTTCGGCGGGCTCAGCGTCCAGCGCACCGGCCCCACCGCGCCGCCCTCCAGAATGGCCGTCAGCGGGACCGCGGGGTCGCCGGCGACGAGGTCGAGCGCGGCGGGCTGCACCGCGAGCGTGCCCGCCTGCGCGATCGTCACCATGGTCTCCGCCGTCGTCTCGCGCCCGCCATACCCGGGCACGGTCGCGCGCACCGTCGCCGCCTCGGGCCCAAAGGTGCACTCGGCGGGCGGCGTGTAGATCGCTGTGTTGCCGGTCGCGGAGAGGGTGCCCGAGCCGGTGACCAGCGCGAACTCCGCCGGGCCGCTCGCGTTCGCGACGACGGCGGCGAGGACGAGCGGGGCGCCGCCGAAGGAGACAGAGGTCGAGGCTGGCATGGAAGCCGTGGGGGCGAGGTGCACCGTGACCGTCGTCGTCGCGGAGAGCCCCGCACCTGCGAGCGTAGCCGTGAAGTCCACCACCTGCTGGGCGGCGAGCGTCGCGGGCGGCGTGTAGGTCGCGGAGTTGCCCGCGACGGCGAGCGTCCCCGTGACGGGCGTGGACCAGGCGACGGTGCCGGACGCGCCGCCGGAGGGCGTCGCGGTGAGCGTCACCGGCGCGCCGCCGACGGCGGTGTCGCCGCTCGAGGCGGCGAGCGTGAGCGTCGGGACCACCGCCGGGTTCACGGTGAGCTTCGCCTGCGCGGTGAGCCCGGCGGCGCTCGCGGTCACGGTGACCTCGACCGGCGCGCCGATCGTCGCGGGCGGCAGGTAGCTCGTCGAGGCGCCCGACGCGGCCGAGAGCGAGCCGACCGCGGGCGAGAGCGACCAGACGATGTCACCGGTCGCCCAGGCGAGCGCGGCGGAGAGGGGCACCGCGGAGCCACCGGCCGTCACCGCCGCAGTCCCGGGCGAGACCGTGAGCGACGGTGGCGGGTTCACGGTGAGCGTGACCTTCGCCGAGAGCGCGCCCGCGGCCGCCGTGACGGAGACCACCTGCGGGGCGGCGAGATTCGAAGGGGGCGTGTAGAGGGTCGTGGACCCCAGGGCGGTCGAGAGCGTGCCCACGCCGACCGGATCCACGGTCCAGGTGATGGCGGCCGTCGAATTGGCGAGCGACGCCACGAGCGTCACCCCTGCGCCCCCGGCGCCCACGGTGGCGGCCTCCGGGGAGACGGTGAGGCTCGGCGGCGGCGGCGGCGAGACGGTGACCGTCGCGCTCGCGGTGAGCGTCCCCGAGGTCGCGATGACGGTGACCGCGGTCTGTGCGGCCACCGTGGCCGGCGGGGTGTAGGTGGTCGTGGCGCCCGACGCCGCGCTCAGCGTGCCGGCTCCGGCGGGCGAGAGGCTCCAGGCGATCGGCGTCGTGGCGCCGGTCAGCGTCGCGGTGAAGAGCTGGCTCCCCGCCCCCGTCTCGAGCGACGCGGTCGCGGGCGAGACGGAGAGGGTTGCCTGCGGCGTGGGCTCCGGTGATCCGCTCGAACCATTGCAGGCGGCGAGCGCGAGCGCGAAACAGACGGCGAGCTTCCTCATGTGGTTCCCCCCCGAAAGGAATGCCGGGCCGGCGTCGAGGCCGGTTGCCGGTTCCTCACCGACCGGGGAGCGGGGGGAACTTGACGGGCGGCGGCATGGTCATCGGGTCGGGTGGAGGGAGCCCGCCGGGACCGATGAGTGGAAAGTGGAAGGACTTGACCCCTACCTGATCGGCTCCCCGAACATCAGCGCCCGGACGATCCGGACGGGCGGGGCGCCGTAGCTGAGCAGCTGGTCGTGGTAGGCCTTCGCCCGGAACTTCTTCCCGAGCTTCTTCTCGGCGTACGCCCGCAGGTCGGCGTGCTCCTGGTAGCCGACGAAGTACGTGGAGAGCTGGGCGGAGGTGAGCTCGGCGCGGACCCACTTCGCGGCGGCCTCGCGCTCCTCCTGGAAGGCGGTCTCGGTCATGAGCTTCATCGCGTCGTCGCGGGTCATGCCGTCGACGTGGATGGCGCTGTCGATGATCGCGTTCGTGGTGGCGCGCAGGTACCACTTGAGCTGGATGAGCCGCATGAGCGGGTCCGCGGCGCGGAAGCCGGCGTCGATGGTGATGCGCTCCCCGTACTCGGCCCAGCCCTCGACGAACGAGCCGGACGGGAAGACGTTCCGGAGCGAGAACGGCGCGCGGTTCGCGTGGGCGCCCTGCAGGTAGTGCCCGGGCATCGCCTCGTGCAGGGTGAGGTTCGCGATGGAGCGCTCGTTGTACTCGCGCAGGAACGAGTCGACCTGCTTCTCGGTCCAGTCGGCCGGGATGGGCGAGACCGCGTAGAAGGTCCGCTGGCCGCGGTCGAGCGCGCCGGGCGAGTCGCAGTAGGCGAGCGCGACGCCGCGCTGGAACTCGGGCATCACGATGATGTCGACCGGCTCGTCCGGCACCGTCACGAAGCCGGCCTGGCGCACGAAGGCGGTCGCCTCGGCGAGCGTCTTCTTCGCGGTCTCGACCACCGCGTCGCGCGGCGGCCGGTCGGCGTAGGCGAGCTCGAGCGCGGCGGCGATGACGGCCTGCTGCTCGGCGGCGGTGGGCTTCGCCGGGGCCGGCGGAGCGCCGGGCTTCCCGGCGAGGGCCTTCGTCGCGACCGCGTACATCTCGGCGCGCACGCGCTTCACCTCGGCCTCGGCGCGGTGGCGCACCTCCTGCCGGGAGAGCGGCGACATGAGCGAGAAGGCGAGCTTCTCGTCGTAGAGCTTCGCGCCGATGCGGAAGTCGCCCTTCGCGGCCGGCTTCATCGTGCCCTCGAGCCACTTCTGGTGCTCGGCGAGCGCCGCCTTCGCACCGGCGATGGCCTTCTCGAGCCGGGCCCGGTCGGCGTCGGGGAGCACCTTCAGGTTCGGCACGACGAGCTCGTCGACGAGCGAGAGCACCCCCGGGTTCTGCTTCACGGCGGTCTCGGCGTGGATGGCGGGCACGCGCGCGAGGGCGAGGTTCGCGCGCTCCTGCTCGAGGAGCCGCGGGAGCTTCTCGAGGCGCCCCGCGACCGCGACGAGCCGCTGCGGGAGCGGCGCGTACTCGCGCGCGAGCAGGGAGTAGAGCGCGTCGCCCGCGAGCCCGGTGTAGACGAGCGGGTTCCAGGCCCAGTCCTGCAGCTTCGTCTCGTAGAAGTCCGCCGCCCTCAGCTGGTTCTCGAGGATGGCGGCGTCGGCCTGGTTGGCGCGGGAGAGGTGCTTCCTGTCGAGCTTGTGCAGCCGCTCGAGCCACGAGCGGGTCCAGGCGAGCGCGGCGGCGCGGCCCTCGGCCGAGAGGTCGTCGAGCTCGGCGTCGAACCGGTGCTCGCCGAGCTGGGTCGCCGAGACCGGCGAGTACTTGCCGAACTCGTTGAGGTAGTCGCGCGTGAGCGTCTCGAACGCGGCGTCGGCGGGTGACGGCGGCGGCGCTGCGGAGAGGGCGAGGGCGGCGACGAGGGCGAGCGTCATCGAGGGGGCCTCCGTGCTTCCCCCGAGCTTGTCGAGGGGTCGGCATGAGCGGATGAGGTCGGCAGTATGAGCTACCTTGCGGGCGATGATCGAGCGCTCCTTCCGGATCACCCCGGGCGTGGGGGCCGAGCTCGAGACGCGCCTGTGGCGCGCCGGGTACCGGCACTGGGACGACTACCCCGCCGCGCGGCCGGAGGGGCTCGTGCCGGCGCCGGTGCACGAGCGGCTCATGGCGGCGATCGCCCGCGGCCGGGAGGCGCTGCGGGCCCGCGACGCCGACGCGCTCGCGATGCTGCTCCCGCGCATCGAGCGCTGGCGACTCTACGCGACCTTCCGCGAAGAGGCGGCCTTCCTCGACATCGAGCAGGACGGCGACGCCATCACCGCGATCGGCATCCTCGACGCGCGGGGGCCGCGGATCCTGCTCGCCGGGCGCGACCTCGACACGTTCCCGGAGGTGGCCGGGGGGTGGCGCCTGCTCGCGACCTACAACGGGACCTCGTTCGACGTGCCGGCGCTCCGGCACGCGTTCCCCTCCTGGCGGCCGCCGCGCGCGCACGTGGACCTGAGGCACCTGTGGAGTCGGCTCGGCCACCGCGGCGGGCTGAAGCTCCTCGAGCACGAGGCCGGGGTGGGCCGGCCGCCGGAGCTCGACGGGCTCTCCGGCGGGGACGCCGTGCGGCTCTGGCGCGCGCACCTCGAGGGCGACCGCGAGGCCTTGCGGCTCTTCGCCGAGTACAACCTGCACGACACCGTGAACCTCCGGACGCTGCTCGACCTCGGCTACAACCGGATGATCGAGCGGCTCAGGCTCCCTGCGCCGCCGGTGCCCGTCTCCGAGCGCGGGGACGTGCGGTACGACATGACGAAGGTCGTGATGGCCTTGTAGGGCCGGCTCCTCCTCCTCGTCCGCTCATCCCGAGCGTAGGGCCCGCGAAGCGGGCCCGGAGTCGAGGGACGCTCGGGGTGAGCGGATCTGAGAGGGGATCGGTATGGCGCGGTGAGAGCCGGCGCGCTAACCACCTCGCGTGCTCCTGCCGTCCGTCCGCGCCCTCGCCACCACCGTCGCGCTCGCCATGCCCGACCCTGCCTTCGTCACCCTCCGCGACGCGGACGGGCGCTTCGTGAACCCGGACGGGGAGCCGCCGGCGGGGTTCGGGAGCGTGCTGAAGTGGAAGCTCTGGGACCGCATCACCGGGAAGAACACGAGCGCGCCCGACCGCGCGCCGGTGCCGTTCGTGAAGGCCGACGCCTCGAAGCTCGCGACGCCGCCCTCGCCGGGTGAGCCCGCCCGGGTCACCTGGCTCGGCCACGCGAGCTTCCTCGTGCAGCTCGACGGGGTCTCGCTGCTCCTCGACCCGGCGCTCCGCGAGCACATCTTCCCGCGCATCGGCCGGAACGTGCCGCCCGGGCTCTCGTTCGACGAGCTCCCGCCCATCGACGCGGTGCTCGTCTCGCACTCGCACTACGACCACCTCGACCTGCCGACGATCGAGCGTGTGAAGGCCCCGGTCGTGGCGGGGCTGGGCCTGAAGCGCTTCTTCGAGAAGGCGAACCTCCCCGCGACCGAGCTCGGCTGGTGGGACACCACCGAGGTGAAGGGCGTGAAGGTCACCTTCGTGCCGGCGAAGCACTGGAGTCGCCGCGGCGTCGGTGACGTGAACGAGACGCTCTGGGGCGGCTTCGTGGTCGAGGGCTCGACCGCGACCGTCTACCACTCCGGCGACACCGCCTACTTCGCGGGGTTCTCCGCCATCGGCAAGCGCTTCCCGGACATCGACGCCGCGCTCCTGCCCATCGGGGCGTACGACCCCCGCTGGTTCATGAAGAAGCAGCACATGAACCCCGAGGATGCGCTGCAGGCCTTCGGCGACCTCGGCGCGCGCACCTTCGTCGCCATGCACTGGGGCACCTTCAAGCTCACCGACGAGCCGCTGGACGAGCCGCCCGTCCGCCTGGACGCGGAGCGTGCCCGGCTCGGGCTCCCGGCCGGGCGGGTCCGGGTGCTGGCGGTCGGGGAGACGCTGGAGGTGGCCCGGAACGCCCCACCCGCCCCCGGCCGCTGATCCGGATCATTTACCGCACCCCCGGCCGCGCGACACCGGCTCCGGGGGCCCCGACCCCGTTCCAAGCCGGCGCGGCAGCGGGTATCTTTCCGCCGGGTCGTCCGATGGTCTCTCGCTCCAGCGCTCTCCTCGCCCTCGCAGGCGCCTTCACGCTCGCCGGCTGTGATCCGTGGGTGGTCGGCGACGGCGTCTACCACGAGGAGACCCGCGCGTTCCCGTCGTTCGTCGGCGTCGCGGTGCAGGACGGCCTCGACGTCGAGGTGACCGCCTCCGCCTCGTCACAGACGGTGAAGGTGAGCGGCGACGAGAACGTCGTTCCCCACGTGAAGACCGAGGTCGTGAACGAGGCCGGGCTGGGCCAGACGCTCCAGGTCAAGACCGACGTCGCGCACCTCGACTCCACCCACCCGCTGCGCATCGCGGTGGCGGTGCCCGTGCTCTCGCACGTGCGCGCCATCGAGGCCGCGAACGTCGAGGTCAGCCAGGCCGCCGCGCAGTCCTTCGACGTGCACGCGGGCGACGGCGCCGAGGTCCACCTCTCCGGCGCCGGCGGCAAGCACCTCGCGGTGACGCTGTGGGGCGGCACGAAGGGCGGCGCGACGCTGCATGGGTACGGCTACGTCGTCTCGGTCGACGCCACGGTCGACCTGACCGATGGCGCGGTCGCCGAGCTCCACGCCGACGGCCCCGTGTCCGGCACCGTCAAGGCCGGCGCGGTGCTCGAGAACGCGGGCGACGGGCTGTGCACCGCGGTCGTGACGAGCGGCGGCGGCACGGTGAGCTGCCACCCCTGAGCGCCGGCGGAGCCGTCAGGCCGCCGCGCGCGCGAGCTCCTCGGCCTCCCCGTTCGACAGGATCCGCGCGATGTCGAGCAGGAACACGATGTGCTCGGCGTGCTTGCCGACGCCGAGGATGAAGCGGGCGTCGGCGGCGCCGTGGCCCACGTCGGGCGGCGGCTCGACGTCCCCCGCGCCCACGGCGAGCACCTCGAGCACCTGATCCACGAGCAGGCCCATCGTCAGCGCCCGGCCAGCGACCTGGCACTGCACCACGATGATCACCGTCTGCTCCGTGGCCTCGCAGCGCTCCATCCCGAACTTGAGGCGCAGGTCGACCACCGGGATCACCTTGCCGCGCAGGTTGATGACGCCGCGGAGGAAGTCGGCCGTCCGCGGCACGCGGGTGATCTCCTGGAGCCCGATGAGCTCGCGGACGTCGAGGATCTCGAGGCCGTAGCGCTCGCGGCCCAGGAGGAACGTCATGTACTTCCCGGCGAGGCGCGCGCCGAGGTCCCGCGCCTCACCGGCCGTCGTCGTGTCCGCCATGGCGGGTCACCTAGAAGTCGCTGAGCGCGCCGCTGTCCATCGGGAACGGGTCCTCGCGCTGCACGAGCGCCGGCGCCGGCTGGCCGATCTTGCGCGCCGCCGCCCTCGCCGGCGAGGCGGGCCGGGGCGCCGGCAGCGCCGCCGGACGCGCGGCGGACCGCCGCGAGCCCTGCTCGAGCTGGAACGACTGCACCATCGCCGCGAGCTCCTCCGCCTGACCGTTGAGCTCGCTCGCCGCCGACGACGACTCCTCGGCGGACGCGGCGTTCTGCTGGGTCACCTTGTCCATCTGCCCGACGGCCCCGTTGACCTGGTCGATGCCGCGCGCCTGCTCCTTCGAGGCCGCGGCGATCTCGGCCACGATGTCCGTGACCTTCGAGACGCCCTGCACGATGTCCCCCAGCTTCGCGGACACGTGCTTCGAGCTCGTCTCGCCCTCGTTGGCCTCCTTCACCGACTGCTTGATCAGGTCCTCGGTCTTGGTGGCCGCCTCCTTCGCGCGGAGGGCGAGGCTGCGCACCTCCTCGGCGACCACCGCGAACCCGCGGCCCGCCTCGCCGGCGCGCGCCGCCTCGACCGCCGCGTTCAGCGCGAGCAGGTTGGTCTGGAACGCGATGTCGTTGATGTCCTTGATGATCTGCGAGGTGCTCTCGGAGGACGCCTTGATGCGGCCCATCGCGCCCTGGAGCTGCTCCACCGCGCTGGCGCCATCGTTCGCGGCCGTGCGCGCCTCGTCGGCGAGCCGCCGCGCCTGCTCGGCGTGCTCGGCGGCCTGCTTCGTCGTCTCGAGCACCGTCGCGAGGCTCGTGCTCGTCTCCTCGAGGCTCGAGGCCTGCTCGGACGCGCCCGACGCCACCGCCTGCGAGGAGGAGGCGATCTGCTGGGACGCGGTCGAGACCTGCTGGACCGCCTCGGACACCTGGGCGAGGGCCTCGCCGAGCGCGGCGGCCGTGCCGTTCACCGCCTCCTTGATGCGCGCGTGGTCGCCCTGGAACGCACCCTGGACGCGGGCCCGGAGGTCGCGCTGCGCGAGCTTCTCGAGCGTGGCCGTCGCCTCCTGCACCGGGGCGATGACGGCGTCGAGCGTCTGGTTCACGCCCTCGACCACCTTCTTGAAGTCACCCTCGTGCTTCGAGACGTCGGCGCGGGTGGACAGCCGGCCCTCCACGGCCGACCGCGAGAGCGTGGCGGCGTCGGCGACGAGCTGGTTGACGGCCTTCACGCACGCGTTGAGGTTGTCCCGGATCGCCGCGAAGTCGCCGGCGTAGCGCTCGGTGATGGGCGGCGGGATCTGCCCCTTCGAGATCTGATCGACGTACCGGGCCGCCACGTTGAGGGGCCCCACCACGGCGTCGAGCGTCTGGTTCACGCCCTCGACGATCTTCCGGAAGTCGCCCTGGTGGCGGGTCGCGTCCGCGCGCGTCGAGAGCGCGCCCGCCGCGCCGGCCTCGGCGAGCTTGCGCGCGTCGGCCACGAGCAGGTTCACGGCGTCGATGCACCGGTTGAGGTTGCCCGCCAGGAGCGCGAAGTCGCCCCGGTAGGCGTCGGTGATCTTCTGCGGCACCTCGCCCTTCGCGAGGAGGTCGACGTACCGCGCGGCGACGCCGAGCGGACCCACGACGGCGTCGAGCGTCTGGTTCACGCCCTCGACGACCTTCTTGAAGTCGCCTTCGTGCTTCGAGACGTCCGCACGGGTCGAGAGCGCGCCCGCCACCCCGGCCTCCGCGAGCTTCCGCGCGTCGACGACGAGCAGCGAGACCGCGCCGATGCAGCGGTTGAGGGCGTCCTTGACCTTCTCGAAGTCACCCTCGTAGCGATCGGCGATGGGCGCCGGGATGTCGCCGCGCGAGATGCGGCCCACGTAGTCCACCACGAGCCCCACCGGCTTCGCGTAGGCGTCGCAGATGGCGTTCGCGCCGTCGACGACGCCGCGGAACTCGAAGTGAACGCCCTCCGCCTCGCCGCGGACGTCGAGGCGGCCCGCCGAGACTGCATCGGCGATCTTGCGGGACTCCGCAACCGCAGCGGCGATCGTCTTCCTGATGTGGCGCGAGATGGCCCAGGCGACGGCCACCATGGCGAGGGCGGCGAGCGCGAGGGAGCCGAGGGCGAGGGTCTTCGCGCGCTCACCCGCCTCCATGGCCTGGCGCTTCTGCGTGTCCACCTCGGCCTGCATGGCCTGCCTGACCGCGCCCCACTCGAGGTCGACCGCGGCTGCCTTGCCGCGGAGAACGTCGTGCGCGGCCTTGGCCTTGTGCCTCGCCTGCTCGGCGGCCTCGCCCGTGGCGCCGGCCGCGAGCAGCCGGTCGCGCTCCTTCACGGCTTCGTCGAAGGCCTGGACCGCCGCGGTCCAGAGGTCGACGACCTCCATGCTCTTCTTGAAGACGGCCTCGGTCTCCGGGAAACTCGGCGTCGCCTCCCAGCCCTTTCGGGCCGCGGCGAAGCTCTCCCGTGTCTCCTCGAGCTTCTTCCTCGAGCGCTCGACCCGGTCCGCCGGCTGGTCGGGCAGCATGAGGGTGTGCGCGTAGCGCATCACGCCGGACTCGGCGATGTCCATCTGGTCGAGGTAGGCCTGGTTCACGAGCGCCAGGTCGCTCAGCTCGTGCACGCCCTTCGTCACACCGCCAAGCCCCACCCAGGCGACGGCCGCGATGACGACCGCGGCGAGGAGCGCGAAGCCGAAGCCGACCGCGAGCGCGGTGCCGATCTTGATCTTGTTCAACATGAAGTGGACTCCAGGTGAACCCGGTCGGTTGACCGAAGGTTGAGTCGCGTCCGGCGTTCGGCACGGACTGCGGGCCGGTCGTGCAGCGGCCGTGCCGGGCCTCGGGAACGACCCCGGCGGCGCCGATGCCTCGCGCCTCCACGGCTTGCGAGACCCGGCGAAGCCGTGGGATCGGTCCGGACCCGGACCCCTGGGGTCGAAGTCACCCGATCGCGCCGTCCGGCAGCACCGCGTCCCACCCCCGCTGGATCGCTGGATCTCTCGCCGATCGCGCGGGATGTCGCAGGACCCTCGGCCCGGGTACGTCCCGTGCAACCCGGCCACGCCATGTCCGGTCTCCTCCGCCTCCGCGTGCAGCTCCTGCTGACCTTCGCGCTCCTCGCCGTCATCGTGGGTGGGCTCGCCCTCTTCTCCGCCCCGCCGCTCGTGCTCGCGATCTCCGCGCTGATCTCCGGCGGCGTCGCGGCGGTGTCCTCGATGCGCTGCGTCTCGCAGGCGATCCGCGACGCCGAGGCCACGGCCGCCCAGCGGGACGCCGAGGCGAAGCAGCTCGAGGAGCAGGGCGACTGGTACCGGGGCATCGTCGACGCGGTCCCCTTCCCGATCCACGTCACCGACGCGGACATGAAGTGGACCTTCATGAACACCGCGTTCGAGAAGCTCATGATCCAGGAGAAGCGGGTCGTGAACCGGACGAAGGCGGTGGGCATGGACTGCTCGAACGCCAACGCGAACATCTGCAACACCGAGGGCTGCGGCATCCGGCAGCACCGGAAGGGCGTGAAGGAGAGCTACTTCGACTGGTGCGGCATGAAGTGCAAGCAGGACACGGCCGAGCTGAAGGACAAGCACGGCAAGCTCCTCGGCTACGTCGAGACGGTGACCGACCTCACCGCCATCACGAAGCTGAAGGACGAGGCCGCCGACCGGGCCGCCTGGTACGAGGCGATCCTCGACGCGGTCCCGTTCCCGATCCACGTCACCGACGACGACATGAAGTGGACCTTCATGAACAAGTCGTTCGAGAAGCTCATGATCCAGGAGAAGCGGGTCGTGAACCGCCGCCAGGCCGTGGGCATGGCCTGCTCGAACGCGTCGGCCAACATCTGCAACACCGAGAAGTGCGGCATCGCCCAGCTGAAGCAGGGCAAGACCGAGAGCTACTTCGACTGGTGCGGGATGCACTGCAAGCAGGACACCGCGCCGCTCCTCGACCGCAACGGCAAGCGCATCGGCTTCGTGGAGACCGTCACCGACCTCACCGCGCTGATCCGCACGCGCAACTACACGCAGGCCGAGGTCGAGCGCCTCGCCGCGAACCTCGGGAAGCTCGCGAAGGGCGACCTCGCGGTCGACCTCGAGGTCGGGAAGGCCGACCAGCACACCGAGCAGGCCGCGCAGGACTTCCGGAAGATCGGCACGCAGCTCACGCAGGTGACCCGCGCCGTGCAGGCGCTCGTCGGCGACGCCACCATGCTCGCGGGCGCCGCGGTCGAGGGCCGGCTCTCGACCCGCGCCGAGGCCGGGAAGCACCAGGGCGCCTACCGCGAGGTGGTCGACGGCGTGAACCGCACGCTCGACACGGTCATCGCCCCGGTGAAGGAGGCGACCGGCGTCCTCGAGCGCATCGCGAACCGCGACCTCCGCGCCCGCGTCACCGGCGACTTCCAGGGCGACCACTCGAAGCTCAAGGAGGCCGTGAACGCCTCCGCCGGCGCGCTCAACGAGGCGCTCGCGCAGGTCGCGGTCGCCGTCGAGCAGGTGAACAGCGCCGCCACCCAGATCGCCGCCTCCTCGCAGGCGGTCGCCGCGGGCGCGTCCCAGCAGGCCGCCTCGCTGCAGCAGACCACCGCGTCGGTCGAGACGGTCGGCGCGATGACCCAGCGCTCCGCCGAGAACGCGCAGCAGGCGAGCGTGCTCGCCACCTCCGCGCGTCAGGCCGCGACCGAGGGCGCCGAGGCCGTGAAGCACCTCGACGAGGCGATGGTGAAGATCAAGGCCTCCGCCGAGGGGACCTCGCAGATCATCAAGGACGTCTCGGACATCGCGTTCCAGACGAACCTGCTCGCGCTCAACGCGGCCGTCGAGGCCGCTCGCGCGGGCGACGCCGGCCGCGGCTTCGCGGTGGTCGCCGAGGAGGTCCGCTCCCTCGCGCAGCGCGCGAAGGAGGCCGCCCAGAAGACCGAGGACCTCATCCGCCAGTCGGTGAAGCAGGCCGGCGAGGGCGAGGCCGCCGCGGTGCAGGTCGCCGGGCAGCTCCGCCAGATCCAGACCGGCATCGGGAAGGTCACCGACATCGTCCAGGAGATCGCGGGCGCCGCGAAGGAGCAGACCCAGGGCATCGACCAGGTCAACTCCGCGGTCACGCAGATGGACAAGGTGACCCAGCAGAACGCCGCCTCCGCCGAGGAGTCCTCCTCCGCGGCGAGCGAGCTCAGCGGCCAGGCCGAGGAGCTCGCGTCGATGGTCGCGACGTTCCAGCTCGAGCGGCAGCAGGGCGGCGGCTACGTGCCGGCCGGCCAGCCCGCCGCGCGGCGGCGGCTGCCGAGCCACATGAGCTAGGCCTGTCCCTCGTCTCCGCGGTCCCTCGTCTCCGCGGCCGCTTCGCGGCCGCTACGCTCGGGACACACGGATTCTGCTCGGGACGTACGGGAACCTAGGGGTTCGAGGCAACGGCCCGCTCCGCCGGGAGCCGCACCGTGAAGACGGCGCCGCTCCCGGGCGGGCTCGCCGCGGTGATCGTCCCGCCGTGGGCGGTGACGATGTCGCGGCAGATCGCGAGCCCGAGGCCCGTGCCGACGCCGGCGGGCTTCGTCGTGAAGAAGGGCTCGAAGAGCCGCTCGAGGTGCTCGGGGGAGATCCCCGTGCCCGAGTCGGCCACCGCGAGCTCGACCCAGCCGTCCGCCTCGCGGGCGGCGAGCCGGATCGTGTTCGCCGCGGGCTGATTCTCCGGCAGCGCCTGCGCGGCGTTCACGATCAGGTTCACGAACACCTGCACGAGCCGCGGCCCGCTCGCGCGCACGGGCGGGACCTCGGCGTAGTCCTTCACGATCGTGGCCCGGCGCCGCGTCTCGGGGCCCGCGATGGCGATGGCCTGGTCGAGCACGCTCCGCGGATCGACGGGCCGCCGCTCGCCCGGGTCGGCGCGTGAGAACGCCCGGAGGTCGTTCGCGATGATCCGCACGCGCGCCGCCCCCTCTGAGGCGTCGGCGATCGCCTGCCGCGCCTCCCCGAGGAACGCGCGCAGCGCCTCCGCCGGGTCGAGGCCGCCCGCGACCGAGGTCTCGAGCGCGCCGAGGTCCTGCGCGAGGACCTCGAGGTTCGTGAGCACGTACGTGAGCGGGTTGTTGATCTCGTGCGCGACGCCCGCCGCGAGCGTGCCGAGCGCGATCATGCGGTCGGCGGTCGAGACCCGCGCGAGGAGCTGCTCGCGCTCGCTGACGTCGCGCGCGACCACCACCGCGTGGTCGGCGCCGTCGAGGTGCCGGGCGACGAGCGTCACCTCCGCCGGGAAGCTCGACCCGTCGGCGCGGGCCATGCGGACCTGCAGGCTCACCGGCGCGCCCTCCGGCCGCAGCCTCGCGAGCGCGGCGGTGACCGCGGCGCCGGCCGGCCGGGTGAAGGCGGCGAGGAGCCCCGCCGCGAGCACCGCGTCGCGCTCCGCGCCGAGCTGCTTGCAGGCGGAGGCGTTCACGTCGACGAGCGCGCCGCCCGGCAGCGCGACGAGGAAGATGCCCTCCGAGCCGCCGTCGAGCAGCGCGCGGAAGCGCTGCAGCTCGGCGAGCCGCTCCTGCAGCGCCGGGTAGTAGCTCTTCCTCGCCGAGCGCTCCCCGAGCCCGGCGATCCGCTGGCGGACCTCCTCGCGCGCGGCGGGATCGTCAAAACGCCGCTTCAAGCAGGGCCTCCAGCTCGCCGGGCGCCGGGCAGCGCGGGTTCGTGGCCATGCACGGATCCTCGAGCGCGGTCGCGGCGAGGGCCGGGAGCGCGGCCCGGTCGACCCCGATCGCGCCGAGGCCGCGCGCGGTGCCCAGGCTCGCGAGGAAGGACGCGAGCGCACCGGCCACGCGGTCCCCGAGCTCGCCGTCCGGGCAGCCCTCGAGCGGGACGCCCAGCGCGGTCCCCAGGAGCCGCGTCGGTCCGGGGGCGGCCGGGGCGTTGTAGCGGACCACGTGCGGCAGGAGGACGGCGTTGTACTCGCCGTGGACGCCGTCGAAGCGGCCGCCCAGCGCGTGCGCGAGTGCGTGCCCGGCCCCGAGGCTGGCGTTCGAGAAGGCGAGCCCGGCCAGCAGGCTCGCCTCCATGGTCGCGCTGCGCTCCTCCAGGGCCCCCGGGCGCTCGAGCGCGCGCGGCAGGTGCTCGGCGGAGAGGCGGACCGCCTGGGTCGCGAAGGTGGTGGTGAGGGCGGAGGCGCCGGTGGAGTAGAGCGCCTCGATGGCGTGGGAGAGTGCGTCCACCCCGGAGGCGAAGGTGAGGGCCGCCTGCTGCGTGAGGAGCGGCAGGGGGTCGAGGAGCGACACGTCCGGCACGAGCGCCTTCGAGACGAGCGGCAGCTTCGTGTGGGTGCGCTCGTCGTTGATGATCGCGAACTGCGAGACGTCGGCGGCGCTGCCGGCGGTGGTCGCCACGCAGACGAGCGGCGGTATGGGCCGCTCGAGCTGGTCGAAACCCTCGAACGCGAGGACCTCGCCGCCGTTCGTCGCGACGATCCCGATCCCCTTCGCGCAGTCGATGACGCTCCCGCCCCCGACGGCCACGATCGCGTTGCAGCCGTCGGCGGCGTAACGCGCCGCCCCCTTCGCGGACTGGAAGGCGCGCGGGTTCGGCGAGACCTCGTCGAAGCGCACGCTCTCGAGCCCCGCCTCGGAGAGCGACCGCTCCACGGCGTCGGCCCAGCCGGCGGCCTCCACGCCGGGGTCGGTGACGACCAGCACCCGCCGCGCGCCGAGGTTGGCCGCGCTGCGCCCGGTGAGCCGCAGCGCGCCCTCGCCGGAGAGGATCTCCGGGGCGACGAAGCGGGAGAGGGTGTGCGGGGCGGTCATGCTCGGCCCGACGGGCCGCAGGGAGTCTAGCGTGCGCCAGGCGGCCCCGAAACCGACAGTCCGTGAAGACCCCTGCGCCCTGGGACCGCATGGACCCCGGGTGCTCCCCTGGGCTCTGCAGGCGTACCCCGGGTGCCCCCGCTAGAATTCCCGCCATGAGCAACGACCCGTCCGCCGCGCAGGACCCGCGCGCGCTCCCCGAGCCGCCCGACCTCGGGATGGTGCTGTTCGCGATGATCGCGCGGCCGCGCATCGCGGCGGGGAACGCGCTCGTCGTCGCGGAGGCGGGCGGCGCGCCGCAGCTCTCGTTCGCCACGTTCCAGGCCGACGGCGACGTCGTCGCGCTGCTCGGCCCGGTGGGCGCGGGCGAGGTCGGCGGCTCCGAGTACCTGGCGCTCCTCGCGGACGGGCTCGCCGAGGACGGCCAGACCCCGGGCGGCATCGGCGAGCGGCCCCCGGCGGATCCCGCGCGGGAGAAGGCGGTGCAGCTCGCGGTGCACCGCGCGGTCGCGGACGGCCTGCTCTCGTCGGCGCACGCGTGCTCGGCGGGCGGGCTCGCGGTCGCGCTCGCGGCGTGCGCGACGGAGCGGGGCGCGGCGGTCCGGATCCCGTTCGTGGCGCGGAAGGACCACGTGCTCTTCGGCGAGGAGCCGGGGCGGATCGTGGTCTCGTTCCCGCGCGCGAACCTCGACCGGGTGGGCCTGGTCGCGAAGCTCGCGGGCGTGCCGCTCGTGGTGCTGGGCGCGGTGGGCGGCCCGGCGCTCGAGATCCAGAGCGCGCTCTCCGTTCCGGTGGCGGAGGTCGCGGAGGCCTGGCGCGAGGCCGTCCGTCGGAGGGATGTGGGAGAGGCTGCGCACCCGGGTTGACGCGCGGGCACCGTGATAAGCTGCGCGGGTCGTGACGCCCGTCGAGCTCTCCTGCACCTTCGGCCGCGCCACCGGTGAGCGCCTGCTCGCCGTGGAGCGGCTCGTGCTCGCGCTCCCGCACCTCTTCAAGGGCCACCTCCTCGAGGTGGACCTCGCGTACCGCGCGCCGGTGCGGTTCCTCGTGCTCACCGCGCGCTTCGCGTCGCTCAACGGCCTCGTGCCGCCCTCGACGCGCGACCGGCTCGCCTTCTGGGCGGCCCGCGCCGGCGGCCGCACGATCATCATGTCGGCGATGGATCAGGCCGAGGCGGAGGCCTTCCGCTCGAACCGCGACGCCTGCGAGTTCCGCGCGGACCACGTCCTGCCGGGCGCGCTCTTCGAGGTCTCCGACAAGCTCTTCGAGGACGCCGGCGCGCCGAAGGATCGCAAGCGCAGCGTCGTCGAGGTGCCGCGCCTCGCGATGGACGCGACCGGCCCGGGCTGGAACGCGCTCACCTACACGCCCGACGCCCGCGAGCTCTACATGGCGGCGCCGCTCTCGCCGCCGGTCGGCGACGTGCTCAACCTCTCCATCCGCGTGCCCGGCGCGGACCTGCCGCTCGCCGGCACCGCCACCGTGCTCGCGGTGCGCAAGCCCGAGGAGGCGACGCCCGGCCACCCCGCCGGCTTCGCGATGCAGGTCTCCGCGCAGGGCACCGCGCTGCACGACGCGCTCGCCGCCTACGCCGCGCCGCGGCCCGGCGACGAGGCGCGCGTGGCGCCGCGGTTCACGATCCACGCGCCGGTCGAGATCCTCACCGATGACCTCGACGATCCCTTGCCGGTGCCGGTGGATCCGGAGGACCGGGCGCCCCGCGGCCTCGCCGCCGGCGGCGCGGCTGCCGGCCACGAGGAGGCCACCATCGCGTACGCGACGGACCAGGACCTCCACCAGGACTTCCTCGAGAACCTCTCGCACGGCGGCGCCTTCGTGCGGCGGAAGCTCCCGCCGCCGGTGGGCACGCCGGTGCGCCTCCGGCTCGCGCTCCCGAGCGGACTCGATCTCGACGCGCGCGCGGTCGTCGCGTTCGTGAAGCCCGGCGGCATGGGGCTCAAGTTCGATCTCGACGCCGACACGCAGGAGCTGCTCTCGGGCGCCATCGCGCAGATCTCCGGCCGCCCGCGCCGCGCGCTCGTCGTCGACGACGACCTCCTCATCTGCCACATGATCTCCGACGCCCTGATGGAGAAGGGCTACGAGGTGCTCACCGCGGCCGACGGCAACGACGGCCTGCGGGTGCTCTCGGAGGAGCTGCTCGCGCTCGATCTCCTCGTCACCGACGTGCTCATGCCCGGCATGGACGGCGTCGAGTTCGTGCGCACCATCCGCAAGGCCGGCGGCGAGTCGGACCTCGTGATCGTCGCGGTCACCGGGCGGTTCGACGCGACGACCGAGGCGAAGCTCGAGGCCGCCGGCGCCGACGCCGTGCTCGACAAGGGCCTCGGCGCCGAGCTCGTCGCGAAGGCCGCCGACGCGGTCCTGGATCGCAAGCGCAAGGGCGGCGGTTCCTGAAACGACCCGCGGCTACTTGCAGCCGAGCGCGATGTCGATCGTCCCGGACGTGGTGAGCCCGCCGTCGTTCGCGGAGACCCCGAGCGACGCCGAGGTGCTCATCGAGCCGCAGGCGGACTGCTGGGGCAGGTTGAAGGTGGTCACACAGTCGGCGCCGGTGCAGAGGATCGAGCCCGGGGTCGCCGACGCGGTGCCCGCGGAGAAGGTGACGAGCATCGGGTCGCCGTCGGGGTCGACGAGCCAGGTCCCGCCGCTCCCGAGCGTCGTCGCCGCGAAGGTCCGCTCGCGGGCGAGGCAGCCGTCCACGTCGAAGTCGCAGCAGACGGGCGTCAGCGCGCATGTGGTGGTGGTCGAGAACGACGCGGGCACGAGCGTGGGCGCGCGGTCGAGGACGGTGACCTCGGGCGCGGTGGTGCTCGCGGTCTCCCAGGGATCGCGGACCGCGTGCTGGACCGGCCAGGTCCCGCTGATGAGGCCGGCGGCCGGCACGCCGGTGTAGGGGACCGAGCAGGTGGCGGTGACGACGGGGCCGACGAGGGTGAGCTTCGAGCAGGGGCCGCTCACGACGCCGGCCACGGCCTCGAGTGGATCGCCGTCGGGGTCGGACCAGCTCGAGAGCCTCGGGTTCGCGAGGTAGGCCTGCTGCGCTGCCGAGAACGAGTGGTCGACCAGGGCGTCGGCCACGAACGTGCCGTCGCGAACGGGCGGCCGGTTCGTCACGACGAGGTCCCAGTGGCCCTTGGCGCTCGCGCCGTTCACGTCGGTCGCCGTGAGCTCGACGTCGCGCGCGAGGCCCGGGGCGCCGATGAGGTACGTCCCGGAGCTCAGCCCGGCGAAGGGGACCTTCACGAGGTAGGTGACCTTGCCGGCCGCCTCGCTGGCCGTGAACGTGGCGCCCGTGCCGGCGTTGAGCTGGTGCGTCGCGACGGCGCGGGTGAGCGGGTCGCCGTCCGGATCGCTCACGGTGACCTGGAACTCGCCCGCGGCCTCGAAGGCCTGGGTGGCCGCGGAGAACGTGTGCGGGACCGGTCCGAGGATGCCCGACACGGTGGGCACCTGGTTCCCGATGCTGATGCGCGCCGAGTCCGCGCCGATGACGCCGAACGCGTCGGAGGCCTCGACGCGGAAGACCCAGTCGCCCGACATCGCGAGCCCGTCCGTCTCGATCCGGACGGTCGGGGCGGCGACGTTCGCGCTCGGAGCGAAGATCACCCGCCGGCCGGGCACGAGGTCGAGGCCCGGCGGAGGCTGCACCGTCCAGTGGTAGGAGGCGTTCCCGGGGCCGGACCCGAAGAGCGGCAGGGTCTCGGACTTCGAGTAGTGACAGAGCAGGGGCGCGCCGTCGCAGCGGTGCCCGGTCGCGCTGTCGCCGCCGGCCGACACGAGCGGCGGGCCCACCGAGGCCGCCACGTCCACCGCCAGCGTCGCCGGCGCGCTCTCCGCGCCCAGCCCGTCCACGGCCACGAGGCTCACCTCGTACGCCCCTGCGCAGCCGAACCGCACCTTCGCGATCGGGAGCGTGCCCGCGATGACGGGCGCCGAGCACGGCGCGGCCTTCGCGGCGACGGTCCAGCGGTAGCTCGCGATCGCGTCGTCGGGCGTGTCGGGGTCGGTGCTGCCCTCGCCGGACAGGGTGACGAGCTCGAACTCCGCGACCGACGTCGCGAGCGGCGCGATCGCGGCGACCGGCGGGGAGTTCGCGACGCAGACGTCCGCGCGGCAGCGGGCGTCCGAGGGGCAGTCGCTCGGGCCCTTGCAGGCGCGCGCGCCGTCCTTCCCGGAGCAGGCGGCGGCGCCGAGGCACGCGGCGATCGTCCCCGCGACGAGGAGTGTGGTCAGGCGGTGCATGGGGTCCCTCGCGATCCTTACTGAAGGTGGAGCCGTCCTCGCAACGGCCTCCCCCGGAGCGAGATCCGTGCCGCGGCCAGATCCGCGAGATCACACGCACAGTTCGGGCGGCCACGGTCCGCGGTTCGGCCGGTGGTCCGCGGCGCGGACCGTACCGAACGTGACACCCACGGGGAGTACGCCACTTTCCCGCGACACGCATCTTGCAGGGCTGCCGTTCGCTCGCGGAGAATCGGCCCTCACCGCCAGCGAAGTCGCACTCTGAAGCCCGGGGTCGCTCTCCAGGGGAGGTTCGAGATCGCATGTCCGCCGGAGCCCTGAGCCTCGTCCTCGCGCTGACCGCCGCCGGCGGGCCGGAGCGCCTCCTCCTGTGCCGGCCCAGGGTGCTCGGCGTCGCCGCCCAGGCGCGGCCCGAGGCCGTGGCCGCCGCGGGTCGCGCCACCGGCCGGTTCCTCGACTACGGCGTCACATGCGAGGACGCGGGCGAGGGGGCGCGCGCCGCGCGCCGCGCCGGGCTGGGGCACGCGGTGACCGCGACCGCCGAGGGGCTGCCGGACGCGAGCCGCTACGTGCTGGTCCTCTCGGAGGCGGCCAGCGAGGCGCAGCGGACGCGCCGCACGCTGGACGTGCCGGCCGGGAAGGACGCGGTCGCGCCGGTGCAGGCCGCGCTGCTCGAGCTCGTGAAGGCGGTGCCCGAGCCGCCGCGGGTCGGGCCGTCGCCGAGATCCATCGTCGCGTGGTCGCTCGTGGGCGCGGGCGTGGTCGCGGCGACCGCGGGCGGGCTCTTCGCGAAGCAGGCGGGCGACGCGGCCGACAAGGCGAACGGCGCGGCCACGCCGGACGCGTTCACGCACCAGCGGGCGACGTGGAAGGCGAGGAAGCGCGATGCCACGGCCGCGCTCGCCGCCGGCGGCGCGGCGGTGGCGGCCGGGCTCACCCTCAGGTTCGCGTTCTAGGAGCGACGACCATGCGACGCCTCCTCCTCCTGGCTGTGAGCGCGGCGGCCGCCGCGTGCGGCACCGTGAACGACAAGCCGAGCTGCACCACGAGCGCGAGCTGCGGCGCGGGCAAGTACTGCGCGCCCACCGCGGACGGGAACGTGTGCTGGCCGGACGCCGCGGCGCCGGTGGTCGCCTCGGTGACCGTGACGTGCGACGCCTCGCCCTGCGTGCGGGACTCGAAGCTCACGGTCACCGCGAGCGCGTCGGACGACGCCGAGCTCGCCGGGGTGGAGGTGTCGCTCGACCTCGACGCGGCGAGGTGGGTGGCGCTGGCCCGTACCGGCGCCACGTGGACGGGCACGCTCGCGCTGCGGGAGTGGGCGTTCCCGGCGTTCTCGAAGGCGGTCGTCGCGACGGCGCGGGCGACGGACGGCGCGGGGAACCAGGGGACGAAGGCCGCGGCGGGGGTCAGCGTCACGCGGCTGCGGTGGGCGGTGGACGCGCTCGCGGGCTCCTCCGCCGCGCTGTCGCCGCCGGCTGTGATGACCGACGGGACGATCGTGGTGGGGAACGCGAACCACCAGCTCCTCTCGCTCACGCCGGCGGGGACGCAGGCGGAGGACCCGCTCACGATCGGCGGAGGGGCGATCACGAGCATCGCGGTGGGGGACAAGGCGGTGTGGGTGGGAAGTGATGACGGGGGGCTCTCGGCGGCGAACCTGGACCGGAAGACGGTGCTCGCCGGGGTTGGCGTGAACGTGGAAGGGGCGATTCGCGGCGGGCTGGCGGTGCTGCCTGGAACCGTGGAGTGGGCGTTTGCGGGCGGGGAGCTCGGGAGACTGTACGGCGCACCCACGACCGGAAATCCGGCGCCAACAGCCAAGTCGTCCTACGTTGCCGCGCCCGTGATCACCGGCGGGAACGTTTACGCCGTCTCGTCGAACATCTCATCGAGCCTGAAGCAGTTCACGTTTGACGGAGCCCTAACGGAGGGATGGTCGACCGTAGTCGGCGCTTCAGTGGCACTGAACCCGGCTGTGGCCACCAACGACGTCTTCGTCACGCTCTCGTCGGACGGAAAGCTGATGAAGACAACTTCCGCGGGGAGCACTAGCCCGGTCACCACGTTGACTGACAGCGTGCTCGAACCCCCGATCGTGCTCTCGGGCGACGAAATCCTCCTCGGTGACAGCTCGGGAGCCGTTCGTCGGATATCACTGACAGGACTGGCCACGTGGTCCACGCCCCCGAACCTCGGCGCCATCCCCGTCGGCGCCCTCGCAATCTCGGGCAGCACCGTGAAGCTCCTCGTCGGCACCCGCGCCGGCTCCATCTACGCCCTCGACAACGCCGGCGCGACGATCTGGAACACGACGCTTTCCGGCGCACCGCTCCTCAAGGGCTCCAACATCTCGGCCCCCTCCGCCGAGACCCCCGTCACCTCGACCGCCTACTTCTCGGCCGCGAACGGCAAGATCTACGCGGTCATCGTCGACGGCACGCTCGACACCTCCGCCCCGTGGCCGAAGGCCTTCCGCGACCGCAGGAACCGCAGCAACGCAGGGCTCACCCCGTGAACCTCCGTCCGGCCTCCCTCGCGCTGCTCGCGGTCCTCGCCACGCCCGCCGGGGCGATCGAGCGGGTCGCCGTGATCTCGGTCGCGGACCCGCCCGGCCCCGACGCGGACCTCGCCGAGATCACGCACCAGCTCCGGGCGGCGTGCCGCGATCGCGTGGGCAACGTCGACGACGTGCCGGCGATGCGCGCGCGGCTGCTCGGCGACGCCGGCCCGGCCTCGCTCGCCGAGCTCGACCGCGCCTACGGCGGCGCGCTCGCGACCTACCAGAACGGCGAGTTCGAGAGCGCCGTGCGGACGCTCCGCGCCATCGTCGAGGACCTCGAGAAGGTGCCGGAGGGCCCGGAAGCCTACAGCCAGTGGGTGCGCGCGAACCTCCGCCTCGCGCACGCGGCGGGCAGCGTCGGGCTCGATCCCGTCGTCGAGGAGGCGATGGACAAGCTCATCCGCACCGAGCCGGCGCTCGAGCCGGAGCCCGACCAGTACTCGCCCGCGTACCGCCGCAAGTACGAGGCGGCCCGCAAGCGCGTCCGCGCGCTGCCCCGCCACAAGCTGCTCCTCGAGGCGCGGGGCGGCCCCGGCACGCTCTACCTCAACGGCCGGCGCATGGGCACGGTCGGCCCCGCGCCGCTCGAGCTCGACCTCCCGGCCGGGAGCTACCGCGTGGGCGCCGCGGCGGGCGCGCTGCGCGTGCCGACCTTCTCCGTCGAGCTCACCGAGAACCGCAAGGCCCTCCTCGACTTCACGCTCGCCGAGGCGGTGAGGCCGAACGCCGGGCCCGGGCTCGCGCTCGCCGCCGCCGACCGGCCCACGGGTCTCATCCGGGCGGGCGCCTGGCTCGGCGTCGACAAGCTCCTCACGGTGACCCGCGTCCAGGAGTCCGGCGTGCAGTTCCTGGTCGGCGCGATCCACGACGTGCGCCGCGGGGCGATGCTGCGCGAGGGCCAGGTCCGCATCGTCGCGGGCGGAGTCCCCGCGGTGAGCCTGGGCGCGCTCGCGTCGTTTCTCCTCACCGGGCAGCAGGCCCGCGGCGTCGAGGAGCGGGCGCCCCAGGCGCAGACGTCTGCGCAGCTGTCTGCGCCAGCCCCGCCCCCGGCGGCCACGAAGCCGCCCGCCTCCGCCGGCCCCGCCCCCGCGGTCCCGCTCCCGCCGCCCCCCGCGGTCGCAGCCGCGAAGCCCCCCGGGCCACCGACGGCCCCGCCCTCCGCCGCCGCGGCGCAGCCGGCCACGAAACCTGCCGCCGCCGCGCCGAGGCCCGCGCCCGCGCGCGAGGCCCTCGCGCCCGCGCCGCCGAAGGTGACCGACCTCCCGCGCTCCGCCCTCGACGAGCCCGCCCGCACCCCGCGCCGCTGGTCCCGCCCGAGCGTCGTCGTCTCCGGCCTCGCCGCCGCGCTCTGCGCCGGCGTCGCCGTGCAGCAGGCCGTCGCGTCGTCCTCCGCGCGCGACGAAGCGAACGCGATGGTCGGCTCCGGCGGCACGCTGCTCCCGGGCTCCGACCCCGTGCGCCACCGCGACCTCGTCGACCGCGCCGACGCCTCGGCCCGGAACGCCTGGATCGCGGGCGGCGTCTCGGCCGCGCTCGCGGTCACGACCGTGGTGCTCGGGCTGCGCCCGGTCGAGCAGCCCCCGGGTGCGATCGCGCTGCGGTTTTGAGGCCGCACCTGCTTGGAGGCACCCTCCCGCCCGCTGCCGTCCCGCCTCGCTGGCACTACCTGTCCGGGATGAGCCCGCGCCGTCTCGCCCCCCTCCTCGCGCTCCTCGCCGCCGGCCCCGTCACCGCCGAGACCCCGCCCTCCCCGTCCGGCAAGGGAACGCCGGTCGACGCCGGCCCGCCCAACGTCCCCTCGAACGTCCCGGCCTTCCCCGAGCAGACCCGCGCGCCGGAGGTGCGGTCGACGACGCCGCTCGAGGTGACGGTCGTCGCGAAGGGCTTCAAGAAGCCGTGGGCGATCGCGTTCCTCCCCGACGGCCGCATGCTCGTCACCGAGAAGCCGACGGGCCGGCTCTTCGTCGTGGGGAAGACCGGCAAGCGCTCGCCCGCGGTCGAGGGGCTCCCGAAGGTCGACGGCCGCGGCCAGGGCGGGCTCCTCGACGTCGAGCTCGCGCCGGACTACGCGAAGTCGAAGCGCATCTACTGGAGCTACTACGAGCCCCGGCAGGGCGGGAACGGCCTCGCGGTCGCGCGCGCGACGCTCGTCCTCGGCGCGCAGCCGAAGGTGAAGGACCTCGAGATCGTCTTCCGCATGCAGCCGACGCTCGACTCGACCGCCCACGCCGGCGGGCGGCTCGTGTGGGCGCCGGACGGCAAACTCTTCGTGACGCTTGGTGAACGCGCCATCATGGAAGGCCGGCGCCAGGCGCAGGACCTCTCGAGCGACCTCGGCAAGATCGTCCGGATCCGCCCCGACGGCTCCGCGCCCGACGACAACCCGTTCGTCGGCACCCCCGGCGCGAGGCCGGAGATCTGGTCGAAGGGCCACCGGAACATCCTCTCCGCCGCGCTCGACGCGAAGGGCCGCCTGTGGGAGGTCGAGCACGGCCCGCGCGGCGGCGACGAGCTCAACCTCGTCGAGAAGGGCAAGGACTACGGCTGGCCCACCATCGGCTACGGCGAGGAGTACAGCGGCCAGCCCATCCACGCGGCCACTCGAGCCGAGGGCATGGAGCAGCCGGTCTACTACTGGGATCCGGTCATCGCGCCGTCGGGGATGGTCATCTACTCCGGGAAGCTCTTCCCCGAGTGGAAGGGCAATGTCTTCATCGGCGGCCTCGCGAGCGAGTGCCTCGTGCGGCTCGTGCTCGAGGACGACAAGGTCGTCGGTGAGGAGCGGCTCCTGCGCCGGAAGTACGGCCGCATCCGCGAGGTCGTGCAGGGGCCTGAGGGTGCGCTGTACCTCCTGACCGACGAGGCGGACGGGAAGGTGCTCCGGTTGACCCGGGGGCGGGGCGGGATCTCCCCGGCCGCGGCGCAGAGGAGTACAACCTCGCCGCCATGACGCACTTCACGACGACCCTCCACGTCCGCTGGTCCGACTGCGACGCCAACGGGCACGCGGCGAACACGGCCTACTCCGAGTACGGCACCGACACCCGCGTCGCGTTCCTCGCGCAGCACGGCTGGACGCTCGACGAGTTCCTGAAGGCGCGCTGCGGGCCGGTGATCACCCGCGAGGAGATCGACTACATGCGCGAGCTGCGCATGGGCGACGAGGTCCGGGTCGACATCCAGCTCGTGGGCGCCTCCGCGGACGAGTCGCGCTGGAAGATCCAGCACGAGTTCACGCGCACGCGCGACGGGAAGGTCTGCGCGCGGATCCTGCTGACGGGCGGGTGGATGGATCTCGATCAGCGCCGGCTGCGCCGGCCGCCGGAGAAGCTCGCGGAGGCGTTCCGGGGCATCGAGCGCGGCGCGCAGTGGGAGGTGCTGGCGGACGCGAGGAAGTAGGGGCCCGTGGGCGTCCCTCGTCTCCGGGCCCGCTGCGCGGGCCCTACGCTCGGGACGAACGGTCGACTGCCCGAGCTTCGCCCTTCGACCACGGCCCGCTGCGCGGGCCCTACGCTCGGGACGAACGGGGGGGTCAGGTCGCCGATGACGGGCTTGGCAGCGTGAAACGCGCCACCGTGCCGCCGCCCTCGCGGTCCTCGAGCGCGAGCGTGCCCGCGTGCGCGTCCGCGACCTTCTTCGCGAGCGCGAGGCCGAGGCCGGTGCCGCGCTCCTTCGTCGTGTAGAACGGGCGGAAGACGGTCTCGCGCGCGCCGGCGGGTAGCCCGGGGCCGCGGTCACGGACCTCGACGGAGCGCTCGGCACCGCCGCTCGAGGCCGCGGCGAGCTCGACCGTGCCGCCCGCCGGGGACGCCTCGACCGCGTTCCGCACGAGGTTCACGATCGCCCGCCGGAGCTGCTCGCGGTCCGCCTGCGCGGCGCCGGCGCCCGCCACCGAGATCGTCACGCCGCGCTCGTCGGCGAGCGGGGCGACCACCTCCGCGACCTCCTGGAGCAGGGCCGCGAGCTCCACCTCCTCGCGCACCGGCGGGCGCGTGCGCGCGTAGTCGAGGAACTCCTCGACCACCTTCGACAGCGCGGCGAGCTCGGCGCGGATCCGCGCGACGTGCGACGCCTCCGGCCGGCCCTGCACCTCCTCGGCGAGGAGGCCCGCGAAGAGGTCGAGCGCGCCGAGGGGGTTCCGGACCTCGTGCGCGATGCCGGCGAGCAGGGTCTCGCGCTCCTCGTCGCGGGCGTGCAGCGCGCGGCGCATCTCCTCGAGCGTGTCGCGGAGCGTGCCGATCTCGTCGCGCGTGCGGCGCGACCAGAGCGGCGTCGACAGGTCCCCGCGGCCGATGCGGCGCGCGGCCTCGGTGAGGCGGGTGAGCGGCCGGGTCACCGAGAGCGCCGCGCCCGCCGCGGCGAGACCGCCGAGCACGGCGCCGGCGATCGCGACGGCGCCGAGGAGCCGGCGCAGGCGCCGGAGCGCCGCGAAGGACGCGCTCGTGCCGTCGGCGCCGACCACCGCCACGATGTGCCCGTCCTCGCTGACCACCGGCGCATAGCCGGTCTTGTAGAGGTGGCCGTCGGAGCCCTCGAACATGACCGTGGAGGCGGTGGCGTTGCCGCCGGCGGCGAGGCCGATCTCCATGCGGTCGCGCTCGAACGCGGGCACGAGCTCGCCGATGCGCAGGCGGCCCTCGGAGTCGGCGAGCGCCGTGCGGTCGGGCTTCACCACGATGAGCCGCGTGCTCGTCGCGTCGGCGACGGGGAGGAGCCGCGAGCGGACGTGCGCGTAGGTGCGGGAGCTCTCGTCGCCAGGCGCGAGCCGCACGAGCCGGTCGGAGGGCAGCGCGTCGGCCGCCGCCTGCGCGGCGGTGATGAGGCGCGCGGAGAGCTCGTCCTCGAGCGCCCGGCGGGTCAGCCGGTCCGCCACGAGCGCCATGACCGCCAGCGACACGAGGGCGGGCAGCGCGGAGGCGAGCATGAAGCGCAGGCGCACGTCACCTCATACCGCGGGCAGGACGGTGCTTGCGAGCCCGTCCCGCCGCGCGGAGTGCTCCACCAGGAACGCGTGCACGACCGGGAAGACGTGGTCGGGCGCGCCGCGGCCGAGCAGCAGGTCCACGTGGCCGTAGCCGCGGCCCGCGCGCCAGTGCGCCTTCGGCCCGCCCCAGAGCTGCATGCCGGCCTCGACGACCTCGGGCGGCGCCATCCCGTCGAGCTCCGCCGAGACGAAGAGGGCGGGCTGCCGCGCCCCGGGGAGGAGCGCCCGGTAGTCGGTCGCGCCGTCGGCCGAGCGGAAGGTGTTGTCGCGCACGAAGTCGGCGAACTGGTCGAGCACGCCGGCCTGCAGGTCCTCGAGGCCGTTCGCGAGGAAGCGGCGGTAGATCGGCCGCGCCATGTTGCGCGAATTGATCGCGACCTCCGCGGTCACCGGGTGCCAGACGCCGACGAACGGCGAGAGCGCGCGCATCACGGCGCGGAAGTGCCGGGCGAGGGGCAGGTGCCGCATCGCGACCAGCCTGCGCAGCCGCGCCTGGTGGTCGTAGACGACCGGCGGCGCGAGCGCGGCGATGGCGCGGATGCGGTCCGGGTAGAGCGCGCACGCGGCGAGGCCGAGGAGCGCGCCCTGGCTGTGGCCGACCCAGAGCACGTCGGGCGCGCCGGTCGCCCCGCGCACGGCGTCCAGCGCGGCGACGAAGTCCCGGTGGAGGTAGTCGTCGAGGTTCCAGCGGCGGCTCGGGCCGCGCCGCGACAGGCCGTGGCCGCGGTGGTCGAGGACGAAGCAGTCGAAGCCGTCCCGCGAGAGGCGGGCGGCGAGCGAATGGGACGGCACGCCGAAGTCGAAGGCCTGCCGGTTCATGGCGAGGCCGTGGACCAGCAGCACCGGCGGTCCGCGCGGCGGGCCCCGGGGGCGGCGGCGCGAGATCGCGAGCTCCCAGCCGTCGGTGGTGCGGGCGCGCAGCACCTCGTCCACGTCCGGCTCCACCCGGAGCCACCACCCCCAGAAGGCGGCGTGGACGAGGACGGCCGCGGCCGCGATCCCGGCCGCGAGCAGGAGGTAGAGGCCGGCCTCGCCCGGGGACATCATCCGGGGGGCATCCTAAGAGTTGTCCCACCATTCAACAAACGAGTCGCGGGGCAGACCGGTTCGCCATCGGGCCCGCTCGGACGTGGCCTCACGCAAGGGAGGCTCATCCCGGGTTGGGCCCGTGGCCGTGCCGGTGCTTCGCCGAGCCACCGGCGAAGAGGCCGGTGTGGACGTCCGCCACGCGGGGCAACTGGCCTCGCGGGCGAAGAGGTCGTTTGACTCGGACCGGGTGTCTTGCCACCCGAGAGACCGATAGGGAGTGAGGAGGCGCTGGATCTCAGGGCGGGCGTCGTTCGCGGCGGCGTAGTCGACGCGCGCCGAGCCGGGTTCGCCTGGACGGTCGAGGACGACGAAGCTCGCGAGGACTGCGGAGACGGCGTCGCGGTCGCCCTCGAGGCCGCAGCGCGGGCAGCGGTGGACCCGGTCGGCGAGGGTCTTCGGCACGCGGGCACCGCAGGGGCAGTGCTGGGAGAGCGCGGTCGTGCGGGTCGCGATCCGGACGACGCCACCCTTGGCCTGGGCGACACCCGAGACGGCCTTGGCTTCGCGGTCGATGGCCGAGACGAGCAGGCCGGGTGTGAACGCGGCGACGCCGCGGCCCCAGGTGCGCGCCCAGGCGGAGATCGGGCCTTCCTCGACGAAGAGCTGGTAGCCGTGGGTGCGGACGACGTTCGCGACCACCTGCCTGGCGCGGTCGCGCCGGGCCTGCGCAGCGGCCGCCGCGGCCGCGACCTCCTCAGCCCGAAGCCGCCGGTGGCGCCTGGAGAGCCGGTCCCGCCGGTAGGCCTGGAGCGGCACGCCGTCGGTCCTCGCGACCCTCGGCCCCTGCGGGATGACCTCCACGGGCGAGAGGCCAGCGGCGGCGCGTCGCCGCGCGCGCTTCTCCTGCCGCTTCGAGAGTTGGTACTGCTCGCGGTTGGCGGCGCGACGGGACCGATCGAGGGCACGCTGCCTGCGCCGCTCGCGGCGCCGCCGGCCACGGTCGCGCTCCATCGTGGCAAGGTCACGCTCGATCCGCGTGAGCCGCAAGTCGCCTCCCGCCACCTGCGAGGCGATCGTCAGGTTCGACACGTTGACGTCGACCCCTGCCACGCGGTCCGCCTCGGCGACGGCGACCTCCGCCCGGCGCGCCCTCGTCGCCGGCGAGGCGTAGGGCTCCTTTAGCACCATCAGGTGGGCTTCGTAGCGCCAGCCGCCCGGCGCGTGAGGAGCACGCGTGCGAACGACGTCGACCTTGTGCCAGAGGCTCGGGTCGGCGAGGAAGTACTCGAGGATGGGCTTGTTGCAGGGAGCCGAGGGCAGTCGAACGGGGAGGACCAGCGTGCCGTCTGCGATCCCGCTGAACACGAGCATCAGTGGACCCTGGTAGGCCCACCAGTCGACGCGAGCGCCGGTACCCGAGGGACGACTTCCTTGGCCCGCGAGCGAACCGTGGAGCCGGAAGGTCTCCCATTTCCGTGCGGCCGTGTGGGACCGAGCGCGGCCGGGCAGCCTCTTGAAGTCGAACCACCGCCCGACGTGGAGCAGCCCTTGCCGCTTCCCGGTCGCGTCGGGGAACAGGTGCCGCTCGACCCCCGACCACACCGAGTCGGCGAGGTGCATCGCGAGCGCCTTCGTCACGAAGCGCCGGAGGTGAGGAGCGGCGTCGAGAAGGGCGTACACGGCGTGCTCGAGCGCCTCCCGGCTCAGGCCGAGCCGGTCGCGCGTACCCGCGGCGTCCCGTGCACGCTCGTGCTTGGCCGCCCAGTACGCCCGAACACGGTTTCGGGCCGCCCGCTGCAGCGCCCGCCGCACGCGAAACGCGCCCTGGAACATCCGCTCGAGCCGCCGACGCTGCTGGGGATCGCGAACGTCGAGGGCGAGGCGCAGGACCGACACGCCGTCCTCGGCCCGGCGCGCCCAGGGCTCGTGCTTGTTCGGACCGCGCGTCCGCTTGACCTCAGCCTCCACACTTTCACTTTGGGCCAAGACCCTGACAGGCGTTCAGCCCTCGACCGGCTCGGGGACCTGGACCGCCGGCGGAGGTGGCACCGCCGACGCGGCCGCCACCTCGCGGCCACCGTGGCTGCCGTCGCCGTCCTCCACAATCCCAAACGCGATTTGTGGGACAGCTCCTAGCCCTGGTCGTCCGGCACCGCCCCTCGCCCGGCCGGGCCTCGGACGCCGTGTCCGGCACCGCGCGCGGCACCGCGCGTGTCCGGCACCGGGCCCCGCGCGCGGGCGCACAGTCCGTGGCCCGCCGGTTGCAGTTGGTCCCGCCCGTGGTCCCGGTGATCGCCGGCAGGGCTCGTCCCTGTGCGCGCAGCGTGGCGAGCGGCGCTCGACGGGAGGGAGGTGGCTGTATGGATCGCGTGCATCCACGGGCCCGCGATCCAGGCAAGAAGCCGACGGGCGGCACTCGAGGGGAGCGACTCCGCTGTCCTTGACCGCCCGCGGCCACGAAGCGTAGCGTCCGAACGATTTCCATTTTCCGACAGGGGTGCGCCGTGAAGAAGGTCGAGGCCATCATCAAGCCGTTCAAGCTGGACGAGGTGAAGCAGGCGCTGACCGAGGTCGGCGTGGCCGGCCTCACCGCCACCGAGGTGAAGGGGTTCGGCCGCCAGAAGGGCCACACCGAGCTCTACCGCGGCGCCGAGTACGTCGTGGACTTCCTCCCGAAGGTGAAGGTCGAGGTCGTCGTGGCCGACGCGCTCGTCGGGCGCGTGGTCGAGGTCATCGAGCGGGCCGCCAAGACGGGCCGCATCGGCGACGGCAAGATCTTCGTCGTGCCGGTCGAGGAGGTCATCCGGATCCGCACGGGCGAGCGCGGCGAGGAAGCCCTCTAGTCCCAGCGTTTTCCGAGGGGAGCGCGCGTGCACGCCAAGGCCCCTGCCCTGCCGGCGGTGCTGGCGCGCGCCGCCCTGGACAGCATCGGGGACGCCGTCGTCGTCGTGGGATCCGACGGCGGCGTCCTCCACCTGAACCCCGCCGCCGAGGAGCTGTTCGGCCGCTCGAAGGAGCGCGCCGTCGGCCTCCCGGTGCGGGCGCTCCCGGGCGGGCAGCAGCTCGCGCTCCTCGCCGAGCGCACGCTCTCGTCGACCGAGAGCCAGCACCTCGACATGCCCGGCCCCACCGACCCGGGCGTCCCGGTGTCGGTCGAGTCGAGCCCGCTCTACGACGGGCCCACGTGCGCGGGCGCCGTCGTCGTCCTGCGGCCCCGCCGCGCGAACGAGCGGACCCTCGACTTCGAGGCCCTCGCGGCCGGCCTCGCGCACGAGATCCGCAATCCTCTCGCGGGCCTGCAGGGGTCCGCCGAGCTCCTCGCCCGCGAGGCCGAGGGCGTCGCCGCCGAGTACGCGCAGGTCATCGCGCGCGAGGCGAAGCGCGTCGACGGGCTCGTCCGCGAGCTCCTCGACCTCGCCCGCCCCGCGGTGCTGCACACCGCGCCCGTGCGCATCCACGACCTCATCGGCGACGTGCTCGTGCTCGCCCGCGGCGTCGCCCAGGCCGAGCGGATCCAGTTCGTCGAGCGCTTCGACCCGTCGCTGCCGCCGCTCCAGGCCGACGACGAGAAGCTCATGCAGGTGCTCCTGAACCTCGTTCGCAACGCGGTCGAGGCGGTCCACGACCGCCCGCAGCCGATCGTGACGCTCGAGACCGGCGTCGCCGGCCAGCGCCTCCGCCAGGCCTCCGGCCGCACGCGCCCGCTCGCGCGGATCGCGGTGCTCGACAACGGCGCCGGCATCTCGGAAGCCATGATTCCCAGGCTCTTCACGCCCTTCGCGACCTCGAAGCCGCAGGGCACCGGCCTCGGCCTCGCGATCTCGCGGCGCATCGTGGAGGCGCACGGCGGCCGCATGGAGGTGAAGAACCGGGCGGGCGGCGGCGCCGAGGCCGCGATCTACCTACCCCTCGACGCGTAGGTCCCCCGCGACCTCGTGTCGCGGGTGTGCGCGAGACCCGTGGACCGCCATTCGTCCCGCCGTGTGGGTACCCGAAGCTGGCCCCTCGCTTGCTAGTGCCTGTGAACCGGGCTCCGGTGTTTGCTCATCGGGCTGGAGCCAGGAGACGTCACCGTGCGCAAGGTCCTCATCGTCGACGACGAGCCGTCCGTCCGCTTCGTGCTCGCCCGCACCTGCGAGCGCGTGGGCGTGCCGCACCTCGAGGCGGGCAGCGCCGAGGAGGCGCGCGAGAAGCTGAAGGAGGTCGGCGGCGGCAAGGATCGCGTCGGCCTCGTGCTGCTCGACGTGCGGCTCCCGGGCGACGACGGCTTCAAGCTCCTCGGCGAGATCTCCGGCCGCGTCGACTCGCCGTTCGTCGTGGTGATGACCGCCGAGGACACGATGCACTCGGCCGTCGAGGCGATGAAGCGCGGCGCCGCCGACTTCATCGGCAAGCCCTTCGACCTCTCGCGCGTCGAGCGCATCGTGCGCGACCTCGGCGCCGGCAGCGAGGCCTCCGCGGAGGCGCCCGAGGACGACCGCGCCGACGAGCCCGACGCGCGCAAGTTCAAGGACGTCGCGCTGCCCGGGACCCTCATCGGCCGCTCGGCGGCGATGATCGAGGTCTACAAGGAGATCGGCCGCGTCGCGCGCACCGAGATGACGGTGCTGCTCATGGGCGAGTCCGGCACCGGCAAGGAGCTCGTCGCCCGCGGCATCCACGCCAACTCCACGCGCTCGCGCGGCCCGTTCGTCACCGTGAACATGGCCGCGATCCCGAAGGACCTCATCGAGTCCGAGCTGTACGGCCACGAGAAGGGCTCCTTCACCGGCGCGGTCGAGCGGCGGCCCGGCAAGTTCGAGCTCGCGAGCGGCGGAACGCTGTTCCTGGACGAGATCGGCGAGATGCCGATGGACCTCCAGGCGAAGCTCCTGCGCGTGCTCCAGGAGCGCGAGATCGACCGCGTCGGCGGCTCGCGCCCGCTGCCGGTCGACGTGCGCATCGTCGCCGCGACGAACGCCGACCTCTCGCGCTCGGTCGAGGAGGGGCGCTTCCGCCGCGATCTCTACTACCGCCTCGCGGTGGTGCCGATCCGGCTGCCGCCGCTCCGCGAGCGGGAGGGCGACGTCGTGCTCCTCGCCCGCCACTACCTCGCGAAGTTCGGCGAGCAGCTCCGCGGCCGCGCGCTCACGCTCGCGCGCGACGCGGAGCCGGTGCTGAACGGGCACCCGTGGCCGGGCAACGTGCGCGAGCTGCAGAACGTCCTGCAGCGCGTGCTCCTCAAGCTGCCCGGGAACCGCGTCACCGCGAAGGACCTCGCGGGCCTGTTGCCCACCGGCGCCGCGGTGCCGGAGGGCGGCCTCGCCGCGCTCGTCGAGAACGTGCTCGACGCCCCGCCGCCGGAGAAGGGCCGCTACCAGGCCGCCCTCGCCGCCGTGGAGGCGCCGCTCATCTCGGCCGCGCTCGCCCGCACGAACGGCAACCAGCTGCGCGCGGCGGAGCTCCTCGGGATGAACCGCAACACGCTGCGCGAGCGCATGCGCGCGCTCGGCATGAAGCGCTGAGGCCGACGGGGAGGATCACGTGATCCCGGGCGTTCCTCCCACCGGAATTCAGCCGTCGAATCACGCACTCCGGGTGCCTGTCCGGCACCCGTGGGCGGGGCCGTCCGCCCGGCCGGAAGGTCGAGCGGGGGACCCCGGGAGCCCCGCCGGAATGCCTTGAACCCGGGCACGGGGTGCCCGAACATCGGGCACCCCGCCGGACGCCCCTCCCGGATCGCGAGAGAACGCCCGCAGCACCGCAGCAGCCGCCGTGGCACACGAAGTGCTTTTGCAGCCCGTCGCAGCCTCACCGCCCGCTCACAACCGTACCGGAGAAGGAAAGTGCCCAACCTGACGCCGAAGCAGGCCATCGAACTCGCCAAGGAGAAGAAGGCTACCTACGTCGACCTGAAGTTCATGGACTTCGTCGGCCTCTGGCAGCACTTCTCCATCCCGCTGTACGAGCTGACCGAGGGGGTGTTCGAGGAGGGCCTCGGGTTCGACGGCTCCTCGATCCGCGGCTGGCAGGCGATCCACGCCTCCGACATGCTCGTCATGCCGGACTCGACCACCGCCGCGATCGACCCGTTCATGGCGGAGCCCACGCTCTCGCTCATCTGCAACGTCGTCGACCCGATCACGAAGGAGCCGTACTCGCGCGACCCGCGCAACATCGCCATCAAGGCCGAGAAGTACCTGAAGTCCACCGGCATCGGCGACACGGCGTACTTCGGGCCGGAGCCGGAGTTCTTCATCTTCGACGAGGTCCGCTACGACTCGGGCGTGAACCACGGCTTCTACAAGGTCGACTCCGTCGAGGGCCAGTGGAACACCGGCCGCGAGGAGGCCGGCGGCAACCTCGGCTACAAGCCCCGCTACAAGGAGGGCTACTTCCCGGTCGCGCCGACCGACAGCCAGCAGGACATCCGCACCGAGATGTGCCGCGTGATGGAGTCCGTCGGCATCCACGTCGAGCGGCAGCACCACGAGGTCGCCTCCGCCGGCCAGGCCGAGATCGACATCCGCTTCCAGTCGCTCGTGACGATGGCGGACCAGCTCCAGTGGTTCAAGTACATCATCAAGAACGTCGCCCGCCGTCACGGCAAGACCGTGACGTTCATGCCGAAGCCGCTCTACGGCGACAACGGCTCGGGCATGCACGTGCACCAGTCGATCTGGAAGGGCGGCAAGCCGCTCTTCGCCGGTGAGGGCTACGCGGGGCTCTCCGAGCTCGCCATGTGGTACATCGGCGGCATCCTGAAGCACGGCCCGGCGCTCGCGGCCCTCTGCAACCCGACCACGAACAGCTACAAGCGGCTCGTGCCGGGCTTCGAGGCGCCGGTGAACCTCGCCTACTCCGCCCGCAACCGCTCCGCGTCGATCCGCATCCCGATGTACTCGCCGTCGCCCAAGGCGAAGCGCATCGAGTTCCGGTCGCCGGATCCGTCCTCCAACGGCTACATCGCGTTCGCCGCGATGCTGATGGCCGGCCTCGACGGCATCGAGAACAAGATCAACCCCGGCCAGCCGCTCGACAAGGACATCTACGGCATGTCGCCGGAGGAGCTGAAGGACATCCCGAAGATGCCGGGCTCGCTCGACGAGGCGCTCGAGAACCTCCGCAAGGACCACAAGTTCCTGCTCAAGGGCGACGTCTTCACCGAGGACGTGATCGAGACCTGGATCCAGTACAAGTACGACAAGGAAGTGAACCCGGTCCGGATGCGCCCGAGCCCGCTCGAGTTCGCCCTGTACTTCGACATGTAGTCCCCTTCGCTTCCCCTGCTTCGACGGACGGCCGCCCTCACGGGCGGCCGTTTCGTTTTGGCGCTTGGGCTAGACTAGACGTCAACCCGGAGGGGTGTACGGATGGCGGACCCGAGCACCGACCCGCGCGGCTGGCTGCAGGCGTGCCCCGAGCTGGAGCGCTTCGTCGCGCACCCGCCCGTGGCCGCGGCCGTGGCGAAGGGCGACGGGTTCGCGCTCTTCAAGGCGCTGCGCGCGCGCCGCCGCACCGGGCGCGGCCCCGGCGAGGAGCGCGCGCTCGACGCGATCCTCGCGAAGCGCCGGCTCTTCGCGATGCCCACCGGCTCGGCGCCCGGCCTGTACACGCTGAACGGCATCGGCACCCGGATGTACGGGAAGAGCGACGAGGGCTCCGACGGCAGCTACGTCGGCACGCTCTTCTTCACCTTCCTGTTCCTCCCGGTCTGGCCGATCGCGCAGTACCTCGTCTCGTCCGAGGGCTCGAAGTTCTACTTCTTCGGGAAGGTCCCCACCTCGCCGACGCTGCGCGCGTGGCGCCTCACGGTGGTCGCGCTCGCGGTCGTGGCCGCGGGCTGGGCCGGGTACGGGCGCTGGGCGGGCGGCCGGACCCAGCTCGTCCACCTCCTGAACGGCCTCGACACGCGGGTCGTCGTGGAGGCGGGCGGGAAGCGCTTCGACGTCGCGCCGCGCGAGGGCGAGCTCGCGGTGGAGCTCCCCACCGGGCGCGTGCACGTGAAGGCGTCCACCGAGGCGGGGAAGCCCATCGAGGAGCTCGACCTCGAGGTGCCCGCCTACACGAAGTTCGTCGCCTACAACGTCCTCGGCGCCTCGCCCCTCGTGCTCGAGCACGTCTACTACGGCCCCGAGCCGAAGGGCGGCGGCGTGCCCCCGCAGCACCTCGCCGGCCAGCGCACGGTCGTGCTCGCGAGCGTGGACTACGTGTTCCAGCCCGCGCCGGCGTCGGTGCAGACCTCGACCGCGGGCGCAAAGCGGACGCGGGCCTTCATCGCCGACGGCGGCTGGCGCGGCGCGATCGACCACCTGCGCTTCCGCGCGAAGCAGCCCGCCGAGGCGGAGCGGCTCGCGCGCGCGGTGCTCGCGGCGACGCCCGGGCCGGACGCGTTCGACGCGGCCTGGGAGCTCGCCTACGAGCGCGGCGGGATGGCCGCGGCGCTCGAGGCCGCCGAGGCGGCCATCGCCGCCGACCCGGCGCTCGTGAACGCGCACCGCATGCGCCAGGAGTTCCTGAAGTCGCTCGGGCGCCAGGCCGAGGCGCAGCGCCTCTACCGCGAGCTCGAGGCGAAGAGCCCGGACTCCCCGCTCGCGGCCTACCTGCGCGCGCGCGCCGAGGCGCCCGACGAGGCCGACCGGCTGTTCGAGGCGGGGCTGCGCCGGTTCCCGGACGATCCCAACTTCCTGCGCGCGGTGGCCTGGACGCAGCTGCGCGCCGGGCGGATCGCCGAGGCGGTCGACACCTGGGATCGCCTCGAGAAGGTCTCGCCGGCCGAGGTCGCCGAGATGCTCGAGCCGCGGGCGGTCGCGCTCGCGACGGTCGGCCGCGGCGCCGACGCCACGCGGCTCGTGGCCCTCGCGCTCGACCGCGAGCGCAGCTACGCGAACGCCCTCCTCTACGCGCGCGTGGCCCGGTTCGACCGCGCGCCGGCGCACCCGCCGCGGCACTACCTCGAGAGCATCGAGCGCCAGGCGAGCCCCGTCGACGGCGCGTTCCTCAAGGTCGTGAAGGCGAGCGTGCTCGGCGAGCCCGTCCCGGCCGCGAGCGAGCTCTCGGCGATCCCGGAGCCCGAGGTCCGCGACGGCGCGCTGCTCCTCCTCGACGCCCTCACCGCGCCGGAGAAGGCGATGCGCGCGCTCGCGAAGGCGAGCCGGACCCAGGCGCGCTACGTCGACGCGACGCTGCGGCTCATGCTCGCGGCCGAGGCGGCGCGGGTGGAGCCGGCGCTCGTCCAGCCGATCCTGGGCGACATCGACGGCGTCCCGGGCTTCGCGGAGCTGCTCGGCAAGTTCCTGCGGGGCGAGGACTCGCCGCTCCTCGCGGACCTGCCCTTCGAGCACCGCACGGCGCTCCTCGCCGGCCGCGCGCGGGCGCTGGAGGCGGCGGGCAAGGATCCGTCCGCTCTCCTCGCCGAGATCCGGCGGCGCGAGGCGGTGCCGGGGATCGTGACGGTCGCGCTCGAGCGGTGGCCGAAGGTGGTCCGGCCCAGGTAGACAGCCGTTCGCCTGAGCCTGTCGAAGGGCGAACGGACGGGCTTCAGTCCCCGTGTTAAGTCCATCCTCCCTTGGCCTCCCTCTCCTCAGGCCTCCGCGTCGCGATCGGCGGGCTGCCGCGGCCGTTCTACGTGCTCCTCGCGGGCATGTTCGTGAACCGGCTCGCGACGTTCGTCGCGATCTTCCTCGGGCCCTACCTCGTCAACGGGCGCGGGTTCACACCGGACGCGGCTGGACGGGTGGTGGCGCTGTTCGGGGTGGGGATCCTCGTCGCGGGGCCGCTCGGCGGCACGCTCGCGGACGCCATCGGCCGGCGCGCGACGATGCTGCTCTCACTCGTCTCCGGCGCGTTCGCGGTGCTGGGCGTGGGGCTCGTGCGCGAGCCCGCGCTGCTCGCGCTCTTCGCGTTCCTCTCGGCGCTCACCTCCGAGGGCTACCGGCCGGCGCTGCAGGCGGCGATCGCCGACCTCGTCCCGCCGCCGGAGCGGCCGCGCGCGTTCGGGCTCGTGTACTGGGTCGTGAACGCGGGGTGGACGGTCGGGCTCCTCCTGGCGGGCTTCATCGCCGAGCGGAGCTTCCTCGCGCTCTTCGCGGCCGACGCGGCCACCTGCCTCCTCTTCGCGGCGATCATCTTCTGGAAGGTGCCGGAGACGCGGCCGGAGGGCCTGCACGCGCACTCGCCGCTCGAGGGGTTCGCGGTCGTGCTCCGCGACCGGATCTTCCTCGTGTTCGCGGCGCTCTACCTCGGCGCGCTCGTCATCTTCCTGCAGTTCCAGCTCGCCGCGCCGCTCGACTGGGGCGCGCACGGGGTCGGGCCGGCGGTCTACTCGGCGCTCCTCTCGTTCAACGGGTTCGGCGTGGTGGTGTTCCAGCCGCTCATCGGGCCGTGGCTGCGCCGGTTCGACGGCGCGCGGCTGCTCGCGGCCTCGGCCCTCCTGTTCGGCGTCGGCTTCGGCGTGAACGCGTTCGGCGGGAACGTGCCGCTCTACGCCTTCGGCGTCGTGCTCTGGACGATCGGCGAGGTGGTGGGCTTCCCCGCCGGCGCGACGCTCGTCGCGGACCTCGCGCCGGCGGCGCTGCGCGGGCGCTACCAGGGCGCGTTCTCGATGAGCTGGGGCATCGCCTTCTCGGTCGCGCCGCTGGTCGGCGGCGAGGTGCTCGCCCGCTTCGGCGCCCGGACGCTCTGGCTCGGCTGCCTGGGCGCCGGCGCCGTGCTCGCGGGCCTGAACCTCCTCGCCGGGCCCGCGCGCCGGCGGCGGCTCGACGCGCTCGGCATCCCCCGGCCGGGACAGGCCCCGGATGCGAGCGGCACGGCGGCCCCGGCGAATCCACACTGAGCCCCGGGAGGTGGACCGTGGCGGCGACGTACCGGGGGCTCCAGGGCATCGACGACGACCTCGCGCGCCAGCGCGCGTTCGTGCAGGGGCGGTCGGAGAGCTACGTGCGGGCGCTCGACCTGTTGCCGGGCGTGCTCGCGGGCGACGCGGGCGCGGCCATCCGGCAAGACTGGGCGGCCCGGACCTTCACGGCCTGGTACGACCGCCCGCTCCTCCTGCTCGCCGCGCTGCGCGCCGACGCGCTCGCGACGGGGCAGGCGCACCCGCTCCACGCGGCCTTCACCGGCGAGCACCCGGACCCCGGCGCGGTCTCGGCCGGCGCGCTCGCCGCGGCGCTCGCCCCCGAGCGCGCCCGCCTCCACGAGGACCTCCGCCGGCGCGGCGTGCAGACGAACGAGACCTCCCGCGCGGTCGCCTGGCTGTGGCCGGCGCGCCTGCTCGAGCTCGGGACCGCCGCGCGCCCGCTCGCGCTCGTGGACCTCGGCGCGAGCGCGGGCCTGAACCTCGTCGCCGACGAGCTGCCCGACGTCTGGACCGACGAGACCGGCGCGCCCCTCGAGGTGGCGGGGCCCATCTCCGCCGTCGCCCGGCTCGGCCTCGACGCCGCGCCGCTCGACGCGACCGACGAGGAGGACTCCCGCTGGCTCCTCGCGTGCGTCTGGCCGGGCGAGACCCACCGGGAGCTCCGGCTCGTGCGCGCGGTGACCGCCTTCAAGGTCGCGCGGACGCGGCTCGACGCGCCGGTGCTCGCGCCGGTGCGCGCGCGGGGGTGGCCGGAGCGGCTCGACCTCCTGTCGGGCACGCACACCGACGCGGTCGTGCTCGCCTACCAGACGATCGTGCGCGACTACATCCACGAGGACGAGCGGCGCGAGTACGAGGACGGCATGCGCGCCTGGATCGCGACCCACCCGCCCGGCCGCGCGCTCTGGGTGGAGCTCGAGCTCGTCCCCGACGCGGGGCCGGGCCAGGCGGCGCTCCAGCTCACGCGCCGCGACGCCGACGGGCTCGTCCGCACCCGGCGCCTCGCGCGGTGCCACCCGCACCCGACCCGCCTCGAGCGCGACGCCGCCGCGGTGGCCGAGCTCGTCCGGCTCAGCCCCCCGCCGGCGGGGGCGGGCCTGCACCCTCCCGCCTGACCGGCGGCGTCGAGGGGAAGCGGAGCACGAACGCCGCGCTCCCGAGGAAGAGCACGGCCATGGCCGCGAGCCCCCACGCCGGCGTCCGCCCGTGCAGCCAGGCGAGCGCGAACGTCACCGTCATCGTGCCGAGCGAGAGCGCCTTCGCGTAGCGCGGCACCACCCGGTGCTCGTGGAACGAGCGGAGCGGCGGCCCGAAGACCGGGTGGTGGTAGAGCCAGTCGTGGAAGCGCCGGGAGCTCCGCGCGAACGCCCAGAGCGCCACGAGGAAGAACGGCGTCGCCGGCAGGAGCGGGAGCACCGCCCCGAGGACGCCGAGCCCGGTGAACGCGAAGCCGATCCCGAGGAACGCCCAGCGCGGCACGCCGGGACTACATCACGAGGCCGCCGTCCACGTCCACGCAGCGGCCGTCGAAGTAGTCGCACTCGAGCACGAACTTCACGGCCTTCCAGATGTCCTCGGGCAGGCCGATGCGCCCGCAGGGGACGTTCGCGACGAGGGCGTCGCGGGCCTTCTGGTTCATGCCCTGGGTCATGGGCGTCTCGATCATGCCAGGCGCCACCGCGCCCACGCGGATGCCGAACGGCGCGAACTCGCGCGCCCAGGTGACCGTGTTCGCGGCGAGCGAGGCCTTCGCCGAGACGTAGTTCGACTGGCCGCGGTTGCCGTGGCGGGCCACCGACGAGATGTTCACGACGACGCCCGGCCGCGTGTTCGCGCGGACCATCTCGGCCACCACCTCGCGCACGACCAGCGTCGCGCCGGTGAGGTTCACGCCGATGACGAGGTCCCAGTCTGCCTTCGAGAGGGTCTTCACCTCGCCGGTGGTCCGGTCCTTCTTCACGAGCAGGCCGTCGCGGAGGATGCCGGCGTTGTTCACGACGGCGTTGAGGCCGCCCATCGCCTTCGTCGCCCAGGCCACGAACGACCTCACGTCGTCCTCGGAGGAGACGTCGAGCCGGCGGGTGTGGATGCCCTTCGGCAGCTCGGCCAGGCGCTGCTCGTTCACGTCGCCGACGGCCACGGCCGCGCCGCCCTCGAGGAGCCGGGTGGCGAAGTGCGCCCCCATGCCCTGGGCGCCGCCGGTGACGATGATCTTGAGATCCTTGAGGTCCATCGAGTCCTCCTTCGAGTTCCGCGGGGCCGATCGTTTCACGGTGCGACTCGTACGCGGTGCGTCACGAGCGCGCGCCGCCCGATCGGGTCGCTCCTCGTACTTGAAGTCCCTGCACGAAGAGACTACACCCCCAATACTGAAACATGAATCGGTATTCAAGTTCAGCCGCGGCCCCCGCCGCCAGGAAGAACGGGAAGGGCGCCCCCGCCGCGACGCCGGTGACCGCGCCGGTGACGAAGCGCGGCCAGCGCACGCGCCTCAAGCTCGTGGAGGCGGCGGAGCGCGTGTTCGGCGAGAAGGGCTTCGAGCGCGCCTCCATCAGCGACATCACCCGCGAGGCGGGCGTCGCGCTCGGCACCTTCTACGTCTACTTCGAGGACAAGACGGCGCTCCTCGTGGAGGTGGTGGACGGGCTCTCCGAGCGGCTGAAGGACGCGCTCGCGAAGGCCACCACCGGCCTCGACGACCGCGTCGCCGTCGAGCGCGAGGGGCTCCGCGCGTTCTTCGGCTTCGTCACCGAGCACCGGCTCCTCTACCGGGTCGTGCGGCAGGCCGAGTTCGTCGACGAGGCCTGCTTCCAGCGCTACTACCGCGGCTTCGCGGTGCCGTACGCGAAGGCGCTCCAGGGCGCGCAGCGGCGCGGGCAGCTCCGCAAGATCGACCCCGAGGCGCTCGCGTACTGCCTGATGGGCATCGCCGACTTCCTGGGCATGCGCTACGTGCTCTGGGGCCGCGGGCGCGGCGCCGACGCCGCGCTCGACGCCGCCCTCTCCTTCATCAAGTCGGGCATGAGCACCCTCCCCGACCTCCCCACATCCGAGCGAGGCACCAGGAAGCCATGAGGTACGCGCAGATCCTCTCCACGGGGCGCTACGTCCCGGCCCGCCGGGTCACGAACGCCGAGCTCGAGAAGACGCTCGGCGAGCCCGTGGACCAGTGGCTCCGCGACAACGTCGGCATCGAGGCGCGGCACTACATGGCCGACGGCGAGGTCACGAGCGACCTCGCCCTCGCGGCCGCGAAGGAGGCGCTCGGGCGCGCCGGGGTGAGGCCGGAGGAGCTCGACCTCGTGGTCGTCGCCTCCGACACGCCCGACCAGCCGAGCCCCGGCACCTCCTCCGTGCTCCAGCACAAGCTCGGCGCGAAGAACGCCGGCACCTTCGACGTGAACTGCGCCTGCGCGAGCTTCGTCACCGCGCTCGACGTGGCCTCGAAGCAGATCCGCGGCGACGAGGACGTCTCGAAGGTGCTCGTGGTCGGCGCCTACGGCATGAGCCGGCACGTCGACTGGAAGGACAAGAAGACCTGCACGCTCTTCGCCGACGGCGCGGGCGCGGTCGTGCTCGGCGCGGGCGAGCAGCCCGGCATCCTCGCCGGCAAGCTCGAGGCCCACGGCGAGTACCACGACGCCCTCGGCATCTACGGCGGCGGCACGCTCCACCCGTCCACGCCCGCCTACGTCGCGGCGAACGGGCAGCCCTTCGTGAAGTTCGTGCGGAAGTTCCCGGCGACCTTCAACACCGAGCGCTGGCCGGCGCTGGTGAACGCGCTGCTGGCGAAGACGGGCACCTCGATCGACGACGTGAAGCTCTTCGTCTTCACGCAGCTCAACCTCCGCACCATCGAGGCCACGATGAAGGTCCTCGGCGTGCCGATGTCGCGCACGCACTGGACGATGGACCGCTGGGGCTACACCGGCAGCGCGTGCATCCCGATGACGCTCGACGACGCCGTGCAGGCCGGGAAGGTCCGGAAGGGCGACCTCGTCATGCTGATGGCGAGCGGCGGCGGCCTCGCGATGGCGGGGTCGATCCTCCGCTGGACCGGGAAGTAGGAGGGGACGGGCATGTGGTACGGCGACTGGGGGGCGCGCGGCGCCCTGTACTGGCCGAAGGAGACGGCCATCGTCGAGGTCGTGCCCGGCGCGACGCCCGGCACGGCCGCCCGCACCCGCCGCTTCACCTACGCCGAGCTCGACGTCCGCGCCAACCAGGTCGCGGCCTGGCTGCGCGACCACGCCGGCGTGCGCGCGGGCGACAAGGTCGGGATGATCGCGATGAACGGCGTCGAGGTGCTCGACGCCCTCTTCGCCTGCGGGAAGCTCGGCGCGGTCCTCGTGCCGTACAACTGGCGGCTCCACGCGGCCGAGCTCGGCGAGCTCGTGCGCCGCACGGCGCCGAAGGTGGTCTTCTACTCGGAGGAGCTCTCGGCGCTCGCTGGCGAGGCGCTCTCGTTCTGGGGCGGCTCGGCCCGGACGCTCCCGGCGCTCGTGCACCTCGAGGGCGCGGGGCTCCCGGGCTCGACGGCCCACGAGAAGATCCTGGCGACCTCCCCGGCCGACCCGATCTCGAACCCGGCCTTCAAGGACACCGACGTCGCCTGCCTGCTCTTCACCGGGGGCACCACCGGCCTCCCGAAGGCGGCGCGCATCACCTACCGGCAGATCGCCTGGAACACCTTCACCACGATGGTCCACGAGATCCGCCCGGGCGACGTGACCATCACGCACACGCCGATGTTCCACACCGGCGGGCTGTTCGTGTACACGGTCCCGTTCCTCACCATCGGCGGGCGCGTCGTCCTCATGCGCCGCTGGGACGCGGCGCTCGCGCTGAAGCTCCTCGTGGACGAGAAGGTCACCGCCTTCTTCGCGGTGCCGACGCAGTACCAGCAGCTCCTCGAGGCCCCCGGCTTCGCCGAGGCGGACCTCTCTCGCATCCGCTACCTCACGAGCGGCGGCGCCGCGATGCCGGGGCCGCTCCGCGCCGCCTGGGCGAGGACGCACCCGATCCCCTTCAAGCAGGGCTTCGGGATGACCGAGTTCGGCCCGGGCGTGTTCTCGTTCCCGGCCTCCGAGGCGGAGCGCAAGGCCGGCTCCATCGGGCTCGTCAACCAGTTCATCGAGGCGCGCCTCGTCGACGAGGACGGCAAGGACGTGAAGCAGGGCGAGGTCGGCGAGCTGTTGCTCCGCGGCCCGGCCTGCTGCGACGGCTACGAGGGGCCCGACGGCACGGTCTCGCGCGAAGGCATCGACGCCGACGGCTGGCTGCACTCCGGTGACCTCATGCGCCAGGACGAGGACCGGTACTTCTGGGTCGCCGGGCGCCGCAAGGACATGTTCATCTCGGGCGGCGAGAACGTCTACCCGCTCGAGGTCGAGAACGCGCTCCTCACGCACCCCGCCGTCGCGATGGCGTCGGTGGTCGGCGTGCCGGACGCGAAGTGGGGCGAGGTCGGCCACGCGTTCTACACGCTGAAGCCCGGCGCCGCCGCCGAGCCGGACTCGCTCCTCGAGCACCTCAAGACCCGGCTCGCGAAGTACAAGGTCCCGAAGCAGGTCACGCGCGTCGACGCGATGCCCCTCTCGGCGGCCGGGAAGATCCTCAAGACCGAGCTCAGGAAGCTCGCCGTCCCCGGAGGGAAGCCATGACGACGGCCGTGGCCGCGCCCGAGCAGGCGTGGTGGCGTGAGCCCACCCGCGCGCAGTGGACCACCTTCCTCGCCGCGTGGGCGGGCTGGGTGCTCGACGCGTTCGACTTCACCATCTACCTGCTCGCGATGGCCGACATCATGAAGGAGTTCGGCGTCGGCGCCGTCGCGACGTCGATCTCGGTCACGCTGACGCTCCTCCTCCGCCTCGCGGGCGGGGTCGGCTCCGGCTGGCTCGCCGACCGCTACGGCCGGAAGCTCCCGCTCGTCATCTCGCTCGTCTGGTTCGCGGTGTGCGACGGCGCGGTGGCGTTCGCGCCGTCCTTCGCCTGGGTGCTCGCGTTCCGCACGCTCTTCGGCCTCGGCATGGGCGCGCAGTGGACCGCCGGCGCGACCCTCGCGATGGAGAACTGGCCGGCGCGGAGCCGCGGAATCGCGTCGGGCATCCTGCAGGGCTCCTGGGCCATCGGCTACATCGTCGCCGCGCTCGTGTACTGGGCCATCGAGCCGACGCTGGGCTGGCGGCCGCTCTTCATGATCGCCGCGGTCCCGGCGCTGCTCGCGCTGCCGATCTGGTTCTTCGTGCCGGAGAGCCCGGACTGGCAGAAGGCGAAGGCGCAGAAGGCGAACGTCACCCTCGCGGACCTCAAGGCCGAGAAGGTGATCCTTCGCGTCGTCTGGGCCTCGGTGCTCTGGGCGACGTCCTTCGCGGTCTACTACGGCCTCTCCGGCATGTGGCCGGCGCTCCTCCGCACGAGCTTCCAGCTCGGCGCGCGGGAGATCGCCTGGCTCGTCATCACCTTCAACCTCGGCATGATGGCGGGCGCCATCACCTGGGGCACCACGGCGTCGAAGAAGGGCGCGGTCTTCGCGCTCATCGTGCCGCTCGTGGTCCTGCTCCCGGCGCTGCCGCTCTACGTGGGCGGCTGGTCGTTCGGCGCACCCGCGGTCGCCGGCATCCCGAACGCGCTCTGGCTGGGCGCCTTCGTGGCGGGCGCGACCGGCGCCGGCATCTCCGGCGTCACCCCGATGCTCCTCACCTCGCTCTTCCCGGCGCGGGTGCGCGGCCTCTCGGTGGGCGTCGTCTACCACGTGGGCGCGCTGCTCGCGGCGCCGAGCTCGACCCTCGTCGCCTGGATGGGCGGGAGCATCGGCCTCGGCAACGCGATCGTCGCCCTCGTCGCCGTCGCCGCGATCGTCACCGTCCTGATCCTCGTCTTCCGCCCCGCCGGCGCGCTCCCGACGAGCGCGCTCGGCACCGCCTCCAACCCGAACCCGGGCGCGAGCCCGGCCACCCCGCAGCAGACCCGCTGAAGCACCCACAAAGGAGCACGACCATGAAGCGCATCCTCGCGACCGCCCTCGCCGCCACCCTCCTCGCCGCCTGCGGCAGCAGCAACGACTCCACCGACAACACGCCGAAGCTCGGCACCGCCGCGGAGATCAACACCTACCTCGCCGGCAAGAGCTGGAAGATGGCGGGCGCCGACATCCCGGCGTTCCCGAACGGCTTCAACGCCAACACCAACTACGGCGCGGCGACGCAGTGCTACAACGAGACCGTCATCGCGACGAACGCCAACTGGGCCGTCACGACGAAGCTCGGCACGCTCACCGGCGCGCCGACGGTCGGCTCCACCGGCACCTGCGACAAGTCCACCCCGGCGGGCAGCCCGCTCTCCTTCACCTCCACGGCGATCCTCATCGAGAACGTCGGCGGCAACGGCGACTGCTTCGACGTCACCGCGACCTACGCCACCTTCGCGCAGGCGGGCCGCGGCAAGTTCTCCGCCGACGGCAAGACGATGACGCTCGAGCTCTACTTCTCGACGCAGGCCACGAAGAACCGCTGCGCCGACGGCGCGGTCGGCTCGGCCACCGTCACGCTGAACGGCGTCACGAACTACGACGGCTCGAAGTCGCTCCAGGTCTACCGCCTCCAGTAGCCGCCTCACCTGGTGGCCCGGGCGCGCCTCCTGCGCCCGGGCCATCGGCCCGCCTCGCCACCACCGCCTCGACACCGGGAGAGCCGACATGGCACCGACCCCCGCAGCCCCGCTCCGGACGCTGGCCCTCGCCGCCGCGCTGCTCGCGGCCGGCCCCGCGCTCGCGCAGACGCCCACCGTGCCCGGCCTGTACTACGGCGGCTGGTACGACGCGAACGCCCGGGAACACGACGCGCCGCCGCAGGAGTTCCGGCTCATCAACTACTTCTTCACGCGCGCCACCGCGACCAACCTGATCGGCGATCCCTCGGGCCTGAAGGGCGTGGCGCTGGGGCCCATCGGCAACTACGCGGGCAGCCTCGTGACCACGGGCGCCGGCTCGGCCATGTGGGTCGAGCAGCGGTGGATCCCCGTCATCGAGTACATGCCCAACTTCCTCGACGGCCGCGCCGCGTTCCGCGCGCAGTTCGAGATCGACTACATGTGGGGCTGGACCGCGAACAGCCAGGGCCAGAACGTCGGCGGCGGCCTCAACGCCGACCAGGTGAACGTCCAGACGAAGAACGTCAACTTCGCCTGGTACCCGTACAAGGACCCCGACCGCTTCACGCTCCTCGCGGGCACGCAGTCGCTCTACGACAACGTGCTCGACCCCACCCGCACCGGCCTCAACGACATCACCCGCACCGGCTACAAGCTCGCCTACGCCGGCACCGACGCGACCGGCATCCAGGCCTTCCGCGCCGCCGCCACCGACCGCGAGCGCATCGCCTGGTTCCCGCTCAACGGCGCGCAGCCCGACAAGGCGACGAAGAACGACCCGCGCCTCTCCTTCGACTGGATCGCGATGGCGGACGGCGCCTACGAGCTCGCCCCCGGCACCTGGCTCGGCGCCTCGCTCTGGTTCCTGAACGACGCGACGAAGAGCGACGCCTGGGCGTACGAGGGGCTCGTCCGCGCCGGCCCGGCGTCCAGCACCCTCGCGCCCTACACCGGCACCCAGCCGTTCCAGATCGAACGCGCGAACGGAAACGTGGTGTGGCTCGGCGTGAACGGCCACCACAACGTCGACTTCCGCGCCGGCCGGTTCGGCGCCTCCGGCTTCTTCATGTACAACGCCGGCAAGTTCACCTCGAAGAAGACCGACACCCTCCTCAACAAGGAGGTCTCGATCAGCGGCTTCTCCGCCGACGCCGAGCTCCTCTGGAATTACGGCCGGAACGCGAACGAGCTCGTCAGCCTCGAGGCGATCGTCTCGAACGGCGACAAGGACCCGACCGACAAGAAGTACACGGGCCCCTTCACGCTCAACTACTACGGCCTGCCGGGCGCGGTGTTCTTCAACCATCGCCTGCTGCTCCTCATGCCGTTCACGAGCACGGTCGGCAACTACACCGGCGCGGTCACCGACATCTCGAACCAGGGCTCCGGCCTCCTCGCGGTGGTGGCCTCCGCCTCGCGCGACCTCGTCCCGAACAAGCTGAACCTGAAGCTCGGCGCCGGCCACGGGCAGGCCTGGGCGAAGCCCGTCGCGTACGCGAACAGCACCACCGGCCGCGGCAAGACCCTCGGCACCGAGGTGAACGCCGAGCTCAAGTACACCTACCGGTTCCTCATGACGTTCGGCCTGCACGCCGCCTACATGTTCCGCGGGGACTGGTACGACGGCGAGACCTCGCGCGTGAAGCAGAACCCGTACGGCGTCTTCACCACCCTCACCTGGTACGGCTTCTAGGAGGCCGCCATGCGCACGCATTCACTCCCCGTGATCATGCTCGCCGGCGTCCTCGCCGCCGGCAGCTCGGCCTGCGCCACCCGCTACTCCGCGCGCGGCACCCAGACCTTCGCCGAGATCCCCTACCAGGGCCCGGAGGGGAAGGCCTGGCCGGTCGCGTACACCGAGCTCCCCCAGGTCGCGAAGACCTACGGCATGGCGAAGGCGCCGAAGGTCGCGTACGTCGAGATGGGCAAGGGCGGCACGAAGGGCGACATCGTCTTCATGCACGGCCTCGGGAGCTACCTGAAGTTCTGGTACTTCCAGCTCGACGCCTTCGCGCAGGCCGGCTGGCACGTCGTCGCCATCGACCAGCCGGGTTACGGCAAGTCGGAGAAGCCCGCGTCCTTCCCGTACACCATGGAGGCGATGGCCGACGTGGTGCACGAGGTGGCCGGGCAGCTCGGCCTGAAGAAGCCCGTGCTCGTCGGCCACTCGATGGGCGGCCAGACCGCGATGTCCTACGCGATCCGCTACCCGGACGAGGTCGGCCAGCTCGTGCTCGTCGCCCCGGCCGGCTTCGAGGAGTTCTCCGCGCGCGAGAAGGAGTGGTTCCGCCGCGCGTTCTCGACGGTGCTCGTGAAGAAGGCCACCGAGTACGGCATCTGGGGCTCGGTCGCGTACCAGAACTTCTCGCGGTTCCGCCCCGAGCTCGAGTGGCTCGTGGAGGAGCGCGTCCGCGTCGTCGGCGACCCGACGTTCGACCCGTACGCCTACGCGCAGGTCCGCAGCGTGAACGGCCTCACCCAGGACGACTTCGTTCGCCAGAGCGCCGGGAAGATCACGGCGCCGGTCCTCATCGTCTACGGCGACGAGGACAAGCTCATCCCGAGCCCGTTCATGCACGCCGGCTTCACGAGCGACTTCTTCGAGAAGGCCGCGACGACGATCCCGGGCGCGAGGCTCGTGGGCCTGAAGGGCTGCGGGCACTGCGTGCAGCTCGACTGCCCGAAGGAGTGGGCGGACGCGGTGAACGGGTTCCTGGGGAAGTAGTCCGGGCTCCAGGAAGGCTCACCTCTCCGCGGCCGTCGGGGCCGCGGAGAGGACGAGCCGCGCGAGCCTGTCGTAGTCGCGGTCGAAGTGGTGGCCGCCGGGCAGCAGCCAGCGGCGCACGTTCGGCCGCGCGGCGATGCCGGGGCAGCCCGAGTCCCCCTCGTCGGACCCCTGGATGCAGACGACCGGCAAGGCGCCGAGCGCCTCGACCGCGCGCGCGGTGGACATCGCGTCGCCCCGCTTGATCGAGAAGAGCACGTCGAGCGAGTGGACCTCGAACTCGGCGAACGTGGCCGGGCCGAGCATGCCGACGAGCACGACGCGCGGCCGGACGTCCTCCGGGAGCCGCGGCGGCAGGAACGGCACGAGGTCGGCGCCGCGGGAGTAGCCGAGGAGCAGGACCTCCTCGCGGCCCCAGGCGGCGAGGTAGTGCCGGATGATCCGGGCGAGCGCCTCGGCCGTCTCCTCCGGCGTCCGGCGCTTCCAGAAGTAGGCGAGCGAGTCGAGCCCGACCACCGGCACGCCCGCCGCGGCGAGCGAGGCCGAGAGGCCCTTGTCGAGCCCGGCCCAGCCGCCGTCGCCCGTGAGCAGCACGGCGAGGCGGGTGCCGGACACGGCCGACCGGACCTCGTGGAGCGGCAGATCCGAGACGTCCGTCTCGGCCCGAGCGTCCTTCGTTCGCCCTTCGACAGGCTCAGGGCGAACGGGCCCGGCCTGGGCGGTCTCGGCCGGGGCGGGCCCGGCCGGGGCCGGCCCGGCGGGCCCGCTGGCCAGGAGCGTCTCCAGCGCCGCCCGGGCACCGGCCGTGTCCGGCACCCGCAGGACCGCCGTCTTCACGGGCTCCTTGCCCTCGCAGAGGCGCGCCGGGCGCGGCTGGCCGGGCGCGGGGGCCTCCGGTGCCGGACCCACGAGGATGGCCCCCCGGAACGTCCCGTCGGGCGCCTGGGCCACCGAGCCCGCGGCCGCGGGCACGCCGGGGCCCACGCCCACGAGGACGGGCCGCAGGTACCGGGCGAAGCCGAGCCGCTTCTGGTCGCCCTGGGCGAGCTCCTCGAGGTCGCCGGCGAGGTAGACGCAGCGCCGCGGCGCCCCGGCGGCGGCGAAGTGCGCCTGGACGTCGAGGTGCCGGACGACCACGCCCGCTTCCGAGAGCTCCCGCCCGAGCTTGGCCGCGGGACCCGCGTCCCGCGCCCCTGCGAGGAGCATCGCGTAGCCGCGCGCCCCGGCCGCACCACCGGGCGGGACCTCGAGCGGGCCGGCCCGCGAGGGGGCGCCGAGCGCGAGCGCGGCGGCGAGGAGCGCGGCGGGCGTCACCGGGCCACCACGCCCTTGAGGCCGCGGCCCACGAGCCCGGCGATGTCGGTGAGGATGAACGGGAGCCTGAGGCCCCCGGGCGCCGCGAGGTACCGCGGCCGCCACTCCGGCGCGAACTTCTCCTTGAACTGCCGGAGGCCCTGGAAGTTGTAGAAGTCCTCGCCGAAGCGGTAGAGCAGCGCCCCGAGCCGCGTCCACGCCGGCGCGAGCGCGCGCTCCTCGAAGCCGGAGAAGGGCGCCATCCCGAGGTTGAAGCGCGCGTAGCCCTCCGCCCTTCCCCAGACGAAGAGCGACACGAACAGGAACTCCATCGCGCTCCGCGGCGCGTCGGGCGCGAAGCGCATGAGGTCGATGGAGAGCTCGACCTTCGCGGCCGAGGTCCACAGGTTCGCGAACGCCACGATGCGCCCGTGCAGGCGCGCCACGGCGACCGGGCCCTCGGCGAGGTACACGGGCTGGAACCAGCCGAGCGAGAAGCCCTTCTCCCGCACCTTCTTCTGCGCGAGCCAGGCGTCGGAGACGTCGCGCAGCGCGGGGAGGACGCCCGGCACCGCCGCGGCGGGGAGCACCTCGAACGTGAGCCCGTCGCGCTCGGCGCGGTGGTACGCCTGCCTCAGGCCCCGCCGCTCGCCGCCGTCGAGCGCGAAGTCGCCGAGCGGTACGATCGCCTCCTCGCCGAGCTTGAGGAGCGACAGCCCGAGGTCGAGGTAGCGCGGCAGGGCGTCGGGCCCGACCTGGTAGAAGCAGGTCCAGCCGTGGTGCGCGTCGGAGAGCTCGCGGAAGCGCCACGCGAGCTCGGTCGCCTGGTCGTCCGGGCCGACGGGATCCCCCATCGCCACCCAGCTCCTCCCCTGCACCGCGTACATGAGGAACGCCTCGCCGGACGGCGAGAAGAGGAGCGGCTTGTCGCCGACGAGCGCGAGGTGGCTCGAGGACTCGGGCGACCGCTCGATGATGGGGCGCGCGCGGTCGAGGTCGTCCGGCCCCGGCGGCTCGGGCTCGCCGGGCGCGGGCCGGAGCAGCGTCGAGAGGCCGTAGAGCACCACGAGCGAGCCGCCCGCGACCGCGGCGCGCAGGAAGCGCGGCGCGTCGGCGTGGAAGGCGAAGGTGAACCAGAGGTCGTTCGAGTACTCGACGTGCCGGTAGCTGAAGAAGCCGATCCAGACGGAGACCGCGACGAGGACGAGGATCGTGACGGTGAAGGGCCCGGAGAGCGGCTGGCCGAGGAGCGAGGAGCGCCGGTAGAACTGCGCCCGGAACGGGAGCAGCACCAGCATGAAGGCGATCATGAGGCTCGCCTCCTCCCAGTCGAGCCCCTTCGCGAGCGAGACGATCGCGCCCGCCCCGAGCAGCACCATCGCGGTGACCCACGCGCCGTCGAGCCGCCGGAAGAGGCTCCGCGCGAGGAGCAGGAGCCCGGTGCCCGCGAGCGAGCCGAGGAGGTGCGAGGCCTCGAGCACCGGCAGCGGCACCGCGCGGCGCAGGAGGTGGAGCCGCTCGGCGACCGTCGGCGTCGCGCCGGAGACGAGCAGCACCCCACCCGCGACGATGGCCGCGGTCGCGGCGAGCCACGGCACGATGGGCGCGAAGGAGGCGTGGCCGCCCCGCACGATGCGCCGCACGAGCTCTCGGCGGACGACGAGCTCGTTCGCGACCAGCATCGCGAAGGCCGCGAGGAACGGCGCGAGGTAGTAGATGGCGCGGTAGGCGACGAGCGCGCCGAGGAGGCGCGGCGCGGGCACGACCCCGGAGAGCGCCGCGAGCACGACCGAGTCGAAGACTCCGAGGCCGCCCGGCACCTGGGAGGCGAGGCCGGCCACCTGCGCGGCGACGAAGAGCCCGAGGAGCGCCGGGAACGAGATGGCGCCGGGCGGCAGGAGCACGTACAGCACCGCCGAGGCCACCGCCCAGTCGGCCGCGGACACGAGCACCTGCCCGAGCGCGAGCGGGAGCGACGGCAGCTGGACCTCGAGGCTACCGAGCCGAACGGGCGCGGTCGCGCGCCAGGCCGCGACGAGGTACGCGGCGGTCAGCGCGAGCGCGAGGCCGCCCGCGAGCAGCGCGATCGGCTCCGGCAGCGGGACCTTCACTCCGGCGAGGAGGGCGACGCCCGCCACCGGGAGCAGCCCCGCCCAGAGCTGCGAGGCGGTGAAGCCGATGATCTTCCCGACCTCGAGCGCGGAGAGGCCGAACTGGCTGTAGAGCCGGAGCCGCACGGAGCCGGACGAGAGCAGCGCGAAGCCCACGTTGTTGCCGAAGGCGTACGACACGAACGAGGTGAAGACGACCTGCGGGAGCGGCAGCGTGCGGCCGGCGTAGCGGAGCGCGAGGAGGTCGTAGCCGGAGAGGAGCAGGTAGTCGGCCGCGGTGACGAGCGCCGCGAGCGCGAGCGCCCCCGCGGGGAGCCCGGAGACGGCGCCGCGCAGGTCGGCCCACGAGGAGCCCGCGAGCTCCCGGTGGATGGCCCAGCCCGCCGCGGCCAGGAGGACGACCGGCAGCGCGACGAGGAGGGCACGTCCCAGGCGAGTGCGCACGCACCGATAACATCCGCAGGCGGCGTCGCAGTTCACGGCCTCGTCTGGGGCGCGTCGACAAGGCGCACCCGCGTTAGGTGACGTTCGGCGGCGGCGACGGTGTTCGGATTCACGACAGGTCCCGCCCGGTGCCACGCGCGTCGTTTCGCGGAGTTCCGCGCGCGCCCCGGCTGGACCGCCGGATGCAGCGACGCTCGCGTCTCCCTGGAGCCACCGCTTGAAGAACGCCGCACCGACGACCCGCGCGCCCAGCCTCTTCTGGGCCCTCCTCCACGCACCGGTGGTCTTCGCGCTGTACCTGCCGCAGGTCCTCGCGGCGGTGCGCGCGGCGCCCGGCCCCTATCAGGCCGCGCTCTGGCCGACCTTCGCGGTCCAGGCCGTCGTCGTGGCGGTCGTGCCCTGGCTCGCGACGCTGCCGCTCTCGCCCTGGCCGCGGCTCCACCGCGTGGCCGCGCCGGTCGCCACCGCGCTCGGCCTCGCGCTCGCCGTGCTGGACAGCCAGGTGCAGCGCACGGTCGGCTTTCACCTGAACGGCTTCATCCTCACGGTCCTGGGCCAGCCCACCGGCCTCTCGGAGGTCGGGCTCACGCGCGGCGCCGCGCTCGCCATCTCGGGCGGGCTCCTCGCGCTCGCGGCCGTGGACGCCGCGATCGGCGTCCGGTACCTCGGCCGCTGCCAGGTCACCCGTCGCGTGCTCCCGGCGGTCGCGGCGCTCCTCCTCCTCGGGTTCACCGAGCGTGTCTACGGCCAGGTCCTCGCGTACCGCGGCGGGCCGGCGCTGTTCGCGGCGGGCGGCGTGCTGCCCCTGCAGGTGCCGGTGCGGATGGGGAAGCTCCTCGGCCGCGTGCTGGGCCAGCGCGACGTGCCCGGCACGCTCGCCGCCTACCGGCCGGGCGGGGCGCTGCCGCCGGGGCTCGCGCCCGGGGAGGTGCGGTTCACGCGCACGCCGGACGTCCTCTTCGTGCTCGCGGAGAGCCTGCCGCACGACCACCTCGACGCCGCGACCATGCCCCACCTCTGGGATCGCGCCGCGCACGGCGCCCGCTTCACGCGCCACTACGCCTCCGCGCCCGCCACCGCCTTCGCGGTGTTCTCGACCTTCTACGGGCTGCAGGCGCAGAAGCTCGAGGCGACGGTCGGCGCCGGCCGCCGGCCGCTCGTCTTCGACGCGTTCCGCGCCAACGGCTACGACGTGCACGCCCTCGCCGCCTCCTGCGTGGACTGGATGGACCTCCGGCAGACCGTGTTCGGCGGCCTCTCGTCCGGGCTCGAGACCTGGTGCGACGCGCCCGGGCTCGGGCGCGACCTCGAGATGGTCGCGCGGGCGCGGGCGATCGCCGCGGAGACGCCGCGGGACCGGCCGCTCTTCCTGTTCCTGTTCTTCAACGCCACGCACTTCACCTACCCGCGCGCCGACGAGGACGTGGCCTTCCTGCCGGAGTGGGACGGGTCGGGCGGCTTCAAGTCCACGACCGCCGACCCCGCCGCCATCCGCAACCGCGCGCGCAACGCGGCGCGCACGGTGGACCGGCTCCTCGACGGGCTCCTCGACGACCTGGCCCGCGCGCGGGGCGCGGCGCCGCTCCTCGTCTTCACCGGCGACCACGGCGAGGAGTTCCGGCAGAAGGGCCACCTCGGCCACGGCTCGGACGTGGACGACGAGCAGATCCACGTACCGCTCGTCGTCACCGGGCCCGGCGTCCCCGCGGGCGTGTTCACGGCGCCCACGAGCCACGTGGACCTCGTGCCCACCCTGCTCGCGCTCCTCGGCGACCGGCACCCACCCGCGCGCTACGCCGACGGCATCGACGCGTTCACGGCGACGCCGGAGCGGTTCGTGGTGAGCACCGTCGGCTGGGAGCCGCGCCACGCCGCCATCGGCGCCGATCTCAAGGTGCGCACCTGGGCCGGATCGCCCGCCGCCGACTACACCGATCTCGACGATCGGCCCCTCCCGGACGGCGCCGCCCGCGCCGCGGCGCACGCCGGGGCGATCCTGAAGGCGATGCGGGGCGGGGGCGACTCCCAGGTGAAGAACTAGGCGACCGGGTTCGTGGTGCGCAGCCCGTCGAAGCGAGAGAAGTCGCGGTCTGCCGTGGCGAGCGTGGCCCCGTGCTCGACGGCGAGCGCCGCGAGGTGGGCGTCGGACACGAGCGGCCCTCTCGCCTGCGCGTGATCCAGCAAGGCCGCGAGGATCTGCCAGTGCCGCTCACCCGGGCCGGGCAGCACCACGTGCGGCAGGGCGAGCCAGGAGGAGACCGCCCGCGTGGCCTCCTCGATCGAGAAGGGGTGCGCGAGGACGCGCGGGTTGGTCGTGATGCGCAGGAACGCGAGCACCGTCGGCCAGGGGATCCCGACCGGCTCGGTTCCCGAGAGCACCCCTTCCAGCCAGGGCCTCGCCTTGGAGTGAAACGGGGACGAGGCGTCGTACGCGAAGAGGAGGACGTTCGCGTCGAGGAGGATCAACGGTGATCCTCGCCTTCCGCCTGTTCCAGGAGCGCCGCGACGTTCGTGTAGTCGAAGCCCTTCCGCAGCCCGAGGTCCCGGGCCTCCACGCGAAACCGGTCGCGCGGACCGGCCTGACGCCGCGAGTCGAGCGCGAACCGGAGGAGGTCGTTCACGACCTCCTTGAAGGGACGGCGGCTCCGCCGTGCCTCCGCCTCAAGGCGCGCGGCCACGTCTTCCTCGAGGGTGAGCGTCGTCCGCGGCACATCACGATGCTAACGACGAGGCATCATGATGTCAACGAGCCCCCCCGGCCTTCGTGCCTTACTCGCCCAGGTAGGCCTTGCGGACCTCGGGGCTCGCGAGGAGCTCCTGGCCGGTGCCGGTCATGACCACGTTGCCGGTCTCGAGCACGTAGGCCCGGTGCGCGAGCTGGAGCGCCTTGTGGGCGTTCTGCTCCACGAGGAGCAGCGCGACGCCGGCCTGGTTCACCTCGCGGAGCACGCCGAAGATCCGCTCGACGACCTGCGGGGCGAGGCCGAGCGACGGCTCGTCGAGGAGGAGCAGCTTCGGCCGGCTCATCAGCGCTCGCGCGACCGCGAGCATCTGCTGCTCGCCGCCGGAGAGCGTGCCGGCGACCTGCGCGCGGCGCTCGGCGAGGATCGGGAAGAGCGCGTACTGCTTCTCGGCGTCGGCGGCGATGCCGGCCTTGTCGCTCCGGAGGAACGCGCCGAGCTCGAGGTTCTCCTTCACCGTGAGGTTCAGGAAGATGCCGCGCCCCTCGGGCGCGTGCGCCATGCCGCGCGCGACGCAGGCGTGCGAGGGGAGGCCGGTGATCTCCTCCCCGCGGAAGGTGATCGAGCCGCCGGACGGGCGGAGCATCTTCGAGACCGCGCGGAGCGTGGTGGTCTTGCCGGCGCCGTTCGCGCCGATGAGCGCCACGACCTGGCCCTCCTCGACCGAGAGCGAGACGCCGCGCAGCGCCTCGATGGCGCCGTAGTGGACCTTGAGGTCCTTGACCGTGAGGATGGGGCGTCCCTCGTCTCCGGCCGGCTGCGCCGGCCTACGCTCGGGACGAACGGGGGTGGGAGTCATGTGCGTGCGACCCCCGGCACGTTGTCGGTGGTCATGGGGTTGCCGCCCCCGGCGCGCCGGCGGGCACGGCGAGCTTCTTCTCCTCGAGGTACGCGTCGCCGAGGTAGGCCTCGATGACCTTCGGGTCGCGACGCACCGCGGCCGGATCGCCGCGGGCGATGGTCACGCCGTGGTCGAGCACCAGCAGGCGCTCGGAGACCCCCATCACGAGCTTCATGTCGTGCTCGATGACGAGGATGGCGAGGCCGAACCGGTCGCGGATGGACCGGATGAGCGCCATGAGGTCGTTCTTCTCGGCGGCGTTCATGCCGGCGGCGGGCTCGTCGAGGCAGAGCACCTTCGGGCCGGTCGCGAGCGCGCGGGCGATCTCGAGCCGGCGCTGCTCGCCGTAGGGCAGGTTCTTCGCGAGCTCGTCGCGCCGATGGGAGAGCCCCATCACCCCGAGGAACTCCTCGGCGCGGGCGAGGATGCGCGCCTCCTCGACGCCGTGCCTGCCGGTGAGGAAGAGCGCGTGGAAAAAGCCGGTCGCGGCCTTCGCGTGGCAGGCCACCCGGACGTTGTCGAGCGCGGTGAGCTCCTTGAAGAGCCGGATGTTCTGGAAGGTGCGCGCGACGCCGCGCCCGCAGATCTCGTGGGGCCTGAGGCCGTTCACGAGCTCGCCGCCCACCCGGACCTCGCCGGAGGTGGGCGCGTAGACGCCGGTGATGGCGTTGAAGGCGGTGGTCTTCCCGGCGCCGTTCGGGCCGATGAGCCCGACGAGCTCGCCGGGCTGCATGACGAGGTCGAACTCGGCGAGGGCCTTGAGGCCCCCGAACTGCATCGTGACGCCGCGGACCTCGAGCGGGGCGGGCGCGCTCACGCGGCACCTCCCGGCTTCGCCCACGGCAGCTTCTTCCAGACCGGCAGGTGCCAGAGCTCGCGGGTGCCGAAGAGCCCCTGCGGCCGCGCGAGCATGAGCACGATGAGGAGCGCCGCGTAGCCGACCATGCGGTACTGGTCGACGCCGCGCAGGCGCTCGAGGAGCCAGGTGAGGGTCACGGCGGAGATGATGGAGCCGGTGATGGAGCCGAGGCCGCCGAGCACCACGAAGACCACGACCTCGATCGACTTCACGAAGTTGAACGAGCGCGGCGTCGCGAGCTGGAGGAAGTGGACGAGGAGCCCGCCGGCGAGGCCGGCGTAGGCCGACGAGATGACGAAGGCCCGCACCTTGTAGCCGACCGTGTCGACGCCCATCGCCTCGGCGGCGATCTCGTCCTCGCGGATGGCGAAGAGCGCGCGCCCCTCGGTGGAGGCGGAGAGCCTTCGCGCCATGATCACGGTCGCGATGACGCCGGCGCCCACCCAGGTGAGGTTCGTGTGCTTGGGGAGCCCGGAGAGGCCGGTCGCCTGGCCGAGGAACTTCAGGTTCTCGATGATCGACCGGATGATCTCGCCGAAGCCGAGCGTCACGATGGCGAGGTAGTCGCCGCGCAGGCGGAGCGACGGCAGGCCGACGAGGAGCCCGGCCAGCGCCGCCATGCCCATGCCGGCGGCGAGCGCGATCGCGAAGATGACGTGGTCGCTCATCGCCTCGGGCAGGAAGGCGAGCTGCACGTCGGCGAGCGCGAGGGTGATCTTCGCGGAGGTGTACGCGCCCACCGCCATGAACCCGGCGTGGCCGAGCGAGAACTGCCCGGTGAAGCCGTTCACGACGTTGAGCGAGACCGCGAGGATGACCGCGATGCCGATGTTGACGAGCTCGTAGACGGCCGCGGTCGCCCCCGCCGCCTCGAGCGAGCGCTGGGCGACGAGCAGGATCGGGATCCCGACGAGGAACGGCAGCGTCGAGCGGAGGAAGACCTTGAGGGACGCCACCTAGACCTTCTCCACCGTGACGCGGCCGAAGAGCCCCTCGGGCCGGAAGAGGAGGACGAGGATCAGGATCGTGAAGGCGATCGCGTCGCGGTAGGAAGACAGCGCGTAGCCCGCGACGTACTCCTCGGCGAGGCCGAGCATGAGGCCGCCCGCCATCGCCCCCGGCACGCTGCCGATGCCGCCGAGCACCGCGGCGACGAAGGCCTTGAGGCCCGGCATGAGGCCGAAGAGCGGATCGATCTTGTAGCGGGAGACGCCGTTGATGATGCCGGCGGCCGCCGCCAGCATCGAGCCGAGCACGAAGGTGCCGGAGATGATCCGGTTGACCGGGATGCCCATGAGGCCCGCGACGTTCGGGTCGAAGGAGACCGCGCGCATCGCGGTGCCGAACTTCGTCCGGTAGACGATGAACTGCAGCGCGATCATGAGCCCGACCGCGACCGCGAAGCCGACGAGGTCGTAGTTGGACACGTTCACGCCGCCGAGGATCGTCCAGGACTGGTACTCGACGAGCGACGGGAAGAAGCGCGGCGTGGGGCCGGGCGGGAACTCGAACGTGCCCGAGGTGAGCGGCCTCAGCTGGAAGCCGTACTCGAGCAGGAACGAGACGCCGATCGCGGTGATGAGCGAGGTGAGCCGCGGGCGCGAGCGGAGCGGCCGGTAGGCGAGCCGCTCGATGAGGTACCCGAGGAGCCCGCAGACGAGCATCGAGCCCACGGTGACCGCGAGCGCCTTCGGGAGGCTCGGCGCGTCGGTCACGCCGAGGCCCGTCGCCAGGTAGTACCCCGCGAAGGCGCCCACCATGTAGACGTCGCCGTGCGCGAAGTTGATGAGCTTCAGGACGCCGTAGACCATCGTGTAGCCCAGCGCGATGAGGGCGTAGATGGTCCCGAGCGAGAGCCCGTTGAAGAGGTGCTGGAGGAATTCGGTCACTTGGTCGCGGTGGCCGGGGCGTCCGGCTGGATCGTCGCCACGTACTTGCCCACCCCGTCCTTGATGCCAAGGACCACGGCGGGCTTCACGGCGTTGTGGTCGGAGTCGATGGTGATGACGCCGGTGACGCCCTGGAAGTCCTTCGTGGCGGCGATCGCGGCGGCGAGCGCCGGACCCGAGGCGTCCTTCGCGCGGCCGAGCGCCTCGATCGCGATCTTGGCGGCGTCGTAGCCGGTGGCGGCGAGGCCGTCCGGCACCGCCTTGTAGCGGGCCTGGTACTTCTTCACGAAGTCCTGGATGCGCGGCGAGGGATCCTCGGGTGAGTAGTGGTTCGAGAAGTACGAGCCCTCGAGCGCCTTGCCGCCGATCTCGAACAGCTTCGGCGAGTCCCACCCGTCGCCGCCCATGAGCGGCGCCTTGATGCCGAGCTCGCGCGCCTGGCGCGCGATGAGGCCGACGTGCGTGTAGTAGCCCGGCACGTAGATGCCGTCGGGGTTCTTCGCCTTGATGGCCGTGAGCTGCGCCTTGAAGTCGGAGTCGGTGTCCTTGTAGCTCTGGTCGTCGACGATCGTCCCGCCGAGCTCCTTGAACTTCGTCAGGAAGAAGTCGGCGAGCCCCACCGAGTAGTCGCTGCCGACGTCGCGGAGCACCGCGACCTTCGAGAGCTTCAGGTTCTCGCGGGCGAACTTCGCCATCACGGTGCCCTGGAAGGGGTCGATGAAGCAGACGCGGAAGACGAATGGCCGGGTCCGCGCGCCGTCCTTCGTGACCTTCTGGTTGGTCGACGAGGGCGTGATCATCGGGACCTGGTTCGCGTCGGCGATCGGCGCCATCGCGAGCGAGCGCGTCGAGGCGACCTCGCCGAGGAGGACCGCGACCTTGTCCTGGACGATGAGCCGGGTGGCCGCGACGGCGGACTCCTCGGGCTTGCCCTGGTTGTCGTAGGTCTTCACCTCGAGCGTACGGCCGTTCACGCCGCCCTTGGCGTTCACCTCGTCGACCGCGAGGGCGATGCCCTTGTCGGTCGAGTCGCCGAAGGTCGCCTCGGTGCCGGTGAGGGACGCGACGTGGCCGATCAGGATGCGGCCGGTGCTCGGGGCGGCGGACGGGGCGGCTGCGGCGCCGGACTCGGGGGCCGCGCCGGCGGACTTCTTCTGCTCGCAGGCCACGAGGGCGAGGAGCGCCACGGCGAGGGCGGGCAGCGCACGGGGGTTGCGCATCGGGTGCCTCCGAAGGGACCGAAAGGACCTGGAAATCGAGGGTACTTGTTAGCACGGGGTGGGTCCTTCGGCCACCCTCGACGCACGTTGATCCCCCGCCCACACGGCCGTATCGTGCGGGCTCCGTGGCTCACCGGATCCTCATCGTCGACGACAACCAGGAGCTGCTCAACCTCCTCGCCCGGCTGATGGAGGCGGAGGGGTGGGTCCCCGTTCCCGTCGCGAAGGGGCGGCTCGCGATCGACAAGATCGCGACGGATCGGCCCTCCGTGGCCATCGTCGACGTCCTGTTGCCCGACATGATGGGCTACGAGGTCGGCCAGGCGCTGCGGCAGGCCGGGGTCCCGTACGTGTTCATGACCGGCGTCTTCAAGGGCGGCCGGGCGGCCAGCGACGCGCGCGCCCAGTACGGGGCGTCCGGCTACTTCGAGAAGCCGTTCGAGGCGAAGAAGCTCGTCGACGCACTGCGGGTCCTCATGCCCGCCCTGACCCCCGCGCCGGGTGTGGACGAGGAGCCCGCGCGGGCGGACTTCGACGTCGAGGTCGCGGTCGACAACGACGAGCCGGTCCAGGGCATCGACCTCACCGGCAAGGTGACGGTCACCGAGGACGGGAAGATCTCGGCGGTGCTGTCCGGCGACACGGTGCGGGTGAGCCCGGTGCCGGTGCGGCCGGAGCCTCGCGCCGCCTCCGCCGCGCAGCCGCCGGAGCCGCCCGAGGTGGAGCTCGAGCTCACGCCCGCCGACGAGGAGCCGACCGGCACGCCGACCGGGACCATGCCCGCGCGGGCGTCGGCGCCGAACGTCGCCGCGGAGGGCCGGCTGCAGGACAACCTGCCCGAGCTCATCACCGCGTTCTACCTCGCGCAGCAGACGGGCGAGCTCACGCTCCAGCGCAACAAGGTCAAGAAGACGATCTACTTCGAGAAGGGGCGGCCCTGCTTCGCCATCTCGAACCTCGTCTCCGACCGCTTCGGCCCGTTCCTCGTGCGCGTCGGCAAGATCAGCTCCGCGCAGCTCGAGCTCTGCCAGGCCGCCGCCGACAAGACCGGCCGCCGCACCGGCGACGTGCTCGTGGAGATGGGGCTCCTCAAGGACACCGAGAAGCTCTACTACGTCGCGCAGCAGGTGAAGGCGATCGTCTACTCGACCTTCGGCTGGGAGACCGGCGAGTTCCGGATCCACTTCGCCGACAAGGCCGCGCAGGAGGCGATCAAGATCGACCTCCACCCCGCGAACCTGATCACCCGCGGCGTGAAGAAGCTCTACAAGCCGGAGCGCCTGTTCCGGCTGATCTCGCCCGAGGACCACCTCATCCCGTCCCAGCAGCCGAACTACGCCCTGTACGAGGTCGAGCTCGATCGCTGGGAGGCGGAGCTGCTCCCGAAGATCGACGGGACGCGGACGGTGGCGGAGCTGATCCACCTCGCCGGCCGGCCCGAGCACGCGCTCTACGGGTTCCTGGTCGGGATGGTCGCGCTCAAGATCCTCGAGCGGCGGTAGCGCGCTCGACCTTGCGGAGCGAGCGCTCCGCCTCCTGCCGCACCTGGGCGTCGGCGTCGTGCGCCAGCTCCCGCAGCCGCTCCAGCGCGCGCGCCCGGAGGTCCTCGCGCCCGCAGCTCGCGATGAGCGTCTCGAGGCCGTGCGGGACGAGGGCGCGCGCAGACGTCTGCGCGGTGCGAGCGAGCTCGACGAGCGCGGCGAGGGCCGGCTCGTCGGAGAACCGGCGGCCGAGGAGCTCCGAGATCATGAAGGCGCCCGTGGGGTCGCCTTGCCGGTCGAACGCGGCCACGAGCGGGCCGCGGAGCGCCTCACGCTGCGGGGCGGTGAGGAGCGGCCAGGCGTCGTCCACGAAGTAGCAGAGCTTCCAGGAGTCCTCGAGGGCCAGGTAGTCCCGGCGCCCGAGGAGGCCGCGGATCCGGTCGATCACCGCATCGGGCAGCGCGTCGCACAGGCTCGCGCCCGTGCTCAGCTCGAGGGCGAGCCCGTGGAGCGGGCCGGAGTCGTGCGCGTCGGCCGCCGCGGCGAGGTCCGCCAGGATGTCGTCGAGGGCGCGCATCGCGTGAAGGGCAACCTACACTCAGCGTAGCACCGCGCCGCCGTCCGTGCGCACGCCCAGTGCGATGCGCACCTTTCGGGTCGGCGCATGCAGGTCCTCGATCTCGTCTTCGGCCTCTGGGCCGGCGGTCCACGGTTCTTCGCCGACGGCTGGGGCGACGTCGCCGTGTACGAGCGGCTCGGGCCGCGGGTGCTCGCGGCGCGGAAGATCGCGCCGGCGCGCGTGAAGCTCGGGCGGGCGGCGCCCTCGCTCGGCGGGCTGCTGCAGGAGGGCACGTTCACGAGCCCGGAGCGCGGGCTGCCGAAGGGCTCGCGGACGGCGAGGGTGCGGCTGCTCCTGCCACGCGGAAGGGTCCGCGGCGTCGCGCTCTACCTCGCGGCCTCCGGCGACCAGGGCTTCTCGGTGCGGCTGCGCTTCGCGGCGCCGCTCCTCGAGCGCGGCCTCGGGGCTCTCGTGCTCGAGAACGCGTTCTACGGCTCGCGGCGGCCGGCGGCACAGCATGCCCACGCGGTCCGGTCCGTGCGCGAGCTCGGCCTCATGGCGGCGGCGACGCTCCAGGAGGGCCGCGCGCTCATGCGCTGGCTGCGCGAGGTCCAGGGCATCGAGCGCGTGGGCGTGACCGGCTACAGCATGGGCGGCCAGCTCGCGGCGATGGTGGGCGCGGCGACGCCGTTCCCGGTCGCGATCGTCCCGGTCGCGGCGAGCTTCTCGCCGGACTCGGTGCTGCGGGAGGGCGTGCTCAGGAACGTGCCGGACTGGACCGCGCTCGGCGGCCGGGACGTGCGCGACCGGCTGCTCGAGACGGTGGCGCCGTTCTCGGTGGGCGCGCTGCCGCCGCCCGTCGAGCCGCGCGCGGCGATCGTGGTCGGGACCGCGTTCGACGGGGTGGTGCCGCCGCAGGAGATGGTAAAGCTCGCGCACCACTGGCGAGGCTCAGAGCTCCGGTGGTTGCCCGCGGGCCACGTGAGCGCGGTGCTCCGGCACCAGCCGGCGATGCGGGAGGCGGTGCTGGATGCGTTCGAGCGGCTGGAGGGGGTGAGGTCCGACCGTAGAACGGACCTGCGTCCGCGGTGCGGACCTCCAACCGCTGCGCCCCCCCAGTGATCTCGGGAGCTTCGTCTGGCACGAGACGTGCGATCGCCTGCGGTCCGGGGCGGACGTGCCGCCTCCACAGCCCGGAGCTAGAATGAACCTCTCGATGCGCGCACTGAAGGCACACGTGAAATCCGGCCGGCTCGTCCTGGACGAGCCGACGGATCGGCCTGAAGGCGAGGAGGTCGACCTCGTTCCCCTCGACGAGGTGCTCCTCGGCGGCGGGGACGGCCTCGACCAGGCCGAGCGCGAACGGCTTCACGATTCGCTCCGGGAGAGCATCCGCCAGATGAGGGCCGGTCAGACCATCGACGCGGCCACGGCGCTCGAGCACCTTCGCGCCCGGCGATGACCGCGCACCTGACTCCCCGTGCGCTCGGCGAGGCTGAGCGCGCGCGGGACTGGTGGCGTGCCTTCCGGCCCGCCGCGCCAGACCTGTTCGAGATCGAGCTTGCGGAGGTGTTGCGGCGCATCTCCGCGTTTCCAGGAGCGGGCAGTCCTTACTCGCGCGACGAGTCGGGTCTGGTCATCCGGCGCGTGCTGCTGCCCGGAACCCTCAATCACGTCTACTACGCGGTCGAGAACGGCGAGGTCGTCGTGCTCTCCATCTGGGGTGCTCTGCTCGAATCCGGCCCGGGCTTGTAGCCTCCGAAAGGAGCCTCGTCTCTACGCCGTTGGATCCGCCCCGGTCGCGAGCGAGGGCAGGCGCGCGACGACGGCGAGGTGCTCGGCGGTGCGGAGGCTCGCGCGCGCGAGGCGGGGATCCGGCGCGGGACCGGCCCAGCGCAGCAGCGCCGCGACCTTGGCCCGGGCATCGGCGAGGCGCTCCCTGGAGATCCGGCCGGCCTCGACGGCGTCGCGGACGAGGTCGATCGCGAGGTGCTGGATCTCGGGGCGGTGCGAGACGAGGAGCGCGTCGACGCCGGCGAGCACGGCGCCGGGCGCGGACTCCTCGAGCGGGAAGTGCTCGGCGACGGCGTTCATGCCGAAGTCGTCGGAGATGACGCAGCCCTGGAAGCCGACCCGGGTGCGGAGCAGCGACATCACCTCCGGGGAGAGCGTGGCGGGGCGCCGCGTGTCGAGCGCCTCGAAGACCACGTGCGCGGTCATCACGGAGGCGACGCCGGCCTTCGCGAGCGCCTTGAACGGCACGAGCTCGATTTCGTCGAGCCGGGAGAGCGGGTGCGGCAGGCGCGGGAGCGCCTTGTGCGAGTCCTGGTTCGTGTCGCCGTGGCCGGGGAAGTGCTTCGCGCACGCGGCGACGCCGGCCTCCTGGAGGCCGAGCGCGAGCGCGGCGCCGAGGCGGGAGACCTCGTCGGCCTTCGAGGAGAGCGCGCGGTCGCCGATGACCGGGTTCGCGGGGTTGGTGTCGACGTCGACGACCGGCGCGTAGTCCTGGTCGATGCCGACGGCGCGGAGCTCGCGGCCGAGGAGCAGGCCCACCTCGCGGGCGAGGGCGGGATCGTTCGCGCGGCCGACCGCGCGCATCGGCGGCAGCTCGGTGAAGCCCTGCGGGGCGCGCAGGCGGGCGACGCGGCCGCCTTCCTGATCGATCGAGATGAGGAGCGGACGGTTCGCGGCGCGCTTCAGCTCGGCCACGAGCGAGGCGACCTGCTCGGCGTCCACGAGGTTGTTCGCGAACAGGATGATGCCGTAGACGCCGCGGCGGATGAGCTCGAGGACCTCGGGCGTCGGGGTCGGGCCCTTGAAGCCGACGCAGAAGAGGCCGGCGACCTCACGGTCGAGGGCGCTGCCGGTGGCGGTGGTCATGGAACCCCAGCGGTCATGAGATGAGCAGCCCTTCCAGGAAGAACGCGGCGAGGCCGAGCGCGAGCAGGATCGTCCAGAGCGGCACGGCCTTCCCGCCCGCGGCCGCCTGCGCGTCGCCCTCCACCTTCGCGTGCTGCGCGCCGCCGAGGTGCGCGGCGAGCTCGTCGGGCGAGAGGCGCCGGGTGTCGGACTCGCGCGGATCGAACGTGGCGGAGAACGCGAGACGTGGCTCGAGCCGGGTCACGCCGCTCGCGGCGACCTCCGCCTGCCACAGGCCCGGTACGTCGGGCCGGAAGACCGGCGTGCCGTCGCCGTCCTTCCCGAGCGCGCGCTCGAGCGCGCGGCCGCGCAGCTCGCGGCCGTCGGGCGCGAGGAGCCCGGCGAGCGCCTCACCCTCCTCGAGCACGAGCCGGCGCGGCTCGCCCACGGCGACCGGCGTCTCGCGCCGCTCCTCGAGGCCGCCCGCGAGCCAGCCCGCGAAGCGCTGCATGGCGGGCAGGTAGGAGGTGCGGATGGGCCAGTCGGTCCAGTCGCGGTCGGCGGTGGAGGTGAAGAGGAGCACCCTCCCCTTCCCGCGCCGGGCCTCGACGAGCGCGGGTGAGCCGTCGTCGAACCGCGCCATCACGTGCGCGGCCGGGCCCTTCGAGATCGGCTTCACGGTGAGGTAGCGGTAGGTCCGCACCCCCATGAGGCCTTCCTTCGCCTCGCCGCCGAAGATCGAGAGCGCCGGGTGCTGGAAGTCGACCTCGTCGAAGCGGGCCGCCCGCGCGGCCGCGTCGGGCTGGCCGCGGTCGGCGGCGGTCTTCTCGACGTTGAGCGCCATGGGGAGCAGCGCCGGGAGCGCCTTCGCCCACGCGTCGACGTCGACCTGATCGCCCACCGAGACGAAGAGCCCTCCGCCATTCTCGACGAACCGCACGAGGTCCGCCGCCTTCGCGGTCGGGTCGCGGACGTTGAGCAGCATGACCACGTCGACCTTCGAGAGGTCCTCGGCGGGGAACGCCTCGGCGTCGACGACGCGGGCGCGCACCGGGGAGGCGGGCGAGGAGAGCGCCTGGTCCACGAAGATCGCCTCGTCGCGGAAGCGCACCGGCGAGGGCGAGCCGTCGACCACGAGGGCGCGGACCTCGCGCGGCACGAGCACGGGCAGCGCGCGGGTGTCGTCCTCGGCGAGGCCGTCGGGCGGGAGCGCGACGCGTACGAGCGCGGGGCCGCCCTGCGGGAAGGAGAGCGCGAGGGACTTCTTCGCGGCGGCGTCGGCGGGGAGGTCGACGAAGGAGCGGATGACGGTCTTCGCGTCCTTGCCGGTCCCCAGCGAGAGCGTGAGGGAGGCGTCCTTCCGAGCCTCGCCGGCGTTCGAGAGCTGGACGTTCACGCGGTAGCCGCGCGGGCCGGCGGAGAAGTCCGGCACGACGCCGAGGCCGGAGATCGAGGCGTTCGGCAGCGCGGCGCCGCGGGCGGCGTCGAGCACGGTGACCTCGGGGGTCACGGGCCCGTTCGGCCCGTCCACCTGCGGCGGCTTCGCGTCGAGCCGCCAGGCCGAGGCGGCGAGGTCGGTCGCGACGACGATGCGCTTCCCGAGCCCGGCCTGCGCCTGGTCGGCGCCGAGGGCGCGGGCGGCCTCGGCGACGCAGTTCGTGAGGTCGGCGTAGGCGGCGGACGGCGCGGCGGCCTCGAGCGCTCGGCGTACGGCGCCGCGGTCGAACGCGGGGGCGTCGGCGCGCGGGGCCTCGGCGCCGCAGACGACGACCGTGGCGGGCTCCTCCGTCGTGAGGTCGGTGAGCGCGCCGAGCGCGTCGGAACGGGCGCGCTCGAAGAGAGCCTTCCCGCCCAGCCGGTAGCGCATGGAGCCGGAGGCGTCGAGGACGATGGCGGTCGCGCGCGGGCCGACCGGCACGGCGGCCGTGGCGGCGCCCGGCGACTCGAGCTTCGGCCGCAGCAGCGCCGCGGCGACCGCGAGGAGGAGCAGCGTGCGGGCGGCGAAGAGGAGGATCTTCCTCAGGCGCAGCCGGCTCTCCTGCTCCTTCCGGGCGCGCAGGACGAAGTCGATCGCCGGGAACGGCGTCGGCCGCGGGCGCCGGCGGAAGAACAGGTGCACGACGAGCGGGATCGCCGCGGCGAGGAGGCCCCACAGCAGGGCGGGGTTGCCGAGCGCGAGGTTCATGCGGCCGTGCGTTCCCGGCGCGCGAGGAACGGGAGCAGCACGTCCTCGAGCGGGCGATCGGTGCGGCAGAGGGCGTAGTCGACGTCGGCCTCCGCGGCCGCGCGGCGGGTCTCCTCGAGCCAGCGGTTCAGGACCTCGAGGTAGCCCTTCCTGATGTCGCGGCCGTGGGCCTCGACCTGCCGGGAGTCCTCCATGGAGAGGAAGAGCGTCGGGTCGTCGAACGGGAACTCGAGCTCGGCGGGGTCGAGCGTGTGGAAGAGCGTGACGTCGTGCTTGCGCCGGCCGAGCTGGGCGAGGCGCTTCACGATGGTCTCGTCCTCGTCGAAGAGGTCGCTGAAGACGAGCACCGAGGAGCGGCGCGGCGCGTGCTCGATGATCCAGTCGATGGCCGCGCCGAGCCTGGTCTCGCCGGCGGGCTTCGCGTTCTGGAGCGCGTCGACGACCGGCTGCAGGTGCGCCGCCGAGGCGCGCGGCGGGATGGCGCCCTTCACCTCGCCCTGCACGAGGAGGAGCCCCGCCGCGTCCTGCTGGCGCACGAGCAGGTAGCCGAGCGACGCCGCCATCGAGGCCGCGAGCTCGAGCTTCGACCACGGCGCGGGCTCGGAGCGGTAGCCCATGGAGCCGGAGGCGTCGACGACGAGGTACGCGCGGAGGTTCGTCTCCTGCTCGAACTTCTTCACGTAGTACTTGTCGAACTTGCCGTAGGCCTTCCAGTCGATGTGCCGGATCTCGTCGCCGGGCGAGTACTCCTTGTGCTCGGCGAACTCGACGGACTGCCCGTGGTGCGGGGACTTGTGCAGGCCCGAGAGGATCCCCTCGGTCACCGCGCGCACCCGGAGCCGGAGCGTGCCCAGGCGGGCCAGCACGGCGGGGTCGAGGAGGGGGGGCTTGGGGTCGGGCATCAGCGTGTACCGTCGCCGTCCACGGAGCCGGAAGCCTCCCCGACCCGTTCGTCCTGAGCGTAGGCCCGCCGCAGGCGGGCCGTAGTCGAAGGACGGACCGCACCCGGCCGCTCGGTCCAGTCCTTACCGCGGGCGAGCTGGGAGATCGCTCCCCAATCCCCCCGGATGAGCGCCTCCTTCTTGGCCCGGGTCCAGCGCTTGATGTGCCTCTCGGCGATCAGGGCCTCGTCCCGCGTGGTCGTCTCCTGGCACCAGACGAGCCGGACCGGCCGCCGCGTGGACGTGTAGCCGCCAAACGTCCCTTCGGCGTGGTCGGACAAGCGTTGCTCGAGATCGTCCGTGTGACCCACGTAGTAGCTCTGATCCGCGCAAACCAGCATGTAGACGTGGAATGGCTTCATGTCCGTTCGTCCTTCGACTACGCGCCGCTTCGCGGCGCTACGCTCAGGACGAACGGTGTTGCAAGAGTCCTGCCCGGCTCTGTCTCCTGCCCGGCTCTGTCTCCTGCCCGGCTCTGTCTCCTGCCCGGCTCTGTCTCCTGCCCGGCCCTACGTCCTGCCCGGCTCCTGCCTGATCCGTTCGTCCTGAGCGTAGGCCCGCCGCAGGCGGGCCGTAGTCGAAGGACGATCTACCCCTTCACCCTCTCGATGAGCCGGTCCACGAGCTGGGCCGAGGTGACGCCCTCGGACTCCGCGCGGAAGTTCGTGATGACCCGGTGCACGAGGACGTTCCGGGCGAGGGCCTTCACGTCCTCCACGCTCGCGGCCATGCGGCCGTCGAGGATGGCGCGGCTCTTCGCGCCGAGCACGAGGTACTGGCTCGCGCGCGGGCCGGCGCCCCAGGAGACGTGCTCCTTCACGAAGTCGGCGGCGCCCTGCTCGTTCGGGCGCGTGGCGCGGACGAGGTTCACGGCGTACTGGATGACGTGGTCTGCGGCGGGCACGCGCAGGACGAGGTCCTGCAGCTCGCGGATCTTCGCGGGCGAGAGCACGCGCTTCAGCGCCGGGCGGGAGGAGATCGTGGTGGAGCGCACGATGTCCATCTCCTCGCTCGCGCTCGGGTAGCTCACGTTCACGTAGAACATGAATCGGTCGAGCTGCGCCTCGGGCAACGGATACGTGCCCTCCTGCTCGATCGGGTTCTGCGTCGCGAACACGAGGAACGGGAGGTCGAGCGGGTAGGTCTCGCCGCCGGCGGTCACCCGGTACTCCTGCATGGCCTGGAGCAGCGCCGCCTGCGTCTTCGGCGGCGTGCGGTTGATCTCGTCCGCGAGCAAGAGGTTCGCGAAGATCGGGCCGCGCACGAACCGGAACGTGCGGCGCCCGGTGGTGTGGTCCTCCTCCAGCACGTCCGTGCCCGTGATGTCGGAGGGCATGAGGTCGGGCGTGAACTGGATGCGGTTGAAGGAGAGGTCGAGGACGTCGGCGACCGTCGAGATGAGGAGCGTCTTCGCGAGGCCGGGCACGCCGACGAACAGGCAGTGGCCGCGCGCGAAGAGCGCGATCAGGAGCGAGTCGACGACGTCCTGCTGGCCGACGATGCGCTTGCCGATCTCGGCGAGCAGCATGCGCCGCGCCTCGTGCAGCTCCTGCACCGCGCGGAGGTCGTGCTCGGGGCTCTGGATCGTCGTGTCGGTGGTCATGGGTGTTGGGGTCCCCCCGCCAGTATCCTCGCGAACTCCCGCTCGCGCGAGGCGCCCGCCGGGTCGCCCAGCTTCTCGAGCGCGAGCGCCAGGCCGGCGTGGATCTCGGGGTCGAAGGGATCCTGGCGGTTGGCCTGGATGAGGTGGTCCCGGGCCCGCGACGCATCGCCGCGGTCGAGGAGCAGCCGGGCGAGCCGGACGTTCAGGGCCGGGTAGTCCGGGTTCCACTCGAGCGCCTCGGCGAGGACCTTCTCGGCCTCGCCCTTCGAGCCGGACATCATCGCGGCGAGCGCGTACTGGTTCGCGAGGATGGGCACCCGCGGGCCGACCTTCTGGTAGGCCTTCTGGTACTCGATGCGCGCGGCGGTCCAGCGGCCGCGCTCCCGGAAGAGCTCGCCGAGCCGCGCCCAGCCCTTGGCGCGCTCGTCACCGAGCTCGGCCCACTCCGACCAGGTCCCGCCGTGCTTCGGGTCGTCGCGGAAGCGCAGCCGGTCGAGCTCGTGCTGGCCGCCCTTCGGCAGCGGGCGCGCGGCCATGTACTTCCTCCACTCGGAGAGGAACCGGTCGAAGGGCTGCCCCATCGCCTGGGAGACCGCGTCCGGCGTCGACTTCCCCTCCCCGACGAGCTCGAGCACGCGCCGGAGCACGTCGGGCCCGCGCTGCTTCACCATGTACTCGACCGCCATCGCGACCTGCGCGTACGCGAGCGCGGCGCGCTCCTGCGACGGCAGCTTCGCGAGCGAGGGGTGCATCTCCTCGAAGGTGACGAGCTTGCCCTTCTGCACCGCCTCGCGGACGAGCGCCGCCGAGAACGGCGACACCGGCTCGCCGCCGCCGCGCCAGTCGTCCTCGTACCACTTCGCGAGCCCCTCCTGCAGCCAGATGGGCGCGCGGTTGCGCGAGACGCGCGTGAGGACGAGGTGGGTGTATTCGTGCGCCGCCGTGTCGAGCCAGTCGTAGCCCTTGAGGAGGGCCTTCGGCGACAGGATCATCAGCTTGTTGAACTTGCAGACCGCGACCGTGCCGGACGTGCGGATCTCCTCGTCGGAGAGGGTCGACACCTTCGCGAGCTCGGAGGGCGTGTCGACGAGCTCGACCGTGAACCGGCCCGGCGGCTCGTAGCCGAGCGCCTTCCCGAGCACCGCGCGCTGCGCCTCGAGCGCCTCCTGGAGGTACGGGACGAGCACCGCCTCCTTGCCCTTCGAGTGGGTGATGACGAAGTGGTGCGACTCCACCCGCGCGTCACCCGCCGTGACGCCCCTCGCGGCCTTCGCGAGGGCGAGGTAGCCGGTCGGGTCGCCGAGGCCGGAGGCCTCCATGAGCGCGATGGCCTCGTCGTAGCGCTGCTCGTGGAAGCGGAGGATGCCGGCGGCGAGCTGCACCGAGGGATCGTCCGGATCGGAGGCGAGGAGCGGCTCGACGAGCGCGCGGGCCTGGTCCACGTCCTCGGCCGCGAGCGCCTCGATGGCGGCCGAGACGCGCGGGTCGGACTTCCGCGGCGCGGCGAGCGCGAGGGTGGGGAGGAGGAGCAGGAGCAAGCAGACCGCGCGGCGCCCCTCGTCTCCGCGGCGCCTGACGGCGCCGCTACGCTCGGGGCGAACGGTGGCCCTGGCTCTCAGTCCGCCCCTCACTTCACGAGCTCCTCGTAGTAGCGCTGCACGTCGGCCCGGTAGCGCTCGGGCGCGCCCTGCTTCATCGCCTCGAGGAGGTCCTTGCGGAACTCCTCCGGCACCTTGTGCGCGTCGGCGCCCGGGATCTCGACGCGGCTGTGCGAGAGCTCGTTGCCCTCGCCCTCGTCGGAGCCCGGGCCGCTCGAGGCGAACGGGAACGGGAAGCCCTGGCCGCCGGAGCCGCCCTTCTGCGCGTTCTTCGCGACCTCCTCGAGCCCCTTCTGGAACCGGTCGAGCGCGTCCATCGCGAGCTCCTGCTCGCCGTGGCCGCGCTGCGGGTTCTTCATGCCGAGCTCGGCCGAGGCGCGGCCCATGTGCCCGCGCGACTCGCCGAGCTGCGACTGCGCGTCGGGCGGGAAGATCGGCGCCTGCTGCATGAGCTGCGAGAGCTGCTGCTGGAGCCCGCCGGCCCGCCTCTCGAGCTCGGCCTGCTTCCTCGAGAGCCCCTCGAGCTTCTTCTGCGACTCCTGCCCCAGCATCTGCCGCGGGTCCGGGAAGAGCTTCCCGAGCTGGTCGCGCACCTCGCGGGCCTTCGGCGCCGCGCGCCGCACGTGCTCGGTGGCGTCGCGCACCTTCTCGGCGTCGCCGGGCTTCGAGTACGGCGACTCCGCCGCGATGCGGTCCTCCTCCAGGCTCTGGAGGAGCCGGTCGGTCGACGCCGCCGCCTGCTGCGCCGTCTCCCACGCGCCGCCGAGCTCCTTCATCGCGAGCGCGCGCTCGAGCCCGGCGAGCATCTCCTTCGCGCGGTCCTGGTCCATCTCGCCGCGGAAGCCCACGCCCGGCTGCGCCTGCTCGACCTCCTTCTTCGCGTCGCCGGCGAGCTTCTCGAGCCGCTTCAGCTCGCCCTCGGCGCCCTTCAGCCGGTCCTGCAGCTTCTGGCGGTACTCGGAGCGGATCTTCTCGGTCTCCTCGGCCGTTCGCTTCTGGTCGGAGCGGACCTTCTCGAGCTCCTCCTTGAAGGCGAGCATCTGCTTCATGAGCTCCTGGTTCTGCTCGCCGGGCCGGCCGGCGGTCTTCTCCAGGCCGGAGACCATCTGGTCGAGCTGGGAGGCCATCTCGTCGAGCGCCTTCATCGCGCCCTCGACGTCGCCTTGCGCGAGCTTCTTCTCGACCTCGTCGAGGCCGCCGAGGAGGTCCTTCGAGCGCTGCATCTCGGCGAGCGCCTCGGCGTTCATGTGCTCGTCCTGGAAGCCCTTCGAGAGCTCGGCCATGCGCGCGAGGAGGTCCTTCACGCGGTCCTTCATCCGCTGGACCTGCGCGAGGAGCTCCTGCTTCGCCTGCTCGGTGGGCGCCCGGCGGTACTTCTCGACGGTGTCGGCGAGCTCGCGGCGGCGGTCCTTGAGCTGCCGCGCGAGCTTCACGAGCTCGTCGGCGCGCTCCTTGTCCATGAGCTGCTCGAGGTAGAGGATCCCCTTCTCGAGCTCGCGGTCGAGGGCGCCGTCGTAGACGTTCATCGTCCGGACGATCCCGGCATCGGGCCTGAGGCGCATCTTCACCGCGCTCGCCACCGCGGTGCGCACGCCGGAGAGCCGCAGCTCCGCCTCGCGCACGAGCGCGGCCACGTTCGCGAGCGCGCGGGAGAGCGGGGCCGAGCCGGCGCGGTCCTTCCGGAGCTGCCGGGCGAGCTCCCGGAGGCGCTCGTGCACCTTGCGGGTCCTCGCGTCGAGCGCCATCGCGAGCGGGAGGCGCTGCTCGTTCGCCACGGCGCCCGCGGCGAAGGTCTCGAGGCGGTCGGCGAGGAGGACGATCATCTCCTCCTGCGCCGCCTTCACCTGCTCGACGAGCTTCCGGCGGTGGTCGGCCTCGGAGTAGATGCGGACGACGTGGGTCTCCGAGGCGGACTTCTTCGGGCCGGAGATGGTGTCGCCGTCCTGGGCCTCGACCCAGTAGGTGAGCGCCTCGCCCTCGCCGAGCCGCTCCGGCGCGAGGTCGAGCAGCTTCTCGCCGCGCTCGCGGCGCGCGCCGCCGGCGGCGCGGAGCACCTCGCGCTTCTCGGCCGCCCGGCCCGGCGCCTTCGTGACGAGCGCGATCTCGCCCAGGCCGACGTCGTCCTCGGCCTGCCACTGGACGCGGACCACCGCGCCCGGGTCGACCTCGACCTCGCGCTCGGGCGAGGTGATGCGCACGACCGGCGCCTCGTCGGCCTCGACCGCGATCGGGATCTTCGGCCCCTCGGCGACCGGCTTTCCGCGCCCATCGAGGAACCGGAAGCGGTACGTGCCAGCGGAGTCGACGAGGAGCTTCCCAGCGAGGTCGCGCCCCCCGGTCACCGCGAGCGGCACCTGGCGCGCGGCGGGCTTCCCGTCGGCGCCGACGCCGTCCACCGCGAGCTCCGCCGCCTTCACCTCGCGGTCGGCGCGCGTCCGGAGCTCGACCTCGGTGCCCTTCGGCGCCTTCACCTCGCCGCCGGTGCCGGACGCCGTGCGCGGCTCGCGCCGCATGTAGGCGGGGTACCGGTAGGTGAGCTCGATGTCCCCGGTGATCGGCTCGACGTCGGCGACGAGGGCGCCGGGCGGATCGCCGGCGACCACCCGCGCGTACGCCTTCGTGAACGCGCCCCGGCCGACCGCGAAGGCGACGAGGTGCAGCGCCGCGACCGCGAGGAGCGCGAGCGCGCCGCGGCGGGCCCACCGGTCCGGGATGGCGCGCGCGAGGTCGATCGTGCGCGTGCGCTCGGCGGTGCGGGCGAGGTGGCCGTCGACGAGCGCGACCGAGTAGTCGCCGCGCTCGGCGATGCGCTCGCGGTCGTGCGCGAGCTCGATGGAGGAGAGGAGGTCGCTCCGGAGCGCGGGCTCGTCCTTCGCGAGCGTCCGCGCCGCCGCCGCGTCCGACCACGCGGTCCGGAGCGCCGCGCGCACCGCGAGTCCGATCGCCGCGAGCGCCCCCGCCCCCGCCAGGCCGAGCACCCACGGCCGCACCCCGAGGCGGGCCCCGAGCGATACCGCCACGGCCCCCAGGAGGAGCACGAGCAGGACCGCGGCGAGTCCGAACGCACCCGCGGCCGAGGCGATCGTGGTCGCCTGCCGGCGTCGCGCCGCGGCGAGGACGGCGGCGATCTCGCCGAAAGCGGGGTTCATGGCGGTGATGTCTGGCAAAACCGGGGCCTCGGCCCGTCATTCCGGGCGGTCCAGGGAGGATAACCTCCAACCGTCCGCCGCGCGCCCTCGTCGGCCGGAAAGGGGCCTTCGGGCCCAAGGACGGCGGCCCGGGGTGTGTTAGCGTCCCGTCCGGACCCGTGAATTCGCCCCGGACCCCCACCGTCCCTCCCGAGGAAGCCGACGACCTCGCCCTGGTCTCCCGGGCGCAGGGCGGCGACCAGGCCGCCTTCAGGACCCTGGTCGTGCGCTTCCAGAGGAAGGTCTACGCCGTGGCGCTCGGCATCGTGAAGGATCCGGATCTGGCCTGGGACGTCGCCCAGGAGGCGTTCGTGCGCGTGCACGGGCGGCTCTCGACGTTCGAGGGCAAGTCCGCCTTCTCGACCTGGCTGTTCCGCGTGACGACCCACCTCGCCATCGACGCGGTCCGGAAGGAACGGACCGCCAGGAAGGACCAGCTCGAGGACGTGCTCGAGTCGGACCTCGAGGGGGGCGGCGAGGGCATCCTGTCGACGGCGCTCGGGAACGACCCGCGCGAGAACGCGCTCCGCAAGGAGCTCGCGGGGGAGATCGAGCGGGCGCTCGGGACCCTGAGCGCCGAGCACCGCGCCATCATCGTGCTGCGGGAGCTGGAGGGGCTCTCGTACGAGGAGCTGGCGGAGCGGCTCGACATCCCGAAGGGCACGGTGATGAGCCGGCTCTTCCACGCCCGCAAGAAGCTGCAGGCCGCGCTCCGGGAGTACTCGGGGCTCGTGCCCGCCGACGAACGGAAGGAAGACGAGTCATGAACCGCGGCACGAACTGCGCGCGCTGGGCGCCGATGATCGGCGCCATGGAGGGCGAGCTCACCGCCGAGGAGGCGCGCGGGCTCGACGCGCACCTCGCGGGCTGCGACGCCTGCCGGGCGCTCGCCGCCGACGTGGCGGCCACCGAGGGGCTCGTCGCGGAGGCGCTGCTCGCGAAGGCCGCGCAGCGCGACTTTGCCCCCTTCGTGGACCAGGTCATGGCCCGGGTGGCGCCGCCTGCCCGGCCGGGGCTCATCGAGTGGCTCCGGGGTCACCGCCGGACGGTCGCCGCCCTGCTCGCCCCGGGGTTGGCCGCCGCGGCGCTCGTCGTGTACCTTGCTGGTGGACCCAGCGAGCGGCCGGCCGTTGCCTCGCTGGAGGTCGACTCCGAGGGAGAGGCCACCACCGTGATCCAGACCAAGGACGGGCCGATCGTGCTGCTCGCGCCGGAGGACGCCTCGTGATCCGCCGCGCGGCCGCCGCGCTCTCGCTGCTCGCCGCCCTCGCACTGCCACCCGCCGCGCGCGCCGAGGTGCCGGTGGGCATCCGCGTGGTGCGCGCCTCGAAGCAGGGCCCCGCCCAGATCGACCCCCGGCTCGCCGACCTGAAGCGGCAGATCTCGCCGCTCGCCTACGTGCGGTGGGAGCAGGTCTCCGAGAAGAAGGCCGACCTGAAGCTCGGGAAGACCGAGTTCGTCGAGCTGCCCGGCGGCGACTCGGTGGGCGTGACGCTGCAGGAGCACCGCGGCAACACGCTCACGCTCGAGGTCGCGATCACCCAGCGGAACACGCAGAGCCGGGTGACCGTCGAGAAGGGCCAGCGGATCGTCCACGGCGTCTCGCCCGAGAAGGGCGGCGAGGCCGTGTTCATCGTGCTGACGGGGTGGCCGTAAGGCCTTCCCTCAGCGGTTGAACACCACGAACACGAGCTGGTAGACGACGAAGCCCAGCAGGCCCAGGGCCGCGGCGCGCCCGCCGCGCAGGCCGTGGGCCCCCGCGAGCGCCCGGCCGAAGAACCACGGGAACGCGACCGCGTACAGGGCCATGAAGGTCCAGAGCAGGGCCCGCGCGAGCGTGGGCTGGTTCATCGCGTGCTCGTGCGCCCGGCCGTCGATCACACCCAGGCCTCCGAGGACGCCCACGGCGACGTCGTGCGGGAGCAGCGCCCAGTGCGCCGCCGAACAGGCGAAGCCGAGCGCGGCAACCGTGTCCTCGAAGCGGCCGGTGCCGCCGAGCGGCCGGCTCGCGAGCTGGACGACCGCCGAGGCGAGCAGCCACCCCGCGAACATGCTCGGCGCGACGAGCCAGAGGTTCCAGCGGTAGTACTCCTCCGCCGGGATCGCGAGCCACGGCGTGAACGTCGACGGATACGCGCCGCTCCGCCCGAGGCCGACGTAGACGACGAGGTACCCGACGACCGGCACGAGGAACGCGGCGAGGCCGAGCCTCAGCTGGCGTGGGTCCGCGGCGAGGGCCGCGGCGGTCTCCCGCGGGTGGACGAGGAATGCCTTGTAGGACGCCCAGAACGTCACGGCGGCCTCTTAGCACGCAGGACCGCCCGCGCGGGTGCGGCACGGCGACCGGCCGCCGCCTACTCCGCCCGGACCTGATGCTTCGCGAGACGTAGTGCCCGCAGCTTCTCGCGCACGAGTGCAGCCTCGTAGATCGAGGCGGCGTCAACACGCCGCGCGACGTGCTCTCGATAGGCCCTCTCTGCCAGCTGGCGTTGACCGCGGTCTTCCCGGATCTCGCCGAGACGGAACCAGCAATCCGCCACGAGCCCGCGCGCCCGGCGGATCCCTTCTCCGCACGGTCCAGCGGCGATCCGAGGGGCACCGCGCCTGATGAGACGCTGGTACAGCACCACTGCGGCATCGAGCCTTCCCAGCATGTGGTGGGTGCCGGCCAGACCCCAGAGCACGAGTGGACACCGTGGCGCCAACGCGAGCGCTCTGGCCTCGTGCTTCAAGGCCTCCTTGTACCTGCCCTGCTCGTAGTAGGTCAGCGCGAGACGGGACAGCAGCCAGTGGTCCTTGGGTGCCCGCGCCAGTTCCTTCAGAACGACGCGTCGCGCTCCGAGCCAGTTCTCGCCCGCCAGGAGCCTCTCGATCTTGTCAGCGGGCGCTCTCAAGTTCGTTCTGACTGGCTACCGCGGTGAACTACAGGTCTGGGCTGCCACCGCGCGGCGCGCCCCACACGGCGAGTACCTGAACCACCTGCCTCGCCGCATCGACGCGGAAGTACAGGTGGTGCTTCGTGCGAGGCATGATGACGCGCCGCAGGTCCGGTCTGCTCCCGGTCGGCCAGCGCGTCCCCACGCCGGGGTTCCGACGAACGTACTCCAGGGTTTCCCGCAACTCCTGAGCGAACAGCGCGGGAGCCGCGGGACGGTGCGCAGCCCACCAGTCGTCGATCGTCAGCGCCTGGCGCCGGGCCGGTTCAGCGAGCTCGATCTTCACGCCTGGCCAGCAGCTCGTTCGCGAAGGCGATCCCGTCGACGAAGTCGCCACGCTCGACCGCGGCGGCCCCTTCCTCGATGGCGGCCAGCAGGCGAGCGCGCTCGTCGGGGGCGAACTCGTCATCGTCGAACGCGATGACCTCCGTCTCGGAGCCCTCCGGGAGATCGGTGGGCTCGTCGACCACGATTCGACCGCCCCGGACGTGTGCCTTGAGTGCCCTCATACCACCCTCATCATACTCCCTGCCCTGACCCTGCGCCGCCCTAGCCCGCCCTGAGCTGCCGCTCCACGAGGCGCTGGTAGAGGCCGCCCTGCGCGACGAGCGCGGCGTGCGGGCCGGACTCCACGATCCGCCCGTCCTCGACCACCACCACCCGGTCCGCGCTCGCCACCGTCGAGAGCCGGTGCGCGATGATGATCGTCGTGCGGCCCTTCATGAGCTTCGCGAGCGCGTCCTTCACGAGGTGCTCGCTCTCGGCGTCGAGCGCGCTCGTGGCCTCGTCGAGGAGCAGGATCCGCGGGTCCTTCAGCACCGCCCGGGCGATCGCGATGCGCTGGCGCTGGCCGCCGGAGAGCTGCTGGCCGCGCTCGCCCACCTTGGTCGCGTAGCCGTCCGGGAACGCGCTCACGAACGCGTCGGCGTGCGCCGCGCGGCAGGCCGCGCGGACCTCCTCGGTGGTCGCGGACGGGCGCCCGTAGCGGACGTTGTCCTCGATGGTCGCCGAGAAGAGCACGGGCTCCTGCGGCACGACGCCGACGTGCTCGCGGACCCAGGTCGGGTCGAGCGCGGTGAGCGGGCGGCCGTCGAGCCGGACCTCGCCGGAGACCGGGTCGTAGAGGCGCGAGAGGAGCGCCGCGATGGTGGACTTGCCCGAGCCCGACGGACCGACGAGCGCGACCACCTCGCCCGGCGCGATCTCGAGCGAGACGTCCTTCAGGACCTCGGCGTCGGGCCGGGTCGGGTACGAGAAGCGCACGTGGTCGAGCGCGATGCGCCCCTCGGCGCGCGCGGGCCGCTCGCCGCCCGAGAGCGGCATCGCCGGCGCGCGAACCATGAGCGCGAAGACCCGCTCGCCCGCGCCGATGCCGCGCATGACCTCGGCCCACATCTCCGCGAGCCCGGCGAGGCTCATCGCGATGAGGAGCGTGTAGACGAGGAACGCCGTGAGCGCGCCCGCGGTGAGGTCGCCGCGCGACACGAGCACGCCGCCGTAGCCGAGCACCGCCGCGATGGCGGCGTACACGCCCATCGAGGCGCCGCCCATGAACGTGGCGGCCTGGTAGGCGCGCGTCCGCGCGGCGTCGTACGAGGCCGAGATGGCGGCGTCGTACCGGCGCCGCTCCGCCGGCTCCGCGTTGAACTGGCGCACGGTGCGGATGGCCGAGAGCGACTCCTCGGCCACCTGCGAGGCCTCGGCGAGCGAGTCCTGGTACTTCCGCGCGAGGGCGCGGACCTTGCGGCCGTAGTAGACGGCGCCGAACGCGACCGGCGGGATCACCGCCAGCATCACGAGCGTGAGCCGGGGCGAGGTCCAGAAGAGGAGCGCGATGCCGCCGACCGCCGTGATGAGGTGGCGGAGCGTCATCGAGAACTGCGCGGAGAGGAGCCCCTGCAGGCTCGCCGCGTCGGAGCCGAGGCGCGAGATGAGGTCGCCCGTGCGCGAGGCGTCGAAGAACGCGACCTCCTGCGACACGAGCGAGGCGTAGACGCGCTCGCGGATGCGCCGGACGCCGCGCTCGCCGGCGAGCGAGAAGAGCACCGAGCGGAACGCGACCGCGACGCCCTGGACGACCGCGAGGAGGATGAGCAGCCACGCCGCGCGGGTCACGGCCCCTGGGTCCGTGCCCGCGATCGCGTTGTCGACGATGAGCTTGATGCCCTGCGGGTAGACGAGGCCGAGGCCCGCGCCGAGGACGAGCATCACCGTCGCGACGGTGAGCGCGGCCCACTCCTCGCGCAGGAGCGCGCCCAGCTCTTTCAGCACGGCGGCGCGGGGGAGCTCGGGCAGCTTCGAGGGTTCGCTCACGGGAGGGCCTGTCCTAACACGCGGGCCGCCGTCTGCACCGGATTCGCCAGGAGGTCCCGCCCGAGGTCTGCCTCGAACGTGCGAGCGCCGTCGGCGATGGCGCCGAGGAGCGCCAGGTGCTCGCGGACGCCGGCGAGCGTGCCGACGGCGACGAGCGCGGAGGACTCGGCGAGGCGGCCCAGGGCCGCGGCGGGCGAGAGCGGGCGGAGCGCGGTGTCCTCGCGATCGGCGACGCGCGGGAACACGACCGCGGCCGGCGCGCCGGCCTCGAGCCGCTCCCGGCCCGGGAAGAGCGCTCGCGGGTCGAGCGCGACCTTGCCGAGCGCGGTCGTGCGCCCCGCGGGGACCGCGGGCGCGCCGGGGATCGCGGCGGCGCTCCGCGGCCCGAGGTGGAACGCGCGCGGGAGCGCGAGCACGCGCGGCCCCGCGGCGAGGAGCACGACGTCGTCGCCGAGGTACGCGCAGCCGGCCGCGACGAGCGCCGCGACGAGCGTGCTCTTCCCGCAGCCGGACGGGCCGGGCACGAGGAGCACGCGGCCGCGGGGATCCACGACCGCGCCGGCGTGGAGGTGGTGGAGGCCCCGCTCGCGCAGCACGGCCGAGAGCGCGAGGAGGAACGGCAGGTGCGCGACGGCCCACGCCTGGGCCTCGTCGAGCGGCGCCGGGACCTCGATCCGGAGGCGCTCCGCGCGCCCGAGCACGGTCGCGAGCGGGGTGTCGACGCGCAGGGCGCCCTGGCCCAGCCGCAGCTCCGCGCCCTGGTACGTCTGGTCGGGCGGGCCCTCCGGCCTCGTGCGCGCGGCGACGACCTCCGTCTCGATGACGAGGCCGGCCGGCGCGCCCGGCGGGGCCGCGGGGACGTGCCCGAGCAGGAGCTCCGCCGGATCCACGCCGGCGGCGCAGCGGTGCTCGAGGACGAGCCCGTGGAGCGCGCGGCGGGCCACGGCGTCAGCCCGCGTTCTCGACGACGACGCCGTCCTCGCGGAGCTCCTTCACGAGCGTCTCCACGTGGCGGCGGATGTCGGCCGGATCGATCTCGGGGAACTCGGCGGCGAGCCCCTGCGCGATGGCCGCCTCGTCGGCGGCGCCGCCGGCGAGGAGCTTCCAGGCGATCACGCCGGTCGCGTTGAGCGTGAGGTAGCGGCGCGTGCCGAGGTGGAGCAGCACGCCCGTCCCGTCGCCGAGCTCGGTGAGGATCGCGTCCCCGGAGGGCCTGAGGCCTGGCATCGTCGCGCGCTCCCGCGCGGCGAGGAGCGTACCCGGATCCGCCGGCCAGGCGAAGGCGATCGCGAAGCGGCCCGGCGGCGGCGCGCCGATGGAGGGCTTCCCGTCGCGCAGGAGCCAGGCGTGCGCCCGGTAGTCGCCCGGCATGTGCGTCCGGCGGCGCAGGCCGATGAGGAACCTCACGTCGGCGCCGGCGGCGCGGAGGACCGCGTAGCCCGCGAGCGCGCGCCAGAGGCAGGTCGTGGGCCACAGGCGCAGCGGGCGCATGAGGAGGGCGGAGAGGGATTCGACGGCGGACGAGGTTTCGAGCGCTCCCGAGGCCCCGCCGGAGTGTCCCTCCCCGTTCGCCCCGAGCCTGTCGAGGGGCGCCCCCGCGTCGAGCCGTCGCAACAGATCCGGCAGCGCCTCGCGCCGGAACTGGAGCGGCAGCGTGAGCCGGAGGCGGAGGAGGTGCAGCGCGGTACGGAGCGAGGTCCGGGGCACGTGGGCTCCCGTCAGCGCACCCAGGACGGCGCGCCGTCGACTCCCGGCGACCAGGTGAGGCGCACCGAGAGCACCCCGGTGACCGCGTCCCGCACGATGACCTCGGCGTCGCCGAAGCTCGTGTTCATGACGGCGATCGTACTGCCGTCGGGGCTCCACGAGGGCTCCACGTCTGGGGCGTCGGCGAGCATGCGCTCCTGGCCGGTCGCGAGGTCGAGCACCATGATGCGCCCGTCGAGCGCGGGCGTCGCGCGGGCGAAGGCGAGGAACTTCCCGTCCGGCGACGGCGCCGGACGGCCGAGGATCCGGCAGGCGTTGGCGCCGCAGCGGAGCGGCGAGGCGGCCTCCTGGGAGACCTGCACCGGCGCGCCGCCCGCGAGGTCCACCCTCCAGACCTGGTAGCGGCCGGTGCGGTTCGAGGTGAAGTAGAGCGCCTTCCCGTCGGGGGCCCAGGCGGGCTGCACGTCGTCGGCCGGGCTCGCGGCGACCGCGGTCGGGGCACCGCCGTGGAGCGGCATGACGTAGACGTCGGCGGTGCCGGAATCGGGCGACTTGCCCGAGAACGCGACGCGGGTGCCGTCGGGCGAGAGCTCGGGGCTCGCGACGGCGAGGTCGCCGGTCTCGAGGAGCGTCTCGTTCGGCGCCGCGACGGGGCGGAAGACGAGGCGGCCGTGGCCGCCACGGTAAGCCCAGTACGCGGCGCCCTGCGCCGCGGCCGCGTAGCTCGGGTCGTTCTCGTCGTCGGGCGTCGACGCAAGCACGCCATCGCAGGCACCATCGCCTCGCACGACGCGCACGTCGTACTGCCCGGCGCGGTGCGTGGTGTAGGCGACCCAGCCGGCGACTGGGGGTCCGCACTCCTCGCTGCAGCCGGATGCGCAGACGAGGAGCGCCGACGCGGCGAGCGCGACGGCGCGGGCGGAGCCGGGGCCCGGCATGGACCTATTCACCGCCGATGCCGCCGCCCGGGCCACCCTGTCCGCTGAAGAGCGTCTGGTGCTCCATGCGGCGGCGAGTGAGGACTCGCGGGGGCTCGTAGGTGGGTCGTCGACGCGGTTCGGCCTGAGGCGTCACGGGGAGTGCAGGCGGGGTGGGCTTCGTGGAGTCCATCGTGGGTGGTCGCCTAGGGTCCGGTCGTGAAGTGCCAGGGGCCCTGCCAGGGGCCGTGGTGGCCGATGAAGTTCGTCTTGATCCACCAGGTGTACGCCGTGCTCGGGAGGAGGCCCGCGAGGTTGGGCGTGACCTGGTAGGTCCAGCGGTTCGCGGGACCCTCGACCGGAGCGATGGTGTACTCGAGCTCGATCTTGACGTCTGCGAATGCACCGCAGCGCTCGGTGTCGCAGATCGAGAACACACTGCCCAGGGCGGGCAGCGTGGTCTCGAACGGGAAATCGACGTACCAGCTGAACGTCGTCGAGTCGTCGCGCGCGAGGACCACGTTGTCGGCGGGCGCGATGAAGGTGGGTTTTCCCACGAGGATGAAGTCCTCGGAGTAGGCGAAGGACCCCTCGACCGGGCTGCCGCCCAGGTCGAACAGGGTCCGGGCCTGGATGTAGTAGTGGTCGCCCGGCGTGAGCCCGAGGTCGCCGAGGTACGCGTCGTACGTGCCCCAGCCGGAACCGTTCGACGTCCGATCGAGGAAGCCGTTCACGACAAAGTCTTCGAGTGGGTACTCGGTCCCTCCGCACACGCCGTTCGCGAACGGCGCGGTGCAGATGGACGCCTTGATCTGCGTGGTCTCGGGCTGCGTGATGTCGTCCTTGTTGTCGTAGACGAACCAGCTGAGCGTCTGCTCGAGCCCGGCGCGGCCGTTGAGCGAGAGGGAGTTGATGCGCGGCGGGTTGGGGAACGGGTCGGCCCAGATCTCGCCTTTTATGACGAAGTAGCCGGTGCCCGTGGGGAAGTTGAGGTACCAGTCCTTCACGATCGTCTCGCCCTTTTGCAGGCCGGTCGTGACCGGCGAGCCGGCGAGGCTCGCGAAGGGATACGTGAGGACGTCGGTGTAGTCGATGACCGAGCCGTACGGATTCACGACGCCGCTCGGCGCCTCGAAATTGACGACCTGGATGCCGCCGGTGTCCGGATCCCAGTCGTACGTCCCACCGGTCGGCACGACGCCCGGATTGCAGACGACGCGGTCCGTGTCCGACAGCGACGTGATCACGACGAAGAGCCCGACGAGCCGTTCGGGCATGAAGTTCGTGATGTGGACCGGAGACTTGATCGCGCCGCCAAGGCAGGTTTCGCCAGGAGCGGAACCGACCTCAACGAAGGGCAGGTCAGACGCGATCTCCACCGTGCGCGGAGGGTTCGTGTCGGGGTCGCCGTCGGAGCCCGTCGGGATCGTCGTCCACAGAGCAGACCCACGCGACCCGCCGGGTCCCGGCGTGGGCGGCTCGATGACCGCCTCGAACGTGGCGATGCGCTGCGGCCGCGAGGGCGGCAGCGGCTCTGCGATGAAGCGCGCCGGCTTCGGCCGGTCGGTGCATGCGGCCGCGAGCAAGAGCGCGAGGCCGCCGAGGGCGACATGACAATGCATTCTGCAATTCTCCGGGATCAAGCGACGCCGGGCCACGAAACCAGGGCCTGAATTCGGGGTCGTTCCGATGGACTTACGCGGCTTCGGAGCCGCGTCGCAAGCGGCCCCCGTATCCCACCTTGTCCCACCCGCGGCGGAAGCTCCCTTCAGCGCGCGAAGAAGGGCGCGCCGTCCACTCCGGGCGTGTGCGTGAGCCGGGCGAGCACTGCGCCGCTCGCGGCGCTGCGCACGACGATCTCGAAGTCGCCACCGTAGATCGAGCTCGCGACCGAGAGCTCCTTGCCGTCCGGGCTCCAGGAGGGCTCGAGCTCGACGGCGTCGGCGAGCGCGTGCTCGGCACCGGTTGCGAGATCGCGGAGGACGACCGAGCCCGTGCCATCCGGGCGGGTGCGGGTGAATGCGAGGGTCTTGCCGTCCGGTGAGAGCGCGGCCTTCCCGGAGGGTGCGCAGGCCTTCGCGCCGCACTGGAAGACCGCGGTGTCGTCGGTCGTCAGCTGTACGAGGCCGGTCCCGTCCGCGTCGACCTTCCAGATCTGGTACCCGCCCGAACGGTTCGAGCCGAACACGAGGGCCTTCCCGTCGGCGGTCCACGAGGGGAGCTGATCGAGGGCGGGGTCCTGCGCGAGCACGACGGGCGCGCCACCGGCGACCGGGACCACGTAGATGTCCGGCTGGAGCGCGGCGGTCTTGCCGTCGAAGGCGAGGTACTTGCCGTCCGGTGAGAGCTCCGGCCGCGCCGCCACGAGCGTGCCCACGTCGAGCACGCGGGGGCTCGAGCCGTCGAGGCTGGCGACGACGAGCTGGGTCTGGCCCGCATCCGAGGTCCACCAGGCGGAGAGCCCGGCCGCGATCGACATGGAGGGGTTCGTCTTCCCGGTAGGGCCCTCGGCGACCTGCACGTCGCAGCCGCCGTCGCGCGCGACGGCGTGGATCTCGTATTTGCCGCCGCGGAGCGCATGGTAGGCGACCCAGTCCGGGCCGGGCGTGCCGCAGAGCTTCTTCTCGCCACCCCCGCAGCCGGCGAGGAGCGCGAGCGCCGCGCACGCGGCGAGGCACGTGGGCGGGAGCGGGATTCGCAAGGGGAACCTAGGGGTTCTGGTCGCCGATCGATCCGCCGTTGTCGATCTGGCCCGCGACCGAGAACGTGACGCGCTCGACGGCGCGGCGCTCGAGGACGCGCGGCGGCTCGTAGCGGACGGGGCGGCGCGCCGGGGCGGCGGAGGGGACCTGGGCCTGCTTATCGTCGGGGCGGGGCATCGGGCGCTCTAGGGTGTCGTGAACGTCTGGCTGGCCGACCAGGGGCCGAAGTCCGTC
>JAXLYA010000011.1:0-228428 GCA_046351695.1 Anaeromyxobacter sp. | reverse complement strand
CTCGCCGCCGGACGCGTACTCGATCCTCGCGGAGCTCCTCGCGCTCGTGAGGCTCCGCAACGCCTGGGATGAGGAGCTCGGCCGCGTGCTCCTGCGCCTCAAGACGCTCGGCCTCTGGCGCACGATGATGTTCGCCTCCTTCGAGCACTACGCCGACGAGCGCCTCGGCCTCGGCGCCTCGAACCTGAAGCAGCGCATCGCGCTCGAGAAGCAGCTCGCGGACCTGCCCCCGCTCCGCGAGGCGATGCGGTCCGGGAAGGTCTCCTACGAGCAGGCGCGGCTCGTCGCGAAGGACGCCACGCTGGAGACCGTCGAGGCGCGCATCGCCGACGCGGCGGGGAAGACCGTGCTCGCGCTGCAGCGTGAGGTCGAGGCGAAGGAGGAGGGCCAGATGTGGGACGCCGGGTTCCTCGACGTGCCGGTCCCCGAGGAGGTCGATTCGCTCCTCGCCGAGGCGGTCCGGGCGGCGCGCAAGGCCGCCGGCCGCTTCATCTCGACCGAGGACGCCCTCGAGGCCATCGCCCGGCACTGCCTCGAGACCTGGACGCCGCTCGTGGAGGAGAAGCTCAAGAAGGCCCATCCGGTGACGCTGCGCGATGAAGGCGAGTGCAAGGTCCCCGGTTGCTCCCGGGTCGGAGACGAGGTCCACCACATCGAGTTCCGCAGCCAGGGCGGCCCCGACACGCCCGAGAACGAGGTGGAGATGTGCAAGCCGCACCACCACCGCGGCGTCCACGCCGGCAACGTCCTCGTCACCGGCTCCGCGCCCGACAAGCTGACGTGGGTCCTCGGCTGGAGGGAGGTCGCGAAGGCGAAGGAGGAAGGTGCCGGGGAATCAGCCCCGGGAGGTGACCCGCACTGATCACGGATCCAGCAGCCGCGCCCTCAGCCCCGGCTCCGGCAGCGCGCAGGCCGGCGCGGGCGGAAAGAAGCGCCGGCGGTGCCTCGCGACGAACCGGTAGCCCGCGTCGAGCAGCGGCCACGGCAGCACCGCGAGCGCGCGCAGCCAGCGCCAGGGGCGGCCGAGCTGCGAGACGACGAGGAGGGCGCCGCGCGAGCGCAGCAGCACCTCGGGCCGAGCCCCTCGCCAGCCGCGGAGGAGGACGAACGTGGAGGGGTCGGGCGTGGCGGCGACCCCCGCCCGCGCGAGCGCCGACCGGCCCACCTCGCCCTGGAGCGACGCGTAGACGAACACGCCCGCCGCGTCCCTCCGCGCGACGAAGCGCACGAGCCGGCTGCAGAGGCCGCAGGTGCCATCGAAGAGCACCAGGTGTTCCCCGGGCAGGGGCCCGCTGCCGGATCGCTCGCCGCCGCTCACGCGACCGGCGATCTAGCCCTGCGCCAGAGCCGCCGCACGAGCCACGCCGCGAACCCGAGCCACAGGAGCGAGCGCGCGACGTTGCCGGGGTGCCAGACGACGTCCCGGAACCACGGATCCCACCTGAGCGCCCGCACCTGGAACGCGAGGTGGAAGTCGACGACCGACACGAGCGCGAGCGGCCAGAACCACGCGCGCGGCGCGCCGGCGAGCGCCCCGGCCAGGAACCCGTAGAGCGCGTACTGCGGCGACCAGATCTTGTTCGTCGCGATCCAGACGACGAGCGCGAGCGCCGCGCCGACCCGCACGGCGTCGAGCCAGGGGGCGTCCGCCTCAGCGGCCGCAGCCACCGCCCCGGCGCCACCGCCCGCGCCCTCGCCGCCGGTCCGCCGCGCCGCCCGCCAGGCCGCCCACGCCGCCGCGAGCGTCGCCACCACGAACGGCGCGGTCGAGAGCGCCTCGAGGAGCGGCCCGGGCACGAGCCCGAGCGCGTCCCAGAGCGAGTTCTCCGCGCCGCGCCCCGCGTTGAAGCGGAAGAACCACGTGTACCCGTCCCACGCGGCGAGCGCGACCGGCACGTTCAGGAGCACGAGCGTCCCCACGCCGGCGACCGCGAACGCCACTGCGCCGCGCTCGAGGCCGCGCGCGCCCGGCTCGCGCCGCCCGAGGAGGCCCGCCCACGCCGCGGGCGCGAGCACCGCCGGGAAGAGCTTCGCCGTCACCCCCGCGGCGGCGAGCGCGCCCGCGCCGCCGGCCCGGCCCCGCGCGAGCGCCAGCACCGAGAGCGCGACGAGCGCGATGGGCAGCAGGTCCCAGTTGAGCCCCGCGTAGTAGACGAGCGCCGGCGTCGCGCCGAGCCAGAACGCGTCCGCCCCTTCCGTGCGCGCGAGGGCCCACAGCGCGGCCGCGAGGCAGAGCGCGAGCAGGGCGTAGGTCACGGTGAAGTGACCGAGCGCGCCGCCGGGGACCCAGGAGGGCAGCCACAGGAAGAGCCCGAGCAGCGGCGGGTACTCGAGGTGGTCGTGCAGGTACGGGAGCGGGTGCGACCCGCCGAGGTAGCGGTCGCCGTGGAGCGCGATGATGTCGGAGTAGCAGTGGTGCTGGAACGCCCAGAACCGGTAGCCGCCGCCGGTGTGCCACGCCCCGCGCGCGACGTTCACGTAGCCGATCGCGAGCCACAGCGCGGCGAGGAGCGCGACGGATCTCGGCAGGCGGCGCGCGGACACGCCGGGCGAAGGTAGCACGCGGGCCCCGGCCGCGCGCGAACCCGGGGCAGGCCGGCCACGCGACGGCGCCCTCGAGACGCGATAAGAACACCGGGTGGACGCCGCCCGGGTGCACGCGTGGATCGGGGCCGTCGTGGCCGCGACGGGGCCGTGGGCGCCGCTCCTCCTCTTCGGCGCGGCGCTCGTCGAGTACGTCTTTCCCCCGTTCCCGGGCGACCTCGTGGTCGTCTTCGGGGCCTGGTACGCCGTCCACGGCGAGCTCTCCTGGCCGGTGACGTTCATCGCGGTCACGCTCGGCGCCGTGGCGGGCGCGGCGCTCGACCACCGGCTCGGCATGCTGCTCGGCCGCGGGCTCGAGGGCCCGTGGGCGCACCGCCTCGGCATCTCGACCGAGAAGGTCGCGCACTTCGAGGCCGCGTACCGCCGCTGGGGCGCGTGGCTCCTGCTCGCGAACCGGTTCCTGCCCGGCATCCGCGGGTTCCTGTTCCTCGCCGCGGGCGCGGCGCGCATCCCGCTCCGCACCGTGCTCCTCTATGGCGGCATCTCCGCGGCGGTCTGGAACGCAGGGCTCCTCGCCGCGGGCGCGTTCCTCGCGAAGAACGTCGACGAGCTCGTCGAGCTGTTCCGCCGGTACACCGAGGCCGCGACGGCGGTGCTCGCCGCCGCCGCGCTCGGGGCGGTCGCGGTGTGGCTCTGGCGGCGGCGCGGGGCGCGCCGGGCCGGGGAGCGGTCGTGAGCGGGCTCGCGGCGCTCGGCCTCGGGATCCTCGTCGGCGTGGGGGCGTCTCCTGCCCTCGAGGTCGCGGCGCCCTCTTCGGCGACCTTGCGGTCCGGCCGGGCGAGCTACCGGATGGAGCTCGCGGGCGTGCACGTGGGGGCGGCGGCGCTCGTGCTCTCGTGCGCGGAGGCGGGGTGCAGCGCCACCTGGACCGTGGACCTCGTCCTGCCCGACGAGGCGGGCGGCGAGCGCACGCACCGCGAGGATCGGGTGGCCATCGACCGCGCCGGCCGGGCGCCGGACGGCGCCGTGCCGGCGATGATCGCGCCGGTCGTGCTGGGGAACTCCGAGAGCGCGCCCGGCTGCGTCGCCGCGCGGGACGAGCGCACCGGCGAGCGCGGGAAGGCGTGCCGCGCAGGCGCGGGCAAGCTGACCGTGATGGGCGTCGCGATGGAGGTCGTGTTCGCCGCGGATGGCCTCCCCGACGAGGTGCGGATCCCGGCGCAGCGAGCCCGGTACGTCCGCTCGGCCGAGGCCACCCCGCCCGCCACCCCGCCACGCCTGTTCGGCACGAAGGTCTCCGGGCCGGCGGCCGCGCATCGTTTCTGCGGAGTCCCGCTCGATGCACCCGTTGCGGCGACGAAGGTCATCGCCGGTCTCCCTCCAGCTCGCGGCGAAGGCGCGAGCTGCCGCGCGATCACGCAGGACTGGCTCGCCCGCGCCGAGCGCGCCGGTCACCGCGGGCGCGTGACGGTCGGCGTCGTCCGCACGCCGGACGGCTGGGCCTGGCACGCGTGGGCGGAGGTGGAGGTCCGCGCCCGGACCGGGGCCCGCGGGTCGGCCGGTTCACGCTGGGTGCCCGTCGATCCCACCTTCGGCGAGTCGCCCGCGCGCTCGCCCCGCTTCACGATCGCGCGCTGGACGCCCGGCGACGAGGCGAGCCGGCTCCGCGCGGGAGAGCGCGTGCTCGGCTGCTGGGGGCAGGCGGCGCGCTGAGCCCGCGGGCGCCGCGCGGTAGGGACTACCGCGCGCGCCCCGCCAGGAACCGCAGGAACGCCGCCGCCTTCGGCGCGAGGGAGGCGAGGTCGACCTCCTCCTCGGGCGTGTGGAAGCCCTTGCCGCGCGGCCCGAGCCCGTCGATCGACGGGATCCCGAGCGCGCCGGTGGTGCACGCGTCGGAGCCGCCGCCGACCTTCGCGGCCTCGCCGTCGCCGAGCCCGGCCGCGCGCTGGCAGGCGCCGTACTCGGCGGCGAGCGCGGCGGAGGCCGCGGTGCGCTCGAGCGGGTCGCGCCAGGCGATGGGCGAGAGCGCGATCGAGGTTCCCTCGACGGCCGCCTCCGCGCACAGGCCGTCGAGCGCGGCCCGCAGCGCCCGGCCGTCGGCGACGGTCTCGAAGCGGAGGTCCACCTCGCAGCGCGCCTCGGCGGGGACCGTGTTCTTCGTGGTGCCGCCCTGGATCGTGCCGACGTTCACCGTGAGGCCGCGGTCGTAGGCGGTGAGCCCCTGGGCGCGGTCGACGAACCGGGCGATCGACCAGATCGCGTTCCTGCCGTCCTGGTGCGCGTTGCCCGCGTGCGCCGCGACGCCGGTCGCGACCGCGCGCGCGGAGGCGACGCCCTTGCGCGCCGTGACGATCCGGTCGGCGGCGCGGCCCGACTCGAAGCCGAGGGCCGCCACGGCGCCGCGCGCCCGCGCGACCATGAGCGGCTGCGACTCCGGCGAGCCGACCTCCTCGTCGGAGACCAGCATGCCCCGCACGGGCACCCGGTCGAGCAGCCCCGCGCGCCTCGCGGCGAGGAGGCCGTAGAGCATCACGACCACGCCGCCCTTCATGTCGAACGTGCCCGGGCCGCGGGCGCGATCGCCGCTCCGCTCCCAGACCTCGGAGTCCCCCGAAGAGAAGGTCCCCGGCGGAAACACCGTGTCCGTGTGCCCGATCAGGAAGACCGGCGCGCCTGCTGCGGGGCCGGCGAACGCGAGGTGCGGGCCGAACTTCACGCCCGGGATCCGCTCGACCGCGAGCCCGGCCTGCTCGAGCACCGGGACGAGGAGGTCCACCACCGCCGCGACGCCGGCGGGGTTCTTCGTGAACGAGTTCTGCCGGACGAGCGCCTCGAGCAGGCGCTCCATCGCCGGCCGCTCGGCCTCGAGCCAGCGCAGCGCGTCCTCGACGGCGGCGGAGCCGCGCGCGGGAACGACGGCGTCGCTGACGGGACCGGGCGCGGGCATCCGGGCCCTGGTATAAGGGGCGCGCATGGCCACCGGCAAGCGCTTCAAGGCCGCGGTGATCGGCGGGTCCGGCTACGGCGGCGCCGAGATGATCCGGCGCCTCCTCGTGCACCCCGACGTCGAGCTCGTCCGCGTCGCCTCCGTCGACTTCGTGGGGGAGCCGCTGTCCGCGGCGGACCCGGCCCTCGAGGGGCAGACCGACCTCGTCTTCGAGGGCATCCCGCCCGCGGAGGCCGCGAAGGGCGTCGACGTCGTCCTCCTCGGGCTCCCGCACACCGTCGCCGCCTCCAAGATCCCGGAGATCGCGACGACGACCTCCGCGAAGATCGTCGACATGAGCGGCGACTTCCGCCTGAAGGACGTCGCCTCCTACGAGCGCTGGTACAGGCACAAGCACCCGTGCCCGGAGCGCCTGAAGGACTTCGTCTACGGCCTGCCCGAGCTCAACCGCGAGAGGATCCGCGCCGCGCGCTTCGTCGCCTCGCCGGGCTGCTTCGCGACCACCATCGAGCTCGCGCTGCTGCCTCTCGCCAGGGCGGGCCTCCTCGACGGGCAGGTGGTGCACGTCCAGGGCATCACCGGCTCCTCCGGCTCCGGCGTCGCGCCCTCCGCCGGCACGCACCACCCGGTGCGCGCGAACAACCTGAAGACCTACAAGCCGCTCGAGCACCAGCACGTGCCCGAGATCCTCGAGACCCTCGCCGCGGCCGGCGCCGCAGGTGGGAACCAGGCACCCGGGATCCGGTTCGTGCCGGTCTCGGCGCCGCTCGGCCGCGGCATCTTCGCGACCGCGTTCGTGGAGCTGCCGGAGGCGTGGACGCAGGAGCGGCTCGAGAAGCTCTACCGCGACGCGTACGCGGGGGAGCCCTTCGCGCGCGTGCCCAGCAAGCGCCTCCCCGAGGTCGCGGCCGTCTCCGGCTCCAACTTCGCCGAGGTCGGCGTCGTCGCCGGCCAGGCGGTGGACGGCCGGCGCACGGTCACGCTCTTCGGCGCGACCGACAACCTCGTGAAGGGCGGCGCGGGCCAGGCCATCCAGAACATGAACCTCGTCCTCGGCCTCGACGAGCGGGCCTCGCTCGCCGACCCGGGGCCGTGGCCTCCCTAGAGACACAGCCGCCGTGAGGAACGACGCGTGAAGACCATCGTGGTGAAGCTCGGCGGCGAGATCGTCCGCTCGCCCGAGCTCGACCTCATCGCCCGGGACCTCGGCACGCTCGCGGCCGGCTTCCACAGGGTGTCGGTCGTGCACGGCGGCGGCCCGCAGGTCACCGAGATGCAGGCCCGCCTCGGCCTCGAGACCCGCATGATCGCCGGGCGCCGCTTCACCGACCCGGCCACGCTCGAGGTGCTCGAGTCGGTCGTCGCGGGGCAGCTCAACGTCACCCTCTGCGCGCGCCTGCTCGCGAACGGCGTCATGGGCGTCGGCCTCCACGGCGCCTCCGGCCACGTCATCCAGGCGCGCCGCCGCCTCCCCAAGGTGATGCAGGGCGCCGGCCCCGACCCGGTGGACCTCGGCCTCGTCGGCGACGTGGTCGGCTTCAACCTGCCGCTCCTCGGCGACCTCTTCGAGCGCCGCTACGTGCCGGTGCTCGCCTGCGTCGGCTGCGACGCCGGCGGCCAGGTGCTCAACATCAACGGCGACACCGTCGCGAGCCAGCTCGCCGCGGCGCTCCGGGCCGACGCGCTCGTGCTCGTCACGTCCACCCCCGGGGTGCTCCGCGACGTGAAGGACCCGTCGAGCCGGATCGCGCGCATCACCCGGCCCGAGTTCGAGCGCATGGTGAAGGACGGCACGATCTCCGGCGGCATGATCCCGAAGCTCGAGGAGTCGTTCGGCGTCATCGACCAGGGCGTGCGCTCGGTGGTCATCGTCGGCAAGCTCGCCGCGGGGGACCTCGCGCGGGCCGTGCTCGATCCGGGCAGCGCGGGCACCGTGCTGGTGGCGTGAGGGGCTCCCCGAGGGAGAACGGCCTCGACCGGTGGTAGAATCACCGTCCCGGTGCCCCGCGTAGGTCCGCGCCAGCTTCTCGGAGCCATCCTCCTCTCGGTCCTGCCGCTCGTCGCGGCGGCGACGGCGCCGCTCGCCTTCGAGCGTGTGGGCGTCGGCGACGGCCTGCCCAGCGAGACGGCGACCGCGGTGCTGCGCGACCGCGACGGTTTCGTCTGGGTGGGCACGCGCGACGGCCTCGCGCTCTACGACGGCTACGGGATGCGCGTCTTCCAGCACGACGCCGACGACCCGGAGTCGCTGCCGAGCAACGGCATCCGCGCGCTGCACGAGGACGCGGCGGGCCGGCTCTGGGTCGCGACGAACGGCGGCGGCCTCGCGCTGCTCCACCGCGGCACCTGGCGCTTCCGCACCTTCCGCCACGACGAGGCGCACGCGGACAGCCTCTCCAACGACACGGTCTACGCGATCGAGGCCTCCCGCGACGGGCGGCTCTGGGTCGGCACGCACGCCGGGCTCGATCTCCTCGATCCCGCCGCCGGGACCTTCCAGCACGTGCTGCGCGGCGACGGGCCCGCGCCGCGCTTCGGGCAGGTGATGGTGGTGACGGAGGACCCGGGCGGCCGCGTGTGGGTCGGGTCGTACGGGAGCGGGCTCGCCCTGCGCGACGCCGCCGGCGCCTGGACCTTCCACCGGCACGAGCCGGGCCGGCCCGACTCGCTCGCCTCCGACGACGTCTTCGCGGTCGCGCTGGATGGGAAGGGCCGCGCCTGGCTCGGCACGCACGACGGCCTCGACCGCTGGGAGGGGCACCCCGGCAGCTTCGTGCACGTCGACCTCGCGCCGACCGGGCCGCCCAAGGTGCTCGTCACGTCGATCGTGTTCGGCGAGGGCGGGGAGCTGTGGGTGGGCACCATGGGCCGCGGGCTCATCGAGCTCGGGCCCGGCGGCGACGGCCCGGTCGTCGCGCACCTGCCGAGCGCCGCGTCCGCGACCGCGCTCCCGAGCGACCAGGTGGTGGGGCTCGCGGTCGACGGCCACGAGCTGTGGGTCGCGACCTACGGCGGCGGCCTCGCCCACGCGCGGACGGGCCGCGCGCTGCCGCTCGCGCCGGCGCGGCCGGCCCCCGCCCCGGGCACGAAGGGCGGCGCGGCCGGCGCGGACCCGGCGCAGGACGATCTCCTCGCCGTGCTCGAGGCGCCCGACGGCACCGTCTGGGCGGCGAGCTTCGGCGGCGGCCTCCTCGAGTACCCGCCGGGCAAGGCCCCGGTGCGCCACCTGTACGAGCGCGGCACGAAGGGCTCCGGGATGCTCCACGTCCGCCGGGGCGCGAAGGGGCGGCTCTGGCTCGGGGCGATGGATCGCCTGTGGCGGTACGACCCCGGGAGCGGCAAGGTCGAGGTGCTGAGGAACGATCCCGCCGATCCCGCGTCGCTCCCGGCGGGCTACGTGACCGTCACGCTGGGCGACCGCGCCGGGCGGAAGTGGGTGGGCACCGGCGGCAACGGGCTCGTCCGGCTCGACGAGGACGGCCACCGGAAGGTCGTGGCCCGCTTCGCGCCCGACGTCCCGCCGCCGGCGCGGCTCGCCGACGGCTACGTGACCGCGCTCCTCGAGGACGCGCGCGGCACGATCTGGGTCGGCACGCGCCAGGGGCTGCACGCGCTCGACCCGGAGAAGGGCACCGTGACCGCGGTCCCGGTGGGGCGCGACCGGCGACGCTCGCTCGCGAGCGGCGCGGTCAACTGCCTCTTCGCCGACGCGCACGGCGGCCTCTGGGTGGGCACCGGGGCGGGCCTCGTGCGGATGGACGCGTCGAGCGGCCCCGGCGACCTCCGGTTCGAGCACTTCACCTCGCGGGAGGGGCTGGTCGACGACGACGTCACCGCGGTGGTGGAGGACGACGACGGCTCGCTCTGGGTGGCGACCCGCTCCGGCCTCTCGCGGTTCGACCCCGCGACGGTGACCTTCGTGAGCTTCGACGCGGCCGACGTCCTCGGCTCGATCGAGTTCAACCCGGGCGCGGCCGCGCGCGGCCGCACGAACCTCATCTTCGGCACCCGCCGCGGGCTCCTCGAGATCCCGCGCGGCACCGCGTTCCCGCGGCGCAGCCCCTCCCGCGTCGCGCTCACCTCCATCCGCACCGCCGACGGCGAGGTGGCGGCCCCGGTGCCGGTCTGGCGGCTCGGTGCGCTCTCGGTGCCGTATGGCCGCTGGCTCTCGGTCGAGATGGCGGTCCTCGACTACCGGGCGAGCCACCGCCACCGGTACGCGTACCGGCTCCGCGACGGCGAGCCGTGGGTCGAGCTCGGCGCGCGGCGCGAGGTCACCTTCGCCGGTCTCGCGCCGGGCAACTACCGCCTCTCGGTGCGCGCGCGGGACGCGCGCGGCGCCTACAGCGTCGCCGAGCCCACCCTCGCGCTCACCATCGTTCCGCCGCTCTGGATGACCTGGCCGTTCCGGGTCGCCGCGCTCGTGGCGCTCGTGGCGCTCGCGACCTCGATCCACCTCGGGCGCCTGCGCGGGCTGCGCAGGCGCAACGCGGCGCTCGAGGCGCTGCGCGAGGAGCGCGAGGCGGCCTACGAGCGCCTCCGGCAGCTGACCATCCACCTCGAGGCCGTGCGCGAGGACGAGCGCCGCTGGATCGCCCGCGAGCTGCACGACGAGATGGGGCAGGAGCTCACCGCCGCGAAGATCAACCTGCAGCTCCTCGGGCGCACGCCGCAGCCGGCCCTGCCGGGAGCCTTCGGCGCCCCCTTCACGCCGCAGGGCGTCGCCGACACGGTGCAGCTCCTCGATCGCCTCATCGCCCGGGTGCGGAACCTCTCGCTCGATCTCAGGCCGCCGCTGCTGGACGACCGGGGCCTCAGGCCCGCGCTCGAGGGCTGGCTCGAGGCCGTCGGGAAGCGGTCGGGAATGTCCACCCGGCTCGCGGTGGAGGGTGAGATCGGCAGGCTGGCCCCGGAGATCGAGATCGCGGGCTTCCGCGTCGTGCAGGAGGCGGTCACGAACGCGCTCAGGCACGCCCACGCGCGCGCGCTCGAGGTCGCGCTCAGCCGGGAGAATGGAACGCTCCGTCTCGCCGTCAAGGACGACGGGGCCGGGTTCGACGTCGAGGACGCGCTCGCGCGCAGCGCGGGCGGAGATCACATCGGGTTGCTCGGCATGAGAGAACGTGTCGAGATGATGGGCGGTGGACTGGAGATCGCGTCGGCCGTGGGCGCTGGCACCGAGGTGCGCGCCTGGCTGCCGCTGGAGGGTCGTACGTGAACGTGCTCCTGGCAGATGACCACACCCTCGTGCGGGCGGGCCTGAAGGCCCTGCTCGAGACCATCGAGGGCGTGACCGTGGTGGGCGACGTCGGCCGCGGCGACGAGGCGCTCGCCGCCATCTCGCAGCACAAGCCGGACGTCGCCGTGCTCGACCTCTCGATGCCCGGGCTCACCGGCGTCGAGGTCGCCGAGCGCGCCGCGAAGGAGTCCCCGAAGACGCGCGTGCTCATGCTCTCGATGCACGCCACCGAGACGTACGTCGCCCAGGCGCTCCGCGCCGGCGCCCGCGGCTACCTCGTGAAGGAGGCGGCCGTCTCCGAGCTGCCGCTCGCCCTCGAGGCCATCTCCCGCGGCGACACCTACCTGTCTCCTGGGATCTCGCGGCCCGCCCTCGACGAGCTGCTCGCCTCGGGCAAGGCCTCCCCGCTCGAGACCCTGAGCCCGCGCCAGCGCGAGGTGCTCCGCCGGATCGCCGAGGGCCAGGCCACGAAGGAGATCGCCTTCGAGCTCGGACTGTCCGTGAAGACGGTCGAGACCCACCGCGCCCAGCTCATGGAGCGCCTGGGAATCCGGGACGTTCCGGGCCTCGTACGGCTCGCGATCCGGGCGGGGCTCGTCTCCTCCGACCGGTGAGACCCCCGGGTGTCCCCGGGGTCGCCGCGCCCCGGGGAATTCCCCGAGTGCTCGGTGGGCGTGAGGTGTCCAAGTTGGTGCCATGGACGCCCCGCTCCAGGGTCCGAGCATGGAGCCCGCCGCCCCGGCGACGGAGCCCGGGAGGCGCGTCCGCGTCCTCGTGGCCGACGACCACGCGGATCTCCGCCGCAGCCTCGCGGCCTGGATCGAGGGCCACCCGCGGCTCGAGCTCGCCGGCCTCGCGGTCGACGGCCACGAGGCGGTCGCGAAGACCGCCTGGCTGCGCCCGGACCTCGTGATCATGGACGCCTCGATGCCGTTCCTGGACGGCTTCGAGGCCACCCGCCAGGTGAAGCGGCTCCCCGCCGCGCCGCGGGTCGTCTACGTCTCCCTGCTCGACGACGCGACGTCGGTGGCGGAGGCCGAGGCGGCCGGCGCCGACGCGTTCATGTGCAAGTCGGAGCTGGTGCAGCGGCTCGACGGGCTGCTCGACGTCTACTTCCCGCCCCCGGCCTGAGCGGCGGGCACCGTCGTGCCCCCGGCGGGTCCCGCTGCAGGGCCGCCAGGGGCCGCGCCGCCCTCGCCCGCAGGACCTCGCAGCGCCCGCAGGATCTCGGCGGCGCGCCGCCCGGCGAGCGCGTCGCCGTCGGCGAGCGGCCGGTCGTCGAGGTCGGTGATCTGCGAGCCGGCGCCCGCGAGCATGCGGACCTTGAGGTCCCGCCCCACGAGCGCGTGGCGGGGCTCCCAGCCGACCGTCGAGAGCACGAAGCGGTCCGGGTACCGCTCCACGTCCAGCATCGAGATCCCGTCGGACCAGCGCGAAGGCGGGTTCTCGTCGCCGAGGAGCGACAGCAGGGTCGGCGCGATGTCGGCGTGCCCGGTGGGCAGGGCGTGCACGCCCCGCGGGATGCCCGGCCCCGCGATGAAGGCGGGGACCTGGATCTGCTCGCGGGTCACGTCGGAGCCGTGGCCGAGGTGCCCCTTCTCGCGGAACTCCTCGCCGTGGTCGCCGGTGAAGAGCACGATCGGCTCGCGGCCCCGGTGCTCGGCCACCTCGGCGAGGAGCCCGTCGAGCTTGCGGTCGAGCGCGTGCGCCGCGTTGCGGGCGCGGTTGCGGATGGCCTCGGACGACGCCTTCGAGCCGGTGAAGTCGCCCTGGCCGTCCCACTCCGGCACGTGGACCACGTCCTCGGCGTCGCGGACGTACTTGAAGTGGGTGCCGTAGAGGAAGACGAACAGGAAGTAGGGCCGCGAGGGGTCCGAGCGCTGGATGAGCTCGTGCGCGCGGGCGAGCAGGAGCGCGTCGCGGTCGGGCGCGTCGTCGCACCAGGTCTCGACCGGCACGCTCGCGAACACGGTCGTCTTGAGGTCCATCCAGTCCACGCAGGACGAGGAGAGGACCTGGACGTCGTAGCCGGCGTGCGCGAGCGCCTCGAAGAGGAGCGGCCGGCGCCCGGAGCCGACGGTGGCGGACAGCTTCGTCGCCTGGAGCCCGTAGACGATCGAGAAGACCGTGTGGTTCGTGCCGGAGGCCGCCGCGACGTGCAGGTCGAAGCGCGAGCCCTGCTCCGAGCGCGCCCACATCCTCGGCATGGTCGCGGCGTCGAAGTGCGTCGCCGGGAGGCTCTCCGCGAGCGCCAGCACCACGTCCGGCGTGCGGGTGATCTTCACCTGCTCGACCGGCAGGAGGGGCGGCAGGCGCTTCGAGGCGCGCTCGTCGGCGTACGGGTCCTTCACGGATCGCCCGAGCGCGCGCATGACGAGCTTCTGCATCGACAGCGGGACCTGCAGCGGCAAGGTCTGTGACGCCTCCGCGACGGCCTGCCCGCCGAAGACCACCAGCACCGCGCCGTAGACGCGCTCCGCCGCGACGAGCAGCACGAGCGCGAGCGCGAGCCGCCACGGGCGGCCCGCGGGCCGCGCGAAGCGGCGGAGGAACCACGCTCCCACGACCACCTCGGCGACGACGATCGCGGCCGCGGTGGCGAGGAACCCGGCGACCACGCTCCCGGGGATGCCGACCTCGGCGAGCGCGTTCGGCTGCAGGGCGACGCGCAGGAAGAACCCGTTCAGGTGGAAGCGGGTCGCCTCGTAGACGCGCGCGTCGAGCAGGATCCCCACCGTGAAGAGGCCGGCGAGGGCCGGGGCGGCGACGCGGTACAGGCGCGGGAAGGGGGCGAGAGGCAGGGAGAGCGCCCACGCGGCCAGGGCGAGGAAGATCGCGCCCGGCACGAAGATCGGCCAGACCGCCGGGCGGAACGGCTCCGGCGTGAGGCGCACCGCGTCCGCGATCGCCGGCGCGAAGAGCGCCAGGTACAGCGGGACGTGGAGCAGGCAGTAGGCGAGCGCCGGGGTGCCGTGGCCGGGACGCCCTCGAGATTCCGACACGCGGGCGGGAACCTAACCCGACAGGCGGGTGGCTCGCCAGCCCGGGTGGCCCGCTCAGGGCCGCCCGGTACGGACGGCGGCCTCGAAGAGTGCGATCGCGTCGCGGCGGGTCGTGAGCCCGAGCTTCCGGAGCGCCCGGCGGAGGTGGGTCGCCACGGTGGTCGTGGACAGGCCGAGCGCGTAGCCGACGTACTTGTTGCCGTGGCCCTGGGCCACGTAGGCGAGGACGTCGCGCTCCCGCGCGGTGAGCGCCCGCGGATCGCGCACGCCGGGCGCGTTGTGGCGCGCCAGCACGACGCGGCGGCCGTCGGCCTCGGCGTGGTCGACGAGCGACCAGCGCCCGTCCACCAGCCCCTGCCACAGCTCGAGCGCCCCGTCCGGCTCGGTCCGGCGCAGCCGGCCCCGCGCGCGCTCGAGCCGCAGCACCGCGTTCGCGAGGTTCGCCCGGGCGTCCTTCCCCTTCGCCTCGCGCTCCGCGTGGGCGATCTTGCCGGAGGGATCGATCACCGCGTCGGGCGCGGGCGCCGGGCCGGCCGCGTACGAGCGCAGGCGCCGCGCGGCGGCGAGGTGGGCCGCGACGAGCGAGAGCCGGTGCGCGAGCCTGGGCGAGAGGCGGACCGGGGCCGGCGAGGGCAACGTGACCTGGACGGCGTGGCCGGTGGGGTCGAGCCCCATCACGCCGAGGACGTCCTTGATCCCCATCGCGCGCGAGAGCTCGACGGGCGTGTCGGCGGTGGGGGCCCGGCGGCGGCGGATCCGCAGGAGCTGGGTGTCGACGGGCGGCACCGGCTCGAACCAGGCGCGGAGCGTCTCCTGGGGCAGGCCGTCCCAGAGCGCCTGCATGCGGTCGATGAGGCCCGGCGGCTGGTCCAGCGTCGCGCCCGCGACCTTCACCGGGCGCCAGCCCTCGAGGTCGAAGCTCACCACGGTGACGCCCATGCCGTGCGCGAGCGGCCGGAAGGCCTCGGCGACCCCCCGGAGCCACGCCTCGTCCTCGGCGGGGGCCGCGTAGGCAGCCTCGATCGCCGCGAGAGGATCGAAGCGGGCGCTCAAGGGCGCCCCTCGGCGGCCGCCTCGAAGAGGCGGATGGCGTCGCGGCGCGTGCGCAGGCCCAGCTTCGAGAGCGCGCGGCGCAGGTGCGTCGCCACCGTGGTCGCCGAGAGCCCGAGCGCGTAGGCGACGTGCTTGTTGCCGTGGCCCTGCGCGACGTGGGCGAGGACGTCGCGCTCGCGCGCCGTGAGCGCGCGCGGATCGCGGACGCCGGTGGGGTTCCGGCGCGCGAGGATCACCCGGCGTCCGTCGGCCTCGACGTGGTCGACGAGCGACCAGCGGCCGTCCACGAGGCCGCGCCAGAGCGCGAGCGCCGCGTCCGGCTCCTCGCGCCGGAGCCGCCCGCGGGCTCGCTCGGCGCGGACCACCGCGGCCGCGAGCCCCTCGCGCGCGCCCGGGGCGCGGGCCTCGCCCTCGGCGTGCTGGACGCGGCCGGATGGATCGAGCACCGCCTCGGCGCCCAGGCCGGCCGCGGCGCGCAGCCGGCGCGCGGCGGCGAGGTGGGCGGAGACGAGGCCGAGCCGGTGCTGGGCGCGTGGCGAGAGGCGGACGGGGACCGGCGAGGGCAGGGAGACGTGGACGCCGTTGCCGGCGGGGTCGAGCCCGAGGACCGCGAGCACGTCCTTCGCGCCGACCATGTCGGAGAACCGGGCGGGGCTCTCGTCGCGCGAGGCGCGGGTCCGGCGCAGCCGGGCGAGCATCGTGTCCACCGGCGGGACCGGCTCGAACCACGCGCGGAGGGCCTCGGGCGGCGAGGCGTCCCAGAAGGCCACGATGTCGTCCACCGGCGCGGCGCGCAGGGCCCCGGAGCCGGCCACGACGCCGGCGACCATCCGCCCCGCCTCGATCTTGAAGGACGCCGCGAGGACACCGGGTCCCCGCGCGAGCGGCGCGAACGCCTCGGCGATCGCGAGGAGCCACGCGCGGTCGTCGGGCTCGATCGCGTACGCGGCCTCGAGCACGCGGAGGGGATCGAAGTTCCCGGCCACGCAGGCATCCTATGCCCGGGGCCGGAACGACGGCGGTTTCCGCGTATATCTCGGCGAAATGACCAGCGTACCCGTCGTCGATCACCGAGCCCGGGTCTCGGGACCGTTCGACGCTGCGCACGGGTGCACAGGGACCTGCCCGAGCCCCGTTCAGGCGGAGGTGCGCACGACCACGCCGACGGCCGACTCGAGGTAGCTGTACTCCGGGTGAAGTCGCTCGGCGGTGCGGAGCGCCCACTCGCGGTCGAAGAGCACCACCACCCGGTCGCGCACGTCGAGGACCACGTGGCCCTCCACGGCGCTGCCGAGCGCGTCGAGGTCCACCGGTCCGCCGTCGGCGCGCTGGATCCAGCGCGCGAGCTGCCAGGGGACGGGCTCGAGGATCACGTCCACCCCGTACTCGGCCTCGAGGCGGTACTTCGCCACCTCGAACTGCAGCTGGCCCAGCGCGCCCAGCACGAGGTCTCCGGCCCGCCCCGCGGGCGGCCGGTAGAGCTGGATGGTGCCCTCCTTCGCGAGCTGCTCGATGCCGGAGGCGAACTGCTTGCGCCGGAGCGGATCCTTGAGGAGCAGCCGGCCGAAGCGCTCCGGGGCGAAGCTCGGGATGCCCTCGTAGCTGAAGCGCGAGCCGCCGGTGAGCGTGTCGCCGATCTCGTAGGTCCCCGGGTCGAACACACCCACCACGTCTCCGGCCCAGGCGTCATCGACCACGTTCCGCTCACGGGCGAGGAACTGGGTCGGGTTCGCGAGCCGCACCTCCTTGCCGGACCGGACGTGGAGCACCTTCATGCCGCGCGTCATCTTGCCCGAGCAGATGCGGACGAACGCGACCCGGTCGCGGTGGGCCTTGTCCATGTTCGCCTGGATCTTGAACACGAACCCGGAGAACTCGTCGCGGGTGGGCTCGATCGGGCCCTGGTCGCTCTCCCGCGCCCGCGGCGGCGGCTGCAGGTCGGCGAAGGTCTCGAGGAACGCCTCGAGGCCGAAGTTGTTCACCGCCGAGCCGAAGAACATCGGCGAGAGCTCCCCGCGGAGGAACTTCTCCCTGTCGAACGCGTCGCCCGCGAGCTCGAGCAGCTCCGCGTCGTGGCGCAGCTGCGCCGCGCCCTTCTCGCCGAGCTCCTCGAGCACGAGCGGGTCGTCGATGCCGGTGACCTCCACCGGCGGGCGCTCGGCGCCGACGCCCGACGAGGACGAGGCGTGGGCGGCGTCGAAGAGGTACACGCGCTTCGCGACCCGGTGGTAGACGCCGCGGAAGACGTGGTCGCGGAAGATCGGCCAGGTGATCGGGTAGACGCCGATCCCGAGCACGCTCTCCACCTCGCCGATGAGCTCGAACGGCTCCCGGCCCGGGCGATCGAGCTTGTTCACGAAGGTGAAGATCGGGATCGCCCGGTGCTTGCAGACCCGGAAGAGCTTCTTCGTCTGCGCCTCGACGCCCTTCGCCGAGTCGAGCAGCATCACCGCGCCGTCCACCGCGTGCAGCGTGCGGTAGGTGTCCTCCGAGAAGTCGGCGTGGCCGGGCGTGTCGAGGAGGTTCATCTGCAGCCCGCGGTAGGGGAACTGCAGCACCGAGGTGGTGATGGAGATGCCGCGCTCGCGCTCCATCTCCATCCAGTCCGACACCGCCGAGGCGCGGCCGCGCTTCGCCTTCACCGCCCCGGCGAGCTGGATGACGCCGCCGTAGAGGAGCAGCTTCTCGGTGAGCGTCGTCTTGCCCGCGTCGGGGTGCGAGATGATCGCGAAGGTGCGCCGGCGGGCGCTCTCGTGGGCGAGGATCGTCATGTGCTGGAAGCCTGTCCTTGAACGGCGCCGGTCGGCCGGCGCCGGAGGTTCTACCCCGGCTTGCCCAGGGTGCGCAGCCTGAGGAGGGTGCGGCCGCACTGGGGGCAGGCGGGGTCCCCGGGATCGTCCGTCCAGAGCTCGCAGGCCGGGCAGGCGAAGCGGACCGGCGCCCCGTTCGCGCCGGGCTGGTCGTCGGCCGCAGGGAAGACCACCGCGAAGGCCGCCTGCATGGAGGCCATGTACTCGTAGCGGGCCTGCGGGGTGACGTCGTCGAGCATGACCCCGCGGTGGAACGTGCGGCCGTTGACGGTCACCGGCGGGGTCGCCTCGAGGGCCGCGAGCTCCTCGGGCTTCCGGCGCGGCCAGGGCATGTCCGCGAACCAGCGCGCCTTGAAGCCGGCCCACTGCGGGAGCGTGCGCACCTGCGCGAGCTCCCGGTGGAAGGCGTCGAGATCGCGGACGAAGGCGGGCTCGAAGGGCATGGAGGGCGCATCTTGCGCCGGCGGCCCGGTCCGGGCAAGAAGAGCGGGCATGGCAGACGACCGGTTCGAGCAGGCCTACCAGGCGGGCGGCGCGCCCTGGGACATCGGGCGCCCGCAGGGCGCCATCGTGCGGCTCGCCGAGGCGGGCGAGATCCGCGGCACCGTGCTCGACGTCGGCTGCGGCACGGGCGAGAACGCGCTCCACCTCGCGGCGCTCGGCCGCCCGGTCCTCGGCATCGACCTCTCCCAGACCGCGATCGCGACCGCGCAGCAGAAGGCCGCCGCGCGCGGGCTCTCGGCGACCTTCCGCGTCCACGACGCCCTCCGCCTCTCGAAGCTGCGCTGGCGCTTCGAGACCGCCATCGACGTCGGCTTCTTCCACACGCTCGAGAACGAGCAGCGCCGGCCCTACGCGATGGAGCTCACCGAGGCGCTGGGGCCCGGGAGCGTGCTCCACATCCTGTGCTTCTCGGACGAGGAGCCGCCCGGCCCCGGGCCGCGCCGCGTGGAGGAGTACGACATCCGCGCGACCTTCCGCTCGCTGTTCGCGCTGGTGCGCGTCGAGAAGGCGGAGTTCGAGGCGAACCGGCCCGAGGGCAACGCGAAGGCCTGGCTCGCGACGCTCCAGCGGATCTGACGCCCCGACCGCTCCGGTCGCGCCGCGCGCCCGTCGTCCGTTCTGCCGACAAACCTCGAGTCATCGGGCCGCTACCAGCCTCGGCAAGGAGGTGTCGCATGCCGATGGACCTGAGGCCGATGATCGCAATTTCCGCTTCTCTTCTCTTGCTCGGAGGTGTGCCGTCCGGGGTCGAGGCGCAGACGATCCAGAAGGTGGTGGTGAACACGTCCGCGTCGTCGCTGACCGTGACCGGGAGCACGTTCGGCGCCAACACGGGAACCCTCGTGCTCGGGGCAACGAGCCTCGCCGTCACGTCGTGGTCGGCGACGCAGGTCGTCGCGACCCTTCCGGCAGGCGTGTCGGCGGGGACGTACCTCTTGAGACTCGCGCGTGCGAACGGGCAGTCCACGTCGGCGGACGTCACGATCGGCGCGGTGGGGCCGGCCGGCCCGCAGGGGCCCGCAGGGCCGGCGGGCGTAGCAGGACCGGCTGGGCCGCAGGGTATCCCTGGCCCCGCGGGTGCTACCGGTCTGGCCGGGCCTCAGGGGCCGCCCGGTGCCGCCGGGCCCCAGGGACCGATGGGTTTCCCGGGCGTGAATGGGGTCGACGGCCTTCCCGGCCCGGCGGGTCCGACCGGGCCGCAGGGCGTGGCGGGCGCGCAGGGCCCTCCGGGGCCCACGGGGCCACAGGGTCCGAGTGGTCTCCCCGGAGTGAACGGGGTCGACGGGCTGCCCGGACCGCCTGGAACGGCCGGACCGATGGGGCCGGTCGGGCCCCAGGGGCCACAGGGTGACCAGGGTGTTGCGGGCGTACCGGGGCCGCAGGGGCCGGGCGTCGTGTGGAGAGACGCGAACGGCGTGTTCGTCGGGCCACTCATCAACCGAGAGGGCGCCGGGGCCGATCGCTACATCGACGACTCCGGGTTTCTCTGGGCGCTGTCATGGAACGACATGACGATTCTCTATCCGATGCGATACGGGATGGAGATGTACTCCTTGCCCGATTGCCAGGGCGCGAGCGGCGGGTATCTCGCGAATCCAGACCTGTTGCCGAGGAGCGTGATCCAGGTATCCACCCGTGTGTGGATCGCGTACGAGGACAACAGCGTATCGGCCGACTTTCAGGCTCAGTCCTTCCTGGTCTGGGGGGACGGATGCACCAACATCGGTGCGCCCACGACCGTTCGCGTCATGACGGGGACACCCATTTACCTGACCCGCCCGCAGATCACTTTCAGGGCTCCTCTCCACCTCTCTCGTCAATGAGCTAGGCGAGGTAGTGGCAGCGCGCCCTGCCCCTTCCTCCGGCCCTAGGCCGCGACCCCACGAGGGTCGCGGTCATCAGTCGAATACGGCTCCCTCGACTGTCCAGATCGCATGGCGGCGACAGACCGGGACCGGGCTCGGGGCTCACCGAAGCCTGCCGGGCGCCGCGCTGGGTTGACGGGGGGCCCGCATGCGCGAGTTCGCTGAACAGCTGAACTCTGCCACCGACCTGCACTCGATCGGCGATTTCACCGCAGACGCGAGCGAGCGGCTCGTGCCGCACGGTCAGTTCGCGTACGCGGTGATGGAGCCGCGGGTCACCGAGACTCCGGTCCTCGTCATCCGGAGTCGTGAGTTCCCGCCTGCGTTCTTCGCTCGCAAGTTCGGCGAGAACCTCCACGCGATCGAGCGAGACCTGGGCGGGCTCATGAACGCCATCCGTGAGCCGCATGCCTACGACGGCTACACGAAGTTCCCGCTCGAGAAGTACGGGAACACCGAGGTCGTCGTCGACCACTGGCGACCGGCCCGTTGCGACCGCCAGCTCATCGCTCCGCTTTGGAACGGAGGTTCACCCGTAGGCTACTTCGTACTGGTGAGGTCCCGGATGGAGCCCAGGTTCACGCCCGAGGAGCTCCGGGCGCTCGAGGAGATCAGGCGACAGGCCGAGCGTAGCGTGGAGGGGGTGGTCGCCCTCGGGCAAGGAGGCCTCACGCAGACGCTCGACTTCCTGGCGCAGGCATTCCCGTATCCGGCGTTCCTGTTCGGGAGCGCGGGTGACCTGCTGTGGATGAGCGACGAGGGGGCGGTGCGGCTCGAGCTCGAGACGGCCCGGCTCGGCGGCGGGCTGCTCGTGCGGAACGCCGCCGCCCTCGCGGCGCTCGGTCAGCACGCACGGGCGCTCGGGAGCGATCCCGCCGCCGACGTCGAGACACCGCTGCGGCTCGCCGGCGTCCTCCGGCGAGGGGAGCGCCTCGCGGTGCGGCGGTTCGGCGAGGACGGCGGCTCGCGGCTCCTGCTCGCGCTCGTGCCTGCCATGGCGAGCCTCCCTTGCGAACCGAGACCCGACGAGGCCCGCCCTGTCCCCGGGCTCGGCGCAGTCGAGTCGAAGGTGGCGCGCCTCGCCGCCGAGGGCTTCACGATCCTCAACATCGCGACGCGGCTCGGGGTGAGCGAGTCCACGGCCCGGACGCACCTGCGCAGGGTATACGTGAAGCTCGGCGTGCACGGGCGTGCGGAGCTCGCCTCGGCGCTCATGAAGGGCGGGGGCGGCCATGCTTGAGCTCGCCGAACGCCTCGTCGACGCCACGAGCCCGCGGCAGATCGCCGAGGCGGTGGCCCAGGCGTGCAAGGTCGAGATCCCCCACGAGACGTTCGGCTGCGCGCTCACGATCCCGGGGGTCGCCGAGCAGCCCTTCCTTTTCATTGCCAGCGAGGAGTTCCCGGCCGAACAGATCCTCAGGGTGTTCCCGGAGATCCTGCTCGCGGTCGAGCGCGACCTCGGGGGGCTCGTGTCGGCGATCGCGGAGCCACACGCCTTCGATGGCTACCTGAAGTATGACCGGAAGAGGATCGAGAATACCTCGCTCGTGCAGGACTACTGGAGGCCGTTCAGGGTGGAAGAACAGGTGCTCGCGCCGCTCTGGCACGGCGGGATCCCGGTGGGCTACCTCCACCTCGTCCGGTCCAGGAAGGAGGGGGCGTTCACACCGGAGGACCTGCGCCGGTTCGAGGACGCCCGGGTGGTGGCGGAACGCGCCGTCTTCGGGCTCGCGGCCCTGGGACGGGCCGAGCTCACGGCAACGCTCGACGCCGTCAGCCGCGGCTTCCCCTATCCAGCGTTCCTGTTCGACGCTGCCGGCACGCTCGCCTGGGCGAGCCACGAGGCGCGCGTCCGCCTGGAGGTCGAGGCGTTCAGGTCCGGGGCCAGCGCGATGGGCACGAGCGGTTCGTTGGAGGTCATCCGGCGCGCTGCGCGCGCTCGTCTCGCTAACAGGACCTTCGACCTCGAGGGGGCGCTGCGCCGCCACGGGCTGCTCGGCGCGGGCGAGCGCGCTGCGCTGCGCGAGTTCGCCGAGCTGGGCGAGCGGCGCCTCCTCGTGGCGCTGGTGCCGGCGTTGGCCTTCGTCCCGGGCGAGGCGTCGTCCACCTCGGTGCCGGGCCTCGGTGCGGTCGAGGCGAAGGTCGCGAGGATGGCCTCGGAGGGGTTCTCGGTCCTGAACATCGCGACGCAACTCGCCGTCAGCGAATCCACAGTCCGGACACACCTCCGCCGGGTCTACACGAAGCTGGGGGTACACGGACGGGCGGAGCTCGCGACGGCGTTGATGCGCCCGTGAAGCCCCTTACCTCGCAGTGACCGGCGGCCTGTCCCGGGCCGCGCGCCCCGCCGTCCGCCGCCGGTCGTCCGAACAGCCGACAAACCAGCGCGAGAACGCCGCCTAACCTCACGGGTGGATCGTCTGCTGAGCGGACGGTAGCCAGCACTTCAGGGGGCCTCATGCCATACCGCATCGGGAGCATCCTGGTTGCGCTGGCGTTCGTGTGGCCGGCGCTGGCCGCGCCCAAGAAGAAGATCGCGGTCGCCGAGGTCCGCGTCATCCAGGATGTGAAAGAGGGGACGGCCAAGATTCTCACCGAGATCGTCACGACCGAGCTCGCTGTGGTGAAGGAGCTAAGGGTCATCTCGTCGGCCGAGGTGGGCGCGCTCATCGGGTTCGAGAACGAGAAGCGACTCCTGGGCTGCACGAGCGAGGATCAGGCCTGCATCGCGGAGGTGGGCGGCGCGCTCGGCGTCGAGTACGTGCTCCTCGCGCAGGTCGGAGTGATCGGGAAGCTCTTCCGCTTCTCGGTCATCCTCGTGGACACGAAACAGGCCGTGGTGACGGCGCGTGCTGCGGTCTTCAGCGACACCGAGGCCGAGCTCGTGGGGGCGGCACAGTTCGCGGCCCGCTCGGTGCTGTTCCAGCTCGGCCTCGGGCCTCAGCCGGTTCTCCCGACGCGCGCGCCCGACGGGGCAGGCCTTGTGCCGCCGCCTCCTGTCGCGCAGGCCCCCGAGGTGGCGAGGCCACCCGGGGCTGCGCGGGCGCCCTCGGGTCCAACCGCGCTCGGGGAGGCGAAACCAGATGGAAGACCCGCGACCTCCAAGGCGCCGCCACGGGTGATCCCACTTCCGGTGCGGCAGGAACCGGTCGGGCCGAAGCTGCTCATCGGGGCGGGCGTCCTCGCGATTGCCGGCGGCACGGTGCTCGCGGTGCTCACGAACCGCGAGTACGAGGAGATCAAGGCCCAGAGAAGCAAGCTCACGCCGAGCGAGTACGACAGCTATTACCCGGGCCAGGCGGACCGCGTACGACGGCTCGCCCTCGGGAGCGACCTCGCCCTCGGCGCAGGTCTCGCCGCAACCGTTGGTGGCATCGTCTGGTCCTCCGTCGGGGGACGCTCGCCGCGCCCGGGGCTGACCCTCGCGCCCTCGGTCTCCCCCGCGTTCGCAGGTGCCTTCCTCTCCGCTCGGTGGTGACCATGCGCGCCCCTCGCCTGATGCCCCTCGCGCTGCTCGCGCTCGGCGCCTGCTCGCTGCGCTTCGACCCCGGCGAGTACGAGCCGAAGGCCTGCGAGGAGGATCCCTGCACGCTCCAGGTCTCGGCGAGCGACCCCGACTCGGCGTGCCGCCAGGGCCGGGTCTCCTGCCCAACGCGCGCCTGCGTCGATAGCGGTGCCGCCGTCGAGAACGGCCGGGTCTGCGGTACGAGCAAGATCTGTTCGGACGGCCGCTGCCTCGCCTGCGTGGACGGCGCGCCTTGCCAGCCCCCAGGCGACACGGCACGCTGCCACCTCGGCGCGATGAACTGCGCAACGGGCGTCTGCGTGGACACCGGAGTGCTCGCCTCCGCGGGCTCGACCTGCGGACCGGATCAGGTTTGCGATGCCGCCGGCGCGTGCAAGGCCTGCCGGGCCGGCGCCGCGTGCTCGGAGGGCATGGGTGCCTGCGACTCGGGCGCGATCTCTTGCGCCACCGGCGCGCCGGTCTGTCAGCGGGTCGGAGCGGCGCTCGACGGGGCGACGTGCGCGCCCGGAAAGGTCTGCGCCGCGGGCGCGTGCGTGACGTGCGCCGAAGGGGCCGCGTGCCAGCCCACGTCGAACCCCTGCCACGTCGGCGCCGCGCGCTGCGCGACCGCAACATGTGCCGATCAGTCGACGAGCCAGCCCGACGGGACGCCTTGCGGCACGAACGCGGTGTGCAAGGACGGCGCGTGCAAGGCCTGCGTCGCCGGGCTCACCTGCGCGCTCTCCGGCCCAGGGCAGAACCGCTGCCACAAGGGCGTGACGAGCTGCGCGAGCGGCGAGCAGGTCTGCACCGACACCGGAGAGTCCCTCGCGAATGGCAGCGCCTGCGGGACGGACCAGGTCTGCTTCGAAGGCGCGTGCGGCCTCTGCGCCAAGGATGCCCCGTGCACCCCGCAGTCCGCGCCCTGCCACGCGGGCTTGATCGCGTGCGCCTCCGGGCTGCCGGTCTGCAACGACACGCTCGCGAACGCCGCCCCGGGGACGTCCTGCGGCACCAACAAGGTCTGTAACGGCGCAGGCGTCTGCGGCGACTGCACGGCCGGGGTGGCATGCACCCCGACCAACAAGTGCCACACCGGCCTCACGAGCTGCGGGAGCGGTACCTCGGTCTGCGTGGACCAAGGCGCGAACGTGGCCGCGGGAACGAGCTGCGGGACGAACCAGGTTTGCAGCCCGACGGGCAGCTGTATCTCCTGCACCCCGGGCGCGAGCTGCTCGACGAACCCGAACGCTTGCCGGAGCGGCACCGTTGCGTGCAGCACGGGCGCCGTCGTCTGCCAGGACGGCGCGAACAGGGCAGACGGTACGGGCTGCGGCGCCAACAAGGTGTGCAGCGCCGGCACCTGCGTGGACTGCGTGGCGGGCTCCGCATGCACGCCGCAGAACCCGATCGCCTGCCGGACCTACTCAACCTCCTGCACGACCGGCCCGGTCTGCTCGGCCAGCGGCAACCAGCCGAACGGAACCACCTGCGGCCAGGATCAGGTCTGCAACGGCGGGAGCTGCGTGGGCTGCGTCGCTGGCGGCGCCTGCGCGCCTTCGAACCCGTGCCGCCTCGGCGCCTACTCGTGCGCCACCGGCGCGCAGGTCTGCGTGGCCGGCGGCCCCGATCCGGCGAAGGAGGGCCAGGCTTGCGGCGTGAGTCCGCAAGGCACGTGCACGAATGGTGAGTGCGCCTGCCCGGCGGGTACGACCTTCTGGCAGGGCAACTGCGAGACGTGTCCGGGGTACACGGTTTCGAGCTTCTACGGAACCCTCACCGCCTACGTCGATGCGGGCATGGGTCTCGACAACGCATGCTGCGGCCGGTCGAGCCTGGTGGGATCGCTCGGCGGGCCTTGTCGTACGTTGGGCACGGCCCTGGCCAACATCCCGGCGAGCGGATTCACAGTGAGTGTTGTCGGGGATGCAAGTAAGAACGCGTCCGATTCGGAGGCCTATCCCATCCGGATAGGGGGGGGCGTCGCAATCTGGGGTCCGCAGAACGACACCGTCTACTTCCCCGGTTCACCTGGCAAGGACGTCTTTCGAGTGGACGTCGATTCGGTTGAGGTCGCGTTCTACAACCTCACTGCCGGGCGACGGGCGAGCGGTGCTCCGGGAGGCGCCTCCGCAGGCCTCTACGTCGGTGCCAGCGGTGTGGCCTTCCCCGCGAACAACTTCACGGTGGACGGGACGGACCGGGGCATCGTTGTGGATGGAGGGGAGCTTCGGATTGGTGTCGGAGGCACGGTGACGATTCGCCGCGCGGTGACGGATGCCGTCGTCTGCCGGTCCGAGACGAACTCGATCTTGACGTCACGTATCCTGACCCGCGCAAGCACGGCTCAAGGAAGACTCGCGCTCGAAAGCGCGGGCAACCGGTTGCTCTACGCCAGCACCAACTGTGTGGTCGGTCAGCACCCGACGCCTCTCGTCAGTCCTGCGCTGATCCTCGGTCCTGAGACGGGAGCGTGTACGACACCGCGGCCCTTCCAGTTCGGGATCTACGCCGAGGGCAACGCCGACATCTATGTGTCCGTGCTGCACGCCAGGTGCGCCGGCGTAGACGGCGTATCGCTGCGCCAGAATGGAGCCCTTGCGGTGAATGCTCCCATCGTCACGATCGGCTCGGAGGCGGGTGGTACCTTCATCGACTCCTATGTGACCGACAGTGGGTGCGCCGGCTTGTACGCAGAGGTCGGGACGGCCCGGGTCTTCAGGACCGCATTCCTTCGTAACCAGTGGGGCGTCTACCAGTCGAGCCTGCTCGAGTCATCGGCGCCGGGTTCCCAGCTCATCGATCTGACGGGAAGGGACCTATCGGGTGCAAGGAGCCACCCCAACACACTCGCCTGCAACGCCCGCTCCGGGGCCGGCCTCTGCGCGCTCGCCGGACAGGGTGGCGACGTGTGGAACCAGAGCGGGTTGCCGTTGCTCGCACCGAACAACTACTGGGATCACTCGCCTCTGAGCCGCTGCCAGGCCTGCGATACGAACCTCCAGTCCTGTGCGTGCACGGGCGCGGCGTTCGGGTTGACCACGCCCCCCGATGGCGTCGACGTCGTGACCTCGAAATTCAACGCATCGAGCTCGTCCGTCGGGAACGTGGACGTCTCGGGCAATCTCGTGCTGACGACGGGAGCATGCCCCTGAGCGGCGGCCGGGCCTAAGGCACCGCCGTCCGCGACGCGCCCTCCCACGCCGCGCCGAACGCGCGGGCCTGCCGGGCGCGGAACGCCTCGCGCGCCGCCGGCAGCCGCTCGCGGAGCGGGGCGGGGAGCCCGGCGTAGACCTTCTCGAGCACCTCGTCCGCGACGCCCTGCGAGCTCCAGGCGAAGCCCTCGGCGTACATCGCGAGCTCCGCCTCGCCGGGGATGGGCATCTCGAGCGAGGTGTCCGCCCGGAGCTCCGGGATGATCGAGGCCTCCTCGGCGGCGAGGTGCGCGTCGAGGAGACGGCGGAGCTCCGCGACGACCGCCTCCGCCTCGGCGCGCGCGTCCGGCGCGGGCAGGCGCGGGAAGGCGGCGTCCCCGCGCGCGAGGAGCGGGTCCATGGCGCGGTGGTCGATGGAGAGGTTCGTGATGGCGGGCGCGAGGCCGGGCGCCCGCGAGAGCAGCATCGGGAAGAGGCCCGCGTCCTCGGCCATGTGGTGGCCGTGCAGCGTCTGGTGGAACTTGCCCCACTCCTCCGCGAGGGCCGCGCCGCGCGGGCCGTCGGCGAGCGTGAGCGCGGCGAGCGCGCGGGCGAAGAGCGCGAGGTCCCGGCGCATGCCGAGGTGGGACATCATGACCATCGTCGCGACCGAAGGGGTGCCGGACGCGTCGAGGAGGCTCGGGGCGAAGGCGGTGCGGGCGGGGCCGGGCTGGATCATGGCGCCACTCCTCTAACCTCGGGCGCGCGCCGGGTCCATCCACATCACCTCCCAGTGGTGGCCGTCGGGGTCGAGGAAGCTCCAGCCGTACATGGACCCATGGTCAACCGGGTCCATCGCGTGGCCGCCCCCGCTCGCGATGGCGCGCCGCACGAGGTCGTCCACCTCCGCCCGGCTCTCGCACGAGAGCGCGTAGAGCGCGGCGGTCTCGCGGGCCGGGTCGCCCACCGGGCGGTTCGTGAAGGTGCGGAAGAAGGGCTCCGAGAGCAGCATCACGAACGCCTGCGGGGACACGATCATGCAGGCCGCCTTCCCGTCGGTGAAGCGCGGCTCGAAGGCGAAGCCGAGCGCCCCGAAGAAGGCCTTCGAGCGGGCGAGGTCCTTCACGGGCAGGTTGAGGAAGAGCAGCCTCGGGGCGGGCAGGGCGGTCATCGGCGGCCTCCTTGACATCGGTTCGTGATCCTCGGACGGCGGGTCGCGCACGATCTCATCGGCCCCTCCCCCGAAGGCGCCGGCGCTGGGGTAACATCCGCGCCCTCATGCGCGGCACCCTCCGTCACTTCCAGGGCTCGCTCGCCGTCACGGTCGCCGGCCTCGCGCTCGGCGCCTGGCTCGGCTGGAACCAGGGGCGTGGCTGGGCCGGCGTCGGCGCGACGGTGTTCATCGTGGCGGTGCTCGCGGTCCTCGAGATCTCGATCTCCTTCGACAACGCGGTCGTCAACGCCACGGTCCTGAAGACGATGACGCCGGTCTGGCGCCACCGCTTCCTCACCTGGGGCATCGCGATCGCGGTCTTCGGGATGCGCCTCGTGTTCCCGCTCCTCGTGGTGAGCACCGTCGCGAGCATGAGCCCGGCGGAGGCCCTCCGCCTCGCGCTCGTCGATCCCCCGGAGTACGCGCGGATCCTCGGCTCCGCCCACCACCTCCTCGGCGCGTTCGGCGGCACCTTCCTCGGCCTCGTCTGCCTGCGGTTCTTCTTCAACTCCGAGAAGGACGTCCACTGGATCCGCTGGCTCGAACGGCGGCTCGCGAGGCTCGGCCGGATCCGCGCGGTCGAGCTCGGGCTGATGCTGGTGGTGGTGCTCGTCTTCTCGCAGTACGTCGGGGAAGCCGAGGACCACGCCTTCCTCGCGGCTGGCGTGCTCGGGGTGGTCACCTACATCGCGGTCGACGGCTTCGGCGCGATCATGGAGCAGTTCTCCGAGAACGCCGGGAACGTGGTCCGGGCCGGCTTCGCCAGCTTCCTCTACCTCGAGGTGCTCGACGCGAGCTTCTCGTTCGACGGCGTGATCGGCGCCTTCGCGCTCACGAACGACCTCCTCGTCATCACCATCGGCCTCGGCATCGGCGCGATGTTCGTGCGCAGCCTGACCGTCATGCTCGTCGAGCGCGAGGCGTTCGACTCGTTCCGGTACCTCGAGCACGGCGCCTTCTGGGCCATCGGCGCGCTCGCGATCCTGATGTTCGCCGGCGTGGTGGTGGAGGTGCCCGAGGTCGTCACCGGCCTCGTGGGCGCGGTGCTCATCGGCCTGTCGCTCTGGTCGTCGGTGCGGTACCAGGCGCGCCAGGAGAAGAGGCGGCTCGGGACGCCGCCGCCGGTGCGCTAGCGGAGCGCGCGCCGCCGCGCCCAGCCCAGCCCGAGCCCGACGAGCGCCGCCATCCCTGCGAGCGGCGGCACGTGCTCGGGGTGGCCCGCGCCCGGGCCGAGCGCGAGGACCCAGGGGAGGTCGAGGGCGAAGGTGACGAGGAGCGCGTGGGGGACCGGGGAGAGCGCGCCCCGGGTCGCGACCGCGGCCCAGCCGATCCCCGCCCAGGCGACGAACGACTGAACCCCCACGAGCGCGCCCGCCCCGGGATCCGCGACCGCGACCAGCCCCGCGTCGAGCGCGCCGGCCGCGAGGCCTGCGCCGAGGGCCCACCGCTGCACCTTCTCCATGCCTGGCTCCTTCGCGGCCGCGCGGGCCGCCGTCGTGAGGCTCACGCACGAGTCTCCCGGCCACCCTGTCAGGTGCTGTCATGGATCTCGCGGGCGGCCCTGCCGGGGCCGGGGTAGGCTCGTCGCCGATGGTCCCGCGGGCGCGGCGACGGGGACGCACCGGGCGCGGCGAGCGGCTCCTCGACCTCGTGGAGCGGCTCCGCGCCGTGGAGGTCACCACGGTCGAGCGGCTCGCGGCCGACCTCGGGGTGGGCGAGCGCACGCTCAGGCGCGACCTCGCGGCGCTGAGGCGGCGCGGGCTGCCCATCGCCGGGGAGGGCGGGCCGGGCGGCGGCGTGCGGCTCCTGGGCGAGCGCGGCGTCACCGCGGTGCACCTGTCGCTCGCGGAGGTCGTCACGCTCTGGCTCGCGGCGCGGCTCTCGAGGGCGGCGAGCGACCTCCCGTGGGCGGGCGCCGCGGAGTCGGCCCTCGCGAAGCTGCTCGCGAGCCTGCCGCGGCCGCGCGCCCGGGAGCTCCGGGCGCTCTGCCGGCGCGTGGTGGTGGGGAACCCGGCGAGCGCGCGCACGCGCGAGGGCGCGAGCCGGCCTCCGGGTGAGCTGCTGCGCCTGTTCGAGGAGGCGTTCACCGCCGGCGCCGGGCTGCGGTTCGACTACGTGGACAGGAACGGCGTGGCGAGCGCGCGGCTCGTGGAGCCGCACGGCCTCCTCGTGGAGCCGCCGGTCTGGTACGTGCTCGCGCGCGACGTCGCGAAGGGCGAGCCCAGGATGTTCCGGATGGATCGGATCGCCCGGCCGGCGCTCGCGCGCGAGGTGGCGTTCGCGCCGGACGAGGCGGTGGTGTGGGCCGGGCTGCACCCGGGCGTCGGCTACCGGACGCTGCTCGGGACGGGGCGGACGGCGCCCGGCTGACCGATCGGCGGCAGCCTCAGTCGAACGGCACCAGGCTGAGCCGCTCGCCCGGCTCCACCGCGAGCCGCTCGCGCGCCTTCGCCGGCAGCCGGACCGCCTCGCCCTCGACGCGCGCCGGCGTCCGCACCGCCCGGAAGCGCACCCGCGCGCCGGGGCGGGCCACGCCCACGAGCCACTCCTCCGCGTCGCGGTCGAGCGGCGCCGCGGCGAGCTTCACCTTGCGGTGGCGGCGCACGAGCGAGACCTCGGCGAGCTTCGCCTCGTAGTGCGGGCCGCCGTCGAACGGGTCGATGCGGTGCACGTACGAGAAGCCGATCTTCTCGAGCATGTGCTTCACCGGCTCGCTCGCGGGCCCGACCGCGCCGAGGTGCTTCTGCACGCCGGGCGGGAAGAGCGTCGCGTAGACGTCCACGCCCGGGAAGAGCTGCTGGATGAACTCCTTGTTCTCGCGGCTCTTCTTGTCGGCGGTCTGGTAGTCGAGGTCGGTGAAGCGCTTCCCGAACGCCTCCCAGAACGCGCTGCGGCCGTCCTTCGTGAGCGGCGGCATCAGCTCCGCGAGCACGGTCTCGCGGAAGCGGTCCTGGAACATCGCCATGTAGAGGAAGCGCACGAAGCTGAGCTGCTTGCCGGGCTTGTCCTCGCCGCCGCGCTCGGAGGGGTGGACGACGAGGCCGCCGATCTCGGTCGGGCCGTCGAAGTGGTAGCCCATCGACAGGACCGGGTGCTTGAAGTGCCGGTCGAGCGTCGAGGAGTAGTGCTCGCGCTCCGAGACGTCGAAGAAGGTGCACGGCGACTCGCGGGTGCCGTGCTGCGCGATGACCATCGAGGTCCCGACGATGCGCCGGGTGCGCGCCTCCTCGGCGACGAACACGTAGTGCCGCTCGAGCGGGTCGCGGATCTTGCCGGTGAAGCTCCTCACCGACCGGTCGATGATCTTCGCGAGCGCCCGCTCGTCGGCGGGCAGGTTGACCGTGTTGAGGACCTGGGCGAGCCGGACGATGCTCGCGAGGTCCGACCGCTGGGCGTCTCGGAGGAGGAGCATGGTGGAGCCCGGGCGGGCGGGGAGGGGTCTAGCACGGCCCCCACCCCGAGTCACCGGCCGCCACCTCCGCGGCTCGGACGGGGCGGGTGCCAGCCCGGCGCAGCCCCGGGGCGGCCCGGTGCCGGACACGGGGCCGGTGCCGGACACCGTTGCGCGGCGCGGCGTCGCGTGCCATGGAACCCGGCATGCGCGCGGTGGTGCAGCGGGTGTCCCGGGGCGAGGTCCGGGTCGACGGCGCCGTGACCGGCTCCGTCGGGAAGGGGCTCGTGGTCCTCCTCGGGGTCGCGAAGGAGGACGGCGAGGCCGACGCCCGCGCGCTCGCCGACAAGGTGGCGAGCCTGCGGATCTTCGAGGACCCCGCCGGCAAGATGAACCTCGCGGTCGCCGAGGTGGGCGGCGGGGTGCTCGTCGTGTCCCAGTTCACGCTCCTCGGCGACGCGCGCAAGGGCAACCGCCCGAGCTTCATCGACGCGGCCCCGCCGGAGGCCGCGAACGCGCTCTACGAGACCTTCTGCGCGCTCCTCCGGGAGAAGGGGCTGCCGGTCGGCACCGGCGTCTTCCGCGCGCACATGGAGGTCGAGCTCGTCAACGACGGGCCGGTGACCCTGCTCCTCGACTCCCGGAAGCTCTTTTGACCCGAGGTGAACGATGGCCGACTGCATCTTCTGCAAGATCGTGGCGAAGCAGATCCCGGCGCGGGTGGTCCACGAGGACGAGCACGTGATCGCCTTCGAGGACCTCAACCCCCAGGCGCCGACCCACGTCCTCGTGATCCCGAAGAAGCACATCGCGACGATGGACGACCTCGCCCCCGAGGACGAGGCGCTCGTGGGGAAGCTCCACCGGGCGGGCTCGGCGATCGTGAAGGCGCGCGGCCTCACCGGCCGCGGCTGGCGCGCGGTCATGAACGCGAACCAGGACGCCGGCCAGACCGTGTTCCACATCCACCTGCACGTCGTCGCCGGGCGGGCGATGGGGTGGCCCCCGTTCCCGGCGTGAGCGGGCGGGGCGTGACGGGCGGCGCTGCGCCCGCGCCGCCGGAGCCGAGGCCGTGACCGAGCTCGACGTCTCGGACTGGGTCCCGTACCCGCTCCCCGAGGTGCTGGCGTTCTTCTCGGACCCGCGGAACCTCCCGCGGATCATGCCCGCCGAGCTCGACGCGCGGATCGTCTCCATCTCCCGCGTGCCGCCGCCGCCGCCCGGCGATCCCGCCGCGGCCGGGCCCGGCACCGAGATCGCGCTCACGTTCCGGGTGGCGCCGCCGCTGCCGCTCCGGGCGCGCTGGCTCGCGCGCATCGTCGCGTTCGAGCCGGGCGTCGCCTTCGAGGACGAGCAGGCCGAGGGGCCGTTCGCGGCCTGGCGCCACCGGCACGAGTTCCGCGCCGAGCGGCGCGTCGCGGGCGGCGCGGAGGTCGACGGCACGATCGTGCGCGACCTCGTCCGCTTCGAGGTGGGCTACGGGCCGCTCGGCACGCTCGCCGCGCGCCTCGTGGTGGGCCCGCGCATGCGGGCGGCCTTCCGGCACCGCCAGGCGGCGCTGCCCGGGATGCTGGCCGCGGCGCGGGACGCCGCGGGCCAGCCCCGCTGAGCTCCGGCGGCGCCTACCGCCGCTTCACCCGGATCTCGACGCGCCGGTTCTGCTCCCGGCCGGACTCGTAGTCGTTCGAGGCGATCGGTCGCGACTCGCCGTAGCCGCGCGTGTCGATGCGCTTCGCCGCGATGCCGCGGCGGACGAGGTAGCGCTTCACGGCGTCGGCGCGGTTCGCGGAGAGCAGGCGGTTCTTGCCGGGCGCCCCCTGGCTGTCGGTGTGGCCCTCGATGACGATGTCGATGGTCGGGTTCTCCTCGAGGATCGTCACGACCTGGTCGAGCAGCCCGAACGACTTCTCGGAGATGCGCGCGCTCTTCGGCTCGAACTGGATCTTCTCCTCGAGCGCGATCCGGCCGGTCTCGAGGCGGGCGCCGGCCTTCGGGGCGGGGCGCGGCGCCGGCGGCGGCGGGACCGGCGCGGGCGCGGGCACCTGCGAGGGCGCCGGGGCGGCGCGCGGCGGCGGCGGGGTGGTGGCCCGCGCGGGCGGCGGAACGGCCGGCGCCGGGCGGTAGGGCGCGGGGGCGGCCGCCGGGCGGGCCGGCTCCGAATCGCCGGTGGGCCAGGCGAGGCCGAGGAGCGCGCGGTAGCGCGGGGTGCCGGGGGCGTCGCCGATGCCGGGGCCGCCCATCACGAACGCGTCGAACGCCGCCACGCGGAAGCGGACGCCCGCGAGCGCCTCGCCGTAGGACCCCAGCTTGTCGAAGTTCATGCCGCCGCGCAGGGCGAGCTCGCCGCGCACGCGGCCGCTCGTCGCGAAGACGAGGCCGCCGGTGACCTCGTGCTGCAGCGTGACCGGGCCCATGTCGACCGCCTTCTGGCGGTAGAGGAAGCCGGCGTCGAGGCCGACCACGAGGCCGCCGAGCTTCGTGCCGACCTCGAGGTGCGGGCGCGCGACGATGCCGTCGGGGCGCACGACCGAGTTCTTCGCGCCGAGCGGGCCGGACACGTCGGCGCCGAGCGCGACGTCGAGGCCGCCGCGCATGAGCGGGATCTTGAAGCCGACCCAGGGCGCCGCGAGCGCGGTGCGCTTCGGGTTCGGCACGCCGACCGCGGAGAGATCGTCGCCGATCTGCCAGCCCATCACCGGGAGCTCGCCGTGGAGCTCGAGCCAGGAGGTGGGCGTCCAGGCGGCGAGGAGGTGCACGCCGATGCGGTCGGAGATGTAGTCCTCGATGCGGTCGGTGGTGCCGCCGAACCCGTTGCCGAGCAGGAGGCCGTCCGCGCGGTAGGCGAGCGGCCGGCCCTCGCCCATGATCACGTACGAGAGGCGGAACGCGCCCGCGGGCGCGAGCGCGCCGGTGCCCTGGGTGAGGGCGCCGACGGCCGCCGGGTCGAGCCGGAGGCGCTCGAGGTCGAACATCGGGATCTGCGCGCGGGCTGCCGCGGGGACGCCGGCGAGGAGCGCGGCGAGGAGCAGGACCCTCGGGAGACGGTTCATCGTGTGTGGACCTCGGCCGGTTTGCCGGCGGGTGCGCCGCTGCACGGGCGGTGGAACGATCGGACGGTCCGATGCTACCGCGATCGGGCCCGCGTACCGAGATCCCGGCACGGGCCCCCAGCCGGAGCGAGGGACGGCGTATGCTAAGCACCCACACGTACTCCCGGACACCCTTCACCCGAAGGGAAGAGACGGGCGAGGGCGAGCATGGCGGAGACGGCGGGTCAGGGGCAGGGGCAGGGCGGCGGCGCCGACGGCGACGTGGAGCTGAAGCTGCGCCTCCAGGCGAAGACGGGCGCGTTCTGGCTGTGGGCCATCGCGGCCCTGTCGGTCGTGAACACCCTCTCCGCCCTCACGAGCCAGAAGGTCTCCGTCTTCATGGGGCTCGCGGCCACGGCGGTCCTCGACCGGCTCGCCGCCTCGGGCGGCGCCGGCGTCCGGGCCGCCGGCCTCGCCGCCGCGCTCGCGGTCGCGGCCGGGTTCGCGTTCCTCGGCGTCCTCGCGAACCGCGGGAAGGCCTGGGCGGCGGCCGTCGCGCTCGGGCTCTACGCGCTCGACGCGGTCGCGTACGGCTGGCTCGGGCTCTGGCCCAACGTGGCGTTCCACGCCCTCGCGGGCTTCTTCGTCGTCCGCGGGTTCTTCGCGCAGCAGGCGCTCGACGAGCGGAGGGCCTGAGCCGTGGCCGCCGGCCCCGCCCTGCGCCGCTCGGTGCTCTACGTGCCCGCGTCGAACGCGCGGGCCCTCGAGAAGGCGCGCGCCCTCGCCGCCGACGCGATCGTGCTCGACCTCGAGGACGGCGTCGCCCCGGACGCGAAGGCCGCCGCCCGGTCGGCGGCGGCCGGCGCCGTCGCGGCGCTCGCGCGGATGGGGAGCGGCCCGGTCCCCGCGCTCCGCGAGGTCGCCATCCGCGTGAACCACGCCGCGACGCCGTGGGGGCCGGACGACCTCTCCGCGGTCGCCCGCTCCGGCGCGGCCGCCGCCGTGCTCCCCAAGGTCGAGTCGCCGGACGAGGTCCGCGCCGCGGCGGCCGCGCTCGCGGCCGCCGGGGCCCCGCCCTCGCTCGCGCTCTGGGCGATGATCGAGACGCCGCGCGGCGTGCTCGCCGCGGACGCGATCGCGGGCGCCCACCCGCGCCTCGCCGTCCTGGTCGCCGGGACGAGCGACCTCGTGGCGGACCTCCGCGCCCGGCACGTGCCGGGCCGCCTCCCGGTCCTGACGAGCCTCTCGATGCTCGTCCTCGCCGCCCGGGCCCACGGACTCGGGGTGCTGGACGGCGTGCACCTCGACCTCGACGACGGGGCCGGGTTCGAGGCGGCGTGCGCGCAGGGCCGGGACCTCGGCTTCGACGGCAAGACCCTCATCCACCCGCGCCAGATCGAGCCCGCCAACCGGGCCTTCGCGCCCGGCGCCGCGGCCGTCGAGCACGCCCGCCGGGTGCTCGCCGCCCACGCCGAGGCGCTCGCCCGCGGGAGCGGGGTCGCGGTCCTCGACGGCCGGCTCGTCGAGAACCTGCACGCCGAGGAGGCGAGGCGCCTCGTCGCGCTCGCGGACGCGATCGCGGCGCGCGGGATGGGGTAGACTCGGCGGTCCCGTGCGAGGAATCCGAGGCGCCACCCAGATCGCCGAGAACAGCGTCGCCGCCATCGAGGACGCCGTGGTCGAGATGTGCCGCGAGCTCGAGCGGCGCAACCAGATCGGCCCGGCCGACATCACCTGGGCGATCTTCACCGTGACGCACGACCTCGACGCCGACTTCCCGGCACGCGCCGCGCGGATGGCGGGCTGGAGCAGCGTCCCGATGATCTGCTCGCAGGAGATCCCGGTGCCGGGCTCGATGCCCCGCGTCGTCCGCGTGCTCCTCCACGTCGACTCGGAGGGCCCGCGCGACCACGTCTACCTGCGCGGCGCCCAGGCGCTCCGGCCCGACCTCCACGTGAAGCCCTGAGAGGTCCCCTCGTGTCCGGCTGGCCCGACGAGAAGAGGTTTCCCCGCGCCGCTCTCGAGGACCGGCCCCGGACGACCGTCCGCGTCGGCCGCGGCCCGGGCGCCGTCGAGGTGGGCGGCGAGCGGGTCGTGCTCGTCGCCGGCCCGTGCGCGGTCGAGTCGTGGGACGTGCTCCTCGAGGCGGTGCGCGCCGCGAAGGCGGCCGGGGCCCGGCTCATGCGCGGCGGGGCGATGAAGCCCAGGACCTCGCCGTACGACTTCCAGGGGCTCGGCGAGGAGGGGCTGAGGCTCCTCGCCCGCGCGCGCGAGGAGACCGGCCTCGGCGTCGTGACCGAGGTGCTCGACCCGCGCGACGTACCGCTCGTCGAGGAGTACGCCGACTGCTTCCAGATCGGCGCCCGCAACATGCAGAACGCCCCGCTCCTGCGCGCGGTCGGGAAGGCGCGCCGCCCGGTGCTGCTCAAGCGCGCGCCGTCCGGCACGCTGGAAGAGCTCCTGCTCGCGGCGGAGTACGTGCTCGACGCCGGCAACCCGGACGTCATGCTCTGCGAGCGCGGCATCCGCACCTTCGAGCCCGCGACCCGCAACACCCTCGACCTCTCCGCGGTCCCGGCCCTGAAGCGCCTCACGCACCTGCCGGTCCTCGCCGACCCCTCGCACGGCACCGGCCGGCGCGAGCTCGTCGCGGACATGGCGGTCGCGGCGGTGGCGGCCGGCGCCGACGGCCTCCTCATCGAGGTCCACCCGCGGCCCGCCGAGGCGCGCTCCGACGGCCCTCAGGCGCTCACGCCGGCGATGCTGCTCGAGCTCGCCCCGCGCCTCGGCGCGGTGGCCCGGGCGGTGGGGCGGTCGCCGTGAGCGCCGGGCCTGCGATCCCCGCGGGCGTCGCGGTGGTGGGGCTCGGCCTCATGGGCGGCTCGATCGCGAAGGCGGTGCGCGCGGTGTCGCCGTCCACGCGGCTCGTCGGCGTCGAGCCGCGCGAGGAGCTGCGCGCGCAGGCGCTCGCCGCGGGCGCCGTCGACGAGGCGCACGCCGCTCCCGGGCCCGCGCTCGCCGGGTGCGGCCTCGCGGTGCTCTGCACGCCGGTCGCCGCGATCGAGGCGCTCCTCGGCCCGGTCTCGGCGGCCCTCCCCGACGGCGCGATCCTCACCGACGTCGGCGGCGCGAAGGAGAAGGTGCTCGCCGCGGCCCGCGCCGCGGTCCGGCCCGGCGTGCGGTTCGTCGGCGCCCACCCGATGTTCGGCGGGCATGGCGGCTTCGCCGGCTCCTCGGCCGAGAAGTGGAAGGGCGGTGCCGTCGCGGTCTGCGTGGACGGCGACCCCGCCGCGGTCGACGCCGTCGAGGCGCTGCACCGGGCGCTCGGCGCGACGGTGGAGCGCTGCACCGCCGCCGAGCACGACGAGGCGGTCGCGATGGTCTCGCACCTGCCCTACCTCGTCGCCTCCGCGCTCGCCTCCGCGACGCGCGAGGCCGGCCCGCTCGCCGCGAGGCTCGCCGGGCCGGGGCTCAAGGACATGACCCGGCTCGCGGCCTTTCCGTTCGACATCCAGGGCGAGGTGGCCCGCCGCAACCGCCACCTGCCCACCGCCGCGGCCCGGCTGCGCCGCCACCTCGAGGCGCTCCTCGCCGCGATCGGCGAGTCGCCCGACGCGGCGCGAGGCGCGCTGGAGGCGGCCCGCGCCGCCCGGGAGGAGCTGTTTTGAGCGAGAAGCTCTCCGGTCCGCTCGCCTGCCGCCGCGCCGGCCCGCTCGCGGGCGCGATCACCGTGCCGGGCGACAAGTCGGTCTCGCACCGGTCGCTCCTCTTCGGCGCGCTCGCGACCGGCGAGACGCGCGTGACGGGCCTCCTCGACGCCGGGGACGTGCGCTCCACCCGCCGCGCGGTCGAGGCGATGGGCGCGACGGTGCGGGACGAGGGCCACGAGGTGGTCGTCACGCCGCCCGAGCGGCTCGCCGAACCGGCCGACGTCATCGACTGCGGCAACTCCGGGACGAGCCTGCGGCTCCTCGCGGGCGTCCTCTCCGGCGTGCCCGGCCTCGCGGTCCTCACCGGCGACGCCTCGCTGCGCAAGCGCCCCGTGAGGCGCGTCATCGAGCCGCTCCGGCGCATGGGGGCGACGCTCTCCGCCCGAGACGGCGACCGGCTGCCGCCGCTCGTCGTGAAGGGCGGCGCGCTCCTCGGCCAGCGCCACGTGCTCGAGGTCGCGAGCGCGCAGGTGAAGAGCGCGATCCTCCTCGCCGGGCTCTCCGCCGAGGGCGAGACCACGGTCGTCGAGCCCGAGCGCTCGCGCGACCACACCGAGCGCATGTTCTCCGGCATGGGGCTCCCGGTGCGCGTGGAGGGCACCGCGGTGACGATCGCCCCCGGGCGGCTCCGCGGCGCGCGGGTCGACGTGCCCGGCGACGTCTCCTCGGCCGCGTTCTTCCTGTGCGCCGCCGCCGGCGCGCCCGGCTCGGCGGTCACCGTGCGCAACATGGGCACGAACGAGACCCGCACCGGCGTCGTCGACGTGCTCCGCGCGATGGGCGCCGACCTCACGCTCTCGAACGAGCGGACCGTCGCGGGCGAGCCGCGCGCCGACGTGACCGTGCGGGCGAGCGCGCTCGGGGCCGCGGAGATCCGCGGCGCCCTCGTCCCGCGGCTCATCGACGAGCTGCCGGTGCTGATGGTCCTCGCCACCCAGGCGCGCGGGACCACGATCATCCGCGACGCGAAGGAGCTCCGGGTGAAGGAGTCCGACCGGCTCGCCGCGATGGGCGAGACGCTCGCCGCCGCGGGCGCACGGATCGAGCTCTTCGAGGACGGCTGCGCCATCGAGGGGCCGGTGAAGCTCCGCGGCGTGACGGTCCGGACCCGGCTCGACCACCGCATCGCCATGTCGATGGCGGTCGCGCAGCTCTTCATGGCCCGCGGCGAGGAGGTCGTGCTCGACGACGTCGCCTGCGTCGCGACCTCGTTCCCGACCTTCTTCTCGCTGCTCGACGGGTTGTGCGCCGGCGGCGGCCAGGGCCCCCCCGGAGGTGCGCGATGAAGGTCACCGGCCACACGGCGGTCTACGGCGTGCTCGGCCACCCGGTCGCGCACAGCCGGTCGCCGGCGATGCAGATCGCGGCGTTCGAGGCGTGCGGGATCGACGCCGTCTACGTCGCGCTCCCGGTGATGCCGGAGCGGATCGAGGAGGCGCTGAAGGGCGCCCACGCGCTCGGCTTCCAGGGGCTCAACGTCACGGTGCCGCACAAGCAGCGCGCCGCCGCGGCCTGCGTGACGCTCGACCCGATCGCCCGCGAGATCGGCGCGGCCAACACGCTGCGGCGCACGGCGCTCGGCTGGGAGGGCTTCAACACCGACGCCCCGGCCTGCCGGGCGCTCCTCGACGCCGCCGGCATGAAGGCCGGCGCCCGCGCGCTCGTGGTCGGGGCGGGCGGCGCCGCGCGCGCCGCGGTCTGGGCGCTCCTGCAGGCCGGCGCGCAGGTGCGGATCGCGTCCCGGCGGCAGGACTCCGCCGAGGGGCTCGCGAAGGAGGCCGCCGCCTGGATCCGGGATCCGCGCGTGCGGGCCGAGCCGGCCGCGTTCGACGCGCTCGAGGCGGAGGCCGCGCGCTGCGACGTCGTCGTGAACGCGACGCCGATCGGCCTCTCCGCCGACCAGAGCCTGCCGGTGACGCTCCGGAGCGACCAGATCGTGGTCGACTTCGTCTACGGTGAGACGGCGTTCGAGGTGGCGGCCCGCGAGGCGGGCGCGCACCTCGTGTCGGGCGAGGAGATCCTCGTCCGGCAGGGCGCCATCGCCTTCTCGGTCTGGACCGGGCGCCCGGCGCCCGAGGCCGCCATGGCCGCCGCGGTCGCGGCGGGGGGAAAGGTCACGTGACGCTGCGCTACCTCACCGCCGGCGAGTCGCACGGGCCGGGGCTCGTCGCCATCGCCGAGGGCTTCCCAGCCGGGCTCGCCATCGACTTCGCCGCGGTGAACGCCGACCTGCGCCGCCGGCAGCAGGGCTACGGCCGCGGCGGCCGCCAGAAGATCGAGACCGACGAGGCGCAGTTCCTCGCCGGCCTGCGCGGCGGGGTGACGACCGGCGCGCCCATCGCGCTCGTGGTCTGGAACAAGGACCACGAGAACTGGAAGGACAACGTCTCCCCGTACGCGCGCGGCGGCCCCAAGATCACCCGGGTCCGGCCCGGCCACGCGGACCTCGCCGGCGCGCTCAAGTACGGGCTCGACGACGCGCGCGACGTGCTCGAGCGCTCGAGCGCCCGCGGCACGGCCACCATCGTCGCGCTCGGCGCCCTGGCCCGGCAGCTCCTCGCGCGGCTCGGCGTCACCGTCACCTCGCGCGTCACGGCCATCGGCGGCGAGGCCTTCACGCCCGCCGGCCCGCCCGACGAGGCGCAGCGCGCGGCCATCGAGGCCTCCGACCTCCGCGTCGACGACGAGGCGGTGGCTGCCCGGTGGCGGAAGCTCATCGACGACGAGAAGGCGCGCGGCGGCTCCATCGGCGGCGCCTTCGAGGTCTACGCGACCGGGCTCCCCATCGGCCTCGGCAGCCACGTCCACCCCGATCGCCGGCTCGACGCCCGGCTCGCCGCCGCGCTCTGCGGCATCCAGGCGATCCGCGCGGCCGAGATCGGCGACGGCACGCGCGTCGACCTCACCGGCGACCGCTTCCACGACGCCATCCACCCCGACGGCCGCGGCTTCCGGCGCGACACGAACCGCGCGGGCGGCCTCGAGGGCGGGATGACCGACGGCATGCCGCTCCGGGTGCGGGCGTACATGAAGCCCATCCCGACCATGCTCAGGCCGCTCGCCACCGTGGACCTCGCCTCCCGCGAGGCGACGCAGGCGGTCTACGAGCGGAGCGACGTCTGCGCGGTGCCCGCGGCGGCGACCGTGGGCGAGGCGGTCGTGGCCTGGGTGCTGGCCGACGCCGTGCTCGAGAAGTTCGGCGGCGACGCGATGGTCGACGTCGAGCAGGCGATGCAGGCGTATGCCGCTCGGATCCGCTGAGACGCTCGCGCTCGCGGGCATGATGGGCGCCGGGAAGTCCACGGTCGCCGCGCACCTCGCGCGGTGGCTCGGCCGGCCGCTCGTCTCCCTCGACGCCGCGATCGCGGCCCGGGCGGGGAAGCCCATCCCGGCGATCTTCGCGGAGGACGGCGAGCCCGCGTTTCGGGCGATGGAGCGGGCCGCCGTCGCGGGCATCCCGGCGGGCGCGGTCGCCGACCTCGGCGGCGGGGCGTTCTGCGATCCCGCGGGCGCCGCGCGGCTGCTCCGCGTGGGCCGGGTCGTGTTCCTGGACGTCTCGGCGGCGGAGGCGCGGCGCAGGATCGCGGGGGACGGCAACCGGCCCCTCGCCGCGTCCTGGGAGCCGCTCCTCGCGCGCCGGCTGCCGCTCTACCGCCGCGCCCACCTCACCGTGCGGGTCGACGGCCTCGCCCCCGAGGCGGTCGCGCGCCGGATCCTGGAGGCCCTGTGAAGCCCACGAAGCCCGCCGCCGAGGTCATCCCCGCCGTCCAGGGCGACCACCGCTACGAGGTGCGCGTCGGCCCCGGCGCGCTCGCGCCGCTCGCCGGCCTCGCCGAGGGCCACGACCAGGTCGCCGTCTTCACGGCTCGCCCGGTCGCGAGGACGCCCTTCGCGCGCGCCGCGGTCCGCGGCCTCGAGGCGACCGGCAAGGTGAAGCTCGTGCACGTCCTCCCGGACGGCGAGCGCGGGAAGACCCTCGCCGAGCTCGGCCGCGCGTCGACCGCGCTCCTCGCGGCCGGCGCGACCCGCCGGACGCTCGTCGTCGCGCTCGGCGGCGGCGCGGTCTCCGACGCGGCCGGCTTCGCGGCGGCGACCTTCATGCGCGGCGTGCCGTGGGTGGCGGTGCCGACGACGCTGCTCTCGATGGTCGACGCCGCCATCGGCGGGAAGACCGGCGTGAACCTCCCCGCGATGAAGAACGCGGTGGGCGCCTTCCATCCGCCCCGCGCGGTGCTCGCCGACACGGCGGCGCTCGAGACCCTGCCCGCGCGGGAGGTCCGGAGCGGCCTCGGCGAGGTCGCGAAGTACGCGCTCCTCCAGCCGGCGCTGCTCGGGCGGGTGGCCGCGCTCGGGCCCCGCCTGCCGGAGCCCGACCTCGTGGCCGCCTGCGCACGGATGAAGGTGGACGTCGTGGCGCAGGACCCGATCGAGAAGGGCCCCCGCAAGCTCCTCAACCTGGGCCACACGTTCGGCCACGGCGTCGAGGCGGCGGGCAAGTTCAGCCGCTACACCCACGGTGAGTCCGTCTCGATCGGCATGGCCTTCGCGTTCCGGCTCGCCGCGCGGCTCGGCCGGCTCGGCCCGCTCGCCGTGGCCGAGGCGGAGGACGCGCTCGCCGCGCTCGGCCTGCCCGTGCGGCTGCCGCCCGCGCTCGCGAAGCGGGCGCTCGCGCTCATGGCGACCGACAAGAAGCGCACCGCGGCGGGGCTCCGCTGGGTGCTGCCCCGCGCGGAGGGCTCGGCCTGGGTCGTCGACTGGGACGTCGCGGCCGACGCGGGGGCCGTCGAGGCGGCCGCGCGCGAGGTCTCGAAAAGCCGGTAAGATGGCGGGCGGAGGGGAGACGAAGATGATCCTCGTGGTGAACGGCCCGAACCTGAACCTGCTCGGCGAGCGCGAGCCGGAGATCTACGGGCGCAGCACGCTCGCGGACGTGGTGGAGCTCGTGCGGTCGGCGTGCAGCGCCTGGGGGCTCGAGGTGAAGAGCTTCCAGTCGAACCACGAGGGCGCGATCCTCGACTTCCTGCAGGAGCACCGCACCCGGGCGAAGGGCATCGTGATCAACCCGGGCGCGCTCACGCACACGAGCATCGCGCTCCACGACTGCCTGAAGGCGATCCCGGCGCCGGCCGTCGAGGTGCACATCTCGAACGTGCACACCCGGGAGCCCTTCCGGCGCGAGAGCGTCACCGCCGCGGCCTGCCGCGGGCAGATCGTGGGCCTCGGGATCCGCGGCTACCTGCTCGCCGCCGAGTGGCTCTGCGCCGAGGTCGGGACGCCGCCGAAGGGCCGGTAGCCGCCGGTGCCGCGCGCCGCGGTGCTGCTCCCGGTGCGGGACGCCGCCCGCACCCTCCGGGCCGCCGCGGTCTCGATGCTGCGCCAGACCTGGCGCGACCTCGCGCTCGTGTGCGTCGACGACGGCTCGACCGACGCGACGCCCGCGGTGCTCGACCGGCTCGCCGCGCGCGACCGCCGCGTGCGGGTCGTGCGCGCGCCCGCGAACGAGGGCATCGCCCGGGCGCTGACGCGCGGCCTCGCGGCGTGCGACGCCGACGTGGTCGTGCGGATGGACGCCGACGACCTCGCCCACCCCGCCCGCGTCGCGACGCTGCTCGCCGCGCTCGACGCCGATCCCTCGCTCGCGGCCGCGGGCTCGCGGGTGCGGCTCTTCCCGCGCCGCGCCGTGAAGCCCGGCATGGCCCGGTACGCGGCGTGGCTGAACGGTCTCGTGACCCCGGCGCTCGTCGCCCGCGACCTCCTCGTCGAGGCGCCGCTCGTCCACCCGGCCGCCGCGATCCGGCGGGCCGACCTCGAGCGGGTGGGCGGCTGGCGCGCGGGCGACTTCCCGGAGGACTACGACCTGTGGCTCCGGCTGGCCGCGGCCGGCCGGCGGCTGACGAACGTGCCGGACACGCTGCTCGCGTGGCGGGAGTCCGGCGCGCGCCTCACCCGGACCGACCCGCGATATCGCCTGGACCGGCACGTCGCCCTGAAGTGCGCGCACCTCGCGGCCGGGTGGCTCGCCGGGCGGACGGAGGTCGCGCTCTGGGGCGCGGGTGAGACCGGGCGTGCGTTCGCGGACGCGCTCCTGCCCCACGGGATCCGCCCGGCGCTGTTCGTGGACGTCGACCCCCGGAAGATCGGCCGCACGAAGCGGGGTGCGCCGGTGGTGGGGGTGGACGCGCTCGCGCGCGTCCGTGGGCTCCCGCTGCTCGTCGCGGTGGGCGCGCCCGGGGCGCGCGACCTGATCCGCGCCGAGCTGGCCCGGGCCGGGTTCCAGGAGGGGGCGGGTTACGTCGTCGTCTCGTGAGGGTTCCACGGGCAGTGGGTGACAGACCCACACGCCCTCCGTGGTACCCATCGGAGGCGATGCAGGGGCAGGGGTCCGACGACCGCGTTCGCGAGCTCACGGAGCGCGTCCGCGTGCTGACCGCGGAGAACGCGCGGCTGCTCGCGGCCCAGGGCGACAGCCTCGTGCTCGGCTCGATCGCCGAGCACCTCGCCCGCCTCGACGAGACCGACGCCATCGTCCGCAGCGGCCTCGAGCGCATCGGCACGATGCGCGAGGTCCCGGTCTGCGCGCTGTGCGAGGAGGTCGAGGGCGGGATGGTGGTGATCTCGTCCCACCTCTCCCGGAGCGGCGACGCGCTCGACGGCCGGCTCCTCCCCGCCACCGCGCGGGTGGTCTCGCAGGTCGAGCACGGCCCGGTGCTGCTCGTGGGCGCGGAGTGCGCCGAGGCGGGGCTGCCGCTCGACGGACCGCTCCAGGGCTTCCGCCCCACCGGCGTCCTCCTCGTGCCGTTCCGCGCGCGCCACGTCCCGCGCGGCGTCGCGCTCTTCGCCGACGACCGGCCCGAGCGTGAGGTGATCGACGCGGTCGACGTGCTCTCGCGCGCCTCCGAGCTCCTGCGCGTCCGCCTCGACACCGTCGCGCTCCTCTTCGAGCTGAAGCTCCTCAACGCGGAGCTCGACCTCAAGGTCGCCGACCGCACCCGCGCGCTGTCGGCGAGCCAGGAGCGCCTGCGCATCGCGATCGACGCCGCCGCGCTCGCCACCTGGGAGTGGGACGTCGAGGCCCGCGAGGTCGAGTGGTCGGGCGTGGCGGGGCTCCTGCGCGTGCAGGACCTGCCCGGCACCATCGACGCTTACCTCGCGCGCGTGCACCCCGACGACCGGGCCGCCGTGGCGGCCACCTTCGCGCGCGCCCGGGAGAGCGCCGACCCGCAGCGCGTCGAGCACCGTGTGCCGGTCGCCGACGGGATGCGCTGGCTCGAGCTCCACGCCCGCGCGGCGGCGGCCCAGCCGGGCGCGCCGCGCCGGGTCGCCGGCGTCGTCCTCGACGTCACCGACCGGCGCACGCTCGAGGACGAGCTCCGCCAGGCGCAGAAGATGGAGTCGGTGGGGCGGCTCGCGGGCGGCATCGCCCACGACTTCAACAACCTGCTCACCACCATCCTCGGCACGAGCGAGATGATCCTGGAGGCGCTGCCGCCGCACCACCCGCTCCGCGCCGACATCGCCTCGGTGCGGGACGCGGGCAAGCGCGCCGCCACGCTCACGAAGCAGCTCCTCGCCTTCAGCCGCAAGCAGAAGCTCGAGGCGCGCGCCGAGGACCTCGCGAGCATCGTGCGCGGGTTCGCCCCCATGATCTCCCGCCTCATCGGCAACGAGATCAAGGTCCGGCTCGACCTCGCGGTGAACCTGCCGCCCGTCCTCGCCGACCGCGCCCAGCTCGAGCAGATCCTGCTCAACCTGGCGGTGAACGCGCGCGACGCCATGCCCACGGGCGGCGTGCTCACCTTCGGCGCGGCCGAAGCGGCGCGCGGGACGCCGGTGGCCGGGGTGCGCAGCGTGCTCCTGTGGGTGGCCGACACCGGCTCGGGCATGTCGCCGGAGGTGGCGGCGCGGGCGTTCGACCCGTTCTTCACGACGAAGCCGTCCGGGAAGGGCACCGGCCTCGGCCTCGCGACGGTCTACGGCATCATCCGCCAGCACAACGGCACCATCACGGTGCGCACCGCGCCCGGGAAGGGCACCCGCTTCGACATCGTCCTGCCGGTCGCCGAGAAGGCGCCCGCGCCGGTGATCGAGGCGCCGGCGGAGCGGCCCACGACCGGGCAGGGCGAGACCGTGCTCGTGGTCGACGACGAGGAGCTCGTGCGCACCGCGGTCGCGCGCGCGCTCCAGGCGCGGAACTACACCGTGCTCGAGGCGGAGTCGGCGGCGGAGGCGCTCTCGATCCTCGACAACGCCTCGCAGCGGATCCAGCTGCTCCTCTCCGACGTCATCATGCCGGGCGGCCGCGGCACCGAGCTCGCCCGCGTGTTCCGGCAGCGGTACCCGGGGAAGCCGGTGCTCCTGATGAGCGGCTACCTCGAGCCGGACGAGCACGGGGCGCCGGCGGACGTGGTGGTGCTCGAGAAGCCGCTCGCGCCCTCGCAGCTCGCGCGCGCCGTGCGCGCGGCGCTCGACGGGCTGCCGGTCGATCCGACCGGGGCCTGAGGCGCGGGCGGGCCCCGGGCCCTCAGCCCGGGCCGGGGTCCGCGTACGCGTCGAGCAGCGCCGCCTTCACCGCGAGGAAGTCCGGCGGCTCCGGGGCCTCGAAGGCGAGCGGCGCGCCCGTGACCGGGTGCCGCAGCTCGAGCCTCCGCGCGTGGAGCATCACCCGCGGCACCGCCACCTCGCCCACCCGCCGCGGCCCGCCGTACCGCGCGTCGCCGAGGAGCGGCGCGCCGAGGTGCGCGAGGTGCACGCGGATCTGGTGGGTGCGGCCGGTCTCGGGGCGCGCCTCGACGAGCGCCGCCAGCGGTGACGCCGCGAGCGTGCGGTAGGCCGTGGCGGCGGCGTCGCCGGACGGATCGACCCGGCGCAGGCCGGCGCGCCTCGGGTCCTTGCCGAGCGGGACGTCCACGCGGCCCTCCCCGGGCGCGGGCGGGCGCGAGGTGAGCGCGAGGTAGGTCTTCGAAGGCTCGCCCACGCGGAAGGCCTCGGCGAGCGCGGCGGCGGCGGCCTTGGTGCGCGCGAGCACGGTGACGCCGCTCGTCTCGCGGTCGAGCCGGTGGACGATGGTGACCGGGCCGCCCACGAGGGCGGCGACGAGGTCGGGGAGCGTGCCGCGGTCGGTGGTGAGGGTGGGCTGCGCCGGCACGCCGGCCGGCTTGTCGACCGCCACGAGGTCGGCGTCCTCGAAGACCAGGCGCTCCCGGCCGAGGGCGGCCTCGGCCGCCGGGGTGCGGCCGCCCTCCTCGAGGTTCACCTCGACCTTCTGGCCGGGGTGGAGCGTCCGCCCGGCGACCTTGCAGCGCTTGCCCTCGAGGAACACGCCGCCGGCCTCGATGGCGCGCCGGGCGAGGCCGCGCGAGATCCCGCCGCGCGCGGCGATGAAGCGGTCGATCCGCTCCCGGGCGTCCTCCGGGCCGACGAGGAGCGTGAGCCGCCGCATGCGCCTCCCGCGCTACGCGCTTGCGGCCGGACAGGCGCCGCAGCCGCCGGGGGCGCAGCCGCCGCCGTCGGACTTCGCCTCGGCCTTGTCGGCCTTGCCGGTGATGGCGTTCGCGTTCCGGCCGCCGTAGTCGGTGAGGTAGAACCCGGAGCCCTTGAGCGCGAAGGAGCCGGCGCTCACGGCCTTCGTCACCTTCGAGCCGCAGACGTCGTGCGTCTCGAGGGCCGGGGAGGACATCTTCTGCAGGACGTCGAACCGTCCGCACTGGGGGCAGTCGTACTCGTAGATGGGCATGGTGCCGTGGCTCCCGTGTGTCGAGCGGCGCTCCACCGCGCCGCTCCCCTCCCTGGCAGCGGCCCCGGAGGAGGGGGGAAGGTAGAGGCTGGCGGGCCGGTGTCAAGCGACGGGGCTTGCCAGGCCGGTGCCGGACGATCCAAGAATCGCCGGCAAGTGCCCGAGAAGACGGGAGGAAGCCGTGGAGGAGCTGGAGCTCGCGCTGGTGCCGGACACGCTCGACGCGCTTCAGCGCGCGCTCGACGAGGTGCGGCACCGCCACGTGGCGGGGCTCGAGCCCGGGCCGGACGTGGCCGCGCCCTTCGCCGCGCACGGCTCGGCCGCCCACCGGCAGACCGTGACGGCGCTGCGGGACGCCGGCGACGCGCCGCTCGCCGCCCGGGTGGCCGCGCTCCGCGCCGAGCGTGCCCAGGCGGAGGCCGAGGCGCGCTGGCGGGCGCTGGAGGCGGGCGTGTCCGGCACCGACCCCGAGGGGCGCCGGCGGCCGCTCCCCGAGCTCGAGCTCGCCGGGCTGCGCGAGCGGGACCCCGGGCGGCGCCACGCCCTCGCGCGGGCGGTGGCCGGGGCGCTCGAGCCCGTCGCGGCGGCACGCGAGGCCGCGGTCGAGGCGCGGGCGCGCGCCCGCGCGGAGGTGGGGCTCGCCCCGGAGTGGCCGGCGGTGGTGGAGGGGGACGGCGTGCTGGCCGCGACCGACGACGCCTGGCGCGACGTCCTCGCCTTCCACGCGCGGGAGGCGCTCCCTGGCGTCGAGCCGCGCGCGCTCGCCCGCGCCGACCTGCTCGCGCTCCTCGCGCTGCCGCGGTGGGACGGCCACTTCCGCGCCGGCATGCTCGCGATCGCGGTGCGCGCGACGCTCGGGCCGCTCGGCCTCGACGGCGCGCGCGTGCGGGTGGACGACGCCGCCCGCCCGGGCCAGTGGCCGGGCGCGCACGCGACCGGGGTGCGGGTGTCGTTCCGCCCCCGCGGCGGCGCGAACGACTGGCAGGACCTCTTCGCCGCGCTCGGGCGTGCCCACGCCGCCGCGGCCCGCCGGCCGCACCGCCGGGAGCCGCTCCTCGCCGAGGCGGTCGCCTGGCTCCTCGCGTCCATCCTGGAGGAGCCGCGCTGGCTCGCCGAGCGCGCCGACGTCGATCGGCCCCGGGCGCGCGACGCCGTGCGCGCGCTCGCGCTCCGACGGCTCTTCGCCCTGCGCGCGGACGCGGCGGCGCTCCGCGTCGCGACCGAGGTCGAGCGCGGTCTCTCCGGCGCGGCCTGGCGGGAGGCCCACCGCGAGGCGCTGCACGCCGCGACCGGCGCGGCGTGGGAGGGCGTCCGGGCGAGCCGCGACGGCGACGCGGGGGCGCTCGCGGCGCGCGTGCAGGGCGCCGGCGCCGGCGAGGCCCTGCGGCGCGAGGTGCGGGAGCGCTTCGACGAGGACTGGTGGCGGAATCCGAGGACCGGGCCGTGGCTCGGCGCGCTGCTCGCGGGTGGACCGGCTCCGGTCCCGCGGGAAGGCGCGCCCTCCGAGGCGGCCCGGGCGCTCGCGGCCGCCTTCTGAGCACGGCGCCCGGGGCGGCGCGCGTCCCGTCGGCGGCGCTAGCCCGCCTGCCGGGGGCCCTCGTCGTCGTCGCCTCCGGCGCCCTCGCCCGGCGCGCCCGCGAGCGGGCCGAGGAGCGCGATGGCCTCGCGCCGCGTGCGGAGCCGGAGCTTCGCGAGCGCGCTCCTCAGGTGGCTCGCGACCGTGGCGGACGAGAGCCCCAGCGCGTAGCCCACGAACTTGTTGGAGTGGCCCTGCGCCACGTGGGCGAGCACGTCGCGCTCGCGCGGGGAGAGCGCGACGGGATCGCGCGCACCGGCGGCGTTGCGCCGGGCGAGCAGCACGCGCCGTCCACCGGCCTCGACGTGGTCGACGAGCGACCACCGGCCGTCCACGAGCCCGCGCCACAGGCCGAGCGCCTCGTCGGGGTCGCTGCGCCGCAGGGTGCCCCGGGCCCGCTCGCTGCGCCGCACCGCCGCGGCGAGCGCCTCCCGCTCGGCGGCGCCCCGGGCCTCGCCCTCGGCGTGGTGGACCTTGCCGGAGGGGTCGAGCACCGCCTCGGGCTGCTCGGCGGCGCGCCGGCGGAGCCGGTGCGCGGTGGCGAGGTGCGCGGAGAGTAGCGTGAGGCGCGCGCGCAGCCGTGGCCCGAGGTGGATGTGGTGCGGCGAGGGCATCGAGAGCGAGACGCCGCGGCCGAGCGGGTCGAGCGCGAGGAGCAGGAGCGCATCGGACCACCCGTGCGCGCGCGCGAAGCGGAGCCAGGCGTCGTCGGGGCTCGCGGCGCGGAACGCGGCGCGGCGGGCGAGCGTGTCGACGGCGGGGAGCGGCGCGAGCCGGGCGGCGAGCCGCTCGCGGGGGGCGGACGACCACAGCCGGACGACGTCCGCGGCGGACGCGCGCGCCGGCCCGTGGTCGCGCCAGGTGACGTCGCGGAGCGCACCGTCCTCGTACGTGAAGAGGATGGCGTGGATCGCCTGGTCGGGCGCCGCGGGCGCGAGGGCCACGGAGAGCCGGGCGAGCCAGGCGTCGTCGTCGTCGGCCGGCGCGTAGCAGGCCTCGACGACGCGGATCGGATCGAAGCGCAACCCGTCACCTCCGGACGGTTCCAGCGAGAAGCGGCGGCGGCCGGAGCGGGGACCGCTGGCCTCCGGCCGCCGCACGCCAGGTGCGTCCTCCCCCCGCAACAACACCGGGAGTCACGAGGAACATGCCGCACGGAGCGTGTCGGGTTCCATGGTCATCCGGTCGCCTCGGTGCGGTCCTGCGAGCGGGTGACGTGGGCGGGTTGCGTCATTCACCTGGCGTGATGGTGCCCCGCGAGCAGGCTGCCCGCGCGCCGTGCAGCCTCCCTCGCGCGAGGGACCACGCTGGTCGGGTCGGAGGGGACCTCGATCGGATGTGGAGCGCGTCGGGGCGCCGGGCGGGCGCGCGTACGCCGCAGGGCCTGGGAGGCGCGACCGGGTCGCGGCGTCAGCCCTGCTCGCCGCCGCGGGGGCCGCCCGCTCCGGACAGCGCGAACAGCTCGGCGCGGGAGCGGACGCCGCACTTCGCGAAGATGCTCGCGATCTGGTTCGCGACGGTGCGCACCGAGCGCCCGCGGCGGCGGGCGATCTCCGCGTTGGAGAGCCCCTCGCGTACGAGCCCGAGCACCTCGCGCTCCGCCTCGGTGAGGCCGTCGGGCGTGGCGGGCGCGGCGGTGGGCCACTCGAGCAGCGCGACGTCCTCCTCGCCGTTGATCCGCCACGCCACGAGCCCGCGCGGGGCGGCCAGGCGAGCGGGCGCGGCGCTCCGCGACCTCGACGCCGAAGAGGTGCGTGTGCGGGAGAGGGAGCGCATGTCCGATCCGTAACTCCGCGCCGGGTCCGGATGCAACGTCGAGATTCTCTGCGGAGGGGGCTTGCGGATCGGATCGGAGGGGCTCAAGCGGCGCTCCCGGTGTGCGAGCGGACGCCGGCGGTCCGCCCGAGCGCGGACGCAGCGTCCGCAGGAGACGTGGCGGTGCCGGACAGGAGGGCGATGAGCTCGCCGCGGGAGCGGACGCCCAGCTTCACGATGGCGCCCTTGAGGTGGGCGGCGATGGTCGCGCCCGAGAGCCCGAGGGCGTACGCGACGTACTTGTTGGAGTGCCCCTGGACGACGTAGGCGAGGACGTCCCGCTCCCGCGACGTCAGCGCCTTCGGGTCGGAGGCGCCGGGGGCGTTGCGGCGGGCGAGCACGAGGCGGCGGCCGTCGGTCTCCACGTGATCCACGAGCGACCAGGTGCCGTCGACGAGGCCGCTCCAGAGGTCGACGGCGTCGTCCGGGTCGGCGCGGCGGAGCTCGCCGCGGGCCCGCTCGGTGCGGCGCACCGCGGCGGCGAGGCTCGCGCGCGCGGCCAGGGTCCGGGCCTCGCCCTCGGCGTGCAGGAGGCGCCCGCCGGGATCGAGCACGGCCTCCGGCTGCGCGTGGGCGAGCGCCCGCAGGCGTGCGGCGCAGCCGAGGTGCATCGAGACGCGCGAGAGGCGGTGCTGGGCGCGGGGGCCGGCGCGGACGGTGCGCGCGGAGTTGAGCCACACCTGGAGCGCGCGGCCCGCCGGGTCGCGGGTGGTGACGCCGAGGGCGTCGAGGACGCCGCGGTCCTCGAACGGACGGCGAACGGGCGAGAAGTCGGTGTGCGCGAGGCGCGCGACCCGGTGCAGGAAGGTGTCGACCGTCGCGGCCGGGTGGAACCAGCGCTCCACGACCTGCGTGGGCGCGGCGCACCACACGGCCGCGGCGCTCTCGAGGTCGAGCGGCACCGGGCCCCGGGCGGCCTGGGCGACGGGCCGTACCACGCCGCCGCGGACGTCCCAGAGGATCGCGTAGACGCCGAACCCGTACTCCAGCGGCTCGAAGGCGCGCGCGATGCCGTCGAGCCACGCGGCGTCGTCCGGCGCGCCCGAGTAGCAGGCCTCGATGGCGAGGATGGGATCGAATCGGCGGAGGCTCACGGGTCTCTTTGAGTAGACAGAAGAGCGTTCGTCCGTGTGACACACCGGACGTTGAAACCGTACGTCCGGCACGGACTTCGCTGGGAGAGCGGCATTTCCTGGGGAGCGGTCAAGAGCCGCAGACGCTGCGTTCGTGGAACGCAGCCGCCCACGGGAGAAGGTGTTAGAGCCTCCACGCCCGCGAGGGGTGCACGCCGGATCTCCGACCGGCGGTCGGTTGACCTCGTGTCCGGCACCGGGTAAATCCGTCGCGGCGCGGCCCCCCGCGCCTCCATGGCCCACCGCTCCTGACGCCCGAAGCCGCCGGTCCCGCCTCGATCCCGAGGTGGTGGCCGCGCCGCCGTCCGGACCTCCGGCACCTCCCCGGGGGCAGCCTTCGCAGGGGCACCGCCATGTCATCCCTCCGCCTCGAGCGGGTCTCGTTCTCGTTTCGTGACGCCGCGCCCATCCTGGAGGGCGCCGACGTCGAGCTCGGCCCGGGCTTCACCGGCCTCGTCGGCCCGAACGGCGCCGGCAAGACCACCCTCCTGCGCCTGCTCGCCGGCGAGCTCGTGCCGGACACGGGCCGCGTGAGCGTCCGCCCCGCGGGCGCGCGGGCCGTGCTGTGCCCGCAGGAGGTCGGCGTGTCCGGCACGGCCGTCGCGGCGCTCGTCCAGGCTTGGGCCGAGGGCGACCGGAACGTCCGGCGGCTCGCCGGGGTGCTCCGGCTGGACCCCTCGTCGGAGCCCGCGCGCTGGGCGACCCTGTCGCCCGGCGAACGCAAGCGCTGGCAGCTCGGCGCGGCGCTGCTCGAGGCGACGGGCGTGCTGCTCCTCGACGAGCCCACGAACCACCTCGACGCCGGTGGGAAGGCGTTGCTCCTCGAGGCGCTCGCCGGCTTCGACGGCGCGGGCGTGGTCGTCTCGCACGACCGCGCGTTCCTCGAGGCGCTCACCGTCCGCACGCTCCGGCTCGAGCCGGGCTCCCTGCGGCTCCTCGAGCTCCCCTACGGTGAGGCGCGGGAGGTCTGGGAGGGCGAGGCGCAGGCGGCGCGGGACCGGCGCGGCGCGGCGCAGGAGGAGGCGCGGCGCGCGGCGCGGAAGCTCGCCGACGCCCGCCGGGAGCGCGACGCCGCGCAGCGCGCGAAGAGCGGCGCGCGGCGGGACCCGAAGGACAAGGACGGGCGCACGCTCGGCGCGAAGACCCGGCGCGACTGGGCGGAGGCCCGCCTCGCCCGGGACGTCGCGGTCCGGCGCGGCCAGTCCGAGCGGGCCGCGGCGGCGGTGCCGGACACGCCCGAGGGGCTCGACCTGGGCCGCTCGGTGTTCGTCGGCTACGAGCGGGCGCCGCGGGCGCGGGTGCTCGGGCTCGACGGCGAGGACGTGGTGGCGGGCGGGAGGGTGCTGGCGCGGGACGCCCGCGCCTGGGTCGGCCGCGAGGACCGGGTGCGCCTCGCCGGACCGAACGGCGCCGGGAAGACGACGCTGCTCCGCGCGCTCCTCGCGAGGGCGCCGGTGCCGGACACGCGCCTCCTGTACCTGCCCCAGGAGCTCCCGCCCGGGGCGGGGGTTGCGCTGCTCGGGGAGGTGCGCGGGCTCGCGCCGGACGTGCGCGGCAGGGTGCTCTCGCTCGTCGCTGCGCTCGGGACCGATCCGGCCCGGCTCCTCGCCTCCGCGGCGCCCTCGCCCGGCGAGGCGCGCAAGCTCGCCCTCGCGCTCGGCCTCGGGCGGCATGCGTGGGCGCTCGTGCTCGACGAGCCGACGAACCACCTGGACCTGCCGACGGTGGAGCGGCTCGAGGCGGCGCTCGCGGCGTACCCCGGGGCGCTCGTGGTCGTCACGCACGACGAGGCCTTCGCCGCGAGGGTGACGGCGACGACCTGGACGCTCGACGAGGGGAGGCTGAACCGCTGAGGCCGGGGCCGCGGCGCGGGCCGTGATGCCGCCGTCGCTAGACCTTCTTGCGGAGGGCGCGGACGATCTTCTCCTTCGTCCGCGAGGGGCGAGGCGAGACGTGGCCGCGGGTCGGCGAGGGCCGGGCGACGACGCCCTCCTCCTGGCGCGCCTTCCACTTCAGGTAGACCTCGATCTCGGCCGCGAGGAGCTCGATGCCGAGGTCGCTGTCGACCTCGGCGGCGCGGGAGAGCGCCGCGTGGGCGGGAGGCGAGGCCCCGAGCCGCATCCGGAGGACCTTCTCCTCGTCGGTCGACAGGGTCCGCGCCGGGCCGCGCCGCAGGCTGGCCTGTGCGTGGCCCTCCGTCGCGAGCCCCACCGCCGACTTCCGCTTCGTCTCCATGGCCGCCATCGTAGGCCCGCGGCCTGACGTGTCCAGTTTCGGCGCGCCCCGAACCGCGGGTGCCGGACACGAGCCATCTGCCTGTATTTACGAGGGTCGTCGGTGTCCGGCACCCCCGGGGCCGGGCGTGTCCGGCACCCCCGGCTCCCCTTCGGTCTCGAGCGCGGACGCACGCCGGATCCCGTGGCTGACCCTTCGGTCCGGGCCACGTTTTCCCCTTGTCCGGGCGGGTCAGGCGCCGCATCTCCCGGGCATGGACGACTGGAAGCAGAACCTCCTCGACGACGACGCGCGCATCGCGGAGCTCCTCCGGACGACGCGGCGGGTGGCGGTGCTCGGCGTGAAGACCGAGGTGGCGGCGGGCCAGCCGGCATACGACGTCCCGAGGTTCCTGCAGGCGGCCGGCCTCGAGATCGTGCCGGTGCCGGTCTACTACCCGGAGGCGAAGGAGATCCTCGGGCAACCGGTCTTCCGCAAGGTCGCCGACGTGCCCGGCACGGTCGACATCGTCGACGTCTTTCGTCGGCCCCAGGACGTTCCGGGCCACCTCGACGATCTCCTCGCGAAGCGCCCGCGCGCGGTCTGGATGCAGCTCGGGATCCGCAACGACGTCGCCGCGGAGCGGCTCGCGCGCGAGGGCATCCTCGTCGTGCAGGACCGCTGCATGAAGGTGGAGTGGGCGCGGCTCGGGCCGCGCCAGAACCCCCGGGCATCCTGAGCCGTTCGACGTCGCCGCCTCGCGGCGGTCAGCTCGGTGAGAACGGCGTCGAACGCGGAGCCTACTTCGCCGGCTCGTCGTCCTCCGGCTCCTTCTCGTCGGCCTCGGCCGCCTGGGCGCGGGTCTTGAGGCCCGCGGCCTCGAGCGCCGCAGCCACGCCGGGCGGCTTGCGCGCGTCGGGGAGCGGATCCTTCGGCGGCTTCACGCCGGCGACCGCGCCGCCGACCGCGCGCACCGCCGCCGCGAGCTCCACGTCGACGCGCGTCTGCGGCTGGTCGCGCACGCCGAAGCTCGCCGAGAGCTTCACGGCGAGCGGCGCGCCCGTCTCGGCGTCGACGAGCAGCTCGCCCGTCAGCGCGCGGGGTTCGTGGCCCTCGAGGAAGGCGAGGCGGCGGGCGGTGTCGTCGTCGGCCGCCCCGGCCGAGGCGGGCCGCGCGGGCGGGGGTGGAGCCCAGCGGGCCCTGTCGAGCGAGAGGGCGTGGCGCTTCGCGCGGCGGCCGAGGGCGGCGCCGTCGCCGGCCGGGGTCACGGTGAGGGCGGGGCCGGCGAGCCGCAGCACGTCCGCGGCCACGCCGAGGCTCTCGTCGCGAAAGCGCTTCGCGTCGCGGCCGCGGTCGGTGGGCCGCTCGCGCCAGGGCGCGAACTCGCCGCGCGCGTAGGTCGCGCCGCCGACCCAGATCACGTGGCGGCCGGTGAGCCCGCCGGGGCCCCGGCCGCCGTCCACGACCGCGTCCACCTCGAACTCCCCCGTCGCGAGCTGCCGCAGCTTGTGGCGCTCGGTCGTGTGAAGGCGCCGGGCGTCGTCGCCCTTCTTCGAGACGGTCCACTCCACGGTCGCCGCCCACTCGAACGAGCCGAGCCGGCGCGCGAGCTCGTCGGCGTCCAGCGCGATCGCCCGCTCCGGGGGCGCCGGCGCCGCCGCCGCGTGGGGCGCCTCGGCGCTCGCATCCGGGTCGCGGGAGAAGATCCGCTTGCGCTCCCGGGCGTCCTCGCCGCGGTAGCAAGCGGAGCCCGCGAGGGCGAGCGCGAGGGTGCAGGCGAGCGTGGGGACGGAGGGCCGGCGCATCGGAGGAGGCTCAGGAACGCCGACTCTAGAACGGAAGCCCGCGCCGCGCCACGGGGCTCGCCCCGGCGCCTCGAGGTGCGCCAGCACCGAGGCGGGGGACCTGCGGTGCCGGACACGCCCCGGTGCCGGACACGCGGGGAAGCCGGACCCGGCCGCAAAGGGGCGGAGGCCGCGGGAGCGGGGTAAGCTCGCCCCCCGATGGAACCGGCGGCGGACAAGGTGGAGACCCCTGCACCGGCCCCCGGCGGCCGGGCGAGCGCCCGCCCGCGGGCCGACACGCGCCTGCATCGCCGGGTCGCGCTCGTCACCGCCGGCGTGCTCGCCGTCGCGGTCTCGGCGGTGACCCTCTCCTCCTACCTCAGCATGCGCGACCAGCTCCTCGGCGCGCTCCAGCAGAAGGCCACCGCGCTCGTCGACGGGGGCGCCATCGCGCTCTCTTCCGACGCCATCCTCACGAAGGCCCGCGCGCAGTCCTGGTGCGACCAGCTCGGCGACCGCGAGTGGGACCTCGCCTACGTGCTCGTCCGCGACCCCGCCGGCCGCGTCATCGCGTCGGTCTCCTCGCCGGGCTTCGAGACCGAGCGCGAGCGCGGGGAGACCACCCACACGCGCGGGCTCATCCCCGAGCCCGTCGGCGGATCGATCGAGCTCGGCCTCGACCGCAACACCACCCTCTCCCGCGCCCGGACCACGCTCTGGGACGCGATCAAGATCGGGGTCGCGCTGCTCGTCGTCTTCGCCGCGTTCGGCGGCTGGGCGACGCTCTCGCTCATCGGCCGCGTCGGCAAGGTGGCGGAGACCGCGTCGCTGCTCGCGCGCGGCGACCTGCGCGTCGTGCCCCAGGTCTCGGGCGACGACGAGATCGGCTCGCTCGGCCGCAGCATGGAGGAGCTCGTGCAGGGCCTCCGCCGGATGGTGGGCGACCTGCAGGGCGCGTCCGAGGCGATCGGGCGCCAGGCGCTCGCGGTCGCCGAGACCGCGACCGCCCAGCTCGGCTTCACCCGCGAGCAGGCCACCGCCCTCGACGGGGCGAGCGCGCAGGTGCGCGAGGTCTCCCAGGCCTCCCGCCAGGCCGCCGAGTCCGCCCGCTACGTCATCGACGTCGCCGATCGCTCCGAGACGCTCTGGAAGGACGGCGGCGCCGCGGTGCAGGAGGGGCTCCTCGGCCTCAAGGAGCTCGACGGCCGCGTCGCCGACATCGCGCTCGCGGTCACCGAGCTCTCCGAGCGCATGGTGGAGATCGCCGGGACGGTCTCCACCCTCCGCGACCTCGCCGAACAGACGAACGTGCTCGCGCTCAACGCCTCCATCGAGGCCTCGAAGGTCGGCGAGGAGGGGAAGGGCTTCGCGGTCGTCGCCGGCGAGATGCGCAAGCTCGCCGAGCGCTCGCGGCGGTCGGCCGAGGAGGTGCGCGGCGCGCTCGCCGAGCTGCAGCGCTCCACGCGCCAGGTGGTCACGGCCACCCAGGGCGGCTCGGAGCGCGCCCGGACCGCGGTCGCCGGCGCCGAGCGCGCCGAGTCGACCATCTCGGCGCTCGCGACCGCGCTCGAGGACACCTCGAAGGCCGCCCGGGGCATCGCCGACGTGAGCCGCCGGCAGACCGAGGAGATGGACCGCATCGCGGGCTCGGTGGAGGGGCTTCGCGGGAAGATGTCGCAGACGCTCGACGGCGCCGAGCGCCTCAAGCACACCGCCGGCGACATGACGCGCGTCGCCTCGCGCCTCGCCTCGCTCGTCGCGGCGTACCGGCGCTGAGCCGGGTGCGCGCGGTGGCCCGCGCTACCGCGAGACCCGCCGCAGCGACGCCGGGAGCAGCCGGGCCGCGCCGTCGCGCGGCTCGTCGCGCCCAGGGGTCGGGGCGTGCCGGCCGCCCGCGGTGAACTCCGGCCGCGGCTTCTCGGGCGGATCCACGACGAGGTCGGCCGCGTGCGGCGCGGCGTCCTCGCGCGCCGGCGCGCTCGCCTCGACCGCGTCGATGCCCACGCGCCCCTCCCGCCAGAGCAGGCGGTCGCAGCGGTGCAGGAGCTCCGCGAGCCCGACGTGCGTCGAGGCCGAGACACCGACGCCGCCCTGCCGGTCGGCGAGCGCAGCCCCCTCGCCCGGCGGCAGCCGGTCGATCTTGTTGAACACGAGGAGGCGCTGCTTCCCCTCGAGCCCGAGGTCCCGCAGGATCCGCTCCACCGCGGCGATCTGGTCCCCGTGCCGGGGGTCGGAGGCGTCGACGACGTGCAGGAGCAGGTCGGCGTCGTCGAGCTCCTCGAGCGTCGCGCGGAACGCGTTCACGAGGTCGGGCGGGAGATCGCGGATGAAGCCCACGGTGTCGGTGACGATCACCTCGCGGTCGCGCGGGAAGCGCAGCCGGCGGCTCGTCGGATCGAGCGTCGCGAAGAGCACGTCCTCGGCGAGCACCTCGGAGTCGGTGAGCGCGTTGAGGAGCGTCGACTTGCCCGCGTTCGTGTAGCCCACGATCGACAGCACCGGCAGCCCGCGCACGTTGCGCTGCCGGCGGCGGAGCTGCCGGTCGCCGGTGAGCGCCTCGATGCGCCGCTCGAGCGCGGTGATGCGGTCGCGCACGCGGCGGCGGTCGATCTCGAGCTTGGTCTCGCCGGGGCCGCGCCCGCCGATGCCGCCCGCGAGGCGCGAGAGCGAGTCGTCCCGGCCGACGAGGCGTGGGTAGAGGTACTTGAGCTGGGCGAGCTCGACCTGGAGCTTGCCGTCGGCGCTCTGCGCGCGCTGGGCGAAGATGTCGAGGATGAGCTGGGTGCGGTCGAGGATCTTGAGGCTGGTCGCCTCGGCGATGTGCCGCGCCTGCGACGGGCTGAGCTCGGCGTCGAAGACGATGACGGTCGCCATCTTCTGCATCGACCGCAGCACGATGTCCTCGAGCTTGCCCTTGCCGATGAGGTAGCGCGGGTCGATCTCGCGGCGCAGCTGGAGCGTCGCGTCCATCACGTCGACGCCGGCGGTGCGGGCGAGCTCGCGGAGCTCCGCGAGCGAGGCCTCGGCCTCGGCCCGGCCGCGGCTGCCGCCGAAGCCCACGAGGATCGCGCGCTCGCGGCCGCTCGTCCGTTTCACGGCGCGGGCGCGGGCGAACTCCTCCTCGAGCGCGAGCGCGCCGGAGGTGGCGTCGTAGAAGAGCTCGTGCACGCTCGGCGCCTGCTCGTCCTTCCACATCGCGCCCTGCGCGTTCTCCGGGAGGAGGTGTGCGTAGTCGACGCGGCCGGGCAGCCCGTCGTCGCCGACCTGGATCGCAGCCACGAGGTCGAGGCGCAGGAGCGCGAGGTCGGTGTGGTCGTCGCGGGTGAGCGGCTCGCCGTGGAGGTGCGTGTGCACGAGCCTCAGGCCGCGCAGGCGGCTCTCGCCGGCGCGGGCGCGGCCGACGTCCGGCAGCTCGAGCTTGCGGGCGTCGCCGACGATGACCGCCTGGACGTCGCCCTTGCGGTCGAGCAGCACGCCGACCTGCCGGTTGGTCTCGCGGGAGATCTCGGTGAGGTGCCGGGCCAGCTCCGGCGACACCACGTCCTGCGGCTCGACGCGGCGGCGGTAGGTGCGGCGGAGGGCGTGAAGCTGGCTCGCCTTGAGGCCCAGGGTGTTCCCGAAGACTTCTTGCATGTTCCTCCAGGGGTCGAGTCTAGCCACGGCCGGGGCCGGGATCGAGCGGAACGGCGGCTGCCCGGCGGGCCCGTGCCGGACACGGCGCCGGTGCCGGACACGACGGGGCTCGCCCGGGCCCAACTTCGGGCGCCGGGCTACCCTCCGGCGACGAGGAGCTGGGCCAGCACGAGCTTCGCGAGCGTCGCGGCCGGGTAGGTCGCGGCGTAGCCCACGCTCGGGATGTCGTTCCCGGTCCGCTCGAGGGCGTGGCCGAGGACCGCCGGCTGGGTGTGGATGCCGGCCACCATGCCCATGGCGAGGCTCATCGGGATCTTCAGGAGCCGGTGGGCGAGCCAGAGCGCGACGAGGGCGGTCGCGAAGGTGATCGCCGCGCCGGCGCCGAGCAGCACGAGCCCCCGCGTGCCCGAGAAGGTCGCGAGGAAGCCCGAGCCGGCGCGGGTGCCGATCCCCGCCAGGAACAGGATGAGGCCGATCTGCCGGAGCGCGACGCTCGCCGAGAAGGGCAGCGTCCAGACCCGGCCCGCCGTGCGATCGAGCGTGCCCGCGAGGAGCGCCACCACGAGCGGGCCCCCCGCGAAGCCGAGCGAGACCGTGACCCCGCCGGGGAGCGGGATGGGGACCATGCCGAGCGCGAGGCCGAGCGCGAGCCCCGCCGCGAACGAGAGGATGTCGACCTCGCTCGCGGCGCGGTACGAATCACCGAAGTAGGCGGCGACCGCCGGGAGGTCGCGGACCGCGGCGAGCACCCGCACACGGTCGCCGAGCTCGAGCCGCATGTCGTCGGAGGGCAGGAGGTCGACGTCACCGCGGCGCACGCGGGTCACCACCGCGCCGAGCGTGTGGGCGAGGTCGAGGTCGCGGAGCGGCCGGCCGGCGACCTCCGGGTTCGAGACGAAGATGCGGCGGAGGTCGAAGGCGCGCCGGTCGAGGTCGAGCCGCTCCTCGCTGCGCCGGCCCAGGCGCGCGATGACGCGCTCGAGCTCCGCCTCCGTGCCGACCACGGTGACGAGGTCCCCCTTCTGCAGGCGGGCCTCCGGGGCGACGAGCTGCAGCGCCTCGCCGCGGCGCATGCGGCTGAAGATGACCCGCCAGCGGAGACCGCGGACGAGCTCCTCGACCGTGAGCGCGCCCATGTCCTCGGCGACGTCCACCGTCGCGCTCGCGAGCGGCTCGTTCGCGGCGCCGAGCTCGGCGAGCCGCTTCGCCTCGGCGGCGAGGTCGGGCTTCCAGAGCGCGGCGCCGAGCCTGAGCGCGAGCACCACGCCCGCGACGCCGAGCGGGTAGCAGATGGAGTAGGCGACGACGGGCTCCGAGACCACCCGGCCCGGGCTCGCGGCGCGGAGGGACTCGACCGCCGCGGCGAGCGCGGGGGTGTTGGTGAGCGCGCCCGCGAAGAGGCCGGCGGCGGTGCCGCGGTCGAGCCCGAGGGCGGCGCGCACCGCCGCCACCCCCACCGCGGCGACCGCGACCACGCCGACCGCGAGGAGCGAGTCGCGCAGGCCGTCGCGGCGGAGCGAGGCGACGAACGCGCGGCCGGAGGAGAGGCCGACCGTGTAGACGAAGATCGCGAGCCCGAGCATGTAGACGATCTCGGGGAGCGCGAGGCTCGGGTCGACGGCGCCCGCGGCGAGGCCCACGAAGAGCACCGCGGCGACGCCGAGCTCGCTGCCGCGCACGCGCAGCCGCCCGAGCGGGTACCCGACCGCCGCCACCAGGAAGAGGAGGAGGAGGGGGTTCTTCGCGAGGAGCGGGACGAGCAGATCCTTCACGGGCGGGCGAGTCTACGCCGGGACGGCCCCGGGGCCACGCGCCCAGTTGGCGCGGGGCCGGCGGGCGCGGGTCAGTTGCTCTCGTCGAGCGGGCCGAGGTCGGCCCGGGAGTCGATGCCGAGGTAGCGCAGGAGCCGGACATGGTGACGCCGCAGGCCCCGGACCGCCACCTTGCCGCGACCCTTCGCGAGCGCCTGCGCGAGCACCGCCACGCCGAAGTCGTGGAACTCGCGCACGCCGGTGAGGTCGACCTCGAGCTGCTCCTCCGGACGCGCCGCGATGACCGCGTCGGCCACCCGGCGGGCGGCCGGGAGGTCGAAGGTGCCGTCGAGGCGGATCACCCGCGAGGTCTTGCCCTGATCGTCCATCTGCTCGTCCGCCAACCACCGTTGGAAGATCCGTGCCGAGGTGAGCGCATGTGCGCCCGGTCGCGGCCAGGGCCGAAATGAGCCGGGTAGCCAGTACTTAAGGGTGTCCGGCACCCGCTCCTGCCGCCCCCGGACGGCGGGCCCGGTCGACCCTGGGTCGAGTTGAACCGGGTATCCGGTCGTGTCCGGCACCCGCAGCCCTTGCGCTGCCGGTGAAACCTGCGCCCAGCGGGGTGTGTCCGGATGGGCCGGTCTTTACGGCTGCCCGGCGGGCGCCGGCGGTGCCGGACGCGGCCCGGCGGCCTTCTCGCAGCCCTCGAAGAGCTGCTCCACGCGGTCGCCGGAGAGGGCCATCTCGACCGAGAAGCTGCCCTTGTCGTCGAGGACGCGCGCATGCTCGAGGAGCTCGGCCATGCGCTTGTCGTCCCTCGCCTGCGCCTCGACGCGCGCCGCCGCGAGCGCGCCGCCGATGGACCGCGCGATGTCCGTGAGCCCGGCCCCGTCGTCGCCGCGCACGCGCACGACGGAGGCGACGTCGTTCATCGCGTCCACGTGGAACTCGACACGCGACGCCGCGGCGGCGATCCGCTGCGCGAGCTCGGGGTCCTTCTGGCCGAAGAGCCGCTGGACGGCGGAGCCGGGCACCACCCCGTACGCCTCGCCGTAGGCCATGTCTTCGGGGATGCCGGTCTCTGGCGCCGGGGCGCGGCCCTCGAGCTGGTCGATCGAGCGTCGCAGGGACGCCTCGTCGCCCATGAGGACGAGGCCGTCGCCCCAGGTCGCGAGCGCCGGCCCGCCCCCGCCGCCCCGCTGCCGGTAGACGCGGCCCCCGTCGCCGTAGGCCGACACGTCTGCGTTTCGCTCCAGCTGATCGCGCCGCATCCGGTCGAAGAAGCCCGACACGACCACGCTGTCACCCGCGAAGCCGACACGATCGACGTCCTTCAGCGGGTCGACGCCGAGCTCCCGCTCGATCTTCGCGAAGGTGTCCGGATCGCGCGCGAGCAGGCACGCCACGAGGCGCTCGCCGAGGCGCGAGTGCCGGAGCGCGTTGGCCTCGAGCACCACCACGGGTCGATCGGCCGTGACCGGCAGCGAGACGAGGAAGGGATCGCGCCGCGGAGGCGGCCCCGCGGGCGCGGGCCCCGGGCCGGGCACCTGCGGGAGCACGAGCGTGGCCCGCGTGCGCGCGCGCTCCTCCTCGGCCGGGCGCATGTGGGAGGGGAAGTCGACCCGCGTGCGCTCGACTGGCGCCGGCTCGCGCTCCCCGAGCGAGAGCACGAGGGCGCCGAGGACGAGGAGCGCGGCGGCGAGCGCGATCCAGCGGAGGCGGTGGCTGCGGCGCTGCTTCGGGTCCATCGCTAGAAGTCCTTCCGGTCGAAGAGGGCCACGGCGCCGGCGAGCGCGGCCCCGGCGAAGAGGAGGGCGCCCGCGACCTGCACCGCCACCTGGCGGGCGTCGAGGGGCCCGGCGATCGCGACCTGCGCGGCGTGGCGGGCGAGCTCGGAGATGCGCGGCAGCGGGGAGGTGAGCACGAGGAACGCCGCCCGCGAGAGCCCCGGCGAGAAGAGCGGCGCGAGCGTGGCGCGCTGCCCGGCGACGATCCCGGCCACGAGCAGCGCCGCCCCCGCCCCCGCCGACAGGGCCGCGGAGCGCGCGGCCATCGCGGCGAGGATCATGACCGCGTACACCGCCGTGAAGCCGATCGCCGAGAACGCGGCCGCGGCCACCGGGCCCCAGTCGAAGAACCCGGACTTCGCCCAGATGATGAGCGAGAGCCCGAGCCCCCCGTAGAGCGCGCCCCCGAACACGAGCGTGATCACCCCGAGGAAGGTGCCGGACACGAGCTCCGCGCGGCGGACGGGCAGGGAGAGCAGGTGTTCGATGCGGCCGGGCGCGAGCAGGGTGGGGGCGAAGTCGGCGCAGGCGAGGACGCCGAAGAAGGCGCCGCCATAGAAGACGACGTACGAGAGCCCCTCGAAGAGCGGCCGGAGCGCGACGTCCACGGAGCGGATCTCGCGCGAGTGCTGTCCGGCCGAGAGGAAGCGGGAGGCGGCCAGCGCCCCGTCGACGACCTCGAGCTCGAGGCCGAAGCCGACCAGCAGCAGGAGCCCGGTGACCGCGACGCCGAGCGCCATCACCCAGCGCCGGGCGCGGGCCTCGCGGAGGAGATCGCGGGCGACGGCGAGGGTCCTCATGCGGCCTTCCCTCCGGCTCCAGGGTCCGTCCCCGCCGACATGGCGGCGGCGAGGACCTCCTCGAGGTCGCGGGACTCCGCGGTGAGCTCGATCACGAGCGCGCCGGCCGCGCGGGCCCGGTCGAGCGCCAGGTTGAGCGCCGCGGGGCCGTCGCCCGCGAACCGGTGCCCCCCCTGCGTGTCCGGCACGAAGCCGGCGGCCTCGAGCGCCGGCCCGGCGGCGCCCGGCGCGAACCGGACCCGCCAGGCGGGGCAGGTCGCGGTGAGCGCGTCGAGCGGACCCTCCCGGACGATGCGCCCGCCGACGAGGATCCCGATGCGGCCGCAGATGCGCTCGGTCTCGGCGAGGAGGTGGCTGTTGAGGAGGAGGGTCGCGCCCCGGGCGAGCGCGCGGCCGAGGAGGTTCCGGACCTCGACCCGGCCGATGGGGTCGAGGCCGTCGGTCGGCTCGTCGAGCACGAGGAGCTCCGGGTCGCCCAAGAGCGCGGCGGCGAGCCCCACGCGCTGGCGCATGCCCTTCGAGAAGCCGCTGGTCCTCCGGCGGGCCGCCTCGGCCACCCCGACCTCCTCGAGGAGCCGGAGCGCACCGGAGGGTCCGAGCCGGACACCCTTCATCCGCGCGACGCTCTCCAGGATCTCGAGCGGGGTCCACGCTGGCGCGAGGCGGAGCCGCTCGGGCAGGTAGCCGACCCGCGCGCGGACCTTCGGGTCCTCGGGGTCCCCGCCCAGGAGCCGGACGGCGCCGGACGTGGGCCGGACCACTCCCAGGAGCGCCTTCACGAAGGTCGTCTTCCCGGCGCCGTTCGGGCCGATGAGGCCGAACGCGGTGCCGGCGGGCACGGCCAGGTCGAGCCCGCGCAGGGCGTCCTGGCCGCCCCGCCCGAGCACGCCGGCGTACCGCTTCGTCAGTCCCTGGGCCTCGATCGCCAGCACTTCCCGCATCCTACGTCGTCCGGCACCGCCGAATTTCGTGTGTCCGGCACCAGCGGTTTCGCCGCGGGCCGCCTCGACTCCTGCCCGGGACTCTGCTTGACTCCGGGCACGCATGAACGCTTCCGCCCCCCGCTCCGGAGTGCCGGGCGCGTCGGTCGTGCTCGGCCCGGCCGTGGTCGTCGCGGCCCTCGGCTACTTCGTCGACATCTACGACCTCATCCTCTTCAACATCGTGCGGATCCCGAGCCTCACCGCGCTCGGGGTCCCGAAGGCCGAGCTCATCGACGTCGGCGCCAGCATCATCAACTGGCAGATGACGGGGATGCTGCTGGGCGGGATCGGGTTCGGGATCATCGGCGACAAGATCGGCCGCCTGCAGATCCTGTTCGGCTCGATCACCCTTTACTCGGTCGCCACGATCGCGAACGGGTTCGTGGGCATGCAGGACGTCTTCCCCGCGCTCTGGGAGTACCGCGTCCTGCGGTTCGTCGCCGGCGTGGGGCTCGCGGGCGAGCTCGGCGCGGGCGTCACCCTCGTCGCGGAGGTCCTGCCCGCGCGCCTACGGGGCTACGGGACGATGCTGGTCGCGTCGGTCGGTGTGTCCGGGGCCGTGGTCGCGAACCTCGTCGCGAAGCACATGGACTGGCGCATCGCGTACTGGGTGGGCGGCGGCCTCGGCCTCGTGCTGCTCATCCTGCGGATCGGCGTGCGCGAGTCTTCGATGTTCGACCGCGTGAAGGGCGCCGCGGGCGTCCGGCGGGGCCAGTTCCTCGAGCTCTTCACGAGCGGGAAGCGGCTCCAGAAGTACGCGGCCTCGATCCTCATCGGCGTGCCGATCTGGTTCTCGAACCAGATCCTCATCGCCTACTCGCCGGAGTTCGCGCCCGCCCTCGGCGTGACCGGCCCGATCTCGGCCGGGGACGCCGTGATGATGTTCTACGGCGGGCTCGTGGTGGGGGATCTCACGAGCGGCCTGCTCTCCCAGGCCTTGCACTCGCGCCGCAAGGTGGTGCTGTCGTTCGTGCTCGCGCTCCTCGGCGCGAACGTACTCTACTTCGCGCTCGGCCGCGGCGCGTCGCCGGGCCTCTTCCTCGCCCTGTGCGGCCTCCTCGGTTTCACCGGCGGCTACTGGGCGATCTTCATCACCATCGCGGCGGAGCAGTTCGGGACCAACATCCGCGCGACCGTCGCCACGACGGTGCCGAACTTCGTGCGCGGTCTCGTGGTGGTCGTGAACGCGATGTTCCTCGCGACGAAGGGCTCCTTCGGGCTCGCCGGCGCGGCCGCCGCGGTGGGCGCGGTCTGGTTCACCGCCGCGATCGTGGCCGCTTACGGGCTGCGCGAGACGTTCGGCATCGACCTCGACTACGTCGAGCCTGACTAGGACCGGGAGGGCGTCCCATGCTGCGCGTGACCCACGTCGGCACGGCCTGCGCGCTGCTCGAGATCGATGTGCCGGACACGCCCCCCCTCCGTCTCCTGACCGACCCGGCCTTCGACCCTCCCGGGCGTCGTTACCACTTCGGCTGGGGCACCTCCTCGACGAAGCTCGAGCGGCCGGCCCTCGACCCAGCCGCGGTCGGTCGGCTCGACGCGGTCCTCCTGTCGCACGACCAGCACGCCGACAACCTCGACGACGCCGGCCGGCGGCTGGTGGAGGGGGCGCCGCTCGTGGTCACGACCCGCGGCGCCGCCCGCCGGATCGGGGGTGCCGGACACGCGGGGGTCCGGGGGCTCCGGACGTGGGAGTCGGTGGAGGTCGGCCCGGTCCGGATCACGGCGACGCCCGCACGCCACGGCCCGCCGCTCTCGCTGCCGTTCGTGGGACCCGTGATCGGCTTCGTGCTCGAGTGGCCGGGGCAGGAGCGCGGGGCCGTCTACGTCACGGGGGACACCGTGCGGTTCGGTGCCCTCGCCGAGGTCGGGCGTCGCTTCCGCATCGGGACGCTGGTCGTCCACATGGGCGGGGTCGGGTTCCCGCTCTATGGCCCCATCCGCTTCACGATGCGCGCCCGGGACGCCGCCCGGCTGGCTCGCGACCTCGGGGTCGAGGCGGTCGTGCCGGTCCACTACGCCGGCTGGAGGCACTTCCTCGAGCCGCGGGCCGAGGCGGAGCGGGCCTTCGCGGAGGCGGGGCTCTCGGATCGCATTCGCTGGCTCGAGCCCGGCACCGCGTCGGTCATCGCGTAGGTCCGCGCCGCGGACCACGGTCCGCCGTGCGGACCGTGCGCGCGCTCGCCGGTCGTGCCCGGTACTCCTGGAATCGCTGGGAGAGAGACGCCAAGCGCGGCGTGCCATCCTGGCCCGCGCCTTGCTCTGCTCCGCGGCATGCCTCGCATGGCGCGCCGCCAGCTCGTGACGAAGGGGTCCATCAACCACGCCGTCTGGCAGACTCATGACCTCGAGCCCTTCTTCGACGCGCCCGGCGCGCGGGAGAAGTTCTACGAGCTCATGTCGAAGTACAAGGCCGAGCACCGCATCCGGATTCACTCCTACGTGCTGATGGGAACGCACCCGCACGTGGTCTGCCTGAGCGAGAAGGGCCAGGAGGACTTCTCGATGTACTGGAAGAAGGTGAACCAGGCCTTCGCGAAGTGGTTCAACAAGCTGAAGAATCGGCGCGGGCAGGTGGTCATGGAGCGGCTCGGCTCGCCGCGCATCCAGGACGAGCGCCACGCGCTCAACGTGATGCGCTACGTCGACCGGAACCCCGTCGCCGCGAACCTGGTGAAGAGCCCGAAGGACTGGAAGTTCTCGAGCCACCGGCACTACGCGTACGGAGCCGAGGACGAGCTCGTCGACGACGCGCCGGCGTATCTCGCGCTCGGCGACACGCCCGCGAAGCGCCGGAAGGCGTACCTCCATCTCTTCGCCGAGCCGCTCGAGGTCGAGAAGGACGCCGACGCCGCATACGTGAGGAAGCCATTCATCGGCGAGAAGGAGTGGGCGGAGCGCCAGAAGAAGGCCGCCGCGGTGGCCGCGGGACCACCCTGAGCCCGGGAAAGATCCCGTGGACGCGGCCCGCGTCCTCCTGCACAACAGGCGTCGTGTCGCTCTACGTGGTCGACGTCGAGGCGGACGGGCCCATCCCGGGCAAGTACTCCATGGTGTGCTTCGGCGCCGTGCTCGTGGAACCTGGCCTGAACCGCACGTTTTACGGGACGACGCGCCCGATCTCGGACGTGTGGTTGCCGGAGGCGCTCGCCATCTCGGGCATCACGCGAGAGCAGCACCTGACCCACGACGAGCCCGGCGAGACCATGGCCGCGTTCGCGAGGTGGATCGCCGAGACCACGCGGGGGAAGCCGGTCTTCTTTTCGGACAACCTCGCGTTCGATTGGCAGTACGTGAACTGGTACTTCCACACGTACCTGTCCGAGAACCCGTTCGGCTGGAGCGGCCGGCGCATCGGCGACCTCTACTGCGGGATGGTGAAGGACGCCTACGCCGGCTGGAAGCACCTCCGGAAGACGTCGCACGACCATCACCCCGTGAACGACGCCCGAGGCAACGCGGAGGCGCTGCTCGCCCTCGTCGACATGGGGCTGAAGCTGCAGATCCGCTAGGCGGCCGTGCTCGCGCTCCTCTCGCAGGGGGCCCTCCTCGGGCTCTCGTCGTCCGCCCAGCCCGGCCCGTTCCAGGGCTACCTCGTCGCGCGCTCGCTGCACGCCGGCTTCCGGCGCAGCTGGCCCATCGCGATCGTGCCGCTCCTCTCCGATCCCCCGGTCATCGCGGTCCTCCTCGTCCTCCTCCAGCGCGTGCCGGACACGCTCCTCACCTGGCTCGGCGCTGCAGGAGGCGTCGTCGTGATCTGGCTCGGGGTGGGTACGCTCCGGCAGACCCTGCGCGTGTCCGGCACGCCGCCCGTGTCCGGCACCGCCGGTTCCGGCGGCGACGAGCCCCGCGGGCTCGTCCGCGCGACGCTCGTGAACCTCACGAACCCGAACGCGTGGTTGTTCTGGAGCCTCGTGGGCGGCCCGACGCTCACCTCCGCCTGGCGGAGCTCGCCGCTCGAGGCGGTCGCGTTCGTCGCCGGCTTCTACGCCTGCCTCGTGGGCGGCAACGTGCTCCTCGTCGCGCTCGCTGGGCGCGCCGCCGCGGCGGGCCCGCGGCTCGCCCGGACCCTCGGTCTCGCCTCGGGCGCCGGGCTCGTCGCGTTCGGCCTCTGGCAGCTCGGCCGCGCCCTCTGGCGCGCCTGACCCGGCAGACGCCCCGGGCGTGATAGCTTCCGGCCCGTGCAGCCACGCGTCCGCTCCGTCCTGGCGCTCGTCGCCGCCGCCGCCGTCGGCGGCCTGGCGACCTGGGGCCTCCTCACGCTAACGCCGGCGCCGCGACCGGAGGTGCCGGACACGACCGCGAGGCCGTCCCCGGCGTACCCGGGCGGCAAGCCCATCGACGCCGCGGCGATCCAGTCCGGCACCCTCGCCGTGGAACGGATGCCGCCCGAGGTGACCGGCGCGCTCGAGGTCCACGGCGCCGAGCTCGTGAAGGCCGAGAAGGAGCTCGCGACGAAGCAGGCCCGGATCACGGGCCTCTGCGCCCCCGGCTCCGCGATCCGGGTGGTGGGCGAGGACGGCAGCGTCGTCTGCCAGCGCCTCCCGCGGGGCGTCGCCTCGGTCTCGGCGGTCGGCGCGACGCCGCGGATCTCCTCGTCCGGCACCATGCAGGGCACCGTGCCGGGCGCGGTCGGCCGCTACCAGACCTCTGGCGACGATGACTTCCTCGTCGCGCCCATCGCGCTCCCGGACGGCGCGATCGTGACAGGCCTCAGCTACATGTACTGGGACGTCGACGAGAAGGTGGACGGCGGCGCCTACCTCTACCGGAGCGACGACACCGTCATCGCGGGCGTGGCGACGCAAGGCGCGAAGGCGGAGGTCCGGGTCGCCGAGACCGACCGCACCGACGCGACCGCACGCCGCGTCGACAACGCCGGCTTCGCGTACCACGTCTACATGCAGACCTCGTCGGCGGCCGGCGCGAGCCTCATGCCCATCGCCGTGTCCGTCACGTACCGCCTCCCGTAGGACCGCCCAGATGCCCGCACGCTCGCTCGGCCGGATCCGCCGGCTCGTCGTGAAGATCGGCACCGGCACGCTCACCGACCGCGCCGGGCGCTTCGATCACGAGAACTGCGCCCGCCTCGCGAAGGAGCTCGCCGAGGCCGCGAAGGGCCGCACGCTCGTCCTCGTCACGTCCGGGGCGGTCGCCCTCGGTGCCGAGCGGCTCGGGCTCGTCCGGCACCGCGGGAAGCCCTGGGACATCCCGACGAAGCAGGCCTGCGCCGCGGTCGGCCAGCCGCACCTCATGGCGGCCTGGGGCGACGCGCTCGTCCGGCACGGCCTCCAGGTGGGCCAGGTGCTGCTCACCGCGGACGACCTCGCCTCGCGCAAGCGCTTCCTCAACGCCCGCCGCACGTTCCAGCGCCTGCACGAGCAGGGCGTCGTCCCGGTGGTGAACGAGAACGACACGGTCGCGGTCGACGAGATCAAGGTCGGCGACAACGACACGCTCGCCTCGCTCGTCGCCGGCTGCGTCGAGGCCGACCTCGTCGCGATGCTGACCGACGTCGAGGGCCTCTACGACCGGAACCCCTCCGACCCCGGCGCGGCGCTGGTGCCGGACATCCCCCGAATCACCGCCGAGATCGAGCGGATCGCCGGCGGCGCCGGCAGCGAGCGCAGCGTCGGCGGCATGGCCACGAAGGTCCGCGCGGCCCGCCGCCTCTCGGCCCAGGGCGTCACGACCGCGCTCCTCTCCGGCCGCCGTCCCGGCGCGCTCGCCGCCCTGCTCGCCGGTGACCGCGTCGGCACCGTCTTCGCCCCGGGGCGCGAGCGCCTCTCCTCGCGGCAGGGCTGGCTCGCCGCGGCCGCGCGGGGGAAGGGCGTGATCCTCGTCGATCCCGGCGCCCGCCGCGCGCTGACGGAGCAGGGGCGCTCGCTCCTGCCGTCCGGCGTGAAGGGCGTGGAGGGCCAGTTCGGGGTGGGTGACCCCGTCGACATCGCGGTCGACGCCGACCGGCCCTTCGCGCGCGGACTCGCGGGCTACGGCGCGGACGAGGTGCGCCGCATCGCGGGCCTGAAGACGGGCGAGATCGTCCGGGCGCTCGGGTATAAGTACCTGGACGAGATCGTCCACCGGAACGACCTCGTCGTCCTCGACACGGAACGGGAATAGCGGAGATGAAGGCGGTAGCTGCCCACAAGACGCGGCCCACGAGGGCGCAGGCCCAGGTGCCCGCGCCTGCGATCGCCCCGAAGCGCGACCTCGCGGCCGAGATGCGCAGCCTCGCGCTCGCGGCGCGCGAGGCCTCGCGCGCGCTCGGCCGGGCGACGACCCGCCAGAAGGACCGCGCCCTCGTCGCCGCCGCGGCCGCGCTCGAGCGGCGCGCGAAGAAGATCCTCGCCGCGAACGCGAAAGACGTCGCCGCCGCGGTGAAGGGCGGCCGCCCGGAGGCGCTCGTCGACCGCCTCCGCCTCGACGAGGCGCGCCTCGCCGGCATCGCGAAGGCGCTCCGCGAGATCGCCGCGCTCCCGGACCCGGTGGGCGAGGTCACCCAGAGCTGGACGCGCCCGAACGGTCTCGCCGTGAGGAAGGTCCGCATCCCGCTCGGCGTCGTCCTCATGGTCTACGAGGCGCGGCCGAACGTGACGGTGGACGCCGCCGCGCTCTGCCTGAAGAGCGGCAACGCCGCCATCCTCCGCCCGGGCTCCGAGGCGCTGCGCTCGTCGCTCGCGCTCGCCGACGCGTTCGCCGATGGGCTCCGCGAGGCCGGCCTGCCGGCGGCCGCGGCGCGGGTGGTCCCGACCGCCGACCGCGAGGCGACCTTCGAGCTCCTCAAGCTCGACGACCTCATCGACCTCGCCATCCCGCGCGGCGGCCCGTCGCTCATCCGCGCCGTGGCCGAGCGGTCGCGCGTGCCGGTCGTGAAGCACTACCAGGGCGTCTGCCACCTCTTCCTCGACGCCTCCGCCGACGTGGAGAAGGCGGTCGCCATCGCGGTGAACGCGAAGGCGCAGCGGCCGGGCGTGTGCAACGCGCTCGAGTGCCTGCTCGTGCACCGCCGAGCCGCCGCGAAGCTCCTCCCCGAGGTGGGCCGCGCGCTCGTGAAGGCGGGCGTGCAGTTGAGGGCCGATCCCGCGGCGCTCGAGGTCTTCAAGGGCGCGAAGGTGAAGGCAGTCGCGGCCGGGCCCGACGACTTCGGCAAGGAGTTCCTCGACCTCGTGCTCGCGGTGCGGGTGGTGCCGGATCTCGACGGCGCCCTCGACCACATCGCGCGGTACGGCTCCCTGCACACCGAGGCGATCCTCACGCGCGACCTCGCGAACGCCCGCCGCTTCGAGCGGGAGGTGGTCGCGAGCGCGGTCGTGGTGAACGCCTCCACACGGTTCAACGACGGCGGCGAGCTCGGGCTCGGCGCCGAGATCGGCATCTCCACCACGAAGCTCCACGCGTTCGGGCCCATGGGGCTCGCCGAGCTCACGGCCCAGAAGTACGTGGTCGAGGGCGACGGTCAGGTGCGTGGCTAGACCCGAGTTCACGGAAGGTACCGGGAGACACATGGCGAAGAAGGCGGTCAAGAAGGCTCCGGCGAAGGCTTCGAAGGCGAAGAGCGGCCCGAAGAAGGCCGCGAAGGCCGGCAAGAAGGCGCAGTTTGCCGGGAAGAAGGCGCCCGCCCGCGGCGCGAAGCCGGCGCGGAAGGGGCCGCCCGCGAAGGCGCCCCGCATCGGCAAGGAGGCCTCGCTCGCCGTGCCGGCCGCGCCGCCGCCGAAGCGGCCGCCGAACGACGAGGCCCACGCGAACGCGCTCGCGATCGCGAACGCCGGCCTCGACAAGAAGGCCGAGGACGTCGTCCTCCTCGACGTGCGCGGCCTCACCGGCTACGCCGACTACTTCGTGATCATGACGGCGGACTCCGACCGCCAGGCCTCCGCGATCGCCGACCACCTCGACGAGAAGATGAAGGAGGCGGGCGTCACGAAGGTCGGCTCCGAGGGGTACGAGACCGGGCGCTGGATCCTCGTCGACTACGGCGACGTCGTCGCGCACGTGATGAGCCGCGACTCGCGCGAGCTCTACGACCTCGAGGGGCTCTGGGCCGACGCCCCGCGGACGAAGCTCGAGGGCTAGCGCCCCGCCGCGATGCCCGTCCGGCACCGCGACCGCGGCGAGACGCTCGGCGCCTTCATCGGCGGGGGCGCGGGCGACGAGGTCCTCGTCCGCTGTCCGGGTTGCGGCGGCCGCGCGGTCGCCCGCCCGGACCCGCGCGCGCCGGGCGGCGCGACCCTGACGTGCGGGGCGTGCGGGCTCGCCCGGCGCAGGGACGAGCCCCGGGCCGCGCCCCGGGACCGCCGCTGTCCCCGCTGCGAGCGCTGGATCCCTGCGTCGGCGTGGGCGTCGGTCGACGAGGCGCGTGCGCCACACCGCCACGAGGCGCGGTGCCCGCGCTGCGGCAACGTCGTGCGCGCCGCGATCGAGACCTGGTCCACCCTCACCGGCGCCCCCGTGGACCCGTGGTTCAGGGAGCCGCTCTGGCTGCAGGCGCCGTGCGCGGGCGAGCTCCTGTGGGCCTACAACCTCCGGCACCTCGAGCACCTCGCCGGGATCGTCGGCGCCACGCTCCGCGAGCGCCCGGGCCGCCCGGGCGGGAACGCCAGCATGCTCTCCCGCCTGCCTCGCTGGCTGAAGGCCGCGAAGCACCGCGAGGAGGTCCTGCGGACCATCGCGGCGCTCCGGCGGCGCTGACCACCGCACCCTCGCCGAAGGCCGCCCCGCGCCCTGAAGGCGCGGCGCCGCCTTGCTAGAACCCTGGCATGCCACGGGTGCCGGACACGAACTCCCCACAGGTGCCGGACACGAGCCTCCCGCGGGTGCCGGACACCCGCCTCCGCGGGAAAGTCGCCGTGGTGACCGGGGCTTCCCGCGGCGCCGGGCGCGGCGTCGCGGTCGAGCTGGGCGCGGCGGGCGCGACGGTCTACGTCACGGGCCGCACCACCCGGGGCGCGCCGGCGCCCGCCGCGTACGCGCGGATCCTCGAGCTCTCGAGCCTCGCGGCCATGCCCGGCACCATCGAGGAGACCGCCGAGGAGGTCACCCGCGCCGGCGGCCGGGGAATCCCGGTGAAGGTGGACCACACCCGCGACGACGAGGTCCGCGCCCTCTTCGAGCGGATCGACCGCGACGAGGGCCGCCTCGACCTCCTCGTCAACAACGCCTGGGGCGGCCACGAGGCCTTCGACGGCCGCTTCGAGGCGCCGTTCTGGGAGCACGACCTCGCCCAGTGGGACGCGATGCTCGACCGCGGCGTCCGGAACCACCTCCTCGCGAGCCGCCACGCCGCGCCGCGGATGGTGCGTGCCGGACACGGCCTGATCGTCACGACCACCTTCTGGGATCGCGGCCGCTACCTGCGCGGCATGCTGAGCTACGACCTCGCGAAGGCCGCCATGAACCGCCTCGCGTACGGCATGGCCGAGGAGCTGCGGCCCCACGGCGTCGCCTCCGTCGCGGTCTCGCCGGGCTGGATGCGCACCGAGCTCGTGCTCGCCGGTCACCACGCCACCGAGGCGACCTGGCGGGAGCGCCCGGAGCTCGCCTCGACCGAGTCGCCGCGCTACCTCGGTCGCGCGGTCGCGGCGCTCGCCGCCGACCCCGACGTGCTGCGCGTCTCGGGCGAGGTCCTCCGGGTCGCCGACCTCTCCGAGCGCTACGGCTTCACCGACGTCGACGGCCGGCGGCCGAGGGCCTTCGAGCTCCCCGGGCCCTGACGCCCGGCTTCGCGCGCTGCAGCGCGGCGCGCGGGGACTCCGCCGGCATCGGTCAGTCCGCCGTCGCCCCCGCCGCCTCGGCCTTCTCGTGCCGCGCCTGCTCCTCCATCACGAGCTCCGCGATCTCGCGCTTCAGCGCGTTGAACTCCGGCGAGGCCGGGTCGCGCGGACGGGGGAGGGTGATGCGGATGTCCTGCTTCACGGTGCCGGGCCGGTAGGTCATCACCACCACGCGGTCGGCGAGGTAGATCGACTCCTCGATCCCGTGGGTCACGAAGACGATCGTCTTCCGGAGCTCGGTCCAGAGCCGGAGCACCTCGTCCTGCAGGTTCCGCCGGGTGAGGGCGTCGAGGGCGCCGAAGGGCTCGTCCATGAGCAGCACCGGCGAGTCGATCGCGAGCGCCCGCGCGATCGCGACGCGCTGGCGCATGCCGCCGGAGAGGTCCTTCGGGAACCGGTCGCGAAAGTCCCGGAGCGCGAGCATGCCGAGGAGCCCGTCGACCTTCGCGCGGATCTCGGCGGCGGGGAGCCCCTTCACCTCGAGCCCGAACGCGACGTTCTTCTCGACCGTCATCCACGGGAAGAGCGCGTACTCCTGGAACACCATCGCGCGGTCGGGGCCGGGGGCCGCGACCGCGCGGCCGTCGACGGTGATCCGCCCCGCGGTCGGGAGGGAGAAGCCGGCGATCGCGTTGAGGAGCGTCGACTTCCCGCAACCGGACGGGCCGAGCAGGCAGACGAACTCGCCCGCCTGGATCCTGAGCTCGATGCCGTCGAGCGCGACGACGTCGGCGTGACCCTCCTTGCCAGGCTTGCCCGGGAAGACCTTCCTGACCGCGCTGACCTCGATCACGCGTCCATCCCCCGGTGCCAGCGCAGGAGCCAGCCGTTGAGCTTCGCCATCGCGAGGTCGATCCCGAGCCCCGCGACGCCGATCGACGCCATGCCGGCGATGACCTTGTCCGACCAGAAGTACTCGCGCGCCTCGAGGATGCGGTATCCGAGCCCGGAGTTCACCGCGATCATCTCGGCGACGATGACCACGATGAACGCGACGCCGATGCCGATGCGGACGCCGGAGAGGATGTACGGCATCGCGGCGGGCACCATCACCCGCCGGAACAGCGTCCACTCGGAGGCGCCCAGGTTGCGCGCGGCGCGCAGGTAGATGCCGTCGACGTGGCGCACGCCGGCGATGGTGTTCATGAGGACCGGGAAGAAGGCGCCGAGCGAGATGAGGAAGAACGCGGGCGGGTTCCCGAGGCCGAACCAGAGGATCGCGAGCGGGATGTACGCGATCGGCGGGATGGGCCGGAGGATCTGCACGAGCGGGTTGAAGAGCGCGTAGGCCATGGGCCGCGCGCCCATCACGAGGCCGAGCGGCAGCGCGAGCCCCGCCCCGAGCGCGAAGCCGCCGCCGACGCGCACGAGCGAGGCGAGCGCGTCGTGCGGGAGCTCGCCGGAGAAGAGCCACGCGACGTACGACCCCGCGGCGGGGTCGTACGCCTCGGTGGGCCGCGCGTACTGGATCCAGCGCAGGAGCACGCGGGACGGGGCGGGCAGGACGAGCGGGGAGACCCAGCCCATCCGCGAGACGAGCTCCCAGAGCCCGAGCGCGATCGCCGGGACGAGGAGCGCCTTCACGAGCTCGAGCGCCCGGCGCACGTCAGGCCCCCCGCGCGCCCGCCCGCGCCGCTGGAGGCCTCACTTCACACCGGCCTTCTGCTTCGCGTGCTGCAGGAGATCGAGCTTCACCCAGTCGGTCGCCTTGGGCGGCGCGTCCATCTTGCCGACGCCGTACTTCGCCATGAGGTCGGTGGTGATCTGGATGTGGTCCGCCGTCACGTCGTACGTGTAGGGCGAGTTCCCGATCGCGTCCTTGAAGTCCTGGCCGGTGATCTGCCCCTTGAACATCTGCTCGACGACGTACTTCTCGGCCAAGGCCGGGTCGGCGATGAAGGTCTTCGTCACGTCGACGAAGCAGTCGAGCACCTTCTGCGCCACGGCCGGCTTCTCCCTGTAGAGCTTCTCGGTCATCACGAGGACCCGCACCGGCTCGCCGAGCGGCGTGTCGTACGGCTTCATCATCTCCTTGCCGAAGCCCTTGTTGATGGCCTGCGACGACTGCGGCTCGGACTGGCACATGGCGTCGATCTGCTTCTGCATGAGCGCCTGGTTGAGGTCGGCGAACGGCAGGTAGACGAGCTGCACGTCCTTGCCGGGCTTGTCCGACCAGGTGAGGCCGGCCTTGGCGAGCTCGGCGAGCAGCAGCAGCTCCTGCGCGCCGCCGCGGGCGACGCCCACCTTCTTGCCCTTGAGATCCGCGATCGCCTTCAGCGGCTGGTCGGTCGCCGCGACGAGGCGCGCGCCGCCCTTCGCGAAGCCGGCCACCACGTAGATCTGCCCGCCGCCCGCCCGGTTCGCGATCGCCGCGTCGGCGGCGGAGGCGGCGAGGTCCACCTCGCCCTTCACGATGGCGGGGAAGATGTCGATCCCCTTCGGGAAGACGATCTCCTGCACGTCGAGGCCGAACTTCTTGCAGTGGTCCTTCATGTACGAGACCGCGCCGTAGTGCGCGAACTTCAGGTTGCCGAGCCGGACGACGTCCTGGGCGGCGGCGGGGAGCGCGAGCGCGAGGAGCGCGGCGGCGAGGAGCGGACGGAGCATGGGGTGGTGCCTCCTCCGGCGGGGGCCGGGTTCACGGAGCGTGGCTGCGGCAGCCCGGAGAGCGTACCTGCCGGTGAGGGGCGCGGGGGCTCCCGCTTGGGGGTCCGCCGCCGCGGCCGGGCCCGTGCCCGAAACACGGGCACGCCGCAACCGTAGATGCGCGCATGCCCCTCGCACCCTCGCTCCTCTCCGCCCTGGCCCTCTCGGCGGGCGTGTCCGGCACCGCCTTCCCCGTGTCCGGCACCGGTTTCCTCGAGTCCGGCACCTCCGGTTCCCCGCCCGTGTCCGGCACCCGGGCCTCCACGAAGGCCCCGCAGGACCCCGTGGACCGGCTCGTCGCCGATGCCATGGCCCGGGCCCACGTGCCCGGCGCCGCGGTCGCGGTGGTCCGGGGCGGCAAGGTCCTGAAGCTCGGGGTCTACGGGAAGGCCGAACTCGAGCACGGGGTGAAGGTGACACCCGCCACGGCCTTCCAGATCGCCTCCACGACGAAGCTCCTCACCGGGGTGCTCCTCGCCCGGCTCGTCGAGCAGGGGAAGCTCTCGCTCGACGACCCGCTCTCGAAGCACCTCGACGCGGTGCCGGACACGTGGGGCGCGGTCACCCTGCGCCAGCTCGCGACCCACACCTCCGGGCTCCCGGTCACGGAGCCGGACCCGAAGCTCGGCCCCGTGCCCGAGGCCGCCCGCGCGGCCCTCGCCGCGCGGCCCGCCGCGCGCCCGGGCGAGCGCGCCGAGTACGGCTCGCTCGACTACACCGTGCTCGCGGCGGTGCTCGAGAAGGTCGGCGGGAAGCCGTTCCCCCGCCTGCTCGAGGAGGAGGTCCTCGGGCCGGCCGGCATGCGCGACGCGCGGTTCGAGGCCGCGCGCGACGACGGGCTCGTCCGCAGCGCCGACGTCGTCCCGGGCCGGGTCACCACCTACCGCTGGAGCGGCGGCGTCCAGCGGGTCGCCTGGTTCCTCTACCCGGAGTACACGTGGGCGGCGGGCGGGCTCTTCGCCTCGGTCCGCGACCTCGCGGCCTTCGTCGCCGCCCTCCAGCGCGGGGCGCTCGTCTCGCGCGAATCGCTCGCCCGGATGGCCGAGCCGCCCACGCTCGCCGACGGGCGGCCGGGCGCCTTCGGCACCGGCTGCACCGTGGGTCGCCACCGGGGCTTCAGGACCCTCGGCCACAGCGGCGGCCCCGCGCTCGGCGACGTGCTCCTCTTCCCCGAGCTCGACCTCGGCGTGGTGGTGCTCACGAACCAGAAGCTCCTCCAGCCCGAGCTCGCCGAGCTCGTCGCCGAGCTCTACCTCCCGGCAGACCGGCGCCAGCCGCCGGGGCCGCTCCTCGCCGACGCGGCGCCGGAGGCGACCGCCCGCGTGCGCGCGGTGCTCGAGGGCATGGCGCGCGGCGCGGTCGACCCGGCCCTGCTCGCGCCGGCGCGCCGCGAGGACGCGCCCCTCCTCTCGGAGTGGGGCCCGGTCGGCGTCGGGCTGTGGGGGCCGCTCACCTCGCTGGCGCTGGTCGAGGAGCGCCGCGACGCCCGGGGCTGGACGCGCTGGTACCGGGCGAGCTTCGGGGCCCGGGACCGGCGGATCCGCGCCGCGCTCTCGCCGGCCGGCGAGGTGGAGGAGGTCGAGCGGGAGCCGGAGTGAGCCCGGCCAGCGCGTGAGGTCGAGGGGCCGTCACTCCTGCCCGAGCGCCCGGTGGTGCCGCCGCTTCTCCACGTACATCACCTCGTCCGCCCGGCGCAGGAGGTCCCCGAGGTCGCAGGGCGAGGAGGCGTCGTGCCGGACCCAGCCCACGCTGAGGTCGATCCGGTAGGGCCGGCCCGCGCGCGCGTTGTGGTCCGCGACCTGGGCGTGGAGCCGCTCGACGAGGGCCTCTGGCTGCAGGCCCGGCGCGGCGGCCGCGAGCACGGCGAACTCGTCGCCGCCGAGGCGCGCCACGACGTCGGTCTCGCGGAAGGTGGTGCGCAGGAGCGCGGCGGCGTCGGCGAGGGCGCGGTCTCCCGCCACGTGCCCGAGCCTGTCGTTGATCGGCTTCAGGCCGTCGAGGTCGATGTAGAACAGGAAGAGCTCGCCGCCGGCCCGGCGCGCGACCTTCGTCAGCTGCTCGCTCATCGTGACGAGGCCGCGGCGGTTCGCGAGCCCGGTGAGCTCGTCACGGGTCGACAGGAGCCGGAGCTGCTCCGCGGCGCGCTCGCGCTCGGAGAGGTCGGTGAAGAGGGCGCAGACGGCCGGCTCGCCGTGGTGGACCATCGGGCGGAGCGACAGGCGCACCGGCAGCCTCCCGCGCCACGGCCCGCTCAGGGTGGCCTCCGCGTCGCACGCGCCGCGGTCGGCGCGGGCGAGGAGCTCCTCGAGGACCGCCCCATCCTCCGGGGCGAAGAGCCGGCGCACGGAGGCGCCCACCACCGCCTCGTGCGGGCCGCGCAGCATCTCGGCCAGGCGGGGGTTCGCGTAGACGACCACGCCCCGCTGCAGGATCGCGGCGCCCTCGCTCATCGCCTCGACGAGCACGCGGAACCCGGCGTCGCCGTCGCCGTCCTGGAGCGGCTCCTCGGGGAGGGAGCCGTCGGGCAGCGACGGGAGTCTGCGCGCGCTGGGCACGGGGTCCTCGGGGCGGGACGGGCTGGGGTCGCCCACCTGCCGGCCATGTCGCACGTGTCGAGCCAGCGCGCCGCGATAGCGCCCACGGTGAACGGCGACCGCTTACCTGTGGTTGCACCCGTCCGCGTCGACTTGCCTCGGGGTGAACGCTCACCCCGGGTCCTCACGGTCTCCGCGCCGCGACCGGTGCGCGAAGGAGGCTACCCGCTCGGGCCGGCCAAGCCGCCGCCGGGTTCACATCCGCACGAGCCAGGCCGTGAGGCCCGCGGCGACCGCGAGGAGCGCGCCGACCGCGAGCTTCAGGGCGGGGCTGGGCAGGCTCGGGCGCGGGAACTCGACGGAGGTGCGCGGCCCGTGGGCCGCGTCCGCGAACGCGGTCGACGCGAGCGTGGAGAGCTCGATGCGCGTGAGCGCGAGCGCCTCGGTGACGAAGCCGCGGTGGGTGAGCATCGCGACGAGCCGCGCCCGGGCGTGCAGGCCGCGCGGCAGCATCCGGCGCGCCTGCCGGTCGAGCGCCTCCGCGAGCGCGCCCGCGCTCTGCCAGCGCCGCGCCGGGTGCTTCGCGAGGCAGCGCTCGACGATGCGCGCGAGCCGCCACGGACAGTCCTTCGCGAGCGCGCGCAGGCGGCGGTGGCGACCCTTGCGGATCGCGGTGAAGAGCTCCTGCGCGGTCTTCCCGGAGAAGGGCTTCTCGCCGGTGAGGAGCTCGTAGAGCGAGACGCCGAGGGCCCAGACGTCGGAGGCGGGCGAGCCGGGCGCGCCCTCGAGGACCTCCGGCGCCATGTACGAGGGGCTGCCGACGAGCATCCCGTCGGTCGTCAGCGCGTGGTCGGTCTCGGCCTTCGCGATGCCGAAGTCCATGAGCTTCACCTCGCCGAGCCGGGAGACCATCACGTTCGCCGGCTTCACGTCGCGGTGGAGCAGCTTCTCGAAGTGCACGTAGTCGAGCGCCTCGGCGACCCGCGCGCCGACGATCGCGGCGCAGTCCGGCGGCAGCGCGCCGCCCTCGGCGAGGAGCTTCGCGAGATCGGCGCCGTCGACGTAGTCGGTGACGAGCCAGAGGCCGTCGTCCTTCTCGACGAGGTCGTGCACCGCGACGATCGCCTCGTGCCGCAGGCGCGCGTAGGCCTTGCCCTCGCGCCGGAAGCGCTCGATCACCTCGGCGTGCTTCACGAGCTTCGGGTCGAGCGCCTTCACCGCGACCGGCCGGTCGAGGGCCTCCTGCACGGCCTCGTAGACGACGCCCATGCCGCCGCGGCCGATCTCGCGGACGATGCGGGCGGTGCCGACCTTGCGGATCATCAAGCGAGAGCGTGCACCGGCCGGGCGCCGGGCCGCAAGGCGCACAACCTGCGCGTGCAATTCTTGCCCTTGACCCGATGTACGGGACGCGGCGCGTCGACGGTGCCGGACACGGTGCCGGACACCGGGCGGGATCGCGCGCCGGGCCTGCGACGATCTGGTACCATCCGGGCCCCTTCGCAGTGGCGAACCCCACTGCGCTCCTCGCCAGGCGCCTCCGCCGGCGGCGGAGCGCACGGTCGAGGAGAAGACGGATGCCGAAGGATCTCTCGAAGCGCTCGATGATCACGCTCGACGGCAACGAGGCGGCGGCCTCGGTCGCCCACCGGCTGTCCGAGGTGATCGCCATCTACCCGATCACGCCGTCCTCGGCGATGGGCGAGTGGGCCGACGAGTGGTCGGCGAAGGGCAACAAGAACGTGTGGGGCACCGTGCCCACGGTGACGGAGATGCAGTCCGAGGGCGGCGCGGCGGGCGCGGTCCACGGCGCGCTCCAGGGCGGCGCGCTCACGACGACCTTCACGGCGTCGCAGGGCCTGCTCCTGATGATCCCGAACATGTACAAGATCGCGGGCGAGCTCACGCCGTTCGCGATGCACGTGTCGGCCCGCACGCTCGCGACGCACGGCCTGTCGATCTTCGGCGACCACTCCGACGTCATGTCGGTGCGCCAGACGGGCTTCACGCTGCTCGCGTCGAACTCGGTGCAGGAGGCCCACGACATGGCGGCGATCGCCCACCGGGCGACGCTCACCTCGCGGGTGCCGATCCTCCACTTCTTCGACGGCTTCCGCACCTCGCACGAGGTCGCGAAGATCGAGCTCCTCACCGACGAGGACCTCCGCCAGATGGTGCCGGAGGACATGGTGCGCACGATCCGCGAGCGCGCGCTGACGCCCGACCGCCCGTCGCTCCGCGGCACCGCCCAGAACCCCGACGCGTTCTTCCAGGCGCGCGAGGCGTGCAACCCGTTCTACGCGGTCGCGGCCGACCACGTGCAGCAGGCGATGGACCGCTTCGCCGAGCTCACCGGCCGCCGCTACAAGCTCTACGAGTACGTCGGCCACCCGGAGGCCGAGCGCGTCATCATCTCGATGGGCTCGTCCTGCGAGACGATCCACGAGACCGTCGACTGGATGGTGGCCCGCGGCGAGAAGGTGGGCCTCGTGAAGGTCCGGCTCTACCGGCCCTTCGACCTCGGCGCGTTCATGACCGCGCTGCCGCGGACGGTGACCCACCTCGCGGTGCTCGACCGCACGAAGGAGCCCGGCTCCCTCGGCGAGCCGCTCTACATGGACGTGGTGACCGCGCTCCGGGAGGCCGAGCAGGCGCACATCGACCGCTTCCACCACCAGCTCACGGTGATCGGCGGCCGCTACGGCCTCTCCTCGAAGGAGTTCACGCCCGCCATGGTGAAGGCGGTCTACGACGAGCTCCAGAAGGACCGCCCGAAGCGCCACTTCACGGTCGGCATCCAGGACGACGTCACGCACCTGTCGCTCAAGTACGACCCGGCCTTCGACATCGAGCCGAAGGAGGTCGTGCGCGCGCTCTTCTACGGCCTCGGCGCGGACGGCACGGTCGGCGCGAACAAGAACTCGATCAAGATCATCGGCGAGGACACGCCCAACTACGCGCAGGGCTACTTCGTCTACGACTCGAAGAAGTCCGGCACGCTCACCACCTCGCACCTGCGCTTCGGGCCGAACAAGATCCAGTCGGCCTACCTCGTCGCGAAGGCGAGCTTCATCGCCTGCCACCAGAGCATCTTCCTCGACAAGTACGAGATGCTCGAGCCCGCCGAGCCGGGCGCGACCTTCCTCCTCAACTCGATCCACGGGCCGGACAAGGTCTGGGAGACGCTGCCGAAGGAGGTCCAGGCGCAGATCCTGGAGAAGGACCTCAAGCTCTACGTGATCGACGCGTACAAGGTCGCCCGCGACACGGGCATGGGCCAGCGCATCAACACGATCATGCAGACCTGCTTCTTCGCGATCTCCGGCGTGCTGCCGCGCGAGGAGGCGATCAAGCACATCAAGAAGACCATCGAGAAGACCTACGCGCGCAAGGGGCAGGAGGTCGTCCGCAAGAACTTCGAGGCGGTCGATCACACCCTCTCGCACCTCTACCCGGTCGACACGAAGGGGAAGCAGGCGACGGGCAAGCCCCGCCCGCCCACCGTCGCGGAGATCGCGCCGGACTTCGTGCAGCGCGTGACCGGCCTCATCCTCGCCGGCAAGGGCGACCTCCTGCCGGTCTCCGCGTTCCCGGTCGACGGCACCTGGCCGACCGGCACCGCGCGCTGGGAGAAGCGCTCCATCGCGATGGAGCTGCCGACCTGGGACACGGCGCTCTGCATCCAGTGCAACAAGTGCGCGCTCATCTGCCCGCACGCCGCCATCCGGCCGAAGTACTTCCCGCCGGAGGGGCTCGCCGGGGCGCCGGCCGGCTTCCAGGTGATGGACTTCAAGTCACCCGAGGTGAAGGGGCAGAAGTACACGCTCCAGGTCGCCCCGGACGACTGCACCGGCTGCTCGCTGTGCGTGCAGATCTGCCCGGCCGAGTCGCGCACCGAGAAGGGCCACAAGGCCCTCAACATGGCCGACGCGGTCCCGCTGAAGGACGCCGAGCGGCTCAAGTGGAACCACTTCCTGAAGCTGCCGGATCCGGACCGCACGAAGGTGAAGGCGGACGTGAAGGGCACGCAGTTCCTCGAGCCGCTCTTCGAGTTCTCCGGCGCGTGCGTGGGCTGCGGTGAGACGCCGTACATCAAGCTCCTCACCCAGCTCTACGGCGACCGGCTCATGATCGCGAACGCGACCGGCTGCTCGTCGATCTTCGGCGGCAACCTGCCGACGACGCCGTACACCTACCGCGAGTCCGACGGCCGCGGCCCGGCCTGGGCGAACTCGCTCTTCGAGGACAACGCCGAGTTCGGCTTCGGCATGCGCCTCGCGGTCGACAAGCACGGCGAGCACGCCCGCGAGATCCTGAAGCGCCTGCACGGGCAGGTCGGCGACGCGCTCGTCACCGAGATCGTCGAGGCGAACCAGTCCGACGAGGCCGGCATCGCGAAGCAGCGCGAGCGGGTGGCGGCGCTGAAGCAGAAGCTCCAGGCCATCGACTCCGCCGAGGCGAAGCGGCTCCTCGACCTCGCCGACTACCTCGTGAGGAAGTCGGTCTGGATCGTCGGCGGCGACGGCTGGGCGTACGACATCGGCTACGGCGGCCTCGACCACGTCATCGCGCAGGGCAAGGATGTCAACATCCTCGTCCTCGACACCGAGGTGTACTCGAACACCGGCGGCCAGGCGTCGAAGGCGACGCCGATGGGCGCCGCCGCGAAGTTCGCGGTGGCGGGCAAGTCGATGCCCAAGAAGGACCTCGCGATGCTCGCGATGGGCTACGGCCACCCGTACGTCGCGCGGGTCGCGATGGGCGCGAAGGACGCCCAGACCGTGAACGCGATCCGCGAGGCGGAGAGCTACCCGGGCACGTCCGTGATCATCGCGTACTCGCACTGCATCGCGCACGGGTACGACCTCGCGCGCGGGCTCGACCAGCAGGGCGCGGCGGTGGACTCCGGCTACTGGCCGCTCTTCCGCTACGATCCGCGCCGCGTCGCGCTCGGCGAGTCGCCGCTCAAGATGGACTCGCCCGCGCCGAAGACCGACCTCGCCACCTTCGTCTCGAAGGAGACCCGCTTCCGCCAGGTCGAGGCGACGAACCCCGAGGCGTTCAAGAAGATGCTCGAGCAGGCGCAGCGCGAGGTGAAGGAGAAGTACGCGCTCTACGAGCAGCTCTCGAAGTCGATGCACCCGGCGGCGGCCACGAAGGCGCCGCCCCCGCCGCCGCCGCCGGCGAAGGCGTAGCCTCGCTGCCCGGCCCCGCCCCCTGACCCTCTCTCCCACGCTCCGTGGGGGAGAGGGGACTCGGGTCCATCGACGGGGCGGGAGCCTCGCGTCGATCACCACCGCCGCACGGGACACGCCCCGAAGCGCCCGTCGCGGTCGTTCCTGAACAGGGCGCCCGAGGGCAGCGGCTCGGCCCCCGGGTCGGTCCAGCCGCGGGGCCGGTGCAGGCGCCTGCGGCGCCGGCCGTGTCCGGCACCGCTGGACCGGCCGGGGCGCCGGCGCTGCAGCGGCGAGGGGTCGCCGGCAGGAGGGGAGGGCGGCGCGGCGCATGGCGTCGAGGCCGGACGCTGGCCCCCGAGGCGGTGGGACGTGAATGCGGCAGGCAGCCACGCCGGGGCCCTCGTGTCCGGCACGCACCGGAGTAGGATGCGCCTCCCATGTGCGGCGTCATCTCCATCTGCTACCCGCGCCACAACCCCGCCCTCGGGCGCGAGGCCGGCGCGCTCCTCCGTCACCTCGAGTACCGCGGCTACGACTCCACCGGCGCGGCGGTGCTCGCGGAGGACGGCACCATCACGCTCCGGAAGTCGGTCGGCGCGCCGTCGCGGGTCGTGGAGGCGCTCGGCATCGGCGCGCTCCAGGGCGTGAAGGCGATCGGCCAGGTCCGCTGGGCCACCTACGGCTCGGTCACCGACGCGAACGCGCAGCCGCACGAGGTGCGCTGCCACGTGCACATGGTCGGCGCGCACAACGGCAACATCTCGAACACCGACGCCCTCAAGGTCTTCCTCAGGGACCGCAAGCACCAGGTCGTCTCCGACAACGACGGCGAGATGCTGGTGCACGTCGTCGAGCAGTTCTTCCTCGAGGAGGGTGGCCTCGACCCGCGGAAGGACGCCGCCCGGAAGAAGGCGGCCGCGCTGAAGGCCATCCGCCGCGCCGACGCGCTCGTGGTCGGATCCTACGCGGCCTGCGTCGCGTTCCCGGGCATCCCCGGCGTCTTCGCGATGAAGGCCGGCTCGTCGCTCTACGCGGGCAAGGGCTCCGACGGCGCGGGCGAGTTCGTGGTGGTCTCCTCCGACCTCACCTCCGTGCTCTCGAAGACCCGCGCCCTCGTGCCGCTGGCGGAGGGCGAGGGGCTGTACTTCACGCACGCCGACTACGAGGTGTTCGGGTTGCGCGAGGAGCGCTCCTCGAGGCCGCCGCTCCGGCGCTCGCGCCTCAACGTCGCCGACATCGGCCTCACGCCGCCGTACCGCTTCTACATGGAGCAGGAGATCGCGCACGCGGGCACGAACCTCGACGCGATCCTCCGGAACTACTTCCGCGCGCCCGGCGAGGCCCAGCGCCTCGAGGCCCTCGAGGTCCACGCGGCCGAGGCCCACGCGCTCGTCGCCGAGCTCCACGCGCTCGCCGACGTGTTCGACCCCGCCGAGGCCGCCGCGCGGCGCACCGCGCTCCTCGCCGACCCGCGCCTCGCGCGCCTCCGGCCGCTCTTGCCGGCGCCCGCCGCCGCGTTCGCCTCCGACGACGCCCCGCTCCTCGAGGAGCTCGCGGCGGCCGGCGGCGACCGGGCGGCGCTCCTCGCGCTCGACGCGATCGTGGCCTGGCAGAAGAAGGCGGCGGTCCTCGCGCGGAAGGACGCGCTCGTCGCCGAGCTCGGCCGCGCGGGGCAGGTGTACCTCCTCGGCTCGGGCACCTCCTACCACGCGTGCCTCACCGGCGCGGCGTTCCTCGCCCAGCTCGGCGGCCTCGCGGCGCACGCCGTGAACCCGGGGCAGTTCCGCTCGAGCTACCTCCCGGTGCTCCGGCCGGGGGACGTGGTGCTCGCGGTCACGCAGTCGGGCGAGACGAAGGACCTCGTCGACGTCATGAACGACGTGCGCGCCGCGCACGGGACGAAGGTCCGCCTCCTCGCCCTCGTCAACAACGAGAACTCCACCATCCCGCAGGAGAAGGCCGACGCGTTCCTGCCGCTCCTGTGCGGCCCGGAGATCGCGGTCGCCGCGACGAAGTCGTTCGTGTCGCAGCTCGCGGTCTTCTACCTCCTCGCCCGGAGCCTGAAGGAGGACGAGGCCACGGTCGCGGCCGCGCTCCGGCGCGTGCGGGACCTCCTCGCGCCCACCGTGGAGGCCACGGCGGCGGCGGTCGACGAGATCGCGCGGCGGTTCTGCTTCCGCCCGTCGCTGCACCTCCTCGGCACCTCGCTCGCGGGCATCGCGAAGGAGGGGGCGCTGAAGGTGCGCGAGGTCGTGCTCAACCACTCGGAGGGCTACGACGCCGCCGAGTTCAAGCACGGGCCGAACACCATCCTCGGCAAGAACACGGTCCTCTCCTGGACCGACGCCGAGGGGCTCATGCAGCGGACCGCGGGCCTCGCCGCCGAGCTCGCCGGCGAGATCGGGCCGGCCGGCGCCGCCGCGCTCCTCGGGGAGCTCCGCACCGGAGGCTTCCGGGCGCTGCACGCGCTCGCCGACGGCACGCCGGGCGCGGCGCTCGCGAAGGACCGGCTCGACCCGGAGCGGCTGTTCTCGAACTACCCGCTCGTGTTCGTGTGCGGGCCGGATCCGCGCGACGTGCGCATCACCGTCTCGCAGATCCACACCCACAAGATCCGCGGCGCCGACGTGGTGCTCGTCGCACCGGAGCACGAGGACCTGCGCCGCGCGGTGGAGGGGAAGCCGGATCGCGCCGGCGACTACTTCGCGCGCTGCGTGGTGGTGCCGCCCGGCGCCGGGCCGCACGAGTTCACGTTCCAGGCGGCGGTGGTCCTGCAGCGGCTCGCGCTCCGGATGTCGGTGCTCAAGATGGACGCGCTCGACGCGGCGGGCGTGCGCGACCACGGCGTGCACCCGGACGTCCCGAAGAACGTGTCGAAGTCGATAACCGTCGATTGACCGTCCCTCGTCTCCGCGGCCTCCTCCGGAGGTCGCTACGCGCGGGACGAGCGGGGCCGGGGGCAACGACCGCCTCGTCGCGCGCGACCCGCGGCAGAAACGGCAGGAACCAGAGGAGCGGGATCACGGTCAGGCCCCCGCCCCGGGCTGCGCGGCCGGCGCGAGCCCCATCGCCTGGAGGAACGCCTCGTTCCCGTCGATCACCCGGCCCTGGAGGCGGACCCGATCGACCTTCACCTCGGCGAGCGTCACGTTCCGGATGGTGACGTCCTTCAGCAGGCATTCGGTGAAGAGCGCCTTCGTGAGCTTCGTGTTCTCGAAGGTGACGTCCACGAGCCCCGCCGAGCGCCAGCCCTCGCCGCCGGTCACGAGGACGTCGTCGAGGGTGCTCGAGACGAGCGCCACGCCGGACACGCGCGCGCCGCGGAAGAGCGAGGACGTGACGGTGGAGCCGGTGAGGGTGAGGTCGCTCACCTGCGAGCCGTTCACCTCGAGGTCGCGGACGTGGGAGGCGTCGAGCGTGACGTCCTCGAGCTGGGCCGCGTTGACGCCCGACTCCTCCCAGGAGGAGCCGCGGCGCAGCACCACGTCCTCGACCTGGCTCGCCGACACCTCGAGCCCGGCGACGCGGCTCCCGCCCGCGAGGGCCACGTCCTCGAAGCTCGACGCGGAGATCGAGAGCCCCTCGACCTCGCTCTCCTCGAGCGTGAGGTCCTCGACCGAGCTGCCCTGCACCGAGGAGTCGACGAGCTTCCCGCCGTGGACCTTCACGTCCTTCAGCTGGCTCATCCCGACGACGTTGCCGGTGACCTCGGCGCCCTGGAGCTCGAGCCCCTTCACCTGGGACGCGGTGATCCGGTTGCGCTCGAAGACGTAGTCGGCGCCGGAGATCCGCCCGACCTCCGACATCACGAGCTCGTTCTCGCGGAGCTCGCTGCGGTAGACCTGCGCGCTCGAGGTGCCGCCCGCGGTCACGCGGATCGCCTCGGCGATGCCGGCGAGGATGCCGCGCGCGGCGGGCGTGGGCCGCCGCCGCTCGGCGCCGCCGGCGGGCGTGCCGCCGGCCGTGAGCTCGGCGATGAGCTGTGCCGCCTGGGCGTCGGTGAGGGTGCCCTCGCGCGCCATGGCGAGGATCTTCTCGATCTGGTCCTTCATGTCCGGTCTCCTCCGGTGCCGCAGCAGCTCAGCGCTTCGCCTTCTTCACGAGCTCCATCGCCTCGTCGAACCCGAGCGTCCCCGCCTTGAGCCGGTCGAGGATCTCGTCGACCGCGCTCGCCCTGGGCCGCGCGCCCGCGGGGGGCGCCGCGCCGCGGGAGGGGGCGCCAGCCGGCGCGCGCGCCGCGACCTTCTCGCGCAGCGCCTTCAGGCGCGTGCGGATGGTCGGGTAGCTGAGGCCGAGCGGGGCCTCCATGTCGCGGATGCGGCCCTCGGCGAGCACGAAGATGCGCAGGAGGTGGAGGTCCTCGCCGGAGAGCGCCGCGAACTCGTTGAGCTCGAACGTCCCCTCCACCTTCACGCCGCAGGCGTCGCAGCCGAGCACGCGGGGCCGGAGCGCGCCCTGGCAGGCGGGGCAGGTGAGCGGGATCGGGGCGGGGGGCCGGTCGTTCATCGTATGAAACGAGTACGACCGGAGCCACAAGATGTCAAGTTGAACTTTGACTAATTAAAATGTGGACCCAAGAAGAAGGCCGGGCGAGAGGTCCAACCTCCCGTCCGGCCTGGCGTTCCCCGCCCTCGCAGCCCTCGGCGGTCCCGCTCGGCGTCAGGACCTCAGTCGTCGCGCCCGTCGTCGTCGCCGTGCGGCGCCTTCGCGAACTTGAGGCGCGCCACGAGGCCCGCGTGGTCCGTCGGCCACAGGCCGGTGCGGTGATCGCGCGGCTCGTCGCCCACGATCTGGATTGTCTGCGGCCTGAGGCCCCGCGAGAAGACGTAGTCGATGCGCTGGTCGAGCCCGGGGGTGGTCTCGGCGAGCGCCTCGGGCCAGCAGCAGGTGAAGCCGGCCTTCCGCGGGTGGAGCGCCGCCCACGCGTCGGTGAAGCCGGCGCCGGCGACGCTCGCCGCGGCCTCGGTGCCGGGCAGGGAGTTGAGGTCGCCGACGAGGATCACGTCGCCCGGCGTGGCGGCGAGGATCGCCGCGAGCTCCATGCCCTGCGCGACGCGCACCGGCGCGTAGAAGGACTCGGTGTGGGTGTCGAAGAACGTGACCCAGCGGCCGTCGAGCTTCACCTCGACCGCCGTCCAGCCGCGCTTCACCGGCACGGTGGTCGTGAGGACCTGCACCGGCAGGAGCACGGAGTAGAGCGCGCCGCGCGCGTTCCGGTGCTCGACCCCCGCGCGCACCAGGATGACCTGGCGGTCCGTCATGCGGACCTCGTCGAAGGCGGGCAGCGTCGGCGCCTCGAAGTCGAAGAGCTCGAGCGACTCCGCGACCTCGTACCGCTCGCCGCGCGCCTCGAGCGCCTGGAGCAGCTCCGCCACGTAGTCGTACTCGACCTTCGTCGCGGCGGAGGTGGGGTCGTACGGGTGCTGCGAGCGCCAGAGGTAGGCCTCCTGCAGGCCCACCACGCTCGGCCGGGCGCGGGCGATCTCGTCGGCGAGGAGGCGCGCGCGCTGGTGGAAGTCGTTGCCGACGACGGTGGACCAGACCTCGGTCGTCGCGGCGAGGAACGCGGCCTGGCTCTGCGCCGCGACGACGCCGCCGAGGTCGGCGCCGAGGTAGAGGTTGCGGGACATGACGACCGCCGGGGCATCGCGGTCGCGGCACGGCTCGGATGCGGCCGAGACCGCCGTGCCGGCGCCGGTGGCGTCCGGCGGACCGCCCGAGTCACAGGCGGTGAAGAGGGGGACGAGCGACACGACGGCGAGGACGCGAAGGAAGGAGCCCATGGTCACCTCGAGGGCAGGAGAGGGCCAGAGCCTAGGCCGAGGTGACGGACCCGAAGGAGGCCACGTGGGCCTCCCCGTCGGCGGGAGGGCTTTTCTCCACACCCGACCCCTCCGGGCTTCGCGTAGAGTCACGCCGCGCCGCATAAGACCTCCGTTCCGATGATCCGCGCGTCCGCGCGCGGTCCAACGCGTGGCCCCTCGTCCCTGCACGGCCTGCGCCCAAGGATGATCAAGATGCCGAACACCGCGCTCCGCGCCCCCGCCGCCGCACTGCTCGCCTCGTCCATGGCCCTCGCCCTCGCCTGCGGCAGGGGCCCCGAGGCGAAGGGGCCCGCCCAGGCTCCGCCCGTCACGCTCGCGCGCGAGAACGTCGCCGTGGTCGCCGAGCAGACGCTCCAGGCCGGCCCGGAGATCTCCGGCACGCTGCGAGCGCGCCGCGCCGCCGCGATCCGCGCCGAGGTGTCGGGCGCGGTGCTCGAGGTGATCGCCCAGGCGGGCGACCGCGTGAAGGAGGGGCAGGTCCTCGCGCGCCTCGACGACGCCGCGCTCGCCGACGCCCTGCTCGCCGCCCGGTCCGGCGTCTCGGCGGCGAGGAACCAGGTGACCGTCGCCGAGGCGAACGCCCGCCGGGCCCGCACGCTCGCCGAGGCGGGCGCGATCTCGCCGCAGCAGGCCGAGCAGGCCGAGGCCGCCCTCGAGGGCGCGAAGGCCGCGCTCGCCGACGCCGAGGCCCGCCACGCGAACGCCGCGCTCATGGCGGGGAAGACCCGCGTGAAGGCGCCGTTCGCCGGCGTCGTCTCCGAGCGCGCCGTCTCCGCGGGCGACGTCGTCGCGCCGGGCTCGCCGCTCTTCACGGTGATCGACCCGTCGCGCCTCGAGCTCGAGGCCGCGGTGCCGGCGGCGCTCGCCGGCGACGTCGCGCCGGGCGCGGGTGTGCAGTTCCGCGTCACCGGCTTCCGGGAGGCGTTCCAGGGCAAGGTCGACCGGCTCAACCCGTCGGTCGACCCGGCCACCGGCCAGGTGCGCCTCTACGTCACGGTGCCGAACGAGAGCGGCCGGCTCCTCGCCGGGCTCTACGCCGAGGGGCGCGTCGCGACGCACGAGCGCACCGCGCCGGCCGCGCCGGAGGCGGTGGTCGACGTGTCCTCGAAGCCGCCCACGGTGCTCCGGGTCGCCGACGGCCGGGTGACGAAGGTGCCGGTCGAGGTGGTGGTGCGCGACGACGTGAAGGGCGCGGTCGGGTTCGCCTCGGGCGTGAAGCCCGGCGACGTGCTCGTCCTCGGCTCGGCGCGCGGCGGGCTCGCCGACGGCGCCGCCGTGAAGCTCGGCGAGGGCGCGGCGTCGGCGCAGGGCACCGTCGGCGGCGCGAAGGCGAACTAGGGGCAGGGGAGACCGCCGCGTGTACATCTCCGACGTCGCGATCAAGAAGCCCATCTTCACCGTCACGGTCATGCTCGCGCTCGTGGGCTTCGGCCTCGTCGCGCTCGCCTCGCTCAAGACCGACGAGTTCCCGGACGTGCAGCCGCCGATCGTGGCGGTCACCATCGTCTACCCGGGCGCCTCCCCCGAGACCGTGGAGCGCGAGATCGTCGACCCGGTCGAGGACGCGCTCTTCTCGATCTCCGGCATCGACGGCAAGCAGACCACCGCCTCGGCGACCGACGGCCTCGCGCAGTTCCTCGTGTTCTTCGACTTCGAGAAGAACATGCAGGAGGCGACGCAGGACATCCGCGACGCCATCAGCTCGAAGCGGGCCGACCTCCCCAGCGAGATGGAGGAGCCGATCCTCACCCGCTTCGACCCGAGCCAGGAGCCGATCCTCACCTTCACGGTCACGAGCGACTCGGTGCCGGTGCCGGCGCTCACCCGGCTCGCGGACGAGGTCGTGAAGCGGGAGCTCCGCGCGGTGCAGGGCGTCGCCGACGTCCGCATGGCAGGCGGCCAGAAGCGCGAGCTCACCGTCGAGCTCCGCCCCGAGGCGCTCGCCGGCGCGGGCGTGTCCGCGGCGGAGGTGGTGGGCGCGCTGCAGAGCCAGAACCTCGCGGCGCCGGTGGGCCGGGTGAACACGCGGCTCGCCGAGCGGTCGATCCGCCTCTCTGGCCGGCTCTCGACCCCCGAGGAGTTCGGCCAGATCCCGGTCGCCACCCGCGGCGGCCAGGTGGTCCGGCTCGCCCAGGTCGCGAGCGTGAAGGACGCGTGGGAGGAGCCGCGCACGCTCGCGCTCTTCGACGGGCGGGAGGCGGTCGGCCTCGAGATCCTGAAGACGAAGGGCTACTCGACGACCTCGGTCGCCGACCAGCTGAAGGCCAAGGCCGCGGCGCTCGGGCCGCGCCTGCCGCCGGGCGTGAAGCTCGCCGTGGTCCAGGACGCCTCCGAGCGCGTGCGCAACTCGGTCGGCGGCGTCCAGCAGTCGCTCGTCGAGGGCGCGCTCCTCACGGTGCTGGTGGTCTTCTTCTTCCTCAACTCCTGGCGGTCCACCATCATCACCGGCCTCGCGCTGCCGGTGTCGGTGCTGGGCGGCTTCGTCGCGATCTGGGTGTTCGGCTTCACGCTCAACTCGATGTCGCTGCTCGGGCTCTCGCTCGCGATCGGCATCCTCATCGACGACGCGATCGTGGTCCGGGAGAACATCGTCCGGCACATCGAGCTCGGGCAGGACCACACCACCGCGTCCTTCAAGGGCACCGACGAGATCGGCCTCGCGGTCGCGGCCACCACCTTCTCGATCGTGGCGGTGTTCGTCCCGGTCGCCTTCATGTACGGGATGGCCGGCCAGTGGTTCAAGCCGTTCGCCCTCACCATCGCGGCGGCGGTGCTCGTCTCCCTCTTCGTCTCCTTCTCGCTCGACCCGATGCTGTCGGCCTACTGGCCCGACCCGCAGGTCGAGAAGGGCGAGCGGCGCGGGCCGGTGGGGCGCGCGCTCGGGGCCTTCAACCGCTGGTTCGATCGGCAGGCGGACCGCTACAAGGGCGTCATCGCCTGGGCGCTCGATCACCGGCTCGCGATGTTCGCGTTCGCGACGGTGGCGTTCTTCGGATCGCTCTTCCTGCAGGGCGCGTTCGGGGGCTCGGGCTTCGCGCCGATCTCCGACCGGCGCGAGATGAACCTCATCGTGCAGACCCCGCCCGGCTCGTCGCTCGAGTACACGCGCGGCAAGGTCGAGGAGGCGGTCGCGCTGCTGCGCCAGCGGCCGGAGGTCGAGTACACCTACGCCTCCATCGGCACGCCCATCCCGCTGCAGGCGCCGGGCGTCGACGCCGCCACCGTCTACATCCGCCTCACCCCGAAGCACGCGCGCGAGCTCTCCCAGGACGCGCTCGGGCCGGTGATGCGCGACGCGCTCCGGCCCATCGCGGGCGCCGAGATCTCGGTCTTCAACTCCGGCTGGGGCGGGACCTTCAAGCCGGTGCAGCTGCAGCTGCGCGGCCCGGACCAGGCCGTGCTCAACCAGCACGCGGCGCGGATCCGCGACGTCGTGCGCGGCGTGCCCGGCGCGGTGGACGTCGGCCTCTCGACGCGCAACCAGAAGCCGGAGCTCGAGGTGGTGGTCGACCGCGGCCTCGCCGGGAGCCTCGGCGTCTCGGTCGGTCAGATCGCGCAGTCGCTCCGCATCGCGTTCGCCGGGCTCGACTCCGGCGACTGGGTCGACCCGACCGGCGAGACCCGCGACGTCATGGTCCGGCTCGCGCCCGAGGCGCGCCAGCGGGCGGGCGACCTCAGGACCCTGCCGCTCCTCGTGCAAGGCCAGGGGGGCGGCGCGCCCGGGCACCCGAGCATCGTCCCGCTCGGCCAGCTCGCGGCGGTGCGAGAGGGCGTCGGCCCCGCGCAGATCTCCCACCTCGACCGGGAGCGCGTCGTGCAGATCGAGGCGAACGTGCAGGGGCTCTCGCTCGGCGAGGTGCAGGCGGAGATCGACCGGCGCCTCAAGGACCAGCCGCTGCCGGCGGGCTACACGATCCGGGCGGGCGGCGAGAGCGCCGACCAGGCCGAGGTCTTCGGGCGCATCCTCCTCGCGCTCGGCACCGCGGTGATGCTCATGTACCTGGTGCTGGTCCTCCAGTTCCAGTCGTTCCTCGACCCGTTCACGATCCTCCTCTCGCTCCCGCTCTCGCTCATCGGGGTCGTGCTCGCGCTCCTCGTCACCGGCGACACCCTCAACATCATGAGCATGATCGGGATCATCCTGCTCTTCGGCATCGTGGCGAAGAACGCGATCCTGCTCATCGACTTCGCGAAGTGGGCGCGGGAGGACCGCGGCCTGTCGATCCGCGACGCGCTCATCGAGGCGGGCCGGATCCGCCTGAGGCCCATCGTGATGACCTCGGTCGCCATCGTGGCCGGCATGCTGCCGGTCGCGATCGGGGCGGGGGAGGGGCAGGACTTCAACGCGCCGCTCGGCCGCGCCGTCATCGGGGGTGTGATCACCTCCACCCTCCTGACCCTCCTCGTGATCCCGACGGTGTACGAGACGATGGACGGGTGGCGCGCCTGGATCCGCTCGAAGCTCGGCCGCGGCGGCGCCGTCGCACACGGGGGCGGCGCCGCGCCTGCGCACGCCGCGCACATGCGCCACGAGTGATCGCGGTTTCACCCGCGGTCGAGACGGGGTCCCGGGTCGGGGCGCACGCTCCGCGCGAGGCGCGCGCCGCTGACCCCTCGGTACGGGGACACCCCCGCGTCCCTCCCTCGGGGAAGGTCGGGTTACGGGCACTTGGCGCGGTGCCGGACACGGCCCCGGCCTTGCAAAATCAGGCCTTGCCCGCGGCCTCGCGCGGGCGGAACGGAAGCCATGGCCTCGTGCCCGAAGAAGACGGTCTGCGCGCTGACCAACCACCTGACCATGAAGGCCGCGCTCTCCGTCTGGCAGTCGTTCTACTGCGAGGGCTCCTTCGCGCGCTGTGAGCGGTTCAAGCTCGCGAACGCGGGCATGACGCCGCCGCCGCGCCTCCTGCCGAACGGCCGCCTGCAGGACCCCACCGAGCAGCCCATCGGGGAGCAACCCCCCGCCGCGGCCGCCGGCGCGACCCGCGCCGCCTAGCGTTTCCCTTGTCACCAACGCACTGCGGGTGTAGTCGGAGCGGATGCGCCGTCCGACCCCGTTCGCCGTCGCCGCCGTCGTCCTCGCGATCACCGCCGCCTGCGCCCCGGTCTCCCAGTACAAGCCGAAGGGCGAGCTCGTCCCGTACCAGGGCTTCCACGCCCGGCTCCCGAGCGGCATGCAGGTCATCGTCTACGAGGTCCCGCAGGTCGACCGCTTCAGCCTGACCCTCTCCTACGGCTCCGGCTCCTCCGAGGATCCCGCCGGCAAGGAGGGGCTCGCGCACCTCGTCGAGCACCTCCTCTTCCGCACGGCGCCCGCGGGCTCGAACGGCGCGCCGATCTGGGACCAGCTCACCGCGAACGGCTGGCGCTTCAACGCGACGACCGACTGGGACTCGACCGACTACTTCGAGGTGGGCAAGCCCTCCGAGCTCGGGGACGCGCTCAAGCTCGAGGCGAGCCGCATGCGCGAGCCGCTCGCGGGCCTCGACGAGAAGGCCTTCCTCACCGAGCGCGACGTCGTGCTCTCCGAGTACCGCGAGCGCTTCGAGACCAACCGGACCGGCGCGCAGGTCGCGTGGCTGCTCGAGGGCGCCTTCCCCTCGCACCCCTACGGCCGCCCGGTGGGCGGCACGCCCGAGACGCTCCGCGCCATCACGCTCGCCGACACCGCCGCCTGGGTGAAGGAGCGCTACCAGCCGCGGAACGCGGTGCTCGTCGTGACCTCCCCGTACAAGTCCCGGGAGGTCATGCGCCGGGTGCTCGAGGGCTTCGGCGAGCTCGCCGAGCCGCCCGGCCCCGACCAGGCGCCGCGCGTGGCGACGGCCGCGCCGCTCCCGCCCCGGCCCGGCGAGGTCGCGCCGATGATGGTGAAGAAGGCCCCGGTCCGCCAGCCCACGGTGTGGGTCGGCTGGGCGGTGCCGGGCCTCGCCGCCCGGAAGGACCCGCAGGGCCAGGCGGCGGCGAACGCCATCGCGAAGGCGTTCTCGACGCTCATCTACACCTCGTTCGGCAGCGCCGCGCTCAGCCGCGTCGAGGGCTTCGGCGTCTTCTACGCGCCCATCGGCGCGCAGGGCATGATCGTCCTCACCGCGAACCTCGCCGACGCCGGGGACGCGGAGCGCGTGGTCGAGCTCGCGCGCTCGGCCGCGGTGGAGCTCATCCTCGACGACCAGGGCGACCTCAACGACCCGCTCACCGAGCGAGCCCGCAAGCTCACCGTCATCGAGACCCGCGACCAGCTCCTCGTGGACGCGTACCTCGAGCTGGAGCACCTCGACGGCGCGGGCGTCGCCGCCTACCTGCGCGCGACCGGCGAGCCCGACTACCTCGCCGGCCGGCGGCGGAACGTCAGCGCGACGCTCAACTCCGACATCTCGACCTACGCCGCCGAGAACCTGAAGCGGGAGCGCTCGGTGTCGCTCCTCGTGCTGCCCGACGCGAACGGCCTCGCCGCCGGCCTCGTGGGCGCCGCCGCCGGCGGTGGCTCCTCGGTCCTCGTCACGCCGGACCGCAACGACCTCGAGGACGGCCGCTGGGCGCCGCCCGGCCCCGACCGCGTCCGCGAGGTGGCCCGCGCGCCCGGCCTCGCCACCACCGCGAGGAAGGTGCTGCCGAACGGCCTCGAGGTCCTGCTCGCGCGGCGCGGCTCCCTGCCGGTCGCCGAGGTCCACCTCCTCCTGCGCACCTCGGTCGCGGGCACGCCCGCCCTGCCCGCCGGGGCCCCGGCCTTCGCGCTCGCGACGAACGTCGCCCGCTTCGCCGCGGTCGGCGCGGTCCGCGTCGGCGCCGCGAGCCAGGTCGCGATCGGGCGCGAGACCGTGGAGCGTGCGACCTGGGGCTCCGCCGCGAACCTGGAGGTGCTGCTCGAGAGCACCGCGCAGTGGGCGCGCGACCAGAAGGTGCGCTACCACGACGAGATCGAGGACGCCTACCTGCGCGTGGTCCGGCGCTGGGAGCGCGAGCCCGAGACGGTCGCCTCCGCCGCGCTCATGCAGGGGCTCTTCCCTGCCCACCCGTACGCGGCCGTGCCGAGCGCGGACGCGCTCAAGCAGGCGGGGACGAAGCCGCTCTCGCGCTTCCTCGACGACGAGTTCCGCCCCGAGCGCGCCGCGCTCGTCGTCGTGTCGAACCAGCCCGAGACGCCCGAGCTCTGGGCGGCCATCGAGCGCCACTTCGGCGGCTGGACGAGGGGATCGTCCGCGCGCGCCGAGCCCCCGCCGGTGCCGCCGCAGCGGCGCCGGGTCGTCCTCGTCGACCGCCGGGGCGCGAGCCAGGCGGTCATCGCGGTGGGCCTGCGCGCGCCGCCGTGGCCCGCGCGCGACCGGGCCGCCGCCGACGCGGCGGTGTGGCTGGCGGAGAACCGGCTCATGCAGCGCCTCCGCATCGCCGAGGGCGTCACCTACGGCGCCCACGTCGGCCTGCTCGACCAGCGCGGCGCGGGCGCGCTCCTCGTCTCCACGGCGGTCGCCCGCGAGGCCGCCGCCCGCAGCCTCGGGACCACGCTCGCCACCCTCGAGACCCTCGCGAGGGCGGAGGTCACGCCGAACGAGGCCGGCCGCGCCCGCTGGCAGGTCGCGCGCGGGTACGCCACGGCGTTCGACACCGTGGGCGGCTCGGCGGCGGCGCTCGTCGAGGCGGCGCAGTTCGGGGCGGAGCCGGCGGAGGTGGACGCGCAGGCCGAGCGGATCGCGACGCTCGACGCCGCGCGGATCCAGAAGGCCATGGCGGCCCTGCCGGTCGGGCAGGAGTCGATCGTGGTGCTCGGCGACGCGGAGACCCTGCGGCCGCAGCTCGAGGCGGCGGGGTTCAGCCCGGAGCTGGTCCGGCCCTGAGCTGCCCTAGGGCCCCCGGCCTGGCTGCGAGCGCCAGCGCGACCTGCGCAGCGTCAGCGCGATCCCGAGGAGGATCACCGCACCGGCCGCGGCGATCCTCGGGGTGAGCCGTTCGCCCAGGAACGCGGTGGCGCCGAGGCCGGCGAGGACCGGCACGGAGAGCTGCACGGCCGCCGCGCGGGTCGCGCCGAGCGCCGGCACCGCCGCGTACCAGAGGCTGTAGCCCCCGCCCGAGGCGAGCGCGCCGGAGGCCGCCGCGAGCGCCAGCCCGCCCGCCGTCGCGTGCGCCTCGCGCCAGAGCACCGCGGAGAAGAGCAGCGCCCCCGGCAGCGCGAGCGCGAAGTTGCCCGCGGTGGTCGCGAGCGGATCCCTCGCGCCGCGGCCGCGGAGCGTGTACGCGCCCCAGGCCGCGCCGGCCGCGAGCATGAGCCCGGCGCCGGCGGGATCGGGGGCGCTCGCCCCGGGGAGCACGAGCCACGCGAGGCCGCCGAGGGCGAGCGCGATGCCGACCGCGGCGAGGCCGCCGGGCCGCGCGCCCCGGAGGGCGCCCCAGCCCACCATCGAGACCTGGACCGCGCCGAAGAGGAGCAGCGCGCCCACGCCCGCCCCGATGCGGACGTACGCGAGCGAGAAGGCGGCGGCGTAGGCGACGAGCGCGAGGGCGGACGCCCACGAGCCGCCCGACGGCCTCGCCCGCCGCGAGACCGCGACGAGCGCCGCGAGCGCGGCGGCGCCCGAGGCGATGCGGACGAGCGTGAACGACGCCGGGTCCACGAGCCCGCGCCCGAGCGCCGCACGGCACAGGAGCGAGTTCGCCGCGAAGCACGCGAGCGAGGCCGCGGTGAGGAGGACGAGGCGGGTGCCGGACACGGAGACGTGAAGGTACCAGACCTCCGCCCCGCCCTCCTCACCGGGGCTCACCGCCCCCGCAGCTTGCGGAACCGGCGCGCCTCCTTGTGGATCGCCTTCCACTTCTGCTTCTGGGCGCGCTGGGCGGACCCGTCGCGCCGCAGGTCCTGGTACGCGAGCTCGCGGGCGAGCTTCGCGTGGCTCTCGACCCGCGCGGCGTCGAGGGTGCCGGACACGACCGCCGCCTGGACGGCGCAACCCGGCTCGCCCTCGTGGCGGCAGTCGACGAACCTGCAGCCCTCCGCGAGCGCGGCCACGTCCTCGAACGCCCGCTCGAGGCCGGCACCGTCCCACAGCCGGAGCTCGCGGATGCCGGGGCCGTCGACGATGAAACCCCCGCCGGGGAGCGCGAAGAGGGCGCGCCCGGTGGTGGTGTGGCGGCCGCGGGCGTCGTGCTCGCGGACCTCGCGGGTCGCCTGGACCGCGCCCCCGAGGAGCGCGTTCACGAGCGTGGACTTCCCCGCGCCGGACGGGCCGACGAGGACGCCGGTCGAGGCCGGCGCGAGCCGCGCGGCGAGCGCGGGCACCCCGTCGCCGGTGAGGCCGGAGGCGACGAGCACGTCCGCGCCGCCGGCCGCCGCGCGGGCCTCCTCCACCGCCGCGTCGACCGCCCCGCGATCGCCGAGCGCGTCCGACTTCGTGAGCACGACCACGGGCTCCGCGCCGCCCGCGTGCACCGCGGCGAGCGTCCGCTCGAGGCGGCGCGGGTTCGGGCCCTCATCGAGCCCCTGCACCACGAAGGCGAGGTCGACGTTGGCCGCGAGCACCTGCTCGGCGGTCCCGCGCCCGGCCGCGTTGCGCGAGAGGCGTGAGCGGCGCTCGAGCACGCGCACCACCACCGGCTCCTCGCCGGGCGCCGCGAGGAGGAAGTCGCCGACCACCGGCGGCTCGCCCTCGTCGCGCAGCCGCGGCGGCACGACCACGAGCCGGTCGCCGTCGCCGAAGCGCACGAGGAGCCGCGGGCCGCGATCGGCGATCGCGCGGCCGGGGAGGAGCGTGTCGAGCTCCTCGAGGGAGAGCTGGGAGGAGAAGAACGGGCCGAAGCCCATGCTGCCGAGACTGCCGTAGCCGAGTTCGAGAGACCGGAGCTGTTCGAGAGACAAGACGTGCCTCGCATACACGAGTGACCGCGAGGGCGGCGCCCGCCGCATCGGAGCGGGGAGGCGCGCGCCCGGGACACGCCGCCGCATCGTCCCGCGTGTCGGCGGGGGGGCGCGGCGGCGACTCGGGCTAGCGGGCAAGGTCCGTCATCGATCCGGCGTATAGCGAGTCCGGCGCGGCCCCGTCAAGCGGCGCCGCCGCCGGGGCCCGGGCCCTGTCGCGCGCCGAGCGCGGCGAGCACGCGCGCGACCATGCGGTCGCAGCGCGCACCCAGGAAGCCGAACAGCTCCCCGGCGGCCCCGCCGAGCTCCGCCTCGACCCGCGCGCGCACCGCCGCGCGGGCGCGGTGGAGCCTCACCTTCACGGCGCCCTCGTCCACGCCGAGGGCGTCGGCGACCTCCGCGGTCGAGAGCCCCTCGGCCTCGCGGAGCACGTACACCTCGCGGAGCGCCGGCGAGAGCCCGTCGACGGCGGCCTCGAGCATCGAGAGCGCCTCGCGCGCGGCGGCGCGCCGTTCGGGGCCGGCGGACTCGGGGGCGGGGGTCTCGTCGGTCATGTCGGCCTCCGTGTCCGGCACCGGGCCGAGGGGGGCCCGGCCGCGGATCCGCGAGCGTGCGGCGTTGAGCGCGATGCGGACGAGCCAGGTGCCGAGGGCGGACGCGCCCGCGAACTCGCCCAGGTGGGCGTAGGCGGCGAGCCAGGCCTGCTGCATGGCGTCCTCGGCCTCGGCGCCGTCGCGGAGCACGGCGCGCACGGCGCGCCAGACCTTCGCGTTGTGCCGGCGCATGAGCACCTCGAACAGCGCGGTCTCGCCGGCGAGGACGCGCGCGATGACGTCCGCGTCCGGGAGGCCCGAGGGTGGGGCGGTGGTGGCGGGGGCGAGCACGGGGTCCTCCCGATCTGTGCGCCGGAGGGCTCGCGCGCTACGACGCGCCGGCCGCGGCCCCGGAGGGGCGGGCCTCGAGCGGAGCGGCCGCCGCCTCGTGGACCTCGGCGAGCCGGGCGACGCCCCAGGCCGTGAGGGCCATCACGAGGTCGCGCACCGCGACGTCGAGGTGGAGCCCGAGCACGAGGTTCAGCGCCACGAGCACGAGCCAGGCGGCGACCACGCGCCCGCCGAGCCGCGGCCGGACGAGCACCAGCACGCCCGCCGCGACCTCGACGAGCCCCACCACCCGCATGAAGGCCGCCGGCGAGATGGGCAGGAGGCTCCGGGCGAGCGGGCTCACGTACGCCTCCCAGTCGGCCAGCAGGTTCAGGAACTTGTCGGCCCCGGCGGCGATGGGGACGAACACGAAGGCACCCCGCAGGGCCTGGTACACGGCTTCCACTCGACGGTCGTTCATGGCGGTCCTCGCTTTCTGGACCGTTGGATGCGCCAGGAGGCCGGGAGGTTACGCGTGTCCGGCACCGGCCCCCTCCGGGCGCCCGCGTGTCCGGCACCGCCGCCTGCACCGCCGCCTACCGGGCCTGCGGCTCGACGAGCACGATCCGGCGCCACGCCCCGGCGCGGAACCGGACGAGCAGCACGGCCGACAGGACGAGCAGGTACACGACGAGCCACCCGCTCGCGGCGACCGGCCCGGCGCCGAGCCACCGCACCGTGGCCCAGCTGCCGGGCACGAACAGGAACCAGCCCACGGCGAGCCGCGCGAGCAGCACGGCGGTGGTGTCGCCCGCGGCGCGCAGCCCCTCGGCGAGCACCGCGACGGCGGCGTCGAAGAGCTGCCACGCGACCGAGACGTAGAGCATCGCGGTCGCGGCCTCGAGGAACGCCTCCGCCGTGCCGGCGTCGCGCGCGAACGGCGCGAGCACGAGCCCGGGCGCCGCGAGGCACCCGAGCCCCACCGCGACCTGCCAGGCCGCCGCGGCGCCGAAGGTGACCGCGAGGAGCCGCGGCACCGCCTCCCGGTGACCGGCGCCGATGGCCTGGCCGACGAGGATGGCGCCGGCGCTCGCGAGCGCGAACGACGGCATGAACGCGACCGAGTTCACCTGGATGACCGCCATGAACCCCGCGACCGGCACCGTGCCGAGCCCGCCCATCACCGCGTTGATGAACACGGTGAACGCCATGAACTCGAGGAACCAGTTGAACCCGGAGGGGATCCCGAAGCGCAGCAGCCGCCCGAGCTCGGCGAGCCGGAGCGGCCCCGCGGGCGCGCGGCGCCCGTGCCGGACGAAGACGGCGAGGAGCCCGAGGAAGGCGAGCCAGGTCGAGACCGCGCTCGCGATCGCGGCGCCGCGGACGCCGAGGGCGGGCAGGCCGAGGTGGCCCTCGATGAGCAGCCAGTTGCCGCCGACGTTGAGCACCATCGCGGCCACGTTCGCGAGCATCGGCCGCCGGGTGTCGCCGAGGCCGCCCATGTGGTTCGCGAGCGCCTCGAGGCCGACCACCGCGCCCGTCGAGAGGAGCCGGATCGCGACGTAGCCGGCCATCGCGTCGTGCACGCCGGGCGCGTACGGCGCGAGCCGCACCGCGGGCCCGACGAACGGCAAGAGCCCGAGCGCCACGGCCTGCGCCCCGCCGGCGACCGCGAGCCCGTGCCACGCGTAGCGCCGCGCGCCCGCGCGGTCGCCCGCGCCCTCGAGCTGGGACGAGAAGCTCGAGACGAGGAACACGACGCCCATCGGCAGGATGAAGACCGCGTAGGTGTTCACCGCGCCGGCGGTCGTGGCGGCGAGCGCCTCCGGGCCGAGGTGCGCCACCATGACCGCGTCCGCGAGGCCGACCACGACCTGCGCCGCACGCGAGATCACGAGCGGCCAGGCGAGGTCGAGGAGGGTGCGGAGGGTGCCCGCCGGGGCGGCGGCCTCCCCCGGGGCGGCGGACATGGCTCTGCAACCTAGCCCGGCTGGTCTAGACTCGCCCGTAGATCCTTTCCCGGCCCCGCGCGTTCACCTCGGACGAAGGGGCCCGTGAGGTCGGGTGTCGGTGGACGAGAGCGACGAACGGTTGATGCTCCGGTTCCGGCGCGGCGACGCGAGGGCCTTCGAGGTCCTCGTGAGCCGCCACCGGACGCCCGTGCACTCGTTCCTCGTCCGCCTCACCGGCGACCGCGCCCGGGCGGAGGACCTGTGCCAGGACGCCTTCCTGCGGGTGGTGAAGGCGGCCGCCACCTGGGAGGAGCGCGCGACGTTCAAGACCTGGCTCTTCACCATCGCCCGCAACCTCGCCTCCGACGAGGCCCGGCGGGCCGCCTTCCGGCGCGCCGACGACCTCGACGCGCCCGGCGGTGCCGCCGCCACCGAGGCGGCGGAGGCGCCCGGGCCGGAGGAGGCCGTCGCCTCGGCGCTGCTCCGGCCCAAGCTCGAGGCCGCGCTCGCCGCGCTGCCGGCGGAGCAGCGCGAGGTGTTCCTGCTGCGCGAGCACGCCGGGCTGCGCTTCGCCGAGATCGCCGAGGTCACCGGCACGCCGGAGAACACCGTGAAGAGCCGCATGCGGTACGCCCTCGAGGGCCTGCGAGAGCGGCTCGAGGCGATGGGGGTCACCGCCGGAGACGCCTCGAGGAGCGCGCTGCCATGACTCATCACGCCGAGCGCGACCTCCTCCTCGACCTCGCCTACGGCGAGCTCTCCGACGCCGACGCGCGCCGGGTGCGGGCGCACGTGGCCGGGTGCGCCTCGTGCCGCGCCGAGCTCGAGCGGATGCAGGGGACCCGCGAGCTCATGCGCACGCTCCCCGAGGTGCCGGCGCCGGAGCGCGGCGAGCGGGTGCTCCTCGCCGCCGCGCGCGAGGCCGCGGAGAAGGCGCGCGCGCCGCGGGGGCTGCCGCGCTGGCTCTTCCCCGCGGTGGCGCTCGCCGCGACCGTGGTGGTCGTGACCGCGGTGTCGCTGCGCGAGGGGCACGAGGTCGCGGGGACCATGGCCGAGCGGTCGGACGACCTCATGAAGCCCGCCGCGCCGGCCGCCGCGCCTGCCGCTCCGGCGAACGACGCGGAGGCGCGGACCGCGCCCGTCGAGCTGCGCGCACAGAAGAAGGCCGAGCAGGCGCGCGAGGAGGACCACCGCTTCGCCGAGCCGCCGCCCCCGGCCCCGGAGCCGCGCCGCGCCGCCGCGAAGGCGGCGCCGGCCCGCGAGCCCGAGGCGGACAGGGAGGGCGTGGTCGGCGGCGTGCCGGGCTCGAACGTCGGCTCGGCCGCCGGCGGCGCCGCCGCCGCCCAGGACGGGGTGGCCGAGGCCGCCCAGGGGCGCGTGCGGGATCGCGACGTCCTCGAGGCGGGTGCCCAGGCGCACGCCAGCCCGCGCCCGGGCGCCGCGCCGCCGGCGCCCAGGCCGGCCGCCCAGCCGCCCGCGAGCGGCGAGCTCTCCGCGGTCGACGACCAGCGCCCGGTCCGCTCGGAGGCCGCTCCCGCCGCACGCGCCCCGGTCCCCGCCGCCCCTCCCGCGGCCGCCGCCGCGGAGCGCAAGGTCTCGAAGCGCGCGCTCGCCGACGAGCCCGCGCCGGAGGTCCGCACCTTCCCGTCCTGCCCGGGCGAGTCGCGCCGCGAGCTCCTGCGCGACGCCGCCGGCCGCGTGCGGCGCTACGTCCGCGAGGGCGAGGCCGAGGGACGCCGGGTGCGGGTGGAGCTCGAGTTCGACGCCGCCGGTGCGCTCGTCTCGGAGCGCGCCCGCGATCTCGCGACCGGCGAGGCCGTCTCGCCGCGCCTCCTCCCGGGGCTCCCGCGCTCCGCCGCGCAGGTCGCCCCGGACGCGCCGCCCCGCTGCGGCCCGTAGCCGGTGCCGGGTTAGCTGGTACGATGCGCCCATGGCGCGCATCCTCTACGGCGTGGCGGGCGAGGGCATGGGCCACGCCATCCGCTCCCGCGTCATCATCGACCACCTCGCGCGGGAGCACGACGTGCAGGTCGTCGTCTCCGGCCGCGCCCACGACTACCTGAAGGCCCGCGAGCACGATCGCCTCGGGGTGAAGAAGATCTGGGGCCTCACGATCGTGTACGAGGACAACACGGTCCGGAACCTCCGCACCGTGCTGTCGAACCTGCGGACCGGCGTGCTCGGCGGCGTGCCGGGCAACGTGAAGGCTTACTTCGAGCTCGTCGAGGCGTTCCGGCCCGAGGTGGTGGTCACCGACTTCGAGACCTGGAGCGCGATCTTCGCGAAGCGCCACCGGCTGCCCTGCATCTCGGTGGACAACATCCAGGTCCTCAACCGCTGCGAGCACCCGGACGAGATCATCCGCGGCGAGCGGCAGGCGTACCTCGTCGGCAAGGGGCTCGTGAAGGCGAAGCTCGGCCCCTGCTACCACTACCTCATCTCCACGTTCTTCTACCCGAAGGTCGTGAAGCCCCGCACGACGCTGCACCCGCCGGCGTTCCGCCCGGAGATCCTCGCCGCGAAGGCGGAGCGGGGCGAGCACCTCGTCGTCTACCAGACCTCCACCTCGAACGCCGAGCTGCCCACCATCCTCGCGCGGAGCGGGCTCGAGTGCCGGATCTACGGCCTGCGCCGCGACCTCGCGGGCGACGTGCGCGAGGGGAACCTCGTGTACCGCCCCTTCAGCGAGCGGACCTTCGTCGAGGACCTGCGGACCGCGCGCGCCGTCGTCTCCGGCGGCTCGTTCACCCTCATGAGCGAGGCCGTCTACCTGCACAAGCCGATGCTCTCGGTGCCGGTGCAGCGGCAGATCGAGCAGATCATGAACGCCCGCTGGCTCGAGAAGCTCGGCTACGGGATGGAGGCCGACCACATCACCGCGGAGAACCTCGGGGCGTTCCTCGAGCGGCTGCCCGACCTCGAGCGGAGGATCGGGGAATACCGCCAGGACGGGAACAGCGACCTCCTCGGCAGCCTCGACCGCGTCCTCGCGCGGGCGCTCTCGGGCGCCCCCGCGGACGGCGAGGACGACGCCCACGACGAGGGTCCGGCCCTCGAGGACCCGCTCCTCTAGCGATGCGGCTCCGGGTCGTCGCCGTCGGGAAGGACCGCTCCGGGCTCTACGCGCCCGCCGTCGAGGAGTACACGAAGCGGCTCGGCCGCTACGCACGCTTCGAGCTCGTCGAGGTCCCCGAGGCGCGGAAGCACGCCGGCACCGCCCAGGCGCGCGAGGAGGAGGCCGGCTCGGTGATGGCGAAGCTCGACCCGCGGGAGCGGGTGGTGCTGCTCGACGAGCGCGGCGACGAGCCGACGAGCGTGGAGCTCGCGCGCCGGATGGAGAAGTGGCTCGCCGGCGGGAAGGACCTCGTCTTCGTCCTCGGGGGCTCGGACGGCCACGGCGCAGCGGTGGTGGCCCGCGCGAACGAGAAGCTCGCGCTCTCCCGCATGACGCTCGCACACCGGCTCGCCCGCGTCGTTCTCCTCGAGCAGCTCTACCGCGCGTTCACCATCGTGCGCGGCGAGCCGTACCACAAGTGAGGTCCTCCCCATGATTCGCGCCGCCGTCCTCGCCACCCTCGTCGCCGCCGCCGGCTGCGCCGCCGCGCCCCCGCCGCCGACGAAGCCCACGCCGTACCGCTCGATGGGCGACCTCCTCGCCGCCTCGAAGCCGGAGGACTGGCGCCCGCTCCGGCTCGAGGACGCGGTGGTGCTCGAGCTGCCCGCCGGGCGCGTGGTGCTCGAGCTCGCGCCGGCGTTCGCGCCGCGCCACGCCGCCAACGTGAAGGCGCTCGTGAAGGGCGGCTACCTCGACGGCCTCGCGATCCTCCGGTCGCAGGACAACTTCGTCGTGCAGTGGGGCGACCCCGACGGCGACGACGAGCAGAAGGCGCGCCCCTTCCCGCCCGGCGCCGAGAAGCACCTCCCCGCCGAGTTCACCCGCCCCGCCGGTGGGCTCCCGTTCCACCGGCTGCCCGATCCCGACGGCTGGGCGCCGGAGGCCGGCTTCGTGGACGGGCTCGCCGCCGCGCGCGACCCCGCCTCGGGAGAGGCCTGGCTCGCGCACTGCTACGGCGCGGTGGGCGCCGGCCGCGGCGAGGCGGCCGACTCCTCGAACGGCGCGGAGCTCTACGTCGTGATCGGCCACGCCCCGCGCCAGCTCGACCGGAACATCACGGTCGTGGGCCGGGTGGTCGAGGGCATGGAGCTCCTCGCGGTCGTGCCGCGCGGGCCGGCGCCGATGGGGTTCTTCGAGAAGCCCGAGCAGCGCGTGCCCATCCGCCGCGCGCGCCTGGCGGCGGACCTCCCCGACGCGGAGCGCCCGCGCCTCGACGTGCTCCGCACCGACACGCCGCTCTTCGACGCCATCCTCGAGGCGCGCCGCAACCGCCGCGACGGCTGGTACAAGCGGCCCGCCGGCCACCTCGACCTCTGCCTCGCGCCGCTGCCGGTCAGGCCCGCGCCGATCCCGGTGCGCGTGAGCCCGTGACGGGCTAAGCGAAGCCCGGAGAGACCGCCCGATGCTCACCGCCGAGCGCGCGCCCGACGCCCCGCAGGACCACGTCCCGAAGGGCACCACGCCGACCTGGGAGATGGAGCTCCTCCTCTCCGGCGCGACGGTGTTCGGCCTCCTGCAGCTGCCCGGGGCCATCGATCCGCCCGCGTTCAGCCTGATGATGCGGCTCGACGACGGGCTCGGGCCGGGCGTCACGGTCCTGTGGCTGTACCTCAGGACCTCCATCCTCACGCTGTCGGCGACCTTCGTCGTGCACCTCGCGCTCCGCGCGTACTGGGCGGCGCTCGTCGGCATGCGCTCGGTCTACCCGGGCCCGCTCCGCTGGGACCGCCTGCGCGTCGGCCCGATCCAGCGGGAGGCGGTGGAGAAGGACGTCTCGGACTTCGCGGCACGCATCGAGGCCGCGGACAACCGCGCGACGCGGGTGTTCGGGATCGGGGTCGCCGTCGCGTTCCTGATCTTCATGCCGCTCGTGCTCGTGGCGGCGGGCGTCGGCCTGGGCTGGGCCCTGCGGGCGCTCGGGGGCCCCGACGTGTCGCAGGCGACCATCTTCGGCCTGGTGGCCGTCGCGATCGGGCCGATCCTCGTCCTCTCCCTCGTCGATCGCCGCTTCGGGGGACGCCTCCGGCCGGAGGGCCGCCCGCGCCGCGTGTTGCGGGCAATCTTCCGCGCCTACAACCGCGTCGGCTTCGGCGGCGCCGCGAACCCGCTCATCGCGCTCTTCCAGTCCGGCGAGGGCATGGTCCGCACCATGCTCATCCTCGTCGGCACGATGGCCGTCGCGATCGTGCTCGTGATGAACCAGTTCCGTCTCGCCATGGGCGAGGAAGGGGTCGGCGACTTCGCCGGCCTCCCCGCCGACGACGCGGGCGCGTTCCGGTCCTCTTCCCCGCAGCACTACCTGAGCGGGCGCCAGCAGGGCCTCGCCCAGCAGGTGCCCTACCTCCCGGACCGCGTCGTGAAGGGCCCGTACGTCGAGCTCTTCGTGCCGTACCGGCCCGCCCGCCACGCGCCCGCGATGCGCGCGGCGTGCGGCGAGGCGGTGCGGGTCGTCGAGCAGGAGGGCCCGCCCGCCGAGGCGCTCGCGTGCCTCGCGCGGGTCCTCGACATCCGCCTCGACGGCGCGCCCGTGGAGGTGCCGCTCGACGCCACCTCCGATCCCCTGAGCGACGCGCGCGGCGTCGTCGCGATGATCCCGGCGCAGGACCTCGCGCCCGGCCGCCACGAGCTCACCGTCGCCCGCATCGCCCGCAAGGGCGCCGAGAAGCCCGCCGTGCCCTACCGCATCCCGTTCTGGAGGTAGCCCGTGTACGCCCTCTACGTCGGCAACAAGAACTACTCGTCGTGGTCGCTGCGGCCCTGGGCGCTCCTGACCGAGCTCGCCATCCCGTTCGAGGAGCGCTTCCAGCGCTTCGAGGGGAACGGCAGCCCGGGCTTCAAGAAGTTCTCGCCCTCGGGGCGGGTGCCGTGCCTCGTCGACGGTGACACGGTCGTCTGGGACTCGCTCGCCATCGCCGAGTACGTGGCGGAGGACCACCCGCGCGTCTGGTCCGAGGAGCGGCGCGCCCGCGCCTTCGCGCGCTCCGCGGCGGCCGAGATGCACTCGTCGTTCTTCGAGCTCAGGAACCGCTGCTCGATGAGCGTCGGCGTCCGCATCCAGCTCCACGAGCACCCGCCCGCGCTGCAGCGCGACCTCGACCGGATCGCCGCGCTCTGGCAGGACGGCCTCGCGCGCTTCGGCGGACCGTTCCTCGCGGGGTCGAGGTTCACCGCGGTCGACGCGTTCTACGCGCCGGTCGCGTTCCGGCTCCAGACCTACGGGCTCTCGCTCGGCGGCGCGGCGGAGGCGTACGCGAAGCGGCTCCTCGCGCTCGGCGCGTGCCGGCGCTGGGAGGCCGACGCGCTCGCCGAGGACTTCCGCGACGTCGGGCACGAGGGCGAGATCCTCGCGTCGGGGAAGCTCCTGAAGGACCTCCGCGTCCCGGCCGCACGCTGACCGGGGTCCCTCGGAGGCGTGCACGGGTCCGTTCACCCGTACCGTTTCGTACGCCGCCCCGGCCCCGCCGGCCCCGGTCGGATGTGGAGCGTGACGGTGGGTGAATGAGATCGCGCGCGCGGGCGCGAGGGAACGTTGCGGGTCGTACGACCCGCCGCTTACAGGCACGAGGCTTCCCCTCTCTCCAGGAGAACCTCATGCGCACGATCGTTCCGCTCGCGGCGACCACACTCGCCGCGCTGCTCCTCGCGAGCCCCGCGCTCGCGCAGCACGCCGGCAAGCACGACGCCGCCTCGAAGGCGAAGGAGGCCGACGAGGCCCCGGACGGCCCCGCCGCGCAGGCCGCCGCCGTCGATCCCTCGACCGGCAAGCTCCGCGCGCTGACGCCCGAGGAGGCGGCCGCGCTCATCGAGGCCAACCCCGGGCTGAGCCACTCCACCGAGGGCCTCATCGAGCGGCCGCTCGCGAACGGCGCCGTCGCGCTCGACCTCCAGGAGCGCTTCATGGACGTCGCGCTCGCGCGGGTGGACCCGGACGGCACGGTGTCGTCGCGGTGCGTGGAGAGCCCCGCGGAGGCGAAGGCCTTCCTCGAGGGGAAGGACCCGAAGCCCGCCGCGAAGCCCCAGGCCCTCCCCACGCTGGAGGAGAAGTGACCATGCGCCGCCTCCTCGTCGCCCTTGCCCTCGCGGCGGCCGCCTCACAGGCCTCCGCCGCCGCCCGCATCACCATCGTGAACATCAACGCGCCCGGCGTCGGCTTCAACGACCCGACCCCGGTCGCGCCCGTCGGTGGCAACACCGGCACGACCTTCGGGCAGCAGGCCCTGAACGCGTTCCGGTTCGCCGCCGACACGTGGGGCGCGCAGCTCGACAGCGCCATCGAGATCGAGATCGCGGCGTCCTTCGAGCCCCTGACCTGCACCGCGACGAGCGCCACGCTCGGCTCCGCGGGCGCGATCCAGATCATCCGCGACTTCGGCGGTGCAGAGCATGCCGGCACCTGGTACCACGTCGCGCTCGCGAACAAGCTCGCGCGCCAGGATCTCATCCCGCCGGTGTCCGGCAGCATCCTCGGCTCCGACATCCGGGCCCGGTTCAACTCCGAGCTGGGCAAGCCGGGCTGCCTCACCGGGAACGGCTGGTACTTCGGCCTCGACACCGGCCACGCGGCGAACCAGATCAACCTCGTCACCGTGCTCCTGCACGAGTTCGCCCACGGCCTCGGGTTCTCGAGCTTCGCGAACGTGTCCACCGGCGCGCTCGCCGCCGGGCTCCCCGACGTCTACTCGGTGGACTACTTCGACGACACCACCGGGAAGTTCAGGCTCGCGATGACCGACACCGAGCGCCGGCTCTCGGCCATCAACCCGCGCAACGTGGTCTGGACGGGCCCGAAGGTCACCTCGCTCGTCCCCTCGATCCTCGCGGCCGGGACGCCCATCCTCCACGTCAACTCGCCCGCGGCCGCGGACTACCAGGTCGGTCCCGCCGCGTTCGGCCCGCAGCTCGCGGCGCCCGGCGTCACGGGGGACGTGGTGGTCGGGCTCGACGCCCAGAGCGCGTCCGGCCCCAGCGCCTTCGACGCCTGCACGGCGCTCACCAACGCCGGCGCCGTCTCCGGGAAGATCGCCCTCGTCGACCGCGGCACCTGCGGGTTCGTCGTGAAGGTGAAGAACGCCCAGAACGCCGGCGCGATCGCGGTGATCGTCGCCGACAACGCCGCGGGCGGCCCTCCGGCCGGCCTCGGCGGCGCGGACCCGACCATCACCATCCCGTCGGTGCGCATCACGCTCGCGGACGGGAACGCGATGAAGGCCGCGCTCGCCGCCGGGGCGGTCAACGTCACCCTCGGCGTCGACCCCTCGCTCCGCGCGGGCGCCGACCGCGCCGGCCGCGCGCTGCTCTATACGCCGAACCCCGTCCAGCCCGGCTCGACCGTCTCCCACTGGGACACCATCGCCACCCCGAACCAGCTCATGGAGCCGGCGATCAACGGAGACCTCAGGATCGCGGTCGGCGCGCCGTACGACCTCACCCGCGCGCAGCTGCGGGACGTGGGCTGGTACCCGGACGGCGACTTCGACGGCGTCGCCGACGACGCCGGCGACCAGTGCCTCGGCTCCGACCTCCGCTCGACCATCATCGTCGGCGGCATCGACACGAAGGTGGCGAACACCTTCTTCTCGAACGGCTGCTCGATCCGCGACCTCATCCAGCGCTGCGACGCCGACGCCCTCAACCACGGCGACTACGTGAGTTGCTCCGCGAACCTCGCGAACCAGCTCGCCGCGCAGGGCTTCATCACCGTGCAGCAGAAGGGCGCCATCCAGAGCGCCGTCGCCCGCGACAACTAGCGGGGATCCTCGCAAGAGGGGCGGGGCGGCCACCCGGCCGTCCCGCCCCGTCATCTCAGGGGAATTTCGGGTGCCGGACACGCCCGGGGCCGGTGCCGGACACCCAGGATCCGGCGGTGCCGGACACGGCCGGAACCCCCGCGGCCCCGGCGCGGCTCTCCCGGGGCATGACCACGCCCCAGCTCGGCCTCCTCGTCCTCGGGCTGTTCGCCGCCTTCGTCGTCGGCTCGCAGGTCGCGCTCCGCCGCCGCTCCCGCGCGCTCGTCGGGACCCGCCCGGCGGCGCTGCCCGGCCCCTCCGGCGCGAAGCTCGCCGCGGCGCCGCGCGCGCTCGCCTACTTCTGGAGCCCGAGCTGCGGCGCGTGCCGGGCCATCACGCCGCGCGTGAAGGCGCTCGCCGCGCAGAACCCCGGCGTCGTCGCGGTCGACGTCACCCGGGAGCTCGACCTCGCCCGCGCGCTCGGGGTGATGGCGACGCCGACCTTCGTGGAGCTCGAGGCGGGCGCGATCGTCGGCCACCACGTCGGCCCGGTCGGCGACGCCGTGCTCGCGCGCTACCGCTGACGCGGCGCGGCTCCGGCCTCCGCGGGTGCGTCGTCGTTCCCGGCGGCGGCGCCCTCCCGCCGAAGGGCGTGCCACGTCGAGGGGACGTACGGTGCGTCGCACGGACCCCGGGCCGCGGCTAGCATGGCAGGATGCAATCCTCCCTCGCCCGGTCCGGCCTCGCCGGCGTCGCCCTCGTGTTCGCGCTCGCAGGCTGCCCGAAGACGGGCGGCGGGGGAGGGGGCGGCGGCGGGCCGACGATCGACGTGAAGCTCGAGGGGCTCACGGAGCGCGCGTTCCACGTCTCGCGCACGCTCGACGAGCTCGTGTTCGAGGTCCGGGTGCTGACGCCGGACGGGGCGCCCCACCCGACGGCGAGGTTCTGGTGGAACTACCCCGGCCACCTCTACGGCGGGCTCCTCTCGACGCCCGATCCGGACATGACGTACGTCGAGGAGACGGGGGCGGGCGGGCTGCAGCGCCTGCGCGTCCGGTCGACGAAGACGAAGCGGGGCGGGATCTACGTCGGCTGCTACGCCGACGTCTTCGGCGCGCTCCCGGACATCCCCGAGCACCAGGCCGTCTGCGCGCCGCAGGCGGTCCGCTTCTGGGGCGGCAAGGCGCTCGACCTCGTGCTCCCGGTGCCGGACGTGAAGCTCGGGGTGGGCGAGGTGCGCTCGATCCAGCCGCTCGCGCTCGCCGAGGCGAGCGACCTGAACGGCGGCGCGAGCGACGAGGAGGTGACCTGCACCGTCGCGGATCCCGCGATCGCGGCGGTGACCTCGACCTCCTCCCGCTGCGTCTTCACCGCGAAGGCGGTGGGCCAGACCACCTTCACGGCGCACGCCGGCACCGCCTCGCGGAGCTGGCCGCTCGCGGTCACCGCCGCGGTGCCCGGGCCTCCCCCCGCGAGTCCGCTCCCGTCGGGCCTCGGCGTCCTGAAGGCCCGCGCGCCCTCGGAGGACCCGCCGCCGGGCGTCGCCCCGGGCCGGGGCGCCGGCGTGTCCGGCACCGGGGTCAGCCCGCCGTCCTTCTCGTCGTTCGCGGTCGTCATCCCCGCGACGCTGCTCGTCTCCTCGCCGAAGGGCGACCTCGCGTTCGGCGCCTGGTTCTCGCAGCGGCAGGCGGTCTTCGAGTGGACCGGCACCGGCTTCGGCTGGACCGTGCTCTCCCCGCCGTGGGTGGCGGCGCTGCACCCGCCGGTGCTGGGCTACGACGCGCGCGGGGCGCTCTACGCCGCGATCATGGGCTACCCGGAGCTCCTCGTCGCCGCGCGCGAGCCCGGCGCCGCGCCGGGCGCGTTCCAGGTGAAGCCGCTCCCGGCGACGGACGCGGTGACCGGCGTCGAGCTCAGCCAGCTCGACGACTCGGATCCGGTGCCGCGCCCGCGCGAGGGCAGCGCCTGGTGGTCCACCCTGCCGCGCGAGGGCGGGGGCCAGTGGCTCGCCTGGATCGCCGTGAAGGGCTGGGACGAGTACCCCCACAAGCGCTGCCGGTTCGTGCTCGAGCTCGCGGAGCTCGACGAGGCCTTCACCGTGAAGAAGGAGACCGTCCTCGTCTCCGAGAAGCTCTGGTTCGGCGCCGTGAGCGGCGGGGCGAAGTTCGACTGCACCGGCACGCGCGATCCCGTGGCGGACTTCAGCGACCCCATCCCGCAGCTCGTCGCGACCGGCCCCTCCGGGAAGCCCGACCTCGACCTCTGGCGCCGCGACTCGACGTTCCCGGCCACCGCGACCGGCAGCGACCGGCTCACGCTCACGCCCGCCGGGCTCGTCGATCGCCACCTGCGCTGGAACGGCGTCGCCTGGACGTCCACGCCGCGCTGGGCACCGGACGCGACCCGGCACGTCGCGCGCAGCCCGAACGGCCCGTGGGTCCACCTCGCGGAGGTGTTCGTGGGCGACGCCATCGCCGCGGACCCGGTCCGCAAGGAGGCCTACGGGCGCGAGCCCGATCCCCGCGAGCCCGAGCGCTGGGTCTTCGCGAAGGAGCCGAGGCTGCTCCTCCGGGCGCGGTACGGGTACGCCTCGACCGTGCTCCCGGGCCCCCTCGTGTACGAGCTCCTGAGCCCGACCCTCGGATACGCGTGGGACGTGCCGGACGCCCTGCCGCCGCACGACCTCCTCCCCGCCCTGCTCGACGCGGAGGGGCCCATCGTACGGCCCCCGGTCGTGCTCGCCTCCGGGAAGCGCTTCGCGTTCCTCGAGCTCGTCGCGAAGCCCTACCTCTTCGGCGATCCCGGGGCGAAGGTCGTCGCCGCCGCCGCGCGCGAAGCGCCCTGGTCCGTCGTCGCGGAGCCGGGCTCGACCTTCGTGCTGCCCTTGCCCTTCGCGACCTTCACGGATCGCGCCTGGCCGGTGGGCGGCGCGATGTACTCCATCGCGGCCCTGAACCTCACCGGCGAGCCCGTCACCGCGCGGTCGGACGACGGCGCGACGTGGACGAACGTGCCCTCCGGGGCGTTCCCCGCCACCGCGTCGCCCACCGCGACGGCCTGGATCGCGCCGGACGGGGTCGGCTTCGCGCTCACGCTCGGGAGCAACGACGTCTGGCGGACCGCCGACGTGACGACCGGCGTCTGGACGAAGGTGGACGACCTCTCGGCCGACCTCGCGGCGATCGACGCCACGATCTCCAGTCGGGCACGCGACCGGGCCTGGGCGATCTCCGCCGACGGGCAGACCGCCGCCCTCGTGACGCAGATCTACAAGGCCCCCGGGTTGACCGAGGCGCTGCTCGTGCGCCGCTACACGCGGGCCGGCGTCCTCCTCGACAGCCGGGTCGCGCCCATCCCGCCGGGGGTCGACTTCGGGCTCGGCGACCGGTTCGAGCCGACCGGTGCGGCGCTCGCGGGAGACCGCCTCGTCTTGCAGCGGGGCGAGGTCGGGACGCCAGGGCTCGATCTCATCCCCGTCACGCTCGACCTCGCGACCGGCACGTGGGCGGACGGGCCGCGGGCGGCGCGGATCTACATGGCCGACCCCTTCGCCCAGAACCTCTGGCACCTGGGGCTCCAGGGCCAGTTCCCCGCGCTCGACCGCACCGCCTGGAGCTTCCTCGTCATGCACCCGCTCGCCGACGGTACGTTCGAGGTGTTCGGCACCGACGTCCGGCCCGGCGGCCGCGAGGCCCTGTTCCACGCGAAGGCGAGCTTCCCGCCGGGCTCGAGCGCGCTCACCCTCGGCGCGAAGACCTGGCTCGCCACCGCCGGCGGCTACCACCTGCGGCTCAGCGGCGTCGCGCCCGAGCCGGGCGGCGGCTGGTTCGTCCTGTACGGCGACGGCGTCCGGCCCTACATGCAGTTCGGCGCGCTCGAGAACGCCTGGGCCTACGTGCCGCCGCCCTGACCGAGGGGGAGCGCCACCACCGCCCAGTCGTCGGTCGCGTCGCGGTAGCGGTGGATGGTCTCGAAGCCCACCCGGGCGTGCGCGCGGAGCGAGCGCCCGTTCCGCAGGGAGATCTCGGTGACGCAGACGTCGTAGCGATCGGCGAGGAGCCGGCGGTGCCCGGCGTAGAGCGCGTCGAACACGCCGCGCCCGCGCCACGCGGGCGCGACGCAGACCTGGCCCATCACGTAGTGCCGCAGCGACGCGAGCGGCCGGCCGCGGAACGCGAGCCCGCGCAACAGCTCGAACATCGGCGCGAGCACGGGCACCCACGGCGCCGCCTCGACCGGCATGACGAGCGCGTAGCCGGCGAGCGCGCCCGGGTCCTCGCCCGCGCCGCCGGCGGGGCCGGTCGCGACCGCCACCACGCTCGGCGCGAGCGCGTGCATCCGCCGCAGCGTCTCGAGGTCGTGCCGGACGGTGACGAAGCCGTCCCTCGCGGCGGCCTCCGGCCCGAGCGCGGCGGCGAGCTGGGAGGCCTGCAGCGCGAGGATGGCGCGGAGGTCGGCGTCGCCCGCGGCGGGCCGGACCTCGAACGCGGGCGCGGGGGCCCCGGGCATCGCCGGACCTACTTCGGCGCCGGCCGCGCGCCGAGGATCTCCACGTCGAACGCGAGCGTCGCGCCGCCGGCGATCTTCGGCGGGCGGCCCTGGTCGCCGTAGGCGGTCTCGGGCGGGCAGACGAGCCGCGCCTTCGTGCCGACCGCGAGCTTCGGCATGGCCTCGTTCCAGCACGGGATCACGCGGCCGAGCGGGAGCTCGGCGTCCGCGCGCTCGTCGAACGGCGCCTCTCCGCCGGCGACGGTCCCCCGGTAGGCGACGCGCACGAGGTCGGCCGCGCCGGGCAGGGGGCCCTTCCCGGCCGAGATCGTCCGGACCACGACGCCGCTCGCGAGCCGCTCGGCGCCCGGGAGCGCCGCCTCGGCCGCCGCGAACTTCCGCCCCTTCGCGAGCTCGGCCGCGAGCTCGGGGTGGCTGCGCTTCTTGAGGAGCTCGTCCACCTTCGTGCCCCACACCTCGAGGTCGGGCTCCTTGAGGTCGAGCTTCTTCGCGCGCGCCGCGTCGGCGAAGCCGCGCTCGACCTCGGCGAGCTCCGACGGGGCGAGCGCGTACGGCGCGACGCGGGTGCCGAGCAGCGCGCCGAGCGCGTAGAGCCCCTCGCGATCCTCGGGGCCGAGCGGCGTCTTCGGCGCCTCGCGGAACTCCTTCGCGGCCTTCTCGAAGCGCTCGCGCTCCTCGGCGCGCTCCTCGGCCTCGGACTCCTTGCGGCAGGCGCCCAGCGAGAGCGCGCCCAGCGCCAGGGCGACGGCGAGGACGCGGGGCGCGGCGAGGGCGATCGAGGGCGGGCGGCGGGTCGAGGTGGGGTTCACTTGGGGTCCTTGTCGGTCGCGGGGGCGTCGCCGGCGCCGGTCGGCGGCTTCGGGCGGGGGAGCGGCTTCACGGGGTGGACGCGCCGCTCCGTGCGGCGCGCGGCGGGGGGGAGGTCGCGCAGCGGCGCCGAGGCGTCGTGCTTCGACCCGCCGACCTCCGGGCCGCGCTGAACCGGAGTCTCGGCAGCGCCGGTGTCCGGTACCGTACGCCCGGGCGGCGCCGCGGCGGGAGGGTCGCCGCGGAGCACGGCGGCGACGAGGAGCGAAGTCCACATGGCCACGAGGGTTTCTCCCCTCCGTCCGGATGTCAACGCGGCCGGGATGGGTGACCCACATGGGGCAGAACGTCGCAGCCTACACGATGGGTCCGGTATGACCGGTCTCAGCAGCCGGGCACAGGCACGTCGCTTCCCCCCACGACCCTTCGCCTCCGCGCCCGGACGGGAGACCACATGACGAACGAACACCGCGCCCACAGGCTGGGCCGGACGGTAGCCGTGCTCGTGCCCGCCTTCCTCCTCGCCGCGTGCGGCGCGCCGCAGCCCGACGCGACGCCGGCCGACGAGCGCGAGGTGGTGCAGCAGGGCGCGGCGATGCTCGACGCGGATCACCACGACGTCTCGGCGCCGCTCGACCTCATGCCCGTCGCGGCCCGCCAGCCGCGCGTCGAGCACGAGGTGAAGAAGCTGCCGATGGTCCGCCGCGGCCCGCGCAACCAGGACCCGGTCGTGCAGAGCATCGAGAGCGCGCTCACGCTCCTCGCGCCCACCGCCGGCGTGCAGTTCGACGGCGTCGGGCAGGGCCTCACCGGCCCGCAGGGCACCTTCTCGGTCGCCTCCGCGCCGCCCGACACGAACGGCGACGTCGGCCCGAACCACTACGTGCAGACCGTGAACACCGACTTCGCGGTGTTCTCGAAGACCGGCACCGTGCTCTACGGCCCGGTGCCGATCAACACGCTGTGGAGCGGCTTCGGCGGCGGCTGCCAGACCGCGAACGACGGCGACCCGGTCGTCCTCTACGACCCGATCGCCGACCGCTGGATCATCAGCCAGTTCCAGGTCACCACCCAGCCCTTCCAGCAGTGCATCGCGGTCTCCCAGACCCCCGATCCGACCGGCGCCTACAACCGCTACGCGTTCAGCTACTCCGACGGCTTCCCGGACTACCCGAAGATGGGCGTCTGGCCGGACGCGTACTACACGACCTTCAACATGTTCAACAACGCGGGCACCGCGTACCTCTACGCGAAGGTCTGCGCCTACGACCGCGCGAAGATGCTGACCGGCGCCGCGGCGACGCAGCAGTGCTTCAACACCACCTCGAGCTTCGGCGGCCTCCTCCCGGCCGACCTCGACGGCTCGCGGCAGCCGCCGGCCGGCGCGCCCAACTACGTCGTGGGCCTCGGCACGACCACCACCACGCTCGCCTACTGGAAGTTCCACGTCGACTGGACCACGCCGGCGAGCTCCACGTTCACGGGCCCGACCACCCTCACGGTCCCGAGCTACACCGAGGCCTGCGGCGCGTCCGGCACCTGCATCCCGCAGTCGGGCGGCGGCTCCCTCGACTCGCTCTCCGACCGCCTCATGTTCCGCCTCGCCTACCGCAACCAGGCGAACGGGACCCAGTCGCTCGTCGTGAACCACTCCGTCACCGCGGGCACCGCGGTGGGCGTGCGCTGGTACGAGCTCCGCGCGGACTCCGCCAACAACCTCTCGGTGTTCCAGTCCGGCACCTACGCGCCCGACACGACCTACCGGTGGATGGGCTCCGCGGCGATGGACCAGGCCGGCAACATCGCGCTCGGCTTCTCGGGCTCGAGCTCGGCGCTCAAGCCCTCGCTCCGCTACACCGGCCGCCTCGCGGGCGACGCCGCGGGCACGATGACGCAGGGTGAGAACATCATGATCACCGGCGCCGGCGCCCAGGGCTCCTCGCTCACGCGGTGGGGCGACTACTCGATGCTCGGCGTCGACCCGAGCGACGACTGCACCTTCTGGTTCACCTCCGAGTACATCCCGGCGAACGGGACCTTCAACTGGAAGACCCGGATCGGCTCCTTCAAGCTGCCGGGCTGCGGCGTCGTCGGGAACGACTTCGGCATGTCGGCCTCCCCGGCGACCGTCGCCGTCGCGGCGGGTGGCTCGGGCACGACCACGGTGGGGACCACGCTCACCTCCGGCACCGCCGAGACCGTCACCTTCTCGGCGAGCGGCCTCCCGGCCGGCGCGTCGGCGTCGTTCAGCCCGGCTTCGGTGACCGCGGGCGGCAGCTCCACCCTCACGCTCAACGCCGGCACGGCCGCCGCGGGCAGCTACACCGTGACCGTGACCGGCACCGCCGCGAGCGCGACGCACACGACGACCGTCACGTTCTCCGTCGCAGCCGCGCCCGACTTCTCGATCGCGATCACGCCGACCAGCCGCTCGGTCGTGGTGGGCACCTCGACGACCTACACCGTCTCGACCACCGCCATCGGCGGCTCGACCCAGAGCATCACGCTCTCGGTGAGCGGGCTGCCCGCGGGCGCCTCGGGCTCGTTCAGCCCGGCCACCGTCACGGCGGGCGGCTCCTCCACGCTCACGGTCACGACCTCCGCGGTCGCGGCCGCGACCACGTTCACGGTGACCGGCGCGTCCACCACGACGCACTCGGCGACCGCGTCGCTCACGGTCACGGCCGCCCCGGCGCCGGACTACACCGTCGCGATCTCGCCCTCGAGCGCGACCGTCACCCAGGGCGGCAGCGCGACCTACACGGTCTCGACGACCGCCCTCAACGGCTCGACCCAGAGCATCGCGCTCACGATCTCGGCGCTGCCCACCGGCGTCACGGCGACGTTCAGCCCGGCGACGGTGACCGCGGGCGGGAGCTCGACCCTCACGCTCGCCACCTCGGCGACCGCGACGACCGGCACCGCGAGCTTCACCGTGACCGGCACCTCCGGCACGACCACGCGCACCGCGTCGGGCTCGCTCACGGTCAACGCGACCTCGGGCGTCACGCCGCTCACCTCGGGCGTGCCGGTCACCGGCATCTCGGGCGCGTCGGGCTCGCAGCAGTTCTGGTCGATCAACGTGCCGTCGGGCACGACCACGCTCACCGTCCAGATCAGCGGCGGCACGGGCGACGCGGACCTGTACGTCCGCCAGGGCGCGCAGCCGACCACGACCACGTACACCTGCCGGCCGTTCCTCTCCGGCAACAACGAGACCTGCACCATCTCGGCGCCGGTCGCGGGGCTGTACTACATCATGATCCGCGGCTTCTCCGCGTACTCGGGCGTCACCCTCGTCGCGACGAACACCACCTCGACGGTGCCGTCGCTCACGAACGGCGTGGCGGTCACCGGCATCGCCGGCGCGTCGGGCTCGAACCAGTTCTGGAAGCTGGCGGTGCCGGCGGGCAAGACGACGCTGACGTTCACCATCAGCGGCGGCACGGGCGACGCGGACCTGTACGTCCGCCAGGGGGCGCAGCCGACGACCACGACGTACAACTGCCGTCCGTTCCTCAACGGCAACAACGAGACCTGCACGTTCTCGGCGCCGGCGGCGGCGGACTGGTACGTCATGATCCGCGGCTTCTCGGCGTACTCGGGCGTCACGCTCAAGGGCACGTACAGCCCGTAGGCGAAGGTCCGATCGGATGAGTGCGCGAGGCGCGCCGGGTCCTCCGGCGCGCCTCGTTGCTTTCCGGGCGGCTCGCTCCGCTGCTGCGACGCGTTCTCGCCCCTGGGCCGCAGCCAGGATCGGACGATCGAGAAAAGTCGGATCGCCGGCGGGGACTCCACGCTCACTCAGGTGGGGCCCCCGAAGATCGGGACTGCGCCGTACCGCGCGGACCGGCTATGAGTCGAATCACCTATGTCGCTGTTGAAGTGGCTCCGCCCCGGGGAGGCGGCGACCGCCTCGCCGGCCGCGGCCTCGCCGCGGCCGCGGAGGCCTGTCACCGGCAGTGGACCCGCGGGCCGGTCCGCGCTCACGCCGCCGCCGCTCGACCTCCCGCTCAAGGCCGTGCCGCCGCCCACCGAGGAGATCCCGGTGGACGCGCGGACCCTCGTCGCCGGCTGGCGGCCCGGCGACCACCGGATCGTCGTGCGCACCGCCACGCCGCTCGGCCGCGGCAAGCGCGTGGCGCTCCGGCTGCAGGGCGAGATCGGCGTGAACGCGCCGGTCACCGGCACGGTCACGGGCACGCGGACGCTCCAGGCCGGTGGCCCGAACGGCAAGCCGGCCTACTCCGCCGACGTGATCGTCGACGCCGACCGCCGCGGCATGCTCCGCCGGGTGCAGGAGTACTTCGACGGCCGCGCGGGCCTCCCGAAGGAGCGCGAGCCGCGCTACCGCATGTCGCTCCCCGCGGTCGTCTCCGCGGGGCCCGCGGCGCTCTACATGAAGACCTTCTCGCTCTCCCGCGGCGGCTGCGGCCTCTCGTGGGCGGGCGAGCGGCCCCCGGCGGGCACCTACATGAACGTCCGCCTCGGCGGCGGCCCGACCGCGCCCAGCTTCCGCGCGCGCGTCTGCTGGGTCCGCGGCGAGCCGCAGGGCACGAAGGTCGGGATGCGCTTCCTCGCGGGCGGCGACCAGCAGGCGCTCCTTCGCCTGCTCGGCGAGGTGAGCGAGCGGGACCTCGAGGCGGTCTCGTAGCGCTCCTCTGCATCCTCTCGGGGCTCGGGAGCGAGGTCGTCCCGAACCGTGCTCCCAGGATCGGGGGTCAGGGTCTCAGGGCTCGGGACCGTCCCGATTCCGTGATCGACGGCGCGTCGGATATTCCCTGGGTCAACGCATGCCGATCATGAAGTGGCTCCGCCCCAGCACGGCGACGCAGGAGAAGCCTGCCGCCACCCGCCGGCCGACGCCCGCCCGTTCGCTGGCGGCCGTGCCCCTCAAGACCGCCCCGGCGCCCGCCGAGGTGATCCCGCTCGACGCGCGCGCGCTCGTCGGCGCCTGGAGCCCGGGCTCGAGCCGCGTCGTCATCAAGTGCGCCGAGCCGCTCGGCGAGGGCCGCCGCGTGGCGCTCCGGTTGACCGGCGAGGCCGGCCTCGACGCGCCGGTGCTCGGGACCGTGAAGGTCGCGCGCCCGGTCGGCGGCGCGTACGCCGCGGAGGTCGAGATCGACGAAGACCGGCAGGCCACGCTCCACCGCGTCCGCGCCTACCTCGAGGGGCTCGCGCCCACCCTGCGCGCCCGCGACCCGCGCTTCCGCGTGACGCTGCCCGCGGTGGTCTCCGCCGGCGGCGGGCAGGTGTACATGAGCACCTTCTCGCTCTCCCGCGGCGGCTGCGGGCTCGTGTGGAGCGGGATGAAGCCGCTCCCGAACTCGATCCTGGACGTGAAGGTCGGGCTCGCGCAGGCGGCGGGCGCCCAGTTCCGCGCCCGCGTCTGCTGGGCGCGCCAGGACGGGAAGGCGTTCAAGGTCGGCCTGCGCTTCCTCGCCGGCGGCGACCAGCTCGGCCTCGCCCGCCTCCTCGAGGACGCGAAGGGCAAGGTCGAGGCCGAGCACTGAGTCTCGCGGGGGCCGGGCGCGCGCCTCGCTTGCGACGCCCGGCACCCCGTGCTCTCCTCCGGCGCCATGCGCGCCCTCCGCCCCGCGTTCGCCGCCGCCGCCGTCGTCGCCAGCACGCTCCTCGCGCCGTCCGCCCTCGCCGCCGAGGGCAAGTGGACCCCGGAGCAGGTGCACGCGTTGGGCCCCGCGTGGCTGAAGGCGCAGGGCTTCGAGCTGCCCCTCTCGACGCTCTGGGATCCGGCGAAGGGCGGCGGGCTGCTCGCGAACGCGATCCAGGTGCCGGGCTGCTCGGCGTCGTTCGTCTCCGCCGACGGGCTCCTCGTCACGAACCACCACTGCGCGGTCGGCATCCTGCAGGAGCACTCGACCACCGAGCGGAACCTCCTCCGGGACGGCTTCCTCGCGGCGACGCGCGCCGACGAGAAGAAGGCCCGCGCCTACCGCGCGCAGGTGCCGCGCGCCTTCACCGACGTGACGGCCGAGGTCCGGGCCGCGGTCCCGGCGGGCGCCGCCGACGCCGCGCGCGCCCGGGCCGTCGAGCGGAAGGGGAAGGCCCTCGTCGCGGCCTGCGAGCAGCGGAAGGGCGCGCACTGCGAGTTCCACGTGCACGACGGCGGCGTCGCCTTCGCCCTCACCGAGTTCGACGAGTACGGGGACGTGCGGCTCGTGTGGGCGCCGCCGGTGGGCGTCGGGAACTTCGGCGGCGAGATCGACAACTGGAGCTGGCCGCGCCACACCGGCGACTTCGCGCTGCTCCGGGTGTACGGGCCGGACGGCCAGCCGTACCGGCCGCGGTGGTCCTTCCCGCTGTCGCCGCGCGGCGTCCGCCCCGGCGACGCGGTCGCGGTGCTCGGCTACCCCGGCACGACCTTCCGCGCCTACGTCGCCGACGAGATGGCCGAGCGCGCCGGGCGGTTCTACCCGGCGGCGCTCTCGCTCGCGAGGGAGTGGGAGGCGATCATCGAGGAGGAGGGCGCGCGGAGCGACGCCGTGAAGCTCGCCCTCGCCGCCGACCTGCGCGGGCTCACCAACCGCCGGAAGAACGCCGAGGGGCAGCTCGCCGGGTTCCGCCGCGGCCGGATCGTGGAGCGCCGCCGGGAGGACGAGGCCCGGGTGCTCGCCTGGGCGAGGGCCCACGGCCGCGCCGACGCGGTGGCGGCGCGCGACGGCCTCGCGGCGCTGGCGGCCGAGAAGGTCGCCACCTTCGATCGCGACTTCCTCCTCGATCAGCTCGGGAGCGTGGCCCGCACGCTGCGCTGGCCGGTGCAGGCCGCGCGGCGCGCGGCCGAGGCGGCACGGCCCGACGCGGAGCGCGAGCCCGGCTGGCAGGAGCGGGACCTCTCCCGGGTGCGCGAGGAGCTCCAGAAGGATCAAGGCCGCTACGCGCCGGCCGCGGACCGCCGCCTCGCGCTCTCCTGGGTGAGGCGCGCGCTCGCGCTGCCGGAGGGGCAGCGGCTCGCGCCCGTCGAGGCGCGCTTCCGCGGGAAGGACGACGCCGCCATCCTCGCCGCGCTCGACGCCTGGGCGGCCGCCTCGCCGCTCATGAAGGCCGAGGGCCGGCTCGCGGCCTTCGACGAGACCCGCGACGCGCTCGCCGCGCGGAACGACCCGCTCACCACCTTCGGCCTCGAGCTCGACGCCGAGCGGCGCGCGCTGCGCGACCGCCGCGAGGCCTGGACCGGCGCGGCGCTGCGCCTGAGGCCCGCGTGGCGCGCCGCCGAGGCCGGCGAGGCGGGCCGGCCGCTGGCGCCCGACGCGAACCGCTCGCTCCGCGCCTCGTTCGGCCGCGTGAAGGGCTACGCGCCGCGCGACGCCGTGACGTTCGCGCCGCAGACGACGCTCGCCGGCGTGCTCGAGAAGGCCACCGGGGAGGAGCCGTTCGACGCGCCGGCGTGGCTCCTCGAGGCCCGCCGGGCGGGCAAGCTCGGCCGCTTCGCGGACCCGGTCCTGAAGGACGTCCCGGTCGACTTCCTCGCCGACCTCGACACCACCGGCGGCAACTCCGGCAGCCCGGTCATCGACGCGCGCGGGCGGCTCGTCGGCGTGAACTTCGACCGGGTCTGGGAGAACGTCGCGAACGACTTCGGCTACGTGCCGGCGGTCGCGCGCAACGTCACCGCCGACGCCCGGTACCTCCTGTGGATCCTCGAGCAAGAGGGCGCCCAGGGCCAGCCGGGCGCGGCGGCGCTGCTCGAGGAGCTCCTCGCGCATTAGCCCGGTGCCCGCCGGGCGGACCTTTGCTAGGTTCGCCCGCCATGACCGACCTCCTCGCCGGGCTCGAGCCCGCCCTCCTCTGGAAGCAGTTCGAAGGCCTCGCCCGGATCCCGCGCGGCTCCGGCAAGGAGGCCGCCGCCATGGCCTGGGCCGAGGCCCAGGCGCGCGCCGCCGGCTGCGAGGTCGAGCGCGACGCCGCCGGCAACCTGCTCGCCCGGAAGAAGGCGACGCCCGGCATGGAGGGGCGCACGCCGGTCGCGCTGCAGGGCCACATCGACATGGTCTGCGAGAAGGACGAGGCGACCGCGCACGACTTCGAGAAGGATCCCATCCAGCTCGTGAAGGACGGCGACGTCCTGCGCGCGCGCGGCACGACCCTCGGCGCCGACAACGGCATTGGGGTCGCGGCCGGCCTCGCGCTCCTGGCCGCGAAGGACGTGAAGCACGGGCCGCTCGAGGTCCTCGTCACCGTCGACGAGGAGACCGGCCTCACCGGCGCGAACGCGGTCAAGCCGGGCTGGCTGAAGGCGAAGATCCTCCTCAACCTCGACAGCGAGGCCGAGCACGAGCTCACCATCGGCTGCGCGGGCGGCATCGACACGGTGGCCGTCCGGAAGATCACCCGCGAGCCCGCGCCGGCCGGCGCGAAGGCGCTGCGGATCAAGGTGACGGGCCTGAAGGGCGGCCACTCCGGCATCGACATCCACCTCGGGCGCGGCAACGCCATCCGCGTGCTCGCGTCCGCGCTCGACGCGCTCTCGTCTCACGGTGAGGCGGGTCACGGCCTCGCCATCGCCTCGCTGAAGGGCGGCAACAAGCGGAACGCCATCCCACGTGAGGCCTCGGCGGTCGTGCTGGTGGCCCCCGCGAAGGAGGCCGCGCTCCGGGCCGACGTCGCCCGGCTCGCCGGCGAGTGGCGCGCGGCGCTCGGCCAGATCGATCCCGAGGTGACGATCGAGGTCTCGGCCGCCGACGCCGGCCCCGTGATGAGCGCGGCCGACGCGCGCGCCGCGGTCGGCCTCCTCCTCACCGGCCCGAACGGCGTCGAGGCCATGAGCCCGGACGTCCCCGGCCTCGTGCAGACCTCGACGAACCTCGGCGTCCTCGAGACGCGCGACGGCGAGGTCGAGTGCACCTTCCTCACCCGCAGCGCCATCGACTCCTCGAAGCGCGCGCTCGCGGGCCGCATCGCCGCGGCCTGCCGCCTCGCCGGCTTCGACCCGCGCGAGTCGGGCGGATACCCGGGCTGGAAGCCCGAGCCGGGCGCCGGGATCGTGAAGCTCGTCGCGGGCGTGAACCAGGAGCTCTTCGGCGTGGCGCCGAAGGTGGTCGCCTGCCACGCCGGCCTCGAGTGCGGGATCATCGGCGAGAAGTTCCCGGGCATGGAGATGGTCTCGTTCGGCCCGGACATCCGCGACGCGCACACGCCGCGGGAGCAGGTCGGCATCGGCTCGACCGCGCGCTTCTGGAAGCTCCTCACGACGGTGCTCGAGCGGATCTGAGGCGGGGCATGGACGCCGCACGCCAGGGCCCGGAGGCGCGGTGATCACCCCGGCGCCGGTCTACCGCGTCGAGGGCGCGGGGCGCGCGCACCTCCAGAAGGTCACGCGGCGGGACGCGGAGCGGGCCGCCCGCGACCTCGTGGCGCGCGGGGCCGCCACGGCGAAGGTCGTGCGGGGCGGGAAGGTGCTCGCCGCCTGGCGGCGCCGGCCCGACGGCAAGATCGAGCGCACGCGCTGAGGCGGGCGGGCGCTCAGCCCCGGGCCGGGCGCGCCGCCGGCAGCGTGAACCAGAACGTGCAGCCGCGGCCGGGCGCCGACTCGACGCCGATGGCGCCGCCGTGCGCCTCGACGATCTCGCGGGCGATGTAGAGCCCCAGGCCCGCCCCCGGGCCCTGCGTGCCGGGCACGCGGTAGAAGCGCTCGAACACCCGGCCCGCCTGCTCCGGGGTGAGGCCCGGTCCCTGGTCGACGACCTCGAATCGGACCGTACCGCTCGCGCCGCCGGGTTCACCGCCGTCCACGGGCCGGGTCCGCACCCGCACCTCGCCACCCCGCGGGCTGTGCCGGATGGCGTTCCCGACGAGGTTCGCGAGGACGATCCCGGTGCGCTCGGCCTCGGCCAGCACCGTCTCCCCGGCCTCGCCGGCGGCGAGGCGCACCCCCGCCGCCGCGGCCGGCGCCGCCGCCGCCTCGAGCGCGCGCGCGACGAGCTCCCCGGCGGCGAGCGGCACGGGCTCGAGCTCGAGCTTCCCGGCCTGGATGCGCGAGAGGTCGAGGATCTCCTCGACGGTGTCGAGGAGCCGGGTGCAGTCCTGGCGGGCGGCGCCGAGGAGGCGGCGCTGCTCGTCGGTGATCGGTCCGGCCGCGCCGTCGCCGCAGAGGTGCACCGCCATCTGCAGCGAGGTCAGCGGCGTGCGGAACTCGTGCGCCACGGTGGCGACGAGGTCGCTGCGGAGCTGGTCGAACCGCGCGAGCCGGGTCACGTCCTGGAGCACGACCGTGACGCCGTTCACCGCGCCGTCCCGCGTCCGGAGCGGGGACGCGTGGGGGAGGAAGGTGCGCGGGCCGCCGCCCCGCGCGACCGTGACCGCCTCGTCGAGGCGGTTCGGCAGGTAGGGCTCGCCGCGCTCCGCCGCGTGGCGGAAGGCGGCGCGGAGGCGCTCGCGCAGGGGCGGCTCCGGGACGAGGTCGTCGAGGTGGTCCGGGAGCCCCTCTGGCCGCTCGAGCAGCGCGCGGGCCGTGGCGTTGAGGCCCAGCACGGCGCCCTCGGTCGAGAGCACGAGCACCGGGTGGTGGAGCGAGTCGATCGCCGCCTGGGTGGTCCGCTGGGCGCGGACGAGCTCGCCGACGGAGCGCCGGGTCAGGCTCGCGGAGGCGATCATGCCGAGGACCAGCGCGACGCCGGTCGCGATGGCGAGCAGCGTCTTGAAGCGGTCGGCCATGAGGCCGGCCTCGATGCTCTTCCGCCGCATCGCCTCCTGGTTGATGTGGAGGAGCTCCTCGGCGGCGGACTGCACGGCGTGGGCCGCGTCCTGGAGCGGGCCGAGGAGGGCCTCGCGCGAGAGCGGGCCCCGCAGCACCTCGTCCTCGGTCGCGAGGTAGCGCCGCCAGGCCGCCTCGAGCCGGCGGGTCACCTCCTCCTCGCCGGGCTCGCTGATGTGCTGGCGCTGGCCCGCGAGCTCCGCCTCGAAGCGCTCCCGGAGCGACCGGGGGTCGCCCGAGGGCTGGATGCCCGCGGCGCGGAGGAGCGCGTCGTCGTGCATCTGGGCGAGGACCGCCGACATCCGGTGGGCGGCCGCGGCGCTCCGGTAGTCGTCGTCGAGGCTCGACTGCGCGTTCTGCCCGAGCGTCGCGATGGTGCGCTGGGCGCCCCAGCCCACGAGCACGAGCGCGAGGACGAGCGGGGCCTGGGTGAGGAGGAGCCGCCACGGGAACGTCATGCGCATTCCTCCATCTCCTCCCGGCCGGACCGACGGTCGGTCCCCGCCCGGGGCCCGCTGGTGCCCCCGGCGCGTTCGTGCGAGCCTCGTCCGCATGGTGCCATCAGGACGTCCCCCCCTGGCCCCCAATCCGCAGCCGGCCGCCCCGCAGCCCGAGATCCTCCGGGTGCTGGTCGCCGACGACGAGCCGAACATCCGCGCCACGCTGGGCGTCTGCCTGCGCAGCCTCGGCTGCGAGGTGACCGAGGCCGGCGACGCCGCGGGTGCGCTGCGGGCGATCGGCGAGCGGCCCCACGCGCTCGCGCTCGTGGACCTCCGGCTCGGGGTGGACGACGGGCTCGACCTCCTGCCCCGGCTGCTCGAGAAGCAGCCCGACCTCGACGTCGTGATCATCACCGCCTACGGCCGGATCGAGTCGGCCGTCGAGGCGATGCGGCGCGGCGCGCAGGACTACCTGCCGAAGCCCTTCACGCCGGTCCAGGTGGGCGAGGCCATCGCGAAGACGCGCGAGCGGCGGGCGGCCCGCGCGGCCGCGCCCGCCCCGGCGGCGGTGCCCGGCGGCGACTTCACGACCGAGGAGCTCGAGCGCGAGCACGTGAAGCGGGTGGTCGCGCGCGCGCCGACGCTCGCCGAGGCCTCCCGGATCCTCGGCCTCGACGTCACGACGCTCTGGCGCAAGCGCAAGCGCTGGCAGGACGGCTAGCCCCGGCCCCGGGCGCCGCGCTCAGCCCGGCTCCCGCAGGAGCTCCACGAGCCTCAGGCCGGTGCGCCCGAGCGGCGCGTCGAGCCGGTGCACCAGCATGGGCGTGAACCGGTAGCGCGAGCCGCCGAGGTAGTCGAGCTCGAGGAGGCTCCCCGCGGCGAGGTCGCCGTCGACGAGGTACCGCGGCATCCAGCCGAAGCCGAGGCCCTCGAGGAGCGCCTGCTTCTTCGTGTTGAAGCCGGCGAGGTAGAACGCGCGCTCGCCGCCGAAGCCGTGGCGGTCCACGCCCTGGTCGCTCGAGTCCTGCACCGAGAGCTCCACGTGCTCGTGGAGCTCACCCTGGGTCACGCCGCGGCGGCCGGCGAGCGCGTGGTCCGGGGCGACGCACAGCACGCACTCGAGCTCGGCGAGCGGCTCGGCGAGGTAGCCGGGCGCCGGGGTGTAGTCCTTCACGAGCATGAGGTCGGCGCGGTCCTTCTCGAACCGGTACTGAACTCCGCCCTGGTACTCGACCTTCACCTGGATGCGCGTCGGCACGCGCTCGCCGGCGAGCGTCTTGAGCGCCGCGAGCGTCCGTCCGAGCGGGAGCACCCCGTCGACGACGATCTCGAGCCGGGGCTCCCAGCCCGCCGAGAGCTGCTCCGCCACCGCCGCGAGGTGCCGGGCCTGCGCGAGGAGCTTCTGCCCCTCCTTCAGCACCGCCTCGCCGGCGGGCGTGAGCCGGACCCGGTAGCCCGAGCGGTCGAGGAGCTTCACGCCGAGCTGCTCCTCGAGCTTCGCGACCTGGTAGCTCACCGCCGACGGCACCCGGTGCAGCGCCGCCGCCGCGTGGGCGAACCCGCCGTGCCGGACGACCGCGTCGAGGGCCTCCACGGCGTCGAGGTCTGGGCGGGCGGTCATCGGCGGGCGCGCATCATTCGAAGAATTCGAAAAAGATGGCCGAGTCTATCCGCTTTCTTCGGCGCTTTTCTACCGCGAGACTGGGCGCTTCACGCCTCCGGCGGTGCCGGACACACCTGGAAGACGAGGAGCGCCCGTGGACGACCGGAATCCCCTGGGGATGCGCGGCATCGAGTTCACCGAGTTCTGCGGCCCGTCGGTCGAGTACCTCGACGCGCTCTTCCTCGACCTCGGCTTCTCGCGCCTGCGCCGCCACGCGACCTTACCCATCACCTACTACCGGCAGAACGACATCCACTTCCTGCTGAACGCGGGCAGGAGGGGCTTCTCGGCGAGGTTCGCGGAGCAGCACGGCCCCTCGATCAGCTCGATGGGCTGGCGGGTCGACGACGCGACCTTCGCGCACGCGGAGGCGGTGCGCCGCGGCGCCCGGCCCGCCGCCCCCGGCGAGGCGGACCTGCCGTACCCCGCGGTGAAGGGGATCGGCGACAGCCTCATCTACTTCGTCGACCGGTTCGGCACCCGCGGCTCGATCTACGCGCGCGACTTCGTGGCGCTCGAGCGGCCCGACCTCCGCCAGGAGAAGGGCTTCCTCGCGGTCGACCACCTCACGAACAACGTGCCCCGGGGCGTGATGGAGGACTGGGCCGGCTTCTACAGGCAGGTCTTCGGCTTCACGCCGGTCCGCTATTTCGACATCCAGGGCGCGAAGACCGGCCTCACGTCCTACGCGCTCCGCTCGCCCGACGGCTCGTTCTGCATCCCCATCAACCAGCCGAAGTCCGACGACGACCAGATCGCCGAATACCTGCGCGAGTACCGCGGGCCCGGCGTGCAGCACCTCGCCTTCCTCACCGACGACATCCTCGCCTCGCTCGACATGCTCCAGGGCTCCTCCGTCGAGACGCTGGAGATCGACCCCGCCTACTACGACCGGGTCTTCGAGCGGGTGCCGGGCGTCAAGGAGGACCGGCGGCGCATCCGCGAGCACCAGGTGCTCGTCGACGGCGACGAGCAGGGCTACCTCCTGCAGATCTTCACGAAGAACCTCGTCGGGCCGATCTTCATCGAGATCATCCAGCGGGTGAACAACCAGACGTTCGGCGAGGGGAACTTCGGCGCGCTCTTCCGCACGCTCGAGCGCGACCAGGAGCGCCGGGGGGTCCTCTGAGATGATCGTCGAGCGCATCCACCACGTGGCGTACCGCTGCATCGACACCCGCCGCACCGTCGAGTTCTACAAGGCGGCGCTCGACATGGACGTCGTGCTCCTCATCTCGGAGGACCGGGTGCCCTCCACGAAGGCGCCCGACCCGTACATGCACACCTTCCTCGACGCGGGGATGGGCAACGTGCTCGCCTTCTTCGAGCTGCCGACGGCGCGGCCGATGGGGCGGGACGAGAACACCCCGGCCTGGGTCCAGCACATCGCCTTCAAGGTGAAGGACCTGGCGACGCTGCTCGCCGCGAAGGCACGCGTGGAGGCGCTGGGGCTCGAGGTCATCGGGCCCGTGAACCACGAGCTCTTCCAGTCGATCTACTTCTTCGACCCGAACGGCCACCGGCTCGAGCTCGCCGCCGACACCGCCACGCCCGACATGCTGCGCCGCCTGAAGGAGGTCGCCCCGGCGATGCTGGAGGCGTGGGACCGCACGCACGCGACGGTGCGCCACGCGGCGTGGCTCCACGAGAAGGAGTTCGGCCCGAAGTAGGCCCGGCCCGCGGCCGCCGGGCGGCGGCGGCTACTCCACCTTCACGAGGTTGTCGTCGGAGTTGCGGTCGATCCGCCGGTTGAACGGGTCGAGGCCCGCCCAGCGCGGCTCCCGGTCGACGACGAGCGTGAGCGTGGCCGCGCCGGTCTTCACCCGGACCTTCTCGAGCCGGAGCACGTCCTCCTCGCGGAAGCCCTTCTTCCCGGGCTCCGCCGCGAAGACGCCCACCTCGACGAGCTCGTCCATCGGCGCCTCGGTCTCGACGCCCTTCCCGTCGGCGTACTTCTTCGCGGCGGTCACCGAGAGCGCGACCTCGAACTTGCCGTCCGGCCGGCGCGTGACCTTCGCGCCCTTCGCGCCGAGGTCGTAGAGGGTGATCTTCTCGAAGAGGTCGGTGATGAGCGCGTCGTGCGCGGGCCCGGCCTCCTCGCGGAGGATGCGGAGGAAGTCGGTGGAGGACGGGTAGGGCGCCGGCTTGAAGGCGAACTCCGAGACGAGCCGCCGGAGCGCACGGGTGACGACCTCACGCCCGACCACCTCGTCGAGCCAGGCCATGACGAGCGTGCCCTTCTGGTAGTGGATGTAGCCCTGGTTCTCGACGCGCGCGAGCGGCAGCTCCTCGACGAGCTCGCTCCCGCGCGAGCGCAGGTAGCGGTCGAGCTCGTACTTCGTGAAGCGGCGGAGCTGGGCCTTCCCGTAGAGGTCCTCCATCACGAGGAGCGCGCCGTACTGCGCGAAGGTCTCCACGAGCATCGTCCCGCCCTGCATGTCGGCGCCGACGATCTGGTGGCCGAACCACTGGTGGGCGACCTCGTGGGCGGTGACGTAGGTCGCGATGTCGACCTTCTCGGGATCGGAGGCGTCGGCGACGAAGCCGATCGCCTCGGAGTAGGGGATGGTGTTCGAGAACGACTGGGCGAAGGTCGCGTAGGCGGGGAACTCGAGCACCCGGAGCTGGCGGAACTGGTAGGGCGAGAACGCCCGCCCGAACACCTCGAGGGAGCGCTTCATCGCCCCGAGCATGCGATCCACCGCGTAGGTGTGCGGGGGGTGGTGGAGCACCGCCGTCTCGACCCCGCCGACCGCCTGGGCCTTCACGGCGTAGCGGGCCGACAGGAGCGAGAAGAAGTGGTGGATCGGAGCCTCGGTGCGGGTGCGCAGCGTGCGCCGGTCGCCCCGGGTGACGTCCTCGACGGTGTAGCCCGGGAGCACCGGCACCTGGCCGGCGTCGGTGGTGAGCGACAGCTCCGCGTTCACCCAGTCGGAGTCGTGGCGCAGGTAGTGGTGGGCGCGGGCGGACGCGTCCTCGAGCTTCGCCATGCGGGGCAGCTCGGGGAGGCCGTACTTCCGGCGCTTGGCGCGGTCGGTGAGGAGCCCCTCCCCGCGCCACCAGCCGAGCGACGGGGCGACCTGGGAGTTGTCGAGGAAGGTGCCGTTCTCGACGACGCGGGTGAGCGGGTCGCGCGCCGGGAACCCGCGCTCCTCGAGCGTGGTCGCGAACGTGATCCGCCGCCGCTCGCCCGGCGCCATCGGCGGCGAGAGCCGGAAGATCCGGTAGTGGACGTCCGGGCGGTCCTGCTCGACCGTGCCGCCGTCGACCTGGAGCTCGTCCATCCGGAGGCGGAGGTCCCAGCGGACGTGGACGTGATCGAGCGGCGCGCCGGTGCGGTTCTCGATCGCGTACTCGCCGCGGGTCACCGCGCGCACCTCGCGCGGGAAGAGCTGCACGTCGAGCTTCACGTCGGTGATGGTCGGTTGGGGGACCTGCTCGTAGGGCGAGAGCGTCTTCTCGACCAGCGCCTGCCGGGCCTCCTCGTCGTCGTCGGAGCGGTAGGTGTTGAGGACGTTCGTGTTGAAGAAGACCCAGCCGCCGGACACCGCCGCGCCGGCGAGCGCCAGCGCCGCGAGGACGCCCGGCGTGCCGCGGAGCCGGCCAGGCAGCGCGCGGAGGCGCGGGGCGAGCCGGACCTCGGTGCCGCGGCGCCGGAGGGCGTGGGCGAGGACCAGCACCACGATCGAGAGGAGCAGCCAGTAGAGGTTCAGCCACGCCGCGCCCACCCAGAACCGGCCGAGGCCGTTCATGTCGGAGAGCGGGGTGGGGGTCGTCGACGACCAGCGGTAGAGCGGGTGCTGGAAGCCCGCCTTCGAGAGCGAGCTCATCAGGACGACGTAGACGAGCATCGCCGCCCAGCCGAGCGGCTTCGAGGGCACGACCGACTGCACGAAGACCGCGAAGACCGCGAACAGGAAGAGCGCGACCATCGTGGGGAGCGCGAACCAGAGGAGGTAGTGCCCGAGCTCGAGGGTGGTCCAGCCCTTCAGGAGCTGGGTCCCGACCGCGGTGAGCACGCCCACCACCACCGTCGCGGCGAGCACCCCGGTGACGGCGACCAGCTTCGGGACGAGGAAGGTCCAGTCCGGCGCCGGCGTCGCGTCGACGATCTCGTGCACGCGCCGCTCGCGGTCGCGCCAGACGAGCTCGCCCGCGTAGTAGATGGCGATGAGGAGCGGGAAGAGCGCGAAGGCGCCGTCGAGCGCCCGCACCATCGCGCGGGTCACGGGCAACAGCTCCGCGCCCCGGAAGTCGGTGGAGGTGAAGAGGGAGGCGAAGCCGTTCAGGACGCCGAGGGCGAGCAGCACGTAGAACGCCGGGCTGCGCAGCACGAAGACGGCGTCGAAGCGGGCGAGGGTGAGGAGCGAGGACCAGGCGCCCTGGGCCCGTCCCTCGACTCCGTTCACCCTGAGCGTAGCCGCCGCAGGCGGCGGAGTCGAAGGGCTCGGGATGAGCGGACCCGGGGAAGGGGCGGGCTCCCGGGTGGGCCCCTCCGCCTTCCCGCCCCTCGCCGGCCTCGCCTCGAACCGGAACATCCGGTAGGCGAGCACGAAGAGCACGGCGGTGACCGCGCCCCACAGGAGCCGGTTCCGGAGCAGCGGCCCGGCAAGCGGCAACAGCTGCGTGTTCCGCTCCGCCGTCGTCCAGTAGCGGGTCATCGCCTCGGCCGCGCCGAGGCCGAACGGGTCGAGGAGCGCGACGAGGTCGAGCCAACGGGGGTCCTGGAGCCCGATGATCGCGGTGAAGTAGAGCGCGAGGAACCCGACGGCGCCGACGTAGGTCGTGGTCATCGAGCGCGTGCCGGTCGCGAGCGCGAAGAAGCCCGCGGAGAGGAGCAGCACGGTGGGCAGGAGGAGCACGAGCAGGACGTGCAGGTAGTCGCCGCCCCGGAACGGACCGAGCTTGTCGGGGTCGAGCCAGGGCATCCACGTACCGACGAGCACGCCGAGCGCCACCGAGCACAGCACGAGGTACCCGACGGCGGTCGCGCCGAGGAACCGGCCGACGACGTAGGCGGGCTTCGTCACCCGGGTGGTGTGGACGATGGGCGCGAAGCCGGTCTCGTCGTCGCGCACCACCGCGCCCGCGACGAAGGCGACGATGACGAACACCCCGAACACCGCCATGACCTGCACGGTCTGCACGAGCGCGAAGGGCGAGTTGAGGTGGGTGAGGCCGCGGCCGCCGATGCTGACGCCCTCGACCGCGACCGACGCGAAGGAGATGAGGAAGAAGATCGCGGAGGCGATCCAGAACAGCGGAGAGCGGACGAGGAAGCGGACCTCGAAGGCCGCGACGCGGGCGAGCACGGGTTCTCCTGGCCGGCTACGCGGCGCGGGGCGCGGCGCGCCCGGCGGCGAGGGTGGCGAAGTAGAAGTCCTCGAGCCCGGCGGCCGCGGGCTCGAAGCCCGCCCCGGGCGCCGCGTCGGCGACGACGTGCACCACCGTGCGGCCCTCCCTGAGGCGCGTCGAGATGACGTTCAGCTCGGCCCGGTACGCGGGCAGCTCGGCCTTGTCGATCACGCGCCGCCAGACCCGGCCGCGCAGCGACTCCACGAGCGCGTGCGGCGTCCCGGAGGCGACGATCCGCCCCTCCGCGAGGATCGCCATGTTCGAGCAGAGGTCGGTGACGTCCTCGACGATGTGGGTCGAGAGGATGACGACGACGTTCTCGCCGATCTCGGCGAGGAGGTTCGAGAAGCGGTTCCGCTCCTCCGGGTCGAGCCCGGCGGTGGGCTCGTCGACGATCACGAGCCGCGGGTCGCCGAGCAGCGCCTGGGCGATGCCGAACCGCTGGCGCATGCCGCCCGAGTAGCCGGCGAGCGCCTTCTTCCGGACGTCCCAGAGGTTCACCTGCCGGAGCAGCCGCTCCACGGCGTCCCTCCGCTCGCCGCGCGCCGTGAAGCCCTTCAGCACCGCGAGGTGGTCGAGCATCTCGACCGCCGAGACGCGCGGGTAGACGCCGAAGTCCTGCGGCAGGTACCCGAGCTGGCGGCGCAGGTCGTCCGGGCGCGCGACCACGTCCACGCCGTCGAAGGTGATCCGGCCGGAGGTCGGCCGCTGCAGCGTCGCGACGCAGCGCATGAGCGTCGACTTGCCCGCGCCGTTCGGCCCGAGCAGGCCGAACATGCCGCGCGGGATCTCGAGGGAGACGCCGTCGAGCGCGCGGGTGCCGCCGCCGTATACGTGGGTGAGATCCGAGATCGAGAGCAAGCGGCCTCCGGGTGCGGGTCGAGGGCGGATGTGAGACCTTGCGTACGCGGCGAGAGCCTGCGCTATTTCGGGATCCTTGTCGCGGCCTGCCGGCTCGCCTAGATCACGGGCTCGCGAGAAACGATCACGGAGGAACGCCCGCTTGACCCAGCCCCCGAAGAAGAAGCCCCTGCTCCTCGTGGTCCTCGACGGGTGGGGCCTCCGCGTCGACCGGGAGGCGAACGCCATCGCGGTCGCGGGCACGCCCAACATGGACGCCCTCGCGAACGAGTTCCCGCACACGGCGCTCATGACGAGCGGCAACGCGGTGGGGCTCCCCGACGGGCAGATGGGCAACTCGGAGGTCGGCCACACCAACCTCGGCGCCGGGCGGATCGTCTACCAGGACCTCGTCCGCATCAACCGCGACATCGAGGAGGGCGGCTTCTTCCGGAACGACGCGCTCCTGCTGGCGGTGCGGCGGGCGAAGGAGCACGGCGGCGCGCTGCACCTCCTCGGCCTCCTCTCCGACGGCGGCGTGCACAGCCACGAGGAGCACCTCGCCGCGCTCCTCGAGCTGGCCCGGCGCGAGGGGCTCCAGAAGGTGTTCATCCACGCCTTCATGGACGGCCGCGACACCCCGCCCCGCAGCGGCCTCGACTACATGGCGAAGCTCGAGAAGCGGCTCAAGGAGACCGGCCACGGCAAGGTCGCCACCGTCTCCGGCCGCTACTACGCGATGGACCGCGACAAGCGGTGGGACCGCGTGCAGCAGGCGTACGCCGCCATCGTGAAGGGGGAGGGGAAGCGCGCCGGCTCCGGCGTCGCCGCGATGCAGCAGTCGTACGCGGAGGAGAAGGGCGACGAGTTCGTCCTGCCGACCGTGATCGTCAACGGCGACCAGAAGCCGGTCGGCCCGGTCCGCGACGGCGACGCGATCATCTTCTTCAACTTCCGCGCGGACCGCGCCCGCGAGATCACCCGCGCGCTCGCCTTCGACGACTTCAAGGACTTCGACCGCGGCCACGCGCCGCGGCTCTCGGCGTACGTCTGCATGACCCAGTACGACGAGACCTTCACCTTCCCGACGGCGTACCCGCCGCAGGACCTCACCGAGATCTTCCCGGAGATCGTCGCCCGCGCGGGCCTGAAGCAGCTGCGCTGCGCCGAGACCGAGAAGTACGCGCACGTCACCTTCTTCTTCAACGGCGGGCGCGAGCAGGTCTTCGACGGCGAGGACCGGATCCTCGTGCCGAGCCCGCGCGACGTGAAGACCTACGACGAGAAGCCGGAGATGAGCGCGCGGGAGGTCACCGAGAAGCTCGTCGCCGCGATCGGCACCGGGAAGTACGGCTTCGTGCTCGTGAACTTCGCGAACCCGGACATGGTCGGGCACACCGGCATCCTGGACGCCGCGGTCAAGGCGGTGAAGGTCGTCGACGAGTGCATCGGGCGGCTGTGGCAGGCGGCCCGCGCCCAGGGCATGGCCATGATGATCACGGCCGACCACGGCAACTGCGAGCAGATGACCGACCCCGTGACCGGGCAGCCACACACGGCCCACACCCTCAACCCGGTGCCGTTCATCCTCGCCGACCCGGACTACCGCGGCGCGAAGCTCCGGCCGCAGGGCGTCCTCGCGGACGTGGCGCCGACCGCGCTCGCGGTGATGGGGATCCCCCAGCCCAGGGAGATGAAGGGGTTGGGCCTCCTCGTCCGCTAGCACGGTCCTCGCATCGGGCGCGGCATGCTCCGCGCCCTCCTCGACCTCGTCTTTCCTCCGCGCTGCGTGGCCTGCGGCGAGGACCTTGCTTCCGCCGCCTCCGGCGTGGACCCGTTCTGCCCGGTCTGCGCCGACGCGCTCCTCCCGCCGCCCGCGCTCGAGGGCGTGGAGGGGCTCGACGGGCTCGCCGCGGGCGGCCTCCTCGGCGGCCCGCTCGCCGACGCGATCCACGCCTTCAAGTACGGCGACCGGCCCGCGCTCGCGCGCCCCCTCGGGGCCTGGCTCGCGGCGCGGGTCCCGCTCCCGCCCGGCGCGCTGCTCCTCGGCGTGCCGCTCGCGCGGGGCCGGCGCATCGCGCGCGGCTACGACCAGGCGGCGCTGCTCGCGCGGGAGGTCGTCCGCGCCGCGAGCCGTGCGCGGCGCGGGCGCCACGGGGGGCCACCCGCGCGCCTCGCGCCCGCCGGCGTGCTCGCCCGGGTGCGCGAGACCGCGCCACAGGTCGGCAAGGGGCGCGCGGCGCGGCGCGCGAACGTGGCCGGGGCGTTCGCGGCGGGGCCCCGGGCAGCGGGGCTCGACCTCGTGCTCGTGGACGACGTGGTGACGACCGGCGCGACCGCGGAGGCCGCGGCGCGCGCGCTCCGCTCCGCGGGCGCACGGTCCGTCCGCGTGATCGCGCTCGCGCGCGCGGAATGAGCGGAACGGGAGCGATCCGCAGGCATGTGGGAGGGTTCACACCCCGCGAAGGGGAGAGAGGGAGCCTGGATCCCGCGCGGCCGTCCGCCGGTCGGGGGACAGCACGAAGCTCGCGGCCCGCCTCACCTCGTGTGAAAATCCGGGGTCCGCCGGCGGTGTTGGCCAGCGGTGTTCGGCAAGGGCGGCACCGCCCGGCAGCTCGGAACTCGGAGAGGGGACCTTTCATGACGGCACGCTCACTCGCGCTGGCGACGGCGCTCATCCTCGCCACCTCGTCGACCCTCGTCGGCTGCAAGTCCGACTCGGGGGGCTCGACCGGCAACACGACCTCCGGCTACGTCAACGTCACCCTCACCGATCCGCTCAAGACCACCTACGTGGCGAACGGCGTGAACACGGTGAGCCTCGACGTGACCGACACCGACGGCGGCCCGGTCGTGCTCACCACGTCGCGCGGCACCTTCGTGAGCTCGGGCACGAAGACGTTCACCTCCACCGGCGCGCAGAGCACGGTCGTCCTCACGACCTGCGACACGGCGACCGACTCGACCTGCGCCGGCACCGTCCTCATCAAGGCCAGCCGGGGCACGGCCTTCGACTCGCTCACCTTCTCCTTCGTGTCGCTCGCGACCGCGTGCGCCTCGAGCTGCGGGGCGGACGTCACCTGCACCAACCAGGCGTGCACCACCACCGGCGGCGCGAGCGGCAAGTGCTCCGGAACGCCGCTCCAGTGCGTCTCGGGCAGCGGCGGGTCGGGCGGCAACTGCACGCCGACCGGGTCCACCGAGACGAGCTGCGGCGACGGCCTGGACGACGACTGCGACGGCAAGGTCGACTGCGCCGACTCCGACTGCAACAACAAGCAGTGCAACGCGAGCTTCGCCACCTACCTCTGCCAGTCGAGCGCCTGCACCGACACCACCTCGGGCCTCGCGCTCGTGCTGGCCCCGGCCCGCACCCGCCTGCCCGCCGACGGCACGACCCAGATCCCGGTGGACGTCGCGGTCACGAACGGCGGCGATCCGGCGCCGGGCCTGGTGGTGAACATGGCGGCCTCGCCCGCGGTGGGCATCACGCCCGCGCAGGCGACGGCCGACTCGAAGGGCATCGCCCACTTCACCTTCACCGCGCCCGCCACCCCGCAGGCGGTCAAGCTGACCGCCTCGCTCGCCATCGTCCCGACCCTCACCGCGACCGCCACGATCACCATGCCGGCGCTCGGCTCCCTCGCAGTCTCGGCGAACGCGCCGGTGAGCCCCACCGTGCTCGGCGCGACCGGCTCGGGCTGGAACGAGACCGGCTACGTCTCCGTGCTCGTGCTCGACGACAAGGGCCAGCCGTACCCGGACGGCCTCCCGGTGCGCTTCGAGCACCGGCAGCTCGGCGGCTCGACCCTCGTCGCGCCGCTCACCGCCGACACCGCCACCTGCAAGGCGGCCCAGGGCTGCGTCGGCGCGGACGCGAAGACCTCCTCCGCGCCGGGCACCGACGACACCGTCGGCCAGGCGACCGCGTGGCTGCAGTCCGGCCGCGTCGCGGGTACGCTCGCGACCACCGCCACCGCGACCGTCGCCGGCGTCACCCGCGCCGTGTCGCTCCCCACCGTGGCAGTCGTCGGCGCGAGGGCGAGCGGCGCGAACTTCAGCGTGGTGTGCGGCCCGCGCAACGTCCCGGCGCTCGGCGAGACCGACTGCGCCGTCTCCCTCGTGGACGCGCCCTTCAAGTGCGAGGCGCTCCTGAAGGACCGCTTCTCGAACGTGCTCGGCCGCACCACGCAGGTCATCTTCGCCTCGGAGGTCTCCGCGGTCGGTCCCGTGGTCACGACGCCTCAGTACGCGATCGGTGACGCGGGCACGGACCTCGGCAAGGCCGAGCAGACCTTCCAGACCCTGGGCGCCGCGCTGCCGTTCGACGTCGCCCCGCAGGCCGGGGAGGCCTCGGTGGTCCACGCGCTGGACGGTTGCGGCACGCGCACGCACAACCCGCGCGACGGCGTGGTCACCGTGATCGCGATGGCCGACGGCGAGGAGGGGTTCCACGACACGAACGGGAACGGCAAGTACGACGCCGGCGAGCCGTTCGTGGACGCCGGCGAGCCCTTCGTCGACCAGGACGACAACGGCGTCCACGATCCTGGCGAGTGGTTCCTCGACGTGGACGGCGACGGCGCCTGGACCGGCCCGAACGGCGTCTGGGACGCCTCGACCAAGCTCTGGACCCAGACGGTCGTGGTCTACACCGGTGTCCCGGCCACGATGCAGGTCGCGGCGAACTACCTCGGCACCCGCTGGATCGACTTCCCGTCGTGGAGCGGCGGCGGCAACGACGCCTGCAGCGCGACCCAGGCTGCCGCGACGTTCCTCGTGAACGCGGCGCAGGCCGGCCCGCCCAAGGTCGCGGCGACCTCGGAGGACTACGTGGTCGTGGCCTCCGACCACAACCTGAACCACCTCGCGGCGAGCACGAACTACGAGGTCAAGGCCGTGGGCACGGTGAGCGCCACGTACGGTGGTCTCTCGAAGTACGCCGACGACCTCGGCTTCTTCTACAAGTACTGGCCCTGCGACAAGAACGGCGTCTGCGCCTCGCAGTGCCGCGCCACCGGCGCGGCCGCGCCTTGCACGATGAAGCCGGCGGTCACGGACTTCGGCTGCGGCGTCGCGGCGGGGGTCACGGTCACCGGCGGATCCGCGCCGGACCCCGCGCTGCAGCAGCTCCAGTGGAACACGGACACGACCTACAGCGTCTACGGCGCCTCGAAGACGGTGCTCGACCGGAGCGTGGTCAACGGCCAGAGCCTCTGATCCACGGACGGAGCGGCGCGGTCTCTTTCCGGGGACCGCGCCCGCTTCGTCGCCGATACCCATCGGGTACACCTTCGGGGCGGACGCGGGGTGAAACGCTCGGGTGCACGGATCGGGTACACGCCCCGTCGAACCCCAATGCGGCGTAACCCGGTCTGTTTCCACTCCGAGTCTCAAAAACCCCACCGCCTCATGGGGAGCGAGGTTCGCGGGTCATCCGGTCATTCTTTCCGGGCGTGCGAAATGCACCGTGGTCATCTGCTCGATCGCTCGTCGGCACGGCCTTGTACGCCCACGCGATCTCGCAATACCCTCCCGGCGTTTGTCGAATCCGGGGTGCCCGGGTGCCTCTGTAGCCTGAGGGGGCGAGGTGTGCGGCATTCGGGCGCGGGCCTTGCTGTAGGGACCGCCGACCTCCGGAACCGTAGAGGGATGGGGACGCATCGATGAGCGATTGGCGAGTGGGCGCCGGCGTGCTGGGGCGGCGCCTCCTGGTGATCCTGGTGCACCTCGGGCTGTGGGCGGCCGCCCTCGGGCTCGCGCTCGAGCTGCGCTTCGACTTCCGCCCACCGTCGGTGGAGCACCGAGCGCTCCTGGGCATCTGGCTGCCGGCGCTGCTCGCGGCGCGCGTCCTCGCGTTCCACCCCTTCGGCCTCTTCCGCGGCCTGTGGCGCTACACGGGTGCGCACGACCTCCTCGCGCTGGTCGCCGCCACCTCGCTCGGCAGCGCGGCCGTGACGGCGCTGCTCGTCGGCACCGGCGGCCCCTACTCGCGCTCGGTGCTCGCGATCGAGTGGGTGCTCTCGCTCGTGCTCGTGGCGGGGCTGCGCTTCTCGACCCGGGTGCTCGCCACCCGCGAGCTCTGGCACTGGTTCCGCCCGCCCTCGCGCCGGCGCACGCTCGTCGTGGGCGGCGGCAACGCCGGCGCGATGCTGATCCGGGAGATGCGGGCGTCCGCGAAGAGCGCCTGGGAGCCGGTCGGCATCCTGGACGACGATCCGGGCAAGGCCGGCGCGCTGATCCACGGCGTGAAGGTCCTCGGCCGCATCGCCCGCCTCCCCGAGCTCGTCCAGAGCCACCGGGTGAGCGAGATCGTCATCGCCATCCCCTCGGCCGGCGGCGGCGTCATGCGCCGGGTGGTCGAGCTCTGCAAGCGCTCCGGCGCGCGGTTCAAGACCATCCCGGGCCTCGAGCAGATCATCGACGGCCGGGTGACCGTGTCCCAGCTGCGCGACGTCGCGATCGAGGACCTCCTCGGCCGCGACCCGGTGGTGCTCGACGCGGACGTCATCGCCGGGGCGCTCACCGGCCGCAGCATCATGGTGACCGGCGCGGGTGGCTCGATCGGCTCCGAGATGTGCCGCCAGCTCTGCCGGGTCGGGCCGGAGCGGCTCGTGCTCGTCGAGCACGGCGAGAACGCGCTCTTCCACGTCCACCGCGAGCTCGTGGCGAGGTTCCCCGACCTCCTGATCGTGCCGGTGATCGCGGACGTCACCGATCCCAGGCGCATGGAGGAGGTCTTCCAGCGCCACCGGCCTCAGGCGGTGTTCCACGCGGCCGCGCACAAGCACGTGCCGATGATGGAGCTCAACCCGGGCGAGGCGGTGAAGAACAACGTCTTCGGCACCCGCACGCTCGCCGACCTCGCCGACCGGTTCGGCGTCGACCGGTTCGTGATGATCTCGACCGACAAGGCCGTGAACCCGACCTCGGTCATGGGCGCCACCAAGCGCTGCGCCGAGATCTACGTGCAGGCGCTGTCGCAGCGCTCGCGCACGCGCTTCGTCACCGTGCGGTTCGGCAACGTGCTCGGCTCCGAGGGCAGCGTCATCCCGCTCTTCAAGGAGCAGATCGCCCGGGGCGGGCCGGTGACGGTCACGCACCCGGAGATGAAGCGGTACTTCATGACCATCCCCGAGGCGGCCCAGCTCGTGATGCAGGCGGGCGCGATGGGGAACGGCGGCGAGATCTACATCCTCGACATGGGCGAGCCGGTGAAGATCGTCGACCTCGCGCGCGACCTCATCCAGCTCTCCGGGTTCGTGCCGGGCCAGGACATCGAGATCGCGTTCAGCGGCATGCGCCCGGGCGAGAAGCTCTTCGAGGAGCTCTCGGTGGACGCCGAGGTCGCCGACAAGACCCGCCACCCGAAGATCTTCGTCGGCCACTTCCGCCCCCACGCCTGGGAGACCGTCCAGCGCCAGCTCCACGAGCTCGTGGCGCTCGCGGACGCCCGCTCGCTCGAGGTGCGGCGCAAGCTCTCCGAGATCGTGCCGGAGTACAGCCCGTCCCTGCACGTCGCCGACGCGCCCGGCGCGAGCGCGCCCGCCGTGCCGCCCCCCGCGAAGCCGGACCGCGGCCGCGCCGAGGCGAGCTAGCGCCCGGCGCCGCGCGCGAGGCGGCCCGGGCAAGCCGTTTGACGCACGTGCCGCCTCGTGTGTAACTGACCCTGCCCGCACGATGCCGCTCTGGCCGTTGCCGGCCGGGAACCGTCAGGCCATGCATTCACTTCCCTTCCGCACGCTCGCCCTCGTTCTCGCGTTCTCGCCGGCCCTGTGGTGGGGCCCGGCCGCGTGGGCCCAGTCGGCCCTGCCGCAGGCGGCGCCGGCCGCGCCCGCCGCCGGGGGCGTGCCGGACCTCGCGATCCCGTCGGCGGACCTCCAGCCCGATCCCCGCACCCGGCTCCCGGCGGCCAGCCAGCCGCCGGTCGACGAGCCGATCGACCCGGCCGCGTACGTCTGCGGCCCGGGGGACGTGTTCGAGCTCAACCTCTGGGGCATCCAGAACACCAGCCTGCGCCTCACCGTGGACCTCGAGGGCCGCGTCTTCGTGCCGAAGGTCGGCTACCTCGTGCTCGGCGGGAAGACGCTCGCCGCCGCGCGGGCGGAGCTGAAGAGCTCGGTGGGAGGGCTCTACCGCCGGGTCGGCGTCGACGTCGCGCTCGCCGAGCCCCGCCGGTTCCTCGTGCAGGTCGTGGACAACGTCGCGAAGCCGGGCAGCTACGCGGTGCGCGCCGTGGACCGGCTCTCCACCGCGATCGCCGCGGCGGGCGGCCTCGGGCCCCGGCCCTCCAGGCGGAAGGTCGAGATCCTTCGCCGCGACGGCACCCGCCTCTCGCTGGACCTCCTCCGGTTCGAGCTCACCGGCGACCTGAGCCAGAACCCGACCCTCCTCGACGGCGACGTGGTCCGCGTCGGGTTCGAGAAGGTCGTCGTGTCGGTGGCCGGCGGGGTGAACCGGCCGGGACGCTACGAGCTCGTCGGCTCGCTCGACCTCGACGAGCTCGTCGCGATCGCCGGCGGGCTCTCGCAGAGCGCCGCGCGGACGGTCCCGATCGGCGTGATCCGGCGTGCGGACAACGATCGACTGCAGCAGTCGGTCCACCCCTTCGGCCCCGGCGGCGAGCTGCCCGCGGTGGCGCTGCAGGACCTCGACGAGGTCCAGGTTCCGACCTTCCAGGACGTGCAGCGGTCGATCACCGTCTCGGGTGCGCTCAAGGGCGCCGCCTCGCCCGCGGATCCCGCGTCGATCCTGCGCATCCCGTTCGTGGACGGCGACAGCGTCCGGGATCTCCTGGAGCGGATCGGCAGCGTGAGCACGCTCGCCGACCTGCGCGGCTCCTACATCCTCAGGGGCGGCGCGTCCGTGCCCGTCGACCTGGAGGCGCTGATCCTGCGGCGCGAGGACGCCGCGAACCGCCCCCTCCAGCTCGGCGATACGCTCGTCGTCCCCTTCAAGCGCCGCGACATCCTCGTGCAGGGCGCCGTGTTCGCGCCCGGGACCTACCCCTTCAACCCGACCTTCACCCTCGAGCAGTACATCGGGGCCGCGGGAGGCCGGAACCGCTTCGCGAAGCCGCTCTCGGACGTGCGCCTCATCACCCCGGACGGCAAGACCCACGACTTCGACCGGAGGCTCTCGGTCGAGCCGGGGTCGTCGATCGTGGTGGCCGAGCGGGACTTCTCCCGCGCCGAGATCGTCCAGATCGCGATCAGCATCGCGAGCGTCCTGATCAGCGGCGCCACCATCTACCTCGCCGCGCGGAAGTGACCGGGCGCGGGCCGGCGCCCGCCCGGACACCCCGCCGCGCCTCCGCGGCCCGGCCAGTCCCGCCCGCTGCACCGGGGACGCGACCCGCCCGGTTCGCGGTTACACTCCCCCGTGATGCCTCTCCCCTCCCGGCTCCCTACCCGGCGGGCCACCCCGCCGGGCCTGCCCGGCCTCGTCCTCGCGGCCCTCACCGGGCTCGCGCTCGCGCCGCGCCCCGCCCACGCGGTCCCCGCCCGGGGCGTCCCGGCGCCCTCCTACGCGGCCGATCCCACCGCCGCCCGCCTCCGCGCGGGCGTCGACGAGCTGGCCCGCGACCGCCGCGGCCCGCGCGGCCTCGTGCCGCTCGCGCGCCTCGGCGACCTCGAGGACGACGCCCCGGACCTCTCGCTGCTCGCCCGAGCCTACGGCGACGCCGCCGGCGATCCGGCCGCCGACCCGGAGGTCCGCGCGCTCGCGCGGCTGCGGCTCGCGAAGGTCGAGCGGGCCCGCGGCAACCTGCAGCGCTCCGCGGCCGCGCTCCGGCACCTCGGCCTCGTCGCGCGCTGGAAGGTGATCGGCCCGTTCGACGACGAGGGGAAGCGGGCGCTCGACGTCGCGTACCCGCCGGAGAAGCTCCTCGCCGGCGGCGCGGCCCCCGACGAGGCCCCGGTGCCCGGCAAGGCGCGCGAGGTCGCCTGGCGCGACCTCCCCGACGACGCCATCGACGACGGCTTCGTCCACCTCGGCGCGGCGGTCCGCCCGTCGCGCGAGGTGGCCGTGTACGCGCTCGCCTTCGTCGACGCGCCCCGCGACGAGCGGGTGGTGCTCTGGTTCGGCGGGAGCGGCGCCGCGAAGGTCTGGGTGAACGGCGCGCTCGCGCTCCAGGACCGGGGCTACCACGTGGCCCGGCCCGACCAGCGCGGCGCGCGGGTGGCGCTCCGCCGCGGGACGAACGCCATCCTCGTGAAGCTCTGCCACCAGGACGGGCGCATGGGCTTCTGGCTCCGGCTCGCCGACGAGCGCGGGGAGGGCAAGGTGCTGCCGCCCGCGGCCGCGCCCCTGCCCGGCGCGGGGCCGGCGCCGGCCCTCGCCGGGGGCGCCCTCGCCGCCGCGCCGGTGGAGGGCGCGGTCGCGAAGCTCGAGCGCCGCGCCGCCGCCGCGGCGCGCGCGGGGAAGGCCGCGGAGGCCGCCGCCCGCCTCGACCTCGCCGTCGCGCTCGTGGAGCGCCAGAGCGCGGACGCCGGCGAGCGCCGGCCCGCCGCCGAGGCCCGGCGGGCGGTCGCGCTCGCGCCCGGCTGGGTCGAGGCGCGCCTCGTCGCCGCCCGGCTCGAGGACGACCACGGGCCGCGCCGGCAGCACCTCGACGCCGCGCTCGCGGCCGCCCCCGGCGACCCGGAGGTGCTGCTCGCGGTCGCCCGCGACGAGCTCGACCAGAGCCGGCCGCACGCCGCGCTCGCGCTCGTGGAGCGCGCCCGGGCCGCCGCGCCCGAGTGGCCCGCCGCGCGGGTGGTGCGGGTGGAGGCGCTCGCGCGGGCGGGGCTCGACGCCGGCGCGACGCTCGCCGCCTTCGAGGCGGCCGACCGCTTCTCCACGGTGCCGGACGCGGTGCGCGCCGCCGCCCGGGCCGCGCGCCGCCTCGGCCGCAGCGAGGAGGCGGCCGGCCGGCTGCGCACGCTCCTCGCGCTTCGCTTCGACGACACGGAGGCCCGGGGCTCGCTCGCGGGGCTCCTCGTGGACCGCGGCGACGTGGCGGGCGCGATCGCGCTCCAGCGCGAGGGGCTCCGGCTCGACCCGTCGGATCTCGGCCAGCGGCTCGCGCTCGCCGACCTCCTCGCCGCGAACGGGCGCATGGACGACGCCGAGGCGGCCTACGCCGGGGCGCTTGCGCTCGCGCCCGACGAGGCCGACGGGTACGAGCGGCGCGGCCGGGCCCGGCTCTCCGCCGGCCGGGCCGAGGGCGCGCTCGCCGACCTGCGCCGCGCGCTCGAGCTCCGGCCCCAGGCGCCCGGCGTGAAGGAGCTCGTGCAGAGCCTGGAGCCCGCCCGCGAGCGCTTCGAGGCGCCCTACGCGCTCGACGCGCGGAAGCTCGCGGCGGAGGCCGCGGTCGATCGTGCCGCTGCGTCGAAGGAGGACGCGGTCGTCCTCGGCGAGCTGCAGGTGACCCGGGTCTTCCCCTCCGGTCTCTCGGCCGCGTGGCACCAGCAGGTCACGAAGGTGCTCACCCAGCGCGGCGTGGAGCAGCTCCGCCGGCACTCCATCGGCTGGACCCCGGATCGCCAGGAGGTGAAGGTCGAGCGCGCCCGGATCCTGAAGCCCGACGGTGCGGTGGTCGAGGCGCACGACGAGGCGGAGCACAGCGCGTCCGAGCCCTGGTACCGGCTCTACTACGACACGCGGGTGAAGACCCTCTCCTTCCCGGCGCTCGCGCCGGGCGACGTGCTCGAGGTCGCCTGGCGGGTGGACGACACCGCCGGCGAGAACCTCCTCTCCGACTACTTCGGCGACCTCGCCTTCATCGAGGATCCGATCCCGAAGCGGCGCTTCGAGTACGTGCTGCTCGTGCCCGGCTCGCGCCCGATCCACGCGAACGCGCCCACGGGCGTCGAGCACGCGACGCGCACGGTGGCCGAAGGGCTCGTCGAGCACCGCTTCGTCGCGAAGAACGTGCCGAAGCTCGAGCCGGAGCCGGGGATGCCCGGGATGAGCGAGGTCGCGCGCTACCTGCACGTCTCCACCTACGAGAGCTGGGAGCAGGTGGCCCACTTCTACGAGGGGCTCGTCCGCGACCAGCTGAAGCCCGGCGAGGAGGTCCGCGCGGTGGCGCGGCAGCTCGCGGAGGGCGTCCTCGAGGCCCGCGCGAAGCCCACGGTGAAGCGCGAGGGGCAGGGGCAGGGGCAGGGCGGCCGCGGCGCCGCCGCGCTCGCCATCCCGCCGCCCGGCGGCTGGGACAAGGAGACGAAGCGCGCGCTCGTCGAGGCGGCCTACGGCTTCGTCGTCACCCAGACCCGCTACGTGGGGCTCGAGTTCGGGATCCACGGCTACAAGCCGTACCGGGTCGAGCAGGTGCTGCAGCGCCGCTTCGGCGACTGCAAGGACAAGGCGAGCCTCCTCCACGCGCTCCTCGAGGCGATGGGCGTCGACAGCCGGCTCGTGCTCCTGCGCATGCGCCGGCTCGGCGCGATGCCCGAGGCGCCGGCCTCGCTCGCGATCTTCAACCACGCCATCGCCTACGTGCCCGACCTCGACCTCTGGCTCGACGGCACCGCCTCGCAGTCCGGCACCCGCGACCTCCCGGGCGAGGACCGCGGCGCGACCGTGCTCGTGCTCGAGCCCGGGAGGCCCGTCTACCGCACCATCCCGGCGGCCCGCCCCGCCGACAACGTGCTCGAGACCACCTTCGAGGTGACGCTCGCGCCGGACGGCAGGGCCGCGCTCGCCGGCCGCTCGCGCGTCGCCGGCGTGCAGGCGCCGGAGTACCGCCGGGCGTACCTCGCCGAGGGCGACCGCCGGGCCACGCTCGAGCAGGCCTTCAACCGGACCTTCCCTGGCCTGTCGGTGAAGGAGGTCGCCATCTCCGACCTCGGCCGGATCGAGGACGACGTCCAGATGCGCTTCCTCCTCGAGGTGCCGGACTACGCCCGCCGGGACGGCGATGGCCTGCGCTTCACGCCCTTCGGCGCGGGGCTCCGGTACGCGGAGGCGTTCGCCTCGCTCTCCACGCGCAAGCAGGATCTCGTCATCGGCGATCCCTCCGAGACCCGCTTCACCTACCGTTACAAGTTGCCTCCGGGCTGGGCCGTGACCGAGCTGCCGGAGCCCGCCGCCGGCGACGGCGAGGCGGCCGCCTTCGAGGTGCGCTACCGGCAGGAGCCCCCCGCAGGGCCCGAGGGCGGGGCGCTCGTCGCGGAGGGCCACGTGACCTTCAAGGCCGGGCGCGTCCCCGCCGCGGGCTACCGCGCGTTCCGCGACCTGCTCGGCCAGCTCGACCGCGCCTTCGACCGCAAGGTCCGCATCGCGCCGAAGGAGAAGCCGTGACCGCCCCCCGCCTCCTCGCGGCGCTCGCCGCCGGTCTCCTCGCGTGCGCCGGCCCCCGCGCCGGTGGCGCGCCCGCCGGGGCCGTGACGCCCGGCGACCGGGCGGCACGCCCGATCGCGGGCCGGCTCGTCCTCGAGAACGACGCCGAGCGGGCGGCGCTCGCCGCCCGCGAGGCGCTCGTGCGACGCCACCCCGACGCATGGACCCTGCTCGGCGCGGCGCTCCTCGACCGGCGCGGCCTCGACGCCGCCGCCGAGATCAGGCACCTCGCCGCCGCGGTCGCCGAGGCGCCCGAGGCGCCGGTCGCGCTCGTCGCGCTGCGCCGCCTCTCCGAGCTCGCCGAGACCTCGCCCGATCGCGCGCGCGACGTCGAGGCCGCGGTCGCGCCGCTGCAGCCCCGGCTGCGGGGGCTCGCGGCCTACCGCGGCCGCGTCGCGCGGGTGACCGCCGCCGAGGTGCTCGGCGACCACGCCCGCTCGGCCGCGCTGCGGCTCGAGAACGGCGCCATCCGCGGCTGGGCGCTGTCCGGCCCCTACGGCCTGCACGCGGCGATGGACTTCGAGGCGGCGTTCGCGCCCGAGCGCGGCGAGCTCCCGGCGAGCCTGCCGGGGCCGCTCGGCCTGCCGGCGCGCCAGACGCGTCCCTTGCCCGCGCCCGACGGCACCGTCGCGATCGAGGGCGAGCCCGCCGACGGTGACGTCTTCTACCTCGCCGCGGACCTCGTGGCGGAGCGGGGCGGGCTCTACATCGCGACCTTCGGCACGCAGATGTCGGTGCGGGCCTGGCTCGACGGCGTGCCCATGCTGGAGCGCCGGGCCTGGACCGGCCACCTCCCCACCATCGCGCACGTCCCGGTGAACCTCGGCCCGGGCGCCCACCGGCTGGTCGTGAAGGTGGCGCACGGCGACCGCCGCGGCGGGCTGCACGCGGCCTTCGCGCGGGAGGACGGCGCGCCCTCCGACGTGCGGGGCGCGCCGTCGGCGCCCGGCCCCCTGCCCGCCGTGGTGGCCCGCGCCGTGCCCGCGCCGCTCTTCAGCGCGCGCGACATGGTCCGGCTCCTCGAGCCGGCCGCCGGCGCGGCGCTCGCGAGGCTGCTCGCGGGCCACGAGGTGGTCTCGAACGACCGCGAGTCGGGGAAGGCGCTGCTCGCGGAGGCGCTCACGCTCGTGCCCGGGTCCGCGGCGCTGCACGCGGCCCGCGCCGACGCGCTCGACGGCGACCCCAGCCTCGACGAGGCCGCGGCGCGGGCGCGCGTGGAGGCCGACCTGCGGGAGGCGCTGCTGCGCGATCCGGGGAACGCCGAGGCGATGGTCGACCTCGCCTCCCTCCTCGTCCGCGCCGAGCGGCTCGACGACGCCGACGCCGTGCTCGCGAAGCTCCCCGCCGCCGCGGCGGCCCGCCCGGCCGGCCTCGAGGCCCGCGCGCGCGCCGCCGAGGCGCGCGGCCTCTCCGAGCGCGCGGAGGCGCTGCTCGCCCAGGCGGGCGCCGGCGCGACCTGCGGCGCCATCGACCTCGCGTACAACCTCGCCGGCCGCCGCCGCGCGATCTCCCGCGAGGACGAGCTCGCGGCGCTCCGCGCGACCTGCCGCGGCGGGCGCGAGCGGCTCGCGCACCACCTCCGCCAGCGGGGCGACCCCGCCGGCGCCGAGCGGGCGCTCCGGCCGACCGTCGAGGCGAGGCCGTGGGACCTCGAGCCCGGGCTCGCCCGGGCCGCCGCGCTCGTCGCCGGCGGCGACGCGAAGGGCGCCGCCGCCGCGGTGGAGGCGCTGCTCGCCATCTGGCCGCGCTCCGCGCGCCTCTGGGTGAAGCTCGGCGAGTACCGCCAGCTCGCCGGCGATCCGCAGGGCGGGCGGGCCGCGCGCGAGCGGGCGCTCGTGCTCGACGGCGCCGACCTCGCGCTCCGGCGCGCGCTCGCGGCCGAGGACGGCAAGGAGCTCCTCTCCGACCTCGCCGAGGACGGCGACGCCGCGCTCCGGGCCTACGCCGCGGGGGCCCGGCGCACCGACGCCTCCTCGGCGATGGTGCTCGACGCCGCCGCGGTCGAGCTCCACCCCGGCGGCTTCGCCACGGAGCGCACCCATCAGATCATCCACGTGCTCGACCAGAAGGGCGTCGAGCAGTTCGGCGAGGTCACCGTGCCGGCCGGCGCCGACGTGCTCGTGCTGCGGACCCGCAAGGCCGACGGCCGCAAGGTCGAGCCCGAGCGCGCGGGCGCCGCGAAGGGCTCGGTGTCGCTCGCGGGCCTCGAGCCCGGCGACTTCGTCGAGACCGAGTGGCTGAAGGCCGAGCGCGGCACCGCCGCGGGCTACGCGGCCGACCCGTTCTTCTTCCAGGTCGCCGGCACGCGCCTCGCGCGCTCGGTGTACGCGGTCGCCGCGCCCGCGGGGCTCGGCCTCGCGGTGGACGCCCACGGCATGCCCGCGCCGTCGATCGAGCGGGTCGGCGGCCGCGACGTCCTGCGCGCCGAGGCCCGCGACGTCCCCGCCTTCCAGCTCGAGCCGGGCGCGACGGCGTCGACCGAGTACCTCCCGTTCCTGCAGGCCGGCGTCGGCGCCGGCCGGGACGCGCTCATGCTCGGCCTCGCCGAGGCGATGAGCGACAACGCGCGCTCCACCGTCGAGCTCGCCGCGTTCGCGCGCGAGGTGCGCGCCGCCGCGGGCGGGCCCGCCGCGACCCCGGCCGCGCTCGTGAGGACCGCCTACGCGCGGGTGGCGAAGGCGGTGAACGGCCAGGGCGGCGGGCTCGGCGACGACGCGAGCCAGGTGCTCTCGCGCGGCCGGGGCAGCCGGCTCGTGCTGCTCCTCGGGGTGCTGAAGGAGCTCGGCGTGCCCGCGCGGCTCGCGGTCGTGAAGCCGTTCGGCGCCGACGAGGCGCCCTACCGGTTCCCATCGTTCGCGCTCTACGGCCAGCCGGTGCTGAAGGTGGAGGCGGGCGGCGAGACGTTCTGGCTCGAGCCCTCGAGCCGGCTCGCGCCGTTCGGCGCGCTGTCCGCCCCCGCGCGCGACGTTCCGGCGGTGCTCCTGCCCGGCCCGGGCGAGCCGGTCGAGGAGGTGCGGACGCCGGCCGGTGCGCCCGACGCCGAGCGCCGCGACCTCGAGGTGCGCATCGTGCTCGAGGCGAACGGCGCCGCGCGCCTCTCCGGGGCCGACACCTACCGGGGCATGCTCGGCGCCGGCGTGAAGGGCGCGCTCGAGCGGCTCGACGCGCGCGCGCGGCGCCAGGCGGTGGAGGCGCTGCTCGCGCGGAGCTTCCGCGGCATCGAGCTCGAGGAGGTCACCTTCGCGGGCGAGGACGACCCCGAGGCGCCGCTCGTCATCCGCTGGAGGGGCCAGGCGCGCGATGCCGCCCGCGCGCTCGCGCAGGGCTTCGCGCTCGACGGCACGCCGTTCGCGGCGCGGCTCGGGGCGCGCTTCGTCCAGCTCGCCTCGCGGCGCACGCCGCTGCTCGTCGGCGCGGAGGAGCGCACCCGGCTGCGGCTCGAGATCGTCCCGCCGCCCGGGTACGCCGCCACCGCGCAGCCCGAGGAGTCCGTCGCCACCCCGTTCGGCACGTACTCGCGGCGCGACCGCACGAGCGACGCGGGCGTGCTCGTGCGCGAGGAGGACCTCGTGCTCGCCCGCGCGCGGGTCGCACCGGCGGATTACGCTGCGTTCGCGCGCTTCACGAGCGCGGTCGACGCCGCGCAGGAGCGTCCGGTGATCGTGACGACCCGGGGTGAGTCGTCACCCTCGATCCCGCGATCCTGAAGATCGAGTGATCTCGGGCGACAAGGCCTGCCCGCGGCCTCCCGGGGGCGGGCACGCCTGCTGCAAAAGCGCTTCCCGTGCGTAGCGTCGTCCGGCTCCTGGAGGGAATCCTGCAGATCGCCCTGCGTGCGACTTGCTTCCCCCGTTCCCTCCTGGCGGCCGTACCCGTTCGCGTCGAACGCGGGCTCCCCTCCCGCGCACACCGGCGCACCGGGTAGTCCCCCGGCGCGTAGCACCGGCCTCTCACCCCCTGGAGAGACCGAAGGCGGTCGCCCCCCCTGGCGACCGCCTTCTTTTTTTGCTTCTTCGTGCGGAGCCTTGACGGAAGGTACGGGTCGGGCCCGTTCACGGGACGTTCATCGGCGGCGTGGTCTCCTCCGGACCGTCGCATCCCCCCCGGTCCCGAAGGAGCCCCCGATGAACGCCCTCGCCGTCGTCTCTGCCGTCGTCTCTGCCGTCGTCCTCGCGGCTGCCCCCGCCGCTGCCCCGGCCCCGGACGCCGATCCCGTCCTCCACGAGGCCCGCGACACCTTCCAGCCGCTGGCGGCCGCGCCCGCGCGCGCCGCGCCCGAGCGCGTCGAGCTCGGGAAGGCGCTCTACTTCGACCCGCGCCTGTCGGCCTCCCAGCTCATCAGCTGCAACACCTGCCACAACGTGGGGCTCGGCGGCGCCGACCTGCAGGCCACCTCGGTGGGGCACGGGTGGCAGAGGGGGCCGCGCAACGCGCCCACCGTCCTGAACGCGGTCCACAACGGCGCGCAGTTCTGGGACGGCCGCGCGGCCGACCTCGCCGAGCAGGCGAAGGGTCCGATGCAGGCGCCGGTCGAGATGGCGAACCCGCCCGCCCGCGTCGTCTCGACCCTCCGGAGCATCCCCGGCTACCCCCCGATGTTCGCGCGCGCCTTCCCCGGCGAGCGGGACCCCGTGACCTTCGACAACGTCGCCGCCGCGATCGCCGCGTTCGAGGCGACGCTCGTGACGCCCCGCGCGCCGTTCGACCGGTGGCTCGCCGGCGAGGCGGGGGCGCTCTCCGGGGAGGCGATCGCCGGCGCGAAGCTCTTCATGGAGAAGGGCTGCGCGACCTGCCACGGCGGCGCGGGCGTGGGCGGCTCCGGCTACTGGACCTTCGGGCTCGTCGAGGCGCCGCCCGAGGCGGTGCGCCCGGCCGCGGACGTGGGCCGCATGAAGGTGACCGGCGACACGGCGGACGCGTACGCCTTCCGCACCCCGAGCCTGCGCAACGTCGCGCTCACCGCGCCGTACTTCCACTCCGGCGCGGTCTGGACGCTCGAGGAGGCGATCGCGGTCATGGCGGCCGCGCAGACCGGCGCGAAGCTCGAGCCGGGCGAGGTCGGGAAGATCGCGGCGTTCCTGCGCACGCTCACCGGCGAGCAGCCCCAGGTGTCGCACCCGGTGCTGCCGCGGAGCGGCGCGGGCACGCCGCGGCCGGCGCTCGCCGTGACCGTCGCGGAGCGCTGACGGCGGCCGCGCGGGCGCCGCGTCGACGGAGCGTCCGGGCGCGACGGGGGCTGCGACCACCTGCCGCTCCCGGCCGCGCCGCGCGGCCGCCAAGATCGGGCTCCACCCCCGAACCGGAGGACTCAAGAGATGACGTTCGCCCTGACCCTCGCGCTCGCCCTGCACGCGGCCCCCGCCGCGCACGGCGCCGTCGCCGCCTCGAACGAGAAGGCGGTGCTGAAGGACGCCCGCTCCACCTTCCAGGTGCTGCCCGCGAAGGCCCCCGCCCTCGCGAGGAACCCGGCCACCCCCGCCGCGGTCGAGCTCGGGAAGGCGCTCTACTTCGACCCGCGCCTGTCGGCCTCCCAGCTCATCAGCTGCAACACCTGCCACAACGTGGGGCTCGGCGGCGCCGACCTGCAGGCGACCTCGGTCGGGCACGGGTGGCAGAAGGGCCCGCGCAACGCGCCCACCGTGCTGAACGCGGTCCACAACGGCGCGCAGTTCTGGGACGGCCGCGCGGCCGACCTCGCCGAGCAGGCGAAGGGGCCGATGCAGGCCTCCGTCGAGATGGCGAACCGGCCGGAGCAGGTCGTCGCCACGCTGAAGAGCATCCCGGGCTACGCGCCGATGTTCGAGCGGGCGTTCCCCGGCGCGAAGGACCCGATCACCTTCGACAACGTCGCGAGGGCGATCGAGCTCTTCGAGGCGACGCTCGTCACGCCCGGCGCGCCGTTCGACCGCTGGCTCGCGGGCGACGCGAAGGCGCTCACCGCCGAGGCGAAGGCGGGCGCGAAGGTCTTCATGGACCGGGGCTGCGCGGCCTGCCACGGCGGCGTGAACGTGGGCGGCACGGGCTACTACACCTTCGGCGCCGTCGAGGCGCCGTCCCTCGCGGTCCGGCCGGCGGCGGACGTGGGCCGCATGAAGGTGACGAACGAGAAGGCGGACGAGTACGGCTTCCGCTCGCCGACGCTCCGCAACGTCGAGCTCACGGCGCCGTACTTCCACTCCGGCGCCGTCTGGAGCCTCGACGAGGCCGTCGCGATCATGGCGAGGAGCCAGCTCGGCCAGGACCTCCCGCCGGCCGAGGTCGCCGAGGTCTCGGCGTTCCTCCGGGCGCTCACCGGCAAGCAGCCCGTGGTGCCGTACCCGGTGCTGCCGCCGGGCGGCCCCGCGACGCCGAAGCCGGTGCTCACGGTGCAGCCGGGTTAGCCCGGAGCTCAGCTCGGGGCGCCCACCGCCGGCAGCTCGGCGACGAAGCTCACCTTCGAGAACCCGAGCCCGAGGAGCAGCCCCCGGATGGCCCGCTCCGCCGAGGCGCGGGCCCGCTCCTGCAGCCCCCTGTCGCGGCCGACCTCCTCCTCGAACGCGCGCTTCGCGAGCTCGAGGAGGCGGGCGGTCTGCGCGGAGTCGAGGTTCGAGCCGAGGACCTCGGTGTCGCCGGGCCGGAGCTCGACCCGCACCGCCGCCGGCGGGAGCACCACGAACACCTCGCGGCCGGCGACCCGCAGCGCCGAGGCGTCGAGCCGCGAGAGGTCGAGCCCGACGCTCGCGTCGGCGAAGACGATCGCCCGGCCCCGGGGCGCGTTGAGGGAGTAGCGCACCCAGCCCGCGACGTCCTCGACGAGCGTCCTGCCCGCCTCCGGCTCCGGCGCGAAGGAGATCTTCTTCCAGAGCCGGACGTCGAGCGTCTCGAGCCGGGCCACGTCGCGGACGGCGACGACGACCGCCGGCGGGTCGGGGAGCGCCGGCGGGCTCGAGCGCCCGAGCCGCAGCGCGAGCCCGACGCCCGCGCCGATCGCGAGCCCGAAGAGGACGAGGAAGAGGAGGCGGCGCATGGGTCAGCTCCCGCGCTTCTTCGCGCCCCGCTTCACCTTCACCTTCGCCTTCGCCTTTAGCTTCTGCTTCTGCTTCCGCTTCTGCTCTTCCTGCTCCTTCTGCTTCTCCTGCTGCTCCTTCCCCCTCCTCCGCTCCGCCTTCGCCCGCGCGGCCGCGTCCTTCGCCGCCTTCTTCCGGAGCGCCGCCTCGAGCCCGAGCTCCGCCCACGGCCGCATCGCCTCGGGGTCCTCGTGGGCCTCGTCCGGCGGCCGCCAGTAGCTCGTCTCCTCCATCGCCGCCGCCGGGTAGACCCACATCCGGCACCCCGCCTCGACGAACGTCGGCCGCGACACCTCGTCGGTCTTCACGAACAGCTCGTCGTCGTCGAGCAGCCCGAACATCACGCCGCGGCAGTAGACGCCGTGCCCGCCGAACATCCGCTTCGCCTGGACCGGGCCGACCGAGGAGAGGAGCTCGAGCGCGTGCTCGACGAAGGACGGGGCGTTCGCCATGGAGCCTCCGCTGCAGGATGAACCCGAAGCCTACTCGAACAGCCGCCCCGCGATCGACGAGTGGAGGTCCATCCCCCGGGAGGTGAGCACGAGGTGAGCGGCCCCGTCTCCCCCCGTCCGCCGAACCGCGAGCCGCCGCTTCACGAGCCGCTCCGCCTCCTCGCGCTGCCGCCCCGTGAGCCCCTCGAGCGGCGCCCCCGCGCGCGTGCGCAGCGCGAGCATGAGCCGCTCGTTCGCCTCGGCGGCGTCGTCGAACCGATCCTCCTCCGCCGTCGGCAGCCTTCCCTCGGACACCGCGCCCATGTACGCCCGCGCGTCCCGCAAGTTCCCCCACCGCACCGTGCCCTCGCTGCTCCTGTTGCTGCTCCCGCTCCTGCTCCTCAAACACCCCCACGCCCCCGCGCCGACCCCGAGGTAGCTGTCGCTCGACCAGTAGAGCCCGTTGTGCACCGACGCCCGCCCCGGCGCCGCGAAGTTCGAGATCTCGTACCGCCGGAGCCCCGCCCGCCGCAGCGCCGCGCGGATCGCGGCCCCCTGCGCGGCCGTCTCCTCGTCGCTCGGGAGCGGCAGCCGTCCCTGCCGGCGCATCCGGGCGAGCGGCGTTTCCTCGGCGAGCACCTCGGTGTCGAGCGTGAGCGCGTAGGCCGACACGTGCATCGCCCCGAGCGCGGCCGCGTGCGCGGCGTCCCGCCGGGCGGACTCGACCGTCGAGCGGCGCGCGCCGTAGATGAGGTCGACAGAGACGTTCGGGATGACCGCCGCGCACAGCCGGATCGCGCGCTCGGCCGCCTCCGGCCCGTGGCGCCGGCCGAGCTTCGCGAGGACGCCCGGGTCGAACGACTGCACCCCGATCGACACCCGGTTCACGCCCGCCGCCCGCCACGCCTGCACCCGGCCGGGATCGCAGGACTCCGGGTTGACCTCGAGCGTCGTCTCGGCGCCCTCGGGCAGCCCCAGCCGACGCGCTGCGCCGACCACCTGGGCGATCTCCCCGGGACTCCAGAGCGAAGGCGTGCCGCCGCCGAGGTACAGGCTCGCAGCCGACAGGCCGGCGAACGCAGCAGAGCGCGCGCGGAGCTCGGCGAGCACCGCGGCGACGTAGCTGCCGTCGCCCGGCACCGGGTCGGTCGTGACCGCGAAATCGCAGTACGGGCAGCGGTGCGCGCAGTACGGGAAGTGGACGTAGATCCCGTACGGGAGGCCCATGGCGGTTGACATACGGCGGGCGCCGGTCGAAGTCGACATCCGACGGGAGACGTGCTTTCCTCCCGCGGATTTCCAGCTGACCGTCTCCGCCGACCTCCTTCCGCAGCCCGCTCCCGCGGGCCGCACGCCCGCTGCACAGCCGACCCACGAGGTAACGCATGGCCGAGCCCGCGCTCAAGGACTTCAAGCCCTACATCCCGGCCGAGACCGCCACGGTCGCCGAGTTCACGCCCAAGGCGATCGTCGCCGGCGCGCTCTTCGGTATCCTGTTCGGCGCCGCCACCGTGTACCTCGCGCTCAAGGCCGGCCTCACGGTCTCGGCCTCGATCCCGATCGCGGTCATCGCGATCTCGCTCGGCCGGAAGTTCCTCGGCACGACCATCCTCGAGAACAACATCATCCAGACCGCCGGCTCGGCGGGCGAGTCGATCGCGGCCGGCGTCGTCTTCACGCTGCCCGGCTTCCTCTTCCTCTCGATGGATCCCGCGACCGGCGTCTCGGTCGGCGCCGGGTACTTCAACTACGTCACGCTGTTCATCCTGGCGCTCGTCGGCGGCATCCTCGGCGTGCTCATGATGATCCCGCTGCGGCGCTCGCTCATCGTGAAGGAGCACGGCCAGCTGCAGTACCCCGAGGGCACCGCCTGCGCCTCGGTGCTCATCGCCGGCGACAAGGGCGGCGAGTTCGCGAAGACCGCGTTCCAGGGCGTCGGCTTCGCGCTCGTCTACGCCATCCTCCAGAAGGTCTTCCACGTCATCGCCGAGGCCCCGGCGTTCATCACGAGCCAGAAGAACAAGTGGCTCCCGAACGCGACCGTGAACGGCGAGATCACCCCCGAGTACCTCGGCGTCGGCTACATCATCGGCCCGAAGATCGCGGGCGTGCTGGTCGCCGGCGGCGTCCTCGCCTGGGTCGGCCTCATCCCGCTCCTCGCGGTGCTGGTCCCCGCGCACACGATCGCCGAGCAGCTCCCCAAGGTCGGCTCGAACCCGCTCGCCTACGGCTGGGACGCCGCGGCCGGCACCTTCACCGACCTCCCGAACGCCGTCTACCGCGCCTACATCCGCCAGATCGGCGCGGGCGCCGTGGCGGCCGGCGGCTTCATCACGCTGCTCAAGACCCTGCCCACCATCTGGGTGTCGCTCCGCGACTCGATCCGCTCGCTCAAGGACAAGTCCGCCGCGGCCGGCATCGCCCGCACCGAGCGCGACCTCTCCTTCGTGACGGTCATCGTGGGCTCGATCGCCCTCGTGCTCGTGCTCGTCGTGATGCCGCAGATCCCCGGCGAGAGCTTCCTCTCGAAGCTGATGGTCGGCATCCTCGTCATCGTCTTCGGCTTCATCTTCGTGACGGTGTCCTCGCGCATCGTCGGCATCATCGGCTCCTCCTCGAACCCGATCTCCGGCATGACCATCGCGACGCTGATGGCGACCGCGATGGTGTTCGTGGCCTTCGGCTGGACCGGCAAGGTCTACGAGCCGATGGCGCTCGTCGTCGGCGGCATGGTCTGCATCGCCGCGGCGAACGGCGGCGCGACGAGCCAGGACCTCAAGACCGGCTACCTCGTCGGCGCGACCCCGCGGTACCAGCAGATCGCGCTCTTCGTCGGCGCCATCGCCTCCGCGATCGTCATCGGCTTCACCGTGAAGCTCCTCGACACGCCGACCGCCGAGATGGCCGCGAAGGGCATCACCCACGCCATCGGCACGCCGCAGTTCCCGGCGCCGCAGGGCACGCTCATGGCGACCCTGATCAAGGGCCTCCTCTCGCTCAACCTCGACTGGCACTTCGTGCTCGTCGGCGCGTTCATCGCGGTGACGATGGAGCTCTGCGACGTGAAGTCGCTCTCCTTCGCCGTCGGCCTCTACCTGCCGCTCTCGACGACGCTCCCGATCTTCGCGGGCGGCGCGCTGAAGGGCGTCATCGACCGGTTCACCGCGAAGAAGGGCGAGAAGGCCGAGGACTCCGAGCTCGGCGGCGGCTCGCTGTTCGCGACCGGCCTCGTCGCCGGCGGCGCGCTCATGGGCGTGATCGTGGCGCTGCTCAACGTGAACGACAGGGTGAACGAGACGATCTCGAAGTGGAACGCGGAGCATGCGCTCCGCGGCGCCATCGGCGAGGGCGGCTACGAGCTCCTCGGCGTCGGCTTCTTCGCGCTGCTCGGGTTCCTGCTCTGGCGTGCGTCGAAGAAGGCCGCGCCGGAGGTCTAGGCGCTGCGACGCCCGGCACCGCTCACCGGTCGTAGCGGTCGTTCCGCCACGGGTGAGCGGTGTTCGAGTAGCCGTTCTTCTCCCACAGCCCGGGCTCGTCGTGCGTCAGCACCTCGATCCGGGAGATCCACTTCGCGCCCTTCCACGCGTAGAGCTGCGGCGTCACCATCCGCACCGGGCCGCCGTGCTCGCGCGGCAGCGGCGCGCCGTCCACCGTGTGGGCCACGAGCACGTCCGGCTTGAGCGCCTCCTCGAGCGGCAGGTTCGTCGTGTAGCCGTCGTACCCGTGGACGAGGAGGTGGCTCGCGGCGGCCTTCGGCGCCGCCCGCTCGAGCAAGGTCGAGGCGAGGACGCCGCGCCACGCGAGGTCCATCCGGCTCCAGCCGGTGACGCAGTGGAAGTCGGAGACCACGTCGACCTGCGGCAGGGCGAGGAGGTCCTCGATGGAGAGGTCGAGCGGGTGGTCCACCGCGCCGTCCACGGCGAGCCGCCAGCGCTCGCGCACGACGCGCACCGGCCGGCCGAGGTCGAGCACCGGCCACTTCCGCGACGCGGTCTGCCCGACGGGCAGCTTCGGCATGCCGTGCCGGTTCGTGGGCCCCGTGCCGAGGGGCCGCGCGTCGGCGACGCCCGGGGTCGCCTCCATGCGGGCGAGGAAGCGCTCCCTGAGCTTCAGCCGCGCCTCGACGATGCGCTGCTCGCGCTCGGGCTCGGACAGGGCGGCGGCGGGGTTCGTCTCGGGATCCATGCCTCCGAGTCTGTCGAGGGCGCGGTCCCGTTACAGGGCATGGATGGGGCTCACTCGAGCTCCACCCGGTCGCCCTCCCGCACGACGCCGCCCTCGACCACCTCGGCGTTCAGCGCGAGGGTACCGCCGAACCGCCGCACGATGTCGCGGAGCACGCCGGGGTCCTGGGCGAGCGTGTCCGGGTCGAAGGTCGTCATCACGCACCGGGCGCGGAGGTCCACGGTCCGCACCCGCGCGGCGCCGACCCGCAGGATCCGCCCTTCCCAGCCACGCTCGGCGAGCCCCTCCACGTCGCCGACGACGAGGTTCGGCCGGAGGCGGCGGCCGTCGCGCCCGAAGGCGGCGATGGCGCCGTCGGTCGCGACGAGCAGGGGGAGGACGTCGAACCGCTCCGTCCCCTCGAGCGGCAGGAGGTACGCGCCGCGCCCCGCGGCCGCCTCGACGTCCGCCGCCACCGACGGATCGGTCCACGGCCGCCCATCGACGAGCGGCTCGCCGTCCGGTCCGAGCGTGGCCCGGTGCCCGAGGAGCCTCGGGTGGGTGCGCGCGGTGCGCAGGCGGCCGTCGTCCCCGACCACCACGAGGCCGCGATCGCCGGCGACGCCGTCCGGGCGGAGCTCCGCCTCGCGGAGCCGCTCACCTGCCATGGACTTCACGGGGTACCGCCACAGCTCGGCGACGCGCATGGTCCTGCGAGCCGTGCGGCGGGGGCCGGGATCCGTGCACGCCCCGGATGAGCCGCTAGCTCTCCCGCATCCCCTCGAGCTCCTTCGCGAGGTCGCGCGCCTTCTGCTGGAACCGCGCGACCTCCCCGTTCAGGAACTCGTTCTCCTCGCGGAGGTCCGCGAGCTCGCCGGAGAGCTTCTTCGCGCGGGCCTTCAGCTCCTGCACGTCGGCGCCCTCGGCGGCGGCGGGGCGGGCCTTCTCGAGCTCGGCGGCCCGCGCGCGCAGCTTCGCGGCCTCGCGCGCGCCGGCCTCGAGCTTCCGCTCCGACTCGGCGAGCGCCGAGCGCAGCCGGGCGGTCTCCGACAGGTGGCGCTTCTCGGCCTCGGCGGCCTCGAGCAGGCGCAGCTTCTGGGTGTCGACCTGCTTGCGCTCCACGGTCGCGTGGAGGTCGCGCTTCTCGGCCTCGAGCGCGGCGAGCGCCCGCGCGCTCGCCTGCTCGGCGGCCTCCGCGCGCGAGCGGGCCGACTGGACCTCCTCGGCGAGGCGGGCGAGCTCGCCCTCGAGGCGGGCGCGCTCGGAGGCGAGGCGCTCCTCGGCGGCCTTGCGCGCCGCCTGGGCCTCGCGGACGGCGCGGGTCGCGGCCTCCCGCTGCGCCTTCTCGGTCGAGAGCGCCTTCGCGGCGGCGGCGAGGGAGGCGTCGCGCTGCTTCAGCTGCTCCTTGAGCGCCGCCGCCTCCCGCTCGACCCGGGCCGCGGCCTCCTTCTCGAGCCCCTTCTCCCGCACCGTGGCGCCCTGCAGCTTCTCCAGCCGGGCGACGTCCGCCTCGAGCCGGCGCGCGCGCTCGCGCTCGCTGGTCGCCTCCTTCTCGAGGGCTGCGGCGCGGGCCGCCACCTCGGCGAGCTCGCCCATCACCGCGTCGGCGCGGCCGCTCGCCTCGTCCGCGGCGTTCCGGAGCGCGGCCTCGGCGGCCGCGGCGGCCTCCTTCGCCTCGGCCTCCCTCACGTCGCGGGCGGCGAGCTCCGCCTCGCGGCGGCGGACCTGCGCGGACAGCTCGTCGCGCTCGCGGGCGAGCGCGGAGGCCCGCTCCTCGGCGCGCACGAGCCGCTGCGCCGCCTCGGCGCGGTCGCGCGAGCGCTGCGCCTCCATCTCGGCGCGCTCCGCGTCGAACGCGTGGCGCTCCTCGGCCTGGGCCGCCTCGATGGCCTGCATGGCGCGCAGGTGCGCCTCGGCGTCCTCGGTGAGCTCCGCCTCGAGGCGCTGGCGCTCGGTCTCGGAGATCGAGAGCTTGTCGGAGAGCTCGCGCTCGGTGGCCTCGGCCTTCTGGAGCGTCTCGGAGAGCACCTCGGAGGCGGCCTGGCGGTTGACCTCGCTCTCCTGGAGCTGGCGACGGAGGTCCTCGAGCCGGGCGGTCGTCGCGGCCTGGTCCTGCGCGGCCTCGGAGAGCCTGTGCTCGAGCTCGCCGGTGCGGCGGCGCTCGGCGGCGAGGTCGGCCTCGAGCGCGTCGCGGGTGGCCGCCGCGTCGGCGCGGGCGGCCTCGAGCTCCCTCACCGCCTCCTTCACCTTCGCGAGGAAGCCGTCGCGCGCGCGGAGCCGGTCGCGGAAGTACTCGAGCCGCTCCTCGGGGGTGCCCTTCGGCGGCTGCGGATCGCGCGGCTGCTCGGAGAAGATGTCGGCGGGGTCGCGGCCGCCCGGGGGCCACGCCGGCCGGTGGACCACCGCGACGCGGCCGAGGACCTGGGCCGAGGACGGGGGCTGCGGTGGCAGGAGCGGCGGCAGCGCGGGCGGCGCGGCGTGCGTCGACGGCTCCGGCGCGAGCGCGGCCGGCGGCGGCGACGGCTCGGGCTCCGCCATCTCGATCGCGAGCTCCCGCTCGGCCTCGGGGACCGGCGCGGGAGTCGGCGCCGGCCCGGGCGCGGGGATGGGCTCCGGCGTGAGCGCGGGCGGAGGCACCACCCGCAGGTTCACGTCGGTCGCCCTGCGTTGCGGAGTGGCGTGCGGCGGGGTGGCCGGCTGCGGCACGGCGACCCGCTGCAGGACGGGCGGGCCTTCCTGCACCGGCGGCGGCGGCTTCGGCGGCGGGGGGCGCTCTGCCGGGCTCGAAGGGGAGGCGGCGGTGGCGACCGGCGGCGGCCCGGGGCGCACCGAGCTCGGGGTCACGTCGGCGTGGATGAGCGACGCCGCCCGTGCGAGGAGGTCCGCCATGTCGAACGGCCAGCGGAGGTAGTCGTCGGCGTGGGTGCGGGTCGAGCGGTGCGCCTCGATCGCGGCCTCGGTCGCCTCGGCCGTGTAGAGGATGAGCGGCACCGACGCGTGCGCGCGCTTCAGCCGGTTGCAGACCGAGAAGCCGCTCATGTCCGGCAGCTCGGCCGCGAGGAGGATGAGGTCCGGCGCGGCCTCCTTGCACCGCTCCACCGCCGGCTCGCCGGCCGGCAGGGCGGTGACCGAGAAGCCCACGGGGTCGAGGGCCCGACGGATCTCGTCGGCGAAGCCTTGATCCGGCTCGACCAGGAGGACGCTCAGGGACATCGGCGCTCCATCGTACCGCACGCCGCGGCCAGGGCACCTTTCGCGCCGCCCAGCGCTGGGGTAATGACCACACGTGCCTACCTACGCGCTGCGGCTCGAGACCGGAAAGGACGAGGCGGAGGACCTCGCCGCGACCCTCATGATGGACGGGGCGAGCGGCGTGGAGGTCCGGGACGGGGAGGGGACCCCGATGCCGGGGGTCGACCGCCCGCCGCCCGGCCGGGCGTTCCTCGTCGCCTTCTACGCGGACCGGGAGTCCGGTGAGGCGGCCCGGGAGGAGCACGGGGGCTCCCTCGAGCCGGTGCCGGACGAGGACTGGAGCGAGACCTGGAAGAAGGACCTCGCGCCCATGCTCGCGGGACGGGTCTTCGTGCGGCCGTCCTGGATCGCCGCGGCGCCGCCGCCGGGCGCGGTGGAGGTGGTGCTCGACCCCGGCATGGCGTTCGGGACGGGCTCCCACCCGACGACGTCGCTCTGCCTGCGGGCGCTCTCGGACGCGCTGGCTGGTCGCGAGGCGGCGGCCGTGCTCGACGTCGGCACCGGCTCCGGGCTGCTCGCCATCGCGGCGCGGAAGCTCGGCGCGGCGAAGGTGGCCGGGAACGACGTGGACCCGGTGGCCGTGGACGTCGCGCGTGAGAACGCGGCGGCGAACGGGGTCGCGCTCGGCCCCGACTTCGAGCTCAGGGCCGAGGGGCTCGAGCGGCTCACCGGGCCGTACGACGTCGTCGTCGCGAACATCCTCGCGAACACGCTCGTCGAGCTCGCGCCCGAGATCGCCGCCCGGCTCGCGCCGGGCGGGCTGCTCTTCCTTTCGGGCATCCTCTCCGGGCAGGAGGGCGAGGTGCGCGACGCGTACGTCGCCCGCGGCCTCGCCGCGCGCCTCGACCTCGACCGCGCCGAGGGGGAGTGGCGGCTCGTCTCCCTGCAGCAGCCGGCCGGCGCCGCTCCGGGGCGGCGGCCGTGACCTCGCGCCGCGTGTTCCTGCCGCCGTCCGCCCTGCACGGCGACCACGCCGTGCTCACGCCGGAGGCGCGCCACCACCTCGTGGACGTGCTGCGCCTCATGCCCGGCGAGGCCATCGAGGTGTTCGACGGGCGGGGCGGTGCGTGGGACGCGACGCTCACGCCCGGCCTCGACGCGCTCGCGCTCGGCCCGCGCCGCGAGGCGGCCCGGCCCGGCGCCGACGTGCGCCTGCTCGTCGCGCTCGCGAAGGGCGAGAAGATGGATCTCGTCGTGCAGAAGACGACCGAGCTCGGCGTCACCGCGGTCGTGCCGTTCGAGGCGGAGCGGTCGGTGGTGCGGCTCGAGGGCGAGCGCGCGGAGGAGCGGGCCCGCCGGTGGCGGCGCATCGCGGAAGAGGCCGCGCGGCAGTGCGGCCGCGCAGACGTGCCGGACGTGCTCGCGCCGCGCACGCTCGCGAAGGCGCTCGCGGCGATCCCGGCCGGCTTCGCGCTGCACGTGTTCCACGTCGACGCGCCCGGCTCCGCGGCGACCGGCGCCGCGCCCGCCGCGGCAGCGGCACCCGGCCACGCCCTCATCGTCGGCCCCGAGGGCGGCCTGACCGGGGGCGAGGTGGCCGCGTGCCTCGCCGCCGGGGCGCGCCCGGCGACGCTCGGACCACGCGTGCTGCGCGCCGAGACCGCGGCGATCGTGGCGGTCGCGCTCGCGCAGGCGAGGCACGGGGACCTCGCCGGTGCCTTCCTTGACCCGCCCCCCCGGTGACCGTAGCTTCGGGCCGTGAAGTGCCCGCGATGTGGACGCGATTCGACCGACGGCGCGGCGATGTGCCGGCGCTGCGGAGCGCCCCTCGCCATCCCCGACGAGCCCCGCCCCGCGCGCCTCGACGCCCCGCTCGACCTCGACCGGCGCGTGCGCACGACGCTCCCCGGTCCGCCCGCCGGCGCGGCACCGCCAGTCCGCCCGCCGGTGCGGCCGCCGGTGCGGCCCCCTCCGGCGGCCTCCTCGCCGCCCGCGCCTCCCCCCGCGCAGCACCGGGCCGTCCCGCCCCCGCGGCCGCCGCCCGCCCTGCCGCCGGAGGACCCGCCCGACTTCTTCGCGCCGCCCATCACGCCGACGCCGCAGCCCCCCGCGCCGCTCGTGCTGCACGGCGACGCCGACCCGACCGCGATCACCTCGCCGGGCCTCGCGCTCGCCCCGCCCGACCTCGGCCACCTGCCCCGCCAGGCGAACCCGCCCGGCTACGCCCCCGAGGTGGAGCCGCTCGAGGCCGAGCCCGCTGATCCACTCCTCGACGCCGCCCCGGTAGCGGACGACGAGTCGGCGCTGGAGGAGGTCTCGCCCATCGGCTCCGGCGAGTACGTGCTGGCGGACCTGCCGGAGGAGGACCCGCCGGGCCTCACCGAGCCTGCGATGTCGGAGGCCGACCTCGCGTTCGCGGAGATCACCGACCGCGTGCGCGGGATGACGCCGAAGCCGGCGCCCGCACCCGCACCGGCACCGGCGCAGCCGCAGCCCGGCTGGCCCATCGATCTCGAGCCCCCGCAGGCGCTCCCCGGCGAGCGCCCCGCGATGGAGCTCTTCGACCCGACGCCCGCGCCGAAGCCGCCGATGCCCGCCGCGCCTCCCCGGGCACCGCAGCCGCCCGCCCCGATCGCTGCGCCGGTTCCTGCGCCTGTTCCTGTTCCTGTTTCTCATTCTGTTCCCGTTCCCCCCGTCCCCGTCCTTCCCCCACGGCCGCCCGTCCGCGAGGCCGCTCCACCGAGCGCGCTGCCGAAGACGCCGCCCCGCCCGCGTCCGCCGCCGCGCCCTCCGCCGGACCTCGAGCTGCCCGAGGCCGACGTCACGTCCATCGAGGTCCACGTCACCGTCGCGCCCGCCTGGCGGCGGGCCGCCGCCTGGGCCGTCGACGGGGTCCCTTTCGCCGCCGGCGTCGCCGGCCTCGTGGCCTGGCTGTCGTCGCAGGCGCCCGGGAAGGGCGACCGGCTGAGCACGCTCGCGGAGCTCGCGCTCTCGCAGCGGGCGGTCGGCCTGTCGCTCCTCGCCTTCCTCGCGCTCGTCCTCTTCACCTACGGCACGCTCGCGCACGCCCTCGCCGGCGCGACACTCGGCAAGCGGCTGCTCGGCCTGAGGATCGTCGCGACCGACGGCGGCCGCCCCTCGCTCCTGCGCTGCGCGATCCGCTCGGCGCTCTCGCTCGTGTCGCTCGGCCTCCTCGGGCTCGGGTTCCTGCTCGCGCTCTTCAACCGCTCCGGCCGGTCGCTGCACGACCTCCTCGCCGGGACGTGGGTCGTGGAGGCGCCTTGACCGCCGGCGAAGGGGGGTCCTACAAGGGCAAGGTGAGGAAGGATCTCGCCGCGCTGCTCGCGGAGGAGGGGACCCTGCCGGCGGAGGTGCTGGAGCGCGCGATCGTGCGCCAGCGCGACGTCGGCGGCGCCCTCGACACCGCGCTCCTGGAGCTCGGGGCCCTCGACGAGGAGCGCCTCGTCGGGCTCCTGTCCCGCGCGTCGGGCTTGCCGGCCGCGCCGCCGGAGGCGTGGGCCGAGACCGACGCGCGCGCGCGCCGGGTCTTCCCCTCGCGGGTCGCCGAGCGGCACGGGCTCGCGCCGTTCCGGCTCGACGGCCGCGAGCTGCGGCTCGCCGCCACGCACCCGGTCGACCTCGCGATCCTCGACGAGCTCAGCTTCATGCTGTCGCTCCACCTCACCGCCCACGTCGGGCCGGAGTGGCGGGTGCGCCAGCTCATCCACCGGCTCTACGGCGGCGCGCTGCCGCCGCGCTTCTCGGCGCTCGCGAGCGGGGGGCCGCCGGTGCCGCCGCTCCCGGCGCTGGCCGTGTCCCCCGCGTCGCGGCAGGCGCAGCAGGCCGCCGAGGCGCCCGCCGAGCTCCTCGAAGGGCTCGACATCGAGGACGTGCTCGTCCCCGGCCCCGAGGGTGACCCGGCGGCCGACGCCGGCGCGACCGGGGCTCCCCCCGGCGGCGCGGAGCCCGGCGATGGCTTCGGCGCGCCCGAGCCCGCGGCGTTCACGGACGCCCACGGCCACGAGCCGCCGCCGCTCCCGGCCGTCTTCGAGGAGGGCGAGGAGGATCCCCTCGCCGCCGCGCTCGAGCAGGCCGTCGAGGCGGTCGAGCTCGGGTTCCTCGACGACGTCGAGGTCGACGAGGGGGCCGCCGACGAGGGCCACCCCGCGGGCGAGGAGCACCGCGCGACGGAGCCGGAGCCCGCGCCGGCGGAGCTCGACCGGAGCGCGCCGCCGCGCTGGTCGCTCGGCGACGCACGCGCCGCCCTCGACGCCGCCCGCCACCGCGACGGGGTCGTGCTCGCGGCGCTCCGCTACACCCGCGACTTCTTCCAGTACGCCGCGCTCTTCGCGGTGGCGCGCGACGCCTTCGCCGGCCACGACGCGCTCGGCGAGGAGGACGGCGCGCGCGACATCGTCCGCACGGTCGCGCTCTACGCGAGCGAGCCCGGCGTGCTCCGCACGGTGATGGAGACCGGCGGCCCGTACCTCGGCCCGGTCACCCGCGAGCCCGGCACCGACGCCGTGCTGCGCGGGCTCGCCCGGCCGATGCCCCGCACCGTGTTCGTGTTCCCGGTGCTCGTGCGCGGCCGCATCGTCTGCCTCGTGTACGCCGACAACGGCGAGGCGCCCGTCTCCGCCCGCCGCCTGGGCGACCTCCTCACGATGCTCTCCGGCGTCGGCGGCGCCTTCGAGCGGGTGCTGCTCGCGCAGAAGCGGCGCGGCGCGGCGGAGGAGCCGGTGGAGCCGGAGACCTGGCGCACGCGCGAGCCCGCGCGGCTGCCGCAGCCGGACCCGGCGATCCTCGGCGGCGCCGAGGAGGTCCTGGCCGGCGCCACGCCGGAGGCTTCGCTGCCTTTCGCCGCGGCTCCCGCACCCGAGCCGGCCGTCGAGGCCGCGCCCGAGCCGGAGCCCATCGCCCCGCCCGCCGGCGACGAGCCGCCCACGGGCGAGGTGCCGCTCACCGCGGAGGAGCCCGCCGCGTCGCCGCTCGAGCTCGAGCCCGCGGAGCCGTACCCGGCGGAGGCCGCTCCCGAGGCAGCCGACGAGGCCGCCGAGCTCGAGCGCGCCACCGCCGAGGCGCTCGCTGCCGTGGAGGCCGCGAGGGAGCCCGAAGGGCTTCCCCCGCGCCCGCGGCCGGCCGAGCCGCCCGTGCGTCGACCGCCGCCGTTGCCGGCCGCGCCGACTCCGGCTGCGCCCGCCGCGCCGCCGTCCGCCCCGGAGCCCTCCGGCTCGCCCGACGTCGAGGTCACCTTCGTCGAGGCGCCGGACACCACCGACGAGGTCGCGCTGCCTCCGCCGGAGGAGACCCTCGGCTCGCTCGCCGACAAGGCGTTCTCGACCGACCCCGCCGTCGCGTCGAACGCGGTCGCCAACCTCGCCGCGCGCCGCCACGAGCACGGGCTGCGCGACGCCACCGACCGCCTCCGCCGCGGGCTCCTCTCCGGGCTGTCGCTCCGCACCGCCTCCGCCGCGCGCGCGCTCGCCGCGCTCCGCGACGTGGAGGCCGTGCCGCTCATGGTGCAGGTGCTCGAGAAGGCCGACCCGCAGGCCGCCGACGCCGTCGCCGCCGCGCTCCGGGCCATCACGATGCAGCCGCTCGGGAAGGATCCGATGCGCTGGCTGCTCTGGTGGAAGGAGAACCGCGGCCGCGGCCGCGCGGAGTGGCTCTTCGGCGCGCTCACGCACCCGCTGAAGGAGATCCGGCTCTCCGCGTACGCGGAGCTGTCGGAGACCGCGCCGCCGCCGGTCGAGTACGACCCGGACTGGGATCTGCCGCGCCTGCAGCAGGCGACCGCGGACTGGGCGGCGTGGTGGGCGAAGTCCGGGCTCGTGATCTAGCCGCCCTTCGCGGCCTCGACCTCCCTCCAGCCGAGCACCCAGGTCAGCTCGCCCGGCGCGAATCCGGTGCAGAGCACGTTTCCCGCGTGCACGCCGCGGAGGTGGTGCGGCTTGCACATGCCGGTCTGGTTCTCCTCCGAGTCGTCTCCGCCCTGCGAGCGGAACCTGATGTGGTGGACGTCGTCCGCGACGCGCGAGCACCCCGGCACCGTGCAGTCGCCCCCGTCCCGCAGCAAGACCGGGTTCACCTTCGCGAGCTTCTCGTTCACGAGTGGAGCCCAGGTCTCGATGCAGTGTCGCGCGATGACCTCGAGCGCCTCGTCGAGCGGCATCGGGCGCCCCGCGGCGTGCCGCGCGCCCCGTACGGCCTCCGCGAGGAGCGAATCGACCTCCTCCGGGACGACGGTCTCGAGGTAGCCCGTGTTCCACATCTGGTCCTGCTGCTCGGCCAGCACCTCCCGCTGGAGCGCGATGCAGGTCTTCCCCTTCGCCTCCGCGATCTTCTCCGCCACGTTCTCCAGGGTGGCGGTCTTCGCCACGAGCCGCGCCCGCTCGTACGAGAGCTTGCCGGTCCGGAGCGCCTCCCGGAGCGGGGGCAGGTCCTCGAGCCTCCGCTCGAGCGCGATCCGCTGGTTCACCGTGGACGTCGCCATGCCCAGCCGTTCGTCGGCGTAGTGCGCGAAGGACGAGAACGACAGCCCGCGCCAGAGCGCGTTCCGCTTGATGCGGGCGCAGGCCCGCCCGAGCTCCTCGTCCCAGGCGTTCCACAGCCGCACGAGCTCGACGAGCTCCGCGAGGATCGCGTAGGCGTCGGGCGGCGAGGTCTTCTCGAGCGCCGGCGCCGGCACCGGCGGCGCGGCGTGGAGGTGGGGCCACGCGTTCCCGCGCACCTCGAAGAGCGCGCGCAGGTCGGGCTCCTTCACGGGATCCCGCAGCGGGTGCCCGAGGAACAGGAGCGGGATCTTTCGGTCCGGCACCTCGGGCGCCGGGTGAGAGGAGAGGAACTCCATCGCCATGAACCGGAGCCGCTCGGAGAGCGTGCGGGGCGCCTCGTCGAGGTAGCCCGCGAGCTCGACCGCGTGACGGAAGACCGGGGGCCTGAGCCCGAGCCACAGCTTCAGCCGGTGCCAGTTCGGTTCCTCGAAGGCCTCGGCGCCCGCGCCCGCCGGCGCGTCGCCGACCGCGGGGCCCGGCTGCTGCTTCTCGGCCCGGGCCACCTTCACCGCCGCCCGGAGCTTCCGCACCGTCGAGGTCTTCGCCGCCTCGACCCAGCGCGCCTCGTCCTCGCCGACGGCGACCACGAAGATCTCCTCGGCCTTCCTCCGGGAGACCTCTCCGGCGAGCACCGCGGCCCGGAGGATGGGACGCCGCCGGAGCGCCTCCTCGAACCGGACGAGCTGCCGCGTGAACGCGGGCTTCAGGTCGAGCTTCTCGCGCGCGAGGTCGGTGAGCTGCGAGTAGCCGAGCTCGAGCTCCCCCGAGACGCCCTTCAGCTCGCAGAGCTTCTGACCGACGGCGAGCGCGAGCGCGCCGCTGCCGCGGGCGAGGAGCACGGCGTGCGCGTCGGCGGCGAAGCCGCCCGGGCCCGCCGCGTTGGCGGCGTCATCGAGGCTCGGCAGCTGAAAGCCTTCGAGGAGCATGACGTGACAGGCGTACAGTAGGGGTCTGACACGGCGTGCGAGTCACGGACGTTCATCCTTGGACTCCGGCGCAGTCCGAAGGTCCCCGGCGCTTGTCGACGGCTCACCCCCGCGGCGGCCCCTGCAGCCGGAGCACGTTGCCGTCGAGGTCGGCCACGTACAGCTCCCGGACACCCCAGGTCTGGTCGGTCGGCCTCGCGTGGACCGGGCCGCGATCCCCGCGGGGCTGCCAGCCCGCGGCGCGGAGCGCATCGAAGACCCGGTCGACGTCGCCCACGGCGAAGCACGCGATGGAACCCGGCGCGCCGTCGCCCGCGTGCGAGGAGAGGTGGAGCTCGTGGCCGTGCCACCGGACCGCCGCGTAGCCCGGCCCGGACTCCACGCGCTCCGGCCAGAGCAGCTCGGCGCCGAGCGTCCGCGTGTAGAAGGCGAGGGCGCGCGAGAGGTCGCCGACCTTGAAGACCGGGATGGCCATGGCTCCCGATCTACCCACCTCCCTCCTTCGCCGCCGCGCCCCTCCGAGACAGGTCCCGCGACGTGTCCGGCACGCCCGCTGCACCCCGACTCTCCCATGCTCGCTCACGCCGCCGCGCTCGCCGCCGACTCGCTCGCCATGATCGGGGTCATCGCCGCCATCGCCGCCTCGTGGGCCGGCGCGATCGCGCTCGTCGCGCTCGCGTATGCCTCCGTCACGACGGGCCTTCGCGTCGCGGTTGCGCGCGTGCGCCGGCCGCGGCTCGCGCGCGACGCCGCCGCGTGGACCGCCGCGCCGGGCCTCGCCGCGGCGAAGTGACACGACCCCGCGGGGCCCGCGGCTGAACGGAAACCGGGCGCGCCGGTGCTGCCGGATCGGGCAGCACCCTCCTCGTGGTGCGCTACGACGTCCGCATGCCGATCCTTCCGGCGCGGTGCGCCGAGCCCGCCTACTTCCTCGGCGCCGGCGGGTCGGTCGACGGCGGCGCCGCCGCCGGCAGCGTCGACTCCGGGTAGTTCACGGTCACGTCGAGCCAGGTGAGCCCGTCGGTGCCCGCGCCGCCCGGCGCGAGGAGCACCTTGTAGCGCCGCACGTTGCCGCAGACGTCGAGGTCCTGCGTCGTGCCCCACGCGTCGGAGCGCAGCACGCGCACGCTCTGGACCGGGCAGCCGTGCTCGAACGCGGCCTGGTTCACGAGGATGGCCTGCGCGTGGCGGAAGTCGTGCCCGGCCATCGGCAGGTGGACACAGGCGGCGCCGCCGAGGACCGAGGCGGCGAGGAGGGCGAGGCGGAGCGGGGTGCGCATGGTGACCTCCGGGGCCTTCGATTCTACCTCGCGAGGAGCGGCGCGAGGTCGTCCCTCGTCGCGAGCGCGCGCCACTTCCGCCGCATCGTGCACGCCCAGCGCGCGGCAAGCTGTCCCCACCGGACCGCCTCCTCGGGCTCCTTCCCGAGGAGCACGTGCGCGGTGAGGAACCCCGCGGCCAGGCAGTCCCCCGCGCCGTTCGTGTCCACGACCGGCCGGCCGGGGAGGTCCGCGGGCGGGAACGTCCGGAACCGCCCGCCGTGAAGGAGCCCCGCGCCGCGCGCGCCCATCCCGACGACGACCGTGGCCCGCGGGTTCCGCGCGTGCAGCGCCTCGGCGAGCGCGGCCGGCTCGAGGTTCACCGCCGAGCAGAACAGGAACTCCGCCGCGGCGACGAAGTCCGCGCGGTAGGGATCGTCGACGCCGGACATGTCCTGGAGATCCACCGACACGCGCACGCCGAGCTCGCGCGCGACGGGCAACAGCCGGCGCGCCCAGTTCGGCAGGTGGACGTGTGCGAGCTTCACGCCCGCGAGGAACGCGCGGCACGCCGCGAGGTCCGGCGCGAGCGTCATGTGCGACTTCCCGTCGTAGAAGTTCTTCCGGGTCCCGTCGCGCGCCATCAGGTTCACGCTGCGTGACGTGCCGGCCGGGTCGGTGAACAGCAGCCGGTCGACGCCCCCCGCGGCGAGCTCCTCGTCGATCCACCGGCCGAGCGGATCGTCGCCCACGTAGCCGATGAAGCCGGTCCGCGATCCCAGGGCCGCGAGCGCGAGCGACGAGTAACCGCCGGCCTGGCCGATGGTGTCGAGGTCCTCCGTGAACGTGGACTCGAGCGCGCCGGTGAACCGGTCGGTCGGCAGGTAGACGTTCGTGTCGACGCCGACGTTGCCGATCACCACGACTTCACGGTGGGAAGCAGCCATCCGGGCCCAGCGTAACCGGGGTCCGCGCGTTGCGTCACGCGTGTCCGGCACCATTCCCTTGCCACCCCGGATGGGCCATCAGTATGCTCGCGGCCCCCGAGTCTCACTCCACCCCGCCCAGCGAGGCCTCCATGACGAAGCCCGTCGATCCCGATCCGCGCCGCGCCCTCCTCGACCGCCTCGAGGCGGAGGCCGAGCTCGGCGGCGGCGAGGACCGCATCGCGAAGCAGCACGAGTCGGGCAAGCTCACGGCGCGCGAGCGCATCGAGCTGTTCCTCGACCCGGGCACGTTCGTCGAGATGGACAAGTTCAAGACGCACCGCTGCATCGACTTCGGGATGGAGAAGCAGAAGGTCTACGGCGACGGCGTCGTGACCGGCTACGGCCTCGTGGAGGGGCGCCAGGTCTTCGTCTTCGCGCAGGACTTCACGGTCTTCGGCGGCTCGCTGTCCGGCGCCTTCGCCCAGAAGATCTGCAAGGTGATGGACCTCGCGATGGAGGTCGGCTGCCCGGTCGTCGGCCTCAACGACTCCGGCGGCGCGCGCATCCAGGAGGGCGTCGAGTCGCTCGCGGGCTACGCCGACATCTTCCTGCGCAACACGCTCGCGTCCGGCGTCGTGCCGCAGATCTCGGTGGTGCTCGGACCCTGCGCGGGCGGCGCGGTGTACAGCCCCGCGATCACCGACTTCATCTACATGGTGAAGGACACCTCCTACATGTTCATCACCGGCCCGGAGGTCATCAAGACGGTGACCCACGAGGACGTCACGAAGGAGGACCTCGGCGGCGCGAAGGCGCACTCGACCCGGTCCGGCGTGGCGCACTTCGCGCTCGACGACGAGCCCGCCACCATCGCGTCGGTCCGCGAGCTCCTCAGCTACCTGCCGCTCAACAACACCGACGATCCGCCGGCGCAGCCGTGCAACGATCCGGTGAGCCGCCGCGACGAGGCGCTGAAGACCCTCGTCCCCGAGAACCCGAACAAGCCCTACGACATCAAGGAGGTCATCAAGGCGATCGTCGACGACCACCACTTCTACGAGGTGGCCGAGCACTACGCGATGAACATCATCATCGGCTTCTGCCGCCTCAACGGCCGGCCGGTGGGCGTCGTCGCGAACCAGCCGCAGATGCTCGCGGGCGTGCTCGACATCAACGCCTCGGTGAAGGCGGCGCGCTTCGTCCGGTTCTGCGACGCGTTCAACATCCCGCTCCTCACGCTCGTCGACGTGCCCGGCTTCCTCCCCGGCACCGACCAGGAGTGGGGCGGCATCATCAAGCACGGCGCGAAGCTGCTCTACGCGTTCGCGGAGGCGACCGTGCCGAAGGTCACCGTCATCACGCGCAAGGCCTACGGCGGCGCGTACGACGTCATGGCCTCCAAGCACATCCGCGCCGACGTGAACCTGGCCTGGCCGTCCGCCGAGATCGCGGTCATGGGGCCGGACGGCGCCGTGAACATCATCTTCCGCAAGGAGCTCGCCGGCGCGAAGGACCCGGTCGCCGAGCGCGCCCGGCTCGTCGCGGAGTACCGCGAGAAGTTCGCGAACCCGTACAAGGCCGCCGAGCTCGGCTACGTCGACGAGGTCATCCGGCCCGAGGACACCCGCCCGCGCATCATCCGCGCGTTCGAGATGCTCCGCACGAAGCGGCAGGAGAACCCGCCGCGCAAGCACGGGAACATCCCGCTGTAGGCCGGACGCGTCATGCGTGGAACGTGGGGTTGACCCGGGCGGCGCCCGGGGCGGGCGCGCGCGCGCCTGCTAGGATGGCCGCGTGGCGAAGAAGGACGACCTCACGCCGCTCTCGAGCACCGGCCGGAAGTACCTCGACGGCACGGCGCGTGCGCGCCTCCAGTCGCCCGGCATCGAGCACTACCCGTCGCGCGGGGCGGGGAGGGCGCGGACGATCGCGATCGCGGTCGTGCTCGCGGCCGCGCTGGTGGGGGTCATGCTGTGGGGGATGCAGGGGCGCTGACGTCCGTCGTTCGTCCTTCGACAGGCTGACGACGGAGGCCAGCGGGGCTCGGGGCCGAACGGGCCCCGGACGAACGAAAGCCCGGCCGCACGCTGGCCGGGCTCTCGCGCAACTACGGGGGGGAATGCCGTCTACGTCTTGCGGACGTTCGCGGCCTGAAGGCCCTTCGGACCCTTCACGACGTCGAACTCCACCTTCTGACCCTCGGCGAGGCTCTTGAAGCCGTCACCCTGGATGGCGGAGTAGTGGCAGAAGACGTCCTCGCCACCGTTGTCCTGCGTGATGAAGCCGAAGCCCTTCGCATCGTTGAACCACTTCACGGTACCAGTCGCCATTCAACGTCTCTTTCGCTGGAAACGACCGCCGGCATGACGTTCGGTCCGCCCCGAACCGGCGGACCCGAGATCCCTATCCGAAAAAATCGAAGGCGGAAAGAGATCACGCTCCGTGCATGGATCGTACTCATCTGGGATATCGCCCGCCGTGAACTAGACCAGATCGGTCAGGTTCACGTACCGTCGCCCGGACGCTGTGTGGGTGCCGCCCGAGCCCCGGTCTCACGCCACGGTGCGCCAATTCCCCGGGATCCCGCCAGCTCCGGGGCCGCCCGCGAGACCTCCGGGCCTCCCTGCGCTAGGCTCCCCGCCTTCATGACCTCGAGCGTCACGCCCGCCGCGCCGCAGCCCCTCGTCGTGGCCGTCGACATGGGCTACGGCCACATGCGCGCCGCGACCCCGCTGGCCCGCATGCTCGGCACGGAGGTCGTCCAGGTGGACCGGCCGCCGCTCGTCGGGCCGGAGGAGGTCCGCACCTGGACGCGCCTCAGGAACGCTTACGAGACGGTCTCCAGGCTCTCCCAGGTCCCGATCATCGGCGCGCCGCTCCGCTACGCGCTCGAGAGCGTGACCGACATCCCGCGGCTCTACCCGTACCGAGACCTCTCCGCGCCGACGCGCGGCGTGCGCACGCTCCACAAGCTCATCGCGAAGCGCGGGCTCGGCCGCGCGCTCGTCGAGCGGCTGCGCGAGACCGGCCAGCCCCTCCTCACGACCTTCTACTCGCCCGCGATCGTCGCGGATCACCACGGGCTCGACCGCGTCTTCTGCGTCGTCACCGACACCGACCTCAACCGCGTCTGGGCGCCGCTCGATCCCCGGGCCACGCGCATCCAGTACCTCGTGCCCACCGCCCGGGCGCGCCGCCGCCTGCGCTCCTACGGCGTGCCCCCGGAGCGGATCACCGAGACCGGCTTCCCGCTGCCCGACGAGCTCCTCGGCGGCCCCGGCCTGCCGATCCTGAAGCGGAACCTCGCCGCGCGGCTCGTCCGGCTCGACCCGAAGGGCGAGTTCCGCCGCTCCATCCCGGAGGAGCTCGCGCACTTCCTCGGCGCGCTGCCGGTCGAGGAGGCGGGGAGGCCGGCCCACGTCGTCTTCGCGGTCGGGGGCGCCGGCGCGCAGGCCGAGCTCGCGGCGCGCTTCCTCCCCTCCATGCGCCGCGCACTCGAGGAGCTCCGCATCCAGGTGACGCTCGTCGCCGGGGTCAGGCCCGAGGTCGAGGCGCGCTTCCGGGAGATCATCCGCGGCGCGCGGCTCGAGCCGCTCCTCGGCCGCGGCCTCGAGATCCTGCGGGGCGACGGCTTCGACGACTACTACGCGCGCTTCAACGCGATGCTGGCCGGGGCAGACGTGCTCTGGACGAAGCCCTCCGAGCTCGCGTTCTACGCGGCGCTCGGGATCCCGCTCCTCTTCTCGAAGCCGGTGGGCGTGCACGAGCGCTACAACCGGCGCTGGGTGGTCGAGGCCGGGGCGGGGCTCAAGATGCGCGGCCTCGACAGCGCGGGCGAGTGGCTCACCGACTGGCTCGCCGACGGGCTCCTCGCCTCGGCGGCGTGGTCGGGTTACATGCGCCTGCCGAAGTTCGGGCTCTACCGGATCCTCGAGGCGGTCGGCGCGTCGCCGCACGGGCGCGTGGGCGGCGGCACCGCGGCGACGCGGCTCGGGCTCTAGCGGACATGCTCGTCGCCGTCTCGATCGCCTTCTGGATCTTCTTCGCCGGCTCGCTGCCGGTGTTCTGGGTGGGCGCGGTCGTGGTCTTCCTCCTGACCGTCGCGTTCGACCGCCGGCGGACCGCGCTGCACCTCTACTCGTGCTTCTGGGCGTACCAGTACGTCTGGATGAACCCGCTCTGGAAGGTGAAGTTCGTCGGGCGCGAGAAGCTGCCCTGGCGCGGCGCCGCGGTGATCGTCGCGAACCACCTCTCGCTCCTCGACGTGCTCGTGCTCTACGGCCTCTTCCGCCCGTTCAAGTGGGTCTCGAAGGCCGAGGTCTTCAAGGTGCCGTTCATCGGCTGGAACATGCGGATGAACGACCACGTGGCGGTGCTGCGGGGGAACCCGGAGAGCGTGCGGGAGATGATGGACCACTGCCGCGCGCACCTCGCGCGCGGCACGCCGATCCTGATCTTCCCGGAGGGCACCCGCTCGCGCGACGGCCGGCTGCAGCGGTTCAAGGACGGCGCGTTCAAGCTCGCCGCCGAGGCGGGCGTGCCGGTCATCCCGCTCGCGGTGGTGGGGACCGGCGACGCCCTGCCGAAGCACGGTCTCGTCCTGCGCGAGCAGATGCGCGGGCAGGTGACGGTGCTCGACCCGATCCCCCCGTCGAAGGACGCGGACGCCCTGCGGGAGGCGGCCCGCGCGGCGATCATCGCGGCGCTCCCCGAGCACAACCGGCCCGCGTTGCCCCCCCTGACCGGCTCGGCCTGACCGCAGCCTCCGGCCGCGGTGGAGGCCTCACCGGAAATCGTGTAACCGCCGGTGCGCGGCGGCGGGCCCCGTGACGCAGGGCGTCGTCCTTTACCTGTCCGGGTGCCACGGCTATCGTGGCCGTCCTCATGACCACGACCGGAAAGCCGATCGCGAAGGTGCTCGTCGCCAATCGCGGCGAGATCGCCGTGCGCGTCATGCGCACGTGCCGGGAGATGGGGATCCGCACGGTGGCCGTCTACTCCGACGCCGACCGCGGCTCCCTCCACGTGCGCACCGCCGACGAGGCCGTGCACATCGGGCCCTCGCCCTCGCGCGAGAGCTACCTCGTCATCGAGAAGATCGTCGACGCGTGCAAGCGCACCGGCGCCGACGCCGTGCACCCGGGGTACGGGTTCCTCTCCGAGAAGGCCACCTTCGCGCGGGCGCTGAAGGACGCGAAGATCACCTTCATCGGCCCGCCCGCCGAGTCGATGGACGCCATGGGCGTGAAGACCACCGCCCGCGCCAACATGAAGAAGGCGGGCGTGCCCACGGTGCCGGGCTCCGAGGGGCCCATCGCCGACGCCGAGGAGGCGAAGCGGTACGCCGACTCCATCGGCTACCCGGTCATGATCAAGGCCGCGGCCGGCGGCGGCGGCAAGGGCATGAAGAAGTGCGACCGGGCCGAGGACTTCCCGACGCTGTGGGCGTCGGCGAAGCGCGAGTCCGGCTCCGCCTTCATGGACGACCGGCTCTACGTCGAGAAGTTCCTCGAGAAGCCGCGCCACGTGGAGATCCAGGTCTTCGCCGACGAGCACGGCGACGCGATCTGGGTCGGCGAGCGCGAGTGCTCGGTGCAGCGGCGGCAGCAGAAGGTCATCGAGGAGAGCCCGAGCTGCATCCTCGACGAGAAGATGCGCCAGGCGATGGGCGAGGTGGCGGTGCGCGCCGCGAAGGCGGTCGGCTACCGCGGCGCGGGCACGGTGGAGTTCCTCGTGGACGCCCACCGGAACTTCTACTTCCTCGAGATGAACACCCGGCTCCAGGTCGAGCACCCGGTGACGGAGCTCACCACCGGCCTCGACCTCGTGAAGCTGCAGATCGAGGTCGCGCAGGGCGGCCGGATCCCGAGGCAGGAGCAGATCGTCCGCCGCGGCCACGCCATCGAGGCCCGCATCTACGCCGAGGACCCGTCGAAGGGCTTCGCGCCGTCGCCGGGCCGCATCAACTACCTGCGCATCCCGAACGGCCCGGGCATCCGCGACGACTCGGGCGTCTACGGCGGCTGGATCGTGCCGCAGTTCTACGACCCGATGCTGTCGAAGCTGCTCGCCTGGGCGCCGACCCGCGACGAGGCCATCGCGAAGCTCGTCCGCGCGCTCGAGGAGTACGTCATCACCGGCATCACCGCGAACGTGGGCTACCTCGCCCGCGTGCTCATGCACCCGGCCTTCCGGTCGGGCGACTACGACACCGGCTTCTGCGCGAAGTACGAGCAGGACCTCCTCCCCCGGAACGACCCGAAGCACGAGATGCTCGCGGTCGTGGCGGCGGCGATCTCGGCCCACACGACCGACCGGGCCGAGGCGGAGGCGTTCGCGGCGCGGAGCGGGCAGAGCGCCGCCACGTCGCGCTGGGTGAAGCTCGGCCGCGCGCGCCAGCTGCGCGGGGGGGGGATCTAGATGAGCTCGTACGTGGCCCTCCTCGACGGGGGCAAGCGCGAGGTCAAGGTCGAGGTCAAGGAGACGAGCCCCGGCATCTTCGAGGTGAAGGCGGGCGACGAGGTCCACGTCGTCGACGTGCACTTCGGCCGCCACCTCCTCCAGCTCCTCGTGGACGGCGCCTGCTACCAGGCGGTCCTCGACCCGCGCGGCGACCAGCTGCGCGTGCGGGTGGGCGACTCCACCTACCCGATGGAGCTGCTCGACGAGCGCCGGCTGCGCCTCCGCCACGCCGCGGGCAAGTTCCACGCGGAGGGCAAGCAGAACCTCACCTCGGCGATGCCCGGCAAGGTGGTCAAGATCCTCGTCAAGGTCGGCGACGAGGTGAAGGAGGGCCAGGGGCTCGTCGTCGTCGAGGCGATGAAGATGGAGAACGAGATGAAGAGCCCGAAGGACGGCAAGGTCGTGGAGATCTTCGTCGACGAGGGCGAGGCGGTGGAGGGCAACTCGAAGCTCCTCGCCGTGGAGTAGGCAGCGGGTGGAATGACCAGTTCCGGGCAGAAAGATTGGAAAGGGTGACGACGGTGTCGGACGGGAAGAAGCGGTTCCTCGAGGGCGCGTACCAGAAGGCGGTGAAGAAGGGGCCGGAGCGCCGGCCGCGCTTCGAGACCACGAGCGGCGTGCCGGTCGATCCGGTGTACGGGCCGGAGGACGTGCGGGAGGGGCTCGACGGGCGGCTCGGCTGGCCGGGCGAGTACCCCTTCACCCGCGGCGTGCAGCCCACGATGTACCGCGGCCGCTTCTGGACCATGCGGCAGTACGCGGGCTTCGGCACCGCCGAGGAGTCCAACCGCCGCTACAAGTACCTGCTCCAGTCCGGCCAGACCGGCCTGTCGGTCGCGTTCGACCTGCCCACCCAGATGGGCCGCGACTCCGATCACCCGCGCGCGCGCGGCGAGGTCGGCAAGGTCGGCGTGGCGATCGACTCCATCGAGGACATGGGCATCCTGCTCGACGGCATCCCGCTCGGGAAGGTCTCGACCTCGATGACCATCAACGCGACGGCGTCGATCCTGCTCGCGCTCTACCAGGCCATCGGCGAGAAGCAGGGCGTGCCCGCCGCCGAGCTGCAGGGCACCATCCAGAACGACATCCTGAAGGAGTACGCCGCCCGCGGCACCTACGTGTACCCGCCCGCGCCCTCCCTCCGGATCATCACCGACATCTTCGCGTACACCGCGAAGGTGATGCCGAAGTGGAACCCGATCTCGATCTCCGGCTACCACATCCGCGAGGCGGGCTCGACGGCGGTGCAGGAGGTCGCGTTCACGCTCGCCGACGGCATCTCCTACGTGGAGGCCGCGGTGAAGGCCGGGCTCGACGTGGACGCCTTCGCCGGCCGGCTCTCGTTCTTCTTCAACGCGCACAACAACGTCCTCGAGGAGGTCGCGAAGTTCCGCGCGGCGCGCCGGCTCTGGGCGCGCATCATGAAGGACCGGTTCAAGGCGAAGGACCCGCGCTCGATGATGCTGCGGTTCCACACCCAGACCGCGGGCTCGATGCTCACCGCGCAGCAGCCGGAGAACAACGTCGTGCGCGTGACGCTGCAGGCGCTCGCGGCGGTGCTCGGCGGCACCCAGTCGCTGCACACGAACTCGCGGGACGAGGCGCTCGGCCTCCCGACCGAGGACTCCGCCCGCCTCGCGCTCCGCACGCAGCAGGTGATCGCGAACGAGTCGGGCGCGGCCGACGTGGTCGATCCGCTCGGCGGCTCGTACTACGTCGAGAGCCTCACCGACGAGATCGAGGGCAAGGCCGAGGCCTACATCAAGAAGATCGACGAGATGGGCGGCATGGTCCGCGCGATCTCCGAGGGCTACGTCCAGCGCGAGATCCAGGACGCCGCGTACGCGTGGCAGCGGGAGGTCGAGTCGAACGACCGGGTGGTGGTGGGCCAGAACGCGTACAAGGCCGAGGATCCGCCGGTGCCGGTCATGAAGATCGATCCGGCGCTCGAGGCGCAGCAGGCCGCCCGGGTGAAGAAGTTCCGCGCCGGCCGCGACGCCGGCGCCGCGACCGCGGCGCTCGCCGAGGTGCGGAAGGCCGCGAAGGGCACCGACAACCTCATGCCGCCCATCCTGGCGGCCGTGAAGGCGAAGGCGACCCTGGGCGAGATCTCCGACGCGCTCCGGGAGGTCTTCGGCGAGCACCGGGAGACGGTGGTACTCTAAGCGCGAGTGTCATCCGACCCGAAGCGCCCGGGGGGTCCGCCCCCGGGCCCACCCAAGCTCGAGCGCGTCCCCGAGGGCTACAAGCCCCCCGCGGTCCGCCCGCCCATGCCCGCGGCGCAGCCGGCCGCCCCCGCTGGCCCGGCGGCGCCCGCCGCCGGCGCGGGGGGGGCGCCCGCGCCGGACCCCGGGAAGAAGTACGTCCGCGGCTACGTCGAGGCGGGGCTCGAGGTCACGCCCGATGCGGCGATGGCCGCCGGCATCGCGCTGTCCGGCAACCTCGACCAGGCCTCGCCGCTCCGGCTCTTCTCGCTCGCCGCCGCGATGCAGGCGAACGGGATGCTCTCGATCACCGACGACGTCGCGACCCGCGCGCTCGTCTTCCGCCGCGGCACCGTCGAGCACGCCTCCTCCACCTCCGCCGAGGACGACCTGTTCGCGTTCCTCGTCAGGAAGGGCGCCCTGAAGCCCGAGGCGCTCCCCGCCGCCGAGGCCGCGCGCACCGCCGCCGGCGGCGACGCCGTCGCCGGGCTCTTCGCGGCGCAGCTCGTGAGCGCGTCCGGGGTGGCCGCGCTCCTCGCCGAGCACGGCGCCGCGGTCGTGGCCCGCGCGCTCGCCTCCGAGCACGGCACCTGGCGCTGGGAGCCGAACGTGCCGCCGCCGCCGTCCGGCTTCCCGCTCGGCAACTCCTACGGGCTCCTCTGCGCCGCCGCCCGCGCGCTCGACGTCGGCGCGGTCCGCCTGCGGCTCGGCGAGCGCGAGACCCGCGCGGCCTCCCGCATGGGCAGCCGCATCCGGCTCGAGGACCTGAAGCTCACGCCGCAGGAGGCCCGCGTCGCGGCCGCCTTCGACGGGCGGAGCCCCGAGGAGATCGCGGCGCTCGCGCCGGCGGACGCGCCGACGATCATGCGGCTCGCGCTGCTCCTCTCCGAGTGCGATCTGCTCACGTTCGGCGCGGTGCGCGAGGTCCCGAAGGTCACCCCCGCCGCGGCGGCGCCCCCGCCCGCGGCCCCGGTGGCCGCGCCGGCCTCCACCCCCGCGCCCGTCTCCGCCGCGAGCGCGCCGCCGCGCGCGACGCCGGTCCCGCGCCCCGGCACCGCCCCGGCGCCCGCCCGGCCGCCGCCGCCGCGGCCCGCCACCACGCCGGCCCCGGTGCCGGGCCAGCCCGCGGCGAAGCCCGCGGCCACCGCGCGGCCGCCCGCGCCCGCGCCGGCACCGGCGAAGCCCGCCGCGGCGAACCTCGACGTCGCCGCGCTCCGCGCGCTCGCCGCGTCCTTCGGCGAGAAGGACCACTTCGAGGTGCTCGGCGTGAAGCGCGACGCGCCGGCCGCCGCCGTGAAGGCCGCGTACTTCTCGCTCGCGAAGGCCTACCACCCCGACGCCGTGCCCGCGGGCGCGCCCGAGGAGGTGCGCAAGCTCGCCGCCGGCGTGTTCGCGCGCATCGGCGAGGCCTGGGGCGTGCTCTCCGACGAGGCCCGCCGGAAGGCCTACCTCGAGGAGCTCGCGAGCGGCGGCCCCGCCGACGTGGACGTCGCCGCGATCTTCGGCGCCGAGAACGCGTTCCAGCTCGGCACGCTGCTCGTGAAGGCCCGCAAGTACGACGAGGCCATCCAGAAGTTCGACGAGGCGATCGGGCTCAACGCGAACGAGCCCGAGTTCGGCATGTGGAAGGCCTGGTGCGAGTTCCTCCTCCTCGAGGACCGCAGGAAGGCCTACCCGCCGAAGTCCGCCGCCATCGAGGCCCTGCTGAAGCAGAACCCGCGCTGCGCGCAGGGCTACCTGTTCCTCGGCCAGATGTCGAAGCTCATCGGCGAGCCCAAGGTCGCCGAGAAGCACCTGAGGCGCGGCCTCGAGGTCGCGCCCGACCACGCCGAGCTCCAGCGCGAGCTCAAGTACCTCGGAAAGTAGGAGCCGTGCCCGCCCCGACGAACCCGAAGAAGAAGTCGCTCATGCCGTCGAGCCCGCTCCGCCGCGCGCTGCGCGCCGCCGGGCACCACAAGGACCCGGTGGTGCAGGTCGGCAAGGAGGGGCTCACCGACGCCGTGCGGGCGGCGCTCGACGCGCAGCTGCTCGCGCACGAGCTCGTGAAGGTGAAGGTCGGGGGCGAGAGCCCGGAGGACCGCTTCGAGGTCGCGGAGCGGCTCACCGAGGGCACCGGCGCCTCCATCGCGCAGATCCTCGGCCGCACCGTGCTCGTGTACCGCCGCCACCCGCAGAAGCCGCGCTTCGAGCCGTGGGGCAAGGGCGAGGCCCCGCCCGCGCCGCCGAAGGCGCCGGAGCGGAAGAAGCGGCTGATGCAGCGGAACCCGCGGCCGAAGCGGTAGGCGTCCTTCGACTACGGTCCGCCTGCGGCGGACCTACGCTCAGGACGAACGGAGAGGGAAACGCGAGGGGCGACCGCTAATGCAGGTCACCGTCGCGGCCCTTCACGTAGCCCGACTGCCCGTCGAGCTCGTGGCGCGCGCGCGCGGCCTCGACGTCCTCCTCGTCGGCGACGCCCTTCTCGACGAGCAGGTTCTCGGCGACCTCACCGGAGACCGCCGCGCGGGCGACGTCCTGCTCGGCGAGCTCGAGACGCGCGGACACGTCGCGCAGCTCCTGGGCGAGCTCGGCGACGCGCTGCTCGAGCGCGCGCTCGTGGCGCCGCGCCCGGAGGAACAGGGCGGCGATGAGCACGAACGCGGAGGCGACGGTCAGGCTCAACACGGGGCGGATGCTACCGACCGTCCCGGCGCGCGGCAAGGACGGGGAGCGGGGTACGAATGCGCCGAGGTGGGGCGTTGTCCGCGATCAACGACGGCGGTGTCGAGTGTTCCGACTTTTCCTCCGGTCTTGCCGACCGTGCAAGGTGCCGCGGGCATTGATCCCGGGCGCGGCGTCACCGGGACCTGCGGAGTCGAGGGACACCTTGCCGGAGGTGTAAGGCTGCGACACACTCCGAGCGGATGCTGCTCCGGCTCAACATGACGCGCGCGGTGAAGGCGCTCATCCGCGACGTCGCGAAGCGCCTGCCCGAGCTCGAGCACGTGCGCCCGGCGCGGATCCTGGTCGTCGCAGGTGAGGCGCGCCGTGCGTCGCGCGCCACCATCCGGCCCGCGCACTACGACGGCACCGGCGGCCGCGCCGGCCACGGCGCGCGCACGAAGCCGCTCATCCGCGTGAAGGGCCGGAAGATCCTCTACGTCATCACGCTGCGTCCGCTCTGGTTCCTCGACTCGACGCCGGAGGAGCGGATCCACACGATCCTGCACGAGCTCTACCACGCGTCCCGCGCGTTCGACGGCACCCTCGACCCCGCGCGCCGCCACGCGCGCCTGCCGCTCGCGCGCTACGACCGGCGCATCGGGCGGCTCGTGGAGCGGTACCTCGCCCTGGCGCCGCAGGAGGTGCTCGCGCCGTTCGCGACGAGCGGCATCGTGCGCGCGCGCATGTGGCTCGAGCGCCCCGCCGCGGCGTACGACGAGGAGGCCTACCGCGGCCGCCGCGTCTACACCGAGGAGCAGCTCTTCCTCGGGCACGTGCGGATGGTGAGCCGCCGGCGCCGCCGAGTGCAGTGAGTCATCCAGCGAAGCCTCCGCCGCAGCCGCAGGCTGCGGCCAGGCGGAGCTGATCCAGGGGTGGGGCCCCGTGAGCTCCGCTCACGGGGCGGGGCCTACGGCCCCCCGTGAAACACGTGCAGGTTCGCCCCGTGCGCGTCCATCGTGACGACCGCGGGCAGGCCGCGCACCTCGAGGTCCCAGAGCGCCTCGGCGACGCCCAGCTCGTCGAGGAGGTGCACGCCGTGCACCTTCACCACCGAGCGCGCGAGCGTCACGGCGAGGTCCGCCGGCGCGTGCAGGTAGACCGCACCGTGCGCCGCGAGGGCCTCGCCGGTCGCGGCGCCCATCCCGCCCTTCCCGAGCAGGCCGCGCACGCCGTAGCGGGCCACGACCGCGGGGGTCCAGGCCTCCACGCGCGCGGACTCGGTCGGGCCGGCGGCGACCACGCGCCAGGCGCGGGTGCCGGGGTCGGAGACCACGACCGGCGCGCAGTGGTAGAGCACGCGGCCCTGGAGGAGCGCCCGGGCCTTCGGGTCGTCGGCCCGGGCGAGGTGCTGGTGCGCCGCCTCGCGCGCGGTGCAGAGCCGGCCCGAGAGGCGGACCTCGTCGCCGACGTGCAGGGCGCGGATGGCCTCCTCGGAGGCGGGCAGGGTGAGCTCGTGCACCATCGGACCGCTTCTGAGGGTACCATCCCGGCCCGCATGCGCCGCGAGATCCGACTTCCGTTGACCGTCGAGGGCCGCCTCGACCGCGCCCTCGCCGACGCGCTCGGCATCGGGCGCGCCACCGTGAAGCGCGCCTTCGGCCTCGGCGAGGTCCGGGTGCGCGGCAAGCGGGCGCGGGCGTCCGACCCGGCCCAGCCCGGCGCGCTCGTGGAGGTCGACGTCGAGGAGCCCGCCGGGCCGCCCGACCCGGAGCCGGACGCGCCGCTCACGGTGCTCGCCGAGGGGCTCGGGTTCGTGGTGGTCGACAAGCCCGCCGGCGTCGCCGTGCACCCGCTCGCGCCGGGGGAGGGCGGCACGCTCGCGAACGCGGTCGTGGCGAGGTACCCGGAGTGCGCCGGGGCCTCCCCGGAGCCGCGGGAGGGCGGGGCGGTGCAGCGGCTCGACCTCGAGACGAGCGGCTGCGTCCTCTTCGCGCGCGACCCGAGCGCCTGGCAGGCCCTCCACGAGCAGCTCGGGGCCCGGGGGGTGGAGAAGGTCTACCGGGCCCTCGTCGTGGGCAAGGTGGTCGCGGGAGGCGTGTCCTCGGTGCCGCTCGCGCAGCGGGGCGGGAAGGCGGTCCCGGTGCCGGACACGCTGGCGGAGGAGCGGGCCCGCTCGAAGGGCCTGAAGCCCCGGCCCGCCGAGACCACCTGGGAGGTCGAGCGGCGGTTCGCGGGGCACACGCTCCTCCGGGTCGGCATCACGACCGGCGTCATGCACCAGATCCGCGCGCACCTCGCCCACGCGGGGTATCCGGTCGCGGGGGACGCGCTCTACGGCGGGGCCTCCGCGGCGCTGCCGGGGCTCGGGAGGCACTTCCTGCACGCCGCCCGGCTCGGCTTCGACGCGCCGGCGGGCGGGCGGGAGGTCGTGGAGAGCCCGCTGCCGCCGGAGCTCGTGCGGGTGCTGGATTCGTTGAGCTGAGCCCAAACGAGAACGGCCGCCCCGGAGGGCGGCCGCTTCGTCATGCAGATGAGGTGACGGCTCTACTGCGGCGCCGGCGCGGGCGCCGGGGCGGCGTTCGGATCGGCCGCGGCCGCGTCGGCGGTCATCGGCGGGTCCGTCATGATCGCGATCGTGTTCACGCCGACGATGTGCGCCTGGTCGAGCACGAACATGACCTGCTCGTACTTCGCCTTGTCCTCGGCGTTGAAGAACAGGACCTTCAGGTAGCGGTCCTTGAACGCCGGGCCGATGCGCTGCATCGCGTCCGCGACCGTCATCTCCTGCTTGTTCAGGAGCACGTTCCCGTTCACGAGCGCGGTGACGACCGTCTGGTCCGGCGGCACGTCCGAGGGCGGGATGACCTCCGGGTTCGGCACGTACTCCGGCACGCGGAGGTACTTCTGCTTCTCCGCGAGCGGCGTGAGCACCATGAAGATGATCAGGAGGACGAGGACGACGTCGATGAGCGGCGTGACGTTGATGTCGCTCGCCGGCTTCTTGGTCCCTAGCGCCATTCCCATGGCTAGCTCTTCTCCTTGATCTGGGAGGCGGCGAGGGAGACGCCCTGGAGCCCGGCCTTCGACATCTCGAGCATGAGCTCCCGGATGCGCTTGTACTCGACGTTCCGGTCGCCCTTCACGAGGATGGGCGCGCCGGGGTGCATCATCATCTCGACCTTCAGCGCCTCGGGCAGGTCGGGCAGGTTCGGCACCTCGACCTTGTCGATCCAGACCTTCCCGTCCTGCGTCACCGACACGAAGATCGGGTCGCCGCCCTTGGTCGGAGAGACCTGGTGGGCGTCGGGGAGCTGGACCGGCTTGCCGCGCTGGAGCATCGGCGTGATCACCATGAAGATGATCAGCAGCACGAGCACGACGTCGACGAGCGGCGTGACGTTGATGTCACTCTTGACTGACTTCGAGCCGACATCCATGGACACGGCGGGGACTCCTTCCGCGAGAGAGGACCTGGACGGCTACTTCGAGTCCGGGCGCCCCTCCTTCATGAAGAAGTCCACGAGCTCGGTCGCGGAGTCGGTGATGTCGACCTGCATGTCCTCGACCCGGTTCGTGAGGTAGTTGAACATCATCACGGCGGGGATCGCGACGAGGAGGCCGAAGGCGGTGTTCACGAGCGCCTCGGCGATGGCGCCGGACACCGTGCCGAGACCGCCGGAGCCGGTGGCGGCCATGTTCTGGAAGGCCTTGATGATGCCCCACACCGTGCCGAGGAGGCCGACGAACGGGGCGGTCGAGCCGATGGTCGCGAGCGAGCCGAGGCCGCGGCGCAGGTCGTTGACCGTGCGGAGCGAGGAGCGGTCCACCGCGCGGTTCACGGCGGCGACGACGTCGAAGTCGCCGACGTCGTGCGGGCCCTGCGTGCGGAGCGCCTCGACGCCGCGGCGGTACTCGTCGATCGCGAGGCCGAGCACCTTCGGCAGGTGGCCGCGGTTGAGCTTCTTCGAGAGCTCGACGGCGTCCTGGAACTTGCCGGCCGGGAGGAGCTCGCGGAGCGCCTCGGCGAACTGGCGGGACGCCTTGCCGGCGCGCGCGTAGGTCACGAGGCGCTCGGCCATCACGCCGAGCGAGTAGATCGACATGAGGCCGAGGATGACGAAGACGACGATGCCGAAGCCCTCGATCGACTTCACCATGTTGACTACGTCGAACGAGCCGGCCTGCGCATTGCCTTCAGCCGCAACGACCAGCTGGTTCACGGCATCGACGAAGGGAAACGACATCGGACTCTCCTGGGTTGGTTCGTCTCTTGGTCGAACGAAGTTGCGTTCGGATTCGTTGTCGTGCTGCGGATGCTGAAAGAGCCGGGGTGAAACTCAGCCTGAGGTGAAGCGGAGCGGCAGGATCACCCAGATGTTGGTCGGCCGGCCCTGGGGGTCGGCGCCCGCGATCCACTTGCACTCCTGGATCGCCTGCCAGATCGCGGCCTGCACGCGGTCGGGCACGCCGTTCGTGATGACGCTGTACTGGCTGGGCTGGCCGTCGCGCATGATGGCGAACTTCACCGTGATCGGGCCGGAGACGAAGCCCGCGAGGTCGCGCGGGATGCGCGTCGTCTCCTGCACGCACTTCGGCGTCGCCATCTGCGGCTTGCGGTAGCCCGCGGTCGCGAAGGCCGGCGCATCCTCGATGCCGCCGCCGCCGCCCGCGACGCCGCCGACCACACCCTCGTCCCCGCCGGAGTCGGAGCCCCAGTCGTACTCGGGCTCCTTGTCGTTCGGGTCCGGCGCCTTCATCTCCGCCTTGATGTCCTGCGGCTGGATCAGGGCCGTGGGCGGCGGAGGCTTCGGCAGGTCGGTGCGCGGCTTGTCCGACGGCGGGCGCTTCGGCTTCGGCGCCGCCGGCGGGGGAGGAGGCTTCGGCGGCGCGGCCGCGGTCTTGACGAACTTCACGTCGACCTTCGGCTCGTCGATGATCTTCGCCTTCACGTAGGCGGAGGCCGCCACCATGCCCGCGATGAGCGCGCCCTGAAAGAGGGTCGAGCCGAGGAAGAACCCGGCCCGCCTCGCGGCGCGCTTACCGCCTTCTTGCTTCGTGACTTCGTCGAACACGGTCTCTCGGACGCCTCGCGCTCGGGGGACGACGGAAAGAAGGCCCGGAAATTCGGAACGTGCTCTCTAGTCCCGCACCGGAGACCTTGTCAACAGCGCACTGCGACCCGGACGTACCGTGCCGCGAGCCCCGTCTTTACACGCGGTTCGGCCGTCCGGACCCACGGGAAAATTGGAGGGTGCACCGCGGCCGCGCAGATCATTCCGGATCCTCGGCGCCCGCCGCGCAGATCCTTCCGCGATCGCCCGCACGCCCTGCGCTCGAGCACTCCGGAAGGCCTGCAAAGGCTTCGTGATCGGATCAGGTCCGATCATGATCACGCGCCGTGATCCCGCCCCCGCCTTGTCTTAGTCCTAACGTGGCGGAACGCCGCGCCTTTCCCGAAAACGCCCGTCCTTTTCAGCGGTTGGTCCCCTGAAGGGGCATGTAGGCCTTGTACCTCGAACAAGCGGGTTCGCCTTGACATTCCCCACAGCCGCTGCCTAGAACGACCGTTCATTGGACCGGTCGGGTAACCGCCATGCGTGCGTACAAGCGCCTGGTTTTTGCCCGTACGGCTGCGGCTGAGTGCACTCTCCCTGGAGGAAGTCATGATGAAGAAGTTGCTGCGCCTCCTGCGGGTCGCCCCCATCGCGCTTGTCTTCGCGGGGGTCGCTTCCGCACAAACCACCGGCACCATCATCGGCGTGGTGACCGATGCCTCGACGGGCAAGCCCGTCGCCGGCGCGGTCGTCATCGCCACCAGCCCCAACCTGCAAGGTGAGCAGACGGCTGTCACCGACGGGAACGGCAATTACCGTCTGACCCTGCTCCCCGCCGGCGAGTACAAGCTCGCGGTCCAGCTCGAGGGGTACAAGCCCTCGGATCGGTCCGACATCCGGCTCTCCATCGACAAGACCCTCCGCGCGAACCTCGCGGTGGTCCCCGAGGCCGTCCAGATCGACGAGCAGGTCGTGAAGACCGGCACCGCGCCGGTCATCAACGTCGGCTCCGCCGAGTCCGGCTCGGTCATCTCGTCCGAGTTCGTCGCCTCCGTGCCGGTCGGTCGTACGTTCGACGCGATCGCGCGCGTGGCCCCGACGGCCTCCTCCGACGCCTACGGCACCGGCTTCGCCGGCGCCCAGTCGCCCGAGAACAGCTACATCCTCGACGGCCTCTCGGTCGGCAACCCGGTCAACGGCACGAACAACACCAACATCCTGTCGAACTTCGTGCAGGAGATCGACGTCAAGACCGGTAACTTCTCGGCCGAGTACGGCCGCGCCACCGGCGGCGTCATGAACGTCGTCACGAAGTCGGGCTCGAACGAGTTCCACGGCTCCGTGTTCGGCAACTTCACGCCGTCCTTCCTCATCCAGCCGGACGGCAAGGTCGCCGGCCGCGACGGCGAGGCGATCGCCACGCAGTCGAAGCCCTCGAAGGGCAACTACGACCTCGACCTCGGCTTCGAGGTCGGCGGCCCGATCATGAAGGACCGCCTCTGGTTCTTCGCCGGCTTCGCGCCGGTCATCACGGAGCGCTACACGGAGCGCTTCCTCCGCCGCAACCGCCAGTTCCTCTCGTCCACGATCGGCGGCGTCGTCCGCCCCGGTGACGACCCGAACACGCCGAACCTGACCGAGACGAACGCGGTCGCCCGCGACGCCAACGGCGCGGCGCTCTGGGACAAGATCGCCGGCACCGAGAAGCAGTACAACACCGGCACGACGAGCTACCAGGCCGCCGGCAAGCTGACGTTCCTCCTCGACGAGAACAACCAGCTGTCCGCGTCGCTCTACGCGACGCCGGGCTCGGGCTCCGGCCTCCTGCGCGCCAACGGCGAGCAGGCGGGCGACGGCCTGTTCAACCAGGACTTCGGCGCGACCAACGTCCTCGGCCGCTACGCCGGCAAGTTCCTCGACAAGAAGCTCATCGTCGAGGCGACCGCCGGCTACCACCGGTCGACGCTCGATGACCGGCCGACGTCGTTCCAGCGGAACACCCCGGCGATGCAGTGGCAGCGCCAGATGGACCTGAAGCTCTTCAACCAGGCCAACCCGACGGACGGCTCGGTGTACGAGTCGCTCTCCGCCGAGGCGCTCGCGGCCTGCACGGGCTCCACGGCCCGCCAGGGCACGACGGTCAACTCCTCCGAGAACGAGAACCTCTGCCGCGTGGCGACGTACACCACCGGTGGCTACGGCTTCGGCAACAACTACACGGCCGACCGTCTCCAGGGGAAGCTGTCCGCGTCCTACCTCCTCGAGCTCGCCGGCTCGCACAACTGGAAGGCCGGCCTCGACCTCGAGCGGAACAGCTACGACCAGGCGAAGTTCTACTCGGGCAACGCGTTCTTCCGCGCTGACTCGTCGCTCGCCACGGGCGCGAACATGTACAACATCCGCGGCTACGGGCGCGTCTTCAACGCGGCCGGGCTGCCGGACACCGCGGGCAACGACATCGAGTGGATCCCCACGGAGACCTCGACGTCGAACACGAACTCGTTCGCGTACTACCTCCAGGACTCCTGGACGATCCCGAACTCGGGTCTCACCGTGAACGCCGGCATCCGCCTCGAGACGCAGTCGATGCAGGCGACGAACGGCGGCGGCATCAAGGGCATCAACATCAACAACATGTGGTCGCCCCGCGTGCAGGCCATCTGGGACTTCACGGGCACGGGCCGGTCGAAGGTCGGCGCCTCCTGGGGCCGCTTCTACTACGCGATCCCGCTCGACATGGGCGATCGCGCGTTCGGCAACGAGGAGTCGATCCAGGGCGCGTGGGACTGCGGCCCCGGCGGCGGCTCGGCCGACGTCTCCGACCCCTCCAAGATGCCGCGTGACCCGGCGAACTCCACCTACTGCGCGGTGCAGGCGGGCTGGTGGGACGGTGCCAACGACTTCGGCAACGTCGGCGGCATCACGCCGGTCGATCCGAAGCTGAAGGGCCTCTACGTCGATCAGTTCGGCGCGCAGCTCGAGTACGAGGTGCTCTCCGACCTGTCCGTCGGCTTCGATTACCAGGGCCGCCGTCAGGGCACGATGATCGAGGACATGTCGGACAACGACGGCAACACCTACTTCATCTCGAACCCGGGCCAGAACAAGCCGTTCGCGGCGACGTACTACCCGGGCTACGCGTCTTCCTTCACGGTCACCAAGAACCCGAAGGAAGTGTCGGCGCTCGACAACTTCACGCGCCGCGAGATCACGGTGAAGATGCCGGCCCCCGTCCGCGACTACGACGGCTTCACCCTCAAGGTGACGAAGAACTTCAGCCAGAACTGGCTGGCCCAGGCGAGCTACACCTACTCGAACCTCACCGGCAACGTCGCCGGCGTGTTCGACCCGGTCACCGGCCAGCTGGACCCGGGCATCAACGCCGAGTACGACCTCGCCACCCTGATGGCGAACAAGACCGGCCGCCTCCCGGGTGACCGTCCGCACGTCTTCAAGCTCTTCGGCGCGTACAACTTCAAGCTCTCGCCGAAGATGAGCCTGACGACGTCGGCCGCCTTCAACGCCCAGTCCGGTATCCCGGTGGGCGCCAACGGCGCGCACCCGCTCTACGGCTCCGGCTACGCCTACCTCGTCCAGCGCGGTGGCGCGGGCCGTACGCCCTTCACCACCAACCTCGACGTCGGTGGCCGCTTCGAGTACACGATCACGCCGCCGTACGCCGTCAAGGTGTCCGTCGACGTGTTCAACGTCCTCAACAGCCAGGACATCACCGCGATCGACAACAACTACACGTTCGACGCGGTCCAGCCGATCGGCAACGTGAAGTGCGACGTCGCCGCGGCCGGGTCCTCGAACCCGATCGGCAAGCTCCAGTCGTCCTGCCCGCAGCTCGCCTACCTGAAGACGGTCGACGGGCGCCCCGTGAACGTCAACCCGAACTGGGGCCGCGCGGTGGCCGCCACGGCGTCCTACCAGGCGCCGCTGTCGCTCCGCATCGGCCTGGCCCTGACGTTCTAGACCGAGCGAGAAGGAGATCATCATGAACAAGCACCTCATCACTCTGGCAGTGCTCGCTCTGGCGGCCGTCGCGTGCGATCCCTACAAGGATCCGCCGAGCGGCACGCCGGCCGTGATCTCGGCCGTCATCACGGGCCGCAACGCGGGGCTCGAGAACCTGCTGTTCGCCGGGTGGCCTGACAACTCGGTCGGTCCGTACGACGGCGAGCTGGTGGGCGACACCTGGACGAACTTCGCCAACGCCGATGGCCACGGCCCGACCCGCTCCCCCTCGGGGACCACGGGCCGGATCCTGGTCTTCACGACGAACCGGCTGCTCGACGGCGCCTCCGTCGAGCAGACGCCGAACTCGTGCCTCCAGGTCGCTGCCGCGAACTGGTCGATCACGGGCACGGGCCCGACCGCCCTCGCGGCGGCGAACCCGACCGGCGTCTGGTACACCTGCTACTACCCGTCGTCGCCGACCGACACGATCGGCGCCTCGGTGTACGTGTACTTCTCCACGACGGCCCCCGGGCCGTCGACCGCCGCCATCCCGATCCGCGCGGGTCGCATGGTGGTCGGCACGTACGCCATCAGCGGCACGGTCAAGACCGACTCCGGTCAGGACCTCCCGATGAAGGCGTCGTTCACGATCGTCGACCCGTAATCGTCGACGGCTGAGCTGAACTCGAGAGGGCCGGCGCGCAAGCGCCGGCCCTTTCCTTTTGCCCCCCCCCGGGCCCACCGCGAGCGCCCCCACCTCCCCGCCGCACTGGGGGCGCTTCGGACGGGCCGCCTCGCGGGGTCTCTCCGCACCGCTCGGCGTTGGGCAAAGGCCCGCCGCGGAGGGGAGCCTGGAGGCGTTGCTGAGGAGGGGAGCGTGTGGTGACGAGGATCTGCCCGCGAGCCTGACCCACGGACAGAAGCTCCCGCGTGGCGCGCTTGCTTGCCCCAAGACGCCGGGCGGCGACGTCACCAGGCGACGGGCCGACGGACACCGAGGTAGGAAACGGAAAGCCCCGGTCCGCTCGCGCGGCCGGGGCTTCTCGATGCAGCGGAGGGAGCGGGGAGGCTAGGCCTTCACGCCCGTCATCTTCTGGACCTCTTCGGCGAGGTTGTCCTGCTTCTTCTCGAGCCCCTCGCCGAGGACGTACCGGGAGAACCGGCGGATCTGGATGTTCTCGCCGATCTTCGCGACGGCGTCGGTGAGGACCTCGGAGATCTTCTTCTTGTCGTCCTTCACGAAGGCCTGGTCGAGCAGGCAGAACTGCTCGTAGTACTTCTCGACCTTGCCGGTCGCGATCTTCTCCATGATCGCCTCGGGCTTCTTCTGATCCTTCATCTGGGCCTTCGCGATCTCGAGCTCGAGCTTGATGATCTCGGCCGGGACCTCCTCGCGGCGGACGTACAGCGGGGCCGCGGCGGCGATGTGCATCGCGAGGTCCTTCACGAGGGTCTGGAAGCCCTCGGTGCGGGCCACGAAGTCGGTCTCGCAGTTCACCTCGACGAGCACGCCGATCTTGCCGCCCATGTGGATGTAGGAGGCGACGGCGCCCTCGGTCGCGGCGCGGGCCGACTTCTTGGCGGCGGCGGCGAGGCCCTTCTTGCGGAGCACCTCCTCCGCCTTCGCGAAGTCGCCACCGGCCTCGGTGAGCGCCTTCTTGCAGTCCATCATGCCCGCCCCGGTCTTCTCCCGGAGCTCCTGAACGACCTTCGCGGTGATCTCGGCCACGGTGCTTCTCCCTGTTCCCGCCCTCGGGGCGGACTTGCTGCGTTTCGTAAAGGAACGGGGCGGGCCACTCGGCCCGCCCCGCAAGCGCTCTCGCCTGTGACGGGCGAGTTACTCGGAGGCGGTCTCGCCGGCGGCGGTGGCCGGGGCGACCTCGCCCTTGCGCACCACCTCGACGTTCGCGCTCGCGGCGGCGCGGTCCTCGCGCGGCTCGCGGCGCTCGCGGGGGCCGCCGCCACGGCGGTCACGGCGATCGCGGCGATCCTTCTGGCCGCGCTCCGAGGCCGCGTCGCGGTCCGGCTCCTGCGCCCGCTTGTCCTCGGCCGGGTGCTCCGCGGCCCAGGCGCTGTAGCGCTGCTTGCCCTCGAGGCACGCCTCCGCGATCTTGCCGGTGAAGAGCCGGATCGAGCGGATGGCGTCGTCGTTCCCGGGGATCACGTAGTCGATGCCCTCGGGGTCGCAGTTCGTGTCGACGACCGCGACGACCGGGATGCCGAGGCGGTTCGCCTCGTGCACCGCGATGTGCTCCTTCTTCGTGTCGATCACGAAGATGGCGGACGGCAGGCGGGAGAGCTCCTTGATGCCGCCGAGGTTCTTCTCGAGCTTCTCGCGCTCGCGCTCGAGCGAGGCGATCTCCTTCTTCGGGAGGCGCTCGTAGGTGCCGTCCTCCTTCATCTTCTCGATCGTCTTGAGCCGCTCGATGCCCTGCTTCACGGTCTTGAAGTTCGTGAGCGTGCCGCCGAGCCAGCGGTTCGTGACGTGGAACATGCCGGAGCGCGTCGCCTCCTCGCGGATGGCGTCCTGCGCCTGCTTCTTCGTGCCCACGAAGAGGACCGAGCCGCCGTGCGCGCAGGCGTCCGAGACGAAGCGGAGCGCGTTGCGGGCGAGGCCGACCGTCTTCTGCAGGTCGATGATGTAGATGCCGTTGCGGGCGCCGAAGATGTACGGCTTCATCTTCGGGTTCCAGCGCTTGGTCTGGTGGCCGAAGTGGACGCCGGCCTCCAGGAGCTGCTTCATCGTGATGGCGGTGCCGCTCGAGGAGAGGGCGTTCGCCATCGCGTCGGCCGGGGCGGCCTCCGCGGGCGCCGGCGGCGGGGCCGCGGGCGTGGTCGGGTTCTGCTGCTGGGTCTCCATCTCGTTCTTCTCCGGTTAGGGTGTCCGCCACCTTCCGTGATGGGCTCGCCTTCGCTCCTGGTCGGGCTCGCTGCTTCGCGAGGGCGCCGGGAGCACCGGGGCGGGTCGAGGAAGGTGTGTGTATTTGCTGCGGTTACGGCTGCTTGCCGGATCTGGCCTGCCGATCCGGGGGACGGTCACTTAACACGTCCTGTCAGGGGCTGCAAGCGGGGTCCCACCCGCTTCAAGGGCGCGGTACCACTATCGTTTTTGCCACCAGCCGAGCTCCACGAGCCCACCGCCGTACGCGCGCCACGCGACCGGCCGGTCCGGCCCGTCCGCGCAGCGGTGCCGGACGATCCGGGCCTCGGCCCGGATCACCCGCCCGCCGCAGTCCGGGCACCGGAACCGGCCCTCGAGCCCGGTCCGCTCCGCCTCCGTGAGCGGGCCCTCGGGTCCGGGGGCGTCGCCGCCGCCGCGCGCGGCGCGGGACGGGTGGTGCCGGACGACCGCCGGGCCGAACAGCCCCCGCGCCCGGTAGGCCTCGAGCTCCGCGAGCTCGGCCGCCTCGCCACCCTCGGCGCGGTCCATGTCGGCGCGGGCGAGCGCCCGGCACGCGTCGCACGGCGGGAACCCGGCCGACCGCACCGGCAGCACCGTCGCCCCGCCGGTGCGGACCTCCTCCCACTCCTCGTGGGCGTCGATCTCGACGACCGGCACCCCGGCCGCCGCGAGGGCGTCCTCCTTCAGGGGCCCGACCTCGTGCGTGACCCGCACCTCGAGCGCGAGCGCGGGCCTCCCGCCGCGCGTGACGAGCACGTCGGCGCGGAACGGCGGCCGCGACCCTCCGGCGCCCGCCGGCGGCGCCACGGCGCCCTCCGGCACCGCCGCGTCGCCGAGCGCCGCGAGGTCCCGCGGGGCGAGCCGGCGGCAGCCCGGACAGCGCGTCGCGAGCGTCACCTCGAGCCGACCGGCGAACGCGTCCGCGCAGAGCGCGAGCAGCCGCTCCTTCGCGTCGAGGTGGAGGATCGTCTCCGGCGCCGTGAGCGGGCAGGCGGAGCCGGGCTGGTGCGCGAAGTGCCGGGCGCGGACGGTCCCGAGGTGCGGCACGAGCGGCTCGCCGCAGCCGAGGCAGGTGAAGGGCGCCCGCCGCCGCCGGTCGCGCGGGTCGAGCCGCTTCGCGTCGACCTTCTCGCCGGCCGCGTCGAGGGCCCAGGCGAGCAGCACGCGGCCATCCGAGAGGCGGCGCCCCTTCGCCCCCTCGCGTGCCGCGTGCGCTCTGGATCCCGTTCGTCCCGAGCGTAGCGGCCGCGCAGCGGCCGCGGAGACGAGGGACCCCTTGCGTCTCACGGGACCGCCGCGTTCCCCGCGAGGCGCGCCGCCGCGGGGCCGAGCACCCGCAGGCGCGGGTCGCCCGGGTACGAATCCCGGAGCCGCCCGACCCGATCGACCGCGGCGGGCCCGTTCCGGTAGCGGATCGCCGCCTCGGCCGCGGCGGCGAGCAGATCGGCGCCCACGAGGAGCCCGTCCCGGTACAGCCGGTCGAGGTCCACGTCGCAGACCGCACCCTCCACCTCGCAGCGCGCGAGCATGGAGGCGATGCGCGCCTCGCGGAGCGCCGGCGAGAGCACCTCGGCGTGCACCGCCTCGGCGAGCTCGGCGGCGTGGTCGCCGGCGAGGTGGAGCGCGTTCGCGAGGAACACGCGCGCCTGCGGGTTCGACGGCCCGAGCGCCACCGCCCGCCGCGCCGCCTCGAGCGCCGCGCCCGCCTCCCCGCGGCGCAGGTGGACCCAGGCGAGCGCGGCCGCCGGCCGGGGCGCCTCCGGGCGGGTCGCCACGGCGCGCTCGAGCCGGTCGCGCGCCTCGTCGAGGTGGCCCGCGCGCGCGGCGGTGAGGCCGAACCACACGTTCGCGGCTGCGTCGTCGGGGTCGACCTCGAGGGCCGCGCCGAAGAGCGCCTCCTCGCTGCGCCAGGCCGGCAGCCGGAGCTCCACCGCGACCGCGCCCGCGAGCGCCGCCGCGCCGGCGACGCCGGCGAGCAGGTGTCCGGCGAGCCGCCGCCACGAGGTCAGCGCGAGGAGCCCCTCGCCGACGAGCCACGCGAGGCCGAGCGAAGGCAGGTAGAAGTACCGCTCCGGCGCCTCGCCGAGCGAGGCGATGGCGACGCCCGCGAGGACGAGCGGGCCGACGAAGAGCGCGGCGGCCGGCGCGAGCCGCGGGACGCGCCAGGCGAGCAGGGAGAGCACGGCGAGGAGCGCGCCCCCGGCGGCGAGCGCCGCGGCCGTGGGCGGATCGACCGGGTGGCTGACGGTGAGCGGCAGCGGGGCGACCGCCCGGGCCGCCTCGCGCGCGAGCGTGGCGAGGAGCTCGGCGGGCGCGCCGGCGAGCCGCGGGGTGGCGACCGGCGGGATCCCGAGCGCGGCGCGCAGGGTGAGCCACGTGCCGAGCGCGGCCGCGACGGCTGCCCAGCGCGGCCAGGCGAGCCGCGGGCCGCGGTGCGCGGCCCAGTCGTCGGCCACGACGGCGAGCGCGACCGCCGCGAAGGACTCCTTCGAGAGGAGCCCGGCGAGGAAGACCGCGTAGACCGCGAGCGGGTGGGCGGCGGAGCGCCGGAAGGGCAGGAGGAGCAGCGCGAGCGCGAGCACCCCGGTGACGAGGTCGTAGCGCGCCGAGACCCACGCGACGGTCTCGCTCTGGGCGGGGTGGAAGGCCCAGAGCGCCGCCGCCGCGCACGCGGCCGGGAGGGCCACCCGCCGCCGCACGAGGAGGAGCACGAGCAGCGCCGCCGCGGCGCCGTGCAGGAGCGCGCTCGCGAGGTGGTGCAGCCACGCCGGGTTCCCGACCGCGCGCACCGCCAGGAACGTCGCGATGGGGAGCGGCCGCCAGTAGCCGCTCGGGCCGTGGGCCGGCGAGGCGCCCAGGATGAGGTCGCCGGTGAGCGCCTGCCCGAGGTGCCGGCCGCCGTCGGCGAGCGCGTACTCGTTGTCGTCCCAGACGAGCCCCGCGCGGACCGTGGGCAGGTAGAGCGCGACCGCGCCGAGCCCCACCGCGAGGGCGAGCACGCGGGCCCGGTCGGCCAGGAACCGGCGGACGGCGGGGCGGGGTGGGGCGGACGGGGTGCCGGACATGCGGGAGGCCGAAGATACCCCGTTGCGCTATAGATGGCGCCCACCCCGGCGGTCCCCGGCTCGGCCGGCCGCCGGGCACCCACGGAGGACAGGCATGGCACTCGAGGTCGGGAAGAAGGCGCCCGCGTTCTCGCTGCCCGACGAGGACGGCAACACCGTGAAGCTCTCGGACTTCAAGGGCAGGAAGCTCGTCGTCTTCTTCTACCCGAAGGCCAACACCTCGGGTTGAACGCAGGAGGCCTGCGACTTCCGTGACGAAGTCGACGCGTTCAAGAAGGCGAAGGTGGCGGTGGTCGGCATCTCGAAGGACTCGCCCGCCGCGCAGAAGAAGTGGAAGGAGAAGTACGAGCTGCCGTTCCCGCTCCTCTCCGACGCCGACACCTCGGTGCAGCAGGCCTGGGGCGTCTGGAAGGAGAAGAACATGTACGGCAAGAAGGTCATGGGGACCGTGCGCACGACCGTGATCATCGGGCCGGACGGCAAGGTCGAGAAGGTGTTCGAGAAGGTGAAGGTCGCGGGCCACGTGACCTCGGTGCTGGAGTCGATCTGACGCCCCTCGACTCCGCCGCCGCTCCGCGGCGGCTACGCTCGGGGTTGATCGGATGAGATGACGAAGAAGACACTGAAGGAACGCCCCCCGCGGCTCGACCTCGTGGACGCGCTCGTGCTCGAGGTGCACGGGCTCGTCCACGACCAGGCCTGGCTCGCGGACCGCGCGCTCGAGCGCGTCGTGCGCCGGGAGCGCAAGCTCTGGGCCTCCGAGCGCCGGCTCGTCGCCGAGAGCGTCTACGCGCTCGTGCGCGCGCAGGGACAGCTCGACTTCCTGCTCGCGGGCGCGATGCCGGGCGTCCCCGCGCCGGGCGTCGACCTCGCGACCCGCTACGCCGCCTGGCTCGTCTCGGCGGGCGGCGCCTCGCGCACCGAGGCCGCGCGGCGGCTCGCGGTGCAGCCCTCCGCGCTCGCGGCGCTCGACGGCGCGCGCGGGCGGCTGGAGGCCCTGAAGGATCCGCTCGACCGGCTCGCGGTGGAGGCCTCGCTCCCGCGCTGGATCGTGGAGAGGCTCGCGGCCGAGCTCGGCCTCGAGGAGGCGCGGACGCTCGCGGCCTCGATGAACGCCCGCGCGCCGCTCACCGTGCGCGCGAACCTGCTCGTCGGCGACCGGGACGCGCTCCGGGAGACGCTGCGCGGGGAGGGCGTCGGCGCCGAGCCGACCCGGTTCTCGCCATGGGGGCTCGTCCTCGACGGGCACCAGAACGCGTTCTCGCTCGCGTCGTTCCGGTCGGGCGCGTTCGAGATCCAGGACGAGGGCAGCCAGCTCATCGCGCTCGCGGCCGGGGCGCGGCCCGGCTGGACGGTGGTCGACGCCTGCGCCGGCGCGGGCGGGAAGTCGCTCGCGCTCGCGATGGAGATGCACAACAAGGGCTCCCTGCACGCGCTCGACACCGACGCCGACCGGCTCGAGGACGCGCGCCGCCGCGCCCGCCGCGCGCACGTCCACAACCTGCGCGCGCAGGTCATCCCCGCCGACGAGGCCGCCGTCGAGGCGGTCGCGCCGCTCGCCGGGAAGGCGAAGGTGGTGCTCGTCGACGCGCCCTGCTCCGGCCTCGGCACCCTGCGCCGGAAGCCCGACGCCCGCTGGCGGCTGAAGCCCGGCGACCCGGAGCGGTTCCAGGCGCTCCAGAGGACGCTGCTCGGCCGCTTCTCCGCGCTGGCGGAGCCCGGCGGCCGGATCGTCTACGCGACCTGCGCCATCGGCCGGATCGAGAACGACGACGTCGCCGACTTCGCCGAGCAGGAGCTCGGCCTCGCGCCCGCGCCGCTCGCCGCGACGCTCGGCGAGGAGCGGCTCCGGGCGCTCGGCGGGGCCGGCAACCGGCTCGCGCTCTTCCCGCACCGGCACGGCACCGACGGCTTCTTCATGGCGGCGTTCGAGAAGAGGAAGTAGATGCCCGAGCTCGCCGAGGTCGAGATCGCCGCGCGGAACCTCCGGCGCTGGGCGCTCGGGCGCGCGCTCGTGAGGCTCGAGGGGGCCCGCGGGGCGGGCTACGTGTTCCGGCCCGCGGGCGCCGCGCGGCTCGCGCGGGCGCTCGAGGGCGCGCGGTTCACGCACGTCGACCGCCACGGGAAGCAGCTCATGCTGACCCTCGAGCGGGATGGAGACGACCTCGGCCTCCTCGCCCACCTCGGCATGACCGGCAAGTGGCTGCGCCGCAAGGCTTCCGAGGAGGGGCCGCGCTTCTCCCGCGCCCGGCTCGAGCTCGACGACGGCCACGCGCTCCACTTCGTCGACCAGCGCCTCTTCGGGCGGCTGCGGCTCGTGCCGGAGGCGCGCTTCGACGCGGTGCCGGAGCTCGAGGCGCTCGGCCCGGATCCGCTGAAGGACGGCATCGACGTGCCCCGGCTCGCGGGCCTGCTCGCGCGCTCGCGGCTGCCGGTGAAGGTCCGGCTCATGGACCAGGCGCTCCTGCCCGGCGTCGGCAACATCGTCGCGTCCGAGTCGTGCTTCCGCGCGAGGGTCAGCCCCCGCCGCCGCAGCGCGTCGCTCGCCCGCGGCGAGGTCGAGGCGATCGCCGGCGCCATCCTCGACACGGTGCAGGACGCCATCGCGCGGCAGGAGGGGCCGGAGCTCCGGTACGTCGAGGAGGGCGGCGAGAACCCGTTCCTCGTCTACGACCGCGCCGGCGAGCGCTGCCCGCGCTGCAAGCGCGGGAAGATCGAGCGCTTCGTGCAGGCGCAGCGCGCGACCTTCCACTGCCCGCGCTGCCAGAAGTAGACTGGGCCTCCCGGCATCATGCGCCCCGAGGATCTCGCCACCTGGTCGATCGCGGAGCTCCGCGAGCGGTTCGTCACGCGCGGCCGGCCGCTGCCCGCCGACTGCGAGGCGTTCCTCGCGCAGGACCAGCGGTCCGGCGTGCAGGCCTTGCTGAAGGCGGTCCGCGCGCGCCGCAAGGCGAACCGCGCGGAGGGCCAGCGGCTGCGCCAGCTCCTGCGCTACGAGACCGAGCTCTGGGAGCAGGGCGTCGTGCACGTCGCCGGCACCGACGAGGCGGGCATGGCGCCGCTCGCCGGCCCGGTCGTGGCGGCGGCGTGCGTCTTGCCGCACGACTACCGGCCGCGGGGCATCGACGACTCGAAGCAGCTCGACGTGGAGGAGCGCGACCGGCTCGCGAAGGACATCAAGGCGAACGCGCTGTGCTGGGCGGTCGCGCGCGCCGAGGTCGACGAGATCGACCACCTCAACATCTACCACGCGGGCCTGCTCGCCCTGACCCGCGCGGTGCGCGGGCTCTCGGTGACGCCGGGCCACGTGCTCATCGACGCGCGGAAGCTCCCGCTCGTGAAGCTCCCGCAGACCCCGATCATCCACGGCGACGCGCTCTCGCTCACCATCGCGGCCGCGTCGATCCTCGCGAAGACGACCCGGGACGCGCTCATGGCCGAGCTCGACCTCGAGCACCCCGGCTACGGCTTCTCGCGGCACAAGGGCTACCCCACGCCCGAGCACTTCGACGCCCTGAAGCGGCTCGGGGCCTGCCCGATCCATCGCCGGTCGTTCCAGCCGGTGAAGGAGGCCCTGGGGCTCGCGACCAGCGCGGCCCAGGGCGAGCTGTTCTCGCCCCCGGCGAGTCCCTCGGACCCCCCTCCCTCGGCCCCCGTCATTGACGCCGAGCGGAGCAGTGGCTAGAAACGCCCCGAGGACCGAGCCCGACGGTGTCGGCGCGTTCCCCTTCCGCGAGCCCGCGGAGGAGAGGGCGCCCCCCGATCCGGCGACCACATGCCCCATCCAGATCGCGACGACCGCACCCACTCCAGACCCCCTCCCGGCCTGAGCCTCGACCCCGAGCTCCCCGAGCTCGATCACCCGCCGGAGATCCCGCAGGACCGGCTCGACCAGGAAGCCCTCAAGGTCATCGTCCGGCTCCGCCACATGCGCCACCAGGCCTACCTGGTCGGCGGCTGCGTGCGGGACCTGCTCCTCAACAAGACGCCGAAGGACTTCGACGTCGCGACCGACGCCCACCCGGGCGAGGTCCGCGCGATCTTCCGCAACTGCCGCCTCATCGGCCGGCGCTTCCGGCTCGCGCACGTCTACTTCCGCGGCGGCAAGGTCATCGAGGTCGCCACCTTCCGGAAGAACCCGGTCGACGTCGGCGACGACGTGCCCGAGGGCTCCGACCTCCTCATCACGCGCGACAACGTCTTCGGCACCGCCGAGGAGGACGCGGTCCGCCGCGACTTCACGGTGAACGGCCTCTTCTACGACGTGCTCACCGGCGAGGTGATCGACTACGTCGGCGGGCGCCAGGACCTCGAGGACCACCGCATCTCGACGATCGGCGACCCCGAGATCCGCATGCGCGAGGACCCGGTCCGCGCGCTGCGCGCGATCCGCTTCGCCGCGCGGCTCGGCTTCACCATCGCGCCGGACACCTTCGCGGCGATGCGCCGGCACGCCGGCGAGCTCGCCCGCTGCGCGCCGGCCCGCGTGCTCGAGGAGATCTTCAAGATCCTCCGCTGCGGCGGCTCGGCCCGGGCCTTCGAGCTCATGCGCGCCTGCGGTGCGCTCGCGGTGATCCTGCCCGCCCTCGGCGCCGCGTTCGATGGCTGGGACGACGCGAAGCGCCGCACGTTCTTCGCGCACCTCGCCGCCCTCGACCGGAAGGTCAGGGCCGGCGAGGAGCTCTCCGAGGCCGTGCTGCTCGGGACCCTCCTCGTGCACCTCCCGGTGGACGAGACCGGCGATCGCCCCGAGGCGGACGCCCTCATGACCTCGCTCGTGGCGACCTCGCGCCTGCCGCGCAAGATCGCCGAGCGCATCCGCCTCGCGCTCGTCGCGCTCCGCGCGCAGAAGTCGCCGGAGAAGGGCGGCGGGCGCCGCCGGCGCCGCGGCCGCGGCGGCCCGGGCGCGGTGCAGGACGACGCCATCCCGCTCCTCGAGATCACCGTCGAGGCGACCGGCGAGGGCAAGGAGCTCCTCGAGCGCTGGAAGAGCGCTCCGAGGAAGCACCACGCGGAGCCCGTGCACGAAGACGACCGCCGCGCCGAGGGCCGCGAGCCACGTCCGCCCCGGCAGCACACCGTGGAGATCGACGCCACCCGGGCCGAGGCCGACGAGGACGGCGACGACGACGGGGACGAGAGCGACTCCGCCGAGGCCGCTTCCCCCACTGATCCGCTCGTCCCGAGCGTAGGGCCGCGAAGCGGCCCGGAGACGAGGGACGGCCAGGCCCCCGAGGGTCAGCGCAAGAAGCGCCGCCGCCGCGGGGGCCGCCGCCGCCGCCGCAGGGGCGCGGGCGCCGCGCCGTCCGGCGGCGGGTCCGCCTCGACCTGATCGGGCCCTCGACTTCCCGCCCATCCCGAGCGTCCGGGCCCGCGGAGCGGGCCCGGAGGCGAGGGACGGAAAACCCCCTCGGAGAACGGTCGCTTGACCGCTGAGGCGGTGTTTCGTACAACCCGCCGAACATGGCGAGCCCCAAAGCGTCCGCGGCGAAGCCCGTCTACAAGCGCATCCTCCTGAAGCTCTCCGGAGAGGCGCTGATGGGCGAGGGCAAGTACGGCATCTCCCCGAAGACGCTCGTCGCGATCGCGAACGACGTGAAGGACTGCGTCGATCTCGGGGTCGAGGTCGCGCTCACGATCGGCGGCGGCAACATCTTCCGCGGCGTCTCCGGCGCGACGGAGGGCATGGACCGCTCCTCCGCCGACTACATGGGCATGCTCGCCACCGTCATCAACGCGATGGCGCTGCAGGACGCGCTCGAGAAGATCGGCGTCCAGACCCGGGTGCAGTCGGCCATCGAGATGCACCAGGTCGCCGAGCCCTACATCCGCCGCCGCGCCATCCGCCACCTCGAGAAGGGCCGGGTGGTGATCTTCGCGGCCGGCACCGGCAACCCGTACTTCACGACCGACACCGCCGCCTCGCTCCGCGCCATGGAGATCCACGCGGACGTGCTGCTCAAGGCGACGAAGGTCGACGGCGTCTACACCGACGACCCGAAGAAGAACGCGAGCGCCGTGAAGTTCAAGGAGCTCAGCTACATCGACGTCCTGAAGAAGAACCTCAAGGTGATGGACTCGACCGCCATCAGCCTCTGCATGGACAACGATCTGCCCATCATCGTCTTCGACTCCACCCTCCGCGGGAACGTGCGGAAGGTGGTGCTGGGCGACGAGATCGGCACGACGGTCGGGCGCATGAAGGCCAGGCACTGATTGCACGGGGGTGCTCGGCGCACCCCCGCCCCGTGGAGCCCGGCTCCACGGGGCCCCACCCCCGGCAGCAAAGGAGCACTCCATGGGCATGGGCGACGACATCCTGAAGGACATGCACGACGGCGTGCTCAAGACGCTGGACGACCTCCGCCGCGAGCTCGCCGCCGTCCGCACCGGCCGGGCGAGCCTGCACCTCCTCGACTCGATCCGCGTCGACTACTACGGCACGCCGACCCCGCTGCAGCAGGTCTCGACGCTGTCGGTGCCCGAGGCGCGCCTCATCGTGGTGAAGCCCTGGGAGAAGAACCTCATCCCGGTCATCGAGAAGGCCATCCGGGACGCCAACCTCGGCGTGAACCCGATGTCCGACAAGGACCTCGTCCGCGTCCCGATCCCGCCGCTCACCGAGGAGCGCCGCAAGGAGATCGTGAAGCAGGTGAAGCACAAGGGCGAGGACCACAAGATCGCCATCCGGAACCAGCGCCGCGACGCCAAGGAGATGATCGACGAGGCGACCAAGGAGGGCGACATCTCCGAGGACGAGGCGAAGAAGTTCCAGGAGAAGATCCAGAAGGAGACGGACGACGGCGTGAAGAAGGTCGACGAGATCATCGCCGCCAAGGAGAAGGAGGTCCTGCAGGTCTGACCTGCGGGTCCTCGTGATCCTCGCCGTCCTCCGCGCCGCCTCACCGAGCGTCGATCTTCCCGCGCTCCTCGCCGCACACCCCTCCGTCGAGCCGGACACCGTCTGGCGCAAGGGGGACCGCGATCTCCGCGGCGAGCCGGAAGAGGCGAGCGGCTTCAGCCTGCTCGTCTCGCAGGATCTCCCGTGGGAGGAGACGCTCGAGGCCACCCACGCGCGGCTCGCCGAGCTCGCGCCGCTCCTCGCGGAGCTGCGCCGGGCGGGCGCGGACCTCTGGGTGGACTTCGGGATGATGGTCGGCGCGCTCGACGCCTACGCCGTGGCGGTCGCCTTCTCGCCCGAGGACATGAGCCGCCTCGCCGCGCTCGGCGTGGCGGTGGTCGTGTCGGCCTACCCGGTGAGCGAGGACTCGGCGCCGGAAGGCGCGAGCTAGTACCAGAACATGCAGGCCAGGATCAGCACCCAGAGCAGGTGCCCGATCCCGTTGACCATCGCGATGCGCTTCGCGGCGGGATCCGCCGCCGGCACGTCCTCGCCCGCCTGGATGCGCGCCACGAGCTTCTTCGCGGCCGGCGAGAGCAGCGCGCCGTAGAGGCCGAGCCGGACCACCGCGAGCGCGAGCCCGAGGACGATCGACATCCTGGGGTGCGTCTTCATCGCCATCTCCTGGTAGCCGATGAGCGCGAACCCCGTGAGGAGCGTCGCCGTCCCCGCCCACTGATCCGCCCGCACCGCGGACAGGAGCCGCGCCGGCAGCGCGGTCACGAACGGCTTCCCGAGCGCGAGCGTCCGCCGGACGTCGCCGGCGACCCAGATCGCGGCCGAGAGCCAGCTCGCGGCGGAGAGCACGTGGACGAAGAGGAGGATCTGGATCACGGTGGCGTCTCCGGTGCGTTCGAGGCGACGGGCTCTTAACCGGTCGCCCGGCCGGTTTCACGGCGAACCCTGGCCGGGACGAGGCTGCGACATTCCGCCCGCGCGCGCCCGGCCCCGGGCCGCTCGCGGGCGAGCGCCCACCGAGGCCAGGGCGCGCGTCGGGTACCTCGCCGGGCGCGCGCCGAAACGGCGTCTCAACGGACCCCGCCCGGGACCGAAGGCCGATGCGTTCGGGTACACTGCGCGTGGCTTCTTCACGGCCGCATCCCCGGGGGGGGGAGTCCATGAGTGAACTCGCCGTGGCGCTCGGCGCCGCGCAGAGCACCGCCGCGATGGGCGCCGCCCTCGCGGAGTTCGCCTCGCGCGAGATCGGGCTCTCCGCGTTCTCGTTCCTCCGGCAGGGCGGGAGCGTGCTCACGCCCGAGGACCTCTTCGTGCTCAACTCGCGCGAATCCGGCCGCGTCGCGCGCGAGCGGGTCCTGGAGATCCTCCCCGCCGTCGACCGGGAGCTCGAGCCGTTCGCCCACTTCTTCGCCTCCAAGGAGCGGAGCTTCGACGTGAAGGAACGGTGGCCGCGGGACGTGGTGCTCCGGTCCTCGGTCTACAACGAGCTCTGGCGCCGCATCGGGGTGGAGCAGCAGCTCGTCGGGCCGCTCGGCGACCCGGACCTCCCCATCGGCTTCTGCTGCGTCGCGCGCTCCGCGCGGGAGCGGCCCTTCGACGAGGACGACCTCGCCCGCTTCGAGCAGCTCCGGCTCACCGCGGAGCGCAGCCTGGTCTCGGCGGCTCGGCTCGGCACGGGCCGGCTCGAGGAGACGCTCGCCGTGCTCGCGAAGGCCGAGCAGCGCGCGTGGTTCCTGTTCGACCAGGCGGGGGAGCTGCACTGGCTCACCGAGGAGGCGGCTGCGCGCCTCGCGCGCGACGCCGCTCGCGTCGGGGGTGCCTACGCCATCCGCAACGGCGCGGCCCTCGGCGCGCTGCGCGCCTGGGTGCGGGCCAACGCGCGCCGCCACGCGGACGGGCTGTCCTGCAGGGCGGCGCCGACGGAGCTCGCCGCGCGCGGCGAGGTCGTCACGGTCCGCCGCTTCGAGCTCCGGCCCGGGCGCTCGCACTTCCTGATCGGGTTCGCGCCCGCCCCCGCTCCCGCCATCCCGGCCGACGCCGAGGCCCGGGCGGTGAGCCAGGCCGAGCGGGCCGGCGAGGCCCGGCACCTCACCCCGCGGCAGGTCGAGGTGCTCTCACTCGTCGCCACCGGCTCCTCGAACAGGGCCATCGCCGAGCAGCTGGGCTGCGAGGAGGGGACGGTGGAGTTCCACGTCACGCGGATCCTCGCCGCCTTCGGCTGCGAGAGCCGCGCGCAGCTCATCGCGCGCCTGTGGATGGCGAGCTGAACCCGGCCCCGCGCGGCCGGCGTCCTCGCGGCTCGTCGCGAAGAGGGCGATGAGCTCGCCGCGGGACTGCAGCCCGAGCTTCCGGAGGGCCGAGCCCAGGTGGGTGGCGACGGTCGCGGTCGCGATCGAGAGGATCCAGGCCGCCTCCTTGTTCGAGCGGCCCTCGGCGACGATGGCGAGCACGGCGCGCTCGCGCTCCGTGAGCGCCCTCGGATCCCCGAGGTTCGGGTCGCGCCGGCGCAGGAGCAACCCGTGCGATCCGTCGCCGGGCCGCCGGCCGACGACGACCCAGTCGCCATCCCACAGGCCGTGCCAGAGGGCGCCGGCCACCGAAGGCTCGGACTGGAGCAGCCGTCCGCCCCTCCGCCCGGGCTCGAGCTCGCCGCGCACGCCCGCGGCCGCTCCCAGGTGCGCGGCGAGCAGGCGACACGTCCGCTGCAGGCGAGGCGGGGCCCGCCGCCCGGCGGCCATCGAGATGGCCACCGCCGCGAGTCGCGCGTTCCCGGCGGACGCGAACAGCACGAGCGCGTTCGGGAGCCCCAGGCGCCGGTCGACGTGCTGCACGCCCGGCGGCGAGGCGAGCCACCGGGAGACCCGCTCGCCCGGGAGCGCCTCGAGGGTGCGCACGGCGGAGTCGCCGCATCCCGGGGGCGGGCCCGCTGCCGCGCGCGAGAGCAGGACGGGGGCGCCGTCCCGGAGCTCCAGGAGACCCGCGGCCACGCCGAGCCCGCGCCCGAGCGGCTCGAGCGTCCGCGCCAGGTGCTCCACCCAGGCGTCGTCGCCGTCCGGGGTCTCGTAGCACGCACCGATGGCCTGGATCGCATCGAACGCCACCGCCGGAGGATCGATCCGCGCGCGGTGGGTGGCGACTGGGGGAACCCCGAGCCCGGGAGGCGCAGCGCTACGGCGCCCGCGCGCCGGCCCGCGACCGGAGCACGGCCTGGATCGCGTCGGCGACCCTGGGGGCCTCCGACACGGGGAGCGCGCCGATGGCGACGCGCACCGCGGGCGAGGCCTCGAGCCGGTAGCGGGCGCCGGCGCGCACGCACAGGCCGCGGGCGGCGAGGCCCGCGACCACCTCCGCCTCGTCCGGCACCGGCACCCAGACGACCAGGCCCGAGCGCCCGTGGGCCTCGATGCCCCGGGCGCGGAGCGCCGCGAGGAGCGCCTCGCGCCGCTCGACGTAGACCTTCCGCGCCCGCGCCACGGCGGCCGCGGCGGCGCGGTCGGCCATCGCGGCGAGCGCGAGCTGCTGCAGGTAGCTCGAGATCCAGCCCGCGGACAGCCACTGCTCGCGGCGCATGCGCTCGAGCGTGGCCGCGTCGCCGGCCGCGACGCCGACGCGGACCTCGGGCGCGACCGGCTTCGTGAACGAGCGCACCACGAGCCACCGCTCCCGGCGGCCGATCACGTCCTCGTAGGGCGCCGGGGAGAGGAGGCTGAGGTAGTCGTCGACGAGGACCGCGACGTCGGCGTGCGCGGCGAGGACCTTGCGGACCGCGGCCGCGCGCGCGGGCGAGAGCGCCGCGCCGGTGGGGCTCTGGCAGCGGACCGTCAGGATCACCGCGCGGGCCCCGGCGCGCAGCGCGCCGGTGAGCGCCTCGGCGCGCACGCCCTCGTCGTCCACGGCGACGGGCACCGGCTCGAGCCCGAGCGCCTCCACGCAGGCGTGGTGCTCGTTGAAGCCGGGGTCCTCGACCGCCACCCGGTCGCCGGGGGCGAGATTCGCGCGCAGCGCGCCGTGGATCGCCGGGATCGCGCCCGCGGTGGCCATGAGCTCGCCGCCCTCGACGCCGTCCTCCTCGAAGGCCGCGCGCGAGCGCCGCCGGAGCTCCGGGAGGAGGTGGTCGCCGTCGTAGCCACCCGGGGCGGGGTCGAGCCCGGTCAGGAGGCGCTTCAGGTCCGGGAGCAGCGCCGGGTCCGGGCTCGCGGAGCGCAGGTCGAGCGCGCCGGCGGGGGCCTCGGCGTCGACCCACTCGCGGCGCGCCGGGGGCGCGAGCACGCGGGTGCCGCGCCGGCCGTCGGCGCGGACCACGCCGCGCTGGGCGAGCAGGCGGTACGCGGAGGCGGCGGTGCCCGGAGAGATGCCGAGCCCCGCCGCGAGCTCCCGGACGGGGGGGAGGAGCGCCTCGGGCGGGACGCGGCCCGAGCGCACGAGCGCCTCGAGCCCAGAGGCGACCTTGACGGCGGGGCCGCCGTCCAAGTATTTCTGTATCAACTCGATCAACAGATTGTATTGTTACAAAGTGAGCGACGAGATGTCAAGCACGGGAACGTCCCCGGTCACTTCCGCCCCTCGTCTCCGCCGCCGCAGGGCGGCGGAGACGCTCGGGGCGAACGGGGAAGTGCTGACCGCCCATCCCGAGCGTCCCTCGACTCCGGGCCCGCTTCGCGGGCCCTACGCTCGGGATGAGCGGTCGAAGTCGAGGGACCGCGCCGCGCTCGTGTTCGCCTTCGCGGTGCTCTACCTCGTGTGGGGCTCGACCTTCCTCGGCATCAAGGTCGCGGTCGAGACGATCCCCGCCTTCGCCATGCCGGCGATCCGGTTCCTGGTCTCCGGCCTCGTCCTCCTCGCGGTGCGCTGGCGCGCGCTCCGGGCCGTCACCGGGCGCCAGTGGCGGAACGCCTTCGTGCTCGGCGGGCTCTTCTTCCTCGGCAACCACGCCATGGTCTGCACCGCGGCGCCGTACCTGCCCTCCGGCCTCGGCTCGATCATCATCGCGACCGAGGTGCCCATCATCGCGGTGCTCTCGAGCCTGCTCCTCCCCGGTCACCCGCTGACCCGGAAGACCCTCGTCGGCGGCGCGCTCGGCCTCCTCGGCGTGGCGGTGCTGTTCCTCGGGACCGGAGGCGCGGACGGGCACGCGCCCGTGGGCCCGAGCCTGCTCTTCCTGGGCGCCTCGATCTCGTGGTCGATCGGCGTCGTGGTCTCGCAGCGGCTCGACCAGCCCTCGGACCCGATGCTCCGCGCCGGGCTGCAGATGGCCGCGGGCGGGCTGCTCCTGGCGATCGGGAGCGCGCTGCGGGGGGAGCCGGCGGTGCTGCTCGCGCACGGCGCCTCCCACCGCTCGCTCTGGGCGCTCGCCTACCTCGTGACCTTCGGGTCGATCCTGGCGTTCGGCTGCTTCACGTGGCTGCTCACGAAGGTGAAGCCCGCGCAGGTGGCGACGCACGTCTTCGTGAACCCGCTCGTCGCGGTCGCGCTCGGGGTCTGGCTCGCGGGCGAGCGGCTGTTGCCGGTGCACTTCCTCGCCGGCGCGTTCATCCTCGCCTCCGTGATGGTGATCAACGGGACGTTCGGTCCCTCGACTTCGGCCCGCCTCCGGCGGACCTACGCTCGGGATGAACGGAAATCGGGCTAGTAGCGCCACCCGTGGGCGATCGGCAGCCGCCGCCCCTCGCCGAACGCCTTCTCGGAGACCTTGAGCACCGGCGCCGCCTGGCGGCGCTTGTACTCGCTCCCGACCACCATCCGCAGCACCCGCCGCACCGTCGCCTCGTCGTGGCCGCGGGCGACGATCTCGGCCGCCGGCAGGCGCTGCTCGACATACGCCTCGAGGATGTCGTCGAGGACGTCGTACGGGGGCAAGGAGTCCTGGTCCACCTGGCCGGGCTTCAGCTCGGCCGAGGGCGGCTTCGTGAACGTGCGCTCGGGGATGAGCTGGCGCCGCGCCCGCGCGTTCGCGGCGCGGGAGACCCGGTACACGAGCGTCTTCGGCACGTCGCCGATGACCGCGAGGCCGCCCGCCATGTCGCCGTAGAGCGTGCAGTAGCCGACCGCGAGCTCGCTCTTGTTGCCGGTCGAGAGCACGAGGCCGCCCGTGTCGTTCGAGAGCGCCATGAGGATCTGCCCGCGCACCCGCGCCTGGACGTTCTGCTCGGCGAGGTCGCCGAGGGCCTTCCCGCGGGAGACCTCGAGCTGCGCCATGAACGCGGCGTGCATCGGCTCGATCGGCACCTCCATGAACCGGATGCCGAGGGCGCGGGCGAGGAGCGCCGCGTCCTCGCGGGAGTGGCCGGACGAGTAGCGTGACGGCATCGCGACGCCGAGCACCTGCTGCGGCCCGAGGGCCTCCGCCGCGATGACCGCGGTGAGCGCCGAGTCGATGCCGCCGGAGAGCCCGACGACCGCGCTCTTGAAGCCGCACTTCCTCACGTAGTCGCGCACGCCCAGGACGAGCGCCCGGAGCACCTCGTCGGCGACGGGGTCCTCCGGGGCGGGCGTGGCCGCCGGCAACGGGCGGCCCTCGAGGTCGAGCACCTGCACCTCGCCCGAGCCGTCGGTCGAGGCGACGACGATCGCCTCCTCGAAGAGCGGCGCGCGCGCGAGGATGGCGCCGTCCTTCCCGACGAGGAGCGAGCCGCCGTCGAAGAGGAGCGCGTCGTTGCCGCCGACCTGGTTCACGTAGGCGATGGGCGCGCCGTGGTCGCGCGCGGCCGCGGCGAGCATCCGCTCGCGCAGCGCGGGCTTGCCGATCGCGTACGGCGAGGCCGACAGGTTCACGATGACGCCGGCGCCCGCCTGCACGAGCTCGCCGATGGGATCGCGCGCGTAGCGCGGCCGGTCCCAGAACCGCTTGTCGTTCCAGACGTCCTCGCACACCGAGAGCCCGACCCGCATGCCCACCGACTCGGCGTCGGCCGCGGTCGAGACCGGCGCGGGGAGGAAGTAGCGCGTCTCGTCGAAGACGTCGTAGGTCGGCAGGAGGGACTTCCGCCCCACCTGGGCGACCCGCCCGCCCTCGAGGAAGGCGACCGAGTTGTAGAGGCCCGGCGGCGGCCCGCCCGGGACGGGCTCCGGGAACCCGACCGCGATCGCGACGTCGCGTGACCACTCGGCGGGCGCGGCGAGCTCGGCCAGGGTCCGCCGCGCGGCCTCCACGAACTCGGGCTGGTCGAGGAAGTCCCGCGGGGGGTAGCCGCAGAGCGTGAGCTCCGGGAAGACGACGACGCCCGCGCCGGCGGCGCGGGCCCGCTCGGTCGCGGCGCGGATGCGCGCCGCGTTGCCGGAGAAGTCACCGACCGTCGTGTCGATCTGCGCGAGCGCGATGCGTCCGGGGTTCGCCACGGAGGGATGCTACATTACCGCGCCGGATGGTACCCCGCATTCTGCTCGCCGAGGACGGCAAGGCCGTCGTCGAGGTCGTCGAGCGCGGCGCCGCGCTCGCCGGCGCGCACGTCGACGCGGTCCCGCTCTCGCAGGCGGCGACGCGGCTCGCGCCCGAGCACGACGCCGCGATCGTCCACGGCGCCGGCCCGGGCGACGCGCTCATCGCGGCGATGCGGGCCGCGCACCCCGACCTCCCCATCGTCGCGCTGTTCTACGACGACGACGACGCCACCGGCGCGGGCCCGGGCGCCGCGAGCGCCGACGGCAGCCTGGTCGGCCCGCTGACGCTCCCCGCGGTCGCCGGGATCGTGCGCCTCGCGCTGCGGCTCCGCGAGGCGCGCCTCGCCTTCGGCGACCGGGAGCTCGCGGCGCGTCCCCCGGCCCCGCCGCCGCCGGTCGCCGATCTCGCCGCCGACGCGGCCGCGGCGACCGCGAACGGCCGCGGCGGGCCCGACGCCGAGGCGTCCGCCGGCCCGGCGGCGCAACCGGCGGGCGGCAACCAGGGGCTCGAGCTCCTGAAGCGGCTCATCGTCCTCGAGGTGAAGCGGTCGCGGCGCTACAAGCTGCCGGTCTCGATCGCGATCGTGGCGCTCGACGGCTGGCCGGAGCGCGCGGCCGAGCTCACCGCGTCGGACCGGCAGACCACGCTCGCGAGCGTGCTCGGCACGGTGGCCGGTGCGCTCCGCGACATCGACATGGTGGTCCCGTTCCCGGACGACCGCCTCGTCGCGCTCCTGCCGCACACCGACCGGGCCGGCGCGCTCGTCGTCGCCGGGCGGATCGTGTCCCGGATCCGGAACCTCGCCGGAGCGCTGCCGCTGACCGCGAGCGCCGGGATCGCCACCCACGACGGAGACGGTGACGGACAGATCTCCTTCGCGAGCCTCGTGAAGCGGGCGTCCGGCGCGCTCACCCGCGCCCGGGGCGCGGGGGGCGACCAGGCGCTCGCCGGCGATCCCCCGAAGCGCAAGGAACGCATCGTCATCGGGTAGGAGGCGTCATGGGCGCGATCGTCCGTCCTTCGATCCCTCGACAGGCTCGGGACCCGGGACGAACGGCCTCGGGGGTCCTCCTGTGCGCCGTGCTGTTCTCGGCCTGCACCCGCCCGCCCGACCTCCCGGTCGTACGCGTGCACGTGGCCGCCGATCTCCACGAGGGGGCGCTCGGCGCCGCCGCCGCCTGGTCCCGCCTGGCGCAGGTCGCGCCGGCCGCGCGCCCCGAGGACGCCGAGCTCGCGTGGCTCGCCGATCCGGTCACGGCGCTCGCGCTCGGGGAGCGCGCTGCGGTGGGCAGCGCCCCCGCGGCGGAGGGCGTCCCCGCGCGGCACCTCGACCCGAAGGCCCGCTTCGCGCCGCTCGGCGCGCGGACCCGCGTCCTGCTCGTCCGGCCGGGGGCGAAGCTGCCGTTCGAGCCGCAGGGCATGCCGCAGCTCGCCGATCCCCGGCTGCGCGGCCGCGTCGCGCTGGCGCCGCTCGCGCGGGGGCAGGGACCCTCGACCGTCGCCGCGCTCGCGCTCGCGCACGGCGCGCGGGCGGTCGACCGCTTCCTCGGGGGGCTGGCCGCGAACGGGCCGGTGCTCGCCGGCAGCGACGACGAGGTGCGCGCGCTCCTCCTGGCCGGCGCCGCGGACGTGGGACTCGCGAGCTCGCGGGAGGCCGCTGCCGCGGCGGCGGGGGCCAGCGGGCTGAGGGTGATCTGGCCGGACCAGCGCGGGCGGGGCGCCGTCGTGCTGCCGACCGCGCTCGTCGTCCTGCCCGGTGCGGGCCCGGCCGCCCGGGCCCTCGCGGCGTGGCTCGCGGGGCCGGAGGGAGAGCGCCTGCTCGTCGCACGCGTGCCAGGGCTGCTCCCGCTGCGCACCGGCGTGCCGGTGCCGCCCGGCGTCGAGCCGGCGGGGAACCTGCTCGCCATGCCCCTCGACTGGGACGCGCTCGCCGCCGAGGCCGAGGCCCGGAGGCCGGCGCTCGCAGGCTGGCCGGAGACATTCACACAGGGTGACGGCCGGCCCAGGTGAGCCGCGCGGACGGACCGGCGGTGCGGGCGCTCCCGGAGGGGCCGCGCCAGTCCGTCGCGCTCCGCCCGGGTGACGCTGCACTCCGAACGACCCGTCTGGAGAGATCCTTCGCGGGACCGAAGGCCGCGATCGGGTTTCGGGGCGCGCCCGATCTCTTCAACCAATGGTGAAGCGGAGCCACGAGGACGGAGCCGAATCGGGGGGCGAGATAAATGCACACTTACGGGCTCTTGCGAAAAATCTTCGCTCCCCGGCCGGGATCGGTGCCCGGAAAACTCATGTAAAAACGTGGTAAACGAAAATTGATGGACCGAGGGGGTGTCAACCTGGACGGGCATCATTATCGTGCTCCTCGCCGATGACAGGACGTCCCGGGCAGGGTGACGACGCAGAGCTTGCGTGACCCGCGTTGGACTCGGGCGGAACCTGAAGCGGCGAAACGCGGCCCCACTTGCCTTGGACGGGTTGGGGACCTTTACCGGGGAAGGACACCAGATGGCCCAGATCGATATCGAGATCCTCACGCCGTTCGCCGCCAAGTTCATGGAGGGCACGACCCTCACGCCCGCCGAGCGCGCCGAGGTGCTGCGCATCGCCCAGGGCTTCGCCTGCAAGGACTCCGCGGCCGCCGCCGGCGTGTCGCCCGAGACCATCCGCGCCCGCCGCAAGCGCATCTACCGCAAGCTCGACGTCCCGGGCTCCGGCGAGCTGCTCGCCAGCCTCCTCGCCCTCTCGCTCAAGATGCTCGCCAAGGGCGAGCGCATCGAGCCGCGCCCGGTGACCCCGACCGCGCAGCCGCAGGCGACCACGCAGGCCGCCGCGGTCCTCCGCTAGCCTTCGAAGCTTCGTTGGTCCCCCTGGACGCCCGCGTGAGGCCGGCGTCCGGGGGCCGCGTCGACGGGTCCTCCGTCGCGCACCGCCCCGCAGCGCAGCCCCTCAGGTCCGCACGTAGCCCGTCGCGAGCGCCCGCGCCCAGTCCTCGCGCCCGCGCTCCCGCGCCAGCGCCGCCATCGCGGCGTGGTCGTACGGCACGCTCACGAGCTCCGCGCGCCAGCCCCCCGCCACCGCCTCGACGATCGCGTACCGCGCGTCGGGCGAGCCGTTCTCGACGACGTGCGGGTGCGGGTTGCCGTCGTCGTAGGCCTGCAGCCCGACGCTGCCCGGGTTCACCACGAGCGCGCCGCGCCGCGCGCGAACGGCCCGCGGCACGTGGCTGTGGCCGCAGGCGACGAGCCCGGCGTCCGCGTCGCCGAGCCGGGCCTCGACCTCGTCCGCCGTCGCCGCCCTCAGGCCCGTCCGCTCGACCGTCTCGAGCAGGTAGACGAGGTCGCTCGCCGGCGTGCCGTGGCAGAGCAGGATGCCCGGCGCGTACCCGGCCCGCGGCGAGAGCCCGGCGATCCAGGCGAGCTCCGCGTCGCCGAGGCGCGCGCGGGCGTAGGCGTCGGAGAGCCCCATCCGCGCCGGGTCGCCCAGGAGCTGGCGCTCGTGGTTGCCGGCGAGGTGCAGCCAGCCGGTCGCCATGAGGTGGCGCGCCGTCTCGAGCGGGAGCAGCGGGCCGGAGAGGCTGTCGCCGAGGTTCAGCACCGCGTCGACCGCCCGGCCGGCGAGGTCCGCCTCCACGGCCTCGAGCGCCGGGAGGTTGCCGTGGATGTCCGAGACGAGCGCGAGCCGCACGGTGCACCCGCCCCGTCGCGCTACCGGTGCGCCAGCCAGGCGCCGAGCCGCTCGGCGACCTTGTCCGGGGTGAAGCCGAAGTGCTCGGCGAGCGCCTTCTCCGGCGCGCTCGCGCCGAAGCCCTCGATGCCGATCACGCAGCCGTCCTTGCCGACGAGCTGCCACCACTCGGTGCCGCGGGCCGCCTCGACGGCCGCGGTCGGGAGCGCGCTCGGCACGAGCCCCTCGCGCACGCCGGCGGGCTGCGCGAGGAAGCAGGTCAGGCACGGGACCGACACGAGCCGGCCGTGCTTGCCCTGCGCGGCGAGCTTCGCGAGCGCGGCCTGCGCGAGCGGGAGCTCGGAGCCGGTGGCGAGCACCGTGAAGGTCGCGTCGTCCGGGGCGTCGACCACGTACGCGCCGCGGCTCATCGCGGCGTTGGGCTCGAACGGCGCCTTCTTGGTCACGGCCGGGATCTTCTGGCGCGAGAGGATGAGCGCGGTGGGGCCGTGCTTGCGGGTGAGCGCGTGCGCCCAGGCGAGCGCGGTCTCCTCGCCGTCGGCGGGCCGGACCACGTGCAGCTCCGGGATCGCGCGCAGCGCGGTGAGGTGCTCGACGGGCTGATGGGTCGGGCCGTCCTCGCCGAGGAAGATGGTGTCGTGCGTCCAGACGTAGATCGCCTGGAGCTTCGCGAGCGCCGCGAGGCGGACCGCCGGGCGCATGTAGTCGGCGAACTGGAGGAAGGTCGCGACGAACGGGATGAAGAGGCCGTCGTAGGCGAGGCCGTTCGCGATGGCGCCCATCGCGTGCTCGCGGATGCCGAAGTGGATGTTGCGGCCGTCGAACTTGCCCTTCTGGACGGAGCCGCCGCCCTTCAGGTCGGTGAGGTTCGACTCGGCGAGGTCGGCCGAGCCGCCCACGAGCTCGGGCACGACCGGCGCGAGCTTCTGGAGGATCGCCGAGGAGAGCTTGCGGGTCGCCTCGGCGCCCGCCGCGCCCTCGAGGGCGCGCTCGAGGATCGCCTGCGGCACCCAGCGCTCCTGGTGCACGTCGAGCAGCGCCGCCTGCTCCGGCGCCTCCCGGCGCCAGGCGTCGCGCTTCGCGGTCCAGGCCGCGAGGTGGCTCTCCTTCTCCTTCATCACCTCGGCCCAGAGCGCCTTCACCTCGTCTGGCACGAGGAACCGCGGCTCGACGGGCCAGCCGCGCGCCTTCTTCGCCGCGGCGAGCTCCTCCTCGCCGAGCGGGGCGCCGTGCGCGGAGGACTTCCCGGCCTTGTTCGGAGCGCCGAAGCCGATGGTGGTCTTCACGCGGATGAGCGACGGGCGGGGGTCGGCCTTCGCGGCCGTGATCGCCGCGTCGATGGCGGCGTGGTCGCGGCCGTTGACCGCCTGCACGTGCCAGCCGTAGGCCTCGAACCGCTTCGTGACGTCCTCGCCGAACGCGAGCGAGGTCTTGCCGTCGATGGTGATCTCGTTGTCGTCGTACAGGTAGACGAGGCGGCCGAGCGAGAGGTGCCCGGCGAGGCTGGCGGCCTCCGCGGCGACGCCCTCCATGAGGTCGCCGTCCGAGACGATCGCGTAGACGAACACGTCCTCGACCGGATTGCCGGCGCCGAGCCGGGCCGAGAGCATCGCCTGGCCGAGCGCGAAGCCGACGCCGTTCGCGAACCCCTGGCCGAGCGGGCCGCTCGTGATCTCGACGCCGGGCAGGTGGCCGAACTCCGGGTGGCCCGCGGTGCGCGAGCCGAGCTGCCGGAAGGCCTTCAGGTCGTCGAGCGTGCAGTCGAAGCCCGCGAGGTGGAGGAGCCCGTAGAGCAGCATCGAGCCGTGGCCGGCCGAGAGCAGGAAGCGGTCGCGCCCGAGCCAGCGCGGCTGCGCGGGGTCGTAGCGCAGGTGGCGCGTCCAGAGGACGTGCGCCATGTCCGCGGCGCCCATCGGCATGCCGGGGTGGCCGCTGTTCGCCTTCTGGACGGCGTCGGCCGCCAGGAAGCGCAGCGTGTCGATGGCCTTCTCGGTGCGGGCGTCGGCGAGCTCGGGCACGGGATCTCCTCGTGGGGTGCGCAGCCTGACAGGCCACGCAGCCGCGCAAGATCGCCCGTCGATGCGCCTTTTTCAAGCAGGACCGCCGCGCAAAGGTTTCGCTCCCGGCCCGTCCAGAGCGGCTCGGACGTGACCGCGGTCCGGCCGCCTTGACGCCGCCCATTTGATCCGTACGGTGGGCCGGTGCTCGAGCGCGATCTCATCCTGAAGATGGTGCAGGACCTGGCCCGGGTGCTCGCCCGGGCCCTGGGGCTCCGCAAGCAGGGGATGACCGAGCAGGCGGTGCAGGAGGTCGAGACCGCGGCGTCGAGCCTCATCGGGCTCGACCTGAAGGTGGTCGCCGCCCTCGACGCCGGGGTCATCGCGAAGCAGCTCGTCGCGTCCGAGAAGATCGACGCCATCGCGCAGGTCGTCTGGGCCCGGGCCGACCTCGCCCACGACCAGGGCGACCTCGGCGAGGCGCTCTGGCGCCGCAAGGCCGTCGAGCTGTGGCTCGAGGGCGCCGCCGCCGGCGCGACGCTCTCCGACGACGCGCTCCGCGCCATCCTGGGCCACCCGGCCGCCGATCTCGGCGCGCGCCAGCAGCGGCTGCGCGAGGCGCTCGTCGGCTGAGGCCGCCAGGCGGGCCTCGCCCACGCCGGCCGGCGCCGCGAGGGCGCATCGCCGGCGCGCCGCGTCCCGGGCAGAATGCCGCGCCCGCGCAAGCTCCCGCGGATCGGACGGACGCCGTGCAGGCAGCCGCACCTGCGCGGGGCAACCCCTCGCGCAGGGTGTGAGACGCATCGTCAAGGTGCGCGTGATGGGCCGTTCCCTGGCTGCGACTCGCAACGGGAGGCTCCCCCATGAAGCGCGCCTTGATCTGCGGTCTGGCGGTATCCCTGCTCGTGTCCTGCGGTGGCGGCGGCGGCGCCGGCGACCAGCAACCTTCACCGACCGGCAACGAGGCCCACAACAAGATGCTCCAGGAGCTGGGCATCAACACCGACGTCGGCCTGCGGACCAACGCCGGCGGGCAGGCGGTCCCGACGACGTACCATCCGACCCTCCGCGGCCGCACCACGCTCATGAAGCGCGACGAGCTGTTCGTCGCGGGCGTACGCACGCACAACGCGGATACGTCCATCCCGGCTCCGAAGGTCCACGCGTTCTACGACTGGCCGGACGGCGCGACGAAGCTGGTTCCGGCCGCCCTCGGGACGGAGGACGCCTGGCTCCAGATGCCGAAGGCCGCGGCGGCGGGCGACGTGGACGGCGACGACGCAGGGAGGGAGGAGCTCGTCGTCGCCTACCGCGCGCCCGGCACGGCCGCGAATTCGTACGTGCTGATGGTGAGGTTCGTCCAGAAGACCGCGGCGGGGTACGCGGTGCTCCACGAGACCCAGGTGCGCACGTTCCAGCAGGCCGATCTCGACCAGTACCCCGACCCGTCCCAGGACTACATGCAGAACTTCAGCGTCGCCACCGGCGATCTGGACGGGAACGGGAAGAAGGAGACGGTGGTCACGTTCGACGGCTGGGTGTTCCTGCTCGGGGACGCCTCGCGGAGCTACGCCCTGCTCAAGTCGATCCCGCACGTCGTCGCCAGCGACACCGCCTACCGCTTCCTGCGCGCGGCGGCGGGAGACGTCGACAACGACGGCCGGGACGAGGTCGTGATCGTGGAGAGCGCGATCCTGAAGAGCAACTGGTGGAGGGGCACGGCGAGCTACCAGATCCTCGAGGGCACGGAGCTCACCGAGGTCGAGCACGGGGCCCTCGCCGTCACCGACCCGACGCTGGCCCAGACGAAGACCCTCCGCTGCGCCAACGTCGCGGTGGGTGACGTCGACGGCGACGGGCTCAACGAGGTCGTGTTCGGGGGCATGCAGGAGAACGAGCAGATCTACTACCTCTTCGTGCTCGACACGTTCTGGGATCAGGACGCCAAGGCGCTCGCCCACGCCCTCGCCCCGAAGTGGGCCCAGGTCCCGGCGCGGGCCGGGCGAGACCTCGCCCCGCCGATCTTCGTCGCCGACTTCGACGGTGCCAGCGATCAAGGCACCTTCCGCAAGCACAACGAGGTCGTGCTCCTCAACGCCATGTTCGACGTGCGCGCGACGCCGAAGGCCGGCGGCCTCTCCTGGAGCATGACCAACCGCGGCCTCGACCTCTGGCACCCGAGCCCGCTCGGCAACCTGCCGAACGCCTGGCTGGGCTACGCGTACGACTCGAACGGGGTCGTCGGCGACGTCGACGGAGACGGCAAGGCCGATCTCCTGTTCGTGACCGACTCCTGGTACGAGGTCTACTGGCTCGGCTTCAACACCGCCGGCCAGTGGACGGGCAAGGGCCACGTCGACATCTGGGACTCGGGCGCCTACTACCCGGTCGTCGCGGTCGGCGACTTCGACGGCGACAGCCTCGGCGTGAAGTTCGTCGGGTCCGAGACGCTGTTCACCGATCCGCACCCCATCGCGCTGCTCGCCGCGAGCCCGTTCTGGACCGGTGTGGACATGAGCGGCGAGACCTCGATCGGCTACCTCAAGGGCAGCAGCACGGAGAGCTCGTCCTCGATGGGCTACTCGCTGGGCTTCTCCGTGTCGTACGAGTCGGAGGGGATCTTCGACCTCTGGGACGTGTCCATCAAGGCGTCGTTCGAGTCGAAGTTCGACTGGACGGCGACCGAGTCGCGGACGATCACCGAGACCCACACCTGGCGCGCATACCAGGAGGACACCGTCTTCTTCACCGCGATCCCCTACGACGTCTACTACTACGAGGTGGTCTCCTCGACCGACCCGCAGAAGGTCGGCAAGCTCCTCACCGTGAACCTGCCGCGGCAGCCGGTGATCAACTCCATCGACGTCGCCACGTACAACGCCAAGAACGGCGACGCACCCGACCTCGGCCCGGAGGTGCTGGGCGGCTCGACGGCGGGTGACCCGTTCACGTACCCGACCTCGGCGGAGGCGTCCGCGCTCATGGCGTCCGCTCCGCACGGGCAGTCCATGAAGTCGACCTACATGGAGGACGTCGGTGGCGGCGCCACGGCCCGCGACATCGAGATGAGCATCGAGAACACGAAGGGGACGGGGACGAAGTTCGAGCTCGAGGCGAAGGTCGAGGCCGAGGCGGGCGCGGGCGGCGTCAAGCTCGGGGTGAGCGCGGGGTTCCAGTACGGCGAGGAGTACAAGGTCTCGTCCACCGACGGGACGATCTTCGGGGGCAGCGTGGGCGGGCTGCCCACCGGCTCCAACGTGCCGTCGAAGCAGTTCAAGTGGGGGCTCTTCACGTACGAGGCGCAGCTGGGCGCGGCCCCGCCGTTCGTGGTGGTGCAGTTCTACGTGGAGCGGCCGTAAGGTCCGGCGGACTACAGGTCCGCCGAGAGCCCGAGGAGCAGGCCGAGCGCGTCGACGGGGACGTTCGGTCCGTCGACGCGCACGTCCCCCAGGGTCGAGCGCAGCTCGACGCCGAGGCGCGTCCGGGGAGAGAGCGGCACCGCGACGGCGAGGCCGGCCTCGTAGAGGAGGACGGTCGGGCTCCCGCTCGAACTGGCGGGCTGCGCGAACGGCAAGGGTGCCCGGGTGGCCTCCCACGAGGCGAACCCGGCCCCGAGGCCGACGAAGCCCGAGAGCTCCGCCGCACCGGTGCGGGCGAGCAGGCGTGCGCGCGCCATGAGCGGTTGGACCCGGAGCGAGCCCCGCAGGACCCGCTGCCCGCCGTCACCGAGGTCTGCGTGGGTGCCGGAGAGGCGGGCCCGCCACGCGAACGACGCCTCGAGGCGCAGGTGCTCGGTCGCGGCGAAGCCCACGCCGAGCTCGGCCGTGGCCGGTCGGCCCCAGCCGTCGAGCGGGCCGGCGAATGGTGCGACGGCGCCGAGCCGCAGGTCCGCCACCACCCTGGACCGCGCGCCCACGGCCGCCGCCTCGCCGTCGGCCCTCACGGCGGCGGCGGGCACGAAGCCCTCCTGCCCGGCGGGCCCCTTCACCCAGAGCCAGCCCGGCACGGCCGTCGCGCCGTAGGTGACCCGCGCGCCGGGGGCGAGCTCCGCCACCACGTCGGCGACCACGTTCGCGGTCCGCCGGAGCGCGACCGGCTCCGCGGGCAACGGCTCGCAGCCCGGGCCCGCGCCCGCCCTCACGCTCCCCGCGGGCGCGAGGCCCGCGTCGCCCGCGGCGGTCCGCACCCGGAGCATGCCGCCGTCGGCGCGCGTGAACGCGACCGCGGTCCCGGCCGCGAGCGAGCCCGCCCCCGCGCGCAGCTCGACGGGCTCGGCGAGGACGCCGCACGCAGGCGCGGGCCGATCGGAGGCGTAGCGGATCGACCGCTCGCCGAGGAGCACGCCCGCACACGCGAGGCAGACGACGGTGCCCGCGGACGGACGCGCCGCGTCGGCGGCGGGACGGGCAGGGTCGGCGGCCGGCTGGGCGCGCGCGGCGGCCGGGACGAGGGCGAGGGCGAGGGCGAAGGCAGCGGGCCGGAGGCGGTGGGCCATGCGGGTCAGTCCCAGCTTCCCCAGCGTCCGAAGGGCCCGCGCCGCGTGCGCCGGGTCCAGAGGCGCGGCGGGACGACCAGCGCGAGCAGGATCACGATCGCGGCCAGCACCACGCCGGCCCGCCGCGCGAGCAGCCCGCCGGCGAGGAGCGCGAGCCAGGCGACGCCGAGCCCGATGGTGATCGTGAGCCGGTGCGCGGCCGGGAACCTCTCCACGAGCCAGTTCCAGATCGGCTCGCTGCCGGCGCTGCCGGCGGAGGGGTCGAGGCCGCCGTCGAGGCCGCCGTCCATGCCGAGCCGGCGCCGCTCGCGGTCGCCGACCTGGCGCGCGAGCTCGACGCCCATCTCGTACTTCAGCTTCGCGAGCTCCTCCGCCTCCCGCCGGGCCCGCTCCCGCGCGGCCTGGCCCTCGGCGGAGAGGCGCGCGTCCTCCGCGGCGCGTTCGGCCCAGAGCCGGTCGTTCCAGGCCTGGACCTCGGGCGTGTCGAGCCGGGCGCCGCAGGCGCAGACCGCCTCGTGGAGGCCGTGGTCGCGCCCGCACGCGGGGCAGCGCTGGAAGGGACGGGCGGCGGGGTCGCGCTCCTCGAGCTGGAGGCCGGGGTCGCGGTCGGGGCCGAACCGGCCCGCGTCCCTCGACTCCGGCCCGCTGCGCGGGCCTACGCTCGGGATGGACGGCCGTGTCGAGGAAGGACCCTCCACCGCGTCGAAGCGCCCGTGGTCGGCCGTCGGCGCGGGCCCGTCGGAGTCCGGGTCGCGGGGCCGCTCGAGGTGCAGGAAGCGCTTCAGCTTGCCGGCCACGGCTCAGCCCTCGCCTCCGGCGGAGTGCACGACGGGCGCCTCGGCGTCGGAGGCCGCGCGGGTGCGGGTGCTGGCCCAGGCGCGCAGCCGGTGGATCTCCTCGGCCATCGTGACCGAGAGCGGCAGGGACTCGACCACCGCGCGCTCGAGGTGCCCCTGCTCGAGCTCCTTCGACTCGGCGAAGGCCTCGTGCAGGGCGGCGATCACCACCTGCTCGAGCTCGGCGCCGCTGAAGCCCTCGGTGGCGCCGACGAGGCGATCGAGCGCGAAGCGGGTGGGCGCGCGGCCGCGCTTCTGGAGGTGGATCTCGAGGATCTCCCGCCGCTCGGGCGCGCCGGGGAGGTCGATGAAGAAGATCTCGTCGAAGCGCCCCTTGCGCAGGAGCTCCGGCGGGAGGTGCTGGATCTGGTTGGCGGTCGCGACCACGAAGACGGGCGCCGTCTTCTCCTGCAGCCAGGTGAGGAGGCCGCCGAAGACGCGCGCCGACACGCCGGAGTCGGCGTTGCCAGGTCCGCCGGCGCCGGAGAGCCCCTTCTCGATCTCGTCGACCCAGAGCACGACCGGCGCGACGCTCTCCGCGACCTTGATCGCCCGGCGGAGGTTCTCCTCCGACGAGCCGATGTAGGAGCTGAAGATGCGCCCGAGGTCGAGCCGGAGGAGCGGCAGCCGCCACTGCGCCGCGATGGCCTTCGCGGTGAGGCTCTTCCCGCAGCCCTGCACGCCGAGGAGGAGGAGCCCCTTCGGCTCCGGCAGCCCGAACTTCCGCGCCGCCTCGCCGAACGCGTGGCCGCGCCGGTCGAGCCAGCGCTTCAGCTGCCCGAGCCCGCCCACGTCGGCGAGCGAGGCGTCGGCGGGGAAGTACTCGAGGAGCCCGCTCTTGCGGATGACCTGGCGCTTCTCCTCGAGGACGAGCTCGACGTCGTCGCGGTCGAGCTTGCCGTCCTTCGCGATCGCCTTCGCGAACGCGTTCTCCGCCTCGGTGAGGGTGAGCCCCTGGGCCGCCTTGAGGAGCTGGTCGGCGTCGTCCTTCGTGAGCTCGACCTCCGCCCGCTTGTTCTTCCTGACGAGCTCGACGATCTCCTTGAGGAGCTGGAAGAGGTCCCGGTAGGTCGGCAGCGGGACGTCGAGGACGGAGACGTCCTTCTCGAGCTCGATCGGCAGCGCGAGCGTGGGCGAGAGGAGGATGACGGTCGTGAAGGTGCCCTTCAGCTGCTGCCCGAGGTCGCGCAGCCCGCGGACGACGGAGGGGTCCTGCAGGAACGGGTGGAAGTCCTGGAGCACGACCAGGGACGGCTCCTGGAGCCCCTCGACCGCGCGGAGCGCCTCGAGCGGCGTCGCCGCGCCCTCCGGCGGCGGCGTGCGCGCGCCCGGCGGCCGCCGGAACCCCTTGCCCACCGTCCAGGTGAGGAGCGCCTTCCCGTGCGACTCGGCGAGCTCCCCGAGGATCGCGAGCAGCCGCTGCTCCTCCCAGGTGACGAGCCACACGAGCGGGTAGCGCGCCCGCACGAGGGTGTCGAGCTCCTGCACGAACTTCGGGACGGGCGCGCCGTTCATCGCGCCCACAGTGTACCGCCGATCGGCGGGGAGCGAAGGAGGAGGCGGAGCCATCTCGCCGCCTCCAGCGTCACCCGCCGCAGAGACTTCAGACCGCCGCTGCGTACGGGACGGCGGCGCGCCAGTGTGCGACAGGCTCCTTCACGAGGAGGGGGAGCGGAAGGGGGAGGTCGCCGTCATCGACCCTCTCCGCCAACTCCGGCGCGCGAACAGCGAGGGCCTTCGCCTTCCTCCGCTCCTCGCGCTCCTGACGCGCCTCGGCCCTCCGCCGATCGATGCGCTCGCACCCGTATCGCCGTTGCAGATCTCGGTGCACCGGTGCCCGTCGCGCTCGAGCACCGCGCGGCGGACGCCGAGCGGCACGCGCTGGCGGATGCCCGGTGTGGCCTCCTGCTCCGGGATCGCCCGCGGGTGCTTCGGCGCGATGAAGCCGAGCCGCTTGCCGTGCTTCTCGAGCGAGTCGTGGAGCATCTGCTCGAACACCTTCTGCGGGTCGCCGTCGGGGATCTTGTGGGCGAGTTAGCCCTTCAGCGTGTCGAGCTCCGCCTTCAGTTCGCGATCGAGCCCGATGCGCCACTGCCAGCGGCCCTCCGCGACCGGCTCGAT
>JAXLYA010000010.1:0-264549 GCA_046351695.1 Anaeromyxobacter sp. | reverse complement strand
GCGCCGCCGCGGGGAACGCCGCCCTCCTCGCCGCCATGCTCCCGGCGTGGCGGGCGTTCCGCGCCGCGCTCCGCGACCCGGCGCGCGCGCAGGCCGGGGTGCTCCGGCGCCTCCTCGCGGCGAACGCGGGCGCCGCCTTCCTGCGCGAGCACGGGCTCGGACCGCGCGCCTCGCCGGAGGCGTTCCTCGAGCGCGTCCCGCCGCGCGCGTACGACGGCCTCCTCCCGTGGATCGAGCGGGCCGCCGCGGGCGAGGAGGACGTCCTCTGCGCGGCGCCGGTCCCGCTCTTCCAGCCCTCGAGCGGCAGCGCGGCGGCGACGAAGCTCGTGCCGTACCCGGCCCCGCTCCGCGACGAGTTCCAGCGCGCGCTCCGGCCCTGGCTCGCCGACATGACGCTCCGCCGCCCCGCGCTCGCGCTCGGGCCCGCGTACTGGTCGGTGAGCCCGGCCGCGGTGGGCGAGCGCCGCACCCCGGGCGGCGCCCGCGTCGGCTTCGAGGACGACGCCGAGTACCTCGGCGCGGCCGGGCGCCGGCTCGTGGAGGGCACGCTCGCGGTCCCCTCCGCCGTCCGGCACCTGCAGGACCTCGGCGCGTGGCGCGCGCGGACGCTGCAGCACCTCCTGCGCGCGCGGGAGCTCCGGCTCCTCTCGGTCTGGAGCCCGACCTTCCTCTCCCTCCTCCTCGCGCCGCTGCGCGACGACCCGGGTCCGCACCTCGCCGCGCTGCGCGATGGCGCACCCGTCGCGGGGCCGCTCCCGCGGCTCGCCCCCGCACCCGCGCGCGCCCGCGAGGTGGAGCGCGCGCTCGTCCGCGGCCTCCCCGCGGTCTGGCCGCGCCTCGCCCTCGTCTCGGCCTGGGCGGACGGCCCCTCCGCGGCGCCGGCCCGGGCGCTCGAGGCGCTCCTGCCGGGCGTGCCGCTCGAGGCGAAGGGGCTGCTCGCGACCGAGGCGGTGGTGTCCATCCCGTTCGGCGGCGCGCGGCCCGCGGCGGTGCGGTCGCACTTCCTCGAGCTCGAGCTCGCCGGGCGCGGGCTCGTCCCGCTCGAAGGGTGGCGCGAGGGCGACGAGGGCTCCGTGGTCGTGACGACCGGCGGTGGGCTGTGGCGGTACCGGCTCCTCGACCGGGTGCGGGTCACCGGGTTCCTCGCGCGCACGCCGACCCTCGAGTTCCTCGGCAAGGAGGACCTCGTCCTCGACCGCTTCGGCGAGAAGCTGCACGAGGGCTTCGCCGCCCGGGTGCTCGCGGGGCTCGGCCTCGGCCCGGGACTCGCGTTCCTCGCGCCGGACGCGAGCGGGAGCCCGCCCGCGACCACGCTGTACCTCGCCCGCGCCGCGGTGCCCGCGGGCGGCGCCGGGCCGCTCGCCGCCCGCCTCGCGGCCGCGCTCGACGAGAGCTTCCACCACGCGCACTGCGTCCGGCTCGGCCAGCTCGCGCCGCCGCGGGTGTACGTCGTCGAGGGCGACGCCGCGGCCGCGTACTACGAGGCCTGCCGCAGGCGCGGCCGGCGCGCGGGGGACGTGAAGCCCGCCGCGCTCTCGCGCGAGGACGGGTGGTCGGCGCTCCTGCCGGGCGGGTACGTGGGCTGAACGCCGGCGTTCACGGCCGCGGGTGCGCCGCGAGCCAGCCGAGGACCTGCGGCGTGAAGTCGGCGCCGAGCGCGGGGACGTGCGGCGCGCCGTTCATCGTCCAGCGCTCGACGGCGACGCCCGCGGGGCAGCCGTCGGCGGCCGCGGTCGTGCTCTCCGCGCCCGCGAGGTTCGAGACCAGATCCCGCGCGGCGCCCGCCGTCCAGGTGGTCCCGCAGCCGTCGTGGGACGCCCACTGCTCGGTCGAGGCGACCGCGCCCGGGTAGAGCGGCCCGCCGGGGAGGAGCGCCCCGCCGCCGTAGGCGACGGTCTGGTCCGCGGTGCCGTGCACGTGCAGCACGGTCACCGGCTTCACCGGCGCGCACCCGGACCCGTCGGTCGAGCTCGCGGCGCCGGCGAGGCCGGCGATCGCCGTGATGCGGTCGGCGCGATCGCACGCGAGCCGGTAGGCCATGAAGGCCCCGTTCGAGTGGCCGAGGACGAGGACCCGCGAGGGGTCGATGGGCCACTCGGCGGCGACGGCGTCGAGGAGGCCGCCGAGGTAGGCGACGTCGTCCGGCTGGGCGGGGCCGAACGCGCAGCAGACGTCGTTCGCGTGCCAGAAGCGCGAGCCCGAGGCGTCCTGAGTCCCGTCCGGCGCGAGCACGAAGGCGCCGCCGGGGAGCGTGGAAGTGCCGAGGCCGAAGTAGAGCTGCTGCCAGACGCCGATCGCGCCGTAGCCGTGCAGGAGCAGCACGAGCGGGTACTTCTGGCCGGGCTCCACCGACGCCGGCACCTGCAGGCGCACCGGCCGGTCCCCGCCGTAGACGAGCGGGTCGGTGGTGCCCGGGCCGGGATCGTTCGCGCCGCCGCCGCAGGCGCCGAGCGCGGCGAGCGCGAGGCCGAGCGCGGCGAGGCCGGCGAGGCGGTGCACGGCCCTAGAGGTACCCCTTCGCCTTCAGGTTCTTCTCGATGCGGGAGGCGACGGAGCCGACCTCGGAGTTGAACGGCTGGCCGGTCAGCCGCTCGAAGAGCTGCAGGTAGGTCCGCGCGAGCATCACCCGGACGTCGTCGGTGAGCGCGGGCGGCGTGCCGTGGCCGGAGAACCCGTGCTCGGTGATGAGCCACTGCCGGATGTTCTCCTTGTCGAGCATCTGCTGCTCGACGCCCTTCTGGAACCGCTCCTCGTAGCCGTCGGCGACCCAGTAGCGGGACGAGTCGGGCGTGTGGATCTCGTCGATGACGACGAGCTTCCCGTCCGCGATCCCCATCTCGTACTTCGTGTCGACGAGGATGAGGCCGCGGGTCTTCGCCCACTCCTGGCCGCGCTGGAAGAGCCGGTGCGCGACCGCGGTCGCCTCCTTCCAGACGTCCGGCGCGACGAGCCCCTGCTTCAGGATCTCGGCCTCGCTGATCGGCTCGTCGTGCTTGCCGTACTCCGCCTTCGTGGACGGGGTGATGATCGCCTGGTCGAAGCGCTGGTCCTTCTTCAGGCCCGCCGGCCACGAGATGCCGTACGCGCCGGCCTTCCCGGCCTGGTAGTCGCGCCAGAGCGAGCCGGTGATGTAGCCGCGGATCACGATCTCGACCGGCAGCGCCTTCGCGCGCTTCACGACCATCACGCTCGGGTCCGGCACGTCGACGAGGTGGGTCGGGGCGATGTCCTTCACCTTCTCGAACCAGAAGGAGGTGAGGCGCGAGAGGACCTCGCCCTTGAACGGGATGGTCCCGAGGACGTGGTCGAACGCGGAGACGCGGTCGGTCGTGACCATCACGATCCGGTCGCCGCGGGAGTAGTTGTCGCGGACCTTGCCGCGGTAGAGCTCGCCGAGGGCGGGCAGGTCGAGCTGGCGGAGGCAGTGCGGGAGCTGGGCGCGGAGGGCGTCGTCGTTCAGCATGCGCGGGATGCTATACCGGGCTTGACCGCCATGGATCCGTCAAAAACGAGTGCGTCGAACGCCGGCCTCTCGAACACGAGGTTCGTGCTCCACCGGCCCTCGAGCGCCGAGAACGTCGGGCAGGCCGCCCGGGCGATGAAGAACTTCGGCCTCGCCCGGCTCGCCATCGTGGCCCCGCCGTCCTGGGCGGGGGCGCCCCGGTCCGGGGCCGATCGCTCCGCCGGGGACGACGTGATGGACCGGGCCCGCACGACCGCCCGGCACGCCTCCGACCTCCTCGAGGGCGCCGAGGTCCACCCCGACCTCGCGGCAGCCCTCGGCCCCGCCACCTGGACCTGCGGTACGACGTCGCGGACGCTGCCCGGCCGGCCGCGCCTGCACCCCCGGGAGCTCGCCGCGGAGGTGGCGCGGCGGAGCCTCACGGGGGAGGTGGCGGTCGTCTTCGGGGAGGAGCGGCGCGGCCTCTCCGACGCCGAGCTCGAGCTCTGCCAGGCCGTCTGCACCATCCCGACCTCGTCCGCCTACGACTCGATGAACCTCGCCCAGGCGGTGGCGGTCGTGGCCTATGAGATCGCGGGTGCGCCGGCCGCGCTGCCCGCCGGGCCCGCGCCGGAGCCCGCCCGCCACGCGACCGTGGAGGCGCTCTGGGCCCGGCTGCAGGCCATGCTCGGCGCCGCCGGGTTCACGAACCCGCAGAACCCGGAGCAGGTGCTCGCGGACTTCCGGCGGCTGCTCGCCCGGGCGGAGCCGAGCCAGCGCGAGGTCGAGCTGCTCCTCGCGGGCGCGAAGGCGCTCGAGCGGCAGCTGAAGCTCCCCCGCTCATCCTGAGCGTAGGCCCGCCGGAGGCGGGCCGTAGTCGAAGGACGCGCGCCCTCAGCGCTCCAGCCGCCGCGCGACCGTGTGCCCGAGCCGGTGCGCCGCGCGGTCGATGGCGGCGTACGCGTCGAGATCGCGCTCGTCGATGTGGACGCGGCGCCCGTTCTCGAGCGCGGCGTCCACCCGGCAGGCCTTGTCCGGCCCGCCGCGGGGGCCGTTCACGTCGGTCACCCGGACCGTCACCCGCGCGACCCGCCGTCCGAAGCGGTCCAGCGCGAAGGCGAGCCTGCGCTCCACGTGCGCCCGCATCCCCTCGGTGACCGGCATGCCCATCGCTCGCACCTCGATCTCCATGGCTCGTCCTCCGGTTCGTTGGACCTCGGGGTTCGACCTAGTGGCGGGCGCGGGGCGGGGGATCCAGAAAATAGGAAAGCGACGCTGAGGCCCGCCCTCTCGGCCGGCCGCGTCGCGAGGCTTTCCGCCGGGCCCGGATGCGTGTACGAGAGAGGCATGAAGACCCTCACGGAGCTCAGCGGCATCACGATCAGGAAGGCGGCGGCGGCCCTCGCCGAGGCGAAGCGCTCCCTCCCGAAGGAGGAGGCCCCGAAGACGGAGCCGGCCCCCGAGGCCGCGGCCCCCGCCGAGGGGGCGGCTGCTCCGGCCGAGGCGGCGCCGGCCGCTCCGGCCGCGACGGGCGAGTCCGAGGCCGTGAAGGCCGCGCTCGACGCCGCGGTGACCGCCGCGACCGGCGTCTCCGGCGACCGGCTCGCGCGCCTGCGCGACGCGGTCGAGGTGGCCGGCCGCAAGATCGATGACGTGCGCCTCGTGCGCGTGTTCGGGCCGGAGGAGCCCGTGCCCGGCGCCACCACGCTGAACGGCTTCCAGTACCTCGTCGACCACGCGCCGTCGTCCATGCGCCAGGTCACCGAGCCGAAGCGGGAGCGCGGCGGCCGCGGCGGCGGGCGCGGCGGTGGCGGTGGCGGGGGTGGCGGGGGTGGTGGCGGCGGCTCGAAGGGCGCGCCGAAGAGCGGCGGGTTCTCGATGGACTCGCTCAAGGACGACCGCAAGGATCGGCGCGGCCCCGGCGGTCCCGGTCGCGGCCGGCCCCCGGGCGGCGGCGGCGGGAAGCCGCGGTAGGCGCTGGAGTCCGTTCGCCCTGAGCCTGTCGAAGGGCGGACGGACCCGCGTCACGTCGCGCCGCCCAGCCCGAGCGCGATCGCGACCCCGAGCACGATCCCGAGCAGGCTCTCGCCGGCGATGAGCCCGGACGCCACCGGCAGCACGGTGCGCTCGGCGAGGGCGGGGCGGCGCTGGCGGAGCCACTCCGCGAGCGACGCGCCGACGAACATCGCGACCGAGCTCGGCCCCGGGATGACCGCCGCGAGGCCGAGCCCGGAGGGCGACGGCACGAAGGCCCGCCAGCGCCTCGGGAGCCACGCCTCCGCGAGCGCGAGCGCGACGCCGAGGAGCGCGCCCACCACGGCCGCGGTCCGCGCCGTCGGGTGCAGCCCCTCGAGCCCGGCCGACAGCACCCGCGAGACACCGGCCCAGAGCTGCGAGGAGGGCGCCGGGAAGCGCTCGCCGCCGAGCACGGAGGCGTCGGGCACGAGGAGGTCGAACACCGGCACGATCGCCGCCGCGCCGACCACCGTCCCGAGGAGCTGCGCGTACAGCTGCGGCCGCGGGCGCGCGCCGAGGAGGTACCCGGTCTTGAGGTCGGTGAGGAGGTCGGCGGCGTGCAGCCCGACGCCGCCGGTCACGTTCGCGCCCATGACGTTCGGCACGAGCTGGCCCGGCACGAGCCCGCCGTAGAGGAGCTGGGTCAGCGGACCGAACGCCTTCGTGGGGGTCGTGTCGGTCTCCCCGGTGATGCGCGCCGCGAGGAAGCCCAGCACGACCCCGAGGGGCAGCGTGAGCGCCGCCACCCAGAGCGGGATGCCGAAGAGCCGGTTCATGAGGACGACGATGATCGGCCCGAGCACGAGGAAGCCGGCGACGAACCAGGCCGTGGGCGCCTCGACCCGCGCGAGCGGATCCTCGGCGCCGCCCCCGCGCACCGCGCGGCCGAGCCCCGTGAAGGAGGCCGCGATGTGCCGCCAGCCGAGCGCGAAGGTGACGAGGTTCGCCGCGACCAGCATCGCGGCGGCGCCCCAGAGCGTCCACTGCACGATCGCCTTGTAGGTGACGGCCGGGATGACCCCCTCCGCGACCATCCAGGGCGCGAGCACGCCGTAGGCGACGAGCGCGCCGAGCAGCATCGACCAGCCGGTCCGGAACGAGACGAGCGCGCCCGCGCCGACCATCAGGAGCGAGCCGTCCATCGCGAGCCCCCACTTCACGAGCGGCTGGCCGCCGAGCTTCATCGGGAGGCTGAAGCTCGCGGGGAGGTGGAGCGGCGTCCACGCGGCGGGCGCCTCCTTGAGCCACGCGACGACGGCGCCGAGGACCCCGGACCACCCGAGGAGCCGGGCCTGACCGGTGGCCTTCTCGCCGTGCAGCGCCCGGATGGTCTCGGCGGTCGCGGTGCCGGTCGGGAACGGGAGCCGCTCCCGGTTCACGAGCTGCCGCTTCACCGGGATGGCGACGAAGACGCCCAGCGCCGCGATGGTGGCGAACCAGGCGATGAGCGGTACGGCGTCGGGGCGGAAGCCGGTGAGGATCACGAGCGCGCCGAGGGCGGACATGTTCCCGCCGCCGGTCATGTAGCCGGCCGACGACGCCACCGACGCCATCGCGTTGTTCTCGAGCGGACCGAAGGGACGGCGGGTGAGCCGCGCGGCCTGCACGGCGCGGAAGAACGCCCAGGCGAGGATGCAGGCGGTGATGGTGACGCCCAGGCTCCAGCCGGTCTTGAGGAAGACGTACAGGTTCGAGAGCGCCATCACCGCGCCGAGCACGCAGCCCATGAGAGCGGCCCGCAGGGTGAGCTGCGGGGCGGTGTGCTGGTGGACCTCGGCGAGCCAGCGGCGCTCCGCCTCGTCGGCGTCGGCCTCGCGCGCGGAGGCGGGTGCGGCGGCGGGGAGGGGGTCGGCCATCGCGAGAGTCTAGGAGGGCAGGGGCGCGCCCGCCCGGGGCATCCGCGCCCCTTGTGGACCCGGCCTGTGCGGGAAATGCTCGCCGTGCACCTCGGGAGGGCAGCATGAAGACCGTCACGCGCGCGGCCGCGGCCACGTGGGTCGTGCTCTGACGGCGGGAAGGTCGAGGTGGCCACGATGCTGCTCGACCGTGGCGCGGACCCGAACAAGGGTGGGGCCGCCCCGGCGGCGCCGGGCGCGGCCCCCTGATGACGCGCGGACCTAGTTCTGCCGCTGCGCGGCCGGCTTCGGCTGCGCCTGGGCGGTCTTCACCGCCTGCTCCTTCTTCTCCCTGGCCTCCTTCTTCTGCTTCTCGACGGAGGCGGTGGTCTCCTTCTTGGCGCCGTCGCAGGCGAGGGCCGGGGTCGCGAGCGCGACGACGGCCAGGGCGGCGAGGGCACGGACGACGTTCTTCATGTGGTGCTCCTTCCGTTGGAACGCCTCCGTTCTCGGACGGAGGCGTCCCTCCCATGGCGAGCGCGGCGGGAGGCCGCAACCCGGTGGGCGGCGGAGACCCCGAAGGGCCGGCGGGAGTAAGTTCTCCTTCTCCGCGTTCCGCCGCCCAGGGAGCTCCATCATGACCACGCCTCCACGCCTCGAAGCACCTTTCCCCTCCGCCGAGCCGGTCGTGCTCCGGCTCGCGGTCGCGGCCTGCCGGCTCCGTGCGGCGGCGGGGGAGGGCCCCCTCCTCGTGAGCGGCACGTACGACGAGCCCTCGGGCGCCATCCCGCCGACGGTCGCGGTGGACGGCGGCAAGGTCACCGTCTCGCAGCGGTACGAGCTCGCCCGGACGTTCGACCTCCTCTCCGGCGGGACGCCGGCCTTCGACCTCGCGCTCGGCGGGGCCCGTCCGTTCGCGCTCGAGCTCGACTCGGGCGCCTCCGACGTGACGCTCGACCTCGGCGGGCTGCCGCTGACCCGGCTCGTGATCCGCCAGGCCGCGGGGAGGCTGCGCCTCGACTTCTCGCGCCCGTGCCCCGCCGGGCTCGGCCAGCTGCGCGTGGAGGCCGGCGCCGCCTCCATCGAGCTGCGCAACCTGTGCAACGCGGGCTTCGCGGAGCTCGTCGTGGCGGGCGGGGCCGCGCGCTGCACGGCCCACTTCGGCGGCGCGCTCGCGCGGGACGCGAGGGCGCGGCTCGACGCGGGCGTCGCCGCGGTGCGGGTGGCGGTCCCCGGCGCCACCCCGGCCCGGATCGAGGCCTCGTCCGTCGTCGGCGCGCTGCAGATCGGCGACGGGCTCACGAAGCGCGCCGGCGCGTTCTGGACCGAGGCGGCGGTGGCGGGGAAGACGCCGGTGCTCGACGTGCACGCGGAGACGGCGGTGGGGTTGCTGGAGCTCGTGGTGGAGGGGTGAGCTGGTCCCGTCCTCCCCGCCCGCTAAAAGTCCCGGATCGCCTCCACCGAGCCCGCCGCCCCCGAGCTCCGGGCGCACCACTCGGTCGGGTAGGGCGGCCGGTCGGCCCGGGTTCCGGCGCAGACATCTGCGTGTCGCGTGCGGGCCGGGGCGGCGGCGCAGACATCTGCGTGCAGGGTTCCCCAGGCCGCACGTCCGCAGGCTCCATTTCCGTCCGTCCCGAGCGTAGCCGCCGCAAGGCGGCGGCGAAGACGAGGGACGGCCTCCGATGGACGCCCCCTGGCCCTCCCCGCCCCAGAGGTCCGCCGTTCCGAGGTCCGCCGTTCGTCCGGTAGGTCCGCGGATCAGACGGTCCTGAGCCTCAGATCAGCCCTGAGCCCCAGCCGGATCGTGCGGTTCCACTGTCAGACCGTGGTGGCAGGATCGCGGGCATGGACGCGTGCGCGGCCAGCGAGCTCGTCGGCGAGACGGCCCCGGAGATCACTCCGGGTGACGACCCGGCGGGTGCCGCCTCGAACGACATCGCCCGCCGCGACCCGCTCGGCGATCGCTGGGATCTCCGCGCGCCCCGGTGGGACCTCCCGTCCTTCACGCTCCTCGAGCTGCGCGAGCTCTGGGCGCGCGGCGACGGCGGGCTCGAGAAGTACGAAAGGGCTCTGGCCCAGGGCTCCCGCATGCTCCGGGCCCTGCGGCTCAGCCGCGCCGAGGTGCTGGCCAGGTTCACGGAGGGTCACCGGATCGGCCGGATGGGCTTCTCGAACCTCGGCGACTTCGCCGAGAACCTCCTCGGCACCCGCCGCCGCGCGGCGCAGGTGGAGGTCCAGCTCTCGAGGGAGCTCCGCACCCGGCCGCTCCTCAAGGCCGCGGTGCACGCGGGGACGGTGAGCCCGTCCGCGGCGCTCGCGGTGCTGCCGGTCACGCCCGCAGACGACGAGGCGCTGTGGGTCGAGCGCGCTGCGGAGCTGCCGGTGCGCCGGCTCAGGCAGGAGGTGAAGCGGGCGCTGAAGGAGCGGAAGGCGCTTGGGGAGAGCAAGCCGCCGCCGGAGGAGGCTGCTGCAGAGGAGAAGGAGGAGGTCGCGGGAGAGGAGAATAAGGAGGCCCTCGCGTTCGAGGAATCCGTCACCGCCGACCTGGCCGAGGAGCCCTGGCTGGAGCTCGACGTGCCGATCTCGGATGCGGGCAGCGAGAGGGTCCACAAGGCGCTCGCCCTCGCCAGTCAGCTCGTCGAGAGCCCGCATCGGTTCGTCCAGCTCGAGGCGCTCGCGCAGGAGTTCCTCTCCGAGCACCCCGGTGACCCCTGGGACGTGAAGGGGGCGGACCTCGCCGTCGACCGGAGGCTGAACCCGCTCGACGTCCCGACGAAGCGCGACGCAGCCGAGGCGAAGCTCGAGGCGGAGACCTCCTCCTGGGAGTTCCTCGAGCCCGTCGTGCCGGTCCCCGCCCTCGAGCTCGACCCCTTCGACGGCGCCACCGACGAGGATCTGTACGGGACGGTGGTCGGGCTCTCCCAGGAGATCAAGAGCTGGGAGGATCTCATCGGGTTCTGCTCGGCGGTCGTGAAGGGCGCCCGGATCCACAAGGAGGCCGGCTTCGTCGACTTCCGTCACTACGCGACGGAGCGGCTCGGGGTTCCCGCCCGCACGATCGAGACCCGTGCCGCGCTCGAGAAGCACCTCTGGGAGAAGCCCGAGCTCCGGGTCGCGAAGGAGATGGGCCTCACCTACTCGAAGCTCCTCCTCCTGAAGGAGGTCCCCCAGGACGAGATCCTGGAGCTGGCGAAGCAGGCCGAGACCCTGACCGTGGTCGAGCTCAAGGAGGCGGTGCAGCAGAAGGCCGATGCGCAGATGTTCATGTCGAAGTTGTTCCGGCGCGTGGGTCCTCGCCGGGTCGCCCTATAGCCTTCCTGGCCTCCTCGGCGCTCCTGGAAGATCCCGAGCACGAGCGCAGATCAGGCAATCCTGCACCCTGATGGCGTCTTCCTCGTGAAGCTGGCGGATCACCACTTCCTGAAGGTCTGGGCGGGTGATCGATGCCGCCCAAGAAGATCGTTCCCGCAGCTACAGCGCGAAGTACTACCGCTGCTTCCCCGGCCGCAGCCGCCGCAGCGCGCACGGCCACCACATCGAGTTCCGCAGCCAGGGCGCTCCACGCCGACGACTGGAACCGCGATGCCGCTCTGCGCTTCACCACCACCTCGTCGTCGTCCACGAGGGCTTCGCGACCATCACCGGCGTGTTCCCCGAGGCGGTCGAGATCCGCGTGAACGGCGTCGTGTGGAAGGACGCCGAGTTCGGGAGGCGGCGCCGCGAGCGGGTGTGACGCCGCCGTCACCCCGCGGCGGCCCGCACGCGAGCGCGTAGCTCCCCGCGGGCGCCCGGCACCGGTTGTCGCCGCCGTCCACCACCCGGCCCGCGAAGGGCAGGGACCCGAGCTCCGGGCCGGGGCTGGCCGCGCCGAAGTCGTTCCGCGCGAACACGTTGCCCGTGAGCTCGAACTCCGCCGCGGTGGGCGCGCGCTCGCCGGGGAGGGTCGAGAGCGCGCCGCTGAAGGCCATCTGCTCGGTGATCGGCGCGAAGCCTGCGCGGGTCACCGCGCCGCCGGTGTACTCGCGGAGCACCTGGCCGCGCAGCACGTTGCCGTCGAAGACGTTGTCCCGGAACTGGACCGCGACGTCCGCGGGGGCGTCGGCGGCGTCCCAGCCCGCCGGGCGCAGGCCGTAGGTGCGGTAGGCCTGGAACATGCGGGCGGCGCGGAGGACGAGGTTCCGGCTGAACGTCGAGTCCGTGACGCTCGCCCAGTACCACCCGCCCACCCCGGCGATGCCCGCGTTCACGATGACGTTCTCCTCGACGACCACGCGGTCGATCCGGCCGACCCACTCGACGCCCACGTCCCACACGTCGCGCATCACGTTGTGCCGCACCACCACGTCCGAGCTGTCGCCCAGCACGATCGCATCGTCGAGCTCGCCGCTGGGCGGCAGCGGCGGCGTGAACGGCGTCCCGTCCCAGCCGCCGTCGAACCGGTTCCGAGGATCTGCACGCCTGCGGGACCGCTTCAGGTCGACGAACACCCCCGGCTCCCCGGGGTCCCGCGCGTCTTCTCGAAGGCGCTGTCGGCGATCACGACGCCCTGCGAGCGCCGGACGAGCAGGAGGACGTCCGAGAGGGCGACCCGGCGGAGCGCGAGGCCGGTGGCCCGATCGATGGAGGCGATGGGCTGCGTCGCCACGCCCAGCCGGTGCCGCACGGCGCCGTCGGTGAGGAGGACGTCGCGCGCGCCCTCGATCCGGAGGTCCTCGGTCTCGACGTCGCAGGCGCGGATCGTCACCCGCGCCACGTCGCGAAGGGCGAGCGCCGGGGCGGTGCGCTCGGGGGCGTCGGCGAGGCGGTGGCCGTCGCAGTGGAGCACGACGTCGCTCGTGTCGTGGATGAAGAGGCACGGCGTCGCCCGCGGCCCCGGCGCGAGGTCGGCGGTGAGGACGTAGGCGCCCGGCGTCACGATCTCCCGGCACGCCGGCACCGGCGCGCTGCCGGGGGCCGGCGGCTCCACCGCGCGCACCTCGGCGGGCAACACCGTGACCGTGACCTGGTCGGCGCCGCTCAGCGCCGTGCCGTCTCGCACGCGCAGCGTCGCGACGAAGGTCCCGAGCCGGTCGGCGTGGAGGACCGGCCGCGGCGAGCCGGGCGCGGTCGGGACCGCGTCGCTGCCGGCCGGCGACTCGGCGAGGGTCCACTCGTACCGCAGGGCCCGGCCGGTGGAACTCGTGCTCGCGGTGCCGTCGAGCGCGACGAAGTCGCCGAGCGTCACCGTCCGGTCGGCGCCGGCCGAGGGCACGAGCGCGATGACCTCGAGCTCCCACTCGAACCGGGCGGTGCCCGCGGCGTTGCTCGCGACGACGGTGTACCGCGTCGCGGGAGAGGTCGAGGACGGCGCGCCGCCGATCGCGCCGGTCTCCGGATCGAGCACGACGCCGTCCGGGAGGGCCGGCTCCACCGAGTACCGCGTCACCCGGCCCACGACCGCGGGCAGCACCGGCGCGAAGGGCGTGCCGGCTGCGACGGCGTACGGGGAGGGGTAGGAGAGCCCCTCCGGCCGGGCGAGGCCGTCGTGCTGCGCGGCGACGCCGCGCTCGCCGCACGCGGTGATCACGCTCGCCGCCAGCAGGAGCAGGGCGCACACCGCCGCCGCCCGGCTCGAGGTCTCTCGTGGCGCCATCCGGTCTCTCCCAGGTTCGGTCGACGGCTGAGTGGGACCCGACGCCCCCGGGATCGTGCAGGGCTCGGAGTGGCCCCGACCCTCCCCGAAGGCGCCCTACCCGGATGAGGCGGAACGGTCCAGAATGCGTCATTGACCGCGCTCGACGCGGAGACCGTCGACCGATGCAACGAGGCGCGCTCCTCACCGCCGTGCTCGTCTTCCTCGTGGCCCTGGCCGCGGGGTCGGCGGTGCTGCACCAGGCGGGGAGCATCGACCGGGGGGAGCGGCGCGCGGCGGCCCTCGAGCTCGCCCGCGCGGCGGCGGTCGCGGTCGAGCAGGAGTTCTCGCGGTCCCTCCTCGCCGCCGGTGCGCTCGCCGCGATGGTCGCCGAGGGCGCCTCCGAGGCGGAGCTCGACGGGGTGGCGCGCCGCCTCCTCGTCCTCACCGGCAGCGGCGCCATCCTCCAGCTCGCCCCCGACGGCGTCATCCGCCGCTCCTGGCCGCTCGCGGGCAACGAGCGCGCCCTCGGGCTCCAGCTGCTCGAGCACCCGGTCCACGGCCCGTTCGCGCGCCGGGCGCGCGACGAGCGCCGGCCCCTCGTCTACGGGCCGTTCCGCCTCCTGCAGGGCGGCGAAGCGCTCGCCGTCCGCGTGCCGGTCTGGATTCCGGGCCCGGCCGGCGATCGCTTCTGGGGGCTCGTGAGCGCGATCGTGCGCGAGGAGGTGCTGCTCGAGCGGAGCCACCTCACCCAGCTGTCGCCCGCGGGCTACGACTTCCAGCTCGTGCGGGTGAACGCCGGCGCGGCCGACGAGCTCCTCCACACCACGGCCCCGGGCAGCCAGCCGCTGCGAGATCCGGTGACCGTGGAGCTCGCGATCTCGGGGCAGGCCTGGCGGCTCGCGGTCGAGCCGCGTGCCGGCTGGGGCGGCGGCGTGACGGTGGGGCTCGTCATCGGCGCGGTCCTGCTCGCGCTCCTCGCGGCGCTGCTCGCCTACCGGGTCCTCGCGCTGCCCGGGATCCTGCGCCGGGAGGTGGACGCCCGCACGGCCGAGCTCAGGGAGGCGCACGAGGCGCAGCGCCGCGCCGAGGAGGCGCATCGGCAGTCGCAGAAGCTCGAGGCGGTGGGGCTCCTCGCCGGCGGAGTCGCCCACGACTTCAACAACCTGCTCGTGGGCATCCTCAGCTACTCGGAGCTCCTGCGCGAGGAGGCGAAGCCGGGCACGCTGGAGGAGGAGGCCGCCACCACCATCTCGAAGGCGGCGACCCGCGCGGCGGAGCTCACCCGCCAGCTCCTCGCGTTCGCGCGCATGGGCCCGCGGCGCGAGGAGACCGTCGACCTCCACCTCGTGGTGCGGGAGGTCGTCACGCTGCTCTCGCGCACGCTCGACAAGTCCATCCGCGTCGAGGCGCGCCTCCACGCCCAGCCCTCCACCGTGCGGGGCGATCCCGGGCAGCTGCAGCAGGTGATCCTCAACCTCGCCGTGAACGCGCGCGACGCGATGCCCTCGGGCGGCACGCTCGCGCTCGAGACCTCGGTGGACGCCGCCGCGCGGTCGCTCGTGCTCGAGGTCTCCGACACGGGCGTCGGCATCCCGCCGGAGCACCTCGAGCGGATCTTCGATCCCTTCTTCACCACGAAGTCCGAGGGCAAGGGGACCGGGCTCGGCCTCTCGACGGTGTACGGCATCCTGAAGGTGCACGGCGGCGGCGTGAAGGTGGAGAGCACGCCCGGCGTGGGGACGCGGTTCCGCGTGCGCCTGCCGCTGGCGTCCGGCCCGGAGGCGGCGAGGGACGCCGTCGAGGCCCCGGCGCCGCGGGGCCACGGCCGCGTGCTCGTCGTCGACGACGAGGAGGCGGTGCGGCGCGCCGGGGCGCGCGTGCTCGAGTCGCTCGGCTACGAGCCGGTGACCGTGGGCGGCGGACAGGAGGCGCTCGACTGGCTCGCCGCGAACCCCGGCCCGCTCGCGGCCGTGGTGCTCGACCTCTCGATGCCGGGGATGGCCGGCGCCGAGGCGTTCCGCAGGCTGCGGGCGCTCCGGCCGGAGCTTCGGGTCGTGATCTCGAGCGGCTTCGACCGCGACGGCGCCGCCCAGGAGGTCCTCGACGCGGGCGCGGTCGCGTTCGTGCAGAAGCCCTACCGCGTGCGCGACCTCGCGAGGGCGCTGGCGGGGATGGGCTAGAGCGCGAACTGCTCCAGCTCCCGCCACGGCCCGCCGTCCACCTGCTCGACGAGGTGGACCGCCTGGAACCGCACCGAGAGCGCGCGCGGCAGCCCGGGCGTCGCGAGGAGCGCGTTCCCCGGCGCGCGCGGGTTCCGCGGGTGCGCGAGCGTGACGTGGGGAGAGGAATCCGGGGGCTCGGCCACGTCGAGCACGGCCTTGCGGAGCGCCCGGTAGGCCTCCCGGCCCCCGACGCAGGGGAGGAGGAGCCCGTGGCCGTGGAAGACCTCGACCGGGCCGAAGGCGAGGTCGATCGGCCCGGCCCGGTGGGCGCGCAGGCGTTCCCGGACGGCCTCGAGCGCGTCGAGTTCGTCCTCGCGGCAGAGCGTGACGTGCGCCGCGATGAGCCCGTGCTGGACGGGATCGACCGTCCGCCGGAGCGCCTCGAGCGGCGCCGCCGCGGGCGCGGGGACGAAGAGCGTGAGCTGGCGGCGCACGCCGCCCGCAGCTGCCGGGCTCAGAGCCACCCGCCGAAGAAGAACCCGAACGACTTCCCGTCGAGCTCCGCGGTGGCGCCGGCGGCCTTGTACTTCACGTACGTGAAGCGCGCGCCGAGCTCGTAGCCGGAGGAGCCGCGGGGCAGCTGGAAGGCGTACTGCGCGATGCCACCCACCGCGGTGTCGAACTCGACCTCGCTGACGCCCTGGCACGCGGTCGCGCCGAGCGTGCAGCTGTACTTCGGCGAGAGGTGGACGGTCGGGCCGGCGCCGAAGCGGTGACGGTCGAGCGCATAGGAGGCGATCACGTCGACCGGCAGGCGGGTGAACTTCACCGATCCGTTCGAGGCGTTCGCCTGGTCGAACTTGTAGCCGAACGTCGCCTCGAGGGCCCACGGCGCCTCGGCCCGGTACAGGAAGCCGGCGGCGAACGTGCCGAGCTGGCCGGCGCGGAGCTTCGCCTTCGAGCCGTCGCTGTAGTTGACCGTCCCGAGCTGGTCGCCGCCGACGTCGAGCACCATGCGCAGGAGGAACCCGACGCGGCGGACCTCCTGGGCGGGCGCGGCGGTGGGGATGGAGCCGGGCTGCGGGGCCTGGGCGGACGCGGGCCCTGCCACCGCGAGCGCGGCGGCCAGGAGGACGGCGAAGCGCATGGGGCTGCCTCTAGGCGGCCGGCGCGGCCTCGGCCGCGGCCTTCGCCTGGTTCTTCTTGCGGCTCTTCTTCCAGGCCTCGAAGTGCTCCTGGCAGAGGCCGTGCTCGGCGACCTTCTTCTTGCACTCGGCCTTCGAGCAGACGCCGATCCAGCGGGTCGGACGGCCCTCGAGCTCGCCGCGGCGCCACTTCTTGTAGTGGAAGAAGCAGAGCCCCTTCGCACGGTAGGCGCGCTTGCACCCGGCGACGGTGCAGGTCTTCTTGCCGGCGGCCTTCGCCTTCGGCGCCGACTTCTTCGTCTTGGTGGTCTTGGTCTTCGTCGTCTCGGCCATGGAGCGCGGTTCGTACCCGACCCGGCGCTCGAAATCAATAGCGGAGACGGCCGGGTAGGCCTCCTGACGTGCTGTAGACTCGGCGCCTCCGGAGGTCCCCCTTGCGCCCGAACCTCGCCCTCTCCCCCGTGGCGGCCCTGGCCGTCGCCGCAGCCCTCGCGGCGGCCTGCCGCCCCACCACCGCGAAGGCCGCCCCCGACCCGGCCGTGGTGGCCGCGTTCCCGCTCGGCAACCCGGGCGCCGGGAAGGACGTCATCCCCGCGTCTCGGCGGACGGTCTGGCGGCCGGGGGTCACCTACGACGGCGGGATCCCGGTCCGGACGAAGGTGTGCGCCACGGTGGCGCCGCCCGCCGGCGCCGAGGACGCGGCGGCCGCGATCCAGGCGGCCGTGGACCGCTGCCCGGAGGGCCAGGTCGTGCAGCTCGGCGCGGGGCGGTTCGTCGTCAACCACCTCGTCCGGATCGGCAAGGCCATCACGCTGCGCGGCGCGGGGGCGGGCAAGACCACCCTCGAGAAGACCGACGGCGCGGTCATGCTGAGCTACCAGCCGAAGGACGCCCAGCCGCTCGTCATCGTCGGCCCGAGCCGGTGGACGAAGCCGGACGAGGCGACCGCCCGGCCGCTCCTGGCGGACGGTGCGAAGGGCGCGAGCGCGATCCGCGTCGCGGGCCTGCAGGGCGTGAAGGCCGGCGACATCGTGCTCCTCGACGAGCGCTCCGGCGCGCGCTGGATGCCCGACCCGCTCGGCCGCGGCAAGGTCTGGGCGTCTCCCGACTGGCGCGTGACCTGGCAGCTCCACGACCCGCGCTGGAGCGCCGACGATCCGCTCGAGGCGACGACGCCGACCGGCGGGCCCGCCGCCGCCTGGTTCTCCAGGCGCGACCGGCCCGTCGGCGAGGTGAAGGAGGTCGCGAGCGTCGCGGGCGACGCGGTCACCTTCACGACGCCGCTCCACTCCGACTACCGCGTCGAGCGCGGCGCCGAGCTCGTGCGCTTCACCGGGGACAACGTGCACGTGCGGGGCGCCGGCGTGGAGGCGCTCACGCTCCTCGGCGGCTCGGACGGCGCGCTGCGCTTCGAGGCCGCGGCCCGGTCCTGGGCGCGCAACGTCGAGGTGAGCCGCTGGATCGGCGAGGGCATCGCGGTGACGCACGGGTTCCGCGTCGAGATCCGCGACTCCTACGTGCACGACGGCGCCTGGTCGTCGCCGGGCGGCGCGGGGTACGCGCTCTCGCTCTCCAACGGCTCCGCCGAGGTGCTCGTCGAGAACGACATCCTCGTGCACGCGAACAAGGTCATGGTGGCGCGCTCGGCCGGCGCCGGCTCGGTCGTCGCGTACTGCTACGCCGACGGCGGCTTCATCCTCGGCAGCGAGGGCTGGATCGAGGTGGGGCTCAACGCGTCGCACATGGCCGGCCCGCACCACGTCCTCTTCGAGGGGAACGAGGGCTTCAACTTCGACAGCGACAAGACCCACGGGTCGTCGACCCGGATGACGGTCTTCCGCAACTGGCTGCGCGGCGTGCGCCGGCCGTTCACGAACCCGCAGACCCGGAACGTCGTCGACGACGCGGCCTCGAAGCGCAACGGCCCGAAGCGCTGCGCCGGGGCGGGCGCGTACACCTACGGCATGAACTACGTGGGGAACGTGCTCGGCGAGCCGGGGAAGATGGACGGCTGGGTCTACGAGGGCACCGGCCGGAACGCCATGGGGAAGCCGAGCATCTGGCTCCTCGGCTGGGACGACGCGTCGCCGCAGCCCTGGGACCCGAGCGTCGCCGCCACCGCGCTGCGCGCGGGCAACTGGGACTGGCTCCAGCAGAAGCAGTCCTGGGAGCAGGGCGTGCCGGGGCCGCTCCCCGACTCGCTCTACCTCGCGGCGAAGCCGCCGTTCTTCGGCGCGGCGCCGTGGCCGTGGGTGGACCCGGCGACCGGCAAGACCGGGGTCCTCCCGGCGCGGGCGCGGCTCGAGGCGGGCACGCCGAACGACGTGCGCTGAGCTTCCTGGCCCCGGCCCGGGCGGGCCGGGGCGCCGCGGCCCGGGCTACGGGACCACGTTCGGCGTCCCGGCGTCGTAGCGGGCCTTCGCCGGCAGCGTGTAGGTCACGCCGGTCGTGGGATCGACCCACGGCCAGGTGTTCGCGCCGAAGAAGGCGGGCTTCGCGGCGAGGTACATCGAGTTCGGCAGCGCGCCGGGCGTGCCGTCGTGCCACGTCTGCTTCGCCTGCAGCCAGTCCCAGTTGCCGGAGCGGAGCGTCGTCGTGATGACGGTCGCGTCGTAGGGCTGCGGGCTCCAGTCGTCCCAGCCGAGCAGCCAGATGGTCTTGTCGTCCATGCCGCCGGCGTGGTTCGCCTCGTAGACCCAGCCCGCCATCTTGCCCTGCTCGCCGAGCACGTTGCCGACGAAGCTCATGCCGTAGGAGTACGCGGCGGCGCCGGCGGCGCGGCGTGGGCCGTTGCCGCCCTGCGCGTAGTCGTCGATGGTGTGGCCGGTCGAGCCGTTGACGAAGGACTTGCGGGAGCCCTTGAGCCAGTTGCGGAAGATGGTGTGGAGCACCGACGAGCCGTGCGTCTTGTCGCTGTCGAAGTTCCAGCCCATGTTGCCCTCGAAGAGCACGTGGTGCGGCCCGACCATGTGCGAGGCGTTGAGGCCGACCTCGACCCAGCCCTCCGAGTAGGCGATGAAGCCGTCGTCGACGTAGTTGTAGCCGAAGACCGAGCCCGCGCCGGAGCAGCGCGCCACCATGACCTTGTTCGCCATCATCGAGATGTTGTTCTCGACGAGGATCTCGGACGAGGCGTTCGCGAAGCTGATGGCGTAGCCCGCGCCGCCCGGCGACGGCCAGGCGCCGTCGTGCAGGTAGGAGTCGCGGAGCTCCACCCGGAACGAGTTGTTGATCGCGACGCCCTCGCCGAGCCACATCGTGACCTCGACGTTCCGCGCCCAGGACATCGCCGCGCGCTCGAAGCGCAGCGCGCCGTCGGAGCCGCCGGTCACGGTGAGCTTCTCGATGCCCACGTTCTTCACGTGGGCGCTCGCCCCGGTGTACCGGGTGATCTGGGCGGTGTGGCTCGTGCGGTAGGAGATGTGGATCGGCGTCGTGAAGGTGATGGTGTTGCCGCTGACGCTCGCGATCTCCTTGATCTCGTTGGTGGGGCGATCGCGCCGGCAGAACCAGGAGGCGGCGTCGCCGCCGGTGGGCGTGGTGGCGGTGAGCGGGTCGTCGGTCCCCTGGGACGGGTTGTGCAGCCCCCAGGTCACGCGCCAGTCGGGCGACGCCCAGATCTTCCCGCGGCCGAGCGGGTCGGTCATCCACTGCGCCCCCGAGAGCTCGTCGAGGAGCACGTACTGGCCCGCCGCGAGGCCGGAGGCGGAGGCGACCGTGACGGTGAACGCGCCCTTCACCGCGTCCGCGGTGAGGTTCGTCGAGGTGGCGTCGTCGGGGCCGCCCCAGCGCTCCGCGCCGACGATGATGATCGGCTGGTAGTCGGCCGCGGCGTCCTGCCAGGCCTTCGCGCCGTTCGTCTTCTGCAGGATGGTCTGGCCCGCGCCCGCGCCGCGCAGCGTGATGCCCTTGTTCACGAGGATGTAGTTGTTGACGAGGAACGTGCCCGCGGAGAGCTGCACGACCTGGCCGGCGGGGCAGGCGGCGATGGCGGCCTCGATGCCGTTCGAGGCCTCCTGGGCGCCGTTGCCGTAGGTCGAGGCGTTCACCGTCGCGCAGACCGTGGTCCGGTCCGGGATGCCGCCGTTGAGCGTGACGCCGGGCTTCCAGGTCGTGCCGCGCTCGGCGCCGAGGTCGAAGCTGCCCCCGCCGCCGCCGGTCACGACGTTCACCTGCGCCTGGCCGGTCTTCGTCGTGTCCTGCACGCTCTTCGCCACGACCGTGTAGACGCCCGCGGCCGCCGGGGCGGTGTACTTGCCGGTCGCGTCGACGGTGCCGCCGCCGGTCACCGACCAGGTGACCGCGGTGTTCGCGGCGTTCGCGCTCGCCGGGGCGGCCTGCGCGATCGGCGCCGGGCCGGCGCCGGCGGGGGAGGGCGCCGCCGGGCGCATGCCGCAGGCCGTCACGAGGGCGAGCGGGAGGGCGAGCTTGGCGGCGTGGCGGGCGTTCATGTGTTCGGGCCTTCGGGGCCGGGCGAAGTGGATGCCCCCGGCGCTCCTGACACCGCACCATGGTGCAGGGGGGCAGGCCCTCGCAACCCGCCATCGGGTTGAAAGCCCTTTCAATTCAAATACTTACATAGGATACGGGGCAGGCGCACGCCCCACGCCCACCTACACCGAGCGGAGAAAAGCCTCGTGTTGGCGGACCCCGGGAGCGTGACGAAAGGCCGCAGGCCGAGACGGGTGTCGGTGTCAGACGGAGTGCCTAGAAGGGTCCATGGCGCAACGGTCGAACGACCCGACCGCCGGCGGCTCCTCCGGGCAGGACGAGGCGGCCGCTGGCGAGGCGGGCGAGGGCGTTTCGGGCTCACCCTACAAGGACGAGATCGTCATCTCCTGGCCCGAGCTGCACCGGGACGCCCGCTACCTCTCCCGCGTGCTGCACGGCCTCGGCGAGTGGAAGGGCATCATCGCGATCACCCGCGGCGGGCTCGTCCCGGCGGCGCTCGTCGCGCGCGAGCTCGAGATCCGGCTCATCGACACGGTCTGCATCGTCTCCTACGGGGCCGGCGAGGGTGGCGGCGCCGAGCAGCAGCAGGGCGAGCTGCGCTGGCTGAAGGGCGTCGAGGGCGACGGCGAGGGCTGGCTCCTCATCGACGACCTCGTCGACACCGGCAAGACCGCGGCCGCGGTCCGCAAGAAGCTCCCGAAGGCCCACTTCGCGACGCTCTACGCGAAGCCGCAGGGGAGGCCGATCGTCGACACGTTCGTGAAGGAGTTCAAGCAGGAGAAGTGGATCTACTTCCCCTGGGACATCGACTACCGGTTCGTCTCCCCGATCAAGCACGGCACGAAGTAGTTGAGGTAGAACGCGCTCCCCGATGTCGGCTCCCCGCCTCGAGCTCCTGGGCGTCACGAAGCGTTACGGCGACCTCGCCGCGAACGACGAGGTCTCGCTCACCGTCGCGCCGGGCGAGATCCAGGCCATCCTCGGCGAGAACGGGGCGGGCAAGTCGACGCTGATGAAGATCGTCTACGGCGCGGTCCACCCCGACGCCGGGGAGCTCCGCTGGGAGGGCCGGCCGGTCCAGATCAAGAGCCCGCACGAGGCGCGCGCGCTCGGCATCGCGATGGTGTTCCAGCACTTCTCGCTCTTCGACACGCTCACGGTCGCCGAGAACGTCTGGCTCGGGCTCTCCCGCAAGGTGCCGCTCGAGGCGGTGGTGAAGGGCATCGAGGAGAAGGCCGCCCAGTACGGCCTCGACCTCGATCCCGCGAAGCCGGTGCACGTGCTGTCGGTGGGCGAGCGGCAGCGGGTCGAGATCGTGCGGGCGCTCCTCGCCGACCCGAAGCTCCTCATCCTCGACGAGCCGACCTCGGTGCTCACCCCCCAGGCCGTCGAGAAGCTCTTCGTCACGCTGCGCAGGCTCGCCGCCGGCGGCGTCTCGATCCTCTACATCTCCCACAAGCTGGACGAGATCCGCGCGCTCTGCCACCGCTGCACGGTGCTCCGCGGCGGGAAGGTCGTCGCGACCTGCGACCCCTCGCAGGAGACGACCGCCAGCCTCTCGCGCCTCATGATCGGCGCCGAGCCGCCCCGCATCGAGAAGAAGCCCGCGAAGCTCGGCGACCTCGCGCTCGAGGTCCGGGACCTCCACCTCGCGCGCTTCGATCGCTTCGCGGTGCCGCTCGAGGGCATCTCGCTCGAGGTGCGCCAGGGCGAGATCGCCGGCATCGCCGGCGTGTCGGGCAACGGCCAGCAGGAGCTCCTCGCGGCGCTCTCCGGGGAGGACCCGCGCGCCGAGGAGGGCGCGGTCCGGCTGTTCGGGAGGCCCATCGGCCGGCTCGGCGCGGCCCAGCGCCGCAAGCTCGGCATGAACTTCGTGCCGGAGGAGCGGCTCGGGCGGGGCGCGGTGCCCTCGCTCTCGCTCGCCCACAACCTGCTCCTCACCCGCAAGGAGGCGCTCCGCGCGCTCGGCTGGATCGACCGGCGCGCCCTGCGCGAGCAGGCGACCGGCGTCATCCGGCGCTACTGGGTGAAGGCGTCGGGCCCCGGCGCGGTCGCGCGCAGCCTCTCCGGCGGCAACCTGCAGAAGTACATCGTCGGCCGCGAGCTCGACGCGGTCCCGAAGCTCCTCATGGTCGCGCAGCCGACCTGGGGCGTGGACGTCGGCGCCGCGGCGCAGATCCGCGCCGAGCTCCTCGCGCTCCGCGACGCGGGCTGCGCGGTGCTGCTCGTCTCGGAGGAGCTCGAGGAGCTCTTCGCCATCGCCGACCGGCTCTACGTCATCGCGAAGGGGCGGCTCTCGCCGTCCATCCCGGCCGAGCAGGCCACGGTCGAGCAGGTGGGCGAGTGGATGAGCGGCCTGTGGCCCGGCGGTCCGGGCTCGCAGCCGGTCTCGACGCCGCCGCCCGGCGGGCCGCCCCCCGACGCGAAGCAGGTGACCCCGTGATCCGCCTCGAGGCCCGGCAGCTCCCGTCCGGCAGGTGGAGCGTGCTCTCGCCGGCGGTCGCCATCCTCTTCACCATCCTCGTCGGCGGCGTGCTCTTCGCCGCGCTCGGCAAGGACCCCGTGCGCGCGCTCTCGATGTTCCTCGTCGAGCCCTTCCACGGGACGCGCGAGCTCGCGGAGCTGGCGCTGAAGTGCACGCCGCTCGTCCTCACCGCGATCGGCCTCGCGCTCTGCTTCCGGGCGAACGTCTGGAACATCGGCGCCGAGGGGCAGTACCTCATGGGCGCGATCGCGACCGGCGGCCTGTCGCTCTGGGTGACCACGGCGGAGCTCCCGGTCGGGCGCTGGGCCTTCTTCCCGCTCGTCATCCTCTCCGGCGCGGCCGGCGGCGCGGCGTGGGCGGCGATCGTCGCGTTCCTGCGCGACCGCTTCCACACGAACGAGATCCTCGTCAGCCTGATGCTCGTCTACGTGGCGGACCTCTTCCTCTCCTGGCTCGTGTTCGGGCCGTGGAAGGACCCGATGGGGTTCAACTTCCCGCAGACGATGAGCTTCGCGTCGGGGACCGAGCTCCCGCGGGTGGCGCCGGGCCTCAGGCTCCACTGGGGCTTCGCGGTCGCGCTCGTCGCGGCGGTCGCGATGTGGATCTTCCTCTACCGGACCTACCGCGGCATCCAGCTGCAGGTCGGCGGCCCGGCCCCGGCCGCGGCGCGCTACGCCGGCTTCTCGGCGCGCGGCGCGGTCTGGACGACGCTCCTCGTCTCCGGCGGGCTCGCCGGCGTCGCGGGCGGCTTCGAGGTCGCGGGGCCGATGAACCAGCTCACCCCGCACGTCGCCTCCGGCTACGGCTTCACCGCCATCATCGTCGCGTTCGTGGGCCGCCTCCACCCGCTGGGCGCCATCCTCGGCAGCGTGCTCCTCTCCGCCTTCATGCGCGGCGGCGAGCTCGCCCAGTCGCGCGTCGGCCTGCCCTCGGCGGTGAGCGGCGTGTTCCAGGGCGTCCTCCTCGTGTCGCTGCTCGCCTTCGACACGCTCATCCACTACCGGATCGTCCTCGACCGGCCGGCCCGCCCGGCGCCGCGCCCCGCCCGGGCGGAGGGGGCCGCGCCGTGAACCAGCTCGCGCTCCTCGTCGCGACGACCCTCTCGGCTGGCACCCCGCTCGCCATCGCCGGGCTCGGCCTCGTCATCAACGAGCGCGCCGGGATCCTGAACCTCGGCGCGCAGGGCATGCTGCTCATCAGCGCCGTCACCGGCTTCGCGGTCGCCTTCCACACCGCGAGCACCGGCATGGCGCTCGGGGCGGGCGTCCTCGCCGGCGCCGTCGCGGCCGCCGCGTTCGGCTGGCTCGTCATCTGGCTCAACACGAACCAGTACGCGACCGGCCTCGCGATGAGCCTCTTCGGGAACGGCTTCTCGGCCTTCGTCGGCCTCGACTACGTCGGGAAGAAGATCGTCGAGACCGAGATCGTGGGCGTCCCGGTGCTGCGCGACGTGCCCTGGGTGGGCGAGGCCTTCTTCCGCCAGCACTGGATGGTCTACCTGACCCTCGCGATGGTGGGCGCGACCGCCTGGTTCTTCTACCGGACCCGGGCCGGGCTCGTCTTGCGCTCGGTCGGCGAGTCGCCGTCCTCCGCCCATGCGCTCGGCTACCCGGTGCGCTGGATCCGGCTCGGGGCGGTGGTCGTCGGCGGCGCGCTCTGCGGCCTCGCCGGCGCGTACATCTCCACGGTCTACACGCCGCTCTGGAGCGAGGGCATGGTGGGCGGGCGCGGGTGGATCGCGCTCTCGCTCACGGTCTTCTCGACCTGGCGGCCGGCGCGCGTGCTGCTCGGCGCGTACCTCTTCGGCGGCGTCACGATGCTGCAGTTCGCGCTCCAGACGCAGGGCGTCCAGGTGCCGAACCAGTTCCTCGCGATGCTCCCGTACCTCTCGACGGTGGTGGTCCTCGTCCTCATCTCCCGGAACCCGCTCTGGATCCGGCTCAACATGCCCGCCTCGCTGGGGAAGCCGTTCTTCCCCGGAGGGTGATCACGGGCGCGTCTCAGGCAGCAAGGCTCGTCGCACGAAGCAGTCCCACGCACCTCATCGCTCAGAAGGGAAGGTCAGCATGAACCGTCTCCTCCGCTCCGCCGTGCTCGCCGCGGCGCTCGTCGCGGTCGCCTGCTCGAAGCCCGCCCCGCCGCCTCCTCCGCCGGCCCCGGCGCCCGCCGCGCCCGCGAAGCCCGAGCCGCTCAAGGCCGGCTTCATCTACGTCGGCCCCGTCGGCGACGCCGGCTGGACCTTCGCGCACGACCTCGGCCGCAAGGCGGCGCAGGCGAAGTACGGCGACAAGATCGTCACGACCTTCGTGGAGAAGGTGCCCGAGGGTCCGGACGCCGAGCGCGTCCTCCGCGACCTCGTCGCCCAGGGCAACAAGCTCGTCTTCGCCACCTCGTTCGGGTTCATGGACTCGATCGTGAAGGTCGCGAAGGACCACCCGGAGGTGAAGTTCGAGCACGCCACCGGCTACAAGACCTCCGACAACCTCCGCGTCTACGAGGCCAAGTTCTACGAGGGCGCGTACCTCGCGGGCATCGTCGCGGGCAAGATGACGAAGACCAACACGCTCGGCTTCGTGGGCTCGTTCCCGATCCCCGAGGTGCTCCGCAACATCAACGCGTTCACGCTCGGCGCGCAGAGCGTGAACCCGAAGATCAAGACGAAGGTGGTGTGGGTCTCGGCGTGGTTCGACCCGCCGAAGGAGACCGAGGCCGCCCAGTCGCTCATGAACGCGGGCGCCGACTGCCTCCTCCAGAACACCGACTCCACGGCGGTCCTCCAGGCCGCCGAGCGCGCCGGCAAGTACGCGTTCGGCTGGGACAGCGACATGAGCGCGTTCTCGGCGAAGGCGCACCTCGGCTCCGTCGCGCTCAACTGGGCCGTCTACTACGAGAAGGCCTTCGGCGAGGCGCTCGACGGCACGTGGAAGACCGCCGAGACGAAGTGGGGCGTCAAGGAGGGCATCGTCGACTTCGTGAAGCCGGCGGCGTTCCTCACGCCGGAGGCCGCCGCGAAGCTCGCCGAGGCGCGCGACGCGATCAAGGCCGGCACGAAGGCCGTCTTCACGGGCCCGCTGACCGACAACACCGGCAAGGAGGTCCTCGCGAAGGGCGTCGTCGCCGACGAGAAGTGGCTCGGCGCGGTGAACTTCTACGTCAAGGGCGTCGAGGGCAAGGTCCCGTCGGGCAAGTAGGCTCGGCCACCTGCTCCTGAACCGAGAGGGCCCCGGGCGCGCGAGCGTCCGGGGCCTTCGTGTCTCACGCCTCCCGGTAGAGCCTCGTCCCCACGAGCGCGGCCACGACGAGCTCGGCGAGCCCCCACACCATCCCGACGACCGTGAGCCCGAGCGGCATGAAGCCGTAGGCGAGGTTCGCGGCGCTCGACGAGAAGCTCGTCAGGAACCAGAGCAGCACCGCCACGAGGAGCGCGGTGCGCGGCCCGGGGCCGAACCGCGGCAGGAGCGCCGCGTACAGCCAGACCACGAGCAGGCCGAGCGCGAGCGAGAACGCGAAGAAGAAGGCCATCGCCCCCGGCCCCATCGGCGGGACGCCCAGCGCCGCCTGCGCGGCCGCCATCTCGTCGCCCACCACCGGCACCATGAGCGCCGCGCTCGCGCAGATCACGAGCCCCGCCACGAGCCCGCCGCCCACGACCCGCTTCGCCTGGATCGCCATCGAGGACCTCCGCGTCGTTCGACCCGCTCCTCATGAGAGGCGCGGATCGCGGGGCCGTGATGCGCGGCGAAACGCCTCGCGGCGCCCTGAAACGCCCCGCGAGGGCCATCCACGCGGCTCATCATCGATCACATCCCGTCCCTGGCCCGCCAGCCGAACTGGAGCAACAGGAGAGCTTCGTAGCCTCGGCTGAGGGACTGCCAACCTGGTGGTCCGTTGTTCGAGATGTGGCCGCCGAGCTGGGCAACGGCCCGCAGTGCATCCTGGGCCGTTGGGTCCGATGGGATGTCGAGCTTCGAAGTCGGGGTTCCCCGAGCTACACGGCCTGAAGCACCCGCACCTGCTCTTCGTTGGGGCATCGGAAGCTGGGGCTTCGGGGCGCACCCGCGCGACGGCCTCGGCAGGAGAATCCGCCACGCGAGAACGCGCACATTGCGAGCGGTCGCTGCAGCGCTCCGATAGGACCGAAGCTGTCTGCGTTCGAGTGCGCAGCCGGACTTCAGCGCCTTGAAGAACTCCTCGATGGTCCAGCGGGCCCGGTAGAAGACCACCGCCTCCACCTCCGAGACGGTATCGATCGGCTCGGTCGTGAAGAGCTCGCCAGAGACTGGCTCGACGCCCTTGGGCGTGCCGACCTCTCGACCGTCACGACGCTCACAGGCGCAGCGTCGGGTTGTGCGTCACGAGGCGTCCAGCTTCGGGCGGGCGATCTCCAGCGATGCGGCCCGAATCCGAGACGTGCATTTCGTTCGGCCCGCGGCGGGTGGATCTTAGGCGCACGGCCGCTCGAGGAACGCGTTTGCCGCGCGAGCGGCCGAGCGCAAGAACCCGCCGCGGGTCGGCGAGAAAGCCGCTCGATTCGGCGTTGGTCGGCCTGCGAGGCTTGTCGTGCGCAAGGAGGCGATGACGAAACGCGCCCGCCAGCGCCAGCGGTGTCGATGGTCTCGTGCGAGTCGGCCTCACGGTCCATGACGTGGATCGGGTGAGGGTTTCCTCGACCTTGAGCGCGAGCCGGGCCCAGCGCGTGTTCGTGAGTCGTGTTGGTCCGTCGCCGCTTCGCGTTGCTCTTGGCTGGGCCGCGCACGAACGTGCAGGCCCACGATGCCTTGCGGTTCCCTCGAGCCGTCTGCAGCACCGTATCGCCATGTGCGCGAAGAAGCCCTGCTTGGCCCGACTTGCCGATCCTGCTGAGGCCCTCCCGACGACTCGTGCGCCCGAATCCCAAGCTGGTCGTATCGTGCACGACGATCGGCGATCTCCGGGTGATCCTCTCGAGCGTCCGCTCGAAGTGAGGCGGATATCGAGCGGGAGTTACTCTCCCATTCGAGGAACCCAGACGCCCTGGAGCTCGCCGTCCGAACCCGCCGCCTCGGGAATCCGCCGCCGGCGCATCCCGCCAGGCATCCCGCGATCCTCACCAGCCTACGGGACAGCCTCGCGTCGCCAAGGTCGGCCCCGGCGAACTCATCGGCCACTTCGGGGATTGAACGGGCCATCCCACGCTTGGATCACGCCCGAGATCACGGCGCAACATTGTGGATCGATGAGCCACGCGGATGGCCCTCGCGGGTTCACTCGCAGGAACGGCCGCCTACCGCCGCTTCAGCCAGCCCGGCCGCGTCTCCTCGGTCGCCTCGCCGTCGAAGGTGCGGCGCGCGACGAGTGTGCCGTCCTTGCGGATCGTCGAGACGTCGTGGTCGTCGACGAAGGCCACCATCGCGCCGTCCGGCGACCACGCCGGACGACCCTGGACGCCGGGGCGGCCGACGAGGCTCCGCTGGATGGCGCCGGTCGGCGACACGAAGTAGAGGTCGCCGAAGATCGCGATCGAGGAGCGCTGGAAGGCGATCGAGCTGCCGTCGGGCGACCACGCCGGGTCCGCGTCGGCGAGGCCGTTCGTGAGCCGGGTCGGGTTCGCGCCGTCGGCGTCGACGGTCCAGATGCTGCTCGCGCCCCCGAGCGTGCGGGTGAAGGCGAGCTTCCCCGTCGCCGCCGGCGCCCAGGTCGGCTGCGACTCGTTCGAGTCCGCGCCGAGCGAAGCCGTCAGGTTCACCGCACCCGAGCCGTCGGCGCGGACGGTCCAGAGGTCGAGGCCGGTCTCGGCGGATCGGAGCGAGAACGCGAGGCTCGCGCCGTCCCACGACCACGCCGCATCGACGACCTCGCCGGGGAGGTCGAGCGACCAGAGCGTCGTGCGGTGCAGGTCGACCACGCGGAGCTGGTGGTTCGGGTTGAGGCTCGAGTTGAGGGTGAACGCGATCCGGTCGCCGGCCGGGGAGGGCACCGGTCGGCCCTCGACGGCGCCGCCGGCCAGGGCGAGGGTGGCGCCGGCCGCGGAGTCGCGGAGGTCGAGCGACCACCAGCCGAACCTGCCCGCGTCCGCGGAGTACGCCTCGAAGAAGAGGTCGAAGTCGAGCGCGAGCGTCACGGTGACGAACGCGGTCGCGATCCGGGCGTTCACCGTCGCGGTCACCTCCGCGGTGCCGGCGCGCACGGCGCGGAGCTCGCCGCCGGCGGTGACGTACACGACGCCCTCATCCGAGGTCTGCCAGCGGACGGCGTGGCCGGACAGCGGCTTCCCGTCCGCGTCGACCGGCGTCGCCGTGAGGGTGCGCGCGTCGCCCTCGGCGAGCGCCACCTGCGTCTCGGAGAGCTCGACGCGCGCCACGGGGCCAGGCGGCGGCGGATCGACCACCGGCTCGCGCACCGTCACGGTGGCCTGCGCGGTGATTCCACCCGCGGTCGCCGTCACGAGCGACGAGCCCGGCCCGACGGCCGTGACGGTCCCGTCGGCGGCGACGGTGGCGACGTGGGAGGAGAAGGATGCCCAGGTCACCTCGGGCTCCTCGGCCTCCGCGAGGGCCGGGGCGCCGAACCCGGGCTCGACGGTCTCGGTCGTGACGAGCGCCGCGAGGGTGACCGTCTCGCCCACCTCGAGGGTGACCTCGGCGGGGTCGATCTGCACGTCGACGACGCGCTCGACGGGGTCGACCGGGGCGGGGGTGGGGCCCGGGTCACGGCCGCCGCAGGCGGCGAGGGTGAGCAGGAGGGAGAGGGAGAGCAGCGAGCGCAGCCGATGGATGGTGTGAGGGGTCATGCCCGCCAGACCGGGCGCGCCCGAAATCGTGGGAACAGGCCTGTTCGGGCTCTACCCGAGCGGAGGGATCCGACGCTACAGGAGGGGCGCCTGCAAGAAAGGGGTTCCCAGGAAGTGGCTGCTCCCCGGTCCATCAGGACGGAGGAGCCACCGTGCGGACATGGACGACGACAAGCTCGCCCAGCTCTACGAGCAGTACGGGTACCTCGTGCACCGGAGGTGCCTCGCCCTCGTGCGCAACGCCGCCGACGCCGAGGACGCGCTGCAGGAGACCTTCCTCCGCGTCAAGCGGCTCGGCGCGAGCCCTTCCACAGACGGCTCGACGCTCTCCTGGCTCTACACCATCGCACGGAACGTCTCCTTCGACCTCCGTGAGCGCCGCGGTCGCGAGCCCGTCGCCGGCGAGGATGACCTCGAGGCCGCCGAGCGCCACGGCGCGGGCGACCCCGCCGACGCCGACCGGCGCGCGCTCGTGGGCGCCGCCCTGCGCGACCTCGACCCCGTCACCCGCGAGATCGGCGTGCTCCACCACCTCGACGGCTACACGCAGGAGGAGGTGGCCGAGCGCACCGGCTACTCGCGCAAGACCATCGGCAAGAAGCTGCAGCGCTTCGAGGAGCGGGTGCGCGAGCTCTGGTCGGCCGGGCTGGAGCGCATGACGCCATGAGCCCGATCCCTCCCTCCGTCCGCGGCCCCGCGTGCCCGCCGGCCGCCGTCCTCGAGGCCCTCTCGGCCGGCGAGCCCGTGGCGCCCGGCGTCGAGGCCCACGCCGCCGGCTGCGACGCCTGCACCGCGCAGCTCCAGGCGCTCCGCGCCGAGGCCGAAGCGTTCCGCCGGGCCCGGCCCGCCGACCGGTTCCTGCGCCAGCTCGAGCGGCGCGAGGCCAGCGCCGCGGCGGCCCCGCCGCGCCGCCCCCTCCTGCGCCGCCTGGTCCCCGCGCTCGGCCTCGCGATCCCGCTCGCGCTCGCGGTCGTGATCGCGCCGCGGCTCCTCGGAGGCCCGGAGACGTCTCCGGGGGTCACCTTCAAGGGCGACGGCTTCCGCGTCGCGGTCGCGCGCGGTGGCCAGGGCGCGCCCGAGCTCGCCGCGAGCGACGCGGTCGTCCGGGCGGGCGACGCGCTGCGCTTCTCCTACGAGGCGCCGCAGGACGGCTTCCTCCTCGTGCTCGAGCTCGACGGGCGCGGCGCCGCCGCGGTGCTCCACCCCTGGGGAGCCGCCGCGGCCGCGCCGCAGAAGGCCAGCCAGCGCGAGTTCCTGCCCGGCTCGGTCGTCCTCGACGACGCGCCGGGCCCCGAGTTCCTGTTCGCCGTCTTCTCGGCGAAGCCGTTCGAGGCCGCGCCGCTCCTCGAGGCGCTCCGCGCGCAGGCGCGGCGCCCGGAGCCGGCGCTCGCCTGCGACGGCTGCACCGTCTCCACGCTGCGGTTGAGGAAGGCCCCGTGAGCTCGACCTCCCTGCCGTCGGCGCGGCCGCTCCCCCTCGCGGTGCTCGCCGCGCTCCTCCTCCTCGCGGCCGGCCCCGCCCGCGCGGCGACCCACCGCCTGCTCCTCGCGGTCGGCGCGAACGTGGGCGAGCCGGACGACCCGGTCCTCTCCTACGCCGACGACGACGCGCAGCGCGTCCGGCAGGTGCTGGTCGAGCTCGGCGGCGTCCGGCCGGACCGCGCCCTCGTGGTGCTCGACCGCGACGCGGGTGAGGTCAGGAAGCGCCTCAGCGAGCTCGCCGGCCGCATCTCGGAGCTCCGGGCGGCGGGCGACGACGCGGTGCTCTTCGTCTACGTCTCCTCCCACGCGAAGGACGGCGTGCTCCGCCTCGGCGGCAGCCGCCTCGCCCTCGCCGACCTCCGGGAGGCGGCGCGCGACGCCGGGGCCCGGGTCACCGTGCTCGTCGTCGACGCGTGCGAGTCCGGCGCGCTCGCGCGGCGGAAGGGCGCCCGGCCGGGGCCGGAGTTCGCGGTCTCCCTCGAAGAGCTGCCGGTCCGGGGCGAGGTCTTCATCTCGTCGTCGGGGCCAGGCGAGTCGAGCGAGGAGTGGGACTCGCTCCGGGGCTCGCTCTTCACGCACCACCTCCTCACCGGCCTGCGCGGCGACGCCGACGCCGAGGGGGACGGCAAGGTCTCGCTCTCCGAGGTCTACGCCTACGCCTACCGGCGCACGGTCGCGGGCGCGGCGGGCGCCGGGCAGCACCCGGCGTTCGCGCTCGACCTCGCCGGGAGCGGCGAGCTCGTCCTCACCGAGCCCGTCCAGGCGCGGAGCGCCCTCGTCTTCCCGGCCTCGCTGTCGGGCCGCTACGTCGTCGCGAGCCAGCCGAGGCCCGACGTCGTCGCCGAGGTGGAGAAGCCCGCCGGGAAGCCGCTCCGCCTCGCGGTCCCGCCCGGCCGCTACCTCGTGCGCAAGCGCGCCGGCGCGAGCACCGGCCTCCTCGAGCTCGAGCTGCCCTTCGGCGGCGAGCGCGAGGTCAAGGACCGGGAGCTCACCTGGCGGCGCTACCAGGAGGTCGCCGTGAAGGGCGGGTACCTCTCGGTGCGCAACGCGGCGGTCGTCGTGCTCGGGGCGGTGCAGAGCGCCCCGCTCGCCGGGACCGGCGCGCGGTGGGCCGGCGCGGCCGGCTACCGGCACACGGCGGGGCCGTGGTGGGGGCTCGCCACCGTCGGCGCCGGCGCGGCGAGCTACCCGGGCGTGGAGCTCACCGTCGACGAGCGCCGGCTCGGCCTCGGGCTCGCGGCCGGGTACCGCTGGCTCGAGTGGCCGGTCGTGCCGCACCTCGGGCTCGCGGTCGAGGTCGCCGGCGTCGAGCAGCGGCCGGTGCGGGCCCGCGAGAAGGAGATCCGGGACACCTTCGGGGTGGGCCCGCTCCCGCTGCGCCGCGCGCTCGGGCTGTCGGCGGGCGTGACGGCCGGCCTCGAGATGCCGCTACCCGGGGCGCTGTTCGGTTGGTTCATGGGAGAGCTCATGTGGACGGCGGTGCCGACCGAGCGCGACGCCGGCGCGGCCGCGACCCGCGGCGTCCGCGCGGGCCTCGGGTGGAGGCTCTAGATGACGACCCGCTCCGCCCGCGCGCTCCTCCCGACGCTGCTCCTCGTCCTCGCGGCCTGCGGCGACCGCCTGGTCGACGCGAGCTACCGCGGCGTGCCGCTCGGCGCGCTCTCGGGCAGCATGGTCCCCGCGCCCGGCGTCGACGTGCAGGGGCCCGTGCGCCTCGCGATCGCGTGGTACCCGCAGTGGCTCGCCGCGGCGGATCCGGCCTCGGCGGACGCGCCGCCCGCGATCGTGACCGAGGAGGTCGAGGCGGAGGGCACCTTCCCGGTGGACTTCCGCTTCCCGCTCTACGGCCCCCCGCCGTCGAGCGCGCTCGCGCCGCTCGGCGAGGGGCTCCTCGGCCGCGGCGCGTTCGGCGTCCTCCTCGCGTACCAGGACCTCGACGGCGATCGGCGCCTCTCGCCCATCCCCCGGTACGGGAAGCCGGTGGACCGGATCATCGGCTCGTCCCTGCTCGGCGATCCGTCCTCCACCTTCGCGCTCGTCTACGTCGACCGGGCCCAGCCGGCCGGGACCGGCCTCGTGCCCGGGCTGAACCTCGTGAAGGCGGCCGGCGCGGAGACCACGGTCGTCCCGCTCGACACGCGCGTGCGGCTCTCGCTCACCGAGGGCGGCCCGGTCTACGACGCCTTCGTCTGCCTCGCGGGCTGGCTCACCTTCCTGCTCGACCCGGTCTGCGGGCTCTCCGGCGAGCTCCCCTCCGACGGCCCGCCGGGCTTCGGCTACGACGGCCGCGTCGCGCTCGACGGCACGCGGCTCGAGGTCGAGCTCAGGGTCACGAGCCAGGAGGCGTTCTCGTACCCCGACGCGGTCGTGAGCGTGAACGGGCGGCGCATCCCCTGGGACGCCGGCTGGGGCGCCTTCCGCCTGTCGGAGGCCGACACCGCGCTCGTGCGCCCCGGGGGGCAGGTGCTCGTGTCGGTGACCGCCGCGAACACCTCGCGCGGGCGGGTCTTCACGATGCCGGCGGAGTTCTCCATCGAGAAGCCGGCCGAGCTCGAGACGGTGAGCGCCGCGGGGCCGCTCCGGCTCGAGTGGAGCGCGTCGCCCGGGACCACCACCTGGTTCGGCGGGTTCGAGGCGCCGCCCGCGGGGTACGCCACCATCACCGAGTCGGCGGACATCCGCTTCCTCGACCTCGACACGACCTGGGCCGGCATCGGCGCGGCGAGCGCCTTCGTCGAGGCCCGCGTCGACGGCGTCGACGGGGAGGCCTTCGTCACGACCGCGCTCGTCCGGCGCCGGTCGTTCTGGTTCGTCCCGTAGAGGACGTCGCGCCCTGAGCTGGCTACTTCTGAACGTCGCGCGCGAGCTCGTCGGCGAGCCGGCGGTCGAGCGCCCGGCGCTCGGCCTCGGTCACCCGCTCCGGCGCGCGCTCGCGCGGCGACGCCGCTCCGTCCGCGCGGCTCCTCTGGCCCGCGCGGGCCTGCGGTGACGGCCGCGGCTTCTCGCGGTCGGCCGCGTCGCCGCCCAGGCCCGCGTCGGCGAGCCCGCCCCGGACGAAGTCCATGGGGGTCGCGGCGGCGCGCCAGCGCTGCGCGAGCGTGCGGCCTCCGAGCGGAACCCAGGTCCAGAGGGCGAAGAGGAAGGCGCCGGCGAGCGCGAGCTTCAGGAGGAGCCGGAACATGGGCCAGCGATACCACCGCCGGGGGAGGCCAGCCATTTTCCGGACCGGGCGCGCGGGTCTCCCCGGGGCGGCTCAGCGCAGGAAGGGCGCGAGCTCGGACGCGTGGTCGGCGAGGACGTCGGCGCCGGCGAGGTCCTCCCTGCGGCCGAAGCCCCAGGTGACGGCCACGACGGGCACCTTCGCGTTCCTCCCGGTCTGCACGTCCACCACGCTGTCGCCGACGAAGACCGTCTCCGCGGGCGTGCTGCCGAGGCGCGCGACGAGCGCGAGCAGGCCGGCCGGGTCGGGCTTGCGGGGCGCCTCGCCGCCGCCCACCACCGCCGCGAACCGGGCCCCGAGCCCGAGCCCCTCGACGATGTGCCGGGCGGCCGGGCCGGGCTTGTTGGTGAGGATGGCGAGCGTGCGCCCGGCCCGCGCGAGCTCGTCCTCGAGCCCGGGGTACAGCCGGGTCCGGTCGAGCATGTGGGCGGCGTAGTGCGCCTCCCACGCCGCGAGCGCGGGCTCGAGGAGGTCGAGGCGCGGGCCGACCGCGCGCTCGAGCAGGCGGCGCGCGCCCTCGCCCACGAACCCGCGGACCTCCGCGAGCGTGCGGAGCGGGAGCCCCACCGTGGCGAGCGCGTGGTTCACCGACGCGTGCAGGTCCGCGGCGGAGTCGACGAGGGTGCCGTCGAGATCGAAGACGGTGAGCTTCTTCACGGCTGGAGGGTCTTCACGGCGGGTGACTCTAGGGCTTCGGGGCCGGCTCGTCCGCCGGCGCGGCGTCGGGGGACTCGTCCACCACCACGAACTCGACCCGGCGGTTCTTCGCGCGGCCGAGCGCGGTCGCGTTGTCGGCGACCGGCCGATCGAAGCCGTACCCCTTCGGGTAGAGCACGCCCCGCTTCACGCCGCGGGCGACGAGCGCCTTCACGACCGAGGCGGCCCGGCGCTGCGAGAGGTCGACGTTGTAGCTGCGCGAGCCGACGTTGTCGGTGTGGCCCTCCACCCGGATGTGCTTCACCTCGGGGTTCTGCGAGAGCAGGGTGGCGATCTGGTTCAGGATGCGGTCGGACTCCGGCTTGATGGTGTCCTTGCCGAAGTCGAACTGGATCGCGTCGCGCAGCGTGAGCTTCTGGGTCTCGATCTCGACGAGCGGTTCGTCGTCGGCGGGCGGGCACCCATCGTTCACCGCGGGGCCGGGCTCGTCGGGGCACTTGTCCTCGCGATCCGGGATCCCGTCCTTGTCGCGGTCCGGGCAGCCGTCGGTCTCGAGCGTGCCGGGCTCGTTCGGGCAGAGGTCGAGCGGCACGAGCACGCCGTCGTGGTCGTCGTCGGAGCCCTCGACCGGCGCGGCCTGGGTCGAGACCGGCGGAGGCGGCGGGCCCAGCTCGGGCGGGGCGGGCGGCGGCGTCGGCGCGGGGGGCGGCGTCCAGCCGGGCGGCGGCGGACGGAAGCGGAGGCCGACGAAGGCCCGCCAGGACTCGCGGCCGTAGCCGGCGCCGCCGAGCCCGGTGCCGAGGCCCGCCTCGAGGTCGGTGTGCGGCCCGAGCTCCGCGCGCACCCCGAGGCGGCCGGAGAGGGCGGCGCGGTAGCGGGCGCCGGCGTCCGTGAGGCCGCGCGGCCAGAAGCCGGTCACCTCGGCGAGCCCCTCCCAGCGCTTCACGCGCGCGGTCGGCGGGAGCGCGAGCGAGGCGCCGAACCCGCCGGTCCATCCGTCGTGGACCACGAGCTGCGCGTACTGGCCCTGCGGCCGGGCGTGGTAGCCGGCCTGGAGGTCGAGCCGCAGCCTGCCGAAGGCGCGGGAGGCGACGGCCGACGGCAGGAACGCGAGCCCGTCGCCCGTGAACGCCTGCTTGTCGCCGGTCGGGAGCCGGAGGTCGGCGACCGCGGCGACCGCGAGGCCGAGCGGCGTCGCCTCGGCCCGGAGCAGCGGCACCTTCGCGCCGAGCCGGAGGTCGCCCAGGGCGAACGCCGCGATGGGGTCGAGGAGCGCGCCGGTGACGCCCTGCTCGCGCAGGAGCGAGAAGTCGGAGCGCTGCCAGAGCGCGATGGGGAGCTCGACGCCGAGCTCCACGCGGCCGACGAGCGGCAGCGCCAGCGAGCGGCTGCCGCCGAGCGAGAGCTGGAGCCGGGAGGCGAGGAGCTGGTCCTTCTCCGGCCCGAGCTTCAGCGCGAGGAGGCCCTGCACCCACTGCAGCCGCGCGGCGAGGAACCAGTCGCCGGGCTCGGCCACGCCGGCGGTCTCGACCGCGAGGTCCCCGTGGATCGAGAAGGCGGAGCGGACCGGGTCGGGGTCGAACGCGCGGACCGTGGGGTCGTCGCCGCGGGCGGGCGCCGCGAGGAGGAGCGCGAGGAGCGCCGCGGTGCGTTGGACCCCCATTCAGCCCCCGAGCCTACGCGATGGGCGCGAAGGCGCAAGTCCGCGAAGCGACGAGGAGTCCGGGTCAAGCAGGGCTCGGGGACCTCCCTGTGGGGCACCTACATCGGCTCCCGGAACGAGCTTTTCTTCCGGCGCGCCCCGTGGTGTCCTCCCGGGTTCGCCATGGGCCTCGTCGGAGCGATCATCGGGTTCGTCGTCGGCATCGCGGTCATCGCGGTCGCGGTCTGGATCCTGGAGGCCGCGATGAAGCGCGAGGAGCGCCGGGTGGACCGGCTGCGCGAGCAGGGCGTGCTCCCGGCGGAGGGCGCGGCCTCGATGGCCGACGTCGACGCCCAGCTCGCCCGCGGCGAGCGCGCGCTCGCGGCCCGGCTCTACGTGGAGATCCACGGCACGAGCCTGATGGTGGCGCGGCGCGAGGTCGCGCGGCTCGAGCGGTCGCGGCGCTAAGGGCCGTCCGGCGGCGGTTCCCCGAGCGGATCCTCGCCCGGGCTCCACGACGGCAGCACCCGGTCCGACAGCTGGAAGTCCGGGCCGTCGTGCTCGGTCAGGATCACGTACACCGCCTCCCGGGCGACCCCGAACCGCGCGGCGAGCGCGTCGATGTACGCGAGCGAGAGCCGCCGCTTCTGCTCGGCGGTGCGCCCCTTGCGCAGGTCGAGGTCGAGGAACGCCGTCCGCCCGCCGCTCGCAGCCGCGCGCCCGAAGGTGAGGTCCTCCGGCGCGTAGGTCCGCACCGTGACCGCCACGTGGTCGGTCCCGGTGTCCATGACCTCCGCGAAGATCCGCACCGCCTCCATCGCGAAGGCGCGCTTCTCCTGGGCGGACGGCGTGAAGTTCAGCTCGAACGCGAGGTGGGGCATGCGGGGAGTATAGGCGGCGCGGCGCACCGTCCGGGCCCAGGTCACGTCCGGGCCGTCGTCGCTCTGCCGCAACTCGAACCTCGGACCCGTGCTACTTGCGCCGCTTCTCGAGGCGCCAAACCCCAGGCGGCCCGAGCGTGAAGGTGAACGTGCCGGCCGCGAGCGCGTGGGCGATGCGCTTGGCTCCCCAGCCCTTCGCCGCGAGCTCTCGCATCTCCCGGACCGCCTCCGCCTCGACCATCGGCACCTCCACCATCGGGGGTGCCACAGCCGCCACTTCGCTGCCCATCTCTGCCTCCTCGGTGAGGGGCGGAGGGGGGGCAGAATCAGTGTCGCGAGGGGGTCAGTTATCCTGTCGCCCTACACCACGCATCCCCGGCCGCAACGCGGGGTCTCTCCGCCCCGCAGGGCCCACGGCTGGCCCGCCCAAGATCGGAGCCGCGATCTGCACGCGTGGACGTGCCGCGGCGTTCCCATTCTCGGTGACCGTGCCAGGATCCCTCACGCGGCGGGCCTTTGCCCTGGGCCCGAGGAGCGGAGAGACCCCGCGTGGAGGCCCATCGGAGACGCCACCCGCAGGGCCCCGGGATCGTCCCTCGTCTCCGGGCCCGCTGCGCGTGCCCTACGCTCGGGACGAACGGTAGGTTGCCCGGACTCCGGACCCAGACAGACCGGACCGGACCGGACGGACACGGACGCGGGGGCGGAAGCTACGCCGCCGAGGCCGGCGTCGCCGGGCTCGGGGTCGGGTGGAGCTCGCGCCGGCGCAGGACGCGGACGAGCGCGTCGTGGATGTCCGGATCGATCTGCTTGCCGCGCAGGCGCAGGAGGATCTCGAACACCTCGTCGGAGGCCATGGCGCGCTGGTAGGGCCGCTCGGTCGTGCAGGCGTCCCACGTGTCGGCGGCGTTGACGACGCGGGCGACGAGCGGGATGTCGGTGCGGGCGAGGCCGTCCGGGTAGCCGCCGCCGTCCCAGCGCTCGTGGTGGTTCCGGACGCAGGGGAGGGCGTGCCGCAGGAACTCGACGCCCTGGATGATCTCGGCGCCCACGCGCGGGTGCGTGCGCATGAGCTCGGTCTCCTCGGGGTCGAGGGTGCCGGGCTTGCCGAGGACGACGTCGGGGATGCCGATCTTGCCGATGTCGTGGAGGATGCCGCCCATCTCGAGCGTGCGCAGCACCGCGGGCTCGAGCCCGAGCTCGAGGCCGATCTCGACGGAGAGCGCCGCCACCCGGTCGGAGTGGCCGCGGGTGTACGGGTCCTTCGCGTCGATCGCGCCGGCGAGCGCGCGGATGGTCTCGAGGTAGCCGCGCTCGAGCTTCGCGATGAGCTCGCGGTTCTCCGCGTCGTAGGACGCGAGCTCGCGCGACATGTGGTTGAACGCGTAGGCGAGGTCGGCGAGCTCGCCCTTGCCGCGGAGCGGCACCTCCCGCCCGAACCGGCCGCCGGCGATCTCGAGCGCGCCGGTCACGACCTCGCGCATCGGCGCGAGGACCGAGCGGGCGACCCAGATGGCGAGCACGAGCGACACGGCGAGCGCGAGCGCGAGGGCGGCGAGCGTCGCCGCCTTCACCGGCACGTGCGCGGAGCCGACGAGGCCGCCGAGGAGGAGCGCCGGCAGGGTCGCCGCGAGCGCCACCACCACGATGAGCCGCGTGCGCAGCCTCACCGGGCACCCCCCTTCACCCGGGAGAGGGCGCGCTCGAGCGCCTTCTTCGTCACCGGCTTCTCGAGGACGACCTCCACCTGCGCAGCCCCCTCCACCGCGCGCACCGAGGCGTCGCTGATGGCCGAGAGGAGGATGGCCGGCGCCCTGTTGCCCGCCGCGCGGATCGCCTTCAGCGCGTCGAGGCCGGAGAGCCGGGGCATCAGGAAGTCGAGGACCAGCACGTCGGGCGCCTCGCGGGCGGCGAGCGCCACGGCCTCGTTGCCGTTCTCGGCGACCACGAACGAGTGCCCCAGCTCCGAGAGCAGGTCGGAGACCATGGCGCGGATGAGGCCGTCGTCGTCGGCGATGAGGACCTTCATGGGGATCCGGGTGATCAGCCTATCACTACGGTCCCAGGCCCACCCACTCCGTGCCGTCCTCGTAGACCTCGCGCTTCCAGATGGGGGCGTCGGCCTTGAGCTTCTCGATGCAGGCCTCGCAGGCCCGGAAGGCCGGTCCCCGGTGGGCCGCCGCGGCGGCGATGACCACCGCGGCCTCGCCCGGCTCGAGGACCCCGACCCGGTGCACGATCGCGACCTCCGCCCCGTGCTCCCGCGCGACGTCGGCGCCGATGGCGGCGAGCGTCCGCTCGGCCATCTCGGCGTAGGCCTCGTACTCGAGCCGCAGCACCTTGCGGCCGTGGGCGTGGTTCCGGACCGTGCCGGTGAAGGTCACGATGCCGCCGAGGCCCACGCCCGACACGGCGTCGACGACCTCGGAGAGCTGGAGCGGCCGGTCCACCACCCGGAACAGCGGCGCGCCGCCGGCCACCGGCGGGACGAGCGCGACCTCCGCGCCGTCGCGGAGCGGGGCGTCGTCGGCGGCGAAGGCCTGGTCCACCGCGATGCGGCAGCGCGGCAGGATCCGCGCGAGCGGCGGGTGCGCCGCGGCGAGCGCGGCCCGGAGCGCGCCGACCGTGGCCGGCGCGCCGGCGAGGGTCTCACGGGCCAGGCCGGCGGCCTCGCGGGCGGCGGCGAAGTAGAGGACGGTGATGGCCACGGCTTACCTCCCGATCAGGCGCGCGAGGTCGCCGAACACCGTCACGCCGAGCAGCAGCGCGACGAGGAGCACGAACCCGACGAAGTGCACGACGCTCTCCACCCGCTCGTTCACGCGGCGGCGCGTCACGATCTCGATGAGCAGGAACACGAGCCGCCCGCCGTCGAGGGCGGGGACCGGCAACAGGTTGAGGATCGCGAGGACGATCGAGATCTGCCAGACGAGCGCCAGGAACGGCGCGGCGCCGTCGCGGGCGCCGGAGACGAGCTGCTGGGCGATGCCGATGGGCCCGGAGAGCTCGGCGCCCTGCGCGCCCTTGAAGATCGCGCCGAAGGCGGCGAGCTGGGCGAGCGCGAAGGCGTTCGTGCGGGCGAAGGCGGTCGTGACGGCGCCGAGGCCGGCCTCCCGCTGCAGCGCCGTGCCCTGGCCCACGCCCACCCGCCCGCGCCCCTTCACGTCCCGCGGCGTCAGGAGGACGGTGGTGCGGCTCGCGGCGGCGCCCTCGCCGCGCTCGACCTCGAGCGTGAGGGCCTTCCCCGGGCTCGCCTGGAACTTCGCGACGAGCGCGGCCCAGTCGGCGACCGGCGCGCCGTCGACCGAGACGATCCGGTCGTCGGTCACGAGCCCCGCCTCGGCCGCCGGCCAGCCGGCGAGCACCGTGCCGACGCGCGCCGAGGCGTCCGGCCCGCGCAGGCCGATGGTCGCGAGCAGGATCGCGGCGAGCACGAGCGCGGTGACGTAGTTCATGGCGGGCCCGGCGAGGATCACGCCGAAGCGCCGCCACGCGGGCTGGTTGGCGTAGGAGGCGGGGTCGTCCGGGGCCACCTCGTCGCCCGGCGCCATGCCGGCGATCTTCACGTAGCCGCCGAGCGGCAGCGCGGAGATCGCGAACTCGGTGCCCCAGCGGCGGAAGGAGGTCACGACCGGCCCGAAGCCCACGCTGAAGCGCTCGACCCGCATGCCGGACCGCAGGGCCGCGAGGTGGTGCCCGAGCTCGTGCACGACGATGAGGAGCGACACGCCCAGGACCGCCGCGACGATGGCGAGGGCCGTGCTCACGCCGCCCCCTCCGAGAACTCCTCCGCCTCGAACACGAGCACCTCCGTCTCGGCCTCCTCCCAGGCGCGGGCGTGCAGCCCGGCCTTGAGGCAGGCGTGCTTCAGGAACTCCTTCGCGCTCCAGCCCTGCTCCACCGCCACCTTCGGCAACAGCGCCCCGCGGTGCCAGCCGCGGCGGACGAGCAGCCCCTGCTCGCCCACGCGCAGCGCCGGGCGGTCCTCGACGGCCGGCACCGGCCGCGGCGGGCCGAGCGCCGAGACGCTCACCACGAGCGCGTCGAGGTCGGCGGCCGCGAGGGGCCGGAAGCGCGGGTCCTCGCTCGCGGCCTGAACGGCGACGCGCGCGACGGTCTCGGCGAGCGGCCGGTCCGCGGCGAAGGTGCCGATGCAGCCGCGCAGCTCGCCGCCCACGTGGACCGAGACGAACGCGGCGCGGGGCTCGGCGAGGGGCCCCGCCGAGGGCAGGCTCGCCGCCGGGCCGCGGCCGAGGTGCGCGAGGACGGCGGCCCGGGCGATGCCGAGGAGCGCCGCGCGGTCGGTGGGGCCGAGCGGGGTCACGGGAGCCTGCGCGCGCCGGTGAGCACGAGCCGGCGCGCGTCGCGGAGGATCTCGGCGTGGTCGAAGGCGATGGGGCCGGGCAGGGCGTCCCAGCGGAACGCCCGCGCCTGGGCCGCGTCGTCGCCGCCGGCGGGCTCGCCGTCGGCGCGGCCGAGGTAGACGGCGCCGACGGTGTGGTGGCGCGGGTCGCGCCGGGGGTCGGAGTAGAGGCCGACGAAGTCGACGAGCGTCACGTCGAGGCCGGTCTCCTCCTTCGCCTCCCGCACCGCGGCGGCCTCGCAGGTCTCGCCGACCTCGACGAAGCCGCCCGGCAGCGCCCAGCCCGGCGGCGGGAACCTCCGCTCGACGAGCACCACGCGGTCGCCGGGGAGCAGGATGACGACGTCGACGGTCGGGGATGGGCCCGGCGGAGGCGGCATGAGCCGCTTCACCTATCTCAGCGTGATGCCAGGGTCAATTCGGCCCGGTGCCGCGCCGGGGCCGTCGGGGGAACGGGCCGGGAAGGCCTTCTCGACGAGCGCCCGGAGGAAGGGGACGGCGGCCGCGGGGCGGCCTGCCTCCGCCGCCCGCGCGACGGCGGCCGCGACGGCGGCGCGCGCGGCGTCGCCCGTGCGATCGAGGAGCTCGGCCCCGGCCCGGAGGCGCGAGGCGAGCCGCGCGCGCGCGGCCGGGTCGAGCCAGGACTCCGCCGCCTCGGCGATGAGCCGGTCGGCCTGCTCGGCGCGCTGGCGCTCGTCCACGTACAGCTGCGAGACCGCGACCTCGTCGAGCTTCGCCGCGACCGCGCGCAGGTGCGCCTCGTCGGCGAGCCAGCCCCGGAACATCGGCGTCGCGTGGAGGTCGCCGGAGGCCGCGAGCGCCCGGGCCTCCTCGTCCGGCGGGAGCGGCGCGAGCGCCGGGCGCGGCGGCTCCTCGGGCGCGGCGGGCGCGGGGCCGAGCCGCGACAGCCAGAGGTCGGCGCCCTCCGGGAGCCGCTGCCCGGAGGTGTCGTTGAGCGCCCGCGCCGCCTGGAGGAGCGCCTGGACCCGCCCGGCGGGGAGCTCGCAGATCGCCATGCCGGCGCCGCGCTCCTTCAGGCCCGCGGCGAAGGCGCGCCACTCCTTCTTCGAGAGGACGCCCACCTGCAGCTCGATGAGCCCGAGCACGTCGGAGACGACCGCCTGCGCGATCTCGTAGCCCTTGCCCGGGACGGGCCTGAGGAGCCACAGCCCGCGCTCGCCGTGGCCGTCCGGCGCGGAGGCGAGGCCGGGCGGCGGCGGCTCCGCGGGCGCCGGGGCGGGGGCGGGCGCCGCCGGGGCGGGGACCTCCGGCACCTGCACGCCGCGCGTCCGGAGGAGGTGGAGGCCGCGCTTCGCCTCCTTCGCGACCTCCTTCGCGGCGTGGCCGGCGAGCGCGGCGAGCACGTCGGCCCGGCCCGCGGCCGCGGCGGCGCGGCCGAGCGCGGCGGCGAGCGGGCCCGGCAACGACGCGATCTCCTCGGGCTTCGCGCGGGCGAGCCCGGCGAGGAGCCGCGAGGCGCGCCCCGCCTCCTCGCGCGGGACGCCCGCGAGCTTCGCGATCTCGAGGCTCTCCGTGTGCGGGTCGCGGAGCAGCTCGAGCAGGCGGTCGGGATCGAGGTCGGGCATGCGGGGTGGGAATGTAGAGCACATCTCCCCCGCTTCGGGGGGGCCAGAGAAGACGGCCGGCAGGTTGACCCGCAGCATGGGGTCCGCCTAGGCTGACCGTTCGAACCCCAAGGCGCCTCCCCGGGCGCCCTCGAAGGAGATCCCGCCCATGCAGAAGCTCGCCCTCGCGTTCCTCGCCGCTTTCGCGCTCGTCGCCGCCGCCCCCGCCTTCGCCGGTGAGGAGGAAGGCTGCAAGAACTGCCCGGCCCACAAGAAGCAGATGGCCGAGAACGAGAAGGACAAGAAGGACGACAAGGCGAAGCCGGCCGACTGCGGCTGCAAGTCCGCGGGCAAGGAGTGCAAGTGCGGCGCCGGCTGCAAGTGCGGCCACCACGGCGACAAGAAGGACGAGAAGAAGACGACGTAGTCGCCGTCCAGCCTCGTCGCTTCACGAGCGGCCGCCCCGAGGGGCGGCCGTTCTCGTTTCAGAAATACCCGAGCACCGCGCCGCCGACCTCCCGGTCGCGCGGGGTCTTGCGGGCCTCGACGGCGAGCGAGAGGTCGCGGCCGAGGTGGAGCCGCAGCGTGCCCGCGAGCGAGTGGGTGGTGCGCGGGGTCGCCTCCGGCAGCCACTGCCAGCGCGCCTCGGCGAGGAAGGTCGCGCGCGCGCCGGCCCTGAGGCGCAGGATCCCGGTCGGCCCCAGGGCTGCCCGCACCGGCGCGTCGCGGATCCCGGAGAGGCCGGGCCCGGAGAGCACCTCGGTGTCGGCGAGGAGGATGGCGTCGGCGAAGCCGAGCACGTCGGTCACCGCGGGCCCGGCCCCGAACTCGACCGCGCCCACGAGGCAGCCCCGGCACCCGCCGTCGCGCACGGTGGTCGCCCCGGCGCGCATGCGCCAGGACGGGCGGAGGTCGAAGCGGTCGAGCGGGTTCACCGCGTAGACGCGCACGATCGAGGCGTCGTCGAGCTCGACCCGGCGGCCGTCCGGGTAGAAGCGCAGCCGGACCGGGAGGAACTCGATCTGCGCGGAGGGCGGGTAGCCGTCGGGCGGGTCGGCGAGGTCGTGCAGCGCGAGGCGGAGGTCGAGCGAGGCGTAGCCGCCGCGGGCGTCGGTGACGCCGCCGCCCAGCCCCGCGCGGAAGGAGCGGTGCCCGGCCTCCGGGCGGCGGAGCGAGGAGTCGGGCAGGACGAGCGCCGGGCTCGGCGCGAGCACCTCGGCGCGCCGGGTGAGGAGGAGCTGGCGGGCGTCGAGGACCTTCCTGTCGGTGCCGGCGAGGACGGCGCGGGCGTTCCTGAGATCGAGGAGGTCGGCGGCGGCGTCGAGCACGGCGGCCCTGCGGTCGGGCGGGAGCGCGTCCGGGATCGGGGCGGCGGCGTCCCCGGCGAGGACCTCCACGAGCGCGGGCTCGTCCCCGGAGAGCCCGGCCACGCGGGCGCGGAACTGCGTGCGCACCGAGGGCCGGTGGTGCACCCGCCGGACGAGCCCCGGGTTGTAGAAGAGCGCCTGCACGGTGTCGGACGGCAGGACCACCGCCGAGCCCAGGTGCTTCAGGAGCTCGAGGCGCGGCGCCGCCGCCTCGAGCGCGCCGAGGATGTGGTAGCTGCAGTTCTCGTCCAGGTACCAGTAGCGGATCCAGGTGCCGCCGAGCTCCCAGATGTGCTTCGCGAGGAGATCCACCTCGGCGGGCTCGAGCGCGAGCTCGTACTCGTAGAGGTCGCGGGACTCGTAGTCTCCGTACTGGCGGACCTTGTAATAGTACGCGTACGCCTTGAACTCGCCGCGGAAGAGCCCGAGCAGCCCCTTCGCCGCGTAGAGGATCGCGTTCGAGGTGTCGACGCTCGCGGAGAAGTCGACGCCGTAGTCGAGGAGCTCGCCGTCCTTGCCCTGCCGGAGCGTGCCGGTGCGGTCGAGCCGGAGCAGCGTGTGGCCGAACGCGGAGGCGGGGTTGTTGAGGTAGTACGACGAGAAGACGTAGGTCACGGCGCGCGGGGCGACGCGGCCGAGGAACTCGTCGCGCTTCGGGCAGGGCCGCTCGGGCAGGCGGGCGGGGTCGAGGCCGAGCCGCGCGGCGAGGAACTGCTCGCGGCCGGGGAACCGGCAGCGCGCGTTCGAGAGCTCGTCGAGGCCGGGCTGGCCCTCGAGCAGGCCCGCGAGCGTCGCCTCGAGCTCGGCGGCGGGGTCGGTCTTGCCGTCCCTCGCGAGGAAGAACTCGCTCCCGTCGATCTCGCTCTTGAAGCCGCCGAGGGGCCGCGCGCGCCAGTGGCCGAGGCGGAGCCAGCCCACGTCCTCGGCGAGCTTCCGCTCTCTCGCGCGCGCGACGAGCTCCGCGAGGTAGGCGGGATCCGTGGGCGCCACGCCGGCGAGGGCGGGCGCTGCGGTGGCCAGGCAGGCCAGAGAGACGAGGAGCGCGGCGACCGATCGGGTCATCCGCGCTCCTCAGTACCACGAAGGCCGAGTTACTCGGACCGACTTAGATCTTGCCGCAGCCGACGGCCGGATCGTTCAGCGTCTTCAGGATGGCCGCGGTGACCTCGTCGTTCGAGGCCTGCGCCGTCGGGAAGATCGACTTGAACTGCGCCTGGAGGGCCGCCCCGACCTTCGAGGAGTCCTCGCACGCGTTGATCACGGTGAGCGCGCCGATGGCCTCGCCCTGGCCGCGGGAGATGTCCTTCGCGAGCGCCTCGCGGTTCGCGTCGACGAAGTTCTTGGTGCCCATCGCCATCATGCCGGAGCCGCAGTTCAGCGTGCCGGAGGTGATGCCGAAGGTCTGGTTGGCGAACGTGCCGTTCGTGGTGGCCGCGAAGATCTGCACCATGCCGGGCTGGTCGGCGAAGATCATCGAGCCGAGGCCGCAGCCGGCGGTGCCGTACTTCCCACCGCCCTTGACCTGGGCGAACGCGGGCACGGCGAAGAAGGCGACGGCGGCGACGACGAGAAGCTTGCGCATGCGATGGCTCTCCTTGGGGGTGAGGTACCGGTGATGCCGCTGCGTGAACCGGCTGTACGGCTGAACCAGGGGGACCAGTAACCGGTCGCTCCCTAGCATGCCTCAACTCGGGATCACCCTCTTGGGTTCTCGCGCCGCAGGTCTACTTCTTCTGGCGCAGACGATCGAGGGCTCCGCCCAGCGCCTTCTTCGCGGCGCCCTTCGCCTGGTCGGCGGCCTTCGCGGCCTCCTCCTTCGCCTTCTCGCTCGCCTTCGCGGCCTCTTCCTTCGCCCGCTCGGCCGCGAGCGCCTTCGCGGCGTCCACCTGCCCCTTCACGAGCCCCCCCACCGCCTTCCCGGCGTTCACCTCGACGGAGGGTGAACCCAGGGTTCCCCCGAGGCCGATCGGCACCACGAGCGTGGCCGGGAGCGCGGCGGGGAGCTTCAGGGACTCGAGCCGGGAGCCCAGGAGCGCCTTCGGCACCGCGGCCTCGCCCTCGAGGCCGAGCTTGCCGTCGAGGCCGATCTTGCCGCCGAGGGAGACGGCGCCGGCGCCGCTCTGGAACGCGACCGGCTTCTTCGAGACGAGCGCACCCTGGGTGATCGCGAAGTCGCCCGCGAGGTCCTTCCACTCGGTCCGGCCGCCCTTCGCGCCGGAGAGCTTCTCGGCCGCGCCGCCCTTGCCGGCGGCCGACAGCGCCTGCGAGAGGCCGCCCAGCACCTCGTCGCCGAGGTCGGTCGTGACGAGCGCGCCCTCCTTCATGCCGAGCGAGGTCGAGCCGTCGAGGCGATCGCGCATGGCAGCCCAGTCGATGCCCGCGCCGGCCACGCTGACGGTGCCGTCGAGCCTCCCCTCGAGCGGGGCGACCTTCCCGGGCGAGAAGGCGGTCATCGCCTGCTTCACGTCGAGGCCCGCGAGCTTCGCGGCGAGCGTCCAGGTCGGCTCCTTCTTCCCGAGGTCGACCTTCGTGCCGGAGGCCTCCACCCGGCCGCCGAAGAGCGCCGCGGTGAGCTCGTCGAGCGTCATGACGCCGCCCTGGAGCGAGACCTTGCCCTTCACGTCGGTGAGCGTGAGCCCGCCCGAGCGGACCTCCTGGATGGCCACCTGGCCGCGGAGCGCGGTCTCCCGGAGCTGGCCGCGGGTGCTCGCGGGCACGAGGTCCTCGCCGGGCGCGGGCGGCGGGGTGGGCTCGGACTCGGGCAACACGCCCATGAGCGCGTCGAGGTCGAGCAGCGGCCCGGTCACGACGAACCAGGCCCGCATCGGCTCGGTCTCGACCGACGCGTTGCCGCCGAGCTCCACGCCGGGGCCGCGGACCGCGAGGTCGGCGAGATCGACCCGCGCCCGGCCCGGCGCCGCCGGCGACCAGGTCGCGGTGGCGCGGAAGCGGCCGGAGGCGGCCTGGCCGCGCAGCCGGAGGTCGGAGAGCTGCCCGTCGCCCTCGATCCGGTAGGCGCGGTCCTCGCGCGTCGACAGGCGCGCCTCGAGCTTCACGGCCCCGCCGCGCACGAGCGTCGCGAGGTCGGCCGGGAAGAGCGCGCGGAAGCGGTCGAGCGCGAGCGGGCCGATCGCGAGCGTGCCCTGGACGACGGGCCAGTCCTCCGGCCGCGCGGGGACCGCGCCCGGGAGCCTCGAGACGGAGAGCGTCGCGTGCAGGTTCTGGGTCTTCGAGGCGAGCGCGGCCTGGAGCGTCGCCGAGAGCGGGAGGCCCACGCCGACGTCGTGCGCCTCGAGGTCGAGATCGGAGAGCGCGATCGCGGCGTCGTCCTTCCCCTGGGTGCGGTCGACGACCCTGATGGCGGCCTTCTCGATGCGGAAGGTGCGCACCGCGACGGCGGGGGCCGCGCCGCCGGAGGACGGCGCGGGGGCGGGCTCCGCCGGCTCCGCTCCGGGGCGCTCGCCGAGCCCCTCGTAGCTCCAGGCGCCGTCCTTCCCCTTCACGAGCGCGATCGTGGGGCGGGCGAGCACGATCTCGCGGATCTCGAGCTCCTTGCCGAGCGAGCGCACGAGCGGCCAGAGCGCGAGCTCGAGGCGGAGCGCGTCGAGCGTCACGAGCTCCGGCTCGCCCGGCCGGCCGGCCACCGAGAAGCCCTCGAGCGCGACCCGCGTGTCGGGGAAGAGGTCGAGCTTCGCCTTCTGGAGCTTCACCTCGCGGCCGAGCGCGGCCGACACCTTCGGCAGGACGAGGTCGACCGCGCGCTTCGCGACCGCGTCCGAGTCGACGAGGGCGAGGACCGCGACGACGAGGACGGCGACGAGGCCGAGGAGGCCGGCGAGGGTCCAGAGGAGCTTCCGGGCGAGCGAGCTTCGGGTGGCCATGTGAGGTCCATCGTCGGGTCCCGGGCGGCGCCGCGCAACCGGGGAAGTGGCTCCCTCCGGGGGGCGGCTGCGCCCCGGCGTCGCAGCGCGGGGCCCGTCCGCTGCCCGTGAAGCCCGGTCCGCTGCGGGCCGGTTGTCGGGCGGTCCGCTCCGGGGGCACACTCCGGGCGCAGGAGGGAACGCCATGCTCCGCACCCCGCCCCTCGCCTCGGTCGCGGCCGCGCTCGCCCTCGCGGGCTGCGCCTCGACGTCCCGGGTCGCCGGCGCGCCGCCGTCCGGCGTCCTCGACGCGGCGGCCCTCCGGGAGCTCTCGAGCCGGCTCGCGGCGGCGCCGCGCCGCACGCCGGGGTCGCCCCTGTCGGTCGCCGTGCTGCCCCCGGCGGTGGCCGCGGGGCTCGGCGGCGTGGAGGCGCCCGTGCTCGCGCAGGCGTTCGCCCGCGAGCTGCGCCGGGAGCCGTCGCTCGAGGTGACGGTGATCGAAGGCGAAGCCGCCGGGACGCTCGAGCAGGGCGCCGCGGCCGCGGTCGCGCGCGGCGCGCCTCCGGCGGAGGTGTGGCTGTGGCTCGCCGCGTCCCCCGTGGGCCAGGGCGGGGTCGCGGTCGAGGTCGAGTCCTGGACGGGCGACCGCCTCGGGCGGAAGGGCTACTACCGCACCGAGGGCGACCTCGCGGCGCGCGCGGTCCTCGTCGGCGACGCGGGCGACGAGCTCCGCCACGCCCTCGTGCACGTGATCGGCCCCACCCTGCCGGTCCGTGGGGCGGAGCAGGCGATCCGGTCCGAGCTCCTCGCGCGCCCGCGGGAAGAGCGCGGCCGCCTCGTCACCGGCGGCGAGCGCGTGGGCTCCGACCCGTTCACCGACCAGGTCAAGAGCAACCTCGACGTGAAGCACGACTGCACGACGCGCGACAACCTCTAGCCAAGCGGGGTCGCCCCGGGGCACGATCGGGTCCCGTGCCCGCCCCGGCCCCCGCCCACGGCGCCGTCGCCTCGATCGCCCGCGCGCCGGGCGGGTCGCTGCGCACGCTCGCGGACCAGGCGTTCTCGCGCGCCGCGGGCGCGCCGCTCGTCGGCGGCAACGCGGTCCGGCTGCTGCGCGACGCGGGCGAGAATTTCCCGGCGTGGCTCGCGGCCATCGAGGGCGCGAAGGAGAGCATCTCGGTCGAGGCGTACATCTTCGCGGAGGACCGGCTCGGCGAGCGGTTCCGCGACGCGCTCGCGGCCCGCGCCCGGGCCGGGGTCACCGTGCGCGTGCTGCAGGACTGGCTCGGGAGCCTCGGCGAGGCCTCGCGCTCGTTCTGGCGGCCGCTGCGCGACGCGGGCGGCGAGGTCCGCGCGTTCAACCCGCCCCGGCTCGACAGCCCGCTCGGCTGGGTCGGCCGCAACCACCGCAAGACCATCAACGTCGACGGCCGCATCGGCTTCGTGGCCGGCCTCTGCATCGCCGCGCGCTGGGAGGGCGAGCCGGCGGCCGGCGTCGCGCCCTGGCGCGACTCCGGGGTGGAGCTCCGCGGGCCCGCGGTCGCCGACCTCTCCCGCGCCTTCGCCTCGGCCTGGTCGCACGCGGGCCCGCCGCTCCCGCCGGGCGCGTTCCCGCCGCGGGAGGCGCTCGCGCCGTGCGGGGACGTCGCGCTCCGGGTCATCGCGACCGAGCCCGCGACCTCCGGGGTCTTCCGGCTCGATCAGCTCCTCGCCGCGCTCGCGCGGCGCACGCTCTGGATCACCGACGCCTACTTCGTCGGCAACGCCGCCTACGTGCAGGCGCTCCGCGCCGCCGCGGCGGACGGCGTCGACGTGCGGGTGCTCGTGCCCGGCGAGAGCGACCTCGTCGTCGTGAAGCGGCTCTCGGTGGCGGGCTTCCGGCCGCTCCTCGAGGCGGGGGTGCGGATCTTCGAGTGGAAGGGCTCGATGCTCCACGCGAAGACCGCGGTCGCCGACGGCCGCTGGGCGCGGGTGGGCTCCTCCAACCTGAACGTCTCGTCCTGGATGGCGAACTGGGAGATGGACGTCGCCGTCGACGACGAGGGCTTCGCGCGGCGGATGGAGGACTGCTACGAGGCCGACCTCGAGAACGCGACCGAGGTCGTGCTCGGCGCGCGCCGGGTCCGCACCCCCCGGCTCGGCCGGATCCGCCCCCCGGGCCGCCGCCCGCGCGAGGGCTCGGCGGTCTCCGCCGCCGGCGCCCTGCGCCTCGGCCGCGCCGTCGGCGCCGCCATCGGCGGCAGCCGCGTGCTCGGGCCGGCGGAGACCCGGATCATCTTCCTCGCCGCCGCGCTCCTCGCCGGGGTGGTCGCGCTCGCCGTGTTCGTCCCGCAGGCCATCGCCTGGCCGCTCGCCGCCGTCGGGGTCTGGTTCGCGATCGGCCTCGTCGCGCGCGGCCGGCAGATCCGGCGGGAGGCCCGCGAGAAGGCCCGGCTCGAGCAGGAGGCCGCGGCGGCGAAGGGGGAAAGCGCGTGAGCGTCGCGGTCGTGGTGGCTGCGCTGGTCGCGGCGGCGGGGCCGAAGGCCGCCGTCGCGGACGACCCGGCGGCGGTGGTGCGGGAGGCGTACCGGATCGAGAAGGCCTCTCTGAACAGCCCGGGCACGCCCGGCCCCCTGGACCGGAAGCGCCGGAGCAAGCTCTTCAGCCGACGGATGATCGCGGCGCTCGAGAGTCTGGACCGGCAGGAAGGCCAGGGTGATCTCATCCTCGACGTCGACCCGTTCATCGAGGCGCAGGACGTATGGGACGATCACAAGATCCTGACTGACCTGCAGGTGAAGGTGCTCTCGCAGGCCGCCTCCCGCGCGGTCGTCCAGGCGTACTTCTTCAACTTCGAGAAGAGGCTGATCTTCTTCCAGCTGGTGAAGGAGGAGGGCCGCTGGGTGATCGACGACGTCGGGAACCTCGCCGAGCGGCTCGGGGCGGGGCGGTAGACAGCTTGACGCCCCGTGAGGGCCATCCACGTGGATGGCCCTCCAGGGGCGTGCGTCAGGCGCCGGCCTTCAGGCCCAGCTTCTCGCCCAGCGCGTCGAGCGTCTCCCGGTCCATCGTGCTCGGCCGCTGGAACCGCGGCTTCTCGAGCGCGGACGTGGCGAGCGCGAGCTCGGCCTGCGCAGCCACCCGGTCGCCCTCCGCGAGCGAGACCGCCGCCCGGGCCCGGTGCCACTGCCAGGCCTCGACGAGCGCGCCCGCCTTCGCCGGGAGCGCCGCCCGGGCGCGCGCGGCGTCGCCCTTCACCGCCGCCTCGAACCACGCGGCCTCGGTCGCGAGCGCGTCCTTCGCGAGCGTGCTCACCTCGGCCTTCGCGCGGGCGGCGGCGAGGTCGGCCTCGGCGGCCGGGAGGTCGCCGCGGTCGAGGTGCCAGGAGTACCGGAGCATCGCCGCGCCCAGGTCCATCGCGCCGCCGTCGGCGTGCGCCGCGAGGTCGCGCACGGCGGCCTCGGACCACTCGCGCGGCCGCACGCCGGCGGTGCTCGCGGCGGTGAGCGAGAGCAGCGCGGCCTCCCGCGCGGCGCGCGGGCCACCGCCGAGCAGCGCCCGCAGCCTGCCGCCGTCGCTCATGAAGCCGCCGCCCGCGCCGAAGGGCTGCGCGGTCGCGAGGAAGAAGAGCCCCGAGGCAAGCGCGGTCACCCCGAGCGCGAACGCGAGGCCCGTGCCGTGGGGCACGGCCCGCGCGGCGAGCCAGGCGCCGAGCGCGAGGGCGAGGCTCATCGCGGGGCCGCCGGCGGCGAGCACGGCCATGCGCTTCACGAGGTCGCGGTCGTCCAGCGGCACGCAGGCGGCGACGCCGCCCCAGGTGGCCGGGATGCGGTTGAGGCGCAGCGCGAGACCGCGGCCGCCCGCGCCGCGCTCGAGCCAGAGCGGGCCGGCCGCGAGGAACAGGAACCGGAAGCCCTGCGAGAGGCCGCCGAGCACGTGGCCGGTCTCGTGGAGGAGGAGGGCGAGGTAGGTGCCGGCGAGGGCGAGGGCGGCGAGGAGCGCGGGGTGGAGGCGCTCCGTGCCGCCGGTGGCCGCCTTCGGCTCGACGCCGAGGGCCATGCCGACCTTGACGCCGGCGACGCCGAACGCGGCGCCGACGAGGACCGAGACGACCGCTGCCACCGCGCGCTTCCTGCTGGTGCTCACGCGGCTGGTTCTAGCGCGCACCCGGCCGGACGGAAAGTCGAAGATTGGAATGCGGCGCTGCGAGAAACCCGAAGCGCCCCCTCACCCTGACCCTCTCCCCCACGCTGCGCGTGGCGGAGAGGGGAGGATCTCTCGAGCGTGAGCCCTCAGGCCCCCGCGCTCGCCCGCTCGCGGTCCGCGGCGGGCTTGCGCGCCCGGTGCGCCGCGAGGACCTTCGCGAGGTACTGGCCGGTGTGGCTGGCCTTCACCCGCGCGATCTCCTCGGGCGTGCCCTCGGCGATGATCTTGCCGCCCTCGCCGCCGCCCTCGGGGCCGAGGTCGATGACCCAGTCGGCGCACTTGATGACGTCGAGGTTGTGCTCGATGACGACGACGGTGTTGCCGGCGTCGACGAGCCGGTCGAGCACGTGCAGGAGCCGCCGCACGTCCTCGAAGTGCAGGCCCGTGGTGGGCTCGTCGAGGATGTAGAGGGTCTTGCCGGTGCCGACCCGGGCGAGCTCGCGCGAGAGCTTGATGCGCTGGGCCTCGCCGCCGGAGAGCGTGGTGGACGGCTGGCCGAGCTGGATGTAGCCGAGGCCGACGTCCTGGAGCGTCTCGAGGATGCGGGCGATCTCGCGGTGGTTCGAGAAGAGCTCCTTCGCCTCGTCGACCGAGAGCGCGAGCACCTCGGCGATGTTCTTCCCCTTGAAGGTCACCCGCAGGGTCGCGTCGTTGAAGCGCTTCCCGCCGCAGACCTCGCAGGGGACGAGCACGTCGGCGAGGAAGTGCATCTCGACGAGCTTCATCCCGTCGCCCTGGCACGCCTCGCAGCGGCCGCCCTTCACGTTGAAGCTGAAGCGGCCCGGCTGGTAGCCGAACGCGCGCGCCTCGGGCGTCTGGGCGAAGACCTCGCGGATGGCATCGAAGACCTTGGTGTAGGTCGCCGGGTTCGACCGCGGGGTGCGGCCGATGGGCTGCTGGTTGATGTCGATGACCTTGTCGATCTTCTCGTGGCCGGTGAGGGCGTCGTGCTTCCCGGGCACCTCGCGGGTCCCGTACAGGATCCGCATGAGCGCCGGGCGGAGCACCGCGTTCACGAGCGTGGACTTCCCGGCGCCGGAGACGCCGGTGACCGCCACGAACCGCCCGAGCGGGAAGGCGGCGGTCACGTCCTTGAGGTTGTTCTCCTTCGCGCCCTTGACGACGATCTCGCCGTGGTCGCCGTCGCGGCGGCGGGCGGGGAGGGGGATCTCGCGGCGGCCGGAGAGGTACGCGCCGGTGAGCGACTTCGGGTCCCGCTTCACCTCGGCGGGCGTTCCCTGCGAGACGACCTCGCCGCCGTGCGCGCCCGCGCCGGGGCCGAAGTCGACGAGCCAGTCCGCCTCCTCCATCGTCTCCTCGTCGTGCTCGACCACCACGACCGAGTTGCCGACGTCGCGCAGGCGCTTCAGCGTCGCGAGGAGCTTCCCGTTGTCGCGCTGGTGCAGGCCGATCGAGGGCTCGTCGAGGATGTAGATGACGCCGGTGAGCTCGGACCCCATCTGCGAGGCGAGCCGGATGCGCTGGCTCTCGCCGCCGGAGAGCGAGGGGCCGGGGCGGTCGAGGGTGAGGTAGCCGAGCCCGACGTCGAGGAGGAACTTGAGCCGGTTCTTGATCTCCTTGAGGAGCTCGTCGCCGATGCGGGCCTCGTTGCCCTTGAGGTCGAGGCTCCCGAGCCAGGCGTGCGCCTCCTGGATGGTGAGCCGGGACAGCTCGACGATGCCGCGCTTGCGGATCAGCACCGCGCGGCTGTCGGGCTTGAGGCGCTCGCCGCCGCAGGTCTGGCACGGCTTGTCGGAGAAGTAGCGCATGTAGTAGCGCCGCATCCCCTCCGAGCCGGTGGTCTTGAAGCGGCGGAGGAGCTGGTTGACCACGCCCTCCCACTCGATCCGGTAGCGGGTCTCCTTCACGGCCTCGGTGCCGTACATCACGAGGTCGCGGTCCTTCTTCGAGAGCTTCGAGAAGGGGGTGTCGAGGTCGAGCTTGAGCGAGCGGGAGAGGTGCTCGACGAACTCGAAGGTCCAGCCCTCGCCGCGCTCCATGCCGCCGGCCCACGGCTCGACCGCGCCCTCGCGGATGGTGAGCGAGGGGTCGGGGACGATGAGGTCGGGGTCCATCTCGGCGCGGGTGCCGAGGCCCTGGCAGTCCGGGCAGGAGCCGAGCGGGCTGTTGAACGAGAAGTTCTGCGGCGCGAGCTCGCCGAACGAGAGGCCGCAGCTGTGGCAGGCGTTCGTCTCGGAGAAGAAGCGGTCGTGCCGCTTGTACTCCTCGGGATCCCCGGCGCCGACCTTCTGCTCCTTGTCGGCGTCGGCGAGGATCATCGTGCCCTTGCCCTCCTTGAGGGCGGTCTCGACCGAGTCGGAGAGGCGGGCGCGGATTCCCTCCTTGACGACGAGCCGGTCCACCACGAGCTCGATGTCGTGCTTCAGCTTCTTGTCGAGGACGAGCCGCTCCGAGAGCTGGTGGATCATCCCGTCGACGCGCACGCGGGCGAAGCCGCGCTTCTCGAGGTCGACGAGGAGCTCCCGGTACTCGCCCTTGCGGTTCTGGACGAGCGGGGCGAGCACGAGGACGCGCGACCCCTCGGGCATCTCCAGGATCGAGTCGACGATCTGCTGGGAGGTCTGCTTGCCGACCTGCCGGCCGCAGCTCGGGCAGTGCTGCACGCCGATGGAGGCGTAGAGCACGCGGAGGTAGTCGTGCACCTCGGTGATGGTGCCGACGGTCGACCGCGGGTTGTTGGAGGCGGCCTTCTGCTCGATGGAGATCGTGGGCGAGAGCCCGCGCAGGGTGTCGTACTTCGGCTTCTCCATCTGCCCGAGGAACTGCCGCGCGTAGGACGAGAGGGACTCGACGTACCGGCGCTGGCCCTCGGCGTAGAGGGTGTCGAAGGCGAGCGAGGACTTCCCCGAGCCCGAGACCCCCGTGAAGACCACCAGCTTCTTCTTGGGGATCTCGAGGGTGACGGACTTGAGGTTGTGCTCGCGCGCGCCCTTGACGGTGATGAACTCGGGCTCGCTCATGGAGGGGGCAACTTAACGCCGGGGTCCGACGCTGGCCACGCGTACAGGGGTCCGCACTTCCGCCCGGGGCCGATCCCTGGTAGGACCCCGGAACTCCATGGCGTTTTTCTCCCTGGATCCCGAGCACCGCGGCGGGCGGGCCCGCGCCCGGCTCCTCCTCTTCGGGGCAGGGGTGCTGTTCGGCCTGTCGGCCATCCTCGCGAAGCTCGCCGCCCGCGGCGGGATGGACGGGGGCCAGGTCACCCTGTGCCGGTTCACCGTCGGGCTCGGCCTCGTCGGGGCGATCTTCGTGGGACGCCCGGGCACCTTCCGGCCGGTGAAGAAGGGGCTCCTCGTCACCCGGGGGCTCTTCGGCGGGTTCGCGGCGCTCCTGTACTTCCTCGCCATCGAGCGGATCTCCGCCGGCGAGGCGACCCTCATCAACAACACCTTCCCGATCTGGGCGACGCTCGCCTCGATCTTCGTCCTCGACGAGCGACCCACCCTGCACCTCGCCTTCGGCCTCCTCCTCGCGTCGGCGGGTGTGTTCCTGGTCGTGGGCGGGCCCGAGCTGCACCTCGCGCTCGGGGTGGGGCAGGGGATCGCGGTGCTCTCGGCGATCTGCGGCGGCGTCGCGGTCACCTCCATCCGCGCGCTCCGCGCCACCGACAACGCGCCGACCATCTTCTTCGCGTTCGCGGTGGGCGGCCTCGTCACCTCGCTCCCGTACGGCCTCCACGCCTGGCCGGGCCTCGGGCCGGCCTGGCTCGCCGCGGGCGGGGTCGGGATCGTGGCGTTCGGGGCGCAGCTCTGCATGACCGAGGCGTACGGCGCGCTCTCGGTGCCCGAGGCGGCGCTCTGGCAGCAGCTCACGCCCATCGCCTCGTTCGCGTGGGGCCTCCTCATCGGCGAGCGGCTCACCGGCTTCACGGTGCTCGGCGTGATGCTCGGCGTCGCCGGCATCGTGTGGGGGAGCGTGCTCGGCTTCCGGCCCCGGGCCCGCGCCGACGCGCGCCGGGCCGCGCTCGCGGCCGGGCTCCCGGCGGAGGAGCCGTGACCGGCGCCGCGGGCGGCCACCACGCAGGGCGGTGGCAGGCCCGGCTCATGCTGGTCGGCTCCGCCGTCGCGTTCGCGGTCATGGCGGTGCTCGCGCGGCTCCTGTCGCGCCCCTCGGTGCCGGCCGCGGGCCGGTTCGACGCGGGCCAGCTCACGGTGCTGCGCTTCGTCGTGGGGGCGGCGATCTCGCTCGTGTCCTTCCGGATCCGCCCGGGCCTCTACCGGCCGCACAACCGGCGGCTGCTGTGGCAGCGGGGCCTCTCCGGCGGCATCGTGGTGGTGCTCTACTTCCTCGCGCTCGCGCGCATCCCGGCCGGCGAGGCGGGGATGCTCTACAACCTGTTCCCGGTCTTCGCGGTCCTGATGGCGGTGCGGGTCTTCGGCGAGCGGCCGACCGCGCACCTCGTCCTCGCGCTCCTCGTGGCGACCGCGGGCGTGGCGCTCGTGCTCGGCGGCGGCTCCTTCCGCCTCGACCTCGGCGCGGGCGAGGCGTTCGCCTTCGGCGCGGCGGTCTTCGCGGCGATCTCGGCGGTCACCATCCGCGCCATGCGCGGCACCGACAACGCCCCGACCATCTTCTTCTACTTCTGCCTGGGCGGCCTGCCGGTCGCGCTGCCCTTCGCGCTCGGCGCCTGGCCGACCGAGCCGCGCGCGTGGGCGCTCGCGGTCGCGATGGGGGTGGCGGCCTACGTCGCCCAGGTGCTCATGACCGAGGCGTACGGCGCCCTGTCGGTCCCCGAGGCGGCCGCCTGGCTCCAGCTCACCCCGATCGCGCAGGTCACGCTCGGCGCGCTCCTCCTCGGCGAGGCGGTCACGCCGCTCGCGTTCGTGGGCGCGGTGCTGGGCGTCGCGGGCGTGGCCTGGGGGACGGTCCTGGGGAGCTCCCGGGCCGAGGTCGCGAAGGCCGCGGTGCCCCCCGCTCCCTGACGGGCTGGCCTGAATCCGCACGCCCCCACGAACGTCCAACCCGCCAGGGGATCCTCGGCCCGAGCGCGGGCGGGGTACAGTCCCCGGGCCTCTCACGGTCCCTCACCCGTTCACGGAGCGTGTCCCATGAAGAAGCTCGCCGTCGCCCTCGCCGCCCTCGCCCTCGCCCTGCCTGCGTCCGCGAAGAAGGTCGCCGACGTGGAGTTCGCCGACACGGTCGACGTGGCCGGCCAGGCCCTGAAGCTCAACGGGGCCGGGATCCGCAAGAAGTTCATCATCAAGGTCTACGCGGGCGGCCTGTACGTCGCTGCGCCGAGCGGCGACGCGGCCGCCATCGTGGCCGCCGACGCGCCGAAGCGCGTCCGGATGGTGTTCCTCCGCGACGTGACGAAGAAGCAGATCCTCGACGCCTACAAGGAGGGCTTCGAGAAGAACTCGGCCGGCCCCGGGCTCGCGGCGCTCGTCGAGAAGCTGAAGGTCCTCGAGAAGGGGCTCGTCGACATGAAGGAGAACGGCGAGATGACCGTGACCTACGTGCCGGGCACGGGCACCACGGTCGCGGCCGCCGGCGGCGCGCCGGTCACCGTCGAGGGCAAGGAGTTCGCGGACGCGCTGTTCCGCAACTGGCTCGGCAAGGAGCCGGCCGACGAGGGCCTCAAGGAGGCCATGCTCGGGAAGTAGGGCCATGGCCGGCTTCGAGCCCTTCACCGACGACCACCAGGCGTTCCGGCGCACGGTCCGGGCCTTCGTCGAGCAGGAGCTCGCGCCGCACGCGCGGGAGTGGGACGAGCGCGGGGAGTTCCCGCGCTCGCTCTTCCGCACCTTCGGCGAGCTGGGCTTCTTCGGCATCCGCCGCAGCCCGGCGCACGGCGGCTCCGGCCTCGACTGGTGGTACGTCGTCGCCTACGCCGAGGAGCTCGCCCGCTGCCGGAACGCCGGCCTCGCGACCGGCATGCTCGTGCACGGCGAGATGGCCATCCCGGTCATCGACGACCTCGGCACCGACGAGCAGAAGCGCGAGTTCCTCGCCCCGGCCGTCCGCGGCGAGCGGGTGGCGGCGCTCGCCATCTCCGAGCCCGACGCCGGCAGCGACGTCGCGGCCATCCGCACCTCCGCCGTGCGCGACGGCGGCGACCTCGTCGTCTCCGGCTCGAAGATGTGGATCACGAACGGCGCGCGCGCGGACTTCCTCACGATGGCGGTCCGCACCGGCGAGCCCGGGTTCGGGGGCATCTCGCTCCTCCTCTTCCCGACCGACGTGAAGGGGTTCCAGGTCTCGAGGAAGCTCGAGAAGGTGGGCCTGCCGTCCTCCGATACGGCGGTGCTCTTCTTCGAGGACTGCCGGGTCCCGGCGCGCTGGCTGCTCGGCGAGGAGAACCAGGGCTTCGCCCACATCATGCAGAACTTCCAGGGCGAGCGGCTCGTCGCCGCGATCCAGGCGGTCGCCGCGATGGACCTCATGCTCGAGGGCGCGCTCCGGTACGGGGAGGAGCGGACCGCCTTCGGCCGCCCGGTGCGCAGCTTCCAGAGCTGGCGCCACCGCCTCGCCGACGACCGCACCCAGGTCGAGGCCGCGCGCTGGCTCACCTACCGCGCCTGCGACCTCTTCGCCCGGGGCGAGGTGGCGTTGAAGGAGATCTCGATGGCGAAGCTCTTCGCCTGCGAGCTCGCGCAGAAGGTCGCCTACGACTGCATGCAGCTCCACGGCGGCATGGGCTACGTGCTCGAGAGCGACGTGGCGCGGGCATGGCGCGACGTGCGGGTGCTGACCATCGCGGGCGGCACGAGCGAGATCATGCGCGAGCTCGTGGCCCGGGCGGAGGGGCTGTGACCGACGTGCTCGTGGTGTTCGTGACGGCGCCCAGCGCGGACCGCGCGGCGGAGCTGGCGCGCGCGCTGGTGGAGGAGCGGCTCGCCGCCTGCGGGAACGTGGTGCCCGGCGTCCGCTCCATCTACCGGTGGGAGGGCGAGGTGGTCGACGAGCCCGAGGCGCTCCTCGTGCTCAAGACCACCCGCGACCGCCTCGATGCACTCCGGGAGCGTGTCCTCGCGCTGCACCCGTACGAGGTCCCGGAGGTGCTCGCACTGCCGGTCGAGGCGGGCGCGGAGCGCTACCTCGCCTGGGTTCACTCGGAGACACGCCCGGGGCCGGGGCGCTGAACGGGCGACGCGGAGGTCGCCCGCCCACAGGACCCACGGTCGAGCGTTCAGGTTCCGGCGCGGCCGGCCGGCGGGATCACTTCTTCCGGAAGAGCGCGTCGAGCGCATCCTTCGGATCTTCCTCCTCCGGCGCCGCCTCGCCGAACAGCGCGGCGAGCTGGCTGCGGGCCGTCCTGGAGCTCTTCCGGCGGCGGGATGCGCCGTCGCCGAGCTGGAAGAGGTCACAGGCGTTCACCCCATCCTTGTCGACCACGTGGTCGGCCTGGGGCTCGCGGCACTCATGCGCCGCGCTCTCGTCGTAGTGGCGGCAGTTGTGGCAGGTGTGGAGGTCGGCGTCGCACTGGGGGCAGACGCTGCGGCGACCGACCGGACCGTCGATCCGGAGCGTCGCGCCGCATCCGTAACAGGTCGTGGCCATTCCGATACAATAGCCGAGTTGAGGGAAGGTGGCGTCCGTGCGCGAGCCCATCCCATTCGGCCGGTACTGGCTGCTCGACCGCATCGCGATCGGCGGCATGGCCGAGGTGTTCGTGGCGGCCCGCCGCGACGGGGGCGACGCCCGGCCCTGCGCGGTGAAGCGGATCCTGCCGACGCTCGCCGAGGACGAGGAGCTCCTCACGATGTTCCTCGACGAGGCCCGCCTCGTCGCGCAGCTGGATCACCCCGGCATCTCGCCCATCCTCGAGCTCGGGAAGATCGGCGAGGCGTACTTCATCGCGCTCGAGTACGTGGCCGGGAAGGACCTCCGCGCGCTCTCCGCCCGGCTCCGCGCGAAGGGCGAGCGCCTGCCGGTCCCGCTCGTCGCCTACCTCGGCTGGCGCGTCGCCGACGCCCTCGACCACGCGCACCGGAAGCGCGACGCCGCCGGCACCCCGCTCCGCATCGTCCACCGCGACGTCTCGCCGGCGAACGTGCTCGTCGGCTTCGACGGCGGCGTGCGGGTCATCGACTTCGGCATCGCGGAGGCCTCGATCCGGACCCGGCGGCGGGCCGGGGTGCTGCGCGGCAAGTTCGCGTACATGAGCCCGGAGATGGTGCGCGGGCTCCCGGTGGACCGGCGCTCCGACGTCTTCGCGCTCGGGGTGGTGCTGCACGAGCTCCTCACCGGCGAGCGGCTCTTCGCGGGGCCGAGCGAGCTCGCGGTCATGGAGAAGGTGCGCGCCGCCGACGTGCCCTCGCCGAGCGCGCGGAACCCGGCCGTGCCGGAGGCGCTGTCCTCGGTGATCATGAAGGCGCTCGCCCGCGAGCCGGAGGGGCGCTGGGCCTGGGCGAGCGAGCTCCGCGACGCGCTCGTGCCCTGGACCCACGCCGGCTCGCCGCCCGGCGAGCCGCCGGCGATGGCGCGGCTCATGGCCAGGTGCTTCCCGGCCGAGCTCCGCGCGGAGCTGGATCGCCTCGAGCGCGCGCAGGCCCTGCCGAAGGGCGTGGTCGACGACCTGTTGCCGCACGAGCCCACGAAGCAGGTGGTGGTGCCGCCCGGCTTCGAGCCGGGGGCGGTTCCCGCGCAGGCCCGTGACGCCGTCCCGGGGCCGGTCGCCCCGCTTCCGGACGCGTCGCCAGCCGCCGGGCCCGCCGCCCGCCCCGCCGCGCCGCGCGTGGGCCGGGTGCGGCGCCGGGCGGCCGTGCTCGCCTCGGTGCTCTTCCTCGCGCTCGCCGGCGGGACGACCTTCGCGCTCCGCGCGGGGCTCGCCTCGGCGATCGGCGAGCCCGGCCCCGCCCAGGGCCGCCTCGTCGTGCAGGCGACCTCCGCCGCGGAGCTCTACCTCGACGGCGCGCACCGCGCGCCGTCGCTCGAGGCCGGCGAGGCGCGGGCGCTCTTCGTCCCGACCGGCCCGCACCGGATCGAGCTCAGGACCGCGGACGGCCGGCGGGCGAGCGCGACCGTGCAGGTGAGGGAAGGCGAGACCGCGGAGCTGCTCGCGGTGGAGCTGGAGTAGGGCGGGGCGAGGGCCCGTTCATCCCGAGCGTAGGGCCGCGCAGCGGCCCGGAGTCGAGGGACGAGCCCCCCGAGCAATTCAGACCGGCAACGTCCCGCGCAGCGCGCGGATGAGGCCGTCGGCGGCCTTCGGGATCTCGGCGAGGTCGGCCGACAGCATCGCGGCCTGCTCGACGTCGAGGCGGATCCGCTCCCACTCGTCGTCGGGCACGGCCATGAACGCCTCGACGAGCTTCGGGTCGAACTGCGTCCCGGCGCAGCGCTGGATCTCCGCGCGCGCGACCGAGAGCGGCTTCGCCTTGCGGTAGGGGCGGTCGCTCGTGATGGCGTCGAGGGTGTCGACGATGTGGAAGATCCGCGCGCCGAGCGTGATCTGCTCGCCCTTGAGGCCCGAGGGGTAGCCGGTGCCGTCCCACTTCTCCTGGTGCTGCAGGACGATGACCGACGACGGCTTCAGGTAGTCCACCCGCTGGCAGAGCGCCCACCCGAGCTCGGGGTGGCGCTTCATCTCGTCCCACTCCTCGGGCGTGAGCGGGCCGGGCTTCAGGAGCACGTGGTCGCGCACGCCGATCTTGCCGATGTCGTGGAGGAGCGAGCCGTGCTCGATGACGTCGAGCTCGGGCCCGCGCACGCCGACGGCCTGGGCGAGGCGGCGGGCGTAGAGCGAGACGCGGCGCGAGTGCCACTGGGTCTCGGCGTCGCGGTAGTCGAGCGCGGAGATGAGCCCCTCGAGGAGGGCGCCCGTGCGCGCCTTCACCATCTCCTCGAGGCGGACGTTCACGCCGCGGAGCTGCTCGATGGCGCCCTGGAGCTTCCCGTTCGCCGCCTCGAGCTCGCCGTTCGACTGGCGGAGCTCGCGGTTCAGGCGCTCGTTCTCGGCGCGCAGCCGGGCCGACTCGGCGGCCTGCTTGACGATCTGGACGACCTCGCCCTGGTGCCAGGGCTTCGCGACGATGCGGTAGACCTCGCCGGAGTTCACCGCCTCGAGCGCGACGCGGAAGTCCTCGGCGGCGGTGCAGAGGATCCGGGTCGAGCCGGGCACCTTCTGGCGCGCCTGCTTCAGGAACTGGATGCCGTCCATCCCCGGCATCATGTAGTCGGCGATGATGACGACCGGCGCGTCGGCCTCGAGCTGCTCGAGCGCCGCCTGCGGCGACTGGTAGCCCCGGGGCTCGAAGCCGGCGAGCTCCATGATCCGGCTGAGCGCGCGGACGATGAGCTCGTCGTCGTCGACGACGACCACCCGGGACGGCAGGGCCGGCGGGCTGGCAGGCGAGGGAGCGTCCATCTCCCCGGCATCCTAGCGCGGCCGGGGAGGATGCACGCACCCGGGCGGACCCCACGAACACGGGGTCCGCGTACGGGTGGTGGGAGGGTGTGGGTGCCCTAGAAGCTCTGGAGGAACTCGTCGTTCGTGTCGAACTCGGCGAGCTTCTTCTGGAGCCGCTCCATGGCCTCGACGGGCTTCAGGGAGGCGAGCGCGCCGCGGAGGCGCCGCACCTTCTCGATCTCCTTCGTCGAGAAGAGCTTCTCCTCCTTGCGGGTGCCGGACGCGCCGATGTCGATGGCGGGGAAGATGCGCCGCTCGGCGAGCTGCCGGGACAGCACGACCTCCATGTTGCCGGTGCCCTTGAACTCCTCGAAGATCACCTCGTCCATGCGCGACCCGGTGTCGATGAGCGCGGTCGCGATGATGGTGAGCGAGCCGCCCTCCTCGGCCTTGCGGGCCGAGCCGAACAGCCGCTTCGGGCGCTCGAGCGCGCGGGAGTCGACGCCGCCGGTCAGCGTGCGGCCGGAGGACTCGACCTCCTTGTTGTAGGCGCGCGAGAGGCGGGTGATCGAGTCGAGCAGGATGACGACGTCCTTGCCGCCCTCGACGAGGCGCTTCGCGCGCTCGAGGGCCATCTCGGCGACGTGCAGGTGCTCCTCGGTGGGCCGGTCGTTGGACGAGCCGATGACCTCGCCCTGGATGTTCCGCTTCATGTCGGTGACCTCCTCGGGGCGCTCGTCCACGAGGAGCACCGTGAGGTGCACGTCCGGCCGGTTCGTCGTGATCGCCTGGGCGATCCGCTGCAGCATGATGGTCTTGCCGGCCTTCGGCGGCGAGGTGATGAGGCCGCGGGCGCCGAGGCCGATGGGCGCGATGAGGTCGAGCACCCGGCCGATCATCTCGTCACCCTTCGTCTCCATGACGAGGCGCTCGGTGGGGTCGGTCGCCGTGAGGTTGTGGAAGTGGGTGCGGCGGGCGACGGCGATGGGGTCGGTCCCCTCGAGCGCGTCGATCTTCGTGAGCACCCGCTTCATGTTGCGGTTCGCCGCCTGGCCCTTCACGTGGAGGCCGGGCTGCAGGTGCATCCGGTCCACGAGCCAGCGCGGGACCTCGACGTCGAACGGCTGGGGCAGGTAGCTCTTCTTCGGGTCGCGGAGGTACCCGTTGCCCTTGCCCTCGAACTGGAGGATGCCCTCGACCTCCTCGAGCACCTCGGGCGCGCCCTGCGGGGCCGGCTGCGCCTGCTGCTGCGGGGCGCCTCCGGGGGCGCCGTTCACCTGGACCGGCTGGCCGGGCTGCCCGCCCGGGCCCACGAGCTGCTGCGGGTTCCCGCCCTGGCCAGGCTGCCCGGGCTGGCCGCCGCGTCCGCGCCGTCCGCGGCGGCGGCGCCTGCGGCGACCGCCCGCGCCCGGGGCGCCGTTCGCGTTGCCGGGCTGCTGCCCGTCGTCGCCGGCGGCCGGCCCGGCCTGCGCCGGGCTGCTCTGCTGCGGGGCCCCACCCGCGGCCGCGGAGGGGGTCTCTTCGTGCTCGCTCATGCTGTGTCTGCCTGTTCCGGCCCGGGGGACCTCTCGGGTCCTCCTGGCGCGCCCTTCGTCGCGTCTCAAGTGCGCGTTTCGCGGCTCGTGCTGTGCTGCTTCGAGGCGTGCTGCTTCGAGGCTTTCGCTGCGACGGTGGCCCGCGTAACGCGGCCCCGGCATCGTCACTGGCGCTCGCCTCCAAGGGCGTCGCGTCCAGGCGTTTCTTAGCCAGGGGCTGGGTGCTGCAGGCGGTGCCGAACACCGCCCCTACCTGCCGAAACCCTTGTCTCGTTCGCAGGTACGGCGGGATCCGCGGTGAACCTAAAGCCCTCGCGGCGTCCCGACCACCCGATCCATAGCAAAAAAGCCGTTCGAGCGGAAGTTGCTCGGTCAACGGGTGGGCCGGGCGGGGGGCCCCGAAACCCCCGGAACCACCCACTCCTCCGGCAGGGCCAGGACCGGCCCCAGCTCCGAGAGCACCGCCAGGGCGGACAGCTCGGGAACGAGGGCCGCCGCCCGCGTGAGCGCGTCCACCGCCGGCACCGACCGCGCGAGCGCCGCGAGCGGGCCCGCGGCGAGCCCCGCGCCCTGGTCGCCGCCCCGGCGCACCACGACCCCGGCGTCCGGCCCGAGCCCGGCCTTCTCCCGGGCGAGCGCGATGGCGTCCTCGAGCGAGCCGAGGCGGTCGACGAGCCGCCGCTCCCGCGCGGCCTTCCCCGACCACACCCGCCCACCCGCGATGGCCTCGACGTCCGCCCTCGGCAGGCCCCGGCCCTCGGCGACCTTCTGCACGAAGGACGCGTAGAAGGCGTCGATGGCCTTCTGGGCCGCGGCGCGCTCCGACGGCGTGAACGGCTTCAGCACGGACGTGATGTCGGCGTTCTCGCCGCGGAGCGCGGTCTCGCGCTTCACCGCGAGCTTCTCGAGCAGGCCCGAGAGGTCGGGCTTCACCGCGAACACGCCGATGGAGCCGGTGAGGGTGGACGGCTCCGCGACGATGGCGGTCGCCGGCGCGGCGACGAGGTAGCCCGCGCTCGCGGCGAGGTCGCCCATCGAGGCGATGACCGGCTTCTTCTTCGCGGCGCGCGAGACCTCGCGCCAGACGAGGTCGCCGGCCGCGCCGTCGCCGCCGGGCGACTCGATGCGCAGCACGATGGCGCGCACGGCGGGGTCCTCGGCGGCGCGCCGGAGGTCCGCGCAGACGCTCTCCGCGCCGGCGAGGCCGGTGCCGGACACCCTGCGCGTGCGCCCCTTCGCGAGGGTGCCCTCGACCCGCACGACCTCCACGACCGGCCGCGGCCCCCAGCGCCGCGCGACGCGGTCGAGCGGCGGCGCGTAGCCACCGAGCGAGGCGCGGGCGCCGGTGCGCGCGCGGGCCCACGCCTCGAGCTCGTCGGGCCAGAGCACGGCGTCGACGAGCCCGGCGTCCTTCGCGTCCTCGGCGGTGAAGACGCCCTGCCCGAGCAGCGCCCGGACGCGCTCGGGCGCGAGCCTGCGGCCGGCGGCGAGGTCGCCGACGAGCCGGCCCCAGACGTCGTCGAGGAGCGCGTCCTCCGCCTCGCGGGCCTCGGGCGACGACTCGGTGCGGACGAGCGGCTCGGTCGCGCTCTTGTAGGCGCCGACCTTCACGACCTCGACCGCGACGCCCAGCCGCGCGAGGGCGTCCTTGAAGTAGAGCCGGGAGCGGCCGAGCCCGGTCACGAACAGGGTCGAGCCCGGCACCGCCGCGATGGCGGTGGCCGCCGAGGCCACCCAGTAGGTGCGCGTGTCGCCGCCGTCGAGGTACGCGAGGACGGGGCGACGCGCGGCGACGGCGCCGACGGCCTGCCGGAGCTCCTCGGCGCGGCCGCCGCCGAGGTCGAGGCTGCCCGGGAGCTTCAGCACGAGGCCGCCCACGTCGGGATCGTCGCGCAGCCGGGCGAGCTTCTCGAGGAGCGCGCCCCAGCGGTCGCCGTCGCCGATCTCCCAGAGGAGGAAGGTGCGCGGCTCGAGCTCGCGGCCGACGTCGAGCGCGGGCACGCGCCGGAGCGGCGTCGAGGAGGGGTAGCGCTCGGTGGAGAGGCGCGCGCCCCCGAGCCAGCCCGAGCCGGGGTGGCCGCCCGCCGACAGCCCTGCGTGGCCGCCGTTCCAGGTCACCGCGAAGACGCCGAGCGTGCCGCCCGGGACGCCGTCGCGGATGGGCACCTGCAGCTGCCCCGACAGGCCGACGCCGGACGGGTGCTCGAGGCCGACGCCCACCGCGGCGTGCGTCGCGCGCAGGCCATCCCTCCGGTCGTCGTCGCCCACGAGGTCCGCGGTGAGGGTGAGGCTGTCCCTCCAGACCCGCACGCCGAGCCCGGCGTCGTAGCGGATGGGCAGGCGCGCGCCGCCGATCCGGAGATCCCGGTTCATCGCCGAGAGGCCGAGCGAGACGTGGCGCCACGGGCGGAGCACGAGGCCGGCGTCCCAGCTCTCCGCGTGATCGATGGCGCGGTCGGGCGAGGCGTACCAGTTCCAGCTCACGCCGAGGCCGAGGACCGGCCCGCCGAGCGCGAGCCCGAACGTCGTCTTCCGCCACCGGTCGCCGCCGCCCTCGCCGGGCCGGATCCACTCGAGCCCGAGCCCGAGCCCCACCGCGCCGAAGGGCTGCCCGACGAAGAGGGCGTCGCCCCGGGAGCCGGGCGTGAGCCCGCTCTCGTGCTGCCAGGCGATCTGCTGCGCGCCGAGGAGCGAGAGGCCTGCCGGGTTCACCGCCATCGCGGTGGCCTCCTCGGCCGCCGCGACCCCCGGGACCGTCACCGGCACCCCGCCGAGCCCGCCCGCCTCGCGCTCGAGCACCGCCGCGACCTGCGCGGCGGCGGGCGCCGGCCACGCGGCCACGATCACGAGCGCGGCGAGGCCGGCGAGCGCCGCGTGCCGGCGGAGTCCGGTCATTCGTTCCCCGCGTCCTCGACCTGCCGCAGGTGGTCCTCGCCGAGCGGCACGAGGTTGCCCGCGCGGTACTCCCGGAAGACCTCGAGGATCTGCTCCTTGTGCGGCCGCGCCTTCCCGAGCGGACACTTCTCCCACTCCTTGCGGGGCTCGTCGCAGTAACCCGTGCGCTTGTCGCCGCACTTCGGCTGCAGGTACCCGCCGATCTCCGGGATGGCCTTCATCACCTCGCGCCGCATCTGGGCCACCATGTGGCGGATCTCCCACTGCGCGCGCCAGCAGAGCCGGAGGTCCGCAATGTGCAGCAGCTCGGTGAAGTTCACCATCACCTGGAAGTTGGTGGGGGTGGCGTTCGGGAGCACGAAGCGCGCGTCCTCGGCGGGGATGCCCTTCGCGAGCGCGTCCTCGTAGACGCGGGTGATCTCCCGCATGAGGCGGTCGTACGCGTCGGCCATCCCGGGGACCTTCTCCCAGGTCTTCGGCATGACGTAGTCGAGCCGCTCCTCCTTGTACTTCACGTACCGCTGCGACTGCTGCTCGAAGGAGATGCCGATCCGGTGGCGGACGAACTGGTGGCTGAGCGCGCGCGACACGCCGGAGATGCCGAACCAGAAGACGACCTGCTCGAGCGGGGAGGCGTGGCCGGTCTTGAGCCGCTCGCCGATGAACTCCTTGATCGACTCGGGCGTGATCTTGCCCTCGCGGATCTCGCCCCAGACCTCGCCCGGCGTCTTCGGCGTGTAGCAGGTGCGGTAGGCGCCGTAGAGCTTGGAGAGCGGATCGCGGGCGTAGTCGATGAGGGTGACTTCGAGCGGCATGGGGCGTCTCCGGGAGTTTCGGGAGGGGCATCCTATACCGCGACCCCGACGCGCGCAGGGGCCCTCGCGCCGGCGGCCCCGGCGCGGTAAACCAGCCCCATGTCCGGGACCGGGAAGCCCGCCTCCGCCTCGCGCGTCGACGTGACCCACCTCGTGATGCCCGGCGACGCCAACGGGCACGGCACCGCGTTCGGCGGCATGGTGATGCAGTGGATCGACCTCGCCGCCGGGATGGCGGCCATGCGCCACGCCCGCCTGCCCGTCGTCACGGCGTCGATCGACCAGCTGTCGTTCCTCGCGCCGGTCCGGGTGAGCCACATGGCCGTGCTCACCGCCCGGGTGACGGCGGTCTTCACGACCTCGATGGAGATCGAGGTCACGGTGGACGACGAGGACCCGCTCACCGGCGCGCGCGTGCGCTGCTGCGACGCCTACCTGACCTTCGTGGCGCTGAAGGACGGGCGGAAGACGCCGGTCCCGCCGCTCCTCGCCGAGACCGAGGAGGAGCGCCGCCGGGAGCGCGACGCGAAGGTGCGACGGGAGGCGCGGCTCGCGCTGCGGGACGCGCTGCGGTCCCAGGGCTAGGCTACGGCTGTGCCCCGCGCAGCCTGAGGTACATCCCGCCCGCGTCGTAGAACGTGAGGTGCACGGCGCCCGCCTCGAGGCGCGCGCCGCTCTCGAGCCGGATCGGGTGGCGCAGGAGCGGCTTCCCCTCGAGCTGCGAGCCGTTCGACGAGCCCACGTCCCGCGCGGTCCAGAAGCCGGCGGGGTCCTTCGTGAACGACAGGTGCGCCCGGGAGAGGGTGCCGTCGTCGACCACGAGGTCGTTGTCGGCGGAGCGGCCGAGCCGCACCTCGCGACCGCCCGGGACCTTCGGCTCGAGCAGGATGGCGAGCGACTCGCCCGCGGCGAGGAGGCGCGTGCCGGGCCCGGAGGACATCGTCTCTCGGCGCGCGGCGGGAGGCCGCCACGGGCCCGCCTCCCACACGAGCCAGTCGCCCGGGTGGTCCGCCTTGAACGCCGCGAGATCCCCGCCCGCGTACCGCTTCGCGAGCCACGAGATGAGGAAGCTCTTCACGGACGCCAGGATAAAGCATCACCCCAGGTCCGTGTCGAGGGCGGCGATCTACCTATGACCGCAGCACCGCCCCCGTGATCGGGAGGAGCGTCGCGAGCGAGCCGCTCGACTCGAGGCGCGTCAGCGCGCGGCCGAGGAGGTGCGTGGCGCGGTGGCTCGGGAAGATCGGCGGCTTCACGAGGTGGCGGGCCGGGTGGCGGATGATGGCCTTCTCGACGCCCTCGAGCATCAGGTTGTTGTGCACCACCCCGAGCCCGCTCTCCGGCCTCCGGAGCGTCGCGCCCGGGAAGCCGCCCCAGGGCGTCGTGCCGAAGCCGAACGCGTAGCCGGTCCAGCAGTTCAGGGCGACGGTGCCGTGGCGCAGGTCGCGGAGCGCGCGCTCGACGAGCGGGCCCACCGCCGGATCGGAGAGCGAGCGCGGGTGCGCGACGACGTTCGCCGACAGCGTCCCGAAGAGCCGGTCGTTCGAGAACGCCACGGCGTCCGCGAGGTACTGCGCGGGGTCCTCGCCGCCGACGGGCACCTCGAAGAGGACCGGGCAGAAGAGCTCCTCCGCGAACGCGGGGTCGGGCGCGCCGGCGTCGAGGCCGCGCACGATGGTCCAGGGCAGGGTGCCCTCGGCGCCGCCCGCCCTCCGCACGTCCGCGCGCCCGGCGGTCGCCCGCGCGTAGGCGTCGTGCGCGCCCGGGTAGTAGGGCCGCCGGGCCGGGGTCCGCGCCATCGCCGCCTCGACGAGCCCCAGGAACTTCTCGCGGAGCCTCCAGCCGCGCGGCGTCAGCAGCATGCGCGCGCTCGTGCAGTTGAAGGCCGAGTTGTAGGTCACCATCCCGGCGACGCTCTCCGCCTGGAACGCGAGCGTCGCGTCGTCCCAGTCGCCCGGCACGACCAGGGTCGGCGAGACGCAGCCGAGCTCGCTCGTGATCGGCTTCGTGAGGAGCGGCGCGTTCCGCGCCATCCGGGCGTCGCGCTCGGGACCGGGCGGGCCCCACACGATCGCCTGGTGGGTCCGCTCGCCGCCGGTGATGTGCACCTCGCCGACGCCGGGGTGCTGCACGAGGTAGGCGCCGACGTCGCCGCCCCCGTACGCGAACGCGAGGAGGTTCCTCGCGACCGCGTCCCGGAAGGCGTCCTCGAGGATCGGGCCGAGGTAGGCGTTCACCGGGTTGAGCTTCACGAGGCAGGTCTTCCCCTCGTGGAAGAGCTTCTGGATCGCGTCGGTGGGCGGGATGGAGTTGATGTTGCCGGCGCCGAGCACGAGCGAGACGACGCCGTCGTGGTCGCGCCGGCGGTGGAACGGGGCGGCGCGCTCCCGCACCTCGCTCGCCTTCACGCCCTCCTGGAACCGGACGTCGCCGCGCACGAGGGAGAGGAGCACGACGTCGGACCAGACCGCCGGGAACACCTTCGCGATCGCGCGGCCGTCCGGCCCCTCCTCGACCGAGGGGATCGGCGGCGCGCCGTCCCCCGCGAGCGCCTCGAGCGTGCGGATGACCTGGCGGAGGAACCGGGCCGTCACGTACGGCCCGCCCAGCCACTCCTCGCCGGCGGCCGGCGTGTCGAACGGGATGCCCTTCGCCTCGCAGGCCGCCCGCGCGAAGCGCTCGGCCACCCGGTCCATCCCGGCGAGCATCGAGCGGGCGAGCGCGATCCGGTCGGCGAGCGGCGCCCTCGCCCACGCGGGCGCCGCCTCGCCCAGGCGGGCCACCGCCGCGTCGAGGGCGTGGGTGTCGGAGGTGGGAGCGGAGGCGCGGTCGGCGGCGAGGGCGGAGGCGGTCACGCCCGGGAGTATAGGCCCCCGCCGTCAGGCCGGGCGCAGCGTCGCGAGCGTCACTTCGGGGGGTGCGTTCACGCGCACGCGCACGCCGCTCATCCCGACGCCCCGGTTCACGTAGAGCTGCACGTCCCCCAGCCGGTAGCGGCCCCGGACGTAGGGCTCGTGGATCGCCGCGAAGAGGATGGGCGTCACGATCGGCAGGTTGATCTGGCCGCCGTGCGTGTGGCCGGAGAGGCAGAGCGCGGGCCGGTCGAGGGCGCGGACGCGCTCGGCCGTGCGCGGGCCGTGGGCGAGCACGAGCGGGGAGGAGCCGCCGGACGGCAGGCCGCGGACCGCGCGCTCGACGTCGTCGCGGCCGGTCATGCGGTCGCCGACGCCGACGAGGCGCAGCGGCGCGCCGCGCAGCGAGACCTCGGTCCACGCGTTCTCGAGCACCTCGTACCCGCAGGCGCGCAGCGCGTCCGCGGTGCCCTCGGGGTCGACCCACACGTCGTGGTTCCCGAGCACGGCGAACGCGGGTCCCTCGAGGCCGCCGAGGAGCTCCCGCACCAGGCCGACCTCGCGCCGGTCGCGGCAGACGTAGTCGCCGGTGAGCACCACGAGGTCGGGCTCGAACGCGTTCGCGAGCTCGACCGCCCCGCGCACGGTCTCGGCCGGCGTGCGCGGGCCGACGTGCACGTCGGAGAGCTGCGCGACCCGGAGGCCGTCGTGGGCGGGGTCGAGCCCGGGCACGAGGAAGGTGACGCGCTCGGCGCGGACCGCGCGGCCATCCGCCTCGGCGAGGCGGGGGAAGGCGCCGAGCGCGCCGGCGGCCGCGACCGTGGCGGCGCCCCCGAGGAAGTGTCTGCGTCCGAACCGCGACGGCATGGGAGGGTGAACCGCGGAGCCGGGCTACTTCTTCCGGTCCTTCGCCGCGGCGCGGGCGGCGGCGCGCAGGTGGTCGAGCACGACCACGTCGAGCAGCCCGTCCTTCTTGACGCGCATCTCGAGGTTCTCGAACCCGGCCCAGTCCTCGAGCGCCTGCTGGCTCGCGGGGTCCCAGGGCGCCGCGGGCGCGGCGGCGCCGGTGGGGTAGCCGGCCGAGGCGAGGAGGCCGCGCACCTCGGCGGCCACCTTGCCCTCGAGCTTCACGGTCGCCTTCGTCTCGCCGAAGTAGAGCTGGTGCACCTCGACGTAGAGGCGGCGCAGCTCCTGGATCGGGCGCGGGTGGTCGTCGACGCGCAGGTCCACCCAGACGTCGCCCTCGCCGCCGTAGCCGCCGCCGGGCTTCACGACGTAGAGCGCGGCGCTCTCCTGGCCGCGGCGGTCTCCGCCCGCGGCCTGGCCGGCCTCGAGCGCGAGGAGCAGCCGCTCGGCGAGCGGGCGCCCGGCCGCGCGCGCGTCGCGGTAGGCCTTCGCGACCGCCTCGACGACCGCGCGGCCGGCGAGGATGTTGCCCTGCACGGCGAAGCCGTCGCCGACGATCGAGCTCGCGTGGTCGGGGCAGCGGCTGCCGGTGAAGCTCGCCGCGCGGCCCTTCGCGTCGACGAGGCCGAGCTGGCGGTCGTCGCGGCCGGCGTCGGCCTGGACGAGCTTCTGCACGGCCTCCTCGGGCGAGAGCCCCTGCGCGAGGAGCGCGAGGGCGTCGGCGCGCCAGGCGACGTTCGCGGCGGCCTGGGTGGCGACGGCGCCGACCCCGGCCTTCGCCGCGGGGACGATCGCGCCCACCGCCGGGAACTTCGACTCCACCGCCACGCCGAGCTGGCCGGTGGCGGGATCGGCGGCGACGATGCTGAACGTGCCGAGGAGGAGCGCGGCGGCGAGCGAGATCACGATCTCGTGAGACGGTGGCGCGGCGGGCTACCGGCCGCCGAGCAGCGCGCCCGGCGGGACGCCGAGCGCCTTCGCCATCTTCTCGATGGTCTCGAGCGGCGGCGAGCGCTGGCCGCGCTCGAGCATCGAGACGTACGAGACCGAGATCCCGATCTTGTCGGCGAGCGCCTTCTGGCTGAGCTTCTTCTTGGCGCGCAGCCTGCGAACGTTGCCGGCGAATCGAGTCAGGAGGTCCATGCGCGGATGGTTATCGCAGCGTGGAGGCCGTCACATGGTCTCTTTCGGGGCGCGCAGAAGGTACGGTACCACTTACAGTCACACTGGCCGTTTACGGACGGGAAAGCCGTCCGGACGCTCCTCATGCGGAGGTAGGCGAACCCTGAGTCCGGGCAGGGGGATGTGGGGGTAGCGCCCCGCGAGCCGGGAGGTCACGGAACGTGACGCGGATCACGGTCCGTCATTGGCCGGCGGCCGGCGGCCGGAGCCGTGGAGCCGAGGTGGGTCCCCGGCGCCGATCCCGATGAAACACACGGGGCCGCGCGTGAATTCCGGACGTCCTGCCGCGCTGGCACGGTGCGCCACCGGTCCCCACGGGGCGCTCCGGCACGCACCCACCGCGGTCGGGGCACGGTTCCCGGGCGACGCGCGTGTCGGTCCACCCGGGATCTCCCCGGCTCCGGTCCACCATCCCCCGGCCTCCGGGCGGGCGGCGCCGCCGGCGCCCGGCGCCTGCCCCGTGGTAGTCATGCGCCATGACCTCGCTCACCTTCGCCTCCCGGGAGGCGCACCGCGCGTGGCTCGAGTCGCAGGCGGCGCTGCCGGAGGGGTTCAGGGTCGGCACGACCGAGCTCGAGTTCGACCCCGTCGAGGCGCCGAAGCGCTCGCGCATGCGGCTCACGGTCATCGCGCTCGACCGCCCCACGCCGGACTTCGCGCTCAAGTTCACGACGAACGCCTTCCCGGGCGCGCCGGTGCTCGTCGGCCGCCGGCTGCGCGAGGCGCCGGCCCTCGGCGCCGTGGTGGTGAACACGAAGGTGTCGAACGTGTGCGCCCCCGACGGCGTCGCCGCCTCCGAGCGCGTGGCGGCGCGGGCGGCGGAGCTGCTCGGCCTGGGCGCCGGCGAGGTGCTGCCGTCGTCGACCGGCGTCATCGGCTGGCGGCTCCCGGTGGACGCGATGCTCGGGGCGCTGCCGGCCGCGGTGGCGGCGCTCCAGCCGCGCTCGATCCTCCCCGCGGCGGAGGGCATCGTGACGACCGACCTCTACCCCAAGATCCGCCGCGCGGCGGCGGGGCAGGGGAGCGTCGTCGGCATCGCGAAGGGCGCGGGCATGATCGAGCCCAACCTCGCCACGATGCTCGTCTACCTCCTCACCGACGTCGCGGTGCCCCGCGCCGCGCTCCGGGCCGCGCTCGACGCCGCGGTCGACGGGAGCTTCCACGCGATCTCGGTCGACTCCGACACGAGCACCTCCGACACGGTCGCGCTCCTCTCCTCCGGCCGCCGCCCGGCGCCGCCGCCCGGCGTCTTCGAGGCGGCGCTCCTCGAGGTCTGCCGCGGGCTCGCCGAGGACGTGGTGCGCAACGGCGAGGGCGTGCACCACGTGCTGCGGGTGCAGGTGACCGGGGCCCGCACGCGCGCCGAGGCGCGCGCGATCGGGAAGTCGGTGGTGAACTCCCCGCTCCTCAAGGCGGCCGTGTGCGGCAACGACCCGAACGTCGGCCGGCTCCTCTGCGCGGTGGGGAAGTGGGCCGGCGCCGAGGGCGTGCCGCTCGACCCCGCGAAGGTGCGGATGACGGTCGGCGGCGAGGTGGTGCTCGAGGGCGGGGCGATGCGGCTCGACCGGGAGAAGGAGGAGCGGCTCTTCCGGCACATGAAGCAGGCCGAGCTCTACGAGAGCGCGCCCGGCCCGGGCGGGAACTTCGTGCCGCCCATCCACCACCCACCCCACGAGCGCCGGGTCGAGATCGGCATCGCGCTCTCGATGGGTGGCGAGGCGTTCGAGGTGCTCGGCGGGGACCTCTCGCACGAGTACGTCACCGAGAACGCCGACTACCGGAGCTGACGGCTACCGGATCCCGGCCGGCGGCGTCCGGCCGTGCATCCGCCAGCGCTCGACGAGGCCGGGAAAGTCCCACCAGGCGACCTGCTTCGGCGCGGGCGAGGCGCCGTCCCACGCGGTCGGGCGCGCGGCGTCGCGCGGCCCGGGGACGACGAGCGAGCCGACGAAGTCGCCCTTCGCGTAGACCTGTCCGACGGTCGCCGCGAGGTGGGCCATCTGCTCGCCGGTGACCTGGCCGGTCGCGGTCGCCTGGTAGAACTGCACCGTCACGCGGATCGGGAAGCGCGGGTCGCGCTCGACCTCGAGCCCGGCGAGCTCGGTGAACGGGCCCTGCAGCGCGCCGTGGCCGAGCACCGCCACCTCGAGGTCGGACGCCTTCTCCTCCTTCGCGACGGCCCCGGCGCTCATCGGCGCGGCCGGCGCGGACAGGTACGCCTGCGCGCGCCGCTCGGGCTCGCGGTGGCGGAGCGGGACCTGGATGAGCATGAGCAGGTTCGCGTCCTCGCCGAGCGACGCGGCGGCCTCGCCGTTCGCGGTGTGGCCGCTCGCGACCACGTCGGAGAGCCGCTCGGCGGTCAAGGGCGCGCGCTGCCCGTCCTCGTCGAAGAACAGCCGCTGGCCCCAGCTGCCGCGGACCGAGTCGCGCGCGTTGTCGATGACGGTGAGCGAGGTGCCCTGGCGCGTGACGAGGATCGTGAGCACCGCCGGGTTCCCGCGGGTGGACTGGTAGTTGAAGATCACCGGGTGGAAGGTGGCCTGGCCCTGCTTGGGGACCGGCAGGAACGCCGCCTGGGCGGAGACGAGCGCGTGCGTGTCGCGCTCGGCGAGGAGCGAGCCGCCCTTGATGCGGCCGTCGAGCGGGCTCGACAGGTACCGCGCCGGATCGGCGAGGTAGTCGCGCAGCGAGATGGTCTCGAGGACCTGCTCGCCTCCGGCCTGCCGCGGGGCGCGGGCGTTCCCGACCTTCAGGAAGATCCGGTCGAGCTTCACGTCGGCGGTGCGGTCGGTGAAGTTCGGGAAGCGGAGCACCGGCATGAGCGCCATGCGCTCCGCGTCCTTCTCGCCGGAGACGACCTCGAGCGTGACGTCGGAGATGTTCGGCCCGAGCGCCGAGCCCTGCCAGCGGCCGGTGTCCTCCCAGGTGACGTCGAGGAGCTGCAGGCCGTGGGCGCCGGCGAGGCGCTGGGCCTCGGCGTCGGAGACCATCCCGGCGACCCGCTGGACCACCTGCGGGAACGGGTCCGGCGCGAGGACCGGCGGCTTCGGGGTCTTCACGGGGGCGGCGGCGAGGGCGGCGAGGGCGAGGGCGATGGCGGACTTCATGGCGGGGCTCCGTCCAGGAGGGTGGGAGAGAGGTGTCTCGCAGGGGGGAACGGGCGAGCGGCCGGAAGGATCTGCCGCGGACCGGTGGACCGCGGCGCGGACCGCCGTGCCGCTCGCCCGTCGCTGCAACCCCGCGACGCGACGGCCCCCGGCCGCCGGCACTGGCCGTGCAGTGCCCACCTCCGTGCCCCGTGTCGAATCCGCCCGTCCGTTCACCCCGCCGCGCCTCCCTCCTCCCAGGCGCCCGTTTCGGCCCGCGCTCCCGCCTCCACGACAGCCGCTCGCCCCGGCGGACCTCGCTCCGGAGAAGGAGGTCGCGTCGCTCCGCGCGGCGGTCCGGGTCCTGCCGGTCGCCGTCACCGCGGCCTTGCTGGCGCATGCGCCCGGGCTCTCGCTCGACCTCGGGCGCGCGCTCTCGGTGGAGCTCCGGCCCGCGCCGGGCGCCGCGGTGGAGCTCGTGCTTCGCCCGGCGCCGGCGCTCGCCCGCGTGGCGGCGGCGGAGCTGCCCGCGCTCGTGAAGGCCCTCCGCGAGCGCGGCGTCCGCGTGTCGAGGGCGGCGGTCCGCGCCCGGTGACACCCTGCGTCGTGGCCGCGGTGGGCCGCGGACGCTAGGAACCCCGCAGAGGCCGCGACGCACGGCGCGGCCTCCCTGTAGCCTCGTCGACACCCCTGGCCGGAGGCCTCCTCGCATGGACGCGGTGAAGCAGCTCAAGGCGACCTACCTCTTCAAGGACCTCCCCGACACGGCGCTCAAGCGGATCGCGCAGGCGGCGGAGGCCGTCACCGCGCAGCCCGGCGAGGCGGTGGTCCAGGAGAACCGCGCGTCCGACGCGCTCTTCGTCATCCGCAGCGGCAGCTGCAAGGTGCACAAGGAGAAGGCGGGCGGCGCGCACGACGTGGTCGTGCTGGGCCCGGGCAGCCACTTCGGCGAGGCGGCGCTGCTCGACGACGCCCCGCGCTCCGCGACCGTGACGGCGGCCGAGCGGACCGACCTCCTCGTGCTCCGCGCCGGGAAGCTCCGTGCGGTGCTCGACGGCGACCACGAGGCGGGGCACCACGTCTACCGCGCGCTCGCCACCTCGCTCGCGCGCAGGCTCCGCCAGACCACCGACGACCTCGCCTTCGCGCGGGCGCTCGTGTCGGAGCGGCGGTAGCGGGGCCACGGCGGATCAGCCCCGCGGCGGTTGACCCCAGGGCGGGCCTTTGCTACGACCTCTCGCCTCCCTGGCACCGTCGCCAAGCTGGTAAGGCAGCAGACTGCAAATCTGCCATTCGGCGGTTCGACTCCGCCCGGTGCCTCTCACGAAAGCCTCGGCTCCGCCGAGGCTTTTGTCTTGTGGGGCGCGCGTACCGCGCGCGGGGGGTAGCCGTCCATTCCCGCTGCATTCCACCCTCCTCCTCGCGCCCTCACGGCGCGTGAGGAGAGCCGATGGCCTGGGAACGGCTGGAAGGGTGGCCGCATCGTGTGTGGCGCGACGCGAAGGGGCGCCTGCGCTTCTACGTCCGCAAGGGCAAGCGGGACGTCGCCCTCGGGGCGACGACGCTGGACGGCGCCCGGGCCGCGCTGGCGCGCCTGGAGGCGACCGGCGATCCGCGGCCACCGGCACCGACGCCGCCCGTCATGCTCGATGACGCCTTGATCGAGGAGTACCTCGCCGCGTCGGGGGCGAAGGGGAACTCGGCAGCGTGGCGGCGAGGGCAGCAGCAGCACCTCTCGTGGTGGCGGGCGCGCCTCGGTCGGCGCGACCTGCGCGCCGGCCGGCCGAGCGCGGGGACCATCGCGGAGATCCGCGCTGCGCTCGATGGAGCGCCCTCTGCCCCGCAACGCGAGGCGGTCATCCGGCACCTCTACGCCTACCTCCGGGGCCTCGACCGCTGCGCCACAGCCGAGGATCCGTTGTACGGCCGGCCGCGCATCGTGCCTACGATCCGCCAGGTGATCAGGCAGCAGGAAGGGATCGACACGTTCTCCGACGACGCCGACTTCGTACGCGACCTCAGGCTGGGGTGACGGATGCAGACCATTGCGATGCTCTCGGTTCCTGCGTCCGTGTTGGCCGTCGAACCGGCCGCGCCTCCCGAACGGCCCGCGCCGCGCCGGCCGTGCAAGTAACACCCCGCGGTCAGACCTCCGTGCTTCTCGGTCCGCGGCCGGCTCAGGGCGTACGCGGGTGGGCCGCCTGTGCACGCAATCTGGGTCGTGGAGACCAAGCGGATGCTCGGAATCTCCGGCGGGATGGCGCTGCCGGAGTTCGAGCCGCACGGTCGCCCCTGCACCTCGGCGCCGCGCCCGCGTGCTACGCCGGGGTGATGATCCTCGCGCCGCTCCTGCGGGGCGCGGGCGCGAACCCGGGGTTCACGACCCATGCCGCGCTCACGGGCGGAGCGGTCGTCGTGGCTGCGATGGCGCACTCGCTCGTGGCCGAGGTCGTCCGAGCCACGCGCTGGATCGGCTGCGACGGAGCCTCGTCACGACGAGGAAGGCCGGATGGTCGTTCCGGGTGTAGCTCCCCAGGACGGCGCCCGCGTGGACCGAGCACCTGACGGGTTCACCCACGGCCCCGGCCGCATCGCCGCCATCGGCCCACGGGTTCCGTCGTAGGATGAATCGTGCACACGCTCATGGTCATCGGAGTGGGGCTTGCCGTTCTCGCGCTCTCTGCCGGGCTCGGCCGGGTCCTCGGGGGCCACGAGGGCATGGCCCGGGCCTCCCTGGTCTTCTTGCCGCTCTGGCTCGCGGGCGCGGCCTTGAACATGTACCTCGGCGTGAAGCGTGCGGGTTACAGCGTGGCCGACGAGGCCCCCGTGTTCGTGGTCGTCTTCGCGATCCCGGCCGCGGTCGCCCTCTCGCTGTGGTGGAAGCTCCGCTGACGGGAAGGCCCCGCCGGCCCCCGGTCTCCCTTGTCGTGCGCGGCGCGCTCCGGTAGGAGGGCGGCATCGTCGGTACGCCCCGCGGGCCGGGACGCTCCACGCGGCGACGGGCCCGCGGTCACCCGCCCGGCCGGCTCGCGACACCCGCGCCCAGGGCGGGCTCCGCCGCGGCGATCCGGTCGAGCCGGAGGTGGCGCCGCTCGCCGGTCGGCGCGTCGACGCGGTCGAGGGGCGTCGCGTGTCGCTCCATCGTCACGCCAGTGATCCTCACCGCGCGCTCGCCCTCGGTCTGGTCGGCGCGCGTGTACCGGACCCGCACCGGCCGGCCGCTGAACCAGGCGTCCTCGACCGCCCGGCACACTCCGGCCGGAGCGGGCAGCGCGGGCACGCCGACGAACCGGGGCCGCCCACGACCCAGAGGAGCTCGCGCTGCGCCGAGAGCGAGAGCGCGTCGCGCACCTTGTCGAGCGCGGCCTCGAGCGTCTCCTGGAAGGGGATGAGCCGCATCCGCTTGGCGTATGCGCCGAGCGCGACGAGGACCGCCGCCTCGCGCGCGTTCAGGTTCACGGGCGGGAGCGTGTAGTGCCGGTCGAGCGCGTAACCGCCGCCCCGCCCTTGCTCGGCGTGGAGGGGCAGGTCGGCGAGCCGGAGCGTCACGAAGGCGCGGTAGACCGTTCGCTCGGTCACGCCGAAGCGCTCGGCGATGAGACGGCCCTCACCGTGAAGCTCCGGGTCGAGAACTTCGCGGGGATGGACATGGCGATCTTCCCGTACGAGGAGAAGCAGGGCATCGGCGGCGCGCTGGTGAAGGACGTCCGCTACCGCCCCTCGCCGGATGGGGCGATCGTCTACCTCGACGCCCCCGGCCTCGACGCGGTCCTCTCCCGGGTCGAGCGCGCGGGCGGCAAGGTGGTGATGCCCCGCACTGACATCGGCGAGCCGGGCTTCATCGCCCACGTGGTCGACACCGAGGGGAACCGCGTCGGGCTCCACGAGCCTAGGCCGAGGTGACGCGAGCGGGCGTGAGCTCGGGAGGGCCGTCCGCCCGGGCTCACGTTCCTCGGGCGAGGGACGCCTCGGTGCTCGCCGCCTCGCGGTCGTAGGCGCGCCGCGCTCGCTCGACGGCGCCGAGGTGCTTCTCGACCCAGGTCCAGATCCCGCAGACCGCCTCGCCGAGCGCCTCGCCGAGCCCGGTGAGCTCGTATTCGACCCTCGGCGGGATGACCGGGTGCACCGTGCGCGTGACGAGCCCGTCGCGCTCGAGGTCGCGGAGCGTCTTCGTCAGCATCTTCTGGCTGACGCCTCCGATGCGGTCGCGCAGCCGCGTGAAGCGCATCCGCCCCCCGCTCCCGAGCTCCTCGATGACGAGCAGCGTCCACTTGTCGCCGACGCGCTCGAGCATCTCCCGGACGAGGGCCTCCTTGCGCAGCGCCGCCTCGCTCTTCACGCGCGCCTCGCCTTCGCCTCGCTCCATGGTCACCTGGCGGTGAGTATGGCACGAACTGGTGCCTACTTCCCATCGGAAACTGAGATCGTCACGATGCCACCATGACCCAACCCACGACTGCGTCCCCCCGGCGCCTCGGCTCGACCGGGCCCTCCGTCTTCCCCCTCGCCCTCGGCTGCATGGGCATGTCCGGCATGTACGGCCCGTCCGACGAGGCCGAGAGCCTCGCCACGCTCCACGCCGCGCTCGATCGGGGCGTGAACCTCCTCGACACCGGCGACTTCTACGGCGCAGGCCACAACGAGCTGCTCATCGGCCGCGCCCTTCGCGACCGCCGCGACAAGGCGCTCGTCTCGGTGAAGTTCGGCGTGCTGCGGTCGCCGGACGGAGCCATCGGCGGCATCGACGGCCGGCCCGCCGCCGTGAAGAACTTCCTCACCTACACGCTCACCCGCCTCGGGCTCGACCACGTCGACATCTACCGGCCCGCCCGGCTCGACCCGGCGGTCCCCATCGAGGACACGGTCGGCGCCATCGCCGAGCTCGTCAAGGCCGGCCACGTGCGCCACGTCGGGCTCTCCGAGGTCGGCGCGGACACGGTCCGTCGGGCCCAGAAGGTCCACCCGATCGCGGATCTCCAGATCGAGTACTCGCTCGTCAGCCGCGGCCTGGAGGCGAAGATCCTCCCCGCGCTCCGTGAGCTCGGGATCGGGATGACCGCCTACGGGGTGCTCTCCCGCGGTCTGCTCTCCGGGTCGAGGCCGGCCGGCGTCGCCGACTTCCGCGCGCACCTGCCCCGCTTCACCGGCGACAACCAGGCGCGCAACCGCCGGCTCGTGGAGGAGCTCGGGAAGCTCGCGGCCGAGCGGGGCGCCACCCCCTCGCAGCTCGCGATCGCCTGGGTCCTCGCCAGGGGAGAGGGGGTCGTGCCGGTCATCGGCGCGCGCACGCGGAAGCAGCTCGAGGAGTCGCTCGGCGCCCTCCGCCTCACGCTCGAGCCCGACGAGCTCGCCCGCATCGAGGCGGTGGTCTCGCCCTCGGCGGTGGCGGGCACCCGCTACGATGAGCGCCAGATGAAGATCCTGGACAGCGAGCGGTGACTGGCCGCCTACCGCACCGTCCTCACGATCTCCGCGTAGACCTCGAGCGTCCGGTCGACCGTCTACATCCGGCTGGAGAAGGGGCAGTGGGGATCCCGGTTCCCCACCCTTGTGAATGACAGCAGCTCCTGCTACAGGCTTGACGGGCCCAGGCGAGATCTTGCGGATGTGTTCGGTGAATTCGAGTTCTGCCCGTTCACTCCCAAGCGCGCCGGTTCCATACGGATGGGCTCCATCGACGCGGGTCGCCACTTGCGAACGAAGGCGGCGCGGTAGGTCCGAACCTGTCGAACCGGATCGCTCGGGCCCTCCGTGAACGTCCGTTCTCGCACTACCGTGGCGGCGCGAGGAATCGGCGCAGCGCGCCCCGGCTGACGCCCTTCCGCCGTGCCGCCTCAGACACGGGCACTCCCGCGGAGACGAGATCGCGCGCAGCGTGGAGGAGCACTGCCGAGGCCGGTGGCCGCCCGATCAGCTTGCCCTCACGGCGTGCGCGCTCGATGCCCGCCTTCGTCCGCTCGATGAGTCGCGCTCGCTCCTGTTCGGCCACCCAACCGAAGATCCCGACGAGCAACGGCCGCACCGGGCCGCTCGTGTCGAGCCACGGCTCGCGAACGCTTATCACGCGCACGCCCACCCGGTCGCACTCCAAGACCGTCTGGATCGCGCCGACCATGGAGCGATGCAGCCGGTCGAGCGCCCAGACGATGATCGCCTGCACGCGGCCGGCGCGTGCGTCCTCTATCATGCGGTCGAACACCGGTCGGGCCTTCGCGGCGGACTCGACCTCCCGGTACTCGACGATGTCGAAGCCTCGCGCCTCCGCGAGACGGCGGGCGTCGACAGCCTGGGACTCGGCGTTCTGCTCAGCAGTGGAAACCCGGAGGTACAAGGCAGCCCGCATCCGTCTACGGTAACTCACAGGCGTCCAGGTGGCGGACCTGCCGCGGTCTTCGGGGGGCCGGGCGGGACCTAGACAGCTCGTATTCAGGGGGCACGCAGAACTGCCCGTGCTCACGGCTACTTACGGAGTCGCCGATGTGAATTCGTTTCGAATTCACCGGGGCTCCGGCTTCTTCAGCCTCTTCTCATGCCAGTTCACAAATCGGTCGATATCCCCGTCCGGAACGGCCCGCGGCGAGTGCACGGGCAGGCCCAACCGCTTCACGATCTCCGTGACGAGCTCGTCGTAGCCGTAGGGGTAGAGCTGCTTCCCGAACAACAGGGCGAACCCCCTGTGCCGCCCCTCGACCGGCCGCATGATCTCCTCAAACACGTATGTCTTCGGCGCCCACCTCATGATCATGAGCGGCACCATCCCGAAGTGATCACACATCCGCACCTTGAGGCGCAGCTCATCACGCGGGATGTACGGGAGCGTGTTCTTCACCTCGATGCCGTAGGTGATGCCGTCGCGCTCGACGACGAAGTCGAGGTCGTGCTTGCTCTCGAGCCACTTCTGGCCCGCGTACTCGTTTACATCCCTTCCTTTGATCACGAACCCACGCTGCGCCAGCGCATTCATGAAGAGCATCTCAGCGTGGTGCCCGATCGCTCTCGTGAACATTGGATTCGAGTACAGCCGAACCAAAGCCGTCATACCGTTCACAACTCGGCGGTAGTGACCTCGCTGCCCAAACGCTGCCCAAGGGCACCGCGAAGATGGGGATCGCCCCGGGTCAGGGCTGCCCACGCGCGCCCAGCAAGCGCGCGAAATGTCCTGCGTTGTCCACTCGACGTGGACAAGCGTGGACACTTCTAGCCGCCCCCGGCTTACAGGGCGGCTCCGGTCTTTCTGCTCGTCTGGCGCTGGTTCCGTGGAGGTCCTGGGAGGTCACTGGGTCTCCACTGGGTTGGCGGCGCTCGTCCGAGCCCGCTCATCGGGCGTGATAGCGTTCGAGAACCATGCGCCTGATTCCGTTCGTGAAGCTGACCCTCGACTTTGCGGACGCTCCAGAGGTGCTGACCGCTCGCTTGCGAGAGAGGGTAGAGGCGCCTCGACCAAGAGTGTTCTGGAGCACCTACCAGCGGCAACTGGAGGGCTTCGTGGATGCCCCCGAGTTCAGGGTCTGGGAAATCAACGGCATTGGCGGCGCGGGCCGGGTGCCCATAGTGGAGGGGAGAATCGAACCGACGGCATCAGGTTCGGCGCTTCGCTTGCTGGTCAGGCCACATCATGCCGTGACCGCCTTCGTGGCACTGTGGCTCGGATTGACGCTACCCGCGGCCGCAGCAACCATCGGGGGGTTGGCGAGTGATTCTTGGCGGTCCTGGCTCGCTGCTCCGTTCATTGGATACGTGCTCTGGGTGTTCCCGTTCTGGTTCAAGTTCGACGACGCTGTTCGACCGTTTCGGGAACTGGGGACGACTCGACGGCCTCCGTGAGGACTCGTCCCGTTGGGTCGCCGCTAATCCGCCAGCGCCCGCAAGCTGGGCCACTGACAGCCTCGAGAGGTCCTTCGCCGTGAACAGTTCTGGCGTCAGGTGTGCGTAGCGTTCGGTCACCACCACCGAGTAGTGGCCGAGAATCTCCTTCATGAGTTCGATCGGGCCGAAGGCGACGGTCCACCGGGCGCCCTCGCGCTTCTCCAGCACGGGGGCCGGGGGACCCTTGCAGCCGGGGAGGAAGCGAGCCTTCCCCGACTGGTTGGTGTACGTGAGCGGGATCTTCACCTCGACGTGGTCGGCCGAGAACGCCGCCTCGTACTGCGCGCGGTCGGTGACCAGGAGCTTCTCGATGTCGCCGGCTGCAGCGAGGTTCGGGTGCGCCAGGCCGAGAAGGGCGGGGAGGATCAGGGCGGGACGCATCGGCTGAGTGTACTCGCGGTCTGGTGATGAAGGCCGGCTGCTTCGTCGCAGGCGCTACTCGGCATGCCGGCCAGCACCAGAGTCCAGAAGCCACGACCTGAAGCTAGGTCGCTTCGGGAGCCTTGCGCTTCCTCTCATCGAGCACCTGGGGCTCGAACCGGTTGCCGGGGGCGAGGTGTCGCACTCCTGGGCGCCCATCCCGGTCATCCCCGACCTCGCGCTCCACGAGAACGTCTACCCGCTGCTGCGGCGGGCGGTCGGAGACGCCGAGGCGGTTGTCGGCTCGGTTCGGTAGTTCGGCAGGGTAGGGATCGCCGGAGACGCAGAGCCGAGCCTCGAAGCCCGCCCCAGGGTGGTCTGGAACGGCTCTCGGCCGATCGCGTAGCCTCGGCCCATGCACACCTCACGCGCAGTCCTTGCCGGCGTGCTGCTCCTCGCGGCCCAGTCCTGCGCGACGGCCAACGACGAGCTCACCTTCATCCGGACCACGGTCAAGCTGGATGGAGAGACCTGCAAAGCGTTCGGGGGGGAAATCTGGGTCATCAACTGGGACTACGATCATGTGGTGGCGCCGGGGTCCGAAGCCTTCGTCAAGAGCCACTACGACATCCACGTCGTGATCCGAGACTCCGGGCAGGCCGCACGACTGGTGGAGCAACTCGAACGGATTCCCACTCACGTCTGCGGCGACAAGGTCCGATGCGACGAGATGGACTTGACGTTCGTCGCGCACTTCTCGGGTACCAACGGGTGCGAGCGCACATTCGTGGCAGACCGTACGAACCTCGTCAACGTCGCCACGAGGCGGGTAGGGCACCTTGGCAACGCGCTCGACGGCATGTTCGCCTTCAAGGCCGGATCCACCTGCCTGGCCGACGATGCCGCCCTCCAACTCATGAGCGCGGCCTGGAACAAGGGCATCCCACCCACCACGAAGCTCGTCAGGACGGCGCTCGTGGGGCCCGTGACCTGGGCCCAGTTCCAGAAGGACAAGCCGTCCCTCCCCGAGAGCCTGGAGAAGGACGCCCCCGGTCTCGTGGGGACGCGGCGCTTCTACTACGCGCGCTGGCAGTGGGGCCCGGTGGAGTACGGCAACCACGAGACGGGCACCGTGGAGGGCTTCGTGACCGAGGACGACTGCGAGGCGGTCAAGGTGCACCTCGGCGGTCCGCCACCGTAGACGAGCAGCACGAGTACTCGAAGCCCGAGGTGTAGCCGGCTTGCCGGTCGGCATCCAGACGATGCCGCCAGGGCTCCACTATTTGTCCTAGGATGTCCCCATGAACTTGCGCACGCGGTACTCGCTGGCCCTTGGCGTCGTGCTCGTCGCAAGTTGCGCGGGGGTCCTTCGGAAGAACTTCACCGAAGACCCGACCGGCGACGCGGCGCGGTTGACCATCCGGCCCGCCCCGAACCAGACCAACTACATCGATGCCTTCGAGGACCCGGACGCCTGCAAGGGCGCCATGGACCTGGGCGGAGAGACGGAGTTCGAGGCGGAGCGAACGGTTCGGGTAGCGCCGGGGAAGCTCTTCGGCTTCAACGTCAGCCTGGTCCAGGTGGGCGCCCAGTACCCCGACTACGTTGCTTCGGCACGGAAGTCTTGCCGCATCGCTGCCTTCTTCACGCCTGAACCGCGCGCCGCGTACCGGGCATGGATGTACGGCTCCGCGCTCCAGTGCAGGCTCAAGGTGGTCAAGGTCGTGGACGGCAAGGAGGTGCAGGTGCCGGGGCTCCGTCTACGTGCCACCGAGGTCGGGATGGGACTCCACTGCGTGGACTGAGGTGATGCCCAGGCCGCCTTCGACCCGCTCCCGCCTGGCGAGGTGCGCCCCCGGGCCAACCAGCGGCGCCCCCGAATGAAATAGGACTCTCGGCCAGGGGCCTTGCGGGTGCTATGCTCTCTCGGTGAACTCCGGCGCTCGCATCGGTTGCGTGCTCGCTGCGCTCGTTGCTCTCACGGGGTGTCTGTTCGGCGACGCCTGGATTGAGCCGCGCGGTTTGGTCCTCCAGAACGACTGCGAGGGTCGCGGCTCGGTTCCCGCCGAGCGAGCCACGGTGACCCTCGTGGAAGAGCCCAGGTGGCAGGGGACGACCGGGCCCGACGGCATGTTCAACGTCGGCATGCTCTCGGTCCCGCCGTTCAAGAGGACCGAGCCCTATCACTTGGATGTTAGCAAGGAAGGGTGCCGCCCGCTCCGCCAAGCCGTTCCCGACTCGGCCGTCCGCGTGCCCTGGAAGCCTGAAGACCTCAACGTGATTCCCGTGACCGTTACGCTCACTTGCGACTGCCCGCGCCCCTCGACCTAGGGCGTGGGCGCGGGAACGGGTCTCCTGTCGCGCCGCTGCTTGCCGCGCGTGGCACAGGGAAGGGACGAGGGGAAGGAGCCGGGGCCGCATCGCAGGAGTCGTGTCGGGCGCTGGCCCAAACCTGGCCCAATTTGCGTCAGAACGGGACCGTTCCGCCCTGACCCGTGCTGCCAGGCCCCTCGTAAAATCGCTGCGGCACAGTCGTCCCGTGGACCCCGGCTGCCAGGCCGAGTCAGGCGCCGACACGTCCGGGCGACTCCGGCTTACAGGGCGGCTCCGGCCTTTTCGTTGATTCCAGGCGAAGTCGAGGTTCCCGCTGGCTCCACTTCTCACGCGCCGGGAAGTGCTATCAAACCTGATAGCAGGTCCTGGTGCCGGAGATGGCGGGGCGCCCGTCTGTACCCGGTCGGGTGAAAGTACAACATCCGGATGTTGTAACTTCCGGGTGCACGCCTCCGCCGCTCCGTTCACCAGCCCAGCAGCTCCTTGAACCCGGCCATCGCCATGCGCTTCGGGTCGAAGGGCATCGTGGTCATCCCGGCCATGCGCGGGTCCTTCATGACCTTCGCGTTCACACGGTCGCGGTGGGCGCGCGACCTGTAGAGGATGAACGAGAACACCACCGTCTCTCCGGCCTTCAGCCCGGCCATCTTCTTGAAGCCCTGGCCGAAGCCCTTCAGGTCGTCGGCGATGCACTCCCGGTAGCCGAGCGCGCCGTGGTCCTTCCAAAGCCTGGCACCGAGCTTCGCCATGGCGACGTAAGCCTTCAGCTGCTTCTTCGGGATGGGGATGACGAAGCCGTCGACGTAGCCGGGCATGGGAATCTCCAGAGTCGGGAGCCTAGCGCGCGTCCGAGGCGATCCGCGGCCAGATGTCGCGTAGCTCACCCTGAAGCGTGGCCCCGAAATCCGTGAGCCCCTCCACCAGTGGTGTAACTTATGGGGCGTGCACGCGAGGCGAGGGCGTATGCTCCCGCTTGCTCACTCGGATCGGATGGGTCGCCGTGCTCAGGTCCTTCATCGCATCGGCGCTGCTGTTCCTCGGGGTCCCCGCGGCCCGCGCCAACTCCGCGCCGCCCGCGACCTACTGGCTTCACGAGCCCACGCCGGGCACGGTGGGGATCTGCCCGAGCGCGGAGGTCTGCCCGAACCGCGTGCTCCTCCGCCGGGACGTCGCGACCGGCGCGGTCGTGTCGATGCGCGCGTGCGAGGCCGGCGGGAGCACCGGGTGCTACGTCGACGAATGCGTGCCCGCCGGCACCTACCAGTACGGCTTCGAGGTGCCCTACGCCTGCGACGAGCGCTGGGGTGCGTACTACTACGCCGAACTCCAGGTGGCAGGCGCGCCCGCCACCTGCACGCGCACGGTGCCGGCGCCGGCGGCCGCGGCGTCGGTCCCGTGGAAGACCTCCGACGTCATCTGCAAGGGCTCCTACGGAGCGGGCGGCCCGTTCGGTTGCTCGAGCACGGGCGGCGTCGTGGGCCTGAACCTCGTCGCCATCGGGGTCGGCCTCGCGCTCCGCCGCCGCACCAGGCGCGCCGGGTGAGCGGGTACGGAGCCGCGCTCGCGCTGACGCTCGCGGTGGAGGTGCCGATCGTGGCGGCCTTCTTCCCCGGGCGCCGCCTCGCGATGGCGGCACTCGCGGCGGCCGCCACCACGGCGACGCACCTCTTCATGAACTTCGTCCTGCCCGGGCTCCTGCCCCCGGGCGCGTGGCTCCTGACCGGCGAGGCCGTCGCCACCGTCGCCGAGGCCGCGGCGTACGCCCTCGCCACGCGGAACCTCCCGCGCGCGCTCGTGGCCTCCGGGCTCGCGAACCTGGCGAGCTTCCTCGCGGGGCTCTGGCTGCTCGCGTAGGGGGCCCGGCGGCGCGCCGGGCGGATTAGAATCCCCGCTCCCCCCGGCGCGAGGTGCCCGCATGAGCACGACCGCAGAGACCCCCTACGTCGCACGCAAGGATGCCGACGGCGTCGCGACGCTGACCCTGGACCGCGGCGACCGCTTCAACCCGCTCTCCCTCGCGATGATCGCCGGGCTCGAGGCGCGGCTCGACGAGGTCGCCGCCGACCGGAGCGTGAAGGTGGTCGTGCTCGCCGCCGCGGGCCGCGGCTTCTGCGCCGGCCACGACCTCAAGGAGCTGCGCGCGCACGCGGGCGACGAGGCCTGGCAGAAGAAGCTCTTCGGCGACGCGAGCCGGGTCATGGTGAAGCTCACGCAGCTGCCGCAGCCGGTCGTCGCCCGCATCCACGGCATCGCCACCGCCGCGGGCGCCCAGCTCGTCTCGATGTGCGACCTCGCGGTCGCCTCCGAGGAGGCCCGCTTCGCGCTGCCCGGCGTGAACGTCGGGCTCTTCTGCTCCACGCCGGCGGTCGGCGTCGCCCGCAACGTGGGGCGGAAGCGCGCGATGGAGCTCCTCCTCACCGGCGAGCTCGTCGACGCCCGGACCGCGCTCGCCTGGGGGCTCGTGAACCGGGTGGTCCCGCTCGACGCGCTCGACGCCGAGGTGAAGCGCTTCACCGACCTCATCGCGGCGCGGAGCGCCCGGGTCATCTCGGCCGGGAAGCGCGCCTTCTACCGCCAGCTCGACCAGTCCCTCTCCGACGCCTACGAGGCGACCGGCCGGGAGATGGTGAGCGGCATGCTCCAGCCCGACGCGGTCGAGGGCATCGACGCGTTCCTCGGGAAGCGCGCGCCGAAGTGGCCGGGCTAGCCCCCGAACCGGTCCGCTGCCACTCGGTGCCCGCCGTGCCGCCCCCACGCCTCGCCGCCCCCGGCCCCTGGCCGCACAACGCGCTCGAGGGGCGCACGCTGCGTCTCGAGGGTGACCGCTTCGAGGTCGGCCTCCCCGAGGACTGGGCGCACTTCATCGACCCGCGCCTGCCCGAGGTGCTCCCGGCATGGGGCCTCGGGGAGCCGGGCCGGCTGCCGCTCTTCCGGCGCTGGAAGGTCGAGGCGGGCCGCGTCCTCTCGCTCTCGCTCGACCACGCCTTCGCCGCCGCCGCGTGGGCCCGGTGCCGCGCCGCCGGGCCGCTCACCGTCGTGCACCTCGATCGCCACACCGACTGCGGCGCGCCGCTGCTCCTCGTCGACTGCGAGGGCGGCCTCGTCGATTGCCTCACCGGCGCGCCGGTCCGCGCGGAGGAGCCGGAGTCGCTCGAGGGCGCCGCCGCGTCGGGCGCCGTCGGCATCGGCGGCTTCATCGCGCCAGCGGTGGCGCTCGGTCTCGCGAGCCGCGTCGTGCACGTCTACCCCTCCCGTACACCGCTCCCGGGCCCGGGCGAGCGCACGCTCGGGGTCGGCGCCGGCGAGGCGCACCCGCGCCGCCCGGACCTGCGCTGGCTCGCGGCCTCGCTCGAGGGCGCCGCGGGCGCGCCGCTCCGGAGCGTGCCGTACCTCGCCGCGCATCCGGCGACGGTGCCCGCCGGCCTGCCCGGGCCGCTCGTCCTCGACGTCGATCTCGACTTCGCCTCGAACCGCTACCGGGGGGATCCGGACTGGGAGGGCACGCCGGGTCCGGAGCTCGCGCCGGCGGCGTTCGCAGTCGAGGTCGGCGCGGTGCTCGACCGGCTCGACCCGGCGCGGATCGTCGGGGTGACGGTCGCGCTGTCGCCGGGCTTCTGTCCGGTGGAGGCGTGGCGCCCGCTCGCGGCGGCGCTCTCGGGCGTGCTGCGGAGCCGGCTCGGCGCCTCGCTCGACGGGCTCGGGCCCTGGGACGCCGAAGCTACGCCTTCGCCGCCCGTGTGAGCGCGTCGCGCAGCGCCTGGACCGCGTAGGGCTTCTGGATGAACCCGGCGATGGGCGCCTGCGGGTGGCGCCCGAGCAGCGCCTGCTCGTCGAAGCCGCTCGAGAGCACCACCCGGAGCCCCGCGTCCACCGCGAGCAGCGCCTCGAGCGTCGCGATGCCGTCCATCTCGGGCATCGAGAGGTCGAGCAGCACGAGGTGGACCTCGCCGGGCCGGCTGCGGACGAGCTCCACCGCCTGTCTCCCACCGGAGGCGGTGAGCACCGGGAAGCCCATCGACTTCACCATCCGCGCGCAGGCGCGGAGGACGAGCTCCTCGTCGTCGACCACCAGCACCGCGCCCGGCGTGGGCGCCGCCCGCGGCAGCGGCGTGCGCCGGGGCGGGCCCGCCTCGGCGGGCTGCTCCGCCCGCGCGGGGAAGAGCACGCGCACCGTCGTGCCGCGCCCGGGCGCGCTCTCGACGAAGATCGCGCCGTCGTGGCCGCGCACGATCCCGAGGAGCGCCGCCATCCCGAGCCCGCGCCCGGGGCCCTTCGTAGAGAAGAAGGGATCGAAGAGCCGCGCCTGCGTGGCCGCGTCCATGCCGCAGCCGTCGTCCATCACCTCGATCGCGACGTAGGCGTCGGCGGGCCGCCGCACCGCGAGCACGCTGCCCGCGACCGCGCCGGCCAGGGCGCCCGCGCCGCCGGGACGGACGGAGGTCGCGAGGGTGATGGTCCCCGCGCGCCCGCCGATGGCGTCCGCGGCGTTCGTGATGAGGTTCATCACGACCTGCTGGACCTGGCCGACGTCGGCGTCGACGGCCGGGAGCCCGGGGGCGAGCCGCGGGACGATCGCGCAGGTGTGCGGCACGCTCGCGCGGAAGAGGCCGACGTTCTCGAGCACGACGCCGGAGAGGTCGACCGGGCGAACCACGAAGCGGCCCTTCCCGGAGTAGGCGAGGAGCTGGCGCGTGAGATCGGTGGCACGGCGCGCCGCCTGGGCCGCGAGCTCGACCGACTCCGCCGGCGCGCTGCCCGCCGGGAGCTCCAGCCGCGCGAGGTCGAGGTTGCCGAGCATGGCCTGCAGGAGGTTGTTGAAGTCGTGCGCGACGCCGCCGGCGAGCACGCCGAGGCTCTCGAGCTTCTGCGCGTGGAGGAGCCGGCGCTCGAGCTCGAGCCGCTCGGCGGCGCTCTCCTGCGTCGCCCGGAACAGCCGGGCATTCTCGGTGGCGACGGCCGCCAGGTTCGCGAGCGTCCGGCACAGGTCCACCACCTCGGGGCCGAGCGGCACGGCGGCGGAGGTCGTGCCCACGATGAGGACCCCGACCGACTTCGGGCCGGCGATCATCGGGCAGTAGAGGACGGTGCGCAGGCCGCGCTGCTCGGCGACGGCGCGCTCGGCGGGGCTGAGGTCCACCTCGAGCGGCAGGTCGGGCGCGAGGACGGGCGCGCCCTCGCGCAGCGCCCGGCCGAGGCGCGGGTGATCCGAGATCACCGCGAGGCGCAGCGGCTCGGGGAACCCGGGGGGCAGGGGTGGCGTGGTCGCGCCGAGGCGGACCCGCTCGCCGTCGACGAGGTAGACCGCGGCGGACTCGAGCGCCGACACGCGGCACACGCCGTCGGTCGTCGCCTGCAGGACCGCGTCGAGGTCGAGCGTCGCGGCGAGCGCGCCGCTCACCTCGACGAGCGTGGCGAGCCCGGCCGCGCGGCGGCGCAGCGCCGGGACGTCGTCGCTGTGGGCCTGGTTCATCCCGGCTCCCGTCCGCGCGATCGCGTCGGACCGTCGGTACGCGACGAAGCCTGTCACGCGCCGCGCGCGACCGGAAGCCGAAGGGGTGCGCCTTTCGGCCGCACCGGCCCTCGCGGGCTCCCCGCCGAGGGCGGGTCAGGCGGGTGGCGCGCCGGAGCCTTCGACCTCGTTGAGCATCGAGGCCCAGACGCCCATGTGGCCCGCGACGAAGCGCACGCCGACGGTCGTCGAGTTGCCCGCCTGCGAGGTCCAGCACACGACCGCCTGGAACTTCGCCGCGCGGTTGCCGGCGCCGAGGCGCACGTCCACCGGCTCGCCGATCGCCGGCACGGGGCCGGACCACGCGAGCCCGCAGCCCTTCGCCGAGACCGAGAAGGTGGTGCGGTAGTGGGTGCCGTTCGAGCCCTGCACGACGGCCGGGAGCGAGACGAGGAACCGCGGCAGCCGGTTCTGGTACTCGACGGGCTCGCCGCGCGCGACCGAGAGGAGCTTCGCGAGCGCGGGGCGGCGCAGCTCGTCGGGCGCGAGCTCGACCTTGTGCTGGTTGCCCTGCCGGCTCGTGCTCGCGACGCGGCCGGTGATCGTCGCGGCGACGTCGAGGCCGACCACCATGATCCGCGAGACCACGCGCTCCTGGAGGCGCATGGGCTTCGGCACGGCGAGCACGAGGCGCCCGGACTCAGGCCGCCACGCCGCGACGAGCTCTTCGGGCCGGAGCGCGACGTCGACGCGCGACCAGCCGGTGGTGGAGACAGCGGGGGGCATCCGTGAAGCTCCGTGACGCAGGGGGTCGCGCATCAAACCAGCGGCGGCGCCCGACGAGAAGGGGAGATCCAGAGCATACCCATCGGGTCCGACGCGGTGGAGGGAGTCCGGCTCCGGACGAGCGCCCGCTTCCCTACATCGTCGACTCCGGCGAGGGCGCTGTCGGAGCCGGAGGCTCTGCGCCGGGGCAGGGGAACAGGGGCCAGGACGGCGGCCAGACCCGCGCCGCCGTCCTACACCCAAGGTGAATCAGGCTACCGGTAGGAAGCCCACATCGAGTTCGCGCGGGTGTTCTGCCCCGCCGTGAACGAGGTCATGCAGGCGTCGTCCGTGTAGTCCATGAAGTTGGTGATCGGGTCGAGGCCCGCCTTCGACTTGCACGAGTCGCGGCCGGTCGGGCAGCCGAAGGCGGCCGACTTCTCCGCCGGCGTGTCGCTCACGCTGTCGCCCGTGCCGTTACAGCCGCCCTGGAACGTGTGGTAGAGGCCGAGCCAGTGGCCGACCTCGTGCGTGGCGGTGTCGCCGAGGTTGTACGGCGCCGCGGAGCCGCCCGGCACGGAGGAATAGAGGATGACGACGCCGTCGAGCTTCGGGCTCCCGGCGTAGTTCCACGGGAACGTCGCCCAGCCGAGGAGCCCGCCGCCCATGTTGTTCGAGTAGAGGTTGAGCGCGTTCGAGCCACCCAGGCGGAGCGCGTTCTTCATCTGCGTCTCGCAGGCGCCGCCCGAGCACGTGTACCAGGCGTCGTTGTTCGAGGTGTCGGTGCCCGCGAGGCTGAACGAGAAGCCGGAGGGCGCGTAGGCCGCGTTGAGCACCGAGAGCTGCGCGTTGATCTGCGAGGTGGTCGCGACCCCGCCGGTGCCGGCGGAGTTGTTGATGGAGTGCCAGTAGACCGGGATGACCTTCGAGGCTGTGAGGGCGTTCTCCGGGGGGAGGCCGCCCATGGCGTCGAGGATCGCCTGCGTCTGGGCCTCGATGAGCGCGACCGTGCCCTCGTCGAGATCGATGACGCCGCACTGGAGCGCGTTGTCGGGGCGCGGGGTCGAGGCGAGCTCCTCGACGTCGTCGGGCTCCTGGCCGCCGCAGGCGGTCAGGGCGAGGGTGAGCGAGGCGACATAGGGGAGCGTGCGGCGAAGGCGGAGGTCCATGGGACTCCCTTCGTGAGCGGTGGGGACGGCCGGACTGCCAGGGGGAGTGCAGCGTTTCACGTGAGATCGTGGCCGGGCAAGGGCGCGGCGCGTCGTCACCCAAGTGGGCATGACACCCAGGGTGAATCCGTGCCCGGAGGCCGGGCAGGCTGCTGCGCAGTGCGGCAACTCCGCCGGATGCGCTAGAAGAGGCCGCATGGATCGTTTCGCGTCCGAACCGCTCGTCCATCGCCATGACTGGGCCGCGGCCCCCTCCGAAGGCGAACGCAGGACCCGCTGGGTGGTCGGCATCACGCTCGCGATGATGGTGGGCGAGATCGTCGCCGGGACCTGGTTCGGGTCGATGGCGCTGCTCGCCGACGGCTGGCACATGGGCACGCACGCCGCCGCGCTGGGCGTCGCCGTGTTCGCCTACGTCTACGCGCGCCGGCACGCCGGCGACCCGCGCTACTCGTTCGGCACCGGCAAGGTGGGTGCGCTCGGGGGCTTCGCGAGCGCGGTCGGGCTCGCCGTGGTGGCGCTGCTCGTGCTGTTCGAGAGCGTCGGCCGGCTCGGGAGCCCGGTGGCGATCCGCTTCGACGAGGCCATCGCGGTCGCCGTCCTCGGCCTCGCCGTCAACGTCGGCTGCGCGCTCCTCCTGCGCGACCACGATCACGGTCACGGCCACGATCACGATCACGATGGCCACCCCGGGCATGGCGACCACCACGACCATGGCCACCACGATCACGCGCACCACCACGATCACAACCTCCGCGCCGCGTACCTGCACGTGCTCGCCGACGCGCTGACCTCGGTGCTCGCGATCCTCGCGCTCGCGGCCGGCCGGACGCTGGGCTGGACGTGGATGGACCCGGTGATGGGCGTCGTGGGTGCGCTCGTCATCGCCCGGTGGTCGGTCGGCCTCCTGCGCGACACGGGCCGGGTGCTGCTCGACGGCGAGGTCGAGGCGGCGCGACGCGAGGCCATCGCGCGCGCGGTCGAGGGCCCGGGCGACGTCCGGGTGACCGACCTCCACGTCTGGCGCGTGGGCCCGCGGCAGCTCGCGGCGATCGTCGCGGTGGTGACCGCGGCGCCCCGGCCGCCCGCCGACTACCGCGCGCGGCTCGCCGCCTTCCCGGATCTCGCCCACGTGACGGTCGAGGTGAACGCCGCCGCGGGCACGCGCCCGGCTACCTGAGCCGGTGCACGGACCGAAGGTGAATGGCGAGACCAGGGAGGAGCGCGCGCCGCTGGCTGCGCGTCCCGGGGGGACACGCGCTACGCCGTCGGCGCGGTCGTGCTCGGTGGAGTTGGTGCTCGACCTGCGCACCGGCTGGTCGCTGCGGCGAGGTGCGACCGTGCCGGAGGTTCGACCGAGGTCCTGCCCGGCGGGGCGGAGCCGCTGCCCGCCGACCGTGAACGGCGCTCCGCGGGAGGCGCGCACCTGCGCTACGCCGCGACGACGGCGGGGGCCGGCATCGGCTGCGGCCGGCTGATCGTCTCGACCAGGCGCACCGGGGTCGTGTCGAGCACCTGCGCGATCTGGATGAGCCGGGAGAGCGGCGGGTTGCGCTCACCGCGCTCCAGCAAGGAAACGTAAGAGACCGAGACGCCGAGCTCGCGGGCGAGCTGGACCTGCGTCTTCTGGCTGGCGCGGCGGATGTCGCGGAGGCTGGCGCCGAAAACCTTGAGTGCGTCGCTGCGGGTTGCCCTGGGCACGTCCTTCTCCAATGACCGCTCCATGCGGTTCGATGAATTACCTACCGCCAACCCCGTGGGGTCGCTTTCCGGTTCTTGCAACAAGGTCGCGTCGATCTTTCGGTTCCTTGCGTGCTGCGGGTCGAATCGAGGGTCTAACCACCCGGAAGGACTGGAACCCTGGGTCAGGGTACAAGTACCCACAGTCTGCTTGGCCGTTGGGGTGTACCAGGGCGTCCGGTCGAAAACCGGGCCTGAACGGTCGACGCGAGACCGGGTTTCCGGTCAGCCGTGCTCGCGGAACTTCGAGAGCGCGGCCTTCACGAAGCGCGAGCGCACCTGCTCGGTCGCGAGCAGCCGCTCCGCGGGCGGCAGCGCGCCGAGGCCGCGCACGAGGCCGTGCAGCACGCGCGCGCCGAAGGAGGCGCTCGCGTCGAAGAGGAGGTCGGCGAGGCGGTTGCGCTCGAGCGCCTGGCGGACGACCTTCTCGAGCTGGTTCTGCGGCACCGGCCGCTGCTCGCCGCCTCGCGCCATCCGGAGCGCGCCCTTGTGGCAGGCGGTGGCGCAGACGCCGCAGCCGATGCAGCGCTCGGCGTCGAACCGCGGCGCGAGGCCGTTCTTCTGCTGGCCGGTCCGGCGCTCGGGGACCATGGCGACGGCGCCCACCGGACAGGCGCGCGCGCAGCGCGAGCAGCCGGCGCAGGCGTCGCCCTCGCGCCGGGGCAGGAACCCGCTGCCGTTCACGCCGCGCAGGCCGAAGTCGTTGACCGCCCGCAGCTGCTCGCAGCAGCAGCCGCAGCAGTTGCACACGAAGGTCGGCCGGCTCTTCACGTTGTCGGCGATCTGCACGAGCCCGCCCTCGCGCGAGCGCGCGAGGACGTCGAGCGCCTCGGCGCGCTCGATGGGGCGGCCGAAGCCGCGCCGCACCACGAACTCGGCGCCGCCGCCGAGCGAGAGGCAGACCTCCATCGGGGCGCCGCACGCCTCGCCCACGTGCTCGGCCTTGTGCCGGCAGTAGCAGAGCGAGACGGCCCAGGCCTTCGCGTCGCCCACCACCGCGCTCGCCCGCTCCCAGTCGAGCACCTCGGGCGCGTCGTCGGCGAGCGGCGGCTCGTGCACGAGCGCGCGCCCGATGACCGTGTCCCGGCCGAGCGCCTCGCGGGCGAAGGCGGGGTCACCGTGGGTGTAGGCGTGCAGGGCCTCCGCCATGCGCTTCTTCGGGATGGCGTCGCGCTTGCCGTCGCCGAAGGGCGCGTCCTGCGCCCGCATCAGCGAGTACTCGAAGAACCCGACCACCGGCGGCGACAGGAAGTAGCTCACCCGCCCCGAGCGCGGCTCGACGAGGTCCATCACGAGCCCCTTGTCGCACATGCCGTCGAGCTTCGGCCCGAGCTCGGCCTCGGCCACGCCGAGCCGGCGGGCGAGCGTGCGGAGCGAGGTGGGCCGGAACGGCATCCGGGCGGCGATGGCCGCCTCCTCCGGCGTCCAGAGGATCTCGAGGATCTCCTTCCAGCCGGCCCAGGCGGCGGGGTCGGAGGGCTCCGGGAAGCCGACGAGGCCGTCCTCCAGCCGGTCGGCGAGGTCGCGGTACTCCGCCTTGAGGTGCCCGAGGTGGCCCATGGCCGCACCCGTAGCACGCGCGGGGGTACCGGCGTCTTGAGCGGGCTCAGGACTGCGCCTCCGGGACTCATCCCTCGACTCCGGCCCGCTTCGCGGGCCTACGCTCGGGACGAACGGACACCTACACCTTGCCGCCCTGAAGGGGGTATGCGGGCCGCATGTCCCTCCGGGCCGCCCCCGGGTGTTGAAGAAGGTTGCAGGTCCCTCGCCGGGCGGAGAGGCTCCGAAGCCGGCGACAGGGCACCGATGACGGACAGGATCGACGAGCACGGCGAACGGGTCGTGCGGCTCTACCGGGAGTTTGGCCCGGTGGTGTTCCGCAGGTGCCTCCGTCTGCTCCGCGACCCCGAGGCGGCGAGGGACGCCACGCAGGAGGTCTTCGTGAAGCTCGTGCGGGAGGCCGGTCGCCTGGAGGATCCGGAGGCCATGCTGCAGTGGGTGTACCGGGTCGCGACGAACCACTGCCTCAACGTCTCCCGGAACCGCCGCAAGCGGCCCGAGGCCGGCGATCCCGAGGCGGTGCTCGAGCTCGCCCCCGCGACCACGGCCTCGATCCCGGACGGCCGCCTCGCCCGGGAGCTGCTCGAGCGCTTCGACCCGCGCACCCGCGCCATCGCGGTGGGCGTGCTCGTCGACGGGCTCGAGCACGAGGAGATGGCCGGCATCCTCGGCATCTCCCGCAAGACCGTTCAGCGCACCGTGCAGAAGTTCCTCGAGCGCTCCCGCGAGCTGCTCGCGCGAGGTGAGCCGTGACCCGCTGCCCCTCCGAGCTCGACCTCGAGCGCCACCTCCGCGCCCCGCTGCCGGCGGTGGCGGCCCACCTCGAAGCCTGCGATCGTTGCCGCGCCCGCGAGGCGTGGGCCCGCGAGGCGGAGGCCACCTTCCGCCGCGAGGTGTTCCCGGCCACGGTCGACGCGGTGGTCGAGGCCACCCGGCCGCGCCGCGCGCGCTGGGCGCTCCTCCTCGTGCCGGCGCTCGCGGCGGCGGCCGCGGTGGTGGTCGTGCTGCCCGAGCGCGCGGTGCAGCCGGCGCGCGAGCTCGAGCCGCCGCCCGGCTACGTCGGCCCGAAGGGCGGGCTCGCGCTCGCCGTGTACGCGGACCAGCCCGGCGGCGCGCGCGCCGTGCCGGACGCCGCGGCCGTCGCCGCGACCGCCGGCCTGCGCTTCGAGGTCCGCCCGCCGCGGCCTTGCCACCTCTGGCTCGCCTCCCTGGACGCGGCCGGGCAGGTCTCGCGCCTCCACCCGGCCGCGGGCGGTCCGGTCCTCGTCGACGGCGACGTGGTGCTCCCGGGCGGCGCGGTGCTCGACGGCCGGCCGGGCCCCGAGCGCCTGTACGCGGTCTGCACCCCCGAGCCCGTGGCGTTCGACGCCGTGGCGGCCGCGGTCCGCGCGGCGGCGGCCGAGGGCAGGGCGGACCCCGAGGCCTCCGTTCGGGCCGCACGCGAGCTCGGCGGGCTGCCTAAAGGATCGCTCGTCACGACGGTCCTCCTGGAGAAACGCCCCGCCGCACCATGACGCTCCGCGCCGCCGCCCTCGCGCTGCTCGCCGCCACCCTGTGGACGGCGCCGCGCGGAGCGCAGGCGGCGGGCCGCTTCGCGGTGGTGGTCGGCAACGATCTCGGCAGCCCGGCGCGGCCGCGCCTGTGGTTCGCCGAGCGCGACGCCGAGCGCTTCCGCCGCACGCTCGTCGAGCTCGGCGACTTCGACGAGGACCGGGTCACGCTCGTGCGCGGCGGCAACGCCGATCGCGTGCGCGAGGCGCTCGCCGCGATGGAGGTGCGGGTCAAGGCGGCGCGCGCGGCCGGTGAGCACCCGCTGCTCGTCGTCTACTTCTCCGGGCACGCCGGGCCGGGCGGGCTCGAGCTCGGCCCCACCACGCTCCCGTTCGCGGAGCTGCGCGCGGCGGTCGCCGCGAGCTCCGCCGAGGCCCGCGTCGCGATCGTGGACGCGTGCGAGTCGGGCCAGCTCACCCAGGTGAAGGGCGCGGTCGCCGCGCCCGCCCTCGACTTCGCGGTGCCCGCCGACGAGCGCGTCCGCGGGAGCGCGTTCCTCGCGTCGACGGCGCTCGGCGAGAGCGCCCAGGAGTCGGCCGCGCTCGGCGGCAGCTTCTTCACGCACCACCTCGAGATCGCGCTCCGCGGCGCGGGCGACGCCGACGGCGACGGGCTCGTCACGCTCGGCGAGGCCTTCCGGTACACCTCCGCGCAGACGCGGGCGGGCACGCTCGGGACGCAGCTCGGCCCGCAGCACCCGACCTACGACTTCCGGATGTCCGGCCGCGGCGACGTCGTGCTCTCCGATCTCCGGCGGGCGGACGCGCGCGTCTCGCTCCCGCCCGACCCCGGCGCGACCTACGTGCTCCGCGGCCCGATGCAGATCGTGGCCGAGGTCGAGGCCGGCCCGAAGCCGGTGCTCCTCGCGCTGCCCGCCGGCCGGTACCGCGTCGAGCGCCGCGCCCCGGAGGGCCGGGCGACCGCGGAGCTCGTCCTCCCGTCCGGCGGGACCCAGCTGTTGCCGCCGCTCGCGCCGACCCGGTACGAGCTCGCGCGATCGAAGGGCGGCCCGAAGCCCGGCCTCGTCTTCGCGGGCTTCGGCGGCTCGCAGGTCGGGCCCGGGGGCTTCGGGACGCTCCCCGCGATGCGGCTCGGCGTGAGGAAGGAGGTCGGCCCGGTCGGCGTGCGGGTCCGGCTCGACTACGGCGCGCGCGCGGTGAACGACGCGGGGCTGCGCTTCGACCTCTCCTACACCGGCGGCGCGCTCGCGGCGCTCTACCCCGTGAACGCGAGCCGGATCCTGGTCGAGGTCGGGCCGGAGGTCGGCGGCGGCTACGCGTGGCAGCGCCTGCGGGACCGGCGCAGCTTCGGCTCGGCGCTGGGCTACGCGGGGCTCGCCGCGATGGCGACGGCGCCGCTCGGGCCCGTGCGGGTCGGGCTGGACGCCGGCGCGGGCGTCCAGGTGATGCGGCTCAACTTCGAGACCTCGGTGCGGCCCGGTCTCCACGCCTCCTTCCTCGCGCTGTGGGGGTTCTGAGCGTGACGCGCCACGCCTCCGGCCCGCGGCTCGCCGCCCTCGCGCTCCTCGCCGCGCTCGCCGGGTGCTCCGACTCGCTCGTCGACCACCGCGCCGATCCGGCGGTGCTGCACCCGCCCTGCGGCGCCGGCGAGACCCGCTGCGGGGATCGCTGCGTCGTCGAGGACGCAGGGCACTGCGGCGACGCCTGCGCCGACTGCGGCGCCGGGAGCCCGCCCCCCGCGAACGCGAGCGCGGTGTGCACCGAGCAGCGCGCCTGCGCGTTCGAGTGCGCCCCGGGCTGGCTCCTGCACGGCGGCGCGTGCGAGCGGGCCGTCGCGGTCTCGGCCGGCTTCGCCCACGCCTGCGCGCTGACCTCGGGCGGCGGCGTGAAGTGCTGGGGCTCGAACGACCACGGCCAGCTCGGCGACGGGACCACCACCGACCGCTCCCGCCCCGTCGACGTGGCGCTGCCCGCGCCCGCCACCGCGGTCGGCGTCGGCTTCTTCCACACCTGCGCGGCGGCCGGCGGCAAGGTCTACTGCTGGGGCGACAACGCCACGGGCTCCCTCGGCGACGGCTCGCACGTGCCGAGCCCGACCCCGGTGCTCGTGCCGGGCGTCACCGGGACGGTCGAGCTCGCCGCGGGGGGCGGCCGCACCGGCGGGACCACCGTGTTCGACTACGGCCACAGCTGCGCGCGCGACGCCGCGGGCGCGATCCGCTGCTGGGGCGGCAACGAGTCGGGGCAGCTCGGCAACGGCAAGTTCGAGGACGCCGGGAACCCGGTCCCGCAGCCGGCGGTGGCGCTGCCGGGCGCGGCGAGCGCGCTCGCCGTCGGCGACCGGCACACCTGCGTCGTCGTCGCGGGCCAGGTGCTCTGCTGGGGCGCCGACAACCTGGGCCAGTCCGGCAACGGCGAGCCGCGCGCGAACGTGAGCCTCCCCGTGCAGGCCCTCGCGTCGGGCGCGACCGCGGTCGCCGGCGGCGCCGCGCACACCTGCGCCATCGCCCCGGGTCCGGGCGGCAACGGCGTCCTGTGCTGGGGCGCCAACTCCGAGGGCCAGGCGGACGGCGGCAAGAACCTCGAGGGCGTCTTCACCGCGCCGCACGCCGTCGCGCTCGGCGCCGTGCCGGCGCCCGCGCTCGTCTCGGCGGGCCGCGCCCACACCTGCGTGCTCGCGCCGGGCGTGCAGGACGGCGCGACGTGCTTCGGCGCGAACGACTCCGGCCAGCTCGGCGTCGCGCCGGGCTCGTTCAACCGCGGCATCGGGCGGCCCTCGCTCCCGCCCTCCGTGCAGATCGTCTCCGGGTACCGGCACAACTGCGTGCTGCTCGCCGACGGCGGCGTGGTCTGCTTCGGCGCGAACGACCTCGGGCAGCTCGGGCGCGGCTCGACGGTCAGCGCGTCGGAGGTGCCCGCGCCCGTGAGCGGGCGCTGACCCGGGCGGTCGGGCGGGACCCGCCGGATCCGGGTATCCGACACGGCCAAGTGGGCGTGATCCGGGGCGGCCGCGTCGGCCCGCCACGTGCTTTACCCAGGACCGTGAACCTCGTCCCGGCCGTCTCCCTCGCCGCCGCGTCGGTGGGCCTCCACTCGGCGGTCGTGTGGTCGCGTCTCGCGAAGGCGCCCGGCTGGCGGCACCAGCGGTGGTTCGGGGCGGCGGGGTTCGCGGGCTCGGCGTACGCCCTGTGCGGCGCCGTCGTGGACGCGGGCGTGACCGAGGCGCTCGTGCCGCGCATCGTCGCGCTGCAGGTCGCCCTCGCCATCGGCACGGTCGTGGCCTGGCAGTGCTACGCGGATGGCTTCGCCGGCGGCCGGCCTCCGGCCCCGATCCGGATGGTGCGGATGGCCTACGCCGCGCTCGCGCTCGTGCCGCTCGCGGCCCCGGGCGCCGTGGTCGACACGGCCGACGTCCACGTCCACGTGGTCTGGCCCGGGCTCCTCGAGTACCGCTCCATCGGCTGGACGCCGCTCGGCATGGGGATCGCGGGCGCGGCCATCCTGGGCGTGGTCTCGCCGGCCGTGCGGTTCCTCCAGGCCTGGCGGCGAGGCGTCCCCTTCGCGGGCATGCAGTTCCTCGCGCTCGCCTCGATGGTGCCGATCGCGGTGAACGACGTGCTCGCCTCGGACGGCGTCTACGGCGGTCCGCTCCTCCTCGAGGTCGGCATGGTGCTGCCCATCACCGTGGTGGCGCTCGCGGGCACCGCCCGGTTCGTGCGCGAGGCGCGCGAGCTCGATCGGCTCCGCGGCGACCTCGAGCGCGCGGTGGCCGAGCGCACCACGAAGCTCGTGCAGGTGCAGGACGCCCTGAACGGCTCGGAGCGCCTCGCCGCGCTCGGGCAGTTCGCGGGCGGCATCGCGCACGAGGTGAACAACCCGGCCGCCGCCGTGTCGGTCAACCTCCGCTACATCCGCGAGCACGCGGACGAGGGGCCGAACCGGGACGAGATCCGCGAGGCGGCCGCCGAGGGCATCCTCGCCATCGACCGCATCGTGGCGCTCGTGAAGCGGCTCTCGGAGGCGGGCCGGCTCGCCGGGCGCCCGCGCGACGGCGCGAGCTGCGAGGTCGCCCAGCCCATCGTGCGCGCGGTCGAGGACGTCTCTGGGCGCTGGCCGGACGGGCGGGTCGCGTTCCGGCTGACGCCGCTGCCGGGCGTCCGCGTCTCCGCGCCCGACCCGGACATCCACCACGCGGTGCAGGCGCTCCTCGTGAACGCGGCCGAGGCGGTGCCGGAGGGCCGCGAGGGCAGCGTGCAGGTCTCGGTGGTGGTCGCCGAGGGCCGCGTGTCCGTCGCCGTGGAGGACGACGGGGTCGGCCTCGGCCCCGACGCCGCGCGGCGGGCGTTCGAGCCGTTCTTCTCGACGAAGCCGCCCGGGCGCGGCCCCGGCCTCGGGCTCACGCTCGCCCGCGCGTTCGCCCGCCGCTACGGCGGCGACGTCCAGCTCGAGCCGCGAGAGGGCGGCGGCACGCGCGCGCTCCTGTCGCTCCCGATCGCCGCGGCCGAGGCGAACGGCTCGAGCCGCTCCGCCGCGTGACCGGGCCCGCCGCCGCGTCGCTCCGTCGCGTGACCACGACAGGCGGGCTCTGGTAGGTTCCAGGCCCGTGGTGCGTCGTGAAAGCTGCAGCGATCCAGCCGGTGGAAGTCCGGTCCGGGTAATCGCCGGAGAGCCCGGAAGCAGGCACCAGCGTGTCCAGGAGACTGGGCAGGCCGAGCGGTGCGTCGAAGGCCTCACGTACGGAGGGAGCGAAGCGGCGGGCCGCAACAAGGTGAACGCTTCAGCCTCGTCAGATCCTCAGCCGAAAGGTGTTCGGGAGCGCCGAGCCGGTCACGTCACGGCGAAGGCGATGCACAGCGTCCTCGATCCGGAGCGGACGCTGGGGCTCCCCGGGGTATGGGCGGCAGCACGTCGCGACGGATCGGTGCGGAACACGAGAGACCCTCGCCGGCAGCCCGCGTCGGGCAAAGACCGAGCGCATAAGACGGGAGTCGAAAGCGCGAGGAGCCGGAAGGGAGTCCGAGGGGCCCGTAGTACCGACGAAGTCCGGGACAACCGGGTGGAGGGAAGGGGCCCTGCTTTGGTCGCGTCGGCGCTGGGGGTAAGCGCGAGGGCATGGCCGTGAGGCCCAACACCCCCACAGACAAAGTGCGAGAACTCCAGCGCCGGCTGTACGTGGCCGCCAAGCGGAGCAGCACGCGGCGCTTTCACGCGTTGTATGACCGGATCCACAGGGGTGACGTCCTGCGGGAAGCGTGGAAGCGAGTGCGCAGCAACGGAGGCGCGGCGGGGGTGGACGGCGAGTCCATCCGGGCCATCGAGGAGAGCGGAGTCGAGGCGTTCCTCGAAGGGATCCAGGCCGACCTCCTGGCAGGCGAATACCGCCCCCTCCCGGTGAGGCGGCGGTACATCCCGAAGGCAGACGGGAAGCAGCGGCCGCTCGGGATCCCGACGGTGCGGGATCGCGTGGTGCAGATGGCTGCGAAGCTGGTGCTCGAGCCGATCTTCGAGGCCGACTTCCTGCCGTCGAGCTACGGGTTTCGGCCGAAGCGGAGCGCGACGCAGGCGCTGGAGGCCATCCGCGAGGCTGGCAACCAGGGCCACAACTTCGTGCTCGACGCCGACATCAAGGCGTACTTCGACAGCATCGACCAAGAGAAGCTGATGGCGATGGTGGCGGAGCGGATCTCGGACCGCAGGGTGCTGAAGCTCCTGCGGAAGTGGCTGGAGGCCGGGGTGATGGAGGAGGGTACGGTGAGGAACCCGGTGGCGGGGACGCCACAGGGTGGAGTCATCTCGCCGCTGCTCGCCAACGTCTACCTGCACGAGCTCGACCGGATTTGGGCGCAGAGGTGCAACCACCTCGGCGTGCTGGTCCGGTACGCCGACGACTTCGTCGTGATGTGCGGGACGGAGTCGAAGGTGAGCGTGGCGCGGCGGCGCGTCGAGAGCATCATGGCGCGCCTCGGCCTGACGCTGCACCCGGAGAAGACGCGGATCGTCGATCTGAGGCGAGGAAAGGAAGGCTTCACCTTCCTCGGGTGCGTGAACCGGAAGAGGCGCAGCATCCAGCGGCGCCCCGACCGGCACTTCATGCATCGCTGGCCCTCTCCGAAGGCGATGAAGCGCGTCCGCGAGCGCGTCCATGAGCTGACGGATGCGAGTCGCAGCGGGGCGAAGGACGTGAAGGAGATCATCGCGTCCGTGAACCCCGTCATCCGGGGCTGGGCCAACTACTTCCGGACCGGAACGGCGGACCGGGAGTTCAATCGGATCGACTGGTACGTGCACGGGCGGATCACGCGCTGGCTGGTCCGGCGTGGCGGTCAACGGGCGCGGTATCGGTACGACGAGTGGCCCTTCGAACGCCTCTTCGCGATGGGCCTGTACCGCTGCATGGGCCGCGTCCGCTACCCTGCGCAAGCGACTCCGAGAAGACCATCGTTAAGCCGTGTGCAGGAAACCTGCACGCACGGTTTGAAAGGAGGCCCTGGAACCAGGCTGGCTTAACGGCCCGTACTGCGCCAGGATCTACCAGTGAGGCCCGCACCGCTCCGCTCGCCGCGCCCCGCGCTGGCCCTCCTGGCCGCGCTCGCCGCCTCCCTCGCGGCGTGCGAGAAGGACACCGAGCACAACCGCTTCGCCGAGAACGTGGCCGAGGAGATGTTCCGCTCGAGCCTCGTCATCGAGAACTCCTCGCGGAACCTCGCCGCGTTCTCGGGCGCGCAGGCCGAGGCCGCCACGCGCCGCGGGAACGCCGGCGAGGCGAGCGCCTTCCGGGCGTCGGCGGAGGAGGCGAAGCGGCACCTCGTCGAGGATCAGGCGGAGACCGCGAGGCGCCGGGGGGAGTTCCTCGCGGCGTGCGCGGTCCGCGGGCTCCCGGCGAGGACCTGCGAGGAGCGGGCGCAGGCCATCGAGCGGGACGTGAGGAAGTAGGGCAGTCGGGCCCCGGATACGGGTCTGCATCTGCATCTGCAGATGCATCTGCATTCCCATCCGCATCCGCATCCGCATCGGCATCTGCATCGGTATCCGCATCCGCATCCGCATCGGCATCTGCATCGGCACCTGATCCTGATCCCGATCCCGATCCCGATCCTGGTCCCGATCCTGATCCCTCTCCCGCACACCCCCCACCCGGCGCTGCCCCCGGCCGCCTGCTTCGGCTACGCTGCCCTTACCGTGTGGACGCTCGAGCCCCGTGGCCCCACCGCCCACCTGCTCGCCGTGGGCGCTTACCTCGCGGCCGTCACGGCCTTCCTCCTGGTCCAGGAGATCGGCATCCGCCTGCAGCGCGAGGAGCACCGCGCCTGGTGGGCCGGTAGCGGCCGGGATCTCCTGAACCTCGGCGGCCTCCTCGCCATCTCCTCGGCCCTGCGCGCCCTGGGCCTCTCCTGGCCGGCGGCGCTGCTCGTCGGCGGCACGCTGACGCTCGCGATGTTCGGCGCCTCGGTCTTCATCGGGATCCAGCTCGAGTGGGCCCACCGCCGCGCGTGGTCGTTCTTCGCGGGGCTCCTCTGCGCCATCCCCACGCTCGTCTGGCTCGACCGCGTCGTGGGGGCGTTCGCCGGTGCCACGGCGCGGCTCTTCCCCGGCTTCGGCCCCTGACCGCGGAGCTCACCTTGCGCCGGATCGCCCTCCTCGCCGCGGCCCTCGCCCTCGCCTCCTGCCGCCACGCCCCGCGGGCGCCGCAGCCCGCGGCGGCGCCGGTGTCGCTCGCCGACCACCCCGAGGTCGCCGCCTGCCGCGCGAACCCGGCCGCCTGCCACCCCGCCGCGATGCGCGCGCTGCGCGGGGAGGGCGCCTTCCGGGGCGACTGGGCGGGTGCCGCGTTCCTGTTCGCGGGCTGCGAGGGCGGGCACCCCGCCTCCTGCGCCGACCTCGGCGCCCTCCTCGAGGCCGGGCGAGGCGTGGCCGCCGATCTCGGGCGGGCCTGCGAGCTCGGGCGCACCGAGGCCTGCGTGCGCGCCCGGCGCTCGCCGCCCTTCGCGCCCGCCGCGCGCACCGACCCGCTCCCGCCGCCGCTCCCGGCCTCGCCCGCGGCGCCGCCGGATCCCGGCGACGCCGCCCGGTTCGCCGGGTGGGCCTGGACCGCGCTCTTCCCCGAGCAGCACGCCGCGCTCGGCCTGACCCGCGAGGCGCTCGCGGCCCGGCCGCCGGCGCCCGCGGACGAGCGCGCGCTCCTGGGCCTCGTCGCGTCGCGCCGGATGCGCGGGCTCGAGGCCTGCGTCCCGGCGAGCGTCACGGGTGGCGAGGCGCGCGTCGCGGCGGTCGCGGCGTTCCGCGTGGGCGCGGGAGGCAAGGTGGAGGAGCCCGCGGTCCGCGTGAAGCTCGCCGCGCCCGCGGCGCTCGCCGAGGGCTGGGAGCGCTGCGCCGAGGCCGCGCTCGCGGGGTGGGCGCTCCCGCTCGCGCCGAGCGGCGGACGGCTCTGGCTCGGCTTCCAGGGGAGCGGGCCCGCCGTGGCGGCCGACGGCGAGGGCTGGCCCATGGCGGCGGGGACGGGGCTCGCGGCGCCGGCGCTCGTGGACCCCGCGTGCTTCCACGATCACCTCTCGATGCCGTACGGCGACCAGGGCTGGAGCGGCGACGCGGTCGCGCGGCTCACGGTGCGCGCCGACGGCCGCCCGGCGTGGTTCTCGATGACGGCGCCGGGCGGGGTGCCGCCCGGCGTGGTCGAGGCGGCGTGGAAGGCGGTGCAGCGATGCGCCTGGCGGCCGGGGCGAGACGCGCTCGGCGGGAGCGCGCTCGTCTGGCGGGTGATGCCGCTCCGGTTCCGCGAGGGGGAGTGAGGCATGGCGGCGACGCTGAAGTCCTTCTTCGGCCGGGAGGTCGTCGAGCAGATCGCCGGCGCGGTGGCGGCGGTCCACCCCGCGTTTGCGCGCGCGGCGTTCGTCGCCGACGCGCTCCGCGGCCTGTCCTCGAAGGAGCTCCTCGCGCGCGGCGCCCACGTCGCGGGTGCGCTCCGCAGGCACCTGCCCGAAGGGTACCCGGAGGCGGTCGAGATCCTGGTGCGCTCGCTCGGACCCGAGCTCGACGCGCCGGACGTCTCCGGCCAGGGCATGACGCCCTTCGCCTACCTCCCCCACGTCGCCTTCGTGCGCGACCACGGCGTCGCGCACTTCGAGGCCTCGATGCGCGCGAACCACGCGCTCACCCGGCGCTTCACGGCGGAGTGGTCCATCCGGCCGTTCCTCGAGCACCACCGCGCGCGCACGTTCGCGCTCCTCGCGGAGTGGGCGCGCGATCCGTCGGTGCACGTCCGCCGCCTCGTCTCCGAGGGCACGCGGCCGCGCCTGCCGTGGGCGGCGCAGGTGCCCGGCCTCCGCGAGGATCCGGAGCCCGGGCTCGCGCTCCTCGAGCTCCTCAAGGACGATCCGGAGGAGTACGTCCGCCGCTCGGTCGCGAACCACCTGAACGACGTCGCGAAGGACCACCCCGATCGCGTGGTGGAGGTCTGCCGGCGCTGGCTCGAGGACGCCACGCCGGAGCGGACGCGGCTCGTCCGCCACGCGCTGCGCTCGCTCGTGAAGCGCGGCCACCCGGGCGCGCTCGCGCTGCTCGGCCACGGCGAGCCGCCCCGGATCGCGGTGGTGGAGGCGACCGCCGCGCCGGCGCGGGTCCGCATCGGGGGCAAGGTCGCCGTGCGGGCGGTGCTCCGGTCCACGGCGCGCGCCGCCCAGCGCCTCGCCGTCGATCTCGCGGTCCACTTCGTCAAGAAGGACGGCGCCGCCCGCGCGAAGGTCATGAAGGGCCGCGTCGTCGCGCTCGGGCCCGGCGAGACCGCCACGATCGCGAAGACGATCTCGCTCGCCGTCCACTCGACGCGGAAGCCCTACCCCGGCCCGCACGCGGTGGACCTCCTCGTGAACGGGAAGCGCTACCCGGGGCCGCGCTTCACGGTGCTGGCCGGAGGCGCCACGGCGGGGGCGCGGCGGGGTCGGGCGCTTCCTTCTCGCCGGGCGCGCTGACCGGGAGCTCGGGCCGGGGCACCGCCTCGCCGCAGCGCTCCTCGAGCGCTCCGAGCCGCTCGAGGAGATCGTCGGAGAGCTGCTCGCCCGCGGCCTCGGCGGCGCGGCGCTGCACCGTGAGCGCCTCCGGGCACCGCCCGAGCCCGTCGAGCGCGGCCGCGAGCGTGTCGAGGATCGCGGGCCAGCCGGGCCGCGCCCGGGCGGCCTTCATCGCGAGCGGCAGCGCCTCGGCGTGGCGTCCGGCCCGCGCGAGGAACCCGGCGGCGCCGTTCAGGACGACGGGATCCTCCGGGGCGAGCGCGACCGCCTTGCGGTGGGCCGCCTCGGCGGCAGCCGGCTCCGTCGAGGCCCGGGCCTGCAGGCGCCAGGCGAGGGCGTCCTCCGGGTGCGCCTTCACCGCGCGGGCCGCGAGCTCCGGCAGGCGGGCCGGGTCGAGGTCGGCGAGCACGCCCAGCGCGAGCACGAGGCCGGGGTCCTCGCGGAGCGCCTCCTCCGCCTCGGCGCGGAGCTCGCGCGTGAGATCGAGGCGCGCCTCGTGGCTCGTGGCGGGGATGGCGAGCCGCAGCGCGTGGACCTCGCCCGACGAGAGCGGGCGCTCCTCGACGGCGTACCGGCCCTCGCGCCGGGGCGCGCGCATCACCTTCACCCCCGGCAAGAAGTGCTGGCCCACGGCCCGGTCGAGGTCCCGCCCGGCGGCGTCGTCGAACGGGTTCCACCGCGGGAAGACGGTGATCCAGGCCCGCAGCGGGTCCTCGCCGCGCGCGAACCGCGCCTGGAGATCCGCGAACGCCGGGCCCTGCTCCGTCACGAGGTGATGGACGAGCGCGTAGGAGAGCGCGTACTGCGCGCCGTCGAGGCGTCCGCGCGCGAGCAGGAGCGGCCCGAGCCCGCCGCGGAAGGGCGTCAGCCAGCGCGCCATCCCGGCCGGCCGGGCGCCGAAGAGCGGCTCGTCGCGACGGCCGGCCGACTGCAGGAAGGTCGCGACCCCCTCCGAGAACCAGCGGGGCTGCCGCGCGAAGACGCGGTCGAGGAGGTCGTGGGTGAGCTCGTGGGCGAGCAGCTCCCGGGAGTCCTCCGCGAGCGCGGCGGGCACGAGCACCGTCCGCTCGCCCGCGCTCCAGGTGAACCAGCCGGCCGCGCCCGCGGGCGAGTGGGCGTCGAACTGCGCGCGCTCGGCGAAGGCGATGACGCGCACCCGCCCCTCGGGCGCGGGCGCGCTCCCGAACATGAACCGCGCGAGCGTCGCCCGCACGTCCTCGAGGTCCCGGGCGATCCGGCGGGCGCGCTCCGGGTCCACGTCGGTGAGGAGCCGGAAGTGCGGCGAGGTGAGCTCCCGCCAGGCGGGGCCGCCGCGCGCCGGACAGACGAAGGGGTCCACCACCGCGCCGGCCGGCGCCGGGGCGGCGGCGGCGAGCGCCGCGACGGCGAGCGCAGCGGCGGGCCTCACGGCGCTCGGCCCGCCGGCGCCGCTGGGCCCCCGCACTCCGCCTCGAGCTTCGCGAGGCGGGCCTCGTAGGGCCGGCGCGTCGCCGTGTCGAGCCCGTCCGGCAACAGGTCGAGCGCGCGGCGCTGCACGTCGAGCGCCTGCCGGCACTTCCCGGCCGCGTGGAGGACCGAGGCGTGCGTGTCGAGCACCGGCGCGCTCGTCGGCGAGATGGCCGCGGCCTTGCGCGAGACGGGAAGCGCGTCGGCCGCGCGGCCGGTGATCGCCAGGAACCGCGCGAGCTCGCTCAACGCGCCCGGGTGCTCCGGCGCGAGCTCGACCGCGCGGCGGAGCGCCTGCTCGCGCGTGGCCGGGTCGGCGGCGTGGTCCGCGGCGAGGAGCCAGGCGCGGGGATCGCCGGGGTGGCCCTTCGTGGCCCGCGCGGCGAGGGTGCGGCCCTCGGCGGGGCTCCGCTCGGCGAGCACGCCGAGCGCGACCGGGTTCGCGGGGTCCTCGGCGAGCGCCTCGTCGAGCTCCGCGCGCCACGCGGCCGCGACGTCCTCGCGATCCGGGTCGCGGCGGGGCAGGGAGAGGCGGAGCGCGTGGACCGCGGCGGCGGGCAGCGGCCGCTCCTCGACCTCCGGCTCGGCGCTCGGGACCGACATCGGCCCGGCGGCGAGCCTGCCCTTCGCGAGGTAGGCGCCGACCTCCGCGTCGAGCGCGGCCATCGCGGCGGGGTCGTCCGGGGACCAGGCCGGGAAGGCCTCGCGCCACGCCGCGTCGGGGTCGGCGCCGCGGGCGAGGCGCTGCTCGAGCCGCCCGAGCTCCTGCGCGCGGCGGTGGGCGAGGAAGTGCACGAGCGCCCACGCGAGCCCCTGCTCGCGCGCCCCGGCGAGCGGCCCGCGCGCGCGGAGCACGGCCCCGAGCCCGCCCGGCCACGGGGTCACCGCCGCGAGCCGGTTCGCGGGCACGCGCCCGACCTGGAGGTCGCCGTCGCCCAGCGTCTCGAGGTACGCCGCCATGCCCTCGGCGAACCAGCGCGGCTGCCGCACGAAGACGCGGCCGATGACGTGCCGCGCGAGCGCGTTCGCGGCGGCGATCCGCGCGGCCTCCCCGGAGTCCATGGAGAGGACCAGCGTGGCGCGCCCGTCGACGACCGCCTCGAACGCCGCCGCGCAGCCCGGCCCGAAGGCGCGGTAGTCGGCGGCGGAGGCGAAGGCGACGACCGGCACCCGCCCCGGCACCGGCGGCGGCGTCCGGAAGAGCGCGCTGCGGAGCGCGAGCTGGAGCCGCTCGAGCTCGCGCGCCAGCGCGCGGGCCTCGGCCGGCGGCGCGTCGGTCGCGACCCGGAAGTGCTCGGTCGCGACCTCGCGCCACGCGGGGCCGCCCCGGGCCTCGCAGCGCCAGCCGTCGGCGGCGGCGAGCGCGGGGAGGAGGAGGGCGGCGAGGGTCGCGGCGATGCGGCGCTTCATGATCCCGAGGGTAGCAGGAGGACGGGGGTCACGGCCTCGCCGGCGACGCTCATGGGGCTCCAGGGAGGGAGGGCGAGGACGCGGGACAGGCCTCGTCGAGCGGCGCGAGGGCCCGGAGCGCCTCACGGGCGCCGCCGGCCTCGCCCACGCCGGCGACGTCGAGGGCCCGGCGCCGGGCGGCGAGCGCCTCCGGGCAGCGGCCGGCGGCCGCGAGCGCCCGGGCGTGCACGATGGCGACCTGGGGGTGCCAGGGCGCGAGGGCGCTCGCGCGGCCCGCCACCTCGACGGCCTCGGCGGTGCGGCCGGCGTCGAGGAGGAGCCGCGTGAGCTCCACGAGCGTGGCCGGGTGATCGGGCCCCGCGGCGACGGCGCGACGGAGCGCGGCCTCGCGCGCTGCGGGATCGTCCTGGAGGGTCCACGACAGGAACAGCCAGGCGCGCGGGTCGCGGGGGTTGGCGTCGGCGGCGCGCCGCGCGAGCGCGGGCGCCTCGCCGGGCTCGAGCTCCGCCCGGCGCATGAGCGCGAGGAGGTTGCCCGGGTCCTCGCCGAGCGCCTCGTCGACCTCGCGCCTGAGATCCTCCTCGACGTCGCTCGCCGGCGCGTGTCGACCGAGCGTCTCGAGGCGCTCGCGCGCGTAGCGCGTGAGCTCGAGCCGCGTGGCGTGGACCTCGGAGGAGGAGAGGAGCCGCTCGCCCACGGCGGGCGCGGGGCCGAGCGCGACGGGACGATCGGCGACCTCGTCTCCCTCGAGGTGCGCGCGGATCTCCGCCTCGAGCGCGCGCATCGCGGCGGGCGAGGCGGGGTCCCAGGCCGGGAAGACCGCCCGCCACGCGTCGAGCGGATCCTCGCCCGCGCCGAGGCGACGCTGGAGCTCGCGGAAGGGCTCCCGCTGCCGGCTGGTGAGGTAGTGGGCGACGGTCCATGCGAGGCTGTAGTCGATCGCGCTCACGCCCGGGGGCGCCGTGAGCGTCCACGCGAGCGCGTCCGGCGTGAGGATCTTCCTGGCCTTCGCCTTCCGTTCGACGACGCCCTGCCGCACCCAGTCCTCGGGCATCCCCGCCCGCTCCACGCGGGTGGCCATGCCCTCGGCGAACCAGCGCGGCTGGCGCCGGAGCACGAGCGCGAGCTCGTGGTGGGCGAGCTCGTGCGCGATGAGCTGGTGAACGTGGTCGACGTTGACCCGCCGCACCCGCTCGCGCAGGCAGGAGCACATCACGATGACCGGCTCGTTCATGAGCGAGCGCCCGTGGTAGGCCGCGACGTCCCGCGGCGCGAAGGCGGCGAACTCGGTCCTCGAGCGGAAGGCGACGACGCGGATGCGCGGCCCGGGCGGCGGCGGGGGATCGAGCGCGAGCGCCGCGTTGACCGCGTCGTGGATCCGCTCGATCCGGACCGCGAGCTCGCGGGCCTCGCCCTCCGGCGCGTCCGTCCGGAGCGTGAAGGACGGGGTCTCGAGCTCGCGCCAGTCGGCGCCGCCGCGCGCCGGGCAGGTGAAGTTCCAGCCGAGGTGCGCGCAGCCGGAGGCCGCGACCGCGGCGGCGGCGAGGAGGGCGCGCGGGAGGGGGCCGCTCACGGGGCGCCCTCCCGCGCGGGGGGCGCCGCGGTGAACGCCGCCGGGCAGCGATCCTTGAGCGGGCGCAGGGCGTCGCGGATGGACTCCGCGAGCGCGTGGTCGCCCTCGGCGAGCGCGAGCTGGACCGCGTCGGCGTACGCGACCGCGGCGTCGGGGCAGCGATCGCCGTCGGCGAGCGCGCGCCCGAGCACGCGGCGCGCGCGCGGGCTCGAGGGCGCCGCGCGCGCCCCCCGCTCGGCGTGGGGGAGGGCCTCGGCGGGGCGCCCCTGGTCGAGGAGGCTCGCCGCGAGGCGCCAGCGGGCCTCGGCCTGCTCCGGCGCGAGCGCGAGGGCCCGCCCGAGCGCCTCGTCCCGGCGCGCGGCGTCGGCGGGACCGGGCGTGACCCGCGCGAGGAAGAGCCAGGCGGCCGGGTCGCCGGGGTTGGCCGTCACCGCCTGCTCCGCGAGCGCGCGGGCGTCCTTCGGGCGCAGCGCCGCGAGGATGCGGAGCGCCGGGAGGAGCCCCGGCCGCTCGGCGAGGGCCTCCTCGGCCTCGCGGGTGAGCGCGCGAGAGAGCCGCTGGAACCGGCGCACCGGGCGGCGCGGCAGCTCGAGCCGGAGCGCATGCACGCGGTCGGCCGGGAACGGCCGCTCGGCCTCGATGGGCGGCGGCTCGCCCAGCGTGACGCCGCGCGCGGTGTAGCGGCCGCTGCGCACGTAGGCGTCGAACTCGCGGTGGAACGCCGCGAGCGCGGCGCCGTCGTCGAGGTTCCACGCCGGGAACGCGGCTCGCCAGGCCGCGGGCGGCCGCTCCCCGCGCGCGAGGCGGCGCAGGTACTCGTGGAACGCCGCCTGCCGGGTGTTCACGAGGAAGTGCACGATCGCCCAGGCCGTGGCGTAGCCGTGGGCGTTCAGGCCGGCGCCGGACACGAAGGCCTTCAGCTCCCACATGTTCGGCGGGCGCACGAGCCGGTCGGGCGGCATCCCGCCGAACGAGGCGGCCGCGTGCGTCCACAGGCCGTCCTCGGCGCCGAGGCTCTCCATGTAGACCGCGAGCCCCTCCACGACCCACATCGGCCGGCCGGGGAGGACGTTCAGGGTCCAGCGGTGGGTGAGCTCGTGCGCGACGACCGCGCGCAGCCCGCCGTCCATCTTCGCGGGGAGGACGATGCGCTCGCGGCCCGCGTCGTCGCGCGAGAGGTAGGCCTCGACGTACTCGGGGGAGAAGGTCTCGAACTGCGCGTGCTCCGCGAAGACGACCACCTCGAGCCGCTCCGGGCGCTCGCGGAGCCCGAGGTCGGGCGGGAGCACGAAGCGCGCGAGCCCGCCCCGGACCGCGTCGTCGACCCGCTCGAGCTCGGCGGCGAAGGCGCGCGCCTCGTCGCGCGGCAGGTCGGTGTGCACGACGAAGCGGGGGGTGACGAGCTCGCGCCAGGGCGGACCGCCGCGCGCCTCGCACAGGAAGGCGTGCCCGCACCCCGAGAGCGCGAGGGCGAGGAGCGGCGCGAGGGTGCGCGCGGGGCGCGGCATCCCGGGAGCCTATCAACCCCGGAGACCCGCACTCCCGGAAAAGGAGCGGGGGATCACGGAAGGGGGCGTCCCGCCGCGTCGCAGCGGTCGCGGATCGCCGCGCGCTGCGCGGTGAGGGCGTCCCGGAGGTCGTCGCGGCCATCTCCCACGAGCTCCACGGCGCGGGTCACGGATGCCAGGGCCGCCGTGCAGAGCCCGAGGCCGTCCTGGGCACGGCCGAGGGCTGCCTGCGCGAGCGGGTTCCAGGGGGCGAGCTCGACCGCCCTCTGCCCGAGCAGGAGCGCGTCGGCGGGCCGGTCCTGGGCGAGCAGGATGCCCGCCAGCAGCGCGAGCGCGCCTGGGTGATCGGGGGAGAGGGAGAGGGCGCGTCGGAGCGCGTACTCCCGGCCCGCGGCGTTCGCGTCCGGGAGGTGGCGTGCGAGGAGCCGCCACGCGCGCGGGTCGTCCGGGTGCGCCCGCGTGGCCGCGCGGGCGAGCTCGGCCGCCTGCGCCGGGTGGAACCGCGCGGCGGCGGACAGGGCCACGACGCTCCCGGGGTCCTCGGCGAGCGCCTCCTCGAGCTCGGCCTCGATCGCGGCGACCTCCTCCGCGCGGACCGGGCCGCGGCGGAGGGAGAGCCTGAGCCCGTGGGCCTCCGCGGGGCCGAGGGGACGGCTCGAGATCGCCACCTCGGTCGAGGGCACGCCCACCGGGATCGAGAGGCGCTCGACCGGGTACCCGCGCGGCCCTCCGCCCACCACCGACCTCAGCTCGGCGTCGAGGGCCCGCATGTGCGCGGGCTCCGCGGGGTCCCAGCGCGGGAACACCGCACGCCAGGCCTCGGCGGGGTCCTCGCCGCGCGCGTACCTCGCCTCGAGGGCGCCGAGCTCGGCGCGGTAGGAGAGGTGCAGCAGGTACACGAGCGCCCAGGCCGTCCCGTACCCCGGCTCCCGGAGCGAGGACGCTCGCAGGATGGTCGCGGCCGGCACCCGGATCCTCGTCCGGCCGAACCGCTTCGGGATCCCGCCGAGCGACGCGGACGCGCCGGGGAGTTCCCGGCCGAGGCTCTCCATGAAGCTCGCGGTGCCCTCCGAGAACCAGGGCGGCAACCGCGGGTAGCGCCGCGCGAGCGCGCGGTGCGTGAGCTCGTGCGCGATGGACGCGCGCGACTCCTCCGCGAGCGCGCCCCACATGACGATCGCCTCGTCGCCGTCGGGGCTCGCGAGGTAGAAGGCCAGGGTCTCCTCGGAGCCCGCCACGTCGCGCAGCTCCCGCCAGCTCCGGAAGACCACCACCGGCAGGGGCTCGCCGCGGGGCGGTGGCCCCTCGAGCAGCGCGGCGTTCACCACGGCGTCGAGCCGCTCGAGCGCCAGGACCAGCGCGCGCGCCTCGGGCTCGGGCAGGTCCGTTCGCACCACGAACCCGGGCGTGCTCAGCTCGCGCCACGCGGCGCCGCCGCGCGCGGGGCAACGGAACGGCGCGTACGCGGCGCAGCCGGTCGCGAGCGCCAGGGCGAGCGCGAAGGGGAGGGCCCGGGGGTGCACGGGGAGAGCCTATCGGGCTCCGCGCCTTGACGGAAAGTGAGAAGTCCGCGGGACCCGATGGGGGATGAAAAGAAGAGGGGCTCCCTCGCGGGAGCCCCTCGGTGCCGTCTCGCCTGGTCAGGCGTGGACTACATCATGCCGCCCATGCCGCCCATCCCGCCCATGCCGCCGCCGGGGGCGCCGCCGCCCTTCTCCTCCTCGCGCGGCTTCTCGGCGATCATCGCCATGGTGGTGAGCATGAGGGACGCGACCGAGGCCGCGTTCTGGAGCGCGGAGCGCGAGACCTTGGTCGGGTCGATGACGCCCGACTTCACGAGGTCCTCGTACTCGCCCGTCGCGGCGTTGAAGCCGAACGGCGTCTCCTTCGACTCCTTCACCTTGTTGACGACGATCGACGCCTCGTAGCCGCCGTTGCCGGCGATCTGGCGGAGCGGCTCCTCGAGCGAGCGGCGCACGATGTCGAGGCCGAACTTCTCGCCCTCGTTCACCTTGAGCTTCTCGAGCGAGGCGAGGCAGCGCAGGTACGCGACGCCGCCGCCGGGGACGATGCCCTCCTCGACCGCGGCGCGGGTGGCGTGGAGCGCGTCCTCGACCCGGGCCTTCTTCTCCTTCATCTCGGTCTCGGTGGCCGCGCCGACGTTGATGACGGCCACGCCGCCGACGAGCTTCGCGAGGCGCTCCTGGAGCTTCTCGCGGTCGTAGTCGGAGGTGGTCTCCTCGATCTGGGCGCGGATGGTCTTCACCCGGGCCTCGATGTCGGCCTTCTTGCCGGCGCCGTCGACGATCGTGGTGTTGTCCTTGTCGACCGTGATGCGCTTCGCGCGGCCGAGGTCCTTCAGCGTCACCTGCTCGAGCTTGAGGCCGAGCTCCTCGGCGATCATCTTGCCGCCGGTGAGGATCGCGATGTCCTCGAGCATGGCCTTGCGGCGGTCGCCGAAGCCCGGCGCCTTGACCGCGGAGACGTGCAGCGTGCCGCGCAGCTTGTTGACGACGAGGGTGGCGAGCGCCTCGCCCTCGACCTCCTCCGCGACGATGAGGAGGGGCTTGCCGGCGCGGGCGATCTGCTCGAGCAGCGGGAGCAGATCCTTCATGTTCGAGATCTTCTTCTCGTGGATGAGGATGTACGGGTCGTCCTGGACGGCCTCCATCCGCTCCGCGTCCGTCACGAAGTACGGCGAGAGGTAGCCGCGGTCGAACTGCATGCCCTCGACCACCTCGAGCGTCGTCTCGAGGCCCTTCGCCTCCTCGACGGTGATGACGCCCTCCTTGCCGACCTTCTCCATCGCCTCGGCGATGATGTTGCCGATGGTCGTGTCGCCGTTCGCGGAGATGATGCCGACCTGGGCGATCTCCTTGTGGTCCTTCGTCGGCTTCGAGAGCGCCTTCAGCTGGCCGACGACCGCCTCGACGGCCTTGTCGATGCCGCGCTTGATCTCCATCGGGTTGTGGCCGGCCGCGACGAGCTTCGAGCCCTCGCGGTAGATGGCCTGGGCGAGCACGGTGGCGGTGGTGGTGCCGTCGCCGGCGACGTCGGAGGTCTTGGAGGCGACCTCCTTCACCATCTGGGCGCCCATGTTCTCGAACTTGTTCTCGAGCTCGATCTCCTTGGCGACGGTGACGCCGTCCTTGGTGATCGTCGGGGAGCCGAAGCTCTTCTCGATGACGACGTTGCGGCCCTTCGGCCCGAGGGTGACCTTCACCGCGTCGGCGAGGGTGTTCACGCCCTTGAGGATCGCCTCGCGGGCCTTCTGGTCGAACAGGACTTCCTTGGCAGCCATTTCGGTGACTCCGTTCTTACGAGGTTGGGGAAGAAACCGAAGCGGCTAGCCCTCGATCACGCCGAGGATGTCGTCCTCGCGCATGATCAGGTGCTCCTCGCCGTCGATCTTGATCTCGGTGCCCGCGTACTTCGAGAAGAGGATGCGGTCGCCGGCCTTCACGTCGAGCGGGCGGACCTTGCCGTCCTCGAGCACCTTGCCGTTGCCGGCCGCGATCACCTTGCCCTCGATCGGCTTCTCCTTCGCCGAGTCGGGGATGATGATGCCGCCCTTGGTCTTCTCCTCCTCCTGCATGCGCTTCACGATGAGACGGTCCTGAAGGGGACGGATCTTCGTCATGGTGCGGTTCCTCCTCGAGTTGCTTCCTTGAGTTGCCCGCCGCCCGCTCGGGCGGGGGAAGGTTTCGGTCGCCGGTTGGCAGTCGGTTCGACCGAGTGCCAACGGGCCGGCGAATCCTAATCACCGGTCGTGGGCAGTCAAGCGCCGGACTCGCTGCGTCAGGTGGCCGCGACGCCTGGGGAATTCTGACCCGGCTGGCAGTCCCGACCGGGGACTGCTCAGGGTGCGGCTGGCGGTCGCACCCCGAGGCTGCCAGATCGAAAATCCTGATGAATCCCGGGGGGTTGAAATCCGGCCCCGCCCCTGGGCACCCTATGTAGGGTGGCCCGGTCGGGCAAGGGAGCCGGACGGGTCACGAGGAGGTGCGACCGGACGTGACGACCCCGATCCTCGTCGGCAAGAGCGCTCAGGAGTGGTTCCGGGAGATGGTCTCCGAGACCCTCTCCACCCGGCGGCTGAAGGTGCAGGAGGTCACCGAGTTCTACCTCGTGAACGTCCTCACCGGGTTCCTCGGCCGGGAGAAGCTGTACGTCGAGGACGCGGAGGGGAACGTGGAGGCCGAGCCCCTCGCGCTCATCCTCCTGCGCGCCCTCCAGGCGGAGCGGCGGGAGCGGGTGGCGGGGCTGCGCCGGCTCGGCGACACCGCGCTCTTCGTCTCCGGCTTCTTCGGCGACTCGCTCGCCGGCCGGCCGGTCGACGTCGACTACTACATCGCCATGGGCGAGCGCGCCTACGCCACCCTCGCCGAGGACGGCCGGGGTCCTGCCGCGCCCTTCGACGAGCTCTCGGATCGCTTCGGCGAGTTCGTGGACCTCTTCGCCGAGATCGCCGAGATGTCGCAGCTGAGGTCCAACCGCGGCCTCGTGAAGCTCTACGAGCGCTGGATGCTCACGCGCTCGGAGCGCGTCGCGAACCTGCTCCGGCAGCGGGGGGTGGCGCTCTTCTCGGGGCCTGGGGCACCGCCCGTGGCCGGCCCGGGAAGGAAGCTCCTCCAGTGAGCGCGGGCGAGACGCTCGCGTTCCTGCAGGCCGAGCTCGAGGCCATCAACGGCGTCGAGGCGCCGCGCGTCGGCGAGTTCCTGCTCGACCGCGCCGCCGCGCAGGCGGCCGGCCGCGCGCCGCGGGCCCCGGAGGAGCTGCTCGTGGTGGAGGAGGGCGGGGAGGTGTCGCTCGGGCTCTTCCTCGACGACGACGTGCTCGGCGTCGCCGCGCGCGCCGACCCGCACCACCGCCGCCCGAAGCTCGTCGCGCGCGGCGCGCTCGGCCGGCTCGCCTGCGCCGCGGAGGGCGTCTCGCACTTCGTCTACGTCGCCGCCTGCGCGGCGGAGGGCCGCCCGGTCTCGCTCCTCGAGCTCGAGGTGCAGGCCGAGGTCGACAAGTTCGCGCTGCTCCTCCTCCACCTCTGGCGCCGCGGGCTGCGCGGCGCCTCGCGCGCCCTGCGCGGCCGGCTCTTCGAGCGCGTCCGCTTCCACGCGCACCTCGCCGGAGAGGAGCTCGAGCGCTACCGCGAGGCGAACCGGCTCGGCGGCGGATATGCGCGCTGGCTCGAGGGCCGCTACGTGGAGGACGCCGACATCGACGGGCTGCTCCGCGAGCTGCGCCGGACCTACCGGCGCGCGGGCGGCGAGAAGCTCGGGTACCTCGGGGCGCGGGCGGGCGGCTGAGTCAGCGCGTCCACCGGTAGCGCACGATCACCCCGAGGTGGTCGGACACCTGGCCGCCGAGCCCCTCCTCGGAGAAGAAGCGCTGCGCCGTCACCGGCTCGAACGGGTCGCCGAGCGGGTGGAACGCGTAGTCGATGCGCCCGCCGCCGGCGATGGTGGAGTCGAGGAGGCCCTCCGGGTTCGCCTGCCAGTAGCCGTCCACGTACCGGTCGCCGCCGAGCGCGCCGAGCATGCGGAGGTGGCCGGCCGAGCCGGGCGTCATGTTGAAGTCGCCGCAGACGATGGACGCGGCCGCGCCGTTCGCGGCCTTCCCCGCCACCCAGGCGCGGAGCGCGTCGAGCTGCGCGTCCTGGGCCGGGCCGGAGAAGGAGAGGTGGGTGGAGAAGGCGTTCACGACCTCGCCCCCGGGGAGCGTGACCGCGGCGTGCACCACCTTCCTGGCGCCGAGCGGGTCGTTGAGCGAGGTGCTCGTCGAGACGTAGGTGTCGGCCCAGGAGGCGATCGGGTGGCGGGAGAGCACCGCCTCGCCCTCCTCGTAGACCGTGAAGCCGTAGTGCGCCCACGACCACGCGTAGCCGTACTCGAGCCCGTACGCGGCGGCGAGGCGGGCGGCGACGAGGTGGGCCATGTTGTCGGCGCGGAGGACCTCGGCGCTCGTCGCGGAGAGGTGGGCGCGCGCGTCGGCGATGACGGCCGCCGAGGCGGCCTGGGCGCACTCCTGGAAGCACACGAGGTCGGGGAGGAGCGCCGCGATGGTGTCCGCGACGCGGTCGAGCTTCGCGGCCGCCGCGGCCTCCTGGTACGTGTGCAGGTTCACCGTGAGCACGGTGAGCTCGTCGCCGGGCGCCGCGGCGCCCGGGGCCGCGGTGAAGAGGAGCCCGTCCTTCACCCAGACCTCGTCCCACGAGAGCCGGAACGCGGCGGCGGGGTCGAGGGGGAAGCGGGTGCCGCCTCCGACGAACGCGACCTGCGCGGCGGCGGCCTCCGGCACCGTTCCGCGGAACCAGCCGCCGCCCTCCGCGGTCATCGGCGCGCCGGCCGCCGGCCAGGCCCCGCCGTCGGCGCGGGCGAGGAGCTCGACCGCGCCCCAGCCCGCGGCGTCGTGGAAGTGGACGACCTTCGCCGAGCGGCGGCCGGGCGGCACGAGGGTGAGCTCGAGCGGCGCCGTCGCGGCGCCGTCCGGTCCGGTCGCGGTGACGAGGTACCCGAGCGCCGGCTGCGCGACGGCGGGGGTGCCGGAGAGGACGCCCGTCGAGGGATCGAGCGCGAGCCCGGGCGGGAGCGCCGGCTCGATCGCGAACGAGGTCACCCGGCCCGTGAAGCTCGGCACGTTCGGCGCGATCGCGGCGCCCTGCGTGTAGGTCGCGGAAGGGGATGCGTACGCGAGCCCGCGGGGCGGAGAGGCGGGCGTGCCGCCGCAGGCGGCGGCCAGCGCGAGGAGGGCGGCGAGGGGGAGCGGACGCATGGTCCGCACGAGACCCGATGGCGCCGCCGGGCGCAAGCGCCCGGCGAGGGCTACAGCGCGGTCACCGTGGAGCCGATGGTGAAGGTCGTCCCCGCCGTTCCGCCCGAGTGGCCCGCGGGCGACACGTAGAGCCCGTGGAAGCTCTCGGAGAAGGAGCCGACCGCGCCGCCCGTGTACACGGTGTACGAGGTGCCGGTCGCGAGGGCGGGCGACGAGATCAGCATCGCCGCGCTCGCGTCCGGCACCGTGAACGCGAAGGCGACGTCCCCCGCGCCGTCCTTCACGGCCACGAGCGCGCCCGCCGCGCCGTTGCGGAGCGAGACGGTGTTCTGGGTCGTGGCGGCGCGGGTCACGGTGCTGTTCCGGCCGCCGAGGGCGACGAACGTCCCCCCGGTGACCGCGAACGTGTTCTCGTCGCAGTCGAGGCCGCCCTCGGCGCCGCTGGCGCCGTCGGCGAAGACGAGGCCGCCCGTGATGGTCAGGGTGCCGTTCGAGTCGATGGCGTCGTTCGCGGAGGCCTTCGCGTAGATCCGCCCCCCGCGGATCACGATGCCGTTGCCGGCGTTGAGCGCGTCGTCGGTCGTCGTGATCGAGAGATCGCCGCCGTTCACGGTGAGCACGTCCTTCGCCTCGATGCCCTCCGGCGAGAGCGACGAGTCGCCGTCGGCGAGGTTGGTGTCCTCGTAGGGCGTGCCGAACGTGTTGATCACGAGCGTGCCGCCGTTGATCGTGACGATCGGATCGGGGTCGTCCGCGAGGGTGGTGGTGGTGCCGTCCTCGGCCGACTCCCAGGAGGCGGTGATCGCCTTGTCGTAGGTGTTCGCCGTGAACGTGCCGGCGTTGATGGCGATGAAGCCGAGCGGCCGGGTCGCGTCCTCCTTGCCCTCCACCTTCACACCCTTCCCGGCGCCGGACGCCGTGGTCACGGTCAGCGCGCCGCCGTCCATCACGAAGGCGTCGTTCGCGCGGATCCCGTCCTTCTTGGCCGCGTGCAGGGTGACGGCGCCGCCGCGCAGCCGCACGTGCCCGTCGCTCGCGAGGGCGTGCTTCTTCGGCGCGTCGATCGAGAGGCTCCCGGCGCCGGAGATCACGATCGGGCCCTCGCTGAAGAGGGTGGCCTTGAGGTCCATCGCGGTGACGCCGTCGGGCAGGGTGCGGGTGGAGTAGGTGCCCGAGTCGGTGAGCGTGTTCGTCGTCCCCGCGCCGAGCCGGACGAACGCGCGCACGTCCGACTGCACGTTGATGGCGGGGCCGTCCGCGGCCCCGATGGCGACGCCGTCGAGGTCGAGCCGGAAGCTGGAGCTCGAGAAGAAGGTCACGCCCTTCGCGTACGCCCCGGACAGCGCGAACGCGAGGTGGGTGCCGTCGGGCGGGGTGGAGGTGATCGTGAGGCCGAAGGCGTCCTGGGCGACGGTCACGATCGTCGCGCCGGCGAGCGTGACCGGAGTGACGCCGTTCGAGGCGGCGCCCACCGCGAGCTCCGCGGAGGAGGTGGTGACGGCGAGCGTGTCGAGCGCGATCGAGACGGTGTGCGCGAAGGCCGTGCCCTCGACCAGGTCGGCGGGGTTGGCGCCGGTCTCGAGGTCCCAGGACTCGCCGGCGGGGGCGGCGGCCACCGTCAGCACGGCGGCGTCGCTCGTCGCGCTGCCCGCGGAGTTCGTGACCACGCACCGGTAGCTCCCGGCGTCCGCCGCGGTCACCGCGGCGAGGGTGTAGGTCGCCGCGTCGGCGCCGGACACGGCCACGCCGTCCTTCGTCCACTGGTAGACGAGGGGAGCGGTGCCGGACGCGGTCACGGAGAAGCTCGCGCTCCCGCCCGCGACCACCGAGCTCGCCGACGGCTGGGTGGTGATGACCGGCGCGGTCGCCGCGGTGTCGTCGGCCTGGCCGGAGCCGGTCGAGCCGGTCGAGCCGGCGCAGCCGGCGGCCAGGAGCGCGGTGAGGGCGAGGACGAACGGCGGCTTGTGACGGAGGGTGCGAGCCGGGTGCGAGCGCATGCCGGTGGGACGAGGCCCGGCGGCGCCCGGTTCCGGCCGCAACAATCCGTCACGGAGGTGCGCCGCCGCGCCTCAGCCCGCCCACCGGAGCCCTAGTCGTGCTTCGGCGGGCACGGGGTGCAGGAGACGACCGCGCTCCACTCCCCGAGCCGGCCCTGCGAGTCCTGGCTGCGCAGCTGGAGGTCGGACGACTTGAACCGGAAGGAGAGCGTCTCGACCGGGCGATCGCCGCTCGAGGAGGTCTGCACGCTCGCGACCTCCACGTCGAACATCTTGAGCTTGTAGAAGTCGGCCGCCTTCTCGCCCGCGCCCGTCACGACCAGCGTCGCGTCGCCGAGCGGGGTCGAGGCGCACGCCGCGCCCACGAGCGCCGGGGAGGCCGAGTCGGCCTCCTTCACGACGTGGAGATCGCGCAGCGAGCGGCCCTGGGCGCTGCCCCAGCTGAAGGAGGCGAGCTCGATCCAGTTCTTGAACGAGGCGGAGGTGCTGTCGCCGGGGATGTTGTCGATCTTGATGAAGATCATCGGGGTTCCTTCACGAGAGCGAGAGGTCGAGGGCGAGCTCGCGCGAGCCGCCGGCGCGCGAGAGCTCGGTCACGAGGAGCGTGCCGCGGACGCCGGCGTACGCGCCGGTGCCGCCGAGCACGGCGCACTCCGGGCCGGCCTCGGGGCCGACGGCGTACAGCGAGCCGCCGGTGAGCTTGAGCTGGTGGATGAAGAGGCCGGCGCGATCGGAAGGATCGAGCGGCTGGGCCCGGAAGCTGCCCGCGCCCGCGCCGGTCTTCGCGTCGGTGAGGACGCCGGAGAGCGCGCCCAGCGTCGTCACCGGGACGCCGTCGACGGGCGGCGGCGCGGAGACGTGCGCGCTCGCGAGGAACGTCGCGCCCGAGGCGCCGCCGGGATGCTGGCCTCCCGTGGACGTGGAGGAGGACGCGCCGGCCGGCGCGCAGGACGTCACCGCGAACCCGCCGAGCGCTACCGCCACGCCCTGCAGGAACGAGCGGCGGTCGGAGCCGCCTGGATCGCTCATGGATGTCTACCCCCGAGGGCGCCTACCCGGCCCGCGGGGCGGCGGGGAGCAGGAAGCCGAGGGAAGCGTACCGCCGGAGCGCCGCCAGCAACTGGGCTCGATCGGGGCTGCCGCTCCGGGACGTCATATGACTCACCACGTCACCGAGCGTGCGTCCCTCGTCACAGGTACGCAGGAGCTCGAGGCCGGCCGGATCGAGGGCACCGTGGAATCCGAGGCCACCCTCCAGGGACAGGATCACGTTCTCCACGTGGATCTCGCCGGCCTCCAGGGCGGAGCGCTGGAGGAGCCGGCAGGCCGGGTCGAGCCGCCAGCGGCTCGCGAGGAAGGCGTCGTCGCCCGCCGCGGGGTCGACCGCCGGCATCGCCTCGAGCATCCGCGCGAGGTGATCACCGGCGCCGGGGCGCGGCGTCTCGACGTACTCCTCGGCCTGGAACCGCTCCGCGTCCCCGCCTGCGCCGGGCGGGCCGTCGCCGCGGCGGATCGCGAGCACGCCCTGGCCGATGGCGGCGATGCCGCGGCGCGCGTGGTCGGCGCTCCAGCGCTCGAGCGCGGCGGCGTAGGCGTCGCGATCGGTGGAGCGGGTCCACGCGGCCGCGTAGTCGAGGGGCCGGGTGAGGCCGCGGCAGAGGAGGAGCGCGTCGCAGCCGGAGCCGGCGAGCCAGCGCCGGGGGCCGGCGTCGAAGCGCTCCCCGGCGCCGACCGCCCAGTTGCAGAGCATCACGGCGACGCCGCCCGGCGCGAGGTGCGCCGCGGCGCCGGCCGCGACCTCGGCCGACACGCCGTCGCCGCCGCGCCCGCCGTCGCGGAAGGTGAACGTCGAGTCCGGCGAGATGACGTAGGGCGGGTTCGAGACCACGAGATCGAAGCGGCGGCCCGCGACCGGGGCGAAGAAGTCGCCCTCGAGGAGCTCGACGTTGCGGATCCCGTTCAGCGCCGCGTTGAAGCGCGCGGCGGCGAGCGCGCGCGGGTTCTTGTCGACCCCGGTGACGTGCCCGGCGTGGCGCGCGAGGAGGAAGGCCTGCACGCCGCTGCCGCAGCCCATGTCGAGCGCGGTCCCGACGCGCCGCCGCGGCGTGAGCTGGGCGAGGCTCACCGTCGGCGGGTTCACGCCGAGCACGTGGTCGACGCCCTCGGGGCCGCCGGCGGTCATGACGTCGGAGGCGACGAGGAGGTCCTCGAACGCGGCGATGCCCTGGAGCGGCCGGGCCTCGCCGCCCGCGAGCGCGAGGAGGCCCATCTCCTGGAGCGCCTCCGGCGTGAGCGGGGCGAGCGCCGCGCGGACCTCCTCGAGCGGCGCGGGCGCGTGGAGGGCGAAGAGCCGGAGCAGCGTCGCGAGCGGACCGGGCGCGGCCGCGAGCCGGCGCAGGTAGAGCGGCAGGTCGGCGTGGCGCTGGGCGCCGGCGGCGGGCGGGTCGCCGAGGAGGGCCGCGGCGTCGGGGGCCAGGTAGCCGTGCCGGACGAGGACCTCCCGGAGCTCGGGGACGCCCGCGACGTCGTGGTTCAGCATGCGGTACCTCCGGAGGCGGGGCGCTTCAGAACCGGAACACGAACCGCGGGCGGTCGAGCCAGAGGAGCGCGAGGTGCACCCCGACCGAGCCGGGCGGCCTCGCGACGCCGTACACCACCGCGGTCTCGACGAGCGCGAGGAGGACGCCGGCGACGGCGAGCCGGGGCCGCGCCCGGTGGGCGCCCGCGAGCGCGAGCGCGAGGTAGGTCACCTGCGCGCCCACGAGGCCGTAGAAGAGCACCGTGCTCAGGCGGGGGTGGGCCGCGAACGCGGCGTCGACGCTCGCGGCCCCCGTCGCGGCGACGAGCCCGAACGAGACGGCGTAGGTGAGGAGCGTGAGCAGGAGCCCCGGACCGCCGCCCACGTAGAGCGCCATCGCGAGCGAGGCGCGGTAGGGCTGCCCGGACCCGAAGGCCCGGAGCACGAGGTGCGCGACCGAGCCGAGGAGCGCCCAGTGCACGTACGGCACGAGGGCGGCGAGCACCTGCCCCGCGAGGTGCGGCGGCCCCTGCATGCCCGCGATCGCCTGCGCCCCGGAGAGGATCGCCGCGGAGGTCGCGAGGAAGCCGAACGGGTTGAGCTCGGCCGAGCGGCCCTCCGCCCACGCGCGGCCGAACGTCCGGGGCCGCACGAGCGCGCCCGCCGCGGCGCCCGCGTACGCCCGGAGCTCCCGGGCGAAGGCCCGCGCCGCGCCGGTGATCCAGTCGGGGGGAGGCGGCGGTGGGTTCACCGGGCCACCGGCAGCTCGAGGCGGAGCGCGGCGCCGCCGCCGGGGCGGTTCGCGGCGACGAGGCGGCCGCCGTGGCGCTCGACGATGCCGTAGCTGATCGAGAGCCCGAGCCCGGTGCCCTTGCCGACGGGCTTCGTCGTGAAGAAGGGCTCGAAGAGGCGCGGCAGGTTCTCGGGATCGATGCCCGGCCCGTTGTCGAGCACCTCGAGGACCGCGAGCTCGCCCTCGACGCGCCCGGACAGCTCGAGCCGCGCGCCGGGGCGGCCGTGCAGGGCGTCGCAGGCGTTCTGCACGAGGTTCATGAGGACCTGCTGCAGCTGCCCGGCGGAGCCGGAGACCTTGAGCTCCGGCGGGAGGGCGAGCACGATCTCGAGCCGGTCCTCGGCCTTCGCGACCCAGTGGACCGCGCGCTCGGCGACCTTCCCGAGGTCGAAGGTGGCGGGCGCCTCGCGGTCGACCGCGCTGAAGCGCTTCAGCGCGTCGACGATGTCGCGGGTGCGCTCGGCGCCCTCGACGGTGCCCTCGATGAGCGGCGCGAGGTCCGCCACGATCCGATCGATGCGCAGCTCCTCGCGGAGCGCCGCGAGGGCGGGCGGGGCGGCCCCGCCGTGGACCGCGCCGAGGTACCGCTCGAGCCGCTCGCCGTACCGGCGGAGCGCGTGCACGTTGCCGAGCACGAAGGAGATGGGGTTGTTGAGCTCGTGCGCGACCCCGGCCACGAGCCGGCCGAGGGAGGCCATCTTCTCGGAGTGCAGGAGCTGCTGCTGCGTGCGGCGGAGGTCGTCGTGGGCCCGGCGGAGATCCTCGTACGCGCGCCGGAGCTCGCCGACGGGCCGGCCGGTGACGACCATGCCCATGCGCCGGCCGCCCGGGCCGTGGCGTGGCGTGCCGTTGAGCGAGACCGCCGCCGCGGAGCCGTCCGCCGCGCGCAGGCGGAGCTCGAGGTCGGCGCAGGGGTCGCCGCCGCCCGCGAGCGCCCGCGCCGCCGCCTCGCGCGACTCGCCGTCGGCGAAGAGCTCCTGCACCGGCAGGCCCCGGAGCGCCTCCGGCGCCCGGCCTGTGAGCTTCACGAGCGAGGCGTTCACGTCCTCGATGCGCCCGTTCCGGTCGCAGACGATGAGGATGTCGTTCATCGAGCCGAGCACGCCCTCGATGAAGCGCTGCGAGGCCTCGAGCGCCGCGTTCTTCTCCTCGAGCGCGACCTCGTACTGGAGGAGGTCGCCGTAGACCTCGTCCATCTTGCGGATGACGTCGATCCAGGCCGCCTCGCCCATCGCCTCGCCCGGCGACGGCGAAGGGGGCAGGAGCGTGGGCCGGTGGGCCCGCGGGCGGGTGGTGTCGTCGGCCATCAGTGCACCGTGCAGACCATGCAGGGGTCGAACGATCGAACCACGTGCTGGACCGCGACGTCACCCTCGCCGGCGGGGACCCCGACGAGCGCAGCCTCGAGCGCGCCGGGGCGGTCCTCGGCGTCGCGGGGCGAGAAGTTCCAGGTGGTCGGCGCCACGAGCTGGTAGCCCTTGATCCGCCCGCCGCGGACCGTGAGCCAGTGGCCGAGCGAGCCGCGGGCGGCCTCGACGAGCCCGGCGCCCTCCGCGTCGTCGGGGATCGGCGCCGCCGAGAAGTACGGCCCGCCCGGCTCGAGCGCCGCGGCCCAGCGCTCCATCTCCGGCACCACCCGCGCGAGCTCGAGCAGGCGCGCCACCACCCGCGCCGTCACGCCCGCGCCGCGCGCCACGAGATCGCGCGCGAGCGGGTGGCCGTCCACCGCCTGGCGCGCGAGCGCGCCGACCTCGGCGACCCGGCCGCCGAGCCGCGGGGCCTTGCACCACGTGTAGGCGCCGGTCTTCTCGGCCACCGGGCGCGTCGCGCCGTCGAACGGGTGCCGGGGCGCGTCGTCGGCCATCCAGGCGTGGCTCACGTCCTCCACGATCTCGGCGGGCTCGAGCGGCGCCGCCACGGCGGTCCCGGGCAGGAGCACGCCGCGCCGGAAGAGGTGCGCGCCGCCGCCGAGCGCGTAGGCGCCGTAGCTCATGAGCGCGCCGCCGGACGCGCCGAGGCGCTCGAGGCCGAGGTCGTCGGCGGCGGCGAGGAAGCGGGCGAGGTCGCCCTCCGGCCGCTCCGCCGCGAAGGCGCGGAGCGCCTCGGCCGAGCCGAGCGCGGAGACCGCCTCGAGCGGGCCACCGAGCACGGTGCGCTCGAGGAAGGCGCGGAAGCCGGAGAGGATCATCCGGAGCTGGAGCTTCTCGGCCGGCGTCACCGCGCGCGTCGTGCCGCCGGCCTGCAGGGCGAGCGTGTGCGGCCACTTTCCGGCGAGGACGCCCATGATCCGGAGGAAGGCCTCACGCGCGGCGAGCACGTCGGCGACCGCGGCGCCGGTCCGGGCCCGGAAGCGCTCGCGGAGCGCGGCGTGCCAGGGACGGCCGGCGTACGCCTCGCGGGCGAGGTCGGGCATGAAGAAGAGGTAGAAGTGGGTGAGGTGGTCGGCGATGTTCTCGGCCGCGAGCGCCAGGTTCGAGGCGAGGAGGCCGTTCGGCGGGGGCGTCGCGCCCGCGGCGTCGGCGAGCGCCGCGGCCGCGGCCGAGGACTGCGCGACCGAGCAGATCCCGCAGATGCGCGGCACGAGCACGAGCGCGTCCTCCGGGGCCTTCCCGGAGAGGATCTGCTCGAAGCCGCGGAAGAGCGGGGAGGAGACGCGGGCGGCCGCGACCTTGCCGCCGTCCACGTCGAGGGAGACCTCGAGGTCGCCCTCCACCCGGTTGAACGGGCCGACGACGACGGTCTTCACCGGCCCCCCTTCTTCACGGCGGGCGGGACCACCGGGTGGTCGGCCACCGAGTTCTCGCGGACGCGCCGCGGGGTCGCGCTCTTCGAGAGCGCGGCGAGCGCGACGAACCAGGCCTTCGGCATGTCGGTCGGGAGCCCGATGGGGATCCCGGCGAGCTTCGGCGTCACGGTGAACGCGTGGCCGGGCTCCTCGAAGCCGGGGCGTGTGCAGTCGATGCAGGCGTAGCCGCCGCGCAGGCAGGAGCCCGAGCCGTTCCAGAGCCGGGTGTTGCAGTCGGCGTGGGCCTGCGTGCCCTTGCAGCCGAGGTTCTCCATGAGGCAGCCGAGGTCGCTCGGCTTCTCGGCGCTCGCCTTGAACTCGTAGTACTCGTTGCGCGGGCAGCCGTGGTGGACGAGCTGGTCGGCGTAGGAGCGCGGCCGGCCGAGCTCGTCGAGGTCGCCCTCGCCGAGCGCCCCCATCGCGAGCGCGACGAGCGCGTCGAGCACCCAGCCCGGGTGCGTCGGGCAGCCGGCGACGTTCACGACCGGGAGCCCGCCCCGGCCGCGGAAGCCCGCGCCGAGGAGGCCGCCCTTCGCCTCGCCCTCGTACGCGAGGCCGCAGGCGTCGCCGGGGTTCGAGCCGGCGGCCGTGACGCCGCCGAAGGCCGCGCAGCTCCCGACCGCCACCACGTGCCGCGCGCGCCGCGCGAGGCGGTCGATCCAGGCCATCATCGGCTCGCCGGTCCCGGCGAGCAGGTGGAAGCGGCCGGTGCCCGCGGGGCCGCGCATCACCGAGCCCTCGAGGCAGAGCACGTCGAGGGGCGTCGTGCCGTCGGCGCAGCGGCGGAGCACGTCGAGCGCCTCGTCCGCGCTCTCCTCCGAGAGGCTCGGGTGCCACAGGAGGTTCACGCCGGCGCGCTCGAGCACGCCGAAGAGGTCGCGCACGTCCGCGCCCAGGAACGACATCGAGCAGCCGCCGCACCCGCCGGACTGGAGCCAGAGGACGTTCACCGCGCGCCCTTCTTCTCGAGGCCGTAGCGCACGAGCTTCGCGCGCAGGCCCACCCGCGAGAGGCCGAGCTCCTGCGCGGCGCGGGTCTTGTTCCAGCGGTGGCGGACCAGCACCTCGCGGAGGATCCGGGCCTCGAGCGCGTCGAGCCGCTCCTTGAGGTTGCCGTCGAGCCCGGCGACGAGGGCGTGGTCGCGCTCCTCCGCCTCGCCGGCCGCGGCGTGCACGACCCGGGGGGAGAGGAGCTCCGCGCCGAGCCACTCGCCGTCCGAGAGCGCGAGCATGCGCTTCACCTCGTTCGAGAGCTCGCGGGCGTTGCCGGGCCAGCGGTAGGCGCCGAGGAGCGCGAGCGCCTCGCCGGTGAACCCCTTCACGCGCCGGCCGAGCTCGCGCTGGCCGCGCTCGAGGAACCCGCGGGCGAGCAGCGGGATGTCCATGGGCCGGTCGCGCAGCGCGGGGAGCGTGAGCGTCACCGAGGCGAGCCGGTAGTAGAGGTCCTCGCGGAAGCGCCCGGTGCGGACGTCCTCCTCGAGGTCGCGGTTCGTGGCCGCGACCACCCGCACGTCCACCGAGAGCGTGCGCGGGCTGCCCACCGGCCGGATCTCGCCCTCCTGCAGGGCCCGCAGGAGCTTCACCTGGAACGCCGGCGAGGTCTCGCCGACCTCGTCGAGGAAGATGGTGCCGCCGTCGGCCTGCTGGAACAGGCCCACCCGGTCCTCGTAGGCGCCGGTGAACGCGCCGCGCTTGTGGCCGAAGAGCTCCGACTCGAGGAGCTCGTCCGGCAGGGCGCCGCAGTTCTCGATCACGAACGCGCGGTCGGCGCGGGGGCTCCCGTAGTGGATGGCGCGGGCGAGGACCTCCTTGCCGGTGCCGGACTCGCCGGTGAGCAGCACCGAGAGGTCGTGGCGCGCGATGCGCTGGGCGAGGACGAGGACCTGCGCGAGCGGGCTGTCGGGCGCGCGCACGATCTTGTCGAAGGCGAAGCGATCGCGGGCCTGCGCGCGCTGGGTCTCGACCTTGCCGCGCAGGGTGGCGGGCGGCTCGCGCAGCTCGGTCGCGAGCCGGGCGTGCTCGGCCTGGAGCCGGAACAGCTCGCCGGCGCTGCGCAGGGTGAGGAGGAGCTGGTCGGGGTGCCAGGGCTTGAGCAGGTACTGCCAGATGCCCGCCTCGTTGACGCCCGCGATGATGTCCTCGGCCTCGGTGTAGCCCGAGATGACGATGCGGATCGCGTCGGGCCAGCGGGACCGCACGTCCTTCAGGAACTCGACGCCGGTGGTCCCGGGCATGCGCTGGTCGCAGAGCACGATGGCGACGGGCTCGCGCTCGAGCACCGCGCGCGCCTCGTCGGCGCCGGTGGCGGTGAAGACGGTGAACTCCTCGTCGAGCGTGCGCCGGAGCGCCTCGAGCGAGCGGACCTCGTCGTCGACGACGAGGAGGGCGAGGCGGGGCGCGGTGGCGGGCGGGGGCGCCGCGCGCAGGGGGGCCGGGTCGGGGGAGGCCAAGTGGGCCGATGGTCGCAGAGCGGGCGGGGCCCGTTCAAGCCCCGGCCGGTCTCGACGTTCGGTGAACCGTGAGCGACCAGGGCACGCAGGGGTCGAAGGCGAGCGCCCACCGGCCGATCCGGGCGCGGAGCTCCTCCTCGGCGCCGGCGGCGAGCCCCACCACGGAGCCCGCGAACGGGCCGCGGGCGTGGAAGTTCCAGGCGGTGGGCGGGAGCACCTCGTACGCGCCGATCCGGCCGTCGGGGCGGAGCGCGCAGCGGTGGAGGAGGGTGCCGCGGGCCGTCTCGACCCGGGCCGCGCCGGCCCCGGGGCCGGTCGCCTCGGCGGCGGCGCCCGGCTCCCGGGCGGGCGCGGCGAGCCGCGCGGCGGCGTCGGACAGGTCGAGCGCCCGGGCGAGGAGGTGCGCGAAGATCGTCCGCCCTCCGCCGGCGAGCAGGCCGGCCACGGCGGGCTGGCGCCGCCAGCGGGCGAGCGGCCCCGTCTGCGCGGCGACGCCGGAGGGCGCGTCGCGGGGCGCGCCGGGCTCGAGCCAGGCGGTCGCGAGCGCGGGGGCGGGCTCGTCGCGCACGGCGCGCGCCAGGCGGGCGGCGTGCGAGGCGCCGCGCTCGGCCCACGCGAGCGCGTCCTCCGCGGAGGCGAGCGCCAGCAGCGGCCCGCCGAGGACCTCCTCCTCGACGAACGCCGCGAGCTCGGGGAGGCCCTCCGGGGGGAGCCCGTCCCGGAGCGCCGCGCCGAGGCGGCGGCCCCAGGCCGCGAACGGCGCCGGGTCGAGCTCGAGCCCGAGCGCGCGGGGCCAGTCCTGGAGGAGGCGCCAGAGGTGCTCGCGCGCCGCCTCGAGGAGGACGCGCTCGCCTTCGCGCGGGTCGGCCGGGAGCTCCGCCCCGGCGGCCGCGAGCGCGGCCCGGCCCGCGGCGCGCTGGGCGTGGCCGCAGAGCGCGAAGACCCGCGGCACGAGCGCGAGCGCCTCGGCGGGGGTCCGGCCGGCGAGCAGCGCCTCGCCGCGGGGGCGCTCGAAGGCGACCCGGGCGCTCGCCACGCGCGCGCCGTCCCAGCCCACCTCGACCGAGACGCCGCCCTCCGCCGATCCCGCCGCGGGTCCTCCGACGGGCCCGGGACGAACGGGGCCCGGGGCCGTCACGCGCCACCTCGCAGGAACGCGCGGCGGGAGCTGAGCGTGCCGCGCGGGAGGTCGGCCTCCGGCGGCGGGGCGGGCTCCTCTGCCGGCGGCGCCGGAGGATCGAAGATCGCCGAGAGCGCGGCCCGCGCCGCGGCGCGCGCGTCGTCCTGGCCGACGAGCCCCTCGGGCGGCGAGAGCAGGGAGAGCGTGCGGTAGGGCCCGAGCTCCGGCCCCTCGGCGGCGGCGAGCGCGAACGGGCCGGCGGGGAACTCGACCACCTCGGCCTCGCCCGGCGCGAGCCGCGCGAGCGGCGCCCCGTGGGCGCCCACGAGGACGAGGCTCACGGTCCACGGCGTGACGAGCACGCCCGCGTAGCCGCCCGCGTGCGGGCGCATGCCCACGACCTCGATCGAGAGCGTGCGGTTGCACACCGGCACGCCCGCCATGGACGGGGCCGCGAGCTCGAAGGCGAGCTCGACGTCGCGCGCGCGGGCGAGGGCGTCGGCCGTCACCGCCGTGCCTCAGAGCGCGAGGAACTTCTCGCGGGGGGCGTCGCAGTTCGGGCAGCTCCAGCGCTCCGGGAGCACCTCGAAGGCCGTGCCCGGCGGGACCTGCCACACGGGATCGCCGCTCGCGGGGTCGTAGACGTACCAGCAGACGCCGCACTCGTGGCGGGTGGCCCCGCTCGTCCTGAGCGTAGCCGCCTCCTGCGCGGCGGGCAGTTGCTCGGCGGCGGCGTAGTCGAAGGACGAGGTCACGCCGCCACCTCCACGTCCTCGAGCGAGAGGAGCCACTCCTCGAGCCGCGCGGTGGAGTCCTCGAGGTCCTCCTTCGCGGCGAGCGCCGCCTCCGGCACGTCGACGACCTCGAGCGTGTCGAGGATGAGCTGGTCCATGGCGTTGAAGTACTTCACCCAGAACACGTGCGGCACCGCGGTGGCGGTGATGCGGCAGTTGCCGTAGCCGCGCGAGAGGATCGTGACCGGGCCGTCGCCGAGCGCCTGCGCCAGCCAGGCGAGGTCCTCGGGCGTCATCGGCAGGAGCGTGAAGTTGATGACGTGCGCCGGCCGGCCGGCGACGTGGCGGGCGGAGCGGTCGAGGACCTCGCGGGCCACCGCGGGGGCGTTCATGAGCCCCGGGATCTCCGGCGGGAGCGCGCGCGGCGCCGCGTCGCGCGCGGCGGCGGCGAGCGCCGCGAGCACGGAGGCGGGGAGGGTGCCGGCCTCGACGAGGTCGCTCGCGAGGGCGCCGTCGGGGCGGTGCTCGCGCACGCGCCAGACGCCGGCGAAGGCGGTCTCCTGCGCCTCCACCGCGGCGGGGCCGGTCACGCGGACGCTCACCTCGCCCTCGCCGAGCGAGGTGTTCACGAGGTCGAGCACCGCGGGGCCCGTCCCGCGCAGGTCGAGGACCGGCGTGCCGGGCGCGCCGGGCCGCCAGGCGCGGAGCCGCGCGTGGAACGCGCCGAGCACCGCGCGGGTCTCCGCGAGCGCGGCGGCCTGGGGCAGCTCGGGCACGCGCGGCGCGCGGAAGACGTCCATGGGGCCGGGCGCGAGGTACTCGACGGGCGCCTCGTCCTCCTCGAGCTGCGAGCCGGGACCGACGATGGGCAGGGAGCGCATGGGATCTCCGATCAGGCGCAGGCGGACGCGGACGGGCCGCCGGCGATGGGGAGCGGCGGCCGCGAGACGGGGCGGGCGAGGAGCGAGGGCAGCTCGGCGAGGTAGGCGGACCAGTCGCGCACGCCCTCGAGCGCGCCGAGCCAGCCGCCGGCGCGGAACGCCGCGAGCGCCGGGGTGCGGGTGAGGCCGTAGCGCGCCTGCAGGGCGCGCGAGAGCTCCGGCAGGAGCACCGCGGCGCGCGGCGGCGTGCCGAGCTCCTTCAGCACCTCGGGGAGGATCACCGCGACGTCCCAGCACTCGGGCACGCGGGCCGGGTCGTCGGTGAAGAGGAGGAGCGCCTCGCCCGGGCCGCCGAGGAACTCGGCGAGCGCGTCGGCGTCGGCGATGGGCTCGACGCCGCGCGGGCGCAGGCGGGCGAGGAGCGCGTCGGGGGTGCGGGCGGCGGTCATGCCAGGTTCTCCTTCTGGCGCAGGTGCTCCGGGAGCTCGGGCTCCCGGCCCACGAGGTCGGCGAAGCAGGCGTCGAGGTCCGGGGGCCGGCCGTCGCGGATCGCCTCGAGCGCGTCGAGCGCGGCGTCCACCCGGGCGGCCTCCTCGGCGCTCACCACCTCGCGGGCGCCGCCGAGGAAGGTGAGCACCCAGTCGCCGGGCGCGACCGGGCCGCAGAGCAGCGTGTCCACGTCGACGAGGCCGTTGCGGCCCTCGCAGGTCGCGCGCGGGCCCGCGACCGAGACGACGCGCATGGGGACGGCGAGGCACATCAGCGCTGCTCCTCGTAGCGGGCGAGCCGGACGGGGTCGGCGTTCACGCCGGCGGCGTCGCCGGCGGCGCGCGGCACGAGGACGTGGCCCCAGCGGCGCAGCCGCGCGACCGCGACGTCGACGGCGGCCGGGATGCAGGCCCGCGTCGCGGGGCGGAGGCTGCCGCCGAAGTCCTCGAGCTCGACGGGCTGCACGCCGATGAGGAGGAGCTCCCGCGGGCACGACCCGGTGAGCTCCGCGGCGGCCAGCACGTCCTGGAAGCCGGTCTGGTGCAGGCTCATCTTCTTCGCGCCCATGAAGCGCGGCACCTCGCCGTCCTCGACGAGCTTCATCGCCCCCGGCGCGAGGCCGTAGTCGACCGCGTCGAAGACGAGCAGCCGCCGCGCCTCCTGGACGTACGGGAGCAGGTAGAGCCCCTGCGTCCCGCCGTCCATGGCGACCACCTCCGGCGGGAGGCACCACTCCGCCGCGAGGGCCTCCACGCAGCGGACGCCGAAGCCCTCGTCGGCCCAGAGGAGGTTCCCGATCCCGAGGACGAGCGTCGTGTCGGTCACGGGCGGTCCTTGTTGATGCGGTAGCCCGAGATGATCGACGACACCTGCGACTGGCGCGACATGATGTCGTCGCGGATGACCGCGTAGATGTGGGCCATCGCGAAGAGCACGAGGACCCACAGGCCGAGGTGGTGCCAGGTGTGGAGCGCCTGGCTGCCGCCCGCGAGCGGGATGATCCAGCCGAAGAGCTTGTCGGACCAGGTGCCGACGCCCTTCCCCTCGGAGTAGAGGGCGAACCCGGTGAAGGCCATGAAGAAGGCCGGGATCGTGTAGCCGAGGACCGTGACGAGCTGGGCCTGCGGGTTGTGGCCGACGTAGTACCGGGGGCGGTCGTTCATGAACATGTACCACTTGAGCCCGCCCCACAGGTCCTTCCACCACTGCTTGTCGGTGAGCGGCAGCATGAAGATCTGCTTCGCGTGGGAGTTCCCGACGAACGCCCAGTAGAGGCGCACGACGAGGCCGATCGCGAAGACGTAGGCGGCGGAGAAGTGGAGGAGGCGGATCCACCCGAACATGAAGGTGAAGGTCGCCTCGCCGCCGATGGCGGGCGGCGGGCTGCCGATGAGGTAGCCCGTCACCATCAGCGTGATCATCGCGAGGAAGTTGCCCCAGTGCCACAGCCGGACCGGCGCCTCCCACACGTACATCTGCTCGACGACGTGCGGGTGGGCGGCCTGGATCTGCTTCAGCTCCTGCTCGGCGATCATGGCCGCCTCCCTAGCGCACCTTCACGCGGGTGAGCTCCTCGCCCTGCGGGCCCATGACGTGGGTCGAGCAGGCGAGGCACGGGTCGAAGGAGTGGATGGTCCGCAGGATCTCCACCGGCTGCTCGGCGTTCACGACCGGCGTGTTCATGAGCGAGGCCTCGAACGCGCCGATCTGGCCCTTCGGGTCGCGGGGCGAGCCGTTCCAGGTCGTCGGGACGACGCACTGGTAGTTGTCGATCTTGCCGTCCTTCACCTTCACCCAGTGGCCGAGCGAGCCGCGCGGCGCCTCGGTGAAGCCCACGCCCTTCGCCTCCTTCGGCCAGCGCGACGGATCCCACTTCTCGGTGTTGGCGGTGGCGGTGTCCCCGGCCTTCAGGTTCGCCATGAGCTTGTCGAAGAAGTAGCGCTGCTTCCTCGCCGCCCACTGCGCCTCGAGGGCGCGCGCGGCGGTGCGGCCGAGCGTGGAGAAGAGGGCGGGCAGGGGCGCGCCGAGCGCGGAGAGGACGGCGTCGACGGGCTCCTTGAACTCCGGCTTCTTCTGGACGTAGCCGATGATCCAGCGCGCGAGCGGCCCGACCTCCATCGCGTTGCCGCGCCAGCGCGGCGCCTTGATGAAGGAGTACTTGCCGCCCTCGTCGAGGGCCTCGATCCTCGTGCGGCTGCCCTTCGTCTTCGGGCCGAGCGTGAAGTTGTGGTCGGTCACGCCGTCCCACGGGTGCAGGCCCTTCGTCTCGTCCGGGTACTTGAACCACGAGTGGACGACGAACTCCTGGATCTGCTCGGGGTCGCGCAGGTCGACCTCGTGCACCTTCGAGAGGTCGCCGTTGATGATGGCGCCCCGCGGGAGCATGAGGTTCTTCTCGGAGAAGTCGTTCGCGTGATCCGGGATGTCACCGTAGGACATGACCGACTTCGAGGAGAGGCCGCCGCCGTGCAGCCAGTCCTTGTAGAAGCCGCCGATCGCGAGGATGTCGGGGATGTAGACCTTGTCGATGAACTCGGAGGTGCGGTCGATGATCGACTGGACGAGGTTGAGGCGCTCCATGTTGACCGCGCCCACCGCGCCGACGCCGTCGAGGTTGATCGCGCAGGGGACCCCGCCGACCAGCCAGTTCGGGTGCGGGTTCTTGCCGCCGAAGATCGTGTGGATCTTCACGATCTCCTTCTGGAAGTCGAGCGCCTCGAGGTAGTGCGCGACCGCCATGAGGTTCGCCTCGGGCGGCAGCTTGTACGCGGCGTTGCCCCAGTACGCGTTCGAGAACGGGCCGAGCTGGCCGGACTCGACGAACTTCTGGAGCCGGGTCTTGAGCTCGCGGAAGTAGCCCGGGGACGACATCGGCCAGTCGGAGATCTTCTGGGCGAGCTCGCTCGTGGCCTTCGGGTCGGCCTTCAGCGCCGAGACCACGTCGACCCAGTCGAGCGCGTGCAGGTGGTAGAAGTGCACGAGGTGGTCGTGCACCTGCAGGTTGAGCTGCATGATGTTGCGGATGGAGTTCGCGTTCTCGGGGACGGTGATCCCGAGCGCGTCCTCGACCGCGCGCACCGAGGTGAGCGCGTGGGTGCCGGTGCAGACGCCGCAGATGCGCTCGGTGAACGCCCACGCGTCGCGCGGGTCGCGGCCCTTGAGGATCACCTCGAGGCCGCGCCACATCGTGCCGGAGGACACCGCGTTCCTGATGACGTTCTTCTCGTCGACGTTCACCTCGACGCGCAGGTGGCCCTCGATGCGGCAGACGGGGTCCACCACCACGCGCTTCCCGGAGTCGTCGATCTTGAAGCCCTGGGTCTCGTAAGCCATGTCGGTCTCGTCTCGCTTTGCGGAGGGGGTGGCTACGGGGCCGGGTTGTCGTTCTTGACCTTGGCGCGCTGGACGGCGCTCACCACCGCGTGCACCGCGATGGAGGCCGCCGCGACGCCGGCCGCGGTGCCGCCGACCTTGTCGGCGCTGCCCTCGGCCATGATCGGGGTGACCGTCGTGAGGCGGTCGTAGAAGCTGCCCTTGTCCCAGAAGCCGTCCTCGGAGCAGCCGATGCAGCCGTGGCCGGACTGGATGGGGAACGAGACGCCGCCCTGCCAGCGCGTCGTCGAGCACGCGTTGTAGGTGGTGGGGCCCTTGCAGCCCATCTTGTAGAGGCAGAAGCCCTTGCGCGCGTTCTCGTCGTCCCACTGCTCGACGAACTGGCCGGCGTCGAAGTGCGGGCGGCGGTAGCACTTGTCGTGGATGCGCTGCCCGTAGAACATCTTCGGCCGGCCCTGCCGGTCGAGCTCGGGGATCTTGTCGAAGGTGAGCATGTAGGTCACGACGCCGGTCATGACCTCGGCGATGGGCGGGCAGCCCGGCACCTTCACGATGGGCTTGCCGGAGATGACCTTGTCGATGGGCGTGGCGCGCGTCGGGTTCGGCTTCGCGGCCTGCACGCAGCCCCAGGAGGCGCAGGCGCCCCACGCGATGACCGCCTTCGCGTCGGCGCAGGTCTCCTTCAGCACCTCGACGAAGGGCCGCCCGCCGTGGATGCAGAACATCCCGTCCTCGTTGAGGGGCGGGTTGCCCTCCACCGCGACGATGTAGTTGCCCTTGTACTTCTTCTTCACGTCCTCGAGGATCTGCTCGGCCTGGTGGCCCGCCGCGGCCATCAAGGTGTCGTCGTAGTCGAGCGAGAGCATCGACAGCACGACGTCCTTCGCGAGCGGGTGCGCGGAGCGGATGAACGACTCCGAGCAGCACGTGCACTCGAGGCCGTGCAGCCACAGCACCGGCGTGCGCGGCTTCGTCTCGAGCGCGTGGGCGATCTTCGGGGCGAACGCCGACCCGAGGCCCAGCGACGTCGCGGTGAGGGAGCAGAACTTCACGAAGCTGCGGCGGGTGATGCCCTGCCTGCGCAGCACGTCGTAGAACGTCTCGGTCACATGCACCTCGGGGGGAGAGGAGCGGCGGTTTGATCGGCATCAAGGCATCCGCCGTGCCCACACCCCCTCCGGCGGACGGCCCTGGAAAGACTGGAGTTCCTGCGGGACGTTGCGCGGTGCGGTGGAAACGGCGCTTCCGCCCGTCGGCGCGAACCGGAAGCTCGTCGCCCCGCGTCAGCGCGGCCCTGCCGCAGGCCACGCCGCGAGGAAGGCGCGCCCCTGCTTCAGGACGAAGCGCTTGAACTCGGTGGCGCCGGGCGAGAGCCGGCGCCCGGTGCGGTGGACGACGTTCCAGTCGCGGACGATCGGCAGCCCCTCGACGTCGAGCACCGCGAGCTGGCCGGCCGCGACCTCGAGGCCGATCGCGTGGCGGGAGATGAACGCGAGCCCCATGCCGGCCATCACCGCCTGCTTGATGGTCTCGTTGCTCGCGATCTCGGTCTCCGAGCGGGGCCGGATCCGGTGCGCGCCGAAGAAGCGCTCCATCGCGGCGCGGGTGCCGCTCCCGGGCTCGCGCACGAGGAACGGCTCCTCCGCGAGCGCGCGCACCGGGACGCGCCGCGCGCGGGCGAGCGGGTGATCGGGCGCGGAGACCACCACGAGCGGGTGCTTCGCGAACGCGAAGGCGGTCGTCTCGAGGTGGCGGGGCGGGGTGCCCATGAGCGCGAGGTCGATCGCGTTGTCGACGAGGAGCTGGATGACCTCCTGCCGGTTGTTGACCAGCAGCCGGAGCTCGATGCCGGGGTGGAGCTTCGCGAACTGGGAGAGGAGCTTCGGCGCGAAGTACTTCGCGGTCGAGACCACCGCGATGTCGACCCGGCCGGCCTCGAGGCCGCGCAGCGCCGCGAGCGCGTCGCGGGCGTCGTCGAGCGCGCGGAGCGCCACCTGGGCGTGGGCGAGGAGCTCCTTCCCGGCCGCGGTGAGCAGCACCTCCCGCGCGTGGCGCTCGAGGAGCGGCAGCCCGGCGAGCGCCTCGAGGGCCTTCACCTGCATCGAGACCGCGGGCTGCGTCAGCCGGAGTTCGCGCGCGGCGTGCGTGAACGAGCGGTGGCGGGCCACGGCGGCGAGCACGCGGAGCTGGTGGAGGGTGAGGTCCTGCACGCCCCGATCATGGGCCAGAGGCGCGTCATAAGCAATCCTGATGCGAGACCACGTTCAGCGTGATTGGCCTTTATTCGACCCCGGGGCGCATGCTCCCGCCATGACCACGACGCGCACGGGGACCTCCGCCGCCGACCGCTACCGGGCCGGCGTCCTGCCGTACAAGCAGATGGGCTACTGGGATCCGGACTACGTGCCGCGCGAGACCGACGTGCTCGCGCTGTTCCGGATCACGCCGCAGGAGGGCGTCGACCCGGAGGAGGCCGCCGCGGCGGTCGCGGGCGAGTCCTCCACCGCCACCTGGACGGTGGTCTGGACCGACCGGCTCACCGCCTGCGAGCGCTACCGCGCCCGCGCCTACCAGGTCGACCCGGTGCCCGGCACCGGCCCGGGCACCGGCCAGCCCGCGCAGTGGTTCGCGCGCATCGCCTACGACCTCGTCCTCTTCGAGGAGGGCTCGATCGCGAACCTCTCGGCCTCGATCATCGGCAACGTCTTCGGGTTCAAGCCGGTGAAGGCGCTGCGGCTCGAGGACATGCGGATCCCGGTCGCGTACCTGAAGACGTTCCAGGGGCCGCCCACCGGCATCGTCGTGGAGCGCGAGCGGCTCGACAAGTTCGGCCGGCCGCTCCTCGGCGCGACCGTGAAGCCGAAGCTCGGGCTCTCCGGCAAGAACTACGGCCGGGTGATCTACGAGGCCCTGAAGGGCGGCCTCGACTTCGTGAAGGACGACGAGAACATCGGCTCGCAGCCGTTCATGCACTGGCGCGACCGGACCCTCTTCGCGATGGAGGCGGTGAACCGGGCCCAGGCCGCGACCGGCGAGGTGAAGGGGCACTACCTCAACGTCACCGCCGGCACGATGGAGCAGATGTACGAGCGCGCGAACTTCGCGAAGGAGCTCGGCACCTCCATCGTGATGATCGACCTCGTCATCGGCTACACCGCCATCCAGTCGATGGCGAAGTGGGCGCGCGACAACGACGTGCTCCTCCACCTGCACCGCGCCGGCCACGGCACGTACACCCGCCAGAAGTCGCACGGCGTCTCCTTCCGCGTGATCGCGAAGTGGATGCGGATGGCGGGCGTCGACCACATCCACGCGGGCACCGTGGTCGGGAAGCTCGAGGGCGACCCGGCGGTCATCGCGGGCGTCTACGACACGCTCCGCGAGGCGCACGTCCGGGAGGACCTCCGCCACGGCATCTTCTTCGACCAGGACTGGGCCGACCTGCGCCGGGTGATGCCGGTCGCCTCCGGCGGCATCCACGCCGGGCAGATGCACCAGCTCCTCCACTACCTCGGCGAGGACGTGGTGCTGCAGTTCGGCGGCGGCACCATCGGCCACCCGCAGGGCATCGCCGCGGGCGCCACCGCGAACCGGGTCGCGCTCGAGGCGATGGTCCTCGCGCGGAACGAGGGGCGGGACATCTGGCACGAGGGGCCGGACATCCTCGCCGACGCCGCGAAGGGCTGCGCGCCGCTCCGCGCGGCGCTCGAGACCTGGAAGGACGTCACCTTCGACTACGCCTCCACCGACACCGTCGACTTCGTCGCCACCCCCACCCTCGCCTGACCGGAGCTTCGCCATGCGCCTCACCCAGGGCACCTTCAGCTTCCTGCCGGACCTCACCGACGCCCAGGTGAGGAAGCAGCTCGAGCACGCGATCGGCCGCGGCTGGGCCATCTCCTTCGAGACCACCGACGACCCGCACCCGCGCAACACCTACTGGGACATGTGGGGCCCGCCGGCCTTCGACCCGCCCGACGTCGGCGCGCTGATGGCCGACCTCGCGGCGTGCCGCGCGGCGAACCCGGGCCGCTACGTGAAGGTGAACGCGTTCGACTCGTCCTCCGGCTGGGAGACGGTCCGGCTCTCGTTCATCGTGCAGCGCCCCGCGGTCGAGCGCGGCTTCACGCTCGAGCGCGAGGAGGGCCCCGGCCGCACGCAGCGCTACGCGATCCGGCGGGCGAGGACGGAAGGGTGAGCGCTGTGTCCACAGGCCCCGTTCGCCCCGACCCCTCGTCAGGCTCGGGGGAAGGGCGAACGGGCGTGGACCTCGCGGCGCTGCTCGCGTCCTCGAACGCGGCGGCGATCCTCGACGCGCTCGATCGCGAGATCGTCGGGCTCGCCCCCGTGAAGCGGCGGGTGCGCGAGCTCGCGGCGCTGCTCGCGGTCGACCGGGCCCGGCGGGAGCTCGGCATCGCGGCGGGGCCGCCGTCCTTGCACATGTGCTTCACCGGCAACCCCGGCACCGGGAAGACCACCGTCGCGCTGCGGATGGCGGCGATCCTCCATGGGCTCGGGTACCTGAGGAAGGGCCACCTCGTCTCGGTCACCCGCGACGACCTCGTGGGCCAGTACGTCGGGCACACCGGCCCGAAGACGAAGGAGGTCGTGAAGAAGGCGCTCGGGGGCGTGCTCTTCATCGACGAGGCCTACGCGCTGCACCGGCCGGAGAACGAGCGCGACTACGGCGCCGAGGCCATCGACCTCCTCCTCACCGTCATGGAGGAGCAGCGCCACGACCTCGTCGTGATCCTCGCCGGCTACGCCGACCGGATGGACCGCTTCTTCGAGTCGAACCCGGGCATGGCCTCGCGGGTGGCGCACCACGTGGACTTCCCCGACTACGGGAAGGACGAGCTCCTCGCGATCGCCGAGCGGATGCTCGAGGGGCTCCAGTACCGCTTCTCGCCCGCGGCCCGCGCCGCGTTCGACGACTACCTCGGCCTCCGGATGGCGCGGCCGCGCTTCTCGAACGCCCGCTCGGTGCGGAACGCGCTCGACCGCGCCCGGCTCCGGCAGGCGAGCCGGCTCTTCGCGCGGGGCGGGCTCGCGGATCGCGACGCGCTCGTGACGATCGAGGAGGACGACGTGCGGCAGAGCAGGGTGTTCGCGACCGTCGCGGCGCAGCCGCCTGACGGTCCAGAGGACCAGCCATGATCGGCAAGACCACGTTCGCGCAGTTCGTGATCCAGGCCCAGCGCGGCGCGCCGGAGGCGACCGGAGATCTCTCCGCGCTCCTCCACGACGTCGAGACCGCGGTGAAGGCCATCGCCGCCGAGGTCGGGCGCGGCGCCTGGGGCGAGCGCCGCGGCGCGGCGGGCACGGTGAACGTGCAGGGCGAGGTCCAGCAGAAGCTCGACCTCCTCGCGAACGACCTCGTGCTCTCCGCCTGCGGCTGGGGCGGTCACCTCGCCGGGATGGCCTCCGAGGAGCTCGCCGGCGTCTCGCCCATCCCGGTGCCCCACCGGCGCGGCAAGTACCTCCTCGCCTTCGATCCGCTCGACGGCTCGTCCAACGTCGACGTGAACATCACCGTCGGGACCATCTTCTCGATCCTGCGCCGCCCCGGCGGTCCCGGGGACGCGACCGAGGCCGACTTCCTGCAGCCGGGGAGCGCGCAGGTCGCGGCGGGGTACGCGCTCTACGGCCCGAGCACGATGCTCGTCGTCTCGCTCGGGAACGGCGTCCACGGCTTCACGCTCGAGCGCGAGCTCGGCGACTTCGTGCTCACCCACCCCGATCTCACCATCCCGCCCGCCGCGCGCGAGTTCGCCATCAACGCCTCGAACGAGCGCCACTGGGAGGCCCCGGTGAAGCGCTACGTCGAAGAGTGCCGGGCGGGAAAGGCCGGCCCGCGCGAGGCCGACTTCAACATGCGGTGGATCGCCTCGTTCGTGGCGGAGGCGCACCGGATCCTCCTCCGGGGCGGGGTCTTCCTCTACCCGCGCGACACCCGGGACCCTTCCCGTCCGGCGAAGCTCAGGCTCCTCTACGAGGCAGCCCCGATCGCGTTCCTGGTCGAGCAGGCAGGCGGCGCCGCGACCGACGGGCGCACGCGCCTCCTCGACCTCGCGCCCGCGGGCCTGCACGCGCGCGTGCCGGTCGTCCTCGGCTCGCGCGAGGAGGTGGAGCGCATCGCCCGGTACCACGACGAGCACGACCGCGGCGAGGGGCCGTTCCGCTCGCCGCTGTTCGGCAGCCGATCGCTGTTCACGACGTAGCGCCCGTACGCAGCCTGGAGGAGGACCGCCATGTCGATCCGCCACCCCATCGTCGCCGTGACCGGCAGCTCCGGCGCGGGCACCACCTCGGTGACCCGGACCTTCTCGCACATCTTCATGCGCGAGAAGATCGACGCCGCCATCGTGGAGGGCGACGCCTTCCACCGCTTCGACCGCGCCGGGATGCGCGTCGCGATGGCCGAGGCCGAGAAGGCCGGCAACCGGCACTACAGCCACTTCGGCCCGGAGGCGAACCTCTTCGAGGAGCTCGCCACGCTCTTTCGCAGCTACGGCGAGGCGGGCACCGGCCGCGTCCGCAAGTACCTCCACGACGAGGCCGAGGCGGCGCCGTTCTCCCAGAAGCCCGGCACCTTCACGCCCTGGGAGGACGTGCGCCCGAACACCGACCTCCTCTTCTACGAGGGGCTGCACGGCGGCGTCGCGACCGAGAAGATCGACGTGGCCCGCCACGTGGACCTGCTCGTCGGCGTCGTGCCGACCGTGAACCTCGAGTGGATCCAGAAGATCCACCGGGACAAGGCGACCCGCGGCTACTCCACCGAGGCGGTGGTCGACACGATCCTGCGCCGCATGCCGGACTACGTGAACTACATCTGCCCGCAGTTCTCGCGCACGCACGTGAACTTCCAGCGGGTGCCGACGGTCGACACCTCGAACCCGTTCATCGCCCGCGACATCCCCACCGCCGACGAGAGCTTCCTCGTGGTGCGCTTCCGCGACCCGAAGGGCATCGACTTCCCGTACCTGCTCACCATGCTCCACGACTCGTTCATGTCGCGGCCGAACTCGATCGTGATCCCGGGCGGGAAGATGCCGCTCGCGATGCAGCTCATCTTCACGCCGATGATCCTGCAGCTCGTCGACAAGAAGCGGAGGGCGGCGTGAGCCGGGCCCTCTCCCGGCGGCGGGCCGACGCCCTGCGCGTCCTCGCCATGGACGCGGTGGAGCAGGCGAACAGCGGCCACCCGGGCGCGCCGCTCGGGATGGCGGACCTCGCCGAGGTGCTCTGGACGCGCTTCCTCCGGCACGATCCCGCCGATCCGGCCTGGCCGGACCGGGACCGGTTCGTGCTCTCGAACGGGCACGCGTCGATGCTGCACTACGCGCTCCTTCACCTCTCCGGCCACGACCTCACGATCGACGACCTGAGGCGCTTCCGGCAGCTCGGCTCCCGGACCGCGGGTCACCCCGAGCGCGGCCTCGCGCCCGGCGTCGAGACCACCACCGGGCCGCTCGGGCAGGGCTTCGCGAACGCGGTGGGCATGGCGCTCGCCGAGCGGCTGCTCGCCGCCGAGTTCAACCGGCCCGGGCACGAGGTCGTCGACCACCGCACCTGGGTGCTCCTCGGCGACGGGTGTCTCATGGAAGGCGTCTCGCACGAGGCCGCGTCGCTCGCCGGTACGCTCGGGCTCGGGAAGCTCACCGCGCTATGGGACGACAACGGGATCTCGATCGACGGCGAGGTGAAGGGCTGGTTCACCGACGACACGGCCGCGCGCTTCGAGGCGTACGGCTGGCACGTCGTGCGCGACGTGGACGGCCACGACTCCGAGGCCGTCGCCCGCGCGCTCGAGGCGGCGCGCGCGGAGCCCCGGCGGCCGACGCTCGTCCAGTGCCGGACGCTCATCGGCATGGGCGCGCCCACGAAGGCGGGCTCGCACGGCTGCCACGGCGCGCCGCTCGGTAAGGAGGAGGTCGCGCGCACGCGCGAGGCGCTCGGCTGGAAGCACGGGCCGTTCGAGATCCCGTCGGACCTGTACGAGGTCTGGGACGCGCGCCCTCGGGGCGCGGCGCTCCGGCGCGACTGGCTCGCGCGCATGGAGGCCTACCGGCGCGCGTTCCCCGCCGAGGCGGCGGAGCTCGAGCGGCGCCAGCGGGGCGAGCTGCCGGCGGGCTTCGCGGCGCTCGCGGAGCGGACCATCCTGGGGCTCGCCGAGCGCCCGGGCCCGCTCTCGACACGCAAGGCCTCCCAGCTCGTGCTCGAGGCGCTCGCGCCGGCCGTCCCGGAGCTCGTGGGCGGCTCGGCGGACCTCACCGGCTCGAACCTCACGAGCTGGAAGGGCGCGGCGCCGGTCGGGCGCGAGGGCGGCGGCCGGTACGTCCACTACGGCGTCCGCGAGTTCGGCATGGCGGCGCTCATGAACGGCCTCGCGCTCCACGGCGGCCACGTGCCGTTCGGCGGGACGTTCCTCGTCTTCTCCGACTACGCCCGGAACGGCCTGCGCATGGCCTCGCTCATGAGGCTGCGCTCGGTCTTCGTGCTCACGCACGACTCGATCGGCCTCGGCGAGGACGGGCCGACGCACCAGCCGGTGGAGCACGTCGCGTCGCTGCGCCTCGTGCCCGGGCTCGACGTGTGGCGGCCGTGCGACGGCGCGGAGACGGCGGTCGCCTGGCGCGCCGCGCTCGAGCGCGCCGACGGGCCGAGCTGCCTCGTGCTCTCGCGCCAGGACCTGCCGCCCCAGCGGCGGGACGCCGGCGCGCGCGAGGGGATGGCGCGCGGCGGCTACGTGCTCTCGCCCGCCACCGCCGGGCCGCCGCGGGCGGTCGTGATCGCGACGGGCTCGGAGGTCGCGCTCGCGCTCGCCGCGCAGGCGCTGCTCGCCGGAGAGGGGCTGCCGGTGTCGGTGGTCTCGATGCCGTCGACGACGGTGTTCGACCGGCAGGACCCGGCCTGGCGTGCGCGGGTGCTGCCGCCGGGCCTGCCGCGGGTGGCGGTCGAGGCCGGCTCGGGGGACCTGTGGAGGAAGTACGTCGGGATGGAGGGGGCGGTGGTGTCCCTCGACCGGTTCGGCGAGTCGGGCCCGGCACCGGAGCTGTTCCGGCACTTCGGGTTCACGGCCGAGAACGTGGCGCGCACCGTGAAGGAGGTACAGCGCTGACGGAGGTGCTGGAGTTCCGGTAGCTTGACCCTGTGCGCGCGGCGGAATGCCGCACCTCCCGGTCACTTTGTGCTCGCCCCTCCGGCTGCTACTCTCGGTGGACTTGGGGGTTCCATGAGAGTGCCGTTCGCAGCCGTGCTGACCTTCACCCTGGCCTGCGCCACCTCACCCGCGACACCGCCGCCGACCGCGAAGCAGGCGTGGCCGGACGCACGGCCCGCGCCGCCGCCCGGCGCCGCCGCCGCGCCCGCGCCCGGGCGGCTCCCGACCGCCGACGCCCGCGCCGCGGCGGCGGCCGCGGCCCAGCGCCGCTTCGACGCGAACCCGGCCGCCTGGGCGGCGTCGCAGAAGACGCCCGCGGAGTGCGAGGCCGGCGCGCGGCAGATCCGCGCCGTCGCGCCCGACTCCGGCTGGCGCGCGCTCCGGGTCTGCTCGCAGAAGCCGGAGTTCAAGGTCTTCAAGCGCCTCAACGACGGCTTCTGGGACGCCGACCTCCGCGTGCGGCCCGACGCACCGCTCGTGCTCGGCGCGGCGCTCGCGTACCGCGGCGGCGACCTCGGCAACGACCTCGCCTCGCTGCGCAAGCGGAAGATCCCGGTGTTCACGCTCGAGACCGCGACCTCCTACCCGGACGTCTACAAGGGCCGGCAGATCGTCTTCGTCGCGCGGGTGGACACGCTGGAGCCCGACCGCGGCAACATGCTGGTGACGCTGTCCGAGCAGTCGCTCATGGCCCGCAGCGCGGGGCAGACGACCGAGTGGAAGGGCGACTCGTACCGCGGCCAGGACTCCCACGGCCGCAACTTCGCGATCGAGAGCAACGAGTACGGTCACTACGAGTCGAAGACCCGCTACTCGAACTCCCTCGAGGAGACGGGCACGGTCGTGCAGGCACGGCTCGCGAAGCCGGACCCGTTCTTCGAGCCCGGCCGCTCGTACCTCATCGTCGCGCGCTTCGGCGGCATGAAGCAGGGCGAGAGCGGCGAGAACGGCTCGCCGGTCGTGACGATCGACGGCTACTACGAGCTCGGGACGCACGACCTCCTGGACTAGCGTCCCCGGCCGGCCCGTCACCCAACCCCGTTCGTCCCGAGCGCAGCCGCCGTGAAGCGGTGGCGGAGACGAGGGACGATCCTGGAAACGACGACGGGCGCGCCCTCGCGGACGCGCCCGTGGTGCTTTCGAGGACCGAGGCGCCTAGCGCAGCGTCCGGGTCTGCCCGGCCGGGAGGTTCGCCTTCTCCTTGTCGAACTTGCCGACGAGGGCGTCGCGGACCGAGCGGTCGAAGCGGACCTTGCCGGTCGCGATCTCGCGGAGCGAGAGCACGGGCGGCTTGTTCTTGGTGTTCGGCTGCAGGGGGCGCGCGCCGGCCATGAGCTGGCGGGTGCGCTTCGTCGCGAGCAGCACGAGCGCGAAGCGGTTGTCCACCATGGGCAGGCAGTCTTCGACGGTGACGCGGGCCATTGAAAGTCCTCTCGAAGTACCCGGGATCACTGGGGACGACGGTCCCGAAGGGATCCAGGGGTGCGGAACATAAGGGGAAAGCGGCGGGAGGTCAACCTGCGCGGCGCCCGCGGCCGGGGGGTCAGGTCCACCCGCCCGTTCGCCCCGAGCGTAGCCAGTCGGGGCGCCGCGGCCCGGCCCCCGCTCGCCCCGAGCGTAGCCAGTCGGGGCGCCGCGGTTCGGCCCCCGCTCGCCCCGAGCGTAGCCAGTCGGGGCGCCGCGGTTCGGCCCCCGCTCGCCCCGAGCGTAGCCAGTCGGGGCGCCGCGGCCCGGCCTCCGTTCGCCCCGAGCGTAGCCCGCCGCAGGCGGGCGGAGACGAGGGGCGGTCCGGGTGTCACACCGGCGCGGTCCGGACGCATCGACCGTCCGATCGGACGGGAGGCTGCACATGGTCTTCGCGGATGCGGCGTGGCTCGCGGTGCGGATGCTCGGGGCGCTCGTGCTCGTCGACCTCGTGTCGGGGCTCGTGCACTGGGCGGAGGACACGTTCTGGACGGAGGACACGCCGGTCCTCGGGCGCTGGATCGTCAGGCCGAACGTGCTGCACCACCAGGACGGCGCGGCGTTCGTCTCGAAGGGCTGGTGGGCGAGCTCGTGGGACCTCGCGCTCGCCGGGGCGGTCATCGTGGGGGTGGCGTGGTGGGCGGGGGCGCTCACGGCGCCGGTCTGGCTGTTCGCCGTGGTGGGGGCGAACGCGAACCAGCTGCACAAGTGGACGCACGTGCCGGCCTCCCGGGTACCGGGTCCGGTGAGGTGGTTGATGAGGGCGCGCGTGCTGCAGGACGCGCGGCACCACGGGGCGCACCACCGGGGGGAGAAGAACACCGCGTACTGCGTGGTGACGCCGTGGGTGAACCCGGTGCTGGACAGGATGGGGTTCTGGCGGGCGCTCGAGCGGGCGGTGGTGAGGAGGGCGCCGAGAAGGGCGGATCTGGGGTGGGCGAGGGGGTGAGGGGGGGCGTGAGGGTGCGGATCCGCTCGGCGTGGGGAACCGCGGCTGGCGCAGGACGGGTTGAGGGGCGAGACCGCACTACGGAGAGACAGTTGTGAGGGAGGGGAGGGGCGGCTGGGGCCGTGCTTCGCGCCGGGCGCGAAGGCGCTGCGGTCACTGATGGTGAACCCATCAGGGACGCCCATGGCCCATGGACAGGTTCACTTCACGTGCTATGTTGCTGAACGGGTGTTCCGTTCACGTGGGGTGAGGTCATGCGGAATCCGAAGGTGATGAGGCTGCACGAGGAGATCGGGGAGCTGGTCGACGGCGAGCGGCACAGGCTCGTCGAGTTCCTCCGGAAGCTCGAAGCTCTCGACCGGGAGCGGGGCTACTGCGAGTTCAACTGCGGCTCGGCCTTCGAGTACCTCACGAAGGTCTGGCACCTCTGCGAGGGGACGGCCTGGCACCGGGTGAACGCGATGCGGTACCTGCGCAGGTTCCCGCAGCTCGCGGAGGAGATCGCGAGCGGCCGGATCAACCTGTCCCAGCTCCGGAGCATCGGTCCGCTCCTCACCTCCGAGAACGTGGATGACCTGTTCTCCCGCGCGGCCGGCCTGTCCTTCAAGAAGACGGAAGAGCTCGCCGTCTCGATCAAGCCGAAGGTCGTCCCGGCGGATGGCGTCCGGAAGCTGCCCGCTCCGAAGGCGGCCGCGGTCACGGAGCCCGCACCCGCCGCGGTCGCGGCGCCGGCGGCGTCTCAGGTAGACGCCCCTCATGAGCCATCCACGTGGATGGGAACCGAGCCGGAGTGCCCGCCGGACTTCGCGCTCACGGCGCCGGCTGCCCTTCCACGCCGCCCCGACCGCGGCGAGGTCATGCCCGTCGCGAAGGACGAGTACCAGTTCCGGGCGCACCTGGACGACGAGACGAAGCGGCTCTTCGACGAGCTCGCGGGGCTGCTCGCCAACGTCGTGCCCGACCGCGCGCCGGCGAAGCTCCTCGCGATCATGGTCCGCGACTCGCTCGAGGCCCAGAAGCGCAAGCGGGGGTTGCTGAAGCCGAAGCGGGCGCGGCAGCCGTCGGCTCCGAAGGAGCCGACGCCGGGTGTCCGCCAGCCGGTCGCCGCGGAGGTGCGGCGGGCGGTGCTCGAGCGGGACGGGTACCGGTGCAGGTTCGGGGAGGAGGCGGGCCATCGCTGCGAGGCGACCGACAACCTGACGATGGAGCACAAGGACGGGGCGCTCGTGACCGGCTCCTCCACCGTCGACGAGCTCCTCACCTACTGCTTCCCCCACAACCTCTACGCCGCGTTCCTGAAGTTCGGGCCGGAGTTCATGCTGCGGAAGATCGCGGAGGCTCGAGCGACGAGCATCGACGAGCCGCCCGTCCCCGTCGTGATTGAAGAGGTCGCTGAGTACGGCGCCTCGACGGTCCCGCCACCATACGCAACGGCGGCCTGAGCGACCGGCGCGGCCGCGCGGCGGCCTACCGCCCTGCTTCTTCGCCTCGAGGAGCACGGGACGTCCGCCGGCGGCGGCCGTCCGCTCACCGCCGCGCGAGGTCCCGCGGCACCTTCCGCGGATCGATCCGCCCGTAGCCCGCGAAGAGCTCGCCCGCGAACGCGCTCGGGCGGGCGCCCTTCTTCGCGCGCAGGATCGAGTTCAGGAGGAGGTCGCCCTCCGCCTTCTCGTCGGGCCGGGCGAGGTTCATCGCGCCGCGCACCACGCCCTTCGAGCCGCGGTGGATGAACACCACCGTGCCGCCGTCGGCGACGTACTGCACGAGGCCGACGTGCGTGAACCGGTCGTCGCCGCGGCCGTCGCGGTCGTAGGTCCCGCTCCAGAACACGAGGTCGCCGGGCCGCGGCCACTCGCCGCCGCCGCCGAACACGACGCCGTAGTCGCGCGCCGCGCGGTGGATCGCGGCGGCGCCGCTCGTCTCTCGCGGCGCGGCGCGCCCGGCCAGGCGGCGCAGCTCGACGCCCTCGGCGGCGAACACCGCCTGGACGAACCCGGAGCAGTCGGCGCCGTAGCGCGCGTCGCCCACGACGAACGGCCCGTCCTCGCCGAGCCAGGTCTCCGCGCGCTCGACCAGCCGGTCGCCGAAGGCGTCGCGCGGGACGGACGCGAGGCGGGCGGCGCGGGGCCCGGCGCAGGCCGCGAGGAGCAGGAAGACGAGGGGGAGGGCGCGCCTCACGGTACGAGAATACGAGCCCCCCCGTGGGAGTCAAAACCAGGGCCAAGCGTTCGGACCCACTGGGCCTTTGACTTCATCTGGCGCGGTGTTACCTGACAGGGTAAGACGGGGCCCCCGCCAGCGCTGGAAGCATGCGCAAGCTGCCCGGTTTTCCTGAAGGAACCGGGAGCTCGCGAGGCCCGGGAACACGAGCCGGGGCCTCAGAGAGAGAAACGACGCGACCATGGTGAACTACTTCCTGAAGAACATCATCGGCACGAAGAACGAGCGCGAGGTGAAGAAGCTCCGCCCGCTCGTTGCCCGCGTCGGGGAGCTCGAGCCGCGGATGAAGGCGCTCCGGGACGAGGAGTTCCCGCAGCTCGTCGCGAAGTGGAAGCAGGAGGTCCAGAACGGGCGGAAGCTCGACGACCTCATGCCGGAGGCCTTCGCCCTCGTCCGCGAGGCGGGCGTGCGGGCGCTCGGCATGCGCCACTTCGACGTGCAGCTCATCGGCGGCGCCGTGCTCCACGCGGGCCGCATCGCCGAGATGAAGACCGGCGAGGGCAAGACCCTCGTCGCGACGCTGCCCTCGGTCCTGAACGCCCTCTCCGGCCGCGGCGTCCACGTCGTGACCGTGAACGACTACCTCGCCCGTCGTGACTCCGAGTGGATGGGGCGCCTCTATCGGTTCTGCGGCCTCTCGACCGGCGTGATCGTCCACGGCCTCACCGACCAGCAGCGGCAGGAGGCCTACGGCTCGGACATCACCTACGGCCAGAACAACGAGTTCGGCTTCGACTACCTCCGCGACAACATGAAGTTCCGGCTGCAGGACTACGTGCAGCGGGAGCTCAACTTCGCGATCGTCGACGAGGTCGACTCGATCCTCATCGACGAGGCCCGCACCCCGCTCATCATCTCGGGCCCGTCGGACGAGTCCTCCGAGCTCTACTCGCGCGTCAACGCGGTCATCCCGTCGATGATCAAGGACCAGGACTTCACGGTCGACGAGAAGAGCCGCACCATCGTGATGACCGACGCCGGCGTCGAGAAGATGGAGCGCAAGCTCGGCGTCCAGAACCTCTACGCGCCCGAGGAGATCGAGACCCTCCACCACGTCGAGCAGGCGCTCCGCGCCCACCACCTCTACCGCAACGAGGTGGACTACGTCGTGAAGGAGGGCGAGGTCATCATCGTCGACGAGTTCACGGGCCGGCTCATGCCGGGCCGGCGCTGGTCCGACGGCCTCCACCAGGCGGTCGAGGCGAAGGAAGGCGTCAAGATCGAGAACGAGAACCAGACCCTCGCGACGATCTCCTTCCAGAACTACTTCCGCATGTACTCGAAGCTGGCGGGCATGACCGGCACCGCCGACACCGAGGCGGAGGAGTTCGCAAAGACCTACAACATCGACGTCGTCGTCGTGCCGACCAACAAGAAGAACATCCGCAAGGACTCGGAGGACGTCGTCTACCGGTCCGAGCGCGAGAAGTTCACCGCGCTCTGCGACGAGATCGAGAAGCGCCACAAGGAGGGGCAGCCGCTCCTCGTCGGCACGGTCTCGGTCGCGAAGTCGGAGGTCGTCTCCTCGCTGCTCAAGCGCCGGGGCGTCCCGCACAACGTCCTCAACGCGAAGCACCACCAGCGCGAGGCCGAGATCGTCGCCCAGGCCGGCCGCAAGGGCGCCGTCACCATCGCCACCAACATGGCCGGCCGCGGCACCGACATCCTCCTCGGCGGCAACCCGGAGATGATGGCGAAGCACGAGGTCGGGCCGGAGCCGGACGCGCCGATGGACGGCGAGGCCGAGGACGCCTTCCTCGCCCGCAAGGCCGACTGGCGCAGGCGCCTCGAGGAGGCGGTCGCGCGGCTCAAGGTGCAGTGCGCGAAGGAGCACGACGAGGTGGTCGCCCTCGGCGGCCTCCACATCATCGGCACCGAGCGCCACGAGTCGCGGCGCATCGACAACCAGCTCCGCGGCCGCGCCGCCCGCCAGGGCGACCCCGGCTCCTCGATCTTCTACCTGTCCCTCGAGGACGAGCTCATGCGCATCTTCGGGTCCGACCGGATCCAGGGGCTCATGAAGACGCTCGGCATGAAGGAGGGCGAGCAGATCGAGCACCGGCTGCTGACGAAGTCGATCGAGGGCGCGCAGAAGAAGGTCGAGGGCCACAACTTCGACATCCGCAAGAACCTCCTCGAGTACGACGACGTCATGAACCAGCAGCGCCGGTCGATCTACCGGCTGCGCCGCATGGTGCTCGGCTTCGGCGCGGGCATCCCGGTCGTCGAGTACGACGAGGACCCCAAGACCCGCAAGAAGACCCGGCTCGAGCAGGTCTACACGTACGAGAACCAGCGCGAGCACGTGCTCGACCTCGTCGAGGACCTCGTCGTCGACATGGTCGGCGCGAACTGCCCGAACCGCTTCGCCGACTGGAACCTCCCCGGCCTCGAGGCGATGGTGAAGGAGCAGTTCGGCCTCGACATGAAGTTCACGCAGCCCGGCGGCCGCGCCCAGGAGGCCCGCCAGCAGATCGAGGAGCAGGTCTTCGCGGTCATCGAGAAGGCCTTCCAGCGCAAGGAGGGCGAGCTCGGGAACGAGGGCGACGGCACGCCGATCATCCGGCGCTACGAGCAGTGGCTCTACCTGCAGGCCATCGACCAGCAGTGGAAGGACCACCTGCTCTCGATGGACCACTTCCGCCAGGGCATCGGCCTGCGCAGCTACGGCCAGAAGGACCCGAAGCAGGAGTACAAGAAGGAAGGCTACGACATGTTCGTGCAGATGACCTGGCGCGTGAAGAGCGCGGTCATCGGCAACGTGCTCCGCCTCCAGCTCGTCCGCCAGGAGACCGCCGAGGAGATCGAGCAGAAGCGGCTCCAGGCGCAGCGCCGGGCCCTGCAGCGCATCACGGAGAGCCACGCCGAGGCCGGCGGCGGCGACGAGCGCCCGAACAAGGCGGCGGCCCAGCAGCAGACGGTCGTGCGCGACCAGCCCAAGGTCGGTCGCAACGACCCGTGTCCGTGCGGCTCGGGCAAGAAGTACAAGAAGTGCCACGGGGCGAACGAGGCGACGGCCTGACCTTCGCGGCGGCCGAGCCGCCGCGAAGCCCGGGCAGAACGGACAAACGAACCCATGCACGTTCCGCCCGGCTTCGACCTCGCCCTCGTGGTGCGGAGCCACGGGTGGTACGACCTCGCGCCGTGGAGCTGGGACGAGGCGCGCCGCGTGCTCGCGCGGCCGCTCCTCCTCGCGACCGGCCGCGCGGTCCACGCCGAGGTCGCGCAGCCCGAGCCCGGGCAGGACCTCGTGCTCCGCGTCCTCGCGCACGGCCGCCCCGCCGGCGCCGAGTCCCGCGAGGCGGCCGATCAGCTCCGCGCCTGCCTCTCCCTGGATCACGACCTCGGCGAGTTCCAGGCCCTCGCGGCCGCGCTCGAGGCCGAGCGCGCCGCCGGCCGCCGCCGCCACCTCCCCGACCTCCGGTGGGCGCTCGCCCGCGGCGCGGGCCGCCTCCTGCGCTCCCCCACGGTGTGGGAGGACGCCGTGAAGACCCTCTGCACGACGAACTGCTCGTGGGGGCTCACCCGCGCGATGGTGACGAACCTCTGCGAGCGGCTCGGCGAGGAGGCGCCCGGCGGCGCGCGCTGCTTCCCGACGCCGGCGGCGATGGCGGCGAAGCCGGAGCGCTTCTACCGGGAGAAGCTCCGCGCCGGGTACCGCGCGCCGTACCTCCGCACGCTCGCGCGGGACGTCGCCGCGGGCCGGCTCGACCTCGAGGGCATGCGAGGGTCAGGCGAGCCGACCGACGCGCTCGCCGAGCGCATCGGGGACCTCGACGGCTTCGGCCCCTACGCGACCGAGCACCTCCTGAAGCTCCTCGGCCGCTTCGACCACCTCGCGCTCGACTCGTGGATCCGCGGCAAGCTCACCGAGCTCCGCCGGAAGCGGAAGGTCCCCGGAGACCGCGCGCTCCGGTCGTGGTACGCACCCTACGGGACCTGGGCCGGCCTCGCGATGTGGCTCGAGGTCACCGCCGACTGGCACGGCGAGGCCCCCACGTGGCCGCCGGCCGCGCCCGGGGCCGCGACGCCGGCCGAGGCCAACCCCGGGGCCGCGACGCCGGCCGACGCCAACCCCGAGGCCGCGAAGCTGGCCGAGGCCAGAAAGGACCGCAAGACATGAAGGCAGCCTTCGTGCTGGTGAAGTGCGAGCTCGGTCGCATCGAGGAGGTCGCGAACGCGATCATGGAGCTCGAGGGCGTCTCGGAGGTGCACTCGATCACCGGCGAGCACGACCTCCTCGTGAAGCTCTACGCCGAGGACTACGACGCCTTCGGCGATCTCATCCCCGACGGCCTGCAGAAGGTCCGGGGCGTCCGCGACACCGTCACGCACCTCGCGTTCCGGGCGTTCAAGCCGCAGGGGTGAACGTCCCGCCAGGGACATCACCGGAGAATGACCTCACGGATTCCGGGTTCACCCTTCGGGATGGTCTTCGCGGGCCTCGCCGCGCCGCGTCCAGTCGCTCCGCGGGAGGGTACACGCTGGGTTACGTGACGACGGCCCCGAAGCGGGGCCTCTCGTTGCGCGGCTCCGCTCGTCCGTGGAAGGCTCGACCCTCCATGGCGGCGAACGTCCCCACGCTCGAGACGCGGAGGCTCGTCCTGCGCCCGATCTCGCTCGCCGACGCGCCGCAGGCGCAGGCGCTGTTCCCGAAGTGGGACATCGTGCAGTTCCTGGACGCGCACGTGCCGTGGCCGTACCCGCCCGACGGCGCGCTCGTGTTCTACCGGGACGTGGCGATCCCGGCGATGGAGCGCGGCGAGGCCTGGCACTGGTCGATCCGCCTGCGCGAGGCGCCGGACCAGCTCATCGGCTCCATCACCCTGCGCCTCGGGGCGGGCAAGAACCGCGGGTTCTGGATCGGGAAGGCGTGGCAGGGCAACGGCTTCGCGGCAGAGGCCTGCGACGCGCTGATGGCGTTCTGGTTCGAGGAGCTCGGGCAGCACCTGCTCCGCGTTGAGAAGGCGGCCACCAACGAGGCGTCCCGGAAGATCTCCGAGCGCGAGGGCATGCGCCTCGTCGCGACCGAGGAGCGCACCTTCGTGGGCGGCAAGATGCTCGCCGAGGTCTGGGAGCTCACCGCGGAGGAGTGGCGGGCGCGGAAGCGGTAGACTCACGGTTCATGCGCCTCCTCTTCCTCGCCGGCCTGGTCGCCGCCCTCGGCTGCGCGCACGTCGCCACCCGGTCGCCGGACGTGCTGGTCGGGTGCATGGAGCGCGGCGGGGGGGCCTGCCTCGAGGCTGGCCGGTCCGAGCTCGCGCAGGGAGACGGTCGCGGTCGGCTCGCCGCGGCGGCGCTCTTCATGACCGGTTGCGAGTCCGGGGCCGGCGAGGCTTGCGCGGAGCTGGCGGCGCTCTACCACGAGGGGGCGGGCGTCCCGCGCGACGACGCCGAGGCCTGCCGGCTCGGCCGCGCCGCCTCCTGCGGGCTCGCCGACCCCGCGGTCCCGCCTTCCGGCCCCCGCGTGACCGACCGAGGGGAGCGGCAGCCCACCGACGCGACGCCCGAGCTCGATACGGGCCTGTTCCTGCGGCTCGGCGAGGCCTACCCGGAGGCCTGGCGCCAGGATCTCGGCTTCACCCGCGCCTCGCTGACGCACCGGCCGCCCGCGCCGGCGTCCGAGCGCGCGCTCGCGGACCTCGTGACGGGACCTCGACTCCGGGCGGCGGAGGCGTGCCTGCCGGTCCTCACGGACGCGCGGCGCGACCTGAAGGTCCCCGCCTACGGCGTGATCGGGTTCACGGTGGGAAAGGACGGCCGGCCTGCCGGGCTCGTCGTGCGGACCGCGCCGGACGAGCACCCGGGCGCCAAGGCATGGGCGCGCTGCATCGAGGAGCGCGTCGCGCCCTGGCGACTGCCGGCCTTCCCGAGCGGGGGCCGGCTGTGGTTCGAGGTCTTCGCCGCGGGCCCGGAGCTGCCGGACCCGTCCCTTCCGGACACGGGGGAGCCCGCCGAGCCCGGGCCCGGCTGGACGAAGCCGAGGATGGCCCAGCCGAAGTGCGTGCAGGAAGCCATCCGCGTGAAGGAGCCGCTCGAGCCGCTCGACGTGATGCGGTTCCGGTTCGCGATCCGCGCCGACGGCGCCACGGACCGGTTCGAGGTCGTGTCGCCCCGCGTGCCGCCCCGCTTCGCCGCGTCCGTCCGCGAGGCGGTGCGGACCTGCCGGTGGCTCCCGGGCCGGGACCCCTCCGGCCGTCCCGCCACGGTGTGGGTCGTCCTGCCGCTGCGGGCGAGCGGCCCGTTCGGTTTCTAGCCTCCTACCGCGGCGGCGCCCGCACGTCGCCCTCCTCGCGGAGCGGCGGCACGAGGAGGTCGGCGGCGCCGGAGAACTGCCGCTCGTACATGCGCACGACCGAGAGGAGGAACGTGACCGCGAGCGGTCCGAGGAGGAGCCCCATGGGCCCGAACACCGCCACGCCGCCGAGCAGCGCGAAGAACACCACGCCACCGTGGAGTGCGGTGCCGCCGCGAAGGAGCATGGGCCGGACGATGTTGTCGACCATCGACACCACCGCGAAGCCCCAGCCGACGAGGAGGGCGCCGGAGAGCGTGTGCCCGGCGGCGAGCTGCAGGATGCCCGCGAGCACCACCATGATGGTCGCGCCGGCGGCGGGCACGAGGGCGATCGCGAACGTCGCGGCCGTCAGGAAGCCGAGCCGCGGCGCGCCGAAGAGCAGGTAGCCGACGAACGCGGCGAGCGTCTGGAGTGCCGCGGTGACGAGCGTCGCCGTGAGCACCGAGACGCTCGTCTGCCGGAACTCGACGAGGAGCTGGCGGAGCTGGCCCTCGCCGAGCGGGACGTGGCGGTCGGCCCAGTCCACGAGCGCCGGCCCGTCGACGAGGAGGAAGTAGAACGCCACGAGCGCGAGCACCGAACGCAGGAGCAGCCCGCCGGTCGCGGCCAGCACGCCCCCCACCGCCGCGGCGGCCTGGCCGCCCTGGGCCGCGAGCTTCTGGACCTCCGCCGCCGGGTCCGGGATGGCGTCCACCACCCGCCGGGCGAAGGCCTCGACCGGGTCGGGCAGCCGCGACAGGAGCCCCCAGATGCCCTCGCTGTCGATCGCCTCGCGCAGCCACTGCAGCCCCTCGAGCGCGTTCTGCACGAGCACCGTGCCGAAGGTCGCGAGGGGCAGCACGACGACGAGGAGGAGCGCGGTCGTGGCGATCCCGGCGGCGAGGCCGCGGCGCCCGCCAAGCCGGCGCGCCAGCCACTCGAACGCCGGGCGCAGCGCCGCCGCCAGGACCGCGGCCATGAACAGCGCCTGCCAGAACGGCCAGACCACGACGAGGGCCAGCGCGATGGCGGCGAGCAGGAGCCCGACGATGAGGCGAGGCGCGTGGGTGTTCGGCAAGCGTCCCCCTAGAAGTTGGCGTGCACCCGCTCGGGCGGCACCCCGGCCCCGGCGAGCGTCCGCCTCACATCCTCCACCATCGCGGTCATCCCGGCCACGAACGCGATCGCCTCGGTCGGGCGCGCCCCGCCGAGGCCGGTCGCGGCGGCGACCTCCTGCACCCGCCCGCGCACGCCGGTCCAGGGGTCGTCCTCGGCGGTCGGGCACAGCACGACCTTCACAAGGTCGGCCTCCCAGGCCGGGTGCTCCCGGCGGTAGGCGAAGTCGTCGTGCCGGCGCTGGCCGTGGAAGAGGATCACCCGTGCGTAGCGCGCGCGCTCGCGCCGGATGGCCTGCACGACGGCCCGGATGGGCGCGATGCCCGAGCCCGCGGCGAAGAGGAGCACGTCGCGCCCCGCCGCCTCCTCGAGCGGGAAGCCCTGGCCGAACGGCGCGGTGCACGCGAGCGCTCGCCCCGCGCGGGCGCGCGCGACGACGCTGTCCGCCACCCGCCCGCCCCGCTTCACGAGCAGCTCCGCCTCGGCCTCGCCGGGCGCGCTCGCGAGCGCGAAGAAGGCCTCGCCCTCCTCGGTGCCGATCTTCACGACCTCTCCGACCCGCTCGTGTGCGCGGGCGAGGGCCGGCGGGAAGGCGAGCCGGACCGCGCGGAGCGTGGCGGTCTCGTCCCACGCGTCGAGCACCGGGACCTCGAACAGGGCGGCGGGGCCGGTCACGCGCGCACCCCGCGGGCCCGCCGCGCGCCCGCGCCCTCGAGGTCGGCGAGGTCGAGGAGCCAGCCGTCGCGCGCCGCCACCGTCGGCACGCCGGTGCGCGCCGCGATCGCGGCGGCGGCCTCGTCGGCCCGCTGCGGCGGCAGCTGCATGCCGAGGTGGGTGAGCACCGCGAGGCGCGGCCGCACCGCGGCCACGAGGCGCTCCGCGTCGTCGGCGCCGAGGTGCAGGTAGCGGCGATCGCCGCCCTCGAGGCGGGTGGTGTTGACGAGGAGGAGGTCGGCGCCGGCGTACGCCGCGGGCAGGGCGTCGAGCCAGAAGGTGTCGACGACGTGCGCCACCACGAGCCCCGGGGCCCGCACCCGGTAGCCGTAGGTCTCGACGCCGTGGTCGTGCGCGAGCACGCCCTCGAGCGCGACGCCGGGCGCGACCTCGTGGCGGCTGCCGGCGGCGAGCGTCTCCCGCCGCGCGACGAAGCCCTGCGCGTACCGGAAGACCACCGGGTCCTCCGCCTCGAGCGCGTCCCGGGGCGCGACGAGGAGGCCGCGGCGGCCGAAGCCGCCCTTCGTCATCGCCTCCACCACCGCGGTCGCGTCGCCGACGTGGTCGAGGTGGCGGTGGGTGAGGAGGAGGGCGTCCACCTTCGCAGGGTCGACCTTCGGCCGGGCCGAGAGCGCCCGGACGAGCGCGCCGGGACCCGGGTCGACCCAGACCGTCGCGCCGGGGAGCGCGTAGACGAGCCCGCCCGAGTGCCGGGACTGGGTCGACACGGCGAACCGCGCGCCGGCGGTGCCGAGGAACTTGAGGGTGGCGGGCGCGTCCACGCCCGGACTCTTAATAGGTGATGAGGGCGTGCACCCGGTTCGGGCCGATCTTCCGCGCCCCGTGCAGGAACGACAGCTCCACGAGGAACGAGAAGGCCACGACCTCGGCGCCCTGCCGCGCGACGAGCCGCCCCACGGCGTCGGCGGTGCCGCCGGTCGCGAGCACGTCGTCGACGATGAGCACGCGCTCACCCGGCCCGACCGCGTCGACGTGCAGCTCGAGCGAGTTCTCCCCGTACTCGAGGGCGTAGGTCTCGCGGATCACGTTCCAGGGGAGCTTGCCGGGCTTGCGGGCGATGGTGAGCCCCGCCCCGAGCGCGTAGGCGAGCGGCGCGGCGAACAGGAAGCCGCGCGACTCGATGCCGATCACCTTCGAGATCCGCGCGTCCTTCCAGTGCGCGGCGAGGGTGTCGATCACGTGCCTGAAGAGCTTGGCGTCGGAGAGGACCGGGGTGATGTCCTTGAAGACGATCCCCGGCTTCGGGAAGTCCGGGACGTCCCGGATCGCGGCGCGGACGGCATCCATGGCGGGGAACCTAGCACGAGCCTACGGGAGGTACAGAAGCGGATTGCGCGGCCGGGTGCCCTCCCGCACCTCGAAGTGCAGCTGCGGCGCGCCGGTGCCCTCGCCGCGCCCGACCTTCGCGATCGGCTCGCCGCGGCGGACCCGCTCGCCGTCCTTCACCGAGATGTCCTGCACGTGCGCGTAGAGCGTGAGGAGCCCGCTCGCGTGCCGGACGATCACGAGCTGGCCGTAGCCCGCCTGGGCGCCGACCCAGAGCACGACGCCGTCGGCGGCGGCGAGGACGGGGCTGCCGGCGGCCGCGGCGACGTCGATGCCGTCGTGGCGCTCGCCGTCGCGGACGCCGAAGCGTGCGACGAGGTCGCCCTGGAGCGGCCAGCCGAGCTTCCCGGAGCCGGACGGGCGGGGTCCGGGGTCCGGTTCGGGATCCGAACGGACGGCCCTGGGAACAGGAGCAGGAACCGGAGCAGGAGCGCGAGCCGATGCCGATGCCGATGCCGATGCCGATCCGGATGCCGATCCCGATCCCGATGCCGATCCCGATGCCGATCCCGATGCCGATCCCGATGCCGATCCCGATCCCGATGCCGATCCCGGCCCCCGCCCCGATCCCTCCTCCGCCGCCAGCGCGGGCACCTCGAGCACCCGCGTCGCGCCCGGCACGAACAGCTCCATCCCCGCCGGCACCTGCCGTGGGTCCGCGATCCCGTTCGTCTCCATGAGATCGCCCGGGGTGATCCCGTAGGTCTTCGCGATCCGGTAGAGCGTCTCGCCCTTCTTCACCACGTGCACGACGCCGCGGACGGGCTTCTCGCCGCCCCGGACCTCCACCGGCAGCTCGGAGGGCGACGGGCGCACCGCGGTGCGCGGGGCCGGGCACGCGGCGAGGAGCGCGAGCGCCGCCGCGCCGGCGGCGAGCTGCCTGCCCGGGGGTGCTCGGCGCACCCCCACCCCGTGGAGCGGGGCTCCACGAGGCCCCACCCCCGGCAGCTTCAAGGGCGGGGCTCCTTCGCGTAGCCCGGCACCGCCAGGCTGCGCAGCCCCTCGAGCACCGCGTGGTGGGTCGAGTCGAGGTGGAGCGGGGAGACGGCGACCAGCCCCTCGGCCACCGTGTTGCAGTCGGAGCCGGGGATGTCCTCGTTCACCGGACCGCCCTCGCCGCCGATCCAGTAGTACGGCCGGCCGCGCGGGTCGTGCTTCACGATGACCTCGCTGCCGTAGGTGCGGCGGCCGAGCGGCGTGAAGCGGTAGCCGCGCACCGGGCCGGGCGGGACGTTCACGTTGAGGAGCAGGGAGGCCGGGGGCGCGGCGGCGACGAGCGCGCGGGCGAGCGCCGCGGCGAAGCGGGCGGCCTCCCGGAAGTCGTGCGGCGGCGAAGAGGCGAGCGAGACCGCGACCGCGTTCACGCCGAGGAGCGCGCCTTCCATCGCGGCGGCGACGGTCCCCGAGTACAGGACGTCGTTCGCGAGGTTCGGCCCGTGGTTCACGCCCGAGACGACCACGTCGGGGCGGCGCCCGCGCAGGACGTGGTTGAGCCCCATGTAGACCGCGTCGGTGGGCGTGCCGTCGACCGCGAAGGTGCGCGGGCCGAGCTCCTGCATGCGGAGCGGCCGGTGGAGCGAGATCGCGTGGGACGAGGCCGACTGCTCGCGGTCGGGCGCGACGATCCAGATCTCGTCGCCCTCGAACGCCTCGGAGAGGGCGCGGATCCCCGCGGCGTGGACCCCATCGTCGTTCGAGAGCAGGACGCGCACGCGGCGGAGTGTAGCGGTACCCCCTCCGGACCGCCAACCGGCGGCGCGCGGCGCTACACTCCCGCCGGGCAGCGAACCGGAGAGGTGCACCCATGGGCTTCGCCATCCGCTCGACCGCGTTCGCCGACGGCGCCGAGATCCCGCGCGCGCACACCTGCCAGGGCGGCGACCGGTCCCCGGCGCTCGCCTTCGAGGGCGCGCCGCCCGGGACGCGCAGCCTCGCGCTCGTGGTGGACGACCCCGACGCGCCGGACCCCGCCGCGCCGAAGATGACGTGGGTGCACTGGCTCGTCTACGACCTGCCGCCGGACTGCGCCGGGCTCGCCGAGGGCGTCGACCCCGCGGCGCTGCCCGCCGGTGCGCGCGAGGGCACGAACGACTTCCACCGGACCCGGTACGGCGGCCCGTGCCCGCCCATCGGCCGCCACCGCTACTGGTTCAAGCTGTACGCGCTCGACGTTCGGCTCGGCGACCTCCGCCAGCCGACCCAGGCCGCGCTCCTCGCCGCGATGCAGGGCCACGTGCTCGCGGAGGCGCGCATGCACGGCACCTACGAGAAGCGGCGGCCGTGAGCGCCTAGTTGAGCGAGCGGCCCAGCCCGTCGACCGGGGTCGGCGACTCCGCGGCGATCCACGCGGCGGTGTCGACGGTGATCGCGTCCTCGTGCGTGCCCGCGCGCATCACGAGCCAGGGCTCGCGCGCGAGCTCGCCGTCGACGAAGAGCGGCAGCCCGAAGAGGCCGAGCGCCGGCTCGGCCCCGGCCTCGCACGGATCGAACCGGCCGGCGAACGCGTCCTCGTCCGCGAGGCGGGCGACGCGGGCCCCGGTCACCCGCCGCAGCGCCTCGACGTCCACGTGCTGCGAGGCGCTCACCACGGCGAGCGCGAGCCGGCCGTCGAGGCTCACCACGACCGGCTTCGCGATCCGGTCGCCGGTGACGTGCTCCGCGTGCGCCAGCCGCTGCGCCGCCACGGCGCGCATGTGGACGGAGTGGACGTAGGGCAGCTCGCGGTCGCGCAGGTACCGGTCGATGCGGTCGGGGATCATGGTGCGCCTCCGAGGAACGATCCCATCGAAGGGCCGCGCGCGCGGGACCGCAAGGGGCCGCGAGCCGGCGAATCCGGGGTGTGCCGGAGGGACGCATCCCACGGACCGAACCCGCGGGGGGCTCGGGCGGGGACCCGCTATCCGACGCCGAGGATCCGGTACGCCATCCGGAACGCCTCGGCGGGGAGCGCCGTCTCCCAGAAGCCGGTGGCGCGCGCGACCGCCCAGGCGCCCACCATGACCGACAGCGCGGCCGCGGGCAGCACCCACGGCGACACGCGGCGGCGGCCGGGCAGGGAGAGCCCGATCGCGTCCTTCGTGGTGCAGGCCTGGACGCAGGAGAGGCAACCGGTGCACTCGGGCGACCAGACGCGGCGCTTCTCGTGCACCACGATGCCCGACGGGCAGGCGCGCGTGCAGGCGCGGCAGTCGTTGCAGACGTCGGGGTCGCGCCGCACCGCGAGCGGCGAGGCGAGGCTCGCGAGCCCGAGGAGCGCGCCGTACGGGCAGAGCCAGCGGCACCACGCGCTCTTCACGAGGAGCGAAAGGCCGGCGAGGACGGCGAGCACGACGAGCGTGGTGGTCGACGGCGCGCGGAAGAGGTCGAGCATCTTCGCGTCGGCGGCGATGTTGTAGGGCGCCTGCAGGAACCCGACGATGCCCTCGAGCGGCATCGTCGCGACGGTCCAGACGAAGAAGCCGAGGAGGACGTACTTCGTCGCGGTGAGCGGGAGGTCGATCCAGGCCGGCGGCGCGGGCCAGCGGCGGCGCCAGAGCGTCTTCTTGCCCACCCACTCGAGCGCGCGCGAGGCGAGCCCCACCGGGCAGACCCACGAGCAGAAGGCCTTCCTCGCCAGGAACGCGGTCGCGAACGCCGCGACGAGGATGGTGAGGCCGGCCGGGTGGATCTCGTCCCAGTAGCGGGTGAGGAGGAAGCGCTTCAGGCCCAGCAGCGCCGCGATGGGCAGGAACGCCTCGACCGCCGGCGGCCGCGGCGCGGTGATGGGCCCCTCGGCGACCGCCTGCGAGACGAAGCGCGCGAACTCCAGGCCGACGATCACCAGGAAGGCGGCGTAGGCCGCCTGCACCGCGAGGCGGGCACGGCCCATCCCCGGCGCGAGCCCCTCGCGCACGGGTGCGGCGGGCGGCTTCACGGAGGGTCCAGGCGGGTCCTGGACGACGTTCAACGGGCTGTTCGAGGGCGCGGCGTTCGTGGGCACGGTTCGCTCCAGCGGGCGCACCGTAGTCGGTCGAGCCCCCGCCGTTCAACCCCCACGGGCGATGGTCATTCCCTCTCGGTCAACGTCCTCTTCACGCGACCGCGGGTGCGCGCAAGGCTCGCGCGTCACTCCGCCGCGACGCCTGGATCCTCGGGGCGGGCGGCAACGATTGCGTCCCAGGTGTAGAGCGCGAGCGCGGTCCAGATGAAGCCGAACGCGATCGCGCGGGCGGCGCCGAACGGCTCCCCGAACACGAACACCGCGACGAGGAACTGGCCGGTGGGCGCGAGGTACTGCACGACGCCGAGGGTCGACAGGCGCAGCCGGCGGACCGCGGCGCCGAACGCGAGGAGGGGCACCGAGGTGATGACGCCCGCGAGGAGGAGGAGGCCGGTCTCCCGGGCGTCGCGCCCGAGCGAACCCTCGCCGCGTGCCACGAGCCAGCCCAGGAACGCGACCGCGGGCGGGGCGAGGAGCGCCGTCTCGGCGAGGAGCCCGCCCATCGGCTCGACGTCCGCCTGCTTCCGGATGAGGCCGTAGAGCCCGAACGAGCCGGCGAGCACGAGCGCGATCCACGGCACCGTCCGCGTGGCGACGACGAGCACCGCGACGCCCACCGTCGCCACCGCGAACGCCGCGCGCTGGCGCGGCCGGAGCCGCTCGCCGAGGAGCCCGACGCCGAGCGCGACGTTCACGAGCGGGTTCACGAAGTAGCCGAGGCTCGCCTCCAGCGTGCGCCCCGCCTGGACCGCCCAGATGTAGAGCCCCCAGTTGACCGCGATGAGCACGGTCGTCGCCGCGAGCGCGCGCGGCGGCATCCCGCGCAGCCGGCGGAAGCCCTCCCGGCCGCGCGTCACCGCGACGACGAGCGCGAGCAGCACCGCCGAGTTCACGACCCGGTGCGCGAGGATCTCGAGCGCCCCCACGCGCGGCATCGCGTGGAAGTAGAGGGGCAGGAGGCCCCACAGGCCGTAGGCGACGACCGCGTAGAGGAGGCCCCCGCCGGGCCGGGCGGCGGGTGGGCGGGGAGACGGAGACATCGGGCCGCGCATCCTAGCTCGGATGGGCCTGCGCGCGGGCGCGCCCCCCGCCGGGAGGCCCACCCGCGCCCCGCGGGCCTAGAATCGGGGCATGGCCGCCGCGAACTGGAAGCGGATCTGCTGCTGCGTGGACTTCTCGGACGCCTCGCGGGCCGCGCTGGAGGTCGCGGCCGACCTCGCCCGGCAGCGCGGGGCGGAGCTCACCGTGCTCCACGCCTACCCGGTGCCGGGCTACACGTTCCCCGACGGCTCGGTCGTCGCGAGCCCCGCGATGATGCAGGAGCTCGCCGAGGGCGCGACCCGCCACCTCGAGGCGTGGCGGAAGGACGCCGAGGGGCTCGGCGCGCCGGGCGCGCGGGGCGTCACCGCCATCGGCGATCCCGCGCACGAGATCGTCGCGCACGCGAAGGCGAACGGCGTGGACCTCCTCGTCCTCGGCACCCACGGGCGCTCCGGCCTCCTCGAGCACGCGCTCCTCGGCTCGGTGGCCGAGCGCGTCGTGCGCCGGGCGCCGTGCGCCGTGCTCACGGTGCGGCCGCCGCGGTGACCTTGGGCGCGAGCGCGCGCTCGACCGCCTCGCGGCGGTAGTCGAAGATCCGCGCGAGCGCGTGGCGCACGAAGGCCGCGTGGGCCACCGAGCCGAGCGGCCCCATGGGCAGCTCGTATTCGACGCGGTCCGTCATGCGGGTCGCGCCACGGCCGGCGTCCTCGAAGGTGTGGGTGTGGTGCCACAGGCGATACGGTCCGCGCACCTGCCGGTCCACGAACGCGACCCCCGGCTCGAACCGCTCGATGCGCGTCCGCCAGGAGAAGGGGACGCCGTAGAGCGACAGCCGGTAGTCGATGAGGGTCCCCGGCGCCATCGGGATGTCGCCGTCGGTCACGATGCGAAACCGCAGCCACGGCGGGGTGATTCGCTCCAGGTTGCGGGCGTCGGCGAAGAACGGGAACACCTCGCGACGGGGTCTCGGGATGAGCTGGACGCGCTCGAGCACGTGTCGTTCGGGCATGGCGGCGGGGAGCATAGGAGGCGCGTTTGAACTGGCGAGCCCCGCGCGGGTTGGGTATGACGGCTCAGCCAACGACGGGGAGGCTTCCTACATGGCGGACATGGTGACGGAGTACATGGGCCTCGCGCTTCCGAGCCCGCTGGTGCTCGCGAGCTCCGCGCTTTCCAACCGCATCGAGAACCTCGAGCTCGCGGAGGCCCACGGGGCCGGCGCGGTCGTCCTGCGGTCGCTCTTCGAGGAGCAGCTCGAGAGCGAGAACACCGCCCTCGAGGAGGAGCTCGCCCGCGGCGCCGACCAGAACCCCGAGGCCCGCACCTATTTCCCGCCGCAGCGGGTCGGCCCGCACGACTACCTCTCGCTCGTCGAGAAGGCGAAGCGCGCGCTCTCCATCCCCGTCATCGCGTCGCTCAACTGCTCCGAGCCGGGCAGCTGGACCGGCTACGCGAAGGAGATCGAGCAGGCCGGCGCCGACGCGCTCGAGGTCAACCTCTACGCGGTCGAGGCGGACATGGACCGCTCCGCCGCCGAGGTCGAGGCCCGCTACCTCGAGATCGTCGGCTCGATCCGCGCCGGCGTGAAGATCCCCGTCGCGGTGAAGCTCTCGCCGTACTTCACCTCGCTCGGGCACTTCGCCGCCCAGCTCGACCGGCAGGGCGTGAACGCGCTCGTGCTCTTCAACCGCTTCCTGCAGCCGGACATCTCGCTCGAGAAGATGTCGGCCCACGCCGCGATGACGCTCTCGTCCTCGGCCGAGGCGCTCGTGCCGCTCCGCTGGATCGGCATCCTGCACGGCCGCGTGAAGGCGCACCTCGCGGCGACGACCGGCGTCTACGACGCCCAGGGCGTGCTGAAGCAGCTCCTCGCGGGCGCGCAGGTCGTCCAGCTCGCCTCGGCGCTCATGAAGAACGGCATCCCCCACCTCGGGAAGATCATCTCCGGGATGGAGGAGTGGCTCGACCGGCGCGGCGCCTCGACGCTCGAGGAGGTCCGCGGCTCGCTCTCGCAGAAGGCCGTCAGCGATCCGGGCGCGTTCGAGCGCGCCCAGTACGTGCACCTCATCCTCTCCCAGAACGTGTGACCGGCCCGGCGCCCCGCCCGGCCGGCGCCCTCGCCGCCTTCGCCGCGAGCTTCGGCTGGGCCTGGTCCGGCCTCGTCGAGGGCGCGCTGCGCGACCGCAACCTGCGTGTCCACCTCGCCTCCGGCGTGCTCGCCGGCGCGGTGGCGGCGCTCGCGCCGCTCACGCCCTTCGAGCGCGCGCTCCTGCTCCTCTGCGTCGCCCTCGTGGTGGCGCTCGAGGCGGCCAACACGGCGGTCGAGCACGTGGTCGACCTCGCGTCCCCGGGGCCGTCCGAGGGCGCGCGCCGCGCGAAGGACGCCGCGGCCGGGGCGGTCCTCGCCGGCGCCTCGGGCGCGGTGCTCGTCGCGCTCGCGATCCTCGGGTCCCGGCCGGACGAGGTCGTGGCCTCCATCCTCTCGGCGCCCGCCGCGGCGACCGGCGCCGCGGTCGCGGCGCTCGTGGCCGGGCTGCTCCCCTGGAAGGCCGGCGCCTCCCGGACCCGCGACGTCGTCCTCGTCGGCCTGGGGATCGCGGGCTTCGTCGCGCTCGCCCTCGGCGCCCGCTCGCAGGCCGGCGTCGCGTGCGCCGCGCTCTGCCTCGGCGTCTCGTGCGCGGCCGCTGGCCGGGCACGCTGAGGCCCTCCTCACCGCCCCGGGAACCTGCCCTCGAACGCGAGCTCCGACACGGGCCGGCGGCCGTTCGGCCGCTCGCGCGCCTTCGCCCACGCGGGCAGCGTCTCCGGATCGCCGCGGCGCCCGATCGCGATCACGACCTCCAGCCGGTGCGCGGGCGGGAGGCCGACGGCCTCGGCGGCCGCGGCGCGATCGAAGCCGCCGATCGCGTGGGTGCCCCAGCCCCACAGGTGGGCCTGGAGCGCGAGCTGCGCCCAGGCGGCGCCGGCGTCGAACGCGTGGCTCGCCGACGGCACCGCCCCCTGGTCCGCGATCGAGAGGGTCTCGGCGGACGCGAGCGCGACGAGGGCCGCGGCGCGGTGCGCCCAGGCCTGGTTGGCCGGGGCGAGCGTGGCGAGGAGGCGGTCGAAGGCCGGCGTGCCCCGCCGCGCCCACACGAAGCGCCAGGGCTGGGCGTTCATCGCGGAGGGCGCCCAGCGGGCCGCCTCGAAGAGGCCCTCCAGCGTCTCCGCCGAGATCTCGGCTTCGGAGAAGGCACGGGGAGACCAGCGCTCGTGGAACAGGGCGTCGATGTCGTGCCCGGGGCGGCGGCTCGCGTCGGTGGCGGTCATGGCGCGAACGTAAGGCCGCGCCCGCCGCGGTCGAGCCCCGGCCGGTGCAAAATGCCGGTGCGTGAGCGCAACGAACCCCGACCGGCGGTCGCTGTCCGGCCCCGTCACCCACCGTGGACACCCGCGCGCGGGCGCGCACCGGGGTACCCAGGTGAGCCCTCCACCTGGCCGGGCAGGCGGGGGCACGATGTTTCGGTTGCGCCGGGTTTAGACACTGTCTAAAGGTGGAGCCGACATGAGCGAGAAGAACATCAGCTACAAGCCGACCCCCGGCCTCTCCTACGATCCGACCGAGCCGCAGTACTGGGACGAGGCCGCGGTGCAGGGGGAGGTCACCCGGGCCTTCGAGATCTGTCACGGCTGCCGGATGTGCTTCAAGTACTGCGACAGCTTCCCGAAGCTGTTCTCGTTCATCGACGACCGCCACGAGGGCGACGTCACGAAGCTCACCCGCGCCGAGACGCGCGAGGTGATGGACGCGTGCTTCCAGTGCAAGCTGTGCGAGGTGCAGTGCCCGTACACCCCGCGCGACAAGCACGAGTACATGCTCGACTTCCCCGCGCTCGTGCACCGCTACAACGCGGTGGAGCGCAAGGACCGCGCGCCCACCCTGCAGATGCGCGTCCTCAACGACCCCGACACGGCGGGCAAGATGGCCCGCCTCTCGCTCGGCATGGCGAACGTCGCCAACCGCTCGAGGCCGCTGCGCGTCCTGATGGAGAAGACCATCGGCGTGCACCGCGAGAAGCTCCTGCCGGACTTCTCGATGCAGGCGTTCGACGCCTGGGCCGACGGCGCGGGCTACGTGAAGCCGGAGCCGGGGGGCGAGGCGGTGCTCTTCCAGACCTGCTTCGTGCAGCACAACGAGGTCGACATCGGGAAGGACGCGCTCTTCGTCCTCCAGAAGTGCGGCGTCGACGTGCGGGTCGTGAAGGGGCTCGCCTGCTGCGGCATGCCGGCCTGGGAGGCGGGCAACCTCGGCCAGCTCCGCCGCCAGGCGCACCAGGACCTCGACCTCCTCATGCCGTACGTCGAGAAGGGCGCGAAGATCCTGGTCGTCAACCCGACCTGCTCGATGATGATGCGCCGCGAGTGGCCCCACCTCCTCGAAGGCCCGGACCGCGCGCGCGCCACGAAGCTCGCCGCCGCGGTCAACGACGTCTCCGAGTACATCTTCTCGCTCCGGAACGAGCCGCGCTTCTCGACCGACTTCAAGTCGCGGATCCCGGGCGGAAAGATCGCGTACCACGCGCCCTGCCACCTGCGCGCGCAGGGCATCGGCTTCAAGGGCCGCGACCTCCTCCGCAAGATCCCCGACACCACCATCGCGGCGAGCGTCATCGAGTGCTCCGGCCACGACGGCACCTACGCGATGAAGGTCGAGGGCTTCGAGCCCTCGGCCCGCATCGGCAAGAAGGCCTTCGAGGGGATGAAGGCGGCCGAGGCGGAGATCTGGGCCACCGACTGCCCCCTCGCGGCGCTGCAGTTCCAGCAGCACGCCGGCAAGAAGCCGCTCCACCCCATCTCGATCCTCGCCCGGGCGTACCGTGAGGACGGGTTCGCCGACATGAAGGGGTGAGGACGCCTCGAGCGGTTGCGGGGCGGGCGGCCGGCCGTTACGGGCCTCTCATGCGCTCCGTCCGTCCGCTCACCGCCCGCGCCGTCGCCCGCCCGGCCGCCCCGCTGCTCCCGCTCCTCGCGGTGCTGTGGGCCGGCTTCGCGCTCGCGACGATCATCGGGATCTGGGCCCGTTAGGCCGCCTCGCGCCGCCCTCGCGCCGCGGGACTCGACCGTCCCGCCCGGCGCGTTTCTGGCCGCGTGGCTCCGCGCGCGCTATACCCGCGTTGGAGTCACCTCCATCGAGTGACCGCACCGGCGGATCCACCAGGAGAATCCGCGGCATCGCTTACTGGCGGTATCGCTGACCCGGTGGCAGAGTGTAAGGAAAGGTCGTCAGGGAGGCAGGCGGGCGGGCGGCGGCTGTGCCGGCCCGCCGGGGTGCGGGTCTCGACACCGAGACGGGTGGGGTGGGCAGCGTGGGCGTGAGCGACGAAGGCTTCGGAGAGCGGCGGGCGTCCCTGCCCCGCAGGCTCGCCATCGTCCCGGCCATCGCGCCCGCCGACGCGCCGGCGCCGCCGGCGGATCCCTTCGGCGAGGCGCCCCCGCGCCAGGGCGGCCGGCTCGATCTCGCCGAGGCGCGCGCGATCCTCGACCAGGGCCGCTTCTTCACCGAGTACCAGGCGCTCGTGCACGCCCGCACCGGGCGCACCGCCGCGTTCGAGGCGCTGGCGCGCTTCCGCCGCCGCGACGGCCGCGAGATCGCGCCGTCGCGCGTCTTCTCGGTGCTGCACGCCGACCCGGCGCTCCTCCTGCGCGCCGAGCTCACGCTGAAGCTCCACCAGGTCGAGCACGCGCCCAACGCGGCCCTGTTCGTGAACCTCGACCCCGACAGCTGGTCCCGCGCCGGCGACCGCCACCGCAACCCGTTCCTCGCGCTCTTCTCCTCGTCGGCGAAGAAGATCGTCGTCGAGGTGACCGAGGCGATGGCCACCGCCGACGCCGTGCGCTCGCAGACGATGATCAGCGCGCTCCGCGGCCGGCAGATCGCCGTCGCGCTCGACGACGTCGGCGCCGCGAACGGGCTCCTCTCCTTCGACGCGATCGCCGACGCCGAGGTCTTGAAGTTCGACCGCTCGCTCCTCCCGCGCATGGGCCACCCGCGCTCCCGCGCGCTCGTCCAGGCGCTCGTCCGGATGTGCACGGAGACGGGCGCCCGCTCGGTCATGGAGGGCGTCGAGACGACGGCCGAGTTCGTGCTCGCCCGCGACCTCGGCTTCGACTTCGTGCAGGGCTTCCTCTTCCGCGACCGCGCCCGCGTCGCGCTCCGGTAGCCCGCGGGCCCCTACACGAGCGCGAGGGCCGCCTCGAGCGCCGCGGCGTCCTCGCCGCCGCGCGCGACCACGTCGGCGCGCTCGGGGCGCTCGTAGTCCGCGCCGGCGCCCGGCAGCCTGGGCGCGTGGCCCGCCCGCGCCGCCGACCAGAGGCCCTTGGGGTCCCGGGACGCACAGACCTCGGCGGGCACGTCCACGAACACCTCGACGAACCGGAGGGCTCGCGCCCTCGCCCGCGCGCGGTAGGCCCGGCGGTTCGCCGTGGCGGCCACGAGCACGACGAGCCCCTGGCCCGCGAGCAGGGCCGCGAGATCGGCGAGGGTCGCGTAGAAGGCCTCGCGCGCCTCCTCGCCGTAGCCGGGGGTGGGCGAGAGGGCGGCGCGGACCTCGTCGCCGTCGAGCACGAGCGACGGTGCACCCCGCGCGCGCAGCCGATCGTGCAGCGCGCGCGCGAACGTGGACTTGCCGGCGGACGGCAGCCCGGTGACCCAGACCACCGCCCCGGCGGTCACGGGGCCGACCCGAGCACGCGGTCCGGCAGGTCGAGCTCGAGCCGGCCCGCCTCGAGCGCAGCCTCGGCGAGCCGGATCATCACCTCGCGGGCCGCCCGGGGGAGCTTCGGGTAGAAGCGAGGCGTCGCGACGACGAGGCAGCGCCAGGCCCAGAACGGCGGCGCCACCTCGAGCACCTCGTGGTCGTTGCTCATCGCGAGGTAGCGGTCCCAGAAGCGGTGCCAGAGCCCGCCGAGCGCGCGCCAGGCGCCGGGCGCCCCGGAGGCGACCGCGAGGAACGGGAAGTTCACCGTCAGCGCCGTCACGTCGTCGGCGGGATCGCCGCGGCCGCCGCGGGAGGCGTCGAGGAGCGCGAAGTGGGTGTGCTCCTCGCCCGGGCGGCAGGGGAGGAAGACCACGTTGAACGGGTGGAAGTCGCCGTGCGTGCGCGAGAGCCTGCGGTCGAGCGGCCGGAGGCGCCACCGGTACGCGAGGCACCGCTCCTCGATGCGCCGCAGGCGCGCGGGGTCGACGCCGGCGAAGTCGTCGGGCCAGGCGTCCAGGATCCCGAAGACGCCCTCGCCGTGGCCGACGAGGTCGCGCACCGCGCGCCGCCACGCGACCCGGTCGTCGAGCTTCCCCTGGTGCAGCTGCGCGAGATAGCGGGCGAGCGCGTCGACGCGGGCGTGATCCTGCGCGTGCACCTCGCCCTCGCGGGCGATGCGGCGGAGGTCCTCCACGTAGAGGTCGCCCTCGGCCCACTCGGTGACGAGGTAGGCCTCGCCGGCCTCGCGGAGCGAGTGCAGGCGGCCGTCGGCCGTGACGGTGCCGACGTCGACCGGCCGCACGTGCCGCGGCAGCTGCGAGAAGGTGTCGTACGCGAGCAGCGCGCCGTCGAGCCGGTCGGCGCGGCGGTCGTGGCCGAACTCGTTGCGCGAGAGGGTGTGGAACACGAGCGTGCGCTTGCCGCCGCCGGGCTCGCGCAGCACCACCTTCATCGGCTCGCCGTACCCCATCGCCTTCTCGGAGGTGGCGCCGGTGGCGTCGGCGAGCGGCTCGATGGCCTCGACGACCGCCCCCGGGTCCAGCACGGCGAGCGAGCGGAGCGCCTCGTGGAGCGCGGTCATGGGTTCGTCCTCCGGGAGACCATCGTGCGCACCGCCCGGCCCGCGCGGGATGGTGCCGGACGGGGCGAGGCGTGGCGCCGCGTGGGTGAGGGGGCTGCGGCCCGGGGTGCGGGCGGACGCCTGTTTCGGGTCCTTCGCGACCCGGTGGTAGAACCGGGCGGATGTCGAAGGAGCTCAGCGCGCGCCGCGCCCTCGTGCGCGGGCCTGGCCCGGCCGGCGGGGCGGACCCTGCCGCGGAGGCCGAGGCGCGCCTGCGCGCCGCGGTGGAGGAGGTGACCGCGCTCGACCTCGAGGTCGAGGCGCTCTCCGCCGAGCTCGCCGACTTCGCGCGCCGCTACGAGCGCGCGGTCGGCGACCTCCACGCCGAGCTCACCGGGGCGGAGCGGGTGGTGTCGCGCCTGCGCCGGCTCGAGGAGGCGCTCCTCGCGCTCGCGCGCCGGAACCAGGCCGGCGAGCCCGCGCCCCGGCCGGCCCGCGGCGCGCGGCGGCGGCCGGCCGCCGCGGCCGCGAGGAAGCGCGCCCCGCGAGGCGGCTCCCCTGGCCCCGGCCCGGGCAAACCCCGGGGCGCCGGAGGCGCCCGCCCGCCGCGCCCCACGCGCCCGGCGGCGCCCCCGGCGGCGGAAGAGGCCGCCCCCGCGGTCGAGCCGCTCGAGGTCCGCGCGAAGCGCGTGTACCGCCGGCTCGCCCGGCTCCTGCACCCGGACCTCGCCGGTGACGACGCCGAGCGCGCGCGGCTCGGCGAGCTCATGGCGAAGGTGAACGCGGCGTGGGCGCGGCGCGACCTCACGGCGCTCGAGGTGATGGCCGAGCGGCTGGGCGCGGGCGAGCCGCCCGGCGAGGTGTCGCCGGAGGAGCGGCGCCTGCACCTCGAGCGGCGCACGGCGGCGATGGCGCGCTTCGCCTCGTCGCTCGCGCGCGAGCGCGACCGGCTGCGGCGGAGCGACACGTTCCGCCTCCGGGAGGAGGCGCGGCGCCGCGCGGAGGAGGGGGGCGACCTCTTCGCCGCGACGCGCGAGGAGCTCGACGAGGAGATCGCCGCCGCCTGGGCCGACGCGCTCGTCCGGCTCGGGCGGCTCGACAAGGCGGCGCGCGAGGTGTCGCGCGCGAGGACGGCGGCCATGGCGGACATCGCGAGGCGGGGACCCACCGGGACGCGGCGGGCGTTCGACCCGCTCCGGGAGGACGAGCTCGTCCGGGCGGGCGCGGCGCGGCTCGAGCGGCGGAGGGCGACGGCGGCGGCGCGCGAGCTCGCGCGGCGGCTCGAGGACCAGGCCGCCGCGGCCCCGTGGGAGGCGGCGCTCGCGCTGCTCGCGTTCTTCGCGGAGGAGGCCGGCGGGCGCCCGCCGGAGGCGCTCGCGACGGCGGCGGCGTGGTCCGCCACCTGGGACCGGCTGCGCGCCGCGTGGCCGGGCGCGCCCGACCTCGCCCGCGCGCTCGGGCGGCTCCCGCAGGGCCTCCAGGTCGGCGCGCGCGTGCAGGGCGACGGCGTGCTCGCCGGCGTGCAGCTCGCCGACGCCGAGCTCGGCGCGGGCGTACGGATCGGGCTCGAGGGCGAGGCGGTCGCGGCGATCGCCCGCGAGGTGCTGGCCGCGCTCGGGCCCGAGCAGGCGTGCCCCGCATGCAAGGCGCGCGGGCCGGCGCTCCACCTCTACCGGACGCGCGGCCTCGACGAGCGGCACGGCCTCGCGTGCGCGGCGTGCGGGCACGTGCTCCGGAGCTACTGGCGCTACGGCGAGGTCGACGGCCAGGAGGCGCTGTTCCCGCACGCGCTCCGGCTCGGGCTCGTGGCGGAGGTCACCGCCGAGCTCGCGGGCACGTCCATCGGCTTCGGGATGACGCCCGCCGAGGAGGAGGCGCTCACCGCCGCCGAGCTGCGCCGCCGGTTCGCGGAGCTGTACCTCGGCCCGTACGAGCTCGAGCTCGCGCCGTCCGAGGTCGCCATCTCCGGCGAGGACGGCCCCCTCGGCCCCGGGACGCGCCTGGCAGGCCGCGACGATCTCCGGGTCGAATCGACCGGTTCGCCCGGTTCCGAGGAGCTCCTCGAGCTCCTGCGCGATCGGATCGAGCGGCGCTTCCGACCCTGAAGGGGGCACGGAGAACGGCAGGGCGGGCAGGCGCGGCGGCGAGGCCGCGCTTACATCGATCTCCGTGGGCGGTCGAGAGCCGCCCCGGAGGCCCTCATGATCCGTGGACCCATCGTCGCCGCCTTCCTCGTGCTGTCCGCGCTGACGCTCGCGGGCCTCGCCTCGCGTCCGGTCCACGCGGCGGCGCCCGCCCGGCACGCCTGGTTCGTCGCCGAGCCGGCGTCCTCCGGCGCGGAGTGCCCGTACCTCGAGGAGCGCGAAGGCGCCGCGCCGCAGGGCCACGCGTTCCAGCTGCCGCCGGGCCATCCGCCGCTGCCCGGGTACGGGGCCGAGGAGAGCGCCGGCCTCCCCGACGGGCACCCGCCGGTCCATCAGCGCGCCGAGCGGCTCCCGCCGGGCCATCCGGGCGCGGGCGGCGCGGCCCGCGCGCGCGCCGCCGTCGATCCGGCGCTCGTGCTCGACCTGTAGCCGCCCCACCGCAGGCCGGATCCGGTACAACGGGTCCGTGCCCACCGCGTTCTCCAGGAGCACCGTCCTCGTCACCGGCGCGACCGGCCTCGTCGGCGCGGCGGTCGCCCGCGAGCTCTCCGCCCGCGGCTCGGCGCTGCGCGTGTTCGCCCGCGCCTCGTCCGACGTCTCGCGGCTGCCCCCCGGCGCGGCGGTCCTCCGCGGCGAGCTCGACGACGCCGCGGCGCTCGAGGCGGCGCTCCGCGGCTGCGACGCCGTCGTGCACGTCGCGGGCATCGCGACCATCGGCCAGCACGGCGCGGCGGAGCTCTCGCGCACGAACGTCGCGGGCGTCGAGGCGGTGCTCGGCGCCGCGGTCCGGGCCGGGGTCCGCAGGGCGGTCGTGACCTCCTCCACGGCGGCGATGGGCGGCACCCGGACGCCCGAGGTCCGCGACGAGGCGACGCCCGGCAACGCCGAGGCGCTCGGGATCCCGTACTTCACGTCCAAGCTCCACGGGGAGCGTGCGGCGCTCGCGTTCGGCGCGCGCGGGCTCGAGGTGGTCGCGCTCCGCCCCGCCTACGTGCTCGGCCCGGGCGACGTGCACGGCTCGTCGGCGTCCACCGTGCTCGCCTTCGCGCGCGGCCGCATCCCGGCGTGGGTCGAGGGCGGCGCGTCCTTCTGCGACGTGCGCGACGTCGCGGCGGCGCACGCCGAGGCGCTCGTACGCGGCCGGCCCGGCGAGGCGTACCTCCTCGGCGGCCACAACCTGCGGATGTCGGAGTTCGTGCCGAAGGTCTGCGCGCTCGCCGGCGTGAAGCCGCCGCCGCGCCTGCCGTTCCGGGTCGCGTGGGCCGCGGCCGGCCTGCAGGAGCTCGTCGCGAAGCTCGCGGGCGGCCGCGCGGCGGTGACCCGCGACCTCACCCGCGCCGCGGCGCTCTACACCTTCGTGTCGTCGGCGAAGGCGGAGCGCGAGCTCGGGTACCGGATCCGGCCGCTCGAGGAGATCCTGCGCGACACGCTCGAGGACTTCCGGGCGCGGGGGAAGCTCAAGGCGTGAGCGGCGGTCCCTTCGGGCCGGCCTCCGGCGCGGGAGGCCGCAGCCTGAGCAACCGCACGAGCCGCGGCGTCGCCTCGACCACCTCGATCTCGGTGCCCTCCGGCGCCTTGAGCTTCTGGCCGCGCTCCGGCACCGCCCCGGCGAGCGAGATGCACAGGCCGGCCACCGTGGTGTAGCCCTCGCCCTCCGGCAGCTCGGTCCCGAGCTCGCGGTTCACCTCGCGGATCGGCGCGTCGCCGCGCACGAGCGCGGTGCCGCCGGGCTCCCGGCGGAGCAGGGGCTCGGGCTCCTCCGCCTCGCCGACGATCTCGCCCACGAGCTCCTCGACGAGGTCCTCGAGCGTGACCATCCCGGCCACGCCGCCGTGCTCGTCGACGACGATCGCGAGCTGGGTGCGCCGGCGCTGCAGCTCGCGGAGCACGTTCGCGGCCTTCGCGGACGCGGGCACGAAGTGCACCGGGCGGACGATGTCGGCGAGCACGATGAGGTGCTTCTCGTACGCCATCACGGCGAGGTCCTTCGCGAGGACGTAGCCGACCACGTCGTCGAGCGTCTCCCCGTACACGGGCATCCGCGAGCGCCCCTCCTCGAGCAGCCGCTGGCGGAGCTCGTCCTGCGAGGCGTCCCGCGGCAGCCCCACGATGCGCGCGCGGGGCACCATCACGTCCTGCGCGGTGAGGTCGCGGAAGGCGAGGGCGCGGGCGGTGATCTCCGCGGTGGGCGGGTCGAGCGTGCCGGCGCGGCCCGCCTCGTCGACGAGCTGCTCGATCTCCTCGACCGACAGCCGGGCCTCGGTGAAGGTGGTGCGGTCGCCGAAGGGGCGGAGCACGACGTTCGAGGACGCGGTGAGGAGCCAGACGAGCGGCCGCGCCAGCGTCGAGAGCGCGAGGAGCGGCTGCGCGGCGAGGAGCGCGTACCGCTCGGAGGCGCGCAGGCCGAGCGACTTCGGGACGAGCTCGCCGAGCACGAGCGAGAGGTAGGAGACGAGCGCGACCACGAGCCCGAGCGCGAGCTCCCCCGCGTAGGGCGCGGCGGCGGGCACGGCGCCGATGACCGGCTCGAGCCGCTTCGCGAGCGACGCGCCGCCGAAGGCCGCCGCCGTCGCGCCCACGACCGTGATGCCGATCTGGACGGTCGCGAGGAACGCCTCGGGCTGCGCCCGCAGCCGCTGCGCCGCGCGGGCGGCGGGCCGGCCCTCCTCGACGAGCTGCGCGAGCCGCGTGCGACGGAGCGCGACCACCGCGATCTCGGCGCCCGAGAACAGGCCGTTCACGACCACGAGCGCGAGGATGACGAGGATCTCGACGGCGACGTCGTTCAGCGGGGCCTCCCCTCCGGACGGCTTCAGGTAACCGGCTGCGCGCGGACGCGCCAGAGGAGCGTACGCTCCCTCGACCGGACGTCGAAGAGGGGGTCGCCGCGGTCCTTCGCCCGCGGGTGCGAGGGGCGCGCCTCGCGGAGCACCTCGGCGCGCAGCCCCGCGGCGGCGGCGAGCCGCTCGACGTCGCCGGCGGGGCGCAGGCCCAGGAGCTCCGCGAGGTCCGAGAGCACGATCCACGCCTCGCCGCCGGGCGCGAGCCGCGCGGGCAGCGCGGCGAGGAGCCGCGAGAGGAACGCGCCGCCGGGATCGTAGATGGCGCGCTCGAGCGGCGAGGCCGCCTCGCCCGGCAGCCACGGCGGGTTCGAGACGACGAGGTCGTAGCGGGCGTCGCCGGGCGGGAAGAGGTCGGCCTCGACCACCTGCACCGCGTCCGCGAGCCCGAGCGCCGCCGCGCCCTCGCGCGCGCAGGCCACCGCGCGCGCCTCGAGGTCGGTCGCGACGACGCGCGCGCCCGCCCGTGCGAGCACGAACGCGAGCACGCCGGTGCCCGTGCCCGCGTCGAGCGCGGCCTTGCCGGCGAGGGTCCGCTCCGCGGCGGCCGCCGCGACGAGGTCGACGTGCTCGGCGCGCACCGGCGCGAAGACGCCGTAGTGCGGGTGGAGCCGCGCGCCGCCGAGGGCGGCGACCTCGACCCCGCGCCGCCGCCACTCGTGCGCGCCGATCATCCCGAGGAGCTCGCGCAGCGGGAGGAGCGCCTCCTCGCCGGGCGGCGGTCCGAGGGCCTCGCGGAGCGCCTCGCCGCAGTCGGGGGCCCTCCGGAGGGGTATCTCGTACCCGCCCCCGATGGGGATGAGCAGCCGGTTGAGCACCTCGTGCTCGAGGGCGCGCTGGCGCCGCTCGGCGAGGAAGCGGGCGCGGGGGTCGCCGCGCGGCGGGTGCTTGGGGGCGAGCCTCCGGACGAGGGCGGCGAGCAGCTGGCGCGCGTTCTGGAAGTCGCCCGTGTAGGCGAGCCCCTCGCCACGCCGGGCGCGCGCGAGCGCCGCACCCGCGTTGACCCGGTCGTCGACCGGTATCGCCTTCGGGGGCGACGTGGAGGCGGGCGAGATCCAGCGGCTTCGATGCTCGCCCGCCGCGTCGCGCCAGGTTACATAGACGGGCCGCATGTCGTCCGCGAACGACCTCCCCGCTGCCGTGCCGGACCCCTCGAACCTCGGGTTCGTCGAGACGCTGTACTACGAGTGGCTCGCCGATCCCAGCCGCGTCGACGAGGCGTGGCGCCGCTACTTCGCCGCGCTGCCCGCGGCGCCCGGGACGGCCCCCGCGCCCGAGGCGTTCCCGCGGCGCCCGCTCGACGGCGCCGCGACCGCGCTCGCCGGCCCCGCCTCGGCCGGTCCGGACGCCGCCTTCCAGGCGAAGGTGAGCCAGCTCGTCCAGACCTACCGCGACTACGGCCACCTGCGCGCCGACCTCGACCCGCTCGGCCTCGTCGGCCGGGCCGAGCGCTTCACGCTCTCCGGGTTCGGCCTCTCGGAGGCCGACCTCGACCGCCGCTGCTCCGACCCCGACGGCCAGGGCGACCTCACGCTCAAGGAGCTCGTCGCGCGGCTCGAGGAGACGTACTGCCGCACGCTGGGCGTCGAGCTCGCCCACATGCACGATCAGGAGCTCCGCCGCTGGCTCGAGCAGCGGATGGAGCGCACGCGGAACCGGATCACGCTGCCGCCGGACGTGAAGCGGAAGCTCTTCGAGAAGGTCGTGGAGGCCGAGGGCTTCGAGCAGTTCGTCGCGACCCGGTTCCTCGGCGCGAAGCGCTTCAGCGTCGAGGGCGCCGAGGGCGTGCTGCCGCTCTTCGAGCTCCTCGTCGACCGCGCGGTCGGCCACGGCGTGCGCAACGTCGTCGTCGGCATGGCGCACCGCGGGCGGCTCAACGTGCTCGCGAACGTGATGGGCAAGCCCGCGAAGGACATCTTCGCGGAGTTCCGCGACCAGGCGATCATCAACGCCGCCGGCGGCGACGTGAAGTACCACCTCGGCTACTCCTCCGACCGGGAGACGCCGGACGGCGTGCTCGTCCACCTCTCCCTCGGCTTCAACCCCTCCCACCTGGAGTGGATCAACACCGTGGTCCAGGGCCGGGTCCGCGCGAAGCAGGACCGCTACCGCGACCTCGACCGCATCCGCTCGCTGCCGGTGCTCGTGCACGGCGACGCGGCGTTCGCGGCCCAGGGTATCGTCGCCGAGGCGCTCCAGATGTCGGAGCTCGAGGCGTACGGCGTCGGCGGCACCATCCACGTCATCGTCAACAACCAGGTCGGCTTCACGACCTCGCCTCGCGACGCGCGCTCGACGACGTACTGCACCGGTCCCGCCCGGATGCTGCAGATCCCCGTGCTGCACGTGAACGGGGAGGACCTCGAGGCCATCGCCCAGGCGGTGCTGCTCGCGGTCGACTTCCGCCAGCGCTTCCACCGCGACGTGGTGATCGACCTCTGGGCCTACCGCCGCCACGGCCACAACGAGGGCGACGAGCCGTCGTTCACGCAGCCGGTGATGTACCGCGCCATCTCGCGCCGCCCGACGCTGAAGGCGCTCCTCGCCGAGAAGCTCGCGAAGGAGGGCGTCCTCCCGCAGGCCGACGCCGACGCGATCGTCGCCCGCCACCGCGCGCAGCTCGAGGAGGCGTACCAGGTCTCGGCGAAGCAGGCCGCGCAGCCCGCCGGCCAGTCGATGGGCGGGTTCTGGAAGGACTTCAAGGGCGGCCACATCGCGAAGGACGACGCGGTCACCGCGGTGGCCCTCGAGCAGCTGAGGTCGGTCGGGAAGCTTCTCACCACGGTGCCGCAGGGCTTCCGCGTCCACCCGAAGCTCGCGAAGGTGATCGAGACCCGCGCGCAGATGGCCCTCGGCGAGAAGCCGCTCGACTGGGCCATGGGCGAGGCGCTCGCGCTCGGCACGCTCGCGTGGGAGGGCACCCGGGTCCGCCTCGTGGGCCAGGACGTCCGCCGCGGCACGTTCAGCCACCGCCACGCGGTGCTCAACGACGTCGAGTCGGGCATCCCGTACTCGCCGCTCTCGCACCTGCACGCCGGCCAGGGCCCGGTCGAGATCCGCGACTCGCTCCTCTCCGAGGCGGCCGCGCTCGGCTTCGAGTACGGCTACTCGCTCGAGATGCCGGACGCGCTCACGATCTGGGAGGCGCAGTTCGGCGACTTCGTGAACGGGGCGCAGGTCATCATCGACCAGTTCCTCTCCTCCGGTGAGCAGAAGTGGAACCGGCTCTCCGGGCTCGTGCTGCTGCTCCCGCACGGCATGGAGGGGCAGGGGCCGGAGCACAGCTCGGCCCGCCTGGAGCGGTTCCTCGAGCTCTCGGTCGGCGAGAACTGGCGGGTCGTGAACCTCACCACGCCGGCGCAGTACTTCCACGCGCTGCGCCGCCAGGTGCGCTCCCAGTGGCGCAAGCCCCTCGTCGTGATGTCGCCGAAGAGCCTGCTCCGCCACCCGGCCGCGGTCTCGCCGATCGCCGAGTGCGCGAGCGGCGGCTTCCGCGCGGTGCTGCCCGACGACGCGGCGGATCCACGGACCGTCACGCGGGTGGTGCTCTGCTCCGGAAAGCTGTATTACGACCTCGTCGCGGCGCGCGCGGCGCAGAAGGCCGAGCACGTCGCGGTCGTGCGGGTGGAGCAGCTGTACCCGCTCGACGTCGCCGGGGTCCTGGATGCGATCGGACGGTTCCGCCCGGGCGTCGAGCTCGTGTGGTCGCAGGAGGAGCCGTCGAACATGGGGGCCTGGGATCACGTGGACCGCCACCTCTCGCCGCGGCTGCCGTCGCGCCTCGAGCTCGTCGGGCGCGCGCCGTCGGCGAGCCCGGCCGCGGGGTCCGCCACCCGTCACAAGCTGGAGCAGGAGCAGCTCGTGCGCGAGGCGCTGGGCGAGCCCGTCTCCAGGCTCCACACCGGGCGCGCCGCCGCCCAGGAGCGCTAGAACACCATGCCTGCCATCCTGAAGGTCCCGTCGCTGGGCGAGTCGATCACCCAGGCCACGGTCGGCCAGTGGCTCAAGAAGGAGGGCGACGCCGTCGCGGCCGACGAGCCGGTCGTCGAGGTCGAGAGCGAGAAGGCGACCGTCGCCGTCCCCGCGCCGGCCGCCGGCGTGCTGCGGAAGATCCTGAAGCAGCCCGGCGACACCGTCGCCGTCGGCGAGGCCGTGGGCGAGATCGAGGAGGGCGCCGCCGCCGCGAAGGCTCCCCCCGCCCCCGCCCCCAAGGCCAACGGCGCCCCGGCGGCAGCAGCGGCATCGGGATCGGCTTCAGCCACGGCTTCTCCTTCCGCTTCTGCTTCTCCCGCTCCTGCTCCTTCATCTGCTCCTGCGCCTCACCCTCGCGCGACGCCCTCCGCCCGCCGCATGATGGCCGAGCACGGGGTCGCCGCCGAGCCCGGCCCCACCGGCACCGTCCGCAAGGAGGACGTGATCCGCGCCCTCGCGCCGGCCCCTGCGGCCCCCGCCGGCGCCCGCGCGAGCGTCGCCGTCGGCGCCCGCGAGCGCTCGGTGCCGATGTCGCCGCTCCGCCGCACGGTGGCCCGCCGCCTCCTCGAGGCGCAGTCCACCGCGGCCATCCTCACGACCTTCAACGAGATCGACATGTCGCGGGCGATGGCGCTCCGCGAGAAGCACGGCCCGGCCTTCCTCGAGAAGCACGGGGTGAAGCTCGGCTTCATGTCCTTCTTCGTGAAGGCGGCCATCGAGGGGCTCCGCGCCTTCCCGTCGGTGAACGCCGAGGTCCGCGGCGACGCGGTGGTCTACAAGGACCACTACGACATCGGGGTCGCGGTCGGCGGCGGGAAGGGGCTCGTCGTCCCGGTCGTCCGCGACGCCGACGCGATGTCCTTCGCCGAGATCGAGAAGACCATCGGGGCGCTCGGCAAGAAGGCGCGCGACAACAAGATCGAGATGGCCGACCTCGCGGGCGGCACGTTCACGATCTCGAACGGCGGCATCTACGGGTCGCTCCTCTCGACCCCCATCCTCAACCCGCCGCAGTCCGGCATCCTCGGCCTCCACAAGATCGAGAAGCGCGCGGTGGTCGGCGACGGCGACCAGGTCGTGGTGCGGCCGATGATGTACGTGGCGCTCTCGTACGACCACCGGATCATCGACGGCCGCGAGGCGGTCGGCTTCCTCGTGAAGGTGAAGGAGGTCGTCGAGGACCCCGAGCGCATCCTGCTCGAGCTGTAGGGGCCCCCCGGCGCGCCGGGGGCGAGCGTGCCCACCCCCGGCTTCGGTGCTGGCGCACCTCAGGGCGCCCGGGGCCGAGCGGCGAGCGCGTCCTCGAGCCGGTCCTGGCCGAAGAAGAGTTCGCCGTCCACCACGAGCGAGGGCGCGCCGAAGAGCCCGAGCCGGCGCGCCTCCTCGCCGCGCTCCCGGAGCGCCTGCTTCACCTCCGGCTCGCCCGCGCGCGCGACGAGCGCCGCGCCGTCGAGCCCGAGCCCGTCGAGCACCTCGCGCACGAGCGCCGGGTCGGCGATGTCCCGGTCCTCGGCGAAGTTCGCGCGGAGGATGGCCCGGTGGAACGCGGGCGCCCACGGCGCGTCCGGCGCGGCGCAGCCCACCCGCGCCGCGAGGAGCCCGTTCCGCGGGAACGCGGAGGGCCGCCGCCAAGGGATGCCGTGCTTCGCGCAGAGCCGCTCGAGATCGCGCCACATGTACCGGCCCCGCACCGGGTTCGCGTTGAAGGGAGAGTCCTTGATGCCGAGCTGCTCGGTGAAGAGCGGCCCGAGCAGGAACGGCCGCCAGCGCACCTCCACGCCGGCCGCCGCCGCGAGCGGCCCGATCCGCTCGGCGGCGACGTAGGAGTAGGTCGAGGCGTGGTCGAACCAGAGATCGAGCGCCGCCACGGGGCCTCGCCTCACCTCGCGAGCCAGGCCTCGTACGCCGCGAAGCCGTACGGGCGGCCCAGGAACGCGGTCACGAGCTCCGCCGCCGGCGCGCCGCCGCCGGGCTCGAGCACGCTCCTGCGGTAGCGCGCGGCCGTCGCCGGGTCGAAGAGGTCCTTCTCCGGGAAAGCGCTGAAGAGGTCCTTCGCGATCACGAGCGACCACATGTACGTGTAGTACGCGGCGCTGTAGCCGTTGAGGTGCCCGAACGACGCCTGGAAGTAGGTGCCCGGCACGTACGGGTAGGGCGAGTAGCGGGTCTGGAGGTCGGCGACCGCAGCGGTCGTGTCGAGGCCGTGCGGGTCGCGGTCGTGCAGGTGCAGGCTCGTCGCCGCGAGGAACATCTGGCGGCGCACGCCCACGGCCTTGCCGAACTCGTTCGCCGCGCGGAGCTGCTCGACCATCCTCGCCGGGATGGGCTCGCCGGTCTTCACGTGCCGCGCGAAGCCCTGGAGCACGCCCCGGTCGCGCGCCCACTCCTCGAGCATCTGCGACGGCGCCTCGACGAAGTCCCACTCGGTGCGGACGCCCGAGTTCGCCGCCCAGCGGGTGTTGCCGCCGAGCACGTGGTGCACGAGGTGGCCGAACTCGTGGAAGAGCGTCGTGACGTCGGAGTACTCCATCAGCGCGGGGCCGTCGCCGCCCGGACGCGGGAAGTTGCAGAGGAGCGCGCCCTCGGGGAGGCGGCGGCCGGCCTGGCCCGAGACGAGGGTGAACTGGGCCGCGTGCTTGTACTTGCCCTCGCGCGGGTGGAGATCGAGGTAGATGCGGCCGATGACCTGGCCGCCGCGCGGGCCGAAGGACGGCCCCGCGACCACGTCGTAGGTCCGGACGTCGCCGTGCCAGGTGCGGGCGCCCTCGACCGGGCGGTAGCTGAGGTCGAGGAGCCTGCCGGTGACGTCGAGCACGCCCTGGATCACGCGGCCGGTCTCGAAGTACGGCCGGGCCGCCTGCGCGTCGAAGCGGTACTGCTCCGCCTTCACGCGGTCGGCGTAGAAGCCGGCGTCCCAGGGGTCGAGCGCCTTCGCGCCGCGGACGTCCTTCTGCTTGCGGGCGAGGAGGACGGCCATCTCCTGCGCGGCGCGCGCCCGGGCCGCGGCGGCGATCCGGTCCACGAACTCGGAGGCGGCCTGGCCGGTGCCGATCATCTTGTTCTCGGTCGCGAAGTCGGCCCAGCTCGCGTAGCCGAGGAGCCGGGCGCGCTCCCAGCGGAGCTCGAGGATGCGCGAGAGCACCTCGACGTTCGCCGGCGCCGCGCGCGTGTTGAAGGCCATCCACAGCTCGCGGCGCGCCTCCGGGCGCCTCGCGTAGGTCATGAACGGGAAGTAGTCCGGGTAGTCGGTCGTGAGCACCACCTTGCCGTCCTTCCCGGGCGGGTGGGCCTTCACGTAGTCCGCCGGCAGACCCGCGAGCGCGGCGGGGGCGAAGCTCACGCGCCGGGTGCCGTCGTTGATGTTGCGATCGAAGGTCTGGCCGGCCTCGACGAGCGCGTCGTCGAGCTTGCGGATCCTCTCGCGGGTCGCCTCGTCCCGGTCCACGCCAGAGCGCCGGAACTCCCGGAGCTCCCGCTTCATCCAGAAGCGCGTCGCGGCGTCCTCGCCGCCGAGGTCGAGCGCCGAGAGGGCGTCGTAGACCGCGCGGTCCTGGGCGGTCTGGGTGAGGAGCGCCTGGACCTGCCGGTCGCACGCCTCGGCGGCCTTGCGGACGTCCGGGTCGGGGCTCGCGTTGCGCGCGAGCTCGGCCTGGGCGTCGACGTCGTTGAGCGCGGCGAGCGCGTCGTCGTAGGCGCGGAGCGTGGCGACCACCTCGCGGGGCGGCGTCGCGGCGCGGATGGCGGCGAGGCCGGCGCGGGCCCGGGCCATCGCGTCGTCGCACGCGGCGGCCACGCCCGCCGCGGGGCCGGCGATGCGCGCGGCGGCCGCGCCGAGCGGCTCGTCGTGCGGGGCAGGCGCCTGCACCGGCACGCGCGCGGGGGGCGCGGGCGGCGCGGCGGCGACGGCGGGAGGCGGCGAGGACGGGGCGGTCGCGCAGGCGACGAGGAGCAGGACGGCGGGGGCGGCGCGCAAGGTGGGCCTCCGGGCGACGGGTGGAGCGGGGACTCTGGCACGGCGGCACGCGACGGAACAGGGGCCGCGCATGCCCCGCCCGGGCCCGCCCGCGCCGGGGGCGCGGTGGGACGATCGCCGCCGCGTGAGGAACCGGATCACGAACGCGCTGCTGACGCTCACCCCGCCGACGCGGTCACCGCCGTCTCGCGCCAACCCCCGCCCAGCGCCCGGTAGAGGTCGAGCAGGTTCGTCAGCCGGGCCAGCCGCACCTGGATGAGCCCCTGCTGCGCGGCGTAGAGGTCGCGCTGCGCCGTCAGGAAGGTCAGGTATGGATCGATCCCCGCGTCGTACCGCCTCTCGGAGAGCTCGTACCTCCGGCGCTCCGCGGCGACCCGGGCCGTCTGCGCCGCGAGCTCTTGCTCGAGCCACCCGCGGCTGGTGAGCGCGTCGGCGACCTCGCGGAAGGCGACCTCGATCGCCCGCTCGTACTGCACGACCTGGATGGACTTCCGCACCTCGGCGACGTCCAGGTTCGCCCGGTTCGCGCCGCCGGCGAAGATCGGCAGCGTGATGCGCGGGATGAAGGTCCAGGCCTCCGAGTTCGGCTGGAAGAGGCCGTTGAGGTCGGCGCTCGCCGTGCCGAAGGAGCCAGTGAGCGAGATGGTGGGCAGGAACGCCGCGCGCGCGGCGCCGATCTGGGCGTTCGCGGCCCTGAGCGCGTGCTCGGCGGCGAGCACGTCCGGGCGGCGGGTGAGGACCTCCGACGGCACGCCGGCGGGCAGCTCCGTGAGGAGGGCGGCCGAGTCGAGCGGCGCCGCGGCGGGGAGGTCGGCCGGGAGCGGGCCGCCGACCAGCACCGCGAGGGCGTGCTCGGCGCGGTCGCGCTGCGCCTCGGCGGCGGCGAGGTTGAAGCGCGCGGTCTCCGCCTGCGATTCCGCGGTGCGCAGGTCGAGCTCGGAGGCCCGGCCGGCCTCTGCCTGCCGCCGCGTGATGGCGAGGGAGGCCTGCTGGGCCTCGTGCGTCGCCCGGGCGAGCCCGGCCTGCTCGGTCGCCGCGCGGAGCGTGAGGTCCTGGGTGGCGACGTCGCCCACGAGCGCGAGCGCCACGCTCCGGCGGGCCTCCTCGGTCGAGAGGTACTGCTCGAGCGCGGCGTTCGAGAGGCTGCGCACCCGGCCGAAGAGGTCGAGCTCGAAGCCGGTCACCGCCCCGTTCACGGTCCAGCTGTCGGACGTGAGCGGCTTCCCGGTCGAGTTCAGGTCCCCCGGGGTGCGGGCCTGCGAGAGGGTGCCGCCCGCCACCACGGCCGGCACGAGCTGCGCGCGCTGGATGCGGTACTGCGCGCGGACGAGCTCGACGTTGAGCGCGGTCGCCCTGAGGTTGCGGTTGCGCTCGAGCGCGAGCCCGACGAGCGCCTGCAGCCGCGCGTCGACGATCACCTCGCGCCAGCCGAGGTCGGCGGCCGTCCGCGCGCCCGCCGCGGCGGCGGCCGGGAACGCGGCCGGGACCGGCGCCCCAGGGCGCTCGTAGCGCGGGGCGAGGGTGCACGCCGCGGTGGCGGCGAGGGCGAGGACGGCGAGGGCGCGGAGCTCACGCATGGTCTGCGGCCTCCCGGGCCGCGCTGAGGCCGCCGAGGCGGCGCTTCTCTTCCTCCTCCTCGGCGCGGGCGTCGGCCTCGGGGTCGTTCGTCTCGCGCCGGTCCGGGGCGGGGGGCGTGCGCCGCGCGACGACCGCGAAGAAGAGCGGGACGAAGAGGATCGCGAGGACGGTCGCGGAGAGCATGCCGCCGATGACGGCGGTGCCGATCGCGACCTGGCCGCCCGCGCCCGCGCCGCGCGCGACGGCGAGCGGGGAGACGCCGAGGATGAAGGCGAGCGAGGTCATGAGGATGGGCCGCAGGCGAAGCCGGGCCGCCTCGAGGGCGGCCTCGACCGCGCCCTTCCCCTTGTCGTGGAGCTCCTTCGCGAACTCCACGATGAGGATGGCGTTCTTCGCGGAGAGGCCGACGGTGGTGAGCAGGCCGACCTGGAAGAACACGTCGTTCGCGAGCCCGCGGCCGAGGGTCGCGAGCACGGCACCCACCACGCCGAGCGGCACGACCAGCATGACCGAGACCGGGATCGACCAGCTCTCGTAGAGCGCCGCGAGGCAGAGGAACACCACGATGAGCGAGATGGCGTAGAGGGCCGGGGCGTTCGCGCCGGAGAGCCGCTCCTCGTAGCTGAGGCCCGACCACTCGAAGCCCACGCCCTGCGGGAGCTGGCGCGCGAGCTCCTCGAGCGCGGTCATCGCCTCGCCCGAGCTGTGGCCCGAGGCGGGCTCGCCCTGGATCGCGACCGACGAGATGCCGTTGAAGCGCTCGAGCTTCGGCGAGCCGGTCGTCCAGCGGGTGGTCGCGATGGCCGAGAAGGGGACCATCTCCCCCTTGCCGTTGCGCACGTACCAGCGCTGGAGGTCCTCCGGGCGCATCCGGTACGGGGCGTCGGCCTGCATGTAGACGCGCTTCGTGCGGCCCTTGTCGAGGAAGTCGTTGAGGTAGGCGACGCCCCAGGTGGACGCGAGGGTCTGGTTCACGTCGGCGATCGAGACGCCGAGCGCGGTGGCCTTCTGCTGGTCGAGGTCGACGTTGAACTGCGGCGTGTCCTCGAGGCCGGAGGGGCGGACCTTCGCGAGCCGGGGGTCCTTGCGGGCGAGGTCGAGGAGCTGGTTGCGGGCCGCGATCAGGGCGTCGTGGCCGAGCCCGGCGCGGTCCTGCAGCTGGAACTCGAAGCCGTTCGCGTTGCCGAGCTCGGTCACCGCGGGCGGCGTGAAGACGAAGACGTTCGCCTCCTTCGTGGCGCCGAGCGCGCGCTGGACCCGGGCGGCCACCGCGTCGGCGCGCAGCCTGGGGTCGGTGCGCTCGTCCCAGGGCTTGAGCCGCACGAAGGCGACGCCGGCGTTCTGGCCGCGCGAGCCGAAGTTGAAGCCCACGATCGACATCGAGGTCTCGACGGCGTCCTTCTCCTCGGTGAGGAGGTGCTTCGAGACGCGGTCGAGGACCTTGCGGGTCATCTCGAGCGTGCTGCCGGGGGGCAGGGTGACCTGGGCGTACATGAGGCCCTGGTCCTCCTGCGGGAGGAAGCCGGTCGGGATGCGCGTGAAGAGCCCGGCGAGGAGCGCCACGATGACCGCGTAGCCGAGCATCGCGCGGCTGCGGCGCCGGAGCAGGAACTCCACGACCCGGCCGTACCGCCCGGCGCCGGCGTCGTAGGTGCGGTTGAACCAGCCGAAGAAGCCCTGCCGCGCGAGGCCGTGCCCCTTCTCGACGGGCTTCAGGAGGGTGGCGCAGAGCGCCGGGGTGAGGGTGAGGGCCACCAGCACCGAGAGGGCCATCGACGAGACGATGGTGATCGAGAACTGCCGGTAGATGACGCCCACCGAGCCCGGGAAGAAGGCCATCGGCACGAACACCGCGGCGAGCACGAGCGCGATGCCGACCAGCGCCCCGGTGATCTGCTGCATGGACTTGCGGGTCGCGGAGCGCGGCGGCAATCCCTCCTCGCTCATGACGCGCTCCACGTTCTCGACGACCACGATCGCGTCGTCGACGAGGAGGCCGATCGAGAGCACGAGGCCGAACATGGTGAGCGTGTTGACGCTGAAGCCGAAGCTCGCCAGCACCCCGAAGGTGCCGAGGAGCACGACCGGGACCGCGATGGTCGGGATGAGCGTCGCCCGGAGGTTCTGGAGGAAGAGCAGCATCACCAGGAACACGAGCGCGATCGCCTCGAGGAGGGTCTTCACCACCTCCTCGATGGAGAGGCGCACGAAGGGCGTCGTGTCGACCGGGTAGACGACCTGGAGGCCGGGCGGGAAGTACCGCTGGAGCTCGTCCACCTTGGCGCGGACCGCCCGCGCGGTCTGCAGCGCGTTCGCGCCGGCGGCGAGGCGGACCCCGATGCCGGAGGACGGCGCGCCGTTGATGAAGGTCTCGATCTCGGAGGTCTCGCCGGCGAGCTCGACCCGGGCGACGTCGCCCACGTGCACCTGCGAGCCGTCGGGGTTCACCCGCAGCAGGATCGCGCGGAACTGCTCCGGCGTCTGGAGGCGGGTCTGGGCGGTGATGGTGGCCTGGAGCCGCTGGCCCTCCACGGCCGGGAGGCCGCCGAGCTGGCCCGCGGAGATCTGCGCGTTCTGCGCCTGGACCGCGCTCGAGACGTCGAGCGGGGTGAGCCGGTACTTCGCGAGCAGGTTCGGGTCGAGCCACAGCCGCATCGCGTAGGCGGCGCCGAAGACGTTCACCTCGCCCACGCCGGAGACGCGGCTGATCTGGTCCTGCAGCGTGGAGTAGGCGTAGTCGGAGATGTCGTTGCGGGTCATCGACCCATCGCCGGAGACGAGGCCGATGATGAGGAGGTAGTTCGAGACCGACTTCGCGACGCGGACGCCCTGGCGCTGCACCTCCTGCGGGAGGGAGGGCATGGCGACCGCGAGCTTGTTCTGCACCTGCACCTGGGCGATGTCGGGGTTCGTCCCGGCGTCGAAGGTGAGGGTCACCGAGGCCGCGCCGGACGCGTCGGAGGACGCGGCCATGTAGCGCAGGTTGTCGAGCCCGTTCATGCGCTGCTCGATGACCTGCGTGACCGTGTCCTCGAGCGTCTTCGCCGAGGCGCCCGGGTAGTTCGTGCTGATGGTGATCTGGGGCGGCGCGATGGCCGGGTACTGCGAGACGGGGAGCCCGAGCATCGCGAGCGCGCCCGACAGCATCACGAGGATGCCGATCACCCACGCGAAGATCGGCCGGTCGATGAAGAACTGGGCCACGGTCGGCTCCTAGCGCGAGGCCTGCTGCGAGGCGCCGGCGGCGACGGGCTTCACCGCCGCGCCGGGCCGGACCTTCTGGAGGCCCTCGACGATCACGCGGTCGCCCGCCTTCAGGCCGGAGGTGACGAGCCAGGCGTCGCCGACGGTGCGCTCGGTGACGAGCGGCCGGCGCTCGACCTTGTCCTCGGCGCCGACCACGAGCGCCACCGGGTTGCCCTTCGGGTCGCGGGAGACGGCGACCTGCGGCACGAGCAGCGCCTGGGGGTTCACGCCCTCCTCGAGGCGCGCCCGCACGAACATGCCCGGGAGGAGCTCGCCCTTCGGGTTGGGGAACAGCGCGCGCATCGCGATGGAGCCGGTGGTGGGGTCGACGGTCACGTCCGCGAACTGGAGCGCGCCCGCGGTGCCGTAGTCCCTGCCGTCCTCGGTGACGAGCCGCGCCTTCGCCGCGCCCGCGCCGGCGGCCTGGATGCGGCCGGCCTCGACGTCCCTGCGGAGCCTCAGCACCTCGGTCGACGACTGCGAGAGGTCCACGTAGATCGGGTCGAGCTGCTGCACGGTCGCGAGCAGCGTCGCCTGCGCGGACTGCACGAACGCGCCCTCGGTGACCTGCGAGCGGCCGATGCGGCCGGGGATCGGGGAGGTGACGGTCGTGTAGCCGAGGTTGATGCGCGCCTGCTGCTCGGCGGCCTTCGCCCCGGCGACGTCGGCCTCGGCCGCCTTCAGCGCGGCGGCCGCGTTGTCGGCCTCCTGGCGGCTCACCGCGTTGTCCTTCACGAGGTCGGCGTAGCGGTCGGCGACGAGCCTCGCGTTCGCGAGCGTCGCCTCGGCGCGGGCGAGCTGCGCGCGGGCGCCGTCGAGCGCGGCCTGGTAGGGCGCCGGATCGATCTGGTAGAGCCGCTCGCCCTCCTTGACGTCGGCGCCCTCGACGAAGAAGCGCCGCTGCACGATGCCGTTCACGCGCGCGCGGACCTCGGCGACGCGATACGGGGTCGTGCGGCCGGGGAGCTCGCGGGTCAGCGTCACCGGCGCGGGCGCGAGCGTCACGACGCCCACCTCGACCGGCCCCTGCTGCGGCGGGGCGGCGCTCCGGTTGCCGCACGCGAGGGCGGCGGAGGCGACGGCGAGGGCGTAGAGGGTCCGGGTCGTCATGTGCACGCTCGAGCGGGGTCGATGAGACGGTGGGTCCGCACGATGGGGTTGACGGTGCAGACTGAACCGTACAGTTTAGTCATCCATGGCCCTGCCTGCACGCAACTCCGAGCTCTCCCCCCGGAAGCGGCGTCAGATCCTGGAGGGCGCCCGCGCGGCGTTCGCCGAGCACGGGTTCGAGCGGGCCAGCGTCGACCTGGTCGCCTCCCGGGCGGGAGTCTCGAAGGCCACGGTCTACAACCACTTTCACGACAAGCAGGCGTTGTTCCTGGCCGCCTTCTCCGAGGAGGCCGACGCCATGCGCGGGGAGCTGCGCGGCCTCCTCGAGGGCGCCCCGGACGGCGACCTGGAGTCCGTGCTGCGGGGCGTCGGGGAGCGGCTCGTCCGCATCATGGTCGCGCCGTCGAACCTCGCGCTCTTCCGGCACACGGTCGCCGAGGCCTGCCGCTCCTCCACCTTCGGCGAGCTCCTCTTCGCGCGCGGCCCGGAGCCGGTCTACGCGGCGCTCGCGGGCTACCTCAGGCGCTGCCAGGGGCGCGGCAAGCTCCGCCTCGACGACGCCCGCGCCGCCGCGATCCAGTTCGCCCAGCTCTGCCAGGGCGAGCTCGTGCTGCGCGCGCAGCTCGGCATCACCCCGCGGCCCTCGCCGCGGGCCGTGCGGGAGACGGTGCGGCGAGCGGTGCGGACGTTCCTGGCCGCGTACCGGGCGTAGCCCGCTGCTTCGAGGTCGCGAGCCAGGTGCCCGCGAGGATGAGCACGAAGCCGGCCGCCGTGCCGGCCGTGACGCGCTCGCCGAGGAACGCCACGCCCGCGAGCACCGCCACCGCCGGGTTGAGGTAGGTGATGAGCGTCGCCTTGAGCGGCCCCACCTCGGCGATGAGCCGGAAGAAGAGCAGGAACGCGAGCGCGGTGCAGACGGCGCCGAGCGCGGCCACCGCGAGGAGCGCGTCCGTCCCCGGAGGCGCGGCGACGAGCCCGGCGACCCCGGCCGGCGCGTAGACGAGCGCCGTGAGCGCGACGGACGCGGTGACGACGTCGAGCGCGGGCACGTCGGCGAGCTCGCGGGCCACCACCTGCGGCGCCCAGGCGTAGCCGGCGACGACCACGAGGAGCTCGAGCCACGCGAGCGGGTCCGCGCCGCCGAGGTCGAGGCCGAGGAGCGCGGCGACGCCCGCGACGCCGGCGGCCATCCCTGCCGCGCGGCGCAGGCCGATGCGCTCGCGCGCGCCGGACGCGAGCGCGAAGAGGGCGCCGACCGTGGGCACCGAGGCCACCGAGAGCCCCGCGAGCGCGGAGGGCACGCGCCGCTCGACGTCGGCGAGGAGGAACCACGGCACGACGAGCTCCGCGACCGTGGACGCCACCACCGGCCGCCAGCGCGGGAGGAGCGCCCGGAGCCCGCCGCGCGAGATCGCGGCGGGGAGGAGCAGCGCGGCGCCGAGCGCGGTGCGCAGGAAGACGAGGCTCGCGGGCGAGAGCTCGCGGACCGCGACCTTGATGAGGAGGTACGGAATGCCCCATATGAGTGCGAGCGCGAGGAACAGCGTCCAGCCACGTCGGGTCACGGTGGAGCTCCTTTCCCCGCGGGTGCGGGGGAGGGGGTCATCTACCTGCGCGCGTGCCTGCCCGGAACGATCAACGGTGCGCGGGGGATGGGCACGTACGCACGGGGGGCACCCTGGCCCGGCCGGCGGCCGGCGAGGAGATCCAACCCGGCGACGGAGCGGGGATCCAAGCGTGGCGCCTGGCATCGCGGACGTGCCGGTCAGCGCCAGCGCGAGCGCGGCGTGGGCTCGAGCACGCTCACCTCGACCGGCCCGCGGAGGAGCCCGCCCGCGGAGCGCGCGGGCGCGGCGGAGTCCATCGCGGCGCGGACGCGCGCGAGCGCCGCCTCGTCGTCGACGCGCCGATCCAGACGACGAACGGGCCGTCCCCGCGGAACGGGTGGCGCGGGAACGGGTTCGGGCGGTCGAGCGTCGCGAGCAGCGCGAGCTGCCGTGCCCCGGCGGCGCGCAGGCCCGCGCCGGCCTCGCGCACCGCCGCGCCGAGCCGCTCCGCGCCGCGGGCGGGCGCGGCGAGGAGCCAGGTCACGGCGATCCCGGCGGGCGGCGGGTCGGCCTCGGGGTCGAGCGGGGGCGGGGCGTCGAGCGGCTCGAGCGGCAGGAGCAGCAGGCTGTCGTCGACGTCGGCGAGGAGCGCGTTCGTGCGGGCCGTGTGGAGCGCCCAGTGCGGCCCGTCGTAGTAGGCCGTCTTCACCGGCGCGAGGTCGTCGTACGAGGCGAAGCCGCGGAGCCAGGTGAACCCGTCGGGATCGCCGCGGACCCGGAACTGACCGAGGATGGGCGCCCCGAGCTGGTCGAACGGGTCCGGCACCACCGCGTCGAACCGCCGGACGAACCGGTCGCGCTCGCCGGGCACGATCCGGTAGCGCCTCAGCTCGATCGCCTCGAGGCGCGCGGGCGGCGGCAGCCGGATCCGCGTCATGACCATCGTCCAGTTCACCTCCCAGGTCTCGCCACCGTCGGCCGAGAAGGCCTGCTCCCAGCGCGGAGACTCGCCGCGGGTCCAGGTGAAGCGGACGCGGATGCGCCGGTCGTCGAGCACGTCGTCGCCCTCGAAGATCCCGGTGTCGCCCTCGAACCGGCCCACGACCGGGGGCTGGAGCGCGTGCCCCCGGTTGTCGGCCCAGAAGATCGACCAGGTCCGCGCGACCGGGTCGTGGAACCGGTAGGTCGTCCCGACGAAGCCGGGCCAGAAGTCGGTGCGGAATTCGTCCTGGTTGCCGAGGCCGCCCGGGAGGGGCCGCGCGACGCCCGTCGCGGTGAACGTGTCCCAGTCCCGGCAGCCGGCGAGCCGCCTCCGGAGCCGCCGGTTCTCGATCCGCCAGCTCCCCATCCAGAAGTCGAAGTCCCTCGCCCCGTCGTCCGTCCTCGTCATCGCCGCCTCCTTCGCGCTCCGCGCCGCCGGCGGCGCCGCCGGGCCCGCGGCGAGCGCGAGGCCGAGGGCGAGCCAGGTTCCGTTCAGGTCCATGCCGTGCGCCTCCGTGTCGAGGGGGAGCCTCCCTCCGAATCAGGGCGGAATCGATCCGGTATCGGACTATGCTCCCCGCCATGGCCTCCCGGCCCATCGCCCGCGTGCTCGCCGCGCTCGAGCTGCTGCAGACCCACCGGCGGCTCACCGGCCCCGAGCTCGCGCGCCGGCTCGGCGTGGACGTGCGCACGGTGCGCCGCTACGTCGGCACGCTCGAGGAGCTCGGCATCCCCGTCGCCGCCGAGCGCGGGCGCGACGGCGCCTACACGCTCGTCGCCGGGTACAAGCTCCCGCCGCTCCTCTTCGAGCCCGGCGAGGTGGTGGCGCTCGCGGTCGGGCTCGTCGCGGCGCGCGGGCTGGGGCTCTCGGGCGAGCGGTCCGCGGCCGCGAGCGCGGAGGCGAAGCTCGAGCGGGTGATGCCGGAGCCGCTCCGCCGCAGGGCCCGCGCGCTCGGGGAGACCGTGGCGCTCGAGCTCTCGCGGCCGCGCGCGCCGGGCAACGACGCCGCGCTCGCGGCGCTGTCGGCGGCGGCGCGGGGGCGCGAGCGGGTGGAGCTCCGCTACCGCGACCGCGACGGCGCGGAGACCACGCGCGCCTTCGACCCGTACGCCCTCGCCCGGCGCGGGGGCAGCTGGTACGCGGTCGGCCACTGCCACCTGCGCGGCGGGCTGCGCTCCTTCCGGCTCGATCGCGTGGCGGGGGTGAAGGGGCTGGGGCTCGCCTTCGAGCAGCCGCCCGGGTTCGATCCGCTCGCGCACCTCTCCGAGGCGATCGCGCGCATCCCCCGCGCGTTCACCGCGGAGATCCTGCTCCGCACCGACCTCGACGGCGCGCGCCGCGCGCTCTTCCCGGCCGCGGGCGTGCTCGAGCCCGCGGCGGGCGGCGTGCTCCTCACCGTCCAGGCCGACGGGCTCGGCTGGCTCGCGCGCGAGCTTTGCCGCGTGCCCTTCGCGTTCGAGGTCCGCTCCCCCGAGCGCCTCGCCCGGGAGGTGGCCGCGCACGCCGCGCGCCTCGCGCGTCAGGCCCGCCCCGCGCCCCGTCGTGCGAGGATGGGCCGATGAAGACGTTCCTCGTCGTCCGCGCCGGCTCCGCGGACCCCGCGACGGTCGCCCGCCACGGTGACTTCGGCCGGTGGTTCGAGGAGGCGCTCGCGCCGCACGGCGTGGTGGAGGAGGTGGACGGCACCGCCGGCCGCCTGCCCCCGCCCGGCTGGCACGCGGGGATCGTCGTGACCGGCTCGCTCGCGAGCGTCACCGAGGGTGCGCCCTGGATGCGCGCGCTCGGGGCCTGGCTCGTCGAGGCGGCGCGGCGCTCGCAGGTGCTCGGCGTCTGCTTCGGGCACCAGCTCCTCGGCGCCGCGCTCGGCGCCCGCGTGGAGCGGAACCCCGCCGGCCCGGAGATGGGCACCGTCGAGGTGACGCTCACGCCCGACGGCCTCGCGGACCCCGTCCTCGCCGGGCTCCCGCCGCGCCTCCCCGTCCAGCAGAGCCACTTCGACCACGTCGCCGCCGTGCCGCCCGGAGCGGTGCTCCTCGCGACCGGCGCCGGCGCGCCGGTGCAGGCGTTCCGCCACGGCGAGCGGCTCCGGGGCGTGCAGTTTCACCCCGAGTTCGACGCCGCGCGGTGCCGCTCGGTCTGCGAGGCCGACCGGCCGCTCCTCGAGCCGCTCGGCGCGGGGACGACCGACCGCGCGCTCGCCACCATCCGCGAGACGCCGGAGGCGGCCGGCCTGCTCTCGCGGTGGGCGGCGCTCTGCCGGTGACCCGCCGCGCGGTGCGCGGCGGCGGGCGCCTCAGAGGGGCTGACCGCGGCCGCGGGGCGGCCGCGGGGCGGGGGGCTGGGCGCGCAGCGGGTCTTCGGGCCAGCTGTGGCGCGGGTAGCGGCGGCCGAGCTCGCGGCGGAGGGCCGGGTAGTGGCGCGCCCAGAAGCCCGCGAGGTCGGTCGTCACCTGCACGTCGCGGCCGTTCGGCGCGAGCAGGTGCAGCACGAGCGGGACCTTCCCGTTCGCGACCGCGGGCCCCTGCGCGAGGCCGAAGAAGTCCTGCAGGCGGCTCTCGATCCAGGGCGGCTTCCCGGGCTCGTAGTGGACCTGCACGCCGCGGCCGCCCGGCAGGGTGAGCCGCGCGGGGGCGAGCCGCTCGAGCGCGGCGCGGGCCTTCGGGTCGAGGCCGTCGACGAGGAACGCCGGCAGGTCCGCCTCGCGGAGCTCGGCGAAGCTCCGGTGCCCCTCGCACAGCCGGCGCAGCGCGTCCGCGAGGCCGGCGTCGTCCGGCACCGGGATGCCGGCGTCCGGCGCCTGCGCGGCGGCGAAGCCGAGCCGGCCCACGACCGCGTCGAGCGCGCCCTCGTCGGCGAAGAGGCGCGGCCCGCGCGCGACGGCCTCCTCCGCGAGCCGCGCCGAGACCGCCGCCGGGTCGGGCTTCGGGGCGCGCGACTCGGAGAGCACGAGGTCCTCGTACCGGAGCCGCTCGGTCGCCTCGACCCGCTCGGCCTGCGCGTTCCAGCCGAGCGCCTCGTCGTAGACGAGCGCGTCGGGGAAGAGGTCGAGGAGGAGCTCCTCGGTGACCGCCGAGGCGAGCCGGACCTTCACCTCGTTCTTCGCGCCCGCCGGACCGCGCGGCCCGGCGCGCCTCTCGGCGTCGAGCGCGACGAGGAGGGGCGCCTCCCGGACGACGCTCGCCGCGTCGACCTTCGCGGAGCCGCCGCCGACGAGCACCACCTCGTCCGATCCCGGCGCGCGGCGGCGCGCGACGCGGTCGGGGTACGCGGCGAGGGTGGCCGCGAGGAGGGCCTCGTCGGGATCCCCTCCGGCGGCCTGCGCCCGCGGGAGCATCCGCTCGAGCTGCCGCCTCGCCCGCTCCACGGCCTGCGCCGCCGCGGGCACGACGCCCATGCGCCGGAGCCGGCTCGGATCGAACCGCGCGGCGGCGGCCTCGTCGAAGGCGTGCGCGAGCTCCAGCAGGTCCGACGGCCCGGTCGGCGGGAGCGCAGCGCCCTCCAGCGCCCGGCGCTCGCGGAGGTCCCGCTCGCCGAGCAGCGCCGCGAGGAGCGCCCCGCGCCCAGGGGCGCCGCGGGCGGCGGCCTCCAGCGCGAGCCGCGCGAGGCGCGGGTGGACCGGGAGACGGAGCATCCTCCGGCCGGTCTCGGTGATCGCGCCCCCGGCGTCGAGCGCCCCGAGGCGCCGCAGCAGCGCGCGGGCCGCCTCGAGGGCCGGCGCCGGCGGCGGGTCGAGCCACGGCAGCGCGGTCACGCCGAGCGACGCGAGCGCGAGCGCGGTCTCGGCGAGGTCCTCGCGGAGGATCTCCGGCACGTCGAAGGCGGGCCGGGCGTCGTGGTCGTGGCGCGTGTAGAGCCGGAGCGCCCGGCCCGGGCCGATGCGCCCGGCGCGGCCGGCCCGCTGCGCCGCGGAGGCCCGGCTCACCTTCTTCACCTCGAGCGCCGGGAGCCCGCTCCAGGGCGAGTGCGACGCCACGCGGGCGAGCCCGGAGTCGACGACCGCCGTGACGCCCTCGATCGTCACCGAGGTCTCGGCGACGTTGGTGGAGAGGATCACCTTCCGGCGCGGGCCGGGCGTGACGGCGCGGTCCTGCTCGTCGGGCGGGAGGTCGCCGTGCAGCGGCACGAGGTCGACGCCCGCGCCGTCGGCCCAGGCGAGGAGCGCCTCCCGCGCCCGGCGGATCTCCGCGGCGCCGGGCAGGAACACGAGCACGTCGCCCGCGGGCGCCTCGCGGCAGACCCGCTTCACCGCGCGCGCGACGAGGTCGTCGAGCCGCTGGTTCGGGACCGCGGCCTCCTCGGGCGTGAGGTACTCGACCGCCACCTCGAAGCGCCGGCCCTCCGAGCGCACCGCCTCGCAGCCGAGGAGCCGCGCGACCGGCTCCGCGTCGAGCGTCGCCGACATCGCGACCACCGCGAGGTCCGGGCGCGCCGTGCGACGGAGCCGCCCGAGGAGCGCGAGCGCGAGGTCGCCCGCGAGGTGCCGCTCGTGGATCTCGTCGAGCACGACCGCGCCCACGCCGGGCAGGGTGGGCTCCGAGAGGAGCCGCCGGGTCAGGAGGGCCTCGGTGACGTAGCGGATCCGCGTCCGCGGCCCGGCGACCTCCTCGAAGCGGACCTGCCAGCCCACCGTCTCGCCCGGCCGCTCGCCCAGCTCCTGGGCGACCCGCCGGGCCGCGAGCCGCGCCGCGAGGCGGCGGGGCTCGAGCACCACCACCTCGCCGTCGCCGGCGAAGCCGCCCGCGAGCAGCGCCGGCGGCACGCGGGTGGTCTTCCCGGCGCCCGGCGGCGCCTCGACCACGGCCGCTCCGCCGCGCCGGAGCGCGGCCGCGAGGGCGGGGAGGGCGTCGTCGATGGGCAGGCGTTCCACGCCTGCCAAGTAGCACGGCGCAGGCCGGCGCGCCGCTCGCTACTGCGCGACGAGGGTGGGCCGGTTCCGGTTCGCCTGGTCGCCCGTGCCGGCCTGCCCGTAGAAGTTGTAGCCCCAGGCTCGGAGCCGGTAGTTGCGGTCGATGCCCACCGCGAAGTTCCAGCCGGCCGCGGCGGTGCGGTACTTCCCGGTCTCCATCTGGCTGGGCCGATCGAACACGAGCCCGCTCACGCCCCCGTAGCCCGCCTCGCCGTAGTAGTTGTCACCCCACGTCCAGAGGGTGCCGTCGCTGCGCATCGCGAGCGCGTTGAAGAGCCCCGCGGACACGAACGTCCAGGCGTTGCTCGTCCCCACCCGGCCCGGGGTGAGGCGACACGTCTGCCCCGCCGGATCGGGCGGGCAGTCGCGCCCGAGCATGCCGCTCGCGCTCGAGCCCCAGGTCCAGAGGCTCCCGTCCTTCTTGAGCGCGATGACGGCGCCGGTGTTCGTGAACTGGCTCGTGTCCGTGCCGCCCGTCACCATCACCCAGTCCTTGTCGGTGCTGTTCGAGACCTGGCCCGGGTTGTAGGCGCCCGGCTGCCCGGGGAAGAGGCCCCAGTACTGGAGCAGGCCGTCCTTGCGGATCGCGAAGGAGGTGTTGCCGCCGGCGTGCGCGGAGGCCCACTCGTCGGCGCCGATCTTCACCGGCGTGCTCTGCGCGAGCACGCCGATGACGCCGTTCCCGGCCTGGCCCCAGCTCGAGAGGCCCCACCCGTAGAGCCCCCCGGTGGCGGTGAGGACGAGGAAGTGGCCCATACCCGCGCTCACCGAGACGGCGTTCGAGATGCCCGCCACCTGCACCGGCGTGGAGCTCGCGCCGGTCGCGGTGCCGTTCGCGAGGCCTCCCCACTGGTTCTGGCCCCACGCCCAGACCGTGCCATCCTCCAGCACCGCGGCGGACGCCTGTCGTCCGGGGGCTGCGGAGATGACCTTGCGGAGCGCGCCGGGGAACGTGATGCGGACCGGGGTGAGCTCGCAGTTCGGGGTGGCGCTACCGCAGGTGTCGGTGATCCCGCTCGTGATGGGGCCGAGGTTTCCGTTCTCGTTGTTGCCCCAGCCCCACAGCGAACCGTCCACCGCGATGGCGAGCGTGGAGTGGTAGCCCGACTGGATCGCCGTGAACACCTCCTGGCCGTCCCGGTGCCCATCGCCGTCGCTGTCCGCGCGGGAGGTGCTGGTCCCGTACTTCAGCACCTCGTCCCGGTCCGGCAACCCGTCGGCGTCGTCGTCGGGGTTCGTGGAGCTCGCGAGCCCGTACGCGAACTCCTGGCGGACGCCGATCCCGTCGTGGTTCGGGTCCTCCATCAGCATGAGGTGGAGGGTGTCGCCGGAGCGCAGCTGGATGGCCTCGAAGTCGAACGGCGCCTTCTCGGTGAAGAGCTCGAGCTTCTGGCCCAGCGGCCCGTCGGTCACGTGGGTCACGTTCCAGTAGCGCGCCGGGGTCGGGTCGTTCGCGAGGTCGCGCACGGCGGTGAGCGACTTCGAGGCGTCGACGGCGTACGGGACGCCGAGGATCTCCATGGCCCGCTTCGCGGAGATGGAGAGCACCTTCGGGTCGGCGTTGGTGGCGACGTTGTACCGCTCGACGTCGTGGCCGCCGCGGCCTGCGTAGTCGATGACGACCTGGGCCGTCCGCGCGTGAACCTCCGTGAGCCGGTGATTGAAGCCCTGGCCCGCCCGGTCGGTGAGCTCGTACGTGGAGACCGCGACGTTCATGCCCGTGGCGTCGGCGAGCAGCGCCTTCGCGGTGCCGAGGTCGAGATCGTTCTTCGTGAAGACGATGGCCTCGGTGGACTGGCCGGGTCCGAGGGTCGTCGAGGGGAAGGTGCCGCCGTCGTAGCCCAGGTTGCCGACCGGCGTGAGCATCCGGTCGGTCGAGGGCGCGAAGTCGGTGACGGCCAGCGTGATCGACCGCAGCTCGAACGCGATGGAGCCCTCGTTTGCGATCCGCACCGCGAGGGCCAGGCTCCCGCCGTCGAAGGAGGTCGAGTCGTCCTGCGCGAGCGAGCTGGCCTCGCCCCAGGTGTCGGAGCTCTCCTTCGACTGCTCGGCCGAGTAGCTCACGGTCTGCTCGTTCGTCGTCGAGAACGAGGCCTCGTAGCTCACGGTCGCCGAGGCGCTCGCCGAGGCGCCGTCGGTCCCGACCTCGCCGCCAACCGTCACCTCGCCCCCCACCGTCTGGCTCACCTCCGTGGCCGTGGAGTTGGAGGTCGACTGGGAGGTGGTCTGGCTCTGGGAGAGCCCGCGCTCGTGGGAGGTGGAGACCTCCTTCGTCTGTCCGGTGGAGGTGGTGAAGCGGAGCTTCACCGAGGGCATGGTGTCGAAGTGGATGCCGATCCGGGGGAGGTCCGCGACGAGCGGGTTGAACTGGGTGAGGTTGTGCGCCGGGTCGAACCCGTACTGCACGATCTCCTCGAGGTCCGAGTAGCCGTCGCCGTCGGTGTCGGCGAGCACGGGCGAGGTGCCCCAGATCGCCTCCTCGGCATCCGACAGCCCGTCGCCGTCGGTGTCCACTGGGCCGGGCGTGGGCGTCTCGCCGGGCGAGCCGTAGTTGTTGGTGATGGTCTTGCCGTTGCAGGCGGAGAGGCCGAGCGCGAGGAGCGCGGCCAGGGCGACGCGAGCGGACATGGATTCCCCCGGGGAGACGGCACCGAGGGTCTAGGGGCGCTCGTGCTCCACGCGCACGCTCGCCTGCGGTCCTTCTGGGGTTCCCTCCACGGATCGTCACGACACGGTGCGTGAATATGTCCCGGGACCGCGGGACGGCCAGCCGCGAAAAAAAACGCGGGGGCGCCCCATGCGCCCCCGCGTCTTCGCCGTCCGGCCCCTGGATTCCGGTCCAGCGAAAGGTTCGACTCAGTCCCCGTCGCGCGTCGTCTCGAGCTCCGTGGACGTCGTCATGGTCAGCACTCTACGGGCCCGGCCGCGGGGTGTCGGTGACGCGGCGCACATGGGGGATCGCGGGGATCCCTGCGGGAAAACAAAAGTCACCGATCGTAACCCACCGGAACCACGAGGCCCTGATCGCCGGGGATCCCCAGAGGCTCGGCGGGAGCCGTGATATGCCCCAACAGGGACCTGTGGAAAGAGAAAGGCCCGCAGGGTGGGCGGGCCTTCTCGTGAGACGCGCGAGGCGGGGAGGGCGCTACACGGGCTCCGGCTCGGGCACCCGCGGCCGCTTCACCGGCGGCGGCTCGACCGCGGTCACGACGAGCCGCAGCTTGTCGGTCGCCTCGTCCACCTCGACGCGCACCGCGCCGCCGTCGTGCAGCTCGCCGAACAGGATCTTCTCGGCGAGCGGCTTCTTGAGCTCGTTCTGGATGAGCCGCGCCATCGGCCGCGCGCCCATCTTCTGGTCGAACCCGTGCTCGGCGAGCCACGTGCGCCCGGCCGGCGTGAGCTCGATCTTGACCTTCTTCTCGAGGAGCTGCCCCTCGAGCTCCTTCACCATCTTGTCGACGACCTTGAGGATGACCTCCGGCGGCAGGGAGTCGAAGGCCACCCAGGCGTCGAGCCGGTTGCGGAACTCGGGCGAGAAGGTGCGCTCGATCGCGTTCCGCGCGTTGCCCGGCCCGGAGAGGTCCGAGCCGAACCCGACCCGGCGCGCGCTGATCTCCTGCGCGCCGGCGTTCGTCGTCATCACGAGGATGACGTGGCGGAAGTCGGCCTTGCGGCCGTTGTTGTCGGTGAGCGTCGCGTGGTCCATCACCTGCAGGAGCAGGTTGAAGATGTCGGGGTGGGCCTTCTCGATCTCGTCGAGCAGGAGCACCGCGTAGGGCGTCTTGCGGATGGCGTCGGTGAGGAGCCCGCCCTGGTCGAAGCCGACGTAGCCGGGGGGCGCGCCGATGAGCCGGGAGACCGTGTGCTTCTCCTGGTACTCGGTCATGTCGAAGCGGAGGAACTCGACCCCGAGGATGCGGGCGAGCTGCTTCGCGAGCTCGGTCTTCCCGACGCCGGTGGGGCCGGAGAAGAGGAAGTTGCCGATGGGCTTCTCGGGCGACCCGAGGCCGGAGCGGCTGAGCTGGATCGCCGAGACGATGGCCTCGACCGCGGCGTCCTGCCCGTAGATGACCTTCTTGAGCTCGGGCAGGAGGTTCTGGAGCTGCAGCTGGGCGTCGGCGGTGACCGTCCGCTCGGGGATCTTCGCGATCTTCGCGACCACCCGCTCGACGTCGCGCGCGGTGATGCGCTTGTGGCGCTTCCCCTCCGGGCGCATGCGGTCGCGCGCGCCCGCCTCGTCGAGCACGTCGATCGCCTTGTCGGGCAGCTGGCGGTCGTTGATGTGCTTCGCCGAGAGCTCGGCGGCGGCGCGCAGCGACCGCGGCGTGAAGACCACGCCGTGGTGCTCCTCGTAGACCTTCTTCAGGCCGCGGAGGATCTTCACCGTGTCCTCGACCGTCGGCTCGTGGACCTCGATCTTCTGGAACCGGCGCGAGAGCGCGTGGTCGCGGTCGAAGGTCTGCTTGTAGTCGTGGAAGGTGGTCGAGCCGATGCAGCGGAGCTCGCCGGAGGCGAGCGCGGGCTTCAGCAGGTTCGACGCGTCGAGCGAGGACCCGGTGGTGGCGCCCGCGCCGACGATGGTGTGGATCTCGTCGATGAAGAGGATCGCGTGCGGGGTCTTCTTCACCCCCGCGATGACGCCCTTCAGCCGCTGCTCGAACTCGCCGCGGAACTTCGTGCCGGCGAGCAAGGCGCCCATGTCGAGCGAGTAGATCGCCGCCTTCTCGAGCACCGCGGGGACCTTCTTCTCGTGGATGCGGAGCGCGAGCCCCTCCACGATGGCGGTCTTGCCGACGCCCGGCTCGCCGACGAACACCGGGTTGTTCTTCCGGCGCCGGCAGAGCACCTGGATCGTGCGCTCGAGCTCGGCCTCACGCCCGATGAGCGGATCGATGAGCCCCTGCGCCGCGCGCTCGACGAGGTTCGTCGTGAAGGTGCGGAACGGGTCCTTCACCGGCTTCGGTCCGCCCTCCTCGCCCTGCTCCTCGCCGGCGTCCTCGCCGTTCTCCGGCGCGGACGGCGCCTGGGCGCCGTCCTTGCCGACGCCGTGGGCGATGTACTGGAGGATGTCCACGCGCCGGATGCCCTGCTTCTCGAGCAGGTAGACGGCGTGCGATCCGCGCTCGCGCGTGATGGCGACGAGCACGTCGCCCGCGTTGAGCTCGGTGCGCCCGGAGCCCTGCACGTGCCAGGCGGCCCGCTGCAGCACGCGCTGGAAGGCCGCGGTCTGCTCGGGGTCCTGGGCCGAGCCGAGGGACTCGAGCGTGCGGTCGAGGTACTCCTCGAGCTCGCGCTCGAGCGCCTTCAAGTCGGCGCCGCACGCCAGCAGCACCTCGCTCGCCACGCGGTCCTTCGTCATCGCGTGGAGCAGGTGCTCGAGCGTCACGTACTCGTGGCGCCGGCGGCGCGCCTCCGCCACCGCGGCCTGGAGGGTCTGCTGCAGCTCTTTGGAAACCGTCACCATCGCTACTCCGGCTCGACCGTCACGAGGAGGGGAAACTCCGCCTCGCGTGCGAGCGCCATCGTTTTCTGGGCCTTCGTCTCGGCGATCTCGTAGGGATAGATACCGGCGACGCCGACGCCGTGCATGTGTACCTGGAGCATGATGCGGTGCGCGCTCTCCGGGTCGTGGTTGAAGACCGAGATGAGCACCCAGTCGACGAACTCCTGGGTGGTGTAGTCGTCGTTGTGGAACAGCACCCGGTAGAGGGGCGGGCGCTTCGTCTCCTTCTCGGTCCGGGTCTTCGGATCGAGGACGGTCGTGTCTCCGCCGGGTGGGGCCTTCCGCTCCGCCATCGGCCCTGATTCTAAGCCGCCGGCCGACGTGCGCGCCCCTCCTTCCGACCCTGCCGGGTGGGGATCGGTGGTCATCCGAGGACCCAGGGACCGCGCAGGGTTGGCCGCTCGAGGGCGGCGGCGAGCCGTTCGAGGAACTCCGGGCGCGGCACCTCCCGGGCGCCGAACCGGACGAGGTGGTCGGTGCGGACCTGGCAGTCCACGAGGTCGACGCCGCGCCCGGCGAGCCACGCGATCGAGCGCACGAAGGCCGCCTTGGACGCGTCCGGGCGCGCGCTGAACATCGACTCGCCGAAGAACGCGCTCCCGAGCGAGACGCCGTAGAGGCCGCCGGCGAGGGTCGCGCCCTCCCACGCCTCGAAGGAGTGGGCGAGGCCGAGGCGGTGCAGGCGCACGTAGGCCTGCACCATCCCGTCGGTGATCCAGGTGCCGTCCTGGCCCGGCCGCGGGACCTCGGCGCAGCGCCGCATGACCTCCTCGAACGCGCGGTCGGCGGTGAACGTGAAGGCGCCGCGCCTCAAGGTCCGCGCGAGCGAGCGCGGCACGTGGAGCTCCGTCGGGAGCAGCACGAGCCGCGGGTCCGGCGACCACCAGAGGATCGGCGTGCCGTCGGAGAACCACGGGAAGATCCCGAGCGCGTACGCCGCGACGAGCCGCTCCGGGGAGAGGTCGCCGCCCACGGCGAGGAGCCCGTCCGGCTCCGCGAGCGACGGATCCGGGAAGGCGACCTGGCGCGTCAGGCGGTGGACGGGCATCGCGACCAATCTAGCCCGGACCGGTCCGGCGCCGGACGCACGACGTGCGCCCTGGCCGGCGCCGTTCACCCGCGGCGTGCGGCGCTTTGCCGCATTACCGACGGTCGATACGGTGCAGAAACGCCGCGAAACGCGGCCCGCAGGGCGTTACAGGTCCTGGAGCGGTCCGGTGAGAGCCGGGCCGGCTTGATGAGGGTCAAAATTAGTGGTGCAGGAAGTGCGCGTGCTGGTGTAAGACTCCGTTCGCCAACGCTTCGCGGAAATCTGGGTCCCGCGGAGCGCCCCGTTAGGCCGATGACCACCCGACCGCTCTACCAGCGACCGACGGTGACGCCTGCGGACAGGCGTCCCCACCACCTTCGCGGTCCAAGCGCAACAGTCCGTAGACGAATCCCGAGCGTCCATCGATGAGCGCCCTGTTCTCGAAGAAAGCGGACGGAACCTTCCGTACCGTGCTCGCCGTCGTGCTGATCGGAGCCGCCGCGACCATCGGCGGGCTCATGATCTTCCAGCGTGTGCCCTACGGCACCGGCCAGCAGCACGAGATCGGCCAGCCGGTGCAGTTCGACCACCGGCACCACGTGAAGGACGATCTCATCGACTGCCGCTACTGCCACTCGTCCGTCGAGAAGGCGGCGAGCGCGGGCGTGCCGTCCACCGAGCTCTGCCTGAACTGCCACTCGCAGGTCTGGAACAAGAGCCCGCTGCTCGACGTGGTGCGGGCGAGCTGGTTCAAGGGCCAGCCCATCCAGTGGACGCGCGTCCACAACCTGCCGCACTTCGTCTACTTCAACCACAGCATCCACGTGAACAAGGGCGTGGGCTGCGTGGAGTGCCACGGCCGTGTCGATCGCATGCCCGCGATCCAGCAGGTCGCGCCGCTGACGATGGGCTGGTGCCTCGACTGCCACCGCAATCCCCAGCCGCGCCTGCGGCCGGTCGAGGAGATCACGAACATGAACTGGAAGCCCGAGGGCGATCCCGTCGCGCTCGGTCAGGAGCTGGCGAAGAAGTACGACGTCAAACCGCGGGTGACCTGCTACACATGCCATCGCTAGGCCTTCCCATCTACGGACAGAAGCCGGCCGCGACCGGGCGCTCCTGGCGCACGATCGCGGAGGCCGAGGGCGCCGCCGAGTCCCTCGCGGCGCCGCACGGCGACGCCGCCCCCGCCGACGGCTGGTCGCGTCGCGGCTTCATGAAGCTGCTCGGCGCCTCCGCCGCGCTCGCCACCCTCGACGCCTGCCGCCCGCCGCGGGAGAAGCTCGTCCCGTACGTCTCGGCGCCGCAGGGCGTGACGCCCACGCTCGCGAACCACTACGCGACCGCGATGGAGCTCGACGGCCACGCCCTCGGCGTCGTCGTGACGAGCTGGGAGGGGAAGCCCACGAAGATCGAGGGCAACCCCGACCACCGCGCGAGCCTCGGCGGCACCGACGCGCCGACGCAGGCGCAGGTGCTCGAGCTCTACGAGCCCTCCCGCGTCGCGGGCTACCGCCGCGTGGCGGCCTCGACGCCCAGGACGCAGAAGGCGCTCACCTGGCCCGGCGTGCTCGCCGAGCTCTCCGCGCTCGCGAAGGCGCACGACAAGGACGGCGGCGCCCGCCTCCGGTTCCTCGTCGAGCCCACGAGCTCGCCGACGCTCGCCGAGTACCGCGCGAAGGTGCTCGCCCGCTTCCCGAAGGCGAAGCTCGTCGCCTGGTCCGCCACGGCGGGCGAGGCCGGCGCCGGCACCGCCGCCGCGTTCGGCCGGCCGCTCGAGCCGACCTACGACGTCGCGCGCGCCGACGTGATCCTCTCCCTCGACGCCGACTTCCTGGGGCGCGAGGGCGAGCACGTCCGCAACGCGAAGGGCTTCGCCTCCCGCCGCGCCGACGTCCACCTGAACCGCCTCTACGTCGCCGAGCCGGACATGACGGTGACCGGCGGCACCGCGGACCACCGCTTCCGCATGCGCGGCTCGGAGGTGCTCGGGTTCGCCCGGGCCGTCGCCGGCGCGCTCGCGCAGGGCCACGGCCAGGGCGCGCTCGCCGCCGCGGGCGGGCCCGCGGGCGACCGCGCGAAGATCGCCGCGGCGGTCGCGAAGGACCTCGCCTCGGCGCCGGGCCGCTCGCTCGTCGTCGCCGGCGCGCGGCAGCCCGCCGCCGTGCACGCGCTCGCCGCCGCGATGAACGCCGCGCTCGGCAACGTCGGCACGACGGTCTTCTACCACCCGCCGGTGGTCGAGCCCTCGAGCGCCGCCGCCGTGAAGGCGCTCGCCGACGAGCTCCGCGCGGGCGCCGTCGACGTGCTGTTCGTCACCGCCTGGAACCCGCTCCACACCGCGCCGGCCGACGCCGACCTGCGCGCGGCGGTGGGGAAGGCGAAGGAGGTCGTCGCCCTCGTCTACCGCGACGACGAGACCGCCCGCGCCGCGCAGTTCCGGCTCGCCGCGCTCCACCCGCTCGAGCGCTGGGGCGACCTGCGCGCCCGCGACGGACAGGCCACCCTCGTCCAGCCGCTCATCGCGCCGCTCGTCGAGGGCACGACCGAGCTCGACCTGATGGCCGCCCTCGTCGACGAGGGCGCGCTCGAGCCCGGCGGTCACAAGCTGGTCCGCGACGCCTGGCGGCGCCGCGGTGGCTTCCCGGCCGCGCCGGTCCCCGCCGCGGGCTCCGCCGCCGCGGTCGCCGGGGTCGACGGGAACCTCCCGAAGCCGGCCGATCCGTTCGAGCGCCGCTGGACCGAGTGGCTCTCCGCCGGCCTCGCGTCGGCCGGCGCCCCGAAGGCGCCCGAGGCGCCCGCCTGCGACTTCGCGAAGGTCGCGGCCGCCGTGGCCGCGGCGCCCGCCGCCGCGGCGGGCCTCGAGCTCGGCTTCGCCCCGGACTACAAGGTCCTCGACGGCCGGCTCGCCGACAACGCCTGGATGCAGGAGTGGCCGCACCCGGTGACGAAGCTCACCTGGGAGAACGCGGCGCACCTCTCGCCCGCCACCGCGAAGCGGCTCGGCCTCGCCGACGGCGACGTCGTGAAGCTCTCGCGCGCGGGCCGCACGGTGGAGGCCCCGGCGCTGGTCGTGCCGGGCCACGCCGACGACGCGGTCAGCCTCGCGCTCGGCTACGGCCAGCGCGCGGCGGGCGCGGTGGGCGGAGGCTCCGGCTTCGACGCCTACGCGCTGCGCACCTCCGACGCCGCGTGGTACGCGGGCGGCGCGACCCTCGAGAAGGCGGGCCGGAAGGTCGAGCTCGCCATCACGCAGGGCCACTTCACGATGAACGACGGCCTCTCGAAGGAGGACCGCGAGCTCGCCATCGCGCTGCCGGTGAACCACCTCGAGGAGGAGCAGCACCGGCTCGACAAGCTCCGCGGCGCCCAGCCCGACATCCTGGGCGCGGTCGACTACTCCAAGGAAGAAGTGTCCTGGGGGATGGCGATCGACCTCTCGAAGTGCATCGGCTGCGGCGCCTGCACGGTGGCCTGCCAGGCCGAGAACAACATCCCGGTGGTGGGCAAGAAGGAGGTCGCCCGCAGCCGCGAGATGCACTGGCTCCGCGTCGACCGCTACTACCAGGGCTCGATCGAGGAGCCGGAGTCGGTCTCCCAGCCGCTCGCCTGCGTGCACTGCGAGGCGGCGCCCTGCGAGTACGTCTGCCCCGTGAACGCGACCGTCCACTCCGAGGACGGCCTCAACACGATGGTCTACAACCGCTGCGTCGGCACGCGGTACTGCTCCAACAACTGCGCCTACAAGGTCCGGCGCTTCAACTACCTCGACTACCACCAGGACCCGGCCCCCACGCTCCGCATGCTCATGAACCCGGACGTCACCGTCCGGAGCCGCGGCGTGATGGAGAAGTGCACGTACTGCACGCAGCGCATCGAGCGGGTGCGCATCGACGCCCGCGCCTCCGGCCGGAAGATCGGCGGCGACGAGGTGGTCCCGGCCTGCGGCCAGGCCTGCCCCGCCGACGCGATCGTGTTCGGCAACATCAACGACCCGTCCTCGAAGGTCGCGAAGCTGCACGGCGACGCGCGCCGCTACAACCTGCTCCACGAGCTGGGGACCCGCCCGCGCACGGCGTACCTCGTCAAGCTCCGGAACCCGAACCCCGACCTCGCATGAGCCCCCTCTTCGAATGAACGCCAGCACGAAGACCATCGAGGAAGTGCACGCGCTCGAGGGCGCCCCGGTGCTGGTGGGGAACCCGAGCGACCGGGAGCTCACCGACAGCCTGCTCGCGCCGGTCCTCGGGCCGACGAGGAAGGGCTGGCTCATCCTCGTCACCCTGCTCATGGGCGGCGTGGGGTTCTGGGCGCTCTCGCTCGTCACCACGCTGTTCGTCGGCATCGGCGCCTGGGGCAACAACATCCCCATCGCCTGGGCCTTCGACATCACCAACTTCGTCTGGTGGATCGGCATCGGCCACGCCGGCACCCTGATCTCGGCGATCCTGCTGCTCTTCCAGCAGAAGTGGCGCACCTCCATCAACCGCTTCGCGGAGGCGATGACCCTCTTCGCGGTGGCGATGGCCGGCCTCTACCCGGTGCTCCACCTCGGCCGCCCCTGGTTCGCCTGGTGGCTCTTCCCGTACCCGTCGACCAACCAGATCTGGCCGAACTTCAAGTCGGCGCTGCCGTGGGACGTGTTCGCGATCTCCACCTACGCGAGCGTGTCCTTCCTCTTCTGGTACCTCGGCCTCATCCCCGACCTCGCCACCCTCCGCGACGCCGCGAAGAACCGCACCCAGCGGATGGTCTACGGCATCATGTCGTTCGGCTGGCGCGGGTCGGCCCGCCACTGGCAGCACTACCGCATCGGCTACCTGCTCCTCGCCGGCCTCTCGACGCCGCTCGTGGTCTCGGTGCACACGATCGTGTCGTTCGACTTCGCCATCTCCCAGCTGCCGGGCTGGCACACCACCATCTTCCCGCCGTACTTCGTCGCCGGCGCCATCTTCTCCGGCTTCGCGATGGTGCTGACCCTCATGATCCCGGCCCGCCGGGTCCTGGGTTACGGCCAGGTCATCACCGAGCGTCACCTCGAGAACATGTCGAAGGTGATCCTCGTCACCGGCATGATGGTCTCGTACGGCTACGCCATGGAGCACTTCATGGCGTGGTACTCCGGCTCGGAGTACGAGGCCTTCGCGTTCTGGAACCGCTGGACCGGGCCCTACGCGGGCATCTGGTACATGCAGCTGTTCTGCAACGTGGTGACGCCGCAGATCTTCTGGTTCAAGTGGGCGCGCCGGAACGAGTTCGTCCTCTTCGTCGCCTCCATCTTCATCAACGTCGGCATGTGGGCGGAGCGGTTCATCATCATCGCCGTCTCGCTCAGCCGCGACTTCATCACCTCGTCGTGGGCGATGTACTACCCGACCTGGGTCGACTGGGGCCTGTTCCTCGGCTCGATGGCGACCTTCGGCGTCCTCTTCCTCCTCTTCCTCCGCTTCCTGCCGGCGATCCCGATCTTCGAGGTCAAGGAGCTCCGGCGCGAGCTCGAGCACGCGGCGCACGGGGCGGCGGGCAAGACCGGGAGCCACTCATGAACTACGTGCTCGGAGAGTTCGAGCGCGAGGAGGCGCTCCTCGGGGCGGCCCGCGCGCTGCGCACGCGGCCGGGGACCACCGTGGACCTCCACTCGCCGTACCCGCTGCACGGCTCGGACGAGGCCCTCGGCCTCAAGCGCTCCACCGTGCCGCTCGTGGCGCTCGCCGCCGGCCTGACCGGCGCGTGCACCGGCTACCTCCTGCAGCTCTACGTGTCGGCGATCGACTGGCCGCTCAACGTCGGCGGCCGCCCGCCGCACAGCGCCCCGGCGTTCATCCCCGTCACCTTCGAGCTCGGCGTGCTCTTCGCCGCGTTCTCGATCTTCCTCGGGCTGCTCGGCTTCTACTTCGGCTTCCCGCGGCTCCACCACCCGGTGTTCGAGGTGGAGGCGTTCCGCTCCGCGTCCATCGACGGGCTGTGGCTCTCGGCCGCCGTCGACGGCGACGCCGAGGCGGTCGCGGCGGAGCTCCGGAAGCTCGGCGCGCGCCAGGTCTCGATCGTCCCGGAGGGCGCGTGATGACCCGGACCTCCGCGCTGCTCGGGCTCGCGCTCCTCCCGCTCCTCGCGGGCTGCCCGAGCCTCGACCCGATGTGGCGCCAGCCGAAGGCGAAGGCGTACCAGGAGGACCCGCAGCACGCGGACGGCCTCTCGATGCGCGCGCCGCCGGCCGGCACGGTGCAGTTCCGCTCGGTCTCGGCCGCCCCGGTGATGACCGGCCGCGCCGAGGACGGCCAGTACGTGAAGGCCTCCCCGGTCGCGCTCGACGCGGCGACCCTCGCCCGCGGCCGCAAGAAGTTCGACATCCACTGCGCCGTCTGCCACGGGGTCCTCGGCGACGGCGAGAGCCAGCTCGCCCTCAACATGTCCCTGCGCAAGCCGCCGAACCTGCACCAGCCGGTCTACCGCGACGCGGCGGACGGCTACCTCTACGACGTCGTGACCCACGGCTTCGGCCTCATGCCGGGCTACGCCCGCGAGCTCGGCGAGCAGGACCGCTGGGCCGTGGTCGGCTACGTCCGCGCGCTGCAGCTCTCGCAGGCGGCCGGCGTCGCCGACGTGCCCGCCGCCGAGCGCGCGAAGCTCGAGGGGGAGGCGCGATGAACCTCACCCCCTGGCAGGGCGGCAAGACCGGCCTCAGGAACGCCCTCATCGCCGCCGTCGGCGGCCTCGGCCTCACCGCCGTCGGCGCGTTCGTCGACCCGCGGCGCGCGGCCTTCAGCTACCTCGTCGCGTTCACGACCTGGTGCGCGGTCGCGGTGGCCTCCCTCATCCTCCTCGGCGCGCTCCACGCGGCCTCGGCGAAGTGGCCGGTCGTCGCCCGGCGCTTCATGGAGCACCTGCCCTCGACGATCGTGCTCTTCGCGGTGCTCTTCGTCCCGGTCTGGCTCGCGAGGGGCTCGCTCTTCATCTGGGTCTCGCCGCCCGCGGGGCTCGACCCGGTGATGGAGCACGCCATCCACCACAAGCACCCGTACCTCAACACCGCCTTCTTCACCTGGCGGGCGGTCGGCTACTTCGCGGTCTGGATCCTCGTGGCCTACCTGCTCCGCTCCTGGTCGCTCAAGCAGGATCAGAGCGGCGACCCGGGGCTGACCCTCAAGCAGCGCCGGCTCGGCGCGGGCGCGCTGCCGCTCCTCGCCCTCACCATGACGTTCGCGTCGTTCGACTGGATGATGTCGCTCGACCCGCGCTTCTTCTCGACCATCTTCGGCGTCTACTGGTTCGCGGGCGGCTTCATGAGCGCCTTCGCCGTGATCATCATCGCGGCGGCGATGACCCGGAACGACCCGAACGGCTTCGGCCACCACCTCTCCGCCGAGCACCTCCACTCGCTCGGCAAGTTCCTGCTCGCCTTCACCGCCTTCTGGGCCTACATCGCGTTCAGCCAGTTCATGCTGATCTGGATCGCGAACGTCCCGGAGGAGGTGCCCTGGTACGTGCTGCGCATCAACGGCGGCTGGAAGTGGGTCGGCGCGTTCCTCGCGGTCTTCCACTTCCTCGTGCCCTTCTTCCTGCTCCTCTCCCGCGACCGCAAGCGCGACCCGGTGCGCCTCGCCCGCGTGGCCGTGTGGCTGCTCGTCGTCCAGTGGGTCGACGTGTACTGGCTCGTCATGCCGCACCTCGACGCCGCCGGCCCGAAGTTCACCCTCTGGGATCTCGCGGCGTGGGTGGGCGTGGGCGGCGCGGCCGCGGCCTTCCTCATCCTCCGCATGCGCGGCTCGGCGTCGGTGCCGGTCCGCGATCCTTACCTCGACGACTCGCTGAGGTACCTGCCGCAATGAGCGACGCCCACGCATCCGCCCACGGCGGGCACGAGCCCGTCCGCCAGGAAGAGGACCGCATCCACACCCCGACGATCGTCTTCGTCGGCGTGGCGTCCCTCGTCGTGTTCCTCGTCGCCGGCGCCATCGCGGTCTTCTACCTGCACGACCGCCAGGCCGAGCACGGCCCGCTCGCCGCCGCCACCGAGGCGGGCAAGTCGAAGATCGGCATGGTCGAGCAGGACTACTTCGACCAGGCGGTCCGCGGCGAGCGCCAGGCGGCCTCGAAGCGCGAGCGCCTCTCGAGCTGGGGGTGGGTCGATCGCGACGCCGGCACGGTCCACATGCCGATCGACCGCGCGATGGAGCTCGTCTCGCAGGGCCGCCGCGCGGGGCAGGCGGCGGCGCCGGGGGCGCAGCCGTGACGACGGTTTCTCGCTGGGCCCTCGCCGTGGTGGTCGCCGCCGGCCTCGCCGGCGCCGCGCCCGCGCGCGCCCAGTTCTGGCAGCACCGCCCCATGGAGGGCACGCCCACCGACGCGACCCCGCGCGCCCTCGAGGACGTCCGGATCGACGAGCGGCTCGGCAACGCCGTGCCCCTCGACGTGAAGGGGCTCGTCGACTGGAACGGCCAGCCGTTCGACCTGCGCTCGATCGCGGACGGCCACCGGCCGCTCGTGGTCTCGCTCGTCTACTACGACTGCCCGATGCTCTGCGGGCTCATCCTCTCCGGGCAGGCCGAGGCGATGCGGAAGAACGGCCTCGCGCTCGGCAAGGACTACCAGGCGGTCACCATCTCCTTCGACCCGCGCGAGAAGCCGGCGCAGGCGGGGGAGCGGCGCCGCGGCTACCTGCAGTCGCTCGGCGTCGCCGACCACCAGAACGGGAAGGACTGGCCGTTCCTGGTCGCGACCGGCGAGGCGTCGCGCGCGCTCGCCGACGCGGTCGGCTTCCACTACGCCTGGGACGAGACGCGCAAGGAGTGGGCGCACGTCGCGGCCATCTTCGTGCTCACCCCGGACGGCAGGGTGTCGCGGTACCTGTACGGCATCGAGTACCCGCCCAAGGACTTCCGCCTCGCGGTGGTGGAGGCGTCCGAGGGCAAGGTCGGGACCAGCTTCGACCGGTTCCTCCTCACCTGTTACCGATACGACCCCGCCTCCCGGAGGTACGAGCCCTACGCGATGGGCTTCGTGCGCGCCGGGGCGGCGCTCGTGCTGCTCGCGCTGACCGGCCTCATCGTCGGGCTGGTCGTGCGCGAGCGGCGCGCGAAGGCGAGGCAGACGGCATGAACGAGCTGATGAGACAGTTGCTGTTCCTCCCCCCGCAGGCGTCCGAGTACGCCCGCCAGGTCGACCAGCTCCACTACTTCGTCATCATCATGACGATGCTGGGCGCCTTCGGCGTCTTCGCGACCGCCCTCTACTTCCTCGTGAAGTACCGGCGCCGCAGCGAGGACGACAAGACGCCGTGGGTCCACCCGACCGCGATGCACGAGGCCATCTTCGTCGGCGCCCCGCTCGCGCTCTTCCTGCTCTGGTTCGCGATCGGCTTCCCGCAGTTCATCAAGCTGACGCTCCCGCCGCAGGACGCGATGGACGTCTACGTCCAGGGCAAGAAGTGGATGTGGAAGTTCGCGTACCCGGGCGGGCCGAACTCGGTCGACACGCTGCGCGTGCCGGTGAACCGCCCGGTGCGGCTCCTCATCACCTCGCGCGACGTGATCCACTCCATGTACATCCCGGCGATGCGCATCAAGATGGACGCGCTGCCGGGCCGCTACACGCAGACGTGGTTCAAGGCCGACCAGGTCGGCCGCTACGACATCTTCTGCGCGGAGTTCTGCGGCACCGGCCACTCGGCCATGCTCGGCGAGCTCATCGTGATGCCGGAGGCCGAGTACGACCAGTGGGTCGCCGACCAGCGGCGCTACGACCTCGCCTCGGCGCAGGACTCGATGCCGGGCGTCGGCCGCACGCTCCTCGGCTCGAACATCGTCGAGGAGGGCCGCCGGGTCGCCGCGGAGCAGGGGTGCCTGAAGTGCCACTCGGTCGACGGCTCGCGCCACATCGGCCCGACCTGGGTGGACCTGTACCTCCGCAACCAGAAGATGAAGGACGGGAAGGTGCAGGTCGCCGACGAGGGCTACCTGACGAAGTCGATGATGGATCCGGCCGCGCAGATCGTGGACGGCTACCAGAACGTGATGCCGACGTACCAGGGCAAGATGAGCCCGCCCGAGGTCGCGGCGGTCGTCGAGTACATCAAGTCGTTGAGGACGCCGACCGTCCGGTCTGGTCCGTCGGAGGGCCCCGCCTATGAATCCATCCAGCGCAAGTGACGTCGAGCGGGGGTACTACCCGCACAACTACCTCGTCGAGCCCGCCACCGGCCTGAAGAGCTGGCTCACCACCGTCGATCACAAGCGGATCGGCGTGATGTTCCTCGTCGCGGTCACGATCGGCTTCGCGATCGGCGGCCTCTTCGCGATGCTGATCCGCATCGAGCTGCTCACGCCGGGCCCGACGATCATGGACGCGATGTCGTACAACCGCGTCTTCACGATCCACGGCGTGGTCATGATCTTCCTCTTCATGATCCCCGCCATCCCGAGCGGCTTCGGGAACTTCTTCCTGCCGATCATGGTCGGCGCGAAGGACGTGGCCTTCCCGAAGCTCAACCTGCTCTCGTTCTACCTGTACCTCGCGGGCGCGCTCATCGCGATCTACGGCCTCGTGAACGGCGGGGTCGACACCGGCTGGACCTTCTACACGCCGTACTCGACCACCACCGCGACGAAGGTCGTGCCGGTGCTCCTCGGCGCGTTCGTGATGGGCTTCTCGTCCATCCTCACCGGCCTCAACTTCATCGTCACCACGCACACGATGCGGGCGCCCGGGCTGACCTGGGGCAAGCTCCCGCTCTTCGTGTGGGGCATCTACGCGACGAGCGTCATCCAGGTGCTCGCCACGCCGGTGCTCGGCATGGCGCTCTTGCTCGTGGCGGTCGAGAACGCGTTCGGCTGGGGCATCTTCGATCCGGCCCGCGGCGGCGACCCGGTGCTCTTCCAGCACCTGTTCTGGTTCTACTCGCACCCCGCCGTCTACATCATGATCCTGCCGGCGATGGCGGTGATCTCGGAAGTCGTCTGCACGTTCTCGAAGAAGAACATCTTCGGCTACAAGGCGGTCGCCTACTCCTCGCTCGGCATCGCGTTCGTCGGCTTCTTCACCTGGGGCCACCACCTCTTCGTGTCGGGCCAGTCGGTGGTGAACGCGGGCATCTTCGGCGTGCTCACGATGTTCGTGGGCATCTTCACCGCCATCAAGGTCTTCAACTGGACGGCCACGATGTACAAGGGCTCGGTCTCGTTCAAGACGCCGTTCGCCTACTTCGTGGGCTTCCTCTTCTTCCTGGTGTTCGGCGGCATGACGGGCATCTCGCTCGCCACGATGTCGCTCGACGTGCACTGGCACGACACCTACTTCGTGGTCGCCCACTTCCACTTCATCATGGTCGGCGCGACCGTGATGGGCTTCCTCGCCGCGCTCCACTACTGGCTGCCGAAGATGTTCGGCCGCATGTACAACGAGTCCTGGGGGCTGGTCTCGGCGGTGATGATCGTGCTCGGCTTCAACTTCACGTTCATCCCGCAGTTCCTGCTCGGCAACATGGGCATGCCGCGGCGCTACTTCTCCTACCCGGAGAAGTTCTTCGCGCTGAACGTGGCGTCCACCGCGGGCGCCTCGGTGCTCGGCCTGGGCCTCCTCATCGTGCTCGTGTACATCGTGGTCGCGCTCAAGAGGGGCGCGATCGCCGGCGCGAACCCCTGGAACTCGCGCGGCTTCGAGTGGATGACCCCCTCGCCGCCGCCGGTCGAGAACTTCGTCGGGACCCCGGTCTTCACCTCCGGCCCGCACGAGTACTCGGACGAGCCGGACACCTCCCACCACGCCGCCCCCGAGCCGAAGCATGCAAGCTAGCGCCGCCGCGAGCCCGCTCGCGCACCACTTCGAGAGCCTCGAGAAGCAGCAGCACGCCGCGCGCCTCGGCATGTGGCTGTTCCTCGCCACCGAGGTGCTCCTCTTCGCCGGCCTGTTCACCGGGTACGGCGTGTACCGGTACCTCTACGCCGACGCCTTCGCGGCGGCGAGCCGGCACCTGCACACGAGCATCGGCCTCACCAACACGGTCGTGCTCATCGTGAGCTCGTTCACGGTGGCGTGGGGGCTCGACCAGGCCGCGCTCGGGAAGCCGAAGAACACCTTCTACCTGTTCGGCCTCTCGGTGCTCCTCGGCGTCGTGTTCCTCTGCTTCAAGGCCTACGAGTACTCGCACCACTTCCACGAGGGCATGCTCCCGGGCCGCTACTACACCTGGGAGGCGATCGGCCCCGGCCCCGGCGGCCCGATCTTCTTCTCGCTCTACTACCTCATCACCGGCCTGCACGCGCTCCACGTGGTCATCGGCATGACCGTGCTCGCGGTGATCGGCCTCAAGGCCCGGGCCGGGAAGTACACGGCCGAGTACTTCGTGCCGGTGGAGCTCGCCGGCCTGTACTGGCACCTCGTCGACCTCGTCTGGATCTTCGTCTTCCCGCTCATCTACCTGGTTTAGGTGCCACGACCATGGCCGACTCCCCCTCCCACGCCGAGCACGCCGCGGCCCACCACTCCCACTTCAAGCGGTACGTGGGCGTGCTCCTCGCGCTCCTCGTGTTCACGGTCATCACCTACGCCGCGGCGAAGGTGCACCTGCACACGCCGTGGAACATCGTCGTCGCGCTCGGCATCGCGTCGGTGAAGGGCACGCTCGTCGCGCTCTTCTTCATGCACCTCTACGACCAGCAGGGCGCGAACCGGCTCATCTTCGTGACCTCGCTCGTCTTCGTGGCGCTCCTCATCGGGCTCGCCATGACCGACAACGCGACGCGCTTCCCGCTCGCGAACCCGCCCGGCTCGATCGGCGCGCTCCCCGCGGCCGACTACGTGCCGCCGCCGCAGGGCGGATCGACCTACCAGCGCTGAGCCGACAGCACCCGCTCGTACGCCTCCCGGGCCCGCGCCGAGAACACCGAGAAGGTGACCTCCGCGGGCGCCGGGTGGGCGCGAAGCTCCCCCACCACCGTCGCCACCGCCACCTCCGTCGCCGCGTCCAGCGGGTATCCGTACACGCCCGTCGAGATCGCCGGGAACGCGACCGAGCGGAGGCCGCGCTCGCGGGCGAGCGCGAGCGCGCCGCGATAGCAGCTCGCGAGGAGGCCCGGCTCGCCCGCCCCGCCGCCGCGCCAGACCGGCCCGACCGCGTGCAGGACCCAGCGCGCCTTCAGCCGGTGGCCTCCCGTCGCCTTCACCTCGCCGGTGCGGCAGCCGCCGAGCGTCCGGCACTCCTCGAGGAGCCCCGGGCCCGCCGCGCGGTGGATCGCCCCGTCCACGCCGCCGCCGCCGAGCAGGCTCTCGTTCGCCGCGTTCACGATCGCGTCGACGTCGAGCGTGGTGAGGTCGCCCTCCACGAGGGCGATCCGGCCGCCGAGCCAGGTGTGCGCCATGCCTCCCCCATAGCGCGGCCGGTGCGCGGCAGCGACGGTGCGTGCATCCCCCGCTGGAGGGCCAAATCCGCCGCGAGCGCGGGCGCTTCGGCGCCGGCGTGCCCGGGCGCGCGGTACGGTGGGTGAGAGCGGGGCGCAATTCGTGCAGCGCGAGGGCCCCGGAAGGCGGGCACACGCCTTGCTCCTCGCGCGGCCGGCTTGAATGGAACGACCGCGCGTCCTCTTGATCGACGGCAATCCCGAACGGGGCGCGACCCTGCGCGCGGCGCTGTGCGATCGCGGGCACGAGGCGCGCGAGGTGGCGTCGCTCGACGCGGCCCTGGGCCTCGCGCCGACCTTCGCGCCGGCCGCCGTGATCGCGCCGGCGGATCTCCCGGAGGCGGAGGGCGCGCTCCTCGTGGAGCGCGTGCGGGAGGTGCGGCCCGACGCGGCGGTCGTCGTCACGGCGCCGGCCGGCGAGCTCGGCCCGGCCATCGCCGCGCTCGGCGCGGGCGCCGAGGCGTACGTCGTGCGCCCGCTCGAGGGCGCGCAGCTCGCGCTCGTGCTCGACCGGGCCCTCGAGACGCGGCGGCTCCGGCGCGAGGGCGAGGATCTCCGCCGGGCGCTCGCGGAGCGCCTCGTGACGGTGGGTGAAGCGCCCGAGCTGCTGGCGGCGCTCGACGTGGTCGCGCGCGCCGGGCCCACCCAGGCCACCGCGCTCGTGCAGGGGGAGGCCGGCACCGGCCGCACCCACTTCGGGGCGCTGCTCCACGAGGCCTCGACCCGCCGCCACCGCCCGCTCGTGCGGGTCTCCTGCGCAGCGGTCTCGGAGCCCATGCTCGAGGCGCGGCTCTTCGGCGTCGAGCCGGGCGCCTTCGAAGGCGGCCGCCACCGCCGCATCGGCGCGGTGGAGGAGGCCCAGGGCGGGACGCTGCTCCTCGAGGAGGTGAACTGCCTGCCCACGGGCACGCAGGTGAAGCTCCTGCGCATGCTGCAGACGGGCGACGCCGAGCGCCTCGGAGCCCGGGCGGCGATCCCCGCCGACGTGCGGCTGGTCGCGGCGGCCACCGGCGACCTCGCCGAGGAGGTCCGCGGCGGCCGCTTCCGCGCCGACCTCTACTACCGGCTCGCCGTCGTGACGATCACGCTGCCCCCGCTCCGCGCCCGGCGCGGCGACCTGCCCGCGCTCGCCGCGCACTTCCTCGAGCGGCACGCGCGCCGGGCGGGCCGCGAGATCGAGGCGCTCTCGCCGGGCGCGCTCTCGGCGCTGTTCGCGCACGACTGGCCGGGGAACGTGCGCGAGCTCTCCGACGAGCTCGAGCACGCGGTCGCCCGTTCGGCCGGGCCCGAGCTCGAGGTGGGGAGCCTCTCGCCAGCGCTCGCCTGCGCGGGCCGGGGCGACGTCGCGATCGTGCCGGGCGGGTCGCTCTTCGAGATCGAGCGGGACGCCATCCTGCGCACGCTCGACCGGGTGGGCGGCTCCTCGGTCCGCGCCGCGGAGGTGCTCGGCGTGTCCGTCCGGAAGATCCAGTACCGCCTGCGCGAGTACCGGGCGGCCGGGCGCCGGCGCGCCGCGTCCTGAGCGCGAGGCGCCGGCCGGCTCCGCGCCGCCGGCGCGCCGCGGCCATCGGCCCGTTTGCGCGCTGGAATCCGCGGTTACTCCGAGAAGTCGGACGACCTCCGCCCGCGCGGCGCCCGGCGAACGGTCTCGCAGGGCGCCGCGCCCCTTTCGCGGCCGCGTCCACGCGCCGCGCCTCCCCACGAAGTTCCATGCGCGACTGTGGGTCCCTGTCGTTGACGCTTGGGACCCCGCTCGGGGATACTGACCCTTCCTTCTTTTTCGCGCTGGGCCGGGCCTCGCAGCCCGGAACGAGGAGACGTGGCAGTGATCGAGACCGGTTACCCCGAGGAGCAGGGGCTGTACGACCCCTCGAACGAGCGCGATGCGTGCGGCTTCGGCTTCGTGGCCGACGTGAAGGGCCGCCGCTCCCACGACATCCTGCAGCAGGCCCTGCAGGTGCTCGTGAACCTCGAGCACCGCGGCGCGGTCGGCGCCGAGGCGAACACCGGCGACGGCGCGGGCATCCTCTTCCAGATGCCGCACGCCTTCCTCGAGGCGGAGGCGAAGCGCCTCGGCTTCGCCCTGCCGAAGCCGGGCCACTACGGCTGCGGCACCGTCTTCCTCCCGCCGAACCCGCAGGGGCTCGCCGCGTGCCTCGAGATCATCGAGCGCGTGGTCGCGACCGAGGGCCAGACCGTCCTCGGCTGGCGCGACGTGCCGACCGAGAACGAGGGCCTCGGCCCGTCGGCGAAGGCGAGCCAGCCCGTCATCCGGCAGCTCTTCGTCGGCCGCGGCCAGGAGTGCCCGGACGCGATGAGCTTCGAGCGGAAGCTCTACGTCATCCGCCGGCTCGTCGAGAAGAAGATCTCCCGCTCGGCGATCCCCGGCCGCACGCACTTCTACGTCCCGAGCCTCAGCTTCAAGACCCTGCTCTACAAGGGCATGCTGAACGCGACGCAGCTCGCGGCGTTCTACCCGGACCTCGCGAACCCGGCGGTCGACACCGCGCTCGCGATGGTGCACTCGCGCTTCTCGACCAACACCTTCCCGTCCTGGTCGCGCGCGCACCCGTACCGCTACATCTCGCACAACGGCGAGATCAACACGCTGCGCGGCAACATCAACTGGATGCACGCGCGGCAGTCGATGATGCGCTCGTCGCTCTTCGGCGACGACCTCCAGAAGATCCTCACCGTCGTCGACACCGAGGGCTCCGACTCGGCGATGTTCGACAACGTGCTCGAGCTCCTCACGCTCTCGGGCCGCGAGCTGCCGCACGCCATGATGATGATGGTGCCGGAGCCGTGGACGCGCCACGAGACGATGAGCCCGACGAAGAAGGCGTTCTACGAGTTCCACAGCTGCATCATGGAGCCCTGGGACGGCCCGGCCTCGATCGCGTTCACCGACGGCGTCCGCATCGGCGCGGTCCTGGACCGCAACGGCCTGCGCCCCTCGCGCTACTACGTGACGAAGGACGACCTCGTCGTCATGGCGTCCGAGGTCGGCGTGCTCGACATCCCGGCCGAGCGGATCCTGAAGAAGGGCCGGCTCCAGCCCGGGCGCCTCTTCCTCGTCGACACCGGCGAGGGGCGCATCGTCGACGACGACGAGCTGAAGGAGCGCATCGCCCGGGCCCACCCGTACAAGGAGTGGCTCGAGCGGTACTCGGTGCGGCTCGACGAGCTGCCGAAGCCGACGAGCGTCCACGAGCCGGATCACGAGACCGTGCTCCGCCGCCAGGAGGTGTTCGGCTACACCGCCGAGGACGTGAAGATCATCATCACGCCGATGGCGACGGACGGCACCGAGCCCATCGGCTCGATGGGCAACGACGCACCCATCGCGGTGCTCTCCGAGCGCCCCCAGCCGCTCTTCAACTACTTCCAGCAGCTCTTCGCCCAGGTGACGAACCCCCCGGTCGACGCGATCCGGGAGGAGATCATCATGGCGGTCGAGACCGCCGTGGGGCCGGAGGGCAACCTCCTCGAGCCGGGGCCGGAGTCCTGCCGGCAGCTCTCCTTGCCCACGCCGGTGCTCCGCAACGAGGAGCTCGAGAAGCTCCGCAACCTCGACGGCGGCATCGCGTCGAAGGGGCTGCGCTCGGTCACGCTCCCCATCCTCTTCCGCGCGAAGGACGGCGGCGCCGGCCTGCGCAAGGCGCTCGAGGACCTGCGCTGGAAGGCCTCCGAGTGCATCGCGGAGGGCGTGAACATCATCATCCTGTCCGACCGCGGCCACGACGCGGAGGACGCGCCGATCCCGTCGCTCCTGGCGGTCGCGGCGGTGCACCACCACCTCATCCGCGAGGGCACCCGCACCCGCATCGGCCTCGTGCTCGAGTCGGGCGAGCCGCGCGAGGTGCACCACTTCGCGCTCCTCGTCGGCTACGGCGCGTCCGCGATCAACCCCTACCTGGCGTTCGAGACCATCCACGACCAGGTGGCGCTCGGCCTCATCCCCGGCTCGGCCTACGAGGCGGAGAAGAAGTACGTGAAGGCCGTCAACAAGGGGATCGTGAAGGTGATCTCCAAGATGGGGATCTCGACGATCCAGTCGTACCACGGCGCCCAGGTGTTCGAGGCCGTCGGCCTGAACCAGGACTTCATCGACGAGTACTTCACCTGGACCGCGACCCGCGTCGGCGGCGTCGGCATCGACGTCGTCGCGAAGGAGGCCCGGCTCCGCAACGAGCGCGGCTTCCCGCCCGCGCGCCCCATCGTGCACACCAGCCTCCCGACCGGCGGCCAGTACCACTGGCGGCAGAACGGCGAGACGCACCTCTTCAACCCGGAGACGGTGCACAAGCTCCAGTACGCGTGCCGCACCGGAGACTACAAGCTCTTCAAGGAGTACTCGGCGCTCGTGAACAACCAGGCCGCCGCGCTCGCGACGCTGCGCGGCCTGATGGACCTCGTGCCGTCCTCGAAGCCGGTGCCGATCGACGAGGTCGAGCCGGTCGAGGCGATCATGCGCCGCTTCAAGACCGGCGCGATGAGCTACGGCTCGATCTCGAAGGAGGCGCACGAGGCGCTCGCCGTCGCGATGAACCGCATCGGCGGAAAGTCGAACACCGGCGAGGGCGGCGAGGACCCGTCCCGCTACGAGCCCCTGCCGAACGGCGACTCCAAGAACTCCGCCATCAAGCAGGTCGCCTCCGGGCGCTTCGGCGTGACGAGCCAGTACCTCGTCATGGCGAAGGAGCTGCAGATCAAGATGGCGCAGGGCGCGAAGCCCGGCGAGGGCGGCCAGCTGCCCGGCTCGAAGGTGTACCCGTGGATCGCGAAGACCCGGCACGCGACGCCGGGCGTGGGGCTCATCTCGCCGCCGCCGCACCACGACATCTACTCCATCGAGGACCTCGCGCAGCTCATCCACGACCTCAAGAACGCGAACCACAAGGCGCGCATCTCGGTGAAGCTCGTCGCCGAGGTGGGGGTCGGCACCATCGCCGCGGGCGTCGCGAAGGCGCACGCCGACGTGGTGCTGATCTCCGGCCACGACGGCGGCACCGGCGCCTCCCCGCTCAACTCCATCAAGCACGCGGGCATCCCCTGGGAGCTCGGCCTCGCCGAGACGCACCAGGTGCTCGTGATGAACGATCTCCGCTCGCGCATCGTGGTGGAGGTCGACGGCCAGCTGAAGACCGGCCGCGACGTCGTCGTGGGGGCCCTGCTCGGCGCCGAGGAGTTCGGCTTCGCCACCGGGCCGCTCGTGGTGCTCGGCTGCATCATGATGCGCGCCTGCCACCTCAACACCTGCCCGGTGGGCGTCGCGACCCAGGACCCGGCCCTCCGCGCCCGCTTCACCGGCGACCCGGCCCACGTCGTGAACTTCATGCGCTTCATCGCGCAGGAGGTCCGCGAGTACATGGCCGAGCTCGGCTTCCGCACGGTGGACGAGATGGTCGGCCGCTCGCAGCACCTCGAGCTCCGCCGCGCGGTCGATCACTGGAAGGCCCGCAACCTCGACTTCAGCCGGATCCTCTTCCGGCCGCAGGTGCCGTCCACCTACGGGAAGACCTGCCAGATCCCGCAGGACCACGGCATCGAGCGGACCTTCGACGCGACCGTGCTGCTCGACGCGGTGAAGCCGGCCATCGAGGAGAAGAAGCAGGTCCGGGCGACCTTCCCGATCCGGAACACGATGCGGGTCGTCGGCACGATGACCGGCAGCGAGATCACCCGCCGCCACGGCCCGAAGGGCCTGCCGGACGACACCGTGAAGGTGCACTTCCAGGGCTCGGCCGGCCAGTCGTTCGGCGCGTTCATCCCGCCGGGCATGACGCTCCTGCTCGAGGGCGACGCGAACGACTACATCGGCAAGGGGCTCTCCGGCGGGCGGCTCGTGGTGTTCCCGCCCCGCGGCGCGGGCTTCGTGCCGGAGGAGAACGTCATCGTCGGCAACGTCGCCCTCTACGGGGCGACGAGCGGCGAGGTCTTCATCCGCGGCATGGCCGGCGAGCGCTTCGGGGTGCGCAACTCGGGCGCGAACGCGGTCGTCGAGGGCGTGGGCGATCACGGCTGCGAGTACATGACCGGCGGCCGGGTGATCGTGCTCGGCCCCACGGGCCGAAACTTCGCGGCCGGCATGTCCGGCGGCACGGCCTACGTGCTCGACGAGGACGGCTCGTTCGCGCGCCGCTGCAACCCGCAGATGGTGAGCCTCGGCCGCATCGAGGACCGCGACGAGGGGCAGCTCGTGAAGGCGCTCGTCGAGAAGCACGCGGCGCTCACCGAGAGCCGCCTCGCGCGGAAGCTCCTCGAGCGCTGGGGCGAGGCGCTCACGAAGCTCGTGCGCGTCATGCCGAACGACTACCGGCGCGTGCTCGAGGCGCAGGCGAGGATGCGGGAGAAGGGGATGTCGCCGGAGGAGGCCGAGATGGCCGCCTTCGAGGCCAACGCGCGCGACGAGGCGCGGGTGGGCGGGAACTAGATCATGGGCAAGGTCAGAGGCTTCCTGGAGTACGAGCGCGAGCCGAAGCACGAGCGGCCGCCGCTCGAGCGCATCAAGGACTGGAGCGAGGCGCACCCGCCCTACGCGGAGGAGGTCCTCCGCGCGCAGGGCGCGCGCTGCATGGACTGCGGCATCCCGTACTGCCACACCGGCAAGCTCGTCGCCGGGCTCGCGGTCGGCTGCCCGGTGAACAACCTCGTCCCGGAGTGGAACGACCTCGTCTTCCGCGGCCAGTGGCACGAGGCCTGGATCCGGCTCGCGAAGACGAACAACTTCCCGGAGTTCACCGGCCGCGTCTGCCCGGCGCCCTGCGAGGGCAGCTGCACCCTCGGCATCAATGCGCCGCCCGTCACCATCAAGACCATCGAGGCCGAGATCGTCGACCGGGCCTGGGCCGAGGGCTGGGTGAAGCCCGCCTCGCCGGCGCGGCGCACCGGCTCCCGCGTGGCGGTGGTCGGGTCCGGCCCCGCCGGGCTCGCCGCGGCCTCCCAGCTCAACCGCGCCGGCCACGCCGTCACCGTCTTCGAGCGCTCCGACCGGGTGGGCGGCCTGCTCATGTACGGCATCCCGAACATGAAGCTCGACAAGAAGGTCGTCGAGCGCCGCGTCCGGCTCATGGCCGACGAGGGCGTGCGCTTCGTGACCGGGACCGAGATCGGAAAGCACATCGGCGCCGACCGCCTCACGAAGGACTACGACGCGGTGGTGCTCGCGGGGGGCGCGACGCAGGCGCGCGACCTCCCGGTCGAGGGGCGCCAGCTCCAGGGCATCCACCTCGCCATGGAGTTCCTCCACGCGAACACGAAGTCGCTCCTCGACTCCAACCTCGCCGACGGGAAGTACATCTCGGCGAAGGGCCGGAAGGTGGTCGTGATCGGCGGCGGCGACACCGGCACCGACTGCGTGGGCACCTCCATCCGCCACGGCGCGAAGGCGGTCGTGCAGATCGAGATCCTCCCGCGCCCGCCCGAAGAGCGCGCCGTCGACAACCCGTGGCCGCAGTGGCCGAAGGTCCTCAAGACCGACTACGGGCAGGAGGAGGCGAAGGCGCTCTGGGGCGCCGACCCCCGCCAGTTCTGCGTGCTCACGAAGCGCTTCGAGGGCGACGCCGACGGGCGCGTGAAGGTGCTGCACGTCGTCTCGGTCGAGTGGACGAAGGGCCCAGACGGCCGGTTCGGCCCGAAGGAGGTCCCGGGCTCCGAGCGGGTCATCGAGGCCGACCTCGTGCTGCTGGCGCTCGGCTTCACCGGGCCGGAGCGGACCATGCTCGGCCAGCTCGGCGCGAAGATCGACGACCGCGGCAACGTCTGGACCGACCCGAACAAGATGACGAGCGTCCCGGGCGTGTTCGCCGCCGGCGACATGGCGCGCGGGCAGTCCCTGGTGGTCTGGGCGATCCGCGAGGGCCGGCAGGTGGCCCAGTGCGTGGACCGGTACCTCTCGAACGGGGAGACGATCCTCCCTCCGTAGCGCCCCGAGCATCTGGCGCGCGCGCGGCCGACCGGTTATCACTCCCCGCTTGCCGCGCGCCCGCCCAGAGCCCGCCGATCCGGCCCTCGCCGACCTCTCGCCCGCCGAGCGCGCGCTCGTGCGCGAGGAGGAGGCGCTGCTCCTCGCCGTGCAGGGGGCGATCGCCGTGCGCCGCGGCGGCGGGAGCGACGGCGACCTCGAGGCCCGGCTCCGCGAGCTGCGCGACGAGGCGCTCGAGTCGACCGGCAAGGACCTCCCCACGGTCTTCCAGGAGATGGGCGTGGTGCGCGCCGTGCTCGAGCGCGCCCGGCCGGGCCCGCTCCCGGATCCCCAGGTGCCGTACTTCGCGCACCTGCGCGTGAAGGAGGGCGAGGAGGTCCGCGACTTCTGCCTCGGCCGGCACACCTTCGTCGATCGCGCCGCCGGCGTGCGGGTCGTCGACTGGCGGTTCGCGCCGGTGGCCGCGATCTTCTACCGCTACCGCGAGGGCGAGGAGTTCGAGGAGCCGCTGCCGGGGCGCGTCTCGGCGGGCCACGTCACCGCGCGGCGGGTGGTGGTGGTCGAGAAGGGGCGGCTCACCCGCGTCTCCGCGGGGGCGACCGTGCTGAGCCGCGGCGCCGACGGCCGCTGGCGGAGCGCGCACGCGGAGGTCGCCGAGCTCGGCGGCGGGGAGGGCACCGCCGCGCGCGCGGGCGTGCTGGGTACGGGCGCCGGCCGCGAGGGGCGCGCGGGCGCCGCCGACATCACCGCGCTCCTCGACCCCACCCAGTACGACGCCGTCGCCGCGCCCTCCGACCGGCCGCTCCTCGTGCTCGGCTCGGCCGGCAGCGGCAAGACCACCGTCGCCCTGCACCGGCTCGCCCGCATCGCCTTCGACGACCCGCGCCGCTTCCCGCCCTCGCGCCTGCAGGTCGTCGCGCCGGAGACCGGCCTCGCCCGGCTCGCGGAGCGGCTGCTCGAGCCGCTCGGCCTCGGGAAGGCGCAGGTCCGCACGCTCGAGAACTGGTCGCGCGGCGCGTTCCAGGCCGCGCTCGGCGTCCCCCCGCCGCGGCTCTACGCCGAGGCGCCCGCGCTCGTCTCCCGCACGAAGCGCCACCCGGCGCTCTACGCGGCGCTGCGGGCGCTGCCGCGCCCCGCGCAGGGGCGGCCCACGTTCCTCGCGCTCCGGCGCGAGCTCGGCGACCTGTTCCTCGACGCCAGGTTCCTCGCCGGCGTCGTCGAGCGCGCGGCGGGTGACCTCCCCACGACCGCCATCGAGGAGGTCATGCGCCACACGCGCATGCAGCTCGCGCCGCCGATGGACGTGGGCGGCATCGACCCCGACCGCCGGGAGACCCTCGACGGGAGGCCCATGGAGGAGGACACGCCCGAGGCGATCTCCGGCACCCTCGACCCCGAGGACCTCCCCATCCTGCTCTTCATGTCGGCCGCGCGCGGCGGTGCGACCGGCAAGCGGGCCTCCCACCTCGTCGTGGACGAAGCAGAGGACGTCTCGCTCTTCGAGCTCTTCGCGCTCGGGCGCTCGCTCTCCGGCCACAGCGTGACGCTCGCGGGCGACGAGGCGCAGCAGACCTTCTCCTCCTACGCCGGCTGGCCCGAGGCGCTCGCCGCGCTCGGCGCCGAGGGCGCCGAGACCGTGCGGCTCGAGACCACCTACCGCTGCCCGCGCCCGATCGCCGAGGCCGCGCACGCGATCCTCGGTCCGCTCGCGCCGCCGGAGCCCCCGCGCGCCGGGCGCGGCGGCGTGCCGGTCGCGCGCTTCGACTTCCCCACCGAGGCGCACGCGCAGCTGTTCCTCTCCGGGGCGATCCGCGACCTCCTCGACCGCGAGCCGCGCGCCTCGATCGCGGTCGTCACCGGCGGTCCCGACACCGCCCGGGGGTTCCACCGCCTGCTCGCGGACCTGCCCGAGGTCCGCCTCGCGCTCGACGGCCGCTTCGCGTTCAAGCCGGGCGTCGACGTCACCGACGTGGACGCCGTGAAGGGGCTCGAGTTCGACTACGTCGTCGTGCCGGACGCCTCCGCCCGCGAGTACCCCGACACGAACGACGCGCGCCGCAGGCTGCACGTCGCGGTCACGCGCGCCGCGCACCAGCTCTGGATCGCCGCGCCGGGCACGCCGTCGCCGCTCCTCGCCGGGGTCGCGTCGGCCTAGCCTCCGGCGGCGCGGCCGGGCCGACGACGGCGCGTGCGCCCGGGCCCCGGCTGGGTTAAGGATCCAGGCCGCAACCCACCCCCATCCGGAGACCACCGTGGCCGACACCAAGCACAAGGGCAACCCGATCCACACGAACGGCAACCTCCCCGCCGTGGGCCAGAAGGCGCCCGACTTCAAGCTGACGACCACGAAGCTCGAGGACGTCACGCTCGCGACCTACGCGGGCAAGAAGAAGATCCTCAACATCGTCCCCAGCCTCGACACCGGCATCTGCCAGGCCTCGACCCGCCGGTTCAACGCCGAGGCGGCGAAGCTCGCGAACACGGTCGTGCTCGTCGTCTCCGCCGATCTGCCGTTCGCGTCGGGCCGCTTCTGCACGACCGAGGGGCTCAACAACGTCCACCCGCTCTCGCTCATGCGCTCGAAGCAGATGGCGAAGGACTACGGCGTCCTCATCCAGGACGGCGCGCTCGCCGGCGTCACCGCCCGCGCGGTGATCGTGCTCGACGAGCACGACAAGGTCATCCACAGCCAGCTCGTGCCGGAGATCGCGCAGGAGCCGGACTACGAGGCCGCGCTGAAGACGGTGCGCTAGCCTCGACCCGGATCCGAGGTCTCGGACGGGCCCGGTGCGCGAGCGCCGGGCCCGTCTGCGCTAGGGTCCCGGGATGCCCACCGCTGCCGTCGACGCCGTCATCGCCCTCGCCGCCCTCGGCTGCGCGCTCATGGCGGGCGTGTTCCTCGCCTTCTCGCTGTTCGTCATGCGCGGGCTCGCGGCGCTCCGGCCCGAGGAGGGCGCGGCGGCGATGCGCGCCATCAACGCCGCGGCGCTGCGACCGCCCTTCATGGCCCTCTTCTTCGGCGCCGCGCTCGCCTGCGCCGGGGCCGCGGCGATCGGGCTCCTCCAGCGAGCCCTCCCTGGCGGGCCGCTCGCTGCCTGCGGCGGGCTCCTGTACCTCGCCGGAGCGCTCGGGGTCACCGCCGTCCGGAACGTCCCGATGAACGAGCGGCTCGCGGCGGCGGGCCAGCCGGGTGCCGCCGGCTCCGGCCCGGTCTGGGCGTGGTACCTCGCGGGCTGGACGCGCTGGAACCACGCGCGGGCGCTCGCGGCCGCCACGGCCGCGGCGCTCCTTCTCCTGTCGCTCGCAGGCTAGCGGGGTGCCGCCCGCTGCGCCCGCGGACCGGTTGGCTGCCTTCCCGGGGTGGACGCTTCCTTTTGACTCCGCGTGGGGTCAGGATCCCTCAGGAGGCACAGCTCATGACCGCTCGCACCCTCGCCGCCGCCCTGCCGTTCGCCCTCGCCGCCTGCGCCTGGACCGGGCCGGGCGTGCCCATGAAGCTCGACGCGGCCGCCACGGCCCCGGCCGGAGCGCACCTCGCCTTCGCGTCCGGCCGGCAGGCACGGTTCGGCGGTGGGCGGGTCGATGGCCCGGACCTCGACCTCGTCCGCGGCGCCGACGGCACCTGGGCCGGCACGGTCCAGAGCTTCTACGTGAGGGACGGCGTCGTGGAGCCGGTGACGCTCCACACGCGCCTGCGGATCGAGCCCGGCCGGATCGCGGGCGACGGCGTCGTGCTGGCCGTCTTCGACGACTCGGAGCACGGCACCATCACCGTCCGGGGGAAGATCGGCGACGAGCGGGTCTACCTCTCCGTCGGGCCCGACGAGATCCGGGGCGACGCCTTCACGTTCCGCCGGGTCTCCGCCGCGCGCTGGGAGAGCGCCGGCGGCAACTCGTTCGAGGTCGTGGGCGCGTCCGCGGAGGATCTCCGCTCGGCGCCGTTCCTGCTCGCGCTCGTGGACGGGCTGATCTAGCGCGGGCCGGCGGCGTACGCGTCAGCGCGGCGTGCCGGGCACGACCGGCGCGGGCGACGGCGGCGGCGCGACAGGGCGGCCCTTCCTGGCGTAGGCTCCCGGGGTGTCCTCCTGGTCCTGCCCGCACGAGGTGAACGGCCTCTGCCAGAAGGTCTCCGGGGCGTACTGCCGCCCCGGGATGCGCGGCTGCGTGCTCGCGGGCAAGGTCTCCTTCCCCGACGGCGAGGCGCCGCGGCCGGTCTGGCCGGGCGACCCCGGCGCCCCGGCCGCGCCGCCGGTGCCCGTGCGCGACCGGAGCTGACCGCCCGTGGACGACGACCTCCGGGGCCGCCTCGCCCGCTGCGAGGAGCTGCGGCTGAAGAGCCTGCGCGGCGACGCCGTCATCGGGGTCCTCTCCGCCGAGGAGCTCCGCTGGATGGAGCGCGAGCTCCGCGCGCTCGCCGCCGCGGGCGCGCGCGAGGCCTGGACCGCGCTCGCGCGCTACCACCTCGATCGCGGCGGCCTCGCGTTCTCGATCGCCGACGCGGCCGACTGCGCGAGCCGCGCGGTCGCGCTCGAGTCCGTCGACGGCCGCGACGAGCTCGTCCGCGTGCTCCCCGCCGCGCGCGCCGAGCTCGAGGCGCCGCCCGCCTCGGCCGCCGGCGCGCACGCGGCCGCGCTGCGGCTGATCACCGACGACCCCGGCGGCCGATGGGGCTACCTCGCCGGCCTGCTCGCGTACCACGGCTGGGGATGCACCCGGGACCTCCCGGAGAGCTTCCGGCTCCAAGAGGCCGCCGCGGCGCGCGGGTCGACCGACGCGATGTTCGAGGTCTCGGTGCTGCTCGGGAGCGGCATCGGCGCGCCGAAGGACCCGGCCGCGTCGCTCGCCTGGTGCCGCAGGGCCGCCGAGGCCGGGCACCCGCGCGCCGCGTACAACATGGGCGCCTTCCTCGCGACCGGCGCCGGGGTCGAGAAGGACGAAGTCGAGGCGCGCCGCTGGTACGGCATCGCGAGCGAGGCCGGGAACGCGCGCGCGAGCGCGACCCTGGCCGTGATGGTCTCGCAGGGCGCGGGCGGCTCGGCCGACAAGGGCCGGGCGGCGGCGCTGCTCGACCTCGCGGAGGAGCAGGGGCTGGACGTCGAGGGGTTGCGCGAGGACCTGGGATTCCAGTGAGTTATGGAGGACTCCCGCCTCTTCGGGGGTCCCCGGCAGGGCCTGTCCCAGATCAATTCCCCAGCGGTGTGTCCACCACAAGGAGACACACCATGACGACCTCGACCCGGAACGGCTTCTCGGTGGTGCTGATGGCGGTGATCCTCGCGGCGTGCGGCGGCACGGAGCGGGGTGAGGTGAAGGGCAGGATCGACGCGGCCGGCGGCGTCGTCGAGCTCCCCGGCGCGGGCGTGCGCGTCGAGGTGCCGGCCGGCGCGGTCGGCTCGGGCGAAGTCGAGGTCACGCTGACCGAGCGCGAGCCCGGGAAGGCGCTCCGCGCGGTGGAGGTGAGGACGAGCGGCCCGGCGCTCGCGACGCCCTTCCACGTCCTGTTCGACCGGCCGGCGGGCGTGCCGGCGACGGCGGCGCTGAAGGTCACGAAGGTCGACGACCACGGCAACCGCGCCGACGCGACCGACGACCACGGCGAGGATGGCGACGTCTCCGGCCACGGTGACGACGACGGGACCTTCGAGCTCGAGGCGGGCGACGACAACGGCGGGCACGGCGAGGCCGAGCCGGGCGACGACAAGGGCGGCAACGGAGAGGCGGAGCCGGGCGACGACAACGGCGGCGGCGGCCAGGTGGAGCCCGGCGACGACCACGGCGGCGGCGGCCAGACGGAGCCGGGCGACGACAACGGCGGCGGCGGCCAGGCGGAGCCGGGCGACGACAACGGCGGCGGTGGCCAGGTGGAGCCGGGCGACGACAACGGCGGCGGCGGCCAGACCGAGCCCGGCGACGACAACGGCGGCGGGACGGACGACGGCGGCGGCAACGGCGGCGGGACGGACGACGGCGGCGGCCACCACTAGCAGGGCGGACGACGAGTTCGACGCGCGCGGCGAGCCCGGGAGACCGGGGCTCGCCGCGGACGCGTTCAGAGCCCGGCCAGCGCCTCGTTCGCCTTCTCCCACCGGGCGTAGAGCTCCTCGAGCTCGTCCTTCGCCTCGCGCTGCGCGTCGATGTACGGCTTCGCGCGGGCGAAGTCCTGGTAGAGCGCGGGGTCGGCGAGCGCGGTGGAGGCCGCCTTCTCGGCCTTCTCGAGCTCCGCGATGCGCTGCTCGAGCTTCGCGATCTCGTCCCTGAGCGGCTTCTCGAGCCTGTAGCGGGCGTTCCGGGCCTCGGCCTCGAGCCGCTTGCGGTCCTTCTCGCTGACCGGCGCCCGCGCGGCGGCGCCCGGCGTGCTGCCGTGGCCCGCGGCGCCGTCGAGCGCGCCCGCCTCGGCGAGCTGCTTCTGGTGGTACAGCCAGTCGTCGAGGTTGCCGGGGAAGGGGAGCACGCCCCCGTCCTTCACCTCCCAGCACGCCGTCGCGAGCTGGTTCGCGAACGAGCGGTTGTGCGAGACGAAGAGCAGCGTGCCCTCGAAGGAGCGGAGCGCCCGGATGAGCGCCTCGGCGGACGCGATGTCGAGGTGGTTCGTGGGCTCGTCGAGGACGAGCAGGTTCGCCGGCACGAGCAGGATGCGCGCGAGCGCGACGCGGGAGCGCTCTCCGCCGGAGAGCACGCCGATCTTCTTCTCGACGTCGTCGCCCGAGAAGAGGAACGAGCCCGCGATGCTGCGCACGTAGGCCTCGCCGCGATCCGGCACGAGGTCCCAGAGCGTGTCGAGCACGGTGCGCGACGGGTCGAGCGCGCCGAAGGGCGAGCCCTCGCCGTGCTCGCCGCGCTCGAAGAGGTGCTGCGCGTAGTAGGCCGGCACGACGCCGTGGCCGAGCTTCACGACACCGCGGTCGGGCGCGAGCTCGCCGGCGACGATCTTGAGGAGCGTCGACTTGCCCGCGCCGTTCGGGCCGATGACCGCGACGCGCTCGCCGCGCTGGATGGTCGCGGTGAGGCCGTCGTAGACCACCTTCGGGCCGAAGGCCTTCCTCAGGCCCTCGACCTTCAGGACCTCCTTCCCGGAGTGGGGCGCCTCCGCGAACCGGAAGCTCACGGTCGCCCGCTGCTCCACCGTCTGGATGCGCTCCATGCGGTCGAGCATCTTCTGGCGCGAGCGGGCCTGGGAGGCCTTCGAGGCCTTGGCGCCGAACCGCTCGATGAAGCGGGTCAGCTCGGCGATGCGCGCCTCCTGCCGGGCGGCCGCCGCGGCGAGGCGCTCCTCCTCCTCGGCCCGCTGGGCGAGGTACTGGTCGTAGTTCCCGGACCAGCTGCGCAGCCCCTCGAGCTCGAGCGACATGACCCGGTCGACCTGCCGGTTCATGAAGTCGCGGTCGTGCGTCACGAGCACGACCGCGCGCGGCGTGCCGCGCAGGAACGCGTCGAACCAGGCGAGGGTCGGGACGTCGAGGTGGTTCGTCGGCTCGTCGAGCAGCAGGAGATCCGGATCCTGGAGCAGGAGCCCGGCGAGCGCGGCGCGCATCTTCCAGCCGCCCGAGAAGGTGCGGGCCGCCTTCGAGAGGTCGGCCTCCGAGAAGCCGAGCCCGCCGAGGATCCGCTCCGCGCGGTGCTTGCCGTGGCGCTCCTCGAAGTGGGCGAGGTCGTCGTGGAGGGAGGCGAGCATCGCGGCGAGCTCGAGCTGGTCGTCCTCCGCGCGCGCGACCGCGAGCTCCGCCTCGACCGAGAGGACGCGCTCCTCGAGCGCCGAGCGGCCGGGCACGGTCGCGAGCACCGCCTCGACGAGCGGCATGTCCGGGAGCTCCGCCACGTCCTGCGGCAGGTAGCCCGCGCGCGCGCCGCGGCGCCAGGTGAGGGTGCCCGCGTCGGGCTCGAGCGTGCCCGCGAGGATCTTGAGGAGCGTGGACTTGCCGGTGCCGTTCGCGCCCACGAGGCCGACCCGGTCCCGGGGGCCGACCGAGAACCCCTCCTCGTCGAAGAGCACGCGATCGCCGTGGGCCAGCGTGATGCCGCTCGCGACGACGAGGCTCAAGGGTGCGTTCTCCGGAGGGTTTCCATGGGTGGCCGGGGAGGTGGCGCCGAGGCCCCCGGGGCGAGCGCCGTGCTTAACGCTTCTTCAGATTCCGGACAAGGGCGGGCAACGGGGGCCCGGCATCTTCCCACCATCGAAGACGGCCCGCCCTCCCGGACGGCCCCTCGCAACGAAGCAGGAAGGAACACCGACATGAACCCGACCCTGAAGCGCATCCTCACCGCCTCCGTCACCGGCCTCGTCGTCCTGGGTGGCGTCGTCACCCTCGCCGGGTGGCGCTTCCAGCACCGCATGCACGACCCGGCCGAGGTGGCCGCGTTCGTGAACGACCGCGTCGACGACGCGCTCGACGACCTCGACGCCACGCCCGCGCAGCGCACCCAGCTCCACGCGGTCGCCGACCGGATGCTCGCCGCCGGCCGCGCGTTCCACGACGCCGGCCGGTCCGGCCACGAGGTGGCCCTCGAGGCCTGGAAGTCCCCGAACCCCGACAAGGCCCAGCTCCACGCCCTCGTCGACGAGCGCATCGACGCCGCCCGGGCGATCGCCCACCAGGCGGTCGACGCCGCGGTCGAGGTGCACGACACGCTCACGCCGGAGCAGCGCGAGAAGGTCACGAAGAAGCTCGAGCGCCACATGAGCCGCTGGGAGCGGTAGCGCGATGCTCTGGCTCTGGCTCTCGCTACTCCCGAAGGTCCCGGCGGTCCCGGGGCTGTACAATGAAGGCGCCGATGGCCGAGACGACGACACCCCTGAACGTGCTCCTCGTCGAGGACGACACCCGGCTCGCCGCGCTGACGTCGGAGTACCTCGCCGGCCACGGCGTCGCCATCACGCACGTCACGGACGGGAAGCGAGGGCTCGATGAGGCGGTGCGCACGCGGTACGACGCCGTGCTGCTCGACCTCATGCTGCCGGGCAAGGACGGGCTCGAGGTCTGCCGGGAGCTCCGGGCCCGCTCCGACGTGCCGATCCTGGTGCTGACGGCGCGCGGCGAGGAGGCGGATCGGGTGCTCGGCCTCGAGCTCGGGGCCGACGACTACCTCCCGAAGCCCTTCTCGCCGCGCGAGCTCCTCGCCCGCCTCCGCGCGGTGACCCGCCGGGCGAAGGGGCGGGCGGGGCCGGCGCTCGACACCATCGAGGTGGGCGGCCTCGTCGTCGAGCCGGCCTCGAGGCGGGTGACGCTCGACGGGAAGGAGATCGTCCTCACCGGCTACGAGTTCGCGCTCCTCGAGGCGCTCGCGCGCCGGGCGGGCCGCGTGCTCACGCGCGAGCAGCTCATGGAGCTCGCGAAGGGGACCGCGGAAGAGGCCTTCGACCGGTCCATCGACGTGCACGTCTCGCGGCTGCGCCAGAAGCTCGGCGACGATCCCAAGAAGCCGCGCCTCGTGAAGACCGTGCGCGGCGCGGGGTATCTCCTCGCGGGGGACGGCGAGTGAGGCCCGGGCCGGCCGAGGGCCCGCGGGAGCGGCACGGCGACCGTGGGCCGTGGGGCGACGGCGAGGGTGACGGAGCCGACGGCCGGCGTCGTGGCGGCGGCTGGCGTCATCACCAGCACCACCGCTTCCACGGGCGCCGTCACCGGCACGGCCACGGGCCGCTCTTCTGGCGCGTCTACCTGCACGGCGTGGCGCTCCTCGTGCTCGTCGCGGTCGCCGTCGCGGTGACGGGGTGGTTGTTCCGTCCCGGCAGCGTGTGGAACGGCGGAGGGCCGGCGGTCGAGTACGCGACGTCGCGGGTGGAGGAGCTCAGGCACGACCCGCCGCGCCTCGCGGCGGAGCTCACCCGGGTGCGCGAGGCGTTCGGCGTGAGCGCGACGGTGTGGGACGGCGACGGGTCGCTCGTCGCGTCCAGCGCGGAGCCGCCGATCCCGCGCGACCGCGCGGGCGAGGGGCCGCTGCGCGCCCCGGGCCGGCTGCGCGGGAGGCCGTGGGGCTGGGCGGTGCCGCTCAAGGACGGGGCGATCCTGCTCGCGGCCCCGCCGCCGCCGGCGGAGGACCACCTGTTCCGGCTCCTCTCGATCATCGGGGCGGTGCTCGTGGCGCTCGCGGTGGGGTCGGTGCCGCTCGCGCGCTCGATCGCGGCGCCGCTCGAGCGGATCACCGACGCCGCTCGGCGGCTCGGGGAGGGAGACCTCTCGGCGCGCGCGAACGTGCGGGGGCGCGGGGAGGTGGGCGAGCTCGGGCGGACGTTCGACGAGGCGGCGGCGCGGCTGGAGCGGCTGGTGCGGTCGGAGCAGGAGCTGCTGGCGAACGTGTCGCACGAGCTCAGGACGCCCATGGCCCGGATCCGGGTCGCGCTCGAGCTCGCGGCGGAGGGTGATCTCGAGAAGGCGCGGCGTCACCTCGCCGGCATCGGGGCGGATCTGGACGAGCTGGACCGGCTGGTGGAGGACGTGCTCGCCGCCGCGCGGCTCGACATGGCGAACCTCGAGGCCGCGAGCGGCCAGGGCTCGCGGTGGCCGATCCAGCGTGCCCCCGTCGATCTCGAGGCGGTGGCGAGGGAGGCCGTGGGGAGGTGGGGGGAGGCGCATCCCGACCGCGTGGCCGACCTCATCATCACCCCGTCCCAGAGTCCCTCAGGCCTGTCCCAGAGTCTTCCCGTTCCAGGAACTTCCCAAAGTCTCTCCGGCGCATCCGAGAGTCGGGGCGCCGCGGTCCAGGGCGACGCCGCGCTCCTGCGGCGGCTGGTCGCGAACCTCGTCGACAACGCCGGGAAGTACTCCGAGGCGCCCGCGCCGATCACGGTGCGGGTCCGCGTCGAAGGCGGCGTCGCCGTGCTCGAGGTGCAGGATCGCGGGATCGGGATCGACGCGGCGGATCTGCCGCGCCTCTTCACGCCCTTCTTCCGTACGGACCGCAGCCGTCAACGCGGTACAGGAGGGACGGGCCTCGGGCTCGCGCTCGTGAAGCGCATCGCCGACGCGCACGGTGGCGAGGTGAGCGTCGCGAGCGAGGTCGGGAAGGGAACGACGGTGACTGTGCGGCTGCCAGGCTGAAGCGGACGCGACTCCAGCTTCCGCCCTATCCGGACCCGGCGCACGCCACGCCGAAGCAGACGCGCATCCAGTACGTGCCGACTGGGAAACGGGCGTCGTGCGCACCGCCTCGGTACCGGGTGATGGCCTCCTGGTACTCCTCGAGGAACGCCTGCAGCCGCCCGAGCGCTTCGATCCGCTTCCATTTGTCGCGCGCGGCGACGCGCGGCTTCAGCTCCCCGAGCGTCGGCTTGGTCGAAGGCCGGTCCGTGTGGCGCTGCTTGAGAATCTTCCTCACTCCGAGGACCCGGCGCCCCAGGTGCTCGAGCGCCTTCGCCATGTCCGCCTCATAGGTCTCGAGCTGGGCGGTGAGCAGCCTCTGGAACTCCTCCTTCGAGTAGCCGGGCGGCGTCTTCAGGGTGAGGAACGCCTGCTTCGGCATCGTGCCCTTGGGGTCGAAGAAGCCCTCTGGCCGCTCGAAGGTGAGTGTGCCGGCGCCGATGAGGTCCGGATTCGACCAGAGCCCGGGCCATTCGCTGCCCTTCGCGACGAGCTCGGCCTCCACCGGGTTGGTGAGCGTGTAGAGCACCTTCGCGAGGACTGCCTCCTTCGTGACGAGCGCGACGCCGCTGTAGCTCGGGGGGCCCCAGAAGTCTTCCACCCGACCCCACTCCATGTTCATCGCCCGCGCGCAGAGGCCGTCGAGGTACTGGCAGAAGAGCGGTAGCCGCGCCTGGGGATCGGTGATGACGAGGTGGTAGTGGTTCGACATCACGACGAAGGCGTGCACGTCGATGCCGTAGCGCGAGGATGCAACCGCGAGGAGATAGCCAAAGAGCGCGTTCGTGAGCTTGGTCGGCTTGAGGAGGAACTCTTGCCTGGCCGTGCGGCGCGTGACGAGCGAGGTCGTGCCCTGGAGCACCTGACGAGGGGCGGTCATGTCCTGCCGCATCGCAGGAGTCGTGCCGAATCTAAGTGGGCGTGATCACGTGCGCGGGCCAACTCCGGTCGGTCCGCGCCGCGGACCACCGGACGAACGGCGGTACTCCCGGAGGGCCGCCGCGCCGCGAGGCTCCGGGCCGTCAGGGCACGAGCGCCAGGAACAGGAAGGAGGCAAACATCACCAGGTGGATCGCGCCCTGGAGGATGCTGGTCCGGCCGGGGCCGAGGGTGATCGCGCCGACCACCGCGGTGAGCAGAAGGAGGACAAGGTCCTTCCCCTCGAGCCCAAGCACGAGCGGGAAGCCGATGAGGAGCGAGGCGGCGACGACGACCGGGATCGTGAGGCCGATGGTGGCGAGCGCCGAACCGAGCGCGAGATTGAGGCTGGTCTGCAGTCGGTCCGACCGGGCGGCGCGAACGGCGGCGACGGTCTCGGGCAGCAGAACGACGAGCGCGATGGCGATGCCGATGACCGACTCCGGCGCGCCGGCCGCGGCGACGGCGGCCTCGATGCGGGGCGAGAGCACCTTCGCGAGGCCAACGACCGAGACGAGCGACACGAAGAGGAGGGCGAGCGAGGTGATCGCCTGCTTCCCGGTCGGCGGCGCCGCGTGTGCGTCCTCGGCGAGGTCCACGCCCGGCGGGAGGAAGTAGTCCCGGTGCCGCACCGTCTGGACGAAGGTGAAGACGCCCCAGAGCGTCAGGGAGGCCAGCCCGGCGAAGACGAGCTGGCTGCGCGAGTACACCGGTCCCGGCGCCGACTGCGTGAAGGTCGGGAGTACGAGCACAAGCGTGGCGAGTGTCACGAGAGACGCGAACGCCGGTCCCATGCCCTCGACCTTGAAGCTCTGCTCACGGTGGCGCAGTCCGCCGACGAGCACGCAGAGGCCGATCACTCCGTTCGCGATGATCATCACCGTCGCGAAGATGGTGTCGCGGGCGAGCGCGGCCTTCTCCGGGCCCGCGGCGAGCATCATCGAGACGACCAGGGCCACCTCGATGACCGTGACGGCGAGGGCGAGGACGAGCGTGCCGAACGGCTCGCCGACCCGGTGGGCGACGACCTCGGCGTGGTGGACGGCCGCGAGCACCGCGGCCACGAGCACGATCCCGCGGACGAGGTCGAGGATGGCGTTGGAAGGCAGAATGACGCCCCCCAGAAGGAGGGCGAACCCAACGAGGGGCGCAACGACCGGGGAATGCCTCATCCGCCCTTTCTACCCCAGGAACCCCGACCCGACTCCGGGAGCTCCGGCCCGACTCCGGGACGGCCTGGATGACTCTGGGATGCGCTGGCGCCGCCGGAACTCCGGGACGGAGACCGGGAACTCTGGGACGGGGCGGAGGGGCGGAGGACGGGGTGGGGGAGGTGGTCAGCGCGCGGCAGCCAGGCCCTCGTCGTCCTCCTCCCCGCAGGTCCGGCAGGCCAGCACGTCCCGGATCCGCTCGGCGGCCGTCAGCAGCGCCGCGGTCTCCTCCCGGGGGCAGCGCTCGTGCTCGGGCTCACCGAGCTCCTCCACGACCTCCTCCAGCGTGTGGCACGTCTGGAACGTGCGGCCCCGGTCGAGCGCGCGGATCGCCTGCAGGATCCGGTGCTCGAGCCCCTCGTGATGACGCAGCGTCTCCACGAGCGCCAGGAGGTCCGAGAGCTGTTCCCGCGCGCCCTTCACGTGCACCCGGAACGACGCCGTCGAGACGTTCCCCGCGGCGTCGGTCGCCCGGCCGACGACCTCGGTGTACCCGGTGAGCTCCGGGTCGATCGGGAACACGCTGCCGGACGCGGGCTGGGCGTCGACGCCCACCCCCGCGCAGTTGTCCGTCGCGGCGAACGGCGGATAGCTCACCACCGCGCCCGCGGGCATCGTCGCGTCGACCACCATGTCCGGCGGCGCCACGATCCCGGGCGCCTCGGCGTCCACCACCGTCACCGTGAAGGAGCACGAGGCGGTGTTGCGGTACTCGTCGATGGCGTTCCCCTTCACCGTCGTCGTGCCGACGGCGAACGTGGAGCCCGACGGCGGCGTCGCGCCCGCCGAGACCGCGGAGCAGGTGTCGGTCGCGACCGGCTCCGGGAACGTGACCTTCGCGTCGCAGCGCCCCGGCTCGTTCGTGGCCCGGGCGTTCTCGGGACACGTGATGACCGGCGGGACGCCGTCGAGCACGGTCACCGTGGCGTTGCAGGTCGCCGTAAGGCCGTTCGAGTCGGTCGCCGTGAGGGTCACGGGGGTGTTGCCGATCGGGTACGGGCCGGCGGGGCTCTGGGACGCGGTGATCGTGACCCCCGCCGTCGGGCTGTACGACCCGTTGTTCACCGAGACCGCCGCGGTGCACCCGGTCGCCGGGGTCACCGAGACGTCGTGGCACAGCGCGACCGGCGGGCTCGCGGTGTCCTGCCCGACGACCACCTGGGTGATCGTGTCGCACTCCGCGGCGCCGACGGAGATCGGGATGACGTCGAGGCCGATCGAGACGGCCTGGCTCGCGGAGACCGGCGCCTTGCCCGCGCCGAGGTCCTCCTTCGAGTTCCAGCCCTGCGAGTTGATGTAGCTGACGAACTCGATGCCGGCGAGCTGGTTCAGCACGAACGAGTGACCCTTGAAGTCCTCGTACCTGTCCGACTCGCCGACCACGCCGTAGACGCCGATGCCGACGTTCGTCTCGAGCCCGTAGCAGGTGGTCACGTAGCAGCCGTACCGCTCGTCCTCCGTGTAGAAGACGCCCGTCTCGATGGAGCCCGCGACGCCCGCCGACCCCTGCGCGCCCACGCCGAAGTTCAGGGTCCCGCCGCCGTTCTTCGCGCCGGTGGCGATGTCGCTGCTGTAGAAGGCCTTGCAGGCGTCGGGGTCGCCGACGACGTTCGAGTCCTTGTCGAGCATGCACTCGAGCTTGAGCGCGCTCGCGTCGACCACGAGCGCGCAGCTCGAGCCGTCCTTGCACGGGTAGTCCGGTCCGCAGGTCTCGCCTGGGGTCCGGAAGTTCCGGCAGGTCGCGACGCCCACGGCGAGCCCCGGCTTGCACGTGTCGCCGGAGAGCGGATCGCAGTGCACCTGGTCGACGTCGCCGCAGCAGTTGCCGAACGACGACTGGTGCCACGAGCACGGCAGCTCGCAGTGGGTCGTCGAGCCGTCGTAGTGCAGGCCGGGCTTGCAGGCGTCGCCGCTCACGCAGATCGGCTGGCCGACGTCGCCGCAGCAGTTGCCGAACACGGTCTGGTGCCACGAGCAGGCCTGCTCGCAGTGGGTCGTGGAGCCGTCGTAGTGCAGCCCTGGCTTGCACGAGTCGCCCGTCGGGCAGATCGCCTGGCCGACGTCGCCGCAGCACGTGACGCAGAGGTCGAAGGCGGAGCGCCAGCTGCAGCCGCACGCGGGCGGAGGGTTGTCGCAGACGGCCTTCGCGGCGTTGTAGACGAGGCCGGGCTTGCAGGCGCCGCCGGACGGGCAGACCGCCTGGCCGACGTCGCCGCAGCACGTGACGCAGAGATCGAAGGCCGAGTGCCAGCTGCAGTCGCACGCGAGCGCGGAGTCGGGCGGCGGCGGCGCGAGGGCGCCCTCGGCCTCGGAGGGCGGCCCGCCGCAGGCGGCGAGCGCGAGGAACGACGAGATGAGCGCGACGAGCGCGCCCCGGTCGAGTTTCGCCGTCATCGGGTTCTCCCCTCCGGCGCGCGGATCGGCCGGTCAGCGAACCCATACGGCCTCGGTGGGAGGGCAAACCACCTTTCACCCACCGCTCACTTGGGGCTCCACGCCGGGCGGGGCGGGGCTGGACCGGAGCGCGGCGCGTTCCTGCCGACCGGCTCACCGGCGCCCGCCGCGCCGACGCGCGGCCGGCCCGCCGGGGTGCGGAGGCGCGCGACGTGACGCGCGGAGACGCGAGGAGCCGGCCCCGCGAGGAGCCGGCTCCCGTGCAGGACGCAATGACGCGGCGGCGCCTAGAAGTAGACGCGCGCCGTCAGCGCACCCTGCGTGAAGAAGCCCGAAGCGTCGCCCGACACGTTCGAGAGCGCGTAGTAGCCGAGCTGCGCCTCGAGGCCGAGCGAGAACTTGTCGGAGAACCAGTGCTCCGCGCCCGCGGCCCCCGCGATGAGGATGTCGGTGCCGGAGTCGGAGGTGACGCCGTTGTCGAACTTCGCGAAGCCGAGCTTGAGGCGGCCGCCGAAGAGCAGCTCGGTGGACGGAGCGACGTGCTTGCCCGCGAACACGCCGACGCCGAGGACGAGGTTGCGGGTGTCGGTGCCGCCGTCGACGTTGCGGGAGATGACGCCGAGCGACGGCTCGATCCGGATCATCGGGTTGAGGATGATCGGCACGAGGATCTCGGCCGGGCTCGAGAAGCTCGGATCCGAGTTCAGGGCGATGCCGACGCCGATCTTGAGCCCCGCGGCCGCCGGGGCCGCGGTCTGCGGCTGCGCCGGCTGGGGCTGCGCGGCCGGAGGCGCCGCCAGGGCCGGGGTGGCGAGGGCGAGGAGGGACGCTGCGAGCGTGACTTGGAGTCGGGTCATGGCCCGGCATCCTTCCCGACGCCCCGGCGGGATGCAACGGGTCCGATCGGAGCCTGTCCCCGCCGGTACACCCGGGGTGACTCCCGGTCGGCGCCCGGGAACTCTCGGTCCGCCTCCGGGCCCCCCGGGGTGGTCACTTCTCCTTCATGTACGGATACTCGAACCGCGTCGGCGGATCGAAGTTCTCCTTGATCGCCCGGAGCGAGGTCCACCGGTACAGGTTCGCGATCGAGCCCGCCTTGTCGTTCGTACCCGACGCGCGCGCGCCGCCGAACGGCTGCTGCCCGACCACCGCGCCGGTGGGCTTGTCGTTCACGTAGAAGTTCCCGGCCGCGTCGACGAGCCGGCCGCGCAGCTCCACCACCGCCTCGCGATCGCGCGCGAACACCGCGCCGGTGAGCGCGTACGGCGACGTCGAGCCGCACAGCTCCACCGCCTCGTCGAGCTTCGCGTCCGAGTACACGTAGAGCGTCAGCACCGGCCCGAAGATCTCCTCCTCCATGAGCTGGAAGCGCGGGTTCACGGTCTCGACGACGGTGGGCTCGACGAACCAGCCCTTCGAGTCGTCGCACTTCCCGCCGATCAGGATCTTCGCCTGCGACGAGGACCGCGCGATCTCGATGTACCCCTTGATCCGGTCGTAGGCGTCCTTGTCGATGACCGCGCCCATGAAGGTCGTGAAGTCCTCGACCTCGCCCAGCTTGATCTCGGCGACCATCCCGAGCACGCGGTCGCGGATCGCCGGCCAGAGGCTCTCCGGCACGTACGCGCGCGAGGCGGCCGAGCACTTCTGGCCCTGGAACTCGAACGCGCCGCGCACGAGCGCGGTCGCGGCCGCGTCGGGGTCGGCCGACGGGTGCACGAAGATGAAGTCCTTCCCGCCCGTCTCGCCGACGATGCGCGGGTAGGTGTGGTAGCGCGGCAGGTTCTCGCCGATCGTCTTCCACATGTTCTGGAACACGCCGGTCGAGCCGGTGAAGTGCAGGCCGGCGAGCTCCGGGCTCGCGAGGACCGGATCGCCGACGGCGCGGCCGGAGCCGGGCACGAAGTTGATGACGCCCGGCGGGAGCCCCGCGGCCTCGAGGAGCTTCAGCACGAACCAGGCGGAGTAGACCGCGGAGGAGGCCGGCTTCCAGACCACCGTGTTGCCCATGAGCGCGGGCGCGGTGGGCAGGTTCGCGGCGATGGAGGTGAAGTTGAACGGCGTCACCGCGAAGACGAAGCCCTCGAGCGGCCGCGCCTCGAGCTGGTTCCACTGCCCGGGCGGCGAGTAGGGCTGGTCCTCGAGGATGCGCTCCATGAAGTGCGCGTTGAACCGCCAGAAGTCGATGATCTCGCAGGCCGAGTCGATCTCGGCCTGGAAGGGCGTCTTCGACTGGCCGAGCATCGTCGCGGCGTTCAGCACCTGCCGCCACGGGCCGGCGAGGAGCTCGGCGGCCTTGATGAAGATCGCGGCGCGGTCGTACGGCGACATCGCGGCCCAGGGCTTCCGGGCGACGCGGGCGGCCTCGATGGCGGCCTTCACCTCCTCCTGGCCGGCCTGGTGCCAGCGGGCGAGCCGCTGCGCGTGGCGGTGCGGCACGCGCGCGTCGGCGAGCCGGCCGGTGCGGATCTCCCGCCCGCCGATGACGAGCGGGATCTCGAGCTCCTTCGAGCCGAGCTCGGCGAGCTTGGCCTTGAGGGCCGCCTTCTCGGGCGAGCCCGGGGCGTAGTTGAGGACCGGCTCGTTGCGGGGCGCGGGGATGCGGAGGTTCGCGTTGGCCATGGCGCGCGCAACATAACGAAAGGGCGGGCCCCGGTGAAGCGCCTCCCGCCCGCCCCCCGCACGGGCCGGGGCCGGCCCGTCAGGCCGGCTCCCCGTCGCCGGGGATGCCCCACTTCCTGAGCTTGTCGTGCAGCGTGACCCGGGAGATGCCGAGCCGCCGCGCCGCCTCGCTTCGGTTCCCGCCCGCCGCGCGCAGGGCCTCCACGACGAGCCCACGCTCGAACGCCTCCACCCGCTCGCGCAGGGGGAGCGCCCGGTCGCCCGGCTCCGCGTCGGCCCGCGCCGACGGCTCCTCGCCGAGCAGCGTGAGGTCGAGCCCGTCCGGCGGCGAGAGCGCCACGAGCCGCTCGAGCGCGTTCTCGAGCTCGCGGACGTTGCCCGGCCAGGGGCGCGCGGCGAGCTCGCCGAGGAGCGCGTCGGTGACGGCGAGCCCCTCCATGCCGAACCGCCCGGCGAAGCGCGAGAGGAAGTGGCGCGCCAGCACCGGGACGTCCTCCGGCCGCTCGCGGAGCGGCGGGACCCTCAGGTGCACCACGTTGAGCCGGTAGAAGAGGTCCTCCCGGAAGCGCCCCTTCCTGACCTCCTCGGCGAGGTCACGGTGCGTGGCGGCGATGACCCGCACGTCGACCTTGCGCACCTTCTCCTCGCCGACGGGCCGGACCTCGCCCTCCTGGAGCACGCGCAGGAGCTTCCCCTGCAGGGGCCCGGCGAGCTCGCCGATCTCGTCGAGCAGGATCGTGCCGCCGTCCGCCTCGCCGAAGAGCCCGGGCCGCGCCCGGGTCGCGCCGGTGAAGGCGCCCTTCGCGTGGCCGAAGAGCTCGGCCTCGGCGAGCTCCGGGGTGAGCGCGGCGCAGTTGAAGCGCACCCACGGCCGGGCGGCCCGCCGGGACGCGGCCACGATCGCCTCCGCGACGCGCTCCTTTCCGGTCCCGCTCTCGCCGGTCACGAGCACGGTCACGTCCCGCGGCGCGACCCGCCCCACGAGCACGGCGAGCTTCCGCATCGAATCGGAGGCGAAGACCATCGTGCGGCCGAGCGCGAGCTCGCCCGACAGCCGCTCGTTCTCGCTCGCGAGCCGCACCGCCTCGAGCGCCCGGCGCACCACCCCGACGAGCTCCTCGAGGTCGAACGGCTTCTTGAAGTAGTCCCACGCGCCGAGCTTCATCGCCTCGACGGCGGTGCGCTCCGAGCCGTGCGCGGTGATGAGGACGACCCGCGGGGCCGGCGAGCGCGCGGAGAGGCGGCGCAGGAGCTCGAGCCCGTCGATCCCCGGCATGCGCAGGTCGGTGATCACGAGCGGGGCGGGGGCCGCCTCCATCCGGGCGAGCGCCTCGGCGCCGTCGGCCGCCTCGTCGACGGCGACGCCCTCGGCCTCGAGGATCTCGCGGAGCGTGTAGCGGACGCCGGGGTCGTCGTCGACGACGAGGACCCGCGCGTGCGCGGAGGCCGGGGCGGGCGGGGGCACGGTCACGCGGCGCAGTCCTTCCCGGGGTCGGCGGTGGGGCCGGGCGGGGCGAGGCCGGGCAGGGTCAGCTCCGCCACCGTGCCGCCGCCGGCGCGGGGGAGGAGGTGCAGGTCGCCGCCGTGCTGGCGGGCGAGCGCCCGGGCGATCGTGAGCCCCAGGCCGGAGCCGGTGGACTTCGTCGTCACCCCGGGCTGGAAGACCGTGTCCCCGAGCGCGGGGTCGACGCCCCGCCCGCGATCGAGCACGCGCACGCGCGCGCCGCCGCCGTCGAGCGCGGCGGTGTCGAGCACCACCTCGGCGCCCCGGGGGCTCGCGTCGAGCGCGTTCTGCACGAGGTTGATGAGCACCTGCTTCACCTTGCGCGGATCGCAGCGCACCGCGACCGGGCCGTCGCCGGCGTGCACCTCGACGCCGCGCTCCTTCGCCATGCCCTCGTGCAGGGCCGCGACCTCGCGGGCGATCGCCGCGACGTCCGCCTCGCCGAGCGCGAGCGGCACGAGCGGGCGCGAGAAGTTGAGGAAGCCGTCGAGGACCGTCTGCATCCGGTCCACCTCGCGGCGCAGCACCCCGAGCCGCTCGGCGTCCTTGCCGTCCACCTGCGCGTCGCGGGCGAGGAGCGCGGCGAGCCCCTTCACGCTCGCGAGCGGGTTCTTGAGCTCGTGCGCGATCTCGGCCGACAGCGCGGTCAGCTCCTCGGCGCGCTCCGCGTGGGCCTTCAGCGACTCGCGCTGCGCGAGGATCGTCCGGCCGATGGTGCGCTGGAGCGTGCCGCGCGTGAGGCGGGCGACCGTCGTCACGAGGAAGATGACGAACGTGTAGAGCGCGGCGATCCAGGTCACGTGGAGCGGCCCGGTCGCGCTCTCGAAGATCGCCGGGTGGAACTCCGGCGGGGGCGCGAACCGGGAGACCGCCCAGAGGGTCCAGACGCCGGCGAGCTCGAGCGTGGGCACCACCACGTGCAGCGGCCGCGGCGTGACGAGCCCGGAGAGCACGGCGAAGGGCACGAGGATGACGAGGAACGGCGAGACGAGCCCGCCGCTCGCGAAGGACAGGCAGAGGATGGCGAGCGCGGCCACCGAGAGGTTGAGCGGGATGGCGTAGTCGGTGAAGCCGCGGCGGCGGTAGCGGACCCACTCGACGAGGAAGAAGGCCGGCGCGAGCGTGCCCACGGTCCCGAGGAGCCAGCGCCGCCACGGGGTCACGTCCTGGAACGTGAGCCAGAGGACCGCGCCGACGACGAACGGGATGATGAACAGGCGGAACGAGATGATCCGCCCGAACAGCTTCCCGAGCTCCTGCCGCTCGATCTCCTCGTGCCCCTCGGGCAAGGCCACCTCCGCGGCCCGACGCCGCCTCGGGAGGATACGCGAGCGCCCGCCTCCGCGCATCGGCCCTACCTCCCGGCGGCCCTGTCGAGGGCCACGCGCGCCTGCGCGAGCCGGGCCCGGGCGTCGGCGAGGCCCACGTCCGCCAGGTACAGCCGGTCGTTCGCGTCGATGACGTCGAGCGACGAGGCGACGCCGGCCTCGAACCCGCGCTTCGCGGTGCCGGCCGCGTCGCCCGTCAGCCTCCGCTGCGCCTCGGCGAGCCGCAGGCGCTCGACGGCGACGTCCACGTCGCGGGCCGCGTCCTCGACCTCCTGCACGACGGCGAGCCGCTGCGCCTCCTCGCCCGCCCGCGCGGAGGCGAGCCGGGCCCGCGCCTCGTCGCGCTTGCCGTACCGGAAGCCGCCGTCGTAGAGCGCCCAGGTGAGGTCCACCGTCGCGCGCCAACCGTTCTTCTCGCCGGTCGGGTACGCGGTGTCGGAGGCGAAGAGCGCGCCGCTCGCCGAGACCGTCGGCGCGACGCGCGCCCAGGCCGAGCGCACCTGGTTCTCGGCGGCCTCGACCTGCGCGCGCGAGGCCTGGAGCTCCGGCCGCGCGGCGAGCGCGGCGGCGGCGAGGTCGCCCGCGCCCGGGCCCGCCGCGGCGGCCGGCTCCGGGACCACCACGCGAACCGGCGTGCGCCGGCCGAGGAGCACGCCGAGCGCCAGCCGCGCGCGCCCGAGGTTCGCGCGCGCCTGGGCGAGGTCGCTCTCGCGCTTCACGCGCTCGGTCTCGGCCCGCAGCCGGTCGAGCGGCGCGGCGGTGCCGGCCGCGACCTTGCGCGAGGCGATGCCCTCGAGGTCGGCCGCGTTCTTCACCGCGGCCTCGGAGGCGGCCACGAGCTCCTCCGCGGCGCGCGCCGCGTGCGCGGCCTGCGTGAAGGCCGCGCGCGCGTTCCGGCGGGCGGCCTCCGCGGAGGCGCCGGAGGCCCGCGCCGCGCCACCCGCGGCGGCGACGTCGAACCAGGCCGACGGTGCGAGCAGCGCGAGCCGGGCCTGCCCCTGCACGGTGAGCGAGTGATCGGGCTGGAGCACGACCTCGCGCCCGGAGGGCGGCGCGATGAGCGCGGGCAGCTTCAGCGCCGCGTCGTCGGAGTTCTTGAGCCAGGTCCCCTGCGCCGAGAGGTTCGGCAACAGCGGCGACCACGCCTGCCGGACGGCCGCGTCCGCCTCGTCGGCGCGGGCGCGCGCCTGGGCGAGGGAGGGGTTGGCGCGCTCGAGCTCGGCGAGCGCGTCGGCGAGCGGCAGCTCTTCGGGCGGCGTGGCCGGGGCCGCCGTGAGCGCGAGGGCGGCGAGGGTCGAGAGGATCACCATGCGCCCGCGACAGAGCAAGCGCGGTGCCGGTCGAAAACCCCCGGGATCACGGGCCCGGGCGCGGCCGGACCGTCAGGACCGCCGAGCAGGGCGTCGGGTTGCCTTACACGGCCGGTTGCGTCACGGAGGGAAAACCCGCCCGATTCCGCGGCGCGCGCGCGGGCACGCGGCTTGCGAAGGGGGAGGGCCGAAAGCCACCGGAGGCCTCGCATGCGCCGTGTCGTCGTCATCCTCGCCGTCCTCGTCGTCGTCCTCGCAGGGCTCATCTCCATCCGCCTGTGGATCCAGGCGCGGGCGCTCTCCGCCCCGTCCGGCGGCTCGGGCGTCCTCGAGGGCGTGACCGTCGACCTCTCGAGCCGCGTCGGCGCGCGCATCGAGGAGGTGAAGGTGCGGGAGGGCCAGGCGGTGAAGAAGGGCGACCTCCTCGTCCGGCTCGACTGCGCCGACCCCGCCGCGCAGCTCGCCGAGGCCGAGGCGCGCCTCGCCGCCGCCCGGGCCCAGGCCGACGCCGCCGGCGCCTCGGCGCGCGCCGCCGAGCGCAGCCGCGTCGCCGCCTCCGCCGGGCAGGACGCCGCGAAGGCGCAGGCGGAGGCGCTCGAGGCGCAGGCCGCCGCCGCCGAGCGCCAGGCGAAGCGGCTCGCCTCCATCACCGCCGACGTCGCGGCGTCCAGCCTCGACCAGACCGAGGCCTCCGCCACCGGGCTCGCCCGCCAGGCCGCGGCCGCCCGCGCCCAGGCCGCCGCGAGCGCCGAGCAGTCGCGCGCCGCCGAGGCCGGCCTCCACGCCTCGACCGCGCAGGCGGAGGCCGCGCTCGCGCAGGTCCGCGCCGGCGAGGCGCAGGTCGCCCGCGTGAAGCTCCTCGTCGGCGAGTGCGAGCTCCGGGCGCCGCGCGACGCCGAGGTCGCGAAGCTGCCGCACGAGGCGGGCGAGCTCGTGACGCCCGGGACGACGCTCGCGCGCCTCGTCGACCTCTCCGACCTCAAGGCCACCTTCTACCTGCCGAACGCCGAGGTGGGCGCGGTGAAGCCGGGTGGAAAGGCGACCGTGGTCGCCGACGCCTGGCCGAACGAGTCCTTCGAGGGCGTCGTGCGCACCGTCGCGCTCGAGGCCGAGTTCACGCCGCGCAACATCCAGACCCGCACCGACCGCGACCGGCTCGTCTACCCGGTCGAGGTCACCGTGCAGAACCGGGACGGTAAGCTGCGGGACGGCATGCCGGTGCAGGTCACGATCGCGCGGGGCACGAAGTGACCGAGGGCGTCGCCACCGGGCCGGCCCTCGAGGCCGTGGGGCTCGAGCGGCGCTTCGGGGAGACCCGGGCGCTCCGCGGGCTCTCCTTCCGCGTCGAGCGCGGCGAGCTCTACGGGCTCGTCGGCGCCGACGGGGCGGGGAAGACCACCGCGATGCGCGCGCTCACCGGGCTCATCGACCTCGACGCCGGGGAGGCCCGGGTGCTGGGCCTCCCGCCGACGAGCCCGCGGGTGCGCGAGCGGATCGGTCTCATGCCTCAGCAGTACAGCCTCTACCGCGACCTCACCATCGACGAGAACCTGAAGTTCTTCGGCCGCCTCGCGGTGCTGCCGCGGAGGCTCTTCGAGGAGCGCCGGGCGCGGCTCCTCGACATCACCCGGCTCGCCCGCTTCGGCGACCGCCGCGCCGACCAGCTCTCGGGCGGCATGTACAAGAAGCTCGCGCTCGCCTGCGCGCTCCTGCACGAGCCGGAGCTCCTGCTCCTCGACGAGCCGACGAACGGCGTCGACCCGGTCTCGCGCCGCGAGCTCTGGGAGCTCCTCCACGGGTTCGTGGAGGCGGGCATGGCGGTCGTCATCTCCACCCCGTACATGGACGAGGCGGAGCGCTGCTCGCGCGTCGGGCTCGTGCACGAGGGGCGGCTGCTGCTCGAGGGCCGCCCGCAGGAGCTCCTCGCCCGGAGCGGGAAGCCCACCTTCGAGGAGCTCTTCGTCTCCGCCATCCAGGAGGCCTCCGCCGCTCAGGAGGCACGCCCGTGAGCGCGCCCACCGTCACCGCGAAGGACCTCACCCGCCGCTTCGGCGGGTTCACCGCCGTCGACCGGGTGAGCTTCGAGGTCGAGGAGGGCGAGATCTTCGGCTACCTCGGCGCGAACGGCGCCGGGAAGTCGACCACCATCCGCATGCTCATCGGGCTCCTCGCGCCGACGGGCGGGGTGGGCACGGTCGCGGGCCACGACGTCGGCCGGGACCCGGCCTCGGTGAAGCGCTCCATCGGCTACATGAGCCAGAAGTTCTCGCTCTACCTCGACCTGCCGGTCATGGAGAACCTCGTCTTCTTCGGCTCCGCCTACGGCCTCGAGGGCCAGGCGCTCCGCCGGCGCGCGGGCGAGCTCCTCGAGCGGGTCGGCCTCACCGGCCACGAGGAGCAGACCACCGGCGATCTGCCGGGTGGCCTGCGCCAGCGGCTCGCGCTCGCGAGCGCGCTCCTCCACCGCCCGAAGGTGGTCTTCCTCGACGAGCCGACCGCCGGCGTGGACCCGGTCGCGCGGCGCGCGTTCTGGGACCTCATCCGCGAGCTCGCGGCGGGCGGCACGACCGTGTTCGTCACCACGCACTACCTCGACGAGGCCGAGTACTGCCGGCGCATCGGCCTCATGGTGGACGGGAAGCTCGTCGCGCTCGACACGCCCGCGGGCCTGAAGCGCACCTGGGTGCCCGAGCGCGTCGTGCTCGCGCGCGGCGCGGGGCTCGGCGGGGCGCTGCCGGCCCTGCGCGCGCTCCCCGGCGTGCGCTCGGCCGAGCCGTTCGGCGCCGCGGTGCACGTGCGGGTCGATCCCGCCGCGCTCGACGCCGGCGCGGTCGCGGCGGCGCTCGCCCGCGCGGGCGCGCGGGACGTGCAGGCCGAGGAGGTCCAGGCCTCCCTCGAGGACGTCTTCCTCGCGGTGGTCGGCGCGGGCGTGAAGAAGGGTGCCTCCCTCGACTCCGCCGCTTCGCGGCTACGCTCGGGACTGAAGGCGGAACCATGATCGAACGAGTCCGCCGCTCCCTCGTCCGCGTCGGCGCGATGGCCGCGAAGGAGGCCATCCACGTCCGCCGCGACCCGCGCACGCTCGTGCTCGCGCTCGTGATGCCGGTCGCGCTCCTCTTCCTGTTCGGCTACGGCGTCTCGACCGACCTCGACCACCTGCCGGTGGTCGTCGCCGACCGCGACGCCTCGGAGGCCTCGCGCGCGCTCACCCGCTCGCTCGGCGCGGCGGGCGAGCTCGAGGTGGTGGGCCGGGTCGCGCCGGGCGACGCCGAGCTGCTCTTCCGGAAGGGCGCCGCAGTGGCCGCGGTCGAGATCCCCCGCGGCTACGCGGCCGACCTCGCGAGCGGCAAGCGCACCAAGGTCCAGCTCCTCGTCGACGGCACCGACCCCGTGGTCGCGAACCAGGTCCTCGCGAAGGCCGACGGCATCGTGCGGGGGGTGACCCGGGGCCTCGCCGGCCTCGAGGCGACCCGGCTCGAGCCGCCGCTCCAGGTGAAGGTCTGGACGCTGTACAACCCGGAGGGCCGCTCGGCGGTGTTCATGGTGCCGGGGCTCACCGCGCTCCTCCTCGCCATCACCGCCGTCATGCTCACCGCGCTCGCCATCGCCGGCGAGTGGGAGCGCGGCTCGATGGAGCAGCTCTTCGCGACGCCGGTGGGGCGCTTCGAGATCATCCTCGGGAAGCTCCTGCCGTACCTCGTCCTGGGCCTCCTCGCGCTGCTCCTCGTCATCGCGGTCGGCATGTTCGTCTTCGAGGTGCCGGCGCGCGGGAGCCTCGCGGTGGTGTTCCTGCTCGGGTTCGTCTTCCTCGCCGGGATGCTCGGGCAGGGGCTCCTCATCTCGGTCGCCGCGAAGAACCAGCTCGTCGCGACCCAGGCCGGTGCCCTGTCGGCGATGCTGCCGTCGGTGATCCTCTCCGGGATGATCTTCCCCATCGAGAACATGCCGCTGCCCCTGCAGTTCCTCTCGCGCGTCATCCCGGCCCGCTACCTCGTGCACGGGCTCCGCGGCGTGCTCCTCAAGGGGAACGGGCTCGGCGTCGTGTGGCCCGACCTCCTCGCCATGACGCTCTTCACCGTCGTGATCCTCGGGATCGCCACGGCCCGCTTCAAGCGGAGGCTCGCGTGAACCCCACCCAGGAGCGCAGCGGCCCCTCGCCGCGGCTGCAGGTCGCCGCGGTCTTCAGGAAGGAGATGCGCCAGACCGTCCGCGACCGCCGCGTGATGTTCATGGTCATCGCGGCGCCGCTCGTGCAGACGATGATCTTCGGCTTCGCGGTCAACTTCGACGTCGACGACGTGCCGACCGTGCTCGTCGACCTCGACCGGAGCGCCGAGAGCCGCGAGCACGCGCGGCGGCTCCTCGCCGACGGCACGCTGCGCGCGCGCGCCGAGGCCGGCTCCGCCGAGGAGGCGACCCGCCTCGTCGACGAGGGCAAGGCCGCCGCGGCGCTGGTGCTGCCCTCCGGGCTCGGCGCCGACCTCGCCGCACGCAGGCCGGCGGAGGTGCAGGTGCTCCTCGACGGCACCGACCCGAACCGCGCCTCGACGGCCGGCGCCGCCGCCTCGCGCTACTTCGGCGAGCGGGCGGAGGACCTGATGCGCGAGCGGCTGCGCGCGGCCGGCCGGCCCGAGCCCGCGCAGATCGAGCTCGTGCCGCGCGTCGCGTACAACCCGCGGCTCAAGACCGCCCCGTACCTCGTGCCCGGCATCGCGGCCATGCTGCTCGTCATCGTGACGACCCTCGTGACGGCCATGGGGCTCAGCCGCGAGCGCGAGAACGGCACGATGGAGCAGGTGCTCGTCACGCCGATCCAGCCGCTCTGGCTGCTCCTCGGGAAGCTCCTGCCCTTCCTCATGTTCGGCCTCGTCGACATGGCGCTCCTCATCGCCGCCGGCACCTGGGTGTTCGAGGTGCCGCTCCGGGGGAGCCTCCTCGTCGGTGGCGTGGGCGTCGCGCTCTACCTCTTCTCCACGCTCGGGATGGGGCTCTTCATCTCCACCGTCTCGCAGACCCAGCAGCAGGCCTTCCTCGGCGGCTTCCTCTTCATGCTGCCCGCCATCCTGCTCTCCGGCGTGATGACGCCCATCCGCGCGATGCCTGGCTGGCTGCAGGCGGTGACCTACCTCAACCCGCTCCGCCACTTCGCCGAGGTGATGCGCGGGGTGCTCCTGCGCGGCGCCGGGCTCGGGGATCTCTGGTTCCAGCTCGCCGCGCTCGCGGTCCTCGGGCTGGGCCTCATGGGGCTCGCGGCCGTGCGGTTCCGCACGCAGCTCGCGTGACGGTCGCACCCGACCGTGCGTCTTGCATGTAGGCGCGGCTCCGACCGTACCGGATGGTGCATCACCTCTCGGGGTTCGGATCGATCCGCGCGCCCGCCGTGTTGGTACGCTCGGAGCACCCACAGACGGAGGGTTTGGACATGACGAACACCTTCAAGGCGATCGGCGCGGTGGCCCTGCTCGCGCTCGCGGCCTGCGGCGGGGGCGCGACGACGAAGACCGCCCCGCAGAAGAGCGGCGGCGCCATCGAGGGCACCGTGCTCGGCGCGGGCGGCCAGGCGCTCACGGTCCAGGTGGCCGGCGGGCCGTCCACCACCACCGACGCGGCGGGCGCGTTCGCGCTCGACGGCGTGCCGGCCGGCGCGAACGAGCTGCGGTTCTCGGGCGGCGGCGTGAACGCATCGCTCGGCATCGCGGCGATCCTCGCCGGCGAGTACCGGCAGGTGACCGTCTCGCTCACCGGCGCGACCGCGTCCGAGCGGTGCGAGCGCACCGGCACCGAGTTCCACGGGCCCATCGAGGCGGTCGACGCGACCAAGAACACCATCACGGTCGCCGGGCGCACCATCGCGATCACCGACGCGACCGTCGTCCGGAAGGGCGACGCCGTGGCGGCGTTCGGCGACCTCGCGGTCGGCCAGCTCGTCGAGGTCGAGGGCACGCTGCAGGCGGACGGCACGGTCGTCGCGCAGCGGGTCGAGATCCGGCCGGTCCCGGGCCCGGGTGACGCGCCGGGCGGCGTCGCCCTCGTCGGGACCCTGTCGGCGATCGACGGCACGAACCTGACGGTCGACGGCCAGAAGGTCGACGCCTCGAAGGCGCGCATCGTGAGCCGGGATCGGCGGATCGCGATCACGGACCTGAACGTCGGCGATCACGTGCTCGTGCGCGGCGTGCCCGACGCGGCGGGCGTGATCCTGGCGGGCGTCGTGCGCCTGCTCGGCGGCCACGGGATGCCGGACGACTTCCACGTGGCGGGCAAGGTCACCGCGGTCGACGCGGCCGGCGGCACGCTCACCATCGGCGACACGAAGGTGGCCGCGGACGCCCACACCGAGTGGCGTGGCGTCGCGGGGCTCGCCGACGTGCAGGTCGGGCAGTTCGCCGACGCCGAGGTGACGAAGCAGGCCGACGGCACGCTGCTCGCCTCCGAGGTGCACGTCATGCCGCTCCCGCCTCCTCCGCCGGGCGACCTCGTCGCGTTCCACGGCACGGTGCAGGCGGTCGGCGCCGACTCCCTCACGCTCGCCGTCCAGGCGGGCCCGATGGGCCCCACCACGCTCGTGAAGCTGATGGTCGACGCGAACACGAAGCTCATGCGCGGCACGGCCGTCATCGCGCTCGCGGACGTGAAGGTCGGCGAGCTCGCCGGCGCGCTCGCGAAGAAGGCCGCGGACGGGACGCTCACCGCGGTCGCCGTCGAGCTCATGCCGGCGCCGCCGCCGGCGGTCCTCGGCTTCCACGGGATCGTGAAGGTGGTCGGCGCCGACAGCGTCACGCTGACGGTCGACCCCATGATGGGCGCGACGACCGCCGCGGCCGTCGACGTGAAGCTCCTCGTGAACGCCGACACGAAGATCTTGCGCGGCGCGACCGTGATCGGTCTCGACGGCCTGAAGGTCGGCGAGCCCGCCGGGGCGATGGCCACGAAGGCCGCCGACGGCACGTTGACGGCGATCTCGATCCTCGTCGCGCCGGCCGCGCCACCCCCGGCGGTCGACCACGTGACCGGCCCGATCGGCACCGTGGACGTCGCGGGCAAGACCGTCGTCGTGGGCGGGAAGACCCTCGCCGTCGACGCCGCCACGGTGATCATGCAGGGCATGAAGCCGATCGGCCTCGCCGACCTCGTCACCGGCGAGGCCGCGGACGCCGTCGTCACGCAGCTCGCGGACGGCACGCTGCTCGCGAAGTTCATCTGGGTGATGCCGCCGCACATGTAGCGGCCGGGCGGCGGTTCACCCCGGGCCCGTCGTGGGGCCCGGGGTGAGTCCCCGCAGGGCGGCCCCGATCTGGGGCTATTGACGGTAGCCATCATAGCTACTAGTAATAGCCAAAACCGGATCGGAGCCGCCCCCATGTTCCTCGGACACTACGGACTCGCCCTCGCCTCGAAGCGCGCCGCCCCCCGGGCCGGCCTCGGCACCCTCGTCCTCGCCGGCAACCTCGCCGACTGTGTGTGGCCGGTGCTGCTCCTCCTCGGCCTCGAGAAGGTGACGATCGTCCCCGGCCTGATGGCCGCCTCCGACCTCGACTTCGAGTCGTATCCCTGGTCGCACAGCCTCCTCACCATCACGCTCCTCGGCGCCCTGTTCGGGCTCGGCGTGTGGGCGTGGCGCAAGGACCTCCGCTCCGCGCTCGTCTCGGGCGCGCTCGTGCCGGCGCACTGGCTCCTCGATCTCCCGTTCCACCGGCCGGACCTGCCGCTCTGGCCGGGCGGGCCGAAGCTCGGTTTCGGGCTGTGGAACTCGACGCCGGTGACGATAGCGGCGGAGCTCCTGTCGCTCGCCCTCGGCGTCGCCGTCTACCTGCGCGCGACGCGCGCCACCGACCGCACCGGCACCTTCGCCTTCTTCGCGATGATCGCGTTCATGGTGGTGGTCTTCGTGTCGTCGGTGGGCGGCCCGCCGCCGCCCGGCCCCGAGGTCATCGCGTGGATGGGGCTCTCGCTCTGGCTGTTCGTGCCGTGGGCGTGGTGGATCGACCGCCACCGCGCGCCCGCCGCCGCCGCGCCCGTGGCCTGAAGGAGCCCCCGTGCCCACCGTCCCGAAGACCTCCGAGGCGGAGATCCTGGCCGAGGCCCGCCGCCTCGTGGCCCGCGACGGCGCCGCGGCGTTCTCCCTGGGCGACCTCGCCGCCGCGGTCGGCGTGAAGGCGCCGTCGCTCTACAAGCGCTTCGCCGGGCGGGAGGCGATCCTGCGCGGCGTGGCGGGCGCGGTCGGCCGCGAGCTCGCGGAGAAGCTGCTGGCCGCCGCCGGGAAGGGCACGGTGGAGGCACGCCTGCGGGCAGTCTGCCGCGCCCAGCGCGGGTTCGCGCGGAAGGAGCCGAACCTCTACGCGCTCGTCTTCGCGCCCACCTCCGAGGCCGCCGCGGCCGAGGCGGGCCCGCCCGCCGGCGCCACGCAGGGCCTCCTCGCGCTCCTCGCCGAGTGGATGGGCGGCGAGGCGCGGGTCCTCGAGGGCGCGCGGCTCCTCGTGGCGTTCACGCACGGCTTCGCCGGCATGGAGAGCTCCGGCGCGTTCCGCCTCGGCGGCGACGTCGAGGCCGCGTTCGAGTTCGGGCTCGACCGGATCCTGGGGGCGCTGCGGGGCCTTCCGGCTCCCGCTACGAAGGGGAGGTAGTCGAAGGCGAGGACCCGCGCCCTCACACCCGCTCCGCGCGCGTCCGTCCGAACTGCGCGTCCTTCCAGACGACGCCGCCCACGCGGACCTCGACGGCCTCGGGGAAGATGCCGGTGATGGTCGCGAAGCCCTCGTGGACCACCACGAGGTGGTGGTAGGCGCAGAGCGGAATGCGGTTCCAGTCGTCCTCGGAGCCGCCCTGGCTGCGGAACTCGATGTGGTGGCCGTGCGCGCTGCGACGGCTGCAGCCCGGGAAGCAGCAGCGGTGGTACTTCGCGCGCTGCTTCTGGGAGACGGTCTTCGGCGGCATCCGGTCGCCGCCCCACGCCATCAGGAAGTGGTCCGCCAGCTTCACGAGGAAGACGCCGTCCAGGGTGCAGGATTGCGGGGTCTGCGCCTCCTCCGGGGTCACCGGGAGCGCCAGGGAGGCCAGGAAGGCCTGCTCGAGGAGCACGGCGACCCGGCGGGGGACCCACGCGCGGAACCGCTTCGACGCAGACATCTGCGCATCGGCCTTCTGCTGCACCGCCTCCTTGAGCTCGACCACGGTCAGGGTCTCGGCCTGCTTCGCCAGCTCCAGGATCTCGTCCTGGGGGACCTCCTTCAGGAGGAGGAGCTTCGAGTAGGTGAGGCCCATCTCCTTCGCGACCCGGAGCTCGGGCTTCTCCCAGAGGTGCTTCTCGAGCGCGGCACGGGTCTCGATGGTCCGGGCGGGAACCCCGAGCCGCTCCGTCGCTTATGCCGCGTCCCGGATTATGCCGATCGGCACCGCGAAACCCGCCCAGGCATGGGCTGAGCGCGTTCGCGACGCGGCATAATCAGAGCCCCTCGAGGAAGGCGAGAAGCGAGTCCTTGGGCCGGAAGCGGCGGCTGCCGACGGACGGGGGCGCGGTGCGAGCCAGGGCGCGCTCCTTCATCGCGAGGTCGGCGTCGAGGTAGATCTGGGTGGTCTCGACCTGCTCGTGGCCCAGCCAGAGCGCGATGACCGATCGGTCGACGCCCGCCTCGAGGAGTTGGACCGCCGTGGTGTGGCGCAGCACGTGGGGCGTGACGCGCTTGCGGCGGAGCGTGGCGCAACGGACCCTTGCGATACGCACGTACTTCGCGAGAAGCCTCTGGACCGCGTCGTGGCTGAGGCGAGTCCCGCGGCGGCGGCTGCAGAACAGGAGGTCGGCGCCCGTCGCGCCGATCTCGCCGATCCAGGCGCGGAGCGCCCGGACCGTGGATCGGGCGAGAGGAGTGCAGCGCTCCTTGCGGCCCTTGCCGTGACATCTGGCATGAGGCTCGCCGACGAGGACGAGATCCTCGACCCGGAGCGCGGTGAGCTCCGAGAGGCGGAGTCCGGTCTGAACTGCGACGAGCAAGAGGACGCGATCGCGGCGCCCGAGCGGTGACCTCGTGTCGGGCGCAGCGAGGAGCGCGTCGATCTCGCTGCGGCTTAGGAAGGTGACGAGGCTGCGATCGAAACGCTTCTGGGGGACTGCGAGCACGCGCTGGATCAGCCATGCGTGTTCCGGCTCGCGAGCAGAGACGAAGCGGAAGAACGAGTGGATCGCCGCGAGCCGGGCGTTGCGCGTGCGGACGCTGTTGCCGCGGTCCTGCTCGAGATGTTCCAGGAAGTCGATGATGAACGGAGCGTCGAGGTCCGCCAGGAGCAAGGACGACGGCTCTTTGCCGAGGCGCGTCTTTGCGAAGGCGAGCAGAAGGCGGAACGCATCTCGGTAGGCGGCGATGGTGCAGGGACTCGCCCTGAGCAATCGCTGAAGACGGTCGGAGAAGTAGGACTCGAGGAGGGGAGCAAGCAAGGTCATGGCCGCGCCTCCCAGGCCCGCTCGAGCCGCCCGCACGCCAAGGCGAGCAGCTCCGGCGTAGCGGTGAGGTACCAGTACGTCGCGCTCGGATTGACGTGCCCCAGGTAGGTCGACAGCGAGACCATCCGGTGCTCGGCATCCGACCCGGAGCGATAGGCATCGCGCAGCGAGGCGACCGCAAAGGAATGCCGAAGATCGTGAATACGCGGGCGGCGCTCCCCAACGCGGCCGACGCCGCTCGTCCGGACGAGCCGCCGGAAGACGTGGCCGAACTGCTGCTTCACGAGTCTTGTGCCGACGCTCGTGACGAAGAAGCTCGCGGTGGGCCGGCGCGGGAACGTGTCATCGCGCCGCCCGGCGTAGGAGCGGATCGCGGCCAGGGTAGAGCGAGTGAGCGGGACGAGCCGCGACTTCTTGAACTTGGTGAGACGGACGGTGAGAAGAGAGCGGACCCAGTCGATGTCGGCCTCGTTTAGAGCGATCACCTCCCCGAGGCGCATCCCCGTTGCGGCGATCAGTCCGATCACCGTCTCGTAGGTCTCGGCCTGGAGTGGATAAGTGAGGCGCCGCGCCGCCTGCATCAGCGAGGCGATCTCGGCGGCCGTGTAGATGTACGGTCTCGGCCGGCGTGGACCCCGCGGGATGAGGTCCAAGGGCGGGACCTCCGTGCGCGCGTCGAGGGCGCGGTGGTACCTGGCGAACCCGCGGACGACGGTGAGGCGCGCCGCCCACGACACCGGCAAGGCCGTGGGCGGCTGCTGTGCCCAGCGCACGGCCAGCGCCGTCGTGATGACGGGGCTGCCCTGAGCTGCGAGGAAGTCCACGAAGTCGGGGAGGTACCAGCCCGCGTGCTCCAGCTTGTAGCCGAGCGCGCGCCGTAGCCTGAGGTACTGGCGGGCGGATCGCGCGAGACCGGGCGCTGTCATGATGCGCTCCCGGGCCAAGGACGGGCGAGCTTCGCCAGCCCGACCAGGTCCACCTTGGCGTAGATCGCGGTGGTGTCGACGTGCCGGTGCCTGAGCACGTGCGCGATCTCCGGCAGCGAAGCGCCGCGGCGCAGGAGCTGGGTCGCAGCCGTATGGCGCAACACGTGAGCGCCTCCCCGGGGAACACCGATCTCCCGAAGGCGACTCTGCAGGAGATGGCTGATCCCGACCATGGACAGCCTCGTGAACGGAGCTCTCGCACGAAGGAAGATACTCCTCGTCGTCGAGGTCGGCCGGCCGCGACGCAGATAGGTCGCGACGGCCTCGCCCACGTCCCGAGGCAGCGGGAGGCGACTCTCGCGGCGACCCTTGCCGCGCACGATGATCTCGGCCGTCCGCCAACGAATGTCGTCCAAGTCGAGGGCAGCCACCTCGCCGGCACGCAACCCAAGGCGGAGGAGCAGCAAAACGATGGCCGTCGTGCGCAATCCCAGGGGCGACTCGTCGCATGACGCGAGCAGCACGCGGACCTGTGTCGCGTCGAGCGCCTTGGGAATGCTGGCGAGCCGCCACTGCGCCACCGGCTGCACGCTCGAAGCGAGATGGGCCTCCACCTCGCCGCGGACGTGCAGGAACCGCAAGAACGAGCGAAGGGCCGAGACGGTCTGCAGGCAGGTCGGCATGCCCTTGCGGCGGGAACTTCGAAGGAGGAAATGCGATACCTCGGAGCCCGTGAGACGGCGCCAATCCATTCGCGGGCGCTCCTCCTCGATGAACCGCCTCACGTGGTGCGCGTAGATGTGGATGGTCGTCGCGGTGAGGCCACGCTCGCGCACGAGGTACGCGGCATACTCGGCCACGAAGCGATCGACGGGAGATCCCTCGGGCGCTCGTGCCGGTGCGGGCGCGGCACCGAGAGCCCGCGCGAAGCGCACGAACGGATCGATGGAGCGGACCGTGCGCAGCCCGGTGTAGCCCACGCGTACGCGATGCAGGATGAACTCGCGAGCCCTCTCGTCGGTGAGATCCTGAACGCAGAGCTTCCTGGCCTCGAGCCAGCGCCCGAGATGAGCCAGCAACTGCAGGTGCCGGAGAATCGTCAGCGGCCTGAACCCCTGCCGCTCCAACTCGGCCCAGAACCCACGGGCGTAAGCCTGGACCGGTCCCTGGACCCGAACTGAGGCGGGATCGAACATGGTGCCTCCTCGGCGGCGTCACGCCGCGAAGAGGCCAGCATGCTCCGTCTGGAGGCGCCGGATTATGCCGCGTCGAGCGCGCTGGAAGCGCTGGGGCAGAACGAGACGGAGGTGCCGCGCGGCAT
>JAXLYA010000009.1:122500-274353 GCA_046351695.1 Anaeromyxobacter sp. | reverse complement strand
CCCTCACGGCCGCGGGGACCTGAGGAGAGCCATGGCGGACGTCAAGGGCCCAAGCTTCGTCGGCAAGGTCGCGCTGGTCACCGGCGCGTCGCGCGGGATCGGGCGGGCCATCGCGCTCCGGCTCGCGAAGGGCGGCGCCACGGTCGCGATCAACTACGCCGGGAACGAGGCCGCCGCGAAGGAGGCCCACGACCTCGTGCTCGCCGCGGGCGCGCCGAAGGTGAAGCTGATGAAGTTCGACGTGGGCGATCCGGCCGCCTGCGCGAAGGCGATCGACGAGGTGGTGTCCGAGCTCGGCGGGCTGCACGTGCTCGTCAACAACGCCGGCATCTCCATCGACGGCCTGCTGATGCGGCTCAAGGACGACGACTGGAACCGCCAGCTCCAGGTGAACCTCACCGGCGCGTTCAACCTGATGCGCGCGGCCTCCCGCCCGATGATGAAGGCGCGCGGCGGCGCGATCGTGAACGTGTCCTCGGTGGTCGGCGAGATGGGCAACGCCGGGCAGGCCGCCTACGCGGCCACGAAGGCGGGCCTCCTCGGCCTCACGAAGTCGGTCGCGCGGGAGCTCGCCTCCCGGAACATCCGCGTGAACGCGGTGACGCCCGGCTACATCGACACGGACATGACCGCGGCGCTCCCGGAGGCCGCGAAGAACAAGATGAAGGAGCTCATCCCGCTCGAGCGGCTCGGCACCGGCGACGACGTCGCCAGCGCCGTGGCGTTCCTCGCGAGCGACGATGCGGCCTACGTGACCGGAGAGGTCCTGAAGGTCAACGGCGGGATGTACATGTAGCCTCGGCAGCACGCCGCGGCGGCAGCGGATCCATCGAGCACACCACCCGGGTTCACACCCACAACGGAGGCAAGACCATGTCGGCCAACATCGAGCAGAAGGTGAAGAACATCATCGCGGACCAGCTGGGCGTCGGCGAGGACGAGATCAAGCCCACCTCGAGCTTCATCGAGGACCTCGGCGCCGACTCGCTCGACATCGTCGAGCTCGTCATGGCGATGGAGGAGGAGTTCGAGGTCGAGATCCCGGACGAGGAGGCGGAGAACATCAAGACCGTCCAGGACGCCATCAACTACGTCACGACGCACAAGAAGTAGCCCGTCCTCCGCGCACGTCCCTCGTGTCCGCCGTCCCTCGTCTCCGCCACCGCTGTCGCGGTGGCTACGCTCGGGACGTACGGAATGCAGCGTGGACGGGAACGTACGGAGGGTGGCCAGTTCGGGGCTGGGCGGCCGCGAAGCTGCGGCGGCCCACGTACTTCACTTGAGGTGAATCAGGTATGACCAGGCGTCGCGTGGTTGTGACCGGGATCGGCATCGTGTCCCCGGTCGGGATCGGCACCGAGGAGACGTGGGCTGCGCTCGTCGCGGGCAAGAGCGGCGTGGGCCCCATCACGCAGTTCGACGCCTCCACCTACCCGACCCGCATCGCGGCGGAGGTCAAGGACTTCGACCCGACGAAGTTCATGGAGAAGAAGGAGGCCCGCCGCAACGACCGCTTCATCCACTTCGCGATGGCCGCCGGCCAGATGGCGATGACCGACTCCGGCATCGACATGGCGAAGGAGGACCCGGAGCGGTTCGGCGCCATCATCGGCGCGGGCCTCGGCGGCCTGCGCACGATCGAGGACGAGCACTCGGTCATCACCGAGAAGGGCGTGAAGCGGGTCGGCCCGTTCTTCATCCCCAGCCTCATCGTCAACCTCGCGGCCGGGCAGCTCAGCCTGAAGTACGGCCTCAAGGGCCCGAACTTCGCGCCGGTCTCCGCCTGCGCGACGGGCAACCACTCGATCGGCGACGCGATGATGTACATCGAGCGCGGCATGGCCGACGTCATGCTCACCGGCGGGTGCGAGGCGACCATCACCCCGCTCGGCATCGGCGGCTTCTGCGCCGCGCGGGCGCTCTCCGAGCGCAACGACGACCCCACGAAGGCGAGCCGGCCGTTCGACAAGGGCCGCGACGGCTTCGTCGCGGGCGAGGGCGCGGGCATCCTCGTGGTCGAGGAGTACGAGCACGCGCGGAAGCGCGGCGCGCGCATCTACGCCGAGCTGTGCGGCTACGGCGCCTCGGCCGACGCGTACCACATCACCTCGCCGGCCCCGGAGGGCGAGGGCGGCCAGCGCGCGATGCGGATGGCGCTCAAGGACGCGGGGCTCTCGCCGGACCAGGTCGGCTACGTCAACACCCACGGCACCTCCACGCCGCAGGGCGACGTCGCCGAGTGCCAGGCGATCCTCAAGGTGTTCGGCGAGCACGCGGCCTCGAAGAAGCTCGCCATCTCCTCCACGAAGTCGATGACCGGCCACCTCCTGGGCGGCGCGGGCGGCCTCGAGGCGGCGGTGAGCGTGCTCGCGCTCTCGCGCGGCGTGCTCCCCCCGACCATCAACGTCGAGGACCAGGATCCGGAGTGCCCGCTCGACGTCGTCCCGAACGTCGCCCGCGAGCGCAAGCTCGACGCGGTCATGTCGAACTCGTTCGGGTTCGGCGGGACGAACGCGGTCGTGATGTTCAAGAAGGTCTGAGGCCGGCGGCTCAGGGCGAGACCGTGAGCTCCCGGAAGAGCTCCGTCTCGCCGCCGTAGGCGTCGATCCCGGCCACCCGGAGGAGCAGGGCGGCCGCGCCGGGGCCGAGCGGCACCGCGGCCGTCCAGCGCCCGCCCTCCGCGAGCTCGAGCGGCACGTCGACGCCGTCGAGCGTCGCCTCGGCGCGGACGAGCAGGTACTTCGCCTCGATGCCGGCCGAGATCCGCAGGGTCTTGCCCTCCACGGCGCCGCCCGCAGGCTCGAAGAGCGACACCGACACGTTCGGCGTGTTGCGCGCGACCACCTCGAAGCGCGCCTCGGCCGCCGCGCCGCCGCCCTCCGGGACGGCGCGCACGGACGCGGGCCCCGGGCGCCAAGGGGCCAGGTAGCTCCCGGCGCCGTCGAGGGTGCCCGCGCTCGCCTCGAGGCGCACGGCCCCGCCGCCCGCGACCCGCGCGTCGAAGCTCCAGGCGGCGCGGGTGAACAGGCCCCCGGGCGCCGGCGAGAGCCAGGTGTCGCCGGGCGGGAGCACGGCGAGGTGAAGCACGGCCGTGGCGCTGCCCGCCGCGTTCTTCGCGGTGAGCACGTACGCGGTCATCGGCGCGAGGGTGGCGGCCGCGCCGATCACCGCGCCGGTCGAGGGAGCGAGCGAGAGCCCGGCCGGCAGCGCCGGCTCCACCGACCAGGCGTCGACCTCGCCGCCCGCGCGGGTCGGCGCGATCGCGGCCGCCTCGCCGAGCGCGAGCACGACCGGGCCGCCGGCGTACGCGAGGTCCGACGGCGGAGCGAGGCGCGGCTCGAAGGGCGCCGCCGGGACCTCGACCACGGGCACGGGCCCGCCGGCGCCGGCGCCGCCGCACGCGGCCGCGAGGCCGGCGAGGAGTGCGAGCGCCGGGAGGGCGGCGGGGCGGGTCACCCCGACTCCTTAGCCCGCGCCGGGCGCCGGCCGAGAGGGGGCATCCTGTCGCACCGGCCCTGTCGGACGGCTATGAGATATCCCCCGTCTCACCCGAGGAGCGTGTCGCCATGGCCAAGATCGTCGTCGCATCCGACCACGCCGGGCTCATCCTCCGCGCCGAGGCCGCGAAGGCCGCGCGGGAGGCGGGGCACGAGGTCGTCGATCTGGGGCCGGCCGACGGGCAGAGCGTCGACTACCCGAACTACGCCGAGAAGCTCACGACCGAGCTCACGGCGGGCCGGGCCGCGCTCGGGATCCTCGTCTGCGGCACCGGCATCGGCATGTCGATCGCGGCCAACAAGGTGAAGGGCATCCGGGCCGCGGTCTGCCGGACCGAGTACGAGGCGCGGATGGCGCGGGCGCACAACGACGCGAACGTGCTCTGCCTGGGCGAGCGGGTCACCGGGCTCGGGGTGGGGGCGGCCATCGTGAAGGCCTTCCTCGAGTCGCCGTTCGAGGGCGGCCGCCACCAGCGCCGGGTCGATCTCATCGGCGCGCTCGATCAGAAGCGCTGAGCAGCCCCAAGCACCGGGCAACACGGTCGATTTTCGGGGCCGGTCCGCCATTGCGGACCCTGCCGCAGCGCGATAGAACCGCCGCCCATGATGCCCAGAGAGCGCCTCCCCGAGGCCGACCCCGAGATCGCGAAGCTGGTGCGCGAGGAGACCCGCCGCCAGGCCGAGGGGCTCGAGCTCATCGCCTCCGAGAACTTCGTGTCCCCCGCCGTGCTCGAGGCGGTCGGCTCGACGCTGACGAACAAGTACGCCGAGGGCTACCCCGGGAAGCGCTACTACGGCGGCTGCGAGGTCGTCGACCAGGTCGAGCAGCTCGCCATCGACCGCGCGAAGAAGCTCTTCGGCGCCGACCACGCGAACGTCCAGCCGCACTCGGGCTCGCAGGCCAACATGGCCGCGTACTTCGCGCTCGCCCAGCCGGGCGACACGATCCTCGCGATGAGCCTCAACTTCGGCGGCCACCTCACCCACGGCTCGCCGGTGAACTTCTCCGGCAAGCTCTACAAGATCGTCCCGTACGGCCTGCGCCAGGCCGACGAGACCATCGACATGGACGAGGTCGCGCGCCTCGCCCGCGAGCACCGCCCGAAGATCCTCGTGGTCGGCGCGAGCGCGTACCCTCGCACGCTCCACTTCGAGAAGTTCGCCGAGATCGCCCGCGAGGTCGGCGCGGCGATGGTGGTCGACATGGCCCACATCGCGGGCCTCGTCGCCGCGGGCGTGCACCCGAGCCCGGTGCCGTACGCCGAGATCGTCACCACCACCACGCACAAGACCCTGCGCGGCCCGCGCGGCGGCATGATCCTGGCCCGCGAGGCGCACGCGAAGACCCTCAACTCGCAGATCTTCCCGGGCATCCAGGGCGGCCCGCTCGAGCACGTCATCGCCGGCAAGGCGGTCGCCCTCGGCGAGGCGCTCCGGCCCGCGTTCAAGGACTACGCGCGCCAGGTCGTCGCGAACGCCCAGGAGATGGCGGAGGGGCTCAAGGCCTGCGGCCTGCGCCTCGTCTCCGGCGGCACCGACAACCACCTCATGCTCGTCGACCTGCGCCCGAAGAAGCTCACCGGCAAGGTCGCCGAGGAGGCGCTCGGGAAGGCCGGCATCACGGTCAACAAGAACATGATCCCGTGGGATCCCGAGAAGCCCATGACCACCTCGGGCATCCGCGTGGGCACCCCGGCCCTCACCACCCGCGGCATGGGCACGAAGGAGATGTCCCAGGTCGCGAAGCTCATCGGCCGCGCGCTCGACGCGCCGGCCGACGACGCCGCGCTCGCGAAGATCCGGGCCGAGGTGAAGGAGCTCTGCGCGCACTTCCCCATGTACGCGGACCGGATGTAGTGCGCTGCCCCTGGTGCGGAAACCTCGAGGATCGCGTCGTCGACTCGCGCGAGGCCGGCGAGGGGACCGCCACGCGCCGGCGCCGGGAGTGCGCCGGCTGCGGGCGCCGCTTCACGACCTACGAGCGGATCGAGGAGATCCTCCCGCACGTCGTGAAGAAGGACGGCCGGCGGGAGCCCTTCGACCGCAAGAAGATCCTGGAGGGCGTCGGGCGGGCCTGCCAGAAGCGGCCGGTCTCGGCCGAGCAGATCGAGGCGCTCGTCATGGGGATCGAGCGCGAGCTGCAGGACCTCGGCGAGCGCGAGATCCGCACCACCGCGATCGGCGAGGCCGTGATGAAGCGGCTGCGCGCGCTCGACGAGGTCGCCTACGTCCGCTTCGCCTCGGTCTACCGCGCCTTCCGCGACGTCGCCGAGTTCATGAGCGAGCTCGAGCACCTCGTGAAGAAGGGGCCGAGGTGACTCCCCCGCCGCGGTCGAAGCCGGAGCGCTTCATGGCGGCGGCCCTGCGCGCCGCCCGGCGCGGCCTCGGCCGCACGAGCCCGAACCCCGCGGTGGGCGCGGTGATCGTGAAGGACGGGCGGATCGTGGGGCGCGGCCACCACGCGCGCGCCGGGGGGGCGCACGCCGAGGTCGTGGCGCTCCGCCAGGCGGGCCCGGCCGCGCGCGGCGCCGACCTCTACACGACGCTCGAGCCCTGCGACCACACCGGCAAGACCGGCCCGTGCTCGGTCGCGATCCTCGAGGCGGGCGTCCGCCGGGTCTTCACCGGCTCGCACGACCCGAACCCGCTCGTGAACGGCAAGGGCGTCGCGCGGCTGCGCGCCGCCGGGGTCGAGGTCGTCGAGGACGTGCTGCGGGCGGAGTGCGACGCGCTCGTCGCGCCCTGGCAGACCTTCATGCGCGAGCGGCGGCCCTTCGTGACGCTCAAGGCCGCGGTCACGCTCGACGGCCGGCTCGCGACCCGCACCGGCGACGCCCGCTGGGTGACCGGCGCGGCCGCCCGCGATCGCGTGCACCGGCTGCGCGACGAGGTCGACGCGGTGCTCGTGGGGAGCGGCACCGCCCGGGCCGACGACCCGCGGCTCACGACGCGGCTGCCCGGCGGGAAGGGCCGCGACCCGCTCCGCGTCGTGCTCGACACCGAGCTCCGCCTCCCGCCCCGCCTCGCGCTGTTCCGCGGCGGGTCGACGGCGCCGACGATCGTCGCCCACGCCCCGGAGGCCCGCGCGCGCCGGCCGGCCGGACCGGGCGTCGAGCGGCTCGCGGTGCGGCGGGGCAAGGGCGGGCTCTCGCTCCCGGACCTCCTCGCGAAGCTCGCCGCGCGCGGCGTCGTGCACCTCCTCGTGGAGGGTGGCGCGGCGGTGCACGCGCGGTTCCTGGAGGCCGGGCTCGTCGACCGGGTGATGGTCTTCGTGGCGCCGAAGCTCCTCGGGGCCGACGGCGTGCCGCTCGCGGCCCTGCGCGGCCCCGCGCGGATGGCCGGGGCGATGTCGCTCCGCGACGTCTCGGTCGAGCGCCTCGGCGACGACGTCCTCGTCGCCGGCGCCTTGGTCAAGAAGGCCCGACGCGGCTAGGATGCGCCGAGATGTTCACCGGACTCGTCAGCGACATCGGGGTCGTCGAGCGGATCGTGCCGCGGCAGGGCGGCGTGCGCCTGACCGTCCGGCCGTCGAAGCTCCCGGTGGACGCCCTCGTCCACGGCGAGAGCGTGGCCTGCTGCGGCGCGTGCCTGACGGTGATCGAGCGGGGCGGCGGGCTCGTCTCCTTCGACGCGATCCCGGAGACGCTCTCCCGCACCACGCTCGGCGGCTGGCGCCCCGGCACCCGCATCAACCTCGAGCGCGCGCTCGCGCTCGGTGAGCGCCTCGGCGGCCACCTCGTGCAGGGCCACGTCGACGCGGTCGGGGAGGTGCTCGCGAAGGTGGTGGAGGGGCAGGGCGCCCGGCTCACCGTGTCGCTCCCGGCGTCCATCGCGCCGCTCGTGGCGGAGAAGGGCTCCATCGCCGTCGACGGCGTGTCGCTCACGGTCGCCGCGGTGACGCGCGACCGGATGGAGATCGGGCTCATCCCGGAGACGCTCGTCGCGACCACGCTCGGCGACGCCGCCCCGGGCACGAAGGTCAACCTCGAGGCGGACGTCCTCGCCCGGCACGTGGCGCGTCTCCGGGAGTTCGCGCCGCTCGGGGAGCGGGATCTCGCCGGCTGGGGCTACGGAGGCAAGCCTTGAAGAAGCTGACCCCCCGCGACCAGGGTGCGGTGGAGCGCGTCGAGCACGCGATCCACGCCCTGCGCCTCGGGAAGATGATCATCCTCACCGACGACGAGGATCGCGAGAACGAGGGCGACCTCTGCCTCGCGGCCGAGAAGGTCACGCCCGCGGCGGTGAACTTCATGGCGAAGCACGGGCGCGGGCTCGTGTGCCTCTCGCTCACCGAGGAGAAGGTCCGCGCGCTGCGGCTGCCGCTCATGGTGGACGAGACCGCCAACACATCGTCCTTCGGGACCGCCTTCACGGTCTCCATCGAGGCGCGGGAGGGCGTCACCACCGGCATCAGCGCGAAGGACCGCGCCCACACCATCCTCACCGCGGTGAAGGACGACGCCCGCCCCGAGGACCTCGCCCGGCCCGGGCACGTCTTCCCGCTGCGCGCGCGGCGCGGCGGCGTGCTCGTGCGCGCCGGCCAGACCGAGGGGTCGGTGGACCTCGCCAGGCTCGCGGGCCTCAAGCCCGCCGCGGTCATCTGCGAGGTCATGAAGGAGGACGGCACCATGGCGCGCCGGCCGGAGCTCGTCCGGCTCGCGCGACGCCACGCCCTCCCGCTCGTCTCGGTGGCGGACCTCATCCGCTATCGCATGCTGAAGGACACGCTCGTGCGGCGCGCCTCGGAGGCGCCGCTGCCCACGCAGTACGGCGAGTTCCGGGCGGTGGCCTACGAGAACGACGTCGACGCCCACCAGCACGTCGCGCTCGTGAAGGGACGCTGGCGCGCCGGCGAGCCGGTGCTCGTGCGCGTCCACTCGAAGTGCCTCACCGGCGACGTGTTCGGGAGCGAGCGCTGCGACTGCGGCCCCCAGCTCCACGCGGCGCTCGAGCAGATCGAGCGCGCCGGGAAGGGCATCCTGCTCTACCTGGATCAGGAGGGGCGCGGGATCGGCCTCGCCAACAAGCTGAAGGCGTACAACCTGCAGGACCAGGGCTACGACACCGCGGAGGCGAACGTCCGGCTGGGCTTCAAGCCGGACCTGCGCGACTACGGCATCGGCGCCCAGATCCTGCGCGATCTGGGGGTGCGCCGCATGCGCCTCCTCACCAACAACCCGAAGAAGATCGTCGGGCTCGAGGGGTACGGCCTCGAGGTCGTGGAGCGCGTGCCGATCGAGATGCCGGCCGGGCCCCGCAACCGGGCGTACCTCGTCACGAAACGTGACAAGATGGGCCACCTGCTCACGCTCGCCTCCGCGGCGCCCGGCGCCGCCGGGCGCGGGAAGCAGGGCGGCGCGGCGAAGGTCCGGCCCGCCACGCGGGGAGGGAAGAGAACATGAACGTGCACGAGGGCTCGCTCGTCGGGACCGGGCTGAAGGTGGCCCTGGTGGTGTCCCGCTTCAACTCGCTCGTCACCGAGGCGCTGCTCGGCGGCGCCACCGACGCCCTGCGCCGCCACGGCGTGAAGGACGGCGACGTCGACGTCTTCCGGTGCCCCGGCACCTTCGAGATGGGCCCGCTCGTGCGGCGCGCCGCCGCGAGCGGCCGTTACGACGCGGTCGTCGCGCTCGGGTGCATCATCCGCGGCGGCACGCCCCACTTCGAGTACGTCTCCGCCGAGGCGGTGAAGGCCGTGGCCCAGGTGGCGATGGAGGCCGAGTGCGCCGTGTCGCTCGGCGTCCTCACCACCGACACCATGGAGCAGGCGCTCGAGCGGGCCGGCATGAAGGCCGGCAACAAGGGCGCCGAGGCGGCCACCGCGGCGATCGAGCAGGCGAACGTGCTCGATCAGGCGGGCAAGCCCTCGCGCGGCAAGAAGGGCGCGTAGCGTGACCTCCCGGCGGACGAAGTCCCGCGAGCGCGCCCTGCAGGCGCTCTACCAGATCGACGTGGCCGCGGAGGGCATCGACGACGCCCTCGCGCGGTTCTGGAAGAGCTTCGAGCCGGTGGAGCGCGAGGTGATGGACCTCTGCGAGGGGCTGGTGCGCGGCGTGGCGGCCGAGCGCCGGGCCGTCGACCAGGCGATCGAGCAGGTGTCCACGAACTGGCGCCTCGACCGGATGGCCAAGGTCGACCGGAACGTGCTCAGGCTCGCGGTGTACGAGTTGCTGCGCACGGACGTTCCCGTGAAGGTGGTGATCAACGAGGCCATCGAGCTCGGCAAGAAGTACGGCTCCGAGAGCTCGGGCGCCTTCGTGAACGGCGTGCTCGACAAGGTGGCCTCCGGGCTGCCGGCCGGGCGGCGGGAGAAGTAGGACCGGCGGTCCAGCGACAAGGAGACACGGACGGTGACGCTCAGGATCGAGGTGGCCGACCTCTCGCTCGCGGCGATCGACGCGCTCGACGTGGACGCGGTCGCGGTCTTCGTCGGGCCCGACCGGCCGCTGCAGGGCTTCGCCGGCTACCTCGACTGGCGGCTCTGCGGCGCCATCTCGCGGGCCATCCGCGCGGGCACCTTCGACGGCGCCGACGGCGAGGCGCTGCTCCTCCCCTCCGGCGGGCGCATCGCGCCGCCGCGGGTCTTCTGCTTCGGCCTCGCCGCCGTCGAGCTCGGCCCCGATCGCTTCCTCTCCGCGTCGCGGGGCGCCTGCGAGGCGATGGTCCGCGCCGGCAGCGAGGCCTTCGCGACCTCCCCGCCCGCGCTCGCCGGCGGCGACGCCGCGCTCGCGGCGCGGCTCTGGCTGGAGGCCGCGCTCGTGCGCCCGGCGCGCCGGATGGTGCTCCTCGGCGAGCCCCGGACGTGGCAGCGCGAGCTCGGCGCGGCGGCCACCGAGAAGGGCGCCGACGTCGAGGTGTACGCGCCGCCGTCCCGGGTCGAGATGCCTCCGCGGGCCCGCGCGTTGCCGCACGTGGGCGGCGTGGTACGCTGACGGGCGTCCAGGGGCCCGTCCGGCCTCCGGCTCCCTCATGGCCGATCGCTCCCAGAAGCTCTCCGACTTCCTCTCCGAGGCGCAGGAGACGATCGACACCCTAGGCAAGGGGTTGATGAACCTCGAGGGGCGCGGGCAGGGCGAGCCCGACCCCGAGGTCCTGAACGGCGTCTTCCGCGCGGCCCACACGCTGAAGGGCCTCTCGGCGATGTTCGGCGTCGAGCGGATGACCCGGCTCGCCCACGCCCTCGAGGACGTCCTCGACGACCTGCGCATGGGGCGCCGCGTGCTCGACCGCGGCACGCTGGACCTCCTGCTCGAGGCGCCGGAGGTCTTCTCCCGCATCATCGCCGAGGAGGCGGAGGGCGTCGCCCCGGCGACCACCGACGCCGCCGAGGGGCTCACGGTCCGCCTGCGCGGCAGCGCCGTGAAGGGGGCCCAGGCCGGCGCCGACCCGCTCGACTCGGTGGCCCTCGGCGCCGAGGTCCGCGGCGTCCTCACCGAGTACGAGGAGCACCGCCTCCGCGCGAACCTCCAGCGCGGCGCCGCGCTCCACCGGGTGCGGGTCTCCTTCAGCCTGGAGGACTTCGACGCCCGGCTCTCCGATCTCAACGGCCGCCTGAAGCGCATCGGCGAGGTGGTCTCGACGCTGCCCTCCACCGACGCCTCCGACCCGGCCGCGATCGGCTTCGTGCTGCTCTTCGCGACGAAGGAGGTCACCGCCTCCATCTCCCGCGAGGCCGGGCCCGGGGCGATCGTCGAGCCGGTGCCGAGGGTGGGGGGCGCCGTCGAGGCGCCCGCGCCCCTCGAGGCGCCGCGCCCGCCCCGCGCCCCCGCGGCGCCGCCCCCGGCGGCGCCCTCCCGGGCCACCCCCGCGGCGGTGGAGGGCGACCCGCCGCCCCGCGCCGCCCCGCGGCTCTCGCCCACCGGCGAGCCGCCCCAGGAGGAGACCGTCTCGCTCCGCTCCGTGTCGCAGGCGGTGCGGGTCGACATCCGCAAGCTCGACAAGCTCATGAGCGTCGTCGGCGAGCTCGTGCTCGTGAAGTCGTCGCTCCTGGCGGTCGCCGAGCGGCTCAAGTCGGAGGGCGGGGACCCGGTCGTCACCGGCGAGCTGCTGCGCGCGAACCGCAGCCTCGAGCGCAAGCTCGACGAGCTGCAGAACGGCATCCTCGAGGTCCGGATGGTGCCGCTCGAGCAGATCTTCGACAAGCTCGCGCGCATGGTGCGGAAGACCGCCCGCGACCTCGGCAAGGAGATCGACTTCGAGGTGGCGGGCGGGGACGTCGAGCTCGACAAGCTCATCGTCGAGGACCTCTCCGACCCGCTCATGCACCTCATCCGCAACGCCATCGACCACGCCATCGAGGCGCCCGACCGGCGCACCGCCGCGGGGAAGCCGGCGGCCGGGAGGGTGCGCCTCCTCGCCTCCCAGCGGGGCAACCACGCGGAGATCGTGGTCGAGGACGACGGGGCGGGCATCGACGAGGAGCGGGTGCGGGAGGTGGCCATCGAGCGCGGCATCGCGACCGCCGAGATGGTGCGCGACATGGGACGTCGCGATCTCGTGAACCTGATCTTCGCGCCCGGCTTCTCGACCGCGAAGTCGGTCACCGCGCTCTCCGGCCGCGGCGTCGGGCTCGACGTCGTGAAGAACAACATCTCGAACCTGTCCGGCATCATCGACCTCAGCACCGAGGCCGGGCGGGGGACGCGCTTCGTCATCACCCTGCCGCTCACCCTGGCGATCATCCGGGCGCTGGTGGCGAGCGTCTCGGGGCGCACCTACGCCATCCCGCTCAACAGCGTGCTCGAGATCCTGGAGCTCCGGGCCCGGGACGTGCGGACGCTCTCCACCCGCGAGGTCATCTCGCTGCGCGGCTCGACGCTCCCCCTCGTGCGGCTCGGCCGGCTCTTCGGCCACGCGGCCGGGCCGGCGCGCGACGTGCTCTACGTCATCGTGGTCGGCCTCGCGCAGCAGCGCGTCGGCATCGCGGTCGACGACCTCGTGACCCAGCAGGACATCGTCGTGAAGGCGCTCGGCGCCCAGCTCTCCGGCGTCAAGGGCATCGCGGGCGCGACCGACCTCGGCAACCGCCAGGCGGTGCTGGTGCTCGACGTCGGGGCGATCATCGAGGAGGTCGTCCAGGGTCCGGACGCGCTCCGCGAGGCGGTCGGGTAGGGCGCCGCGCGTGTACCTCGAGCACTACGGCCTCCTCCGGAAGCCCTTCGGGAAGACGCCCGACCCGGAGTTCATGTTCCCGTCGCGCCAGCACGCCGAGGCGCTCGCCCGGCTCTCGCACGCCGTCGAGGAGCGCGAGATCGCGGTGCTGACCGGCGAGGTCGGGGCCGGCAAGACGATGCTCACCCGGGCGCTCGTCGACGCCTTCGCCGACCGCTGCCGGTTCAGCTTCGTCGTGAACCCCGCCCTGCCGCCCGCGCAGCTCCTCGGGGCCGTCGCCGAGGGCTTCGGCCTTGCGAACCCGAAGCGGAAGGCCGACGCCTTCTCGGCCGTCGCCGAGCACGTGGCGCGGGTCGACGAGCAGGGGAACTTCGCCGTGGTGGTCGTCGACGAGGCCCAGCTCCTCGCCGGGCGGGGCGCCTTCGACGAGCTGCGGCTGCTCACCAACGTCTGCGCCGACGACCGCGCGCTCGTGGGGCTCGTCCTCGTGGGGCAGCCGGAGCTCCGCGAGCGGATCGCGGACCGGGGCGGCGCCGCCTTCGCCCAGCGGGTGGGGGTCGCCTACCACCTCGGGCCCCTCGACGCGGAGGAGACCGCCCGCTACGTGACCCACCGCCTCGCCGTGGCGGGCCGGACCCGCCCGCTCTTCACGCCGGAGGGGCTCGCCGCGCTGCACCGCGTCTCCGGCGGCGTTCCACGGGTCGTCAACCAGTACGCGGCCTCGGCCCTCCTCGAGGGCTTCGCCCGCGACGCCGATATCCTGTCGGCGGATGTGGTCGAGGCCGCCGCGCAGGACCTGGCCACGCAGTTGGGCCCGGCCGTTCGGGCGCGGTAGACTCGCCCGACGGCGGGCCATCCGTGGACTTCCTGCGCATCCGCGACAAGGCGAAGAAGGCGAAGGCCGCCGGGGAGGCGAAGCCGGCGGAGACGCCCGCGCCGGAGGCCCCGGCGCCCGCGCACGCCGAGCCGCTCCCCGCCGCGACCCCGCCGCCGCCCGCGCCGATCGTCGACGACGGCTGGAACCTCGGCGCGCCGCCGCCGCCCCCGCCGCCGCTCCTCCCCGTGCAGCCCGCGAGCGAGGTCGATGCCCTCGAGGGCGCGCTCGCGGCCCGCCTCCAGGGGCTGCCGCCCGCCGGCACTGCCGTCCACTTCGCGACCTGGCGCCCCGGCGCGGGAGCCCCGCCCGACGTGCCGCCCGGGCAGGCCCCGGCGTCCGACGCGCTCGCCCCGTCCGACTTCCAGTTCGTCCGCCCGCCCCAGACCTCCGCCCGGGAGCCGTTCCAGCCGCCCCTGCGCACGCCGCCGCCCGTCGACCCCGACCCGCTGCCGGCCGCGATCGTCCCCCCGCGCCCGCCCGCCGCAGACCCGCTCGACGAGTTCCTCTACCGGGACGACGAGGACGCGCCGGTGGTGCCCGGCTTCGAGGGCGCGCTCGAGGAGGCGGCGCGGCCCATCGCCGCCGACGTCCGCGAGGAGTACATCACCTTCCTGCTCGGCGCCGAGGAGTACGCCGTCGCCATCGAGCGCGTGCGCGAGGTGCTCCGCTGTCCGCCCCTCACCGAGGTGCCGCGCGCGCCGAACCACGTGCGCGGAGTGGTGTCGGTGCGCGGCGAGGTGGTGGCGGTCGTCGAGCCGCGCCGCCGGCTCGGGCTGCCCGACGCCGAGCGCGCGCCGGAGACCTCGCGCCTGCTCGTCGTGGACGTCGGGGACGGCCCGGTGGGCCTGCTCGTCGACGCGGTGTCGAGCGTGGTGCGCCTGAAGCCCGGCAGCATCGAGCCGTGCCCGCAGGGCATCGGCGGCGCGAGCCAGGAGTTCCTCGCCGGCATCGGCCGCGAGGCCGACCGCCTCTTCACGGTGCTCGACCTCGGCGCGCTGCTCCGGCGCTCGACCCTGGCCCGCCGCCGCCCCGACGGAGCGCCCCGTGCCGGCTGAGGCCACCCGCGCCGCCGAGCAGCTCGTCGAGCTCTTCACCTTCCGGGTGGACCGCGAGGACTACGCCGTCGACATCCGGCGCGTGCGCGAGATCCTCCATCCGCTGGCCGTGACGCCGGTGCCGCGCGCCCCGGCCTTCGTCGAGGGCGTGGTCCGCCTGCGCGGCGACGTGCTCCCGGTCGTGGACGTCCGCAAGCGCTTCGGGCTGCCCCCGGTCCCCGAGGGGAAGCGCACGAAGTTCCTCGTGGTCGCGGTCGGCGGGCGGCGGCTCGTCCTCGTCGTCGACCAGGTCGCCGAGGTGCTGCGGGTGCCCCGCTCGGACATCCGCCCCGCGCCGGCGTTCGCGACCCCGGGGCCCCGGTTCTTCCTCGGCGTCTGCGGCGGGGAGGGGAAGGCGGTCTCCGGCCGGCGGCCCGCGACCGCGAGCCGGATCCGGCTCCTCCTCAACGTGAAGGCGCTGCTCGAGCCCGAGACGCCGGGCGAGCTCGAGGCCGCCCGGGCCCAGGCCGAGGCCGCGAGGCGCGCATGACGGGCGACGAGGAGGCGCAGGCGCGCGCGGGCGACGAGGAGGCCCGCTACCGCGCGGTGGCCGCGCTCGACCCCGGCGCGCCCGGCGCCCTCGCCGCGCTCCTCGCCGGGCTCGCCGACGAGAGCTGGCGCGTCCGCGCCGCCGTGGTGGAGCGGCTCGCCTCGGCGGATCCGGAGGTGGTGGCGGGGCCGCTCGTGGGCGCGCTCTCCTCGGAGGCCGGGATCGGGGCGCGCGACGCGGCCTCCACCGCCGTCGTCCGCATCGGCGCGCCCGCCGTGCCGGCGCTGCTCGGCGCGCTCGGCGCCACCGACGCCGACCTCCGGCAGGCCGCGGTGCACGCCCTCGGGCTCGTGGGCGACCGCCGCGCCGCGGGCCCGCTCGCCGCCGCGCTCGCCGACGCCGACCTCAACGTGCGGGCCGCGGCCGCGGAGGCGCTCGCGCGGGTGGGAGGCCCCGAGGCGGGGGCGGCGCTCCGGGGACTGCTCGCCTCGGGCGACACCTCGCTGCGCCTCGCCGCCGTCGAGGGGCTCTCGGCGCTGGGCGTGTGGCCGGACGGCCTCGAGGTGAATGCGCTGCTCTCCGATCCCGCGCTGCGGCGGCCGGCGCTGCGCCTCCTCGGCGCGTGCGACGACCCCGCGGCGGCGGCGCACATCGCCGCCGGGCTCCTGGAGCGGTCGCGCTCCGCGCGCGAGGCGGCGCTCGCCGCGGTGGGCCGCCAGCGCTCCCGGCGCGGGCTGCCGGCGCTCGCGCCGCTCGCGGCCGCGGTGCGCGGGTGCCTCGCCGGGTCGCCCACGGCGCTCGACGCCTGCGCGGAGGCGCTGGGCGCGGAGGAGCCCTGGGTCGCGATGGGCGCGCTCACGGTGCTCGGCTGGGCCGGTGCGCCCCGGCACGCCCGGCCGGCGCTGCGGCTCGCGGAGGACGAGCGCTACCGGGCGCTCGTCGAGGAGCTGCTCGCGTCGCTCCCGCAGGACGCCGAGCTCCGGATCGCGGTCGCCGACGCCTTGCCCGAGCTCGGCCCGGCCGCGCGCGTGGCGGGGCTCGCGGCGCTCGCGCGCCTCGGCAGCCCGGCCTCGCTCGAGAGCCTGGTCCGGGAGGCGTCGGATCCCGAGTCCTACGTGCAGGCGGACGCGGTGGCGGCGCTCGGGCGGATCGCGGACGCGCGGGTGATCTCGCCGCTCGCGGGGCTCCTCGGCGACGAGCAGCCCGCGGTGGCGGGCGTGGCCTCGGCCGCGCTCGTCGAGCTCGGGAAGGCCGGAGGGCCGGCCGGCGCCGCGGCGCTCGCGGCGCTGCGCGCGCGCGCGGTCACCCGGCCGTCGGCGGCCCTCTACCGCGCCCTCGGGGCGCTCGGCGGCGGCGACGACCTGCCGGCCCTCGCGGGCGGGCTCGGCGCGGGCGAGACCGCTCGCCGCGCGGCGGCGGCCTCGGCCCTCGCGGCGCTCGCCGCGCGGGGCGTGCCGGCAGCCATTCAGGCCGTGCCCGGGCTCGTCGAGGCCCTCGGCGACGCGGCCTGGGCGGTGCGCGCGGCCGCGGCGAAGGCGCTCCACGAGGTGGCCCGCGCGGAGGCCGAGCGCGGGAGGCCGCCGCCGGCCGGCGCCGCGGAGCGGCTCGCGGCCGCCCTCGCCGATCCGGAGCCCGCGGTGCGGGCCGCGGCGGCGGAGGCGCTCGGGTCGGCCGGCGGCGCCGCGCACGAAACGACGCTCGGGCGGCTCGCCGAGGACGGCGGCGCCCCGGCGCAGGTGGTGGTCGCCGCGCTGCGGGCGCTCGCGGCCCGCGGTGCGATCACGGCCGAGCGGCTGGTGCGGGCCTCGGCGCACGCCGATCCCGAGGTGGCGAAGGTCGCGGTCGCGGCGGCCGCGCCGCTCGCCGGCCCCGTGGCGCAGGCGGTCATCGTCGCCGCGGTGGACAGCGCCCGCTGGGACGTGCGTCGCGCCGCGGCGCTCGCGCTCGCCGCCCGCGGCGACCGGGCGCTCGCCCCGCTCGCCCGGCGGCGCGCCGGGGAGGACCCGGACCCGCTCGTCGCGCGCGCCTTCGCGGACGCCGCCCAGGCCCTGGAGCGCTGACCGTGTGGCGCCCGGACCCGACGACCCCGGTCCTCGACGAGCAGGCCTTCCGGCTGCTTCGCGATCTCGTGCACCGCCACTGCGGGCTCTGGTTCCGCGACGACGCGATGTACCTCGTCGAGCGCCGGCTCGGGCCGCGCCTGCAGGCGCTGGGGCTCCGCGACTTCGAGGCCTACCACCAGCACCTCCTCTTCAGCCCGGAGCGCGCCGAGGAGCTCGAGGGGGCGGTGGAGCTCCTCACCACGAACGAGACGTACCTCTACCGGGAGCCCCTCCAGCTCCAGGCGTTCCGCGCCGAGATCCTCCCGCGCGTCGCGCGGGAGCTCGCGGGGCGGCGCCGGCTCCGGATCCTCTCGGCGGGCTGCTCGACCGGCGAGGAGCCCTACACCATCGCGGTGCTCGTGAAGGAGTCGGGGCTCTTCGAGGGGTGGGACGTCGAGATCGTCGGCGCGGACCTCTCCCGCCGCTGCATCGCCCAGGCGAAGGTGGGCGCCTACCCGGAGAGCGCCTTCCGGTCGCCCGAGGCGGAGGTGCTCCGCCCGTGGTTCGAGCTGCGCGGCGGGAAGTGGATCGTCGCCGAGGAGCTGCGCCGGGGCGTGCGCTTCGTCCGGGAGAACCTCGTCGCCCCCCGCGCGCTCTCCACGGTGGGGCTCCTCGACGTCGTCCTCTGCCGGAACGTGCTCATCTACTTCGACGCCGACGCGCGCCGGACGGCCCTCCGCCGGCTGTACGAGCGCATGCGCGGCGGGGGGTGGCTGCTCCTCGGCCACTCCGAGTCGCTCCTCGGCTCGACCGCCGACTTCGAGCTCGAGCACCTCCGGGAGGACCTCGTCTACCGCCGCCCGGCCGGCCCGGTGGGCTCGGCGCCGGAGGAGGACGCGTGACGCCCGCCCCGCGACGCGGCCCCGTCAAGGTCCTCATCGTCGACGACTCCGAGGCGAGCCGCTCGGCGATCGAGGCGATGCTGGCGGAGCGCCCCGGCCTCTCGGTGGTCGGCCACGCGAGCGACGGCGAGGAGGCGCTCCGCGCGGCGGTGCGGCTCGCGCCCGATCTCGTGGTGCTCGACCTCGAGATGCCGCGGATGGACGGGTTCACCTTCCTCCGGCTCCTCATGGCGCAGCGCCCGGTGCCGGTGGTGGTGGTGTCGGCGCAGTCGCAGCGCCAGGACGTCTTCAAGGCGCTCGAGCTCGGGGCGCTCGACTTCGTGGCGAAGCCCGAGGCGCGCACGCCGCTCGAGGAGATCCGCGCCGAGCTCGTCGAGAAGTGCGAGACCCTGGGGCTCCTCACGGCGCCGCGGACCTCCGGCCGGCGCGGGCCGGCGGTGGGCCAGGCCCACCGGGCGACGGCCACCGTCGAGCCGCCCCGGGTGGTCGTGGTGGGCGCCTCCACCGGCGGGCCGCAGGCGGTCCAGACGCTCCTCGAGTCCATCCCGGCCGCGGTGCCGCTCGCGATGCTCCTCGCGCAGCACATGCCGGAGAAGTTCACCGCCACCTTCGCGGAGCGGCTGTCGCGGCGGTCCTCCTTCAGCGTCCGGGAGGCGGAGGACGGCGACGTCGTCGCGGTGGGGCGGGTGCTCGTCGCGCCCGGCGGCCACCACCTCGAGCTCGCGCGCGACGCGGGCGGGGTGCTCCGGGCCGCGGTGCGCCCCGGCGAGCGCGAGCGGGGCCGCTACTGCCCGTCGGTCGATCGGCTCTTCACCTCCGCGGCGGCGCTCCTCGGCCCGCGCGTCTGCGCGGCGGTGCTCACCGGCATGGGCAACGACGGGGAGGCGGGCGTGAAGGCCGTGCGGGAGGCTGGCGGGCTCACCCTGGCCGAGGCGGAGGCCACCGCCGTGGTATACGGGATGCCACTCGCCGCGGTGGAGACCGGGGCGGTGGCCGAGGTGCTCGGCCTGGAGGCCCTCGCCGCGCGCCTGGCGCGCTTCGCGCGGGGGGAGTGAGAACGGATGGCCCGCTGGCGCGCCCTCATCGTCGACGACAGCCCCTCCATGCGGAGGCAGCTGTTCCACGCGCTGCGGCGCGTGGGCGAGCTCGACGCCGTCGAGGCGACCGACGGGGCCGACGCCTGGCGCAAGCTCGCCGGGGCGAAGTTCGACCTCGTCCTCACCGACGTCAACATGCCCATCCTCGACGGGCTGAAGCTCGTCTCGATGGTGCGCTCCGGCGGCGCCCACCAGGCCACCCCGGTCGTCGTCATCACCACCGAGGGAGCGGAGGCCGACCGGCAGCGCGCGATGCGCCTCGGCGCGACGGCCTACCTCGTGAAGCCGGTGCAGGCGCAGCAGGTCATCGAGACGGTGCGGGCGCTCCTCCCGGCCACGGGCGCCGCGCCATGAGCATCCCCCTCGAGGCCATCCGCCGCGCCTACGACGCCGTCGCGCCCGGCTACGCCGAGCGGTTCCGCGACGAGCTGGATCTCAAGCCCCTCGACCGCGCCATGCTCCAGGTGTTCGCGGAGCGCGTGCGCGGGAAGGGCGTGGTCGCCGACGTCGGCGCCGGCCCGGGCCAGGTGGTGCGCCACCTGCACGGTCTCGGCGTCGAGGCGGTGGGGGTCGACCTCTCGCCCGCGATGGTCGAGGAGGCCCGCAAGCTCTCCGGCGGCGTGCCGGTGCAGTTCCGGGTCGGCAACTTCCTCGCGCTCGACGTCGCCGACGGCGCGCTCGCCGGGGCGACCGCCTTCTACGCGCACGTGCACATCCCGGCGCACCAGCTGCACGGGGCGTTCACCGAGCTGCACCGGGTGCTGAGGCCCGGGGCCCCCGCGCTGCTCGCGTTCCACGTCGGGGACGAGAAGCTCGAGCTCACCCAGTGGTTCGACAAGGCCGTGAAGCTCGAGTTCCACTTCCACACCTGGGACGCGTTCGCGGGCGGCCTGAAGCGCGCCGGGTTCGCGGTCGAGGCGAAGCTCGAGCGCTACCCGTACGCGCCGCTCGAGCACCCGTCGATGCGCGGGTACGTCCTCGCGCGCCGGGACTGAGCTCAGGGCCGGGGCGGCTCCCACCTCAGCCGCACGTCCGGCTCCCGCTCCTCGTTCCGGTTCCCGTCGGTCCGCTCGACCTCCCGGAAGCCACGGGCGGCGTAGAAGGCCCGGGCGGCCGCGTTCCGCTGGAACGTCCAGAGCTCGAGCGGCGCGCCGCGGGCGGTCGCGAGGGCGAGGAGCGCCGAGCCGACGCCGGCGCCGCGCGCGGTGGGGGCGACGTAGAGGTGCTCGACCTCGCCGCCGCCGAAGGCGATGAAGCCGAGGAGGGCGCCCGCGGCGTCCCCGGCGAGCCAGACCTCGCGGCGGGCGGGGACCACGTGCTCGAAGAAGGCGACGGTCTCGTCGTGCCCGTGTACGACCGCGAGCCACGGCATGGCGGCGGCGCGGGAGGCCTCGAAGAGCGCCGCGATCGCCGGCGCGTCGGCGGGACCGCCGCGGCGCAGGGCAGGGGTCACCGCAGGCCCCGCACGCCGCCCGCGTCGTCGTCGCCCTCGCCCTCCCAGACGGCGAACCGGTTCACCTGCCGCGCGAGGCTCGGCCAGTCGGGGCCGGTGCAGCGCTCGACCTCGCGCGCGAGGAGCGCCCTGATCTTCGCGAGGTCCCAGCCGAAGACGATCAGGATCCCCCGGCCCAGGACCGCGCCGCGCCGGTGGTCGCGCTCCTTCAGCCACGCCGGCGACGCGGCGAGCAGCCGGAACCGCTCCCGGCCCCGCTGCCCGAGCACGCCGACCTGCAGCACGAGGGGCACGCCGAAGCGCTCGGGGTCGGGCGGGCTCCAGCCGGCGAGGTCGTCGATGCCCTCGGCCTCGAGGGTCTTCAGGCGGGCGCGCATGCGGTGCAGGGGAGGTTGCCACGAATCCCGATTGGCAGGAGCGGCCCGAGGTGGTCTGCTCCCGATTTCACCCCCGGACCCGGAGGCCCTCGATGAAGCTCCGCCTGATCGCCGCCCTCGCCGTGCTCTCGCTCGCGAGCCCGGCCCTCGCCGGAAAGAAGAAGTCCGAACAGAAGCAGCCGGCCGCCGCGGCGGTGACGAAGGAGAAGGACGCGAAGGAGGACAAGAAGGAGAAGAAGGACGCGCCGGCGGAGATCTCGTCGAAGAAGAAGGGAAAGAAGGGCTAGCGCCCGAGCCGCACCACCCGCACCGCGGCGCCGCGCGCGCGGGCGTCGGCGACCACCTCGAGGAACGTGCGGGCCGTCTCGGGCTCCCGCTCCTCGAGGAGGTCGAGCCCCGCGAACACGAGGGCCCGGCCACGGGCGGGCGCGGGTGGAGGCTCCGCGAGCGCGTCCAGGAGTGCGTCCCAGTTGAAGCCGAACCAGGCCGGGAACCGGCAGGCCTGGTAGAGCGCGTGCAGGAGGGTGGCCCGGTCGAACACCGGCGCCCGGTCCACGCGCACCGCCTCCCAGCCGTCGGCCTCGAGGCGCGCCGCCAGCGCCGCCTCGGTCGCGGAGGCGCGCACGGCGGCGTCGCCGCCCTCGCCGGTGATCCGCGCGGAGAGCTTCTCGAGGTCGGCCTTCATCAGCGCACCCGCCTGAAGGAGCGGTAGTGGTCGGACGTGTAGTAGGCCTCGCCGCCGTCGCCGAGGACGAGGCGCTGCGGGCCCACCTGGCGCAGTCCGGGCGTGCGGACGACGTACTCGTGCCAGTAGCCCCGCGGCTTCCCGGGGAGCCGGCCCTCGCGGTTCTGGAACACGGTGCCGTCGTCGCGGTGCGGGTCGCGCTCGCCGCGCTCGATCCGCGCGAGCACCGGCGCGAGGTCCACGTCGCCGCGCCAGGCGACCCGTCCGTCGAGGTCCCGGACCTCCACGTCGCGGACGACGAGGGCGGGCGTCGCCGGGACCGCCGGGGGAGGCGGCGCCGCGAGGGGCGGCGAGCGCTGCGGGGCGGGCCCGGAGGGCAGGGTGGCCGCGGGCGGCTGAGGCGCCGGGGCGGGCCGGTAGGTCGTCAGGAAGCGGCCCGCGCCGAGCGCGAGCGTGAGGACGCCGAGGAGGATGGAGACGGCGCGTTTCATGGGGGCGTCCCGAAAAGGAGACGGCGGGCCGGCATGATAGCCCGGCCCGCCGTCCTGAGTCCGCTCCGCTGGATCCGTTCATCCCGAGCGCAGGCCCGCGCAGCGGGCCGGAGTCGAGGGACGGAAACTCAGAAGCTCATCGACGCGCCGAGATCGATCGCGATCTGGCTCATCTTCGTCTCGTACGCCGAGATGCCCTGGAGCGCCTGGGCGCCCGCGAGCTTCGCCTCGGGCGAGTAGACCGCCGCGGCGTTCACGGCCACGGGGCCGACCTTCACCTGCAGGCCCGCCGTGTAGTGGTTCTCGGCGATCGCCGGGAAGGCGACGTTCTCGAACGCGCGGGTCGCGTCGAGCGGCATCTTGCCGTGGTTGTAGCCGACCCGGAGCTTCACGAGCGGGAACACCGGCAGCTCGGCGCCGACCTTGAGCACCAGCTGGTCGTCCCAGTTCATGTTGAACGCCATCGCGCCCGTCATGTTCGGGTCGGTCGTGAACTTCGGCTGGTCCTTGCCGTTCGTCTGGCTCCAGAAGACGTACTCGACGTCCGCGGCGACCGTGAAGCCGGGGAGGGGCTTCACCATGCCGCCCACCGTGAGGACGGCCGGCTGGTCGAAGGCGAGCTTCTCCGTGCCGCCGGGGATGGAGACCATGCCCTGCTGCGTGGCGAGCTGGTGCGCGGGGATGTCGAACTCGAAGTCCTTGAAGTTCGACTTCGTCTCGTAGGCGGCGCCGACCGTGACGATCGGGAGCGGCGACCACTGGAGGCCGACCGTCGCGCCGACGCCCATCGCGCCCGCCTGCTTGCGGGGCTGCATGCCCGGGCCGTTCGGCGGCGCGGAGCCGGCGACCGCGTACTCCATCATCGCGTAGCCCGCGTTGAGGGTGAGGCCGGCGGAGAGGCCGGCCGGCAGCTTCATCGCGACGCCCGGCGCCACGCGGAGCTGCATGTACGAGGTCTTCGTCGTCGAGCCGAAGAGGTCGGCGGGGTACTCGACGCCCATGCCGGCGACGCCGACGACGCCGACGCCGAAGGCGAGCTTGTCGCCGAGGGGCATCGAGAAGGCGATGGTCGGGATGTAGGAGGCCGGGCGGGTGGACTCCTGCTCCTTCCCGCTCGCCGCGCCGCTCGCGGAGTACTTCACGGTCGGATCGAAGTAGGTGATCCCCACGTCGAGCCTGAGGCCGGTCTCGGTGAGGCCGGCGGGGTTCGTGACGACGGTGGCCGCGTCGAGCGGGGCGCCGACCGAGGCGCCGCCCATCGCGTTCTGGGTGGGACCGAAGCCGATCATCCGCATGCCGTTCGTGGCCGCGGCGGGGCCGGCGGCGAGGACGAGGGCGACGGCGACGGCGTACTTCTTCACGCTGCGCATGGTGTGAAACTCCCGGTTGAGGTGGACCTCATGAGGAGAGAGCGAGGCACCACGATTCCGGTTCGGGCCACGGAGCCTGTTTCGGTGCGGCGACCAAGAACATCAGGAATATCGGTGGTTTGCGTGGCTGCGGTTTGGCGCCGCACACCGCCGTTCCGGGGGAGGCCGGGCGGAGGGACGAAAGCAGACGCCGCCCCGGGGCCTCCGTTACACTCCCGCCCCTCATGTCGATGAACGAACGCTACGAACCGCAGTCGATCGAGCCCCGCTGGCAGAAGCGCTGGGAGGACGCGAAGGTCTTCGCCGCGGGCCGCCGCCCGGGCGCCGAGGAGAAGTACGTCCTCGAGATGTTCCCGTACCCCTCGGGCGCCATGCACATGGGCCACGCCCGCGTCTACACCATCGGTGACGCCATCGCGCGCCAGCTCAGGATGCGGGGCCACGACGTGCTCCACCCGATCGGCTTCGACGCGCTGGGCCTCCCGGCCGAGAACGCCGCCATCAAGGACGGCCGCCACCCCGCCGAGCGCACCGCCGAGAACATCGTCGGCTTCCGCGCCGAGATGAAGACGCTCGGGTTCTCGTTCGACTGGGAGCGGGAGCTCGTCACCGCCGACCCCTCCTACTACCGCTGGAACCAGTGGTTCTTCCTGCGGATGCTCGAGCAGGGCATCGTGTACCGGCGCGAGGGCAAGGCGAACTGGTGCACCGGCTGCAACACCGTCATCGCGAACGAGCAGGTCGTCGACGAGAAGTGCGAGCGCTGCGGCTCGCAGGTCCTCGAGAAGGTCATCCCGGAGTGGGCGTTCCGCATCACCGACTTCGCCCAGGACCTGCTCGACGGGCTCGACGGGCTCACCGAGTGGCCCGAGCGCATCACCACGATGCAGCGGAACTGGATCGGCAAGAGCGTCGGCGCGGAGGTGGACTTCGCGGTGAACGGCGGCCCGGCGATCAAGGTCTTCACCACCCGGGTCGACACGATCTTCGGCTGCACCTACGTCGTGCTCGCCCCCGAGCACCCGCTCACCGAGCAGATCACGAAGCCCGAGCGCCTCGCCGAGGTCCGCGCGTTCGTGAAGAAGATGAAGGACACCGACGCCGAGGCGCGCACGGGCGAGGGGGCGCCGAAGGAGGGCGTCTTCACCGGCGCCATGGCGCTCAACCCGTTCACGGGCGAGCGCGTCCCGGTCTGGATCGCGAACTTCGTGCTCGCCGGCTACGGCACCGGCGCCGTCATGAGCGTCCCGGCGCACGACCAGCGCGACTTCGAGTTCGCGAAGAAGTACCAGCTGCCGATCCGCACCGTCATCCAGCCCGCGAAGGGAGAGCGGAACCCGCCCGGTGACCGGCTCGAGAAGGCCTGGACCGAGGACGGCGTCCTCGACGGCTCCGGCCTGTTCGACGGCGTGACCTCCGAGGAGGCGCGCCGCGACCTCTCCGAGCACGCCCGCGCGAAGGGGTTCGGCGGGCCGACCGTGCGCTGGCACCTGCGCGACTGGGGCTTCTCGCGCCAGCGCTACTGGGGCACGCCCATCCCGATCGTCTACTGCCCGGAGCACGGCGCGGTCGGCGTGCCGGACGACCAGCTGCCGGTCGTCCTGCCGGAGGAGGCCATCATCACCGGCACCGGCGAGCCGCCGCTCGCGAAGGTCCCGGCGTTCGTGAACACGACCTGCCCGAGGTGCGGCAAGCCCGCCCGCCGGGAGGTCGAGACGATGGACACCTTCGTCGACTCGTCCTGGTACTACGCCCGCTACCTCTCGCCGAAGGACGCGACCCGCCCCTTCGATCCCGAGGCGGCCCGCCGCTGGCTCCCCGTCGACGTCTACGTCGGCGGCCCCGAGCACGCGGTGATGCACCTGCTCTACTTCCGGTTCTGGCACCGGGTGATGAAGAAGCTCGGCCTCGTGTTCGAGGACGAGCCGGTGAAGCGGCTCGTGACCCAGGGCATCGTGAACGGCCCCGACGGCCGCAAGATGTCGAAGCGCTGGGGCAACGTGGTCGCGCCGGGCCCGATCGTGAAGCGGTTCGGGGCCGACACGGTCCGCATGTTCATGCTCTTCGCGGCGCCGCCCGAGAAGGACATCGACTGGTCCGACGAGCAGGTCGACGGCCTGTTCCGGTTCCTCGCCCGCGTGTGGCGCTACTTCCACGCGCGCCAGGACTGCTTCGCCGCGCCGCAGGCCGCGCTCGGCCAGGCGGCGGGGCCGTTCCTCGAGCTGCGCCGGAAGACGCACCGGACCCTCAAGCGCTGCACCGAGGCGTTCGGCACCGGCTCCGCCGGCGAGCTCAAGTTCAACACCGGCATCGCGGCGCTCATGGAGCTCGTCAACGAGCTGTACGCGCTCGAGCCGAAGACCGACCCGGACCGCGCCGCGGTGCGGGAGGCGCTCGTCCTGCTCGCGACGATGCTCAACCCGTTCGCGCCGCACGTCGCGGAGGAGCTCTGGCACGAGCTCCTCGGCCCCGCCGCCCGCGACCGGCTGCTCGCCGAGGAGCCGTGGCCGGCCTTCGACCCGGCGCTGGTCGTCGCCGACACGGTGACCATCGCGGTGCAGGTGAACGGCAAGCTGCGCGGCGAGGTGCAGGCCGGCGCGGCCGCGCCGGAGGCCGAGGTCCGCGCGCTCGCCGAGGCCGACGAGCGGGTGAAGGCGCACCTCGCCGGGAAGACCGTCCGGAAGGTCGTCTTCGTGCCGAAGCGGCTCATCAACTTCGTGGTGGGGTAGGGGCGTGCGCGGCGCGCCCCGCCTCGCCGCGGTCCTCTGCGCCGCCGCCCTGGCGGCCGCGGGCTGCGGCTACGCGCTCTCCACCCGCTGGACCGGCCGGGGCGGCGTCGAGCGGGTCGAGGTGGCCGAGCTCGAGAACCGGTCGACGGAGCCCGGGCTCGGGGCCGCGCTGACCGGGGCGCTCAGGAGCGGGTTCGCCCGGCGCGGCGCGGCCGGTCCGGGTGACGCCCGACTCACCGGGGAGATCCGATCGGGGTCGCCGGTGCCCTCGTCCACCGACGCCCGCTCGTGGCGGATCGCGGTCGAGGCGCGCGTGAAGCTCACCCGCGGCGCCGAGGTGGTCGCGGAGCAGACCTTCCGCCGCGAGGCCGACTACGTCGCGGGCGCGGATGCGGTGGAGGCGGAGGGCAGGCGGGCGCTCGCCCTGCGCCGGCTCGCGGACGAGCTGGCGGGGGAGATCCTGGCGGCGTTGGAGCGGTAGCGGCCCGGTCCCTCGTCTTCGGGCCCGCTTGCGCGGGCCCTACGCTCGGGATGGGCGGTGTGGCAGCCTACTTCAGCGCGGCGACGGCCTTCGCGAGCCGGCCGATGCGGCGGGCCGCGGCGTTCTTGTGCAGCACGCCCTTCGACGAGGCCTTCGAGAGCTCGGCGACGGCGGCGGGGAGGGCGGCCTTGGCCGCGGCCGCGTCGCCCTTCGCGGCGAGATCGCGGACCTTCTTCACGGCGCTCTTCACGCGCGTGCGGACCTGGACGTTGCGCGCGCGACGCTTCTGCGCCTGCCGGTTCCGCTTCTCCGCCGAGACCATGTTCGCCAAGGGATCACTCTCCTCGCGCGCGGCCTGCCGCGCGCGCCTGCACGAAAGCTGTTGAGGGCGCGCTAATTACCTGTGAACGCGGGGCACGTCAAGCGCCCGGGGCCCGCGCGGGACGGGGCCGATCCAGCGCGAGGGAGGGAGGATGTGCGCCGCCCTGCCGCAGCGGATCTACCTCGGGTCCGGGCCGCGGCCACAGCAATGCTCGGGCCGAAACCCCGAGGACACTCCAAGGAAGGACGTAGTTATCCACTCCAAGCCGAACCCCCTCCTTCCGCCCCACTGGACCCGCCCTTCCGTACGCCCTTCGCGGGGCCTACAGCGACTCAAGATGCCGAGATGCCTGAGTAATCGGGTGTCGGGACCCCTCCGCGGCAGGTGTCGGCTCGGTGAAATCCCGAGGACGGTCCGGGTCCCGGCGGGACTTATCCACGTACTTCCCACATGGCGTGTGGAGAGCGTCCCGCCGGACGGCCCGCTTCGGATTTTTCCTCAAACTTCGCGCGCCTTGGCCTCGTCCCAGAGCACGTCCATCTCCGCGAGGGTTGCCTCACCGTGGGGCACGCCGCGCCGCTCGAGCTCCCGCTCGACATGCTCGAAGCGCGAGATGAACCGGCCCACCGCGGCGCGCAACGCCTCCTCCGGCGCGATGCCGTGCTTGCGCGCAAGGTTCGCGGTCGCGAAGAGGAGGTCGCCGAGCTCGTGCTCGATCTCCTTCGAGTTGCCGCCGGCCACCGCCTCGTCCAGCTCCGCGAGCTCCTCCGCCACCTTCGCCCGGGCGCCCGACGCGTCGGGCCAATCGAAGCCGATCCGGCTCGCCTTCTCGGTCAGGCGGTCGGCCCGGGCGAGGGCGGGCATCTCGCGGGGGACGCCCTCGAGCACGCTCTTGCCGCCGCCCTTCGCCTTCTTCTCGGCCCGCTTCAGCTGGGCCCACTGCTTCAGCACACCCTCGGCGTCCTTCACCTGCGAGTCGCCGAACACGTGGGGGTGCCGGGAGACGAGCTTGTTCGAGATCGCCTCCGCGACGTCGGCGAAGTCGAAGCGGCCCTCCTCCTTGCGGAGCTGGGCCTGGAAGACGATCTGCAGGAGGAGGTCGCCGAGCTCCTCGCAGTGCTCCCGTACGTCGCCGCCGTCGATCGCCTCGAGGACCTCGTAGGTCTCCTCGAGCACGTACGGGCGCAGGGTGTGGAGCGTCTGCTCGCGGTCCCAGGGACAGCCGTCCGGGGCGCGCAGGCGCTCCATGATGCCGAGGAGCCGCTCGAGGGCGGCGGTGGCGCTCTTCATGCGCGTCTTATTACCCCGGACGACGCCGTGTTAGCATCCGGACGCGCGTGCGCCCCCGCGTCTCCACAGTCTGGCCCCACCTCGTCGGGGCCCTCCTCCTCGGGGGCATCCTCGCGGCGCCCGTGCGCGCGCAGGTCGCCGCGCCGAAGCTCGTCGAGGAGAACGAGGAGACGACGGAGGAGCCGCAGCAGGAGCCCGCCCGGCTCCCGGCCCGCCCGGGCCAGGCGGCCCCGGCGCCCACCCCGGGCGCGGCCACGCCGCCGGGCACGGCCTCGACCGCGACCACGACGTCCGCGGGCCCGCCGGCCGGTGACTCCCCGTCGCCGGCGGACGCCGTCGTCCCGCCGCCGCCGCCTCCGCCCCCCGCGCCGACCGCCGAGCTCGTCCGGGAGATCCTGCCGGTCAAGGTCACGCAGGACACGCTCGTCGCCCACTGGACCGCCCGGCGTGCCGCGGTGCGCGAGGGCGACCCCGTGAAGGCCGAGCAGGCCGCGAAGGAGCTCCTCGCGGTGAAGCGCGCGCTCGGCATCGACGACCTCGGCGCGATGTCCGCCGCCGAGACCCGGGAGTCGCGCAGGGCCATCCGAGAGAACGGCTCGGCCCGCGCGCTCGCCCACGCGGAGCTCGCGGTCGAGCTCGCCCCGGACCAGGCCGACGCCCACCTCGCGCTCGCCCGCGCGCGGCTCGCCCACGCCCCCGGCGAGCCCGGGCAGGTGCTCGCCGCGCTCGGCGGCGCCCTCGCCGCGGGCGCGCGGGATCCGCACACCGCGCGGGCCTTCGTGGCCGACGTCGTCGGCGCGGGGCTCCTCGCGGCCTTCCTCGCCGCGCTCGCCGTGGTGACCGTGCTCCTCGCGCGCCACCTGCGGAGGCTCCTCCACGACCTGCAGCACCTGCCCCTCGTCGGCGCCGCCGGCGTCCAGGCCGCGTTCCTGGCCCTGATCCTGCTCGCCGCGCCCGCCGTGCTCGGGGCGGGCCCCTTCCTCGTGGTCGCGGTCTGGGCCCTCGCCTCCTTCATGTACCAGTCGGCGCGGGAGCGGCTCGTGACGCTCGCCGCCGTGGCGGCGCTCGCCGCCATGCCGTGGGCGGCGGGCGTGGTCGCCCGGCAGACCTGGTGGACCGGGACGCTCGCCGAGCAGATCGACGAGTTCGAGCGCGGGTCGCCGTCGGCCGAGGAGGCCGCCGCACTCGCCGCGCGCGCGAACGACGCGCCCGCGCCGGCGATGGTCTACGCGGCGCTGGGGCGGTACCACAAGCGCCGGGGCGAGCTCGACGAGGCGCTCAAGCTCTACCAGCGCGCGGCCGAGGCCGATCCGCGCGCCGCGGACGTGAGCGTCAACACCGGCAACGTGCTCCTCTTGCGGGGCGACCTCGAGGGCGCGAAGGCGGCGTACCTCGCCGCCACCGACCGGGCGGGCGGCGATCTCGTGGTGCTCGCCGCCGCGCACTACAACCTCTCGAAGCTCTACCTGCGCACCTCCGACATGGAGAAGAGCGCCGCGGCGCGCGAACGGGCCGAGAGCGAGGGCGCAGACTTCCTGCGCCGGTACGGCTCGGACGACGACTTCTCGGCGAACCGCTACGTGGTCGACGTGCCGGTGTCGCGCGAGCGCCTCGTCCTCATGGCCCGCGACGAGGCCGATCCCGAGCTCGTGCGCAACTGGGTCCGCTCCCGGCTCGCCGGCGCGCTCCCGGGCGCCTGGCTCACGGGCGCGAGCGCGCTCCTGGCGGCGCTGCTCGGCGCGCTCGCCCTCGCCGCACGCCGGCTCGCGCCCGCGCGGGCCTGCGAGCGCTGCGGCGGGGCGAGCTGCCGCCGCTGCGACCGCAACGCCGCCGCCATGTGCGGCGCGTGCATCAACGTCTTCACGCGCAAGGGCGTCGTCGACGCCCGGGACCGCCTCCGCAAGGAGTCGGAGGTCCGGCGGCACGAGCGGTGGTCGCGCCTCTCGACCCGGGCCCTCGCGATCGCCGGGGGCGGGGTGGGGCAGCTCTGGAGCGGCCGGCCGTTCCTCGGCGCGGTGCTCGTGCTCGGGATGCTCTTCCTCGCGGTGGTGGTGGGGCTGTGGCGGGGCCTGTTGCCGCCGCCGCTCCCGACCCCGTACGTCCTCGGCGGGAAGCTCCTCGTGGCGCTCCCGCTCGGGCTCGGCTTCTGGCTCGTCGCGGTGCGCGACGCATTCCGGAGGACCGAGTAGGCCATGGCGCTCCGGGGCACGCTCAGGGACTTCGGGATCGCCGAGATCCTCCAGCTCATCGGCCAGCAGGCGAAGAGCGGCATCCTCCACCTCGCCTCGCGCGAGGACGAGATCCACATCACCATCGCCGACGGCAACCTGGTCGGGGCGGAGTCCGCCCGCCGGCAGGCGCGCGACCGGCTCGGCAACATGCTCGTCCGCGCCGAGATCATCACCAACGAGGAGCTCGAGCACGCGCTCGACCTCCAGAAGCGCAGCCTGCGCCGCCTCGGCGACGTGCTGATGGAGCTCGGCTACATCTCGATGGAGGAGCTGAAGGAGACGACGGCGCTCCAGACCACCGAGACCGTCTACCGGCTCTTCGCCTGGAAGAGCGGCGACTACTCCTTCGACGCGCAGGACGTCGACTGGGACCCGTACACGGTGACGCCCCTGCGCGCCGAGTCGGTCCTCATGGAGGGCTTCCGGCAGGTCGACGAGTGGCCGCTCATCAAGAAGCGCATCAGCTCGCGGGCGATGACCTTCGAGCGGCTGAAGCACCTCGATCCCGGAGAGAAGACGAGCTCGCGGCCCATCCCGAAGGACGACGTCGACGCCGCCTTCGACGGCCTGGGCGAGGCGCCCGCCGAGAAGAAGGGCGAGTTCGCGACGCTGGGCGGGAACGAGCGGAAGGTCTACGAGCTCGCGCTCCCCGGGCGCACCGTCGAGAAGGTCGTCGACCTCTCGCGCCTCGGCGAGTTCGAGACCTGCAAGGCGCTCCTCAACCTCGTCAACCTCGGCTACCTGAAGGCCATCGGGCCCGCGGGGCGGTCCGGGCACGTCGACGCCGCGCAGGTGTCGGCGCTCGCCACCCGCGTGCTCGCCACCATCGCGCTCGCGTGCGCGCTCGCCGGGCTCGTGTACTGGTTCGACCAGCGCGCGCTCGCCGCCCAGGGCGAGACCGCGCTCGCCGACAACGCGGGGCAGCGGTACCTGTCGCGGTACCAGGTCGCCCGGCTCCGCTCGGCGCTCGACGTGTTCCGGCTCGAGCGGGGCGGGTACCCCGCCGGCCTGAACGAGCTCGTGGAGGCCGGGATCGTGGACGAGGCCGACCTCCGGCACCCCTGGTCGACGCCGTACTTCTACCGGCGCACCCCGCAGGGCTCCTACGTCCTCCTCGCGCCCGTCGAGTGAGCCCGCTCTCCCCGGGCACGTCGAAGGGCCCGCCCTGAGCATGTCGAAGGGCTGCCTCCGGCCCCGGGTCCGGTTATCGTAGGACCGGAGGCCGACCCCACTTGGCTCAGAGCGCAGCGGAACCCCTGAAGACCACCCGCCTCGAGTTCCCCGACAACGACAAGGTCCGCGCGCTGTGCGGCGCGCACTCGGAGCACCTGAAGCTCATCGAGAAGCGGCTCGGCGTGCAGCTCGGGCTGCGCGGCGGGCAGCTCGTCGTGGCGGCGGCCGAGGAGGCGCGCGTGAAGCTCGCGGAGGGGCTCCTGCGCGAGCTGTACGACCTCGTCGTCGCGGGCTACCCGCTCTACCTCGAGGACGTGGACCAGGCGACGAAGCTCGCCGGGCAGGGCGTGCCGCTCAAGGAGGTCTTCGGCGACACCGTCTTCGTCTCCTCGCGCCACCGGATCATCACGCCGAAGGGGCTCGCGCAGAAGCGCTACATCGAGGCGATCCGCGATCAGGACATCGTCTTCGGCATCGGCCCCGCCGGCACCGGGAAGACCTACCTCGCGATGGCGATGGCCGTCGCGTTCCTGGTCGAGCGCAAGGTGAAGCGGATCGTGCTCACGCGCCCCGCGGTCGAGGCGGGCGAGAAGCTCGGCTTCCTCCCCGGCGACATCGCCGAGAAGGTGAACCCGTACCTGCGCCCGCTGCACGACGCGCTCTTCGACATGGTGGACGAGGAGAAGGCCAACGCCTTCATCGAGCGCGGCACGGTCGAGGTCGCGCCGCTCGCCTTCATGCGCGGGCGCACGCTCAACGACGCCTTCATCATCCTCGACGAGGCGCAGAACACGACCGAGGAGCAGATGAAGATGTTCCTCACGCGCCTGGGCTACGGCTCGAAGGCGGTGGTCACGGGCGACGTCACGCAGGTGGACCTGCCGACCAGCCGCTCGTCCGGCCTCGTCGAGGTCCAGAAGATCCTGAAGGGCGTCGAGGGCGTCTCGTTCTGCCACTTCAGCGAGGTCGACGTGGTGCGCCACCCGCTCGTGCAGGAGGTGGTCCGCGCCTACGACCTGTACGACGCCGAGCGCAAGGCGCGCCTCGAGGAGCGCAAGGCCGTGCAGGCGCCCGCACCGCCGGCGGCGGTTGCGGGCGATACCCCGCCGGGCGACCCGCGTTAGAGGTTGCGGGGCCAGGTTCCGGGTGCGAGGCTGCGCCCGGTGCCGCCCCCCACCCCGCCGCCCGCGCCCCCGAGGCCGGACCCGGCCACGCCGCGCGTGGACTGGATGGGGCGTGGGGTGCGCCTGCTGGTGCTCGCCGCGGTCGGGCTCACCGCCGCGCTCGTGCTCGCGCCCGCCGACCCGAGCCGCTTCCCCGGCGCGGAGGCGCTCGGGAAGCCCGCGCCCTTCACCATCACCGCGGACCGGGACTACGACCTCGCGGACGGCGACGCCACCGCCCGCCGGCGCAGCGAGGCCGCGGCCGCGCAGCCGCCGGTCTGGGACCTCGACGGCGCCGCCTCCGACGAGGCGGCGGCCCGCATCCGGGCCGCCTTCGAGCGCATGCGGGAGCTCGAGGCGGAGGCGCGCCAGCGCGCGGCGCCGGGCCGGGACGCCGCGGAGGCCAGACCGGGGGTGGGGGCGTCGCCCCAGGAAGCGCAGCGGGCGTGGACCGCCGGCCGCGACGGGTTCGTCTCGAGCCTGCAGGTCATCCCGTCCGACGAGGACCTCGCCGCGCTCGCCTCGGTACGCTTCTCGGAGGCCGCCGAGCTCGCGCTCGCGGCGCTCGCGCACGTGGGCCTCGACGGGCTCGTCGTGCAGGACCCGCAGCTGTTGCCGCCCGAGCGGGACCGCGGCCTCGTGGTGAGGGTGGTGCGGGACGGCGCCGTCCAGGGGGAGCGGACGCTGCTCGACCTCGGGGCCGTGCGGAGCGTGGAGCGCGCGCGCGAGGAGATCGCGCGCCAGGCGCCGGCGTTCCTCGCGCCCGAGCCGCCCCGCGTCCGCGCTGCGCTGGTCCGCATCGCCGCCGCCATGGTCCGCCCGACGCTCGTCAACAACCAGGCCGAGACCGACCGGCGGCGGGCCGACGCCGCCGCGGCGGTGAAGCCGGTCTTCGTGGCGGTGAAGCGGGGCGAGAAGATCGTGGGCGACGGCGAGCGCATCGAGCGCCGCCACCTCGTGCTCATCCAGGGCATGCGCGCCGAGCGTCGCGGGGAGGGGCTCCTCGGCGTGCGGGTCGGCGCTGGCGTCCTCGTCGCCGCCGTGTGCGCCGTGCTCTGGGCCTTCGCGCGGCGGAACCTCCCGCGCTTCCGCCCGGCCCGGCGCGACGCGGTCCTGCTCGGCGGCCTGCTCTCGGTGACGCTCGCGCTCGGCGCCGCCGGCTTCGCCGCGATGGACGCGCTCGAGGCGAAGTTCCCCGCGTTCCCCTCGCCGTCGCTCCACTACCTCGTGCCGGTCGCCGCGGGCGCGATGATCGCGGGGCAGGTGCTCTCCTCCGAGGTCGCGCTCCTCCTCGGCATCGCCGCGGGGCTCGCGACCGGGCTCGTCGCGAACGCGTCCGCCTCCTTCGCCGTCTTCGCGACCACCACCTCGGTCGTCGCCGCCGGGGCGTTCCCGGGCGCGCAGGACCGGGCGAGCCCGTTCCGCGCGGCGGCCACGGTAGGGCTCGTCGGCGCCGCGATCGCGGTCGCCACCGCGGCGGCCGACGGTCGCGCGCTGCAGGAGGTGGCGGTCGCGGGCATCACCGCGCTCGCCGGCGGGGCGCTCCTGTTGCCGGTCGCGGTGCTTGCGGCGCTGCCGCTCGTGGAGCGGGCGTTCGGCTACGTCACCGACGGCAAGCTGCTCGAGCTCGCAAGCCTCAACCACCCCGCGCTGAAGGAGCTCATCCTCCAGGCGCCGGGCACCTACCACCACTCGATCCGGATGGGCACGCTCGTGGAGGCGGCGGCGACCGCGGTGGGCGCGAACCCGCTGCTCGCGAAGGTCTGCGCCTACTACCACGACATCGGCAAGATCCGGAACCCGGCCTACTTCGCCGAGAACCTCCGCGGCGAGAACAAGCACGACGGGCTCGCGCCGTCGATGAGCGCCCTCATCGTGAAGCGGCACGTGACCGACGGCCTCGAGCTCGCCCGCCAGTGGAAGCTCCCGCGCCCGGTCGCCGACGCCATCGCCCAGCACCACGGCACCCGGCTCGTCGCCTACTTCTGGGCGCGCGCGCGGGCGGGGGAGGGCGCCAGCCGCGTCGCGCCGGACGAGCCGCTGTTCCGCTACCCGGGCCCGCGGCCGCAGACCCGCGAGGCGGCGCTGGTCCTCCTCGCGGACGTCTGCGAGGCCTCCGCGCGGGAGCTCGAGCGCGCCGACGAGCCCGCCCTGCACGCCCTCGTGCGGCGACGGATCCAGGAGGCGTTCGAGGAGGGCCAGCTCGACGCGTGCGATCTCACCCTGCGGGACCTCGGCCTCATCGGGGACGCCCTCGCCCGCTCCCTCCTGGCGCTCCAGCCGGCGCGGCCCGCCGAGGCCCCGCGGGAGGGCGCCGAGCGGCCCTCGCCGGTGAAGCTGGTCGGCGAGCCGTGACGGTCCGCGCGAGCTCCGAGCACCGGCGGGGCGCGGCGGCGCTCCGGCGCCTCCGGGCCCGGGCCGAGGCCTACCTCGAGGCCCTCGGCCGCGCCGAGGTGGAGCTCTCGGTGCTGCTCGTGACCGACCGGCGGATCCGGGCCCTCAACCGGGAGTGGCGGGGGAAGGACCAGGCCACGGACGTCCTGTCCTTTCCCCAGTCGGAGCCGCCCGGACATGGGCCGCTGCTGGGTGACGTGGTAATCTCCCTGGACACCGCCGCGCGGAGGGCTGACGAGGACGGCCGGCCCGTCGGCGTGGAGCTGGACCGTTACCTCGCGCATGGCCTCCTCCACTTGCTCGGGTTCGACCACGAGCGGGCCGGGGACGCGAAGGTGATGGCGGAGCAGGAGGAGCGGCTGGTCCGCGCCGAGGGGCTCGTCGGCGCGGCGCTGAAGGACTCGAAGCAAGGGAAGCCGGACGGAAAGCACGGATGGACCCGTACGCGGACATCGACCTCGACTCGGAGTCGGTCTGGCTCGACGGCGCGTGGTTCACGCGCGAGGAGCTCGCGCGGAAGATCCGCGAGATGATCGAGCAGGGCGACTTCCGCGTCTCCCGGCCCAGCCAGGCGCTCGAGCGGCTCGAGGCCGCCATCGGCCAGGCCCGCACCGTCAACGTCCGGATGCCCATGGATCTCGCCGAGGCGGTCGCCGCCACGGCGCACCGCCTCGGGCGGCCGGTCGGCCACCTCGTGCGCGAGGCCGTCTCCTACTACCTCGCGGCCGCGGCGGCCTACGGCCTCCCCGACGCCACGGCGGCGGAGCCCGAGCCGCCCGCGGCCGGTGCGACCGGCCCCGCCTCCGAGGCCGGCGGCGCGGCCCGCAAGGCGACCTGACCCCACCGAAGGTTCCACCGTGAAGCGCCTCCTCCCATTCCTGGCGGCGGCCGGGGCCGGCCTCGCGATGTCGCTCGCGCTCCCGCTCGTGATCCGGGCGATCTCGCCGCGCGAGCTCGACCCCGCGGGCTGGCTCGAGCCCGTGGCCTGGGTCGCCCTCGTGCCCGCGCTGCTCGCGCTCCGGGCGGCCCCGCGGCCGGGGCGCGCGGCGCTCCTCGGGCTCGTGGCCGGGCTCGCCTACTTCTACGCGTCCATCCACTGGGTCTCGCACGCCATGACCGCGTTCGGCGGGATCCCCGGCTCGATCGCGTTCCTCGGGCTCACGCTGCTGGTCGGTTACATGGCGGTCCACTGGGCCGCCGCGTTCGCGATCTCGGCCGCGCTGCGTGCCCGGCTGGGCTGGCCGTTCTGGGCGCAGCTCCCGCCGGTCTGGGCCGCGCTCGAGCTCTGCCGCAACTACTTCCTGACCGGTTTCCCCTGGGCGAACCTGGGCTACACGCAGGTCCGCACGCCGTGGGTGGCGCAGCTCGCCTCCGCGACCGGCGTGTACGGGATCGCGGCGCTCGTGGTCCTCGTCAACGCCGCCCTCGCGGAGGCGGTGGCGGCCCGGCGCGAGCGCCGCCCGTTGCCCCGGCGGCCGCTCGCCGTCGCGGCGGCGGCGGTGGCGCTCACGCTCGCGTACGGCGGCGTGCACCTCTCCGGCGTGCGCGACCGGATGCAGGCCGCGCCGAGCTTCTCGGTGGGCATCGTCCAGCCCAACGTCGACCAGTCGCGGAAGAACCGGGCGCGCGACAACGCGGGCTACATCCTCCCCCGCCTCGTGACCCCGACCGTGGAGGCCGACAGGGCCGGGGCGGACCTCGTCGTCTGGCCGGAGGCCTCCTTCCCGATCTACGTGCCCATCGGCACCCGGACCCTCGCCGAGCCCTGGACCGGGATCCCGCCGCTCCAGCAGGCCCACCTGCTCGCGGGCGTGGTGGGGTTCGAGTACGTCACCGACCCGGACACCGGCCGGCGGCACGGCCAGATCTCGAACCAGAACCTCCTCGTGACGCCGGCGCTCGACCTCCTCGGCACCTACCAGAAGAACCACCTCGTGCCCTTCGGCGAGTACGTGCCGCTCGGGAAGTACCTCAAGTTCCTGAAGCAGGTCGTGCCGAGCTTCGCGCCCTCCACGCCGGGCTCCGAGCTCGCCCAGCTCGCTTTCACGCCGGCCGCCGGCGGTCCGCCGGTGCGGCTCGCGCCGATGATCTGCTTCGACGCGATCTTCCCGGAGATCAACCTCGCCTACGCGCGCCAGGACCCGGCGCCGGACGTGCTCGTCAACGCGACGAACGACGCCTGGTACGGCCACTCGTCGGGCCCCTACCAGTTCCTCGCCATCGTGCGGATGCGCGCGATCGAGGCGGAGCGCTCGGTGGTCCGCGCGGCCTACGCCGGTGTCTCGGCGGTGATCCTCCCGACCGGCGAGGTCGCCCCCGGGGCGATCGAGGTGGGCCCGGTCGAGCCGGAGGACGCGCCTCGGGAGGAGCCGCCGCGCCTCCTCCTCGCGGACGTGCCGCGCTTGCGCGGCCGGACCCTCTACACCATCATCGGCGACGCGTTTGCGTACGCGTGCGCCGCCTTCACCGTGGCCGCGCTCGCAGCGTCGATCGTCCGCGCCCGCCGCGCGCGCACGTAAGGGGAGCAAAGGACCATGGCAGGCCCGACCGCTGCACGCATCGAGGAGCTCTCGAACCGCCTGGAGTCGCTCCGGGGGGCGCTTTGACGTCGAGCGGAAGCGCAACCGGGTCGCGGAGATCTCCCGGCTCTCCGAGGACCCCGGCTTCTGGGGTGACAACACGAAGGCCCAGGCGCTCCTGAAGGAGAAGGCCGGGCTCGAGGCGCTCGTCGGCGGGTGGGACCGGGTCCGGCGCGGCCTCGACGACGCCCAGGCGCTCCACGAGCTCGCCGAGGAGGCGGCCGACGAGGGCACCCGCGCCGAGGCCGCGGCCGCCGTGGACGGCGTCGCGAAGGACGTCGAGGGGCTCGAGTTCCAGCGGATGCTCTCCGGCCCGCACGACGAGGCCGGGGCCATCGTCGAGATCAAGAGCGGCGCGGGCGGCGTCGAGGCCATGGACTGGGCCGCGATGCTCTACCGGATGTACGCGCGCTACTGCGAGCGGCGCGGCTGGGAGGTCGAGCCGGCCGACCTCGTCGCGGGCGAGGAGGCGGGCATCTCGTCCGCCTCGTTCATCGTGCGCGGCGATCACGCCTACGGCTGGCTGAAGGCCGAGAAGGGCGTGCACCGCCTCGTCCGCATCAGCCCCTTCGACCAGAACGCGCGCCGCCAGACCTCCTTCGCGGCCGTGGACGTGACCCCCGAGATCGACGACGACATCGTCATCGACATCAAGGAGGCCGACGTCCGCATCGACACCTACCGCTCCTCCGGCGCCGGCGGCCAGAAGGTCAACAAGACCGACTCCGCCGTCCGCATGACGCACCTGCCGACCGGGATCGTGGTGGCGGTGCAGAACGAGCGCAGCCAGCAGAAGAACCGCAGCGTCGCCTGGAAGATCCTCCGCTCCCGCCTCTACGAGCTCGAGGAGAAGAAGCGCGCCGCCCTGCGCGACGCCGCCGAGGCCCAGAAGAAGGACATCGACTTCGGCTCGCAGATCCGCAGCTACGTCCTGCAGCCCTACCAGATGGTGAAGGACCTGAGGACGGGCGTCGAGACGGGCAAGGTCGACGACGTGCTCGACGGCGACCTCGACGGCTTCATCCAGCCCTACCTGATGGGCGTCCGGCGTACGGATCGCGTCGTGGACGACTAGACTGCTCGTGTGACGGCCCTCGAGCCCACCCCGGTGCCGCTGCGGCGCGACGTCGCCGTGGCGGTGGCCTGCGGGCTCGCGGGGCTGGTGCTCGGGTCGGTGAACTTCCGGATCCCGGGCCTCCCCGGGGCGGTGTCCGATCTCTCGGGGCTCGCGCTCGTCGCCGCCGCGTTCCACGTGCGCCGCGGCTGGGTCACCCCCTTCACCGCCGGCATCGCCTCGTTCATGACCCCGCCGGAGGGGTCGATGGCGAGCACCTTCGCCATGCACGCGATCGCGACCCCGGCGTCCTGGGCGACGGCGCGGTGGCTGCTCCGTCGCGGGTGGCCGTCGCTGGGCCTCGGGCTCGCGTGGACGGGCTGGGTGTTCGCGGGCTACTACGCGGCCCTCCTCGCGCCGGCCATGCTCGTCACGAACGCGCTCTTCGGGCTCGTGCCCTGGCAGGGGCTCGCCGGCCGCTACGTGCCGCTCGTGGGCTCGCTGCGCTGGGAGGCGCTGGTCGTCGCCGCGCTGACCTCCCTCTACCTCGTGAACCTGCGCGCCGAGCGCGAGCGGCGCCGGGCCGCGGTGGCGCTGCGGCGTGCCCAGAAGATGGAGGTGCTCGGCCAGGTCGCGGGCGGGGTCGCGCACGACTTCGGCCAGCTCCTGCTCGTGCTCTCGATGTCGTCGAAGGAGCTCGCGCACGCGGGCGAGCGGGGCCGCCCGCTCGCGCCGATCCTCGCCCGGCTCGACGGGGCGGTGGAGCAGGGCTGGCGCATGGTCCGCCAGCTCACCGCCTTCGCCCGGCGCCAGCCGACCGCGCCGGCCGAGGTGGACCTGGGCGCGCTCCTGCGCCGGATGGACGGGGTCCTCCGGACCGCGGTCGGGCAGAAGCTCCGCTTCGAGCTCGTCCTCGATCCGGCGGCGCCGCCGGTGCACGCCGACGTGGCGCAGCTCGAGCAGGTGATCATGAACCTCGTCATCAACGCCCGCGACGCCGTCGAGGCGCGCGAGGACGGTCCGCGCCGGGTCGAGGTGCGGGTCGTGCCCTCCGATCCCGTCCGGGGCGAGCCGGCCGGCGCCGCCCTCGAGGTGGTCGACACCGGCGTGGGGATGGATGACGCGCTGCAGGCGAGGCTCTTCGAGCCGTTCTTCACGACGAAGGCCGAGGGCTCCGGCCTGGGGCTCGCGACCGTGTACGGCATCGTGGAGCGGCACGGTGCGAAGCTCTCGCTCCGCTCGCGGCCAGGGGAGGGGACCATCTTCCGGGTCGGGTTTCCGTCGGCGTACCCCAGGGCGCGGCCCCGGGAGGAGGAAGTCGCATGATCCGCGGCATCCACGGACTGTTCTACTCCACCGATCCCGAAGCCACCCGGGCCTTCTTCCGCGAGCGGGTGAGGCTGCCCGGGAGCGACATCGGGGAGGGCTGGTGGATCTTCGACCTCCCCGAGGGCGACCTCGGCGTCCATCCGACCGACGATCCGGCGGAGGCCGGGACGCACGACGTCTCGTTCTACTGCGACGACATCCACGGGACGGTCGCGGAGCTCGAGGGGCGGGGCGTGCGGTTCACGAAGCCGGTCGAGGACCACGGCTACGGCCTCGTGACCTACTTCGAGGCGCCGGGCGGGATCACCGTGCAGCTCTACGAGCCGAGGTACCGGAAGGCGAGGCCCGCCCGTGGGGCTGCCCGGAAGAAGGCGGCCGCGAGGCCGAAGCCGCGCGCGAAGGCCGGCCGGAGGCCACCCGCGATTTCGAAGCGCCAGCCACGCGGGCGCAGCCGGTGACCGCTCCGGTCGCCATCGTCACCGCCGCGAGCGCCGGCATCGGCGCCGCCTGTGCCCGCGAGCTCGCGCGGCGCGGGTACCGGGCGTCCCTGCTCGCGCGCGGCGAGGCCGTGCTCGACCTCGCCCGTGAGCTCGGCGGCCTCGGCACGCAGGGCTCCGTCGCGCGCGCGGAGGACCTCGAGCGGCTCGTCGGCGCGACGCTGGAAGCGTACGGCCGCGTGGACGCCGTGGTCGTGAACGCCGGGCACCCGGCGAAGGGCGGCCTCCTCGAGGTCTCCGACGAGGACTGGCACGAGGGGCTCGATCTGCTCTTCCTCTCCGCCGTCCGCCTCGCCCGCCTCGCCGTCCCGGCGATGGAGCGCCAGGGCGGCGGCGCGTTCGTGAACGTCTCGAGCTTCGCGGCGGCCGAGCCGAGCGCCCCGCGCCCGGTCTCGTCCGCGCTGCGCGCCGCGCTCGGCAGCTTCACGAGGCTCTTCGCGGAGGCGCACGCCGCGCGCGGTATCCGCATGAACGCGGTGCTGCCGGGCTGGGTGGAGACGCACGCCGTGCCCGAGGCGGAGCGCGGGAAGATCCCGATGGGCCGCGCAGCGGACCCGGCGGAGATCGCGCGGGCGGTGGCGTGGCTCCTGTCCCCGGAGGCGAGCTACGTGACCGGCCAGAGCCTGCTCGTGGACGGCGGGCTCGTCAGGGGGACGTGAGGGGCGGCGCGCGGTCGTTCACGAATTGTGTGGGTCGCCGCGGCCCCACGGACGCGTTCGACTCCCTCCAGCGGGAGCGATCGAGACGAGGTGTCACGAGACGGCGGCGCGCGGCGGGATGGGCGGCACCTCGCCGTCGACGACCGGTTCGGGTACACGCAGCGGCAACCCGGCCGCCTCGGCCAGCGCGGTCGCGTGCTCGCGGAGCTCCGTCTGCGCCCTCATCCAGGCCGATGCCGGCACGCGACGGCCGCTTCGCAGAAGGATGAGCAGGCGCGCGTGGTCGGCCCTGGGTCCGCCGAACGGCATCCGCGTGCGCTCGCGGCGGGCGCGGTCGGCGAGGTCGTCGCGCCGGGTCCGGACCTCGAGCGCCTCGACGTCGTCGAGCCCGTAGGACCTCCCGAACGTCCGCTGCACACCGACGCGGCGCCTTCGGAGGTCGACCCAGGTCCACCACCCACGGCCGGGGACGAGCATGAAGAGGAAGAAGAAGATGGAGAGACTCGCGAAGAGGAGAAACACGTCCAAGCCCGAGGGGAGCCGGATCGCTATCGGCGCCTCACGCGCCATCGCAGCCCGGAGGTCCGCCGCCCAGGTGCGGCACTCGTCGGGCTCGCCCGAGGCGAGGACCACGTTGCCCGTGCGCGTCACGGCGAGCAGATGCGCCACCCACCGCTCCTGCCTTACCTCGAGTCGTTCGATCGACGCCGCCGCCACGGAGTGCGTCACGCGACCACCTCGGGTCGCAATGCACGCTCCCGCGGGTGGATCGCAGCTCAACGAGGCCGTCTGTGGGCGCGCCAGCACGAGCACGAGCGCCAAGGGCACGGCGCTCACGACCCCGATGCGTCGAAGCGTGATCCAGTCAGGGTAGGAGCGAAGCCCTACGCGCGCCTCGTCTCGCACGAGTTCGAGGGGCGCGGGTAGACGCCACGACGGCAGCCTGCGCCCGAGGCGGAGGCCGAATGCGGAGCCCAGCCCCTGGAGGACCGCGAGCAGCACGATGCCGCCCACGGTCGCCAGGCCCGCCCAGTCCGTCCTCCTGCGCTGGGGGTCGGCGATTGACTCGAGCGGCGCACCGCCGCGGACGAGCAGCTCCTGGGCGGCCGAGACCAGCGCCTGTGTGAGCCCGTCGCGCGCGGCGTTCCCCGGCCCGAACCAGAAGGTCAGCACGGGTGCCACCCGCTCGACCGGCAGCCGCGCCTCGAGCGCGACGCCGGTCTTCCACGCGAAGCGGTGCTCCGCGGGCGCGACGATGACGAGCAGGCCGTCGTCTTGGGCCAGGCTTCCCAGCGCGTAGGCCCGGTACCGCTCCTCGAGGAGCGCCTGCGGATCGTCCGGCAGTTTCGCGACGACGAGGAAGGCGAGGTCCGGCCCTCCGCGCTTCCGGGTGTCGCGGGCGATGTTCCCGACCGCCTCGCCCGCGGAGGCATCGACCTGCCCGGTCTCGTCCACGACCCGCCACTCGCGCAGCGTCCAGGGGGGTGCGTCCGCGCCCGCGGCGAGCAGCATCGCGAGCGCGAGGCCGGGCATCACTTCAACCTCGCCCCGAAGAACCTCACCATCACCGGCACGCCCCAGTCCGACCGGGAGAGCCCGTGGTCGTCCCCGGGCACCACCTCGAGCGTCACGTCGCCGCCGGCCCGCCGCATCGCCTCGGCGAGCGCGCGGGCCTGCGCGACGGGGACCCGTTCGTCGGCCTCCCCGTGCAGGACGAGCAGCGGCACGCCCGCGAGCCGGCCGGGCCAGCGCACCGCGGACCGCGCCGCCCAGGCCGCCGGCGCCTCGCGCGGGCCGCCGCCGATCGCGGCGTGCAGGGGCTCGAGCAAGGCCGGGTTCGCCTCGGCGAGCGCCCCGAGGTCGGTCGCGGCGCCCACCGTGATCGCGGCCTTGAACCGCCGCGAGCCCCGCTCGCCGTCGGCCGCCAGCGCGAGCAGGGTCATCATCCCGCCCCGGTCGACGCCGAGCATGCCGATGCGGGACGGGTCGACCTCGGGCAGGGACTCGAGGAGCGGCACGAGCGCGAGCACGTCGCGCACGTCCGCGCCGCCGTAGCCGTCGCGGCCCTCGCTGCCGCCGACGCCCCGGTAGAACGACGCCACGGCGACGTAGCCGTTCTCCGCCCACTCCCAGAGGTGGTAGGGCTCCGCGTGGCCGACGCCGCCCACGCCGCCGCGGTTGACGATGAGCGCCGGGTGGCGGCCCGGAGTCTTCGGGAGGCCGAGGTAGCCCTTCACCTTGAGCCCGTCGCTCCAGTACACGACCGCGAGGTAGCGCCCGAAGGCGTCCTCGGAGTCGGGGATGAGCGACTCGATCTCGCCGTCGCGGTGCAGGACGACGGCGGGCGGGGTCGTGGCGCAGGCGCAGGCGAGGAAGGCGAGCGCGAGCAGGCTCATCCATCGGCGTCGCATGGGCCCGAGCGTAGCGCCTACGGCCGCGAAGTCGAAGGAGGATCAGCGGGCCGTCACGGTCCGTAGACGATCGGCTGCCGCGCGAGCACGAAGCGATCGATGGCGTCGATGGCCCAGCCCGGCAGGTTGTAGAGCTTCACGCCGCAGCCGGTGGGCTGGCGGCCGATGGTGGCGCTCTTCTCGCGCACGAAGGCGACCTCACCCTCGAGGTCGATGCGGCGGCCGTCGGCGAGGCCGAGCCGCACCGCGAGGCGGGTGCCGACCGGCGGCGGCATGGCGGTCGCGATGAAGACGCCGCCCGAGTCGATGCGCCGCGAGACGCCCACGTAGAAGTTGTGCTCGGAGACGAGCGAGACGTTGACCTCGACGCGGGTCGGGAGCGGCCGCTGGCGCGGCTCGTCCACGAGCTCCTCGTCGATGAGCGCCATCAGGTCGACGCTCGAGGGCTGGGGCGGCGGGCGCCGCAGCGGGCCCGACGGGTCGGCGAGGGGCGGCGCGGGCGGCATGGCCGGCGCCTGCATCGGCTGCTGCGGCACCGGGTACGAGGTCGCGCCGAGCATGTCCGGCGCGCCGGCGGGCGCGGGCGGGATGACGACCGTCGAGCGCGCGCCCGGCGGCCGGCCCGCGGCGGGCATGGTCGCGGTCTGGCGCGGGATGGGCTGCTGCGCGGCCGGCTGGGCACGCTCGACGACGATGGTCGGGCGCGCCAGCACCTCGGCGCGGGCGAGCGCGCGCTCCGCGCCCGCGACGAGCGCGAGCGGCTCCACGACCTCGCGCGAGGGCGCGACCATGATGACGCGCGTGCCGACCCGGGCGGAGTTCTGGGCGGTGGTGAGCGCCGGCCCCCAGCTGCCGTCCGGCGTCGCCGGCATGAGCAGCACGATGACGTGCGGCGCGATCACGCGGACGACCGACTCCAGCTCCGCCGGGCCCGGCAGGCAGAAGATCGCGTGACCCGCACGTTCGAGGTGCAGGTGCAGCGCGATGCTGACGTCGGCGTCCGAACCCACCACCAGGACACGCGACGCCGGTGCGGCGCCGGCCTGGTTCACGCGGGACGGCCCCCCGTCTCCATCATGATCCGGCGCTCGAGGTCGGCGCGGAAGGTGGCGTTCGCGAGCGCGGTGTCGAGGCTGATCTTCTTCGCCTCGTGCAGGCGGTAGAGGAACTGATCGAAGGAGTGCATGCCGAGGTCGGCCCCGGCGGTCTCCATGTACTGCTTCAGCTCGGCGATCTTCGAGCCGTCGCGGATGAGCTCGCGGACGGTGCTCGTCGCGAGCAGCGCCTCGACCGCCGGGATGAGCCCGGTCGCGTCGGAGCGCATGAGGAGCCGGAGCGCGATGACCGCCTGCAGGTTGTCGGCGAGGCGGGCCCGCACGTTGTCCTGCTCCTCGGCCGGGAACAGGCCGACCAGGCGGCCGACGGCGCGGGGCACGTCGGGCGTGTGCAGGGAGGTGATGACGAGGTGGCCGGTCTCGGCCGCCTTCAGGCAGATGTCGGCCGCCTCGCGGTCGCGGAGCTCGCCGACCATGATGATGTCCGGGTCCTGGCGGAGCGCCGCGCGCAGGGCGTCGGTGTAGCTCGCCGTGTCGGTGCCGACCTCGCGCTGGATGACGAGCCCCTTGCCCCCCGCGAAGATGAACTCGATCGGATCCTCGACCGTGACGACGTGCAGCCGCTCCTGCTGGATGACGTGGTTGATGAGGGTGGCGATCGTGGTCGACTTCCCGTTGCCGGTCGCGCCGGTGACGATGACGAGCCCGCGGCGGGCCTCCGCGATGGTCTGGATGACCGACGGGAGGTTCAGGGTCTCGAAGTCCGGGATCTGGAAGGGGATGGTCCGCATGACCGCGCCCCAGCTGCCGCGCTGCTTGAAGATGGAGGCGCGGAAGCGCGAGACGCCGGGGATGCTGTAGCTGCGGTCCACCTCGCGGAAGTCGAGCGGCGTGAAGCCGGCGCCGGGCGACTGGAGGACGAAGTTCGCGATCGCCTCGGTGTCGGCGTGCGAGAGCGGCGGGTACTTCGCCGCGAGCAGCTCCCCGAACACCCGGTAGGTCGGCGGGTAGCCGACCTCGAAGTGCACGTCGCTCGCCTGGCGCTTCACGGCGAGCTGCAGGAACGACTGGAACATCTCCTCGGAGAGGGGACCCTGACCTTCCATGGTAGGCGAGTCTACCCTGCGCCCGCCCGGCCGGCCACGCGGCGCCCGCGTCCGGCTCGCCCACAAAGTGCGCGGGGATATCGCCGCGCCGGCAGGTGATCTGCGCGACCGAGTTCGTGGCCGCGCGGGTCGGGGCGGGCGACGGGGCCGAGAAAAGCGAAAGGCCGCGGCGAGTGCACGCGGCCTCTCTAGCTCTTGGGGCGCTCTCGCGCCTACTGCTTTGACTCTCCGCAGCCCGCCGACATCCGTGACGGTTTCTGCAGTGGTGGGAGTCGAGCGACCGGCCTCATCTCGACTTGGACGTACTACGGGAGGTGGGCCCTGCGTTTCGAGCGGTTTGGCAGGTGCTTCGTCATGCAGGGTCCTGGTCCGGCCTCCGGCGGGACTCGGGGACACTCTTTTCAATAGGCGTGCCGGACCCGTCTGCACTCCGCGTTCTAGCAAGAACGAGGGGTTACATCGGCCCACTTCGTGAGACGGGCCGTGATCGAGGGGGTCGAGACACACCAGCGGGTGTCACCCGACCCTCCAGCCTGTGCGGAAGGTGACCCTGGCGGTCGCCCGGGTTACCTAGGGGCATGTTCGCGTCCATCGAGGAGGCGTCGAAGGGGCTCGCAGCGGCGGGCTACCTCCCGTCGCAGGAGATCTCGACCGCGGTGTTCCTCGCCGACCGGCTCGAGAAGCCGATCCTGGTGGAGGGGCCGGCCGGCGTCGGCAAGACCGAGCTCGCGCGCGCCTTCGCCGCGGCATCCGGCCGCTCGCTCGTCCGGCTCCAGTGCTACGAGGGGCTCGACGAGTCGAAGGCGCTCTACGAGTGGGAGTACGCGAAGCAGCTCCTCTACACCCAGCTCCTGCGCGACCGCATCGGCGACGCGGTGGCCGGGGCGGGCAGCCTCGCCGAGGCGGCCGACCGCATCGCCGGGGAGGGGAACGTCTTCTTCTCCGAGCGGTTCCTGCTGCCGCGCCCGATCCTGAAGGCGATCACCTCGGACACGCCGACGCTCCTCCTCGTCGACGAGATCGACAAGGCCGACCCCGAGCTCGAGGCGTTCCTCCTCGAGGTGCTCTCCGACTGGACCGTCACGGTCCCGGAGATCGGCACGGTCCGCGCGCGGAGCGTGCCGCGCGTGGTCCTCACCTCGAACGCCGCGCGCGAGCTCTCCGACGCCCTGAAGCGCCGCTGCCTGCACCTCTACGTCGACTTCCCGGCCCGCGACCGCGAGCTCGCCATCGTGCGCGCGCGCGTTCCGGAGGCGTCCGAGGCCCTCTCACGCGCGGTGGTGGCGACGGTCGCGAAGCTGCGCACCCTCGACCTCAAGAAGCTCCCGAGCATCTCCGAGACGCTCGACTGGGTCCGTGCGCTCGCCGTCCTCAACGCCGACCGCCTCGAGCCGGCGCTCCTCGACCAGACGCTCAACCTCGTCCTCAAGTACGAGGCCGACCTCGCCCGCGCCAAGGAGAAGCGGCTCGACCTCCTCGAGGTCGCGGCCGCCTCCAGCCGCCAGTAGCCTCCTCCTCATTCTCCTCGGTCGCCGTTCGTACTGAGCTCCCGGACCCGTTCGTCCTGAGCTTGTCGAAGGACGAACGGGTCCGTGGGGGCTCGACGCGCCCCCGCGACGCCGGCCGGCTGCGTCGGTCTGTGTATGGAACAGACGCCCGGGACCGGGGCCGCTGCGATCGTTCAGGCCGCGGCAGGCCTGCGGTTGAGATGCGCGTGACGGCACGGCGCGCTTCGCGCGCCATGCCGTCACACGCCCACATCCCTTGGCCTGCATTCGCTGGGATACTGGAAGCGTGGAGAGCCCGACCTCGCCGGCCGGCGCTGCGGGGGCACGCCTCGCCTCCGGGGCGGTGGCGAACTGCGATCGGCCGAAACTGCTGGGTGGCAACCCGTCAGTCGTTCACCAGCACCCCAGCAGTTTCAGCCGCATCGCATTCCTCCACGCCCGTTTGGCTCCCACGGACACCCATGCCGACGACGTGGCGACGAAGGGGGACTACTCGTCCGGCTCCGGCTCGGGCTGGCGCGCGAGCCGGGTGCGGGAGGGCACCTGGACGAGCTCCTCGGAGGGGAGGACGAGGGCCGTGAGGAAGCCGCCGTAGACGCAGCCCGTGTCGAGCCCCACGCAGCGGACGCCCGGCGCGGGCATGTCGAGGCGGGGCCCGGCCTCGGCCTGGGCGTGGTGCCCGTAGACGACGCTCTGCGGGCCCGTCCAGGCTTCGGCCCAGCGGCGGATGCCCGGCTCGCCGGCCTCGCCGCGCTCGCGGGTCGCGGGCTTGCCGGCGGCGTCGACGTAGCGCAGGCGGATCACGACGTCGGGCGGCTGGCGGGAGGCGGGCACGTTCGGGACGAACCCGGCGTGCACGGCCATCCACCCGCCGCCGAGCGAGATCGAGCGGGGCAGGCCCGCGAGCCAGCCGAGGTCGTCGCCGGTGAGGGCCGCGTGCTCGGCCGCCCGCTTGGGATCGAAGGGGCGCATCGGATTCCGGTAGGCGCGGTCGCCGCGGCGGCGGGCCTCGTGGGCGGCGTACCGGAGGTGCTTCTCCTCGTGGTTGCCGAGCACGCACTCGGCGCCCAGCTCCCGCACGCGCCGGAGCACGCCCACCGGGTCCGGGCCCCGATCGAGCAGGTCGCCCAGGAAGACCACCCGGTCGTCGCCGCGCCGGAACTCGGCCGTGACGAGCAGCTCGTCGAGCTCGCCGAGGCACCCGTGCACGTCCCCCACCACCAGCGTCCGCCCGGCGCTCATGTGCGGAGCTTAACGCCATGTCGGCCTGCGCGCCCCGATGGGGATCGGGAATCTCGAAATTGCCGCCGGGATGGGGGCGCGGCCTGTCCCAGGGCCCTGCGCTAGATCGCCCGAGGATCCCGGCGCTACACTCCGCCTTCCCCCTGCAGCCGGGCCTGTCCATGGATCCCAAGCGCGTCCTCATCGTCGAGCCCGACCACGCCTTCGCCCTCTCGCTGGCGTCCCTCTTCCGGGAGGACGGGCACCACACCGCGGTGGCGGGCAGCGCCGCCGAGGCCGAGCTCGAGATCGCCACCCGCCGGCCGCACCTCGCGGTGGTCCGCGCGGAGCTGCCCGACCTCTCCGGGTTCTCGCTCTGCGCGCACCTGCGCCACGACCGGGCCACGGCGGGCCTGCCGGTGGTGCTCTTCTCGTCGGACACGCCGCCCGAGTCGCTCGCCGAGCACGCCCGCACCCCGTGGGCCGCGAACGGCTACCTCGCGATGCCGCTCGACACGGACGCGCTCCGGGTGCTCGCGAACCGGATCCTCTCCGCGGAGGAGCCGGTCGAGAGCGCGGACGACGCCATCCTCGAGGCCGACGACCTCGTCGTGCAGGAGGTGCACGGCGCGGTGGTGGACCCCTCCGCGGTCCCGCCGGAGCCCGCCCTCGACGCCGCCCCCGCCGAGCCGGAGGGCCCCCGGGCGCCTCCGCTGCCGAAGCGCTCGATCACCACCGACGAGGACCGGCTGTTCCTCGATCGCGTCTTCCAGTCCATCGCCGAGCACCGCGACGAGCTCGCGCGCGAGGCGATGGCCCAGCGTCCGCCCCCGCGGCGGGACCTGCTCGCCACGCCCGAGGGCCGGATCGAGGCCCTGCGCCAGGACCTCAAGTGGCGCGAGGCGCAGCTCGCCCGCATCGCCGAGATCTGGGCGGTGCGCGAGCGCGAGGTGGCCGCGTTCGACCAGCGCCTGCACGAGCGCGACGTGGACCTCGCCGGCCTGCGCGCGCAGGTCGAGGACCTCTCCCGCCGCCTCGCCGAGGCGAAGGACGTCTTCGTCGTGAAGGAGCGCGAGTACGGCGCGTCGATGGACGGGCTCCTCCTCGAGAAGTTCAGCCAGGAGAAGCAGCTCATCGAGGTGGTCGCCGCGAACGAGCGGCGCATCCACGAGCTCGAGCGGGACGTGCGCCGCCGCGACGACGACCTCGCCCGCCGCGGTGTGGCCCTCGCCGAGGCCCAGGACGAGATCGCCCGGCTGGACCGGCAGGTCCGCGCCGACGGCGCGCGCGCCGAGGCGCGGGAGCGCGAGCTCGCCGGGGAGGTCGAGCGGCTCTCCGGGGAGCTCGCCCAGGCCCGCGAGGCGCTCGCGGTGCAGCGCAGCACCGCCGAGGAGTTCGCGCGTGAGGCCTCGAAGAAGCTCGAGGAGGCGGCCGCCGAGCGGCGCGCGCTCGAGGCGGAGCTCTCGAAGGAGCGGGCGGACGGCGAGAGGGTGCGCGCGGCGCTCGAGGCGCGCGCCGCCGGGGCCGAGGCCGCGGCCGCGGAGGCGGACGCCCAGCGCGAGCGGTCCTCGGCGGCCTCCCGCGAGGCCGTGGCGGGGCTGCAGGAGCGCATCGACGAGCGCGAGGCGGCGATCCGCGATCGCGAGCAGCGCCTGCGGCTCATGGACGAGGAGTACCGGCGCTTCCGCGACGCGGCCCGCGCGCGCGAGGACGACCTCGCCCGCGAGGTCCAGGATCACCTGCAGCAGATCGGCGCCCTCGAGGCCGAGCTCGAGGCGGCCGAGCGCGAGAACGCGGAGCGCGAGGCGGGGGAGCCGGGCCTCGACGCGGCCGAGGTCGAGGCGGAGCGCGCCGAGCTCCGCCAGGAGCTCCAGGCTGCCTCCGCCCGCGCCGCGGACGCCGAGGGGCTGCTCGCGGCCGCCGAGCAGGCGCTGGCCCAGGCCCGGGCCCGGGCCGAGGGGCTCGAGCGCGCCGTCGAGGAGGTGGGGCGGGCGCGGGACGAGGCCGAGCGCGGCCGCGGCGTCACCGAGAGCGCGGCGCGGGAGCGGGAGGCCCTGGTCGCCGCGGTCGCCGAGAAGGACGCGCTCCTCGAGCCGTCGCGCGCCGAGGCGCGGGCGGCCCAGGAGGAGGCCCGCGCCGCCCGCGAGGCCGCGGCCGCGGCCGAGGAGAAGGCCCGCGCCGCGGAGGCGGACGCGGCCCAGGCACGCGGGGCGCTCGACGCGCTCTCCCGCGAGGCGGAGCGCGCGAAGGCCGGGCTCCTCGAGGAGGCGTCCGCGCAGGGCGAGCTGCTCGGGGCCGCGAAGCGGCAGGTCGAGAAGCTCGGCGGGGAGCTCTCCGAGGCTCGCCAGGCCCTGATGATCGCGGAGTCCTCCGGAAGGCAGGAGCTCGAGGCCGCCCGGGCGAAGGCGGACGAGCTCGCGGGCCTGCTCGCCCAGGCCGCGCAGGAGCGCGACGAGCTCCGGGCGAAGCAGGCGGCCGTGGCGGGCGAGCTCGAGGTGCGGGAGGCGGAGCTCGCCTCGGCCACCGAGGAGGCGAAGGAAGCCCGTGCGGCGCGGGAGCGCGTGGAGCGCGCGCTCGCCGAGGCCGAGGCCGCCGCCACGCGCGAGGCCCAGGCCCGCGTCGCGGAGGAGGGGCGGGGCGCCGCGCGCGCCCAGGCGCTCGCGACCGAGCACGCCCGGCGCGAGGAGGAGCTCCTCGCCGAGCTCGCGCGGAAGACCGAGCAGGCGGAGGCCCGCGCACGCGAGCTCGAGCAGGCGCTCGCGGTCTCGCACCGGGATCGCCAGCGCGTCGAGACCGAGCTCACCGCCCGCGCGGCCCGCGCCGAGGCCCGGGCGGCCGAGCTCGAGGCGCGCAGCGATCAGGGGGCGCGCGACGGCGCGACCCTCGAGGCGGCGCGGGCGCGCGTCGCGGAGCTGGAGGCCTCGCTCGCCCAGGCGGGGCAGGCGCGCGCCGACGCGGAGCGGAGCTGGGTGATGCGCGCGGAGGAGGCGGAGCGCAAGGCCGCCGAGGCGGCGCGGCGGGTGGAGCTCCACGGGGCCGAGCGCCACGAGGCCGAGGCGCGGGCCGCCGAGCTCGTGCGCGAGGCGGAGCGCCGCTTCCACGAGGAGCTCCGGCGCCGCGACGAGCAGCGCGGCCAGGAGGTGCAGCGGCTGCAGGGGCTCCTCCAGGAGCGGGCGCGGCGGGAGAAGGCGCTCGAGCTCGAGCTCGAGCGGTTCCGCGCGGGGCGCGCCACGCCCGCGCCGGCGGGCGCGGGCCCGGGCCCGGGCGGCGGCGGGAACGGCGAGCGGTGAACGTGAAGCTCCTGGAGAGCGCGCTCCTCGCCGGCTTCCGCCACGGGTTCACCACCCGCGCGGGCGGGGCGTCGCCCGCCCCCTGGGACGCGCTCAACCTCGGCGGCGCGGTGGGCGACGACCCCGCGCGCGTCGCGGAGAACTGGCGGAGGCTCGAGGCGGCGACCGGGCTCGGCTTCGCGCGGGTGCGCCAGGTGCACGGCGCGCGCGCCGTCCGCCTCGACGCGGCCTGCGTGCCGGGCGAGGAGGCCGACGCGGTGGTGTCGCGCGCCCCCGGGGTCGCCGCGACGGTCGCGGTGGCGGACTGCGTCCCGCTGCTGCTCGCCGATCCCGACTCCGGGGCGGTGGCGGCGGTGCACGCCGGCTGGCGAGGCACCCTCGCGTACGCGGCGGGGGAGGGCGTCCGGGCGCTCGGCCGGGAGGCCGGGGCCGCGCCCGGCCGGCTGCTCGCGGCGATCGGGCCCTCGATCGGCCCCTGCTGCTACGAGATATCGGACGATCTCGCGGCGCGGTTCGAGGCGGCCTTCGGCGCGGACGTCGTGCGGCGAAACCCCAGGCCCCACCTCGATCTCTGGGCGGCGAACGCGCGCGCGCTCGCCGCCGCGGGCGTCTCCGACGGCCGGATCGACGTGCTCCGGCGCTGCACCTCCTGCGAGCGCGAGCTCTTCTTCTCCCACCGGCGCGACGCGGGCCGCACCGGCCGGCAGGTCGCGTTCGTCGCCCCGCGATAGCGCGCCTACATGGGCGCCCGATTCCGCCCGGGCGCTCGATTTCACAGACGCTCCCGTCCGGGCTAGGATTTTCGCGCTTGAGGACCTCGCGCCGACAGCTCGTCGCGGTGCTCGCGCTCGCCTGCGCGCAGGCGGGGTGCGCCTCCGACGCGGGAGCGCGCGCGGACGTCGACGCGCTCCGCGCGGAGGTCCGCGCGCTGCGCCGCGAGAACGAGACCCTCTCACGGAAGGTGGAGTCGCTCGGCAGCCAGGTCGAGGTGATGGCGGCCCGGTCCCGCGCCTCCGCGCAGGAGGCGCCGCCCGTCGCCGCGCCGCCGGCGTCCGCCGCCGCCCCCGCGCCGGCGCCGGCCGCGCCCGCGATCCCCTCGGGGCTCGCGGTCGTGAAGGTCGCGCCGCCCCCGCCGCGGTCGCGTCCGCCCCGCGCGCCGCCCCGCGCCGCCGCGGCGCGGCCCCGCCGCCCGTGTCGACCGCGATCCCTATCCAGGAGCCGGACGCCGAGCGCGTCGACGCGCTGGCGCGCGGCGCGCGCCCGCTCGCCGCAGCCGCCGACGCCGAGCTCCGCGCGGCCCGCGCGCAGCGCGGCCTCGACCGCGCCCACGCGCTCGAGGACTTCGCCGGCCGCTACCCGCGCCACCCCTCGGCCGACAACGCGCTCGCCGAGGCCGCCGCCGCGTACGCGGCCGGCGGCAGCGACGACGCGGCCTGCGGCCTCGCCCGCAAGATCGCCGACGGCTACCCGGCCGGCGACGCGATGCCCGACGCGCTCGAGCGGCTCGCCTGGTGCGAGCAGCGCCGCGGCGCCACCGATCTCGAGCGGCAGCTGCTCACGCGGCTCGTCGCCGAACACCCCCGCACGCCGGCCGCCCAGCGCGCCGGCGCGCGCCTCTCGGCCCTGTCCGGCGAGGGCGCCCCGGCGCCCGAGCCGTCCCCGGCCAGCACAAGGAGCGATCCATGAAGCGCCACCTCCTCTCCGGTCTCCTCGCCGCGTCGGCCGCGGTCGCGGTCGCCCAGACCCCGGCCGAGCCGCCTGCGCCGGCGGCCCCCGCGCCGGCCGAGGCGCCGGCGCCCGACGCCGTGGAGGTCGGCTCCATGAAGATGGAGGAGGGCCGCGGGGCCCTGCCGCCGCCCGACACGTACACGATCCGGCCGGGCGACACGCTCTGGGACCTCTCCGGCCGCTTCCTCAACAACCCGTGGTACTGGCCGAAGGTCTGGTCCTACAACCCGGAGATCGAGAACCCGCACTGGATCTACCCGGGCAACCTCCTGCGCTTCTACCCGTCGGAGGACCAGGCCCCGGTCCGCGTCGAGCCGGTCGCCGGCGCCGAGCCGCAGGCGCCCGCCGCCGAGGAGCAGGACTGGACCGAGCCGCCGCCCGAGCTCGAGGACTTCTCGAAGGCCGACATGAAGGCCCCGGAGTCCGAGGAGAGCCGGGACACCGTCGCGGTCGCCGGGCCGTACAAGATCGGCTACGCCGGCCCGAAGTCGGCGCTCGTGCGGCACGACGCCTTCGTCACCCCGCGCGAGCTCGCCGAGTCGGGCGCCATCCGCGCGGCCGCGGAGGAGAAGCTCCTCCTCGCGACCCTCGATCGCGCCTACGCCCGGTTCGATCAGGCCGCGCCGGTGAAGGTCGGCGAGTCCTACGTGATCTACAAGACCCTCCGCGCGGTGCGCCACCCGGTGACCAAGGAGCTGTTCGGGTACCAGACCGTCGTGCTCGGCACGGCCAAGGTCACCGCCGTCGACGAGAAGGCCGCGACGCTGCAGATCCAGCAGGCCTTCGATCCGATCGAGCGCGGCGCGCTCCTCGGCCCCATGACGGAGCGGACCATCCGCCGCGTCGACCGCCGCCCCAACGAGCGGCAGCTCGACGGCTACATCATCGGCGGGCAGGTGCCGGTGCTCAGCTCCTTCGGCGAGAACCATGTCGTCTTCCTCGACCGCGGCTCCGCCGACGGCGTGCAGGAGGGCAACACCTTCAAGGTCGTCCGTGCGGGCGACCCCTACGGCGCGAAGGGCCCGATCTGGGACCCGCGCCTGCCGGTCGAGAGTGTCGGCGAGCTCCTCGTCGTGGACGTGAAGGAGCGGGCCTCCGCCGCCGTCGTCCTCCGCAGCCTGCGCGAGGTCGTCGTCGGCGACCGCATCGAGATGCGGCCGAACGGCGGGTGACCTCGCCGCGCACTCCCCTTGCAGTGCACGAGGGCGCCCGAGGGCGCCCTCATGCGTTCCACCCCGACTTCCGCACGCTTCGCGCGAGACGCCGCCACCGTCCGGCCCGGCGACGGTCCGTACCCCGTCCGCCTGGTCCGCCTCGCGGACCCTCCGCCGGCGCTCCGGCTGCTCGGCGCGCTCCGCGGCGGCCCGGCCGCCGCCATCGTCGGCTCGCGGACCCCCGACGGCTATGGGCGCGACCTCGCGCGCGAGATCGCCGCGGGGCTCGCGCGGGCCGGGGTCTCGGTGGTGTCGGGTGGAGCGCTCGGCATCGACGGCGAGGCCCACAAGGGCGCCCTCGAGGCGGGCGGGCACACCGCCGCGGTGCTCGGGACCGGGATCGACGTGCCGTACCCGGCGGGCCATCGCGGGCTCTTCGAGGCCATCGTCGGGGCGGGCGGGGCGCTCCTCACCGAGCAGCCCGACGGGACCGCCGCGTTCCCGGCCAACTTCCCGCGGCGCAACCGGCTCGTGGCCGCGCTCGTCGACGCGGTCGTCGTGGTGCAGGCGCGCCCGGGCTCGGGGGCGCTCATCACCTCCGGGTTCGCTGGGCGCCTCGGCGTGCCGCTCCTCGCCTGCCCGGGCGACGTGCGCGACGACCTCACCGCCGGCCCCCTCGCCCTCCTGCGGGCGGGCGCGGCCCCGGTGGCGGACGCGGGCGACGTACTGCGGGTCCTGGGCATCGCCGCGCCGGCGGCGCCCGCCCAGCTCCCCCTCCCGGCGCTCGGCGGCGAGGAGGGCGCGCTGCTCGGCGCCCTCTCGAAGAAGCCCCGGCACGTCGACGAGGTCGCCCGGGCCACCGGTCTGTCCGCCGGCGCGGCCCTGGCCGGGCTGCTCGCGCTCGAGCTCCGGGGGCTCGTCGAGCAGCGGCCCGGAGGCCACTTCCTTACGCGCGCGTGACGCGGTACTCCCGGGTGAATGCCCAAGGCCGCCCGCACGCTCGTCGTCGTCGAGTCCCCTTCGAAGGCGAAGACCCTGCAGCGGATCCTGGGTCCGTCCTACGCCGTGCGCGCGTCCTACGGCCACGTGCGCGACCTCCCCGCCGCGGGCCTCGGGGTCGACCTCGCGAAGGGCTTCCTGCCGATGTGGGTGCAGGTGAAGGGGCAGGGGAAGGTCCTCTCCGAGCTGAAGCGGGCGGCCCGCGACGCCGAGAAGGTCTTCCTCGCGACCGACCCCGATCGCGAGGGCGAGGCCATCGCGTGGCACCTCTCCGAGGAGATCGGCGTGCCCGGCGGTGACGCCCGCGTCCGGCGCGCGCTCCTCCACGAGCTCACGCCCGAGGCGGTGGCGGAGGCGCTCGCGCACCCGCGCGACCTCGATCGCAGGAGCCATGACGCCCAGCTCGCGCGCCGGGTGCTCGACCGGCTCGTCGGGTTCCAGGTCTCGGAGCTCCTCTGGAAGAAGGTCCGGCGCGGGCTCTCCGCCGGCCGGGTCCAGTCGGTCGCGGTGCGGCTCGTCGCCGAGCGCGAGGCCGCGATCGAGGCCTTCCGGAAGGAGACCACCTACGCGCTCGAGGTGAAGCTCGAGGCGCCGCGCGGCGAGGAGTTCCTCGCGATCGTCACCGAGCGCGACGGGAAGCCGTTCGCGCCGAAGGACGCCGGCGAGGCGGCGCTCCTCGCCGAGGAGCTCCGGACCCAGGCGTTCCGGGTGGAGGCGATCGAGCGCACGGAGCGGGTCCGCCCGGCGCCGCCGCCCTTCACGACCGCGACCCTGCAGCAGGACGCGGCGGAGCGGCTCGGCTTCAGCGCGAAGAAGACGATGACGCTCGCGCAGCACCTCTACGAGGGCGTCGATCTCGGCGACGAGGGGCTCGTGGGCCTCGTCTCGTACATGCGGACCGACTCGGTGCGGGTGCCGGCCGCGGCGGCCGAGGCGGCGCGCCGCCACGCCGTGGAGCGCTTCGGCGACGGGGCGGTCCCGCCCGCCCCGAACGTCTTCCGCTCGCGCCCGGGGAGCCACGAGGCGCACGAGGCGATCCGCCCGACGTCCGTCGAGCGGACGCCGGAGGTGGTGAAGCCGCTCCTCGGCGGCGCGGGCGAGCGCGACCTCCAGCGGCTGTACGCGCTCGTCTGGACGCGCTTCGTCTGCGCGCAGATGGCGCCGGCGGTGCTCGAGGACGCGACCGTCGTGCTCTCCGCCGGGCGCTTCGGGCTGCGCGCCGCGGGCGCGGCGGTGCGTGCGAAGGGCTGGCTCGCGCTCGCGGGGAAGGACGTCCCGGCGCGCGTGGCCGGCGAGCCGGGGGAGGGCGTGCCGGCGCTGCCCCCGCTGCCGCGGTTCGAGGTGGGCGACGGGCTCGACCTCGTCGAGGTCGAGGTGGCGGAGCGCGTCTCCGCGCCCCCGGAGCGCTACACCGAGGCGTCGCTCGTGCGCGAGATGGAGGAGCGCGGCCTCGGCCGGCCCTCCACCTACGCGGCGGTGCTCGAGACCGTGCAGGAGCGCCACTACGTCGACCGCGACGGCAAGCACCTCGTCCCGACCGAGCTCGGCCGCGAGGTCACCCGGTTCCTCGTGGAGCGCTTCCCGAAGCTCCTCGACGCGGCGTTCACGGCCGGCGTCGAGGCGCGGCTCGACGACATCGAGGCCGGCGCCGCCGGCTACGAGGCGGTGCTGCGCGAGCTCCACCGCCCCTTCGAGGCGGAGCTCGCCGCCGCGAAGGAGGGCGCGCGCCCGGAGCCGTCGTCGACCGGCGTCCGCTGCCCGCGCTGCAGCCGGCCCATGGTCGTGAAGTCCGGCCGCACCGGCGAGTTCCTCTCCTGCTCGGGCTACCCGGCCTGCCGCGGCACCCGGAGCTTCCGCCGGGGCCCGCAGGGCGAGATCCAGGTCGAGGAGGAGATCGTCTCCGACGAGAAGTGCCCCGAGTGTGGCGGCACCATGGCCGTGAAGGGCGGCCGCACCGGCCGGTTCCTGGGCTGCACCCGCTACCCGGCCTGCCGCGGCACCCGCGCGCTGTCGATCGGGGTGCCGTGCCCGAAGAGCTGCGGGGGGCAGGTCAGCGAGCGGCGGTCGAAGCAGGGCCGGACGTTCTTCGGGTGCACCTCCTACCCGGCCTGCGACTTCGTCAGCTGGGACCGGCCCCGGGACGAGCCCTGCCCGGAGTGCGGGAACGCCTGGATCGTCGAGAAGCTGTCGCGGACCGGTACGCCGGTCGTGGCCTGCCCGAACAAGGAATGCGGCTGGCAGAAGCCGCGGGGTTGACACCCCGGCAGGCTGCGCGGTAGGAAATTCCCTTGTGTCCACCGTGCCCTAGCGGCGCGGCAGTCCCGAAGCGGCAGTCCCGCCACAGACACAACCACCCTTCGACGAGGCCGACCGACGATGCACGCGCTCGCTGAGTTCTTCAAGGAAGGTGGACCGTTCATGGTCGTGAACCTGGTGACCAGTGCGGTCGCCATCGCGATCATCGCGGAGCGCATCATCGCCCTCGCGTTCAAGCTGAACCTGAACGCGGGCCCCTTCATGGAGCAGGTGCAGAAGCTCGTCCTCTCCGGCAACGTCGACCGCGCCGTGAAGCTCTGCGGCGCCGCGCCCAACGCGGCCCTCTCCAAGGTCATCCGCGCCGGCCTCACCCGCGCGAACCGCGGCGAGCAGGAGGTCGCGCGGGCGCTCGAGGAGGCGGTGCTCGAGGTGACCCCGTCCCTCGGAAAGCGGATCGGCGCGCTCTGGTCGCTCGCGAACGTCGCGACCCTCGTCGGCCTCATCGGCACCATCATCGGCCTCATCGGCACGTTCAAGTCGCTCGAGGCCGCGAGCCCCGAGATGAAGCAGGTCATGCTCTCCCGCGGCATCTCGGAGGCCATGAACAACACCGCGTTCGGCCTCTCGATCGCGGTGACCTGCATCGTCGCCCACCTCATGCTGTCCTCGAAGTCGAAGTCGATGATCGAGGACATCGAGTACAACGCGCTCCGCCTCGAGAACCTGCTGTCGCGGCGCGGCGCGGGAGAGACGAACCCGCTCGAGTCCGCCGGCTAGCAGCTCGCTCCGGAGGGATGCGCCATGCGGCGTCGCGTGCACGTCGAGGAGGAGGTGGGCGAGCTCAACATCGTCCCCTACCTCGACATCGTCGTGAACCTCGTCATGTTCATGCTCCTCAGCATGACGGGGCTCATCAGCCTCGGCGTCCTCAACGTCTCCACGCCGAAGATCGGCGGCGCGGCCTCGGTCACGCAGGCCGACCCGCAGGAGCAGCCGAAGCTCCTCCTCACGGTCGCCATCGGCAAGCAGGGCTTCTACGTGGCGGGCGCGGGCGGCGTGCTCGGCGCCGACGCCGCGTCGCCCGACGCGACCCGCCCGCCCACCATCCCGCTCAAGAACGGGAAGTACGACTACGAGGCGCTCACGGAGCAGCTCAAGGGCATCAAGGAGAAGTACCCGCAGGAGACCGCCGTGATCCTCTCGGCGGACATGGACGTCGTCTACGACATCCTGATCCAGACGATGGACGCCTGCCGCGAGTACACGTCGAAGAAGCCGGACGGCTCCATCGAGCGGAAGGCGATGTTCTACGACGTCTCGCTCTCGATGATCGGGTGACCGAGGATGGCCCAGTCCGCCCCCATCTCGAACGAGGAGCAGCTCCGCCGCGACAAGGACGCGCGCAAGTACCGGATCGCGCGCCGCAAGGCGCGGGAGGCCGCCGGCGAGATCAAGGAGCTCAACATCACCGCGATGATGGACATGATGACCATCATCCTGGTGTTCCTCCTGAAGTCGTACTCGGCCTCCGCCATCAACGTGAACATGAGCGACAACCTGGCGATCCCGGTGTCGTCGACCCAGCTCAGCCCGCAGGAGAACATCACCGTCACCGTCGCCTCGAACGAGCTGTCGGTGAACGACAAGGTCGTGCTGCGCGACGGGATGCAGGGCGGGATCGTGCCGCCGAACGCGAAGGAGGGCGGGAAGGCCGACGCCTTCTACATCGGCGCGCTCTACGACGGGCTGAAGAAGGAAGTCGACAAGCAGAAGTACATCGCCAAGTACAACCGCAACGCGCCCTTCTCCGGCCGCGTGAACGTGGTCGTCGACAAGAAGGTCCCGTACCGGACGCTCATGGAGGTCCTGTACACGGCGGGCCAGGCCGAGCTCGGCGAGTACAAGTTCATGGTGCTGAAGAAGGAGTGACCCGGCGTCCGCGCGCCGCGCGGAGCCGCTCCCCCCGCCGCGAGCAGAGGCCCCGGGCGAGACCGCCCGGCGAGCGGGCTTTGCGCGCGGGGCCCGGGGACCCTAGAGAGGGGAGCGATGGAACGGGTGACGGTCATCGGTGGCGGGCTCGCGGGCAGCGAGGCGGCGTGGCGCCTCGCCACCGCCGGGGTGCCGGTCGAGCTCGTCGAGATGAAGCCGGCGCGGCGCTCCCCGGCCCACCTCTCGGACGGGCTCGCCGAGCTCGTCTGCTCGAACTCCCTGCGCTCGGACAACCCCCAGAACGCGGTCGGGCTCCTCCACGAGGAGCTGCGCCGGCTGGGCAGCCTCGTCCTCGAGGCGGCCGACGCCACGCGGGTCCCCGCCGGGGACGCCCTCGCGGTCGACCGCGAGCGGTTCAGCGCGTTCGTCACCGGCCGGCTCGCCGCCCACCCGCTCGTCACCCGCACCGCCCGCGAGGTGACGGCGCTCCCTGCGGGCCCAGGGCCGGCCATCGTCGCGACCGGGCCGCTGACCGCCGACGCGCTCGCCGCCGAGCTCGCGACGCTCGCCGGGGGCCGTCTTCACTTCTACGACGCCATCGCGCCCATCGTCTCCGCCGACTCGATCGACATGGAGATCGCGTACGCGAAGAGCCGCTACGGGAAGGGCTCGGGCGACGACTACCTGAACCTGCCGATGGACGAGGCGCAGTACCGCGCGTTCGTCGAGGCGCTGCGCGCCGGCGAGAAGGTGCCCGCCCACGACTTCGAGGAGCCGAGGTACTTCGAGGGCTGCCTGCCGATCGAGGTGATGGCGGACCGCGGCGACGAGGTGCTCTCGCACGGGCCGATGAAGCCGGTCGGCCTCGAGGACCCGCGGACGGGGCGCCGCCCGCACGCCGTGGTCCAGCTGCGCCGCGAGGACGTCGCCGGCACGGCCTGGAACCTGGTCGGCTTCCAGACCCGGCTCACCTGGACGGAGCAGCGCCGCATCCTGCGCGCGTTCGTGCCGGGGCTCGCGAACGCCGAGTTCGTGCGGCTCGGGCAGATCCACCGGAACACCTTCGTGGACGCGCCGCGGGTGCTCGCGAGGGACCTGTCGCTCCGGGAGCGGCCGCACCTGTTCCTGGCCGGCCAGATCACCGGCGTCGAGGGCTACGTGGAGTCGGCCGCGTGCGGGCACGTCGCGGCGCGCGCGGTGCTCGACCGGCTCGCCGGCCGCCCCTTCGCGCCGCCGCCCGCCGCGACCGCGCTCGGCGCGCTCCACCGCCACCTCACCGGCGAGGCCCATCCGCCGGGGCACGCCCACCAGCCCTCGAACGTCGTGTTCGCGCTCTTTCCGCCGCTTCAGGGTAAGTTCCGTGGCAAGGAGGCCCGCAAGCTCGCCTACGTCGAGCGGGCCCGGAAGGAGCTCGCGTCATGGGTCGAGGTTCCTTCGCCGGCGGCGCTGCAGCCCGCGTCGGCCTGATCGCCGCCCTCGCCGTCGCGGGGGCGGCGGCGTGCACGCGGTCCGAGCCCGGCGGCGCCTCCGGCGCGAGCGGCGCGACACCCGGCGCCGGCCGGCGCGTCGCGGAGACGGACGCGCGCACGCTCGCGGCCTCCCACGACGGTGCGTGGCTCGCGTACCGCGAGGGCTGCCGCGAGGCGCGCGGCCAGTTCCTGCCCCCGGGTACCGCGAGCTGCGACCTGAGGGTCGTGCCTTCCGCCGGCGGCGACGCCGTGAAGGTCGGGGTGGCCGTCACCACGCTTCCGCACGCGGTGGCGTGGCACCCCGCCGCGCCGCTCCTCGCGTTCCTCGGCGACTACGACTACGTGGCGGGCACCGGGAAGCTCCAGCTCTCCTCCGCGGGCGCCGGGCCGACCGTGGTCGCCGACGGCGTCGGCTTCTTCGGCTTCGTGCCGGGCGCGCCGCGCGTCGCCGCGCTCTCCGGCGGCAAGCTCCTCCTCGCCGGGGCCGGCCAGGACGCGGTCTCGCTCCCGGGCGCCGAGGGGCTCACCTCCTTCGAGCTCAGCCCGACGTGGGACGGCCCGGGGCCGGGTCCCGCCGCGCTGCTCCGCCGCCCGGCGAAGGCCGGCGGCGCGCTCCTCGCGCAGGCGCACGACGGCAAGGTGCGCGAGCTCACCACCTCCGCCGGCGACTACGCCTTCGCGGCGGACGGCGGGGCGTACGCGTTCGGCGTGCAGGGCAAGGAGGGCTACGACCTCGAGGTGGTGGCCGGCGGCGGCGCGCCGAAGCTCGCCGGTCGCGCGGTGCGCAGCTTCGCGTTCTCGCCAGACGGCAAGGCGCTCGCGTTCGTCGAGGGTGCGCGGCCAGGGAAGCAAGGTGATCTGCGGGCCGGGCCGGTGGCCGGCCCGTGGGAGCTCCTCGGGAAGGACGTCGGCGAGTTCGGCTGGGCGCGCGGCGCGCCGCGGCTCGCGTGGCTCGAGGCCTACGACGCGCGGGTGCGGTCCGGCACGGCGGCCGCGGGCGGGGTGGGCACGCCCCGGCGCGCGTTCGGCAAGTCGGTCACCGACCTCGAGCTCTCGCCCGACGGCCGGTGGGTCGCCTACGTGCAGCACACGAGCCGCGGCGGCTACTCCGTGGACCTGTGGGTCGCGCCGGTCGACGGGGCGGCGCCCGCGGCGCAGGTCGCGACCGGCGTCTTCGGCTTCTCGTTCTCGCCCGACTCGCGGTGGCTCTACTACCGGACCCGCTGCGTGCGGAACGCCGAGGCGTGCGACCTCGAGCGGGTCCCTTCCGCCGGGCGCGAGGAGGGGAAGGCCCCCGAGGTGCTCGCCCAGGGGCTGAAGAGCTTCGAGTTCGACGTCCGCGATCCGGACCGCCTGCTGCTCGGCTGGCAGCGGATGGACCGCGCCGCGCTCGACGTGGGCGTGCTCGAGCACGGGAAGCTCGTCCGGATCGACACGATGGTTCAGCCCGGCACCGCGATGCTGCTCGGCCCGGACTCCCGCCGCGTCGCCTACGTCGTCGTCGATCCGAAGCGCGCGGGCGTGTGGGTCACCGACGTCGCCGCGGCGGCCGCGGCGGCGGCGAGGTAGCTCAGAGCGCGCTCGGCTTGCGCGACGGGGCCGGTGCGTCTTGCGCGGCGGCCTCCGGCACCGCGCGCACGAGGCACGGCACCGTCGCGGGGCACAGCCCCTCGAACTGCCGCGAGGTCTTCACCGGCGCGGGAACCGCCGCGCGGTCCACCCGCCTCCACCCGCGCGCCACGAAGAAGGGCTCGGCGGTCTCGGTCAGCAGGTAGAGGTCACGCAGGTGCAGCTTGCGCGCGCGCTCCACCGCGCGGGCGGTCAACGCGCTCCCGACGCCCTTCTTCCGCCACCCCTCCGCGACCGCGAGCGAGCGCAGGAGCGCGTCCTTCCCGTGCCCCTCGAGCGCGACCACGCCCGCGAGCGTCGCGCCGTCCCAGGCCGCGAGCAACAGCTGCGCCCCGTAGCTCACGTCCTCGGAGGGCAGGCCCGAGGCTTCGAGGAGGGCGCGCACGGCGGGCACGTCGGAGGGCGCGGCGTCGCGGAAGGCGAGGGTGGGGGTCATCGGACGCTCCTGGGCTTCGTGGGTTCGGAGTCGGCGCGCAGCGCCCCCGCGAGGGCGCCGAGGGCGGCGCGGATGGCGGTGCGCTCGGCGGAGGGGACGCGCTCGAGCACGCGCTCGGCGTGGGCGTCGAGGTCGCGCTCGAGCGCCTCGGCGCGGCGCTTCCCGGCGGCGGACAGCGCGAGCACGACCTCGCGGCCGTCCGCGCCGGGCTGCCGCGCGAGGAGGCCCTCCTGGCCCAGCTCCGCCGCGCCCCGGCTCACCCAGCCCTTGTGCACGCCCAGGCGTCCGGCGAGCGCCGTCACGGTGGCGGGACCGTGCCGCAGGAGCTCGGTCAGGAGGTGGCACTGGGCGACGGTGACGCCCTGGCAGGCCACCGCGTCCCGCTGCGCGCGGGCGTGGAGGCGGACCACCTCGCGCAGGAGCGCCCCGGCCGGTTCGTTGCGAGTCGCAACCATGTCCCCAGCCTGCCGGATCACCGGGGCGGACGTCAAGTTGCGCATGGCAACGAGGCGGGGTTCCGGCTACCTTCCGCACCGCATGCGCGTCGTCCGCATCCAGGGCTGCCTGCCCACGCTCCTCGCCGTCCTCGCGGTGGTGGGGCTCCTCGCCTTCGCGTTCACGTTCGGCGCGGTCTTCTTCCTCGGCGCCGCGGCGGTCGCGGTCATCGGTGGGCTCCTGCGCGCGCTGTTCGGCGGCGGGCGCCCGCCGCCTCCGCCGCCCCGGCGCCCGGCCCCGGGGCCGCAGGGCGCCGCGCGCGACATGGTGGTCGAGGTCGAGGGCGGGACCCGGACGCCGGGGGACGGGGAGCCGCCGCGGTTGCCGCCGGGGTAGGAACCGCTCACCCCTCCGGCCCGTCGTCCCGTTCGGCCCCCGGCCACAGGTCGCGCGCGAGGAAGAAGCCGTACCCGGCCCCGACGTACGCCGCGAACAGCAGCGTGAACGCGACCGCCCGCGGGGACGCGAGCGCCGAGGCGAGGTCCGCGAGCACCGGCGCGGGCCTGAGGAGCGCGTCCCAGCTGTTCCAGCGCTCGAAGCGCCCGAGGTAGACGCCGAGCCCGGCGAGCAGCACCACGCCGGCGACCGCGGCCGCGGCGACGCGGCGCCCCACGACCGTCACGATCCGCCGGTGCACGCGCGCGAGCGAGTCCCACCCGAGCACCGAACCGGCGAGCCCGAAGGTCGCGAAGAGGACCACGTCGAAGAGGTGCGGCACCCCGGGGCGATCGCGCAGGTGCACGAGGTCGGTCACGAGGTAGGGCGCGTTCGGCAGGAAGAGCAGCCAGACCCCGCCCGCCGCGAAGGCGAGCAGCCGCGAGCGCGCCGAGGTCGCCGCGAGGGCCGCGACCCAGGGCACGAGCGCGAGGAACAGGTTCCAGGGCAGGAACAGGAGGTCCGGCCCGGCGCGCCAGGCGCGGGCCGTCCAGAGCGACGCGGCGAGGAGCGGCAGGCCCAGGACCGCGGCCATCCGGACACGCGATGGCGGGTCCGGGGCGACACGGCCGCCCTTCACGAGGCGCAAGTTCGCAGACGTGCTGGGCATCGTTCCGGGCAGGTCTCCAGGTTCTCCACGCACGCCGTGGAAGACAGCAAGGAGCGTACCCAGTGCCCGGACGGGACGCTGTGACGCAAGTCCGGCGGGGGCGGCCCCTGCCTGGTGACCAACCCACGGGGCCCGCTCGCGCTTCCCTGGCCCGCGCTCAGGGGGCCGTCTTCTTCCGGCGCGGCCGCGCGCCGAGCGAGAGGGCGGCGCCCGCGAGCGCCGCAGCCCACGCGCCGGCCGCGCCGCCCGCCCCGCACCCGCCGCCGCTCGCCTTCGGGGGCGTCGCCGCGGGCCGCTGGCAGGTCGCCGTGCAGTTCGCGCCGCCGTCGCAGACCTCGCCGGCGCCCGCGTCCACGATCCCGTCGCCGCACGTGGAGGCCGCGCAGACGCCGGTGTGGCAGAGCGCGCGCGTGGCCGGCGTCGCGGCGAGCGTGCAGGCGGTGCCGTCGGCGAGCGCGACGTGGTGCACGCCGCCCGGGTCGCAGCTGTCGACGGTGCAGGGCTCGGCGTCGTCCACCGGGGTGGGATCCACCTTGCACGCCCCGGCGTCGCAGCGCTCGTTCGAGGTGCACGGGTCCGCGTCGGCGCAGTCGGCGGCCGCGAGGCAGACGAGCTGGCACTGGGCCGAGCAGTGCCCCACGCCCGGCGGCTCGCAGGCTTCTCCCGCGGTGACGATGCCGTTCCCGCAGCCGGTGGGGGTGCAGTTCGCGTCGCAGCCGTCGCCCGAGACGAGGTTTCCGTCGTCGCAGGCCTCGCCGGCGGTGGCGACCCCGTTCCCGCAGGCGGTGGCCGTGCAGTTCGCGTCGCAGCCGTCGCCGGAGACGAGGTTCCCGTCGTCGCAGGCCTCGCCGGCGGTGACGACGCCGTTGCCGCAGCCGGTGGGCTTGCAGTTCGCGTCGCACCCGTCCCCGGAGACCGGGTTGCCGTCGTCGCAGGTCTCGGCGCCGGTCTTCGCGCCGTCGCCGCAGAACTCGGGCTGGCAGGTCGCGCTGCAGCCGTCGCCGGAGGTGGTGTTCGAGTCGTCGCAGCCCTCGAGCCCGGTGACCGCGCCGTCGCCGCAAGTGGACGTCGGGGCCGTGCCCGCCTGACCGGCGTTGTTCATCGGCGCGGGCGCGCCGAGGGCGAAGTCGTGGGCGCTGTCGTTCGTGTCGTCCTGGAAGTCGAGGACCCCGGGCGTGCCGGCGTCGAGGCGCCGGACCAGGGCGCGGCCCGGCACGAGGCCGCGGGCCGCCGTGCCTGCGGCGGGCGCCGCCGGGGAGTTGAAGGGGGTGCCCACGGAAGGGTCGGCCCCCGCGTACGAGCCCCAGGCCACGCAGTCGATCGTCTCGAAGCAGACCTTGCCGCCGGCGGCCTGGAGCACGGGCGTCATGGCGAGGTCGGCGGCGGGCAGCCCGAACAGCGTCACGGCCTGCGGCGTCGCCACGAGGATGCGCATCTGGTCGGCGCCGTTCGCGACGATCCCCGGGAAGGCGAAGGAGCCCAGGGAGGCGCCGTCCGCGCCGTACACCGTGACGCTGTGGCCGCCGACGAGGTTCTGCCCCGCGGCGTAGGCCCGGATCACGACGTACTGCGCCTGCGGGTTCGCGGCGGACCCGGGGAACACCTCGACGATCTGGGTGAGGTGGAAGGTGGCGGCGGCGGGCGGGGCGGCGAGCGCGAGGAGCAGGCAGGCGAGCGGGCGTAGGCGCATCCCGGTGCGGACACCCGGGCGCGTGGTCGAGGGACGGCCCGGACGGGCACGGGCAGCCGGCCGGAAAACTGGTCCCGGCTCCGGCCCGGTGGGACCATCCTCCGCGTGACCCCGGCCGAGCCGACCCCGCCTGCGCCGCCCCCGGAGCTCGTCCGGTTCGCCGCGTTCCTCGCGAACGAGCAGCGCGCGTCGGCCCACACGCAGAAGGCCTACCTCACGGATCTGGGCCAGTACGCCGCCTTCCTCCGGGAGCAGGGCGCGCCGGTCGTGCCGTCGTCTCCGGCGCTCGTCCGCGCGTTCCTCTCGCACTGCGCCGGCGACTCCGGCCCGGTGACCCTGGGCCGCAAGCTCTCGGCGCTCCGGACCTTCTACGGCTTCCTCGTCCGGGAGGGGCTCGCCCCCGGGAACCCGGCGCGCAGCGTGAAGGCGCCGCGGCGGCCGAAGCTCCTGCCGGAGGTGCTGCCGGAGGCGGACGTCGCGACGCTGCTCGAGGCCCCGAAGGGCGCGAAGGACCCGCTCGCGCTCCGGGACCACGCGATGCTCGAGCTCATGTACGGCGCGGGGCTCCGCGTGGCCGAGCTCGTGGGGCTCGAGCTCGACGGCGTGGACCTGGGCGGGAAGCTCGTGCGGGTGCTCGGCAAGCGCCGCAAGGAGCGCATCGTCCCGTTCGGCCGGCCCGCCGCCGAGGCCATCCACCGCTGGCTCGACCTCGGCCGGCCCGCGCTCGCGCTCCAGCCGGGCGCGGAGCCCGGACGGGCGCTCTTCCTCAACAAGGACGGCGGGCGCATCTCGGTGCGCTCGGTCGCCCGCCGCCTCGAGCGTCGCGCGCTCGAGGCCGGGCTCCCGCGCCACGTCCACCCGCACGTCCTCCGCCACTGCTTCGCGACGCACCTCCTCGGGAACGGCGCAGACCTGCGCGGGATCCAGGAGCTGCTCGGCCACGCCTCGCTCTCGACGACGCAGCGGTACACCCACCTGGACTGGAAGCGGCTCGCGGAGGTCTACGACTCCGCGCACCCGAGGGCGAAAGGCCGCACCTAGCGTCCCCGTTCTCCGTTCGCCACGAGCGTAGCCGTGCCGCAGGCAGGGCGAAGACGAGGGGTCGGGACGAACTGAGAAGGTCAGCGAGGTCGTTGCCCCCCGTCCCGCCGCGCGCTACTTGAGGCGGATGGAGTCCTTCCACGCGACGACGATCCTCTGCGTCAAGAAGGCCGGCCGGGTGGCCATGGCCGGAGACGGGCAGGTCACCCTCGACAAGACCGTCATGAAGGCGACGGCCAGGAAGGTGCGGCGCCTCGCGGAGGGGCAGGTGCTCGCGGGCTTCGCGGGGGCGACCGCCGACGCGTTCCAGCTCTTCGAGGCCTTCGAGAAGAAGCTGAAGGAGCACGCGCGCTCGCTGCCGCGCGCGGCCGTCGAGCTCGCGAAGCTCTGGCGCACCGACCGCATGCTGCGCCGGCTCGAGGCGCTCCTCCTCGTCGCCGACGCGGAGCACCTCCTCCTCCTCTCCGGCTCCGGCGACGTCATCGAGCCCGACCCCGTCCCCGGCGGCGGCGCCGCGGCCGCCATCGGCTCGGGCGGTCCCTACGCGCTCGCCGCCGCCCGGGCGCTCCTCGCGCACTCGCCGCTCGACGCGCGGCAGGTGGCCGAGGAGTCGATGAAGCTCGCCGCCGAGATCTGCATCTACACGAACGGCAACCTCGTCGTGGAGGAGCTCTAGGTGAAGCCCCAGGACCTCACGCCCAAGGAGATCGTCGCGGAGCTCGACCGGCACGTGGTGGGCCAGGCGGCCGCGAAGCGCGCGGTGGCCATCGCGCTCCGGAACCGGTGGCGGCGCCAGCGCGTCTCGCCCGACCTCAAGGACGAGATCCTCCCGAAGAACATCATCATGATCGGCCCGACCGGGGTCGGGAAGACCGAGATCGCCCGCCGGCTCGCGCGGCTCGCCGGCGCGCCGTTCATCAAGGTCGAGGCCTCGAAGTTCACCGAGGTCGGCTACGTCGGCCGCGACGTCGACGCGATGGTCCGCGACCTCGTCGAGGCGGCGGTGAAGCTCGTGAAGGAAGAGGAGATGGAGAAGCTGCGCGAGCGCGCCGCCGAGGCCGCCGAGGACCGGCTCCTCGACGCGCTCGGCTACGGCTCGGGCTTCGGCCTCGGGTTCCGGAGCGCGGTCACGAAGGTGCGCGGGGAGGGCGAGGTCCCCGACCACCCGCCGGCCGCCGGCGGCCGCGAGAAGGCCCGCGCCCAGCTCCGCGCCGGCACGCTCGACGACGAGCAGGTCGAGATCGAGGTCACCGAGCGCGGCGGCGGCATGCCCGCGCCGTTCCTCGCGCCCGGCATGGAGGACATGGCGCAGGGCCTCCAGGAGATGATGAACAACCTGGGCAACAACCCCATCCTCTCGGCGCTGGGCGGCGGCGCGAAGAAGCGCAAGCGGAAGCTCCCCGTGAAGGAGGCGAGGGAGCTCCTCACCGACGAGGAGGCCGCCCGCATGGTCGACATGGACCGGGTCGTGCGCGAGGCGGTCGCCCGGGCCCAGGACCACGGGATCATCTTCATCGACGAGATCGACAAGATCGCCGGGCGCGACGGCGGCCACGGGCCGGACGTCTCCCGCGGCGGCGTGCAGCGGGACCTGCTCCCCATCGTGGAGGGCTCGAACGTCAACACGAAGTACGGGATGGTCCGCACCGACCACGTGCTCTTCATCGCGGCGGGCGCCTTCCACGTCTCGAAGGTCTCCGACCTCATCCCGGAGCTGCAGGGCCGCTTCCCGATCCGGGTCGAGCTCGAGCCGCTCCGCCGGGAGGACCTCGTCCGGATCCTGTCGGAGCCGAAGGCGTCCCTGGTCCGGCAGGCCACCGCGCTCCTCGCCACCGAGGGGCTCGACGTCCAGCTCCGCGACGACGCCATCGAGGAGATCGCCCGCATCGCCGCGGAGGTGAACGAGCGCATGGAGAACATCGGCGCCCGCCGGCTGCACACGGTCATGGAGCGCCTGCTCGACCAGCTCTCGTTCGAGGGCCCGGAGCTGCGCGGCCAGCGCATCGTGGTCGACGCCGCCATGGTCCGCGCACGGCTCGAGGGCATCGCGAACGACGAGGATCTGACGCGCTACATCCTCTGATCGGCGGGCCGCGTCTGCTATAAGGCCCGCATGAACAAGACCGAGGCCCTGGTCCAGCGCGCGCAGTCCGCCCTCACGCCCAACTACCGGCAGGCGCCGGTGGTGCTGGTGCGAGGGGAGGGCGCGCGCGTGTGGGACGCCGAGGGGAAGGAGTACCTCGACTGCATCGCCGGCATCGCCACGGTCTCCCTCGGCCACTGCCACCCGAAGCTCGTGGCGGCCCTCGAGGAGCAGGCCCGGCAGCTCTGGCACGTCTCGAACCTCTTCTACAACCCGAAGGCGATCGAGCTCGCCGAGCGCCTCGCCCGGTCGACGACCTGGGCGAAGCGGGTCTTCCTCTGCAACTCCGGCGCGGAGGCCAACGAGGCCCAGCTGAAGCTCGCCCGCAAGTTCCACGCCGACGCCGGCCACCCGGAGCGGAACGAGATCGTCGCCTGCACGAACTCCTTCCACGGGCGGACGATGTTCGCGCTCGCCGCGACCGGCCAGCCCAAGTACCACCACGGGTTCGAGCCGCTCGTACCGGGCGTCAGGCACGTGCCCTACGGCGACGTGGCCGCGCTCGAGGCGGCGCTCGGCCCGAAGACCGCCGCGTTCATCGTGGAGCCGATCCAGGGCGAGGCGGGCGTGATGCCGCCGCCCGCGGGCTACCTCGCGAAGGCCCGCGAGCTCACCCGGAAGGCCGGCGCGCTGCTCCTCCTCGACGAGGTCCAGACCGGCCTCGGCCGCACCGGGACGATGTGGGCGCACGAGGCGGAGGGCGTGACCCCCGACCTCATGTCGTCGGCGAAGGCGCTCGCGAACGGGTACCCGATGGGCGCCATGCTCGCGACCGAGGAGGTCGGCGGTCACCTCACGCCGGGCAGCCACGCCACCACCTTCGGCGGCAACGCGCTCGGCGCCGCCGTCGGCGTCGCGGCGCTCCAGGAGATCGAGCGGATCCTGCCGGAGGCCCGGAAGGTCGCCGAGCACCTCCGCGGGAGGCTCGCGAAGGCAGGCCCCCGCGTCACCGACGTGCGCGGCCGCGGGTTCCTGCTCGGCGTCGTGCTCCAGGGCGTCGACGCCGCCGCGGTCGTGGGGCTCGCCCGCGAGCGCGGCCTCCTCGTCAACGCCATCGGCGACAAGGTCGTCCGGGTCGCCCCGCCCATCACCCTCACCACCGCCGAGGCCGACCTGTGCGCCGAGCGGCTCGGCGCCGCCATCGCCGCGGCGCCCGGGAAGGCCTGAAGAGGACCCCGCGAGATGCCCACCCCGATGAAGCGCGACTTCCTCCGCCTCACCGACCTCGACCGGAGCGGCCTCCTCGAGCTCGTGGAGCGCGCCGCCGAGTGGAAGCTGCTCGGCAAGGACGGCCCGAAGCCGCTCGCGCACCGCACCATCGGCCTCGTCTTCGAGAAGGCCTCCACCCGCACCCGGGTCTCCTTCGAGGTCGCGTCCTACCAGCTCGGCGGCCAGGCGATGATGCTCTCGCCGCGCGACACGCAGCTCGGCCGCGGCGAGCCCATCCGCGACACCGCCCGCGTGCTGTCGCGCTACCTCGACTGCCTGGTGGTCCGCACCTTCGGCCACGACAAGATCGAGGAGATGGCGAAGTGGGCGTCGGTGCCGGTCGTGAACGCGCTCACCGACGCGTCCCACCCGTGCCAGGTGCTCGCCGACCTCCTCACCATCACCGAGCGCTTCGGGGCCGACGCCCTGTCGAAGGGCGGCCTCTCGGTGGCCTGGATCGGCGACGGCAACAACATGGCGAACAGCTGGCTCGAGGCCTGCGCGCTCCTCGGCTTCGAGCTGCGCCTCGCCTGCCCCGAGGGCTACGACCCCGACCCGGCGCTGGTCGCGCGGTGCGGGGGCCACGCCAAGGTCGTCCGGACCCCCGAGGAGGCGGCGGACGGCGCCCACGTCGTGAACACCGACGTGTGGGCCTCCATGGGTCAGGAGGAGGAGGCCGAGCAGCGCAAGAAGGTCTTCAAGCACTTCATCGTGGACGCCGCGCTCATGGCCCGGGCCCGCAAGAACGCCATCGTCCTGCACTGCCTGCCCGCCCACCGGGGCGAGGAGATCACCGACGAGGTCCTCGAGGGCCCCCAGTCGGCCATCTTCGACGAGGCGGAGAACCGCCTACATGCCCAGAAGGCCCTGCTGGAGGCGCTGCTCGCTGCCAGGTGATACCGGCCGCTGGCGCGGCCAGGGCTGCACCCTCGAGGCGGGTCGTGCCGAAGGTGAAGGGCGCGTTGACCGGGGTCCATCCGGGCCGTAAGGTGGGGGTTGGAGCCCAGATCCCTCCGTGACCACGGACCGTTACAAGGGTTTCACCTTCGATGAGGCCGCGCTGCGGGAGGACGTCGACCTCGACGCCGACCGCAGGAGGGAGATCCTCTACCTCGAGGGCACCGCGCAGACCGCGACGCACTGGGAGGTGCTGGGCCTCCCCTGGAACGCGCCGGTGGACGCCGCGAAGGCCGCCTACCTGGAGCGCGTGAAGATCTTCCACCCGGATCGCTACGCCGGCAAGCGGCTCGGGTCCTACCGCGCCCGGCTCGAGCGGGTGTTCCGGCGGGTCACCGAGGCCCGCGACGTGCTCTCCGACGAGGGCCGCCGCGCAGCGTACGCGCGCGTGAGCGCGCCCGCCGACCAGCGCGCGGCCCTCGAGGCGAGGCGGCTCGAGGACGAGCGGCGGACCGAGGAGCGGCGCGCGCGGCTCTCGCGCTCGAACCCGATCATGGCACGGGTCGCCCGCGTGAAGGAGCTCGTCGACCGCGGCCGGGCCGCGTTCGAGGAGGGCCGCTTCAACCAGGCGGCCAACGACCTCCAGATCGCGCTCTCGATGGACCCGTCGAACCGCGAGGTCTCGACGCTCGTCACCGAGGCGAAGAAGAAGGCGGCCGCGCTCCGGGCCGGCGAGCTGTACGACAAGGGCTGGGCGGCCGAGGTCATCGGGCGGCCCAACGAGGCGATCGCGTTCTACACGCAGGCGCTCGAGGCCGATCCCGGCCACGTCCGCTCGGCGGCGGCGGCCACCCGCACCTCGCTCGCGCTCGGCGACGTGGCGCGGGCCCGCGGGTTCGCCGACGCGGCGATGAAGGGCGGGCCGCGCGTCGCGGCCGCGCTCGAGGCGATGGGCATGGTGCTCGAGGCCGAGGGCCAGAAGAAGGAGGCCCGCCAGATGCTGGAGCGCGCGGTGGAGCTGGATCCCAAGCTGGACAGCGCGAAGGAGCGGCTGAAGAAGCTGCGCTGGAGCTTCCTCGGATGAGCGAGCTCGAGCCGGTCATCGGGATCGACCTCGGCACCACCAACTCGGTGGTCGCCACGGTGCGCGACGGCAACCCGGTCGTCATCCCCAACCGCGGCGGGCAGCTGCTCACGCCGTCGGTGATCGCGGTGGCGAAGAACGGGAAGCGGCTCGTGGGCGCGCTCGCGAAGCGCCAGGCCATCACGAACGCCGAGAACACCGTCTACGCCGCGAAGCGGCTCATCGGCCGGCGCTGGGGCTCGAAGGAGGTCGAGGACGCGCGGAAGAACCTCCCCTACGAGCTCGTGGCGGGGCCGGACGGCAACGACGTGCGGGTCCAGCTCGGCGGGAAGGTCCTGTCGATGCCGGAGATCTCGGCGCTCGTGCTGTCGGAGCTGAAGGCCGACGCCGAGGCCTGGTTCGGGCGCCCGGTCCGCAAGGCGGTCATCACCGTCCCCGCCTACTTCAACGACGGCCAGCGCCAGGCCACGAAGGACGCCGGCCGCATCGCCGGCCTCGACGTGCTGCGCATCATCAACGAGCCCACCAGCGCCGCGCTCGCCTACGGGTTCGGCAAGCAGATGGAGAAGAAGGTCGTCGTCTTCGACCTCGGCGGCGGCACCTTCGACGTCTCCATCCTCGACATCGGCAAGTCGGTCTACGACGTCATCGGCGTCGGCGGCGACACCTACCTCGGCGGCGAGGACTTCGACCGCCGCATCATGGACTGGCTCACCTTCGGCTTCGCGCGCGAGAACGCCGGCGTCGACCTGCGCCAGGACCGCATGGCGCTGCAGCGCCTCAAGGACGCGGCGGAGAAGGCGAAGTGCGACCTCTCCACCACGCCCTCCACCGCCATCCACCTCCCGTTCCTCGTGTCGGCGGGGGAGGGGCGGGCGGCGATGCACCTCGACAAGCAGTGCACGCGCGAGAAGCTCGAGGAGCTCACGAAGGACCTCGTCGATCGCTGCGTCGCGGTGACCGACAAGACCCTCAAGGACGCCGGCCTCAAGCCCGCGCAGGTGGGCGAGGTGATCCTCGTCGGCGGCATGACCCGCATGCCGCGGGTCGCGAAGGCGGTGCGCGACTACTTCGGGCGCGAGCCCTCGCGCGGCGTCCACCCGGACGAGGTGGTCGCGCTCGGCGCGGCGATCCAGGCGCACGCGCTCGTCGCGCCGCAGCCGAAGGGCGAGGAGGTGCTCCTCCTCGACGTCACCCCGCAGAACCTCGGCCTCGCGGTGGTGGGCGGCTACTTCTCGACGGTCATCCCGCGCAACACGACCGTGCCGACGAGCCAGACCCACAGCTTCACCACCGTCGCCGACAACCAGACCTCGGTGCGCATCGCCGTGCTGCAGGGCGAGAACGAGAAGGCCATCGAGAACGAGCTCCTCGGCGAGTTCATCCTCGACGGCATCCGCCCCGCCCGCCGCGGCGAGGTCACCATCGAGGTGACCTTCGCCATCTCCGCCGACGGCATCGTCGGCGTCTCGGCCCGCGACGTCGCGACCGGCAAGGAGCAGGCGATCACGGTCACCGCCACCTCGGGCCTCACGGAGGACGAGCTCAAGCGGATCCTGGACGAGCAGCGCGACGAGCTCCTCGAGCGCAAGCAGACCACCCAGGAGTTCGACCTCAGGCGCAGCCGCATCGAGGGGCTGCTCCGCGAGATCGACCAGCTGCGCGTCCAGGCCGAGGCCGCGCTCGAGAAGACCCGGTTCGGGAAGGACGCGATCCAGAAGGCCGACCAGGTGGTGGCGCGCGTGCGCCAGGCCCTGGCGGCCCGCGACGGGAACGCGCTCGCGGTCGAGGAGGACTCGCTCGACCGCACCCTGCAGCTGTTCAAGAGCGTCGCGTCGGGCGGGCCGATCCCGCCCGGGAGCTGACACGTGGGCGAGGTGGCGGAGCTCATCGAGCGGGGCGTGCTCGCGTACGTGACCGGGAGGATCCCGGACGCGGTGGCCGTGTTCCAGCGCGTCCTGGAGCTCGACCCCGACAACGCGAAGGCCCGCGGGTACCTGATCCTCGTCCAGGCCACGCACCCGGACATCGCCGCGGCGCCCCCGCCCGCCCCGCCGCCCTCGATCTCCTCGCCGCAGCGCCCGCGCACGCTTCCCCCCGCGCCCCCGCCTCCTCCGCAGCCCGCGCCGGCCGCGCCCGCCGCGGCGCGCACCGTCGACGTGAGCGCGCCTCGCCAGGCCCCGCCGCCTCCTCCCCCGCCGCCGCGCCCGGAGCCCAGGGCGGCCTCCACGACCGAGCCGTACGGTGCCGCCGCGCCGCCGCAGCCGGCGCCCGTGGCGGGCGCGAAGCTCCGCCTGCCCGCTCCGCCGAAGCCGAAGAAGCGCTCCCTCCCGTTCGATCTCGACTCCGACGCCTTCGTGGGCCAGCTCACGACGAAGTCGCCGATGGCGCCGAAGGACTTCGACGCGCAGTCCCCGGCCGCGCCCGCGGGCGGCGACGCCGGACCGTTCGCCGGGGAGCCGGCGCCCTCGCCCTTCGCGGTGGAGCCCGGCGCGGTGAAGCCCAACCGGCCGCTCGAGGAGATCCTCTTCGCGCCCACGCCGGTGCCGGGCACCCTGTACGCCGCGGCGCCGGAGCCGGCGCCCTCGCCGTTCGCGGATCCGGCCCCGTTCTCCGAGCCCGCGCCGTTCCCGGAGCCGCCGCTCCCGGAGCCGGCCCACGACCGCTTCGCGGCCGAGCCGCCGGTGCGCCCCGGCTCGCACCCGACCCCGATGCTCCCGGTGCCCGCCCACGACGACGCAGAGTACGCGCCCTCGCCCTGGGACGACGGCCCCTCCGGCGCGACCATCGTGCTCTCCGACGAGCCGAGCGGCGGCCTCGACCTCGCCGCGGTCGCGGAGAAGTCCGACCTCCGCCCGCTCGTGCCGGAGGGCAAGGCCCCGTCGCCGCCGCCGGCGCACGGGCCCCCGACCGACGTGGAGCTCTGGCTGAAGGCCGCGAAGGAGCTCTTCGCGCTCGGCGACTTCACCGGCTCGCTCGAGCTCATCGAGAAGATCCTCACCGTCGACCCCGACCACGTCGAGGCGCGCGACTACCTGCGGCAGAACGAGGCCACCCTCGTCTCGATGTACGAGTCGAAGCTCGGCGCCCTGACCGCCGTCCCCCGGCTCGCCATCAAGCCGGAGGAGGTCATGTGGCTGAACCTCGATCACCGCGCCGGCTTCCTGCTCGCGCAGATCGACGGCGCGGTCGACTTCGAGGGGCTCTTCGCGCTCTCCGGCCTGCCGCGCCTCGACACCGCGCGCATCCTCGCGAACCTCATCGCGGACGGCGTCGTGAAGGTCTAGATGGCGCTCCCGCGCTGGACGAGGCTCTCCTCCGAGGTCCGGGTCCGGAACTCCTGGTGGACGTACCGCCTGGACCGCTTCCTGCTCCCCGGCGGCAAGGAGGGCGAGTACCACCACGTCCACACCCCCGGCTCCGCCATGGTCGTCCCGGTGACCGCCGACGGGCGGCTCCTGCTCGTGAACCAGTACCGCTTCCTCTGCGACCGGGAGAGCCTCGAGTTTCCCGGCGGCGGCGTGAAGGAGGGCCAGGCCCCCGAGGCCGCCGCCCGCGCCGAGCTCGCGGAGGAGGCCGGGGTGCAGGCGACCGAGCTCACCCACCTCGGCCGCCACAACCCCTGGAACGGCGTCACCGACGAGATGTGCGACGTGTTCCTCGCCCGCGGCCTCGTGCACGACCCGCACGCGCACCCCGAGGAGACCGAGACCATCGAGAACGCGCCGCTGACGGTCGCGGACTTCGAGGCGCGCATCGCGAGCGGCGAGATCTGGGACGGCATGACGCTCGCCGCGTGGTGCCTGGCGCGGAAGTACGTGGTGGGGTGAGGCGGTTCGTCGCGCGCCCCGCCCGGGTGGCTTAACGCCAGCTCCCTTCCCGGCGCCTGATCGGTCGTGGGAGAGGCAAGCCGCCGGCGGGGGTCGCCATGGTGGTCAAGACGGATCAGGAGCAGCGCTCGTTCGCGCTCGAAGGTGATCTCGACTCGATGGAGGCGCAGGAGCTCACCGAGGCGGCCCTCGCCCAGGAGGGAACCGCGGTGGTGATCGACCTGCGGGGATCCCGGGTCGTCCACGACAAGGCGCTCGCGAAGGTGGTGGCGGAGCTCACCGCCGCCGGGCGGCGGGTCGAGCTGAAGGGCGTCAGCGAGCACCAGCGACGCCTGCTCGGCTACCTCGTCCCCGGCTTCCACGCGCCCGGCAAGCCGGAGCCGATGGACTGAGGGCGGAGATCACCCGGACGTGAACGCCGCCGGCGGCACCTCGTCCACGTCGACGAGGCCGTGCCGCCGCCATCCGGTCCTGAGCAGCCAGGAGCGCGCCACGTCGACGAGGCCCTCGGTGTTCTCGGCGGGCGCGACGCCGCGCCAGCCATCGAACCAGCGGCCGGAAGAGCGCGAATCGATCCAGTACGGGTCGATGATGCGATCCGGGTCCTGCGGCGTGTGCCGGCGCGCGTTCTGGAGCACGTAGACGAGCGCATTCCGGACCTCGCGTGGGGTCCTGAGGACGCGGACGTGGTGGCGGTCGGAGAAGACTGCGCCGCTCCGGCCGAGCGTCTCGTTGAGGCCGAGCGCGATGCGGATGGAGAGGGCCTGCATCGCGCGGGAGAGCTCCGTGGGCGCCATGGCCTCGACGATGAGGTGCAGGTGGTTCGACTGCACCGAGAAGTGCACCACCCGCGCGCCCCCGCGCTCGCGGAGGCCCTCGAGGGCGCGGGTGATGACCGCGAAGGCCGCGGGGGAGCGGAGGTTCGGCAGCCCGGGCACGGTCCGCATCGTCACGTGGACGGGGTGGTGCCGCGTCACCTTGGGCCGCGCGGCGTGGGGCACCCGGTCCGGGTTGCGCGGCCGGCCGGCGCCGGGCCTCCGGCCGCCGTGCGAGCGGAAGGGGAGGTCGCGCTGGGCGGGCTTCGCGGGTCGGCGTGCCATCTTGAATTCGGCAGATGTGTATCAGGCGGGGCTGACACCGGGCGGAGCGCCCCAGTTCTGCGGGGGCGGATCGGGCGGGCCCGGTCGCGCGGCGCGACTACTGGGCTCGGGCCCAGGCCGGGAGGGGGACGAGCTTCGTCGTGACGACCATGCTCCCCCGTCGCGGCAGCATCGGGTTTGGTTCGGTCCGGAGTGCGGTGGCGAACTCCACGAGGGCGCGCCCACCGACCAGGAACACGGGCTGTGCGTGCGCGATCAGCACCCGTCCATCGAGCACGGCGATCGAGACGGTCGTGTTCCAGACGAGGTCCCGGCCCACTTCGACCGTTTCGCACTGGCCCGTGTCCGGGTTCCACAACGAAAGCCAGAGCGCGGCCCTCCACGAGAGCCCGTCCTCGTATTCGGAGAACCAGGCGATGATCCGCGTCTCGCCTACCGCGACGAGGTCGCTGGCGACGGCGAACGACCATACGCTCGCGATCCTCCCGAGCGGAACGGAGCGATGACCGAAGCCATCCGGGGTGTACGCGTGCAAGCTCGACAGGGGCCAGTGTTCCCCCAGGAGCCGATCGAGAGGCGAGAGCGCCTCGGTCGCGAGGAGGACGTTCCAGCGGCGCGACGCGCTTGCGCGCTGCACGTAGCCGATCTCTCCGGAGCCCCAGAGCGGGTAGGAGGTGACGCGCTCCTCGTGGACCAGCCGCATCTGCGGATTGCCGAAGACGTCTGGCCGGACGTCTCCGAATGCGAGCACCTCGCCCGCAGCCTCCACCGCGGGCCCGGCGACGCCTTGAGGAAGCTCCGGGCCAGGAAAGCGCATGGCGCAGTCCTGGGGTAGCCGCTCTTCGAGCATGTTCCCCTCGGAGTCCAGGACCTTCTTGAAACACTCCAGGGTCCGGTTGTTGCCGAAGTACACGACGAAGTGACCGCCCTCCACCGTGACGCGAGCGACGCCTTCTCCTGGTGAGGCCTGGTGCGCGCGAGTGACCTGCGGTGAGGTCGCGAGGCACAGTGCGCCCAAGAGCGCGAGGACCGCTCTCATACTTCTCATACTGCGGGGAGCGTACTCCGCCCGTCCTCGTGGGGCGAGGCTCGCCCCCGAGACGGTCCAGCTTGAATTCGGCAGATGTGCTTGCCGAGGATGTCCGAGGACTCCCGAGGGGGCGGGAACCGGAAATTCACGCAGGGAGAGGGGCCCAGGAGAGGCAGAGGGGCAGGGTGTGCGGGCGAGGGGCCGGCTTCACCGCTCGCTCAGGTACATCCGCGACGCCGTCGATCCCATCTGCGCCGTCGTCGCGGATGGCTAGTTGCGGATGATCGCCGTCCAGACGCCCTTCACGACGACCTTGCCGTGCTGGTTCGTGGTCGTGGTGGTGACCTCGAGCCAGTCGAGGGGACCGCGATCGCGGATCGAGGTGATCTCGCCCACGGTGTCGAGGACGTCGCCGGGCCTCACGGGCTCGAAGAACTCGAACTCCTGCTCGCCGTGCACGAGGCGGAGCACGTTGATGGCGAGGGCCGGATCCCCGCAGGCCTTCGCGAAGGGCTCGATGGCGAACGCGGCGGCGTAGGTGGGCGGGGCGACCACGTCGAGCGCGGCCTCGCCGGCGCCCGGATACGTGGCGGGGTGGTAGACGGTCGGCGGGGTCTCGAAGACGTGGCCGGGGACGCCGGCGCCGACGGCGTGCACGAAGTCGCGCACGTGCTCGCGGCCGACGTGGAACCGGTAGGGGCCGTACTTCTTGCCGAGGTGGCGCTTGTCGATCGGCATGGGGCTACGCGGCGCCTCCGGACACGCGGCCCTCGGCGACGCCGCTCTTCAGGACCTCGTCGCCGTGCTGGTTCGTCACCTCGAGCTCGATCTTGACCTTGCCGCCCTCGAGGGCGGTGCAGCGGCCGGAGATCGTGAGCGTGTCTCCCGCGGCGACCGGCTTCGTGAACCGCGCCCTGATCCGCGTGAGCCGCTCCGGCGCGCCGAGGTACGCGACGCAGGCGTCGGCGAGCCAGGAGAAGGTGCACATGCCCTGCAGGATCACGCCCCCGTACCCGGCGGCGCGGCCGACGGCGGCGTCGATGTGGATCGGGTTGAAGTCGCCCGACGCGGCCGCGTAGTAGAACGGCCGGTAGGGGTCGACCTCGCGCACGACCTGGAACGTCTGGCCGACGGCGAACTCGGACGGAGCCTTCGCGGTCATCCCGCCGCCCCCGGGTCGGACGGCGGCGCCGGATCGAGCGGATCGTCCACGTCGAGCGCGGCCTCGTGGTCGCGGCGGCGCGCGAAGGTGGCCTGCACGAACTCCATGAGCCGGTCGAGGTAGTCGGTGATCGGCGGGCACTGGATGGCAGTGCCCTCGAGGAGCTCGAGCAGGTGGCGGCAGTTGTAGATGGCGAGGTGGTTCACGTACTCGAGCGCGACGCGGTGGCCGCGGGCGAGCCGCTCGAGGCCGGGCAGGCGCATCACCGCCTCGAACGCGCGGGCGGGGATGGAGACCTCGGGGATCTTCTTCCCGGCCCGGGCCGCGATCATCTCGTACACGCGGCGCGCGGAGAGCGGGGAGGGGTCGACGACGTGCACCGTGCGGCCGGCGCCCGAGGGGTTGCGCGCGATGGAGGTCACGGCGTCCACGACGAAGTCGACCGGGACGACGTTGAGCGGCGCGAGCGCGTCGCCGGGGAGGGGGAGCGGCACGCCCACCGGGGAGGCGACGAGCAGGATCGCCATCGCGTACGGCCCCTCGAAGCGGTCGATCTCGCCGGTGCGCGAGTCGCCGACGACGATGGAGGGCCGGTAGACCGTCGCGGGGAGGTCGCCCATCACGCGGCGGACGAGGAGCTCGGCCTGGTACTTCGACTCCTCGTAGGCGTTGTGGAACCGCTGCCCCATCGCGAGCTCGTCCTCCAGGATGACGCCGACCCGGTCGCCCGAGACGTAGGAGGAGGAGAAGTGGTTGAGCCGCGAGAGCCGCCTCGCGTGCTGCGCGAGCTCGATGATGTTGCGGGTGCCCTCGACGTTGACGTGGCGGATCTGGCGCCGGTCGGCCTCGAGGCGGGAGACGGAGGCGAGGTGCCAGACGTCGGTGACCTCGGCGGCGAGCGACTTCCACTCCACGCCCGAGAGCCCGAGGTGCATCTGCTCGACGTCGCCCTCGATGATCTCGACCGAGGCGCCGCCAGGCTCGCCGGCCATGCGCTCGAGGTCGGCGGCGGCGGCCTCGAGGTGCTTCTTCTGCACGAGCACGAAGATCCGCTCGCGGCCGCGCCCCTGCTCGGCGAGGCGGCGCACGAGCCGCTTCCCGATGAAGCCGGGGTAGCCGGTCACGAAGACGACGCGCTCGGGGGTCACCGCCACGAACGGTCAATAACGCACGGGCGGCGCGTTGGGAAGCCTGCGCCCGAGGCCACGGCGAAGGTCGGCGACGAGGCGCGACGCCTTCTCGCCGAGGTCCCCCACCCCGCCCGTGTTGTCCACGACGAAGTCGGCCCGGGCGGCCTTCTCGTCGATGGGCCACTGCGCGGCGAGGCGGGCCTGCGCGTCGGCCTCGCTCGCGCCCTCGCGCGCGGCGAGCCGGGCCACCTGCGCCGCACGTGGCGCGTAGACCACCACGACCGAGTCCATGGCCTGGTCGAGCCCGACCTCGAACAGGAGCGGTGCGTCGTAGAACGCCAGGTCGTGACCCGCTGCGTCGAGGCGGATGGTCTCGGCGATCATGGCCTCCCGGATGGCCGGATGGGTGATGGCCTCGAGCTTCCGGCGGGAGAGCGGCTCCGCGAAGATCTTCTGGCCGAGCTTCTTGCGGTCGAGCGTGCCGTCGGCGCCCACGACCTCCCGGCCGAAGGTGCGCACGATGGCCTCGAGCGCGGGCCTGCCCGGCTCGACGACCTGCCGGGCGAGGACGTCGGCGTCGACGACCGGGACCCCGAGGGTCCGGAGCGCGGCGGCGAACGTGCTCTTCCCGGTGGCGATGCCGCCCGTGAGGCCGATCACCCTCACCGGGCGCCCGCGTCGGCCGGGTGATCCTGGCGGGGCGCCGACGCCGGCTGCGCGTCCGCGGCGTCCCTCGCCTTCGGCGCCTTGCCGGCGGTGAAGGTCAGCGCCTCGACCCCGCCCTCCTTGCCGAAGTACACGGTCACGCCCGCCTGGGGGTAGATCCAGACCTTCTGGAACGTGTCCTCGACGAAGGTCTTCTGGGGCGGCTTGCCGTAGGTGCCCTCGATGGTGTCGGCGTCGAGCTGCGCGGTGATGAAGACCGTGATCTCCTGGATGACCCCGGCCGCGTCGGCGTGGAACTGCGCCTGCTTCGCGCCCTGGAGCGCGTTGTCGCCGAAGTAGGCGAGGACGGTCTTGCCGCCCCGCTTCGTACGGGTGGTGGGCTCGCCGAACTTCTGGACGACGTCGGCGAGCGGGGTGACGCCGGGCTGGATGCCCTGCCAGGGCCGGGCGGACGCCGGCAGGGGGGCGGCGAGCGCCGCCGCGAGCACGAGGAAGAGTCCGGGCTTTACGGAAACCATGCGGCATTATACTCCGTGCCCCGTGAGCGTCCGTCCCGAGGTCAACCTGCACGCCGCCGTGGCGGCCCTGGCCGCCCTGGCCCTCCTCGCCGGGGGCCCGGCGCGGGCGGGTGACACGGTCGGCCCCGAGACCTGCAAGGCCTGCCACCCCGCCGCCTACGAGGCCTGGAAGAACGGCCCGCACGCGCGCGCCCAGGACAGCCTCACCGGGAAGGGCCGGACCGACGCCCGCTGCCTCTCCTGCCACGCGCCGCAGCTCGAGGACGGCCTCGCCGGCGTGACCTGCGAGGCGTGCCACGGCGCCGGCGGCAGGTACTCGGCGCGCTACGTGATGAAGGACGCGGAGCTCGCGCGCGCGGTGGGGCTCGTCGACCCGAACGAGAAGACCTGCCTCGCCTGCCACACCGACTCCACCCCGAGCCTCGTCCGCTTCGAGCACGCGAAGAAGCGCCAGCTCATCAAGCACTGGGACGAGAAGCCGCGCCCGGGCGGGCCGCCCGCGCCCCGGTCCACGAAGTAGCCCCCGAAGCAGCCAGAAAGGCCGCCCGCCCGTGCCCGTCGAGGTCTTGAGCGCGGAGTTCCTCCGCACCGCCACCCGTGCCGAGGAGTGGCCCCAGGGGCCAGAGCCCGAGTTCGCGTTCGTCGGGCGCTCCAACGTCGGCAAGTCGTCGATGCTCAACGCGCTCACGCGCAAGAAGAAGCTCGCGCGCGTCTCGACCACGCCCGGCCGCACCCGCGCGCTCCAGTTCTTCGACGTCGCCTACCGCGCCACCGCCGCCGCGCGCGCCCGGCACCTGAAGCTCTGCGATCTCCCGGGCTACGGCTACGCGAAGGTGTCCCGCGCGGAGCGGGACGCCTGGGCCTCGATGATCGAGGACTACCTCCGGGAGCGGGACGTCCTGCGCGCGGTCGTGCTCATCGTCGACGCGCGCCACGCGCCCTCGGAGTCCGACGCCGACGCGCTCGGGTTCCTGCGCGGCGCCGGGCGCGACGTCGTGGTCGCGGCGACGAAGATGGACAAGCTCTCGAAGAGCGAGCGCACCCCGGCCCTCGCCCGGACGGCGAAGGCGCTCGGGCTCGAGCGGGGCGAGGTGGTGCCGTTCTCCGCGCTCGAGGGCACCGGCGCCGAGGCGCTGTGGGCGCGCCTCGCCGCCCTCGCCGGCGCCGAATAGGGGGGCGCGGCGCCGGCTACCCCCCGCCCGGCCGCTCCCAGGTCACCTCGAGCACCGTGAGCTCGAGGGTGCCCGCGGGCCGCTCGATCCGGACCGTGTCGCCCTCGGCACGGCCGAGGAGGCCGCGCCCGAGCGGCGCGTCGACGCTGATGAGGCCCGCCGCGACGTCGAACTCGTCCGGCCCGACGAGCCGGTAGCGCCGCTCCTCGCCGTCCTCGTCCTCCACCCGCACCCAGGCGCCGAAGAACGCCTTGCCGCTCGGGTGGGGCGCCGGCTTCACGACGGTGAGCGCGTCCATCCGCTCGGAGAGCTCCCGCAGGCGCCGGTCGAGCTCGCGCAGCTTCTTCTTGCCGTAGATGTACTCGGCGTTCTCGCTGCGGTCCCCGAGCGCCGCCGCGGCCTCGACCTCGGCCACGATCTTCGGCCGGTCGACCGTCCAGATCCGCTCGTGCTCGCGCGCGATGCGGGCGAAGCCTTCCGGCGTGATGTAGCGAGGGCGGGACATGGCGCGGGGGCGGCGCCGAGTGTAGTCTCGATCCCCGTGAGAATCAGCGACATCCTGCGCTTCGCCCGCGAGCGCGGCGACCCGGTCTTCTCGTTCGAGTTCTTCCCGCCGAAGACCGAGGAGGGCACGAGGGCGCTCTTCGAGACCGTCGAGGCCTTGCGCCCGCTCGCGCCGGCGTACGTGTCGGTGACCTACGGCGCGGGCGGCTCGTCCCGCCAGCTCACCCTCGACCTCGTGAAGCGCCTCAAGCGCGACAGCGAGGTGGAGACGATGGCCCACCTCACCTGCGTGGGCGCCTCGAAGGACGAGATCGCCGCCACCCTCGACGAGCTCGCCGAGGCCGGCATCCAGAACCTGCTCGCGCTCCGCGGCGACCCGCCGAAGGGCAAGGCCGAGTTCGTCCCTCACCCCGACGGCTTCGCCCACGCGAGCGACCTCGTGGCCTTCATCCGGGCCCGGCCGGACCGCTGGAAGTTCTGCATCGGCGGGGCCGCCTATCCGGAAGGCCACCCGGAGACCCGCGACCTGACCCGCGACCTCTCGCACCTGAAGCTCAAGGTCGCGGCGGGCGTCGACTTCCTCGTCACCCAGCTCTTCTTCGAGAACGCCCACTACCTCCGCTTCGTCGAGCGGGTCCGGGCGGCGGGCATCGAGCTGCCGGTCGTGCCGGGCATCATGCCGTTCACGAACGTGGACCAGGTCGAACGGTTCACCGCGATGTGCGGCGCCCGGATCCCGCCCGCGCTCCACGCCGCCATGGCGGTGCGCCGGGACGACCCCGACGCCGCGCGCGACCTCGGCGTCGCCCACGCCACCCTGCAGTGCGCGGACCTCCTCCGGAGGGGTGCCCCGGGCGTGCACTTCTACACGCTCAACCGGTCCACCTCGACCCGGGCGATCCTCGCCGCGCTCCGGGCCAGCGAGCCCTGGCGCGGTTAGGCCGGGGGAGGGGCCGGGCGGCAGGAATGAACCCGGGGTTCGTGCGTTCCGGCCTTCGGGAGGTCTGAAATAACGCCCGCTCGGGGGCGTAGGGCCCCTGAACCCCTGCTGTTCCCGCGTTCCTCGCGGCGGTACCATGGCCGCCCCGGGAGGCCATTTGGAGCGGTTGCGCCGGTTCTACGACGAGCTGCGACGCCGACGGATGTTCCGCGCGCTCGGCGCCTATGGCGTCGGTGCGTTCGCGGTGCTCCAGAGCGCCGAGCCGGTCGTGCACGGCCTGCACCTGCCCGAGTGGGTCATCAGCGTCGTCGTCATCGGCTGCGCGGCCGGATTCCCGGTCGCCTTCGTGCTCGCCTGGACGTTCGACCTGACCGCGCGGGGCATCGAGCGCACCCCCGACGTGGTCCCCGTCACGCCGACCCCGCCGCCCGCCGCGGAGAACTCCGCGGTGAAGCCCGGGCAGCTGAGCGCGCTCCTCGAGGAGCTCGCCCGCGCCCCGGAGGTCGCCCCGCTCGCCCTGCGGCCGCTCCGGCCCGGCGACTCGGTCGGCCGCTTCGAGGTGCTGCGCGAGATCGGCCGGGGCGGGTTCGGCGTCGTCTACGAGGCGCGCGACGGCGGCCTCGGGCGGCTCGTCGCCCTGAAGACGGTCCAGCCGCGCAAGGGCGTCGACCCGGAGATGCTGCGCGGCGAGGCCGAGGCGGCCGCCCAGCTGCAGCACCCGAACATCGTCACCGTCCACGACGTCGGCGCCGACCACGGCCACGCCTGGATGGTGCTCGAGCTGCTCCGGGGCGAGACGCTCGAGGCGCGCCTGCGTCGCGGGCCGCTGCCGCACCGCGAGGCGCTCCGCATCGCCATCCACGTGGCGCGCGGCCTCGCCCACGCGCACCGCGCCGGGATCATCCACCGGGACCTCAAGCCCGCGAACGTCTTCCTCTGCGAGGACGGCACCGCGAAGATCCTGGACTTCGGCCTCAGCCGCGTCTTCGGCTCGGGCGGCGCGGAGGGCGGCACGCCGGGCTACATGGCGCCCGAGCAGAGCCGCGGCGGGGCGCAGGACGCGCGCACCGACGTCTTCGCCGCCGCGGTGATGCTGCACGAGATGCTGGCGGGCCGGCGGCCCTACGAGGTGCACGACGGCCGCTCCGCCGCGCTCGACGCCGTCCGGGCGCCGCCCCTCGAGGTGCGGGCGCCGGGGCCGCTGCGCCGGCTGCTCGACGCGGGCCTGCACCCCGATCCGGATCACCGGCCGCGCGACGGCGGGGCCTGGCTCGAGCTCCTCCTGAAGGCCGACGCGGTGGGGGCGCGCAGCCACGCGCGCGCCGCGCTCGCCGTGGGCGTGACCGGCAGCGTGCTCGCCGCGATCGCCATGGCGGCGCTCGTGTGGCGCGGGGTCCGCACGAGCGCGGAGGAGGCGGAGCTCGACCCGGCCCTGCGGGTCCCGGTCGCGGTGGCCGACGTGCGGAACGGGACGAGCGACCCGGAGCTCGACGGCCTCTCCGGGATGCTCGTGACCTCGCTCGAGCAGTCGCGCCGGCTGCTCGTGCTCACCCGCTCGCGCCTCGTGGACGCGATCCGGCAGCTCGGCAAGGAGCCGCCCGCCATCGTCGACGAGCCGCTCGCGCGCGAGGTCGGCCGCAGCCTCGGCGTGAAGGCGCTCCTGCTCGCGACCGTGCACCGCTTCGACGACGTCTACGCGATCGAGCTGCGCGCGCTCGATCCGGCCACCAACGAGTACCTCTTCACGCTCAAGGAGCAGGCGAAGGGGAAGGCGAGCGTGCCGGAGCTCATCGACCGGCTCGCGCGGGCGACCCGCGACCGGCTGCGGCCGGGGCCCTCGGAGGCCGAGGGCACGAAGCGCGCCGTGGCCGAGCTCACGACGAGCAACCTCGAGGCCTACGAGCACTACTTCAACGCGCGGCGGAACATCGATCTGCGCCAGTTCGACGGCGCGCGGAAGGAGCTCGAGGCGGCGCTCGCCGCGGATCCCGCGTTCGCGCTCGCCCACTACGCCCGCACGGTGCTCGACTCCTGGACGCACCCGCTCGGCCTCGGCGGGCTCGAGGGGCCCGACGCCGAGGGCGACCGCCAGCGGCTCGACGCGGCGGTGCGGCTCGCCGACCGGCTCCCGGAGCGCGAGCGGCTCGGGCTCCTCGCCTGGAAGGCGACCGCCGACGGCCGCAACGACGAGGCCCGCCGCCTGCGCGACGAGGCCGCCCGCGCGTACCCCCAGGACAAGGACGCCGTCTTCTGGGCCGGAGACCAGCGCTTCCACGTCGGCGACCCGGCGGGCGCCATCCCCTACTTCGAGAAGGCCATCGCGCTCGACCCCGACTACCGGCTCGTGCTCGAGCACCTCGTCAGCGCGAACGCCCAGCTCGGGCGGACCGAGGAGGTGCTGCGGTGGTCGAAGCGGTGGGCCGAGGTCGCGGGCACGCCCGAGGCGAAGATGGCCTACGGGCGCGCGCTCCTCGTCGCCGGTCGGGTGGACGAGGCGCAGCGGCTCTTCCACGAGGTCGGCGGCCCGGCGTACGACCCGCCGCCGATGATCACCTGGCTGCTCCGCCACGGGCGCGTCGACGAGGCCGAGGCCCGCGCCCGCGCCGCGCTCAAGGTGCCGATCCCGCCCGGCGTCGCCGGCGACGCCGACAAGGCCTCCCGCGGACCCTCGGAGGCGCTCGAGGCGGTGTTCACGTTCCAGGGCCGCCTCAAGGAGGCCGAGAAGCTCAGCCGGGAGCGGCTCGCGAAGGCCCCGGCCCGGGACCGCGTCCAGCGCCTCTTCGCGTATGCGCTCATCAGCCGCGATCCCGCGCGCGCTGGGGCCTTGCTCCAGGAGATCCAGACGTCCGGCATGGAGAAGGATCCGGTCGTGGCGGCGCAGGCCGCGATCGCCGTCGGCCTCGCGGGCGATCACGCCGGCGCGGAGCGGCGCCGCGCCGAGGTGCTCGCGATGCCGGGGTGGGCGAGGCTCACGCAAGGGGCCCGGAACTTCTTCGAGGGTGCGCTCGCGCTCGCCGCCGGTCACCCGGACGAGGCGGAGCGGAGCCTGCGCGGGCCCGCGGAGGGCGCGCCGCCCGATCCGGTGTACGTGAGCCGGGTCACGCTGGGCGAGCTCCTCGCCGCGTCCGGCCGCGCCACCGACGCCATCGCGTACCTCGAGAAGGCGCGCGGCACGCCCCCTGGCCAGGAGGACGGCAACTACGTCTCGCTCTACCCGCGCATCCTCCTGCGCCTCGCGGTCGCGCACGAGGCGGCCGGGGACCGCACCCTCGCCCGCGAGCGGCTCTCCGAGCTCCTCGCGCTCTGGAAGAAGGCGGACCCGGACCTCCCGGGCGTCGTCGAGGCCCGGGCCCTCGAGCGGCGGCTCGGGGCCGCGCGGGTGGCGTCCGGCGCGGCGGCCCCGTGAGCTGGCCCTCCATGCGGCCCTCTCACGCCCTCCTGCTCTGCGCCCTGGTGCTCGCGCCCGCCGTGCGCGCGGACGACGGCAGCATGCGCTGCGGCGGCGGCATCGTGAGCCTCGGCGACCTCTCCGTCGACCTCCTCGGCAAGTGCGGCCCGCCGTCGCTGCGCGATCGGTGGACCGACGAGCAGGAGGCGGTCGCGGTGGACACGAAGGCCGGGGTCGGCGAGGTGGTCCGCGCCAGCGACCAGCTCGAGCAGTGGACCTACGACTTCGGCACGAACAGCTTCCTCATGCTCGTCACGCTCCGGAACGGGGTCATCGTGGGCATCGCGCGCGGCGGGTACGGGCACGGGCTCCCGCCGATGACCGAGCCGCGGCCTCCGGTCTCGAGGTGCGAGCCGAACTTCCATGTGGGCGACACGAAGGCCGACGTCCTCGCCCGCTGCGGGCAGCCGGCGGACCTGCGCGCCTGGCAGGGCGCGCGCTCGATGCCGGTCGTGGTGACGACCCAGACGATCGCGGGCGTGTCCCGGCGGCCGGTGCGGCTCGAGCAGTGGATCTACAACCTCGGGCCGCACCAGTTCCTGCGCGTGCTCGTCTTCGAGGACGGGCGGGTCCGGAGCGTGTCGACCGGCGGCTACGGCTACCGCGACTGAGCCGCCGCGAGGGCGTGGACGCGCGGGGCGCCGCCCGCCGGCAGGCGCAGCTCGAGGACGCCGGACGCCGGCACGAGCTCCGCGGCGCCGCCGCGCCCGAACCCGAGCACCTCGCCCGTCGCGCCGTCGCGGAACATCGCGACCTCGGCGGGCTCGGCGCTCCACGTCACGCGCACCGCGCCGCCCGCGGCGCGCTGGACCGAGGGCGCCGCGCCGGGCCCTGCCGCGCCGGATGCGGCGGGCGCGCGCTGGGCGCGGAGGACCGCGGGGCGGTCCGCGGCGTCCCAGCGGAGCGTCGCGAGCCGCGCGGCGTCGGCGGCGTCGAGCGGGACCGTGAAGGCGAAGCCCGCGCCCGGGCCCGACGCGCAGGTGGCGTCGGCGAGCGCGAACGGCACCGAGAAGAGCGCGCGCCCCTCCGCGTCGAGGCCGGTGAGCCGCTCCGGCCCGGGCGGCGGAGGCCGCGCGGCCACGGGCAGGTGGAAGGCAGGCTCGAGCGTCCGCACGCCGTGCTCCTCGCGGCCCCACACGAGGAGCGAGGACCCGGCGCTCGCCTGCGGCGCGCTGGCGTCGGGCGGCGGCTCCTCCGCCGCGAGCCCCGTGGTGCGGAGCGTCCCGAGGACCTTCCGGTAGTTGTAGTCGGAGACCCAGTTGTTCGAGCAGTACGCCATCAGGTCGTGCATGTCGGGCGTCTTGAGCGCGCCCGTCGCGACGTCGAGGCCGTACGCGCCGATGACCGCGCCGGCGTAGGGGTAGTTCGGATCGGGGCCGCCCGCGTTGCAGCCGGGGGCGTGGCTGAGCCCGAAGTTGTGGCCGACCTCGTGGGCGAGCACGCCGCTCGAGGAGGAGCCCGCCGGATCGCCGGCCTTCATCTTGTCCCAGCCGATGGCCGTGGTGCCGGGCACGTAGCCGATGCCCGCGACGCCCCCGCCGTAGCTGGTCGCGATGGCGCCGTAGAGGTAGCCCGTCCAGCCGTCGGCGGCGCGCTTCGCGGAGACCTCCGAGAGGATCGTGCCCCAGCCGGTGCCGTCGGCGACGGCGGAGGAGGAGGCCGAGAAGGTGCTGCCGAGGGTCGCGTCGACGGTGGCGAGGGGCCAGGCGCGCTGGAGGAGCGTCGTGTAGTAGGCGAGGTTCGTGGCCGTCGCGTTGCCGGTGAGCCCGTCGGGCGTCTTCACCGGGAGGATCCGCATCCTGAGCGGCGGCACCGTCGCGACGTCGAGCGGGCGCGGCGCGCCGGAGAGCGGCCAGGCGTTGTTGGACTCGTCGGTCTCGAGGATCTTCCGGTCGGAGTCGACGTCGACGAGGATCGAGCGGCCGGGCTTGATGAGCGCGCCGGGGATCGCGCCGTTCCAGGACGACGCGAGGGTGCCCTCGTCGACCGCGGAGGGCACCGACGGCCCCGGCGGCTGCACCGCGATCATCCCGACGAGCGTCGCGCCCTCGTAGACGCTGACGCGGACGAGCGGCGCCGCGGTCGCCGGGCCGGTCGCGGTGACCCAGACGCGCGCGACCGCGTCTTTGCCCGCGACGAGCGGCACGTCGAACGCCGGCGTCTGCGTGGACTGGACCACGTAGGCCGTCGCGATCGCGAGATCCGGGCCGCCCGGCGGCGCGGTCCTCACGGGCACGCGCTCGGCCTCGCACGCGGCGGACGCGGCGAGGAGGGCGAGTGCGGCGAGGGGGCGGGAGGGCATCGGGCGCATCACCGGCCGTGGATCCTACGCCCGGTCAAGGCGCGTGTCGTGGAGGGCGGGGACGCACCTTTCCGGATTTGCCGGATGCGTCTCCACAGCGTGGGACAGCGGCCGAACGTCGCGCACTTCCACCCCCAAGAAGGAGGCTGGGTTCGAGACGCCGACCGGTCGGCTCCTGTAGAATCGCCGCGTACACCACCCCAGGTGAAAACGGGTGCGGCCCACTCCCTGGGCCGGGGGAAGGAACCATGAGGCCGATCCACTTCATCGCCGCGGTGCTCACGCTCGCGCTCTCCAGCGGACCCGCGCACGCGATCAACTTCGGCAAGCTCTTCGGGACCCGGTCCACGACGACCTCGGGCAGCGGCCACTCCGGCTCGGGCGACGACAAGGACAAGGACGACAAGGACCACGACGAGGACGAGAACTGCGATCCTCATGGCGACTGGGTCCCGCCGTACGAGAACCCGCCGGAGATCGTCTTCGTCTGCTACCACAAGGAGAACGGCAAGGCGCGCATCGTGCCGCCGTGGTTCCCGGCGGGCTGCGACCCGACGCTCCTCGGCTACCCGACCTACCCGGGCGCGATCCCGGGCAAGATGTGCACGGCGGGCGGCGCCCTCGAGTGCAAGCGCACCGAGTTCTTCATGCAGCTGCCGGTGCAGGGCCCTCCGGGTCCCGCCGGTCCTCCCGGCCCGCAGGGTGCGGCCGGTCCGCAGGGCCCCGCGGGCCCCGCCGGTCCTGCCGGCCCGAAGGGTGACACCGGCCTGCAGGGCCCGATGGGCCCCGCCGGCGTCGACGGTCTCCCCGGCCCCGTGGGCCCGATGGGCCCCGCCGGCGCGCAGGGGCCCGCCGGTCCGGCCGGCGCCCCGGGCGCGCAGGGCATCCAGGGTCCCGCTGGCCCGACCGGCCCGCAGGGCCTGACCGGCCTGCAGGGCCCGATGGGCCCCGCCGGCGCGGATGGTCTCCCCGGCGCGACCGGCGCCACCGGTCCGACCGGCCCGAAGGGTGACACCGGCGCGGCCGGCCCCGCGGGCGCGATCGGCCCGACCGGTCCGAAGGGCGACACCGGCGCGACGGGCCCCACCGGCCCCATCGGCCCGACCGGTCCGCAGGGCCCTCCCGGCACCGGCGGCGGCGCGACGACGGCGTACTGGTCGTCTGGACCGCCCGTGCTCGAGAACAAGGGCATCACGCCCGCGCTGACGCTCGAGGTCGGCAAGAACTACTTCATCACCGCGGTGGCCAACGCGGAGGTGGCGCCCTCGAACTCGGCGCGCACACTGACGTGCTCGCTCGACAGCCCGGCCGGCCGGTACACCCACGCCGAGGCCCTCATCCCGCCGGTCGTCGTGATCGGGGCCAACAACGCCCTCGAGATCAGCCAGACGCCCGTCTCGGTGGTGCTCACGTTCCAGGCGTACGCGACCCCGAACGCGGCGAACGTGACGGACGTCTTCCTCAACTGCTTCGCCGCCGAGACGCGGGTGACGCTCATCGGCGACAGCTCGGTCTCCGCGATCGAGGTCGGTGGGGTCATCACCAACACGCTGCGCGGCACCGAGCCGCCGACGCACCCGGCGCCCTGCTCGACGAACGGCACCACGTCGCTCCGCGCGGGGACGAGCACGTCCCCCTGCACGATCAACAACTCGCCGCAGGTCAACCGCCGCAGCGGCAGCTACTAGCCCGCCACGGAGCGTGAAGCGCGCGGCGCGGGTTCCTCCGGGAGCCCGCGCCGCTGCCTTTTCGTGCTCCGGAGGTGAGGCCGGACCGCGCGGAGGGACCGCGCACCGGCGCCTCAGTAGGCCGGGCGCAGCTCCCAGCTGAAGGACACGAGCTCACGGTCGCCGACCACGGGCAGCCGCAGCGGGTCCTGCGAGAGCACCTGCGCGAGGTCGGGGGCGAGGGCGAGCACGTGGGGGCGGCCGGCCGGGAGCTGATCGATGGCCTGGAGAATCTCGACGCGATCCCGGTCGCGGGCGGCGCCGATGACGACGCCCACGTCGAAGCCCCTGGGATGCTCGAAGAAGTCGCTCACGTCGCCTCGAAGGCCCGTCCGCCGCGGGTCACCCGAACTGCGTAGTCATCCGATTGAACGGATGTTCGCTCGTGTAGGTGCAGTATCCCTTGATCGGAGTCACGGGATCCCGTCGCAGGACCGAGGGACGCTCGAGGCATCTCCTTGAACCTGCGGTGAATTTTCGGGGAAGTTCAGAACACCGGCGCGGGCCCACCTGAACCGGTGTCTCACGGGCCCGCGGCTCAGCGCGGCAGCGGCACGAAGGCGGGCCGCCGGGGGGACGCGAGGTACGCCGCGATGCGCGGCCGGCGCGCGATCTTCTCGAACAGCGCCGAGAGGCGCGGGAAGCGCGGCAGCGAGGCGCCGAGGCCGTTGTCGCGCACGAGCTCGAGCGCGTACCAGAGCGCGAGATCGGCGACGGTGAGCACGTCGCAGGCGCCGAAGCCCTCCTTCGAGCCGTTCCGCTCGACCGTCTTCTCGAGGAAGCCGAGCCAGCGCGGGATCGACACCGCCGCGAGCTCCTCGCGCACCGCGGCGCGCTTCTCCGGGGCGGCGTTCGGGATCTTCCGGAGCTCGAGGCGCAGATCCTCGACCGCGCCCCACAGCTCGTCGCAGCGCGCGTTCTCGAGCGGCGTGCGGCCGAGGAGGCCGTGTGCGCGGCCGACGTGGTAGGCGATGGCCGCGCTCTGCGCGAGCCGGAGGCCGCCCGGCTCCTCCCAGACCGGCGCGGCCTCGTAGGGCAGGTCGCCGGTGGCCTTCAGCGCGGCGAAGTCGGTGGGGCGGCCGCCGAGGGGCGGGGTGCCCTTGCCGATCGGGTGCTCCTGCCACTCGACGCCGGCCTCGGCGAGCGCGAGCCGGATGATCTCCGCGCGCCCGCGGGCGGCGAAGTAGATGATCGTGGGCTTGTCCATGCCGCGGAGTGTAACGCGTCAGGCCCTCGTCCGCCGCGCGTCCCACCGGCCCTCGGCGCGCAGCCGCTCGACGATCGCCGCGGCCCGCTCGCGGAGCGCGAGGTAGTCGGTCTTCGCCACCCGGTTGAGCGGGATGCCGCCCTGGGGCAGGACCTCGACGTGCCCGGGCCTGGCGTACGACGCGATGTCTCCGCACGCGCCGGCGACCTCGTCGGCGGTGAGGTCCGCGCCCGGCGCCGCCTCGACGAACGCCACGATGCCCTCCGAGTACACCGCGTGCTCGGCGCCGACGATCGCCGCCGCGGCCGCACGGCCGGGCAGGGCCCGGAGGATGTGCTCCTCCACGTCGCCCGGGAAGACCTGGTAGCCCTTCGGCTTCACGACGAGCCGGGCCCGGCCGGACAGCCGCAGGCCCCCCTCGCGCGTGTACGCGCCGAGGTCGCCGGTGTAGAGCACGCCGTCGGTCGAGACGGCCCGCCGGGTGGCCTCCGGGTCGTGGAGGTACCCGAGGAAGAGCTGGGGCCCCTCGAAGCAGAGCTCGCCGACCTCCCCCGGCGCGAGCGCGGCGCCTGCCGTGCCGTCCTCGCGCATCGGCGCGCGCACGGTGAGCGGGCAGCGCGGCTGGTCCCAGCCGATGCCGCGCGCGAGGTCGTCGGTGGTCGCGCCCACCGCGGTGTACGTGCAGAAGCCGGAGGTCTCGGTGAGCCCGAGCCCGGTGCCGATGGCGGGGGCCATTCCGCGCAGCTGCTCGAGGAACGCGCGCGGGACGCCCTGGCCGCCGTAGATCGCCGCGCGCACGCTCGAGAGGTCGCGGGCGGCGTAGGTGGTGTGGCGCCACTCGAGGTTGAAGAGGGCGGGGATCTGCCCGAGGATCGTGACGCGGTGGCGCTCCATGGCGTCGAGGCTCTTCCCGGCGTCGAAGACGTGCAGGAGCACCGAGGTGATGCCGCGGTACAGCGCGGTGCCGAGGAGCTCGGTGGTGCAGCCGACGTGCGACGGGGGGAGGTTGACGAGCAGGCGGTCCGTGGGGCGCAGGTCGAAGCCGACCGAGAGCGCGACGTTCTGCACGAGGATCCCCTCGTGGCAGAGGAGGGCGGCCTTCGGCGAGCCGGTCGAGCCGGTCGTGAAGATGACGAGGCACCCGTCGCGCTTCCCCACGGCCCGGCGGGCCCGCCGGACCGCGCCGGTGAGCCGGGCCCGGAGGTACCGGAGCGCGATGCCCCTCACCCAGTCCTTCACCCACACCGCGCCGGGGAGGAGGTTCTCCGCCGTCTTCTGGAACTGGACCCAGCGCGCGACGCCGGGGATCGTCCCGGCCACCTCGCGCAGCACCGGCATGAGCTGCGGCGCGCCCGCGTAGAGGTAACCGCGGGGGCGGAGCTTCTCGAGGGCCGCGCGGAGCTCCCCGGCCTGGAGCCTGAGGTCGAGCGGCGCGAGGATCACGCCGACCCGGTAGCAGGCGAGGAGCAGGAAGACGTGCTCCTTGAGGAGCGGCAGGCTCGTCGCGAGGACGTCGCCCTTCCGGAACCCGTCGTCGAGGAGGCGCGCGGCGAAGGCGTCCGCGGCGCGATCGAGGGCGCGCCAGGTGACCGTCGCGCCGGTGTCGTGCTCGATGAGCGCCAGCCCCTCGGGGTCGGTGCGGGCGTGCAGCGCCACGCGGTCGGCGATGTTGTCCGGGAGCTCCGCGGTGCGACGCAGGCACTCCTCGTCCTGACGAGCGGTGAACACGGCGGCGCCTCCCTCGTGACCCTCGAGCGGGGGCGCATCCTAGCGGGGGAGGGGGTCCGGGGAGGTGCGGCGTTCCGCCGTCGGCGGAGCGTGAAAGGGTGTTGCGACCCGGGGCGGGGGCTCCCTGGTTCCCCCGCCCCGGATCCGTCCCTCGCCGGCGCTCTCAGGTGCGAGTCACCTCCTGGTGTCCTGGAGCGCGGCGGGAGCTTCGAGGTCGTACGCCTCCGCGGCCGAGGCGACGAGCCGCTCGGCCTGCTCGGGCAGCGGCGGCAGGAGCACCGGGTAGCCCTCCCCGAGGCGCGCGCTCGACCAGCCGCCGTCGGCGCGGATCACCCGGATCGGCATGCCGATCCCCCATGTGCCGGGTGCGCCGAACACGGCGGTCACCTCGGCCTTCTCGACCGGGATGGAGAGCGCGGGGGCGACGGTCTCGAGGAGCGCGACCGCGGCGCCGAGCGCCCGGGTGGCGGCGTCGTCGGCGAGCGCGGCCTCCCGGTGCGTCGAGGCCACGTAGGTGAGCCGGAGCACCGGCTCGCCGGCCGTCGTCCGCGCGATGGCGGACTCGAGGAGCACGAAGGGGCGGCCGCCGTCCGCGACGAGGAGGCGCGGCTCGGAGGGCACGTAGACGACGGCGGGCTCGCCCGCGAGCGCCGGGGCGGCGGAGGCGAGGAGCGCGGTGGCGGCGACGGCGAGGGCTGGGCGGTGCACGGGGCCTCCGGACGGGCGTTGCGCGGCGTTCGGAGGGGAAGACGCACGGGCACCGCCGGGCGTTCCCGGGCGGACATTCCGTCACGAAGCCGTACGGAGGGCGGCTACCGGCGGGCGGCCCGCGCGACGCCCAGGCCGGCCGTGAACAGGCCGGCGAAGCCGAGCCCCACGGCGATGCGCCGGTTGCGGGCGCGCTCGGCCTCGAGGTCGCGCGGCTCGAAGCCCTTGCCCGCGAGGAGGCCCTTCATCGAGTCGCCTGCGGCCCGGAGCGCCTGCGCGGCGGCCTCGGCCTCGGTGGGGTCGTTCTTCACGTAGAGGACGCCGGCGCCGGCCGCGAGGAGGAGGCCGGCGAGGACGAGCCCGGCGCCGTAGGCGAGGCGGTTCTTCATGGTGGGGGCATCCTAGCGGCGCCTCCGACGGCGCGCGAGCGGCCGCATGCAGGGTAGAATGCCGAGGTGGACGCGAAGGAGCGCAAGCAGACCGCGGAGCGCGCCGGGGAGCTCCTGCTCGCCGGCGACCGCAAGGGCGCGGTCGCCACCGTCCGGTCGCTCTTCACGCTCGCCGAGCTGCGCGAGCTCGAGGCCGGCGAGGACGAGGACGCCCGCGCCGCGGCGCGCCTCCTCGTCGCGCACTTCATGCCCGCGACCTGGGAGGAGGCGGAGTTCCTGGTCGCCTTCGCGCTGCGCTGGACGCGCGAGCGCTGAGACGACGACGCCCGGCCTCCCGGCCGGGCGCGCGGTGCTTCGGAGTGACCCCACGGGGATTCGAACCCCGGTTACAGCCTTGAAAGGGCCGTGTCCTAGGCCTCTAGACGATGGGGCCGGGGGGTCGGGAACCTAGCCTCCGGGGGATGCGCTGTAAAGCCATGAAAGAACGCCCGGCTCGAGGGCGAGCCGGGCGTCGAAGCAGTTGACCCCACAGGGATTCGAACCCCGGTTTCCGCCCTGAGGAGGCAGCGTCCTGGGCCTCTAGACGATGGGGTCGCGGGCGTAACTACCCGACCTCGCCGTGGCTGTAAAGACCCTGACCACCCAGGCGGGCCATACGCCGGAGGTCGGTCGCGAGAGTGAATCTCAGCCGCGGCGGGGCGCCGGGGAGGGCGCGGGCGCCGGCGTCCGCGTGGGCACCGCGGGCGCGTGGTGCGGCCGCCAGACCGTGCCCTTCACGAGGTCCCAGAGCGGCACGGTCACGTTGAAGTTCCAGCGCGCCATGAGGTGCGGCGCGTGGTGGCGCTGGTGGTGCTGGCGCAGGGACGCGACGCCTGGGAGGCGGCCGGCCCGGGAGTCCTGGGGCAGGTGGTAAGCGAGGTGCAACCACTCGTACGCGAGCAGGTAGAGCGCCGCGGAGGCGACCCAGAGGAGCCCGAGGTTCCGCTGCCCGAGGGCCGCGAGCGCGATCGCGAGCGGCGCCGTGAGGGCGACCAGCCCCGTGAAGGCGAGCGCGGGGAGGAGCACCAGCCGGACCTCGCGGCGGTCCCGGATCGCGAGGTCCTCGCTCACGAAGACCGCGTGGTGCATCGGCGTGTGGCGCAGGTACAGCGTCTCGAGGAAGCGCACCCGCCGGTGCAGGACGCCGCGGTGCACGTGCCACTCGACGGCGTTGCCGGCGAGGAGGAAGGGTGGCACGAAGGCGAGCTGCCAGGCGGTCACGCCCTGGAGGAGGTGGAGGGCGACCGACGCGACGCCGAGCGCCACCAGCGTGGGGACGACGAGGTGGAGCCCGGGCGAGTACCAGCCCGGAATGCCCGCCAGGAGGCGGGACCTGAGCTCGCTCCTGCTCGCGCCGGTCACGCTCCCAGGAAGGCGACGCCCCGCGCCCCGGGCAAGGGGGCGGGGCGCGTGAACCTCGGGGGCCCTCCGCGGCGTGCGGCGCCGGGCCTCGCACCCACCGTCCGGCGGGCGGTCCTACGCCGCGGGCGGCGCCTCCTCGAAGAGCCAGGTCGACAGGTAACGCTCGCCGGTATCGGGCAGCACGACCACGATGAGCTTCCCCGCGTTCTCGGGCCGCCTCGCGACCTCGCGGGCCGCCCAGGCGGCGCCGCCGCAGGAGATGCCCGAGAGGATGCCCTCCTCCTTGCAGAGGCGGCGCGCCATCTCGCCCGAGTCCTCGTTCGTGACCGGGATGACCTCGTCGAGGACCTTCACGTTCAGGACCTTCGGGACGAAGCCGGGCCCCCAGCCCTGGATCTTGTGCTTGCCCGGCTTGCCGCCGGCGATCACGGGCGAGTCCTTGGGCTCGGCCGCCACGATGCGGATGCCGGGCTTCCGCGCCTTGAGCACCTCGCCGACGCCGGTGATGGTACCGCCGGTGCCCGTGCCGCCGACGAAGATGTCCACCTTGCCGTCGGTGTCGCGCCAGATCTCCTCGGCCGTCGTGCGGCGGTGGATCTCCGGGTTGGCGGGGTTCTCGAACTGCTGCAGCACGAGGTAGCTCGGGTCGCTCTTCGCGAGCTCCTCGGCCTTCCGGATGGCGCCGGGCATCCCCTCCGCGCCCGGGGTGAGCACGAGCTTCGCGCCGAGCGCGGCGAGGAGCTTCCGGCGCTCGATCGACATCGTGTCGGGCATGGTCAGGACGATCGGGTAGCCCTTCGCGGCCGCGGCGAAGGCGAGCCCGATGCCGGTGTTGCCGGAGGTGGGCTCGAGCAGGACGGTGCCCTTCTTGATCTTGCCGTCGCGCTCGGCGGCCTCGATCATCGCGACGCCGATGCGGTCCTTCACGCTGGAGAGCGGGTTGAAGCTCTCGAGCTTCGCGACCACGGTGGCGCGCGCGCCGTCCATCACGCGGTTGAGCTTCACGAGCGGCGTGTTGCCGACGAGCTGGGTGACGTTCTCCGCGATCTTCATGGGCTGCCTCCGTTATGGCGGAGGCATCCATAGAGTTGGAGAACCGTCCTGTCAAGCGGACGCGGGCGCCGGCCACACCAGGCGGCGCGCGGGGCCGCGCAGGGCGAGGTACCGCCAGGTGGCCCAGCCGACCACGGCGGCGGGGACGAGCGCGAGGAGCGCCCAGGCCCAGCCCGGCAGCGCGAGGTAGAAGGCGAGCGCGAGCACGAGGGCGAGCCCCGCCCAGCCCGCGCGCTGCGCGAGGGCGAGCCGCGCGAGCGCCGCCTGGCCGGCGGGGTGGAGCACGGCGAGGCGCTCCCACAGGATCTGCTCCTGGCGCCAGTACGTGTAGACGACCGGGATGATCTCGAGCGTGAGGAACGCGCTCGTGAGGAGCCCGCCCACCATGGGCGCCGCGATCCGCTTCATCACGTCGGCGCCGGAGCCGGTGGCCCACAGGAGCGGCAAGAGGCCCGCGAGCATCGTCGCGACCGTCATCAGCTTCGGCCGCACCCGCTGGACCGTCCCCTCCATGTGCGCCCAGATGATGTCGGAGAGGTCGCGGACCTTGCCGGCCGCCCGGCGCCGCTCGTACGCGTGATCGATGTAGACGATCATCACGACGCCGGTCTGCGCGGCGAGCCCCACGAGCGCGATGATCCCGACCCACACCGCGGTCGACATGCGGTAGTCGAGCAGCCACAGGAGCCAGACGCTCCCCACCAGCGCGAACGGGATCGAGAGGAGGACGATCAGCACCTCCGTGAAGTTCCGGAAGTGGAGCCAGAGGAGCAGCACCACGAGGAGGAGCGTGAGCGGCACCACGATCCGCATCCGCGCCTGCATCTCCTCGAGGAGCTCGTACTGGCCGGTCCACTCGAGGACGTAGCCCTCGGGCATGCGCACCGCCCCGGCGTCCTGGGCGGCCCGCACGGCGAGCTTCGCGTCCGTCACGTACCCGCCCACGTCGCGCGCGACCGGGTCGATGTCCACGTAGACGTAGCCCGCGAGGAGCCCGTTCTCGTCGCGGATCATCGGCGGGCCGGAGACGATGCGCACGTCGGCGAGGAGGCCGAGCGGCACGAACCGCGGCCCGGTCCGGTCGTTCGGGTCGGGCGCCTCGAGCGCCTTCTGGTCCGGGCCGACGAGCCCCTCGAGCAGGTTCGGGGCGTCGGAGGCGACCGGGGAGGGCCCCGCGCTGCTCGCGCCGCCGCCCATCTGCGCGAGCTTCAGCGGCGGGAGCGTGCCGCCCATCTTCCCCTTGCCGCCCTTGCCGCCGCCGACCGGGACCATGAGGCCGCGCAGCCGGTCGAGGTCGCTGCGGAGGTCCTGGGGATAGCGCACGTTGACGGTGAAGCGGTTGCGCCCCTCGACCGTGACGCTGATGGGGGTGCCCCCGACCGCCGCCTCGACGATCCGGTTCACGTCCCCGACCGTGAGCCCGTAGCGGGCCAGCGCGTCGCGCTTCGGCACGACGTCGAGGTACATGCCGCCGGTGTTGCGGTCGTAGAAGGCGCTGCGGGTGCCCGGCACCCTCGCGAGCACGCCCTCGAGTGCGACGCCCACCTTCTCGATCTCGGAGAGGCTCGTGCCGAGGACCTTGACGCCCACCGGCGTGCGCACGCCGGTGGAGAGCATGTCCACCCGGGCGCGGATGGGCATGGTGTAGGCGTTCGTCCAGCCCGGGAACCGCATCGCGGCCCCCATCTCGTCGACGAGCTCCTCGAAGCCGATGCGGCGCTCGTCCGGCCAGAGCGGGCGCAGGACGGGCGCGAGGAACGACGGGCCCCCGGACCACCAGCGATCCTGGTGCACCATCCGCCACTCCTCGCGGGGGCGGAGCCGGACCGTGGTCTCCACCATCGTGAGCGGGGCGGGGTCGGTCGCGGTCTCGGCGCGCCCGGCCTTCCCGAAGACCGAGGCGACCTCCGGGAACCCCCGCAGCACGCGGTCCTGCGCCTGCACCTGCCGCTTCGCCTCCTCGATCGAGAGCCCGGGGAAGGTCGTCGGCATGTAGAGCACGTCGCCCTCGTTGAGGGGCGGCATGAACTCCGAGCCGAGGCGCATCGCGAGCGGGACCGCCGAGAGCACCGCGAGGAGCCCGATGGCGACCGTGGAGAGGGGCCGGCGCAGCGCGACGAAGACGAACGGCTGGTACAGCCGCTGGATGAAGCGCGAGACCGGGTGCTCCGACTCCGGGCGGATCTTCCCGGAGAGGAGGAGGTCGCGGAGCGCCGGGGCGAAGGTGATGGAGAGCACCGCCGCCGACAGCATGACGAAGGTCTTCGTCCAGGCGAGCGGGGTGAAGAGCCGGGCCGCCTGGCCGGTGAGCGTGAACACCGGCAGGAAGGCGACCGCGATGACGAGGAGGGAGAAGAAGAGGGCGGGGGTGACCTCGCGCGCCGCCTCGGCGAGGAGCCGGTGACGGTCGGCGCCGGGCGGGGCCCGCTCGAGCTTCTTGTGCGAGGCCTCGATCATCACGATCTCGGCGTCCACGGTCGCCCCGAGCGCGATGGCGATGCCGCCGAGGCTCATGATGGTGGCCGGGATGTCGAGGAGCGCCATCGGGATGAGGCTCACCGCGACGGCGACCGGGATCGACAGGATGGGCAGCACCGCCGAGCGGACGTGCAAGAGGAAGAGCAGGATCACCGCGGCGACGACGATCGCCTCCTCGGTGAGCGCCCGGCGGAGCGTCGCGATCGACCGCTCGATGAGCCCGGAGCGGTCGTAGGCCACCTCGACCCGGACGCCCTCGGGCATCGACGGCTCGAGCTCGTGCAGCCGCTGCTTCACCCGGGAGATGACGTCGAGCGCGTTCTCGCGGTGGCGCATGACCACGATGCCGCCCACCGCCTCGCCCTCGCCGTTCCAGTCGAGGAGGCCCCGGCGGATGTCCGGGCCGAAGCGGACCGTGCCCACGTCGCGCACCAGCACCGGCGCGCCGCCCGGGCCGGAGGCCTTCACCGCCACCCGCTCGAGGTCGGGCAGCTCCTGCACGTAGCCGCGCCCGCGCACGTAGTACTCGCGGCCGCTCATCTCGACCACCCGGCCGCCCACGTCGTCGTTCGAGTCGCGGACCGCGTCGATGACGTCGGCGAGCGTGACGCCGAAGGCGCGCAGCTTCACCGGATCGACCGTCACCTGGTACTGCTTCTGGAAGCCGCCGACGCTCGCGACCTCCGCGACGCCCGGCACGCTGCCGAGCGCGTAGCGCAGCGTGAAGTCCTGGAAGGTGCGGAGCTCGTCGAGCCCGTGGCGCCCGGTCTCGTCGACGAGCGTGTACTGGAAGGTCCAGCCGATGCCGGTCGCGTCCGGCCCGAGCGTCGGGGTCACGCCCTGGGGGAGGCGCTGCGAGATCGCGGAGAGGTACTCGAGCACGCGGCTGCGCGCCCAGTACAGGTCGGTGCCCTCCTCGAAGATGACGTAGACGAACGACATCCCGAACATCGAGTAGCCGCGGACGTCGGTCACCTTCGGCGCGGAGAGGAGCGCCGAGACCACCGGGTAGGTGACCTGGTCCTCCACGAGCGTGGGGCTGCGGCCCATCCACTCCGAGTAGACGATCACCTGCGGGTCGGAGAGGTCCGGTACCGCGTCGAGCTTGAGGTGCCGCGCCGACCAGACCGAGCCCGCCAGCGAGGCGAGCACGCCGAGCAGCACGAGGGCGCGGTTCTTCGCCGAGAACTCGATGATCCGGGAGACCATCGGCCTAGTGCCCGCCCGCCGCGGGGGCCCCGAGGAGCGTCGCCTGCAGGCGGCTCTCCGAGTCGAGGAGGAAGCTCGCGCCGGTGACGACGTGGTCGCCCTCCGAGAGCCCCTCGAGGATCGCGACCCGGCCGCCCGCCTGCGGGCCGACCTTCACCCGGCGGGGCTCGAAGCGCCCCTTGCCGAGCGAGACGAAGACGTACTGGACGTCGCCGGTGTCGACGACCGCCTCGCGCGGGAGCGCGAGCGCCTCGGTCGCCTCGGTCTCGATCGTCACGTCTCCGTACATGCCGGGCTTGAGCTCGAGCTCGCGGTTCGGGAGCACGATCCGCGCCTGGAGCGCGCGCGTGCCGGTCGAGACGGCGGGGTAGAGGAAGTCGACCTTCCCCTCGAACGTGCGGCCCGGATAGGCGGCGAGCTGGAGCGTCGCGCGCTGCCCGGCCCGCACCCGGCCCAGGTCCGCCTCGTAGACGTCGACGAGCACCCAGACCGAGGAGAGGTCGGCGATCTGGAAGAGCTCGGTGCCGGGCTGCACGTAGGCGCCCTGCACGACGCTGCGGCGCGCGACGTGGCCCCGCACCGGGGATCGGATGTTGACGGCGCGCTGGGGCTTGCCGGTCTTCTGCAGCTCCTGGAAGTCCTGCGGCGCGAACCCGGCGAGCTCGAGCCGCTGGCGGGCGTCGCGCTCGGGGCCGCTCGTCGCCCCGGTGAGCGCGTTCGGCAGCTCCTGCTTCGCGTTCGACTCGGTCCAGCGGATCGCGTTCAGGAAGACCTGCTGCGCGTTCAGCATGTCCGGGCTGTAGATGGCGGCGAGCACCTGGCCCGCCCCGACCGGCTGGCCGGTGGCGCGGGCGGGCAGGCTCTCGACCCACCCGGCGAAGCGGGTGGTGACCGAGGCGATCCGCCCCTCGTCGGCGGTGACGAACCCCACCGTGTGGACGTGCGCGGCGAGCGGCTGGCGGCTCGCCGCGGTCGTGCGCAGGCCCATGAGCTGGATACGGTCCGCGGAGAGCTCCACGGCGGCGAGCCCGGGGATGGGCTCGGGCGCCGCGGCCTGCTCGCCCGCGGCGGCGCCGACCGGGACGAGCTTCATGCCGCAGTCCGGGCAGCGGGCCTTCGGGTCGGCCGTGACGAAGGCGGGGTGCATCGGGCAGGTGAACTGCTTCGCGGCCGCGGCCGCAGCGGCGGGCGCGGCCGGGACGAGCTTCATGCCGCAGTCCGGGCAGCGGGCCTTCGGGTCGGCCGTGACGAAGGCCGGGTGCATCGGGCAGGTGAACTGGGGCGCCGGGGCGGCCGCGGGGGTGGCGGCGGCCGCGGCCGGCTTCGCCGCGCCCGCCTTCACGAGGTCCATGCCGCAGATCGGGCACTCGCCGGGCCGCGCCTGCACGACCGTCGGGTGCATCGGGCACTGGTACGTGCGCGCCTCGGTGAGCGCGCCGCCCGACACCGCGTGGTAGGTCCACGCGCCCGCGGCCGCGAGCGCGACCAGCGCCACGATGGCCCAGCGCACCACGCCGGCGGTGTGCACGCCGGGCGGCGGACGCTCCTCGCCCTCGGGCATCGCCTCGTGCGCCTGCCTCGTGTCGCCCATCGTTCCCCCTCGGTCCGGCGTCCCGCCCCAGCGGCACGGCCGGTCCCCCTGAACGGCCCGGCGCCGCCGCCGGTGCGGCCGGCGGCGCCACGGCCTGCTACTCGGCGACGATCTCGCCGGCGATCATGTCCATGCCGCAGGCGAAGCGGATCTTGCCCGCCTTCTTCGGCGTGATCGTGACCGCCACCGTCTCGTTGAGCGGCAGCTTCGTGTTCACGTTGTAGTCCTTGATGACGATCTCGGTCGCGCAGGTGGCCTTCACCTTGCGCGTCACGGAGAGCGTCAGCGGCTCGCCGACCTTGGCCTTCACGGTGGCGGGGGCGAACCCGTCCTCGTTCACGACCATGTCGACCTTCTTGCCGCCGCCGGCGAAGGCGGGCAGGGCGACGAGTGCGACGGCGAGTGCGGCGATGCGGAAGGCGTTCATCGGGAGTCCTCTCGAGGTGCGGGTGTTTGGCGCCGCATTCTCGCCGCTGTGGAGGGCCGGGTAAACCCCTCCGGGGTCCTGCGACAGGGTCGCGTGCCGGACGGGGTGCGCGGCGCGTGCCGGACGTCCGGCCCGTCCCGTGAACATGGTGCCGGTTCGCCTGCGGACGGCCCCGGGCTGGGCTACGATGCCCAGAACCTCGCCTCCCGGCTTCACCGAAAGGAACACGAGAGATGGCCTCGATCGGCTTCTTCGCCCGCCTCGGCAACCTCTGGAAGGGCTTCCTCTCCCTCTGGATCTCCGACGCGGAGAAGGCCCACCCGGAGATCGCCTACGAGAACGCGATCAACGCGATGGTCGAGAAGTACGCCGGCCTGAAGCGCGCCACCGCGGGGCTCATCCGCCGCCGCGAGGAGATCGAGGCGCGCTTCGGGACGCAGACGCGGGAGCTCGCGCAGGTCACCGCCGACCTCGACACCGCCGTCGCGACGAACCAGGACGACCTCGCGCTCGTGCTCATCCAGAAGAAGCAGCAGCTCGAGCAGGAGATCGCGACCCTGAAGGGCGAGCTCGAGGTCTCGGTGAAGGAGGCCGACTCCGCGAAGGCGTCGATCCTCTCGGTCCAGGGCGAGATCAAGAAGCTCAAGGCCGAGAAGGACCAGATGATCGCCCGGCTCCGCTCGGCGGAGGCGAAGCTGCGCATCCAGCAGCAGCTCGAGGGGCTCTCGGTCGAGGCCGACGTGAAGGCCCTCGAGAACGTGCGCGAGCACGTGAAGAACGTGGTCGCCGAGGCGAACCTCAACCAGGAGCTCTCCGGCTCCGACCTCGACAACCGCCTCGCGGCGCTCCGCGCCCAGACCGGCGACGTGACCGCCCGCTCCGAGCTCGACCGCCTCAAGGCGGCCCGCGCGGCCGCCCAGGCCAACCCGCAGCAGAAGAAGACGCTCTAGATGGCCGACGCGGGCCGGCCGCTCCCGCCCTGGGCCGACGAGCTGCGCCGCCGCTACCTGCGCGGCGAGGCCTGGCAGTTCGTGCTGCACGGCAACGTGCACGACCTCGTCGCGCACGACGGGAAGCTCGTGCCGCTGCCCGAGTTCCTCTGCGAGGTGCTGCTCGCCCCCACGAAGGACCTCGTGCTCCGCTACGACGTCTCGTCGGGTGTGCGGGTCGTGAAGGGGCCGGGGGCGCGGGTGTCCGGCGCGGGCGCCACCGCGCCGGCGTCCCAGGACGGCCGCATCGACGAGCTCACCGCCACCCGCGCGCCGGGCCGGGTGCTGCCCGCGCTCGAGCGGCTGCTCCTCTCGGCCGACCGGATCGGCGCGGTGCTCGAGTACGCCGAGACGATCGCGCCGGCCGCCGAGACGAGCTTCGCCTCCGACGCCGACCGCTCGTCGGTCGTCGCGCTCCACCGCTGGTCGATGTCGCCGGTCCTGGAGGAGGCAGACAACCTCGTCCTCATCGTCACCGAGACGCTCGCCGACCTGCACCCCAGGCTGGTCTCGAACCCGCGCACCGCCACGCTCCGGCTGCCGCTTCCGGACGAGGCCGGGCGCCGGGAGGCGATCCGCATCGTGTCGCCCGCCCTCGACGAGGGCTTCGCGACCCGGCTGACCGAGCTCACCGCGGGCCTGAAGCTCGTGCAGGTGAAGGCGGTGCTCGAGGGCATCGGCGCGGCGGGCGGGGACGGCAAGGCGCCGTCGGCGGAGGCCCAGGAGGCCGCGCTGGCGGAGGTCTCCCGCCGCAAGCGCGAGATCATCGAGCGCGAGTGCTCGGGGCTCGTCGAGTTCGTGGAGCCGAAGCACGACTTCTCCGCGGTGGGCGGCATCGAGGCGGTGAAGGCGGAGCTCTCCCAGGTCGCCGAGAACCTGCGGGAGGGGCGCCGCGCGCGCTGCCCGATGGGCATCCTCTTCACGGGCCCGATGGGCACCGGCAAGACCTTCGTCGCGGAGGCGTTCGCGAAGGAGGCGCGGATGCCGGCCGTGAAGCTCAAGAACTTCCGCTCGAAGTGGGTGGGCGCCACCGAGGGCAACCTCGAGCGCATCCTCGCGGTCGTGCAGGCGATGGGGCCGGTCATCGTCATCATCGACGAGGGCGACCGCACGCTCGGCGGCGAGGAGGGCGAGACCGACGGCGGCACCTCCTCGCGCGTCATCGCGCGCCTCAAGGAGTTCATGAGCGACGGGTCGAACCGCGGGCGGGTGCTGTTCCTGCTGATGACGAACCGGCCCGACAAGCTCGACATCGACATCAAGCGCGCGGGGCGCCTCGACCGGAAGATCCCGTTCTTCCCGCCGCAGACGCCGGAGGAGGTCGAGCCGGTGCTCGTCGCCCAGCTCCGCCGCCACCGGATCCCGAACGCCGTCGAGTTCCCGCGCGACCGCGAGGCCGTCTCGGCCCCGCTCGCCGGCTACTCCAACGCCGAGCTCGAGCAGGTGGTGCTGCTCGCCGGCGAGCGGGCGGGCGACCAGCCCGCCACCGCCGCCCACCTCGCCGAGGCGGTCCGCGACTTCCTGCCGAGCCGCGACCGGGAGATGCTCGAGTACATGGAGCTCGTCGCCGTCTTCGAGGCCTCGAGCCGCCGGCTCCTGCCGAGGAAGTGGGCCGAGCTCCCCGCCGACGAGCTGCAGGCGCGCTTCCTCGCGCTCCGGGCCCGGATCGGCGGACGGCGCTGAGCTTGCATCGGGAGGCGGCATGCTCGCCCCCCGCCTCGCAACCCTCGGGATCCTCGCGCTCCTCGCCTGCGCCCCTGCGCCGGACCCGTCCGCGCCGCGGCCGGGCGGTCCGCCGCGCGTCCGGGTCGCGACCTGGAACGTGCACGACCTCTTCGACGCCGAGGACCAGCCCTGGCCGCCAGGCGCCGCCGACGAGGTGCCCACGCCCGCCGAGGCCGAGGCGAAGCTCGCCGCGGTGGCGGCCGGGCTCCTCGCGCTCGACGCCGACGCGGTGCTCCTCGAGGAGGTCGAGAACGCCGGCGTGCTCGCGGGGCTCGCGGTCCGCGCGGGCTACCCGCAGGCGTGGCTCGTGGAGGGCAACGACCCGCGCGGCATCGACGTCGGGCTCCTCTCGCGGCTGCCGGTGCGGCGCTACGAGAGCCACCGGGACGCCCCCGGCCCGGACGGGAAGCTCCTCTGGTCGCGCGACGCGGTGGTGGCGGAGCTCGCCTGGGGCCCGGCGGGCCCTCCGCTCGTGCTCGTCGGCTCCCACCTCGTCTCGCGCCTCTCCGACGACGGCGCCCGGCGCGCGGCGCAGGCCGCCGGGCTGCGCGCCCTCGCCGACGCGGAGGCGGCGCGCGGCGCGTTCGTCCTCGCCGGCGGCGACCTCAACGACGGCGCGGCCGACCCGGGCCTCGCGCCGCTCCTCGGCGACGGGGCGTGGCGCTCGCTCGCGCCCGGCCCACCGAGCTGGACCGACGGGATCCACAGCGCCCGCCTCGATCACTGGGCCGCGCCGGCCGGCGGGCTCGGCGGCGTCGCCGCCGCGTGGGTGGAGGAGGGGGAGCCCTGGGCGAGCGCCTCCGACCACCGGCCGGTCGTGGTGGAGCTCGGCCCGGCCCCGGCGCTCGCCGCCGGGGGGCAGGGCGCGGGCGGGGTCGGCGCGGCGAGCGCCGCCGCGTCGGCGAGCGCCCCGGCGAGCCTGGCGCGCTCGGACGGGGAGGGCGGGTCGCCGCCCTGATCGCAGAGGCACGCGGCGCGGGCGCACGCCGGCCACGCCGCGGCGCCGCCCGGCGAGGCGGGCGCGGCCCGGCGGAGGGCCTCGAGCCGGGCCTCCCAGGCGGCCGGCGCGGCGGGGTGCGCGCGCTGCACCTCGCAGAAGGCGAGCCCGCGGACGAACGGCACGAGCGATCGCGCGAGCTCGGACCGCTCGTCGACGCGGTCGAGCTCGGCCTGCACCAGCGCGGGCACGAGGAGGAGCGCGAGCCCGTCGCGGCCCACCTCGCGGATCGGCTCGGGGCCTCGCGCGAGCCCGGCCGCGTCGGCGCGCTCGAGCGCGGCGGGCAGCAGGCCCGCGGCGTACTCGACGTAGGCGTCGTCGCGCCGGGCGCGCAGCTGGCCGCGCAGGTACCGGGACGCCTCGTGGTGCACCTCCTCCACGAGGAGATCGAGCTCCCGGCCGTGGTCCGGCACGCGCCCGAGGGGCCGGACCCGGAGCGTGAACGGGCCGGGGTCGAAGCGGGTGAGGTTGGTCGCGAGCACGGCGGGCCGCCCGCCGATCTCGACGGCGAGGAGCTGCCCGAGGAAGTAGCGCTTGTCGGCGACCCGCGCGACGGCCTCGGGGTGATCCTCGCGGGAGAGCACGCGCCGCACCACCCCGCGCGCGACGTAGGCGCTCTCGAGCGACCGGTCGGCGTCGCCGAGCTTCGCCGCAAGCTCGCGCGCCTTGTCGCGCAAGGGGTCGTAGGTCACGTGCGCGCCGCGGGCGGTCAGGAGCTTCACGATCGCGCGCCGGCCGAAGCGCGCCGCCTCGTCGCCCGGGGTGGTGCCGTTGCAGGGCTGCTCGGGCTCTGCCCCGCGGTCGAGGAGGAGCGTCGCGAGCTCCACGTTGCCGCGCACGGCCGCGGCGAAGAGCGGCGAGAGCGCGCCGGGCGCCGGCGAGGCCGTGCAGCCGCGCAGCGACGCGCCCGCCTCGAGCAGCGCGACCGTCACCTCGCGCGAGCCCCCGTCCACCGCCGCGACGAGCGGCGTGCGGCCGAGGTTGTCGGGCGCCTCCACGTCGGCGCCCGCGCGGAGGAAGAGCCGGACGGCGGGGAGGTCCCCGCGCTGGGCGGCGTCGACGAGCGCCGCCGCCGTGAACGGCACGCCCGCCCGCGCGAGCTCCTCCCGCGGGTCGGGCGCGCGCCCCGGGCAGGCGAGGAGCGCGAGCGCGGCGGCGAGCGAGGTGAGCGGGCGCGGGCAGGGCCGCATCCCGCGACGATATCAGTGGGCCGCCAGGGATTCGAACCCTGAACAACACCGCTTAAAAGGCGGGTACGCTGCCATTGCGTCAGCGGCCCTAGGCGACGAGAGGTAGCGCCGAGGGCCTGCCCCGCGCAAGGTACAATGTTCGAGATGTCAGGCCCGGCCGGCGCAGGTGGTGAAGGCGAGCTCCGCTTCGAGACCCCGGAGCGCGTCGCCCTGTCGCTCGAGGTGGCGGGCCTCGGGGACCGGGCCTTCGCCTGGCTCGTGGACCTGCTCTGCATCTTCCTCGGCTGGATCCTCGCGCTCCTCCTGTACTCGATCTCCGGCGACCTCCTCCGCGAGTGGCAGGGCCTCTCCGGCGTCGGCCAGGTCCTCGCGGTCGCCGCGGTCTTCTTCTCGGGCTGGGGCTGGGACGTGGCGTGGGAGGTGTTCGGCGGCGGCCGCACGCCGGGGAAGCGCGCGCTCGGGCTGCGGGTCGTGCGGGCCGACGGCGCGCCGGTCGGCCTCGCGGAGTCGCTCGCGCGGAACGTGCTCCGCGCGCTCGAGCTGCCGCTCGGCTACGCGCCGGGCGTGCTCATGGTGGCGCTCGGTCAGCGCCGGCAGCGGCTCGGCGACCTCGTCGCGGGCACGCTCGTCGTGCGCGACCGCCGCTACGACCTCTCCCGCTACGGCTCCGAGCCCTCGCAGGATCCCCGCTGGGCGGCGCTCCGCACCCGCGCCCCCGCGGCGCTCGACGCCGCGGGCTACGAGCAGCTCGTCGACTTCCTCGCCCGGCGGCACGCGCTCGAGCCGGACGCGCGGGCCCGCATCGCGGCGCTCGCGGCGGACGGCCTGGCCGCGCGGGCGGGCGTCCCCGCGCCCGGGCCGGCCGATCGCGAGCCCTTCCTCGAGGCGTTCGCCGCCGCGCACGCGGGGGCGGGCGCGCCGTGAGCCGTCCGCGGACCGTCGGCGCCTTCGTGCGGGCCCGGCGCGCGGCGTGGGACCGGCTCGACGCGCTCGCCGGGCGCGCGGCGAAGGGGCGGCTGCCGCTCGCCGAGGTGGAGGAGCTCGACCGCCTCTACCGGCGGGCCGCCGGCGACCTCGCCTTCGCCCGGGTCGCGTTCCCGGGCTCCGACGCGGAGGGCCACCTCGCGCAGGTGACGGCGCGCGCGTACGGCACGCTCTACCGGCCGGAGCGGGCGGGCCTCGCCTCCGCCTGGCGGCTCTACGCCGTCGAGGCGCCGGCCGCCTTCCGGCGGAACCTCCGCGCGTTCGGGCTCGCGGCGGCGCTGCTCGCCGCCGGCCTCGCGGGCGGGGCGCTCGCGGTCGCCGCCGATCCCGGCGCCGCCGAGGTGCTCGTGCCGCGGGGCGTGCGCGACGCCGTGGCGGCCGGCCGGCTCTGGACGAACGACCTCCTCTCGGCGGCGCCCGGCTTCACGGGCTCGGTCATCGCGCGCAACAACGTGGCCGTCGCCGCGCTCGCGTTCGGCCTCGGGCTCACCGCGGGCGTGGGCACCGCGCTCCTCGTGGTCGCGAACGGGCTCATCCTGGGCGCGGTCTTCGCGCACCTCGCCCGCCACGGCATGGCGGGCGGGCTCGCCGCGTTCGTTGCGGCGCACGGCCCGGCGGAGCTCTCGGCGCTGCTCCTCGCCGCGCAGGCGGGCTTCGTGCTCGCCAGCGCGCTCGTGGACCCCGGCGAGTCGCCCCGCGGGCTCGCGCTCGCGGCGCGCGGGCGCGAGGCGGTGCGGCTCGTCGCGGTGGTGGTCCCGGTGCTCCTGCTCGTGGCGCTCGTCGAGGGCGGCGTGTCGCCCGGCGGGCGCTTCCCGGTGGGGGCGAAGGTGGCGCTCGGCCTCGCCCTCGCGGGCGGGCTGTTCGTCTACCTCTCGCTCGCGGGCGGGCGGGGGGCGCGCGCTACGCGCGGCGCCGGCGGGACGGCCTGACCAGGACGACGTCGCGGGGATCGGCCTCGGGCACGTCCTCGAGGCGCTCCGCGCGCGGCGCGGGCCGGGTGGCGGGGCGCCGCGGCGCGTTCCGGGCCTCGTCCGCGTCGAGCTTCGCGAACCAGCGCGTGGCCTGCGCCTTCACCCGCGCCCACCGGGCGTCCTCCGCCGTCGCCATCGGCACGGCCTTCGGCGAGGCGGGGCGGACGGGCGCGTCGAGGATGCGGGCGCCGGCCCGCCTGCGGAACACCTCGCCGTAGAGCGACGAGTGCGTGCGGGCGCAGAACGGGCACTGCCAGTAACGGATCGGGCTGCCGGGCGCGGACCAGCTCGTCATGACGACGTGGCAGTGGGTGCACTCGACGGCGGCTTCCATCGAAGATCGAGATATCACCCGATCCGATCGGGTCAAGAATTCCGCTCTGATCTCGTCCACATGACGCAGAATGAGGGGCGGGGGCAGGGGAGGAGCCGATGGCCGCCGCGGTGAACCTCGATGGCGTCGTCGTCCCGCCGGGCGAGGCGCGGGTCTCGGTCTTCGACCGGGGCTTCCTCTACGGCGATTCGGTCTACGAGGTCGTCCGGACCTACGGCGGAAGGCCCTTCGAGCTCCCGGCCCACCTCGCGCGGCTCGCCCGCTCCGCCGCCCGCGCAGCGCTGCCGCTGCGCTGGGATGCGGCGCGCACCACCGCGGAGGTCGAGCGGACGCTGGAAGCGGCCCGCGGCGGCGACGCGCCGGATCCCGCGGCCGCGCCCTGGAACGTCGGCGAGCGCTCGGTGCGGATCGTGATGACCCGCGGCGCGGGCGAGCTCGGCCTCGATCCGTCGCTCGCGGCCCACCCGCTCGCGGTCGTCATCGCGCAGCCGCTCGCGGGGCCGCCCGCGCGCGCCTACCGGGAGGGCGTGAAGGCGCTCCTCGTGGGCGACCGGCGGCCCTCGACGGCGGATCCCTCGGCGAAGACCGGCGCGCACCTGCCCCACGTGCTCGCCGTGGCCGAGGCGCGCGCGGCCGGCGCCCACGAGGCGCTCCTCGTCGGCCCCGACGGCGGCGTCACCGAGGGGGCCTCGTCCAACCTCTTCGCGGTCTCCCGGGGGCGCCTCCTCACGCCGCCGGTCGCGGCCGGGATCCTGGAAGGGGTCACGCGCGGCGTGGTCCTCGCGCTCGCGCGGACGGAGGGGGTGCCCGTCGAGGAGCGCCGCCTCGCGCCGGAGGACCTCGAGGGCGCGGACGAGGTGTTCATCACCTCGACGGCGCGGGAGATCCTGCCCGTGACGCGCCTCGGCGAGCGCGCCGTCGGGGCCGGGTGTCCCGGACCGGTCACCTCCGCGCTCCACCGCGCCTTCCGCCGGCTCGCGGGAGGTCCGGGAGACGTGGGAGCGGCACACCTGTAGGCGGGCGAGCGTCGAGGTGAGACTCCGCGCGAACCCTCCGTTCGCCTCCCCTGGCGGCTCGCCTCCTTGCTAGACTGCCAGGCGTGAAGCGTCTCGCCGTCGCGGCCTTGCTCGGGACCCTCGCGGTCGCGCTCGCCGCGGACATGGTCGAGACGGCCATCGCCGCGCTGCAGAGCGATCCTTCGCTCAAGGTCCGCACCCAGGCCGCCCTCATCCTCGGCTCGCGCAAGGCCACCCAGGCCGTCCCCGCGCTGTCCGAGGCGGTCGAGCGCGACGACTCCGCGGCCGTCCGCATCGCCGCCGCGAGCGCCCTCGGCAAGATCAAGGACCCCGGCGGCCGCGGCGCCCTCGAGCACGCGCGCGACAAGGACCCCGACGCCTCCGTGCGCACCGCCGCCGCGAAGGCCCTCGAGGCGCTCGCGCCCGCGCCGGTGCCGGCCCCGCCGCCGTCGGCGCCGGGCGCGACGGCGTTCTCGATCGAGGAGCCCGGCGGCGCCGCCGGCGGACCGTCCGAGCGCCGCGCGCTCCGCGATGCGCTCACGAGGTACCTGACCGACCGGGGCTACGCCGTCGTCCCCCAGGGCGGCATGACGCTCAAGCCCTCCGTCGTCGCGCTCGACGTGAAGCAGCAGGAGGGGAAGACGGTCATCTCGGTCCGCGCGGGGCTCCTCGCCGTCGAGGGCAGCGGCCGCATGGCGGCCATGCTCGACGCGGGCGCGAAGCTCTCCGCCACCGGGAAGGTCCCGGATGGGAAGCTCGCCGCCTACTCCGCGAAGGCGCTCGACGCCGCCGCGCGCACGCTCTGCGACGATCTCGCGTCCAGGCTCTCGGAACGGTAGAAAGGACTGCGCATGTCCACCGCCCCCGCCCCCGCCGGTCCGCTCCCCGAGCCCGTGGCGGTCGTGCCGCCGCCGCCCGCGAAGACCGGCGCCCAGAACCGCAGGCTCCGCAACTACCTCCTCGACACGGGCCTGCAGCTGCGGCTCGCGAGCTACCTCATCGGCGTCGCGGTGCTGCTCTCGGTGTTCCTGGGGTTCAAGCTCTACGAGGCGTGGCGCGAGACGAGCAAGGTCATCGCCCTCCAGGACCCCGAGACCGGCGACTCGCTCGCCGCCGCGCTCGCCGCGGAGGACCGCGGCCGCATCGTGATCGTCTCCGCGGCGCTCGTCTTCATCCTCCTCCTCCTGCTCGCCTCCGCCATCGTCATCACCCACCGCATCGCCGGGCCCGCCTTCGCGCTCGGCCGGACCTGCCACCGGGTCGCGGAGGGGAACCTGACCCGCCCGTGGCCGCTCCGCCGCGGCGATCTCCTCGTGGATCTCGCGGGCGAGGTCTCGAACATGGTGGACGCCCTGAGGGACCGGGAGACCGCCGAGCGGCAGCTCCTCGAGGAGAACGCGGCCCGCCTGCGCGGCCTCGGCGGCGAGGCGGCCACGGTCGCCGGCGAGCTCGAGGCCCTCGCGAAGGAGAAGGCCGGCCGGCTCGGGAAGTCGTGATCCGCTCCCGGCGGCTGTTCCTCGGCGTCGCGCTGTCCCTCTGCGCCGCGTGCGCCACCGGGCGCCGCGCGGCGCCCCCGCCGGCCGCCCCGCCTCCCGCGGCGCCGCTGCCGGTCCCGCTGCCGCCCCCGGTCGTCACCCCCGCGCTCCCGTCGGTGGAGGATCCCTCCGACGTGCTGTGGGATCACCGGCTCGACTTCGCGCGCGGCGGCGAGCCGCTCGTGACCATCCGGCTCATGGAAGGGCAGGAGGAGATCGCGCTCCGCGTCCGCGGCGCGGCGCACGTGCGCCTGCGGGGCGGCGGCCTCGTGGCGATCCCGGCCGGCGCGCGCCTCACCGTCGGGGTGCGCGGCGCGCGGCCGGCGCGGGTGGGGTGGTACCCGCTCATCCTGGACGCCCCCGCCGCCGACCGGGCCCGCCTCGACGAGGCGCGCCGGCTCTACGAGGAGCGCGGCGTGAGGCTGCGCACGCGGCGCATCGGCAACGTGCACGGCATCGCAGGCCGGGTGGTCGACAACCGCCGGGAGCTGCTCCTCGCGGCGACCGACGGCAGCGAGGAGGCCGCCCGCGCCGAGATCGAGCGGCTGCGGTCGCGCTTCGGCGCCCGGGCCGCGCTCGTGCAGGAGGTGGTGGAGCGCCCGGGCGGCACCCTCGTGCTGTCGTCCGAGGCCGGCGCGCCGCTCGGCGAGGCCGACGGGGTGCTCGTGCTGGAGCCCGACGGCGACGACGACTTCCTCGTGGAGGGCGTGCAGCACGACCTCGGCAAGGTCGCGGGCGCGCGCGAGGACCGCACCTACCGGGGCCGCCTGTACGTCGCGGTGGACGCGCGGGGCGCGCTCGCGGCGGTGCACGGCGTGCCCCTCGAGGAGCTCCTCCGGGGCCTCGTGCCGAGCGAGATGCCCGCCTCCTCGCCGCTCGAGGCGCTGAAGGCGCAGGCGGTGACGGCCCGCTCGAACGTGCTCGCCCAGCTCGGGACCCGTCACCTCACCGACCCGTTCATGCTCTGCGCCGAGGTCCACTGCCAGGCGTACCGCGGCGACGCGGCCCGCACGCCGAAGACCGACCTCGCGGTGAGCGAGACCCGGGGCGAGGCGCTGTTCGGGCGCGAGGACCGGACGCTCGTCGACGCGGTGTACTCGGCGATGTGCGGCGGCCACTCCGAGGACAACGACAAGGTCTGGGGCAACGCCCCGAACGCGAGCCTGCGCGGGCACCCGGACCTGCCGAACGGCGACGGCCGCCGCTGGGATCGCGCGCTCCAGGACGAGCGCGCGCTGCGGTCGTTCCTGGAGGATGGCGGCGGGGACGGCGCCTTCTGCCGGATGCCCACCTCCCGCCGGGATCGCTTCCGCTGGGAGCGGCGCTTCACGCAGGTCGAGCTCGATCGCCTGCTCGCGCCGCTCGGCGTCGGCCGGGTCACCGGCCTGTTCGTGACCGCGCGCGGCGTCTCCGGCCGCGCGCGGGTGCTCGAGGTCCGCGGCGCCGCCGGCCGCGCCGAGGCCGCCGGCGAGCTCAGGATCAGGAAGCTCCTCCGGGACCTCCCGTCCGCGATGTTCGTCGTGAACCGGGAGGGCGACGACTGGGTCCTGAAGGGCGGCGGCTGGGGCCATGGCGCCGGCATGTGCCAGTGGGGCGCCGTCGGCCGCGCCGAGTCCGGCCAGGACTACCGCGAGATCCTCCGCGCCTACTTCAGCGGCGCCGAGGTCGCGAAGATGTACTGAGTGGAAGGTGCTGAGTGTAGCGGGGCGCGCCGCCCCCGCCGCCGTCGCGCGCCCGCCTGGCGGCGGCCACGATCGGGGTGAACGGCTCCGGGAAAGGCCGACGGCGGACCTCACGGCAGGTGCAGCGTGTGCTTCCGCGGCCGGGGCCTGAGGGCGCGGACGGCCACGACGGCTGCGACGAGGGCGAGGGCGCCCATGAGCGCCTCGACGATGGCGACGACCACGGGGAGGGCGTCGCCGTGGAGCCCGGGCCACGTCTCCCGGGCGCGCCAGAGCATGAAGGCGCCGCCGACCGTGAGGAGCCCGGCGCGCAGGAGGAGGCGCGGCCTGGAGATGCGCATCCCTCTCCGATGCCATGAAGCGGGCCTGCGGGAAAGCGCTCCGGGCGCCGGGCGAGGCGGCGCGGAGGCCCCGCCCGGGGGAGCACCGGAGGGGTGGCCCACAACGCCGCACCGGCGCTCCGTGACAGGGACGTGCGCGCGTGCTCCGATCCGCCCGGATGCTCTCCGACGGGGCCAGGGTGTGCCGGCACGTGGCGGACGGCGACGCGCCGATCCTCCACGCCCGGCGGGTGGACGGGGGCGGCGACGCCGACGCGGAGTTCCGTTTCTGGTGCGGCGCCCGCGCGCATGACGCGTGCGAGGATCGGGTGTTCGCGCTCGAGGAGATCGTCGCGCGGGATCCGAGCGCGGTCGAGATCGTCCTCCACCCGCGCGGCACCGGCCTGGGGCGCGCCGGCCCGCTCGGCCGCTGGCACACCGAGCACGGCCCGCTGCTCTTCCCGGCGCTCCCGTCCCGGCGCTTCCCGACGCTCGAGCCGCGCTACCCGCCGCGGCCGAACGAGCCGCTCGACGCCGGCGATCTCCTCGTGCTCGCGGAGGTGGCCGACCACGGCTGGCACGTCGTCCGGCCCGTGCGCGACGCGCAGCCGGTCCTCGCGCACACGGTCGGGCTCTTCCGGAACCAGGACCACCCCGAGCTGTGCGTGCTCGGGCAGCCGCCGGGCGGTGCGGTGGCGCTGCTCGACCGGCTCGCGGGCGACGTGTTCGGCGGCGTGCGCTTCGAGCCCGGCGACGTCCACGAGGACCCGGTGATCGGGAGGCGGCTCGCGCTCGTGGCGGTCTCACCGCGGCTGCACGGCGACCTCGTGCCGCTCGCGGTCTGGTACCACGGCGGCGCGCGGTTCCCGCTCCTGCAGGCGGTCTGGCCGGATCCCGAGGGCCGCTACCCGTGGGAGCGCTGGAGCGAGCCCGGGCTGAAGGGCGACCAGCCGGTGCTGCTCGACCGGGACCCGGCGTGAGCCGGCGCCGCGGGCGCCGGCCCACCGCGGGCCGCTACTTCCCGGCGTCGTAGAACCGCTGGACCGGCGCCTTCGGCAGGTTCTTCGAGGGCTCGGGCAGCGCCGTCCTCGAGAAGGTGCCCTTCAGCACGTCGCGGTTCATCTGCGAGATGACCTCGAGCTTGATGCCGGCCGGGCAGACCGCCTCGCACTCGCCGATCGTCGTGCAGTGGCCGAACGCCTCGCGGCGCGCCTGGTCGGTCATCGCGAGCGCGCGGGAGAGGCGCTCGGGCTGGCCCTGCGGCAGGTTCGCGAGGTGGGTGATCTTCGCGCCGGTGAAGAGCGCGGCCGCCGCGTTCGGGCAGGACGCCACGCAGGCGCCGCAGCCGATGCAGGCCGCCGCCTCCATGGCGCGGTCCGCGCTCGGCTTCGGGATGAGGATCGAGTTCGCCTCGGCCGCCGAGCCCGCGCGGGTCGAGATGAAGCCGCCCGCCGCGATGATCCGGTCGAGGGCGCTGCGGTCGATGACGAGGTCCCGGATGACCGGGAACGCCGCCGCGCGGAACGGCTCGAGCCTGAGCACGTCGCCGTCCTTGAAGTGGCGCATGTGCAGCTGGCAGACGGTCGCGTTGCGCTGCGGGCCGTGCGCCTCGCCGTTGATGAGGAAGCCGCACATGCCGCAGATGCCCTCGCGGCAGTCGGAGTCGAAGGCGACCGGCTCCTCGCCCTTCGTGACGAGCTGCTGGTTCAGCACGTCCAGCATCTCGAGGAAGGACATGTGCTCGTTCGCGGTGACCTCGTAGCGCGCGAACTTGCCGGCGTCCCGGGGGTTCTTCTGCCGCCAGATGTCGAGGATGATCCTCACTTGTAGCTCCGCTGCGCGAGGTGGATGTTCTCGAACTCCAGCTTCTCCTTGTGCACGACCGGCGCGGCCTTCTCGCCCTTCCACTCCCAGGCGGCCGCGTAGGCGTACTCGGCGTCGTTGCGCTGGGCCTCTCCGTCCGGCGTCTGGTACTCGACCCGGAAGTGGCCGCCGCAGCTCTCGTTGCGCTCGAGCGCGTCGCGGCACATGAGCTCGCCGAGCTCGATGAAGTCGGCGACGCGCCCGGCCGCCTCGAGCTGCTGGTTGAGCTCCTGGCCGCTGCCGACCACCCGGACCTCCTTCCAGAAGCGCTCGCGCAGCTCCGGGATGACCGAGAGGGCGTGGGTCAGGCTCTCCTTCGTGCGGGCCATGCCGCAGTCGTTCCACATCGTCTTGCCGAGCTCGCGCCAGAGCTCGTCAGGGCTCTTCGTGCCGTTCACCCCGAGGAGCCGGTCGGTGCGGGCCTTCACCTCGCGCTCGGCGTCCTTCACGGCCGGGTGCGAGGTGTCGATCTTCGAGATGCCGCCCGAGGCGAGGTAGTGGCCGACGGTGTAAGGCAGCACGAAGTAGCCGTCGGCGAGCCCCTGCATGAGGGCCGAGGCGCCGAGGCGATTCGCGCCGTGGTCGGAGAAGTTCGCCTCGCCGCCCACGAACAGGCCGGGCACGTTGCTCATCAGGTCGTAGTCCACCCACAGGCCGCCCATCGTGTAGTGGACGGCGGGGTAGATGCGCATCGGGACCTTGACCGGGTCCTCGCCGGTGATGCGCTCGTACATCTCGAACAGGTTGCCGTAGCGCTCGGAGAGCACCTTCGCGCCGAGGCGCTGCTTCGCCGCTGCGAAGTCGAGGTAGACGCCGAGGCCGCCCGGGCCGACGCCGCGCCCCTCGTCGCAGACGTTCTTCGCCTGGCGGGAGGAGATGTCGCGCGGCGCGAGGTTGCCGTAGGTCGGGTAGATCCGCTCGAGGTAGTAGTCGCGCTCGTCCTCGGGGATCTGGTCCGGCGGGCGGGCGTCGCCCTTCTTCTTCGGCACCCACACCCGGCCGTCGTTGCGGAGCGACTCGGACATGAGCGTCAGCTTCGACTGGTAGTCGCCGGACTGCGGGATGCACGTCGGGTGGATCTGCGTGTAGCAGGGGTTCGCGAAGTAGGCGCCCTTGCGGTGCGCGCGCCAGATGGCGGTGGTGTTCGAGCCCTTCGCGTTCGTCGAGAGGTAGAAGACGTTGCCGTAGCCGCCGGTCGCGAGCACCACCGCGTCGGCGACGAACGACTCGATCTTGCCGGTGACGAGGTCGCGGACGACGACGCCGCGGGCGCGGCCGTCGACCACGATGAGCTCGAGCATCTCGGTGCGCACGTACTGCTTCACGGTGCCGGCGGCCACCTGGCGCTGCAGCGACGAGTAGGCGCCGAGCAGGAGCTGCTGGCCGGTCTGCCCGCGCGCGTAGAAGGTGCGGGAGACGAGCGCGCCGCCGAAGGAGCGGTTGGCGAGCGCGCCGCCGTACTCGCGGGCGAACGGCACGCCCTGGGCGACGCACTGGTCGATGATGTTCAGGGACAGCTCGGCGAGGCGGTAGACGTTCGCCTCGCGGGCGCGGAAGTCGCCGCCCTTGATGGTGTCGTAGAAGAGCCGGTAAACCGAGTCGCCGTCGTTCTGGTAGCTCTTCGCGGCGTTGATGCCGCCCTGCGCGGCGATCGAGTGCGCGCGGCGGGGCGAGTCCTGGAAGCAGAAGTTGAGGACGTTGTAGCCGAGCTCACCGAGCGAGGCGGCCGCGGCGCCGCCGGCGAGGCCGGTGCCGACGACGATGACGGTGTACTTCCGCTTGTTGGCGGGGTTCACCAGCTTCATCTCGAACTTGCGCTGGGACCACTTCTTCTCGATCGGTCCCGAGGGAATCCTGGAGTCGAGTGCCATGGTGTCGTTTCCCTAGGCGACGAGGCCGAAGAGGACCGCGAGCGGGACGGCGGAGAAGCCGACCGCGAGGAGGACCGCGAAGAAGATGGCGGCCTTCTGGATGCCCGGCGCCACGTCGCGGTGGGCGAAGCCGAGGGACTGCGTCACCGACCACAGCCCGTGCCAGAGGTGGAAGCCGAGGCCGACGACCGCGGCCACGTAGAAGGCGCCCACCACGCCGCGCGAGAGGCTCGCGACGAGGTTCGCGAAGACCGAGCCCTCGCGGAAGTCGCCGGTGGCGACGCCCGGGACGCCGATCGTGAGGTCCGCGAGGTGGAAGAGCACGAAGAGCAGGATCAGGAGCCCGCTCACCATCATCCCGCGCGACGCCGCGCTCGAGACCTGCGGGCGGTAGTCCTGGTACGGGATCGCGCGCGCGGCCCGCTTCGCGAACCAGAGCTGGGCGCCGGCGACGACGTGGAGGAGGAACGCCGTCAGGAGCACGATGCGCGTGAACCAGAGGAACGGCATCGAGATGCGCAGGAGCTCGGCGTAGTGATCGAGCGCCGGGGCGCCCTTGAACGCCTGCAGGTTGCCCGACATGTGCACGAGCGTGAACAGGAAGAGCACGACGCCGGTGACGGCCATCACGGCCTTCTTGCCGACGGGGTTCAGCCAGAGGGCCAGGAACCTCGACTGCGGTGCCGCCGAGCCTCCCGGGGTCATCGTCTCGGTGGAAGACATGGTCGCGTGATACCTCGTTCTCGAACAGCGACTGTTCGGACAGCGACGGGTCGGGGGATGAAGAACTGGGACAATTCGGGTACAGGACCGAGCCCATCAAGTCAACGCACATCGAACGCCGGCGCTGGCTTCGAGGCGAGGGAGATCTTGGATGCAGCGCGTCTGTGTCTTCTGCGGTTCACGCACCGGGAGTAAGGCCGCTTACACCGCGTCCGCGCAGGCGATGGGCCAGGCGCTCGCGCGACGGGGTCTCGGTCTCGTCTACGGCGGCGGCTCGAACGGACTCATGGGCGAGCTCGCGAACGCCGCGCTCGCGGCGGGCGGCGAGGTGGTCGGCATCATCCCGGGCGGCCTCGTCGCGCGCGAGGTCGGGCACCGCGGCGTGACGCGCCTCGAGGTCGTCCCGAGCATGCACGCCCGCAAGGCGCGGATGGCGGAGCTCGCCGACGCGTTCGTGGCGCTGCCGGGCGGCGTCGGCACGCTCGAGGAGCTCGCCGAGATCCTCACCTGGGCGATCCTCGGCATGCACGCGAAGCCCGTCGGGCTCCTCGACGTCGACGGGTTCTACGCGCCGCTCGTCGGCTTCCTCGACCACGCGGAGCGCGAGGGCTTCCTCGCCGAGGAGCAGCGCCGGTTCCTGCTCGTGGAGCGCGACCCCGGGGCGCTCCTCGAGCGGATGGCCGCCTTCGTGCCGCCGCGCGTGCAGGCCTGGATCTCCCCGAAGGAGACCTGAGGGCCCGTGTGCCGGAGCGGGCGAGCGTGCCTGCCCGGCACACCCGGGAGCCCCCGAGCGGGGCCGCGCGGACGTGCATATTCAGCGGGAATCCCGGGAGGTTGACGCGTCCCGTCGCCGGTGGGCCCGCTCCGGCACGGTTCTCGCTGTAAGGGGTCCCCGAGCACATCACCACGGAGCCCACGCACATGATCACCGCCCTCATCCTCGCAGCCGCACTCGCCGCTCCCCCCCAGTACGACACCGTGACGACCGCGGACGGCACCCGGCTCATCGGCACCGTGGTCGAGGAGAGCCCGACGAAGGGCATCACGATCCAGCTCGCCGACGGCTCGACCCGCCGGCTCGAGCGCGCCGAGGTCCGCCGCATCGAGTTCTCCGACGGCTCCATCACCGTCTGGGAGGCCCCGGCGCCCGCCCCGGTGGCGACGCCCGCCCCGGCGCCCGCGCGAGAGGCCGCGCCTGCGCCCCCGGCGCAGCTCGACACGGTCTACTTCGCGGGCGGCGGGCGCGTGCGCGGCCGCGTGCTCGAGGAGCACCCGAAGGACGGCGTGACCATCCAGCTCGCCGACGGCACCACGCGTCACTACGCGCCCGAGGAGGTCGTCCGCATCCAGTACGGCGACGGCTCGACCTCGCGCCGCAAGAGCACGCGCTACGACGAGGACCGCCCGGCGCCGCAGCCGCCGCCGTCCTACCCGCAGCCGATGTCGCCGCCGCCTCCGCGCCCGGTGCCGCAGCCGGTCTACACGATGCCGGCCGCCGAGGTCCCGCACCACCGGTCCGGCATCCCGCAGCTCGTCCCGGTCTACGGCTCGATCGGCGCCGGCGGGACGTGGTTCGGCGGCAGCGCCGAGGAGGGCGTCCGCATGGACGACCTCTACCACGGCCAGTTCCACCTGCAGCTCGAGGGCGGCCTGCGCCTGACCCCGGCCGTCTCGCTCGGCATCTACCTCGAGGGCGCGGCCGGTGACACGGCCTCCCCGGTGCGCAACAGCGGCCTCTGCGGCGCGGGCTACGACTGCGTCGGCACCTCCGGCCGGATCGGCTTCTTCGCGAAGCACACCTGGAACCCGAACGCGCCGACCGCGACCTGGCTCTCCATCGGCACCGGCTGGGAGGCCTCGAACGTGAGCCGCAGCCTCTCGAACGGCGGCGACTGGAACAACGACAACGGCAGCTCGCAGGAGCTCATCACCTACCGCGGCCGCGAGATGCTCCGGCTGATGGGCGGCGTCGACTACCGCACGAACCCCGTCCTCGGCTTCGGCTTCTACGGCGGCGTGTCGTGGGGCACCTACGACAAGGTGAACGACCGGGGCCTGTTCGACGCGGCGGACAACACCGGCGGCGAGATCGACGTGCCCTCGTCGAAGGTCCACACCACCGTCCAGGTCGGCCTGAAGCTGATCCTGTTCCCGTAGCGACCCGCTCCGAGCAGCACGCGAGGCCGCCCGGCAGGCGCCGGGCGGCCTTCGCCTCTTCTCCCGTCAGCCCCGAGCCCTTCGACAGGCTCGAGGGGCGCGCCAGGAGGTTGTTGAAGAACGAGTCGACTCACCCCCGTTCGCCCTGAGCGTAGCGGCCGCATCAGCGGCCGCGGAGTCGAAGGGCGGGCGGGATCTCGGCGGCGGCCACGAAATGAGCGCGAGCTGCGTTCGCGCCCTGCGACCGTGCGCCACCCCGGCCGCGATGGATCACCGGAGAGGCGCCCTGTCGATGGGACGCCCTCCGCCGGGCCGACTGCTTCAACAACCTGCTAGAGCCTCACGCTCCGCAGCCGCAGCGCGTTCGCGATCACCGTCACCGAGCTGAAGCTCATGGCCGCGGACGCGATCATCGGCGAGAGCACCACGCCGAAGAGCGGGTAGAGCGCGCCGCCCGCGAGCGGGACGCCGGCCGCGTTGTAGAAGAACGCCCAGAAGAGGTTCTGGCGGATGTTGCGCATCGTCGCGCGCGAGAGCCGCCGCGCGCGCACGAGCGCCGCGAGGTCGCCGCGCACGAGCGTGAGGCCGGCCGACTCGATGGCGACGTCCGCGCCGGTGCCCATCGCGACGCCGACGTCCGCGGCGGCGAGGGCGGGCGCGTCGTTGATGCCGTCGCCCGCGAAGGCCACCACCTCGCCCCGGGCGCGGTGCTTCGCGACGACCTCGGCCTTCCGGTCCGGGAGCACCTCCGCCTCGACCTCGTCGATCCCGAGCTTCGCCGCGACGGCCCGCGCGGTCGTCCAGCTGTCGCCGGTGACCATCGCGAGCTTCAGCCCCTCGGCGTGGAGCGCCTTCACGGCCTCCTCTGCGCCGGGGCGCAGGGGGTCCACGGCCTCGAGCGCGCCGGCGGGGCGGCCGTCGATCGCGACGAGCATCGCCGTGCCCCCGTCCTTCCGGAGCTCCTCGGCCCGCGCCGCGAGCGGGCCGGCCTCGACGCCGAGCTCGGCGAGGAGCGCCGCGTTGCCGAGCGCGACCTTCCGCCCGTCGACGGTGCCCACGACGCCCTTCCCCGGGAACGCCTGGAAGCTGGCCGCCTCGACGAGGCCGAGCCCTCGGGCCGCGGCGCCCGCGACCACCGCGCCCGCGAGCGGGTGCTCCGAGCCGCGCTCGAGGCTCGCGGCGAGCCGGAGCACCTCGTCCCCGGCGAACCCGTCGAGCGCGACCACGCGGCCGAGCGCGGGCTTCCCCCGGGTGAGGGTGCCGGTCTTGTCGAGGAGCAGCACGCCGACCTGCTCGAACCGCTCGAGCGCCTCGGCGGACTTCACGAGCACGCCCGCGGACGCCCCGCGCCCGGTGCCGACCATGATCGCCATCGGCGTCGCGAGGCCGAGCGCGCAGGGGCAGGCGATGATGAGCACCGCCACCGCCGCGACGAGCCCGTTCGCGAGCCGCGGCTCGGGGCCGAACAGCGCCCACAGCGCGAACGCGAGGGCCGCCGCGCCGACCACGCCCGGCACGAACCAGCCGGAGACCACGTCCGCGAGCCGCTGGATCGGCGCGCGGCTGCGCTGCGCGTCCATGACCATCCGGACGATCTTCGAGAGGAGCGTGTCGGCCCCGACGCGCTCGGCGCGCATGACGAGGGAGCCCGTGCCGACGAGCGTGCCGCCGGTGACCTTCGCGCCCTCGGTCTTCTCCACCGGGACGGGCTCGCCGGTCACCATCGACTCGTCGACCGGCGCGTGGCCGGAGACCACCGCGCCGTCGACCGGGACCTGCTCGCCGGGGCGCACGCGCAGGAGGTCGCCGGGCTTCACCTCCTCGACGGGCACGTCGGCCTCGGTGCCGTCCGGGCGGACGAGGCGGGCGGTCTTCGGCGCGAGCTTCAGGAGCGCGCGGATGGCGCCGGACACGCGCGAGCGCGCGCGCAGCTCGAGCATCTGGCCGAAGCAGACGAGCTCCACGATGACCGCCGCCGACTCGAAGTAGACGGGCGGCGCGCCGTGCTCGAGGAACGCCGGCGGAAAGAGGTCGGCCGGGAGCAGCGTCGCCGCGGCGGAGAAGAGGAACGCCGCACCGGTCCCGATCCCGATGAGCGTGAACATGTTGAGCTTCCAGGTCTGGATCGACCGCCAGGCCCGCTCGAAGAACGGCCGGCCGCCCCAGAGCACCACCGGCGCCGCGAGCACGAGCTGCAGCCACGCGAACGCGCGGAAGCCCATCGCGTGGCGGATGGACATCCCGGTCGCCATGTCGCCCATCGCGACCGCGAGCAGCACCACCGTCGGCGCGAGGCCGCGCCAGAACCGCCGGGTCATGTCGAGGAGCTCGGGGTTCGGCGGCTCCTCGGCGGACGGCATGCCGCCGACCACGAGCGGCTCGAGCCCCATGCCGCAGGTGGGGCAGGGGACCGGCGTCTTCTCCTTCACCTCGGGGCACATCGGGCAGACCCAGACCACCTCGCCCCCGGGGGGCGCGGCGGGCGCAGGGGCCGGCGGCTTCCACCCGGGGCCGTGCTCGAGGTACGGCTCCGGCGTCGCCTCGAACTTCGCGAGGCACTTCGGGTTGCAGAAGAACCAGGTCTTCCCGAGCAGCTCGAGCTGCCCGCCCTTCGGCGCCTTCGGGTTCACCTCCATCCCGCAGACGGGATCGATGGCGAAGAACCGCTCCGGCTCGGCCTCGAACCGCGTCCGGCAGCCGTCGGAGCAGAAGTGGTACGCGTAGCGGCCGCGCTTGACCGTGCCGCCGGGCGGCGACGCGGGGTCGACGTCCATCCCGCAGACGGGGTCGCGGGTCGGCGGCGGCGGTGCGGCGGGGGCGGCGGCGGGCTGGGACGCGGTCTCCATGGCGGCTCGCTTTCTATCAAGGCTGAGAGCCCCGGGCGACCCGCCTGGGTTCTCGCCGCAGCGCGCCTCGACGCTGCGTCGCGGGTCACCGGTCGAACAGCGCGAGCTGCCCGTGCCGCGGCGGCCGCCGGAACGTCGTCGTTGGCTCCGCCTCGCATCCGGCCGGATCGGCCGACAGCCCCGCCATCGGGCCCTGGCCGGCGAGCCCGAGCCGCGCGGCGGCCTTCGCGAACACCGCGGCCACGGTCGCCGCGTACGGCCCCTCGCCGCGGCCGCGCCTGCCGTAGCGCGCATCGTAGAGCTTCCCCCCGCGGGTCTCGCGCACGAGGTGCAGGATGCGCGGCGCCGCGTCCGGGAGCGCCGCCCGGAGCCGCTCCTCGAAGACCGGCGCGACCGCGCCGGGGAGCCGCAGCAGGATCCAGCCCGCCCGCGCCGCGCCGGCCTCGCGCGCCGCCTCGAGCACGCGCGGGAGCTCGTGGTCGAGCCCGGGGATGACCGGCGCGACGACCACCGACGGCTCGAGCCCGGCCTCGGCGAGCCGCGCGACGAGCTCGAGGCGGGTCGCGGGCGCGGGCGCCCAGGGCTCGAGCGCGCGGGCGAGCGAGGGGTCGAGGAATGGGATGGTGACCGAGACCGAGACCCGGGCCTCGCGCTTCAGCGCCGTGAGCACGTCGAGGTCCCGTCCGAGGAGCGCCGACTTCGAGATGACGCCCACCGGGTTCCGGTACTCGAGGCAGACCTCGAGGAGCGCGCGGGTGAGCCGGAGCTCCGCCTCGACGGGCTGCCAGGGGTCGGTCACGCCGCTGAAGGCGAGCGTCTCGCCCTTCCAGGACGGCCGCTCGAACGCGGCCCGGAGCAGCTCCGGCGCCCGCCGCTTCACGAAGAGCTGCGTGTCGAAGTCGGTGCCCGCGCCGAGCCCCAGGTACTCGTGCGTCGGCCGCGCGTAGCAGTACGCGCAGGCGTGCTGGCAGCCGCGGTACGGGTTCACGCTCCAGGAAAAGCCGATGTCCGGGCTGTCGTTGTGCGAGAGGATCTCTCGGGTGGCGTCGTCGCGGAGGACGACCCCCGCGGTCTGCGGCTCGTCGAAGTCGACGCGCTCGGAGAGGAACCGGTTGGGCGGGTTGGACGCGGGCCTGCGGTGCATCCCGCATCCTTAACGGAACGCCCGTTCAGGCGCAAAGGGCCCTCACCGGGGCGGCGCGCACCCCGGCGTTCCCCACCGGGACGGCGCGCAGCCCGGTGTTCCTCACCAGGGCGGCGCGCACCCCGGCATTCCGTTCGTCCCGAGCGTAGGGCCCGCGCAGCGGGCCCGGAGACGAGGGACGGCCGCCTTCCCCTCGTCCGCCGCGGGGTCCGGCGCCCCGGCCGCGGGCGCCTCGCCCGCGCGGAACGCGGGCCCGAGCTGCAGCCGCGCCGTGGCGAGATCCCGGAGCTCGAGCGTCGGGGCGCCCGTCGCGAGGCGAGAGATCGCGGCCCGGCCCTGCGCGCCGGTCTGGAAGGAGAGGAGGTACTCGAGGCGGGGCAGGGCGCCCGTCACGGGCGCCGCCTCGAGCGCGACGAGCTCCGCCTCGAACGCCGCGCCGACCGAGGCGCCGCAGAGGTTGTAGAGGGCCGAGTCGTAGCGGGGGACCGGCGCGGCCCCGAGCGCGGTGACGAGGGCCGCGCGCCAGGCGTCGCCGCCGGAGGACCAGCGCGCGCAGGCCCGCCGGAGCGCGTAGCGGCGGGCGTAGTCGGAGTCGAGGCCGGAGAGGAAGCCCGCGAGGTCCGAGGGCTGCATCTGGGGGATCGTCCGCAGCATCGCCCGCTCCTGGTGGCCCGCCGACCGAGCCAGGAACGGCGCCACGCTGCCGCGCGAGACGTCGTCGGGCGCGAGCGCGCCGGCCACGGCGGCATCCGCGTCCGCGTGGCTCGAGGCCTCCCGCTCGTCCAGTGCGGCGTAGCCGCCCGGCTCGACGAGGACGGACGTCGTGCTGCCCGGGGTGAGCGGGAGCGACTCGGCCGCGCCGGCCGCCGACACGCGGGTCGCCGAGAGCGGGGCGAGGAACGCGCCAGCGGAGCCGGTGGGGGTGAACGAGAGCTGGACTCCGTTCGCGAGGTCCGTCCGCGTGGCCCCGTCGCCCGTGGCGCCCTTCACCGGCAGCTCCGCGAGCGCCTTCTGGAGGTCGGCCTCGCCGAGGGCCGGCGCGAACGCGCGCAGGAAGTCCTCGCCGGTCGCGCTGTCGCGGGCGTGGGCGTCGAGGAACGCCCGGAGGCTCGCCCAGAACGCCGCCTCGCCGACGCGCGCCCGCACCTGGGTGATGAGGGTGGCCGAGCGCTGGTAGGGGCCGGTCGTGTACTTCTGGAGCCCCACCAGCGCCGGGTCGACGATGGCGTGGGTGGGGTCGAAGGCGAAGTCGATCCCGAAGAGGCGACCGCTGCCGCCCCGGTCGCGGAACCCACGCTGGGCCTCGGAGGCGAGCAGGGTCGCCATGCCCTCCTTCACCCAGACGTCGTCGTAGGTCCGCATCGTGACCCAGTCGCCGAACCAGTGGTGCGCGAGCTCGTGGGCGGACACGTTGAAGTTGCGCCAGCCCAGGTGGAGGGCCTCGGCGTCGAAGGTGATGGTCGCGTTCTCCATCCCGCCGCCGAAGGGCTGCGGCAGGAGCACCACCGAGTAGCGGGAGAAGCGGTACGGTCCGAGCAAGGCCTCGAACCGGGCCATCTCGTCCGCGAGGTCGTCGAGGTTCCCGTCGGCGTCGACCGCGAGGCCGCGCCGGTACCAGATCGCGATCGGGAAATCCTTCCCGCCCGGCGCGGCGCTCGTGTACGTCCGCTCGACGTGCTCGAGCTCGCCCGCCGCGAACGCCATCAGGTACGTCGGCAGCGGCACGTCGATCGCGTAGCCCACGCGCCGGCCGCCGGAGGGGAGCGCCTGGTCCACGACGCGCTCGCCGTTCGCGACGACGTCTTCCCCCGCGAGCACGTCGAGCGTGACCGAGAAGGTCGCGCGGTCCGCCGGGTCGTCCTTCTCGACCATCCACAGGTGGCCCTGCCTGGGCTCGGAGTCGGTGAAGACCACCCACGAGCGCACGGGGTCGTTCGGGCTCGACGTCGTCTGGGCGAGGCCGTCCGACTCGGGGGTGCGGTAGTGCACCTCGAGCGCGACGGGGTCGCGGCGCTCGGAGAGCGTGCCGAGCTTCACGGCCAGCCTGGAGCCGGACAGGGAGAAGTCGAGAGCGGTCCCACCGGACGTGACGCCGAGGACGCCCGCCGGCGCGTCGAGTTCGATGGTGGAGGACACGCCCTTGCACAGCGCGAGCGTGATCGTCTCGTTCACTTCGAGCGCGCCGGTGGTGGCGGGGGGCGTCGGTGTCCGGTCGAACGTCCCGGCGAGCGCGTAGGAGAGCGCGTCGTACGCGCGCGCCCCGGGCACCGTGCGCGCGCAGTCCTCGGTGCCGGCGCCGGGGAAGTCGTCCTTCTTGCCGCAGGCGGCGAGGAGGAGGAGGGCCGCGAGGCCGGCGTGTGCGCGCATGGAGGAGGCTCCTTTCGGGGAGGCGAGGGCATTCTAGCCGCGGGCGGGCCTACACGCGCCGTCCCCGCAGCCGCCGGGCTCCCCGGCGCAGGCGCCGCGTCCTCCGCGAACTTCGCGCCCCGGCCCCCGTCCAGCGCAGGTCCTTCGCTGCGGCGCCCGGCCGCACGCTCCGTACGCCCCCGTATCGACGGCGGTTCTCCCGCCGCCTCCCGTGGCCCGCGATCTGCATTCCTCGCGATGTAGCGATCTCGCTAGGTGCCTATGGCCAACGTCTCGATCCGGAACGACCCCGACCGCGCGGAGCACGTCGCCACGGTGCTGCGCGCCATCGCGCACCCGCTCCGCGTGCGCATCGTCGCGACGCTCTGCAAGGCCGAGCAGCACGTCTCGGCGCTCGCGGAGGAGCTCGACGCGCCCCAGGCCATCGTCTCGCAGCAGCTCCGCATCCTTCGCGCGGAGCGGCTCGTCGAGGCCCGCCGCGAGGACGGCCACGCCTACTACCGCATCGCGGAGCCCGCGCTCCGCGACCTCGTCTGCTGCATGGAGAAGTGCCGCGCCGCCTGAAGCGGCGAAGGGGGAGAGAAGCATGGCCATCGGCCGCAGGCAGTTCATCCAGATCGGCGCCGGCGCCGCGGGAGCGGTGGGCGTCACCGGGCTCGGGACCCGCTGGTGGGGGCTCGACAAGGACCCCGTCCGCGATCCGGGCACCGAGGGCGATCACGTCGTCCCGACCTACTGCGAGCTCTGCTTCTGGGGCTGCGGGCAGCTCGCCCACGTGAAGGACGGGCGGGTGACGAAGCTCGTCGGCAACCCGTCCCACCCGCTCTCGAACGGCGCGCTCTGCCCGCGCGGCGCGGGCGCGACCGGCCTCCTCTACGACCCCGACCGCCTCAGGAAGCCCCTCGTCCGGCGCGCGATGCGCGGCGAGGACGTGTTCGAGGAGGTCTCCTGGGACGCCGCGCTCAACGAGGTGAGCGAGCGGCTCCTCCAGGTCGCGAAGCGCCACGGCCCCGAGGCGGTCGCGCTCTTCACGCACGGCTCGGGCGGCGTGTGGTGGAAGACGTTCATGAAGGCGTGGGGCTCGCCCAACATCGGCGCCCCGAGCTACGCGCAGTGCCGCGGCCCGCGCGAGGCGGCCTTCACGGTCACCTTCGGCACGCCGCTCGGCTCGCCCGAGCCGCTCGACCTCGCGAACGCCCGGTGCATCACGCTCCTCGGCTCGCACCTCGGCGAGAACATGCACAACACCCAGGTGCAGGAGCTCGCCCAGGCCGTGGGGCGGGGCGCCGCCCTCGTGGTGGTGGATCCCCGCTTCAGCGTCGCGGCGTCGAAGGCGAAGCACTGGCTCCCGGTGAAGCCGGGCACCGACATCGCGCTCCTCCTCGCGTGGATGAACGTGCTCATCACCGAGAAGCTGTACGACGCCGAGTGGGTGAAGGAGCACGCGGTCGGCTTCGAGCAGCTCGCCGAGCACGTGGCCGACAAGACGCCCGAGTGGGCGCACCCGATCACGGGCCTGAGGCCCGAGCTCATCCGCGCCTCCGCCCGGACCATCGGCGGCGCCCGGCCCGCCTCGCTCATCCACCCCGGCCGCCACACCGTCTGGTACGGCGACGACACGCAGCGCGGCCGCGCGATGGCGATCCTCGCCGCGCTGCTCGGCTCGTGGGGCCGCCGCGGCGGCTACGTCGCGACCGAGAAGTTCCCGCTCGCGGCGTACCCGCTGCCCGAGGGCCTGCCCCACCTCGCGGTGCACCCGGAGGTCCCGGCGCCTGCCGCGGCCACCACGGTGCCCGGCTCGGCCGGCAAGCCCCTCTGGACCCCGCGCCCCAAGGCCGACCTCCCGAAGGCGGGCGGCTACCCGCTCGCGACCGAGGTCATCGCCTCCGGCCTGTGCGACGCGACCCGCCCCGGGCACGCGCTCTACGACCTCAAGGCCTGGATCGTCTACGGCTGCAACCTCGTGCAGGCCATGCCGGACCGCAAGCAACTCATCGAGACCATGCAGCACCTCGACTTCCTCGTCGCCGTCGACGTGCTGCCCTCCGAGATCGCCGGCTTCGCCGACGTGGTGCTGCCCGAGACGACCTACCTCGAGCGCCACGACGACCTCTCGGCGCCCGCCTGGAAGCGCCCGTTCGTGGCGATCCGCCAGCCGGTGGTCGAGCCGATGTACGACGCCAAGCCGGGCTGGTGGATCGCGAAGGAGCTCGCGACCCGCACCGGCCTCGGGGCCTGGTTCCCGTGGAAGGACGCGGGCGAGTACCTCGAGAAGCGCGTCACGGCGAAGGGGCTCGACTGGGAGAAGCTCAAGAAGGACGGCGTCCTCCTCGGCGCGCCCATCGCGACCTGCGAGGAGGAGGGGCTCCCGGTCTCGATCCCGACCGAGGACGGGAAGGCCCAGCTCTGGTCGAAGGAGCTCGCCGCGCTCGGCTTCGACCCGGTGCCGCAGTACGTGCCGCAGGAGGAGGCCCCGCAGGGCATGTTCCGCCTGCTCTCCGGCCGCGCGCCGACGCACACCTTCGGGCGCACCGTGAACAACCGGCTCCTCGCCGAGCCGTTCCCCGAGAACGAGGTCTGGGTGAACGCGGCGGTGGCCGCGTCGCTGCCCGGCTTCGAGGAGAAGCCGCTCCGGGACGGCGACCGCGTGGTGCTCGTGAACCAGGACGGCATCCGGTCGACGCCGGTCCGCGCCAAGGTCACCGAGCGCATCCGCGGCGACTGCGTGTTCATGGTCCACGGCTGGGGCCAGACCGCGAAGAAGCTGAAGTACGCCCACGGGAAGGGCGCCTCCGACGCGGCGCTGACGAGCCGCTACAAGGTGGACCCGATCATGGGCGGCACCGGGATGAACGTGAACTTCGTGCGCCTCGAGCGCGCCGCCGAGGTGGCCTGACCATGGCCCGGAACGAGAACAAGCGGTTCGGCATGGCGGTCGACACCCGGCGCTGCGTCGGGTGCAACGCCTGCGTCATCTCCTGCAAGACGGAGAACGCGCTCCCCGAGGGTGGCTTCCGCGACTGGATCGTGCAGGAGACCTGGGGGAGCTTCCCCGAGCTCTCCATGCAGATCCGCTCCGAGCGCTGCAACCACTGCTCGGACACCCCCTGCGTCTCCGCCTGCCCGACCGGCGCGAGCCACGTGGGGGAGGGCGGCACCGTCCTCGTGAACCCCGCGAAGTGCACGGGCTGCAAGGCCTGCATGGCCTCCTGCCCGTACGGCGCCCGCTACGTCCACCCCGACGGCCACGTCGACAAGTGCACCTTCTGCCTGCACCGCGTGACGAAGGGGCAGGATCCCGCCTGCGTCGAGACCTGCCCGACCCGGGCGCTCACCTTCGGTGACCTCGCCGATCGCGAGAGCCCGGTCGCGAAGCTCCTCGCCGCGCGCCGCCACGAGGTGGTGAAGCCCGAGGCCGGCACGAAGCCCAACGTCTTCTTCCTCGTGTGAGAGAGGTCACGAACATGGACTCGACGACGGGATCCGTTCGCCCCGAGCCTGTCGAAGGGCAGGCACCGAAGCCCTTCTGGAACCCCTACCTCGGCGGCGCCGCGCTCGGCCTCGTGCTCCTCACCGCGTACATGGTGATGGGCAAGGGCCTGGGCGCCTCCGGCGCCTCCTTCCGTCTCGGCGTCGCCGCGCTCTCGGTCTTCGCGCCCGGGCACGCGGCCACCGCGCCGGGCCTGAAGTCGGTGGCGGCCACGCCCTTCGACGACTGGCTCGTCTTCGAGGTGCTCGGCGTCGTCCTCGGCGGCCTCGTGGGCGCGTACACCTCCGGGCGCCTCAAGCTCGAGGTGCTGCGCGGCCCTGCGATCTCCGCGGGCGCGCGGATCGCGATGGCCCTCGGCGGCGGCCTCTTGATGGGCTTCGCGGCGAAGCTCGCGCGCGGCTGCACCTCGGGCCAGGCGCTCTCCGGCGGCGCGATGCTGTCGGCGGGGTCCTGGGCGTTCATGATGATGGTCTTCGCGGGCGGCTACGCCTTCGCGTGGACGGTGAGGAGGGCCTGGCGATGACGTTCCCCTTCGACGTCCTGGTGCACGGGGGCCGGGAGTTCGGCCTCGTCGTCGCCGTCGCGATCGGCTTCGGGTTCGGGTTCGTGCTCGAGCGCTCCGGCTTCGGTCGCGCGCAGAAGCTCGTCGCGCAGTTCTTCGGCGACGACATGACCGTGTTCAAGGTGATGTTCGGCGCCATCGTCACCGCGATGCTCGGCGCGGTGGTGCTCTCCGGCCTCGGCCTCGCCGACCTCAAGGCCATCGCCGACACGGCCACCAGCGCGACCTGGCTCTGGCCGATGATCGCCGGCGGCTTCCTCCTCGGCGTGGGCTTCATCGTCTCCGGCTACTGCCCCGGCACCTCCGTGGTGGCGGCGGCCTCCGGCAAGCTCGACGGCCTCGCCACCGTGGTCGGCGTCGTCGCCGGCACGGTCGTCTACGGCGAGCTCATGGCGTGGGCGCCCTTCGCGGCGTTCACCGACTCGGGCTACCTCGGCCACGTCTACCTCTACGAGCTCCTCCACCTGCCGCCGGCGGTCGTCGCGCTCTTCGTCGCCGCGATGGCGGTGGCCTGCTTCGTGGGCGCGGAGAAGCTCGAGGCCATCTTCTCGAAGGGGGCGGCGTCCTCGCCCTCGCGCCCGAAGCGGCTCGTCTTCGCCGGCTTCGGCGCGGCCGCGCTCGCCGGCGTCGCGACGCTCGCGCTGCCCTCGGCCACCTCCGCCGTCGCCGCGCCCGCCCGCATCGACCCCGAGGCGCTCGCCCACCGGGTGGTCGAGGCGCCCTGGAACGTCCGGGTGCTCGACCTCCGCGCCGCGGAGGCGTGCGGCCAGGCCCGCGTCCCCGGCGCCGAGTGCGCGCCGGCCGCAACGCTCGGCGAGCTCGACCTCGGCTTCGCCCCGGCCTCCCGCGACCTCGTCCTCGTCGCCGACGGCGACCTCCCCGAGGTCCCCGCCGCGGCGCGCGCCTACCGCGGCCGGGTGCTCGTCCTCGAGGGCGGCTGGGACGCCTGGAAGACCTGGGCCCTCGATCGCGAGGACGCCGTGCAGTCGATGCCGCCCCCGGGCGCGCCGGCCGCCGACGTCGCCGCCTACCGGTTCCGCAACGCGGTGAACGCCGCCCTCACCGGCGTGAAGGTCGCGCCGCCCCCCGCGCCCGCCGCCGGCGGTGGGATGCCCGCCCCGAAGCGCAAGGCCTCGGGCGGCGGTTGCAGCGGGTAGCCGGGAGACACGCCATGCACGAGCTCGACACCTCTCGCCACAGCCACCTCGTCGATCCCCAGCTCCACGTGTGGGGCTGGGAGATCCCGGTCTACCTCTTCCTCGGCGGCATGGCCGCGGGGCTCATGATCGTGAGCGCCCTGCTCGCCGGCCGCGAGGGCGAGCGCAGCCGGGCGGCCCGCTGGCTCGGCCTCGCCGCGCCGGTGCTCGTCTCGATCGGGATGGGCGCCCTGTTCCTCGACCTGTCGAACCGGCTGCACGCGTTCCGCTTCTACCTCGCGCTCCGGCCCACGAGCCCGATGAGCTGGGGCGCGTGGATCCTCCTCGTGGTCTACCCGGTGACGCTCCTCTCCGGCATCGGGGGCCTGACCGGCGCCGACGCGGAGCTCCTCGCCGCCCGGGCGGGCCCGCTCGGCGGCGCGGTGCGGTGGGCCCGGGCCTTCGCGGCCCCGCGGGCCGCGGCGCTCCGGGCGTGGACGCTCTGGACCGGCGTCGCGCTCGGCGTCTACACCGGCATCCTGCTCTCGTCCCTCGGCGCGCGGGCGCTCTGGGCCTCGCCGCTCCTCGGCCCGCTCTTCCTCGCCTCCGGCGTCTCCACCGGCGCGGCGTTCATGTTGCTCTTCGGCCTCGACGCCGGCGAGCGGCACGCGGTCTCCCGCTGGCACCTCGGCGCGGTGGCCCTCGAGGTGGCGCTCCTCGCGCTCTTCCTCCTGGGGCTCCTCACCGGCGGCCAGGCGAGCCGGGACGCGGCGCAGCTCCTCCTGGGCGGGAGGTTCACCGCCGCCTTCTGGGCGCTCGTCGTGATCGCCGGCCTGGGCGTCCCGGCGGCGCTCGAGCTCGGCGAGGCGCGCCTGCGCCTCAAGCCCACGCTCGCGGCGCCCGCGCTCGTGCTCGTCGGCGGGCTCTCGCTGCGGTGGATCCTGGTGGCCGCCGGCCAGGTGCTCTGATCACCCGGCCTCGAACCGCAGCGGGAGGATGACCCACAGGCCGATCGGCCGGCCCTGGGCGTCGGTCCCCGGCCGGAAGCGGCAGGCGCGGAGCGCCCCCTCGATCGCCGCGGCGACGCGGCGGTCCGCGATCGGCGAGAGCACGAGCACCTCCCGGACGGTCCCGTCCCGTCCGACCGCGAACTTCACGGTGATCCGGCCCGCCACGAGGCCGGTGAGGTCCGCGGGGAGCCGGATCGCGCGGGCCACGCAGCCCGCGTCGACCTCCGCCGGCCGGCGGAAGCCCGCCGCGTACCACTGCGGCGCGTCCTCGACGGCGCGGGCGGCCGCCTCGGCGCTCGCCGCGGCCTCCTCCCAGCTGCCGCCGCCCACCACGCCCTCGTCGTCCTCCTCGAACGCCCCGGGCGGCAGCCCGTCCCCGGTCTCTCCGGGCGCCGGAAGGGCGAGGGACGCCGGCACCACCCGCGGCTGCACGAGCGCGGTCGGCGCGGGCGCCGGCCCGGTGCGGGCGAGCCCGCGGCCTCCCGCGGGACCGCGTACGGCCCCGGGTGCCCGGGCCGCGCGAGGGACCGCGGAGGCGAAGGTTCTCCGCCCCGCGGCGCGCGCGGGCGCGAACCGGATCTCGATGGGGCCGAGCTCGGGCGCGGGCGGCGCTGGCCGCCCCGAGCCGAGCGCGATCCCCGCGGCGAGCGCGCCTGGCAGGGTCGCGGCGACGAGCGTGTAGCAGGCCCTGCGCGCCGCGCGCCGCCGGAGCTCCCGGAAGACGATCCTCTCGAACATGGGCGCCTCCTCGTGTGACCCGATCATGCCGACCCGCTCCGTGCGGGCGGGGAGGGGGCCGGTGGGGGTGCCCGTCGCGGGTGAGCGGGGAGCGCGCGCGCGCCGCGGCGCGGGGCGGTCCGCGGGGCGAGCCCGTCAGCCCCTGAGGAAGCTCCACAGCGCCCCGGCCGACGGCGAGACGCGGAAGAGCGCCCAGAGGACGCGCCGCCGCGCGCGGCCGCCGCGCTCCGGGCGCACCCGCTCGAGCAGCATCCGCGCCACGTCGCGCTCTCCGCGGCGCGCGTAGACCGGGGCGAGCGCGAGCGCGCCCTCGAGGTGGCGCGGCTCCTCCCGGAGCGCGCGCTCGAGCAGCGAGGTGCCCGCGTCCTCGCGCCCGGCGCGGAGCTGCGCCCGGCCGCCGTCGACGAGCCCGTTCACCGCGTCCTGCCGCCGGCCGCGCAGGAGCTCGAGGCGGGCGAGCTCGAGGCGGAAGCCCGCGTCGAGCGGGAGCGCGCGCACCGCGGCGGCGTTGACGGCGACGGCACGGTCGGTGAACCCGGCGTCGAGGTGGCGCTGCGCCGCCGTGCGGAACGAGCGCGCGGCGCCGTCGCCGTCGCCCATCCGGGCGAGCACCGGGCCGAGCTTCACGTGCACCGCGGGATCGGTGTCGTCGGCACGGAGCGCCTCGCGGTAGCCCGCCACCGCGGCGTCGAGCCGGCCCTTCACCCGCGCGCGGTCGGCGGCGGCGATGAGCTCGACCCGGGAGCGAGGGCGGCGGCGGAAGGGCCACATGACGCCGAGGAATTTCGCACGTGCTTCCGGGGGTTTTGGGTCCCGGATGGGCACCTTGAAAGAGAACGCGGCGAGCTCCGTATGCGGTGGTGTGCGGCGCGACGGAGCGCCCCCGAGAATGAAAGGGAACACCGCCATGATGCAGGGGATCCTGAACCGGATGGACGAGCGGCAGCAGGGCTTCATCGGCTTCTTCGCCGTCGTCTCGATGCTGAACGCGTACGCGATCGCGCAGCTCATGCTCATGTAGGACCCGCCCCGTGGCGGCGTGACCTCCGCCTCCGGCTTGCCCTGTGGTATGAGCCCGCGAGTTGACCGAGGAGCTCCTCATCGTCGCCGGCGAGGCGAGCGCCGATCTCCATGCGGCGCGCGCGCTCGCCGAGCTTCGTGCGCTCCGGCCCGGGGTCCGGGCCTTCGGCGTGGGCGGACCGCGCCTCAGGGCCTCGGCGGACTTCGAGGCGATCGCGCCCGCCGAGGACATCTCGGTCATGGGGCTCGCGGAGGTCCTCCCGCGCATCCCGCGGATCCTCTCCATCCTGAACCAGCTCGCGCGCGCGGCCGACGCCCGCCGCCCGCGGGCCGCGCTCCTCGTCGATCTCCCCGACTTCAACCTGCGCCTCGCGAAGAAGCTCAAGGCGCTCGGGATCCCCGTCGTCTACTACGTGTCCCCCCAGGTCTGGGCCTGGCGGCAGGGCAGGGCGAAGAAGATCGCCCGCCTGGTCGACCGGATGCTCTGCATCCTCCCGTTCGAGCCCCGCTACTACGAGGGCACCGGCCTCGCCGCGCGCTTCGTGGGGCACCCCTTCGCCGAGAAGCCCGCGCCGGGCCCGAAGGAGGGCTACCGCGCCGCGCTCGGCCTCGCCGCCGCCCGCACCACCATCGCGCTCGTCCCGGGGAGCCGCCCGAGCGAGCTGCGCCGCATCTTCCCGCCCATGCTCGAGGCCGCCGAGCGCATCCGGGCCGCGCACCCCGACGCGCAGTTCGTCGTGCCCGTCGCGCCCACGCTCCCGCGCGAGGCCCTCGCGCCGTACCTCGCCGGCCACCCCGCCGTCCCGGTCACGCTCGTCGACGGCCGCACCGACGAGGCGGTGGGCGCGAGCGACGCCGCCATCGTGAAGAGCGGCACCGCCACGCTCGAGTCCGCGCTCATGCTGCGGCCGATGATCGTCGTCTACCGCCTGGCCTGGCTCACCTACCTCGTGGGCAGGCTCCTCGTGAAGATCGCCCATTTCTCGCTGGTGAACATCCTGGCGGGCAGGACCGTGGTCCCCGAGCTCCTGCAGCGCGACGCGAGCCCCGAGCGGATGGCCGCCGAGATCGAGCGGCTGCTCGCCGACCGGGGCCTGCGCGAGGCCCAGCTCGCCGGGCTCCGGGAGGTCCGGGCGTCCCTCGGGGAGCCCGGCGCGCCGCGGCGGGTCGCGGAGACGATCGCCGAGGTGATGCCGTGAAGCCCGCCCTCCTGTGCCTGCCGACCTACGACGAGCGGGAGAACCTCGAGCCGATCGTGGCGGCGATCCTCGCGGCCACCCCGGACGTCGAGGTCCTCGTCATCGACGACAACTCTCCGGACGGCACCGGCCAGCTCGCCGACGCGCTCGCCGCGAAGGAGCCGCGGGTGCACGTGCTGCACCGGGCCGGCAAGGAGGGGCTCGGGAAGGCGTACCTCGCCGGGTTCGCCTGGGCGCTGTCGCGCGGGTACCGGTACGTGCTCGAGATGGACGCCGACTTCTCGCACGACCCGAAGTACCTCCCGGGCATGCTCGCCCGCGCCGCCGCCGACGCGGACCTCGTGCTGGGGTCGCGCTACGTGCCCGGCGGCGGGACCGTGAACTGGGGCCTCGGCCGGAAGCTCATCTCGCGCGGGGGCAGCCTCTACGCGCGCCTCATCCTGGGCGTGAAGGTCCGGGACCTCACCGGCGGCTTCAAGTGCTTCCGGCGCGAGGTGCTCGAGGCGATCGACCTCCCCAGCGTGGAGTGCTCGGGGTACTCGTTCCAGATCGAGCTCACCTACCGGGCCATCCGCTGCGGGTTCCGGGTCGCCGAGCTCCCGATCGTGTTCGCCGACCGGCGGGTGGGGCAGTCGAAGATGCACCGCCGCATCGTCCTCGAGGCCATCCGGAAGGTCTGGGCGATGCGAGCGTCCCGCTTCGTGCGCTCCCTCCCGACGCTTCCCGCCCGCTCCGCGCCGCGGTAGAACCTCGGGCGAATGTGGCGGGACCTCCTCAGCCTGAGCCTGGTCTCCCTCTCGGCGATCTTCTTCGTGGTCGACCCGGTCGCGGCGGTGCCGTTCTTCCTCGCCATGACCCGGGACGCGTCCCCGGCGAAGCGCCGCGAGACGGCGCTGCGCGCCTGCGTGACCGCCGGCCTCATCCTGGCGGGGTTCGCGCTCGCCGGGGAGCTCATCTTCCACCTGCTCGGGATCAGCCTCGGCGCCTTCAAGATCGCGGGCGGGGTGGTGCTCCTCCTCCTCGCCCTCGACATGATCCGGACCCAGCCCTCCCGGACCCGCATCACCGAGGGGGAGGTGGCCGCCGGCGCCGACAAGGAGGACGTCGCGATCGTCCCGCTCGCGATGCCCCTCCTCGCGGGGCCCGGCTCCATCGCGACCGTCATCGTCCTCATGACGCGGGCGCGCTCGGGCCCCTGGTGGTACGCGCTGCCGGTGCTGGGCGCCGTGGTCGTGACCGCGGCGGCCGCGTACGTCATCCTGGCGGGGGCCTCCACCACCGAGCGGGTCCTCGGCAGGAGCGGCCTCGCCATCCTCGAGCGCGCCGCGGGCCTCCTGCTCGTGGCCGTCGCCATCCAGTTCATGCTGGACGGCCTCGGGGAGACGCTCCCCTCCTTGCTCTCCCTGTCCCGCTAGCGATCCGGAGGTCCGCCGGAGCGGCGGACGGCCGCAAGGTGACTTTCGCGTGGCGCGCCGGGGGGACTTGGGTGCATCCTCTCGCCCACGAGAAGTTCTCTGAACGACACAGGGTTCCTGACGGACCAAGGAGAGACGACCCATGGGCTCCAAGGTGACTCGTACCCTCTCGATGCTCGGCGCGGACGGCGCGGGAAAGACCGCCCTCGTCGAGTCCCTCCTGCGCATCGCCGACGCCAAGAAGGCCGCGGCCGACGGCTCGACCTCGCGCCTCGACGCGGAGCCTGAGGAGAAGAAGCGCAACTTCACCCTCAGCCTCCACCCCGAGAGCTTCGAGGAGAGCGGCCGCGGCTTCCACGTCCTCGACTGCCCCGGCTTCGCCGCGTTCCTGACCGAGGTCGAGTGGGCGCTCACGGTGACCGACGGCGCGTTCCTCGCCGTCTCCGCCGCCGACGGCGCGCACAACCGCACCGAGCGCACCTACGACGTGCTGGCCGAGTCCGGCCGCCCGGCCATCGCGGTGGTCAACCGGCTCGATCACGAGCAGGCCGACTGGCAGAAGGCCGTCGCCGACGTCGAGTCGTCGCTCAAGGTGAAGCCGGTGCTGCTCCAGCTGCCGCTCGGCCCGAACGGCAAGCCCACCGGGATCGTCGACCTCGTCGCGATGAAGGCGCACCTCCCGGACGCGAAGGCCTACGGCAAGTTCAGCGAGGCGGACGTGCCGGCCGACGTGAAGGCCGAGGCCGAGCGCCTGCGCACCGCGCTCGTCGAGGCGGCCGCCGAGGCCGACGACGAGCTCCTCGGCAAGTACCTCGAGGGCACGCCGCTCACGCCCGAGGAGATCGATCGCGGCCTCGCCGCCGGCGCCGCCGGCCAGAAGTTCCTGCCCGTCGCCTTCGCGTGCGTGAAGAGCGGCGTCGGCATCCGCGAGCTGCTCGACCTCGCGGTGCGGGTCTTCCCGGGCCCCGAGGCGCGGCAGGTGAAGGGCGCCGACCTGCACGGCAAGGAGGTGGTCCGCCCGGGCACCGCCGACCAGCCGTTCGTCGGCCAGGTCTTCAAGACCTCCATCGACCACTTCGCCGGGCGCATCGACTACGTGCGCATCCTCTCCGGGACGCTCAAGCCCGAGGCGATCCTCATGAACCCGCGCACGCGGTCGGAGGAGCGCATCTCGCACTTCCACCGGACCGACGGCGCGCAGAACGCCGAGATCAAGGAGGCCGGGCCGGGCGAGTTCGTGGTGCTCCTGAAGCTCAAGGACGCGCACACCGGCGACACGCTCTGCGACGCCGGGAACCCGCTCGTGCTGCCCCCGTTCGCGCAGCACACCCGCCCGGTGTCCTACGCCGTCCACGCGAAGGCCGGCGACGACAAGGCCGCCGCGGCGCTCCACAAGCTCATCGAGGAGGACCCGTCGCTCGAGCTCGCCCGCTCGCCCGAGACCGGCGAGATGCTGCTCCAGGGCATGGGCCAGGCCCACATCGACGTGACCGTCGAGCGCGTCAAGCGCAAGCACGGCGTCGAGATCACGCTCGCCCCGCCGACCCCGGCCTACCTCGAGACGATCACCGCCCCGGCGAAGGCGCAGGGCAAGTTCAAGCGGCAGACCGGCGGCCACGGCCAGTACGGCGACTGCACCGTCGAGCTCTACCCGAAGGCGCGCGGCGAGGGCTTCGAGTTCGAGGACGCCATCGTCGGCGGCGTGATCCCGCGCCAGTTCATCCCGTCGGTGGAGAAGGGCATCCGCGGCTCCATCGGCTCCGGGCCGCTCGCCGGCTACCCGGTCGTCGACTTCAAGGCGAAGCTCGTCTTCGGCAGCTACCACGACGTCGACAGCTCCGACATGGCGTTCCAGGTCGCGGGCTCGATGGGCTTCAAGAAGGCCGTGCTCGAGGCCCGGCCCATCCTGCTCGAGCCGGTCATGAAGCTCGAGGTGCGCGTGCCCGAGGAGTACGTGGGCGCCGTGATGGGCGACCTCAACTCCCGCCGCGCCAAGGTCCAGGGCATGGAGCCGCTCGCCCGCGGCGTCCTCGTCAGGGCGGTCTGCCCGCACGCCGAGGCGATGACCTACGACGCCGACCTCCGCTCGCTCACGCAGGGCGCCGGCTACTTCACGATGGAGCCGTCGCACTACGATCCCGTCCCGCCGCACCTCGCGCAGAAGATCATCGAGAAGCGCCGCGCCGAGGGGAAGGTGAAGGGCATCGAGGAGTAGGGCTGCGCTCCCGGGGGGGCCGTCCCTCGACTCCGGGCCCGCTTCGCGGGCCCTACGCTCGGGATGAGCGGGTCCACCCCGGCAGCGGACATCAACCCTCCGTCACCGACGGGCGTCCCGTGCCTCTTTCGGCTAGGATGAGCCCGCCTTGAGGACCTACCTCCGCCTCCTGCGGTTCGCGCTGCCGTACCGCTACCGCATGCTGGGAGCGGTCGCCTGCATGGCCGTCCTCTCCGGGACGACCGCGCTCTACACCTGGCTCATCGGCCCGGTCCTGCAGTTCCTCTTCACCGGCGACACCCGCGCGGCCGCGAGCCTCGGGAAGCTCGCGCCGGCGTCGGTGAACCTCGGTGAGCGGATCGCGGCGCTGGACCAGCAGAAGCTCCTCGCCTGGCTGCCGGCGGTGATCGTGGGCGTGGCGATCCTGAAGGGCTTCGCCTACTTCGGGCAGTTCTTCATCGTGGGCATGGTCGGCCAGCGGGTCATGGCCGACATCCGCCGGACGCTCTTCGACCACCTCCTCACGCTCTCGCCGGGCTTCTACACGCGCCGCCACTCCGGCGACCTCATCACGCGCTTCAACACCGACGTGGGCGCGGTCGACCTCGCGCTCACGAGCGCGATCCCCACCTACCTGCGCGACGGCATCTCGGTCGTCGTGCTGCTCGCGTCCTGCTTCCTGCTCGACTGGCGCATGTCGCTCGTCGCGTTCGGCGCGATCCCGGTGACGCTCGTCCCGGTGCTCCGGCTCACGAAGCGCCTGCGCCGCGTGACCGGGAAGGCCCAGGCGACGTACGGCGACCAGGGCGAGGTCCTCACCGAGGCCATCGGCGGCATGCGGGTGGTGCAGGCGTACGGGATGGAGAAGTGGGAGTCGGCGCGCTTCGCCCGCGCGAACGACCAGCTCGTCCGCTTCATGCGCAAGAGCCTCCTCATCCGCTCGTTCTCGTCCCCGCTCATGGAGGTCATGGGCGCCGCCGGGCTCGCCGCGGCGATCTGGTGGGTGGGCGGGAAGATCCTCGAGGGCCAGCTCGAGCCCGGGAAGCTCCTCTCCTTCGTGGGCGCCGTGCTGTTCCTCTACCAGCCGGTGAAGTCGCTCGGCCGGGTCGGCCAGATCGTCATCCAGGGCGCCGCCGCGGGCGACCGCATCTTCGAGATCCTCGACACGCCCACCCCGGTGCCCGACGCGGGCGCCCGCGAGCTGCCGCGCTTCCAGGAGGCGGTGCGCTACGAGCAGGTGAGCTTCAGCTACGGCGACCGCCCGGTGCTCTCCGAGTTCTCGCTCGAGGTGCGGCGCGGCGAGGTCGTGGCGCTCGTCGGGAGCTCGGGCGGCGGGAAGACCACCGTCGCGAACCTCCTGCCGCGGTTCTGGGACCCGGTGGCGGGCCGCATCACCATCGACGGGCACGACATCCGCGGCGTGACCCTGCGCAGCCTGCGCGCGCAGCTCGCGATCGTCACCCAGGAGAACGTGCTCTTCAACGACACCATCCGGAACAACATCGCCTACGGGCGGCCGGAGATCTCCCAGGCCGACGTCGAGCGCGCCGCGAGGCTCGCCCAGGCGCACGAGTTCATCCTGGCGCAGCCCGAGGGCTACGACACCCGCGTCGGCGAGCGGGGCGTGCTGCTCTCCGGCGGCCAGCGCCAGCGCCTCGCCATCGCGCGCGCCTTCCTGAAGGACGCGCCCATCCTGATCCTCGACGAGGCGACGAGCGCGCTCGACGCCGAGAGCGAGCGCGAGGTCCAGCGCGCCCTCGACTCGCTCATGGGGCTCGAGGGGGGCACCCGCCGCACGACCCTCGTCATCGCCCACCGCCTCTCGACCATCCGCAACGCCGACCGGATCGTGGTCATCTCCGGCGGGCGGGTGGTGGAGACCGGCACGCACGACGACCTCGTGGCGCGCGGGGGCGAGTACGCGCGGCTGCACCGCATCTCGGAGGGCGAGCGGCGCGAGGAGAGCCGCGCCGCCGTGTGATCCCGGAGCCCGGCCCTTGCACCTCGTCTACGCCATCGCGAGCTACCTGCTCTTCGTCGTCGCCCTCCCGGTGCTGCTCTCGCACCCGAAGCTGCGGAGCGGGAAGCGCCTGCGCCTCGGCCTCTACCCGGCCGACCTCGCGCGGGGGAAGGGGACGCCGCGGGTCTGGATGCACGGGGCGAGCGCGGGGGACCTCCTCGCCCTCGAGCCGATGATGCGCGAGCTGAAGCGGCGCGCGCCGGGCGCGTGCCTCATCGTCTCCACGATGACCAACAGCGGGCAGGCCATCGCGCGGAAGAAGCTCGCGGACGTGGCCGACGTGGTCGTGCCGGTGCCGTACGACCTGCCCGGCGCGACCCGGCGGGCGGTGGCCGCGCTCCGGCCGGATCTCCTCGTCCTGGAGTACACCGAGATCTGGCCGAACCTCATCCGCGCCGCGCGGAAGGGCGGCGCGCGGATCGCGCTCACGAACGGCCGCTTCAACCCCGAGAAGCTCGGGCGCTACCGGGCGCTCTTCGGCGCGATCGGCAACCCGCTCCGGCGCATCGACTGCTTCCTGATGCGCTCCGACGAGGAGGCCGAGCGCGCGCTCGCCCTCGGCGCGGCGCCGGACCGGGTCTGGGTGACCGGCAACACCAAGTTCGACGCGCTCGTCCTCGGCCCGGACGACGGCCGGGAGGCTTCGCTGCGCGCGGAGATGGGGCTCGACCCCGCGGCGCCCGTCTTCATGGCGGGCTCGACGCACGAGGGGGAGGAGGAGCACCTCGTCGCGGTCTACCGCCGGCTCCGCGAGCGCCACCCCGGGCTGCAGCTCGTCGTCGCCCCCCGGTACGTGGAGCGGGCGGGCCGGATCATGGCGCTCGCCGGCGAGACCGGGCTCTCGGTGCGCCTCCGGAGCGGCGGCGCCAGGGCCGGCCACGCCGACGTCGTCGTGCTCGACACGATCGGCGAGCTCTCCATCGCCTACCGGCTCGCGACGCTCGTGTTCGTCGGCGGCAGCTTCGTGACCCGCGGCGGGCAGAACGTGCTCGAGCCCGCGGCGCAGGGGAAGCCGGTGCTCTTCGGCCCGCACATGGAGAACTTCAAGGACTCGGTGCAGGTGCTGCAGGGCCGCGGGGGGCTGCAGGTGCAGGACCCCGAGCAGCTCTTCCTGCTCGCCGACGAGCTCCTCGGCCGCCCGGACCAGCTCGCCGAGCTCGGCGGGCTCGCGCGCCGCGCGGTGGGCGCGATCCGCGGGGCCTCGGCGCGCAACGTCGAGCACATGCTGGGCGTGCTCCCGCGGGGCAAGGCCGCCGCATGAGCGTCCCCGCGAGCATCCTCGTGGTGCGCTACAGCGCGCTCGGCGACGTCGTCCTCGCGACGAGCGTGCTCGAGCCCCTGCGCCGGCGGTTCCCGCGGGCGCGGATCGAGTGGGTGACCGACGCGCCCTACGCGCCCCTCCTCGAGGGCCTGCCCGAGCTCGAGGCCGTACACGTCCTCTCCCGCGACGGGTGGTCGGGCACGATCGCGCTCGCCTCGCGCCTGCGCGGCCGCTTCGACGTCACCGTCGACCTCCAGAACAAGCTCCGCAGCGCGGTGATCGCCGCGGCGGCCTCGCCGAGCCGGCTCGTCTTCCGGCGCCGCACCGCCGGCGAGGCGCTGAAGGCGCTCTTCGGCTCCGACCCGCCGCTCGTGCGCGCCCACCAGACCCGGCTCTACGCCGCGCCGCTCGCCTCGCTCGGGGTCACCGACCCCGGGCCGCTCAAGGTGAACCTGTCGGCGCACGCCCGCGACCTCGCCGCGGACGCGCTGCGCGGGGTGGAGGCCCCCGCGGTGGCCATCGCGCCGGGCGCGCGCTGGGCCACGAAGCGCTGGCCCGCCGAGCGGTTCGCCGAGGTGGCGACCGCCCTCCAGCAGGACGGCAACGCGATCGTGCTCTGCGGCGGCCCCGGCGACCGGGACGCCTTCGCCGCCTTCCGCGCGGCCTACCGCGGCAAGATCGCCGCCGACCTGTCGCCGCTCCCCATCGACGCGCTCGCCGCGGCCATCGCGCGGGTCCAGCTGCTCGTGACCTGCGACTCGGGCCCGGTGCACCTCGCCTCCGCGGTGGGCACGCCCGCGCTCGCGCTCTTCGGGCCGACCTCCGCGGTGCGCTGGGGCCCGGCGCCCCCGGGGCGCGCGCTCTCGCTCGGGCTCGACTGCGCCCCGTGCTCGAACCACGGCGGCGAGTTCTGCCCCCAGGGCCACCACCGCTGCCTCGCGGACCTGTCCCCGCAGGCGGTGACCGCCGCGGCCCGGGAGCTGCTCCGCCGATGAGGGCGCTCGAGCGCGCCTGGTGGCGACGCGACGAGGGCGCGCTCGCCCGGGCCCTGCTCGCGCCGCTCGCCGTGCCCGAGGCGGCCTTCCGGGCCGGGGCGGCGCTCCGCGGGCTCGCCTACGACCGCGGGCTCCTCGCCGCCGCGCGGGCCGCCGCGCCGGTCGTCTCGATCGGCAACGTGGCGGTGGGCGGCGCGGGGAAGACCCCCGTGGCGATCGAGGTCGCCCGGCGGCTCCAGGCGCGCGGGCGACGCGTGGCGGTGCTCTCCCGCGGCTACGGCGCGACGCGGACCGATCCGCGCGTCGCCGCGGGCGGCCCGGGCCCGGCGCTCCCCGCGGCCGAGGCGGGCGACGAGCCCGCGCTCGTTGCGCGGCGGCTCCCCGGCGTCGCGGTGCTGTGCGGGCCCCGGCGCGCGGCCCTGGCCGAGCTCGCGGTGCGGTCGCTCGGCGCCGACGCGCTCGTGCTCGACGACGGGTTCCAGCACCGCGCGCTCGCCCGGGAGCTCGACGTCGTGGTGCTCGACGCGTCGAACCCGTTCGGCAACGGCAGGCTCCTGCCGCGCGGCCCGAACCGCGAGCCCCGGTCGGCGCTCCGGCGGGCCGGGCTCCTCTGGCTCTCGAAGGCCGACGCGGCCGAGCCCGCGGCGCTCGAGGCGCTGCGCGGGCTGGCCCGGGCGCTCACCGGCCTCGACGCGGTCGAGTCGCGCCACGCGCCGCGCGACGTGGTCGACGGGGCGCTCGCGCGCTCGCTCGGGGCGGAGGCGCTGCGCGGGCGGCGGGTGCTGCTCCTCTCCGGCATCGCGAGGCCGGAGGGCTTCCGGCGCACCGCGGAGGCGCTCGGCGCGGAGGTCGCGGCCGAGCGGGCCTACCCCGACCATCACCGGTTCACCGCGGCCGAGCTCGACGAGGCGCTCGCCGCCGCCGCCGCGGCGGGCTGCGCGCGGGTGCTCCTGACCGAGAAGGACGCGGTCCGGCTCGACCCGGCTCGGGCGGCGGACCCGCGCCTCGCCGCGGTCCGGATCGAGGCCGAGGTCCTCGCCGGCGGCGCGGCCCTCGACCTTGCGCTGGACCGGGCGCTCGGTTCGCGCGACAACAGCCCTCGATGATCCTGCTCGGGAAGTTCCTCGCGCTCTTCCCCCGCGGCCTGCTCGACGCCTTCGGCGCCGGGCTGGGCACGCTCGTCTGGCTGCTCGGCATCCGGCGCGGCGTGGTGCTGTCGAACCTGGAGCTCGCCTTCCCGGAGAAGCCGGAGGCCGAGCGGCGCGCCATCGCGAAGGCCACCTACCGCAACCTGGGCCGGATGGTCGTCGAGTTCCTCCGGATGCCCGGGCTCTCGCGCGCCGAGGTGGAGGGTCTCTTCGACTACGAGGGCTGGGAACACCTCGAGCGGGCGCAGGCGCAGGGCCGGGGCGTCATCGCCTGCGCGGCCCACTTCGGGAACTTCGACCTCCTCGCCTCGGCGCACGCGCAGAAGGGCGTGCCGCTCACGATGATCGCCCGCAAGATGGGCGACACGAAGGCGAACGACCTGTGGCGCTCGGTCCGCCACCGCTCCGGGATCGAGGAGCTCGTCGTGAAGAAGGGCGAGACGCTGCGGGCGGCCCGCCGCGCGCTCGCCGAGGGGCGGGTGCTCGCCTACGTCATCGACCAGAACGAGCGGCGGCGCTCGGCGGTGTTCCCGACCTTCTTCGGCGTGCCCGCGGCGACGGCGGCCACCCCCGCCGTGCTCTCCCGCCGGGCGGGCTGCCCGGTGGTCTTCGCGGTCTCGCTGCCGCTCGGCGGGGGGCGGCACAAGGTCTTCGTGGAGCCGGTGCCGCCGCGCGACACGGGGGACCACGACGCCGACGTGCTCGCCTTCATGCAGGACCTCAACGACCGGCTCGAGCGCTGGGTGAGGGCCCACCCCGAGCACTGGTACTGGGTCCACCGGCGGTGGAAGACGCGGCCGCCGTTGACGCCCGGCGAGGGCGCGCGGTAGGTGTCCGGCGTGCGCCGCCCCAGCGAAGAACGGCCGACGGATCACCTCCCGTCGCTCCTCGCCCGCCTCGACCGGGCCGAGGTGGTGGTGGTGGGCGACCTCGTCGCCGACGAGTACGTCTACGGCGAGACCGAGCGGATCAGCCGCGAGGCCCCGGTCCTCATCGTCCGCTACGAGTCCTCCGAGCTGAAGGCGGGCGGGGCGGGCAACGCCGCGATGAACGTCGCCGCGCTCGGCGTGAAGGTGAAGCTCGTCGGGGTGGTCGGCGACGACCCGCTCGGCACCGCGCTCCTCGACGAGCTCGAGGGCGGCGGCGTCGACGTCGCCGGGGTCGTGCGCGTGAAGGGGCGGCCCACCGAGGCGAAGACCCGCATCCTCGCCGGCGGCCGCTCCACGCGGCGCCAGCAGATGATCCGGCTCGACCGCGCGCCGCCGCCGCTGCCCGCCGCGGCCGAGGCGAAGGTCGTGAAGACCATCGAGCGCCTCTCCCGCGGCGCCGGCGCCGTGCTCGCGAGCGACTACGGCTCCGGCGCCCTCGGCGCGGCCTCCGTCGAGGCGCTGCGCCGGGTGAAGGGCCGCGGCGTCCCCGTCTGCGTGGACTCCCGCTACAACCTGCGCGGCTTCGGCGGCCTCACCATGGTGAAGCCGAACGAGGTCGAGCTCGAGACGGCCTCCGGCGTGAAGCTCGACGGGCCGGGCGGCCTCGAGAAGGCGGCCCGGGCGCTGCTCCGCAAGGTGGCCTGCGAGGTGCTCCTCGTCACCCGGGGTCGCAACGGCATGACCGTCTTCCGGCCGGGCCAGCCCCCGGCGCACATCCCGCCCCACGGCCACGCCGAGGCGGTGGACGTGACCGGGGCCGGGGACACCGTGGCCGCGACCTTCACGGCCGGGCTCGCGGCCGGGGCCGATCCGGTCACCGCGGCGCGGCTCGCGAACGTCGCGGGCGCGCTCGTGGTCCTGAAGCCCGGCACCGCCACCATCACCCGCGAGGAGATCGCGGACGCGCTCCTGCGTCCGTGAGGGGCCCCATGCCGAAGCGCGTCCTCGAGTCCGAGCTGCCGGCGCTGCGGGCGCAGGCGACCGCGCGCGGGCAGACCGTCGCGCTCGCGAACGGCGTGTTCGACCTGTTCCACGTGGGCCATCTCCGGTACCTCCGCGGCGCGAAGGCGCTCGCCGACCTCCTCGTGGTGGCGGTGAACACCGACGCCTCGACCCGCGCCCTCGGCAAGGGGCCGAACCGGCCGGTCGTGCCGGAGGCCGAGCGCGCCGAGATCCTCGAGGCGCTCGAGTGCGTGGACCACGTCGTGCTGTTCTCCTCGCGCGACGTCGTGCCGGTCATCCGCGCGCTCCGGCCCGACGTGCAGGTGAAGGGCACCGACTACACGCCCGACACGATCCCGGAGGCCGCCGAGGTCCGCGCGTACGGCGGCCGGGTCGCGGTCGCGGGCGATCCCAAGGACCACTCGACGACCGAGCTCCTCGCGAGGCTCGACGCGGCGCGCGCCGGCGACCCGAAGCGGTAGGAGGCCCTCCTGCGCGTCCTCGAGCTCCTGTCGTCCGCCTGGTGGACCGGGCCCGCGGAGCCGATGGCCTCGGTGTCCCGGGAGCTCCTCGCCCGCGGTCACGCGGTCGAGCTCGCCGTCGAGCGGCACCGGGAAGGGAACCTCGTCGACCGCCTGCGCGGGCTCGGGCTCGCCGTGCGCGACGACGTCCGCCTCTCGCGCCGTCCGGGCCCCGGGCTCGTCGCGGACCTCGCGGCGCTGCGGCGGCTCTGGCGGTCGTTCGACGTCCTCCACGCCAACTTCTCGAACGACCACACCCTCGCCTGGCTCGCGCGGCCGGGCGGCGGGGCGGGACGGCTCGTCCGCACGCTCCACGCCTCGCGCGCCCTCGCCGATCGGGCGCTCCTCGGCGCGCTCTACCGCCGCACCGACGGCCTCGTCGCCGTGTGCGAGGCGCACGCACGCCTCGCCATCGAGCGATATCGGCTCCCGCCGGAGCGGGTGCTCGCCACGCGGGGCGCGGTCGACGCAGGGTTCTACCGGCCGGACGGCCCCGACCTCCGCGCCGAGCTCGGGATCGCCCCCGGGCAGCCCGTCGCCGGCATCGTCACGCGGGTGAAGCCCGGCCGGGGGCTGGAGGACCTCGTGGAGGCCTTCAGGAGCGTCGTGGATGCCCTGCCCGAGGCCCGGCTGGTCGTGGTGGGGCGCGGGGAGGGGGAGGAGGCGCTGCGCGTGCGCGTCGCCCACCGGGGCCTGCAGCGCGAGGTCGTGTGGGCGGGCTACCGCACCGGCGAGGCGCTGGCGGCGGCCTACCGGACCTTCGACGTGGTGACGCTCCTCGGGGAGGGGAACGACGGCACGTGCCGGGCCCTGCTCGAGGGGATGGCGGCCGGCCGGCCGGGCGTCGCCTACCGCTTCGGCGCCCCCGCGGAGGCGGTGCTCGACGGGGCGACCGGGCTGCTCGCGCCGCAGGGCGACGTCGGGGCCCTCGCGGACGCGCTGAAGGAGCTCCTCGGCGCGCCGTCCCGGGCGAGGTCGCTCGGGGCCGCCGCCCGAGAGCGGATGGCGACCGGGTTCACCGAGGCCGCGCGGGGCGAGGCCCTGGCGAGCTTCCTCGCGCGCATCCTCGCCTTGCCGCCGGCGAGAGGGGCGGCGTAGAGTCGCCTACCCTCATGTCCCTCTCGCCCGAGCTGAAGGAGATCCTCGCCTGCCCGAAGTGCAAGGGCGACCTCGAGTTCAGGGAGGCCGAGGGCGAGATCCGCTGCCACGCCTGCCGCCTCGTGTACCGCATCGAGGACGACATCCCGGTGATGCTCGTGGACGAGGCCCGGCCCTTCCCCGTTCCTTGACGCTCCGCGTGGCGGAAGTTACGGTCGATCTCGCCGTGGGCCGTTCATCGAAAGGACATCGATGATCCGCAGCATGACCGGGTTCGGGGCGGGGCGCGCGTCGGCGAGCGGCGAGGAGATCGACGTCGAGGTCCGCTCGGTCAACCACAAGTTCTGCGAGGTCAAGGCGCGGCTCCCGCGGGAGCTCTCCGCGCTCGAGGTCGACGTGGTGCGGGCCGTGAAGGACCGGCTCGCGCGCGGCGGCGTCGAGGTCGCGGTGCGGCGCGGCGGGGCGGCGGCCAGCTTCGCGCCCCGCGTGGACGCGGCGCTCGCCGAGTCCTACGCCCGGGCCTTCGCCGAGATCCAGG
>JAXLYA010000009.1:0-117500 GCA_046351695.1 Anaeromyxobacter sp. | reverse complement strand
GCGAAAGCGAGTCCGAAATGGGCGCCAGTCGCAATCATTATAACCCGAAGCCAGGTGATCTACGCATGGCCAGGTTGAAGCGCGGGTAAAGCCGCGTGGAGGACCGAACTCATGGAGGTTGAAAACTTCTGGGATGAGCTGTGCGTAGGGGTGAAAGGCCAATCAAACTTGGTGATAGCTGGTTCTCCCCGAAAGATATTTAGGTATCGGCTCGAGTAATTCAGTTCAGGAGGTAGAGCACTGGAACGGCTAGGGGTCCTACCAGATTACCAACCCGTACCAAACTCCGAATGCCTGAAACTGTTATCTCGGGACGCAGTCGGTGGGTGATAACATTCATCGGCGAGAGGGGAATAACCCAGATCGTCGGCTAAGGTCCCCAAGTTCGTGCTAAGTGATCACAAAAAGGATGTGACAGCGCTTTGACAATCAGGAGGTTGGCTTAGAAGCAGCCACCCTTTAAAGATAGCGTAATAGCTCACTGATCAAGCGAGGTTGCGCCGAAAATGTATCGGGTCTCAAGCACGACACCGAAGCCACGGGATCCGCAAGGATCGGTAGGGGAGCGTAGAACCGGCAGCGAAGCCAGACCGCAAGGACTGGTGGAGTCTGTTCTAGAGCTGATGCCGATATGAGTAGCGACAAAACGAGTGAGAAACTCGTTCGCCGTAAGCCCAAGGTTTCCTGGGGAAGGTTAATCCGCCCAGGGTTAGTCGGGACCTAAGCCGAGGCCGAAAGGCGTAGGCGATGGACAACAGGTTAATATTCCTGTACCGCCCCATTGGCGTTGAAGCGAGGGGGGACGGAGAAGGGTAGCGCAGCCACCGGACGGTCGTGGTGGTTCAAGCCCGTAGGCGGGCCTCATACGATGAAAAGGTGAGGCCGTTAACGCCGAGAGGTGACGACGTGGCCGCAAGGCCTGAAGTGCGTGATCCCATGCTTCCAAGAAAATCCCCGCGTGGAGCCAGTGAGGCGCCCGTACCGCAAACCGACTCAGGTGGGCGAGGAGAAAATCCTAAGGCGCTTGAGAGAACTCTGGTCAAGGAACTCTGCAATTTTCCACCGTAACTTCGGAAGAAGGTGGGCCCGGAGCTGTGTAGGGACTTGCTCCTGAAGCGACTCTGGGTCGCAGCGAAATGGGGGTAGCGACTGTTTAACAAAAACACAGGACTCTGCAAACACGTCAAGTGGATGTATAGGGTCTGACGCTTGCCCGGTGCCGGAAGGTTAAGGTGATTCGTCAGGCGCAAGCCAAAGCGATGAACCGAAGCCCCGGTAAACGGCGGCCGTAACTATAACGGTCCTAAGGTAGCGAAATTCCTTGTCGGGTAAGTTCCGACCTGCACGAAAAGCGTAACGACTTCCCCGCTGTCTCGACCAGGGACTCAGCGAAATTGAAATAGCTGTGCCGATGCAGTTTACCCGCGGCAAGACGGAAAGACCCCATGAACCTTTACTACAACTTGCCACTGACACTAGGAATTGCTTGTGTAGGATAGGTGGGAGCCTATGAACCCTGGGCGCTAGCTCGGGGGGAGGCAACGGTGAAATACCACCCTGGCGATTTCTGGTGTCTAACCTAGACCCCTCAACGGGGTTGGGGACAATGGCTGGTGGGTAGTTTGACTGGGGCGGTCGCCTCCCAAAAGGTAACGGAGGCGCGCTATGGTTCCCTCAGACTGATTGGAAACCAGTCGGCGAGTGCAATGGCATAAGGGAGCTTGACTGCGAGACCGACGGGTCGAGCAGGTGGGAAACCAGGTCATAGTGATCCGGTGGTTCTGTATGGAAGGGCCATCGCTCAACGGATAAAAGGTACTCTGGGGATAACAGGCTTATCGCGTCCAAGAGTTCACATCGACGACGCGGTTTGGCACCTCGATGTCGGCTCATCGCATCCTGGGGCTGGAGCAGGTCCCAAGGGTTTGGCTGTTCGCCAATTAAAGCGGTACGCGAGCTGGGTTCAAAACGTCGTGAGACAGTTTGGTCCCTATCTGCCGTGGGCGTAGGAGAAGTGAGAGGATCTGTCCTTAGTACGAGAGGACCGGGATGGACGCACCACTGGTGTACCAGTTGTCCCGCCAGGGGCATCGCTGGGTAGCTATGTGCGGAACGGATAACCGCTGAAAGCATCTAAGCGGGAAGCCAACCTCAAGACGACTTCTCCCGGGCGCAAGCCCCTGAAGCCCCCTCGAAGACGACGAGGTTGATAGGCCGGAGGTGTACGCGCGGTGACGCGCTCAGCTGACCGGTACTAATCGGGCGTGCGGCTTGGTCTCCCTCTTCTCAGGTCGTAGACGACCTGCTCGAGGTCGAGATCGAGATGTTTCGCAGGAAACGTCGTGAGTACAACGTGAAGTGCCGCGCTGGTCGTGCTTTGTTACCCTTCGTGATTCGGTTCGAGAGTATTCTCTCGTTCTCTTTCCAAACCTTTTGAAAGTTCGCGGCGGCTATTTCGGTGGGGTCACACCCGTTCCCATCCCGAACACGGAAGTTAAGCCCACCAGAGCCGATGGTACTGCACGGGAAGCCGTGTGGGAGAGTAGGTCGCTGCCGCACCTTTTTGACGCCCGCCTGGAGTCCAGGCGGGCGTCTTTTTTTTGTCCGCGCGCCGGCCGGCCCGGTCCTGCTGCCGCGCGAGGCGCCCGGCCCCTGCGCCGGCGGAGATGCGGGGCGCACGGATCCGTACGGCGCCGCGCCCGCCCGAACGCCCGTCATCCCGCGGGGTTGAGGCCTGCGGCAGGATGTCGTCCCGGCCCGCCGGGACGGTCGCCGCGTCGGCCCCCGGGCTAGAGTGTGCCGCCTCGAGGCCCCGGGATCGGGGATCGGCGGGTCACGCGGCGCGCCTCGGGGGTCTCGAATACGAGGCCTTCGCGTTCGTACGTCGAAGAAACGGGCGCGCGCGCGCGTCCTCGAAGCACGCAGCAGCACGTGGAGGGGAACGATGGGAATCCGGGTGGGCATCATCGGCGGCACCGGCCTCGGCGAGGCGCTCGGCGCGCTCGGCCAGGGCGAGGTCCGTGAGCTCGACACGCCGTACGGCCGCCCGTCGGCGCCGATCACGCTCTCGGAGGTCGCCGGCGTCCCGGTCGCGCTCCTGCCCAGGCACGGCGAGGGCCACGTCCACAACCCCTCGAACGTCCCGTACCGCGCCAACATCTGGGCGCTGAAGTCGCTCGGCGTCACCCACGTCCTCGCGAGCGGCGCCGTCGGCAGCCTCCGCGAGGAGGTCGCTCCGCGCCAGCTCGTCATCCCGGACCAGGTCATCGACCGGACCTTCCGCCGGGCCGGCACCTTCTTCGACGACTTCGTCGCCCACGTCGAGTTCGCCCAGCCCTTCTGCACGCACCTCAGGAACGTGCTCGTGAAGGCCGCCGCGGGCCTGCCGACCCGCGTCCACCAGGGCGGCACCTACGTCTGCATGGAGGGGCCGCAGTTCTCGACCCGCGCCGAGAGCGAGCTCCACCGCAGCTGGGGCGCCTCGCTCATCGGCATGACGGTGATGCCCGAGGCGAAGCTCGCCCGCGAGGCCGAGCTCTGCTACGCGCTCGTCGCGCTCCCCACCGACTACGACTGCTGGAAGCCGCACCCCGCGACCCTCGACCAGGCGAAGCTCATCGAGGAGATCCTGGGCAACGTGAAGATCGCGACCCAGAACGCGATCGAGCTCATCAAGCGCGCGCTCCCGCACCTCGCCCAGAACGGCGACAAGCCCTGCAGCTGCCAGTCGGCGCTCGCGCTCGGCATCTGGACCGACCGCTCGAAGATCTCCGATCACGCGAAGCGCAAGCTCGCCCCGATCGTCGGGAAGTACCTGGCTGTACCTCCGGGGGCGTAGCCCCCGCCCCGACCCGCGGAGCGGGATCGGGGCCCCACCCCGGATCTGCTCCGCTGCGCTTCGCAGGGGCGTCGCCCAGGCGCCGGTACCGTCACCCCGGCGGCGCCGCGAGCGCGAGCCGCGCGAGCTCCCGCACGTTCGGCGGGCACTCGAGCGCGTCGAGCTCCGCCTCCGTCACCCAGCGCGCGTCGTCGAACTCGTCGCACGCCACGAGCTCGCGGGTGGCGACGTCCGCCACGAACGCGAAGTTCATGTGGAGCCCCTTCGAGCCCGCGGGGTGCTCCTCGTAGCCGACGAGGCCGGGGGGCGACCCGGTGACGCCGAGCCCCGCCGGGAACCGGCCCTCGAGGCCGGTCTCCTCGCGGAGCTCGCGGCGGGCGGCCTCGAGCGGCGTCTCGCCGGGCTCGACCTCGCCGCCGACCGGCAGCCAGGTGCCGAGCCGCCTGTGGCGGATGACGAGGAGCGCGCCGCCCTGGCGGCAGAAGATCGAGACCGAGAAGGCGCGGCGGGCCGCGGGCGTGTTCGCGCTCACGGCAGGGCCTCCCGGGCGGCGGCGACGCCGTGGGGTGGTGAGGCCACCCCGGGGCCGGCGCCCGCGGCGCGGGGGGTCGCCCCGCCGCCCGAGCCGGTCGCGCCCCGGATCCGCGCGCGCAGCCGCTCGACCCACACGAAGACGACCGGCACGAGCCACAGGGTCAGCATGGTGGACGTGAGCACGCCGCCGATGACGGCGATCGCCATCGGGGAGCGGAACTCCGAGCCCATGCCGGTCCCGAGCGCGGTGGGCAGCATGCCGAGGATCATCGCGGCGCTCGTCATGAGGATCGGCCGGAGCCGGCGAGGCCCGGCCTTCCGCATCGCCTCCTCGGCGCCGTCGCCGTCGTCGCGCATGTGCTGGAGCGCGCCGTCGACGAGGAGGATGGCGTTCTTCGTCACGAGGCCCATCAGGAGGATGAGCCCGATGAGCGAGCCGATGTTGATGCTCTTCCCGGTGACGCCGAGGCCCAGGAAGGCGCCGACGAACGCGAGGGGGAGGGCCATCATGATCGTGAACGGGTGGACGAGCGACTCGAACTGGCTCGCGAGCACGATGAAGATGAAGATCACCGCGATCCCGAGGGCGAGCCCCATGGCCGAGTTGGTCTCGCCCATGTCCTTCTGCATGCCGTCGAAGATGTAGAAGTAGCCGGCCGGCAGCCCCTTCCCGTCGAGCTTCTGCCTGAGCATCGCCGAGGCGCCGCCGAGGTCGGCGCCGGGCGCCATCTGCGCCCAGACCGAGATCTGCCGCTCGCGCTGCTCGTGCTCGATGACCGCCGGGCCGGTGGAGGGCCGGAGCGTCGCGAGCTGGGCGAGCGACACCTGCCCCTTCGCCGTCTGGATCCAGATCCGCCCGAGGGCCTCCTGCGACTCGCGGTCCTCCCCGGCGAGCCGTACACGGATGTCCGACTCGCGCCGGCCCTCGCGGAGCTTCCCGGCCACCTCGCCCTGCGTGGCGAGGCGGACCTGCTGGGCGACGAGGCCCGCCGGCACGCCGGCGCGGGCGGCCTCCTCGCGGTCGACCGCGACCTGGAGCTCGGGCTTCCCGGGGCTGTCCTTGAGCTGGATGTCGGCGAGCCCGGGCACCGTCTTCATCACCTCGATCATCCGCGCCGCCTCCTTGCGCAGGACGTCGAAGTCGCGGCCCACGACCCGCATCAGGATCGGCGGCCAGTCGCCGAGCCCCTCGAGCGTGGGCGGGTCGGAGACGGCGGAGGTGAGGAGGAGCCGGTCCTTCGCGAGGATCGCGCGGATCTTCTCCTTGTAGGCCTCGTCCGACTCCGCGCGGGCGTTCTTGTCCACGAGGTTCACGCGCCAGCGCGCGAGCCGCACGTCCTCGGACGGCCCGATGACGGCGTACACGGCGGCGACGCCGGGCAGCTCCCGGACCGCCTTCTCGAGGGCGCCGGAGCGCGCCGAGGAGGTGGGCAGGCTCGTGCCCGGCGGGTACTCGAGGTTCACGACGAGCTGGTTGCGGTCCTCGTTGGGGAGGAACTCCGAGCCGAGCGCGCCGGCCACGCCGAGGCTGCCGACGAAGAGCAGCGTCGCGGCCGCGGCGGTGAGCACCTTGTGCCGCAGCACCCAGTCGAGCGTGCGCGCGTAGATCCGGTCGTTGGCGTCGAAGAAGGCCCGGATGCGGGTCGCCACCGGCCCGCTCGCCTCGTGGGCCTCGCCGGGCCGGCGCGCCTTCGCGAGGCGGGCCGAGAGCATCGGGTCGAGCGTGAAGGCGATGAAGAGCGAGATGAGCACCGCGACCGAGATGGTGAGGCCGAACTCGCGGAAGAACTGCCCGACGATGCCGGACATGAACGCGACCGGCACGAACACGGCCACGAGCGTGAAGGTGGTCGCCATGACGGCGAGGGCGATCTCGCGGGTGCCCTCGCTCGCCGCGGTGGCCGGGTCCTGTCCCGCCTCGAGGCGCCGGGTGATCGACTCGCGCACGACGACCGCGTCGTCGATGAGGAGGCCGATCGCGAGCGACAGGCCGAGCAGCGTGAGCTGGTTGAGCGAGAAGCCCATCGCGTACATCGCGAAGAGGGTGCCGATGACCGAGGTGGGCAGGGCGAGGGACGAGATGAAGGTGCCGCGCCCGTCGAGCAGGAACACGAGGATGATGAGGATCGCCATCGCACCGCCGAAGAAGATGGCGATCCAGACCTCGTGCGCGTTCGCCTCGATGGTGACGGCCTGGTCGATGAGGATCTGCGCCTGGAAGCGCTGCTGGGCCTCGAGCTCGGGGAGGAGCTTCTTCACCGCGTTCGCGACGACGGCGGTGTTCGCGCCGGCCTGCTTCACGACCTCGAGGGAGACCGACTCGACGCCGTTCGTGCGGACGATGGTGCGGACCTCCTTCGGGCCCGCGCGGACGAGCGCCACGTCGCCGAGCCGGACGAGCGAGCCGTCCGGGCCGGTCGCGACGGGCATGGCGCGGATCTCGTCGACCGACTGGAACTCGCCCTTCACGCGGACGCCCACCTCGAGGGAGCCTGCGGGGTAGCGGCCGCCGGGGAGGTCGAGGTGCTCGGCCTGGATCCGCTGGAACACCGCGCCGGGCGTGAGCCCCAGGGCGGAGAGCCGCTCCGGGAAGAGCTCGACCAGGACCTCGGGCTCGGCGCCGCCCTGGATCCGGACCGCGGCGACGCCGTCGATCTGCTCGATGCGCGGCCGCACCCGGTCGTTGAGGAGCTCCCGGAAGGCGACCGGGTCGGCGCCGGAGGCGGCCGAGAACACGAGCACCGGCTGGGCCGAGATGTCGTACTGGGCGATGACCGGCTGCTCGGACCCGAGCGGCAGCTGGCCCTGGGCGATGCCGACCTTGTCGCGGGCGTTCTGCACCGCCTGGCCGATCGGCACCGACAGCTTGAACTGGATGAAGACGAGCGAGACGTTCTCGCGGGAGAGCGAGAACACGCGGTCGACGCCCGCGATCGAGGAGACCGCGTCCTCGATCGGGCGGGTGATCGACTCCTCGACGTCCTCGGGGCTCGCGCCCGGGTAGACCGTCGAGACGGTGACGAACGGGAAGGTGACGTCCGGGTAGAGGTCGGTGCCGAGCCGCCGGTAGCCCAGGATCCCGAGCACGATCAGCGTCACCGACATCATGGCCGTGAAGACCGGCCGCCGGATGGCGACGTCGGAGATCGTCACGGCGCGGCCTCCGCCACCACGGTGCCCTCGGCGATGCCGACCGGGGGCCGGGCGACGACCTTCGCGCCCTTCGGCCAGCCGCCGGGCGCGGAGACCACCGCGGCGTCGCCCTCCTCGGCGAGCAGCCGGACGGCGATCGCGCGGGCCTTCCCGTCGCCCGCCGCGACCCAGACCGCGAACCCGCCGTCGCGCTGCACGAGGGCGGCCGCCGGGACGCGCCAGGCGTCGCGCTCGGCCCCCTTGCCGAGCTCGGCGCGGGCGTGGGCGTTCGGCAGGAACGCGCCGTCGTCGTTCGGGACCTCGATCTCGACCGGCACGCGGTTCGTCCCGGCTTCGACCGCGGGGACCACCGCCGTCACCCGGGCCTGCTCGGTGCGCGCGCCGGTGGCGGGGACGTGCACCACCGCCCGGGCGCCGGCCTTCACCTCGGCCGCCTCCTCCTGCGTGAGCGAGGTCTCGAGGACGAGCGTGCGCGTCGCGAGCAGCGTGACGAGCGGCACGCCGGCGCCGACGGTCACGCCCGTGCCGTCGGGGACGCGGGTGACGACCCCGGCGAAGGGCGCGCGCAGGAAGTGGTGGTCGAGGTTCACCTGCGCCTGCCGGAGCTGCGCCGCCGCGGCCTGGACCTGCGCCGCCGCGAGGTCGCGCTGGGCGCGGACCTGGACCGCCTGGGACTCGCTCGCGCCGTCCTCGGCCTTGATGCGGGTGAGGCGGGCGAGGCCGTCCTCGGCCATGGCGAGCTGGGCCTTCGCGGCGGCGAGGCCCGCCTCGGCCTGGGCGACCTGGGCGGAGGCGAGGTCGGCGTCGAGGGCGGCGAGGAGCGTGCCCTGCTTCACCTCGGCGCCGCGCGCGACCGCGACCCGGGCGAGGATGCCGGAGGCGGCCACGGACAGCGGCGAGGCCTGGCGGGCCTTGAGCGTGCCGCTCGCGAGGATCTTCGGCGCGTGCCGCACCGGCTCGGGGTCGACGAGGCGGGCGCCCGCGGCGGAGGCCGGGGCGGCGGGGGCCGCCGGGGCTCCGCCGGCGGGCGCGGCGGGCGCGTCCTTGCGGGCGCAGGCGGTCGCGAGGACCAGGGCGGCGAGGGCGAGGGGGAGTGCGGCGCGGCGCATGCGGGTCTCTCCTCAGCGTGAGATTCGTGACCGGCGGGTCATCCGGGCCGGGGCGGCGGCCGGGGCCGGGGCGAGCACGCCCTGGTAGAAGACGGCGAGGAACGAGCGGGCCCACGCCTCGAGGTCGGGGCGGGCCGCGAGGTCGGACATGCGGCGCCCGAACGCCTCGTAGCTGCCGACGATCGTGTCGGAGAGCGCGTCGGGGTCCACGTCCCGGCGCAGCGCGCCGGTGCCCTGCTGGTCGCGGAGGCGCCCGGCGACGAGCGCGCGGATGCGGCGGCGAAAGTCGGCCACGAGGCGCGCGTTGCCGGCGCCGCCCGCGCTGTCGAAGGCCGCGAGCAGCAGCCGGTTGCGCCAGAGCGTCTCGAGCAGCTCCACGTCGAGCCGCACGTCGAACTCCATGCGGCGCGCGAAGGCCTCTGGCCCCTCCGGCGCCCACGTCGCGCAGAAGCCCTCCTCGGCCTCGTGGCGGCGGCGGGCGTGCTCCTCGAGCGCGCCGAGGAGCCGCTGCAGGAGCTCGCCGAACGCCTCCTCCTTCGTCGAGAAGTGGAGGTAGAAGGCGCCCTTCGAGATCCCGGCCCGCCGGGCGATGTCCTCGACGCGGGCCCCGTCGACGCCCTTCTTGCCGAACTCGGCGCGGGCGGCCTCGAGGAGGCTCTCCCGGGCGTCCGGGCGAGGGGGGCGGGCCATGGCGCGGCTTGTACCGGGCCCTGATGCCGGGCGCAAGCCATGACTGACCCGTCGGTCAGAAACCCCCTCCTGAGGGCCGGGTCGGCCCGGCCGGGGGGCCGGCCCTTGCGCGCACCGGCCGCGCGGCAGCCGGGCGCGTGCGGCGGGCGGACGCGCGGCCCCATCTCGGTCGGGTGCGGACTCCTTGCCACCGATCGCCGCGGGGCGTCTGCTCGGATCACGGGGGAGCGAGACGTGGACCTCCGGAGGGAAGTGGACGCGACCGCGGTGGACCCGCTCGAGCGGCTGCGGGGCGACGAGGCCACGCTCGCGAGGAACGTCGACGAGGCCCGTGCGTCCGCAGAGGCGGCCGTGGAGGCCGCCCGGCGCGAGGCGGAGCGGCTCGCCGCGGACGCCCGTGCGGCCGCCGAGGCCGGGCGGGAGGCGGAGCGGGCGGCCGCGGAGGCCGCGCTCGGGCGCGAGCGGGAGGCCGCGGAGGCGGGGCGCGAGGCGGAGCTCGCCGCGCTGCGCGCCCGGGCGGCGGCCCGCCACGACGCGGCCGTCGAGCGGGCGCTCGCGATCGTGCTCGGGGAGGCGCCGTGATCCTCCCCATGGCCCAGGTCCGGCTGCTGGGCCCCCGCGAGCTCCGGGAGCGCGCGCTCGCGTTCCTGCAGGACGAGGGCGTCCTCGAGCTGCGCGCGCCCTCGTCCGCCGACGGGGGCACCGTGCGCCCCCGGCCGATCGATCCGCTCGGCGCCGAGCGCGAGGCCCGCCTCGAGGACCAGCGCGCCCGGGCGCTCGCGCTCGCGGAGCGCCTGCCGGCCGTGGCGCCCGGGCCGCCCGCCGCGATGCCGCCGCCCGGTTCGCCGGAGCTCGCTGCGCGCCTCGCCGGCCTCGAGGTCGAGGTCGGCGCGCTGCTCGCCCGCCGCGCCGCGCTCGCGCAGGAGCGCGAGGAGGCCGAGCGGTTCGCCCGCCTCGTGGTGGCGCTCGCGCCCTTCCGCCACGCGCTCGATCCCGGGCTCGAGCCCGAGCTCCACGGGCTCGTGCTCCGCACCGATCCCGAGGCGCTCGCCCTGCTCGAGCAGGAGGTGGCGCGGATCACCGGCGGGGCGTGCGAGATCCAGTCGCGCACCCTCGACCCGGAGCACGTGGGCGTCCTCCTCGTGGTGCCCCGCGCGCACGGGCGGGCCGTCGGCGCGCTCCTCTTCGAGCGCGGGGTCGACGAGGTCCGGCTCCCGGCGCGCTGCGCGGGGGAGGGCATCTACGAGGTGCTGGTGAACCTGCACGCCCGGCTCCAGGAGGTCCCCGGCGAGCTCGCGGCGGCCGACGCGGAGCTCGCCCGGATGGCCGCGAGCTACGTCCCGGCCCTCGCCGCGGCCGCCGCCGGCGCCGCCTCGGCGCTCGCGCGGGAGCGCGCCGGGGCGCGCTCGGGCGAGACCCGCTTCGCGTTCGTGATCTCGGGCTACATGCCCGAGGAGCGGGTGGAGGCGCTGCGGGCGGCCGCCCACGCCGCGCTCGGGGACCGGGTCGTGCTGCTCTCGGCGCCGCCGCCCCGCGCCGCCTGGGCGGACGTGCCGGTCGTGCTCCGGAACGGCCCGGCGGTGCGCCCCTTCGAGCGCCTGCTCGCGCTCGTGCCGCTGCCGCGCTACGGCTCGATCGATCCGACCCCGTGGCTCGCGGTCTTCTTCCCGCTCTTCTTCGGGCTCGTGCTCGGCGACGTGGCCTTCGGCGTCCTCGGCCTCGCGGTCGCGCTCGGGCTGCGCTGGCGGAGGGTGGGCGGGGCGCTCGGGCGGGACCTCGCCGCGGTCGCGGCCGCCTGCTCGGCGAGCGCGCTCGTCTTCGGGCTCCTCTTCGGGGAGGCGCTCGGGGCGCTCGGCGAGCACGTCGGCCTCCGGCCGCTCCTCATGGATCGCCGCGGCCGGGTGCTCGAGCTCCTCGCGCTGGCGCTCGGGGTCGGCGCCGTCCACGTCGCCGTCGGCATGGCGCTCGGCGTGGCGGGCTCGATCCGGGCCGGCCACCGGCGCGAGGCGATCGCCCGCGCGGGCCGGCTCGTGCTCCTGCTCGCGGCGGCGGTGCTCGCGGCCGCCCTCGGCGGCGCGCTGCCGCGGCCGTTCGCGACGGGCGCGGCGATCGCGGCCGGGATGGGGCTCCTCGCGGCCGTCCTCTCCGAGGGGCCGATGGCCGCCCTCGACGTCGTGCTCGGCCTCGGGAACGTGCTCTCGTACGCCCGTCTCATGGCGCTCGGCCTCGCCTCGGTCCTCCTCGCCGAGGTGGCGAACCTCGTGGCCGGGGCGCTCAGGCCCGCCGCGGCGGGGCTCGCGGTGGCGGTGCTCCTGCACGCGGTCAACTTCACCCTGGGGCTCATCAGCCCGACCGTGGCGGCGCTCCGCCTCCACTACGTCGAGTTCTTCGAGAAGTTCTACGACGCGGGGGGCGAGCCGTACCGGCCCTTCGCCCGCACCTGAGCGAGAGGAGGTCGACCGTGGAGAAGCTCTTCCTGGCAGCGAGCGCGGCGGCGGCGATCGGGGTGGCGGCGGTGGCGACGGCCTGGGTCCAGTCCCGGATCGGCGCGGCGGGCGCGGGTGCGCTCGCGGAGAAGCCGGAGGTGCGCGGCACCATCATCGTGATGCTCGCCATCCCCGAGACGATCGTCATCCTCGGGTTCGTGGTGGCCGTGCTCATCCTCACCGGAGGCTGACGTGGCCTACGACGCGCTGCTCCGCGTCGTGGAGGAGGAGGCCGCGCACGAGGTGGAGCGGATCCGGGAGATCGCCCGCCGCGAGGCGGCGCGGATCGTCGACGAGGCGCGGGCGGCGGCGTCCGCCGCGCGGGAGGCCGTCGTGGCCCGCGAGCGCGAGGCCGGGGCGGCGCGCCTGCGGGCGGCGCGGGAGCGGCTCGTCCTGGACCGCGAGCGGGCGCTCCTCGCCGAGCGCCGCCGGCTGCTGGCGGAGGTCGAGGCCGAGGTGCGCGGCAGGCTCGCGGCGGCGGGCGGTCCCGCCCTCGACGCCCGGCTGCTCGCGGCGCTCGTGCCGGAGCTGCCCGCCGGGCCGCTCGAGGTCGAGGTGGATCGCGGGGCCGCCGCGGCCGCCCGCGAGGCGCTGGCACGCCTGGCCCCCGCGGCCGCCGCGCGCGCGGCCTTCCGCGAGGCCGAGCCGGCGCGGGGCGGCGTCGCGGTGCGGGGCGGCCGGCTCGTCCTCGACGCGACCCTGCCGGCCCGGCTCGAGCGGGCCTGGCCCGCGCTCGAGCTCGAGCTCGCGCGGCTCCTGTTCGAGGAGGCCCCGGGGAAGCCCGCCGTGGGCGGGGAGGGGGGCGCGTGAGGCTCGACCTCGCGAACGCGCGGCTCGGCGCGCGCCGGGCGCGGCTCCTCGGCCGGGAGGGCCTGCTCGCGCTCCTCGCGCGCGGCGCGGGTGAGCGGGCCCCGGCGGCCTTCGAGGCGGGGCTGCGGTCCGCGCTCCGCGCCGAGGCGGCCGAGGTCCTCCGCTGGGTCGAGGGCCCTCGGGCGCGCAGGCTCCTGTCGGCGTGGCTCGCGCTCGACGAGGCCGAGGCGGTGAAGGCCGTCGTCCGCGGCCTCGTCCACGGCGAACGCGCGGACGCGATCCTGGCCGCGGCGCCCGCGACGCCTTCCCTGGGCGCCGCGGCGCTCCGGGCGGCGGCGGCGGCGCCCTCGGCGGAGCAGGGCCTCGCCCTGCTCGCGGCGGGCGGAGGCGAGGTCGCCGCCGCGGCGCTCGCGGCGCTGCGGGAGGAGCCGGCCTCCCATCCGTCGCTCGTGGCGGTCGAGCTCGCCGCGGACCGGGCCGCGCTGGCGCGGGCGCGCGCGGCGGCCCGCGGGCGCGGGGAGGACGCGCGGGTGCTCGCCACCCACCTCGCCGACCGCGTCGACGCGCGGAACGGCGCGACGCTGCTCCTCCTCGGTGACAACCCCGGCCCCGCGGGCGCGCTGCTCGACGGCGGCCGGCGCCTCGGTGGGGAGCTCCTCGTCCTGCTCGCGCACGCCCCCCTCGCGGAGCGGCGCGCCGCGCTCGCCGCACGCCTCGGCGTCCCGGCGGCCTCGCTCAGCTCGCCGGCGCTCGCCGACCTCGCGCTCGAGCGGGCGGCGCTCGCGCCGCTCCTGCGCGAGGCGCGGGCGAGGCCGCTGTCCCTCGCGGTGCCGCTCGCGTACCTCGCGCTCCGCCGCGCGGAGGTCCGCCGGCAGGCGCTCGCGCTCCGGGCCCGCGCGCTGGGGCTCCCCGGCGACGAGGTCCTGCCGCTCCTGGAGGCCTGAGCATGCCCGAGCTCGCCCACGCGCCGCCGCGCCGCACGCTCCACCTCGTGGTGGCCGTCCGTCCGGGCGACGCGCTCGGGTTCCGCCTCGCCGGCGCCGAGGTCGCGCCGTTCGCGCCGGGGGACGAGGCCGCGGACTGGAGGCGGGTGACCGGGGACGCCGGGGTCGGCGTCCTCGCGGTCGAGGAGGAGGTCCTCGCGGCGGTGCCGGAGCGGCTCGTCCGGCGGGCGCGGAGCCGGGGCCTGCCGGTGCTGCTCCCGTTCGCCCTGCCCCGGCGCTGGTCCGACGCGGGGAAGGGCCAGGCCTACGTCGCGGCGATCATCCGCCGCGCGGTCGGCTACGGCGTGAAGCTCGCGGGGCCGGGAGGGGAGCCATGAAGGGCGAGCTCGTCCGCATCGCGGGGCCGACGGTGGTGGCGCGCGGGCTGCCCGCCGCGGCGCTCAACGAGGTGGTCTGGGTCGGCGAGGAGCGGCTGCTCGGCGAGGTGATCCGGGTGGAGGGCGAGCGCGCCACGCTGCAGGTCTACGAGGAGACCGCGGGGCTCGCCCTCGGCGAGCCCGCCGAGGCCACCGGCGAGCCGCTCGGCGTGGAGCTCGGCCCCGGCCTCCTGGGCGCGATCTTCGACGGCGTCCAGCGCCCCCTCGCCGCGCTCGCCGAGAAGCAGGGCGAGTGGCTCGGCCGCGGCGTCCGGCTCCCGGCGCTCGACCGCAAGCGGCGCTGGGACTTCGAGCCCGCGGTGAAGGTGGGCGAGGTGCTGCGCCCCGGGCAGCGGCTCGGGACGGCCCGCTCCGGGGGCGCCGAGGAGCCCGTGCTCGCCCCGCCCGACGCGGGCGGCCGGGTGGTGGGCGTGCAGTCCGGCCCCGCCGCCGTCGAGGAGGGCGTCGTCCAGCTCGAGGGCGGCCGCGTGCTGTCGCTCCTGCAGCGCTGGCCGGTGCGGCGTCCGCGCCCGGTCGCTCGCCGCCTCGCGCCCGACGTGCCGTTCCTCACCGGGCAGCGGGTGCTCGACTGCTTCTTCCCGGTCTCGGCGGGCGGCACGGCGATGGTCCCGGGCGGCTTCGGGACCGGGAAGACCGTCCTCGAGCAGAGCCTCGCGAAGTGGGCCGCCGCCGACGTGGTCGTGTACGTGGGGTGCGGCGAGCGCGGCAACGAGATGGCCGAGGTCATCGACGAGTTCCCGAGGCTCGTGGACCCCCGGACCGGCGGCGCGCTCCTCGCCCGGACGGTGCTCGTCGTCAACACCTCCAACATGCCGGTCGCCGCCCGGGAGGCCTCGATCTACACGGGCTGCACCATCGCCGAGTACTTCCGGGACATGGGGCGCTCGGTCGCGCTCATGATCGACTCGACCTCGCGGTGGGCCGAGGCGCTGCGCGAGATCTCGGCGCGCCTCGAGGAGATGCCCGGCGAGGAGGGCTACCCGACCTACCTCGCCTCGCGCCTCGCGCGCTTCTACGAGCGGGCGGGCCGGGCGGAGGTGCTCGGCGGCGGCGACGGCGCCGTGACCATCGTCGGCGCGGTCTCGCCCCCGGGCGGCGACCTCTCCGAGCCGGTCACGCAGTGCTCGTTGCGCGCCACCGGCGCGCTCTGGGCGCTCTCGGCCGACCTCGCGCACCGCCGGCATTACCCGGCGGTCGACTGGGGCGTGTCCTTCTCGCTCGAGGCGGAGCGGCTGCGCCCCTGGTTCGAGCGCGCGGGCGGCGAGGGCTTCGGGGCCCTGCGCGACGCGGCCATGGGCCTCCTCCAGCGCGAGCGGGAGCTCGCGGAGGTCGCGGAGCTCGTGGGCACGGAGTCCCTGCAGGACTCCGAGCGGCTCGTCCTCGAGTCGGCCCGGCTCCTCCGGGAGGGATTCCTCCGGCAGAGCGCGCTCCACCCGGCCGACGCCTCGTGCTCGCCCGGGAAGGCGCGCCGGATGCTCTCGGCGTTCCTCGCGGTGCACGAGCGGGCGGAGGCCGCGGTCGCGGCGGGCGTGCCGCTCCGGGCGATCCTGGAGACGGGGCTCCCGGAGCGGCTGCTCCGGCTCGCAGAGACCGAGGAGGCGGCGGTGGACGGCGAGGCGGCGCTCCTCGAGCGCTCGGCCGCGGCGGCGTTCGGGCGGCTCACGGCGGACTGAGGCGCGCTGCCGGGGTGGGGCCCCGATCCAGCTCCGCTGGTCGGGGCGGGGGGCGCCGAGCCCCCCGGGAAGGAGACGGCGATGGATCTCGTGACGCGCAGGGTGATGGGGGCCGAGGCGATCGCGGGGCCGCTCCTGTTCCTCGAGGGCGTGCCGCGGGCCCGCCTCGGCGAGCTCGTGCGGATCCGGGCCGGGCGGGACGAGCGCAGCGGCCAGATCATCGAGCTGTCCGGCGCGCGCGTGGCGGTGCAGGTGCTCGAGGACACCCGCGGCCTCGCCCCGGCGCGGGTCGAGGTGACGCTCACCGGGGAGATCGCCACGCTGGGCGTCTCGCGCGGCATGCTCGGGCGGGTGCTCGACGGGCTCGGCCGGCCCGCCGATGGCCTCCCGGCGCCGCTCGCCGAGGCGCGCGTCCCCATCCACGGCGCGGCCCTGAACGTCACCCGGCGCGCGAAGCCCTCCGACTTCATCGAGACCGGCGTCTCCGCCATCGACGGGCTCAACACGCTCGTGCGCGGCCAGAAGCTGCCGATCTTCTCGTGCGCGGGCCTGCCCGCGGGGCGGCTCGCCGCGCAGATCGTCTGCCAGGCGCGGGTCCGCGGCGGCGAGCCCTTCGCGGTGGTCTTCGCGGCGATGGGCGCGCCGTTCCGCGAGTACGAGGCCTACCTCGCGGCGTTCCGCGAGGCGGGCGTGCTCGATCGGACCGCGGTCTTCCTCAACCGCGCCGACGACCCGCCCATCGAGCGGCTCATGACGCCACGCTGCGCGCTCACCTGCGCCGAGCACCTCGCCTTCGCCCACGGCCTGCAGGTGCTGGTCGTGCTCACCGACATGACCGCCTACTGCGAGGCGCTCCGGGAGGTGGCGCTCGCGCGCGAGGAGGTGCCCGGCCGGCGCGGCTACCCGGGCTACATGTACACGGACCTCGCCACGATCTACGAGCGCGCCGGGCGCGTCGTCGGGCGCCCGGGCTCGGTGACCCAGCTGCCGGTCGTCACGATGCCGGACGACGACCTCACCCACCCGATCCCCGACCTCTCCGGCTACATCACCGAGGGGCAGCTCGTCCTCTCGCGCGACCTCGACCGCAAGGGCGTCTACCCGCCCATCGACGTGCTGCCCTCGCTGTCGCGGCTCATGGGGCTCGGGGCGGGGGAGGGGCGGACGCGCGCCGACCACCGCCCGGTCGCGGACCAGCTCTACGCGCTGTACGCGCGCGGCCGCGACGTGCGGCGGATGTCGGCCATCGTCGGCGCCGCGAACCTCGGCGAGGACGAGCGGCGGCTCCTCGACTTCGCGGACCGGTTCGAGCGCGAGCTCGTCGGGCAGGGCGGCGCGTTCCGGTCGATCGAGGAGACGCTCGAGGCCGGCTGGCGGCTCCTCGGGGCCTTCCCGGCCTCGGTGCTCACCCGCATCCCGGCGAAGGTGCTCGCCGCGCGGGAGCGGCGCGGGGAGGGGGCGTGAGCCGCTCACCCACGACGCGCTCCGGGCTCCTCGAGCTCCGGTCCCGGCGCGGGATCGCCACGAAGGGCGCGCACCTCCTGCGCGCGAAGCGGGAGGTGCTCGCCGGCGAGACCTGGAAGCTCATGCGCGAGGTGCTCTCCGGCCGGGCGAAGCTCGACGAGGTGCTCCGGGAGGCGGTGAAGGCGCTCGCGCTCGCCGGCGGGCTCGACGGCGAGCCCGCGCTCGGCTCCCTCGCCCTCCCGGCCCGGCGGGAGATCCCGGTCCAGGTCACGACGCGGCGGGTGTGGGGCGTTCCCACCCCGGCGGTGGACGCGCCGGGGCTCGTGCGCGCCGCGGACGCGCGGGGTACCTCCCCGGCCGGCTGGAGCCCGCAGGCGGCCGAGGCCGCGCGCCGCCACGAGGAGGCGCTCGAGGTGCTCCTCAGGATCGCCTCGCGGGAGCTCCACCTCGCACGGCTCGGGGAGGAGATCCGGGCCACCTCCCGGCGGATCAACGCGCTCGAGCAGCTCGTTCTGCCCGCGCTCGCGGCCGAGGCGGCACGCGTGGAGGGGGCGCTCGACGAGCGCGACCGGGAGGACGCGGTGCGGCGCAAGCGCTTCCGGGCGAGACGGAGTCGCGACGGTTCGACTTGACGCCTACACGCACGGACGGTGTATAGGGCAGGGCATGCGCGCCCACCTCGTCGCCGTCGCCCTCGCCGCCGTGCCCGCCGTCGCCTCCGCCCAGTCCCACGCCTCCTCGCTGCGGCTCTCGGGTGGTACCGGCTTCGCCTCCTCGAGCACGAGCTACTCCGCCGAGGGTCAGAGCGACGCCCTCACGCTGAAGACCCGCTCTGCCGTCGCCGAGGGCGTCTACCTCCTGACACCGTTCGTGGGCGTGGGCGCGACCGCGCAGTACTCGAAGACCACCACCTCCGTCACGGGGCTCGAGGACTCGAGCGACGAGACCTGGGCCGCGGGGCCGGTGCTTGCCCTCGAGTACCCGCTGGAGCGGGCGGTGCTCCGCGCCGAGGTGGGGTGGATGTGGGGCAGCTCGAAGCAGACCGGCCTGACCGCCTCGATCGACTCCTCGGGCTGGACCATCGCGGGCGGCGTCGGGTTCCTGATCGCGCCCTCGATCTCCCTCGACCTCGGCGTGAAGTACGCGTCGCTGGGGACGACGATCACCGGTGTCGACGTGACGATGGAGACCTTCTCGGCCTCGGTCGGGTTCTCCGTCTACCTGGGCGGCGCGGGCGGCGGCTCGTCCGCCGGCGCCGCCGCGGCGCCCTCCGGCATCCGCAGCACCGGCGCCGGCAACCCCTCCCCCTGGTAGCCAGGCCGCCGCGCCGGGCGCCGCCTCAGGCCCGCGCCTTCGGCACGAGCGAGAGCCCGCGCCGCTTCGCCTCGACCACGGTGCGCACCGCGGCGGTGGCCCGGTCGACCTCGGCCTCGGTGTTGTAGAGGTAGAAGCTCAGCCGGCAGCTCGCGGCCGGGTCGAGCCCGAGCGCGTGGTGCGCGAGCGTCGCGCAGTGGCAGCCCGCGCGCGACTCGACGCCGAGCGCGTCGAGCCCCTCGGCGAGCTCGAACGGGCTCATGCCCTGCACGTTGAACGCCACGAGCGCGGTGCGGCGCTCCGCCTGGCGCGGGCCGTAGATCGTGAGGCCCGGCACCCGCGCGAGCGCGTCGAGCGCCCGGGCGGTGAGGCGCCGGAGGTGCGCGCCCACCCGGTGCATCGCCCGCACGACGTCGCCGTGCTGGATGGGCTCCGCGGCGCCGAAGCGCGCGCCCGCGGCGCCGTCGAGGGCGAGATCGAGGAGGAGGCGGACGGCCTGGCCCGACAGGATCGTGCCGAGCACGTTGGGCGTCCCGGCCGCGAACTTCCAGGGCAGGGCGTTGTAGCCCACGTGCTCCGGGGTGACCTGGCCGTCGGCGATCATGTCGCCGCCGTACAGGAACGGCCGCGCGCCCTCGAGGATCCGCTCGCGTCCGTAGAGCACGCCCACGCCGAACGGGGCGAGGAGCTTGTGGAACGAGAAGGAGAGGAAGTCGGCGTCGAGCGCCTGCACGTCGACCGCGGTGGAGGGCACGAGCTGCGCGCCGTCGACGAGGAGGTACGAGCCGGGCGTGCCGTCCGGCTGCACGTAGCCGCTCTCCGAGGAGATGGCCCGCACGGTGTGGAGCGGGTTCTTCGTGCCGAAGAAGTTGGACGCGCCGGTGCAGCACACGAGCTTCGTGCGGGCGTCGACGAGGGAGGCGAGGTGGTCGAGGTCGAGCTGGCCGGTGGCCGGATCGAACCGGGCGAGCCGCACCTCGGCCTTCACGCCGAAGCGCGGGAGGATCTCGCGGACGAGCCCGTACCAGGGCACGTAGTTCGAGTTGTGCTCCATGAGCGTCGTGACGACGTTGTCGCCGTCGCGGAGCTCGGTCATGAGCATGTACATGACCGCGTTGTGCGCCTCGGTGGTGTTCCGGCAGCCGACGATGCCGCGGCGGGAGGGCGCGTGGATGAACCGCGCGATGGTGTCGTACGCCTCCTCGAAGCGCGCGGTCGTCACCCGCGAGGCGGTCGACTGGCCGCGGTGGACGTTCTCGTACTCGGGCGCGAGCGCGCCCAGGAGCCGGACCAGCGCGGTCGGGGGCTGGGTGCTGGCCGCGTTGTTCGTCACGATCCGGCCGTGCGCAGGGAACGCGAAGTGCGCGCGGATCGCGGCGACGTCGAGCCCGTCCGGCGCCGGCGCGGCCGGCCGCAGCGCGGGGTGCGCGGGCGGGCGGCCGACGGCGGGGAGGGCGGGGCGGGTCATCGCACTCTGGAGGGCGGCGGCGTTCTTCACCATGGGCGGAAGGATGCCGGATGCGGGGTGGGGAAGGCTGTGCGCGGGCTCACGCGGCGGGACGCCCGCACGGGTTCGACCACCTGCTCGCGCCGGACGGCGCCGGTGTGACCGCCGTCACGCGGCTCCTCCGCGGCGTGGTCGTGCTCGGTGGGGTGCCGGGTGTGCCCGAAGGCGACGGACAGCAGCATCAGGAGGGCGTTCCGCAAGGTCCTGCTCCACGGGCCCGCGCCCGGGGGTGCGGGGGCTCGTGGGGTAGTACGCGGCGTGCGGCCGGATCCGGACACGGCGACCCACCCGGGCCCGTCCCCGGCCCGCGGTCAGCCGACCTCGATCTTGCGCGCGGCCGGCTTCGCGGCCTCCGCGCGGGGCGCCCGGACCTCGAGCACGCCGTCCCGGAAGGTGGCGGTCACCTTCTCCACGACCACCTCGGCCGGCAGCCTCACCGTCCGGGTGAACGCACCGGAGGAGCGCTCGAGCCGGTGGTAGTCCTTGCGCTCGACCTTCTCCTCCTTCTCCTTCTTGCCGGAGAGGGTGAGGAGGTCGCCCGCGACGTCGACGGTGATCTCCTCCCTCCGCAGGCCGGGCAGCTCCGCCTTCACGACGACGTCGCCGCCCTCCTCGAAGACGTCGACCGGCGGCGCCCGCATGCCCATCTCGTCGGCCAGGCGGAACATCGGCGCGAACGGGATCCAGCGATCGAGCAGCAGGTCGTCCATCCACCGCGGCACCAGCGAGGCGGGCCAGCTCGGGGCGAGCTCCCGCCGCTCCGCCTCCTCGTGCTTCATGAGCTTCGCCATGATCGGTCCTCCGTCGACCCCTCCGGTCCGATCCTCGCGCCGCCCCCGCGTTCCGGCGCGGGCCCGCTTGGGCGTGCGGGCGATTGCCACGCGCGCCCGGGCGCTGCTAGATCGGTCGCACCTCCTCCGGAGCCTCCCGTGCCCAGCGACCTCGACTACGACTACGCCATCATCGGCTCCGGGTTCGGCGGCTCGGTCTCCGCGCTCCGCCTCAGCGAGAAGGGCTACCGGGTCGCCGTCCTCGAGATGGGGCGCCGCTGGCGGAAGGAGGACTTCGCCGCCTCCAACTGGAACATCCGCAAGTTCCTCTGGCTGCCGGCGCTCAGGCTCTGGGGCATCCAGCAGATCACGCTCCTCAAGGGGCTCTTCATCCTCCACGGCGCGGGCGTCGGCGGCGGCAGCCTGGTCTACGCGAACACCCTCCCACACCCGCCCGACGAGGCCTTCCAGGATCCGCACTGGCCCTCCGGCCACGACTGGAAGGCGGAGCTCGCGCCGCACTACGCCGAGGCGCGGCGCATGCTCGGCGCCGTGCGCGCGCCCCGCGTCTTCGCCGCCGACCACCTCCTCAAGGAGGCGGTCGAGGAGGAGACGGGGCGGGGGGCGACCTTCCGCACCCACGACGTCGCGGTCTTCACGGGCGACCCGGACGTCGAGGTCCCCGACCCGTACTTCGGCGGCGAGGGGCCGGCGCGCACCGGCTGCAACTACTGCGGCTCGTGCATGACCGGCTGCCGCGTCGGCGCGAAGAACACCCTCGACAAGAACTACCTCTGGCTCGCCGAGAAGCGGGGCTGCCGGATCCTGCCGGAGACGAAGGTCGTGGACGTGCGCCCGGCCCCGGGCGGCGGCTACGAGGTCGTCACCGAGCGCGCCACGGCGTGGCTCTTCCGGCGCCGGCGCACGCTGCGGGTCCGCGGGGTCGTGTTCTCGGCGGGCGCCATCGGCACGACCCGGCTCCTCCTCGAGTGCAAGGCGCGCGGCAGCCTGCCGGACCTCTCGCCCGCCCTGGGCGACTTCGTGCGCACGAACTCGGAGGCGCTCGTGGGCGCGCTCGCGCCGGAGGTGAAGACCGACTTCTCGAACGGGATGGCGATCACCTCGGGCGTGGACGCCGACGAGCACACGCACATGGAGATCGTCCGCTACGGGCGCGGCCAGGACTTCATGGGCACGATGGTGACCCGGCTCACCTCCGGCGAGCCGGGCGCGCCGCGCTGGCTGCGCTGGCTGGGCGGCGTCCTGCGGCACCCCCTCGCGACGCTCCGGGCCCACGACGTCCGCGACTGGGCGCGCCGCACCATCATCATCCTCGTGATGCAGCCCATCGGCTCGTGGGTGCGCATGCGGCTCGCGTGGCGCCCCTGGGGCCGGACCCTGGTCTCCGACTTCGAGGGCGGGAAGGCGCCGCCGACCTACCTCCCCATCGCGAACGCCATCGCGAACCGGCTCGCGAGGAAGGTGGACGGGACGCCGGGGAACCTCCTCCTGGAGGTCATCGGCAACCGCTCCTCCACCGCGCACATCCTCGGCGGGGCGATCATGGCGGACGACCCGTCGAAGGGCGTGTGCGACGCGCGGGGCCGGGTGTTCGGGTACGAGGGGCTCCACGTGGCCGACGGCTCGCTCGTGCCGTCGAACCTGGGCGTGAACCCGTCCCTCACCATCACGGCCCTCTCGGAGCACGTGATGGCGGGGATCGAGGCGAAGGCGGCGAAGGAGCAGACGGTCGCGGTGGGGTGACTACTTCGCGGCGACGCTCGCCGTGACCGGCACCTTCTCGATCAGGCACCGCTCGGGGTTGCAGACGCTGAAGGCGACCACGCCCGCGAGCTTCGCCTCGCCGGCGGCCTTCGCCGTGAAGGGGAGGGGCGAGGCGACCGCGCAGCTCTCCCCCGGGTGATCCTTGCAGGCCGTGCGCTCGGCCCCGGCCTGGTTGAGCGGGACCTTGTCGCCGGCGAACGTCACCGTCGACGCCGCGGCGTCCGGGCGGAACGCCATCGGATAGTCCTTGTTCACGTGGTACGGCCCCTTCGCCTTCACGACGACCTTCGCCGTCGCGGGCGCGCCGGGCCTCGCGGCCGCGGGCGGCACGAGCGCGACCTCGTAGTTCTCGCCGCTCGCCACGGCCGCCGCCGGGCCCGCCGGCCTGGGCGCCTCGGCCCGGGCCATGGAGGAGTACCCGAGGGCCACCGCCACGGCGGCCCCGCAGAGGACGACGAGCCTGCTCACGCGGATCGGATCAGTTCGCATACTTCACCCCGCACCCGTAGGCCTTCGTCTCGGCCGTCTTCACCGGCCTGCCCGCCTGGACATCGGCGAGCGCCGCGGTCACGTACTCGACCAGGGTCCCGCCCTGGGGTGAGCCCCGCTCGCCGTCCGGCGAGTTGTCGATGGCGCCCTTGTAGGCCAGCTTTCCGTCCTTCCCGATGACGAACATGTGCGGGGTGTTGGTGGCGCCGTAGGCCTTGCCGACCTTCCCGTCCTCGTCGAGGAGGATCGGATGCGCGAGCGACCACTTCCGGGCGGCTTCACGGTTGAGCTCCACGCCGTGGCCCTGCTTGCCGGGCGCGGCGGAGTTCACGGCGAGCCACACCACGTCGCCCTTCGCGAGCTTCGCGGCGGCGTCGACGAGGGAGCCCTTCGTGTGGGAGGCCACGACGTACGGGCAGCCGGGGTTGAACCACTCGAGGACGACGACCTTGCCCTTCAGGTCGCCGAGCTTGACGGTCTTCCCCTCGAGGTCCCGGAGGGCGAAGTCGGGGGCGGGCTGCCCGACGGCGGCGTCGGCGGCCAGGGCCGGGCCGGCGAGCGTGAGGAGGGCGGTGACGAGGACGGTTCGCATGGCGTCTCCTTAACGCGGCGAAGCCCCATCCGCGACCCCCCGGGTTGGGATAAGACATTTCGCATGCTTCCACTCCATCCCCGCCTCGTGCACCTCCCGATCGCCCTCTCGGTCCTCATGCCCCTCGTCACCTCCGGATTGCTCCTCGCCTGGTGGCGCGGCTGGCTGCCGCGCCGGGCCTGGGTGGTGGCGGTGGTGCTGCAGGCGGCGCTCGTCGTGGGCGGCATCGCGGCGATCCGCAGCGGCGAGGGCGACGAGAAGCGCGCCGAGACCGTCCTCACCGAGGCGCAGATCGAGGAGCACGAGGACGCCGGGAAGGCGCTCACCGGCGCCGGCCTCGTCGTGCTCGCGCTCGCCGCCGCGGGGCTGGTGCTGAAGGGAGAGGGCGCCGCGCGGGGCGCGGCGGCCGCCGCCGTGGCCGGCTCGCTCGTCGTGCTGCTCCTCGCCTGGCGCGCGGGCGAGCTCGGCGGGCGGCTCGTCTACGTGCACGGCGGCGCGAGCGCGTGGCGGCCGGTGCCCGGGGCGGCGATGCCCGTCCCGGCGAAGCAAGGAGACTGAGCGTGGCCGACCCCGTCCAGACCGCGGACCTCGCCGCGAAGTTCGCCGCGGTCACCGAGCACTGGCGCCCGAAGATCGTGGCAGCCCTCAACGGCCAGGAGCTCAAGGTCGTGAAGGTCGAGGGCGTCTTCCCCTGGCACCGCCACGCGGAGTGCGAGGAGCTGTTCCTGGTCTGGCGCGGCCGCTTCCGGGTCGAGTTCCGGGACCGGGTCGTCGACATGGGGCCGGGCGAGCTGTGCGTCGTCCCGCGCGGCGTCGAGCACCGGACCGCCGCCGACGCCGAGGCCGAGGTGCTGATCCTCGAGCCCGCCGGCGTCGTGAACACCGGCGACGCGCCCGCGTCGGAGTTCACGGCGCCGACCGGCGTGAAGCTCTGAGCTCAGCCCGCCGCGCTCACCTCGACCGGCACGCCCGAGAGCGCCGCGGTCCCGCTGAGCGGGTCCACGAGCGCCTCGTCGGTCACGTCGTTCACGCTCGCGCCGCCCGCCGCGGCCGCGACCCGGAGCGCGACCCCGGGGCGGTCGTGGCCCCAGCCGTGCGGCAGCGACACCACCCCGGGCGCGACCTCGTCCGACACCCGGAGCGGCACCTCGATCTCGCCGGCCCGCGAGCGCACGCGCACGCGCGCGCCGTCGGCGAGGCCGCGCCGGCCGGCGTCGTCCGGGTGCATGAGGAGCGTGCAGCCGGTGGGGCCCTTCACGAGCCGCGGGCTGTTCGCGAGCCAGGAGTTGTTCGACCGGAGCGTGCGGCGGCCGACGAGCACGAGGCCCTCGGGCCCGCCGGCGAGGTCCGCCTCGACGTCGGCGAGCCCCGCCGCGAGGCGCGGCGGCGCGAGGGCGACCTTGCGGTCCGGCGTGGCGAGCGCCCGGGCGAGCGCGCCCGGCCGGAGCGGGCCGAGGTCGAGGCCGTGCGGCGCCGCCCGCAGCTTCGCGAGCGACAGCCGGTGCGGCCCGAGGCGGAGGAGGAGGTCCAGCACCCGGCGCGGCCCGAACGTACGGAGCGCGCGCAGCGCGAGCGCGGGGCCGAGGCGCCGCCGCCCGCCCCCGCGGGCGTGGAGGCGGAGCCCGAGGTCGGCGAGGACCTGCCAGTCGTGGCGCACGCCCGGCGGCGGCGCGACGACGGCCTCCGCCCACCGCGCGGCGTTCCGGCCCGCGAGCGCGTAGAACGCGAGATCGTGGTGGTCGCGCTCGGGCCCGAAGCTCGTCGGCAGGATCAGGTGCGCGTGCCGGGTGGTCGCGTTCACGTGCAGGTCGATGGAGACCATGAACTCGAGCTTCGCGAGCGCGCGGTCGAGCCGCCTGCCGTTCGGCGCCGACAGGACCGGGTTGCCCGCGAAGGTCACGAGCCCGCGCACCTGGCCCTCGCCCGGGGTCTCGACCTCCTCGGCGAGCGCCGCCGCGGGGAGCTCCCCGCCGAACTCGGGCAGGCCGCGCACGCGGCTCCGCCACCGGCCGAAGCTCCCGCGCTCGCCGAGCCGGGAGCCGAGGCCCACGAGGTCGGCGGCGGGCGTCGCGATCATCGCGCCGCCCTCGGCGTCGAGGTTCCCGGTGACGGCGTTGAGCGCGAGGAGCAGCCACGCCGCGACCCCGCCGTGCACCTGCGTGCAGAGCCCCACCCGCCCGTAGGCGACCGCGGGCCGCGCCGCGGCGAACGCCCGCGCGAGGGCGCGGACCCGCTCCGGCGCGAGCCCCGTGCGCGCCGCGACCCGCTCCGGCGTGAAGGGCGCCACGGCGGCCCGCAGGGCGTCCTCGCCGGCGAGCGGGAGCGCCGGTGGGCGGCCGAGGCCCTCCGCGAGGATCACCTGCAGGAGCGCCGCGAGCAGCGCGGCGTCGCCGCCCGGGCGGATGGCGAGGTGCTCGTCGGCGAGGGCGGCGGTCTCGCTGCGGCGCGGGTCGACGACCACCACGCGCCCGCCGCGGGCCCGGAGCGCCCGCAGCCGGTCGGCGACGCCGGGGAGGGTGAGCAGGCTCCCGTTCGACACCGCCGGGTTCGCGCCCAGGACGAGCAGGAACCGGGTGCGCTCGACGTCGGGGACCGTGAGGAGGAGCTGGTGCCCGAGCATCTCCAGCGCCGCGAGCATCTGCGGCAGCTGATCGAGCGAGGTCGCCGAGTAGCGCGCGCGGCTGCCGAGGACCTTCGAGAGGAGCGGCGCGGCGAGGAGCGCCGAGTAGCTGTGGACGGTGGGGTTGCCGAGGTAGAGCCCGACCGCGGAGCGGCCGTGCGCGCGCTGGATTCCGCCGAGCCGCGTGGCGGCCTCGTCGAGGGCCTCGTCCCAGCCGACCTCCACGAACCGGTCGCCGGTGCGCCGGAGCGGCGTGCGCACGCGGTCGGGGTCGCCGACGACGTCGGGGATCGCCGCCGCCTTCGGGCAGACGTGGCCGCGGCTGAAGGGGTCGTCCCGGTCGCCGCGCACCGAGCGGATGGCGCCGCCCTCCACCTCGAGGGCGAGGCCGCACACGGCCTCGCAGAGCACGCACGTGTGGAGCCGGGCCGTCACTTCCCGTCCCCGGGCGGCGCCTGCTCCATCCGCCCGTCCACGTGCCGCGCGAAGCGGCCCTGATCGCGGGGGAAGACCGGCTCCTCGCTCGACCACGGCCAGCCGCCGAAGCGGGTCCGCTGGTAGTCGCGGAACGCCTGCTGGAGCTCCTGCTCGGTGTTCATGACGAACGGCCCGTAGTGCGCGACCTCCTCGCCGATGGGGCGGCCCTGGAGCACGAGCAGCTCCGCCTCGGTCGAGCCCGCCTCGAGCGTGAACGGCACGTCCGCCTTCACCTCCAGGCCCGCGTGGCCTGGGACCTCGTGGCCCGCGGCCCTGAGCCCCTCGCCGCGGAAGAAGTAGATCGTCCGGTTCACGCCCGCGGGCGCGGCCGGCAGGGTGAAGCGCGCCCCGGGCGCGAGCCGGAGCGTCCAGACCGCGACGTGCGCGTCGGCGCGCGAGGCCCAGGAGCGCGGCGGCGGCGCGGGCGGGCGCGCGCCCTCGAGCCGGCCAGCGACCACGGTGACCTCCACCTCGCGCCCGGCCTCGTCGCGCTCGACGTGCCGGGGCACCGACGGCGCCCAGAACATCGCGAAGTGCGGCGGCGCCATCTTGTCGGCCGCGGGGAGGTTGAGCCAGATCTGGAAGAGCTCGAGCGTGTTCGGGCCGCCCCGGTCGAGGAGCGGGAACATCTCGGAGTGCTGGATGCCCGCGCCGGCCGTGAGCCACTGCACGTCCCCGTGCCCGTACCGCGCCATCGCGCCGAGCGAGTCGGAGTGATCGACGAGCCCGCGGCGGACGACGGTGATGGTCTCGAAGCCCCGGTGCGGGTGGCCCGGGAAGCCCGGCACGCGGGCCCCGTGGTACATGCGCCAGCCGTCCTTGCCCTCGAAGTCCTGGCCCAGGTTCCGGCCCTCGAGCGACGCCGCCGGGCCGAGCACCTCGTTGCCGGCGGGGTAGCGATCGAGGTGGTGGACGCAGAAGAGGAAGGGATCCTGCGTCTCCCAGGGGAAGCCGAGGCGGAGGGCGCGAAGGATCTCGCCCGTCGGAGGAGGGGCCATGGCTGAGTCCTGCCCCGGTACCCTTCCGGGCGCAACGCCATCCTTGGGCTGCCCGCCCGGCCCCTTTATGCCTCTGGCTCCATGACCCGAGGCCGGCTCGAAGCGTTCAGCGATGGCGTCATCGCCATCATCATCACGATCATGGTCCTCGAGCTCAGGCCGCCCCACGGCCACGCGCTCGAGGATCTCATCCCGCTCCTCCCGAAGTTCCTCAGCTACCTCCTGTCGTTCGTCTTCGTCGCGATCTACTGGAACAACCACCACCACCTCCTCCACACCGTCGAGCGGGTGAACGGCCGGATCCTCTGGGCCAACATGCACCTGCTCTTCTGGCTCTCGACGGTGCCCTTCGTGACCGCCTGGATGGACGAGGGGGGCGGGGCGCCGGTGCCGGTGGCGCTCTACGGCGGCGTGCTCCTCCTCTGCGCCATCTCGTACTCGATCCTCGTCGGGGTGCTCGTCGCCGCGCACGGCCCGGAGTCGCGCCTCGCGCGGGCGCTCGGCTCGGATCTCAAGAGCAAGCTCTCCCTCGCGGCCTACGTGATGGCGATCCCGCTCGCCTTCGTGTCGACGTGGCTCTCCTTCGGCCTCTTCGTCGCGGTGGCGCTGACGTGGTTCGTGCCGGACCTGCGGCTCGAGCGCACGGTGGAGCGCGGCCCCGCCGCAGGCTGAAGGGCTGCGGCGCGGGGCCACGGGCCCGGCGGGCCGCGGGCGATCCACGATCGGGCCGTGTCCGGCGCCGTCATCGCGCTCGCCGTCGCGCTCGGGGCGGAGCCCGCGCTCACCTTCTACTGGGGCGTCGGGTGCCCGCACTGCGAGGAGGCCGAGCCGTTCGTCGCCTCGCTCGAGGGCGTCGCGCGGGTGGAGCGCGTCGAGGTGCGGCGGGACCCGGAAGGCCGGCGCCGCATCCTCGCGGAGGTCGCGCGGCTCGGCATCGGCGCGCCGGGCATCCCGCTCTTCGTGGCCGGCGACCGCTGGGTCATGGGCTACGAGCGCGGGAAGACCGACGCGCAGGTGCTGGCGATGCTGTCCTTCACGGAGGGCTCGGCGCCCCCCGCCCCGGCAGCAGCCGAAGGGACGCGCGCCCCGCTCCTCGGGGAGATCGACCCCGCCACCGTGCCGCTCCTGCCGCTCACGGCCGTGGTGGGGCTCGCCGACGGCTTCAACCCGTGCGCGTTCTGGGTGCTCCTCGTGCTGCTCGGCCTGCTCGGCCGGGTCCGCTCCCGCGGGCGGGTGCTCCTCCTCGGCGGCGCGTTCGTGGCGGTCTCCGGGATCGTCTACTTCGGCTTCATGACGGCGTGGTCCGGCCTCTTCGCGCTCGCGGGCGAGCGGGCCTGGGTCACCGGCGTCCTCGGCGCGGCGCTCCTCGCGATGGGGCTCGTGAACCTGAAGGACCTCGTCTGGTTCAAGGCGGGCCCGTCGCTCGTGATCCCGGAGCGGGCGAAGCCGGCGCTCTACCGCCGGATGCGCGCCATCTCCGGCGCCACGAGCGGCTGGGCCGCGCTCGGCGGCGTGCTCCTCCTCGCGGCGCTCGCGAACCTCGTGGAGCTGGGCTGCACGGTGGGCCTGCCGGCGATGTACACCCGCGTGCTCGCGCTGCGCGCCGGGCTCGCGCCCTGGGAGCGGCTCCTGTGGGTGGCCCTCTACAACGTCTTCTACGTGATCCCGCTCGGCCTCGTGGTCGTGGCCTGGGCGCTCACGCTCCACCGCTGGGCGCTCTCGGAGCGCGGCGCGCGGGCGCTGAAGGGCGCGTCCGGCGTGCTGCTCGTGCTCTCCGGTGCGGCGCTGCTCGTGACCGCGCTGCGCTAGGCGCGGGCGGCCGCCGCCTCCACCTTCGCGTACCGCTCCTTCAGCACCTCGCCCACCGCCTTCAGCGCGGGCTCGACGGCGGCGCCCCGCCGCCAGACGAGCGCGAGCGTCCGGGAGGGCGCGCGGCCTGGCGAGAAGGGCCGGACCTCGAGCGCGTGGCGGCGGTTCTCGACCGGGAGCGCGAGGGCGGGGAGGAGGGTGACGCCGGCGCCGCCCGCGGCCATCTGCACGAGGGTCGCGAGGCTCGTGGCGCGGTAGCCGGCCTCGCCGGCGCCGGCGCGGGAGCAGAACGCGAGGGCCTGGTCCCGGAAGCAGTGGCCGTCGTCGAGGAAGAGCACCTGCTCGCCGTCCAGCTCGCGCGGGTCGAGCGAGCGGCGGGCGCTCGCGAGGCGGTGCCCGGCCGGCGCGGCGAAGACGAAGGGATCCTTCCCGAGCACCACCCGCGGGAGGTCGCCGAGCGCGGCCTCGAGCGCCACGAGCGCGCCGTCGAGCTCGGCCCGGCCGAGCTTCTCGACGAGGGCGGCGGTCTTGTCCTCGGTCCACAGGAACGTGAGCCGGGGGAAGCGCGACCGGAGCGCGGGGGCGACCTCGGGCAGGAGGTAGGGCGCCACGGTGGGGATGACGCCGAGGCGCAAGGGGCCCGCGAGCGGGTCCCCGAGCGTGCGCGCGGCGTCCACGAGCGCGTCGGCCTCGAGCAGGATGGCGCGCGCCCGCGCCACGAACGCCAGCCCCGCGGCGGTGGGCGCCACCCGCCGGCGGTCGCGCTCGAAGAGCCGCACCCCCAGCACGTCCTCCACCTGGGCGAGCTGCGCGGACAGCGAGGGCTGGGCGACGCGGCAGGCCTCCGCGGCCTGCCGGAAGCTGCGCCGGTCCGCCACGGCGACGACGTACTGCAGCTGGCGCAGCGTGAAGGGATGGGGCGCGAGGGTCATGACAGCTGAAGGCTATCACAGCGATACGAACGATGTCATGGAGCTATCAGCGCGCCGGGGGCATGCTGCGCCACGGACGAAAGGAGAACACACCGTGCCCTCGAACCGCATGTACCCGAGCCCCTCGAAGCTCCCCGAGCAGAGCCGCCAGCGGCTCTCCGCCACCCTGAACGAGCGCCTCGCCGACGGCCTCGACCTCCACGGGCAGATCAAGGTCGCCCACTGGAACGTGAAGGGCCCCCAGTTCCCGAGCCTCCACCCGCTCTTCGAGACCTTCGCGGTGAGCCTCGCCGGCCACAACGACGCCATCGCCGAGCGGGCGGTGACCCTGGGCGGCCGCGCGTACGGCACGGCCCGGCACGTCGCGGGGGCGAGCCGGCTGCCCGAGTACCCGCAGGAGACCTCCCGCGACCTCGAGCACGTCCGGCTCCTGGCCGAGCGGTTCGACGCCTACCTCGAGGGCGTGCGGGCCTCGCGCGGCGTCGCCGAGGAGCTCGGCGACACCGACACGGTCGACCTGCTCACCGGCATCATCACCGAGTTCGAGAAGCACGCCTGGTTCCTGCGGGCGTCGCTGGAGGGCTGACCCCCGTGGCCACGGCCCTCCTCCTCGGCGCGGGCTCCGGCGCCCTGCACGCGGTCACGGGGCCGGACCACGTCCTCTCGCTCGGGCCGGTCGCGCTCCGCCGGACCCGCGGCTCGTGGCGGGTGGGGATGGCGTGGGGCCTCGGGCACGCGCTCGGCACGCTCGTCCTCGCCGTGCCGGCGCTCGTCGTCGCGGGGCTCGTCCACGTCCCCGCGCTCGCCGCGTGGGGCGACAGGCTCGCGGGCGTCGCGCTCATCGGGACCGCGGCGTGGTCGTGGCGCGCCATGCGCCGGCGCGCGGAGGGCGAGCCGGACGGCCGGAACCCGGTGCTCGTCGGCCTCGTGCACGGCGCGACCGGCGCCGGGAGCCTCGTCCTCGTCCTGCCGGTGCTCCTCACCGGCTCGACGGGCCGGTCGCTCGCGTTCCTCGTCGCGTTCGCGGTGGGGAGCACGCTCGCGATGGCCGGTCTCACCGCCGCGATCGCGCGGGTGGGCGCGCGGCTCGAGGGGCGGGTGGTGGCGCGGCTGCAGCGCGCGATGGTCGCGGCGTCGCTCGCGCTCGGGGCGGCCTGGGTGGTGGTCTAGGCGGTCGCCGGCCGGCCGGACCACGCCGCGCGGGCGGCGTCGACCGCGCCGACGGCGGCGGCCTCGTCGGCGAGGTCGAGGCCGGCGAGCGAGCCGCGCAGCCGCTCCACCTCCCCCGGGTCCTCTCCGCGGGCGCGAAGCTCGCCCATCCGCAGCTCGATGGCCAGCCGGAGCGCCTCGACCTGCGCGGCGGGGGTGGGCGCCCGCACGAGCGCCTCCCGGGCGAGATCGCCGGCCGAGGCGAGATCGGAGAGCAGGTCCAGGAGCGGGCGAGCCGCGGCGAGCGCGCCCGTGGCGTCCGCCTCCCGGGAAGGATCGTCGAGCATCAGCACGGCGAGGTGCCCCGGCGCGCCCAGCCAGCAGGCGATGACGGCGCCGCCCTCGTGGCGGGACACGACCATGCGCGCCGCGCCGAGCCCGCCGTCGCGGCCCAGGTGCCCTCCGGCGTCGAGGAGCGCGGCGGCGTGCACGGCCGCGTGGTCGATGGCGACGCCGCTGCGGCCGGCGTGCGCGGAGAGGAGCTCCCCGTCCCGGGCCGCGACGGCGCTCGCGGCGTAGCCCGGGATCGCGAACAGGGCGGTGAGCGGGCGGAGGTCGAGCGCGTCCCCCAGGGCGGGCATCCGGGCGGGACGTCCGGCCGCCTCGCCGAGGACCTCCTCGAGCGAGAACAGGAGCGCGTCGTCCTCCTGCTGCGGCGTGGGAGACGAGGAGACGTCGAGGTCCCGGTGGGAGAGCAGCGAGGTGAGGGCCTCCTGCGTGTGCAGGAGGAGGCAGCGGCGCAGCGCGGGGCGGGAGATGAGCCCCAGCTCCTCGAGCACCGCGCCGAGCTTCTTGCGGCCTCCGGCCGCCCGGAAGGCGGCCTGGGCGCGGGAGAACTGCTCGCGGTCGAGGTGGCCGGAGCGGACCAGGAAGTCGCCGAGCATCACCGGCTGCTCGGAGGAGACTGCCCACGCGATCTTCCCGCGGAGCATCATCACGCAGCCGAACGGCTTGCCCCCGCGGTGCACGTTGAAGGCGAGGCTGCGCCCCGCGGCGGCGGTCAGGCGGAGGAGGTCGCCGAACGCGCCGTTCACGGCGCGGGCTCCGCGCGGCCGGCCGGCGCGGCAAGGCCCTGCGCGACCGCGTTGAGGCGCATCCGGGCGAGGCCGATGCGCGACTCGTCCGCGACGAGCGCGGCGACGAGGAGTGGGCGCGCGCCGTCGATCCAGCGGGCGACCAGCGTGCCGCGCTCCGCGCCGACGAGCAGGAAGGTCGGACGGCCGAGCCCCTGGTGAAGGGCGAGGCGGGCGGCGCCCTCTGCGGCCGAGGCGGCCAGGGTCGCGAGCGCCGCCGGATCGGAGGCGCCGGCGCGCGCCGTCACCGCGACGGCCCGCCCGTCGGCGTCGACGGCGGCGGCGGCGAGGAGGCCGGGGAGCGTGGCGAGGGGCGCAAGCAGTTCCGCGGGCGCGTCGGCGCCGGCGGGGGTCTCGGCGAGCGGCGGCGCGAGCTCGGGCATGATCTCTCCCAGGTCGAGGAGGAGCTCCGGCTCCGCGCGGGCAGGGGCGACGCGGAGGTCGAGGAGAAGGTTCGGGTGGGCGTCCAGGGTCCGGAGCGCGGCGCGGACGTGCAGCAGCACCGCCCGGCGCAGCACCGGCACGGGGACGAGGTTCGCCTCGAGGAGCGCCGCCGGGAAGGTGCGCCGGGGCGACTTCTGCCAGCTCGCGCGGACGGCTTCGAGGGCCGCCGGGCGAACCCCGCCCAGCCGCTCGAGGAGCGCCGCCACGCCGGGCTCCTGCTGGCGGGCGAGGGCCCACGCGACACGCCCCTCCGACAGCTGGCCGAACCCCACCGCCTCCGGGCCGCTCATGGCCCGGAACCAGCCGGTCCAGCGCGCCGCCTGGAGCTCGCGCAGGCGCTGCGTGACATCGCTCACGGTCGGGCCGCTCGGACCGGGCGCGGAGCCCGGCCGGGAGGTCACATCGCCCGGGCGATCTCGGGGGCGCGCTTCTTCACCTGGAAGCGGACCATGCCGAGGTTGGCCGTGGGGTCCGCGACCACCGCGAGGATCGCCTCGCCGGCGAGGCTGAGCACGATGATGCCGTCGTTGTACTCGAACATGCTCTGGGTCATCGTCCCGACCTTGAGCTCGCCGCCCATGACCTCGGCGGAGCCGATGCCGGTGGAGATGATGGCGCCCACCGCCTCGGTGTCGAGCTTCGAGCGGGCGGAGACCCCGTCGATCACGAAGCCGTCCCGGCCCACGATGACCGCGGTGTTCACGCCTTCCGTCTTCACGAGCTCGTTCAGCATCGTCTTCAGGTTCGTCACGTTCGCCTCCCCTGCTGCAGGTTCCTGCTCGGGCCGCCCGGGTGGCGGCCCATCCGTTCATACGTCCGGCCGCTCACCCCTCGAGCGACGCCGCCAGCTTCCCCACGCCCATCGACACGACGCCGGTCGCCGCCGCGCGATCCGCGGCCACGACGACCGCCCGGCCCGAGGGCAGCGCCACCGCGACCACCGTGCCCCCCTCGTCCTCCACGATGCAGCGCCGGAGCCCGGGGCGCGGCCAGCCGGCCCACAGGCCCGCGAAGGGCTCCGCCGGGGCTTCGCCGCCGTCCGGCTTCGTGGCCCGCGCGAGCACCGCGCCGTCCGGCCCGAGCAGGGCCGCGGCGAGCGCCCATTGCGTCGCGGTCACGAAGGCCTGGAGCGCCTGCGCGCCGGGGTTGGCCGCGCGGGCCTGCCCCTCGCTGCGCCGCCGCGCCTCCTCGAGCTCGTCCCGCATCTTGACCGCCTGCATCACCACGTGGTGCACGTCCATCTCGATGGTGGTCTCGGGCGCCGCGACCTCGCCGTTGAAGGCGAACTCTCCGGTGCGCCAGCCCACCACCCGCGCGATCACCGGCTGGCCCTTGAGCTCGCCGAGCGTGGCGTGCACGAGCCTGCCCTTCGCGTAGTAGAGCCTCGCCCGCTGCTCGCCCGCGGCGATCACGAGCTCGCCGGAGCGCCGGCCGGCGCCCGGGAACTGGAGCAGCTCGATGACGTCCATGTCGGCCAACGCACCGCTGAGCGCCACGTCACACCTCCGCTACGACAGGAACCGCTGCACCACGCGCCGGCTCACGTCCCGCACCGTCTCGAGCACGCCCTCGCCCCGGCTGGCCACGGCCTCGAAGACCGGCACCCCGGGGAGCCCGAGCGTCCGCTCGAGGGTGCCCAGCGGGATGGCGTCCGCGAGGTCGCGCTTGTTGTACTGGAGCGCGATCGGGAAGGTCCGGGGGTCGAGGTCGTACGACCTGAGGTTCTCCTGCATGCTCGCGTAGCTCTCGACGTTCTCGGCGAGCCGGGCGGGCGCCGAGTCGGCCACGAACACCGCGCCGTCCGCGCCGTCGAGGATGAGCCGCCGGCTCGCCTCGTAGAAGGTCTGGCCGGGCACCGTGTACATGTTGAAGCGGACGCCGAAGCCGTCGATCGTGCCGAGCTCGAGCGGGAAGAAGTCGAAGAAGAGGGTCCGCTCCTCCTCGGTGTCGAGCTGCACGAGCTCGCCGCGGTGCGCGGCGGCGAGCGTGCGGTGCACGTGCACGAGGTTGGTGGTCTTCCCGCTCATCCCCGGGCCGCAGTAGACGAGCTTGAAGGCGATCGTGCGCCGATCTGGATCCACGCGGGGCATCGTCAGCGGGGCCGGGCCAGGAAGATGGAGTCGATGAGGTTGAGGGCGACCTCGCGGAACTGCGGGCTCGTGAGCTCCGCGGGCAGGGCGGTGGAGCGGCCGCGCCGGGCGAGGTGCTGCGCGAGCTTCTCGGCGGCCCGCTTCGCCTCCAGCCGGACCCGGCCGATGCGCGCCTGGTCCTCGAAGACGATCACCATCATCGTCGCGGGGTCGACGAGCGAGATGTGGATGTGCCGCTTCTCCCCCTGCTGGAGCAGGATCGAGAACTGTGCCTCGCCCACGATGCGCGCGACCTCGCGCGTGGCGGAGAACATGCCGGCCACGAGCGCGGCCATCGCGGTGGTGTTCATGGAGGCCGCGTCGCCGCCCTCGCCGAGCAGTGCGCCGTCCTTCCCGACGAGCAGCGCGGTCACGGCGCCGCTCGCCGCGACGAGCGCGTCGAGCATGGCATGCGCCTCGGGGGCGTTCCTCGCGTCGGCAGTCATCGATGACCTCGTGCCGGAGACTCTCGCTGAAATCGCTGAGAGGACGCCATTCCCCGGTTCAAGGGTGAAGGCACTGCACTGTGGGTCTCGCACCCTCCATGGGAGCAGGACGGGGCCGCACGTACGCAGGGCATACACGGACGCACCGTCCAAGGGGGCAGCGCCCCGGGGCGCCCCCGAGTCCGGCCCGGGGCGCGCCGGGTCGGGGACGGCCGCGGGTTCACGGACTGGCGATACCGTGCGCGGTCGGGTGAGCCGCCGTCTCGCCGTGCCGCACCGCGGCGGCGCCGCGGTGCTCCGTGCTCGTACACTACTAGTGGATGTCCATCGCGGCGGGGTCTTTACGGTCCGGCGACCCTTCGCGAGACTCGCCGGCGAAAGGGACATCCATGGACGAGGCGACCCTGCAGAAGCGGCGGGAGCTGCAGCAGGTGATGAACCTGCTGGCGGCGCTCGCGTCGGGGATGGAACAGGTGGTGGGCCGGGGGGCCGCGGGCATGTCGTTCGCCGCGGGCCGCAACCTGGGCAGGCAGTTCAGCGAGGGCGCGAAGCGCACCCAGGATCTCGCGGAGGCGCTCGGCGAGGTGCGCCGGGTCCTCGAGGCGAACCACTGCCTGTGGGGCTTCGAGCAGCTCGCCCCGGAGGCGGGCGTCACGAAGTCCGCCGACGGCACCGAGGAGCTCCAGCTCGTGTTCCGCGACTGCATGATCCGCCAGTCGCTCTTCGGCTTCGGGCACGCGCAGCGCGGCTCGCTCTGCACGATGATGTACGGCTTCTTCTCGGGCGCGCTCGAGGTCATCATGGGCCGGCGCGCCGAGCTCCAGATCATCCACGCGGGCGAGAACGCCTGCCTGAAGCGGCTGCGCCTCCTGCCGGCCGCGGGAGGTGAGGCGTGAGCGGCCAGAAGCTGCGCGTGAACACCGAGTGGCTGTCCGGCTGCGGCGGCTGCCACATCGGCATGGTGGACCTCCACGAGAAGATCCTGGACGTCCTCGGCGCGGTGGAGTTCCTCCACTCGCCGGTCCTCACCGACGTGAAGGGCTACCCCGAGGCCGACATCGGCCTCATCGAGGGGGCCATCCGCTCCGAGCACGACCGCCACGCGGCGCTCGCGATGCGCAAGGCGTGCAAGAAGATCGTGGCCTTCGGGACCTGCGCCGTCTACGGCGGGCTCTCCGGCGCGACCCTCGCCCACTCGCGCGAGGAGCTGCTCGCCGCCGCCTTCACCGAGAACCCGACCACGAAGGGCGGCAAGGTGCCGACCCAGGACGTCGCCCCGCTCGAGCAGCACGTGGTCCCGCTCGACGAGGTGATCGACGTCGACATGTACCTGCCCGGCTGCCCGCCGCACGCGGCCTTCATCTTCGACGCCCTGCTGGCGCTCGCCGAGGGCCGCCCGCCGAAGGCCCGGGACGAGTCGGTCTGCGGGAACTGCCGGCGCGAGATGGTGAAGACCGACGTGGTGCAGCTCAAGCGCCACCACGAGGGCATCCCGGAGGCGAAGACCTGCTTCCTCTCCCAGGGCTACCTCTGCCTCGGCTCCGTCACCCTCGACCGGTGCCTCGCGCCGTGCCCGCAGAAGGGCATGACCTGCACCGGCTGCGCGGGCCCGACCGAGCAGGTGCTCACCGAGCCGAACCGCGATCTGCGCACCGAGGTGGCCGAGCGCATGGCCCGCCTCACGAAGATCCCGGCCGAGGAGATCGTGAAGGCGATGGAGGCGCAGGCGAAGACCCACTACGCCTACGCGATGGCGACGCGCATGGTCGGCAAGAAGCCGACCTTCCTCATCGAGAAGTGGATCCGCGAAGTGGAGGCCGGGTGATGGCACGCACGATCACGATCGACCCCGTCACCCGCATCGAGGGGCACGCCCGCGTGCTGCTCGATCTCGATGACGGCCAGCAGGTGAAGTCCGCGCGCCTCGTGGTGAACGAGCTGCGCGGCTTCGAGCGGATGCTGGTCGGCATGGAGGCCGATCGGATGCCGCTCGTCACCGCGCGCATCTGCGGCGTCTGCCCCGTGCCGCACGCGCTCGCCTCGACGAAGGCGCTCGAGACCGCGTTCCGCATCACCCCGCCGCCGGCCGGCGTGATCATGCGGCGGCTCATCTCCCTCGGGCACGTCATCCACTCCCATGCCCTGCACCTCTTCGCGCTGGGCGGGCCGGACCTCTACTTCGGCCTCTCCGCCGACCCCGCGATCCGCAACGTGGTCGGCCTCGTGAAGGAGGCCCCCGAGCTCGCGAAGAAGGCGCTCCGCCTCCGCACGCTCGGCCAGCGCATCGTCGAGACCGTCGGCGGCCGGGGCATCCACCCGGTGACGGTGGTGCTGGGCGGCGTCTCCTTCGAGCTCTCGCAGGAGGAGCGCGACCTCCTGCGCCGCCAGGCGGCCGAGCTCGTCGAGGTCGCGAAGGAGGTCGCCCCGGCGTTCCGCGAGCTCCTCCTGAAGCTCGTCGCGGCCGAGCCGGCGCTCGCCGACGCGAAGGCCCCGATGCACGACGTCGGCCTGCTCGCCGCCGGCGGCAAGATGGACCACTACGACGGCGCGCTCTCGCTCGGCGGACCCGACGGCGTCCTGCGCGGCGAGATCCAGGCGCAGCGCTACGCCGAGTTCCTCGAGGAGCGGACCTTCGACTATTCGTACATGAAGCCGGTCTGGGTGCACTGGGGCGGCGAGGAGCACACCTACCGGGTGGGCCCGCTCGCCCGGGTCAACCTCGTCTCCGGGATGGACACCCCCGCCGCCGCGGCGGAGCTCGCGGCGTTCCGGGCGGCCTGCCCGCGCCCGTGCCAGTCGATGGTGATGCAGCACTGGGCGAAGCTCGTCGAGGTGCTGTGGGCCTGCGAGCAGGTCCAGGTCCTCCTCGAGAGCCCGGACCTCTCCGGGCCCACGCGGGTGGGCGCGTCCGTGCGGGCCGGGCGGGGCGTGGGCGTCGCCGAGGCGCCGCGTGGCACGCTCATCCACGAGTACGAGGTCGACGCGAAGGGGATCGTCCGCAAGGCGAACCTGATCATCGCGACCCAGCAGAACTACCACTCCATCAACCGCTCGCTCGAGCAGGCCGCCAACGCGTACGCCGCCGGGAAGAGCGACGCCGCGCTCCTCAACGCGGTGGAGTTCGCGGTGCGCTGCCACGACCCGTGCCTCGCCTGCGCGACCCACGCGGTCGGGCAGATGCCGATCGAGATCGAGCTCCGCCGGGGCGGCGAGGTCGTCCGGTCGGTGCGGAGGGGAGGCTGACCATGGCCCGCATCGACGTACGCGCCGACGGCTGCCGGGGCTGCGGCATCTGCGTGGACCTCTGCCCGACGAAGGTGCTCGCGCTCGGCCCCGACCGGCGCGCGGCGGCGGGGAACCAGAAGGACTGCATCGCCTGCCTCTCGTGCCAGTACGCGTGCCCGTCCGGCGCGATCCGGGCGAGCGACTACCACGCGGTGAAGAACTTCTACCGGGACGTGACCTTCATGCGGCGCACGAGGAGCTTCCTGTGAGCGAGCCGGCCGAGCTGGGCGTCACCCTGGAGGAGCACGGGCAGGCCTTCACCGAGGTCTCGTTCCTGCTCGAGATGCTGGTCCGCACCGCGGGCGTCGTGGTCGGGAAGTCCACCCCCACGCTCGGGACCAACGCGGGCCGGCACATGGGGAAGAAGCTGCCCGTGCTGCTCCGCAACCCGGACCTCCCGTCGGCGGTGGGCGCGGTGGGCGAGGCCCTCAAGGCGGGCTTCGAGCTCACCGCCTCGGTCGAGGGGACCGCCGCCGCGGTGACCGTGGGCCGCTGCGTGCTGCGCGACGTCTGCCGGGAGCGCGGCGTGGCCCTCGACGGCGAGATCTGCAAGATGTTCCACTACTACCTGGCCGGCATGACCGCCCAGCTCCTCGGGAAGCCGGTCCGGCCGGCCGCCGCGAAGGCGGGCGACACCTGCTCGCTGCGGCTCGAGTCGTGAGCCCGCGCGCGCTCGTCGTCTGCGTGGGCAACCCGCTCGTCGGCGACGACGCGGTGGGCTGCGCCGTGCACGAGGCGCTCGCCTCGCGGCCGCCCGCGCCCGGCGTGCAGCTCGAGTTCGTGGCGGTCGGGGGGCTCCGGCTCCTCGACCTCCTCGACGCGCAGCCGCTCCTCGTGGTCGTCGACGCGGTCGAGCTGGGGGCGCCGGCGGGGACGGTGCACGTGCTCCCCTGGGAGGCGCTCCCGCCGCCGGTGACGGCCACCACGAGCCACGGGGTCGGCCTCCGCGAGACGATGGAGGTCGGGGCCGCGCTCCAGCCGGAGCGGATGCCGGGGCGGGCCTACCTCGTGGGCGTCGAGGGGCGGTCGTTCGACGCGCTCGGCGCGCCGATGTCGCCGGAGGTGGCGGCGGCGGTGCAGGGGGCGGCCGAGGAGGTCGCCCGCCTGCTCCGGTAGCTCAGCCGAAGTGGTACGCCGACAGCTCGAGGTCCATGATGGTGCCGCGCCACGCGACCCGGCCGCGGTCCGCGCCCGCGGCGCCCGCGACGACCATCAGCGGGAGCAGGTGCTCCTCCCGCGGGTGGCACAGGCGCGCCGCCGGAGCCTCCTCCCAGCGCACGAGCGCGGCGTCGCGCGCGGCGGGCTCGGCCGTGCCGGTCTCGCGGAGCCACGCGTCGAACGCCGCCGCCACCGGCGCGGCGCCCGGCTGGAAGAAGGCGCGCAGGTTGTGGAAGGTCATGCCCGAGCCCACGATGAGCACGCCCTCGTCGCGGAGCGGCGCGAGGGCCTTGCCGACGGCGAGGTGCTCGGCCGGATCGAGCCCGGCGCGCAGCGAGAGCTGCACCGTGGGGATCTCGGCGCCGGGGAAGGCGACCTTGAGCGGCACGAACGCGCCGTGGTCGAAGCCGCGGGCCCGGTCCTCGCCCGACTTCAGGCCCGCCGCGCCGAGGAGCGCGCGCACCCGGGCCGCGAGCGCGGGGCTGCCGGGGGCGGGCCAGGTGATGTGGTAGGACTCGGGCGGGAAGCCGAAGTAGTCGTACAGCATCGGCGGCCGCGGCGAGGTCATCACCGTGGGCTCCGGCTCCTCCCAGTGCGCGGACACGCAGAGGATCGCCTCGGGCCGGCGGCCGGCGACGTCCGCGATCGACCGCAGGTAGGCCGCCATCGCGCCCTGCTCGGCCTGCGTGCCGATGCCGGTCTCGACGAACGGCCAGGGGCCGCCGCCGTGGGGCAGGAAGACCACCGGCATGCGGCGGGACGCGTCCTTCCCGCCCAGGCGCTCCGCGCCGGGCGCCGGCGCGGCGGGCCCGCCGGACGGGGCCGCGTGGCCGGAGGCGGTGCCCACGGCGGCGAGCGCCGCGGCGCCCGCGCCTGCGATGCCGGCGACGAGCGCCTGGCGACGGGTGAGTCCGTTCTCGCGTTCGTTCTTCATGCGGTGAGTCCTAACGCCGGGATCAGGGCCGCACCAGCCGTCCGGGGCGGGAATGATCGTTCCGTTTCTGGAACGACCTCCTCGCCCCGGACGCCGCGGGATCACAGGCGGATCCGGCCCAGCCGGAGCGCGTTCCCGATGACCGAGACCGACGAGAACGCCATCGCCGCGGAGGCGAGCATCGGGCCCACCAGCACGCCCGTGAACGGGAACGCGAGCCCGGCGGCGAGCGGCACGCCGAGCGCGTTGTAGCCGAACGCGAACGCGAGGTTCTGCCGGACGTTGCGCCGGACCGCCGCCGACAGCCGCCGCGCCCGTACGATCCCCGAGAGGTCGCCCTTCACGAGCGTCACCGCGGCGGTGTGCAGCGCGACGTCGGTGCCGGTGCCCATCGCGATGCCCACGTCCGCGAGCGCGAGGGCGGGGGCGTCGTTGGCGCCGTCGCCCGCCATGGCGACGCGCCGGCCCTCGGCCCTCAGGCGCGCGACGAGCGCACCCTTCTCGTGCGGGAGGACCCCCGCGTGGACCTCGTCGATGCCGAGCCGGCGCGCGACCGCCTCGGCCGTCGCCCGCGCGTCGCCCGTCGCCATCACGATCCTGAGGCCGGCCTCGCGGAGCGCCTGGAGCGCCGGCGCGGCGCCGGTCTTCACGGGGTCGGCCACCCCGAGGAGCCCGGCCGCCTCGCCGCCGATCGCGACGAGGACCACCGTCTGTCCCTCCGCGCGCAACGCCTCTGCGCGGGCCGCGAGCGGGCCGGCCTCGACGCCGAGCCGCGCGAGGAGCGCCTCGTTCCCGAGCGCGACCCGGTGCCCGTCGACCGCGCCCACCACGCCCTCGCCGGTGAAGGACTCGAAGCCCTCCGCGCGCGGCACGATCACGCCGCGCGCCTCCGCGCCCGAGACGATGGCGGCCGCGAGCGGGTGCTCGCTCGCGCGCTCGAGGCCGGCCGCGAGCGCGAGGAGCCGCGCCGGGTGCCACCGCCCGGCGGCCTCCACCGTGGAGACCGAGGGCCGCCCCTCGGTGAGCGTGCCGGTCTTGTCGAGGACGAGGGTGTCGACCTTCGCGAGGAGCTCGAGCGCCTGGGCGTCACGGAACAGCACGCCCGCCTGCGCGCCGCGCCCGGTGCCGACCATGACCGACATCGGCGTCGCGAGCCCGAGCGCGCAGGGGCAGGCGATGATGAGCACGGCCACCGCGTTCACGAGCGCGTAGGCGAGCCGGGGTTCGGGGCCGAACAGGCCCCACACGATCGCGGTGAGGGCCGCGGCGGCGACCACGGCGGGGACGAAGACCGACGAGACCCGGTCGGCGAGCCGCTGCACCGGCGCGCGGCTCCGCTGGGCCTCCGAGACGAGCTGGACGATCCGGGCGAGGAGCGTCTCCCGGCCGACCTTGCGCGCCTCCATGACGAGCGCGCCGGTGCCGTTGAGCGTCCCGCCGGTGAGCGGGGCGCCGGCGACCTTCTCGGCGGGGAGGGGCTCGCCGGTGACCGAGGACTCGTCGACGGCGCTCCGGCCCTCCAGCACGACCCCGTCCACCGGCACGCGCTCGTGCGGGCGGATCCGCAGGCGGTTCCCCGGGACGACCGCGTCGAGCGGCACGTCCTCCTCGCCGCCATCGGGGCGGAGCCGGCGCGCGGTCTTCGGCGCGAGGCCGAGCAGGGCGCGGATGGCGGACGAGGTCGCGTGGCGCGCGCGGAGCTCGAGCACCTGCCCGACGAGCACGAGGGTCACGATCACCGCGGCCGCCTCGAAGTACACGGCGTGGGCATGCAGCGTCGCGTGATCCTGGGGTGCCCCGTCGCGGTGGAGCCCGTGGGGCAGGATCCCCGGCGCGAGCGTCGCGACGACGCTGAAGCCGAAGGCCGCCGCCGTCCCGAGCGCGATGAGCGTGAACATGTTGAGGTGCCGCGAGACGACCGAGGCCCAGCCGCGCTCGAAGAACGGCCAGCCGCCCCAGAGCACGACCGGGGCGGAGAGCGCGAGCTGCAGGAGGTTCCCCGCCCGCGGCGGGATCAGCGCCTGGACCGGCTGGCCCGGCACGAGGTCGCTCATCGCGAGGAGGAAGGTCGGGATCGTGAGCGCCGCCGAGACCCACAGCCGCCGGGTCATGTCGCGGAGCTCCGGGTTCTCCGCCTCGTCGGCGGTGACCTCGCGTGGCTCGAGCGCCATGCCGCAGAGCGGGCAGGCGCCGGGGCCCACCTGCACGATCTCCGGGTGCATCGGGCAGGTGTACTCGCGGGTGTCGGCGGGCCCGTCGGCGGGGGGCGGCGCGGGAGCGGGCTCCGGCGCGAGGTACTTCCCGGGCTCCGCGACGAACCTCGTGCGGCAGCGGTCGCTGCAGAAATGGAAGGTCTCGCCCCCGTGCACGGCCGAGCCGCCCTTCGGGGCCGACGGGTCCACGGTCATGCCGCAGACGGGGTCGATGGCGCGGGGCGGGTTCACGTGCGGGTGGGCGTGGGCATGGGCTGCGTGCGTCATGGTGGGCGTCCTCCGGTCGGTTCGCCTCGCTGACGCTCGACGGGCGCGGCCCTTACACCCGGGTGCTGCGCCCGGCCGGGGTCGCGGCTACACGAGCGGGGTGCAGCCCGCGCCCCACGCCTCCGCGCCCGCCCCGGAGGTGGTCGCCCGCCTCGTCGGGAGCCACCGCGCCTTCCTCGGCTTCCTCGAGAAGCGCCTGCCGAGCCGGGCCGCCGCGGAGGAGGTCCTGCAGGACGCGTTCGTGCGGACGATGGAGCGGGGCGGGGAGCTCAGGGACGGGGAGGGCGCCGTCGCCTGGTTCTACCGGCTCCTGCGCAACGCGGTCGCCGACTGGTACCGCCGCGGCGGCGCCGAGGCGCGGGCCCTCGAGCGCGAGGCCCGGGAGGCGACCGAGGCCGACGAGCCGGAGCTCCGGCGGGTCATCTGCGCGTGCATGGGCGAGCTCCTCACGGATCTCAAGCCCGAGTACGCCGAGCTGCTCCGGCGGGTGGACCTCGAGGAGGTCCCGGTCGCCGACGCGGCGGCGGCGCTCGACATCACCGTGAACAACGCGCACGTCCGGCTCCACCGCGCGCGCCGCGCGCTGAAGGGCCGGCTCGAGGCCGCGTGCGGCACCTGCGCCACGCACGGCTGCCTCGACTGCACCTGCGGCGGGGGGTAGCCTTCACGCATGGCGAACGCGAGGACGAGGCCGCGGCCGGCGGCGCCGGGCGCCGGCGCGACCTACTTCGACTCCCCGGAGGCGTTCCGGCGCTGGCTCGCCGCGAACCACGCGAGCGCCGCGGAGTGCCTGGTGGGCTTCTGGAAGACGGGCACCGGCCGCCCCACGCTGACCTGGTCCGAGTCGGTGGACGAGGCGCTCTCCTTCGGGTGGATCGACGGCGTCCGCCGCGGCGTCGACCTCGAGCGCTACACGATCCGCTTCACGCCGCGCCGGCCCGGGTCGGGCTGGAGCGCGGTCAACGTGGCGAAGATCGCGAAGCTCGAGGCGGAGGGCCGCCTGCGCCCCGAGGGCCGGCGCGCCTTCGAGGCGCGCACCGCGGAGCGCCGCGGGATCTACGGCTACGAGCGGCGCGGCGAGGCAAAGCTCGCCCCGTCCCGGCTGCGCGCGTTCCGCGCCGCCGAGAAGGCGTGGGCGTGGTTCGAGGGGCAGGCCCCCTCGTACCGCAAGGTCGCCGTCTACTGGGTCGAGACCGCGAAGCAGGAGGCGACCCGCGAGCGGCGGTTCGCGGCGCTCGTGCGCGACTCGGGGCGGGGCGAGCGCGTGGGCCCGCTCCGGCAGCGGCCGGGGCCCGCCGGCACGGCGGCCGCGAGGAAGACCCCGAAGCGGAAGGAGAAGGCGTGATGGGCAGGTTCGACGGCAGGAACGTCCTCGTGGCCGGAGGTGCGGGCGCGCTCGGCGCGAGCGTCACGCTCGCCTTCCTCGCGGAGGGGGCCTCGGTGACGGTGACCGGGCGGAGCCGGGAGCCCTTCGAGCGGCTCCTCGCTTCGGCACGCGAGGCGGACCGCGCGCGGCTCGCGTTCCACGCCGCCGACGCCGGCGACCCCGGGCAGGCGGCCGCGGCCGTGAAGGCCGCGGCGCGAGGGGGCCGGCTCCACGCGGTGGTGAGCACCGTCGGCGGCTGGGCGGGTGGCGCGCCGGTGACCGACGATCCGCCGGAGCGCCTCGCGGCGATGCTGGCCGCGAACCTCGCGCCGACCTACGCGCTCCTCAGGGCGGCGGCGCCCGCGCTTGCGGGCGGGGGCGCGTTCGTGGAGATCGCGTCGCTCGCCGCGGTGGGGGCGCAGCCGGGCCAGGCGGCCTACGGCGCCTCGAAGGCCGCCGCCCTCTCGCTCGTCCTCTCGGCGGCCGAGGAGCTGCGCGGGAAGGGCGTCCGGGTGAACGCGGTCCTGCCCGGCACGATGGACACGGAGGCCAACCGCCGGGCGATGCCGGGGGCCGATCGCTCGGGCTGGGTGAGCACGCAAGCCGTCGCCAGTACGGTGCTTTTCCTCTGCTCCGACGAGGCATCGGCGGTGTCCGGGGCGGCCATACCCGTCCGGCGTTGACCCGGGAATCGGTTCCGCCTCCCGGCGGGACGCTGCTCATGGTAAGAGGCTGACGCGACGCGCCGCCGCACCTGCCGTTCGACCCCGGCGCGAGCTCCGGAGGACGTCATGAAGGAGTACGCCGCCCCGCTTCGCGACATGCGCTTCGTGCTGCGGGACCTCGCCCCGCTCGACGAGGTGACAGAGCTGCCCGGCTACGCGGACGCGTCGCACGAGCTCGTCGACGAGATCCTGAAGGAGGCGGGGAAGTTCGCGGCCGGCGTGCTCTCGCCGCTCAACCGGGAGGGCGACAGGGTCGGCGCGAAGTGGAAGGACGGCGAGGTCACCACCGCGCCGGGCTGGAAGGACGCCTACCGGCAGTTCGTCGACGGCGGCTGGAACGCGCTCTCCTTCTCGCCCGACCACGGCGGCCAGGGGCTCCCCCGCCTCGTCGCGACGCTCGTGGAGGAGATGTGGAACGGCGCGAACATGGCGTTCGCGCTCTGCCCGATGCTCACGAAGGGCTCCATCGAGGCCCTCGAGCTGTGCGGCTCCGCCGAGCTCAAGGAGCGCTACCTCGGCAAGCTCGTCTCCGGCGAGTGGGCGGGCACCATGCTCCTCACCGAGCCGAACGCGGGCTCCGACCTCGCCGCGGTGCGCACGAAGGCGGTCCCCCAGGGCGACGGCACCTTCAAGCTCACCGGCCAGAAGATCTTCATCACCTACGGCGAGCAGGACCTCACCGAGAACATCGTCCACCTCTGCCTCGCCCGCACCCCGACCGCGCCCGAGGGCGTGAAGGGCATCTCGCTCTTCGTCGTGCCGAAGTTCCTGCCGGCGGCCGGCGGCGGCCTCGGCAAGCGCAACGACGTCCGCTGCGTCTCGATCGAGCACAAGCTCGGCATCCACGGCAGCCCCACCGCCGTGCTCGCGCTCGGCGACGGCGAGGGCGCGGTGGGCTGGCTCGTGGGCGAGGAGAACCGCGGCCTCGAGTACATGTTCATCATGATGAACGCCGCCCGGTTCCAGGTCGGCATCGAGGGCGTTGGCCTCTCGCAGCGCGCCTACCAGGCGGCGGTCGACTACGCGCGGGAGCGCCTCCAGGGCACCGAGCTCGGCGCGAAGAGCCGCGACCGGGTCGCCATCGTCCGCCACCCCGACGTGCGCCGGATGCTGATGGAGATGCGGGCCCGCACCGAGGCGATGCGCGCGCTCGCCTGCGTGGTGGCCTCGGCCACCGACACGGCCCGGCTGCACCCCGACGCCGCCCGCCGGAAGGCGGCCGGGGCCTTCGTCGACCTCATGATCCCGGTCGTGAAGGGCTGGAGCACCGAGAACGCGAACCTCGTCACCTCCCTCGGCGTCCAGGTCCACGGCGGCATGGGCTACGTCGAGGAGACCGGCGCCGCGCAGCTCTACCGCGACGCGCGCATCACCACGATCTACGAGGGCACGACCGGCATCCAGGCGGCGGACCTCATCGGCCGGAAGGTGGCGCGCGACGGCGGCGCGGCGCTCCTCGCCGTGATCGGCGAGATGCGCGCGACCGAGGCGGCGCTCCGGAAGGAGGACGGCTCGGCCCAGCAGGCGATCGCGACCCGGCTCGGGGAGGGCATCGCCGCCCTCGAGAAGGCCGGGCGCTGGGTCGCCGCGACGTTCGCGACGGACGTGCGCCGCGCCGCGGTCGGGGCGGTGCCGTTCCTCGAGCTCGCCGGCGTCGTCGCCGGCGGCTGGCAGATGGGCCGCGCGGCGCTCGCCGCCGCGAAGCACCTCCGGGCCGGCGGGGACGACGCCGCGTTCTACAAGGCGAAGCTCGTCACCGCCCGGTTCTACGCCGAGCAGGTGCTCGTGAAGGCGGCCGGCCTCGCCGCGGCCGTCACCGACGGCGCCGAGGGCGCGCTCGCCATCGAGGACGAGCAGCTCTAGGCGGTCAGACGTACCGGAGCCAGGCCTTCACGATCCTCGCGAAGGCCCGGCACCGGGCCGTGAACGCGCGGCCGGCGCCCAGGTCCGCGAGCGCGCGGTCCTTCGCGAGCCAGGTCAGGAGGCCCTCGGGATCGGGGACGTCGAGCCCGCTCCTCGCCGTGGCCTTCGCCTTCGCCCCGGTGTGGAGGACGACCTGCACGGTGCCCGTCGAACGCAGGTTCACCGTCGCGAAGAAGTCGCGGGTCCGGTAGCTCGGGGCGTTCCACTTCACCGCCTCCTCGACGGCCGGATCGACCGCGAGGATGGCCTTGCGGAGCGCGCGGAGCTCCTTCGCGAGCGGGTGCCCGCGGGCCTCGAGGAGCGCGGTGACCTCCGCGTTCACGCCGCGCCTCCGGGCGCGACCGCCGGCACACCCCGCGCGCGGAGCCAGGCGCCGAGGAGCACGCAGGGGAACGCCGTGACGACGAGCGCCACCGGATACCAGAACGGCCCGAGCTCCGGGTGTGCGATCGCCACCGCGAGCCCGACGAGCGCGAGGAACGTGCCGATGACGCCCAGCCAGACGGCGTGGCGCAGCGGGCGCGAGGGCGCGAGGCGCGCGGTGAGCCAGCCGCCGAGCACGGTGAAGACCACCCGGTAGGCGGTCGCGAGCGCGAAGAGCCCGTCGCTCATGCGCACGCCCCACGGCGGGTAGACGCCCGCCGAGTGGAGCACCTGGTCGGCCACCGTCGAGAGGACCGCCGTCGCGACCAGCCCCGCGAACACGGCGAGCACGCTCCGGCCCTTCACGGCCTCACCCCGGCGCGCCCGGCGAGCAGCCGCTCGAGCTTCCCGAGCTCGCTGTCCCAGCCCATGACCGCGCGCTTCGTCCAGGTCTCGTCGTGCATCCGGTCGGTGGTGAGGAGGAGCTTCACGCCGCCGTCGGCGGGGTAGAGGTCCACCGTGACCTCCACGTCGTACGGCGCGAGGCCCGGGATGAAGTCCGCCGCGTGCTGGTAGGCGAGCCGCCGGTGGGGCTCGACCACCGTGTAGCGGAGGCGGGCGGCGGTCGTGGTGGGCGCGTTCTGGGTCTTCATGAACGCGATCATCTCGGGCGCGACCGCGATCATGTCGTACTCGCACGTGCCGCCGGGGCGCACGTCGAGCGTCCGCACCTCGACGCGGAAGCCGTCCGGGCCCCACCACGACTCGAGGCCCTCCTTCGTCGTCCACAGCTCCCAGACCTCCGCGAGCGTGCCGCGGACCTGCCGGGTGAGGGTGATGCGGTCCTTCTTCTGCGACGGGGACGTGGTCATGGCTCTCCCGGGGGGCGGGTGCGGCGGTGGCGCTGCCGCTCCTCGAGGGCGCGCTCGAACCGATCGAGGCGGCCCTCCCAGAGCCGGCGGTACCCGTCGATCCAGGCCTCGAGGCGCTGGAACGGCTCGGGGCGCAGCGAGTACATGCGGCGCGGGCCCTGGGGCCGGACCTGGACGAACCCGGCCTCGTGCAGGATCCGCAGGTGGCGCGAGACGCCCGACTGGTGGATGTCGACCCGCGCGACGAGGTCGGTCACCGAGTGCTCGCCGGCGCGCAGCGCCTCGACGATGCGGAGGCGGTTCGGATCCGCGAGGGTCTCGAAGAACCTGGTCTGCATGGCAGTGCATATACACCGTAATGCATACGACCGCGGCGATCGAGCGCCCAGGTGGGGCGCCGTGCCCGGGGTCGGAGCACGCGCCTGCCCGGTTCGCGCGCTGCGGCGGCGTGCCGCGGCGGTGAAGCGCCGGGAATCGCAGCGATCGAGCGAGTGACCGTCCGGCCCGAAGCTTGCTGCGAAGGAGGGTGGCTCGCGCCGGCTCCGCCCACTCAGCCGCGTCGGCGTGCGCCGCTGTGACTCTTGGTCGGCGCGGGGAGGCCCCGGTCCAGGGAACCGGACCTCCTCGCGCCGGTCGGTTCACGCGATCGACCCTGGGTCTAGCCGATTGGGCTTGAACGCCCACCCCGCGGAGCGCATCGTCCCGCCCCGTGACCGAGCTGGACCCGCGGATCGCCGAGGCGCGCCTCGAGCACAGCCTGCGGCGCGCGCTGCCCACGCTGGCGGTCGCGGCGTCGGTGATCTTCTGCCACGTGCTCTACTTCGCCACCCCGGGTGGCGCTCCGGGGTCGGTGCAGGCACGGTGGGAGGGCCTCCTCGAGGTCGCGCACGGGGGGCTCTTCGTCGCCCTCGCCGCGCTGACGCTGCTCGTCTGGCGCGCCGGCCGTCCTCCGCTGGTTCGCTGGCGCGCCGTGCTCCCGCCGGCCGTCGCGCTCGTGGCCACGGCGGGGGGCGCGGTCATCGCAGGGATCGACCAGCTCGTGACCGCCGCGATCACGCCGTTCGTCATCGCGTCGCTCGGTGTCCCGGTCCTCGTCCGGCTCCCGCTCTGGCAGGCCGCGGCGATCCAGCTCGCCGGGATGGCGCTGCTCGCGCAGGGGATCCTCGCCCACCAGGCCGCCGCCGCAGGGCGCGTCTCCGCGTTCGTGAACGGCCTCTCGGTGTCGGCGCTCGGCGTCGCGCTCGGCGCGACGCTCACCCGGGCGTTCGACCGGGCGGAGGCGGCCCGCCTCGTCATCGCCCGGCAGGGGAAGGAGCTCGCCGAGCTGCGCGGGCTGCTCCGGATCTGCGCGTACTGTGGCCGCATCCACGACGAGGGGAGGTGGGCGCGGCTCGACCACTACGTCGCGCAGCACAGCGCCGCCGAGCTCTCGCACGGCATGTGCGAGGACTGCTTCGCGCGGGAGATGGCGAAGCTGCGGCCCTGAGCCATCAGGGCAGCGTGCCCTCGAACCCGTAGAAGTGCTTCCCGTCCGGCTCGATGCGGATGGTGAGCGCCCCCTCGAGGCCCGCGAGCCCACCGGTGCCCGAGCCCGGCACCACCGCGATGGTGAGCGTCTGCCCGCCCGAGGTCATCGTGCCGACGTGGGTGAGCAGGAAGGTGCCCTCGCGCCCCGCGAGCGTCCCCTTCACGCGGTCGAGGGCCACGTAGGCGGCGAAGGCCTCCTGCGCCGCCGAGGAGGCCATCATCTCGCCCGACGCGGTGGCCTCGAGGTCGCCGTGGAAGGTCTTCTCGATCGAGAGGCGCGGGAACGCGCCGGGGCGGGGGTCGGCGATGGGCGTGACCTTCACGTCGAAGGCGCCGGAGGCGTGGAGCTTCATGCGGTGGGGCTCCCTGGGGGCGGCGGCCGCGAGGGCGAGCAGCGCCGCGGCGGTGGCGAGGGTCATGGCAGGAGTGTGACCGTACCGCGGGGTCGCGGCTTGAAGAAACGCGTCCTCGCCGGCGGTCAACCCGCGCGCGCGGCGAGCCGCCGGCGCACGAAGCCGATGTGCTCGCGGAGCACGTAGAACTGGTCGGCGAACGCCACGGGCAGCTTGAGCGCGTCGGCCCGCGCCTCCAGGGCGTCCAGGCGGCCAGCGAGCGCCGCCCCGTCCTCGCCGCCGCTCGCCCGCACGTCGCGCTCGAGCTCGAGGAGCGCGCCGTAGATGCGCAGCAGCCGGAGCCGGATCCGCCAGCGGTAGATCGTGGGCAGGAGCCGGAAGGCCGGGACGAGGAGGAGCACGAGCGGGACGAGGGCCCACAGGAACCGGTCGGCGAGGCTCGCGGCCCAGAACGGGAGCACCTTGTAGAGCCAGCGCTTGCCAGACTGGTAGTAGCGGCGCGCGTCGTCGCTGAGCGGCAGCTCGTGCTCCCGGGCCGCCGGGAACTCCCCGGCCTTCGCGAGGAGGCCCGCGCGGCCGTGGACCTCGCGCAGCGTCTCGAGGAGGAGGTCGGAGATCGCGGGGTGCAGGTCGGCGCGCGCGACGAGCTCGACGCTGGACGCCGCGAGGGCGAGATCGGAGGCCGGGAGGTTGGTCGAGAGCTCGAGGGCGCCCATCGGGATGACGATGCGGTCGAGGTACGGGTACCGCCGGACGATGGCGTCGAGCTGCGAGAGCTGGACCGCGTGCAGGGCGGGGTGTCCGACGAGGCCGCGGATGACCTTCGGGGAGGCCGAGTCGCCCATCAGGAACGCGGCGTCCACCTGCCCCTTCTGCAGCGCCTCGCCGACGGCGTCGTCGTCGAGGTCGACGAACTCGGTCCCGTTGCCCGCCTCGACCCCGCTCGCCTTGAGGAGCGTGCTCGCGAGCACGCGGGTGCCGCTGCCCTCCGGCCCGACCACGAGCCGCTTGCCGTTGAGGTCGAAGAGCCGGTCCGGCGGCTCGCCGCGCACGATCACCCAGAGCGGCTGCCGCCCGATGGTGCCGAGGGAGGCGAGCTCCCGGCGGGCCTCGCCCGGGGCGGGGTCGGGCAGCTTCACGCCCACCTGCACGAAGCCCACGTCGACGTCGGAGGCCGGGCCGGAGAGGCGGCGCAGGTTCTCGAGCGAGCCGTGGGAGGGCACGAGGCGGACCGTGACGCCGCTCTTCTCCATCGCGGCCCGGTAGCGCTCGGCGGAGCGCTGGAACGAGGAGCCGTCGGGTCCCGAGGAGATCGTGATGGTCTTCGGAGGCGCGGGGCGGACCCAGTGCAGCACCGCCCAGGCGAGGAGCGCGAGGACGAGGGCGAGCGGGACGGCGCCGAGGACGAGGTCGCGGCGCGAGGCCGCGGCGAGGAGCCGCGCGAGGCGGCCGGGGCTTGCCGGTTCCATGGCTGGGACCGGTCTTACCACGGCGCCCGCCCCGGCCGGTCCGGGGCGGCCGGGCGCCGGGTCAGTTCGGGATCGGGTTGTGGCAGAGCGTGCAGTAGCTCGGCTTCGGGTTCTCCGGCGGGTGCTTGAAGGCCCACCGCGTCTTGTAGGTCGTGCCGGTGGTCGTGGTGACGAGCCCGACCGGCGCGTCGTGGCAGTTGCCGCAGTCCACCGCGAGCTTCACGCCCGCGCGGTCGACCATGAAGTGCCGGTCCACCGTGTAGGTCTTCGTGTTGCCCTTGTACGACGCGGTCACGGACGTGAGCGTGTACGGGCGCGAGTCGCCGGCGCCGTTCGCCGTCGTGGTCGCCTTGTTCCAGGCGGTGCTGATGAGGTTGCTGCCGTACTCGTGGCAGGTGTTGCACTGCAGGGTGATGAGCGTGCCCACGCCCGCGGGCGAGTTGTGGTCGTAGCCGATCGCGCCCTTCCCGCCGATGCCGCCGGTGTGGCAGGCCGAGCAGGGGTTCGCCGCCGTGTCGGGGTGGGCCAGGTTCGCGAGCCCGGCCTGGACGTAGGTCGTCGGCGCGGGCGGGGCGGGCACGTTGAAGCCGCCCACCGTGAGGAGCGCCGGCGCGCCGGCGCCCAGCCAGTTCGGCGCCGACGCCGAGCCGGTCCCCGGCCAGTCGTGGCACTCGCCACAGTCCTTCGTGGTGGAGGCGTTCGTGAAGGTCGAGTGGTCCTGGCCTGCGAAGGTCGCCCCGGGCCTCTCGTTCAGGTGGCACGCCGAGCAGCGCCCGGTCGTCGCGTTCTTCACGTACGGCGCGGTGGTGGTGAAGCTCGCGTGGAACCTCGCCTGCGCCCACTCCTTCCCCTGGATGCCGGCGGCCGTCGAGGTGCCCGCCTGCGTGTGGCAGAAGCTGCACTCGTGGGTCGTCACGTTCGAGTTCGCGTGGTCGATCCGGGCGAGCACCGTCGAGGCGACGCCCGAGGCCGCGCTCGCCGTCGTCTTCGTGAGGGAGTCGGTCACGCCGGCGGGGAGGTTGTTGCCCGTGCCCTGCACCGCGCCGTTGCCGTTCGACGTGCCGTGGCAGGTGGAGCAGGCCGCGCTCGTGCGGCCGGCCACGTGGTAGACCGACGCCTTCGACCACGCCGCCCCCGAGGCCTTCGCGTCGGCCTGGTGACAGGGCGCGCACTCGGCGCCCTTCACGCCGGTCGCCTGGTGGCTCATCCACTGCAGCGTGTTCGAGGTGCCGTTCGCCCCCTGCGGGAACGTGTACGCGACGGTGCCCTGGGTCGTGGCCGCCGGCGCCGAGCCCGTGTGGCAGGCGAGGCAGGCGGTGGGCTGGGCCGCGACCTTCGGGTGGAGCGCGCCCGTCTTCCACTGGGCCGCGGTCGCGGCCACGGTGCTCTGCGCGAGCGCCGTCGTGTGGCAGACCTCGCAGGCCTGCTGCGTGAGCACGGTCGCGCGGTGGGCCATCGTGAAGGTGGTGCCGGAGGCGACGTCGGCCGCCGTGCTCGCCATGAGCGGGTAGTGGCAGAGGACGCAGTCGGCCGGGACCGCCGCGCCGATGTTCTTGTGGAACGCGCCGTCGTTCCAGGCGCCGCCCACCGCCGCGGGGCCGGGCTTGTGGTGGCAGTTCGAGCAGTCGAGGTCGTCGACCTTGCTCGCGGTCACCCCGTTGATCACCGTGGCGGCCTTGAAGGTCGCGGAGTGATCCATGGAGACGAGGTGGTTCGTCCCGGTCAGCTCCACGATGCCACCCGGCCACATCGGCGCGTGGCAGTCCGAGCAGTGCGCGGTGGGCTGCGGGAGCGGCGAGACCGCGCCGCCGAGCGTCGGCTTGTAGGCCGCGAGGGCGGTGTGGAAGACGCCCGTGGTGTAGTCCTGCACCGCGCCGGTGGCGTCGTAGGGCGCGTGGCAGTGCCAGCACTTGCCGTAGTCGGGGGCGGCCGCCGGGCCGGGGCTCATCGCGGCCGGGATGGCCGCCGAGACGTGCGCCATGCCGCCGTAGAGCGCGAGCGAGGTCGTGGTGTAGCCGGTCACGAAGGAGCCGGTCCGGGTGAGCAGGAGCTCGGTCACCGTGACCTTCGAGTTCGGGTCGGAGACGATGGTCGCGCCCGGGTAGCCGCTGCCGTCGCGCCAGTCGCCGCCGGGCAGCTGGTAGCTCACGTACGAGCCGCGGGTGACCGTCTGCGCGTGGCAGCCGATGCAGTCGCCCTTGCCGGCCGTGGCGTGATCGAAGTTCGGGGTGACGAGCGCTGCCCACTCGGCCGGGGTGTGGCCCGCCTGCAGGTCGAGCCGCTGGCTCATGTGGCAGGCCATGCAGGTGGAGGGCTTGTTCGCGGCGTGGTCGAAGGCGCCCTTCGCCCAGTTGTGGTTCGTGCCCCAGGCGCCCGTGCCGGCGTTCGCGTGGCAGGTCACGCAGTCCATCCCGTTGCCGTGCTTCACGCCGGCTGGGTTGGTGCCGTAGTCGAACGGGCTCGTCTGGAAGGTCGTGGAGAGCCAGCCGGTGGTGGACGTCGGGCGCTGCCCCTCGTGGCAGGGCAGGCAGGTGCTCGGGGTCCCCGAGGTGGCGGTGTGGAACTTGCCGCCCTTCCAGGAGGTGACGCCCGCGCCGGTGCCGGCGTGGCAGGCCGAGCACTCCCCGGTCGCGCCGTTCGCGTGATCGAACGTGCGCTGCCCAGGCGGCGAGGTCACCGCGGTCGTGATCGCGGCGGTCGGGCGCGAGTTCGCGTGGCAGTCGAGGCAGGAGGCCGGCTGGGCCGCGACCGAGGCGTGGTAGAGCGCGGCCGGGCCGTTGCCGGCCTTCGGCGTCGCCCAGGTGGCGGCGGCCGCGCCCGGCGCCACGTGGCAGGCGCCGCAGTCGGCCGTGACGAGCGGGGTCGTGCCGGGCTTGCCGTTCGCCCAGGCGACGGCGTCGTGCTTCATCTCGCCCGAGGCCGGGCTGCGCGCCGGGTTCGTGGCCGTCGGGCCGACGAAGCCGACCGGCATCGCGTCGGCGTGGCAGCTCGCGCAGGTGGTGGGCTGGGCCGCGCCGGCCGCCGTGAGCGAGGCGTGCAGGACACCCGGGAAGGCGTTGCCGTTCACGAGCTGCGCATGGCAGGCGTTGCAGCCCGCGAGCACCGTCGCGGACAGGGCCGGCGACTGGTGGTCCATGGACATCGGGAGCTTCTGCGAATGCGCCGAGAGGGTGGAGAGCGTCGTGCCGACGTAGGCGGGCACGAGCCCCGTCACCGCGACCGCGCGCGCGGGGTCGTTCACGAGCACGCCGGGGGCGCCGGCGTGCGCCCACTCGGTGGTGTTGTGGCAGGTCGCGCAGTCCTCGCCGCGGGTCGGGATGTGGGTGAAGCCGTCCTTCGGGAGGCGGGCGAACGCGGCGGCGACGTCGTGGCAGGCGGCGCAGCCGGAGGTGATGCCGAAGTGCGAGAACCCGAGCTTGACCGGCGGGGTGTGGCAAACGAGGCAGGAGGCCGTCTCGAACTTGTACTCGGTCCGGATGAGGTGCAGCCGATCGGTCACGTCCTTCGCGTGCGTGTGGCAGTCGGTGCAGGTGACGACGCCGAACGTGGAAGGGTCCGAATGGCAAGTCGCGCAGTCGAACGCGTGGTCGCCCGTGTCGACCGGGAAATACTTGTGGGTCGACGCGGTGATGCCCTTCGAGTCGGCGGCGCCGCCGCCGAGCTCGCAGGCGCAGAGGGCCGCGAGCGAGATCGCGGCCAGCGCGGTCGGTAGGGAGGTCTTCTTGGTCATGGCGGCTCGACTCGATCTCTGATCGCCCTGCGTCACGCCCCAGCGTGAAGGCCGGCGCATCTCGGATTCTTCGCCGGGTAAACCACTCTCCACGCTGCGGCATCCTGCCGCAAGACGGGGAAGTCAGTGGGGCTGTGGTGGAACGTCCCACACGGATCGCGGGACGCGTTGAAATTCCTCGCAACACGTGGAGTGGAGTGCCACCCGGGTGGGGAGACGAGCCCCATCAAGGCCGCCAAGGAGCTGGGATTCCGGAGTTTCTCGATCTTCGGGCAGGCGGACTCATCGCTGCCCGCGGGCGCCCAGCACGCGGCCGAGGTTCGCCTCGATCCAGTCACCCAGCGCCTCGACGTGCGCCGCGATCTCTCGCCCGAGCGGCGTGAGGGCGTATTCCACCCGCGGTGGCACCTCGGCGTAGGCCTTCCGCGCGACGAAGCCGTCGTCCTCGAGCTGCTTCAGCGTCTGCGCGAGCATCTTCTCCGAGACCCCGCCGATGCCGCGCCGGAGCTCGCCGAAGCGCTGCGTGCCCTCCTGGAGCACGATCAGCACGAGGGCGCCCCACCGGCTCGTCACGTGATCGAGCACGAGGCGGGAGGGGCACCGCGGGTTCGTGAGGTCGCCCTTGAGGAGGCCCTTCTTCGTCATGCCCGCATCATAGCCCGATCTCATACTTACCAAAAGGTATGTACTTGCTACTGGTAAGTTACGGCGTTACGGAAGGCGTGTCGGCGCGACTCCCCGCGCCGCGCTTCCATCCGAACGGAGCCAGCACCCCATGATCCTCGTCACCGGCGCCTCCGGGCACCTCGGCCGCCTCGTCGTCGAAGGCCTCACGAAGAAGGTCCCCGCTGCGCAGATCGTCGCCGGGGTCCGGACCCCCGAGAAGGCGAAGGACCTCGCGGCGCGCGGCGTCCAGGTCCGGCACCTCGACTACGAGCGCCCGGAGACCATCGAGGCGGCGCTCCGCGGCGTCGAGAAGGTCCTCCTCGTCTCGGGGAGCGAGCTCGGCCGGCGCCTCCCGCAGCACACGAACGTCGTGAACGCCGTGGCGAAGGCCCGCCCGAGGCTCCTCGTCTACACCAGCATCCTGAAGGCCGACCGCTCGCACATCGGGCTCGCGGGAGAGCACCTCGCCACCGAGAAGCTCGTGACGGCCTCGGGCGTGCCGTACGTGCTCCTCCGGAACGGCTGGTACGTCGAGAACTACACCGGGAACATGGGCGGCGCGCTCGCCTCCGGCGTGCTCCTCGGGGCGGCCGGGATGGGCAAGGTCTCGCCCGCCGCCCGCGCCGACTACGCCGAGGCGGCGGTCGCGGTCCTCACCCAGGACGGCCACGCCGGGAAGACGTACGAGCTCGCCGGCGACCGCGCCTACGGCCTCGCCGACCTCGCCGCCGAGATCGCGAAGGGCAGCGGGAAGCCGGTCCGCTACCAGGACCTCCCGGAGCGCGAGTACAGCGGGATGCTGCAGAAGTTCGGCCTGCCCGCGCCGGTCGCGGACATGCTCGCGAACGCGGACGTCGGGCTCTCCCTCGGCGACCTCGAGGACTCGAGCGGCACGCTCCGGAGGCTCATCGGCCGCCCCACCACGACCTTCGCCGAGGGCGTCGCCGCCGCGCTGAAGGGCTGACCCGCCGGACCACCGCCCTCTCCCCCCGCGCAGCCGGGGGGAGAGGCCAGGTGAGGGGGGGCCCCGGGCCTCACGGAAGCGTCACCTTCATCACCCCGTTCCAGAGCGTCACGTAGAGCACGTTGCCCTGGAGCGCGAGCCGCTCCGGCTTCCCGATCGCGGAGGGGCTCCCCATCGGCGTGAAGCCGAGGAGCCCCTTCGTCCCGAGGAGCGTCGAGACCTCGCCGGCGGGGGTGATCTTCCGCAGCACGGCATTGTCGCGGTCGGCGACGTAGAGCGTGCCGTCGGCGGCGCAGGCGAGCCCCTTCGGCGTGAGGAAGCGCGCTGCGGCGAGGGTGCCGTCCTGGTAGCCCGCGCCGCCCGCGAGCGTCGTCACGACGCCGCCCGGCGCGATCTTCCGGATCGCGTGATTGCCGGAGTCGGCGACGTAGAGGTTTCCGGCGGGGTCGCCGCAGATGTCGTAGAGGGCGCCGAACCGCGCGGCGGTGCCGGTGCCGTCCACGTTCCCGGAGGAGGCCGCGCCCGCGATCGTGACGACCGCGCCGGTCGCGGGGTCGTAGCTGCGCACGGCGTAGGTGTCGGCCACGTAGACGAGGCCGCCCGGCGCCGTGTAGAGCCCGAGCGGCGTACGGAAGCGCGCCCCCGTGCCCGTGCCGTCGAGCACCCCGCAGGTCTGCACCTGCCCGGCGACGGTGGTCACGTTGCCCGACGCATCGACGCGGCGGAGCGTGCAGTTCGCCGAGTCGGCCACGTACTCGCCGCCCGCCGACACGCCGTACGGCGAGCGGAAGCGCGCGGTGAGCGGAGGGCCGTCCGCCGAGCCCTGGAAGGGCCCGACGCCGGCCACGGTCGTGACCGTCGCGGCGAGGCCGGTCGCGGCGTCCGGGTCCACCCGCCGGAGCGTGTTGTCGAGGTAGTCCGCCACCCAGAGGACGCCGTCCGCGGCGCCCGGCGCGATGCCCTGAGGATACTGGAACGTCGCCGTGGCGGCGTTCACGGTGCCCGGGGCGCTGCCCATGCGGATCGCCTCGCCCGCGAGCGTCACGACCTCACCCGCGAGCGACACGCGCCGGAGCTCGTAGTTGTTGTTGTCGGCGACGTAGAGGAAGCCGCCGAAGTAGGTGATGCCGAGCGGCAGGTTGAACCGCGCCGCGGCGCCGGTCCCATCGACGCTGCCCTGGGTGCCCATCGTCCCGGCGAGCGTCGTGACGCCGTCGGTCGGGTGGTACCTGCGGATGGCGTCGTTGGTCTCGTCGGCGACGTAGACGAGCCCCGCGTCGTCGACGGTGAGGTGGGAGATCGTCCGGAACCGCGCGGCGAGGGGGTTCGGGTCGTCCTTCGCGCCGACCGTCGCGCCGCCCGCGAGGGTGGTCACGACGCCGCCCTGGGTGGCCCTGCGCAGCCGCGCCGCGTCGCCCACCCACAGGTCGCCGGTGGTGGGATCGATCGCGAGCCCGCGCGGCGACGCGAACGTCGCGCTCGGCCCGGTGCCGTCGGCCCAGACGTTCGTGCCGGCGATCCCGGCGAGCGTCGTGACGACGCCCGCGGCGGTGATCCGCCGGATGGTGAAGTTGCCGCTGTCGGCCACGAAGACGTCCCCGGAGGCAAGGTCCACCGCGATGCCGGACGGGCTCTTGAAGGAGGCCGACGCGCCGGTGCCGTCGGCGCTGCCGGCGGTCGCGCTGCCCGCGAGGTCCGTGAACGCGAGCGTGGTGCCGTCCATCACCGTGACGCGATTGCCCTCGGTGAAGTAGAACTTCCCGCCGGGGCCGACCGCGACGCCCTGCACGAAGTGCGGGGTCGCGAGCGGGGAGCTGAGCGTCCCGTCGAGCGCGAACCTCCGGAGCCGGCTGCCATCGACGACGAGGCCTCCCGCGACGAGGCTGGGCGAGCCCAGCCGTCCGTCCGGTCCCTTTCCGTCGGTGTTGCCGGGGCCACCCATGAAGCCCGCGTACCGCACGGCGTCCACGACCGGCGGGCCGGGGACGTCGTCGTTCTGGATGGTGCCCGTGGAGGTGGGCTGGACCACGACGACGTTCGGGCTCGCCGCCGTCATCGTCACGGTGAAGGTCTCGTCGGGCTCGATGACCTTGTCGCCGTTCACGGCGATCACGATGCTGCCGGTCGTCTGGCCCGCGGGGAGGGTGAGCGTGCCGGAGGTCGGCGAGAAGTCCGAGCCGCCGGTGGCGGTGCCGTCGGTGGTGGCCCAGGCGAGGACGACCGGCGCGGCCGAGGCGTGCGTGAGCGTCACCCCGAGGACGAGGTTCGTGACGCCGGTGTTCCCCTCCTTGATCGCGGCCGCGGCCACGAGCGCGGCGCGGGGCTCGTCGTCCACGATCGCGCCGGACGCGGCGAGCCGCCCCGGCCGCACGTTCGGCGAGACGTTCGCGAGCAGCATCCCGACCGCCTCGTGAGACTCCGCGAGGACGTCGCCGAGCACGGGCACGGCGACGTCCACGCGCGTCGTGCCCGCCGGGATCGTGACCGTCCCGCTCCGCGCCGTGTAGTCCGAACCGGCGGTGGCGCCGTCATCGAAGGTGGCGTAGTCGACCGTGGTGGTCGCGGCGGCCGGACGATCGAGCACGACGGGGAAGACCATGTCCCGGGTGCCCGTGTCGCCCTCGATCACGGCGAGCGGGCGGCCGACGCTCACCTGCGGGAGCGGCTCGAGAGGCGCCTCGGCGGTGTCGCGCACCAGCCGCACGAGGGCGAGGTCGGCGAGCGAGCCCGTCGCGGTCGCGCCGGTGAGGAAGCTCGTCCCCCAGAACTTCCCGGCGGCGGGCTCCGGGGTGGAGGACCAGAAGGTGGTCGCGCGGGTGTCCGGGAAGGCGACGCCGTCGATCGTCGGGGCGAGGCACCGCAGGTCCACGAGGGACTGCAGCTCCTTCACGTTCGGCACGCGCCAGTCGGCGTGGCCCGCGGTTCGGTCGCCGACCGCCGCCTGGAGCGCCTGCTGCCAGCCCAGGCCCGCGTCGGTGCCCTCGCAGCGGTCGTCGGTCGGGTCCGCGGTGCCGCGCCCGGCGAGGGAGCGGCCGAGGCCGCAGCGGCGCCACTCGAGGCCGTTGTAGAGGTCGGTGACCGTGCCGCCCGCGTCGAACTTCCAGCGGGCGGCGTCGAAGGGCACCGAGCAGGTCCGGGCCGGGCCCGTGGGCGACGTCTGGACGCTCGTGGTCTCCCACCGGAACCCGCTGTCGGCGTCGAGCGGATCGCCGATCATGGCCGAGGCGAGGCTCTCGGGGCCGCGGACCATCACGTGGGCCTTCAGGCGGTACTCGACCCAGTACGTCGCCCCCACGGGGATGGCGCTCAGGTCCACCTCGCCCGTGAAGGGCGGCGTCTCGTAGACGTTCGGCCCCACGAGGTGGCCCTCCGGCGGGGTGGGATACGTCTTCGAGTCCTCCCCGTGCGCCCCGACCGTCTCCTCGACCGTGTAGAGGTCCGCCCCGTTGGCCTCGAGGTCGACCGTCCGCGTGAGCGAGTACACGCCCCAGGCCCACTTCGGGACCGCGTCGGAGTTCACCTGCACGGTGAACTCGTAGCGCGCGTAGGGCTTCCTCGGGTCGGGGCCGATGCCGGTCATCGATCCGTCCCAGAACACGCCCACGCCCGAGCGGTTCACGTGGAAGCGGGCGGTGTCCCCCGCCGACTGCTTCACGAAGGTGCCGTACCAGACGACCTGCGCCTCGCCCGCGCGGTAGGCGCTCGGGATGGGCGCGCCGGTGAGCGCGTACGCGCGCACCGACCCCTCGTAGGTCGCGAACGCCCAGGCGCCGGACTTCGGCGGGCCCGCGACCGGGTCGCCGATGTCGGTGAACTCCTCCACCGGGAACTCGGCGGCGCTCGCGGCGAAGTGCTGGTTGAAGAGCGTGCAGCTGCCCTCGCCGCTCACGCAGCCGGCGGCGGAGGCGGAGTCGGGCGGGGTGGCGGCGACCGTGGGGGGCGCGGCGGCGAGCGCCGCGGCGGCCGCGAGCGCGGCGAGGACGGAGCGGAGGTCGCGCGCGGTCACCGGAGCATCCCCCCGCGCACGAGGCGCACGGCGAAGGCGGAGCGCTTCGAGGCCTCGACCTCGGCGCCGGTCGCGAAGTCCACCGAGAGCGCCGCCCCGCCGCCGGTCGCGCCGGCGGTCCAGTACGGCGCGGAGAGCGTGTCCGGGAACCAGCCCGCGTCGACGTACGGGGCCTGCGCCGCGCCGAGGTCGGCGATGCCGAGGAGCTCGGCCGGGGAGGGCAGCCGCCAGTCGGCGTGGCCGCAGAGCCCGGCCGCGTTCACGGCCTCCCGGTACTTCTCGGTGTCGCAGTGGCTCGTGTCGACGCAGGCGCCGGCGTTCGGCGTGCCCGGATCCCCGCCGTCCTCGACGCCGGTCGAGCTGAACCAGCTGTAGGTGTGCGCGCGGTCCCGCAGGCCGCCGCCTGCCGGGCGGAGCTCCCAGGTCAGCCCGGTGACGCGGTCGAGCACGCAGGACCACGGGGTGGTCGCGTAGGCCGCGGCCTGGTCCGCGAGCGCTGCGCCCGCGGCGTCGAGCTTCGTGAACGAGAAGCCCGCGCGCCCGTCCACGTCGGCGTTCGCCGTGAGGTCGCGGCCGCTCTGCGCGTCCTGGCGCGGGAAGTCGGTGGTGGCGCCACCGCAGGCGAGCCCGGCGCCGGTGCCGGTCGCGCAGCCGGTCACGCCGGTGTCGTTCACCTTGCCGGAGTTCACCACCGGTGCGTCGTCGTCGAGGATGGTCACGGTGGTCGTCGACGTGCCGAGCGAGGCGCCGCCCGTCGGGGAGGAGAGGGTGATCGTGAAGGTCTCCTGCGGCTCGACCGCGGCGTCGTTCACGATCGCGACGTCCACGGACTTCGCGGCGCCGTCGCCGTCCTGGAACACGACGGTGGTCGAGACCGCGCCGTAGTCGCCGGCGGCCGCGGCGGTCGCGTCGGCGGTCGCGAGTGACGCGGTGACCACGCCGTCGGTGCCGCCGGCGCGGGTGATCGTGACGGTGACCTTCCCGGCGTCCTCGGGGGCCTCGATCGACGCGACCGACAGCGCGAGCTGACCCGGCGTCGCCGCGGGCGGCGGAGGAGGAGAGGACGCGCTGGTGCAGCCGGCGCCGAGCGGCGCTGCGCAGGCGAGGAGCGCTGCCGCGAGCGCTCCTCGGGCGCGGACGTCGAGCGTGGAGGTCATGGTGGGAAGGCTCCTGCCGGCGCGCCGTCCTGGGGGTCCGGCTCGCCTCCCGGGTGTCACGCGGTCCGGCGACGGACCCGGACATCGCGGCCCCAAGCGGGTAATGATCCGGCGGCATGAAGGCCCTCCAGTTCGATGCCTACGGCCCCATCGAGCGGCTCGTGCTGCGGGACGTCCCGCCGCCACGTCCGCGGGGCGGGCCGCTCGTCCGCGTCCGGGCCGCGGCCCTCAACCCGAAGGACGCGCTCTTCCGGAAGGGCCGGTTCCGACTCCTCTCCGGCCGCCGCTTCCCGAAGTTCACCGGCGTCGACTTCGCCGGCACGGTGGAGGTCCCGCACGGCGAGCTCCGCGCCGGCGACGCGGTCTTCGGCGCGCTCCACGAGTGGACCTTCGCGCGGGGCACGCTCGCGGAGCTCGTCGCGCCCCGGGCCGCCGAGGTGGCCCGGCTGCCGCCCGGCGTGGACCCGGCCCACGCCGCCGCGATCGCGCTCGTGGGGCTCACGGCGCTGCAGGCCCTCCGCGACCTCGCGCGGGTCGGGCCCGGGGCGGAGGTGCTCGTGAACGGCGCGTCGGGCGGCGTCGGGACCGCCGCGATCCAGCTCGCGCGGCTCCTAGGCGCGCGGGTGACCACCGTCTCGAGCGACGCGACCGCGGCGCTGTGCCGGTCGCTCGGCGCCGCGGAGACGGCCGGCTACGGCGAGCTCGAGGGGCTCCTCGCGTCCGGACGGTTCGACGCGGTCTTCGACGTCTTCGGCAACCTCCGCTTCGCGCGGGCGCGCGGCGCGCTGCGCCGCCGGGGCGTGTTCGTCTCCACGGTGCCGAGCCCGCGCCGGCTCCTGCGCGAGGTCGCGAGCCGGCTGTCGCGGCACGAGGAGCGGCTCGTCGTGGTTCGGCCGAACCGGGCCGATCTCGACGCCCTCGGCGCGTGGCTCCAGGCGGGCGCGCTCCGGGCGGTCGTCGACGGGCGGTTCCCGCTCGCCGCCCACGCCGAGGCCTTCCGGCGCCTCGAGTCGAAGCACGCGCACGGGAAGCTCGTGATCGACGTCGGCTGAACGCCGGAGCGGGCGGTCCGCCGGTACTCCATCGCCTCCACGGCGGTGACCGGCAACGCCGGGTACGGCGGCGAGGCCACGAGCACGAGCACGAGCACCCGCCTGCGCGACGCGGACATCCTGAGCATCGTGAACAACACGCTGAACGCCGGGAAGCTCCCCTACGACCCGAACGGCGTCTACTTCGTGCTCACGTCGTCGAACGTGGCCGAGAGCTCCGGCTTCTGCACGAAGTACTGCGGCTGGCACACCGCCGGCACGGCGACGAAGGGCCACGTGCGCTACTCGTTCGTGGGCAACGCCAACCGCTGCCTCTCCGGCTGCGCCGCCCAGAGCGTCTCGCCGAACGGCAACGCCGGCGTCGACGGTATGATCTCGGTCATCGCTCACGAGCTCGAGGAGGCGACGAGCGATCCGGACCTCAACGCCTGGTACGACAGCGGCGGGGCGGAGAACGCGGACAAGTGCGCCTGGACCTTCGGCAACTACTCCACGCTCCCGAGCGGCGCCGCGTACAACATGACGCTCGGCACCCGGAACTACCTCATCCAGCGCAACCTGAAGCACGCGACGAGCGGCGACACCTGCACCCTGCAGTAGCTCCTCCCTGCGCCGCCCCGGGGTCCCGGCCCCGGGGCGTTGCGCGGCGGGCGCGCCCGTGGAACCCTGCGCGGCTCCATGGGCGCGCTCGTCCTCACCATCCAGTCGCACGTCGCGTTCGGCCACGTCGGCAACGACGCGGCCGTCTTCCCGCTCCAGCGGCTCGGCCTCTCGCCGGCCGCCATCCACACGGTCCAGTTCTCGAACCACACCGGCTACGGCGCGTTCCGCGGCCAGGTGTTCGCGGCCGACCACGTCCGCGAGGTCGTGGCCGGGCTGCGCGACCGCGGCGTGCTCCCGCGCGTCGACGCGGTGCTCTCGGGCTACCTCGGGGACGCCTCCATCGGCGAGGTGATCCTCGAGGTCGTCGCGGAGCTCCGCGCGGCTCGCGCCGCCGCCGGGCTCGCGCCGCCGCTCTACTGCTGCGACCCGGTCATGGGCGACGTCGGGCGCGGCATCTTCGTGCGCCCCGGGATCCCGGAGTTCCTGCGCGACCGCGCGCTCGCCGCCGCGGACGTGCTCACGCCCAACCAGTTCGAGTTCGAGGCGCTCACCGGGGGCCCGCTCGGCTCGCGGGCGGAGGCGGTCGACCGGGCGCGGGCGCTCCTCGGCGCGGGGAAGCGCGCCGTCGTCGTGACGAGCCTGCGCACGCCGGACGTGCCGGCCGGCCGGCTCGAGACGCTCGCGGTGGGGCAGGGTTGCGCCGTCACGGTCGAGACCCCGTTCCTCCCGCTCGAGCCGCCGCCCAACGGCATGGGCGACGTGTTCAGCGCGATCTTCCTGGGCGCGCTCCTCCGCGGCGCGGACGTGCCCGCGGCCGTCGCCCACGCGACCTCCTCCCTCTTCGGCCTCGTTGCGCGCGTGGCGCCCGGCTCGCGGGACCTCCCGCTCGTGGACGCCCAGGAGGAGCTCGTGACGCCCTCGCGCCGCTTCGAGGCGCGGTCCGTCTGAGTCAGGCGCCTCGCGCCTGCCGCGCCGCCTGGAGCCGGACCTCGAGCAGCCGCCGCTCGCCCTCGTTGGCCGAGAGCGCCAGGGCCCGCTCGAGGTCGGGCCGCGGGTCGAGCCCGGCGCGTGCGAGGAGGTCGGCGCGCACGGCGTGGAAGAGGTGGTAGCCGGCGAGCGGCCGCGCCAGCGGCTCGAGCAGCGCCAGCCCCGCCGCGGGCCCCTCGAGCATCGAGACCGCCACGGCCCGGTTGAGCGAGGCCACGGGCGAGGGTGCCGCCTCGAGGAGCCGGTCGTACACGGCGACGATGGCCGCCCAGTCGGTCTCCTCCCACCGCGGCGCGGTCACGTGCAACGCGGCGAGCTCCGCCTCGAGCACGCGCGGCCCGCGTCCGCCCAGCGTGCGCGCGCGCTGCAGCGCGACGAGCCCCTCGCGGACGAGCCGCCGGTCCCACCGCGAGCGGTCCTGCGCGTCGAGCAGGATCGGCGTGCCGTCCGGGCCCTCGCGCGCCTTCGCCCGCGCCGCGCCGAACGCCATGAGTGCGAGGAGGCCGTGCGCCTCCGGATCGGTGGGGAGGAGCTCGCAGACGAGCCGTCCGAGCCGGAGGGCCTCGGCCTGGAGGTCGAGCCGCATGAGCGGCCCGCTGCTCGCGGTGTGCCCCTCGTTGAACACCGCGCGCAGCACCGCGAGCACGCCCTCCACGCGACCCGCGAGCTCGTCCTTCCCCGGGAGTGCGTAGGGCACCCCGAGCTCCTCGAGCGTCCGCTTCGCGCGGAGGACGCGCTGCGAGACGGTCTCCTCGGGGCAGACGAAGGCCCGCGCGAGCTCGGCGGTCGAGAGGCCGGAGACCACCTTGAGCGTGAGCGCGAGCTGGTTGTCCAGCGAGAGGGCGGGGTGGCAGCAGGTGAAGACGAGCCGGAGGTGGTCGTCGGTCACCGTGTCGATGGTCTCGCGCGCGTCGACGGCCTCCTCGGGCGGCGGGAGCCGCGCGGCGAGCGCCCCGCGCCGGCGCGCATCCAGCGCGGCGTTCCGCGCCGCCGCCGTCAGCCAGGCGCCGGGGCTGTCGGGGAGCCCGCCCTGCCAGGCCCGCATCGCGGCGAGCACGGCCTCGTGGAAGGCGTCCTCCGCCGCGTCGAGCCCACCGCACAGGCGCACGAGCCCGGCCACGATGCGCCCGCGCTCGCGCCGCACCGTCTCCTCGAGGGTCTCGCTCAGGTCCGCCACAGCTCCCGGATCTCCAGGGCGCCGTGGTCGACGAACGGCGAGGCGCCCGCCCACCGCACGGCGTCCTCCAGGCTCGCGAGGCGCATGAAGAAGAGCCCGCCCACGACCTCCCGCGCCTCGAGGAACGGCCCGTCGAGCGTGGCCCGCCGCTCGCCACGGGGCTCGAGCCGCCGCCCCGCGCCCGGCGGGTGGAGCCGGCCGCCGCCGAGGAAGGCGTCGGCGGGGAAGCGGCCCTTCGTCTCCGCGTCGATGCGGTCCATGATCCCCACCCAGGCCTCCTCGCTCGCGGCCCGGCCGAGCACGAGGAACGCGAAGAGCTTCCCGGGCCGCGACTCCTTCACGGCCTCGATCCCGCACTTCATCAGCGGGCGGACCTCGAGGGCGTCGGTGGCGAGCGCCGGGCAGGGCCCGGCGAGGCGGGCGGCCTCTTCGAGCCCCGGGGCGTCGATCCAGAGCGTGCCGCCGACCTCGAGGCCCGCCTCGACGAACGGCCCGTCCTCGACGCGCAGCGCGCCGTCGCCGCGCCGCACCCGCTTCCCTTCGCGGCTCGCGCGGAGCAGGGCGGCGTCGCGCAGGCGCCCGGCCCGGCGGAGCGCCTCGAGGAACCGGCCTCGCCCGTCGATGAGCGCGGCCATCTCGCGGGGCGGTAGCGAGGCGTGCGCGGCCTCGTCCTCGAGGAGCACCACCAGGAACTCGGGCATCCCGCTCTCCTATCCCGCCGCGAACGCGTCCGGCTGGGGCATACCCGAGGCGATGAGCCGGCGCAGGTTCCCGAGCACGAGGGCACTCCACCCGCTCGAGCACGCGCCGTAGCACTCGCAGTCCGGGGTGAGGCCGCGGTGTGCGAACCGCACCTCGGTCCGACCGCCGCGCTCGGCGAGCTCGAAGACGATCTCCGTCCCCGACCACGCGTCCGGCTCCGCGAGGAACGAGAGGTGCGAGTCGAGCACCCGCCAGACGACCCGGCGCCCGGGCTCGAGCTCGGTCACCTCCTGGCGGGAGCGGTGCGCGTCACGGTAGCGGTAGGTGAACGTGGCGCCGGGCCGGTCGGCCTCGCCGCGGATCTCGCCGGACCACCAGCGGCGCGGGTCGACGATGGCGTCGAAGACCTCGCGGGCGGGGAGGTCGACGGTGAAGGTGAGGTGGAAGTCGGGGCTGGTCATCGGAGGGTTCTCCGGTTCGGGTTCGTCGTTGCGACGAACGGGCCGGGGAGGATCCGACACGCGCGGCGGGCGGACCCCGTCAGGGGGCCAGGCCAGGACCTGCCGCGGTCACGCCATCCAGCCCGGGATCGCCGCCGCCTGCTTCACCCACGCGGACAGCCGGGCCTCGTCGCGGGCGTCGTGCTCGTGGAGGTCGAGGTAGCGCACGTCCCGCTGCTTCGAGGCTCCGGGCGGCGGGGGCCGGAGCGCGGCGCCCTTGAAGAACGCGATCTTCACGTACCTCGTGAAGCAGTGGAACGAGAGGAACCAGCCCTGGCCCTCGACGCCGTAGAAGGGCGAGTTCCACTTCACCGCCTTCTTCACGCCCGGCACGGCGCGGGTGACGACGCCGTCGACCCACGCGCCCACGTCGCCCTTCCACCCCGGGCTCGCGCGGAGGTAGGCCTGCACCGGCCCATCGCCGTCGCCCTTCGCGATCCGCGGGTTGCCGCCGGAGAGGAGCCGCGGGGGCTTCTTCTCCGTGGCCTTCGCCATCGGCCTCGCCGCTGGCTTTCGCGTCCGGGTGGGCTTCGCCTTCTTCGGGCGAGGCTTCGCGTGGGTGGCCATGCGTCGAGCCTCCCAGATCCGGCCTCTCACCGGAAGTGCCGGGCGAGCTCGTTCGCCCAGGCGCGCCCGAGCCCGTCGGCGTTCCGGGCGAGCCAGCCGGTGAACCGGGTCCGTCCGGTCGGCGGCCCGGAAGAGACGAGCAGGTTCGACGTGAGGCCCTCGACCTCGTCCTCGGTGAGCACGACGTCGCCGACGGCGCGGCCGAGCAGCCGCGAGGCGAGCAGCAGGAGCCACCTCGGCACCGGGGCCACGACCGCGCGCGCCCCGATGGCGCGCCGCACGAGGCGGACGAGCTCCTCGAAGCCCAGGGCCTCCGGGCCCACCGCGTCCATCGTCAGGTCCTCCCGGCGGTCCGCCTGCTCGACGGCGAGCCCGGCCAGGTCCTCCACGTAGATCGGCTGCAGCCCGTACCGGCCGCGCGCGACGCCGAAGGCCGGCAGCCGGCGCAGGAGGTAGGCGATGTTGTTGATGAGCACGTCGCGCCCGCCGAAGAAGACCGCGGGCCGGAGGACCGCGTGGGAGACGCCGCTTCCGCGGAGCGCCTGCTCCACCTCGGCCTTCCCGCGGAAGTAAGGCAGGGGAGAGTCGAGCGAGGGGTTCGTGATGGAGACGTGGACGATCCGCTCCACGCCGGCCTCGGCGGCCGCGCGGAAGAGCCGCCGGCTGCGCTCGACCGCGAGCGCGTGGTCGGTGCCGCCGTGGGCGAACCGGACCCAGTAGGTGTTGTGGAGCACGCGCACGCCGCGGAGCGCGTCGCGCAGGCGTGCGGCATCCTCGAACTCGAGACGCCGGACCTCCACCTGGCCACCGAAGGGGTCCGGCCGGTCGGGGTGTCCGGTGAGGGAGCGCACGCGGTGGCCCCGGGAGAGGAGCCGCTCCGTGATGTGGCGGCCGCTGTAGCCGAAGGCGCCGGTGACGGCGTGGAGGTCGGGGGCGGAGGCGGGCATGGCGGGCTCCTGTGTCGATGGTTCAGAATTTTGTGAACGCCCGGGGCGCGGGACGGGTGCGGCGCGGGACGGCGCGGCTTTGCGGCTACGGCTTCTTCCTGGGCTTCGGGGTGAAGGGCAGGCCGGCGACGAAGGCGAGGGCGGCCCTCGAGGACGCCGGGTCGACGAGGAACCGGTTCACGACGCCCTCGACCGTGGTGAGGAGGTCCGCCATCTGCTGCAGGCGCCCGAGGACCTCGCCCTTCGCGCCCGGCTGGTCGAGCAGCCGGTGGATGGCCTCGAGCGCCGGATCGAACTCACGCCGCTTCCGCTCCTTCAGGATGCGGAAGAACATCGTCCAGACGTCCGGCTCGGTGACGTAGAAGTCGCGCCGATCGCCGGGTGCCTCGACCTGCCGGACGACGCCGAACGTGCGCAGCTCCCGCAGCGACATCGAGGCGTTGCCCTTCGAGATCTGGAGGCGCTCCGCGATCTCGTCGAGGGAGAGGGGCCCCTCGGTCGCCATGAGGAGCGCGTGCACCCGGGCCACCGACCGGTTGATGCCCCAGAGCGCCCCCATCGCGCCCCAGGCCTCCACGAACTGCTGCACGGTGTCGGGGGTGGCCGGCTTCATCATGCGTTCAGAATATACTGAACGGTATCGAAGGATCAAGGTGCGTTGCGGCCCACGCGGTCCGGGACTACCGGTCCGGGATGCGCCTCGCGACCGCGATCCTGTTCGTCGGCGACCCCGCCCGGATGCGGAGGTTCTACGTGGAGCTCCTCGGGCTTCCCGTCGTCGAGGAGGACGCCGGCTGGCTCGGGCTCGACGCCGGCGGCTGCCGGCTGGGACTGCACGAGGCCCCCGCCGCCCGGCCGGACGCCGAGCCCGCGCCGGCGCGGGAGGACACGGCGCTGAAGCTCGCGTTCCACGTCGAGGACGTGGAGGCCGAGCGCGCGCGCCTCGTCGCCGCCGGCGTGCGGATGCGGGAGGTCGTGCGCTTCGGGGCGATCGCGCTGTGCGACGGGCTCGACCCGGAGGGGAACGTGTTCCAGCTGTCGAGCCGGAGCAGGCTCTAGTCGCGCCCCTCGAGCCGGTCGGCCTCGCGCGCCCGCTCGACCGCGTACTCCCGCACGTCCTTCGGCCAGGAGGCGATCAGCGTCGCGAACCGGGCCGTCGACCCGGTCCCCGTGGAGGGCCGCGGGCGTCCCGCCCGGGACCGATGAGAACGTCCGGCCCGGACGGTAGAACGGGGACCATGTCCAAGCTCCGGGTCGAATCCTTCACCATCTCCCTCGACGGCTACGGCGCCGGCCCCTCGCAGTCGCTCGAGCACCCCCTCGGCGTCGGCGGCGAGCGCCTGCACGGCTGGGCGATGGCCACGCGCACGTTCCAGCAGAAGGTCTTCGGCAAGCCGGACGGGGGCGAGGCCACCGGCGTCGACGAGGAGTTCGCGAGGCGCGGCTTCGAGAACGTCGGCGCGTGGATCCTGGGCCGCAACATGTACGCGCCGTCGCGCGGGCCCTGGCAGGACGACGGCTGGAAGGGCTGGTGGGGGCCGAACCCGACCTACCACTGCCCGATCTTCATCCTCACCCACCACGCCCACGCGCCGATCGACATGGAGGGCGGCACGACCTTCCACTTCGTGACCGACGGCATCCACCGCGCCCTCGAGCGGGCCCGTGACGCCGCCGGCGGCAAGGACGTGCGGGTCGGCGGCGGCGCCGCGACGATCCGGGAGTACCTGACCGCGGGGCTCGTGGACTCGATGCACCTCGCGATCTCCCCGGTGCTCCTCGGGCGCGGCGAGCCGCTCCTCGCAGGGCTCGACCTGCCGAAGCTCGGGTACGTGGTCGAGCGGACCGCCCAGAGCGGGCGGGCGACCCACGTCGTCATCGCGAAGGCGAGGTAGGCGGGCTCAGTACTCGCCCTTGATGACGAAGAACGAGCCGCGGATCGTCCCCGCGAGCTTCGACTTCTGCCGTGCGAACTTGAACTTCCCGAGCTCCGCGGGCACGTCCATGCCATCCGAGAGCTTGAAGCCGACCGCGCGCTTCTTCTTGTCCTTCACGGTGTACAGCACGTTGATCGAGAGGCCGCTCTCGTAGAAGACGTAGGCCCACTTGATGCCCTCGACCTCGAACACGGTGGCCTCGAGGGGCGGGGACGCGATCTCGAGGTCGCGCTCCTTCAGGATCTTCTGCACCCACGCGACCGTGCGCTTCGCCTCGGCCGCGGGCTTCGTCTTGAAGTCGTGGTCGTACTTGTTCTTGAAGTAGCGGGCCTCGTTCGCGCGCAGGCCCGCCAGGGCGGCCGCGACGGGGGAGGACTCGAGGCCCTCGGTGGAGACGTTCACGAAGTCGATCTTGCCGGGCATGGAGGCCCTCCGGATGAGCGAGCAGCGATTCTTCCACGGAACGAAGGCCGACCTGAAGCCAGGGGACCTGATCGAGATCGGGCGGGCCTCCAATTACGGTACGAGGCGGCTCGCGCGGTACGTGTACCTGACGGCGACGCTCGACGCCGCGACCTGGGGGGCCGAGCTCGCGGTGGGGGAGGGCCCCGGGAGGATCTACGAGGTCGAGCCGACCGGGCCGTTCGAGGACGATCCCAACCTGACGGACAAGAAGTTCCCGGGCAATCCGACGAGATCCTACCGGACGCGCTCCCCGCTGCGGGTCGTCGGCGAGGTCACCGGCTGGCAGGGTCACACGCCGGAGCAGCTGTGGACCATGCGGGAGCACCTCGCGCGCCTCGCCGCGCAGGGCGTCGAGGCGATCGAGGAGTGAACGCCGGCCGGGTCAGGCCCGAAGGACGCTCTCCAGCTTCTTCCCCTTCGCGAGCTCGTCCACGAGCTTGTCGAGCCAGCGGATCTTCTGCATCAGCGGGTCCTCGACCTCCTCGACCCGCACCCCGCACACGACGCCGGTGATGAGCTTCGCCTTCGGATTCAGCTTCGGCGCCTTCGCGAAGAAGGTCTCGAGGTCGGCGCCCGAGGCGACGACGCGCTCGAGCGCCTTCCCCCGGTAGCCCGTGAGCCAGGCGATGACCTCGTCGAGCTCGGCCTTCGTGCGGCCCTTCTTCTCGACCTTCGCGACGTAGAGCGGGTAGACGCTCGCGAAGGACATCGAGAAGACGCGGGGCTTCGTGTCCTTCTTCGCGGCAGGCATTCGCGTTCCTCGTCTGGCGGCGCTTGGCATCCCGGCTTCATCCTATCGCGGCAGCGCCGCGTCCCAGCCCACCACGACGTTGATGGGCGCGAGCGACTCGCGCGGGATCGCTGTTCCGGAACGTCACGACGAAGCGGCCGTCGCGGACGGAGACCACCGGGTAGGTCCGGCCGCCTTCTTCGCTTTCGCCCTGGTCGTCATGTCTACGCCCTCCGTCGTAACGGCAGCGTAAACAGGCAGATCGGGCAAAGAAAGAGGGGATTTCGGTTTCCCGAAATCCCCTCTAGTTCCGCTAGCTCCCCAGGCATGACTCGAACATGCGACCCGGTGATTAACAGTCACCTGCTCTGCCAACTGAGCTACTGGGGAATGGCAGGGCGGCGAATCTAGAGGAGGGTCCCTGTACCGTCAAGGGGGTTCCCGCGAAGGCGGGCGGTGGGGCGGGGCCGCCGTATACTCGGGGTACCGATGGCCGCCGAGTCCAACGCCCGCGCCCGCTTCGCGGCGCTCCTCGACCGCGACCCCGTCCCCCTCGACGAGGCGGCGCTCGCCATCGCGGCGGAGGATGACCCGGCCCTCGAGCCGGAGGTCTACCTCACCCGGCTCGACAGCCTCGCCGAGCGCGTGCGCGAGCGCGCACCCTCCGGCGCGGCCTCGACCCTCCGCGTGCTCCGGGAGGTCCTGCATGCGGAGGAGGGCTTCCGCGGCAACGACGTCGACTACTACGACCCCAAGAACTCGTTCCTGAACCAGGTGCTCGATCGGCGCCTCGGCATCCCCATCTCGCTCTCGGTCGTCTGGATCGAGGTCGCCCGGCGGGCGGGGCTGCGCCTGCAGGGCGTCGGGTTCCCCGGCCACTTCCTCGTGAAGTACGCGTCGAAGGGCGGCCCGGAGGTCTTCGTCGACGCCTACCACGGCGGGGAGATGCTCTCGGCCGACGAGTGCGCGGCCCGGCACCACGCCCGCTCGGGCCAGGAGCTCGACCGGCGGCACCTCGAGGGCGTCACGCCGCGGCAGATCCTCGCCCGGATGCTCCACAACCTCCGGCGCATCTACGCCGAGCGGAAGGAGCCCGTGGGCGCCTGGTGGGTGGCCGACCGGCTCCTCCTGCTCGCGCCCGGGCAGCTCGAGGCCTTGCGGGACCGGGGCCTCGCGGCGGCGAAGCTCGGTGGCGTCGAGGCGGCCACGGCGGACCTCGAGGAGTACCTGCAGAAGGCGCCGCGGTCCGCGGAGGCCGCCGAGGTCCGGGCGACGCTGTTGCGCCTACGGGCGAACCGGCCGCTCGCGAACTAGAGCTGCTCCTGCGCGAGCCGGTCGCGGAGCGCCCGGGCGCGGCGCTTCCAGCCCTCGTCGAGCTCCCGCCAGTCGACGCCCTCGACGGCCGCGATGACCCCGTAGAAGGCGTTCACGTTCAGCCGGAGCGGGAAGGCCTCCACCCAGCGGATGCAGGCCTCTTCCCACCCGAGCTCCCGGAGGTCTTCCACGGTCTCGAGCCCGATGGATGCGAGCTCCGGCGCGCAGGTCGGGCCGAGGAGCGGGCGGGCCTTCCCGGCTGGGCGGGCACGGCGGGGCATGCCGTGAGTCGTAGCGCGCGGTGGGGGAGGGCGCCAGGGGCGCCGCACCCGGCGCAGACATCTGCGCGGGGGTGCCGGGGCGGTCGAACCTGCGCAGACATCTGCGCACGGCGCCGGGGCGGCGGAACCTCTGCGCAGCTGCGTTCGGCCCCGGAGGTCCGCCGTTCGACCGGTAGGTCCGCGGATCGGACGGTCCAGGTCCTCAGATCAGCCCTGAGCCCCAGTCGGATCGTGCGTTCTCACTGTCAGACCGGGGTGGCAGGATCGCGGGCATGGACGCGTTCGCGGCCAGCGAGCTCTTCGCGGGGGCGGCTCTGGAGTTCACTCCGGGTGCCGACTCGACGGGTGAGGGTGCGGATGCGGTTGCGGATGACGGCGCTGCCGGTGCTGCAGCCGCGAGCGATGCCGCCTCGAACGACCTCGCCCGCCGCGACCCGCTCGGCGACCGCTGGGACCTCCGCGCGCCGCGCTGGGAGTACCCGTCGTTCACGATGCTCGAGCTCCGGGAGATGGTCCTCCGGGGCGACGGCGGGCCGGAGAAATTCGAGCGCGCCGTCGCGCAGGCGGGCCGCATGCGGTGCGCGCTCGAGCTCTCGCTGGGCGAGGTATTCGCAGAGTTCACTGAAGGTCATCGGCTCGGCCGGCTGGGCTTCTCGAACCTCGGCGACCTGACGGAGAACCTCTTCGGGGTCCGCCGGCGTGCGGCGCAGGTCGCGGCGCAGCTCGCAAGAGCGCTCCGGGAGCGGCAGCTCCTGAAGGCCGCGGCGTACGAGGGCACGGTGTCCCCGTCGGCGGCGCTCGAGGTCCTGCCCGTCGCCGTCGGCGAGGAGGCGGAGCGCTGGGTCGAGCGCGCGAAGGAGCTGTCGGTCCGGAAGCTCCGGCAGCTCGTGAGGGAGGCCCTGAAGGAGAGGAAGTCGCTGCCGGGGCCGGACGCCTCGGCCGAGAAGGCCGAGGCGGACGAGGAGCCCTGGGTGCGGCTCCGCGTGCCGATCTCGGACGAGGATCGCGCGGAGCTCTACACGGGCCTCGCGCTCGCCGGCGAGCTCGTCGAGAGCCCGCACCGGCACGTCCAGCTCGAGGCGCTCGCGCAGGAGTACCTGTCCGAGAACCCCGGCGACGAGTGGGTTGCTCGCGAGGCGGAGCGCACCGTGGAGCGGCGGCTCAACCCGCTCGACGTCCAGACGAAGCGGGACGCGGCCGAGGCGAAGCTCGAGCTCGAGACTTCCCACTGGGAGTACCTCGACCCGGTTCACGCGGTCCCGGCGCTCGAGCTCGAGCCGTACGCGCACGCCACCGACGACGAGCTCGTGGCGACCGCGCTCGGCATCTGCGGCGAGCTCAAGGCCTGGGACGACTTCATGGGCTGGTGCTCGGCGGTGGTGAAGGGGACGCACACGCACAAGGAAGCCGGTTTCGTGGACTTCCGGCACTACGCGACCGAGAGGCTCGGTGTCCCGGCCCGGACCATCGAGACCCGTGCAGCGCTCGAGAAGCACCTCTGGGAGAAGCCTGAGCTCCGGATCGCAAAGGAGATGGGGCTCACCTACTCGAAGCTGCTGCTCCTGAAGGAGGTGCCCCAGGTCGACCTCATCCAGATGGCGCAGCGCGCAGAGAAGATGACGGTCATCGAGCTCAGGGAGGTCGTGCAGGGGAAGCTCGACCGGCAGATGTCTGCGCTGAGAATCTTCGAGGCGCGGGTGCCGCGGAGCGTCGCGGTCCTCCTCGAGCAGGCCTTCGAGGTGTCCCTGATGAAGCGGGTACCTCCCGAGCCCGAGCCGGATGGGCACGAGGCGTGTGATGGGCCGCACGAGGCGTGCGAAGGCCCCTGCAAACACGGGAAGAAGCACGACAGGAAGGCGGAACCCGCCCCCGCCCTCGAAGACCTGCGCCTCGACGGCGCCTTCCTCGCCGAGCTCGCCCGCCACTTCGTCCGGGCCTGGTGCAACGAGCGCACGAAGCCGAAGACGGTCTCCCAGAAGCAGCGCGCGTCGTTCCCGCGCTGCTTCTTCCCGGGGTGCAGCCGCCGCGCCTGCCACGGCCACCACATCGAGTTCAGGAGCCAGGGCGGCTCCGACGAGGCCTGGAACATCCTGCCGCTCTGCGCCTACCACCACCTCGTCGTGGTCCACGAGGGCTTCGCGACCATCCAGGGCCGCTTCCCCGACAGCCTCGAGTTCCGCGTCAACGGCGTCGTCTGGAAGGACGCCGAGTTCGGGAGGCGGCGAAGCGAGCGGGTCTAGCCCTTCTGATCCTTCTCCCGCGCCGCCGCGGCGGCCTGCGGCTCCTCGAGCCGCCTCAGCCGGAGCCGCTCCACCGGCACGCCGTTCAGGAGGTGGCTCTCGACGATCTCCGGCACGTCCTCGAGCTTCACGCCGCCGTACCAGACGCCCTCGGGGTAGACGACGATCGCGGGGCCGAAGGAGCACGCGTCGAGGCAGCCCGAGTTGTTGGCGCGCACGGCCTTCCTGAGGCCGCGCTTCGCGACCTCGGCCTTCAGCGCCTTCTGGATGTCCTGGCCGGCCTGGCCGCAGCAGCCCTTCGGGTCGTCGGGTGGGCGGACGTTGCCGCAGACGAAGACGTGGTGCTTGAAGCGCATGGTGTCGTCCTAGTGCCCAGGGTTCGGCTTCGCCACGATCTGTCCCCGCGGCACGACGAGCAGCGCGCCGCCGGAGACCCCGAGGTCCTGGCCGACGAGGTGCCCGGACGCCTCGCTCGCGAGGTACAGCACCGCGTGCACGACGTCCTCCACCTCGCCCACCCGCTGGTTCGGGAGCGCGCCCGCGATGTCGGCGCCGATCTCCTTCAGCTCGGCCTCGGCCATCGGCGTGCGCACCCAGCCCGGCGACACGATGTTCACGCGCGTCCGCGGCGCGAGCTCGACCGCGAGGCTCATCGCGAGCGACTGCAGCGCGCCCTTCGTCGCCGCGTAGTGCCCGTGGGCGGCCTCGCCGCGCTGGCCGGCGGTCGAGCCGATGAAGATGACGCTCCCGCGCCGGTCCTTGCCGAGGTGCGCGAACAGCTCCCGCACGAGGTAGAACGCGCTGAACGTGTTGACCCGGAAGATCTCCTCGAGCTGCGCGGCCTGGATCTCGTCGGCCGCGCCGGGGTTCCAGATCGCCGCCGAGTGCACGAGCCCATCGACCCCGCCCATCTTCTGCGCGGCCTCGCGGGCGAGTGCGACGCAGCCCGCCTCCTCGCCGAGCTCGGCCTGGATGGCGAACGCGCGCCCGGGGTACCGCGCGGCGAGCGCCTCGGCGGCCGCCCGGTTCGAGCGGTAGTGCACCGCCACCTGGCCGCCCTGCTCGAGGAGCGCCTCGGCCGTCGCGAGCCCGATGCCCGACGACGCGCCGGTCACGATCGTGCGACGCCCCTTCAGATCCTCGTACCGCACGAGCAGCTTCACCGTGGCTTCCTCCTGGAACCGCCCTTGCCCCGGGATCCTCGCGGCGTCGCCCCGCCGGCGCCCACGAGCTCCAGCACCTGCACGAACGACGAGATCGCGACCGGCCACCGCGCGGGCGTCTCCTCGGCGACGTGCCGCTTCGTCACCGAGGCCGCCGAGATGATGGCGAGCCGGTCGCGGTACTCCCACGAGACGTAGGTGCCGTACTCGGCCCAGATCCCGGTGACCCCGCACGCCTTCGCGGCGGGCATGTCCTTCTTCACGTTGTCGCCGACGTAGACCACGTCGCGGGGCGCGAAGGAGAAGTCCTCGAGGATGCGCCGGAGCCCCGCGGGGCTGGGCTTCTCGGCCTCGTGCGGCAGCTCGACGACGGGCGTCCGCGACTTGTAGTGCCCCGCCTCCTGCCGCCGGCGGATCTCCGGGTCGACGTTCTCGGGCAACGGGTAGCCGGGCAGCGTGTAGAGCGCGTCGAAGTGCCCGTCGAGCTTCAGGTGCTTGAGGCGCAGCTCCGCAGCGTTCCGCGGCGCGTCGGTGAGGCCGATGACGGCGACGCCCCGCCGGCGGAGCTCGTCGAGCGTCTCGCGCACGCCCGGGTAGGGGCGCAGGTACCGCTCCCGGGCCGCCGCGAAGGCCTTGCGGGCCGGGTCGAGCACGAGCGCGCGGAAGGAGTCGAAGTCGGCCTCGTACGGCTTGAAGAGCTCCGACTCCTGGATGGCGAACGGGTACTCGTTCGACTCGTAGCGGGCGTAGACCGCCTTCAGCGACTGGACGATGCGGACGCGCGGCAACCCGGTCGTCGCCTCCAGCGAGGCGACCATGGCCTCGAGGCAGGGGACGATGTAGTCGACCCACGGGTACAGCGTGTTGTCGAGGTCCGTGACGACGGCCCGGATGCGGGGCGGCACGGCGGCACCATACCGCGAATCCTCCCGGACCGGACCGGACTCCAAGGCGCCAGGATGATGCTGCTCGAGGTTGCCCTCCCGGGGTCGTCCCGGTTACTGCTCGACGGAGGAGGCTTCTTGACGCCAGAGCCGACCCCCGACGCAGCACTGCTCGCGCGCTCCGCCGAGGGCGATCGCGCCGCGTTCGAGGCGCTCGTCGATCGCCACGGCGACGCCATGTACCGCCTCGCCGTCCGGACCTGCGGGGCCGGGCGCGACGCCGACGACGCCGTGCAGGACGCGCTCCTCGCGGCGTGGCGGGCGGCCGGGACCTTCCGGGGGCAGAGCGCGGTCAGGACCTGGCTCCTGCAGATCGTCGTGAACGCCTGCCACCGCCGGCACCGCCTGCGGGCGGGTCAGCCCAGCCACCCCGCCTCCGTGGAGGAGGCCGCGCTCGAGCCCGCGCCGGAGACCGGCCCGGAGGAGCGCACCGCGGCGAGAGAGGTCGGGCGGGCCATCGACGCCGCGCTCGCCGCGATGGCGCCGGAGGCGCGGGAGGTGCTCGTGCTCCGCGACGTCGAGGGGCTGTCGGGCGAGGAGACCGCGGCGGCGCTCGGCATCGAGCTCGCCGCCATGAAGAGCCGGCTGCACCGCGCCCGGCTCGAGCTGAAGCAGCGGGTGGAGGCCGTCCTGGGCCACCCGGTCGAGGAGGTGGTCCCGTGAGCGCCGCGAACCCTGGCCTGACCTGCGAGGAGGTCCTCGCGCTGCTCTCGGACTACCTCGACGGCGAGCTCTCACCGGTGGAGCTCGGCAAGGTCGAGGCCCACCTCTCGGCCTGCGACGGCTGCACGAAGTTCGGCGGCCAGTTCCGGGCCACGGTCGTCGCCCTGAAGCGCCACTTCCTCACCGCGAAGGGCGGCGGGCCCCGGCTCCCGGACCGCATCCGGGCCCGGCTGGACGCCATGCTGGACGAGAAGCCGAAGGCCCCGAAAGAGTAAGGGAAACGGCGGGGGTGCGCTCGGACGCCCCGCCCGTGTACCATCCGGACGTGACCACGGCGGACCGGTACGCACTCCTCGCGAAGCTCCCCGACGCTGGCCCGTACACCCGCTACCTCGCCATCGAGCGCGGCGCGGTTCCGCGCGCGGTCGTCGTCTCGCAGGCGCCGTCGTCGGTCTCCGACGACCCCGCGAAGCTCGACGCGCTCGTGCGCGACGCCGAGGCCGCGGCCCGCCTGCGCCACGCCCACGTGCTGCCCTCGCTCGGCCTCGAGACCGTCGGCGACGGCACCGCGCTCGTCGAGGCCTACCGCGCCGGCGTGACGCTCCGGGAGCTCCTCGCCGCGGGCGGCCGGCTGCCCGCGCCGGTCGCCGGGCGCATCGCCGCGGACGTGTGCGCGGCGCTCGGGAAGATCCACGCCTTCCAGACCGGCGACGGCCGCCCGCTCGCGCACGGGCAGGTGGGCGCGGAGCACGTCTGGATCGCCGAGGGCGGCGAGGCGCTCCTCTGCGGGCTCGGGACCGGCGGCGGCGGCAGCGCCGTCGAGGACGTCCGGGGCGCGGCGGCGGTGCTCGGCGAGTGCCTCTCCGGCGAGCCCGTGGGCGAGCGCTTCGACGCGCCCGGCGTGCCGCCCGGGGTGGCCTCGGTGGTGAGCCGCTACCGCAGCGCCGCGTCCGCGGTGCTCGGGCCCGCCGCGCTGGGGGAGGCGGTCGCCGCCGCCGTGAAGCCCGGCCTCGCCGGCCGCGAGGCGGTCGCGGCGTGGGTCGACCAGGTCCTCCCGCACGCGCAGGGCATCCGCGCGGAGCGCGCGAAGCTCCTCGAGGACGCGCTCGGGCCGGAGGCGCGCTTCGGCGGCGCCGCGGCGGGCTCGCGCGGCAAGCAGAAGGAGGCGGACCGGCCGACGCCCGCGCCGGTCCCGCACGAGGACGAGCTGCCCGCGGAGGAGATCGCGGTCGACCAGATCATCGACACCGCGTCGCTCCGGGCGAAGACCGTCCCCATGCTCCGCGCCGTCACCGACGAGGACATCCTCGCGATGGCGGTCGAGCCGACGCCGGTCGCGGTGCCTGCGCCGCCCCCCGCCGCCACCCCGCCGGACGCCGTGCGCGCGTTCCCGGCGCCGGCCGCGCCCGCGGCGGGCAGCCGCGGCCGCTTCCTCGCGATCGTGGCGGTGGCCTTCCTGCTCGTGGGCTTCCTGGGCGGCTTCGCGTTCTCGCGCTCGGGGTCGCCGCCGCCCCCGCCCGCGCCGCAGGCCGCGCCGGTCTCGGCCGCGGTCCCCGCGCCGCCGCCCGCGCCGGCCGCGGCCCCGCCGCCGGCGCCGAAGGCGGTGCCCGCGAGCGCGAAGCGTCCGGTCGCCCCGCCGGCGCGCCGCGCGGCGGCCCCCGCGCCGGTCCCCACCTCCGATCGCGAGCACGTGCTCGGCGGCCTCCTCTCCGTCACCGCGCCGGACGGCGCGAACGTGCTCCTCGACGGGAAGCCCCTCGGCACCGGCTCCCTGAAGAAGACGATCTCCGCCGGCAACCACCGCGTGGAGGTGCAGTTCCGCGGCGCGAAGGTGGGGGAGGATTTCGAGATGCTGTCGGGCGGGACCTACGAGTACCAGGTCCGGGCGAAGTGACCGCCCTGCCGCGGCGGCGGCGGGGCCGGCGGCTCAGCCCCTGGCGGCCGCGTCCAGGATCGCCCGCACGCGCTCGAGCAGCGCCCGCGCCGTGAACGGCTTCGCGAGGAACTCGACGCCGGGCGAGAGCACCCCGCGCGTCGCGATCGCGTCGGCGGTGTAGCCGGACACGTAGAGCACCGGCAGCCCGGGCCGCGCCGAGAGCAGCGCCTGCGCGACGTCTCGGCCGCCGACCCCGGGCAGCACCACGTCGGTGACCACGAGGTCGAGCCGGCCTCCCCGCGCGAGCTCGATGGCCTCCTGGCCCTGGCTCGCGACGAGCACCTGGTAGCCGGCGCCGCGGAGCACGCGGACGGTGAGGCTCCGGACGAGCGCGTCGTCCTCGACCACGAGCACCGTCTCGGTGCCGCGGCGCGGGTTCGCGAGCGGGTTCTCGGCGACCGGCACCGGGGTGGGGCTGCCGGTCCGCGGGAACCAGATCTCGAAGGTGGTGCCGTGGCCGGGCGTGGAGTCGACGGAGATGTGGCCGCCCGCCTGGTCGACGATGCCGTACACGGTGGCGAGGCCGAGGCCGGTGCCGGCGCCCGGGCCCTTCGTCGTGAAGAACGGCTCGAAGAGGTGCTCCTTCACCTCCGGCGCCATGCCGGTGCCGGTGTCGCGCACCGCGAGCGCCACCCACGCGCCGTGGCGCTGCCGCGCGTCGGCCTCGTGCGCCTCCACGTTCCGCACCGTGATGGCGAGCCGGCCGCCGCCGGGCATCGCGTCGCGCGCGTTCACGGCGAGGTTCATCAGCACCTGCTCGAGCTGGCCCGGGTCGGCGTGCACGGGCCACACGCCGGGCACGGTCGAGACCGAGAGCTCCACGTCCTCGCCGAGGACGCGGCGGAGCAGCTTCTCGGCCTTCTTCACCACCTCGCCGAGGTCGAGCGCGACGGGCGCGATGACCTGCTTGCGGGCGAAGGCGAGGAGCTGGCGGGTGAGGTCCCGGGCGCGCTCGCCGGCGGCGTGGATCGCCTCGACGTCCTCGAGGTTCGGCGCCTGGCCGCGCGCCGCGGCGGACTTGAGCTCGGAGGAGCAGGTGAGGATGACCGTGAGGAGGTTGTTGAAGTCGTGCGCGACGCCGCCGGCGAGGCGCCCGATGGCCTCCATCTTCTGGGCCTGGCGCAGCTGCGCGGCGAGCCGGTCTCGCTCGGCCTGCGCCTGCTTGAACGCGCCGATGTCGCGGGTGATGGAGAGGACGCAGGCCTCGCCGGCGAGCTGGATGAGCGCGGCCGACATGAGCCCGGTGACGATGCGGCCGTCCTTGCCGCGGAACTGGGCCTCGAGGTTCTCGACCCGCCCCGCGGCCCTCAGGCCCGTCACGAGCCGGTCGCGGTCGGTGGGCTCCACCCAGATGCCGAGCTCGACCGCGGGGTGGCCCACCACGTCGTCGGCGGTCCAGCCGGTGAGGCGGGTGAAGCCGTCGTTCACCGCGACGTAGACGCCGTCGGCGAGCCGGGTGACGTTCACCGCGTCCGGGCTCGTCATGAAGGCGAGGCGGAACCGCTCCTCGCTCTCCCGCAGGGCGACCTCGGTCTCCCGGTGCTCCTCGATGGCGCGCTCGAGCGCGAGGTTGCGCTGGGCGAGCTCGCGGGTGCGCTCGCGCACCTTGCGGTCGAGCTCGTCGGCGAGGAGCTCGAGCTCCTGGAGGAGCGTGCAGTTGTCGAGCCGCGCCACGACGAGCTCCACCAGCCGGTGGAGGAAGATCTCGGAGCGGCGCAGCCGGGCCGCGCCGCGGTCGTCGGCGAACAGGAACGCGCCGTGGGGCACGGCCCGCGACCGGAACGGGATGAACAACACCGCCGCCGGCGCGAAGCGGAACGCGGCGCCGAGCCCGGAGCTCGCGCAGTCCGGGCCCTCGAGGAGCCGGCTCGCCACGGCGAGGTGCTCCGGCAGCCGGCCGGAGAGGGTGAGCGAGGGCCGCATCGGCGGCGCCTCGGAGAAGCTCGTGAAGTGCTCGAGGATCGTCGCCTCGGTGCCGCCGAGCGAGAGGCAGGCACACAGGGGGATGTCCTTCAGCATCGAGATGCGCTCGAGGCCGGCGCGGAGGATCGGGCCGCGCTCCTTGAGCGCGTGGATCTGCTCCGCGACGAGGCCGAGGAGGAGGGCGTCCTCGTGCCCCTCGGTGAGGCTCGAGTTCTCCTCCTCGAGGAGCGAGAGCCGGCGCTCGAGGGCGCGAAGCTCCTCCTCGTGCTGGCTCACGTGGCCCGCCCTGTGTATCCCGCCGTCTTCACCGGGAAAACCCCTCGATACCCGTCGATACCACGATGGGGATCGGGGTCCAGTTCCCGGCTCGTCGAACGGTGCGGTCCTCCCCCGTTCGTCCCGAGCGTAGGGCCCGCGTCAGCGGGCCCGGAGACGAGGGACGCGCGTCAGCTGTAGCCCCAGCGCCTGCGGAGCAGCCACTCCGCGGTCAGCAGCCCCGCGAGCAGCGCGAGCCAGCCACCGCGGTCCCAGATCGGCACGCTCTTGCGGCGCCCGATCTCGACCACCTCGGGGTCGGCGAGCTTGAGGTCGGGGAGGTCGCCGGGCAGGGCGGCGGCGTTGCCGCCGGTGGCCGCCGCGATGGCGGAGAGGAGCTCCGGCCGCGGCGCCGCGTCGGCGTCCTCGGGGCCGGCGCCGCGCACGGCCACCGCCGCGGTCGCGACCTCCTGGCCGTCCTCGCTGCGGGCGGTGACCTTGTAGGCCCCCGGTCCGGGCGGCTGGAGCTCGATCCGCGCGTTCCCGTCGTCGCCCGCCACCGCCTCGCCGCGGGCGACGGACTTCCCGTCCTCCGAGACGAGCTCGGCGGTGACGCGCTTCCCGGCGCGGGGCCCGAAGTCCGGGCCGCGGACGGCCACGGTGAGGCCGACCGGCGCGCCGGGCTCGACCGCGGGCGCGTCGGGCTCGACCTGCAGCGGGGAGAGGCCGGGGTCGCGCACGAGCCAGCGCAGGGCCGCGTTCCAGAAGCGCAGGTAGGCCCGGTTGCCCTGGCCGAGCTCGGCGGCCTGGAACCCCCAGCGCCACGAGGCGTCGGTCGCGACCGCGAGCGAGCGCCCCTGGCCCACCTCGCGGATGGCGACGACCGGGGCGGGCCGGCCGCCGACGAGCGCCTCGGGCGCCTCGAGCAGCACCGAGGCGCCGGCGCTCGCCGCGAGCGGCCGCGTGAGGTTCACCGCGGTGATGGGTGGGAGCGCCGCCCAGAGCGCCTCGTTCTGCCCCTCGTTCGCCGCGAGGCGCACGAGGGGGTGGCGGCGCCCCTCCGGCGTGAGCCTCGGCCGGGCCTCGCCCTCGCGCATCGGGAGCCCGTTCACGAGCTCGACCGGAAGCACCTCGGCGAGCGGGGTGTCGCCGTATTGCCCGTCGGCGAACGAGAGCTCGCCGCCCACCATGGCGAGCGCGCCGCCGCCCTTCACGTAGTCGCGGATGCCGGGCAGGTACCGCTCGATGCCCATCGAACGGTACGGGGCGTAGGCGAAGTTCGCGAAGATGATCGCGTCGAACGTGCGGAGCTGCTCGCCGAAGATCTCCTGCACCGGGAACGGGATGAGCGACAGGTCCTGCTGCGGGCCGGGGTCGTCCGAGGTGGAGCGCAGGATGTAGAACGACACGAGGTCGACGTTCGGGTCCTGCTTCAGCACCCCGCGCAGGAAGCGCACGTCCCAGCTCGGCCGGCCGGCGACGAGGAGCACGCGCACCCGGTCCCGGATCACCCGCAGCACGAACGAGCGCTGGTTGTTCTCGACCACCGCCTCGCCGGGGAAGACCGGGGCCGCCACCGTGAACACGAAGGTGCCGGTCTGGTCGGGCGCGAAGGGGATCGCCACGGTGTAGCGGTCGCGGCCCGGCTCGAGCTTCACGTTCGCGGTCGCCACCACCGCGCCCTCGCGGCGCAGCACGAGCTTCACGTCCTCGCTGCCGAAGCCGCGCGCCCGGAGCGTCACCTCGGCGGTGAGCGAGTTCCGCACGAAGGCGAAGTCGTCGACCGCGACCCGCTCGACGGCGAGGTCGCGCGGCGCGCTCCTGCCGGTGGAGGCCGTGTTCACCGGCACGCCGAGCGCCTCGATGCGGGCCTTCGCGGCGGGGGAGAGGCCCTCCGAGAGCTCGGCGTTGTCGGCGCCGTCGGAGACCACGAGCACGCCGGCGAGCTTGCGCGACGAGCCGCTCCCCGTCGCCGCCGCCTCGAGCGCGCCCACGAGATCGGTGCGCCCGGCCTTCGACGCGACCGGCCCCTTCGCGAGCTCGGCCGGGTCGAGCGGCGAGAGCTCCTGCCCGAACGTCGACCACTCGAGGTCGACGCGATCGGCGAGGCGGCCGAGCGCGGCCCTGCCCTTCGCGAGGGCCTCGGCGGCGGCCTCGGCGCGGCTCGGACCGCCGGGCTCCACCGGGAAGTTCATCGAGCGGGAGGCGTCGAGGAGGATCGCCAGGCGGTTCTTCACCCGCGCGGTCTGGAGCAGCTCGACCGCGGGCTCGAGCGCGAGGAACACCGCGACCACGGCCGCCACGGTCCGGAGCACGACGAGGGCGGCCTTCCGGGCGCGGCGGGGCTCTCCCCGCAGACCGCGCCAGGCGAGCAGCACGGAGGCGGCGGCCGCGGCCGCGACGAGCGCGATCGCCCAGGTCGGGAGCGGGCTCGCGGCGGCGAGGCGCCAGCTGTCGTACGTCCCCTCCACCTCAGCTCCGGCGCCTGAGGATGAAGGGGAGGTGGACCGCGTCGTCCTTGTAGTCGGTGCAGAGCGCGTACATCGCGAGGTTCACGCCGGTGCGGATGGCGGTCTCGCGCTGCGCCTCGCCGCCGGGCGTGCAGGGGTACTCCCAGTCGCCGAGCTCGGTGCGGGCCCAGGCGCCGCCGAGGTCGTTCTGCGAGTACGCGACCGCCACGCGCCCGTCGAGGAGCTGCCCCTCCATCCACGGCTTCACGAGCACGCGGCCGCCCTGCCGGTCGAGCAGGTAGAAGCTCTTCCAGAGCACGTGCTCGCGGGCGATCGGCGCGAGCGGCGAGGCGGGGAGCACCTTCGCGAGCTCCTTGCGCACGGAGGCGTCGAAGCCCGCGCCGTCGGAGGCGTCGGCGGAGTCGACGAGCAGGAAGCCGCCGTACTGCAGGAACCGGCGGAGCCCGTTCCGCTCCGCGTCGGTGAACGCCGGCATGGGCCCCGCGCCGGCGAGGTACAGCCACGGGGTGCGGTGGAGCCCCGGGCGGTCGAGCCGCACCTGGGCGACCTCGGTGGCCGACTCGATGGAGGTGCGGCGGCCGAGCTCCCACCCCAGCCGGCGCAGGGCGCTCGGGCGCGGGTTCCACGACCCGCCGTGCTGGACCTGCGCGAGGACCACCCGGGACGCGTCGGAGAGGGCGCGGACGCGGGAGGGGACGAGGAGCGTGCCCGCGGCGCCCGCGAGCCCGCGCAGGAGGGCGCGGCGGGAGAGCGGGCGAGGGGTTCCGGGCATCGACAGGCACCATGTTAGGGCGGATCCGGCCCGTCCGCACGGCGTCTTCGATGGTACATTCCGGCCCCGAATGGCTCGCAAGGAACGTGTGAAGGCGGCGGCCGGCGCCGACCGCCTCGAGGGGCTCCTCGCCGCCGGCGACCACGCCGGCGCCCGCCGGGAGGCCGCCCGGCTGCAGGCGGACTCGGGGGCCGGCGACGAGGCCCGCGCCCGCGCGGCCGAGGCGCTCGCCTCGCTCGCCCCGGAGCGCGCGGCCCTCGCGCTGGGCGCCCTCGCGCTCGTGACCGCCGCCCTGATCCTCGGCTGGCTCCTGACCGGGTGACGGCGTGATCGACGACCCCTCCATGGCCGGCGCGCTCGCCTCCCGGGCGCGGGATCTGCTCGCCGGGCTCGGCGCGGCGACCGCGCTCGTCCGGGGCAGCGGCGCCGCGGTGGCCGCCGGCGTGGCCCTCCTGGGCGTCGTCGCGCTCACCGTCGCGGGGCGCGCCGAGCGGGTCCTCGCCGGCCTGGGCGGGGCGGCCGCGGGCGCGCTCGGGGCCTACGCGTTCCGGGGCGGCCTCGCGCTCCACCTCGGCTTCTCGGCCTCGACCTCGGCCCTCGCCGGCGCGGCGCTCTGCGGGCTCCTCTCCGCGGGCCTGCCACGGCTCTTCCCGTTCGTCGCCGCGGCCATCCCCGCCGCGATGCTCGGCCTCGGCGTGCCCATCGCGGGGCGCCCCTGGGCCGGCGCGCTCGCCGCGGCCGCGGTGGCGGGGCTCCTCGCCGCGGCGTTCGCGCGGAGTGTCTCGATCGTCCTCGCCTCGCTGGGCGGCGGGCTCCTGCTCGCCGTGGGCGGCCTCGCCCTGGCCGAGCGGTACCCCATCGCCGCGGCGGCCGCGTCGAGGCCGGTGGTGGTGCTCGGGATCGCGCTCGTGCTCGCGGTCGCCGGCGCCGCGCTCCAGCTCCCGCAGCGCAGCGCGCCGCCGCCGCTCGACGCGCGGCGGCCGCCGGACCGGTCGCTCTCCTAGTCCTCCGGCGGCCCGAGGAGCTCGAAGTCCGGGATCTGCTCGCGCACGTAGTCGCGCAGCCGCCCGGTCAGCTTCGCCTCGATCTGCCGGGCCCGCTCGCGGGTGAGCTTGAAGTGCGCGCCGATCTCCTGGAGCGTCAGCGGCGGCTCGCCGTCGGGCGGCATGAGCCGGCGCTCGAAGATGTAGCGCTCCTTCTCGTCGGTGATCGTCTTCGCGAACTCGGCGAGCTTCTCCCGGAAGAGCTGGCGCAGCTGCTCGTCGCCCATCCGGTCGTCGGCGAGCGCGCCGTCGTGCGCGGGGACGCGGTCCATCCCGGTCTGGCGGGAGTCGCCGTCGTCGGCGCGGAGCGGGGCGTCGAGCGAGAGATCGTCGCTCGCCATGCGCGCCGACATCTCCTCGACCTCCGACTCCTCGACCTGGAGGTTCTTCGCCAGCAGGCGCGGCGTCGGCTCGATGCCGCGGGCGAGGAGCTTCTCGCGCTCCTTCGCGAGGTTGAAGAAGAGCTTCCGCTGCGCCTGGGTGGTGCCGAGCTTCACGAGGCGCCAGTTCTCCATGATGAAGCGGATGATGTAGGCGCGGATCCACCAGGCCGCGTAGGACGAGAGCTTCACGCCCTTCCACGGGTCGTACTTCTTCACGGCCTGCATGAGGCCGAGGTTGCCCTCCTGGACGAGGTCGAGGAGCTGGAAGGCGGTCCGCCGGTACTCGTGCGCGATCTTCACCACGAGGCGCAGGTTGGACGCGACGAGCTTGTAGGCCGCGTCCACGTCGCCGGTCTCGCGGTAGCGCACCGCGAGGTCGTGCTCCTCCTCGCGGGAGAGCACCGGGTGGCGCGAGACCTCCGCGAGGTAGGCCCGCAGCGGGTCGTACCGGACGAGCCCCGCGTCGTCCCGCTTGCGGGCGGGCGGCGCGGCCAGGGGGGCCGGCAGCGGGGCGAGGGCGTCCTCGGCCTCCGGCTCGGGCTCGACCTCGGCCTCGGTGTCCTGGGAAGCCTCGACGTCCTTGGGGGATTTCGGTCCGGCCATGGGGTGGGATGCGGCCGTTCGTGCGGCCGAACGGGTCTCCTGTGATATAGAGAGCCGGCCCCGCGCGCAACGGCGCGGATGCCACACCGGCGCATGGCGGGCCTCGCGGAACGGCGCGGGTCCCGGTGCCGGACCCCGGTCTCTCCCGGGGACACCGAGGCTCACGCGGTATCGAGCGACGCTCTGCCATGCGCCATCACAGTCCGCCGCGCCCACGTGCGCGGCGGTGATGGAGAACAGCATGGAGAACGAGCAGCAGGGCCCCGCCCCCGTGGCGGAGCCCTCCGACGTCGCGACCGCGGCGCCTTCCGACTACGTCGCCACGGCGTCCTTCGACGAGCTGGGCATCTCGGAGCCGGTCCGGCGCGCGATCGCCGAGCGCGGCTACACGAAGCCCACCCCGGTCCAGGCCGCGACCTTCAAGCCCGTCCGCGCCGGCAAGGACGTCATCGTCCGGTCGAAGACCGGCACCGGCAAGACCGCCGCCTTCACGATCCCGATGCTGGAGCGGATCCCCGACGGGCGCCGCAAGCCCTCGGTGCTCGTGATGACGCCCACCCGCGAGCTCGCCATCCAGGTGGCCGAGGAGATGACGGCGCTCGCGAAGCACCGCGACCTCTCGGTGGTCACCATCTACGGCGGCGCCTCGATGGGCGACCAGCTCGACAAGCTCCAGAAGGGCGCGGAGCTCGTGGTCGGCACCCCGGGCCGCATCTACGACCACATCCGCCGCCGCACGCTCGACCTCGACGGCTGCATGGCCTGCTGCCTCGACGAGGCCGACGAGATGCTCAACATGGGCTTCTTCGAGGAGGTGACGCGGATCCTCAGCCACCTCCCCGACGGCTGCCAGCAGCTCCTGTTCTCGGCCACCGTCCCCGCCGACATCGAGCAGATCATCCGTGAGTACCTCACCGACCCGGAGACCATCCTGCTCTCCGGCGACGAGTACCGGGTCGACAACATCCACAACGTCATCTACCCGGCCGTCGACGCCTACCCGAAGCCGCGCAACCTCCTCTACATGGTCGAGAAGGAGGAGCCGGAGGCGGCGATCGTCTTCTGCAACACCCGCAGCGACACCTCGCTCGTGACCGCGGTGCTCAACCGCAACGGGTACGACGCCGAGCTCCTGAACGGCGACCTCCCGCAGAAGGAGCGCGAGCGGGTGATGGCGAAGGTGAAGCGCGGCGAGGTCCGCTTCATGGTGGCGACCGACATCGCCGCCCGCGGCATCGACATCTCCGACCTCTCGCACGTCATCAACTACTCGTTGCCCGAGGACCCGGCGATCTTCCTCCACCGGGTCGGCCGCACCGGCCGCATCGGCAAGAAGGGCACCAGCCTCTCGATCGTCTCCGGCGCCGAGATCCACACGCTCACCGCGCTCCAGAAGAAGTTCGGGATCACCTTCGAGGAGCGCACGCTCCCCACGCCCGAGGAGGCGCGCAAGGCCTGGAGCGACCGCCACGTCGGCGAGCTCAAGGAGGCGATGAGCGCCTCGATCTTCGAGGCCTTCATCCCGCTCGCCCAGGAGCTCAAGACCCGGCCCGACGGCGACTACCTCGTCGCCTTCGCGCTCAAGTACTTCTTCACGCACCACCGCATGGAGCGCGCGCAGGACCGCGAGAAGGCCGAGCACAAGAAGGTCCAGCACGAGACCAAGCTCGAGCACAAGGAGTACCGGGAGGAGAAGCGCGAGCGCCGCGAGCCGCGCGAGGGCCGCGAGCGCGGTCCCCGGCGCGAGCGCGGTGAGCGAGGCGAGGGCAGGAGCGAGGGCCGCCGCGAGCGCCGGGAGGGCGACGGTCCGCGCCGCGAGCGTCCCCGCCGCGACGAGCCTTCGACGCCGTCCATCGAGGTGCCCGCCACGCTGGAGGGCGGCGAGGCCGCCCCGGTCGAGGGCGGCGCCGAGGCGCCGGCGCGCGAGCCGCGCCCGTCGCGGTCGCGGATCTTCGTGGGGGCGGGCGAGCAGGAGGGCGTCGACGACGCCGGCGTCCGCGCCTTCGTGGAGGCCCACGCGCCCGGCACCGAGCTCACGGCGGTCGAGCTTCGCCGCTCGCACGTGTTCCTGGAAGTGAAGCCCGAGGCCGGTGACGCGCTCGTCGCCGCGCTGAACGGCAAGGAGCTCGGCGGGAAGGCCGTGCTGGTCGAGAAGGCCCGCCGCCGCCGGCGGTAGGCGCCTCGCCTCGCCTGCGCCGCCCGTACGCTTCCGCGTGGAGGCGGGCCCCGGCCCCGGCCGGACCCCTACGGAAGCCCTACTGCCCGCGCCGCCCGGGTCGGCCGGACCGGCTCGAGATCGGCTCCGGAATCGCAGGAGCCATGGCACTCCCGGCCTCCCTCGATGACGGGGATTTTCACGGACCGGGTACATGGGCTAGAGGGGGAGGGCAGCGGATCCGCGTTCGCTCGATCGAGCGGGGGATACATGCGCCCACATCTCAGGCTCGCCGCAGCACTCGCGCTCGTCCACTCCGCCTTGCCCGCCCGGGCCGACGACCTCGCGGTCGCGTCGCGCCGGGTCGCGGACTCGCTCGCGACCGCCCTCGCGAGCGCTCCGGAGCGGGCGACGGTGAAGGCGATCGCGGTCCCGCCGCTCGGCGTGCAGGGCGTCGCGGCCGACCAGGGCGCCCGCGCGGCCGAGGCCCTCGGGACCCGTCTCGCGACGGTGGCCCGGGTGAGCGTGCTGGACGCGCAGACGCTGAAGGGCGTCCTCGGCGAGGCGCGCCTCTCGGCGCTGAACGGCAACCTCCGCGCCGACGAGCCGGCGCTCACGTCCCGCAACCTCGCCCAGGCGGTCGTCACCGGCACGGTGGCCGTGGAGGGCGACCACCTCCGGCTCACCGCGCGCCTCGTCCTCGTGCCCTCCGGCAAGCTCCTCGCCCAGGCGCAGGGCCAGGCCGACGCCGCCGCGTCCGTCGCGGTCCCGGTCCCCCCGCCGCCCGTGCCGGTGGGGACCTCGGCGGCCTCGCGCGGCGGGACGGCCGAGCCGCAGCGCATCGAGGTCGCGATGCGCAAGGTCGCCGACGGCCTCGCCGCGGGCTTCGCGAAGCTCCCGGGCAACGCCCGCTACCACCGCCTCGCGGTGCTGCCGCTCGGGGAGGTGGGCGAGCGCGTGCAGAAGCAGCGCCTCGGCACCGTGGTCGCCGCGGAGCTCGCGACCGACCTCCGCCGGGATCACGGGCTCCTCCTCGTCGAGCGCGAGCGGCTGGGGCAGGTGCTCGGCGAGCTCAAGCTCCAGCAGATGACCTCCCCCGACTCCTCCACCGCCGCGAGGATCGGCCAGCTCGCCGAGGCGCAGGCGCTCGTGATCGGCTCGGTGGCCGAGGCGGGCGACCGCTACCTCGTCACCGCGCGCATCGTCGCCACCGAGACCGGCGAGGCGCTCGCCGCCGAGTCCGCGAGCGTGCCCGCCGCCGGGCTGGTCGCGCTCGCCTCCGACGCGGTCGTGCTCCGCACCCGCGGCGACGCCGCGTTCCGCAGCCTCCTCGTGCCGGGCCTGGGCCAGGCCTACAACCGCCAGAAGGCGAAGGCCTGGGCCTTCGGCGGCGCCGCGCTCGCGCTCGCGGGCGGCGCGGCCGTGTTCCACCTCTCCGGCACGTCCTCGAGGTCCGACTACGACAAGGCCACCTCGTCCGAGGCCGCGACGAAGGCCTACGACGACGCGCAGACCGCCTTCCGCACCCGCAACTGGCTGCTCGCGGGGCTCGGCGCGGTCTGGGCGGTGAACGTCATCGACGCCTACGCCTCGGGCGTGGACGGCGAGGCCGCCCTGGGAGGCGGCGTCGCCTTCGCGCCGGTGGCGGCGCCCGGCGCCGGCGGCCTGGTCGTCGCGGGCCGGTTCTAGGCCGCCGGGGCCGCGGCCCGCCCGAGCGTCTGGGCGACCTTCGCGAGCAGCTCCTCGCCGGTGAACGGCTTCGGCAGGATCACCTCGTTCGGCGCGAACCCGAGCGGCTCGTCCGAGCCCGGCAGCGCCGGGTAGCCCGACATGAACAGCACCGGGACCCCGGGGTGCTCCGCGACGATCCGGTCGCGGAGCTCGCGCCCGCCGATGCCGGGCATCACCACGTCGGTGAGCAACAGATCGATCCCCTCGAGGCGCCGCGCGAGCGCGAGCGCGCCGGGGCCGTTCTCCGCCTCGACCACCGCGTAGCCCGCGGCCGAGAGCACCCGGGTCGCGAGCTGCCGCACGAGCGGCTCGTCCTCCACGAGGAGGATGGTGCCGGCCCCCGGGGCGCGCGCCGCGGCGGCCGCGGCGGGCGCGGTGGCGGCCGCGGGAGCCTCGGGCTCCTCGGCGGCGCCGGGGAGGGTGATGCGGAACGTGGTGCCGCGGCCCGGCGCGCTCTCGAGCTCGATCTCGCCGCCGTGCTGCTTCACGATGCCGTGGCAGGTCGAGAGGCCGAGGCCCGTGCCCTTCCCGACCGGCTTCGTCGTGAAGAACGGCTCGAACGCCCGCGCCTGCAGCGCGGCGTCCATCCCCACGCCGGAGTCGCGCACCGACAGCACGGCGGCGCCGTCGGCGCGCGCCGCGGTCGAGAGCTCGAGCACGCCGCCGCCGGGCATGGCGTCCCGGGCGTTCACGGCGAGGTTCATGAGCACCTGCTGGAGCTGGCCTGCGTCCCCGCGCACGCGCAGGCGCCCCGGCGCGGTGGACACCCGCACCTTCACGTCCTCGCCGATGAGGCGGGGGAGGAGCTCGTGGAAGCCCCGCACCACCTCGTTGAGGTCGAGCACCTTGAGCTCGAGCCGCTGGCGGCGGCTGAAGGCGAGGACCTGCGCGGTGAGGGCGCGGGCGCGCTCGGCGGCGCGGGTGATCGTCTCGAGGTCCTCGCGCGCGGGGTCTGCCGCCGGGAGGCCGTCCTTCACGAGCCGCGCGCAGACGAGGATCGGAGTGAGGAGGTTGTTGAGGTCGTGGGCGATCCCGCCCGCGAGGCGGCCCACGGCCTCGAGCCGCTGTGTCTCCTCGAGCCGGATGCGCAGCCGCTCGCGCTCCTCGATCTCCCCGCGGAGCTCGCGGCGCGCGAGCACGAGCCGGCGGTTCACGGCGAGCAGCACGGCCGCGAAGGCGAGGAGGACCACGAACGCCGTCGCGGCGGCGATGACCTCCGCGCGGTGGGTGCTCCAGAGGGTCTCGGGCGCGTTCACGAGCGCGGTCCCGGCGGCGATCCGCGACACGTCGAGGCCGGCGCGCTCGGCGGCCGCCACGTCGACGGCCCGCCGGACCCCGGAGCTCCCCTCGATGCGGGCCGGGCCGCCGTCGAGCAGCGCGAGGGCGAGCTCGGCGGCCCGCCGGCCCTGCAGCGAGCCGGAGAGGAGGCTGCCGCCGACGATCCCGTGGCCGAGCTGGAACTCCCACAGGCCGTAGACCGGGGCGCGGCTCACCGTCGAGACGCGCTCGGCGACCTCCTCGTACGAGTGGACCGCGCCGAGCCGGTCGGTCACGAAGGAGGCGAGGAGGAGCGCGTCGCCCGGGCCGAGGCCGCGGGCGAGGGCCTCGACCTCCGCCATCGAGAGCCCCTGTGCGTACTGCACCGTCAGCCCGGACCCGGCGAGGGCGGGGTCGCCACGCAGGCGGGGGCCGATGGCCTGGCTCGTCTCGGTCTGGTCGAGCACGACCACGAGCCGCCGCAGGTCCGGCTGCAGCACCCGCGCGAGCGCGAGCGTGCCGGCCACGTCCACGTCCTCGAGCACGCCCGACACCCGCGGCGCGCCGCTCGCGTGGCCCGCGTCGTTCACCCCGCAGAAGGCGATCGCGGCCGTCTCGCCGCCGAGCTCCGCCCGGTGCGCGAGCACGAAGTCGAGGGCGGCGTCGTCGGTCGCGAGGATCGCGGCCCAGGGCTCCGGCGGGCGGCGGGCGGCGAGGAGGCCGAGCGCCGCGCGCTCCTGGGCCGGGCCGCGGAAGTGCTTCGAGTCGAGGTAGAAGACCGATGGGACGTACCCGGGCCAGCGCGCGCGGAGGACCTGGAAGATCCCGTCGTTCTCCTGGTCGGTCCAGGTGAACCCGCGGTGGTACGAGTGCACCACCAGGATCTGCGGCGGCGCGCCGGGGGCGGGGGCGCCGGACGCGAGCGCGGCCCCGGCGTGCGCGGTGATCGCGAGCGCGAGCAGTCGGGCGATGGCGCGGGCGGTCACGCGGGGTCGACCTCGTTCGGGTCGACTCTACCAGAGGGCGCGCCGGTGCCGGCGCGCGAGCGCCGCGCCGCGCGACGCGCGTCAGCGCGCGGACGCGCACCACTCGGGCGGGGTGGGTCCGGGCGGTTCCTGAGCGGTTCCGGGCCTCAGTTCAGCGCCACCGAGTCGCCGCGGAGCCGGGCCTGCAGGGGGGCGATCTTCGCCTTGTAGTCCTCGAGCTGCGCGGCCGGGATGGGCGCCTCGCGTGGCAGCTGGAGCGTCAGCGGGTTCACCGCGTGTCCGCCCTTCTTCACCATGTAGTGGAGGTGCGGCCCGGTCGCGAGCCCGGTCTGGCCGGTGTAGCCGATGATCTGCTTCTGGGCGACGCCCTTGCCGGCGGAGACGGCGACGCTCGAGAGGTGGCAGTAGACGGTCTCGAAGCCGTTGCGGTGGCGGATCGTGACCGCCTTTCCGCAGCCCCCGTTCCAGCCCGCCTGCTCGACCCGGCCGTCGCCCACCGCCCACACCGGCGTGCCGACCGGCGCGCCGTAGTCGACGCCCTCGTGCATGCGGGTGTAGCCGAGGACCGGGTGCTTGCGGCTGCCGAAGCGCGAGGTGAGGTGGGCGTACTTGAGCGGCGACTTCAGGAACCCGCGCTGTGCGCTCTGGCCGGCGTCGTCGTAGTAGCCGGGCTTCCCCTCGGCGTCGACGTAGCGGAACAGGCGCCGCGTGCCGGTGGTCTCGCCGACGTACTCCGCGGCGAGCACGTCGCCGTACCTCAGCGGCTGCCCGTCGGCGAGCACGCGCTCGACGACCACGCGGAGCACGTCGCCCTGCTGCACGTCGCGGTAGAAGTCGACGTCCCACGCGAGCACGTCGGCGGCGAGCACCGCGAGGGCGGGGTCTTCCCCGGCGGCGGCCATGGACTCGTAGAGGGAGGAGGCGACCTTCACCTCCACGCGGCGGACCTCGGTCGTCACGACCACCGGCCGCTTCGAGGCCTCCAGCGCGCCCGCGGCGGTGCGCTGCACCGTCCACTCGTCGGCGCGCCCCTGCCGGTAGGTGAAGCGGTGGAGCGAGCCGTCCTCCGCCCGCTCGACGCGGAGCTGGTCGCCCGCGCGGGCCTTCCGGAACGGGACGAGCGGCTCGAGGGCCTTCAGCGCCGCGGTGGCGTCCGCCGCGGCGAGCTCCATCTTGAAGAGCGCCTGCCCGATCGTCTGGTTGTGGGAGAGCCGGAGGGTCAGCTCCTTGAACCTCGCCGGGGGCGCGACGAGCACGGCCTGGACCGGCGCCGGCGCGGGTGCCGCGGCCGGCGGAGGCGGCGGCGCCTTCAGCACGATCCCGCGCAGGTAGGCGAAGGTGCCGGCCCCCGCGAGGGCGACGACGGCGAGGCCAGCGAGCAGCGCGGCCTTCGAGCGGCGCCTGGGGAGGGGATCGGTGGAGCTCACGCGTCGCACCATAGCAGGGGAGGGCGCGGGAACCCACTCCCCGGCCGGAAAGGCGCCCGACGTTCGAGCTACAGCTCCACCCGGCGGTCCGAGTGCTCGCGCCCGTCGAACCGGAACATCGCCCCGCGGCCCTCGACCTTCGAGACGAGGTTCACCGGCCTGCGCCAGAGCGACTGCACGTTCCGCAGCGTGTCCCGCATGTAGTCGAGCTTGAGGTCGACGCCGTCGTGCCGGTGCACGAGGAGGAGCTCGCCGCGGTTCTCGTGGTTCCCGTCCTCGACCGAGATCGAGGGCTGGCCGAAGTTGGTGAGCATGTGGAGGAGCTTCTCCTTCACCTTGCGGAAGTCGCGCTCCATGATCTCCCAGCGCTGGTGCTTGTCGCTGTAGCCGAAGGTGAAGAGCTTCTGCTCCACGCAGAACTCGAGGTTCAGGAACTCGTCGATGAAGGTGACGTCGTTGTAGTGCTTGCGGACCTCGAAGATCTTCTCGCGTCCGAGCCCGAGCCGCTTGTCCCAGTGCTTGCGCTCCACGTAGGAGTCGCACTCGTCGTACTCCTTGCCGAAGCGCCCCTTGTTCCAGCGATCCTCGATGTCGCGCCAGAGCTCGACGCCGAGCTTGTAGGGGTTGAGCTGCCCGGGCTGGGTGGCGAGCGTGCCGGAGTGGTGGTCGGCGTAGTCGATGATCTCGGAGGCGTCGAGCGCCTTCTGCGTCATGATCGTGGAGTGCCAGTAGGTGGCCCACCCCTCGTTCATGATCTTGGTCTGGCCCTGCGGCGCGAAGTAGTAGGCCTCCTCGCGGATGATCGAGAGGACGTCGTGCTCCCAGCGCTCGAGCGGCGCGTGCTCGAGGAGGAACAGCAGCACGTCCCGCTCCGGGCGCTCCGGGAACTTCTTCTTCCGGGAGGCCTCTTCGTCGAGCTTCTTCTGCTCGGCGGCCAGGAACGCGGGCGGGTTGATGTACTCCCGCATGTACTCGCGGTCGGCCTTGAGCCCCTGGGCGACCTTGCGCTCCGCCTCGGCGCCCTCCGGCGCCTCGCGGTCGGGGCGCCGCTTCACGTAGGGTGACTGGTAGTCGATGAGGTTCTCGAGGGAGAGGCAGCGGTCGACGAAGTCCTCGACCGGCTCCACCCCGAGCTTGTCCTGGTAGCGGCGCACGCGGGTCGCGTGGTTCGCCATCTCGTCCATCATCTTCCGGTGGGTGTGCCGGAACATGAAGTTGTTCTTGAAGAAGTCGACGTGGCCGAAGACGTGGGCCATCACGAGCTTCTGGTCGACGTCGGCGTTCGACTCGAGGAGGTAGGCGTACGAGGGGTCGTTGTTGATGACCATCTCGTAGATCTTCGAGAGGCCGTACTCGTAGCCCTTCGAGAGCCGCTCGTACTCCATCCCGAAGCGCCAGTGCGGGTAGCGGTTCGGGAAGCCGCCGTACGCGGCCACCATGTTGATCTCGTCGAAGGTGAGCACCTCGAAGACCGTGTCGAAGAAGTCGAGGCCGTAGCCGCGGGCGTAGCCCTCGATCTTCTTGCGCAGGTCGTGCAGGTGCGCCGGGATGTGGGCCTTGCGGTCCATGGCTATTTCCCCGTCCCGAGAAACGCCTTGATCGAGGCGTAGATCGCGTCCTTGTCGGCGATCTCCGAGAGCGCGACGTTCTCCTTCGCGCCGAGGGCCTCCTTGAGGTCCTTGATGAACTGGCCCGAGCCGTAGGGGCTCTCGACCTGCCCGTAGGAGAAGAGGTTCACCGCCGGCAGGATCCTGTCCCGGAGGAGCTCCACGCACACGCGGGTGTCGTCCGCGCTCCAGTTGTCCCCGTCGGAGAAGTGGAACGGGTACACGTTCCAGCTCGTGGGCGCGTAGTCGGTCTCGATCATGTCGAGCGCGAGCTTGTAGGCGGAGCTGATCATCGTCCCGCCCGACTCGCGGGTGTGGAAGAACGTGTCGCGGTCGACCTCGCGCGCGACGGCGTCGTGGATGATGTAGCGGGTCTCGAGCCCCTTGTAGTGGCGGCGCAGCCACGTGTCGATCCAGAAGGACTCGATCCGCACGATCTCCTTCTGCTCGTCCCCCATCGACCCCGACACGTCCATCATGTAGATGACGACCGCGTTGGTCTCCGGGAGCGGGACCTGCTTCCAGGTGCGGTAGCGGCGGTCCTCGCGCATCGGCACGATGACCGGCACCTTCCAGTTGTAGCTGCCGCTCGCGATCTGCCGGCGCAGGGCCTGCTTGTAGGTGCGCTTGAAGTGGCGGAGCGACTCCGGCCCCTGCGGCGCGATGCCGGTGTAGCGCACCCGGCTCGCGACGATGCGGTCCTTCCCGCGCGGCTGGATGCGGGGCAGGGCGAGCTCCTCGCCGAGGATGTCGGCGAGCTCGTCGAGCGAGACGTCCACCTCGAGCAGGTGCTGGCCCTCGCCCTGGCCGGCCTGCCCGCTGCCGGGCTCGCCGTCGCCGGGCGAGAGCGGGTCGCCCGGCTCCCCCTCGCCCTGGCCCACGCCGCCCTGCGACTTCTCGCCGAACCGGAAGTGCGGGATGTCGATGGTCGGGACCGGGATGGTGACGAAGTCCTTCCCCTTCTTCCCGATCAGCTCGCCCTTCTGGACGTACTTCTTCAGGTTGCTCTTGATCCGGCCGCGGACGATGTCGCGGAAGCGGGCGTGGTCCTGTTTGATCTTCAGGGACACGCGCTAATCCTTGGCGTCCCCGCGGGCGAAGATCGAGGCCACGAAGTTGAGCACGTCGGTGGAGCAGATCTCGCAGTAGCCGTGGTTCTTGATGAGCCGCTGCTTCACGACGTCGATCTTCTCCTGCGTCTCGCGGTCCACCACCGAGGCCACCAGGTTCTTGAGCTTGATCGAGTCCTTCTGGTCCTCGAAGAGCTTCAGCTCGAGCGCCTTGTGGAGCCGCTCGTTGGTCCGGTAGTTGAACGTCTTCCCCTCGATCGCGAGCGCGCCGATGTAGTTCATGATCTCGCGGCGGAAGTCGTCCTTGCGGCTCTCGGCGACGTCGATCTTCTCCTCGATCGAGCGCATGAGCCGCTCGTCCGGCTCCTCGGCCTGGCCGGTGTACTTGTTCCGGACCTTCTCGCGCTGCGTGTAGGCCTTGATGTTGTCGATGTAGTTCGCGCAGAGCTTCGTGATGGCGTCCTCGTCGGCGCTGATGGCCCGCTGGACCTCGTTCTTCACGACGTCCTCGTACTCGCGCTTCACGTCGGTGAGGAGGTCCCGGAACCGCTTGCGCTGGTCCTCGGAGGAGATCAGCGAGTGCTGGCGCAGCCCGGCCTCGAGCTCGTTCAGCACCATGAACGGGTTCATGCAGCCCTCGCCCTTGTCGGAGACGAGGGCGTTCGAGATCTTGTCCTGGATGTAGCGCGGGCTGATGCCCTCCATGCCCTCGCGCACCGCCTCCTTGCGGAGCTCCTTGATGTTGTCCTCGGTGAAGTTGGGGAGGGTCTTGCCGTTGTAGAGCTTCAGCTTCTGGAGGAGCGTGAGGTTGTGCTTCTTCGGCTCCTCGAGCCGGGTGAGCACGCCCCACATCGCGGCCATCGAGAGCGTGTGCGGCGCGATGTGCTTCCCGCGGATCCTGTGCGCGTTGTAGTCGCGCACGTAGATCTTCACCTCCTCGTCGAGCCGGGTGATGTACGGGATGTCGATCTTCACGGTGCGATCCCGGAGCGCCTCCATGAACTCGTTCGACTGGAGCTTCTTGTACTCGGGCTCGTTCGTGTGGCCGACGATCACCTCGTCGATGTCGGTCTGCGGGAACTTCTTCGGCTTGATCTTGTGCTCCTGGGTCGCGCCGAGGAGGTCGTAGAGGAACGCGACGTCGAGCTTCAGGATCTCGACGAACTCGATGATGCCGCGGTTCGCGATGTTGAACTCGCCGTCGAAGTTGAACGCGCGCGGGTCGGAGTCGGAGCCGTACTCGGCGATCTTCCGGTAGTTGATGTCGCCGGTGAGCTCGGTCGAGTCCTGGTTCTTCTCGTCCTTGGGCTGGAAGGTGCCGATGCCGATGCGGTCCTTCTCGGAGAGGACGAGCCGGCGGACCTTCACGTGGGAGATGACCTTCTCCCAGTCGCCCTTGTACTCGGTCATGAGCTCTCGGAAGACGTAGCGGCAGGCCGGGCAGAGGTCGCCGTGCACCGGGATGGTGAAGCCGGCCTCCGCGGGCGCGAGGTCGGCGAAGACCTTCGGGCGCCACTCCGGAGGGACGAGGTGCAGCGGGTCCTCGTTCATCGGGCAGGGCATCACCTCGCGCTTCTTCTGCCCGTCGAGCCCGGTGCGCTCGACGTCCCACGCGAACGTGTACAGCGCGCCCTCGGCGGTCTTCGAGTACGCCTCGAGCCCCTTCTTGAGGAGCCGCGCGATGGTGGACTTCGACGAGCCGACCGGGCCGTGGAGGAGGATGACGCGCTTCTCGGTGCCGTAGCCCTGCGCCGCGCTCTTGAACACGTTCACGAGCTTCATGAGCGCGATGTCGAGCCCGTAGATCGCGTCCTTCCCGCCGAAGTCGGGGTCGGTGAAGAAGTCGTAGCGGATGAGCTTCTTCTTGTTGTCGATGTACTCGGTCTTCCCGTGCGACAGGATCATGTCGTAGACGCGCTGGAACGCGGTCCGGGTGACCTTCGGGTTCCTCTGGACGATCTGAAGGTAGTCGTCGAACGAGCCCTCCCAGTGCTGCTCGGAGTAGCTCTGGCGATCCTGGAGGCTGGCGATCCTGCTCACCCAGCCCTGCGACGTCTCGCGGTGCTCTCGCATCTCGTGTCCCTCGGGGCGCGCCGGAGGCCGGCGCATGGAGGAGCATAAGGTTCCCCCCGCGGCGGCGCAGAGCGCCAGCGTCCCCGCGGGGTCCCCGAAGGGTGGCTCGAAAACGCCACACTTGATCGTGGGTGCGACCTGCGGCAGCGCGGTGCCCGCGTTCCGGGCACCGCGTCGACCTCGCGGCCGTCGAGGGGTCAGCGGGCGGGCTTCGCGCGCTTGAAGAACTCGACCTGCCAGGTCCGCACGGCCGCCGCGTGGCACGCGAGGTCGGGGCAGAACACGTGCGAGCCGTCGTTGCGCGACACGAAGTAGAGGTCCTTGCACGCGGCCGGCGCGAGCGCGGCCTGGAGCGCCGCGGCGCCGGGGCTCGCGATCGGCCCGGGGGGCAGCCCCGCGGTCGTGTAGGTGTTGTACGGGTGGGCCGCTGCGAGGTCGGCCTTCGTGATGTTCCTCGACCAGCGGCCCGTGCGGAGCATCGTCGCGTACATCACCGTCGGGTCGGTCTGAAGCCGCATCCCGAGCCGCAGCCGGTTGTGGAACACGCAGGAGATCCGCGGCCGCTCGTCGGGGCGGCCCGTCTCCTTCTCCACGATGGAGGCGAGCGTCACCGCCTGCCCGAGGTCGAGCTTCACGCCGGGGTCGCGCCCCGCGTTCGCCTTCTCCCACTCGGCCTTGAAGCGCTCGACCATGCCCTCGGCGATGCCCCGCGCGGTCACGCCGCGGGCGAAGGAGTAGGTGTCGGGGAAGAGGAAGCCCTCGAGCGTCGGGTAGGGGAGTCCGAGCGACCGGGCGAGCGCCGGGTCGCGCGCCGCCGCGAGGAAGTCCTCGGCGGAGGCGAGCCCGCTCCGCTCGACGATGGGCGCGATCTCGTCGGCGCGGAGCCCCTCCGGCACGGTGAAGTGGTGGAGCTTCACCTCGCCGCGGTAGAGCCGCTCGAAGACGTCGTCGGGGCGCAGCGGGCCCGAGAAGGTGTACTCGCCCGCGCGGAAGCCGCGCGGGTCGCGCTTCACGTAGCGGAGGTAGCGCCAGGCGGTCTCCTCGTCGGCGACGACGCCGCCGTGCGCGAGCAGGCGCACCGTCGCGCGGCCGCTCGCGCCCGGGGGCACGACCACGACCTTCTCCTCGGGGCCGCCGTACGGCGTCTCGCGGAACGCCTCGAGGGTGCGCCACGCGAGGAACGCCGCGGCGCCCGCCGCGAGCCCGGCCAAGACGACGAGCACGCCCAGGATCTTCAGGAAACGCTTCACGCGGTCTCTAGCCTCCGTCGCCGGGGTCCCCGGGGCGCGGGCCGGCGTCGAGCCAGCCCTGCAGGATCACCGCCGCGGCCTCGGCGTCCACCCTCTCACGGATCGTGCGCCCGGGCACGCCCTGGTCGCGCAGCCGCTGCTCGGCCTCGAAGGTCGAGAGCCGCTCGTCGAAGAGCACGACCGGGAGCCCCGCCGCCTCGAGGCGCGCGGCGAAGGCGCGGGCGTGGCGCGCCGCGGGCCCCTCGGTGCCGTCCATGTTGAGCGGCAGGCCGACGACCGCGCGGGTCGCCTCCCACTCGCGCGCGAGCGCGACGATGCGGGCGACGTCGGCCTCGGCGGAGACGTGCCGCACGGTCTCGAGCGGGCGCGCGGTGCGGAGGACCTCGTCCGCGAGGGCGAGGCCGATGCGGGCCTTGCCGAGGTCGACGCCGAGGGTGCGCATCGGGGCGGGAATCTAAGGCCGCGCCCGGCGGGCGGTCAAACCGGCCGCGCCGCGGACCGGCGGCCGAAGCGCGGACCGGGGGCGGCGCGGGGGCGGCGCGCAAGCGGCCGGGATCACGGCAGGTGCGCGCTGGCACGGCGCTCGAATTGTGGGCGGGGACGGGCCCGCGGGCCCGCGACCTCGAGAAAGGACCGGAAGGCCCCATGAGCACGACGACCACCCTCACCCTCGTCACCCAGACCGCCTCGCCGCCGGGCGCGCTCGCCGCGGGCGAGACCTGCGGCGGCATCGCCGCCCACGCCGCGAAGAAGAGGCCGGCGCGGCCGGCGCCCTCCGGCCCGGGCGCGGCGCTCGACGCGTTCGTGAAGGCGGTCGCGCCGGACCTGTACGCGGCGGGCGGCGGCTTCGTCGCGTCGCAGGCGCGGGCCACGCTGGGTCCCGAGGGAGCGGGGCCGGCGGTCGGCGTGACCGTCTCGACCACCACCTCCTCCGGGACGGGCACGGTGCGGAACGCACCCCTGCCGCGGGAGCTCGCGTTCCTGAACGACCCGAGGATCTCGGTCCAGGAGAAGGTCTTCCGGCTCCTCCTCTGGATCCAGCAGAAGTACGACCGCGACGTCGAGGCCAAGATGAAGGAGCTCGGCGGCGCGTCGAAGTCGAGCGCCTCGTCCTCCTCGGGGGGCTCGAGGTCGGCCGCGAAGCCGAAGAAGCGGAGCCTCCTCTCGAAGGCGAGCCGGTACTTCGAGGCGGCGTTCCCGATGGTCGGGCTCTCGATGGAGATGCTGAGGAGCCCGCAGGGGAGGAAGGCGCTCGAGCAGATCTCCGGGCCGCTCCTCGGCGCGGCCGCGGTCGCGCTCGGCGCCCCGCAGCTCGCGCCGGTGGCGGCGAAGCTCGGGCCCTCGCTCGTGGCCGGCCTCGCCGACGCGCAGGACGCGCTGCTCGGGGAGGCGCCGGCGAAGCACAGGGCGAGCTCGAGCGGCTCCGGGAGCTCGGGTGGCTCGAGCACGTCGGGCACCACGGGGTCGAAGGACGAGAAGACGCTCGCGATGGAGCTCGAGTACCTGCTCGAGCGCCAGAAGTTCGCGACCTCGCTCCTCTCGAACTGCATGCGGTCGATGCACGAGACCTCGATGTCGGTGGTCAACAACATCCGCTGAGGCGCACCATGGATCCGACGAAGCCGACGCGCCCCGAGGCCCTCTCCTACGACCCCACCGTCCACGGCCTGCCGCCCGAGGTCGGCGACGCCATCACCGCGCTCGCCGAGGCGGAGCTCGCCGCCGGCCGCCTCGAGACCGCGCGGGCGCTCCTCGAGGGGCTCGTCGTGACGAGCCCGGAGGACCCCGAGGGCTGGGCGCTCCTCTCCCGTACGCACCGCCGCCTGGGCCAGCCGCTCGCGGCCCGGTTCTGCGCCGAGGTCGCCCTGAAGCTCGACCCGGCCTCCGGCGAGGCGGGGCTCGCCCGCGCCGAGAGCCTCCTCGCGCTCCCGGACGCGCGCGACGAGGGGGCCCGGGCGCTCGAGGCGCTCCGGGCACATCCCACCGCGGGTCCGAGGGCTTCTGCGCTCCTGGGCGCCCTGAGCGGGGCCGGGAGCGGCCACGCGGGGTGAGCCCGCGGGGCTTCTAGAATTGGCGTCTGCGACGGAATCCCGAGCGAAAGACCGCGCTTGACGGTTTCAGCCTCGTTCGGGGATAGTTCGCGCCCAGGCCGCGTCCCAGAAGGCACGGCCGGGCGAACCGGCGGTCGGTGCGCCCTACTGCATCTCGCTCGACTGAGCTCGACAGCAAGGAATCGAAGCGTATGGCGACCGGCACCGTGAAGTGGTTCAACGACGCGAAGGGTTACGGCTTCATCTCCCAGGAGGGCGGCGAGGACGTGTTCGTCCACCACACCGCCATCCAGATGGACGGCTTCCGCACGCTCAAGGAGGGCGAGCGGGTCGAGTTCGAGGTCACCCAGGGTCCGAAGGGGCTCCAGGCGGCCAACGTCCGCAAGCCGTAGCGGCAGGCGTCGATGACGGCGGCCCCGGGAGACCGGGGCCGCTTCGTTTCAGCGGTCCCGCGGTCGTCGCAGCACCCGAGGCAGTTCCACGAGAGAGGAGCGGCGGCCTGAGCACCTCCCCCACCGCCGCACCCCGGAAGCTGTGGCTCGACTGGCAGCGCGGCCTCGCCGTGCTGTTCATGATCCAGTGGCACATCCTCGACTGGTGGCGCGCGCCCGGCTCGGAGCAGGGCGCCTGGCTCCCCACGTTCGAGGCGCTCCGGTACGTCGGCGGCTTCGCCGCGCCCGGCTTCATGTACATGGCCGGCCTCTCGCAGGCGCTCGCCGACGCCGCCCTCGAGCGGAAGGGTGTCGCGCCCGCCGAGCGCCGGCGCCGCGCGCTCGGCCGCGCGCTGTGGGTGCTCGGCGTCTCCTACGGCATCCGGCTCATCCTGTTCGTCCTCTCCTGGTGGAAGGACGGCGCGTTCGACGAGCTCTTCAAGGTCGACGTCCTCGACGTCATCGCCGTCGGCCTCGCCGCCTCGGCGCTGCTCTCGGTCGGCCGCGGGCGCGTCCTCGGCCCGCTCCTCGCCGCCGCCGGCGCCGCCGCGGTGATCTTCACGACCCCGCTCGTGGCGGGCGCGCTCTCGCACCTCGACGCCCCCGGCGGCCCGTGGCGCGCGCCGAACAAGCTCGTCGACGTGCTGCTCGCGTTCGCGTGGGGGAAGCCCCCGCGCTCGGTCTTCTGCTCCTTCAACTGGATCGCCTTCGTGCTCGCCGGCGCCGCCGTCGCGCCGCTCGCCCGCGGCCCGCGCCGCCCGCTCGCGTGGCTCGCGCTCGCCGGGGCCGCCTACGGGCTCGGGTGGTGGTCGAACCAGTGGCCGCCCGTCTACGCCTTCCAGAACTTCTGGCGCGCCTCGCCGTCCTGGTTCCTGATGCGCCTCGGCTACGCGCTCGCGATCTCCGGCGGCCTGCAGCTCCTGCCCGATCTCCTCGACCGCCCGACCCGCTGGCTCACGCTCCTCGGGCGCCAGTCGCTCGTCGCCTACGTCGCGTCCGTGCAGCTCACGTACGGCGCCGTCGCGAATGTCGTGAAGAAGTCGCTCTCGTTCCCGGCGACGCTCGCCGGGGTGGCCGGCATGACGGCGCTCACCTGGGCCATCTGCCTCGGCTGGGAGCGCCTGCAGGCCTGGCGGAAGGGCCGGGCGCGCCCCTCCGCGCCGCCGACCGCCGCGACCGCGGCCTAGGGCCCGGCTGCGGGCTCGACCGCCGAGGCCGGCGCGGGGTCGGTGGCGAAGACGAGCGGCTCCGCGAGCGCCGCGATGAGCCCGTCGTCCGTGATGACCCCGTGCTGGGCCATGTGCAGCAGGATCTCCTGGACTCTCTGCTCGAGGTACGGCGTCGGCGCGCCCTGGGCGCGGACGGCGTCGGCGCGGACCGGGTTCGGGATCACCGCCGCGAGGAACGCGGCCTCCTTCACGGTGAGCGCGCGCGCGTCCTTCCCGAACCAGTGCCGCGCCGCCGGGCCGATGCCGAACACGCCCGGGCCCCACTCCGCGAGGTTCAGGTAGATCTCGAGGATCCGCGGCTTCGGCAGGGTCGCCTCGAGGGCGATCGCGCCGAGCGCCTCCCGGACCTTCCGCGCCAGCACCTTGTCGCGCGTGAGCCAGAGGTTCTTCGCGACCTGCTGCGTGATCGTGGAGCCGCCGCGCACGACCCGGCCCTGCTCGAGGCCGGCCTGGAGCGCGTTCGTGAGCTCGTCGAAGTCGAAGCCGGCGTGGCCGAAGAAGCCGGCGTCCTCGCTCGTCGTGACCGCGCGGACCACGTGCTCGGGGAGCTCGGCGATGGGGACGTAGTCCGGGTTCTCCGGGCCGATCGTGAAGGGCGCGCCCCCCTCGGGCGCGTAACGGAACGGGTCCCTCAGCGCGACCGGCGGGGCCTTCCTGGCCGCGGCGCGCATGCGGGCGAGGTCGAGGCCCGCCTCGACGCGCCAGGTGGCGGGCTCCCGGAGCGCGCCCGAGAGCGCGAGCTGGGCGTCGAGGTCGCCGGGCGGGCGGGGCGCCTCGTCGGGCGGGCCGAGGCCCGGCGGCAGGGAGGCCGCGAACGCGGCGAACGCGACGTGGCGCGCGTCGAGCGCGAGCTCGAAGGGCAGCGCGCCCTCGAGCCGGACCTGCCCGAAGAGCGCCGCCGCGAGCGCGGAGCCCAGGGCGAGCTGCCCGCCGCGCCAGGAGAGCGTGCGGCCCGCGCGGTCCCACGCGAGCTCCCCGGACGCCGCGAGCCGGAAGGGGCCGACCGGCGCGGGGTCGAGGCGCGCGGCCTGCACGACGAGGCCGTCGACGCCGGCCGTCACGCTCCCGCTCGCGCGCGAGAGGTCGCGCGGCGCCGAGGCGTCGAGCGCGATCGCGGCGGCGCCGGCGCGGATGTCGGCCGGGAGGTGCGCGCGCAAGGCCTCGCCGAGCGCGCCGGCGTGGAGGCCCTGGGCGCGGAGCGCGACGCGGAGCTCCCCGGCGGGCTCGCCGCCCGGGAGCCCGACCTGGAGGGCGATCCGCCCCGCGTCCGGCAGCCGCGCCTCGGCGCGCACGAGGTCGGGCTCCGGCCAGACATCGAGGTCGAAGGGGCCGAGGTCGGCGGGGGCGCCGCCGAGCGGCACGGCGACGGTCAGCCCGCGCACGTGCACGCGCGGCCAGGCGCGCGGCCGCGAGGCGGCGCCGGCGGACGTCGCGGGCGAGGCGCGGCGGTCGGCCAGCGCGCGCAACGCGGCGGGGCGGGTGGCGTCCACGCGGACGCCGTGCAGGCGCAGGGACGCGATCTCGAGCCGCCCGGCGAGGAGCGCGAGCGGGGCGGCGCGCAGGCGCAACCGCTCGACCGTCACCGCGGGCGCGGCCGGGGTCCCGCCGAGCGCGAGCGGGCCGGCGACGACGCGGAACAGCGGGTCGACCGCGACCGGCCCCAGCGCGACCTCGCCGACCCGGGCCCGGAGCGCGCGCTCGGCGCGCTCGCGGAGCGCCTCGCGGACGCCCGGCAGCCAGGCTGCAAGTTGCAGCGCGGCGTAGACCCCGGCGAGCACCGCGAGGCCGCGGAGGGCCCGGCGGAGGCGCGCGGCGCGGGGGCTCGGGAGGCGGGTTCCCATGAGAGCGGGCCTGTTTACAGCCGCTTGGACGCTCGATCAACCGGGCGGGTGGGCCCCGTGTGACGGCGTATGCGTGAAGGAAGAGATCCCCGGGCAACCGGTTATATTCCCGGAGGATGGACAGGACCGCGACGCCGACTCCCAGGCCCCGTCGCCGCCGCGATCACGTCGCGGCGCGCGTCGCGCTCGCGCTCCTCGTCTCGCTCCTCGCGAACGGCCTGCTCCTGTGGATCGCGGTCGTCACCGGCGCCTTCGACGTCGGCAAGCCCGTGAAGGTCTCGCAGGTGTCGCTCTCGCAGCTCTCCGCGTCCGACTGGGCGAAGAACCGCGGCGCCGCGGCGCCGCCTCCTCCGCCCCCGCCGCGGCTCGTGCCCGTCCCCGAGCCGCCCGCGAAGGACGGCGGCACGGTCGTGAAGCTCGCGCCCGGCCCCGACGGCACGCCGCCGAAGGACGCGCGCTTCCTCGCGGAGCGCGACCAGACCGTGGAGCGGGAGACCGTCTCGCGCTACGCGACGGGGCACGACGGGCCGGTGCTCCCGGCGCCGCAGCTCGCCGGCAAGCCCGCGCCCCAGCCCGCGCCGAAGGGCGAGCAGCGGCCGGAGCAGAAGCCCGAGGACCAGAAGCCCCGGAAGGACGGCGCGAAGCCGCAGCAGGAGCAGCTCGCGATGCTCGACCCCTCGCGCGAGGGGCTCGTGCCGCCTCCCGCCGAGGCCCGCCGCCGGCAGGCCGGCGAGGCCGCGGGCGACCCGCGCAAGAGCTCCCCCGCCGCCGAGCCGGACCTGACCCCGCGCGCGCCCGGCCTCGCGAGCCTCGCGACCGGCGCCCCGAACGAGGACGGGATGGGGCAGGGGCTCGAGGAGGGCGACGTCACCGCCCTCAACACCCGCAAGTCCGAGGTCGCGAAGTACCTCAACTCCTTCGGCGACCGCATCGCGAGCTGGTGGCGCGGTCGCACCCGCGCCGCCATCGGCGAGCGCGACCCGGAGGCGCGGATCTTCTTCTACAAGGATCGCACCGCGGTCTTTCTCGTGCGGATCGAGGCCGATGGCCAGCTCGCCGAGGTGCGGCTGCTGCAGTCGTCGAACGTGGACTTCTTCGACCAGATCGCGCTCTCGGCGATCCGTCAGGCGGCGCCGTTCCCGCCGCCGCCCGCGAGCGTGCTCGACCGAGCAGGCGAGTTCCGCTTCACCCAGGGTTTCACGGCGCAGGGCCCGCAGGCGCCCCGCGGCTGGGACTGGCGCCCCGGGCAGTAGCGCCCCTCGACCGGAGGTCCTCGCGCACCCGCGGAGCGCCCCGCACCAGGGGTCGCGCGCCCGCGCTCCGTCACCCCGCCGTGACACGACGCGACTAGGATGCGCCGCATGCCGAACCGCCGCGTCCCGATGAAGCCCGTGAAGAACGTCGTCCTCATCGCCCACGACTCGAGGAAGCAGGACCTGCTCGAGTGGGTGAAGTACAACCAGCCGGTCCTGCGCGAGCACCGCCTGTTCGCCACCGGCACGACCGGCGGGCTCGTGCAGACGGCGACCGGGCTGCCGGTGACCCGCTTCAAGAGCGGCCCGCTCGGCGGCGACCAGCAGGTCGGCGCGAAGATCGCCGAGGGCGAGCTCGACGTGCTCGTGTTCTTCTGGGATCCGCTCGAGCCGCAGCCCCACGATCCGGACGTGAAGGCGCTGCTCCGCGTGGCGGTGCTCTACAACGTGCCGACCGCGTGCAACCGGGCCACCGCGGACTTCCTCGTGGCCTCGTCGCTGTTCCACGGCGCCTACGAGCGCCTCGTGGAGGACCACGAGGCGGCCCGCGAGGCGTGGCTGAAGGCGCAGGCGGCGGTCATCGCCCCGCCCGCGCCCGCCGCCGCCCGGCGGTGACGCTCGCCGCTCATCCTGAGCGTAGGCCTGCCGAAGGCAGGCCGGAGTCGAAGGACATCCCGGGCTTCCAGCGCAGGACGGGCTTGCGCGCCGCGCGGGTCTCGTCGAGCCGCTGGCGCACAGGCTTCTGCGGCGAGGCCTTGAGCGCCGCCGGGTCGGTCTTCGCCTCCTCGGCGATGGCGCGCATCGCGGCGATGAAGCCGTCGATGGCCTCCTTCGACTCGGTCTCCGTCGGCTCGATCATGAGCGCGCCGTGCACCACCAGCGGGAAGTAGATGGTGGGCGGGTGGAAGCCGTGGTCGATGAGCCGCTTCGCGATGTCCATCGTCGTGACGTCGTTCGCCTTCTGGGCGTCGTCGTCGAAGACCACCTCGTGCAGCGAGTCGGTCTCGTAGGGCAGGTGGAAGACGTCGCGCAGCTTCGCCCGGACGTAGTTCGCGTTCAGCACGGCGAGGCGGCCGGTGAGGGCCACGCCCTCCGGGCCGTACTCGCGGATGAGCGCCCAGGCCCGGACGAACATGCCGGAGTTGCCCCACCACTCGCGGACCTTGCCGACGGTCTGCGGGCGCTCCTTCGGGTCCGTGACGAGGCGGTACTGCTCGCCCTCCTTCACGACCACCGGGAGCGGCTGGTACGGCGCGAGGCTGGCCTTCATCGCGACCGGGCCGGAGCCCGGGCCGCCGCCGCCGTGCGGCGTCGCGAAGGTCTTGTGCAGGTTGTACTGGATGACGTCGAACCCCATGTCGCCGGGGCGCGCCACGCCGAGCAGCGCGTTCATGTTCGCGCCGTCGCCGTACACGAGCCCGCCCTTCGCGTGCACGATCTCGGCGATCTCCGCGATGTGGCTCTCGAAGATCCCGAGCGTGTTCGGGTTCGTGATCATGATGCAGGCGACGTCCTCGTCCATCACCGCCCGCACCGCGTCGGGGTGCAGCTTGCCGTCCTCGCCGGAGGCGACCGGGACGACGTCGTACCCGTTGAGCGCCGAGGAGGCCGGGTTCGTGCCGTGCGCGGTGTCCGGGATGAGCACCTTCTTGCGCGGGTTGCCGCGCGCCTCGTGGTAGGCGCGGATCAGCATGAGCCCGGTGAGCTCGCCCTGCGCGCCGGCGGCCGGCGACAGGGTCGTCGAGTCCATGCCGGCGATCTCGGAGAGCGCGCGCTCGAGGCCGTACATGAGCTCGAGCGAGCCCTGCACGAGCTCGGGCGCCGCGAGCGGGTGCGCGTTCGCGAAGGCGGGCAGGCGCGCGAGCGCCTCGCTCGACTTCGGGTTGTACTTCATGGTGCAGGAGCCGAGCGGGTAGAACCCGGTGTCGATGCCGTGGTTCCACGCCGAGAGGCGGGTGAAGTGGCGGACCACCTCGAGCTCGGAGAGCTCGGGCATCCCGGCCACCTCGGCGCGCAGGAGCGCCGCGGGCAGCTCGGAGGCGGGCTCGGCCTTGCCGCCCGGGGGCGGCAGCGAGACGCCGGAGCGCCCCGGCGAGCCCTGCTCGAAGACGAGCTTCTCCTCGTAGGCGATGCCGCGGGTCGCCCCGCCGACGCCGACGTCGTCGCGGGAGCCCCCGCCCGCGCCCTCGTTCATGGTGGGCTTCCAGCCGGTCGCGTTGGCCATGGCTAACCCTTCACCTCGCGCGCGAACAGCTCGATGAGCTCCGGCGTGTGGACCTCGGTGGCGACCGAGAGCAGGGCGCCCTTCGACCACGGCTGGCCGGGGTACCAGCGCCCGAGCGGCGCGCCGGCCACGATGCCCTTCTTCGCGAGCCGGGCGACCACCGCCTCGGCGTCGCCGACGTCGAAGGCGATCTCGTTGAAGCCCGGCGCGGAGAAGACCGGCTTCACGCCGACCCTCGCCATCGCGTCCTTCAGGAGCCGCGCCCGCGCGAAGTTGATCCTCGCGAGCTCGGCGAGCCCCTTCTTGCCGAGGAGCGACAGGTGCATCGTCGCGGCGAGGGCGCAGAGGCCCGCGTTGGTGCAGACGTTCGAGGTCGCCTTCTCGCGGCGGATGTGCTGCTCGCGCGTCGAGAGGGTGAGCACGAAGCCGCGCCGGCCCTGCTTGTCGACGGTGGCGCCGGCCACGCGGCCGGGCAGCTGCCGGAGGTGCTCCTCGCGCGCGGCGAAGAAGCCGGGCGCGGGGCCGCCGAACTGGACCGGGTTGCCGAAGCTCTGGAACGTGCCGACGGCCACGTCGGCGCCGAGGGCGCCCGGGGCCTGGAGCGCGCCGAGCGCGACGGCCTCGTTCGTGACCGACACGGTGAGGGCGCCGGCCTTCTTCGCGATGGCGGCGGCCTCGGGGAGCGCGTCCACCACGCCGGTGAAGGCGGGGTAGCCGACGATGACCGCGGCGGTGTCGGCGTCGGTCGCCTTCTCGAGCGCGGCGAGGTCGGTGCGGCCGTCGGCGCCGAAGGGCACCTCGACGATGGCCGTGTGACCCGCGCGCAGGTAGGTCGCGAGGACCTTCCGGTACTCGGGGTGCACCGCCGCCGAGACGACGATCTTCTTCCGGCCGGTGAGGCGGCGCGCCATGAGCGCGGCCTCGGCCATCGCGGACGCGCCGTCGTAGAGCGACGCGTTCGAGACGTCCATCCCGGTGAGGAGGCAGACGTAGGTCTGCCACTCGAAGAGCGCCTGCAGCGTGCCCTGCGAGATCTCCGGCTGGTACGGCGTGTAGGCCGTGAAGAACTCGCCGCGGAGGAGGAGCTGGTCCACCACCGGCGGCACGTGGTGCGGGTACGCGCCGGCGCCCGCGAACGGCGGGTGGGCCGCGACGTTCTTCGCCGCGAGCCGCTGGAACTCCGCGAAGAGGGAGACCTCGTCGAGCGCGGGCGGCAGGTCGAGCGGCCGGCTCAGCCGCAGGCGCTCGGGGATCGAGCGGAACAGATCGTCCAGGCTCGTCGCCCCGGTGGCGTCGAGCATCGCCCGGATGTCCTCGGGCGTGTGGGGATGGTAGCGCAAGGACTTACTCCTGCTCCTCGACGAACTCGCGGTACGTCTTCGCGTCCATGAGGGCGTCGGCCTCGGACGCGTCGGTCGGCTCGATGACGATCATCCAGCCCTCCTCGTACGGGTCCGAGTTGATGGTCTCGGGCGCGTCGGTGAGGGGGTCGTTGACCTCCACGACCTTGCCGCTGACGGGGGCGAACAGCTCGGACACGGCCTTCGTCGACTCGACGACGCCGAACGACTCGCCCTTCTTCACGGCGTCGCCCACGGCGGGCAGCTCGACGAACACCACGTCGCCCAGGGAGTCCTGCGCGAAGTCGGTGATGCCGACGACGAGGTTCGAGCCCTTCTTCCTCGTCCACTCGTGCTCGCGCGTGTAACGGAGGTCCTCGGGGAAGTCCATGTTCGTCTCCAGGCGGTTCGTTGAGAGGCGGGCGTCCGGATGCAGCGCCCCCGTGATCGAAGCTCGGTGATCGAATTCAGTGACGCACGTAGAACGGGGTCTTCACGACCTTCGCGGCGGTGGCCTTGCCGCGAATCTCGACCGCGAAGGTCGAGCCCTCGCCGGCCAGGGCGGGGGGCACGTAGGCGAGGCCCACCGGCACCTTGAGGCTCGGGCTGCGGGTGCCGCTCGTGACCTCGCCGACCTTCCGGCCCTCGTGCAGCACGGGGTAGCCGTGCCGGGCGATGCCGTTCTCGGTCATGACGAAGCCGACGAGCTTCTTCGAGAGCCCCTGCTCCTTCTGGCGGGCGAGCGCGGCCCTGCCGATGAAGTCGCCCTTGTCGAGCTTCACCACCCAGCCCAGCCCGGCCTCGAGCGGGGTGGTGTGGTCGTCCATGTCGGAGCCGTAGAGGCGGTAGGCCATCTCGAGGCGGAGCGAGTCGCGCGCGCCGAGGCCGGCCGGCTGGATCTTCTCGTGGGCGCCGGCCTCCATGACCGCGTCCCAGAGGCGGGCCGCGTCCTTCGACGGGCAGAAGAGCTCGAAGCCGTCCTCGCCGGTGTAGCCGGTGCGCGCCACGATGCAGCGCACCCCGGCGACCTCGCCGTCGGCGAAGCGGTAGGTCTTCACCGCGGATAGGTTGACGTTCGTGATCCGCTGCAGGAGCTGGGCGGCGAGCGGGCCCTGCACCGCGATCTGGCCCCAGTCGTCCGACTCGTTCTTCACGTCGGCGCCGCCGGCGTGGGAGGCGAGCCAGTCGAAGTCCTTCTGGCGGTTCGCCGCGTTCACGCAGACGAGGAGGTCGTCCGCGGCGCGCCGGTAGACGATCACGTCGTCCACGATGCCGCCGTCGTCGCGGCAGAGGCAGCCGTACTGCGCCTGGCCGTCGACGACCTTCGAGAGGTCGTTCGTGAAGAGGCGCTGCACCGCCTCGAGCGCCTTCGGCCCGCGGAAGATCACCTCGCCCATGTGCGAGACGTCGAAGAGCCCGACGCGCGTGCGGACGCCCTCGTGCTCCTCCAGGATGCCGGCGTACTGCACCGGCATGTCCCAGCCGGCGAACTCCACCATCCGGGCGCCGGCGCGGACGTGCGTGTCGTAGAGCGGGGTGCGGAGCGCCATGGCGGCTGTAGCCTCGGGGCCTGCGGGGGGCTTCGGTGGCGGGCGGCGGTTTCTACGGCTCTGGTCGAAAGGCGGGCGGATTCTACTTCTGCGGACCCCCCGGTCAAGGTGCGCCGGCGGGCTTCGCTGGCCCTCCCGTTACAGGCGGGAGCCCCCGGATTCAAGCGATAAAACGGGCGCTTCAGCGTGTGCCGTGATCACGGTGCGTCCCGGGCCTGGCCGGATCCGCTCAGGGCGCGGCGCACGCGGCCGGCTCGCACCGCCCCGGCCCGGCCGCCGCGCAGCAGTACAGGGCTTCCCCGCGCTCCGACTCGAACCGGTAGCGCCACCCCGCGGGCGAGGCCTCGAGCACGCCGTACCCCCAGTGAACCGTGGCGAACAGCCGCCGGGTCCCTGCGGGCTCGGGGGCCTCGAAGCGCTCGAGCGAGCGGACGCGCGCGCCGGCGCCCGACACGAAGACGTCCAGCCCGGACGGGGCGCGCAGGTGCTGCAGGTCGTGGTCGTGGCCGCCGAGCCAGGCGCGGATCCGGCCCTGGCCGGCGGCGAGGAGCGCCGCCACGCGCGCCTGGTAGCGCCCGTCCGCGATCTCGCCCGCGTGGCTGCCGGCCGTGGCGGCCGGGTGGTGCCCGAGGAGGAAGCACCAGGGCTTCCCGCACCCGCCCGGCTCCGCCTCGCAGGCGTCTGCCCGGCAGCCGGACGCCTCCGCGGCGACGAACGCCACCTCGTCCTCGAACCGGAACCCGCCGTAGTCGGTCTCGAGGAGGTTCGTGTCCACGAAGAGGAACCGCGCCGACCCGTGCCCGGCGGCGTGGTGGCGGCCCGGGAGGTTCCAGACCGCCGTCCGGCGCGCGACGGCGAGGCAGGCCTTCGTGCGCGCCTCCGCGTCGCGGTCGGAGGTCTTCCCGCAGGACCCGGAGGTCGAGACGTCGTGGTTGCCGAGGCCGAGGTGGAACGCCACCGGGGAGGGCGCCCGCGCGAGCGGGGCGAGCGGCGCCTCGAACCGGGCGAACGCCGGGTCGTCGGGCGGCGTGTAGCCCGGGGCGACCGTGGCGTCGTCGGGGGCGAAGGCGCACGCTGCGGCGCCGAGGAGGGTGGCGTCCGGGCCGCACTCGTACACGAGGTCGCCCGGGACGAGCGCCACGTCGAACGGGGCGCGGGCGTGGGCGGCGGCGACGCCGGCCGCGACGGCGTCCTGCTGGCAGCCGGGCTTCCCGAAGTCGGCGAGGTGGAGCGCCCGCACGTCCGGCGCGTCCAGCGAGACCGCCGCGGGCCCCGGGTGGAGGGCCTCGGCGCTGCGGACCGTGAAGTCCGGGGACCCGCAGCAGGCGGCGAGGGTCGCCAGCGCCGCGGCCGCCGCGGGCGCGGCGCGCCCGGCGGCCACCGTCACGCGGCGCCCTTCGCCGCGAGGTCGAGCGTGTTCACGAGGAGCATGGCGCGGGTCATGAGGCCGACCCCGCCCGGCACGGGCGAGATCGCCGCGGCCCGCTTCGCCGCCTCGGTGAACTCGACGTCCCCGACGAGCTTCCCGTCGGCGCGCTTGTTCATCCCCACGTCGATGACGACCGCGCCCGGCTTGATCCACGCGCCCTTCACGAGCTCGGCCTTGCCGATCGCGGCCACCACGATGTCGGCGCGGCCGACCTCGCCCGGGAGGTCCTCGGTGCGCGAGTGGGCGATGGTCACCGTGGCGTGGCGCTCGAGGAGCATCGCGGCCATGGGCTTCCCCACGATGTTCGAGCGGCCGATCACGATGGCGCGCTTGCCCTTCGGGTCGACCTTCGCCTCCTCCAGCATCCGCATCACGCCGGCCGGCGTGCAGGGGCGGGGGACGCCGGGGATGCCGATCGAGAGCGCGCCGACGTTGAACGGGTGAAAGCCGTCGGCGTCCTTCGCGGGGGAGATGGCGTCGAGCACCGCGCGCTCGTCGAGCCCCTTCGGGAGCGGGAGCTGTACGAGGATGCCGTGCACGGCGGGGTCGGCGTTCAGCCGGTGGACGAGCGACAGGAGCTCCGCCTGCGTGGTCGTCGCGGCGAGGTGGTGCTCCACCGAGTGGATCCCGACCTCCTCGCAGTCCCGGCGCTTGCCGCGGACGTAGACCTCGGACGCCGGGTCGTCGCCCACGCGCACGACCGTGAGGCCGGGCGAGATGCCGCGGGCCTTCATCGCCTTCACCCGCTCCGCGACCTCGGCGCGCACCTTCGCCGCGATGATCTTGCCGTCGATGATCATGAGGCGGTGGAGTATACCGGCGGCGCGGCGCGGCGGGACCGGCTAACATCCACCGCGTTCCTCGAAGCCGAACCGCGCCTGGAGGAGACCCCGATGGACCACACCTGCCCGAACCCGCGCGGCGATCGTCCCTGCGGCACGCCCCTCGACGAGGCCGGCGCCTGCGTCACCTGCGCCGCCGAGGGGGAGGGGCTGAAGCTCCTGCGCCGCGAGCAGTTCTCCCAGATCCGCGAGCTCCACACGCTCCTCGAGGAGCGCGGCCTCGCGCCCGAGATGGAGCGCGTGCCGGCCGCGACGCCCGAGCAGCGCGCGCAGCCGCTCTGGAACCTGTACGTCCCGGCGGAGCAGGTCGAGGCCGCCGCCGAGGCGCTCGGGAGCGACTGGGTGAACCTGCTCGGCGACCCGGAGGCCGTCCAGGCCGCCGCCCGCGGCGAGGCCGGCATCGCCCTCGACGCCGAGGCCGACGTCACCTGCCCGGCCTGCGGCCACGTCTTCCGGCTCTCCCCGGGCGCCACCGACTGCCCGGACTGCGGCCTCTCCCTCGGCGTCCCCGAAGCCCCGTAGCCGTGTAGCCCCGCAGCCCCCCGTCCGGAGAACCCCTTGGCCCGCGAGCTCAGCGACCTCCACATCCACGTCGGCGGCGCCGTCGCGCCCCACGTGCTCTGGTCCATCGCCCACGACCAGGGCTTCAAGCTGCCGGTCGCCGACTACTGGGAGTTCAAGGAGCTCATCTCGGCCCGGCCCGGCAAGGTCGGCTCGCTCGACGAGTACCTCGCGGTGCTCCACCAGTGGACGGAGCGCATCCAGTCCTCGCCCCAGGCGATGGAGCGGAGCGTCTACGAGGTCATCGGCAAGGAGTACCGCTCCTCCCGCGTCTCGCTCATCGAGCTGCGCTTCAACCCGATGAAGCGCAACGTCGGCGGCGAGCGCGACCTCGACCACATCATCCACGCCGCGCTGCGCGGCATGGACCGCGCGGTGCTCGAGTACGGCGTGCGGGCCGGCCTGCTCTTCTGCCTGGCCCGCGAGTTCGACCTCAAGCTCAACGAGATCATCGTCGAGAAGGCCATCAAGTACCGCCGCCGCGGCGTCGTCGGCATCGACCTCGCCGGCACCGAGAAGAACGCGCTCGAGACCCAGCCGAAGGAGCTCGCCCGCTACCGGGCGCTCTTCGAGCGCGCCCGCGCCGCCGGCCTCAAGACCACCGTCCACACCGGCGAGACCGCCGGCACCGGCCCCGAGGGCGTACGCGCCGTCGTGGAGGTGCTCGAGCCGAATCGCATCGGCCACGGCATCACCGCCGCGCAGGACGAGCGGGTGATGGATCTCCTCCGCGAGCGCGGCATCGTGCTCGAGATCTGCCCGAGCTCGAACCTCGCCACCCGCGCCGTCGCCTCGCTCGAGGAGCTCGGCGGGATCCTCACGAAG
>JAXLYA010000008.1:0-339830 GCA_046351695.1 Anaeromyxobacter sp. | reverse complement strand
GAGCTTCGAGTACGTCAACCCCATCTCCTTCGCGACCCGGAGCTCGGGCTTCTCCCAGAGGTGCTTCTCGAGCGCGGCCCGGGTCTCGATGGTCCGGGCCGGAACCCCGAGCCGCTCGGTCGCGTAGTGACGGAAGTCGACGAAGCCGGCCTCCTTGTGGATCCGGGCGCCCTTCACGACCGCCGAGCAGAACCCGATGAGATCCTCCCAGCTCTTGATCTCCTGGGAGAGCCCGACCACGGTCCCGTACAGATCCTCGTCGGTGGCGCCGTCGAAGGGATCGAGCTCGAGGGCGGGGACCGGCACGACGGGCTCGAGGAACTCCCAGGAGGAGGTCTCCGACTCGAGCTTCGCCTCTGCGGCGTCGCGCTTCGTCGGGAGGTCGAGCGGGTTCAGCCTCCGATCGACGGCGAGGTCCGCCGCCTTAACGTCCCCGGGGTCGCCGGGGTGCTCGGAGAGGAACTCCTGCGCGAGCGCCTCGAGCTGGACGAACCGATGCGGGCTCTCGACGAGCTGGCCGGCGAGGGCGAGGGCCTTGTGGACCCTCTCGCTGCCGGCATCCGTGATCGGAACGTCGAGCTCCAGCCAGGGCTCTTCCGCCGGGTCGGAGGTGAGGGGTTCCTCGGACGCGAGGGGCTCCGGCTTCTCCTCCGCGGTCACCGGTCCCGAAGGCGGCTTGTTCTCCTCGAGCGCCTTCCGCCCCGTGAGCGCCCGCTTCACCTCCTGCCTGAGCCGGCGCACCGGCAGCTCCGCCGCGCGCTCGACCCACAGGGCCTCGTCGTCCCCTGGCGTGACCGGCAGCACCGCGAGCGCCGCGGAAGAGCTCACCGTGCCCGCGTGCACCGCGGCCTTGAGGAGCGGCCGCGTGCGCAGCTCCTTCGAGAGCTGCACCTCCACCTGCGCCGCGCGGCGGCGGATGCCGAGCAGGTTCTCGGTGAAGTCACCCAGGTTCGAGAAGCCCATCCGACCGAGCCGGTGACCTTCCGTGAACTTGGCCAGCACCGCGGCCCGGCTGAGCTGCAGGGCCCGCAACATGCGGGAGCCCTGGGCGAGAGCCCTCTCGTACTTCTCGAGCCCGCCGTCGCCGCGCGCCCAGAGCTCGCGCAGCTCGAACAGCGTGAAGGACGGGAGGTCCCACCGGGGCGCTCGCAGGTCCCAGCGATCGCCGAGCGGATCTCGGCGGACGATGTCGTTCGAGGCGGCGCCCGCCGGTTCGTCACCCGGAGTGATCTCCGGTGCCGTCCCGCTGACGAGCTCGCTGGCCGCGCACGCGTCCATGCCCGCGATCCTGCCACCCCGGTCTGACAGTGGAACCGCACGATCCGGCTGGGGCTCAGGGCTGATCTGATGATTGCAGCCGGCCGGTCCGCGGACCTACCGGACGAACGGCGGACCTCTGGGGCTCGCGGACCCCGCCTGCCCCCCACGCGCAGATGTCTGCGCCGGCCCGCGGCCGCCGCCCTGCCCCCCACGCGCAGATGTCTGCGCCGGGAGCCGACCCTGCGGGCACGCGGCCTTCCTTGCCGCTCGCCCTTGCCGACCCGGTCCCGGGCGTGAAAGGCTCGCAGGCAGGGCTTCGACCTGGCCCAACCGCCCGCGGAGGACGAACGATGGCGAGAGCGCCCTCGAAGAAGAAGGTGAAGAAGGCAAAGCGGGCCACGCCCCGGCGACCGGCCAGGCCCCTCCGGCCCCGGGCCGCCCCGCTCGCGCCCGTGCGCGGCGCCACGCGCAGCGACGTGGGCGACGTGCGGGTGGAGATCGGCCGGGCCTGGGACGCCCGGGTGAAGCGCATCGTGTATCCGCCGGGCTTCCGCTGGTCGGTGGACATGAGGCCGAAGGTCGGGACGGACCTCTGCACGCACGGCCACGTCGGCTTCCTCGTCAGCGGCGCGATCCGCATCGACTACCCCGACGGCTGCCGCCTCGACCTCGTGGCGCCCCAGGTCGTCGCGATCGAGCCCGGCCACGACGGCGCCGTCGTCGGCGACGCGCCGGCGGTGCTCATCGAGGTGGACTTCGAGCGGGAGACGGTCGCGCGGCTGGGCCTGCCCACGGCGCACCGGCACGCCTGACCGGGCCCGGAGGGAACCAATGTCGACCGAGAGCCTGATGACGGCCATCCTGGTGCTGGTGGCCGTGGCCGTGGGCGCGACCGTGCCCGTGCTGCTGCAGCTCCGCTCCACCCTCCGCACGCTCGAGCGGACCCTCGAGAGCACGGGCCAGCGGATCGATCGCGCGCTCGAGGTGGCGACCTCCGCGGCGAACCGGGTGGACGCGCTCGCCGGCAAGGTCGAGGGCTCGGTGAAGGTCGCCTCGGCCCTCGCCGCCTCGGTGGGGCCGGCCCTCTCGGCGGCGATGCGCGCGCTCGCGGAGCAGCGCGGCGACGGGGCCGCGGAGCCGGAGCCGCCCGCCGGGCCCGCCGCGCCCGGAGAGGTGTCGCCGTGAGGGAGAACGACGGCGGCTACGGCGGCGTGACGGTGCTCCTCGCGTTCCTGGGCGGCGCGGCGGTCGGCGCCGCGGTGGCGCTCCTCCTCGCGCCGCGGTCCGGCGCCGAGACCCGCAAGCGCCTCGCGGGCAAGGCCAGCGAGGCAGGCGACGCCGTGTCCCGCGGCGCGCGGGTCGCGCAGGAGGCGGCCCGCGCGGCGCAGGCCGCGTTCAGGTCCGCGATGGACGAGGAGTCCCCTTAGGCTCACCCGCGCCTGCGCACCATCGCGACCCGCGCCTCGGGCCTCGGCAGCGCGGCGCGCTCCGCGCGGAGGATCGCGCGCAGCTCGGGGCCGCAGCGCGACTCCTCGACGCGCATGAACCCCGCGCGCTCGTACATCGGCGCGTTCCAGGGGAGGTGCGCGTAGGTCGTGAGCCAGAGCTCACCCGCGCGCTCGCTCCAGGCCACCGCCCGCGCGAGCAGCGCCCGCCCGACGCCGCGGCGCATCCAGGCGCGCACGACCGAGAGCTGGTCGAGGTGGGGCCGGCCGTCGACGTACCCGAGCGCGATGAACCCGACCGGTTCGCCCGTGGCCTCGACCGCGAGCTCGACCCGGTGGGCCTCCGCCGCCCGGCGCCAGCGCTCGTACTCCGCCTCGACGAACGCCTCGATCGCGGGCCCCGAGAAGCGGAGCCCGGCCTCCTCGAAGAGCGTCGCGGCGTCGTCGTCGATGCGCACCAGCGCCGGGAGCTCGGCGGGGGTGGCCTCGCGGAAGGTGACGGGGAGGGCCGGGCTCACGCGAGGACGGTCTCGGGGGCGCCCGATCCGTTACGGGGGCGGCCGGCCCGCGAGGGCACCGCCTCGGAAGGGTGGCGGACGCCGCCCGCGCCTTGCGTCCAGGATGGCGGCATGCCCCGACAGATCGTCTCGACGCCCCTCGCCGCCCGCCCGCCGCCCACCTACAGCCAGGCCGTCAAGGCGGCCGGGCTTGTGTTCGTCTCCGGCACCGCCCCCGCCGACCCGGCCACGGGCGCCCTCGTGGGCGAGACCATCCAGGAGCAGACGCGGCAGTGCCTGAAGAACGTCGCCGCGATCCTCGAAGCCGCCGGCAGCTCGCTCGAGAAGGTCGTCAGCGCGACCGTGATCCTCGCGGACGAGGACGACTTCCCGGGCATGAACGAGGAGTGGCGGCGGTGGTTCCCGTCCGACCCGCCCGCGCGCCAGGGGGCGAAGCTCCCGGTGCGCGTGCCGGGGCTCCGGATCTCGATCGCCGTCGTGGCCGAGGCCTGAAGCCCCGCCTGCACGCCCGCCCGCTTTCCGCTATGTTCGGGCCCGCGTGACCGCCCCCCCGGTCGTCTCCATCCAGCAGGTCTCGAAGCGGTTCAAGGGCTTCACGGCCGTCGACGGCGTCGACCTCGACGTGCGGGACGGCGAGATCTTCGCGCTCCTCGGCCCGAACGGCGCCGGAAAGACCACGCTCATCTCGATCGTCGCGGGCCTCCTGCGCGCGACCGCCGGCACCGTGACCGTGCTCGGGAAGGACGTCGTCAGGGACTATCGCTTCACCCGCCGGGCGATCGGCCTCGTGCCGCAGGAGCTCAACTTCGACCCGTTCCTCACCGTCGAGGAGACGCTCCGCTTCCAGGCCGGGTACTTCGGCCTCCGCCTCGCCGACGCCCGGCTCGAGGAGATCCTGACCGCGCTCGACCTCGCCTCGAAGCGGGGCGAGAACACCCGCGCGCTCTCCGGCGGCATGAAGCGCCGCCTCCTCATCGGGAAGGCCCTCGTCCACGAGCCGAAGGTGCTCTTCCTCGACGAGCCGACCGCGGGCGTCGACGTGGAGCTCCGCCGCTCCCTGTGGGCCTACGTCCGGACGCTGCGCGCCCGCGGCACGACCGTGGTCCTCACGACGCACTACCTCGAGGAGGCGGAGGAGCTCGCGGACCGGGTCGGCGTCATCGACCACGGGAAGCTCGTGGTGGTCGAGGAGAAGGAGGCGCTGCTCCGCCGCTACGGGGGCAGGACGTTCCGGCTCGTGCTCGAGCGCCCGGCCGCCGCGCTCCCGCCGGCGCTCGCCGAGCTCGGCGCGCGGCTCGAGGCCGGCGGCGCCGTGCTCTCGATCGAGGCGGGGGGCTCCGCGCAGCTCGGCCCGGCGCTGCGCGCCGCCCAGGCCGCGGGGCTCGAGGTGAAGGACGCCGAGACCCGCCGCACCACGCTCGAGGACGTCTTCGTCCGGCTCGTCTCGGGCGGGAGGGACGCGGCGTGATCGGCGTCGGCCTCCGCACCCTCGTCGCGAAGGAGACCCGCCGGTTCCTGCGGGTCCCCGGGCAGACCGTGCTCTCCCCGGTGGTCACGACCGCGCTCTACTTCGTGGTGTTCGGCTGGTCGCTCGGCGGGCGCCTGAAGGAGATCCACGGCGTGCCGTACGCACAGTTCATCGTGCCCGGCCTCGTCGCGCTCGGCGTCGTCACGAACGCCTACCTCAACACCGCCTCCTCGATGTTCGTGATGAAGCTGCAGGGCACCATCGTGGACCTCCTCGTCTCGCCGCTCGCCTACGCGGAGATCCTGGTGGGCATGGTGGCCGCGGCGGTCTTCCGTGGCTTCATCGTCGGCGGCGTCACCTGGCTCGTCGCCGGCGTCTTCGAGGGCTTCCAGCTCGCGCACCCGCTGCTCGCGCTCGGGCTGCTGCTCCTCGCCGCGATCGGCTTCGCGTCGGTGGGGCTCATCACCGCCATCTGGGCGAAGAGCTTCGAGCAGGTGAACGTGGTGCCGACCTTCATCATCACGCCGCTCACCTTCCTCGGCGGCGTCTTCTACTCGGTCGACATGCTCCCGCCGGGCCTGCGCGCGTTCACGCTCTGGAACCCGGTCTTCTACATGGTGGACGGGCTGCGGTACGGGATGCTCGGCGTGTCCGACGCCTCGCCCTGGGCGGGCCTCCTGGCGCTGGGCCTCCTCGCGGTCGTCGCGACCGGCGCCGCGTACGCCATCCTGCGGTCCGGCTGGCGGCTCCGCGGCTGAACGCCGCACGGGGCGCGCAGGGCTTTCGAGGTCTCCGGTCGTTTACGGGGACGGACGCAAGGGTTGCGTCGCCCCCTTACCGAAAAGGCCCCCCCGGCGGGATCGAAACCCCGTCCACCTGAGTTATAAAGCGGTCCCCGCAACCGCCTGACCCACTCCCAGGAGTTCAAGATGCGTCGCCTGTCCACCGTCGTCCTCGCCGCGCTGGCGCTCGCCGCGTGCAAGAAGCAGGAGCCCGTCACGACGGCCGCCGCCCCCACCGCGGCGATGCCGGCCCCGCCCGCCGGGATGACCGAGGTGAAGGGCAAGGTGCTCGAGAAGCTCGATGCGCCGCCCTACAGCTACCTCAAGATCGCCGCCGCCCAGGGCGAGACCTGGACCGCCGTCCCGAAGACCGACGCCGCCGTCGGCACCGAGGTCACCGTCGCGGGCGCGATCCCGATGAAGGACTTCGAGTCGAAGACCCTCAACCGCAAGTTCGCGCTCGTGTACTTCGGCTCGCTCGGCGGCTCGCCGGCCGTGCCGCACGCGCAGGGCGGCCCGCCGCCGACCGGCGGGATGCCCCCGGGCGGCATGGGCGGCATGCCGCCCCCCGGCATGGGCGGCGCGCCCACGGGCGGGATGCCCGACATGGCGGCGCAGCACGCGGCCGCGGCCAACGTGCCCGACGTCGGCGACGTGAAGGTCGACAAGGCCACCGGCGCGGACGCCCGCACGATCGCCGAGGTCCACGCGCAGCGCGCCGCGCTGAAGGACAAGCCCGTCTCGGTCCGCGGCAAGGTCGTGAAGTTCAACGAGGGCATCATGGGCCGCAACTGGCTCCACCTCCGCGACGGCACCGGCGCCGCCAACACGAACGACCTCACCGTCACCACGAACGAGAAGGTGAACGTGGGCGACGTCGTCGTCGTGAAGGGCAAGGTCCAGGTCGACAAGGACTTCGGGACGGGCCACCCGTACCCGGTCATCGTCGAGGACGCGAAGGTCGGGAAGTAGTCCCGCGCGGGCGTGCCTCGTCTCCGTCCCTCGCTGCTGTCGCAGCGAGGGACTACGCTCCGCATGGGCGGAGACGACGAGGCCGCCCGGGACGGGGAGACTTGAGCGACGAGACGCAGGATCGGCGCGCCCTCGACGAGGAGATCGCCGCGCTCGGCCAGGACTGGCGGGGCGGTGATCGGACCTCCGAGGCGCGCCGCTCGTGTCTCGAGCGCCTGACGGCGCTCCGCGCCCGCTGGCGGGCGCGGCCCGCGCTCTTCACGCCGGCCTCCATCGATCTCCTGCGCGCGCTCGCGCGCGAGCTCGAGGCCACGCCGCCCCGCCGCGAGCAGGCTTCGCTCCCGCTCGGGGCGCCGCCGGCCATCCCGCCCGGCGAGGCCGCCGAGCGCGCCCGCGAGGTCCTGCGCGCGACCTTCGGCCACGCCGCCTGGCGGCCGGGGCAGGCGCCCATCGTCGAGGCGGTGCTGAAGGGGCGCGACTGCGTCGGCGTGATGCCGACCGGCGCCGGGAAGTCGCTCACCTACCAGATCCCGGCGCGGCTCCTCGGCGGCACGACCCTCGTCATCTCGCCGCTCATCGCGCTCATGAAGGACCAGGTCGACGCGATGTCGCGGGTGGGCCTGCGCGCGGCGTTCCTCAACTCGAGCCTCGCGCCGGAGGAGCGCCGCGACCGCGTGCGCGCGCTCCGCCGCGGCGAGCTCGAGCTCCTCTACGCGGCGCCGGAGGGGCTCGAGGCCTCGGTGGGGAGCGCGCTCGAGGGCGTGAAGCTCTCGCTCCTCGCGGTCGACGAGGCTCACTGCATCAGCGCCTGGGGCCACGACTTCCGCCCCGCCTACCGCAACCTCGCCGGGCTGCGCGAGCGCTTCGGCGCGCCGGTGCTCGCGCTCACCGCGACCGCGACGCCCGAGGTCGTCCGCGACATCGCCCGGCAGCTCGCGATGAAGGACCCGCTCGTCGTGAAGGGCTCCTTCCTCCGGAAGAACCTGCGCATCCACGCCATGAAGAAGGGCGAGGGCGTCACCGCGCGGGAGGCGATCCTGCGCATCGTCCGGGCGCGGCGCGGGGAGAGCGGCATCGTCTACGCCCTGTCGCGCAAGTCCACCGAGGAGATCGCGACGATGCTGCGCGGCCACCGCATCCGCGCGGAGGCCTACCACGCCGGGCTCGAGCCCGAGCAGCGCGCCCGGGTGCAGGACGCCTTCCAGGCGGGGGCGCTCGACGTGGTCGTCGCGACGGTGGCGTTCGGGATGGGCATCGACAAGCCGGACATCCGCTACGTCGTGCACCGGGACCTCCCGCGCACGATCGAGGCCTACTACCAGGAGATCGGCCGCGCCGGCCGCGACGGGAAGCCCTCCGACGTCGTGATGCTCTACTCGTGGGCCGACGTGATGAGCTGGGAGCGGCTCCTCGACGGCGAGGACGCCGAGGTCGCGGGCTGGCAGCGCGCGCAGGTGCGGGCGATGTTCCGGCTCGCCGAGGGCGAGGGCTGCCGGCACGCCGCGCTCGTGGGCCACTTCGGCGAGGACGCCGAGCCCTGCGGCGACGCCTGCGACCGGTGCACCGGCGCGGAGATCATGGCGTCGGCGCCGCCGGTGCCGGGGAAGGGGCGGTCACGGTCACGCCGCTCGTCCTCCCCCGCTCATCCCGAGCGTAGGGCCCGCGAAGCGGGCCCGGAGACGAGGGATGTTCAGGGCGACCCGGACGCCGCGGACCTCTTCGAGGCCCTGCGCGCCTGGCGGAGCACGACCGCGCGCGCGAAGGGGGTCCCGGCCTACGTGGTGTTCCCGGACGCGACGCTCGCCGCGATCGCCGAGGCTCGCCCGCGCGACCTCGACGCGCTCGGCGAGATCAGCGGCGTCGGCCCGAAGAAGCTCGCCGAGCACGGCGAGGCGGTGCTGGGGCTCGTGAAGCAGGCCTAGAGACCGACGTAGGTCCCGTAGTCCACCTTCAGCACGAGCGAGAACCGCGCGCCCACGGTGGCGGTGAACTCCGGCGTCTGGGCGTCGTAGATGAGCTCCGCGCGCCCCTTGAACTTCGTGCCCTGCAGGTAGGAGCCGAGGTCGAGGTTCGCGTTGCCGGCCACGGTGAAGCTCTGCACGTGGCGCGTCGTCCGGTAGTAGGAGGCGGCGGTGATCATCCGCGTCGGGTCGGCGGGGTCGACGAGCTTCAGGGTCACCGACTTCACGCCGTCGAGGTCGTTCACGCCCGCGTCGATCTTCAGGTTCATCTGCGTCATGCGCAGGTCGACGGTGACGTTCTTCTCGCCGAGGAGCGGCACCGAGTCGCCGAGGTCGTAGTCGAGCTCGGTGAAGAGGCAGTTCGGGCCGCAGGAGATGTCCGGCGTGGGCGTGCCGGTGAACGCGGGCACCGTCTGGCCGGGCAGGGTGACGTCGAGCTCGGGGATGGTCACCTCGACGTAGAGGAGCGGCCCGCCGCAGGCCACGAGGAGGGCCAGCGCGGCGGCGAGGAGCGTGGGCTTCGAGCGGCGCATGGGGAGGGTCCCTAGAACCAGTACTGGAAGCCGAGCTTCAGCGCGGGGGCGGTCGCCGTGAAGCGCGGATCGGTGAACTTCACCGAGGTCGTGCCGCCCTGGCCGTTGTCCTGCGTGAACGTGCCGGAGCCGTGCGTCGCGAGCGACAGACGCGCGAGCCCGAGCCGCAGCGCGAACGAGAAGCCGCGCGGGCTCCCGAACTCGAACCCGAGCAGCGCCGCCGCGTAGTTGAGCGAGATCTTCTGGAGGAGCGGCTTCATCTCGGCCGGCACGCTGCCGCCGCTCTTCACGAACTGCGCGACGTCGGTGGAGAAGTAGCGCCCGGCCTCGACCGAGAGCACCGGGGTGATGCCCCAGTTGGCGAGCGCGACGCCCGCGCCACCCTGGAAGCCGAACGCGGCGTAGTTCCAGGCCGGGCCGGCCCAGAGCCGGATGAAGGGCATCGGCCGGTAGAGGACGTCGAGGTTCACGCCGCCCGGGATGCCGGCGTCGATGGCCGTGCCCCACTCCGGATAGCCGGGGTCCGCGACCGGCGCGGCGACGGCGGGCGTCGCCGGCGGGGGTGCGGCGGCGGGCTTCGCGGGCGGGGTGGCCGCCGGTCTCGCGGGGGCGGCGGCCGCAGGCTTCGCGGTGCCGGACCCGGCGGGCTTCGAGGTCGAGGTCGACGACGGAGCTGCCGTCGCCGGGGCCGTCGTCGGCTTCGGCGGGAGCTTCGGCTCGGCGAGGGTCGTCAGCGCGAGCAGGGTGGCGGTGAGCACCAAGAGGATGAGCCTCCGCCCGCGAGTGTAGACGCCGGGCGCGCCTCGCGATAGTCAGCGACCTCCTCCCACCACACCGCATCCCCCGCGCCAGGGACACCCCCACCTACACCCCCACATGGCCCTCCCGTCCACGCTGCACCGGTTCGAGCTGCGCATCGTCCACGCCGACGAGGGCCAGGAGCACGAGGTCTCGCTCTCCGCGGCGCGTCATCCCTCCGAGACGATCGAGCGGCTCTGGCTCCGCGTCGTCGCCGCGGGCTGGCTGTGGCGCGAGGGGCTCACCTTCGGGGCGGGCCTGTCCGACCCGGACGCGCCGGATCTCCTCGCGCCCACGCTCGACGGGCGGGTCGCGCTGCTCGCGCGCGTGGGCCGCCCGGAGCCGGCGCGGATCGAGCGCGACGTGAACCAGAACCGCGGCGCGCGCGTGGCGGTGCTGTTCGACGGGCCGCGGCGCCTGGAGGCGTTCGTCGCGGAGGCGCAGGCCGCGGGCATGAAGCGGCTCGCGCAGGTGGAACTCGCCGCGCTCGAGCCGGAGCTCCTCGGCGCGCTCGCCGCCCACGATCAACGAAGGGTGAAGGCGACCCTCACCTTCGTGGAGGGTCACCTCTACGCCGAGGTCGATGGCGAGGCGGTCGACGGTCCGCTCGTCCGGGCGGCGGTCGAGCCGGGATAGCCCTAACGGGGTGTTCCGGGCAGCCCTCAACCCCGCTGGTAATCCGGACCGGATCCGTTTACATTTGGCCCCGAATCCGGACCGGAAGCGTCCACGAAGCTTTCCGGCCGGGTCCTCGGGCTCAGCCATGATCCGGATGTCGAGGCTCACCGACTACGCCATCGTGCTCCTCGCGCACCTCGCGCGGAGCGAGGGGACGCTCACCGCCCAGGAGCTCTCGGCGCGGTCGCGGGTGCCGCAGCCCACGGTGTCGAAGCTCGCGAAGGCCCTCTCCCGGGCCGGGCTCGTCACCTCGACCCGCGGCCGGCGGGGCGGCTACGGCCTCGCCCGCCCCGCGGAGCAGATCAGCGTCGCCGAGATCGTGGAGGCCCTCGAGGGGCCCATCGGCTTCACCGACTGCTCCACGCCTGGCCACGCCGCCTGCGACATCGAGCAGACCTGCCCGGCCAAGGCGAGCTGGGACCCGGTCACGCGCGCGGTGCACGGCGCGCTCGCGGGCCTCTCGCTCGCCGCCCTCGCGCCGTACCGCGCCGGCGACGGCGCCACCACCACCGGCGAGGCCGCGCCCTCGCCCACCGATCCCCCGCTCGTCCGCATCGGAGCACCGTCATGAGCACCACCGACGAACTGAAGCAGCTGACCGAGCAGAAGTACCAGTACGGCTTCGTCACCGAGGTCGACGAGGACAAGATCCCGAAGGGCCTGTCCGAGGAGATCATCCGGCTCATCTCGAAGAAGAAGAACGAGCCCGCCTTCATGCTCGAGTGGCGGCTCGCCGCGTACCGCCGCTGGCTCGAGATGCAGGAGCCGGAGTGGGCGAACGTCCACTACGCGAAGATCGATTACCAGGACATCGTCTACTACTCGGCGCCGAAGGCGAAGAAGGAGCTCGCCTCGATGGACGAGGTCGACCCCGAGCTGAAGCGGGCGTTCGACAAGCTCGGCATCCCGCTCGTGGAGCAGCAGCGGCTCGCCGGCGTCGCGGTCGACGCGGTCTTCGACTCGGTCTCGGTCGCGACGACCTACAAGAAGAAGCTCTACGACCTCGGCATCATCTTCTGCTCGTTCTCCGAGGCGGTGCGGGAGCACCCGGCGCTCGTGGAGAAGTACCTCGGCTCGGTCGTGCCGGTGACCGACAACTACTTCGCGGCCCTCAACAGCGCGGTCTTCTCCGACGGCTCGTTCGTCTACGTGCCGAAGGGCGTGCGCTGTCCGATGGAGCTGTCGACCTACTTCCGCATCAACGCGAAGGACACCGGCCAGTTCGAGCGCACGCTGCTCGTCGCCGACGAGGGCGCCTACGTCTCGTACCTCGAGGGCTGCACCGCCCCGCAGCGCGACGAGAACCAGCTCCACGCCGCGGTCGTCGAGCTCGTCGCGCTCGACGGCGCGCACATCAAGTACTCGACCGTGCAGAACTGGTACCCCGGCGACGCCGAGGGCCGGGGCGGCATCTACAACTTCGTCACGAAGCGCGGGAAGGCGATGAACCGCGCGAAGATCAGCTGGACCCAGGTCGAGACGGGCTCCGCGATCACCTGGAAGTACCCGTCCTGCATCCTGCAGGGCGACGACAGCGTGGGCGAGTTCTACTCGGTCGCGCTCACGAACCACCGGCAGCAGGCCGACACCGGCACGAAGATGATCCACATCGGGAAGAACACCCGGTCGACGATCGTCTCGAAGGGCATCAGCGCCGGCCGCGGGCAGAACACCTACCGGGGCCTCGTGCGCATGCAGAAGGGGGCGGTGGGCGCCCGGAACCACTCGCAGTGTGACTCGCTCCTCATCGGCGACACCTGCGGCGCCCACACGTTCCCGTACATCGAGGTGAAGAACCCGACCGCCAAGGTCGAGCACGAGGCCACCACCTCGAAGATCAGCGAGGACCAGCTCTTCTACTGCCGCCAGCGCGGGCTGTCGGACGAGGACGCGGTCTCGATGATCGTGAACGGGTTCGCGAAGGAGGTGCTGAAGGAGCTCCCCATGGAGTTCGCGGTGGAGGCCCAGAAGCTCCTCGGCATGTCACTCGAAGGAAGCGTGGGGTAGTCACGATGACGACGGACGCGAAGCAGCCGCTGCTCGAGGTCGCCGGGCTCACCGCCCGCATCGGCGAGAAGGACATCCTGAAGGGCGTGAACCTGACGCTGCGGCCCGGCGAGGTGCACGCGATCATGGGGCCGAACGGCTCCGGCAAGTCGACGCTCGCGAGCGTGCTCGCGGGCCGGCCCAACTACGAGGTCACCGGCGGCAAGGCCACCTACCTCGGCGAGGACCTCCTCGCGCTCGCGCCCGAGGTGCGGGCCGCGAAGGGCGTCTTCCTGGGCTTCCAGTACCCGGTGGAGATCCCGGGCGTCGGCAACCTCTTCTTCCTCCGCACCGCGCTCAACGCCGTCCGCCGCGCGCGCGGCGAGGAGGAGCTCGACGCGATGGACTTCCTCTCGCTCGCCAAGGAGAAGATGAAGCTCGTCGAGCTCGACCCGGCCTTCGGCAGCCGCTCGGTGAACGAGGGCTTCTCCGGCGGCGAGAAGAAGCGCAACGAGGTCTTCCAGATGGCGGTGCTCGAGCCCCGCCTCGCGATCCTCGACGAGATCGACTCCGGCCTCGACATCGACGCGCTCCGCGTCGTCGCGAAGGGCGTGAACGCGCTCCGCCGCTCCGACCGCGCCATCCTGCTCGTCACCCACTACAAGCGGCTCCTCGAGTACATCCCGCCCGACCACGTGCACGTCATGGCGGCCGGCAAGATCGTCCGCTCCGGCGGGCCGGAGATGGCGGAGGAGCTCGAGAAGACCGGCTACGCCTGGGTCGCCGGGCAGAAGCCCGAGGTCGCGGGCCCTGCCTCCGCGGCCGGCGGGAAGGCAGCCCGGCCGTGACCACCCCCGCGCACCAGAGCCTCGTCGCGGCCTACGCCGCGCGGCCGGGCGAGCCCGCCTGGCTCGCCGACGCGCGGAAGGCGGCGCTGGGGCGGCTCGAGGCGCTCGGCCTCCCGACGCAGAAGCACGAGGACTGGCGCTTCACGAACCTCTCCGCGCTCACCGCGGAGAGGTTCGCGCGGCCCGCCCCGGTCGCGGGCGCCGTCGCGGCGCTCCCGGCCGCCGACGGACCCCGGCTCGTCTTCGTGAACGGCCGCCTCCGGCCCGACCTCTCGTCCACCGCCGGGCTGCCCGCTGGCGCGCTCGCGACCACGCTCGCGGACGCCCTGAAGCAGGCGGCCGACAAGGTGAAGCCCCACCTCGGCCGGCTCGCGCCCGCCGACGGCCACGCCTTCGTCGCGGCCAACACCGCGCTCTTCGACGACGGCGCGTTCGTCTACCTGCCGCCCGGTGTGAAGGCGGGCGCGCTCGCGCTCGTCCACCTGACCGCGCCCGAGGCCGCGCCCGTCGCCGCCTTCCCGCGCACGCTCGTCGTCGCCGAGGCGGGCGCCGAGGCGGCGATCGAGGAGCTGTTCCTCGGCGCAGGCGCCGCGGCGTACCTCACCGGCGCCGTCACCGAGCTCGTGCTCGGCGAGGGCGCGAAGGTCGAGCACCTGCGCCTGCAGGTCGAGGCGCCCGGCGCGTACCACGTCGGCGTCGTCGCGGCCGAGCAGGCCGCCGGGGCGAGCCTCTCCGCGCACGCGTTCTCGCTCGGCGCGCGGCTCTCGCGCTCGGAGCTCCGCACCCGGCTCGCCGGGGAGGGCGCCGCCGTCGCCGCGAACGGCCTCTACATGGCCGACGGTGCGCAGCTCGTCGACAACTTCTCCTGGGTCGAGCACGCCGTCCCGCGCTGCACCACCGCCGAGACCTACAAGGGCATCCTCGACGGGAAGGCCCGCGGCGTCTTCTCCGGCCGCATCGTCGTGCAGCCGAACGCACAGAAGACCCAGGCGTACCAGATGAACTCGAACCTGCTCCTGTCCGACGACGCGGTCGTCGACACGAAGCCGCAGCTCGAGATCTTCGCCGACGACGTGAAGTGCGGCCACGGCGGCACGGTCGGCCAGCTCGACGAGGCTGCGCTCTTCTACCTGCGCTCGCGCGGCCTCGGCGAGGCGGAGGCCCAGGCGCTCCTCGTCTGGGCGTTCGCGAGCGAGATGGTCGGCAAGATCACCGACGCGCGGCTGCGCCACGGCGCCACCCGCCTCGTCGCGGCCCGGCTCCCGGCCGGCGCCTCGATCCTGGAGGCCGCGTGAGCCCGGACGTCTCGACCACCGCGCCGCTCGTGCCGGTCGCCCCGCGGCTCGACGCCGCCCGGCTGCGCGAGGACTTCCCGATCCTGTCGCGCGCCGTGCACGGGAAGCCCCTCGTCTACCTCGACAACGCGGCCACCACCCAGAAGCCGCGCCAGGTCATCGACGCCGTCCGCCGCTACTACGAGGAGGAGAACGCGAACGTCCACCGCGGCGTGCACCTCCTCTCCGAGCTCGCGACGAAGGCGTACGAGGGCGCCCGCAAGCGCATGGGGAAGTTCCTCGGCACGCCCGACCCCGCCGAGATCATCTTCGTGCGCGGCACGACCGAGGCGGTGAACCTCGTCGCGCACGCGTTCCTGAAGCCGCGCCTGCAGCCCGGGGACGAGGTCCTCCTCACCGTGCTCGAGCACCACTCGAACATCGTGCCCTGGCAGCTCGCCGCCCAGGAGCGGGGCGCGAAGGTCGTGCCGGTGCCGATGACCGACGCCGGCGACCTCGACCTCGAGGCGTTCGATCGGCTGCTCGGGCCGCGCACCCGGATGCTCTCCGTCGGGCACGTCTCGAACGCGCTCGGCACGGTGAACCCGGTCGAGGAGCTCGTCCGCCGCGCGCACGCGAAGGGCGTCCCGGTGATGGTGGACGGTGCGCAGGCGGCCCCGCACCTCGCGGTCGACGTCACGAAGCTCGGCGCCGACTTCTACGCGCTCTCCGGCCACAAGATGTACGCGCCGACCGGCATCGGCGTCCTGTGGGGGAAGCGCGAGCACCTCGAGGCGATGGGCCCGTGGCAGGGCGGCGGCGACATGATCCGCACGGTCGCCTTCGAGGGCTCGACCTGGGCGGCGCTGCCGCACAAGCTCGAGGCCGGCACGCCGCACATCGCGGGCGCGGTGGGGCTCGCCGCGGCCGCGGACTACCTCGAGAAGGCCGGCCTCGCGGCCGTGGCGGCGCACGAGCACGCGCTGCTCGAGCGCTGCGAGGCGGCGCTCCGCGCAGAGAAGGACGTCCGCGTGATCGGCGCGCCCCGGGTGCGCGCGGGGGCGCTCTCGTTCCTCGTCGGCGACGTGCACCCGCACGACATCGGCACCATCCTCGACCGCGAGGGCGTGGCCGTGCGCGCCGGGCACCACTGCGCGCAGCCGCTCATGAAGCGGCTCGGCGTCCCGGCGACCGCCCGCGCCTCGTTCGGCCTCTACAACACCGAGGCCGACGTCGACGCGCTCGTGCGCGGGGTCGCGACCGTACGGGAGATCTTCGCATGAGCGAGCTCACCGATCTCTACCAGGAGGTGATCCTCGAGCACGGGAAGCGCCCGCGGAACTTCGGGCCGCTCGAGGGCGCGACCCACCACGCCGAGGGGCTGAACCCCCTCTGCGGCGACCACCTCACCGTGCACGCGAAGGTGGGCCCGGACGGCAAGGTCGCCGAGATCAAGTTCGAGGGCTCGGGCTGCGCCATCTCGAAGGCCTCCGCCTCGGTGATGACCGGCGCCGTGAAGGGGCTCGGCCCCGCCGAGGTCGACGCGCTCTTCGAGCGGTTCCACAAGCTCGTGACCGAGGGCGACCCCGGCGCCGACGCCGACTCGCTCGGGAAGCTCGCCGTGTTCGGCGGCGTGCACGAGTTCCCGACCCGCGTGAAGTGCGCGAGCCTCGCGTGGCACACGCTGCGCCAGGCGATCCACGGCCTCGAGGGCCCGGTGTCGACGGAGTAGCTCGAAGCAGAACGGACGGAAGAGCGAACGATGGCCCACAACCGCACCCCAGTCGTCACCCTGAAGGACGCCGAGGCGGTCCTCGTGCCGAGCGGCGAGCGCGTGCTCGTGCCCACCGGGACCTGGGTCGTCGTCCAGCAGGTGCTCGGCGGCCAGTTCACGGTGATGAACGACCGCGGCGGCCTGATGCGGATCGACGGCAAGGACGCCGGCGCGCTCGGCCCGGAGTTCGAGGCCGAGGCAGCGAAGTTCGAGGCCGCCCGCGCCGCCGCCGCCGAGGGCCCGTTCGAGGAGAAGAAGGTCTGGGACGCGCTCGGCGACGTCTACGACCCGGAGATCCCGGCCTCCATCGTCGAGCTCGGCCTCGTCTACGGCGTCGACGCGTTGCCGGTGGACGGCGGCCACGCGATCCGCATCACCATGACGCTCACCGCCCCCGGCTGCGGCATCGGCCCCGTGCTCGTCGACGACGTGCGCCGGAAGGTCCTCGGCGTGCCCGGCGTGAAGGACGCCGAGGTCGAGCTCGTGTTCGATCCGCCGTGGGACCCGAGCCGCATGAGCGAGGCGGCGAAGCTGCAGCTGGGGTTCATGTGAGCGCGGGGCCCGCTTGCGGGCCCCGCTCCCCCAGGCCCACGGAAGTCCGCGGTCCGCTCCGCTCTGGGCCCGTTCGTCCCGAGCGAAGACGAGGGACGGGGCTGTGATGCCGAGTCACAACATCCGGATGTTGTGAAATCACTCGAAGGGGTACAGTCTCCTCGCCGTGACGCTTCGCTTCCCTGACCCGTCAGGCTCCCGCAGCGTCGACATCGACGACGACGGCCGGGTCGCCTACGCCTACCTCCGCCGCGACGACCGGATCGTCGCCGACGTCTGGCTCTACAACGTCGGCGGAGATCCCGAGACCGTCGACTGGCGAGACAGGGCCGCGTTGCCGTTCCAGAACCCCGCGAGCTACACCACCGGCGAGGCGCTCCCCCGCATCGATGCGTGCACGAATGTCGAGTGCCGGTGGGACGCCGAGGGCGTCACGCTGATCGTCGAGGGGACGGCGTGGGCCCGCCTCGCGGAGGGCAGCAAGCCCGGCTGGTCTCGCGCGGCCCGCGTCGCCGGCCCGCTCGCGAAGCCGCTCGCTCCGTCGCTCCGTCACATCCGGATGTGATGGATTCACCCGTCCGGGTATCGATCCGGAGCGGTCGGTCCGTGACGTCAGAGCCTGCTCGTATGTTCAGTCCTCGCCACCGGAGGACTTCATGCCCAGCCCTGCCGTCCCGTCCGCCCTGCCCATCGAGTGGGCCCACCTCGCCGAGCTGCTCGCCCAGCCGGGCTCGACGGCGCCGATGCTCGACGCGCTCGAGCGCCTCGGCCTCGGCCGCGGCGGCGAGGGCGTCGCGTCGATCCTGATGCACCAGCTCGCGGGCCCGCTGAACGAGCGGGTGGTCGCGAACGCGATCCTGCTCGCCGGCCTCGCCGAGCTCGAGGCCGCGGCGCCGGCCATCCTCGCCGTCGCGACGAGCGAGCGCGCGAGCGAGGAGCTCTGCGACCAGGCGATCACCGCGCTCTCCTGCATGCTCGGCGCGGCGCACGAGGCCGCGGTCGCGTACCTCGAGCGGCGCGGCGCCGAGCTCTCCGGCCTCGTCGTGAAGGCCCGCCGGGGCGAGCCGCTCGAGCCCGCCGAGTCCGTGCGCCTCCGCCGGTCGCTGCGGCTCCTCGAGGCGCTCACCGAGGATCCGGACTCCTGGCAGCCGGTCCGCTGGGGGCTGGCGTCTTGAAAATGAGGTCTCACGTGACTACATTGATGCGCATGAAGACCGCGGGCGTCAGGGAGCTCAAGGCCCACCTGTCGAGCTACCTCCGGGAGGTCGCCCAGGGAGAGGTGGTGCTCGTCACGGATCGCGGGCGGGTGGTGGCCGAGCTTCGTCCGCCCGGGGCGGCCGACCGTGGCACCTCGCCGGACGAGCTCCGTTACCGACGACTGGTGGACCGGGGCCTGATCACCCCGGCGGCCGCACCGGGGTCCTTCTCCTGGGACGACTACCCCAAGATCCGGCTGAAGCGTGGGACCGCCAAGGAGTTGCTCGACGCCGAGCGTGGCGAATGAGCGCCCGCCGGTACGTCGAGACGAGCGCACTCCTGCGGGCGCTGCTCGAGGGGGACGAGGACCTTCGCGCCGCGCTCCGCGGGGAAGGTCTCTTCACGTCCGAGCTCACGTTCGTGGAGGCCGCCCGTTCGGTGCGCAGGGCCCGGCGCGAGGGTCGGCTCGACGCTGCCGCGGCCCGGGAAGTGGAGCGGCAGCTCGCCGGCTTCGAACGCACGTGTGTGACGATCGGCCTCGAGGACGAGGTGCTCCGGGTGGCACGGGAAGACCTACCCGTGGAGCCGGTGCGCACCCTGGATGCGCTCCACCTCGCGAGCATCCGCACGCTGGATGCCGAGCTCGGTGCCTTCGAGGTGCTCTCCTGTGACGAGCGGGTGCGCCAGAACGCGTCCGCGCTGGGGTTCAGGCTCTCTCCGGTGAAGAGCTCGTGAGGTGCGCTAGCGCTTCACGAGCTCCACCCGCCGGTTCTTCGCCCGCCCGTCCTCCGCGTCGTTCGACGCGACCGGCGCGAACGGGCCGACGCCGTACGGCCTGAGGCGTGCGGCCGCGACGCGGTGCTTCGAGACGAGCTCCTGCACGACCGCGGCGGCCCGATCCTGCGAGAGCTTCAGGTTGAGCTCCACGGCCGCCACGTTGTCGGTGTGCCCCACCACGAAGACCTCGAGCGCCGGGTCCGCGGCGAGGAGCTTCGCGATCTCGCCGACGGCGGCGGCGGACTCCGGCTTCAGGGCGGCCTTGCCGGTGTCGAAGTAGATGCCGGGAACCTCCACGTGCCCGGTCGCGGCGAGCCCGGCCCTGAAGACCTCGGCGCTCGCCTGCACCTCCTGCGCCATGGCGGCCTTCTCGACGATGGTGAGCTGGTAGCCCTGGCCCCACGCGGTGTCGACGAGGACCCAGAGCTCCCTGCCGTCCTTCGCGACCGCGAGCGTCGAGTAGCGCTTGTCCTCGTACACGACCTTCCCGCCCACCGCGCGGATCGCGTCCTGGTGGTTGCGCAGGATGGCGAGCGGCGTGGGGACGTTCGCGCCCGCGTCCGCCTTGTAGCGGATCTCGTAGAACTGGCCCTCCACCGCGGTCTCGGCGCCGCGCCCTGCGCCGGTCTTGAACGCGAACCGCTCGAACGGGTTCGTCCGGTAGTGCACGATGTGCATGTCCTGCATGCGCGTGAGGACGGGGTGGTCCTTCGAGCCAGGCCGGTCGGGCTCGCCCGCGAGCGCGGGGCCGGCGGCGAGGACGGCGAGCAGCGAGAGGGCGGCGGCGTGGAGGCGGATCATGGAGGGCTCCCGGTGCGTGCGGCGCCGGAGCGGCGCCACGTCACTGGAAGTCGACGCCCGCGGCGCCCGCCTGTCCAGCGTAACCGGGTGCGCCAGGATGCCCCGGGTCCCCGTCCCGGGCGACCCCATCCGCGCGCTTTGGCGCGGCCCCGAGCGGCGCTAGGAAGCAGCCATGATCCATCACATCACGGTGGCGGTGCGGGACCACGAGAAGGCGAAGGCGTTCTTCGCGGCGGCGCTGAAGCCGCTCGGCTACGGGGTCGTCATGGAGTTCGGCGGCTTCTGCGGGATGGGCGTCGCCGGGAAGCCCGACCTCTGGCTCGCCGGCGAGGATGCGCAGCACCCGGTGGGCGCGCAGCACATCGCGTTCGCCGCGCGGACGACGAAGGAGGTCGACGCCTTCCACGCGGCCGCGCTCGCCGCGGGCGCGACCGACAACGGCCCGCCCGGCCCGCGCCCGGACTACAGCCCCGGCTACTACGGCGCCTTCGTGCTCGACGCCGACGGCCACAACCTCGAGGCCGTCTGCTTCGTCGCGCCGAAGAAGGCGGCGAGGAAGCCGGCCCGGGCGAAGGCCGCGAAGAGGCCGCGGGCCGGGAAGAAGACGGTGAAGCGCGGGCGGAGGTAGGGCGGCTCGCCTTAGCTGTCCACCACGTACTTCAGCACCGTCGAGGCGATCCGGAGCACGTCGCCGTGGCGGAGCGTCTGCTCCTTCACGAGCTTCGAGTTCAGGAAGGTGCCGTTCGTGGAGTCGAGGTCCACGAGCACGTGCGCGCCGCCCGACACGAAGATGCGGGCGTGGCGGCGCGAGGCCTGGTCGGAGCCGATGACGACGGTGTTCCCCGCCTCGCGGCCGAGCGTGAGGTCCTCCTCGCGCAGCGGGTAGCGCTTGCCCTGCTCCTCGCGGTCGGCGGAGTGCACCACGACGAGCGTGGCGCTCGGGGCGGGCTGACGTCCGACGTCCTGGGGAGACGCCCCGAGGCGGGTTTCGTCGAGAGTCATGCCCACAAGGGCTACCATGAAACCATGCGCACCCGAAAGTTGGGCAACTCCGGCCTGACCATCTCCGAGATCTCGCTCGGCTCGTGGCTCACCTACGGGGGAGGCGTCGAGCGGGCGAAGGCCGAGGCCTGCCTCCGGCGCGCCCTCGAGCTGGGCGTCAACTTCATCGACACGGCCAACGTGTACGCCCACGGCGCCGCCGAGACCTTCCTCGGCGAGGCGCTCCGGGACGTGCCGCGGGACGGCTACGTCCTCGCGACGAAGCTCTTCTTCCCGATGTCGCCCACCGACAAGGGGCTCTCCCGGGCGCAGATCGAGAAGCAGCTCGACGCCTCGCTGAAGCGGCTCCGGGTCGATCACGTCGACCTCTACCAGTGCCACCGGTACGACCCCGAGACGCCGCTCGAGGAGACGATGGAGGCGCTCGACCGCGCCGTGAAGGCGGGGAAGACCCGGTTCGTCGGCTTCTCGGAGTGGACGGCGCCCCAGCTCCGGGCCGCGCATGCCCTGCCGTTCGTGAAGTTCGTGTCCTCCCAGCCGCAGTACTCGCTCCTCCACCGGGTGCCGGAGGCGGAGGTGTTCCCGCTCTGCCAGCGGGAGGGCATCGGCCAGATCGTCTGGTCGCCCCTCGCCCAGGGCATCCTCACCGGCAAGTACGCGCCCGGTCGCCCGCCGCCCGCGGACTCCCGCGCGGCGAGCGACGCGATGAACGTCTTCATCACCCGCCGGCTCGACGAGACGCGCATGCTCGAGGCGGTGCAGCGGCTCGTGCCGATCGCGAAGGAGCTCGGCCTCACGCTCGCGCAGCTGTCGCTCGCCTGGGTGCTCAGGAGGCCCGAGGTGACCTGCGCGATCATCGGCGCCTCGCGACCGGAGCAGGTCGAAGAGAACTGCGCCGCCTCCGGCGTCGTCCTCTCCGACGACGTGCTCCGGCGGATCGAGCAGGCGCTCGACGGGGCCCGCCTCGCCTGAGCGCGGCGTCAGCCTCGCACGAGGCGGCGGACCACCCTGAGATCGAGGGTGGCCTGTCCGCGCCGGAGGGTCAGGAGCACGAACGTCCCCTCCGGCCCGCGGATCGCGTTCACGGCCTCGTTGAACCCGAGGTCCACGACCGCGCGCCCGTCGATCGCGAGGAGGACGTCGCCGCGCTGGAGCCCGGCCTCGGCGCCGCTGCCGCCCGCGGCGAGCGCGCCGACGGTGAGGCCGTCGTCGGTGGGCGAGAGCACGACGCCGATGCCGGCGAGGTCGACGCGCGGCTCCTCGCCGGGCTCGACCTTCCTCAGGCGCACCTCGAAGGGCCCGGCGGTGGTGCCGGGGGCCGCGGCGATGCCGGAGAGGATGCGCGCGTGGCGGCCCGCGGCGGCGACGAAGAGCGAGGCGCGGCCCGGGAGCCCGCCGAGCTCGAAGCCGCCGTCGGCGCCGCTCGTCGTCTCCGCGAGCGCCGGGAACGTGGACGACGCGCCCTCGAGGGTGCCCTCCACGGTGATGCGCGCGCCCGCGATGGCCGCCCCGTCCTCGTCGGCCACCACACGGCCCGAGGCCCGGCCGCCGGGCGTGAGCGTCGCGTCGGCGATGGCGTCGCCGGCCTCCGGGAGGTCGACCGCCACCTCGGGCGACGGGCCGTAGCCGGGCGCCGCGACGACGACCGCCAGCGGGCCCGCGGCGAGGTCGCCGAGCGCGTAGCAGCCGCTCGGGTCGATGACCGAGCGGCTCCGGAGGAGATCCCGCGAGAGCGCACCTTTCCGCTCGAAGACCATCACCGTGAACGGCGCCACCGGCCGGCCGCTCGAGGCCTCCTTGACGCACCCGCGCAGCCGGCTCCCCGGGCCGAGCTCGACGACGACGTCGGTCGTGCCGGGCGCGACGCGGGTGACCGTGCCGGGCGCGCGGCCCTCGGCGCGCGCGGTGATCCGGTAGCGGCCCATCTCGACCTCGGGCAGCGTGAACGTCCCGTCCGCGCCGGAGACCGCCTGCGCCGCCGAGGCGCCCTCGCCGCCGAAGCGCATGTGCGAGGCCGTCACGAGCGCGCCCGCCACGGGACCGCCGCCGCGGGCGACCACCTTCCCGGAGATGGCCGCGGCCGGCGGCAGCCTCCGGTTCATCGGCGTGACCTCGATGGTGAGCGCGCGGTTCACCATCGCGCTCCAGTCCACCTCGGCGCGGCCGGGGCGGTAGCCGTCCTTGCGCGCCTCCAGCATCGCGCCCTCCGGCGCGACGAACGAGAAGGCGCCGCTCGCATCCGAGGTGAAGCGGTCGGCGATGGGCACGAGCGCCGCCTCCGACTGCGCGCCGAGGAGCCGCACCGCCGCGCCTGCCACGGGGGCGCCGTCGCCGTCCACGACCTTCCCGGCGAGCGTCACGGCGGGCGCGAGGTGGATCTCGAGGCCGCGCACGTGCAGGCCGGGCCGCGCGTCGAGCTCGACGGGGCTGTGGCCCCACTCCGGCGCGAAGGGGAGGAAGCCGGTGGCGGTGACCGCCTGGAGGAGCCAGCGGCCTTCCGCGGGCGGGAGGAAGGAGAACGTGCCGTCCGCCCCGGCGCGCACCGAGGCCGCCGCGCCGGCGCGTGAGAACGTCAGCTCGGCCCCGGGGACCGGCCCGCCCGCGCGGGAGACCACGCGGCCCTCGAAGCTCGCCGGCTCGGCGTCGACCGGGCCGGAGGGGGAGGCGACCCGGATCGGGAGCCCGGCGGCGGGCGCGGTGCCCGCGGGCGAGGTCGCGGGGCCGCCGGCGGCAGACGTCTGCGTCGCCGCGGGGCCGGCACCGGCCGAGGTCGCCGGGGAGGGTGACGGGCGGAGGAACCACCAGAGTGCGAGGAGGAGGATGCCGAGGGCCGCGAGCGCGAGGGGGATCCGGCGGGAGCGCATGCGGGGGACGTTGTAGCAGCGCGGAGGGCGGGGCGCTCGGGTCAGCGGACGAGCCGCAAGGGCACCTCGCTCGCCATCCTCGAGAAGATCGCGTCCTCGGTCAGCAGGTCTGCTCCGAGGTCGAGCGCGCACTGCGCGACGTGCGCGTCGGGGGTGGAAACCACGAGCCCGTGGGCGGCCAGGGCTGCGCGAAGGTCACCCACGCGGTACCAGTGCTCCCGGTCCGTTTGAAGAAGAAACACGTCGTCGAGCAGCGCCATGAGCGCGCGGCGCTGCCGCGGTGACATCTTGCCGCTCAGCAGCTCCGCAGCCACGACAGGTGGGAGGAGCGCTCGGTCGTCCTCGAGGGCGGGCTCGACGAGCTCCGGTCTGCCGCCTCCGGCCAGATACGAGACCCATGCCGACGTATCAATGACGAGCCCGTTCACGGGAGGCCTCGAGGTCGATCTCCAGCTTGAGCTTCCCGCGGAGGGTCCGCGCCCGAGCCGCTGCGGATGAACGGCGGACCCGCTCGAGCCCCTCCACGATCGTGTCGGTGATGCCCTTGCCGGTCACCCGGCAGGCGCGATCGAGCAGTGCGATCGGCAGGTTGGCGGTCACCCGCCGGGTGACGGGCGCGGAGCGTCGCTTCATGCCTTCGTTCATATCGCCGTATGAATGCAGCGGCAACGCCACCCGGCAGCCCCAGCGGGCGATGTCCGATCTCACCGGAGCCGGGCCCAGCCTCCGTCACCCGCCGCACCCCGCGTCCGGTTCGCGGACTCGCACCCGTCCGCGGCCCGGTCCCCGCGCGCAGCCGGAGGTACCATGGGTGCATGCCCTCGGACCCCGCCTGGGACGCCGCGCTGCGGGCCGCGCGCGAGGCGGCACCGGACGTGAAGGTGGACCCGGCCGCGCTCGCGGCGCGGGCGGGCCAGGCGTGGAGCGCGGGCGCGCGCGCGGAGCACCTCCCGGACCTCCTCGTGGCCTGGGCCGCCGGCCAGGGCGACCCCGCGGCGCTGCGGCGCCTCGAGGCGCTGCTCGCGCCGGAGGTCGACGCGGCGGCGCGCGGGATCGACCGGTCCCCGGCCTTCCGGGACGAGGTCGGCCAGGCGGTGCGCGTGCGCCTGCTCGCCCCCGAGCGCGGCCACCCGCGCATCCTCGACTACGGCGCCCGCGGCCCGCTCGGCGCGTGGCTCCGCGTGGCGGCGGTGCGCGCGGCGCTCAACCTCCGGCGCGCCGAGCCGCCGGTGAGCGCCGACGTCCTCGCCGAGCTCGTCTCGGCCGAGGCCGACCCGGAGCTCCGGCACATGAAGTCGCTCTACCGCTCCGAGTTCCGGGCCGCGCTCGCCGAGGCCCTCTCGTCGCTCCCCGAGCGGCAGCGCGCGATCCTTCGGCTCTGCCACGTCGACGGGCTCCGGCTCGCGCAGCTCGCCCGGCTGTACCAGGTGCACGAGTCGACCGCCTCGCGCTGGCTCGCGGCCGCCGCCGCGGCGGTCGCGGACGGGGCCCGGAGCCGGCTCGTGGCGCGCCTCTCGGTCTCGCCGGAGAGCGTCGATTCGCTCGCCCGGATGGTCATGTCGAACCTCGACCTGTCCATCGCCCGGATCCTGGAAGGGTAGTCCGTGCAAGCCACGGCGGCGGGGCGTGTCGGCCTCACAGGAGGTCACACATGTCCCGATCGTTCGTCGCGCTGCTCGCCGCCCTCGCCCTCGCGTGCGGGGCGGCGCCCCGAGAGTCCACCCCCACCGCCACCGCGTCCCAGGAGGAAGCCGCGCTGCGTGCCCTGGCGGCGTCCGTCACCCGCGAGAACGTCGCGGGCGACGTCTGGCACTACCTCTTCACCGTGCCCGTCGGCACGGGCCCGAACGCGTACCTGCGCATCCACCGCGTGGTCCGCGAGAAGGCGCCCTGGAGGCCGCGGGAGTCCGTGACCGCGGCGATGCTGCTCCACGGCGACTTCGCCACGTTCGAGACCAACTTCGCCCCCTCGCTCGGCGATCCGCCCTCGGCCTCGACCGGCCTCGCCGGCTACCTCGCGAGGAGGGGCGTCGACGTCTGGGGCCTCGACCGCCGCTGGACGAACGCCTCCGCCGATCCCGCCGCCGACGTCTCCGACTTCGCGACCATGGGGCTCGCCGAGGAGATCGGCGACGTCGCGACCGCGCTCGCCTTCGCGCGCGGAGTGCGGCTCCTCACCGATCACGAGGACGGCCGCATGAAGCTCATGGGCTTCTCGCACGGCGGCCAGCTCGCCTACGTCTACGCCGCCTGGGAGGCCGCGCGCCCGGCCTGGCAGCGGCACGTGGACGGCCTCGTCCCGCTCGACGTCTACGCGTCGCTCGGCCCCGCCGACGAGGACCTCCGGCTCATGTACTGCGACTTCTCCGCCTTCGAGTACCAGCTCGTGGCGGACGGCGAGATCGACTCGCCCAACACCTTCGTCCGGCGGGTCGGCGCGAACGCCCTCGCCGCGCCGGATGCCCAGACGCCGATGCAGGGCGGCTTCCCCGGCTTCACGAACGCCGAGGTCCTGCGCTTCTTCGCCGGCCAGACCTACTTCTTCTTCCCGGCGACGCCGGTCTACCACCTCGCCGCGCCGGTGCTCGACCAGGGCTTCCCGGTGGGCCTGCGCCACTCGACCGACGCCGCGATCGCCACCTGGTTCGCCGGCGCTGCGCCGCACCAGTCGATGCTCGAGGCCGCGGACTTCGACGCCATGCTCTGCAACGAGGCGCCGCTCCCGGTCGACGCGCCGCTGTCCCGCATCCGGGTGCCGGTCTTCGCGCTCGCGGCGGCGGGCGGCTACGGCGAGCGGGCGCTCTTCTCGGCGAGCCAGGTCGGCGCCTCCGACGTGCAGACGCTCGTCATCCGCCGGCTCCCCGTGGCGCAGGAGGAGGAGGACTTCGGCCATGGCGACCTCCTCTACGCGGCCGACGCCGAGCGGCTCGCGTGGGCCCCGCTCATGACCTGGCTGGCCGGCCACCGGTAGGATGGCGGCATGTCCGGGTGCCTCGCGGAGGACGTCCTCCTCGACCTCGCCCGCGGGGAGCGCTCGCTCGGCGCCGACCCCGCGGTCGAGGGGCACCTCTCCGACTGCCCGTCGTGCAGCGCGCTCCTCGCGACGCTGCTCGGCGGGCCGGCGGAGGCGGCCCGCGATCTCGCGGGGCGCACCCTCGGGCCGTACCGCCTCGAGGCCCTCGTCGGCGCGGGCGCGATGGGCGAGGTCTACCGGGCGCTCGACACGCGCCTCGGGCGGCACGTCGCGCTGAAGGCCCTGCCGGCGCGCTTCGCCGACGACCCCGCGCGCGTGCGGCGCCTGGAGGTGGAGGCCCGCGCGGCGGCGGCCATCGCCCACCCGAACGTGGTCGCGGTGCACGACGTCGGCACCGGCGGCGGCGTGCCGTACGTGGTCTCGGAGCTCGTCCTCGGCGAGACCGTGCGCAGCCGGCTCGACCGCGGGCCGGTGCCGCGCGCCGAGGCGCTCGCGCTCGGGCTGCAGCTCGCGCGCGGCCTCGCGGCGGCGCACGCGAGGGGCGTCGTCCACCGCGACCTCAAGCCCTCGAACCTCGTCGTCACCGGGGACGGCACCCTCAAGATCCTCGACTTCGGCCTCGCCCGGCTCGACGGCGCCCCCGGCGCCGAGGCCACCACCCCGGGCGCGGTGCTCGGCACCTCGGGCTACCTCGCGCCCGAGCAGGCGCGCGGCGAGGCCGCCGACGCCCGGAGCGACCTCTTCTCCGCGGGCGCCATCCTGTACGAGCTCCTCTCCGGCCGGCGCGCCTTCGGCGGCGCGACCTTCGCCGAGCGGCTGTCGGCCGTGCTCCGCGACACGCCGCCCGCGCTCGAGGACCCGGCGGGCCCCGCGATCGCGCGCTGCCTCGAGAAGGACCCGGCGCGCCGCTTCCAGACCGCGAACGACCTCGCCTGGACGCTCGAGGGGCTGCTCGGTCCCGCGGCGCCGCCGCGCCCCGCGCCCGGGCGCGCCCGCGGGCCGGCCGGGCCGGTCTCCCGGCGCACCTTCCTTCTGTCCGCCGCCGCGGCCGGGCTCGCCGGGACGGCGGCGGGCCGCTGGCTCCTCGCGCCCGCGCCTCCGGCGCCGGCCGACTTCCAGCAGCTCACGTTCCGGCAGGGCCGGGTGGCGAGCGCGCGCTTCACGCGCGACGGCGGCAGCGTCGTGCACAGCGCCGCCTGGGATGGGCTCCCGCTCGAGACGTTCACGGCGCGGCCGGGCGGCGGAGGCATCCGCTCGCTCGGCCTCCCCGAGGGGCAGGTGCTCGCGGTGTCCGCGCGCGGGGAGCTCGCGCTGTCCCTCGGGCACCGCTTCATCCGCGGCTTCCACCAGGCCGGGGCGCTCGCGCTCGTGCCGTTCGAGGGCGGCGAGCCCCGGCGGCTCGGCGTCGAGGCCCAGCACGCCGACTTCACGCCCGACGGCGGCGAGCTCGCGCTCGTGCGGGCCGAGGCGGGCGCGTTCCGGCTCGAGCTCGGCGGCCGCGTGCTGCGCGAGGCGGGCTGGCTCTCGCACCCGCGGGTCTCGCCGGACGGCGCGACCGTCGCGGTGCTCGAGCACGAGGGGCCGGTCGACGACCGCGGCGAGGTCGTCCTCGTGCCCGTCGGCGGCGGGGCGGGGCGCCGGATCGGCGGCGGGTGGACCAGCATCGACGGGCTCGCGTGGGCGCCGGACGGGCGGAGCGTCTGGGTGAGCGCGTCGCGGCAGGGCGGCAACAACGCGGTGCGCGCGCTCGACCTCGACGGGCGCGAGCGGGCGAAGGTTCCGACCGCGGGCCGCCTGCGGCTCTTCGACGTGGACCGCGACGGCCGGATGGCGGTCGCGCACACCGCCGGGCGCATGCGGATGATGGTCCGGCCGGCCGGTGCGGCCGGGGACCTCGATCTCTCGCTCTCCGACGTGTCGATCGCGGTGGACCTCTCCGCCGACGGCGCGCACGTGCTCTTCGCCGAGTTCGGCGACGTCGAGACCGCGCAGGGCACGTACGTGCGGCCGACCGCGGGCGGCCCGGCGAGGAAGCTCGGCGACGCCTGGCCGGTCGACCTCGCCGACGACGGGCGCGGCGTGCTCGCGCTCTCGTACGGGGAGGGGAAGCCCATCGTGCTGCCGCTCGAGGGCGGGAAGGCGCGGCCGCTCGAGGCGCCGCTCGAGGACCTGCGCTGGCTGCGCTGGTGCGCGGGCGGCGTCCTCGCGAGCGGGGCCGCCCCCGGCCGGCGCCCCCGCCTCTGGCGGCTCGAGCCCGGCCGCGCCCCGGTGCCGCTCACGCAGGAGGGCGTGCACGGCCGGGCGGTGCTCGACGCCGCTGGCCGCCGCGCCGCGTTCGTGCACGAGGGGCGGCTCCTCGTGGTCCCCGCCGAGGCGAGCGCGGAGCCCTCGGCCGCTCCGGGCGCGTTCGCCGGCGACGAGGCCTGCGGCTGGAGAGGCGCCGAGGTGCTCGTGCGGACGTCGTCGCCGCCGATCGCGGTGCGGAGGGTCGACCCGGGGACCGGCGCGTCCGCGCCGCTCCTCACGATCGATCCGCCCGCCCTCGGGCGACGCGGCGTCGACGCGGTCGTCGTCGCCGCGGGCGGCGCGTACGCCTACAGCTACGGGCAGGAGCTCTCCCGGCTGTACCTGATGACGGGGGGCTGACTCAGGCTGCCCGGCCCGGCCCCATCGCCTCGATGGTGACCTCCACGAACTCCTTCGTGGGGCGGGCCGAGATGCGCAGCTTGTGGACGCCGTCGCCCTGGCGCAGGTACGCGGCCTGGTGCAGGAGCGGGCGCTTCGTCTTCGAGACCTTCGTGACGGTGTTGCGGATCGTGCACTCCTTGCAGTGCACCGTCTTCCCGCAGCCGCCCGGGAGGCGCGAGTAGACGCAGGCCATGGCCTCGCCGCCGAGCAGGCCGCGGAGCTGAGACGGCTCGCGGCCGACGGCGGCACCGGCCTTCTGGTTCGCGGCCACGATGCGCCCATCGCCGTCGAGCACCATCACCGGCTGCGGGAGGCCGTCGAGGTACTCGCCGAGATCGATCCCCGCCCAGAGCTTCGCGAAGTAGTCGGCGCACGCCGGGCACATGCCATGGGTGACGTCGGTCGCCTTCGAGCCGGGCTCGGCGCGGAGGGTCTTGTGGCAGTACGAGCAGACGAGGCGCACGAGGGGCAGCATCCCCCGGCGTGCCAGGGGTGACGAGCGTCGCCGTTGTCGCAGTTCCGTTCGGGGCGGGACCGGCCGCACCGGGAGTGACCCCGGACCCCGGGCCGGCCCCTGCGGCACTACGGATCAGGGCACGCGTCACTCGTCGTGGCGTGGCCGGTGCTGGTGAGTTTCTCGACGCAGAGCGCCGCGGGCGCGGCGAGGAGAGACGAGTTCTCGGTGGCGGACACCACCGGGACGTCACCGACCGTGAGCAACGCGTCGATCGCCGATTCGCCCGTCGGCTCGACGGCCCGATCGTTCGACGCGCCCCGCACGCCCGGCGCGCCGTAGCGCGCGGTCAGGCCCGCCGAGGGCAGGAACTTCACCCGGCCGCTCACCGGCACCTTGAGGGCCCACAGCTGGTTCTCGCCGGCGCCGCCGTCCGCCTCGGGCAGCGAGGCGGAGTAACCTGCCACGAAGACGCCGTCGTCGGCGACCGCGAGGCCCGTGAGCCCCTCCGCGGAGGGTCCGTCGATCACCGACATCCACTCCACGCCCAGGTTGGCGTTCAGCCGCACCATGCGCGCGGCGGTGCTCGCCCCGAGCCCGGTGGTCCCGGCGACGACGATCGATTCACCCAGGATTCCGATCGCGTCGAACCCGTCGTAGGCGGTGTTCCCGCCCGCCGTGTCCACGGTGGGCCAGAAGTCGAACTTGCCGGAGAGGAACGTGTCGCCGGTCGCCTCCCAGTCGGCGTCCTCGAACATGAGCGCCTGCCGCGCGTCCGAGCCGTCGGCCGCGAAGCGCGCGACGAGCGCGGCGCCCGTCGTGTAGATGGTGCCCTGCGCGTTGCCGGAGGCGAAGATCGTCCCGTCGGGCGCCTCGACGAGCGCGGTGAAGACCCCGAAGGTCGTCATGGGCACCTTCCTCGCCCACAGCACGTTGCCCGTGGCGGCGTCGAGCCGGGCCACGAGCGGCGAGGCGCGGTTCCCCACCCAGGTCCACAGGTCCTGGCCCGCGACGAGCACGTCGCCGTTCGCCGCCGTCACGACGGCGTGGAACGCCTGGGTCCCCTCGCCGGCGTAGAGGTGGCTCCAGGCGATCGTGTGATCGGCCCGCACCCGGAAGGCGCAGGCCTCGGCGCCGAGCGCGTACGAGCCCACGCCGACGTAGTCGTAGGCTCCGCCGCCCAGGTCGATGGCGGTGACGTCCTCGAGGGTGCAGGTCGTGCCGGCCTGGGTGCCGGAGAGGAGTCCGTCGAAGCTCCACAGGAGGTTGCCCGCGCCGTCCACCCGCGCGATCCACGCGTTCGGCCCCGCGGCCACCGCCGTCCCGTCGGGCAGCGCCGCGACGCGGGCGAGGCTCACGCCGTTCGGGACCGCGGTGTCGTCGATGGCGACCGACCAGCGCTGGTCGACGGCGGACCGGCGCGCGCCCGGGGCGCCCTCCACGCCGGCGGGGTAGGCGTTCGAGTCCTTCGCCTCCCACTCCTTCGACCAGAGCGGCTTCTCGTAGCGCTTGATCTCCGAGTCGATGGCGGAGAGGTCGAGCGCGCCGGTGATGTCGACGCCGTACGTCGCGTACCAGAACGGGAGCACCTCGAACTGCTGCCCCAGGCTCACGTGGGCGGACACGTCGAGCGCGAGCCCGGGCCCCGTCACGCACTCGTCGTCGCCGATCCGGAGGAGCGACTCGAACGTCGCCGTCACCTTCCCGGACAGGCCGGAGGCCTCGACGAGCGTCGGCGGCGTGAACGGCGGGGAGTACTCCCTCGCGTAGGTGTCCGAGGTGCAGACCTGGTCCACGCCCTTCCCCACCTCGCAGTGCACCTGGTAGCCGCTGCTCCACGTGCGCTCGAAGCTCCACTGCGTGCCGGCGCCGAGCTTGTAGATGCCCTGCATGTACAGCCCGAGCTGGAGGCCCATCTCGATGGTCGTGGCCCCGGTCTCGAGCGGCGGCAGCGGGATGCAGAGCGGCGGGAGGACGGGCGCGAGGGGGCCCGGGATGTCGGCGAAGGCCTCGGCCTCCACCTCGCCGGCGAACGAGACCTCGTCGTCGAAGCTCGCGTCCACCTGGAACTTTCCGTCGCGCAGCTTCAGGCCGAAGCTCGGCTTCAGCACGTGGCCCGACACCTGGCCCGACCAGGCCACGCCCGCCGTGAAGTAGGCGCCGTTGAAGCGGGCCGGCTGCAGGCTCGCGTCCGCGTCGGGGTTCGTGTCGCCGTCGATCTTCAGCACCCGCGAGGTCTGGACGGGCGGGTCCACCCAGGCCTGCTCGCGGGAGCAGACGCTCGCGGACCGGTAGACGGCGGAGAGCTGCTCGGCATCGGCGACGACGAGCGTCACGGCCCACAGCGTGTAGTCCTTGCCCTGGTCGAGCCGGACGAGCGTGCCCTCGCGGATGCGCACGCGGTGGAGCAGCGGGGGCATGTCGACGAACGGGTGCGCGGGGTCCTCCGCGAGGTAGACGGTCTTGCCGGGGACGACCCTGTCGAAGACCGTCGGCGCGTCCTTGAACTGGGTCTCGAGGAAGACCGCGGCGAGCTCGAGGCCGGGCGGGAACGGGCCGGGCCCGGGGTCGACGTTGTCGGTCGGGCTCACCTGGTGCGCGAGGAAGTACATGCGGTCCTCGGTGGGCGTCCACTGCAGCACCTGGACGTCGTCCTGGAGGACGTTCAGCTCGGCGGCGGTCGCGTGGAGCTTCGCCGCGCCGGTGAGCCGCGCGAGGAGCGCGTCCTCGTTCGCGGCGGGCACGCGCAGGTGGAGCGGCGCCGTGCTCGTGACGAGCGCGGACGGCTCGAGCGCGGGCAGGTCGGCGGCGAGCGGCGCGGGGTCGGCCGCGACGCCGAGGTCGGCGAGCGACGGGACGTCCACCGTCACGGAGGCCGCCGAGAACCGCGCGATGCCCGTGTTGCGCACGTCCACCTCGAGGTCGAGGTCGACGGCGGCGGCGTCCGGGTGCCACCGGCCGACGACGCGGGCCGCCTCGATCCGGAGCTCCTCGCCGTAGTCGAGCTCGCCGTCGCACGAGGACGGCGCGGTGGAGAGCACCCGCGGCGAGGGCCGGGGTGGGGGCGCGACGTCCGGCTTCGGGGACGCGGCCGGCGGCGGGGCGTTCGACCCGCCGGCGCCGCCGGGCCGGGCGCACTTCCCGCCGGCGAGGCCGAGCGAGAGCGCGAGGAGGACCGGCGCGAGGTGCGTCCGGGACATGGGGTGCTCCGGCGCGCCAGGGGGAGGGCGCCGTCCGGGAGAACGTGGTCCCCGGGGCGGACCGGACAGGCCGGGGCGGAGCGGGCCCGGCGCGCCCCAGCAGGAGGCCTGCCCGCGCCCCCACCGGGGCGGCGCGCCCGGGCGGGAGCGGACACAAGGTCCACGCCTCGTCAGCCCCTCGGCAGGCTGGGGCAGGCGTGGTCGAAGGACCGGAGGTGACACACGATGGCGGCGACCAGGAAGGCGCGTGCGGTCTGGACCGGCGATCTCATGAAGGGCTCCGGCAAGGTGAGCGCGGAGTCGAGCGGGCTCTTCAAGGAGGCGGGCGTGTCCTGGGCGGCGCGCACCGAGCGCTCCGACGGCAAGACGAGCCCGGAGGAGCTCCTCGCGGCGGCGCACGCGAGCTGCTACTGCATGGCGCTCTCGGCCGGCCTCGGCCGGGCGGGCACTCCACCCGCGCGGCTCGAGGCGACGGTGACCGTGACGTTCGAGCAGGCGGGCTCGGGCTGGAAGGTCTCGCGGAGCGCGATCGAGGTGACCGGTCAGGTGCCCGGCATGGACGCCGCGGCGTTCCAGCAGGCGGCCGAGGCGGCGAAGGACGGCTGCCCGATCTCCGGCGCCCTGAAGGGGAACGTCGAGCTGTCGGTGAAGGCGGCGCTGACCTCGTAGCGCCTGGCGCTACGCCGCCCGCCTCGTCCGGCGCAGGGTGAGCGCGATCGCCGCGGCGATCGTGAGCACCCGCGCCACGTTCGCGGCGGTGTCGCCGATGGCGAGCTCGTCGACCGCGTACACGTCCCACCACAGGTTCATGAACGCGTGGAGGCCGATGGGGACCCACAGGTCGTCCCAGCGCGCGAGCAGCCACGCGAAGAACGCGCCGCCGAGGGCGGTGATGGCGACCTCCTCGAGCGCCGTCTCGAGGCCCGCGCCGGAGCGGACGTTCCCGAGGTGGCCGAGGCCGAACACGAGCGCGGTCGCGATGACGGCGGGCCAGAAGCCCCAGCCGCCGCGGCGCGCGAGCTGCCGGAACGCGTAGCCGCGGAAGAGCACCTCCTCGGCGATCGGCGCGACGACCGCCGAGCGGACGAGGGGGTAGCCGAGCTCGGGGTGCGGCAGGCGTCCCGCGGTGACGGCGAGCACCGCGAGCATCGGGAGGCTCGCGAGGAGGGCGACGCCGAGCCCGCGCCAGGGCGCGCGCGGGAGCCCGAGCTCGCCGGGCACCTCCGCGAGGCGCGCGCGGTGCGCGGCCCACAGGCCGGCCACGACGAGCACCACCCAGCCGGCCTTCCACGCCGGGTCGACGAGGGGCCGCGGCAGCCCGCGGAACGCGAACCGGGAGAGGCTCGCTGTCGCGAGCACCGCGAGGGCGATCACGCTCGCGCGGAGGTGGGAGGCGGGGCGCACGGGCGCCGAGTCTCCCATCCCCGCCGACGTCCCGCAATCCGTCGGTCCCGCTCGTGCCGGGCCTGTCGAAGCACGAGCGGGCGCGGGTCACGCCGCCCTCCGCTCCGGCGGCCGGGGCCGGATCTCGAGCGAGCGCCGCGCGCCCCCCCGCACGACGTCGACCCCGAGCGCGGCCGGATGGCCGAGCACCATCGCCCGGACGAGGTCGTCGAGCGTCTCGGTCGGCGCGCCCGCGGCCCCGACGAGGAGGTCGCCGGGCCTCAGGCCCGCGGCCTCGGCCGGCGAGCCGGCCATGACCTCGAGCACGCGCACGCCGCGGCCGTGGCCGGCCTCGCGCGCGTCGGCGGCGTCGAGGTCCTCGCCGCGGGCCGAGACGCCCAGGAACGGCCGGCGCACCTCGCCGTCGGCCATCAGCACCGACGCGATCCAGCTCGCCGTCCGCGCCGGCACCGCGAAGCCGATGCCCCGCGCCCATGGCAGCATCGCCGTCGTGATGCCGACGACGCGCCCCTCGGCGTCGAGGAGCGGCCCGCCGGAGTTGCCGGGGTTCACCGCCGCGTCGGTCTGCACGAGCCCCTCGAGCACGCCGTCGCCGCGCGGGCCGGCGGGCAGGTTCCGGTGCAGGGCCGACACCACGCCCGCGGTCACCGAGCGCTCGAAGCCGAGCGGGTTGCCGATGGCGAGGACGAGCTCGCCGACCCGCAGGCGGCGCTCGGAGAGCGCGAGCGGCGCGAGGTCGCGGGCGTCGGTGCGGACCACCGCGAGGTCGGTCCGGGCGTCCGAGCCCACGAGCTCGCCCCGCGCGACGCGCGCGCCGGAGAGCCGCACGGTCAGCGGGCCGGGGCCGCGCGCGACGTGCGCGTTCGTGAGGATCCAGCCGTCGGGGGCGAGCACCACGCCGGAGCCCTGGCCGCGGCGGTGCTCGAGGCCGACCACCGAGGGCGCGGCGCGCGCCACGAGCTCGGCGAGATCTTTCGAGAGGGCGGCGAGCGGGCTCACGCGGACCTCCGCTCGCGCGCGCCGACGGTGACGTCGAGCTCGCGCACCTCGCCGGCGCGGATGAGCTTCACCCGGAGCGGCGTGCCGATGCGCTCCGCCTCGAGCAGCGGCAGGAGGTCCCCGAGGTCCGAGACCTCCTCGCCGCCGAGCGAGAGGAGCGCGTCGCCGAGGAGCAGCCCCGCCTGGGCGGCCGGGCTGCCCGGCTCCACGGCGGAGACGAGGAGGGCGCCGTACTGGTTGGCCGCGGTCGCGACCGGCGGCGGGAGGCGGACCGGGTAGGTCGAGACGCCGAGGTAGCCGCGGCGCACGCCGCCGTGCTCGGCGAGGGCGCCGGCCACCCGGCGGAGCGTCTCCGTGGGCACGATCATCGCGACGCCGCGCGCGAGCCCGGCGGTGAGGAGCCCGACGGGCTCGCCCGCCGCGGAGAGCGCGAGGCCGCCGGAGAGCCCGGGGTGGAGCGCGAGCGAGCTCTCGAGCCAGCGGTCGAGCTTGCCGCCCGCGGGCCCGCGCCACTCGCCGGCGGTGCGGGCGAGGACGCCGAGGTCGGCACGCGAGCTCCTCCCGGGGCGGGTGACCGCGAGGACGAGGTGCCCGGCCGCGAGCCCTGCGGTGTCGACGAAGGGCGCCGGGGTGAGCCGCGCACCGGCGACGCGCAGGAGGGCGAGGTCGGTCGTGGGGTCCCGGCCCGCGACCTCGGCGGCGGCGGTCGAGCCGTCGGGCAGGCCGAGCTCGACCTCCTCGTCGCGCTCGAGCGCGTGGTGGGTGGTGAGGACGAGGTCCTCCTTCCAGGCGACGCCGCTCGCGGGCGCGCGGCGCCGTCCGTCGACGCGGACGACGTGGGCGGACCGGGCGGCGACGACCTCGGCGACGCGGGAGGAGAGGGCGACCAGCGGATCGGGGTTCGTGTTCATGCCCCCGGTTCTACGGGGCGCCGCGGGCCCTGCCATCGGCGAGAGGGCCAGGACGGGACCTGTCCGTTCGGGCAGGTGGACAGCCCCGGATCGTGCGTTACATGGAGCCGATGGACCGCCTGGCCGTGCTCGTCGTCGGTCCGGACCCGCTCGCGCGGGCCGGGCTCGCGGCGATGCTCGCCGCGCGGGACGAGCTCCGCGTGGCCGGCGAGGCGGCGCCCGAGGAGGGCGCGCGGGCGTCGGCCTCGAGCGGCGCCGCGGTCGCGCTCTGGGATCTCGGGGTGGGCGGCGCGCAGGTCCAGGTCGAGGGCCTCGCGACGTCGCCCATCCCCGCCGTGGCCCTCGCCTCCACCGCCGCCGACGGTGCCGACGCGCTCCGCGCGGGCGCCCGCTCCGTCCTCCTGCGCGGCGCCGCGCCGGACGCGGTCGCCGCCGCGCTCCTCGCCGCCGCGCGCGGCCTCGCCGTGCTCGACCCCGAGCTCGCCGACGCCTGGCTCCGCCCGCCCGGCCCCGCCGCCGCCGGCGAGGGCCTCACGCACCGCGAGCGCGAGGTCCTCGCGCTCCTCGCCGAAGGGCTCGGCAACAAGGCCATCGCGGCGCGGCTGGGCGTGTCCGATCACACCGCGAAGTTCCACGTGAATGCGATCCTGGCGAAGCTCGGGGCGGGCTCGCGCGCGGAGGCGATCGTGCAGGCGGCGAGGATGGGGCTCGTGGCGCTGTAGCTCTCAGAACGCCACGTACGGCCCCGTCCCCAGGGGCGACGCCCGTCCCTCGATGCCGACGTAGACGTCGCGGCCGAGGAAGAACGGGAGGCCCCAGTCGAACGTGCCGCCGCCGAAGGCGTCGCCGCCGATCTCGGAGAACACCGCGTTCCCCGATCTCCAGAGCGACACGAAGTTCCCGAGCTGGAAGTCGATCGCGGCCGACGCGGCGCCGGAGGAGACGGTGGCGGTGAAGGCGCGCGTGGACGACGGGCAGAACCACGGCGCGTAGGAAGCGGAGCAGGCGGTGATCGGGCTCGAGGACGGCGGCGTGAAGAAGAGGCCGTTCGAGCCGGTGTCCACGAAGGCGCGGTAGCTCGCGCCGGAGAGCTCCGTGGCGAACTCGCCGTACGCGTCGAGCGCGAGCACCGTGCCGGCGGTGGGCGTGCCGGTCCCCGTGCCGATCCCGATCCCGAGGGTGCCGCTCGCGGAGGCGGCGCCGCCGGCGGCGACCGCGGGCAGGGAGACGACCACGCCGTTGCCGTCGTCCGGCAGCGCGGCGACCGGGTTCTGGACCTGGCTCGCGAGCGGCGCGGCGGTCGCGGTGCAGCCGGCGGACGTGCAGCGCCAGTAGAGTCCGGCGCCAGAGGACGCCGCGCAGGTCGCGCCGCAGTCCTCGACGAAGGGGCCCACGCCGAGGATGCCGTTGAAGCCGGCGGACGAGGGCGAGGTCTCGGGCGTCCCGCAGGACGCCGGCACCCGGCCCCAGGCCGCGTCGACGAGCTGGATGGGCACGGTGACCGCCGCGGCGTCGCCGAGGACGACCGCCGCCGTCACGACCGGTCCCCATTGCGCCGAGCCGTCGGCGAACTGGACGCACTCGCCGAGCGCGCCCGAGCCCGACGCCACCGCGGGCAGCGCGAGCCCGACGAGGCTCGAGAAGACGCGCAGGCCGTAGCTGCCGGTGTCGAGGAGCACGTCGGGGATCGTCTGGCAGGTCGACGTCCCGGGCGTGCAGATCGTGACCGCCACGCAGGGCTTGTCGAGGTACGTCGCCGAGCACGAGGAGCCGTTCACCGAGACCGTCAGCGTGGCGCCGGAGGTCGCGGTGCCGGAGGAGCCGCCGGTCCCGGAGTCGCCGGAGCCGCCGGAGGTGGTGGAGGTCGTGCCGCCGGCGGTCGCGCCGCAGCCCGTGGCGAGCGCGAGCGCTCCGGCGAGGAGCGCGGCGCGGAGCTCAGCGGACGTCATCGAGGTTCACCTCGGCGGGCACGAGCGCCGGGACCCAGGCGCGCCCGTGCAGCGCGCGCATGTGCCCCCAGGTCTGGAGGATCACGTTCGCCGAGCGCACCTCGGCGCCGCGGCCGGGGGCCCGCGCGCGGAGCGGGAAGGCCGCCTTCACCTCGGCCGCGTAGGCGCCGAGCACGGCCGCGAGGTCGGGCGGCGCGTGGCCCTCCCACGCGACCGCGAAGACGGTGCCGTCCGGCCGTGCGAACTCGCGCACGGCGCCGGCGGCGGTGACGAGGTGGTGGACGGTGCAGCCGCCGCCCCCGGTCTCGCCGGCCCGGACCGCGGCGAGCCCGCGCGCGGCGGCGGCGTCGGAGAGCGGCGCGCCGCCGAGCTCGGCGCGGGCGGCCGGGGCGAGGAGGAGCAGCGCGGCGACGAGGATCGTTCGCATCGCCCGGTGGGACGCCACGAGGGCGCGCCGGGTTCCCGGGTCCGCCTGCGCGGCGGGCGGTTCGGGTGGACAACGCCCCGCCATCCGTGGAGAGTCGCCCCGTGATCGCCCACGAAGAGCCCGCCCCGGCGCCGAGGCCGGGCCTGCGCACCTACCTCGTCACCGGCCTGCTCGTCTGGGTCCCGATCCTCGTGACGTGGTTCGTCCTCAAGGTCTTCGTGGACCTCGTGGACTCGGTGCTGCTCCTGCTCCCGGAGGCCTGGCGGCCCGAGGCGGTGCTCGGCTTCCCCATCCCTGGCCTCGGCATCATCGTCACCGGGCTCGTGCTCCTCGGCACGGGCGCCCTGCTCGCGAACCTCGTCGGCCGCTCGCTCGTCGCGGGCGCCGAGGGGCTTCTCGCCCGGGTGCCGTTCGTGGGGCCGATCTACCGCGGGTCGAAGCAGCTCGCCGAGACCGTGCTCTCGCCGTCTTCGAAGTCGTTCCGCGAGGTGGTGCTGGTGCCCTTCCCGCACCCCGGTGCGAGGGCGATCGCCTTCGTCACCGGCGCCGAGCTCGCCGAGGTGCGCGCGCGGACGGGTCAGGACCTCGTGAGCGTGTTCGTGCCCACGACCCCGAACCCGACCTCGGGCTTCGTGTTCATGGTCCCGCGCGCCGACGTGGTACCGCTCGAGATGACGGTCGACGAGGCCTTCCGGCTCGTGGTCTCGCTCGGCGTCGTCACGCCTCCGTGGCCGCGGAAGGCCGCCCCGGGGCAGCTGCCCGCCCCCCCGTAGCTCCCACCGCGCCGGCGCGGGGCCCCGCCTCAGAGCATCAGCTTGTGCGGCATGCTCTCGCGCCAGCCGCTCGGCGTGATCACGACGTAGTTGAGCTTGCGCTGCAGCTCCTTCACGGTGCGCGCGCCGGCGTAGGTGAGGCCGGAGCGGAGCCCGCCCACGAGGTCGGCGAGGATGAGGTCCTCGTCCTCGCGGTAGGGCACGGTCACCGCGACGCCCTCGGCGGTCTTCCACTCGGCGATGCCGCCGTGGTGCTCGTCGGCGACCTCGCGGCTCGCCATGCCGCGGTAGGCCTTCACCCACTCGCCCTTCGCGTCCTTCTGGCGCTCGCCCGGGGTGGGGCGCGTGCCGGCGAGCATGCCGCCGATCATCACGAAGTCGGCGCCGAACGCGAGCGCCTTCACGACGTCGCCCGCGTAGCGGATGCCGCCGTCGGCGACGATGGAGCGGTCGCAGCGCGCGCAGTCCTGGATGGCGGTGAGCTGCGGCACGCCGTGGCCGGTCTTCACCCGCGTCGTGCACACGCTGCCGGGCCCGATGCCGACCTTCACGATGTCCGCCCCGACCGACGCGAGGAAGTCCGCGCCGGCGTAGGTCGCGACGTTGCCGGCCATGAGGCACGCCTCCGGCAGCATCGCGCGCAGCTTCTTGAGGGTCTTCCCGACGTAGCGGGCGTGGCCGTGGGCGACGTCGACGACGAAGTACGTGGCGCCCGCGTCGCGCAGCGCCTCGGCGCGGGTGAGCTCCTCCTGGCTCGTGCCCACCGAGACGAACACCGGGGACGTGCACCTCCGGAACTCCTCCACGTTGCGCTCGATCGACATGAGGCGGTGCAGCACCCCGATGCCACCCTTCGCGGAGATGAAGTTCGCCATCCCCGACTCGGTGACGGTGTCCATGTTGGCCGTCATCACCGGGAGCTTGAGCGTCAGCCGCCCGGTGCGGTCGGTCATGGACGTGTCGACGTGCTGGCGCGACTCGTAGTGGTTGTAGGCGGGGACGAGCAGGACGTCGTCGAACGTGAACGCTTCGCGCACGGGGGACCTCCGGAGTGGACTCGAAAGAGAACCGCCGGGAGGTGCGGCGCGCAAGGAAATCGCGCGCGTTTGAGGCCCGCGAGGCCACCCCGACCGCGTTCCAAGGGGGGGAGGAGGGGGCGGCCGGGGTGGCGCTCGCGGAGGCTTCGAAGGGTCAGTCGTCGTGGTCGGCGGCCACGGCGGCGGGCGGCGGGTGCGCGCCGAAGGCCGCGGCGCCGCCGTGCGTGTAGACGATCTGTCCGCCGGCATGGCCGGCGCGGACGCCGAGCGCGGCGACGCCCGCGGAGCCGACCACCACGGCGGCGGAGAGCGCGCCGAGCGCGCGGGCGGGCACGACGAGGAGCGCCGCGGCGGCGACGAGGACCGCCACCGAGGACCATACGAAGAGCTCGGCGCGCTCCTCGTGGGCCTCCACCGCCGGCTCGCCCACGACCGCCTCGACGCGGTGCGCCTCGCGATCGCCGATGGCCATGGCCACGAACCCGCCTCCGGCGACCACCAGCTGGAGCCCCACGACGACCGCGAGTGCGCTGCGGGGCAGCCGCTGCCGCTGGACGGCGACGGCGATCGCCGCGGCGACGAGCGGGATGACGAAGGCCAGCCCGAGCGGCACGTGGACGATGGCGGGGTGGAGCGGTACGGTCGGCATCTCGACTCTCCCGGGACGCTGGGTCCCTGCAGCGCGCCATCGTTAGCGTCCGGGCGTGGTCCCGCGCCATCCGACAGATGACACAGCCCATTTCTTCGACGGATCCCGACATGTTGCAGGACGAGGAGGAGGTGCTCCGCCCCTCCGTCCTGGCCGTCCCCGCGGTCCTCCTCGTCGTCGTCACCGTGCTCATCGCGGGAGACGTGGTCTCGGACCTCCGGGCGGGCAGCCCGGTTCAGCACGTTCTCCTCGAGGCCACCTCGATGGCGCTCGCGGTGGCGGGCGCGCTGTTCCTCTGGCTCAGGCTCCGCGCGCTCCGGCGCCGCGCGACCGTGCTCGACGCCCGCCTCACCCGGGTGCGGACGGAGCTCGATCGGGCCCGCGAGGACCTCGACCGCTTCCGCACGGAGTCCGGCGAGGCCCTGCGAGGCCTCGCCGCCGCGATCGACCGGCAGTTCGAGCGCTGGAGCCTCTCCTCGGCCGAGGCGGAGGTCGCGCTCCTGCTCCTCAAGGGCCTGCCCACGAAGCAGATCGCCGAGGTCCGCGAGACGAGCGAGCGGACCGTGCGCCAGCAGGCGCTCGCGGTCTACCGCAAGGCGGGCCTGGGGGGGCGGGCCGAGCTCGCCGCGTTCTTCCTGGAGGACCTCCTCCTGCCCGCGCATCCGCCGTCCGCCATCGACGCAGGGTGAACCCACGCGGTCACGCCGCGGATCCGGCGAACGGGTCGGCGGCGAGCTACCGGGTGGTCTCGAGGATCACGAACTCGACCCGGCGGTTCTGGGCGCGCCCCTCGAACGTGTCGTTCGGCGCGATGGGCCGGGTCGGGCCGAAGCCGCGCGGCTCGAGGCGGCCCGCCGCGACGCCCGCGCCCACGAGGAAGTCGCGCACCTTCTCGGCCCGGCGCTGGGAGAGCCGCTCGTTCTCGACGAGCTCGCCCGAGTCGTCGGTGTGCCCCTCGATCTGCACGAACCGGATCTGCGGGTTGTCCTTGAGGATCTGCGCCACCTGGCGGAGGAGCTCGCCCGAGGCGGGCAGGAGCGCCTCGCGCCCGGGGGCGAACTGCACCTGCTCGAAGAGCACGATCCGCCAGCCGTGGAGGAGCGCCTTCACGCCCGGGGCCGGCCGGGGCGGATCGAGGTGGGTGAGGTCGATGGGGGCCTCGGGCGGCGCGACCGCCTCCGGCGGCGGCCCCGGGATGGGCGCCGGCGGCGGGCCGACCTCCGGCTCCGCCGCGGGCGCGGGCATCATCACGACCTCGTCGGGATCGGGCGGGCGGGGCCAGGCCGGGGAGAACGCGATGGCCGCGATCGCCCGCCAGCGCGGCGCGCCGAAGCCGCTCGTGAGCCCGGCCCCGAGGCCGGCGGTGAGCACGAGCCCGCGCGGGCCGTCCCAGCGCGCGGCGAGCTGCGCCTCCGCCGGCCAGCTCGCGCCGCCGCCGCCGAGCCCGGCCTCCGCGTTCAGCGCGGCGAGGCCCGAGACCCCGGACGCGAAGCGCCACTCCGCCGCGGCCGCGAGCGTGAGCGCGGAGGAGACGGTGAGGTCGAGGAGCTCCTGCTTCTGCCGCAGGACGAGGCCGGCGTTTCCGAGCACGCGCAGCGGGCCGCGCGACCAGCTCGCGAGCGCGGTCGCGCCGAACGTCGGGCCGGCCGCGGAGCGGTACGCGCCGCTGCCGGTCGGCAAGGAGACCGCGAGCCCGCCGCCGAGCGTCACGGGGCCGACCTCCCGCCAGCGCGCCTTCCCCGAGAGGCGGACGTCCGAGAGGGCGAAGCCGGTCGCCGGCGCGGGCAGCCCCGTGAACGCCGCGGTGCGCTCGCCGGACTGCGCGAGCGTCGCCGGGATCGCGAGCGCGAGCTCGTACCGGCCCTTGAGCGCGATCGAGGCCCCGAGGTTCGCCACGGCCTGGTTCGACACGAGCGCGACCTCGTAGGCCGCGGCATCCCTCGCCCAGAGCCGGAGCGGCCGGTCCGCGAAGTCGAGCCAGAGCCCGGCGCCGACCTGCAGGTGCGTGGCGGGCACCGCCGGCGACTCCACCGCGAGCACGTCGGCGGCGCCGAAGCGCGGCTGGAACCGCTCGACCACGAAGCCGCCCTGCGCCGCGGTCTGGGCCGAGGCCGCGCCCGAGAGGGCGAGCCCGGCGACCGCGAGCAGCGCCCGGCCCGCGCGCCGCCGGCGGGCGAGCCCGAGGAGCGCGAGCAGCGCGGCGACCGGCGGGGCGACGTCGCCCGCGCCGGTGGACGCGCAGCCGCCCGAGCCGCCCACGCGGAAGGCGGCGGCGTCGTCGCGCGGGTGGCAGGCGCCCGCGAGGCAGAACGCGTCGGACGGGCAGTCGGCGTCGGCCCGGCAGCCGACGGCGGAGAGGGAGGTGCAGGTGCCCTGGTGGCCGGGGAGGTTGCAGGCCTGGTCCGGGCCCGGGCAGGCGGAGTGGCAGCAGGTCCCGGCGACGCAGAAGCCCGACGCGCACGCGTCGGCCACGCCGCAGCTCGCGCCGTCCGCGCCGCGCAGCGCGCACACGCCCGCCGAGCACCAGTCGCCCGCCACGCACTGCGCGTCGTCGATGCAGTCGCCGGCGCAGGCGGTCGGGCCGCAGACGTACGGATCGCAGAGCCGGGTCTCGACGGCGGGGCAGTGCCCGGCGCCGTCGCAGACCGCGGCGAGGGTCGCGACCCCGTCCGTGCAGGAGGCGTCCCGGCAGGAGGTGAGCGCGTCGGGGAAGGCGCACGCGGTGCGCGAGGTCGCGTCGCATGCGCCGCCGCACAACGTCCCGTCGGACGCGCACGCGGGGCGACCGCCGTGCGGCGCGCCCGCCACGGCCTTGCACGCGCCGAGCTGGCCCGGCACGTCGCAGGCCTCGCACTGCCCGTCGCACGCGCCGTCGCAGCAGATGCCGTCCACGCACCGGCCCCCGGCGCACTCGCCGTCCCGGCCGCAGGCGACGCCGAGCTGCAGCTTCGGCTTGCAGACGCCGCCGCCGCAGAAGCTCGTCGACACGCACGCGTCGTCGCCGGTGCAGTTGCCCGCGCAGGCGGTCGGGCCGCAGACGTACGGCGCGCAGGCGACCGTCTGGACCGCCGGGCAGTGCCCGGCGCCGTCGCAGGCGGCGGCGACCGTCGCGACGGCCGCCGTGCAGGAGGCGGCGCGACAGGAGGAGCTGGGGTAGGCGCACGCCGTGGTGACGGTGCCGTCGCAGGCGCCGCCGCAGACCGAGCCGTCGCTCGTGCACGCCGCGCGCGCGCCGTGCGGCGCTCCCGTGACCGCGGAGCAGGTGCCGAGCTTGCCGGCGACGTCGCACGCCTGGCACTGCTTGTCGCACGTGCCGTTGCAGCAGACGCCGTCCACGCAGAACCCGGTCGCGCACTGGTTCGCTCCGCCGCAGGCGAGGCCGGCGGCCTTCTTCGGCGTGCAGACGCCGGCCGCGCAGTACGCGCTCGACGAGCAGTTCGCGTCGACGGTGCAGTCGCCGGCGCAGGCGGTCGGGCCGCAGGTGAACGGCGCGCAGGTGACCGTCTGGAGGGTGGGGCAGTGCCCGGCGCCGTCGCAGGCGGCCGCGAGCGTGGCGACGCCGGACGTGCAGCTCGCCGCCCGGCAGCTGGTCGTCGGGTAGGTGCAGGCGGTCGCGAGGGTGCCGTTGCAGCTGCCTCCGCAGGTGGTGCCGTCGGTGACGCAGGCGGTGCGGGCGCCATGGGGCGCGCCGGTGACCGCGGAGCAGGTGCCGAGCTTGCCGGCGACGTCGCAGGCCTGGCACTGCCCGCCGCAGGCGAGATCGCAGCACACCCCGTCGACGCACAGGCCCGAGCCGCACTCGCCCGCCGTGGCGCAGGCCGTCCCGTTCGCCTTCGTGAAGGTCCCGGCGATGGTGTGGCTGGCCGTGACGTTCGTGAACGTGTAGGTCGTGGCGGCGGTCGCCGGGGCGCCGTCCACGGTGAGCGTCGCGACCCGGTAGCCGGCCGCCGGCGTGAGCGTGAAGAGCTGGCTCGCGCCGTAGTTGACGGTCACGGTGCCGCTCGGCGCGATGGTTCCGTTCGCGCCCGCGGAGGCGGTGATGGTGAAGGTGTCGATCGCGAACGTGGCCGCGAGCGTGTGGTTCGCGGTCACGTTCGTGAAGGTGTAGCTCGAGGCGATCGCGACGGCGGCGCCGTCGGCGGCGAGCGTCGCGATGTGGTAGCCGGTGGCCGGCGTGATGGTGAAGGTGAGGCTGCCGCCGTAGCTGACGGTCTGCGCGGTGGCCGGGGTGATCGTCCCGTTCGCGCCGGCGCTCGGCGTGAGCGTGAAGGTGTCGATCGCGAAGGTGACGGCGATGGTGTGGTTCGCGGTGACGTTCGTGAAGGAGTAGCTGGACGCGACGGCGACGGCGGCGCCGTCCACGGTCACGGTCGCCACGTGGTAGTTGGCGGCCGGCGTGAAGGTGAAGGCCTGGGTCGCGCCGTAGTTCACCGAGACCGCGCCGGAGGGGGAGATCGTCCCGTTCGCGCCCGCGGAGGCGGTGATGGTGAAGGTGTTGATCGCGAAGCTGGCCGTGATGGTGTGCGCCGAGGTGACGTTCGTGAACGTGTAGCTCGTCACCGCGCCCAGCGAGAACCCGTCCACGACGACGTCCGACACGTGGTACCCGACGGCCGGCGTGATGGTGAACGTCTGGACCCCGCCGTAGTTCACGGAGACGGCGCCCGTGGGGGCGATGGATCCGTTGGCGCCCGCGGAGGCGGTGATGGTGAAGGTGTCGATCGCGAAGGTCACCGCGATGGTGTGGTTCGCGGTGACGTTCGTGAAGGTGTAGCTGGAGGCGACGGCGACGGCGGCGCCGTCCACCGTGAGGCTCGCCACGTGGTAGCCGGTGCCTGGCGTGAAGGTGAAGTTCGCGGTTGCGCCGTAGTTCACCGTCTGGACCGTGGCCGGCGAGATCGTCCCGTTGGCCCCCGCGCTGGGGGTGATGGTGAAGGTGTCGATCGCGAAGGTGACCGCGATGCTGTGGGCCGCGGTGACGTTCGTGAAGGTGTAGCTCGAGGCCACCGCGACGGCGGCGCCGTCCACGGTGACGGTCGCCACGTGGTAGCCGGCGCTCGGGGTGAAGGTGAAGGCCTGCGTCGCGCCGTAGTTCACCGTCTGGACCGTGGCCGGCGAGATGGTCCCGTTCGCGCCGGCGCTCGGCGTGATCGTGAAGGTGTCGATGGCGAAGGTGACGGCGATGGTGTGGTTCGCGGTCACGTTGGTGAAGGTGTAGCTCGAGGCGACCGCGACGGCGGCGCCGTCCACGGTGACGGAGGCGACGTGGTACCCGGCGCTCGGCGTGAAGGTGAACGCCTGCGTTGCGCCGTAGTTCACCGAGACCGTGCCGGAGGGCGAGATGGAGCCGTTCGCGCCCGCGGAGGCGGTGATCGTGAAGGTGTTGATCGCGAAGGACGCCGCGATGGTGTGGGCGGCGGTGACGTTCGTGAACGTGTAGCTCGTGACCGCGCCGGCGGAGACGCCGTCCACGAGCACGTCGGCGACGTGGTAGCCGGTGTTCGGGGTGATCGTGAAGCCGAGGCTCGCGCCGTGGTTCACGGTCTGGGCGGTGGCCGGCGAGATCGCCCCGTTCGCGCCCGCGGAGGGCGTGATCGTGTACGTGTTGATCGCGAAGGACGCCGCGATGGTGTGGTTCGCGGTGACGTTCGTGAAGGTGTGGCTCGTGACCGCGCCGACCGAGCTGCCGTCCACGAGCACGTCGGCCACGTGGTAGCCGGTGTTCGGGGTGATCGTGAACGCCTGGGTTGCGCCGGAGTTCACGCCCACGGCGCCGCTCGGGGAGATTGAGCCGTTCGCGCCGGCGGAGGCGGTGATGGTGAAGGTGTCGATCGCGAACGTGACGGCGATGGTGTGGTTCGCGGTGACGTTGGTGAACGTGTAGCTCGAGGCCACGGCGGCGGCGGCGCCGTCCACGGTGACGGTCGCCACGTGGTAGCCACCGCTCGGGGTGAACGTGAACGCCTGGGTCGCGCCGGAGTTCACCGAGACCGCGCCGGAGGGCGAGATGGAGCCGTTCGCGCCGGCGGAGGCGGTGATGGTGAACGTGTTGATCGCGAAGGTGACCGCGATCGTGTGGTTGGCGGTGACGTTCGTGAACGTGTAGCTCGAGGCGACGGCCTGGGCGACGCCGTCCACCGTGAGCGAGGCCACGTGGTAGCCGCCGGCCGGCGTGAAGTTGAACGTCTGGCTCGCGCCGTAGTTGACCGTCGTGGCGGTGGCCGGGGAGATCGTCCCGTTCGCGCCGGCGCTCGGGGTGATGGTGAAGGTGTCGATCGCGAACGTGACGGCGATGGTGTGGTTCGCGGTGACGTTCGTGAACGTGTAGCTCGAGGCGACCGCGACGCCGCCGCCGTCCACGGTGATGCTGGCGACGTGGTAGCCCGCGCTCGGGGTGAAGGTGAACGCCTGGGTCGCGCCGGAGTTCACGGAGACCGCGCCCGAGGGCGAGATGCTCCCGTTTGCGCCGGCGGAGGCGGTGATGGTGAAGGTGTCGATCGCGAAGGTGACCGCGATGGTGTGGTTCGCGGTGACGTTCGTGAAGGTGTAGCCCGTGACGGCGCCGACGGAGCTCCCGTCCACGAGCACGTCGGCGACGTGGTAGCCGGTGTTCGGGGTGATCGTGAAGCCCAGGCTCCCGCCGCTGCTCACGGTCTGCGCGGTCGACGGCGAGATCGATCCGTTCGCCCCCGCGCTGGGCGTGATCGTGAAGTTGTCGATCGCGAAGGTCGCGTCGAGCGTGTGCGCGGTGGCGACGCTCGTGAACGGGTAGGAGGTGATCGGCCCCTGCGAGACGCCGTCGACGAGGACGTCCACCACGTGGTGCGCGGGGTCCGGCGTGATCGCGCACGTGGTGGACGTGCCCTCGGGGACGGGGTTCGGGGTGCAGGTGACGGTGCCGCCGCCGACCGCGGTGGTGGTGATCGCGAAGTCGAGGGCCTGCGCCTGGGTGGCGAGCGAGCGAGCAGGTCCCGACCCGCCGCACGAGGCGAGGGCGAGCGCGGTGAGGATCGCCGCGAGGGCGCGAGGCGCGCTGGGAGGCATCTGGCTCCCTGGCCCCTTCGAGACCGTTGCGTAGCGTCGGGTGTGGGCCTGAGACCCACCCGTAGCACCGAGTGTCAAAATGGAGGTACCCCCCAGGGTGGGTACATAGCCTTGTCGCACCCCGGTCGGGTTCATCCAGGTCAATTCGTCGACCCGATGACCAGGACGGCAGGTGTACGCGGGCCGACCCGCGGCGCGGGGCCCGAGGCGCGTGGGCCGGCTACCCGACGCGCGAGAGCAGCCGATCCCAGCTCTGCGCGATGCGGGTCGCGAGGATGAGGAGGTCGCCCACGGCGGCGGGGTCGACCTGCTCGCCGCGCCCCATGTCCGCGTAGAGCACGTTCACCACCCGTCCCTGGGCGAGGATGGGGAGGAGGATGGCGCTCTTCGGGACGCCGCCGCCGAGCTGCTTCAGGAGGCGCACGTTCGCCTCGGTCTTGCCGAGCGGCCCGAGGAAGTGCGCGCGCGTCCGGACGACGGTGTCGAGCACGCCGGGCTGTCCGAGGCCGAGCTTCATGCGGCGCACCGCGGGTGCGGCGAGGCCGTCCCCGAGGCCGGCCCAGCCCCACGCGGCGCCGCGACGGACCTGCAGGAGCACCGCGCGCCGGAAGCGCGAGCGCGCGTGGCGGAGCACCGTGCGCGCGATCTGGTCCCGGTCCTCGACGCCGGCGAGCGCAGCGAGCGCCTCCTGGAAGCCGAGGGGCGTGGGCTCCGGCTCCGGCGCGCGCGCCGGCTGCCTCGCGGGCGCGGCGGGGGCGGCCGCAGGCGGCTCGACCGGCTTCAGCGTGACGGGATCGATGGCCGGGAGCACCATCGTCGGCGGCGGGCGCGGACGGGCCGGGCCGGCGCCGCCCGTGAGCACGGCCTTGAGCGCCATCGCGGTGGCGCGCGTCATCGGGCGCGGGCCGGCCGGCCTCGGCGGTGGCGCTGGGGGCGGGGGCGCGGGTTCCGGCTCGACCTCGATGAGCTCGGTGAGATCGATGACCTCGTCGGGCGGCGGCGGCGGCGCGGGCGGGGGCGCAGCCGGGGCCACCGGGCGCGGCGGCTGCGCCACGGGCGCAGGGGCGCGCGGCGGCGGCGCGACCGCGGGAGCCCTCGGTGGCATCGCGGCCGCTGGCGGCTTCGGCGGCGCGGCGGGAGGCGGCGGCGTGACGGCGGGGCGCGACGCGAGCGGCGGCGCGCCGGCGGACGGCCCTGCGACGCCCGCGTAGAGCGAGTCGAACTCCGCCTGGTCCATCAGGTCGCCGCCCGACGCGGCGGCGCGCTCCTCCGCGCGCGGCGGCGGCCGGATCGTCGTGCCGGGCTGGAAGTCGACGTCGATGCCGCGGAGCTGGCGGTCGATGCCGTAGTGGCGCTTCAGGAGCGCCCAGACCCGGGCCTCCGGCGCGACCATCGTGACGACGTTGCGGTCCGTGGCGAAGGCGACCTCGTCGAGCATCCCGAAGTCGCTCGGCGCGACGGCGACGAGGACGAGCTTGCGGCCCTCGACCGCGAACGGGATGGCGTCCCAGCGGTCGGCCACGTCCGGCGTCATGAGCGCGAGCGCGTCGGGGTCGGGCTCGAGGTCGTCGCCCTGCACGGCCGGCACGCCCCAGCGATCGTGGAGCGCCTCGGCGAGCGCCGCCTCGGTCACCGCCTCGAGCTCGAGGAGGTTCGTGCCGAGGCGCCCGCCGAAGATGACCTGGTTCTGCAGGGCCTCGTGCACGTGCGCGGGCGTGCTCGCGCCGCGCGCCACCAGGATCTCGCCGAGCTTCCTCGTCGCCACGGCCCCGGAGCTTACACCGGGGCCGCGGCGAGGGCCTCCTCAGCGGTCCATGACCGGCAGCCGCCCGGGGCCGGGGATGTCCGGCTGCTCGGGGCGCATGGGCGACGGGAGGTCGTGGCTCGGGTCCTCCGGGACGTGCTGCCGGAGCTTCGCGAGGCAGCGGCCGTGCACGATGGTCTCGCCGTCGGCGTCCTCGAAGGTGAGGAGCAGGTCGGAGCCGTCCGGGCAGCCGTCCGTGACGATGACGCGGTCGGCGATGTGGAGGACGGACGGGTCGGGCTGCGTCTCGCCGCAGGCGGCGAGCGCGAGGAGGGCGGAGAGGGAGGGGAGGCGGAGAGCGGCGGAGAGGCGGGTCATGGATACTGTTCCTTTCTGGCGCTCGTGGTCGCGCCGTTCGAGAGGTGGACCGGGGCCGCCGCGGGATCCGACGCACGCTCCGGTGCGGCTCCTCCCTGGGGGCGATGCGCGCCGGGCCCCCGCCCCGGCACCATCGCGGCGTGACCCTCGAGGAGCGCGTGAAGGAGCGGCTGGCGGCGGGGGACGACCGCGGCGCCGCGACGATCGTCATCCGGGAGCTGGGCCCCATGGTCCTCTCGTACCTCCGGCCGATGCTGAAGGACGAGGACGACGTCGCGGACGCCTTCTCGCAGTGGGCGGAGCGGGTCTGGAAGGGGCTGCCCGGCTTCGAGGGGCGCTCCTCGCTCAAGACCTGGTGCATCCGCCTCGCGTGCAACGTGGCGCTCAACATGAAGGACGGCGCCCACGCGCGGCGCGTGCGCCGCTTCGCGACCGGCGAGGCGTCGGCGCTCGCCGACTCGATCCGCACGACCTCGGCCGTGCGGGTGGAGCGTCATCGCCAGGAGCTCGTCGAGCTCCGCAAGGAGCTCACGCCCGAGGAGCAAACACTTCTTTTCCTGCGGGCCGACCAGGGCCTCTCGTGGGACGAGATCAGCGAGGCGTTCTCCGAAACCGGGGAGTCCGCGTCCGCCGACACGCTCTCGAAGCGTTACGAGCGGCTCAAGACGCGCCTCGCGAAGCTCGCCCGAGAGAGGGGGCTCGTGCGGTAGCCACGGTCGGCTGTCGGAAACCGTGGGCAGGGCGGTCCTCACCTCGAAGGCGCACGAAGCGCCACGCGAAAGGACGAGGACACCGCACCATGACCGAGCAACGGGGAGAGCTGTACTTCCCGCTGCGCACGAGGCGCCTCTCCACGCTGCGCGACGTGGCGGTCATCGCGGTGTGCGCGGTCATCCTCGCGGTCGTGGCGGTGGAACTCCTGCGCGGGGAGCCGTCGGCGGCGACGCTCCAGGTGCTCGCGCGGACGGTTCCGTAGAGGGGGGGATGGGCCGGGCCCGGCGGGCGGTGTCCCCTTGCACCACCGCCGGGCCCGGCGCCGGTCGCCCGGCGCGGCTAGCACCCGGCCTCCCCGCGCCCGGAGGCCACCGATGCCCGCGTACCCACCCGTCGACTACGGCGAGTACCTCCACCTCGAGCGGCTGCTCGCGAGCCAGGCCCCGCGCTCGGTCGAGCTCGGCCGGCCGGCGCACGACGAGCACCTCTTCATCGTCGTGCACCAGGCCTACGAGCTCTGGTTCAAGCAGATCCTCCACGAGCTCGACTCGCTGCTGGCGCTCTTCCGCGCCGACTCGGTCGACGAGCGCAGCGTGGGCGTCGCGGTCTCGCGGCTGCAGCGGGTGGTCGAGATCGAGAAGATCCTGGTGGATCAGCTGCGCGTCCTCGAGACGATGACGCCGCTCGACTTCCTCGACTTCCGCGACCTCCTCGTGCCGGCGTCCGGCTTCCAGTCGGTGCAGTTCCGGCTCATCGAGAACAAGCTCGGGCTGCGCGAGGCCGGCCGCGCGCGGATGGAGCGCTCGCCGGCGGGCGCGCGGCTGTCGGAGCCGCAGCGCGAGGCCCTGCGCGCGTCCGAGGCGGGGCCGTCGCTCTTCGCGCTCGTCGAGCGCTGGCTCGAGCGCACCCCGTTCCTCGAGGTGCCGGGCTGGGATTTCTGGGAGCGGTACGCGGCGGCGGTGGCGGCGATGATCGGCGCCGACCGGGAGACCATCCGCACGAACCCGACGCTCGGCGACGCCGAGCGCCGCGGGCAGCTCGCCGAGCTCGAGCGGACCGAGGCCTCCTTCTCGGCGGTGCTCGACGAGGCGGCGCACGCGAAGCTCGTGGGGGAGGGCGCCCGGCGGCTCTCGCACCGCGCCACCCGCGCGGCGCTCTTCATCCACCTCTACCGCGACCAGCCCATCCTCCACCTGCCGTTCCGGTTCCTCACGCTGCTCGTAGACGTCGACGAGCTCCTCGCGACCTGGCGCTACCGGCACGCGCTCATGGTTCACCGGATGATCGGCACGAAGATCGGCACCGGCGGCTCGTCCGGGCACCGGTACCTCCTCGCCACGGTCGAGCGGAACAAGGTGTTCGGCGACCTCTACGACCTCTCCACGTTCCTCATCTCCCGCTCCGCCCTGCCGGCGCTGCCTCCGGAGATGGAGCAGCGGCTGGGGTTCCGCTTCACGGGGAGCCCCGGCGCGTCGTACCCTGCCGGTGCGTGAAGCTCGGCCGCGCGCTCCCGATCGCCATCGCCCTCGCCGGCGTCCTCTCCGCCGCCTGCGGGACGACGGCCGCCGTCCGCCCGCCACCCGCGCCGGCCGCCGTGGTCGCGGTCCCGGGGCCCGGCGCAAGCCCCCGGGAGCGCGTCCGCGCGATCGTGGAGGATACGCTCGCCGCGGAGAAGCTGCCCTCGCTCTCCGTGGCGGTCGCGCGGCCAGGGCTGGAGCCCATCGCCTTCGCCGCCGGCCTCGCCGACCTCGAGCACGGCGTCGCCGCCACCCCCGGGACCGTCTACCGGGTCGGCTCGGTCTCGAAGCCGCTCACGGCGGTGACCGCGCTCGCGCTCGCCGAGCGCGGCCTCCTCGACCTCGACGCACCGGTGCAGCGGTACTGCCCGGCCTTCCCGGCCGGCCGCGACGGCGTCACCGTGCGCCGCCTGCTCGGCCACCTCGGCGGCGTGCGGGACTACGACGCCGCCCGCGGCGAGTTCGTCTCGCGCCGTCACTTCGGGAGCTTCCCCGAGCTCGTCGGCTACTTCGCGCCCGACCCGCCGGTCGCTGCGCCCGGCGCGCGCTACCAGTACAGCGTCTACGGCTACGACCTCGTCGGCTGCGCGCTCGAGGGGGCGGGGCAGGCGCCCTACGGCGAGCTCGTACGGCGGTACGTGCTCGAGCCCGCGGGCATGACCTCCACGCTGCTGGACGAGCCCGAGGCGATCGTCCCGCACCGCGCCCGCGGCTACGAGCTCGGCCGCGGCGGCCGGCTCTGGAACGCGGCGCTCGTGGACCTCTCGAACCGCTGGCCGGCGGGCGGGTGGCTCTCGACGCCCACCGACCTCGTCGCGTTCGGGCGCGCGCTCCTCGGCACCTCGACGACGGCGGGCCTCCTCTCGCCCGGCTCGCGCGCGGCGCTCTGGACCCCGCAGCGCCTCGCGGACGGCGCCTCCACCGGCTACGGCCTCGGCTTCGGGCTCCCGGCCTCGCCGCCCGCGGTCGAGCACGCCGGCTCGTCGGTCGGCGCCTCCTCGTTCCTCTGGATCGATCCCGCCGACGGCACCGTCGTCGCGTTCACGACGAACCTGCAGTTCTGGAACGACGCCGAGCGCCGCGCGCTGGTGAAGAAGCTGGCAGCCGCGGTGCGTTAGTCCCCTCGCGGGTCGTGCGCGGCGCCACAGCCCGCCCGGACCTATTGTACGGAGCGCGTGCTGCAACGTGCGCCGAGCCCTGGCCGGTCCGCGGCCCTCGTCCTCGCGGCCCTCGTGGCCGCGTGCGGGGACGGCGCACCGCGCGGCGGCGGCGCCCCGGCGGGCGCGCAGCCCATCCCGGGCCTCACGGCCGGCGCGTGGAGCTGGGTGCCGGTCGACGGCGCGCGCTGCGAGGACGGCACGCCGACCGGCGTCGCGGTGAGCCCGGGCGCGGGCCCGGACCTCGTCGTCTTCCTGAACGGCGGCGGCGCCTGCTGGGACTGGCTCTCCTGCTACGTGCTCGACCTCGCCGCGACCGGCCCGTTCGGCGAGGCCGAGTTCCGGGCGCTCGGGACCTCGCGGCTCCCGGGCTCGATCCTCGATCGCACGCTCCCCGGCAACCCCTACGCCGACGCGTCGCTCGTCTTCGTGCCGTACTGCACCGGCGACGTGCACGCCGGGGTCCGGGTCGCGACCTACACCGGCGCGGAGGGCGCGCGCGCCTACCACCACGTCGGCCGCCTCAACCTCGAGGCCGCGCTGCCACGCCTCGCCGCGACCTTCCCGTCGCCGCGCCGGCTCGTCGTCGCGGGCTCCTCCGCGGGCGGATTCGGCTCCCTGCTCAACTACGACCTCCTCCGCTCCACCTGGCCGCACGCGCTCGGGCTCCTCGTGGACGACTCCGGCCCGCCGCTGCCCGACGGCGCGGTGCCGCCGGCGGTGCTCTCCGCGTGGCGCGCGAGCTGGGGCGTCGACACGTTCCTCGCGCCGCTCTGCGGGAGCGCGTGCGACGCCGGCTTCGGGCCGCTCGTCGGGAAGCTCTCGGCGCGCTGGCCCGGCGACCGGTTCGCGCTGCTCTCCTCGGTGCGGGACACCGTCGTCTCCGGCTACTTCCAGCTCGCGCCCTCCGAGTTCGAGGCGGCGCTCCGTGCGGCGGTGGCCGACGACCTCGGCCCGGTGCCGGGCGCGGCGGCGTTCCTCGTGCCGGGCGACGGGCACACCATGCTCGGCGCCCCGGCCAAGTTCACCCAGGGTGTCCCGCTCCTCGACTGGCTCTCGGCGCAGGCGCGCGGCGACGCGGGCTGGGCCTCGGAGGTGCCGTGAGGGTCCGGGGTCCCTCCCTCGACTTCGGGCCGCTTCGCGGCCCTACGCTCGGGACATACGGAGCCTTGTTCGCCGCGCTCGCGCTCGCCGCGTGCCACGGCGGTGGCCGCGGGGGAGGGCAGGGCGCCGCCGGCCCGACGCCGCCGGCGCCCCCGGTCCCCGAGCCCCCGGGCTACCTCGGCCCGACGCTCGCGCTCGAGGCGCCCGCGCGCGGCGCCATGCTCGACGCCCCCGGGCCCCTCGCGCTCACCGGCCGGGCCTGCGACGACGTCCACGCGATCACCTCGGCGACGCTCGGGGGCGCGCCGGTCGCGCTCTCCGGCACGGGCGCCTGCCGGACCTTCGCGGCCGAGGTGACGCCGCGGGTGGGCCTGCAGGTGCTGCGCGGCGAGGTCGTGAACGACGCCGGCGAGCGCGGCACGCTCGCGCAGGCGGTGCTCGTCGCGCCCGGGTTCTTCGACGCCGACGGCGCGGGCGCCTCCGCCGGGAGCGGCCTCCTCGTCCGCCTCGGGCAGGGCTTCCTCGACGACGGCGACCGCACCACGCCGGACGACGTCGCCACGGTCGTGCAGGCCGTGCTCGACGCGCAGGACCTCGACGCGCAGGTGGGCGACGCGCGCATCGCCTCGCCCGACGCGAACGGCGACGGGGCGATCGACACGAAGCGCTACTCCTGTGCCCTGTACACGGTGACGAACAAGCGGACCGGCTACGTCGCCTGGAAGGACGGGCCGCTCACCCGCGGGCCGATCACCGTCGACCACCTCGCGCTCGAGCAGGGCGGCGTCGTCGCGCGGATCACGGTGCACGCGCTCCGCGTCCCGTTCGGCGTGACCGGCAACGTCGACTCCGGCTGCCTCGGCGACGCGCAGGACACCGTCCACGGCGACGTGACCGTGCGCGCGCTCACGCTGGAGGCGCACGCGGCCGTCGCGGCGGGCGCGGCCGGCGAGCCCACGCTCGCGGTGACCTCCACCTCGGCGGCGCTCGACGGCCTCGACATCGACATCGCGCTCGGCCGGCTCGTCGACTGGACCGGCCTCGGCAGCCTCATCGGCGACGGCATCGAGTCGGTGGTGCGCGGGCCGATCCAGGCGGCGCTCCGCGACGGCGTGCGCACCGCGCTCGACTCACGGCTCCGGCGGCTCCTCCCGGCGGTCGCGGCGATGGGCGGCTCCGTCCGGCTGCCTTCGGCGCTCGGCGGCGGCGCGCTCGCGCTCGAGACCGGGCTCGACCTCGCCGACTTCACGCCGGAGCGCGCGCTCGTCGGGCTGCGCGTGCGGGTCCGGCCGCCGGAGGGTGCCGGCGGCGCGCTGCACGCGGGCGCGCGCGGCGCGATGCGGCTCGGCGGGGGGCTGCCCGCGGAGGCGGCGCTCGCGGGCGACGCGCTCGCCGTCGGCCTCGCCGACGACGCCGTCAACCAGCTCCTCCACGCGGCGTGGGCCGCCGGCGCGCTCGAGGTCTCGAAGCTCGCGCTCGAGGGTGGCGTGCCCGGCTCGCCGGGCGTGCACGCGGTCGTGAGCGTCGCCCCCGCGCTCCCGCCGGTCGTGATGCCCCGGCGCGACGGCGGCGCCGGGCTCGAGCTCGGCTGGGGCGAGGTCGCCTTCGACGTGGCGCTCGCCGGCCCCCGCGGCTCGGCCCGGGTCACGGGCTGGCTCTCCCTCGTGATCGGGCTCGACGGGCTCGGCGTCGATCCCGCGACCGGCACGTTCCGTCCCGCGTTCGCCGAGGCGCCGGAGGTCGCGGTCGAGCTCGCGTCGGTCGACTGGGGCGAGCTGCCGGCGAGCCGGTCGCTCACCGAGGCGCTCATGGCCGGGGTCCTGCGCGCGAAGCTCGCGGAGTTGCTGGGGTCCGCGCTCGGCGCGACGCCCCTGCCGGTGATCGACCTCGGGCGGCTCGATCCTTCGTTGCCGTCGCTGCGGCTGGGCTTCTCCGGGCCCCGGGATCTGCGCTCGGCGGGGTACTCTGTGGTCGCCGGCGGCGTCGCCGCGCTCCCCCGATAGCACCCCAAGTCCTCGTACTTCCTGGTGGCTGCGACGATCGACCGCAGGCGGGAGCCGGTGTGGGCGTGGATCCATGCCCCCCTCCTGTCAGACCCGGACGGTACTCACCGCTACCGCCGTCCCACATTCGCCACCAACCCGGAGGGTTCTCCCTTGTCCGCTCGCACCACGCTGCTCGCGCTCGTCGCCGCGCTCGCGCCGGCCGTCGCTTCCGCCCAGTTCGCCACCACGAACGTCCAGGCGCTCTACGGCCTGTCCGGCTTCAAGGAGAAGATCCTCGACTACAACACCAAGGACGGGCAGCAGCTCACGCTGACCGTGAACCACTTCTCGGTCTGGAAGTACGGCGACAACTTCGCGTTCGTCGACATGTCCCGCGCGGACTACAAGAACACGAACAGCCAGTCGACCGTCTACACCGAGTGGCACCCGCGCTTCTTCGTCAACAAGATGGTCGGGCACGAGGGCAACACGCTCGGCATCTTCAAGAACTGGGGCCCGGCGTTCGAGGTCAACCAGGGCAAGAACTTCTGGGCGTACCTCGCCGGCATCGGCTGCGACATCGACCTGCCCATCCAGTACTCCTTCCTCTCGGTGAACCTCTTCTACCGTCAGGATTCGGTCCAGTTCGCCCCGAGCTTCGGCCACGTCGGCAACAAGACCTGGCAGCTCTCGCCGTCGTGGGGCATCCCCTTCTCGATCGGCCCGGTCGGCGCCCTCTTCACGGGCTTCGTCGACATCACCCCGCTGAAGGACTTCGGCGGCAAGGACAAGAAGCTCGACGTGATGGCGCAGCCCGAGCTGCTCTTCGACGTCGGCGGCCTCGCCGGCGCGCCGCGCGGCACGCTCTGGCTCGGCGTCGAGTGGTACCTGCACTACAACGCGGCCGACGCGAACCTGGGTGGCGAGACGATCTCGGCGCCGCAGGTCATGGTGCAGTGGAACCTCCACTAGCGCCACGGTCGAGCGTCGCCTGATCGGCGCCGTCGTGGCGGGGAACCCCGCAGCGGCGGCGCCGGTTTCACGTCAGCAATCCGTCCTCATCGCCCACCCGGAGCAGTCATGGCTTCCACGCGCACCATCGACGTCCACGAGCGCCCGCCGTTCCTGCAGGCGCTCCCGCTGTCCCTGCAGCACCTCTTCGCCATGTTCGGCGCGACGGTGCTCGTGCCCTTCCTGGTCGGCCTCGACACGAGCGTGACGCTCTTCTCGTCGGGCGTCGGCACCCTCATCTACATCCTCATCACGAAGGGGAAGATCCCGGCCTACCTCGGCTCCTCCTTCGCGTTCATCAGCGGCCTGACGGCGCTCCTCGGCGTGGCCCCCGGCAACATCGCCGGGCCGGACCGCATCGCGGTCGCGATGGGCGGCTGCGTGACGGTCGGCGTCATCTACGTCGTCGTCGCGCTCCTCATCGCGCAGTTCGGCACGAAGTGGATCGACGTGCTGCTCCCGCCGGTGGTGATCGGCTCGGTCGTCATGGTCATCGGCCTCGGCCTCGCGGGCGTGGCCGTCGGCATGGCGACGAAGGGCGCGACGCAGGAGTACCACCAGTCGTACTTCATGGTGGCGCTCGCCTCGCTCGCCATCGCGGTGCTCGCGGCGGTCTTCTTCAAGGGCTTCCTCGGCGTCATCCCGGTGCTCATCGGCATCATCGGCGGCTACGTCGTCGCCGCGCTCGCGGGCCAGGTGGACCTCTCCGGCGTGAAGAACGCCTCGGCGTTCGCCGTGCCGCCGTTCGTCTTCCCGAAGTTCGACCTCGGCGCGATCCTGCTCCTCGCCCCGGTGTCGCTCGTCGTCATCACCGAGCACATCGGCCACCTCATCGTGACGAACAAGGTGGTCGGGCGCGACTTCGTGAAGGACCCGGGCCTGCACCGCTCGCTCGCCGGCGACGGCGTCGCGACCGCGGTGGCCGGCATGCTCGGCGGCCCGCCGTCGACCACCTACGGCGAGAACATCGGCGTCATGGCGATCACCCGCGTCTTCTCGGTGTGGGTCATCGGCCTCGCCGCGGTCATCGCGATCGTGATGTCGTTCCTCCCGCCGGTCGGCGCGCTCATCCGCTCCATCCCGGTCCAGGTCATGGGCGGCATCTGCATCCTGCTCTTCGGGATCATCGCCTCCGCCGGCATCCGCATGCTCGTCGAGGCGGGCATCGACTTCTCCGAGAAGCGCAACCTCATCATCGCCTCCGTCATCCTCGTGATCGGCATCGGCGGCGCGAAGCTGCACATCGGCCAGCTCGAGGTCGGCGAGATGTCGCTCGCGACCTACGTCGGCGTGCTCCTCAACCTCGTGCTGCCGAAGTCGCTGAACGCGAAGTCCGCCGAGTAGCGACGGCGGAACGGCGCAGCACCCCGGGGGCCCGCCTTGGCGGGCCCCTTCTCATTCCCGCCGCCGCCCGCCCACCCTCCGCGCCGGCACGCCGGCCCAGACCTCGCCCGCCCCGACCTTCGCGCCCTTCGAGAGCACCGCGCCCGCGGCGATCACCGCGCCGTCGCCGATGGTGCAGCCCGGGAAGATGACCGCCATGAGCCCCACGGTGACGTTCCTGCCGATCTTCACCGGCGCCGTGACGAGCTTCCCGCGCTCGGCGGCGTGGCAGACGAGCGTGACGTCGCCGCCGATGACCGAGTCGTCGCCGATCTCGACGAGGTTCTGGTCGGCCATGACCGCGGTGTTGATCTGCACGCGCTTGCCGATCCTCGCGCCCATGAGCCGGTGGTAGAGCGGCAGGAACGGCGTCACCCGCACCCAGTTCACGAAGGCGAACCGGAACACGAGCGTGAGCGCGTTGTAGCTCGCCCAGCGCCACGCCCCCATCGAGAGGAACGGGAAGCGGCCCACCGGCGTGCCGGTCGCGAAGGTGAGCCAGCGGACGATCGGCAGGAGGAAGAGGAGCGACAGCCCGAACGCGAAGTAGCCCGCGGCCCCGGCGACCCCGAGCCCCACCGCGCGCTCGACGCCCGCGGCCGGGAGCCGGTCTGCGGCCCAGCCGAGGAGCGCGACCCCGGGCGCGAGCGCGACGCCGCACACGAGGATCACCTCCGCGAAGAGGAGGAGCGTGAGCACCACCTGCACCGGGGTGAGGAGGGCCGTCTTCCAGGAGGCGGTCGTCATGGGGGCCATCTTGGCCCGCCGCCGGCTCAGCCCGCCAGTCCGCCCGCGTGCCACAGCGCGGCGACCGCGCCCCAGCCGAGGAGGAGCGCGGCCGCGAAGACCGCCGCCGCGAGCGGCGAGAGGCGGTTCATCGTGCCGCCCCCGCTGAAGCGCGCCGGCAGCCACGCCACCGCGACCGCCTGCACGCCGTTCGCGAGGTGGTAGGCCGTGCCGAGCACGCCGAGCACGTAGACGACGAGCGTCGGCCCGTGGAAGCGCATCTCCCGGGCGATGTCCTCGAACCGCTCCGGGCCGCCCGCGACGAGCCGAGGGCGCAGGAGCGCGAGCCACAGGTGCGCGCCCAGGAACGCGAGCACGCCCAGGCCCGCGAGCCGGTGGAGGACGTGCCGGACGTTCGCGAACGCGCCGGTCGCGGCGGCGAGCCGCGTGGAGGGCAGGCGCCAGGCGCCCCAGAGCGCGTGGACGGCGAGCGGCACGAGCACCACCACGTAGGTTGCGAATTGCAGCGCGGGGCTCGGGTGCGCGGTCACCGCGGCCTGCCAGGCCTCGCCGCCGCGCCAGGCCTGCAGGTTGTTCCACAGGTGCCAGATCGTCCAGACGCCCACGGGCGCGAGGCCGAACAGCGAGGCGAGCTTGTTCCGGAGCACGCCGGGCTTCTAACGGGATGCCCCGGGCGCGTCCCGACCCCCGCCGGCGGGGCCCCCCGATTTCCGGGCACCGCGGGCGCGGAGGCGCGAAGATCGGGGCATGGCCGAGAACACCCCCACCGAGCTCCTGCGCCGCGCCCCCGCCGCCACCCTCACCGCGAACTCCCGCCGCCACGAGGGCTGGCCCGCCGCCTCCTACGTGCCCTACGCCCTCGACGCGGACGGGTCGCCGCTCGTGCTCCTCTCCGACATCGCCGAGCACACCCGCAACCTCGACGCCGACGATCGGGTCTGCTTCTTCGTCGCCGACGCGCCGGGCGAGGACGTCCGCGCGACGCCGCGGCTCGCGATCTACGGCCGCGCCCGCCGCCTGCCCGCCGCCGAGGCGGCCGTCGCGAAGGACCGCTACCTCGCCAGGAACCCGGCTGCCGCGCAGCTCCTCGAGCTCGACTTCCGCCTCTGGAAGATCGAGCCGACCGAGGCGCAGTGGGTCGGTGGCTTCGCGCAGGCGCGCTGGCTCACGCCGTCGCAGCTCAAGGAAGGGTGAGGCCACGCGCCTCTAGCATTCCGGGAGGTTCACGCCGATCCTGAGCGGCCCGTCGAGCACGTTCACGGCGAGGCCGCCGCGGGCGGTCTCCTTGTACTTCGCCTTCATGTCGGCGCCGGTCTCGCGCATCGTGCGCACGACCTGGTCGAGCGAGACGAAGTGCGTGCCGTCGCCGCGGAGCGCCATGCGCGCGGCGTTGATGGCCCCGACCGCGGCCATCGCGTTCCGCTCGATGCACGGGATCTGCACGAGCCCGCCGACCGGATCGCAGGTGAGCCCGAGGCTGTGCTCCATGGCGATCTCGGCGGCGTTCTCGATCTGCTCCGGCGTCCCGCCGAGCACCTCGGCGAGGCCCGCCGCGGCCATCGAGGCCGCCGACCCGACCTCGCCCTGGCAGCCGACCTCGGCGCCGCTGATCGAGGCGTTCTCCTTGATGAGGCTGCCGACGCCGGCGGCGGTGAGGAGGAACCGCACCACGCCCGCGTCGTCCGCGCCCGGCACGAGCCGCCGGTAGTAGTGCAGCACCGCCGGGACGATGCCGGCCGCGCCGTTCGTCGGCGCGGTCACGACGCGCCCGCCCGCGGCGTTCTCCTCGTTCACGGCGAGCGCCCAGAGGTTCACCCAGTCCATCGCCGCAAGAGGATCGGGGCCCATGAGCCCGCTCGCCCGGCCGGTGAGCGAGCGCAGGAGCGCCGGCGCGCGCCGCGGCACGGCGAGGCCGCCGGGCAGCACGCCCTCGGTCCTGAGGCCCCGGTCGACGCACGCCTGCATCGCCGCCCAGATGCGGAGCAGGCTCACCCGCACGTCCTCGCCGGGCCGGAGCGCCTCCTCGTTCGCGAGCACGATCGCGGCGGGGCCGAGCCCGGCGGCGCGGCAGCGCACGAGGAGCTCGTCGCCCGTCGCGAAGGGGTAGGGGACCGGGCGCCCGTCCTCGGCGGCGCCGCGGGGCTCGCCGTCCGCGACCACGAACCCGCCGCCCACCGAGTACGAGGTTCGCGCCGCGAGCTCGGCGCCGGCGGCGTCGAGCGCCGCGAAGCGCATGCCGTTCGGGTGGAAGGGGAGCGCGGTGCGCAGGAACTGGAGGTGCTCCGCCGCGACGAACGGGACGGCGTGGCGGCCGAGGAGCGCGAGGCTGCGCGCCTCCTTCACGCGGGCGAGCAGGGCGGGGATGGCGTCGACGTCGACGTCCTCGGGGGTCTCGCCGAGGAGGCCGAGGATCACCGCGCGGTCGGTGCCGTGCCCGCGCCCCGTGGCGCCGAGCGAGCCGTGGAGCTCGGCCCGCACGCCGGCGACGCGGCCGAGCAGGCCGGCCTCCTCGAGCGCCCGTGCGAAGCCGCGGGCGGCCTTCATCGGCCCGACGGTGTGGGAGGAGGAGGGGCCGATCCCGATCTTGAACAGCTCGAGGACGCTCGCGGGCATCGGGGCTGGGTTCTAACCCGGCCCTGCGTGGTTGTCCGTTCGCGCTGACGGGGTCGAGGCCCGAAACGAACGAAGCCCGGCCTCTCGGCCGGGCTCCGGGTGCTGACCGCACCGGCTCGCGCCGGGCGGCTCGCGGTCCGTGGTTCAGACCGGGCGGACGTTGGCAGCCTGCAGGCCCTTCGGGCCGCGGACCACCTCGAACTCAACCTTCTGACCCTCGGCGAGGGTGCGGAAGCCCTGCGCCTGGATGGCCGTGTGGTGGACGAACACGTCCTCGCCACCGCCCTCCTGCGTGATGAAGCCGAAGCCCTTCGCGTCGTTGAACCACTTCACGGAACCGGTCGCCATGCTGATGTACTCGTTTCTTACGGTGATCGGGAACGCGCCGCAGTGGCGACGCGGTCCCTCGCCAGCCCTGAAGTGGGATGGGGAGGCGCACCTATAGCCGGTGCGTGAATCGGAGTCAAAGCCCGGGTGTCGAGGTAGGCTTCCGTCCGTGGCTGCCTCTCCCTGGAAGCGCGCGCGCCGGGCCGCCCGCGCCGCCGTCATCGTCGCCTTCGCCGGCCTGCTCGCCCGGATCCCGCGCGCCGTGGCCCTCGCGATCGGCGCCGCCCTGGGGCGCGCCGCGTGGTGGGCCTCGCCCGCGGTCCGCCGCGACATGCGCGCGAGCCTCGCCGTCGCCTTCCCGGAGCGCACCGCGGCCGAGCGCGACGCCCTCGCCCGCGCCAGCCTCGTGAACCTCGGCCGGACCATGGCCGAGGTCGTGACCTTGCCCCGCTGGCTCGACCGCCTGGACGCGTACGTGGAGGTCGCCCCGGAGACGCTCGCCGTCGTGCGCGCCGCGCGGGCCCGCGGGAAGGGCATCGTGCTCGTCTTCGGCCACATCGGGAACTGGGAGCTCACCTGCCGGCTCTCGCCCGAGGTCCAGCCGAACGCCGCCATCGCGAAGCGCTCCTGGCACCCGCGCCTCGACGCCTGGGCCGAGGCGGCGCGGGCGCGCACCGGGGTGCAGACCTTCTGGCGCGACGACCGCGACACCGGCCGGAAGATCCTGCGGCTCTTCCGGGAGGGCGGCACGCTCGGGCTCCTCATCGACCAGGACATCGGCGGCGTGCAGAACGTCTGGGTGCCGTTCTTCGGCCGGCCGGCGGCGACGCCGCGCGGGGCGGCCGAGTTCGCGCTCCGCTTCGGCGCGGCCGTGCTCGTGCTCACCTGCCACCGCCGGCCGGAGGGCGGGCACCGCCTCGAGGTGGTGGAGGTGCCGTACGACGCCGGCGCGCCCGACCACGAGGCCGAGGTGCTGCGCCTGACCGCCGCGTGCGCGGCCGTCCAGGAGGAGGCCATCCGCCGGCATCCCACCGAGTGGGTCTGGATGCACCAGCGGTGGAAGACGCCGCCGCCCCACGGAAGCACGACAGGCTGAACCCCGGCCGGACGCCCCGTGGATGCGGCGCGGGTGCTATACGGGGCGGTCATGAGCGACAAGAACGGCGCGGAGCGGCTCTGCGAGGTCCTGCGCGCGCGCGGGGTGACCCACGTGCTCGGCATCCCGGGCACGCAGAACCTCGCGCTCTGGGAGGCGGTCCGCACGAGCGGCCTCACGCCCGTCCTCACCACCACCGAGCTCGCCGCCGCGTTCATGGCGAACGGCTACCACCGCGCGAGCGGCCGCATCGCGCCGGTGGCCACCATCCCGGGCCCCGGGTTCACCTTCGCGCTCACCGGCGTGGCCGAGGCCGCGCACGACTCGGCCGGCTACCTGCACCTCGTCGGCTCGCCTCCGCCGGCCACGCGGCCGCACCGCTTCCAGTCGGTCGACCAGCGCGCGATGGCCGCGCCCATCGTGAAGGGCGTCGTCGAGGCGGCGCGCGCCGAGGACGTGGCGGCCGCGACCGCCCGGGCCTTCGACCTCGCCGCGGGCGGCGAGCCCGGGCCGGTGATGCTGTCCTGGACGGAGGAGGCGCTCGAGGGCGCCGCCGGGAGCGCACCGGTCCCGGCGCCCGCGCCGGCAGCGCCGCCCGATCCCGCCGCCGTCGCGGCCATCGCCGCGCTCGCCGCGGCCGGCCGCACCGTCATCTACGCCGGGCAGGGCGCCGCCGGCGCCGCCGCCGACCTGGCGCGCCTCGCCGAGCGGCTCCACGCCCCCGTCCTCACCTCCACCTCCGGCCGCGGCGTCCTCCCGGAGGACCACCCGCTCGCCCTCGGCTTCGAGCCGGTCAAGGGCGGCATGGACGCCGTCAACGCGCTCCTCGCCGGCGCGGGCTGCGTGCTCGTCGTCGGCGCGAAGCTCTGCGAGGCCGGGACGAGCATGTTCCGGCTGAAGCTCCCGGAGGAGCGGCTCGCGCGCATCGACGCCTCCGCCGAGGTGCTCGCCGCGAACTACCCGGCCCGCCACGCGCTCGCCGCCCGCGCGGAGGACGCCCTGCCGGCGCTCCTCGCCGCGCTGCCGCCGGCGCCCGCCCCGGGGTTCTCCGACGCCGAGGTCGCCGCGCTCCGCGCGCAGCTCGCCGGCCCGGGCGTGTTCCCGGAGGAGCCGAGGTTCACCGAGTGCGAGCCCTCGACGGCCGCCCGGTTCTTCGGCGCGCTCCGGGCGGTGCTCCCGCGCGAGGCGATCCTCGTCACCGACTCGGGCCTCCACCAGACCATGCTCCGGCGCCACACGCCGGTGCTCTCGCCCCGCGGGCTCATCGTGCCGAGCGACTTCCAGTCGATGGCCTTCGGCCTGCCGGCCGCCATCGGCGCGTGCCTCGCCGCCCCGGACCGGCCGGTCGTGGCGGTCATCGGGGACGGTGGCTTCGCGATGACCGGGCTCGAGCTCCTCACGGCGGTCCGCGAGAAGGTGCGCCTCACGGTGATCGTGCTCGCCGACCGCCAGCTCAACCGGATCCGGATGCAGCAGCTCGCCACCTACGGGAAGGAGGTCGCCGTGAACCTCCTCAACCCGGACTTCGAGGCGATGGCCCTCGGCATGGGCGCGGGCTACCTCCGCGCCGGCGAGGACCTCGCCGCAGCATTGCGCTCTGCAGTCTCGGCGGAGGGCGTGAACCTCGTCGAGGTCGTGCTCGGCGATCCCGCCGAGGTCTGGAAGAACCGCGCGAAGGGCGTGGCGAAGGGGCTCGTGCGAGGGGTGTTCGGGCGCGGTGGATTGTCTCGGATCAAGAACGTGGTAGGGCGCTGAGCGGCGGTATCCCACCGCACGCAGCGTGCGGGTGATGTCCCGAGGGGGCGCGACGGTTCGTCACGCGCGCACCGTGCTACCTCCTTCCATCATGCCGACCGCCTCGGGCGCCGTGCTCGGTTCCACCGAGCCCTCCTCTCCGCAGCAGGCCCAGACGACCCGCCCCATTCTCCTCGCCGACGCGAGCTGGTACGGCACCCTGGCCTCCGCCCGCGACATCGGCGGGCGCGGCGTGCCGGTCGTGCTCGCGAGCGACATGCCCTTCGCGCCCGCGCGCTGGTCCCGCCACGTGGCCCGGAACGTCCGCTGCCCGCCGACCCGCCAGCAGGCGCGGTTCGGCGAGTGGCTCGCCGCGTTCGGCGAGCGTGAGCCGGGCCACGCCTACTACCCGACGAGCGACGACACGGCCTGGGTGGCCTCCAGCCACCGCGAGGCGCTGTCGAAGCACTTCGCGCTCTACTCGCCTCCGCTCTCCGCGCTCGCGCGGATCCTCGACAAGTACGAGCTGGCGACCCACGGGCGGGCGGCCGGGCTCGACATGCCCGAGACCTTCTGCCCGCGCAGCGAGGCCGAGCTCGAGCAGCTCATCCCGCAGCTCCGCTTCCCGGTCTTCATGAAGGCGCGCAGCCAGTTCATCGACGTGAACGACAAGAAGGGCGCGCGGGTGCCCGACGCCGGCGATCTGCGCCGCAGGTGGAAGCACTGGCTGGCGACCGCGGTCGTCTCGCCCGAGGCCCGCGGGGTCGTCGAGGGGCTCGAGTTCCCGGTGATCCAGTCGTTCGCGGGCGCCACCGAGCGCATCTACACCGTCGACGGCTTCTGCGACCCCACCGGCGAGATCTTCGTCACCATGGGCTGCGTGAAGATCCTGCAGCGCCCGCGCGGCAACGGGCCCGGGATCATCTTCTCCGGCGCGCCCGTGCCCCCGGAGATCCACGAGGGCCTGCGGAAGCTCTGCCTCTCGACCGGCTTCCACGGCATGTTCGACGCCGAGTTCGCCGAGAGCGAGGGGCGCAAGCTCTTCATCGACTTCAACCCGCGCGTCTACAACCACATCGCCTTCGAGGTGGAGCGCGGGATGCCGCTGCCGTGGATGGCGTACCTCGGCGCGACCGGCCAGGTCGACGAGCTCCGCCGCGTCGCGCAGGCCGCCGCCCACATGGCGCACTCCGACCGCGTCTACATCCACAAGATGTCGGTGAAGATCCTGATGTGGGGCCAGCGCCTCTCCGGCGGCATGACGCGCGAGGAGCGCGCCCGCTGGCTCGCCTGGATGGACGCGCAGGGCGCGGCGGTGACCGACCCGTCCCGCACGCCGGACGACCCCCTGCCCGTGCGGATGGAGCGGCTCCTCGAGCTCTCCGCCTTCGCGCGGCACCCGCGCAGCTACCTGCGCACGCTCGGGAAGAAGGGCGGCGGTACCCCGCCGGCCGTCCAGCCGCGGCCCGTGAAGACCCCGTCGTAGCCCTCGATCAGCGGCGCCGCCCGCGCGGCGGTCTCGCGCGTGCGTGCGGTCGCGACGGCTTCGCGAGCCGCCCCGCGGTCTCCGCGAACGCCCCCGACAGGCGCGCCGCGAGCGCGAGCCCCTCCCGCCAGCCCGGGCCGTCCGGCGTGAACCGCGCCGCGTCGGCGAGCACCGCCGCCTCGAGCGCGAGGTCCTCGGCCAGCCTCCGCACGTCGGCGGCGTCGAGCGCCGACGCCGCGAGGAACGCCTCCCGCGCCCCGGGCGCGAGGCCCAGCCCCCCGAGCCACGCGTCGAGCGCCGCCTCGGCCTCGCCGGGGCCCGGCTCGAGCCCCGCCGAGCGCGCGAGCGCGACGACGAGGGCCCGGCGCACGCCGTCCGCGGCGAGGCGCCCCGCGTCTGGCCGCGCCGCGAGCACGTCGAGGACGTCGCGCGCGGCCACGCCGGTCCCACCGCGCACCACCGCCGTCGAGCGGTCGAGCTTCAGGCGCCTGAGGTGCGTCGAGGGCCGGCGCCTCGGCCCCTCGAGCCCGGGCGCGCCGGCGCGGCGGGCCTTCACGTAGTCCGCCGCCGCGCGCACGGTCGCCTTCGCGTCCTCCGCCTTGGGATCGGGCGCCTCCGGCAGGAACGCGAGGAGCTTCTCGCGCGCGGCCTCGCGCAGCCCCGCCCGCTCGATCACCCCCGGCCAGGTCCGCTCGGTGAAGTGGATGCCCTCGGCGGCCGCGACGAGCGCGCGCCCCTCGGCCCGCGAGAGCGCCCCCGCCGCGCGCGCGTCCTCGGCGGCCGCGCGCACGTTCACGAGCGGCAAGGTCATCGGCCGGAAGCCCCACTCGGCGGGGGCGTGGAGGAGCGCCACCTCGGCGTCGTCCTCGACCACGCCCGCCTTCACCCAGCGGAAGATCCGCCCCACGCCCACCATGCCGTGGCGCTCGAGCTCCGCCGCGCGCAGCGCGCCCAGGCTCGCCCCGCCGAACACGGCGACGCCGGCCTCGAGCGCCTCGAGGAGCTCGTGGTGCCAGACCGACGGCACGGTCTCGAAGTAGCCGTCGACGAGCGCGATGGCGACCGGCCGGGCCGCGAGCGCCGCGACCACGTCGCCCGCCCGCGCGGGCGGGAGCACGGTGCACGGCGCGAGCCGCTCCGCGACGGGCGCGGGGAGGGACGGGCCGAGGAAGACGACGAGCTCGTCGCGGCGGGCCATGGCCCGTGCTTACCACGCCGCGCCGCCGGCGGGAGCCCTCAGCGTGGGCTGCCCGAGGGCGGGGTCGCGCCGCGCCGCGGGGCGGAGGGCGGCAGCGTGCGCTCGATGAAGAGGTGCACCTGCGCCGCGACCTCGCGCCAGCCCGCGTCGATCGTGAGCGAGTGGCCGCGGCCCGAGAACGCGGCGTACTCGGTCGTGCCGGGGTTGCGGCGCTGCAGGGCGTGGGCGGCCTTCACGAGCGCAGGGGGGACCGTGTGGTCCTCCTCGCCCGCGACGAGGAGGAGCGGGCCGCGGAGGGGGTGGCGGAGCTCGACCCGCGCCTCGGTGAACGGGTCGAGGTTCGCCGTCGCCACCTGGAAGACCGGGCGCGCCGGGGCGGCGACGTGGTGCGCCTCGAAGAGCGCCCGGGCCTCCGGCTCCGGGAGCGCGTTCGCCCAGGCGTACCGGAACTGCTCGAACGTGAGCGCGATCGCGCGGGACCGGTGGGCGGGGTTCCGGAGCAGCGGGAACGCGGAGCGCAGCGCGGCGAGCGGCAGCGGGAGCACGCCGCGGAACGGCGCGGGGGAGATCGCGACCGTGACCGCGGCGAGGCCCTGGCCCGCGAGCCGCTGCGCGACGAGCCCGCCGAGCGAGTGCCCCACCACGACGGGCCGGCGCTCGAGGGCCCGGAGCACGGAGGCGAAGTGCGCCGTCACCTCCGCGATGCCGCGGCCGGCGAGGGGGCCGGGGTGCGCGCGGGCCTCCTCCACGTCCGGCGGCTCGCCCGGCCAGCCGGGCGCGAGCGTGACGTAGCCGCGGTCGTCGAAGGGCCCGCGCCACGCGCTCCAGCTGCCGGCGAGGAGCCAGAGCCCGTGGATGAACACGACCGGCACGCGGCCGGAGGAGTTGGCCCAGGCGATCTCGCGCTGCTCGCGCGGCGTCAGCCCTTCGAGGCTCATGCAGGCGGCTGTTGTGCACCACCCGCGAACCCGACGCAGAGAAAACACGACGCCTCCGTTGGGGCCGCCTCGGGGAGCCCCCGGGTGCTAGGTTCTCGGGGAGGAGGCGCATGGCGGTCCGGACCCACGACTCGATCTGGCGGCTGGCGCTCTCGGGCCTGCCCATCCTCGTCGGCTTCGCCTTCCTCGGCGAGGTGTTCCAGGGCGACGGCGACGCGCTGCGTTCACCGCTCGCCCTCGGGATCCTCGGCGGTTTCGCGGCGGTGGGCGCCCTCGTCGCCGGGCTCACCGCCCGGAGCCTCTCCGGGACCGCAGCCGTGGCGGTGGCCCGCGCCGCGGCGGGCCCCGTGGCGCTCCGCGGCACCGCCGAGGCCGCGCCCGGGCGCGACCTGCTGCGCTCGCCGGGCGGGCAACCCTGCCTGTGGTTCAAGCACGCGCGGCAGGGCACCCGGAGCTACGACGCCTCCGACAGCGCGGCGCCGTTCGTCCTCCGCGACGAGACCGGCGCCTGCCTCGTCCTGCCGGCGGGCGCCGACGTCCACGGCGGCGGCGTCATCCACGGCTCCGGCGAGCGGCTCCTGCGCGCGGGCGACCCGGTCCACGTGGTCGGCCGCTTCGTGCCGGCCTCCGCCGAGGCGATCGCGCTCCAGGAGCGGGCCGCGAAGCTCGCCGGCGAGCCGGCCGCGCGGCCCGTCGCGCTCCCGGTCGTGGCGCCGCAGCGCCTGCTCCGGCCCTACGTGATCGCGATCGGCGCCGACCCGGGCGCAGCGGGGATGTACCGGTTCCTCACGGTGGTGGACCTCGCGCTGCTCGCGCTCGCGGCGTTCCTCTTCGCCCTGCCGGCGCGCGCCGCGCCGCCGGCGGAGGAAGGGCTCCCTCCGCGCTCCGCGTGGCGCGTGCGCGCCTCCGCCAGCACCCAGGCGTCCCTCGCGCCGAGCTTCGCCATCGACGGGGATCCGGCGACGAAGTGGGGCGGCGCGTTCTCGCCGGGCCACTGGCTCGAGCTCGACCTCGGCCGCCCGGCGGGGCTCGGGGGCGTGATCCTCCGCTGGGACGTCGCCCACCCCACCGCCTACGAGGTGCAGGTCTCGCTCGACGGCGAGACCTGGCGCACCGCCTTCGAGACCGGGGACTCGCCGGGCGGCACCGAGCTCCTGGCCTTCGCGCCGGTCAGCGCGCGTTACCTCCGGGTCGCGAGCGCGCCGCGCACGGCGGACTGGGGCGTGAACCTCTTCGAGGTCGTGCCGCTGGGCGCGGACGCGGCGCCGCGCCTCGCCGGGCCCGCCGGGGTGTGGGCGGGGACGTCCACCCTCCGGCTCGAGCGGCGGCTCGAGCTCGCGCTCCCGCCCGGCGAGCCGGTGGCGGGGCTCGAGGTCTTCTGGGCGGGCGCGCGCGGCGCCGTGCGCCTCGAGGGGCGGACCGCCGCGGGCGGGTGGGGGCCGATCGCCGAGGATCTGCGCGGCGAGGGCCCGCGCTCGTTCCTCGCGGCGCGGGCGCCCGGGACCTTCACCGCGCTGCGCCTCACCGCGGCGCCGGCGGCGCCCGGAGGCCCTGCGGCCGTCGTGAAGCGCCTGCGGCTCCTCGGCCCGGCGCGGGTCGAGACGCCGCTGCGGCGCTACCAGCTCGCGGCCGAGGGGCGCCACGCCGCGCTCTTCCCGGCCACGCTCCGCGGCGAGCAGGTCTACTGGACCGTCGTCGGCGCGCCCGCCGCGCACGCGAAGGCGGTGCTCGACGAGTGGGGCGACCTCGAGGCGAGGAAGGGCGCGCCGCTCGTGCAGCCGCTGTGGCGGGACGCGGCCGGCGCGGTCGCGGCGTACGGGCGCGAGGTCGAGCACGGGCTGCGCGAGGGCTGGATGCCGATGCCCTGGCTGCGCTGGTCGCCGCGGCCGGGCCTCGAGCTCACCACCGAGGCGTTCGCCGCCGACGGCCCGGTCACCTGGGTGCGGCACCGGCTCGTGAACCGCGGCGCGGCGCCGGTCGAGGGCGAGCTCTCGGTCCTCGTGCGCCCGATCCAGGTGAGCCCGCCGTGGCAGAACGGCGGCCCGTCGCCGATCCACGCCGTCGCGCTCCACGGCGACCTCGCCCGCACCGAGGTGCGGGTGGACGGGAGGCCGCTCCTCGTCTCGCTGACCCGCGCCGACGGCCGTGGCGCCGCCGCGTTCGGCACGCACGGCGAGGGCGAGCTGACGCGGGCGCTCGCGGAGGGGCGCCCGCCGGCTGCGCTCGAGGCCCACGACGCCGACGGCCTCGCCGCGGCCCACCTCCGCTACGCGGTCCGCCTCGCGCCCGGCGAGGCCCGGGACGTCGTGCTCGCGTTCCCGCTCGGCGACGCCGCGCCGTCGCTCCCCGCGGGCGGGCTCGACGCGCTCGCGGCGGAGGTGGCCGCCGGATGGCAGGCGCGCCTCGGCCGCATCGGGCTCACGCTGCCGGACCGGTCGCTCGTCGACATGCTGCGCGCGCAGGCGGCGTACATGCTCGTCAACCAGACCGGGCCCGCGCTGCAGGCCGGGCCGCGGAACTACGACCGCTCGTTCATCCGCGATGGGTCGGCCACCGCGGCGGCGCTGCTGCGCATGGGCGAGGCCGCCACCGCCCGCGCCTACCTGCGCTGGTACGCGACGCACGCCGTGCACGAGGACGGGCTCGTCTCGCCCATCCTCAACGGCGACGGGACCGTGAACCGGGGCTTCGGCTCGGATCTCGAGTACGACAGCCAGGGGGAGTTCCTCTACCTCGTCGCCGAGGTGGCGCGGCTCGACGGCGGGCCGGCGACGGTGAGGGAGTACGAGCCGGAGGTGCGCCGGGCGCTCCGGTTCCTGCAGGCGCTCCGGGAGCGGACGCTCGTGCCGGGCTACCTCGCCGACCAGCCCGCGCCGGAGCGCTTCCGCGGGATCCTCGCGCCGTCGATCAGCCACGAGGGCTACCCGGTGCCGACCCACAGCTACTGGGACGATCACTGGGCGCTGAAGGGCTGGCGCGACGGCGGGTGGTTGCTCGCGGCCTGGGGTGACGCCGGCGGAGCCGCCTGGGCGCGCGGCCAGCACGAGGCGCTCCACGCGTCGGTCGCCGCGTCGATGCGGGCCACCATGGCCTGGAAGGGGGCGGACCACGTGCCCGCCGCGGCCGACCTCGGCGACGGCGATCCCGCCGGCGTCTCGATCGGCCTCGACCCGTGCGGCAACCAGGAGCTCTTCCCGCCCGACGCGCTCGCGCGGACGTTCGATCGTTACCTCGCCGAGGTCCGCGCCCGGGACGCGCCGGGCGCGCTCTGGGCGTACACGCCCTACGAGCTGCGCAACGTGCTCACGTTCGTGCGGCTCGACCGGCCGGCCGAGGCGGCGGAGCTCCTCGAGCGCTTCCTCGCCGGGCGCCGGCCCGCGGCGTGGCAAGTGCTCGCGGAGGTGGTGCAGTCGCAGGTCCGGCGGCCGCAGTACCTCGGCGACATGCCTCACACCTGGATCGGCAGCGAGTACGCGCGGACGATCTGGGGGATGCTGATGCACGAGGGCGACGGCGTCCTCGAGCTCCTCCCCGGCACGCCGCCCGCGTGGGTAGAAGGTGGCGGCCTCGCGGTGAGCGCGCTCCCGACCGCCCACGGCACCCTCGGCCTCCGGGCGCGCCGCGAGGGCGACGTCCTCACGATCGAGCTCGATCCGGGCCTCCGTCCCGATGTCGCGGTACGCGCCTTCTGGCCCGGGAGGGTCGCGCCGACGACGGTCACCGTGGATGGCGCGGTGGTGAAGGGCGCGGACGCCCGCGGAATCCGGCTGGAACGTCCGTTTCGGAGGTTGGTCGCGCGCTGGTGACGTCGCGCACGGAAGGATTCCACGACCCTGGGCTAGTCTTGCGGTGACCCTCGGAGGTGCACCGCATGGCGAAGCGATCGGCGAACCTGCTCCCCGTCCTCGGGCTGGCCCTCTGGGCGGCCGGTTGCAGCGTGGGGCTCGATCTGCCCGACGGCGCGCAGCTCGCGTGCACGAGCGACGCCGACTGCCCCTCCGGCTGGCGCTGCAACACGAACCGCAACCGGTGCCAGAGTGGCGACACGAACTCGGTGCCGGTGGCCACCGTGCGGGCCGTCCCGGCGGCCACCCGCGCGGCGACGGCGCTCGACTTCGACGTGATCGTCTCCGACGCGGACGGCGCGCCCGCCGGTCAGAGCCACGTCGACCTCACGGTCTCGTACACGCTCGACGGCGTGACCTTCTGCCCGGCGACGCTCACCGCGGCGCCGAAGGGGCTCGCGGCGACGGCCGCCGGCGCCTCCCACACGCTCACCTGGGATCTCCTCGCCGACTCCACCGCGGGCGGGACGCAGTCCGCCGCCTGCAGCCTCCCGGTGGTGGAGCTCGACCGCAAAGGTGACGGCACGCTGACGACGGTCGTCGCGTACACGGCGGGGGTTCGCCTCCGCGCCGTCGCCACCGACGACGGCACGCCCGCGCAGTCGAGCGCCCCCACCGTCGGCGAGCCGTTCGCGGTCGGCGACCAGGCTCCGGTCGCGGCGCTCGACATCGCCGGGCCCACCGTCTCGCTCGCCGTGCCGGTGACGCTCCGCGCGGTGGACGCCGCGGCCGACCTCGTGGACGTCGAGCTCCAGTTCCGGCTCGCCTCCGACCCCGCGGACGGCTGGCGCCTGCCCGCGCTGCAGGGCGCGGTGACCGATCTCGTCTCCGCCGCGACCCTCGGCGCCGCGCAGCCGAGCCTCGTCGTCTGGCACACCGACGCTGCGCTCGGGACGGCCCAGAAGGCGGGCGGCGTCGGGCTCACGAACGCGGCGGGCGTCGTCGTCCGCGCGCGGGCCGTGGACCACGCGCTCCCGGGCGCGCCGGTTTATGGGCCGTGGGCGCAGGCGACGGTCGACGTCGTGAACCAGTCGCCGCCGATCGTCGGCAGCGTCGCGATCTACGGCGGCGAGAACGGCGCGGCCTCCGGCCTCGCCTTCGTGGAGTACCAGGTCGTCGACCGGCAGAAGGACGCCGTGGACGTGGAGGTGGAGTGGCGCCGCGCCGGCGCGGCCACCTGGCGCGCCGCGACCGCGTACCCCTCGCCCCAGCACTCGGGCCGGCACGGGCTCTCGACCGACGCCGACGCGACGACGACCACCCTGCACACCTTCGCCTGGGACGTGGGCGCGGACCTCCCGGATCGCGCGGACGACGTGGAGGTGCGCGTGCGCGCCGCCGACGACACCGCGGCGAGCGGCTGGGTGGTGGTGGGCGTGCCGTTCGCGGCCGGCGTCGACTCGGTGCGGGCGTTCGACGCCACGCACCGGGAGACGCAGACCCTCGCGACCCTGGGGAGCTCGCCGCTCCTCCTCTCCGGCGACTTCAACGGCGACAAGGTCGTGGACCTCGTGGGCATCTCCTCGGTGAGCTCGGGCATCCGCCTCTGGCCCGGAACGGCCGCGGGCGGGCTCGGCGCGCCGGCCGATCTCGCGGGCGTCTCCGGCCGCATGCGCGGGGCGGTGGGCGACTTCAACGGCGACGGCTTCGACGACCTCGCCATCCGGACCGAGGTGGACGACGCCCGGTTCGCGCTCGGCGGCGCGGGCGGCCTCACGCTCTCGCCGCAGGTGCTCGTCGGCGGGTCGCTGAACACCGTCGCCTCCAAGATCGCGGCCGGCGACCTCGACGGCGACGGGAAGGACGACCTCGCGATCAGCACGCCGACCGGCATCCGGCTCTTCCGCAGCAACGGCGACGGCACCTTCACCCAGGACCTCGACCTCGCGGTGGGCATGCCCTGGGCGATCGCCATCGGCGACTTCGACGGCGACGGGGTGGGGGACCTCGCCTACGCGTTCCAGAGCGGCTCGGGGAGCGGCGACCCCACCGGGTCGAAGCGCGTGCCCATCGCGATCCAGGTGCGCCGCGGCGTGAAGGGTGCGAAGCCCACGCTGGTGTCGGCGACCGTCGAGGACGTGGCGTCCGGGCTCGCGACGTTCGTGGACTCGACCTCGCCCGTCGACGCGGCGCTCGCGGTCGGCGACGTGGACGGCGACGGCGTCGACGAGCTCCTCGCGGCGGACATCTACTTCGTCGGCACGCTCCGCGCGCGGGTCCTCTCGCGCAGGGGTGGCTGGCACGCGCTCGCCCAGGCCGAGACCCTCGGCACGGCGCTCGCCATCCACTGGGATGCGCCGGGGCCGTCCCTCTCGGACGGACGGGTCGTCGTCGCCGCCGCGGGCGCGGCCACGGCCTGGGCGTACGACGTCGACGCCCAGCTTCTCCGGCTCTCGGCGCAGCCGCTCGCCGGCACGAGCGTGGATCTCCGCGCCGTGCGGCTCGGCGCGAAGGGCATCCAGCCCGCCACGGTCGTGACGACCGCGTCGGCGGCCCGCGTGTTCGCGGACACGACGGCCGCGGCGATCCCCGCCGCGAGCTTCACCGCCTTCGGAAGCGCGCCCGCGGCGCTGGGAACGCGCAACCTCCTCGTGGGCGACGTCGACGGCGACGGGCTCGCCGACGTGCTCGTCGCGGACGCGCTGCGCGCGAGCCTGCGCACCGTCGCGCCGTTCCTGGGCACCTCGCGCTCCGGCCAGGGAGCGCTCGGGCTCGAGGCCGCGGCGAACCCGTCGCTGCTCTTCCCGGACGGCGTCGCCGATCAGGGGGCCTCCGACTACGTCGGGTTCGCCGACGTGACCGGCGACGGCGCGCTCGACGTGCTGCTCACCGGTGAGCCCGGCAGCTACTTCGTCACCGCCGCGACCGGCCCGGCCGATCCGTTCCACTTCGCGCGCGGCGTCTTCGTGAACGCCAACGGCGGCGCGCAGAAGTTCGGGTTCGTGGACGGAGGCGACTTCGACGACGACGGGCGCGAGGACGCGCTCTACCACGAGGCCGGTGCGCTCTGGGTCTCGCTCTCCCGAGGCGCCTCGGCGACGGGCCCGGTGACCTCCTGGGTGACCGCCCAGGTGAACCCCGGGTTCTCCGTCTCGCAGGTCGCCATCGGCGATCTCGACGGCGACGGCGTGGAGGACCTCGTGGCGACGGGAGGCACGAGCGTGGCCGCGTGGATCGCGACCCCGGGCGGGCCCGCGCGCTTCGCGGCTCCCTGCACGCTCACCGAGCCCGCCGCGGTGCTCGACGCCGCCGTCGGCGACGTCGACGGCGACGGGCGGAACGAGGTCGTCGTGACGACGGCGGCCGCCGTGTACGTGCACGGCTTCACCGGCGCCTGCCCGCTCGTCCTCGAGAAGACCTCGACCTCGGCGAGCGGTCTCAACACCATCCGGCTGGTCGACATGAACGCCGACGGCACGCTCGACCTCGTCGGGTTCGGCACGACGGTGGGCCCGTTCCCGGTGCAGGTGCAGATGGGGCTCGAGACCTCCGGCAAGCCGAACGGCGACTTCGGCCCGCCGATCTCGACCGGCGTGACGGTGACCGGCGACGCGTGGGGCGTGGGCGACGCGGACCGGGACGGGATCCCGGAGCTCTACGGCACGAACTCGACCAGCACCACGAACACCCTCGTGAGCTTCCCCGGCGCGCGCTGGCTCGGCGAGCCCGCCTGGACCGCATCGCAGGCGCTCTCCGCGCTGCGCCCCGGCGTCGCCGGCCCCGCGGCCACCGACCGCTTCGGCAAGCCGCGCGCGCTCGACCTCGTCGTGCGGCCGGTGACCGACCGCTCGAGCGTCCTCGGCTCCGCCCGCGCCACCCGCGACGCCTTCGTCGACCGCATGCTCGCGGCGGGCGTCACCCCGCTCGCCGCCGGCTGGAAAGCCGTGTCGAAGCCCTGGCGCATCGAGGGCGACTGGCTCTCCGACGCCACGGACGGCGTCGCGGGCCGCACCGTCACCGCGCGCTCGCAGCTCGCCTCCTGGGGCGCCGGCACGCTGGTCGGCGTGGACCTGCCGCTCTACGGCACCACCGCCGGCACCGACTGGACCGCGACGCAGGCGCGCGTCGTCTGCCGCGAGACCACCGGCTGGCTCGGCGACGGCGCCGGCGGCCTCGCCCGCACCGCCGACGGCCGCACGCGGTGGTTGCCCACGGAGACGTGGGTCGAGCTCCCGCGCGACGCCGACGGGGATCTCTCGACCGGCACCGGCGCGCGGTTCACCGTGGTGGCGGGGAGGGTGAGGCTGCTCCTCGACCACCTCGGCACCTGCCGCGCGTTCGCGCCCTAGCGCCTCGGCCGCCAGGCCGAGGCCGCAGGTGAGGGACGAAGGGGAGGGCAGGTCGCCGTCAGGCCGCTGCAGCGTATCCGGCCTCCGGATGCTCGGCCGCGCCATACTCCGCGACCTCCTCCCTCGCGAGGGGGGCCGAAGGCGCCGCTTGGAGGAACGCCTCCTGCGATGCACCCTCGCGCCTCGCCGACCGCACCGCACGCTCCGCCCGCGCCTCCTCGATCTTCCGCAGCATGAACTCCGGCCCGAACTTCAGGAACGCCGCGTACAGATTGTGAGGAAAGCAGTAGGTGAGGAGCTCGTCGACCGTGGACGACCCCGTGACGAGCGCCCCGTCCCTGTGCTCCATCGTCAGGTTGTCCGTGGCCTCGCAGCGATGGCCTTCTTCCTCCCCGAACCGACACCGGTACCCGTCCCGCTCGAGCACCGCCCGCCGCACCTCGTCCGGCACGTCCTGCCGGATTCCGGGAGTCGGCTCCTTCGCCGGCGCTGGCTTGCGGGCTCGCCTGGGCTTCAGCAGCCCCCGCTTACGCTTCTGCGCCTCGAGCGAGTCGCGGACCATGATCGCGAGGAGCTTCGCCGGCGCGCGGTCGGGCACGACGTTCGCGAGCAGCCCCGCGAGCTCGTCGAAGAGCCGCTTCGTCTCGTCGTCCAGGTGCGCCCGGAACTGGTACTCGTCCTTCGCGACGGGCATGACCTCGCCGCGGTCGGGCCGGGGAGGAAGGGCGACCGGAACCGTGAGCGCGAAGTCCTGCGAGCACTCGGGCCCGGTTCCCATCCACGTGGATGGCTCATGAGGGGCGTCCGCCGGGAGAGCCGGGCGCCCTCGCTGCTCGGGCGCGGGCGCCGAGACCGCGGTCGTCTTCGGCGGGCAGCCTCCGGATGCCGTCCGCCGGGACGACCTTCGGCTTGATCGAGACCGCGAGCTCCTCCGTCTTCCTTGAAGGACAGCCGGCCGCCGGGCGAACGACACATCATCCACGTTCTCCGGCGTGAGGAGCGCCCGACCGATGCTCCGAAGCTGCGAGAGGTTGATCCTCCCGCTCGCGATCTCCTCCGCGAGCTGCGGGAACCTGCGCAGGTACCGCATCGCGTTCACCCGATGCCAGGCCGTCCCCTCGCAGAGGTGCCAGATCTTCGTGAGGTACTCCCAGGTGGAGCCGCAGTTGAACTCGCAGTAGCCCCGCTCCCGGTCGAGCACGTGGAGCTTGCGCAGGAACTCGACGAGCTTGTGCCGCTCGCCGCCGATCAGCTCTCCGATCTCCTCGTGCAGCTTCATCATCTTCGGGTTCCGCATGGAGCACCTCGCATCGAAGGAGCGTGAACGCCCGTTCAGCAACATAACACGCGAGGTGAACCTGTCCATGGGCCATGTGCGTCCCTGATGGGTTCACCCACAGTCACCGATCACCAGCGCGCCTCCGCCGCAGAGCTGCGGACCCGCGCCGCCCCCTCCCCCTCACAACTGCCTCTCCGTAGTGCGGCCGCCACCCTCAACCCCGCTCTGCGCCATCCGCGGATCCCGACCTCGAGAGGAAGCTCATCCTTCGACTCCGGCCCGCCTGCGGCGGGCCTACGCTCAGGATGAGCGGCACGGGGGCTCCCTCGTCCTCGCCCCCTGCGCCCCTCACCCTTCCCCGTTACACCCCGTCCATGCGCCGCAAGGTCCACCATCAGGACCCCGACCTCCGCGTCTCCACCTACCTCTGCGAGGAGGGCCCAGGCTCCGCGGCGGCCCCCGAGTCCCACGAGGCCCACTCCATCTCGCTCGTCCGCCGGGGCACGTTCTCGGCGCTCACCCGCGGCCATCGCCACGAGCTCGTCCCTGGCTCCGTGCTCATCGGCCACCCCGGCGACGAGTACACCTGCTCGCACGACCACGGGCAGGGCGGCGACGTCTGCCTCTCCATCGCGCTCTCGCCGGAGCTCGCCGAGTCCCTGCAGGCTGGCGAGGCCTGGCGCCGCGGCACGTTGCCGCCCACCCCGGCGCTCTCCGTCCTCTCCGAGCTCACCACCCACGCGGCGCGGGGTGACTCCGACCTGGCCGTCGACGAGGCCGCCCTCGCCCTCGCCGCCCGATTCGCCCGCACCGCGACCGGAACCTCGCCCGCCCCACAGCGCGCGAGCCCCGCCGACCGCCGACGCGCCACGGAGGCCGCCCTCTTCCTCGACGACCACCCCGACGACTCGACCGGCCTCGCCGGCGCTGCGCGCCGCGCCGGCCTCGGTACCTTCCACTTCCTGCGCGTCTTCCAGGCGGTCGTCGGCGCGACCCCGCACCAGTACCTCCTGCGCGCCCGCCTCCGCCGCGCCGCCGCGCTGCTCGCGAAGGCCCCGGACCGCCCTGTGACCGAGGTCGCCCTCGAGGCCGGCTTCGCAGACCTCTCGAACTTCGTGCGCACCTTCGGCCGCGCCGCCGGCGCTTCCCCTGGCGCCTTCCGCCGCGCGTCCCGCGGGGACCGCAAGATCCTCCAAGAGCGGCTCGCGGCGAGGTCCTAGGGTTCCTCCACACAAGGAGGAACACCATGTTCGATCACGTCGGCCTGCGGGTGAAGGACGCCCGCGCGAGCACCCGCTTCTACACCGCCGTCCTCGAGCCGCTCGGGCTCGTCCCCGACGCCTCGGGCACCGGCTTCGGCCCGCCCGGCGCGCCCGCGCTCTGGCTCTACGACGGCGCGAAGGGCGACCGCGGCGTCCACCTCGCGTTCCGGGCGAAGGACCGCGCCGCGGTCGACCGCTTCCACGCCGCCGGCCTCGCCGCGGGCGGCAAGGACAACGGCAAGCCCGGCGTCCGGGCAGACTACGATCCGAAGTACTACGCCGCGTTCCTCGTCGACCCGGACGGGAACAACGTCGAGGCGGTCTGCCTCAAGTAGCCCCGGGCGGAGCGGTTCGGTCAGGAACGGCGGGCTCCCTGTGCTATGCGTGAAGGCGCCACGGCGCCTCCGTGAGGGAGCCCGCCATGACCGACCCGTCCGCCTCCGCCCTCGAGCCCCTCGTCCTCGCCGCCGCCGCCGGCGACCGGGACGCGTTCCGGCGCCTCGTGGAGGCGACGAGCCGGCTCGTCTCTGCGATCGCGCTCGCCGAGCTGAGGGACCCCGAGGCCTCGAAGGACGTCGCGCAGGACGTCTACCTGCTCGTCCACGCCGACCTCGGGAAGCTCCGCAGCCCCCGCTCGTTCCTGCCGTTCCTGCGCGAGGTCACCCGCCAGCGCGCGCGGCGCGTCGCCGAGCGGCGCGGGCGGACCGTCGGTGGCGAGCCCGCCGAGGCCGCGCTCGCGAACGCCGCGGACCAGCGGCCGGCGCCGGAGGCCCGGCTCCTCGCGGAGGAGCGCCGCGCCATCCTGCACGAGGCCTTCGACGCCCTGCCCGAGGACGCGCGCGAGGTGCTCGCGCTCTACTACCTGGAGGGCCGCTCGACCGCGCAGGTCGGAGAGCTCCTCGGGCTCGGCGACGCCGCCGTGCACCAGCGGCTCTCGCGGGCGCGTTCGAAGCTCCGGGAGGATCTCCTCCGCCGGTTCGCCGACGCCGCGGAGGCGGGCGCGCCGGGGGCAGCATTCGGAGCGACCGTCGTGGCCGCGCTGCCCGCGCAGGCCTCGGCAGCCGTCGCGGGAACGGCGACGGCCGTGCTGGTGAGCGCGCCGAAGTGGACGCTTCCGGCGGTCGGCGGCGCCATCGCGCTCGTGCTCCTGTTCGCGCTGCTGCCGCGCGCCGGAGGGCCTGGCGGCGGCCCAGGCCCGGGCACCGGCACGATCACCGTCGCGCGCCCGCCCGGCGAGCGCGCGCCGGGAGACCTCAGCGCGCCACCCACGCCGCGCGACGACGCCTCTCCCCCGGCCTCCGGCGTGCTCCGCGTGCGAGTCACCGCCGGCGAGAAGTCCGTGCCCGGGGCGAAGGTCCGCGCATGGCGCGAGCTCCCGGTCGCGCCCGCCGCCGATCGGCCCGCGTGGCGCCTCGCCGCCGAGCTCACGAGCGGTGCGGACGGAACGGTCAACATCCCCGGCCCCTCCGGCCGCTGGCTCGTCTCGGCACGCGCGGCTGGCCTCGCCGCGAAGCAGGTGGAGCTCGCCCGTCCCGAGGGCGAGCCCGTGACGCCGGTCGAGCTCGCGCTCGAGGCCGCCGTCGGCCTCGCCGGCAAGGTCGTGGAACGGCCGGGCGGCGCACCGGTGCCGCTCGCGACGCTCCAGCTCACCCGCGAGCTGTCGTGGCGCTCCGAGAGTGCCACGCCGGTCGAGGAGCGTGCCGGGGCGGTGGCGGATTCCACGGGTGCGTTCGAGTTTTCCGAGGCGGGCCCCGGCACCTACGTGCTCGTCGCCGAGGCCCCCGGTCGAGCGAGGACCGTGGTGCGAAACATCGCGCTCCCCGCGAGCCCGCTCGTGGTCGAGCTCGAGGCCGCCGCGACCATCGAGGGTCGCGTTCTCGATTCGCAGGGCAGGCCCGCACCGAACGCGGAGCTCGTGCTCGCGGGCGCCGAGGACGTGTTCACCGCCGTGGGCGGGCCCACGGGAGGCTTCGCGGTCGAGGTCGAACCCGGAGCTTACGTCCTCACCGCGAGGGCGAACGGCGAGACCGGTGCGCTGCCCTCTCAGCTCGTCCTGGCGGCGGGTCAGGACGTGAAGGGACTCGTGCTTCATCTCGGCGCGGGCGCGCGGTTCGAGGGGAAGGTGACCGGTGCAGACGGCGCGCCGATACCCGGCGCGGTGGTGCTGCTGTCGAACCGGGAGCGCGACGGTGAGCTCTCGCGCACGCTGACCGGCGAGGACGGTCGCTATGCGTTCGGGCCGCTCGCGCCCGGGGAGTACGACCTCGAGGCCAACGCGGACGGGCGCGCCAGGCTGGCCGCGAGCGGGCTCACCGTCCTCGCGGGCGACCGCTTCACCCAGGACTTCCGCCTCGAGGCGAACGGGAGCGTCGAGGGGAGGGTCACGAATCCCCAAGGGGACCCGGTCGTGGGTGCGCGAATCCGGGGTGGCACGATCTGGTCGGGCGGCGAGGGCGAGGCGCGCGCCGTGAGCGGCAGCGACGGCCGTTATCGCCTCCCCAGCGTGAGGCCCGGGCAGACGATCGTACGCGCCTGGCTGGGCGACGGCGATTCGCCCGCCGTCAGTGTCCTGAAGGCGGAGCCGGGGAAGGTCGCGCGAGCGGACTTCGTGCTCGCACCGCTCGGGACCGTCGAGGGAACGGTCACGCGGGAAGACGGGCACCCTCTCGAGGGCGTGGTCAAGGCCTTCATTGCCCCGGAGCGCTTCGCCTTCTGGAACCAGAACCTGGAATCTGTGAAGGCCCCCGTGGACTCCGCAGGCCGGTTCCGTGCACGGGTCGCGGCGGGCTCCTGGAAGGCCTTCGCCGTTCGGACCGACAACCAGGGCTCGACGGCCAAGCGCGAGTTCAGGTCCTTCGAGGTCGTGGCGGGTCGGTCGGAGCACGTGGAGCTCTCGTTGCCCGTGACGCCTCCCGCGCTCGTCGTCGAGGTGACGGAGCCCGGCGGCGCCCCCGCGGCGTACGCCACGGTCAGGATCGAGCGGGAGCAGGCCTCGATGCTCCTGAGGGCCGACGAGAAGGGGCGCGTCGGGTTCTCCTTCACGGCCGGCACGGGCGGACTCATCGTCTACGCGCGATCGGATGGCCGCGCGGCGCGAAGGGTGGTCGCGCCGGGGGTGAACCCGGTGCGCATCGAGCTCGGGCCCGGTGCACCGCTCCACGGCAAGGTGAGCGATCCGGCGGGGAAGGCCGTGCGTGGCTTCACGCTCGTACTCGTCTACCCGTCCGAGAGCGGGCTCTCGAGCGATGTGCTCACGCGCCAGTTCGCGGGTGACCGGTTCGAGCTCGCGGAGGTCCCGGCCATTCCGGCGAGGCTCGTCGTGTTCACGGAGGATGGCAGGATCGCGGCGCGGGATGCGCCCCTTCGGCCGGGCGAGCCCCTCGAGACGGAGGTGATGCTGGGCGCCCCGGCGCGGCTCGCGGCGCGAATCGTCGATTCCACGGGGAAGCCGGTGCCGGCCATGCTGGGCGCCGGGATCCGCAACGTCTCGAGCGACCCCGAGGGAATGCCCTTCGACCCGGCTGCGGCGGAGTCCGGCGTGCTCCGGGTCGGTGGGCTCGCGGCCGGCGAGGAGACCGTGCGGATCTACGCGCGCGGTCTCAAGCCGTGGTCCCGCACCGTCACCCTCGCCCCCGGCCAGGAGCTCGATCTCGGGACGGTGCGGCTGGAGAAGTAGGGACCGGGTCGCCCTCGTCTCCGAGGCCGCTTCGCGCCCTCTACGCTCGGGGCGAACGGGTTCGGATCACATCAGCAGCGGCGACAGCAGCATCCCGGGCGCGACCGCGCGGACCACGTGGAACCCGGCCGGCGCGTCGAGCGGCACCGCCGCGACCTGCCCGACGCCTGCCTTCGCGAACCGCGCGAGCACGGCCTTCAGGGCCTTCTCCGGGGTGGTCGTGCGGAGGTCCGGCATCTCGCCGGCGTCGCGGCGGCCCTGGATGAGCGGCACGTCGAGCTCCTCCTCCCGCTCGCCGGCCTCGTCCACGTCCTCGCGGGCGCCGTGGATCTCGGTCGCGCGCGACTGGCAGGCCTCGTGGAGCGCGGCGACGAGCGCGCGGTCGCGGCCGGTCCGGCAGGCGTAGCCGGCGGCGAGCGGGACGGGGCCGCCGGGCTCGAGCAGCAGCGCGGTGGCGCACGGCAACCCCAGCTCCCCGGTCGCGTCGAGCAGCATCACCCGGAGCCCACGCGCCTCGAGCTCGAGGGCGAGGCCGGCGGCCTCGGGGGCCACGGCGACCAGCGAGGCCGGATCGATCAGCCGTCGGCGCACTTCGCGCTCGGTGAAGCCCTCCGGGAACGCCCGCGCGAGCTGGTCGCGCTCGGCGAGCTCGAGCACGGCGTGCAGCACCGCGGCCGCGACGGAGGTGTGCGCGCCCATGCCGTTCGACGTCCACTGCAAGAGGGCAGGGCCCAGGGACGGCCCGTCCGGGGGCGGGCAGTGGACCGCCTGCGCCGGCACGAGCACCGGCCCGCCCGCGACGAGGTCCTCGCCGAGCCGCCAGGCGATGCGCACCCGCCGGGCCTCCTCGCCGAGGGACGGGTCGAGCGCGCCCGGGCCGATGACCGCGGTCCCTCGCGCCGCGAGCGACGCCTCGTCGCCGAAGCGGTCGAACCGCGCCCGCTCGGCGCCGACGAGCTCCGCGGCCTCGAGGAGCGCGCCCAGCGCGGCCATGCCGCGGGAGGTCCCCTTGCCATTCGTGACCTGCAGGACGTGCCCGCCGGGGCGGATCGCGCTCGCGACCTCCACGCCCAGGCGGTCGAGCCCGGTGATCCGGGCGATGCGGGTCACCCCCAGGCTGGCGGCCAGGACGGCCCGGGCCGCGGCGGAGGGGTCCCGAGAGGAGACGCTGACGGACGGCATCAACCGGTTTATACACCCCGGCATGTCCTCCCCCGTCGAGAAGGCGCTCGCCCATCACGAACAGCACGCGAAGACCTACCTGGAAGAGCTGAAGGACCTCGTGCGCATCCCGAGCGTCTCCTTCGCCGGCTTCCCGGAGGCGGAAGTGGTCAAGAGCGCGGAGGCCACCGCGAAGGTGCTCGCCGGCCGCGGCTTCCAGAAGGTGGAGGTGCTCCGCGTCGACGGGACCCACCCGTACGTCTTCGGCGAGCGCATCGAGGACCCGAAGGCCCCGACGCTCCTCCTCTACGCCCACCACGACGTGCAGCCGGCCGGCGACGAGGAGCTCTGGAAGACGAAGCCCTTCGAGCCCGTCGAGAAGGACGGCCGGCTCTGGGGGCGCGGCACCGCCGACGACAAGGCGGGCATCCTCATCCACGCCGCCGCGGTCGACTCCTGGGTGAAGACCGCCGGGCGGATGCCGCTCAACGTGAAGATCGTGGTCGAGGGCGAGGAGGAGATCGGCAGCGACCACCTCCCGCAGTTCCTCGAGAAGTACCGCTCGAAGCTCGACGCCGACGCGATGGTGCTCACCGACACCGGCAACATCGACCAGGGCGTGCCGAGCGTGACCATCGCGCTCCGCGGCCTCATCATCGTGGAGGTCGAGGTCCGCGCGCTCGACCAGTCGGTGCACTCCGGCATGTGGGGCGGCCCGGTGCCCGACCCGGCCATCGCGCTCGCGAAGATGCTCGCCGCGCTGCAGACCGAGGACGGCCGCATCGCGATCCCGGGCATCTACGACAAGGTCAGGAAGCTCTCGCCGGAGCAGAAGCGCGGCATCGAGCAGCTTCCGATCACGAAGGAGGAGTTCCGCAAGCAGGTGCGCATGCGCCCCGGCGTGCAGCTCCTCGGCGGCGGCGCGCACCCGTTCGAGATCAACTGGTGGCAGCCGTCGGTGGGCGTGAACGCCATCCAGGCCTCCTCGCGCAAGGACGCCCGCAACATCATCAACGACGCGGCCTGGGCGCGCGTCGGCATCCGGCTCGTGCCCGACATGGTGGACAAGGAGGTCGCGAAGATGCTCGAGGACTTCCTCCGCCGGGTCGCGCCGTGGGGTGTCGAGGTCTCGGTGAAGCACCTCTCCGGCGGCGCGCCGTGGATCACCGACGTGGGCCACCCCGCGTTCAAGGCGGCGTTCGGCGCGCTCGAGAAGGGCTACGGCCGGCCGGCGCTGCCGGTGGGCTGCGGCGGGTCGATCGGCTTCGTGGAGCCGTTCGCGAAGGCGCTCGGCGGCGTGCCGGCCCTGCTCATCGGCGTGGAGGACCCGCTCTCGAACCCGCACTCGGAGAACGAGAGCCTCAACCTCTCCGACTTCCACAAGGCCGTGAAGAGCGCGATCCACCTGTACGGCGACCTCGCCTCCGCCCTCCCGAGGCGATAGCGCCCCTCGACGGCCCCGGGCCGCACGGGGGTCAGGGAGCCGAAGGCGCGGCTGACCCACGCCCCGCCGGGGCGAGGCCTATTGCCGCGTTGCGGCCAGGGATGCAAACAATCCCAAAACGCGGCCACGCGCGCGTCGGGTGGCCGCGTGACCGCCCTCGAGGGCCCTCTCGCGGTTAAGATTCGAGCCCCCATGAGCCCGCCCCGGAAGACCGTCTCCGCACCCCAGGAAGCGGCCGCGCTCGAGCGCGCCCGCGAGCTGCCGAACGCGCGGACGGCGTCGGACTCGATCGCGCTCACCCGCGCGTTCGCGGATCACCTCCAGTTCACGCTGGGCGTCGACGAGTACAAGGCGACGGCGCTCGACCGCTACCAGGCCGTCGCGCACGTCGTCCGCGACCGGCTCATGCGCCGGTGGATCGAGACGCAGCAGACCTACTACAAAGAGGACGCGAAGCGGGTCTACTACCTCTCCCTCGAGTTCCTGATGGGGAAGGCCCTCGAGAACAACCTCATCAACCTCGGGCTCTACGAGCCGCTCCGGAACGCGCTCAAGGACCTCGGGATCGAGCTCACCGACCTCCTCAACCAGGAGCCGGACGCCGGCCTCGGCAACGGCGGCCTCGGCCGCCTCGCCGCCTGCTTCCTCGACTCGCTCGCGACGCTCGCGTACCCGGCCTACGGCTACGGCATCCGCTACGAGTTCGGCATCTTCGACCAGGAGATCCGCAACGGCTACCAGGTCGAGCGCCCCGACGACTGGCTCCGCTTCGGGAGCGCCTGGGAGGTCCCGCGCCCGCAGCGCGTCGTGCCGGTGTCGCTCTACGGCCGGACCGAGCACGTGGTCGAGGGCGGCAAGCAGAAGGTCCGCTGGGTCGACGCCCGCCACGTGATGGGCATGCCGTACGACGTGCCGATCCCCGGGTACAGGAACGGCACCGTCAACACCCTGCGCCTGTGGCGCGCGCGCGCCGCGCAGGAGCTCGACCTCGCCGACTTCAACGCGGGCGACTACCTCGCCGCGGTGGAGGACCGCGACCTCTCCGAGAACATCTCGAAGGTCCTCTACCCGAACGACGTGACGGTGATGGGGAAGGAGCTGCGCCTCCAGCAGCAGTACTTCTTCGTCTCCTGCTCGATCCACGACATCGTCCACCGGCACGTGAAGGTGCACGGCGACTTCGACACCTTCGCCGACAAGGTCGCGATCCAGCTCAACGACACCCACCCCTCGATCGCCATCGCCGAGCTCATGCGCGTGCTGGTCGACGAGCACGAGCTCGAGTGGGAGCGGGCCTGGAAGATCTGCCAGGGCGTGTTCGGCTACACGAACCACACCCTCATGCCCGAGGCGCTCGAGAAGTGGTCGGTGGATCTCTTCGGGCGGGTGCTGCCGCGCCACCTCGAGCTCGTCTACGAGATCAACCGCCGCTTCCTCGACGAGATGCGCTCCTCGGGCCGGGTCGACGAGGCCGCGGTGCAGCGGATGAGCCTCATCGAGGAGGGCGCCACGAAGTCGGTCCGCATGGCGAACCTCGCGGTGGTGGGCTCGCGTTCGGTGAACGGGGTCGCCGAGCTCCACACCGACCTCCTCAAGAAGGTCCTCTTCAAGGACTTCAACCAGCTCTGGCCGGAGAAGTTCAACTCGAAGACGAACGGGGTCACCCCGCGCCGCTGGCTCCTGCAGGCGAACCCCGAGCTCGCGAGCGCCATCACCGAGGCGGTCGGGCCGGAGTGGGTGACCGACGCGTCCCGGCTCACCGGCCTCGCGCCGCTCGCCGAGGACGCCGGCTTCCGCCGCCTCTTCCGGCGGGTGAAGCGCCAGAACAAGGAGAAGCTCGCCGCCATCGCGCTCGCCGAGCACGGCGTCGCGCTGGACCCGGACGCCATCTTCGACGTGCAGGTGAAGCGGCTCCACGAGTACAAGCGCCAGCTCCTGAACGCGGTCCGGATCGCCTCCGAGTACCTGAGGATGAAGTCGGACCGGAGCTACCGGCCGCACCCGCGCGCGTACCTCTTCGCCGCGAAGGCCGCCCCCGGCTACGCGATGGCGAAGTGGCACATCAAGCTCATCAACTCGATCGGCGACGTCGTGAACGCCGACCCGGCCACCCGCGACCACCTGAAGGTCCTGTTCCTCCGCAACTACCGGGTCTCGCTCGCCGAGCGGATCATGCCGGCCGCCGAGGTCTCCGAGCAGATCTCGACCGCGGGCACCGAGGCGTCCGGCACCGGGAACATGAAGTTCGCCATGAACGGCGCGCTCACCGTGGGCACGCTCGACGGCGCGAACGTCGAGATCCGGGAGGAGGTCGGGGCCGAGAACTTCTTCCTCTTCGGCATGACCGTGGAGGAGGTCGAGGCGCTGAAGGCGAAGGGCTACCACCCGCGCGAGCGCTACTACGCCGACCCGCGGATCAAGGAGACCCTCGACGCCATCGCCTCCGGGGTCTTCTCGCCGGGCGAGCCGGGGCTCTTCAAGCCGGTCGTGGACGCGCTGCTCGACCACGACCCGTACCTCGTGCTGGCCGACTTCGCGGCGTACTGCGCCTGCCAGGACCAGGTGACCGCGGCCTACAAGGACACCGAGCGGTGGAACCGGATGGCGATCCTCAACGTCGCCCGCTCCGGCCGCTTCTCCTCCGACCGGACGATCCGCCAGTACGCGGACGAGATCTGGCACCTCTCCCCGGTGCGCGCCGAGGAGTAGCGAGGGCGGCGAGGGCCGGGTGCCGCCACCCGAAGCGGGCGAGGTCGACCCGCGCGCGCACGTCGAACTCGACGCCCTCGCGCTCGAGCAGGTCCCGTTGCACGCCCGCGCCCATCGGGTCGAGGATCGAGATCCCGGCGTGGCCGCGGCCGCGCTGTCCCATCACCCGGAACCAGGGCACCTTCTCGCCGGTGCCGGGCAGCGCGCCGAGCACGTGGCCGACGAGCCGGGAGCGGCCGGGCCGGCCGGCGACGACGGCCACCTGCCCGTAGGTCGCCACCCGGCCGCGCGGGATGCGGCGCACGGCGGCGAAGATCTCCCGCCAGCCCTCCGGGAAGCGCATCACGCGCCGGCGAGCCTCGCCACGAGGTCCTCGAGCGCGCCGCGGTCGAGGGGCTTGCCCACGAAGCGGTCGCCCAGCGACTCGGCGAACTCGACGCTTCGCGCCGTGTAGGTGCCCGCCGAGGAGAACGCGGTGCGCGGGACGAGCGTGGGGTGGCGCTCCTGCAGCCGGCGCAGGAGCTCGGGGCCGTCCACGACCGGCATCACCACGTCCGACACGATCGCGTCCCAGGCCGAGTCGCGCGCGATCAGCTCGAGCGCCGCCTTGCCGTTCTCGGCCGTCGCCACCTCGTGGCGGTGTTCGAGCAGGCGCCGGTAGGCGGTGAGGAGGAGCGGGTCGTCGTCCACGATGAGGACGCGCAGCCGCCGGGCCGCGGCCGCGGGCGAGCGAGGGGCGGGCGTCGAGGACGGCCCCGCGCCGAGGCCCGCCGGCACGAGCGCGCGCTCGTTCAGGTCGCGCATCACGGCCGCGATGCGGCGCACGCCGGTGAGGTTCTCGCCGCTGATCTCGCGGGTCTCGGCGACGATGCGGTCCGCCTCGCGGTGCGCGAGCACGCGCTCGAGGGTGGTCCGGCCCGGCGAGCCCTCCGGGAAGGCCGCCCGGAGCGCGTCGAGGCACCGCTGCAGGTCGGCGGCGTGCTCGGCGAGCACGGTGAGGTTCGCGAGCAGGAACGAGGCCGGGTTGTTCACCTCGTGGGCGACCCGGGCGGCCATCTGCCCCGCCACCGCGAGCCGCTCGGCCTCGAGGAGCCGGGCGTCGCGCTGGCGGTCGCGCTCGAGCCGCTCGGCGATCTCGTCGGCGACCATGTTGAGGCCGGTCGCGATCCCGTCGAGCACCGAGCCGTCGCCCACCACCTCGATCGGCTTCATGGGCTCGCCCGCGGCGAGCGCGAGGAGCGCGTCCATCATCCCGGCGAGGCGGGCTTCGTCGCCGGTCGCCGCCGGGGAGGGTACCGGGCTATCGGGCATCGCCGGCCTCGGAGCGGAGCCAGGCGAGCGCCTTCCCCTCGTCGTCGAAGAGGCGCGTGGTCGTCTCGGGGCGGTTGAAGCGCAGGAAGAAGCTGCCGACCACCCGGGAGAGCGGGGAGCCGACGAGGAGGGCCACCTTGGAGGAGACGCGCAGCGCACCGGGGCCGGCGAGCACCGTGCGGGCCTCGGCGCTCTGCGAGCGGACGCTGCGCAGGTCGATGAGGGTGGGCGAGGGCTTGCCGCCGAGGAGGCGGACGGACGCGTCGAGGTTCTCGCGGGCGTCGTCGCCCGACACGTCGGCGTCCGGCAGGAACCGACCGCGGAGCAGGCCGTCCTCGAGCCACAGCTCGCAGGTCCGGGTCCTCGCTTGACCTGCAGTGGATTCGCCGCCGGAGGCCATCGGCGGGCGATGAAACTCCTTCCCAGAGTCCGCGTCAACGCACGCGGGGCCCCGCGCGGGGGTACGCCCAGGTACGCGAGATCAGGGGCTTGTCGGGTGAGGGTGTGGCTTTACGTCGCGGGGTCCCGGGACGGAGCATGCCACGCAGCCACCCGCCCGCTCCCCCGCCTCCCGGAGGTCTCCCTTGAGAAAGCCACGCCGGACCGTGGCCGTCGCCGGTCTCGCGGCCGCGCTCGCCGCGCTCGCCGCGGCGCCCGCGGCCGCGCGCGCGTACCGCGCCTACCAGGAGGAGCGCCTGCGCGCGCTCGCCGCCGCCGCGCTCGACGCCGCCCGCCGCGGCGTCGACGAGCTGCCCGCCGGGCTGCCGCAGCCCGAGGAGGAGGGCGGCCTCCTGGCGCTCCTCGAGGGCGATCAGCCGGGGCTCGAGGCGCCCGGAGAGGAGAAGGACGAGGCGCTCCTGCGCGGCCTCTACTCCGCGGTCGAGCTCGGCGTGCCGGGGCCGGCGTACCTCGCGGACCTCGCGCGCATCGCGCGCGAGGAGTCGACGCGCTGGATCACCGATCCCGCGCTCGCGCCGGGCGACCCCGTGCCGGCCGGGCAGAGCCCGTCGGTGCAGGGCGCCGTCGCGTGGCGCTCGATGGGGCCGTTCTGGGCCCGCAGCCAGTACAACGGCACCTACTACAGGGCGGCGGACGCGGGCCGCGTGAACGCGGTGCGCCTGCACCCGACCAACCCGGCCGTCGCCTGGGCCGCGACCTCGGGCGGCGGGCTCTGGAAGACGACCGGGCTCGGCGGCTCGCCGGCGCCGACCGCGACCCCGAGCTGGACGCCCCTCACCGACACGCTCGGCGCCCTCGCCGTGGGGAGCTTCGACGTCGCGGCGACCGATCCCAACGTGCTCTACGTCGGGCTCGGCGACAGCTTCGACCAGCAGTTCGGCGGCTGGGCGAAGACGACCGACGGCGGCGCGACCTGGACCACCGCCGCGATCCTCGCGGGCACGCACCCCGCGGACGGCGCCGCCGTGACCGCCTCGGCGGTCCGCGAGGTGGCGGTCGATCCCGCGAACTCGAGCCACGCGTTCTTCGCGACCGACGCGGGCCTCTTCGTCACCACCGACGGCGGCGCCACCTTCGCGCTCGCGAGCCTGCCGAAGCCCGCCGCGTACGCGGCCTCGCGCGAGGGGCTCTGGACCATCGCCTCGCTCGGGGGCGGCGGCTGGATCGCGAGCGGCGTGTACGCCTGCCCGGGCCTCAACGGCCCGAACACCGCCCTGCAGGTGGGGAACGCCACCGCCTGCCCGGCGCCGAACACGGCGCTCGGGAACCTCGGCGACGTGTGGCGCTCGGTCGACGGGGGCGTCACCTGGGCCTCCGCGCGCGCCGCGGGCGCGCTCGACGCCGCGCTCACCGCCACCGGCGCGATCGGCCGCATGGAGCTCGCGGTGACCCCGGCCGCCGACCCCGCCACCGCGCGCGTCTACGCGCTCGCCGCCTCGCAGGGCGACTCCGCGAGCGCCACGGTGGGCATCCTCCGGTCGAACGACGGCGGGCAGGCCTGGTCGGTGGTGGCGCGGAACACGGCGCCGATCACGGCCCCGGTGAACCCGACCACCGGCTCGGCCGACTGCGCGACCCTGAACCTCGGCCACGCGCAGTCCTACTACGACCTCGCGATCGCCGCCGACCCGGGGAACCCCGACAACGTCTTCGCGGCCGGCGACCTCTGCAGCGCCCGGTCGCGGGACGGCGGCGCCACCTGGGAGCTCGTGAGCCACTGGCTGCCGACGAGCGGCCGCGGCACCACCGCGCGGGGCCCGCTGCCGTACGCCCACGCCGACTGGCACGCCGCCGCGGTCTACCGCGTGAACGGCAAGGCCGTCGTGCTCGGCGGCAACGACGGCGGGTTCTTCGTCTCTCGCGACGTCTTCGACGCCGACCAGGGCGAGCAGGTTCACTGGGACCAGCCCGACTACGGCATGGCCACCCACCTCATGTACTCGGTCGGCACCGGCGACCCCGCCACGGGCAACCCCGGCGTCCTCTTCTCGGGCCTGCAGGACAACGGCACCCGCTGGTCCTTCACGGCCGACAACGAGGCCGTGATCGCCACCTCGGTGGAGACCAAGGTCTGGGACCAGCTCATCGGCGGCGACGGCATCGGCACGGCGGTGTCGCTCGACCCCGCCGGCCGGAACCCCGTGCTGTGGGCGTCGGTGCAGCAGTCCCGGCGCTTCTGCCGGCCGCGCGCGCGCGATTGCGGCGTGCCGACCCGGATCGAGCGCGGCACCGAGCGCTCGAACTGGCTCTCGCTCAGCCTCTCGGGCCTCCTCCCGGCCGGCGACGGCGAGCCGTTCTTCATCCGCTACGCCGACCTCGGCGACGGGTGGGTGGCCTCGGCCACGAACCAGAACGTCTGGCGGTTCCGCCCGAACGAGAACGACCAGGTCTCGTTCAGCCGCCTCACGAACGGCATCACCGGCTGCGGCACCGCCACGAACCGCACGATCCGCGGCATCGGCCCCACGGTCCTCACGAGCGCGACCGTGGACGGCGTGCCGGCGCGGCTCTACGGGCTCGCCCTCAACGGCGGCTGCGCCGCCATCGTGACGGAGAAGACGCAGGCGGGGACCGTCTCGGTCACCGGCGCGCTGAGCTCCATCCGCGCGACCGACGCGGGCGGCAACGCCTTCCTGGTGTCGTTCACGAGCTCCGTCGCGATGCCGCGCAACCCGGCCAGCCTGGGCGGCACCGATCCGCGGCTCACCTACCTCGTCTCCTCCAACGCGCCGGCGGGGCTCGACGCGAGCAGCTTCGCGGTCGTGCCGATCCCGGCCGGGGTGGGCCGGCTCTTCCGGACCACCGACGGCGGCGCCACCTGGTCGGCGTTCCACGGCAACGGGACCGGCCTCGACCTGCCCAACGTGGGCGTCTACGTCGTCCGCTACGACACGAGCGACCCGACCGACCAGACGATCTACGCCGGCACCGAGCTCGGCCTGTACCGCACGACCGACGGCGGCCAGACCTGGGCGCGGTTCGGCGTCGGGCTCCCGCTCGTGCGGGTGACCGACGTCGCGATCTCGCGGAGCGGCGCCGTCGTCCGCGCCTCGACCTTCGGGCGCGGGATGTGGGAGCTGCAGGTGAAGAGCGAGCCCTCCGCCGTCGCGGGGAAGGGCGACTTCGACGCGAACGGCGTCGTCGACCCGTTCGACGTGATGGCGCTGGCGGCCCGCATGGGCGTCGCGCCGCTCGGCAACCCCTCGAGCTACTCCATGCCGTTCTACGACAGTGACCTCGACCTCGGCGGCGCGAACCCCGCGCTCATCCAGGAAGACGACCTGAGCGCTCTCCTCGCGAAGCTCGGGAGCACGCCGTGAAGACGACTCGCTCCACGCGCCTCGCCGCGGCCGCCCTCGCCCTCGCGGCGCTCGCGGCCTGCTCGAAGGACTCGAAGCCGAAGGGGACGCCGCCCGGGCCGGCGGGCATCTACCTGACCCTCGGCCCGACGGCCACGGCCGGCGGCGTCGAGAGCGTCATCGTCGGCGTGGCGAGCACCGCCGGCGGCCTGCTCGCGGGGTACACCGGCACCGTCACGCTCACGTCGACCGACGCGGCGGCCGTGCTGCCCGCGCCGCTCGTCTTCACCGCAGCCGACGCGGGCACGAAGACGGTCCAGGTCTCCTTCAGGACCGCGGGCGGTCAGCTCCTCACCGCCGCCGACACCGCCGGGCTCCGCGGCAACGCGGGGACCACGGTCGCGCCGGGCGCGGCCGCCTCGATCGTCCTCGCCGGCGTCCCGGCGGTTGCCGCCGCGGGCGCCCCGATCGCGGCGACGCTCACGGCGAAGGACGCCTTCGGCAACGTCGCGACCGGCTTCGCGGGCACCGCGACCATCACGAGCGACGACCCGGCCGCCGTGCTCCCCGCCCCGGTCACCTTCGCGACCGCCGACGCGGGCAGGAAGGCCGTGGGCCTCGGCCTGCGCACCGCGGGGGCCCGGGCCGTCACGGTGGGCGTCACCGGCCTCCCGTCCGCCACGGCGAACGTCGAGGTCGCCCCGGCGCCCGCGGCCTCGATCGCGCTCGCGCTGGAGGGGAGCTACGTCGTCGACGACGCCCACGTCCTGACCGCGACCGTGCGGGACGCCTACGGCAACGTCGCCACCGGGTTCGGCGGGACGGTGTCGTTCGCGAACACCGATCTCGCCGCGCCCTCCATCGCCGACGTCGCGTTCGCGCCGGCGGACCACGGCGTGAAGGCGGTGAGCGGCGTGCGCTTCTACACGGCGGGCGACCAGGCGATCCTCGCCTCCTCGGCCGCGCTCTCGGGGCGCGTGGAGCACGTGATCGCCCCGGCCCCCGCCGTGGCGCTCGCGCTCGTCGGCGCGCCCGGCGCGGTCGATGCCGGCGAGGCGTTCGCGGTCACCGCCGAGGCCCGCGACCTCCACGACAACCTCGCCACCGGGTTCAGCGGCGCGGTGGCGTTCTCCTCCGACGACGCGGCGGCGCGGCTGCCGGCCGCCGGGCTCGCCGGCGCGGGCGTGAGGCTCGCGACGGTGACGTTCGAGACGGCGCCCACGGCCGCGCTCACGGCCTCGGCCGCCGGCCTCGCCGACGGGATCGCCCTCGTCACCGTGCGCCCCGGCGCGGCGCTCCTCGCGCTCACGCTGCCCGCCGACGCGAACGCGGGCGAGGAGGTGCTTGCGACGCTCACCGTGAAGGACGCCTACGGCAACGCGGTGCCCACCTTCACGGGGACCGTCACCTTCGCGACCTCGGACCCCGGCGCCGCCGCGCCGCCGTCCCTCCTCCTCGACGGCACGCAGCCCGCGAGCGTCCCGGTGCCCATGACCTTCGCGACGCTGGGCGTCCAGTCGCTCACCGCCACCGCGCTCGCGCGCTCGGCCACCACCTCCGCGACCGTCCACGGGCTCGTGTACGCCGATCCCGCGCCGGGCGGCCGGGTGCGGCTCGTGCGGAACGTCGCGTCCACGGCCTCGGTCGTCCAGCTCGACCTCGTGGCCGGCAACGGGCTCGTCGCCTCCTACGGCGCCGGCCTCGCCCTGCCGCTCACGCCGGGCAAGGTGGTCGCGGATGCGACGCTCCTCGTGGAGCCGGCGACGGCGGCCTTCGCGCTCGGCACGGCGCCGAAGGCGGTCGCCGCGGCGCTCCCCACGACGGGGCCCGCGGCGAACGTGCTGCTCGCCGGGGTCTCGCAGAAGGCCGCGGGCGCCGGGGCGAAGACCACCGACACCACGCTCGCCCTCGGCGCGACCGTCTTCTCGGTCCGGCTGAGGCTCGCGGCCGGCGCCACGCCGGGCACGGTGCTCGACGGGGCGGCGCTCGCCGCGGGCGCCCGCGCCGCCGTGCGCGACCGGCTCGGGAAGGACACCGCCGAGCTCGCCGACTTCGCGATCGGCCAGCTCGTGGTGCGCTGAACCCTCGACGAGGGCAGGGGAACGGGGGTGGGGTAGGATGCGGCATGCGCCGCTCCGCCCCGCCCTCCGTCACCGCTCCGCTCGCGACCACCCTCGACGCCGCGCCGCGCCTCGTGGTCCGGCAGGCGCGGGACTGGGCGGAGCTCGTCGGCTGGGAGTCGCCGAACCGCTACGCGCTCCTCACCGAGGACGGCGCCCTCGCCGGCTGGGCGCTCGAGGAGACGGGCGGAGCGGGCCGGCTGTTCGCGCGCTGGTTCCTGAAGGCGAACCGTCCGTTCGAGATGCGCGTGGTCGCGGCCTCGGAGGGCGGCGCCGGGCCGCGCGCGCTCCAGCTCCGCCGGCCGTTCACCTGGCTGTTCGCCCGCCTCGAGGTCACCGGCGAGGGCGGCCAGCCGCTCGGCACGATCCAGCAGCGGTTCTCCCTGCTCCGGCGGAAGCTCGACGTGGTGACGCCCGACGGGCGGCTCCTCGCCCGCATCGTCGGCCCGTGGTTCAGGCCCTGGACCTTCGTCGTGCTGCGCGGTGAGTCCGACGTCGAGCTCGGGCGGATCGAGAAGCGGTGGTCGGGGGCGGTCTCGGAGCTCTTCACCGACGCCGACACGTTCCTCGTGACCTTCGGGCGCGCCGACGCGGCCCTGCGCCGGCTCCTCCTCGCCGCCGCGGTGCTCGTGGACTTCCGCTGGTTCGAGAACACGGAGTAGCCGGACCGGTGCTACGATCCCCCGCGATGCGCCGCCTCCTCGCCGCCGCCGCCCTCGCCGCCCTCGCCGGGTGCATGAACGCCCAGCCGTGCCCGGGCAACCTCGAGGTCTGCAACGGCGCCTGCGTCGACCTCGCCGCCGACCCGGAGCACTGCGGCGCGTGCGGCACCGTCTGCGCCTCCGGCAAGGCGTGCGTCTCCGGCGCCTGCACCGACTTCACGACGGGCTCCTGCGCGAACCGCACGAACGGCGCCTTCGTGGTGCTCGAGTCGTGCGGGCAGACCGTGAAGCTCTGGACCACCTCGGCCACCTTCATCTCGCAGGCGCAGGTGCTGCTCTCGAACCCCGCCTCGACGCCGAACCTGCCCGTGCTCCAGCTCACGCAGGGCGCCGACTGCGACGCGCAGTGGACCTGGCACCCCCACGCGATCGAGGCCCGCTTCGAGCCCGGGCCGCCGGACACGCAGTGCTCGCTCTGCCCGGGCTCGGCGTCGCTCCTCTTCGCATACACGCCGATCAATCCGCTCTGGTGCCCGCCGGGCTCGAGCGTCCTTTCGGTGGACGTGCGGTAGAGGGAACCCCGCCGCGCCGACTCGCCGCTTGCGCCTTCCCCGGGGTGCGTTAGCTTGGCCGCATGACCAGCACCCGTTCGTGGCTCGCCGTCCCCGTCGCGGCCGTCCTGCTCGCCGGCTGCGGGCTCCAGTCCATCCCCCAGGCCGAGAACGCCGTCGCGGCCGCGTGGGCCGAGACGGAGAACCAGTACCAGCGCCGCGCCGATCTCGTGCCGAACCTCGTCGAGACGGTGAAGGCCTACGCGGCCCACGAGCGCGAGACGCTCGAGGCGGTCGTGGCCGCCCGCGCGAAGGCCACCCAGGTGACCTTCACCGCCGACCAGCTGAACGTCGAGAACCTGAAGAAGTTCGAGGCGGCCCAGAAGGAGCTCGGCAGCGCCCTCGGGCGGCTCCTCGCCGTCTCCGAGAACTACCCGCAGCTCAAGGCCAGCGAGAACTTCCGCGACCTGCAGGCGCAGCTCGAGGGCACCGAGAACCGGATCGCCACGGCGCGCCGCCGCTACATCGAGCAGGTGCAGGGCTTCAACGACCTCGTGACCGTGCCGCCCACGAGCTGGACGAACGGGCTCATGTACCACAAGCAGCCGAAGCCGCAGTTCACGGCCACGACCGCGAACGCGGCCGAGGCCCCGAAGGTCAACTTCGGGAAGTGACGGCGGGCCCGATGCGCAGCCTCGGCACCCTCGCGGCCGCGGGCGCGCTCGCCCTCGCGGCGCTCGCGGCCGGCCCCGCCCTCGCGGAGGTCGCCGTCCCGGCCCTCACCGGCCCGGTCGTCGATCGTGCGCGCGTGCTGTCGAGCGCCGACGTCGCCCGGCTCGAGAACCTCGCCCGTGCGGGCAAGGCCTCGGGCGGCGGCGCCGGCCCGCAGCTGCAGTACCTCGTCGTGCCGACCACCGGGGGCGAGGCCATCGAGGCGTTCTCGATGCGCGTCGCGGAGGCCTGGAAGCTCGGCACCCGCGACCGCGACGACGGCGTGCTCGTCGTCGTCGCCGTCCAGGACCGGGCGGTCCGCATCGAGGTCGGCGGCGGCATCGAGGGCGCGCTCACCGACGCGCAGTCGTCGCGCATCATCCGCAACGCGATCGTCCCCGCCTTCCGCGAGGGGCGGTACGGCGACGGCCTCTTCGACGCCGGCCACCAGATCCTGAGCGCGCTCGGCGCCTCCACGCAGGACCTCCCGGCCCCGCGGCGCTCGCAGCCGCGCAGCTCGGGGCAGTTCCCGCTCGCGGCGTTCCTCGCGTTCATCGTCCTCACCTCGGTGCTGCGCGGCGTCTTCGGCTTCGGCCGGCGGCGGCGCCGCTTCTGGTGGGGCGGCGGCGGACCCTGGATCGGCGGCGGCGGGTTCGGCGGCTTCGGCGGCGGCGGGGGTGGGGGCGGCTGGAGCGGCGGTGGCGGCGGGTTCTCGGGCGGTGGCGCCTCGGGGCGCTGGTAGGAGGCGCGCGCGTGGACTTCGACAGGGCCTTCGGCGACGCCGAGCGGGCGCGGGTGCAGGAGGCGGTGCGCCGCGCCGAGTCGCTCTCGCGCGGGCAGATCGTGCCGGTGGTGGTCGAGAAGAGCGACCCCTACCCGGAGACGCGCGGCCGCGGCGGCCTCGCGCTCGCCGCGCTCGCGACGGCGCTCTGGCTCGTGCTCCACCCGGAGGGCGGCGTCGTCGAGCTCGTCCCGGTGCAGCTCGTGGCCGGGTTCCTCGGCGTCCTCCTCGGCGCGTGGGATCCGATCGAGCGCCTCCTCGCGGGCCGCCGCTCCATGGACGAGGCCGTCCACGCCCGGGCGCTGCGCGCCTTCCACGAGCACGGGCTGCACCGCACGGCCGAGGGGACCGGGGTCCTCGTGTTCGCCTCGATCTTCGAGCGCGAGGCGATCGTCCTCGGCGACCGGGGCATCCACGAGAAGATCGGCGAGGCGGGCTGGAGCGAGGCCGTGCGCGCGCTCACCGCCCGGCTCGGGACCGGCGACCCCGCCGGCGGCTTCGTCGAGGCCATCGCCCTGTGCGGGGCGCGCCTCGCCGTCCACTTCCCCCGCGAGCCCGGCGCGGTGACGCCGCCCGTGAACGAGCTCGAGGACGCGATCCGCGTCGAGCGAGGCTAGGCCCCGCCCGGCGCGCGGAAGGCGCAGGACTGGCAGAGCGGGTGCGAGGGCCAGGCCTCGCGCAGCGCGCGGAAGGCATGGGCGTCCCAGAGCTCCCCGAGGGGTGCGTCCGCCACGGAGCCGAGGTCCCCGAGCGCCTCCGCCTCCGGGTGAGGGCAGGGCGCGAGGCGGCCGTCGAAGTGGACGAACGCCTCCCGGCCCAGGAAGGGACAGCGGCCCCGCGTGACGCGGTCCGCGGGGTCCTCGCGGAGCGGGACAGCATTCTCGACCCGGAGCGGCCAGCCGTTCGCGGCCGAGGCCTCCGCGGCGCGCCGGGCGCCCTGCACCGCGCGGTTCCACCGGGCGAGGCCGGGCGCGTCGCGGAGCAAGGAGCCCTCCACGGTCACCGCAAGCCCGGGGCGCGGCTGCAGGTGGTTGAGCTTCACGCGGTCCACGCGCAGGCGCCCTGCGAGTGCGACGATCGCGGGGACCTCGTCGACGTTGGCGGCCTGCACGGTGACCTGCAGGGAGAGCGTCGAGCGGCGGCCGCCCGCGGCGGCGTGGGCGTCGCGGAGGGTGGACCAGGTCTCGAGGTCCCGCTCCGCGGCGGCGAGGTCGAGGCCGGCCATCACGGCGGCGGCGGTGCGCTGGGTCGCGCCGTTCCAGGAGACCTTCACGTCCGACAGCACGGGGAGCAGCTTCGCGGCCCATCCGGACACCCCGAGCCCCGGCCAGGTGCCGTTCGTGGTCAGGTTCACCGCGAACCCGAGCGCCGCGCAGCGGTCCAGGAGGGCCGGGAGGCCGGTCCAGAGGAGCGGCTCGCCCATGGTGGAGGGGATGACCTCGTGCAGCGGCGAGCCCCGCCGCTCGTCGAGGACGGCGAGCGCGAGCCCCGGGGCCATGCGCCGCGGACGCGGCCCGGGGCGCGGCGCCGAGCAGGGGCACATCGCGCACGCGAGGTTGCAGTCGTCCGGGTTCGTGACGAGGGTCAGCCGCCAGGGGCCACGGGCGGTCTCGTGCGTTGACAAGGCCTCCGTTGTAACGGAAAACCTCGTCCCCATGAAGAACGCGCGGGACACGACGAAGCGGCGCCGGGCGGCGAGCCGGCCGGCGGCGGGGCCCACCCCGGAGCGCGAGGGCGCGCCTCCGCCGGCCCAGGACCTCACCCCCATCGTCGGCGGGAACCTGCGCCGCCTGCGCAGCCACCGCGGGCTCTCGCTCGAGCGGCTCTCCCAGCTCTCCGGCGTGTCGCGCGCCATGCTCGGGCAGATCGAGCTCGGCCAGAGCGCCCCGACCATCAACGTCCTCTGGAAGATCTCCTCGGCCCTGGGCGTGCCGTTCTCCGCGCTCATCAGCGCCCGCGGGTCGGCCGGTCCCCACGTGCTGCGCGCCGAGCAGGCGAAGCTGCTCCGCAGCGCCGACGGCTCGTTCAGCTCCCGGGCGCTCTTCCCGTTCGACGAGCCGCGGCGGGTCGAGTTCTACGAGCTGCGCCTCGCGTCCGGTGGGGTCGAGAAGGCCGACGCCCACAACCCCGGCACGACCGAGAACCTGGTCGTGGCGTCCGGGTCGGTGGAGATCGAGGTGGAGGGGAAGAAGGAGCAGCTCTCCGCCGGGGACGCGATCGTCTTCGAGGCCGACCGGCCGCACGTGTACCGGAACCGCGCGAACGGCGAGAGCGTGCTGTACCTCGTCATGACCTACGCCGACACCGTAGGGTGATCGGGGGACGCGGCCGCGTGGGAGGAGGGAGACCCACGGCCGCGAACCTGGGACGGGGCAGATCCGCGGGGCGGGGTAGAATCGTCGTCCGGAGGGAAGCTTTCTGACGACCGTCCGCATCGGCGATCTCATCGTGGACCGGGGCATCGCGTCCCGGGAGCACGTGGAGCGCGCGCTCGTGGCCGCGAGGGCGGCCGGCGTGCCGCTCTGCTCGGCGCTGCTCGACGACGGCGTCCCCGAGGCGCGGCTCGCCGAGGCCCTGTCCGCGCGCCACGGCGTCCCCGGCATCGACCTCTCCCGCTCGGCCCTCGACCTCACGCTGCTCGAGTACGTGCCGCGCGCGGTCGCCGAGGGCGACACCATGCTGCCGGTGTCGCTCGAGGGCGGCCGGCTGCACCTCGCGATGAGCGAGCCCTTCGACGAGCAGACGCTCGGCGAGGTCCGCTTCGTCACCGGCCGCGAGGTGTCGAGCTACGTCGCGGTGCACTCCGCGCTCGTCCGCGCCATCCGGGAGGCCTACGACGCGCGCGAGGCCGGCGGGACCGCCTGGCGCGGCGCCGCCGCGGAGGAGGGCGCCGGGCTCGCCCTCACCGCCACCCCGGAGGTCACGAGCGACGTGGACCTCCTCGACCTGGACGACGACCTGCCCGTCGCCGCCGACGCGCTGCAGCCGATGGCCGATGTGGAGGTCGAGGTGCCCCCCGACCCGGCCCTGCCGGCCCGGCCGGACGGCAAGCGCCTCGTGCTCGTGGTCGACGACGAGCCGGAGATCCGCCTCCTCGTCTCCCGCACGCTCCAGGCGAAGGGCTACGCGGTCGAGACCGCGGCGGACGGCCAGGAGGCGGTGGAGAAGGCCGAGGCGGTGGTGCCCGACCTCGTGCTCCTCGACGCGATGCTCCCGCGGCTGCACGGCTTCGAGGCCTGCCGCCGCCTCAAGGCGAGCCCCCGCACGCGCCAGGTGCCGGTCATCATGATGACCGCCATCTACCGCGGGTGGCGCTTCGCGCAGGACGTCCGGGAGAGCTACGGCGCCGAGGACTACCTCGAGAAGCCGTTCCGGCTCGAGGACCTGCTCCGCCGCACCGAGTCGGCCATCGACGCCACCGAGGCGCGCCGCTCCTCGTCGGCGGAGGGCGACGCCGCGCTCGCGAAGGGGCGAGAGCTCCTCGCCGCCGGCCAGCTCCCCGAGGCCATCGCGGCGCTCGAGCAGGCGACGAAGGCGAACGCCTGGTCGGCGGACGCGCACTACCAGCTGGGCCGGGCGTGGCGCGCGAAGGGCGAGCACTTCCGGGCGATGACCGCCCTCGAGCGCGCGACCGAGCTCCGCCCGCACTTCGCGGCGCTGCGCGCGCTCGCGGCGCTCTACGAGGAGCGCGGGTTCCGCCGCAAGGCCGCCGAGATGCTGGAGCGGGCCCTGCCGGTCGCCCCGGACGATGCGTCGCGCCAGACCGTGCGGCGGGAGCTCGTCCGGCACCTCGGCTGATCCGCGGCCCGACGGCCCCGGCCGGTCCCTCCGGCGCTCGCTGCGCGCCGTCCGGGCAGGGTGATCCCGTCCTGCGGGCCTCCCGACATCCGCTCGCCGTCACGATCCGAGGGGGGTTGCCCGGCTCGCGGGCAGCAGGCGCCGCCGATCTGCCCGCCGCGCGGGCAGACCCTGCGTCCCGGGCGGATCCGGCCCCGCGGCACGCCCGCTGCACTACCGCCCTCCCGCAACGCCACCCTCACCACCGACCCGGACAGGCCCGGGAGGGACGGAGTCTTAGAACCCATGGAACCCACGGTCGCGGATCTGGCGAAGAACCTCGCCGACACGCAGACGGCCCTCAACATCGTCTGGACGATGGTGGCCGGCTTCCTCGTCATGTTCATGCAGGCCGGCTTCGCGCTCGTCGAGACCGGCCTGACGCGCGCGAAGAACGCCGCGCACACGATGACGATGAACTTCCTCGTCTACTCGATCGGCATCATCGGCTTCTACTTCATCGGCTTCGGCCTGCAGATGGGCGGCGTCGGCGCGGTGTTCGGCGAGCAGCCGCTGCTCGCGAAGGAGTTCGTGATCAACATCGCGGGCAAGCCCTTCGGCCTGTTCGGCATGTCGGGCTTCATGCTGCCGACCGAGATGTTCACGGCGGGCGTCGCGACCACGTTCCTCTTCCAGATGTGCTTCATGGACACGACCTGCACCATCCCGACCGGTGCGGCGGCCGAGCGCTGGAAGTTCACCTCCTTCGTCCTCTTCTCGTTCGTGATCTCGACCATCATCTACCCGGTCTACGCGAACTGGGTCTGGGGCGGCGGCTGGCTCTCCGGCCTCGGCGCGAACTTCGGCCTCGGCCACGGCCACGTCGACTTCGCCGGCTCCTCGGTCGTGCACCTCACCGGCGGCGTGATGGCGCTCGTCCTCGGCAAGATGATCGGCCCGCGCGTCGGCAAGTACCGCCCCGACGGCTCCATCCACCCGATCGCCCCGCACTCGATCCCGCAGGTCATGCTCGGCACGTTCATCCTCGCGTTCGGCTGGTTCGGCTTCAACGCCGGCTCCACGCTCTCCGGCATGGACACCCGCCTCGCGGTCGTGGCGACGAACACCATGATCGCCGGCGCCACCGGCGCCTTCGCGGCCTACCTGTACGTCGTCGTGAAGTTCGGGAAGCCCGACCCGTCCTGGCTCGCGAACGGCATGCTCGCCGGCCTCGTCGCCATCACGGCCCCGTGCGCCTTCGTCTCCTCCTGGGCGGCCGCGCTCATCGGCGCGATCGCCGGCGTGCTCGTCGTCCTCGCGGCGATCTTCATCGACACGAAGCTCAAGATCGACGACCCGGTGGGCGCCTCCTCGGTCCACGGCGTCAACGGCGCGTGGGGCGTGCTCTCGCTCGGCCTGTTCGCGAACGGCACCTACGGCGAGGGCCTGAACGGCGTCGCCGGCAAGGTCACCGGCCTCTTCTACGGTGACGGTGGCCAGTTCGCCGCGGAGGCGATCGGTGTGGTCGCGAACGTCCTCTACGTGGCCCCGCTCGCGGCGGTCTCGTTCTGGATCATCGGCAAGCTCGTCGGCAACCGGGTGTCGGTCGAGGACGAGGTCGCCGGCCTCGACATCCCGGAGATGGGCGTGATCGGCTACACCACCGACGCGGGCCCGCTCCCGGTCGGCGCGACCACCGGCACGGCTCCCCTCGGCGCGAAGGCCCCGGCCGCCCTCCCGTCCCTCTAGTCCCCTGCACCGACGCGGGTTCCCGCCGCCCGCCCTGGCCACCGCGCCGGGGCGGGCGGTTCTTCGTCCGGCGCCGGCCGGGCGGGCGTAGCATCGGAGGGCATGCTGCCCCTCGAGCCCTTCGCGTCCCTCGGCCTCGCCCTCGCCGCCGGGTTCCTCATCGGCCTCGAGCGGGAGCGCTCCCGCGACCCGTCCGACGCGACGTCCTTCGTGGGCGGCGCCCGCACCCACCCCCTGCTCGCGCTCGCCGGAGCGCTCGCGAGCCTCGCGGCCCGGCAGCACGGGCCGGTGATGGTCGCCATCCCGTTCCTCGCGCTCGTGCTCTGGCTCGCCACGAACTACGCCGGCGACGTCTGGCGCGATCTCCACCGCGGCATCACCTCCGAGGTGGCGTTCCTCGTGACCTTCTCGCTCGGCGTCGTCGCCGGCGCCGAGGAGGTCCTCCAGCCGCTCTCGACCCGGGTGTTCGTGGTGGCCGGCGCGGCGGTGGTCGCCGCCGCGATCCTCTCGGCGAAGCCCGCGCTGCACCCGCTCGTCGGCCGGATCTCGTCCGCCGACCTCGCGGCCGCGATGCGGTTCCTCATCGTGGCGGTCGTGCTCCTGCCGCTCCTCCCCGACCGCACCTTCGGGCCGCTCGACGTCCTGAACCCGTTCAAGATCGGCGCGCTGCTCGTCCTCATCTCGGCGCTCTCGTTCGCGGGCTACGCGGCCGTGCGGCTCCTCGGGCCCGAGCGCGGGCTCGGCCTCACCGGGTTCGTGGGCGGGCTCGTCTCCTCGACCGCGGTGACCCTCTCGATGGCGGGCCGGGCGCGGGAGACCCCGGCGCTCGCCGGCCCCGCGTCGGTCGCGGTGGTGCTCGCCTCCACCGTGATGTTCGCGCGGGTCATCGTGCTCGTCGCGATCGCGAACCCGGCGCTCCTCGGCGAGGTGGCGCCTCCGCTCGCGGCCGCGGGCTGCGCGGCGGCCGCGGCGGCGCTCGCCCTGTGGGTGCGGTCGCGCCGCGACCAGGGGCCGGGCGGAGGCCCCGGCGGCGCCCCGCACGGCGGCGCGCTCGCGGTCGCGAACCCGTTCGAGCTCGGCTCGGCGCTGCGGTTCGCCCTCCTGTTCGGCCTCGTCCTCCTGGTCTCGAAGGGCGCCGCGACGTACCTCGGCACGGGCGGGACCTACGCCGCCGGTCTCCTCGCGGGGGCCACCGACGTGGACGCGATCACCCTCTCGATGGCCGACCTCGCGCGCACCGCGGTGGGCGAGCGCGTGGCCGCGGTGACCATCCTGCTCGGCGTGGCCTCGAACACGGTCGTGAAGGCGGCCATGGCCGCGGTCGCGGGCGGGTGGCCGTTCGGCCGCCGCGTGGCGGCCGCGCAGGGCGCCGCCCTCGCGGCCGGGGCGGTCGCGCTCGCGCTGGGGTGAGCCCCAGCCCGGGTCCTCGGCCCGGAGGCGCGGGTGACTACCGGGCGCCGGCGGCGGACCGCCGGCGCCGCAGGAACGCCACCGCGAGGAGCGCCAGCGGGCCCGCCGCCCCGGCGGTGCCGCACCCGCCCGTCTTCTTCGTCGCGCCCGTGCCGCCGCCGACCGGCGAGATCGTGACGATCACGTTGGCCGCCGAGGTGGCCGCGCCGTCGGAGACGGTCACCCGGAACTGCGTCGTGACCGCGTTCGCCACGGCGGGCGCGTTGAACGTGGCCGCCGCGGTGTTCGCGTCGAGGAGCGTGACGGCCACCCCGGAGATCTGCGTCCACGCGTAGGTGAGCGTGGTGCCCGGGTCGGCGTCGGTCGAGCCGGTGGCGTCGAGGTGCACGAGGTCGCCGCTCTTCACCGACTGGTTGCTCCCGGCGCTCGCGACGGGCGGCTTGTTCACGTTGAGGACCTTCACGGTCGTCTGCGCGGAGCTCGGCGTGCTCGCGCCGTCGGAGACCGTCACCTGGAAGGTGAGGGTCGTGTCGGCCGTGACCTCCGGCGCCGTGAAGGTCGGCTTCGCCGCCGTCGCGCTCGAGAGCGAGACCGTGGGCGAGCCTACCTGGGTCCAGGCGTAGGTCAGCACCTTCGCCGGGTCCTCCGAGGCGGACCCCGTGGCGTCGAGCGTGACGAGCGTGTTCTCCGCCGCGATCTGGGCCCCGCCCGCGCTGGCGGCGATGCCGCCGGCGGCGGCGCAGACGAGCGCGTCGGGCTGGATCGCCGGGAAGGGCGTGTTGGTGGCGCCGGTGACGACCACGTCGTCGACGTCCCAGCCCGGGGCGCCGACGAGCTCGTCGGTGCCGATGCGCAGGCGCAGCTTCACCGTCTTGCCCGCGTAGGTGGTGCCGAGGTCGAGCGTGAGGGGGCTGAACGCGGGGTACCCCGGGCTCGTGCCCACGAGGGCCAGCTTGCCCGCGAGCGGGTTCTGGCTCTGGTTGCTGGAGATCGTGCCGCCGTACGCGGCCGTGCCCGCATACTTCACCGCGGCCCCGAGGTCGGCCCAGGTGGCGCCGCCGTCCTGCGAGATCTCGACGAGGGCGCCGTCGAACCAGGCCGTCGCGGCGTCGCCCTCGAAGGCGTAGCGCTGGTGGAGGGTGATGGTCGCCGCCGCGCTCCCGAGGGTGATGGCCGGCGACACGAGGCTCGTCTCGCCCGGCTGGCCCGCGTCCGGGCCGTGCATCACGTGGCGCCCGGCGTCGAGCGCGACGCGCGTCCACGGCGAGGCGCCGCTCGACCCGGCGGTCGTCCACGCCTGGATCGAGGACTCGAAGTCGTCGGTCGTGCCGACCGCCGCGGCCTGGTCGTAGTTGACGCGCAGGCTCACCGGCACCGTCCGGTTCTCGGTGAGGTAGCCGGCGGGGAAGGTGAGCGTGAGGGGCACCACCTCCGCGCGGGCCGCGTGCGCGATGGCGACCTTGAACGTGGCGACCGTGCTCGGCTGGCCCCCGGCGTGCGCGACGAGCGGCACCGTGCCGCCGACCGCGACCGACGTGCCCGCCGGGAACGAGACCTTGTCCGGCGCCGTGGTCGAGAGCGTCGCGGTGACCGCCGCGAGGTCGGTGGCGCCCACGTTGTCGAGCGTCACCGAGACCGTGCCGGTCTCGCCGTTGTCGAGGATCCCGTCGCCGTCGTTGCACGCGCCGGGGTCGATGACGCCGACCGAGACCTGGCCCGCCGCGAGGAGGGGGCCGGTCAGCGTGCTCTCCACGACGCCCTGGTTGCCGGCCGCGTAGCGGTCCGGGTTCACGGCGCCGATGCCGGCGCCGCGCTTCGCGAAGGCGGCGTGGAACGCGGTGAAGTCGGCCGGGTCCTCGGCGAGCGCCACCGCGAGCAGCGCGTCGCGCGCCTCGAGGAAGGTCGGGTCGAACGGGAGCAGCTTGTAGTGGGCCACGAGGTACCGCTTCATGCGGTCCTGGGCCTGCGCGAAGGTGAGCCGGGGGGAGGTCCCGCCCGTGTCCCGCAGCAGGGCCGCGTAGCACTCCCAGAGCATCGTCGCCCACACCTCGCCGGCGTCGTGGACCTCCGAGTTGGCCGAGCCGTCGCGGCCGAACGCGACCGGGATCGCGGAGCCCGCCGGGACGAGCTCGACGCCGTCCTGGATGTGCCGGAAGGAGAGCGGGTTCTTCGTCATGTCGGTCGAGTAAGGCACCCGGCGGATGGCGAAGTAGTAGGAGTCGTTCGGCCCGCCGGAGGGGGCGGACCCGCCCGTGGCGTACGCGCCGACGCCGTAGACGCCCGAGAAGTTCGCGTTCGAGGCGACGCTGCGGTCCTCGTCGCGCACCATGAGGAGGAGCGCGTGGAAGTCCGACCAGCCCTCGCCCATGCCGTTCGCCTGGTCGCTGTTGAGGCCGGCCGAGTCGTGCACGAGGCGGTGCGCGATGTAGTGGCCCCACTCGTGCGCGACGATCGAGGTGTCCAGGTCGCCGTCACGGAGCGGCGCCTTCGTGCGCGTCATGCTGACGTTGACCGTGCCCGCGGCGACGGCGTCGCCGATGGTCTTGCCGGGGGCGAGGCCGATGAGCATCGGGGGGATCGTGATCTGCGCGGCGGCGGGGGTGTTGTCGCTCGCCATGTTCACGAGGGTCTGCGTGTCGTTCACGTTGCGGATGATCACGCCGATGGCGCCGGCGTCCTGGGCGGCCTTGGCCTTCACGACGAAGGTGCAGTTGCCGCGGTCGACGAGCGCGATCTTGCCCTTCACCGCGGCGCCGTTCGTGAGCGCCGTGCAGCCGTCGGCCTTGGTGCCGTTCTGTGCCGCGACGACGTCGCCGGTGAGGTCGAACGACTGCGGCCCCCACTCGCTCGCGATGCCCGCGCCGGTCTGGAGCTGCACCGAGGCGGGCGCGTTCACCTTCACGAACTGCGGCGTGGGCGTGACCCACAGGTACATCTGCATGCGCGGCGAGGCGCCGTCGGCGGGGGTCGCCATGTTGGCGTTGTCGAAGCCGCCGACGTCCTGCGCCTGCGCCACGAGCGCGTCGCCCTCGGCCCCGCCGCGCCCGTAGTTCACGGCCTGCGCGTTGCCGTCGGCCTCGGCGAAGCCCGCGTCGTAGTACCAGTCGTGCAGCCAGTTGTTCACGTAGAACAGCTGGACGACGGCCGCCTGGCGGCTCGCCGCGACGCCCGGCTCGCCGGCGAGGTCGTAGGTGTACTGGAACTTGCCGGGCGCGGAGACGGCGCCGCGCACGTCGCCCGCCGCGAAGCCGTTGTTCTGGTCGGCCACGAGGTCGGCGTAGGCGTCGACGTTGTTGCCGGTCGTCTCGGTGGCGTTCGCCGCGAGCCAGGGGTCGTTCTTCGAGAAGGGCGCGCTCTGGATCGTGACGTCCTGGGGCGCGACGTACGGGGGCGCGTACCCGTCCGGCACGCCCGTCGGGTGCGGCGAGCCCGCGAAGCCCTGCGGGCCGTCGTAGGGCATGTAGGGCGAGGTGGGGGACGCGAAGACCCGGTACGTGAACGCGGCGTGGACGACCTGGTCCTTGCGCAGGAGGAGGCGGCCGCTGCGCGCCGAGAGCACGTAGCCGTACTCGAGCGGGACCCGCGCGCCCGGGGGGCGGAGGCCGATCTCGACGTACCAGGCCGGCTCGAGGCCGCCGGCGAGGCGGAACCAGACCTGCTTCGCGCGCGCGTCGCGGCTGAAGCTCACCCCGCGGGCGCCGGCCGTCTCGGAGCGCAGGCCGAACGTGTCATAGCCGCCGCGGGCCGGCCCGGTGACGAGGTCGCCCGCCGCGTAGGCCTGGCCGGAGACGTCCGTCAGCGCGAGGCCCACGGCCTCGGCGGCGCCGAGCGTGAACGCCGCGCCCTCCGGGACCTCGCGGACCGGGGCGAGCTCGCCCGTCGTGGCGACGAGCGCGCCCGCGCGGTCCATCGCCACCGCGGCGCCGCCGCCGAGCACCTCGACGCCGCCGATGCGCTGCCGGAACCGCACGATGACCGCGCCCTGCCCGGTGTCGTGGACCGAGGCGGTCTCCGCCGTGGCGAGGTCCTCCGCGGCGAACCCCTGCGTCGCCGCGAGCGCGCCGAGGTGGGCGCGGGCGAGCGCGGCCGGGCCGCGCGCCGCGAGCAGGGTCCGGGCCGAGGCCGCGGAGACGGCGGACGCCGAGGCGGCGGCCTCGCCGGACGCCCAGCGGAAGGAGGACGCCTGGCGCTCGCGGCGCTCCGTGGCCCGCACGATGTAGTTCCCGGGACGCTCGGGGGCGGCCCCATCGCTCACGCTGGGGAGCCGGGGCGACGGCGCGGCCGGGGCCGGCGGGCTGCCGCAGGCCATGGCGAGGGCGAGCGAGAGGGGGGCGAGGACGAGACGACGATGCATGGGGGAGACCTCGAAGCGTCCGTCGCACACGACGGTTGAAGGGATGAGGCCGCAGGAGGGGCGAAAGGATGACCCTAGCGGCGGTGCGGGTCGCGAGCAAGCGCTGGCGGGCCCGTCCCGTACACCGCGGAGGTGGGATGTCGACATTCGACACACGCCCCGCAGGATGCCCGATCGGGACGTCCTCGGGGCCGTGCCCGGGCGCCGCCGGCTGGCTTCGCGAGGCATGCGGGCGGAAGTGGCGAGCCGGAGTCGCCGGCGGGGGGCGGTGCGCCAGGCCCCGCGTGGTATGTTCCGGCCCGCCCGGGGAGGGAACGCTCGAATGGCCTGGTGGCTCTGGATCCTGATCGGTCTCGCGCTGCTCGTGTTCGAGATGCTCACCCCCGGCGGGCTGTTCGCCCTGTTCTTCGGGGCGGGCGCGATCGCGACCTCGCTCCTCGCCGCCCTGGGCGCGCCGGCGATCGTCCAGTGGATCGCCTTCACGGTCCTCTCGATCGGCCTCGTCCTCACCGTCCGCAAGCCCATCCAGGAGTGGCTGGCGCGGCGCGCCGGGCCACCGGTGCAGGAGCTCGTGGGCGAGGTGGCGACGCTCCTCGAGGACGTCGGCGCGGGCGAGGACGGGCGCGCCGAGCTGCGCGGGACGCCCTGGACGGCCCGCGTCTCGTCGGGCATCCCGCTCAGGGCGGGGCAGAGGTGCAAGGTGGAGCGGGTCGAGGGGCTCACCCTCTGGCTCCGCGCGGAGTGAACTTCAGCGTCGCTTACGAGGTGACCCCATGGAATTCGGCCTCGCGGTCGTCATCATCCTCGCGATCTTCGCCGTCATCGTCATCATCCGCACGGCGGTGGTGGTGCCGCAGCAGAACGCGTACGTCGTCGAGCGGCTCGGCAAGTTCAACGCCGTCCTCGACGCCGGCTTCCACATCCTCCTGCCGTTCATCGACGCCATCCGCTACAAGCACACGCTGAAGGAGCAGGCGCTCGACATCCCCGAGCAGACCTGCATCACGCGCGACAACGTGACCGTCGCCGTCGACGGCGTGCTCTACCTCAAGGTGCTCGACGCGCAGCGCGCGTCCTACGGCATCGGCGACTACTACTACGCCATCACCCAGCTCGCGCAGACCACGCTGCGCAGCGAGATCGGCAAGATCGAGCTCGACCGCACCTTCGAGGAGCGCGCCCACATCAACAGCCAGGTCGTCGCCGAGCTCGACAAGGCGACGAACCCCTGGGGCGTGAAGGTCCTGCGCTACGAGATCAAGAACATCACCCCGCCCCAGGACGTGCTCGCCGCGATGGAGAAGCAGATGCGGGCCGAGCGGGAGAAGCGCGCCGTCATCCTCACCTCCGAGGGCGAGCGCGACGCCGCCATCAACAACGCCGAGGGCAAGAAGCAGCAGGTCATCAAGGAGTCCGAGGCCCACCGCCAGCGCCAGATCAACGAGGCCGACGGCCAGGCGCAGGCCATCATGGCGATCGCCACCGCCACCGCCGAGGGCCTCCGGAAGGTCGCCGAGTCGATCTCCTCGCAGGGCGGCATCGAGGCCGTCCAGCTCCGCGTCGCCGAGCAGTACGTGAAGGAGTTCGGCAACCTCGCGAAGACCAACAACACCGTGATCCTGCCCGCGACCCTCTCCGACGTCGGCGGCATGATCGCGGCCGCCATGAACGTCCTGAAGACCGCGACGCCGGCCGAGGCCATCCGGAACACCACGGTCGTGCCGCCCCGGCAGCCGCCGCGCCCGCCGCCGCAGGGGTACTAGGTCGCCGGCCGCCCTCAGCGCCTCGCCGCCCTCGGCACGATCGACACCAGCACGCCCTGCCGGCCGAAGCCGCTCACGCGGATCTCGGCGACCTCGGAGAGCCGTCCGTAGCGGAGCTCGGCGTGGCCGCCGAGGCGGGCGCGGGTGTCGGGCTCGCCGAGGCGCGCGACGGCGCCGTCGAGCGTCTCGATGCCGCGGGTCAGCTCCTCGAGGCGGACGCGCTCCTCGGGCGGGATGCGGATGAAGAGGGGCGGCGACCTGGGGAGCATGACGGGAGGTCATACCCCGGGAGCGATCGACGGTGTGTCGATTCTTGCCGGGAAGGCCGCTCGCCGCCCGCGCCCGGCTACCGCACCGTCAGGCGCCGGTACGCCGCGAGGTGCCGGAGCGCGTCGGCCTGCTTGCCCATGCGCTCGAGCAGCCGGCTCGCGTTGAAGTGCGCGTCGGCGAGCGCGGCGTCGGCCTCGAGCGCGCGCGCGTAGGCAAGCAGGGCCTCGTCGTGGAGCCCCTGGTCCTCGAGCGCGACGCCGAGGTTGAACTGCGCGAGCGCGCCGTGCTCGGGCGAGCCGAGCGCGAGCCGGTAGTGCGCCTCGGCGGCGCGGGGGTCGCCGTCCTCGTGGAGGAGGCGGCCGAGGTTGAGGTGCGCGCCGGCGTGGTCCGGATCGGCGGCGAGGGCGCGGCGGTAGGCGGCCCGCGCCTCCTTCGGCGCGCCGTCCTCGAGGTCGCTGCCCCACCGGTACCAGCTCTCGGCGTCGAGCGGCGCCGGGCCGCGTGCCTTCGCAGCGGCGCGCACGAGCGGGGCGACCTTCCTCGCGAGGTCCTTCACCTCGAAGTCGAGCAGCACCTGGCCGGTCGCGGGCTGCCAGCGGGCCCCGCCGTCCTGCACGACCACGTTCCGGCCGTCGGCGGCGACGCGCACGGCGGCGAGCGGCCGGCCCTCGGGGAGCTGGGCGCGGAGCGCCGACATCGCGCGGCGGATGCGCGGCACCGGCACCCGCGCGTGCACGAGCCCGGCGGCGGCGCGGAGCAGCACGAGGTCCTGGAAGGAGAAGCGCAGCGTGTTCTTCGGCCCGCGCGCGGGGGTCACGAAACCCGCTTGCGCGAGCTTCCTCACCTGGCCCGGCGAGAGCTCGAGCATGCGCGCGACGTCTTCGGTGCCGTAGCCCCACACGCCGCCGGAAGATGGCACGCTCGCCTACTTGCGGGAAGTGGTCTTCTTCTTCGCGGGCGCCTGGCCCGCGGCCTGGGCGCGACGCGCGGCCCGGCGTCCGGCGTCCGCCTGGGGCGCGGCCTCGTGGGCCGGCTCGGCCGGGGCGGCGGCCTCGGCGGCGACCGCACGGGGCGCGGCGGCGGCGCCGGGCGCGGCGAGGCTCGCCTTGAGCGCCTCCATGAGGTCGATGACCTGCGCCTGCGGCTCGACCGGCGCCGAGACCCGGATCTCCTGGCCCTGGACCTTCCGCTCGATGGCCTCGAGCACCCGCTGCTTCACCGAGTCCTCGTACTTCTGGGGCTCGAACCGGGTGTTCGCGGTCTGCTCGATGAGCTGCAGCGCGAGCTGGATCTCCTGGTCCTTCACCTGCGCGTCGTCCACCTCGACCTCGTCGAGCGGGCGGACCTCGTCGGCGTAGTAGAGCTGCTGCAGGAGGAGCCGCCCGGCGCGGGCGCGGATGAGGGTGAGGTACTGCTTGCCGCGCGCGGCGTAGCGCGCGACGGCGGCCTTGCCGCTCTGCTCGAGCGCGAGGGCGAGGAGCTTGTAGGCCTTGCCGCCGCCCTTGTCCGGGCCGAGGTGGTAGGCCTTCTCGAAGTAGACCGGGTCGACCTCGGAGGCGGGCACGAACTCGGCGATGTCGATGGTCTGGGACGCGATCTCGTCGAGCGCCTTCAGCTCCTCGGTCGTGAAGGTGACGTAGCGGTCCTTCGCGAACTCGTAGCCCTTCACCATCTCGTCGCGCTCGACCTTCTCGCCGTCCTTCGCGCAGACGTAGTGCTGCTTCAGGCGCGAGCCGTCCTTCGCGTGGAGCAAGTTGAAGGAGATGGAGGCCGAGGGCTGCGTCGCCGCGTAGAGGCGCACGGGGATCGAGACGAGCCCGAAGGAGATGGTGCCGGTCGCGACGGAACGAGGGGCCACGAGAGAAGTATAGAGGTGCGCGCAAGAGCGCGCCCTTTCCGCTGGCGGACGATATCGGGGTCCGGGCATCCACGCCCTGCGCGGGGCCCGCCGCCGGCCTAGATTGGTTCACAGGCAGGCGCGTGCCCGACCGTCTCGACCGCTACCGCAGGAAGCGCGACCCCGGCCGCACGCCGGAGCCGTTCGGCCCGCCCGCCGCGGCAGGCCAGGACGGCGCCCGCCTGTTCGTCGTGCAGAAGCACGCCGCCCGGCGGCTGCACTGGGACTTCCGCCTCGAGCTCGGCGGCACGCTGCGCAGCTGGGCGGTGCCGAAGGGCCCGTCCGCCGACCCCGCCGAGAAGCGCATGGCGGTCGAGGTCGAGGACCATCCGGTCGAGTACGCGGGGTTCGAGGGGCTCATCCCGGCGGGCAACTACGGCGCCGGCGCGGTCATCCTCTGGGACCGCGGCACCTGGCGCCCGGTGGACGCGGATCCGGAGGAGGGGCTGCGCGCGGGGAAGCTCGTCTTCACGCTCGAGGGCTACAAGCTGCGCGGCGAGTGGACGCTCGTCCGCACGAAGAAGCAGGACGGTGGAAAGCAGCAGTGGCTGCTCATGAAGCACCGGGGCGACGGCTGGGCCGGGAAGGACCGCCCGTTCCCGGAGGCCTCCGTGCTCTCCGGGCTCACGGTGGAGGAGCTCGCCCAGGGCGCGTCGCGCGCGGGCGAGGTGCTCGAGGAGGCGCGCCGGCTCGGGGCGCGGCCGCTCGCGGGGAGGATCCCGCCGGAGCCCATGCTGGCGCAGTCGTGCGACGCGCCGTTCGACGACCCGGGCTGGCTCTTCGAGCTCAAGTACGACGGCTACCGCCTGGCCGCGGAGCGGCGCGGCGCGCGGGTGACGCTCTCCTACCGGAGCGGCCAGGACGCGACCGCGCTCTACCCGGAGCTCGCGCGCGCGGTGGCGGCGCTGCCGGTCGACGCGCGGCTCGACGGCGAGGTGGTGGTGCTCGAGCCCGACGGCCGCCCGAGCTTCCAGAAGCTGCAGGGGCGCGCGCAGGCTGGCCGCGCCGACGACGTCGCGCGCGCCGCGCTCGAGCGCCCGGCGACGCTCTTCGCGTTCGACCTCCTCACGGTGGGCGACCTCGACCTCCGCCACGTGCCGCTCCTCGCGCGGAAGCAGGTGCTCGCGAGGCTCCTCCCGAAGCTCGGCGCGCTCCGCTACGCCGACCATGTCCCGGGTCAGGGCGTCGCGCTCTTCGAGAAGGTGCAGGCCATGGGCCTCGAGGGCGTGATGGCGAAGAAGGCCGACGCGCCCTACCGCGCCGGCCGCTCCGGCGCCTGGCTCAAGGTCCGGACCACGAAGGCCGGCGACTTCGCGGTGGTCGGCTTCACCGCGCCGAAGGGCGCCCGGGCGCGGTTCGGCGCCCTGCACCTCGCGGTCTTCGACGGCTCCGGGCTCGTCTACGCGGGCTCGGTCGGGACCGGGTTCGACGGGAAGCTCCTCGATGCGCTCCACGCGCGGCTCGCGCCGCACGCGCGGCCCACGCCGCCGTGCGGCGGGCCGGTGCCGAAGGGGAGGGGGAACACCTGGGTCGAGCCGGAGCTCGTCGTCGAGGTGAGCTACCGCGAGTGGACCGACGAGGGGCTGCTCCGGCACCCGGTCTTCGTGCGCGTGCGGGACGACAAGAAGGTGGAGGAGGCGGTCAGGGACGTACCTCGTCTCCGCCCCGGGGACGCTGCGCGTCCCGGGGCTACGCTCGGTACGAACGGGGAGGGAAGACCGCCGGTCGAGGTCAGGACGAAACGCCGCGTGGAGGTCACGAACGGCGACAAGGTCTTCTTCCCCGGCGAGGGGATCACGAAGGCCGACCTCTTCGCCTACCACCGCGCGATCGCGCCGTTCATGCTGCCGTTCCTGAAGGACCGGCCGCTCGTCCTCACCCGCTACCCCGACGGCATCGAGGGGAAGAGCTTCTTCCAGAAGGACGCGCCGGAGTGGGCTCCGGACTGGATCCGCACCGTCACCATCCACGCGAGCGACACCGATCGCGACATCCAGTACTTCCTCGTCGACGACGAGGACGGCCTCGCCTGGATCGCGAACACCGGCACCATCCCCATCCACGTCTGGTCGAGCCGGGCCCCTCGCCCCGGCGGCACGGGCGCGCTCGAGCGCCCGGACTGGTGCATCGTCGACCTCGATCCGAAGGAGGCGCCCTTCGCGCACGTGGTCGCGCTCGCGAAGGCGACGCACGCGCTCTGCGACGCGCTCGGCCTGCCCTCGTACTGCAAGACCACCGGCCAGAAGGGCCTGCACGTGCTCGTGCCGCTCGGCGGCCAGCTCACGCACGAGCAGTCACGCACGCTCGCGGAGCTCCTCGCCCGCGCCCTCGAGGCGGAGCACGGCGACATCGCGACGACCGCCCGCGCGGTGGGCGCGCGGGGCGGGAAGGTCTACCTGGACTTCCTCCAGAACGGTCACGGCAAGACCATCGCCGCCCCCTACACCGTGCGACCCCGGCCGGGTGCGCCGGTCTCGACGCCCCTCCGGTGGTCCGAGGTCAACGGGAAGCTCGATCCCGCGAAGTTCACCATCCGGAACGCGCTCGCGCGGGCGGAGCGGCTCGGCGACGACCCCCTGCGGCCGGTGCTGGAGGCGCGGCCCGACCTCGTCTCCGCGCTCGAACGGCTGCACAGGCGGCTCCTGAAACGCTAACCTCGCCGGATGGCGCTCACCGTGAAGGTGCCCGGCCGCACGTCGCTCCGGCTCGAGCACCTCGCCCTCGACCTCAACGGCACCATCGCCGCGCGCGGCCGCGTGCTCCCCGGCGTGAAGAAGCGGCTCGTGTCGCTCTCCCGCCTGCTCGAGGTCACCGTGCTCACCGCCGACACCTACGGGCTCGCCGCGCGCGCGCTCGCCGGGCTCCCGGTCGAGCTCGTCCAGGTGAAGACCGGCCGCGAGAAGGCCCGCTTCGTCTCGACACGCGAGGGCGTGGTCGCGGTCGGCAACGGCGCGAACGACGCGGGCATGCTCGCCGCGGCCGACCTCGGGATCGCGGTCGTGGGGCCGGAGGGGATGGCGGGCGCGCTCGCCACCGCGGCGGACGTGCTCGTGCTGTCGATAGACGACGGGCTCGATCTGCTGCTGGACCCGCGGCGGCTCGTGGCGACGCTGAGGCTGTGAGGGCGGGCCGCGCCGCTCACCGCGGCGTCGCCTCGGCCCAGCCCGCGAGCTGCTCGACGGCCGGGGGACGCTCGGGCCGCGTCGCCGTCAGGCCGAGCTCACGCAGGATCCGCTCGGGCGCCACCGGCTGACGTCCCTCCCGGACGAGGTTGCGCGCCAGCGCCGTGGCCACCGGCTTCCCTTCTCGCGTGACGCGGTGCTCGATCCAGATCGCGGTCTCGTCCCACCAGACGATGCGCGAGGCGAGGTCGAACCGCTGCAGCCGCCGCAGCGGCCGATCGAACCGGACCGACACGGCGGCGAGCGGCAGGTACCAGCCTCGCCGGCGCGCCAGCGCCAGGAACCCGGTCCGCACCATGATGTCGATGCGCCCGCACTCCATGTGGCAGAGGAGCGCCCCGTGGTTGAGCCAGGCGGCGTCGCACTCCGTCGGCCAGGCGCGCAGCCGCAGCCGGCTCTCCTCGCCGACGGGGAGCGCCGGGCGGCGGCGCGCGCCGAGGAAGGTCAGGAGGAAGCGGAGCCAGCGGGTCATGGGGGCCCTCCGTCGTCACCGGCCGCACGAGGCGCCCAGCGTCCCGCGCGGCGGACGGAGAAACCCGGGTCGGCATGGGAGAGACGATACCAGAGCCGTCATACCCCCGGTGACGGGGAGATGCAGCCAGCGTCCGCGCCCGCGGCGGCTTCGACGAGCCGCCGCCGGGCGGCTGGAATCGTGCGTGTCGGCGAGGCACCATGGTCGGATGCGCCTCCCTGCCTCGACCCTCTCGTTCGTCGCACTCTTCGCCCTCGGCTGCACCGTGTCGGGTAGCGGCAAGGCCGCGAAGCCCGGCTGGAAGGTCTACGTGGACGAGCACCCGGTGAGCGCCGCGCCGTTCGTGCTCCGGAGCGGAGACGTCGAGGTGCGCGTGCACCAGGTGCTGGTCGAGGAGCACCACACCGCCTTCGGCAAGAGCTCCTGGCTGAACGTGGTGAAGGCCTCGGCCATGAACCACGGCACGGCCCCGCTCCTCTGGACGGCCTTGACGGGCGAGTTCAGGATCCGGACCCGGTCCGGCGCCGAGACGCGCGGGTCCCTCTTCACCGGCAGGGGAGGGTGGAGCACCGCGCGGCCCGGGCAGCCCCAGCTCCCACCGGGTGCGATCGGGGAGATCCGCGTGCAGGCCGAGCCCGGCGGCGCGGGCGTGCGGGACGATCCGGCCGCGGTGTCGTTCCGGGGACAGACCGTCGAGCTGCGCTGACGTCGCCGGACCCGCGCAGACGTCTGCGCATGAACGATCGCCGGAGCCCGGTTTCGCGCTTGCCGGCCCGCCCGGAGCCTGGAAGGCTCCTCCGGTGCCACGGGACGTCCCGTGGCCCGGGGGTGACGTGACGCTCCAGGCGATGCGGCAGCTCCCCGCGCAGGCGGGGTACGGACCGGGCGACGTGCTCGTCATGTTCGGCGAGCTCTTCGGGCGCGGCTACGCGAACGGCATCCTCGCGTGGGCGCGGCGGGCGGGCATGACCGTCGTCGGCGCGACGGTGGGCCGCCGCGATCCCGACGGCGCGCTCCGGCCGCTCGACGCGGCGGAGCTGGCGCAGGCGGAGGCCAACCTCGGCGGGCGCATCGTGAACGTGCCGCTCGAGGCCGGCTTCGACCTCGAGCCCGGCGGGGAGGGCGCGGCCTCGCCCGCGGACCAGCTCAAGGTGGCGCGGCCCGACGCGTGGGCGTCGCTCGCGCTCGACTGGGCGCTCGTCGCGCGCTCGCGCGAGGCCGGCGCGCGCAGGTTCGACCGGCACCTCGAGCGCTTCGTGGAGGCGCTCCTGCCGCACGTCCCCGCCGGCGCGAACGTGCTGTTCGTGCACACGATGGCGGGCGGCTTCCCGCGGGCCCGGGTGAACATGCCGCTCATGACGCGGATGTTCCGCGGCCGCGGCGAGAAGTACCTCGCCTCGGAGGACTTCTGGAAGAGCGACCTCGGCCGGCTCTGGGAGGCCTGCTTCGAGGAGGTCACCGCCCGGACCTTCGAGCGGCTCGTCGCGGCGACGGCGCCCTTGCGCACCGGCGCGCGCCGCGTGCGCTACGTCGCGTACGGCTACCACGGGTGCGAGGTGCTCGTGGGCGGCCGGCTCACCTGGCAGAGCTACGTGCCCTACCTGCAGGGCTGGGCGAAGCGCAGGCTCGAGGCGCACGCCGAGGCGGCGTGGCGCGAGGGCGTGCGCTGCACCGTCTTCAACGCGCCGGAGATCTGGACGCAGTCGAGCGCGCTCTTCCTCGGCGTCGAGGTGTCGCTCTATCCGCTCCTCGAGGCGGTGCGCCGCGCCGGCCCGGGTTCGCCCGTCGCGGAGGGGCTGTGGGACCGCTGCCGCGCGCGCCTCGCCGAGGGCGCGAGCCTCGAGGCGCTCCTCGCGCGCGCGGACGCCTACCTCGGCGCGGAGGTCATGGCCCCGTTCCGCGACCCCGCACGGTGGCCGCAGCACACGACCCCCGCGCAGCTCACCGCAATGCTCGACGCCTCCGACCAGACGCTCGCGATGAGCCGGGACCCGAAGGACCCGATCTGCGCGGAGCTCTCGCGGGCCGTCTTCGACGCCGTCGGCCGGCTCATGCTGGACGCCTCGTGGGAGCCCGCGGGCCCCGTGGCCTGGCTCGGGCACGACGTCGTGGCCGAGCGGATCGTGCGGTAGAAGCCTTGCGACGGGAGACCCGCCGCGTGGCAGGCACTCATCGCTGGGCGGCCCGCGCCGCGAGCACCGGCAGCGCCAGCCCGCCCACCACGAGCGCGCTGCCGAGGAGCTGCTCGGGGCCGAGCCGCTCGCCGAGCAGCAGCGCGCCGGAGAGGAGCCCCACCACCGGCACGAGCAGCGTGAAGCGGGTCACCTGCGCCGCCGGGTAGCGGGCCAGCAGCCGGTTCCACAGGCCGTAGCCCGCGAGCGTGGCCGCCCAGGCGAGGTAGGCCACCGCAGCCCAGGAGCGCGGGCCGAGCGCGCGCAGGCTGCTCTCCACCGCAGCGCTCCCCTCGAAGAGCCACGCGAAGCCGAAGAAGGGCACGATGGGCCAGAGGCCGGCCCAGACCACGAAGGCAAGTCCGTTCACCGGTCCGTGGCGCGAGAGGGCGCGGCTCGCCAGGTTGCCCGCCGCCCAGGAGAGCGCCGCAGCCAGCGTGAGGGCGAAGCCCGCCAGCGGGAAGGCGCCGGCGGCGCGCAGCCCGATGAAGGCCAGCCCCGCGGCGGCGAGCGCGGTGCCCACGAGCTGAACGGGCCTGGGGCGCTCTCCCAGGAAGAGACCGGCCAGGATCGCGGTGAAGAAGACCTGGGACTGGAGCACCAGCGAGGCCAGGCCAGAGGGCATGCCCACCTTGATGGCCCAGAAGAGCAGCGAGAACTGCCCCAGGAACGTGAAGAGGGCGAATCCGAGCGTGAGGCGCCACGGGACGCGCGGGCGGGGCAGGAAGAGGACCGCCGGGAACGCGGCCAGCGCGAAGCGGAGGCCGCCGAGGACGAAGGGAGAGACGTCGCGCAGCCCGACCTTGATGACCACGAAGTTCACGCCCCAGAGCAGCACCACGAGGAGGGCGAGGAGGACGTCGCGGGCGCGCACGTGGCGCGCAGTCTACGACGGACGGTCGGCGCCGTGCTGCGGCGGAGTCCGTGGCCCTGAGAGCCCTCCTACGGGTGGACCCACCAGGCGCGCCGAAGGTCCGTGCTCTGGCCGCGCCGACGGGCAGAAGAGAGGGATGCGCCGGAGTCTGGGGACCCTCGCTGGCGAGCTCGCCCGCCGCCGCGTGCCGCGCGCCATGATCACGTACGCGGTCGCCGCGTTCGGCACGCTGCAGGGGCTCGATGTGATGGTCAACCGGCTCGATCTGCCCGGCGCGTGGATGCGCGCGGCGGTGCTGGCGGCGCTCGCGGGCCTGCCGGTGACCGCCGTCCTCGCGTGGATGTTCGACTGGACCTCCGCGGGCGTGGTCCGCACCGCGCCCGCCGAGGGTCCGGCCCAGGCCTCTCCGGCGCGCCAGCGGGTCGCGCTCGTCCTCTCGGTCGGCGCGCTCCTCGCGGTCATCGCCCTGGTCGCCGTGCGCGATCACCGCTACCGGTCGGCGCGCGCGGCGCTCGACGAGGCGGCGCGCCTCGCGGACACGGGCCGCCTCGCAGAGGCCTTCGCGCTCGCCCGGAGGGCCGAGCCCGAGCTCGGCGCCTCGCCGGCGCTCGAGCGCGTGCTGCGCGAGGTCGCGCGGCCGCTCAAGGTGACCACCACACCGGCCGGCGCGACGGTGGAGGTCCTCGAGTGGGACGACCCGACGGCCGAATGGCAGGTGGTCGGGCAGACCCCGCTCGCGGGGGCGGTCATCACGGTGCTCCCCGTGCGGCTGCGGATCTCGCGCCCAGGCTTCCTCACCGAGCAGCGGGCCGTCGGCCGCGCCGCCGGCTCCGCCCTGCCGGCGGAGGTGGAGTTGACGCTGCACGCCGAGGGGACCGTGCCCGAGGGGTTCGTGCCGATCCCGGGCAACCCGATGAGCTGGGTGCCGCTCGTCGCGCTCGAGAACGTGTCGCCGGGTGAGCTCGGGGAGGCGTGGCTCGGGCGGACCGAGGTGACGAACGCGGAGTTCCGCCGCTTCGTCGCGGCCGGTGGCTACCGGGATCCGGCCCACTGGAGCGAGCCGTTCGTCGATGGCGGACGGAAGCTCTCGTTCGAGGAGGCGATGGGAAGGTTCCGGGATCGCACCGGGCGCCCGGGGCCCGGCACCTGGAGCGCAGGCGACTTCCCGGAAGGACAGGGCGAGCTGCCGGTCGGCGGCGTGAGCTGGTACGAGGCCGCGGCCTACGCGCACTGGGTCGGCGGTGCGCTGCCGACGCTCTATCACTGGGCGCGCGCGGCCACCCCGGGGGCGGCTCCCCAGATGGTGCCCCGCAGCAACTTCAACGGGGCCGGGCCGAACAGGGTGGGGACGGGCGAGGCGTCCGGCTACGGCCTCCATGACATGGCCGGCAACGTGAAGGAGTGGTGCTGGAACGCGTCGGGCGAGCTGAGGTACCTGCTCGGCGGCGGCTTCGGCGAGCCGGTCTACATGTTCAACGACGCCGACGCGCAGTCCCCGTGGGCGCGGGAGCCCAACTTCGGGCTCCGGCTCGTGCGCTACCCCACGCCGCCCCGGCCAGGACTGCTCGCGCCGCTCACCGTCGCGCGGCGCGACTACGCCAACGAGCGGCCGGTGGACGACGCCGCGTTCCGGATCTACGCCGGGCTGTACCGGTACGACCGCGCACCGCTCGACCCGCGGGCCGAGCGGGTGGAGGAGCGCGAACGCTGGAGGGTGGAGCGGGTCAGCTTCGCCGCCGCGTACGGCGGCGAGCGGGTGGGGGCGCTCCTGTACACCCCCCGGGACGTCCCCCCGCCCTGGCAGCTCGTCGTCTACTTCCCCGGCTCCGGCGCGCTGCACCAGCGCTCGAGCGAGGACCTCGCCACCTACCCCTTCGACTTCCACCTCAGGGCCGGCCGGGCCGTGCTCCACCCCATCTACAAGAGCACCTACGAGCGGGGGGACGGGCTCGTCTCGGACAACCAGGACACGAGCCGCTCGTACCGCGACCACGTCATCATGTGGGCGCAGGACCTCTCCCGCTCGCTCGACTGGGCCGAGACCCGCCCCGACCTCGACCACGCCAAGATCGCCCTGCAGGGCGTGAGCTGGGGAGGGGCGGTCGGGCCCCTCCTCGCGGCGGTGGAGCCGAGGATCGCGGCGATGGTGCTGGTGAGCGGCGGGCTCGAGTTCCAGCAGACCTCCCCGGAGGCGGATCCGTTTCATTTCGCGCCGCGGGCCCGGCAGCCCGCGCTCATGGTGAACGGACGCTACGACTTCTACTTCTCGGTGGAGCGGTCGCAGCAGCCGCTCTTCGCGGCGCTGGGTGCGCCCCCCGAGCGCAAGCGCCACGTCGTCACCGAGGGAGGCCACGCCGTGGCGCAGGACGTGCTGGTGCGCGAGGCGACCGACTGGCTCGACCGCTGGCTCGGGCCGGTGCGGTGAGGAGCGTCATGAGAGGGCGGCTCACCCGAGGTCTCCTGGTCGTCGCCGCGCTGACCTCCGCGCTCGCCTGCAGCAAGGCGTCCGACCCGGGGCCGACGTGGTTTCGCGACGTCCAGCCGATCGTCGCGGCGCGCTGCGCGTCCTGCCACGCTCCGGGCGCCATCGCGCCCGTCAGCCTCCTGACCTACGAGGACGTGGTGGCGCTGAAGGGCCTCGTCCGCTCCCGGGTGGCGGCCGGCCTGATGCCGCCGTGGCCGCCCGCGCCGGGCTGCAACCGGTACCGGCACGACCGCTCGATGCCCGCGGCCGAGCGGGACGCCCTGCTCGCCTGGATCGATCGCGGCTCGCCGAGGGGCGACCCCTCCACCGCGCCCGCCGGCCCGGTCACCAGCGACGACCCGGGGCTCTCCCGCGTGGACGCCACCCTGACGCTGCCGGAGGCGTACCGGCCCACCCTCTCGCCCGACGAGTACCGCTGCTTCGTGCTCGACTGGCCCGAGGCCCGCACGCGCTTCGTCACGGGCTTCCAGGCGGTGCCGGGGAACGCGGCCCTCGTGCACCACGTGATCGCCTTCGTCGCCACGCCCGACCAGGCGGCCGCCTACCAGCGCCTCGACGACGCCGCCTCGGGCCAGGGCTACCCCTGCTTCGGCGGCTCCGGAGGCCCGAGCCGCCAGATGCTCGGCGCGTGGGCGCCCGGCGGCGTCGGCACCGACTTCCCGGCCGGTACCGGCATCAAGGTGCAGCCGGGGAGCAAGGTCGTGCTGCAGGTCCACTACAACACCGGTTCGGAGCCCCGGGGCGAGGACCGGACCGCGGTGCAGTTCAAGCTCGACGACGCCGTCTCGGCCGAGGCCTGGGTGCTCCCCTGGGCGAACCCGGCGTGGCTCTCCGGGGCCATGCCCATCCCCGCGGGCGGCCAGGACGTGGTCCACGCCTTCTCGTACGACCCGACTCCCTTCCTCGGCTACCTCACCGGCGGCGTGCTGCCGCCCGGCGGGTTCCGCATCCACTCGGCGGCGCTGCACCAGCACCTGCTCGGCACGAGCTCGAGGCTCGAGATCCTCCGGGGCGGGTCGAGGAGCGAGTGCCTGCTCGACATCCCGCGGTGGGACTTCCACTGGCAGGGGAGCTACGGGCTCGAGACCCCGGTCGCGTTCGAGCCCGGCGACGCGCTCTCGGTGACGTGCCACTGGGACAACTCGCCCGCGAACCAGCCCTTCGTGGACGGCGTGCAGGCGCCCCCGCGGGATCTCAACTGGGGCGAGGGCACGACCGACGAGATGTGCGTCGGGTTCCTGTACATCACGCGGTAGCGCACGACGGTCCGCGGCTCGGACCCTCCTCCCGTTCGTCCCGAGCCCTTCGACAAGCTCAGGGCAGGCGAAGACGAGGGACGAGGCTCGGATCAGCCCTGAGCCCCAGTCGGATCGTGCGGTTCCACTGTCAGACCGGGGTGGCAGGATCGCGGGCATGGACGCGTGCGCGGCCAGCGAGCTCGTCAGCGAGACGGCGCCGGAGATCACTCCGGGTGACGAACCCTCGGGCATCACCCGCCGCGATCCGCTCGGCGAGCGCTGGGATCTCCGCGCGCCGAGCTGGGAGCTGCCGTCCTTCACGCTCTTCGAGCTGCGCGAGCTCTGGGCGCGCGGCGACGGCGGGCTCGAGAAGTACGAACGCGCTCTGGCGCAGGCCTCCCGCATGCTCCGCGCCCTGCAGCTCAGCCGCGCCGCGGTGCTGGCCAAGTTCACGGAAGGTGACCGGCTCGGCCGGATGGGCTTCTCGAACCTCGGCGACTTCACCGAGAACCTCCTCGGCACCCGCCGCCGGGCGGCGCAGGTGGAGGTCCAGCTCTCGAAGGAGCTGCGCACGCGGCCGCTCCTCAAGGCCGCGGTGCACGCGGGCACGGTGAGCCACTCCGCGGCGCTCGCGGTGCTGCCGGTCACGCCCGGAGACGACGAGGCGCAGTGGGTGGAGCGCGCGGCCGAGCTGCCGGTGCGCCGGCTCAGGCAGGAGGTGAAGCGGGCCCTGACGGAGAGAAAGGCGCTCGCTGGCAATACGCTGCCGGGGCCGGACGCCGCGGCGGAGAAGGCCGAGGCCGACGAGGAGCCCTGGGTCCCGTACCGCGGGGTGATCTCGGACTCCGACCGCTCGGACCTCGACAAGTCCCTCGCGCTCGCCGAGTGGCTCATCGAGAGCTGGCACCGCCCCGACCAGCTCGAGGCGCTCGCGCAGGAGTTCCTCTCCGAGCACCCCGGCGATGAATCGGACGTGAAGGGAGCGGAGCTCGCCGTCGAGCGGCGGCTCAACCCCCTCGACATACCCACGAAGCGCGACGCGGCCGAGGCGAAGCTGGAGTCGGAGACCTCCCACTGGGAGTTCCTCGACCCCGTCGTCCCGGTCCCCGCCCTCGAGCTCGACCCGCTCGACGGGGCGACCGACGAGGAGCTCTACGTGACGGCGGTCGGGCTCTCCCAGGAGATCAAGAGCTGGGAGGACCTCGTCGGCTTCTGCTCGGCGGTCGTGAAGGGCGCCCACCTCCACAAGGAGGCCGGGTTCGTGGACTTCCGGCACTACGCCACCGAGCGGCTCGGGATCCCGGCCCGCACGGTCGAGACCCGGGCGGCGCTCGAGAAGCACCTCTGGGAGAAGCCGGAGCTCAAGGTCGCGAAGGAGATGGGGCTCACCTACTCGAAGCTCCTCCTCCTGAAGGAGGTCCCCCAGAGTCAGATCCTGGAGATGGCGAAGCAGGCCGAGCGGCTGACCGTGGTCGAGCTCAAGGAGGCGGTGCAGGGGAAGAAGGATGCGCACATGTCTGCGCTGAAGCGGTTCGAGTTCTGGGTCCCGAAGAGGGTCGCCGTCGTGCTCGAGCAGGCCTTCATGGCCTCGTTCGGGGTACCGGCCCCTCCCGGAGAGGAGGAGCGATGCCGCTCCTGCACCCTCGACGGCGTCTTCCTCGGCCAGCTCGCGCGCCACTTCCTCGCGGCGTGGGGCGGCGAGCTGAAGTCGCCGAAGACCGTCTCCCAGAAGCAGCGCGCGAGGTACCACCGCTGCTGCTTCCCGGGCTGCAGCCGGCGCAGCGCCCACGGCCACCACATCGAGTTCCGCAGCCAGGGCGGCTCGGACGACGACTGGAACCGGATGCCGCTCTGCGCCTACCACCACCTCGTCGTCGTCCACGAGGGTTTCGCGACCATCACCGGCGTGTTCCCCGAGGCGGTCGAGTTCCGGGTGAACGGCGTCGTCTGGAAGGACGCCGCGTTCGGGAGGAAGCGAAGCGAGCGGGTCTGAACCGACCGCGCCTCGGCGGCGCCCTGCTACCTCAGCACCAGCCCCTTCTCCAGCTTCGCCGCGACGAGCGCCGCCTCGGCGGCGTCGAGCGCGGGCTCGCGGATCCAGAAGCCGGCCGCGCTCCGGGTCGTCTTCAGGCCGAGGCCGTTCGGCAGCACGATGTCCTCGACCTCGATCCCGTACTCGACGCCCGCGGCGTCGAGCGTGCGCTCGACCGCGGTGGCCTCCTCGACCTTGAGGGCGAGGTAGACCCGGATGATCTCGGTCCCCTCCTCGAACGCCTCCATCTCGATCCGCATGTGGAGGGTTCTACCCAACCCCGGGCCGTCGTGCGATAGCCTCCCGCCCATGATCGAGCAGCACCTCCCGCACGCGCTCCGCGCCCTCGGTCCGGGCGGCCTCGCCTGGTGGCAGTGGATCGCGATCCCGCTCATGGTCGTCCTCGCGCTCCTCCTCGGCGCGCTCCTCGGCTGGGTCACCCGCCGCATCCTCGGGCACCTCGCGGCCCGGACCGAGACCACCTGGGACGACGAGCTCCTCGAGCGGCTCTCGGCGCCCATCACGCTCCTCTGGACCTTCGCCCTCGCGACGCTCGCCGAGCCCATCCTCGACCTCGGCCCGGGCGCGGCCGGCGTGCTCCAGCGCGTCGTCCGCTCGGGCATGTTCTTCACGCTCTTCTGGGCGGGCTTCCGCTCGGTGAACGTGGCGTTCGGGCTCATGAGCGTCGCGCCCTGGACGCGGAGCAACCCGTCGCTCGCCGGCTTCCTCCCCAGCGGCCGGAAGTTCGCGAAGATCGTCCTCCTCGCGCTCGGCGCGGTGGCGGTGCTCTCCGAGCTCGGCTTCCAGGTGGCGAGCCTCCTCGCCGGCCTCGGCATCGGCGGCATCGCGCTCGCGCTCGCCGCGCAGAAGACCGTCGAGCACCTCATCGGCTCGGTGGCGATCGGCATCGACCAGCCGTTCCGGATCGGCGACTTCGTGAAGGTGGACGACGTCGTCGGGACGGTCGAGAGCATCGGGCTCCGCTCCACCCGCATCCGGACGCTCGACCGCACGCTCGTCACCCTCCCGAACGGCAAGCTCGCCGACATGAAGGCGGAGACCTTCGCCGCGCGCGACCGGATCCGGCTGCTCGTCAACCTGGCCCTCGTCTACTCGACGCGCTCGGACCAGCTCCGCCGGATCCTGCGCGAGGTCGAGGACGCGCTGCGGGCGCACCCCAGGATCTGGCCGGACACGGTGTCGGTCCGGTTCACCGCCCTCGGCGACTCGTCGCTCAACGTCGAGGTCATGGCGTGGTTCGTCACGACCGACTGGAACGAGTTCACCGGCATCCGCCAGGACCTCCTGCTCCGGTTCATGGAGATCGTGGAGCGGGCCGGGTCCGGGTTCGCGTTCCCCACGCGCACCATCGTGCTCGATCGCGAGGCGTCCGGACCGGTACGCCCGGAGGCGGGAGCCGCGCGTCGAGGTTGAGAGAAGAACCGGAAAAGGCGACGGGCCCGGCGTTTCCGCCGGGCCCGTCTGATGTGGTGGAGGTGAACGGGATCGAACCGATGACCTCTAGAGTGCGATTCTAGCGCTCTCCCAGCTGAGCTACACCCCCACAACGTTCCCTTCCGGTCTCGAAGGGACGCCTTGCTTATCGGCTAGGGCCCCCCAGTGTCAAGCGGTGTGTTTGACTCACGTTCGGCCGCTTGTTAGACCGATTCGACCCCGCGCGATTCACGGAAAAGGCGCGGACCTGCGCCCACATGCCCCCTCCCGCCAAAGCCCCGAGCCCCGCCGAGCTCTCCTCTCTCGAGCACGCGTTCGCCTCGGATCCGGCGTCCGACGCGTACCGTCCCCTCACCGAGGCGTACCTCGCGTCCGGCCGCTTCATGGAGGCGATGGTCGTCTGCAAGAAGGGCGTGAAGGCCCACCCGGACGACCCGTCCGCGCGCGTGCTCCTCGCCCGCGTCTACGCGGACCAGGGGAAGGACCGCCGCGGCCTCGAGGAGATCCAGGCCGTCCTCACGACCTGGCCGACCTTCGCCGCCGCGCTCCGGCTCGCGGGCGTGATGCACCTTCGCCTCGGCGAGAAGACCGCCGGCGAGGCGGCGCTGCGCAAGGCCTACGAGGTCTCCCCGGACGACCCGGAGACCCGCGCCGCCCTCGAGCAGTTCGGCGTCTCGGCGGCCCCGCCGCCGCCCCCGGCGCCGAGCCGCACCCCCGTCTCCGGCCCGCCGACCGTGCAGGCCCGCACCTCGGGTCCCAGGATCCCCGCCGCCGCGGCGCCGCCGCCCGCGGGTGCGACCGCCACCGGCGCCGAGACCCCCGCGCCCACGCCGCCGCCGACCTCCCGCGCGCGCAACGTCGCGATCGCCGACGCCCTCGCCGAGCAGTACAAGACGAAGGAGTTCACGATCGTCGCCGGGGTCAAGAAGCCCAGGAACCGGCGCGGCACGTTCGCGACCACGGCGGCGCTCGCGATCGTGCTCATGGTCGCCCTCGGCGGCTGGTTCTTCTGGGCGAAGGCGCGCAAGGAGCGCGTCGAGGCCATCGACCGGCTGATCAAGGAGATCGCGCCGCTCCTCGAGAAGGACACGGCGTCCGCCTACGGCGAGGCCGCGCAGAAGGCGGCCGAGATCCTCGAGAAGGACGCCGACTCGGTCGCCGGCAGGGCCTTCCTCGCGTACGCCGACGCGCTCCGCGCCCTCGAACACGGCGAGGCCGACGCCGCGAAGCCCGCGAAGGAGCAGGTCGAGGCGGCCGCGAAGGCGAAGCAGCGACACTCGCACCTCATCGCCGCCGAGGCCTACCTCCTCGCCGCCGCCGGCGAGCTGCCGCGCGCGCAGGAGACGGTGAAGTCGGTGCTGGAGGGCGGCGCCTCGAGCCCGCTCCTCGAGGGCACGCTCGGGGCGGTCCAGCTCCGGGGGGGCGACCTCGACGCCGCGCGCGACTCGCTCTCCGCGGCCCAGAAGGCCGCGCCCGGCGACGCCCGGCTCTCCTTCCTGCTCGCCGAGCAGTTCCGGCGCCGCGGCGAGGGCTACGAGCTCCAGGCGAGCGCGTTCTACGACTACACGCTGCGCATCGAGAAGGAGCACGCGGGCGCGATCCTCGGGAAGGGGCTCGTGCTCCTCGGCCGCGGCCAGCTCGACGACGCCTCGAAGGCGGCGGAGGCCGTGCTTTCGCCGGCGCTGAAGGCCTCGAAGCCCGAGCTCGCGCTCGCCCAGGCGCTCAAGGCGGGGGTGCTCGCCGCGCAGGGCAAGGCGGCGGAGGCCACCGCGGCGGAGGCCGAGGCGGCGAAGCTCGACCCGACGAACGCCGAGATCCCGCGGCTCGTGGGCATCCGCAAGCTGCGCGAGGGCGACCCGAAGGGCGCCGCCGAGGCGTTCAAGCGGGCGATGTCGATGGAGCCGAAGCGGGTGGGGCTCGTGGCCGACCTCGTGGGCGCCCAGCTCGCGCTCGAGGGCGGGCCGAAGCTCGCGCTCGAGAGCGTGAAGCGCGCCCAGGGCCAGATCGGCGAGAACCCGCGGCTCGCGCTCCTCATGGGCGAGGCCTACCGCGCCGCCGGCGACGCCGACCTCGCGCAGGGCCAGTACCAGAAGGCCATCCAGCTCGGCGGCAAGTTCCCCGACGCGCGGGTGGCGCTCGCGCGCCTCTACCGGGCGAGGAACAACGTGCCCGGCGCGCTCGTGGAGCTCACCGCGGCCATCGACGAGTACGGCCAGGGCGGCACCGGCGGCGCGGCCGCCGCGTACGTCGAGATGGCCGAGGCAGAGCGGGCCCGCGGCGCGAAGCCGAACGTGCTGCAGGACCTCTACGAGAAGGCGCTCGGGAAGGACCCGGCGAGCTGCGAGGCCCTGTGGGGCGCCGGCAAGCTCGAGTACGACGCGAAGAAGCTGTCGGACGTCGCGAAGCAGCGCCTCGAGGCGTACGTGAAGCTCTGCGGGAAGGCCGCGCACGCCGAGGAGGCCGGGCGGCTGCTCGCCGCGAAGTAGGCCCTACCGCTTGCCCTGCTCCTTCAGGCGGCGCTGGTACTCCTTCTCGTAGGCCTCCATCGGGTTGCCCGTCACGCGCTTCGGCTTCGCCGCCGCGGAGCGCGCGTCCACGACGTGCACCGCGATCGGCTCCGAGCGGGCGCCCTCGACCTGGATGTACGCCGTCGTGTCGCCCGCGCCGACCGGCCAGAGCTGGGGCACGCTGTCGCCGCGGCACACGTCCTCGCTCGCGCAGCGTGACACCGCGTGCCGCCCGACCACCCGGGCCCCGGCGTCGTCGAACGCCTCCACGGTGACCGGGAACGCCTTCGGCTCGTCGAGCACCTGCAGCTCCACCCGCTGCGGGCTCACCGTCACCTTCGACACCACCCGCACGAGCACCGCCACCTCGCCCTTCACCTCGCCGATCGCGCAGGTGACGGTGGCCTCGCCGGGCCCGGTCGCGGTGATCTCGGCGTCGTTCGCGCCGCGCACCGTCGCGACCTTCTCGTCGGAGGAGCGCCAGGCGCAGACCGAGGAGGGCAGCGACTTCCCGTTCCTGTCGCGCGGGGAGGCGTGGACCTTCGCGACCTGCCCGCGCACGCCGAGGCGGAGCGACGGGGGGTCGAGCTCGACGCGGGCGACGCCGCCCCCGCAGGCCGCGAGGCCACAGAGGCTGCAGAGGCAACAGCGGAGGAGCGCCGTGACGGCCTTTCCGGAGCGCATGCCCGGATGGTACCGCGCTGCGTGAGCCCCGTCACAGGGGCGGCACCGTTCCGCGTGAGCGGCGTCACACCCACGGCACGCAGCTGTGCGCCGGGTCACTCCCACACCACGGGGGAGGGAGCCCAACGGATCCGCGTGTGTGTGAGTGGCGTCACGGAGAGTCGAGGCGGGCCCGGGCATACTCCGACCATCACGAAGCACGGAGGGCACGCGGTCATGACGAAGCTGGGCGCGAAGCTGTCGAGCAGCAAGATCGGCGAGGGGATGCTGGTGCTGGCGAACGTGCTGCCCGCGCGGGGTCTGATGGCGCTGGCCTGGTTCGTCGGCCTCGTCACCCTCGCCGTCTCCCAGGTCAGCCGCCTGCACTAGCCGGAGCTTCGACGAGTTCGCCGCGCCCGGAATCCAGGGGCCGGACGTGGCAGCCGCCGGGACGCATGGGGCGTCCCGGCGGTTTGTTCTTCGTGGGGCCGGCTACTGCCCCGCGACCGCGGGTGCGACGCGGTACAGGAGCACGTAGACCGCGACGCCGGTGACCGAGACGTACGCCCAGATGGGCGCGGTCCAGCGGGCGATGCGGCGGTGCTCGGCGAAGCGCTCGTTCCAGCCGAGGAAGAGCGCGCGCAGCACGAGCGGCAGGCAGACGATGGCGAGGAGCGTGTGGCTCCCGAGGATCGCGAGGTAGAGGGTCTTCAGGCCCCCCTCGACGGGGAACCGGTGCGTGCCGGTCAGCGCGACGCGCGTCAGGTAGCCGACGAGGAAGAGGGCCGAGCACCCCAGCGCCGAGAGCACGAGCGCGCGGTGCCGCGCGCGGTCGCCGGCCTTGATGGCGCGCCAGGCGAGGACGAGGAGCACGAACGCGGCGAAGTTGAGGGCCGCGTTGACGGAGGGGAGGAGCTCGCCGAGGGCGGTCACGGGCGGGTGAAGACGAGGACCGCGAACAGCACGGTGAGGTGGATGAGCGTGCCGAAGAAGAAGGTGCGCGCCCAGCGGCCGCCCTCCTTGCCGAGGCCCGCCGCGGCGAGGCCTACGAGGGCGGTGCCGGCGACGACCGCGACGGCCGCGTAGGCGGGGCCCGCGACGCCGAGCGCGACCGGCCCGAGCGAGATCGGCACGAGCACCAGCGCCGAGGCGGCGATGGCGACGCGGGTCCTCCGCTCGCCGTGCACGATGGAGAAGACCCGGAGGCCGCCGCGCGCGTAGTCCTCGCGCAGGTAGAGCGACACCGCGAGGAAGTGCGGCACCTGCCAGGCGAAGAGGAGCGCGAAGAGCGCGAGGCCGCCCGGGTCCATCGCGCCGGTCACCGCCGTCCAGCCGAGGAGCGGCGGGATGGCGCCCGGTACCGCGCCGACGAGGAGCGCCGCGGTCGAGCGCTGCTTCATGGGCGTGTAGACCGCGACGTAGAGGACGAGGGCGAAGAAGGCGAGGAACGCGGTGAGCGGGTTCGCCGAGAAGGCGAGCACCGGCAGCGCGAAGGCCGGCACCATGAGCCCGAGCGCGAGGGCGGTGAACGGGTCCACCCGGCCCGCGGGCAGCGGGCGGTCGCGGGTGCGGCGCATGCGGGCGTCGATGTCGCGCTCGATGAAGCAGTTGAGCGCGTTCGCGGCGCCCACCACCGCGGCGGTGCCGAGGATGGTCACGAGGGCGCGCGCGGTCGAGATCCGGCCGGGCGCGAGCGCGAGGCCGCCGGCGCTCGTGATCATCACGAGGCCGGAGAGCCGCGGCTTCGCGAGCGCGAGGAGGTCGCGCGCGAGCTGGAGCGGAGAGCTCTGGGGACGGGCCTCTGCGGAGGGGGCGGGGGCGGCTTCGGTCACGAACAAGCGTTTATCCGGGCGTGCCGCCCGGATCAACGGACAACGGCCTCCCGCGTCACGGGGAGGGGGTGCGTCCTACCCCTCGTCGTCGTCGTCGGCCGCGTCGTCCTCGTCGTCGTCGAGCGGCCCGTCGTCGTCGAGCTCGGCGTCGACCTCGGGGGCCTCGACCGGGACCGGCGCGGGCTTGGGCGCGGGCTTCCGGCGCTCCGCCGGCCTCAGCGCCGGGCTCTGCCGCTGGTCTGCGCCGCACTTCGGGCAGAGCGGCTCCGGCTTCTTGAGGTCGTAGAACTTCGTCCCGCACTTGTAGCAGGTGTGCTTGGTGCCCAGATCCTTGGCCGGCATCGAACGCCCCCGCAGGTGGTTCCGCTAGAGGGGGCGGCTTTATCGCAGGGGCGCCGAGGCCGTCAAACGAAAATGGTAGAAGGACCGACGATGCCCGCCGACGCCCAGAAGCTCCTCCGCCGTCTCCTGCGCGCCACCTCCGAGGCGATCCACGACTTCGACCTCGTCGAGGCGGGCGATCGCATCCTGGTCGGCGTGTCCGGAGGCAAGGACTCCTACACCCTCCTCCACGTGCTCCAGCGACTGCGGGAGCGCGCTCCCGTGGCGTTCGACCTCGTCGCGGTGAACCTCGACCAGGGCCACCCGGGGTACCCGGCCCACGTGGTCGAGGCCCACCTCGCCTCCACCGGGGTCCCTTACCGGATGCTCAAGGAGGACACCCTCTCCATCGTCCGGCGGCTCGTGCCCGAGGGGAAGACCACCTGCCCGGTCTGCTCGCGCCTGCGGCGCGGGATCCTCTACAACACGGCCGTCGAGCTCGGCTGCAACAAGATCGCGCTCGGCCACCACCGGGACGATCTCGTCGAGACGCTGCTCCTCTCCGCGCTCTACTCGGGCGCCCTCAAGACCATGCCGCCGAAGCTCCGCTCGAACGACGGGCGGAACGTGGTCATCCGGCCGCTGTGCTACGCCGCGGAGGAGGACATCGCCGCGTTCGCCGAGGCGATGCGCTTCCCGGTCGTGCCCTGCGACCTCTGCGGCTCGCAGCCCAACCTCCGCCGCAAGCGGGTGAAGGCGCTCCTCGCGGAGCTGTCGCGCGAGCACCCCTCGGTGAAGAGCAACCTCCTCCACGCCCTCGGGCACGTCGTCCCGTCGCACCTGCTCGACCGGGAGCTCATGCGGCGGGTCGCCTCCTCGGAGGGGCAGGGGAGCGACCCCTGGATCGACGCCGAGGAGGACGAGGCGTGCGGCGTGCCGGGCGAGCAGCTCGTGGGCCTGGCCCCTGCGCGCGCCGTGCCCGCGCCGGAGGCGGAGTGACGGCGGCTTGCCAGCCGGCGCGCGGCGTGCTGTAGGATCGAGCCCAACGTGAACTTCTCGTGCGACGCCTGCGGGCGGGCCTACTCGGTCCCCGACGAGAAGGTGCAGGGCCGTGCCTTCCGCGTCACGTGCCGCCAGTGCGGCGCGCTGATCCGCGTGCCGGCGAGCGCGCCGCCCGCCCCGCGTCCGTCGCCGCCCGCGCCGCCTCGCCCCACGCCGCACTTCACGCCGCCCACCACGCACGCCGTGGGCGCGGGCCCGGTGCCGCCCGCGAACGTGCCGGGCATGACCGACGAGGAGATGGCCTGGCTCGGCGGCGGCTCCACGCCGCCCCGGCCTCACCCGACGGTCGAGCTCCCGGCGGACGTGCCCGACGCCGACGTCGAGCCGCCCCGGGCCCCCGGCTCCCCCGACCGGCCCCTGCCGCCGCCTCCGCCGGCCGAGCCGCGGGGGCCCGGCGCCGCCCGCATCGCGATCGCGGCGCTGCTCGTGCTCGCCGCCGCGGCCGTGGCGGCCTGGCAGCTCGGCTGGCTGTTCCCGAAGCCCGCGCCGCGCCCGGCGCCGCGGGCCGCGCCACCCACCGCCCCGGCGGCGGCCGCGCCCGCGCCGGCCCCCGTGGCCCCTCCGCCGGCGCCTTCGCCCTCGCCGGCCGCTCCGGCGGGCGGGGCCGCCGTCCCGTCCGCCGCGCCGGCCCTGGCGGCGCCCCCGGCGGCGCCGGCCGCACGGCCCGCGCCTTCCGCCGGCGAGCCCGCGCCCGCCCCGGGCACGGCCCCGGCCGCCGGCCCCGCGAAGCCGAAGCGCACCGCGGCCCCCGCCGGCGACCGCGCCCAGCCCAACCTCCGCATCGCCCGGAACGACCGGCGGCTCCTCGACCTCCTCGAGAAGAAGGGCGACGCCGCTCCGGCGGCGCCGGTGGAGCGCTCGACGCTCGACACCGGCCTCGCCGAGCTCGACCAGCCGGCCGTCGAGCGGGCCCTGCGCGACAACCGCCCGGCGTTCGCTGCCTGCGTCTCCCGCGCGCTCAAGGCCGACCCCACGCTCCGCGTCGACGACCGCAAGGCGACGCTCTTCCTCACCGTCCGGCCGAACGGCACCGTCCAGCGCGCGTGGGTGGGCGAGGCCGACCTCGAGGGCACGCCGCTCGGCCGGTGCCTCTCCAGCGCCGCCCGCCGCGTCGTCTTCCCGGCGTTCCAGGGGGGCGCGCTCGACGTCTCCGCCCCGCTCGTGCTGGGCGCCATCCGCTGACCGCCGCACCGCCTCCGATGACCTCCGCCCCCGACCCAGCCTCGATCCGCACGCCGCGCGACCTCGCGCCGTTCATCGACCACACCCTGCTCGCGCCGGGGGCCGACTCCGCCGCGCTCGCGCGCCTCTGCGACGAGGCCCGCGCGCACGCCTTCGGCGCGGTCTGCGTGCTGCCGGCGCACGTCGCCGGGGCGCGGCGCCTGCTCGAGGGCTCGCCCGTGCTCGTGGCGTCGGTCGTGGACTTCCCGCGCGGCGAGGGCGCGACCGCGGCCCGGGTGGCGGAGGTCGAGGCGCTCGCCCGCGCCGGCGCGCAGGAGGTGGACGCGGTGGCGCCGCTGCCGCTCGTGCACGCCGGGCGCTGGGACGCCGTGCTCGAGGACCTGCGCGCGCTCGTGGCCGCCTCGCCCTTGCCGCTCAAGGTGATCCTCGAGACGGGCGGGCTGTCGCGGGACCAGCTCGTCGCCGCCGCCGCCGTCGCCGCCGCGGCGGGGGCCGCCTACGTGAAGACCTCCACCGGCTTCGGCCCGGGCGGCGCGACCGCCGAGGCCGTGGCGCTCCTGCGCCGGGTCGTCGGCGAGCGGCTCGGCGTGAAGGCGTCCGGGGGCATCCGCACCGCCGCGGACGCGCGCGCGATGATCGCGGCCGGGGCGAGCCGCCTCGGCTGCTCGGCCTCGGTGGCGATCGTCGGCGGAGCGTTCTAGAGCCGCCCGCCGCGTTGCGGGGGCTACGTGCCCTTGTGCGCGTGCGCGAGCGCCTTCGACCAGAGGTCGACGGGCTGCGCGCCGTTCACGGCGTAGGTCCGGTCGATGAGGAAGAACGGCACGCCGCGGATGCCCATCTCCCGGGCCATCCGGAGGTCCTCCTCGACCTCGGGCCCGAGCGCCTGCTGCGCCACGCAGGCCCGGACCTCCTCGGCGTCGAGGCCGGCCTCGGCGCCGAGCGCGGCGAGGCTCTCCGCGTCGAAGATCGACCGCCCCTCGGTGAAGTGCGCGCGGAAGAGCCGGTTCACGACCGCGCCCTCCACCCCGCGGATGGTCGCGAGCTTCACCACCCGGTGGGCGTCGAGGGTGTTGCCGGTCCGGCCGCCCACGAGGTGGTACTCGAGGCCGTCCTCCGCGGCGAGCCCCTCGAGCTTGCGCTGCAGCGCCTCGATCTCGGCCGCGGGGCTCCCGTACTTCCGCACGAGGACGTCGAGCTGGGGGAAGGTCTCGCCGCGGGGGAGGGTCGGGTCGAGCTGGAAGGCGTGGAACTTCACCTCGACCTCGGCCCGGTGCTCGAACGCCTCGAGCGCCCGCTCCAGGCGGCGCTTCCCGAGGTAGCACCACGGGCAGACGAGGTCGCTCCAGACGTCGATGCGCATCCCCCGAGCTTAACCGGCCCTCGCTCCTTCCGCCCGCGTCGCGGGCGCGGTACGGTTCTCCCTCCATGGACCGGCCGCCCCTCCGCATCGCGGAGCCCTCCGACCTCGACCCGCTCGGCGCGGCGCTCTCGAGCCTCGGGGTGGCCTGCACGCTCGTCGACCGGGACATGAAGGTGCGCTGGGCGAACGACCTCGTGAAGGACGTCGCCGAGGAGCTCTCCTGCGGAGGCCACCACTGCTTCCAGTCGCTCTGGCGCGCCGGCCAGCGGTGCCCGGACTGCCTCCCGCTCGTGGTGTTCCGCACCGGGAAGCCGCACGAGGGCGTGCGCGAGCGCGGCCTGCACGGCGGGCCGCCCGAGGCGTTCCGGGTCCGCGCGGTGCCGGTGCACGACCGCGACGGCGAGCTGCGCTGGGTCGCCGAGAGCTTCATCCCGCTCGCGAACGTGGCGCCCGGGCTCGCCGGCGGCCGCAGCCGCCTCGCCTCCGAGTCCGCGGCCGCCATGGGCGGCGCGATGATCGTCGTCGACCTCGAGGAGCGCATCGTCTCCTGGGGCGACGAGGCGGAGGCGATCTTCGGGTGGCGGCAGGAGGAGGCGCTCGGCAAGCGCATCGACCTCATCGTCCCCGAGGACCGGCGCGGCGAGGAGCGGGTGGTCGCGGCCCAGGTGGCGTACGAGGGCAGCGTGATGCGCTTCGACACGGTCCGGCTCGCGCAGGACGGCCGCCGCGTGCCGGTCGCGCTCTCGGCGGTGGCGCTGCGCGACGAGCGCGGCACGCGGATCGGCCGCTCGGTGCTCGTGCGAGACGTGTCCGCGCTGCAGGAGCTGCGCCTGAGGGTCGCGACCCAGGAGCAGCTCCTCGCGCACATCAACCGCGAGGCCGCCGACGCGATCGTCGGGACCGACCTCTCCGGCACCATCACGAGCTGGAACCGCGCCGCGGAGCAGCTCCTCGGGCGGCCCGCCGGCGGCGTCCACGGGCGCCCCCTCGCCGAGGTCGCGGGCGCGAAGGCCGTCGGGGACGTGCTCGCCACGGTCGCGGGAGGGAAGCCGGTGCACGGGCGGCGGATGGAGTGGCTCGACGCCTCCGGCGAGCCGGTGGCGGTCGAGCTCTCCGCCCAGCTCCTCGGCACGGACGGCGGAGCGCCCTCGGGCATCGCGCTCGTGGCCCGGGACGTCTCGGCGACCCAGCGGCTCGAGCGTCAGATCATGCGCTCCGAGAAGCTCGCCACCGTCGGCAGCCTGGCCGCCGGCCTCGCCCACGAGATCGGCACGCCCCTCAACGTCATCAGCGCGACCGCCGAGTACCTGCTCCTCGACGGCGTCCCCGCCGCGCACGGGGAACGGCTGAAGCAGATCGTCGCCGAGACCGACCGCATCAGCCGCCTCGTGCGCGAGCTCCTCTCCCTCGCCCGCGCGAAGGGCGGCGGCCGCTCGGCGGTGGCGGTGCCGGAGGCGGTCGAGCGGGTCCTCTCGTTCCTGTCGGTGCCCCTCGGCCGCAAGCGCGTGCAGGTGGAGCGGCACCTCGAGGCCGGGCTCCCCGAGGTGCTCGCCGATCCCGACGAGCTCCAGCAGGTGCTCCTCAACCTCGTCCTCAACGCGACCCAGGCCGTGAAGGAGGGCGGCCGGGTCGCCGTCCGCGCCCACGCGGTGACGGCGGGCGGCCCGGGCGTGCGGATCGAGGTCGAGGACGACGGGCCGGGCGTGCCCGAGGCGATCCGCGAGCGCATCTTCGACCCCTTCTTCACGACGCGGCCCGACGGCACCGGCCTCGGCCTCGCGGTCTGCGCCCGCGTGGTGGCGAGCCACGGCGGCGACATGGTGGTGGGGACGGGCGCGCTCGGCGGCGCGAGCTTCGCGGTGCAGCTGCCCGCGGCGCCGCCCGGCGCCGCGAACCCGGCGCCGCAGGCGCCGCGGGAGGTTGCCTGAGATGGTCGGCCGCGTGCTGTCGGTGCTCGTCGTCGAGGACGATGCGCGCCTCCTCGAGATCCTCACGAGCCACCTCGAGCGGCTCGGCTACGCGGTCCGCGGCGTGCGGGGGGCGGCGGCGGCGCTCGGCGCGCTCGAGGAGCTGCCCGCCGACGTGGTCCTCTCGGACGTGCGCATGCCCGGCATGGACGGGCGCACGCTGCTCGCCCAGGTCCGCGAGCGCTGGCCGGTCGTGAAGGTGGTCCTCATGACCGCCTTCGGCTCGGTGGACGACGCGGTCGAGGCGATGCGCGCCGGCGCGTACAGCTACGTCACGAAGCCGTTCCGGGTCGAGGAGATCGCGGCGGTGCTGCGCAACGCCGCCCGCGAGGTGGCGCTCGTCGGCGAGGTGGACGGCCTGAGGAAGGCGGTCAAGGCGCGCGGCTCGGCCGACCGGCTCCTCGGCCGGTCGCCGGGCATCAAGGCGGTGCGCGAGGCGATCCGGGAGGCGGCGGCGGTCTCGGCGACGGTGCTCGTGACCGGCCCGAGCGGCACCGGCAAGGAGCTCGCGGCGCGGGCCATCCACTTCGAGGGCCCGCGCGCGGCGGGCCCCTTCGTGCCGGTGAACTGCGCGGCGGTGCCGGAGGCGCTCTTCGAGAGCACGCTCTTCGGGCACCGCAAGGGCGCCTTCACCGGCGCGGTGACGAACCAGGTCGGCCTCATGGAGCAGGCGAGCGGCGGCACGCTCTTCCTCGACGAGGTCGGCGAGATCCCGCTCCCCTCGCAGGCGAAGCTCCTGCGCGCCCTCCAGGAGGGCGAGGTGACGCCGGTGGGCGCCCCGCGGCCCGTGCGGGTGGACCTCCGGGTGATCGCGGCGACGAACCGCGACCTAGAGGACCAGGTGAAGCGCGGCTCCTTCCGGGAGGACCTCTTCTACCGGCTCGACGTGCTGCGCATCCAGATGCCGGCGCTCGCCCAGCGCCCGGAGGACGTCCCGGCGCTCGCCGACGGGCTCCTCCTCGAGATCGCGCGCGAGCGGGGGCTCGCGGCGGGCGGCCTCACCGAGGCGGCGCTCGAGGCGCTCGCGCGGCAGCGCTGGCCGGGCAACGTCCGCGAGCTCCGCAACGTGCTGGAGCGGGCGCTCGTCTCGGCGCGCGGCCGCAGCATCGACGTCGCCGACCTGCCCGCGGCGCTGCGCGCGCCCGCGCCCTCCGACGAGCCGGGCGCCCCGGCCCCGCACGCCGCCCTCACCCTCGCCGAGGTCGAGCGCGAGCACGTGGAGCGGGTGCTGGGGCTGTGCCGCTGGAACCGCTCGGCGGCGGCGCGGGTGCTCGGCATCGACCGGCGCACGCTCTTCTCCAAGATCCGCACGTACGGGCTCGTGGGGCCCCTGCGGCCCGGGCCGGAGGCCGAGGCGGAGGAGGACGCGGAGGAGCAGCCCGCGTAGGCGCACCTCCGGCCGTTCGTCCTTCGACAGGCTCGGGACGAACGGAGGCGCGGCGTCTCGTCGCGGGACCCGGAGAAAACGTACACGTCGATCCCACCTCGCCCGTGGGGTCGTTCACCCCAGGTGACCGCGCCGCGCAGGCGCCGCGCGCGCAACCCCGCGAACCGACGCGGTGCGTCCCGCGGCACCGCGCTTGCTCTACCGGCGGTGCATCCGGAGCGGTGAAGCAGGGAACTGCGGCGAGGCGCCGCAGCAGGCCGATCCGGATCACATACCCGGAGATCCACCATGGACGCCTTGTTCCTCGCCCGGCTGCAGTTCGCCGTGACCGTCGGGTTCCACTTCATCTTCCCGCCCGTCTCCATCGGGCTCGCGTGGATGGTCGTCGTCGCCGAGTGGCTCGGCTGGAAGAAGGACGACGCCGAGTACCGGAAGCTCGCCCAGCTCGTCGGCAAGCTCCTCGCCATCACCTTCGCCGTCGGCGTCGCCACCGGCATCGTCATGGAGTTCCAGTTCGGGACCAACTGGGCCCGCTACTCCACCTTCGTCGGCGACATCTTCGGCGCGCCGCTCGCGGCGGAGGGCGTCTTCGCGTTCTTCCTCGAGTCCACGTTCATGGGGCTCTACCTCTTCGGCCGGAGCCGCCTCTCGAAGCGGATGCACTGGTTCTCGGCGCTGATGGTGGCGGTCGGCTCGACGCTCTCGGCGTTCTGGATCATCGTCGCGAACTCCTGGCAGCAGACCCCGGCCGGCTTCCACGTGGTGGACCTGCCCGGCGGCGGGCAGCGGGCCGAGCTCACGAGCTTCATGGACGCGGTGTTCAACCCCTCCACGATGCCCCGCTACCTCCACACCGTGACGGCCGCGCTCGTCACCGGCGCCTTCATCGTCGCCGGCGTCTCGGCCTGGCACCTCCTCAGGAACCGCGCCGCCGGCTTCGCGAAGAAGGGCGTCCGCATCGGCGTCGCCTACGGCCTCGTCTTCGCGGTCCTCGAGGCGATGCCGTTCGGCCACATGCACGCGCAGCAGGTCGCGCACACCCAGCCCGCGAAGTTCGCCGCCATCGAGGGGCTCTACGTGACCCAGGACGCGAAGGCGCCGATGGTGGTCTTCGGCGTGCCGTTCAGGTCCGGCGGCCCGCCGCCGAAGCCGGACATCGCCGCGGCCATCGAGATCCCGGGCCTCCTGTCCTGGCTCGCGTTCGGCGACTTCAACGCGCCGGTGAAGGGGCTCGACGCCTTCCCCGAGGACGAGCGGCCGCCGCTCTGGCTCACCTTCGTCTCGTTCCACAACATGGTCGCGCTCGGCATGTGGTTCATCGTGATCATGGCGCTCGCCGCCGTCCGGCTCGCGCAGGGCAAGCTCGAGGAGAGCCCGAGGGTCCTGAAGGCGCTCGTCTGGTCCATCCCGCTGCCGGTGCTCGCGTGCCAGCTCGGCTGGGTGGCCGCGGAGGTGGGGCGCCAGCCCTGGATCGTCCACCCCGGCACGCAGGCGGACGGCGCGGCCTTCGCCGGCCTGCGCACGGCCGTCGCGCACTCGGCGACGGTGGGTGCGCCCGAGCTCCTCACGTCGTTCATCCTCTTCACCGCGATCTACCTCGGCCTGGGCGCGCTCTGGCTCACCCTCATGATCAAGAAGACGAAGCTCGCCGCCGCGGCGGCCGCGTAACCGGGAGACTGCCATGGACCTCAACCTGATCTGGTTCGTGCTCGTCGGTGTGCTCATCGCCGGCTACGCGGTGCTCGACGGCTTCGACCTCGGCATCGGCGCCCTGTCCCTCTTCGCGAAGTCCGAGGCCGAGCGCGACGTCCACGTCGCGGCGGTCGGCCCGGTGTGGGACGGCAACGAGGTGTGGCTGCTCACCGGCGGCGGCGCGCTCTTCGCGGCCTTCCCGGTCGTCTACGCCACGGTGTTCAGCGGCTTCTACCTCGCCCTGGTGCTCGTGCTCGTGGCGCTCATCGCGCGGGCCGTGTCGATGGAGTTCCGCGCGGCGATGCCGGAGCACAAGCGCGCCTGGGACCTCGCCTTCGGGCTCGGCTCCCTCCTCCCGGCCATCCTCTTCGGCGTCGCGGTGGGCAACGTGCTCCACGGCGTCCCGGTCGACACGGGCGCGGTCTGGAAGGGCAGCTTCCTCGGCCTCCTCAACCCGTACTCGATCCTCGTGGGCCTGGTCTCGCTCGCCATGTTCGTGATGCACGGGGCGGTCTACCTCCGCATGAAGTCGGAGGGCGCCCTCGAGGCGCGCATGGCGAAGGTCGCGGTCGGCGCCTGGGCGGCGTTCGTCGCGCTCTTCCTCGCCGCGACCGCCTGGAGCTACGTGGGCTCGCCGTTCCTCTTCGGGCGGCTCTCGAACCCGCTCACGCTCGTGCTGCTCGTGGTCCTCGCGGCGGGCCTCGTCGGCGTGCCGGTCTTCACCCGCGCCGGCAAGAGCGGCCGAGCGTTCCTCTCGTCCTCGGTGGTCATCGTGGCGGGGCTGCTCACCGTCGCGGCGAACGCCTTCCCGGTGCTCGTCCCGTCGAGCCTGGGCCTCGAGAAGAGCCTCACCGTCTACAACGCGTCCTCCTCGCCGCGGACGCTCACCACGATGCTCGTCATCGCGCTCCTCGGCGTGCCGGTCGTCATCGGCTACACGATCTTCGCGTACCGCGTGTTCCGCGGGAAGGCGAAGGCCGACGAGGGCTACACCGCCGCCGCGTAGCGGCTGGCCTGCGCCCGCACTCCGGGCGTTCCCACCATGGCCCGTCCGCCTTCTCCGTGGGGCGGGCGGGCCATGGACTTTCCGGCCCGGGCCGGCGCTCGGGGGCAGGGCTACTTCTGCAGCGCGAGCGCGAGGAGCGCCAGGGCCGGGGGGACCCCCTGGACGACCGCGCCGAACCAGAAGTGCCGGTTGGACGCGATGAGGACGAGGGCCGCCCCGAGCATGGACGCGCAGGCGAACGCAACGAGCGCCGTCCCCGCGACGAGCTGGTCGGCGGAGAGGAGCCACAGGCCGACGGCGATCTCGAACGCGAGGAACAGGTTGTAGAAGCCCTGGTTGAACGCGAACTGCCGGACGATCTCGGCCTTCTCGAGCGACATGCCGAAGGTCTTCTGGTGGATCGACGGCTTCATCCACCAGACGCTCTCTTCCAGGAAGAAGAGGACGTGTGCCGCCGCGGCGACGATCGAGGACACCCAGAGGAGGAGGGTCATCGCTGGGTTCTAGGCGCGGGTTCACTCGCCGGCAACACTTTGGCGCGCACCCCCACCGGAGGCGGGCCCGGTGGGGCGAGGCGATGTGCCACCGCGGGCGGGGGACCCCGCGCGGTCGATGATGGGCGCCTCTGAGGAGGAGCCCATGACGCCAGCGCACCTCGTCTCCCTCGGCCTCGCCCTCGCCGTCACCCTCGCGCCGCGCCCCGCGGCCGCCGAGGACCCCGGCGCCCTCGAGCTCACGGCGGCCGCCGCCCTCGTGATCCCCGGCGCAATCTACGTGGAGCCGTACACCTGGGACACCGGCGTCGGGCTCGGGGCCAACCTCGGCCTCGACTACCGGGTGGCGCCGCGGCTCTCCGCCGGGCTCGTGGCCCAGTACACCGCGACGACGCTCACCGAGCTCGACGTGGGCGCGAAGGCCGCGGGCCTGGGCGCCTCGCTCAAGGTGCTCCTCGGGGACCCGCGGGCCATCCACTTCAAGGTCGGCGTGAACGTCCTCTACCAGCTCGACTGGATCGACGCGAAGGGCGCCGACGACGCCCACGGCCTCGGGCTCGGCCTGCTGGTCGAGGGGCTCTACCCGGTCGCGCCGAGGTCCAGCCTGGTGGGCCAGCTCGGCTTCGTCACGCAGCCGTCGGGCGGGAACCCGTCCGCCGAGGTGACCTGGGGTCCGCTCTTCTTCCTGGGCGTCGGGGTCGCGTTCGGGCCCTGACCGCCGGGGAGCGGCGCGGCCTCCGCCGCCCGGCTAAGATGGCGGCGTGGATCGGAAGCGCTTCGTCATCCTGGTGGCGGACTCGGTGGGCTGCGGCGAGCTGCCGGACGCGGCGGCGTACGGCGACGCCGGCTCGGACACGCTCGGCAACACGAGCCGCGCGGTGGGCGGGCTCGCGCTCCCCAACCTGGGGCGGCTCGGGCTCGGGCACACGACCTCGATCCTCGGCGTGCCCGCCGACCCCGCGCCCGCCGGCTTCCACGGCAAGATGGCCGAGCGGTCGGAGGGCAAGGACACCATCACCGGCCACTGGGAGATGATGGGCGTCGTGCTGCGGGAGGGGCTCGCCACGTTCCCGGACGGCTTTCCGCCGGAGATCATCGAGCCCTTCGTGGCCGCGACCGGCGTGCCCGGCGTGCTCGCGAACCGCGCCGCGAGCGGCACGGCGATCATCCAGGAGCTGGGCGAGGAGCACCAGCGGACCGGGAAGCCCATCGTCTACACGTCCGCCGACTCGGTCTTCCAGATCGCGGCGCACGAGGAGACCGTGCCGCTCGAGGAGCTCTACCGCTGGTGCAAGATCGCGCGGGCGCAGCTCGACCGCCACCGCGTCGCGCGGGTCATCGCGCGGCCGTTCGTGGGCACGCCGGGGCGGTACGTCCGCACCTACAACCGGAAGGACTTCTCCCTCGCGACGCCGGCGCCCACGGTGCTCGAGGGGCTCGTCGCCGCGGGGGTGCCGGTCGTGGGGGTGGGCAAGATCCCGGACGTCTTCGACCACAAGGGCATCACCGACGAGGTGCACACCGAGGGCAACGCCGACGGGCTCGCGAAGACCGCGGCGCTCCTCGACCGGGTGGACCACGGCCTCGTCTTCGTGAACCTCGTCGACTTCGACATGCTCTACGGCCACCGGAACGACCCCGCCGGCTACGCGCGCGCGCTCGAGGAGCTCGACCGGGCGCTGCCGGGCCTCCTCGGGAAGCTCCGGCCGGGCGAGGTCGCCGCCATCACCGCCGACCACGGCTGCGACCCCACCACGCCATCCACCGATCACTCCCGCGAGTACGTCCCGCTCGTCGTCCACGCGCCGGGCCGCGGCGGCGGCGCGCTCGGCACGCGGCGCTCGTTCGCCGACCTCGGCGCGACGGTGGCCGAGTTCTTCGGGCTGTCAACGGGCGTCGGCGAGAGCTTCCTGGGAGCGCTCCGGTGAGCGCGCTCGCGCCCGGCGCGGGCGAGGGGGCTCCGGCCGCCCTCGCGACGTCCCCCGTCGGCCCCGCGGTCGCGGGCTGGCGCGACCTCGCGCCCGCGGTGGGCTGGTACGCCGCGAACGCCGACGCCGTGCCCCGCCCGGACGTCCTCGGGCGCGCGCTGTTCGGCGTGGCCCAGGTGGTGCGCGGCGCCCGGCTCGTCGCGACCGACCGGGCGCTCCGGCGCGCGGCGCTCGTGCCTTCCCTCCTCACGCTCGTCGGCTGCGGCGTCCTCGCCGCGCTCGCGACCGGCGAGGCCACCGACGGCGACGGCAAGGTGCTGCCGACCTTCCAGGCCTACCTCGCGACCTTCGTCGCGCTCTCCTCGATGCCGCCGACCCTGCTCCAGCGGATGTGGGTCCGGGTCGCGCTGGAGGCGCGGCGCGTGCTCGGCATGAGCCCGGGCGAGGAGGCGTTCGCGGGCGTGCGCTACCCGCGGATGGTCGTGCACGAGTTCGTGAAGGCGGTGCGCCAGGCGATCGTGGTGTCGATCGGCCTCGCGCCGCTCCTCGTGGTCGTCCGGGCGCTGCCGTTCGGCAAGCAGGAGGCCGCCGCGCTCGCGGCGATCTGGGCGTTCTACTGGGTGGTGATCGACGCGTTCGAGCTGCCGATCGAGGTCATCCCCGGGCCGCGCCGGGGCGGGCCGAAGCCCTGGTACGCACGGCTCCTCGCCTGGGGCGGCGCGAAGCACCGGCTGCTCCGGCCGCTCGGCTGGATGGGCCGGTTCCTCGCGCGCCTGACCCTGCCGTGGCACGAGGAGGTCCACGAGACCGAGCGCCGCCGCGTCGAGACGCTCGGGTTCGGCCTCGCCGTCGGCGCGCTCTGCGCGATCCCGGTGGTCGGGCTCTTCTTCCGCTCGGTCGCGATCGTGGGCGCGACCGGCCTCGTGCGGCTCGACGAGGCCGCCATCGCGGGTCCGCCGGAGCCGCCGCCCTCGCCTACGGAGCCGCCGCCGGAACCGGCGCCGGACGCGACGCCTCCTTCTCCGCCACCGCCTTGAGCTGGGCGAGCCCCTTCTCGAAGTCCTTCCCGATCATCGCGTCCATGTTCATGAAGACGCCGAAGGCCTTCTCCATGAAGCCCATGGTGCCGGCCATCTTCCAGGAGACGCGCGTGCCGGCGCCGTCCGGCGAGAGCACGAAGTCGGTGTCGGCGCGGGACGCGAACGGCTCGATGAACTCGAGGTCGATGCCGAGCCGCTCGCCGGGGCGGGCGTCCTTCACCGTCATGCGCCCCCGGCCGACGTCCTTGTTGCCCGACCACTCCTGCTTCGAGCCGACCGCGCCGGGCTGGCCCTCGTAGGTGTTCTTCACGTTCGGGTCGAGCTTCGCCCAGGGGGACCAGGCCTCCCAGCGGTGGAAGTCGGCGAGCTCGGCATAGACCACCGCGGGCGGGGCGGCGACGGTGGTCTGGCGCTCGACCGCGTAGGTCGACGGCCGGGTCGCGACGAAGCCGAGGAACAGGACGACGATCGCGACGGCGGCGAGCAGGATCTTCCGGAGCATTGCGACCTCCCGGGCAGGTGGAAGCGGTGTGGGTGTCCGCTCCTACCTGTCCAGGGATGGGTCCGCGCGCACGGCCCGGCGGGGGTCCTACTTCGTGGCGGCCAGCGCCTCCTCGTCCCTCGACTCCGCCGCGGCCTGGGGCCGCGGCTACGCTCGGGATGGCACGGAGAGGCTCCGGTTCACCGCGTGGCCGCCAGCGCCTCCTCGAAATCCTCCTTGATGTCGTCGATGTGCTCGAGGCCCGGCGAGACGCGGACGTGGTCGGGGGTGACGCCGGCGCTCTGCTGCTCCGCCTCGGAGAGCTGGCTGTGCGTGGTCGAGGCGGGTTGGATGACGAGGGTGCGGGCGTCGCCGACGTTCGCGAGGTGGGAAGCGAGCTTCACCGCGCCGATGAACTTCTTCCCCGCCTCGAGGCCGCCCTTCACGCCGAAGGAGAGCACGCCGCCGAAGCCGTTCCTGAGGTACTTGCGGGCCCGGGCGTGGTGCGGGTGCGACTCGAGGCCCGGGTAGGAGACCCACGTGACCTGCGGGTGGTGCTCGAGCCAGCGGGCGAGCGCGAGCGCGTTGTCGACGTGGCGCTGCACGCGGAGCGAGAGGGTCTCGAGCCCCTGCAGGAAGAGGAAGCTGTTGAACGGCGAGATCGCGGGGCCCTGGTCGCGCAGGCCGTCGACGCGGGCGCGGATGGCGAACTGGATGTTGCCGAACGGCCCCTTCGGGCCGAACACCTCGGAGAAGACGAGGCCGTGGTAGCCGGGCGCGGGGTCGGTGAAGAGCGGGAACTTGCCCGACGCGCCCCAGTCGAACTTCCCGGAGTCGACGATCACGCCGCCGATGGAGGTGCCGTGGCCGCCGATCCACTTCGTGGCCGACTCGACGACGATGTCGGCGCCGTGGTCGATGGGCCGGGCGAGGTAGCCCGCGGTGCCGAAGGTGTTGTCGACGACGAGCGGGATCTTGTTCTCGTGGGCGAGCGCCGCGAGCGCCTCGAAGTCCGGGATGTCGTAGCCCGGGTTGCCGATGGTCTCGACGTAGAGCGCCTTCGTCTTCGCGTTGATCTGCGCCTTCCAGGCGGCGAGGTCGTCCGGGCGGTCGACGAGCCGCACCTTGATGCCGAGGCGGGGCAGGGTGACCTTGAACTGGTTGTAGGTGCCGCCGTAGAGCTTCGAGGAGGAGACGATCTCGTCGCCCGCCTGCGCGAAGGTGGTGATGGCGAGGAACTGGGCCGCGTGGCCCGACGCCACCGCGAGCGCCGCGACGCCGCCCTCGAGCGCGGCCACCCGCTTCTCGAAGACGTCCTGCGTCGGGTTCATGATGCGGGTGTAGATGTTCCCGAACTGCTTCAGCGCGAAGAGGTTGGCGCCGTGCTCCGGCGAGTCGAAGGTGTAGGAGGTCGTCTGGTAGATCGGCACCGCGCGCGCGTTGGTGCCGGGGGCGGGGTCGGCGCCGGCGTGCACCTGGAGGGTCTCGAAGCGGGGCTTGCGGCTGGGCGGCAGGGCCATGGTCGTGCTCTCCGTGCTGCGTCGTCTGGACGTCGTTGCCCGTCGTCGGGGGTCGTCCGTTATTTAGGACGAGCAGCCTAAGTAACGGAGGAAGGTTCGTCAAGGGCTGCGCGGATCTGTCGCCTCTGTCCGTCAAAGCGGACGTGGGTGCGGGAAACCGGAAACCGGCGGGAAGTCCCGGACTTGTCGTTCCTCCGGGCCCGGGCGGCGATCTAGAGTCGCCACGCTCCGGAGGAGAAGACACCCATGGCCGAGCCCCGCAACGTCCCAGAGCTCTTCCTCGAACGCGTCGGCAGGACGCCCGACGTGGAGGCCTTCCGGTACCCGGCGAACGGCGGCTGGAGGAGCCTCACCTGGAAGGAGACCGAGGCCCGCGTGCGCGCGGTCTCGGCGGGGCTGAAGGCGCTCGGCGTCCGGAGCGAGCAGGTCTGCTCCATCCTCTCCTCCACCCGCATCGAGTGGCTCCTCGCCGACTACGGCATCCTCTGCGCCGGCGCGGCCACGAGCACCATCTACCCGAACACGCTCCCGGAGGAGTGCGCCTTCATCCTCTCCGACTCCGGCGCGGTGGTCGCCTTCGCCGAGAACGACGAGCAGGTCGCGAAGCTCCAGTCGCGCCGCGGGGAGCTCCCCGCGCTGAAGCACGTCGTCACCTTCGACGGGAGGGCGACGCCCGACGGCTGGGTGCTGACCTTCGCGGAGCTCGAGGAGAAGGGGCGCGCCGCGGACCAGGCGAGCCCGGGCGCGTTCGAGGAGGCGTGCGCGGCCATCCGGAACGACGCGCTCGCCACGATGATCTACACGTCCGGCACGACCGGCCGGCCGAAGGGCGTCGAGCTCACCCACCGCTGCTGGGTCGAGCAGTCCCGGTCCATCGAGGCCTCCGGCATCCTCTCGCACCCCGACGCGGTGCAGTTCTTCTGGCTGCCGCTCGCGCACGTGTTCGGGAAGATGATCGGCACCGCCCAGCTCCGGATCGGGTTCCCGACGGCCGTCGACGGGCGCATCGAGAAGATCGTCGAGAACCTGGGCGTGGTCCGGCCCACCTTCGTCTGCGCGGTGCCCCGCATCTTCGAGAAGGTGCACGCGCGCATCGTCACGAACGCCCGCGAGGGCGGCGGGGTCAAGGCGGCGCTCTTCGAGTGGGCCGTCGGCGTCGGGAAGGCCCACGCCGCCGCCCGGCGCGCCGGCGAGGCGCCCGGGATCGCGCTCGCGGCGCAGCAGGCCCTCGCCGACCGGCTCGTGTTCCAGAAGGTCCGCGGCCTCTTCGGCGGCCGGCTCCAGTTCTTCGTCTCGGGCTCGGCGCCGCTGTCGCGGGAGATCGCCGAGTTCTTCGAGGCGATGGGGGTCATCATCCTCGAGGGCTACGGGCTCACCGAGTCCTCGGCGGCGACCCACGCGAACCTGCTCGGCCGAAGGAAGGTCGGCACCGTGGGCCCCCCGTTCCCCGGCATGGAGGTCAAGATCGCCGAGGACGGCGAGATCCTCATGCGCGGGCCGTGGATCATGCGCGGCTACAAGGGGCTCGTGGAGCAGACCCGGGAGGCGCTCGACGCCGACGGCTGGCTCCACACGGGCGACGTCGGGAACGTGGACGCGGACGGGTTCCTCACCATCACCGACCGCAAGAAGGACCTCATCAAGACCTCCGGCGGCAAGTACATCGCGCCCACCGAGCTCGAGCAGCGCATCAAGACCTACTCGCCGCTCCTCTCCCAGGTGGTGGTGCACGGCGACCGGCGGAACTACTGCACCGCGCTCGTGACCCTCGACCCCGAGGCGCTCCGGAAGTGGGCCACCGCGCAGGGGAAGACCGGCGCGGCCGAGGACCTCGTGAAGCTGCCCGAGCTCCGGGCCGAGGTGCAGAAGCTCTTCGAGAAGCTCAACGCCACGCTCCCGAAGTTCGCCACCGTGAAGAAGTTCACGGTCCTCCCCCGCGAGTTCACCGAGGGCGAGGGGCTGGTCACGCCCAGCCAGAAGCTGAAGCGCAAGGCGATCGAGCAGCGCTACAAGGCGGAGCTCGACTCGATGTACCGCGAGCCGGTCACGGTGTAGCGCGCGTTCTTCGGCCTGGCGCTCGGCTTCGCGTTCCTGCCCATCGCCCACCGCGTGGGCTGGGGCCTCACAGCGACCTCACGCGGTCCGGCTCAGCGGGGCCAGAGCCACCCGAACGTGCCCGCCATGACGAGCGCGAAGAGCACCCCGTCGATCGCGGTGTTCGCCCACGCGCGCCACGTCTTGCCGAACCAGATGGTGTCGAACCCCGGCGCGAGCGCGTAGGCCATGAGGCCCAGCGTGAAGGTCATCCGGAACACCGCGTGGTAGCCGGGGCCCGCGGCGCCGAAGGCCCGCCAGAGGACGTAGGCCGCGAAGAAGGAGATCACGAGCTCGAGCAGGAACGTGAGGCCCAGGTTGCGGCCCATGGACATGGGCCCCCGCGGCATCACGGTGAGGAAACCCGAGGGGCCCGCGGCCCAGCGCGCCTGGAACTCGGGCGTGCCGCGCTGCGCGGGATCCCCGGGGTCGGGGAACACGTACCGGCCCGCCGTGGCGTCCTTCAGGGCGGCCTGCAGGGCGGCCTGGTCCGGGGCCGAGGCCCACTCCTTGCGGTGGTGCGGGAGCGCCATGTTGGCGATCGCGGAGACCACGAACACGAGCACCGCGGACACGACGATGGGCAGCCAGGCGATGGCGAGGAAGGTCATGGGGCCTCGGGTGAGGGAAGGCTTCGCAGGATGGCTTCTTAGGCGGGCCGGGCATACCCGTCAAACCCGTGTGACCGGCGCCTCACGCTGCGATGAGTCAACGGGTGCCGGAGCGTCGAACCCGGTCGAGAGGCTCGAAACGTCCTCGAGAGGGGTGCGCGCGTGAACGTGGTGCTCTGGATCCTGCAGGTCCTCCTGGCGCTGGCCTTCCTCGCCCACGGGTGGCTCTTCCTCGCGCCGCCTCCGGAGGTCGCAGTGCAGATGAACGCGAACTTGCCGAGGTGGTTCCAGCTGTTCCTGGGCGTCGCGGAGGTCTCGGCGGCCGTGGGGATCATCCTGCCCGGCGTGACCCGGGTCCTGCCCCGGCTCGTCCCGGCGGCCGCCGCCGGGGTGATGATCGTCACCGCGAGCGCGTCGGTCTTCCACCTGTGGCGCCACGAGTGGAGCTCCGCCGGGACGACGGCGGTGCTCCTCGCGCTCGCGACCTTCGTCGCCTACGGGCGCACGCGGCTGCGACCGATCCTGCCTCGCCCGGCGGCGCGGTGACCGGCGCCGAGGTGCGTCCGGCTCAGGCGGGCAGGTTCCGCGCGAGCATCGCGCGGAGGCCCTCGAGGTCGAACGGCTTGGGGAGGGCGTCCCCGAAGCCGTACGCGGCCGGGTTCGCGAGCGCGGCGCTGTCGCTGAAGCCGCTCATGAGCACCGCGCGGGCGGCCGGATCCACCGCGTGCAGGCGCCGCGCCGCCTCGAGCCCGCCCACGCCGTCACGCACCGTGAGGTCGAAGATGGCGAGCCTCAGGGGCCGCCCGGCGGCGGCCTCGGCGCGCCAGCGCTCGACGGCCTCGGCGCCCTCCGAGGCGAGCAGGACCTCGCAGCCGAGCTGCCCGAGCGCGGTGGCGAGCTGGCGGCGGACGCCCTCCTCGTCGTCCATCACCAGCACCCGGCCCCGGCGGTGCCCGGGCGCCTTCGGCCGCGCCAGCGCCGGCGGAGCCTCGGCCGCCTCTCCCGGCCGGGCCGGGAGGAGCACGCGGAACGAGGCGCCGCCGCCGGGGGCGGCCCCCGCCGTGATCGCGCCGCCGTGCTTCTGCACGACCGCGTGGCAGATGGTCAGGCCGAGCCCCATCCCCTTCTGCGGGCCGCGTAGCTTCGTCGAGAAGTAGGGGTCGAAGATCCGCGGCAGGACGTCCGGAGGGATCCCCGGGCCCTGGTCCGAGACCACGAGCTCGACGTAGGGCCCCGGCACGAGCTCGGCGTGCTCGCCAGCGCCGAGGGTGACGTTGCGGAGCGCGACCGCGACGACGCCGTGCCCCTGCATCGCCTCGCGTGCGTTGAGCACGAGGTTGCGCACCACCTGGCCGAGCTGGCCGGTGTCCACCTCGGCGGGCCAGAGCCCCTGGGCGACCGTGACCCGGCCGGACACCGCGGTGCCGGTCAGCGCGAGCGCCACGGCGCCGCGCACGACGGGCTCGAGCTCGGCGCGCCGCCGGACCGGCTCCCCGCCGCGCGAGAAGGTGATGAGCTGCTGGGTGAGCTCCCGCGCCGCCGCGATGGCCTGCACCACCTCCTCGAGCGCGTCGCGCACCTCCTCCGCCGTCGGCCCCGGGGTCCGCGCCACGTCCACGCCCAGCCGCATCGTGGTCAGGAGGTTGTTGAAGTCGTGCGCGATGCCGCCCGCGAGGATCCCGGTCGACTCGAGCTTGCTCACCACCAGCCGGTCCTCGTCGGCGCGGACCCGGTCGGTCACGTCGATCGCCACGCCGTCCCACTGGACCACGCCGTCCGGCAGCGAGAGCGGGGTGGAGCTGAGGCGGATCCACTGGCGGTCGCCCTTCGGCGAGCGCACCTCGAACTCCGTGGAGAACGGGACGAGGCTGCGCAGCGCCCGCTCCGCGACCCCCCGCACGCGCTCGCGCTCCGCCTCGGACGCGAGCCGCAGGACGGCCAGCGGATCGCGCAGGAGCTCCTCCGGCTTCACCCCGTGGACCTGCTCGACGCCGTTGCTCACGTACGTGAAGCGCTGGGTCCCGTCGGGGGTGACGGCCAGCTGGAAGACGTAGCCGCCGGGGAGGTTGTCGCCGAGCCGCTGCAGCTGGCGCTGCGCCGCACGGAGCGCGTCCTCGGCCCGCCTGCGCTCGGTCACGTCGCGCCAGATGGCCTGGTACACCTGCTGGCCGAGCACCTCCACGATCTCGACCGTGACGTGGACGTGGCGGCGCTCGCCCTGCCTCGTGCGCTGGACGGTCTCGAAGTCCGCCCACCCGGTGCGGAGCACCTCGGCGAGGTGGGCCCGGGTCTCCTCGGCCGTCTCGACCGCCTCGAGGTCGGACACCGAGAGCCGGGCGAACTCCTCGCGGGCGTACCCGAGCTGCATATGGGCGGCGGTGTTGAACTCCAGGATCCGGCCGTTGGCCGGGTCGAGGACCACCATGCCGTCGGCCGAGGCCTCGAACAGGATCCGCCGGTGCTCGGCCGCGTCCGCGAGGTCGCGTTCGCGCGCGGAGCGCTGCAGGAGGTGCCCGACGAGGGCGAGGAGCAGGCTCGCCACGAGCCCGGTCCAGAGCACGGCCTCGGGCCGGCCGAGCGTGCGCTCCTCCCCGAACCCGGGCAGCGCCGCGAACTCGAAGCGCCAGCGCTGTCCGAGCATGGGCTGGGTGACCGCGTAGGTCTCCCGCGCCGGGGCGGGCAGGCCGCCCTTCGAGGCCGGGTGGCTCTCGTGGAGGAGCTGGCCGCCGCCGGCGTCGTGGACGGAGAAGGCGAGGTGAGGGGGGACGGCGTGCAGGGACGCGCGCACGAGGTTGCCGACGCGGATGGGGCTGTACACCCAGCCGCGCAGCGCGGCCCGGCGCGCCTCCCTCGAGTCCTGGGGCGCGCCGGCGCGGTAGACGGGCACGTAGAGGAGCACGCCCGCCTGGCGCTCCTCGTCGGTCTCCTGCACGAGCACGACGGGGCCGGAGAGCGCCGGGTCGCCCGAGTCGGCGGCCTGGTCCATCGCCGCGCGCCGCGTCGGCTCCGAGTACATGTCGTAGCCGAAGGCGCGCTGGTTCCTCCAGTCGAAGGGCTCGAGGAAGACGATGCTGCTCTGGTGCGGCCGGGGGCCGGCGGGGCGGACCACGTACTCGGGGAAGCCCTCGGCCCGCACCGCCGCCTGGTGCGCCTCGAGCTCGGCGGCAGAGAGCCACACCGCGTAGCCGACGCCCTGGATGCCGGGGAACTTCTGCTCCATGCGGAGCGAGGCCACGTAGCGCCGCCAGGCGCCGCGATCGACCTCGCCCGCCTGGAAGAGCCCGAGCCCGCCGAGGAGGATCTGCTCGTCGTCCTCCAGCCGCTCGCGGACCCGGAGCGAGATGTCCCCGCCCGCGCGCTCGAGGGTGTGCCGCAGGGTCTCCCGCGCGCGCTGGTCCGCGCTGCGCCAGAGGAGCAGCGTGGCCGCCGCCGCCACCGCGAAGACGACGGCGGGCGTCGCGCGGCTCGCCGTGGCGAGCTTGCGGGTGAAGCCCTGTTGACCGTCGGTGTGCAAGGGCCGGACTCCCGTGCGCGTCCGCCCCACGGTACCTCAACCGCACGTGGAGGGACCGCCCGGAAGGCGGGGTGCGGCCGGACGGACCGTGGGTCGGTCGCGGTGAGGTGAACGCGACCCTGTTCGGCGCGGTACGGCCCGGGGGCTACGTCCCCTCCCGCGCCCCCTCCGCGAGCGCGGTCTCGAGGCGCTTCAGCGCCTCCCGGGCCTGCTCGAGGTACCGCACCTCGACGCCGGTCGCGGCGGCGTAGGAGAGGCTGTCGCGGTACTCGGTCACCGCCTTCGTGAGGAGCACGCGCAGGCGCGGATCCTTCCTGAGCTCGGCGCGGTACGCGGCCGCCTGCTCCTCGGTGAGGCCCGCCGGCACCGGCGCCTCGAGGAGCTGCGACCGGAGCGCGTCGTAGAGCTCGCCCACCTTGATGCCGGACGACACCGCCCAGGCCTCGTCGTGGTAGCGGACCGCCTTCAGGTAGTGCGTGCGCGCGGCGACGAGCATCTCCGCCTTCGCGCGCAGCTGCCCCTCGAGCGCGTCGCCCTCGGCCTTCGAGGGGTCGAGCGGCAGCGCGAGGAACCAGGTCCGGTAGACCTCGCCGAGGTAGTACTCGGCCTGCGCGGCGAAGTACTCGTCGACGCGGGCGCGGTCGCGGGCGGTCTCGAAGACCCCGAGCGCCTTCTTGAGCGTCGACTCCGCCTCCACCCCGCGCTCGAGCTCGAGCTCGACCACCCCGCGCTGCACGAGCGCGCGGACCATCTCGTTCGCGGGGAGATCGGTGCGCGCGGCGAGCCGGTCGAGCTTCGTGCGAGCGTCCTCGAGCCGGTCGAGGTGGTAGAGGCACTCCGCGATGCGGAACGAGGCCTCGATCGCGTCGGGCCCGGTCCAGCCCTTCTCGAGGGCCTGGAAGCGCTCGAGCGCGAGCGACCACTGCTCCGTGCGCTGGTAGGCGAGCCCGGCGTCGTAGAGCGCGGCGGGGACGTGCCGCGAGGCAGGGTGCAGGTCGACCACCCGGGAGAACGCGGCGGCCGCGCGCGGGTAGTCCTTCGCCGCGTACGCCGCCGTGCCGATCGCGAAGAGCTCCTCGTCGTTCTTCCCGGCGAGCTCGACGTCGAGCGGCGTCGCCACCACCTCCTCGGGCGCGAAGGTGACCTTCTCGGGCGGCGGTGCGCCGGGCGCCGAGGCCTGGCGGGCCGTCGCGCAGCCCGCGGCCAGCGCGGCGGCGGCGAGCGCCGCCGGGGCGAGGCGCGTGAAAGGGGTGCGGTTCATCCGGGGATGACCTCCAGCCAGACGGAGCGGGTGCGAGGGCCGTCGAACTCGCAGAGCTGGACGCCCTGCCAGGTGCCGAGGGCGAGGTCGCCGTCGCGCACGATCAGGGTGACCGAGCTGCCGACCAGCGACGCCTTCACGTGCGCGTCGCTGTTCCCCTCGCCATGCCGGTAGCGGCCGCGGGCCGCCGCGTGGGGGACGGCGTTCTCGAGCGCGAGGAGGAGGTCGTGCTTCACGTCCGGGTCGGCGTTCTCCTGGATCGTGACGCCCGCGGTGGTGTGCGGCACGAAGACCACCGCGATCCCCGCGCGCATGCCCGAGGCGCGCACGGCCGCGCGCACCTCGCCGGTGATCTCGACGAGCGCGGCGGCGGCGGGGGTCCGGACCTCGAACGGGGGGAGCTTCACCGTGGAGATAGTATCAGAGCCGCTCCGCCAGCCTGGCGAGCCCCGCGAGGTCGTGGACGTCGGTCTCGAGGCGCGGGAGGACCACCCGCGGCGCGTCCGGCATCGACGCGAAGAGCCGGTCGAGGGCGGCGCGCTCGGCGAGCGCGAGGGCCTGGTGGTCCGCGAGGGTCCCGGCGAGGCGGCGGGCGAGCGCTCCGTCGCCGGCGCCCGCCGCGCGGAGCGGCCCCTCGAGGTCCGCCGCGGAGGGCAGGGGGGCCCGGCCCTCCCACAGGTCCGGCGTCACGCGGTTCGCGACGAGGCCGGCGACGGGCATGGCCTCCTCGCTGAGCCGCTCGTGGAAGGCGATGGCCTCGTCGATGGAGGCGTGGCTCGGCGAGGCCACGAGGAGGAAGCCCACCTCGGGCCGGGAGAGGAGCGCCCGCACCGCCGCGGCCCGGCCCTTGAAGCCCTCGTACATGCCCTGGAAGTTCTGCAGGAACTCGCCGAGGTCCTCGAGCACGTGCGCGCCGGTGAACCGCGCGAGCACCTTCGCCATGTAGCCGCCGCCGAGCTGCGCGAGCCTCAGGCCCAGGCGCCCCGCGCCGAGCGCCGGCCCGAGCACGCGCCGGGCGGCGTCGTTGCCGACGAAGTCGAGGATCCGGTCCGGCGCATCGAGGAAGTCGAGCGCGTGCGCGGTGGGCGGCGTGTCGAGCACGATGAGGTCGTAGTCGCGGTCGGTGGCGAGCTCGTAGAGCTTCTCCATCGCCATGTACTCCTGGGAGCCGGCGAGGGCCGACGACATCTGCTGGTAGAGCCGGTTCTGCAGGATCCGGTCGCGGCGCGCCGGGTCGGGCGCGTGGCGCGCCACGAGCTCGTCCCAGGTCCGCTTCACGTCCAGCATCATCGCGAAGAGCTGGCCCTTCGGCTTCAGGCCCGCCGCCTGGAACGCCTCGGCGGGCACCCGGGTCTCGGCGTTGCCGAGCGCGCCCAGACCGAGCGCGTTCGCGAGCCGGCGGGCCGGGTCGATGGTGCAGACGAGGGCCTTGCCGCCCTCGAGGGCGCGCTCCACCGCGACCGAGGCCGCGACGGTGGTCTTCCCGACCCCGCCCGAGCCGACGCAGACGAGGATGCGCCGCCGGTCGAGCGCGGCGCGGAGCTCCGGCCGCCGGGTCACGGCGCGGCCCCCTTCCCGAGCTCCGCGGCGACGCGGTCCACCGCGGCGGGGCCCCACTCCGGCAGGCCGAGCAGCGGCAGCACGAAGGTCGGGAGCGCGAGCGACTCCCGGGCGCGCGCGAGCTCCCGCCCGGCGATCTCGGCGCGGAGCGCCTGCAGCACCGCGGCGCGCGCGGCGGGGCCCACCGGGGGCGGCGCGGCCTCGAGCGGAGAGAGCCGCTCGCGCTCGGCGGGCGTGAAGCGGGTCGCGGGCATGGCGTTCACCACGAGCGCCACGCGCGGGAGCTCGAGCCCGGCGAGCTCGCGGTCGAGGTCGATCGCCTCGTTGACCGGCATCTCCTCGGGGAGCGTGACCACCACGATCCCGGTGTGGGTGGCGTCCGTCAGCATCGCCCGCATCCACTGCGCGTCCGAGTGGAGCGGCCCGGCGGGGACCGTCGCGAGGAGGGCCTGCGGCACGCGCAGGAGCTGGACCGCGTGCCCGGTCGCGGGGGCGTCGAGGATCACGAGGTCCCAGCGGAGCTTCGCCTCCTCGCCTCGAGGCGTGCGGTCCCGGACCTTCGCCTCGTAGAGGACCTTCCCGAGGATGACGAGCTCGGCGAGGCCGGGGACGGCGCGCAGGAAGTAGCGCATCACCCGGTTCTCGAAGACGGCGTCGTAGAGCGCCTTGAAGCGCAGGACCATCACGCCGTACTCGCGCATCGCCGCGGGCGGCTGCACGTTGACGGTGTGGAGCCCCGGCCGGACCTCGTGGGCGATCGGCCCGGACGGGCGCGCGCCGAGGAGCGGCGCGATCCGCTCCTGCGCGTCGGCCTCGCAGACGAGGACCTTCTTGCCCGCGCGGGCGGCCCGGAGCGCGAGGGCGGCCGCCACCGTGGACTTCCCCACGCCCCCCTTGCCGGTCACGACGAGGAGGCGTCGATCGAGCGGGTCGGGGGCGGCCACGAGGCTTGACAAGCTAACCCCGGGGAGGGGATGAGTCCACACATGCCGCTGTCCGACGTGCTCTCGAATCCGCTGCTCCGCCGCGCGCTCGCCGCCGGCGAGGAGGGGGTGGGCAAGGTCGTGGGGAAGCTGCTCGCGAGCCCGACCGTGACCACCGGCGTGAGCACGCTCGTGACCGGTGCGCTCCAGGCCCGCCGCACCGTCGAGGGCGGGCTCCAGAAGGCCATCCAGGCGGCGCGGCTCCCGTCCCAGGAGGACGTCGAGGCGCTGCGGCAGCGGCTCGACGAGCTCGAGTCGATGATCGACGGCATGTCCGAGCAGGTCCGGCGCGCCCCCGCGCCGCGGGCCGGCGAGGACGACCCGATCGATCGCTAGGCGCCCACCCGTGCGGCGCATCGCGTTCGTCAACGAGAAGGGCGGCACCTGCAAGACCACGCTCTGCGTGAACGTGGCGGCGTGGCTCGCCGGGCGCGGCCACCGGGTGCTCGTCGTCGACATGGACACGCAGGGCCACGCCGGGAAGTCGCTCGGCGTGGACGTACGGGGCCTGAGGCCCACCGTCTTCGAGTGGCTCGTGGGCACCGCCGCGATCGGCGAGGTGGCCCGGCCGACCGCCATCGAGAACCTCGAGCTCGCCCCGGCGAACAAGGAGCTCTCGGCGCTCCCGGTCGCGCTCGCCTCGGCGCCCGACCGCGCCGACCGGCTCGACCGCCGCCTCGACGCCCTGCCGCCGGGCCGGTGGGACTACGTGCTCGTGGACGCGCCGCCCTCGGTCTCGCTCGTCACCGAGAACGTCCTCGTGGGCGCGCGCGAGCTCGTCGTGCCGGTCGCGCTCACCTACCTCGCGCTCGACGGCTGCGCCGAGATCGTCCGGAGCCTCGAGGCCCTGCGGGAGGAGCGGGGCACCGCGCCCGAGCTCACCCTGGTCGTCCCGACCCTCAGCCGCCGCACCCAGCTCGCGGCCGAGATCCTCGAGAAGCTCCGCCTGCACTTCCCCACCCAGCTCGCCCGCACCGTCCTCGGCTGGTCCGTGAAGATCGACGAGGCCCAGAGCCACGGGCGCACCATCTTCGAGCACGCCCCGCGGTCGAGCGGCGCCCGCGAGCTCGCGGCCATCGCGGCCGAGATCGCCCGGGCCGGCCGCGCCGAGCGGGCGGCCTGAGCCGTTCCTTTCCGCGGCGCGGGGGCAGCAGGCAGGGAGCGGCTACTCCTTGCGCTCGTCGAGGCGCTTCTCGAGCTCCTCGATGCGCTTCGCCATCTCCTCCATCTGGCGGCGCGCCTCCCCGATGCTGGAGACGCCCTCGATGGCGGAGCGGACGCGCTCGTCGATCCGCTTCTGCACGGCGGCGACGGCCTCCTGGGAGGCGGTGACGAGCTCCTTCGCGCGGTCGCCCGTCGCGACGCCGCGCTCGAGCAGCGTGCCGAGCTGGTGCTCGGCGACGGCCCGGACGGCCTCGACCTTGCCGCGCAGGTCGCCCCGCGCGCCCTCGACGAGCCGCTGGGCGACCTCGCCGCCGTAGCGGATGAGATCCCGGAGCGTCTCGAGGCTCATCTTCGAGGTCTTCTTCTCCTCCTCGAAGATGATCTGCGCGAGCGTGACGGACGTGAGGTCGTCCTTCGTCCGGTTGTCGATGACCTTCACCTCGGCGCCCGCCTTGATCATCTCGGCGATCTCGTCGAGCGTGACGTAGCGCGACTCGACGGTGTCGTAGAGCTTGCGGTTCGTGTACCGCTTGATGATCTTCGGCTCGCGCGCGGGGGCGGGCGCTTCGGCGGCGGCGACGGGAGCGCTCTCTTCGGTCATGGGGTCTCCGAGGTGAAGTCCAAGTGCGCGATAGCACGGGATTGTTGAGGGGCTGGCGCTTGGTGTCAAGACGCCCGTCGTGTACTCTCGCGAAGCGGGCCCGAGCGGCCGGCCGAACGAATGATCGTCGTCTGCACGCGATGCCAGGCGAAGTTCCGGGTGGCCGACGACCGGGTCGGTCCGCGCGGCGCAAAGGTCCGTTGTTCGCGCTGCCAGACGATTTTCCTCGTACACCGCGACCTGGGCTCCGTGCCCATCGAGGCTCCGCCTCCGGGGACCCCCGAGCCCCGCGAGGCGCCGCCGCCGCCCGCCCCAGAGGTCCCGCCGCGGAGCGCGTTCGAGATCGACCTCGAGCCCGCACGCTCCGTGGCCCCGACGGCCAGTGCGGCCTTCCACGCTACACCCGACCCGTTCGGCGGGGCCGATCCGTTCGCGTCGCCCGGAGAGCCTTCTCACGGCGTCCCGTCGCTCGAGGATCCGTTCGCCGCGGCCGCGGCGGCCGCGGCGCCCGTGGGCCACGCGCCCGACGCCGACCCGTTCGCCGCCGTCATGGCGCCTCCGGCGCCGCCCCCGGACCCGTTCGGAGGTCACGACGTGCCGCACGGCGGGGATCCGGATCCGTTCGCGCTCGGCCCGCCGGGCCCGGAGCCGATGGCGCCGACCCCGCCGCCCATCGCCTCGCCGACCCAGCTGCCGGTCACCGACCTCTCGGATCTCATGGGCGGGATGGTCGAGCCGCCGCCCCCGCCGCCGCCGGAGGGCGAGGCGTCCGACCCGGACTTCGCGCTCGACGCCCGCGCCGCGCCGCGCCCGAGGGTGACCGCGCTCGAGGCCGCCACCGAGGCCGCCGAGGCGAACGTGGCGGCCGCGGTGGCCACGAGCCGCCAGGAGCAGTCCTTCTACGCCGGCCCCGACGACGCGGCCCTGAAGCTCGCCACCGAGACGACCGAGCCGCCGCCGGGCCTGCCGCTGCAATCCGAGGTTCCGACGCCGGTCCACGGCACCGCCGCCCTCGCGCCGGAGCCCATGCTCGCGGCGCCTCCGCCCGCGCCCGCCCGCGGGCGGGTCCGGGCGCCGGAGGCGAACGAGCGCGAGGCCGAGCTCGCCGCGCGCACCATCGCGCAGAAGCTCCCGCGGCTCCGCCGCGCCTCGCGCATCCGCAAGATCCTCCTCAACGCCGCCGCGCTCGTCGTGCTCGTGCTGCTCGCGACCGCGCTCCTCGTGCTCGTCCGCACGCGCGGCAAGCTCGAGCCCGGCGCGCTCCGGCCCTCCGCGGTGCTCCGGGCCCTCGGCGGCAAGCCCCTCGGCACCTTCGCCGTCGTCGAGGTGACGAGCGGGGCCTACGAGCGCGCGAAGGGACCGCCGCTCCTGTTCGTGCGGGGGCGGGCGGTGTCGCGGGCGGCCGCGCCGGTGCGGGCGCTCGCCGTGAACGTCGAGGTCGTGCTGCGCGGCGAGGTCGTCGCGCGCGGCCGGGCGCTCGCGGGCGCGGTGCCGACGCCCGAGGAGCTCTACGCGGTCCCGGACGCGGCCGCGCTCGCCGGGGTCGCCCGGGCCGCCGAGGCACGGGCGCCCACCCAGGTGCGGCCCGGCGAGGAGGTGCCGTTCCTCGTGGCCATCGCCGACTACCCGCGCGACGTGGAGGGGGCGGCGCTGCGCCTCTCGGTGGCGGAGGGCGCGCCGGGGGGCGGCCCGTGACGCTCGCCGCCGGCGATCCGGGCGACGCGGCCCGGACGCTCGCCCGGCGGCTCGCCGCGCTGGAGGAGGGCCGGATCCGCGCCCGCGCCGCGGCGCGCGCGCTCGGCGCGCTGCCACCGCGCGACGGGCTCCACGTCGTCGCGTCGCTCGTGCGCGATCCCGCGGTGGACGCCCGGGTCGCGCTCTCGGCCGTGGCGCAGGCCCTCGCCGATCCCGAGCCGGACCTCCCGTACCTCTGGCGCGCCGACCTCTACTCCGCGGCCCAGGAGGACGGCGCCGCCGAGGTGATGGCGCTCCTCCTCACGCCGCCGCCGCTCCGCGCCTACGAGGAGCCGAAGGACAAGGCCGACCAGCGCCTCGCGAAGCTCACGCTCGGGCACAAGAAGGCCTTCGCGCGCTCGCATCGGGACCCCGATCTCCTCGCCCGGCTCGCGGCCGAGGGCGAGCCGGTCGTGGTCCGGGAGCTGCTCCGGAACCCGCTCCTCACCGAGGCGTTCGTGGTCCGCATCGGCGCCCGGCGGCCGTGCCGGCCGGCGACGCTCCGCTGCATCTTCGAGTCGCGGTGGCGGACCCGCCCCGCGGTCGCGATGGCGGTGGTGCGCAACCCCTACGCCGAGCCGGAGATCGCGGTGAAGCTCGTGCCGGCGCTCTCCGCGGCGGACCTCGTCGACGTGGCCCGGGACCCCGCGGTGCACCCGCTCGTCCGCGGGTTCGCCGAGCGGCTGGCGGCCGGGCGGCGGTCAGCCCTCGCCGGGCGGACGGGCGTCGCCGCGGGCGCGCCGCCGGTCGAAGAAGCGGCCGATCGCGTCTCCCGCGGCGGGGATCCGCAGCGGGACGAGGACCAGGACGGCCACGAAGAGGACGATGAGCCCGATGTCGAGCATGACGGCTGACCCCAGGATAGCGGGCGGCGGCCCCGCGCGCCACGGCCGTCCGCGGGTGCTCGGCCACCGCGGCGCGAGCGCGGACGCCCCCGAGAACACGCTGGCGGCGTTCCGGCTCGCGATGGAGCAGGGCGCGGACGGCGTGGAGCTCGACGTCTGGCGCTGCGCCACGGGCGAGCTCGTGGTGGTGCACGACGAGGACATGCGGCGCACCGGCGGCGCGCCGCTGTCGGTGCCCAGGTCGAGCTTCCGGGAGCTGCGCGCGCTCGACGCCGGCGGGTGGAAGGCGCCCCGCTTCGCGGGCGAGCGGGTGCCGCGCCTCGAGGAGGTGTTCGAGGCCCTGCCGGGCGCCTTCGTGAACGTGGAGCTCAAGTCCCGGGGCCGGAGCGACCTCGAGGCGGCGCCGGCCGCGGCCGAGGTGATCCGCGCGGCGCGGGCGGCGGACCGGGTGATCGTCTCGTCCTTCGACTGGTGGCTCGTGGCCGCGTTCAAGCGGGCCGCGCCGGAGATCCCGGTGGGGCTGCTCGTCGAGGGCTCTCGCCTGTGGACGCTCCGCCTCGCGCTCGGGCTCCGGCTGCTGCAGCCGGCCGCCGTGCACCCCGACCGCGCGCTCGTCACCCCGGAGCGGATGGCCGCCTGGCGCGGCCGCGGCCTCGGCGTGAACGTCTGGACGGTCGACGGCGAGGACGAGCTGCGCCGGCTCGCCGCGCTCGGCGCGTCGTCGGTGATCACGAACGCGCCCGGGAAGGCGCTCGCCGCGCTGAAGGGCTGAAACCTGCGAAGCCGAAGCGCCAGGCCGCGAAGCGGCCCGGCGCGCAGGCGGAGCAAGGCCTGCTGCCAGGGGTGGGGCCCCGGCGAGCCGCCTCGCCGGGGCGGGGGCGCGCCGAGCGCCCCCGTGAGGTCAGAACTCCCAGCCGAAGCGGCCGGCGACGCCCATCGAGCGCGCGAGCTTCACGTCGGCGTACTCGTCCGCGGCCGGCGTGGCCTTGCCGGCGATCGTCGTCGCGCCGAAGTAGGTGCCCTCGACCGCGAGGCTGAGCGTGGAGGCCGCGAGGCGGAAGCCGAGCGTGTAGCGGAGCACGGACGGCGTCAGCTCCGGGAACCGCGCCTGCCCCGCGTCGAGGTCGGGGCGCGCGGCGGTCGGCGGCGCGAAGTCGAGGACCTCGCTCGAGGCGGTGATCCGGTTCCAGCGCGCGGCGAGGTACGGGGTGATGCTCGCGACGGCGTTCAGGCCGAAGCGCTTCGAGACGAGCAGGTCGGCCTCGAGCACCGAGAGGTTCCAGTCGCGCTGGCCGAGCACCGCGGTGTACGCGCCGCGGACCGCGACGTCGGGCCAGCTCTGGTAGCCCTCGAGCACCGCCCACTTCGCCTCGCCCTGCACCGCGCCGTAGTTCGACTGCGAGAGGTAGACGAAGCGGCCGCCGACCTCGAAGGAGTAGGGGAGCGCCTTGCGCACGTGGAAGCCGGAGAGGAAGAGCTCGTGCGGCACGAGCCCCTTCGTCTGCCAGGGGCCGTTCGCGGTGAACGCGGTGCCCGCGTTCGTCGTGCCGATCTTCGCGGGGTGCACGCCGACGTACGAGGCCTCGAACGCGAGGTCCCAGCCGGCGACGCCCGTGGTGGAGGCGGGCTGCATCACGGCCGACGAGAACGCGAGGGCGGTCTCCACCGAGAGGGTCGCGAAGCGGGTCTTCGCGTCGATCGCGAGCTGCGCCGCGTCGGCCGCGGAGAGCGTGAAGGTCGGGCTGGCCCTCGCGGCCATCTCCGTCCACACCGCGGCGGACGGCGCCCCGAGCTTCACGAGCGAGAGGTCGAGCGGCTCCGCGCGCACCACGGCCGCCGGGGCGGCGAGCGCGAGGGCGGCGGCGAGCACCTTGGAAGGAGCCATGAGACCTCCGGGGAACGATGCCGCGCGCCTCCACGGAGGCGCGCAGGGTTCCCCGGAGGTTACAGCCGGGTTTCCGCGCGAGTCAATTTACCGGGGCAAGGCGCGGACTTACATCACCGCGCCCTCGAGGGACTGCCGCCCGCGGCATCCGGCCGCGCCTCCACGCGGGACGGGCGCGGCGCCGCCGCCGCGGCCACACCCCCGCCGCGCATGACCGACCTCCTCGCGGCCCGCTGGCTCTTCGGCCTCTCGCTCGCCTTCCACATCGTCTTCGCGGCCATCGGCGTCGCGATGCCCGCGTTCATGGTGGTGGCCGAGTGGCGCCACAGGCGCACCGGCGATCCGGTCCTGCTCGAGCTCGCGCGCCGGTGGGCGAAGGGCTCGGCGATCCTCTTCGCGGTCGGGGCGGTGTCGGGGACCGTCATCTCCTTCGAGCTCGGCCTCCTCTGGCCGCGCTTCATGGAGCTCGCGGGCCCGGCCGTGGGCCTCGCCTTCGCGCTCGAGGGCTTCGCCTTCTTCGGCGAGGCGATCTTCCTCGGCCTCTACCTCTACGGCTGGGACCGGGTGGGCCCCCGCCTGCACCTCGCGAGCGGGGTGGTGGTCGCGGTGTGCGGCGCGGTGTCGGCGTTCTTCGTGACCCTCGCGAACGCCTGGATGGCGGTGCCGGCCGGCTTCCGGCTCGACGGTGGGCGGGTGGTGGACGTCGAGCCGCTGGTCGCGATGTTCCCGCCGGGCTGGGCCCACGAGGTGCTGCACGTCGTCCTCTCCTGCTACGTCGCGACCGGCTTCGGCGTGGCGGGCATCCACGCGCTCGCGCTCCTTCGCGACCCCGGGAACCGGTTCCACCGCGCGGCGCTCCGGGTGGTGCTCGGCGTGGGCGGGCTCGCGGCGCTCGCGATGCCGCTCTCCGGCGACCTCTCGGCGCGGGAGGTCGCCGAGGTCCAGCCGCGGAAGCTCGCCGCGCTCGAGGGTCAGTTCCGGACCGAGCGCGGGGCGCCGCTCCGCATCGGCGGCCTGCCGGACGTGGACGCGGGCGAGACCCGGTACGCGCTCGAGGTCCCGTACGGCCTCTCCCTCCTCGCCTTCCACGACCCGCACGCGGTCGTGAAGGGGCTCGAGGAGTTCCCGCGCGACACCTGGCCGCCGGTCGCGAAGGTCCACCTCGCCTTCCAGGTGATGGTCGGGCTCGGGACGCTGCTCGCGCTGCTCGCGGCGCTCCACTTCCTGACGGTGCTGCGCCGCCGGGAGCACCCGCGGTGGCTCCTCGGCGCGCTCGGGGTCGCGGCGCCGCTCGGGGTGGTCGCGCTCGAGGCGGGCTGGCTCGTCACCGAGTGGGGCCGCCAGCCCTACGCGGCGGTGGGGCTCCTGCGCACCGCCGACGCGGTGACGCCGGTCGGGAACCTGGGGCTCCCGCTCGCCGCGTTCACGGTGGTCTACCTGTTCCTCACCGCCGTCGTGATCGGGCTGCTCCGCCGGCAGGTCGCCCACGCGCCCACGAGCGCCGAGCTCCGGGAGGTGGAGGCGTGACCCCGGCCGACCTCCTCGGCGGCGCGATGCTCGCCGCGCTCGTCCTCTACGCGCTCCTCGGCGGGGCCGACTTCGGCGGCGGCGTGCTCGACCTCCTCGCCCGTGGCCCGCGCAGGGAGGCCCAGCGCGCGCTGGTCGAGCGGGCGCTCGGGCCGATCTGGGAGGCCAACCACGTCTGGCTCATCCTCGTGGTGGTGCTGCTCTTCGCCTGCTTCCCGCCGGCCTTCGGGGCCATCTCGATCGGGCTCTTCGTGCCGATCCTGGTGCTCCTCCTCGGGATCGTGCTGCGCGGCGCAGCCTTCACGTTCCGGACCTACGACCGCCCGGAGCCGCGGGTGCGGGTCCGGTGGGGGCTCGTGTTCTCGGCCTCCTCGGTGATCGCGCCCGTGATGCTCGGCACGATGGTCGGCGCGCTCGCGAGCGGGAGGGTGGCCCCCGACGGCAGCGCGCCGTTCGCGTGGGTGGCCCCGTTCCCGCTCGCGACCGGCGGCCTCGCGCTCGTGCTCTTCGCGTACCTCGCCGCGGTCTACGCGGCGGTGCAGGCCGATCGCGCCGGCGACGCGGCGCTCGCCGGGGACTTCCGCGCGCGGGCGCTCGGGGCGGGGGTGGCGGTGTTCGGGTGCGCGGCGCTCGCGGGCGGGCTCTCGTTCTCGGAGGCGCCCGCCGTGTTCGACGGGCTCACCCGGCGCCCGTGGTCGATCGCCCTGCACCTCGCGACCGCGGCCGCCGCGATCGCCTCCTTCGCGGCCCTCTGGAGGGGGCGCTTCCGGGTCGCCCGCGTGACGGCCGCGTGCCAGGCGGCGCTCATCGTTGCCGGCTGGGGCGCTTCGCAGTATCCGTATCTCGCGCCCGGCCTCACGCTCGCCTCGGCGAGCGCGCCGCGCGCGACGCAGCTCGCCGTCCTCTGGGGCCTCGCGGCCGGAGCGGCCCTCCTGTTCCCGGCGCTCGCGCTGCTCTTCCGCACCTTCGACGGGGCGCGTCCTTTCCGCGTGGTGGATCGCCCGCCGGGCCGCTAGGCTCTCGGACGAACGCACCGTCACGGAGGCCCCATGATCGCTCGAAGCCTGCGCACCACGACCCTCGCCATCCTGCTCGCGGCGCCCTTCATGCCCGGCTGCCGCTGCCCCACCGTCGACTCCGGCCACCGCGGGATCGTCTTCAAGACCCTCGGCGGAGGCACGAGCCAGGAGCTCGTCGGCGAGGGCCTCCACGTGATGCCCATCTGGAACTACGTCATCACCTACGACACCCGCGTGCACGAGATGAAGGAGCAGCTCGTCGTGCTCTCCTCGAACGGCCTCACGCTGCGGGTGGATGCCTCCGTGCGGTTCCGGCCCATCGTCGAGGAGCTCTACCAGCTCCAGACCCAGATCGGTCCCGACTACGACCAGAAGCTCGTCGCGCCCATCGTCCGCTCCGAGGCCCGAAAGGTCTTCGGGCGCTACCAGCCGGAGGAGATCTACTCGACGAAGCGCGAGGAGATCGAGCGGCAGATCTACGACGAGGTGACGAAGGCGCTCGCCGGCAAGCACGTCATCGTCGAGGCGGTGCTCGTCCGCGACGTCGACCTGCCCGAAAACATCAAGGTCGCCATCCAGGACAAGCTCGCCGAGGAGCAGGCCTCCCAGAAGATGCAGTTCACGCTCGCGAAGGAGCGCCAGGAGGCCCAGCGCAAGCAGATCGAGGCGGAGGGCATCGCGAAGTACCAGTCGATCGTCCGCCAGGGCCTGACCCCCGAGTACCTCCAGTACAAGGGGATCGAGGCCACGATGGAGCTCGCGAAGAGCCAGAACGCCAAGATGGTGATCATCGGGAACCCGAAGAACGGGCTCCCGATGGTCCTGCAGGGCAACTAAGAGCTGTCCCACAATTCAACAAACGAATCGCGGGGCAGACCGGTTCGCCATCGGGCCCGCTCGGACGTGGCCTCACGCAAGGGAGGCTCATCCCGGGTTGGGCCCGTGGCCGTGCCGGTGGTTCGCCGAGCCACCGGCGAAGAGGCCGGTGTGGACGTCCGCCACGCGGGGCAGCTGGCCTCGCGGGCGAAGAGGTCGTTTGACTCGGACCGGGTGTCTTGCCACCCGAGAGACAGGTAGGGAGTGAGAAGGCGCTGGATTTCGGGGCGGGCGACGTTCGCGGCGGCGTAGTCGACGCGCGCCGAGCCAGGTTCGCCTGGACGGTCGAGGACGACGAAGGTCGCGAGCACCGCGGAGACGGCGTCGCGATCGCCCTCGAGGCCGCAAAGCGGACAGCGGTGGACCCGGTCGGCGAGGGTCTTCGGCACGTGGGCACCACAGGGGCAGTGCTGGGAGAGCGCGGTTGTGCGGGTCGGGATCCGGATGACGCCGCTCGTGGCCAAGCCGACGCCTGCCACAGCCTTCGCCTCGCGGTCGATGGCCGAGACGAGCAGGCCAGGTGTGAATGTCGACACGCCGCGGCCCCAGGTGCGCGCCCACGCTGAGATGGACCCTTCCTCGACAACGAGCTGGTAGCCGTGGGTGCGGACGACCTGGGCGGCCACTTGCCTGGCGCGGTCGCGCCGGGCGTGTGCAGCGGCCGCCGCGGCCGCGACCTCCTCATTCCGGAGCCGCCGGTGGCGCCCGGAGAGCCGGTCCCGCCGGTAGGCCTGGAGCGGCACGCCGTCGGTCCTCGCGATCCTCGGTCCCTGCGGGATGACCTCCACGGGCGAGAGGCCAGCGGCGAGGCGTCGCCGGGCGCGCTTCTCCTGCCGCTTCGAGAGTTGGTATTGCTCCCGGTTGGCGGCGCGACGGGACCGGTCGAGCGCCCGCTGCCTGCGGCGTTCGCGGCGCCGCCGGCCACGGTCGCGCTCCATCATGGCAAGGTCGCGCTCGATCCGTGTGAGCCGCAACTCGCCTCCCGCCACCTGCGAGGCAATCGTCAGGTTCGACACGTTCACGTCGACCCCTGCCACGCGGTCCGCCTCGGCGACGGCGACCTCTGCTCGGCGTGCCCTCGTCGCCAGCGAGGCGTAGGGCTCCTTCAGCACCATCAGGTGGGCTTCGTAGCGCCAGCCGCCCGGCGCGTGAGGCGCACGCGTGCGGACGAGGTCGACCTTGTGCCAGAGGCTCGGGTCGGCGAGGAAGTACTCCAGGATGGTCTGGTTGCAGGGGGCGGAGGGCAGTCGAACGGGGAGGGCCAGCGTGCCCTCGGCTAGTCCGCTGAACACGAGCATCAGTGGGCCTTGGTAGGCCCACCAGTCGACGCGAGCGCCGGTGCGCGGGGGACGACTTCCCTGGCCCGCGAGCGAACCGTGGAGCCGGAAGGTCTCCCACTTTCGTGCGGTCGTGTGGGAGCGAGCGCGGCCGGGCAGCCTCTTGAAGTCGAACCACCGCCCGACGTGGAGCAGCCCATGCCGCTTCCCGGTCGCGTCGGGGAACAGGTGCCGCTCCACCGCCGACCACACCGAGTCGGCGAGGTGCATCGCGAGCGCCTTCGTGACGAAGCGCCGGAGGTGAGGTGCTGCGTCGAGGAAGGCGTACGCCGCGTGCTCGAGCGCCTCGCGGCTCAGGCCAAGCCGGATGCGCGCGGCTGCAGCGTCTCTGGCTCGCTCGTGCCTCGCGGCCCAGTAGGCCCGCACCCGGCTTCGCGCTGCCCTCTGTAACGCCCGCCTCACCCGGTACGCATCCGCGCACATCCGCTCGAGCCGCCGACGCTGCACCGGATCCCGCACGTCGAGGGCGAGCCGCAGGACCGACACGCCGTCCTCGGCGCGGCGCGCCCAGGGCTCGTGTTTGTTCGGACCGCGCGTCCGCTTGGCCTCCGCCTCCACATCTTCACTTTAGGCCAAGACCCTGACAGGCGTTCAGGCCTCGACCGCCTCGAGGAAGCGGAATGAGCTCCGAGGTTCCCGCGCGGCGTGTCCGAGACGCTCATCCCGACCACCGACTGCTCACCCTCGCGGCCCTCTCATGGCGCAACCTCGCCCGCCTTCAGCGCATGCTTCCCGCGCCCAGGCGCCGAGGTCGTCCCTGCTCGAGCTCACCGCCGCACCGTCGGCTCGTGGCCTGCATCGCGCTCCGCACGAACCTCACCATGCGCGAGCTCGCCGCCATCGTCGGCCAATCGAAGTCGACGGTCCATCGCATCATCGCAACCTTCACGCCCCGACTCGCCGGCCTCGCTTGTCCTCCCGCCCGGCGGGATCGTCGCGAGACCTGGATCGTCGATGGCACCCTCATCCCCACCCGCGACCACGCCCGCGCTGCGAAATTCTAGAACTACCGCTGGTCGTGCAACGCTCAGGTGCTCGTGCGCTGGCGAGACCGGCGCGTCGTGGCCACGTTCGCCGGCGGTCCAGGCGACCGGAACGACCCGCTTCACTTTCGTGGCTCCGAAATCGAGACGCTCTGCCTCGAGCACCGGCGCGTGCTTGCCGACGGCAGGTACCGCGGCGTCGCTGGCCTTCGCATCCCCGTCTTCCGGAGCAACAGGATCGTTCGAGATCGCGCCTGGCGTCGCCATCGCCGCCGCCGGGCTCGCGTCGAGCACGCCCTCGCTCGCCTCAAGGACTGGCGCGTCCTCCGCGACCACCGCCGACGCGGCCACCATCTCGCGGCAACCGTGGCTGCCGTCGCCGTCCTTCACAATCGCAAGCGGAGGTTATGGGACAGCTCCTAGGCCCCGCACCTCCTCTCCCCCCGCGCAGCACCGCGCAGCGGGGGGAGAGGCCGGGTGAGGGGGGCGGCCGCTACCGCGCGACCCGGTCCTCCCCCGCCTCGACGACCTCCCCGCGCCGCGCGCGGACGAGGTCGGCGAGCGCCCGGGGATCCTCGAGCCGCGGCGCCGCCGCCACGCTCACCGACAAGGCCTTCGCCTCGCCGGCGAGGAGCGCCTCGAGCCCGCGCTCGACCTCGCCGAGCTCGCTCGCGAGGGCGTCGATGCGCTTCAGCTGGTACGGCGCCGGGCGGCCCTCCCAGGTCTGCAGCGCGCCGTAGAGGATGTCGGCGTGCTCGCGCAGGCGCTCCTCGCCGGTGATCGCGCCGCCCTCCTTCGTCGCCACGACGAGCTTCTTCAGGGCCTCGGCCGCGTCGGCGAGCTTCGCGAGGCGGACCGCACGGTCGGCGGGCGCGCCCTTCGCCGCCGCCCGGGCGGCGCCGGCGAGGCCGTCGAGCTTGCCGACCACGGCGGTCATCCGGCCGAAGAGCGCGTGCACGCGCATCACCGCGTCGTGCTGGGCCCTGCGCGCCGCGACGTCGTAGGGGGCGCGGCGGTCGAGCTTGATCTCGAGCGGCGCCTCGACGACCTCGGCGCCGCGGGTCAGCCGCACCCTCCAGGTGCCCGGCACGACGCGCGGACCCTGCAGCGAGGCGCCGGCGATCGAGGCCGCGCGCGGCACCTCGGGCGCCCGCTCGCGCATCGACCAGGAGACGCGGTTGAGGCCGCGGCGCTTCGGGGCGGGGATGGTGTCGACGACCTTGCCGGAGGGGTCGAGCACCTCGAGCTTCATCGTGCCGAAGAGGTGCCGCGAGCGCTGGTAGAACGCGACCACCGCGCCCTCGTCCGGGTTCTGCCCGAGGTGCTTCGCGTCCCCCTGCACCCACTGGCCGACGGCGTTCATGCGCTGCTGGGCGGGCCGCGACGGCAGGAGCGCGACCTCGCGCGCGAGCGCGGCCGTCGAGAGCGCGCGCAGCGGGGCGAGGTCGTCCACGATCCACAGGCCGCGCCCGTGGGTCGCGATGACGAGGTCGCCCTCGCGCTCGGCGAAGGCGAGGTCGCGCACCGCGACCGCCGGGAAGCGGCCGCCCTCGAAGCGGGCCCACGACGCGCCCGCGTCGACGCTGATCCACAGGCCGAGCTCGGTGCCCGCGTAGAGGATCGCCGGCTTCACCGGATCCTCGCGGACGACGTGCGCCCAGCCGCGGAGGCCCTGCGCCGGCCCCGCGATGCGCGTCCAGGTCCTGCCGAAGTCGGTCGTGCGGAACACGTGCGCGTCGAGGTCGCCGAAGGTGTGGCGGTCGAAGGTGGCGTAGGCGGTGCCCGCCGCGGCGCGGGAGGGCTCGACCCAGCTCACCCACGAGGCCTTCGGCACGAGCGCGGCGGGCGGGGTCACGTCCTTCCAGCTCTTCCCGCCGTCGCGGGTGAGCTGCACCTTGCCGTCGTCGGTGCCGACCCAGATCGTGCGCGGGTCGAGGCGCGACTCGCCGACGGTGTAGATCGTGCCGTGCATCTCGGCGACCGAGTTGTCGATCGTGACGCCGCCCGACTCCTCCTGGCGCTGCTTCTCGGGATCGTTCGTGGTGAGGTCGGGCGAGATGCGCTCCCAGGTCATGCCGCGGTCGCGGGAGCGGAAGAGGAACTGCGCGCCGAGGTAGAGCGTGCCCTTCTGCGTCGGCGAGAGGTGCAGGGGGGCGTTCCAGTTGAAGCGGAGCTTCTCGTGCGGCCCGGCCTTCGGCTGGATGTCGCGGTAGGCGCGGGTCCTGAGGTCCGTGACGCCGGCGTAGCCGCCCTGCGCCTCCGAGTAGACGAGGTCGGGGTCGGTCGGATCCGGCAGCGTCCAGAAGCCGTCGCCCCCGTTCACGACGCTCCACTGCGCGGTCGAGATGCCGCCCGGGTACGCGCTCTCGCCGACCCAGGACGAGTTGTCCTGCAGGCCGCCATAGACGCGGTACGGGTCCTTCGCGTCCACCGCCACGTGGTAGAACTGCGAGATCGGGAGGTTGTCGCACTTCCACCAGCGGTTGCCGCCGTCGTACGAGAGCCAGAGGCCGCCGTCGTCGCCGGCGACCACGTGCTTCGGGTCGGCGGGATCGATCCAGAGGTCGTGCCAGTCGCCGTGCCCGGAGCCGCCGGAGTAGGCGAAGCTCTTGCCACCGTCCTCGCTCTGGATGAGCCCGCCGCCGGCCTTGAAGAGCCGCTCCGGGTTCGCGGGGTCCACGACGAGGCGCGCGAAGTAGAACGGCCGCCAGATCATCATCTGGCTGTTGTCGCGCGCCTCCCACGTCCGGCCGCCGTCGGAGGAGCGGTAGAGCGCGGAGGCGGTCGACTCCACGAAGGCGTACACCACCTTCGCGTCGGAGGGCGCGAAGGTCACCTCCACCCGGCCCCACGGGAACGCGGGCAGCCCGGTCGCCGGGCCCGGCGCGAGCGCCGTCCAGGACTTCCCGCCGTCGCGGGTCTCGTGCAGGCCCGAACCGCTCGCGGCGGTGGGGCCGTCGCCGCCGGAGCGGAACGTCCAGCCCTTGCGCCGGAAGTCCCACAGGCCGGCGATGACGTGGTCGGGGTTCGAGGGGTCGAGGTCGAAGCCGGAGCAGCCGGTCGAGAGGTTCGTGCCCCTGAGCGAGAGCGCCCAGGTCTTGCCGCCGTCGGCGGTGCGGTAGAGGCCGCGCTCGGTCGAGTCGCTCCACAGCCGGCCCGGGACGCACGCCCAGACCACCTGCGAGTCGCGCGGGTCGACCACGATCTTCGTGATGCGCTCCGAGTCCGGGAGGCCGGCGTTCATCCAGGTGTCGCCGCCGTCGTCGCTCCGGTAGATGCCGTCGCCGAAGGAGACCGAGTTGCGCGTCCAGGACTCGCCCGTGCCCACCCAGACGCGGCGCGGGTCCTTCGGATCGATGGCGATCGCGCCGATCGACTGCACGCCGGCGCGGTCGAAGACGGGCCGGAAGGTCGTGCCGCCGTCGGTCGACTTCCAGACGCCGCCGCTCGCGGCGCCCGCGAAGATCGTGGTCTTGCCGTCCACCTTGCGGGCGGCCACCGCGGAGATGCGGCCGCTCATGACCGCGGCGCCGATGTTGCGCGCGCCGAGGCCGGAGAGCACGCCGGCGTCCACCCGCGCGGGCGCGGCGGCGGCGGGAGAGGCCGGGGCGGCGGCGGCAGCGGCGCCCGCGCCCGCCGCGGGCAGCGCCGGCAGGGCGGGGGGCGCGGCGGCGCCGGGGAAGCGGAAGGTCGCCTCGTCGAGCGCCGCGGTCGCGACGGCGCGCTCCACGACCGCTCGCCACTGGCGCGGCGCGTTCTTCGGACCGCCCTCGAGCGCGAACGGGAACCAGACGCCCTCCACCTGCTCGTACGAGCCGAGGTCGGTCTCGAACACGCGCTCCACGCCGCGCACCTTCACGTGCTGCTCGAGGCGGATCTCGAGGAACTGGTCGGGGTCGAGGAACACGTAGGTGACGTCGCCGTCCTTCTCGGTGATCCGGAGCTTGTGGGCGGGCGTGCCGTCGACGTCCTCGACGCCGAGGTACGCGACCGCGGCGCCGCGCCCCTTCGCGCCGAGGAGCAGGCCGTCGAGGTCCGCCTCGCGGGCGCTCTGCTTCGCCTCGTCGGCCGAGACGCGCTCCGCCTCGCGGCGGCCGCTGAACGGATCGAACCGCCAGCCGTCCTTGCCGTCCCAGCCGTCGGTGTAGGTGAGGCCCTGGAGCGAGACGTCCTCGCGGTAGAGCCCCGGCCGCCTCACGACCTTGCTCCAGGCCATGGGGGCCGAGCCGTCGCCCTGCAGCTGCTTGCCGGTCAGGCGCAGCGACTGGAGCTTCGCGAGCCGCTCGCGCCCGCCGCGGGCGGCGGCGTTCTTCTCGAGGAGCGCGTCGGCGTCGAGCGAGGCCGCGGCGAGGGGGAGGCACAGCGCCGCGAGCGCGGCGAGTGAACGCAGGGGGAGGGTCATGCCCGCATTCTGCCCGAGCCGGGCGTGCGGGCGCACGGGACCGGCCGGGGCCCCGAGAGAGGCGTCCCCGGCGTCGCCGGGAGACGGGCGGGGCCGGGATGTGACGGGGCGGCTACGCCACCGTCGCGAGCTCCCGCGCGAACGCCTCGACGTCCTCCTGCCGCGTGTCCCAGGCGCACATCAGCCGCGAGGCGCCGCCGATGAAGTCGTAGAAGCGCCAGCCCTTCGCGCGCATCGCCGCCGCCGTGGCGGGCGCGAGCTTCACGAAGACCGAGTTCACCTGCCGCGGGTGCAGGAGCTCGACGCCGGGGATCGCCTCGAGGCGGGCCTCGAGCAGCGCCGCCATCTCGTTCGCGTGCCGCGCGTGGGCGAGCCAGGCGCCGTCGCGGAGCATCCCGACGAGCGGCGCCGCGAGGAAGCGCATCTTGGACGCGAGCTGCCCGGCCTGCTTGCAGCGGTAGTCGAACTCCGCGGCGAGCGCCCGGTCGAAGAAGACCACGGCCTCGCCCACGGCCATGCCGGCCTTCGTGCCGCCCAGGCAGAGCACGTCGACGCCCGCCTGCCAGGTGACCTCCTTCGGCTTCACCCCGAGCGCGGCGATCGCGTTCCCGAGCCGCGCCCCGTCCATGTGGAGCCTGAGGCCGTTCGACTTCGTCCGCGCCCAGAGCGCCTTCAGCTCGTCGGGCGTGTAGACCGTGCCGAGCTCGGTCGCCTGCGTGACCGAGACCACCCGCGGCTTCGGGTAGTGGACGTCGTCCCGCTTCTTCACCATGAAGTCGATCTGCTCGGGGCGGATCTTCCCGTGCGTGCCGGACACGGTGAGGACCTTCGTCCCGTTCGAGAAGAACTCCGGCGCGCCGCACTCGTCGGTCTCGACGTGGGCGGCCTCGTGGCAGAGGATCGAGTGGTACGACTGGCACATCGACGCGAGCGCGAGCGAGTTCGCGGCGGTGCCGTTGAAGACGAAGAAGACCTCGCAGTCGGTCTCGAACGTCTCCCGGAGGAGGTCGGCGGCCTCCTGGGTCCAGCGGTCGTCGCCGTACCCCGGCGCGTGGCCGGTGTTGGCCTCGGCCATGGCGGCCCAGGCCTCCGGGCAGATGCCGGCGTAGTTGTCGGAGGCGAAGTGGCGGACGGGCCCGGCGCGGTCGGTCATGTCGCGCGCGACTGTAGCATCGCGCGCGCGCCCGCGGCGCCGTCCGGCGGCGGCGCGGACCCGCGGTCCACCCGGAAGCTCCGCACCATGCGCGTGAGCTCGTCGGCCTGCCCGGACAGCTCGCCCGCCGCGGACGAGGACTCCTCCGCGGAGGCCGCGTTCTGCTGGGTCACGTGGCCCGCCTGCTCCACCGCCTGGCGGGTGCGCGCGAGCGCGCCGTCCTGGGCCTGCGTGGAGGCGGAGATGCGCTCGACGATCGCCGCGGTCTCGCCGACCGCGCCGGCGAGATCGTCGAAGATCCGGGTCGCCTGGTGGGCCGTCTCGTCGCCGAGCCCGGCCTGGCGGACCGACTCCTTGATGAGCGCCTCGGTCTTCCCCGCGGCCTCCTTCGCGCGCAGGGCGAGCGACCGCACCTCCTCGGCGACGACCGCGAAGCCGCGGCCGGCGTCGCCGGCCCGCGCCGCCTCGACCGCCGCGTTGAGCGCGAGGAGATTCGTCTGGAAGGCGATCTCCGAGACGTCGCGGATGATCTCGCCGGTCCCCTCGGCGCTCGCGCGGATGTGCTCCATGGCCTCCTGGATCCGCCGCGCGGCCGCGGAGCCGTCGCCGGCCACCGCCTTCGCCCGCCCCACGAGCGCGATGGCGTCCCGCGCGCCCTGGGCCGCGCCGCGGGACAGCTCGCCGAGCTCCCCCACCGCGGCGGTGGCGGACTCGAGCACGGCGGCCTGCGAGCCGGCGCCGTTCGCGACGTTCTCGGCCGCGGTCGCGATCTGCCCGGCCGCGGAGGCGACCTGGTCGGTCGCCTCGCCCACCTGCCGGATGGCGTCCTCGAGCTCGGCGGCGGTGGCGTTCACCGACCGCTGCAGCCGGGCGTGCTCGCCCACGTACTCGCCGCGGACCCGCGCGCGGAGATCGCGGTTCGCGAGCGCCTCGAGGGTCTCGGCCGCGGCGCGGACGGGGGCCGTCACCGCGTCGAGCGTCTGGTTCACGCCCTGCACGAGCAGGCGGTACTCGCCCATGTGCCTGTCCGGGTCGGCCCGCATCGCGAGCTGGCCGCCGACGGCGCCGGCGGCGAGCGCCTTCGCGTCGTCGACGAGGGCCCGGACCGCGAGGATGCAGTCGTTCACGTAGGTCTGGAGCGCCGCGAACTCGCCGCGCCAGGGCGCCTTGATGCGGTGCGGGATGGCGCCGTAGGAGAGCCCTTCGAGGACCTCCTTCACGACCTCGACCGGCCTCACCACCGCGTCGAGGCTCTCGTTCATGCCCTGGACGATGGCGCGGAACTCGCCCTGGTGGACGCCGGCGTCGGCGCGGACGTCGAGGCGGCCCTCCACGCCGGCCTGCGCGAGCTGGCGCGCGTCCTCCACGATCGAGCGGAGCGCGCGGATGGCGGTGTTGAGGTCGTCGCGCAGGCGCGCGAAGTCGCCCGGCCACGCCTCCTCGATCGGCGGGGGCACGTCGCCCCTCGCGATCCGGGCGAGCACCTCGCCGGTGGCGCGCATGGGGGCGGTGACGCCGTCGAGCGTGGCGTTCATGCCCTGCACGACCGCGCGGAACTCGCCCTCGTGGCGGGCCGCGTCGGCGCGGGCGGAGAGCTCGCCCGCCTGTCCCGCCCGCGCGAGCGCGTTCGCGTCGGCGAGGAGCGCGTGCAGCGCGGTGATCGAGCGGTTCACCGCGTCCTTCGTGGCGCCGAAGTCGCCGTCCCAGGGCTCGGCGATGGGCGGCGGCACGTCGCCGCGGGAGATCCGCTGCATCCGCTCGCGGAGGGTTCCGAAGGGGACGGCGAACGCCTCGATGCTCCGGTTGAGCCCGCGGACGACGTCCTCGAAGTCGGGCTGGACGCTCGCCGGGTCGCCTCGGACGTCGAGGCGGCCCTCGGCGACGGCGCGGGTGACCCGCTCGGCCTCGTCCTCGATCGTGCGCACCGCGTTGCGGATCTCGCGGCCGATGAACAGCCCCCCGAGCAGCGTCGCGAGCGAGCCGCCGATGGCGCCGAGGAGCACGAACTGCCGGGCGAGCTGGAGCGCCGCCTCGGCCTCGTCGCGGGCCCTCGCCGCGGCGGCGTGGTCGTCGCTCTGGCCGGCGCGGAAGGCCGCCTCGGCCCGCTCCGCCCCGTCGGCGACGAGGTGGTAGATGAGCGCAGCACAGCACACAGCGACGGGCACCACCGCCGCGAGGGTGACGGCGAGACGGCGGCTCATGGTCCACTGGCGCAAGGTGTCGTCCTCCTCGTGCTTCGAGGAAGTCGTCTCGCTGCACTGACCATGCCCCGAGGATCGGCCCGCAAGGCCGCGAGAGTCCGTGCCCTGGCGGTGCGCCCTCGACCCTGCGGCGCGACCCGGGTGCCCGGGATCCCAGTTCACGGACGGTGACCGCGGCGCCGCCGCGCCCTACCGGTACGGCCGCACCGGCGCGAGCTGCGCGGCCAGCTTCTCGGGCGATATCGCCGGCAGCCGGCAGCGCCCGCGCTCGCACACGTAGGCGGTCGGGCCGCCGGCGGCGACCTTGCCCTCCGCCACGCGGGCGGTCCGGCCGAGCCGGGCGATCCCGTCGCCGGCCGCCGCGCCGGTGAGCGCGCGGCTGGGGAGGAAGGTGCGGCGCAGCACCTCGACGAAGGGCTCCGGGCCGGGGCCGCCCTCCGGCCAGACCAGCACGACCTCCTGCGGCGAGTCGGTCGCGAAGTCCACCGCGAGGAGGAGCTCGGTGAGGGCGAGGGGCTGCTCGGCGAGCGCGCGGGCGTGGGACGCGAGCGCGCGGTCGGCGATCCGGCGGTAGCGGTCCTCCGCGGTGAAGGCCTCGAGCCGCAGGGCGGCGAGGGTCATCACCGAGGCGCCGGAGGGCTCGGCGCCGTCGTGCGAGGGCTTCTCGCGCGCGAGGAGCCGCTCGTGGTCGGCCGCGGTCTGCCACCAGCCGCCCGCGTCCGGATCGCCGAACAGCGCCTCCGCCCGGTCGAAGAGCGCGGCCGCCTCCTCGAGCCAGCGCGGCTCGAAGGTCGCCTCGTGGAGGTCGAGGAGCCCCTGGACGAGGAACGCGTGGTCCTCGAGGAAGGCCGGCACGCCGGCGTGGCCCTCGCCGAAGCTGCGCTGCAGGCGGCCCGCCACGACCATGCGCTCGAGCACGAAGCGCGCGGCGCGCGCCGCGGCCTCGACCCAGCGCGGCTCGCCGAGGATCCGCCCGCCCTGCGCGAGCGCGGAGATGGCGAGGCCGTTCCACCCGGAGAGCACCTTCTCGTCCGTGAGGGGTGGCACCCGCCGGGACCGCGCCTCGAGCAGCCGGGCCCGCGCGGGCGCGAGCCGCTCCCAGCGGTCCTCGTCCGGCGCCGGCACGTGGAGCACGCTCGCGCCGCCCTCGAAGTTGCCGGCCCCGGTGACGCCGTGGAAGTTGGCGAAGGCGGCGGCCTCGTCGCCGAGCACCTCGCGGAGCTCGTCGAGGGTCCAGACGAAGTACTTCCCCTCCTCGCCCTCCGAGTCGGCGTCGCTCGCGGCGTGGAACGCCCCCTCCGGCGTCGCGAGCTCCCGCAGCAGGTAGTCGAGGGTCTGGCGGACGACCCGCGCGAAGTCGCGGCGGCCGGTGACCTGGTACGCCTCCGCGTACGCGACCGCGAGGAGCGCGTTGTCGTAGAGCATCTTCTCGAAGTGCGGCACGAGCCAGCGCTCGTCGGTCGAGTAGCGGTGGAACCCGCCGCCGAGCTGGTCCATGAGGCCGCCCGCCGCCATCCGCTCGAGCGTGCGGGTGGCGAGCTCGAGCGAGCGCGGGTCGCGGGCGCGCCGGTGGTGCCGGAGCAGCAGCCGCACCGGCATGGAGGAGGGGAACTTCGGCGCGCCGCGCACCCCGCCGTGGCGCTCGTCGAAGATCCGTCCGAGCCGCGCCACCGCCGCCTCGACCGCCTCGGGCCCCGGGCGCTCCGGACCCGCCGGGGGCGGGGGCGGCGCGAGCGCCGCCTGGACGGCCTCGACGAGCGAGCCCGTCGCGCGGCGCACCCGCTCCGGGTCGGCGGTCCAGAGCGCCGAGATCTCCCTCAGGATCGAGAGGAACCCGCGGGTGGGCCCGCGGTCGCCGTCGCGCGCCGGGAAGTAGGTGCCCGCGAAGAACGGCTCGCCCGCGGGGGTGAGCCACACGCTCATCGGCCAGCCGCCCTGGCCGGTGAGGAGCTGCACCGCGGTCATGTAGAGCGCGTCGACGTCGGGGCGCTCCTCGCGGTCGACCTTCACGGGCACGTAGTCGGCGTTGAGGACCGCCGCGATCTCGAGGTCCTCGAAGGACTCCCGCTCCATGACGTGGCACCAGTGGCACGTCGCGTAGCCGACCGAGAGGAAGATCGGGCGGCCGGTGCGGCGCGCCTCCTCCAGCGCCTCGGGCCCCCACGGCCACCACGACACCGGGTTGTGCGCGTGCTGGCGGAGGTACGGGCTCCGCTCGAGCGCGAGGCGGTTCGTGAAGCGAGGCAGCCCGCCCTCGAGGTGGTGCGTCCGCGGCGGCTCGCGCCCCGCGCGGCCGCGGGCGGCGGCCTCGAGGCGCTGGCGCAGCGCGTCCGGGATCGGCGCGGCGCCGGGGAGGGGCTCGAGCATGCCCCGGTTGTAACCGCCCCGGGCGGCGCGGGCACGGGGCCCCGGGGGGGCCGCCGGGCCGGTCAGCCCTTCACGACCGCGAGCGGCTCGAGCCGGGCGACGAGCCGGGAGATCCCCATGTCGTGCATCACCGCGACGACCCGGGTCACGTCCTTGTACGCCTCGCTCATCTCCTCCCCGAGCGTCTTCGGAACGCGGGCGCGGACCTCGATGCCGCGCGCCTCGAGCTCGCCGGCGATCGAGCGGCCCCGCGCCCGGCGGAGCGCCTCGCCGCGGGAGAGCACCCGACCCGCCCCGTGGCAGGAGCTGCCGAAGGTGTCGGCCATCGCGCGGGCGGTGCCGGCGAGCACGAAGGAGCAGCGGCCCATGTCGCCGGGCACGAGCACGGGCTGGCCGATCGCGCGGTACGGCGCCGGCACCCGCGCGTCGCCCGGCCCGAAGGCGCGGGTGGCGCCCTTGCGGTGCACGAGCGCGCGCACGGTGCGCCCGTCCACCGCGTGGTCCTCGTGCTTCGCGACGTTGTGGCAGACGTCGTAGAGGAGCCGCGCGCCGAGCCGCGCCTCGGAGACCCGGAGCGACGCGGAGAGCGCGCGCACGAGGAGCCCCGTCATGACCTGGCGGTTCGCCCAGGCGAAGTTCGCGGCGGCCTGCATCGCCGCGAGGTAGCGGCGGCCCTCGTCGCTGTTCACCGGCGCGCAGGCGAGCTGCGGGTCCGGCAGCCGCGCGTAGTCCGCGCCGAAGCGGCCCGGGTCGCGGGCGAGCGCGTCGAGCGTCTCGTCGCAGACCTGGTGGCCGAGGCCGCGGGAGCCGGAGTGGATCTGGACCGCCACGCCCCCCGCGACGAGCCCGAACGCCTCCGCGGCGGCCGGGTCGTAGACCTCGGCGACCCGGTCGACCTCGAGGAAGTGGTTGCCGCTCCCGAGCGTGCCGAGCTGATCCCGCCCGCGGGCCCGCGCCCGCTCGCTCACGGCCGACGGATCCGCGCCCTCGAGCCGCCCGCCCTCCTCGCAGCGGGCGGGGTCGTCTTCGCCGGCCGCGAAGCCGCGCCCCGCCGCCCAGGCGGCGCCCCGGCGGAGGACGTCGTCGAGGTCCTCGTCGGAGAGCGGCGGCAGCACCGAGGTCGAGCCGACACCCGCCGGCACCTCCCGCTGGATGCGCGCCGCCACCTCCGCGAGGCGCGGCCGCACCTCGTCCACGTGGAGCGCGGTCGTCACGACCCGCACGCCGCAGTTCACGTCGTAGCCGACCCCGCCGGGCGAGACCGCGCCGTGCTCGGCGTCCACCGCGGCGACGCCGCCGATGGGGAACCCGTAACCCCAGTGCACGTCCGGCATGGCGAGCGCGAAGCGCAGGATGCCGGGCAGGTGCGCGACGTTCGCGACCTGCCGGAGCGCCGGGTCGTCGGGCGCGGGCATGCCCGCCGAGTAGACGCGGCCGGGCACGCGCATCCCGCCCTCGCGCGGGATCTCCCAGAGGTCGCCCTCCACGCGGCGAAGCGTCGTCGTCGTCCGGGGCCTGGTCATCGCGCGCCTCGCCTCTGCGGGGTCACAGGTCGAAGACCGCCTGGGCCGTCCAGGCGCCGTCCGGGTCCTGCTCGAGCGCCGCCGCGTGACGGGTCACCGCCTTCACGTCGAGGCCGCCGTCGTGCGCGTGGCCCCGCGGGCCGAGCCACACCCGCGCCGCGGCGCCGCCCGCGTCGACGCGCAGCACCTCGCACGCGGCCGGCAGCGCCCGCTCCACCTCGCACCGGAAGAGCACCTCCCGGAGCAGCGCGACCGCCGAGCCCGCGAGGTCCGGGCCGCCCGGGACCTCGAGCGCGACCGCGCGCTCCTCGGCGACCGGTGCCCCGCCCGAGAGCAGCGCCCCGAGCGCGAGCACGAGCCGGCCGAGCGTCTCGGGGGCCGAGGCGCCGCGCACGCGCACGCCCGCGTCGGCGGTGTGGTCGATGTCCTCGAAGGGTTGGGGGTGGGTGAGCCGCACGCCCCGAGGTTACTGCAGCCCTGCCTCGAGCGGTCGGATCTCCCGGGAGGAGACGACGAGGAAGCGCCCCACGAGGAGCAGCCCCACCGTGCCGAGGCCGAGCACGAACCCCCACCAGAGCCCGATGACGCCCATCCCCATCCAGAAGCCGAGCGCGAGCGTCGCCGGGAACCCGAGCAGCCAGTGGCCGAAGAGGTTCGCGACGAGGGTGAAGTGCGTCTCCCCCGCCCCGCGCAGGACGCCCGCGCCGACCCCCTGGAGCCCGTCGAAGAGCTGGAAGACCGCCGCCACCGCGAGGAGCCGGGAGGCGAGCGCGATGACGTCGGGGTCGTTCGAGAAGGCGCCCGCGATCGCCTCCGGGAAGAGGAGGAAGGCCAGCGCCGCGCAGGTCATGAAGAGGACGCCCGAGGCGAACGCGGCGAGCCCGGCCCGCCTCGCCGCGGCGCGGTCGCGCGCGCCCACCGCCCAGCCCACGCGCACCGAACCCGCCTGACCGAAGCCGACCGCGAAGGTGAAGGTGAAGCTCGCGACCGAGATGGCGAGCTGGTGCGCCGCCATGGGCAGCGCGCCGAGGCGGCCGGCGAGGAAGCCGACGAGCGCGAAGATGCCGACCTCGGCGCCGAGGTGGACGCCGACCGGCCAGCCGACGCGCAGCGCCGCGCCGAGCACGCGCGGGTCGGGGCGCCGCGACGGCGGCGCGACCCCGGGATCGGCGGCCCGGATCGCGAAGGCGAGCACGAGGAGCTGGAGCACCGTGCAGAGCGTCGTCGCGATCGCGGCGCCGGTGGCCCCGAGCGACGGCACGAGCCGCAGCGGCCCCGCCCAGGCCGGGAGCCCGGCCCCGCCGTAGACGAGGAGCACGTCGAGGAGGAGGTTCGCGACGTTCGCGAGGACGGTGGCGACCACCATGGGCCGGCCGAGGCCGAGCCCCTGCAGGTACGCGCGCGCGGCCATGTACGCGAAGAACGCGGGGAGGCCCGGGAGGCGCCAGAGGAAGTAGTCCCCGGCCGGCCCGGCGAGCGCCGGGTCGATGCCGAGCGGCACGAGGACGCGCGGGATGAAGAGGAACGGGAGGGTCAGCGCCGCCCCGACGCCGAGGGCCAGCCAGAGCCCCTGCCAGAGGAGCCGCCGCGCGCCCGCCCGGTCGCCCGCGCCGACCGCCTGCGAGATGAGGGGGTCGAGCCCCTGCATGACGCCCATGCCGGTGACGGCGAGCGTCATGGTGAACGTCGTGCCGAGCCCGACGGCCGCGAGGGCCCCGGCGCCGGCGCGGCCGACCACCGCGGCGTCGACGATGCCCATGAGCGCCTGCCCGGCCTGCGCGAGCGCGAGCGGGAGGGCGAGCCGCGACAGCGCGGCCATCTCGGAGCGGAGCTGCTTCATCGGGGGGAGCACCTCTTATCCTGCTTCGGGGCGCGCCGAGACCCCCCATGGCGGGTCCCCGGCGTGCGTGCCGGACACCAACGGGTCGAGTAAGATCAGGTGTTTAGGTGTCGGACCGGCGCGAGCCCTCGACGCAACGGGCCGCTCATGCTTACCTCCCGCCCTTCGCAGCGCCCCTGATGGCCGACTCGCCCTCAAGAGAACCCGGAACCGCCGCACCCCCGACGACGACGTCCGAGGGCGGCGTCCAGCCGAAGCCGGCCGAACCCGGACCGCAACGTCCCGCGCCCGCCCCGGTCCCGCCGGGCCAGGTGGCCGCCGTGGTCATCCCGCCGCCGGCGGGGTCCACCCCCGCGGCCGGCCCGGCCCCGTCCGCCGTCCCCGCGCCGGTCCCCGCCTCGTCGGCCCCGACCCGGCCGGCGGTCGCCTCCGTGATGCACCCGCCGGACCCGGAGGCCCTGAAGGCGAAGGACGCGCCGCCGCCGCCCGACCGCCCCGAGCCGAAGGTCGCCCGGCCGGCCACCTCGCCGAACCTGACGCCGGTCCCCGGCCACGGGCGCCGCGGCCCCCGCGGCGCCGCGCTCGCCGGCCTCGCGCTCGGCGCGCTCGGCGTCGTCTACGGCGACATCGGCACGAGCCCGCTCTACGCCATCAAGGAGTGCTTCACCGGTCACCACGGCGTGGCCCCCACGCCCGACAACGTGCTCGGCGTCCTCTCGCTCATCGTCTGGGCGATGACCTTCGTCGTGACCTTCAAGTACCTCGCCTTCGTCATGCGCGCCGACAACCGGGGCGAGGGCGGGATCCTCGCGCTCATGGCGCTCGTCGGGCAGTCGGACCCGGCGAAGGCCACCCGGCTCGGCCGCAGGACGCTGCTCGTCCTCGGGCTCTTCGGGGCGGCGCTGCTCTACGGCGACGGCGTCATCACGCCGGCCATCTCGGTGCTCGGCGCGGTGGAGGGCCTCTCGGTCGCGGCGCCGGGGCTCGCGCGCTGGGTCGTGCCGCTCACGGTGGTGATCCTCGCCGGCCTCTTCTTCGTGCAGCGGCGCGGCACCCACGCGGTGGGCGCGATCTTCGGGCCGGTGATGCTCGTCTGGTTCACGTGCATCGCCCTCCTCGGGGTGCGCGGGATCCTGTTCGATCCCTCGGTGTTCCGCGCGGTGAACCCCTGGTACGGCGTGAAGTTCTTCCTCGAGAACGGCTGGCTCGGGTTCCTCGTGCTCGGCTCGGTGGTGCTCGTCATCACGGGCGGCGAGGCGCTCTACGCCGACATGGGCCACTTCGGCCGGCGGCCGATCCGGCTCGCCTGGCTCCTCGTCACGATGCCGGCGCTCTTCCTCAACTACCTGGGGCAGGGCGCGATCCTCCTCCACGACCCCTCCGCGGCGCGGAACCCCTTCTACCTGCTCGCGCCCTCCTGGGCGCTCTACCCGATGGTCGCGGTGGCCACCGCCGCGGCGATCGTCGCCTCGCAGGCCCTCATCTCCGGCGCCTTCTCGCTCACCCAGCAGGCGGTCCAGCTCGGGTACTGCCCCCGCGTCACCATCCGCCACACCTCCTCCACCGAGATCGGCCAGATCTACGTGCCGGAGGTGAACTGGGCGATCGGCCTCGCCTGCATCGCGCTCGTCCTCGGGTTCCAGACGTCCAGCAACCTCGCCGCGGCCTACGGCATCGCCGTCACCGGCACGATGTCGATGACGACGCTGCTCTTCCACCGCGTGACGCGCGACCTGTGGCGCTGGCCGCGCCTCGCGTCCTGGTCGCTCACCGTGGTGTTCCTCGTGGTGGACCTCTCGTTCTTCTCGGCGAACTTCATCAAGATCGAGGAGGGCGGCTGGTTCCCGCTCGCCGCCGCCGCCGGGGTGTTCACGCTGCTCTCGACCTGGAAGCGCGGCCGGGTGGCGCTCGCCGAGATGATGCGCGGCGCGGGCCTCCCGCTCGACCTCTTCATGGACGACGTCACGCGCAGAAAGCCCATGCGCGTGCCCGGCACCGCGGTCTTCATGACCGGCAACACCGGGTACGTCCCGCCGGTGCTCCTGCACCACCTGAAGCACAACAAGGTGCTGCACGAGCGGGTCGTCTTCACGTCGGTCATCACTGGCGACGTGCCCTTCGTGCCGGAGCGCGAGCGCGTCGACCTCGTGGACCTCGGCTCGGGCTTCTACCAGGTGATCGCGCGCTACGGGTTCATGGAGAGCCCGGACGTGCCGAGCCTGCTCGCCTCCCTGCCGAAGCGCTTCCCGTCGGGGCCCCGGCTCGAGCTCGTGCCGATGGACACGACCTACTTCCTGGGCCGCGAGACCCTGCTCGCGACCGGCCCCTCGAAGATGGCCCTCTGGCGCAAGCGGCTCTTCATCGTCATGGCCCGCAACGCCCAGACCGCCTCGACGTTCTTCGGCCTCCCGCCGAACCGGGTGGTCGAGATGGGCGCCCAGATCCAGCTCTAGCTCCCGCTCCCAGGTCCCTCCGTGCGGTGGCCCGACGCCCTGCGCTCGCTCCGGCAGCGCGATCTCCGGCTCTTCTTCGCCGGGCAGGCGGTGTCGCTCGCCGGCACCTGGATGCAGACGGTCGCCCAGTCGTGGCTGGTGTGGCGGCTGACCGGCTCGTCGGGCCTGCTCGGGCTCGTCGCGTTCCTGGGCTCGGCGCCGGTGTTCCTGTTCGGCGTCTGGGCGGGCTCGATCGCCGACCGGCTGCCGCGGCGCCGGCTCGTGCTCGTCACGCAGACGAACGCGATCGTGCAGGCCTCGCTCCTCGCCGGGCTCACGCTCACCGGGGAGGTCCGCACCTGGCACGTGCTCGTGCTCGCCGCGATGCTCGGGATGACCTACGCGTTCGAGATCCCCGCGCGGCAGGCGCTCCTCGCCGACCTCGCCGGCGAGGACTTCCCGAACGCCATCGCGCTCAACTCGTCGATCGTGAACGCCGGCCGGGTGATCGGCCCGGCGCTCGCGGGCGTCGTGGTCGCGGCGTTCGGGGAGGGCATCTGCTTCCTCCTGAACGCGCTGTCGTTCGCCGGCACGTACGCCGCGCTCCTCGTGATGCGGCCGCCGCCGCAGCCGCCCCCGCCGGAGGGCAGCCGCCGCGCGCACCTCCTCGAGGGGCTCGCCTACGCGGGCCGCACCGCGCACGTCCGGGCGCTCCTCGCGCTCCTCGCCGTCTCGTCGATGTTCGCGATCCCGTACCAGACGCTGCTCCCGGTGTTCGCCTCCACCGTGCTGCACGGCGAGGCGGGGCTGTACGGGGCGCTCCTCGGGTGCGCCGGCGTGGGCGCGCTCGGGGGCGCGGTGTCGCTGCTCCTGAGGAAGGGGCTCGTCGGGCTCGGGCGGCGGGTGGCCTGGGGCACGACCGCGCTCGGGGTCGGGATCCTCGCGGTGTCGCTCGCCCGGACGCCCTGGCTCGCCGCGCCCGGGCTCGTGCTCGCCGGGTTCGGGTTCATCACGCAGATGGCGGGCACGATGACCCTGCTCCAGGGGCTCGCGCCCGCCGGCATGCGCGGCCGGGTGATGGGGCTCTTCTCGACCCTCTTCGTCGGGGTCTCGCCGTTCGGCTCGCTCGCGGCGGGGTTCGTGTCGGCCCGGCTCGGGGCGCCGCTCACGCTCGCGGCCGGGGCGGCGGTGGTGCTGGCCGCGAGCCTCGTGTTCCACCTCGCGCTGCCGGGCCTGAGGCGCACGGTGCTGGCGCAGCACCCGACGCTGTTCCCGCCGACGAGCGGGGTGCCGTAGTCAGCCCTGGGGCGCGCCGGCGAGGAACGCGTCCCGCTCCCGCCCCTCGGGGACGTGCGCGGCGAGCGCGGCCCAGAGCGCGGCCTCGCTCGCCGCGGCGGGCGCGGCCCGTGAGACGAGGATCCTCGCGACCGGGCCGACGTGCGCGGCGAGGGCGCGGACGGCGCGCTCGAGCGCGGCGGCGTCGGGCGGCTCGCCGGCGGTGGGCGCGAGGGGCTCGGAGGGCAGGGCGCCCGGCGCGGGCGTCCCTGCGGGGCCGGGGACCTCCACGAGCGCGAGCTCGGCGGTGAGCTCCTCGACGAAGCGCGCCTGGTTCTCCGGTCCGGGGACGTGCTCGGCGAGCACGCGGACGGCGTCGAGCGCGGTGGGCGTGCGGGCGGAGGCGTCGCGCACGAGCACGCGCGCGATGGGGCCGACGTGCGCCGCGAGGCGGCGCTCGAGCCGCTCGACGGCCGCGGCGTCGAGCGAGGAGGGGGTGTTCCGCGGCGTCGCGCGGGAGGTGCCCGGCGGCGGGGTGGAGCGGGCCGCGCCGCCGGTGCCGGGCCGGGCCGTGCCGCCGGCCGGGCTCGGGCGGGCGGCGCCGCTCGCGCCGGAGCGGTCGGCGCCGGGCGAGGTGGGCGCGGTGCGGCCGGGCGCGGGCGGCGCGGCGTCGGGCGGGAGCAGCTCCCAGAGCTCGTGCTCGCGCACGTGCTTGTCGCGCTGCACGCCGACGTGGCGGAAGAGGTGGAGGTAGCTGTCGGAGAGGCGGCTCGCGACCTCGTAGAACGAGCGCGACACGAGGATCTGGTTCTCCGCCGCGAAGCTCATCACCCGCTGCCCGACGTTGATGCCGTCGCCCACCGCGTTCGCGTTGCCGTTGAGGTCGCGGACGAGCTTCACCGGGCCGACGTTCACGCCGATGCGGACCCGCATCCCCACCGGCCCGTTCTCCTCCTTCACGAACGCGTCGAGGAGCCGCAGCGCGCAGAACATCGCCGCCTCGGGATCGCCGAGGAAGCAGATCGCGGCGCCGTCGCCGGTGTCGAGGATCACCCGGTCGTTCTCCGGCACGTCCTCGATGGAGCGCGCGAGGTAGCGGTTGAGCCGCGCCTTCCAGTTGAGCTCGAGCGTCACGGACTGCGCCGAGTAGTGGACGATGTCCACGAACACGACGCTGCACAGCCAGGTGCGCTCGCGGGGGCGTTCGTCCACGGTGACCTTGCTACTCCGGCCGCTCGAGCAGCTTCATCGCGGCGACGAGGCTCCGGTGCATCCGGTTGAACGCGGCGGAGAGCACCGAGAGCTCGTCCTTGCCCTCGGCGGGGAGCTCGGGGACCTCCAGGTTGCCCTTCGAGATCTCGTCGGCGGCGGAGGCGAGCCGCGCCACCGGCCGGATGACGGTGAGGTAGAGGACGACGTTGAGGAGCACGAGGGTCAGGCCCGCCACGATCGCGAGCGAGACCACGAGGTGGTTGAAGGCCCGGTTGGCCATCTGCATGGGGACCGTCACCGGCACCGACACGATCTGCGCCGCGATGACCTCGCCCTCCTTCCACCCGAAGCCGTTGGAGGGGCCGTAGAGGCTCACCATCTCGACCGGCGCGGCGGCCGGCGCGGAGTGGCACTCGAGGCAGCCCTTGCCGGCCTTCATCGGGCGGGCGAGGAAGATGGTGGGGCCGGTGGGCGTCATCCGCTCGCCCGAGAAGCGCTCGAGGTCGGGCTGGGTGCGGAAGACCTTGATGACGTCCTCCTCCCAGTCCGAGGCGCGGTTGCGCGGGTTGGACGGGTTGAGGGCCGCCTCCTTGTAGTAGTACTCGGGGTACTTCTTGCGCAGGAAGTTGAACATCTCGGTGGCCGCGAAGGCGGGCACCGTCTGCGGGCGGAACTCGCGGGTGACCGCCATCTTGCGCAGGCAGAGCTCGCGGAAGACCTGGTCCTGCGCGAGCTCCGGCGGCGGCGCGCCCTGCAGCTTGTTGACGAGCGGCTTCACCTGCTCGCTCGTGTAGGCGCGCATCGCGAGCGCGGTCTCCATCATGATCTGCGCCTGGTGCAGCACCTGCTCGCGCGCGGTGTCCTGCAGCTGCTTCTGGAAGAGGACGCCCGCGACGCCGAGGCCCGTGCCGAACACGAGCGCGAAGGCGAGGCTGAACTTCGTGAGCAGGTTCATGGCGGGTCTCTCACTTCCTGGGCTCGAGGGCCGGCTGCCAGGTGCGGCGCTGGCCGGGCAGCACCTGGATGGTGTCGCGCGCGGTCCCGAGCGCGGGGTGGGTGACGGTGAGGTCGTGCGGGCCGGAGGTGAGCTGGAACTCGCGCGGGGCGGCGCCCGCGGGCCGGCCGTCGATCGAGAGCTCCGCGCCGGCGGCGGCGAGCACGGTGAGGATGCCCTCGCCGCTCTGGCCGGGGGGCAGGGCGAGCGCGTCGGGGGCGCCCTCGGCGAGCACGCCCGCGCGGGCGCCGGCGGCCGGGGCGGGCGGGGGCGGCGCCGCCGGCTCGGGCGTCGCGAGCACGCGGGTCAGCGCGAACACGAGCGCGCCGCCGATGGCGAGCGCGCCGACGGTGGAGCCCACGAGGGCCGGCAGCGCCTTCGCGACGTCGCGCCGGGCGGGGGCGGCGGCGGTCGCGGCGCGCCGGGCGGTCGCGCGGGGCGTGGTGGCGGCGGCTGTGGCGGTGGCGGTGCGGCCCGGGGTCGGCGCGGGCGCGCGGGCCGGCAGCTGGTCGAAGAGCGCGGTCGCCTGCGGCGCGACCTGGGAGGGCGTGGCGGCGACCTCGCTGGTCGCGCAGCGCAGGAGCTCCTCGCGGAAGGCCTCGGCGCTCTGCGGGCGGCCCTCGCGCTCGACGGAGAGCGCGCGCATCACGAGCGCCTCGAGCCCCACCGGCACGCGGATGTGGGGGCTGCGCACGCTCGGGCGCGGCGGGCGCTCGACGAGCATGCGCGTGAGCATGCCGATGGGCGTCTCGGACTCGAACGGGAGCTTCCCGGCGACGAGCTCGTAGAGGATGACGCCGACCGAGTAGAGGTCGCTGCGCGCGTCGAGCGGCTCGCCGCGGGCCTGCTCGGGGCTCATGTAGCCCGGCGTGCCGGTGACGCTGCCGGCCTGGGTGAGGCGGGAGGCGCCCGGGTCGCCCTCCGCGAGCTTCGCGACGCCGAAGTCGAGCACCTTCACCGCGTCGCGCTCGTCCCGCCTCGAGACGATCATCACGTTCTCGGGCTTGAGGTCGCAGTGGAGCACGCCGTGCGCGTGCGCCTCGCCGACCGCGGCGAGGATCTGCGCGCCGATCCGCACCACGCGCTCGGGCGAGAGCGGGAACTCGTCGGCGAGGAGCCGCGTGAGGCTGCGCCCCGCGACGTACTCCATCGCGAGGAAGGGCACGCCCTCGTCGGTGCGGCCGAAGTCGAGGACGGCGACCGAGTTCGGGTGGCTGAGGCGCGTCGCCGCCCGCGCCTCGCGCTGGAAGCGCTTCGCCATCGTGGGGTCGCCGTGGAGGCCGACCTCGAGGAGCTTCACCGCCACGGGGCGGTCGAGGGTGAGATCGGTCGCGCGGAAGACGCGGCCCATGCCGCCGCGCCCGATGAGCGCGTCGAGGCGGTACTTGCCGCCGACGGTCTTGCCGAGCTCGCGATCGGCGGGGACGACGATGGGCAACGGCTCGGGCACGGCGGTCGCGATCTCCGCGCCGCACGCCTCGCAGCTGCTCGCCTCGCCGACGTCGCGCCCGCACGTGGCGCATTCCGGCATCGTGTGATCTCCCCGCCCAGGAACGCCCGGCTCCTATAAGGGGACGTGAAACGTGGGTCCGTTCCCCACCGGTCCCGTTCGGGGATGCCCCCGTGACGGGCCCCACGGAAGGCGGGAGCTTCCGCACGTTCAGTGCATCCGTGTGGGCGCGGTGTGTCATCGTCGGCGTGCGTGAAGGTCCACCTCGTCGACGGCACCTACGAGCTGTTCCGCGCCCACTTCGGCTCGCCGCCCGCCCGCGGGCCCGGCGGGAACGAGGTCGGCGCGACGCGCGGGCTCGTGCGCTCGCTGACCGCGCTCCTGCGCGAGCCCGGCGTCACGCACGTCGCGGTCGCGTTCGATCACGTCATCGAGTCGTTCCGGAACCGGCTCTTCGACGGCTACAAGACCTCGGAGGGCGTGCCGCCCGAGCTCCTCGCGCAGTTCGAGCTCGCCGAGCTCGCGGCCCAGGCGCTCGGGGTCGTGGTCTGGTCGATGGTGGAGTTCGAGGCGGACGACGCGCTCGCCACCGGCGCCGCGCGGTTCGCGGACGCGCCGGGCGTCGAGCAGGTCCTCGTGTGCACGCCGGACAAGGACCTCGCCCAGTGCGTGCGGGGCGATCGGGTGGTCGGCTTCGACCGGCTCCGGCGGAAGCTCCTCGACGAGGACGGCGTGCGCGCCAAGTTCGGCGTGTCGCCCGCGTCGATCCCCGACTGGCTCGCGCTCGTCGGGGACACGGCCGACGGCATCCCGGGGCTCGAGCGGTGGGGCGAGAAGTCGGCGGCGGTGGTGCTCGCGCGGTGGGGCAAGCTCGAGGCGATCCCCGCGGACGAGCGGGCGTGGGAGGTGCCGGTGCGCGGCGCCGCGGCGCTCGGCGCGAGCCTGCGGGCCGGGCTGAACGACGCCGTGCTGTACCGGACGCTCGCGACGCTCAGGACCGACGTGCCGCTCGAGGAGGACCTCGACGCCCTGCGGTGGCGCGGCGTCCGCGCGGACCCGCTCTCGAGGCTCGAGGCGCTCCTCGGCGAGGCGGGCATCGCGGGGCGGCTGGCCTCGCGCTAGACTGCCGCCGGCGCCGGGCCTCCGGTCCGGCGGAGGGACATCCACCATGAGAGCTCACCTGGCCCTGTGCTGCGCCCTGGCGTTCGCGCCGCTCCCGATCGCCGGCGGGTGGGCCGCCGCCGCCGAGCCGCTCGAGGTCGAGGCGACCGGCGAGGCGGCCATCGTCGGCGGCAACCGCGCGCTCGCGCGCGACCGCGCCACCGAGGACGCGCTCCGGCGCGCGGTGGAGCAGGCCATCGGCACGCTCGTGTCGAGCGAGACCGAGGTGAGGAACTCCCAGCTCGTGAAGGACCGGATCCTGACCCGGTCGCGCGGGTACGTCCGCGGGTACAAGGTCACCGCCACGAAGGAGGAGGCCGGGGCCGTGCAGGTCACGGTGAAGGCCGAGGTCGGCGCCGACGCGCTCGAGAACGACCTCGAGGCGATCGGCGTCGCGCTCGCGCGGAAGGGGATGCCGCGGGTCGCGCTCCTCATCGCCGAGCAGCGGATCGACGAGATCAAGCCCGCCGCGTGGTGGGGCGACCAGGGTGGCCACGGCGCCGCCGCGGGCGGGCTGAAGCTCGACCAGCGGGTCGCCGAGAACGTGTTCATGTCGCTCTGGCAGCCGAAGGGGTTCACGTTCATCGACATGGACGCGCTCGCCGGCGTGGTGCGGCAGGCGGGGGTGGTGACCGCGGACCTGAACGCCGAGCAGCTCCGGGAGATCAAGAACCTGTCCGGCTGCGACGTCGTGATCACCGGCAGCGTGGTGGCGACGAAGGAGCACGACGTCTCGGGGATGGCGGAGACGCTCGGCGCAGGGCTGATCTCGAAGGTGACCGGTGCGACGTGCACGGCGACGCTGTCCGTGCGCGCGATCAACGCCGACAACGGCGAGGTGCTCGCGACGGAGGAGACGAACGCGCGCTCGTACGACAAGAGCCCGCTCGCCTGCGGCCGGAAGGCGACCGAGGAGGCGACGAAGCAGCTCGCGAGCGCCCTCGAGGGCAAGCTCCTCGCGACGTGGACGAAGCAGCTCGACCAGGGATCCCGGATCACGATCAAGGCGTCCGGCGTGGAGACGCTCGGCGTCCTGAACGCGCTCGTGGGGTTGCTGAAGAGTGAGGTGCGCGGGGTGAAGGACGTCCAGCAGCGCCGGTTCGGGGGCGGGTCCGCGGACCTGGACGCGACGGTGCAGGGCGGCTCCCAGGCCTTCGCGACGGAGCTGGAGGAAAAGCTGGTGAAGGGCCGGAGGATCGAGGTGACCGGGATGTCCGCGAACACCGTGGAGCTCAGGCTGGTCAAGTAGGCCCGGGACCCCAGGCCCCCCCGCCCTCCCCCCGACCCCAGAGGCTCCCCCCGAGCCGAGGCAGCCTGGCCTGCGGGCGCGCGGCCCTTTGGGGGGGATTCACCGTGCGTCTTACGTGGCGCGGGCCGCCTGCGCGACGGTCCAGGTTCATCGTGCTGCCAGGGTGTCCGTGAACGCCGAGCCGCGGGCAGACCACCCCGGCGCTGCCGGAGCAGTCGGTGCAGGGCTGGCTTCGCATTGAACCGCGCTAGACGGGCGGGGCGCAGGCGGCGCCGAGCACGGCGCCCATGGCCCAGGTGCCGGGCGGGAACACGACATCCCGCAGGCCCTTGCGGAACAGCTCGAACGCCTTGCGGTACGCGTCCTGGAACGCCTTCAGCTCCTGCTGCGCCTCGATCCGCTTCCAGCGGTCGGACGCGGCGATCTTCGGGTTGAGCTTGCTGGGCGGCTCCTTGCCGGCCGGATGTTGCCACCAGTGCTGCCGGAGCACCCGCCGCAGCCCGGCGAACTTGCGGCGCTCGCCGTCCTCCGTCCTCGCCGCCTGCTGCTCGAGCGCGGCGAGCGCGCCCTGGACCGACTTGCGGTACCGCTCCGCCGAGAACCCCTTCGGCGGCACGAGCGCGAGCACCGCGCTGTCGGGCATGTTCCCGTCCTTGGAGAAGAACATCTCGGGGCGGGTGTACTCGCGCCCGGCGCCGAGCTCCTCGAGCGAGGACCAGAGCCCGGGCCACTGGCTGCCGTGCTCGATGAGTCCCGCCGCGACCGGGTTCGCGAGCGTGTAGGCCGCCTTCGCGATGACGGAGCCCTCGTCCTCGAGCGAGACCGCGCTGTAGCTGCCCGGGGCCCAGGCCGACTCGAAGCGTCCGTGGAGGGTGTTGAGGAAGAGCGCGAGGTTCATGTTCAGCTCCTGGGCGAAGCGAGGGAGCTGGCCGGCGGGATCGGTGAGGACGAGGTGGTAGTGGTTGGAGACGACGCACCAGGCGTGAAGCTGGATCTTGTACCGCTGGGCCGCGACGGCGAGGAGGTAGCCGAAGGCGTTGTTGACCTGGACGGAGGGCACCATGAGGAAGAGCCGGTGCAGGCAGCGGCGCGTGAAGAGGTAGGTCTTGCCCGGGATGATCTGGCGGGGAGAGGTCATGGCCTCCCGCGCATTCCACGCCCGTGCCGTCTCCAAACCCTTGATCCCCAACCATTCCGTCATCCCCGCGCCGGCCGCCCCGCGGACCACCGTCCAATCGGCGGACCTCTGGGGTCGGGGGGGAGGAGGGATGGCCCGGGTCGGTGGCGTTACCCCGGCAAGGTCCCCAGCGCCCGCTCGAGGTCGCCCACGAGGTCCGCGGGGTCCTCGATCCCGATCGACAGCCGGATCACCGAGTCGGTGATCCCCGCCCGCCGCCGCGCCTCGGGCGTCATCGACGCGTGCGTCATCGACGCCGGGTGCGCCACCAGGCTCTCCACGCCGCCGAGCGACTCCGCGAGGGTGAACCAGCGCAGCGTCGTCAGCACGTGGTTCACCCGCTCCGGCCGCCCGTCGCGGAGCTCGAAGGACAGCATCGCCCCGAACCCCTTCTGCTGCGCCCGCGCCAGCGCGTGCTGCGGGTGGCTCTCGAGGCCCGGGTAGAACACCTTCGCCACCGCGGGGTGCGCGGCGAGCCACCGCGCCACCACCATCGCGCCGGCCTCGTGCGCCCGCATCCGCACGAGCAGCGTCTTCAGCCCGCGCAGCACGAGGAAGGCGTCGTGCGGGCTCTGCGACGTGCCGAGCAGGTTGTTCACGCTCTGGATCCGCTGCAGGAGCGCCGTGCGCCCGGGCCCGCCCGCCGCCACCACGCACCCGCCCACCACGTCGGAGTGGCCGTTCAGGTACTTCGTCGTCGAGTGCACGACGAGGTCCGCGCCGAGCTCGAACGGCCGCTGCAGCACCGGCGAGAGGAACGTGTTGTCCACGACCGTCAGCGCCCCGCGCGCCCGCGCGAGGGCGGACACGGCGCGCACGTCGGTGAGCCTGAGCAGCGGGTTCGAGGGCGTCTCCACCCACACCATCCGCGTGTTCGGCCGGAACGCCGCCTCGACCGCCGCGAGGTCGGCGAGGTCGAGGTACGTGACCTCCAGCCCGTGCGCCGCCTTCTCGTGCTCGAGCAGCCGGAACGTGCCGCCGTAGCAGTCGACGGTCGCGAGGATGTGGCTCCCGGCGGGCAACAGGTTGAGCGCCACGAGCACCGCGCTCATCCCGGTCGCCGTGCAGGTCGCCCCGCCGCCGCCCTCGAGCACCGCGATGGCCTCCTCGAGCGCCGCGCGCGTCGGGTTGCCGCTGCGCGTGTAGTCGAAGCCGGCGTTCGTGCAGACGTCGCGGAAGGCGAACGTGGACGTCTGGTAGATCGGCGGCATCACCGCGCCGTAGGACGGGTCGGGCTGCACGCCCGCGTGCACGCACCGGGTCGCGTCGCCCGCGCCCGCGACGAGCGGCGCGCGCTCCTTCCACCCGGCCTTCGCGGCGGAGCCCGGGGGCAGGATGGTGAAGTGGTACGCGGGGTTCCCGGGGACGTTGGAGTCGAGGTGGACGTCGTCGGCCATCCGCCGAGGGAACCACGAACGGCCACGCCGGCGCCACCCGCACGCACGCGGGGTCGCAGCCGGCGGCGGTCGTCAGTGCACCGCCGGCCCGGGCTGCCGGCCGCCCGGCGCGCCGTCGCGGGCCGCCTCGAGCGCCGCCCGCCAGCGCGTCTCCGTCGGCGCCGTGACCGCGAGCGCCGCGACCGCGATCACGAAGGCCGCGAGCGCCGGCGCGTGCCCGCACACGAGCCACACGGTCGTGCCGAGCATCGCCGCCGCCTCGCGGAGCGCCCAGCCCACGAGGAGCCGCACCCGCGCGACCGCCTCCGGGGCGCCGCCGGGCGCGAGCCGCGGGGGCACCGCGAACGAAGCCGCGAGGAGCCCCACGGAGAGGCCGAGCGCGAGCAGCCCGAGCGCGGGCGGCACGGTGGCGTGCTCCATCGCGCCGCTCGCGCGCAGGTACGCCGAGACGCCGAAGAAGAGGAGGCAGCCGGAGAGCAGGGCTCCCCAGAGGATGAAGGCGGTGCGGCGCGCGTCGGGTTCCGGAGGCATGCGGGTGGTTCCAGAAGGAGAGGGGCGCTCGGATGGATCGTACACCGGCGGAGGCCCGGTCCGCGCCGGTTTCCTCGCCCCGTCCGGCCCGTCTGCTACATTCGCGCCGTGATCGTCCTCGGCATCGACCCCGGATCCCGGCGCTGCGGCTACGGTGTCGTGGCGCGTCAAGGCGGGCGCCTGGTGGTCCTCGAGTCCGGCGTCCTCTCCCCGGGGGACAGGCCCATGGCCGAGCGCCTCGGGGTCATCCTCACTGGACTCGCCGAGGTCATCCGGCGCACCCGCCCGGCCGAGGTCTCGGTCGAGCAGGTCTTCTCCGGCACCTCCGCCCGCTCTGCGCTCGTCCTCGGCCAGGCCCGGGGGGTCGCGCTCGCCGCCGCAGCGCAGGCCGGCCTCGTCGTGCACGAGTACGCGCCCGCCGAGGTGAAGCTCGCATTCACGGGTAGTGGACGCGCCTCCAAGGACCAGATGCTCCGCACCGCCCGCATCCTCCTGGGCGCGACGCCCCGCCTCGCCGACGAGGCCGACGCGCTCGCCATCGCCGTCTGCCACCTCTCCCGGAGCCGCGCGCTCGCGGCCGTCCCCGCCCGCGGCGCGCCGGGCGCCTCGCGGGCCGCCGCGCCCGCGCCCGCCCGGGGACGCACGCTCCCCCGCGCGGCGAAGCCGCCACCCGAGGTGCTCGCCCGGCTGCGCCCGTCGCGCCGCGATCACCGGAGGGCCGCGCCGTGATCGCCCGGCTCACCGGCACGCTCCTCGAGAAGGACCCGGAGCGGCTCGTCATCGACGTCGGCGGCGTCGGCTACCTCGTGCACGTCTCGGCCGCGACCTCGGCCTCACTGCCGGGCGCGGGCGCGAAGGCGACCCTGCGCACGTTCACGAACGTGAAGCAGGACGCGATCGACCTCTTCGGCTTCGCGACCGAGGACGAGGAGTCGGTCTTCCGCGCGCTCATCGAGGTGAAGGGCGTCGGCCCCCGCGCAGCGCAGAACATCCTCTCCGGCATCGAGCCGCGCGACCTCGCCCAGGCGATCGCGCAGGGCGACGTCGCCCGGCTCACGAAGGTCCCCGGCGTCGGCAAGAAGACCGCCGAGCGGCTCGTCGTCGAGCTGAAGGAGAAGCTCGCGGTCCTCGCGCGCGCGGCCGGCCCGGCGCCGAAGGCCGGCGGCGGGGTCCTCGAGCAGCTCGAGCAGGCGCTCGTGAACCTCGGCTACAGGCCCGCGCAGGCCGAGCAGGTGCGCGAGGCGCTCCGCGACGAGGCCGAGGGCAAGCGGCTCGACGAGCTCCTCCGCGAGGCGCTGAAGCGGCTGCGCGGCTGAGAGAGCGTGAAGGAATCGGCCGGCGTCCCATGGACTGGGGCCACCGGCCGTGATCTTCTCGGAAGCGTGAGCGAGCACGACGCGCCGAGGCTGGTGAAGCCGGTTCGGAACCAGCTCTCGCTGCAGCCAACCGACCTCGAGGCGCTGGTCCCTGACGAGCACCCCGTGCGAGCCGTCTGGGCGCTGGTGGAGAGACTCGACTTGTCGGCGTTCTACGACGAGATCGCGGCTCGAGGGAGCACCGCGGGCAGGCCGGCGACCGACCCCGCGGTGTTGCTCGCCCTGTGGCTGTTCGCGAATTCCGAGGGTGTGGGCAGTGCGCGGCTGCTCGAGAGACTGTGCGACCGGGACGCGCCTTACCGCTGGATCTGCGGCGGTGTCCCTGTGAATCACCACACGCTCGCCGACTTCCGGGTGGAGCACGGCAAGAAGCTCGACCAGCTCATGACGCAGGTGCTCGCCGCGCTGATGAAGGAAGGCGTGGTGCGGCTGAAGCGCGTGGCGCAGGACGGGATGAAGGTGCGCGCGAGCGCGGGTGCATCGAGTTTCCGACGCCGGCAGTCGCTCGAGCGTTGCCGCGCAGAAGCCGAGGAGCAGGTTCGAAAGCTCCGGCGCGAGATCGAGAGCGATCCATCGGCATCGACGAAGCGCGTGCAGGCTGCAAAGGAGCGGGCGGCGCAGGCTCGGCTCGACGCCATCGAGGCGGCGCTCGCCGAGATTCCGGGGATCGAGGAGAAGCGCAAGGAGCAGGCGAAGAAGGAGCGGCGCAAGAAGGAGGACGGCCGCGAGATCCGGGTCAGCACGACGGACGCCGAGAGCCGTGTGATGAAGATGGCCGATGGCGGCTTCCGGCCTGCGTACAACGTGCAATTCGCGACCGACGAGAGTGGATTCATCGTCGGCGCAGACGTCACGAACAACGGCACCGACCAACCGCACGTCGTCCCGATGCTCGACCAGATCGCGCGCCGCACGAGCGCGACGCCGCGCGACTACCTGATCGACGGTGGCTTCGTGACCCTCCCCAACATCGACGTCATAGCGGGGCGGGGCGCGACACCGTACGCACCGATCCCCAAGCCAAGGAAGAAGAACGTCGATCCGCACGCGCCGAAGCGAAACGACGCGCCCGCGGTAGGCGCGTGGCGCGTACGCATGGGCACGGAGGACGCGAAGCGCGTCTACGTCCAGCGCGGCGTCCTCGCCGAGCGAACGAACGCGGACCTCCGTGTGCACCGGGGCCTCGACCGGCTGAACGTCCGGGGACTAACGAAGGTGAAGGCCGTCGTGCTGCTCGCTGCGATCTGCTTCAACGTGATGAGACTCATCGCCGGCGGCTTCTCAGCCTGATCGGCACCGCCCGAAGGGCGACCGACCCTGCCCGAGCCTGGACCGCGGTCCGGCCAGCCGCATCGCGCCAGCCGGCCACCCCGGGGCGCTCGAACGTGCCTCGTCCCTCTCGCCCGCCTCGCTACCCTCGCCGACGGATTACTTCACGGTCCCTGAGCCGGGCCCGGCCGGCGGCTCGCTGCGGCCCGCGGCGCGGGGTCCCGCCGCGGCGCGCGGGCTCCCGGGCACCCCCGTCGCGCGTCGGCCCCCCGTGGTAGCCTCGCCCCGTGACGGTGAAGCCCGTGCGAGAGGTGTCCCCCGGCGCGAAGGAGGGCGAGGAGCGGCTCGAGCAGTCGCTCCGGCCCGCGACGTTCGAGGAGTACGTCGGGCAGGAGAAGATCGTCGAGAACTTCAAGGTCTACGCCCGCGCCGCCCGCGCGCGCGGTGAGGCGCTCGACCACGTGCTCCTCTCCGGCCCGCCCGGCCTCGGGAAGACCTCCCTCGCCCACATCCTCGCCCGCGAGCTCGGCGTCGCGCTGCACGTGACGAGCGGCCCCGCCCTCGTGAAGAAGGGCGATCTCGCCGGTCTCCTGACCGCGCTCGCGCCGCGCGACATCCTCTTCATCGACGAGGTCCACCGGCTCTCGCCCGCGGTCGAGGAGGCCCTCTACCCGGCGATGGAGGACTTCCGCTTCGACGTCGTCCTGGGCGCCGGCCTCGGCGCGCAGACGATGGAGATGAAGCTCGAGCGCTTCACCCTCGTCGGCGCCACCACGCGCACGGGGCTGCTGGCGAGCCCGCTCCGCGACCGGTTCCCCATCCAGGAGCGGCTCGCCTACTACGAACCGGCGGAGCTCCGCGAGATCGCCGAGCGCGCGGCCCGCAAGCTCGGCGTCCCCGTCGAGCGCGAGGCCGCCGACGAGCTCTCCCGCCGCGCCCGCGGCACGCCCCGCATCGCGATCCGGCTCCTCCAGCGCGCCCGTGACTTCGCGCAGGTCGAGGGGGATGGCGACATCACCCGCAAGATCGTGGAGCGCACGCTCACGCGGCTCGAGGTCGACGCGAAGGGGCTCGACGCCATGGACCGGCGGATCCTCGCGGTCGTGCTCGACGTCTTCGGCGGCGGCCCGGTCGGCATCGACGCCGTCGCGGCCGCGGTGGGCGAGGAGGGCGGCACGATCGAGGACGTCTACGAGCCGTTCCTCGTGCGCGAGGGCTACCTCGCGCGCACGCCGCGCGGCCGCGTGGCGCTGCCGGCCGCCTACGAGCACCTGGGCCGCGAGCGGCCGCGGGGGAAGCAGGGCGACCTGCTCTGATTCACGGGGGGCCCGTCTCGGCGGCGACTCACCACGCCACGCGCCGGGCGCGCCAAGCCGGGCGGCGCCCCATCACCTTCACGAGCACGAAGCCGGCGACGAAGCCGCCGATGTGCGCCATGAACGCGACGCCCGACTGGTCGTTCCCGAACAGGAGCGAGAAGACCTGCGTCGCGATCCAGTAGCCGATGATGAGGAAGGCGGGCAGCTCGAAGAAGAAGATCGGCGGGATGTACGTGTGCACCCGGGCGTGGGGGAACAGCCGCACGTAGGCCGCGAGCACGCCCGCGATCGCGCCGCTCGCGCCGACCATCGGCGTCAGCACGTCGCCGGTCAGCGCCATGACCACCATCTGGGCGGCCGCCGCCGCGAGGCCCGCGGCGAGGTAGAACCCGAGGAACCGCGCCCGCCCGAGGGCGTCCTCCACGTTGTTCCCGAAGATCCAGAGGAAGAGCATGTTGGACGCGATGTGCATCCACCCGCCGTGCAGGAACATGCTCGTGAGGAGCGTGAACGGCGGCCGCACGACGTCGCGCAGCTCGATGTCCTGCAGCGTGAAGATCTCGTACGGGATCGCGCCGCCACGCAGCACCGACTCCTGCACGCCCATCGGCCACTGCCAGAGCAGCCAGGCGGCCACGTTCGCGGCGACGAGGGCGTAGGTGACGACCGGTGTACGGTCGACGGGGTTGTCATCCTTGAGTGGGATCACGGGTCGGCGGACTCCTCACCCGAACCTAGCGGAACCCCCCTCGAAAAACCCGATCGTGGCTCCCCGGCGCGACACGGATGTCGCGGTCCGGAAGCGCCCCGAAGGGGCTGGAGGCCTCCGCTGGATTTACGGTGGGCAGGTGTGGGAGATCGGGAACGGAATCCCCCGTGATCTCGTCCCATTGCGTCGTGGCCCCGGGCAGGCATCGGAGCGATGGATTCCCGGCCGGGTGGCACGTGGATTGCTCAACATCCGGACCCTCGGGGAGATTCCCGTCCCGGGGTAGTACGGCGGCCCCGCACGGCAGCACCCGCCGCCCAGCACCCGTACCCCAGCACCGCAGGCACCCCGGCAGCCCGGAACGAGACCGTGACGACCCTTCCCCAGAACCAGCGCACCGTCGCGAAGCGCGTCACCTGCACCGGCGTGGGCCTCCACTCCGGCAAGCCGGCCTCGCTGACGCTCGCCCCGGCCGCGCCCGGCGCCGGCATCACCTTCGTGCGCATGGACCTCGGCATCGAGATCCCGGCCCGCAACGAGCACGTGCAGGACACGATGCTCTCGACGACGATCGGCGTGGGCCAGGCCCGCGTCGCCACGGTCGAGCACGTCCTCGCCGCCCTCAACGGGATGGGCATCGACAACTGCCGCGTCGAGGTCGAGGGCCCCGAGATCCCGATCCTCGACGGGTCGGCCGCGCCCTTCGTCGCGCTCGTGCAGGAGGCGGGCGTGAAGCTGCAGAAGGCCGCCCGCCGCTACCTCGTCGTCGAGAAGGCCGTCGAGGTGAAGGACGGCGACAAGCTCGCCCGCCTCGAGCCCTCCGACGCGTTCACCGTCGACTTCCGCGCGGACTTCAACCACCCGCTCATCACGAACCAGCCGCTCCGCATCGCGGTCACCGAGCGCAGCTTCGAGCGCGAGATCTCGCGCGCCCGCACCTTCTGCTTCCGCCGCGACATCGAGCGGATGCAGGCGGCCGGCCTCGCGAAGGGCGGCAGCCTCGAGAACGCGATCGTGGTCGACGAGTACGCGATCATGAACCCGGAGGGGCTGCGGTTCCCCGACGAGTTCGTGCGCCACAAGGTGCTCGACGCGATCGGCGACCTCGCGCTCGCCGGGCTGCCCATCGTCGGCACGCTCGTCGCCGTGAAGAGCGGCCACGCGATGAACCAGGCGCTCGTGCGCCGGCTCCTCGCCGACCCGTCGGCCTGGCGCATCGTCACCCTGGGCGCCGACGCCGCCGAGGGCCGCAAGGCCGCCCCGTTCGCGCTGCCCGAGGGGCAGATCGCCTAGCGCTCGGAGAGTCTCCCTGGAGGTACCCGGGGCCGCTCGCCGTACGCGCGCGGCCCCGAGCTTTGTCCGCCGTCGAGGCGGTCGGGCTCGCTGTCGCGGCGCGCCGCCGCTCGCGGGCGCCCGGAGGACGCCCGGCCAAGGGGGCCCTACCAGCTCGGCCCGAACCGGCGCCGCGCCTCGGCCGCGAGCGCGTCGCGGTGCTGGGGGGCGGCGATGGCGATGAGCGCCGCCGCGCGCTGCCTCAGGTTCTTCCCGTAGAGGTCGGCGATGCCGTGCTCGGTCACGACGAAGTGCACGTGCGCGCGCGTCGTGACGACGCCGGCGCCCTGCTTCAGGAGCGGCACGATGCGGGAGTCGCCCTTCCCGGTGGTGGAGGGGAGCGCGATGATGGGCTTGCCGCCCTCCGAGAGCGACGCGCCGCGGATGAAGTCCATCTGGCCGCCCACGCCGGAGAACAGCCGCTCGCCGATGGAGTCGGCGCAGACCTGGCCGGTGAGGTCCACCTCGATGGCGCTGTTGATCGCGGTGACCTTCGGGTTCCGGCGGATGACGGCGGTGTCGTTCACGTAGGCGACGTCCAGCATCTTCACGAGCGGGTTGTCGTCCATGAAGTCGTAGAGCCGCTTCGTGCCGAACGCGAAGGTGGCGACGACCTTGCCGGTGTCGACCTTCTTCGCCTCGCCGGTGACGACGCCCTTCTCCACGAGGTCCACCACCCCGTCGGAGAGCATCTCGGTGTGGATGCCGAGCCGCTTGTGATCGGAGAGGGCGAGGAGGGTGGCGTCCGGGATCGCGCCGATGCCGGCCTGGATGGTGGCGCCGTCGTCGACGAGCTCGGCGCAGTGGCGGCCGATGGCGCGCTCCTCCTCGGACAGCGGCGCCTTCGGCAGCTCGATGAGCGGCTCGTCGACCTCGACGAGGTCGTCGATCTCGTCGATGTGGATGAGGCCGTCGCCGTGCGTCCGGGCCATGCGCGGGTTGACCTGCGCGACGACCGTGCGGGCGGTCTGCACCGCGGCGAGCGAGCAGTCCACGCTGATGCCGAGCGAGCAGTACCCGTGCTTGTCCGGCGGCGAGACGTGCACGAGCGCGACGTCGACCGGGAGGATGCCCTGGCGGAAGAGCCGCGGGATCTCGGAGAGGAACACCGGGACGTAGTCGCCGCGCTGCTCGTCGACGGCCTTGCGGATCGAGGGACCCACGAAGAGCGTGTTGACCCGGAAGCTCTCGGACAGGTCGGCGTCGGCGTAGCGTGCGGGACCCACCTGGCAGAGGCTCAGCACCTCCACGACCTTGAGCTCCTTCGCGCGGGCCGCCATGGCGTCGAGCAGCACGCGCGGGCTCGCCGCGACGCCGTGCACGAACACCCGGTCGCCGGACTTGATGACGGAGACCGCCTCGGCTGCGGTCGAGAAACGTGCCATGGAGCTCCCCCCGGGTCGAAAAGTCCGGCGGAGTCTAGCAGAGGTTCCGGGCGGGGCGAGGCGCCGGCCGCGGGTGCGTCAATGAGACCACGTATCCCACGCGAGCTTCGCGGCCACCGCGAGCGCGGTCGCCACCACCGCCCGGCGGACGAGGGCGTCGCCGCGCCGCAGCGCGAGGTGCGCGCCCAGCCAGCCGCCCGCGAGCTGCCCCGCGGCCATCGGCAGCGCGACCTTCCAGACCACGACGCCGCGCGCCGCGAAGAGCGAGACCGCCGCGAGGTTGGAGGCGAAGTTCACGACCTTCGCCTCGGCCGAGGCGCGGGCTGGACCGTCGCCGAGGAGCGCCACGAAGCCGACGATGAGGAAGGTGCCGGTTCCCGGGCCGAAGAAGCCGTCGTAGGCGCCGATGCCGAGCGCGAGCAGGAGCGTGCGCGCGGCGGCCGCGCGCGCGGTCAGCGCGGGGGGGGCGCCGGCGGGCGCGGGCGCGGCCCCGCCGCGCGAGCGCAGCCCGATGAAGAGCGCCGCGCCGGCGAGGAGGACGATCACCACCGGGCGGAGCGACGCGGGCGGCACCGCGAGCACGAGCGCCGCGCCGGCGAGCGAGCCCGCGAGCCCGGCCGGGAACCCGAGGAGCGCGCGGTCCCGGGCGACGAGGCCTCCGCGCGCGTAGCGGGTCAGGGACGCGAAGGAGCCGAAGACCGACTGGCCCTTGTTCGTGCCGAGCGCGAGGTGCGGCGGGAGCCCGGCCCACAGGAGCGCGGGAAGGGTGAGGAGCCCGCCGCCGCCCGCGATGGCGTCGATGGTCCCGGCGCCGAGGGCGACGGCGGCGAGCGCGGCGATGGTGGGGAGCGAGGGGTCGATCACGCGCGCCGCGGTTCTAGCACGCCCCGCGGCGGGGCGGGCCGCCCGGGGCTACCGCGCGTTGCGGGCGACCGCCCCGATGAGCTCGTCGAGCCCGATGGGCTTGAACAGCACCTCGTTCGCGGCGATGGGCGGCTGCGCGTCGCCCCCGCGGCTCGCCGTCATCACGACGACCGGGATGTCGGAGAACCCGGCGTCCTTGAGCTGCTCCTCGCGGAACTGCCAGCCGTTCATCTCCGGCATCATGAGGTCGAGGAGGATGAGCCGCGGCCGCTCGCCGCCGCGCAGCATGTCGAGCGCCTCGCGCCCGTTCTCGCAGAGGGTCGGGTGCCAGCCCTCCTCGACGAGCAGCTCGCCCACGGTCTCCCGGAGATCGGTGTCGTCGTCGACGACGAGGATCGAGCCATCGGCCAGCACGCACGGCCAGCATAGAGCGTCGCGCCCGCGATCGCTCGCGCCCACGCGGGTTCGCGGACGCTCCGCACGCGCGCGGGGGCCGCAAGGCGGACGCGCCGTGCGGCCGGCGGCCCGGCCGCTGGCCTATGTGGGGCCCGCCCGGCCCCGAGCCCCGGCCGCGCGGCCCGTTTCCGCGGGACGCGACGGTGCCGCGCGCGCGGCTCGGTCACGTCGAGGCCCGCGCGCCCTCGTCCAGAGGTGCCCGACCACGCGATCGCCCAGCCGGAGCTCCTCCCCGGGAGGCGGACCGGCGCCGCCGTCCTCGCCCTCGCCGTCGCGAGCACCGCGGCGTCCCTCCTCGCCCACCCCGCCTGGCTCTTCGCGAAGTACCCGAACCTGGCGAGCTGGCTCGTGGCCGGGGCGCTCTCGCCGGAGCAGGCCGCCGACGCGAGCCCGCTCTACCTGCTCCTCCACCTCCTCGTCGACCCGGCCATCGCGCGGGTCGGCCAGGCGCTCGCGGCGGGCGTGAGCGTCGTCGCGGTCTTCGCGGTGGCGCGGGCGGCCGCGGGGCCGGCGGCCGGGATCGCGGCGGCGGCGCTGCTCGCGTTCGCGCAGCCGTGGCTCCTGCACGCCGCCGTGCTCGAGCCGGACCTGCTCATCGGGGCGCTCCAGGCCTGCGCGGCCGCGCTGCTCGTCGCGGGGCGGCCCGGGCTCCGGCGCGTCGGGGCGGCGGGCGCGCTGCTCGGCCTCTCCGCCGCGCTGCGCCCCACTGGGCGCGCCGTCGGGCGCGCGGCGGCGGCCTGGCTCACCCTCGGGGGCCCTCGCCGGAGGCCCGCGTCGCGGGCGCGCCCTGGGGATGCGCGGCCGTCCGGATCCCGCGCGCGCGCGCCGCGCGCGCTCGCCGGCGCGCTCGCCCTCGCCGCCGCCGCACCGCCGGCGGCGCTGCACCTCCTCGTCCGCCAGCCGGTCGCCGCGACGATGAGCTGGGGCCCGGTCTTCTTCATGGGCCACCGCCCGGAGGGAGCCGGCCTCGGCGGCCGCTACCCGGCGCTCCTCAAGCTCGTGGAGGCCGAGGCGCTGGGCCGCCCGGATCATCCGCCCGACGCCGCGCACGGGCTGTTCCGCCGCTTCGCCGCCGCCGACGCCGGACCGCTCGCCCCGGCCGAGGCGGACCGCTACTGGCTCGAGAAGGGCCTCGCCTTCGCCCGGGAGGAGCCGGCGGCGTTCGCCCGCGGCCTCGGCGGGATCCTGCTCGCCTCGGTCGCGGCGCGCGGCGACGACAGCGACGTGCCCGAGGTGCGGGCCGCCGCGGCGGGCGCGCCGAGCGGCGTGCCGGGGCGGTGGCTCGTCCTCCTCGGCCTCGGCGGCCTCCTCGTCGCCCTCGCGACGCGCCGCCGGGTGGGGCTCCTCGCCGCCTGGGTCCTCGCCGCCGAGCTCGCCTTCGCGGCCACCTACTTCCAGACGCGCTACGCGCTCTCGGTGCTCCCGGCGTGGTGCGCCCTCGCGGCGATCGGGCTCGCCGCGATCGCGGAGGCGCTGCGCCGGGTCCTCCGCGCCGAGGGGGCCCCGGCGCGACCCCTCGCGGGCGCCCTCACGCTCGCGCTCCTCGGGGCGTCGCCGCTCGCGCTCTCGCGGCTGCCGCGGGTCCGGTTCGAGGACCGCCTGGCCGAGCGGTTCGCGGCGCTGCCCGCCCGCTCGGCGGTCCCCGAGCTCCGCCGGGCGGGGCGGTTCCTCGAGGCGCAGGCGGCGCTCGCGGAGGAGCAGGCCGCGTTCCCGGATCACGTCTGGCCGACCTCGCCGCGCGGCTGGGCGCTCGGGGTGGACGATCCGGCCGAGGCCGCGCGGGCCGCGGAGCGCGCGCGGGCGCGGTTCGGCGCCGCCGATCCCGTCGACGCCTACCTGCTCGCGGTGCTGGAGGCGGCGGCGGGGCGGTGCGACGCGGCCCTGCCCCTCGCCGATCGCGCGGCCGCCGCCGGGTTCGCCGCGTCGCTCGACGACGCCGCGCTCGACCCGGACCTCCTCGCCGCGGACTGCCTCGTCGCGCTCGGACGCCGGGAGGAGGCCCGGGCCCGCGTCGAGCGCTCGCTCGCGCGGCGCCCGGGCACGCTCGACGGGCTCGCCCGCGCCGCCGCCGCGGGGAGCGACGCGCACCGGACGCAGCTCCTCCGGCTCCACGACGGCGCGAGCGCGCGCTGGGCGCTCGCGCGGGCCCGGGCCCGCTGGGGCGATCTCGAGGGCTGCGTGGAGGACGCCGGGTGGATCGTGGCGCGCCTGCCCGAGGCGGCGCCCTTCGCCCAGTTCGAGCGGGCGCGGTGCCTCGCCGGGCTCGGGCGCGGCGCGGAGGCCCTGCAGGCCTACGCGCGGACCTTCGAGCTCGCGGCGTACCTGCACGGCACCGCCGCCCTCACCCCGCTCGTGCGGGCGTTCGCGGCCTCGGCGCCGGAGGACCTCGCGGTCGCCCGGTACGCGCTCGTGCACCTCTCCCGCGTGGGCGACCTCGCCGCGGTGCGCGCGCTCGTCGGGCGTCACCCGGCGCTCGGGCGCGGCAGGGCGGTGCCGAGCCTGCCCGGCCTCGTGGGCGGGGACACCCCCGAGCGCCGGGGCTGAGCCACGGTCCTCCGCGCTTCGCGCGGCGCCGGATCGAGGCTAACGTGCGGCCCCATGCGCCTTCGCCCCCCCGTCGCCGCCCTGCTCCTCGCGCTCCTGCCCGCCCTCGCCCTCGCGGCGGCGCCGCCGTGGGCCGCCGGGCTCGCCGACGAGCTCGACCGGTACCGGGCCGAGTGGCACGTGCCCGGCGCCGCCGTCGTGGTCGTGAAGGACGACGAGGTCGTGCTCGTGACCGGCCTCGGCGTGAAGGAGCTCGGCCGGCCGGAGCGCGTCGGCGCGGACACCCGGTTCGCGATCGGGTCCAACACGAAGGCCTTCACCGCCGCGCTCGCGGCGGCCCTCGCCGCCGAGGGGAAGCTCTCGCTCGACGACCACCTCGCGGAGCTCCTGCCCGGCTTCGCGCTCGAGGATCCGTGGGTGACCCGCCATGCGACGCTGCGCGACGCGCTCTCCCACCGCCTCGGCTACGAGCGCTGGGCGGGCGACGTCGTCGCGTGGGGCTCGTCCTACGACGCCCGCGAGGTGCTCCGCCGGATCCGGTTCCTCGCGCCCCGGCCGGACGGCTACCGGACCTACGGCTACAACAACTGGCCGTTCACGGCGGCGGCGCTCGTGGTCGAGGCGCGCGGGGGGAGGCCCTGGGCGGACGCGCTCCAGGAGCGGCTGCTCGGGCCGATGGGCATGACCCGCACCACCGTCGGTCCGCCGGAGCCCGGCCCGGACGTCGACCTCGCGACGCCGCACTCGTTCCTCCGCGGCGCCTGGCGGCCCATCCCGCACACGCGGCTCGGCGCCTACGCCCCCGCGGCCGCGATCTACTCCACCGCGGGCGACCTCGGCCGGTGGCTGCGCACGCAGCTCGCGGACGGCGCGCTCGAGGGGAAGCGGATCCTGCCCGCGCAGGCGCTCGCCGAGATGCGCTCGGCGGCGACCCCGCAGAAGCTCGCGCCGGCGTACCTCGCCCGCTTCCCGGGCACGACCCTGCGCGCGGCGGGGCTCGGGCTCATGCTGCGCGCCTCGCGGGGCCGGCTCGTGGTCGAGCACTCCGGCGCCGTGGACGGGATGTTCTCGGCGGTCGCGACGGTCCCGTCCGAGCGCCTCGGGGTCGCGGTGCTGACGAACTCGGAGACGAGCTTCTACGAGCTCGCGGTCGAGACCGTGCTCGACCGCGCCCTCGGCGGCGGCGACGCGAAGGCCCGCGCGACGCGGAGCCGGACGTGGATGGCGGCCGCGGTGAAGGAGGCGGAGGAGGACGCCGAGGCGGCGATGATGCCGCCGCGCCAGCCGGACGCCCGCCCGCCGCTCCCGCTCGAGCGCTACGCGGGGCGCTACGCGAACGCGCTCCTCGGCGAGGCGACCGTGGCGGTGGTGGACGGGAAGCTCCGCCTCGAGATGCCCTGGCACCCCGGGCTCGCCGCCACGCTCGAGCCCTGGGGGAACGACGTCTTCGAGGCCCCGTGGCGCATGGTCGCCTTCAAGGTGAGCCCGGTCGCGTTCGAGGTCGGCGCCGACGGCCGCGCGCGCGCGTTCCGCACGCGGGTGCTGCCGTTCATCGACCCGCTCGAGTACGGCTTCGCCCGGGTCGCCGACCGGCCCTGAGGGCCGGGGCGGGGCCTCAGCGCGCCCCGCCGCCCATCCCGGCGGCCCGCTCCGCCTCGGCGACGAGCTCCGGGTCCCCGTAGGCCCGCGCGGCGGCGACCGCCTGCAGCGCCGCCGCCGCGGCGCCCTTCGCGTCTCCGCCCTCCGCCGAGAGCTTCGAGAGGCCGAGCAGCGCGGCCGCCTCCGCCGGCGCCGTGCCGGCCCGGTGCGCCTCGTCCGCCGCCCGGCGGAGCTCGCCCACGGCCTCCGCGCGCTTCCCGCGCGCGGCGAGCACCTCCGCGACCGCGACCCGCGCGAACGGCACGAGCGCGGTCGCGCCCGCCTTCTCGCGGAGCGCGAGGGAGCGCCGGTGTCCGGCCTCCGCGGCCGGGAGGTCCTTCGCCTCGGCGGCGAGGTCGGCGAGGTGGCGCTCCGGGAAGGAGGCGAGGTACCCGTCGCCGAGCCTCCTCGCCTGGGCGAGCGCGTCCTCGAAGAGCGGGCGCGCCGCCTCCCAGCGCCCCTCCTGCTGCGCGACGAGGCCGAGGTAGAAGGTCGCCTCCGCCGCGGGCGCCGGGGCCTTCGTCTCCACGAGCCCTCGCCGGGCGTCCTCCAGGATCCGGCGGGCCTCGTCCCAGCGCGGCGGATCGGCGAACCCCTGCCAGTAGCGGAGCTTCCCCTCGAGGAGCCGCGCCTGCGCCCGCCCGGCCGCGTCGCCGCCGGTCCGGGCCGCGTCCACGGCGCGCATCACCGCGGCCTCCGCGCCCTGCGGATCGTACCGGTGGTAGGCGCTCGACTCCTGCGCGGTCCGGCCGAGCGCGAGGAGGAGCGCGGCCTGCCGCGGCCCGGTCGCGCCCTCGGCGGCCTGCTGGAGCTCGGCGCGCGCCGCGTCCCAGTCCCCGCGCCGGAGCCGGGTGTCGAGGCCGGCGAGTGGGTCCTTCGCCGGGGCCGGGGCGGCGGCGAGCACCAGGAGGGCGACGGCGATCTTCATGACCCGCAGGCTAGCACCGGCGGCCGTCGCGCCCGGGACCCCAACAGGGACGTCGATCCGCCACCCCCGCCACCGTCAGGCTCTCGAACCTCAACCGGAAGGGACCGACGGATGCGCTACCTGATGCTGATCCTGGGCGACGAGAAGCAGTGGGAGAAGCTGAGCGAGAAGGACATGGCCGCGATGTACGAGCAGTACGGCGCCTTCTCCGAGGAGATCGCGAAGAAGGCGAGGAACGTCTCGGGCGACGAGCTCCACCCGACCGCGATGGCGGCGCGGATCCGCGTGCGCGACGGGAAGCCGCGGGTGACCGACGGGCCGTTCACCGAGGTGAAGGAGGTCGTGGGGGGCTACTACCTCTTCGACGCCGAGACGCGGGAGGAGGCGCTCGCGCTCGCCGCGAAGTGCCCGGGTGCGCGGACCGGGACGATCGAGCTCTACGCCGTGAAGCCGATGCCGGGCTAGCCGATGCCGCGCTTCGTCCTCCTCTACGAGGATGCCGCGCGCGAGCCGCTCGTCGCCTGGGCGGCCTGCCAGGCGGCGAGCGGGGCCCTGCGCGCGGGCGGGCTCACCGCCGAGGGCGCGCTGCGCGTCTCGCGCGGCGGCGGCGTCGTGACGGTGGCGCCCGCGCGCGCGGAGCCGGGGGTGTTCGTGGTGGAGGCCGAGGACGAGCGGGCGGCGCTCGCGCTCGCGGCGAGCGGGCCCGGGCCGGTGCGGATCCTCGCGATCGCGCCGGACGGCGAGGTGGGCGGGTGAGCGCCGTCCCGGAGCGGGCGCTCGTCGAGGCGGGGCCGCAGGTGCTCGCGCACGTGGCGCGCCTCCTCGGCGACCTCGCCGCGGCGGAGGACGTGCTGCAGGAGGCGCGGGCGCGCGCGCTCGAGGCGTGGCGGGAGGCCCCGCCCGCGAACCCCGGTGGCTGGCTCATGACGGTCGCGCGCCGGCTCGCGCTCGACGCGCTGCGCGAGCGCGCCCGGCGTGCCGAGCTCGCGCCGGGCGACGAGCCTGCGGTCGACGCGGTGCTCCCGGAGCCGGTGCCGGACGACCTCCTCCGCCTCGTCTTCACCGCCTGCCACCCCGCCCTCTCGCGAGAGGCGCGCGTGGCGCTCGCGCTCAAGGTCCTGTGCGGGCTCACGGTGCCCGAGATCGCCCGCGCGCACCTCGAGCGCGAGGCCACCGTCGCCCAGCGCATCGTCCGGGCGCAGCGGCTCATCGCCGAGCGCGGGGTCCGCTACGAGGTCCCCGGCGCGGCCGCGCTGCCGGAGCGGCTCCCGGCCGTGCTCGAGACCGTCTACCTCGTCTTCAACGAGGGCTACACCGCGAGCGAGGGCGACGCCCTCGTGCGGGCGGAGATGTCGCGCACCGCGCTGCACCTCGCGCGGCGCTGCGCGGAGCTCCTGCCCGCGGAGCCGGAGGTGCTCGGGCTCGCGGCGCTCCTCGAGCTGCAGGCCTCCCGCGCGGACGCCCGGACCGACGCGGCGGGCCGCCTCGTGCCGATCGAGGAGCAGGACCGCGCGCGCTGGGACCGGGTGGCCGTCGCCCGCGGCGAGGCGCTCCTCGAGCGGGCCCTCGCCTTCCACCGGCCGGGACCGTACGTCGTGCAGGCCGCCATCGCCGCCGTCCACGCCCGCGCGCGGACGCCGGCGGAGACCGGCTGGGAGGAGATCCTCGGGCTCTACGACGTGCTGCTCCGGATGGCGCCCTCGCCGGTCGCGGCGCTCGCCCGCGCGGTGGCGCTCGCGCGCGTGCGCGGGCCGCTCGCGGCGCTCGCCGAGGTCGACCGGCTCGCCGGGCAGGCCGCGCTCGCCGACTACCACCGCCTGCCGGCGGTCCGGGCCCGGCTGCTCGAGGACCTCGGCCGCCTGCCCGAGGCGATCGAGGCCTACCGGCGCGCCGCCTCGATGGCCCGGAACGGGGCCGAGCGCGCGTGGCTCGAGGCGCGGGCGGACGCGCTCGCGGTCTGAGCCTTCGCTCAGGGCCCGCGGACCGCCACGAACTCGCGGGTCCGCAGCCAGGTGGGCTTGCCCGGGCCCTCATGGATGAAGGTCACCTGGGTGGTCGTGCCGGCGATCTTCAGGAGGAAGTTCCGCGGCGACAGCGGGACGAGCACCGGGTCGTAGACGTACCCGGCCGCGGTCACCTCGGGCATGTCCACCCGCAGGTTGCCGTTCACGAAGGTGACGGTCACCGTCCCGGCGAGGTGCGGGTCCTCGTACGTGCCGGTCTCCTCCGGGAAGGTGCCCACGTCGGGAGTGAACGAAGGCGCCGTCGTGGGCGCCGGGAGCGCCGGCAGCGCGCCGAGCGCGGCCGCGAGCGTCCCGCCGAAGCTCACGCCGTCGCCGCTCGCGAGCGTGACGACCCCGAACCGCAGCGTCGGGAGCATGAACATGCTCGCGGAGAAGCCCGGGATCGATCCGTCGTGGGCGAGCACCTTCACGCCGTACCAGCCGCTCGACAGGCCGAACCCGTCGAGCTCCTGCAGGCCGTAGCCGTAGTGGACGAGGTCGAGGAGCTCCTGCGTGTCGAGGTCCGGCGAGGTCATGAGCGTGTGCAGCTGCGGCGAGAGCACGCCGGGGGCGCCGTCCATCACGAACCCCGCGAGGCGTGCGAGGTCCGCCAGGCTCGACCAGGCGTAGCCGGCCGGCCGGGCCCAGCCGTTGTCGTAGGCGCCGGGCTCGACGTAGGAGGCGGCGAGGCCGGTGCCCGTCCGCGCCACCGCGAAGTCGCCGTCGGCGAGGACGTCCGTGGGCAGGAGGAACGTGCGGGTCATCCCGAGCGGCGCGAACACGCGCTCCTCGAGGAGCTGGCGGTAGGGGAGGCCGGAGGTGGTCTCCGCGGCGAGCCCGGCGAGCATGTAGCCCGGGTTCGAGTAGTTGTAGAAGCGGCCCGGCGGCGAGGAGAGGTAGCCGAGGTCGGCGTAGCGCCCCGAGAAGAAGCCCGCGAGCGCGGCGTCGGTGCGCTCGGCGGCGCTCGCGTCGACCTCGAGGTAGTCGGCGAGACCGCTCGTGTGCTCGAGGAGCTGCCGGAGGGTGATCCCGGACACGTCGTCGGCCTTCAGGTGGAACCCGGGCACGCGGGACACGACCGCGTCGTCGAGCCCCAGCCGTCCGGCCTGTACCTCCTGCAGCGCCGCGAGCGCGGTCATCATCTTCGTGCACGAGCCGATGCGGAAGAGCGTGTCCGCGCCCGTGCGCGTGGCGCCGCGTGGGTCCTTCTTCCCGACGCCCACCGCGTAGACGAGCTTGCCGTCCTCGATGATCCCGAGGGCGGCGCCCGGGGCGCCGGAGGCCTGCGCCTCCTTCGCGAACTGCTCGGCGACGGCGCGGTACCGGTCCGGCGCGGACGAGACGTCGTAGCGGGGATCGGGGCCGGCGTCCTTCCCGCCGCAGGCGGCGAGGAGTGCGACGGCGAGGAGGGCGGCGCGGGCCGGGAGGGGAGCGATCGTCATGGCCGGCTCCAGCTTACATGCGCCGTGCCGTGTGTCGCGCCCGTGCCGCGCCCAGTGAAGTCGAAGGTTTGGGCACGCACCGCCGGTGCCGGTGTGCCGCCGTGGCCCGGCGCCGTGGCCGCGGCTCACCCTTCCACGCGATCGCGCAGCCGGTACCCCACGCCCGGCTCCGTCACGAGGAGCCGGGGCCGGGCGGGATCGGCCTCGAGCTTCTTCCGGAGCTCGGCGACGTGCACGCGCGCGACGTGGACCTCGGTCGCGTTCGGCCCCCAGACCTCGCGGAGGATCTGGCCGTGGGTGAGCACCTTCCCGGCGTGGCGCGCGAAGAGCGCGAGGAGCTTCCACTCGGTCGGGGTGAGCCGGACCTCCTTGCCGTCCACCCAGACCTCGCGGCGGGAGAGGTCGATCTTCAGCGGCCCCACCTCGACGGGCTCGGTCGCCGTGCCGCCGTCCGGGCGCGCGGCGTGGCGGAGCGCGACCCGCATGCGCGCGAGGAGCTCCGCGACGCCGAAGGGCTTCGTGAGGTAGTCGTCGGCGCCGGCGTCGAGCGCCCGCACCTTGTCCTCCTCCCGCCCGCGGGCCGACAGCACGATGATCGGCGCCTGGGTCCACTCGCGCAGCCGCCGCGCGAGCTCGACGCCGTCGCCGTCGGGGAGCCCGAGGTCGAGGAGGAAGAGGTCGGGGTTGTGCCCGGGCGCGAGCTGCTCGGCCTCCTTCACCGAGGAGGCCTCCACGAGCCGGTAGCTCGCCTGCAGCGCGGCGCGCAGGAACCGCACGAGCTGCGGCTCGTCCTCGACGACGAGGACGACCGGGCCGTCCGCGCTCATGCGGCCTCCGGGGCGGGGGGCGTCACGGGGGGAGCATCGCCCGCCGGGAGCACCAGGCGGAAGAGGGCGCCGCCGCCGGGGCGGTTCGCGGCCGTGAGCCGGCCCCCGTGGACCTGCGCGATGGCGCGGGCGATGGGGAGCCCGAGCCCCGCGCCGCGGACGCCGGCGTGCGCGCCGCGGTGGAAGCGCTCGAAGATCCGCTCCTCCTCGCCTGGCGCGATGCCGGGGCCGCGGTCGGCGACGTCGACCACGAGCGTGCCGCCCTCGCGCCGGGCGGAGAGCTCGATGGGGCTCCCCGGTGGGGTGTACTTGAGCGCGTTCTCGAGCAGGTTCACGAGGAGCTGCTCGACGAGCACCGGGTCGAGCTTCACGAGCGGCAGGTCGTCCGGCACCGACGTCGCGACGGGCCGGCCCGCGAGCCGGGCCTCGAGGCGCACGAGCGCGCCGCCCACGACCTCGACGAGCGGGACCCACTCGCGCTTCGGCTCGACGGTCCCCGACTCGAGCCTCGTCATGTCGAGGAGGTTGGCGACGAGCCGCTCGAGCCGCTCGGCCTCCTCCACGATCGCGTCGAGGAGCCCGGTCCGCTCGCCGGCGGCCGCCGGGGGTGCGTCCCGGAGCGTGGTGGCCGCGCCGGTGATCGCCGCGAGCGGCGTGCGGAGGTCGTGCGAGACGGTGGAGAGGAGGCCGCTCCGGAGCTCCTCGGTCTTCGCCCGGAGCGCGGCCGAGCGGGCCTCCTCGGCGAGGCGCACCCGATCGAGGGCGAGGCCGACCTGGCGCGCCAGCGCCTCGAGGAAGGTGCGCCGGGAGGGCTCCACGCCGCGCTCACCGGCGGTGCGGAGCGCGAGCACGCCCAGCGCCTCGCCGGAGGTCCGCACCGGGATGCAGACCACCCGCTCGCCGGGGAGCGTGTCGGTGCCGCGCCCCGCCGCCTCGCCGTGCTCGACGGCCCAGCGCGCCACCGCGAGCTCGGAGGGGGCGAGGGTCGCGTCGCCGGGCGAGGCGGCGAGGAGGTGCAGCTCGTCCCGGCCGCGCCGCGCGTAGAGGAGCGCCGTCGCCTCGAACGCCTCGGCCGCGGCCCGGACGCAGACGCCGCCCACGTCCGGCGCGTCGACCGCGCCGCCGAGCTCGCGGGTGAAGGCGTAGAGGGCCGAGGTGGTGCGCTCGCGGCCGACCGCCGCGAGCTGCTGGAGCCTCAGGCGCCGGGTGAGGGTGCCGATGACGAGGCTCACGCCGAACATCATCGCGAAGGTGAGGACGTAGCGCGCGTCGCGCACCGCGAACGTGAACCGGGGGGGCACGAAGAAGAAGTCGTAGGCCGCGACCGCCACCGCGGCCGCCGCGATGGAGGCGCCGCGGCCGGTGGTCACCGCCGCGATCATGACCCCGAGGAGGAACAGCATCTCGATGTCGGGGACGTCGACGAGCGCCTTCACCCCGAGGGCGAAGGCGGTGGTGATCGCGATGATGCCGACCGCGCGAGCGAGGTCGACGCCGGCCACGGGCGCGAGGCCCGCCCGTTCGCCCGAGGGCCGCGGCGGGCCCTGCTCGGTGTCGCCGGAGATGACGTTGACGTCGATGTCGCCGGAGCCGCGGATCACCTCGTCCACGAGCGAGCCTCGGAGGAGGTCGCGCCAGCGGGCGTGCCGGGGCTTGCCGAGCACGATGCGGGTCACGTTCCGGTGGCGGGCGTGCTCGAGGAGCGTGCCGGCGACCTCCACCCCGGTGAGCCGCACCACCTCGCCCCCGAGCGACTCGGCGAGCCTGAGGTGCGACTCCAGCGTCTCGCGGTCGGCCTCGCCGAGCGGCGGCCGCGAAGAGGCCTCCACCGCCGCGGCGATCCAGGGGGCCCTGAGGCCCGCCGCGATCCGGCGCGTGGCCCGGATGAGCCGCGCCGAGTCGGGCGCCGGCCCGACCGCCACGAGGAGCCGCTCCGCGGTGGGCCACGCGGCCTCGACGCCCTGCTCGCGCCGGTAGGCGAGGACGTCGGCGTCGACCCGCTCCGCCATCCGGCGCAGCGCGAGCTCGCGCAGGGCGAGCAGGTTGCCGTGCTTGAAGAAGTGCTCTCTCGCGCGCTCCGCCTGCTCGGGCAGGTAGACCTTCCCCTCGCGCAGGCGCTGCAGGAGCTCCTCCGGCGCGATGTCGACGATCTCGATCTCGTCGGCGCGCTCGAGGATCCGGTCGGGCACGGTCTCCCGGACGTGCACACGGGTGATCTGGGCCACCACGTCGTTGAGGCTCTCGACGTGCTGCACGTTGAGCGTGGTGTAGACCTCGATGCCGGCGTCGAGGAGCTCGAGCACGTCCTGCCAGCGCTTCGTGTGGCGCGAGCCGGGGGCGTTCGTGTGGGCGAGCTCGTCGAGGAGCAGGATCCGGGGCCGGCGCGCGAGGGCGGCGTCGAGGTCGAACTCCTCGAGCACCCGGCCGCGGTAGGGCAGCTCGCGGCGCGGCAGCACCTCGAGCCCGAGGAGGAGCCCCGCGGTGTCGTAGCGGCCGTGGGTCTCGACCGCGCCGACCACGACGTCGACGCCCTCCGCCACGAGGTCGCGCGCCACCTGCAGCATGCGGTAGGTCTTCCCGACGCCGGGCGCGAAGCCGAAGAAGATCTTGAAGCGCGCGCGCGCGCCGTGGCCCTCCTCCGCGTTCACCCGCGCGAGGAGCGCGTCGGGATCCGGCCGGTCCGGCGGATGGCGCTCGTCGGGGTGCACCGGTGGAGTCTACGGCGCGAGGCCGTCGAGCGCGAGGTTGACCGCGAGCACGTTGACCCGCGGCGCGCCCAGGAGGCCCAGGACCGGCGGCTCGACATGGGCCCGGATCACCGCGCGCACCCGCTCCTCGGGGAGGGACCGCGCGCGGGCGATGCGGGGCACCTGGTAGAGCGCCGCGGCCGGCGAGACGTGCGGGTCGAGGCCGCTCCCGGAGGTCGTGACGAGATCGACCGGGACCGGGGCCCGGTTCCCGGGGTCCGCCGCGCGGAGGGTCTCGAGCCGGGCCTCGACCGCGGCCGCGAGCGCCGGGTTGAGCGGCCCGAGGTTGGAGCCCGTGGAGCTCCGGCCGTCGTAGGGGACCGGCGCGATCGCCGACGGCCGGCCCCACAGGTAGCGCGGGTCCTTCCAGGCCTGGCCCACGAGGGCCGAGCCGACGACGCGGCCGCCGGCCTCGACGGGGCTGCCGTTCGCGGCGGCCGGGAAGGCGAGCTGGGCGACGCCGGTGACGACGACCGGATAGACGAAGCCGCACAGGAGGGTGAAGGCGGCGAGCAGCGTGAGCGCAGGGCGGAGCATGGCTCTCGATCTCCTCAGGCGAGGTGCAGGACGCCGAGCGCGACGTCGATGAGCTTGATGCCGGCGAACGGGACGACGACGCCGCCCGCGCCGTAGAGGAGCGCGTGGCGGGCGAGGATCGCCCGGGCCGGCGCGGCGCGGTAGCGCACCCCGCGCAGCGCGAGCGGGATGAGCGCGACGATCACGAGGGCGTTGAAGATGACGGCGGAGAGGATCGCGCTCCAGGGCGAGTTGAGGTGCATGACGTCGAGCCGGCCCAGCACCGGGTAGGTCACCGCGAAGGCGGCGGGGATGATGGCGAAGTACTTCGCGACGTCGTTCGCGAGGCTGAAGGTGGTGAGGGCGCCGCGGGTCATCAGCATCTGCTTGCCGATCTCGACGATCTGGATGAGCTTCGTCGGGTTCGAGTCGAGGTCGACCATGTTGCCGGCCTCCTTCGCGGCCTGCGTCCCGGTGTTCATGGCGACCGCCACGTCGGCCTGGGCGAGCGCGGGCGCGTCGTTCGTGCCGTCGCCGGTCATCGCGACGAGGTGGCCCTTCCCCTGCCACTCGCGGATCTGGGCGAGCTTCATCTCCGGGGTGGCCTCGGCGAGGAAGTCGTCGACGCCGGCCTCCGCGGCGATGGAGGCGGCGGTGAGCGGGTTGTCCCCGGTGATCATCACCGTGCGGATGCCCATCCGGCGCAGCTCCGCGAACTTCTCGCGGATGCCGCCCTTCACGATGTCCTTGAGCTCCACCACCCCGAGCACGCGGGCGCCGTCGCAGACCACGAGCGGGGTCGCGCCCCGGCGGGCGACGTCCTCGGCGATGCGGCGCGCCTCCTCGGGGAAGGCGCCGGCCTCGCCCGCGACGAACCTCGCGACCGCGTCGGTCGCGCCCTTGCGCAGGCGGCGGCGGGGCAGGTCCACGCCGCTCATCCGGGTCTGGGCCGTGAACGGCACGAAGGCGCCGCCCTCGAGCTCCCGGCCCCTCAGGCCGTGCTGCTCCTTCGCGAGCACGACGATGCTGCGCCCCTCCGGCGTCTCGTCGGCGAGCGAGGCGAGCTGGGCGGCGTCGGCGAGCTCGCGCGGGTCCACCCCGGTGACCGGCAGGAAGGCCGTGGCCTGCCGGTTGCCGAGCGTGATGGTGCCGGTCTTGTCCAGCAGCAACAGGTCGACGTCGCCGGCCGCCTCGACGGCCCGGCCGGAGGTGGCGATGACGTTCGCCTGGATCATGCGATCCATGCCGGCGATGCCGATGGCGGAGAGGAGCCCGCCGATCGTGGTCGGGATGAGGCAGACGAGGAGCGCCACGAGGACGGTGAGCGGCACCGGCGCGCCCTGGCCCGAGGCGCGGACCGCGAAGAACGAGAAGGGGAGGAGGGTGGCGGTCGCGAGGAGGAAGATGACCGTCATCCCGGCGAGGAGGATGTCGAGGGCGATCTCGTTGGGCGTCTTCTTGCGCTTCGCGCCCTCCACGAGCGCGATCATGCGGTCGAGGAAGGAGGCGCCCGGCTCGCTCGAGATGCGCACGACGATCCAGTCGGAGAGGACGCGGGTGCCGCCGGTGACGGAGCTGCGGTCGCCGCCGCTCTCGCGGATGACCGGCGCGGACTCGCCGGTGATGGCGCTCTCGTCCACCGAGGCGATGCCCTCCACGACCTCGCCGTCGCCCGGGATGGTCATGCCCCGCTCCACCCAGACGTGGTCGCCGGCGGAGAGGCGCGCCGCGAGGACCTCCTCGCGCGCAGCGCCGCGGTCCGGGCTCGCGAGGCGCACCGCGACCACGTCACGGCGGGCGCGCCGGAGCGTCTCGGCCTGCGCCTTGCCCCGCCCCTCGGCGATCGCCTCGGCGAAGTTCGCGAAGAGCACCGTGAACCAGAGCCAGAGCGACACCGCGAGGATGAACCCCGCGGGCGCGTCGCCCGCTCCGGTGCGGAAGGCGTGGACCCAGAGCGCCGTGGTGAAGAGCGAGCCGACCTCGACGGTGAACATGACCGGGTTGCGCACCATGTGGCGCGGGTCGAGCTTCAGGAAGGCCGCCCGGATCGCGGCCCGGACGATGGGGCCGCGCGCGTGGGAGGCCGGCGGCGCGGCGGTCGTGGAGGCGGGGAGGCGCTTGGCGTCCATGGCGGGTTCCTACGGGAGCATGAGGTGCTCGACCCCGGGGCCGAGCGCGAGGGACGGGATGAAGGTGAGCGCGCCGACGAGGAGCACGGTGCCCACGAGGAAGCCGGTGAAGAGCGGGCCCGTGGTGGGGAGCGTCCCGGCCGACTCGGGGACGTGCTTCTTCGCCGCGAGCGCCCCTGCCATCGCGAGCACCGCCGCGATGATCCAGTACCGCCCGACGAACATGGCGATCCCGCCCGCGAACGCCCACCAGGGGCCGCTCGCGCCGAGCCCGCCGAACGCGGAGCCGTTGTTGTTCCCCATCGAGGAGAAGGCGTAGAGGAGCTCGCTGAAGCCGTGAGGGCCGGGGTTGCCCACCGCCCCGTACGCCTCCGGGCTCACGCACGCGAGCGCGGTGCCGAGCTTCACGACGAGCGCGGGCACGAGGATCCCGAGGCTCGCCATCTTCACCTCGTAGGCCTCGATCTTCTTGCCGAGGTACTCCGGCGTGCGGCCGACCATGAGCCCGGCGATGAAGACCGCCACGATCGCGAAGAGGAGCATCCCGTAGAGGCCGGAGCCCACGCCGCCGAACACGACCTCGCCGAGCTGGATCAGGAAGAGCGGCCACATCCCGGCGAGCGGCATGAAGCTGTCGTGCATGGCGTTCACCGAGCCGTTCGACGCGGCCGTGGTCGCCGCCGCCCAGATCCCGGCCTCGACCGGGCCGAGGCGCGCCTCCTTGCCCTCCATGTTGCCGCCGGCCTGGAGCGGGCCGGGCACCTGGTCCACCTCGAGCGCGGAGAGGACCGGGTTCCCGGCCTGCTCGACCGCCACGGTGTGCAGCATGAGCGGGGCGAGGATGACGAGCATCGCCACGAACAGCGTCACGCCCTGGCGCCGGTCGCCCACGAGCCCGCCGAACGTGAAGCAGAGCGCCGCCGGGAGGAGCAGGATCGCGAGCGCCTCGAGGAAGTTCGTGATCGGGTTCGGGTTCTCGAACGGATGGGCGGAGTTGACGTTGTAGTAGCCGCCGCCGTTCGTCCCGAGCTGCTTCACGGCCACCTGGGACGCCACCGGGCCGAGCGCGACCACCTGCTCGGTCAGGGGCGCACCGTGGTCGTCCACGCCCGGGTCGAGGAGCGCGTGTCGGCCCTCGGCCCGGAACGTCTGGACCACCCCCTGCGAGGCGAGCGCGAGCGCGAGGAGGAGCGAGAGCGGGAGGAGCACGTGCAGCGTCGAGCGCACGAGGTCCACCCAGAAGGAGCCGAGCGTGGAGGCCCTGCGGCGCGTGAAGCCGCGCACGAGCGCGAACAGGACCGCCATGCCCGTCGCGGCCGACACGAAGTTCTGCGTCGTGAGGGCGAGCATCTGCGTCAGGTGGCTCATCGTGGTCTCGCCGCCGTACGCCTGCCAGTTCGTGTTGGTGGCGAAGCTCACCGCGGTGTTCCAGGCCACCCACGGCTCCACCGGGCCGAGGCCCGCCGGGTTCAGCGGGAGCGCGCCCTGCATGCGCTCCAGCGCGTACACCGCGAGGAGCCCGGCCACGTTGAACACCATGAGCGCGCCGAGGTACCGCTGCCACGACATCTCCTCGGCGGGGTCGACGCCCGCGAGGCGGTAGAGGAGCCGCTCGAGCGGGCCGAGCAGGCGGTCCGCGAGCCGGGCCTCGCCCCGGAACACCCGCGCGACGTGGGCGCCGAGCGGCACCGCGAGCACGGTCACGGCGCCGAGGTAGAGGCCGACGGACAGGAGCGCGGCGGAGGTCACTGGAGCTTCTCCGGGAAGAGGAGGGCGAACAGGAGGTAGGCGAGGAGCGCGGCGGTGAGGACGCCGGCGGCGGTGGTGAGGGCGGTCATGGGACGGGTCAGATCCGCTCGAGGAGCTGCTCGAGCGCGAGGGTGACGAGCGCGAGCCCCGCCGTGGCGGCGAGGAGGAGGACGTCGGTCATGGCATCACCTAGGGTCGGGTGCGCAGGAGGGATCGGGCCTGCGACAGAAGCTCTCGCCCCGAGAGGAGCGAGAGTGCGGCGGAGGCGCCCAGGGTCCCCTGCCCGAAGCCGAGGCCGAACGCCTCGCCCACGAGCGGGAACGCACCCACCACGAAGAGGGCGCCCAGGAGCACGAGGTCCCCCCGTGCGTCGTCGTCGCGGGCCAGGGCCCGGTCCACCGAGGCAGGGCCGCGCTCGAGGTGCGGCGGCGGGACGAGGTGCAGGTGTGAGGTGCGGAAGGGCGCGTTCACGATGGGAAGGCTAGCGCCGGGGGCGTCAGGGCGGGGTCAAGGCGCCGGGGGCGGCCGTCCGTCCTGCGTCATCGCCGGTCCACCCCTGAATCCGGAGGGTTGCGGCCGATCTTGATGCCGCCTTGATGCGGGGCCGGCCTCTCTTGATGCGGCCCGGATGCCGCCCTGCGGCGGCGCGCGCCATCCTCGGGCCGCCATGAACGACGGCCCGAGTCGCCCGCAGCCCGCACCCCCGCCCGAGACGCCCGCCAAGGCGCCGACGCCGCCTCCCCGCCGCGAGTCCACCACCACCCGCCTGCGCCACCTCGTCCTCGGCGCGCCGCGCGACGTCCAGGACCCGCACACGCACCACAGCATCGCGCTCATCGCGCTCCTCGCTTGGGTGGGGCTCGGCGCCGACGGCCTCTCGTCCTCGGCCTACGGCCCCGACGAGGCGTTCCGGGCGCTCGGCCGGCACGGCTACCTCGCGGTCGCCCTCGCGCTCGCGACCGCGGCGACCGTCCTCGTCATCTCGGTCGCCTACGCGCAGATCATCAAGCGGTTCCCGTTCGGCGGCGGCGGCTACGTGGTCGCGACCGAGCTCCTCGGGCCGCGGGTCGGCGTCGTCTCCGGAGCGGCGCTCCTCGTCGACTACGTCCTCACCATCTCCGTCTCGATCGCGTCCTCCGGCGACGCGCTCTGGAGCTTCCTGCCGCCCTCCCTCGCAGGCTGGAAGCTGCCGTTCGAGGCGGCCGCCATCATCGCGCTCGTCGTGCTCAACCTGCGCGGCGTGAAGGAGTCGGTCGCGTTCCTCGCGCCGATCTTCCTCCTGTTCCTCGTCACCCACGCGGTGCTCCTCGCGGGCGGCCTCGGCTCGCGCATCCTGGACGTCCCGCGCGTCGCCGGCGAGGTGGCCCACGGCTTCCGCTCCGGCGTCGCGGAGCTCGGGCTCGCCGGGCTCTTCGCGGTCTTCGTGCGCGCCTATTCGATGGGCGCCGGCACGTACACCGGCATCGAGGCCGTCTCGAACGGCATCCAGATCATGCGCGAGCCGAAGGTCCGCACCGCGCGGCGCACGATGGTCTACATGGCGACCTCGCTCGCCCTCACCGCCGGGGGCATCCTCGTCGCCTACCTCCTCTTCGGCGCGTCGCCGGAGGAGGGGAAGACGATGAACGCGGTGCTGCTCGAGCGCTTCGCGGGCGGCTTCCACCTCGGCGGCGTCCCGGTGGGGCAGGGGTTCGTGATCGTCACCCTCGTCTCCGAGGCGGCGCTGCTCGTCGTCGCCGCGCAGGCGGGCTTCATCGACGGCCCGCGCGTCATGTCGAACATGGCGACCGACTCCTGGCTCCCGCACCGGTTCGCCCAGCTCTCCGACCGGCTCACGATGCAGAACGGCGTGCTCCTGATGGGCGCGGCCTCGCTCGCGACCTTGCTGTGGACCGGCGGCGACATCCTCCACCTCGTCACGATGTACTCGATCAACGTCTTCGTGACCTTCTCCCTCTCCCAGGCGGCGATGCTCCGCTACTGGTGGCGGAACCGCGGGGAGGGGCGCCGCCGCGGCTTCGCCATCCACGGGGTCGCCTTCGTGCTCTGCGCGTCGATCCTCGTCGGCACGGTCTACGAGAAGGGCGAACAGGGCGGCTGGATCACCATCGTCGTGACGGGCCTCGTGGTCGCGCTCTGCTTCGTCATCCGCCGCCACTACCGCGGCGTCGTGCAGAACCTGAAGCGCCTCGATTCGATCCTCGCCGCGCTCCCCCAGGAGCGGCCGGCGGTTCACCCCGTCATCGACCCGTCGAAGCCCACCGCCGTGCTCCTCGTCGGGGGCTACGGTGGCCTCGGGGTCCACGCCGTGCTCACGGTGCAGCGGACGTTCCCGGGCTTCTTCAAGAACCTGCTCTTCGTTTCGGTCGGCGTCGTCGACTCCGCCACCATGAAGGGCATCGAGGAGGTCGACCGCGTCCGGATGCGCACCCGCGAGAGCCTGGAGCGCTACGTCGACCTCGCCCACCGCCTCGGCCTGCCCGCCGACTTCCGCATGGAGGTCGGGACCGAGGCGGTCGCCGAGGCCGAGAAGCTCTGCGCGTCCATCGCCGCCGAGTTCCCGCGGGCGGTCTTCTTCGCCGGGAAGCTCGTGTTCCAGCGTGAGAGCTTCTTCCAGCGCCTCCTGCACAACGAGACCGCGTTCCAGCTCCAGCGCCGGCTCCAGCTCGCCGGCATGAACGCCATGGTCATGCCGGTGCGGATCCTGGAGGAGGGCGGAGCCTAGATCCTGCCGGGCCAGCCCGCGCCGGCATCGCGAAACGCCTCGCGCACCCGCCGCGCGTCGCCCTCCGGCAGCGGCCCCTGCTCCGCCGCGCGGACGGCCGCCTCGAGGTGCGCGGCGGAGCGCGTGCCGACGAGCGCGGCGGAGACGCCCGGCGCGAAGGCGGCGAAGCGCAGGAAGAGCGCGTCCCAGGCGTGCGGGCCCGGGTCGAGCGCCATCGCACGCAGGCGCTCCCAGTAGGGCTCCGCCTCGTCGCCCGCGGGCCGCTCGCCGAACCGCCACGGCGCGTTCGCGAGCGGCCGCTTCGCGAGCACGCCCATCCCCCGGCGCGCGGCCTCCGCGACGGGGCCCTCGAGGCTCCCCTGGTCGCAGGCGGAGACCGAGCACTGGATCACCTGGAACCGGCCCGAGGCGACCGCCCACGCGAGCGCGTCGCCCTCGCCGGAGTAGCCGGCGGCGCGCACCTTGCCCGCGCGCACCGCGCCCTCGAGCGCGCCGAGCACGTCGTCGCGGCGGAGCACGTCGAGCGGGCAGGAGTGCAGGAAGACGACGTCGATCCGGTCGGTGCCGAGGCGCGCGAGCGCGGCGTCGACGCCGGCGGCGATGCAGCCGCCCGTCCAGTCCGCGTGGCCGGGGATGCCGTAGCCGACCTTGGTGGTGACCACCGCCCGGTCGCGCGCGCCGCCCGCGAGCGCGCGTCCGAGCCGCTCCTCGGCCCGCCCGTAGCTGCGCGCCGCGTCCAGGAGCACCGCGCCGAGCTCGAGCGCGCGGCGGACGAGCGCCTCGGCCGCGGCGTCGGTGACGTCGTCGCCGCCGATGCGCCCGGTCCCGAGGCCCACCGGGGGCACGGCGAGGCCGGTCGTGCCGAGGGGTCGGGTGATCACGCGGTGGCCGCCGCCTCCGCCGGCCGGGGCGGCGTGGCGCGCCGGTGCGCCGCCGCCGCGCGCGCGAGCTCGAGCACGACCTCCCGCGCGTTCGCGGGCCGGTCCTTCCGCTCGCGCGAGAGGCAGCGGGCGACGAGGGCCTCGAGCGGCTCGGGCACGTGCGGCGCGAGCGCGCGCAGCGGGCGCGCCGGGGCGCGGGTGCGGAGGATCATCGCCTCGAAGGTCGTGGCGCCGAGGTACGGCAGCACGCCCGACACGAGCTCGAAGAGCACGACCCCGAGGGAGAAGACGTCGCAGCGGGGATCGGCGGGCTCGCCGCGGACCTGCTCGGGCGACATGTAGTCGGGCGTGCCGAGGATCTCGCCGGCCCGGGTGACCGAGCGGACGCGCGGCGAGGTCGCGAGGCCGAAGTCGGTGACGTAGGCGCGGCCCTCGAGGTCGATGAGGACGTTCCGGGGCTTCACGTCCCGGTGCACGACGCCGCGCTCGTGCACCGCCGCGATGCCGCTCGCGACCTGGTGGAAGAGCCCGAGGGCCACGCGCAGCGCGAGCGGGCGCTCGCGCCGGAGCCGGTCGGCGAGCGTCTCGCCCTCCACGTGCTGCATCGTGAAGAACCGCACGCCCTCCACGACCCCGTGCTCGTGCACGCGCCGCACGCACGGGTGGGCGACCACGCGGGCGAGCTCGAGCTCGCGCTGGGCGCGGGCGAGCACCCGCGGGTCGTCGCCCAGGTACGGGTCGACGAGCTTCAGCGCGACCTCGCGCCGGGCGCGGAGGTCGAGGGCGAGGTAGACGGTCGCCATCGAGCCGCGGCCGAGCCGCTTGACGATCCGGAACCGCTCCCCGAGCTGGGTGCCGGGCGCGAGCTCCACCGCGCGCGCGGCGCCGGGGGCGGCGCGCGGCGCCACCGCCACGGCGGTCGCGGGGCCGAGCCCGGGCGGCGGCACGCGCCACGGCTCGTCCGGCTCGACCGCCGGGAAGTCGAGGAGCGTCTCCCCGCTCACGCGGCGCCCCCGCGCGGGCCGAGGAGGGAGAAGACGTGGTCGGGCGCGTCGAAGCCCTTCGCGAGGCGCTCGCCGAGGTCCCTGAACGCGAACGCGGCGCGGGCGAACTCCTCGGTGGCGCCGCAGGCCAGGATGCGGCCGGACTCCTCGGTCGCGAACTTCTCGATCCGGAACGCGCGCACGATGGGCTCGCCCATCATCGAGAGGCCGGTCGGCGTGCCGCGCCCGAAGCTGTCGATGAGCACGAAGCCGGTCGCGAGCGCCCAGTCCATGCGGAGCGGGAAGTCCTCGAGCGGCCAGTGGGCGCGGTCGGCCCCGAGCCGCCCGGCGAGGCGATCCAGCGCGAGCGCCGCCGCGCACGCCTTCGGCGCCTGCGCCCCGGCGGCGTCGCCCTCCCAGAACGCGAGCAGGGCGTCCCCCTGGTACTCCTTCACCGTGCCGCCGTGCGCGGCCACCTCCGCGGACAACAGCTCGAACGTCCGGCTCACCGCCGCCTGCACCTCGCGCGAGAGGCTGAGGCGGACGAGGTGCGTGTAGTCGCGGATGTCGCCCACGAGCACGGTGACGATCGCGTGGTTCGGCGCGGGGATGGTGCTGCCGGTGGTGGGGGCGGCGCGGCGGATCGCGGCCCCCTCGCCGAGGAGCGCGAGCTTCACCGAGCCCACCTGCAGGACCTGCCCGAACTCGATGGGGTTCTCGACGTTCGGCACGAGCCGCCGGCCGTCGAGGCGCGTGCCGTTCCGGGAGAGGTCGCGCACGAAGCAGCGCCCGTCCCGGTCCTGGGTGAGGACGCAGTGGACGCGCGAGACGGTCGGGTCGGCGACGAGCAGCACGCCCGACTCCTCGGGGCGGGCGCCGTCGTCGCGCCCGATCTCGAGCCGATCGTGGAAGAGGTAGCGGGGCCCGCCGGGCTTCACCGGCGCCGGGCCGAGGAAGCACGGCTCGCGGTCGCCGGGCGGCGGCGGCTTGTAGCGAAGCTGGACGCCCGGCTCCGTCACGCGACTCCCCCTGCATCCAAGTAACAAGGTCGAAGCGACGGTGGCAAGCCGACGTCCCCTGCGCGGGTGCCGGGTGAACGGTTCGGGGCGTCTGGGTCCCCGCAGCCCCCGGCGCCGCGAGGCGCGGCCCACGTGGTACGGTCCCGGCCCATGCGCCGACCCATTTCGATCATCGCCCTCGCGCTCGCGGCCTGCGCCGCCGCCCCCGTCGCCCCTCCGAAGCCCGCGGCCGCCCCGCCCGCGGTCGCCGCGCCGGCGAAACCCGCCGCGCCCGTGCCGCCGGTCGCCCGCAAGGAGCCCCACCCGACCACGATCCACGGGGAGACGCTCCCGGACGACTACTTCTGGCTGCGCCAGAAGGGGACGCCCGAGGTCGAGACGTACCTGAAGGCCGAGCTCGCCTACGCGAAGGCGTTCATGGCGCCCACCGCGGCCCTGCAGGAGAAGCTCTACGAGGAGCTGAAGGGGCGCATCCGCGAGACCGACACGAGCGTTCCCTACCGCGAGGGCGGGTACCTCTATTACGGGCGCACGGAGGCGGGGAAGCAGTACCCCATCTTCTGCCGCCGGAAGGGCACGATGGAGGCGCCCGAGGAGGTGGTGCTCGACCAGAACGCGCTCGCGGAGGGGAAGGCGTTCCTCTCGGTCGGCGGGCGCTCGGTGAGCCCCGACGCGACGAAGCTCGCGTACCTCACCGACGAGACCGGCTTTCGCCAGTACACGCTGCACGTGAAGGACCTCGCGACGGGCAAGACCGGCCCGGAGGCCGTCGAGCGCGTCACGAGCGTCGCCTGGGCCGCCGACTCGAGGACGCTCTTCTACGTGGTCGAGCACCCGCAGACGAAGCGCTCGTACCAGCTCTTCCGTCGCGCGCCGGGCCAGGCGAAGGACGCGCTCGTCTACGAGGAGCCCGACGAGCGGTTCGAGCTCGGGTTGGGGCTCACGACCGACCGGAAGTACCTCGTGGTCGGCTCCGGCAGCCACACGACGAGCGAGCTGCGCGTCCTCGCGACCGCGACGCCCACCGCCGCGCTCCGCGTCGTCGCGCCCCGCGAGCAGGATCACCAGTACGACCTCGATCACCGGGACGGCGTCTTCTACGTCCGCACCAACTCCGGCGGCCGGAACTTCCGGCTCGTGACCGCGCCCGCGAAGGACCCGGCCCGGAAGAACTGGAAGGAGCTCGTCCCGCACCGGCCGGGCGTCATGCTCGAGGACGTGACGGTGTTCAGGGACTTCTACGTCCTCGCCGAGCGCGAGGGCGGGGTGCCGCAGCTCAGGATCGTGCCCTTCGGGAAGGCCGGCTTCGCGGGCGGCCACCGGATCGAGCTGCCCGAGCCGGTGCACGCCGTCGGGCTCCGCGAGAACCGCGAGTTCGACACGAAGGTGCTCCGCTTCGGCTACCAGTCGCCGCTCACGCCGGAGTCGGTCTTCGACTACGAGGTCGCGACGCGCGCGCGGAAGCTCCTGAAGCAGGTGGAGGTGCCGGGCTTCGAACCGTCCCGGTACGTGGTCGAGCTCGCCGCGGCGAAGGCCGCGGACGGCGTCGAGGTGCCGTACTGGACGCTGCGCAGGAAGGACGTCGCGCGCGACGGGAAGGCCGCGGGGCTCCTGTACGGCTACGGCTCGTACGGCATCTCGATGACGCCGTACTTCAACTCCACGGTCTACAGCCTCGTCGACCGCGGCGTCGTCTACGCGACCGCCTGGATCCGCGGCGGCGGGGAGCTCGGGAAGCCCTGGCACGACGCCGGGCGCATGGCGAACAAGCGCAACACCTTCACCGACTTCGTCGCCGTCGCCGAGGCGCTCCAGGCGACGGGCGCCGTGGCCAAGGACCGCCTCGCCATGCAGGGGGGCAGCGCGGGCGGGCTCCTCATGGGCGCGGTCGTGAACCTGCGCCCGGACCTCTTCCGCGCGGTGCTCGCGCAGGTGCCCTTCGTGGACGTCCTCAACACGATGCTCGACGCCTCCCTCCCGCTCACCGTCGGCGAGTTCGAGGAGTGGGGCGACCCGAGGAAGGAGGCCGAGTACCGGGTGATGCGGAGCTACAGCCCCTACGACAACGTCGCGGCGAAGGCCTACCCGGCCATGCTCGTGAAGTCCTCCTACAACGACTCGCAGGTCATGTACTGGGAGCCCGCGAAGTGGGTGGCGCGCCTGCGCGCCACGAAGACCGACGCGAACCCGCTCCTCTTCAACATCAACCTCGACGCCGCCGGCCACGGCGGGAAGAGCGGCCGCTACGACCGCCTCCGCGAGGTCGCGTTCGATCAGGCGTTCCTGCTCTGGCAGCTCGGGGTCGAGCCGATCGCCATGCCGTGGTGAGCTGACCCGCCACCGTCCATGCACGGCGCCCACGCCTTCCTCGTCGCCCTCGCCGTGGTCCTCGGCGTGGCGGCGGTCACGACGGTGCTCTTCCAGAAGCTCCGCCAGCCGGTGGTGCTCGGGTACATCCTCGCCGGCATCGTGGTCGGGCCGCACGTCCCGATCCCGCTCGTCGCCGATCCGGCCATCGTGCAGACGCTCTCCGAGCTGGGCGTCATCCTGCTGATGTTCGCGCTCGGCCTCGAGTTCAGCCTCGGGAAGCTCGTGAAGGTCGGGCCGACCGCGGGCGTGACCGCCATCGTGCAGTCGAGCCTCGTGCTCTGGCTCGGGTTCCTGGCGGGGCGGCTCCTCGGCTGGACGGTGCTCGAGAGCCTCTTCGCCGGGGCGGCGGTCGCGATCTCGTCCACCACCATCATCGCGAAGGCGTTCGACGAGCTCGGGGTGAAGGGGCGGCTCCGCGACCTCGTGGTGGGCGTGCTGGTGGTCGAGGACCTCGTCGCCATCCTCCTCATGGCCCTCCTCACCACCCTCGCGAAGGGCGCCGGGCTGTCGGCCGACGCGCTCCTCGTGACGCTGGCGCAGCTCGTCGGCTTCCTCGTGGTGCTGCTCGGGGCCGGCATGCTCGTCGTGCCCCGGGCGGTGCGCTGGGTCCGGCGCATCGGCCGGCCCGAGACGACGCTCGTGGCGGTCCTCGGGCTCTGCTTCGGGGTGGCGCTGCTCGCGCAGGAGGTCGGCTACTCGGTCGCGCTCGGCGCCTTCATCGCCGGGTCGCTCGTCGCGGAGTCCGGCGAGGCGCACGCCATCGAGGAGCTCGTGCGGCCGGTGCGGGACGTGTTCGCCGCGGTCTTCTTCGTCTCGGTGGGGATGCTGCTCGACTTCGGGCTGCTCGCCCGGCACGCCGGCGCCGTCGCGCTCTTCACCGGCATCGTGGTCGGCGGGAAGCTCGTCGGCGTCACGGCGGGCGCGTTCCTCACCGGCCAGGGCACCCGCACCTCGGTGCAGGCCGCCATGAGCCTCGCGCAGATCGGCGAGTTCTCCTTCATCATCGCCGGGCTCGGGCTCTCGCTCGGCGCGACCCGCGAGTTCCTCTACCCGGTCGCGGTGTCGGTCTCGGCCATCACCACCCTCACGACGCCGTGGCTCATCCGCGCGTCGGGGCCGGCCGCGTCCTGGGTCGACCGCCGGCTGCCCCGTCCGCTGCAGACGGTGGCGGCGCTCTACGGCAGCTGGCTCGAGCGCGTGCGGCAGGCGCCCGCCGGGGGCACCGCGGCGGCCGCCACCCGCCGGGCGCTGCGCGTGCTCGCGATCGACGCGGCGGTGCTGGCGGCGCTCGTCATCGGCGCGGCGCTCGCGGCCGACCGCGCCGGGGCGGCGATCGCCGCGCGCCTCGAGGCGGAGCTCCGGGTGGTGCGCTGGGGCGTGGCGGTGCTGGCGGCGGCCGCCGCGCTGCCGTTCCTCGTGGGCATCCTCCGGAACGCCCGGAGGTTCGGCGAGGCGCTCGCCGCGAGCGCGCTCCCGGGCGCGGAGGCCGGCAAGACCGACCTCGGGGCCGCGCCGCGCCGCACGCTCGCGCTCACCATCCAGCTCGCCACCGTCTTCGCCGTCAGCGTGCCGGTCGTCGCGGTCACGCAGCCGTTCCTCCCCGGCGCGCCCGGCGCGGCCTTCGTGGCGCTCCTCCTCGCGGTGCTCGGCGTCGCGGTCTGGCGCGGCGCCACCGGCCTGCAGGGGCACGTGAAGGCGAGCGCGCAGGCGATGGTGGAGGCGCTCGCGCGGCAGGCGCGGCCCGAGGACGGGGCGGGCGATCCCATGGCGCAGGTCCGCGCGCTCTTCCCGGGGCTCGGCGATCCGGTGGCCGTGCGGCTCGGACCCGCGAGCCCGGCCTGCGGGCGGTCGCTCGCGGAGCTCGATCTCCGCGGCCTCACCGGCGCGACCGTGCTCGCGATCTGGCGGCCCGACGGCGCCGTGACCGTGCCGTCCGCGCGCGAGGTGCTGCGCGCGGGCGACGTGCTCGCGCTCGCGGGCAGCGGCGACGCGGTCGCGGCGGCGCGGTGGATGCTGCAGCCGGAGGGTGAGGGAGCGGCGGCCTGAAACCCGAAGGGCCTCAGGCCTCGTTCGACGCGGACAGCCAGGCGCTGCGGCGGGCGTCGCGATCGAACCGCGCGTTGACCCGCGCCGTCGAGCGGAAAGCGATCACGAACACCGGCGTCGCGAGGAGGGAGGCCGCGGTCCAGATCCCGAGGACCGTCGCCACCGTCACGAGCACCTGGAAGATCGCGCCCACGGTGCGAGCTTCTTCAAGAAGCGCGCCCGCACCGGAGCGCGCAGGCCCCGGACGAGGGCGCCGCGCGGCGCGATACCGGTGCACCATGGCCGAAGGACACGGGAATCCACGTTGGGTGTGTCCCAAGCCCTCGTGATCCAAACGCCTTTTTGGGGTAGACACGTTGTCGCGATTCGCGCAGGGCGTGCGCCTTCTTACGGACACCCTTCAGTAATTTTCACTTGCCCGGACGATCCGTGAACCCCCGTACGGGGTGCGCGAGGGTGGGTCCCTGTGCACCGGTGGGTCACCGTCTCCGACTCGGGGGACGGGATCTGCTCCCTCGAAGTGTTCACGCGAACGCGATCGGACCGAGCGCTCCCCGTCACGAAACGGGTCCAGATTCCGCAGGCGAGGAGGAGCGAACGCCTGGAACGGACCCTCGCACACGTCTCGGATCTCCACGTCGGGCGCGACGAGAAGTCCGACGCCCGGACCCGCGCGCTGGGCCGCGCGCTCGCCGACGCGGGCGTCGACGACGTGCTCGTCACCGGCGACGTGACGCACCGCGGGCGGCACCGGGAGTACCTCGCCTTCCTCGAGGCGATGGCGCCCGTCGCCGACCGGATGATCGTCGTGCCCGGCAACCACGACCGGCTCGGCGAGGACGCGGGCGAGCGCGTGATGCGCGGCGCGCGCGTCGACGTCGTCGCGCGGCCCGGGCTGCACGTCGTCCGGCTCGACTCGACGGCGCCCCACAACCGCGACCTCATCAGCGCCCACGGCCAGCTCGGCTGGGAGGACATCGAGGCGGTGGAGGGCGCCGTCGCCGCCGCGCCGCGCGGCGCGCTCGTCGCGCTCGCGCTGCACCACCACCTCCTGCGGCTCCCGGCGGATCACCTCGGCGAGCGGCTCGCGACCTGGCTCGGCTGGCCGCACGCGAGCGAGCTCGGGCTCGGGCGCGAGCTCGCCGCCGCGCTCCGCGGGCGCTGCGATCTCGTCGCCCACGGCCACCGCCACGCGGAGGCCTCGTTCACGCTGCCGTCGCTCGCCGGCCGGCCGCTCCGCATCCTCAACGCGGGCTCGACCCCGGAGCTCGGAAGGGCGCGGCTGCTCGTCCACGCCGCGGGGCGGATCGTCTCCGAGCGGTGGCTCGAGGTCGCCCCCCGTCTCCGCCGCCGCGCGGCAGCGGCCGCGCTCGGGGCGCACGGCTCCGAGCCGCTCCGGACCCCGACGGCCGCCTGAAGGAGGCTCCCCTGCTCACCGTCCTCTCGAACGCGCTCCTCGCCGCCGCGTGCACCGGGCTCCTGCTGGTCACGATCACGCACCTCCTCCTGCGCCTGCACCTCCGCGGGAGGGACCCCGCGCCGCGCGCGCCGCCGGCGCCGGTCTCGGTGCTGAAGCCGCTCTGCGGCCTCGACGACGGGCTCCTCGAGAACCTCGCGTCCTTCGCGCGCCAGGAGCATCCGGCCTACGAGGTCCTGCTCGGCGTCCGCACGCTCGACGACGACGCCGTGCCGGTGGCGCGCGAGGCCATGCGCCGCTGGCCGGGCCGCTTCCGCCTCGTCCTGCAGCGCGGCGAGCCGGGCATGAACCCGAAGGTGAACCAGCTCGTCACGCTCGCGCGCGAGGCCCGCCACGGCGTGCTCGTCGTCTCCGACTCGAACGTGCGGGTCGACCCGTGCTACCTCGCCGGCATCTCGGCGCTGCTCGAGGACCCGGAGGTCGGCCTCGTCACGCACGCCATCGCCGGCGTGGGCGAGGAGGGGGCGGGCTCCGCCATGGACCACCTCCACCTCGCCTCCGCCATCGCCGCCGGCGTGGTGGCCGCGAAGCGGCTCGCCGGTCACGACTTCGTCGTCGGGAAGTCCATGGCGTTCCGCCGGGAGGACCTCGCGGCGCTCGGCGGGTTCGAGTCGGTGAAGGACGTGCTCGCGGAGGACTGGGTGCTCGGCGACCGCGTCGGCCGCGTGCTCGGGAAGCGCGTCGCGGTCTCGCGCACCCCCGTGCTGAACCCGAGCGCGCGCCGGTCGGTGCGGTGCTTCGCGGGGCGGTACGCGCGCTGGGCGGTGCTGCAGCGCCAGGCGGTGGGCGAGGTCGCCTACGCGGGGCAGCTGCTCCTCAACCCCACGGTGCTCGCGGTCGCGGCGCTCGCCGTCGAGCCGGGAGCGCCGACGCTCGCCGCCGCCGGCGCGGTCGCGCTCGCGAGGACGGCGCTCGACGCCGCGATGGTGACCCGCCTGCGCGGCCGCGGGCTCCGGCTGCGTCACCTCGCGCTCGCGCCGGCGAAGGACCTCGTGCTCGGCGGCGCGTGGCTCTGGGGCCTCTTCCGCCGGGACGTCGCCTGGCGCGGCAACCGGATCGTGGTCCGCCGCGGGACGCGGATCGAGCCGCCGCGCCCCGCGCCGGCGATCGCGGGTGCCTGAGGGCGCGGCGCTCACCTCACCGCGACGCGCACCCGGTCCGAGACCCGGTCGCCCGGGTGGACGACGACGCGCGCGCCGGGCTCGAGCCCACGCCCGAGCGCCGCGAGGCCGCCCCCGCGGCCGGCGACGTCCACGGGGACGAGGCGCGCCCGGCCGCCATCCACGACGAACAGCGCGTCGCCGGCCCCGGTGCGGAAGAGGGCGCTCCCGGGGACGCGCACGGCGGCCTCGTGGCGGCGCACGATCACCGAGACGTCCGCGGCGTAGCCGTCCCCGAGCGCCTCCCAGCCGGGCCCCGCGGGCGAGAGCACCACGTTCACCCGCTGCTCCTCCACGCCGAGCGGCGAGACCTTCGTGAAGGCGCCCGGCTCCACGCGATCCACCGCGGCCGCGAGGGCGCCGCCTCCCCAGCCGGTCACGCGGGCGCGCTGGCCGGCCCGCGCGCGGACGGCCTCGGCGGAGGGGAGGTCGACGATCACCTCGATCGCCGCGAGATCGCCGAGCTCGAGGAGCGGCGTGCCCGGCGCGACCGGGCCGCCGCTCTCGCGCAGCACGCGCAGCACCGTGCCGGCGACCGGCGCCCTCACCTCGACCGGGCCTCCGCCGCGGGGCCCGCCGTCCAGCACGGCGCGGGTGGCGGCGACCTCGGCGGCCGCCCGCCGCAGGCCCGCCTCCGCCATGCGCCGCTCCGCATCCCGGGCGCGCGCCCCGGCCTCCGCCTCGTCGAGCGCCGCGGACGAGAGCGCGCCGCCGCCCGCCACCTCCCGGGCTCGCGCGAGCTCCCGCTCCGCCCGGGCCGCCTCGACGGCCACCCGGCCGGCGGCCGCGCGGGCCTCGGCCTCCGCCGCCACCGCCGCGGCGAGCCGCCCCTCGGCCTCCGCGCGGGCGCGCGGGTCGAGCGGGGAGGCGCCGGGGGCGAGGACGCGCGCGAGCACCTGCCCGGCCGAGACCGCGTCGCCCGCGTGCACGGCGACGCGGGCGAGCACACCGGCCACCGGCGCCGCGACCTCGTAGCGCTCGCGGACCCGGATCCGCCCCGTGCCCTCGACGACCTCCTCGAGCGGCCCCCGGTCGGCGAGGGCGGTCTCGACCTCGACGGGGGAGGGGCGCAGCGCGAGCGCGAGGACCGCGACGGCGGCGAGGACGGCGAGCACGGCGAGGGATCGGCGGACCATGATCACTCTCCTGGGCTGAGGGCGCGGACGAGGTCGAGCCGGGCGACCCAGCGCCGGGCGACGAGGGAGGTGAGGAGGGCCGCCCCGAACGTGGTCCCGCACGCGAAGAGCCAGGTCGTGCGCTCGACCACCACCGGGATCCGGAAGAGGTCGTTCGAGAACGCGGAGGCGGAGAGCGCCGCGAGCCCGAGCCCGAGGAGCGCGCCGAGGGGCAGCGCGGCGAGCACCTGCGCGCCCACCTCGCCGAGCAGCACCCGCCAGCTCTCGCCGCGGCGGAACCCGATCACGCGCAGGGTGGCGAGCTCCCGCTCGCGCTCCGCGAACGAGGTCCGGACCGCGCTGTAGACGACCCCGGCCGCGATCGACGCGGCGAAGCCCACCAGGATGAGGGCGTACGCGAGCACGGTCTCGCCCAGGGTCCGCTGGAAGCTCGCGAGCGCGTCTGTGCGCCAGCTCGCCGCGGCGACGCCCGGGCGCGCCTCGAGCGCGCGGGCGACCGCCGGCCGCGCGCCCCGATCGACCGAGAGGACCGCGCCGCTCACCCGGCCCGGGTCCCCGGCGAGGCGCGCGAGCGTGCCGGGCGAGCAGGTGGCCGAGAGCCCCAGGGCGTCGTCGACCGTGCCGGCCACGCGCAGGGCGCCCCGCCGGCGCGATCCGTCCAGGAGCTCGACCTCGAGGGCCTCGCCCGGGCGCACCTCGAGCAGCGCGGCGAGGCGCGCGGAGAGGAGGACGCCGTCCTGCGGGACCGGGGCCACGCGCCCGTCGACGCCGAGCACGCGCGAGAGCTCGCCGCCGGGGGGCATGCCGGTGAGCGCGAGCGTCCGGTGGCGGGAGCCGTGCCGGACGATCGCCGGGGCGCTCCGCGCCGGCTCGGCGGCGGTGACGCCCGGCAGCCGCGCGAGCTCGCGCACCGCCTCCGGCGACTCGGCGTGCACGAAGGTCACCACGACGTCGCCGCGCAGCGCGTCCTCGAGGGCGATGCGGGCCATCCACGCGATCGCGTCGTCGAAGAAGGCGCCGGTGACGAGGATGGCCGTCGCGGAGGCGAGGCCGAGGGTACCGAGGAGGGCGCGCGCGGGCCGCCGCCCGAGGTTGCGGAGCGCCATGCGGACCACCGGGGAGCGCCCCGGGGCGAGCCCGGCCCGCTCGAGCAGCGTGCGCCGGAAGCGGCCCGGCGCGGGCGGGCGCATCGCCTCGGCGGGCGGGAGGCGCACGGCCTGCCGGACCGCGCCGGCGGCGCCGGCGAGGGCGGCGCCGAGGGCGAGCGCCGCCGCGCGCAGCACGGACGCGAGGTCGGTCGCGTGGTCGAGCCGCGGGAACCGGTAGAACTCGGCGTAGATCCGGGCCATCGTCCGGCCGAGCAGGTGCCCCATCCCGACGCCGGCCGCGACGCCGGCCGCCGCGATCACCGCCGCGAAGGCCGCGTAGTGGAGGGCGAGGTCGCGGTTCCGGTAGCCGAGCGCCTTGAGCGTCCCGACCTGCATCCGCTGCATCGCCACGAGCCGCGTGAGCGTCACCGACACGAGGAACGCGGCGACGCCCAGGAAGATCGCCGGCAGCACGGTGGCCATCGCGTCGAGCTGGCGGAGCTCGTCGGTGACGAAGCGGTGGGACACGAGGCGCTCGCGGGGCTCCGCCCCGAGCGTGCCGAACTCCCCGAGCACGCGGTCGATGGCGTCGACCGCGTCCTCCCGCGACGCGCCGGGCGACAGCCGCACCGAGAGGGCGTCGAAGGCGCCCTCGAGGTCGAGGGCGGCCGCGAGCGCGGGCCGCGGCAGCCAGAGCACGCCGTATCCGCGGTCGTCGGGGAACAGGCTGCCCGGCGCCATCGCGTAGACGTGCTCGGCGGACAGCGCCACCCCCGAGACCACCACGGGCTCGCGCCGGCCGTTGACCGTCACGGTGAGCCGGTCGCCGGGCTCGACGCCCGCGGCCACCGCGAACCCCTCGGAGACCGCCGCCTCGCCCGGTCCCGGGAGGCGGCCCCGGCGGACGTGGAGCCGGTTGAGCCGGCCGCCGTCGGGGCCGAGGGAGACGAGCCGCGCCCGCGCGGTCCCGCCCGCGTGGTCGACGCGGCCGTCCGCGACGATGCGGGTCTCGACCTCCGCCACACCCGGGAGCGCCGCGACGCGCGCCGCCACGGGCTCGGGGACCCGCACGGCCTCGGCGAACACGTCGGCGAGCGCGCTCTCCGCGTAGAACGCGTCCCGGCTCGCGAGCAGGGCCCGGCCGGTGGCGGTGGAGCCCACCGAGACGGCGACCGCGCACGCGACCACGACGGCCGCGGCGAGCGCCTGCCCCCGGGCGTGCCAGAGATCGCGCCGCAGCTTCGTGGCGAGGGCGGTCACCAGGCCACCTCCGCGACGGGGGCGCGCCGGGGGTTCACCTCCACCGCCGCGATCCGGCCGTCGCGCACCCGGACCACCCGGTCGGCGATCGCGGCGATCCCGGCGTTGTGCGTGATGAGGAGCGTGGTGGTGCCGAGGTCGCGGTTCACGCCCGACAGCACCTCGAGGACGAGGCGGCCCGTCTCCGCGTCGAGCGCGCCGGTAGGCTCGTCGCAGAGCAGGACGTCGGGCCGCTTCACGACCGCCCGGGCGATGGCGACGCGCTGCTGCTCGCCGCCGGAGAGCTGGGAGGGGAAGTGGTCCGCGCGCTCCCGGAGGCCCACGAGCCCGAGCGCCTCCTCCGGCGCCATCGGGCGCCGCGCGATCTCGGCCGCCAGGGCGACGTTCTCGAGCGCGGTCAGCGAGGGGACGAGGTTGTAGAACTGGAACACGAAGCCCACGTGGTCGCGCCGGTACTCGGTGAGCAGCGCGTCGTCGGCGACCGCCAGGTCGTGGTCGCGCCAGCGGACCTCGCCGGACGTCGGCGCGTCGAGGCCGCCGAGGACGTTGAGCAGCGTCGACTTCCCGGAGCCGGACGGGCCGAGGACCACGACGAGCTCGCCCTCGTAGAGGTCGAGATCGAGGCCACGCAGGGCGTGCACGTCCACCTCGCCCATCCGGTAGACCTTGGCGAGGCCGCGCGCCCGGAAGACCGGTGACGACGGGTCGGTCACGTCTACGAGGCTACGCTCCCCATTGCGCGGGAGGCTGCGCCTCTCCGCCGCTCCCCGAGCGGGACGCTTAGTGAATTCTGAAGGTTCAGCGAGGGACTTCTCAGGATCCGTGCACCCACGCGGGCGGAAAGAATGCGCCCGCGCCTGACGTACGGAGGCGCTCAACGGACCCTTGGAAGGAAATCGATCATGAAGCCCCTGCAGCACGCCGTCCTCGCCGCCTCGCTCGTCCTCGCCGCCTGTGGCGGCGGCAGCGACGCCGGCTCCCCCTCGCCCGGCCCGGGCCCCGCGCCCGCCGCGTTCACCCTCGAGCTCGAGCGCACCCTCGTGCCGGTCGGCCAGGGCGCCATCGCCTCGCTCACGGTGACCGCGGTGCGCTCCGCCGGGTTCACGGGCGCCATCGAGCTCTCCGTCACCGGCCTCCCCGCCGGCGTGACCGTCCCCGCTGCGACCATCGCGTCGAACGCCTCCTCCGCCGACCTCGCGCTCGTCGCGGCGAGCGACGCGCCGCACTCGCTCCCCTCCGCCGTCACCGTGAAGGGCACCTCCGGCGCCGACTCCGCCACGAAGACCGCGACCGTCACGGTGTTCGGCGCGGCCGGCAGCCTCGACACGAGCTTCGGCGGCGGCGCCGTCGTGACCCCGGTCGGCATCGGCGAGGACTTCGCCGAGGCGATCGCGGTGCAGCCCGACGGGAAGATCGTCGTCGCCGGCTCCACGACCGGCGTGTCCGGCACCGACGTCGCGGTGGTGCGCTACGAGCGCGACGGCGCGCTCGACGCCGGCTTCGGCCAGGGCGGCAAGGCCGTCGTCGAGGCCGGGAACGGCGACTCGAAGGCCCTCGCGATCGCGCTCCAGCCGGACGGCAAGATCGTCCTCGCGGGCCACGCCGACGGCGGCGCGAGCGGCACCGACTTCCTGGTCGTGCGCCTGCTCGCGGACGGGAAGCCCGATCCGGCCTTCGGCACCCAGGGCCGCGCGCTCGTCGCGCTCGGCAACGGCGTCGACAAGGCCCGGGCCGTCGCCGTGCAGCCCGACGGCAAGATCGTCGTCGCCGGCGACAGCGCGGTCGACCTCGGCGGCCAGGACCTCGCGATCGCGCGGCTCACCGCCGCGGGCGCCCCGGACGCCGCGTTCGCGGGCGGGAAGGGCTTCGTGACGACGCCGGTGAAGTCCGGCACCGGCAGCGACGTCGCCTACGCGGTCGCGCTCGCGACGGTGGACGGCGAGACCCGCATCGTCGTCGCGGGCGGCGAGGGCGACTTCGTCGTGGCCCGGTACACCGCGGCGGGCGCGCTCGACGCGTCCTTCGCGGGCGACGGGATCGTCTCGAACGTGTTCGGCACGTCCATCGGCTCGGCGTACGCGATCGCGGTGCAGCCCGACGGCAAGGTCGTCGCGGCGGGCCACGCCGGCCATGACTTCGCGCTCCTCCGCCTCGACGGCGCGGGCGCGCCGGACGCCGGCTTCGGCACGGCGGGCAAGATCGTCGCACCGGTGAGCGCGACGAACTGGGACGAGGCGACCGCGGTCGCGGTGCAGGCCGACGGCCGCGTCGTGGCCGGCGGCTGGGTGTACTCGGGGGCGGGCTCGTCGGCGGACTTCGCCGTCCTGCGGTTCCTCGACGACGGGAAGCCCGACACCGCCTTCGGGACCGCGGGCCGCACCGTCACGCCGGTCGCCGGCGCGAAGAGCGACTCCGCGCACGCGCTCGCCCTGCAGGCGGACGAGCGGGTGCCGACCACGCGCATCCTGCTCGCCGGCGGCGCGAACGGCGCCAACAACGACTTCGCCGTCTCGCGCTACTGGCCCTGAGGTACCCTGCCGGGTTCCCGCCGACTCGTCGCTTGCCGGCGCGGAACCCGGCCCCCTAACATCGCCCACCTTCGGTGAAGCCGTGCCGCGCGTCCGCCCGGCCGGCACCGAGGACAGGAGGGGAGCCGGATGGACTGGTACCTGGGCGTGCTCAAGAAGTACGTGGAGTTCAACGGTCGCGCGCGCCGGACCGAGTACTGGATGTTCCTGCTCATCAACCTCGCGGTGAGCGTCGGGCTGATGATCGTGGACGGCGTGCTCGGCACGCTGTTCCTGGGCACCCTCTACAGCCTCGGCGTGCTCCTCCCCAGCCTCGCCGTCACCGTGCGCCGCCTCCACGACACGAGCCGCAGCGGCTGGTGGATCCTCATCGGCTTCGTCCCGGTGATCGGGCTCATCGTCCTCATCATCTTCATGGCGCAGGACTCGAAGCCGGGGGCGAACGAATACGGCCCGAACCCGAAGGAGGGCGCGCCGTCGTCCCCGGCCTCGGCCTTCAGCGCCTGAGCCCGGTCAGAACGAGACCTTGAAGATCCGGCCGCCGGTGCAGGCGAGCCACCCGGCGCGCGGGCTCGAGAAGGTCGCCGCCCAGCAGCCGGTGACGTCGGGGATCGCCTGCCAGGTGGTGCCCTCGTCGGTCGACCACGCGGTGCCGCCCGGGCCGGTCGCGACGACCGTGCGCGCGTAGGGCCCGCCGTCGTCGTCGCCGTCCTCGTCGTCGCCGTCGCCCCGGCGGTCGCCGGTGGCGTAGGCGATGCCGAAGATGGCGCCGTCGAAAGGCGCGGGGGACCGCAGGGTCCAGTGCTCGCCGCCGTCCCGCGTCGTGGCGAACGCGTTCGGCACCGCCGCGGCCGGGTCGAGGTCGCCGCCGCCGACCGCGCCGTGGCGCGCGTCCCGGAAGGCCACGCTGAAGTTGCCGCCCGAGGCGGTGGGCGGCATCGGGGTCGCGTGCGCGGTCCAGTGCTGGCCGCCGTCGCGGGTGCGCAGGACGCGCGCGGGGTCCACGCCGCCCGTCACGAGCCACGCGTTCCGGTGGCCCTGCGTCGCGGCGCAGGTGCCGCTCGACGCGAAGGCGAACTCGCCGGGCAGCGCGGCGGGGAGCCGATCGCCGATGTCCTTCCACGTGTCGCCGTCGCGGGTGAGCATGACCGGGAGCCGCCCGTTCACCGAGTCGGCCATGAGGACGCCGCGCTCGCGGTCCCAGAACGCGAAGCAGTCCCAGAAGCCGTCCGGGTCGGCGTTCTGCGCCTTCACCGCCCACGTCGCTCCGCCATCGTCCGTTCGGTAGACGCGCGAGTCGGTGCCCGTGCCGATGGAGAGGAGGTAGGCGGTGCGCGCGCTCACCGCCTCGACGTCGCGGAACTGCAGCGCCTCCGCGCCCGGCACGACGCCCGCGCGCCAGTGCTCGCCGCCGTCGGTCGTCACCGCGTACGTCCCGCCCCGGCCCGCCGCCCAGGCGACGCGGTCGTTCACCGCGCTCACCGCGATGAGGCCGTTCGTGGTGCCGCTCGCCTGCGCCGTGACGGTCGGCGCGCGGGGCGGGCGTCCGCCGTGGAGGGCGTCCTCGCCGGTCGCGACGGCGCCGTCCGGCGGCTGGGCGCACGCGAGGGTGAGCACCGCGGCGAGCGGCGCGAGGGAGGAGAGTCGGGAGCGGGCCATGGGCACCTCCGGAGGCAGGAGAACGGGAGAAGAAGGATGCCCGTGTCGTCTAGGCCGGCGCGCAGACGTCTGCGCTGCCTCCGTGGGGTGCCCCGAGCGAGCGTCGGGACGCGCCTCAGACCTGCACGTAGGCGCGGACCGGGAAGGTGGCGCCGCCGCGCCAGGCGATCGGGACCGCGTGCAGGTGGCCCTCGGTCGGGGCGAGCTCGCCGAGCCGCGTCATGTGCTCGCAGACCGGGATGCCTGCGCCGAGGAGGATCGTGTGGGCCGGACGGGAGAGGTCGCCGACGTCGTCGACGTTGAGCGAGTCGATGCCGACGAAGGCGGCGCCGGCGCGCACGAGCGCCTCGCTCGCCGCCGCGGTGAGGAACGGGTTGTCCCGGGCGTACCCTTCGGTACGCCAGTGGCGGTCGAAGCCGGTGTGGAAGAGCACCGCGGCGCCCCGGAGGTCCGCGCCGGCGAACACCCCGGGCCCGATGGCCCGGCCGAGCGTGCGGGCGTCGAACACCCGGACCGGCAGGTGCGCGAGCCGCTCGAGCGGGAGCCCCGCGAGGTCCGCCGCGCCGCGGTGGCGGTGGAGCGGCGAGTCGACGTATGTCCCGGTGTTGCCGCAGAGGTGCAGGGACGCGATGAGGAACTCCGAGCGCCCCTGGTACCGCTCGCGCGAGGTGTCGTGATCGACGATCACCTTCGCCTCGGGCACCGGCAGGCCCGGGTAGGTCACCATCCCGGGCTCGATGACGTGGCTCACCTCGACGAAGCGCGGCATGCGGTCCTCCCGGCGCGTGTGGCGGCTCCCTAGCGCCGCGCCCGGCCGCGCGCTCACCGCACGGCGGCGGGCAGATGGGGAGCCGCCTCGGCGCCGGATGAGGTGCTCCGCTCCGCGACGAACCGCCGGTACGCCTCGGCGATCGACGAGGTCGTCGTGCGCCCCTCGCCGGGCGGGAGCCCGAGCGTCTGCATCGCGCCGCGCACGGTGACGAACACCACCACGGGTTCGTCGCCGACCGCCTCCCAGCTGTCCTCGTTGCCGGCGGGCTCGTGCACGTAGCCGCCCGGGCCGACGAGCTCGCCGGTGTCGAGCCTGCGGGTGCCGGCGAGGTTGAACGCGTGCACCTCGCCCTCGTGCCGGTGGCGGGCGATCTTCGTCCCGGGCTCGAGCCGGAGGAGGAGCGCGCGGGTGTCCGCGTCCTCCTCGCCGTGGAGGACCTTGAGGGAGAAGCCGGGCGCGATCTCGAGCCAGGGGAGGTGCGCGGTGCCGCGGAGGATGGGGTCGGGGGTCGTGTCCATGGGGCAGGGATACGATTCCGGATGGCTCCCTCGTAGGTCCAAGTGCCAGGAACTCGATGGATCCATTACGCTCGCCGCCATGGAGCTCCACCTCACCCTCCGCGGCCCCGGCCGGCTCGCTCGGGACGCCTACGACGGCCTCCGCGAGGCGATCCTGGACGGGCGCCTCCGGGCCGGCGAGCGGCTGCCCTCGACCCGCGTGCTCGCGGCGCGGCTGGGGGTGTCGCGCAACACGCTCCTCTCCGCGTACGAGGCGCTCGTCGCGGAGGGGTTCCTCGAGGGCCACGCCGGCGGCGGGACGGTGGTCGCCGCGGGCGTCGCCGCCGCGGGGGTCCGCCGGGCGCCGAGCGCCTCGCCGCTCGCGCCGCGCGGTGCCTGGGCGCGCGCGCTCGTGCTCCGGACGTCGGAGGCCTCGGTGCCCTTCGATTTCCAGACCGGCTCGCCGGATCCGGCGCTCTTCCCCTGGGACCTTTGGCGGGGGCTCGTCTCGAGGCGCCTCCGCGGCCGCGGGGCGCGCGGCGGCTACGGGCCGCCCGAGGGCGACCCGGCGCTCCGCGAGGCGCTCGCCGTGCACGTCGGGCGTGCCCGCGGCGTGCGCGCGGGCGCCGACGACGTGCTCGTGACCGCGGGCGCGCAGCAGGCGTTCGACCTCGCGGGCCGCGTGCTGCTCCGGCCGGGCGACGTGGTCGCGGTCGAGGATCCGGGCTACCCGCCCGCGCGCGAGGCCTTCCGGGCGATGGGCGCGAAGGTCGTGCCGGTGAGGGTCGACCGGGACGGGCTCGTCGTGGAGGCGCTCCCGCGCGGCGCGCGCCTCGTGCACGTCACGCCCTCGCATCAGTTCCCGCTCGGCGTCCCGATGTCCCTCGAGCGCCGCCTCGCGCTCCTCGCCTGGGCGGCACGGAACCGCGCGGCGATCCTCGAGGACGACTACGACAGCGAGTTCCGCTTCGAGGGCCGGCCGCTCGACACGCTGCAGGCGCTCGATCGCGCCGGGCGGGTGCTGTACGTGGGTACGCTGTCGAAGGTGCTGCTCCCCGCGCTGCGGGTCGGGTACCTCGTCGCGCCGGCGCCGCTCCAGCCCGCGCTCCGGGCGGCGCGCGCGCTCGCCGACTCGCACGGCCCGACCGACGTGCAGCGCGCGCTCGCGGAGCTCGTGGGGGACGGCCACCTCGCCCGCCACGTGCGGCGCGTGCTCCGCACCTACGCCGACCGGCGGGCGCGGCTCCTCGAAGCGCTCGCGCGGGAGCTCGGCGACCGGGTCGAGGTCCTGCCCTCGGCGGCCGGGCTCCACGTTTGCGTGCTGCTCCGGGATCGCCGCGCCGACGCCCGCGCCCTCGCCCGCCGGGCCCTCGCGCGCGGGGTCCGGGTCGAGCCGCTCGCGCGCTACCGGCTGCGCGCCGGCCCGCCCGGCCTCGCGCTCGGGTTCGGGCTCGTTCCGGCCGCCCAGATCGCGGAGGGCATCGCGCGGCTCGCGAAGGCGTTCTAGCGGGCGCGCGGTCAGTAGCCCAGCTTCGCGAGCTCGGCGATCTCCGCGTCCGCGTCGTCCAGGAGCCGCAGGATCTCGGGGGTCCGGCCCACGCCGTTCGAGCGGGCGATCGAGACGAGGAGGCTCTGGCCGGGCACCGGCCGGTCGGGCTCGAGCCGGTAGACCGGGTCGGCGTACGCCGCCTCGGGCGAGACGAAGGTCCAGCCGTCGGCGCGGAACTGCGCGATCACGTCCGCGAGGAAGAGCGCGTTGAGGAGGCTGTGGTGCAGGAGCAGGACCTGGGGGATGTCGCGCTCGAGCAGGCGCCGGGAGAGCTCGCGGTAGGCCGTCGCCCGCTGGCGCAGGTGGCCGAGGTAGACCGCCTCGAGCGCCGAGAGGTCGGCCTTCGGGTCCTTCGAGAGGATCTCGGCGAGCTTCTGGTCGAGCCGCCAGTCGCTCGTGTCGAGCGTGACCCGGGCGTTCATCATCCGGTGCTCGGAGAGGAACGCGCGGATGCCGTCGCGCTTCTCGGGCGTGTTTCCCTCCCGGAGGAAGGTGAACCGGTGCCACGGCCGGTAGCCGGGCACCTTCCGGATGACCTCGTCGCACGCGAGGATCTCCGCCTCGTAGGCCGCGAGGGTCGTGCCCTCTGCGTTGAGGTCGGGGTGCGTGACCGTGTGGTTGCCCACGAGGTGTCCCGCCTCGCCCCAGGCGCGCAGGAGCGCGAGCCCCTCCGGCCGGTCGGCGCCGTTCCCGAGCGTGACGAAGAGCGCCGCCTTCACCTTCGCCCTCGCGAGCTGGTCCAGGAGCCGCTCGTTGCGCGCGGCGGGCGAGAGGAGCGGGGTCTCCTTCAGCTTCGGGCCGTCGTCGAAGGTGATCGCCACGGTCTGGGCCCGGGCGGGCAGCGCGGCGAGGAGGGCGAGCAGGACGAGGGTGCGCATGGCTCACTCGCCCACGAGCCGGACGACGGCCTCGAGCCCGTGCACGCGGCCCGAGGTGCGCGGGAGGATCAGCGTCGGCGCGCCGAGCAGCGCCGCGCCCGCGTCGTCGTGCGCGCTGTCGCCGACCATGAGCGTGCGCTCGGGCGGCGTGCCGAGGAGCCCGAGCGCGCGCTCGAAGATCGCCGCCGACGGCTTCACCGCTCCGACCTCGAACGAGAGCACGACGGCGTCGAGGAGCGGCGCCATCCCGCCCCGGTCGATGACGCCGCGCACGTCGCAGCCGACGTTCGAGATGAGGCCGAGGCGCTTCCCGCGCGCGCGGAGCGCCCGCAGCACCGGGAGCGCGTCCTCGTAGGGCTCCCAGGTGTCGAGCACGGTCTCGTAGAGCGCCGCGGCGAGCGCGGGCTCGAGCCCGGGGGCGCGCGCGACCGTCGCGTCGTACACCTCGCGGTGGCGCACGGGGGAGAGGTCGCGCTCGGCGCGCGGGTCGACCGCGGTCGCGTGCTCCCAGATGCGATCCAGCCACGCCGCGAGCGCCGCGTGGCGCTCCGGGCCGAGGCCCTCCGCCGGGGGCCCGGACCTCCCGAGGCGCGCCCAGGCGAGCTCGAGCCAGCGGCGCGCGTCGCCGGGATCCACGAGCGTGGCGTGGAGGTCGAAGAGGACGGCGTCGATGGGGGCAGGCGGGCGGAGCGGACGCACGTCAGACCCGCCGCCCCACCCCGCGCACCACCGCGGCGCGGCCCTGGTGGCCGGGGCCCTCGTCGAGCTCGATCTCCTCCTCGACGAGCGGATCCCAGGCGAGGCCCGGGAAGTCCTCGCGCAGCATCGGCGCGGTGAAGAGCCAGTCCGGCTGCTTCGGGCCGCCGCTCGTGAAGCCGAGCTGCGCGGGCGTGAAGGCCTCGAGCACGAGGAGCCCGCCCTTCTTGAGCGCGGCGGCGGCGCGCGCGTGGACGGCCGGGCGCAGCGCGGGCGGGAGGTGGACGTAGACGAGGACCACCGTGTCGTAGCCCCGCTCGTCCGGCTCGTAGGCGGCGAGGTCCGCGACCGTGGTCGCGATGGTCACCCGGTGGTCGTCGGCGAGCGCCTGCGCCTTCGCGAGGCCCACGGCGGAGCTGTCGACGGCGTCGACGCGGTGGCCCTTCGTGGCGAGGAACACGGCGTTCCGGCCCTCGCCCTCGCCGAGGCAGAGCACGCGGCCGCCGCGGGCGAGGCGCGCCGCCTGCGCCTCGAGCCAGCGGTTGGGCTGCGTGCCGTAGAGGAAGCCTTCCTTCGAGAACCGCTCGTCCCAGACGATCACGGGGACAGCATAGCTGTAGCGGCGCCCCGAGGTCAGGGTTTGATCCCGCGAGGGACCCGGATGGCGCTCACCTCGACCGATAGACGACCCGCTCCGGCGGCGCGTGCTGCAGCACCGCCATCCGCAGGTGCTCGGTCACCTCACGGACGAAGCCGTCCCACTCGCCGTTCGGCGGGAGGAGCTCGCGGATGGGCGTGTCGTCGACGCTCACGCGCCAGCCGTCGTGGCCGGCCGGCTTCATGCGCACGCGCACGCCGGTGACGTAGCGGGGGAGGTCGATCTCGAGCCCGACCGTGAAGCCGTCGGACGTCCGCTCCACGGCCTCGCCGATGGTGTGCGCGGCGTGGCCGCCCTTCAGGACCTCCTCCACCGGGAGCAGGCGCACCGCGGTGTCGGGCGCCCCCAGGTGCTTCACGAACTGCGAGACGAGGCGCATGGCGAAGGTGCGCGCCACGTCGGTCTCCTCGCCCTGCTCGAGATCCTTCGCGCTGATGGCGGCTTCGAGGTCGGTGTAACGGCTCATGAGGTCCCCTCCAGTGACCCGCGGTGTAGTAACCGTGTACCACCGGCTGCGACCAGGAGTGAGCGCCAGGTCAGCGCACCGGGCGATCCGACGCAGCCCGTAGGGAGGGTGCGCGAGGGCGCGCGCCGGGGCGCCGCGAAGGCGGGGCGTCAGCGCCGCGCGCAGCCCGCGGCGCCCTTCTTCCGGTTCTCGTCCTTCGTGAGCCACTGCATGTTGTCCGGCGCGTCCGAGCCGCCGCACGCGAGCGGCACGCGATGATCGACCTCGTAGCCGGGGCACGCGCCGGTGGTCCTGCCGGTGGACGGGCAGGGGTGGCTGCGGCGCCAGGCGCCCTTCGCGGCGGAGCTCCGCTTGAGCTTCCCGTGGGCGTCGCGCTGGACCGGGCCGGACGAGAAGTGGTGGACGCGCGGCGGGCGCGGGCCGCGGGTGACGTGAGCGTGCGAGCCGCCCGAGTGACGCGTGCCGCTCGACCGGTGTCCGGTGCTGGCGTGGTGGCTCGAGCTCGAGTGGTGGCTGCCGCCGTGGGGGCCGCCGCCGCGCCCGGCGAGGGCCGGAGACGCGGCGGCGAGCAGCAGGGATGCGAGCACGGCGAACCTGCGCGGCATGGAGCCCCCCGGAGTCGACCGGGAGGGAACGTACCATCGGGGCGGACTCAGGCGGCCGTGCCCGCGGGATCGACGGCGGGCTCGACCGCCAGGATCCGCAGCCGCGCTTCGCGGCCGCCGGGGAGCGGCCACCGGATCCGGTCGCCCGCGGTGAGCCCGAGCAGCGCCGCGCCGATCGGCGCGAGCACGGAGATCCGGCCCGCACCGGCGTCGGCCTCGTTCGGATAGACGAGGGTCGCCCGGCGAACGGCGCCGGTGCCCTCCTCCTCGAACCGGACGCTCGATCCGGGGGCGACCACGTCGGGCGGGAGCTCCTCCACGACGACGGCGCGGTCGAGCTCGGCGGCGAGCCTGTCGGCGGCCGAGGCGTCGCGCCCGGAGGAGTGCTGGTCGACGACGTCGCGGAGGTGCTCGAGCTCGGAGCGGGAGACGCGGATGCGATCGGACATGACGGTTCCTTCCAGGTGAGGAGGCGTGAGGAGACGAGACCCGCGCGGCGCGATCGAGCGCGCTGGCGAGGCGAGGTCCGGGGTGGGTGGGGCGGCGCCGCGACCGGTTCAGCGGGTCGGGGCGCGGTGCGCGAGGCAGGCCGTCTCGGTGGCGCGCGCGCACGACGTCCGGAGGACGTGGGACGAGGCGCACGACGCGCGGATGCTCACGGGGACGACCACCTGCGAGATGTAACGAAAGTGCGGCCGGCGTTCAACCGCGTGAGGCGGGCCGGATCCTGCCCTCGAGCGGGGCCTCAGCCGGCGAGCTCCGCGCCGCGCTCGGCGAGCAGCCCGCGGAGGATCGAGCGGTGGCAGCGTGCTTCGTCCTCACAGTAGCAGCCGACGGAGAAGCTCGCGGTCCGGGAGAGCGCGGCGAGGAGGTCCAGCGTCCGCGACGGCCCGGGCTTCGCCATCTCCGCGCGGTACCGGCGCGCGAAGCCCGCCCAGGCCTTCTCTGTGGCGGCGCCCAGCGCGAGCTTCACGGTCTCCGCGCTCGGCGAGAGCTCCGGGTACCAGACGTCGTACCAGTCGTCAGCCGCGAAGCGCGACGCAGGGACGCCGCGCGGCGGGCGGCGCACGGTGCCGATGCGCAGGCCCTCGCCGGGCGCGCGCGGAGAGCCGAGACGGACGATGTGGACGGGCATGGGGGACATCTAGCGCGCGCGTTCGGCGCGTGCCTGCGGCCCGTCGGGCAGGTCGCCGCAGGCTGCTCGCCCAGGCTTGCGCCGGCCGGTCACGCGCGAGGGAGGTACCCCCGCGTACCCGGCCGCACGGGGCCCCGTCCGCGCGGGGGCGCGTAGCATGGAGTCGAGGCGTGGACGATGAGGACCCTGCTTGCCGCCGTGTGGACCGCCGCGCTCGTACTGGCCGGGTGTCAGTACTGCGTGGAGGGTGCCGGCCCTCGGTCCGTCTCCCTGCAGCCGCTCGGCGCCCGCTGCGTGACCATCTTCGAGTGCGCGCCGGGCCTCGGGTGCGTCGGCCACCTCTGCACGATCCGCTGCGCGGGCGCGCCGTCGAGGTGCCCGGAGGGCTCGGCCTGCGTCGAGGGGGCCCGCGAGAGCAGCGGCGCGCCCGTCCTCGTCTGCCTGCCCCGCTGCGTCGCCGACGCCGACTGCGACCTCGGCGCGGCCGTCGGCTGGTGCCTCACGGGCGCGGACGAGCCGTTCTGCAGCGTGCGCGCCTGCCGCGCCGACGAGGGGTGCCCGGCGGGCGCGCGCTGCGTGGGCGTGAGCCACGCGCGCGGGATCACCTGGAATGAGACCTGCGAGGACGGGTTCTGCCAGCGGTGAGGCTCGCTCAGGGCGCCGTCGCGTACCGGATCCGGACCTCGAGGCGGGCGCGCCTCCAGCACGACGTCGGCCCCGGCGACCGGCGGCGAGTGGAAGGGGCGGAGCGTGAGGACCGTGCCGGTCTCGTCGATGCGGTCCGGCGACACGGATTGGTTGGAGATGGGCCACGACGAGGGTGCTTCGGCGCAGTTCGCGTCCGCGGAGGCGGGGCGAGGCGGAGCGCGCGCCACTCCTCTCGGACCGTGGGGATGAGGCTCGGGTTCAAGGGGCTTCCTCGCCGTCGGGCGTGCCCGGGCGAGGCTCCGCGGCGGCCTGCTTCTTCCTCCTGCGCGTGCCGAAGGTCGCGAACCGCTCGGGGCTCTCCGCGACGAGCACCTCCCGGTTCGGAACGTTCGGCGAGCGCAGCACCACGCGGCCGTCCGGGAGCGCAACGTAGGCGCCCTTGTCGCCGTCGGACGCGAAGACGATCCCGTCCTTCACGCCCGTGATCTTGCGCTCCTCCCGGACGTCGCGGGCGGTGAGCGGGGTGAAACCGTAGATGTGCCAGCGCGCGGGAGGGTCCGTCGCGAGGTCGACGAGGCGGAATCCGCCGCGCTCGATGAAGGGGGCGGTGCGGTACAGCTCCACGAGCGCGGGCGGCGGCGGGAACCCGCAGACCGCGGCCACGCCCTCCGGCTCCGGGGTGCGCAGGCGCTTCGAGGCGCCGCGGGTGCGCAGCCATGAGACGAAGGAGAAGCGGATGATGGTGCCCAGCCCGAACAGGAGCCAGCTCACGAACGCGAAGGCGAGCAGGACTCCCAGGATGTGCTTGAGCTGGGCCATCCTACTTCGTCGAAGCGCCGGCCTTGCTCGGCCGCGTCTTCATCGCTTCCAGGATGGCCTTCTCGGCGAGCGGCTTCAGAAGCGCGTAGCCCTTCGCGTTCGGGTGCACCCCGTCGTCGCTGACGCCCTCCTTCATCAGCCCGTCACGCCCGGCGAGCGCGGAGTGGTAGTCGAGGAACACGAAGTGCGACGAGGCACAGTAGCGCGCGATCCGCTCGTTCAGCGCGACGATCTGCTTCGCGGGCTCCGGGCCCGTGCGCCCCGGGTAGTCGGCGGCCGGCGGCGCGCCGACGAGGATCGGGGCGATGTGGTGGAAGCTCGCGAGCTCCGCCATCGAGCGCAGGTTGCTCTCGATCTCCGCGAGGCTGGACGGTCCCGTGAAGCCGGCGATGTCCGCGAGCCCGCCCTGGATGATCACCGCTGCCGGCTTCAGCTCGATCACGTCCTGCCGGAACCGGATCAGCATCTGCGCGGTCGTCTGGCCCGGGATCCCGCGGTTCAGGTAGGGCTGCCCCGGGAAGAACGGGGCGCTCTTGCCCCAGTTCTCGGTGATGGAGTCGCCGATGAAGACGACCCGGTTCGCCGGCGCGGCGGGCAGCTTCGCGTTCGCCGCCGCGTACTCGCCGAGGCCGCCGAAGTCGCGGATCCCGCGCAGCACCTGCCACTGGGGCGGGCTCGAGTCGGCGGGGGGCGAAGCCGGCCCGGACTGGGCCCGAGCGCCGACCGGGAGGAGCGCCATCCAGCAGAGGAGCAGGTGGTGGGTAGGAGTTGCCATCGTGCGCGTCCCTCCCGGGGAGTGGGTCCCGGTCCGTGGATCGACGGGGAGTGTTGCCCGCCCCCTGGACGCTCCGCAAGGACGGCCGGCGCCGAGGCACCCCCTCGATGGAGGCCGCGGCGCGGGCCCGCTGGAGGCGCACTCAGGCGACGAGCGACCGGTGCAGGCGTCGCGGCTCGGGCAGGTTCGTGGCGGCCCGCTCCAGCCTGAAGGTCTGCACCATCGATGCGAGCTCCTCGGCCTGCGCCGACAGCTCGCTCGTGGCGGAGGACGACTCCTCGGCCGAGGCGGCGTTCTGCTGGGTGACCTTGTCCATCTCGGACACGGAGACCGAGACCTGCTCGAACGCGGACACCTGCTCGCGAGCGGCCGCCGAGAGCTCCTGCACGATGTCGCCGACCTTCCCGATCCCCGCGACGATCTCGACGAGGCTCGCGGCTGCCTGGCGTGAACGCTCCTCGCCTTGCCCGGCGTGGCGCACCGACTCGTGGATGAGCGCCTCGGTCTTCTGCGCGGCGTCCTTCGCGCGGAGCGCGAGGGAACGGACCTCCTCCGCGACGACGGCGAAGCCTCGTCCGGCCTCGCCCGCGCGCGCCGCCTCCACCGCCGCGTTGAGGGCGAGGAGGTTGGTCTGGAACGCGATGTCCGACACGTCCCGGATGATCTGGGACGTGCCCTCCGCCGACCGGCGGATCTCCACCATGGCGGTCTGCATCTGCGCCACCGCCTCCGCGCCGCCGGTGGCCGCCTCGCGCGCGCTCCGGGCGAGCGCATCGGCCGCGCCGGCGGACTCCGTGGCGTGCCGCGCGCCCTCGGTGATCCGCGCGATCGCGTCGCCGGTGGCCTGGAGGGAAGCGGCCTGCTCCGAGGCGCCGCTCGCGACGGCCTGGCTGGAGGCCGCGATCTGCGCGGACGCCGAGGAGACCTGCGAGACCGAGCTCGCCACCACCACCATGGCCTCGTGGAGGGCCTCCGCGGTGCCGTTGACCGCCCGCTGGATTCGGGCATGCCCGCCGCGGTAGGTGCCGGTGACGCGGGCGCGGAGGTCCTTCCCCGCGAGCGCCTCGAGCGTCGAGACCGCGGCGTCGACCGGCGCGATCACCTGGTCGAGCGTGCGGTTGACGCCCTCGATCACCCTGCGGAAGTCCCCCTCGTGCTGCTCGGCGTCGGCGCGGGTCGAGAGCGCGCCCTCGGCGGCCGCGCGCGAGAGCCCGTCCGCGTCGGCGACCAGCCGGTTCACGGCGGCGATGCACCGGTTGAGCGCGTCCTTCAGCGCGGCGAAGTCGCCGTTGAAGTGCTCCGTCACGGGCGCCGGGATGGCGCCGTGGCTGATCTGGTTCACCACCTGGGCCGACAGCTGGATGGGGCCGACGACGGCGTCGAGCGTGCGGTTCACGCCCTCCACGATCGTCCTGAACTCGCCTTCGTGCCGGGCGACCTCGGCCCGGTGCGAGAGCCGGCCTTCGCTCCCCGCCCGGGCGAGCGCGCCCGCGTCCTCGACGAGCGCACGGACCGAGTCGATGCAGCGGTTGACGTCGTCGCGGAGCCGGCGGAAGTCCCCCTTGAACCCGTCGGCGATGGGAGGCGGCACGCGCCCGTGCGCGAGCTCGTCGAGCGCCTTCGCGGCGACCCCGAGCGGCGACACGACCGCGTCGAGCGTGTCGTTCACGCCCTGCACCACCCGCCGGAAGTCGCCCTGGTGCCGGGCGGCGTCCACGCGGACGGCGAGGTTCCCCTCGGCGCCGGCACGCACGAGCGCGCCCGCGTCCTCCACGAGCGCGCGGATGGCGGCGCTCGAGCGATCGAGCGCGGCCTCGATGCGGCCGAACTCGCCGAGGAGGCCCGCGCCGAGCGCCTCCGGGACGTCGCCGCGCGAGAGGCGATCCAGGGTGGCCGTCGCGAGCGCGACCGGGCGCTCGTATGCGTCCAGGATGGTGTTCACGCCCTCCACCACGCCGCGGAAGTCGACCCCCACCGCGGCGGGATCCCCGCGGATCGACAGCTCGCCGCGCTTCACGCCCTCGCTGAGGCGGGCGGCCTCGGCCCTCAGGCCCGCGACCTCGCGCGAGATGCCGCGCGCGAGGAGGAGGGAGACGAGCGCGGCGGCGGCGAGCACGATCCCCGCCGCGGCCCAGAGCGCGAGCGTGGTCCGCTGCCGTTCGGCCGCGGCCTGGCGCGTGGACGCCTCCGCGAGCGCGGCGCGCTCCTTCGCGATGCCCTCGGCCGTGGCGATGACGTGGCGGATCTCGTCCTTGAACGGCGCCACCTCCTGGTTGAGCTCGCCCGGGGAGCGCGCGACGTCACCGAGCGAGCGCGCGATCACCCGCTCGAAGCCGGTGCGGTAGGTCTCGACGCGTGCGAGCGCGCCCTCGAGCTGGGCGCGCTCCGCGCCGCTCGCGTGCCGGTCGAGCGCCGAGAGCGTGTCGCGGAGGGCCGTGACCTCGCTCCGCCACTCCTCGGCGTACTTGCCCTGGGCCTCCGGCCTGCCGGCGTTGATGATGAAGTCCTTCTCGAAGCGCCGGGCACCGAGCGAGCGTGCGCGCACGTCTCCGACGATGCCGACGTCGGCGTAGGCCGCGAGGACGCGGTCCGAGCTCCCGGCGAGCCGGGCCATCCCGTACTGACCGGCGAGCGCCATGACCAGCGCGCCGGTCACGACGAAGGTGAGCCCGAGTACGACCTTCCTGGCGAGCGTCCACATGACGGTGAGTCCTCTCCGCAGGTTCCGGCCAGACCCTGGTGCGGAAGACGTGCCAGGGAGGAATCGCGCGGAAACGACTGGTAAATGGCCATTCCGCGCGGGTGCAGGGGTACCCGCGGGTGGACAGGTTGACGCAGCCGACGCATCGGGGACCAGGGAGCCGAGCGTCGGTCCATCGCGCGGAGCCCGGTCAAGACGAAGCCCCCGTCACGACCGGTTTCCCGGGGGAGCGACGGGGGCTTCGAATGTCGGGGCGACTGGATTTGAACCAGCGACCACTTGCACCCCAAGCAAGTGCGCTACCAGGCTGCGCTACGCCCCGGGTGCTGCGGGGAGCGGATACGTAGCATCGCGAAAGGACTGGGTCAACGGAGGACTGGACGGGGCCGTTCGTGCTTCGGGGACGCGCCAGAAAGCCCGGGGACCCTCCCGTGAGAGACCGCCCGGCCCGGTCCTGCGTTACACGGGGAAACCCCCGGGGAGACCCCACCATGAGAACCCACGCCGCCGTCCTCCTCACCCTCGCCGCCTGCGCCGGCCCGGCCGCCGCGCAGACGCCTCGCCCGCCGCCGCCGACCATGACCCAGCCCGCCCTGCCGCTCCGCACGATCCGCGTCACCGGGGAGGGCAAGGTGCAGGTGAGGCCGGACATCGCGCGCGTCAATGCGGGCGTGCAGGTCACCGGGAAGGACGTGAAGTCCACCACCGCGGACGCGGAGGCGCGGATGCGCGCCGTGCTCGCGGACCTCGCGAAGGCGGGTGTCGCCGAGAAGGACATCCAGACGAGCCAGTTCCAGCTCGCCGCCGAGCGACCCTGGGTGAACGGGCGCCAGGGCGCCATCACCGGCTACACCGCGACGAACACCGCGCGCATCACGGTGCGGAAGCTCGCCGACCTGCCGCAGATCCTCTCCCGGATCACCGCGGTCGGCGGGAACTCGGTCGACGGCGTGTCGTTCGAGCGCGAGGATCCGGGCCCGGCGCAGCGGGACGCGCTCGCGAAGGCGGTCCAGGCGGCGCGCGCGAAGGCGGAGGCGCTCGCCGCCGCCGCGGGCGTGGGGCTCGGCGAGGTGCTCTCGATCGACGAGGGCGGGGGCGGGCGGCCGGTGCCCATGCCGATGATGGCGATGGCGATGCGCGGGAAGGCGGAGGATCAGGGCGCGCCGGTGGAGCCGGGCGAGCTCGAGGTCTCGACGAGCGTGGAGCTCGTGTTCGGGATCAGGTAGGGCCCCTCGTCTCCGGCCCGCTGCGCGAGCCTACGCTCGGGGCGAACGGAGGGCGAGGCCAGCGGTAGGCCTCCGAAACGACGAAGCCCCGCGCGCCGGTCGGCGTGCGGGGCTTCACGTTCCTGCGCGAGCGGCCGGCTAGGCGCTCTTGCGGAAGCGCGACAGGGACGCGGGCAGCGAGGCGAGCGCCGGGAACTCCTTGCCGGCGTGGACCTTCGCGAGCTTCGCGTAGTTCTGCTCCTCGGTCTCCGCGCGGTTCGGATCCTGGACGCAGCAGTCGACGGGGCACACCGCGGCGCACGCCTCGGCGTCGTGGAAGCCGACGCACTCGGTGCACAGCTCGGGGTTGATGACGTAGATGTCGTCGCCCTGGCTGATGGCGCCGTTCGGGCACTCAGGCTCGCACGCGCCGCAGTTGATGCACTCCTCGGTGATGAACGTCGCCATCGCTCGCGGTCTCCTTGCTCGGGGGCTGGCCTGTGGGTGGGGTGTCCTTACGAGACCCAACCCTCCCGGGGACCCGCTTCTTCCCACGCGCGGAGCGGTCCGTCAAGGCACAGCGCCCGGGTCTCAGCAGGACGGAACGTGGACCGCAAAGGTGCGGGTTTACGAGCCTTGCAGGTGCCGCCGGTCTTCCTCGATCTCGGCCGCGATGCGGCGGAGGAGGACCAGGGCCCCTGCCGTCAGGCCGGCTCCGGCGGCGCCCAGGATGGCGAGCAGCCGGTCTCGCCGGGCGGCGGCGAGGTCGAGCGCGAGCACCCGCCGGCGCTCGAACAGGACGCGCTGCCGCTCGGCGTGCTCGCCGCGCAGGGTCTCCACGAACGACGCCCCGGCCTGCGAACCCTCGCGCCGGGCCTCCGCGAGCTCGGCCTCGAGCGCGTCGACCCGTCCGGTCGTACGGACGGCAAACCCGACGCCACCGGCCGCGAGCGCGAGGAAGAGGGCGGCGGCGAGGCGGGTCATCGTTGCGGAGGCAGCTGGAGCAAGGTGTCCGGAGAGCGCGGGCGCTTGACGGGGAGGACGAGGCCGCAGGATACCAGCGGCGTCCGTCACCGCGAAGTGAGGGACCGCACACCGCACGCCCTCACCGAGCCATGGCCAAGCCCTACGACCCGAAGGACTTCTACTACCGCAAGGCCAAGAAGGCCGGCCTGCGCGCGCGCTCGGCCTTCAAGATCGAGGAGATCCTCCACAAGCACCGGCTGGTCAGGCCCGGCGAGGCGGTGCTCGATCTCGGGGCGGCCCCGGGGGGCTTCCTCCAGATCCTGGCCGAGGCGGTGGGCGAGAAGGGCGTCGCGGTCGGCGTCGACCTCGAGCCCATCCGCAACCTCGGCAAGAAGTGGGTGAAGACGGCCATCGTCGACCTCCTCGCGCCCGACGCGATCGCGAAGATCGAGGCCCTGCACCCCGGGCCCTACAAGCTCGTCACGAGCGACATGGCGCCGAAGACCATCGGCGTGAAGGTCGTCGACGAGACCCGCTCGCTCGAGCTCGTCCGGATGGCGCTCGCCGTCTCCGACCAGCTCCTCGCGAAGGGCGGCTCCTTCGTCGCGAAGCTCTTCCTGGGCGGCGACTTCCCGGCGCTCAAGAAGGACCTCCAGACGCGGTTCGAGAAGGTGCGCGTCGTCCGGCCGATGGCGACCCGCGAGGCGAGCTACGAGATCTACGTGCTCGGGACGGGCTTCAAGGGGGCCGAAAAGAAGTAAGATGCGCGCCCTCTCATGGCGACGCTGATCGAAGAGCTGAAGGCCCGCGACTTCCTTTCCGACCACACCCCCGGCCTCGAGGACCGCCTCCGCGCCGGTCCCATCACCGGGTACGTGGGCTTCGACCCGACCGCGGACTCGCTCCACGTCGGCAACCTCGTGCCGGTGATGGCGCTCTCGTGGCTGCAGCGGTGCGGCGGCACGCCCATCGTGGTCGTCGGCGGCGGCACCGGCATGGTCGGCGACCCCTCCGGCAAGCGCGCCGAGCGCCCGGTGCTCGCGCTCGAGCAGATCGACCACAACGTCGCCCGCCAGAAGGCCCAGCTCGAGCGGTTCCTGCGCTTCGACGGCCCGAACGCCGCGAAGGTGCGCAACAACGCCGACTGGCTCCGCCCGCTCGGCCTCATGGAGTTCCTCCGCGACGCGGGCAAGCACTTCACCATCAACTACATGCTCGCGAAGGACTCGGTGAAGAGCCGGATGGAGACCGGCATGTCGTTCACCGAGTTCACGTACATGCTGATCCAGGCGTACGACTTCTGGCACCTCTGGAAGACCGAGCGCTGCGAGCTGCAGATGGGCGGCTCCGACCAGTGGGGCAACATCACCGCCGGCACCGAGCTCATCGGCCGGCGCGAGGGCGCCTCCGCCCACGGCCTCACGCTCCCGCTCCTCACCACCGCCTCGGGCGCGAAGTTCGGCAAGTCGGAGGAGGGCGCGGTCTACCTCGACCCGCAGAAGACCTCCCCGTACAAGTTCTTCCAGTTCTGGGTGAACTCCGACGACCGCGACGTCGAGCGGTGGCTCCGCTACTTCACCTTCTTCTCCATGGAGGAGATCCGCGGCCTCATGGACGAGCAGGCGCGCGACCCGGGGAAGCGCCCCGCCCAGCGCCGGCTCGCCGAGGAGATGACGGTCCGCATCCACGGCGAGGCCGTGCTCCGGAACGTGGAGGCGGCCGCGAAGGTGCTCTTCGGCGGCGGCGGGATCCGCGAGGTCTCGGCGGACGTGCTCGCGCTCCTCGAGCGGGAGCTCGCGAGCGTGAAGCTCCAGAAGGCGGAGCTCGAGGGGCTCGGCGTGCTCGACGCGCTCGTGCGGAGCGGGCTCGCGTCCTCGAAGGGCGACGCGAAGCGCGGCATCCAGGGGAAGGGCTTCCTCGTGAACGGCGAGGTCGTCGCCGCGCCGGAGCGGACGCTCTCCGCCGCGGACCTCCTGCACGGGCGCTACGTGATGGTGCAGAAGGGGAAGCGGAACCACGCGATGCTGGTGGTGGAGTAGCTACTCGTCCGGCAGCTTCTCCTGCACCCGCCTGATCGACCGGGCCTTGCCGGTCTTCTCGTCGATCTCGATGAGCGCGCCCTGCAGGTGCACGTCGCGCCGGGCGGGCTCGAAGCCGACCGGCCGCTGCGTGAGGAACCGGTCGAGCACGAGCTCCTTCTTCACGCCGATCACCGAGTCCCACGGGCCGCACATGCCGACGTCGGTGATGTAGGCGGTGCCGCCGGGGAGCACGCGCTCGTCGGCGGTCTGGATGTGCGTGTGCGTGCCGACGACCGCCGAGACCCGGCCGTCGAGGAAGTGCCCGAGCGCGTTCTTCTCGCTGGAGGCCTCGCAGTGCACGTCGACGAGGATCGCGACGGCGCCCTGCTTCTTGAGCGCCTCGACCTCCTCCTCGGCCCGGCGGAACGGGTCGTCGAGGTTCTTCATGAACACCCGGCCCTCGACGTTCACGACGCCGAGCTTCCGGCCGTCGGGGGTCTCGACGAGGGCGCTGCCGCGGCCCGGGCTGCCCTTCGGGTAGTTCGCGGGGCGCAGCAGCCTCGAGCCCGGCGCCTCGAGGTACGGGATGATCTCGCGCTTCGACCAGATGTGGTTCCCGCTCGTGAGCAGGTTCACCTCGGCGGCGAGGAGCTCGTCCGCGAGCTCGGGCGTCACCCCGGAGCCGTTCGCGACGTTCTCGGCGTTCGCGATCACGAGGTCGAGCCCCTCCGTCGTGATGAGCTTCGGCACGAGGCGCGTCACGGCGTTGCGGCCCGGCTTCGCGAACACGTCGCCGAGGAACAGGATCTTCATCGCAGGGGGGCTCCGGGGTCGCGGGGGATCGAGAGGGTGCGCAGCTCGGTGACGACGGCGTCGACCGTCGCGTCGTGCTCCTCGCGCGGCAGCGCGGACACGACCTGGAGATCGAAGGCGAGGCCGATCCGGCGGGCGCGCGCCGCGGCCGCGAGCGTGGCGTCGTAGAAGCCGCCGCCGCGCCCGAGGCGGTGGCCGTCGGGCGTGAAGGCGACCGCGGGGACCACGATCACGTCGACGTCGGCGCCGGGGAGCTCGGGCGCGGAGGCGGGCGGCTCGAGGGCCTTGAGCGGCCCCACGACGAGCGCCGAGCGCGCGCAGGCGGCGAAGGCCATGCGCCGCTCGCCGGCGCGGATGCGCGGGTAGACGACGCGGACGCCGCGCGCGAGGAGGGCGTCCGCGGCGACGGCGGGGTCGAGCTCCTTCCCGAGGGCGGCGTAGAGGGCCACGGTGCGGGCGCCCTCGAGGAGCGGGTGGGCGACGAGCCGCTCGCACGCCGAGCGCGAGAGCGCCGCGTGCGCGTCCTGCGAGAGCGTCGCGCGCCGCGCGATCACCTCCGCGCGGACGGACGCCTTCGTCTGGGTGGGCCTGGTCAGGTCCGAGGACAGAAAAAAAGCCCCCCGCGTGAGCCGTGTGGCCCGGTTGCTTGGACCTGTATTTCTACAGGTGGGGCATCCGTGTCACCAGCGCCCGTAGGCTTCTCCCTCGTAGCTGGGAGCTTGCACATGGGTGTGGTCGGACGCTCCGCTTGGTTCAAAGTCGGCCCAAACGACTCGAGGCCCAATCACGCGCTCTGCAGGGGGCAACTTGAGGCCTGCGTCGCCGCAGGCAAGACCTGGAAAAGAGCTATAACCGCCCGGATTCACGGGAAGTTTTGATGATGGGATCCTAGGGCCCCGGAGCCCGGGTGTCAAGCGACGGTGGGGGCCCAGAGGGAGGATAGAATGACGCCCGTGCGCGTCCCCTCGAACTTCCTCGCGATCCTCGCCGCGGCCTACGCCGCCGCACACGCTGCCTCCGCCGCGGCCGCGACGCCCGCCGTCGCCGGCGAGTACGACTCGCCCCTCGGCCGCGTCCGGATCGTCGCCGACGGCGCCGCGTGGAAGGGCACCGTCCTGTCGCCGACCGAGGGCCTGCCGCTCCAGCCCGGCGACGAGATCCTGAAGGCGACGCTGCTCGACGACTCGCTCGCCGGCCAGATCCGGATGCCGCTCTTCAAGTCGCCCGGCTGCAAGCAGAAGGAGGCCTGGGCGAGCGCGGTGCTGCTCGTCGGCGACGCCGGCCTCGCGGGCGCGGTGCACCTGCCGAAGGGCTGCAAGGGGCCGGCGGGCAAGAACGGCGGCATGACCTTCAACCGTCCGGGCGCGAAGCCCGCGCCGCTGCCGGAGATCGAGCCCGAGCCCGTCGCCGCGGCCGAGAAGCCGCCGCCGCCGCGGCCGCCGCGCCCGAAGGCGCCCGCGGGCGACCGGCACGCCGCGCGCGAGCGCGCCCGCGACGAGCTGAAGGACGGCCTCGCGTACCTGCAGGAGGGCAACTTCGAGCAGGCGCGCCGCCGCTTCCTCGCCGCCATCCACGAGGACGCGACCGTGCCCGAGGCCTACAACGGCGTCGGCGTCACCTACCGCATGCGCAACGACTTCCCACGCGCGCTCGACTGGTACAAGCGGTCGCTGGCGGTGAACCCCGACTTCGGCGACGCCTACTACAACATGGCGTGCATCTACGCGCTGCAGGGCGAGAAGGACCTCGCGCTCCGCTACCTGCAGATCGCGGCGCTCAACGGCTACGTCACCGCCGACTCGATGGACCACGACGAGGACCTCGACTCCCTGCGCGGCGAGCCGGCCTACCGGGCGCTCGCGAGGCACAAGTAGCCGCCGATGGAGCCCGTGCTCTTCGCCGGCTGCGCGCTCGGCAACCTCGTCGGCCGCGGGGGGATGGCCGAGGTGTGGCAGGGCGTCGTGGTCGACGGGCCCCAGGCCGGCCGCGAGGTCGCGGTGAAGCGCCTCCTGCCGGAGTTCGCGAGCGATCCGGAGTACGTGGCGATGCTCGAGCAGGAGGCGCTCGTCACGCGCCGCCTCGCGCACCCGGCCATCGTCGAGGTGCTCGACGCGGGCGTCGCCGACGGCACGCCGTACATCGTGATGGAGTACGTCGACGGGCGGAACCTCAAGGAGGTCATCGCCCGCTGCGCGGAGCGCCGGATCCTCCTGCCGGCGGACTTCTCGCTCTACGTCGGCCACGTGGTCGCCGACGCGCTCGCCCACGCGCACGACGGCGCCGACAGCCACGGGCACCCGCTCGGCGTCGTCCACTGCGACGTCTCGCCCTCGAACGTCTTCATCTCGAAGAACGGCGAGGTGAAGCTCGGCGACTTCGGCGTCGCGGTCACCCCCACGACGCGCATCCGGGTGGGCGGCGTGCACGGGAAGGTGAGCTACCTCGCGCCGGAGCTGCTCCGGGGCGGGAACCCCTCCTCGCAGTCCGACATCTTCTCGCTCGGGTGCCTGCTCTTCGAGGCGCTCACGAACGAGCGGGCCTTCCCGGGCACCGAGGTGAACGCGGTCGCCCAGAAGATCCTGCAGGGGGCGCTGCGGGCGCCGTCCGAGGTGCGGCCGGAGCTGTCCTTCGAGGTCGACGCGATCGTGCTGCGCTGCCTCGCGGCCGATCCCGCCGAGCGCTGGCCGTCCGCGCTCGAGCTCGCGAAGGAGATCGCCGCGCAGTACGACCCGTCGATCGGGACGCCGCTCGCCATCGCGGCGGTGGTGCGCGGGCTGTTCGGGGTGAAGTAGCGGCTCCGCGCGGCCCCCTAGTGCCCGACGCGCGGGATCTCCGCGCGGACCCGCGCCACGAGCGGCGGGAGCTTCCGGAGCGCCTCGTCCACGTCCGCCTCCGTCGACGTCCACCCGACCGAGAACCGGATCGTCGAGCGCGCCTCCTCCTCGGAGAGCCCGAGCGCGAGCAGCACGCCCGACGGCTTCGTGGAGCCGGAGTGGCACGCGGAGCCCGCGCTCGCGCAGACGCCCTCGAGGTCCATCGCCATGAGGAGGGCCTCGGCGTCGCAGCCCCGGAACGTGAGCGACGCGGTGTTCGGGAGGCGCTCCGCGCCCGCGCCGTTCACGCGCGTGTCCGGCACCGCCGCGAGGAGGCCCGCCTCGAGCCGGTCGCGCAGGCGCGCGAGCCGGGGGCCCTCGGCCTCCACGGCGGCGGTGGCGGCCTCGAGCGCCGCGGCGAGCCCGGCGATGCCCGGCAGGTTCTCGGTGCCCGCCCGGCGGCCGCGCTCCTGCTCGCCGCCCGCGACCGGCGCGAGCGGGAAGCCGGGGCGGACCCACAGGGCGCCCGCGCCGCGCGGCCCGCCCAGCTTCTGGCCGGTGAGCGCGGCGAGGTCGGCGCCGAGCGTGCGCACGTCGACGGGGATCTTCCCGACCGCCTGGGTCGCGTCGCAGAAGAAGAGCGCGCCCGCCTCGCGGGCCGCCGCGCCGAGGAGGCCCACCGGGAGGAGCACGCCGGTCTCGTTGTTCGCGCGCATCGCGCAGGCGAGCGCCACGTCCGGCCCGAGCGCGGCGCGCCACGTGTCGAGCTCGACCACCCCGCGCCCGTTCACCGGGACCACGGTCACCGGCGTCCCGGCCTTCTCGAGCGCGCGCGCGAGGGAGAGCACGCACGGGTGCTCGACCGAGGTCACCACCAGCCGCCGGCGGCCGGCCGGCGCGGCCCCGAGCACGCCGCGGATCGCGATCGTGGCCGACTCGGTGGCGCCGCTCGTGAAGACGAGCTCGGAGGGCGCGGCGCCGAGGGCGCGGGCCGCCTGCTCGCGGGCGAGGTCGAGCAGGTCGCGCGCGGCGCGGCCGGCGGCGTGGACGGAGGAGGGGTTGCCGTAGACCTCGAGCGCGGCGGCGACCGCGGCCTTCGCGGCGGGCCGCACGGGCGTGATCGCGTTGTGGTCGAGGTAGATCACGGTTCGTCCTTCGACAGGCGGGAGGGCGAGCGCCCTTCCTGAGCCGGGCGACCGTTCAGTCGACGATCTTCCGCGGCTTCTTCGCCTTCACGCCGAACGCCTCGAGGAAGGACTTCACGACCTCCTCGCGGAGCTTCTTCAGGCCGGCGGGCGTGAGCTTCTTCGCCGGGAGCCGCGCGCCGGCCATGGTGCCATGGCCGCCCGCGACGCCGCCCTTCGCCTCGATGACGTCGCGGATGAGCCGGCCCGCGTTCATGCGGCGATCGCTCGTGCGGAGCGAGTAGTAGAGCGCGTCCTCGTACCACCCGAACGCGAGCGACCAGCGCATGCCCTCGAGGAACATGAAGCGCTCGGCCACCTCGGCGACCATGTCGGGCGTGTAGATCTCGCCGAGGTCGCACACCACCGCCTCGTCCCCGAACACCTGCGCCTTCTCGATCGCCCCGTGGTACAGGCGGAAGTAGTCGAGCGGGAGGCGCGGGTGCTCGATCTGCGCGAGCGCCTCCTTGTCGGCCATCGGGAACAGCCACAGGTACGCCTCGATGTCCTGGTGGGTGGTCTGGCGGCCGAGGTCGCGGGTGTCGGCCTTCACGCCGTAGAAGAGCGCGGTCGCGACCGCCGGCGGCACCTTGAGGCCGCTCGCGCGGAAGTACTCGGCGACGAGCGTCGAGGTCGCGCCGATCGGCCCGCCGACGTCGGCGATCGGCGCGAGGTGCGAGTCCGGCCGCTCCGGGTGGTGGTCGATGACGACGTCCGGGAAGTGCCGCGCGGGCAGGGAGTGGTTCCCTTGCTCGGGCTGGGTGTCGACCATGCAGATGAGGTCGTAGTCGTCGAACACCACGCGCGAGAGCGGCACCACCGGGAGCTTCAGCACCTTGAGGAGCGCGCGGTTCTCGGCGCGCCCGACGATGCCGCCGTACGCCACGATCGCCTCGACGCCGGCGAGCTTCTCGAGGAGGTGCGCGAGCGCGACGCCGGCCGCGATGGAGTCCGGGTCCGGGTTGTCGTGCGTGAGGATGAGCGCCCGCTCGTGGCTCTTCGCGTACTGCACGAGCCGATCGAGCTTCTCCTTCACGGTGCCCGGCTGGCGCGGGTCGAGCGACATGCGCGCCGAGCGCACGGGCGCGCCGGAGCGCGAGCGGGGGAGGTTCTCGGGCGTGTTCATGCGGGCGGGCTTCATGGCGCGGCTTCTGCGGCGCGCGAGGCGCCGCGGCGCGCGGCGGGCTTCTTCGGCTTCGCGGCGGCGCCGCCCTTCCGGAGGAGGGAGCGCAGCACGGCCAGGTTCTCCTTGAACCGGAGCTCGGTCTCGAGGTACCCGGGCACGTCCGCGAAGCGGGGGTCGTTCACGAGGAAACGGAACGGGGCGAGCCCCATGGCGCCGTCCCCGATGTGCTCGTGCCGGTCGACCCGGCACCCGAGCGGCTTCTTCGAGTCGTTGAGGTGGAACGCGCGGACGTGGCCGAGGCCGACCGTGCGGTCGAGCTCGCCGATGGTCCGCTCGTAGCCGTCCTCGGTCGTGAGGTCGTAGCCCGAGGCGTACACGTGGCAGGTGTCCACGCAGACGCCGACGCGGCGGCGGAGGGCGCCCGGCACGGCCTCGCGGAGCGCGGCGATCTCCTCGAAGCGCCAGCCGAGGCAGTCGCCCTGGCCGGCGGTCGTCTCGATCAGGAGCCGGGCCTTCCCGGGGACCGCCTCGAGCGCCCGGGTCATGGCCTCGCCGGCGATGCGGGTGCCCTCCCGGTGGTCGGGGTGGCTGCCCGGGTGGAAGATCAGGTGTGGGATGCCGAGCGTCTCGCACCGGCCGAGCTCGTCGGCGAGGGCGTCGAAGCTCTTCCTGCGGACGACCCGGTCGGAGGCCGCGGCGTTGATGAGGTAGGAGGCGTGGGCCGCGACGGGGAGCCCGGTGCGGCGGGCCTCGGCCCGGAACCGAGACACCTCCTCGTCCTCGAGGGGCTTCGCCGCCCAGCCGCGCGCGTTGCGCGTGAAGACCTGGACGCAGTCGGCGCCGTCCTCCTCGGCGCGGCCGAATGCGGTGGACACGCCACCGGCGATTCCTTCGTGGGCTCCGAGCAGCATGGGGCGCGACGTATACATTACGGGACCTCGGCCCGCCACGCCTGCCCATTCCGCGACGGTCCGCCGCCCGAAAACCGTGCAGTTGCAAGGGCTTGAAGCAGGCGCTGCCCCATGTGGCCGGAACGAGGGCGGCCGGGCGAACCCCCCGGTAGAGGGGGTCGGCCCGGCCGTTGGGTCCCTGGAGGGGCGTGCTAGCGGGCGGTCCGCTTCGACCGGCGCGGGGCCTGGGCGAAGAACTTCTCGGCCTGCGAGAGCGCGTTGTCGAGGGCCTCGATCATGAGGTCGCGGAGCGCCGCCTCGGGCATGCGGAGCGAGTCGTAGTACCGCTGCCGGTCGGTCGCGTGGATGATGAGCGCGAGCTTGTAGCCGCCGTGGAACAGCAGGAGGTTCGCGAGCAGGCGCGCCACCCGGCCGGAGTTGTCGGTGAAGGGGAACGCCTGCATGAAGCCGTGCTGGAGCTTCGCCGCCTGCTGGAGCGGGTGCGAGCCGCGGAAGTCGGCGGAATCGCAGGCGTCGAGGACCTTCTGCAGGAGCGGGGCGATCTTCGGGGGCTGCGCGATCTCGTGGTAGTAGGCGCGGTGCAGCGGCATGTCCTCGCGCCAGTCCGCCTGGGCGCGGCCCTCGTGCCCGGCGCAGAGCGTCTCGTGCAGCTTCTTCACGAGGGTGAGGTTGATCTTCACCTTCTTGGCGGCCGCCTCCTCGCGCACGAGGTCGAGCGCGACCTTGTGGTTGCGGATGGACTGGAGCGCCGAGACGAAGGTGGCGTCGGCGAGCGGCGCGCCGGCGAGCGCGGTCGAGAGCTCCTGGCCGGAGTAGACGACGCCCTCGAGCGCGTTCTCGTGGTAGAGCCAGGAGAGCTCGTACTTGCTGAGGAAATCCTGGGAGAGCTCCGGATCGATGCGCATCCGGTCCGTCAGGTCCTCCATCCGGTCATCGAAGTCGACGTAGCGGGTCCGCATGTGCGAGTGCTCCTCGAAGGCCGGGGGTCTGCGCGCTTCCTCGCTTCAAGAAACGGCGGGTGAGCAACGCGGCGACCGGCGCCAAGCCTATGTAGTTCCAGGGGATTTCGGGCCGAAGGCCCCGAAGGCGGGGGGAATCTAGCCGAAAGCCCTTTCAAAGGTCAATGCAGCCTTCGTTCGGCAGGGGGAACGGGCACACTTCCACCTTTGTTCCCGGACCCGAGAACGGGGGTGGTCGTGAAGTGTGCGCCTTCTCTGGGATTTCAGGAGGTTGCACGCCCCGTGCGCCCCCTCCGAGGAGGGCGCTCCAGGGGGCTGCGCGCAGGCGCCTAGACCTCGAAGGGGCTCAGCCAGGCCTTGTACTTCGGGTCGGCGCCCTTCACCGCCGCGAAGTAGGCGGCCTGGAGCTTCTTCGTGATGGGGCCGGCCTCGCCGATGCCGATCTTCCGGTGGTCGATCTCGCGGACCGGCGTCACCTCGGCGGCGGTCCCGGTCATGAAGACCTCGTCGGCGAGGTAGAGCGAGTCGCGGGTGAACTTCTCCTCCTTCACCGGGATGCCGAGGTCGCGGGCGATCTGGATGACCGAGGCGCGGGTGATGCCGTCGAGCACGGCGGACGAGAGGGGCGGCGTGAAGACGACGCCGTTCTTGATCATGAAGAGGTTCTCGCCCGAGCCCTCCGAGGGGTAGCCCTCGGTGTCGAGGAGGATGGCCTCCTCGAAGCCGCCCAGCGCCGCCTCGCGGGTCGCGAGGAACGAGTTCACGTACTGCCCGGACGCCTTCGCCCGGACCATGTTCACGTTCACGTGCATCCGGTTGAAGCTCGAGATCTTCGCGCGGATGCCGCGGCGGAGCCCCTCCTCCGAGAGGTAGGCGCCCCACGGCCAGACCGCGATGATGACCTGGACCTCGTTGACGGCGCCGACCCCGAGCGCGCCCGCGCCGTAGAACGCGAGCGGGCGGATGTACCCCTCGGCGAGCTTGTTCGCCTTGAGGGTGTCGAGGCACGCCTGCTCGAGCTGCTCCGGCGTGAACGGGATCTGCATCATGTAGATGTGCGCCGAGTCGAAGAGGCGGCGGATGTGCTCCTTCAGGCGGAAGACGTTCGACTTGCCCTCGGCGGTCCGGTACGCGCGGATGCCCTCGAACACCGCCACGCCGTAGTGCAGCGTGTGGGTGAGGACGTGGACCTTCGACTCCTCGAAGGGCACGAGCTTGCCGTCCATCCAGATCGCGTCGGACTTGGTCTTGATCGCCATGGTCGCGGAAGATGCCCCAGCCGGAGGGGGATTTCAACGCGGTCCTTCGACTCCGGCCGCTCATGCCGAGCGTAGGCCCCTGCGCAGCAGGGGCCGGAGACGAGGCACCGTCAGCCGCCCGCCGGCGGCCGGAACGGCCGGCACATCCGGGCGACGAACGGCATGTCCGGGTGGAGCTCCGACTTCCCGTCGCGGACCGCCCGCCCGAGCGCCGCCGCCGACGGCACCACCTCGGCGGGCGAGAGCACCCGCTGGAACGAGCGGCGGTGGTGCACGAACGGCAGGCTCCGGGCGACGTTCTGCGCGGCGAGCTGCTCGAGGCCGTACCAGAGCGGCTGGCTGAGCTTCGGGCCGAAGCCCTCGAGCGCGAGCACGAAGGCGTTCCGCGTGCCGATCGTCCCGCGCTGCACCGCGCCCCACGCCGCGCGCGCCGGCAGGTTGTCGACGAGGCCGCCGTCGACGAGCCGGAAGAGGTCGTGCCGCGCGAACAGGTCGCCGAGCAGCCGGTGCATGCGCGCGTCGTCGCGCAGGACGTCGTAGTGGATGACGCCCGGGAGCGCGGAAGAGAAGCCGACCGCGTCGATGGCGTCGAAGGCGCGGGTCTCGTCGTCGGCGCCGAGGTAGATGCGGGCGAGCCGGTCCCGCTGGACCATGAGCTCGCCCACCGCGCGGAAGATGGCGGTCGCGTGGCGGCGCGCGGCGAAGGGTCCGCCGGCTCCCGCCTCGCTGTCGAGGAGGTGCTCGTAGTACGCGGGATCGCGGGGGAGGGCGCCGTTGCGGATCCCGGTGACGGTCACGATCATCGGCACGACGAGCTGGCCGAGCGTGAGCGGGTGGCCGTCGGGGCCCTTCAGGAACTCGCCGATCGCGGCGCGCAGGTAGAGCCGCAGCGCGGCGGGGAGGCCCCAGCGCGAGCCCGTCTGCAGGAACCGGAAGAGCGTCTTCACCGTGAGCGAGCCGAGCGCCGCCTCGAAGTCCTCGGGGTTCCAGCGCGCGCGGCGGGCGCGGAAGAGCATGAGGACGGCGCCCATGCTCGTGCCGGCGAGGAGGCGCGGCGCGAGCCCGTACTGCTCGAGGAGCTCGAACGCGCCGACGTAGCTCCAGGCGACGCCGCCGCCGCCGCCCGCGACGAGCACGAGCGCGCGCTCGCAGATCTCGCGGTCGAGCGCGCCCGGCGGGAGGCGGTCCCCGTGCGCCTCGACCACGCGGGCGCGCCAGGCGCGGGCGTGCACCGCGGTGTCGTGCAGGAGGCGCAGCACCTCCCGCCGGTCCGGGCCGCCCTTCGCGAGGAGCGGCGGCACGAGGCGCGCGGTGACCTCCTCGCGCCACGGCGCGAGCAGCGGCGCGAGGTCGACGTCCTCGCCGCCCGGCGCCCGGACGAGGCCGAGCCGCGCGAGCCCGAGCGCGTACCGGAGCGCCGCCTCGTCGGGCTCGGAGAGCCACTCCGACTCCGAGACGACCGAGCGGACGAGCGCCACCTCGGCGTCGTCGATGGGCTTCGTGCGCGCGCGCTGGGCGTCGAGATCCAGGTCCGGGGCAGCCAAGGCCCCGGAGCTTACTCCAGGAGCAGGATCCGGTAGTCGGCCGGCACGGTGACGACCGCGGTGGCGCCGTCCGGGGTGAAGGTGATGCCGCTCGCCGCGTACCCGCCGACCGCCTCGCCCGCCGTCCCGAGCGGCTGGACGCCGGCGAGCGTCGCCCGGCGCGTGAGGTCGAGCGAGCCCGTGTCCGGATCGCGCGGGAGCGCCAGGCGGGTGAGGTGCAGCGCCCCGCTCCTGACCGGGCCGGAGACCCAGGCCTCGGCGCCGTTCGGCGTGACGGCGACCGCGCCGGCGAGGCCGGGCAGCACCGCGAGGAACGTCGGCGTCGCGCCGTCCTCGGGCACGAAGACGAGCGCACCGACCGTGCCGGCGTCCGCGTCGGCCTTCGGGCAGAGCGCGTCGAACGGGGCGGGGAAGCCGGCGCCGGCGGCGGCGCAGGGCAGCGTGACGAGGAAGCCTCCCGCGCGGTCGGCCGTGGCGGCGACCGGCGCGGAGGGGAGGGGAACGTCGTGGGCGGCGCCCGACGCGGTGAGCGGGACCACCCGCAGCGACGGCGCGACCGGGCAGAAGGCGCGCCTGCAGAGCACGTCGCCGTCGGCGCAGGCGGCGGCGGGGCCGGTGCCTGCGCAGGAGAAGGGCAGCTTGCAGGGGCGGCAGGTGGTCGAGAGCGAGCGCGCCGCGGCCGAGGCGTCGCCGGCCGAGAGCGTGAGATCGACCGGCGCGACGCCGAGATCCTTCGCGGTGCCGGTGCAGGCGAGCGCGTCGAGGCCGCCGACCGGCGACAGACAGGCGTCGGCGGACGAGAGGCCGATCGCGGTGAGGGTCGAGCCGGACACGAGGTAGGTCGGGACCGTGGTCGGGCCGTAGCGGGCGTAGCCGTCCGGGCCGAGCTGGCCGGAGCGCGCAGGCCCCTGCGCGACGAGGTCCGGGTTGCCGGCGAGCGGCGCGGAGCCGACGATCTCCATCTCGGGCCGGAGGGAGCAGGTGGTGTCCATCTTGAACGAGGTCACCGCCGCGGAGGCGCCCTGGAGCTTGCCGGCGGAGGAGGTGTCGAGGTTGCGCGGCAGGTCGCCGGAGTAGGCGAGCGCGCCGTCCCAGCTCTGGCCGGCGGTCGGGTTGCGCACCCAGACCGCGCCGCGCCCGAAGCCCGAGCCGCCGAGCGCGAGCGGGCGGTCCCCCGCGTCGAGCGCGAGCACGAGCTCGGCGGAGCCGGTGTCGAGGAGCGCGGAGGTGGAGGACACCGAGGTGTGCTCCGCGACCGCGAGCGTGACGAAGGTGTCGGCGCCGCCGATCGAGACGGGTGCGATGGTGGTCGAGACCCTCCCGTAGCTCGCGAAGCGGAAGACGGCGCCCGGCGAGGAGAGGGTGGGCGGGAGGACCGTGACGAGATCGCCCGAGGGCGTGACCGACAGGACGCGGGTGCCGCCGGTGAAGGGCGCCATGGCCGCGAAGCCGGGCAGGGCCGCGAAGGCGTTCGACGAGAGCGGGAGGGAGGCGTCGGGCGCGAGGTCCTCGCCGCAGGCGGTGCCGTTCGGCACCGTGGAGAAGCGCACGAGGTTGCCGCCCGCCGCGGCGAGCACGTACCAGCCGCCCACGCCGGAGTACGGCGCGACGGGCGCGAGCGCGAGCGCGCTCGCGGGGAGGCCGGAGATGCCCCGGTGGACCGCGCCGGTGATGAGGTCGACGAGCGCGACGCGCTCGAGCCCGCCGGAGCGGTAGCCGACCGCGAGCGCCTCCGCGCCGGGCGAGGTCGCGAGGGCGACGGTGTGTACCGAGTCGATGGCGCCGGCCGCGCAGCCGGCGAGGAGCCGCGCCTTCACGGACTGGCCGAGGATCGACAGCGGCGCGGGGGCGGCCTGGGTGCCGGCGTCGTAGAGGAAGACGTCGTTGCCGGCCGCGTAGACGACGAGGTCGCCCTTCCAGGTCGCCCAGCCGGAGACCTCGTCGCCGGTGGGGCGGACGAGGCCGCCCTTCGGCGCGTACTGGGTCCCGGCGGCGCCGAGGTCGATGGTGGCGATGAGCGGGGCGGAGTCCGTGCCCCGGACCCACGCGCCGACCGGCGTGCCGAGCTTCGTGAAGAGGACGCGGGGGGAGCGGCAGTCCTTCGGCGTGATGGGCGAGGTGAGCGTGCGCTGCTCGGAGCGGGAGACGATCGCGCCGCCGGCGGAGATGGTGACCTGGCCCAGGCCGACCTTGCCGCGGTCGTCGAGCGCGAGGACCTCGACGAGGTAGTTCGGGCCGGAGGCGGTCATGCGCGCCGCGACGCTGCCGGGGAGGAGGCCGAGCGGGATCGTGCTCGCCGCGACGCCGGCGTTCGGGTAGACGAGCAGCGCCGAGTCCCCGCCGCCGAACGCGACCGCCACGTCCGCGAAGCCGGTGGTCGCGTTGCCGGGCTCCACCGGCACGACGCCGGCGAGGCCGATCGCGGTCTCGAGGTCGGAGACCGAGGTGCCGCGCGGGAGGCCCGGGCCGTCGTAGCGCAGGGCCTTCGCGAGGGTGCCGAAGCCCGCGGAGGTGGTGACGGTGAGGTCGACCTCGCCGGTCGCGCCGAGCACGGGGACCTCGAGGACGAGGCGGGTGGGGGAGGTGGAGACCACCTTCGCGGCCTCCCCGCCGACCTGCACCTGCACCTGCACCTGCTCCTTCGCGTCGGGGAACCCCGAGCCCGAGACCGCCACGCGCTCCCCCGCGAGCACCGGGAGCTTGCTCGCGAGCGCCCGCGTCTCCAGGCCGACGACCGCCACGGTGGAGATCCCGGGAGGTGAGGCGCCGGGCACGCCGAGGTCGCGCGAGCACCCCCCGGCGCAGGCCGCGAGGAACAACAAGGTCAGGGAGCCCGTCGGACGCATGGTGATCCACATGCAGGGGATTGTAGATCCCCGTTCGCCCCCACGCGCCGTGATGGATGCACGGCGGCGCAGGCATCCCCCCGCGGGATCCGTGCCCTCGCTGCCGGCCTGCCCCCCCAGCTCCCCTGACCCCTGTCCCCCCCCTGACCCAGAGGTCCGCGCCGCGGACCATGGGCCGTGCGGCGGACGGTGGTCAGAACCGAAATCGTTGGGGCAGAACAAATCTGGCGCGGCACGGGGCGTGAAAACTGCCGCCGGCATGACCCTCCCGCGCCAGGTGCTCCCGGGCAAGACCTACCTCTTCACCCGCAGGACGCTTCAGCGGCTCTTCCTGCTGACGCCCACGCCCACCGTCAGCGGCGCGTTCGGCTACGTCCTCGCACTCGTGGCAGAGAAGTACGGCATCCAGATCCACGCGTACTGCGTGCTCTCGAATCACTACCACCTCGTGCTCACGGACCCGAAGGGCGTCCTCCCGTGGTTCGCGCAGGAGCTGAACGCAAACCTCGCGCGCTTCCTCAACACGCACCACGGCCGCTTCGAGTCGGCGTGGGCGCCGGGGAGCTACAGCGCGGTCACGCTCCACGCCGAGGAGGACGTCGTCGCGAAGGCGGCGTATACGCTCGCGAACCCCGTGGCGGCGGGCCTCGTGGAGCACGGACGGCTCTGGCCGGGCCTGTGGTCGGCCCCGGAGTGGATCGGCGGTGAGCCACGGACCTTCGAGCGGCCGGACGTCTTCTTCGACGAGTTCGGCGTCCTGCCGGACGAGGTGGAACTCCCGCTCGTGCCTCCACCGGGGCGCGGCGCCGAGGCGTTCCGGAAGTCGCTCGAGGGCGCGCTCGCGGAGCTCGAGCGGCAGGCGAAACGCAACGAGGACGGCACACGCCGCAAGTTCGTGGGCGGCGACAAGGTCCGCAGGCAGCGCTGGTGGCAGCATCCGGGCGGGCGCGCCCCAGCGGGCGAGCTCAACCCCAGGGTGGCGGCGCGCGACAAGTGGCGGCGGATCCAGGCGCTGCAGGACCTGCAAGCGTTCTGGGACGCATACGAAGAGGCGCTCGAGAAGTTCTGCAACGGGCTTCGCCAGACGGTGTTCCCGCCCGGCACCTGGCTCATGCACGTGAACGTCGGCGCCGCGCGCGCACCAGCGAGCTAGGAAGCTCGCCCCGCGACCAACTTCGACCGAGCTCGACCGCCCGGCGGTGCCGGAGCGGTCCGTCCGCGTTCCGGCTAGATCACCGTTCACCCACCGAGAATGTCCGATCGCGCGACCGCGCCAGCCATCGCTTCACCCCAAGGAAGGGCTCGGGAACGTGAAGAAGGCAACCATGGAGGTCCTTGGGCCCCCCCCTCCCCCCCTGACTCTGGGCGAGGGGGGGAGGGAGGAGGTGCTAGCGGACCACGGCGTCGAACGCGGCCCGGACGGCGCCGGTCACCCGGGCGTATTCCGCGAGGAACCGCTCGCCGGGCTCGGGCCCGGCCCAGCCGAGCCGGCGCGCGAGCTGGGCCAGCGGGGCGCCGCCCTCCGGGAGGTGATCGATCGCGAAGTCGTGGACGATCCGCAGGCGGAGCTCGACGCGGCGCAGGAACTCGTAGCCGCGGGCGAGGGCGCGGTAGGGGTCGTCGGCCAGCAGCCCGGCCTCGCGCAGGCGGGCGAGGGCGACGGGCGTGGTGGGCGTGCGGACGGACGGGTGCGCGTGGCCGTGGAGGAGCTGCAGGAACTGGGCGGCGAACTCGACGTCCACGAGCCCCCCGTGCCCGGTCTTCGGGTTCCGGCCCCGCGACGCCTCCTTCCCGATCTCGCTCTCCATCCGCTCCCGCATCCGCCGGATCTCCCCGGCCAGCGCGGCGCGGTCGGGCCGGGGCGCGTACACCACCGGCAGGATCACGCGCTCCTCGACCTCCCGGAACGGCGCCGGGTCGCCGGCCACGTGCCGCGCGCGGAGCAGCGCCTGGTGCTCCCAGGTCTGCGACCGCACGCCGCCGACCGCCGCGCCGTCGCCGAGGTGGTACCGCGTGAACCCGTCGACGCCGACCACGAGCGCGCCCTGGTTCCCCGACGGCCGCAACCGGGTGTCGATCTGGTACAGCCGCCCCTCGCGCAGCGGCATCTGCAGGAACGCGAGGAACCGCTGCGCGATCCGCGCGTAGGCGTGGTGCAGCTCCGGCCCCGCCTCCCGCGGGTACAGGAAGATCAGGTCCAGGTCCGAGTGGTACCCGAGCTCCCGCCCGCCGAGCTTCCCCATCCCCACCACGCACAGCCGCCCGGGCGGCGCGCCGCCGCGGGCCCGCGCCTCGCGCTCGGCCGCATCCAGGCACCGGTCGAGGCACGCCTCGGCGAGCGCGGTCAGCTGCGCGGCCACCGGCTCGAGCTCGAGCGTGCCGGCGATGTCCGAGAGCCCGATCCGCAGGATCTCCTCGTTGCGGTACCGGCGCAGCTCGCCGAGCTCGTCCTCGATCCGCACGTCGATGCCGTCGTCCGGCCCCGAGGGCAGCGCCCGGAGCCGCTCGTCGAGCTCGCGCCGGAACGCGTCCGGCCCCTTCACCTCGACCCGCCCCTCGCGCAGCAGCGCGTCGATGAGCTCCGGGTGCCGGAGGAACCGCTTCGAGAGGAAGTCGGACGTGCCGAAGAGCGAGAGGAGCAGCCGCGACACCTGCCGCCGGTCGCGGAGCACCGTGAAGTACGGCTCCGGGTTCCGGAGCGCGGCGGAGAAGTCCGCGAGGTGCGCGAGCGCCTGGTCGGGGTCGGGCGTGCCGAGCGCGTCCTCGAGCAGCGCGACCGCCGCGTGCACGTCGCCGAGCCGGCCGAACGGCGTGCGCCGCCGCGCCATCGCGTCGATGGCCGCGAGCGCGCGCTCCGGATCGGCGAGCCCGCGCCGCGTCGCGATCGCCGCGCGCCGGTCGGCGGCGACCTCGGGGTCCGCGAGGAGCGCGAGCTCCGGATCGAGCTTCGGCGCGTCCGCGCCGGCGGCGCCGAGGAGCCCGCCGAAGAGCTCCGCCACCCGGTCCCGGTGCAGCCCGAGCGCCTGCTCGAACGCGGCCTCGCTCGCGTAGCCCATCGAGCGCGCGAGCGGCAGCCGCTCCCCGGGCGGCGGCAGCCGGTGCGTCTGCGCGCCCTCGACCATCTGCACCCGGTGCTCGGCCCGGCGCAGGAACAGCCACGCGTCGGCGAGCCGGTCCCGGTCGCGCACCGGGACGATGCCCGCGAAGAGCAGCCGGTCGAGCGCCGGGATCACCGACCGCTCGCGCAGCGCGCGCCCCTCCCGCCGCCCGCCGTGCAGGAGCTGCAGCGCCGACACGAAGAACTCGATCTCGCGGATGCCGCCGCGCCCGAGCTTCAGGTCCTCGCGTCCCTCCGCGCCGGCGCGCGCGTCGATGCGCGCCTTCATCGCGTGGATCTCCTGGACCACCTCGAGGTCCAGGCTGGCGCGGAACACGAACGGCTCGAGCCCGCGCAGGAGCTCCTCGCCCACCGCGACGTCGCCCGCGGCGGCGCGCGCCTTCACGAGCGCGTTCCGCTCCCAGCTGCGGCCGAAGGTCTCGTAGTAGAGCCCCGCCGCCCGCACGCTGTTGACGATGGGGCCGTTCTGCCCGTCCGGCCGCAGGTTGAGGTCGACGCGGAAGACGTACCCGTCCTCGGTGGGCCGGTTGATGGCCTCGGTGACGTGCTCGGCGAGCTTCGCGTAGTAGGCGAAGTGCGTGATCGATCGCTCGCCGTCCACGCCCGCGGTCTGGCCGTCGGGCCCGTAGACGTAGACGAGGTCGACGTCGGAGGAGAAGTTGAGCTCCCGCGCGCCGAGCTTCCCCATCGCGATCGCGCAGAAGCCGCTCCCGTGCGGCGCGCCCTCGAACCCGGCCGGCGCGCCGTGGCGCAGCCGCAGCCGCCGCTCGTGGAACCGGATGGCGGCGTCGAGGCAGGCGCACGCGAGCGCCGAGAGCTCGCCGGTCACCTCCGTCACCCGCGCGCGCCGGAGATCGCGCAGCGCGATCCGCACGACCTCCCGCGCCCGCAGCCGCCTGAGGAGCCGGTGGAACCCCGCGACGTCGTCCGGCGCGAGCCGGCGCGCCGCGCGCTCGAGCACGCGGCGGAGGTCGGCCTCCGCCCGCGGCCGCGAGAGCCGGCGCGGCCGCGCCGCCCGCCAGAGGAGGTGCGGCGCCCGGGCCAGGAGCGTGGCGACGAGCGCGGAGGAGCCGCACAGGAGCGCGAGCGCCTCGAGGAGATCGCGCCGGGCCGGCAGCGCGCCCGCCGCGTCGAGGTACCGCTCCACGCCCGCGAGCGCGAGGTCCGGGTCCGCGGTGAGGCGGCACGCCTCGAGGAGCTCCGCCGCGCGGGGCCCGAGCCGCCGCTCGAGGCGAAGGACGCGCTCCGCGGAGGCGGGCGCGAGGTCCGCCGCGGGGACGCCGGGGAGGAGGTGCGTCTCGCCCACCGCCGCGCCCGCCCGTCAGGTCTCGTCGCCCGGGTCGCCGTCGCCCTCGCCGTCGTCGCCGGCGGGCGCGCCGCGGCCGGCGCGGGAGAGGCCGTGCTGCTTGATCTTCTTGTGGAGGTTGGTGCGCTCGACGCCCAGGGCCTGCGCGGCCTGGGTGATGTTCCAGTCGTGCTCCTCGAGCTTCTTCAGGATGTAGTCGCGCTCGACGAGATCGCGGAGCTCCCGGAGCGGGACCTCGCCGTACCGCGAGAGGTCCGCCGCGCCGGCGGGCGCCGCCGCCGGGCCGCCCGCCGCGGTCGGCCGCGGGCCCACCACCTCCGGCACGTCGCCCGGCCCGATCCGTTCGCCGCTCATGATCACCATGCGCTCGCACATGTTGCGCAGCTCGCGCACGTTCCCGGGCCACCGGTACGCCCTCAGCCGCTCGTAGACCTGCGGCTCGACCGGCTTCGGCCTCAGGCCGTTCTCGCGGGTCGCGAGCTGGAAGAACCGCTCGGCGAGGAGCGGCACGTCCTCGAGCCGCTCGCGCAGCGGCGGCGAGCGGAGCGGCACCACGTTGAGCCGGAAGAAGAGGTCCTCGCGGAAGTTCCCCTCGCGGACCTCGGCCTCGAGGTCCTTGTTGGTCGCGGCCACCACCCGCACGTCCACCGAGATCGCCCGCTCCGAGCCGACCCGCGTGATCTCGCCGGTCTGCAGGGCGCGCAGCACCTTCGCCTGGGCGGAGGCGCTCATGTCGCCGATCTCGTCGAGGAACAGGGTGCCGCCGTGGGCCACCTCGAACTGGCCGCGGCGCCGCGAGGCGGCGCCGGAGAAGCTGCCCTTCTCGTGCCCGAAGAGCTCGCTCTCGATGAGCTCGGAGGGGATCGCCGCGCAGTTCACCTTCACGAACGGCCCGCCCGACCGCTTCGAGAGCCGGTGGATCTCGGCGGCGATGAGCTCCTTGCCGGTGCCGGACTCGCCGGTCACGAGCACGCGCCCCTGCGACGGCGCCACCCGGGCGATCTGCTCCTTCAGGACCTGCATCGCCGGGCTCTCGCCCAGCATCTCGTCGGAGAACCGCCGGTCGCGCGACGCCAGCGTGGCGACCTTCTCCTCGAGGGCGCGGCGGGAGAGGGCGTTCTTCACCGAGACGAGCACGCGGTCGCGGTCCACCGGCTTCGAGAAGAAGTCGGTGGCGCCGCGCTTGACGGCGTCGACGACGTCGCTCGTGTCGGCGTGGCCGCTGATCATGATGACGGGGAGGTCGCGCCAGACCTCGCGGGCCTTCGAGAGCAGCGTGAGGCCGTCCATGCCCGGCAGGCGGATGTCGAAGATGCCGAGGTCGGTGGGCTCGGCCTGCAGCACCTCGAGCGCCTGCTCGGCGCTCTCGGCCTCCGAGACGGCGTACCCCTCGCCCTCGAGGATCATGCGCAGCGTGCGGCGGATGTTCTTCTCGTCGTCGACGACGAGGACGGTGGACGGGCCGGGATCCATGGGGCGCGGATGATAGCGCGGCCTCCGGCCCAGCGGCTACGAGAGCGGTCGCGCGCGAGGCGCGCGGCGGCCGTCCTCGCTCCCTCCGAGTCCGTCGCGCGGGCCGAGCACGCGGAGCGCCCGGCGGCGCGCGGGCGGGCTCCCGTCGCGACGTCGCCTCCCGCGCCGGCGACCGCTCCCGCGGCGATCGCGTCGTCGGGGTCGCCGAGGTGCCCGCCCTCGCGCGCGCCGGGTCCTCGCGCGCCCGCTCACGGCCGCGACGGGCAACCCTGGAAGGACGTCGAACGCCCGTTCGGGCCCGGCTGTCGACATCTTCATCGCCCGGAACGGGGCGGGGAGGACCCGACACCTTCGGGGCGGTCCTGAACGAGCCTGCGCGCCGCCGCCGGGCTCGTGGAGTCCGCGGATGGGCCGCGCCCGCATGCCGCGCGCGGACGGACCGTGCGCGGACGGGCCGCGCGCGGACGGGCGGTTCGAGATCCTCCGAGATCCTCCGTTGCATCCGAGCGACCGCACGGGACGGTGAACGCCCCGGTACACCGAGGAATTACTCACCGTCATCCCGCTGACGCTCCCCGAGTGGACTAGCCAAGGACAGGGGACAGGCGTGGCGGGCCCGAGGGAGCATGATCCCGCCATGCCGCACCACGGCTTGCCCATCGAGGAGAACGCGCGGGTCCGCAGCCGGATCGCGCTCGTGGGCGGCTGCATGCTCCTCGTGTTCGCCACGGCCGAGGCGCTCCGGGGCGCTCCGGACTTCGGGATCATCCTCGCGGCGCGGCTCGCGTGGGCGGGCGCGCTCTTCGTCTCGGCCCGGCTGCTCGCGCGCCCCTCGCGCCTGACCGAGCCACTCGTGGACGCGTGCTTCCTCGTCTCGATCGTGGCCCTCGCCGTCATCGACGTGAACGGCGGGGCGCGCACCGCGGCGCGGGTCTACCTCGTGGTCGCGCCCATCTTCTTCGCGCTCCTCGTCCCCGACGCGATCCGCTCGATCGTCTTCGCCTCCGCCGTCACCGGCGCCGCGGTGGTGACGACCCGCCTCCTCACCGGGGGCGGCGCCTGGGACGCGGGGATGGACCTCCTCCGTGCGGCCTCCTCCGGGGCGCTCGCCGTGCTGGGCGCGTTCTCCGCCGGCAAGGTGCGCGCCGCCGAGATCGCGCTCGCCGAGGACCGCGCGCGCGCCCTCGAGGCGCTCGCCGCGAGCCAGCAGCGCCAGCTCGAGGTCGAGCAGCTCGCCGCCGCGGGCACCAAGGCGGCGAGCTGCGCGCACGACATGTCGAACCCGCTCGCCTCGATGCGCTGCAACCTCGATTGGCTGCGCGAGGCCGCCGAGCAGGATCGCCTCGAGGCCGACCGGGACGAGGTGCTCGAGGTGATCCAGGAGACGCGGGAGTGCCTCGCGCAGCTCGGGCACCAGCTGCAGGACTTCCGCACCATCGCCCGGACCGCCCGCGCGCACGCCCGGCAGCTCGAGGCCCTCCCGGGCGCGAGCGCGCCCGTCCGCGCGCTGCCGGATCGCGCCGCGGGGGAGTGACCGCCGGGGCCGCGGCGGACGCCCCGCCGTGCCCGCCGCTAGGCCTTCCTCGACACCGCGAAGGCCGAGAACGCCTGCTGCGTCGGCATGAGCTCCATCGTGTTGACGTTCACGTGCTGCGGCCGGGTGACCACCCAGGCGATCGCGTCCGCGACGTCGTCGGCGGAGAGCGGGGTCATGCCCTCGTAGACCTTGCCGGCCTTCGAGCGGTCGCCCTGGAAGCGGACCACCGAGAACTCGGTGTCGGCCATGCCCGGCTCGACGGAGGTGACCCGGACGCCGGTGCCGAGGAGGTCGGCGCGGAGGTTGAGCGAGAACTGGTGCACGAAGGCCTTGGTCGCGCCGTAGACGTTGCCGCCCGGGTAAGGGTAGGTGCCCGCGACCGAGGAGAGGTTCACGACGTGGCCGCGACCGCGCTCGACCATGCCGGGCAGGAAGGCGCGGGTCACGGTCGCGAGCGCCTGGCAGTTCGTCTGGATCATCGTCTCCCACTCGTCGAGGGAGGCGCGGTGGGCGGGCTCGAGGCCGAGGGCGAGGCCGGCGTTGTTGACGAGGACGTCGACGGCGGCGAAGGGGGCCGGGAGCGAGGCCGGCAGGGCCAGCACCGCGGCCCGGTCGCGCACGTCGAGGACGAGCGGCAGCACCGCGTCGCCGCCGACGGCGCGGGCGAGCGCCTCGACCCGGTCGCGCCGCCGCGCGGCGGCCACCACCTTCGCGCCCATCGTGGCGAGCCGCTTCACGGTCGCCTCGCCGAACCCCGCGCTCGCGCCCGTCACGAGCGCGATCCTGCCCTGGAGCTCCTGAGCCATCGCCGTCACGCCTCCCTAGTCACTGGCCGGCGGCGAGTCTGCCACGAGCGGGAGCGCGACGGTGAACGACGCGCCGCCGCCCGGGCGCTCCCCGCACTGGATCTCGCCGCCGTGCTGCAGGACGATCTTCTTCACGATCGCGAGCCCGAGCCCCGTCCCGGTGCCCTTCGTCGTGAAGTAGGGGTCGAAGATGCGCTCGCGGAGCGCGCGCTCGATGCCCGGGCCCTCGTCGGCCACCGTGAGGACACCGCGGTCGCGCGTGCGGGCGACCCCGAGGTGGATGCAGGCCTTCCCGGGCGGCGAGGCCTCGATCGCGTTCTGGCAGAGGTTCGCGAGCACGCGCCGGAAGAGCGCGCGGTCGAGCCGCACCGGGCAGGGGCCGGCGGCGCGAACCACCTCGAGCCGGGCCTGCTCGCCGAGCTGCGGGCTCGTCTTCACGAACTCGTCGACGAAGGCACCGAGGTCGGCGGGGTCGGGCTTCACCTCCGGCAGCTTCGCGAAGCTCGAGAACTCGGCCACGAGGCGCTGGAGCGTCGCGATCTCCTCGCGCACGATCTGGCCGGCGTCCTCGACGAGCTTCCCGAACTTCTCGTCCCCCTTGCGGAAGGCCTCGGGCGACTGCTTCCAGCGGGCCTCGAGCTGCTGGAAGGCGAGCTGGATGGGCGTGAGCGGGTTCTTGATCTCGTGGGCGAGCCGCCGTGCGACCTCCTGCCAGCCCGAGATCTTCTCGAGGTAGACGATCCGGTCGCGGCTCTCGCGCACCTCGCGCACCATCTCGTTGAACGCGACCGCGAGGCCGTGGACCTCGTCGCGCGCGCCGTCGGGGTCCACCCGCACGTTGAGGTCGCCCGCGGCGAGCCGCTGCACGGCGCCGACGAGCCGCGTGACCCGCTTCGTGGTGCGGCGGGCGAGCCAGATGCCGACCACCGCCGCGATCGCCGAGATGCCGAGCAGGAGCACGAAGAACGCGAGCTGGTAGCTGCGCGGCACCTCGGTCGAGAAGCGCTCGAGCCCGCGCACCTGCTCGGCGAGCATGCGGGCCTCCTCCACCTCGGCGAAGAAGCGCGCCTCGACCGCGAAGGTGCACTCGAGGAGCCCGCCGTCGGCGCGGCGCGCGCGGGCCGTCCAGGGGCGGAACTCGCCGCCCTCGAAGGGCGCGGCGGCCTCGGCCTCCGCGACCGGCGTGCCGTCGGCGCGATACCAGGCCGCGCGCCTCAGGCGCGGGGTGCGCTCGATGGCCTCCGCGAGGTACGCCTTCGCGCGGCCGGGCGCCTCCGGCAGGAAGCGCGAGAGGGTGCGGGTCTGCTCCTGGTACAGCTGCTTGCGCGCCTGGAAGAGGTCGCCGTAGAGGAGCGGGATCCCCTCGAGGCGGTCGACGACGCGCGGCTCGAGCGAGATGGCGACGTTGCGCTTCACGAGGTCGGTCGCGAGCCAGAGGGCGCCGAGGAGCGGCAGCACCGCGGCGACCACGAGCGCGCCGGCGATGGGCGCCTCGAAGCGGGACGGGCGGAGGGCGCGGAGCGCGCGGCGGAGCCGGCCCGGGGGCGTCCCGGCAGACCTCACCTCGCCACCTCGGTGGTGGTGAAGGCCTTCGACCGCAGCATCCAGACGTCCGCGTCGGCCGCCGGCTCGCGCAGGAGGAAGCTCGCCATGGCCCCGAGCACCGAGCGGGAGCCGCCGCCCGCGGCGCGTGGGCCGGCCGAGGCGATGAACTCGCGGGTGCGCTGCAGCTGCTCCTTCGAGACGGGGTTGAGCTCGACGCGGACCTCGAGGACGAGCTTCCCGGGGGGCAGGGCGGCGACCGGGCCGAGGTCGAGGTCGCGGGCGGAGGCGAGCAGGGCGCGCAGGCCGGCCGGGGTCGGGACCACGAGCTGCTGGCCGCGCGGGTTGCGCGGGTCCCGCACCGTGACCCCGAAGCTCTCCTCCCAGACGTCCCAGAGCACGTCCACGGTGCGCAGGTAGCCCGCGACCGGCGCGCCGCCGCCCTCGGGCGCCACCACGACGTAGACGGCGACCACGTTCGAGAGGCCGTTGCCGAGCTCGCGCAGCACCTCCGGCGGGAACGCGGGCGCGAGGTCGAGCGTGGCCTGGAGCCGGTCGCCGCGGATCGCGAGGTCCACGTGGAGCGGCGCGGCGGCCCGCGCGCGGCCGGCGCCGAGGCCGAGCGCGAGCGCGGCGGCGAGCGCGAGGGCGCGGGCGGGCCCGCGGAGGGAGGCCGGGGCGGTCACAGGACGTTGTCGAGCGCGTAGCCGAGGGAGGCGTTGAAGTCGCCGACCGGCGTGTCGAGCCGGAGCGCGACGTCGCACGACACCGGTGAGCGGGAGGTGCGGGTGCGCGCGCCGCCGAGGGTCTCGGTCGTGAAGACGCCGCGGGCGCCGAGGGCGAGGTAGCCCCGCCGGAAGAAGCCCGAGCCGCTGAAGAGCGGCACCGCGTACTCGAGGCCGCCCATGGCGAGGAACGCGTCGTAACGCGGATCGGTCGAGAAGTTGAGGTCCATCGCGCGGCCGAGCGCGGGGCCCACGGCGAAGTAGGACCAGTCCGCCGCGTAGAAGCGGTCGAAGAAGGGCGCGCCGCCCTGCACCGCGCCGAGCGCCGACTGGAAGCGGAGCGGGACGCCGAGGAGGCCGAAGGAGGACTCGGCCTGCAGGAGGTACTTCGAGTACTCGTAGTCGCTGCCGAGGAGCCGGGAGGCGAAGCTGATCTGCGCGAGCACCCGGTGCCCCTCGGTCGGGAAGAAGAAGTCGTCGCGGGTGTCGAGCTCGTAGGTGAGCGAGAGCGCCGAGACGTCCGACCAGCCCGGGAGGAGCTGCGCCGGGCGCGTGGTCACCGAGGCGAGCGGGGAGGGGAGCACCGCCTTCCCGCGGACCCGCTCGTACCGGTAACCGGCGAGCAGCCGCTCGAACGCGCCCGCGCGCAGGCCGCCAGAGAGCTCGCCGCCGAACCGCTGGTAGCGCAGGCGCGGGGCGTCCGCGAGCTCCGGGTAGCCGCCGCAGCCTGCGTCCGGGCAGGCGAACTCCTCGCCGCGCAGGAACCACGCGTTCGCGCCGAGCACCGCGCGGCGGCCGAAGAGCGACACGTCCGGCGCGAAGAAGCCGGAGCGCAGCGCGAAGCGGGCGGGGTCCTGCGGCCGACCCTGGGGCGAGCCGCCGTACGCGAACGCGCCCGAGAGGCCGAGCCCGCGGCCGAGGAAGTTCTGCTGCGACAGGCCCAGCCCGCCGTAGAACGACTGGGCCGGCGTCGAGCCGAAGACGAGGTCGGTGATGACGAGCGTGTTCCGCTCCTGCACCTGGAACACGATCACCACGAGGCCGCGCGCGCTGCCCTTCTCGACGCGGCTCTCCACGCGCGAGAACCAGCCGAGCTGCAGCAGGCGCAGGCGCGAGAGCGACACGCGCTCGGGATCGAGCGGGTCGCCCTCGGCGACGAGCACGTGGCGGCGGACCTCGCTCGCGTGGGTGTGCTCGAGGCCGCGCAGCTCGATCCGCTCGACCTGGTAGCGGCGGGCCCCGCGGTCCGCGAAGGTGGCGGGCGGCTCGGCGGACGCCGCCTCCGGCGCGAGGGCCGGCTCGGCGAGAGCCTGGCCGGCGGCGGGCGGCGGCGCGGCGGGTTGCGCCCCCGCGGCCACCGGCGGTGCCGCGGCGGGATCGGCGGCGAGGGCGAGCGCGAGGGCGAGGAGCGCGGTCATGGCTCGGGCATTCTACGGCACCTCGGGGAGACGGCCCGGGTGCGTCGCTCATTCATCGGCGAGGTGCTCCCGGCGGTACGTCTGCCAGGCCTCGAGGGTCGCGAGATCGAGGGGATCCGCCGCGAGCGCGGCCTCGAAGGCGGCGAGGGCCGCCTTCGGGTTCCCGAGGCGCCGGGCGACCTGGGCGCGGGCGAGCTGGCGCTGGGCCTCGGTCGCGCGCTCGGGCTTCTCGGCGAGGAGCGCCCGCCGGCGGGCCTCGATGAGCGCGGCGGGGACGCCGGCCGACACGCAGCGCGCGACGCCGCGGAAGTTGCCGCGCTGCGCGTCGTGGGCGAGCCGCGCGGGCGGCGCGCCGAGCGCGGCCTGCGCCGCGTCGACGCGGGCGAGGAGCGCGGCGGCGCGGGACGGGTGCTCGGGCGCGCCGGGCCGCATGCGGACGTCCTCGAGGTCGTCGCGCAGCGCCTTCAGCGCGCGGCGCACCTCCGAGAACTCGGCGTCGGGCTTGAGGCCGAGGAGCTCGTAGGGCGTCTGGCCGGCGCGCGCCTCGAGCACGCGCAGCCGCTCCTCGGGGCTCCTGGCCGGCAGGACCGGCGCGGGCTCGCGGCCGATGTCGCGGCGCTGCTCGTCGGCGAGGAGCGTGATCACCGCGCGCGCCTCGGGGGCGGGGTCCATGAACTGGACCGCGTAGCCGGGCAGCATCTTCCAGGCCTGCGCCTCGACGGGCGTGACGTGGCGCACGACCTGCCCGGCGAGCTCCACCTTGCCGCGCAGCGAGGGGTGCGAGAGGGAGAGGAGCACCCGCGACATGAGCGGTGGCAGGCCCTTCTCGGCCCCGAGGAAGAGTCCGGCGCGGGTGATCTCGGTGATGGGCAGCGCCACCGGCGCCGCGTCGCCGGACCGCACCTCGGCCGTGAGGATGGGCGGGGTGGGCAGCGGCGTGATCGCGGGCGCGGGCGCCGGGGCGGGGGTGAGCGCGGGCGCCGCCGGTGGCGGCGGCGCGGGCGGGGCGGCGGGCTTCCCCGGCGGGACCGGCGTGACGGCGGGGGCCACGACCGGCGCGACGACGGGCGCAGGCGGCGCGCGGCGCGGCTCGCGCGGCACGTCCCGCAGCGCCTCCGCGAGCTCGCCATGTCCTGGAAGCGGGCGGCGGGGTCCTTCTCGAGCGCGCGGAGGATGGCGCGCTCGAGCGACGCCTCGACCGGGGCGAGCTCGGAGGGGCGCGGCGGCTTCTTCTGGAGGTGGGCGAGGAGGAGCTGGGTGACGCTGCGGCCGCCGAACGGGAGCCGGCCGGTCGCCATCTCGAACGCCATCACCCCGAGCGCGTACACGTCGGTGCGGGCGTCGATGGTCCCGTCCTCGCACTGCTCGGGCGCCATGTACTCGGGCGTCCCGATGATGACGCCCGCCTCGGTGCGCCCGGTGACGCGGCTCGCGCCGGCCGCGCCGCGCAGCTTCGCGATGCCGAAGTCGACGAGCTTCACGAAGTGGGCCTTGCCGCGGCGCTGCACCAGGAACACGTTCTCGGGCTTGAGGTCGCGGTGCACGACGCCCCGCTCGTGGGCGCGCTGGAGCGCGTCGCAGAGCTGGTTGAGGACGTCGAGCTGCACCTTCACCGGGAGGCGCCCCTGCTTCTCGAGGGCGGCGAGCGTCGAGCCCTCGAGGTACTCCATCACGTAGTAGTAGCGGTTCGGCGGCAGCAGGTTGAGGTCGTAGATGCCGACGATGTTCTCGTGGCCGATCAGGTTGACGGCCTTCGCCTCGTCGTAGAAGCGCGCCACCGTCTGCGGCTCGTCGCCGAGCGACTCGTGCAGGAACTTGATCGCGACCTTCGAGCCGATGACCGGGTGCTCGGCGAGGTAGACCGTGCCCATCCCGCCCTTGCCGAGCAGGCGCTGCACCATGAAGCTGCCGACCTTCTGGCCGACGAGCGGGTCGGGGCCCGCCGGGGCGGCGCCGGCGCGCGCGGGCGTGGCGCCGGGGGCGACCGTGTCGGGGCGGACGGCCTCGGTCGACGGGACCGGTGCGGGGAGGGACGCCTCGCGCGGGGGAGGCGGCTGGGTGGCGTGCGTCCGCCGCGCGGCGAGGACCTCCTGGGGCACCTCGAAGAGCAGCGTGCCCGACTCGGACCGTGGGCACGGGTCCTCGGGGCGGTGCGCTTCCCCGCACTTTTCGCACTTCGCGGGATTCTTCTCGGAGGATCCGGGGTCGTCCAAGGGGGCCTGCCGTCCTCGGGTCAGCCTACCAGACGGCCGGACCGGCCGCAGGCTTCCGGCGGCGCCTGGACGACGTGACGCGGGCCCTCGAAACCCCTTGACGATCCAGGTACAAGGCTGATTCCTACCCGGTGAGAGCCATGGCCGACACCAAGAAGAAGAAGGCCGCGCCCGCGGCGTCCACGTCGGCCGCGAAGCCGGCGCCGAAGGCCCCGTCGAAGAAGGCCGCGCCGAGGAAGGCGGCGAAGCCGGCCGCGGCGAAGAAGCCGGCCGCCCGGAAGGCCGCCGCCCCCCGCGCCGCCTCCGGGAAGGCCGCGAAGCAGCCGCCCGCCGGGAAGCAGCCGCGCGCGCCGCGCAAGGCCGCCACGAAGGCCCCCGCCCGCGCGAAGCGGTCGGCCGAGGGCGACGGCGCGCCGGGTGCCGAGGGCTACTTCGTCGCGCGCGTGCGCGGCGAGGACGCCGTCCGCGAGGCCCCGCACCCGCTCACCGAGACGGTGGGCGACGCCCCGGTGGGCGCCGAGGCGCCGCCGATGGACGAGGGCCTCGGCGATCTGCCGTGGGGCTACGGCGACGACACCTTCATGGCGCTCCCGCGGGACCCGCGGACGCTCTTCCTCTTCTGGGACTTCTCCGGGGACACCACCTCGCGCGCGTTCGACGGCCTCGAGGGCGCGCGCGCCGAGCTGCGCGTGCTCGCCCGCGCCGGCGCCGGCTGGGAGGAGGTCCGCCGCATCGACTTCGCGCTCGAGTCGCGCGGCTACTACGTGCACGACCTCGAGCCGGGCCGCGTCTACCGCGCCGAGATCCACGCGGTCGGCCGCGGAGGGGACCGCCTCCTGGGCAACCCCACGAACGACATGATGCTGCCGCCGCTCGGCCCCTCGCCGGTGATCGACGACCGCTTCATCCGCATCCCCTGGGACATGCCGCTCGGGCGGCTGCTCGGGCCTGGCCACGCCGGCGGCCCGTTCTCCGACGAGGCGCGCTCGCTGCTCGCCCGGCTCTCCGACTGGTCCCGCTTCGGCGGCGGCGGCGGCAGCCAGGGCGGCATCGGCGCCGCCATGAACACCCGCGGCCTGGGGATGGGCAGCGGCTCGGGTTCCGGCATGGCCGGGTCGGGGGCAGGGAGGGGACCTTAAGATGGGTCCCGACGTGCTCGGCTACGTCTCCCTCCACCTCCACGCCCACCTCCCCTTCGTACGTCACCCCGAGTACGAGGACTTCCTCGAGGAGGACTGGCTCTACGAGGCCATCTCGGAGACGTACCTCCCGCTCCTGCGGGTGTTCGACCGGCTGACCGACGAGGGGATCCCGTTCCGGGTCTCGCTCACCATGTCGCCGCCGCTCGTCGCCATGCTGCGCGACGAGCTCCTCATGACGCGCTACGCGCGCCGCCTCGAGCGGCTGTGCGAGCTCGCCGACAAGGAGGTCCACCGCACCCGCAGCGACCCGACCTTCCACGGGCTCGCGCTGCACCACCAGGCGGAGTTCCGGGAGCTCCGGTCGCTCTTCGACGACCGCTACAAGCGGGACCTCGTCGCCGCCTTCCGGCGGCTCGAGGAGGCGGGGCGGCTCGAGATCGTCACCTGCGGCGCCACGCATGGGTTCCTGCCGCTCATGCAGCAGTACCCCGAGGCGGTCCGCGCGCAGATCGCGGTCGCCGCGCGCCACCACCGGCGGCACTTCGGGAAGGACCCGGCGGGCATCTGGCTGCCGGAGTGCGGCTACTTCCCCGGGCTCGACGCGTTCCTCGCCGAGGAGAACATCCGGTTCTTCTTCGTCGACACGCACGGCATCACCGACGCGACGCCACGCCCGCGCTTCGGCGTCTACGCGCCGATCTACACGCCCACCGGGCCGGCCGCCTTCGGCCGCGATCCGGAGTCGTCGCTGCAGGTCTGGAGCGCGGAGTCGGGCTACCCGGGCGACCCGGACTACCGGGAGTTCTACCGGGACGTCGGCTGGGACCTCGACTACGACTACGTGAAGCCGTACATCCAGCCGACCGGCCAGCGGAAGAACGTCGGCATCAAGTACTACCGGATCACCGGCAAGACCGCGCACAAGCAGCCGTACGACCCGGCCCGCGCGCGCGAGCGCGCCGCCGCCCACGCGGGCAACTTCATGTTCAACCGCGAGCGGCAGATCGAGCACCTCGCCTCGCGGATGAACGGCGTGCGGCCGATCGTGATCTCGCCGTACGACGCCGAGCTCTACGGCCACTGGTGGTACGAGGGGCCGACCTTCATCGACCACCTCGTGCGCAAGGTCGCCTTCGACCAGCGCATCTTCCGGCTCGCGACGCCGGGCGAGTACCTGCGCGAGAACCCCGAGCAGCAGCTCGCCACCCCGCCGCTCTGCAGCTGGGGCGCGGGCGGCTACGGCGGCGTCTGGCTCGACGGCTCGAACGACTGGATCTACCGGCACCTCACGAAGGCCGCCGAGCGGATGATCGCGCTCGCGCGGGACTTCCGGGAGCCGACCGAGCTCGAGCGCCGCGCGCTCGACCAGGCGGGCCGCGAGCTCTTGCTCGCGCAGTCCTCCGACTGGGCCTTCATCATGAAGACCGGCACGATGGTCGACTACGCCATCCGCCGGACGAAGGAGCACGTGCTGCGCTTCACGCGCCTGCACGACCAGCTCCGGCAGAAGCAGGTGGATCCCACCTGGCTCGCCCAGGTCGAGTCCCGGGACAACCTGTTCCCGGAGATCGACTACCGGCTCTGGGCGCCGCGGGGGTAGCGTCAGGCCCTGAGCCGCTCGCGCCGCTCCTGCGGCCGTCCCAGCACCTGCTCCACCACGCTGCGCCAGTCGACCTCGGCGAGGTCGCGCTCGAGGCGCATCAGGCGCGCGAGGTGGAGCGGCGGGTTCCTGCCGGTGACGAGCCGGGCCACCGCGGCGGGCGCGGGGTGGGTCCTCAGGAACCAGCGCAGGCGCGGGACGCGGCGGATGAGCGCCTGGACCGACGCCGGGCTCCGGAACCGCTCGAACGCCTCCCAGCGGGCGGTCGCGGCGTGCTTCTCCTCCTCGAGGCGCCGCGCGAGCGGGTCGAGGTACTCGAGGCCGAGGTGGGTCTTCGCGAACTTGAGGTGCACGTAGACGAGGCCGAGGTAGACGCGCTCGGCCCGGCCCTCGAAGTGGAACCGCTCGCACACCGGCGCCTGGCGGAACGTGGCGCGGGGCGAGACGGGGAAGAACAGGATGTCGCCGTCGCCGGAGAAGGGCGCGTTCGCGAGCACCCCGAGCTCGCCGTCCTCTCGGACCGAGGCGTTCAGGCCCGAGAACGTGTGGAGGCGGCGGGCGCCGCGCGCGATGTCGCGCCGCACCCGCGCGACCGCGGCGGCGAGCCGCCCGGGGATGGCGAGGTGGTCGTCGTCGAGCTTGGTCGCGTGGCTGAACGAGGCCTTCGAGAGCGCCCAGTTGTAGTAGTTCGCGAGCCCGTGGACCGACCCGGTCGGCGTCCGGTCGTGCCAGGCGCTCCGCGGCGGGTGGACCTCGGGGGCGTACGCGTGGATGCGGATCTTGCCCGGGTGCTCCTTCGCGAGCGCCTCGAGGATCGCCACCGTGCGGTCGGTGCAGCCGTTGTGGCAGGCGACGATCTCGTCGAGGTGCGGCAGGTGCGACTCGATGGCGAGGCGCAGGAACTGCTCCCCGTTCTTGATGCGCATGATCCCGCTCAGCCCCGGCGGCCGGGGCCGGGCGAGCGACGCAAGATCGAAGCGGAAGTCCCCGGGCGGCGTCCCCATCCGCCGCGCAGTGTACCCGCTGTCTGGGTGACTGTCGGTATCACCCGACCGAGGGTGCGCGCCGCGGACGCCTCGCCCGGGTGGCGCGGCGATCGCCGGCGCCGTGCGTCAACCTTCGCCCGCCGGCCGCGCCTGCGCCCGGCGCTTCCCACGCACCTTCGCGGCAGGCTTCGCGGGGGCCGGCCGCTCCGAGGCCACCACCGTGGGCCTCGCGGCGGGGGACGGCGCCGCCGGCTCCGAGAGCGCGAGCGCGGTCCGGTAGGCCGCCTCGGAGGCCCGGAACGCGTCGGCCACGCTGGTCTCGTTGCCGCGCCGCGGCGGCAGGGCCACGAGCCAGAGCGGGCCGAACGCGCCGTCGTCGACGACGGGGTAGCCCGCGGCGGAGAGGAGCGCGAGGAGCTGCCGCCGGTGGGCGGGCGCGACGGCCATCGGCGCCGCCGCGAGGGCGTCGCGCTCGAGCGCCGGCCAGGCGCCGCGCGCGTGGTGCACGGCCATGAAGGCCATCGCGCCGAGCAGGGGGTCGAGCTGGGTGATCGCGCGGGCCTGCGCCTCGGCCGCGTCGACCGAGCCGCCGAGGAGGCGGGGCGCGATGAGGCGGAAGCCGAGCAGCGACTGGCGCGCCTCGATCCAGCGGGGCTCGAGCGCGACCGCGCGCTCGAAGGCGCGCTCGATCCGCCCGGCGAGGCGCACCGCCGCGAAGGTGCCGGTCATGGCCTTCCGGGCGCAGGCGGTGCCGAGCTGGTGCTGGTAGCGCGCGACCTCCGGCGCCGCCGCGGCCGCCTCCTCGGCGCGATCGATCGCGCGGTCCACCGCGGCCTCGCCCGCGGCGGCGAGGAGCGCGCGGGACTCGAGGTAGGCCGCCTCGGGATCCGCGGCGGGCGCGACCGCGAGCAGCCAGGCGAGGGCGAGGACCGGGGACACTTGCACCCCGAGCGTTAGCAGGGGCGCGGAGGTAGGCGCAACGGGCCGCCGGGGGCCTCAGGCCTTCCAGCGGATCACGTACAGGGCGCGGCCGTGCGAGGCCTCGACCTCCTGCAGGGCCACCGAGCCCACGGTCGCCGCCACGTCGAAGAACGCCTCGAACGAGGCGGCGTGGGAGGAGAGCCAGATCCGGTCCCGCGCGTACTCGGGCGCGAGCTCCTCGAGCCGCACGAACGCCTCGCCCGGGCCGGCGCGCTGCACGGTCCAGCGGCCGCAGTCGCGGAACACGAGCGTCCAGCCGGTGCCGACCCAGCCCGCGAAGGAGGCCGGGTCGAGCCCCATCACCCGGCGGGCGGCCTCGGTGATGATGCGGAGGAGCGGCCCCATGAACGCGTCGCGCATGGTCCCGCGGAAGAACCGGGCGCCGCCCTCCGGCCCGAGCCCGGCGAACACGGCCCGGGTCACCTCGAGGTTCACCTGCGCCGGCAGCCAGTCGACCGCGGAGGCGTCCTCGACGGTCCGCACCGTCGTCACCGCCACGCGCGCGTGGACGGGGTCCCGATCGTGCGACGGCATCCGGTCGATGGCCGCGAGCAGGTTCTTCATGTGGCGGGCCCGGACCCTCGGCTGCATCGCCGGAGCGTAGCAGCCGAGGCCGGGTCGCGCGAACCCGCGGCCGTCCGCGGCCCCCCGGGACCGGGCCGCCGCGGTCCGCGGGAATCCCCCGCTCCGGGAAACGTTCTCGCGTTGACGCACCGGCCCCGGCGCACTAGCCTCGCCCGTTCGCCTCCGGCACAAATCCCAGGCGAAACCGAGACATGCGAGACGAGACGACTCCACCGACGACCGGCGACCGGGATGACCTCGGCGCGAACGAGCGCGAGATCATCGCGCAGCGCCTGAAGAAGGCCGAGGGCCTCCGGGCGCTTGGCGTGAACCCCTACGGCAACGGCCAGCCCCCCGCCCACCTCGCGGCCGAGGTCCAGGCCCGCTACGGCGAGGCGCCCGCAGACGAGATCGCGAAGGACCCGGGCGACTGGGCCGTCGCGGGCCGCGTCCTCGCGCTGAAGTCCTTCGGCAAGGCCGCCTTCCTGAAGGTGCGCGACCGCTCCGGCGACCTGCAGGTCTGGGTGAAGAAGGACAAGGTCTCCGAGCGCGACTTCGAGGTGTTCAAGCTCACCGACATCGGCGACGTCGTGCGCGCCTCCGGCCCGGCCACCCGGACGAAGACCGGCGAGCTGACCCTCGAGGCCCGGACCTTCACGGTCCTCACGAAGGCGATGCGCCCGCTGCCCGACAAGTGGCACGGCCTCGGCGACGTCGAGCAGCGCTACCGCCAGCGCTACGTCGACCTCATCGTCACCGACGGCGTCCGCGACACCTTCAAGAAGCGCGCGGCGATCGTCTCCGGCATCCGCCGCTTCCTCGACGACCGGGGCTACCTCGAGGTCGAGACGCCCACCCTCCACAAGCCTGAGGAGGCGGGCGGCGCCGCGGCGCGGCCCTTCGAGACGCACCACAACGCGCTCGACCTCGATCTCAAGCTCCGCATCGCGACCGAGCTGCACCTGAAGCGCCTCGTGGTCGGCGGCCTCGAGCGCGTCTACGAGATCGGCCGCATCTGGCGCAACGAGGGCATCGACCGGCGCCACAACCCGGAGTTCACGAGCATCGAGTTCTACGAGGCCCACGCGACCTCGGAGGACCTCATCCGGCTCACCGAGGCGCTCTTCCACGAGCTGGCGCTGAAGGTCACCGGCGGCCCGAAGGTCACGTACCAGGGCCAGGAGATCGACCTCACCCCGCCGTACCCGCGGGTCTCCATGCTCGCCGAGGGGGCGAAGGCGCTCGGGCTCTCGCCGGACGACGCCCTCGCCGGCAAGGGACTCGCCGAGGCGCTCGCCCGCGCCGCCGCGAGCGAGAAGGACTCCGAGGGCGCCTGGAAGCTCGAGCAGGCCGCGAAGAAGACCCCGGGCGAGGCCCTCGCGCTCGCCTTCGAGATCTTCTGCGAGCCGAAGCTCCCGAAGGACCGCCCCGCGTTCGTGATCGACTTCCCCATCGAGACCTCGCCGCTCTCCCGCCGCCGCGACGCCGACCCCCGCCTCGTCGATCGCTTCGAGCTCTTCATCGCCGGGATGGAGTTCGCGAACGCGTTCTCCGAGCTCAACGACCCCGTCGACCAGCGCGCCCGCTTCGAGGCGCAGATGAAGGCGAAGGCGGCCGGCGACGAGGAGGCGATGCCGTACGACGAGGACTTCGTGCGCGCGCTCGAGCACGGCATGCCGCCCACCGCCGGCGAGGGGATCGGCATCGACCGGCTCACCATGCTCCTCACCGACGCCGCCTCGATCCGCGACGTCATCCTCTTCCCGCTCCTCAAGCCCCGGGACTGACGAGGCCCTTGGAAGCCACGCGCGCAGGCGAGGTGGCCGGGGCCGTCCCGGCGCGGGGGCCCGAGGCGGGCCACCCGGCGCCGCCCGTCTTCGCGTGGGGCCCGTTCCTGCTCGTGCTCCTCGGCCTCTTCGGCGGGGCGCTCGGGGTGCCGGCGCTCCAGACGCTCTTCGCCGACCGGCTCGCGCTGCCCGGCGGGCTCGCGTCCGGCCTCGGCTGGGCCGCGGCCGCGCTCCTCGCGGGCGGGCTCGGGGCGGCGGCGGGCGTCCTCGGCCGCCGGCTCGCGTTCTACGAGCTCACCGCGGCCGGGCTGCTCTGGACCGCGGCGGTCGCGGGCATCGTGCTCGCGCTCCCCGGGCTGCGCGGCGCCTCCGAGGCGCTCGCGAACCTCGCGGCGCAGGGCACGCTCGTCCTCGTCCTCGCGCTCCTCGGCGCGGGGCTCATCTCCGGCATCGCGGTCTTCGTGGGCGCCTCGATCGCCTACCTGCTCGCCGGCGGCGGCCGCCTCGATCTCTCGCTCTCCTACGAGCTCTTCGTCGCGCGCAGCCACCTGAGGCTCGACCCCCGCACCCTCGCGGCGCTCTTCGTGCTGGTCGTGACCGGGCTCGTGCCCGGCCTCCTCGTGCTCCTCGTCCTCTCGCTCGTGCGCGACGTGCGCCAGCGCCGCGCCTACCGCAAGGGCGAGCTCATCGAGGGGAAGGGCATGCCGGCCACGCTCCTCATGACGCTCATCTCGATCGGCGGCGTCGCCATCGGGGTCTGGGCGCTCACCGTGGTGCTCTCGGTGATGAGCGGGTTCGAGGCGGACCTGAAGAAGAAGATCCTCGGCCACAAGGCGCACGGCATGGTGCTCGCCTACGGTCAGGACGACTTCGGCGACTGGCGCGAGGTGCGCTCGAAGGTGCTCGCGGTGCCGGGCGTGAAGGGCGCGACGCCGTTCCTCTTCAACGAGGTCATGGTCTCGGCCGGCCAGAACCTGACCGGCGCGGTGGTCGAGGCGATCGACGTCGACACGGTCGGCACCGTCACCGACCTGCCGCGCAACGTCGAGGACGGCAGCCTCGAGGGGCTGCGCCACCCGGAGAAGATCCCGGTGCCCACCGCGCCGCTCGGCGGCGAGCCGGGGCCGGGCGGGAAGGTCCTGCCGGGGATCGCCATCGGCCGCGAGCTCGCGGCGACGCTGCGGGTCGCCGTCGGGGACGAGGTGAACGTCGTCTCGCCGCTCGGAGACCTCGGCCCGGCGGGGCCGCAGCCGAAGAGCCGCGCGTTCCGCGTGGCCGCGGTGTTCTACACCGGCATGTACGAGTACGACTCGAAGTGGGCGTACACCGCCCTCGCCGAGGCGCAGCGCTTCTTCGGGGCGGGCGAGCAGGTCACCGGCCTCGAGATCCGGGTCGACGACGTCGACCAGGCGAAGCGGATCATGGGCCGGATCGTCTTCGAGCTCGGCGGCTGGCCCTACCGCGCGAAGGACTGGAGCGAGATGAACCGCAGCCTCTTCTCCGCCCTGCAGATGGAGAAGGTGGTGATGGCGGTGATCCTCGGCTTCATCGTGCTCGTCGCGAGCTTCATCATCGTCGCGACCCTCATCATGCTCGTGCTCGAGAAGCGCCGGGAGATCGCGATCCTGAAGTCGATGGGCGCCGGCGTGCCGAGCGTCATGAAGATCTTCGTCGCCGAGGGCGTGATCATCGGCGCGGTCGGCACCGGCTTCGGCCTGCTCCTCGGCTACGGCACCTGCCTCTTCGTCGACCGGGTCGGCATCCCGCTCGACCCGGAGGTCTACTACATCAACAACCTGCCGGTGCTCATCGACCCCGGCCAGTTCGGCCTCGTGGCGCTGCTCGCGCTCGCGATCGCCTACCTCGCGACCCTCTACCCGGCCACGAAGGCGGCCCGGCTCCGTCCCGTCGACGGCCTGAGGGCCGAGTGACCGCGCCGTTCATCCAGGTCCAGGGCCTCGAGAAGGCGTACGCCATGGACGGCAGGCGCCTCGAGGTGCTGCGCGGCCTGGATCTGCGGATCGACGCCGGCGAGCTCCTCGCGCTCACGGGCCCCTCGGGCGCCGGGAAGACCACCTTCCTCCACCTCCTCGGCACGCTCGACGTGCCCACCCGCGGGCAGATCCTCTTCGATGGGCAGGATCCCTTCACGCTCGGGGAGGAGGGGCTCGCGGGCTTCCGGAACGCGACCATCGGGCTCGTCTTCCAGAGCCACCACCTCCTGCCCGAGTTCACCGCGCTCGAGAACGCGATGATGCCCGCGCTCATCCGGCGCGTGCCGCGGACGGAGGCCCGCAAGCAGGCCGCCGCGATGCTCGAGGTCGTCGGGCTCGGGGAGCGCCTCGAGCACCGCCCCGGGGAGCTCTCCGGCGGCGAGCAGCAGCGGGTCGCGCTCGCGCGGGCCCTCTGCCTCGAGCCCAGGCTCCTCCTCGCCGACGAGCCCACTGGCAACCTCGATCCCGCGACCGCCGACGGCATCCACCGGCTGATCGTGGACCTCAACCGGAAGCTCGGGATCACCGCGGTCGTCGTCACCCACAACGAGGCCCTGGCGGCGTCCCTGCCGCGGCGCCTCCACCTCAACCAGGGGCGTCTCGCGTGACCGAAACGGGTTTGAGCTTTTCCGGGGCCCGGTCTAGATTCCCCCGCTCCGTGAGCCCCCTCACCCTCATCCGGGGCGCCCTCCTGGCGCTCTGCGTCGCCCTCGCGCCCACCGCCGCGGTCGCCCAGCTCGCGCCCGACGCGAGGCCGGCCGAGGGCGCGAAGCTCGCCGACGTCCGAGTGGAGGGCAACCGCCGCGTGGAGGTGGACGTCGTCCGCGGCGCCGTCTCCCAGAAGAAGGGCTCGACCTACGATCCGAAGGCGGTCGCGAAGGACGTGAAGGCCCTCATGAAGCTGGGGTACTTCGCGGACGTCGTGGCGCGCGTCGAGGGGCCGAAGACCGCCCCGGTGCTCGTCTACGTCGTCACCGAGCGGCCCACGATCGCCGAGGTGAAGCACGAGGGGAACGACGAGCTCACGAACGACGACCTCAAGGACACCATCGAGCTGAAGCCCTTCGACCTCCTCGATCTCGCCCGCGTCCAGAAGGACGTGAAGAAGATCCAGGAGAAGTACGTCGAGAAGGGGTACTACCTCGCCGAGGTCGGCTACAAGATCGTGCCGAAGCCCGAGAACCAGGTCGACGTCGTCTACACGATCGACGAGAAGGCCAAGGTCCTCGTGAAGGACGTCCGCTTCGTCGGCAACGACCACATCTCCGACGACGACATCCTCCAGTACATGCAGACGCGGCCGGGGAACTACTTCTCCGGCCTCACGTCGATGGGCACCTTCAAGGAGGACGCGTTCGAGCACGACCTGCAGGCCGTGAGCGCCGTCTACCTCGACCGCGGCTACGTGCTCGTGAAGGTGGGCAAGCCCACCGTGTCGCTCTCCGCCGACCGCAAGTGGATCTACATCACCATCCCGGTCGAGGAGGGCGAGCCCTACACCATCGGCAACGTGAAGTTCTCCGGGCAGCTGCTCGACGTCGGGGCGGTGCTGCCGCGGGTGGTGAAGTCGAGGGCCGGCGAGGGCTTCGTCCGCTCGAAGGTCGGCCAGGACCTCTTCGCGGTCACCGACGTCTACAAGGACCTCGGCTACGCGTACGCGAACGTCACGCCGATCACCAACACCGACGCGGCGAAGCGCACCATCGACATCGACTACAACGTCCAGCCCGGCGTCCGCGTGAAGTTCGAGCGGATCGACGTCATCGGGAACGAGAAGACCCGGGACAAGGTCATCCGCCGCGAGATGCGCATCTACGAGGGCGAGCTCTACTCCGGCACCGGCATCAAGGTGTCGAAGCAGCGCGTGACCGCGCTCGGCTACTTCGAGACCGTCGAGATCACCACCAAGCCCGGCTCCGCCGACGACAAGATCGTGGCGGTGGTCGAGGTGAAGGAGCGCGCGACCGGCACCTTCCAGGTGGGCGCGGGCTTCTCCTCCTACGAGAACTTCGTCCTCACCGGCCAGATCTCGCAGCAGAACTTCTTCGGCTGGGGCCAGACGCTCTCCCTGCAGGTGCAGTGGTCGTCGGTCCGCCAGCTCGGCCAGATCCAGTTCATCGAGCCGTACTTCCTCGACACGAAGTGGACCTTCGCCTTCGACATCTACGCGACCGAGGGCGTCTACACGAACTTCACCCGGCGGACGGTCGGCGGCTCGCTCACCTGGGGCTACGAGCTGAACGGCCTCGAGCCGTGGTGGAGCTTCGCGCGGCACCTCGAGGACGTCCGCCTCATCGGCACCTACACGAACGAGCGCGTCAACGTCACCGGCACGACCTCGACCACGCTCGCGAACCAGCTCTCCGGCGGCACCACGAGCTCGTTCCGCCTCTCCCTCCAGGTCGACAAGCGCGACAACCGCATCTTCGCGACCCGCGGCTGGTTCGCGAGCGCGAGCGCCGAGGTCGCCCCGCCGCTGCTCGCGCCCGAGAAGCTGTTCGGGAGCGTGATCCTCTTCACGCGCTACGCGCTCGAGCTGCGCGGCTACCGCCCCGTCTTCTTCGAGGGGCTGGTCGCCCGCGGGCGCCTGACCCTGGGCGCCATCCGCGCGTGGGACGCGGTCCACCAGCCGCCCATCTCCGAGCTCTACTACGTGGGCGGCATCAACTCGATCCGCGGCTACCGGTACTTCTCCATCTCGCCCAGCCGCCGCATCGGCGGGACGAAGGGCGACCCCCAGAGCGCGCTCGGCATCTTCACCGCCGGCGGCGACTGGAACGCGGTGCTCAACACCGAGCTCGAGTTCCCGCTCATCGAGAAGGTCGGCGTGCGCGGCGTGGTCTTCTTCGACGCCGGCAACGCCTGGGCCTACAAGGCGTCGAAGTACGAGCGGCAGCCGTACGAGAAGGACCTCTACCGCTCGGTCGGCTTCGGCTTCCGGTGGATCTCCCCGGTGGGCCCGCTCCGGTTCGAGTGGGGCATCCCGCTCGACCGCCGCAAGGATCCGTCGACGGGCGTCTACCTGGACAACGCCCTGGACTTCCAGTTCACGATCGGCAACTTCTTCTGATCCCGTTGGAGAGACTGAACGTCATGACCCTCACGCTCCGCATCGCCGCCCTGGGCCTGGCGCTCGCCGCCACGCCCGCCGCGGCCCAGGTGAAGCTCGGCTACGTCGACCTGCAGCGCGCCCTCAACGAGGTCGACGAGGGCAAGGCCGCGAAGGCCCTCCTCAAGAAGGACTTCGAGGAGAAGCAGAAGCAGCTCGACGGCCGCAAGGCCGAGTTCGAGAAGCTCAACGCCGAGTTCGAGAAGCAGCAGCAGGTCCTCTCCGAGGCCGCCAAGCGCGACAAGGCGACCGACCTCCAGCGCCGCATGGTCGAGCTGCAGCAGATCTACCAGCAGCTCCAGGGCGATCTCGCGAACCGCGAGCAGGAGATGACCGGCGGCATCTACGGCAAGATGCGCGTCATCGTGAAGGAGATCGCCGAGGCCGAGGGCTTCGCGATGGTGATCGAGGACCGCTCGCTCGTGTACGTGCAGCCCTCGCTCGACCTCACGAACGAGCTCATCCGCAAGTACAACGCGAAGCACCCCTCCACCGGCGCTCCCCCGGCCGCGGCCGCCGCGAAGGCGAAGGCCTCCCCGGCCAAGCCCGCCGCGCCGGCGGCCGACAAGGCCAAGCCGTCCGCCCCGGCGGGCGACAAGAAGTAGCCGTGGGCGTCCCGCTCCGCGACCTCGCCGCACGCGTCGGCGGCGAGGTGGAAGGCGACGGCGGCCTCGTCATCGAGGGCGTCGCCGCCCTCGAGCAGGCGGGGCCCGCGCACGTCTCCTTCCTCTCGAACAAGAAGTACCGCGAGGCGTTCCTCGCCTCGAAGGCCGGCGCGGTGCTGGTCGAGCCGGGCGAAGAGGTCCCGCCGGGCCGCACCGTCGTGCGCGCCCCGAACGCGTACCTCGCCTTCGCGAAGCTCCAGACCTTCTTCCACCCGCCTCCGGCGTCCGTGCCGGGCGTCGCGCCCGGCGCGTCGGTCCACCCGACCGCGAAGGTGGACCCCACCGCGCAGGTGTACCCGCTCGCCTCCGTCGGGCCGGGCGCCGTCGTCGGCCCGCGGACCATCCTGCACCCCGGCGTCCAGCTCGGCGCGGACGTGCGGGTCGGCGCCGACTGCCTCCTGTACGCGAACGTGGTCGTGCGCGAGCAGTGCGTCCTCGGCGACCGGGTCATCCTCCAGCCGGGCTGCGTGATCGGCTCGGACGGCTTCGGCTACGCGCTCGATCTCGAGGGCGAGGGGAAGGGCCCGCGCCACTTCAAGATCCCGCAGGCCGGGAACGTCGTCGTCGAGGACGACGTCGAGATCGGCGCCAACTCCACGGTCGACCGGGCCGCGCTCGGCTCGACCCGCATCGGCCGCGGCGCCAAGATCGACAACCTCGTGCAGATCGCCCACAACGTGCAGATCGGGCCGCTCTGCATCATCGCCTCCCAGGCCGGCATCTCCGGCTCGACGAAGCTCGGGATGGGCGTCGCGGTCTGGGGCCAGGCCGGCATCGTCGGCCACGTGACCATCGGCGACCGCGCCAACATCGCGGCGCAGGCCGGCGTCCAGGGCGACCTCGAGCCGGGCGCCCGGGTGGCGGGCTCGCCGTCCAGCCCGGACGTGACCTGGGCCCGCAACGCGGCCGTCTTCAACCGCCTCACCGAGATGCGCCGCGAGCTCAGGGCGCTCCAGAAGCAGGTCGCCGCGCTCGGCGGCGCCCCCGGGGACGAGCCGAAGCCCGCGAGCGACGCAAGCAAGGAGAAGCCGTGAACGACGCCGCCGGAACGAAGAAGCCCATCCTCGACATCGAGGAGATCATGCGGCTGTTGCCGCACCGCCCGCCGTTCCTGCTCGTCGACCGGGTCGTGGAGCTCGAGCCGGGCAAGCGCCTCGTCGCGTGGAAGTCGGTCACGATGAACGAGCCGTTCTTCCCCGGGCACTTCCCGGGGCACCCGGTGATGCCGGGCGTGCTCATCCTCGAGGCCCTCGCGCAGGCGGCCGGGCTCCTCGCCATGAAGTCGATGGACCCGGCGCAGGGTGCGAACAAGATCACCTACCTGATGGGCATCGACGGCGCGCGCTTCCGCAAGCCGGTCGTGCCGGGCGACCGGCTCGAGCTCATCGTCGAGATCGTGAAGGGCAAGGGCGCGGTCTGGAAGGAGCGCGGCGAGGCCAAGGTCGACGGCGAGCTCGTCGCCGAGGCCGACTTCATGGCGATGTTGGCCGATCCGCCGCGTTCGGCGTAACCTCCGCCGCCGGAGCGCAACCGAAATGGCCATCCACCCCACCGCCATCGTCGAGGCCGGGGCTGAAGTCGATCCCAGCTGCGAGATCGGGCCCTACGCCGTCGTCGGCGCGAACGTGAAGCTCGGCGCCGGGACCACCGTCGGCGCCCACGCCGTCGTCTCGGGCCACACCACCCTCGGCAAGCAGAACCGGGTCTTCCCGTTCGCGGCCATCGGCGGCGTGCCCCAGGACCTCAAGTACAAGGGCGAGCCGACCCGCCTCGAGATCGGCGACCGGAACACCTTCCGCGAGTACGCGACGGTGAACCTCGGCACGGTCGGCGGGGGCGGCGTGACCGTCATCGGCTCGGGCGGCCTGTTCATGGCGAACAGCCACGTCGGCCACGACTGCCGCATCGCCGACGGCGCGATCATCGCGAACTCGGTGGCGCTCGCCGGGCACGTGACGATCGAGGACCACGTGCACCTCTCCGGCCTCGCCGCGGTGCACCAGTTCGTGCGCATCGGCCGGCTCTCGTTCGTCTCGGGCCTCACCGGCGTCACGATGGACGTCGCGCCGTACACGACGGTGGCGGGCCCCCGCGCCGAGCTCGGCGGGCTCAACACGGTCGGCCTGCAGCGGGCCGGGTTCGGCGAGGAGCAGCTCGCCCGCGTGAAGCAGGCCTACAAGATCGTGTTCCGCTCCGGCCTCGGGCTCGCGGAGGCGATCGCCGAGCTCGAGAAGGAGCTCGCCGCGCACCCCGAGATCGCGCACCTGGTGGCGTTCCTGAAGGGGACGCAGCGGGGCGTTACGCGGTAGGGCCGCGCCGTGGCGACCATCGGGCTCATCGCCGGGGGCGGGCGCTTCCCGATCCTCTTCGCCGAGAGCGCGCGGCGGGCCGGGCACCGCGTCGTCGCGGTCGCGCACCGGAACGAGACCGACCCCGCGCTCGAGCAGGTGGTGGACGCCTTCACCTGGGTGAAGCTCGGGCAGATCGGCCACGTGCTCGACGCGCTCCGGAAGGGCGGCGCCACCTCGACCGTGATGCTCGGCGCCATCACGAAGAAGCGCTTCTTCGCCGACGCGATGCTCGACGCGACCGGCCTCAAGGTCATCGCCCGCATCGCGGTGCGCTCCGACGACAACCTGCTCTCGGGCTTCGCGCGGTTCCTCGACGAGGAGGGGCTGCCGGTCGTCGACCCGACCCCGTACCTCGCCGACCGGCTCGCCCGGGCCGGCGTGCTCGGGAAGCACCGGCCCACCGAGGACGAGGCCGCCGACGCGCGCTACGGCCTCGAGCTCGCCCGCGGCATCGGCCGGCTCGATCTCGGCCAGACCGTCTGCGTGAAGGACCGCGTCGCGCTCGCGGTCGAGGCGCTCGAGGGCACCGACGCCTGCATCCGCCGCGGCGGCGAGCTCGCGAAGAGCGGCGGGTTCACGGTCGTGAAGGCGGTGAAGCCGCAGCAGGACCGCCGCTTCGACCTCCCCGCCGTCGGCCCCGACACCGTCGAGTCGCTCCGCGAGGCCGGCGGCCGCGTGCTCGCGGTCGAGGCGGGCCACACGCTCGTCATGGACGAGGCGCGCATGATCGAGAAGGCCGACAAGGCGAAGATCGTGCTCCTCGGGCTCGAGGGCTGACCGTGGCGGCCGGCTGGGTGCGCGACGAGCGCGGCGGCGCCGTGCTCGAGGTGGTGGTGGTCCCGCGCGCCTCGCGCACGCGGGTGGTCGGCGAGCACGACGGGCGGCTGAAGCTCCAGCTCGCGGCGCCGCCGGTGGACGGCGCAGCCAACGAGGCGCTGCTCGCGTTCCTCTCGGACGCGCTCGGCGTGCGCCGGACCGCGCTCGCGCTCCTGCGCGGCGAGACCGGGAAGCGGAAGTCGATCCGCATCGAGGGTGTCGCCGCGGCGGCGGTCGAGGCCGCGCTCGGGGAGGGTGGCTAGTGGGTACGGTCGCGCTCGTCCTCGCCGCGGTGCTGCTCGTCGGCCCCGGCCTCGGCACGGTCGCCCGCGGCATCGGCACGCTCCGCGGCCGGCCGCTCGTCGTGCAGGGCCGGGCCTACCGGCGCGGCCCGTGGGTCGCGCTCGGCGCGGTGGGGCTCCTCCTGTGGGGCGGGCTCATGATCGCCTTCGGGGCGGCGCTCCTGTGGGTGGCGGCGGGGCGGCCCGGGGCGGGCTGAGCCTGGGCGTCACACGGCGGGAGGTCCGGCGCCTCCTGCCCTCGTGAGCGCGCGCCGCCTGACCCCCCTCGTCCTCCTCACCGTGGCCTTCTGCGGTCCGGGACTCTCGGAGTCCGACCTCTATTGCGAGGAGGCGGCCAGGAACCTCGAGGTTTGTTGCGGATTCCAGGCGACGCACCTGACCTGCGAAGACCAGCCGGTGGGCTGCGACCCGCCGAGGTTCGACGACGCGAGGGGGCGCTGCCTCGCGAGCCAGCCGTGTTTCTACCTGCAGCAGACCGGGTACTGCGCGTGGGCAGAGAAGGCGTTCGGGCCGACGCCTCCCACGTACCTCCCGCCCGAGCCGGAGCTCTGCCGGTGATCGCCGCGCTCGCGCTCGCGGCGACCCTGGCCGCCCCCGCGGGGCAGGAGGGCTCGTCACTGGAACCCGTCGGGGTGCCCGCGCGAAGGCTCTCGCGCGGCGTGGTCGCCGGTCCCTGGGTGGGGACCTTCCACGGCCTCACCGTGAAGGGGCTCGAGGCGCGGGGCAGCCTGCAGCTTAACGCCCTGCGAATCCGCTTGACGGAGGACGCCGTGGTGTCGTTCGCGCCGGAGGCCGAGCTCGTGGCCTCCGTGGGGCGGACGCCGAACGGGCTCGGGATCGGCGACACCATGTTCGCGCTCTCGGCCGTGCTCGGAGAAGGGCCCGTGCGCGCCGTCGTCGGCGGGGAGGGCGGCGTCCTCTGGCTCGAGCGGGCGACGACCGGGTCCCTGCACGCGTACCCGGTGGTGGGACCGCGCGCAGCGATCCGGCTCGACGTGCCCGTACGCTGGGCTGGCGCGAAGCTCCGCGTCGAGCTCGCCGCCCGGGTGACCGCCGAACACTGGGTGCGCGGCGGAGTCCTCGTCGGCCTGGCGAGGTGACGAAACGGCCGGTTCCAGGGGCGAAAAACCTGCGCGGACGCGCGGCAAAGGACCACATCGAACCTGGAACGCCCGCCCGGCCATCCGGGTGCGATCGGGGAGGCACTTGCAGTAGGATGCGCCCCCTCATGACCCACCGCTTTCTCGCGGCCTGCCGCCGCCAGCCCGTCGATCGCCTCCCCGTCTGGATGATGCGCCAGGCCGGGCGCTACCAGCCCTCCTACCGCGCCGTCCGCGAGAAGGTCGGCTTCCTCGAGCTGTGCCGCTCGCCGGAGCTCATCGCGCAGGTCACCTGCGCGCCCATCGACGAGTTCGGCTTCGACGCCGCGATCCTCTTCTCGGACATCCTCGTCCACCTCCCGGCGATGGGGCTCGACCTCTCGTTCGAGAAGGGCGAGAAGGGCAAGGGCGACGGCGGCCCCAAGATCGCGAACCCGGTCCGCACCCGCGCCGACGTCGAGGCGCTCAAGATCCCGGAGCCGAAGCGGGACCTGCCGTACGTGCTCGACGGCGTCCGCGCCATCAAGGCCGGCCTCGCCGGCCGCGTCCCGCTCATCGGCTTCGTGGGCGGGCCCTTCACGGTCGCGTCCTACGCGGTCGAGGGCGGCAGCCAGGGCTTCACGCGCCTCAAGACGATGCTCTACGCCGAGCCCCAGACGGCGCACGCGCTCTTCGAGAAGCTGACCCAGGCCGCCATCGTCCAGATCCAGGCGCAGATCGACGCCGGCGCCGAGGCCGCCCAGATCTTCGAGAGCTGGCTCGGCGAGCTCGACCGCGAGGACCTCGAGCGGTTCAGCTTCCCGTACCTCGCCCGCATCGCCGAGGCGGTGAAGAAGCTGGGCGTCCCCGCGATCTTCTTCTCCACCGGCACGACCGGCCACATCCGCCGGCTCGCCGCGCTCGGGTTCGACGTCATCTCGATCGACTGGCGCATGCCGATCGGCGAGGCCCGCGCGCTCGCCCCGGAGGTCGCCTTCCAGGGCAACCTCGACTCGACCCTGCTGCTCGGCCCGAAGGAGGCCGCGGTCGAGCGGGCGCTCGCCATCTGCCGTGAAGCCGGCACCGCGCCCGGCTACGTCTTCAACCTCGGCCACGGCATCCAGCCGGGGACGCCGACGGAGACCGTGAAGGCGGTCGTCGACGCCGTCCACGCGTACTCCTGGAAGTAGACGAGAGGTCCTCCGTGATCCAGATCCCGTCCCCCGCGCTCATCAAGAAGTACGACCGCCCGGGCCCGCGCTACACGAGCTACCCGACCGCGCCCGAGTGGTCGGAGGACTTCGGCCCCGGCGCCTACGCCGAGCACCTCGCGAAGGCCGACCGGAGCCCCGAGCCGCTCTCGATCTACGTGCACCTCCCGTTCTGCAAGGAGATGTGCCGGTTCTGCGGCTGCAACGTGGTGGCGACGCACGACCGCTCCCGCGCCGACGCGTACCTCGACGTCCTCGAGAAGGAGGTCGAGCTCGTCGCGAAGCGGCTGCCCAACCGCCGGAAGTTCACCCAGCTGCACTGGGGCGGCGGGACGCCGACCTTCCTCGACGAGAAGCAGCTCGAGCGGTGCCACGCCATCATCATGCGGCACTTCGAGCTCGTGCCCGGCGGCGAGAAGGCCATCGAGATCGACCCGGCCATCACGACCCGCTCGCAGATCGCGCTCCTCGCCTCGCTCGGCTTCAACCGCATCTCGATGGGCGTGCAGGACTTCGACGGCAAGGTGCAGGAGGTCGTCGGCCGCATCCAGGGCTTCGCCGAGACCGCCGACCTCGTGAAGGCCGCGCGCGAGCACGGCTTCAAGGGCGTCAACCTCGACCTCATCTACGGCCTGCCGTACCAGACGCCGGAGACCTGGAAGAAGACGCTCGACCAGATCCTCGAGATCCACCCCGACCGCATGGCGGTCTTCGGGTTCGCGTACGTGCCGTGGGCGAAGCCGCACCAGCGGCTCCTGCCGCAGGAGGCCCTGCCGAAGACCGAGCAGCGCGTGGAGCTCTTCCTCCAGGCGGTGCAGGGCTTCACCGGCGCGGGCTACCGGCTCATCGGCCTCGACCACTTCGCGCTCGAGACCGACGAGCTCGCGCACGCGCAGGACGCCGGGACGATGTTCCGGAACTTCCAGGGCTACACGGTCCGGCCCGCGCCGGACACCGTCGCCTTCGGCATGACGTCGATCTCCGACATCGGCGGCGCCTACGCCCAGAACCAGCACCGGCTCAAGGACTGGAACGAGCGCGTGCTCGCGGGTGAGCTGCCGATCGCGAAGGGCGCGTCGATGACCGACGACGACCTCATGCGCCGGTTCGTGATCAACCGGGTGATGTGCCTGCTCCGGCTGGACCTTCGCGAGGTGGCCGAGAAGTTCGGGCCCGGCGCGCGCGCCGCGATCGAGAAGTCGCTCGCGAAGGGGCGGGCGGAGCTCGAGGCGGACGGCCTCGTCACCTTCGACGGCGACGTCCTCAAGGTCACGCCGCTCGGCCAGCTCCTCGTCCGCAACGTCGCGATGCTCTTCGACGCGTACCTCGAGAAGCACGCGGGCGAGAAGAAGCCGACGTTCTCCCGGACCGTCTAGCCCGCATGGCGACCGAGAAGACCGCGGTCTTCCTGATGAACCTGGGTGGGCCTCGCAACCTCGAGGAGGTCGAGCCCTACCTCTACGAGCTCTTCAGCGACCCGCTCCTCATCTCGGCGCCGTTCGGCCCGTTCCGGCCGCTCATCGCCTGGCTCATCAGCCACTTCCGCGCGCCGTCCTCGGCCGAGAAGTACGCGCTCATCGGCGGGAAGTCGCCCATCGTCGAGGGCACCGAGGCGCAGGCCGCGGCGCTCGCGAAGGTGCTCGGGCCCGGGTTCAGCTGCCATCTCGCGATGCGCTGCGGGCACCCGAACACCGAGGAGGGCGTGAAGGCCGCGCTCGCCGCCGGCGCGACCCGCGCGCTCGCCCTGCCGCTCTATCCGCAGTACGCGAACGCGACCACGAAGTCGTCGCTGCTCGAGCTCCGCCGGCTCTGGCCGAAGGACCGGCCGCTCGCCGAGGTCTGCACCTGGCACGACCACGAGGGCTACCTCGCGTCCTCCGCGGCCGCGCTCCGGGAGACCGTCGCGACGGTCCCGGCCGAGCACCGCGAGAAGGTGCTGGTGGTCTTCTCCGCGCACGGGCTCCCGATGAGCCAGGTGCGGAGGGGCGACCCCTACCCGAACTACATCGAGCACTCGTCCCGCGAGAGCGCGCGCCGGGCCGGCGACCTGCCGTTCCAGGTGACCTACCAGTCGAAGGTCGGCCCCGCGAAGTGGCTCGGCCCGGACACCTCCGAGTGGCTCGCCGCGAACGCGAAGGGGCGCTGGATCGTGGGCGTGCCGATCGCCTTCGTCTCCGAGCACCTCGAGACCCTCTACGACATGGACATCCTCGCGAAGGAGGCGTGCGCGAAGGGGGGGGCGCTCGGCTTCAGCCGCGTCCCCGCGCTCGGCGTGCGGCCCGACTTCGTGGCCGCGATGGCCGACGTGGTTCGCAAGGGGATGATCGGGCAGGGGATGAAGCCGTAGTCGTCTCCGCCCCCGCTTCGCGGGGGCCACGCCCGGGACGCCCGGGTTCGCCGATCCTTCACGCGGCCGCCACGCGGCGGCCAACGCAGCGCGCGAGAACGTCCTCCGTCCCACGGAGGATCGATGCCCCTCGTTCTCGCGGCCGCGCTCGCGCTCAGCCTCTCCACCCCCCCTGCCGCGCCCGCGGCGCTCGCCTTCGACCACCTCTTCGTGACCGGCCCGTCGGGCGCGCGCGTCGCGCCCGAGGTGGAGGCGCTCGCCGGCCGGCAGGTCCGCCTGGTCGGGTTCGCGGTGCGGATGGAGGAGCCCTCCCTCGGGGCCTTCTACCTCGCCGCCCGGCCCGCCGAGGCCGACGAGAGCGGCGGCGGGACCGGCGACGTGCCGCCGCGCGCGGTCCGCGTGGTGGTCCCTGGCCTCGAGGGCGGGCTGCCCGAGGTCGCAGGGCCCATCGAGGTCGTCGGCCGGCTCGAGGTCGGCCGCGTCGAGGAGGCGGACGGCCGCGTCTCCTTCCTCCGCGTCGTCGTCGACCGCCCCCTCACCGCCAGCGCCGAAGCTCCGCCCGCCCCCGCGGGCGGCACCCCGTAGCACCCTCATCCAGGAGGCAACACGTGAACCGTCGTCAGCTCCTCGTCCGGCTCTCGGTCGCCGCCGCCGTGCTCTGCACGGCCGGCGCCGCGAGCGCCCAGGCCACCAACGTGGCCGTCTTCCCGCCGAACGGCGCCCGCTTCCTGCCGGGCCAGCGCTTCGACATCCGCGTCGAGGGGAAGGGCGCCGCGCCCTACTCCGCGTCGCTGAAGGTCGACGGCAGGCCCGTCAACTTCACCTCCGGCGCGCTCGACCACGTCGCCACCGACGGCATCTCGCCCGCCGGCTGGGGCGGCTTCAACGTGCGCGGCTTCTCCCTCCACAAGCCCGGCACCCACGTCCTCGAGGCGACCTTCGTCGACGGCTCGGGCGTCGCCGTCACGAGGACCTCGTTCGTCGGGGTCGAGGACGTCGGCGGTGACGACGGGCGTGGCGGGCGCGACGAGCGCGACGGGCGCCGGGGCGGCGGCATCAAGAACGTCGTCATCTTCCTCGGCGACGGCATGGGCGTCGCGCACCGCACCGCGGGCCGCATCGTCTCCCGCGGCGTGACCGGCGGCACGCCGAACGGCCGCCTCGCGATGGACACGATGCCGGGCGTGGGGCTCGTCTCGACCCACTCCCTCAACTCGATCATCACCGACTCGGCGCCGGGCATGAGCTGCTACACCACCGGCAACCACCAGAACAACAACCAGGAGGGCGTGTGGCCGGCCACGGTCACGAACCCCTTCTACGCGCCGCGCATCGAGTACCTCGGCCACTACCTCCACCGCACCCGCGGCACCTCGCTCGGCATCGTGACCACCGCCGACATCGAGGACGCGACCCCGGCGGCGAACGCGGTCTTCACGCAGGCCCGCGGCAACGGCACCGGCATCATCGACCAGTACCTCGACGAGTCCGACGCGTCCGGCACGGGCGAGGGCGGCACGGGCCTCCGCGTGCTGATGGGCGGCGGGCGCCGCTGGTTCCTGCCCGCGACCGACGCCTTCTCCTCGCGCGCCGACGGCTCCGACTACGGCCCGCTCCCCGCAGACCTGCTCGCCGGGTGGAAGCTCCCGGCCTCCGCGGCGGGCGGGCTCGACAAGAACCGCGACGTCATCGGCGGGTTCCAGGCGGCGGGCTTCGGCTACGTCTCCGACGCGGCGGGGCTCCAGGCGGTCTCGTCGAACCCCCCGAAGAAGCTCCTCGGCCTCTTCGCGTACGGCAACATGAACGTCGCGCTCGACAAGATCTCGGCGCGCCGGTTCCGCGCCGGCCAGGCCGGGTACTCCGACGCCGTCGTCCAGGATCACCTCTCGCCCGACCAGCCGATGCTCGACGAGATGACGAAGGTCGCGCTCGACGTCCTCCGGAAGGACCGCCAGGGCTTCGTGCTCATGGTCGAGGGCGCGCACATCGACAAGCAGTCGCACCAGATGGACGCCGAGCGCGCCATCGGCGAGGTCCTCGAGTTCGACCGGGCCATCGCCGCCGCGCTCGACTTCGCGCGGCAGGACGGCCACACGCTCGTCCTCGTCACCGCCGACCACGAGTGCTCCGGCTTCGCCCTCATCGGCGGGCTCAACACGACCATCGCGAACCTGAAGGCCACGCCCTCCGACGCCGCGACGCTCGATCCGGCCACGGCCCCGAAGCGCCAGGGCCTCGTCGGCGTCTACGACGCCGCGAAGTTCCCGGCCTATGCCATCCAGCCGGACGGCTACCCCGCGACCTACGACATCGACGGGAAGCTCCTCGTCGGCTTCGGCGCCTCGGGCGACCGCTACGAGAACTGGCTCACGCCCACGAGGCCGAGCCGCGAGAGCCTGACGCCGGCGGCGCTCTCGACCTTGCTCTCCGGGAAGGGCTACGCGAGCAGCCCGGTCGGGCGCAGCGAGAAGGCGGACGGGGCGTTCCTGCGCGGGCAGGCCGTGGGCAAGGAGCAGGCGGTGCACACGGCGTCCGACGTGGCGCTGTCCGCCTACGCGCGGGACCCGGAGGCGTGGCTGCCGTTCGCGGGGACGTACGAGAACACCGACGTGTTCTTCAAGATCGCCTCGGTGATGGAGCGGCGGGGGCGGTAATCGCAGCACGCAGTCGCGGTCGCAGCAAGGCAGGTGGTGTGTGGGCGGGGCGGGCCTTCAGGGAGAGGGCCCGCCCCGCTGTCGTGCGGGCGGGGGCGGGGGCGGGAGCTGCATCGGGATCTGCATCTGCATCGGCTGCAGCTGCAGCATCGGCATCGGCGGCAGCAGAGGAACAGGGACAGCAGGGGAAGCCGTTCGTGCGGCTCTTTTCGTCCGTTCGTCCTGAGCGTAGGCCCGTCACGGGAAGGACGCGCCGCGCGGCGGGCCGTAGTCGAAGGACGAGCGCGGGCCTGGTCAGGCGCCGCCCGTCGCCGCCGCCAGGTAGCTCTCCAGCCGCTCGGCGAGCGCCGCCGGCCGGCTCAGCGCGACGCAGTGGCTGCCGTCGAGCTCGTCGGGGACGATGCCCAGCCGCTCCCTGACCACGCGGCGCTGGAACGCGGCCGGGAAGAAGCGGTCGTCGCGGCAGAGGAGGAACCGCGTCGGCACCTTCGTCCACGCGCGCAGCGGCCACGGCTTCTGGCCTGGCGTCGCGGCTTGCCGCCGCCCCCGCCGCATCGCCTCCGCCGCGAGGGCGGGAGGGAGGTCGGCGTAGAACAGCGCCACGGTATCGGCCGGCGGGCCGCGCAGCGCGGCGTCCTCCCGCTGGGCGGCCTCGAGCCCGGTGTGCTCCGGCCAATCCGCGGGGCGCTCCCCCGGCGCGGGCACCATCCCCGCAAGGAGCACGAGGAGCCTCACCGGCAACCGCTCACACACGAGCGCCGCCGTGAACGACCCGAACGACTGCCCCACCACCACGAGGTCCCGGCGCGCGCCGATCGCGGAGACGACGACGTCCGCGTACTCCGACAGCCCCGCCGCGTCGTCCTCGCAGGGCAGGTCCGGCGCCACGACGTCGTGCCCCCGCCGCCGCAGCTCCGCCTCGACGAGGTGCCAGTACCACCCGACGTCCCCGGCGCCGTGGATCAGGACGAACGTGGCCACGGCAAGGCTCTAGCCGCTGCGGAACGATCGTGCACGGGGAGCCACTGCTGCCCTTGCTCCCCCTGCTGCCCTGCTGTCGCCGATGCAGCAGCTGCAGCCGATGCAGGTGCAGATGCAGGTGCAGATGCAGGTGCAGATGCAGGTGCAGATGCAGCTCCTGCCTCTACCTCCTCAGCATCCCGTTCAGCGCTTCCCTCAGCACCGCATGCTCCGGATGCACCCTCAGCCCGGCGAGCAGCACCCGCCGCGCCTCCACCGAGTCTCCCATCCGGTCCTCGGCGAGCGCCAGCGCGGCCGTCGCCCGCGGGTGGTCCGCCTGCATCCCGAGCGCCTTCTCCGCGATCCGGAGCGCCTCCCGCGCCTGCGCCCCCGGCGGCAGCGCCGGGTCGTGCAGCGTCGCGAACGCCAGCATCGCGTGGTACTCGGCCTCGCGCGGCGCGAGCACGCACGCGGTCCGCAGCGCCTCGACCGCGTCGCCCGGCCGCCGTTCCCGGAGCGCCTTCCAGGCCCGGAACAGCGCGAGCTCCGCGAGCGGGTCGAGCCCCGGCTTCCTCACCCCCGCCTGCTCGAGCCGGCGGGTCATGAGCGCGAGCTGCGTCGACCGGCGCTCGCCGGTCGCGAGCGCCCGGTAGGCCGCCGAGATCCGGTCCTGCACCGCGACCAGCAGGTCCTCGAGGTCGCCGAGGTCGTGCCCCGCGAACGCGTCCGGGTGGAACCGCTTCGCGAGCGCGTGGTACGCGCGCTCGACCTCGTCGGTGTCCGCCGTGACGTCCACGCCGAGCACGCCGTACGGGCTCGCGGGGAGGAGCTGCAGCGCCGCCTGGCGGAGCGCCTCGGCGCGTTCGGGCGGCAGCGGCGGCAGGCCGCGCGGGCCCTTCGTGGGCGGCGGGGTCGGGGCGCCGGCCGGCTCGACCGGGAAGATGACCGCGCCGGTGAGCGAGAGGAACCAGAGGAGCGAGAGGCCGTCGCGGAGCTCGGCGCGGCGCGCCTCGAGCCAGGCCCGGGTCGTGTGCCGCCCGCCGATGGAGAGCGCGAGCCGCAGGTCCGTGGGCGAGAGCGCCGCGGCCTGGGCGATGGCCTGGAACGCCGCGCTCCGGACCGGGTAGGCCTCGGCGACGTTCCGCAGGGCCTCGATCTGGTGGTTCGCGTGCACCGCCCCGCGGGCGCCTTCGAGCACCGGCGCGAGCGGGGCGCGCAGCTCGACGGCGCTCCAGTCGCCGCCGGCCGGCGGCCCCGCGTGGAAGCGCCAGCGCCCCTCGCGCGCGCCCACCGCGCGCACGACGCGGGCGGCGAGGTGCCGGCGCAGGAGCGCGGTGAGCGGGTCGCCCGGCTCGACCACGCCGGCGGCCACGAGCGCGGCGCAGGCGGAGAGGCCGCCGGCCATCGCCTCGAGGGCCATCGTGCGCGCCCGCTCCCCGACGTGCCGCTCGCCGCAGATCCAGCGCAGCAGCGACTCGTCGGCCGCGGGGGACCAGAAGCCGTTCGCGACGCCGCGGCGGAACAGGAAGTGGCGCTCGAGGTCGCCCTCGGCGAGCACGAGCACGCCGTCGGAGCGGTTCTCCCAGAGCTGGTGGAAGAGGCGCGCCACCGTGCCGAGCACGAGCTCGCCCTGCCAGTCCGGCGCCGCCGCGAGCGCCGGGCTCGCCGGCCGGGGCGTCCGCCGGTGCGGCGCCGGCGTGCGCCCGCGCGACACGAGGCGCGAGACCCGCTCGACGAGATCGGGCGGCGTCGACTGGTGGATCTGCTGCTTGTCCGCGACCACGAGGAGCACGCGCGGGTCGGCGTCGCGCAGCTTCCGTACGAGCGCGTAGCCTTCACCCTCGGCGAAGTCGCTGCCCAGCACGACGGCATCCGGACGCCGGGTCGAGAAGAGCTCGAAGGCCGAACCGACGTCGTTCGCCGCGAGCACCTCGAACCCCGCGTCGCCCAGGCTGCGCTGGACGTAGTCGCGCGTGGGGGCGTGCCCCTCGGCGACCAGGATGCGTGGCATTCCAGCATCGTACAGGGCCGGGGGCGCACCAGGGGGGGCGGTGATAGACTCCGCCTGTCCCCGATCGACGCGACATGAAGGACCTTTTGCAACCACGCCACCGCGCCTCCCTGCTCCGCTTCGTCGGCGAGGCGCACCCGGAGCGCGTGCTCCTCGCCTTCGACTACGACGGCGTGCTCGCGCCGCTCGTCCGCGAACCATCCGGGGCGGTCATGCGTCCCCACACGCGCCGCCTCCTCACCCGCCTGGGCACGCGGTATCCGGTCGCAGTCGTGTCGGGGCGTGCCTGGCGGGACACGCACCGCTTCGTCGGAGACGTGGTCTCGACCATCGTCGGCAACCACGGCTACGAGCTCGGCCGGCCGCTGCCCGTCCCGGCCGCGGTGCTGCGGCAGGTGAAGGCCTGGCGGCGCACGCTCGAGCGGTCGCTCGCCGGCGTCCCGGGCGTGTTCTTCGAGGACAAGCGCTCGACGCTCGCCATCCACTACGGCCTCACCCGCGCCTGGCGCACCTCCGAGGCGCGCGTGTACGAGGCCGCGAACCGGCTCTCCGGGACCCGGCTCGTCCCGGGCAAGAAGGTGCTGAACGTCCTCCCCGCCTCGTTCCCGAACAAGGGAGACGCGGTGCGGGCGCTCGTCGCGAAGCTCGGCTGCACGGGCGCGCTCTACGCGGGCGACGACGTGACCGACGAGGACGTCTTCGAGGTCGGGCCGCCGCTCGTGTTCGGCGTCCACGTCGGCAAGGGGCCGTCGCTCGCCGCCTGGAAGATCCCCACGCAGGACGGCGTCGACGAGCTGCTCGAGCTCCTCGTCGAGGCGCGCGAGCCCCGCCGCGCGCCGAGGGCCCGCGCGTGAGCGCCCGCCGCCGCGGGACCCCGGCCGCCGGCGCGACCGGCGACCTCTTCGCGCCGCGCGAGACGACGCGGCCGGCGGAGCCGGCTCGTCCACCCGAGCCTCCACCCCCGCGCGCCGCCGAGCCTCCGGCCCCGCCGCCCGCCCCGCCTCCGCCGCCGCCCGCCCAACCCGAGCGCAGCGCCCGCGAAGCGGGCCCGGAGTCGAGGGACGCCCCTCGGGCGGAGCTCGCGAAGCCGCTCACGGTGGGCGAGCTCACCCGCGCGCTCAAGAACGCGGTCGAGCCGAAGTTCCGCAGCGTCTGGGTCGCGGGCGAGATCACGAACCTGCGCCGCCAGTCCTCCGGCCACGTCTACTTCGCGCTCAAGGACGACGACGCCACCATCAACGCGGTGGCCTGGGCCTCCACCGCGCGCCGCTTCACCTGGAAGCCCGAGGACGGCCAGGAGGTGCTCGCGCGCGGCTTCGTCGAGATCTACGCGCCCCACGGGAAGTACCAGCTGATCGTCGACGAGCTCGAGCCGCGCGGCGCGGGCGCGCACGCGCTCCTCGTCCAGCAGGTGAAGGCGCGCCTCGCGGCGGACGGGCTCCTCGACCCCGCGCGGAAGCGGCCGCTCCCGTTCCTGCCCCGGCGCGTCGGCGTCGCGACGAGCCCCACCGGCGCGGCGGTGCGCGACTTCCTCCGGGTGGTGCACGCGCGGTTCCCGTCCCTGCCGGTGCTGGTCGCGCCCTGCCGCGTGCAGGGTGAGGGCGCCGCGGCGACCGTCATCCAGGCGGTGAAGGCGCTCTGCCGCGCCGGCGTCGACGTCATCGTGGTCACCCGCGGCGGCGGCTCGCCGGACGAGCTCGCCGCCTTCGACGACGAGCGGCTCGCCCGCGCGATCGCCGCGTGCCCGGTGCCGGTCGTCTCGGCGGTCGGCCACGAGACCGACGTCACCGTCGCGGACCTCGTCGCCGACCTCCGCGCCGCGACGCCGACCCACGCCGCCCAGCTCGTCGCGCCGGTCCGGGACGAGCTCCTCGCCGAGGTGGCCGGCCTGCGCGCCCGGCTCGACCGCGCGCTCCTCGGGGCGATCGCCTCGCGCCGCGCCGAGCTCCGCGCGCTCCGGGCCGAGCTCGCCGACCCGGCCCGGCTCCTCTCCCACGGGCGTCACCGGCTCGACGATCTCTCGCACCGGGCCGCGGCCGCCGTCCGCGCGCCGCTCCGCCGAGAGCGGGCCCGGCTCGAGGCGCTCCGGCCACGGCTCCTGCGCCAGGAGCCCCGCCGGCGCCTCGCCGAGCTCCGGCGCCGGATCGAGGCCGCCGCCCGGCGGATGGGGGCCTGGCAGGCGCAGGCCTTCCGGCGGGAGGAGCTCAGGCTCGAGCGGCTCGCCGCCCGGCTCGAGCCGGCCAACGTGGCGAAGCTGCTCTCCCGCGGGTTCGCGCTCGTGCTCGACCGGGGGCACCTCGTCGCGCGGAGCGCCGCCGTGAGCGAGGGCGACGCCGTCCGGATCGCGCTCGCCGAGGGCTGGCTCGACGCCCGGGTCGAGGGGCGCGACCGGGGCGAGGACCCACTGCCGGGGCGCGGCCCGCCGGGCGTGGACGGTGGAGCCCGGGAGCGCCGTTGATCCGGGCGGAAAGCACCGCTAAGTAATGGAATCGCGGAAAGAGACGGGGAGCGGACAGGTGAGCGAGCCCGCAAAGGCGGAGCAGACAGGCAGCGGCGCCGCGTCGTACGACGCGCTGGTCGAGCGCCTCGAGAAGGTCGTCGGCGAGCTCGAGGGCGGGCAGCTCTCCCTCGAGCAGTCGATCGAGCGCTTCGCGGAGGGCGTGCGGCTCGCGCGCGACGCCTCCCGCAAGCTCGACGAGGCCGAGGCGCGCGTCGAGCAGCTCGTGCGGTCGGCGGACGGGGGCGAGGAGGCGGTCCCCTTCGAGCCCGCGACGGCCTCGACGGCGAAGCCCTGAGGGCCCGCATGCCGGACGCCGCCCCGAAGCCGCGCGTCATCATCGTCGACGACGACCGCGACACGCGCGAGATGCTGACGCTCGCGCTCGAGCTCGAGGGCTTCGACGTGGGCCAGGCGGCGAACGGCCTGAGGCTCATCTCGGCGATGCACGTGGACCGGCCGGACGTGATCCTGCTCGACGTGATGATGAGCTGGATCGACGGCTACGAGCTCTGCCGGGCCATCAAGAAGAACCCGACCTTCGGCGACGTGCCGGTCATCTTCATCTCGGCGCGCGGCACCCCGGAAGACGAGCGCGCCGGCCTCGAGGCGGGCGCGATCGACTACTTCACGAAGCCGCTCGACATGGACCGGCTGGTGGGGCGGATCTGGGAGATCCTCCACCGCCGGCAGGGCGCGTCGCCGGCGGTCTGAGCCGCGCCCCGGGCATGCCCGGCCCCCCGAATTCTGCTAGAACCGGACCCGCTTGGAGCCCGACTTCTCCATCGAGGCCTACCTCCACGAGGTCGCCGGACGGGTCGAGCCGCGCCTCGCGGCGCTCGCCGACGAGCGCGCCGGGAAGGGCCCGCCGCGGCTCGCCGAGGCCGTGCGCTACGCGCTCCTCGGCGGCGGGAAGCGCCTGCGCCCCGCGCTCGTGTTCGCCTCCTGCCAGGCGCACGGCGGCGCGGGCGACGACCCGCTCGCGCTCCGCTTCGCGGTCGCGCTCGAGGCGATCCACGCCTACTCGCTCGTGCACGACGACCTGCCGGCGATGGACGACGACGACCTCCGCCGCGGCCGCCCCACCGTCCACAAGGCGTTCGACGAGGCGACCGCGATCCTGGTGGGCGACGAGCTGCAGGCGCTGGCGTTCCGGCACCTGCTGGGGGCCGACGATCCGCGCGCGGTCACGCTCGGGCGGCTGCTCGCCGAGGGCGCGATGCTCATGGTCGAGGGCCAGGTCCGCGACATCGAGGGCGAGCACGCCCACCTCGGCGAGCGCGAGGTCATGGAGCTCATGGCGACCAAGACCGGCGCCCTCGTCGCCGCCTCGGTCGCCGGCGGCGCGGTCTGCGCCGGCGCGCCGCTCGCGCCCGCCCACCGCATCGGCCTCGACCTCGGGCTCGCGTTCCAGATCGCCGACGACCTCCTCGACCTCACCGCCGACAGCGCCACCCTCGGCAAGCGGGCCGGCAAGGACGCCGAGGCGGGGAAGTCCACGCTGCACGCGGTGGTCGGGCCCGAGGAGGCCCGCCGCCGGGCCGAGGGGCTCGTGACCCGTGCCCTCTCGGGCCTCGCCGAGCTGGGGCCCCGCGCGGAGCCGCTGCGCGCGCTGGCCCGGTTCGTGTATTCCCGTCGCAAGTAGCGACCGCGGAGGATGAAGATGAGCCGCCTGCTCGACACCATCGACTCGCCCGCAGACCTCAAGAAGCTCCCCGTGTCCGATCTGCCACGGCTGTGTCAGGAGATCCGCGACGAGATCGTCGAGACCTGCGCCAGGACGGGCGGCCACCTCGGGTCGTCGCTGGGCGCGGTCGAGCTCAACGTGGCGCTGCACTACGTCTTCGACTCGCCCACCGACAAGCTCGTCTGGGACGTCGGCCACCAGGCCTATGCGCACAAGCTCCTCACCGGGCGGCGCGATCGCTTCCGCACCATCCGCACCCCGGGCGGCCTCGCCGGCTTCCCGGAGCGCCACGAGTCCGAGCACGACGCGTTCGGCGTCGGCCACGCCTCGACCTCCATCTCCGCCGCGCTCGGCATGCTCGAGGCGAAGCGGATGACCGGCGAGCCGGGCAAGGTCGTCGCGCTCATCGGCGACGGCGCGCTCACCGGCGGGGTCGCGTTCGAGGGGCTCAACCAGTCCGGCTACCTCGGCCGGAACCTGCTCGTCGTCCTCAACGACAACGAGATGTCCATCTCGCCGAACGTCGGCGCGATGAGCGAGTGGTTCTCGAAGAAGTTCGCCTCGCGCACCTACAACCGCTGGCGCAAGGCGGTGAAGGAGTTCCTCTCCCAGGTGCCGCGCGGCCCCGAGGCGATCGAGATGATCCGCCACGGCATCAACGCGACGAAGGCGCTCGTCACGCCGGGCATCCTCTTCGAGGGGCTCGGCTTCCACTACGTCGGCCCGGTCGACGGGCACGACGTCGCGGCGCTGGTCGAGAGCCTCGGCCGGCTCGCCACCTTCGACGGGCCGGTGCTCTTCCACGCCATCACCACGAAGGGCAAGGGCTACCACCCCGCCGAGTCCGACACCGCCACCCGCGGACACGGCCTGTCGTTCTTCGACGTCGCGACCGGCAAGTCGGTGAAGAAGGGCGGCGCGAAGCAGTACACCGACGCCTTCGCCGAGGCGCTCATCGCGGAGATGGAGCGCGACCCGAAGGTGGTCGGCATCACCGCCGCCATGCTCGAGGGCACCGGGCTCATCAAGGCGAAGAAGGTCTTCCCCGAGCGCGTCTACGACGTCGGCATCGCCGAGCAGCACGCCGTCACCTTCGCGGCGGGCCTCGCCTGCGAGGGCATCCGCCCGGTCGCGGCCATCTACTCGACCTTCCTGCAGCGCGCCTACGACCAGATCATCCACGACGTCGCGCTCCAGAAGCTTCCGGTCACCTTCGCGCTCGACCGCGGCGGCCTCGTGGGCGCCGACGGCAAGACGCACCAGGGCGCGTTCGACCTCGCCTACCTGCGCTGCGTGCCGAACCTCGTCGTGATGGCGCCCTCCGACGAGAACGAGCTCAGGCACATGCTCCGCACGGCGCTCACCGTCGACGGCCCCGCCGCGCTGCGCTTCCCGCGCAACGCCGTCGAGGGCGTGCAGCTCGACCCGGAGCCGCAGGCGCTGCCGGTCGGCAAGGGCCGGATCGTCCGGAACGTGCCGGGGAAGCCCGACGTCTGCGTGTTCGCGATCGGCACCACGGTGCGCCCGGCGGTCGCCGCCGCGGAGGCCCTCGCCGCCGACGGCCTCGCGGTCACGGTCGTCGACGCCCGCTTCGCGAAGCCGCTCGACGTGGAGCTCCTCGTGCAGGAGGCCGGCCGCGCGGGCCGGCTCGTCACGGTGGAGGAGGGCTGCCTGCCCGGCGGCTTCGGCGCGGCCTGCCTCGAGGCCCTCGACGAGCGCGGCCTCCTCGCCGACGGCCTGCCGGTGCGCCGGCTCGGCATCCCCGACGCCTTCATCACCCACGGCGACGCCGCGAAGCAGCGCGCCGAGCTCGGCTTCGACCAGGCCGGCATCGCCCGCGCCTGCCGCGAGATCGTCGGCGAGCGCGCGCGGCGCGCGACGGCGTGAAGCCGAGGCGCGAGCGGATCGACCTCGTGCTCGTCGAGCGCGGCCTCGCCGCCTCGCGCACGCAGGCGCAGGCGCTCGTGATGGCGGGCGCGGTGGTGGTGGGCGAGGCCCGGGTCGACAAGCCCGGCGCGCTCGTCGACCCCGCCGCCCCCATCCGCCTCAAGGAGGACGCCGCGCCGAGGCGGTTCGTCTCCCGCGGCGCCCAGAAGCTCGAGGGCGCGCTCGCGGCGTTCCCGATCGATCCCGCCGGGAGGACCTGCGCCGACCTCGGCGCCTCGACCGGCGGCTTCACCGACCTCCTCCTGCAGCGCGGCGCACGGAAGGTGTACGCGGTCGACGTCGGCTACGGCCAGCTCCACCCGAAGCTCCGCGACGACCCGCGCGTGGTCGTGCGGGAGCGGGAGAACGCCCGCCACCTCACCGCGGCCGCGCTCGGCGAGCGGGTCGAGCTCGTGGTCGGCGACCTCTCGTTCATCTCGCTGAAGCTCGTCCTGCCCGCGGTGATGGACGTGCTCCGGCCGGGCGGCGAGGCGGTCCTGCTCGTGAAGCCGCAGTTCGAGGTGGGCAAGGGCGAGGTCGGGAAGGGCGGCGTGGTCCGGGACGACGCGAAGCGGCGGGCGGCGCTCGAGGCGGTCTCGGAGGCCGCCCGCCTGCTCGGCTTCCTGGTGCTCGGGCACGCCGAGAGCCCGATCGAGGGGCCGGCCGGCAACCGGGAGTGGCTCCTGCACCTGAAGCGGCCCGCCTGAGCGCCGCAACCCCTCGTGGGGACTGGACATTCCTGCCCGCGCGGCCGGGCCGCGGGCCTCCCGGGCGTTCCTTGACGCTCGCGTCGGGGTCTGTTACTCACCCACCCACATTTTCGAGACCCGGCGGAGGCCGGGGCCGAAAGTGGGCGCGGTCGGCCCACTTTTTTGTTTTTCCGGCCGCGAGTTTCAGGGAGTGCCCGTCTCGAGGGCGCTCCCGCCAGAGGGAGCCGCACACCACCGATGTCCGGGATCGCCCAGGAGAACATCGCCGACCGCGCGCGAGCCCTCCTCGAGCCCGTGCTCCAGCGCGACGGCTACGAGCTCGTCGAGGTGGAGTGGAGCCGCGGCGGCGGCCGGTGGACGCTGCGCCTCTTCATCGACCGCGAGGGCGGCGTCGGCATCGACGACTGCCAGAACGTCTCGCGCACGGTCGAGCCCATGCTCGACGTCGAGGACTTCATCGAGCCGGCGTACGACCTCGAGGTCTCCTCGCCGGGGCTCGATCGTCCGCTGCGCAAGCCCGAGCACTTCGTCCGCTGGGCCGGCCAGCGGGTGGTGGTGAAGGCGTACGGTCCGCTCGCGGACACGGCGCCGGGCTCCCCCGCCCGCAAGAGCTGGACCGGCGTGCTCCGCGGCTTCGAGGACCGCTCCGTCCTCGTCGACGTGGACGGCACCCTCCACCGCATCCCGCACGACCGGATCGCGAAGGCCCACCTCGAGTACGACGTCGAGGCCGATCTCCGCAGGAAGGACTGACCATGCAGCAGAACGTGAACCTGAACCTCATCCTCGACCAGGTCGCCAAGGACAAGGGCATCGATCGGCCCAAGCTGATCGAGATCCTCGAGGAGGCGATCGCCTCCGCCGCCAAGCGCCACTTCGGCATGGAGCGGAACGTCAAGGCGAAGTACGACGAGGACAAGGGCCAGGTCGACCTCTTCCAGGTCCTCACCATCGTCGCCGAGCCGACCGAGGAGGCGCCCATCGCCGACCCGGTGAACATGATCCCGGTGTCGGTCGCGCACGAGAAGGGCATCGAGGTGGAGCCGGGCGACGAGCTCGACTTCCCGATCTACTACCGGGCCGAGGACGAGGCCGAGGCGCGCGCCCAGGACGAGCAGTGGGGCGACCTGTTGAAGCTCAAGACCTACCGGCGCTCGTTCGGGCGCATCGCGGCCCAGACCGCGAAGCAGGTCATGATCCAGGGGACCCGCAACGCCGAGCGCGAGAACGTCTTCAACGAGTACAAGGACCGCAAGGGCGAGGTCATCACCGGCATCGTGCGGCGCTTCGAGCGCGGCAACGTCATCGTCGACCTCGGCCGCGCCGAGGCGGTGCTGCCGGTCCGCGAGCAGGTGCCCCGCGAGAGCTACCGCGCGGGCGACCGGGTCCAGGCGTTCGTGGTCGACGTGCTCCGCGAGTCGAAGGGGCCGCAGATCATCCTCAGCCGCGCCTCGGTCGAGCTCCTCCGCAAGCTCTTCGAGATGGAGGTCCCGGAGATCGCCGAGGGCGTGGTGGTCATCGAGGCCGCCGCCCGCGAGCCGGGCGGCCGCGCCAAGATCGCGGTCTCCTCGCGCGACAGCGACGTCGACCCGGTCGGCGCCTGCGTCGGCATGAAGGGCTCCCGCGTGCAGGCGGTCGTGCAGGAGCTCCGCGGCGAGAAGATCGACATCGTCCCCTGGGACGAGGATCCGGCCCGCTTCGTGTGCAACGCGCTCGCGCCCGCCGAGGTGAGCCGCGTGCTCCTCGACGAGCAGAACGGCGCGATGGAGATCATCGTCCCCGACGACCAGCTCTCGCTCGCCATCGGCCGCCGCGGCCAGAACGTGCGCCTCGCCTCCCAGCTCACCGGGTGGAAGCTCGACATCAACTCCGAGTCGCGCGTGAAGGAGATGCACGAGTTCGCGATCGAGAGCTTCGGCGCGATCGACATCCCCGAGCAGACGCAGGAGATGCTCTACGCCCACGGCTTCCGCAAGGCGCAGGACGTCGCCAACGCCGCGCCCGAGATGCTGACCCAGTTCCCGGGCTTCACGATGGACATGATCCCGGACCTGCAGAAGCGGGCCCGCGAGCAGGCCATCGTGGACGCCGAGAAGGAGATGCAGCTCGAGCAGGAGCGCGAGGCGGCCCGCATCGCCGAGGCCCGCCGGCACCCCGACTCGCTCTCGCAGGACGAGCGGATGGCCCGGGTGCGCGGCGTGGGCGAGAAGACCATCGAGGCGCTCAAGAACGCCGGCTATCCGACGGTCGAGGCGATCCACGCCGAGACCGACATGAACAAGCTGGCCGACTCGAGCGGCCTCGGGATCAAGAAGGTCCGGCAGATCAAGCACGCCGCGGGCGTCTACCTCGAGGAAGAGGCGAAGCTCCGCGCCGAGCTCGACGCCGAGAAGCTCCGCGGCGGCGCGGCGGGGCCCATCTGACCCCGGTCCGGACCTGCGTGGGCTGCGGGAAGCAGGCCGAACGGTCGGTGCTATCGAGGATCGCGGTGGAGGAGAACCGGGTGATCGTGGATCGCGAGAAGACGCGGGGAGGGCGGGGCGCCTGGCTGCACGGGCGCGAGACCTGCCTGTCCGCGGCCGTGAAGCGGCGCGCGATCCCCCGGGCGCTCCGTCGCCTCGACGTGGCGGTGGACGAGTCGGCGCTCCGCGTCGGGTTGACGGGAAACGCGCGTAAGGATTAGGAGTCAACGCAATGTCCAAGAAGCGGGTCCACGAGCTCGGAAAGCAGCTCAAGGAGCACGGGATCGAGCTCAGCAACCAGGAGCTCGTCGACAAGCTCCACGCGCTCGGCTACGACGTGAAGAGCCACTCGTCCACGCTGGAGGACGACCAGGCGGCTTCCGCGTACGAGCGCATCCTGAACGAGAAGAAGCCGAAGCCGGCGCCCGTGAAGCCGTCCGGCCCGGGCTTCGTCGTCCGCAAGCGCGCCCACGACGCGCCGGCCCCCGCGCCCGCCCCGGTCGCCGCCGCGCCCGAGCCGGTCGCCGCGCCGGAGCCCGAGTACGTCGAGGCCCCGGAGCCCGCGCCCGAGCCGGTCGCCGCGCCGGAGCCCGCCGCCCCGGCCATCGCGGCCCAGGCCGCGCCCGAGCCGGCCGTGGCCGCGCCCGGCTCCGTCGCCCGCGCCCGAGGCCGCGCCGGCCGCCGGCGCGACCGCAGACGCCGCCGGCGCCCGCCGCGGCGCCGGCCCCCGCGGCCGCCGCCCCGAAGGCCCCGGCGCCCGCCGCGCCGCACGCGCCCGCCGCCCACCCGCCCGCGCCGCACGTCCCGCAGGCGCACCCGCCGGCCGCCCATCCCGCCGGCGCGCACCCTGCCGGCGCGCACCCGCCGGGCGCCCGCGCACGCCCCGATGGCGGCCGGCGCGCCGCACGCGCCCGCCGCGCCGCCGCGCCCGCCGATCGATCCGCGCACGCTGCGCCCGACCGCCACGCAGGCCGTCGTCATCTCGCGCCCGACCATCCCGGTCCGCCGCGTGACGCCGCCGACCCGCGCGCCCGGCAACTTCCCGATGGCCCCCGGGCCCCGCGCCCTCGGCGCCGTCCGCGAGCTCAAGGTCGTCCCGGGCATGCTCGGGCGCGAGCGCGAGTTCATCGACGTCAGCCGCGACAAGAAGAAGGGGCGCGGCACCGGCCGCCCGGTGTCGGAGGAGGCCGCGAAGAACATGTCCGGTCGCGAGCTCCTCCAGGCCGCGACCGCCGACCGCACCTACATCCCCATCCGCGGCAAGAAGAAGAAGCCGACCAAGAAGGGAGCCAAGACGCAGATCACCGAGCGCGCCGAGCACAAGAAGGTGATCCGGATCGAGGAGTCGATCTCGGTCTCCGAGCTGTCGCAGGCCATGGGCGTCAAGGCCGCCGATCTCATCCGCAAGCTCATGCAGTCGGGCAAGATGGTCACCATCAACGCCCAGATCGACGCCGACACCGCGGCCGTGCTGGCCCTCGAGAAGGGCTTCACGGTCGAGAAGAAGGGCTTCGAGGTCGAGGAGTTCATCCCCGAGGTCGAGGTCGACGAGTCGAAGCTCGTCATCCGCCCGCCGGTCGTGACCGTCATGGGCCACGTCGACCACGGCAAGACCTCGCTCCTCGACGCCATCCGCGAGGCGGACGTCGCCTCCGGCGAGGCCGGCGGCATCACCCAGCACATCGGCGCCTACGCGGTGAACACGCCGCACGGCCCGATCACCTTCCTCGACACCCCCGGCCACGAGGCCTTCACCGCCATGCGCCAGCGCGGCGCCGCGGTGACCGACCTCGTCGTGCTGGTGGTGGCGGCGGACGACGGCGTGATGCCGCAGACGATCGAGTCCATCAAGGCGGCGAAGGCCGCCGGGGTGACCATCCTCGTCGCCATCAACAAGATCGACAAGCCGGGCGCGACGCCCGAGCGCGTCATGCAGCAGCTCACCGAGTACGAGCTCGTGGCCGAGCAGTGGGGCGGCACCACCATCATGGTGCCCGTCTCCGCCCGCACGAAGCAGGGCATCCCCGAGCTCCTCGAGTACATCTCGCTGCAGTCCGAGGTGCTCGAGCTCAAGTCGAACCCCGAGACGCTCGCCGCCGGCCGCGTCATCGAGGCCAAGCTCGAGAAGGGCCGCGGCCCGGTCGCGACCGTCCTCGTCGAGGAGGGCACCCTCCGCGTCGGCGACCCGATCGTCACCGGCATCCACCACGGCCGCGTCCGCGCCATGATGAACGAGCGCGGCGAGCAGGTGGACGACGTCGGCCCCGGCTACCCGGTCGAGGTGCTGGGCCTCTCCGGTGTGCCCGTCGCGGGCGACGAGTTCAACGTCGTCGAGGACGAGAACGCCGCGAAGGAGGTCGCCGAGCACCGGGCCCTCAAGGCCCGCCAGAAGGAGCTCGGGGTCTCGAAGAAGGCCACCCTCGAGGACCTGTTCGCGAAGGCCAAGACCAACGCCGCGAAGGTGCTCAACATCGTGGTGAAGGCCGACGTGCAGGGCTCGGCCGAGGCCGTGAAGCAGGCGCTCGAGAAGGCCGCCACGAAGAAGGTGGGGATCCGCATCCTCAGCTCCGGCGTCGGCGCCATCACCGAGTCCGACATCCTCACCGCCGCGGCGGGCAGCGCCGTCATCGTGGGCTTCAACACGAAGCCCGAGGTGAAGGTCGCCCAGATGGCGAGCCAGCAGGGCGCGAAGATCCTGCTGTTCAGCATCATCTACGAGGCCGTCGACAAGATCCGCGACGAGATGATCAACCTCCTCGAGCCCATCATCCGGGAGAAGCCGCTCGGCAAGGCCGAGGTCCGCGCGCTCTTCAACATCCCGAAGCTCGGCCCCATCGCCGGCTCCGCGGTGACCGAGGGCGTCGTGAAGCGCAACGCCAACGCCCGCGTGCTCCGCGAGCGCAAGGTGGTGCACACCGGCAAGATCACCTCGCTGAAGCGGCTCAAGGACGACGTCCGCGAGGTCGCGGCGCCGCTCGAGTGCGGCATCGGGGTCGACTTCCCCGACGTGAAGGCCGGCGACCAGCTCGAGGTCTTCGAGCTCGAGGAGCTGCGCCCGAGCCTGGACTAGCGGTCCTCGAGTTCCTGACTCACCGCCGGGCGGCTGCGCGACGAGCGTGGCCGCCCGGTGTCGTTTCGGGCGTTTCCGCGAGCGAACCCGTTCCGCGCGGCGCTCTCATCCCTGCCGTTGGCCCCGAGCGTAGCTGCCGCGAAGCGGCAGCGGAGTCGAGGGGCGGCCCCGCTCCATCTTGAATTCGGCAGATGTCTGCGCGGAGGGGCCCAGTGCTCTGGGTCCACCGCCGTGTTCGGCCTGGAACAGGCCTGGGCTCCACGACATCGAACCCTTGCCGATCGGGCAGGTGTACCTGCGTCCACCCGGACACGCCCGCGCGCAAACGTCTGCGCCGCCTGGCCTCCTCGCCCCGGCCCGGAAGCTGCACTCCCGGAGAACATGCGCACGAAGCTCGCGACGCTCGCCTTCTTCTTCGCCGCCACCGCCCGGGCGGAGCCGCCCGACTGCACCGGCCGGGACCGCTGGCCGGCGCGGTTCGCCCTCGACGCGGTCGTGGACGCCGGCCTCGCGGAGCGGCAGGCGGTCGACCTCGACCGCACGGAAGTGACACGCCTCGCCTCCGGCGAGGACGGCAAGGACCGCTTCACCCAGGTCCACGACATCCGGTTCTTCCTCCGGACCGGCGGCGTGGTCGAGGTCATCACCGTCAACCCGGTGTCGAGCCAGGAGTGCTCGATGGGCGAGATCGAGGTCCTGCTCGTGTCGCGGCGGCTGGAGTGAGGAGGCGCCGAGCTTCACCGCCGCCGGGGCTTCACCCGCGGCTTCTTCGTCTTCGCGGGGCCTCCGGGGATGCCGAGCCGGCTGCGCACGTCTGCCATCGAGACCGTGGGCTCCTTTCGCCGGGTCTCGATGAGCTCCCAGAAGGCCGGGTCGGACGAGAGCATGATGTCCTCGAGGTCGCGCCCCTCCACACCGATGACGAGCGCCGCCGGGCGACCGTGCCGGGTGATGAGCACGCGCTCACGCTGCGCGTGGTCGACGTAACCGGACAGGGACTGCTTGGCCTCACGGAGGGGGACGGTCTTCACAGGATCTCCTCTCGAAGCGCCCCTCTGGCGAAGCGAATCTCGAACGGGATTGTGGACATGATTGTAGACACATTCAAGGCGTGGTGAACGGACGTGCAGGAGATTGCGCGGCAGCCCTGACGCGCAGTCGAAAATGCCCCGGCCCCTCGTCGCAGGGCTCGCTCCGGACTAGACTCCGCCCCTCATGTTCGTCGGCGTGCTGCGCCTCACCCTCCACCTCCCCGAGCCCGGCTCCCTGAAGTCGAAGCGGCACCTCGTCCGCTCGGCCATCGACCGGGTGAAGGCGAAGTTCAACGTCTCGATCGCCGAGGTCGCCGAGAACGACCTGTGGCAGAAGAGCGTGGTGGGCGTGACCGCGGTGGGCAACGACCCCGCGTTCGTGCGCGAATCGCTCGACAAGGTGGCCGACTTCGTCGGCTCCATGCACGGCGGGCAGATCATGATCACCGGCCAGGACGTGGAGGTCGCGTCCTACCCGGACGGCCTCGGCACGGACGGCGGCGGTGGAACGCTCGCCGACGTCGACGGCTGGCGCGACGACGACGAGAACCCGAGGTAGAACCGCACATGGCCCACGATCGCCCCGCCCGCGTCGCCGAGGAGTTCCGGCACGAGCTCACCGCCATCCTCGCGAAGGGCGGCATCAAGGACCCGCGCGTCACCGGCTTCGTGACCGTCACCGGCGCGAAGATGTCGCCCGACCTGCGCGAGGCGACCGTCTACGTCTCCATCCACGCGCCCGAGGCCGAGCGCGACCGCACCATGCAGGGGCTCGCCGCCGCGGCGGGGTTCCTGCAGCGCGAGGTCTCCCGGAACCTGCGCCTCCGCCACACGCCGCACCTGCGCTTCGTCTACGACGAGTCGGTGGAGCGCGGCGACCGCATCGAGCGCCTCCTCAAGGAGGCCCGCGAGAAGGACGCGGGGAAGTGAAGGCCGCGCCGTGAAGGGAGGCCTCCTCGTCGTCGACAAGCCGGCCGGCCCGACCAGCCACGAGGTGGTGGCGGCGGTCCGCGCCGCGTTCGGCGCCGCGAAGGCCGGCCACGCGGGCACGCTCGACCCGACCGCCACCGGCGTCCTCGCGGTCTGCGTCGGCGACGCGGTGAAGCTGCAGCAGTACCTCACCGACGGCGACAAGGCCTACCTCGCCACCGTCGCCTTCGGCACCTCGACCACCACCGAGGACGGGGAGGGCGAGGTCGTCGAGCGCGGCGACCCGGCCGCCGTCACCGAGGCCGCCCTGCGCGCCGCGCTGCCCGGCCTCGTCGGCGAGCTCGACCAGGTGCCGCCGATGTACTCGGCGGTCCGGGTCGGCGGGCGCCGGCTCTTCGAGGCCGCGCGCGCGGGCGAGGAGGTCGACCGCACGCCGCGCCGGGTGACGGTGCACGCGCTCGAGCTCGTGGAGCTCGCGCCGGCGCCGGCGGACGGGCACCTCGTCGCGAAGCTCGCGGTCCGCTGCGGCAAGGGCACCTACGTGCGCACCCTGGCCGCCGAGCTCGGCCGGCGGATCGGCGTCCCCGCCCACCTCGCCGGCCTCCGCCGCACCGAGGCGTCCGGGTTCGACCTCTCGGCGGCCATCCCGCTCGAGGAGGCCCTCGCCCTGGGTCGCACCGACCCGGCCGCCCTGCGCCGCAGGCTCGTGCCCGCGGGTGAGGCGCTGCGGCTCCTGCCGGCGGTCCCGGTCGACGCGGGCGAGGCCCAGGACCTGTGGTGCGGGCGGTTCCTGAGGCGGCCCGTGCCGCCCGGACCGCTCCTGCGGGCGCTCCTGCCGGACGGGACGCTGGTGGCGATCCTGAAGCCCATCTCCGGAGGCGGCGCACGGCCGGTCCGGGGCTTCCCTCCCGAGCCGCCTCCGGGCGGTTGACGGGGGGGCCGGGATCGCGTAAACACCCGTCCTCACTCGGCGGACTGCCGCCCGCGGCCCAACCTTGGCCCCCGCGGTGGCTCGCCGAAATGCCCCAGCAAAGGACAGCTTAGGTGATCACCTCGGAGAAGAAGCAGGAGCTCGTCAAGACGTTCAAGCAGCACGACAAGGACACGGGTTCGCCCGAGGTCCAGGTCGCGCTCATCACCGAGCGCATGGCGTACCTGAACGAGCACTTCAAGACGCACAAGAAGGACCACCACAGCCGCCGCGGCCTCCTGAAGCTCGTCGGCCAGCGGCGCCGGCTGCTCGACTACCTGCACAAGACCGACGAGGCCCGTTACAAGGCCCTCATCGACAAGCTCGGCATCCGCAAGTAGCGGACGTGCGGGCGGCGCCCCGGTCACCTCGACCGGGGCGCAAGCGCTTCCGGGGTACGGAGGCGTACAAGCAGTGAACGCGCTCGCACGGCCGGAGCGCGCGAGGGACCCGAGGGGAGAACCTCCGTTTCCGACTCCGCCCCCCGTCCGACGACGGGACGCGCAGTGAGGAACAGAGGCACCTCCCGGGCCCCGAGCTCGGTCGGCCACGCGGGCCCAGGGTCCCCTAGAGACGGCGCCGAAGGCGCCGAGGGGGCCGGAAAGGTGCATTCGTGAATCCCATCCAGAAGACCGCCAAGGTCGGTGGCAAGGAGATCCTGCTCGAGACGGGCAAGATCGCCAAGCAGGCGCACGGCTCGGTCTGGGTCCGCCAGGGCGACTCGATCGTGCTCGTGACCGTCGTGTCCGCCGCCGAGAAGAAGGAGGGCATCGACTTCTTCCCGCTCACGGTCGACTACCAGGAGAAGCTCTTCGCCGCCGGCAAGGTGCCGGGCAGCTTCTTCCGCCGCGAGGGCCGCCCGACCGAGAAGGAGACGCTGACCTCGCGCATCGTCGACCGCTCGTGCCGGCCGCTCTTCCCCGAGGGCTACGCCAACGAGACGCAGATCATCGCGTCGGTCATCTCCTTCGATCAGGAGAACGACACCGACGTGCTGGCGCTCACCGGCGCCTCCGCCGCGCTCCAGTGCTCGGACGTGCCGTTCAACGGCCCGATCGCCGGCGTCCGCGTCGGCCGCCTCAACGGCGAGCTGATCGCCAACCCGACCATCGCCCAGCGCGCCGAGTGCGACCTCGACGTCGTCATGGCCGCCTCCCGCGACGCCATCGTGATGGTGGAGGGCGGTGCGAAGGAGGTCTCCGAGTCCGTCATGATCGAGGCGCTCCTCTTCGGCCAGGCCGCCATCAAGGACCTGCTCGACGCCCAGGAGGCGCTCGCGAAGGCGTTCGGCGCGAAGCCGAAGCGCGCGTTCGAGCCGCCGAAGGCGGACGAGGAGCTGAAGGCCAAGGTGAAGGCCCTCACGTGGGAGAAGACGAAGGAGGCCTACTCCCGCAACGAGAAGCACGACCGCTACGGCCGGCTCTCGGAGATCAAGAAGGAGCTGATGGCGGCCCTGAAGGAAGAGGCCGCCGGCGACGCCGCGAAGCTCGCGGCGGTCGTGGCCCGCGAGAAGGAGATCAAGGGCTACTACGAGGACGTGAAGTACGAGTACATGCGCAAGATGATCACCGACGAGGGGAAGCGGATCGGCGGGCGCGGCCCGACCGACATCCGCAAGATCACCTCCGAGGTGGGGCTCCTCCCCCGCGTGCACGGCTCGGCCCTCTTCACGCGCGGTGAGACGCAGGCGCTCGTCGCCACGACCCTCGGCACCTCCGAGGACGAGCAGCGCGTCGAGATGCTCACCGGCATGATCTTCAAGAAGTTCATGCTGCACTACAACTTCCCGCCGTTCTCCGTCGGCGAGGCGAAGTTCCTCCGCTCGCCGGGCCGCCGCGAGATCGGCCACGGGGCGCTGGCCGAGCGCGCGCTCCGCTACGTGATGCCGGCCGAGGACAAGTTCCCGTACACGGTCCGCATCGTCTCCGACATCATGGAGTCGAACGGCTCCTCCTCGATGGCCTCCGTCTGCGGCGGCTGCCTCTCGCTCATGGACGCGGGCGTGCCGATCTCGGCGCCGGTCGCGGGCATCGCGATGGGCCTCATCAAGGAGGGCGAGAAGATCGCCATCCTGTCCGACATCCTCGGCGACGAGGATCACCTCGGCGACATGGACTTCAAGGTCTGCGGCACCGCCGCGGGCATCACGTCCATCCAGATGGACATCAAGATCACCGGCGTGACCCGGCAGATCCTCGAGACGGCCCTCAACCAGGCCGCCGCGGGCCGCAAGCACATCCTCGGCGAGATGCTGAAGGCGCTCCCGAAGACCCGCGAGTCCATCTCGGTCTACGCGCCGCGGATCACCACCATCAAGATCCGCCCCGAGCGCATCAAGGACATCATCGGGCCCGGCGGCAAGACCATCAAGGACATCACCGCCCGCACCGGCACCTCGATCAACATCGAGGACGACGGCTCGGTCTCCATCGCCTCCTCGAACAACGAGAAGGTGGAGGAGGCGATCAAGATGATCCGCGCCCTCACCCAGGAGGCCGAGGTCGGCCGCATCTACACGGGCACGGTGCGCAAGATCGTCGAGTTCGGCGCCTTCGTGGAGCTGTTCCCGGGCACCGACGGCCTCATCCACGTCTCCGAGCTCTCCGACAAGCGCGTGAAGAACGTCTCCGACGTGCTCAGCGAGGGCGAGGAGGTCATGGTGAAGGTCATCTCGGTGGACCGCGCCGGGAAGATCCGCCTCTCCCGCAAGGAGGCGCTCGCCGACGCCGCGAAGGCGTCCGGCGCCGCCCCCGCCGAGCCGGCGAAGTCGTAAGGGGACCGGTCGCGTGACGGTGAAGGTCAGGTTCCGGCGGGTCGGCCAGCGCGGCCCGCCCCTCGACCTCCCCCGCTACGAGACGCCCGGCGCCGCCGGGATGGATCTCCGCGCGGACGAACCCGTCGCCCTCGCCCCCGGCGAGCGGCGGCTCGTCCCCACCGGGCTCGCCGTGGAGCTCCCGCCCGGGCACGAGGGGCAGGTGAGGCCGCGCTCCGGCCTCGCCGCCCGCCACGGCGTCGGCATGGTGAACGCCCCGGGCACGATCGACGCGGACTACCGCGGCGAGATCGGCGTCCTGCTCGTGAACCACGGGCAGGTGCCGGTCTCGTTCGCCCGCGGCGAGCGCATCGCCCAGCTCGTGGTCGCCCCCGTGGTGCAGGCCGAGGTGGAGCTCGTCGACGAGCTCACCGAGACCGGCCGCGGCTCGGGCGGCTTCGGGTCGACCGGAAAGCACTGAACCTCGAGCAGCCTCCCGACAGGAGCCCGACATGATCCCGCGCTACACCCGACCCGAGATGGCTCGCATCTGGGCGCCGGAGCGGCGCCTGCGGATCTGGCTCGACGTCGAGATGGCGGCCTGCGAGGCGATGGTCCGCCTCGGCGAGGTGCCGGCCGAGGACCTCGCCGCGCTGAAGAAGACCTTCGACGGCTACGCCTTCACGGCGGCCGACGTCGCGCGCATCGACGAGATCGAGCGCACGGTCAAGCACGACGTCATCGCCTTCCTGACCTGGGCCGAGGAGAAGGGCGGCGCCCCCGCGCGCCAGCTCCACAAGGGGATGACCTCCTCCGACGTGCTCGACACGACGCTCGCCGTGCAGCTCCGGGAGGCGACCGCGCTCCTCCTCTCCGGCATGGACCGGGTGCTCGCGGCCCTGAAGAAGCGGGCGTTCGAGCACAGGCGGACCCCGCTCATGGGCCGCAGCCACGGCATCCACGCCGAGCCCACCACCTTCGGCCTCGTCCTCGCGGGCTGGTACGACGCCTGGACCCGGCGCCGGTCGCTCCTCGAGCGCGCCGGGCGCACCGTCGCGGTCGGCAAGATCTCCGGCGCGGTCGGCACGTTCCAGTCGCTCGACCCGCGCGTGGAGGCCTTCGTGATGGAGCGGCTCGGCCTCGAGGGCGCCGAGGGCGCCGCCACCCAGGTCGTGAACCGCGACCGCCACGCCGAGTACTTCACCGCGCTCGCGCTCGCGGGCGGGACCCTCGAGCAGCACGCCACCGCGGTCCGGCACTTCCAGCGCACCGAGGTCCGCGAGGCCGAGGAGCCGTTCACGCCGGGGCAGAAGGGCTCCTCGGCGATGCCGCACAAGCGGAACCCCATCCTCTCCGAGAACCTCACCGGCCAGGCCCGCCTCCTGCGCGCGTGGTCGGTCGCCGCGATGGAGGACGTGGCGCTCTGGCACGAGCGCGACATCAGCCACTCGTCGGTCGAGCGGGTCGTCGGCCCCGACGCGACGGTCACGCTCGACTTCTCGCTCCACCGCTTCGCCGGGATGATGGAGAACCTGCGCGTCTACCCCGAGCGCATGCGGGAGAACCTCGCCCTCACCGGCGGCCTCTACGAGACCGGCCGCGTGCTCGTCGCGCTCGTGAACAAGGGCGTCGCCCGGCAGGAGGGCTACGTCTACGTCCAGCGGAACGCGATGAAGGTCTGGGAGGAGAAGGTCGACTTCAAGACCGCCCTCAAGGCCGACGCCGACGTCGCGCGGCACCTCTCCGCGGCCGAGATCGACGCCTGCTTCGACCTCGAGCACCACATGCGCCACGTGGACTACATCTTCGGGCGCGTGTTCGGCGGCGAGGCGTAACGGCTTCGTTACAGCTCCCGGGCCTCGAACCCAGTGTAAACGGGCACCTCGCCCGGTCATCAGCGCAGCGCTGATGGTGCGTCACCTTGCGGCACGCGGGGTGACGATCCGTGAGGGTAGTCTCCCCCGCCACATGACCGCCACCGGTTCGTCACCGGGGCGAACAAGGGGGCCCTCTCGTGATCACTTCGCTGCTCGTGGCAGTCATCCTGTCCCAGACGCCCGCCGCGGAGCCGGCGGCCGCCGCCCAGCCCGCCGCCGTCCAGCCCGCGCCGGCGCCCGCCCCGGAGAAGAAGCCGGAGGCCGCGAAGCCGGCCTTCCCGAAGTTCACCGTGTGGGGCTTCATCGACGCGCAGTGGTCGCGCCTCGACCCGCCGGCCCCGACGAAGCCGACGAGCACCTTCGAGCTCCGCCGCGCCCGCATCGGCGTGAAGGGTGACGTGACGCCGTACACCGGCTTCAACATCCTCTGGGACGGCGCCGACACCGCGCTCAAGGACGCCTACGCGAACCTGAAGAACGTGCCGGGCCTCCCCGGCCTCGAGCTCCGGTTCGGCCAGTGGAAGACCCCGTTCGGCTACGAGCAGCCGGAGAGCGACACGAAGCTCCTCTGGGTCAACAGCTCCTACGTCGTGAACTTCCTCGCGCGCGCCACCACCGTCGCCACCGCCTCGACCGCGTCCGACAGCCGCGACGCCGGCCTGGGCGTGATCGGGGCCTGGGACGTCGGCCCGGTGAAGGCCGAGCTGAACGCCTCCTTCGTGAACGGCGTCGGCCCGAACAAGAAGGACGACCTCGAGCAGAAGAACCTCTGGGCCCGCGGCGGCGCCTCCACGAAGGTCGGCCCGGCGACGGTGCGCGCCGGCCTCTCGATCGGCAACGGCCAGCAGGTCGTCGCGACCGGCGCGAACGCCAAGTTCGACGGCATCGGGACCCGCGTGGACGACACCTACCAGTGGTTCCTCACCTACGGCGGCGACGTCGAGGTCGACACGCCCTGGTTCTTCTGCGCGGCGGAGTGGATCCGCTCCGAGAAGGACCAGCAGGCCTTCACGACGACCGGCACGGGCACCGCGGCCGTCCTCGCCGAGAAGCGGAGCTCGTTCAACGCCGACGGCTGGTACGCCGGCATCTTCGGGAAGACCCCGTGGGGCGCCGGCCCGATCCTCCGGGTCGAGCAGTACGACCGCAACGAGCACGTGAAGGGCAACTTCAACCGCCGCACCACCGTCGGCGCCTACTACGACATCGTGGCGCCGGTGAGCTCGCGCATCATCTTCAACTACGAGCTCGACCACTCCGACAAGTCGGTGAAGACGGGCGACAAGGCGTACGTGTTCGTCCAGATGATGTTCTAGGAGCCCGGCCAGAGGGGCCGGGGTTCGAGGACGGCCCGGGCGCCTTCCGGGGGGAGGGCGCCCGGGCCGGTGTGTCTCACTTCTTCGGGAGCTGGGGAAGCCGCCCGGCGGCGAGGTCGAAGAAGGCCTCCCAGGAGAGGAAGTTCGGGATGTCGGTGATGCCCGGGAAGGCCTTCCGGTCGAAGCTCGCCGCGAGCTCGGCGCCGGTCTTCCCCGGGTTCGCCGTCACGTGCTTCTGCACGGCGGCGAGGAAGTCCCGGGAGCGCGCGAGGTCGGCCTTCGTGCCGACCGGGCCGTGCCCCGGGACGATCCTCGAGTCCTCCGGGACGAACGAGAGCAGGTAGTCGAGGTTCTCGACGTAGCCGGCGAGGCTGCCGCCCGCCGAGGTGTCGATGAACGGCGTCATCCCGTTGAAGAAGACGTCGCCCGCGAAGAGCACGCGGCGCTGCGGGATCCCGACCATGAGGTCCCCGTCGGTGTGGGCCGGCGCCTTGTGCACGAGGTGCAGCTCCATCCCGCCGAGGTAGATCGCCAGCATCGCCTTCGCCTTCGGGTCGGCCTCGCCGAACACGAGCTCCGGGAGCCCGCCCTTCTTCGCGGCCTCCGCGGTCATGGGCGAGGCCGCCTGGTTCTTCCGCGAGTTCGCGTGCGCGACGATCACCTGCACCTGCTGCTCGAGCGCGAGGTTGCCGCCGGTGTGGTCGCCGTGGTGGTGCGTGTTCACGAGGTACTTGAGCGGCTTCTGCGTCACCGTGCGGATGGCGGCGAGGAGCCCCGGCACGAGCGGCTCGAACTGGTCGTCGATGAGGACGCAGAAGCGGTCGCCCACGACGAGGCCCATGTTGCCGCCGCGGTCGGTGATGATCGCGTAGACGTCGTCGGCGAGCTTCTCGACCCGGTGGATCTTCTCGGGCGCGGGGGCGGGCTTGCCGGACTGGGCGAGGAGAACGCGCTCGTGGGCGAGCGTCGGGGGCGAGGCGAGGAGGGCCGCGAGGGCCAGGGTCAGGGAGAACGTGCGCATGGCGCCATGAGACCGGGTATCGGTCCGCATGACAACGGCGGTCTCGACCGGGTGCCCAGGAGGGTCCACCATGGCGTCACATCGTCCCTGGCCCGCGGCATCCTTCCCGAGGAGGCCCCATGCGCATCGCGCTCGTCTCTCCGAAGGGTCCGCTCTACCGGCACCGCGGCGGCATCTTCGGCCGCTCGCTCCGCTACGGCCCGCTCACGCTCACGACGCTCGCCGCCTACGTCCCGCCCGAGCTGCACGCCGAGGTCGAGCTCCTCGACGAGGGCATCCAGGACGTCGATCCGGACCGGATCGACGCCGACCTCGTGGGCCTCACGCTCATCACCGGCTCCTCCGTCCGCGGCTACGCCATCGCCGACCGCCTCCGCGCCCGGGGCAAGACCGTGGTCCTCGGCGGGCCGCACCCGACGCTCGTGCCGGACGAGGCGCAGGCCCACGCCGACGCGGTCGTCACCGGCTACGCCGAGGAGACCTGGCCCCGGCTCCTGCGGGACTTCGCGGCCGGGCGCCTCGCGCCGCGCTACGCGCAGGGGCAGGACCTCTCGCTCGCGGGGCTGCCGTTCCCGCGGCGCGAGCTCCTCGACCCGGCGAAGTACTTCACCCGCGCGGTCTTCGAGGCGACCCGCTCCTGCGCGCACGACTGCGAGTTCTGCGTCGCGCCCGCCGCCTGGGGGCGCAAGCAGTACCAGAAGCCGGTCGAGGACGTGGTCGAGGACATCCGCCGCTTCGGCGCGCCGAAGGTGCTCTTCATCGACCTCAACCTCGTCTCGGACCCCCGCTACGCGTCGAGGCTCTTCGAGGCGCTCGTGCCGCTCCGCATCCGCTGGTACGGCCTCGCGACGACCCTCATCGGCCTCGACCGGGACCTCCTCGGGCTCGCCGCGCGGAGCGGCTGCGCGGGCCTCCTCATCGGGCTCGAGTCGCTCTGCGAGGCGTCGCTCGCGAAGACGCGGAAAGGCTTCAACGACCCCGAGCGCTACAAGGCGCTCGTCGCCGACCTCCACCGGCACCGCATCGCGCTCATGGGCTGCTTCGCCTTCGGGCTCGACGACGACACGCCGGACGTCTTCGAGAAGACCGCGCGCTTCGCGGTGGAGGCCGCCATCGACCTCCCGCGCTTCGCCATCGTGACGCCGTTCCCCGGCACCCCGCTCCACCGCCGGCTCGACGCGGAGGGGCGGATCCTCACCCGGAACTGGGAACTCTACGACGCGCAGCACGTCGTCTTCCAGCCGAAGCACATGACGGTGCAGGAGCTCGAGGAGGGGCACCAGCGCGCCTGGCGCCACGCCTACCGGCTCCGGAGCATCGCCTCCCGGCTCCTGCGCTCGCGGGTGGACCCGCACCTCCTCCTCGCCGCGAACCTCGGCTACCGCTTCTACGCGCGCAACCTCCACCGCTTCTACACCTGCGACTGGATCGTCGGCTTCAGCCCGGCGCCGCCGTCGCCGCTCGAGCGGGCCGCGGCGAGGGGGCCGATCGCCGTCGCGGCGCCCGCCGCCGGGGCCGCCGCCGTCGCGGCGCCCCCCGTCGCCGCCCCCGAGGGCGAGCCGCGGAGGGCCCCGTGCGCGTGAGCTTCGTGCAGCCCTGCATCGGCCGGCGCCCGGGCGAGCGGTACCTCCGGAGCTGGCAGATGGAGCCGCTCCAGCTCGCGGTGCTGGCGGCGCTCACGCCGCGCGACGTCGAGGTCGTGCTGCACGACGACCGGATGGAGGAGATCCCGTACGACGCACCGACCGACCTCGTCGCGATCTCGGTCGAGACCTACACCGCCCGGCGCGCGTACCAGATCGCGAGCGCGTACCGGCGCCGCGGCGTGCCGGTCGTGATGGGCGGCTTCCACGCGATGCTCCAGCCCGAGGAGGTCGCGCGGTACGCCGACTCGGCGGTGGTGGGGGAGGCGGAGCTGCTCTGGCCGCGCGTCGTCGACGACTGGCGGCATGGGCGCGGCGAGCGCGTCTACCGCGCCGCCTCCCGCCCGGCGCTGCGCGGCGTCCGGCCGGACCGCACGCTCTACCGCGGCCGCCGCTACCTCCCCATCGGCCTCGTCGAGTCCGGGCGCGGCTGCCCGTACCACTGCGAGTTCTGCGCGGTGCAGTCGGCCTACGGGCAGTCGCGGACCGCCCGGCCGGTGGACGAGGTGGTGGCGGACGTCGCCGCCGCCTGGGCGGAGCGGCCGCTCGTGTTCCTCGTCGACGACAACGTCACCGCCGACCTCGCGGGCTCGAGGGAGCTCCTCGACGGGCTCGCGACCGTGCGGGCGCCCTGGATCTCGCAGTGCTCCATCCACGCCGCCCTCGACGAGGACCTCGTCGCGCGGATGGCGCGGAGCGGCTGCCAGGGCGTGCTCGTCGGGCTCGAGACGACCGATCCCGAGGTGCTCCGCGCCATGGGGAAGACCTTCAACGGCGGCGATCGCGTGGCGCGCGCGCTCGCGAACCTCCGCCGGCACCGCATCGCGGTCTACGGCACCTTCGTCGCCGGCTACGAGCAGGACGGCCCGGACGCCTTCGCGCCCTCCCTCGCGCTCGCGAAGGAGTCGGGGATGTTCCTCGCCGCCTTCGCGCACCTCACCCCGTTCCCGGGCACGCCGCTCCACGACCGGCTCGCGAGGGAGGGCCGGCTCCTCTTCGACCGCTGGTGGCTCGACCCCGCCTACCGCTTCGGCCAGGTGGCCTACCGGCCGGTGCGGATGAGCCCGGAGGCGCTCCGCTCCGCCTGCCTGGACGCCCGCCGCGACTTCTACTCCTGGCGCTCCACCGCGGCGCGCCTGCTCGCGCCCGGGAACCGCGCCACGCTCCGCCGCGCCGCGGGCTACCTCTTCGCGAACGTGATGCACCACGACGAGATCGCGCTCCGCGACGGCCACCCCCTCGGCGACGCCTCGGCCTCGCCGGAGCTCGTCGAGGCCGCGTGAGCGCGACGATCGAGCTCGGGCCGATGGCGGCCGCCGACGAGCCGGAGCTGCGGCGGCTCCTGCGCGAGACGCCGTTCCCCGGGCCGCTCTCGCTCGCGTTCGAGCGCGAGCCGGACTGGCGCCACGCGGCGGAGGTCGAGGGCGACCGCCACGCGGTGGTGGTGGGCCGGCGCGAGGGGCGGGTGGTCGGCTTCGCGGCGCGCGCCGTGCGGGACGTCTGGGTGGACGGAGCGCCGGCCCGGGTGGGCTACCTCGGGCAGCTCCGGATCGAGGCCGGCGCGCGCGGCGGGCTCGCGCTGCTCGGAGACGGGTTCCGCCGGCTCGAGGCGGCGCGCGGCCCGGACGAGCTGCCCTTCGACTTCACCTCGATCGTGGGCGACAACCCGCGGGCGCGCCGGCTCCTCGGGAGCGGCCGCGCGGGGGTGCCGACGTACCGGCCGCTCGGCGAGCTCGTCACCTTCGCCTTTCCGACCCGCCCGGCTCGGCGCGCGCCGGCGGCCCGGGCCTGCCCGCCGGAGCGTCTCCCGGAGGTGGCCGCGTTCCTCGACGGCGAGGCCCGCCGCTTCCAGCTCGCGCCCCGGCTGGACGCGGCGCGCCTCGCGGGCCCGGCGCGTGCGCGCGGGCTCGGCCCGGGCGACCTCCTCCTCGTGGAGGAGCGCGGCGCCGTCGCCGCCGCGGGCGCGCTCTGGGACCAGCGGGCGTTCAAGCAGACGGTGGTGCGCGGCCACTCCCGCGCCGTCCGGCTCGCGCGGCCGCTCCTCGCCTGGGTCCCCGGCGGCGCGGCGCTCCTGCCGGCGGTGGGCGAGACCCTCGCGGCGGGCTTCCTCGCCTTCGCGCACGCGCGCGGCGACGACCCCGCCGCGTTCCGCTTGCTCCTCGACGCGGCGCTGGGCGAGGCGCACCGGCGCGGCCTCAGGGTGCTGCTCCTCGGGCTCGCGGCGGGGCATCCGCTCCTCGCCGAGGCGCGCCGCCACCGCCACCGCGCCTACCCGTCCACCGTCTTCGCCGTCCACCGCGCCGGGGGCGCCGCCCGCGTGGCGGCGCTCGACGGCCGCCCGCTCGCGCCGGAGGTCGCCCTCCTGTGACCGTCTCCACGCTCGCCGCGCCCGCCGTCCGGTCGCCGTCGCTCGAGAAGCCCGTCCCTCCCGGGGAGGCCCTCTCCGGCGCCTGCGTGCCCGTGCGCCTGCTCGACCGCGCCACCCGCGCCGGGATGCTCGCGCTCCTCGAGCGCCACTACGACGGCGTCTGCAGGGAGGACTTCGAGCGCGACCTCGACGAGAAGGACCGGGTCATCCTCGTCACCGACGGCACGGGCGCGGTGCGCGGCTTCTCGACGCTGCTCGCCTACCGCTCGGCGGCGACCGGCCGGCGCGTGCTCTTCAGCGGCGACACCATCGTGGACCCCGTGGCGTGGCGCTCGCCGGTCGCGATCCGGACCTGGCTCCGGAGCGCGCTCGCCGCGGCTGCCGAGGCGCCGGGCGACCCGCTCGACTGGTTCCTGATCGCGTCCGGCCACCGCACCTACCGGGTGATGGCGACGCTCTTCCGCCGCCACCACCCCGCCGCGGGCGAGGCCGCGCCCGACCTCGCCGATCGCCTGGCGCTCGTGGCGCGTGAGCGGTACGGCGCGCGCTTCGACGCGGCGACCGGGGTCATCCGCCTCGAGCGCTCCGTCCACCGGCTGAAGCCCGGGGTGGGGGACGTGACCGAGGCGCGGCTCCGCGACCCCGCGGTCGAGCTCTTCGCGCGGCTCGACCCGGGGCACGCGCGCGGCGACGAGCTCGCGTGCCTCTGCGAGGTCTCCCCGGAGAACCTCTCCGGCGCCGGGCGCCGGCTGCTCCGGGGGTAGCGCGCCGTGCTCGAGGCGCGCGCCGCCGCGGGGAACGCCGCCCTCCTCGCCGCCATGCTCCCGGCGTGGCGGGGGTTCC
>JAXLYA010000007.1:0-340379 GCA_046351695.1 Anaeromyxobacter sp. | reverse complement strand
GCGGTGAGGGCTCACCGGGCGGGGCCATGCCGGCCCCGCCCGGCCAGCGGCTACGCCGCCCGTGGCGCGGTCAGCCGCCAGAGCATGCCGAGGAGCCGGTCGCACGCGCGGAGCGCGGCCGCCGCGTCTTCGGGCGCGACGTACCCCCACGCCAGCGCGACGTGGATCGAGGCCCGGACCTCGTCCGCGCTGCCCGCCGCGATGCGGAACGCGTGGAGCCGGTCCTTGCCGACGCGGCGGTTGCCCTCCGCGAGGTTCAGCGGGACGGAGGACGCCGCGCGGGAGAGCTGGTCGGCAGCCGAAACGTGCCGGTTGCCCCCGCCCCCGCCTCCGTTCCCGTCTCCGTCTCCGTCTCCGTCTCCGTCTCCGTCTCCGTCTCCGTGTCCGTCTCCGTGTCCGTCTCCGAGTCGGAGTCAGAGCCGGAGTCAGAGCCGGAGTCGGTGTCGGAGTCTGATCTTGATCCTGAGTCCTTCTGTTCCATCCTCGCAACACTGAAGTGCTCGCCATCGCCTGGCGGAACGGCGCCATGGGCGGCTAGATCACGCGGGTCAGCGCATCGAACACCGACCCGAAAGGATCTCCCCCATGAAGAAGCTGCTCCTCGTCGTCGCCGCCCTCGCCCCCGCCTTCGCCTCCGCCGGCACCTCCACCTGGAACGTCGACCCGATGCACTCCCGGGTCGGCTTCGCCGTGAAGCACCTCGTCATCTCGACGGTCCGCGGCGAGTTCAAGAAGTACGAGGGCAAGGTCGTCCTCGACGACGCCGACCTCACGAAGTCCACGGTCGAGGCGACCATCGACCCGGCCACGATCGACACCGGCGTCGCCGACCGCGACGGCCACCTCCGCTCCCCGGACTTCTTCGACGTCGCGAAGAACCCGACGGTCACGTTCAAGTCCACGAAGGTCGCCGCCGCCGGCCCGGGCAAGCTCGCCGTCACGGGCGACCTCACGCTCCGCGGCGTCACGAAGCCGGTCGTGCTCGACGTCGAGCTGAGCCCCGAGGTGAAGGGGATGTACGGCGAGACCCGCCGCGGCGTCACCGCGACCGGCAAGATCGACCGCAAGGCGTTCGGCCTCGCCTGGAGCAAGGTCGTCGAGGCCGGCCCGGTCGTCGCCGACGAGGTCACCCTCTCGTTCGAGCTCGAGATCGTGAAGGCCCAGCCGAAGGTGACGCAGAAGTAGGCGTCGTCAGAACGCGGCCCGGCCGGCCAGCGCGAAGCGGTACGGGCCCATGACGTGGTTGCCGGTCGTGCTCTCCCAGGTCCACCCGGGCTGGAAGAGGTCGTCGATGCGGATCTTCGCGACCGGCGACGCCACGTCCGCGAACACGTCGAGCGCGAACCCCTCGGTCACCCAGAGCTCGACGCCCCCCATGTACGAGAGCCCGAACGCCGAGCCGGAGTCCTTGCCGTAGCGCTTCGTCCGGTCGGCGTTCGCGTACTCCACCGTCCACGACCACCACCCGATCGCCGCCCCGATCCAGGGCCGGACCCGTCCCTCGCCCAGCACGAGCTTCGGCCCGGTCCGGACCGCGGCGGCGTCGGTGTGGAAGTACGTGTCGAACGGGAAGGGCCCGACGCGCGGGTCACCGGTCCCGGCCTCGACGAGCACCCACGGGCCGGCCGCGTAGCCGTTCGCCTTCGCGACGAGCTCCTTGCGTGCGCTGGCGGCGAGGTCGACGAACCACCGCACCCCCGCACCGCCGAGCTCGAGGTCGATCGAGGCCTCGAGGTAGGGGCCGTTCTCCGCCTTCGAGGCCTGGCCCGAGGGGCCGGCCGCGGGCGTGAGCTCGAAGAAGCCGGCCGCGCCGAGCGCGATGGAGCCGTAGACGCGCACGGCGCTCCGCTCCACGGCGCGGGCGGGCTCGTCCGCGCGGGCGAGCGAGGGGAGGAGCAGCAGGGCGGCGAGGGCGAGGCGGACGGGCACGGAGCACCTCCGGGGGAGACCGCTGCCCCGAGGTTCGCGCCCCACCGCCCGGGGTCGCCATCGCGCGTCGCCACGACGCGACGGCGGCGCGCGCGACGCAGCGTAAAGTCTCCGGACGGTCCGGCCCGGCCAGAGCCCGGCCCGGTCGCCCTCCGGACGTGCGAAGGGCCGGCCCCGTGACGGGAGCCGGCCCCTCCGGTCCGCGTGCGCGGAGTCGCTTCCCCTACAGGTTGGTCGCCGCCGTGATCGACTTGAGCGTGAAGGCGAGGCTCGCCGACTGTTCCGCCACGATGGTCACGTCGAAGGGCGTGACGGGGTCGGTGACGAAGACGTAGCCGGTGGGGCCCTTGAAGGTCACGACGTGGTCGCCGGCGGTGAGGAACAGGAACTTCGCGGCGAAGCCGGTGCCGTCGTCGGCGAGCGGGACGACGACGTCGGTGCCGCCGGCCTTCGGCGTCAGCACCGCGGAGAAGCCGGCCAGCGTGACGCCCTGGGGCAGGGTGACGCCCTCGCCGAGCCCGAGCGTGACCGTGAGGTCGGTCGGCTTCGCCTCGTCGATGATCGTGCCCTTCACGACCGGGTGCATGACCCACGCGCCGCTCGAGCCGGCCACGTGGCCGAAGCTCTGCGCGACGTCGAAGTCCACGAGCACGGTGGTGGTCCCGGCGCCGACGACGAGCGCGTCGCCCGGGAGGATCACCTTGAGGCCCGACTGGCCGAAGCTCGGCATCCGGAGCTCGCCGTCCACGACGGCGCCCGCCGGGAGCCCCTCGTAGTCCGGCGCCGACGCGTAGATCTTGCCGCCGACCTCGAGGTACCCGCCGCTCATCTGGAAGCGGAGCTGCGTGTAGGTGCCGGCCGGGATCTCCTTGCCGTCGACGAGCGTGTTCACGTCGTTCGCGAGCGTGAGGAGGTCGGTGGTGACGGTCTTGTCGGAGAGGACGACGGCGCCGTTCGCGCCCTGGAGCGAGACCTGGGTGATGGTGACGACCGCCTTGTCCACCGGGGCGGGGGCGTCCTTGAGCAGCACGGTGATCCGGCTGCCCTGCGAGGACGTCGACGTCTGGCCGCAGGCCGCGACGGCGACGGCGAGGGCGGCGGCGAGGGTGAGGCGAGGCGAGCTCATGCGTGTTCCTCTCGGGACCAGTTGACCTGCGGTGTTTCCGGTGCCGGCGCTCGACTGCAACGCCCGTTCCCGGCCGCCGCGCGCCCGCAAGTTCGTCAGTTCCCGGGGCTCCACCGCGGTCGGGCGATGCTCCGGCCTTCGTGGGACGTACGGAACGGGACATGTGGCCGTACCTGACCGGCTCTCCGCGTCATCGCCGACGGTGAAGGCGCACATCCGCCGCGTGGGTGCTCCACGGACCCGCCCTGGCGGTCGGCTCGCCTAACCGCCGGGATCCGGTAGACTCCTGACGCGACCCGCCGCTGCCGGCGGCGCCCGCGCGACCTCCAGAACGAGGGGAGGTGGAGCGGCACGCCGGTTGCTCTTCGCTGTGGAAGCGCGTCGAGGCCCCGACCACGGGACCCCGAGCGGACCACGAAAAGGCCATGAAGCGTCACCTCCTCTTCCTCTCCACCGCCGCCGTCCTCGCCGCCGCCTCGCCGGCGCGCGCGGACGACGCCGCGACCAAGGCCGCCCGCGATGCCCTCGCGGATCGCGCCGGCGTCCCGGTCGCACCGCCCGCGCTCCCGAGCCGGGCGGCCGATCGCGCGGTGGAGGTGCAGCAGGAGATCGCTCACGGCAAGCAGGGCGAGGCGATGCGGGAGGCCAGCGACGCGGCGGCCGAGCACGGACGCTCGGCGGCGGCGCATGCCGAGGCGGCCACGCGCGCAGCGGAGCGCGCGGCCGAGAAGGCGGCCAGCGCGGCCCAGGCCGAAGCCGGGAAGGCGGCTGGCCAGGCTCGCGCCGCGGAGGCGCGGAACAAGCAGAAGAACAAGCCTCCGAAGCCCCCTCGTGGTCCCTGACGCCTGATGCCCCTACTCCCCGGCGTGGCCGTGCTCATCGGGTCGTTGCTGGCGGCGGAGCCGCCCGCGGCGGACGCGCACGTGCTCGCGGGGGCGAGGCTGTTCCGGGAGAACCGCTTCGCGGAGGCGCTCGTCGAGTTCCGGGTCGCGGAGCGGCAGGGCGCCGCGGAGGCGCGCGGCTACGTCGCCGCCTCGCTCGTGAAGCTCGGGCGGGAGGAGGAGGCGCTCGAGCTGTTCGAGGGGGGGCCGGCCCCGCAGGGCGGGCGCGACGCGCTCCTCGACTACTACCACGCGCTCGCCTGCTACGGCGCTCGCCTCTACCTGCAGGCCGACGAGCTCCTCGCGCGCATCGGGCCGCGCACCGGCCCGCGGATCGCGGAGCAGGCCGCGAAGGTCCGTGCCGACATCGCCGCGGCCATCCCGCGCGACCCGCCGCGGGACGCGATCGAGTGGTACCTCGCGCGCTCGGACGCGCACGCGGCGGCCGGGCGGACCGCGCTCGCCCTCGCCCACGCGCGCGAGGCGCGCGCCCTCGGGCAGCGGCGGGCGGATCGCTTCGGCGTCGCCGAGGGCGACGCGCGGCTCGGCCGCCCCATCCCGGCGAAGGCCGCCACGGAGCGCCGCCCGTGACGGCGCTCGTCCTCGCGCTCGCGCTCGCGGCGGGCCCCGGCGGGGAGCCGGCGCTCCCGGGCGGTCCAGCCTGCGCGCCGGTGCAGGCGGCCGCGAGCCCGGACCCCGGCGCGGCGGCGGACTACCGCGCGGTGGCCGAGGCGGAGGAGGCCGCGGGCCGCGCCGACACCGCCGCCGCGGCGTGGCGGGCGGCAGCGGAGCGGGACCCCACCGATCCGCGTGCGCGCGCGTCGCTCGAGGCCCTGTGCCGCGGGCCGCACCCCGGGCCGTTCGAGCGGGGGCTCGCGCTCGTGCGGGCAGGGAACTGCGCGGAGGCGCTCGGCCCGCTCGAGGAGGCGCGCGCCGGCGGCGACCACGCCGCGGCGCTCCTCGCGGGCATCTGCCGCTACGAGGCCGGGGACGACGCGGGGGCCGGCCCGCTGCTCGCCGAGGCCGCGGCCGACCCGGGCACCCGCGCGCCGGCGCGCTTCTTCCTGGGGCTCCTCTCCCTGCGGCGGGGGCGCGGCGACGAGGCGGCGACGCTGCTCGACGCCGCCGCAGCCGACGCCCGGCTCGCCCCGCTCGCGGCGGAGCTGTCGCGCACGGCCCGCCGGACCGGGCGGCTCGTCGCGTCGCTGGCGCTCGAGGCGGGCTGGGACTCGAACGTGGACCTCGCGCCGGGCGGCTCGCCGATGCCGTCGGGCGCCTCCGACGCGAACGCGGGACTCGCGGCCGCGCTCACCTTCGCGCCCGGCGGCGAGGAGGGCTTCTACGCTCGCGCGTCGGGCCTGCTCACCGGCCAGCGGACCCACGAGGCCTACGACGTCACCGCCGGCTCGCTCGCCGCGGGCTGGCAGGTGGGCCACGGCGGGCGCGCCGGGGTCCTCGAGCTCGGGTGGGACCATCGCCGGCTGGGCGAGGTGCCGCTCGTGTGGGCGGCGCGGGCGCTCGCCTCGGCGCGGACCCCGCTCGGCGACCGGGCCATCGCGTCGCTCTCCTGGGAGTCCGCGCGCGACGCGTACCTGCCCGCCTCGCGCGCGGACTACAGCGGGCTGCGGCACGCGTTCGAGGCCGGCGCGGCGCTCGACCTCGCCGGCGGGGCCGTGGTGTCCGCCGCGCTCCGCGCGGGGCACGACGGCGCCCGGGACCGATCGCTGGCGATCTGGGAGCTCGGGCCCCGCGCCGCGCTGCGCGTCCCGCTCGGCCGCGCGCTCCGCGTCGCGCTCGACGCGGGCGCGACCTGGCAAAGGGCGGACGCGACCGACCCCGTGCTCGGGCGGCGCCGCGAGGACTGGCAGCTCGACGCGACCGGGGCGCTCGAGTGGGACCTCGGCGCGAGCCTCACCCTGCGCGCCGCGTGCGCGGGCCGCGTCGCGCGGTCGAACGTGGGCGAGTTCTCGTATGGCCGGATCGTCCCGGGGCTCTCGCTCGGCTGGGTGCGGGGGATCCTGTGAGGCTGGGCGCGCCCGTCATCGTGCCGCTGGCCGCCGCCCTGCTCGGGCTCGCGGGCTCGCTCGGCGCGACCTACGGGCTCTACCGCGCGGCGAGCGGCGCCGTCGATCGCGTGCTCGAGGAGCGGCTGCGGGGCGCCGGGGTGACCGCGGCGGAGCTGCTCGCCGACACCGCCGCCACCGGCGAGCGGCTGCGGGGCATCATGGACTCGAACCGCCTCGACGGCGCCTACGTGGTCTCCCCCGCGCTCGAGGTGGTCGCCGACGCGACCGGGCCGTCGGGCGTGAAGGCCGACCTCCTGCGCGTCGACGCCGAGCGGGTGCGGGCTGCGCTCGAGGGGCGCATCACGATGGCCCGCGCCTACGACGTCGGCCCGCTCGCCGTCGACACGGCCTACTTCCCCATCCGCGCGCCGGACGGCGCCGTACCCGCGGTGCTCGCGCTCGAGGTTGGCCAGGCGTTCGCCGCGGCCCGCACCGGCCTGCGCCAGGCGCTCGCGGTGGGCGTGATGCTCGCGTGCCTCGGCGCCGTGGCGCTCGGCGTGGTCGCCGCGCGGTTCGCCGCCGCCGAGCGGCGGGAGCGCGACGCCGCGGCGCGGGCGGCGCGGGGCGACGCGATGTCCCGGATGGCGGCGGTGGCCGCCCACGAGATCCGCAACCCCCTCGGCATCATCCGCACCGCGGTCGAGCTCGTCCGGGAACGCGCCGGCCCCGGCCTCGAGCCGCGCAGCCGGGAGCACCTCGAGGACGTGCTCGGCGAGGTGGAGCGGCTCCGGCGGCTCACCGAGGACTTCCTCGACCTCTCCGCCGAGCGGACCATGGCCCTGCACCCGATCGACCTCGCCGAGGTCGTCGCCGACGCGGCCCGCGGCTGCCTCGCGCTGCACCCGGAGCTGGAGGTCCGCGAGGACCTCGCGCCGCTCCCCCGCGTGCCCGCCGACGCCCGCCGGCTGCGCCAGGTGCTCGCGAACCTGCTCGACAACGCGGCCCAGGCCGGCGCCCGCCGGGTGGAGCTCTCGGCGCGCCCCGGGGCGGGCGCGGTGCAGCTCACCATCCGGGACGACGGCCGCGGCGTCCCGCCCGAGCTGCGCGAGCGGCTGTTCGAGGCCTTCGCGACCGGACGGGAGCAGGGGACGGGCCTCGGCCTCGCGGTGTCGCGGCGGCTCGTCGAGCTGCACGGCGGATCCCTCGCGCTGCTCCCGGTCGACGGGCCGGGCGCGGCGTTTCGAATCACGTTGCCGACGGAGCGGTAGGAGACCGACATGGCGCGCATCCTGGTGGCGGACGACGAACCCAAGCTGGGCCAGCTCCTCGCGGAGTCGCTCGAACTCGACGGGCACGAGGCGGTGCGGGTGCAGGGCGGCCGCGAGGCGGTCGCGCGCCTCGCGCCGGGCCGGTTCGACGTCGTGCTGACCGACCTGCGGATGCCGGAGGTGGACGGGCTCGCGGTCCTGCGCGCGGCGCGGGCGCTCCCGCAGGCGCCGGAGGTCATCCTCATGACCGCCTACGCGAGCGCGGAGAGCGCGGTCGCGGCCATGAAGTCCGGGGCCGCCGACTACGTCATCAAGCCCTTCGCGATGGACGAGCTCCGGCTCCGGGTCCGGCGCCTCGCCGCTCAGCGCGAGGCCGAGCGGAAGAACGAGCGGCTGCTCGCGCGCCTCACGCCCGACCTCGTGGCCGAGAGCCCGGCCATGCAGCGCGTGCTCGCCCAGGCGCAGCAGGTGGCCGCGACCGACGCGACGGTGCTCCTCCTCGGCGAGAGCGGCACCGGCAAGACCCAGGTCGCCCGGTACGTGCACTTCCGCTCGAAGCGCGCCATCGCGCCGCTCGTCGAGGTGCACTGCGCGGCGCTCCCGGAGACCCTGCTCGAGAGCGAGCTCTTCGGGCACGAGAAGGGCGCCTTCACCGGCGCCACCGAGCGCAAGGCGGGCCACCTCGCCGCGGCCGACGGCGGCACGCTGTTCCTCGACGAGATCGGCGAGATCACCCCCGCCACGCAGGTGAAGCTGCTCCGCTTCCTGCAGGACCGGGACTTCGTGCCGGTGGGCTCGACCGAGGCGCGCAAGGTCGACGTGCGCGTCGTCGCGGCCACGAACGCCGACCTCGCGCAGGCGGTGGAGTCGGGCGCGTTCCGGCAGGACCTCTTCTACCGGCTCAACGTGTTCGCGATCCAGGTGCCCCCGCTGCGCGAGCGGCGCGAGGACATCCTGCCCCTCGTCGAGCGGTTCCTCGCCTCCCGCGGCCTGCCGGCGGCGAAGCTGACGGGCGCGGCGAAGGAGCGGCTCCTCGCGCAGCGCTGGCCGGGCAACGTCCGCGAGCTCGAGAACGTCCTCGAGCGGGCCCTCATCCTCGCGGGCGAGGAGGAGATCCACGAGGAGCACGTCGCGCCGCCGACGGGGGCGCGACGCTCCCGGGCATGGGACGTGCTCGAGGAGGGGTTCGACCTGGACGTCTTCGAGCGCGACCTCATCCACGCGGCCCTCGAGCGCGCGGGCGGCAACAAGGCCGCGGCCGCGCGGCTCCTCGGCATCACCCGGCGGCGCCTGTACTCGCGCCTCGAGAGCCTGCGGAACCAGGCGGCCGAGGCGGCCGGCGGGGAGCCCGAGCGCTGATCCGCGCCCTCGCGCGTCCGGGCCCCGGTGAGCGGTCCGTCGACGTGGGGGCCCGTGGGGAAGGGTGCGCCCTGACACGGGGTGCGCCGTGGCCCGCCCGCACTTGGCGGGGAGGGTCGCGCATCTCCTCGACTTCAGGGGCCACCGGTCGCGACGCGGGCGCAGAGGGGAGGGCCCGCGGCGTGCAGCCGCCCGTTCGCCATGCTCCGTGACCCCGAGTTCCGGATCCTGGTCGAGCAGTCCCCGATGATCATCTGGCGGGCAGACGCCAGCGGGGCCTGCGACTGGTTCAACGCCACCTGGCTCGCCTTCACCGGCCGTACGATGGCCGAGGAGGTCGGCGACGGCTGGACCGAAGGCGTCCACCCCGACGACCTCGACTACTGCCTGCAGGTCTACCGGACGGCGTTCGAGAAGCGCGAGCCGTTCGAGATGGAGTACCGGCTGCGCCGGCACGACGGGGCCTGGCGCTGGATCCTCGACCGCGGGGCGCCGTCGCGCAGCCCGGAGGGCGAGTTCCTCGGCTACATCGGCAACTGCGTCGACGTGACCGAGCGGGTCGAGGCCACCGCCGCGCTCAAGGAGGCGCACCGGCGCGAGCTGGACGCGATGCGCGAGCTCATCCCGCTCTGCTTCGGCTGCAAGAGCGTGCGGGACGGCCAGGGCGCCTGGCACCCGGTGGGCGACTGGCTCGCCGAGGCCGGGAAGCGCGTGACCCACGGGCTCTGCGAGGACTGCTTCGAGCGGCTCTACCCGGAGGCCGCGGAGGCCCAGCCCGCGCTGCCCGCGCAGCTCGCGCGGCCCGCGTAGCCCGGCCGCCAGGGGGCGCGGCTCTCAGCGCGCCGCGGCCTGCTGCCGGAGCCAGACCCCGAGCTTCTTGTCGGCGCCGGTGACGTGCCCGCGGAGCCAGCTCTCGAGCAGGGAGGCGAGCGCCTCGGCCGCGCCGGGGGCGTCGCGCTTCGCCGCCATCTCGGTCACGCGGCGCGCGAACTGCTCGTGCTCCCAGGCGTGCCCCTCGACGTACGGGTACCCCCGGCTGCGCATGAGGTTCTCCTCGCAGCGGAAGTGCACCGAGATGTAGTCGAGGGCGAACTCGAAGAGCTGGTCGGTCTCCTCGCGGGTGGCGCTCTCCCGCACCGCCTCGGCGTAGCGCCGCGCGGTCCCGAACAGCACCTTGTGCTGGGCGTCGATGGTCGGCTCGCCGAGCTCGAGGGACGCGTCCCACGCGAGCGGCGCGGCCTGGCCGATCACCTCGGCGGTCGCCGGGGGCGGCAGGTGCGGCTGGCGGATCCCGTCGAGCCACGCGCGCAGCTCGGCGAAGGCCTGCAGCCGGACCACGCCCGGCGCGGGCTCCGGCCAGGCGCCGAGCCCGGTGAGGGCGATCGGCGTCGCGTTGCGCGCGCCGACCTCGGCGAGCTCGCGGGCGAGCCGGGCGAGCAGCGCGGGGTCCATGTCCGCGCTCGCGTTCACGAGGACGCCCGCGGCCGCCTCGCGCGCGAGCTCCACGGTGAGGTCGTGCGCCGTGGCCGGGCCGGCGATGCGCGGCGTCCAGCCGGCCTCGGCCGCGACGAGCTCACCGAGCGCGGCGCCGTGCTGGAGGCGGTCGCCGGGCGCGGTCGAGATGAGGAGCGAGGGCCGGCCGGCGACGGGCGCGAGGGGATCGGCGAGGCCGCCGAGGGCCACCCGGAGGCGCTCGAGGGAGGCCAGCCACTGCACGGCCGTGATGGAGCCGGACTGGCGGCGGCGGTGCAGCTCGATGATGGCGGGGCGCAGCGTGTCGCCGAAGACCGCCCACGAGCCGCTCTCTCGCCGCCCGCGGACCGCGAACGCGGCGAGCTCCGCCACGGTCGTGCTGCGCAGGAGCTCGTCGGCCTGACCCGCGGCCGGGGTGGGCCCCGAGGCGGGCGGCGCGGCGAGCACCTCGAGCGCGGCGCGGGAGAAGCGGCGGTGCCCACCCTCGGTGCGCTCGGAGGCGACGAGCCCGGCCTGGGCCCACCGCTTCAGCGTGGCGACCGAGATCTTGAGCATCGCCGCGGCTTCGGACGTCGTCAGGAACTTCCGGGTCGCGGCGGGCTGTCGCATCGGGCCCATTACTAGCACGCCGGGGGCGCGGGCTGCGTCCTGCGCCGGCCTCCGCGGAGGCGCGCCGCCGAAGGGGCCGAGCGGTCCGGCGCGCGGCCCCTGCCGGGACCGCTCGCGAACCGCTCGCGTGTACCGGATCGTCCGCCCGTTCTCACGACCCGTACGCGTCGCGTGGCGTCGAGCCTTCTCCGCCGGGCCTCAGGTGGGCGACCCGGGCCCCTGGCCGCGGACGGCGTCCAGGATCGAGGCGAGGCGGCGGTTCTCCCGCTCGAGGGCCAGCTTCTCCAGCGCGTGGTGGAGCGTGACGCGCAGCTCGAAGGCGTCGATCGGCTTCAGGAGGACCCCGTAGACGTCGCCCTCGTCGATGGCCCTGAGGGCGAGGTCCGGGTCGAGGTGGCTCGCGAGCGACACGCGCAGGCTGCCGGGGTGGCGGGCGCGGACGATCTGCAGGAAGGGCAACCCGTCGAGCCCGGGCACGCGCTGGTCCGCCAGCACGAGCTCGACCGGCCCGGCCGCGAGGTGCGTGAGCGCCTCGACCGCGTTGCCGGCCATCAGCAGCCGGTGGCCGGAGTTCCGCAGGAGGAGCGCGAGGCGGTCGCGGAGCGACGGGTCGTCGTCGACGATGAGGAGGGTGGCGGGCATCGCTGGATCGCGGGCCGGCCCGCCGCCATGGCGTACGGACCGTGAATCGGACCCAGAGCTTATGCGCCCGCGGGGTCCCGCGGCATCGAGTGATCGCGGGACGGAGCGAACCGGGCGGTGCTGCCCCGTTCACTGAGGGGCGAAGACCACCCGGGGTGACCGATCACCCTGAGGGTGGGTGGGCCACGCGGCGCGCCGGTCGGGGTGGAACGGACAGCCCTCGCCCAGGCACTGCGCGTTCCGCGCCGCGAAGGTGCAGGCGGGGCCGCGCCCGCCGAGCCGGACGCCCAGGACGTCCCGCGCGGCGCGGACACCGGAGAGCAGCGCGAGCCACGTCGTGCGCTTGCAGCACCGGGGCCCGCCCACGCCCCCGATGACCGTGAGCGCGCGGCCGGTGGCGGCGTTCGCCGCGCCCCAGGTCGAGCGGGCGAGCGGCGTCGTGCCGTTCGCCACGGACAGGAAGATCCCGACCCCCACACCCGCGCCGCACGCGCCCTGGAAGCCACAGGAGCCGCCCGGCACCGCGCCCGCGCGCCGGCGGGCCTCGGCGAGCCAGCCCGCCTTGGCCGCCCCGTCGGCGCGCGCGTTCGCGGTCGCCGAGAGGAGCACCGCGGGGACGAGGAAGTGGTGCTCCGGGCCGTGGAGCTTCAGCGCGGGGAGGCCCATGAGCGCGGTCGCGAGCGCGACCGGATCGGTCGAGGTCGACGCGCGGCACGCGCGCTCGATGACGTCGAGGGCCGGCGCCGCGTGGCACGCGTCGCAGACGAAGTGGCCGGCCGCGCAGGCGACGGGGCTGCCGACGCCCGCCCCGCAGAGCGCGCAGGTCACCGGGCGCGCCGCGGCCGCGTACACGAGCGGGGCGCCGCAGAGCAGGCAGTCCTGCGCGTGGTGCTCCGCGGGGGCGCCCGGCTCCGCCACGGGTCAGGCCCCCAGCCCGTGGAAGCGGACGCCGAGCCCGTAGAGCTCGCGCACCGGCCGGCAGTCCGGCGACCGCTCGGACCCGGTCTGGTTCCAGGCCACCGCGCCGCAGCCGCCGCCACACACCGGCGCGAGCGCGCAGCCCTGGCACGCGGGCATCGTGAGCGTGCCGCGGCCGCTCCAGCGGAGGATCGCCTCCTCGTCGCGGGCGATGGCGGGGTGGTACGTGCCGAGCCGGTGCCGGGGGTGGCCGACCGTCGCGGTGCAGCCGTAGACCCCGCCGTCCGGCGAGAACGCCCACTCGGTCTTCGCCGCCGGGCAGGCGTCGAAGCTGGGCGGGGGCAGCTCGCCGGCCTCGGCGAGGTGGCCGATGCCGTGGAAGCGGGGGCGGTGGAAGCGCCGCAGCTCCGGGTGCGCCTCGGCGAGCTCGACGTAGCGGGCCCAGAGCTCCACCCGGTCGTACAGCGCGCCCTGATCCTGGCGGCTCGCGCAGCCGAACAGCTCGTAGTTGCGCCCGAGCTGGGTCTTGAAGCGGGAGGACGGGAGCTCGAGCCAGCCGCGCTCCGCGGCGAAGCGGGCGAGCTCCGGCAGGCCGGGGAGGTTCTCCCGGTCCACGACCACCCGCAGGTTGACCGGCACCTTCGCGCGGACGAGCGCGTCGATGCCCGCCACGATCCGGTCGAAGGTCCGGCCGCCGCCCTTCCTCGGGCGCCGGCGGTCGTGGAGCTCCCGCGGGCCGTCGAGCGTGACCTGGACCTCCTTCACGTTGCCGCGCTCCGCCAGCATCGGTACGAACGCCTCGAGGTCGTGGCCGTTCGTCACCGCGGCGACCTTCAGGCCGCGGGCGCGGGCGCCGTCGAGGTAGCGCCCGATGCGGTCGCGGTGGACCGGCCCGTCGCGCAGCGGCTCGCCGCCGAAGAGCGTGAGGTAGGGCTTCGGCCCCTCGCCGAGGTGGAAGCGGTCCACGTAGGCGAAGAGGGCGTCGATGGCCTCCGGGGTGGCGAGCCCCGCGCCCTCGGGGGCGAACAGCTCCTGGTAGCAGTAGGTGCACGCGAGGTTGCAGCCGAAGGTCGGCACCACCACGAGCTGGGTCTGCGTGAGCGCGGCCTCGGCGCGCCAGGTCTCGATCGCGCGCTGGCGGAGCGCCTCGTCCTCCTCCGGCGACGCGACCGTGAAGCCGGCCTCGCGGAGCGTGTCGGCGGGGAGGCCGGCGTCGCGGCCGTCGCGGAGCGCCTCGGCCTTCGGGCGCTCGAGGAGCGCGGCCTGGCCGGTGAGCGGCTGGACGAGGAGCACCTCGTCGCGGCCCGGGACGTCGGCGAGGATGGCGTGGCGGGAGAGGGTGGCGCTCATCGCGGCTCCGGCGGGCGCGGCGCGCGCGCCTCGAGGGTGAGGGAGAGGACGCGGACGCCGCCCTTCTCGTAGGGGGCCGTGCGGCGGAGGACCCGGAGCTCCACGAGCCCCGCGCCCTCGACCGCGGCGAGGTAGTCCGCCTCCGGGATCGCGCCGCCGTAGCAGGCGGCCCACGCCGCAGGATCCTCCCGCACGGCCGCGGGCAGCTCGGCCTCCGACACCACGTCGGACACCACCACCCGTCCGCCGGGGCGGAGCAGCCTGAGGACCTCGCGGTAGACGGCGGCCTTGTCACGAGCGTGGTTCACCGCGCAGTTCGAGACCACGACGTCCGCGCAGGCGTCCGGGAGCCCCGTCGCGGCGAGGTCGCCCTGCACCACGCGCACGTTCGGGAGGTCCGCGGCGCGCGCGCGCGCGGCCTCGACCATGCGCGGCGTGCCATCGACGCCGGTCGCGCTGCCGGCGGGCCCGACCCGCGAGGCCGCCCGGAGGAGGTCGTTCCCGCGGCCGCAGCCGAGGTCCACGAGGTGCTCGCCCGCGGCGGGGGCGGCGAGGTCGAGGGCCCCGCCGCACGAGAGCGAGCCCTCCTGCGTGGAGAGCGCCGAGTAGCGGACCGCCACGGCGGCCTCGAGCGGTTCTTGAGCGGGTGGGGTGCCTTCGGCCATGGATCCTGCCCTGGGTGGTGGGAGCCCCGTGCCGCCCGATGGGTTCGAGGCTTCCACGTCCGGGCCCTCCGCGCGACGCGGTGAACCGCCGCGGGCGGCCGGGGCTCGCACGGGGAGGGAGGTGCCGCGATGACGTTGCTCGAGCTCAGGCCGCTGGCGTGCGACGAGCTCCGGGCCCGGCTCTCGGAGTGGGTGGACGAGGAGCTCCCCGCCGGCGACCGGATCCGCTTCTACCTGCACCTGTCGCGCTGCGTGCCCTGCCGCCGCGAGGCCGACGCCTTCGCCGCGGTGGTGCGGGCGGCGCACGCGCTGGGGGCCCGGCGGCGCGCCGGGCGCCGGAACGCCCGCGCCTGAGGACCCGGGCCCTCAGGCCCGGGCGTCGAGGAACCTCTGGAGCGCGAGGCGCACCCGGTGCTCCACGTCGGGCGGCACGGGGTGATCCTCGCCCGCGCGCTTGCAGAGCGTGAGGGTGGAGCGCAGCGAGTCGCAGCGCCCCTTGCAGTGCGGGCACTGCTTGAGGTGCTCCTCGAGCTCGGCGCACGCGCTGCCGTCGATCTCGCCCTCCATCCGGCGCGAGAAGATCTCCACGACGTCGCGGCAGCCCGGACCGGCGGGCGCGGCGTCGCCGGTGACGCCGGGGACGCCGAGCGCGGGCGCGACCGACTCCCGCACGGCGACCCGGGCGCGGTGGAGGCGGCTCTTCACGGCGTCCACCGAGAGGCCGAGCGTCTCCGCCACCTCGTTCGCGGAGAGCCCCTCGACGTCGCGGAGGATCAGCACCTCCCGGTAGCCCTCCTCGAGCGAGGAGATGGCGCCGTCGAGCGCGTCCTGCAGCTCCTTCCCGGCGGCGGTCTCCTCCGGCGAGCGGGACGGGTCGGGCACCGCGTGCGCGCGCTCGGCCTCGGCGTCGAGCGAGTTGACGTGCTGGGGCGCGAACTTGCTCGTGCGGCGGCGCTTGATGCAGAAGCTCCGCGCGATCGTGTAGAGCCAGGTCGAGACCGAGGAGGCGCCGCGAAACTCGGGAAGCGTGCGCGCGGCGGCGAGCAGCGTCTCCTGGAGGACGTCGGCGGCGTCCTCCTCGTCGCCGCACATCTTCCGCCCGAAGCGGAAGACGCGGCCCTGGTGGCGGGAGAGCAGCTCCTCGAGGGCGCGGCGGTCCCCGGCGCGGGCGGCGGCCACGAGCGCGGTGTCGGTGCTCGGCATCGCCGGGAGTCCTAGCCGAAGCCCGCGGCCAAGACAACCCGGGCGCGCTCAGGCGTGGTGCCGCACGTGCTTCACGTGCCTCTGGGCGGCGAGGGCCGCGATGGTGCCGTCCGCGACCGCCGTCGTGATCTGCCGGAACTCCTTCACGCGGATGTCGCCCGCCACGAAGAGCCCCGGAACGTTCGTTTCCATGGAGTCGCCCGTCGGGACGTACCCCCGGTCGTCGAGCTCGACGTACCGCTTCAGGAGCTCGGTGCGGGGCGTCATGCCCACGAACACGAACACCCCGTCCGTCGGGAGGGTCCGGCGGACGCCCGCCGCGAGGTCCTCGACCTCGATCCGGTCCACCGCGGTCTCGCCCAGGAAGGCGCGGACCTCGTGGCGGAACAGCGCCGTCACCTGCGGGTGCGCGACCGCCTCGTCGACGGCGGCGGGCTCGGCCGTGAACGCCGCGCCGCGGTGGAGGATCGTGACCGTGCGCGCGAAGCGGGTGAGGAAGAGCGCCTCCTCGACGGCGGAGCTCCCTCCGCCCACCACGTGCACGTCCTTGCCCTCGAAGTAGGCGCCGTCGCAGGTCGCGCAGTACGAGAGGCCGCGGCCCTTGAAGTCGGCCTCGCCGGCCGCGCCGAGCGGCCGGGGCTTCGCGCCCGTCGCCACGATCACGGCGGGGGCGGAGACGGTCTCGTCCTCGTCGAGCTCGAGCGTCTTCACGGCGCCACCGAGGTCGTGCGCGGTGATCTCGACCGCGCGGCGGAGCTCGGCGCCGAAGCGGGTCGCCTGGCCCGCGAAGGCGGCCGCGAGGTCGGCGCCCTTCACGTCCTCCGGGAAGCCCGGGTAGTTCGACACCTTGTGCGTCGTCTTCACCTGCCCGCCCGGCAGCCCCTCGTCGAGGACGAGCGTGCGCAGGCGGGCCCGGGCGGCGTAGATGGCGGCGGTGAGCCCGGCCGGTCCGGCGCCCACGATGATGACGTCGTACGGGGTCGCCACGGGTCACCCTCCGAGCATCGCCTCGACGGCGGCCTTCACCTCGCTCCGCTTGATCTCCTCGCCGCTCATGCGCGGCCCGGACTCCCGGCCCCCCTTGAAGAAGAGCAGGGTGGGGCTGCCGGTCACGCCGAGCTTCTGGGCGAGCTCGCGGTTGCCCTGGCGGAAGACCTTCAGGAACCGGGCGCGACCCGCGTACTGCTCGGCGAGCGCGTCGAACTTCGGGGCGAGCGCCTCGCACGGCGGGCACTCGGTGGAGAAGAAGTCGAGGACCACGGGCTCCGTGGCGGAGAGGACCTCGCGGTCGAAGTCGGCGGCGTTGATCTCGCGGGTGTGGGCGCTCATGTCGGGCTCCGGGCGTGGCTCGACCGGCCGCGCGGCGGCCGGTCTGGGGTCTCGGGGTGAGGGAAGGGTGCGGAGGCGTCCCCGGGGGAACGCCTCCGCGGGGTCAATCGTGGCAGCCGGACACGAGACGGGAGGCCTTCGCGCAGCACTGCGCGGTGCCCTCCGGCGTGCAGCAGCCCTGCTTCGGCTTCGTGAGGAGCTTCATCGGTACACCTCTCAAGCAGCGAGACGCTTCTCGAGCTTCTTCTTCAGCTTCCGCGCGGCGTCGCAGTCCTCGCACGGTGCCGCGACGTCCTTCGCGTGCACCTGGCAGGTCGCGAGGCAGTTGCCGAGCGACTGCACCAGGATGCGGACTTCCTTCACGGAGAGCGACGGCGCCGCGGGCTGCTTCGGGGGCTTCACGGTGCGCTTCTTCGCCATGATGTCGTTCCTCCCGCGGGCATCCTACGCCTGCGCGCACCCGGCGGACCGGGGGTGCGCCAACGTGCCGCCCTCCGGCCCGTGAGAGCCGGTGGTCTCGCCGAGGGTTCCGGGGCTCAGAACAGCAGGCGCAGCAGCATCCCCAGCGTGGAGGTGTACCCCGCGACCGACCGCTTCACGCGACCCTCCCCGTCGAGGAAGTAGACCGTCGGGAAGGCCTCGACGCGGAACGCCTTCACCGCCGCGTCGTCCGCGAGCAGGACCGGGCCGGGGCCGCGCGCCTCGGGCGCGGCCCGCACCTCGGCGACGTCCTCGAACCCGGCGGCCACCTGGATCACCCGGGCTCGGTCGCCGGCGAGCCGGGCCACGCGCTCGACGTTGTCCGCCTGGGCCTTGCAGACGCCGCACCACGGCGCCCAGAAGACGACCATCGTGGGCTTCCCGCGCAGGGAGGCGAGCGACACCGGTGCTCCGTCCAGCGCGGGCAGGGTGAGCTCGGGGGAGGTTCCGGCGTCGAGGTGGTGCCGGGCCTGGAACGCGCTCACCGCGAGCACGAGGGCGAGCACCCAGGTCACCTCGAGGGTGATCTTGACCCACCGGCGCTGCCGCAGGCGGGCGAGGAGGGGCGGCTTCGGCTCGGTCGTCACGTGGGTGAGAGCCCGGGGAGGGCCGCGGGGATGCGTCCCGGACGAGGTCAGCGCTCCGGGGCAGCGGCGCGGCCGAGCCCGGCCCCGAGCCGCTCCAGGATCCCGAACAAGGCCTCGCAGTCGTCCCGATCGAGCAGGGCGAGCAGCGCGGCCATCCGCTCGAGGATCCGCGCGTTCAGGGCCCGGTACGCGGCGGTCCCCTTGCGCTCGAGGTGGACCCGGACGACGCGCCGGTCGTCCTCGGCCCGCGCCCGGCGGGCGAGGCGCTCGCGCTCGAGGCGGTCGACGATGCCGGTCACGGCGCGCTCGGACGAGCCGAGGCGGCGCGCGAGCTCCCCCATGGTGAGCGGCCCGTCGCGGCCGATCCACATGAGCGCGTGGATCTGCACGGGGGTGAGCTGCATGTCCTCGACCACGCTCGCGACCGGGTCGCGCAGCGGGCTCCGCCGGCCGAGCGCGGAGAGCAGCTCGAGCAGGCGCTCCGCGTCGGCGAGGCGGCTGGACGAGATACTTTCCTTCGTGGATAATCCACGCATCCGGGGTATCGTTCCCACGCCGCGGACGGCCCGTCAAGGCGTCCCCGGCGCCGAACCCCTCGCGCACCGCCAGGGCCCGCGTTAGGACACCCGCCGCCGTACCCGAGACGCCGAGATCCCCTTGAACGAGCTTCCGACCCCCTCGACCGACGGCGCCGTGTGGCTCACGCTCCTGCCGGGGCTGCTCGCCGCCGCGTACTTCCTGGGCGCGCTGGCGGTGTTCTCGGTCGTGACGCTGGTCCGCGGGCTGCCCCGCGACGCCGAGGTCGGTCCGCGCGGCCGCACCGTCATCCTCGGCTACTACCTGCGCCACTACTTCTTCTGGGCCGTGAAGCCGCTCTGGGCGGTCGTGCTGAAGAGCGGGCTGCCCGCGACCGGCATCACGATGCTCTCGGCGCTCCTCGGGGCGGCGTCGGGCTTCGCCGCCGCCTCCGGTCACTTCGCGCTCGCCGGCTGGGTCTTCCTCTTCTCGGGCATCCTCGACACGCTCGACGGCCGCGTCGCCCGCGCCCGGAACGAGGTGACGAAGGCCGGCTCGGCGATCGACTCGATCCTCGACCGCTACACCGACTCCGCCGCGCTCATCGGGCTCGCCTGGTACTACCGCGAGAGCTGGGTGCTCCTGCCCACGCTGCTCGCCCTCTTCGGCGGCTCGATGGTCCCGTACGTGCGGGCGAAGGGCGAGAGCCTGGGCGTGCCGGTCCGCGGCGGCCAGCTCCAGCGCGCCGAGCGCGTGCTCATCCTCGGCGTCTCGCTCGCGATCTCGCCGGCCATCGAGGCCGCGGTCGGCCACGTGCGGCCGACCCACGGCCTCGTCGTGACCGCGCTCGTGTTCCTCGCGGTGGGCTCCAACGTGACCGCCATCGCCCGGCTGGTCGAGCTGCTCCGCGCGCTGCGCGGCCCGCGCCCGGCGGGGCAGCGGCGCTGGTCCACCCAGGTGCTGCTCGGCTCGGTGGCGGCGACGCTCGCCACGGTCTTCGACTACGGCATCGTCCTCGAGCTCGTCACGAAGATCGGGATGAAGCCCGCGCTCGCGACGGCGATCGGCGCCGCGGCGGGGGGCCTCCTCAACTTCCACCTGAACCGGGTCATCACGTACCGCGCCGCCGGCGCGCAGCTGCCGCAGGCCGCGCGGTACACGGTGGTGTCGGCCATGAGCGCGCTCCTCAACTCGGGCGGGGTGGCGGTCCTCACCATGAACCCGCAGCTCGACTTCCGGGCGGCCTGGTGGATCGTGCGCGGCGCGGTGTTCCTGCTCTGGAACCTCCCGCTGCAGCGCATCTACGTCTTCCCGCCGGAGGCGGTCCCCGCCGAGGGCGAGAGCGATGCCGCGGCCTGACCTGGCGCTCGCGGCGGCCGCCGTCCTGTGGGCGGGGCCGGGGGCGGTCGTGTCCCCGAGGGACGCGCTCCGCCCGGAGCCCCTCGCCGAGGACGAGTACGTCGAGAGCTTCACCTTCGTCGCCGACCTCGACGACGGCACCTACGTACAGGTGCAGCTCGGCGTGACGAACATCGGGCCGGACGACCGGAACGGCTTCTGCCGCGCGTTCGTCCGCCGGCCCGGCGCCGACGCGTGGAGCGGCTCCGCCCGCGTGGGCCACCACTGGGGGCACGGCCACCCCGCGGATGGCGGCGAGCGGCTCGACGTCGGCACCTGCTCGGCCTCGGCCGGCGCGGGCGGCACCGTGGTGCGGGCCCTGCTCTCGGGCCACACGGTCGAGCTCGCGTACGCGCAGCCGGCCGCGCCGCCCGACGCGCCGGTCGCCGAGGTCGCCCTCGACGGCCGCAGGTACACGAGCTGGATCGTGGAGCCCGCCGGGGCCGTCTCGGTCCGGCTCGAGGGCTTCGGCCCCGCGGCGGCGCTCTCCGGCGGCGGCTTCGCCGACCACTCGCGCTCGAACGTCCCCTACCGCAAGCTCGCGCGGAGCTGGGTCCGCTTCCGGGCGCTCCGCGGCGACCGCAAGGTGGTGGCCCTCGCGCGGCAGGCGCCCGACGGCGGCTGGACCCCGGCCTGGATGCGCCGCGGCGACGGCCCGCCGCTGCCGCTCACCGGCGTGCAGGTGGTCCGGGGCGCGGGCGGGGCCTTCACCGTCGCGCTCGCGGGCGAGCACGCGGGGCTCGTGAAGACGCTCTCGACGGTCTACCGCTTCGCCTCGCTCTCCGAGCTCGGGCTCCTGGGCCGGATGGTCGCGCCCTTCGTGGGCAACTCGGTGACCTACACGCTCCGGGCGCGCCTCGAGCCGCCCGGCGAGCCCCCGATCGACGGTATCCTCGAGGTCTCGGTCTTCGAGGACTGATCCCACCGAGGTCCCGCATGAACGCCCTCCTCGCGCTCCCCTTCACGATCGTCTGCGGGGCCGCGGCGCTCGCGCCCGCCGCCGCCCGCGCCGGGGGGCCGGACCTCGGCGCGCGCGCGGTGCGGATCGAGGGGCTCACGCTCGCCGACTGCGTCGCCCGCGCGCTCGAGAACAGCGGCCAGGTCGCGGAGCTCCAGGGGAAGGTGCGGGAGTGGGACGCGAAGGCCGCCGAGGCCCGCTCGGTCTACTACCCGAAGCTCACCGCCACCGCGTTCGGCGCGCCCATCTACGCGGTGAAGGGCGACCAGCGAACCCTCGACGTCCACCGCGACTGGTCGGACTGGGGGCCGTACCTCCGCTTCGACGGGCTCCTCACCCAGCCGCTCACCACCTTCGGCCGCGCCGAGGCCGGCGAGGCCGCCGCACGGGAGCGGGCCGCCGTCGAAGCGGGCGCGCTCGAGCTCGCCCGGCAGAGGGTCGCGCTCGACGTGCGCCGCTACTGGCTCCTCCACCTGTACGCGCGCAGCCTGCAGCCGCTCCTCGACTCGACCGCGAAGACGCTCGGCGAGGCCCGCGTGAAGGCGAAGGAGCTGCAGGCGGAGGACGCGGCCTCGGTGTCGCTCGTGGACCTCATGCGCCTCGAGGTCGGCTGGGCGGAGCTCGAGCGGTACCGGGTGCAGGCGGAGATCGGCGCGGGGCTCTCGCTCGCGGCGCTGAAGCAGGCGATGGGCCTCCCGCCGGAGGCGCCGCTCGTGCTCGCCGACGCGGCGCTCCCCCCCGTGCCGCCGGAGCCCCTCCCGCCGCTCGAGGAGCTCGTCCGGCTCGCCCGCGAGCGGCGCCCGGAGGCGGCCCAGCTCGCGCACGGCCGGCGCGCCGCCGAGAGCCTCGCCCGCGCCGAGGCGAAGGCGGACCTCCCGGTGATGGCGCTCGTCGGCCAGCTCCAGGCGAGCTGGACGCCCAACCGCACCGACGCCGAGAACCCCTACGCGTACGACCCGTGGAACGACCTCTACGGCGGCGTCGCGCTCGCGTTCCGCTTCGACCTCGACCCGGCCCGTTCGCGGGCCCGCGCCGAGGGCGCGAGGAGCCTCGCGGCGCAGGTGGACGGCCTCGCCCGCGTGGCCGCCACGGGCATCCCGGTGGAGGTCCAGAAGGCCCGCGACGAGGCCGACCAGGCCGCCCGGCTGGTGGTGATCGCCGACCAGGGCTCCGCCGCCGCGAAGAAGTGGATGGTCTTCGCGTCCACCGCCTACGCGACCGGCACCGGGGAGACGAAGGACCTCCTCGAGGGCGTCGCGGCCTACGCCCAGACGCGCAAGGGCTACCTCGACGCGCTCCTCGCGTACCACACCGCCCGCGCGCAGCTCGACCTCGCGACGGGCGCGCCGCCGGGGCGGTAGTCCCCGCCGCCGGCGGCGCCGGCCGTCAGCGCGACCAGGGCAGCGGCACGATCGTCGGCACGCGGCGGCGGTAGGCCTCGTAGGTCTCGCCCCACTGCCGGCGCAGCGCGCGCTCCTCGAAGTGGACGCCCACGACGACGTAGAGGGTGAGGCCGGCCACGAGGAGGAGGTGGCCGGCCGTCATCGTGGGGGTCGCCCAGAGGCCCACGAGGAGCCCGGTCATGATGGGGTGGCGGTCGAAGCGGTACATCCAGCGCTCGCGGAACGGCATCGTCCGGGGCGCCTGCCCGCGGAAGCCGCGCCAGGTCTGCTCGAGGCCGAACAGCTCGAGGTGGTCGATCGCGAACGAGGCGAGGAAGAGGTAGGCCCAGCCGAGGACCGAGAGGCCGCGCAGGGCGCCGCGCGCGACCGGCGCGTCCAGCGACCAGACCACCGCGGGCACCGGCTGCCAGACCCAGAGGAGCGGCAGGAGCACGAGGCCCGTCGCGAGCACGTAGGTCGGGCGCTCCATGGCCGGGTGGATGACCCGCGTCCAGCGCTCCTTGAACCCCGCCCGGGCCATCACGCTGTGCTGCAGGGCGAACGCGACGAGGAGGCCGAGGTCGAGCAGCGCGGCGAGGGCGGGCCGCTCGATCCGGACCGGGCCGCCCGTCGGGGAGAGCACCCCGAGCGACACGAGGATCAGCGCGACGAGCGCGGCCACGCCGGTGGCGTAGGAGCCGACCCCGTAGGCGAGGAGGCCGAGGCGGCCGAGGAGCCCAGGCGATGAAACAGACCGGTCGGTATGTTCGGGTGCGGCGGTCGAGACGTCCACGTGCATGTTCATGGTGCTTCCTTTCGGGTCCGGGAGAGACGGTGGTTCGAGCCCTCAGCCCCGCAGCAGGCGGAGCGAGGTCGCGTGGCGCTTCAGGGCGGCGCGGAGCCGCTGCGGGTCGCGGTGGGCCCGGGACAGCACGATCGCGCCCTCGATGAAGGCGAGGAGGTCCTCGGCGATGGCGGAGGCGCCCGGCGCGCCGGCCGGGAGCGCCGCCGCGAACGGCTTCGCCAGGCGCGCGACGACCGCGGCGAGCTCGTCGAACTGCTCCGCGACCTGGCGCTGCAGGGTGTCGCTCTCGACCGCCATCTCGGTGGCGAGCCCGCCGAGCAGGCAGCCGTGCTCCCAGAGCGTCGGCGCGCGCTCGGCGAGCCGATCGACGAAGAGCGGGAGCCGCTCCTCCGGGGCCGCCGCGCCCACGTCGATCGAGGCGAGCGCGTCCATGGCCCCGCGGTGGAAGCTGTGCAGCGCGACCACCGCGATCGCCTCCTTGCTCGGGAACGAGTGGTAGAACGCGCCCTTCGAGACCCCGGCCGCGCCGCAGATGTCGTTGATGCCGGTCGCGCCGTACCCGCGCCGGAGCATGAGCTCCCGCGCCGCGGTGATGAGGCGCTCCTGGGTCCCGTCGGCCATGCCGGGAACCCTAGCCGCGGGCGGAGGGCCAGACAAGCAGACCGGTCGGTATGTACCCGTCTGGCCGAGAGGCCGCGCCCCTCATGGGCGTTCTCCCCTCGCCCCTCGTGCCGCATGCCTACGGCTTCGTGGGCTTCGGAGCAGGAGCGGGAGCCGTAACAGGAACTGGTGCAGATGCAGGTGCAGGAACCGGTGCAGCCGTTGCTGCTGCCGCTGCGGGGACCGGGAAGCCGCGCTTGCGCATGAGGGCGGCGATGCCCGGATCCTTGCCGCGGAAGGCGCGGTAGCCCTCGTCGGGATCGACCGTGTTGCCCGCGGAGAAGACGTGCTGCTTCAGGCGGGCCGCGACCGCGCGGTCCCAGGGGCCCTTCGCCTCGGTGAAGGCCTCGTAGGCGTCGGCGGAGAGGGTGTCGGCCCAGAGGTAGCTGTAGTAGCCCGCGGAGTAACCGTCGCTCGTGAAGAGGTGGTTGAACTGCGGGAGGCGATGGCGCATCACGAGCTCGCGAGGCATGCCGAGGGCCGCGAGGGTCTCCTTCTCGAAGGCCGCAGGCTCGACCGGGCCCGTCGCGAGGTGGGCCTTCATGTCCACGAGCGCGGAGGAGAGGTACTCGAGGGTCGCGAAGCCCTGGTTGAAGCGCGAGGCGCGCTGGAGCTTCTCGAGGAGCGCCTTCGGCATGGGCTTCCCGGTGCGGAAGTGGACCGCGTGGCGGGAGAGGATCTCCGGCGTCTCGAGCCAGCGCTCGAGGATCTGGGACGGGAACTCGACGTAGTCGTTCGGGACGTTCGTGCCCGAGAGCGTGGGGTAGGTGACGTTCGAGCAGAGGCCGTGGAGCGCGTGGCCGAACTCGTGGAAGAGCGTCTCGGCGTCCGTCCAGGAGACGAGCACCGGCTCGCCGGGCTTCCCCTTCACGAAGTTCGAGTTGTTCGAGACGATGGTCGTGATCTCGCGCTCGAACCGCTCCTGGTTGCGGTACTGGCTCATCCACGCGCCGGACTGCTTGCCCTCGCGCGCGTACGGGTCGAAGTACCAGAGCCCGACGTGCTTGCCCGTCGCGTCCTTCACCTCCCAGACGCGCACGTCGGGGTGGTAGACGGGCAGCCCCTTCACCGGCGTGAAGCGCAGCCCGAAGAGCCGGTCGGCCACCTCGAACATGCCCTCGCGGAGCTTCTCGAGCTGCAGGTACGGCTTCACCTCGTTCTCGTCGAGGTCGTAGCGGGCCTTGCGGACCTTCTCGGCGTAGAAGCGGTAGTCCCAGGGCTCGATGGTGATCCCGGCCCGCTCGGCGTCGGCGACCTTCTGCATGTCGGCCACCTCCTCGCGGACGCGCGCGACCGCGGCCGGCCAGACCGCCTCCATGAGCGCCATGGCGCGCTCGGGGGTCCGGGCCATCGAGTCCTCGACGCGCCAGTGCGCGTGGGTCGGGTAGCCGAGGAGCCGGGCGCGCTCGCCGCGCGCCTTCAGGATCTCCGCGATGACCGCCTTCGTGTCGTGGGCGTCGCCGTGGTCGCCGCGGGTGACGAAGTTGCGCCAGACCTTCTCGCGCAGGTCGCGGCGCGTCGAGAAGGCGAGGAACGGCTCCACCGAGGAGCGGGTGTTCGCGACGAGCCACTTCCCGGGGTGCCCCTTCCCTGCGGCGTCGGCCGCGGCGGCGGCGCGGTACGACTCGGGCAGCCCGTCGAGGTCGGCTGCCTCGAGGACCGTCGCCCAGCCGGCCTCGTCGGCGAGGACGTCCTGGGCGAAGGTCGTGTAGAGCGACGCGAGCCGCTCGTTGAGCGCCGCGACCTCTCGCTTCGTGGCGCCGTCGAGCTTCGCCCCGGCCCGCACGAAGCTCGTGTACCAGCGCCAGGCGAGCCGCCGCTGCTCGGGGGTGAGCGCGGCGCGCGCCTCGTACACGGCCGCGACGCGCGCGAAGAGCCGCTCGTTCTGGTAGAGCCGGTCGGAGAAGGCCGCGAGCTTCGGGGCGAGGTCGCGCTCGACCGCCTGGAAGTCCGGGGTGGAGAGCGTGCCGGACCAGACGCCGAACACCGAGGAGACCCGGTCGAACGTGCGGCTCGAGCGCTCGAGCGCGGCGAGGGTGTTCGCGAAGGTCGGCGCGGCGGGGTCGGCCGCGATCCGCGCCTGGTTCTGGAGCGCCTCGGCCATCGCCGCCTCGAAGGCGGGGGCGAAGTGCTCGACCTTCACCTGGGCGAAGGGCGGGACGCCGCCGTGGGGGCCCGACCAGGGGGCGAGGAGCGGGTTCGTCACGGGGGCCTCGGTGCCGGCGAGGGTCGCGGTGAGGAGCAACCCCAGGGAGAAGGTGGTCATGTCGGTGGTCTCCGGAGAGCGCAGGTCTGCCCGGAGGGAGGCGCGGCGTCAAGGCGCGTGACGCCCGGCCCCCGGCCGGCGCGCATGCTCCGGGGCGGGCGGCGCGAGCAGCCGGTGGAGCGCGTCGAGCTGCGCCTTCGACGCGGTGAGCCGGGCGGCCAGCACGAGGCGCCGCGCGCCGCCGGGCGTGCAGCCCTCCTCGGCGGGCCCGTCCACCTGCACGTAGGCGAGGTCGCGCGGGAGGAGCTGCGCGGGATCGAGCTGCGTGCGCGTGAAGGTCCGGGTCTCGCCGGGCTCGATGGGGAGCCGCGCGGCGAGCGCCGCGAGGAGCGGATTCGGGGGGCCGGGATCGACGAGCACGGTCAGGACGACGGGCCTCTCGTCGCCGCCGAGGTGCACGAGGTGCACGGCGAGCGGGTGTTTCGCGCCGCGCGCGTCGGCGCCCGGCGCGTGCAGGTGCACGTTGAGGAGCTCGAAGGACTCGCCGCCGATGGTGAGGATGCTGCCCGGCGGGAAGGGGATGCGCACGGTCCCGCCGTCGTGGGCGGCCGTCAGCGCCACGGCCCGGTAGCGGACCTCGAGGGCCTTCGCCGGGCGTCGCGGCTCGGCGTCCCCCGGCTCCGCGGCCGGGGCCGCCGCAGCCGGGTGCTTCTCGCGCGCGGCGGCGCGCGGCGGCGGCGGACGCCGGGGCCGTGCACCCGCCTGGACGGGGGCCGCGACCGCGAGCGTCAGCGCGAGGAGGGCGAGGCGCCGGTTCACGCCGCCGAGCGGTGCAAGACCGGGGCCCGCCTCACCCACCGCAACTCAACGGATTCGCGCCCTTCCGGCATCACCCCGGGTGCCCTTGCACCCTGGCGGGGCCCCGGGCCCGACCGGCAGCGGGACGGGAGACCGGGTCCGGGAACGCTCCGCGGAACGTGAAAAGGCCGTAGCATCGGACCCTCGATGGCGAGCGACGGCGGGATCGACAGGTGGGAGCGGCGGATGCAGCGGCGGCGCGAGCGCTGGGAGCGCAAGGCCGAGAAGCATCGCCACGAGGAGAGCCCCTGGGGCCAGATCCAGGGCTTCCTCTCGCACGCCGGCGTCTACGCGATCCTCGGCTTCGGGATGCACGCGCTCCCGAGCGTCGCGCTCTACTGGTGGGGCTTCGCCGTCGCGATGCACGGCCTCGGCGTCGCGGGGCGGCTCCTGTTCGAGCGGCGCCCCGCGCCCCGGGAGCGGCTGCCGGAGCCCACCGCGAGCGGGGAGCTGCCCCCGCGGACCGGGACCGCGGCGCCGGGTCCGGCCCCGGCGGTGGACCCGTTCCTCGCCGAGGTGGACGCGGCCATCGCGGCGCTCGAGAAGGCCGCGGGCGCGAAGGCGCTCCCGGGCGTCGACCTCCCGGCGCTCCGCGCGACCGCGGCGGATCTCCGCAAGAAGCACCTCGCGCTCCTCGCGATCGGCGACGAGGCCGCGCGGGAGCGCCTGGCGCGGGAGCGGGCCGAGGCGCTCGAGCGGGCGCAGGCGGCCTCCGACCCGCGCACCGCCGAGGTGCTGCGCGCGCAGGCCGACAGCGTCGCCGGACGGCTCGCCGCCCTCGAGCAGGCGCTCGGGGCGGCCTCGCGCCTCGAGGCGCGGGAGCGCACGCTGCTCCACCAGGTGGAGGCGCTCCGCCTCTCGCTCCTCCAGACCGGCGTCGACGAGGCCGCCGGGCCCGACCTCGCCGCCGAGGTCGAGCGGCTCCGGCTCGACCTGCGCGCGGAGGCGGAGCTCGAGTCGGACCTCGCCCGCGCGCGGCTCGGCGCGCGCGTGAACCAGCGGACCTGAGCCGTCAGTCCGCGAGGAGCCGCGCGTCGGCGCCGAGCAGCGCGGCCCCGCGCGCGACGGCGGTCTGCGGGTCGTCCTCGACCGCCTGGGGGCGCGGGAACGCGGCCGCCACGGCGGCGCGGACCTGCGGCACGAAGGTGGTGCCGCCGATGAGCAGCACCGCGCCGAGGTCCTTCACGGTGAGGCCGGCCTCGAACACGGTGGCCGAGGTCGTCTCGACCGAGCGGCGCACGAGGTCCGCCCACGACGGGGCGAGGTGCTCGCGCGAGAAGGTGTAGTCGAGGTGCTGCATCCGGCCGCCGATGGAGAACGCCTCGGCGAGCTGGTAGCGCACCTCCTTGCGCGCAGACAGCGCGCGCTTCACGAGCTCGCACTGGCGCTGGATGCGCTCCCACAGCACCGCGTCGCGGGTGACGTCGATGCCGTGCACCCGGAAGACCCCGCTCGCGACGTACCGCGCGAAGGCCGCGTCGAAGTCGTCGCCGCCGAGGACGTCGTCGCCGCCGCTCGAGAGCACGCGCAGGGCCTGGCCCTCGCGGCGCACGACCGTGGCGTCGAGCGTGCCCCCGCCGAAGTCGTAGACGAGGAGCGGCGCCGAGCCCCAGGACGCCCCGGTGAAGCCGCGCGCGACCGCGCCGGCGCAGGGCTCGGCCACCGTGCGGAGGACCTCGAGGCCGGCGGCCTTGCCGGCCCGCACCATCGCGGCCTTCACGGCTTCGTCGGCGGTGACCGGCACCGTGAGGACCACCTTGCGGATGCGCTTGCCGAACTTGGTCTCGGAGCGCTCCTTGAGGTACCGCAGGATGAAGGAGGCGACCTCGCTCGCCTGGAACTCGCCGCCGCGCACCTGCACGGCGGCCTCGCCCTCCGGGCCGGGCTGGCGGATCTTGAACCCCGCGACCTGATCGAGCAGGCGGCCGGCCGGCGAGTCCGCCCGCCGCCCGACGATGCGCTTCACGCCGAAGACGGTGTTCTGGGGATCCTGGGTGCGCAGCCGGTCGGCGTCGGAGCCCACGATCGGCGGCCCGCTCTTCGGGAAGTGCACGACGCTCGGCACGCAGGCCTCCCCGCGGCCGTCGACGGCGAAGTGGAGCTTGCCGTCCACGACGGCGGCGGCCGTCGAGAAGGTGGTGCCGAGGTCGATGCCGAGGACGAGCTCGCTCAGGCGGCCCTCCCCGGACGTGCATGGCGAAGCGCCTTCACCGCGCGCAGTCTGGCACGAACCCGTTCGGGGATCACCTCGGAGTGACCCCGGCCCGCGCACCATGACGGCGGGGCAGGGGGACGGCAGGAGCACCCCGTCACACCCGGCGCGGCACGCCCGGCGCGAGGGGTGCCTCCACGAACCGCAGGCCCCCGAAGACGTAGCGCCGCGCGTCGACCACCCGTCCGCCGCGGACCGAGAACACGAGCTGCTCGGCGCCGGGGAGCGCCGGCTCGCCGTCCAGGATCGCGTCGGCCTGGTCCTTCTCCGAGAAGGTGGCGGGGGCTTCCACGTGCGAGTGCCAGACCGCCACGATCTCCGCGCCCTCGCGGGCGTGCCGCTCGAAGGCCGCGAGGAGCGCGTCGGGGTCCATCACGTAGGCGTCGCGCGAGGTCCGCGGGTGGTGGAGCGGGTCGTCGGCGTGCGCCGCGTCGGCGGCGTTCGGGAGCTCCTCGCCGTGGAGGGCCCCCGCCCGCCGCACCACGAACCCGCACGCCTCGCGTGCCGGCGAGGCCTCGCACAGCTCCGCGAGGCGGGCGAGGAGCTCGGGCGGGTAGGGAGAGGCGGCCATGGCGCGAGGAGGATACACCGCGCCCCGCCCCGGGCGTGACTACAGCTGTAGTTGACCGCGCCGTCTCCGCTGACTACAGTCGTAGTCATGACGAAGCCGACGCTGGGCGATCAGGAACTGAACCTGCTGCGCCACGTGGCCGAGGCCGGCCCCCTCACGGTGGGCCAGGCGGCCGACGGGTTCGGGGCGCGAAATGGCCTCGCGCGCTCCACCGTACTGACCGTGATGGAGCGGCTCCGGCAGAAGGGCTACCTGACCCGGCGCCGGGTCGACGGCGTCTACCAGTACCGGTCCGTCGAGGGGGCCGACGACCTCCTCCGCGGCGTCGTGGGCGAGTTCGTCGAGCGCACGCTCGCCGGCTCGGTGTCGCCGTTCGTGGCCTGGCTCGCCGAGGCCGGCGAGGACGTGTCGAAGGAGGATCTCGACCGCCTCGAGGCGCTCGTGCGGCAGCTCCGGGAGAGGGGGGAGAAGCCGTGAGCGCGCTCGTCGACGTGCTCGTCCGGGCCTCGCTCGCGGGCGCGCCCTTCGCGCTCCTCGCGCTCGCCGCGACGCGGCTCCTGCCGCGCCTCCCGCCCGCGCTGCGCGCCGGGCTCGTCTGGCTCGCCTGCGCGCGGTTCCTCGTGGCGCTCGCGCCGCTGCCCGCGGTCGAGCTGCGGGTGCTGCCCGCCGCGCCCCAGGCCGCTCCTCTTCTTCTCGTCCCCGCTCCGTCTCCTCATCAGGCGCCGTCTCGGTCTCAGACCCAGTCTCCGTCTCCGTCCCTGTCTCCGCCTCCGTCTCCGTCCCAGTCTCCGTCCCTGTCTCCGTCTCCGTCTCCGCCTCCGCCGACGCCCGGCGTCCGCGACGTCCTCGGGGCCCTCTGGCTCCTCGGCGCGGCGGCGGCGGCGGTGCGCCTCGCCCGCGGCGCGCGGGCGGTCCGGGGCCTCGTCGCCCGCGCGACGCCGCTCGCGCCCGGCCACCCGGCCCACGCCGCGCTCGCGGCGCTCGGCAGGTCGACGCGGCTCCGCCTGCCGCGGCTCGCGCGCTCGCCGGAGATCCGCGCGCCGCTCTGCGCCGGCTTGCTCGACCCGGTGATCCTCCTGCCCGACCTGCCGCTCCCGGCCCGTGCGCTGCGGCTCGCGCTCGCGCACGAGCTCGGCCACCTGCGCCGCCTCGACCTCTGGCTCGCGTGGGCGCCCGCGCTCGCCGAGATCGCGCTCTGGTTCCACCCGCTCGTCCGGCTCGCGGCGCGCGAGCTGGCGCAGGCCCGCGAGGAGGCCTGCGACGCCCTCGCGCTCGAGCTCACCGGCGACGCGCCGGCCGACTACGGCCCGCTGCTCGTCGCCTTCGGTACGGGCCACCCGCGGCTCGCACTCGCCGCGGCGGCCGGCGCTCCCCATGTCCGCCAGCTGGAGAGGAGGCTCAGGATGCTGTCGTCCCACGGAACGAAGGCCGCCCGCAGCGCGCGGTGGCTCGGCGCGGCGGTGCTCGCCGCGGTCACTCCCGCGCTCGTGCCGTTCGCGCTCGCCGAGGCGCCGGCCGCGCCCGCGGCACCGCCCGCCGTCGCGCCCGCGCCCGTCGCGCCCGTCGCCGCGCCCGCGCCTGTCGCGCCCGTCGCGCCGCCCGCACGGGTCTCCGCGTCGGCGTCTTCCGGCGGCGCCGGCGGGTCTTCCGGGGCCGGCCGGGCCGCAGGGCCGGGGCGCTCGTCCGGAGCCGGCCGCGCGTACGCCGCGGCGGCGGCGCCGCTGCCGCCCGCGCCTCCGGCGCCCCCGCGCCTCGCGCAGGCCGGGCCCCGCCGCCGCCCCCGGCGCCGCCGGCCCCGGCGGAGATGGACGACGGCGAGTTCATGGTCCTGCGCGACGGGAGCTCCTCGATCATCGCGAACGGCGAGGGCATCAACGTCAGCTCCTCGAACGGCGTCCTGCACATGACCGTCGGCGACCGCGACGTCATCCGCCGGCTCCCGGCGCCCTACGTCGCCTTCGGGCGGGGCGGGAAGGCCTGGGTGGTCACGGATCCGGCCGAGGTGGCCCGTCTGCGCAAGCTCTACGAGGGCGTCGGGCGCGACGAGGAGATGGAGCGGGCCTCCGCCGGGATGACGAAGCTCGGCGCCGAGCAGTCGAGGTTGGGCGACGAGCAGGCGAGGCTCGGCGAGCAGCAGGCCGCGCTCGGGCGGCGGATGGGCTCCGGGCTCGAGAACATGGACGCCCTCGCGAGGCAGATGGACGAGCTCGGGGCGAAGATGGACGCGCTCGGCGAGCAGATGGACGCCCGCGGCGCCGAGATGGACGCGCTCGGCAAGCGGATGGACGAGGCCGGCAAGCGCATCGAGGCGCGCGCCCACGCGGCCGACGAGGCCTCCAGGAAGCTGCGCGAGGAGTGGATCCAGAAGGGCGTCGCGAAGCCGCTCGACTGATCAGCGCTGCCCGCCCGGCTGGCTCCGGGCGGGCAGCACGAAGAACGGCAGGAAGGCGAGCAGCACGAGCACCGCGAGCTCGCCCCAGCCGACCCGGCGGGCGAGGACCCCGATCGCGAGCACGACCCCGACGGTCAGGAGCCAGAGCCGGCCCCGGCGCCACCGCCCGCTCCGGACCAGCCAGGCGAACGTGACCGCCGAGAGCACGAGCGCGACGAGCGTCAGGAGCGCGGGCCGACCCCACATGCGGCCGATGGTAGTCCATCACCGGCGCCCGACCCAGCGCGCCGGCTGGGCCCCGGGCTCGGCGGCGACCGTCCGTTCGGGCCGGGCGAGCTTCCCCGCGGGCCCCACCACGCCCTCCGTGAAGAGCGACCAGAGGGCCACCCACACGACCGACAGGAGGACGCCCGCCACCCACTCCTCCCGCACGTCGTGCCAGAGCCCCCGTGGGGGCGGTGCGCTACGCTTCGCGATCTGAGAGTTCATGTCGTTCACTCCTTCTCCGTGCCCGGCTCGCCCGTCGAGCCGCGGCGACGGATCGAGGTGTACCGATGGCGAAGGCGGTCCGGAACGCGCAGGCGAGCGCCGCCCCCGCGCAGCAACGCGCGGCCTCCATGGACTGGGGCCACCTGCGGTTCTTCCTCGAGATGGCGCGCACCGGCAGCCTCTCGAAGGCCGCGCGGCGGCTCGCCGTCGACCGGAACACCGTGGCGCGGCGGGTGGCCGCCCTCGAGGATGCCCTGGGGCTCACGCTGTTCGAGCGCGGGCCGCTCGGCTGGACCCGGACGGCGGCCGGGGAGGAGCTCGCCGAGCTCGCCACGCGCGTCGAGGCCGACGTGCTCGCGCTCGCGCTCCACGCCGGGGCGCGCGACCGCGCCCTGACCGGCTCGGTGCGCCTCACCACCACGATGCACCTCACCACCTACCTGCTCACGCCGGCCGTGCCGCGCCTCCGCGAGAAGCACCCCGGGCTCGTCCTCGAGATCGCCGCCGACGCGCGGGCGTTCGACCTCACCCGGCGCGAGGCCGACCTCGCCCTGCGGATGGGCCGCCCGCAGGCGCCCGGGCTCGTGACGCGCAAGCTCTCGGCGATCCAGTTCCGCTTCTACGCGGCGAAGGGGCTCGTCGGGAGCCGCCGGACCGTCGACCTCGCGAAGGACCCCTTCGTCGGCTTCGAGGAGAGCCTCGTGCAGACGCCGCAGGAGAGCTGGTTCGCCCGCACGGCGCCGGAGCGGCGGGTCGTGTTCCGGTGCAACTCGACGGCCGCGCTCGCGGCGGCGGCGCGCGCCGGCGTCGGCGTCGGGCTCCTGCCGTGCTTCGTCGCGGAGCCCGACCCGGACCTCGTGGCGCTCGACGGGCCGGCCGCGCCCGACCACGAGCTCTGGCTCCTCGTGCACGGCGAGCTGCGCCGTTCACCACCGGTGCGCGCGGTCATCGAGTGGGTCGACGAGCTCGTCGCACGGGCCCGGCCGCTGCTCGTGCCGGGGCGATGAGCCGGCCGCAGCGCTGAGACGCGGTCTTCCGTGCGCGACGTCCGGGTGCCTCCGGTGGCACTCCCGGTGCGGGTGCTGCGCTGCGCCCGGGCCTCCGGAGGGAAAACACGGGGTTCCGGGAACATGTCCTGTCCGGCCGGGTTCAGGTGTCAGGATCTGCGGCAAGCTGTCGCAAGCGTTCTGGCTCGACACCGGACTCACCTCGACGAAGGCTCCCCGAATGCCGAGACGCCTCCTGCCCCTGTTCTGTCTCCTCGCCGCCGCGCCCGGCCTCGCCCGGGCCGGCGAGCTGCTCGACGACGCGCTCACGCCTCCGCTCGAGGCCTCCCCCGCAGCCGCGCCCGATCTCACCGTCCATGCGGCCCCGATCCTGCTCGCGTCGGCCGGCGACCCCGGCAAGAAGGACGACGGCAAGGCCGCGCAGCCCGCGCCCGGCGGGCTCGACTTCGATCTCCTCGGCGAGGCGAAGCCGCCGCCGGACGCGCCGGACGCGGAGGAGCTGCGCCTGCGCCGCAAGCTCCTCACGTGGCACCAGGGGCTCGGGCTCGGCCTCCTCGGCCTCGAGCTCGCCACCACCGCGGTCGGGCAGCTCAACTACCGCGACAAGTTCGGGACGCCCGCCAACACCGGGAAGTGGCGCGCCCCGCACGCCGCGCTCGCCCTCGCGACCACGGCGGCCTTCGCCGTGAACGCCGGCTTCGCGCTCGCGGCGCCCGCGCCGGTGAAGCGCGAGTGGAAGCTCGACCGCGTGATGGTGCACCGGATCGCGCTCTTCACCGCCTCGGCCGGCATGCTCACCCAGGTCGGCCTCGGGTTCTACACCTCCTCGCGCGAGGGGTACGTGAACCAGCGGCAGATGGCGAAGACCCACCTCTACGTCGGCTACGGCACGCTCGCGGCGATCCTCACGGGCGTCGGCGTGATCGTCTTCTAGGAGACCCCGCCATGATCTCCCTCGCCGCAGCCCTCCTCCTCGCCACCGCTCCCGCGGCGGCGCACACGCTCTCGGTGCAGCCCGCCGCGAGCAGCCTGACCTACCGGATCGTCCACAAGCTCCACGAGGTGGAGGCCCGCTCGACGAAGCTCGAGGGCAAGGCGATCGTCCAGCCGGACGGCAAGGTCCTCGCGATGGTCCGCGTGCCGGTCGCGTCGTTCGACTCGGGCGATGCGAACCGCGACGCGCACATGCAGGAGGCGACCGAGGCCGGCCGCTTCCCGTTCGCGGTCGTGAAGGGCGTCGCGAGCCTGCCCGCCGGCGCGCTCGACGGCGCCCGCCCCGCGGCGCTCCAGGCGACGCTCGCCGGCGAGCTCGAGCTGCACGGCGTGAAGCGGCCGATCTCGGTGCCGCTCGCGATCGCGCTCGAGCCGGGCGGCGCCGTGAAGGTGAAGGGGGAGCTCACGGTCAGCCTCGACGGCCACGGGATCGAGCGGCCGTCGCTGCTCTTCGTGAAGGTGGACGACGCGTGCAGGATCGGGATCGACCTCACGCTCGCGGAGGTGCGGCCGTGAAGGCGGCGCTCGTGGTGCTGGCCGCGCTCGCGGCCACCGGCTGCACGATGGAGGAGGGGCCGCTCATGACGCCCGGGCAGGACTGCCTCGGCTGCCACGGCGCGGGGGGGGAGGCGCCGGCCTGGTCCTTCGCCGGGACCGTCTACCCGGGCGGGAAGGGCGTCGCGGGCGTGACCATCTCGGTGCGCGACGCGAACGGCAAGACCGTCTCGGTGCGCTCCAACGAGGCGGGCAACTTCTACTCCGCCGAGAAGCTGCAGGCCCCGGTCACCATCTGGATGAGCTGGGGCGGCGCCGTCCGCCAGATGCCGGCGCTCACCGGCGGCGACGTGGCGCGCTTCGGCCGCTGCAACGAATGCCACCGGCCGGGCGGGGACGCCGAGGGCTACCTCGAGCCGCCGAACTGATGGACCCGTCCGGGGCCTCGCCCCCGGTTGGGTAAGAGTCCGTTCGGACATAGAGTGCCGCTCGTGACGCTGCTCCGCGTGCTCGTCGTCGACGACCACCCCGACGCGGTGGAGTCGCTCGGAGAGCTCCTCGAGCTCGAGGGCCACCGCGTGCTCCAGGCCCGCGACGGGCGGAGCGCGCTCGCGCTCCTCGAGGCCGAGCGGCCGGACGCGCTCGTGTGCGATCTCGGCCTGCCGGATGTCTCCGGACACGAGGTCATCCGCGTCGCCCGCGAGCACGGCTTCGCCCCCCGGGTGGCGGTGTCGATGAGCGGGTACGCGGCGCCGGAGGACGAGGCCCGGGCGCTCGCCGCGGGCTTCGCCGCGCACTTCCAGAAGCCAGGCTGCGCGGCCCTCATCGCGCACCTCGCGTCCGCGGCCCGGGGAAGCTAGTCTCCCGCGCGTGAACGCACCGACCGACCCGATCCGGGCTCCCCGGGGAACCGATCGCACGTGCCGCGGCTGGCCGCAGGAGGCCGCGCTGCGGATGCTCATGAACAACCTCGACCCCGAGGTGGCCGAGCGGCCGGCCGACCTCGTGGTCTACGGCGGCGGCGGCAAGGCCGCCCGCGACTGGACGAGCTACCACCGCATCGTCGAGACGCTGCGCCGGCTCGCCGACGACGAGACCCTCGTCGTCCAGAGCGGGAAGCCGGTCGCCGTCTTCCGCACCCACGAGGACGCGCCGCGCGTGCTGCTCGCGAACGCGAACCTCGTCCCGCGCTGGGCGACCTGGGACGAGTTCCGCCGGCTCGACGCGCTCGGCCTGACCATGTACGGCCAGATGACGGCCGGCTCGTGGATCTACATCGGCTCGCAGGGGATCCTGCAGGGCACCTACGAGACCTTCGCCGCCTGCGCGCGGCGCCACTTCGGCGGCACGCTCGCCGGGCGGCTCGTGGTGACCGGGGGACTCGGCGGCATGGGCGGCGCCCAGCCGCTCGCGGCCACCATGAACGGCGCCGCGTTCCTCGGCGTCGACGTGGACCCCTCCCGCATCGCCCGCCGGGTCGAGACCGGCTACTGCGACGTCCAGTGCGAGCGGCTCGACGAGGCGCTCGAGCTCGTGCTCCGCGCGAAGGCGGAGCGGCGGGCGCTCTCGGTGGGGCTCGTCGGCAACGTCGCCGAGGTCGTGCCCGAGCTCGCCCGCCGCGGGATCGTGCCCGACGTCCTCACCGACCAGACGAGCGCGCACGACCTCCGCGTCGGGTACGTGCCCGCCGGCCTCACGCTGCCCGCCGCGGCGCGGATGCGCGAGGCCGACCCGGCCGGCTACGAGGCGCGGGTGCTCGACTCGATGCAGGCGCACGTCGCCGGGATGCTCGCGCTCCAGCGGAAGGGCGCCGTCACCTTCGACTACGGCAACAACCTGCGCGGCCAGGTGGCCGACCGCCGGGGCATGAAGGAGGCGTTCGAGATCCCGGGCTTCGTGCCCGAGTACATCCGGCCGCTCTTCTGCAAGGGGGCGGGGCCGTTCCGCTGGGCGGCGCTCTCCGGCGATCCCGGCGACATCGCCGTCACCGACGACGAGGTGCTCGCCGCGTTCCCGGGGAACGAGCCGCTCGCGCGCTGGATCCGGCAGGCCCGCGAGAAGGTCCACTTCCAGGGGTTGCCCGCGCGCATCTGCTGGCTCGAGTACGGCGAGCGCGCCGAGATGGGGCTGCGCTTCAACCGGCTCGTGCGCACGGGCAAGGTGAAGGCGCCCATCGTCATCGGCCGCGATCACCTCGACGCGGGCTCGGTCGCCTCCCCGAACCGCGAGACCGAGGCCATGCGGGACGGCTCGGACGCGATCGCCGACTGGCCGCTCCTCAACGCGCTCCTCAACACCGCCTGCGGCGCCTCCTGGGTCTCGATCCACCACGGCGGCGGCGTCGGCATCGGCTACTCGCTCCACGCGGGCATGGTGATCGTGGCCGACGGCACCGAGCGGGCCGACCGCCGGCTCGAGCGCGTGCTCACCGCGGATCCGGGCATGGGCGTCGTGCGCCACGCCGACGCGGGCTACGACCTCGCCATCGAGGCCGCCCGCACCCGCGGCGTCGACATGCCGATGCTCGGGACCGCCGCGCCGCCGAGGCCGGCGAGGGGGTAGGGCGGGTGACCGTCCTCGCGAACATCGGCGTCCTCGAGACCTGCGCGCCGGGCGCCGGCCCGGTGGAGCGCGCGGCGGTCGCGTTCCGGGGCGGGGTCGTGCGCTGGGCCGGCCCCGAGGCGGCGCTGCCGGCCGAGTTCGCGGGCGACCCGCGGTGGGACGCGGGCGGGAAGCTCGTCGTCCCCGGCCTCGTCGACTGCCACACGCACGTCGTGTTCGGGGGCTGGCGCGCCGACGAGTTCGACGCGCGGTTGCGCGGCGCGACCTACCAGGAGCTCGCGGCGCGGGGCGGCGGCATCGCCTCCACGGTGCGGCAGACCGCGGCGCTCGACGACGCCGCGCTCGCCGCGCGGGCGCGCGGCTTCCTCGCCGGGATGTCGGCGCTCGGGGTCACCACCGCCGAGTCGAAGAGCGGCTACGGCCTCGCGCTCGAGGCGGAGCTCCGCCTCCTCGGCGTGATGCGCGGCCTCGCGGCGGACGCGCCGGTGCGGCTCGCCCCGACGCTGCTCGCCCACGTCATGCCCGTGGAGGAGCGCGCGCCCGACCGGCGGGCGGCGTACGTCGGCCGCTTCGCCGACGAGCTCGTCCCGCGGGTCGCGCGGGAGGGGCTCGCCACCGCGTGCGACGTCTACGTGGACGACGGCGCGTTCTCGGCCGACGAGGCGCGCCGGATCCTCTCGGCCGCGCGCGCGGCGGGGCTCCTCGCGAAGCTGCACGGCGACCAGCACCGGGACGGCGGCGGGGCGGCGCTCGCGGCGGAGCTCGCGGCGGCGTCGGTCGACCACCTCGAGCACGCGGGCGAGGCCGGGATCGCCGCGCTCGCGCGGTCGGGCACCGTCGCGGTGACCCTCCCGATCGCCGCCCTGCACCTGCGCTCGCCCTTCGCGCCGGCGCGCCGGCTGCTCGACGCCGGCGTCCCGGTGGCGGTCGCCACCGACTTCAACCCCGGCACCGCGCCGAGCTACCACCTGCCGCTCGCGATGATGCTCGCCTGCACCGCCCAGCGCATGACGCCGGCGGAGGCGCTCGCCGGCGCGACGATCGTGGCCGCGCGCGCGCTCGGGCTCGACCGGACGCTGGGCTCGCTCGAGCCCGGCAAGCTGGCGGACCTCGCCGTGCTCGACGCCCCGTCGGTCGCGCACTGGCTCTACCACTTCCGCCCGAACGACTGCGCCCTGACCGTGAAGGGCGGCGAGGTCGTGTGGAGGGCCCCGTGAGCGCGCTCGTCCCCGCCCGTCCCCCGGTCCCATCGACCGCCCCCGACGACCCGCGGGTGGGCCACCTCCTCGGCCGCGACCTCGCACCCGGCGAGGCGCCGCGCGCGGTGCTGCTCGGGTTTCCGACCGACGCCGGCGTGCGCCGGAACGGCGGGCGGCCCGGCGCGGCGGAGGGGCCGGCCGCGATCCGGCGCCTGCTCTGGAAGCTCACCCCCGACGCCCGGGCCCCGGCGCGCTTCGGGGCGCTCCTCGGGAAGACGCTCGACGCGGGCGATCTCGCCGTCACGGGCGACCTCGAGGCCGACCAGGCCGCGTTCGGCGAGCAGGTGGCTGCGTTCCTGCGGCGCGGCGCCTTCGTGATCGTGCTCGGCGGCGGCCACGAGACCGCCTACGGCCACTTCCTCGGTCACGTCGCCGCGGGGCAGCGGGTCGACGTCCTCAACCTCGACGCGCACGCCGACGTGCGCCCGGTGAAGGACGGCCTCGGCCACTCCGGCTCGCCGTTCCGCCAGGCGCTCGAGCACCCGTCCGGCGCCTGCGCGCGCTACCGGGTGGCGGGCATCCTGCCCTGGTCCGCGGCGCGGGCGCACCTCGACCTCGTCACCGACCGCGGCGGCGACTGGTGGACGGCGGACGCGCTCGACGCGGCGCTCGTGGAGGAGCTCTTCGGCGGGCTCCGGGGCCCGGCGATGGTCTCCCTCGACCTCGACGCCGTGGACCAGGCGCACGCGCCGGGCGTCTCGGCTCCCGCGGCGGCCGGGCTCACCCCGGCCCGCTGGCTCGAGGCGGCGTTCCTCGCCGGCCGGACCCCGGCCGTCGCCTCCGCGGGGCTCGCGGAGTACGCCCCGCCGCTCGACCGCGACGACGCGGCCGGTCGCGTCGCCGCCGCGACGATCTTCGAGATCCTGCGCGGGCTCGCGGCCCGCGGCTGAGCGCCGCAGGGGCGCGCCTTCACCCCGGCCGCCGAACCGGCTATCTCCTGTGGCCGATGGAGACGGGGACCGTCAGGTGGTTCGACGACAACCGGGGCATGGGCTACATCCGCCCGGACTCCGGCGGCGAGGACATCTTCGTCCACCATACGCATATCCACGCGGACGGCTGCTTCAAGGCGGTGGGAGAGGGGCAGCGCGTCGAGTACCAGGCGTCCGCGGGCCCCGAGGGTGTGCCCTGGGCGCTCGACGTCCGGCGGGTCTTCGGCGAGGACGGGTTCGTCGTGACGGTGCTCTGCGGCGACGCGGTGCAGGTGCGGACCTCGGCCTGGGGCCGCCCGAACCTCGAGCGGATGGCCGAGAAGCTCCGGGCGTTCGGCGAGGTGAAGGGCGGGCCGTGCCTCGTGCGCCTGCGCGCGCCGCCCCACGAGCTGACCGTCTTCGACGACGGCCGCGCGATCGTGAAGGGCACCGGCGAGGAGGACGAGGCGCGCCGGCTCGTGTCGACGTGGCTCGGCATCCGGCTGCCGTCGTGAGCGCCCGCGAGATCGTCGACGTCGACGTGGCGGTGATCGGCGCCGGCGTGGTCGGCCTCGCCGTCGCCCGCGCGCTCGCGCGGGCGGGCCGCGGCGTCGCCGTGCTCGAGGCCGAGGCGGGGCCCGGCCGCGGCGCCAGCGCCCGCAACTCCGGCGTGCTCCACGCCGGGCTGCACCACCCTCCGGGCTGGCTGAAGTCGAGCCTGTGCGTCGAGGGGCGCCGGCTCCTCGTCGAGTACTGCACCGCCCGCGGCGTTCCGTGGGCCCGAACCGGCAAGCTCGTCGTCGCCACCGCGCCGGACGAGGTGCCCGCGCTCGAGGCGATGGCCGCGCGGGGCCGCGCGGCCGGGGTGAACGACCTCCTGCTCCTCGACGCCGCCGACGTGGCCGCGCTCGAGCCCGCGGTGCGCGCCGTGCGCGGGCTCCTCTCCCCGTCGACCGGGATCGTCGACCCCGAGGCCCTCGTGCGGGCGCTCGCCCGCGACGCCGCGGACGCCGGCGCGATCCTCGTGAACGGGGCCCCGGTGCTCGCCGGCGCCGCCGCGCCGCGCGGCCTCACGCTGGAGGTCGGCGGCGCGACCCCGTTCACGGTGCGCTGCCGCGCCGCCGTGAACGCGGCCGGCCTCGGGGCGCAGGCCGTGGCGCGGGCGATCGACGGTGTCGCGCCCGCCTCGATCCCGCCGCTCCACCTCGCGAAGGGAAGCTGGTTCGTGCTCCGCGGCAGGGCGCCCTTCCGGAGGCTCGTGTACCCGGTGCCGGTCGAGGGCGGCCTCGGCACGCACCTGACGCTCGACCTCGCCGGCGCCGCGCGCTTCGGCCCCGACGTGGAGTGGGTCGACGGGCCCGGCGCGCTGGCGGTCGACCCCGGCCGCGCCCCGGCGTTCGAGGCGGCGGTGCGCCGGTTCTGGCCGGGCCTGCCGCCGGGCGCGCTCGCCCCGGGCTTCGCCGGGATCCGCCCGAAGCTGTCCGGCCCCGGCGAGCCGGCGCGCGACTTCGAGCTCTCGGACGCGGGCGCGCACGGCGTGCCCGGCCTGGTGTGCCTGTACGGCATCGAGTCCCCAGGCCTCACCGCCTGCCTCGCCATCGCGGCGCGGGTGAAGAAGCTGCTCGGGGTGCGGTGAGCCTCACGCCCGGCGCGGGACGATGCGCACCGCGGGCGTCTTGACCGCGGCGATGACCGGCCGGCCGGGCACGAGCCCCATGCGATCCGCGCTCGCCCGCGTGACGAGCGCGACGAGCGTCACGCCGCAGCCGAGCGTGAGCCGCACGAGCGGCCCCTCGTCGCGGCGGGAGGCCACCACGCCGGCGAGGGCGTTCCGCGCCGAGATGGCCGCGCCGATGTCGGGCAGGATGACCACGTCCTCCGCGCGCACGCAGGCGTAGGCCTCCTCGAACGGGCCGCCGGGGTCGACGCCGACGAGCTCGGCCTCCCCGGCGCGCACGACGAGCAGGCCGTCCTCCCGCCGGGCGGCCCTCGCCGGGAGGACGTTCTCCGTGCCCACCACCCGCGCCACCTCGGCGTCGACCGGCGCCGAGAAGACCTCGTGCACCGGCCCGGTCTGCCGGACCGTCCCGTCGACGAGCACCACCATCCGGTCGCCGAGGGCGAGCGCCTCGGCGCGGTCGTGCGTGACGACGACCGCGGGGACGCCGGAGGACTCGAGGAGGTGGCGGAGCTCGCCCCGCAGCGCCTCGCGCGAGGGCGCGTCGAGCGCGGAGAGCGGCTCGTCGAGGAGGAGGAGCCGCGGCCGCGGCGCCAGCGCCCGGGCGAGCGCGACCCGCTGGCGCTGCCCGCCGGAGAGCTCCGCGGGGCGCCGGTGCAGGAGCTCGGCGACGCCGAGCCGACCCGCGAGCTCCGCGACCCGAGCGTCGCGCTCGGCGCGGGGCAGCCGGTGGAGCCCGAAGCCGACGTTCGCGGCCACGGTGAGGTGCGGGAAGAGCGCGTACTCCTGGAAGAGGAACCCGACGCCGCGCCGCTGGGGAGAGACGTGGAGGCGCCGGGCGGCGCTGTACCAGGTCTCGCCGGCGAAGGTGATCTCGCCCGCGTCCGGCCGGTCGAGCCCGGCGAGCGCGCGGAGCACCGTGGTCTTGCCCGAGCCGGAGGGGCCGAAGAGCACGGTGACCGGCGCGCGGTCGAGCGGCCAGCCCGCCCGCGCGGCGACGGTGGGCCCGCGGTGGAACCGCCGGACGACGTCGAGGGTCAGCGCTCGTTCCACCGGAAGAAGGGGCGCCGCTGGAGGGCGTAGACGAGGGAGAGGACCAGGAACGAGACGAGGAGCAGCAGGCCCGCCGTGAGGTGCGCGGCGCGGTACTCGAGCGCCTCCACGTGGTCGAAGATGGCGACCGACATGGTGCGGGTCTTGCCGGGGATGTTGCCCCCGACCATCAGCACCACGCCGAACTCGCCGAGGGTGTGCGCGAAGGTCAGGACCGCGCCGGCGAGCACGCCGGGCCAGGCGAGCGGGAGCGTGACCTTCAGGAACGTGCGCAGGCGCGAGACCCCCAGCGTGTGCGAGGCCTCGACGAGCCGGCGATCCACGCCGGCGAGCGCCGCCGCGAAGGGCTGCACCGCGAAGGGCAGCGAGTAGAGGATCGAGGCGACGAGCAGCCCCACGAAGGAGAACGGGAAGGGGTGTCCCGCGACGGCCTCGAAGAGCCTCCCGGCTCCGCTCCGCGGCCCGAAGGCGGTCAGGAGGTAGAACCCGAGCACGGTGGGGGGCAGGACGAGGGGCAGCGCCACCACCGCCTCCACGAGGAACTTTCCCCGGAAGCGGCTCGTCGTCAGCCACCAGGCGATGGGCAGGCCCACGACGACGAGGACGAGGGTCGTGAGCGCGGAGAGCCGGGCCGAGAGTGCGATCGCCGCCGTGTCCATCGTGCGTTACGGCAGACCATACCCGTACTTCGCCAGGATGGCGCGCCCCTTCTCGCCGGTGACGAAGGCGAGGAAGGCGCGCGCCGTGGCGGGGTCCTTCGCTCCCTCGAGGACGATCCCGGACTGCTCGATCTTGGGGACCAGGGCCTCGGGGACGAAGATCACCTTCCCCGCCGACAGCTCCGGGCCGAAGGTGAGCGAGTAGGGGAGGAACGCGACGTCTGCGGCGCCGGTCGTCGCGAACTGGGCCGCCTGCCCGGCGCTCATGCCGAGGACCAGCTTCTCCTTCACGGCGTCGTACACGCCCGCGGAGCGGAGCGCCCATTCGGTGGCGCGGCCGAACGGCGCGAGGGCCGGGTTCGCGATCGCGATCTTCTTGACCGCGGGGTCGGCGAGCGCGGCGAGGCCCGTCTTCATGAGGTCGAGCTTCGAGCCGGGCGGCGTCCAGGCGACGAGCTTGCCGAACGCGTAGACGCGCTCGTCGGAGGCCGACGCGAGCCCGGCGGCGACGAGCTTCGCCGGGTACTCGCGGTCGGCGGAAAGGAAGAGGTCGAACGGCGCGCCGCTCTGGATCTGGGCGAAGAAGTTGCCGGAGGCGCCCAGCGTGAGCGCGAGCTCCACGCCGGGCTGCTCCGCCTCGAAGCCCTTCTTCAGCTCCTCGGCCGCGGCCTTCAGGTTGGCCGCAGCGGCGACGGTGAGGGTCTTGCGCGGGCCGTCGGCGCGCGCGGCAGGGGCCACGGCGAGCGCGGCGAGGAGGGCGAGCAGCGGGCGGCGGAACATGGTGTCTCCTTGAGGACGTTAAAGAAACAATTGGACACCTTGTACCCCACGCGGGTAGCGTCCGGCAACGTCGAACTCACCTGGAGGCCTCATGCCGCTCTTCTCGCTCGCCGCCGCGCTGCTCCTCGCCCAGACGCCCCCGCCCGCCGCCGACGCGCCGCCCGCCGCGCAGGTCGCGCCCGTCGCGGCGCAGCCGGCGCCGCCGACCATGCCGATGCCGGTGGACTCGAAGCCGCTGCCCGCGCCCTTCGCCGCGAAGGTCACCCCGTACGGCTTCATGAACTTCCAGTACTCCCGGCTCTACCCGTCGCCGCCGAAGCCCGGCGTGAACACCTTCGAGTTCCGCCGCGCCCGCCTCGGCCTCAAGGGTGACGTGACGCCGAACGTGGCGTTCAACGTCATCTACGACGGCGCGGACAGCGCGCTGAAGGACGCGTGGGTCACGCTCAAGGGCCTCCCGGGCGTCGAGGCCCGGCTCGGCCAGTTCAAGACGCCCTTCGGCTACGAGCAGCAGGAGTCGGACACGAAGCTCCTCTGGCTCAACAACTCGTACATCGTCGCGGCGCTCGCGCGCGGCAAGGACTCGCGCGACGAGGGCGCGATCGTGAACGGCAGGTGGACGCTCGGGCCGGTCGCGCTGGACGCGGCGACGGCGTACGTGAACGGCGCGGGGCCGAACGCGAAGGATGACCTCGACGACAAGGGCGTCTGGGCGCGCGCCGGCGTCGCCACCACGATCCTCGGCGTGACCCCGCGGCTGGGGCTCTCCTACGGCTACGGGCACCAGGTGGCCTCGCTCGGCACCGACGCGAAGCTGGGGCTGCAGGGCTCGGGCGCGACCGCGACCTTCGACGACACGACCTTCTACTTCCACGCCGCCGGGCTCGACCTGACCGTCGACTCGCCCTGGTTCTTCGCCGTCTTCGAGGACATCCAGTCGCGCCGGCACGTCACGAAGCACACGAACCCCACCACCCTCGCGGTCACCAACGTCGTCCCGAAGGGCTGGTACGCCGGCGTCTACGGGAAGACGCCCTGGAACCTCGGGCCGGTGCTCCGGCTCGAGGAGGCGCGCCTGCCCACGAGCGGCGCGAACGGCCTGAACGCCCGGTACAACGAGCGCGCCACGCTCGGCGCGTACTACGACGTCGCCCCGCTCAACGCGCGCTTCGTCGCGAACTACGAGTGGGACCGGTCGCCACGCGCCATCCGCACGGGCAACCGCCTCGTCCTCTTCGCGCAGGTGATGTACTGAGGGCGGCCCCACGGTCCGACCGGGGAGGCCGGTGGTGAGGTATCTTGGCCGCCCCATGGCCGATCAGCTCCTCACCACCGTCGAGATCGCGGCCGTCCTCCGGGTCCACCCGAAGCACGTCTACCGGCTCCTCAGGAAGGGGCTGCCGGCGCGCCGGGTGGGCTCGGAGTGGCGTTTCTCGCGCGCCGACGTGCTCGCCTGGTCCGGCGGAGCGACGGCGGACCCGGCGGAGGAGGCCGCCGCGCCCGCGCCCGCCCCGGTGGCCGCGTCCGAAGCCGCACCCGCGCTCGTGGCGGCGAACGGCGACGTCGCCGTGCAGGTGCTGCTCCGGCTCGCGGCCGCGAAGGGCCCGCCGCTCATCGGGTTCCTGCAGTCGGACATGGGCACGGCGACCGAGCTCCTCCGGCGCCGCGCGGTGCTCGCGGCCGGTTCCCACGCCGGCGGCTTCCCGGGCCACGTGGGCGACGAGCGCGTCGCGCGCATCCACCTCGTCATGCGGGAGGTCGGGCTCGTGCACCGCGAGAGGAAGCCGGTGCGTCTCGCCGACCTCGGCAAGCGGAAGCTCGCCACCCGCCCCGTGTCGGCGGGCGTGCGCGGCTACCTCGAGAACGCCCTGCGCGCCGAGAAGCTCGACCCGGCGAAGATCCAGAAGGGCGCGCTCGTCCTCGAGTCGCACCTCGACGTCGCGCTCGCGGTCGCCGCCGGGCGCGCGGACGTGGGCGTCGCGAGCCGGGCCTGGGCCGAGCGCGCCGGCCTCTCCTTCCAGCCGCTCGCGACCGAGGCCTACGGCCTCATCGTGAAGGCGCGCGACCTCGGCGACCCGCGGGTGGTGCGGCTCTGCGAGATCGCCCAGGGGAAGGCGTTCCGGGCGGAGGTCGGCGCGATCCCGGGCTACGACCCCGCCGGCGCGGGCGACATCCGCTACGACGCGTAGGCGTGACCGTCCCTCGTCTCCGCGGCCGCTTCGCGGCCGCTACGCTCGGGACGAACGGGTCAGGGGTCGGAGGAGTGCGGTGGGCGACCAGTGCCGCCAGGCCGACGGCATGTGCGAGCCGAACGAGGTGACCACCGTGGCGGCGAGGTACCAGCCGAGCCGCGCGCCGGGGAACAGGTTGCCGAGGCCGAGGAGCGCGAGCTTCCCGAGGATCGCGAGGCCCGAGCCCTGGGTGAGGGTCATGCAGCCCCACGTGAGCGAGCTCGCGAGGAGGAGCACGCCGCTCGAGACCGTCACGCAGATCGGCACGAACAGCGTGTCGTGCGTGCCGCCCATGGCGATCCCGCCGAGCACGAGCCCCATGGCGGCGATGTGGACGGAGCGCAGCGCGACCTCCAGGGGCCGCTGCCAGGCGGGCTTCGCGCCCTTCGGCGAGGCCGCGGCAGGTACGAGGGGGAGCGAGGTCACGGTCAGCCTCCGATCGAGGCGAGGTTCCGCACGTTGCCGGTGCGGCCCTCGGCGAGCGCGTGCGCGGGGGGCTTCGCCCCGACGGCGGCCCGGAGCGCGGCCACGAGCGCGCCGTGCTGGTCGTCCTGCGCGAGGAGGGCGCGCAGCGGGACCTCCCGGTCGGCGAAGAGGCAGAGCTTCAGGTTGCCGGTCGAGGAGACCCGGAGCCGGTTGCACGAGGTGCAGAACCCGTGCGCGTACGGCGCGATGAGGCCGATCCGCCCGCGGTGGCCGGGGTGGGCGTAGTCGGTGGACGGGCCCGCGGCGCGCTCGCGGGCGACGGGGGCGAACCCCCGCCCGCGGAGCCACCCCTCCACCACCGAGGCGGGGAGGTGGTGCTTCCGGAAGAACGCCGCGTCGCCGGCCTGCATGAGCTCGATGAAGCGGATGGTGATGGGCAGGTCGCGGGCCCACCCGAGGAACCGCTCGAGCTCCCCCTCGTCGGTGGACCGGAGCAGCACCGCGTTCACCTTGATGCGGGGGATCCCCGCGGCGAGCGCGGCGTCGACGCCGGCGACCACCTGGTCGAGCCGGCCCACGCCGGTGAGCGCGAGGAAGCGCTCCGGGTCGAGGCTGTCCACGCTGACGTTGAGGCAGGTGAGCCCGGCGGCCGCGAGCTCGCGGGCGATCGAGCGGAGCCGGTAGCCGTTCGTGGTGAGCCCCACGTGCTCGACCCCGGGCGCGCTCGCCGCGGCCGCGACGAGCTCGAGCACGTCGGGGCGCAGGGTGGGCTCACCGCCGGTGAGCCGGACCTTGCGGAAGCCGAGGGTCGAGAACGCTGCGAGCAGACGCCGCACCTCGGCGAGCGAGAGCGGCGCGTCGTCCGTGCCCTTCGGGCAGCCCTGCGGGAGGCAGTAGGCGCAGCGGAAGTTGCAGCGCTCGGTGACGGAGAGGCGGAGGTACTCGAGCCTGCGCCCGAACCCATCCACCAGCGGTGAACTGCTCGCCCCGTGCTCCTCGGCCACGCGCGCCTCCCCCGCCCTCCAGAACGGCCAGCAGTCTAGCCCCCTCGGGCCAACCCGGCACCCGGTGAGATGCCCGACCGGGGCCGGTGTTTCCACCGACTCGATGCCTGCGGCAGAACGCCCGGCCGCGCGAAAGCCACGCCAGCTGCGCGTTCCGGAGTCCCGCCTCGGTGGCATGGCCAATGCTCGAAGGGCGCGAGCCGGGCAACACATCCGAGATGCAGGGGAACGCGCAGTGCGGGCTCCATGCGAAGCAACCTGAAGAGAACCGAGGCGAACGAATGCGGATCGACAGATTGGTCGCCCTCCTCGCCGCCGCCGCCCTCGCGCCCGCAGTGCGCGCAGGGGACGTGCAGGTGACGAGCTCGACCCAGTACCTCCGTTACGCCGATTTCCTCTCCGACAAGACCGACCAGCAGGACGTCGCCGAGTACCTCCGCCTGAACGCGACGTTCGGCGACCAGAAGAACGTGACCGTGGCCGGCTACGGCCGGATCGTGGGCACGCTCACGACGAGCTTCGAGAGCGACAGCCGCAACGAGCTCGCGAACGACGTCACCGGCCGGCTCTACTACCTCTACCTCGACTACCGCGACGTCGTGCCGGGCCTCGTGGACCTGCGCGCCGGGCGCACCTTCGTCGGGACGAACGCGCTCCCGGCGGTGGTGGACGGCGGGCAGCTCAGGCTCCGGAACGCCGGCGTCAAGGGGCTGAGCCTCACCGGGTTCGGCGGCCGCCGCGTCTGGTTCGACGACAAGAGCGAGCTCGCCATGGACGGCGACTGGATCTGGGGCGCCGGCGCGGCGTTCGACACGGTCGCCATGACGCACGTCGAGGCCTCCTACGGCCGCGAGTACCACGCGTCCGAGGTGGCCCGCGACGAGGTGGCCCTCGACGTCGAGACGACGCCGAGCGCGCTGTACAGCCTCTACGGGCGCGGCAAGGTCGACCTCGTCACCTCGAAGGCGAACGAGCTGTCCCTCGGCGCGAAGATCGCGCCGATGGCCGGCCTCGTCCTCCGCGCCGAGGTGTACCAGAGCCGCCCGACCTTCGAGCGCAGCTCGTTCTACCGGTACTTCAACGTGGAGAACTACCAGCAGGCCTCGGTCGGCGCCGAGTACCGCGTCCTGCCGTGGCTGCGCCTCGACGCGAGCTACGCGTACGAGCGCTTCGACAAGGACGAGAACGCCAACGTCTACGGGGCGGGCGTGAAGGCGAAGCCGCTCGCCAACCTCTTCGTGAACGCGAGCTACGAGGGGCGTCAGGGCTACGCCGGCAAGCTCGGCGGCCTGCGCGCCAGCGCGGGCTACACGTTCTGGAAGGCCACCGTGCTCGCCGGCGCCGACTACGACGACTTCAAGCGCCAGGCGAGCCGCGACGGCACCTCGAAGAAGTTCTGGGCGGGCGCCGACGTCGAGATCACGAAGACGGTGAAGGGCGTGGTGCGCTTCGAGCGCGACACGAACTACCTGTTCGACGCGGCCTACCAGGGCTTCGTCGCCGTCGACGTCCACCTCTAGAGAGCGCGAGGAGAAACCATGAAGACGCAGAGCATCCTCATCCTCGTGGCGGCGGGCCTCCTGGCCTCCGGCGCGGCCGCGCGCGCCGAGGAGCACCGGCAGTACGCCGACTCGAAGCCCGAGGAGTGCGCGGAGTGCCACCGGTCGTCCGGCGTGATGGAGAACCACGGCGCCGACTTCCTGAAGGAGCACCGCCGCCTCGCGCAGAAGACCGGCAACAACTGCGAGCAGTGCCACCAGCAGGCCTGGTGCTCGGACTGCCACCACGGCGGGAACCTCGAGCACCGCTTCGACAGCAGCCTGTCGCGCCGCGGCGAGCCGATGCCGGGCACGCACAAGGCCGACTTCGTCTCGACGCACGCGATGAAGGCGAAGGACGACCCGCAGTCCTGCGCGCGCTGCCACCGGACGCAGAGCTTCTGCTCCGACTGCCACCAGCGCGAGCTCGTCCGCGAGCGGTCCGCGATGTCGATCAAGAAGCACGCGCCCGTCTACACGGGCCCCGGCGTCCTCGACCCGTCCTGGATCTCGATGCACCGGGGCGAGGCGCGGCGCGACCTCCAGTCGTGCCAGGCGTGCCACCCGTCGAAGTCGCAGTGCTCGAACTTCGCCTGCCACCCGGGGCTCGGTGGGCGGTAGCCGCAAGGAAACTTCAGGAATCTCGAGGAATCGAAGCAGCGAATCGGAGCCAGAGCAAGGAGAGGTCAAATGGCAGGCAACAAGCTTCCAGTCGTCGCTGACACGATCGTCGAGCTCCCCGCGGAGCTGACGACGCTCGATCAGGTGAAGGCGTTCATCCAGCAGACCATCAGCCGCCGCAGCTTCGTGGGCGGCATGGGCGTCGCCGGCCTCGGCGCCGTCGCGTTCCAGTTCGGGTGCGCGAGCGACCCGAAGTCCGCCACCCCGCGCCAGGTCTACGTGCCGAACGCGAAGGGGATGATCGTCGCGGACCCGGGCCTGTGCGTCGGGTGCCGCCGCTGCGAGTCGGCGTGCTCGGGGTACAACGAGGGCGTCGCCCGGCCGGCGGTGTCGAACATCAAGGTCAACCGCAACGTCCAGTACGGCGTCGAGGGCACCTGGAACGGCTCGCGCGGGATGGGCCTGTACGGCAACTTCCGCATCGTCCAGGACACCTGCCGGCAGTGCCCGCACCCGGTGCCCTGCCAGCTCGCGTGCCCGAACGCGGCGATCGAGGTCGCCGGTGACCAGAACGCCCGCATCGTGAACGCGGACAAGTGCGTCGGCTGCGGCATCTGCGTCGACGCGTGCCCGTGGGAGATGACGGCGCTCGACGGCCCGGTGAAGGGCGAGAACACGAAGTCGCACAAGTGCCACCTGTGCGCGGGCCAGCTCGGCCTGGACGACGGCGTGAACGGCCTCATGACGCGGCCCAACTGCGTCGAGGCGTGCCCCGCCGGCGCGCTCCAGTTCGTCCCCTGGGACGACCGCACCGACGTCGTGCCGACGCGGCAGGTCGTGACGCCGAACTACGCGTCCGACGTCAAGGACACCTGCAAGCAGTGCCACTGACCCTTTCGAAACCGAGACACAGGAAAGAGGTAAAGGAACATGGCTGAGACCTACGGTTGGGCAGGCAAGGTGCTGCGGGTCGACCTGACGGCGAAGGCGATCACGGTCGAGAGCACCGAGAAGTACAAGGCGTTCATGGGCGGCACGGGCCTGGGCTGGAAGGTGATGTGGGACGAGGTCCCGCCCGGCACGAAGGCGTTCGACGCGGCGAACAAGGTGATCTTCGCGGTCGGCCCCGCGACGGGCTCCGGCTCGCCCTGCTCGGGGCGCACGTCGGTGTGCTCGCTCTGGCCGGTCAACGGTGACGATCTCCCGGCCGCCGGCCACGTCGGCGGGCACTGGGGCCCCGAGCTCAAGTACGCGGGCTACGACGCCGTCATCGTGCAGGGCGTCTCGGACAAGCCGGTGTGGCTCCGCATCGAGGACGACCAGGTCACCCTCGAGGACGCGTCGGTGGTCTGGGGGCAGGGCATCTACCGGACCAACAACTTCATCGTGAACCTGCTCGGGCCGGAGGCGCACGTCCTCGCCATCGGGCAGGCCGGTGAGAACAAGAGCCGGCTCGGCGCCATCTTCACCGACCGCTCGCACCGCGCGGGCGGCGTGGGCGGCATCCTCGGCTCGAAGATGCTGAAGGCGATCGGCGTCCGCGGCACGGGCGCGGTGAAGATCGCGGCGTCGAAGGCCGAGTGGAAGAAGCTGAACAAGGACTACCTGAGCATGATGGGCGCGAACAACCAGTGCGTCGTCGCCCGCGAGCTGCAGGCCTGGTCCGAGTACTCGCCGGGCGGCACCCGCTGGTCGGGCCGCGACGGCGTGCTCTGGGGCTCCGCGCTCCCGCCGGTCAACACCGGCACCTGCCCGGACGCCGAGCACCCGACGGTGGACGCCCCGTACCCGCTCAACAAGATCGGCCTCCGCACGCAGAAGGGCTACAACGACTTCGGCGAGGAGGGCCTCAAGCGCACGGTCCGCATGGACGGCTGCCACTCGTGCCCGATCCGCTGCCACATCGCGGCGGACCACCCGGAGCTCGAGAACTACGGCGTGTCCCGCTACAACATGAACACGTGCATGGGGAACAGCGGCATCGTCTCCACGTACCCCAGCACCGCCGGGACGAACCCGCAGCAGAACCCGATGCTGCTCACCTACATGTCGAACCACCTCGAGGGTGACTACGGCATCTGGAACGACTACGGCGGCTGGAACTACGTGTTCAAGTGGATGTACACGCAGAAGGACCTCGCCGCGACCATCCCTGACCCGGCGACCCCGGGCGCGACCATCCCGAACCCGGACCTGAACAAGACGTTCATGGAGAAGTACCTCTCGAAGGGGGACTTCCAGCCGGTCGACAAGACGACGGGCCTGCCGACGACGAACACGAGCGAGTACTACCGGCTCCGCACGACGAAGCTCTGGAACTCCGGCAAGAGCCCGTTCGATCTGCTCGACGCCGCCGACCCGCGCTGGCTGCAGTTCTACGCCGCGAGCGTGGCCGCGAACGTCGGCCCGACGTACTGGAAGGAGGCGGACGGCGCCGCGCCGGCCGCGATCGGCAAGTGCAAGACGGCCGGCACCATCGGCTGGCTGCTGGGCATGGGCCCGCCGAACATGGCGAAGCGCATCCCGGAGCTCGGGCCGGCGTTCGAGACCGACTACACGAACCTGCACATGTGGAAGCTCGGCCACACGCTCCACCACTCGGTGGAGTCGATGGCGCAGATCGGCGGGTTCGTGAACGTGTTCCAGGCGGTCCGCGACGCCAACGCGCACACGCACCACAACTTCTTCGGCAACGGCCTCCCGAACTCTGCGGCGGTCCCGCTGAAGCGCGCGATCTCCCAGGAGATCGCCTGCCAGCCCTACTCGAAGTCCTTCTTCGCGGCGGGCGGCATGACCGGCACCCCGGTGACGGACAAGGGTGAGTCGGCCGGCGAGTGGGTGTACGACCTCGCGCCGTACCCGACGGTCCCGTCGAACATGAACATGGCCCGCGCCTCGTTCATCGCCCAGTGCATCATCTCGTACGAGCTGCAGAACTCCCTCACCGAGTGCAACTACACGCTCCCGGTCTGGGCGTCCCCGCTCAAGAGCCGCACCGGCACGCTCACCACGGTGGGCGGCAAGGAGGCCAAGGGCTACCGCGGTGATCCGGAGCTCGACGTGAAGGTCTACAACGCCGTCACGGGCGAGAACCTCACCCAGGCCGAGTACGAGAAGGTCGGTCTGCGCCTCTTCACGCTCTGGCGCGTGTACATGGCGCGCGTCATGTCGGCCCGGACGGCCGGCAAGGGTGCGGACCTCTCGGTCGCCTTCGACCTCGCCCCCGAGTGGGCGTTCGAGGCGAGCCACGCGGGCGCCTGGCCCAGCGAGGCGGAGTACGAGGCCGGCCGGAAGATGATCTACGACCTGTTCGGCTACTCGGAGAAGGGCCTGCCCACCGCGGCGACCCTGAACGCCCTCGGGCTCGGTGACATGGTCGCGACGCTGCAGGCGGAAGGCATCATCTAGGCCGTACCGTCCGTGGACGGCTGAACGCGGCCCCCGGACCGACGCCGGTCCGGGGGCCGTTCCCTCGGAGGAGCGCATGAACGCGAGCACGAACGTCGAGCACCTCTTCGATCCCACGCGCCCGGCGCAACCCGAGAAGCTGCAGGCCGTCCCGCAGGACACGCCGGACGCCCGACCCTCGGCGCTGAAGGCCGCCATCGCCGCGCACGTCCGGGAGGCCTCGAAGGCGGGGCGGGTCGCGACCGAGCAGTCGGTCCGCGCGCTCGCGCCGGAGCTCTCCCAGCAGCGGCTCTCCGGGCTCCTCGCCGAGATGGCCGGGGAGGGGGCCTATGGCGACGTGAAGGCCGTCGTCGCGCCCTCTGGCCGGGTCTACCTCTTCTCCGAGACCTTCCTCATCGCCGTCGAGGCGCAGGCGAAGGCCGGGCACGAGGAGGCGAAGATCGCCGTCGCGGAGAAGATCCGCGCCGACTCCCGGATGCTGGTGCTCACGCCGGCCGCGGCGCTCGAGCCCCTCTACCCCTCCGCGGACGCCGGCGAGCGCGCGCGGCTCCTCGACGAGGTGCGGGCGGATCCTCGCTTCCAGGACCTCCACGAGATCACCGGCCCGAAGGGCGAGGTGTACTGGCATTCCGACGCCTACATCAGCGGCAACTACGGAAAGATCATGATGCGGTCCCGGACCGCGGACTTCGGGTGGGCGATCGCGGAGTTCGTGCGCGACCGGTCGATGGTCCAACCCGCGCCCACGCGCATCTCGGTGTTCAAGGAGTCGGTGTTCGGCATCGACTTCCGGCGCATCGAGCAGCTCGTGCTCGAGCTCCTCGCGAAGCCGGAATATTCCGACGTGAAGAAGCTCGTCCAGCGCGAGACCGGCGCGGTCTACCTGTACTCGGAGAAGTACCTCACCGAGCAGCAGGCGACGCACATCATGGACTGGGAAGAGGTCGAGAAGGCGCGGAACCCGTAGCGCCGCTACCCGGCGCTCTCGAGGCCCAGCTTCCGGATCTGGTAGCGCAGCGAGTCGTAGGTGATGCCCAGGAGCTTCGCGGCCTGGGCCTTGTTCCCGTGCGCCCGGGCGAACGCCTGCTCGATGAGGCTCTTCTCGAGCTCGTCGAGGGAGAGGCCGTCGGGCGGCAGCTGGAGCCCGGCGGGCCCCGCCGGCGCGGCGTGCACGCCAAGCGCGCCGTGCGCGTGGGCCGGCGCGAGCCGCAGGAGCTCCTTCGGCAGGTGCTCGGCGCGGACGACCGGGCCCGACTCGAGCACCACGATCCGCTCGAAGACGTTCCGGAGCTCCCGGACGTTGCCCGGCCAGGCGTAGGCCTGGAGCAGCCGCTCGGCCTCCGGCGTGAACTCGCTCATCGGCGTGCGCCCGTACTTCGCCGCGAAGGTCCCGAGGAAGTGGCGCGCGAGGGGCAGCACGTCCTCGGGCCGCTCGCGCAGCGCGGGGATGTGGATCGAGAACGTGGCGAGCCGGTAGAAGAGGTCCATCCGGAACTCGCCGTCGCGGACCGCCTCGTCGAGGTCCCGGTTGGTGGTCGCGAAGACCGTGGCGTCGATGGGGAGGTCGTGCCGCCCGCCGATGCGCCGCACGGTCCGCTCCTCGAGCACCCGCAGCAGCTTCGCCTGCAGGTTCCACTTCATCTCCCCGATCTCGTCGAGGAGGATGGTGCCGCCGGACGCGAGCTCGAAGATGCCCTTCTTCTCTGCCCGGGCGTCGGTGAAGGAGCCCTTCTCGTGCCCGAAGAGCTCGCTCTCGATGAGCTGCTCGGGCAGCGCGGCGCAGTTGATCCCGATGAACGGCCGCAGGCGCCCGCCGTTCGCGGCGTGCATGAGGTCGTGGATGTAGCGGGACATCAGCTCCTTGCCGGTCCCGCTCTCGCCGGTGACGAGCACCATCGGCACCGCGGCGCGGGCGAGCTTCTCGGCGGCCGCGCGCAGCTCGCGCACGATGGCGGAGGTGCCCACCGGCTCGCGGCGCGCGAGCGCGGGCCCGCTGATCCGGCGGAGGTACTCGACCTCCTGCCGGAGCTGGCCCTTCTCGAGGATCGACGCCAGGACGAGCTTGACCTCGTCGAGGTCGAAGGGCTTCGTCAGGTAGTCGACCGCGCCCATCTTCATCGCCCGCACCGCGCTCTCCGCGCTGCCGTCGGACGAGAGCATCACCACCTGTCCCGGGATGGCCCGCTCGGTGAGCTCGCCGAGCACGTCGAGCCCGGTCGTGCCGGGGAGCTTGAGATCCAGGAGCACGAGGTCCGGCGCGAACGTCCGGATCTCCTCGACCGCGCCGGAGGGGTCGGTGCGGGCCTGGACCTCGTAGCCCTCGCCCCGGAGCGCCCGGGCGAGCATGGTGACGACGAGCTCGTCGTCGTCGAGCAGGAAGATGCGGGCCCTGGCGCTCACGCGGACCTCCTCGCCGACGCGGCGTCCGCCGGCAGGTGGAGCTGGAAGACGGTGCCGCCCGCGGCGCCAGGCACGAAGGAGAGCGATCCGCCCTGCTGCTCGGCGAGCCGCTTCGAGACCGCGAGCCCGAGCCCGGTGCCCCCGGGCTTGGTGGTGAAGAACGGCTGGAAGACGTGCGGGGCGTGCTCCGGGCTGATGCCGCGGCCGCCGTCGGCGATCGCCACCTGCACCTCGCCCCGGGCGGCGTCGTAGGAGGTGCGCACCTCCACCTGGCCGCCGTCCGGCATCGCGTCGGCGGCGTTGAGGAGCAGGTTGAGGAGGATCTGCTGGAGCTGGCGCGGGTCGGCCCGGATCGCGGGGACCTGCCCGAGCGCCCGCGCGAGCCGCAGGGGGCGTTCGGCGCGGTCCACGTGGCTCCTGAGGTAGAACGACGCCACGGTCTCGACGAAGGTGTTCACGTCGACCGCGGCGAGCTGGGGCCGCGCCGGCCGGGCGAAGTCGAGGAACGCCCGGAGCAGCCCCTCGAGCCCCACCACCTCGCGTGCGACCTTCTCGAGCACCGCCCGGTCCTCCTCGGAGAGCTTCGCCTCGTGGACGAGGACCTGCATGGCCGCCTTGATGCCGGCGAGCGGGTTCTTGATCTCGTGCACGAGGCCGGCGGCGAGCTCGCCGACCACCACGAGCTGCTCGGTCCGCTGCATGAGCTGCATCTGCTCCTGGAGCGAGCTCGCCATGTCGTTGAAGGACTGGGCGAGCTCGGCGAACTCGTCGCGCAGCCCGAGCACGCGGTGATCGAGGTCGCCGTGCCTGAGCCGCCGGGTCGCCTCGAGGAGCGCGTCGAGCGGGCTCGTGAGGCCGGTCACCGCGACGAGCCCCACCAGCACCGAGAGGAGCGGGCCGAAGACGACGAGCGCGTAGACCACGTACTTCGTGCGCGCGACGTCGTCGAGCGCGGAGAGCGTGCGCTCGGTCAGGAGCGCCTGGGTGGTGTCCACGATGGTGCGGACCTGGAGCACGAGGTGGTCGCCGATCTCGTAGGCCCGCAGCCGCGCGGCGCGCGCCTCGTCGCCGCGGCCGGCGGGCACGGCGGCGAGCGCGGAGCGGTAGCTCCCGGTCTGCTCCCGGAGGGACGCGAGCTGCTCGGTCACCCGCGGCGAGTGGTGGCACGCGAAGCAGCCGTCGATGGCGTCCTGCAGGCGCACGACGTCGCCGGTGTCCGCCGGGTCCGCGGGCACGGCGGGCTCGGCGGGCGACCCGCGCACGAGGAGGTCGCCCTGCGTCTGCTTGAGCCGGAGGAGGAAGTCCTCGCGCAGGAGCTCGGCCTGGTGCTGGCGGATGACGTGGTCGACGTCCTCGGTCGCGAGCCGGATCTTCGTGGCGAGGTAGAGCCCCGCCACCAGGAACACGAGCGTGTGGAGCACCAGCCCCAGGATGATCTTCCGCCGCATCTCGAGGGGTCATTACGCCACGGCGCCGGCCTCCGCGTCCCCCTCACGAGGTGCGGCATGACGCCCGGGGTGTCAACGACCACTTCACGTTGAGTACGCTGACCCGAGGGCCGATCCGCGCGCAGGATCGTGAGCGGATCGCAAAGCAGCGGCACGAAGCCGCACCCGCGGCGATGGACCCGACCCGCCCCGTCGGGTCAGGATCCGCGCCGTCGCGAGGGGGAAGCCGGGGCGCTCGGCGCCCGGAGGCGAGGTCGCCCCCCGGTTGAGGAGGACGTGATGGCGAAGGTGAAGGTCGGGGACAGGGTGAAGCTCCATTACACGGGCCGGCTGTCGGATGGCTCGGTGTTCGACTCCTCGCAGGACGCGGGTGACGAGGTGTACCGGAACTTCAAGGGCGGCGGCGTCGCGTTCGCGCCCATGGAGCTCGTGGTCGGCAAGGGCGAGATGCTGCCCGCCTTCGAGGAGGCGCTGGTCGGCCTCGAGCCCGGCGCGCGGCTGACCATCACGCTGCCGCCGGCGCGGGCGTTCGGGTCGCGCCACGAGGACCGTGTGATGACGATCGCGCGCGACGAGATCGTGCCCCGCGAGGCGGGCATCGAGTCGTTCCGCGTCGCGGAGGGCCGGCACCGCCCCAACAACTTCGACCCGGGGGTGGGCGACGTCCTCGAGGTGACGACGCTGGATGGCTCCCTGGCGCCCGCCAAGGTCATCGCCATGACCGACGACTCGGTGACGCTCGACTGGAACCACCCGCTCGCCGGCCGGGAGCTCACCTTCGAGATCCGGCTCGTGGAGATCGCCTAGAGGGCCTGGCCCTCGGCGAGCCGGCGCATGCGCTGCCGCAGGGCCAGGCGCTTCCGCGTGGCGGCGTCGTCGTACGGCGCCGCCTCCCGCGTCTCCATCGAAAGCGCCCCGTGGCGGCACACCTCCAGGCACAGCCCGCAGCCCTCGCAGAAGGCCTCGCCCGCGAGCCTCGACCTGCCATTGACCGTGAGCAGGGCCTCGTTGGGGCACTCGGTGACGCACAGGCCGCAGCCGGTGCAGTCCTCCCCCTTCGGCCTCACGATGACACGTTCCATGCCGCACCAACCTAGCCGACCCGCCCGCGCCTGGACCATCGCGCGGCCCGCGGCGTAAGGACGCGCAGCTCATGACCCTCGATCCCGACAGGTTCCTCGCCGCCGTCGCCGCCGGCGACCTCGCCGCCGTGAAGGCGCAGGTCGCCGCGGAGCCGGACCTCGCCCGGTACCACGACCGCCCCCAGGGCTCGACGGCGCTGCACCTCGCGGCGCGCCGCGGCCACCGCGCCGTGGTGGAGGCGCTCCTCGACGCGCGCGCGGAGGTGGACGCGCTCGAGACGGCCAGCGGCACGACCGCGCTGCACTGGGCGGCCGAGGTGGGCCACCCAACGGTCGTCGAGGTGCTCGTGGCGCGCGGGGCCGCGCTCGAGGCGCGCGACGCCTGGTACGGCCTCACGCCGCTCGGCTGGGCGACCGCCGTCGCGGTCGTCTCGAAGGCGCACCGCGACCGCGCCGGCGCCGCCGGCGTGCTCCGGCGCGCGGGCGCGCGGGAGGACGTCTTCACCGCGCTCGGCGCCCGCGACGCCGCCGCGCTCCGCCGCCTGGTCGCCGAGGACCCGGCTCGCCTCGAGCAGCGGAACGGCTTCGCCGACGACGCGCTCACCCCGCTCCTCTGGGCGGCCGGCCACGGATGGGAGGAGGGCGTGGAGGTGCTGCTCGCCCTCGGCGCCGACGGCGCCGCGCGCTGCGCCCTGGGCCTGACCCCGCTCGGCGTCGCGCTGCACCGCTCCCACGACGGCACCGCCCGGGTGCTCGTCGGGCACGGCGCGCTGCAGGACGTCTCCACCGCGGTCGTCGGCGGCAGCGCCGCCACGCTCACGCCCCAGGTGGCCCCGGAGCTCGACGCCCCGCTCGCGACGCGGCTCCTCTTCGTCGCCGCCATGGAGGGCTGGGGCGACGTGGTCGAGGCGCTGGTGCGTCGCGGCGCCGACCCGGCGCACCGCATGAAGCGGCTCCTGCGCGAGTCGCCGCTCGTCGCGACCCCGCTCCACCTCGCCGCGCGCTTCGACAAGCCGATGGCCGTGAAGGCCCTCGCGGCCGCCGGGGCCCCGCTCGACGCGGGCCCCGAGGACGGCGCGCCCACCGCCCTCCACGTCGCCGCCGGAGAGGGCAACCACCGCGCCGTCGAGGCCCTCCTCGCGGCGGGCGCGCGGCGGGACCTCGTGGATCCCTGGTTCGACGCCACCCCGGCCCAGTGGGCCCGGTCGAGCGACGACCACCAGACCGTCCTCCTCCTCCGCTGAACCCCGTCGTCGATCTGACCGTTCGTCCTGAGCCTGTCGAAGGACGAACGGTCGTCGGAGGTGCGGTGCCTCGGAGGCCCGGTTGGCTCCCGCGACGACGTCTGCCCACGGCCGGGCGGACCGCCTTGGATCAGGACCAGGAGACAGGATCGGGATCAGGATCGGGATCGGGATCGGGATCGGGATCGGGATCAGGATCGGGATCGGGATCAGGATCGGGATCAGGATCGGGATCGGGATCAGGATCGGCGGACTGCGAAATCGGGGCGGAGCAGCTGGACGTCGATGGGGGAACCGGGCTCGAGCTCGGCGCCGGTGTCGGGGAGGATCGCGAGGCCGTCTGCGCGGAGGGAGGGGTGGAGGAGGCCGGCCTCCTGCTTGCCGGCGCTGAAGGCGTGGACGGCGCCGGCGTGGGGCTCGAGGCGGACGCGCAGGAGGAGGGCGCGGCCGGGGCGGGCGGTGAGGCGCTCCTGGTAGAGGGCGCGGACCACGGGGCGGTCGACGTGGCGGTGGCCGGCCATGCGGAGGAGGGCGGGGCGGACGAAGGTCTCGAAGGTGAGGAGCGCCGCGACCGGGTTGCCGGGGAGCGTGAACGCCGGGCGGTCGCCGCGGCGCCAGAACGCGACCGGGCGGCCCGGCTTCATCTCGACCTTCCAGAAGATCTGGGTGGCGCCGACGGCCTCGAGGGAGGGGCGCACGTGATCGCGGTCGCCCATCCAGACGCCGGCGGAGGTGACGAGGGCGTCGGACGTGAAGCCGGCGGCCACGAGCGCCTCGGTGGCGGCGCGGTCGTCGCGGGCGACGCCGAGCGGGACCGGGACGCCGCCCGCCTCGGCCACCGCGGCGGCGAGGGCGGAGGAGTTCACGTCGAAGAGGCGGCCGGGCGCGCGCGGCTCGCCGGGTGCGAGGAGCTCGTCGCCGGTGGAGAGCACGGCGACGCGGGGGCGGCGCACGACCTCGACCTCGGTCCGCGAGAAGGCGGCGAGGATGGCGACGTCGGCGGGGGTCAGCACCGTGCCGGCGGCGAGGGCGAGGCCGCCGGCGCGGAGGTCCTCGCCCGCGCGCCGCACATGGGCGCCCGGCCGGACCGGCGCGCGCACGAGCACGTGGTCGCCCTCGGCCTCCACCTCCTCGAGCGGCACGATCGTGTCGGCGCCCTCGGGGACCGGGGCGCCGGTCATGATGCGCGCCGCGGCCCCGCGCGCGAGCGGGCCCGCCGGCACCCGGCCCGCGGGGACGTAGCCGCGGACGGCGAGCGTCGCCGGGAGCGCGGCGAGGTCGGCGGCGCGCACGGCGAAGCCGTCCATCGCGGAGTTGTCCCAGGCCGGGTGGTCCCAGGGCGCGAGGAGGTCGGCGGCGAGCACGCGCCCCGCGCAGGCCGCGAGCGGCACGACCTCGGCGTCGAGGGGGCGGACGTTCTCGAGGACGAGCGCCCTCGCCACGGCAAGGCTCGGCATGTCGGGGAGGATACGCCGGAACGGCTCAGCCTGCGGCCGACGCGAGGTACGGGTTGCGTCCGATGCGCAGGAGCCCCCGCTCGGCGACCAGGAGGTCGAGCGCGATCGAGGCGAGGTCGTCCGCGAGCGGCTCGAGCCCGGGCGCCCTCTCCCGGTAGAGCAGCTTCAGGTACGCCTCGCAGGGCTCGCACGCCTCCGCGCGGGCCGGATCATCCCCGTCCACCCCGAGCGTAGGCTCCGCGGAGCTTTGCTCCGCGGGCCGGAGTCGAGGGGCGAGGCCCAGGTAGGTCACGTGCGCGCCGGAGGCGCACAGGACGCACTGCAGCCGGGTCTTGTGCCACTCGGTCCCGCAGACGCCGCAGTGGAGGTGGCGGAGCTTGTCGTCGGCCTGCACGACGCCGACCGCGGGCAGCTGGCCGCAGACCGGGCACGAGGCGTCCGGCCGGCGCGGCACGCTCGCCGGATCGATCCGGGCGGCGTGCGCGCCGAAGGCGACCTGCAGCGCGGCGCCGACGAAGGGCGCCGCGGCGAGGTCGGCCTGGGCGAGCTCCCCCGTGAGCGCCCGCAGCGCGAGCCCGTCGAGCTCGGCGGCGGGGCGGCGCGGCAGCGCGGCGACGGCGTCCCGGCCGCCGGGGGCATCGGCACGCCCGCGAGCGCGCCGGCGATCGAGGCGAGCGCGTCGCGCCACCCGTCCGGCGGGCGCGACCCGTCGAGCGGGTACTCCACGCCGGCCGGCGCCGCCCCGGGGCGGAAGCTCGCCGCGGCGGAGACCTGGGCAGCGGCGATGCGGCCCGCGAGCGCGAGGAACTCGCCGGCCGCGTGGCCGGGGCGAGCTCCGCCAGCCGCTCCGCGCGGCGGCGGAACGCCGCCGCGCCGGGGTGGGGCCTCAGGTGCGGGATCTCGCCGAGGTCACCCTTCGAGACGGTCCCGGTCCACGCGCTCGCGGCGGCGTCGCTCATCGACCGCCCTGGGCGCGCGCGCGCTCCGGCTCCTCGGCGCCGCCGCCCGACACCTCCCGGTACCAGGCCGGGTGGTGGAAGCGGGCCCAGGCGGCGCTCACGGTGCCGCGGACCATGGACCGGATGCTGCCCTTCGTCCAGAACGCCGCGTAGACGTGCACGCCGATGCCGATGAACATGACGAACGCGCAGGCCGCGTGCGCGAGGCCCGCGAACCGGCGCAGGCCCGCGCCGAAGGTCGCGCGGGACGCGGCGTCGAACGCGAACGCCGGCTGCCACAGCACGATGCCGGTGAGGAAGAGGATGCCGATGATCGGCACCATCGACCAGTACATCATCTTCTGGCCGGCGTTGTACTTGTGCGTGTCGGCCGGCTCGTGCTCCTTGCGCATGTAGCGCCACATGTTCTCGACCCAGGCCGAGTCCGCGGGCAGCCACCGGTTGTCGCGGACGAGCTTCGCCGCGTACCAGGCGAAGGCGGCCGAGAGGATCACCCCGGCGACGGGGTGCAGCCAGCGCATGAAGGGCCCGCCGCCGAAGAACCCGGCCAGCCAGAAGAAGACCGGGTGGAAGAGGGCGAGGCCGGAGAGGAACAGGAAGGTGAAGACGATCGCGATGACCCAGTGGACCATGCGCTCGGTGACGCCGTGGCGGAGGATGGGGGCTTCGCTCTTCATGGCGCTCAGGCCTCCTTCTTCTCTTCGGGGACCTCGAGCGGTCCGTGGCGCATGTAGTGGAGGATGCCGGCGACGAGCACGCCGAACATGGTGACGACGCCGACGGTGCGGGCGACGCCGCTGCGCCAGAGCGCGACGAGCGGGCTGACCTTCGGATCCTTCGGCAGGCCGTAGGCCTCGGGCTCGTCGCCGTGCGGCAGCACCATGATCACGTGCGTGCCGCCGACGCCCTTCGGGTCGTAGACCGCGGCCTTCTCGAACCCACGCGACACGAGGTCCACGAGGCGATGCTCGGCCTGGAAGAGCATCTCCTCCTTCGAGCCGAACTGGATGGCGCCGGTCGGGCAGGACTTCACGCAGGCGGGCTCGAGCCCGACCGAGACGCGGTCGGAGCAGAGCGTGCACTTGTAGACCTTCGAGTCCTCCTTGCGCATGCGGGGGATGTTGAAGGGGCAGCCGGAGATGCAGTACCCGCACCCGATGCAGGCCTCCTGGTGGAAGTCCACGATGCCGTTCGAGTACTGGATGATCGCGCCCGGCGAGGGGCAGGCCTTCAGGCAGCCGGGGTCGGCGCAGTGGAAGCAGCCGTCCTTCAGGATCAGCCACTGCAGCGCGTCCCCGACCTGGCGCTCGTTGAAGCGCATGAGCGTCCAGGTCTGGTCGCCGAGGTCGGCGGGGTTCGTGTAGAAGCCGTCGTTGGTGCCGACCTCGGCGCGGAGGTCGTTCCACTCCATGCAGGCGGACTGGCAGGCCTTGCACCCGATGCAGCGCGAGACGTCCACCAGCTTCGCGAGCTCGAGCGTCTGGCGCGCCGAGGGCGGGGACGAGGTCGAGGCGGAGCGGGCCTTCACGTCGAGGGACTGGAGTGCCATGGTCGCGGTCCCTCAGGCCTTCTCGATGTCGACCAGGAACGCCTTGTACTCGGGCGTCTGGATGTTCGCGTCGCCGACGGACGGGGTGAGCGTGTTCGAGATGTGGCCCTTCTTCGCCACGCCCTCGAACCCCCAGTGGATCGGGATGCCGACCGTCTCGACCTCCTTGCCGGCGACCTTGAGCGTCGGCATGCGCTTCGTCACCACCGCCTTCGCGGTGATGCGGCCGCGCTTGGACTTCACCGCCACCTTGTCGCCGTGCTTGATGCCCTTCTTCGCGGCGAGCCCCTCCGAGATCTCGACGAAGCTCTCGGGCTGGAGCGCGGCCGCCGTGCGGGTGTGCTTCGTCCAGAAGTGGAAGTGCTCGGTCAGGCGGTAGGTGGTCGCCACGTACGGGAACTCGGAGGCCTTCCCGAGCTTCTCGCGATCGCCCGGGTAGACGCGGGCGGCCGGGTTCGAGAGGTGCTTCGTGCCCATCGGGTTCTTCTCGAGCGGGGTCTCGAACGGCTCGTAATGCTCGGGGAAGGGGCCCTCGACCATGGTGGGCGCCCACAGCCGGGCGACGCCCTCGGCGTTCATGATGAACGGGCCGACGCCCTCCTCGGGCGCCGCGTCGGGCCGCATGTCCGGCACGTCCGCGCCCGACCACGCCTTGCCGTTCCACGCGATCCACTTCTTGTCCGGGTTCCACGGCTTCCCGGCCGGATCCGCCGACGCCCGGTTGTAGAGGATGCGCCGGTTGGAGGGCCACGCCCAGGCCCACCCGAGCGTGTTGCCGAGGCCCGTGGGGTCGCCGGCGTCGCGCCGCGCCATCTGGTTGCCGCCCTGGGTCCAGGAGCCCGAGAAGATCCAGCAGCCGCACGCGGTGGAGCCGTCGTCGCGCAGCGCGCCGAACCCGGGGAGCTGCTCGCCGGCCTTGGCGATGATCTTCGTCGGGTCCTTCGGGTCGGTGACGTCGGCGAGGGCCGTGCCGTTGAACTCCATCGCGAGCTCCTGCGGGGAGGGCGCGCGCGGCTTCTTGTACGGCCAGGTCACGTGGAGGATCGGATCCGGGAAGGCCCCGCCCTCCTTCTTGTAGAGGGCGCGGATGCGGGTGAAGAGGTCGGCGACGATCTCGATGTCGTTCCGCGCGTCGCCCGGCGGCTCGGCGGCCTTCCAGTGCCACTGCAGCCAGCGGCCGGAGTTCACGAGCGAGCCGTCCTCCTCGGCGAAGCAGCTCGAGGGCAGGCGGAACACCTCGGTCTGGATCTTCGTCGGGTCGACGTCGTTGAACTCGCCGTGGTTCTCCCAGAAGCTCGCCGTCTCGGTCGCGAGCGGATCGATCGTGACGAGGAACTTGAGGCTCGAGAGCGCCTTCGTGAGCTTCGCCTTGTCCGGGAACGACGCGAGGGGGTTGAAGCCCTGGCAGACGTACCCGTTCATCTTGCCCTGGGCCATGATGTCGAAGACCCGGAGCACGTCGTAGGCGCCGTCGGTCTTCGGCAGGTAGTCGAAGGCCCAGTCGTTCTCCTTCGTCGCCGCCGCGCCGTACCAGGCCTTCTGCAGCGAGACCATGAACTTCGGGTAGTTCTGCCAGTAGTTCATCTGGCCGGGCCGGAGCGGCTTCGGCGTGCGCTTCTCGAGGTACGTCTTGAGGTCGGGGTCGGCCTCGGTCGGCGCGCCCAGGTAACCGGGGAGGAGGTGGCTGAGGAGCCCGAGATCCGTCAGCCCCTGGATGTTGGAGTGTCCGCGCAGCGCGTTCATCCCGCCGCCGGGCACGCCCATGTTGCCGAGGAGCAGCTGGATCATCGCCTGCGTCCGGATGATCTGCGACCCCGTGCTGTGCTGGGTCCAGCCGAGCGCGTAGAGGTGCGTCATCACGCGATCCGGCGCGGAGGTCGTCGCGACGATCTCGCAGATCTGCAGGAACTTGTCCTTCGGGGTCCCGCAGATCTCCTCGACCTTCTCGGGCGTGTAGCGCGAGAAGTGCTTCTTCATGAGCTGGTAGACCGTGCGCGGGTCCTGCAGCGTCATGTCGACCTTGGCGTAGCCGTCCTTGTCGACGTCGTAGGCCCACGTCGTCTTGTCGTAGCTGCGCTTCGCCTCGTCGTAGCCGGTGAACAGCCCGTCGGAGAAGCCGAACTCCTCCTTCACGATGAAGGGGGCGTTCGTGTACGCCTTCACGTACTCGGCCTGGATCTTGTCCTTCGAGAGCAGGTAGTTCGCGAGGCCGCCCAGGAACGCGATGTCCGTGCCCGCACGGATCGGCGCGTACACGTCGGCCACCGCCGCGGTCCGCGTGAAGCGCGGATCGACGACGATGAGCTTCGCCTTGTTCTTGATCTTCGCCTCGATCACCCACTTGAAGCCGCAGGGGTGAGCCTCGGCGGGGTTTCCTCCCATGACCATCACGACGTCGGCATTCTTGATGTCGACCCAGTGATTCGTCATCGCACCGCGACCGAACGTGGGGGCCAGACCGGCCACCGTGGGTCCGTGTCAAACGCGTGCTTGGTTGTCGAAGGCGACCCCCCCGAGCGCCCGGAAGACCTTGTGCGTGATGTAGCCCGTCTCGTTCGAGGAGGCGGACGCAGCGAGCATGCCGAAGGTGTTCCACCGGTTGACGGTGACGCCCTTCGCGTTCTGCGCGACGAAGTTCTTGTCGCGGTCGTCCTTCATGAGGCGGGCGATCCGGTCGAGCGCCCAGTCCCACGTGACCTTCTCCCACTTCGTCGCGCCCGGCGCGCGGTACTCGACCGCCTTCAGCCGGCTCGGCGAGCGGACGAAGTCGACGAGCGACGCGCCCTTCGGGCAGAGCGTGCCGCGGTTGACCGGGTGGTCCGGGTCGCCCTCGATGTGGAACACCTCGGAGCGCGCGTTCTTCGAGCGATCGCCGAGCGTGTAGAGGATCACGCCGCAGCCGACCGAGCAGTACGGGCAGGTGTTCCGGGTCTCGCTCGCCTGCGAGAGCTTGAACGTGCGGACCTCGGCGAGCGTGCGCGCGGGCGAGAAGCCGAGCGCGCCGAGGCTCGTGGCGCCGAGGCCTCCTGCGGCGATCTTCACGAACTGCCTTCGGGTGACGGGCATCCGGATCCTCCGGGGGGAGAGAGGGCGATCGGGGTTGGGCCGAGGCCTCTACGGTGCGCCGACGGGGCCGCGCTGCGCTCGTCCGTGTTGGGGCGTGCGCGCGCGTTTTCACCCGGCGGCGCAGCGCGCAATCATCGACTTTTCATGTCGACTTCACGTTGAGTGGCCATGGCGTGTGACATGTCACATCGGGCGCCGCCCGAGCCCCGGGTCACGCGGCCGCTTCGTTTCGCCACGCCGGCCCCGGGCCTCCGGGCGTACACGGACGGGGTGTCCGCGGTGCTCGTGCAGGGGCTCGGCGCCGACGGTCGCCCCCCTCCGGCGCGCGCCGGGGGGCGTCCCGTGGGCCGGGTTTCACACGGCCGGCGAGCTCGCGCCGCTCGTCGGGGTGCAGGTGAAGCTGCTCGTGAGGGCCGAGCAGCGCCTCACCCGGGCGACGCGCGAGATCGCGCGCGGCAGCTCGCCCGCGTCAGGGCGCTCAACGCCTTCGCGCTCGTGGCCCCGCACCTCCCGAGCCCGGAGGCCATCGCCGCGCGGGCGTCGTCGTGCTGCGGTGCGCGGCCGCCTCGCTCGAGCGCAGCGACGCGGCGGAGGAGTCGCGCGAGGCGCTCGGGCGCATCCGCGAGAGCGCGGCGCGGCTGCGCGGATGGCTGCCGGGTCCACCGACGGCGGGTTCGATCCGGGCCGCGGGGACTGAACCTACCCCTCGCGGCGGTTCGGCCGTACACTGCCGCGCCTGAGAGGTGGCCGCCGGCGCCCGCGCTCACGCGGGTCTGCGCCACGCGAACCGCACCGCACCATGTCAAAGCTCCCGTATCCGTCCTCGCAGGAGGACGCCCCGCTCTCGACGCTGCCCGCCGCCGCCCTCCGCGCCGTCCTCCGCGAGGGGTACGGCGCGGGCTCGCTGCGCGCCGACCTCATGGCCGGCCTCGTCGTCGGGATCGTGGCGCTCCCGCTCGCGATGGCGCTCGCGATCGCGGTGGGCGTCGCCCCGCAGTTCGGCCTCTACACCTCCATCGTCGCCGGCCTCGTCATCGCGGTCCTGGGCGGCTCGCGGACGCAGGTGAGCGGCCCCACCGCGGCCTTCATCGTCATCCTCGCCCCCATCTACGCGCGCTTCGGCCACTCCGGCCTGCTCGTGGCCGGCCTCATGGCGGGCTTCATGCTGATCGGGATGGGGCTCCTGAGGATGGGGAAGCTCATCGAGTTCATCCCGCACCCGGTCACCACCGGCTTCACCGCCGGCATCGCGACCGTCATCGCGGTGCTCCAGGTGAAGGACCTCCTCGGCCTCCGGCTCGAGCACACCCCGGAGCACTTCGCCGAGCGGGTGGTGGCCTTCGTGCAGGCCGCCCCGACCGCCTCGGGCTACGAGCTCCTCGTCGGCGCGACCACCCTCTACCTCCTCCTCATGATGCCGCGGCTCACGAAGCGCGTCCCGGGGCCGCTCGTCGCGCTGCCGGTCGCCGCGCTCCTCGCGATCGCGATCCGGACCTGGGCGGGCGCCGAGGTCGCGACCATCGCGAGCCGGTTCCACTCGATCGTGAACGGGGTGGAGGTGCGCGGCATCCCGCAGCTGCCGCCGCTTCCGATGCTGCCCTGGCTCGCGCCCGGCCCCGGCGGCGAGGCGCTCACCTGGGACCTCGCGACCTTCCGGGCGCTCCTCGGCAGCGCCTTCGCCATCGCGATGCTCGGCGCGATCGAGTCGCTCCTCTCCGCGGTCGTCGCCGACGGCATGGCCCGCACGCGCCACGACCCCGACGCGGAGCTGCTCGCCCAGGGCGTCGGCAACGTGGTCGCGCCGTTCTTCGGCGGCATCCCCGCGACCGGCGCCATCGCCCGCACCGCCACCAACATCCGCTCGGGCGGGCGCAGCCCCGTCTCCGCCGCGGTCCACGCCCTCGTCGTGCTCGCCGCGGTGCTGGCGCTCGCGCCGCTGCTCGGGTACCTGCCCATGAGCGCGCTCGCCGCGCTCCTCCTGCTCGTCGCCTGGAACATGTCGGAGGCGAAGCACTTCGTGCACACGGTGCGGGTCGCGCCGCGCAGCGACGTGGCGGTGCTGTTCACCTGCTACGCGCTGACCGTGTTCGTCGACATGGTGATCGGCGTCTCGGTGGGCATGGTGCTCGCCGCGATGCTCTTCATGCGGCGGATGGCGCTCGTCACCGAGGCCGGCCCCGTCCGCTCCGGCGAGCACGGCCTCCCAGGGCCCGTGCCCGCGGGCGTCGTGGTCTACCGCGTCTCCGGCCCGCTCTTCTTCGGCGCCGCCCAGAAGGCCATGCGCGCGCTCTCGGTCATCGCCGACCAGACGAGCGTGGTGGTGCTGCGGCTCGAGGACGTCCCGGTCATCGACGCGACCGGCCTCGTGGCCCTCGAGAGCGCGCTCGGGCAGCTCCACTCCCGGGGCGCGACCGCCATCCTGCTCGGGCTGCAGGCCCAGCCCCGGGAGTTCCTCGCCCGCACGCACCTCTTGCAGGCCTCGCACGTCATCGTGCTCGACACGCCCGAGGAGGCCCTGCGGGCGGCGGGCGAGATCGCCGCGACCCGCCGCCAGGACGCCCTCGGCGCCATCCCGCGCGACGTCTCGGTGCAGGACGTGATGCGCCGCGACGTGGCGTCGGTGCCGCCCGCGGCCACCGTCCGCGACGTCGTGGAGCTCATGCTCGCGCGCGGCCGGCGCTCCCTGCCGGTGGTCGACGGCGGGCGGCTCGTCGGCATCGTCACGAACGGCGACCTCGTGCAGCGCGGCGGGCTGGGCCTCAGGCTCGACTTCCTCGCGGAGCTGGGCTCGCCCGAGGTCCGGGCCGAGCTCGACCGCCTCGCGGGCGAGAGGACCGCCCGCGACGTGATGACCCCGTCGCCGGTGGTGGTCGAGCCGGGCCTCGCGCTCCGCCGCGCGGCGGCGCTCATGACGAGGAAGCGCCTGAAGCGGCTCCCGGTGGTGGACGGGCAGGGCGCGCTCGTGGGGTGGCTCTCCCGCGTGGACGTGCTCCGCGCGATGGCCGGCGTCGGCGGCCCGGGCCTCGAGGCGCGGCCGGCCGCGTTCCCGCTCGAGACCACGCTCGCCGGCGTCATGCGCCGCGACGTCCCCGCGGTCCAGGCCGACGCGCCGCTCGCCGACGTGCTCCAGGCGGTCGTCTCCACCCGCCTCAACAAGGCGCTCGTGCTCGACGCCGACCGCCGGGTGATCGGGCTCGTCACCGACGCCGAGCTCATCGACCGCATGACCGCGGCCGCGCGCCCCGGCATCCTCCGCTCGCTCATGCGCCGCGGCGCGCCCGAGGGGCTCACCGAGCAGCAGGCGAAGGCCCGCCGGGCGGCCGACCTCATGGTGGGCGGGGTGCCGATGGCGCGCGTCGACACGCCCCTCGGGGAGGCCATCGCGATCATGCTGAAGGCCGACCGGAAGATCCTCGCCGTGACCGACGCCGACGGGCGGCTCGCCGGCATCGTCGATCGCGCCGACCTCCTGCGCGGGGTCGCCCAGCACGGTGAGGGCGAGGGGACCCCGGCGCCGCTCGCGCGCTGAGGCGGGCCTCGGCGCGGCGCGCGGGGCGTCACATCCGCCGACCGGGGACCTCCACGGTGGGCCATGTCCGTCACGCCCCCCCTCGCCCTGGTGTTCCTCCTCGCGTTCGCGGCCGGGTGCGCGGCCGCGCCGGCCCGCTCGAACGCCCCCGTGGCGCTGGCGCTGCCTCCCGAGATCGCCGCCGTCGTCCGGGAGCGGCCGGACGACGCGTCGGTCCTCTACCAGGTCGCGGCGGCCCAGGCGCGCGCGGGGCGTCGCGACGAGGCGCTCGCCACGCTCGAGCGGGTGGAGGCGCTCGGCACCGGCGTCGATCCCCGCGGGCGCGATGGGTTCGCCGTGCTCGAGGGCGAGCCACGCTACCGCGCGCTCAAGGCGCGGATCCGCGCCCGCGCCCCGGCGCCGGGGCGGGCGGCGCTCGCGTACGAGCTCGCGGAGGGAGATCTGGTCCCGGAGGGCATCGCCTGGTCCGCCCGCACGCGGGAGCTCTACCTCGGCAGCGTGAAGCGGAAGATCGTGGCGGTGGGCGAGGGCGGTGGGGTGCGGGAGCTCGTGGCGCCGGGGGCGGGCGGGCTGGGCGCGGTGGTCGGCATCCGCGTGGACGACGTCCGAGGCGAGCTCTGGGCCGTGTCGGAGGTGATGGACGCGCCGCTGCCGGGGGCGATCGTGGGCGTCTTCCGCTTCCGCCTGCCGGACGGCGCCCTCCTGGCCGTCCACCCGGTGTCCCGCGCCCTGGGCGAGCTCCTCAACGACCTCGTGGTGGCCGCGGACGGCGCGGTGTACGTCACCGCCTCGAGCAGCGGGAGCCTGCTCCGCATCGACCCCGCGCGCGGGACGGTGGAGGCCTTCCTGCCGCCCGGCGCGCTCGCCGAACCGAACGGCATCACGCAGCTCGAGCCGGGCGCGCTCCACGTCGCGTGCTGGCATGGGATCGCGCGCGTGGAGCTCGCGACCCGGCAGGTCCGCTACCTCACGAAGGCCTCGGACATCGCCGACGGCTGCATCGACGGGCTCTACGCGTGGCGCGGCGGGCTCGTGGGCGTGCAGAACTGCGTCCACGACTCCGGCCGCGTGCTGCGGCTCCGGCTGGGCGACGGCGGACGGCGCGTCGACGGCGTGGAGGTGCTCGAGGCCTACCACCCGCTCTTCGATGGCGTCACGACCGCGGCCCTGGCGGGCGACGGCCTGTTCCTCGTCGGCAACGTGCAGTTCCGCAAGCTGGGCCGCGACCGCGGCCAGCCGTTCGACCCCGTCCGCATTCTCCGGATCGCGCTCGAGACCGCGCGCTGAAGGGGCACTACCCCCGGACCGCCCGGGCCGCGCGTCCGAGGAGCGCCGCCCGCTCGCGGGCGTTCCGGGTGAGGGTGGCGGCCAGGGTGAAGGCCGCGCTGGCCTCGGCGCGGCGACCCAGGCGCTCGAGGAGGTCGCCGCGGGCGGCGGGGAGGAGGTGGTACCCCTCGAGCGCGGGCTCCTCGCGGAGCGCGTCGAGGAGCTCGAGGCCCTCGGCGGGGCCGTACGCGAGGCCGACGGCCATCGCGCGGTTCAGCTCGACGACCGGGGACGGGGCGATCTCCGCGAGGGCGTCGTAGAGGGCGGCGATGCGCGGCCAGTCGGTGGCGGCCGCGGTCGTGGCGCGGGCGTGCTCCCCCGCGATGGCCGCCTGGAGGGCGTAGGGGCCGCGGGCGCCGCCGAGCGCGCGGGCCCGCTCGAGCGCCGCGAGGCCACGCGCGGCGAGCATGCGGTCCCAGCGGCCGCGGTCCTGCTCGAGGAGCGGCACGGCCGCGCCGTCGGGGCCGGTGCGGGCGCGGGCCCGCGAGGCGGTGAGCTCCATGAGAGCCACGAGCCCGTGCACCTCGGGCTCCCCGGGCGCGAGCCCCGCGAGCACGCGCCCGAGCCGGAGCGCCTCCTCGCAGAGGGCGGGGCGCATGAGATCCTCGCCCGCGGTCGCGGCGTACCCCTCGTTGAAGACGAGGTAGACGACCTGCAGCACCGCCGGCAGCCGCTCCGCGAGCGCCGCGCCGCGCGGCACCTCGAACGGCACGCGGGCCTCGGCGAGGGTGCGCTTCGCGCGCACGATGCGCTGGGCCACGGTGGCGGGCGGCACGAGGAAGGCGCGCGCGATCTCGTCGGTCTCGAGCCCGCACAGGAGCCGCAGCGTGAGCGCCACCCGGGCCTCGAGCGAGAGCACCGGGTGGCAGGCCACGAGGACGAGGCCGAGGAGATCGTCCCCGGCCGCGCGGGGATCCTCCTCGTGCGCGACGGGCGGGAGACCCGCCGCCGCTTCGAGCGCGAGCGCCGCGTGCCTCCCGTCCGCGAGCGTCCGGTGGCGGAGGGCGTCCACCCCGCGGCGCCGTGCGGCGGCGAGGAGCCACGCGCCGGGGCGATCCGGCACGCCCTCCACCGGCCACTGCTCGAGCGCCGCGACGAGCGCGTCCTGCGCGAGCTCCTCCGCGGCGGCGACGTCGCGGACGAGGCGGGTGAGGCTCGCGACGAGCCTCGCCCGCTCGAGCCGGAAGACCGTCTGGACGGCCCGGCGCGCCTCGTCCGCGTCCTCCATGCCTCACTTCCGGTCGGAGACCATGGCGCGCAGCCGCTCCTCGCGCGCCTTCTCCGCCGGCGGCACGGCGTCGCCGAAGTCCTCGACCTCGAAGAGCGGCCGGAGCTCCAGGATCCCCTCCTCGCCGGGCATCGGGTCGGGGCAGCGCCGCGCCCACTCGAGGGCCTCGTCCATCGAGCGCACCTGCCAGATCCAGAAGCCCGCCACGAGCTCCTTCGTCTCGGCGAACGGGCCGTCGAGGACGGTCTTCTGGCCGCCCGGCTTCATGACCACCCGCTTGCCGCGGGAGGACGGGTGGAGGCCGTCGCCCGCCAGCATCACGCCCGCCTTCACGAGCTCCTCGTTGTACCTGCCCATGGCCTCGAAGAGCTCGGGCGCGGGCATCTTGCCGGCTTCGGAGTTCCGGGTCGCCTTCACGATGACCATCACGCGCATGTCGTCCGCCTTTCGTCCCTGGTGGTTTGGCCCGGGTGGCCCCGGACCGGAGTGGCCGGTGTGGCACCAGGCTCTACATCGACGTCGGGCGGGCGGCCCGGCCATCGACATGCGCCCCATCGGAGGCGGTCACCGGTGACCCTGCGTGTGTGCGCCGCCGGCCCGTCCCCCGAAACGCGGGCTTGCCCGCCCGTCCGCTTCGGCCAGAATGCGCACCATGGCCCAGCGCCGCATCGGGGACGTGCTCGTCTCGCGCCGCGTGGTCTCCGGCGCCATGGTGACGGCCGCCCTCGGGGAGGCGAAGCGCAAGGGAGAGAAGCTCTGTTCGGTCCTCCTCCGGCACGGCGTCGAGGAGGGGCGGCTCGCCGGCGCGCTCGCCGAGCTGTTCGGCACGCCCGGCGTGGATCTCTCCCGCTCGGTCATCCCGCTCGACGTGCTCGAGCTCGTCCCGGCGGAGGTCGCCCGCGCCGACCTCGTCCTGCCGCTCTCCCGGGAGGGCGGCCGCCTGCACCTCGCCGTCGCGAGCCCCGAGACCGCCACGGCCCAGGTCGACGAGGTGCGGGTCTCGAGCGGCCTCGAGGTCTCGGTCTACGTCGCCGTCCACGCCGCCCTGAAGGACGTGATCGAGCAGGCCTACACCGCCGCCACCCGCGGGCACCTCGTGTGGCGCGGGAAGGGGGCCACGGCGTCGGGCCCGTGGGTCGAGCGCGTGCAGGCCGTCGCGTTCGCGCGGCCGCCGCAGCCGGGTCCCGCCACCCGCGCCGCGATGCCGCCGCCACCCCCGCCGGGCAGCCAGGCGACGATCGGGCGGCTCCGGCTCGACAAGGGGCCGACGGTCACGCAGCCCGCCGTACCGGCCGCCCCCGTGGCGCGGCCCCCGGCCCCGCCCGTCCCGGCGCGGACGACCGCGCCGGCCATCGTGCCGCCGGCCCCCGCGGCCATCGTCCCGCCGCCGCCCCCCGCGCCGGCGACGACGCCACCTCCGCTGCCGCAGGGGCGCCCGCAGGCCGCCGCGGCCCCGGAGCCCCGGCCCGATCCCGTCGAGACCCTCCACGGCGTGCCGGCGCTCGATCTCGACGCGCTCGGCGGCGTCGAGGTCGAGCCCATCGAGGTGGACACCGAGGGGGTCCTGGTCGCCGCCGCCCACGTGCCGACGACGGAGCGCGAGATCGAGGTCGCCGAGGAGGACCTTTCCGCGGACGAGCCGGCGTCCGCGGATGCCGCGGCCGCGCTCGACCTCGACGCCGAGGACGTCGTCGTGCTGGGCGACGAGCCCGCCCCGGAGCTGCCGCCCGCCGCCGAGCGCGCCGCCGCCGCCGCGGAGCCGCCGGCGCTCGACGTGGAGATGCTGGCGCTCACGCCGCCGCCGCGCCCGGGCGGGAAGCGGATCGTGCTCGTCGTGGACGACGAGCCCGAGGTGGCGCTCCTCGCGAAGAAGACGCTGGAGCACGCGGGCCACGCGGTCGCGACGGTCGGCGACGGCGAGGCCGCCCTGACCGAGTCGGCGCGCCTGCAGCCGGACCTCGTGCTGCTCGACGCGATGCTCCCGAAGCTGCACGGCTTCGAGGTCTGCATGCGGCTGCGCGCCGACCCGCGCACCTCCCGCATCCCGGTCATCATCATGACCGCCGTGTACCGGGGCTGGCGGTTCGCCGACGACGCCCGCGAGGCGTACGGCGCCGAGGACTACATCGAGAAGCCCTTCTCGCTCGACGACCTCCGCCGGCGCGTCGACGCCGCCCTCGACCGCGGCCGCCCGCGGCGCAAGCCGCCGCCCGGCTTCGCCGACGCCTACCGCCGCGGCCGCGAGGCCTTCCGCTCCGGCAACCACGCCGACGCCGCGAAGGCCTTCGAGGAGGCGCTCGGCATCGACCCGTTCTCTCCCGAGGCGCACGCCGCGCTCGGCGTCACGCTGCGCGCGACCGGCGACCGCTTCCGCGCCATGACCATGCTCGAGCGCGCCGTGGAGCTCCGCCCCCAGGATCTCACGTCGCTGCAGGCGCTCGCGAACGTCTACGACCGCAACGGCTTCTTCAGGAAGGCCATCGAGGCCCTCGAGCGCGCGCTCGCCGCCGCGAAGGACGACGACGTGCGCGACAGCCTGCGCGCGGATCTGATGGGCCGGCTCGACCTCGACGGCGCGACGTTCGCGGGGAACTGAGCCGGAGACGGGTCGGATCCGGAGTCGGAACCGGAGACGGATCCGGAGTCGGAACGCTCCGCCACCCTGACCGCCACGCCACGAGCCTCGGGCGCACGGGGTGTCGGCGGAGGGCGCCTCGCGAGCACGGGAGCTCGGACCGCGTGCCCCCCGGCGCAGCGGGCCGCGTGTGCGCAGGCGGCGGGTGTCTGAGGCTCCGGGGATGCGCAGCATCCCCCGGAGCCGAGTTCCGCCGCCCGCCGAGCGGACCACCCGTTGCGCCGGGGCTCGATCCCGCGCGCAGCGTCAGCGCCCGAAGCCGACCACCCCGGGCGCCCGAGGCCCGCGGCAACGCCCGCAGGGCCCGAGGGCCCCGAGGCCCGCGGCAACGCCCGCAGGGCCCGAGGGCCCCGAGGCCCGCGGCCACGCCCGCAGGCCCCGGAGGCCCCGAGGCCCGCGGCAGGGCCCGCAGGCCCCGAGGCCCCCTAGAAGGAGAACTGCGCCCCGAGGGCCGGCGTGACCGCCCAGTTCGCGCTCGGCCGGTGCTTCGTGCGCGGGTGGAGCTCGTAGCCGAGCTGGGCGCGGATGCGCTCGAGCACGGTGAAGGCGAGGGCCGCCTGGACGACGGGCCCCGAGCAGGCGCCGATGCGCCCCGGGTCGAGGCAGGCCTTCTGCCCGCCCTCGTCGGCGGCCGCGAGGAGCCAGCCGCCGCGGAGGAGGAGGGCGGTCTGGGTGCGGTAGTCGGCGAGGAAGCCCGGCTGGATCTCGAGCCCGCCGAGCGCCGAGAAGGCCGGCCGGACCGGGTCGCTCGAGATGAGCTGGGTGACCTTGTCGATCTGGAAGGCCGCGTGGAGCCGGGCGTGGGTGCGGCGCTTCGAGGGGAGCTCGCGGGCGTAGCCGAGCTCGAGGTCGCGCCCGAGGAGGCCCCAGGCGGTGTGGCGCGGGGGAACCCACGCGACCGCGTTGAGCGCGAGCGTCGAGGCGAGCGAGAAGGCGGCCCGCTCGGCGGCGGGCTGGTCGGAGGCGAGCCGCGCGACCACGTCGCCGACCTTCCGGCGGAAGGCGGCCATCGCCTCGTCGGCCTGGTCGCGCGCGAGCCCGAGGTCGCGGAAGAAGAAGCGGTGCGCGGAGAGGAGGCGCAGCGCGTGCCCGGCCTCGCCCTCGTCCGGGCGCTCGTGCCACTCGAGGCCGTCCGGCCAGTGGACGCCGTTCACGACCGGCGGCGGGACGCCGCCCATCGCGGCGCGGCAGTGGTCGTGGCGCACGCCCACCGCCTCGGCCGCGGTGCGCTTCGCGCAGTCGGAGTAGAGCCGGTCGAGGGAGACCTGCAGGAGGATGCGGAAGTCCTCGAGGGACGGCTCCTCGCAGGCGGGGGCGAGCTCGGGGTCGTGCTCGACCGCGGCGCGCATGCACGCGAGCGGGCGCCAGCCGCCGATCACCTTCGCCTCGCCACGCTCGCCCTCCCAGGGCAGCTCCGGGAAGCGGAGCGGGGGCGCGTCCTCGCCCCGGCGGCGCGCGTCGCCGACCACGTCCTCGAGCATCCGGCGGGCGTCGTACATGCCGAGGTAGAAGTCGAAGACCCGGAACTGCGTCTCGACGAAGCCCAGGAACGCGGAGAGCGGCCGGCTCGCGGTGGGGAAGTGGCGGCGGGGCACGAGGGTGCGCCCGCCGATCTCCGGGTGCTCCTCCACGAGCGTGAGGAGCTCCTTGCCCCGGGAGGTGGAGATGAAGCCGTCGAGGATCCGCCCGAGCAGCGGGGTGAGCGAGGCCGGCGGCCCCTCCGAGGCGACCGGCCGCTCGCCGGGCCAGGCCGGCACCTCCGGCGACACGTAGACGAACAGCACGTCGTCCGGGAGCGCGAACCGGGAGAAGTCCGGGTGCGGCGCCCAGCGGCGGCCGCTGCCCTCGGGGACGAGCCCCGCGCCGGCGAGCCGGGCGGCGAGCCGCAGGGGCGCGTTGTCGAGGATGCCGCCGTCGACGAAGAGGTCCGAGCGGGCCCGCGCGGCCGTGCACGGGCCGGCGTCGGCGGCGGCCGGGTCGTAGACGCAGTGGGCGAGCGGCTGCGGCTGGAAGGCGACCGGGAACGCCGCGGAGGCGAGGAGCAGCTCGCGCAGCGAGCGGAAGGGGACCTCGCCGTCGGGGAGCTCCGGCAGGAGGAGCTGGGCCACCGGGAAGTCCGGGTCCACGTAGTTCCGGATGCTGGGCGGCTTGCCGGGGCCGCGGCCCCGGATGCGCACCACGAACTTCTCCTCGATGCGCGGGACGGTGATGAGGCCGCCCGCCGCCCGCACCTCGCGCGGCGTGACCCGGGTGACCGAGACGCCGAGCACGACGTCGCAGCCCGGGTCGAGCCCGAGGGCGAAGGCCGCCTCGATGGCGTCGGCGGAGCGCTCGAGGGCCCCGCGCGAGAACGCGGCGAGCGCGCCCGGGCTCCCGGCGGTGAGGCCGTTCAGGCCGAGCGGGATCCACGACTGCCAGAAGAGCCCGTCGGCGGGCCGGGTGCCCTCCACCCCGCAGGTGGTGATGACCGAGATGAGCCCGTTCACCGCGCCCGCCGAGGCGCCGGTGATCGCCCGCACCCGGGCGAAGCCGGGGTTGGCCCGGGTGACGAGGAGGCCGTAGTGGAGGACGCCCGCCTCGTACGCGCCGAGCGAGACGCCGCCGGCGATCGCGAACACGAGGCTCGCGCCCTCGGCGTGCCGGTGGGCCGCCGCGGGCCCGTCCGCGCGGGCCGTGCGGGCGGCGAGCGCCGCGACGAGGGCGAGCGCCGCCGCGCGCCGCATCAGCGGACCTTGCCCCGCGGGGCTCGGGGGGCGGCGGGCTTCCTGGGCGTCCGGGCCGGCGCGGGGACCGCCGCGGCGACGTCGCCCGAGGCCACCACCCGGTTGCGGCCGGTGCGCTTCGCCTCGTAGAGGGCGGCGTCGGCGCGGTCGAGCACGGCGTCCACGCTCTCGCCGCTGCGCCAGGCGACGACGCCGGCCGAGACCGTGATGCGCACGGGCTCCCCGCGGGCCTCGAACCGGAGCCCCTCGACCGACGCGCGGATGCGCTCGAGCGCGCCCCGCGCCGTGGCGAGCGGCGTCTCGGGCAGCATGACCACGAACTCCTCGCCGCCGTGGCGGGCGAGGCGGTCGGTCGCGCGCAGCGACCGGCGGATGGCCCCGGCGACCGCCTTCAGCGCGTCGTCCCCGACCGCGTGGCCGAAGCGGTCGTTCACCGCCTTGAAGTGGTCGAGGTCGAGCATCGCGAAGCAGAGGGGGCGCCAGTACCGCTCGGCGCGGCGCACCTCCTCCTCGGCGAGCTCGTAGAGCTGGCGCCGGTTGAGGGCGCCGGTGAGCGGGTCGGTGGTGGCGAGCTCGCGCAGCCGCTCCTCGGTGCGCTTCTGCTCGGTGACGTCGGCGATCCCGAGCATCCAGCGCGTGCCGCCGTCCTGGTCGAGCGCGCGCGCGTCGAGGAGCGCCCAGAACAGGCGGCCCGTCGCGGTCTCGACCTGGGCGATGACGCCGTCGACGGCGGCCTCGCGGCGGAGCCGATCGAAGAAGCTCTCCACGCCGGTCGCCATGTGGATGGCCGGCGCCCCGTGGCCCACGAGCTCCCGCTCGGTGGACTCGAGGATCTGCGCGGCGCGCTGGTTCGCGAGCAGCACGCGGCGGTCGGCGGGGTCGATGAGGAGCAGCGCGACCGGCGCGGCGTCGAGCAGCCGGCGCAGGTTCTCCTCGCCCGCCTCGAGCCGGCGCGTGCGCTCCTCGACCAGCCCGGCGACGTCGTTGAAGGTGCGCGCGACGAGGTCGGCGTCGGGATCGGTCCCACCCCGCGGCAGGCGGTGGGAGAGCTCGCCGCGTGCGAGCCGCATCAGCCCCTCTGCGAGCTCGGCCGGGATCCTCGAGGACATCGCGCGTGGGTGAACCGTACCACGCCCGCACCGCGCCGGCCCGCGCCCGGGTCGCGCCGGGCGTCCCGCGAAGGCGGGGGTGCGCGCCCGTGGCGCCGGGCGGGCGCTTCGATCCATGATCCGGCGCGGGGGGAGGGAACACGTCATGGGACTTCCTACGCCGGCCGAGCGCCGGCAATACCGGCGCGTGCGCGCGCCCATCCTCGTGCGGCCCGCGGGGCGCGTGGCCTCGGGCAAGCTGCTCCGCCCGGTGAGCGACATCGGCCGCGGCGGCGTGCGCGCCTTCTCCGACGAGGACCCGCCGGTCGGGACGCGGGTGGAGATCGAGCTGCTCTTCCAGGGCGGCGACCCGGCGCACGTCGTGGCCGAGGTGGCGTGGGTGCAGCCGCTGCCGCCGGGCGCGCCCGCGCGGTTCGAGGTCGGCATGCGCTTCCTGCAGATCCACGCCGACGACCTCGCGCGGATCGACGCGGCGTCCGAGCTCGTCGCGGAGGGCTGAGGTTCCCGATCGACACGCGCGGCGGCGCGTGATTTCTTCGCGGTTCCTTCAGAGGAGCCGCGCCATGCCCACGCCCGCCTTCCACTACCAGGACCCGTTCCCCGTCGCGAAGGACGCGACCCGTTACCGGCACCTCGGCAAGGACGGGGTGCGCACGGCCACCTTCGAGGGGAAGGACGTGGTGGTCGTGGAGCCCGCGGTCCTCGAGCGGCTCGCCCGCGCCGCGCTCCACGACGTCTCGTTCTTCCTGCGCCCCGAGCACAACGAGCTCGTCGCGAAGATCCTGGGAGACCCCGCCGCCTCGCCCAACGACAAGGGCGTCGCGCTCGCGTTCCTGCGCAACGCCGAGATCGCCGCGCGCGGCGAGCTGCCGATCTGCCAGGACACCGGCACCGCCACCATCGTGGCCAAGAAGGGCCAGCAGGTCTGGACCGGCGCCGACGACGCCGAGTGGCTCTCCCGCGGCGTCTACGCCACCTACACCGAGGACAACCTGCGCTACTCGCAGACGGTCGCCCTCGACATGTACCGGGAGGTCAACACCGGCACGAACCTGCCGGCGCAGATCGACATCCTCGCCACCCCGGGCAAGAAGTACGACTTCCTCTTCGTCGCGAAGGGCGGCGGCTCCGCCAACAAGAGCCTGCTCTTCCAGGAGACGAAGGCGCTCCTCACGCCCGAGCGGCTCGAGAAGTTCCTCGCCGACAAGTTCCGTCACCTCGGGACGGCGGCCTGCCCGCCGTACCACCTCGCGGTCGTCATCGGCGGCACCTCCGCCGAGCAGACGATGAAGACGGTGAAGCTCGCCTCGGCGAAGTGGCTCGACGGTCTCCCCACCGAGGGCAACGCCCACGGCCAGGCGTTCCGGGACGTCGCCCTCGAGGCGAAGCTCCTCGAGATCGCGCACGGGCTCGGCATCGGCGCCCAGTTCGGCGGCAAGTACTTCGCCCACGACGTGCGGGTCGTCCGCCTGCCGCGCCACGGCGCGTCCTGCCCGGTGGGCATCGGGCTGTCGTGCTCGGCCGATCGCAACGTGCGCGCCCGCATCGACGCCGACGGCGTGTGGCTCGAGGAGCTCGACCGCGATCCGGGCCGGCTCCTCCCGGTCCAGCTGCGCGGCCCGAACGCGAAGAAGCACGAGCACGGCGTGAGGATCGACCTCGGCCGCCCCATGAAGGAGATCCAGGCCGAGCTCACGAAGCACCCGGTCTCGACGCCGCTCCTCCTCTCCGGCACGCTCGTCGTGGCCCGCGACATCGCCCACGCGAAGTTCAAGGAGCGCCTCGACGCCGGCCAGGGCGTGCCCCAGTACCTGAAGGACCACCCGGTCTACTACGCGGGCCCCGCGAAGACGCCGAAGGGCAAGCCCTCCGGCTCGTTCGGCCCGACCACCGCCGGCCGCATGGACTCCTACGTCGACCTCCTCCAGTCGAACGGCGCCTCGCTCGTCATGATCGCGAAGGGCAACCGCTCGAAGCAGGTCACCGACGCGTGCAAGAAGCACGGCGGCTTCTACCTCGGGTCGATCGGCGGCCCCGCCGCGGTGCTCGCCGAGGAGAACATCAAGAAGGTGGAGTGCATCGACTACGCCGAGCTCGGCATGGAGGCGGTCTGGAAGATCGAGGTCGTGGACTTCCCCGCCTTCATCCTCGTCGACGACAAGGGCAACGACTTCTTCGAGCGGCTGGGGTGCTGAGGCCGGGTTAGAACACCCGGCATGCCCCGCTACACGACGCCCATCCCGGCCCTCGCGCTCGGGTTCATGAACGACGACCACGCCGAGGAGCTGCAGCTCCTCGAGGCCGCCGCCCAGGCGGCCGCGGCGACCCCGCCGGATCGCGCCGCGGTCCTCTCGCGGCTCGGCGCGCTCGCCGCCCACACCCAGGCCCACTTCGAGCGCGAGGAGGCCGTGATGCGCGAGGTCGGCTTCCCGCCTTACCCGGTGCACAAGGCCGAGCACGACCGCGTGCTCGCCGAGTTCGGCGGCGAGGTCGCGGCGTACGAGCGGGGCGGGGACGCCGCGCGGCTCCTCGCCTACCTCGACGCGGTCGTCGCGGGCTGGTTCCCGCAGCACATGGCGTCCATGGACACCATCACCGCGCAGTTCTCGGCGATGCGGGGGAAGCGGTGAGCGCCGCCGCCGCGCTCGTCGCGCTCGCCCTCGCCGCGCCCGCCTTCCCGCCCGTCCGCACCGCCGCCGAGCAGGGCGCGCTGCGCGACCGGGTGGTGCGGGCCCGGGCCGACCGGCTCATCGGCCCGGCGATGAAGGCGAACGGGATCGGGATCTGGATCACGCTCACCCGCGAGGACGCGCCCGACCCGCTCGTCCGGCTCCTCACGCCCGACGGCACGTACCCGGGCAGCCGGAACGCCTACGTCTTCCTCGAGGAGGGCAAGGCCCGGGCGACCCGCGTCGCCGTCGGCAGCCACCAGCCGCCCGAGGCGGCCGGGTTCTGGGACGAGGCCGTCGAGGCGCGCGGCGACGAGGTGGGGGCGCGCCTGCGCGCGCTCGCCGACCGGGTGCCGGGCCCGATCGCCGTGAACCAGGCCGAGGCCACGCCGCTCGCCGACGGCCTCTCCGCCTCGGCCCGCGCCTGGCTCGAGGGCGTGCTCGGGCCGCACGCGGCGCGCCTCGTCTCGTCGGAGCGGCTCGTCGTCGACGTGCTCGAGCCGCGGCTCCCGGAGGAGCTCCCGGCCTGGAGGGAGGCCGCGGCGATCACCCGGGGGCTCTGGGAGACGGCCTTCGACCGGAAGCTCCTCGTGCCGGGCAAGACCACCGTGGGCGACCTCGTCGCGCGCCTGCGCGAGCGCGCCGCCGCGCAGCGGGTGGACCTCTGGTTCCGGCCGGACTTCCGCGTGCAGCGGCGCGGCCGGGCGTTCGATCCCGGCACGCCCACCGGCCTCGAGGTCGTGATCGAGCCCGGCGACCTCCTCCACATCGACGTCGGGATCGTCTACGCGGGCCTGCTCTCCACGGACTACCAGCGCATGGCCTACGTGCCGCGCGCCGGCGAGCGGGCGCCGCCCCCCGGGCTCGCCGCGGCCCTCGCCGGCACGAACCGCCTGCAGGACCTCCTCGGCGCCGAGATGCGCGCGGGGCGCACCGGGCCCGAGGTCCACGAGGCCGCCATGAAGGCGGCCTCGGCGGCGGGGCTCGCGGCGCAGATCTACTCGCACTCCATCGGGACGAGCGGCCACTTCGTCGGCGCGGCGATCGGCAGCTTCCGGCCGGGCCCCGGCGCGCGGCCGTCGCTCCGCGCGACCTTGCCGCTCCGGCTCGGGGCGGGCACGGCGATGGAGCTCAACACGAAGGCGGCGGTGCCGGAGTGGGGCGGGCAGGAGGTCTACGCGATGGAGGAGGACACGACGGTCCTCGAGCCGGCCGGGCCGCGCTTCCTCGTCCCGCGCCAGACGGCGCTGTACCTCGTGCGCTGACCGGCCTCACCGCGACGCCGGCACGACGAGCACCGGCAGGGTCGAGGTCGCGGCGAGCTCGCTCGCGATGCTCGGCGACACGAGCCGCTCGAGCCCGCCCCGCACGTGCACGCCCACCACGAGGAACGGCGCGCGCGCCTGCTCGGCGTGCAGCACGGCCGCGTCGAAGAGGTCGCCCCGGAGCACGTGCGTGCGCGAGGGGTGGAGCCCGCGCGCGCGGATCCAGGCGGCGAGGTCCTTCTCGCCCTGCGCGACGAGCACCGCGGTCTCCTCGGCGAGCAGCGCGGCGGGGACGAACTCCGGGCTCGAGGCGGCGAGGTGCGGCACGACGTGCACGAGGTCGAGGGGGCGGCCGAGCCGCGCGGCGAGCGCGGCCGCGAGGTCGCAGGCCGCCTCGGCGTCCGCGTCGAGGCTGGTCAGGGCGACCACCGGGCCGCTTCCGACCGCGCCGCGCCGGAGATCGGGCGGGACCACGAACGTCGGGCCGGGCGGGTCGCGCAGGAGCCGCCGCGCGACGCGGCCGAGCCGGACGATCCGCCGCTCGTCGGCGCCGGCGAGGCGGCCGATGATGGCGCCGTCGGCCTTGCGGGAGACCCGCTCGGCGCGCAGCCCTTCGTCGGCGTGGGTCGACTGGACGACCTCCACCTCGACGATCCGGCCCTCCGGGTCCTCCTCGTCGAGGAGCCGCCGGACCTGGCCGCGGGCCGCCGCCTCCACCTCCGACAGGTGCTGGGAGCGCAGCGCCGCCCGGAGGTGCTCCTCCTCCAGCACGTGAACCGCGACGAAGCGCTCGGGTTCCCTCGGCGCGCTCTCGGCGCCGAGCCAGCTCGCGAACCGCAGCGCGCCCACCGACCGGGGGCGCAGGTCGAGGCCGATGATCCACCGCATGGCGGGCCTCCTCGGGGTCCATCGTCCTTCCCGGACTCCCTGGCGTCGAGCCCCCGCGGAGGGGCCGCGCCGGAGCGCACGCGCGGCGGGCGGTCGCGGTCAGGGGGCGCCGCGCTGGAGCGTCGGCGGCGGGGTGAGCGCCGTGGCGCGCTCCGGGATCGCGGCCCAGGTCACGCCGAGGAAGGCGCCGGCCTCCCGGAAGCTCCCCTGCACGGTGCGGTGATCCTGGTTCCAGCGCCAGCGGAGCCCGCCCTCGAGGTCGATGCCGTTCTCCAGGCGCCGCGTGACGCGGAGCTCGGTGGCCACCGCGAGCGGCTCCCAGATCCTCCGCGACACGCCGTCGAAGCCCAGGACCGGGTCGTTGGGCGGCGCGGAGGCGGACGCGTTCACGCCCGCGCCGAGCCCCCAGTCCGGGCTCAGGCGCCAGCCGAGCGCGGACGTGACGGTGAACGCCTTGCGGACCGCGCCGGTGCCCCGGTCGACCTCCGGGGCGAAGCGCAGCCCCCCGCTGACCGTGATGCCGCTGCGGTCCGGGTCGCGCACGAGGGTGAGCTCGCCCGAGGGCGCGGCGCCGGTGACGGGCTTCGCGCCGTCGGTGCCCTCCCGGATCCAGAAGACGCCGGCCGAGCCGATCCCGCGCCAGAGCGGGGCCAGGCGGCGCTCCCAGCGCAGCCCGCCGAGCGCGAAGCTGGCGTCTCGCGCCGCGCCGTTCACCGGCCAGGTCCGAGCGGTCCGGTACTCGGCGGTGATCGAGAGCTGGTCGCGGGCGCTGACGTTCTGGTCGACGAAGAGCGAGCCGCCGCGATCGTTCTGCGGCGGCAGCACGAGGAGGCTCTGCGCGTCGAGCCCCTTCGCGCGGCCGACGAAGCCGCGGAGCGTCGCGACGGTGCGCGGGCCCATGCGCACCGCGACGTCGCCCTGCACGCGGGCGTCGAGGAGGTGCTGGACCTCGGACGTCGGCGGCAGCGCGTAGGGGGAGAAGTCGGTCCAGGGATCGGCCAGGGGATCGAGGACGGAGCGGACGAGGCCGCCGACGACGGTGAGGTGCAGGTCGGGGTGGGGCGCCGCGTCCCCGCGCATCAGGAGGCGGTGGTCGAGGTGGGCGTTCTTCGTGAGCGCGGGCGACCAGAGCCGGGGTGCGTAGGTGCTGCGCAGCCGGAACGCGTGGCCCTCGAGCGTCGCGCCGGCGGTCGGCGTGAGCTCCCCCGCCCCCCGGGTCTCCGGCGTGAGCGAGGCCTGGATGGGCGCCAGGCGGGTGCTGCGCGCCTCGGCCCGCACCGAGAGGTCGAGGGCCAGGCTCGGCGCCCCGAGCGCCAGCGCGAGTGCCGCGGCGGCGAGCATCGGCTACTCGACCACGATGACGTCGCCGTGGCGCACGCGGAAGGTGGACGCCGGGCGCTTGCCCGAGGCGAGGTCGCCCCAGCGGAAGCGGATCCGCACCGGGTCTGCCTTGCTGGTGAGATCCTGGCGCAGCACGAAGATGCGGTCGTCGGCCGCGTACTGCGTGCGGCCGCCCGCGGCCGCCAGCGCGTGGAGCAGGACGGCCCCGCGCTCGAGATCGTAGGCGCCGGGCCGGGCGACCTCGCCGAGCACCGACACCTTCACCGGCCGCGCCTCCTCGACGGTGACCGTGACGATCGGCTCCTTCACGTAGGTCTTGAACCGGGCCTCGAGGTTCTTCGCGAGCTCGGCGGGCGTGAGGTTCGCGGCGTCGACGTCCTGGAGGAACGGCATCGTCACGCGCCCGTCCTCGCGGACGCGCAGGCGGGGGGCGCTCATCGCGTCCTGGCCCCACACCCGGATCCCGATGAGGTCGCCGGGGGCGACGCGGTAGGCGCCGTCCTCGGCCTTCTCGGCGGAGAGCTGATCCACCCAGATGTACTTGCCGGTGGTGACGCACGCGGAGAGGGCGGCGGCGGCGAGCGCGAGCGCGGCGCGGCGCGGGAGAGCAGAGGAGGTCATGGTGGCCGGCATCGTAGCGCGCGCGGCGCCCGGGTCACAGGGGAATGGGTCCCGGCCGGGGCGCCGCCGCCGTGCCGAGAGCGTGGGTCCCTCGAACGCGGCGCAGTCCGGACGGCCGGGGCGGTGCGATACAGTCGCGCCTCCTGGAGGGGCCTTCATGCAGCGGATCTCGCTCTTCACGCCGGGCTCGAGCCCCAAGCACGTGCTGGCCATCGGGGCCCACGCCGACGACATCGAGATCGGCTGCGGAGGCACGCTGCTGCGGCTCGCGGCGGAGCACCCCGACCTCAAGGTGAGCTGGGTGGTGCTGTGCTCCACGCCCGAGCGCAGGCGCGAGGCCGAGGCCTCCGCGGAGCTGTTCCTCGCCGGGGTGAAGGACCGGACCGTGGTGGTGAAGTCGCACCGCGACGGCTACCTCCCGTACGCGGGCGCGGCGGTGAAGGACGACTTCGAGTCCCTGAAGGCCCTCGGCTCGCCCGACCTCGTGCTGACGCACTACCGCGAGGACCGGCACCAGGATCACCGGGCCGTCTCCGACCTCACCTGGAACACGTGGCGGAACCACCTCGTGCTCGAGTACGAGATCCCGAAGTGGGACGGCGACCTCGGCTCGCCGGCCGTCTTCGCGGCGCTGCCGGCCGCGGTGCTCGAGAAGAAGATCGAGCTCCTCATGAAGGCGTTCCCGTCGCAGGCGACGAAGCCGTGGTTCACGCCCGATCTCTTCCGCGCGCTGCCCCGCATCCGTGGCATGGAGTGCGTCGCGCCGGAGCGGCTCGCCGAGGCGTTCTACTGCCGCAAGGCGATGTTCTGAGCCCCGCCGCGCGCCGCGCGGCCCCGTTCGGGGCGTCGCCCATGTAGTACCGTGAGTGTAAGTCTGCGACCCCCCCAGAACGAACGACGTGCGCCCGGCGGCCTCGCCGGGCCATCATGCCCTCCTCCATGCTCCAGCGATTGCTCCCAGCGCTCGACGTCGGCCCGGCCGGCGCCGCGCTCCGCATCCTCCTCGGCCTCTCCTTCGCGGTCCTGTTGCCGCGCGTCGCGCCCGGGCTCGGCGTCGCGGGCGCCGCGCTCGCGCTCGCCGCGCTCCTCTTCGGCGTGAAGGTGTTCACCGCGGTCGCCCGCCGGTTCGTCGGCGCGGGCCCGGCCGTCCGGGCGGTGTGGGAGAAGCGCCGGCTGCTGGCGCGCTACCACGACTCCTACCAGTGGCGGAAGCTGACCTGGCTCGGCGCCGGCATCCTCGCGGCGCTCGCGACGGGCGCCGAGGCCGGCTGGCACGCGCCGCTCGGGTGGGCCTGCCTCGGGGCCGGGCTCGCGGCCGAGGTGGCCTGGCGCATGCTGGGCGTGGCGATGCCCACGCCGCCGGCCTCGACCGGAGGGAATCGATGAGAGCGTCGGCGACGTTGAAGGCGGGCGACTGGGTCGAGGTGAAGAGCGCGGAGGCCATCCGCGCGACGCTCGACGAGCACGCCCAGCTCGAGGGCATGCCCTTCATGCCGGAGATGGCCCGCTTCTGCGGGCGGCGCTTCCGGGTCGAGTCGCGCGCGCACAAGAGCTGCGACACCGTCGACTACGTCGGCGGGCGGCGCCTCTGGGGCGCGGTTCACCTCGAGGGGCTGCGCTGCGACGGCGAGGCGCACGGCGGCTGCGAGGCGCTCTGCCTCCTGTTCTGGAAGGAGGGCTGGCTCACGAAGGTGGACGGCCCCGGCGCCGACGCCGCCCGCGGCTTCGACGGCCCCGCGGCGCCGCTCGCGCCGGAGACGGCGCGGCTCGTCCAGCTCGGCACGCGCAGGCCCGGCGAGCCGGCCGACGCGCCGGACCCGACCTACGTCTGCCAGGCCACCCAGCTCCTCGTCGCCTCGGTGCCGCTGAAGCGCAGCGACGTCATGCAGTACCTCGAGGACTTCACCTCCGGCAACGTGGGCGTCTGGCGGATGGTCCGCGCCTTCACGTTCCTCGTCTACGAGACGCTCATCGGCGGCCGCTACGGCCTCGGCGCGCCGCTGCGCGCGCTCTACGAGCTCTGGGCGAGGCTGGTCGGGGCGCCGCCGTACCCGAGCCGCCGCGGGCGCATCCCCGCGGGGCAGAAGACCCCGCAGCGCAAGCTCGACCTCGTGGCGGGCGAGCTCGTCCGGGTGAAGCAGCTCCCGGACATCCTCGAGACCGTCGACGAGAACCTCCGCAACCGCGGCATGGGCTTCCACTCCGAGATGGTGCCCTTCACCGGCCGCACCTTCCGGGTCCTGCGGCGCATCGAGAAGCTCGTCAACGAGAAGACGGGCAAGATGATCGTGATGAAGAACGACGCGGTCATCCTGGAGGGCGCGACCTGCCAGTCGCGGTACATCAACAACTGCCGCCGGTTCTGCCCCCGCGCGGTCTACCTCTACTTCCGCGAGATCTGGCTCGAGCGCGTCGAGGAGCAGCCGGCCCGGGGCACCCGGGACGCGGCGGCGTAGGCCAGGGAGCGGATCGATGGCGCACGTGCCGGCGAGCGGGGCGGGGGAGCGATCGGGGAGGCGGGTCCTCCTCGTGTCGATCCGCAAGCTCAACTCGCACGCGGCGTGGTGCTCGAACTACGAGTTCGAGGACGTGATCGCCGGCGTGGACGACGTGGACGTGCTCGAGCTCGAGCCGGGCGGCTTCCGGCCGCAGCGGCAGCGCCTGGCCCGCAGCCTGGCCTTCCGCAGGCTCGGGAGCGGGCTCAACCCCGGCGTCGCCAACGTCGAGGTCGAGCGCGACTACGACCTCATGATCTTCGTCTGCATGAACGTGTGGGACCTCCTCTACCTGAACGCGCTCCGCGGCTGGCGGGAGCGGTGCCGGGTGAAGGTCTGCTACATGGTCGAGTTCTACACCGGCCAGGAGACCGAGCTCGCCGGGCTGTTCGGGCTGCTCGAGGGGTTCGACCACGTCACCCAGTCGTTCGCGACGAGCGCGGTCACGGTCGCCCAGGCCTCGGGCCGGCCCTGCTCCCACGTCCCGCTCGCCGTCGACGCGCTCCGCTTCACGCCGTTCCCGGCGCCCCCGGCGCGGGTGATCGACGTGCTCAGCATCGGCCGCCGCTCCGAGCCCGCCCACCGCGCGCTCCGGGCCGACGCGCGCGAGCACGGCATCTTCTACCTGCACGACACCATCGCGGGCGCCCACGTGCACCCGACGAACCCCGCCGAGCACCGCGAGAACTACGCGAGCCAGGCCCGCCGGGCGCGGCTGTTCGTGACCTACCCGGCGAAGTTCGCCGCGGACGAGAACCGGGGCCTCTCCGAGGTCGGCGCCCGCTACTACGAGGGGCTCGCGGCGGGCGCGGTCCTCCTCGGCAACGCGCCCACCTCCCCCGGGTTCCGCGAGGACTTCCCCTGGGACGACGCGGTCGCCGAGCTCAAGGCCGACGGCTCCGACGCCGCGGCCACGGTGACCGGCCTGCTCGCGCGGCCCGAGGAGCTCGCCCGGCTCTCCCGGCGGAACGCGCTCCACGCGCTCCGCAACCACGACTGGGCGCACCGCTGGAAGGCGATCCTCGCGCTCGCGGGGCTCCCCGCCCGGCCCGCGCTCGAGGCGCGGCTCGCGCGGCTGGACGCGCTGGCCCGCGGGGCCGAGGCCAAGGAGGAGGCGGCATGAAGCGGGTCCTCGTCACCGGGGCGAGCGGGTTCATCGGCCGGCACACCCTCGCGCCGCTCCTCGCGCGCGGCTTCGAGGTCCACGCGGTCGGGCGCACCCGGCCGGCCGGCGCGCCGGCCGGCGTGACCTGGCACGCGGCCGACCTGCTCGCGCCCGGCGCGGCGGCGGCGCTCGTCGGCGAGGTGAAGCCGACGCACCTCCTCCACCTCGCCTGGTTCGTCGTGCCCGGCAAGCTCATCACCGCCCCCGAGAACTTCGACTGGGTGACCGCGAGCTTCGAGCTCGTGCGGCGCTTCCACGAGGCCGGCGGCACGCGCGTGGCGGTCTCGGGCTCCGGCTACGAGTACGACTGGAGCTACGGCTACTGCACCGAGGGGCTGACCCCCTGCGTCCCCGACACCGTGTACGGCGCCTGCAAGCACGCCCTGCACGAGCTCGTGCGGAGCTACGCCCTCGGCAAGGCGCTCTCCTGGGCCTGGCCGCGGGTGTTCTTCCTCTACGGCCCGGGCGAGCACCCGCAGCGGCTCGTCTCGTCGGTGGCCCGCGCCCTCCTCGCCGGGGAGCCCGCGAAGTCCTCCCACGGGCGACAGATCCGCGACTACATGCACGTGCAGGACGTGGCCGACGGCCTCGCCGCCGTCCTCGACGCGGAGGTGCAGGGCGCGGTGAACGTCTCGAGCGGCCAGGCCACCACCCTGCGCGAGATCGTCCTCACCCTCGGCCGCCTCACCGGCCGCCCCGAGCTCGTGCAGCTCGGCGCGCTGCCGGCCCGCGCGAACGACGTCCCCCTCGTCGTGGGCGCCAGCGCGAAGGCCGCGGCGCTCGGCTGGGCGCCCCGTTACGACCTCGAGGCGGGCCTCGCGCACACCGTCGACTGGTGGCGCGGCCAGGCCTGACCCGCACCCTCCCCGGAGACCAGAGACCCATGAGCGACATCTGCATCCTCGGCACCGGCATGGCCGGCTTCGGCGCCGCCCACGCGCTGCGCGAGGCCGGCAAGAGCGCGCTGCTCTTCGACAAGAAGGCCCACATCGGCGGCCACACCGCCTCCTACGTCTACGAGGGCGGCCGGTTCACCTTCGACGAGGGGCCGCACGTCTCGTTCACGAAGGACGAGCGGGTGAAGAAGATCCTCGCGGACGCCGTGAACGGCGACTACGAGGGCTACGCCACCAAGGTGAACAACCACTGGAAGGGCCACTGGATCAAGCACCCGGCCCAGATCAACCTCCACGGCCTGCCGCCCGAGCTCGTCTCGAAGATCATCGTCGACTACGTGGAGGCGAAGGCGAAGCCGCCGGCGCGGATCGACAACTACGAGCAGTGGCTGCGCGCGTCCTTCGGGAACACCTTCGCCGAGACGTTCCCGATGGAGTACACGGTCAAGTACCACACGACCACCGCCGCCAACATGTCGACCGACTGGATCGGCCCGCGGCTCTACCAGGCGAAGCTCGAGGAGATCCTGAAGGGCGCGCTCTCGCCCGCCTCGGCGGACGTCCACTACATCGAGGGCTTCCGGTACCCGCGGCGCGGCGGCTTCGTCTCCTACCTCAAGAAGTTCATGGACGCGTCCCAGGTGAAGCTGGGCCACGGCCTGAAGTCGATCCACCCGAAGGCGAAGGAGGTCCGGTTCGAGAACGGGGCGGTGGTGCCGTACAGCCAGCTCATCTCGTCCGTCCCGTTGCCCGACCTCGTGCCGACCATCGAGGGCGCCCCGAAGGACGTGCTCGACGCGGCCGCGCGCCTCGCCTGCACCGAGGCGGTCATCGTGAACGTCGTGGTCGACCGCGCCGACCTCATCGACGCCCACTGGACCTACTTCTACGACCGCGACTTCTTCTTCACCCGCCTCTCGACGCCCCACCTCCAGTCGCGGAACAACGTCCCGCCGGGCTGCGGCTCGATCCAGGCCGAGTGCTACTACTCCAGGAAGTACCGCCCCCGGGACGTGACCCCCGAGCAGTGCATCGAGCCCGTGGTGCGGGACCTCAAGCGCTGCGGCATCATCCGGGAGACCGACAAGGTCATGTTCACGAACGCGATGCACATCGAGTACGCGAACGTGATCTTCGACCTCGAGCGCGCGGACGCCCTGAAGACGGTCCACGGCTTCCTCGCCGACGTCGGCATCGCCTGGTGCGGCCGCTACGGCGACTGGGAGTACATCTGGACCGACGAGTCGTTCCTGTCCGGGGAGCGGGCGGCCCGGACCGTGCTCGCGCGCTGACGAGCGGCGGCGCCGCGAGGCGCGGCCGGCGGGCGCCCCCTGCGCGGGGGCGCCGGCTATGCCTTCTTCTTCCGGACCGTGGCGAGCAGGAGCGAGAGATCGCTCCGGCCCATCAGGCCGACCGCCATCGACGCGGCCGTGAAGAGGGCCACGAGGACCGGGATCCCGACGAGGGCGTGCATCTCCGGCAGGTAGCGCCAGACCACGCCGCAGAGCACCGCCGCGCCCGCGGCGCGGGCGACGTCGACGAGCAGGATCGGGCCGAGCGAGCCGCGCGGGAGCAGGTAGACCACCGTCGCGAAGACGATGATCTCCGAGGCCGCGAAGGCGACCACGACGCCGATGCCGCCGTTCCCCTGGTTCGCCTGGAACCAGGGGATGAGCCAGAGCTGCAGGCCCACCGCGACGACCACCGACACGATCTTGCCCATCGAGAAGCCGAAGGACCTGCCGGCGGCGGTGATCACGTGGCCGAGGAGGACGTCCGCGAAGAGGAGGAAGAGGCCGATGCCGAAGACCCTGAGGACGTCCACGGCCGGGCCGAACTTCTGGAGGCCGTAGATGAGGCCGATGGCGAAGTCGGCGAACTCCCAGGTGCCGAGGCCGCCCAGGGCGCCGAGCCAGAGCATGGGCCGCACCGCGGCGCGCAGCTCGCGCTTGAACGCGGGGAGGTCGCCGCTGACGCGGGACAGGCGCGGGTACCAGGCCGCGGCGATGATCATCGCGGGCGAGATGAGCGTGCCCATGATGTTCTTCGCGGCGCCGTACCAGCCCACGACCTCCCGCGGCGCGAGGTGCGAGAGCAGGATCACGTCGAGGTAGGGCTGCACCGAGACGGTGATCATCATGAGGACGATGGGGGCGCCGCCCACGAGGACCTCGCGCGCCGTGGCGCGGGAGACCTCGAGCTTCCCGGCGCCGAGGCCGGTGTAGAGCCTCAGCGCGAGGCCGAAGGCCACGAGGCCCGCGACGCCCTGGGCGATCATGACGCCGGGCACGCCCATGCCGGCGCCGAGCGCCGCGAGGGTGAGCGCGAGCACCACCGCCTTGTTCGCCACCGCGACCGCCGCGTCCTTGCCCATCTGCTCCCGGCCGCGGAACGCCATGCCGAAGGCCTGCGCGAGCGAGAAGGGGAGGGAGGCGAGCACGAACAGGCCGGCGAGGACGCCGGTGCGGAGGTCGTAGCCCCAGGCCCAGGTGATGAGCGCGACGGGGGCGAAGGCGACGCCGGCGCCGGCCGCGCGGAGCGCGAGCGAGGTGCCGAGGTAGCGGCCCACCGACGCGCCGGCGCGGGACATCTCGCGCACGACGAAGAGCATCTGGCCCCACTCGACGACGATCAGCGTGAACTGGGAGGTCGTGAGGAGCAGGAAGTAGAGCCCGAAGTCGGCGGGCCCGAGCTTGCGCCCCAGGGCGGCGGACAGGAGCACCGCGAGGACCGTGGTCGCGACCTGCCCCAGCACGAGGTTGAGGGCGTTCCTGGCGACCTTGACCCGGGAGTCGTGGTGCTCCTCGTGGAGCGCCGGGGCGCTCGCTTCGGCAGGCGTGCTGGACATGAGCGGGCAGGTGTACCACACGACCCCTCCCTGCTCCGTCCCTCGCCCCCACCACGCGCGCGGGGTCCGTCCTCACCCGCGGTGTGAGCCCCGTCCTCACAGGGCCGAGGCGCATCCGTGAACCATGGTACGCGCGCGGGGAGCGCCCCGAACGGCACGCCTGTAGCCGGGCGGTGGGACGTGGGCCGGACGGGGTTTCCGGTATACCTGGAGCCTCACTGAACGGTGGGAGTGGCGCCGCGCGCGGCGCAGGAGAAGCCGGTGATCTACCAGGAGACCAGCATCGCGGGCGTCTGGGTGGTCGACCTCGACCGCAAGGCGGACGCGCGCGGCTACTTCGCGCGGGTCTTCTGCCAGGACGAGTTCGCGAAGCGCGGCCTCTCGCCCGCGGTGAGCCAGGTCAACGTCGGCCACAACACGCGGAAGGGCACCATCCGCGGGGTCCACTTCCAGTACCCGCCGCACGGCGAGGTGAAGCTCGTGCGCGCCACCCGTGGGGCCGTCCTGGACGTCGCGGTGGACCTCCGGCCCGACAGCCCGACCTACCTCGCGCACTTCGCCGTCGAGCTCTCCGCCGAGAACGGCCGGGCGCTGTACATCCCCGAGGGCTGCGGGCACGCCTACCAGACCCTCGAGGACGGCACGGACCTCCTCTACTTCACGAGCCGGCCGTGGGCGCCCGGGTTCGACGACGGGCTCTCCCCGTTCGACCCGGCGCTCCGGATCGCCTGGCCGCTGCCGGTGACCGAGATCTCGACCAAGGACCGCGACGCGAGGCCGCTCGAGGAGAAGCGCGCGGACCTCGAGCGCAGGATGCGCAGCTGACCGGACCGGCCGCGGCCCCGGCGCGGCGGCGTCCTCCAGGAGGAGCAACGGAATGAAGGTCGTCATCTTCTGCGGTGGGCTCGGCATGCGGCTCCGGGAGTTCTCGGAGTCGATCCCGAAGCCGATGGTCCCGGTCGGCTACCGGCCGATCCTCTGGCACGTGATGCGCTACTACGCGCACTTCGGGCACAAGGACTTCATCCTGTGCCTCGGCTACAAGGCCGACACCATCAAGCAGTACTTCCTCGACTACGACGAGACGATCTCGAACGACTTCGTGCTCGCCGAGGGCGGGAAGAAGGTCGAGCTCCTCGGGAGCGACATCCACGACTGGAAGATCACCTTCGTGGACACCGGCCTCAACTCGAACATCGGCATGCGCCTCAAGGCGGTGCAGAAGTTCCTGGACGGGGAGGAGACGTTCCTCGCGAACTACTCCGACGGGCTCACCGATCTCCACCTGCCGACGATGATCGACTACGCGAAGCAGAAGGACGCCACCGCCTGCTTCCTCGGCGTCGCGCCGAACTCCTCCTTCCACCTCGTGTCCTCGGCGCCCGACGGCACCGTGCAGAACATCCAGCACATCAAGGACATCGGGATGCGGGTGAACGGCGGCTTCTTCGTGCTCAAGCACGACATCTTCGACGTCATGAAGGACGGCGAGGAGCTCGTGCAGGAGCCCTTCCAGCGGCTCGCGCACGACGGGAAGCTCGTCGCCTACCCCTACGACGGCTTCTGGGCCTGCATGGACACCTTCAAGGAGAAGCAGAGCCTCGAGGACATGTACTCGCGCGGCCAGCCGCCCTGGGAGGTCTGGCGGACGAACGGCAAGGGCAAGAAGCTGCAGGCGGGCTGATCCCGCGGACCACGACGAGGATACGACACCGGAATGGAAACGCTTCAGGAGCTGCTCGAGAAGGACCTGTCCTACCTCGCGGATTCGCTGCGCGAGGAGTTCAAGACGATGGAGGGCTCGAACCTCCTCATCACCGGGGGCGGCGGCTTCCTCGGCTACTACCTCGTCCAGTCGGTGCTGTACTGGAACGAGAAGCGGGCCGCGGCGCCGATCGACCTCACCGTGGTCGAGAACTACAAGCGCGGCGCGCCGGAGTGGCTGCTCGGGCTCCGCTCGCGGAAGCACTTCCGCATCGTCGAGCACGACGCCTCGAAGCCGCTGCCGGCCGACCTGCCGCCGTTCCAGTGGATCATCCACGCGGCCGGCATCGCCTCGCCGATCTACTACCGGCAGTTCCCCATCGAGACGATGGACGTGAACATCAACGGCCTGCGCCACCTGCTCGACGGCGCGCGGGCGCGCGCGGGCGGCCGCGATCCCGTCCGGGGCTTCATGTTCTACTCGTCCTCCGAGATCTACGGCGACCCCGCCCCGGAGATGATCCCGACGCCCGAGGACTACCGCGGCAACGTCTCCTGCACCGGCCCCCGGGCCTGCTACGACGAGTCGAAGCGGTACGGCGAGACGCTGTGCGTGAACTTCGCGCGCCAGTACGGGCTGCACATCACGATGGCCCGGCCGTTCAACAACTACGGCCCGGGGCTCAAGATCACCGACCGGCGCGTGATCCCCGACTTCGCCGGTGACGTGCTCGCCGGGCGCGACATCGTGATGCTCTCCGACGGGTCGCCGAAGCGGACCTTCTGCTACTCGGCCGACGCGATCGCCGGCTACTACAAGGTCCTCGTGCGCGGCCGCGCCGGCGAGCCGTACAACGTCGGCGTCGAGACCCCCGAGATCTCGATGCGCGAGCTCGCCGAGAAGGTGGTGGCGCACGCCCGCGACCTCTACGGCTACAAGGGCAAGGTGGTCCTCCAGCCGCCGAAGGAGGCCGACTACCTCGTCGACAACCCGCAGCGCCGCTGCCCCATCATCACGAAGGCCCGCACCGAGCTCGGGTACGACCCGCGGATCGGCATCGACGAGGGGCTCCGCCGCTCGATGGTCTGGTACGGCCACAACCGCGTCGCCCCGGAGGCCTGACATGAAGGTCTCGGTCATCGGCACGGGCTACGTGGGCCTCGTCTCCGGCGTCTGCCTCGCCGAGGTCGGCCACGAGGTCACCTGCGTCGACGTGGACGCCTCGAAGGTCACGCGGATCATGAAGGGCGAGCCGCCCATCCACGAGAACGGCCTGCCCGAGCTGCTCGGGAAGGTCCTCGCGGCGAAGCGCTTCACGGCCACCCGGGACCTCAGGGCGGCGGTGCACGGCTCGGACCTCACCCTCATCGCGGTGGGTACGCCCTTCGACGGGCAGCGCATCGACCTCACCTTCGTGAAGGCGGTGGCGAAGGAGCTCGGCGAGGCCCTGAAGGACAAGGCCGGCTACCATGTGGTGGTGGTGAAGAGCACGGTGGTGCCCGGCACGACCGACTCGGTGGTGAAGCCCATCCTGGAGCAGGCCTCCGGCAAGCGGTGCGGCCCCGACTTCGGGGTCGGCATGAACCCCGAGTTCCTCACCGAGGGGCAGGCCATCGTCGACTTCATGAACCCCGACCGCATCGTGCTCGGGGCGATGGACGGCCGCGCCCTCGAGGTCCTCGACGGCCTCTACGCGCCGTTCCAGGGCGTGCCGCGCGTGCGCACCAACCCGCGCACGGCCGAGATGATCAAGTACGCCTCGAACGCGATGCTCGCGACGGCCATCTCGTTCTCGAACGAGCTCGGCAACCTCTGCGCCGCCCTCGGCGACGTGGACGTGGTCGACGTGATGGAGGGCCTGCACCTCGCCGAGTACCTCACGGTGAAGGGGGCCGACGGCCAGCGCCGGAAGGCGCCCATCGCCTCGTTCTTCTTCGCGGGCTGCGGCTTCGGCGGCTCCTGCCTGCCGAAGGACGTGAAGGCCCTCGCCGCGCACGGGGCCGCGAGCGGCGCGCCGATGCCGCTCCTCGAGTCGGTCATCACCGTGAACCGCGGCCAGCCCGGTCAGGTCCTGAAGCTCCTCGAGAAGGGGCTCGGCGAGCTCGCCGGCAAGAAGGTCGGCGTCCTCGGCCTCGCGTTCAAGCCGGACACCGACGACGTCCGCGAGTCGCCCGCCTTCCCCATCATCCGGCTCCTGCAGGAGCGGAAGGTGGCGGTGAAGGCCTACGATCCGGTCGCGGCCGGCGAGGCGAGGAAGGTGCTCGGCGACAGCGTCGCCTACGCGCCCTCCGCCGCCGACTGCGTCGCGGGCGTGGACGCGGTCGTGCTCGTGACCCGCTGGAAGGAGTTCGAGGCGGTCCCCGCGCTCCTGCGCGCGATGCCGAACCCGCCGCTCCTCGTCGACGGCCGCCGGCAGCTCGACAAGCGCCAGGTGCCGCGCTACGCGGGCATCGGCCTGTAGCTTCAGCGTCCGGCACCGGCGGGGACGGTCGCGCCGACCGCCCCCGCCCGCGCGAGCCAGCGCGCGAGGTGGATCGCGTAGAGCGACGACGCCTGCCAGTCGAGCGAGATCTCGTTCGTCGACCAGCTGTCGTTGTCGGTGAACCGCCCGTCGGGCGGCGTGTCCGGCCCCCGCGGGAACGCGGGGTCGCCGAGGTACCCCCAGAACGGCACCGGGCGCTGGTGCGGCAGCGACACGTCGAGCGGCTCGGGCGAGGCGTTCGGGCCGCCCGCGACCATGCCCGGGAAGTCGAGCGGCTCGGCGCGGAGCGCCGCGAGCCACTGGTGGAAGCCGCGCACGCGGGCGCGGGTCACGCCGGGCAGGCCCGTGACGTAGGCGAGGTGGAGGGAGTTGCGGCCGAGCACGTAGTGCACGTTCGCGAGCGCCTGCTCGCAGTCGGCGGCGTACCGGACCCGGTCCTCGAGGCAGAACCGCGCGGACGACGTGTTCGTCCAGACGAAGCCGGCCCCGTTCGAGCCCCAGAACGTCGGCGCCGCGCGCTCGAACGGGTGGGCGGCGCCCTCGGCGAGCGCGGCGTCCGCGTTCCCGCGCATCCAGGCGCGGATGCCGGCCTTCACGGCCGGGTCGCCGGCCGGGGCGCGCAGGTAGAGCAGGGCGGCGAAGCCCGCCGGGTGGATGAAGCTCGGGCGGCCCTCGAGCGGCGGCGCGAGGGCGGCGTACGCGGTCGCGAAGCGCCGCTCGCCCGTCGCGAGGAGGAGCCCCGCCGCGGCCCAGGCGCGGACCTCGCGGCCGATGGCGCGGTCGCCGTCGAAGCGGTAGGCCGGGCAGGAAGGGCCGTCGCTCGCGTCCTCGGGCCGCGCCTCGAGCCAGGCGAAGCCCCGCCGGGCCGCGGCGAGCAGGCGGTCCGCGAAGGCAGGGTCGTAGGGGCGGTAGACGGGCGCGGCCGAGGCGAGCAGGGCGGTCGCGCGGGCCGTGGCGAGCGCCCCCACCTCGCCGGCGCGGTAGGGCGGCACCGACTCGTAGCGGTTCGTGCCGTAGGGGCCGTAACGGTCCTGGCAGGTGGTGTTCGCGAACCCCCCGGCGCCGTCCTCGACCGAGAGCATCCACTCGAGCCCCCGGCGCGCCTCGTCGAGCAGGTCCGGCACGCCGTTGCCGGACTCGGGGAGCCCGAGGTCGTCGTCGGCCGGCGCGAGGTCGCGCCAGGTGTCGAGCATCCACTGCAGCGCGACCGCGGTGGAGGCCGAGTAGAGCGTGAAGTCCCCCGCGTCGTGCCACCCGCCGCGCACGCCCGGCGGCGCGAGGTGCGCGTCGCTCGGGTGGACCCACGGACCGGCGGCGTGCGCGGGCTCGAGCGCGGTGAAGGCGCGCTGGTAGAGGAAGGCCCGCTGCACGGCGCGCGCGGCCGCGTCGAACACCCCGGGCCCGACCTCGAACGGCAGGCTCGCGAGGCCGGCGGCCTCGACGCGGTACCGCCCCGGCGCCGTGAGCGCGGAGAAGTCGCCCACGAACGCCTCGCCCCCGGCGACCGCCGCGCTCGCGACCCGCCGCCCCGGCGCGTCCGCGCGGAGCACCTCGGCCCCGTCGGAGGCCCGCACGACCCGGAAGCCCGCGAACGGGCGGGGCGCGCTGAACCGCTTCGCCATGCCCGGCGCGTACCCCACCTGAGAGGCCGCCAGGCGCGAGAAGGCAGGCTCCTCCGGGCCCAGGAGGGCCCGCCGGTGCCAGCGCGCGGGCCAGCCCGCCGCCTCCTTCGCGAGGCCGCGGAGGGTGTCCCGGACCCCTGGGACAACGAGGGCGGCGGCGGCCAGGAGCGCGACGGCGAGGAGCGGGAGGCGGGCCGGGCGCGCGCGGAGCACGGCGGGAGCATCGCACGTCCGGGCGGGCCGGGGGCGGGATGGGCGTCACCGGGTCCGGGGTGGCGGGCGTGCTTCACCGGGGGCCCGGTCTCCCGTACACTCGGGCCCTCCAGGCGCCATGCAGAAGCTCGTCCTCATGTCGATCATCTTCATGTCCATCGCCCTGCCGGCGATCGCGGCGGGGGAGCGCGACCCGCGCCTCGCCGTGAAGAAGGCGGCGCTCTGGTACGTCGCGGGGGTCTGCGTCTACGCCTTCCTCGTGATGTTCGTCTACCCGCGGTTCGTGGGCTGAGGGCCGGCGCGTGACGGGGAGCGGAGAGGTGCGGGCCGTCGCGGCCGTGGTCCCGGCCCGGGGCAAGGGCAAGCTGCGCCGCTCGCTCGGCTTCGTGCTCGCGTCGGTGCGGCGCCACCCGCTCCTCTTCCTCGCGACCTGGGCCGCCCTCGTCGGCGTGGTGCTCGGGCTGGTCGCGATCCTGCCCCCGGTGTACGAGGTGCGATCGAAGCTGCTCTTCCGCCCGAGCGGCGTGCTCCGCGTGCGCGCGGACGGCAACCCCGACCCGCCGACGCTCGCCACGGCCGAGAAGGTGATGCGCCGCGAGAACCTGAGGCTGCTCGTCGAGAAGCTGGGCCTCGTGGAGGCGGCGGACCGCCATCGCGCGCCCATCCAGCGGCTGCGGGACGCGATCCTCGGGCGGCTCCGCGAGCCCCCGACGCACGAGGAGCGGGTCGAGGTCTTCGTCGAGGTGCTGGAGAAGCGGCTCCAGATCGACGCGTGGAAGGACGGCACGGTGAACTTCGTCGGGACCTGGGGCGACCCGGAGCTCGCGCACCGGATCGTCGCCGGCATCCAGGAGGCGTTCCTCGCGGACCGCCGGGCCATCGAGGTGGACGCCATCGAGAAGCTGATCGCGATCCTGCGGGAGCACGAGGTGGCGCTGCAGGCCACCGTGGAGAAGGAGCTCGCGCAGCTCGAGCGGGCCGGGGCCCGGGACACGAAGGTGACCGCGGTGGTGCTGCCGCAGCTCCGGGAGCTCCGCAGCGCCCGGGAGCGGCTCGCGAAGCTCACGGTCGCGAAGGAGCAGCTCGAGCTCGACCGCCGGCGGCGGACCGCGGGGCTGCGCTCGCAGCAGCAGGAGAAGCGCGGGATCTACTCCGAGGCCCACCCGGTGATGGTCGGGCTGCAGCAGCGGATCGACGCGCTCGACACGCCCGGCCCCGATGAGGTGCGCGTCGAGCGCGAGCTGCGCGAGGCCCAGGCGATGGTGCAGGACCTCGAGGTCCGCCCCGGGCTCCGCGACGAGCGGCGCGACGAGCGCCGCGAGGCGGGGCTCGAGCCGTACCGCGGCGCGCGGTTCGCGGTGACGGGGCCCGGCAGGCGCAAGGGGCGGGGCGAGGTGCAGGATCAGGCCGAGGCGACCCGCGCCCGCATCGAGCAGCTCGAGATCGAGCTCGACACCGCGCGTGCCGCCTTCCCCTACCGCTACCTCGTCGTCGAGCCGCCGCGGGTGCCGGAGCGGCCGGTGCGGCCGCTCGAGGTCCCGGTGACCGTGGCGGCGGTGCTCTACGGCCTCTTCCTCGCCCTCTTCGCCGCGACCTTCTCCGAGCTGCGCAGCGGCTCGGTGCGGGAGGCCTGGCAGCTCGAGCGCGCCCTGGGCGGCGGCGTCCCCGTGATCGAGGTGCGCCTGTGACGACCCTCACCGCCCGGCTCCCCCGCCTGGACCTCGTGGCGCTCGCCTGGGTGACCGGCCTCGGCCTCGCCGGGGCGCTCGCGATCGTCCTCGGCAACGGCGCCCCGGCCCTGGCCTTCCTCCCGCTCGTCCTCCTGGGCGTGCTCGCGCTCGTGGCGTTCCAGCCGCTCCGGCGCACGCTCCTCGTGGTCGCGTTCCTGGCCCTCGTGCTCGAGAACCCGGCCGAGAGCTTCGGCAGCGGGCTCTGGAAGTCGCCCATCGCGACGCTGGGCGCCCTCTACCTCATGCAGCTCAAGCAGACGATCGGCGGCGGGCTGATCGTGACCGGCCTCGATCTCTCGCTCGCGCTCGTGGCGTTCACCTGGCTCGTGCGGCGGATGCGGGGCTCGACCATCGACGCGGGCGGCCAGGTGGCGACCGCGTCGCCCATCGTCTGGGCCGCCGGCGTCTGCTACGCGACGATCGCGTTCATGGAGGTGTGGGGGATCGCCCGGGGCGGCAGCTTCGCGAGCTCGCTGTGGCAGCTGTTCCGCGTCATCTACCTGCCCGGGGTCGTCCTGCTCTTCGCGGCGGCGCTGCGGGGCGGGCGCGACGCGCCGGCGCTCGCGCGCCTGCTCGTGATCGCCGCGATCTACCGCGCGATCCTGGCCATCATCATCCGCTCGCAGTTCCCGGACCTCGAGCAGATGCCCCACGCCACCACGCACGCGGACTCGATGCTGTTCGCGAACGCCTGCGTCCTCGTGCTCGCGAACCTGTACGAGCGCCCCGGCAAGCAGTCGGCCTGGACCGCGGTGGGCGTGCTGCCCGTCGTGGTGTGGGGCATGATCGCGAACAACCGGCGGCTCGTCTGGGTCGAGCTCCTCATGGCGCTCGCGGTGATCACGGTCCTGACCGGCTGGAGCCCCATCAAGCGCAGGCTGTCGCAGGCCGCGATCCTGGCGCTGCCGTTCTTCCTCGTCTACGTGGCGGTCGGCTGGAGCCACCCCACCGGCGTCTTCGCGCCGGTGAAGACGATCCGCTCGGTCGTCGACTCGGACTCGGACACCTCCACGAAGTGGCGCGACTGGGAGAACTACAACCTCTACGCGACCTTCGCGAAGAACCCGCTCGTGGGGACCGGCTACGGGCACGAGTACGACGAGGTCGTGCACCTCCCCGACATCTCGGCGAACTACGACCTCTACCGGCTCGCGCCGCACAACTCGGTGCTCGGCATCCTCGCCTACGGCGGGGCGGTGGGGTTCGCGGGCCTGTTCCTGATGATCCCGCTCGGCATGTTCTTCGCGGTCCGCACCTACCGGCGCGCGATCGCCGCGCGCGATCGCATCGCCGCCCTCACCGCGATCGGCGTGTTCGTCACGTACCTCAACCACTGCTACGGCGACATGGCGCTCGGCACGTACACGTCCGTCATCACGGTGGGGGCGACCCTCGCGCTCGTGGGCAAGCTCGCGGTGTCGACCGGCGCGTGGCCGGTGGGGGCGCCCCGCGCCGCGGGGCCGGCGGGGCCGTGAGCGCGCCCGCGCGCTCTCCGTTCGAGGGCGGGCGCTCCCCGCACCCGCTCGATCTCGCCTGGCTGCGGCTCGGGCGGGACTGGGCGTGGCTCGCGATCGTCCCCGCCGAGCCCGGGCTCGACGTCTCGCTCCTCGCCCGCGCGCTCGCGCGGGTGGGCGAGGAGGTGTCGCAGGAGCAGGTCGAGTTCCGCGACGCCTCGCGGGTAGAGCCGGGCGGGGTGCCGGGGCTCGTGACGGACCTGCGCCGCGAGAAGCGCGGAGGGCGCGCGGTGGTGGCCCTCTCGTGCCCCCTCTCGAGCGCCGCCGCCCTCGAGGTCGCGCGCTCGGCGGACGGGGTCGTGCTGTGCACGCGCCGCGGCCAGACGCCGCTCGCCGGGGTGCGCGCCGCGGCGGCCGCGATCGGCAAGGCGAAGCTGGTCTGCTCGCTCCTGATCGACGAGGGGCCGCCGGCCCCGATGCGGCGGCGCTGAGCGGCCGCGCCTACCGGCCGGCGTCGGCCGCGGCGGCGGGCGCGGGCGCGGCGGCGGGGCGCGCAGGCGCCGTCTCGAAGTGGCGCTTCAGCGAGAGGAACGGCTTCTCGAAGAGCTCGTAGCTCGCGACCGCCACGGCGAACGACGCCGCCGACGCGAGGAGCGCCTTCGCGAGCACGCCGGCGAGGTGGTTGCCGAGGAGGGCCGTCATCCGCGCGTCCGCGTCCCACAGGAAGAGCTGGTAGTTGAGGATCGCGTGGTAGACGTAGAGGCCGTACGCGTACTTCCCGATGGTCATCAGGCCGCGGTGCTCGAAGATCCGCGCGCGCCAGCCGGCGGCGGCGCCCGGCAGGCGCACCGCGAGCAGGGTGAACGCGCCGAAGAAGAGCGCGTAGAGCGTGTTCCGCACCTGGTGCAGCACGTCGAGGCCGAGCCCGGTCAGCGCGCACCAGGCCGAGACCGCCACGATCGCGCCGAGGAGGATCCCGGCGGCGCGCCCGGCGCCCAGGAGCCAGGGGGCGGCGCCCGCCGGGCGGCGGATGACCGCCGCGAGCCACGCCCCGACCACGAGCGTGTCCACCCGGGCCGGCGTGAGGACCGAGATCGACAGCTCGGAGACCCCCGACAGCGCGAGCGCCACGCGGAGCCCGAGGCCGGCGACGACCACGCCGAGCGCGACCTTCTCGAGCGTCTCCCGCCGCAGGAGGAACACGACGAGCGGCCACACGAGGTAGAAGTGCTCCTCGATCGCGAGCGACCAGAAGTGGCTGAGGTAACCGAGCGCCCAGGCGTTCTCGCGCGCGATGTAGAAGTTCGAGGTGTAGGTCCACAGCCACGCCTGCTCCTGGCGCGCGTGCTCGAGCGCCGGCGGCAGGGTCGTGACGAGGGGCAGGAGGACGAAGGCGACGAGCAGCACCGCGTAGTAGAGCGGGAAGATGCGCAGCGTGCGGCGCGCGTAGAAGTTCCGGAAGTAATGCGGCTTGCCCTTCGCCTCGAGCAACAGGCCGGTGATGAGGAAGCCGGACAGGACGAAGAACAGGTCCACGCCGAGCAGGCCGTAGCCGGCGGTCTTCACGACGAGCCGGTCGAGGAGGCCGGCCGGGTGGGCGTCGCCGACGAAGTGCAGGGCCATCACGGCGAGGATCGCGAAGCCGCGCACGCCGTCCAGGCCGGGCTGGTGGCCGGTCAGCTTCGTCGAGTCGCCTTGCATCGCGCGAATGTATGCGGGCGGCGCCTGCCGCTCAACGGCGCGCCCGCCCCCCCGGGACGTGACCCACGACCGCGGGACCGCCCCGCACCGTGGGTGTAGGTGCTTTCCGTGCCTCCCGGGAGGGGCGCGGCGGTGTGTGTGCCCCGTCGCCGGACCTGGGGAATGGACGGCCCGTCGAGGCGCGTAATAGGGTCCCCGCATGCAAGAGGACGCCTCGTCCAGGCCCCCGGGGCGCCGCTACCTGCTCGTCTCGCCCTGCCGCGACGAGGCCGGGTACATCCGGCGCACCCTCGACAGCGTGGCCGCGCAGACCCTCACCCCGGCGCTCTGGATCGTGGTGGACGACGGCTCCACCGACGAGACGCCCGCGATCCTCGCCGAGTACGCGGCCCGCCTCCCCTGGCTGAAGGTCGTGCGCCGCGCCGACCGCGGCAAGCGCAAGGTCGGGCCGGGCGTCATCGAGGCGTTCTACGCCGGGCTCGAGGGCGTGCGCCTCGAGGACTACGACTACGTCTGCAAGCTCGACATGGACCTCGACCTGCCGAAGGGCTACTTCGAGGGGCTCGTCCAGCGCATGGAGGCCGAGCCGCGGCTCGGCACCACCTCCGGCAAGCCCTGGTTCGTGCACCCGAAGACGGGCGCGCTCGAGCCCGAGGTCGCCGGCGACGAGATGTCGGTCGGCATGACCAAGTTCTACCGGGTCCGGTGCTTCCAGGAGATCGGCGGCTTCGTCCGCCAGGTCATGTGGGACGGCATCGACTGCCACCGCTGCCGGATGCTCGGCTGGCTCGCGGAGAGCGTGCACGACGAGGCGCTGCGCTTCGTGCACCTGCGCCCGCAGGGCGCGAGCCACAAGGGCATCTGGACCGGGCGCCAGCGCGCCGGCTTCGGCCAGTGGTTCATGGGCACCTCGCCCCTCTACTACCTCGCGGTGGCCGTCTTCCGGCTGCCGAAGCACCCGGTCGTCATCGGCAGCCTCGCCCAGCTCTGGGGCTACCTGAAGAGCTGGCTGACCGGGGCGCCGCGCTACGAGGACGTCGAGTTCCGCAGGTTCGTGCGCCGCTACCAGCACCTCGCCCTCGTGATGGGCAAGGGCAGGGCGACGCGCAAGGTGGACGCCGAGCAGGCGTCGGTCTGGGAGGCGCGCCACGCGCACGGGACCTCATCGAAGCGCGCCGGAGGGGCGAGTGCAGCCTGACGTGACGAAGCGGGTCGAGCTCATGGGGCTCGGCTTCGATCCGATCCGCATGGACGAGGCGGTGCGCACCTGCGTCGCCTGGTGCGAGGGGCCGCGGCAGCCGCGCTCGGTCATCACCGCGAACGCGGGCATCCTCTGCATGATGCGGCGCGACCCCGAGCTCGCGGCCGCCTGCCGGGCGGGCGACCTCAACCTCGCCGACGGCATGTCCGCGGTCTGGGCGCTCGGTGCGAAGGGCACCCCGGTGCCGGAGCGCGTCGCCGGCGTCGACCTCATGGCGCGGCTCCTCGAGGAGGCCGGGCGCCGGAAGCTGCGCGTCTACTACCTCGGCGCGAAGGAGGAGATCGTCTCCACCCTCGCGCGCGTCTCCGCCGAGCAGCACCCGGGGCTCGTGGTCGCGGGCTACCGCAACGGCTACTTCGGGCCGGCCGATCACCCGGCCATCGTGGAGGCGATCCGCGAGGCGCGGCCGCACATGCTCTTCGTGGGCATGCCGAGCCCCTTCAAGGAGAACTTCCTCGAGCGGCACCGCGCGCGCCTCGACGTGCCGGTGCTGATGGGCGTCGGCGGCAGCTTCGACGTGCTCGCGGGCCACATCGCCCGGGCGCCGGTCTTCATGCGGAAGATCGGGATGGAGTGGGCCTGGCGGCTCCTCATGGAGCCCCGCAAGATGTGGAAGCGGTACCTCACCACCAACAGCGAGTTCCTCTGGGTCGCCGGCCGCGAGGCCCTGGCGCACCGGCTCGGGCTCGGCGGGCGCTCGAAGCAGCCGCCCGCGGGAGCCCCCACGCCGTGACCACCCCCAGGAACGTCGTCGTCTTCATGGGCACCCGCCCGGAGGCGATCAAGCTCGCCCCGGTCGTCGCCGCGCTGCGCGCCGCCCCGGACGTCCGCTGCACCGTGGTCGCCACGGGCCAGCACAAGGAGATGTTCCGGCAGGTCGCCGAGACCTTCGGGATGGGCGTCGACGCCGACCTCGACGTGATGCGCCCGAACCAGACCCTCGCCGGCCTGACCGCGCGCCTCATGGAGGGCATCGACGGCTGGCTCGAGAAGGGCGGCTTCGACCTCGCCATCGTGCAGGGCGACACCACGACCGTGCTCGTCGCGGCGCTCGCCTGCTTCTACCGGCGCATCCCCATCGGCCACGTCGAGGCGGGCCTGAGGACCGGCAACATCTGGTCGCCGTTCCCCGAGGAGGTCAACCGCAAGCTCGCGACGCCCATCGTCTCCCTGCACTGGGCGCCCACCACCTCCGCGCGCGACGCGCTGCTGAAGGAGGGCGTGGACCCGAAGACCATCACGGTCACCGGCAACACCGTGATCGACGCCCTCCTCATGGAGGTCGGCCGCCAGAAGGCGGAGCCGGCGCTGCGGGCCGGGATCGACGCGGAGCTCTCCCTGCTCCTCGGCCCGGGCTGGGACCGCGGCCCGTACGTCCTCGTCACCGGCCACCGCCGCGAGAACTTCGGCGACGGCATCGCGCAGATCTGCGAGGCCATCGCCACCCTCGGCAAGCGCTTCCCGGATCACCGCTTCGTCTACCCGGTGCACCTCAACCCGAACGTGTCGGTGCACGTGAACCGGCTGCTCGGCGGCGTGCCGAACGTGAAGCTCATCCCGCCGCAGGGCTACCGGAACTTCGTGGCGCTCCTCGCCCACTCCCGCCTCGTCCTCACCGACTCCGGCGGCGTGCAGGAGGAGGCGCCGTCCCTCGGCAAGCCCGTGCTCGTCATGCGCGACACGACCGAGCGCCCCGAGGGCGTCGAGGCGGGGACCGCGCTCCTCACCGGCCCGAAGGCCGAGGCCATCGTCTCGCACGCGACCCGGCTCCTCTCGGACCCGGCGGCCTACGAGGCCATGGCGCGCGCGCGGAACCCCTACGGCGACGGCAAGGCCGCCGGGCGCATCCTCGAGTCGATCCGGGCGTTCTTCGCCGCGCGCGGGTAGGGCGCGCGGGGCCGGGCGGCCGCGCCGCACCCGCCCGGCGGGCCCCGTCGCTACAGCCGGACGCCGTTGCGCTCGCACCAGCGCACGAGCACGTAGAGCGCCCAGACGCGGCTCCAGTAGAGCCCGGCGCCGCCCTCGAGGAAGCCCTTCCAGAGCCGCCCGACGACCTCCGGCGAGAGGCCGGCGGCCTTCACGAGGGCCGGGTCGCGCAGCGTCGCGTCCACCGAGTCCCTCAGGCCCCGGCGGATCCACCGGTCGAAGGGCAGCACGAAGCCGGACTTCGGCCGGTCGAAGATGGCGGGGTCGAGCCCCTTCAGCCCCACCCGGCGCAGGATCGACTTCTTGCCGACCGGGTCGTAGCGGAGGGCGTCCGGGAGCCGGTCCACCGCCTCGAAGAGCGCCTGGTCGACGAGCGGCACGCGCTGCTCGAGGGAGACGGCCATCGAGGCGACGTCGTTGTCGCGCAGCAGGCGCTCCGCGAGGAAGAGCCGCTGCTCGAGCACCGAGATGGCCGAGAGCGGGGAGCGGCCGCGGGTCTCCTGCCCGAGGCGCGCGTGCATGGCCCGCGGGAGCCCGTCCACGAGCGTGCCCGCGATGCCCGGCGCGAGGAGGTCCTGCTGGAACGCCGGCAGGTAGAGCGCGTAGGCGAACTGGTACAGGGCGGTGAGATCGTCGCCGCGCTCGACCATGTCGGGCAGCTTCGCCCAGCGGGTCTGCGGGGGGATCCCGCCCTGCGAGGGCGAGCGGAGGGCCGCCGCGGCGACCGAGGCGCCCGCGGTGAGCACCTTCCTGGGCAGCCAGGAGGTGGCGCGGGCGAACCGGTGGAGCACCGGCAGGTCGCGGAACGACGAGTAGCCGCCGAAGAGCTCGTCGCCGCCCGTGCCCGCGACCGCGACGGTGAAGCCCGCCTCGCGGATGGCGCGCGACAGCACGAAGGCGTTGATCGCGTCGAAGGTCGGCTGGTCGATGCCGTCGATGGCGGCGTCGAGCTGCGTGCGGAACCCGTCCTCGGTGAGGACGATCTCGCGGTGCTCGGTGCCGATGGCGGCCGCGATCCGGCGCGCGATGGGCCCCTCGTTGAGCTCCTGCTCCTCGAAGGCGAGGGTGAAGGTGTGCACCGGCATCGGCGACACCTTCTTCGCGATGTTCGCGACGGCGGACGAGTCCACGCCGCCGGAGAGGAACACCGCGAGCGGCACGTCGGAGGCGAGGTGCAGGCGCACGCTCTCCTCGACGAGCTCGCCGAGGCGCGCCTCGGTCATGTCGGCGGCGGGCGGGCGCTCCGGGATGCGCCAGAAGTCCTCCGCCCACACCTCCGCGCCCCGGGCGTCCACCTCGACCGCGCGGCCCGGCCAGAGCATCTCGACGCCCTCGACGGCGGTGCCCGGGCCGACCACGTAGCCGTTCCAGACCACCGACGCGACCGCCGCCGGGGAGAGCCGCGGCGTGCCGAGGAGGCCGGACGCGACGAGCGCGCGCACCTCGGAGGCGAAGGCGAGGGACCAGCCCGCCGCCTCGGGGTCGGCGGGGCGGGCCACGTAGAGCGGCTTGATGCCGAGGGGGTCGCGGGCGAGGAGCAGCCGGCGGGTCTTCGGGTTCCAGCGGGCGACCGCGAACATCCCCCGCAGCCAGCGGAGCGCGTCGGGGCCGTGGAGCCCGAGCGCGCGCAGCATGACCTGCGAGTCGCCGCTCGACTCGAACCGCTGCCCGGCGGCGGTCAGGCGGTCGCGGAGCGCCACGTAGTTGTAGATCTCGCCGTTGAAGACCATCGTCTCGCCGGTGACCGCGTCGGTCATCGGCTGCGCGCCGGCGGGCGAGAGGTCGAGGATGGCGAGGCGGCGGTGGGCGAGGATGGCGCCCCAGCCCCGCGCGTCCGGCGTGGTCTCCCAGACGCCCTCGCCGTCGGGGCCGCGGTGCTTCAGGGCGCCGTGCATGCGCGCCAGCGCCTCACGGTTGCGCTGGTCGAGCCTGCCTACGATGCCGGAGATTCCACACATCTCGCACCCGCCGTATTGGTGAGCGAAAACCGTAGCACGGCACGGTACACTCCACGTGTCCCGCCCTCATGGACGGCGTTTCCGGGGGGCTCGTCCCTCGACTCCGCCTGCCCTGAGCCTGTCGAAGGGCTCGGGATGAACGGACCCCCCTACCCGGGCAGCACACCCCTCCTGGCGCACTCGCCGTGTCGCTTGCCCCCGGGATGGCCCCTGGGGGCCCCATACCGCAGGATGAGCGCCCCCCACCCCACATGAACGACCGCCTCAAGATCCTGCACGTCTCGATGATGCCCTCGAGCCCGCCGCGCTTCGGCGCGCAGGCGCGCATGCACGGGCTCCTCGTCGAGCTCGCGAAGCGCCACGACGTGACCGCGCTCGCGCTCCACGACGACGGCTTCGACGTGGAGGAGGCCCGCGCCGCCATGGGCGCCTACTGCCGCGAGGTGGTGCTGGTCCCGAACCCGAACGGCCAGGCCGGCCTCGTGAAGCGCACCCTCCAGCTCCGCTCGATCGCCTCGCCGCGGAGCTACGAGCGGCTGCGCCACGAGATCCCGGGCCTGCAGGCCGTCATCGACCGGCTCATGACGGCGACGGCGTTCGACGTCGTGAACCTCGAGTTCCCGTACCTCGCCCACTACGACTACCGCCGCGCGCCGCCGGGGGCCCCGCTCCCGCCGACCGTGGTGGACGCGCACGACATCGCCTGGGACATCGTCCGCCAGGTCTCGGTGAACCCCAAGGTGAGCCGCGGCCGCCGCCTCTACGCGCGCCTCAACTGGCCGAAGCTCAAGCGGGAGGAGACCGGCGTCTTCCGCGCCGCCGACGCGACGGCGGTCTGCAGCGACCTCGATCGCGCGCGGCTCCTCGCCGACGTGCCCGGGGCGCGCGTGAAGGTGATCCCCAACGCGGCGGACGTCGAGTTCTACCGGCCGCGGCCCGAGGACCCTCCGCCCGACGGGCGCACGGTGCTCTTCTTCGGGCTCCTCAACACGATGCCCAACATGGACGGCATCGCCCACTTCGTGCAGGACGTCTGGCCGCACGTGCTCGCGCGCCGGCCCGACGCCCGCTTCAAGATCGTCGGCAAGAACCCGCCGCCGCACGTCGCGGCGCTCGCGGGCCCGTCGATCGAGCTCACCGGCTTCGTGGACGACCTGCGGCCCCACCTCTCCGCCGCCTCCGCCATCGTGGTCCCGCTCCGCATGGGGAGCGGCACGCGCCTCAAGATCCTCGAGGCGATGGCGCAGGGGAAGGGGATCGTCTCGACGCGCCTCGGGGCGGAGGGCATCGGCGTCGAGCCGGGCCGCCACCTCCTCGTGGAGGACGCCCCGGAGGCGTTCGCCGCGGAGGTGGTGCGGCTGCTCGACGACCCCGCCCTCGGCGCGCGCCTCGGCGCGGCGGCGCGCGACCTCGCGGTCGAGCGGTACGCGTGGGGCGCGGCGGCGCAGGCGCTCGAGGAGCTCTACCGCGAGGTCATCCTCGCGCGACGGAACGGCATGAACGGAAAGGGTGGGAGATCGTGAAGGCAGCCCTCATCGGCGCGGGACAGATCGCGCGCCAGCACCTCGCGTGCCTCCAGACGCTCCCGGGCGTCGAGGTCGCGGGCGTGTGCGACCTCTCGCCGGCGGTGGCGGAGGCCGCGGCCGAGCGCTACGGCGTCGGCCGCTGGTTCACCGATCACCGGAAGATGCTCGACGAGGTGAAGCCGGACGTCGTGCACGTCACGACCCCGCCCACCTCGCACGCGAAGCTCTCGCAGGACGCCATCGACGCCGGCGCGCACGTGGTGGTCGAGAAGCCCATCACCGCGTCCTGGGCCGAGTACGAGGCGCTGGCCGCCTACGCCGCCGCGAAGGGCCGGGCGCTCGTCGAGGACCACAACTACGTCTTCAACTCCGCGCCGCAGGAGATCCTGCGCCGGGTCGAGTCCGGCGAGCTCGGCAAGGTCGTCCACGTGGACGTCCTCATCTGCCTCGACATCCTCGGGCCCGACGGCTTCGCCGACCCCAACGTGCGGAACCCGATCCTCGCCGTCCCGGGCGGCGCCATCGCCGACTTCCTGCCCCACCTCGCCTCGCTCGCGCACGCCTTCGTCGGCGGGCACACCGAGGCGCACGGGATCTGGGGCAAGCGCCGCCCCGGCGTGCTGCCCTTCGACGAGTTCCACGGGCTGGTGCAGGGCGAGCGCGGCACCGCGACGCTGGGCTTCTCCTCCACCTCGCAGCCGGACGGCTTCTGGCTGCGCGTGTACGGCGAGAAGCAGCAGGCCACCGCGAACCTGTTCGAGACCCGCCTCACCTTCACGAAGGTCCGCCCCGGCCCGAAGCCGCTCGTGCCGCTCAAGAACGGCCTCGAGGAGGGGAAGGAGACCCGGCGGGCCGCGATGAACACGCTGCTCCGCAAGTTCAAGAAGACCCCGGGCGCCTACGAGGGGCTCTGGGAGCTGCTCCGCCGGACCTACGCGGCGCTCCAGGCCGGCGGGAGGCTGCCGGTGGGCCCCGAGGAGGTCCGGGCGGTGAACGAGATGGTCGAGGCCCTGAAGCCGCGCCAGGCGGCGGGGGAGGTGCGGTCGTGAGGGCGCTCGTCACGGGGGCGAACGGATTCCTGGGCCGGCACGTGGTGGACGCGCTGCTCGCGCGGGGCCACCAGGTGCGCGCGCTCGTGCGCCCGGCGGCGAAGCTCGAGCCGCTCGGCTGGCCGGCGTCGGTCGAGGTGGTGCGCGCCGACCTGCGCGCCTCGCGCGACCTCGAGCAGGCCTTCGAGGGGGTCGACGTGCTCGTGCACCTCGCCGCGGCGGTGACCGGCGGCGAGGACCTGCAGTTCGCGGCCACCGTGTCCGGCACCGAGAAGCTGCTCGCCGCGATGGCGAAGACGTCGTGCAAGCGGGTCGTGCTCGCGTCCTCGTTCTCGGTCTACGACTGGAGCAACATCCACGGCACGCTCGACGAGACCTCGCCCATCGAGCCTCCGCCCGACCTCTACGAGCGGGACGGGTACTCGATCGCGAAGTCCTGGCAGGAGCGGGTGACCCGGCGGGCGGCCGAGGCGCACGGCTGGGAGCTCACCGTGCTGCGGCCCGGCTTCATCTGGGGGCGCGATCACGCCTACCTCGCCGCGCTCGGCCAGCAGATCGGCAAGTTGCACGTCGTCATCGGGCCCACCTCGCACATCCCGATGACCCACGTCGAGAACTGCGCGGACCTCTTCGCGGTGTGCGCCGAGGACCCCCGCGCCCGAGGGAAGACGATCAACGTCGTGGACGGCCCCGGCGAGCGGATCTGGAGCTTCCTCGGCGACTACCTCCGCGGCATGAAGGAGCGCGGCTTCCGGATCCCGGTGCCGTACTTCCTCGTCTACGCGGTGGTGGCGCTCGCCTACGCCACGATCTTCAAGCGCAACCCGAAGCTGCCGCACGTCCTCGTGCCGTGCCGCTTCCAGTCGCGCCTGAAGCCGCTCCGGTACACGAACCGGCTCGCCCAGGAGCTGCTGGGCTGGCGCCCGCCGCTCTCGCACGCGGAGTGCCTCGAGCGCACCTTCGGCCCGGCGCGGCCGAGGGCGCTCGCCGCGCCGGCGCGGGCGGCGTGAGCGGCGACCTGCGGGCGGACGGGTGGGGCGCGGCCCCAGGAGCTACTTGCGGGTCTCGGCGAGCACCGGCAGGCCGAGGTTGCGCTCGACCTGCCAGCGCTCCTCCACGCGGCCGCGGTAGACGTCGTAGACCGTGGCGGCGATGATGGCGAAGACCGCTCCGCCGATGAGGCCGCCGAGGACCAGGATGAGCCCCATCGGCTTCAGGGGCCCCTTCGGCAGCTGCGGCGGCGAGATCACGCTGTAGCGCTCGCGGAAGGACGCCTGGGCGGTGTCGAGCTCGATCCGGGCGGCGTCGATGCGCTGCACGAGGCCGGCGCGGCGGCGCAGGAGCGCCTCGATCTGGCCCCGCTCGTAGTCGAGCCGCGGGTCGTCGACCTCGAGGATCCGGGCGCGCGCGGCGTTGAGCTCCTCCTGCACGTTGCCGGGCGTGGGCGGCGGGGCCGCGCCGCCGCCCGTGGCCGCGGCGCGCTGGGCGAGGAGGGCCTCGAGCTTCTTGATCTCGTCGCGGAGCTCGTGCACCTGCGGCGAGGGCTGGGCGAGGCTCTCGATGGCCTGCCGCGTGCTCACCACGGTGGGGTGCCCCTCGGCGTACTCGCCGCGCTGCTGCTCGAGCTGGACCTGCAGCTCGCCGAGCCGGCGCTGCCGGAACCCCTCGAGGTCGTCGAGGGCGCGCCGCCGGGCCGCGAGGAGGCCCTCGAGGCGGACGCTCTCCTCGTCGCGGGCCACGCCGGGCCGGGCCGGGCCGGTGCGGCGCACCGGGGCGGCCGCGCGGCCGCGCAGGGTGCGCTCGCGCTCCTCGAACTGCTGGAGCGCGGTGGCGATCTCCTTCTCGAGGCGAGCGTCGTGCACCTGCAGGATCGTGATCGCCTCGCCCACGGCGCCGATGTCGGCGGCGTTGCGGGACTCGAGGAAGCTCTGCACCGCGGCCTGCACCACGTCGAAGGCGATCTGCGGATCGGCCCAGTCGAAGCCGATCGTGACCGTCCCCTCCTGCGTGACGTTGACCCACAGCCGCTTGTCGAGCGCGAGCGCGAGGTCCTCGGTGATCTGCTCGGTCGTCCGGGCCTCCCCGGAGATGCGCTCGGTGAGCCAGTCGCGCAGGCGCGACGCCGGCGAGCGCGTCTCGAGGTAACGCTCCACGAGGTGCGTCTGGTTCACCAGCGCGACGAGGTTGTCGTGGGCGACGATGACCTCGCGCGCGGCGCGGGTCGGGACGTCGGCCTGCCGGTTCACCTCGGGGTTCGACAGCACCCCCATGATCGAGCCCTTCTGGGCGAGGATCGACGCGCGGACCTCGTACTTCGCGGGCAGGATCCGGGCGAGGACGAGGGCGATCGCGAGGACGCCGAGGTGCACCGCGATCGCGAGGCGGCGGTGGCGTCCGGGGGCGCGCAGCGCGAAGCCGACCCAGTCGGCGATCGGGCCGAAGACCTCGCCTTGATCGGGGGTGTAGCTGCCGGAGGGGCCGGGGTAGCTCAAGGTGGTGCTCCTCAGCGCACGATGAAGCAGCCGACGATGCGGTCGCGGCCGATGAGCTCGATCGTGCGGCGGGCCTCGGAGAGGCGGGTCTTGCCGAGGTGGAAGGTGAGGACGACGGCGTCCGCGAACTGGGCGACCGCGAGGCCGAGCGGCTCGTTCACGACGGGTGGAATGGAGATGACGAGGCGGGCCGAGGGCGCGAGCGCGAGCGCCTGGTTGGGGTTCGAGCCGGCGTCGCCCGGGCGGGCGCCGACCTCCACGATGCTCGCGTCGCCCGACGGGCCGCCCGGGCTCCGCTCCGCACCCTGACGGGCCCGGTCGACGTACTGCTGCAGGTCGGAGAGGGCGCGCGCGGAGTCGTAGCCGAGGCGGGTGACGGAGATGGCGGTGACCGGCTCCTCGATGAGCTCCTTGCCGACGTCCGCGAGCTTCTTCGCCACGTCCGCGGCGGGGACCTCGGCGTCCGCGGGCACGACGACGAGCGAGGTCCACTTGCGCTTCGCGAGCGCGAGCCAGAGCTCCTGGTACTCGGGGGCATGGCTGGCCTCGCCGGCCGGTGCGTTCAGGGGGGCCGCCGCGCCGTCATGCTGCGTCGCGTGGTCGTCGGGTTTGGAGCTCAAGGGACCTCGGAGAAGCGATGGTATCCCCGCATGAAAAGCCTGAATTCCGCCGAGGGTCAAGCCGCGTGGACGAGGGGACGACGGCCTTCCCAGGAGCGCCGGGACGCTGCGTCCGGCAGGTCCTCCCGAGGTCCGCTCCGGGTGCGCCCGAGGGCGCGCCGCCGTGCGCTCCCGCCGCGTCGTGTGCGCGTGGGGCAGCGGTGCGCGCCCCTCGCGCTCTTTTGGGTGGGGAGGAAGCGGGAGCGACGGCGCGCGGAGGCGTACGGGACGGTGCGCGGTCCTGGCGCGTGTCCGCTCAGGGCCGAAACTCCCCGGGAATCGCTGCAGCCCGGAAAACCCGGCAAGATGTGATCTGACTCACAGTGACGGTGACATGCCGCGTTCCGGTGGGGTGTCCTGACACCACGGGACGGTATGTGCGCAGGAAATCTATAGAATCCCGCCGTCACCCTGGCTCCATGGAGTGAACGATGCACCGCCGCTTCACGGGCGTCGCGAGCGACGCCCTCCTCCAGATCGCCGACCTCGCGGCCCTCGTGCTCGCGCTGCCCGTCGCGTACCAGCTTCACGGTGCGTTGAGGAGCGAGCCGTTGCCGCCGATGGACACGTACTGGCGCAGCCTCGTCATCGCGCTGCTCGTGTTCGTCACGAGCGCCTGGGCGCACCGCCTCTACGAGGAGCGCCCCCGCGCCGGCGCCCGCTCCATCCTCCGGCTGACCCAGTCCCTCGCGGTCGTCGCGCTCGTGCTCGGCGGCCTCGTCTTCCTGTTCGACCGCGCGGAGTCCACCCGGCCGTTCGTCGTCTACTACTTCGCGACCGGCTGGGTCCTGCTCGTCGTGGCCCGCCTCGGGCTCCGCACCGCGAGCCAGGTCGCGCGCCGCCGCGGCTACAACGCCCGCCGCTTCGCCGTCATCGGGGCCGACACCGGCGCCCGCGAGATCGCCGACGCGATCGCCTCGCACCCGGAGTGGGGCTACCACTTCGTCGGCTTCGTGCTGCCCGAGGACGGCGTGCGCTCCCGCGGCCCCATCCTCGGCAAGCTCGCCCGCCTCGAGGCGATCCTCCAGGAGCACGTGATCGACGAGGTCGTGTTCGCGGTGAGCCGCGAGCGGATGGACGACATCGAGCACGCGGTCCAGGTCTGCGAGGAGCTCGGCGTCGACTACCGGATCTCCCTCGACCTGCTCCGCTTCGGCCAGGCGCAGCTCCGCGTGGGCGAGCTGAACGGCATCCCGACGCTGACCTACGGCCGCGCGCCGTCCGACCAGCTCGCGCTGGGCCTGAAGCGCGCGATGGACGTCTTCGTCGCGACGACCGTCCTGTTCCTCCTGTCGCCGGTGCTCGTCGCGGTCGGCATCGCCATCAAGCTCGACTCGCCGGGGCCGATCTTCTTCCGCCAGAAGCGGGTCGGGCTCAACGGCCGCCCGTTCACCATGTTCAAGTTCCGCTCGATGTACATCGACGCGGAGCAGCGGCTCGAGGCGCTCAAGGCGCACAACGAGATGGACGGCCCGGTCTTCAAGATGCGGAACGACCCCCGCATCACGAAGCTCGGCCGCTTCGTGCGCAAGACCTCGCTCGACGAGTTCCCGCAGTTCATCAACGTGCTCCTCGGCGAGATGAGCGTCGTCGGCCCCCGCCCGCCGATCCCGGCGGAGGTCCGCCAGTACAAGCCCTGGCAGCGCCGCCGCCTGTCGATGAAGCCCGGCATCACCTGCATCTGGCAGGTGTCCGGCCGCAACGACATCGACTTCGACCACTGGATGGAGCTCGACCTCGAGTACATCGATCACTGGTCGCTCTGGCGCGACGTCGAGATCTGCCTGAAGACCATCCCGGCCGTGCTCCTCGCCCGCGGGGCGAGCTAGCGGTCGGCCGCCGGGCAGCTCCCGGCGCCGGGCGGTGCGAGGCCCCCTCCGAGAGGGGGCCTCTCCTTTTTCGGGGGCGGTGCGCTCGCCGGCCGGAGCCGGTCGGTGCCCCGCCCGTGCACGCGCCGCGCGGGCCGGGCGAGCTGCTCGCGTCCGAGCCTGTCGAAGGACGAGCGGGCCGCCTAGACTGCAGGCGTGCGCTCGCAGCCCCGGACCCTCGCGTTCCCCGCCCGGGACGGCGTCCCCCTCGAGGGCGACCTGTTCCTGCCGGACGGGCCGCCGGCGGGCGCGGTGCTCGTCGCCGGCGCCATGGGCGTGGCGCGGCGCTACTACCGCCCGTTCGCCGCGCACCTCGCCGGGCGGGGCCTCGCGGCGCTCACGCTCGACCTGCGCGGCATGGGCGGTTCCCGGCGGGGCTCCCTGCGCGGCCTCGAGGCGACGCTGCACGGCTGGGGCGAGCTCGACCTCGCGGGTGGCCTGGACGCGCTGGCGCGCGAGGCGCCCGGCGCCCCGCTCCTGTGGGTGGGGCACAGCGCGGGCGGCCAGCTCCTCGGCCTCCTCGACCCGAGCCCGGTGCGCGCGGCGCTCCTCGTCGGCGCGCAGAACGGCCACTGGCGCCACTGGCGCGGTTGGCGGCGGGCGGCGATGGCGGGCTTCTGGTGGGTGGGGCTGCCCGCGGCCGTCGCCGCGTTCGGCTACCTGCCGATGCGCCTCGCGGGGCAGGGCGAGGACGTGCCGGCGGGCGTCGCCCGCGAGTGGGCGGCGTGGGGCCGGCGGCGCGAGTACATCGGCGTGTACGCGCAGGCGCGCGGCGGGCTCGGCTTCGCGCGGTGGGGTGGGGTGCTCCGCTCCATCGCGGTGGCCGACGATCGCTACGCGCCGCCGCCGTCGGTCCACGCGCTCGCGGCGGCGTACCGCGCCGCGCGGGTCGAGGTCGTCGACGTGACGCCGGCCTCGATCGGCGCCCGCCGCGTCGGCCACTTCGGCTTCTTCCGGCCGGCGTTCGAGGAGGCGCTGTGGCGCCCGGCCTCGGACTGGCTATTGGCGCAGGCCGGGGCGGACGCCGTGGCCTCCCGGCCCGCATGAGCGCCGCCCCGGGGCCCGCGACCGGCCCCCGGGCGCTGGACTCCTGGCGCGCCGACCCCGGCGCCGCCGTCCCGTCGCGGCAGATCCCTCGTGTCCGCCGGCACTTGCCGGGCCGCGCTTGACAGTGACCGTTAACGATATATCGTGAGTGTGTCTCGAGCGCTCGCGATGGTCGCGGGCCCGGGACCACGAAAGGCAGACGACACGATGTTCGGACGACACGATCGGCGCCGCGAGGGCGGCGAGCACCACGAGGACGGCCTCGACCCGAGGACGTTCTGGGCGATGGCGGGCCGCGGGCCCCGCGGCGGCGGGCGCGGCCATGGCGGCCGAGGTCACGGCGGCGACGAGGGCGGCGGCGGAGGGGACGGCGACGGCGGCAACCCGTTCGGCGGCAACCCCTTCCGCCACTTCGGCCCGTTCCGCCGGTTCCCCTGGGAGGGCGCGCAGCGCGGCGGCCCGCGGGCGCGGCGCGGCGACATCCGCGCGGCGATCCTCGCGCTCCTCGCCGAGGCGCCGCGCAACGGCTACCAGATCATGCAGGAGGTCGAGCAGCGCAGCCAGGGCCTCTGGCGCCCGAGCCCGGGCTCGGTCTATCCGGCCCTGCAGCAGCTCGAGGACGAGGGGCTCGTGAAGGCCGAGGCGAGCGGCGGTGGGCGCGAGTTCCAGCTCACCGAGCAGGGCCGGGCCTACGCGAAGGAGCACGCGAAGGAGCTCGAGTCGCCCTGGGCCGCGGTCGGCCGCGAGGGCGGCCGCGAGGAGATGATCGAGCTCTGGCAGCAGATCGGCCAGGTCGGCTCGGCCGTCGCGCAGGTCGCGCGCTCGGGCACCGACGCGCAGCGCGCCGAGGCGAAGAAGATCCTCGCCGACGCACGGCGCGCCCTCTACCGGCTCCTCGCCGAGGACGAGGGATGAGCCCGGCGGTCACCTCCGGGGTCGCCCTCGGCTGGTGGTCGCTCCTCCTCTCCCAGGCGTTTCCGGGGCCGGCGTGGTGCTTCGCGCCCGCCCCCGAGGTGAACGATGAATCGCAAGCAGATCGCGCTCCTCGCGGGCGCGGCGGTGGTGCTCGCGGGCGGCGTGGCCGCCGCGGCGCGCCGCGGGCCGCAGGGCCTGGCCCTGACCGGCGTCGTGACGACGGACGAGGTGGTGGTGAGCCCGCTCGTCGCGGGGCGCCTCGTGGCGCTCCACGTGCGGGAGGGCGAGGCGGTGAGCCGGGGGCAGCTCCTCGCGGAGCTCGCGCCCGCGGAGCTCGAGGCGGAGCGGAGCTACTTCGCGCGGAGCGCCGAGGTGCTCGCGGCGGCCGTGGACGAGCGCGGCGCGAACGCGGCAGCCGAGGCGCGTGAGGACGCCGCGCGGGTCCGGCAGGCCGGGGCCGCGGTGGCGGTCGCGGAGGCGGAGCGCACGGCCGCTGCGGCGCAGCTCGACGACGCCAGCGCGACCTGGGAGCGCCAGGCGCGCCTCGCCCGGGAGGGCTCCGGGACCGTCGAGGCGGAGGAGCACGCGCGCCGGGCGCTCGAGGCCGCGCGGGCCCGCGCCGCCGCGCTCGACCGCGAGGTCGACGCGCGCCGGGCCGCGCTCGAGCTCGCGCAGGCAGGCGCGGCCCGGGCCGGGGCCGCCGCGCGGCCGTCGCGGGGGCGCGCCAGCAGGCGCTCGCGGCCGAGGCGCAGCGCGCCCGGGCGGACGTGCGCCTCGGCGAGGCGCGCCTCACCTCGCCGCTCGACGGCGTCGTGAGCGTCCGGGCGGCGCGCGCGGGCGAGATCGTCGGCGCCGGGCAGGCCGTGGTCACCCTCGTCGATCCCGACGACCTGTGGGTCCGGGTGGACGTGGAGGAGGGCCAGGTCGGGCGCCTGCGGCTCGGCGACCGGCTCCCGGTCCGCCTCGCCTCCGGCGAGGTCCGCGAGGGCACGGTCACCTACCGCGGCGTCGACGCGGCGTTCGCCACCGCGCGCGACCTCCCGGGGCCGCGGCGCGACCTGCGCACGTTCGAGGTCCGCCTGCGGGTGGACAACCGCGACCGGCGCCTCGCGCCCGGCGTCTCCGCGACCGTCCTCGTCGCGGCGGAGGGGTGATGGCCGCCATCGACGTCCGGGGTCTCACGAAGCGCTTCGGGGCGTTCACCGCGGTGGACGGCATCAGCTTCGCGGTCGAGGAGGGCGAGATCTTCGGCCTCCTCGGCCCGAACGGCGCCGGCAAGTCCACGCTCATCCGCGTGCTCACGACGCTCCTGCCGCCGAGCGGCGGCGCGGCGATCGTGGCGGGCTGCGACGTGGCGCGCGATCCCGACGGCGTGCGCCGCGCCATCGGCGTGATCCCGCAGAACCTGACGAGCGATCGTGAGCTCTCGGTCGAGGAGAACCTCGTCGTCTTCGCGAAGCTGCACGGCGTGCCGCGGGCCCGCCGCGCGCGCCTCGTCGCGGAGCTCCTCGAGGCGGTCTGCCTGACCGAGTGGGCGGACCAGCAGGTGAAGCTGCTCTCCGGCGGCATGCGGCGACGGGTGGACATCGCCCGCGGCCTCGTCCACGAGCCGCGCATCCTGTTCCTCGACGAGCCGACCACCGGGCTCGACCCGGTCTCCCGGGCCGCGGTCTGGGAGATGCTCCGCAAGGTGAAGGCGGCGCGCGGCCTCACCGTCCTCCTCACCACGCACTACCTCGAGGAGGCCGACCAGCTCTGCGACCGCGTCGGGATCGTCGACCGCGGCCGGCTGGTCGCGCTCGACGCCCCGCTCGCGCTCAAGGCCGCGCTGCCCGGGCGGAGCGTCCTCGACGCGAGCTTCGGCGGCGCGCCGGCGACCTGGCCCGAGCGGCTGCGGGCGCTGCCGGCGGTGCGCGAGGTGACCGGGGCGGGGCCGGCGTACCGCCTCGCCTCGGCCGACGGGCCGGTGACCACGCGCGCGCTGCTCGAGGCCGCCGCCGCCGAGGGCGTCCCGGTCCTCTCGCTCGCCATCCAGAGCACCACGCTCGACGACGTCTTCGTCCAGTACACGGGGCGGCAGCTCCGGGACGCCCTGCAGGCGCCCCCGCCCTCCGAGAGCCCGGTCATGACCGGCAAGCGGGCCTGAGGCCCGCGGAGTCTCCCCATGCATCGCATCCTTGCCATCGTAGAGCGCGAGCTGCGCCGGTTCCGGCGCTCGAAGATGCTCGTGTTCGTCACCGTCCTCTCCCCGCTGCTCCAGCTCGTCGTGCTCGGCCACGCCTTCGGCGGCACCCTCCACGGCCTGAAGGTCGGCCTCGTGGACCAGGACCATGGGCTGCCGGCCCTGAAGGTCCGGGAGCTCGCCGGCGCGGTCGCCGCGAACGCGCGCACCTTCGAGACGCTCCCCTACGCCGAGGAGGGGGCCGCGCTCGCCGACCTGAGGGACGGGAAGCTCTCCGGCGTGCTCACCATCCCGCCGGGCTTCTCCCGCCGCGTGCACGCGCGCGAGACGCCGCGGGTCGCGCTCGTCGAGAACAACGCGGACCGCTTCGCGGCCGCGGCCCTCGGCGGCGCGGTCGGCGCCATGCTGGACGGCGCCGTGGGCCCGAGGCTCGAGCCGCCCGCCGAGCCGGGCGCGGTGCGGCTCGACGTCGTCGAGCTGTTCCCGTTCGTGCCGTACATCCAGTACCTGATGCCCGGCACCATCTGCCTCGCGATCTTCACGATGGTGTCGATGGGCGGGGCGATGAGCTTCATCGACGACAAGACCCTGGGGCTCCACGAGGGCTACCTCGTGACCCCGATCACGAAGCTCGAGATGGTGGCCGGCTTCACGCTCTCCGGCGCGGTGAAGGCGGTCATCTCGGGGATCGTGCTGCTCGCGGCGGCGCTCGTCATCGCGGGGGTGGCGCGGCCGCTCGAGCCGCTCCGGCTCGCGAAGCTCGTGGTGATCATCGGCGTCACCGCGTTCGCGTTCGTCGGGATGATGTTCATGCTCATGGCCCGGGTGGAGAACCCGATGATCCCCCGGATCGCGAGCATGGTCCTCACGACGCTGCTCTACTTCCCGAGCGGCGCGGTCTACCCGACCCAGGCGTTCCCGGGCTGGCTGCGGGCCATCGCGGCCCTCGACCCGTTCACCTACGCGGTCGACGCGCTCCGAGCCGTGCTGCTCCAGGGCGTGGGGCTCGGCGCCGTCGCCGGCGACCTCGGCCTGCTCCTCGCCATCGGCGCCGTCACGAACGGGCTCGCGGCGGTGCTCCTGAAGCGGACGCTGTAGCGCAGCCCCGGGCGGCGCCCCGGTCAGCCCTTCAGCATCGCGACCAGCATGAGCGCGAAGAAGATGGGCACGGCGATCGCCACCACGCTCCCGAGCGCGAGGGCGACGATGACGCCCGCGCGCGCGGGGCCGGACGGCGGGAGCTGCTCGAGGAGGGCTCTCAGCTGGCGCTTCACGGGGCGCATCTTAGCCGAGGTACCGCCCCGCGCCGCTTGATCCCGGCGTGCGGGAGGGCTACCAACGGTCCCGTGTCGCCGCTGGAACAGCTGGGGTGGGGCCCGTTCTTCGACGGGCAGCTCACCGACGAGGAGCGCCGGGCGCTCGTGCCCGGGCGCGTCCTCGCCGACCTCGGCCCATGGCTCGTCGTCCGCTACGCTGACCAGGACCGGAACACCATCGTCCCGGGCAAGATCCGCGGGACCGCCGCCGCGCCGGTGGTCGGCGACTTCGTGCTCGCGCCGCCGGTGCCCTCGCCGGGCGTCGCGCGGGTGCTCGCGCGGAGGAGCCGCATCTCCCGGAACGTCGCTGGCAGGCAGGTGGGCGAGCAGGTGCTCGCCGCCAACGTCGACGTGGTGTTCGTGGTCGACGCGCTCGACGCCCTCTCCGGGGACATGGTCCGGCGCATCGAGCGGTCGGTCGCGGCGGTCGTCGCGGGCGGCGCGACGCCGGTCGTGCTGCTCGGGAAGAGCGACCTCGCCGACGAGCTCGAACCCTTCCTCGAGGCCGCCCGCGCGGCGGCGCCGGGCGTCGAGGTCCGGGCGGTCTCCGGCAAGCACGGGATCGGCGTCGACGGCCTGCGCGCGCACCTCGCGGCCGGCCGCACCGCGGCGTTCCTCGGGCCCTCGGGCGCCGGCAAGTCGACGCTCGTGAACGCGCTCCTCGGCGAGGACGTGCAGGTGGTGGGCGGCGTCCGCGAGCGCGACGGCCGCGGCCGGCACACCACCACGACCCGGCGGCTCTTCCCGCTCACCGGCGGCGGCGGGGTCGTCGACGGCCCCGGGATCCGGGAGCTGAAGCTCTGGGACGGCGGCGGGCTCGAGCGGACCTTCGAGGAGGTGGCCGAGGTCGCCGCCCGGTGCCGGTTCAGCGACTGCGCGCACGGCGGGGAGCCCGGCTGCGCGGTGCGCGCGGCGCTCGAGCGCGGCGAGCTCGAGGAGGAGCGGGTGGCGGGCTACCTGAAGCTCGGCGCCGAGGCGGCGGCGCAGGCCGCGCGCCGCGCGGAGCCGAACCGCGCGGAGCGCAAGCGCTGGGAGAAGGAGACCACCCGCGCGCTCCGGAAGCTCCAGAAGGGCCGGGGAGACGACTGACCTCTCTGTTCTCCCCCCACCCCAGAGGCCTCCACGCTACCGGGGTGCAGGCCCGCCTTGAACGGGGGGGCCGGGCGCCCTCACGGGCCTTCATGCGGGGGCGATCCCCTAAGCGCTCGGCTCCCGGGGCGCGCGCCATTCCTGGCGCTGGCGCACGAGACGTTGCACGGGCAGACCACCCCGGCGCCGCCGGAGCAGTCGGTGCAGGGCTGGCTTCGCAGTGAGCCGCGCTAGACGGGCGGGGCGCAGGCGGCGCCGAGCACGGCGCCCATGGCCCAGGTGCCGGGCGGGAACACGACATCCCGCAGGCCCTTGCGGAACAGCTCGAACGCCTTGCGGTACGCGTCCTGGAACGCCTTCAGCTCCTGCTGCGCCTCGATCCGCTTCCAGCGGTCGGACGCGGCGATCTTCGGGTTGAGCTTGCTGGGCGGCTCCTTGCCGGCCGGATGTTGCCACCACTGCTGCCGGAGCACCCGCCGCAGCCCGGCGAACTTGCGACGCTCGCCGTCCTCCGTCCTCGCCGCCTGCTGCTCGAGCGCGGCGAGCGCGCCCTGGACCGACTTGCGGTACCGCTCCGCCGAGAACCCCTTCGGCGGCACGAGCGCGAGCACCGCGCTGTCGGGCATGTTCCCGTCCTTGGAGAAGAACATCTCGGGGCGGGTGTACTCGCGCCCGGCGCCGAGCTCCTCGAGCGAGGACCAGAGCCCGGGCCACTGGCTGCCGTGCTCGATGAGTCCCGCCGCGACCGGGTTCGCGAGCGTGTAGGCCGCCTTCGCGATGACGGAGCCCTCGTCCTCGAGCGAGACCGCGCTGTAGCTGCCCGGGGCCCAGGCCGACTCGAAGCGTCCGTGAAGGGTGTTGAGGAAGAGCGCGAGGTTCATGTTCAGCTCCTGGGCGAAGCGAGGGAGCTGGCCGGCGGGATCGGTGAGGACGAGGTGGTAGTGGTTGGAGACGACGCACCAGGCGTGAAGCTGGATCTTGTACCGCTGGGCCGCGACGGCGAGGAGGTAGCCGAAGGCGTTGTTGACCTGGACGGAGGGCACCATGAGGAAGAGCCGGTGCAGGCAGCGGCGCGTGAAGAGGTAGGTCTTGCCCGGGATGATCTGGCGGGGAGAGGTCATGGCCTCCCGCGCATTCCACGCCCCGTGCCGTCTCCAAACCCTTGATCCCCAACCATTCCGTCATCCCCGCGCCGGCCGTCCCGCGGACCACCGTCCAATCGGCGGACCTCTGGGGCAGGGGGGGACCGCGGACCTCTGGGGCAGGGGGGAGGGGCAGGGGGGAACCGGGCCGGGGGGCGCGGTAGGGCCCTCGGAGGCAGGCGAGCCGGTCTCGCCCCCCTGAAGCGCTAGAGCCGCCCCGTCCCGCGCCGCTTGCCGGCGAAGGTCGGAGGCACGGCGGACACGAGCGTGTCCCGCCGAACGCTCTGGCGGGGCGGCGCGACCGCGCCGAGGAGCTCCGGGCCCGCGTCGGAGAGGGCGTTCGCGAGCGCGGCGCGCATCGCGGCGGCGCTCGCGGGCCGGCGGTCGCGCTCGCGCTCGAGGGTGCTCGCGACGAGCTCGGCGAGCGCGCGCGGCACGCCGGGCCGGTGCTGCTCGAGCGGCGGCGCGGGCGCCTCGAGCTGCCGGGTCACCACCGCGATCGGCGTGGGCCCGTCGAAGGGCGGCACGCCGGCGAGCATCTCGAAGAGCATCACCCCGACCGCGTAGAGGTCCGCCCGGCCGTCCACGGCCTCGCCCCGGAGCTGCTCGGGGCTCATGTACGCGGGGGTCCCGAAGACGACACCGGTCTTCTCCTTCGTGTCGTCGGTCGACAGGACCGAGATGCCGAAGTCGAGGACCTCGATCCGCTCGGGCGCGCCCTCCACCGGCACCACCATCACGTTCGCCGGCTTGAGGTCGCGGTGCACGATGCCGGCGCCGTGCGCCTCGACGAGCACGCGCAGGAGCTGGTCGGCGATGTTCGCCGCGCGCGCCGGCGTGAACGGCCCGTCCTCGTCGAGCGCGCGGGAGAGGTCGCGGCCCGAGACGAGCTCCATCGCGATCCAGCCGAGCCCGTCGGGCGTGTGGCCGGAGGCGAAGATCTCGATGCAGGAGAGGTCCTTGATCTGGCGGGCGGCGAAGACCTCGCGCTCGATGCGCTTCAGGGCGTCCGGGTCGACCGACTCCTGATCGAAGAGCTTCACCGCGACCGCCCGTCCCGTCCCGAGCTCCTCGGCCCGGTACACGGTCCCCGCGCCGCCCTGCCCGAGCCGCTGGACGAGCCGGTAGCGCTCCGCGACCGTCGTCCCGGCCCGATCGTCCGGGGGCGTGTCGGCGGGTCGGGACATGGAGCGGCCATCCTAGTAGCCTCGCGCCATGGCAGTCCATGACGCCGCGCGCGGGTTCGACACCGCCGCCGACGCGTACGTCCGGGGACGTCCGGAGTACCCCCCGGAGGCCCTCGCCTGGGTGTCGCGCGGGCTCTCGCTGGGGCCTGGGCGGCGCATCCTCGACCTCGGCGCCGGCACCGGGAAGCTCTCCCTCGCGCTCGCCGCCACGGGCGCGGAGGTCCTGGCGCTCGAGCCGAGCGCGGGCATGCTCGCGAGGGCCGGCGCCCCGCGCGTCCACGGCCTGCGCGCGCTCGCCGAGGCGCTCCCGCTCCGCGACGCCTCGGTCGATGGGGCCGCGGCGGGCACCGCGTTCCACTGGTTCGACGGTGGCCGCGCCGTGCCGGAGCTCCGGCGCGCGCTCCGGCCCGGCGGGCGCGCGGCGCTCCTGTGGAACCTGCGCGACACGGCGGTGCCGTGGATCGCCGCGCTCGGCGAGATCGTGAACCGCGGCGAGGCCGGCGTGCCGCGCTACCGCCACGGGCTCTGGCGCCGGGCGCTCGTCGAGGCGCCCGGGGGGTTCCGGCTCACCGAGGAGGCCATGTTCCGGCACGTGCACCACCTGTCGCTCGACCAGCTCCTCGACCGCGTCACCTCGGTGAGCTTCGTGGCCGCCGCCGCGCCGGCGGCGCGCGAGGTGGTGCTCGACGAGGTGCGGGCGCTCGTCGCCTCGCACCCGGACACCCGCGGGCGCGACGTCCTGTCGCTCGCCTACCGGACGGACGCCTTCCTCTTCGAGCGGCTGCCGGGCTGATAGAGTGCCGTCGTGATCCGGATCTCCTGGGGGCTCGCGCTCCTCGCCGCCGTCGTCATCGCGCTCGTCGCGAGGAACCCGCGCCTCCTCGTGCCGATGGGCATCGTCTTCCTCGTCTGGTACTTCGTCGAGACCTCGCGGCGCCGGAAGTAGCCTCCCCGGGCGGCCGCGGCCTGGCCCGGCTGGAGCGGGTGCGCCCGGCCGGGATCCGGGTGGCGAGACGGCGGGCGCCCGCCTAAGCTCCGCGGCATGCGGAAGAAGCCCCGCCTCGGCATCTCGTCCTGCCTGCTCGGCAACAACGTCCGGTACGACAGCGGCCACAAGAAGGACGACTTCCTCGTCGAGACGCTCGGCGACTTCGTGGAGTGGGTGCCGGTGTGCCCCGAGGTCGAGGTGGGCATGGGCATCCCCCGCGAGCCGATCCGGCTCGTGGGCGATCCCGCCGCGCCGCGGCTCGTCGCCGACCGGAGCGGGAAGGACCACACCGAGGCGATGCGCACCTGGGCCGAGGCGCGCCTCGAGAAGCTCGCCGCGCTCGACCTCGTCGGCTGGGTGACGAAGAAGGACTCGCCGTCCTGCGGCCTCGCCCGGGTGCGGGTCTGGTCGGGGAAGAAGGACGCGCCTCCCAGGCGCGAGGGCGTCGGCGCCTTCGTGGCGGTGCTGAAGGAGGGGATGCCGCTCCTGCCCATCGAGGAGGAGGGCCGGCTCCACGACCCGTGGCTGCGCGAGAGCTTCGTGGAGCGCATCTTCGCGTACCACCGCTTCAAGGAGGCCCGCGAGGCGGGCATGGACCGGGGCGCGCTGGTCGCCTTCCACACCCGGCACAAGCTCGCCCTCCTCTCCCACAGCCCGGACGCGTACCGGAAGCTCGGCCGCCTCGTCGCCGGTCTCCAGAAGGGCCAGAAGCTCGACCCGGTCCTCGACGCCTACGGCGAGGGCTTCCTCGCGGGGCTCGCGGTGCGCGCCTCGCGCGGCAAGCACGTGAACGTGCTGCAGCACATGGCCGGCTACTTCAAGGACGTGCTCCCGCCCGCGGAGCGGAAGGAGCTCGAGGGCGTCGTCGCCGACTACGGCCGCGGCCTCGTCCCGCTCGTCGTGCCGCAGACGCTGCTCCGCCACCACGTGAGGAAGCACGGCGTCGCCTACCTCGCCGACCAGACCTACCTCGATCCGGATCCCAAGGAGCTCATGATCCGGAACCACGTCTGAGCCACCCGTGACCGTCCCCGCCCAGCGCATCCGCGCGCTCAACGCGGCGCCGGTCCGGCGCGACGGCGCCTGGGTCCTCCACTGGATGACCGCCGCGCGGCGCGCGCGCTTCAACCCCGCGCTCGAGCGCGCCGCGGAGCTCGCGCGGGAGCTCGACCGGCCGCTCGTCGTGCTCGAGGCGCTCCGCATCGGCTACCCGCACGCGTCCGACCGGCTCCACGCCTTCGTGCTCCAGGGCATGGCCGACAACGCGCGGCGCCTCGACGGCAAGGCGACCTACCACCCGTACGTCGAGCGCGCGGCGGGGGAGGGGAAGGGGCTCCTCGAGGCGCTCGCGGCGAAGGCGTGCGTGGTGGTGGGCGACGACTTCCCGGCCTTCTTCCTGCCCCGCATGCTGGAGGCCGCCGGGAAGCGGCTCGGGGAGCTCGGCGTGCGCCTCGAGGTGGTCGACGCCTCCTGCATCGTCCCGTTCCGGCTCGCCGGGAAGGACTTCCCGACCGCGTACGCCTACCGTCGCTTCCTCCAGAAGAACCTCGTCGCGTGGCTCGAGAAGCTCCCCGCCGAGAACCCGCTCCGCAGGCTCCCTGCGCCCGTCCCGCTCCCGCGCGACATCACCCGCCGCTGGCCCGCCGCGACGCTCGGGGAGCTCGACCGGCCCGGGGCGCTCGTATCGGGCCTCCCCGTCGATCACGCGGTCGGCGCCGTGGAGGAGCGCGGCGGCGCGGCCGCGGCCGAGGCGCGCCTGCGCGCCTGGCTCGAGGTGGGCCTGCCGCGCTACGCGACCGACCGGAACGAGCCCGATGCCGAGGGCGTGACGAGCGGCCTCTCGCCGTACCTGCACTTCGGCCACCTGGGCAGCTTCGAGGTGGTCTCGACGCTGCTCCGGCGCGAGCGGTGGATCCCGCCCGAGCACGGGAAAGCCGACGGCTCCCGCGCCGGCTGGTGGGGCCTCCCCGAGCCCTTCGAGGGCTTCCTCGATCAGCTCGTGACCTGGCGCGAGCTCGGCCACGTCACCTGCGCGCACCGCGCCGACCACCAGGCGTACGGCTCCTTGCCGGACTGGGCCCGGGCGACGCTCGCGAAGCACGCCAGCGACCGGCGCGAGCACCTGTACGACCTCCCGGCGCTCGAGGGCGCGCGCACCGCAGACCCGCTCTGGAACGCGGCCCAGCGCCAGCTCGTACGCGAGGGCCGGATGCACAACTACCTGCGCATGCTCTGGGGGAAGAAGATCCTCGAGTGGTCGCCCTCGCCGGAGGAGGCGCTCCGGGCGATGGTGCAGCTCAACGATCGGTGGGCGCTCGACGGCCGGGACCCGAACTCGTACTCCGGGATCTTCTGGTGCCTCGGGCGCTACGACCGCCCGTGGGGCCCGGAGCGGCAGGTGTTCGGGACCATCCGCTACATGTCCTCGCAGAACACGGCGCGGAAGGTCGGGGTGAAGAGGTACCTCGAGCGCTACGGCGAGGGCGGAGCACAGCGGCGCCTGCTGTAGGTGGCCGGGTGGCGGCGGGAGCGGCGCGCTGCGGCGAAGGAGCGGGTGGGTCCGCGGAGCCCCGGAACTCCGCCAGCGGGAGTTCGATCGTGGGATGGCTTCACAGTGCGTGTGGCCGTAGCATCCGCTCCCCATGCGCTCCCCGAGCCCGCTCCCCCTCCTCGCCGCCGCCGTGCTCTCGCTCTCCGTCGCCCGCGCCGACGAGCCCGCGCGCGTCCTCAAGGCCGACGCCGCGCACGATCAGCTGGCCCGCAAGGAGGGCGAGGGCTCGAGGCCGTTCTACCGCCTCTCCGCGGGCGGCGCGGTCGACCTCGACGTCTCGGCCCTCCCCGTCGCGGTCCCCCCGCAGCTCGCGCAGACCGGCGTGAAGGGCCCGAACTCGGTGCAGGTCGTGGTCTCGGGCCCGGGCGTCAACGGGGACTATTCGGTCGAGTGGCGAGCGGGCGTTCCCCGCGTGCGCCTCTCCGTCGACTCCCTGAAGGCCAACACGGCCACGCCGCGGTTCGAGGGCTTCCGCGCGGGCCAGCAGATCATCGTCGCCATCGGCCACCTCGCCCCGAAGACCGGGAGCCAGGGGCCCGTGTTCACGCCGATGTGGGTCGGGATGATCCAGGTCGACTGACCTCGACGGCGAAGCCTCGACCCCGCCCCGCTCATCCTGAACCCTTCGACAGGCTCAGGGTGAACGAAGTCGGAGGACCGGCATGATCGTTTCGCCGCGCGCCCCTCCGGGGCGTGCGCAGGGTGCGAGCGAGCGCCATGATGCACGGCATGGCGGACGGCGCGGTGCTCGTGACCGGTGCGACGGGGTTCGTGGGCTCGGCCCTCGTGCCCGCGCTCCTGGCGACGGGCCGGCGCGTCCGCGCGACGACCCGCACGCTCCGGGCCGGGCTCGACCCCAGGCTGGAGTGGGTCGAGGCCGATCTCGCCCGGCCCGAGGGGCTCGCCCGGGCGCTCGGCGGCGTCGAGGCTGCGTTCTTCCTCGTGCACGGCATGGCGAGCGGCCGGGCCGACTACGCGCGCGAGGAGCGGCAGACCGCGCTCGCCTTCGCCCGCGACGCCGGCAAGGCCGGCGTCCGTCGCGTCGTCTACCTCGGCGGCGTCGAGCCCGCGGGCGCGCCGTCGCGCCACCTCGCGAGCCGTCTCGAGGTAGGGGAGGCCCTGCGGGCCGGCCCGGTCCCCACGCTCGAGCTCCGCGCCGCGATGATCGTCGGCGCGCGGAGCGCCTCCTGGCGGATCGTGCGCGACCTCGCGCTCCGGCTGCCGGCGATGGTCCTGCCCGCGTGGTCGCGGACGCGCTCCTGCCCGATCGCGATCGACGACGTGGTCGCCGCGCTCGTCGCGGCGCTCGAGGTGCCGGCGACCGAGAGCGCGATCTTCGACATCCCGGGCCCCGAGACGCTCTCGGTCGCGGAGATCCTCGGACGGGTGACCGCGCTCCGGGGCCGGGCCTTCCGCGCCATCCGCGCGCCGCTGCCGGCGCCGGAGGTCTCCTCGCTCTGGCTGAAGCTCGTCTCCGACGCCGACTGGACCGTGGTGCGCGAGCTCGTGCTCGGGCTCGAGTCGGACCTCTTGCCGCGCGACGACCGCTACTGGGCCCTCGCCGGCCTCCCGCCGCGGATCTCGTTCGACGAAGCCGCCCGCCGCGCGCTCGCCGACGACCCGCCACCGTCCGGCCTCCGCGGTGCCGTCATGGCGCTCGAGGAGTCGCTGGTGGGGCTCCTCGGGGCGGGGAGGCGCTGAGGTTCACGGCGTCCCCGGGAACCCCACGTACGCCTGCCCGAGCCAGGTGAGCTTCCCGTCCGCGCCGAGAAGATCCACGGGCCACGCGGGATCGACCGGATCGGAGCGCCCGATGAACCACGCGTAGCGGAACACGTCCGCGCGCCCTTCGAGGAGCGGCACCGCCTCCGCCATGTAATCGGCCTGCCCCTTCGTCGAACCCTTCCGCGAGGCCTCGTCGGCGCACGAGAACTCGGTGAGCCAGAGCGGCTTCCCGTACTTCTGGAACCGGTCCAGGTACCACCCGAGCGCGCCGCCGTAGCAGACGTACGCGTGCACCGCGACGTGGTCCACCCGGCAGCCGCCCCTCGCGGCGCAGGCGGCGAAGAACGCGTCGAGCCAGGCCACGGGGTCCGTCTCCCAGCAGGCGCCGCCGCAGTAGTTCACCGCGGGCGCGACGAGGAGGAGCCCGCGGTCGTCGGCGATCTTCTCGAGGAGCGGCCAGAGGTCGGCCGCCTCGGCCGGAGAGAGGTTCGCCTGCCCGGTCTTGAAGTTGGGCTCGTTGAAGCCGAGGAGGTACTTCGCGCCGGCCGGGATCGCGGCCTCGATGGCGGGCACGTCGGCCGCGGCGATCTTCCCCCAGACCATCGGCACGAACTCGGCGCCCGTGAGCGCGGCGCCGGGGTGCGTCGACCAGTTGTAGTACCAGCTCACCTGCGGCCCGAGCGCGTCGGCGTCGGCCTGGCTCGTGAGGTCGTACGCGACGCCGCGCTTCGTGCCCGGCGCCGGCCGCTCGCCGCCGCCGGCGTCCTTCGAGGCGAGGCGGCAGGCGGGGAGGGAGAGCGCGGCGGCCATGGCGAGGAGGGCGAGGCGTCGGAGCACGGGTGGAGGGTAGCACTGCCGCCCCCCGGCCCCGATTCCCGGCAGACGTCTGCGTTCCACCGAACCCTCGCCCAGCGCCCCGGCTCCCACCTCCGGAGGCACTCGATGGGACTCCTCGCGAAGCTGTTCGGGCCGCCGAAGAAGAAGGTCCAGCCGGTCCACGTGACCGACGCGAACTACCTCGGCGAGGTGTTCCGGAGCGACCTGCCGGTGCTCGTGGACGTCTGGTCCCCGGGCTGCGGCCCGTGCGCGATGCTCGAGCCCATCGTGATGCAGCTCGCCGCCGACTACGAGGGACGGGTGAAGGTCGTGGAGGTCAACGCGGCCGAGGCGCCCGAGGCCGCGGCGCGGCTCGGGGTCATGGGCACGCCCACCGTGGTGTTCTTCAAGGGCCGCCGCGAGGTCGAGCGGGTGGTCGGCTTCGTGGGGGAGCGGTTCCTGCGGGAGATCGTGGAGACGGACTTGCTCTCCGAGAAGGCCCTCTAGCCCGGCGGCGCGAGCGACGCGACGAGCACGCTCCAGGTCGCGTGCGAGACGATCGCGGGCACGAGGCTCCGGCGCCAGGCCGCGAGCGCGCCCCACGCGGCGTAGGTCGGCAGGGTCGCGAGCGCGAGGAACGGCTCGCCGGTGCCGAGCGCGAGCAGCACGGCGAAGGCGACCGCGACGGGGACCGCCGCGGCGCGGCCGAGGCGCGCCTCGAGCCATCCCTGCACGAAGCCGCGCCAGAAGAGCTCCTCGGCGGGGGCGATCAGGACGACGATCGCGAGCGCGCCCACGAGCGAGCGCGCCTCGAAGCGGCCCACCGTCCCGCGGAGCGGCGCGCAGAGCGCGTCGGTGAAGCCGCCGCAGAAGGCCCAGAGGAACGCGCGCGTGCCGAGGTAGAGCACGGCCGCCGAGCCGAGGCCCAGGAGCACGTCGGCGAGCCGCGGGCGGAGCCTGGCCAGGAGCCCTGGCGGGGACGCGAGCGCCGAGGCCGGCATCCACAGGAGGCACAGCGCCCCGGCCTCGAGAAAGAACGCGGGCGGGCTCGTGGCGACGAGGAGCGCGAAGCCCCCGGCGAGCGCGACGGCGGCGAGGGCGCGGAGGCGGGGGAACGGGGCGGGGGACGCGGGCACGGGCGCGCCAGTGTAGAAGGGAGTCCCGTGGCCGTCACGCTCCGCCCCGCCGTCGCCGCCGACCTCCCGGTCCTCGTCCGGTTCCTCGACCTCCTCTTCACGATCGAGGCGGACTTCCGGCCGGACCCCGCCAGGCAGCGGCGCGGCCTCGAGCTCCTGCTCGCCGACCCGGCGCGCGCGCTCGTGCTCGTCGCGGAGCGGGGGGGCAGGGTGGCCGGGATGGTGACCGCCCAGCTCGTCGTGTCGACCGCGGAGGGGGCGCCCTCCGCGCTCCTCGAGGACCTCGTGGTCGACGAGGCCATGCGCGGCGCCGGGATCGGCCGGACGCTCCTCGAGGGGGTGGAGGCCTGGGCCCGCGCCCGCGGTGCGACCCGGCTGCAGCTCCTCGCGGATCGCGAGAACGCGCCGGCGCTCGCGTTCTACGCGCGGTGCGGGTGGTCCGACACGCAGCTCGTCGCGCGCAGGAAGCTTCTCCGCTGACGGCGCGGGAGGTCGCGCGCAGCCTGCGCGCGTTGTCGGGAACCGGACAGGGCCCGCGGTCGCGAACCTGACCATCCCTGGCCCTCCGCGCCTTCACGGCGCGAAAAATCCCTCGGATCCCGTGCTTCGCCCGCCCGCCGCGCCGCGGTACGGCCCTTGCTCTACGTCCCTCCCGAAGGCTCACGCAGCGCCCAGAGGGAGACGACCGCACATGAGGCAGATCGCAATCTACGGGAAGGGCGGCATCGGCAAGTCCACGACCACGCAGAACACGGTCGCGGGCCTCGCCTCGCTCGGCAAGAAGGTCATGATCGTCGGCTGCGATCCGAAGGCCGACTCCACCCGCCTCATCCTGCACGCGAAGGCGCAGGCGACGGTGATGGACCTCGTCCGCGAGCGCGGGACCGTCGAGGACCTCGAGGTCTCCGACGTCATGAAGACCGGCTTCGGCGACGTGAAGTGCGTCGAGTCCGGCGGCCCGGAGCCGGGGGTCGGCTGCGCCGGCCGCGGCGTCATCACGGCCATCAACTTCCTCGAGGAGAACGGGGCGTACACGCCCGACCTCGACTTCGTCTTCTACGACGTCCTCGGCGACGTCGTGTGCGGCGGCTTCGCGATGCCCATCCGCGAGAACAAGGCCGAGGAGATCTACATCGTCTGCTCCGGCGAGATGATGGCCATGTACGCGGCCAACAACATCGCGAAGGGCATCCTCAAGTACGCCACCTCCGGCAAGGTCCGCCTGGCGGGTCTCATCTGCAACTCGCGCAACACCGACCGCGAGGCAGAGCTCATCGAGGCGCTCGCGAAGCGGCTCGGGACGCAGATGATCCACTTCGTGCCCCGCGACAACGAGGTCCAGCGCGCCGAGCTGCGCCGCATGACCGTCATCGAGTACGCGCCGAAGCACAGGCAGGCCGAGGAGTACCGGACGCTCGCGCGGAAGATCGCGGAGAACAAGAAGCTCGTCATCCCGACCCCGCTGTCCATGGAGGAGCTCGAGGAGCTGCTCATGGAGTACGGGATCATGGCCGCCGAGGACGAGTCCGTCGTCGGCGTCGCCGAGGCCACCGCCGCCGTCTAGGCGGGAGGGGAGAGCGGAGCCATGTCCGACGAGGCGAAGGTGGCGAAGAAGGTCGAGGGCATCACGGCGGAGGGGACCCGGGCGATGATCGACCGGGCCCTCGAGGCCTACCCGGAGAAGGCGAAGAAGAAGCGGGCGCCGCACCTCGCCCCGAGCGACCCGACGGGCGGCGCCTGCGTGAAGTCGAACCGCAAGACGGTCCCCGGGGTGATGAGCGCGCGCGGCTGCGCCTACGCCGGCGCGAAGGGCGTGGTCTGGGGGCCGATCCGGGACATGGTGCACGTCTCGCACGGGCCGGTGGGCTGCGGCTGGTACTCGTGGGGCACCCGCCGCAACCTCGTCTCCGGGAAGAACGGCGTGTCGAGCTTCAACATGCAGTTCACGTCCGACTTCCAGGAGAAGGACATCGTCTACGGCGGCGACAAGAAGCTCGCCGTGCTGCTCCGCGAGGCGAAGGACCTCTTCCCGCTCGCGAAGGGCATCTCGGTCCTGTCCGAGTGCCCGGTGGGGCTCATCGGCGACGACATCTCCGCCGTCGCGAAGGCCTCCTCGAAGGAGCTCGACCTCCCGGTCATCCCCTGCAACTGCGAGGGCTTCCGGGGCGTCTCCCAGTCGCTCGGGCACCACATCTCGAACGACACCATCCGCGACTACATCATCGGCACCCGCGAGTTCGCGGAGCCGGCGGGCCCGTACGACATCGCCCTCATCGGCGACTACAACATCGGCGGCGACGTCTGGGCGGCGAAGAAGGTGCTCGAGGAGATCGGCCTCAACGTGAAGGCCACCTGGACCGGCGACGGGGAGCTCGACCGGATCGCGGCGACCCAGCAGGTGAAGCTCAACCTCATCCACTGCTACCGGTCCATGAACTACATGTGCCGGGTGATGGAGGAGAAGTACGGGATCCCGTGGCTCGAGTTCAACTTCTTCGGGCCCACGAAGATCAAGGAGTCGCTCCGCAAGATCGGCGAGCGCTTCGACGAGAAGATCCGCGCCAACGTCGAGAAGGTCATCGCGAAGTACGACGGGCCGATGCAGCAGGTCATCGACACCTACCGGCCGCGGCTCGAGGGCAAGAAGGTGATGCTGTTCGTGGGCGGGCTGCGCCCGCGGCACACCATCGGCGCCTACGAGGACCTCGGCATGCAGGTGATCGGCGCCGGGTACGAGTTCGCGCACGGCGACGACTACGAGCGCACGACCCCGGAGATGCCCGAGGCGACCGTGCTCTACGACGACGCCTCCGAGCACGAGCTCGAGCACTTCGTCGCCGAGCTCAAGCCCGACCTCGTCGGCTCCGGCATCAAGGAGAAGTACCTCTTCCAGAAGATGGGCCTGCCGTTCCGGCAGATGCACAGCTGGGACTACTCCGGTCCCTACCACGCGTACGACGGCTTCCCGGTGTTCGCCCGGGACATCGACCTCGCGGTGAACAGCCCCACCTGGAAGCTCGTGAAGAGCCCGTTTTGACACGGGGGGCGTAGCCCCCCGCCCCGACCGGCGAAGCCGGATCGGGGCCCCACCCCCGGAACTGCTCCGCTGCGCTTCGCAGGAGGTATTCCCATGTCGAATCTGCTCGGTCTCACGGTGAAGCCGGTCACCTCCATCTCGCCCGAGGACGAGGCGCGCGTCGCGGCCTGGATCGACACGCCCGAGTACAAGGAGAAGAACTTCGCCCGCCAGGCCCTGGTCGTGAACCCGGCCCACGCCTGCCAGCCGCTCGGGGCCGAGCTCGCCGCCCACGGCTTCGAGGGCACGCTCCCGTTCGTGCACGGCGCCCAGGGCTGCGCCTCCTACTACCGCTCCACCCTCAACCGCCACTTCCGCGAGCCCGCCCCGGCGGTCTCCGACGCCATGACCGAGGACGGCGCGGTCTTCGGCGGCCAGAACAACCTGCACGAGGGGCTCGAGAACGCGCTCGCGCTCTACAAGCCGAAGATGCTCGCGGTCTTCACCTCCTGCATGCCGGAGGTGATCGGCGACGACCTGACCGCGTTCATCAAGAACGCCCGGGCGAAGTCGATCGTGCCGCCGGAGCTCCCCATCCCGTTCGCGAACACGCCGAGCTTCGCGGGCTCGCACGTCTCGGGCTGGGACCTCATGCTGCTCTCGATCCTGACGACCCTCACCGAGGGCAAGAAGGTCGAGGGGCGCTGCACCGGCAAGGTGAACTTCATCGGCGGGTTCGACCCGAACACCGGCAACGCCCGCGAGTACAAGCGCATCCTCGAGGCGTTCGGCGCGCCGTACACCTTCCTCTCCGACATCTCCGACGTCTTCGACTCGCCGAACGACGGCACCTACCGGCTCTACCCGGCCGGCACGCCGCTCGCCGAGGCCGCCGACTCGGTGAACGGCAAGGCGACCCTGTCGGTCGCGCCGTACGCCTCCTCGAAGACGATGGCCTGGGTGAAGGAGAACTACGCCGGGACGCACGCGGCGATCCCGATGCCGGTCGGCATCCAGAAGACCGACGCCTTCCTCCTGAAGCTCGCCGAGCTCACCGGGAAGCCCGTGCCGGAGTCGCTCAAGGCCGAGCGCGGCCGCGCGGTCGACGCCATGACCGACGCGCAGCAGTACCTGCACGGCAAGAAGTTCGCGGTGTACGGCGACCCCGACCAGGTCGCGGGCTGGGTCTCCTTCCTCCTCGAGATGGGCGCGACCCCCTGGCACGTCCTCGTGTCGAAGGGCTCGAAGAAGCTCGAGAAGGAGCTCGTCGCGCTGCTCGAATCCTCCCCGTACGGCAAGGGCGGCAAGGTGTACGTCAACCGCGACCTCTGGCACCTGCGCTCGCTCCTCGTGACGGACCCCGTGGACGCCGTCATCGGCGACACCCACGGCAAGTTCGCCGCCCGCGACGCGAAGGTCCCGCTCTTCCGCTGGGGCTTCCCGATCTTCGACCGCGTGCACCGGCACCGGGTCCCGTTCGTCGGCTACCAGGGCGCCATCAACATGGTCACCGAGCTCGCGAACAAGTTCCTCGATCTCGTGGACGACACGAGCGACGACCGCCACTTCGAGATGATGCGGTAGGCGTTCACCCCCCAGAGGATCCCCGCAGGCGACCCATGGCCCGGCCGGACTACTACGACGCCCCCGAGTGCGACACCCACGTCGAGAAGGGGGCGCCCAAGTTCTGCAAGAAGTCCGAGCCGGGCGAGGGCACCGAGCGCAGCTGCGCGTTCGACGGCGCGCGGGTCGTGCTCATGCCGGTCACCGACGCGATCCACCTCGTCCACGGGCCGATCGCCTGCGCGGGGAACTCCTGGGACAACCGCGGCGCGCGCTCGTCGGGCTCGCAGCTCTACCGGCGCGGCTTCACCACCGAGATGCTCGAGAACGACGTCGTCTTCGGGGGCGAGAAGAAGCTCGAGAAGGCGATCGTCGACCTCGCCGGCCGCTACGCCGCGGAGGCGAAGGCGGTCTTCGTCTACGCGACCTGCGTCACCGCCATGACCGGCGACGACGTGGACGCGGTCTGCCGGCGCGCGGCGAAGGCGGTCTCCATCCCGGTCATCCCGGTGAACACGCCCGGCTTCATCGGCGACAAGAACATCGGCAACCGCCTCGCGGGCGAGCTGCTCCTCGATCACGTCATCGGCACCGCCGAGCCCGCGACCACCACGAGGTGGGACGTGAACCTCATCGGCGAGTACAACATCGCCGGCGACCTGTGGGGCGTGCAGCCGCTGCTCGCGAAGGCCGGCATCCGGATCCTCTCCACCATCTCCGGCGACGCCCGCTTCGAGGAGCTCCGCCACGCGCACCGCGCGAAGCTCAACGTCATCGTCTGCTCGAAGAGCCTCACGAACCTCGCGCGGAAGATGAAGAAGCGCTGGGGCATCCCGTACCTCGAGGAGTCCTTCTACGGGATGACCGACACCGCCCGGGCGCTCCGGGAGATGGCCCGCGAGCTCGACCTCGTGAACGGCGGCGGCGACGAGCTCGCCCGCCGGGTCGAGGCGGTCATCGCCGAGGAGGAGGAGCGCTGCCGGTCCCGCATCGCCCCGCACCGCGCCCGCCTCGAGGGGAAGCGGGCGGTCCTCTTCACGGGCGGCGTGAAGACCTGGTCGATGGTGAACGCGCTCCGCGAGCTCGGCGTCGAGATCCTCGCCGCCGGCACGCAGAACTCCACCCTCGAGGACTTCCACCGGATGAAGGCCCTCATGCACCGGGACGCCCGGATCATCGAGGACACCTCCACCGCCGGGCTCCTCGGCGTCATGGCCGAGAAGGCGCCCGACCTCGTGGTCGCCGGCGGGAAGACGAAGTTCCTCGCGCTGAAGACGCTCACGCCCTTCCTCGACATCAACCACGGCCGCGCCCACCCGTACGCGGGCTACGAGGGCATGGTCACCTTCGCGCGCCAGCTCGACCTCACCGTCAACAACCCGATCTTCCCGGCGCTCGCCGGCGCCCCGCCCTGGGCGTGGACCGAGGCAAAGCAGGCCTCGGTGGTCGCGGCCGCCCGGGAGCACGCGGTCCGCCACCTCGCCATCGATCTCGCGGCCTCCCGCGTGGCGGTCCCGAAGAAGGCCGCCACCGTCAACCCGCAGAAGAACTCGCCCGCCCTCGGCGCGACGCTCGCGTACCTCGGCGTGGACCGGATGCTGGGCCTCCTGCACGGCGCGCAGGGCTGCTCGACCTTCATCCGGCTGCAGCTCTCCCGGCACTTCAAGGAGTCCATCGCGCTCAACTCGACCGCGATGAGCGAGGACGCGGCGATCTTCGGCGGCTGGCAGAACCTGAAGCAGGGGATCGGCCGGGTCATCGAGAAGTTCCGCCCGGGCGTGGTCGGGGTCATGACCTCGGGCCTCACCGAGACGATGGGCGACGACGTGCGGAGCGCCGTCGCGCAGTTCCGCGCCGAGCACCCCGAGCACGACGGCGTCCCGATCGTGTGGGCCTCGACGCCCGACTACTGCGGCTCGCTCCAGGAGGGCTACGCCGCCGCGGTGGAGGCGCTCCTCGACGGCCTCGCCGAGGGCGGGGCGCCCATCCCCGGCCAGGTGACGCTGCTCCCCGGCTCGCACCTCACGCCCGGCGAGGTGGAGGAGCTGAAGGCGCTCGTCGAGGCCTTCGGGCTCACGGCGGTCGCCGTGCCGGACGTCTCGAACGCGCTCGACGGCCACGTGGACGAGGAGGTCACGCCGCTCTCGACCGGCGGCGCGCCGGTGGACGTGCTGCGGACGGCGGGCCGGAGCGTCGCGACGCTCTACGTGGGCGACTCGCTCGCCGGCGCGGCGCGCCGGCTCGAGGAGCGGTTCGGGATCCCGGCGTACGGGTTCACCTCCGCGACCGGGCTCGCCGAGTCCGACGCGCTCGTGGCGGTGCTCTCGCACCTCTCCGGCCGGCCCATCCCCGAGGCGCTCCGCCGGGCGCGCAGCCGCCTCGCCGACGCGCTCGTCGACAGCCACTACGCCCTCTCCGGGAAGAAGGTCGCCCTCGCGCTCGAGGCCGACCACCTGAAGGGCCTCTCGGCCTTCCTCGCGGGCGTCGGCTGCACGCTGCAGGTCGCGATCGCGGCGACCCGCACCCGTGGCCTCGACGCGGTCCCCTGCGAGCACCTGTTCGTGGGCGACCTCGAGGACCTCGAGCGCGAGGCGAAGGGCGCCGACCTCCTGGTCGCGAACTCGAACGGCCGCCAGGCGGCCGCGGCGGCGGGCGTGAAGGCGCACCTGCGCACCGGGCTCCCGGTGTTCGACCGCCTCGGCGCGCACCAGAAGGTCTGGGTGGGCTACCGCGGCACGACCGGCCTCGTCTTCGAGGTCGCGAACCTCTTCCAGGCGAGCGCGGGCGAGGCGCAGAAGCTCGCCCACAACTGAGCTTCCCGGGGGGCTCGGCGCCCCCCGCCCCGACCGGCGGAGCCGGATCGGGGGCCCACCCCGGCAGCAAAGGAGACGGCCATGCGGATCGCATTCACGACGACGGACGGCGAGCGGATCGACCAGCACTTCGGGCAGACCACCGGCTTCGACGTCTGGGAGGTCGGGCCGGAGGCGGCCGAGCGCGTGGACCGGGTCCGGGCCATCACCAGCTCCGACGACGAGGAGGACCGCATCGCGGCGCGGGCGAGCGCCATCGCCGGCTGCGCCATCGTCTACACGATGCAGATCGGCGGCCCGGCGGCGGCGAAGCTCGTCGCCCGGCGCATCCACCCGATGAAGACCGGCACCGAGGTCACGATCGCCGAGACCATCGCGCGGCTGCAGGCCGTCCTCAAGGGCCGGCCGCCGCCCTGGCTGCGCCGCGCCCTGGGTGATCTGCCCGCCGAGCCCGAGGCCTGAAGCCCACCCACCCGAGACGCCTCCCGAGGAGACGCCATGTCCGAACCCCTCACCGGCCTCACCCGCGGCAAGAAGTCCTGGATCCCGAAGTTCGTGAAGGCCGTGGACGACGCGAAGTGCATCGGCTGCGGACGCTGCATCAAGATCTGCGCGCGCGGCGTGCTCGCGCCCAAGGAGGTCGACGAGGACGAGTCCGCGAAGATGTTCGCCGCGGTCGAGAACCCCGACGAGTGCATCGGCTGCGAGGCCTGCGGCCGCACCTGCAAGAAGGACGCGTTCTCGTTCGAGACCGTGCCGGCCTGAAGGGGGACGCCCATGGGCCTCTTTCCAGTCCTCGATGACACGACTCCGAGCGGTCCCGTTCGCCCCGAGCCTGTCGAAGGGCGAACGAAGCGGGCCGCCAACTGCGGCTTCGGTGGCGGCTGCGGAGGCGCGGCGTCCCTCGTCTCGGGCCCCGCTGGCGCGGGGCCTACGCTCCGGACGAACGGGGCGACGTCCTCGACGGAGGCGCCCCCGGACCTCGCGGCGCTCACCCGCAACCACCCCTGCTACTCCGAGGACGCGCACCACCACTTCGCGCGCATGCACCTCGCCGTCGCGCCGGCCTGCAACATCCAGTGCCACTACTGCAACCGGAAGTTCGACTGCGCGAACGAGAGCCGGCCGGGCGTCGTCTCGGCGAAGCTCACGCCCGCGCAGGCGATCGCGAAGGTCCGGGCCGTCGCGGCGGAGGTGCCGGAGCTCTCGGTCATCGGGATCGCCGGCCCGGGCGACGCCCTCGCGAACGCGGACGCCACCTACGAGACCCTGCGCGGGATCCGGGAGGTCGCGCCCGACCTCACGCTCTGCCTGTCGACGAACGGCCTCGCGCTGCCCGACCACGTCGACCGGCTCGTCGAGCACGGCGTCCGCCACGTGACGGTCACGGTGAACATGGTCGACCCGCGGGTGGGCGAGCGGATCTACCCGTGGGTGTTCTGGGAGGGAAGGAAGGTCGGCGGCGTCGAGGGCGCGCGCATCCTCTCCGCCCGCCAGCTCGAGGGCATCTCGCTCCTCGCGAGGCGGGGCGTCCTCGTGAAGGTGAACGCGGTCGTCATCCCGGGGGTCAACGACCTCCACCTCGCGGCGGTCGTGCGCGAGGTCCGGGCCCGGGGCGCCTTCCTCGTGAACCTGCTCCCGCTCATCTCCGCGCCCGAGCACGGCACGCACTTCGGCCTCACCGGCCAGCGCGGCCCGACCCCGGCCGAGCTCGAGCGCGTGCAGCGCGCGAGCGCCATCGACGCGCGGCTCATGAAGCACTGCCGCCAGTGCCGCGCCGACGCCATCGGCCGGCTCGGCGAGGACCGGTTCGCGGAGTTCGCGACGCCCGCCGCACCTCCCGCCGAGGTCCGCGCCTCCGCGCCCCCGCCCCCGGCCCGGGACGCGGCCGAGGTCCGCGAGGAGCGCCGCGCCGCGGTCGAGCGCGTCCGCGCGCTGCACGACGAGGCCAAGGTCACCGCGCTGCGGCGCCTCCAGGCCCTGCCCGCCGCCCTCGGCGCCCGGGTCGCGGTCGCCACGAAGGGCGGCGGCACGGTGGACCAGCACTTCGGCCACGCGCGCGAGTTCCTCGTCTACGACGTCACGCGCGAGGGCGCCTCGCTCGTGGGCGTCCGCAAGGTGGAGGCGTACTGCCAGGGCGGCGACGGCGACGACGACGTCCTGCACGGGGTGCTGCGCACGCTCGAGGGCTGCCAGGCGGTGCTGGTCGCGAAGGTCGGCCACTGCCCGGAGGGCCAGCTCGCGGCCGCCGGCATCGAGCCCGTCACCGATCGCGCCTTCGAGCCCATCGAGGCGGCGCTCCTCGGCTGGTTCGAGGCCTGGGCGCTCCGCACCGGCCAGGCCCGCCCGGCGGCGGAGGTCGCTTGAGCGGGCCAACCTCCGACCTTCCCGAGCTCGCCGGGCTCGGCGAGGCCGAGGACTTCTTCGAGGCGCTCGGCGTGCCCTACCGGCCCGAGGTGCTCGCGACCCTGCGCCTGCGGGTGATGAAGCGCTTCGGCCTCTCGCTCGGCGAGCTCCGCCAGGCGGGGCTGCCCGCCGACCCGGCCCTGCGCCGCGCCGCCCTCGCCGCCGCCCTGCGGGACGCCCACGACCTCGTCGCGCGCAACGGGGCCCGGGAGGGCTCGCTCGTCGGCGGCCCGCCCCTCGTGACGCTGGGGATCCCGAAAGCCCCGCGGTGAGCCCCGCCCAGAGCGACCTCGTCGTCGCCGCGCTCGCCGGCCTCGTGATCCTCGCCGTGCTCCTCGCCGCCCTCGCCATGGCGGTGGGCGCGGCGGTGATCGCGCTGCTCGCGATGGGGCCTGCGCGGCCCGGGCCCCGCGCCGCGGGCCGGCCGTTGCGGTCCTCGCGGCGCCGTGAAACGATCACGAGACCATGGCGGATCCGGTCCGAGACCCCCTCCGACTCCTCGCCGTCTTCCACGGCGTGCTCGCCGGGCTGACCGTCCTCGGCTCGGCCTTCCCGCTGCTCTACGTCGGGCTCGGCGTGTGGTTCCTGAGGGGCGGCCCCGGGGGCGCGGCGGGCGCGCACCCGCCTCCCGAGTTCGTCGGCTGGTTCATGCTCGTGCTCGGGCTGGGCTTCTTCGTCGCGGTGCTCGCGTTCGCCGTCATGCTCGGCCTCGCGGCCCGCTTCCTCTCGCGCGCCCGGCACTGGACGTACTGCCTGGTCGTCGCCGCGCTCTCCTGCGCCTTCTTCCCGTTCGGCACCGCGCTGGGCGTGTTCACGATCGTCGTGCTCGCGAAGCCGGAGGTGAGGGCGGCGTTCGAGGGGCAGGGGAACCCGGGATAGACCTGCCGGCCTACGAGGTCACGGCGCCCGCTCCATGAACCGCCAGCGCGCGCGCAGGTGCGGCGGCACCTCGGTCTCGGGGTAGGGCCCGCGGTCCACGAACCCGAGGCGCTCGTAGAGCCGGTGCGCCGAGGTCATGAAGGGGCCGGTGTCGAGCACGAGGTGGCGGAGCCCCATGCCTCGCGCGTCCCCGAGCAGCCGTTCGACGATGGCGTCGCCGAGGCGGCGTCCGCGGGCGGATGAGCGCACGTAGACCCGCTTCACCTCGCCGACGTCGCCGTGCAGCCGCCGCAGGCCGCCCATGCCGGCGACGGCCCCGTCGACCGACGCGAGGTAGAACGTCCCGTCCGGCGGCCGCAGGCAGACCTTCTCGAGCGCGCCCGGCACGTACGCCTCCACGGGCGCCCCGAGCACCTCCACGGGCCCGAGCCCGAACGTGCGCTCGATGCCCTCGCAGACCCAGTTCATGTACTCGACGTTGAGCGCGACGAGCACGTCGCGGTGCAGGGCGAGGTCGGCGTGCGTGAGGGAGGGAGCGCTCACGGGGCCAGGCTCGCACGCCGGGGCGTCCGGGATCAAAAAGGTGGTCCCCGGGCGCGGCGGGCCGGCCCCGGATGGTATCCTCCTCCCGTGAACCTGCGCCCGCTGGCGGCCGCCCTCGCGCTCGTCCCCGTGTCCCCGCTCGCCCAGGGCTTCGACGGCACCCAGGCGCTCGACGCCTTCACCGGCCCGGCGGCGACCGAGGGGCGCATCATCGGCCTGGGCGGCGCGGTGGTCGGCCTCGGGGAGGGCGTCGGCGCGGCGATGGTGAACCCCGCCGCGGTCGCGCACCGGCGGCGCGATCTCGACCGCGGCTGGGACCTCGGGGGCTCGTTCACCTGGTACCTCCCCATCGGCCGTGACCTCGGCCGCACCGACCTCGGCAACGACGGCCACGCCGACGCGGCGCTCGAGGCGGAGCAGAACGCGCAGCTCGGGGGCATGGTGCAGGTCGGCCGGTTCGGGTTCGGGGTCATCGCGACCCAGTGGCAGGCGGCGGTCCGGCACGACGGCGGCGACGCCGTGCAGGTCGCGACCTCGGACGTCTCCTTCGCGCTGGGCTGGGCGTTCCTGCGCGACGAGCTCATCCTGGGCGTCGCGTCGACGGTCGGAGCGGGCGAGGTGAAGTGGTTCGGCCCGGGCGTGCCGCTCACCGCCAGCGTGCCGCTCGTGCGGTACGACGGCCCCCGGCTGCGGTTCGGCGCGCTCGTGCGGCCGCGAGGGGAGCCGTGGCGGTTCGGCCTCGCCTGGGACCCCGGCGCCATCGCCGAGGTCCGCGGCGACCGGGCGGCGGTCCCGGTCCGGACGCCCGCCTCGTTCCGGTTCCCCTGGACCCTCTCCATCGGTGGCGCGCTCTGGCTCGGTCCGAACGCGCGCCACCTCAACGAGCCGCCGGTGAAGGTGGCGCACCCGGAGGGCTGGGGCCCCGCGCCGGCCTACGAGCCGGAGCGCCACGCGCCGGTCCTCGTCACCGCGCAGCTCGACCTCGTCGGCCCGTCGCCCGACGCCGTGACCCTCGAGAGCGCGCTCCTCCCCGACCGCCCCGCGGTGCGCTCCGGCGAGCAGGGCTCCATCGTCCCGCGGGCGGGCGTCGAATGGGAGGCCTGGCGCCACTGGGTACGCGGCCGGGCCGGGAGCTACCTCGAGCCGTCGCGCTCCGGCAACGGCCCGCGCCTGCACGGCACCGGCGGCCTCGAGGTGCGGATCCCGTTCTGGCCGTGGGACCTGCAGGCGGGCGCGTACGCCGACGTCGCGCGGCTCTACCGGAACGTGACGGTCGGGCTCGGGTTCTGGGGGGAGACGGCGCCGCTGCCGCCTTCGCCGGCGGTCCCCGCGCCGGCGCGCTAGTACCGCTCGAGGACGATCCCGTACTTCAGCACGCGGTAGCGCAGCTGGCGCACCGTCATCCCGAGGAGCCGCGCCGCCTTCGCCTGCACCCACCCGGCCCGCTCGAGCGCGCGCACGACCTCGGCGCGCTCGCCGGCCGGGAGGGGCTCCTCCACGAGGTCCGGCTCCGCCGCGGGCCGCGCGCGCGGGGCCGCCTGCCCCGCGAGGAGCGGCTCGAGCTGCTCCGGCCCCACGAGGTCGTCGGGCGAGGCCACCACGAGCCGCTCGAGCACGTTCCGGAGCTGCCGGACGTTGCCGGGCCACGGCGCGCGCGCGAGCGCCTCCACCGCGCCGTCGGAGAGCGCGAGCGTGCGGCCGTGCTCGACCCGGAGCTCCTCGAGGAAGCGGGCCGCGAGGAGCGGGACGTCCTCGGGCCGCTCGCGCAGCGGCGGCAGCTGGAGCTCCACGACCTGCAGCCGGTGGAAGAGGTCGAGCCGGAACGAGCCCGCCGCGACGGCGGCCTCGAGGTCGCGGTTCGTCGCGGCGACGAGGCGGACGTCGACCGTGATGGTCCGGCGCCCGCCCACGCGCTCGAACTGCCGCTCCTGGATGGCCCGCAGGAGCTTCACCTGCGCGCCGAGCGGCAGCTCGCCGATCTCGTCCAGGAACAGCGTCCCCCCGTCTGCGGCCTCGAAGCGCCCCTTCTGGCCCTGGTGCGCGCCGGTGAAGGCGCCGCGTTCGTGCCCGAAGAGCTCGCTCTCGAGGAGCGCCTCCGGCAGGGCCGCGCAGTTGACCGGCACGAAGGGCCGCTCGGCCCGCGGCGAGGCGTCGTGCAGCGCGCGGGCGATGACCTCCTTGCCGGTCCCGCTCTCGCCGCGCAGGAGCACGGTGGCCCGGCTCGGCGCCACCCGCGTGACCACGTCGAGCACGGCGCGCCACGCCGGGCCGCGCCCGACCGCCGCGCGGAAGCGCTCCGCGGGCGGGACGATCGCCGGCACGTCCTCGTCGCGCGGCGCCGGGTTCGAGAGCTGCTGGATCCGGATGTGGGGACCGAAGAGGTCGGCGACGACGCCGAGGAGGCGCCGGTCGCGGTCGAACGAGAACGGGCCGGCCGCGTAGCGCCGCTCGGCGGTGAGGACGCCGAGGGTCGCCCGCCCGTCGCGGACGGGCAGGGCGTAGAGCGCGCGGGGCTCGCCCGTCGCCTGGCGCCCCGCGAGGCCGCGCTCCTCGACGCCGGCGAGGTCCGGCACGACGGCCGGCATGCCGGTGTGGAACACGCGGCCGACCACGCCCTCGCCGGGCCGGACGCGCGCCAGGATGCGCTCGGCGTCCGGGATCTCCGGCGCGCTCTCCAGGAACACCTCGCCCGTCACCGGGTCGAAGAGCGAGACGGTGCCGTTCTCCAGCCCCAGGTAGGAGCGGAGCACGATCAGGGCCCCCGTGAACGCCTTCGAGAGGTCGGTCGCGTAGGAGAGGAGGCGCCCGATCTCGTGGAGCGCCTCGAGCTCCGTTCCGCGGTTCCCGGGGGACATCCGGAAGGAGGAGAGCAACTGCGATGCCAGATCGGCCCGGCCCGTGCAGAGCCCCGCCAACGCACGGGAACGCCCCGCACGCACCGTCGCGGGCGTGTGGGCGTGCCTGCGGGGAGGGCAACCGCCGAGGCAATGGACTGGATCCAGATCAACCGGTGCAACCTCCCGCCCTGGGCGGTCGCCTCGCACCACTTCGACGAGCACCCGCGGCCGCTCGAGCTCGCGGGCGTCGCCCACGCGAACGCGGCCCTGTTCCGGCTGCTCGACGGGCTCGACGATCCGGACGCGCGCGGCCGGGCCTTCGACGACTGGATGTCGGTCCGCTTCCAGCTCCACCACTGGCAGGACCAGGCGACGCCGGGGGCGCGGCGCAGCCTCAGGAACTCCTACCTGCGCTTCCTGCGCGGCTGGGGCATGGACGCCTCCAGCGTGGAGGGCGCCGTGCTGAAGGGCTGGGTGGAGAGCCGGATCGGGATCCCGCCGCGCTTCCACCACGCGCCGCTCGTCGAGCGCGCCGGCGAGGCGTGGGCGCGCTACGAGGCCGAGAAGACGCGCGGTCACGCCTTCACGAGCGCGATCGACGCGCAGCTCGACCTCGTCTACGCCTTCACGCAGTACGAGCTCCGCCGGCGCGCGCCCGGCGTCGAGCGCGTGACGCTCTGGCGCGGCCAGGACGCGCCGGGCCCGGACGAGATCGTGGAGGCGCTCGGGCCGCGGGAGTGGATCGTCCGCACGAACAACGTGCTCTCGTTCACCGACGACCGGGAGCGGGCCTGGGAGTTCGGCAGCTGCGTGCTCGAGGTCACCGTCGCGGTCGCGCGGGTCTTCTTCGCCGGGCACCTGTTGCCGCGCTCGGTGCTGCGGGGCGAGCGCGAGCACCTCCTCATCGGCGGCGAGCTCAGGGCGCGCCGCGTGCTGGGCTGATGGCGAGCGGCGCGCCGGCGAGCGCCGGCGGCTCGCCCTGGGCGAGCGGGGAGAGCGCGAGGAGCCCGTCGGCGAGGGTCTCGAGCCGCGCCACGAGCCCCGGCGCGAGCCGGCGCAGCCAACGCGGCGGCAGCCCCCCGGGGCCGTGGTACGCGCCCGCGATCGCCCCCGCGATGGCGCCGGTGGTGTCGGCGTCGCCGCCCTGGTTCACGACGGCGACGAGGCACTCCTCGAAGGAGCCGGTCGCGAACAGGAAGTGGAGCACCGTCGCCAGCGTGTCCGCGACGTAGCCCGACGAGAGGCCGCGGTACGGCGCGAAGCGGAAGGGTGGATAGGCGAGGGCGAGCGCGTCCGCGGCGCGGCGGAGCCGGGCGCGCGAGAGGCCCAGGCAGCCGAGGTGCACGAGGTCGCCCACCGCGACGCACGCCGCATCCGAGAGCGGGTGGTGGTGGGTGATGCGCCCCTGGACCACGGCGTCGCGGCGGAGCCGGGCGCCGTCGGCGAGCGTGGCGAGCGCGATCGGAACCACGCGCATCGCGGCGCCGTTCCCGCCGTCGCCCGCCGACGGGGGTCCGTGCAGCGTGCCCTCGACGAGGTAGCGCCGCAGCCCGCGCCGCACGGTGTTGCCGACGTCGGCAGGGCGGCCGCGCAGCCAGGCCGCGAGGTGACGGGCGATGGGCGCCGGGTCCACGCAGCCGTGCTCGAGCACGGCCTCCGCCACCGCGATCGACATCTCGGTGTCGTCGGTGACGGCGCCCGGCGCGAGGCGCAGCCAGCCGCCGCCGGTCAGCTCCCGGTGCACGCCGTGGGCGGCGCGGATCTCGCCAGCGGTCATGAACTCGACGGTGGCGCCGAGCGCGTCGCCCAGCGCCGCCCCCACGAAGGCCGCGCGGGCGCGGTCCCGCACGTCGGGGAGGTGGAAGCGCAGCGCCACGGTGGAGCCCCTTGCGAAGGCCGCACCAGGCCGGTTTCCCCCGGCGCCTCCCACGGCGGGTGCGCGCGGGGCGCCCGCGCGAGGCCGCCCGCTGTCCGGAACCTGACGAGGCGCGCGAACCTTGCGCGCCCTCCCGGGCGCGGCCCCCGTCACCGGCCTCGACCGGCCCCTAGAACCTCCCCGCGACCGCGACGCCGCCGGCGCCCGGTCCCACGAAGGGCGCCGCCGCGAGCCGCGGCGGCTCCGCCGCGCGCCGGTCGCCCTTCCAGTCGGTGAAGAGCGCCTCGACCCCGGCCGCGGCGCCGAGCCCGAGGCCGGTGAACAGGAGCAGGTTGCGGGTGGACTCGCGCGCGTGGACCCGGTCCGCCGCCTGCTGCAGCTGGCTCGCCGGGATGGCGACCGTGAGCGCGCCGGCCACGAGGCGGTCGTACTCCTTGCGCGCGTCGCTCGCGAGCGCGTGCGAGACTCCCGCGCCGGCGAGGGCCGCGACCGCCGCGCCGCCCGTGGTCCAGAAGGCCCAGGTCGGGAGCGGCGGCGGGTTGAGCCGGCGGATCACCGCGGCCTCCACGCCGCGGGCCTTCCCGGCGCGCAGCCCGCGGTCCGGGAAGACGGCCGCGATCGCCGGCCCGACGATGCCGAGCAGCTCCTCGCCGTCCCGCTGCTCGACGGTGCGGTCGAAGGACTGCAGCACCTTCGCCTTCTTGAGATCGAGCCGGCGCACCGAGAGCGCGTAGCGCTTGCCGGTGAGGACGATGCTGGAGGTCACGAGCTCGTCCACGCCGAGGGAGCCCGCGATCTCCGCGAGGCAGGCGTCGTCGGCCTGGCAGCCGAGCATCTGCCGCTGGTACTCGAACCCGAGCATGTCGCGGATCTCGGCCATGCCGATGGCCGAGACGCCCTCGAGCTTGCGCACCTCGGGGACGAGGGACTGGTCGAACACGGCGAGCGCCCGCTTCGGCACCTCCCCGGTGACGCGCGTGTCGAGCACGGCCACGCGGAGCGCGCCGCCCTTCGCCCCCGCGGGGAGCCGCTGGGGCGGGGGGACGGAGAGGTCCGGGGGCCTCGCCGCGGCGGGCGGCGGCGGGAGGGGGACGGCGGCGGCCGGCTTCGCGGGCGGCGCGTCGGGTCTCGCGGACGGGCCGGCGAGGAGGAGGACGGCGAGGATCGCGGTCATGTCGGGCTCCTCACTGGCAGGTGAGCGCGAGCGCGCCGGACGCGGCGCCCGAGCAGCACCGCTGGGCGGTGGTGGTGGAGGCGCCGACCCCGAGGCAGTCGAGCCGGTAGCGCACCTTCGCCTCGAGGTAGCGGGTCGTGATGGACGTGTAGCCCGCGATGTTCCCGTTCGTGCCCTCGGGCGACACGGCGAGCGAGAGCACGCGCCGGTCGCCGCCGAAGAGGCGCCGCACCCGCACCGAGCGGGTGGCGAGGTCGTACTGGTTCCAGGCCGGGTCGTCGTCCGAGCTCCACAGGAGCGACGGGCCGGGCGCCGTGGGCGTCAGCGGCTCCCACCGGTCGCCGTTGCGGACCCAGAGGCGCGCCGCCTGCGTGGAGCCGTTCGCGCCGACCCGGGAGAGGCCGGCGGTCGCGTCCCAGATCACGGTCGCGCCCCAGAACTTCGCCGGGCCGGTGCCGGCCGCGCCGAAGTTCGCGTGGAACACGTGCGCGGGGCGGCGGTCGGCCGCGCCGTCCACGACCCAGGTGTCGCCGGAGGCGGAGGCCTGCGTGCCCGCGTTGCCGCCGAACAGCACGCCCTCGCCGCGGGCCGAGACGTACGCGCCCGCCGCGAGCGTCCGCGGCGTCGGGCGCGCGAACGGGAAGAGCTGGTACCAGGTCACCCCGTCGAACTCCCAGACGTCGTCGAGCAGCGAGCCGCCGAAGACGAGGACGCGGCCGCGCTTCTCGTCGCACCACATGACGTGGTCGCGCCGCTGGGCGGGCGACCGCGGCGTCGTCATCCACGACCAGCTCGCGCCGTCCCAGATCCAGGTGTCGCCGGTGTCGCCGCCGAAGAGCACCGTGCCGCCCGCGACCGGGCAGTGCGCGAGCCGGTGGCCGGAGCTCGTCGGCGGGAGCGTGGCGAGCGGGTGTGGTGTCCACAGGACGCCGGGGCCGTTCCAGGCGGGGTCGGACGCCGCCCACTTCCCGGTCCAGGTCGCCACGCCGTTCTCGGTCCCGCGGAAGTAGACGGCCTCCTGGTGCGTCGTGTCCCAGACCATCGCCTGGTCGTCGGCGCCGTTGCCGGTGGGCTCGGCGTAGCCGAACGGGTCGTTCGTGGAGACGATGCTCCAGGAGGGATCGGACGTGAGCCGGGTCTGCGTCGTGATGCTGCCCGGGGTGGGGTAGCTCGCGCCGGTGCCCTGGATGACGCCGCCGACCTGGACGAGGCGCCCGGCCCCGAGCCACGCCAGCGTGCCGCGCATGAGCCCGCTCGAGGAGATGTTCGCGGTGGTCGGGATCTGGGTCCACCGGACACCGTCCCAGGTCCACTCGTCCTGGAGCGGGTAGTTCGTGGAGGTGCCGAGCCCGTCGAACAGCCACGCCCGGCCCTGGTCGCGCACGTCGGTCATCGCGTGGCCCGACCTCGCCGGCGGCGACACGCCGGGCGCGAAGGCGAGGGCGAACCCGTCCTCGAGCCGGCTCGTCTCGGCGATGGCGGGCTGGAAGGTGGTGCAGGGGTCCGGGCCGATTCCGGTGCAGCCGCCGAACCGGACGAGGCCCCCGTGCTCGAGGTCGGAGGCCCCGCACGCCTGCTGGACGAGCGACGCCGTCGGCGTGGCGGGCGCGGTGCGCGCGAGCCAGGCCGACCCGGTCCACCCGCGCAGGAGGTTGTTGCGGACGTCGTAGGCGAGGTAGGTGCGGCTCTTCACGTCCCACCAGAGCGCCCACTCGGCCATCTTCGAGGTGGGGTCCACGCCGGCGACGAACGGGAACCCGCCCGCGAGCGTCCACGCGTTGCCGTTCCAGGTGTACGTGCCCGCGTCGGCGACCGCGAGCGGCGCGCCGCCGTCGTCGCGGGTCGCGAGGAGCGAGGCGGTGACGCCGGTGAGCGGCTGCGCCTGCGGGATCGGCTTCCAGTCCGTCCCGTCCCAGGACTGGGTGCCGTTCGCGACCACCACGGCGGCGCGCGTCGCGTCCCAGAAGAGGCCGGTCGTGAAGTTCGGGAGCAGCGTGCACGAGCACTGGGTGGCCGGGCAGCCCGACCAGCAGACCTTCTTCCAGTTCTCGCCGTCGAGCTCCCAGGTCTCCGCGCTGCCGGTGACGAGCACGGTCCGGCCGCGGACCGGGTCGTGCGCCATCTTCGGGGACGCGTCGGCCACGGGGTGCGCCGGCGGGAAGAGCTGGCGCCAGCGCCGGCCGTCCCATTCCCAGGTGTCGGAGAGCGGCACGTTCTGGGTGCCGCCGTTGTTCGCCGGGGTGGGGGTGTAGCCGCCGAACAGCACGGTGCGGCCGGTGTCGAGGTCGTGGGCCATCGCGCAGGAGGCGCGCGCGGAAGGGGAGAGCGGGCCCGGCGTCGCCTCGACCATCGACGGCGCGCCGGCCGTCGCGGCCGCCCCGAAGTTGCGCCGCCCCAGCGAGGCCTCGTTCGCGACCTCGACCTGCGTCGGCGAGAAGCGGCTCGGGCCCCACACCGCGTCGGCGGTGAGGACGTGCGGGTTCGCGTCCACGCTGCCGAACTGCTTGAAGCCGGTGGTGGCGGTCCACTCCCCCTCCCAGACGAGCGCGCGCGGGCTCGAGTTCCCGGCGAGGTCCTCCTGGGCGACGAAGACCTCGGGCAGGTTGCCGCTCGAGACCGCGAAGGGCGCGGAGGCGCCGAATCCCCCGGCCGCGTCGGCGGTGGTCCGGCCGATCTGCGCGCCGGTCGCGCCGTCGCCGTCGTAGACCACGATCGCGTTCCCGGCCGCCGCCGCGGCCGGCCCGCCGGAGACGTAGTACGCCTTCGCGCCGGAGGTCCCGTCCACGCCCCAGGGGTACCGGGCGTAGGTGATCTTGCCGATGGAGAGCGTGTCGGGCGCGGGCGGGGCGGTGGTGTCGACCCGCAGCGTGCCCAGCGCGAGGGTCGCGGGGTTGCCCACCGCGTCGGTCACCTGGGCGAGGACCTGCCGCGCGCCGGCCGCCGGCGTCACCGACAGCAGGGCGGCGTACTGCGGCGGCGCGAGGGCGGTGTCGGTGACGAACGCGCCGGCCCCGCCGTCCACGCCCACCGCGGGCGGCCCCGAGAGCGGCTCGTCCACCGCGAACGTGACGCGCACCGGGCCGCTCGTGCTCGCGCCGGTGAAGGTGCAGCCGTAGGCGTCGCGGGCCTTCGTCCAGAGGTCGTCCTGCGCGAGGCGGGCGGGGCCGTAGGCGTCGCAGCGCTCGAGGAGCGCCTGGCCCGCGAGCCTCGGCGGCTGGAAGTCCTTCGTGAGGAAGGTGTTCACGAGCGCCCGGTTTCCCGCCGGGTCGGTCGCCTGCACGTAGACCCCGGCGGTCTCGACCCGGGGCTGCGCGCCGGCGGCGGGATCGGTGACGCTGAAGGTGCACGCGCGCTGGAGCCCCGCGCCCGTGCAGGCGCCGGCGGGGAGGAGGTCGGTGCCCACGGTCACCACCACGTCCGCGGGCTCGGAGAGGGTGAAGGTCAGCTTCGCGGCGTCGTGGCCCGCCCGGGCGCTGAAGGTGGCGCCCGGAGCCGCGCAGGGCGCGTTCGTGCCGTCCTGGGCGCAGAGGGTCAGCGCCGTGATGGTGGGCGCGCCGAAGTCGAGCGCGACGGCGGGGCCGGCGACGGTCTGGGCGTTGCCCGCGAGGTCGGCGAGCTCGAAGCTGAGCCCCTTCGCGCCCTCGCCGTCGGCCTGCGTGGCGAGGTGGCCGTAGGTGTACGTGCGGCCGGACTGCGCGCCCTTGTCCAGCACGATCGCGCCAAGCCTCACGACCGGATCCACCCCGAGGTCCTCGGTGGCGGTGAACGAGACGCGCACGAGCGTCCCCTCGGCGGCGGCGGCCGGCGCGGCCGGCGTCACCGCGGGCGCCGCGGCGAGCGCGGGCTTCGTCCGGTCGAACACCGCCCGGGGCGGGAGCGTCAGCGCGGCGACGTTGCCGCCGCCGTCCACGAGCTCCGCGGTGATCGGGAGGCCGGCGGGGTCCTCGGCCTCGGTCCCGGTCGCGGCGTAGGTGAAGGCGTATGCGCGGCCGCTCGTGCCCGCGGGGTCCTTCGCCATCGGCACGCCGCCGATCTTCACCGCGGGGTCGGTGGAGAGGTCCTCGCTCGCCGTGAAGGTGACCCGGATCGTGCCGGGGAAGCGCGCCGGGGAGCCGGTGAGGGCCGGCGCGAGCGCGGCGGGTGCGGCGAAGTCGAAGCGCACCTGCCCGAGCGCGCGCCCCGTGGAGACGAGCCCCTGCACGTCCTGGAGGTCGGCGGTGACCGGGAAGTCCTGCCCCTGCGGCTCGTCGCCCTGGGGGGCGTAGCGGTAGACGTAGGCGTTGCCGGTCGAGGCGGCCGCGTCCTTCACGAAGAGCCGCGGGGGCGTGAGCCCGAGGCGGACCACCGGGTCCTTGCCGAGCGCCTTCGTGGCCGTGAACTCCAGCCGCACGTCCACGCCCTCCCGCGCGGTCGAGGGCGCGAGCGCCTTCGCGCCGACGTCGGGGGTCGCCGAGAGCTGGTCCGAGGGGATGCAGACCGCCGGCGAGACGGTCGTCACGCAGGTGAACCCGGCCGGGCAGGCGCTGGCGTCGCAGGTGAGCTTGATGCCCGGGGGCACCGGGAGCTCGGAGGAGCAGGCCGCGAGCAGGAGGGCCGCGGCGGCCGCGGCGCGGCCAGGGGGGCGCACGGACATCTTCACCTCGAGTGACGAGGGTAGGGGTTACTGCTACCTGCCGTCCGCGTGCCGCCCCGTCAACGCGATCCCGGTCCCAGGTGGGGGGCGCGCGCCGCGGCAGTCCCGTCCCGTGCGCCCCGGATCGGTTAGAGTCGCAGCGTGTCCCGCCTTCGCGCGCTCATGACGCACCGCCGCCTGCCGCTGGTCGTCGCGGTGCTGGCCGCCGCGGCGCTCTGGCCCCGGCTGTTCGCCGGCGGCGGCGAGGGCTACCGCGAGGTCACGCTGGACGAGGCCGCCGCCCTCGTCGCCCGTACGGGCGTGGCGGTCCTGGACGCCAACGTCGAGGACGTCTACGCCGCCGCGCACCTGCCCGGCGCGCGGCACGTCTCTCCCCTCACGCTCTCGGAGGCGGAGCTCCCGGCGGACCGCGCGGCGCCGCTGCTCTTCTACTGCAAGAATCCCCACTGACGCGCGAGCCACGACGCCGCCGGGCGGGCGGCGAAGCTCGGGTGGACCGACGTGCGCGTGATGCCCGACGGGATCGACGGCTGGCTCGCGGCCGGCCGCCCCGTGGAGCGCGGCGCCTCGCGCTGAGGGCGGCGCGGGTGGCCCCGGGCGGCTTCAGTGCGTGGTGACGGGGTGCGGCGCGCCGTCGCCCGACGCGGCCGCGAAGACCGCCTCCACGAGCGAGGCGCCCTCGGGCGAGTCCTCTCCCAGCACGACGGTGGCGCGGGCGAGCTCGGGCGAGCGGGTGACCAGCGCCTCGAGGATCGCCTCGGCGCCGACCTCGCGCAGGTCGGCGTGCACGACCGCCGCGTCGAACCGCTCGCCGGCCGCGAGCAGCGTGAGCGCGTGGCGCGGGCTCGTGTGCGGGACGACCTCGAAGCGGTCGGCGAGGAGCCGGTAGAGCGCCGCGAGGGCGAGCGGGTCCTCGTGCAGCACGAGCACCCGCGCCCGCCGCCGCACCGGCTCGCCGGCGTGGAGCGCCACGCCGGTGTCGGAGGCGGCCCCGCGCAGCCGCACGCGGAACACCGTGCCCGTGCCCTTCGCGCTCTCCACCGAGATGCTCCCGCCCACGCTCTCCACGATCCCGTAGCAGGCGGCGAGGCCGACGCCGACCCCGCGCCCGCCGCGCCCCGCGGTGAACCCGGCGGTCGGCGTGAAGAAGGGATCGAACGCGTGCGGCAGCACCTCCGGTGGGATGGGCGTGCCGCGGTCCCGGACCTCGAGCTCCACGCCGCCCCCGTCCCGCCGCACCACCACCCGCACGAGCGACCCGTCGGCGGGCGGCGGCTCCGGGTAGGACGCGAACGCGTCGAGGACGAGCCGCCCGAACACGTGCCCGAGCGCGGAGGCGCTGCCCCGGACCGGCAGCGGCCCCGGCGGCAGGTCCACCTCGAGCCGCGCGCGCGCGTGCAGCTCCGGGGCGACGAGGCGGCGCACCGCCTCGAGCACCAGCGCGAGGTCGGAGGGGCCCTGGTCGTCGCCGGGCTCTCGGGAGAACGCGGCGAGGTCCTTCACGATCTGCGTCATGCGGCGGGTGGCCGCCGCCGCCTCGATCACCGCGTCGCGCACCTCGCCCTCGCGCGGGGCGCCGGCGCCGGAGGCGAGCTCGTCGCGGAGGTAGTCGAGGTTCGCCTGGACGATGGCGAGCGGGTTGTTGATCTCGTGGGTGAGCCCCCGGGACAGGCGCCCCACCGCCGCGAGGCGGTCGGACGCGCCGAGCCGGCTGCGCGTGGTCTCGAGCTCGACGAGCCGCTGCGCGAGCTCGGCGCGGGAGGTCTCGAGGGCCGCCGTGCGGTCGGCGACCACCGCCTCGAGCCGCTCCCGGGTGACGACGGTGCTCCTCAGGCGGGCCGCCATGGCGTCCATCGCCCGGGCGAGCTCGCCGACCTCGTCGCGCTCGGAGATCGCGATCGGCACGTCGAGCTCCCCCCGCTCGATGCGGGCCGCGCCCTCGTGGAGCGCGGCGAGGCCGCGGCGCATGCGGGAGAGGAAGAGCGTCGCGCCGAGCGCGAGCAGGAGCGCGCTCCCGCCCGCGGCGCCGAAGGCCACGCCCCGCAGCGTGCTCACGTGGCGCGACTCCTCCGCCGCGGCGAGGACCTCGTGCTCGTACACGTCGAGGTAGACGGCGGCGGTCAGGCGGCCGACGCGGACCTGGATCTGGTCGACCCAGGCGGTGAAGGCGGTGCCGCGGCCGGCGCCGAGCGGGTGCGTCCGGAGCTCCTGGACGAGCGCGAGCAGCGACGCGACGTCCTGGTTCGGCTCGTCGAGCACCGCCTGCACCCGCCGGAGGGCGTTCCACATCCGCGGGTAGGCGGCGGGCTCCTCGGCGGCGGGCTCGCTCTCGAGGTCCGCGATGAGCGCGCTCGAGGCGGCGGCGAGCTCGAGCGCGGCGCGCGAGCGGGACAGGGCGATCTCCTGCTCGGCGTGGGCCTCGCCGCTCCGGAGCGCGCTCCAGAGCAGCACGCCCGAGAGCGCCGCGACGACGGCGGCGATGAGCAGCGTCCCGAGGACGATCTTGGTGCGGATCAGCACGGTCGCACCACCCGTGCAGGCCGCGCCTCCTCGAGCCCGTCCGGGGCCCTGGGCCCGCGGGTCCGGTCCGCGTCGAGGTCGGCGACCGCCGCGGCGAGGAACGCGTCGGCGCCGGAGAAGGGGAGGCCCTCGCGGAGCTCGGCCATGCCCACCGCGAGGTCGAGGCCGGCGTCGCCGGCGAGCGCGAGCACCCGGTCCGCGACCGAGGGCAGCGCGCCCTCGGCAGGCTCGAAGACCACGGCGAGGACGAGGCCGTCCCAGGGGCCGACCACGTCGGTCCGGCGGAGCGCGCCGCGCAAGAGCCCGGAGACCTCGCCGGCGCCGGTGCCGCCGCGCGGCCGGGTGACCAGCAGGCCGAGCGGGTGGCCGTGGGTCCGGGCGTAGTCGAACGCCTCGCGCGCGGTCCGGGCGCCGTCGGGGGTGGTCAGCGCGCCGGGGGCGACGTCCTCGACGGCGCCGCGCGCGGCGCGGGCGGCGCGCGCGCGCTTGAGGATCGCGCCGGCGAGCTCCGGGCCGCCGAGGTCGAGCTCGAAGTCCGCGGCGGCCTCCGGCACCGCGAGCGCCATGCGGGCGAGCGCGGCGCGCACCATCGGCGCGGTCGCGCCGAACCGCCGCTCGGCGGCGGCCACGGCGGCCTCGAGGCGGCCGGGGCTGGCGGGCCCGACCCAGACGTCCGCGAGGGGCCCGGAGAGGCGGACGGCCTCGCCGAGGTCGCGGCCCGCGACCTCGGGGGCCCCGTGGCTGTGGCGGATGGCCTCCTGCAGGCCGGCCGGCAGGTTCCAGAGCCCGGCGAGGAGCTCGCCGGCCTCGAGGTGGTCGACGCCGAGCGCGGCGCGCTCGGCCGCGGGCAGGAGCGCGTGGTCGTCCTCGGCCGCGGCCCAGACGCGTCCGTAGCCGTCGGCGAAGAGCTCGGCCAGGGCGAGCGCGCCGAGGTCCTGCAGCAGGGCGGCGAGGAAGGTCTCCTCGGGGTCGAGCCCGGTGAGCTCCGCGAGCGCGCGGCCCGCGAGCCCGCAGAAGATGGCCCGGCGCCAGAACCGCCCGTGGTCGAACCGGCCGTACTCGCCGTCCCGGCGCGCCCGCACGAGCGCGAAGGAGAGCGCGGTCGTGACCGTCGCGTTCGTGCCCACGATCGCGATGGCCCTCCCGAGCGTGGTGACCTTGCCGCGCGTCGCGACCGAGGCCGAGTTCGCGAGCCGCAGCAGCTTCGCGGCGATGGCGGGGTCGCGCTGCACCGCGCGGCCGATGGCGTCGAGGTCGTCGTCGTCGCGCTCGCAGAGCTCGAGCACCTCGAGCGCCACCGCGGGCAGCGTCGGGAGGGTCGGGCAGGCGAGCAGCCGCGCGCGGAGGAGGGGTTCCAAGCGGCGCCTCTAGCCGGGCTGCATCCGGGCCTTCATGCTCTCGACGGCGCGGCGCATGGACGCGAGGCGGACCGCCTTCGAGATCGCCTGGTCCACCTCGGCGCGCTCCCAGGGCTTCGGGAGGATGGCGGCGACGAGCTCGGTCGCCTTGAGGTCCATGATCTCCGGGAGGTCGGCGTAGGCGGTCAGCATGAGCCGCCCGAGGCCGGGGTGCTCGGCCGCCACCTGCCGCAGGAGCTCGACGCCGGTCATGCCCGGCATGGCGTAGTCGGCGATGACCACGTCGACCTCGTGGTTCGCGAGGTGCCGCAGGGCCGCCTCGCCCGAGTCGGAGGTCGCGACGGCGTAGCGCCGGCCGAAGCTGCGGTCGAACGCGCGGAGCAGCGAGGGGTCGTCGTCCACGATGAGGATCCGCACCAGCGTCACGCACACACCTCCGTCGGGCCGCAGGCGGCCGATTCCCCTCGGTGCACGCGCCAGGCCGCTTCCGGGCGGGCCGGAACGTCAGGGAAGGGCCGGAAAATGCCGTTCGGACGGGGAGATGACGCGCGGCGGGGCCGGGCGCGGCGACACCCCTGGGTCCGCCGTGCCCCGGCGCGATCACCCGGCGGCGGGCAGGGCGCGCGCGCGTGCTAGAGATGTCGGCATGGGCCTGTTCGACATCTTCCGGGGCCGGGGGAAGCTCGCGAAGGAGCTCCGCGAGCTCGAGGCGGAGGCGCCGGCCGGCGAGGCCGTCGACGCCGCCGGCGACGCGCCCGCGGGCGCCGCGAAGGCGGACGCCGCGGACGCGCCGGACGCGCGCTACGCCGAGGCGATGGGCATCGACCCGGCGATCGTGGGCGCGTCCGCGCCGTCGCTCGACGCGGCCGAGCGCGAGATCGCCGGTGCGCTGCTCGAGCACTTCGAGGCGAACCGGCCGGGCCCCGCGTCGTTCCCGGCGATCGCGACGAAGGTGCTCGAGCTCGTGCGCGATCCCGAGGTGCAGGTGCCCGCCCTCGCGCGCCTCATCGAGGACGACCCGGCGCTCTCCGCCGCCGTGCTCGTCCTCGGGAACTCGGCGCTCTACCGCGGCGTGCAGGAGCTCCGCACCGTGAAGGAGGCGATCGCGCGGCTCGGGCTCACCGAGGTGGCCCGGATCGCCGCGGCGCTCTCCACGCGCTCGCTCTACCAGGCGGGCGTGCGCGCCGAGTTCGCCGCGTTCGCGCCGCAGTGGAACCGGCTCTTCTTCCACGCCGCCACGACCGCGCGGGCGGGCGCCGACCTCGCGAAGGCGCGCCGGCTCGCGGAGCCCGAGGCGGTCTACCTCGCCGGCATGCTCCACGACGTCGGCAAGTCCCTCGCGCTGCGCTCGCTCGCGGCGCTCACGATCGCGGGCCAGGCCGAGGTAAAGGACGACGACGCCCTGGAGCGCATCCTGCACCGGGTGCACGTCGAGGTCGGCGGCGCCGCCCACCAGGAGTGGGGCCTGCCCCGCCACGTCGCCGAGGTCGCGGTCCTCCACCACGACGCCGCGGTCCCGGCGGGCCCCGAGCACGCGGGCCTGCACGTGGTCCGGCTCGTCTCGGCGCTGCACCTGCTCCACGAGCGCGCGGCGCTCCACCCCGACGCCGCCGCGGAGGCCATCCAGAGCGCCCGCGCGCTCGGCGTCGGCCCGGAGCGCGTCGCCGCGCTCGTGAACGCCATCGCCGAGACCGAGGACTGGGTCTCGATGATGTTCGGCGACGGCGGGGGGCCGGCGAGCGCGCCGAAGCAGGCGCCGAAGCCCGCGCGGTAGCCCGGTCGACCTGCGATCGGCAAGCGGATCGCGCCCGCACGCGCCCCGTTCCCCCCTGGTCTCCGGGCCGCTTCGCGGCCCTACGCTCGGGGCGGACGGGGCCGGGCCAACCCGCGTTCACCCGCCCGCCAGGAGCGCCGTCTCCTCCGCCTCCGGCTCGGCAGCGCCGAGCAGGTCCACCCCGTTCCGCGCGAGCCGGGCGGCCGCGGCGGCGGCGCGCCGGCCGCGGCCGGTCTCGAGGCACCACTGCGCGTGCGACGCGAGGAGCGCCACCTCGAGCGCGCGGCCGAGCGTGAGCGCGGCGCGCCGCGCGCCGGCCTCGAGCGCGGGGCCCTTCGCGCCGGCGAGGAAGGTCCGGGCGCGCGCCGCGGCGGCCCGGGCGGCGGCGACCGCCGGCGCGAGCGCGGGGTCCCGCGCGGCCGCGAGCAGGGCCTCGAGCTCGCCCGCGAGCGCCTCCGGGGCGCCGGCGGTGGCGAGCGCGCGCAGGGTGTCGAGCGAGAGCACGTTCGTCGTGCCCTCCCAGATCGGCAGCACCTGCGCGTCCCTCAGGAGCCGCGGGATCCCGGTGTCCTCGACGTAGCCCGCGCCGCCGAAGCACTCGACGACCTCGGAGGCGACCGCCACGGCCTGCCGCCCGGTCGTGAGCTTCGCGAGCGGGGTGAGCACCCGGAAGAGCGCGCGCTCGGCGTCGGCCGCCTCGCCGCCCTCGACGCGCCCGAGGAGCTCGCCGGCTCGGAACGCGAGGAGAAGCGCCCCGGCGCGCTCCGCCTCGAGCCCGGCGAGCGTGTCGGCGTGCAGCGGCTTCCCCGCGAGCGGCCCGCCGAACGCGCTGCGGCGGGCGGCGTAGTCGCGCGCGAGCATGAGCGCGCGGGTCATCCCGGAGGCCGCCGCGACCGCGTTCCAGGTGCGGGTGACGTTCAGCATGGTCGCGACGTTCCGGACCCCGCCGTCGAGCCCCGCGACCGGCGTCGCCCGCGCGCCGTCGAGCGTGAGCTCGGCGGTCGGGAGCTTCCGCGTCCCGAGCTTCTCCTTCAGCCGGTTCACGAAGATGCCGTTCGTGCTGCCGTCGGGGAGGCGGGTCTCGACGTAGAACAGCGCGAGCCCCCGCGAGCCCGCGGGCGCGCCCTCGGGGCGGGCGAGCGCGAGGGCCATCTCGGAGGTGGTGGCGGAGGAGAACCACTTCGTGCCGAAGAGCCGCCACCCGCCGCCGTCGCGCCGCGCGACCGTCTCGGTGCCGCCGACGTCCGAGCCGCCGGTGCGCTCGGTCATCCACTGACCGCTCGTCCACATCGCCGCGGGGTCGCGGGAGGTGAGCCGGGGCACCGCCCGCTCGACGAGGGCGCGGTCTCCGAGGTCGAGGAGCGTCCGGGCCGCCCCGTCGGTCATCGCGAGCGGGCAGGCGTAGACGTCGGTGGAGGGATCGAGCACGTGCACGAGCGCGAGCTGGTGCGTGCGCGAGCGGGCCCCGTGCCGCCGCTCGTAGGCGGTGGCGACGAGGCCGTGGCGCGCCGCGAGCGCCTGGGCGCGGCGCCAGAGCGGGGTGAGCTCGATGCGGTCGACCCGCCGGCCCCAGGGGTCCCAGGCGACGAGGGTGGGCTCGAGCGCGCGCTCGAGGAGCTGCTGCTCGAGGAGCGGGCCCGCCGCGAGCGCGCCCAGCTCCCGGAGCTCGGGTTCGATCGCCGCGAGCTCCTCGGGCCGGAAGGTCCGGGCGAGGAGCTCGCGGAGGAGGGGATCGGCGTCGTAGGTGTTCGGGAGGCGCGGGGGCTCCTGGAAGAAGGCCATCCGCGGATGCTAAGCCCCGCGGCGGCCGAAGGACGCCGCGGAATGGAGGAAGCGGGCCGCCCGCCCCACGCGGGCGGCCCCGGGGCCGGCCCTGGCGCCGGCCCCTAGAAATCGGCCATCGGGAAGGCGTCGTCGTGGGCCTTCGCGGCCGGCAGCGAGGCCGGAAGGGACCTCGCGGCCCCGTTCGCCTTCCGGGCCGGGGGGTGCGCTCCCGGCGCGGGCCTGCCTGCGGCGGGCCCGCGTGCTTGCCCGCGTGCGATCTGGAACCCGGCCACCATCGCCGCGAGCTCCTCGGCCTGGCCCGACAGCTCGCTCGCCGCCGACGAGGACTCCTCGGCGGAGGCCGCGTTCTGCTGGGTGACCTTGTCCATCTCGCCCACGGCCTTGTTCACCTGCTCGATGCCGGCCGACTGCTCGTTCGCCGCGGCCGCGATCTCCGCCACGATGTCCGAGACCTTCTGGATGCCCCCGCCGATCTCGGCGAGCTTGCCCGCGACGTGCTTCGCGGTGGCCTCGCCCTCGCCGGCCTCCTTCACCGACTGGCGGATGAGCTCCTCGGTCTTCGTCGCGGCGTCCTTCGCGCGGAGCGCGAGGGAGCGGACCTCCTCGGCGACCACCGCGAAGCCGCGGCCCGCCTCGCCGGCGCGGGCGGCCTCCACCGCGGCGTTGAGGGCGAGGAGGTTGGTCTGGAACGCGATGTCCGAGACGTCCTTGATGATCTGCGAGGTGCCCTCGGCGGAGGCCCTGATGCGCCCCATCACCCCCTGCATCTGCTCCACGGCCTGCGCGCCGTCGTTCGCGGCGCCGCGGGCCGTCTGGGCGAGGAGGTTCGCCTGCTGGGCGCTGTCGGCGGAGTGCTTCGTGCGCTCGGCGAGCGACTCGACCGAGGAGCTCGTCTCCTGGAGCGAGGAGGCCTGCTCGGAGGCGCCCGAGGCCACCGCCTGGGACGAGGCGGCGATCTGGGTGGACGCGGACGAGACCTGCTCGACGGCGGCCGAGACCTGGACGAGCGCCTCGTGCAGCGCCCTGGCCGTCGCGTTGACCGCCTCCTTCATGCGGGCGAGGTCGCCCTGGAAGCTCCCGTCGACGCGCGCGCGCAGGTCGCGCCGCGCGAGCTGCTCGAGCGCCGCGACCGAGGCGTTGACCGGTGCGACGACCGCGTCGAGCGTGCGGTTGACGCCCTCGACGATCTTCCTGAAGTCGCCCTGGTGCCTCGCCGCGTCGGCGCGGGTCGAGAGCTGGCCTGCCACCGCCGCCTCGGCCAGGCGGTTCGCGTCGGCGACGAGGGCGTTCACGGCGTCGATGCAGGTGTTCAGGTTCCGCTTCAGGACGTCGAAGTCGCCCCGGTACTCCTCGGTGATCTTCGCCGGGATGGCGCCCTTCGAGATGTCGTCCACGTACCTCGCCGCCACTTCGAGCGGGCCGATGACCGCGTCGAGCGTGTCGTTGACGCCCTGGACGATCTTCCGGAAGTCGCCGTGGTGCCGGGAGGCGTCGGCGCGCGTCGCGAGCTTGCCCGCCACCGCCGCGGCGGAGAGCGCGTTCGCGTCGGCGACGAGCGCGTTCACGGCGTCGATGCAGGTGTTGAGGTTCCGCTTCAGCACGTCGAAGTCGCCGCGGTACTCCTCGGTGATCTTCGCGGGGATCCGGCCCTTCGCGATGTCGTCCACGTAGCGCGCCGCCACGTTGAGCGGCCCGACCACGGCGTCGAGGGTGCGGTTGACGCCCTCCACGATCCGGCGGAAGTCGCCCTCGTGCTTCGTGGCGTCCGCGCGGGTCGCGAGCTTGCCCGCCACCGCGGCGTCCACGAGCCCTCCCGCGTCGGCGACGAGCGCGTTCACCGTGCCGATGCAGCGGTTGAGGGCGTCCTTGATCTGGTTGAAGTCGCCTTCGTACGCCTCGTCGATGGGCGCGGGGACGTCGCCCCGCGAGATGCGGCCGAGGTACTCGCGGGTCAGGTCGATGGGCCGCTGGAACGCGTCCATCGTCGCGTTCATGCCGCGCACGATGGGCTGGAACTCGTCGTCGAGCGCGTCGGCGTCGCCCCGGACGGACAGGCGGCCCGCGGCCACGGCGCCGGAGAGCTTCCCGGCCTCGCCGACGAGCGCCGAGACGGTGCGGCCCGCGCTGCGCCCGAGGACGACGCCGGCGGCGATGAGCAGGCCCGCGCCGGCGAGGATCGCGACGACGAGCGTGGCGATGGCCGCGCCCGCCTGGGCGTGCGCGGCCTTCACCGCGGCCGCCGAGCCCTGGACCATGCGGTTCTGGTAGGCCTCGACCGCCTCGGAGGCGGCGCCGAACAGGCCGCGGGCCGCGGTGAAAGCGGCCCAGGCGCGGTCGTCGAGCGCCTTCACCCGCGGGTCGTCCGCGTCGGCACCGCCCTCGACGAGGCGGCCCCGCTCCTCGACGACGCGGATCGCGTCGTCCACCTGGGTCCGCCAGGGCCCGAGCTTCGCCTTGACCTCGGCGAGGCCGGCGCGCGCCTCCGCGTCGAGCTGGAGCGCCTCGAGCTCCCGGAGCCCCTGGTCCAGGCCGGCCGAGGCCTTCCGGTACCCCTCGAACGCCCCGGCCCGCATCGCCGCGTCCGCGCGGCGCAGGAGGAGCGCGTTCAGGTTCCGCGCGACGTTGGCCTGGCCCTCGCTGACGGCGGCGAGCGCGTCGAGCGCCGGGATCTTCTGATCGCCGAGCACGGTCACCTGGCCGGCGATGCCGGTCGCGGTCCGGTACGCGGCGGCGCCGACCGCGGCCATCACGACGACGGCGAGCCCGAAGGCGGCGAGGATCTTGGTGGCGAGCTTGAGGTGCTTGAACATGGCGGCTCCGGTCGAGTGGCGCGGCGCGCGAGGCGGGCGGCGCACCGTCGCCGTGCCTGGAGCACGCCGCGGACCAGCGGGAGGACGCACGGTCCGGCAGGCGACCGGGCGTGAACCGCGGACGGACCGTGCGTGTCGCGCCGCGGGGTTGCCGGAACGCGGTCCCCCCGGAGGTCTTAGGAAGATCGTCGCTGGTCCGCGCGCGCCGCCCCGGGGCGTCGCGCACCCCGGGTCATACCCGAAGTCAACCCAGGTAGGCCTCGATCACTCGCGCGTCCTTCCGGAGGGCGTCCGGCGTGCCGGACACGGCGATCCGGCCGCGCTCGAGCACGAACGCGTGATCGGCGACCTCGAGGGCCGCCTTCGCGAACTGCTCGACGAGGAGCATCGTCACGCCCTCGGCCTTGAGCCGGCGGATGGTGCGGAAGACCTCCTGCACCACCACCGGGGCGAGCCCCATCGACGGCTCGTCGAGGAGCATGATCTTCGGCCGGGCCATGAGCGCGCGGCCGATCGCCAGCATCTGCTGCTCGCCGCCGGAGAGCGTGCCCGCCGACTGCTTCCTGCGGTCGGCGAGGCGCGGGAAGAGGCCGTAGACGCGGTCGAGGTCCGCGGCGGCCTTCGCCCGGAAGCCGAAGAAGCGTGGGAGGCGGGAGAACGCGCCGAGGAGGAGGTTGTCCTCGACCGAGAGCGGTCCGAAGACCTTCCGCCCCTCGGGCGAGTGCGCGAGCCCGAGGCGGGCGATGCGGGAGGCGGGCAGGCCCTCGACGGGCTTGCCGTCGAGGAGCACCCGGCCGCGGGAGGGCGTGACGATCCCGGAGATGGCGCGCATGGTGGTGGTCTTGCCGGCCCCGTTCGCGCCGATGAGCGCGACGACCGTGCCGGCCTTCACCTCGAGCGACACGCTTCGGAGCACCTCCGAGAGGCCGTAGCCGGCGTGCAGGTCTTCGACCACGAGCATCGCGGCGGCTCCTCAGGCGGGGGCGCCGGCGGTGGCCGGCGGCGGGTGGGCGGCGTCGTCGGCCGCGCCCAGGTAGGCCTCGATGACGCGCGGGTTGCGCTTCACCTCGTCGGGCGGCCCCTCGGCGATGAGCCGGCCGCCGTCGAGCACGGTGACCGTGTCGCAGAGGGACGTGACGACGTCCATGTGGTGCTCGATGAGCACGATGGTCACGCCGCGCTGGTGGATGCGCCGGATGACCTCGACCTGCTTCGCCACGTCGGGCGCGGCGAGGCCCGCGGCCGGCTCGTCGAGCACGAGCAGGTCGGGCCGCCGGGCCAGCGCGCGGGCGATCTCGAGGAAGCGCTGGGCGCCGTAGGTGAGGTCCTTCGCCGGGGTCCGCGCGTGCTCGCCGAGCCCCACGAACTCGAGGAGCGCGAGCGCCGCGGCCTGGGCGCGCCGCTCCTCGCCGCGCCCGAGCCCGACCGTGACGAGCGGGAGGGGCACGCGGTACGCGCCCCGGAGCGCCACCATCACGTTCTCGAGCGCGGTCATGCCGCCGAAGAGCTGCAGGTTCTGGAAGGTGCGCGCGACGCCGGCCCTCGCCGCGCGGAAGAGGCTCCCCGACGGGAGCGCCGTGCCCCGGAGCAGCGCCTCGCCCGAGGTCGGCGTGTAGAGGCCCGACACCACGTTGACGAGCGTGCTCTTGCCCGAGCCGTTGGGCCCGATGAGGCCGTGGATGGTGCCCTGCCGCACGGTCAAGGAGACGCCGTCCACCGCCTTCACGCCGCCGAAGTGCCGCTTCAGCTCCCGGAGCTCGAGGAGCGGCGCCCCGTCGGCGGCGCGGGCCGGCAGCACCTCGTCGAGCGGCGCGGGGGCCGGGAGCGGCGGCGGCGCCACGTTGAAGAGGCCGGCGAGGAAGCGGGTCGCGAACCCCATCAGCCCCTCGGGGAGGCCGACCACCACCGAGAAGAGCATGAGCGCGAAGATCGCCTTACGCCAGTCCTCGGTGCTCTGCACCAGCGCGCCGCCCACGACGAGCGTGGCGGTGGAGGCGATGGGGGCGAGCGCCTGGAACTTCGAGAGCGTCCGGCGCGCGAGGCCGCGGATGCCGGCGAACAGCGTGACGGCGAGGCCCACGCCGGAGAACGCGAGGAAGAGCGTGCGCGAGGAGAGGAGGTTCGGGAGCAGCGCGACGAGCGTCGCGCCGACGAAGGCGCCCCACAGGCTCTTGCGGCCCCCCAGCACCACCCCGAGGAGCAGGATGACGGTGAGCTCGTAGACGAAGCTGTGCGGCTGCAGGTACTGGAAGTTGAAGGCGTAGAGCCCGCCCGCGAGGCCGCCGAGCGAGGAGCCGAAGGCGAAGCCGAGCACCTTGTGCCGGTAGGTGCCCACGCCCATCGCGTCGGTCGCGATGGGGCTGTCGCGCAGGGCCTCGAAGGCGCGGCCCCACTGCGACGAGAGCAGGTTCCGCATCCCGACCCAGACGATCGCGAGCATCACCATGCACAGCCAGTAGAACTCGCGGGCCGTCAGCACGTGGCCGAGGAGCGCCGGGCGCGAGAGCGAGAGCCCCTGGGCGCCGCCGGTGAGCGACTCGAGCTCGTTGAGGGTGGTGCTCGTGAGCGCGGTGAAGGAGAGCGTGGCGAGCGCGAACTGCGGCCCCTCGAGGCGGAGCGACGGCAGCGCGAGCAGGGCCCCGAGCAGGGCGGCCGCGAGGAGCCCGGCCACGAGCGACACGAGGAGCGGGGCGCCGAGCTTCACCGAGAGGAGGCCGGCGGTGTACGCGCCGATGCCCAGGAACGCCGCCTGCCCGAGGTTCACCTGGCCGAGGTAGCCGACCGTGACGTCGAGGCCGATGAGCAGGATGCCGTAGATGGCGAGGAGGGTGAGGAGCCCGAGGAGGTACGGGTTCGTCACCGCGAGCGGCAGGCAGAGGAGCAGGGCGACCATGCCCAGCTCGGCGCCGCGGACCAGGAGGAGCCGCTTCCACATGCGCGTCAGACCTTCCGGATGACGGCCTTGCCGAAGAGGCCGGTGGGGCGGACCGCGAGGGCGAGGATGAGGAGCACGAGGCCGGGGGCCTCGCGCCAGCCCGAGCCGACGTAGAGGCTGGCGAGGCTCTCGAGCGCGCCGAGGAAGACCCCGACCACGACGACGCCGAAGCCCGACTCGAGGCCGGCGACGACCGCGACCGAGAACGCCTTGAGCACGAGCGCGGAGGCCATGGTGGGGCCGACCGTGGTGATGGGCGAGACGAGGATGCCGGCGAGCGCCGCGACGAGCCCGGAGAGCGCGTAGGAGAGCTGCACCGTGCGGGTGGCGGAGATGCCCATGAGCTCGCCCGCGTCGCGGTCGGCCGAGATGGCCTCGAAGGCCTTCCCGAGGAGCGTCTGCCGCTTGAAGACCTCGACGAGCGCCATGATCGCGACGACGCCGACGAGCACGGAGAGCTCGAGCGGTGTGACGCCCACGGGCCCGAGCTGGATGGCGTCCTGCGGGATGGGGGTGGGGAAGGGCCGGTCGTCCCGGCCCCAGACGTTCTCCGCGAAGGAGAACAGGAACAGCCCCATGATGATGGTGAGGAGGATCCAGCCCTCGCCGCGCTGCTCGAGGGCGAGCCGCACCGCGGCGCGCTCCACGGCGAGGCCGAGGAGCGCGCCGAAGAGGAGCCCGCCCACGACGACGAGCGGGTAGGGCAGGCCGAGCCCGATGAGCGTCAGCGTGAAGAACGCGGACACCATGACGAGCTCGCCCTGCCCGAAGTTGAGGCTCTTCGAGGTCGCGTAGGTGAGCTGGAAGCCGTACGCGACGAGCGCGTAGACGAGCCCCATGAAGGCGCCGCTGACGGCGATCTGGAGGATGACCTCGAAGGGCATGGGGCGCGTCGGGCGCGGGCGCGGCCGCTACTTCTTGGCGCCGCGGGCCTGGAGGCGGGCCTTGTCGGCGTCGTTCGCGAAGACGACCCGCCCGTCCTTCACCATGCCCATGACCACCTGCTCGGCGCGGAACGCCTCGTGCGTCTCGACGTTCGTCGGGTCCCACTTCGAGTAGGGCTTCGCCCAGCGGGCGATGACGCCCTCGACCGGCTCCTTCAGGTCCTCGAGCGCGTCGCGGATCTTGAGGCTCTCGGCGGAGCCCGCCTGCTTCACGGCGGCCGCGAAGATGAGGACCGCGTCGTACCCCTGCGCGGCGGAGACCGGCGAGGGGATGCGGTCGACCGCGTAGGCCTTGTGGTACGCGTCGATGAAGGCCTTGGCGCGCGGCGTGATGGGCTCCTCGATGAACGTCTGCGGCATGATCGTGCCGTTGCCGTTCGGGCCGGCGTTGTCGATGAAGTTCGACATCGACAGCGTCCACCCGCCGATGAGCGGCACCTTGAAGCCGATCTTGGCCATGCCGTTCGCGACCGCGGCGAGCTCGGGCCCGATGCCCCAGATCAGCACGGCCTGGGCGCCCTTCGCCTTCCCGGTGAGCAGCTGGGCGCTCATGTCCTTGTCGCCGATGTTGAACTTCTCGGTGGCGACCACCTCGAGCTTGCTGCCCTGCTTCGCGATCTGGCCGACGAGGTCGTCGCGCCCGGACACGCCGTAGTTCGTGGCGTCGTGGAGCAGGAGCACCTTCGTGAAGCCGCGGCGGATCGCCTCCTGGACCACCATGGCGGCCTGGATGCCGTCGTGCGCGGCGAAGCGGAAGATCGAGAGCTGCTTCGGGCTCGTCTCCGGCTTCGTCCACTGCGTCATCGACGCCGAGCCGGCGGCCGGGCAGATGATCTTCGTGATGCCCTTCTCCTGGAGGTGCTTGTCGCCGGCGAGCACCACGCCGGTGTTGACCGAGCCGATCACGCCGGCGAGGTCGGTCATCGACGCGAGCTCCTGCGCGATGAGGGCGCCGCGCTCGTTCTTCGCCTCGTCGTCGCGCTCGACGATCTCGATCTTGAGCTTCTGCTTGCCGACCTGGACGCCGCCCTGCGCGTTGAGCTCGGCGATGGCGAGCTTCGCGCCGTCGCGGAACGAGGTGCCCATCGGCGCGGAGCCGCCGGAGAACGGGCCGGTGAGGGCGAGCTTCAGGGTCTGGGCGGACGCGGGCAGCGCGAGCGCGGCGGCGAGCAGGGCTCCAGCCAGTCTCATCATCTTGTGACCCCCTTCAGGGATTGGGGTTACGTTAAGTGAAGCGACGTCGCGGGGTTGGTTAAGGATATTGCGCCCGCGCGCACGGCAACGGTGGCACGGCGGAAAGCCCTGATGGGGCCCCGTGTCCGGGTCGGCGCTGGACGCGTCGCGTCAGCGGGCGCGGCCGGGCCGCGGCGGCCTGCCGCCGCGCGCGGCGGGTGGCGCCTTCCGGGCGCCCGTGCCGGGCCTCCGCGAAGGTCCCGCGGCCGGCTTCCGCGCGAGGAAGATCACGTGGTGCGGCGAGCCCGGGCCGTGGGCCTTCACCCGGCGTGCCTCCGCCTCGAGACCGTGGCGCTGCAGCCGGGCGAGGTAGGCGTCGTCCGGTCCGGCGGACCAGACCGCGAGCACGCCGCCCGGGGCGAGCGCGGCCGCACAGGCCTTGATCCCTCGGTCGGAGTAGAGCGACGCGTTGGCGGCCTTGACGATGGGGGATGCCCCGTTGTCCACGTCGAGGAGGATCGCGTCGTAGGCGCCCTTCGCCTCGCGGATGCGGCGGGCCACGTCGTCCACCTGGAGCCGCACGCGCGGGTCGTCGAGCGGCCGCCCGGCGAGGTGCGCCACCGGGCCGCGGTTCCAGTCCACCACCGCCTGCGACAGCTCGACGAGCACCACCTTCGCGTCCACCGGCAGCCGGTCGAGGAGCGCCCTGAGCGAGAAGCCGAGCCCGAGCCCGCCGAGCAGCACCGCGCGCCGACGGTCGAGCTTCGCGAGGCCGAGCTCCGCGAGCGCGATCTCCGAGCCGTGGCTCCTGCTCGTCATGAGGATGCGGCCGCCGACCCGGAGCGCCCACTCGTCGCCGCGCCGCGCGAGCACGAGGTCGCCTTCGGGGAACGGGTCGGTCGCGATCGTCTGCCAGGGGAGCATAGGGGGTCATGGTGTACCCGACCCGGAGGCCGGGGGGAACCGCTCGCGGCGCGCCGGGCCCGGCCGGCTGCGCGCGCGGTCACGCGCCGCCGCGGCGCGGCTCCGGTCAGGATGCCCCTCGCCCTCCTCGCCGCCGCGCTGTGCATCGCCGCTCCTTCCGCCGCCGCGCCGCCCGCCGCGCCCCTCCCCGCGGGCTCGCGCCTCGTGACGGTCCGGGGGGCCGGGCTGCACGTCCGCACGCTCGGGGCGGACCGCCCCGGCCCGGCGGTCGTGCTCCTCTCCGGCCCGACCGGCCACTGGCACGCCGACTCGGGCTGGTTCGCGCTCCTGCAGCCGCTGCTCGCGCGCCGCCACCGGGTGCACGCGATCGACCGGGCGGGCCACGCGTTCTCGCCGCCCGCCGGCGACGGGTCCTACCGGCGCTTCGGCGACGACCTCGCCGCGCTCCTGCCCGCGCTCGAGCGCGAGCCGGTGGTGGTGGTCGCCTTCGCGAGCGCGAACCTCGCCCTGCACCGGCTCTTCGCGGCCGGCGGCGCCCGCCACGTCCGCGCGGTCCTGCTCATCGACCCGGACGCGCTCCACCCGGAGCTCGTCCGGTTCTACGCGGACCAGGCGAAGCCGTTCGCCGACGCCGAGGCGCTCCGGGCGTACGTCGAGGCCGGGAAGTACGACGCCCGCGCGGAGGGGTTCCGCGTGGAGGAGCTCGCCGAGGTGCGCGGCCTCGTGCCGGCGGACGTCGCGGCCGCCATGGACTGGCCCTACTACGAGGCGGTCGCCCGCCTGCGCGCCGACCGCGCCCACGTGCTCGCGCGCTTCGCCGAGACCGCGCGCTACGGCGAGGACGTGGAGGCGGCCGCCGCCGTGCCGTGGCCGGCGGGCGTGCCGGTGTGGAGCCTCGACACCGACTTCGAGGCGGCGGACGCCGCGCGGGCGGAGGACCCGGCCGAGCGCGCGAAGCTCGAGCGCTGGCGCGCGCTCTCCACGGGCTTCATGGACGGGCTGCCCGGCGGGTGCCGGATCGCGTCCGCCTCGCGGGAGCACCTCGCCCCCGTCGCCGACGCGCCGCGCGTGGCCGCGCTCGTCGAGGGCCTCCTCGGCGGGGCGCCGTGCCCGGCGCGGCCCTGAGAGAGCGTGAAGGAATCGGCCGGCGTCCCATGGACTGGGGCCACCGGCCGTGATCTTCTCGGAAGCGTGAGCGAGCACGACGCGCCGAGGCTGGTGAAGCCGGTTCGGAACCAGCTCTCGCTGCAGCCAACCGACCTCGAGGCGCTGGTCCCTGACGAGCACCCCGTGCGAGCCGTCTGGGCGCTGGTGGAGAGACTCGACTTGTCGGCGTTCTACGACGAGATCGCGGCTCGAGGGAGCACTGCGGGCAGGCCGGCGACCGACCCCGCGGTGTTGCTCGCCCTGTGGCTGTTCGCGAATTCCGAGGGTGTGCGTTGCCGCGCGCGGCTGCTCGAGTAGATCGTGCGACCGGGACGCGCCTTACCGCTGGATCCGCGGCGGTGTTCCTGTGAATCACCACACGCTCGCCGACTTCCGGGTGGGACACGGCAAGAAGCTCGACCAGCTCATGACGCAGGTGCTCGCCGCGCTGATGAAGGAAGGCGTGGTGCGGCTGAAGCGCGTGGCGCAGGACGGGATGAAGGTGCGCGCGAGCGCGGGTGCATCGAGTTTCCGACGCCGGCAGTCGCTCGAGCGTTGCCGCGCAGAAGCCGAGGAGTGGTGGGTTCGAAAGCTCCGGCGCGAGATCGAGAGCGATCCATCGGTATCGACGAAGCGCGTGCAGGCTGCAAAGGAGCGGGTAGTGCAGGCTCGGCTCGACGCCATCGGCGGGCGGCGCTCGCCGAGATTCCGGGGATCGAGGAGAAGCGCAAGGAGCAGGCGAAGAAGGAGCGGCGCAAGAAGGAGGACGGCCGCGAGATCCGGGTCAGCACGACGGACGCCGAGAGCCGTGTGATGAAGATGGCCGATGGCGCCCGGCCTGCGTACAACGTGTACCTGCGACCGACGAGAGTGGATTCATCGTCGGCGCAGACGTCACGAACAACGGCACCGACCAACCGCACGTCGTCCCGATGCTCGACCAGATCGCGCGCCGCACGAGCGCGACGCCGCGCGACTACCTGATCGACGGTGGCTTCGTGACCCTCCCCAACATCGACGTCATAGCGCGGGGCGCGACACCGTACGCACCGATCCCCAAAGCCAAGGAAGAAGAACGTCGATCCGCACGCGCCGAAGCGAAACGACGCGCCCGCGGTAGGCGCGTGCCGCGCGCTACGGCGAGGACGTGGAGGCGGCCGCCGCCGTGCCGTGGCCGGCGGGCGTGCCGGTGTGGAGCCTCGACACCGACTTCGAGGCGGCGGACGCCGCGCGGGCGGAGGACCCGGCCGAGCGCGCGAAGCTCGAGCGCTGGCGCGCGCTCTCCACGGGCTTCATGGACGGGCTGCCCGGCGGGTGCCGGATCGCGTCCGCCTCGCGGGAGCACCTCGCCCCCGTCGCCGACGCGCCGCGCGTGGCCGCGCTCGTCGAGGGCCTCCTCGGCGGGGCGCCGTGCCCGGCGCGGCCCTGAGCCCGGCTCAGCGCCGCGGCCCGAGCGCGCCGCGCAGCCGCTCGAGCGCGACCGCGAGCTCCGCCGGCGGCACCGCGGTGTAGCAGACGCGGATGGAGCGGCCGAAGTCCTTGCCGCACGCGCTGCCCGGCGTGACGAGCACGCCCGCCGCGAGGCACCGCTCGAGGAGCGCGTCGAGCGGCTCGTCCGGGCCGAGCCACGGCGAGGCGTCGACGAAGAGGAACGTCCCGGCCTCGGGCGCGGGGACGCCGAGGACCGCCGCGGCGGCGCGGCCGGCGGCGGCGTACTCGGCGCGCGCCTCGACGAGCCAGGCGTCGCCCTCCTCGAGCGCGCGGGCCGCCGCGAGCTGCATGGGGCGCGCGGCGCAGTAGTGGAGGAAGGTCTGCACGCCGCGGATGGCCGCCATCGCGACCGGCGGCCCGAAGGTCCAGCCCACCCGCGCGCCCGCGAGCGCGTACGACTTCGAGACCGTGGTGGTGACGATCGTGCGGTCGAGGAGGTCGTCGCGGAGCCAGGAGGGGCGGGCCCGCTCGACGTACACGAGCTCGTCGTAGGCGCCGTCGGCGAGGACCCACAGGTCGTGCCGGCGGGCCACCCGCGCGATCGCGTCGAGCGCGTCAGCGTCGAGCAGGCGGCCGGTCGGGTTGTGCGGGTCGTTCACGTAGAGCGCGGCGGTGCGCGGCGTGATCGCGCGCTCGAGCGCGGCCTCCGCGTCGAACCCGGGCTCGCCGAGCCGGGTCCAGAACGGCACCTCGACCGCGCGCGCCCCGCGGCTCGTGGTGATCCCACGGATCAGCGGCCAGAACGGCGCGGGGAGCAGGAGCTCCTCGCCGGGGTCGAGGAGCGCGGTGACGATCGTCGCGAAGCCCCCCGTCGCGCCGGGCATGATCTGGAGCTGCCCCTCGCCGAGGGAGAGCCCGTGGCGCGCGAGGAGGCGCCGCCGCACCGCCTCGAGCAGCGCGGGCTCCCCGCCCACGGGCGCGTAGGCGTGCAGCCGGGGGTGCTCGGCCGCGCGCTGATCCTCGGCCCGGGCCCCCGCCGGCGGCGGCCGGTAGGTGTCGCCCACGTGGAGCGGAAAGATCGGGCCGGGCAGGCTCCGCGCACGCTCGACGAGCGCGCTGTAGACCCGGTCGGAAAGGCTCTGGGCGTGGGGCGAGGTCCTGGGGGCGCGGGGCACGGGCGCGAGGATACGCGTGCCCCGCGCCGGCGCTCAAATCCTCACGCCGGGCCGGACGGTCCCGGGCCGGGCCAGGCCGCGAAAGGGAGGCCGTCCGGTTCCCGTGGCGGCGCAGGCGCGCGGCGGCGATAATGGCTGCCTTGCGCAGGGCCACTCGGACGGACGGCGGTCGCCGGTGAGCGGAGGGGGAGGCGTGAACGAAGGCGGCGGCGGCAAGCGGCGCTCGTACCTCGCCGCGGCGTTCGCCGCGCGGCCGTTCGGCATGCCCGTGCCGCCGCACCTCTTCGGCGTCGCCGCGTTCGGCCTCCTCGGCGCGGCGCTCTCGCCGGGCTTCTGGCTCATCGGCGCGGGCGTGGAGCTCGCCTACCTCTGGGCGGTCTCCCGGAACCCGCGGTTCCGCGCCCACGTGGACGGCCTCGCCGCCGCCGGCGGCGCGACCGAGGCCTGGGAGCGGGAGCGTGCCGGCGCGCTCGCCCGGCTCGACCCGGCCGCGCGTCGCCAGCAGGAGGAGCTCGAGGACCGCTGCGCCGAGGTGCTCGAGGCCCTGCGGGCGAGCCCCGGCTCGGACCTCCAGGCGGAGAGCCTCTCCCAGCTCGCCTGGCTCCACCTGCGCCTGCTCGTCGCCCGCTCCGCGCTCGCCCGGGTGGTCGAGGAGGCGCGCCGCGACGCGCCCGAGCTCGCCCGGCAGGCCGACCGCCTCGCCGCCCGCCTGAAGGACCCCGGCCTCGACCGCGCGCTCCGCCGGAGCCTCGAGGACCAGGCGGCGGTGATCCGCCAGCGGCAGGCGGCGCACGCGCAGGCGGTGCCGCGCCTCGAGCGCGCCGACGCCGAGCTCTCCCGCATCTCCCACCAGGTCGCGCTGGTGCGCGACCAGATCCTCCTCGCCGCGGGCGACGACGGCGCGGGCCGGGCCGTCGACGGGCTCGCGGCCACCCTCGACCAGGCCGGCGAGTGGATGCGCGAGGAGCAGGAGCTCCTCGGCGGCCTCGACCTCACCACCGCGCCGCCCCCGGAGCGCCTGCTCGCGCGCCGCCAGGCGGGCGCAGGAGTCCGCACATGATCGATCGGACCGTTCACCCTGGGCGCAGGCCCACGGGCAGCGCCGCCGGCAACGTCCTCACGCTCCTGCTCGTCCTCGCGCTCGTCGGCCTCGGGGCCTGGCTCGTGCTCCGGAAGCCCGCCGCCGGCCCCGCGGGGCCGGCCCCCGCCCAGGAGGCCGGGCCCGTGGCGCCGAAGGGCGCCGCGCCCCAGCCCATCGAGCCCGTCACCGGGCCCCCGCAGCTCGCCGCGCCCGCGGCCTACGAGCCGAAGAACGGCGTGCTCGAGATCGACATCTCCGAGTACGCGGGCTACGGCGGGCTCATCGTCGCGAACGGCGGGATGAACCCGAACCCGGACTCCTTCTTCGCGAGGACCTACGGGTTCCAGGTGAAGCTCAGCCGCAGCGAGGGCGAGTCGTGGTCGCCGCTCAACAACGGCCGCTTCGCGGCGATCGGCACCACCACCGACACCCTCGCCGTGCTCGGCCGGCCCTTCCAGGCGGTGGTGCCGGTCCAGATCGGCTGGTCGCGCGGCGCCGACATGGTGGTGGTGGACCAGGGGGTCGCGACCGTCAACGCGCTGGGGGGCAAGGTGCTCGCCGCCTCGCAGTACAACGAGGCCGACTTCTTCGTGCGCTACCTCGCCCGCGAGGCGGGGCTGCCGGTGAAGGTGCTGCGCGACCTCGACGCCCGCCCCGACCGCGGCGAGCTCGGGCTCGTGTTCTACGAGGACGCCTTCAAGGCCTGCGACGCCTACCAGTTCGAGCTCGCGGGGAAGCACCGGCTGGCCGGCTGCGTGGGCTGGTCGCCGCGCACCGACGAGGTGGTCGCCGCGTCGAAGGGCGCCGCGAAGGTGCTCGTCTCCAACCGCAACCTGCTCGTGATCGCCGACGTGCTGGCCGTGAACAAGGGCTTCGCCGAGAAGCACCCGGACATGGTGAAGGGGCTCGTGCACGGGCTCCTCGAGGGCAACCGGCGCCTGCGCGACGACCCGGCGGCGAACCTCGCCGTGGTCCAGAAGGCCTTCGGCTGGTCCGACGCGGACGCGAAGGAGGAGCTCGCGAAGGTCCACCTCGCGAACTACCCCGAGAACCGCGCCTTCTTCGAGGGCACCATCGACGCCGCGGGCTCGTTCGGCGGCATCTTCCAGTCGGCCGTGCTCGCCTACGGGCCGCTCATCCCGAACCCGACCGACGCGACGCGCTTCGCATGGCCACGCGCGCTCGACGAGCTCGGGAAGGCCGGGCTGTTCAAGGAGCAGCGGATCGCCATCGCGCCCATCCGCACCGGCGCGAGCGGGACCGTGGAGGGCGATCCGCTCCTCAAGAAGGACATCCGGTTCTTCTTCGAGCCCAACTCGGCGAAGCTCGACCAGGCCGAGAAGCGGAACCTCGACTACCTCGACACCGTGAAGGGCTTCCTGCAGGTCTCGCCCGGCTCGATCGTCGTGCTGCGCGGCCACGTCGACAACGGCCGCGTCGAGACCTTCCGCCAGCAGGGCGGCAAGGAGCTCGTCGACGCCATGGCGCTGAAGGCGATGGAGCTCTCGCGCCAGCGGGCGCTCGCGGTGAAGGAGGCGCTCCTCTCGCGCCACCCGAAGCTCCCGGCCGACCGCGTCGAGGCGGTGGGGCGCGGCTGGGAGGAGCCGGCGGGCCCGGATCCGGACCTCAACCGCCGGGTCGAGGTCCAGTGGTTCACCGTGGAGTAGCCGCGGGCTCCTCCTCGACCTGCCTCCGGTAGCAGTCGGGGCACATCCCGTGCGTCACGTCCATGCGGACGTTGGCGCTCGCCCACTGCTCGAGGCTCCTCCAGTAGCCCTGGTCGTCGCGGAGCTTCCGGCACCAGGCGCACACGGGCAACAGGCCGCGGAGCGTCGTGAGCTGCGCGGAGGCGTCCTGCAGGCCGACGACGACGAGCCCGAACGCGAGCAGCACCTCGAGGAGCAGATCGTAGAGCGAGGTGAAGTGGGCCCAGGCGCCCGGCGGATCGAGGTTCGTGCCGGCGAGCCCGCCGAACACGAGCGGGTAGAGGGCGAAGTCGACGGCGAGGAGCCCCAGCGCCGTGACCGCGATCCCGCGCCCGAGCGCGCTCGAACCGTCGCCCCGGGCCTGCGCGAGCGCGACCGCCGCCCACGCGAAGCCGCCCGTCATGAGGACCGCGTGCCCGAGGAAGCGGAACGTGAACTCCACCGGGAGGAGCGGGAGCCCGAGCGCGACGAGGCCGACGGGGATCCACGCGGCCGGCGGCAGCCAGCGCGCCGGCCGGTCCGGCGCGGCCCGCCGGCGCGCGCCCGCCACGAGCGCGAGCGGGAAGGCGAAGCTGCCGAGGTGGTAGGCGGGCTGGAGCACGAAGGCGGCGGCCGGCCACCAGAACGAGAGCTGTCGATCACCGGCGCCGCTTGCCGCCCCAGGAGCCGACGAGCTTCGGCTTCCCGCCCGGCGAGGGGGAGGGGGCCGCGCCGCCGCTGGAGGGCGCGTGCCCGCCGCCCTGCGCAGGGCGGCCGCCGTGGCCGTGCCCGCCACCGCGGCCCTGCCCGCCCTGGGCCTGTCGAAGGACGTTGTGCGCGGCCGCGCGACGGCGGTTGCGGTTCATGCCCGCGGGGCGCGCGTCCGGTCCGGGGTTCGCCTGCGCGGAGGCGGCGCGGGCGAGCTCGGCCTTGAAGACCTCGCGGTCGCGCGGGACCTCGGCGCGCGGCAGCTGCCGGCGGGTGAGCTTCTCGATGTCGCGGAGCTGATCGGCCTCCTCGGGCGACGCGAACGAGGAGGCGCGTCCGCTCGCGGCCATGCGGGCGGTGCGGCCGACCCGGTGCACGTAGTCCTCCGGCACGTGGGGGAGGTCGAAGTTCACGACGTGGCCGATGTCGGCGACGTCGATGCCGCGCGCGGCGATGTCGGTCGCGACGAGGACGCGGTAGCGGCCCTCCTTGAAGCCCTCGAGCGCCTGGCGGCGCTGGCCCTGGCTGCGGTCGGCGTGGATGCGCGCCACCTTGTGGCCCGCCTTCTCGACGATCCGGGCCACCTTGTCGGCGCGCCGCTTCGTGCGCGTGAACACGAGCGTGGAGAGGTCGTCCTCCTCGAGCAGCGCGAGGAGGAGCGGCAGCTTCTCGGAGGCGGTGGCGAGGAAGACCCGCTGGTCGGCGCGCTCGGCGGTGGTGCCGCTGCGGTTCACCTCGGCGAGGACCGGCGCGGCGAGGTGGGCCTTCGCGAACTCGCCGACCTCGCCCGCCGTGGTGGCCGAGAAGAGGAGCGTCTGCTTCTTCTTCGAGAGCCGCTGGAGGATCCGGGTGAGCTGGGGCTTGAAGCCCATGTCGAGCATGCGGTCGGCCTCGTCGAGGACCAGCACCTCGATCCGGTCGAGCTTCGCGTTGCCCTGGGCGAGGTGGTCCACGAGCCGCCCCGGCGTCGCGATGACGACCTCGTGGTGCCGGAGCTCCTCGGCCTGCCGGCCCATGCCGACGCCGCCGATGACGACCGCGCCGCGCGGGTGGCGGCCCCGGGTGAACCGCTCGAGCTGCTCGGCGATCTGGAGCGCGAGCTCGCGGGTGGGGGCGAGCACGAGCGCGCGCGGGCCGGGCGGGTGCGCGCCGGCCGCGGAGAGCCGCTCGATGATCGGCAGGAGGAACGCGGCGGTCTTGCCGGTGCCGGTCGCCGCGACGCCGATGACGTCCTTGCCGGCGAGCGCGGGAGGGATGGCCTGCGCCTGGATGGGCGTGGGGTGCTCGAAGCCGGCCTTGTCGAGGGCGTCGAGGGTCTTCGGAGAGAGGCCGAGGGCGGCGAAGCTCATGCGCGGCGCACCCTACACGATAAAGTAGGAGGCGTGTCGAAGGCCTTCACGAGCGAGGAGACGCCCGACCTCGGCCCCGTGGTCCGCGTCCCGCCGCGGCTCGCGCCGGGCGAGGTGCGCTACGTGACGCCCGAGGGACAGGCCGCGCTCCGGCACGAGCTCGCCGCGCTGCCGGCGAAGGACCCGCGCGCCGCGGTGGTCGAGCGGACGCTCGCGGCGCTGACCGTGCTCGGCCCCGAGGCCGCGCCGGAGGGCCAGGTCGGCTTCGCCACCTGGGTCGAGGTCGAGGACGCCGCGGGCGCGCGGAAGCTCTTCCGGCTCGTCGGGCCCGACGAGGCCGATCCGCGCCGCGGGCTCGTGTCGGTGCACGCGCCGGTCGGCGCGGCGCTGCTCGGCCGCGAGGTGGACGACACGGTCGAGGTCGATCTCCCGGGCGGCCGCGCGGAGTACACGATCCTCGCCGTGCACCGGAGCGCGCCCGCGCCGAGGTGAGCCGGAGGGGCACCGGCCCGGGGTCCTCCCGCCCCGCGGCGAGCTCCCCCCGAGCCGGCCCCGGGCGGCGCTACTCGGCCGCGAACCTGAGCGGCATCACCACCCAGAGCGAGACCGGCTGGCCGGACGGGTCCGCCCCGGCGACCCAGCGGCACTCCTGCACCGCCTGCCAGATGGCGGCGGAGATGCGGTCCGGGACGCCGCCGGAGAGGGTCGAGAACCGCGCGGGCGTGCCGTCGCGGCCCACCGCGAACTTCACGACGACGGGGCCCGACACGAACCCGGTGAGGTCGCGCGGCACGCGCAGGCTCTGCTGGACGCACTGGCGCTGGGCGAGGGCGGGCGCGCGGAAGCCGGCCTGCGCGTACAGCGTCTCCTCGACGCCGCCCTGGCCGGTGCCGGTGCCGCTCGTGATCGGGCCCGTGCCCGGCAGGAAGTCCGGGTCGGCGGGGCCGTCGCCCACCGGGGTCGGCTCGGGCGGGCCGGGGTCGGTCGAGGCGACCGGCGCGACGGCGGTGGGCTGGAGCAGGGCGTCGCGCGGCGGCGCGGTGCGCTCCGGGCGCGGCTGCGGCGGGGAGGGCCGCTGCGGCGGCCGGGGCGGCGGATCCGGCTTGAAGACGACGCGCGTGATGGACGGGGGCGCCGGCTCCGGGGGCGGCCGGGCGACGAGCGTCGCGAGCACGAGGGCGCCGACGAGGAGCCCCTGCAGGCCGGTCGAGCCGAGCAGGTAGAGGGCGCGGGTCGCCGTCTGGCGACCGGTCTCGCGGGCGGTGACGTCTGCGAACATGGGGCCTCCTCGGGCGGTCATACCCAGCGTGACGGAGCCGGATCGCTCCCGTCAACGGGGCCGCCCATGAGGGTCTGAACGCGCGGCGGGCGAGACGGATCTACTCGCCGGATCCTGGGCGCCGGCACGGAGGCTCGAGGTCGAGCGTGGCGGCGTCCACGGCGTAGACGTCGCGCAGGCCGTTGCCGGGGGACCCGAGGCGCCGCGCGAGCGCCGCGGCGTCGAGCCGGACGCCCCGCCGCCGCTCGAAGTCGGCGCGGTTGCTGGTGAAGTAGAACGTCCTGCCGTCTGGCGAGCGGCGCGGCCCGAAGTCCCAGGCCGGAGAGTTCACGCCCGCCCCGAGCGGCCGCGGCGGCGTCCACCCGCCGTCGCAGGCGAACGTGACGAAGAGGTCGTACTGCCCGGCGCCCCCGGCGTGCCCCCGGGCGGCGAACACGAGCGTCCGGCCGTCGTCCGAGACGAGCGGCTCGATCTCCTGATCGGGCCCGTTCACGGACGGCCCGAGGTTCTCGGGCGGGCCGAACCGGTCCCCGAGCCAGCGGGCCCGCCACAGGTCGCTCTTCCCCTGGCCGCCCGGCCGCTCCGAGCCGAAGTAGATCGTGCCGTCGGCGGTCAGCGTCGGGAACCACTCGTCGCCGGGCGAGGAGAGCTCGGCGACGTGCCGCGGCGGGCCCCACCGCCCGTCCACCCCGCGATCCATGACCCAGAGCTCGGTGTCCGGCCGCGGGCGGTCCCCGCCGTCCGTCGGCCGGTTCGAGATGAAGTACAGGTGCGCTCCGTCGCGGGTGACGAAGACGTCGCCGTCGTCCCACTCGCCGCTCCAGGGCGCGACCTCGGGCACGGTCCAGCCGGCCCCCTCGCGCCGGGACTGCATCACCGTCCAGTGCGCGAAGTCGGGCGTGTCGCGGAGGAAGTAGAGCGTCCGGCCGTCCGGGGTGAACGCGACGTGCGCGTCGTCGTCGCCGGTCGAGACGATCCCTTCGAGGAAGCGCGCGGGGGCGGGGCCCAGGAGGGCGAAGGCGAGGGCGGTCGACGCGGCGAGGAGGGCCATCCCGGGGACGCTAGCGGGCGCCGCGGACGCGGGCTTCCAGGAACGTGCGCGGAGCCGCGCCGAGCACCCGCCGGAAGGCGTCGGTGAGGTGCGCGTGGTGCGCGAACCCCACCTCGAGCGCGAGCCGGGCGAGGGCGCCGCGGCCCGCCTCGAGCGCCTCGAGGGCCGCGAGGACGCGGAGCTGCCTGCGGTAGGCCCGGATCGGCAGCCCGGTCTGTGCGCGGAAGACCCGCATGAGGTGGAAGGGCGAGGCGCCCACGCCGGCGGCCAGCGCGGCGACCGGCAGGTTCCGATCCGGAGCGGACGCGAGCTGGGCCTTGACCGCCTCGACGAGCCGGCGATCCCGCCGGCCGGGTGGACGCGCGCCCCCGCGCCCGCCGCCGCGCGCCACCTCGGCGACGACCTCGAGCGCGGCCTCCTCGCCGGCGGGGGTGGACGCGCCGGCCGCGAGCGCCGCGCGGAGGTGGCGCAGGAGCAGGTGCGCGCGCGGCGTCGCCGGCCAGCCGACGCGAGGCGCCGCGCCGAAGGCCTCGTCGGCGAGCGCGGGCGCGAGCTCGAGCAGGGTCACCTCGTCGCCCGCGTGGCCCGGGTGGCTCACCCGGTACGCGGCGCCCGCGCGGTGCAGGAGCGCCGTGTTCGCGTCGCCCAGGTGAGCGCGCGATCCGAGGTGGTAGACGAACGCGCCGCGGCGCAGGACGGCGAGGTGGAAGGGTTCGTCTCCGCGCTCGTCTCCCGGCCCCGAGCGCGGACTCCGGCAGCGGACGTCCACGATCCCGACCGAGGGCGAGGCCAGGCGGCGGAGCAGGGCAGCCACGTCGAGGATACTAGCCGCGTCGCTCCCCCGGGGCCGCCCGCGGTTCGCTACACTCCCCGGATGCCCGCCCGCCGCCGCGCCGTCCGGAGCCCCTGGTTCACGCCCGCGCTCTTCCGGTTCCTCGAGGAGCTGCGCCTCCACAACGACCGCGACTGGTTCAACCGGAACAAGGAGCGCTACCTGGCCGACGTGCGCGACCCGATGCTGCGCTTCATCGCCGACGTGGGGCCGGTGCTCCGGAGGCTCGCGCCCCGCCTCGTGGCCGATCCGAAGCCGGTCGGCGGCTCGATGTTCCGCATCCAGCGCGACACGCGCTTCGCGAAGGACAAGTCGCCCTACAAGACGAACGCCGCCGCGGTGTTCCGGCACGAGGCCGGTCGCGACGTGCACGCGCCCGGGCTCTACGTCTCGCTCGGGCCGGGCGAGGTCGAGGTCGGCGGGGGCGTGTGGCACCCCGAGCCCGAGCACCTGCGGCTCCTCCGGAGGTCGATGGTCGACTCGCCGGCCGCGTGGAAGAAGGCGCTCGGCGCGAGGGGGCTCTCGGGGCTCACGTGGTGGGGCGACGTGCTCACCCGCACGCCGAAGGGCTACCCGGACGACCACCCGCTCGACGCGTGGCTGCGCCGGAAGGACCTCGCCGCCGGCGCCACCCTGACCGAGCGGGACGCGCTCGCCCCGGACTTCCTCGACCGCTGCGCCGAGGTCTGGCGCCCGCTCACGCCCGCCCTGTCGGTGATGACGAAGGCGGTCGGGTTGCGCTGGTGAGCCGCGGAGCGGCTGCGCGGGTGCGCCGCGGTCAGAACCGGATCAGCTCGGCCCGGGCCGCCTCGGCCTCGAACCGCTCCTCCCAGCGGGGCCCGGAGAGCCGCTCGGCGAGCGCGACCGCGATGTGCTTCGGCGCGTAGCCGAGCGGCGCGTTCCTGCCGAGCCCCTGGATGCAGGAGGGGCAGTTCGTGAGGATGGTCGTCGCCGGGGTCTCGTGCTTCGCCTCGGCGAGGGCCTCGCGCTTGCGGTGCAGCATGGCGTCGGTGATGTCGGGCCGCGAGAGCGCGAGCGTGCCGGCCTCCGAGCAGCAGTGCGGCACCGCGTGCACCTGGCCGAAGCCGCCGAGGCCGTCGAGCACCTTCTGCGCCTTCCCCTCGAGGGAGTCGTGGCAGGGCGCGTGGTAGAGCGCCTCGCCGTCGCCCCCCGCCGGCGGCTTCAGGCCCCGCTCGGCGGCGTAGGCCGCGACGTCCACGATGCGCCCGCCGAAGACCCGGCCGGCCTCCATCTCGGCGAGCCCCTCCCGGCAGGTGCCGCAGGTCACGACGCAGCCGTCGAAGGTGAGGTGGGAGAACATCTCCCGGATCTGCGCGAAGAGGATGGTGTCGTGCAGCTGCGTGCGGCCGTGCTGCTCGGTGCGCGCGTTCACGCGGGCCGGGAAGCCGCAGCACAGGAACGGCGGCGGCAGGATCACCCGCGTCCCGGTGGCGAGGAGGACGTGCAGGGCCGCCATCGAGATGCCGGCGTGCAGGCGCTCCGAGCCGCAGCCGGGGAAGTAGAAGACGGTGCGCGTCTCCGGGCCCGCGTGGGGCGGCTCGAACACGAGCACCTGGTCGGGCTCGCAGGCCGGCAGGACGTCGCGCAGCGTCTTCTCGGGCACCCTCGGCACCGGCGAGCGCAGCATGACGAGCGGGTAGGGGCCCGGGCCGCCGCCGGCGGGCTGGAGCGGCGCCGCGATCGCGCAGCCCATCCGCTGCACCGCGCCGCCGAGCTGGACCACGCCGGCGCGGAAGACCGCGTTGAACGTGGGCGACCGGCTGTCGAGGTACTTCAGGGTGGCGTTCGTCGCCGGGGTGCTCGACTTGTAGCCCCAGGAGGCGAGGAGCTCGCGCTCGAGGATCGAGACCTTGCCGGAGTCGATGTCGACCGGGCACGGCGCGAAGCACTTGTGGCAGACCGTGCAGTGATCGGCCACCTCCTCCAGCCACCGGAGGAGCTCGAACCGCGTCGAGCGCTCGCGCTGCGCGTCGTAGAGCAGGGCCTCGATGAGCGCGCCGATGGCGAGGTTCTTGTTGCGCGGGTGGAAGAACATCCCGCGGCCCGGGTGGTAGGTGCAGCAGTCGGGCTTGCACTTGCCGCAGCGGACGCAGTGGGCGATCGCCTTCGCGAGCGCCTCGAGCTGGCCGTGCTGGAGGATCCGCGCCTCGAGCTCGAGCAGGTTGAAGGAGGGCGTGTAGACCTGGTCGAGGACCGCGCGGTCCTCGAGCTTCCTCGGGTTCATCACGCCGCCCGGGTCCACCGCGGCGCGGTGGCGAGCGAGCTCCTCGACCCGGCCGGGCTCGAGGTACTTGAGCTTCGTGACGCCGATGCCGTGCTCGCCGGAGACGACGCCGCCGAGCGCGACGACCTTCGCCATCACCTTGTCGAGCACGTGGTCGGTGCGCTCGAGCATCTCCCGGTCGTTCGAGAGCACCGGCACGTTCACGTGCACGTTGCCGTCGCCCGCGTGCATGTGGGTGGCGAGCACGATGCGCCGGTCGCGGACGTGGCCGTGGACCTTCTCGAGCGCCTCGACGACGCCCGGGTGGCCCCGGAAGAGCTGGCCGAGGTCCCGGCGGAGCTCGGCGGTCACCTGCAGCGCGCGGACCGCCGCCGGCGCCGCCGTGCCGAGCGCCTCGCGGGCCCTGCCGAGCCGTTCGAGCGCCGCGGGCGCCTTGTCGGCCGCCTGGCCCTTGCCGCCGTCCCCGACCGCCGCCTCCCTCAGCACCGCCTCGGCGCGGTCGAGGAACCGCGCCTGCGCGTGGCGCTCCTCGTCGACGTTGGTCGCCTCGACCCACCGGGCGAACTCCGCGAGGGCCTCGAGCGGCAGCACGATGTCCTCGTTCATCTTGAAGGCGTTCGTGCGGCGCGCGATGGCGCCGAGCCGCTTTCGGTCGTGCCAGAAGCGCTTCCCCTCCGCCGCGTCGCGCGCGACGAAGAGCTCGGTCGAGGGGTGCGGCTCGAGGATGGCGCGGATCCGGGCGATGCCGCGCTCGACCTCGGCCTCCGCGTGGCCGACCACGTCGATGAGGAGCACCGCCCGCGGCGTCTCCGCCCGCGCGGCCTTCACCTGGTAGTCGATGGCGCGGACGTACTCGTCGTCGAAGTGCTCCAGGGCCGAGAGCGCCTCGTGCCCCTCGTTCGGGAACGGGAAGGCGCGGGCGAGGTCGAGGATGACCTCGGAGGCCTCGTCGAAGTCGGGGCCGAAGAACTCCAGGCAGAGGGTGCGCTGCGCCTCGTACTGCGGGTGGAGGATGAACTCGGCGGAGGTGATGACGCCGTCGGTGCCCTCCTTCTGGAGCCCCGGGACGCCGCCGAGCGCCTTGTTCGTGATGTCCTTCCAGAGCCCCTTCTTGCGGATCTCGGCGCCGGTGAGCGCGATGCGGCGCGGCGGGGCGCCCGAGCCGTCGTCGACCTCGAAGGTGACCGGGTCCTGGGGGAGGATCTTGCGGAGCCGGTGGTCGGTGCGGCGCACCGTCCAGGTCTTGCCGCTCGGCATCGCCATCCGCCACGAGAGCAGGTTGTCGATGCAGGTGCCCCACAGCACGCAGTCCTTGCCGCCCGCGTTCTCGGCGATGTTGCCGCCGATGGTGCAGGCCCACGCGCTCGTCGGGTCGGTCGCGAACACGAGCCCGCGCTCGGTGGCGTGCTCCATGGCGCGCTCGGTGACCACGCCGGCCTCGACCTCGAGCACCTTCGCCGGCCGGGCCACGCCGTCGACCTCGATCGCGCGCTCGCTGACGCCCCGGATCCGGTCGAGCCGCTCGGAGTTGACGACGACGCAGCGCGGGTGCAGGGGCACCGCGCCGCCGGTCAGGCCCGTGCCCGCGCCGCGCGGGATGGCCTTCAGGCCCAGGCGCGCGATCGCGGCGAGGAGCGGCGCGACCTGCGCCTCCTCGGTGGGGAAGGTGACCGCGAGCGGGAGGTGGAGGCGCCAGTCGGTGGCGTCGGTCGCGTGCGAGACGAGCGTGAAGGGGTCGAAGCGGACCGACTCCTGGCCGACGACCCCGCCGAGCTCGCGGGCGAGGAGCTTCCTCAGCTGCGGGGCGGCCTCGACGTCGGCCCGGAAGGCCTCGAGGGCGCGGCGGCTCTCGCCGAGCACCTCGAACACGAGCGCCTCGCCGCCTGCGTTGGCCTCGACGAGCGCGAGGTCCTTCTCGACGTTCGCGAAGAAGCGGCGCCGCCGCGCGCGGGAGGAGACGAGCTCCTCGAAGAGGTACGGGTTGCGGCGGTGGACGAGCAGCTCGCCGAAGAAGCGGTTGAGGAGCCGCGCGCTCCGGCCGGTCACGCGGCGCGTGCGCAGCTCCTCGAGGTGCTTCCAGACCGAGTCGCCGAGCAGGAGCGAGACGGCGCGCCGGTCGTCGGCGGAGGTATAGTTGAACGGAATCTCACGGTGAGGAGCGGTGTCGCGCACGCGGTCTTGGCCTCTCGGGGGAGGCGAAAGAGAAGCACGATTCGTGCCCCGGGATGGGGGCCTTCGCGTCGCGGGGTTGCGCGTCGACCCGCGGTCCATGCTGCAAGCTTTTCGCGTCCGGTTGCCGGGGTACTGGGCAAATCGACGAATCTTTGAAATTCTCGTCCAGTTAACCCGGGGATGACGATGCAGATCCAGTGGACGCCCGCGCTGTCGGTGGGGCACGAGCTCATCGACGGCCAGCACCAGGAGCTCTTCAAGCGCTTCGACGCGCTGGTCGCGGCGCTGTCGCAGGCGGACCGCGCCGCGGTCGGCCAGCTCTACGACTTCCTGGGCGAGTACGTGGTGAGCCACTTCTCCGAGGAGGAGCGGCTGATGGAGGTCGCCGCCTATCCCGCCGTCGCGATCCACCGCGCCGCCCACGAGCGCTTCATCCGCGACTACGAGGACCTCAAGCGGCTCTACGCGCAGGCCGGCCCGTCCGCCGCGGTCACCGTGAAGACCCAGACCTGGGTCTTCGACTGGCTGAAGGCGCACATCTGCGGGACCGACATGCGCTTCGCGGAGTGGTTGCGGACGCGGTAGCCCCGTCCGGAGGGACGTGTGGTCCGCGGTCCGACCGCGTGCCTTGAAGCCCACGGCGAGCGCGTGCTTGGCTGGCGGCTCCTTCCCCCGAGGAGCCGCGATGTCCATGCCCCAGGCCGCCACCTACGACGCCGACGCCCTCGAGCTCGAGGCCCAGCACGTCGAGCTCGTCCGCCGCGTGAAGGTGCTCTCCGAGTCCATCGCGAAGGACGCCCCCGACCTGTCCCGTCACCTCGACTTCCTGCAGGAGTACGCCGTCGCGCACTTCGGCCTCGAGGAGGAGCACATGCGGGCCGCCGGCTACCCCGGCCTCCTGCGCCACCAGGCGGAGCACGACCGCTTCATCGAGGATCTCCTCGAGCTCGCCCAGGCGCACGAGCAGCGCGGCGCGCTCGCGTTCGCGCACCTCGACACCGAGGGCTGGCTCGCGAAGTGGATCCAGCGCCACGTCGGCGGCACCGACGCCGAGCTCACCGCCTGGATGAAGGCCCGCGACGCGAGCTAGCGCTTCAGGTCGGGCAGTCCCGTTCGTCCCGAGCGTAGGGCCCGCGACGGCCGGCCCGGAGACGAGGGACGGTCACAGCTTCACCTGCAGCTCGTAGCGCCGGTTCTTCGCCTTCTTGGCCGGTGTGTCGTCGGGCTTCACGAGCATCTTCTCGGAGCCCATCCCGACCGCCTCGATCTCGCCCGCGGGGATCCCCTTCGCGACGAGCTCCTTCAGGACGACCTGGGCGCGCTTCTCCGAGAGCTCCTTGTTCTTGGCGGCGTCGCCCGAGCTGTCGGTGTGGCCGGACACCACGAACTTGAAGTTCTTCACGCCGGCGCCGTTGAGCTTCTTCTTCGCGTCGACGAGCGCGTTCGAGAGCCGCTTCATCTTCGCGTCGCAGCCCGGCTCGAGGACGTCGGTGCCGCTCTTGAACGAGCACTGGTTCTTCCTGCCTTCGTCGAGGAGCCGCTTGTTGACCGACTTCTCGAGCTTCCCGACCGAGGCGTCGCCGGCGGCCTTCTTGGCGAGATCCCAGGCGTTCTGGCCGCGGGCGGCGGCGGGGGCGAGCAGCAGGGCGGCGGCGAGCAGGAGGGAGCGCATGCGGAGGATGCTCGACCGCGGGGCGCCCGGGCGCAAGCGCCCTCCGGGGCCCCATGGGGTGGCCTCCTTGACACAAAAATTATGACGGTGGCAGAGTCGCGCCCGTGCCCGGCTCCCGCGCCGCCTCCTCCGCCGTCTTCAGGCCGACCCGCCTGCGGGTCCTCCGTGCGCTCGGCAGCCCGGCGACCGCCGCGGGCGTCGCCCGCACGCTCGGCCTCCCGCGCCAGCAGGTCGCCTACCACCTGAAGGCGCTCCGGGCGGAGGGGCTCGTCGAGGCGCTCGAGACGCGGCGGCGCGGCTCGGTGACCGAGGTGGTCCTGCGCGCCACGGCCCGGGCGTATCTCGTCGCGCCGGAGGTCCTCGACGCGCTCGGCCGGGAGCCGGACCTGGTCCGCGACCGCTTCTCCTCCGGCTACCTCGTCGCGGCCGCCGCCGACGCGATCCGCGACGTCGCGGCCGGCCGGGCCCGCGGGAAGGTCGCCACCCTCACGCTCCAGGCGGACGTGGCCCTCGCGACGCCGGCCGCGCGCAAGGCGTTCGCCGACGAGCTCGCGAACGCCGTCGCGCGCGTCGTCGCGCGCCACCACGACGCCGCCGCGCCCGCCGCCGCGCGCCACCGCCTGCTCGTCTCCGCCTGGGCGTCGCCCGGGCCCGCCGAAGCTCCCGAGGAGGATCCCGCATGAGCCCCGACAAGAAGGCGAAGAAGCCGACCGGCCGCATGGAGCGCACCGTGAAGGTGCGCGCCACGCCCGACGAGGTGTGGAAGGCGATCAGCGAGGCCGAGGGCATCGCCCGCTGGTTCGCGCCGGACGTGCGCGTGAAGCCGGGCCCCGGCGGCGAGCTCTACCTCGCGTGGGACGGGCAGGGCTTCGGGTCGCCCATCGCGATCTGGGAGCCGGGCAAGCGCCTCGCCTGCCGCGACCCCGACGCGCCGGACAGCATGCACCTCGCGACCGAGTACGTGATCGAGGTGCAGGACGGCGCGACGGTGCTGCGCGTCGTGCAGTCCGGCTTCGAGGAGGGCAGCGACATGGAGCAGGGGCTCGACCGCGGCTGGGCCGTGTTCCTCGCGAACCTCCGCCACGCGCTCGACCGGGCGAAGGGGCTCGCCTGCGCGTACGGCTACGCCCCGATCCCGCTCGCGGACCCGCGGGGCGCCTTCGCGCGGCTCCTCGGCCCGGGCCTGCTCGGCCTCGAGGGCGACCCCGCCGCGCTCGCGCCCGGCGCCCGGGTCTCGCTCGCGCCCGGCGGTGAGCGGCTCCAGGCGGAGGTCGACCTGTGGCAGCCCGGCTTCGTCTTCGGCGCCGCGCGGCTCGACGGGAACGAGCGGTTCGCCGTCGTGCTCGAGCCCTGGGGATCGGCGACCGCGTACCGGCTCGCGTACGGGCTCGCGCCCGGGGAGGTCGCGGCGCACCTGGCGCGCTGGAAGGCGCTCGCCGCCGCCTCCGGGGCTTGACGGAACGTCCGGCGGGTGGGCCCATGGCCGCATGGCCCCGCAGTGGTCCGCCGCGCTCGCCGTCGGCGTCGACGACATCGACGAGCAGCACCGGGAGCTGTTCCGGCGCGCGGGCGAGCTCGTCGTGGCCCTCAAGGGCGGGCGCCGCACCGACGTGGGCGCCCTGGTGGAGTACCTCGGCGAGTACGCCGACCGGCACTTCGCCGCCGAGGAGGCGCTCATGCGCGAGACCGCCTACCCGGGCCTCGAGCGCCACCGGGCGCGCCACGAGGAGTTCCGGGCGGACCTCCGGCGGTACGTGGGCGAGTACGAGCGGAAGGGCGCCACACCCCTCGTGACCCTGACGCTCCACAACTGGCTCTCCGACTGGCTCCGGGGCCACGTCTCCACCGCCGACGTGGACGTCGGCGCCCACGTGGCGCGCTTCCGGGCGTCCCGGGGCGCCTGAACCTTCCATCCGCTCGTCCCGAGCCCTTCGACAGGCTCAGGGCGGGCGTCGTCGAAGGACGCCCGTTCCGTCCGCGGGGCCGCCCGCGTGCTAGATTCGGCCCGGCTCCCCCGGAAGCGCACCTTGGCCCGAGACCTCCTCGCCTTCCCCCGCGCCGTCGGCGGCGCCGTCGTCGACACGACGGCGTACCTGCTGCGCATCTCCGCGATCATCGGCACGACGCTCGGCTCGCTGCTCGGCCGGCGCGGGCGGATGCGCCCGGCGGTGCGCGGGGTCTGGCGCGCGCAGGTCTACTTCACCGGCGTCCAGGCCATCCCCTTCGCGACGCTGCTCGCGCTCCTCGTCTCGATGATCGTGGTCGTGCAGGCGCGGCTCGCCGGCGCCGCCACGGAGGGCGGCCCGCTCGGGCGGCTCCTCGTCATCGTGGTCGTGCGCGAGCTCGGGCCGCTCGCGGTGGCGACGGTGGTCATCGCCCGCTCCTGCAGCGCCATCGCCGCGGAGCTGGGCGCGATGCGGGTCTCCGGCGAGGTGGACGGGCTCGCCGGCATGGGCATCGATCCGTTCGAGTACCTCGTGGTGCCGCGGGTCATCGGCGTCGCGACCGCGGTCGCGTGCCTGGGGGTCCTGTTCGCGACGGTCTCGGTGCTCGCCGGCGCCGCGATGACCGCCGCGGTGGGCGCCAGCACCTCGGCCGAGGCCGTCCTCGACATCGTCGGCACGAACCTCCAGCCGGTGGACCACCTCGTGGTCCTCGCGAAGACCGCCGTGCCCGGGCTCCTCATGGCCGCGATCTCCTGCGAGGAGGGGCTCTCCGCCGCCCGCTCCATCACCGCCGTGCCGCCGTCGGTCTCGCGCGCGGTGGTCCGCTCCATGACCGCGGTCTTCGTCTGGGACGGGCTCGTCTCGGCCCTCGCGTACGCCCTGTGACCCCGTGAGCGCCGTCGTCCAGCTGAGCGGGGTCACGCTCCTCGATCGCTCGGGCCGGCCGCTCGTGGAGGGCCTCGACCTCGAGGTCGCCGCGGGCGAGGCGGTCGTCATCTCCGCGCCGCCCGAGATCGGCACGGTCGTGCTGCGCTCGCTGGTCGGGCTCGAGGTGCCGGCGCGCGGCACGGTGCGCCTCCTCGGCGAGGACGTCCTCGCGCTCGCAAAGCGGGCGGGCGAGCGCCTCCTCGCCGGCGTCGGCTACCTGCCCCGCCACGGCGCGCTCGTCTCGAACCTGCCCATCCGCGAGAACCTCGTGCTCCCGGTCCTCTGGCACCGGCACGTCCCGCGCGAGGAGGCCCTCGAGGCGGCCACCCGGAGCGCGGCCCGGTTCGGCCTTGACGAGCTGCCCGCCGTCATCCCGCCGCTCGCCTCGATGTCCGTCCGCCGCCGCGCGGCGCTCGCGCGCGCCGCGGTGCTCGAGCCCTCCGTCCTGCTCCTCGACGACCCCACCGAGGACCTCGACCCGCACGACGCCGGCGACGTCGCCGGCCGCCTCGCCGCCACCGCCAAGGCGCTCGGCGCCGCGGTGCTCGCCACCTCGCACGAGTACGACGTGCCGATGGCGCTCCAGGCGCGCGTCCTCCACCTCCGCCACCCCCCGAGACAGCCATGAGCCTGCGCGAGCCCTTCCAGTTCCGCTACATGCGCGAGATCGTCGGCCTGTTCGTCCTCGGCTCGATGGTCGTCGCGCTCGGCAGCATCGTCGTGCTCGGCAACGCGCAGCGCTGGTTCGAGCGGCGCGTCGAGGTCCAGGCCTTGTTCGCCGCCGAGAAGGCGACCGTCATCCACCCCGGCGTCCCGGTGCGGCTCGCGGGCGAGAGCGTCGGCCAGGTCGAGGACGTGAAGAACGAGAAGGACGGCCACGCCCGCGTGCGCATGCGCGTGCGGCAGGCCGCGCGCACCTCGCTGCGCGCCGACTCGAAGGCGATCCTCCGCGTGCCGATCGCCGGCCTCGTCGGCGACCTCGCCATCGAGCTCACCCCGGGCGGCGACGCGCCGGCGGTGCCCGACGACTTCGAGCTGCCCGGCATCACCCAGGGGGACCTCCTCGCCGAGCTCGAGGGCGTGCTCCGCGAGCTCGGCACCGATCTGCCGGCGCTGACCGCGGAGGTCACCGAGCTCCTCCACCACACGAACGCGCTCCTCGCCCAGGCCGAGCAGGGGAAGGCCGGCACCCACGCGGCGAACCTGCTCGCGCGCGGCTCCGCGCTCGCCGCCCAGGCGGAGCAGGAGCGCGTCATCGCGCGCGCGGCGGGCGTGGTGGGCGAGCTCGAGGGGCTCCTCGCCTCGGTGCGCAAGGGGGAGGGGACCGCCGGGAAGATCGTGACCGACCCTGCGATGCACGAGCGGGTGACCCGCCTCCTCGACGACGTCCACCGGAGCTGGGGCGACGTCCAGCGGCTCCTCGTCGCGGCCGGCAAGATCGGCGACGACGGCTCGGTGGTCTCCGCGGAGCTGCGCAAGCGCGCCGACGACCTGCCGGCGATGCTCGATCAGACGCAGCGGCTCTTGCTGCGGACGAACCAGACGCTCGAGGCGGTGCAGCGCCACTGGCTGCTCCGCGGCAACGTGGAGGACCCGGCGCCGCTCCCCGAGCCCCCGGCGGTGCTCGACCGCGCGGCCCCGGTGCCCACGAAGGGCGAGGTGAAGCCGTGAGGCCCGCCCTTCGACTCCGCCGCGGCTTCGCCACGGCTACGCTCAGGGTGAGCGGGGTCATCTTCGCCCTCGTCGCCTGCGGCGCGCCGCAGCGGCCGCCCTCGCCGGTCGAGCAGGCCCGGCTCCTCGGGGCGTCGGGCGACGAGGCCCGCGCCGTCGGCGACCCCGCGGGCGCCGCGCGCTCGTACGCGCGGGCGCTCGCGTCCGCCCGGGCGGGCGACGACCGCAGGCTCGCCGCCGACCTCGGCTACCGGCTCGGGATCGCCTACCTCTCTGCCGGCCTCCCGCGCGAGGCGGCCGTGGAGCTCGACGACGCCGCCCGCACCGCCGCCGCGGTGGGGGAGGCGAAGCTCGAGGTGAAGGCGCTCCTCGCGCTCGCGCGCGCCCGGCAGGACGCCGGCGACGCCGCGGTCCAGGCGGCGCTCGACCGAGCGCTCGCGGCCGCCCGCTCCTCGGGCGACCGGCCGGGCGAGGCCCTGGCGCACGTGGGCCTCGCCGCCCTCGGCGACGAGGCGTCCGCCCGCGGCCACCTCGACGCCGCCCAGGCCCTCGCGGGCAAGGAGCCCGCGGTCGCCGCGCCGCTCGCGCTCAACCGCGCGCGCCGCGCCGAGCGCGCGAACGACGCGGCCGCGGCCGGCCTCTACCGGTCCGCCGCCGACGGCTACCGCGCGCTCGAGGACGGCGCCGGGCTCTACGAGGCGCTCGCCGGGGCCGCGCGCACCGCGGATCGCACCGGCGGTGCACCCGCGGAGGCCGCGGAGCTCCACCGCCGCGCGGCCGACGCCGCGGTCCGGATCGGGGCCGCCGCGCGGGCGGCGGCCGAGCTGCGCCTCGCCGCCGCCGCCCACGTGCGCGCGGGCGAGCCGGGGCAGGCCGCCCGCCGCGAGGAGGAGGCCCGCCGGCTCGAGGCGGACGCCGCGCCGCGGTAGGCGCCCGGACGTCACGTCCGGGCCCCCCTCGTGACTTCGGGGGAACCCGCCGTTAGAACCCGGCCGTGCGTTCCATCAACGATCTGTCGATCCAGGTGGCGACCGCGAACGGGTCGGGCTCCCAGAGCTCGAACTCCGTCCTCCTGCGGGCCCTGTTCCAGATGGGCATCCCGGTCTCCGGGAAGAACCTCTTTCCCTCCAACATCGCCGGGCTCCCGACCTGGTACACGATCCGCGCGTCGAAGGACGGCTGGATCGCGAGGAAGAAGGAGATCGACGTCCTCGTCGCGATGAACCCGGACACCGCGAAGGAGGACGTGCGCGGGCTCGCGCCCGGGAGCGCGGTCGTCTACGACGCCCCGCTCGCGCTCGAGGCCGTGCGCGACGACGTGGTGCTCTACCCGGTGGCCTTCGACAAGGTGGTCGACGGGCTGGGGACCGACGCCAAGGTCAAGAAGCTCCTCCGCAACATGGCCTACGTGGGCGTCCTCGCGCGCCTGCTCGGCATCGAGATGGCCGAGGTGGAGAAGGCCATCGGCCGCGTCTTCGACAAGAAGGCGAAGGCGCGCGATCTCAACGTCGCCGCCGCGCGCGCCGGCTTCGAGCACGCCGGGAAGCTCGAGAAGAAGGACCGCTTCGGCGTCGAGCGGATGGATCGGAACGCCGGCAAGATCATGGTCGACGGCAACGAGGCGTGCGCCCTCGGCGCGCTCTTCGGCGGCGTGACGGTCGTGACCTGGTACCCCATCACGCCGTCGTCCTCGCTCGTCGAGCGGCTCATCGGCCACCTGAGGCGGACGCGCACCGGCCCGGACGGCAAGGCGACCTACGCCGTCGTGCAGGCCGAGGACGAGCTCGCCGCGATCGGCATGGTGCTCGGCGCCGGCTGGGCGGGCGCCCGCGCGATGACCGCGACGAGCGGCCCGGGCATCTCGCTCATGTCCGAGTTCGCGGGGCTGGGCTACTTCGCCGAGATCCCGGCGGTCGTGTTCGACGTGCAGCGCGTCGGCCCGTCCACCGGCCTCCCCACCCGCACCGCGCAGGGGGACCTCCTCTCCACGGCCTTCCTCTCCCACGGCGACACCCGCCACCCGATCCTCCTGCCGGGCTCGGTCGAGGAGTGTTTCACGATGGGCGCGCAGGCGTTCGACGTCGCGGAGCGGCTCCAGACGCCGGTGTTCGTGCTCACCGACCTCGATCTCGGAATGAACGTCTGGATGGGCGAGCCGTTCGAGTACCCGGACCGGCCGATGGACCGCGGGAAGGTGCTCGACGCCGCGGCGCTCGAGCAGGCGGGCGGGTTCGCCCGGTACCGCGACGTGGACGGCGACGGGATCGGCTGGCGCACGCTGCCCGGCACGCGCCACCCGAAGGCCTCGTACTTCACGCGCGGCACCGGCCACGACGACGCGGCGGTCTACTCGGAGAACCACGAAATCTTCGAGGCCAACATGGCCCGCCTCGCGAAGAAGCTGCACGCCGGGCGCGTGCACCTGCCCGTGCCGGTGCGGAGCGGCGCCGGGGCGAAGGTCGGCGTCATCTCCTACGGCTCCTCGCAGTTCGCGGTCGACGAGAGCCGCGCCCAGCTCCGCGCCGAGCGCGGGCTCGAGACCGATCACCTCCGCGTGCGGGCCTGGCCCTTCCACGACGAGGTCGAGGCCTTCGTGCGGGCGCACGACCGGGTCTACGTGGTCGAGCAGAACCGCGACGCCCAGCTCGCCGCGCTCATGAAGATCGACCTGCCGCCGGAGCTCCTCGTGCGCCTGAGGTCCGTGGCCCACGTGCACGGCCTGCCGCTCGACGCGCGCAGCGTGACCGGCGAGATCGCCGCCCGCGAAGAGAAGGAGGGGAGGTAGCCATGGCCGACCCCGTGAAGCCCCCGGCCCCGCCCGCCAAGGTCAACCGCCTCGGCCTCGCTGTGCTCGACTACCGCGGCGGCAAGACCACGCTGTGCGCCGGCTGCGGCCACAACGCCATCTCCGAGCGGATCGTCGACGCGTTCTACGACCTCGGCGTAGAGCCGGAGCGCGTGGCGAAGCTGTCGGGCATCGGCTGCTCCTCGAAGAGCCCGGCCTACTTCCTCTCGCGCTCCCACGCGTTCAACTCGGTCCACGGGCGCATGCCCTCGGTCGCGACCGGCGCGGTGCTCGCGAACCGGGGGCTCCTCGCCCTCGGCGTCTCCGGCGACGGCGACACGGCCTCGATCGGCGTCGGCCAGTTCGTGCACCTCATGCGCCGCAACGTGCCGATGGTCTACGTGGTCGAGAACAACGGCGTGTACGGCCTCACGAAGGGCCAGTTCTCGGCCACCGCCGACGTGGGCTCGACGCTCAAGGGCGGGGTGGCGAACGACCTGCCGCCCATCGACGTCTGCGCGATGGCGATCCAGCTCGGCGCCACGTTCGTGGGCCGGAGCTTCTCCGGCGACAAGCGCCAGCTCTCCGCGATGCTGAAGGGCGCCATCGCCCACCGCGGCACCGCGCTCCTCGACGTGGTCTCGCCCTGCGTGACCTTCAACGACCACGAGGGCTCGACGAAGTCCTACGAGTACATGAAGGACCACGACGCCCCGCTCCAGGAGCTCAGCTTCATCCCGGCCTACGAGAACATCGAGGTCAGCTACGAGCCGGGGACCACGATCGACGTCGACATGCACGACGGCTCGAAGCTGCGCCTCAAGAAGCTCGAGGAAGGCTACGACCCGACCGATCGCATCCGCGCCGTCGCGCGCCTCATGGAGGCGGGCCGGAAGGGCGAGGTCCTCACCGGCGTGCTCTTCGCCGACACGAAGGCGCCGACGTTCGTCGACGGTCTCAAGCTCGTGGACGAGCCGCTCGCGACGCTGCCCGAGGCCGCGACGCGGCCCTCGCGCGCGGCGCTCGAGGAGATCGTGGCGCGGCTGAGGTAGCCCTAGCCGGAGGTCCGGAGCTCCTCGCGGACCTGCACGAGGAGCTCCCCCAGCCGGTTCTTGCCGGCCCCATCCCCGCCGTCCGCCCAGTACCGGTCGTTCCCGGTGTGCTCGACGACGGCGCGACGAGCGCGCCGCTCTCCACGAGCGGGCCGTAGAGGAGCGGGCAGAGCAGCGCCACCCCGACGCCGGCCACCGCCGCCGCGGCCTCGAGCTCGTAGCTCGCGAAGCGGGCGGACGGGGCCCGTGGCGCGCCGGCGCGCAGGCCCGCGCGGGCGAACCAGCCCGGCCAGCGCTCGTCGGCGAGGAGCGGCAGCTCGAGGAGGCGGCGCGGCGACGGCGCGCGCCGCGCCGCGCCCCACAGCGACGGGGCGAGCATCGGCGTGCCCTGGTCGGCGAGCAGGGCGAGCGCGGCGTGCCCGGGGCGGCGAGGCGGCGCTGCGGATCGCCACGTCGAAGCGGTCGGGCGGCAGCGCGGCGTCGGTGGCGTTGAGCGCGACCGGGACGGCGCCGGGCGTCGCCTGGTAGGCGGCGAGGCGCGGCACGAGCCAGCGGGTCGCGAACGCCGGCGCGCACGTCACCCGGAGCGCCCGCTTCAGCGTGCGGGCCTGGTCGACGGCCTTTCGCACCGCGGCCACGGCCTCGTCCACGGTGCCGGCGAGCAGGCGGCCCTGCGCCGTCGCCGAGAGCTGCGGCCCGCGGCGCTCGAAGAGCGGCACGCCGAGCTGGGCCTCGAGGGTGCGGATCCGGGCGCTCACCGCGCTCGGGGTCAGGCAGAGCTCGCGGGCGGCGCTGGAGAAGCTCCCGTGGCGCACGCAGGTCGCCAGCACGTGCAGGGCGTCGAGGGGCGGCGGCGGCGCCATTTCAAGCCCGGTTCACGATCACGTCGAGAAGTCCTCGTTTTGAGCCGGCGCGCGGGGCGCCCAGGATGCGCGCCATGAACCACCTACCACACCTCCTCGCCGCGCTGACCCTCACGCTCGCCGGCTGCAGCCACGCCGGCACCCCCGCCGGGGCCTCCTCCCCCGTCCCGCCCGGCTTCACGATGGAGCGCCAGGGCTCCATCGACGACTTCGCGTACTTCGAGGGAGGGTGGCAGACCCTCCAGCACCGCCTCGCCGCGCGCGGCGTCGGCAGCACGGACTGGAACGACTTCCCCGCGACGCTGTGCGCGACCCCGTACCTCGACGGCGCCTCCACCATCGACGAGCTGTACATGCCGACCCAGCGGCGCGCCGGGCTCACCGTGCGCACGTTCGACCGCGAGCGCCGCCAGTGGTCGATCTACTGGGTCAACGGCGCGAGCGGACGGCTCGACCCGATCCCGACCGTCGGCGGCTTCCAGGGCGACCGGGGCGAGTTCTACGCGCGGGATCGCGACGGCGAGCGCCCGGTCGAGGTCCGCTACCTCTGGACCAAGCTCGACCGCAACCACGCGCGCTGGGAGCAGGCCTTCTCCTATGACCACGCCACCTGGGAGACGAACTGGATCGCCGACTTCACCCGCGGCGACGCCGCGACGCTGTGCGACCGGGGGCGGCCGAGGAGGTGAGCGTCGAGCGGGGCGGCGGCGGATCAGCGGTGGCCCGGCGCCGCCCGGAGCTCGTCGCGAACGACCATGAGCAGCGCGCCGAGGCGGTTCTTCCCCGAGCCGTCTCCGCCGTCCGCCCAGTAGCGATCGTTCGTCGTGTGCTCGACGAGCGGGCGCTCCCCGGTCTCGAGGAGGAGCCGCTTCAGCTTCGCGTGCTGGCCGAACTTCGCGCGGAGCGCGACGAGCATCACCTCGTCCTTCACGTCCTCCCAGTCGGCGCGCAGCCCGGGCAGGTTGCGGCCCATGCGCGCGGCGTCGCCGGGCGAGGGCGCGGCGCGGACGCGCTCCTCCGACGGCGTGCCGCGGAACTTCTGCGCCTGGAAGTAGTGCTCGGTCGTGGGCCAGGTCCTCCCGTCGAGGTCGATCGGGAACGGGGCGAAGTTCGAGAGGAACCCGTACGCGTCGCCCTGCCGGTAGAACTCGAGGGGGAGGCCGTCCGGTGCGCTCACCACCCGCCACCTCCGCCGCCGCCCGAGCTCGAGGACGACGAGCTCGACGAGAAGGATCCCGACGAGCCCGACGACGAGCTCGACGGGGCGGAGACGCCGGACGAGACCGAGGCGAGCGCGCTCCAGGTGCCGCTCGCGCCGCCGCCGGAGAACGCGCCGCCGCCGCCGGTCCAGGTGGAGCCGAGGCCGCCCGACGAGGTCGCGCGGTCGCCGAAGCCGTCGCTCCCGATGCCGGTGTTCGAGGTGAGGCGCGTCGCGGACGGGCCGAAGGCCTTCAGCCAGCGGTCGATGCCCGGCCCGAGACCGAGGGCGACGAGGTACGGCAGCCGGGCGTCGGAGAGCGCGGGCTGCGGCTTCGCGAGCTCGGCGGCGAGCCAGTCCCGCGCGGCCGAGAGGCGCCGGCGGACGGTGACCTCGCCAGGGACGAGCCGCGACCGGGCCGCGCCGGCGGTGGCCACCACCGCGGCGGCCCAGAGGAGCGCCGCCTCGAGGACGGCCCAGCGGCCCACGGAGAGCCCGCCCTCCTCGTCGAGCACCGGGTTCCAGGCGAAGTACAGCACCACGGCGAGCAGCAGGAGGAGCGGGAGCGCGGCCACGAAGAGGAGGACGCCGCGGCGGGTGACCGCGCGCGCGTGGGCGCTCGCGCCGAGCGCGGCGAAGGTCACCACGAACGTGCCGACGAACGGCGGGCCGAACACGAGGAGCGGGTGCTCGCCCGCGAACATGCCCACGGCCGCAGCGCCGACGCCGCCCGCCGTGAGCACGAACGCGAGCCAGCGCGGCCAGCGGGCCGGCTTCGTGGTCGTGCCGGGCGCGGGGGAGCCGCCCTCGCGCGCGTACATCCCGTGGACCTTCGCCTGGAGGTCGCTCGAGATGCGGGTGGAGGGATCGAAGCCGCGGCTCGAGTAGTGGGCGCGGATGGCGGCCGAGCTCGTCTCGTCGCCGTTCGGGAAGAGCCCCGCGACGAGCGCGTTCTCGTAGCCGGGGAGCTTCTTCCGGTCGACCTTGAGCTTCATGCGGACGTCCTGCACGAGCCCCATCAGCTTCGAGGTCGAGCTGACCTCGAGCTTCCCCTCCGCGGCCATCCGCGCGAGCACCGCCGAGACCTCCGGCGAGCCGACCTTGTCGTCCCAGGCGGCGCCGACGACCTCGGGCGGCAGCGACCAGACGTGCCGATCGAGGAACGCGGCGTCCACCGCGGGGGCGGCGGCGCCGAGGCCCCGCAGGCCGGCGTCGCGCCGCAGCCAGCCCCACGCGGCGACGAGCAGCGCCGCCGCGAAGCAGAGGAGGGGCAGCCTGAACCGTGGCTCGAACGGCGGCGCGGGCTCCGGCGGTGGCGGCGGGGTCCAGACGTCCGGGGTGACCGACCCGTCGTGCACGAGCACCTGGGAGAGGGTCACGCTCTGGCCGGGCGCGACGCCCTCGGTCTCGTAGGTGATCGGGCCCGCGTCCCCGCCCTCCGTCCGCCAGGCGGGATCGAGCGCGAGCCGCACCGTGACCGTCTCGATGACGCCCGTCCGGTCCGGCATCCCGAAGTCGTGCTCCAGGAAGAAGAGCCCGGGCTCGTTCCGCTCGGACGGCCGGACCACGCGGGTGAGCACGTAGCGGAGCTCGTACGTGAGCTCGGTGCTCGCGAAGGGCGGGTCCGACGGCCTCCTCGCGCGCCAGCGCACGGTCGAGGGGTCGGTCATCCTGAAGTGGTCGACCGCGTCGAGGTCGCCCTCGACCATCGGCACCGCGCGGGAGGGCCCGTCGAGGCGCGCCATCCCCTCGACCAGCACCGCCCGGCCCTCGTGCAACGTCCACCGGCGCTCGCCGCCGTTCCAGTCGCCGGTGAGGACCATCACCTGGCGCTCGCGGACGTGCAGGAGGCCCTTCGCGTCGAGCGTCGCCTCGACGTCGAGCCGCCTCCAGTGCAGCTCGCGCTCGGCGCGGGCCGCGCCGGGGAGGGAGAGGAGCGCCGCCAGGAGCCCGAGTGACCGGAGCGTCATGGCGGCGAGGATAGCGGATCCCGTCCGCGGCGGCTGCCCGCCCGCGCCGGGCTACGCGAAGGCGACCTTGTACTTCGCCGGGCCGACCTTCTGGACCGTGCAGGTCGTCCCGTAGCGGCGGGCCACGCCCTTCACGAGGCCGGGGATGAGGCCGTCGAGGCCGCGCGCCGAGTGGTAGACCATCACGAACGACTTCTCGGTCACGCTCTCGTAGCTGAACTGCGGCGGGTGGGCGTTGGCGGTGGACTTCGTGACCCGCTGGTGCAGCGAGTCCATGCCGAGGAGGAACTCCATCGCGGTCTTCGCCTGCGAGAAGTAGGGCGCGTACATCTTGCTCGCGTAGTCGTTCGCCCAGTAGTCGCCGAAGGTCTCCATGACCTGGTCCATCGACATGCCGGTGGAGGGCCCGACCGAGGTCAGGATCTTCATGGCCTTGTCGTCCGGAAGGTCACCGCCCGGGACGAACACCGAGCCCTTCGGGAAGCCGGCGGCCTCGAGCACCTTCGCCCACGCCGCGGCCCCGTGCTTCTTCTCGACCATGCCCTGCACGCACGTGATGATCGTCCCCTTCATGCCCTTCTCCTCGCGGTCTGGGTCGGACGCATCCGACCCTGAGTAGGTGCGACCCAGCGATCGGGCCGCGGTGTCACTGCGGAAAGCTGCACGCGCCGGCGAGAGGTGCACGAGAGGTGCCGTCCCGCCGCGGACCGCGGGTGAGGGTCGGCGGCGAAGGAGCGAGCGACTTCACCCAAGGTCACGAGGTGCGGCGAATTGCCCCGGTGGCGGGCGTCGCGCCGGGTGAGCCGCCTCAGCTCGCGAACCGGCGCACCAGCGCCTCGAGGTAGCGCGAGCGGACCTGCTCGGTCGCGAGGAAGCGCTTCGCGGGCGGGAGCTTCAGCACGGCGCCGAGGAACGCGGCGAGCGCGCGGTGCGAGAAGAGGAGCCGGTTGTCGAAGAGGAGGTCCTGGAGCGTGCCGCGCTCGATCGCCATCAGCACGGCCCGGTGGGCGCCGTCGAGCGGGGTGAGCTCCCGCGCGCCGCGCTCGACGAGCGTGAGCGCCCCCTGGCTGCAGGCCCGCACGCAGACGCCGCAGCCGAGGCACCGGTCCGCCTCGAGCCGGGCCACGCTGCGCCTCGGCTTCTTCGGGTCGTTCGCCGAGACCGCGGCCATCGCCTCGACCGGGCAGGCCCGCACGCACCTCTCGCACCCGTTGCAGGCTTCCGCGTCGACCTCCGGGAGGAAGGCCGTCGTGTGGACCGGGTGCATCGAGGCGAAGCGCCGCTGCGCGATCATCGCCTCGCAGCAGCATCCGCAGCAGTTGCAGATGAAGTTGACGCCCTCGCGCACGTTCTCCCCGAACTGCACGAGCCCGCGATCGCGCGCCCGGGCGAGGAGGTCGAGCCCCTCGGCGACGTCGACCTCCCGCGCGTGGCCGTGGCGCACGAGCGAGGCCGCCGAGGTGTTGAAGGTCATGCAGATGTCGATGGGCGCGTCGCAGGCGCGGCCGACGTGCTCCATCTTGTGCCGGCAGTAGCACATCGAGATCCCGCGCACGGTCGCGGTCTTCACGACCTCGCTCGCCCGCTCCCAGTCGAGGACGTGCAGCGCGTCGCCGCCGGGGAGCGCGGGCTCGGAGACGAACGCGCGGCCGAGGCGGGTCTCGCCGCGCCCGAACAGCTCCCGGACGAAGTCCTCCTCGACGTTGAGGTACTGGTAGAAGAGCTCGGCGAGCGCCCGCTGGTCCACGTCCGCGCGCACCCGCATCATCGAGAACTCGAAGAACCCGGCCATGGGCGGCGGGAGGACGTACTCGGTGCCCTCCGGGCCCTCGACGTCGACGAGGAGCGCGCGCGCCGCGAGCGCCTCGAGCACCCGCTGCGCCTCGGCGAGCGGGACCTTCCAGCGCCCGGCGGCCGCCTCGGCCCGGAACGGCCTCAGGGGGAGCACCGAGACCAGCGAGGCCTCGCGCTCGCTGAAGAGGAGCTTCAGGATCGCGAAGAGCGCCTCGGACGGCGGGGCGCCCTGCGGGAAGCGGTTGAGCCGCTCGGTGAGGCGCTCGTAGGCGGAGCGCGCGTGCGCGTGGGCCATGCGGCCACGCTGTCAGAGCCGCGCGGCGCCCCGCCTGCGTCAATGCGACGCGGGCCCCGGAAGCGTCACCGCTCCGGCTCGCCCGGGTGCGGCTTCACGAGCAACAGGTCCCCGCCCTCGTCCGCGATGCGCTTCTGCCAGTGCGCCGGGTAGGGCGGGTGGGTGACCTTGCCCTGGGCGTCGCGCACGTTGCCGTCGAGGTACTTCCAGACGAGCCGCTCGCCGAGCTTCCGCCAGCGCGCGGTCACGAGGTCGCCCTGCTCGACCGAGTAGGCGGTGAGGTGGTCGCGGGCGAGCCCGGGGGACTGCGCCCACAGCGCGAGCGCGGCCTTCTCGAGCTCCGCCTGCCGCGCGACGAACCCGCCCTCGAGCTCCTGCTGGACGTCCTGCACGTCCCGGATCACGTCCGCGTACCGGCTGCCGTAGGCCCAGTTCGCGACGAAGTTGAAGACCCAGAACGCCGAGTTCCAGGAGAACTCCTGGAAGCTCCCGGCGCCCACGCCGAACGACCTCGGGACGGCGCGGTTGCCGGCGTACTGCGGCACGTAGACGGTCGAGTAGGTGTCGTCGAGGCCGAACCAGAGCACGCCGCCGATGGGGCCCGGCAGCGCCGCGCGCCCCTGGGCGACGAGCGAGTAGCCGGTCTGCTGCGTCGAGATGGCGCGCTCGTGGACGTACTTCTTCCCGTCCACGGTGAAGTTCATGGGCCGCCAGCGGTAGGGCAGCTCGAACGGCCCCGCGCCGACGCCCTTCGAGAGGTCGAGCGGCGTGCCCTCGAAGTGGTCGCGCATGAGCGCCATGACGTCGCGGACGCCGAGCGGCTGCTCGGCCTTCACCCAGAGCGGCAGGCGCGGCGCGCCCGGGGCGCCGAGCGCGTACTCCGGCCCGAGGCCCAGGGACGGCGCGACGCGGCGGAACACGCTCCAGACCCGGGCTTCGCAGCCGCGCAGCGCGCCGAACGAGATCGGCGCGTAGGCGTCGGCGAAGGAGAACTCGGCGTCGGCGCCCTTGAAGAAGCCCTTCTCGCGCGCGAAGGCGATGACGTCCTTCGCGTAGAGGGTGTTCTTCGGGTCGTCGAGCGGGAACTGGCGGATGCGGGCGTAGTTCGCGTGGGCGAGCACGTGGCCGTCGGGGACGCGGCGGGCCACCCAGACCGCGCCCTTCCTCTCCGGGCCCTTGCCGATCATCTCGAGGACCCAGGCCTCCCTCGGGTCCGCGATCGAGAACGACTCGCCGGTCGAGGCGTAGCCGTGCTGCTCGACGAGCGACGTCATCACCTGGATCGCCTCGCGCGCGGTCCTCGCGCGCTCGAGGCCGAGCCACATCAGGCTCCCGTAGTCGACGCCGCCCTTCGGGTCCTTGAGCTCCTTTCGCCCCGTGAACGTGGACTCGGCGATCGAGACCTGGTGCTCGTTCATGTGGCCGACGACGTTGTACGTCACCGGCGCCTGTGGGATCCGGCCGAGGGACTTCCCGGAGTCCCACTCGATGATCTCGCGCGTCTCGCCCGGCCGGTGCACGCCGGCCGGCACGTGGACGAGCTCGCCGTAGAGCTCGTGCGAGTCCGCGGCGTAGGTCAGGTACGAGGAGCCGTCGGTCGTCGGTCCCGGCGCGACCACGATGCTCGTGCAGGGGACGGCCGCGGCGGGCAGGGCGAGGGCGGCCCCGAGGGTGGCGAGGCGGGCGAGGGTCTTCAGGCGCATGGCGGGGCAGGATAGCCGAAAGGCCGGCGGGGAGGGCGGCAGGGCGGGTCGACCCGGCGCAGACGTCTGCGCGGGCTCACTTCGCCTTGGGCTTGCGCTCCCAGAGCACGTTCACGATGACCCAGCGCCCGTCGAACTTCGAGAGGTGCAGGTAGTCGATCCAGTCGGACGCGACGACCTTCACGCTCGCGGCGTTCTCGAACCGGTCGAGGATCGTCACGTCCTTCTGCCGGCGCTCGGCGGGGGTGTCCTTCCCACCGCCGCGCCGCACGTTGGCGACGAGCTTCGAGGCGCCCATCTGCTCGACCCGGCTCGCGCCGTCCTCGGTCACGACGATGCGCTTCGCGAGCTCGGGGTGGACCGCCCGCGCCATCCGCGCGGGGTCGGCCTCGTACCAGCCCTCGATGTAGTCGAGCGCGGCGCGGCGGATGGCGTCGGCCTCGGGGTCGGCCTCGGCCCGGGCGGGCATGGCGACGGCGGCGAGCGCGAGGGCGACGAGGGCGGTGAGGGGGCGCATGGGTCCTCCGGGGATGAGGTGCACCAGGGAGGGCGGCGCGGGGCGGTTGTGACGGGAATTGGACGGATGGGGTGCGTCCGTGGAGCCCCATGCGTGGGCCGACGCCCGCATCGCCTCCGGCACCTCGTCGGCGGCAAGTCGGCTTGCCCTCGTCGGGACACGCCGCCCGGACGGGTGGCCGGCGCAGACATCCGCGCATCGCGGCGGGGCCCCAGAGGTCCGCCGTACGCATCGCGGCGGGGCCCCAGAGGTCCGCCGTACGTCCGGTAGGTCCGCGGATCGGACGGTGCCGATCCTCGGATCAGCCCTGAGCCCCAGCCGGATCGTGCGGTTCCACTGTCAGACCGGGGTGGCAGGATCGCGGGCATGGATGGGTGCGCGGTCAGCGAGCTCGACGCAGCGACGGCACCGGAATTCACTCCGGGTGTCGACGCGACGGCCTCGAACGACACCGCGGCGAACGACTCCGCCCGCCGCGGCCCGCTCGGCGATCGCTCGGATCTGCGCGCACCGCGCTGGGAGTACCCCTCGTTCACGATGCTCGAGCTCAGGGAGATGGTCCTGCGCGGCGAGGGCGGGCCCGAGAAGTTCGAGCGCGCGGTCGCGCAGGCCGCGCGCATGCGCTGCGCGCTCGAGCTCAGCCTCGGCGAGCTCTTCGCGGAGCTCGCAGGCAGTTCGGAAACAGGGGGCCATCGGCTCGGCCGGCTGGGCTTCTCGAACCTCGGCGACCTCACCGAGAACCTCCTCGGCGTCCGCCGGCGCTCGGCGCAGGTGGCGGCGCAGCTCGCGAGGGCGCTGCGGGACCGGCCGCTCCTGAAGGCCGCGGCGTACGAGGGCGTGGTGACCCCCTCGGCGGCGCTCGTGGTCCTCCCGGTCGCCGTCGGGGAAGAGGAGGGGCGCTGGGTCGAGCGCGCGAAGGTCGAGTCTGTCCGGAAGCTCAAGCAGCTCGTGAAGGAGGCGCCGAAGGATCGGAAGGCGCTGCCGGGTCCGGACGCCGCGGCCGAGAAGGCGGAGGCCGACGAGGAGCCGTGGGTGCGGCTCAGGGTACCGATCACCGACGCAGACCGCGCGGTCCTCCACGAGGGCCTCGCGCTCGCCGCCGAGCTCGTCGAGAGCCCGCACCGGCACGTCCAGCTCGAGGCCCTCGCGCAGGAGTATCTATCGGACAACCCTGGCGACGAGTGGACCGCCCGCGAGGCCGAGCGGACCGTGGAGCGGCGGCTGAACCCGCTCGACATCCAGACGAAGCGGGACGCGGCCGAGGCGAAGCTGGAGGCGGAGACCTCCTCCTGGGAGTACCTCGACCCCGTCCACGCGGTGCCGGCCCTCGAGCTCGATCCCTTCGAGCGCGCGACCGACGAGGAGCTCCTGGCGACCGCGCTCGGCATCTGCGGCGAGCTCAAGGCCTGGGACGACTTCATGGGCTGGTGCTCGGCGGTCGTGAAGGGGACGCACACCCACAAGGAAGCCGGCTTCGTGGACTTCCGACACTACGCGACCGAGCGGCTGGGCGTGCCGGCCCGGACCCTCGAGACCCGGGCGGCACTCGAGAAGCACCTCTGGGAGAAGCCGGAGCTCCGGGTGGCGAAGGAGATGGGGCTCACCTACTCGAAGCTCCTCCTCCTGAAGGACGTCCCCCAGGTCGACCTCCTCCAGCTGGCCCAGCGGGCCGAGAAGCTGACCGTGGTCGAGCTCCGGGAGGTCGTCCAGGGGAAGCTCGACCGGCAGATGTCTGCGCTGAAGATCTTCGAGGCGCGGGTGCCGCGGAGCGTCGCGGTCCTCCTCGAGCAGGCGTTCGAGGTCTCCCTGATGAAGCGGGTGCCGCAGGATCCGGCGTGCGCCCCCTCCCTCGAGAACCTGCGCCTCGACGGCGCCTTCCTCGCCGAGCTCGCGCGCCACTTCATCCAGGCCTGGTGCACCGAGCGGAACAGGCCGAAGACCGTCTCCCAGAAGCAGCGCGCGAAGTACCACCGCTGCTGCTTCCCCGGCTGCAGCCGGCGCAGCGCGCACGGCCACCACATCGAGTTCAGAAGCCGAGGCGGCTCGGACGACGACTGGAACCGCATGCCCCTGTGCGCCTACCACCACCTCGTCGTCGTCCACGAGGGCTTCGCGACCATCACCGGCGTGTTCCCCGAGGCCGTCGAGATCCGCGTGAACGGCGTCGTCTGGAAGGACGGGCAGTTCGGACGAACGCGCGCGGAGCGGGTGTGAGGCGGCCGCGCCCTTACCGTCCGTGCACCTTCACCTTCGCCGCGACGGCCTGCGCCTGTGCGACGAGCGCCTTCGGGTCCGTCCCGACGGGCGCGTTCACGAGCGCGACGCCCATCCGGCGGTGGGGGCGGGTGGTGGGCTTCCCGAAGATGCGGACGTCGACGCCCGGCCCGGGCGCGCCCTCCACCGGCGCGAGCGCCTCCTCGAGCCCGCTCACCTCCGGCACACCGTCCTTCTCGGCGAGGATCACCGCGCTCGCGCCGGCGCGCAGGAGCTCGGGCTCGGGGATCGGCAGCCCCAGCACCGCGCGCGCGTGCAGCTCGAACTCGGAGAGCGGCAGCGTCCCGGCGAGCGTGACCATCCCGGTGTCGTGCGGGCGCGGCGAGAGCTCGGAGAAGTAGACGCCGTCCTGCTCCGACAGGAAGAACTCCACGCCCCAGAGGCCGGCCCCGCCGAGCGCGGCGGTGACGGCGCCCGCCATCCGCTGCGCCTCCGCGAGGTGCGCCGCGCTCATCGCGTGCGGCTGCCACGACTCCTGGTAGTCGCCCCGCTCCTGGCGGTGGCCGATGGGCGGGCAGAAGAGCGTCGGCCGGCCGTTCTTCTGCGTCACGGTCAGGAGCGTGATCTCCGAGTCGAAGTGGACGAACGCCTCGACGATCACCTCGCGGAGATCGCCGCGCGTGCCGCTCATCGCGTGGTCCCACGCCTTCTCGACGCCGGGCTCGTCGCGCACGACCGACTGACCCTTCCCGGAGGAGCTCATGAGCGGCTTCACCACGCAGGGGAGGCCGATCTCCTTCACGGCGGCGCGGAACGCCTCGAGCGTGGACGCATAGGCGTAGCGCGCGGTCTTGAGGCCGAGCTCCTTCGCCGCGAGGTCGCGGATGGCCTTGCGGTTCATCGTGAAGTTCACCGCCCGCGCGCTCGGCACGACATGGATGCCCTGCCGCTCGTGGTCGTAGAGCCGCTCGGTCCGGATGGCCTCGATCTCCGGCACGATGAGGTCGGGCCGGTGCTTCGCGACGACGGCGTCGAGCGCGGCGCCGTCGAGCATGTTCACGACCTCGCGGCCGTGCGCGACCTGCATCGCCGGCGCGCCGTCGTAGGAGTCGACCGCGATGACGCGCTGCCCGAGCCGCTGGCAGGCGATGACGAACTCCTTGCCGAGCTCGCCGGAGCCGAGGAGGAGGATGGTCTTCTTCATGGGGGCCGCAGCCTACCAGGGCGGTCCGACCCGGCCGGGCTCCATGTCCGACCCCCGGCATACGATGCGGCCCGTGGAAACCCTCGTCCTCGCTGGCATCCTGGTCGTCGCTGCCCTCGTGGCCTACGTCGCCTTCGCCGTCTCCCGGCGGTCCGCCGGGGCGCTCTCCGCCGAGGCCTCGGCCCAGCTCGCGGGGCTCGTGACGGCCCAGGTGACGGCGCAGGTGACCGCCGCGCTCACCCCGCGGCTCGAGGCGGTCGATCGCGCCATCGAGCGGCTCGAGCGCGAGCTGCGCGACGAGCTCGCCCGCGGCCGCGCCGAGGCGACGCAGACGGCGCAGGCCCAGCGCGAGGAGCTCCGCGAGGCGCTCGCCGAGTCGTCGCGCGCCACCGCCGAGCGGCTCGACCGCGGCCGCGACGAGGCGGGCCAGGCCTCGAAGGCGCTCTCCGACACGGTCTCGAAGCGGCTCACCGAGACGCAGGCGCTCCTCAAGCACGAGCTCGAGGCGGCCGGCGCGCGCATCCAGCAGCTCTCGCAGTCGAACGAGAACCGGCTCGACAAGCTCCGCGTCGCGGTGGACGAGCGCCTCCAGAAGCTCCAGGCCGACAACGCCGAGAAGCTCGAGCAGATGCGGGCGACGGTCGACGAGAAGCTCCAGGGCACGCTCGAGAAGCGGCTCGGCGAGTCCTTCAAGCTCGTCTCCGAGCGGCTCGAGGCCGTGCAGCGCGGCCTCGGCGAGATGCAGAACCTCGCCACCGGCGTCGGCGACCTCAAGAAGGTGCTCTCGAACGTGAAGGTCCGCGGCACGCTGGGCGAGGTCCAGCTCGGCGCCCTGCTCGACCAGATCCTCGCGCCCAGCCAGTACGCCGTGAACGTCGCGACGCGCGGCGAGGGCGGCGAGCGGGTGGAGTTCGCGATCCGCATGCCCGGCCAGGAGGACGGCTCGGGCGAGGTCTACCTGCCCATCGACGCGAAGTTCCCCATCGAGGACCACCAGCGGCTCGTGGAGGCCTCCGAGCGCGGCGACGCCGCGGCGGTCGAGGCCGCCTCGAAGGCGCTCGAGGTCCGTGTGAAGGGCTGCGCGAAGGACATCCACGACAAGTACCTCGGCCCGCCGCGCACCACCGAGTTCGGCATCCTGTACCTGCCGGTCGAGGGGCTCTTCGCCGAGGTCGTGCGCCGGCCCGGGCTCGTCGAGGCGCTGCAGCGGGACCAGAAGGTCCTCGTCGCCGGGCCGACCACGCTCACCGCCATCCTCTCCTCCCTGCAGATGGGGTTCCGCACCCTCGCCATCACGAAGCGCTCGAGCGAGGTCTGGAAGGTGCTCGGGGCCGTGAAGACCGAGTGGGGCAAGTTCGGCGACGTGCTGCAGAAGGTGGAGAAGAAGCTCACCGAGGCGTCGAACACCGTCGCCGAGGTCCACAAGCGCCAGCGCGTGATCGGCCGGAAGCTCCAGTCGGTCGAGGAGCTCCCCGCGGCCGCTCCCGAGCAGCCGCTGCTCTTCGCGCCGGTGGACGCCGGGGACCCGGACGAGGACGGCGACGAGTCGCGCCGGCCGGCCTAGAATCCCGGCATGCCCAGGGCCATCAGGATCCACGAGACCGGCGGGCCGGAGGTGCTCCGGCTCGAGGACGTCCCCGTCGGCGCGCCGGGGGCGGGCGAGGTCCGCCTGCGCCACACCGCCATCGCGGTGAACTTCGTCGACACCTACCACCGCACCGGGCTCTACCCGCTGAAGCTGCCGGTCGTCATCGGCGTCGAGGCGGCGGGCGTGGTCGAGGCGGTCGGGCCGGGCGTGCAGGGGCTCTCGCCGGGCGACCGGGTGGTCTACCTCACCGGGTCGGGCGCCTACGCGGAGGTGCGGCTCGCCCCCGCCGACCGCTGCATCCGGCTCCCGGACGGCGTCTCCGACCTCACGGCGGCCGCGACCTTCATGAAGGGGCTCACGGTCGACGCGCTCGTGCGCCGCACCCACCCGGTGAAGGCGGGCGAGGCGGTGCTCGTGCACGCCGCCGCGGGCGGCGTCGGCCTCCTGATGGTGCCGTGGCTGAAGTCACTCGGCGCGACGGTCATCGGCACCGCGGGGTCCGACGAGAAGGCGGCCATCGCCCGCGCGGCAGGGTGCGACCACGTGATCGTCTACTCCAGGGAGCCCTTCGCGCCGAAGGTGCGGGAGCTCACCGGCGGGGAGGGCGTTCCGGTCGTGTACGACGGGGTGGGGAAGGCCACGTTCGAGGGCTCCCTCGACAGCCTCGCGCCCTTCGGGCTCCTCGTCGCCTACGGCAACGCCTCGGGCCCCGTGCCGCCCTTCGATCTCCGCACGCTCGCCGCGAAGGGCTCGCTCTACGTCACGCGCCCCACGGTCTTCGGCTACGTCGCGAAGCGCCCCGACCTGGAGCGCGGCGCGAAGGAGCTCTTCGACCGGCTCCTCGACGGGCGCGTGAAGGTGGCGGCGCCGCGCACGTGGCCCATGGCCGAGGTGGCCGCCGCGCACCGCGCGCTCGAGGCGCGGGCCACGACCGGGTCGGTCGTGCTCGTTCCCTGAGCACCCCGCCGCGCGGGCACCTGCACCCTCCGTCAGGCTGCGCGCGGGCGCGCGCGACCGTCTCGCAAGCGCGTCGCATGAGGAGGTGTCGCAACGGGGCGCGTCACCTCGCCGCGCGGACGTTGACCGGTCGTGATGGCAGGATCGCCCGCCATGAAGCCGGGCATCGCGTCGTTCCTGGAGTGTCACCGCATCGCGGTCGTCGGCGTCTCGCGCACCTCGGGGTTCGCGAACGTCGCCCTGAAGGAGCTGCGCGAGCGCGGCTACGAGACGTTCCCGGTGAACGAGATCGCCGACGCGGTGGAGGGCGAGCCCTGCTACCACTCGGTGGCGCAGGTGCCCGGCCCGGTCGACGGCGTGCTCTGCGTGGTGCCGCCGGCCGAGGCCGTGCGGGTGGTGGACGACTGCGCCCGCGCCGGCGTGAAGCGGCTGTGGCTGCAGCGCGGCAGCGAGTCGGAGGAGGCCGTCGCGCGGGCGCGGCGCGCGGGCATCGAGCCCGTCGCCGGCGCCTGCATCCTGATGTACGCGCGGCCCCGGGGCATCCACCGCTTCCACGCGTTCGTGGAGCGCACGTTCGGCAGATACTGAAGGGCCGGCCACCCCGAGCGCAGCCGCCGCGCAGCGGCGGCGACGACGAGGGGCGGCCGGTGCCGCCTCAGGCCTGCTTCATCTCGTGCACGAGCTTCGCGAGGCTGGCCTTCGCGTCGCCGAAGAGCATCGAGGTGTTCTCGGCGTAGAAGAGCTCGTTCTCGATGCCCGCGAAGCCCGGGTTCATCGAGCGCTTCATCACGATGACCTGCTTCGCCTGGTCCACGTTGAGGATGGGCATGCCGTAGATCGGCGAGCTCTTGTCGTTGCGGGCGGCCGGGTTCACGACGTCGTTCGCGCCGATGACGAGCGCCACGTCGGCGTTCTTGAACTCGTCGTTGATCTCCTCCATCTCCTTGAGCTTGTCGTAGGGGATGTCGGCCTCGGCGAGGAGCACGTTCATGTGGCCGGGCATGCGGCCGGCCACCGGGTGGATCGCGTAGAGCACCTCGCCGCCGTTCTTCTCGACGAGCTGCGCGAGCTCCCGGACCTGGTGCTGGGCCTGGGCGACCGCCATGCCGTAGCCGGGCACCACGATCACGAGCCGGGCGAAGCCGAGCTGGATGGCCGCGTCCTCCGGCGTGATCGAGCGGGTGGTGAGGTTGGCGGCGGACTTCGTGCTCGCCTCGGGCGCCGAGCCGAACGCGCCGAAGAGCACGTTCGTGAAGGACCGGTTCATCGCCTTCGACATGATGATCGAGAGGATGAAGCCGGAGGCGCCGTCGAGGGCGCCCGCGATGATGAGCACGTTGTTGTTGATGGCGAAGCCCGTCGCGCTCGCCGCGAGGCCCGCGTACGAGTTGAGGAGCGAGATCACGACCGGCATGTCGGCGCCGCCGATGGGCAGCACGAGCGAGACGCCGAACACGAGCGCGAGCGCCACCATGGCGTAGAAGGCGTTCGCGTTCGAGGGGTCGTAGACGAGCCAGCCGAAGAGCCCCGCCGCGGCCGCGAACATGCCGACCGAGACGAAGTTCTGGCCCTTGAAGGTCAGCGGCTTCGAGGGCAGGAACTCCTGCAGCTTCCCGAACGCCATGAACGAGCCGGTGATGGTGAGCGCGCCGAAGAGCACCTCGAAGCCGATGGCGCCCATCACCGAGCGGGGCACGCCCCCGGTCTCGTGGAGGTGGCCGTACTCGGCGATGCCGACGAGCGTCGCCGCGACGGCGCCGAACATGTGCGAGATCGCGATGCGCTGGGGCATCGCGGTCATGGGCACGTAGACGCCGAGCGGGTACCCGATGACCGTGCCGAGCACGAGGCCGCCGAGGATCCACTGGTAGGAGACGATCTCCTCCTTCACGAGCGTGCCGGCGATGGCGACCACCATGCCCATCGCGGCGAGCTGCATGCCCCGGCGCGCCTTGTCCGGGATGGTGAGGGAGCGGAGCCCGAGGATGAAGAGGATGGAGGCGAGGAGGTACGCCGCCTCGATGAACACGATGCGGGCGTTCACTTGGCGGCCCCCTTCTTCTCGTTGCGCTTGAACATCTTGAGCATGCGGTCGGTGATGATGAAGCCGCCGACCACGTTGATGGTCGCGCAGGTCACCGCCACGAAGCCGAGGATGCTCGCGAAGAGCGAGTAGCCGGCGCCGGCGATGACGAGCGAGCCGACGAGCGAGATCGCCGAGAGCGCGTTCGTGGCCGACATGAGCGGCGTGTGGAGGAGGGCCGGCACGCGGGTGATCACGAAGAACCCGACGAAGCCGGCGAGGATGAAGACGTAGAGCTGGATGATCTCGAGGGAGGCCATGGCTTTCTTTCGGTTCCCCTTAAGCGCGGACCTTGCCGTCGTGGACGACCAGCATCGGGCCGGCGATGTCGTCCGCCGGGTCCACGAGCTTCCCGTCCTTCCAGAGGTGGGTGAGGAGCGTCACGACGTTGCGGCCGTACATCTGGCTCGCGTGGAAGGCGACCGAGGACGGCACGTTCACGGCGCCGATGATCTGCACCCCGTGCTCGACCACCGTCTCGCCGGCCTTCGTGAGCTCGCAGTTGCCGCCGGTCTCGGCGGCGAGGTCCACGATGACCGACCCGGGCCGCATGGTGCGGACCATCTCGGCGGTGACGAGCCGCGGGGCGGGCTTGTTCGGGATCTGCGCGGTGGTGACCACGAGATCCATGTCGCGGATGTGGCCGGCGATGGCGCCGAGCACGCGCTCCTGCTCGGAGGCGCCGAGCTCCTTCGCGTAGCCGCCCTGGCCCTCGGCGGCGACCGCCGGGACCTCGACGAACGTCGCGCCGAGGGACTGGACCTGCTCCTTCACCACCGGCCGCACGTCGAAGGCCGACACCACCGCGCCGAGGCGGCGGGCGGTGGCGATGGCCTGCAGGCCGGCGACGCCGGCGCCCATGATGAAGGCCTTCGCCGGCGCGAGCGTGCCCGCGGCGGTGGTCATCATCGGCAGGATGCGCGGCAGGGCGCTCGCGCCCATCAGCACCGCCTTGAAGCCGGCGAGCGTCGCCTGCGAGGAGAGCACGTCCATCGACTGCGCCCGGGTGGTGCGGGGGACCCGCTCCATCGACAGCGCGGAGACGCCGCGGGCGGCGATCTGCTCGAGGAGCGGCCCGCTCTGGGCGGGTGCGAGGAGGCCGAGCAGCAGCGCCCCCTGCGGCAGCAGCCCGAGCTCGGCCTCGGTGGGCTTGCCCACCTTGGCGAGCAGGTTCACGCCCTCGAGGGCGGCGGCGGGGGTGGGGGCGAGGGTGGCCCCCGCGGCCTCGTAGGCCTGGTCGGCGAAGCCGGCCGACAGCCCGGCGCCGCGCTCCACCCTGACCTCGTGCTTCGCCTTGACCAGCCGGGCGACGTTCTCCGGGACGAGCGCGACGCGGCGCTCGCCCGGGGCGGTCTCCTTGACGACTCCGATTCGCATGCAGGCTCCCTGGGGGTGATCCCGGGGAGGATACGGGCAAATCGGGGCCGCGCGTGGGAAAAAGCCTCGGCCTGACTCAGGCGGGGCGGTCCGCGGTGGGACCGCCGGTGATGTAGTCCTCGAGCTGGCGGGCCGCCCACCGCTGCTCCTCGAGCATCAGCCGCAGGATGTGACGCATCGTCACGATGCCGACCACGCCGCCGGCGTCCTCCACGAGGAGGTGGCGGGTCCGGTGGTCCCGCATGAGGGCCTGGCAGCGCTCGACGGTCTCGTCCGCGTCGACGTACGGGACGGCCCGCATGGCCCGGGTGATGGGCGCGTCGGGGGCCTCGCCCTGGACGAGCACCGCCCGCACGAGGTCACCCTCCGTGACGAGGCCGACGAGCTCCCCGTCCTCGAGGACCCCCACCGAGCCGACCTTGCGCTCGTCCATCACGAGCGCCGCCGCGCGCATGCTCGCGGAGCCGTCCAGCGCCACCACGTCACGGGAGACTTCGGGGCGAATCGAGGTCATGGCGTCCTCCGGGGGGTGAGCCTCGACCGTAGGGGCCGGCGCCTGCGATCCGGAAGGGGCCCGGGCGGGGCGGGGTCGTTCCGGCCGGCTGGCCGAACCGGCGCCGTGCGTCATCGTGGTCGGGTCCGGGCTCCACCGCTTGAATTCCGCTCAGCGCCCGGAGGGGAGGCGGGGTAGGCTGCCGCCCAAATGGCGCGCCACCTCCTCGCGTTCGTCCTCCGCCTCGTCGTCTCCGCCGCCGTGCTCTGGCTCGCGGTGAGCTTCGTCACCCCGGGGAACCCGGCGAACACCTTCGGCACCGCGGCGATCGTCTCGGTGGTGCTGTCGATCGCCTACTACCTGACGCTCGCGAAGTTCCTCTGGTTCCTGCTCCTGCCGTGGCTGCTCTACGTGCTCGTCTGGCTCGGCGTCGTGATGCGCACGTACGGGCTCGGCTTCTGGCAGGCGCTGCTCGTGGCGATCGCGATGGCGCTCCTGTCGTGGGTCGCCACCGCGATCTCCGGGGTCAAGACGTTCCGGTCCGAGTAGGCCGGGCTACCGCGCGAAGACCTCGTCGACCGGCGTGATCTTCACCGCCGCGGGCGCGATCCCGAGGTCGAGCGCGCCGATCACCTTGTCCTCCTCGAGGAGCGCCGCCGGCTTCTGCGCGTCGTAGCTGACGGTCGCGACGCCGCCGGACCCGAGCGCCGCGGCGAGCCCCTTCGCGTCCGGGGTCACCGCCACGATCACGAGCCGGTCGGGGGAGAGGTGCTTCCGGATGGCGGCGTTCACCTGGTCGCGGGAGAGCTTCGCGAGCCCGTCCTTCATGTACGCCGTGAAGTCCGGGATGCCGTACCAGGCCGAGTCGAGCGCGTAGCCGAGCTGGTCGTCCTGCCGTGCGGTCATGAGGGCCACGTTCTTCTGGAGGTAGGAGCGGGTCGCCTGGAACTGCTCCTCGGTGAGGCCGTCCTTCACGAGCTTCCTGAGCTCGAAGAGCGCGATCTTGATCGCCATGGGGGCGTTCTTCGGCACGACCGGCCGGATCCAGATCTCGAAGAGCTGCGCGCGGCGCGGCACGTTCGCGGGCGGGAACATCCGGCGGCCGCCGTTCGGGAACGCCTCGACGTAGGCGTAGTCGCCGTAGTTCATCCCGCGCTCCTCGCGGATGCGCTGGTAGAGGTGGGACGACGAGGAGCGGTGCTCACCCAGCCAGGTGCGGGCGAGCCAGAGTGCGACGAAGTCGGGGTGCCCGCGGACCACGTCGATGGGGTGGCCCATCGAGATGGCGGTGGCGCGGGTGTCCTTCTGGACGAGGTCGACCTCCATCCCCGCGAGCGGCCGGGCCTTCACCACGGTCGCGGCCGGGCGCGAGCCCTCCGGGAGCTTCGCGAGCTCGGCGGCGAGGCGGGCCTCGAGCGCGGCCGGCACGCCGCCGGCGAGGCCGACCGTCAGGTTCGCCCGCACGTAGTGGGCCTTCACGAAGGCCTTCACGTCGTCGAGCGTGACGGCGTCGATCCCGGCGACGGTGCCGGCCACCGGGCTCGCGTAGGGCGTCCCGGCGAAGAGGTTGCCCGCGAGCCGGAGCTTGCCGAGCTCCTCGTCGTCGTTCGCGCGGAGGTCCTGCACGAGCCGGTTCCGCTGGGCGTCCTTCACGCGCCGGAAGTCCTCCTCGCGGAACCCCGGGTCGACGAGCATCGGCAGCGCGACGTCCGCGAAGCGCGTCCAGCCGTCCGCGGGGAACCGGCCCGTGAAGACCGCGAGCTCGCGGTCCACGCCGGCGTTGAAGCTCGCCGCGAGCGGATGCAGCGCCTCCCGGATCTCGTCGACGCGCATCCGGCGCGAGCCGGCGTCGGCGATCATCGCGGCCGACAGCGCCGCGAGCCCCTCCTTGCCCTTCGGGTCGCGCGCGCTCCCGGCGTCGAAGGCGAGCTTCAGCGTGACCACCGGCAGCCTCGAGAGGCGCTTCACGACGGGCCAGGTCGCCCCGGCGGGGCCGGTGGCCGGCTTCGGCTCGAGCGTCGCGAGGGGCGGGGACCTCTCGAGCCCGGCCGGCAGCGGGTCCTTCGAGAGCGTCGTCACGACGAGCCGTTCGTCGGTGAAGTACCTCCTCGCGGCGGCCTGCAGGTCGGCGGGGGCAAGCGCGCCCTGCGTCCGGTAGAACGCGTTCAGCGTGCCGTAGGCGCGGCGGTGCATCGCCATGCGCGCGACCATCCCCGCGATCGCCTCGGTCGAGTCGAGCCGGGAGAGGAGGGCGTTCCTGTTGTTCGCCTTCTGGTCGGCGAGCCTCGCCGCCGGCACCGGCGCGGCGCGCGCCTGCGCGTAGGCGGCGAGGATGGCGTCCCGGACCTTCGCGACGTCCTCGGGGCGCTTCACCCGGGCCATGACGAACGCGAGGTTCGGGTCGACGTTGCCCCCCGAGTCGGCGCCGAGGTTGTCGACGAGCTGCTCCTCGACCACGAGCCGCCGGTAGAGGTCGGAGGTCTCGCCGAACTGCACGTCCATGAGGAGGTCGACCGCGGCGTGGTCCTTCGCGGTCTCGGAGAACGCCGGGGCATGGAACGCCACCACCACCCAGGGGAGCGTCGGCGTCGGCCACGCGACGTGGGCGTACACCGGCGCGGTCGGCGGCGGCTCCTGCGGGACCGGCACCCTGTAGCTGCCGCGCTTCCAGCCGCCGAAGTGCTTCTCGACGAGGGCCACGGTCCTCGCCGGATCGACGTCGCCGGCCACCACCACGGTCGCGTACTCGGGCCGGTACCAGCGATCGTAGAAGGTCTTCGAGTACGCGTACTGGTTGGGCATGTCCTCGATGTCCTTGAGGAAGCCCATCGTCGTGTGCTTGTAGGTGTGGACCTTGAAGGCCGAGTCCTGCTGCGTCTCGAACAGCTTCTGCACCGGGTTCGCGGCGTTCTTGTTGTACTCGCCGAGGATCGCGCGGCTCTCGGTCTTGAAGGCCGCCTCGTCGTAGTCGAGGTGCTGGAACCGGTCGGCCTCCATCGCGAGGACCTCCTCGAGGTCCTCCTTCGTGAAGGTCGTGTGGTAGTTCGTGATGTCGTCGGACGTGTACGCGTTCGAGCGCGCGCCCACGCGGGTGAGCACCGCCTGGTACCGCTCCGGCGGGTAGGTCTTCGTCCCCCGGAACATCATGTGCTCGAAGAAGTGGGCGAAGCCGGACTTGCCGGGCTCGACCTCGTTGCGCGAGCCGGTCTGCATCGAGATCTGCACCGACACGATGTCCGGGAACCCGGTCGGCACGACGATGACCTTGAGGCCGTTCGGGAGCGTCCTCTCGACGGCCGGGAAGGGCAGCACGTCGGCGGCGGGGGCGGGCGCGGCGGCGGCGGGGAGGGCGAGGAGGAACGGGAGGGCGGCGGCGAGGGTCAGCCTGAGCATGGGCCGGAAGGAAACCACGGCCCTGGCCCGAGCGGAAGGGCGCAGCCCGTCCGGTCGAGAGCCCCGGGGAGCGCCCGGCGCCCCGGCCGCCCGCCTGGCCGGAGGGCGGCCAGGCGGGCGCCCGCGCGGGGCGGGCTAGCGGAGCTGCTCGGCGAGCTTCCCCTCGCGGGCCTCGTGGTCGAGGAGCTTCGAGGTGAGGATCGCCGCGTCGCGGGCGAGGTCGGAGACCGTCGCGCCCGACTTCGAGCGATCGAGGATCGCCTTCGCGCTCGTGAGCACCTCCTTGTGCTCCTCGATCATCGCGACGACCTCGGCCCGGTACTCCGGCGACTTCGCCTGGAGGAGCCCGTAGAAGCCCTTCTGGTGCTCCTCGTGCGCGAAGTGCTCGGTGAGCATCCGGTGCAGCTCGGAGAGCGAGGCGGCGAGCGCGCCGGTGTCCTTCGCGTCGCGCACGCGCTCGATGAGCGCCTTCAGGCGCCCGTGGTCCTCGTCGAGCGCGGCCTTCACCTGCTCGGCGGCGTGGGTGGCGCCGGTCTTGCCCGCGGCCGTGAACTGCGCGGCCTCGGTCGAGCCCTCGAGGGCGAGCGTGGAGGAGTTGCCGCCGGAGACGGCGGTCGCGACGAGGTCGAAGTAGCCGGTGCCGACCTCGCGCTGGTGCCGGGTCGCCGTGTAGCCGTACTTCTCGGAGGCGAACTCGGCGGTCTGCAGCTCGGTGTAGGCGGCCATGCCGCGGTCGCGGTACCCGCGGGCGAGGTCGAACATCGAGTGGTTGAGGGCGTGGAAGCCGGCGAGGGTGACGAACTGGAACTTGTAGCCCATCGCCCCGAGCTCGCGCTGGAACTTCGCGATGGTGGCGTCGTCGAGGTGCTTCTTCCAGTTGAAGGACGGCGAGCAGTTGTACGCGAGCATCTTGCCCGGGTACTTCGCGTGGATGCCCTCGGCGAAGCGCTTCGCCTCGTGCAGGTCCGGGGTCTGCGTCTCGCACCAGACGAGGTCGGCGTACGGCGCGTAGGCGACGCCGCGCGCGATGGCGGCCTCGATGCCCGCGCGCATCCGGTAGAAGCCCTCCGGGGTGCGCTCGCCCTTCTCGATGAATGGCGCGTCGTACGGGTCGACGTCGCTCATGACGAGCTTCGCGCCCTCGGCGTCGGTGCGGGCGACGAGCAGGGTCGGCACGCCCATGACGTCCGCGGCGAGGCGCGCGGCGGTGAGGGTGCGGACGAAGGTGGAGGTCGGGACGAGCACCTTGCCGCCCAGGTGGCCGCACTTCTTCTCGGAGGCGACCTGATCCTCGAAGTGCACGCCGGCCGCGCCCGCCTCGATCATGCCCTTCATGAGCTCGTAGGCGTTGAGCGGGCCGCCGAAGCCGGCCTCGGCGTCGGCGACGATCGGGGCGAACCAGTAGGTGCCGCTGCGCCCCTCCGAGTGCTCGATCTGGTCGGCGCGCTGGAAGGCGCGGTTGATGCGCCGGACGATCTCGGGGACCGAGTTCGCCGGGTAGAGGCTCTGGTCGGGGTAGGTCTGCGCCGCGGTGTTGGCGTCGGCGGCCACCTGCCAGCCGGAGAGGTAGATCGACTTCAGCCCCGCCTTCACCATCTGCACGGCCTGGTTGCCGGTGAGGGCGCCGAGGGCGTTGAGGTACGGCTCGGAGTGGAGGAGGTCCCACAGCCGGTTCGCGCCCAGCGTCGCGAGCGTGTGCTCGATCTTCACCGAGCCCCGGAGCTTCTCGACCTCCTCCTTTCCGTAGCGGCGCACCACGCCCTCCCAGCGGCGGGGGTCGGGGTGGGCGGGGGCGGGGGACTCGGACGCCTGCGCGGCGGCGCCCGAGAGGAAACGAGCCTTCTCTTCCATGTCGGCCTCCAGGAGGTCGTAAGCGGGGAGCGTGATGAACTCGGTGAACTCTGCCTGCGTGGCGAGGCGCTCGAAGAGCGAACGTGCCTCCTCGAAGCGGCCCTCGGTGAAGCGCACCTCGCCCACCTCGAGACGGACGCGGTCCATCTCCTCGGCGAGCACGGTGCGGAAGCGTTCGACGGTGAGCGGCCTGCCGTCGTCCAGCGCGACGCCGTGGTGGATCCACTGCCAGGCGAGCGAGCGGGAGATCTCGACGGTCGCGGCGTCCTCCATGAGGTTGTAGAGCGGGACGCAGCCCTGCCCCCGCAGCCACGCCTCGAGGTACTGCACCGAGACGCGGATGTTGTGGCGCAGCCCGGCCTCGGTGCGGGTGCCCTCGACCGGCCGCAGCAGGTCGGCCGCGCCCACCCGCACGTCGTCGCGGCGGCGGGAGAGCTGGTTCGGCCCCTTCATGTGCTGGTCGAAGATCCCCTTCGCGATCGGCACGAGGCCCGGGTGCGCCACCCAGGTGCCGTCGTGGCCGTCGGTGACCTCGCGGAGCTTGTCGGCCCGCACCTTCGCGAGCGCCGCCTCGTTCGCCTCGGGGTCGTCCTTGATCGGGATCTGCGCAGCCATGCCGCCCATGGCGTGGACGTTGCGGCGGTGGCAGGTCTGGATGAGGAGCTGCACGTAGGCGCGCAGGAACCCCTTGTCCATCGTGACCTGCGCGCGGTCCGGCATGACGAGCGCGGGGTCGGCGCGCAGCCGCTTCACGTACGAGAAGATGTAGTCCCAGCGCCCGCAGTTGAGGCCGGCGGAGTGGTCGCGCAGCTCCCAGAGGATCTCGTCCATCTGGAACGCGGCGGGGAGCGTCTCGATGAGGCAGGTCGCCTTGATGGTGCCGCGCGCGAGCCCCTTCGCCGCCTGCGCGTGGACGAACACGTCGTTCCAGAGCCGCGCCTCGAGGTGGCTCTCCATCTTGGGCAGGTAGAGGTACGGGCCGCTGCCCTTCGCGAGGAGCGCCTCGGCGTTGTTCCAGAAGTACAGGCCGAAGTCGAAGAGCGCGGCGGTGGCCGGGCGCCCGTCGACGAGGAGGTGCTTCTCGAGGAGGTGCCAGCCGCGCGGGCGCGCCATCAGCACCGCGGTGCGGTCCTTCAGCCGGTAGTGCTTCGCGGTCTCCGGCGCGACGTACTCGATGGTGCCGCGGATCGCGTCCCGGAGGTTCACCTGCCCCTCGAGGACGTTCCGCCAGGTCGGCGAGTTCGAGTCCTCGAAGTCGGCCATGAAGACGTTCGCGCCGGAGTTGAGCGCGTTGATGACCATCTTCCGGTCGACCGGCCCGGTGATCTCGACGCGCCGGTCGAGGAGGTCGGCGGGGAGCGGCGCGACGGTCCAGGGCGAGCCGCGGATCTCCTCGGTCGAGGAGAGGAACGCCGGCCGCTCGCCGGCGTCGAGCCGCCGCTGCACCTCGCGGCGGCGCTCGAGCAGCTCCTCGACCCGCGGACGGAACGTCCGGACGAGGTCCTCCACGAAGGCGAGCGCCTCGGGGGTGAGGACGGTCTCGGCGCCGGGCGGCAGGGGGGCGGTGACGGTCGTCGTCATGACTCACATGGTTGTCATGATTTGGATCAAGCTCAAGACATTCCGTGAATCCAGGTAGTTAGGTTGTTCAAGTCGTGTCAACTTGGATGGGTCAAGCTGTAAACCTTGAAAATGACGTGCTGCGTCCGTACCTTGGGTCCTACGGCATGCCCGAGCCCCTCCACCTCGGCGCGCGCGTGCGCGCCCTCCGCCGCGAGCGCGGCCTCACCCAGGCCCAGCTCGCCGAGCGCCTCGGCATCAGCGCGAGCTACCTGAACCTCATCGAGCACAACCGGCGCGGCCTCTCCGCGCAGCTCCTCATCAAGCTCGCCGACGTCCTGCAGCTCGATCTGCGCGCGCTCTCGCAGGACGGCCAGGATCGAACGGTCGCAGACCTGATGGAGGCGTTCGGCGACCCGGTCTTCCGGCCGCACGACCTCACGAACGCCGAGGTGAAGGAGCTCGCGAACGGCACGCCGTCCGCGGCCCGCGCGGTGCTCACGCTCTACCAGGCGTACCGCGCGGCCCGGGAGGCCGCCGACATGCTCGCCGCGACGCTCTCCGACGGCGACCTCGGCGGGATCGACTCGACGCACCTCCCCACCGAGGAGGTCTCGGAGCTGCTGCAGCGCCACGGCAACCACTTCCCGGAGCTCGAGGAGGGGGCCGAGGCGTTCGGCCGCGACGCGCGGGGGGCGGAGGACGTCGGCACCGCGCTCGTGCGCGCGCTCGGGAACCAGGGCGTGGAGGTCCGGGTGGCGCGGGCCTCCGCCATGGGCGGGGCGGTGCGGCGCTACGACGCCGAGGGGCGGGTCCTCTCGCTCTCGGAGGTGCTCCGCCGCGGCAGCCGGAACTTCCAGCTCGCGTACACGCTCGGGCTCCTCACGCAGGGGGCCGTGCTGGACCGGCTCCTCTCCGGGCCGCACCTCACGAGCGCCTCCTCGCGCGCGCTCGCGCGCGTCGCGCTCGCGAATTACTTCGCCGGCGCGGTGCTCATGCCCTACCGTCCGTTCCTCGAGGCGGCCCGCACCGAGCGCTACGACCTCGACCTCCTGGGCCACCGGTTCCGCACGAGCTTCGAGCAGGTCTGTCACCGGCTGACGACGCTCCGCCGCCCCGGCGCCGAGGGCGTGCCGTTCCACATGGTGCGGGTCGACATCGCCGGGAACATCTCGAAGCGCTTCAGCGGCTCGGGCCTGCGCTTCGCGCGCTTCTCCGGGGCCTGCCCGCGCTGGGCGGTCTTCGAGGCCTTCACGACGCCCGGCCTCTTCCGCACCCAGCTCTCGCAGATGCCCGACGGGGCCACCTACTTCTCGGTCGCGCGGACGGTGCGCCGCGAGTCCGGCGGCTTCCACGCGCCGCGCTCGCTCGTCGCCATCGCGATGGGCTGCGAGGCCTCCCGCGCGCGGGAGCTCGTCTACGCCGACGGCGTCGACCTCGACTCGCGCGAGGCGGTCGTGCCGGTCGGCGTCACCTGCCGCCTCTGCGAGCGGATGGACTGCGAGCAGCGGGCGTTCCCGCCGCTGCAGCACCCCCTCGAGGTGAACGCGAACGTCCGGGGCGCCTCCTTCTACGCACCACCCGGACCGCGGGGTGGGCCTCGCCCGGGGCCGACATAAACCACCGCCCCCTGCGTCTACGGGGGAGCATGCGCAAGGGCATCGCCATCGTCGTGCTCGGTCTCACCCTGCAGGCCGGCTTCCTCCTGGCCTCCGGCAGGCCACCGCCGCCCCCTCCGCCTCCGCAGGCCGGGTCGCTCCACGTGAACGAGGAGATCGTCGTGCGCGGCCACCGCGCGGCCCGGCACGTCGCGGCGAACGCGAGGTAGCGCGCGGGGCCACACCCGCGCGGGCGGGGCGGAACGCGGCAGCTTGACGGAGCGTCGCGCGATCCGCTCATGCATCGCCGTCCCATTCCGTCCACGGGCCACGGGATAGCCCCAGCGATCGGGCGGACCTACCCTCCACCATGTGCCGAAGCGCATCCTCATCGTCGACGACAACGACCTCCTCCGGAACCTGCTCGCGCAGTGCCTGGAGTACGCCGGCTACACGCCCATCGGCGCGGAGTCGGGCGAGGCCGCGCTGAAGATCATCGCCGAGGATCCGCCGGACCTGTGCGTCGTCGACCAGGTGATGCCGGGCATGACCGGCGCGGAGCTCATCCGCGCGATGCGCGCCTCGCAGGACGAGCGGCTCCGCGGCCTGCCCGCGATCGGGCTGTCGGGCTGGGAGGACGGCGAGGAGGCGCTGCTCGAGGCGGGCGCGGTGCGCGCGCTCCGCAAGCCGTGCGGCGTCGAGCCGCTGCTCGAGCAGGTCCGCGAGCTGGCGGCGTAGGTCCTTCGTCCTTCGACAGGCTCGGGGCCAACGGGAGCTACGCCTTGGCGTAGCTCTCCATCGCCCCCGCCACCGCGGCGCCCGGCCTCGGGCCCTTGCCCTGCTTCGCGAGCGCCTGCTCGAGCGCGGCGAGCACCGCGAGCACGTTCTCCTGCCGTGCCGACTCGCCCATGAGCCCGATGCGCCAGACCTTGCCGGCGAGCGGGCCGAGGCCGCCGCCGATCTCGATGCCGTGCTCGTGGAGGAGGGCCTTTCGCACCGCGGCCTCGTCGACGCCGGCGGGGACCTTCACGCAGTTGAGCGTCGGGAGCCGGTGGCCCTCCTCGGCCTGCGGCGCGCAGCCGAGCGCGCCGAGGCCGGCCATGAGCGCGGCCGAGTGGCGGCGGTGGCGCGCGAAGCGGGGCTCGAGCCCCTCCTCGAGCACGAGCCGGAGCGACTCGCGCAGCGCGTACGCCATCGAGATGGGCGCGGTGTGGTGGTACACGCGCTTCCCCTCCGCCCAGTAGTCCGCGACCATGCCCGCGTCGAGGTACCAGCTCTGCACCTTGGTCTTCCGGGCGCGGACCGCGTCGAGCGCGCGCTGCGAGAGGCTGAGCGGCGCGAGGCCGGGCGGGCAGGAGAGGCACTTCTGCGTGCCCGAGTAGCAGGCGTCGACCTCCCAGGCGTCGAGCTCGACCGGCACGCCGCCGAGCGAGGTGACCGCGTCGACCACGAGGAGCGCGCCGTGGGCGTGGCAGAGCTTGCCGAGGCCGGCGATGGGCTGGTGCGCGCCGGTCGAGGTCTCGGCGTGCACGAGCGCGACGAGCTTCGGCTTCTCCTTCTGGAGCGCCTCCTCGATGCGCGCGTGGTCGAGGGTCTCGCCCCACGGCACCTCGAGCTTCACGACCTTCGCGCCGGCGCGGCCCGCGATGTCGACCATGCGCGTCCCGAAGACGCCCGCCACCACGATCACCGCCGTGTCGCCGGGCTCGAGGAGGTTGACGAGCGCCGCCTCCATGCCCGCCGAGCCCGTGCCGGAGACCGCGATCGTGAACGGGTTCTCGGTGCCCATCACGTACCGGAGCGCCGCCTGGATCTCGTTCATGATGACGAGGAAGGCCGGGTCGAGGTGGCCGAGGAGCGGCGTCGACATCGCGCGCAGCACGCGCGGGTGGACCTGGCTCGGGCCGGGGCCGAGGAGGAGGCGGGTGGGGGCGGCGAGCTCGGGCAGGGTGGGGGCGGCCATGTCGACCTCCGGTCAAGCGTTCGCGGGGGTGGGAGTGTCGCACACCGGCCCACTGAATGGACCGCGACCTTGCGCCGTCCCCTGCCGGGCGGGGGTTGACCCGCCCGGGCCCGCACGCGAGCCTGCCCACGAACGCCGCACCGGGGAGCCCACGATGACCCTCAGACTGCTCGCGCTCGCCTCCCTCCTCGCCACCGCGTCGCCCGCCGCCGCCCAGGCGCCCGGCACCGCCCACCTCCGTGACGAGGCGGATCGCGGTCTCATCGCGTCCTACCCGTTCGCCGGGGACGCGGTCGACGAGGTCACCCGCGCGCCCGCGATGAGCTACGGCGTCGCCCCGGCCGAGGGCCGCGACCGCCGCCCGGCGGGGGCGCTCCGCTTCGACGGGCGCCGCTCCTACGTGAACCTCGGCGACCGCCTCGCGCCGCAGACCTTCACGGTGGCCGCGTGGATCCGGCCGGACGTGGTCGGCCCGACGCAGGTGATCGTCTCCCGCATCAGGAACGCGCCCGGGCACTACCAGAAGAACCTGGAGCTCCGGCTCGACGCGGGCGGCGTGCTGTTCCTCCACGTGCCGAGCGGCCAGGGCTGGGAGGGCGTGCGCGGCGACCGGCCCATCCCCGCGGGGCGCTGGACCCACGTCGCGGCGACCTACGACGGCCGCACCGCGCAGCTCTGGGTGGACGGGCAGGCCGACGGCCAGCCGCTCGACGTCATGTACGAGCAGACCCGCACCGAGACCTTCATCGGCGCGCGGCCGGAGGGCGGGAACCCGCGCGGCCCGACCTTCTTCTTCGGCGGCCTCCTCTCGGACGTGAAGCTCTGGGATCGCGCGCTCGGCGCCGGCGAGCTCATGCGCCTCGCGGGGCGCGGAGGGGCGCAGCCGCCGTCGTGGCCGCCGCAGCCCCCGCCGGGCCCTGGCTACCCGGGCAACCCCGGCTACCCGGGCGGCGGCGCCCAGCCCGTCGCCTCCTGGCCGCTCGATCGCGGCGACCTCCGCGACGCGGTGGGCGGCGCCGAGGGCCGCGCGTCCGGCCCGCTCCGCGCGGCCGAGGATCGCCGCGGGGATCCCCAGGGCGCGATCGGCCTGACCGGCCGCGAGTGGATCGACGCGGGCGCCATCGTCGAGCCGGAGACCCTCACGATCGCCGCGTGGGTGCGCCCGGCGCGGGTGGACCGCGACATGGCGATCCTCTCGAAGCTCTCGAGCGCGTACGGCCCCCGCGACCGCTGGCTCGAGCTCCGCATGGAGCGCGGCGGCAAGGTCGCGCTCGGCTTCCCGTCGCCGCTCGGCCAGGAGCCGGTGGTGCGCTCGACGCGCCCGATCGCGCCGAACCGCTGGACCCACGTCGCCGCCACGTTCGACGGCGGCCGCGCGGTGCTCTACGTCGACGGCCAGGCCGCGGGCGAGGCCGTGCTCGCGCCCTTCGACGCCTCGCGCGGCCCGCTCTTCCTCGGCGCGCGCCCGGACGCGTCCGGCCGCCGGCCGCGCCTCGGGTACAACCTCGAGGGCCGCGTCGACGACGTCGGCCTCTGGCGCGGCGCGCTCGGCGCCGCCGAGGTGGCCCGGCTCGCCGACCGGACGCCCACGCCGCCGCCGCCGGCCCCCTACGAGCCTCCGCGCCCGGGCTACCCGCCCGGCCCGGGCGGCGGCTGGGACGACGAGCCGGCGGGCCCGCTCGCGCCGGTGGCCCGCGCCCTCGCACGCTTCGAGTCGGCCGTCGCCCGCCGCGACGCCGCCCGCCTCGCGGCCGCCGAGGACGCCGCGCTGCGCGCGCTCGAGGACGCCGTGCAGGCCTACCGCGGCCAGCACGACGCGGGCGGGGTGGTGCAGCGGCTCCGCCAGGCGACCCAGGAGCTCCAGTCCCAGCGCGGCCGCACCGACGCCATGAGCCTCGACCGCAAGCGCTCCGCCCTCGTCGGCGCCGCCGACGTCCTCTGGGACGACCTCGCGCACGAGGTGGACGAGCGGCCGTTCTGAATCTCACGGGGGGCTCGTCCCTCGACTCCGGGCCCGCTGCGCGGGCCCTACGCTCGGGATGAACGGGCCCCCCCGCCCACCCCGGCAGCGGCCCTGCCCCGGAGCCACAGCTCGGCCTGCCCCACCGCGAACGGGACCGCCGCGTCCACGCGCAGCGGGCGCGGGCCGAGCGTCACGGGGCGGAAGCCCTTCTCGACGAGCCGGCCGGCCTCGTAGGCGGTCCAGCCGCCCTCCGGGCCGATCGCGACGACCGCGCGCGGGCCGGGCGGGGGGACCTCCTCGAGCGGCGTCGAGCCAGCGAGGTGCGCGAGGAGCCGGGCAGGCTCCGGGAAGAGCGCGTCGAGCCGGTCCTCCAGGAACGGCTTGAAGAACCGGTCGAGCGTGACCTCCGGCAGCACCGTGTCGCGGCCCTGCTCGAGGCCGAGCAGGAGCTCCTCCCGGATCGCCGCGGGCTCGAGCGCGGGCGAGCCGAAGTAGCTCTTCTCGACGCGGTAGCTCCCCGTGAGCGCGATCCGCTTCACGCCCATGGCGGCGGCGGCCTGCAGCACGCGCCGCAGCATCTTCGGGCGGGGCACCGCGAGGAGGAGCGACACCGGCGAGGGCGGCGGGGGCTCCCGGTCGAGCCGGGGCCGGAGCACGAGCTCCGCCTCGCTGGCGTGGAGCACCTCGGCCTCGCCGAGCCGCCCGCCGACGACGCCCGCGAGGATCACCTCGCCGGCCGCGGCGCGGAGCACCTCGCGCACGTGGAGCGCGCGCCGGCCGTCGAGGCGCGCGGTGCCGTCGGCGCGGAGCTCGCCGGGCTCGAGCAGGAGCACGTTCATCGGCCGGAGAGGTTACAATCTCCCTCCGATGGCCACGAGCGAAACGGGCTGGACCCTCATCTCGGTCCTCTTCTCGTCGATCCCGCTGACGTCCTCGCTCGCGGGGATGCTGCACGCGACGGCGCTCGAGCTCTACCGCACCGACGCCGCGATGAGCCCGGTCGGCGGCGACCTCGTCTCCGGGCGCGTGGTGAACCTGAAGCGCTCGATGGCGCTCGGCGGGATCGCCGGGCCGGCCTTCGAGGCGAAGCTCGAGACCGAGCGCGGGAGCGGCACCGTCCGGTACCTGCTCACGAACGACGGGCTCGCGCTCATGGGCCTCGCCGGCCGGGAGGAGGCCCCGCCCCCTGCGCGTCCGGCGCGCGCCGGCAAGCGGCCCTTGCTCAACTGACGGCCGGGCTTAGGGCCCCTCCTCCTCCGGCGCGAACGCGCCCGTCCGCCAGCCGAGGCGGATCGAGAGCAGCCGCACCACGAAGGAGACCGCGATCGCCGGGAACGCGGCGAGCTCGCCCGGCACGCCCAGGCGGCCTGCGAGGAGGAGGAAGAGGGCGACGCCGGCCATGGCCGCGAGGGCGTAGAACTGCCCGGGCTTGAAGATGAGGGGCTCCTCGCGTACGAGGATGTCGCGCAGCACGCCGCCGCCGACCGCGTTCACGGCCCCGACGAGGAGCGCCGACAGGAACGGCAGGCCGGCGGCGAGCGACTTCTGCGCGCCGACCACCCCGTAGACGCCGAGCGCGACCGCGTCGAGGATCACGATCGCGAGCCGCAGGCGGTGGAGGTGGCGCGCGAACCCGACGGCGCAGGCCGCCCCGGCGATCACCGCGCCGAGGTACCGGCCGTCGAGGAGCACCGCCGGGACCGGCGACTGGAGGAAGAGCCCGTCGCGGAGGAACGCGCCCCCGAGCCCGGTGGCGAGCGCGAGCACGCTGATGCCGATGACGTCGTAGCGCTTGCGGACCCCGGCGAGCGCGCCGGAGGTCGCGAACAGGAACGCCGCCGCCATGTCGAAGGCCGCGGGGAGCTGGAAGGGGCCCGTCGGGATGTGGAGGAAGCCGTCCACGCGGCGGGGAAGCTAACATGGCGGGGTGCCCAGCCGCTCGCCCCCGCGCCCCCTCACACCTCCGGTTCGCCTCGTCCTCCTGAAGCCGTCGAACCCGCAGAACCTCGGCGCCATCGCCCGCGCCATGAAGAACATGGGGCTCGCCGACTGGGCGGTCGTGGAGCTCGGCACGCACGACTTCGCCACCGCGCGGCGGGTGGCGGTCCACGCGGAGGACCTCCTCGACCGGCCGCTCGTCGCGCGCACCCTGGAGGAAGCCGTCGCCGACTGCGCCTGGGTCGTCGGCACCACGCCGCGGAGGGTCCGGGGCCGGCGCACGCTCGCGCCCGCGGAGGTGGCGGCGGAGGTGCTCGCCCGCGCCCCCGCGCGGACCGCCATCGTGTTCGGCGAGGAGCGGAGCGGCCTCACGAACGAGGAGGCGCTGCGCTGCCACGACCTCTCGGCGATCCCGTCCGACCCGGAGCAGCCGTCGCTCAACCTCGCGCAGGCCGTGCTGCTCTACGCCTGGGAGGTCCGCCGGGCCGCGCTCGCCGCGGCCGCGCCCGTCCCCGCCGCGCGCGGCGATGCCCGCCGGGCACCCGCGCGAGGCCGAGCAGGAGGGGCGGCGACGGACGCCGAGCTCGCCGGGCTCGAGCAGCTCCTGCGCGAGGTGCTCCGCGCCTCCGGGTTCCTCGCGGGGCCGGAGCGCCACGCGGTCCGGGACCTCACCGACGCGCTCCGCCGCGCGCGGCTCACGCGGCGCGAGGCGCGCCTCTGGAACGCGGCCCTGCGGACGCTCGGGAGGGAAGTGGGAAGTGGAAGGACTTGACCCCTACGCGAGGTCCTCGCGGCTCGACCCGGGGATCGCCTGGGCGACGTCCGCGCCGTACGCGGAGGAGGGCGTCTGCCAGCCGCGCTTCGCGTCGCCGGCGAGGGCGCGCAGGGCGAGCTCGACCGCCGCGAGGGCGGTGAACCGGTAGGCCTCCACGTGCTGCGAACGTGAGACGATCCGCCGGCCGTCGGGGCCGGAGGCCTCGCCCACCACGATGGACCGGCCGCGCTCGCGGGCGGCGGCGTCGGGGCCGGCCCTGCCGCGGGTGAGGAGGGCGACCGCCGCGGGGCCCACGACCGGCAGGCGCAGCGCGGGCGCGAGGTGGGGCATGAGGCGCATCGCGAGCCGCCGCCGACGGGGCGCGGCCATGTAGGTCGCCACGTCCTTCACGCCGGTCGAGTGCGGCGCCGTCACGAGGTCGCCCCAGGCGATCGAGAGGCACGGCACCGGGCCCTTCCCGAAGTCGAAGGTGCGGCTCGCGGGGTGGCGTCCCGGGTCGGCGGGGGCGGAGTCGGAGAGCGCCATCGCCGTCTTCGCGGTGCCCCGCGAGATGCCGCCGGTGGTCTTGAACGCGAGCACGATCGTCCTCGCGTCCGGCATGCGCCGCACGAGGTGCGCGGCCATCGCGTCGGTCGGCACGACGTCGAAGCCGGCGCCGGGGAGCAGCATCACCCCGGCGCGGCCGGCCTCCCCCGAGAGCGCCTCGGCGGCCCGGAAGACCGGGCCCTCGGCGGTGATGTCGAGGTAGTGCGCGCCCACCGCGATGCAGGCGCGGGCCATCGCGTCGAAGGTCGCGAAGAAGGGGCCCGCGCAGTGCAGGACCACCTTCGCCCCGGCGAGGCCGCGTTTCACCTCCACCGGGTCCCTCAGGCCGAACACGCGCGCGTCGAGGCCGAGCTCCCTCGCGAGGGGCTCGAGCTTCGAGGGGTCGCGGCCGGCCACCACCGGCCGGAGCCCGCGCTCGACCGCGTGGCGGACGATGAGCTCGCCGGTGTAGCCGTAGGCGCCGTATACGAGGAGCATCGGCCCCTTCTAGCCTGCACGGAGTCCCTGCTGCCAGGGAGGGGCCCCGCCGAGCTCAGCTCGGCGGGGAGGGGCGCGCCGAGCGCCCCTCGAGATTCAGCGTCTTCTCGGCGGCCGCGAGCGCGGCCTTCTGGGTCGGATCGAGGGTGGGGTAGGCGAGGTCGAGCCCGCCGAGCGCGTCGACCACGGTCGCCGCCACCACGAGCCGGGTGAACCACTTGTTGTCGGCCGGGACGACGCTCCAGGGCGCTTCGGGGGTTGCGGTCTCGCGGATGGCGTCCTCGTAGGCGGCCATGTAGGCCTTCCAGTGCGCGCGCTCGGCCACGTCTCCGGCCGAGAACTTCCAGTTCTTCTCGGGCTCCCGGATCCGCTCGAGGAAGCGCCGCTTCTGCTCGCCCTTCGAGACGTGCAGGAAGAACTTCCGGATGCAGACCCCGTTGTCCGCGAGGTAGCGCTCGAACGCGCGGATGTCGCGGTGGCGGCGCTTCCAGAGGTCGCCGCCCATGAGCTTCTCCGGCAGCCGCTGCTTCCCGAGGAACTCGGGGTGCACCCGCACGACCAGCACCTCCTCGTAATACGAGCGGTTGAAGATCCCGATCCGCCCGCGCTCGGGGAGGTGGCGCTGGCAGCGCCACAGGTAATCGTGGTCGAGCTCCTCGGCGGAGGGGACCTTGAACGACGCCACCTGGCACCCCTGCGGGTTCACGCCGGACATGACGTGCTTGATGGCGCCGTCCTTGCCGGCGGCGTCCATCGCCTGGAACACGAGGAGCACCGCCCAGCGGTCCTGCGCGTAGAGGAGATCCTGCAGCGTCGCGAGCGCCTCGACGCCCTCGGCGAGCGCCGCCTGCGCCTCCTCCTTGCCGTCCTTCCCGAGGTCGCCGGTGTCGCCCGGGTCGACGTCCTTCAGCCGGAACCTCGACCCGTCCGCGACGAGGTACCGCGAGGCGAGCTTCCGGGAGCGCTTGAGGACGGTCTTCAGGTCGGCGGACATGCCACGAGCCTACCCCGGGTCGCAGGGGCAGGGCACCGCGGCGAGCGCTAGATCGGCGGCGTCCGGAGCTCTGGGGGCAGGGCCCGCGTGCACCGGTCCACGAGGAACGCGATGGAGCGGTAGGGCCGGCCGGAGAGGTGCGTCAGCCCGAGCTCGCAGGTGCGGGAGTTCGAGAAGCCCTCCTTGCAGTCCGGGGGGAGCGCGCCGGGGAGCCCGGCGAGGGCCGCGGCGTTGAGCTCGGGGTGGCTGAAGCCGCGGTCGCCCGCGAAGCCGCAGCAGCCGATGCCGGCGGGGACGACGACCTGCTCCGCGCACCGCCGCGCGACGGCCTCGAGCTTGGGCGCGAGCCCCATCTTCGTGGACGAGCAGGTGACGTGGAGCGCGACCGGCCCCGGCTCCTTCGTGAACGCGAGCCGGTCGAGGCAGTGGTCGTGGATGAACTCGGCGGGCTCCATCATCACGAGGCGCGGGTCGAGCGTCTTCCGCATCCGCTGCAGGCACGGGGAGGTGTCGCAGAGGATCGGGAGCGCGCCGTGCTCGCTCGCGGCGAGGAGCGCCCGCTCGAGCTCGCGGGCCTTCCTGTTCCCCTGCTCCGGGAAGCCCTTCGACTCGAAGGCGAGGCCGCAGCAGAGCGTCTCGAGCCGGTCCGGGAAGACCACGTCGAAGCCGGCCTTCGCGAGGATGGAGCGGACCGCGTCGGGCAGCGCGCGGTCGTCCGGGTCGGCGGCGGTCGCGCCGAACGTCCGCGACACGCAGGCGGGGAGGTAGACGACCTTGCGGCCCTGGCCGGCCGCCACGTTCACGTAGGGCGCTGCCTTCGCCGGCCCGGGGTAGGGCGGTCGCGCGCCGGCGCCCCCGCCGGAGAGGCCGGCGGCGCGCATGCCGCCGAGGCCGATCCGGACGAGGCCGGAGACGACGCCGAGCTCGCCGGCGATGCCGTCGGCGAGGGTGTTCGCGAGCCCGCCCCGGTCCGCGGCGCGCAGGCCCTTCACGAAGACGCCCGTGTCGATCCCGACCGGGCAGGCCGTGGCGCACAGGCCGTCGGTGGCGCAGGTCTCCTCGCCCCACCAGCGGAAGTCCTCCGAGAGCCGCGCGAGCCGGGCCGGGTCCTCGCCGCTCCGCCGCAGGCGCGCCATCTCGCGCGTCACCACGATGCGCTGGCGCGGCGTCGCCGAGAGGTTCCGCGACGGGCAGCGCGGCTCGCAGAAGCCGCACTCGATGCAGCGGTCGACGATCGGGTCCGCCGCGGGGAGCGGCTTCAGGCTCTGGAGGTGCGCCTTCGGGTCGTCGTTGAGGATGACGCCCGGGTTGAGGATGCCGTGCGGGTCGAGGAGCGCCTTCACCCGGCGCATGAGGCCGTGCGCCTGGGATCCCCACTCCTTCTCGACGAACGGGGCCATGTTGCGGCCGGTGCCGTGCTCGGCCTTGAGCGAGCCGTCGAAGCGGTTCACCACCGCCTCGCAGACGTCGTCGAGGAACCGCGCGTAGCGGTCCACCTCGCGCGGGTCGCCGAAGTCCTGCGTGAAGGTGAAGTGCAGGTTCCCGTCGAGCGCGTGTCCGAAGATGATGCCCTCGGCGTAGCCGTGGCGCCGGAAGGCCTCCTGGAGCGCCAGGGTGCCCGCCGCGAGGTGCTCCATCGGGAAGGCGACGTCCTCGATGACGACGGTCGTGCCGATGCGGCGGGCGGCGCCGACGGCGGGGAAGAGCCCGCGCCGCACGTCCCAGAGCCGGTCGGCGGCGGCGCGATCGGTGGTGAAGGCCGCGGGCGCGAGCGTCGGCACGCCGGACAGCCGGTCGGTCGCGGCGGCGATGGCGGCGGGCAGGCCCGCCGCGGTGCCGCTGCGGACCTCGACGAGGAGCGCGCAGGCGTCCGGGCCGAGCGCGGCGAGCCCGGGCGGCATGCCCGGCTTCGCCTCGACGGAGCGGATCGACGCGCGGTCCATGATCTCGGCCGCCGACACCACCTGGCGGTCGAGGGCCTGCACCGCGCGGGCGGCGTGCGCGATGTCGGCGTAGAGCACGAGCGCGCTCGCCTTGTGGGCGTGCTCCTCGACCGTGCGGAGCGTGAGCTCCGAGATGAAGGCGAGGGTGCCCTCCGAGCCGATGAGGAGGTGGGCGAGGATGTCGATCGGGTCGTCGAAGTCGACGAAGGCGTTGAGGCCGTAGCCGGTGGTGTTCTTGATCCGGTACTTCCGGCGGATGCGGTCGGCGAGCGCGGCGTCGGCGCGGACCTCGTCCCTGATCGCGGCGAGCCCGGCGGGGATCTCCGGGTGGGCCGCCGCGAAGGCCGCGCGCGAGGCGGCGTCGCCGGTGTCGAGCACCGTGCCGTCCCAGAGCACGAGCCGGAGGGCGTCGAGGGTCTGGTAGCTGTTCTGGGCGGTGCCGCAGCACATGCCGGAGGCGTTGTTCGCGGCGATGCCGCCCAGCATGGCGGCGCCGATCGAGGCCGGGTCGGGGCCGAGCTTCCGGCCCAGGGGGGCGAGGAGCGCGTTCGCCTCGGCGCCGATCACGCCCGGCTCGAGCCGCACCCGCGCGCCGCCGTCGAGCACCTCGCGCCGCGTGAAGCCGCCCGCGAGCACGGCCAGGATCGAGTCGGAGACCGCCTGGCCGGAGAGGCTCGTGCCGGCGGCGCGGAAGGTCACGGGGAGCTTCCGCCCGGCGGCGAGCGTCAGGAGGCCCGCGACCTCGGCCTCGCTGCGCACCTTCACGACGACCTCGGGGACGAGCCGGTAGAAGCTCGCGTCGGTGCCCATCGCGAGGCGGCGGAGGGGATCGGTGACGATCCGCTCCGCGGGGAACGAGCGTCCGAGGTCGGCGACGAGCGCGGCGTAGGCAGCGGCGAGGCTGCTCGGGGCGGCGGCGGGCATGGGACCCCGAGTCTAGCGGAGGCGACGGCTCCGGCGGCGGGCCTCCGGGCGAACGGTCGCCACGCGAGGCCGATCGGTCGACGCGTTGCGGCGGACTCTAGTCCAGGACCGGCACCGCGCGGGCGCGCTCGCGGGCCTCGCCCATGCGGCCGAGCGCCGCGCCTCCCACGCCCTCGACCGCGATCGACCCCGCGGCCGCCCCGAGCCGCGCGGCCTCCACGGGGCCGGCGCCCTCGGCCGCGGCGAGCAGCCAGCCCGCCGCGAAGGCGTCGCCGGCGCCGGTCGGGTCGACCTCTCGCGCCGGGAACGCGCCGACGCGCACGATCCGGCCGCCCGCGTGGACCTCGCAGCCGCGCGCGGCCCGGGTGAGCACGACCACCGGCACCGCGGCCCGCAGGCGCTCGACGAGGCCGTCCTGGCCGGCGAGGTCGTCCTCGCCCACGAACACGACCCCCACGCCCCGGAGGTCGCCGGGCGTCCACGCCGGCTGCAGCACCGTGCCGTCCGGCGCGAGCCGGCGCAGGAGGCCCTGCACGCCGAGGCCGACCACCCGCGCCTCGACGGCCTCGACCCAGGCCGCCGGCACGAGCTCGTCGAGCACCGGCGCGAGGTGCAGCACGTCCACGCGCCGCCACGCCGGCCCCGGCGGGAGCGCATCCGGCGAGAGCGGCGGCGCCGCGGCGAGCACGCGCTGGCGGCGACGGCCGTCCGGTCCGTGCACGTTCTCGAAGATCGTCGTCGCGGGCGCAGGGGCGACCGCGGCGGGCAGGCCGTGGAGCGCGTCCGCCGGGTGGTCGGGGCCGGCGGCGGTCGCGAGGCGCGGGGAGGCGCCGAGCGCGAGGAGCGCGCGGGCGGCGAACCAGGCAGAGCCGCCGGGCACGAGCCCGTCGCCGCGCCGGTCGAGCGTCACGTGGCCGACGTGCAGGGCGGTGATCGGCCCGCCCGGGGTCACGGCAGGAACCTCAGCACCCGCGCGGCGCGGACGTCGGCGTCCTCGATGGCGGTCGTGGTGGGGACCTCGTAGGTGGCGAGCACCTCGTAGCCCTCCGCGGGCGCGTAGTGGCGGCCGGCGTCGCCGGCGAGCACGAGCACCCCCGCCCCGGCGAGCGCGCGGAACCACGCCGCGGAGCGCTCCGCGAGCGGCCGCTCGTAGAAGACGTCGCCCGCGAGCAGCACCTCGCAGCCCTCGAGCGGCGCGCCGATGGGATCGCCGCCGCGGAACCCGAGCGCGAGGCCGTTCAGGGCGGCGTTCACCGAGAGCACCGCCTCGCAGGCGGGGTCGTGGTCGAGCGCGACGACCGAGGCCGCCCCGGCCCGCGCCGCCGCGAGGCCGCAGAGGCCCGAGCCCGCCGCGAAGTCGAAGACGGCGCGCCCGCGCACGAGGGCCGGCCGGTCGAGCACGAGCCGCGCGAGCGCCTGGCCCCCGGCCCAGGGGAAGGCCCAGAACGGTGCGTCATCCCAGCCGGCCAGCTCGGACGAGGTCGCGTGCCAGAGCGCGGTCGCCTCGGTCGCCTGCTGCACGAGGAGCTCCGGGCAGAGCGGGACCGGCGCGGGCGCCGTGCGGCGCCTGACGAACTCGACCAGCTCCTCGCGCGTGCGCGTGGTCAACCGGGGGGGAGTGTAGCCTTGCGCCCGCCGCGGCGGCGATGGAGGATGCACCCCGGAGGGATGCCGCATGCCCAACGGAAACGAGCGCCGTCGCTTCTCGCGGATCGTCTTCCACCGTCCGGCCGAGGTGGAGGTGCGCGGCCGGCACGTGCGGGGGGAGCTGCTCGACGTGTCGCTGAAGGGCGCGCTCGTCCAGGTCGGCGCCGGCGTCGGCCTCCCGGTGGGCACCGCCTGCTCGGTCTCCATCCAGCTCGACGACGGCGGCGCCATCATCCGCATGGAGGGCGAGGTGGCCCACGTGCAGGGGCTCCACGTCGGCATCCGCTGCGACGAGATCGACCTCGAGAGCATCGGCCACCTGCGCCGGCTCGTGGAGCTCAACCTCGGCGACGACGAGGTGCTGCACCGGGAGCTCGGTGCGCTCGTGGCCGAGCGGGACTGGTAGGCCTTCGTCCTTCGACTCCGGCCTGCCTGCGGCAGGCCTACGCTCAGGACGGACGGCTCACGGGGAAGCGGGCTTCGGCGCGTCCGCCTTCTTGGGGGCGTGCATCTCGCGCAGCTTCGCGCAGGGATCCGGGCGCTCCGCGCCGGGCGTGAAGATCACGTAGTCGAACGGCAGCCCCCCGGCGGTCCCCCAGTCGGCGACGTAGTCCTTCGGCTGCGGGCGGCCGGACTCGACCTCCAGGATCCCCACCGAGACGATGCGCCGCCCCGGCGCGTCCTTCGCGAGGATGGCCGGCACGCCGCGGTCGTTGCGGGCGTGGCCGTTGCCGGTCACGAGGATCGCGCCCGCCGCGCCGGTGGCCTCGAGCGTGAGCGCCATCTGCGCGTCGCGCGCACGCTGCGCGAGCGCCATCGGGTCGAGCAGCGGCTCGGGCAGCACGTTGCAGTGGCTCGTGCGCATCTCCTCGCGGAGCTCCTTCACGACCGGCTCGGGCAGCGGCTCGTCGCGGGAGAGCCGCGCGCGGATCGCCTCCGGGAGCCCGTCCTTGCCCTGCTTCACGGCCGCCTTGGCGAGCGGCTTCGGGAGGTTCGCGGCCTTCACCGGCAGCCCCGCGTCGAGCGCGGCGACCAGGATCGGGCGGTACATCACGAAGTCCGGCCAGCCCGACTCGTCCCACTTCACGGCCTTCGCGAACGCGTCGGCGCTCCGCGGGTCGGTAGCGAGCGCGCGGTCCACCTCCGGCTGCACGTCGGCGTCGAGCATCTCCATCGCGAGCGCCGGCTTCTTCCCGGCGGCCGAGGCCGCGCGCACGAGGCGGGCCTGCAGGAGGTGCGCGTCGGGGTTGTCGTGCACCTCGCCGAGGAGCACGAAGTCCGAGCCCGCGACGGCGGAGGCGAGGAACCCCTCGTCCGCGAAGACCTGGCGCTTCACGTCCCAGATCCGCCCCGCGAGCGGGTGCGAGCGCTGGCGGGTGGAGAGCCACTCGCGCCCGGGGGCGATGGGCTGCGCGACGAGCTGCGCGGACGGCGCGTGCGCGGCGGGGTGGGCCCCGGCGCAGGCGGCGGCGAGCGAGGTGAAGAGGAGGGCGGCGGCGATGGTGAGCGGGCGGGTCACGCCCCGACCTTAGCGCAGGTCGGGGCGTCGCGCCGCTCCCGCAAGCATCACCGCGCGAAGCGGATCGGCATGGTGACCCACATGCGCACGGGCTTCCCCTGGCCGTCGGCGCCGGGGGTGAACGCGCACTTGCGCACGGCGGTCTCGAGCATGTCCGGGAGGCGCGGATCCGGGACGTCGCCCATGATCTGGAAGAGCGACACGTCGCCGTCGGGGCCGACCGCGAAGCGGATCGTCACCGGGCCGTCGAGGCGCTCGGCGAGGTCGCGAGGCGGCCGGATGGCGCGCTGCACGCAGCCCGGCTCGGTCATGGTGGGCCGGCGGTAGCCCTCGGTCGCGTAGCGCGGGGCGTCCTCGATGGCCGAGGGCGCCGAGGAGAGCGCGGGCGGCGGGGGCGGCGGCGTCGCGGCGGGCGCGCGCTGGGGTGCCGCGGGGATCGCCGCGGGCTGGGCCGCGGCTTGTGCCGCGGGCGCCGGCGCCGGCGCGGGGGCCGCGGCGGCGGTCTGGACGGCGGGTTCGCGGCCGCGGGCCGGGCGCGGAGGCGGGGCGACGGTCCGACGCTCGGCGCGGGGCGGCTCGGGCTTCGCGCTCACGGTGCGCGCCGGGGTCTCGGGCGCCGCCGCCACGGGGCCGGGGCGGCGGGGGCCGGGGCGGGCGTGGCCGCCGCCGCGGGCGGCTGGACCGGGGCGGGCGCGGCCGCGACCGGGGCGGGCGCGGGCGCCGCGGGCTCGTCGCCGCCGCGGGAGAAGAAGACGCCCACGAGGATCAGCACGACGCAGGCCACGCCGACCCACAACACGATGGGCAGGATCGACTTCGCCGAGCCCGGCACTTCCTTCGGGGCCACGGCCGCGAAGGCGGGAGCGCTCTTCGCGCCCGGCCGGCGGCGGGGCGCGCCGGGCGCGGGGGTCGCCTGGGGGCCGGTCTCCTTGCCGCCGTCGCCGAGGTCGAGGTCGAGGTAGCCGCCGGGCGGGGCCTCGGCGGCGGGCTCCACCTCGGTCGCGACCTGGCCCGCGGGCGCGGGGAGGGGCGGCACCCGGAAGCCCGCCGGCACGTGGCCGCACCGCGGGCAGGCGCCACTCGCCAGCCGCTCGCCCGTGAAGCCGCAGTTGTCGCAATTGAAGGATGCCATCCTTGCCCCTGAAGCCTGGGCGGAGCGCCTTCCAGCGCGGCGCGTTCGCCTGTCCGTGTACCCTCAACCTTCTACCGGATCGCGGAGGCCGTTGCGATGTGGGCAGCCGGGTGCCCGGATACGGCCGATACCGGCTTTTCCCGCCGCGTCCCTCGACCGTGTGGCAGAATCCGCGCCCGTCTCTGAGACCAAGGAGCATCAGACCGTGAACCGGAACGTCGTCATCGCCCTCGTGGCCGGCCTGCTGGCGGGCCTCGCCGTCGGCTACTCCGTCGGCAGCAGCACTTCCCAGTCCTCCGGCCCGGTGGTCGCCGCCCCGACCGCGGCGCCGATCCCGAACCCCCCGCCGCCCGGCATGGGCGGCATGGGCCAGCTGCCGCCCGGCATGCCCGGCCAGGCCGGCCAGCCCGACCTCCTCGCGCGGATCGCGCAGCACGAGGGGATCGTGAAGCAGGATCCGAAGAACGCCCAGGCCTGGATCCAGCTCGGGAACGACTACTTCGACACGCACCAGGCGCAGAAGTCGATCGACGCCTACGCGAAGGCGCTCGAGCTGCAGCCCAACAACCCGGACGTGCTCACCGACCAGGGGATCATGTACCGGGAGGCGAAGCAGTACGAGAAGGCCGCGAAGAACTTCGAGAAGGCGAGCCAGCTCGACCCGCGGCACCTGCAGTCGCTCTTCAACCTGGGCGTCGTCTACGCGTACGACCTCAAGCAGACCGAGAAGGCGGTCGCCGCGTGGTCGAAGGTCATCCAGCTCGACCCGAACAGCTCCCAGGCCATCCAGGCCCGCTCGGCGCTTCAGGGGCTCCAGGGCGGGTCGAAGTAGCGACCCAGCAGCGCAGCAGTCGCGACCCAGTAGCGCAGCCCCAACAGGGGCGGCGGGTCCGTCACCGGGGTCTGCCACGGTGGTGGGCATGGAGCTCCTCCTCGTCCGCCACGCCATCGCCGAGGACGCCGATCGGCCGGGGCCGCGCGCGGACGCCGCGCGGGCCCTGACCGCGGCGGGCCGCGCCCGGATGAAGGAGGGCGCGAAGGGGCTGCGCGAGCTCGTGCCCGCCGTCTCGGCGGTGGTGTCGAGCCCGCTGCGCCGCGCGGAGGAGACCGCCCGGCTCGTCGCGGCCGCGTGGCGGGTCGACGTGCAGCTCCTGCCCGCGCTCGCGCCGGGCCGCGACCCGCGCGCGCTCCTGCGCTGGCTCTCCGCGCGGAAGAACGGCGGCGCGCCGCTCGCGCTCGTCGGGCACGAGCCCTCCCTCTCCACGCTCCTCGCGCTGCTCGTCACGGGCAGGCGGACGCCGTTCCTCGAGCTGAAGAAGGGCGGGGCGTGCCTGCTCGAGCTCGACGCGGCCCCCTCCGCGAGGAAGGGCGGCGTCGCGCGGATCGAGTGGGTGCTCACCGCGCGGGCGCTGCGCCTCCTCTCCGAGGCGCGGTGACCGCGGCGCTGCCCGGGCTCGACCTGCCGGTCGAGGAGGGCGCGCGCCTCCTCGCGCTCGCCCGGGTGGCGGCCGTCGAGGCCGCCTCGGCGCGGCTCTCCGGCGCCGCGGACGCGGAGGCGCTCCACGACTTCCGGGTGGAGCTCCGGCGGCTGCGCTCGCTCCTGCGCGCCTTCCGTCCGTGGCTGCGCGGCGGGCCGCGGCGCCGGCACCTCCGCGCGCTCCGGCGCCTCACCGGCGAGACCGGGGCGTCGCGGGACGCGGAGGTGCAGCTCGCGCTCCTCGCCGCGGAGCGCGGCCGGATCCCGCCCGACCGGCGGGCGGGGCTCGACTGGCTGGTCGCGCGGCTCGAGGCGGCGGCCGAGGCGGGCGCCGGGGACACGGGTCGGGCGGTGCGCCGCTGGCGCAAGCTCTCGCGCCGGCTCAGGCGGCGGCTCTCGACCTACGAGCGGCGGCTCCGCCCGCTCGAGCTCGAGTCCTTCGGCGGCGTGCTCGCGGGGCTGGTCGAGGGGCAGCTCGAGGCGTTCCTCGCCGCGCTCGCCGCGGTGGACGGGCCGGGGGACGTCGCCCGCGCCCACCGCGCCCGCATCGAGGCGAAGCGGCTGCGGTACCTCGTCGAGCCCCTCCGCGACGCGCCGGGGCTCGGGGCCCGGGCCGCCGTGGAGCGGCTGAAGTCGGTGCAGGACGTCCTCGGGGAGCTCCACGACGCGCACGTCCTCGAGGCGGCCATCGAGGCGGCGCGAAGCGCGGAGGAGCGGGTGCCGGCGCTCTCCCCGGTGACGCGCGTGGTGCGCGCCCGGCGCGACCGGGCGTACGGGGCGCTCGCTCGCGCGGGCGCCGGGCTCGAGGCGCTCGCCCTGGATTTGCAGCGCCTCGCCCGTGGTATACGAGGGCGCGATGACCAAGCCCCGTAAGTTCACGGTCGGCCTCGTCCAGATGTCGATGTCGACGAGGCCGCAGGAGAACGTCGACAAGGCCGCCGACCTCGTCGCCGACGCCGCCCGGCGCGGCGCCCAGGTGGTGTGCCTGCCCGAGCTCTACCGCTCGCCCTACTTCTGCCAGAAGGAGGAGCACGCGCTCTTCGACCTCGCCGAGCCGGTGCCCGGGCCGTCGAGCGAGCGCTTCGCCGAGGTCGCGAGGAAGGCGGGCGTCGCGGTGGTGGTGCCGATCTTCGAGCGGCGCGCGGCGGGCGTCTACCACAACAGCGCGCTCACCATCGACGCGGACGGCGCGACCGCCGGGTTCTACCGGAAGATGCACATCCCGGACGACCCGGCCTTCTACGAGAAGTTCTACTTCACGCCCGGTGATCTCGGCTTCAAGGCGACCGACACCCGCTTCGGCCGGGTCGGCACGCTCATCTGCTGGGACCAGTGGTACCCGGAGGGCGCCCGCCTCACCGCGCTCCAGGGGGCGAACGTCCTCTTCTACCCGACCGCCATCGGCTGGCACCCGGCCGAGAAGGCCCAGTTCGGCGTCGCCCAGCGCGACGCGTGGCGCACCATCCAGCGCAGCCACGCCATCGCGAACGGCTGCTTCGTCGCGGCGGTGAACCGCGTCGGCTTCGAGCCCGGCCCCGACGGCGGCGCGGGGCTCGAGTTCTGGGGCACCTCCTTCCTCTCGGATCCCTTCGGCGTCGTGATCGCCGAGGGCTCCACCGACAAGGAGGAGATCCTGATCGGCGAGGTCGATCCGGCGCGCGTCGAGGAGGTCCGGCAGCACTGGCCCTTCCTGCGCGACCGGCGCATCGACGCCTACGGCGGGATCACGAAGAGGTTCCTGGATTGAGCCCGGCCGCGACCTCCCCGTGGCGGATGCCGGCGGAGTGGCTCCGCCACGACGCGACCTGGCTCGCCTGGCCGCACAACGTCGCCGACTGGCCCGGGCGGTTCGCGCCGATCCCGTGGGTCTACGCGGAGATCGTCCGCAACGTCGCCGCCGGCGAGCGGGTGCACCTCCTCGTCGACGGGCCCGGGGGCGAGAAGAAGGCGCGCTCGGTGCTGGGCCGCGCCGAGGTGCCGCTCGAGCGCGTCACCTTCCACCGCCACCGCACCGACCGCATCTGGACCCGCGACACGGGGCCGATCTTCGTGACCGGTGATGCCGGGAAGGCGATCGCACGCTTCCGCTTCAACGCCTGGGCGAAGTACCCGAACTGGAAGAACGACGCGAAGAACCCCGAGCGCGCGGCGAAGGCGCTCGAGGTGCCGCTCCTGCCGGTGGCGCACGGCGGGCGCGAGGTGGTGCTCGAGGGCGGCTCCATCGACGTGAACGGGCGCGGGACGATCCTCACCACCGAGGAGTGCCTGCTCGACCCCGCGGTGCAGGTCCGCAACCCGGGCTTCGCGCGCGAGGACTACGAGGCGGTCTTCGCCGCGGCGCTCGGCGCGCCGAACACCATCTGGCTCGGCAAGGGCATCGCCGGCGACGACACCCACGGGCACGTCGACGACCTCGCCCGCTTCGTGAGCCCGCGCACGATCGTGATCGCGAGCGAGCCGGACGGCCGGGACCCGAACCACCGCCCGCTCGCCGAGAACCTGGAGCGCCTGCGGGGCGCGCGCCTCGAGGACGGGAGCCGGCCCGAGGTGGTCGAGCTGCCGATGCCCCGGGCGATCGTCTTCGACGGCCAGCGCCTGCCCGCGAGCTACGCGAACTTCTACGTCTGCAACGCGGCGACCCTCGTGCCCACCTTCGACGACCCGAAGGACCGGGTGGCGCTCGGCATCCTCGCGGAGCTCCTGCCGGACCGCCCGGTGGTGGGCATCCACGCGCTCGACCTCGTCTGGGGCCTGGGGACGCTGCATTGCCTGTCCCAGCAGGAGCCTGCGGCGGGCGAAGGGGGCCGTTAACGACTGGGCATGCTCAAGCCCGGCGACGCCGCACCTCCCTTCACCGCCACGGACCACCTCGGCCACCGGGTCTCCCTGGCGGACCTGCACGGCAAGACGGTCGTGCTGTGGTTCTACCCGAAGGCCGACACCCCTGGTTGAACGCGTGAGGGTTGCGGGTTCCGCGACCTCAAGGCGGAGTTCGACAGGAAGAACGCCGTGATCTACGGCGTGAGCTTCGACACCCCGGAGGAGAACCGCGCGTTCGCGGAGAAGTTCTCCTTCAACTTCCCGCTCCTGTGCGACGAGGACCGGTCGATGGGTGTGGCCTATGGCGCGGCCGACTCCTCGAGCGCGGGGAGCGCGCGACGGGTGGGCGTGGTCATCGGCCCCGACGGGCGGATCACCGAGTGGCTGCCGAAGGTGGACGCCTCGGCCTACCCGCACGAGGTGCTCGCGCGGCTCCCCGGAGGAATGGCGCTGGACGATCGCCGGCCGCCGGGGTAGCTCCGTCGGCATGACCGTCGCCTCGAAGCCGCTCGCGTTCCTCGGCATGGGCCTCCTCGGCTCGAACTTCGTCCGCGCGCTGCGCGGGCGCGGCGAGGAGGTCCGGGTCTGGAACCGGTCGCCGGAGAAGGCGCGGGCGGTGGCCGCCGAGACCGGTGCCGCCGCCTTCGACGACCCCGCCGAGGCGGCGCACGGCGCCGTCCGGGTCCACCTCGCGCTGACAGACGACGCCGCCGTCGACGCGACGCTCGAGGCGGCGCGGGCCGGCCTCGCGCCGAACGTGGCCGTCGTCGATCACACGACGACCTCGCGCGAGGGCGCCGTCGCCCGGACCGCCCTGTGGACCGGGCGCGGCGTCGCGTTCCAGCACGCGCCCGTCTTCATGGGGCCGCTGAACGCGCGCGAGGCCACCGGCATCATGCTGGCGTCGGGCCCGCGGGCGCTGTTCGACCGGCTCGAGCCCGCGCTCGCGCCGATGACCGGCAAGCTCGTGCACGTCGGCGAGGCCCCCGGGCTCGCCGCCGCCTACAAGCTCCTCGGCAACCAGTTCCTGGTCGCGATGACCGCCGGCCTCGCCGACACCTTCGCGCTCGCGAAGGGGATGGGGCTCTCGACCGCCGACGTGGAGGGGCTGTTCGGCTTCTTCAACCCCGCCTCGTCGCTCGGGCCGCGCATGAAGCGGCTCCTCGCCGCCGACTACGGCAACCCGAGCTGGGGCCTCGCCATGGCGAGGAAGGACACCCGGCTCATGATCGAGGCCGCGCGCGCCGGCGGGGTGGAGCTCGCCGTGATGAACGCCATCGCCGCCGAGATGGACCGCTGGATCGCGAAGGGCCACGCCCAGGACGACTGGACGGTCATCGCGAAGGACGCGGTGAAGTAGGGGCGCTACACTGGGGGTCGAACACCCCGGAGCGCGCATGCCCTACCTGCCGAACCTGGCGAAGGTCGCCCGTGCCTTCTCGTCCGAAGAGGTCGTCGACGAGGGGAAGAAGATCCGCTTCTCCGTCGCACGGCTCGATCCGCTCGTCGTGACCTCCGGCATGATCGCTGCGTCGGACCCGCTCGTGGAGCCGGAGGCCACGGCGTTCGAGCGCTGGTTCCCTGCCGGACGGCATCCGGTCCGCCTCGCCGTGGCGCTCCTCGAGAACGGTGACGAGCGCGTTGCTTTTGCGGAGGTTCGGTTCCTGGACGTGCCCTGTTTCATGGACGCGGACGCTGGGCGGCTCCTCGTGGCGCGCATGGAGGCGGAAGAGGACTACTTCGAGACGATCATCGCGGAGATGGACAGAACCACGCGGATGACCTGGTCCTGGGCCTCCATACGCCCCGCCGAGGATCGCGAGGAGAACGTGGTCTGCTTCTCGTCGGGGTGGGGCGACGGCGTGTACCCCTCGACTTGGCGCCCGCCAGCGCCGGGCAGGCGGAGAGGGCGGCCTCGACGAGGCCCTGGTGGAGTTTCTGGGGATGAGGGCGGGCCTGCTGCCCAGGCCGGGTCAGGGACACCTCACAACTCCCTCCAGCGGGAGCGTTTGAGACCGGGTTTCGCCCGGAGAGCGGTTCCCCTTGTGGCCTCTCCGGCCGCGGTAGATGCTATCAAATGTGATAACCCGACTCGGCAAAGCGAGAACGCCCCGGGCGGGTCGAATCGCTGCTATCAAATGTGATAGCGTTTCCCCGCCCATGAAAAGGACCCCCAAGACCCGCCCCCCGGACGAGTTCTGGCGCGACCGGCGCGGGCTCGACCTCGTCCACGCGGCGCTGCGCCCGGGTGGCAAGGTGCTGGAGGTACGGTTCCGCTGGGGTCAGCGTTACGAGGTCGAGGTCGAGAACCTCGGGTTCGACCGGCCTCCGTTGCTCGCCACCCTTGGCGACGACCCGCGCGTCGTGGTGCTGGGCCTGCGCGACGGGTCCATGGCCGACGTCCCCGCGACCGCCATCCTGGCGATCGCCGAGCCCGCCTACACGGCGAAGGTCACGGCGAAGGCGGACACGGTCGGCGCCAAGGTCCGTGCGCTGCGGCTCGCCGCGGGCCGGACGGCGTCGGAGGTCGCGGAAGCGTCAGGTATGGCGCGCTCGAACTACGCGCGGCTCGAGATGGGCCGCCACGAGCCGCGGCTCTCGACCCTGCGCCGGGTGGCGGAGGCGCTCGGGCAGCCGCTCGAGGCGTTGCTGTAGCAGCGCGGCGCTACCGGGCCCAGTCCAGCACGACCTTCCCGGACTGGCCGCTGCGCATCACGTCGAAGCCCTTCTGGAAGTCGGCGATGGGGTAGCGGTGCGTGATCACGGGCGAGAGGTCCAGGCCCGACTGCAGCATCGCGACCATCTTGTACCAGGTCTCGAACATCTCCCGGCCGTAGATGCCCTTCAGGAAGAGCCCCTTGAAGACGACCTGGCTCCAGTCGATCGCCTCCTGCCCGGGCATGATCCCGAGGAGCGCGATGCGGCCGCCGTGGTTCATCACCTCCAGCATCTGCCGGAAGGCGCGGCCGTTGCCGCTCATCTCGAGGCCGACGTCGAAGCCCTCCTTCATGCCGAGCTCGGTCATGACCGCGCGGAGGTCCTCCTTCGCGACGTTCACGGTGCGGGTCGCGCCCATCGACTTCCCGAGCTTCAGCCGGTAGTCGTTCACGTCGGTCAGCACGACCTGCCGCGCGCCGACGTGGCGGGCGATGGCGCAGGCCATCACGCCGATGGGGCCGGCGCCGGTGACGAGCACGTCCTCGCCCACGAGGTCGAACGAGAGCGCGGTGTGGGTCGCATTGCCGTACGGGTCGAAGATCGAGGCGACCTCGTCCGGGATGTCGTCGGGGATCTTGTAGACGTTGACCGCCGGGATGGAGAGGTACTCGGCGAAGGAGCCGGGGCGGTTCACGCCCACGCCCTTCGTGTTCCGGCACAGGTGGCGGCGCCCGGCGCGGCAGTTGCGGCAGAACCCGCAGGTGAGGTGCCCCTCGCCGCTCACCCGGTCACCCGGCTCGAACGCGTCGACCTCGGCGCCCACCCGCTCGACGATCCCGAAGTACTCGTGGCCGACGATCATCGGCACCGGGATGGTGCGCTGGCTCCACTCGTCCCAGTTGTAGATGTGGACGTCGGTGCCGCAGATGGCGCTCTTCTCGATCTTGATGAGGACGTCGTGGACCCCGACCTCGGGGACCGGCGCGTCCTCGATCATCCAGATGCCCGGCTCCTGCCTCGACTTGATGAGTGCTCTCACGTTGGGGACTCCTAGCGAACCAGGCCGAGCGCCTTGCCGACCTTCGTGAACGCCGCGACCGCGTGCTCGAGGTCGGCCCGCTCGTGGGCCGCGCTCATCTGCGTGCGGATGCGGGCCTGGCCCTTCGGCACCACCGGGAAGAAGAAGCCGATGGCGTAGACCCCCTCCTCGAGGAGCCGCCGCGCGAACTCCTGCGCGAGCGGCGCCTCCCGGAGCATCACGGGGATGATCGGGTGCTCGCCGGGGAGGAGCTCGAACCCGGCGCGGGTCATCTCGGCCCGGAAGAACGTGGCGTTGGCGCGGAGCTTCGCGCGGAGGTCGTCGGCCTTCTCGACGAGGTCGAGGACGCCGAGGGACACCGCCGCGATGACCGGGGCGAGCGTGTTCGAGAAGAGGTAGGGCCGGGCCTTCTGGCGGAGCCACTCGACCATGGGCGCGGAGCCGGCCACGTAGCCGCCCGAGGCGCCGCCGAGCGCCTTCCCGAGCGTGCCGGTGACGAGGTCGACGCGGCCCATGACCCGGTGGTGCTCGTGGGTGCCGCGCCCCTTCTCGCCGATGAAGCCGACCGCGTGCGAGTCGTCCACCATCACCATCGCCTGGTGCCTCTCGGCGAGGTCGCAGATCTGCGGCAGCTTCGCGAGGTATCCGTCCATCGAGAAGACGCCGTCGGTGACGACGAGCACGTTCCGGGCGCCCTGCGCGCGCGCCGCCTGGAGCTGCGCCTCGAGGTCGGCGAGATCGCCGTTCGCGTAGCGGAACCGCTTCGCCTTGCAGAGCCGGATGCCGTCGATGATGGAGGCGTGGTTGAGCGCGTCGGAGACGATCGCGTCCTCCTCGCCGAGGAGCGCCTCGAAGACGCCGCCGTTCGCGTCGAAGCAGCTCGAGAACAGGATCGCGTCCTCGAAGCCCAGGAAGGCCGCGAGCCGGCGCTCGAGCTCCTTGTGGATCTCCTGCGTGCCGCAGATGAAGCGGACCGAGGAGAGGCCGAAGCCCCAGCGCGGCAGCGCCTCCTGGGCGGCCTTCACGAGCTCGGGGCGCCCGGAGAGGCCGAGGTAGTTGTTGGCGCAGAGGTTCACGACCCGCCGTCCGTCCGCCTGGACCCAGGCGCCCTGCGGCGTGGTGATGACGCGCTCCTTCTTGAGGAGCCCGTCGGCCTCGAGCTGCGCGAGCTGCTTCTTCAGGTGCTCGTCGAAGGCGGCGTGCATGGGGGCACGGTTTAACCCAGATCCCGGCCGAGGGCGACCGGGGAGGCGAGTGTGGCGCGCCCGGCCCTCGTCGGGGTATGGACAGGCCCCGTGACGAAGAAGCCCGACCCGAAGATCGGCCAGGACGACATCGCGACCGCCCTCGAGGTGCTCGAGCGGGTGGCGTCCGACCGCGGGCTGCTCGCGTCGGTGGACCGGGAGACCCGGGAGCGCCTGCAGAAGCTCGCCGGCTCGGTCGGGCGGCCGGACGTGATCCAGCGCCGCCGGCTCCGGAAGGCCCTCGGCAAGGCCGAGCGCGACGCGCGCCGCGAGACGAACCGCGGGCTCCGCCGCGGCACCGGCATCCGCAAGCTCCGCGACGACCCGGTCTTCCGCACGCCGCTGCCGCCCGGGCCGGAGGCGGCCGGGGCGGAGGCCGGCGACCACGGCCCGGAGCTCACCGACCCGCACCGCTGCTACGTCTGCAAGGCCCGCTACACGCGGCTCCACCCGTTCTACGACCAGCTCTGCCCGGCCTGCGGGGAGGCGAACTTCGCCCGCCGCAACGCGACCGCCGACCTCCGCGGGCGGGTGGCGCTCGTCACCGGCGCGCGCGTGAAGATCGGCTACCAGGCGGCGATCATGCTGCTCCGGGCCGGTTGCACGGTGGTCGCGTGCACGCGCTTCCCGCGCGACGCCGCCGCCCGCTACGCGCGCGAGCCGGACTTCGCCGCCTGGAGGGACCGCCTGCAGGTCTGGGGCATCGACCTGCGCCACACGCCGTCGGTCGAGCTCCTCTGCCACCGGCTCGACGGCGCGCTGCCGCGGCTCGACTTCCAGGTCCACAACGCCTGCCAGACCGTGCGCCGCCCCCCGGGCTTCTACGCCCACCTCGTCGAGCGCGAGCTCGGGCCGTGGAGCGGCGTGCCCGGGGCCGAGCGGCCGCTGCTGGAGCGCTACGAGGAGGCGCGCAGCCACGCGTCCGACGGCGCGCACGGGCTCGCGCGGCCGGCCGCGCTCACGCAGGCCGCGACCGCGGCCGACGCCGTGGGCACGGCGCCCGCCGCGCTCCTCCCCGAGGCGGTCCGGCCGGCGGTCGAGCTCTTCCCGCGGGGCGTGCTCGACCAGGACCTGCAGCAGGTGGACCTCCGCACGCACAACTCCTGGCGGCTCCGCCTCCACGAGGTGCCGACGCTCGAGCTCCTCGAGGTCATGCTCGTGAACGCCACCGCGCCGTTCGTGATGGCCGCGAAGCTGAAGCCGCTCATGCTGCGCCTGCCCGGCGCGCCCGGCGGCACCGCCACCTCCCACGACCCGGCCCGCCACGTCGTGATGGTCTCGGCGATGGAGGGGCAGTTCTACCGGGGCAAGAAGACCGACAAGCACCCCCACACCAACATGGCGAAGGCGGCGCTCAACATGGTGGTGCGGACGAGCGCCGCCGACTACGCGCGCGACGGCATCTTCCTGAACGCGGTCGACACCGGCTGGGTGACCGACGAGGACCCGGCCCACCTCGCCGAGCGGAAGGCCGAGGAGCACGGCTTCTCGCCGCCGCTCGACATCGTGGACGGCGCCGCGCGGATCCTCGCCCCGATCTTCGAGGGGTTCACCACGGGGAAGCACCCCTCGGGCGTCTTCTTCAAGGACTACGCGCCGGCTCCCTGGTAGTAGACTCGGTCCCGTGCCCGGCCCACACCACGTGCTGCTGATCCCGGGCTTCTTCGGGTTCGCGAACCTCAACGACTTCGCGTACTTCGGGCACGTCCGGGACTACCTCGCCGAGATCGGGCCGGGCCACGGCCTCGACGGGGAGATCCGCGTGGTGGAGACCCCGCCGACCGCGTCCTTGCGCAAGCGCGCCGCGCGCCTCGCCGAGGCGATCGGGAAGCTCCTCGACGAGAGCCCGCCGAACGCGCGGGTGAGCCTCGTCGGCCACTCGTCGGGCGGCCTGGACGCGCGGCTCGTCGTCTCGCCCGAGGTGAGCCTGCCGACGTCCGCCGACGTGCGGCGCGCGGCCGCGGCGGTCCCCGCGGTGGTCTGCGTCTCGACGCCGCACCTCGGCACGCCGCTCGCGCACCTGTTCAACACGCTGCTCGGGCAGCAGCTCCTGCGGGTGCTCTCGGTCGCGACGATCTACTCGCTGCGCGCGGGGCGCCTGCCGCTCAAGGTGGTGCTCCGGCTCGCGCGCCTCTTCCAGCGGCAGGACGCGCCGGCCGACGGGATGATCGAGTCGCTCGCCCGCGACCTCCTCGCCGACTTCTCGAAGCCGCGCCGGCTCGCCATCGAGGAGTTCCTCGAGAACCTCGGCAAGGACCAGGACCTCCTCGGCCAGATCACGCCGGGCGGGATGGACCTCTTCAACGCCTCCACCGGCGACCGCCCGGGCGTGCGCTACGGCTGCGTCGTGACGCGGGCGCGGGCGCCCGGGCTGCGCTCGGCGCTCGCCGCGGGCCTCGATCCGTACGCGCAGGCCACCCACGCGCTCTTCGTCGCCCTCTACCGCCTGGGCGCGCGCACCCCGAAGGAGCGGACGCCGCGCCTCGACCGCCAGCAGCTCATCGAGCTCCGCCGCGCGTACGGCCACCGGCCCGACGTCTCGGCCAACGACGGGATGGTCCCGACGCTCTCCCAGGTGCGCGGCACCGTCGTGCACGCGGTGTGGGCCGACCACCACGACGTGATCGGCCACTTCCACCAGCCGAGGCACGTCCCGCCTCACCTGGACTGGCTGACGAGCGGGAGCGGCTTCGATCGGGCCGGGTTCGAGCTCACCTGGCAGCGGGTCGTGGCCTGGCTCGCCGCCGGCGCTCCGCCGCAGGAGGCGAGCGGCGTGGGGCTCGCCTGACACCGGCGGTGTAGACCGGCCGGGATCACCCGCGCGCGGGAGGCGGGCCCCGCTCGGGGTCGGGGTTGAACCGACCACCCCTCATCGGGATACATGGGGCCATCCGATGTCCGAGCACCTCTCTCCCGAGCTCAGGGCGTTCGCCGAGTCCGGCGTGTCGATCCACGTCGGCACGGCCGACGCGCGGCTCGTGCCCGAGGCGGCGCGCGTGATGGGCTGCCGGGTGGAGCCCGGCGGCGACGAGGTGACGCTGTTCGTCCCGCGGGCCGCGGCGGGCCGCACCTTCGACCACCTCGCGGCGAACGGGCGCGTGGCCGCGGTGTTCGCACGCCCGCTCGACGACCTCTCCTTCCAGCTGAAGGGCGAGCTCCTCGAGCTCCGCGACGCGACCGAGGCCGACCGGCCCATCATCGAGCGCTACCGGCCGCTCCTCGCCGAGATGTTCCAGTTCGTGGGCATCCCCTCGCGCATCACGTTCGCCATCGCGGTCTGGCCGGCGGTGGCCGTGCGGTTCCGGGTGGACGCGATCTTCGTGCAGACGCCGGGGCCGAAGGCGGGCGCCCCGCTCGCGGAGGGCCGCGGGTGAAGCCGAAGCTCTCCGATCTCTTCGACGCCTTCCAGGGCGTCGTCCCGTCGATCATCGCGACCGCCGGCGCCGACGGCACCCCGAACGTCACCTACAACTCGCAGGTCTACTTCGTCGACGAGAACCACGTCGCGCTCTCCTGCCAGTTCTTCAACAAGACCCACCGGAACGTGCGCGAGAACCCCGCAGCGACGGTCGAGGTCTACGAGCCGGTGACGCTGCAGGCGTGGCGCCTCAGGCTCCACTTCGACCACATGGAGACCGAGGGCCCGCTCTTCGACGCGATGGCGCTCCGGATCCAGGTGATCGCCTCGCACACCGGCATGTCCGGCGTGTTCAAGCTCCGCTCCGCGGACGTCTACGAGGTCCTGTCGCTCGAGCCGGTGGAGGGGATGTTCCTCCCCATCGACCCCGGCGCGCCGGTGGCGCTCCCGCTCGGCCCGCTCACCGAGCTGAAGGGGCTGCAGCTCGTCTCCGACCGCATCAACCGCGCGACCGATCTCGAGGGGCTCCTCGCCGGGGCGCTCGAGTCGCTCGACGAGACCTTCGGCTTCTCGCACGCGATGGTGCTCGTGCCGGAGGAGGCCGACGCGGGTCACCTCGTCGCGCTCGCGACCCGCGGCTACGGCACGGCGGGCGTCGGCGCGGAGGTGAAGCTCGGGGAGGGGATCATCGGCCTCTGCGCCGAGCGCCGGAAGATCATCCGGCTCGGCGGGATGGGCGGCGAGCTCCGGTACGGCCGGGCGCTCAGGGCCCGGGCGGCGAACGAGGGCGGGAAGCTCGCGCCGGAGGTGCCGCTCCCCGGGCTCGACCGGCCGCAGGCGCAGCTCGCGATCCCGCTGCAGGTGGGCGGCCGGCTCCTCGGCGTGCTCGCGCTCGAGAGCGAGGACCCGCTCCGCTTCGACGACTGGGACGAGCCGTACCTCACCGTCGTCGCGAACCAGATCGCGCTCGGCATGGACCGGATGATGGGCCAGGAGGAGGACGCCGGCCACGCGCCGGCGCCCGCCCGCCGCGCGGGGCACGGCAGGGCGACCCCGCCCCCCGCCGCGAAGACCCGGCGCTTCCGCTACTACCGGAACGACGACTGCGTCTTCGTGGACGGCGAGTACCTCGTCCGGAACGTGCCCGCGAAGATCCTCTGGAAGGTGCTCGGGGAGCACGCGCGCGACGGCCGGCTCGAGTTCACGAACCGCGAGCTGCGCCTCGACCCGTCGCTGGGCCTGCCGGCCCTGAAGGACAACCTCGAGTCGCGCCTGATCCTGCTGCGCAAGCGCCTCGAGGAGAAGTGTCCGGACGTGAAGCTCGTCCCCGTCCGGCGCGGCCGCTTCGCCCTCCAGCTCTGCGCCGCCGTGGAGCTGGAGGAGGCGGCGACCGGGTAGCTCGCCGCCTCCCTCCTGGACTACTTCGCCGGCGCCGCCGCGGGCGGCAGCGGGTCCTGCACGGCGTTCTTCACCGCCGGGATGGACTGCAGGTAGGCGAAGATCGCCTTCAGGTCCTCGTCGGTCGCCTCGGCGTAGTTCGGCCAGGGCATCGGCGGGAGCAGCGGCCGCCCGTGCCCCATCCGCTTCCCGGTGCGGATCGTCTGGACGAAGTCCTTCTCCGTCCAGGCGCCCGTGCCGGTCTCCTTGTCCGGGGTGAGGTTCCGCGCGAACGACACGCCCCACGGCCCGGCGACCGCGGTGTTCGTCGCGTACCAGGTGGACATCCAGGGCATCGCGGTGGCGGGCGCCGCGTCGACCTTCGCCTCCGCCGGGTGGCCGGAGAGCATGCGGGTCATGTCGGGCATCGGGCCGCTCGGGCCCATCTTCCACGGCGTGTGGCAGTCGTTGCACCCGCCGAGGGTGACGAGGTACTTGCCGCGCGCGACCTGCTTCGGGTCGGCCTTCGAGGGCGCCGCGGCGGCGACGCCGACGCAGGCGAGCACGGCGACGAGGGTGAGGACGGACTTCACGGTGCGGTTCATTCGGTCTTCCTTCGCTGTCAGGGGTGAGGGGTGAATCAGGGGAGGTTCGCGACGCGCCGGCCGGGAGCGGAGAGCTCCTCGACGAACGCGCGGACGAGCTTCACGGCCTCGTCGTCCACGAGGTGGGTGCCCATCGGCGGCATCTGCGCCGACGGGTTCCGGGAGGAGATGCGGGCGACGAGCGCGCTGCGTTCCGGATCGCCCGGGGCGATGCGGGGCACGGGGCCGCGCGCGCCGGCCGGCCGGTAGCGGCTCGGCACGTTCACCGCGGTCGCGAGCGGGCCCGCGCCGGGCGCGGGCTCGACCCGCTGGGTGAGGTCGAGGCCGAGCGAGGCGAGCTCGCCGCGCGCGTCGTGGCAGCTCGCGCAGTTGCCGTGCAGGTAGCCGAGCGCCGCGCGCGCTGTGGGCGTCGCGGCCTCGACCCGCGGCGGCCGCCGCAGGAGCGCCGGCGGCAGGTCGACGAGCAGCCCGCGCCCCGCGAGCTCGGGCAGGTCCACGTCGCGCGGCGACCCCGCCTCGCGGTGCGGCGCGTTCGGGTCGCGGTCGGGCGAGAGCTGCAGGGCCGAGAAGCCGAGCACGGGCGTCGGGCCCGCGGTGTGGCAGGAGATGCAGTCGCCCATCGAGGGCAGGTCGTGGCTCACCGCGGGCTGGCCGGCGCGGGCGGGCCGGAGCTCCGCCGCCGCGACCACGCCGCGGTTCGGGGCGAGCAGCGCGTCGTTCCCGTCCTCGGTCCACCGGTAGGTCGCGAAGATCCAGGAGCCGTCACCGCGGCGCTCCATGTAGCGGGTCTCGACGGCGCGCCCGAAGCTGAACTCCTTCCAGAGCTTCGTGCCCACCGGGAAGACCCACGCGTCGGGCTCGGTGGCGTCGATGGCCTTGCCGGGCGGGAGCCGGATGAAGCGCCGCTTCGTCGCGCCGTCCGACCAGAGCGGGTACTGGGGCGTCCAGGTCAGGACGTCGGCGGCGACGCGGCGCGCGGCGAAGTCGGCGTAGAGGCCGGTGTCCTCGAGGCGGGCGGGCGCCTGGCGCTGCCCGGGCTCGTCGGCGCGGGCGGCGGAGAGCGCCGCGGCGGCCGACAGGGCAGCGGCGATGGCGGCGAGGCGGCGGTTCGTCATGGCGTCACTTCCTGGTCGCGGCGAGGACCGACGCGCGCTCCGGGGCGGAGAGGGCGGGGAGGAGGAGCTCGAGCCAGGCCTGGCCTCGCTCGGGCGAGGTGGCGGCGCGGATCCGCGCGAGGACGCCGCGGAGCTCGTCGTCGGTGCGGTGGGCCCACAGCGCGCGGTTGGCGTCGGCCTCCTCGCTGGCCATGTGCCGGAGCTGGTCGGCCGTGAGCGCGAGCAGGCGGTCGTGCAGCCGCGCGCCGGCCGCGACCCGCGCGGCGCCTTCCGACAGGCGCAGCCGGGCCACCCACGCGCGGACCTCCTGCTGCACGCTCGCCACGCGGCCGTGGTCGGCGGCGAGGGCGGCGTGGAGCTCCGGCGAGATGGCGAGGAGCTCGGGCATGATCTGCCGCTCCTCGTGCTCGGCGTGCTCGTCGAGCCAGCCGAGGAGCGCCTCGGCCGCCGCGGCGAGGCGCGCGGCCTCGCCCGCGTCGGCGAAGTCGGTGCGCGCCGCGAGCGCGGCGGTCTCGAAGAGCAGGGCGCGGAGCGCCTTGTGCGCCAGCCCGTAGACGTCGACCCGGTTCATGCGCGCCTCCGTACGTCTTGCATGACGGGATGATTTCAGCTTCCGCGGGGCGCGGTTCCTAAGTGTTCCCTGGGTGAATCGTGAGACTTCGCTCACGACTTCCTAAGCACTCCTTAAGGCCTTCCCGCGCGGGGCGTGGGAAGCGCTCCCGTCCGCTGGTAGCCTCGACCGGACTCCCTTTGGAGGTGCCCCGTGACCCCGCTCCGTGCCGCCCTCGCCGTGACCGCCGTCGCGCTCGCCGCCGCGGCGGCGCCCGCCCGCGCCGGCACCGCCATCGGCCTGGGCGCCGACTGGTGGACCGATCCCTCGGTCGGCGCCCTCGAGCTGACGCTCGCCGCGGACCGGCCGGTCGCGCGCGGCCTCGCGATCGGCGGCCGCATCGGCGCCCTGCTCGCGACCGACGGGGTCGGCCCGGGCGTGCCCATCGATCTGCGGCTCCGCCTCCGCGGCGAGCGGCTCTACGTGGACGGCCTCGTCGGTCCGTGGGTCTTCTTCGACGACGGGGACGCCGTGCGGCTGCACGCGGCGCTCGGCTTCGGCCTCCTCCAGCGCGGCGGCCTCTCGGTCGGGCTCGAGGTCGGCTGGGTGAACCCGACGGCGACCGTCGGCATCCGGCTCGCCTGGGCGATCTAGGGCTTCTTCTTCAGCGCCTTCAGCGCCGCCCGCGCGAGGTCGCCGTCGCCGCAGCGGCCCGCCGGCCACAGCGCGCGGCCGAGGCGCGAGAGCGCGTCGTGCGGCACCTCGGGCTCGGCGGCGGCGAGGCCCTCGAGCGGCTCGAGCGCGTCGGGCGAGCCCGAGGCGGCGAGCGCCTTCGCGGCGAGGCGGCGGCGCTCGCACGCGGGCGAGCGCGCCTGCCGCCCCAGCCACTCGAGCGCGGTGGGGCTGCCGTCGGAGAGCGCGCGAGACCAGGCCTCGAACGAGGCCACGAGCTCGTGGCCGCCGGTCGGGACCCGGGCGGCCTCGAGCTTCCGCTCCGCGGCGCGCACCTCGGCGTCGTCGAGGCCGCGGTCCACCGCCATCGCGCCGACGAGCAGCTCGGCCTCCTCGAGCTTCCCGTCCTGCACGAGCTCGTCGAAGCTCGGCCGGACGTGCTGCCAGACGAGGAGCGCGGTGGCGAGGCCGAGCAGCACGATCAGCGCCGCGAGCGGCCAGCGCGGGCGGGTCTCCCGGACCGGGCCGGCCGCGATCTGGCGCGAGAGCTCCTCGGGATCCGGCGGGGCGAGCCCGTTCACGAGCGCGAGCCCCTGGTTCGCGTAGGGGGGATCGTCGGGCCGGTCGCGGCGCGCGACGCGGAAGAGCCGCACCGCCTCCGGGAACCCCTTGAGCGAACGCGAGCCCAGGTCCTCGAGCTCGACGCGGGTGCGGTCCATGACCCACCAGACCGACTCGGAGAGCCACACCTCGCCCGACTCCGCCTCGCCCTCGATGCGGGAGGCGAGGTTCACCGCCTCGCCGAAGACGTCGTCCACGCCGGCGGTCCGGACGAGGCGCACCTCGCCGAGCGCGACCGCCACCCGCACCTCGATGCGCTGGCTCTCCGGCACGCGGCGGGCGTACTCCCAGAGCCGGTCCTGGATCGCCATGCCGCAGAGGATCGCCTCGGTGGGGGCCTCGAAGAGCACGAGGTAGGAGTCGCCGATGCTCTTCACCCGCCGCCCGCGGAACGCCCGGATCACCGGCGAGAGCAGGGCGTCGTGGAGGGCCAGCATCCGCGCGGTCTCCTCGCGGGTCTGGCGGCTCGTGGCCGCCGTGAAGCCCTTCATGTCCGTGAGCAGGACGACCCGGTTCTCCGAGAGCATGGCGATCGCCTCAGGAGAGCGGCCGGATGAGCGCGGCGCGGTGGACGGGGACGCGGGCGCGGGTCGCCTCGCGCGCGCGGCCCACGCCGAAGAGGCCGCGCTCGAGCCACAGCGGCGGGGTCCGGTGGCTCCAGCCGAAGAAGCGCACCGCGAGGAGGAGGCCCTGGGTGCCGAGCAGGGCGAGGTCGACGAGGCGCAGGCCGCCGATCGCGGTCGCCGCCCAGGCCACCCGGAAGGTCGCGCGCACGCGCCCCTCGGCGGCGGCGTCGCCGATGGAGGAGAGCCCGTCGGCGAGCGGGGCGATGGCCCGGGTCACCTTCTCGGAGGCCTCCACGCGCTCCGCCTCGCGGCCGCCGTACGGCCACGGCCCGGCCTGCCGCTCGACGCGGTAGAGGGGCAGGGACTCCTGCCCCTGCCCGAGCTCGAGCGGCGGCAGGGCCTCGAGGTGGACCTCGCCGCGGCTCATCGAGAGGTAGACGCTGCGCGTGACCCGGATCTCGCCGGGCTCGGTCAGCCGCCGGACCGCGCCGCCCACCGCGAGCGGCTCGCCCACGAGGTCGCCCTTCTCCTCGCGCGTCTCGCCGAGGTGCACGGCGACCTTGAGCGCCAGGCGATCGCCGGCGCCGGGCACGTTCCGGGCGGCGAGGCGGTCCTGGATGGCCATCGCGCAGAGCACGGCGTTCGTCGGGGAGGGGAACGCCGCGACGAGGGTCTCGTCCTTCGACTTGATCCGGCGCCCGTGGTACGCGCGGATCGCCGGGAGGACGAGGTGGTCGTGCTCGGTGAGGAGCCCGGCGACCTCCTCCTTGCCCCGGGTCTTCTGGAGCGTCCCCCAGTCGGCGATCTCCGTGAGCAGCAGCGTGAGGTTGAGGGCGCGCGGCGCGCTCGACGAGACCGGGCGGAGCAGCCCCGAGATCGAGGTCGACTGCGAGGGCGTGCGCTGCAGCGGGATCACCGGCCCGCTCTGGGTCTTCCGCGCCGCGCCGCCGGGGCGCCCCTCGAGCACCTCGAGCAGCTCCGCCGCGCTCTGGGCGCGCAGGTTGCGGTCCTTCTCGCAGGCGCGGTTCACGAAGCGCAGGAGCGCCGGGTGCGCGACGAGCTCCGGCAGCTCGCGCGCGGGCGAGGGCACCGGGTCGAACGCGTGCGCGCGCAGCAGCCCGCGGGCGTCGTTCGTGGGGAAGGGGTGGCGGCCGGTGAGCATCAGGTACGCGATGATGCCGGCGCTGTAGAGGTCGGCGCGGTGATCGACGTCGCCGCCCACCGCCTGCTCGGGCGAGAGGTACTGCGGCGTGCCCATCACGAGGCCCGCCTGCGTCCGCTCGGTGCCGCCCATCGGGCCCGAGACCTTCGCGATGCCGAAGTCGAGGATCTTGAGCCTGAGGCGCCCGTCGTCCGGCACGAGCCACAGGTTCTCCGGCTTGAGATCCCGGTGGACGATGCCGGCCCGGTGCGCGGCGTCGAGGCCGCGCATGAGCTGGCGCAGGAGCCGCCCGACCTCCTCCGGGACGATCCGCCCCTCGCGGCGCACCCGCTCCTTCAAGGACTCGCCCTCGAGGAGCTCCATCACGAGGTAGAGCGCCCCGCTCTTCGTCGTCTGGCCGAAGTCGAGGACGTCCACCACGTACGGCGACTTGAGGCGCACTGCGATCTGCGCCTCGCGGCGGAAGCGCTCGGTCTCGAGCGGGCTGTGCGAGATCTCCGGGTGGAGGAGCTTCACCGCGACGGCCTTGTGGATGCGCAGGTGGTCCGCGCGCCACACCGTGCCCATGCCCCCCTCGCCGAGGAGCACGTCGAGCCGGTAGCGGCCCTCGAGCACGTCGCCGGCCCCGAACTTCCCCGGGACGGGCTCGCCGTCCGGGTCGGTCTTCGGCTCCTCGTCGGCGATGTGGAGGGTCTTGTCGGTCATCCCGCCGCCCGGCCGGCGGGTGCCGGCCGGGGTGGGTCACAACGTACCGGAATTGGCCGCCGGCACAAAGCGGCCGGAGTCACCTGCAGGTCCCCGCGCCGTCGCACGTCCCGCTCGGCACCGTCGCCGTGGAGCACGCGGTCCCGGCGGCCACGTTGGAGCCCGCGCCGGTCCGGTTCGCGCAGGTCGGCGGCGTCCCGCAGGCGGAGATCCGGCCCACCTTGCACGGGTTCGAGTTCCAGGCGCAGGTCGTGCCGACCGTGCAGGTCGTGCACGTGCCGGTCACGCAGTACCGGCCCGCGGTGCCGCAGGTCGAGCCGGTGGCCTTGTTCGTCGTGGAGTCGATGCAGGTCTGCGTTCCCGAGGCGCAGGAGGTCACGCCCACCTTGCAGAGGTTCGGGTTGGTGGTGCAGGTCGTGCCCGCCGTGCAGGAGACGCAGGCGCCGGAGGCGTTGCAGACGAGGTTCGTGCCGCACGACGAGCCGGTCGGCGAGAGCGCCGCGGTGTCCGTGCACACCGGGGCGCCGCTCGCGCACGAGGTCGTCCCCACGCGGCAGGCGGTCGGGTTGCCCGTGCAGGCGCTCCCTGCGGTGCAGGAGACGCAGGCGCCGGAGGCGTTGCAGACGAGGTTCGTACCGCACGACGAGCCGGCCGGCGACGGCGTCGCCGTGTCCGCGCAGGTCTGCGAGCCGGTGGCGCAGGAGGTCGCGCCCACGCGGCAGGGGGTCGGGTTGCCCGCGCAGGCGCTCCCCGCGGTGCAGGAGACGCAGGCGCCGACGAGGTCGCAGACCTGGTTCGTCCCGCAGGCGGTCCCGACACCCGCGACGAGCGCCGTGTCGACGCAGGTCGAGGTCCCGGTCGCGCAGGACGTCGCGCCGATCCGGCACGCGGTCGGGTTGCCGGTGCAGCCGAGGCCGGCCGTGCACGGGAGGCACGCCCCGCCGCTGCACACCTGGTTCACCCCGCAGGTGGTGCCGTTCGCCGTGTTCGTCGCGCCGTCGACGCAGACCTGCGCACCTGTCGCGCAGGAGGTCGCGCCCACCTTGCAGGAGCCCGGGTTCTGGCAGGCGAGCCCGGCGGTGCAGTCGACGCACGCGCCGCCGCTGCAGACCCGGTCGACGCCGCAGGTGGTGCCGTTCGCGCGGGCCACCGCGGTGTCGACGCAGGTCTCGGCCCCGGTCGCGCAGGAGGTGACGCCCTCGACGCAGGCGCCGGGGTTCGTCGCGCAGGCGAGGCCCGCGGTGCAGGCCGCGCACGCGCCGCCCGCGGTGCAGACGAGGCCCGAGCCGCAGGAGGTCCCTGCGGGCTTGAGCGGCCCGTCCACGCAGGTCTCGGCGCCGGACGCGCAGGAGGTGACGCCCTGGCGGCAGGGGTCGCCGTTCGTGCCGCACGCGAGCCCCGTCGTGCACGCCACGCAGGTTCCGGCGTTGCAGACCTGGTTCGTGCCGCAGGAGGTCCCGTTCAGCCTCTGGACGGCGGTGTCGGAGCAGACGAGGCCACCGGAGCAGGACAGCACGCCGTCGAGGCACGGGTTCGGGTTCGTCCCGCAGAGCGTGCCGTCGATGCAGGCCGTGCAGGTGCCGCCGGTGCAGACCTGGCCCGAGCCGCAGGAGGTGCCGTTGGCCCGCGGGGTGGTCGCGTCGACGCACGCCTGGGCGCCGGTCGCGCACGACGTCACGCCCTCGAGGCACGCAGTCGGGTTGGTCCCGCAGGCGAGCCCGGCCGTGCACGCGGCGCAGGCGCCGGCGCCGTCGCAGACCTGGTCGGTCCCGCAGCTCTGGCCCGCGCCGCGGGGCGTCGCCGTGTCGAGGCACACGGGGGCGCCGGTGTCGCAGGCGACCTGGCCGGTGAAGCAGGAGGTGGGGTTCTGGCAGGCCTGGCCGGCCGCACAGGCGACGCAGGCGCCCGCGCCGGAGCAGACCTGGCCCGCGCCGCAGCCGGTGCCGGCGGCCTTCGGGGTGGCGGTGTCCACGCAGGTCTGGGCGCCGGTGGCGCAGGAGGTCACGCCGTCCACGCAGGCGTTCGCGTTCGTGGAGCAGGCGAGGCCGGCGACGCAGGCCTGACACACGCCCGCGCCGTTGCAGGCCTGGCCGGCGCCGCAGGACGTGCCCGCGGCCTTCGGCGCAGCCGTGTCGGCGCAGGTCTGGGCGCCCGTGGCGCAGGAGCTGACGCCGTCCACGCAGGGGTTCGGGTTCGTGCCGCAGGCGAGCCCCGCCGTGCACGCGACGCACGCGCCGGCGCCGTTGCAGACCTGGTTCGTGCCGCAGGAGGTCCCGGCGCCGATGGGCGTGGCGCCGTCCGCGCAGGTCTGGACGCCGGTCGCGCAGGAGAGGACGCCGGCGAGGCAGCGGTTCGCGTTCGTGGAGCAGGCGCCGCCCGCCGCGCAGCCAGCGCACGTGCCGAAGTTGCAGACCTGGTCCTGGCCGCAGGACGTCCCGTTGAGCTTCTGGGCCGTCGTGTCCTCGCATGTCTGGGCCCCGGTGGCGCAGGACTGGACGCCGTCCACGCAGTGGTTCGGGTTGGTCGAGCAGGCTCCGCCCGCCACGCACGCCGCGCAGACCCCGCCGTTGCAGACCTGGTCCGTGCCGCACGAGGCGCCGTTCGCGCGGACGGTGGTCGTGTCGACGCAGGTCTGCACCCCGGTCGCGCAGGAGGTCGTCCCCTCCACGCAGGGGTTCGGGTTCGTGGCGCAGGCCGCGCCTGCCACGCAGGCCACGCAGGTCCCGGCGTTGCAGACCTGGTCGGTGCCGCAGGCCGTGCCGTTCGGCTTCGCGGTGGGGGCGTCCACGCACACGGGCCGCTGGGTGGCGCAGTCGACGACGCCGGTCCAGCATGGGCCCGGGTTGGTGGCGCACGCCACGCCCGGGGTGCACGTGACGAGGTCCCACCGGGCCTGGACGTAGCCCCGCGCGCCGCAGTCCACCCGGTAGGTGGCGACCATCCGGTCGAGCGTCAGGACGGGGGTGCCCACGTAGCCTCGGGCGCAGCCCGGGTTCGAGATCCCCTCGGTGTCGAACGCGGCCGAGGTGAAGGTGGTGGTGCCGTCCGAGCACGTGAGGTTCCAGATCGCGGAGAGCCCGAGCCCGAGCTCCTGGGTGGGCGCGTCGAAGGTCGCGACGTTCGGGCGCAGTGTCCAGGACGGGTTGGGCGCGGTGCAGGTGAGCCCTGCGTAGCTCACCGGGCCGAGCAGGCCCAGGTTCCCGCCCGAGAGGTAGAAGCTGAGGCCGGCGGGATCCCCGCCCGCGTGGTTCAGCGTGGCCCAGCCGGACGCGGTGAGGGGAAGGTCGAGGGTGGAGGTGATCTCGATCGGGCCCGCGAGGTCGCGCGTGGTCGTGGTGGTCACGAGCGCCCAGTCGCTGAAGTGGTCGACGTCGACCGAGAGCGCCCGGGGCGCCTCCCCGCGCGAGACGCCCGCCATCCGGATCCAGTAGGTGCGCGTGCCGCCGTCGTCGGGCTGCGTCGCGATGGTGAGCCCGTTGACCGGCGACGTCACCGAAGCGGGCACGAGGAAGAGGAGGGTCACGGGCTGCGCGAGGGTGATCCCCGCGGGCCCGAGCCGGTACGCCGTTCCGACGCCCCCCGGCGCGGTGTTCGTGATCTCCGTGATGGTGAACGTCGTGTCGGCGGCGACGGCGCCCGGGGGAACGCTCACCGTGAGCGCGCCGTCGGAGGACAGGACGTCGCCTCCGGCGGGGCCGACGACCAGGCTCGTGGCCTTGCCGGTCGGTACGCCACGCGGCGCCGGGTCGGGCCGACCGTCGGCCGGGCCGGCGGGGGCCCCGCCGTCCGAGCAGGCCGAGAGCATCCCCACGACGAGGGAAAGCGCTGCCGCGCAGCGCACCGACGGGCGATACCGGGTCATGAGGACCCGAGGCTAGCACGGGTCACACCTGGGGTGTTCGCAGGTGCCGGCGACGGGTGTGGCGCGTTGTCGCACGCCGGACGACACGGCGCGTGATGGGGGGGCTCAGCCCAGGCCGGCCTCGGCGAGGAGGGCGTCGAGCGCGGCGAGGGCGGGGACCGCGTCCTGGGCGTTGAGACCGATGGTGAACTCGAGCCGGTGGAGCACGGCGTCGGGGTCGCGCAGCTCGCAGCGCGCGTCGAGGTGGCCGAAGCCGTCGCCGAACAGGCGGACCGCGAGCCAGCCATCCTCGGTCTCGAGCGCGGCGCGCCCGCGGGGATCGCCGGGGAGCGCCGCGAGGCCGTCGCGGAACCGGCGCAGCTCGGAGGCGAGAACGCTCGCGGCGGCCGCCGCGCGGAAGACGCCCGCCGCCACGACGACGCGCAGCGGCACCCACGGGTCGCCGGGCTCCGGGCCCTCCTCGGCCGGCCCCGCCTCGACGCGCAGGTGATCGGCCTCGGGGTCACCGAGGACGAGGCAGGCGGCGGCGCTTTCATCCTCGACGCGGACCACGGCGCACGTTAACACTCGTGGGCCCTTTCTCGGGAGGAACCATGACCAGCGCGCCGTTCGCCGACGTCCTGAAGCGGTTTCCCCTGGGGGTCAGCATCATGACCGTGGGACGCGGAGGCGCGGTGAACGCGCTCACGGTGTCCTGGGCGACCCCCGTCTCCTTCGAGCCGCCCCGCTTCCTCGTCGCGCTCGACCGCCTGCACTACAGCCTCGACTTCCTGCGCTCGACGCGGAACTTCGCGGTGAACGTGCTGCGCGAGGGCCAGGAGCGGATCGCCGGCCACTTCGCGCGCCAGGCGATGTCGACCGAGGAGAAGCTCGACGACGTGAAGACGCACGAGGCGACCACCGGGGCCGCCATCCTCGACGACGCCATCGCCTGGTTCGACTGCGAGGTCGTCTCGCTCCTCGAGTGCGGCGACCACGTGCTCGTCATCGGCGACGTCGTCGACGCGGGCGCGAAGGGCGACGGGGCGCCGCTCGTCAGCACGGCCGGCGCAGGCCTGCGCTACCTGAAGGCCCGGTAGTCACGGTTCGCTGAGACTCGGTCACCCACGACGCTCCGCGCCAATCGAAAACGAACCTTCCGCGGCGGAGGGAGACTAGACTCACGCCCCTTTTCGAGAGCGGAGGCGGTCGAGATGGCGGGAGCCGGGCTGGGTCGGGTCGCGGTGTTCGACAGGGGCGCGAGCGCGAGGCGCGCGCTGCGCGCGGTGCGGGAGCTCGTCCGGGATGGGCGGGCCGCCGCGTCGGTGGCGGTGGTCTCCCAGCGGGATCGCGCGGCGCGCTTCGCCCGCGACGCCGACGCCGTCGTCTCGCTCGCGGGCGGCCTCGACCCGACGCTCGCCGCGGCGCAGGCCGGCGCGGCCTGGATGGGGGCGGCTCCGCTCGCGGTGCGCGCGGCGCTCGCGGAGGCCTGCGAGGCCTCGGGCGCGCTCTTCGTCGGGCCCTCCGGCGCGGTGCTCCGCCGCCTCGCCGCGCCCGAAGCGATCCGGGCCCTCGCCGCGGAGGCGAAAGTGGCCGCCGGCGCCGCGGGGCCGCAGGCCGGTCACCTCCTCGAGGTGGTGGTCGCGCGCGACGCCCGCGGCGGCGCCCGCGCGCTCGGGCCGGCCGACGTGACGATCCGGCTCGCCGGCGAGGCGGCGCTCGCGGAGGTGCCGGCGCCCGCGCTCTCGGTGGCGGACGCCGAGGCGGCCCGCACGGTCGCGCTCTCGGTGGCGAAGGCGGCGGGCTGGACCGGGGTCTGCGCCGTCCGGCTCGCCTTCGAGCCGTCCTCCCGCGCCCTCGCGCTCGTCGGCGTCGACGCCACCGCCGAGTCCGCGGCGGCGCTCGAGGCCGCGAGCGGAGTGGACCTCGTGCGGCTCGCGTTCGCGCTCGCCGCGGGCGGGTCGCTCGAGGCGGTCGGCGCGCTGCAGGGCCACGCCGTGTGCGCCCGGCTCCTGTCGAAGGAGCCGCTGCCCGGCGCGCGCGCCCCGGGGCGGGTCGAGGTGCTTCGCCTGCCCGCCGATCCCGCGCTCGTCGCGGAGGCCGAGGCCGACCCCGGCGAGGAGGCCCCGCCGCTGCTCGCGACCGTGACCGCCCGCGGCGCCACCCGCGCCGAGGCGCTCGCCCGCCTCGGCGAGGGGCTCGCCGACGCCGACGTGCTCCTGCGCGGCGGCGCGAGCTCGAAGCCCTGGGTCCGCGCCCTGTGCGCCCACCCCGCGGTGGTCTCCGCGGCGGGCGGGCCCGCGCTCGCCGCGGCGCTCGCCGACCCTGCCGCGCTGGTCCCTCCTCGCGCCGAGTCGGCGCTCCTCGCGGTCGCGCTGGAGGCCTACGAGGCCGAGCTCGACCTCGAGCGCGCCCGGTTCATCGCCGAGGCCCGCCGCGGCCGGCCGCGCGTCGGCCCGTCCGGCGGCCGCACCGAGGAGCTCCGCATCGGCGGCGAGCGCCACAAGGTGCGCGTCCGCCAGATCGCGCCGGTCACGTTCCGGGTCTCCGCCGACGGCGGCCGCCCGGTCGACGTCGAGGTCGAGCGCGTCGGCAAGCACGAGCGCCGGCTCGCGTGGCGCGGGCGCCGCGAGCGCGTGCTCGTGGCCGCGGAGGGGCCCGACCACCTCGTGCAGGTGGACGGCATCCCCCACGTGGTGCGCCGCGACCCGGCGGGCATGGTGACGAGCCCGCTCCCCGCGGTCGTGGTGGCGATCCCGGTGGCCGCCGGCCAGCGCGTCGAGGCGGGCGATCCCGTCGCGCGCGTCGAGTCGATGAAGGTGGAGGTCGTGGTGACCGCTCCGGCGGCGGGCGTCGTGCGCGAGGTGCTCGCCATCGCGAACGCGCAGGTGGACGCGGGCGCGCCGCTCGTGCGCATCGACCCGCTCGGCGAGGCCCCGGCCTCCGCCCCGGCGAGCTCGCTCTGGCTGGGCGGCGGGGAGGCCCCCGAGCCCGCCACCGACGCCGAGCGGTACCGCGCGGCGCTCGGGGAGCTCCGCCGGATCGTGCTCGGGTTCGACGTCTCGCCCGCGGAGGCGAAGGCGAACGCGGCCGAGCTCAGGGAGCTCGGGGCGAAGGTGCCGGGCGACGACCGCGCCGTGATCGCGGCGGAGGAGGCGGTGCTGCTCGCCTTCGCCGACGTGCACGGCCTCTTCTCGCGCACCCGGCCGGCGGGCGGCGAGGGCGAGGCGACGAAGCCCCCGCTCGAGGAGCTGTGGCGCTACCTGCACGAGCCGGAGGAGCGCGGCGCCGGGCTGTCGCCCGGGTTCGTGGCCCTGCTCGGCGCCGCGCTCGCGCGCTACGGCCTCTCCCTCGACGAGCCCGGGCGCGCGCTCGAGCTCGCGCTCCTGCGCCTGCAGCGCTCGCACGAGCGGGCCGACGCCCAGGCGGGCCCGGTGGCCGCCCTCCTCGAGCGTCACATCGCCGCGGCGCCCGCGCAGCCCGAGGCCGGCACCTGGGAGCGCGCGCTCCTCGACCGGCTCGCGGCCCTCGGGGGCGAGGCCTTCCCCTCCATCGGCGACCTCGCCCGGGAGCTCCGCTACCGCCGCTTCGACCGGCCGGCCTTCGAGCGGATCCGCGACGAGGCCTACCGCCGCGTGCGCGAGGACCTCGCGCTGCTCGCGGTGGCCTCGCCGCCCGAGCTCGACCGGGTGGTCGAGCGGATCGTCGAGAACCCGCACCGCCTCGCGAGCCTGCTCGTCGCGTGGGCGGCGCAGGCCGATCCCGCGGTCCGCCACCGCGCGGTCGAGACGCTCCTGCGCCGGTACTACCGGTTCCGGACCCTCGAGGCCGTCGAGGCGGTGCCCGGGGAGATCCCGGCCGCGCTCGCCGACTACGAGCGGAACGGCCGGCGCACCCGCGTGCTCGCCGCGCACGGCTCGCTCGCCGGCGCCGCGGGCGTGCTCCGCCGGCTCGCCGCGCTCGCGCGCGAGGTCCCCGCCGGCACCGAGGTGGCCCTCGAGGCGTACCTGTGGGCGGGCGAGACCGCCCCCGCCGCCGACGACGAGCTCGCGGCGACGCTCAAGGCGGCCCTCGAGGCCTCCGGGTTCGCGCGCGAGGTCCGCCGGGCCGCGGTGACCATCGGCACGGCGGCGGCCGAGCCGGGCGCCGTGCCCGGACAGCGCCACCTCACCTTCCAGGGCGGCCCGGCCGGCTTCGCCGAGGACCGCCGCTACCGCGGCGTCCACCCGATGCTGTTCAAGCGGCTCCAGCTCGGCCGCCTCGTGAAGTTCGACCTCGAGCGGCTGCCCTCGGTGGAGGACGTGTACCTCTACCGCGGCGTCGCGCAGGGGAACCCGAAGGACGAGCGGCTCTTCGCGATGGCGGAGATCCGCGACCTCACCCCGGTGCGCGACGCGGCGGGGAAGGTCGTCCAGCTCCCGCACCTCGAGCACATGCTCCACGAGGCCCTCGCCGGCATGCGGCGCTTCCAGGCGCGGCGCCCGGCGCACCAGCGCCTCGAGTGGAACCGGGTGATCCTCTCGGTCGCCCCGCCGATCGACCTGTCCCCCGACGAGATGCAGGGGCTCGTCGAGCGGCTCGCGCCCGCCGCCGAGGGCGTCGGGCTCGAGATGGTCCTCATCGACGCCCGGCTGCGCCACCCCGCGACCGGCAAGCTCAAGGAGACCCTGGTCCGGATCCTCGCGAGCGAGCGCACCGGCCTGTCGATCCGGCTCGACGCGCCCACCGACCGGCCGCTCGAGCCGCTCGCCGAGTACCAGCAGCGTGTCGTGCAGCTGAAGCGCCGCGGGCTCACCCACCCGTTCGAGCTCGTGAAGATGCTCGCGCCGCCGGCCGGCTCGACGAGCGAGCTGCCGCCGGGCGAGTTCCAGGAGCTCGAGCTCGAGGCGGACGGCGCGACGCTCGCGCCGGTGCAGCGCCCGCCCGGGAAGAACCCCACCAACATCGTGGTGGGGCTCGTGAAGAGCTTCACCGGCCGTCACCCGGAGGGCATGCTGCGCGTCGCCCTGCTCGGGGACCCGAGCCGGGCGATGGGGTCGCTCGCCGAGCCGGAGTGCCGGCGCATCTCGGCCGCGCTCGCGCTCGCGAAGAAGCTCTCCGTCCCGCTCGAGTGGTTCGCGGTCTCCGCCGGCGCCAAGATCTCGATGGAGTCCGGCACCGAGAACATGGACTGGATCTCGAAGGTGCTGCGCGACATCATCGAGTTCACTCAAGGAGGTGGCGAGATCAACGTCGTGGTCTGCGGCATCAACGTCGGCGCCCAGCCGTACTGGAACGCCGAGGCCACGATGCTGATGCACACCCGGGGCATCCTCATCATGGCCCCGGGCTCGGCGATGGTGCTCACCGGCAAGGAGGCCCTCGAGTACTCGGGCTCGGTCTCCGCCGAGGACAACCAGGGCATCGGCGGGTACGACCGCATCATGGGGCCGAACGGCCAGGCCCAGTACCGCGCCGGGAGCCTCTCCGAGGCGCTCTCGATCCTGATGCGCCACTACGACCACTGCTATCTGGTCCCCGGCGAGCGCTTCCCGCGGCGCGCCCAGACCTCCGACCCCGCCGCGCGCGACGTGCGCACCTCGCCGCACGGCCCGGCCGGCGGCGCCGGCTTCGAGACCGTCGGCGACCTCTTCAGCGCCGAGAAGAACCCGGACCGCAAGAAGCCGTTCGACATCCGGCGGGTGATGGCGGCGTGCGTCGACCAGGACCACGCGCCGCTCGAGCGCTGGCGCGACCTCCGCGGCGGCGACACGGCGGTCATCTGGGACGCGCACCTCGGCGGCTGGCCCGTCTGCCTCATCGGCATCGAGTCGCGGCCCATCCCGCGCCTCGAGTTCGTGCCGGCGGACGGCCCGGGCGTCTGGTCGGCGGGGACGCTCTTCCCGCAGTCCTCGAAGAAGATCGCCCGCGCGCTCAACTCCGCCTCCGGGAACCGCCCGGCGGTCGTGCTCGCGAACCTCTCCGGCTTCGACGGCTCGCCCGAGTCGATGCGCCGCCTGCAGCTCGAGTACGGCGCCGAGATCGGCCGCGCGGTGGTGAACTTCCAGGGGCCGGTCGTGTTCTGCGTCGTCTCGCGCTACCACGGCGGCGCCTTCGTGGTGTTCTCGAAGGCGCTGCGCGAGGACATCGAGACGGCGGCGGTGGAGGGCGCCCGCGCCTCGGTGATCGGCGGCGCGCCTGCGGCCGCGGTGGTCTTCGCCCGCGAGGTCGACACCCGCACCCGGGCCGACCCGCGCGTGCAGGAGGCCGAGAAGGCCGCCCAGGCCGGGGGCGCGGCGCGGCTGCGCTACGCCGACGTCTACGCCGCGGTCCGCTCCGAGAAGCTCGGCGAGCTCGGCGAGGAGTTCGACCGGATCCACAGCGTCGAGCGCGCCCGGAAGGTGGGCTCGCTCGACCACATCATCGCCGCCGCCGACCTCAGGCCCTGGCTCGTGCAGGCCGTCGGCCGCGGGATCGAGAAGGCGCTCGCGAAGAAGGGCTAATGCAGCGGGTTCGAGGCGAAGGCCGCCACGACGTCGTCGGTGTACGACGACACGAGGGCGGCCGCCTCGGGCCCGCAGTCGGCGAGCGCGCGGGCGGAGTCCGCCTCGAGCGCGCACGCGAGGGTGTCCGGCGCCCAGGCGCCGCAGCCGCGCTCGAGCTCGGGCCGGTGGAGGGCCTTCCACTCCACCGCCCGGGCGCGGGCCCGGGCCGCCGCCGGCGCGATGCTCGCGCCGTCGCGCGCGGCCGCGAAGCGGCGCATGCCCTCGAGGTACTCGTCGAGGGCCCGGTCGAGCAGGGCCGAGGCGCGCGTCCAGAGCGCCGGGCAGCGGGCGTCCCCGCGCGCGCCCGCGCCGGCGGGGCGCTGGGCGCCCGCGCAGGCGGCGAGCGCGAGGAGGCCGGCGGCGAGGAGCGCGCGGCGCACGGGCTACTTCTTGGGCGGGGCGGGCTTCTTGTCGGCCGGGGCGGGCGCGCCCATCGGCGGGTGGCCGGCGGGCATGCCCGGCATGGCCTCCGGCTTCTTCGCGCCCGGAGGCGACTTCGCGAGCGCGCCGAGCTTCGTCATGATCTCGGGCATCTTCTCCCGCAGCTGCGCCATCGTGGCGGCGTTCGCCTTCTCGGCGACGCCGCCCGAGGTGGCCATCCACTTCGAGCCGCTCGGCGACTTGAAGAACGCGAGCACGTCCTTGAGCTCGGCGTCGCTGTAGGCCGCGGCGAGCTCCTTCGTGTGCAGCGCCACCATCGACTCGTAGGGGAAGGCCTTCTCGATCTCGCCGCGGACCTGCTTCTGGAAGTCGGCCGGCCACTGGAGGTTCGAGCCCGGGTGCGCCTGCATCCGGGCCTGCGTGTCCTGGGCGAGGCCGTCCACCCAGGAGGTCCAGAGCTGCTTCGAGATCGTGTGGTGCGCCACCTCGCCGGCGAGCGCCGCGTCGGCGGCGAGGGCGGGGGAGGCGGCGAGGAGGACGGCGGCGGCGACGAACGGGCTGAGCATCTGCGAAACGCGGGTCACGCGGGATCTCCCGGAGAAAGGGTCGCGCACCGTAGCACGGAACGGCGAGCCCCGTTCCTCGCTGCACTGCGTCGGTCGGTGCCCCTCGCGCAAGGGACGCGGATCCGGTACAGATCGTCGCATGCCCTATCTCGTCCGTTTCGCGTCGAGGCCCGAGGACCTCGACAGCGCGTTCGCGCTCCGCCGGCACGTGTTCGAGGTGGAGAAGAGCGTCCCACGGCCGATGTTCCCGGACAGCTTCGACAGCATCGCCGACCACGCGGTGGCGTACGGCCCCGATGGCCGCTGCGTCGGCACCGGCCGCGCGTACCGGCTCGACGCCCGGACCTTCCGGATCGGCCGGCAGGTCGTGGCCCCGGACGTGCGGGGCTCCGGCGTCGGCTCCGCGCTCCTCGAGGCGCTCGAGCGGATCGCGGAGCTCCGCGGCGTGCGCGAGCTCGTGGTCCACGCGCAGCTCGCCGCGGAGCCCTGGTACGCGAAGCGGGGCTACGAGCCGGAGGGCTCGGTCTTCGACGAGGCCGGCACGACCCGCCGCCGCCTGCGCAAGGTGATCACCCCGCACCCGCTGGAGTGGGACGCGCAGCAGTAGCCTGCGCCTCCTCGGTGATCCGGCTCCACAGGCGCCGCCGCGCGCCCCCGCGCCGCGCGTGCAGGAACCCCATCGCGGGGCCGATGAGGCAGTAGACGAGCCCCGCCCAGAAGGCGCGCGCGCCCGCCGCCACCACCGCGGCGGACGCCGCCGCGACCGCGACGAGCACCCCCTGCGCGAGCATCTCGGTCACGGTGTCGTGGCGCTCGAGCGGCGTGAGCGCGAGCGCCTCCGCCTGCCGGAGCGCGTTCGCGTGGAGGAGCACGAACGTGATCGCGATGGCGGCGAAGCCCGCCGCGTAGACGTACATCAGGGTGGGCAGCTGCTCCTGGCGGATGACCTCGACGCCCTTCAGCGCGGCGGGGAGGGAGCCCATGAACTCCCAGCCCAGGAGCGTGAAGAGAAACTTCAAGGGGTAGACGTAGACGAGGACGACGAAGAGGAGCACCGAGTTGAGGAGGACGGTCCACCCGTCGTCGAGCGCGTAGCGCCGGAAGAACTGCCGGTGCTCGAGCCAGATCTGCAGGAAGAGCGCGAAGCAGATCGCGAACGGGAGGAGCCCGGCGATCGCGTCCTGGAGTTCGTCGAAGGTGCGGGGCGGCTGGAGCGACACCACGAGCAGGGTGAGCGCGAAGCCGAACACCGCGTCGCTGAAGCCCTCGAGGCGCGAGACCTCGCGGCCGCGGCGGCGGAACGGGGGCGCCGGGGGCGGGGCGCTCATGCGTCGCGGTGGACCGTGTCCGGCGAGAACGCCGGCAGGCAGATCGCGACGTACTCGGCGCCGCCCGGGTGAGGCGTCGAGTAGCGGATCCACTCGCCGGGGCGGGCGTGCACGACCTGGCCGGCGAGGGCCTCCAGCACGCCGCCCTCGTGCTCCACCCGGAGCCGGCCGGCGAGCACGAGCGTGTACTCGTCGAACGCGGGGCGCTGGCCGGGCTCGAGCCAGCCCTCCGGCGAGCGCATGCGCGCGACCGAGATCCCCGCGTCGCCGGTGTTCACGCGGCCCACGTGCTCCCGGATCTCCTTCGGCTTCGTCCCGGCGGCTTGCACGACGGTCGCGCCCTCGATGAGGCGTGGCATGGAACCTCCGCGGCGGTCAGGGCAGGAGCGCCCGCGTGAGCCCCACCGCCGCGCCGCCGGCGGCGAGGAGGGCGGCGTACAGGACGAACGTCGCGAGGATCGTGAGCGCGGAGGACGCCACCGCCCGGCCCGACCGCATCGCGTGCAGGGCGGCGAACCCCACCGCCCCGTAGCCGAGGTCGACGGCGAGGCTCGCGGCACCAGGGCGGCGTTGAGGGCCAGGAGCTCGCCGGGATCCGGGTAGCGCTCGGGTGCGTCGTCCCAGGCCCGGAGGAAGGCGCGCGGGGAGCGCGTCGCGTCGTACGCGGCGCGGAGGACCCGGCGGAGGCGCTCCGCGGGTCCGTGGGTCGGCCCGGGAGAGACCCGGGCGAGCGTCGGCTCGGGCGGCACGTCCAGAGTATGTTGAGCGGACCGTCCACCAGCAACCGCAAGGAGGAACGTGATGCAGCTCGGGATGGTCGGGCTCGGCCGGATGGGTGGAAACATGGTGCGGCGCCTGCTCGGGGCGGGGGTCTCGTGCGTGGTCTACGACCCGTCACCCCCGGCCGCCGAGCCGCTCGTGCGGGCCGGGGCCACCGCGGCGGGCTCGCCGGCGGAGCTCGCCGCGAAGCTCGCCGCGCCGCGCGCCATCTGGCTCATGGTGCCCGCGGCGGTGGTGGACCGCAGCATCGCCGACCTCCTCCCGCACCTCGCGCCCGGGGACGTGCTCGTCGACGGCGGGAACTCCTTCCACGGCGACTCGGCGCGCCGGGCGCGCGAGCTCGCGGCGAAGGGGATCCGCTTCGTCGACGTCGGCACGAGCGGCGGCGTTTGGGGGCTCGAGCGCGGCTACTGCCTCATGATCGGCGGCGAGCGCGACGCCGTGGCGCGGCTCGAGCCCGTGTTCGCGGCGCTCGCGCCGGGGCAGGGCGCGGCGCCGCCGACGCCCGGGCGCGCGCCGGGCGGAGCGGACCGCGGCTGGCTCCACTGCGGGCCGAGCGGCGCGGGCCACTTCGTGAAGATGGTCCACAACGGGATCGAGTACGGGCTCATGGCCGCGTACGCCGAGGGGCTGAACCTGCTCCGCCACGCGGGCGCCGGGCGCGCGGCGCGCGCCGCGGACGCCGAGACCGCGCCCCTCGCCGACGCGCACCGCTACCACTACGACCTCGACGTCGCCGAGATCTCCGAGCTGTGGCGGCGCGGCAGCGTGGTCGCGTCCTGGCTCCTCGACCTCACCGCCGGCGCGCTCGCCGCCGATCCCCGCCTCGACGGCTTCGAGGGGCGGGTGTCGGACTCCGGCGAGGGCCGCTGGACCGTGCAGGCCGCGCTCGACACGGCCACGCCCACCCCGGTCCTCGCGGCGGCGCTCTTCCAGCGCTTCGCCTCGCGCGGGGAGGGCGACTACGCCGGGAAGGTCCTCTCCGCCATGCGGGCCGCCTTCGGCGGGCATGCGGAGAAGAAGCCGTGAGCGCCGGGCACGCCGACGCGCTCGTCTTCTACGGCGCGACCGGCGATCTCGCGATGAAGAAGGTGTTCCCGGCCCTGCAGCGGCTCGTCCTCGCGGGCGAGCTCTCCGGCCCGCTCGTGGGCGTCTCCCGCGGCGGGTGGACCCTCGAGCGGCTCCGGGAGCGCGCCCGGGAGAGCGTCGAGCGGCACGGCGGGGGCGCCCACCCGGTCGCCTTCCCGAAGCTCCTCTCGATGCTCAGGTACGTCGAGGGCGAGTACGGGTCGCCCGCCACGTTCGAGGCGCTCCGGCAGGCGCTCGGGGGCGCGGCCCGGCCGGTCCACTACATGGCCATCCCGCAGGACATGTTCGAGGTGGTGGTCCAGGGCATCGCCGAGAGCGGCTGCGCCCGCGGCGCCCGGCTCGTGCTCGAGAAGCCCTTCGGGCGGGACCTCGCCTCGGCGCGCCGGCTCTCGGAGATCCTGCACCGCCACTTCGCGGAGGGGGACGTCTTCCGCATCGACCACTACCTCGGCAAGGAGGCGGTCCAGAACCTCGTCTTCTTCCGCTTCGCGAACACCTTCCTCGAGCCGATCTGGAACCGGCGCTACGTGGAGTCGGTGCAGATCACCTTCGCCGAGCGGTTCGGCATCGAGGGCCGCGGCGCGTTCTACGACCGGGCGGGCGCGATCCGCGACGTGGTGCAGAACCACGTGCTGCAGGTGGTCTCGAACGTGGCGATGGAGCCGCCGCCGTCGTCGCACGACACCGAGACCCTGCGCGACGAGAAGGTGAAGGTCCTGAAGGCCATCCCGCCGCCGGATCCGGCCTCGGTCGTGCGCGGGCAGTACCGCGGCTACCTCGCCGAGAAGGGCGTCGAGCCCGGCTCGCGGACCGAGACCTTCGCGGCGATGCGCCTCGAGGTGAACTCCTGGCGCTGGGAGGGCGTGCCGTTCTACGTGCGCGCGGGGAAGTCGCTGCCGGTGAACCGGACCGAGGTCGTCGCCCGCCTGCGCCGCCCGCCGCCGATCAGCGGCGTCTGCTTCCCCTCGAACCACGTCCGGTTCCGGCTCGGGCCGGAGTTCGTCATCGCGCTCGGCGCCAACGTGCGCGAGCCCCGGGACGTGGACGGCCACGAGCTCGAGCTCCTCGCGGCGCACGACCACGCCGGCGCGGACACCGACCCGTACGCCGCGCTCCTCGGCGACGCGCTCCGCGGCGAGACCTACCGCTTCGCCCGGCAGGACTACGTCGAGGAGGCCTGGCGGATCGTCGACCCGATGGTGGCCGCGGACGGGGCGCCCGCGGGCTACGAGCCCGGCAGCTGGGGACCGGCGGCCGCCTCGGCGCTCGTGCCGGGCGGCTGGGTGGAGCCGCCGCCCGGGGCGGGCAGCGGCAACCAGGAGCGCGCGGCGGGCATATGAACGTCGACGTGGAGGCGACGGCGGAGGACGTCTCGCGGCGCGTGGCGGCGGTGGTGGCGGAGGCCGCCCGCGAGGCGGTGGCGCTGCGCGGGCGGTTCCTCGTCGCGTTCAGCGGCGGGCGCACCCCGGAGCGGATGCTGCGGCGCCTCGCCGGCGAGGACGTGCCGTGGGCGCGGGTGCACGTGTTCCAGGTCGACGAGCGCGTCGCGCCGCCGGGCCACCCGGACCGCAACCTCGGGACGCTGCGCGGGGCGCTCCTCGACCGGGTGCCGCTCCTCCCGGGCGCGGTGCACCCGATGCCGGTCGAGCGGCTCGACCTCGCGGGCGCGGCGCGGCGCTACGCGGAGGAGCTCCGCGGGCTCGCGGGCGCGCCGCCGGTGCTCGACCTCGTGCACCTCGGGCTCGGCGAGGACGGCCACACCGCCTCGCTGTTCCCGGGCGACGACGCGCTCCTGGCGACGGGGGACGTCGCGGTGACCGCCGTCCGCAACGGGAGGCGCAGGATGACGCTGACGCGCCCCGTGCTGGACGGGGCGCGCCGGCTCGTCTGGGAGGTGGCGGGCGCCGGGAAGGCGAGGCCGCTCGCGCGGCTGCTCGCCGGAGACCCCGGCATCCCCGCCGGCCGCGTCCGCCGCGAGCGGGCGCTCGTGGTGGCGGACGCGGCGGCGGCGTCAGGCTAGTGGCAGCCGAAGCAGCTGGACCTGAAGCTCGCGTCCACGTTCACGGTGCCGTTGGCGTGGAGCGCGGCGTTGGCGGGGTTGAGCCCCGTCGCGACCCCGCCCGAGCTGAGGGCGTCCTTGTGGCAGAGCTCGCACTGGTTCCCGCCGCCGTGGGAGCCGTGCCAGAGGTAGTTCGCCGGCGGGTTGCCGTGGCACGCCGCGCAGCCCGCGCCCGTCGCGTACCAGGACGGGGTCGTCGCGGCGGCGCCGCCGCCGTAGGAGACGGTCTTCATCTCGGGCTCGCCGTCGCCACCGGGGAAGAAGTAGCTGAACGTCCCGGCCGGCACGGAGTGGCAGGCCACGTTCGAGCAGGTCTTGGCCGTCACGTCGAACGACGGGTTGGGCTGGCCGGCGGCGCGCGCGGGGCCCGGCTTCGCGAACACGACCCGGCCCGCGACCGCGTGGCACACGGTGCAGGCGTAGGCGGAGTGCTTCGCGTGGGCCCCGGTGGGCGTGCAGGCCGGGTCGTCCGGCTCGCAGGACGCGGCGGTCAGCGCCTGCCCGTCCGCGGCCTTCAGCGCGCCCTGGTCCAGGTTCCCGTTCGCGTCACAGCCGGTGAAGTAGAACGACGCCGCGACGAAGGCCACGGCGAGCCCGAAGAGCTTCCGAGATGCATGCATGATGTTCATCCCCTCCGCTTCGCCCGCGCGCTCCCGGCGGCTCCCCCTCTGAAGCCGCGTTCGACCGCGGGTGAGCGGTCCCTGCCGATCTCCATAACACACGGGAGGTATCGCTGTGGTGTCGGGGCGCACCTCACCATCACCCACGGTCAAGGGACGCCGGGTCCGGGCCGGTTGATCGCGGTCAGGCCTCCCGGGGCGATGCGGCAGGTCGCCGCAGGGCGCGCGTCCGGGGCGGGAGGGGCGCGCGGCGCCCGCGCTCACCCGCGCCGCTGCGAGAGCTCGTCCACCTTCCGCTCCAGGCGCGCGAGGTCGCGCTGCAGGGCCTGGATGCCGAGCTCGTTCTTCAGGTTCACGTCGTAGTCGGCCGCCGCCTGGGCACGGTCCTTATCCGCCTGGCGGTTCTGGCTCATCATGATGAACGGCCCCTGCATGGCGGCGGCGATGCCGAGGAGCAGGTTGAAGAGGATGAAGGGGTAGGGGTCGAGCGGCGTGGCCACGAGCGCGTTCGCCGCCATCCAGACGCCGGTCGCGGCGAGCAGGCCGATGATGAAGTACCAGCTGCCGTTCGCCATCGCGATCTTGTCGGCGAGGCGCTGCCCGAAGGTGGCCCGCTCCTCCACCTCGCGGACCGCGTTGCGGGCGGCGTGCTCGCCGATGAGCGCGGTGGCGCGGCGCAGGCGCTGGGCCATCTCGCCGAGCATCGCCTGGGCCGCGGCGGGCGACGCGACGAGGTCGTCGAGCACGTCCTCGCGGGAGAGCTCGGCGACGCGGGTGACGCCGGCGGCGCGGCCGGTCGCGCTGCGCGGTGCGCCGTCGATGATCGACATCTCGCCGACGTGGCCGCCGGGGCCCACGCGCGAGAGCACCTGCTCGCGCCCCTTCGAGACCGTGAAGATCTCGAGCTCGCCCTCGAGCACCACGAAGAGCGTGCCGCCGGGATCACCCTCGCGGAAGAGGAGCTCGCCGTCGCCCAGCGTCCTCTCGACCAGTCGGCGCGCGACGCGCTCCCGCACCGACGGCTCGAGGCCGAGGAAGAGCGGGATCCCGGCGAGGGGATCGGCGTCGGTCAGCAGGCTGGGCTGCATGAGGCCCCGCAATATGCAGAAGGGGTCCCCCGCCAGCAAGCGGAGCGGACGCGCCTGCGAGGAACGAGACGACCCGGGATAACTCCAAGGGGTCATCCGGCTCAGTCCCTCTTGGGGTGTACGTGCCGGGTCAGTCGGACGAGTCCGGGCAGTATCGGTGAGAAGCGGTCGCGATCGCACCCGGGGTCGCCCCGGGGGTCATCCCGTAACCACTGCGAAATGCAGTGTGCCGCGCTGCCGCAGACTGACCCACGGTCTCCATGCGCGCGCGCGAGGCCCGGCGCGGACCGCCGCCGGGCGGGGGCGCGCGGATGGGCACAGTTCACAGCGGGTGTTCACTTGGGTCTAGATGTGCGCACCGGCTGTCGGTGTCGGACTGGGAACCGTCATCGGCGTGGGCCGGTACGCAGCGCCGCCGTCTCGCAGGGGGGAAACACCACATGACGTCTTCGTCGATGCGCGCGCTCTGCGCGTCGCTCGCGCTGGTCTGCGCGGGCGCCGCGAGCGCCCAGCTTCCTTACACGCCCGCCGTGCCGTCGAGCGGCGTCAACGCCGCCTTCCCGGCGCAGAATCCGCTCGGGCCGGTCGGCATCGCCAACAACTCGGTCAACTACCCGTACCCGGGCCAGTGCATCGCCGACCCGGCCAACCAGGCGCTGTTCCCGCTCACGCCCGTCTGCGGCGCGCTCGGCAGCTTCGCCGCGCCCTCGCAGCGCACCGCGGGTGACTGGGCCGACGCGGGCCGCCTCATCCCGCCGGTGGCGCTCAACCCCATCCTCCCGACCTCGGTGCCGCCCGCGGGCGTGCCCGCGACGCCGAAGTTCGCCTGGAACGTGCTCAACCCGTTCGACTACGCGCCCGACACGACGACGTACCCCGGCGCGGACTACTACGAGATCGGCGTGCACGAGGCCTGGGGCTTCCAGGCCGTCGCCTCCGCCGGCCTCTTCCCGAACCCGGGCGGCGCCGGCGTGCCGAACGGCATGCAGTGGACCGGCCTGCTCTGCAACATCGCGACGGGCTGCACCTGCCCGGCCGACGCGAGCGCGTCGTTCCGCGCGACCTACTGCACGGCGGGCGGGAAGATCCCGGCCGGCGCGCCGCTCTTCACGCCGATCTGGGGCGTGGGGCAGATCAACATGAGCGGCGGCCCCGCGACGCAGGTGCTCGCCGGCGCCGGCCTCTTCAACCCCGGCGCGCAGCCCGCGAGCGCCTGGTCCGCGAACAACTACATCGCGACCTGGCCGTCGATCAGCATCCGCGCGACGCGCGGCCGCCCGGTGGTCGTGAAGTGGGTGAACGAGTTCCCGAACAACCACGTCCTCTGCCCGCACCCGGACGCGGCCGACTGGCACTGCGGCATCGACCGCACGTTCATGGGCGTGAAGGCCCGCGTCGACCCGGGCCTCGCGCACACGGCCTCGGTCCCGCCGGACGGCGTCAACCAGTTCGGCTCGCCGCAGCAGCCGGACAACTCCTGGGTCACGCACCTCCACGGCGGTGAGATCCCGCCCTCGACCGACGGCTTCGCCGAGAAGTGGTTCGGCAACTCGGTGACCTCGCAGGCGTACGCGAACCTCTTCGTGAACCCGCCGTTCGAGAACCCGTCCTTCATCACGCTGAAGCGGCCGGCCGGCTTCTCCGACGTCTACACGTACCCGATGGTCCAGGAGGAGGCGACCATCTGGTTCCACGACCACACCCTCGGCAAGACGCACCACAACGTCATCGCCGGCCCCGCGGGCTTCTTCCCGGTGAAGGAGCCGGCGAAGCACGGCGGCCTCGGCGCGGGCGCGGGCATCTGCCCGGCCGGCGTCGCGAGCTGCACGACCGAGTACACCTGGCTCGACCCGGTCACCGAGCCGCGCTCGGACCTCCCGGGCGCCCCGGGCGTCGTGCCGAAGTTCGACATGTTCCTCGCGATCCAGGACCGTTCGTTCAACGACGACGGCTCCATCAACTTCGCGAACGGCGGCGGCCAGATCCAGCCCGTCCCGGCGCTCGCCGTGGGCCAGACGCCGGTCACCCCCGGCGCGAACCCGCAGGTCCACCCGGTGTGGGTGCCGGAGTACTTCGGTGACCACGCGCTCGTGAACGGCGTGCTCTGGCCGAAGGCGCCGGTCGCGGCGGGCTGGTACCGGCTCCGCGTCGTGGACGGCTCCGACTCGCGCTGCTGGACCATCGCCCTCAACAAGGCGCTCCCCGCCCCGGGCACCCGCCCGAGCACGGGCTCCCGCATCCCGTTCTGGGTGATCGGGAACGACCAGGGCTACCTGCAGGCCCCGGTCGCGACGAACCAGTTCACGATGTGCCCCGGCGAGCGCTACGAGCTCCTCGTGAACTTCGGCGCCATCCCGGGCGTGCGCGCGGGGACGCCGGTCTCGATCTACATGACCAACATCGCGGCCGCGCCGTTCCCGGCGGGCGTGACGCCCTTCGCGGCGGGCAGCCCGTACGCCGAGATGAACACCATCATGCGGTTCGACGTGAACCCGGCGAACGGCCCCGGCGTGAAGAGCTGCGCCGTCGGCGCCCAGACGAGCTGGGATCCGACCTGGACGCAGGCGCAGATGACCGCGGCGATCACCGCCGGCCAGGCCTGCATGCCGGCGAACCCGGCGCTGCAGGTCGACCCGAACTTCGTCGACCTCCGCCCCGCCGTGGCGGGCGCGGTGGTGCGCCAGGTCTACCTGAACGAGCGCGTCGACGGCACCACGCTCGCGCCCTTCGGGATGCAGCTCAACGGCGTGCCGTTCGAGTACAAGGTCACCGAGACGCCGCGGAAGGGCACGAAGGAGGTCTGGAAGTTCATCAACCTCACCGTCGACGCCCACCCGCTGCACCCGCACCTCGTGAGCCACCAGATCGTCGAGCGCCAGACCTTCTCGGTCGGCCGCTACAAGGCCGCGCTGTGCGGGTCGACGACCTGCCAGCCGGGCCCGGTGCCCGGCAACGAGATGCAGGTGATCCCGGACGTCACCCCGTTCCTCACGGGCGCGCCGGTGCCGGTCACCGCCGCGAGCTTCGAGGGCGGGCGCAAGGACGCGACCCAGGTGCCGCCGGGCCAGGTCACGACCATCATCGCGGACTGGTCGCCGCGGTGGAAGGACGTCGGCGTCGTCAACGCGCCCGGCCAGGGCCCGCTGGACGGCTCGAACGCCTCCACCTGGACCTACGAGGACGTCACCGCCGGCCCGTACGTGTGGCACTGCCACATCAACTCGCACGAGGACTCGGAGATGATGCGCACGAGCCTCGTGGTGAAGTGAGCGGGTTCGACGGTCCGAGCTGAAGAGGACGGGGCGGGGCCGAAAGGCTCCGCCCCGTCTTCTTCTCTGGGCTCCGTTCGCCCTGAGCCTGTCGGGCGAACCTACGGCGTCAGCGTGTACGGCACCCGGAACCGCTTCCCCGGCCTCGCCTGCGGCGCGTCCGCGGTCATCCCGCGGAGCACCCGCTGCGTGCAGGAGAAGAGCCCGTCCGCCGCGCCGGCCCGGACGTCCACGGTGGCGTCCACGATCCGCACCACGCCGGAGCCCGTCTCGAGCTGCAGCATCACGGTGGGGCTCGCGCCGCCCTCCTCGCCGGTCGCGTCCCCCGCGACCGTCGGCACCGCGGCGCCGTGGCGGCTCTGCACGTCGAGATCGAAGCACGCCGCGAGGGCGTCCCGGCGCTCCGCGAGGGCGCGTCCGACGGCGCCGCCGAGCGGGCCGAGGGCCGAGAGCCTGCCGACGGGCGTGACCGCCTCCCAGGAGCCCGGCGGCGGCGGCGGCGGCGCGACGTCCATGATGACCGGCGGCGGCGGGGGCTCGGTGCGCTGGGAGGGGAAGACCGCGGGCCCGGTGGGCGCGAGGACGATGGGCGGCGGCACGTCGGCCGCCGGCGCCACGGCGGGAGTGGGCTGGCCCGGCGCGGACCCGACGGGCCGGGTCGCCCAGAGGACGACGCCGATGCCCGCCACGAGGAGGGCACCGATGCCCGCGAGCGCGAGGAGCGGGCCGCGCCCGCCGGAGACGCCGCTCACGGCGAAGGCTCCTTCGGGCGCGAGGCGGCGGCGATGGCCTTCTCGGCCGCCGTGACCTCCTCCTCGAGCTCCCGGTTCGCCGCGGTGGCCTTCGCGAGCACGCGGTCGGCCCGGCCGAGGCACTCCTCGAGCGAGGCGCGGGCCGCCCCGACGTCGTAGGTCCGGCGCGGGCCGGGCGCGTCCTGGAGCGCGCTGTCGTAGAGGAGGTGGTCCTGCCGGCACGCGCGGGTGGGGTCGACGGGCCACTGGGTGCGCATGAGCGCGGCGTTCGCGGTCCAGGCCTCCTCGAGCTCGTGCCGGAGGTGCCGGGCCTCGGCGGCCGGGAGCCGCCCGGCCTTCGCGAGCCGATCGAGCTCCTCGAGCGCGAGCTTCGCGCGGAGCTGCAGCGACGTCGCCGAGGTGCGGACCGTGATGATCCGGTTGTCGGTGTCGTAGGCGCGGCGCCAGACCGCCTGCTCCTGGGCCGAGGCGGCCGCGGGCGGCTCCTCGAGGTCGCGGGGCGCGGCCGCGCCCGCCTGGGCGAGCGCGAGGGCGAGGAGCGGGGGCGCGAGCAGGGAAGTGGCGATCATCGTCGAGCATCATACCCGCGCCCCCCACGCTCCGTGCGAGAATGGCGCCCGGGGGTTCTCCACGATGAGACTCATGCTCGCTCTTCTCGCCGTGGTCCTCGCCGCGCCCGCCGCGGGCCAGGACGAGGGACCGGCGTCGCCCGTCCACGACCTCGGCTGGCGGGCCGCGCGGTGGGGGATGAAGGTCGAGGACGTGGTGGCCGCGTTCCCGGGCGAGGCCGTGCGGCTCGATCCCGCGCTCAGGCTCGCGGACGGCAACGAGGTCACGGTGGAGATCCCGGGGCACTCGCTCGCGGGGGAGCCCCTGCGCGTGCGCTTCGTCTTCACGCACGGGCGGCTCGTGCTCGTGAGCCTGCGCACGCCGGAGGATCGCCACGCCGCCCCCGCGGCCTACGCCGCCGTGCGCGCCGCCCTTGCGTCCACCCTGGGGTGGAAGGGGGCGGAGTCGAAGGACGACAGCCTGGTCGACCTCCGGCAGACCCGCTGGATCCTCGGCCGGAGCGCGGTCGACCTCCGCTACATCCCGGGGGTGGTCTCGGTCGTCTGGTTCCCGTGGCCGCCCCCGGCGGAGATCCAGGCGCAGCCCGAGGCGGAGGCGGCCCGGTAGATCCTTCCGGCCGCCCGCGCGTTCACGGCTTCGAAAGGAGCCGAACATGCTCGCTGCCCGCCTCGCCGTCCTCGCCGCCGCCCTCGCCGCCTGCGCCACCCCCACCGACGCCGCCGATCGCCAGGGGCCCTGGTCCGTCCGCCTCGTCGACGAGGCCGGGCGCACCCTGCCGACCTTCCAGCAGGAGGGCCGCACCTACGTCCTCGGCACCCTCGGCCGCCGCTACGCGGTGGAGGTCAGGAACCGCTCGCCGCGCCGCGTGGAGGTGGTGGTCTCGGTGGACGGGCGGGACGTCGTGGACGGCCGCCCGGCCACGCCCGAGAAGCGCGGCTACCTCGTGGAGCCCTGGGGCGAGCTCACCGTGGACGGCTTCCGCGTCTCGGACGCCGAGGTGGCGGCCTTCCGGTTCTCGAGCGTGCCGCGCTCGTACGCCTCGCGCATGGGCGACGCCCGCGACGTCGGCGTGATCGGCGTCGCGGTCTTCCCGGAGGCCGCCCCGCGGCCACCGCCGCAGCCCAGACCGCTGCCGCCGCCGTACCAGCCCTGGGGCGCCGAGGACGACGGCCGGGCCGGCGCGGGCGCCGCGTCGAAGGCCGCGCCCGAGCCCTCCGCGCCGCGCTCGGCCGACTCCCTGTCGGCGGAGTCCCGCCGCCGCGACGACGAGCGGCCCGGCCTCGGCACCGAGTTCGGCGAGCGCCGCGACTCCGAGGTGACGCACGTGGCCTTCGAGCGCGCCTCCTCCCGGCCCGCGGCGCTCCTGACGCTCCGCTACGACGACCGCGCGGGCCTCGCCGCGCTCGGCATCGACCTCGACGGCCGCCGCCCCGACGACGCCTGGCTGCGCGCCACCGCCCGCCCGTTCCGCGGCTACGCGGAGCCGCCCCCCGGCTGGCGGTAGGATGGGGCCGATGCCGCGTCCGCTCCGGATCGCCGTGATCGGCCACGTCGAGCACGTCACGCTGGGCCGCGTCCCCGCCGTGCCCGGGAAGGGCGACATCGCCCACCTCGCCCGGCCGAGGTTCCTCCCGGCCGGCGGGGGCGGCCTCGCCTTCGCGCAGCTCGTCCGGAGCACGGCGGAGGTCCACCTCTTCACCGCGCTGGGCGGCGACGAGGCGGGCCGCGAGGTCGAGGCGGCGCTCGCCGCCACCGGCGCCCGGATCCACGCCGCCCGCCGCGCGGAGCCCCACACCCGGGACCTCGTGCTCGTGACGCCGGACGGCGAGCGGACCATCGTGGTGGTGGGCGAGCCGCTGCACCCCCGCCGCGACGATCCGCTCCCCTGGGGGCTCCTCGCCACCTGCGACGCCGCGTACTTCACCGCGCAGGATCCGGCCGCGCTCGCCGCCGCGCGCGCCGCGCGGGTGCTCGTCGTGACCGCCCGGCGCGGCGAGGCCCTCGCCCGCGCCGCGGTGCGCGCGGACGTGGTCGTCGGCAGCCGCGCGGACCCCCGCGAGGCGGGCGCCCGCGGGGCCTTCGGTGGCCCGCCCGAGGCGGTCGTCATGACGGAGGGCGCGCGCGGCGGGACGATCGAGACGGCGGCGGGCACCGTGCGCTTCGCCGCGCCTCCCGCGCCGCCGCCCGGCGGGACCGCGTACGGCGCGGGCGACAGCTTCGCGGGCGCGCTCACCTTCTTCCTCGCCGCGGGCCTGCCGCTCCCCGAGGCGTGCGAGCGCGCCGGCGTGCACGGGGCGGCGGTGCTCGCGGGCGAAGACCCCATCTCCGCGCAGCGGCCGCTCCGCTCCTAGCGGGCGGCCGGCCGCCGGGCGCCGGTGGCGGCGACGAGCCAGCCGACCGCGCCGGGGAAGAGCCTCGCGGCCTGGAGCGCGACGGCGAGCCGCCAGGGCACCACGGCGCGGCGGGCTCCGCGCTCGACGGCGTCGAGGAGGCCCGCGGCCGCCTCGTCCGGCGTGAGCCGGCCGAGCCAGGGGGCGATGCCGGGCAGGCGCTCCTCGGCGCCCGGGTTGTGCGCCCAGTAGCCGGACCGCACCTCGCCCGGACAGTAGAGGAGCGTGCGGACGCCGGTGCCGCGGAGCTCGGCGCCGAGCGCCTCGTCGAGGCCGCGCACCGCCCAGCGCGCCGCCGCGTACGCCGCCGCGCCCGGCCACGGCGCGAACGCGGCGGGCGAGGTGACGTTGACGATCGTCCCGGCCCGGCGCGCGAGCATGCCCGGGAGGAGCGCGCGGGTGACGTGGAAGGCGGCGAGGTACGGCGCGCCGAGGGCCTCCTGCGCGCCGCCGGGCGGCGTCTCCTCGAGGAACCACCAGCGGCCGGCCCCCGCGTTGTTGACGAGCACGTCCGGGGGGCCTGCGGCGGCCTCGGCCTCCCGCGCGGCCCGGGCCGCCGCCTCCTCGTCGCCGAGGTCGGCGACCACCGGGTGGGCCGCGGCGCCCGCGGCGCGCACGCGGCGCGCGACGTCCTCCAGCAGCCCGGCGCTCCGGGCGACGAGCACGACCGCCCGCGCGCCGCGCCGCGCCGCGGCGAGCGCGGTCGCCTCGCCGATCCCGCTCGACGCTCCGGTGACGATCACCACCCGACCTTCCAGGCGCATGCCTCTTCTCTGGGGCGCGGCGGCGCCCCGCGCAACCCCGAGGTCGGAGCGCGTCGCACATCCACGCCGGCCCTCGATTTCGGCCGGGGGCGCCGGGGCGCTACACTCGCGGGACCGGCCGCTCCCCTGGCCGACCGGAGGGACACCATGAAGAAGCTCGCCACCGCGCTCGCCGCCGCCGTCCTCCTCGCCGCCCCGGCCGCCGCGCACGCCGGCGTGGTCTACGAGCTGTCGGCCGGCTCGGGCGCCCGGATCGACCCGAGCCCGAAGGAGCGGATCCCGACGAACGTGATGCTGGCGTCCGGCTTCAGCTTCGCCGGCATGCTCAAGCTCGAGCTCGGCCTCGTCGGGAACCTCTCCGACGTGAAGGACTCGAAGTTCGACCTCGCGCTCCGCCCGATGGTCGTCGTCTCCCCGCCGCTCTTCCCGCTCTACGCGCGCGGCATCTTCGCGGTGAACGGCCTCGTCGAGGGCCCGACCCGCATCGCCTACGGCGGCGCGCTCGGCCTCTCGTTCGGCCTGTTCGGCATCGGCGTGTTCCTCGAGGCGGGCTACCTGCCGCAGGACATGGACCTCGTCGACGCGACCGGCAAGAAGGTGAAGACCCGGGTGAAGCTCGTCGAGGGCCGCCTCGGCGCCTACTGGGACTGAGCCGGGCGGCGGATCCCGAACGGGCCATCGACGCCCGCCGGGTTCCATGAGCAGGCTGGGCCTCCGCGCTCCCGGGCCACCCTGGCGGCGCCGCCTGGAGGCCCGGCATGAACCTTCACCCTCCGTCCCTCGCCCGTGCGCTCGCCGCAGCGGCCCTCGTCGCCGCGGCGCCCGCCGCGCGGGGGGCGCCCGCCGTGCAGCAGCAGGTCCTCCCCGACGGCCTCACGGTCGTCGTGGTCGAGGATCACGCGCAGCCGCTCGTCACCGTCGAGATCGCGTTCCGGAACGGCTCGATGACCGAGCCGCCCGACTACAACGGGCTCTCGCACCTCTACGAGCACATGTTCTTCAAGGCGAACCAGGTCATCCCCGACCAGGAGGCCTGGCTCGCCCGCGCGCGCGAGCTCGGCATCGCCTGGAACGGCACGACCAACACCGAGCGGGTGAACTACTTCTTCACGACCACGACCGACCACCTCGACGACACGATGGCGTTCCTGCGCGACGCGATCGTCACGCCGTTCTTCTCGCCGAAGGAGCTCGAGCGCGAGCGGGTGGTGGTGACGGGCGAGCTCGACCGCAACGAGGCGAGCCCGTACTTCCACTGGTTCATCGACACCCAGGAGCGCGTCTTCTGGCGGTACCCGTCGCGCAAGGTCCCGATCGGCTCCCGGGCCACGGTCCTCGCCGCGACGGCGCAGCAGATGAGGACCATCCAGGCGCGCTACTACGTGCCGAACAACGGCGCCCTCTTCGTCACCGGCGACGTGAAGGCCGAGCACGTGTTCGCGCGGGCCGGGGCGCTGTTCGCGGGCTGGCGGCGCGGCGCCGACCCGTTCGTGAAGTACCCGCTCGTCGCGCACCCGCCGATCCCGTACACGTCGGTCGTGCGCGTGGAGCAGCCGGTCGGCTCGGTGTCGGCCCAGCTCGTCTGGCACGGGCCCTCCACCGTCCCCGCGGAGTACGCCGACACCTACGTGGCGGACCTCGTCGGCTACGCGAGCGCCGAGCCCTCCTCGCGGTTCCAGCGGACCCTCGTCGACGCCGGGCCGTGCCTGTCGGCGGGGCTCTCCTGGTACACCCAGCGCAACGTCGGCCCGATCACGCTCACCCTCGCGGCCGCGCCGGAGCAGGCGAAGGCCTGCATCGCGGCCGGGCGGGCGGAGCTCGCGCGGCTGCGCGAGCCCGGGTACTTCTCGGGCGAGGAGCTCACGAACGCCGCGTTCCGCGCCGAGGTGGAGCAGCTCCAGAACCGCGAGGCCCCGAGCGAGCTCGCCCACACGCTCTCGTTCTGGTGGGCGTCCGCGAGCCTCGACTACTACGCGACGTACGTGGACCACCTCCGGAAGGTCGCGCCCGCCGACATCCCGCGGTTCCTCGATCGCTGGGTGACCGGGAAGCCGTTCGTGCTCGGCGTGCTCGTCTCGCCCGAGGCCTCGAAGGGGGCCGGGCTCGACCAGGAGAGCCTCGAGGCGCTCGTGGGCGCGAAGCCCTGGAAGGCGCCGCCCGCGGCCAGACCTGCCCGGGCCGCGAAGGGGGTGAAGCCGTGAGCCCGATCGTCCTCGCGTTCGTCCTGGCCCAGACCGCCGCCCCGGCGAGGCCGGCGGCCCCGCCCGACCCCGCCCCCGTGACCGAGGGTGACGTCACCGAGGCGCACCTCGGCGGCATGACCCTCCTCGTGAAGCGCCGCCCGACGGCGGAGCTCGTGGCCGTGCAGCTGCACGTGCTCGGCGGCGCGCGCAACTGGACCGCCGCCGACGCCGGCGTCGAGGCCCTCGCGTTCCGCGTCGCCGCCACCGGCGGCGCGGGCACGCTCGACAAGGAGGCGCTCGGGCGGCGGCTCGCCTCGCTGGGCGCGACGCTCCAGGGTTCCACGGGCCGCGACGACTCGGCGCTCGTGGCGAAGGCGCCCGCGGCCGCGTTCGAGGCGGTCTTCGGCCTCGTGGCGGATGCGTTCCTCGCGCCGGCCCTGCCCGAGGCGGAGGTGACCCTCGCGCGCGGCCAGGCGCTGCTCGCCCTGCAGCAGGAGCGCGAGAACCCGGACGGCGCGCTGGGGCTCCTCGTCGAGCGGGCGCTCCTCGCGGGGACGCCGTACGCCAACCGCCCGCAGGGGACGCCCGAGACGGTCGCGAAGCTCGGGCGCGACGCCCTCGCGGCCCAGCTCGCGAAGCTGCGGGAGGGTTCGCGGCTCCTGCTCGTGGTGGTCGGGCCGGTGGAGCCGGAGCGGGTGATCGCGCTCGCCCGCCAGGCGTACGGGGGGCTCCCCCGCGGGAGCTTCGCGCCCGCGCCGTTCCCGCGCCCCGCGTTCACCGCGCCCTCGCTCTCGGCGGAGCAACGCACGCTCCCCACGAACTACCTCCAGGTCATGTTCGCGGCGCCCGGGCCCGGCGCGCCGGACTACCCGGCGGCCCGCATCGCGACCTTCGTGCTCAACCAGCGGCTGTTCGAGGAGGTCCGCACGAAGCGGAACCTCTCCTACGCCCCGGGCGCGCGCTACGACGTCGCCGCGGGCGCCGCGTTCGGCGGGTTCTACGTGACGGCGGTCGATCCCGCCGCGGCGCTGCCGGTGATGGTGGGCGAGCTCCAGCGGCTGGCGACGCAGCCAGTCCCCGCCGCCGAGCTCGAGGGGGCGAAGTCGACCTACCGGACGGGCTTCCTCATGGGGCAGGAGACCAACGACGCCCAGGCGGCGAGCCTCGCCCGCGGGCTCGTCCAGGCGGGCGACTGGCGGTACTTCGGGCGGTTGCTCGAGGGCGCCGCGAAGGTGTCCGCGGCGGACGTGCAGGCCTACGCCGGCCAGTACGCGCGGAACCTGCAGGCCGTGGTCCTCGGGGACCCGGCGAAGGTCGACCCGAAGCTGACGGCGCGGTAGGCAGGTCCCGCTGGCGCCTCCCGCCGCAGTGCGGTAAACCGCTCTGCCGCCGGGCGGAGCCTGCCCGGGCCGCTCACCGCTGGAGACCGCATGGGACGCATCTTCGAGACGCGCAAGGCGACGATGTTCGCCCGCTGGAACAAGATGGCGAAGGCGTTCACGCGCGTCGCCAAGGAAATCACCATCGCGGTCAAGGCGGGCGGCCCCGACCCGCACACCAACCCGGCGCTCCGCCGTGCGATCCAGAACGCCCGCGGCGTCAACATGCCGAAGGACAAGGTCGACGGCGCCATCAAGCGCGCGTCCGGCCAGGACCAGGCGAACTACGAGATCGTGATGTACGAGGGCTACGCGCCCCACGGCATCGCGGTCATGGTCGAGACCGCCACCGACAACGTGGTCCGCACGGTGGCGAACGTGCGGATGCACTTCAAGAACAACGGCGGCTCGATGGGCAACACCGGCTCGGTCGCCTTCCAGTTCCAGAAGATGGGCGTGTTCCGGCTCGCGCCGGAGGGCATCGACGCGGAGACCCTCGAGCTCGACCTCATCGACCACGGGCTCGAGGAGATGGGCGAGGGCACCGGCGAGAAGGGCGAGAAGCAGCTCGTCGTGCGCTGCGCGTTCCAGAGCTTCGGCCAGCTGCAGGCCGCGCTCGAGGAGCGCAAGCTCAACGTCGTCTCGTCGAGCTCCGAGTACGTCGCGCAGAACCTCCTCGAGCTCGACGAGGAGAAGGCGAAGGAGGTCCTGAAGCTCGTCGACGACCTCGAGCAGGACGAGGACGTCCAGAACGTGTTCCACAACCTCGCCTGAGGTGCCCCTCACGGGATGCCTGCGCGCGGAGCGGCCCCGCGCTACACACTCCTCCTCTCGTTCACCAGGAGGAACGTCATGCGCAAGCACCTCGTCGCCGCGCTCGCGGCGGTCGCCCTCGCCAGCCCCGCGCTCGCGGGCGGCAAGCTCACCGTGAAGAGCCCCGAGCTCGCGAGCGGGAAGCTCGCCGACGAGCAGGTCTTCAACGGCTTCGGCTGCTCCGGCGGCAACGTCTCGCCCGAGCTGTCCTGGACGGGCGCGCCGAAGGACGCGAAGAGCTTCGTCGTCACCGCCTACGACCCCGACGCGCCGACCGGCTCGGGCTGGTGGCACTGGGTCGTCTACGACATCCCCGCCGGCACGACCTCGCTCGCGAAGGGCGCGGGCTCCGGCAAGGCGGCGCTCCCCGAGGGCGCGAAGCAGGGGCGCACCGACTTCGGCGCGCCGGGCTTCGGCGGCGCGTGCCCGCCGCCCGGCAAGCCGCACCGGTACGTCTTCACGGTGTACGCGCTGAAGGCCGACAAGCTCGAGGTCCCGGCCGACGCGTCCCCGGCGATGATCGGCTTCATGACCCGCGCGAACGCGCTCGCGAGCGGCTCCATCACCGCCACCTACGGCCGGAAGTAGGCGGCCCGGCCCGGCGACGGGCCCGGGGGCGGACGCACGGTGAAGTTGCGGCCAGGTCCGAAAACGGCCAGACGAGGCGCCGCGCGCCGGCTACAACCGGCCCGTGACGCTCGATCCCGACGCCTGCTTCGAGGCCCTCGCCGCTCGCGACGCGCGGTTCGACGGCCGCTTCTTCGTGGCGGTCGAGACGACCGGCATCTACTGCCGCCCGGTCTGCCCGGCGCGCACGCCGCGCCGGGACCGGGTGCGGTTCTTCGTGCGAGCCGCGGAGGCGGAGCGGGAGGGCTACCGGGCCTGCTTCCGCTGCCGCCCCGAGCTCGCGCCGGGCGGCGCCTCGGTCGACGCCCTGCCGCGCCTCGTCGCCTCCGCGGTCGCCCGCATCGACGCGGGCGCGCTCAACGAGGCCTCGGTGGACGCGCTCGCCGAGGGGCTCGGCGTGACGGGCCGCCACCTGCGCCGCGCGATGCTCGCGGAGCTCGGCGTCGGCCCCGTCGAGCTCGCGCAGTCGCGCCGCCTCGCGCTCGCGAAGGCGCTCCTGCAGGACACCCGCCTGCCGCTCGCGGAGGTCGCGTTCGCCGCCGGCTTCGGCTCGCTGCGCCGCTTCAACGCGAGCTTCCGGGATCGCTTCGGCCGGCCGCCCTCGGCGCTCCGGCGCGAGCACGGGGACGCCTCGGCGCCCGCGTCGCTCGTGCTCCGGCTCGACCACCGGCCCCCGCTCGCCTGGGACGAGCTCGCCGGCTTCCTCGCGGCGCGGTGCACGGCGGGCGTGGAGCAGGTGGTGGACGGCGTCTGGCGGCGCACCTTCCGCATCGGGCGGCACGCGGGCTGGGTGGCGGTGCGCCCGGACCCGGATCGCCCCGCGCTCCGCGCGGAGGTCTCGGTCGGGCTCGCGCCGGTGCTCATGCCCCTCGTCGCGAGGCTGCGCGCGCTGTTCGACCTCGACGCGCGGCCGGACGCCGTCGCGGCGCACCTCGGCGTGGATCCGCTCCTCGCGCGGTCGGTGCGGCGGCGGCCGGGGCTGAGGGTCGCGGGCGCGCTCGACGGCTTCGACGCCGCGGTGCGGGTGGTCGTGGGCCAGCAGGTGAGCGTGGCCGCGGCGACCACCATCGCGGGCCGGCTGGCGCGCGCGCTCGGCGAGCCCGTGGAGACGCCGTTCCCGGGGCTCGATCGGCTGCCGGTCACGCCCGCCGCCCTGGCGGCCGCGGGCGAGGACCGGATCGCGCGGCTCGGCATGCCCGGCGCCCGGGCGCGCACGCTGCTCGCGCTCGCCGGCGAGGTCGCGGCGGGCCGCCTCGCGCTCGAGCGGGGCGGGGACCTCGAAGCCACCCGCGCCGCGTTGCTCGCGCTGCCCGGGGTGGGGCCGTGGACCGCGGAGGTGATCGCCATGCGCGCGCTGGGGGCGCCGGACGCGTTCCCTGCGGGGGACCTCGGCGTGTGGCAGGCGCTCGGCGTGCGGAGCGCGCGGGAGGCGGAGGCGCGGGCGGAGCGGTGGCGGCCCTGGCGGGCGTACGCGACGGCGCACCTCTGGGCGTCGCTCGCGGATCGGCGGCGGGACGGCAAGGACGGAGGAGGCGCGTGATGACGGAGGCGGACGCGATGGCGAAGACGGCGAGGCCGGTGAACGGGGCGAGCGAGGCGAGGGTGGCGACGCCGGCGGGCGCGGTGCGGTTCACCGCCCGGGGCGGCCGGATCACCCGGGTGTGGTTCGAGACCGGCGCGGACGGACCGCCCGCGAGGGGCGGCGGGGCCGCGGACGCGGCGGTGCTCCGGGAGGCGGCCGCGCAGCTGCGGGCCTGGGTGTCCGGGGGGCGGTCGGGGTTCGAGCTCCCGGTCGAGCAGCCGGGCACGCCGTTCCAGCGGTCGGTCTGGGCGGCGCTCGCCGCCATCCCGCCCGGCGAGACGCGCTCCTACGGCGCCATCGCGGCGGCGCTGGGCCGCCCCGGGGCGGCGCGCGCGGTGGGCGCGGCGTGCGCGCGGAACCGGCTCGCGGTCCTCGTGCCGTGTCACCGGGCCGTCGGGGCCGACGGGAGCCTCACCGGGTTCGCCTGGGGGGTGGAGCGCAAGCGGTGGCTGCTCGAGCACGAGCGGGGCGCTACAACGCGATGATGGACCTCGCCCCCCGGACCCTGTCCGGCCGCCACGTGCGGCTGGAGCCGCTCGCACCGCACCACCTCGACGCGCTCTGGGAGGTCGCGCGCGATCCCGAGCTCTACCGGTTCACGCCGAGCGCGATCGGCACCCGCGACGAGCTGGGGCTGTGGTTCGTCGAGGCGGAGCAGGCGCGGCGGGCCGGCACTGCGCTCCCCTTCGCGACGGTGCTCGCCTCGGACGGCCGGCCCATCGGGACCACGCGCTTCATGAACGCGAGCCCGGCGGACCGGCGCGTCGAGATCGGCTGGACGTTCGTGGGGCGCCCCTGGCAGCGCACCGCGGTCAACACCGAGGCGAAGTACCTCATGCTCCGCCACGCCTTCGAGGCGTGGGGGTGCCTGCGGGTGGAGCTCAAGACGAGCCACCGCAACGTGCAGTCGCAGGACGCCATCCTGCGGCTCGGCGCTACGCGCGAGGGCGCCTTGCGCCGCCACACGCGCATGCACGACGGCACCTGGCGCGACACGGTCTACTTCTCCGTGCTCGACGACGAGTGGCCGCGGGTGAAGGCGGGGCTGGAGGCGAAGCTCGCGCGCTGAGCTACAGCGCGCCCTCGCCGCGCTCGCCGGTGCGCACGCGGACGGCCTCGTCGACCGGCGTGACGAAGATCTTCCCGTCGCCGATCTTGCCGGTGCGGAGCGCGCGCTCGACCTCGTGCACGATGCGCGGCACGAGCGGGTCGGGCACGACCACCTCGAGCTGGTACTTCGGCAACAGCTCGACGTCGTACTCGGCGCCCCGGTAGATCTCGGTGTGGCCCTTCTGGCGGCCGTATCCCTTCACTTCGGTCACGGTCACGCCGGAGATCCAGGGGTGGTGGCGGAGCGCGTCCTTCAGCGCCTCGAGCTTCCCGGGCTGGATGACGACTTTCACCTTGCGCAATGGCCGCCTCCCGGCACTCCGTGATTGCAGCGGTCGTGCCATCGAGGAAGGGGAGGAGGAGCCCCGCCGGGAGCCCCTCCTCCCCCCGCCACCCTCGAACCTACCCGGCGGCCTTCGCCCCGCCGGAGGAGAAGACGCTCGAGCCCTGGAAGTCGGGGTACGCGAGGTTGCCGTGCTCGCCGATGTCGAGCCCCTCGATCTCCTCCTCCTCGCTCACGCGGATGCCGCCGGTGACCGCCTTCGTCACGAGCCAGAACACGTAGGAGAGGACGAACACGGCGGCGCCGACGACGCCCACGCCGATGAGCTGCGGGCCGAGCTGCTCGAGCCCACCACCGAGGAACAGGCCCTTCTTCGCGACCGACGCGGCCGGGCAGACGGTCGGGTCGGAGAACAGGCCGAGCGCGATCGTGCCGAACGTGCCGTTCGCGAGGTGCACGGCGGTCGCGCCGACCGGGTCGTCGATCCTGATCTTGTCGAAGAAGAGGACCGCGCCCACGACCAGCACGCCGGCGAGGGCGCCGATGACGAGCGCGCTCGTGACGCTCACGAACGCGCAGCCCGCGGTGATGGCGACGAGGCCAGCGAGCGAGCCGTTGAGCGTGATGCCGAGGTCCGGCTTCTTGAGGAAGATCCAGGCGGTGAGCATGGCGGTGATGGTGCCCGCCGCGGCGGCCGCGTTCGTGGTCGTGGCGATGTGCGCGATGGACGCGCCGTCGGCCGCCATCGTCGAGCCGGGGTTGAAGCCGAACCAGCCGAACCAGAGCACGAACGTGCCGATCGCGGCCGAGGTCATGTTGTGGCCGGGGATGACGTTGACCTTGCCGTCCTTGCCGTACTTCCCGAGCCGGGGGCCGAGCACCATGATGCCCGCGAGCGCGGCCCAGCCGCCGATGGAGTGCACGACGGTCGAGCCCGCGAAGTCGAGGAAGCCCTGGCCGGCGAGCCAGCCGCCGCCCCAGATCATGTGGCCGCCTACGGGGTAGATGACGCCCACGAGGAAGATCGTGAACAGGAGGAAGGACTTGAACTTGATGCGCTCGGCGACGGCGCCCGAGACGATGGTGGCGGCCGTGCCGGCGAAGACGAGCTGGAAGAAGAACTTCGCCCAGAGCGGGATCCCGGTCCAGTTGAGGGCCGAGTACGCGCCCTGGTAGGCGGCCCCGACCGCCGGGCTGTTGTCGGCGCCGGACACGAAGAAGATGCCCTCGGTCCCGACGAACGGCGTGCCGTTGCCGAACATCAGGCCGAACCCGATCGCGATGTACGCGATGGAGGAGACCGCGAAGACCACGAAGTTCTTGAAGAGGATGTTGACCGTGTTCTTCGCACGGCAGAAGCCAGACTCCACGAGCGCGAAGCCGAGGTTCATGAAGAACACCAGGAACCCGGCGAGCATCGTCCAGATGGTGTCCATCGCGACCTTCTGGCTCGCGATCGAGTCGGCCAGCTCCTTCGTGAAGACGGGCGCGGCGGCGGGCTCCTGCGCGAGCACGCCGTGTGCGAAGAGGAAACCGCCGAGGATCAGGCTGGCGGTGCGGAGGAGGCGGAACGGGCGGCGCATCGGCGGTCTCCTGGGCGCGGTTCGCGCGCCCGCGCGTGGTGAGGTGCAACGGCGGGCATTGCATTTTGCAGTCCCCGTGCCGGGCCGGGGATCGCACGCCCATGCGCGCTGGACGCGGCGGCGGAGGGCATCGAGCCCGGATCCCGGGCAGCGGGCTGCGATGAAACCGGGCGCCGTTCGGTCCGGGCTCACCCACGCAGCCCGAGCCAGGCCACCGCAGCGAGGAGGCACGCGCCCGCGATGCGGTCCTGCCACCGGCCCCGCTCGCCCTCCGGCAGCCACCGGCTGCCGCGCTCCGCCGCGAGCGCGTAGCCGATCAGGATCGGCGTCTCGGTGGCGAAGGTCGTCAGCGCGTACACCCCGATCTGCGCGGGGATGGGCCACGGCGCGGCGGGGTCGAGGAAGGGCGCGAGGAACGCCGCGAAGAAGAGGATCGCCTTCGGGTTCGAGAGCTGGGTCGCGACCGCCTGCGCGAACAGCGCCCGCGCGCGAGGGTCCTCGCTGCGGACCAGCGCGAAGGTCCCCGCGGACGCGCCGAGGAGCTTCACCGCCGTCCAGGCGAGGTAGGCGAGTCCACCCCACCGCAGCACGAGGAGGAGTCGCGGCGAGGCCGCGAGGAACGCGCCGAGCCCGGCCGCCGAGAGCCCGAAGTAGACGAGGTTCGCGGCGCCGATCCCGAGCGCGCCGTATCCGGCCCGGCGCCACCCGTGGCGCACGCCCTGGCTCGCGACGGTGAGGACCGCCGGGCCGGGGGTGAGCGAGAGCGTGACCTCCAGGAGAAGGAAGCCGAGCCAGAGCGAGGGGTTCATGACGCATGGAGCCAAAGCAAGGGCCGGTCCGCTCAGGGGCTGGTGCCCGGATCCCGGGTGGGTCGAGAAGGAAACTCTGTCTCATGGCCGGCCTCGCGGGTGTGTAGGTTCTTGGGAGAGCGAGCCCATGACCGGACGTGGCTACCTGTTCGCGCTGGAACCCGCCGAGGTGCGCCTCGCGCTCGGCTGCATGACGAGCGGCGATCTCGGCGCGCTGCTCGCCGGGTGGCGCGGCGGCGCGCTCACCGCGGAGCTCGACAAGGCCTGGCTCACGATCGACCGCTGCCTCGGCGTCGGCGCGAAGTCCGGCGCCTCGGCGGCGCTGCTCGGCGGCATCCCCATCGTGCGCGCCCGCGACCTCGTGGCCTCGCTCATCCCGGCCGACCAGGTGGTCGAGGTCGCGCGGGTGCTCGAGGGCGTCGACCTCGACACCTTCCGCGACTGCTTCGAGGCGTCCTTGACCGGGGAGCCCGACGGCGAGTCGGAGGAGCTCGACCTCCTCTACGCCTGGGGCTGGTTCCAGCGGCTGCGCGCGCTGTACCTGGCCGCCGCGGCCGCGCGCCGCGCGGTGCTCTTCGCGGGGGAGCTCCGCCCCGGCTCCTGGCCGCGCAACGCCGCGGCGTAGGGCCGCGCCGCCTCAGCGCAGCTTCGACCAGAGGAACGCGTAGGTGAGCGCGCCCATGTGCGCCGCCTGGCGGTTGTTCGCCGCACCGCCGTGGCCGCCCTCGACGTTCTCCCAGTAGAGGACGTCGTGGCCGGCCTCGATCATTCGGGCGGCCATCTTGCGGGCGTGGCCCGGGTGGACGCGGTCGTCGCGCGTGCTCGTCATGAACAGCACCGGCGGGTACCGCACCCCGGGCCGGAGGTTGTGGTACGGCGAGAACGTCCGGATGAACGCCCATTCCTCCGGCACGTCGGGGTCGCCGTACTCGCCCATCCAGCTCGCGCCGGCGAGGAGGTGCGAGTAACGCTTCATGTCGAGGAGCGGCACCTGGCAGACCACCGCGCCGAACAGCTCCGGGCGCATCGTCAGCGCGTTGCCCACGAGGAGCCCGCCGTTCGAGCCGCCCTGGATGCCGAGGTGCGCCGGCGAGGTCACGCCGCGGCGCGCGAGATCCTCGGCGACGGCGAAGAAGTCCTCGTAGGCGCGCGGGCGATTCGCCTTCAGCGCCGCCTGGTGCCACTTCGGCCCGAACTCGCCGCCGCCGCGGATGTTCGCGACGACGTAGACGCCGCCCTCCTCGAGCCAGCTCGCGCCGACGCCGGGCCGGTAGGAAGGTTGCTCGGAGACCTCGAAGCCGCCGTAGCCGTAGAGGAGGGTCGGGTTCTTCCCGTCGAGCGCGAGCCCCTTGCGCGACACCTGGAAGTACGGCACCCGGGTGCCGTCCTTCGACACGGCCTCGTGCTGCGCGACCTCGAGGCCCGACGCGTCGAAGAACGCCGGGAGCTGCTTCAGCCGCTCGGCCGGCCCCTTGCCCGCGGCGCCGCGCGAGAGCGCGGTCGGGGTGAGGTAGTCGGTGACCGTGAGCCAGTAGTCGTCGCTCGTCTCCTCGTCGACCGCCTTCACGCCGACCGCCGCGAGGCCGGGCACGCCGGGCAGCGGCGCGCGCTTCCACGCGCCCTTCTCGCGGGTGAGCACCGTCACCCGGTTGCGGACGTTGTCGAGCTCGGTGACGAGCACGTGGCGCCGGGTGGTCGCGTAGCCGTCGAGCGAGCGCCGCTCGGAGGGCTCGAAGAGGACGTCGAGCCTGCGGTCCCCGGCGAGGAACCGCTCGAGCTCGATCGCGACGAGCGCGCCCGCCGGGTAGGTCCGGCCGCCGGTCGCCCAGTCGTCCCGCAGGGTGAGCAGGAGGAGCTCCCGCCAGACGCTCGCCTCGGCCGAGTCGGGCTTCTCGATCTTCACGAGCTTCCCGCCGCGGACGAGGTGGAGCTCGTTCGTGAAGAAGGTGAGCCCGCGCTCGACGAGGTCGCGCTCGAAGCCCTTCGTGGGGTCGTGGAAGCCGCTGACCGAGACGTCGCCGGGCTGGCCCTCGAACACCGTGGCCGCGGCCGCGAGCGGCGTGCCCCGCCTCCACCGCTTCACGACGCGCGGGTAGCCGGAGCTGGTGAGCGAGCCCGGGCCGAAGTCGGTGCCCACGAGGAGCTCGTCGGGCCCGGCCCAGGAGACGCGGCTCTTCGCCTCGGGGAGCGCGAAGCCGTCCTTCACGAAGGCCTTCGTCACGAGGTCGAACTCGCGCACCACGCTGGCGTCGCCGCCGCCGCGCGAGAGCGAGAGGAGGCAGCGCCGGAAGCCGGGCCTGAGGCAGGTGGCCCCGTGCCAGACCCAGTTCTCCTGCTCGGCGCCGGCGAGCGCGTCGACGTCGAGCACGGTCTCCCACGCGGGGGCGGGCTTGCGGTACTCGGCGAGCGTCGTGCGCCGCCAGAGGCCGCGCGGGTTCTTCGCGTCCTTCCAGAAGTTGTAGAGCCGGTCGCCGAGCTGCTCCACGGCGGGGATCCGCTCCTTCGAGTCGAGGATCGAGAGGATGCGGGCCTCGCTCGCCGCGAAGTCGCCCTGCTCGAGGACCTTCGCGCTCTCGGCGTTCCGCGCCTTCACCCACGCGAGCGCACGGTCGCCGAGCACGTCCTCGAGCCAGAGGTTCGGGTCGTCGGCCGCGGCCGGCGCGGCGGCCGCGGTGGGGGCGGGGGGGGGATCGGGCGAGGTCACGGCGAGGAGGAGGGCGAGGGGGAACGCGTGCACGCGGGGCTCCTGGGTGCGTTGAACGGCATGCTCAGCCGCGGCGCCGGAAGGCGCGCGGGGAGGCCTGGACGAGCCGGCGGAAGGTCGCGGAGAAGTGGCTCGGGGTCGAGAACCCCGTCCGGAGCGACACCTCGGTGATCGACAGCGCCGGGTCGAGGAGCAGCTCCTTCGCCCGCGCGATCCGGGCGTCGAGCACGTAGCGGTGCGGGCTCGAGCCGGTGAGCTGCTTGAAGGCGCGGGCGAAGCGAAACACGTCCATCCCGGCGATCCGCGCGAGCTCCGGGAGGTTCAGGGGGTCGGCGAGGTGCGCGCCGATGTGGTCGATGACGCGGTGGAGCCGCGCGCTCCGGCGGCGCCCGCCCGGCGGCGCGGCGGGGGCCTTCCGCCGGCCTCGCTCGCAGAGGTGGGCGACGAGCGCGTTCGCGAGCTGCTCGGCGCGGCGCGAGCCCTGGCTCGTGCCGGCGCGCGCCTCGGCGTCGAGCGCGAGGAGCACGTGCTCCGCGAAGTCGTCCCGGGGGACGACGGAGGGCGCGAGCGGCTCGAGGCCGGGCGTCTCCGCGAGGACCCCGGCCACGAGGTCGGGCGCGAGCTCGACGTAGAGCACGTCGCACGCGCCGTGGGTGCGGACCGAGTGCGGAACGCGCGCGGGCCAGACCGCGATCGTGCCGGGAGGGCAGACGGTGCGCGTCCACGGGCGGCCGGCCCACTTCACCTCGACCACCCGCTCGCCGGAGAGCGTGAGCGTGACGAGGTGGTTCAGGAGGAACCCCTCGCTGAGGGTGAAGTCGCCGACGTGGATGCGGGCCGCCCCGACGCCCTTCCACATGCGCGTGAACGCGGGCCGTCCGAACCCCTCGTCCGTCGAGTACTCGAGGACGCCCTGGGGCTCCACGCGCGAGAAGAAGGTCTCCCTGGGCGGGGCAGCCATCGCCTGACCGTAGCGGAGCCCCGATGGGGCGGCAAGCCGGAGGCGTCCCGTGCAGGGCAGGACCCGGCGGTAGGCTCGGCGCGCATGCCTGCGCCCGCCTCGCTCGACGACCTCGCGCTCCTCGTGGAGGTGGTGGCCCGCGGCGGCTTCGCGGCGGCCGGCGCCGCGCTGGGCGTGCGCAAGTCGACGGTCAGCCGGCGGCTCGTCGCGCTCGAGGCGCGGCTCGGGGTGAGGCTCCTCGAGCGCTCGGGGCGGGGTCACCGGCTCACCGACGAGGGCCGCCGCTACCACGCGGAGGCGGCGCGGATCGTCGCGGAGGCGCGGCGGCTCGACGAGCGCACCGGCGAGGCCCGCGGGGTCCCCCAGGGGACGCTCCGGATCGCGACGCTCGCGCTCCTCGGCGAGCTCCTCGCGCCGGTGCTCGCGGCGCTCCTCCTCAGGCACCCGCGCCTCTCCGTCGAGGTCGCCTTCGCCGAGCAGCACGTCGATCTCCTGGGCGGCGCGCACGACCTCGCGATCCGCACCGGGCCGCTGCCGGACTCGGGCCTCGTCGCGCGCCGGCTCGGCACGCTGCGGGCCGGCTGCTACGCGAGCCCGGCGTACCTCGCCCGCGCCGGCACCCCGCGGGCGCCGGGCGACCTCGCCGCGCACGAGGCGGTGCTGCTCGCGCCGCCGGGCACCGACGAGGTCTGGTTCTTCGGCGAGGGGCGCGACGCCCGGACCGTCCCGGTGGCCGGGCGGCTCCGGGTGGCGAGCCTCCGGGCGGTGCAGGCCGCGGCCCGGGCCGGGCTCGGCATCGCGCGCCTCCCGGCGTCGCTCGTGGCCGACGACGTGCGGGCCGGGCTCCTCGTGCAGGTGCTCGCGGACCGGACGCCGCCCGGGCTGCCGGTGCTCGCGGTGATCGCCTCGCGGCAGCCGCCGGCGCGCGTGCGCGCGCTGCTCGACCTCCTCGCCGAGCGCGGCGCGGCCGTGCCCTGGGAGCCGGTCGCGGACCCGTCCCCGGTCCGTTCGCCCTGACCCCGAGCTCGTCGAGGGGTCGAAGGGCGGGCGGTACCCGGGCCTCCCGCGGAACGGCGCGTTCCGGCGGAGGGTCTCCCGGCCCCCGGCCCGCCCCGCTACACCTCCCGCATGGAAAGCTCGAAGACGAACGGTGCGGTGTTCGAGGTGACGGACGCGTCCTTCGCGGACGCGGTGGAGCGGTCGCCGCTGCCGGTGCTCGTGGACTTCACGGCGGAGTGGTGCGCGCCCTGCCGGGTGCTCGAGCCGGTGCTCGAGGGGCTCGCGCGGGATCGGGCGGGGACGCTCCGGGTCGCGCGGCTCGACGTGGACGTGAACCCGGCGACCGCCGAGCGGTTCGGGGTGCGCTCGATGCCGACGCTGCTGCTCTTCCGGGGCGGCCGGGTCGTGCAGCAGGTGGTGGGCGCCATGTCGCGCGCCCGCCTCGAGAAGCTCCTCGGGGCGGCCGGCGAGGTGGGCGCGGGAGCGCGTTGACCGGGAGGGCGGTTGCGGCCTAGCGTCCCGGGCGTCCGCCGCCGCCCGGGAGCCCGCATGCACGTCCGCCGCCTCGCCGTCCTCGCCGTCCCCCTCGTCCTCGCCGCCTGCGACGGGGGCACGCCCGTGACCCACGCCACGCCGCTCGGCCTCGACGACCTCGGCGTCGAGGTCACCGCGGGGGCGAGCCGCGGCTACTTCTTCACCGACAAGGGCGACGCGTACCTGTACGGCGAGGCCGCGGGGCCGCAGGCGGTGAGCTGGCAGGGCTTCAACGTCCGCGGCTTCAACTTCGTCGACGACTGGCACTGGAGCACGGCCGCGGCGGGCGGCGCCTTCTCCCCGCTCGGCTGGGGCCACTTCGCGGGCGCGACGGTCTACCCGGATCGCGCCGTGCGCCGCTACGTCGGCGGGCTGTCGGAGACGATCACGGTGGTCGAGGGCAAGCGGGCGCTCCTCGTCGAGCCCGCCGGCGCCGGAGCGCTCCTCTTCCGGCCGGTCCTCGCCGACTCCACGAAGGCCTCCTCCTACCAGGTGCAGCTCCTCGCCGGCGGGATCGCGATCGCGCGCGTGAACCACCTGACGCAGAACGGCCCGAACGACTGGCCGGTCTGGCTCGTGGCGAAGGCGGCGGGCGCCGAGGGCGCCTCGGCGGGCGTGCTCGTGGACGGCGGCGGGTTGAAGCCGAAGCTCTTCGCGCCCGCGTCGCTCGCGCTCCCCGCGGCGACCCCGGTCGCGATCGCGGTGGCGGAGACGCTCGCCCAGGCCGAGGCCGCCGCGGACGCGGTGCTCGCCGGCGCCGCGGCCGCGAAGGCCGCCCGGCGGGACCGCCTGGCGGCGCTGCTCCGGGAGAGCTGGGTGCGCACCGGCGACCCGGCCTTCGACCGGGCGGCGGCCTGGATCCGGCTCTCGATGGACGCGCTCGTCATGGAGCAGCAGGGGAAGGGGATCTTCGCGGGCCTGCCCTGGTTCAACAACTACTGGGGCCGGGACACCTTCATCACGCTCGCCGGCTCGCACCTCGCGACCGGGCGGTGGGAGGAGGCGGAGGAGATCCTCTCCGCGTTCGCCGCGCACCAGGACGTGGACGACGCCTCCGCCACCTACGGGCGCATCCCGAACCAGGTGAGCCTGGGGGGCGTCTCCTACAACACCGCCGACGGCACGCCCTGGTTCGTCACGCAGGCCGCGGCGCTGCTCGACCGCACCGGCGACGCGGCCTTCGCGGACGAGATCTGGCCCGTGGTGGAGCGCGCGACGAAGGGGGCGCTGCGCCACGTCGACGCGCAGGGCTTCCTCGAGCACGGCGACCAGGAGACCTGGATGGACGCGACCGGGCCGGACGGCCCGTACACGCCGCGCGGCTCCCGGGCGGTCGAGATCCAGGGGCTCTTCCACCGCCAGCTCGTCGCCTCGGCGGCGATCGCGGACCGGGTGGGCGCCGCGGCCGAGGCGGCCGCGTGGCGCGCGGCCGACGCGAAGCTCGTTGCGGCGTTCCTGCCGGCCTTCACGGACCCGGCCCGGCTCACGCTCCTCGACCGGCTCCGCGCCGACGGCACCGCCGACGCGCAGGTCCGGCCGAACCAGCTCATCGCGCTCCGGGCGATGCAGGACGTCCTGCCGGCCGCGACCGTGCAGGGCATGGCGCGCGGCGCGGCGGAGCGGCTCGTCTACCCGCACGGCGTCGCGTCGCTCTGGCCGGCGGACCCGGCCTTCCACCCGTACCACCTCCTGCCCGGCTACTACCCGAAGGACGCCGCGTACCACAACGGCGTGGTCTGGTGCTGGCTGTCGGGCCCGCTCGTCTCGCTGATGGCCGGCGAGGGCGCGGCGGAGAAGGCCTACGAGCAGCTCCAGTCGCTCGGCGGGCTCGCGCTCGAGCGCGCCACCATCGGCACGCTCCCGGAGCTCCTCGACGCGCTGCCGCGGCTCGTCGCGGGCAGCAACCCGCCCGCGCTCGGCGACGGGAAGCCCGAGCCCGCGGGGACGCCGTTCCAGGCCTGGTCGCACGGCGAGTACCTCCGGAACGTCTGGGAGGATCTCGTCGGCGTGCGGTACGAGGCGCCGGAGCGCGTGACGCTCGCGCCGCACCTCCCCGCCGCGTGGGGCGTCACGACCGCGCGCTTCCGGATGGGGGACGGCGCGGTGGTGGCGAAGCTCACGCCCGGCGCGGGCTCGCTCACCGTGGAGCTCACCGGGGAGGGGGCGCTGCCCGCGGGGGCGACGGTGACCATCGAGGCCCTGGGCGCCACGCGCGCGCTCGCCGTCACGGCGGGCAAGGCCGCGAGGGCGAAGCTCGGCGGCGCGGAGCCGGCGACCGGCTGGGAGGGCTTCACCTGGCACGACGTCGTGCTCCCGCCGAACCTCCCGTCGCTGCAGCTCCCCGGCTTCGTGGTGCTCGACCGCGCCATCATCAAGGCGCCGGCGGAGGCGGGCGCCACGACGCGGCTCGCGCTCACCGACCCCGCGGGCGACGACACCGGGCCGGCCGGCCAGGCCTACACCTACCCGACCGACGTCCACTTCCAGCCCGGGATCCTCGACCTCACCGGCTTCGAGCTCCGCGAGGACACGACCGCCTTCCACGTCGCGCTCGACTTCGCGAACCTCGTGCAGCCGGGCTGGAACCCCCAGGACGGCTTCCAGCTCACCTACGCCGCGGTCGTGTTCGACACGGGCGCGGCCGGGTCGGTCGGCACCGTGGTCGCGCACAAGTCGGGCTACACGCTGCCCGCCGGGACCGGCTACGAGTTCGCGATCTACGTCGGGGCCGGGCTCGAGGTCACCGACGCGGCGGGGGCGGTGCTCGCGACCTACGTGCCCGCGGGCGGCGACGTGCTCGACCCGCTCGGCTCGGCCGACACCCGCCGGGTGTCGTTCCGGCTCCCGAAGTCCGTCATCCCGGCGCTGCCCTCGGGCACGAAGGTCACGCTGCTCGTGGGCAGCCAGGACGACTACGGCAACGGGAGCATGGGCGACTTCCGCGCGGTGGCCATCGACGCGGGGCAGTGGACCGGCGGGGGCAACACCCTCGGCGGCCCGTTCGTGTACGACTTCGCCTCGGGCGTCATGAACTGACCGGGCCCCGTGAGCCCCGAGCGTAGCCTCCGCGAAGCGGAGGCGGAGACGAGGGGCGTCAGCCCTGCACGGTAGTTCAGGGGGCGTGCGGCTCCTCTTCCTCTCGGACACCCACGCCGGCCTCGACCTCTCGCCGCGCCCCCGGGGGCGGCGGCCGGCGGGCGTCGACGGCCACCTCGAGCGCCTCCGGGCCGGGCTCGCGCCGGCCCGGGCGGGCGCGGTGGACGCGGTGCTGCACGGGGGCGACCTCCTGTACCGGAGCAAGGTGCCGGCCTGGCTCGCCGAGGCCGCGCTCGCGCCGCTCCGCGAGGTCGCGGACCTCGGCGTGCCGGTGCTGCTCGTGCCCGGCAACCACGAACGCGGCCGCGTGCCGTACCCGCTCCTCGCCCGCCACGAGCGCCTGCTCGTGTTCGACCGGCCGCGCTCCTTCACGATCGAGGCGGGCGGCCTGCGGGTGGCGTTCGGCGGCTTCCCGTACGCCGCGGCCGTGCGGGCGCGCTTCCCGGCGCTCGTCGAGGAGACGGGCCTCGCCCGGGCGGAGGCGGACGTCCGGCTCGTCTGCCTCCACCACTGCGTCGAGGGTGCGACCTGCGGTCCGGGGGACTTCACCTTCACGACCGGCGACGACGTCGTCCGCCGCCGCGACCTGCCGGCGTGGGCGGCCGCGGTGCTCTCGGGCCACATCCACCGCTGCCAGGTGCTGCCGGGCGAGCCGCCGGTCGTCTACGCCGGATCGACCGAGCGCACCTCGCGCGCCGAGGCGGACGAGCCCAAGGGCGTCCTCACGCTGGAGGTGGGCCGGCGGGGCGTGGACGCGATCGCGTTCTCGCCGCTGGGGGAGCGGGAGGGTGAACCCCCTTGACCCGGACGCGCGGGCGCTCTACCACCGGCGGCGTGAACGACCCCCTCGGACCCCTCCTCGCGGACGGAGTCATCGACGAGATCGTGGGCCGGCTGAAGAGCGGCAAGGAGGCGGACGTCTGGCTCGTCCGCACCCACGGCGAGGTCGCCGCCGCCAAGGTCTACAAGGCCCGTCACGTCCGCAGCTTCCGCAACGACGCCGCCTACCGCGAGGGCCGCCAGGTCCGGAACACCCGCACCCAGCGCGCGATGGACAAGGGGAGCCGCTTCGGCCAGGCGGCCTCCGAGGACGCCTGGAAGGCGAAGGAGTCCGACGCGCTCCACCGGCTCCACGCCGCGGGCGTGCGGGTGCCCCGGCCGGTGATCTTCTACGAGGGCGTGCTCGTGATGGAGCTCGTGCTCGACGCGCACGGTCACCCGGCGCCGCGGCTCGTCGACGCGCACCTCGGCCGGGACGGGGCCGCCGCGCTCTACGCCGACCTCCGCCGCCAGGCCACCGCGATGCTGGCGAGCGACCTCATCCACGGCGACCTCTCGCCCTACAACGTGCTCGCGGGCGCGGCCGGGCCGGTGGTCATCGACTTCCCGCAGGTCGTCGACGCCGCGCAGAACTCGCAGGCCGAGCGCTTCTTCCTCCGCGACCTCGAGAACGTACGGCGCTTCTGCGCGACGCTCGACCCGGCGCTGCGCGCGGCCGAGTCGGAGGGGCGCGAGATCTGGCGGGCGTACGTGCGGCGCGAGCTCACGGCGGACTTCGTGCCGACGGGGCGCGGGGATCAGCAGCATCGGCAGCAGCACTCGCAGAAGCATCCGCAGCCGCAGCCGGCGAAGGCGCATCCGCAGAAGCCGCGGCCGCAGGGGCAGCGGTCCCCGCAGCCGCCGCCGAGGGCGCCGCAGGGGGGCCGGGCTCCGCAGCAGCAAGGCGCGCGGCCACCGCAGCAGGGCTCCCGCCCACCGCAGCCGGGGCGGCCCTCGCAGCAGCCGCCCAGGCCGCAGCAGCCGCCGCGTCCGCCGCAGCGCGGGACCCCGCCCGCACCGGAGGTGATCCGGGTGCAGCGGCTCGGACCGCAGCCGCCGCGGCAGGGCGGCGGCCATGGCCAGGGTGGCCACGGGCACGGTGGGCACGGCCACGGCCAGGGCCACGGGCACGGCGGCCACGGCCACGGTGGCCACGGTCACGGGGGTCACCGGAAGCCGGGACGCGGGTAGGGGGTGCGGCTGCCGGGGGCCCGGGTAGACTCCCGGTATGCGCTCCCTCCCGTGCGTCCTCGCCCTGGCGGCCTCCACCTTCCTCGCCGCCTGCGGCGGCGGCTCCGGCAGTGGCCCGGAGCCGGGGCCCGAGGTCTGCGACAACGGCGCGGACGACGACCGGGACGGGATCGTCGACTGCGCCGACCCGGACTGCGCGGGCGCGGCGGCCTGCCAGACCTGGGGCTGCGGCGCGTTCAGCGCCGCGCCCGCCGGCTGGGTGGTCTCGGCCGGCTACCGGGCGGTCGTGATCGCGGACGCGAGCGACGGCCTGCAGCAGCCGGTGGGCCTGACCTTCGCCGGCGGCGCGTTCGGGCCGTCCCTGTACGTGTCCGACCAGGCGGCCGACGCGGTCTGGAAGGTCGACGTGAACACCGGCGCCGTGACCGCCTTCGTGGACTCGAAGGCCTGGCCGGTCGCGCCCGCGCTCCTCACCGGCATCGTCTGGGACGAGCCCGGCGCCCTCCCGGGCTCGAAGCTCTACGTCGCCGACCAGGGCGCCGACTCGGACCAGACGAGCACGATCTACGCCGTGGACGCCGCGGGCGCGGCCACCGTGTTCGTCGCGAGCCCGGGCCCCGGGCTCGACGACGTCTACTGCATGGCCTTCTCCCCCGGCGCCGGCTACGCGGCCGGGCTCTACGTCTCGGGCGACACCGACGGCGTGCTCGCGGACTGGGGGCTCTACGCGGTGACCGGCGCCGGCTCGGCCTTCTCCGAGGTCGCCGGCTGCGAGACCGCGGTCGTCGACCGCGAGGGCCGCTTCGGCGGGGGGCTCCTCGCCGCGCTGCCGCTCGGCGGCGGCTACGGGGGCGACGGCACGGTCCGGCGGATCAACCCCGACGGCACCGGCGCGGCGCCCATCGCGTCGGACCTCGGCGGCGTGCACGGCCTCGCGCTGACCCCGACGAAGGGCGCCTTCGGCGGCGACCTCCTCGCCGCGCGCTGGGACGCCGGCACGCTGCTGCGGATCACGCCGGCCGGCGCGGTCTCCACGCTCGCGAGCGGGCTCACGCTCACGAACTACGACGCGAACATCCTGGCCGTGCCGCCGAGCGGGAGCGTCGTCATCGTCGCCGACCGCAACGCGAGCCGGCTCGTCTGCATCGAGCCCGCGCCCTGAGCCGACGGCGTCAGGCCGCCCGGAGCGCGAGCGAGCCGAGCGCCCAGGCCGCGAAGCCGAGCAGCATGACGCCGGCGAGCCGGTTCACCCACGCGAGGTGGGCCGGCCCCAGGCGCGAGCGCATCCGGTCGGCGAGGCCGGACAGCAGGAACCACCAGGCCGCCGAGCCGAGGAACACGCCGCCTGCGAGCACCGGGGCGAGGGCCCAGGCCGGGCCGGTCCCGGGCGCGGGGACGATGGTCGCGAACATCGCGGCGAACGCGAGGATCGTGGCGGGGTTCGTGAGGGTGAGGACCAGGGTCGACCACCACGCGCCCCACAGCGCGGCCGCGCCCCCCGCGGCCGCCTCGGAGGCCGGCGGCGCGCGGAAGGTCCGCAGGCCGAGCCAGCCGAGGTAGAGCCCTCCGGCGAGCCGCATCGGCGCGTCCACGGCGGCGATGGCCGTGGAGAAGGCCGCGAGCCCCACGCCCGCGGCGAGGCCGTAGACGGTGTCGGCGGAGGCGGCGCCGAGGCCGGAGGCGAAGCCGATGGCCCGGCCCTCCGCGAGCGTGCGCCGGATGCAGAGGATGCCGATGGGCCCGACCGGCGCCGCGACCGAGAACCCGAGCACGAGCGCGCGCAGGAAGGTGCCGGTCATGCGCTAGAGCGCGATCTCGAGCCCCTCGCGGGCCATGAAGGCCTCGGAGAAGAGCCGCTGCGCCTCGAGCTCCACCCGCGCGAGGAAGGCGTCGTCGTGGTCGGGGTCGTGGTGGAAGAGCGCGAGCCGCTTCACCTTGGCCTCGAGCGCGACCTCCACCGCCTGCTCCCAGCTCGAGTGGCCCCAGCCGCGGTGGCTCGCGAGCTCGTCGGGGGTGTACTGCGCGTCGTGGATGAGGAGGTCGGCGCCGCGGGCGAGCGCGACGACCTCCGGCACGATGCGGTTCCCGTGCTCGACGTCGGTCACGTAGACGACCGACCGCGGGCCCTCGTGGACCCGGTAGCCGTAGGCGCCGCCGGGGTGGGGGTGGCGGGAGGTCTCGACGCGCACCGGCGCCGGCAGGTCGAGCCCGCCGGTCGCGGGCTGCCAGAAGTGCACGCGCGAGCCCATGCCGGTGAGCGGGACCGGGAAGAAGTCCTGCTGCATCTGCGTGGTGAAGACGCTCTCGAGGTCGAGGCGGCTGCCGGTGCGGCCGGGGAGGGCGACCGTGATGGTCCGCCGCGCGTCGTAGGCGGGCTCGAAGAACGGGAAGCCCTGGATGTGATCCCAGTGGGTGTGCGAGAGCCCGATGAAGAGGTTGTCGTGCTGGGTGACGCCGCGGGCGTGCATGTGGCGGCCCGCCTTGCGCAGCCCGGTGCCCGCGTCCAGGAACGCGATGCGCCCGGTCTCGAAGGTGAGCATGACGCAGGAGGTGTTGCCGCCGAAGCGGGAGAACTCCGGGTCGGCCACCGGGATCGAACCCCGCGTTCCGAAGAAGGTCACCTTCACGGTGCGTCTCCCCTGCGGGCGGGGCCCCGAGGCCGCCGCCGCCCGGACATCGTAACCGAGGGCGGGGTGGTACGCTCGGTCGACACCCGAGGGATACCTTGGACCGAACCGGAAAGAGGCCCTGGCCCGGCGTCAGAACCGCCGCCAGACCTCCCTCGCGCCGGGGAAGAACCAGCCCACCGCGAACCACGCGGTGGACGCGAGGAGCCCGAGCCAGCCGATGAGCCGGAGCGCCGCCCCGCTCGCCGTCCACGCGATCGGGTTGAGGAGCCAGAGCCACTTGCGGCCGCCGGTGACGTCGGAGGAGCGGAAGCGCGTGAGCCAGAACCAGAACACCGCCTGGACGGCGTAGAGGATGAGCCAGAGGCGGTCCGGGATGGGGCTGGGCATGCGGTCCCCATCCTGCCGCACTTCGACGGGGCGTGCAGTCCTCCGGAACCCTAGAACCCCGGCAGGCCGGCCCGCCCCCCGTTCACCGCAGCGGCAGCGGCGCGCTCTCCTTGAGCTCCGGGAAGTCCTCCTGCCAGTACTCGTTCGGCCGGCGCGTGCCGCCCGGCGCGTGCTGCTGCTCGCGCTTGCGCAGCTCGATGCGGCGGATCTTGCCGGAGACGGTCTTCGGCAGGTCGGAGAACTCGAGCCGGCGGACGCGCTTGAACGGCGCGAGCCGGTGGCGCAGGAACTTGAAGATGTCGAGCGCGAGCTCGCGGCTCGGCGCGACGCCGGGCTTCAGGATCACGTAGGCCTTCGGCACGAGCCCCTTCACGTCGTCGGGGCTCGGGACCACCGCGGCCTCGGCGATCGCGTCGTGCTCGATCGCGGCGCTCTCGAGCTCGAACGGCGAGATGCGGTAGTCGGAGGACTTGAAGACGTCGTCCACGCGGCCGACGTAGGTGATGTAGCCCTCGTCGTCGCGGGTCGCCACGTCGCCGGTGTGGTAGTGGCCGTGCCGCGTGACGAACTTGTTGAGGTTGTCGTCGTCCTCGTAGCCGGTCATGAGGCCGGTCGGCCGGGGCGTGAGGTCGATGCAGATCTCGCCCTCCTCCGCGGGCTTGCCCTCCTCGTCGAGGAGCCCGATGCGGTAGCCGGGCATCGGCCGGCCCATCGAGCCGGGCTTCATGGGCTGGCCGGGCGAGTTGCCGATCTGGCAGGTGGTCTCGGTCTGGCCGTAGCCGTCGCGGATGGTGACGCCCCAGGACCGCCTCACCTTCTCGATGACCTCCGGGTTGAGCGGCTCGCCGGCGCTGAGCGCCTCGCGGAGCTTGACCGGGTAGGCCGCGAGGTCCTCGAGGACGATCATGCGCCACACGGTCGGCGGGGCGCACAGCGTGGTCACGCCGTGCTGCGCGATGACGCGCAGGAGGTCCTTCGGCACGAAGCGGGCGTAGTTGTAGACGAAGATCGAGGCGCCGGCGTTGAACGGCGCGAAGAAGGTGCTCCAGGCGTGCTTCGCCCAGCCCGGCGACGAGATGTTGAGGTGGAGGTCGCCCTCCGTGAGGCCGATCCAGTACATGGTCGAGAGGTGGCCGACCGGGTAGCTCTCGTGCGTGTGGACGACGAGCTTCGGCTTCGCGGTCGTGCCGCTCGTGAAGTAGAGGAGCACCGGGTCCGTCGCGTGCGTCTCCGAGTGCGCGACGAAGGACGCCGGCTCCTGGTACGCCTGCTCGTAGTGCGACCAGCCCGGGACGGCCTCCCCCACCACGTGGCGGGTGAAGCTCCCCGGGAGCCCGCGGAACTTCTCGGTGGTGGCGGAGTCGGTGACGACGTGGCCGACCTTGCCGCGCTCGATGCGGTCGGCGACGTCCTCGGGGGTGAGGAGCGCGGTCGCGGGGATCACCGCCGCGCCGAGCTTCATCGCGCCGAGCATGATCTCCCAGATCGGCACGCAGTTCGGGAGCATCATCATGATGCGGTCGCCGCGCTTCACCCCGTGCCGGCGGAAGTACATCGCCACCCGGTTCGACCGATCCGCGAGCTCGGCGTAGGAGAGCCTCGTCTCCTTCCCGGACTCCTCCACGAAGTGGAGCGCCGTCCGGTCGTTCCCGTCGGCGATGATGTCGAACCAGTCGAGGGCCCAGTTGAACCGGTCGAGCACGGGCCAGTGGAACGACGAGACCGCGGCCGCGTAGTCCTCGCGGTGCTTGAGCAGGAGGTCGCGGTGGCGGCGGAAGATCTCGGTCGAGGACACGGGGGAGCCTCCGATTCGGACGATGTAGGTGGGGCGCGAGCAGTCTGCCAGAACGGTCCCAGGGAGGGGGTGCGTTCCGGGACCCTGCGCGGCTCCCCCCGACCGGGGTCGCGGGACACCGCCGGCGCGGGGGATCGGGTACATTCCTTCGGTTCGTGATGGAACCCGCGCCGGAGGAAGGTCAGTGAAGGGTCTCGCCTGGTTGACCGCATGCCTCGCCCTCGGGGGCGCGGGCTGCGCGCCGCTCGCGGAGCAGCAGCCCGCGGCCGCCGTGACGCGCCCGGACGAGAAGAAGTGCGCCTTCGACGCGGAGTGCCCCGGTGGCTCCTGCCGCTACGGGCGGTGCTCGAGCCAGGCGGCGGAGAAGCGCTGCACGTTCGACACCGAGTGCTTCGGCGGCACCTGCACGTTCGGACGCTGCACGACGCTCATGGCGTTCGAGGCGAACTGCGCCTTCGACACCCAGTGCCTCGGCGGGAGCTGCCAGCTCGGGCGGTGCACGTCGGCCAGGCGCGCGTGCGTCACCGACCTGCAGTGCCAGGGCGGCATGCGCTGCAACGCGGGCAGCTGCTCGTTCTGAGGCGGCCCCTCCTCGACCGGCCGGAGGAGGGGCGCTCGGCTACGTCGTCTTCGCGGGCTCGAGCCGGCGCGCGTGCGCGATCGGGGCGGCCACGCCCTTCTCGTCCACGCGGACGCGGTCGTGCGCGGGGCCACGCCAGATGCTCCCGGCGATGACGCGGGCGGGGAGCCAGGGATACGCCTCGCGGCTCTTCTTCGCGACGACCACGACGGGGGACACGGGCGGCGCGTCCGGCGTGGCGGCGGGGACGCCGTCGGAGGTGAGGTGGATCGGCGGGTGATGGGCGCCGTGAGGCGCGCGCGGGCCGCGGCCGCGGTTTCTACGCTTCTTGCTCACGTTCCAGGAGCTCTCTACTTGTCGCGGTAGGTGATGCGGCCGCGCGTGAGGTCGTAAGGCGACAGCTCCACCTTCACGCGGTCACCGGTGATGATGCGGATGTGGAACCGCTTCATCTTGCCGGACGGATAGGCCAGGACGACGGGGCCCTGGTCCAGCTTCACCCGGTACATTCCACCGCTCGACTCTTCGACCCGCCCCTGGACCTCGATGGCGGCTTCCTTCTCGCTCAATCGTTCTCGCTTTCGTGGACGCGCACTGCAAGGGACCCCACCCGGAGGTGGACTCCCGCTGACGGTCCGGTTCTATAGCCGATTCCGGGGCATTACGCACCCCTGGACACCGGGCCGGGGGGGGGAGGGGTACTCCGGGGCCTGGCCGCTGACTCCGCGTCGTCCGCCGCCCTGGGCGAGGGCGGTGGTTCCTCACCGCGCGAGCTCGTGCAGGTACTCGACGAACGCCATCACCGCGTCGTCGTAGCCCTTCACCTTCGGGTTCGCGCTCTCCACGACGAGGTACTCGTTCGGCGCGTGGAGGTCGCCGCCGTGCCCGACGCCGAAGTGGCTCGCGGCGAGCGAGAGCGGCGGGTTCGTGAACGCGTAGCCGGGGTAGGAGCCGGCGTTGCGGGGCCAGAGCGTCGGATCGAGGCCGAGCCGGCGGTAGACCGCGAGCTCCTTCTGGATGAGGGCCGCCGCGGCGGGGGTCTCGGTGGGATCGTAGCCGCCGGTGACCCTGACCTCGATGTCCCCGAACCCGCGCCGCGCGAGGTGGGCCTTCAGCGCCGCCACCGCACCGTCGAACGTCATGTCCGGCACGAGCCGGAGATCGAGCTTCGCCACCGCGCGGTGGGGGAGCACCGTCATGCCGCCCGGCCCCGTCCAGCCCGCCACGAGCCCCTCGATGTTGACCGTGGGCCGGCTCACGAACGCGGCGAGCGCGTCCCGGAACGAGGCGTCGTGCGCCCAGACCTTCGCGCCGGTGAGCTTCTTCGCGCCCTCCTCGCTCATCCGCGCGGCCGCCTCGTCGACGAGGCGGGCCTGCTCGGGCGAGAGCGGCCTCGCCCGGTCGGCGAAGCCGTCGATGGCGGGATCGCCGCCCGCGTCGACGAGCGTCGCGAGCGCCTGCACGAGGTGGAACGCCGGGCTGTCGAGGCGCGCCCGGTTCGCGGAGTGGACGTCCTTCGACGGCCCGCGGCCCCAGGCCTCGCCGCTCGCGACGAGCTCGAGCTCCACGACGCCCTTCGCGCCGAGCGAGACGGTGATCACGCCCTCCGGGGTCTGCCCCGCGCTCGGCATGAACACGCCGGCGCAGCCGGCGAACGCCGCCTGGACCTCCGGCCGGCGCATGACCTGTCCGAGGTGGGGCGAGCCGATCTCCTCCTCGCCCTCGGCCACGAGGACGAGGTTCACCGGGGACTTCCGGCCCGCGGCCCGGAGCGCGTGCAGCGCCGCGAGGAAGGCCGACTGCGGCCCCTTCTGGTTGAGCGCGCCGCGGCCGACGAGCACCTTGCCGAGCCCGGGGCGGTCCACGATCCGCCCCTCGAGCGGCGGCGAGCTCCACTCCTTCGGATCGAACTGCTTCACGTCGTACATGAAGTAGAGGCCCACGGTGCGCTTCGCGCCGGCGTCGAGCCGCGCGAAGACGGCCGGGCTGCCGCCGGTCTCGAGGCGCTCGACGCGCTGGAAGCCCGCGTCGCGCAGCAGCGCCGCCATCTTCTCGGCGCCCTGGGGCACGTTCAGGCCCTCGGCGGCGATGGTGGGGAGCGCGATCCAGTCGCGCAGGCGGGCGAGGTTCTCTTCGTGGCGCGCGGTGACCTGCGCGGCCACCGGCGCGAGGTCGACGGCGGCGGGGGTCGCGGAGAGCGCGAGGGCGAGGAGGGCGAGGGGCATCGCGGGTGTTTAGCGCCGCCCGACACGGGTCGCCCGTCACCCGTCGTCACGGGCGCGCAGCGCGCGGAAATCCCCTCTGATCACGGCAGCCTGTGCACGTGCGCGCGCGGCCGGGCCTCGCATCTCGCTTGCACGGTGGCGGCGGCATGACCGACCGCGGCCGCGCACTTTCGCAGGGGCTGTGGGTCCTCGGCCTCGCGCTCGTGGCCTGCCTCGCGTGGTCCGCCTCCGAGGTCCAGCGCGGAATCGCCGATGGCGAGCGCCGGCGGGGCGAGGACGCGCAGCGCGGAGCCTCGCGCCGCGCCGCCGCGCTTCAGGCCTTCCTGGCCGGCCGGCTCGCGGACGGCCAGCGGCTCGCGGCGGACCCCGGGCTCGCGGCCGCCCTCGAGCGTGCGTCTTCCAGCGCACCGGGGCCGGACGGTGCCGCGGCCGGCGCAGCCGGGCTTCGCGTCGCGCTCGACGCGTTTCGTGGAAGTGTGCGGCTCGGGCAGACACCGGTGTACCGTAGGGTCGCCGCCGTGGACGCGGGCGGGGCCGTCCTCGCCGACGCGCGCGGCCAGGTCGGGATGGGCGAGGCGGCGGACGCGGCGGCGCCGGCGGCGACGCTCCTCGCGGTGGAGGGCGCCCCGGCGATCGTCGCCGATGGAGGGGACCTCGTGCTCTCCGTGCCGCTCCGCGCGCGCGGGTCGCCCGCCGGGCACGTGCTCGCGTGGGTCTCGCTCGCGGAGCTCTCCGACCCGCTCGCCGGTCTGGGCGAGCCGGGCAACGCGGCCGCGGAGACCGGGGGGCCGCGCCCGGCGTCCCTGCTCCTCGGGCTCGTCGCGGCCCTCGGGGCCGTCGTGGTGCTCGCCGGCGGCGTGTCGCTGCACGCCGCCCGCCGGGAGCGCGGGAGCCTCCGCCGCCTGCTCGAGGGGCTGCCGTTCGCCGTCGTCGCCCTGGACGGCGAGCGCCACGTCGCCTTCGCCAACGCCGCGGCGGAGCGCGTCCTCGCCGCGCCGCCCGGCGGCCTCGCCGGGCACCTCTGGGACGACTTCGTGCCACGCGAGGCGCCCGGCGCTCCTGCGCCGGAGGCGCCCGCCGGGCCCCGCGAGGTCCTCGCCCGGGACGCGGAGGAGAGGAGCCGACCGCTCCTCCTCGCGGAGCTCCCCGCGCGCCTCGCCGGGGAGGAGCTGCGGGTGGCGGCCTTCCTCGATCTCTCCGAGCAGCGGGTGCTCGAGGCGCGCCTCCAGCAGGCCACGAAGCTCGGAGCGGTGGGGCAGCTCGCCGCCGGCATCGCCCACGAGATCAACTCGCCCATGCAGTCCATCGGCGACAACCTCGCGTACCTGCGGATGTCCAGCGAGGCCTACCGCGAGGTGATCACCGCGCATCGGGCCGCGCTGGGAGCGCTCGCGGGCGCGCCCGGCGCCGAGGCGCTGCTCGCGCGGGTGGCCGCCGTCGAGGACCAGGCCGATCTCGCCTACGTGTCGGAGGCCACCCCCGGCGCGTTCGAGCGCGCCGCCGAGGGCGTCGCGCGGGTCACGAGGATCGTGCGGGCGATGAAGGAGTTCGCGCACGCGGGGCCGCACGAGATGGCTCCGGCCGACCTCAACCGGGCGCTCGAGAACACCCTCGCGATCGCCCGGAACGAGTACCGGTACGTCGCCGAGCTCGAGACCGAGCTCGCCGCCCTGCCGCCCGTCACCTGCAACCTCGGCGACGTGAACCAGGTGCTCCTCAACATCGTGGTGAACGCCGCCCACGCGGTGCACGACGCGGTGGGCGACAACGGCGGGAAGGGGAGGATCCACGTGCGGACTTCCTGCGAGGGCCCGGCCGTGCGGATCGACGTGACCGACACCGGCTGCGGCATCCCCGAGGCGATCCGCGACCGGATCTTCGACCCGTCCTTCACGACGAAGGCGGCCGGCCGCGCGAGCGGGCAGGGGCTCGCGTACGCGCGCTCGATCGTCGTGGTGCAGCACGGTGGGTCCCTGACGTTCGAGAGCACGGTGGGCCGCGGGTCCACCTTCACCGTGCGCCTCCCCGTGGCCGGGCCCGACCGGCGTGACGCGCGGCGCGCGTCCGCCGAGCCGGTCGCCGCCTCCTGAGGTCCCGTGGCCGCCTCGCCCCGCCTCGCCTTCGGGCGCGCGCTCGCCGCCTACATGGCGCTCGTCGTCGCGGCGGTGGCGCTCGTGCCGTACGAGTTCCGGTGGCCCGCGCGCTTCGAGCTGTGCTGGACCCTCGGCCTCGCCGACCTCGTCACGAACGTCGCGCTCTTCGTGCCGCTCGGCTACCTCGTCGGGCTCTCGCGCGGCGAGCCGTCCGGCCGCGTGGTCCTGCGTGCGCTGGCGGCGGGCGCGCTGCTCTCGGTCGCCATCGAGGTCACGCAGTGGTTCGTGCCGGGCCGGTACACCCAGCTCAGCGACGTCGCCACGAACGCCGCCGGGGCCGCGCTCGGAGCGCTCCTCCACGGCGCGCTCCGGCGGGCCGGCGTGTCCGATCCGGTCGAGCGCGTGTTCCGCCTCGACCTCCCGCTCATGACGAACCTCTACCTGCTCCTGCCGATCCTCTGGCTGGACGGGCTCGCCGCCACCGGCGACCCTGCGCGGCTCTGGCTCCTCGCGGGGCCGGGGCTCGTCGGCGCCGGGCTCGCGGCCGAGGCGAGCGCGCTCCGCCGCGCGGAGGCCGGCGCCCCGGGCCAGGCGCGGCTCCTCGCGTTCGTGCTCGGCTGGTTCGCCGTCGGCACGCTGCCGGTCGCGTGGCGCCGGCCCGGGCTGGTGGGAGGCCTCGCGGTCGCGCTCGCCGCCGTTGCGCTCGCGTGGCACGCGCTCGCGCGGCGCGGCGCCGGGCGCGAGCGCCGCCGGGAGCTCCCCGCGCTGCGCCGGGCGGCCCCCGCGTTCCTCGCCTACCTCGCGACGATCGCGCTGTGGCGTCCCCCGCTGGCCGGCACGCCGTTCGGGGCGCTGTCCTTCGAGGCGCGGGTGGCGGCGACGTTCCGGTTCGTCGAGGTGCTCGCCGCCTTCACGCTGCTCGGCTACGCCATCGCCGAGGTGCGCGGCCGCCGGGAGGAGCCGGCCTCGCGCCTCGGCCTGCTCGTGGCCGCCACGGCCGCGGCGGGCTACGGCGCGCTCCTCGCCCTGGGAGGCGCGTTCTCGACCGGCGCGCACGCCGCGGAGGCCGCGGGGGTGGTCGCCGGAGCGCTCGCCGGAGCGGCCATCTACCGCCTGCAGCGCGCGATGTTCGCGGGGCCCGGGGCTCAGGGCCTCGCGCCGAGCGCGTCCAGCTCGGCGCGGTCCCCGAGCAGCTCGAACCGCAAGAGCGAGAAGGGCACGTTGCCGTTCCTCCAGACGTAGTCGTGCACGTCCCGGAGCCGGAACGCGGCGCCCTGCTGGCGGGCCGCGTCCGCGAGGAGCTTCTGGAGCTGGAGCTTCCCGACGAGGTAGCCGATCGCGAACCCCGGGTTCGCCGCGAAGTTGGCGGCCTCGTCGCGCCCGGTCTTCGCGTCCACCCCCGCCGCGCTCTGCAGGTACTCCGCGGCGCGGTCGATGGTGAACGCGCCGAGGGCGAGCTGCACGTCGACCTCGACGCGGAGCGCGCGGAGCTGCAGGTACCGGTAGACCATCTCGCGCGAGCGCGGGCTGTCGTCGAAGAGCCCGGCCTGCAGCATCATCTCCTCGGCGTACGTGCCGAGCCCCTCGTTGACGCCCGAGTCGTACCAGTGGCGGCGGACCTCGTCGGGGTGGCGGTAGCCGAGCGCGAGCTGGAAGGCGTGGCCGGGCGTGCCCTCGTGGACCGTGTCCACGCGCGGGTCCTGCGCCATCGAGAGCGGGAAGAAGCCGAGCTTCGGCGAGGGCGGCGGGATGTACCGGGTCGACTCGGCGGCCGGGCGGGAGAGCCCGGCGAAGTCGGTCTCCTCGGCGAACCCGCGCAGGGCCGAGAGCCAGGGCGGGAGCGGCAGGTACCGGTAGGTGGGGATGTCGGCGGGCACCGAGAGCAGCTCGCGATCGACGAGGTACCTGCGGATCGCGGCCTCCCCGCGGGCGGCGAGCGCGATCTGCGCGGCCTGATCGGCGGCGATGGGGAGCGGAGGCAGGCCCTGGTTGCGCCGGGCCTCGAGCGCCTGGAACGCGATGGAGCGCGCGAGCTCCTGGCGGCCCATCGCGAGGAGCTCCTCGGGCGAGTAGGGCATGAGCGCCACCTCGCGCAGGAAGCGCACGTAGGCCTCGCGGCCGACGGCGACGTCCTCCGGGAGCTTCGGCAGCCGCTCCTCCAGCCAGGCGCGGTAGCCGTCGAGGGCCGCCGCCGCGGCGGCGGTGTCCTTCGCGAGCGTCGGCGCGGCGCCCTTCGGCAGCGCGGCGCCGGCCGCGGCCATGGCGGCGCCGAGCCCCTTCGAGAGCCCGTCGAGATCGCCGAGGGCGAGCCGCGCGAACGGGGCGCGGGCCTCGTCGAGGTTCGCGCGCGCCGCGGCGAGCGTCGCCGGGATCGAGCGCAGGCGCGCGACGAGGTCGGCCCCGCGGGCCGCGTCGAGCGGCGGCGGCGGGATGAGCGCGTCCATCACCGCCGAGACCGTCTGGTCGACGTAGAAGGTCGGGTCTCGCCGCCACGAGCGGACGCCGTCGAGCTCCCAGCGGACGCGGGCGAGGGCCGAGCCGAGCAGGCGGTGATCCACGACGGCGGCGGGCGCGGTGGCGCCGGCCGCCAGCGCGCGCCAGCGGGCCTCGAGCTCCGCGAGCCGGGCGCGGCGCGCCTCGACGGCCTTCGCCGACCAGTCGGGGGCCCAGCCCCGGGGGCGCTCGACGCGGGTCACGTCGTCGCGGGTGATGGGCTGCGTCGTGGCCCGCCAGGCCCAGAGGTCCCGGGAGAGCGTCGAGAGATCGTCGGCGAGGGCCATGGCGGGGAGGAGCGTGGCCGCGAGGGCGAGGGTGAGGGGGAGGTTCACGCGCGGGAGGCTAGCACCCTTCATGCGAACCGGAAGAGCAGGGGGAACCCCACCACCACGAACAGGGCCCACGCGGCGAAGACCGGCAGGTACCCGGTCTCCCACGCCTCCACCTCGCGGAACGTCCCGCGCCCGCGCAGGAAGGCCCCGTAACGCCAGGCCGCGCCGCCGAGGTTGACGAGCAGGAGCAGGTTCTCGCCGAGCGCCGCGACCCGGTTGGGCGTGAGGCCGAACCCGGAGATGCGCGCCACGATCGCGGCGAGCGCGAGGGCGTCGACGAGGAGCGCGCTCCCGACGAGGACCACGAGCAGGAGATCGAACCCTCCCGCGGGGGCGTCCGGGTCTCGCGCCGAGATGGCGTAGAGGAGGAGCCCGAGCACGAGCACGAGGAGGAGGTCGAACCCGATCAGCACCTCGCGCTCGATGTCGATGGCGTGGCCGGTGAGCAGCATCGTCGCGACGAAGGTGAGCAGCACGGCGGTGAAGAGCGGGGCGAAGATGCGCGCCAGCACCGGCGCCATGTTCTCGACGACGCCCTGCTTCGCCTCGACGAGCCAGGTCGCCACGAGCACCGCGCCGGCGGCGCCGCACGGGAGGAGCCAGCCCTCCACGAACCAGCGCGCGTCCACGTGGATGCTCAGGAAGATCGCCATCGTGAACCCGGTCAGCACCCCGCCGCCGAGCGCGATGAGCACGAAGTAGATGAAGAGCTCGCCGGAGAACCGGACGAAGTCCATCCGCGGCCCGACCTGTGCCCAGCGGCCGCCCGCGTAGGCGACGCCCACCGCGAGCCAGAGCGCGATCGGGAGGTGGAGGATGGCGAGGCGGTGCGTGTCGCCGCGGGCCTCGAACGGGTAGAGGTTCACCACGGCCGCCGCCGCGAGGAAGCCGGCGGCCAGGATCCCCACGAGCCGCGCGTCGAGCGCCCGCTTCCAGGCGAAGTAGCCGGCGACGAGCGGGAACACCATCAGGCTCGCGTTCCGGAGGTAGAGGACGGCGTGCTGCTCGAGCCCGTACCCGAACGCGGCCGGGAGCTTCACGAGCGCGCCGGCGGCGACCCCGAGCGCGATCGCGACCCACAGCTCGCGCCGCCGCGCACGGGAGGCCGCGTCCTGGCCCGCCGGCGCGACGAGCTGGCGCCAGAGCCGCTCGGAGTGCTCGCGGGCGAACTCCTGCGAGAGGGCGTCCATCGCGCCCATCCGCTTCACGGCCACGAGGAACGCCTCGTCGGGCGCGAGCCCGGCCGCGCCGAGCGCCTCGAGCTGGCCGCGCAGGTGGTCCTCGAGCTCCGCGACGTCCACGTCGCGGATGGCGCTGCGGCGCCGCAGGTACGCGCGCCACTCGGCGATCTGGGCCTCGACGGGCGCGGTGAGCGTGGTCGACGTCATGCGAGGCTCCCCGCGAGGTCGCGGCGCCACAGGTTGCGCAGCGCCCCGTCCACCGCGTGCCACTGCCGGCGCTGCTCGGCGAGGTGGGCCCGGCCGGGCTTCGTGATCCGGTAGTACTTCCGCTTGCGGCCGCTGTCGGCCTCGCCCCAGCGGCCCTCGATGAAGCCCTGGCGCTCGAGGCGGTGGAGCAGCGGGTAGAGCATCCCTTCGGTCCACTGGAGCGAGCCGTCCGAGAGCTCGCCCACCCGCTTCACGATCGCGTAGCCGTAGGACTCCCCGTCGGCCAGGATCGAGAGGATGAGCGGCGTCGAGGATGCGGCGATCAGGTCCTTGCCGATGTCCATCGGTTCTCCGTGCGGATCGGGCCGCATGCCTCGCGGTTCGATGCCTAGTGGCACGATGCCTCGCAGCGCGAGGTATGTCAAGCACGGGGCGGCCGGGCGCGCGACGGCGCCGCGTTCGCGCTAGAACCGCGCCATGAGCGACCGGAACCCCGTGGAGCCGGACGACACCGCCGTGCGGGTGGCGCTGTGGCGCGCGCTGCACGTCCTCGCCGATCCGCCGCCGCACGTCCTCGTGGACGAGGTGGGGCTGCGGCTCGCGACGCCCGAGGAGGGCTGGCGCGGCCGGCCGGACATGAGCCCGTTCACCCGCCCGTTCCGCGCGTCGATCCTCGCGCGGGCGCGCTTCCTCGAGGACCACGTCGCCGCCGAGGTCGCCCGCGGCGTCGGGCAGTACGTGATCCTCGGCGCCGGCCTCGACACCTTCGCGCAGCGCCGGCAGGACCTCGCCGCGCGGCTGCGCGTGTTCGAGGTGGACCGGCCCGGGCCGCAGGCCTGGAAGCGGGAGCGCCTGGAGGCGCTCGGGCTGGGGGTGCCGCCCGGGCTCTCGCTCGTGCCCGTCGACTTCGAGGCCGGCGACGACGCCTGGTGGAAGAAGCTCGTCGCCGCCGGCTTCGACGCCGCGCGGCCGGGCGTGGTGGCGTCGACCGGCGTGTCCATGTACCTGACCCGCGAGGCCGTCGCCGCCACGCTGCGGCAGGTCGCGGCGCTCGCCCCGGGCTCGACCCTCGTGATGTCGTTCCTCGTCCCGATCGAGCTCGCCGATCCCGAGGTGCGCCCCGGCATCGAGCGCGCCGCCGCGGGCGCCCGCGCGAGCGGGCATCCCTGGCTGAGCTTCTTCACGGGGCCCGAGATCGTGGCCCTCGCGAGGGAGTGCGGCTTCAGGACCGCGGCGCACGTCTCCGCCGAGGAGCTCGCGGAGCGGTACTTCGCGGGGCGGGCGGACGGGCTGAGGCCCCCCAGGAACTCGGAGGAGCTGCTCGTCGCGGGGTCCTAGGTTCTGGTACGACCACCCCATGCCCTCCGGACCCGTCGAGCAGTTCCTGTCGCTCTGGCACGAGGCGGTCGCGCGGAAGGACCTCGGCGTGCTCGCGCCGCGGGTTGCGGACGACGTCGTGCTCTCGTCCCCGGCGCTGCACCGGCCGAAGCAGGGGAAGGCCGAGGTCATGGCGCTCCTCGGCGACGTGGCGGCGTCGCTCGAGGGCTACCGGGTGACGCGCACCTGGGTGGACGGGCCCGAGCTCCTGCTCGAGTTCGAGGCGCAGGTCGGCGAGCGGTCCCTCCAGGGCGTGGACCGGATCACGCTCGACGCCGAGGGCCGGCTCCAGCACCTGAAGGTCTTCATCCGGCCCTACCGCGGGCTCGTCGCGCTGATGACGGCGGTCGTGCGCCGGCAGGTCGACCGCCTCGCGGGCCCGGCGCGGCTCATCGCCCGGCTGCGGCTCTGGCTGCGCGGCGTGGGGTGAGGGCGGCTCACTCCGTCTCGTCGCCCGCGTCCTCGCCCGGCTCCGCCACGAGGCCCCGGTTGCAGAACCCCGAGACCATCCAGCGCCCGCCGCCGCACGTGAGGTTCAGCGCGGACGCCCCGTCGACGGTGGCGACGCAGACCGGGGCGGCGGTGGAGACGTCGCAGCTGCAGCCCTTCTCGAGCCCCTGCGCGACGCCCGCGTAGCTCGAGGGCGGGCTCTTCGGGCTGTAGCAGGGGTGGCCGCAGCCCAGGGCGCCCGCGGCGAGGGCGATCACGGCGACGAGGTCTCGCGGCATGCAGGGCTCCCGGGAGGGTGGGGCCAGTCTACTCCTCGAGCGCCTCGAACAGCCGCTCCTCGAGCGCCCGGAGCTCCGCCTCGTCGCCGCGCCTCGCCAGCTGGAACGCGCCGGAGAACCGGAGCACGAGCGGCCAGCGTGCGCCGCGGAGCACGATCACGACCGGGCAGTAGCTGGGCTGGCCCGCGCAATGGAACCGGAAGAGCAGGGAAGCCAGGCCGACGCGCCAGCGCGCCCGGTCCGAGCAGTCGAGGATCCTGAGCTTCCCGCCCAGGACGGGAAGCCATCGCTCCTCGATGTACGGCAGCCAGTGCGGCGAGTCCGAGAGGACGAGGAGGCCGCGGATGCCGCGCGGCCGCCAGAGGGCCAACGCGAGGAGGGAGAGCGCGAGGCCGAAGAGCAGGTAACCGAAGCTCGCCGCGACCGGCAGGGCGGCGATGCCCGCGGCCCAGCGGAACCCGGCCTTCCACGCGAGCACCACGAGCGCGGCCGCGGCGCCGAGCACCAACAGGCACCCGAGGCCGCCGGCGCCGCCCGCCTTCGCCGCGGTGGACATCCGCTTCTGGAACTTGCGACGGGTCAGGGAGGGTCTCGCGGTGGGATGAGCGAGGAGGTCACCCGGACATGTTCTCACGGTCCGTGTCGGTGGTGGACCGCGGGGGCGTCTCGGTTGGGGCGGCACCGATGGGCTCGGGCGGAGATCGGGTCGAATGTGTGGAGGAAGACCCGATGCCCAAGATCGTGGTGAACGCGTTCCTGACCCTCGACGGCGTCATGCAGGCCCCCGGCGGTCCCGACGAGGACCGCGCGAGCGGTTTCCCGCACGGCGGCTGGATGTCGCCCTACGCCGACGACGACCTCGTGATGAAGAACATCGGCGACGCCGACGGCTTCCTGCTCGGTCGCAAGACCTACGACATCTTCGCGGGCTACTGGCCGAAGATCACGGACCCCAAGCACCCGATCGCCGTCCCGCTCAACGCGAAGCCGAAGTACGTCGTCTCGCGCACGCTCGACCGCGTCGACTGGAACAACTCGAGCCTCGTGAAGGGCGACGTCGTGGCCGGGCTCCGGAAGCTCCGCGAGGCGCCCGGCCGCACGGTGCACACCTGGGGCAGCACCGAGCTCCTCCAGACGCTGCTCGCGCACGACCTCGTCGACGAGTACCGGCTCTTCGTCTTCCCGGTGGTGCTCGGCACCGGCAAGCGGCTCTGGGCGGGCGGCGCCCGGCCCCTGGCGCTGAAGCAGGTCGAGGCGGTCGCGCTCTCGAAGGGCGGCACCTACTGCCGGCTCGAGCGCGGCGGGAAGCCGACGTACGGGACGGTGGGGGCGGACTGAGCAAGGAGGAACGATGAAGATGGAAGAGGTGGTCCCCGAGACCCGCGGCGTCACGTCGACGCTGCTCGCGACCGTCGAGCTCGGCCCCGAGCTCGAGGGCATGGCGGGGCGCCAGCTCCGCATGCGGATGTTCACCTTCGCGCCCGGCGCCGTGTTCGGCCCGCTCCACGATCACAAGGGCCGGCCCGGGACCGTCTACATCCTCGAGGGTACCATCACGGATCACCGGGACGGCGTCGCCACCGACTACGGCCCGGGCGTCGGCTGGCCGGAGGACTCGAAGACGCTACACTGGCTCGAGAACCGGGGCACGGTCCCGGCGATCGAGATCTCGGTGGACATCGTCAAGCAGCCGTAGGCCCCGGCGCGGCGGCGGCGGGCGCGGTAGCCCTGGCCTCCGGCAGGAGCCGCTCCATGATCCACCCGGTCGCGAGCACGCAGGGCAGGGTGAACGTGAGCCTGAGGAGCGCGAAGCGCAGGCCGACGAAGCTCGCCTCCATGAGGATCATCGGCGTCTTCACGGCCGCCCAGGTCCCGAGGAACACGACGACGTTCGCGAGGCGGGCGCCCTTCTGCCGGAGCGAGACCGCGACCGGGAACGCCGCGTAGAGCGGGCCTGCGGCGGCGGTGCCGAGCAGGACCGCGAGCGCAGTGCCCTGCCAGCCCGCGCCGGGCCCGAGGCGCGCCTCCACGAAGGCCCGGGGGACCCAGACGTCGAGGAGCCCGAGCAGCACCAGGATCGGCGGGAGCACCGAGAGGACCTCGAGGACGAAGCTCCCGGCCGTGGTCACCGAGGTCGTGGCGAGCCCGGGCCACCCGAGCGCGACGAGCGCGTTCACGGCGGCGAGCGCGAGCACGAACCGGTACTCGAGGAGGCGGGCCTTCACAGGAACACCCCCATCGCGAGCCCGATGCCGAGGGCGGCCGCGAAGCTGAGCCCCTGGCGCAGCGCCGTGAACCGGCGGCCGAAGTACGAGACCTCGACCGGCGCCGAGACGAGGCCGACCATCGTGAGCGTGGTCACGAACGTCGCGAGCGCCGCCGGCGCGGCGCCGAGCCGCGCGAGGGAGCCCACGAGCGGGAACGCGACGGGGCCCGGCATCGTGACGACGGCGCCCACGGCCGCGACCGCGAGGTAGCCGGCCGGGCCTCCGAGCGTGAAGAGCCGGCGCAGCGCCTCCGGCGGCACGAGCGCGAGCACGAGGCCGATGAGCCCGACCATCGCGAGCACCTTCGGGAGGAGCGACAGGAACGAGCCGCGCGCGGTGCGGAGCGCGCGGAAGGTTCGCCCGGGATCGGCGCGGTGGGAGGCGGTGACGGCGACGGCGGCGAGGGTCCAGAAGACGGCGGTCATCATGCGTGCTACGCTGCCACCTCAAGCGCACTTGAGGTCAAGGGGGGCGGCATGGACATCACGGAGGTGGCGCGCCGTTCGGGGGTCCGGGCCTCCGCGCTGCGGTACTACGAGGAGCGCGGCCTCATCACCTCGACGGGGCGGCGCGGGCTCAGGCGGGTCTTCGACCCGGACGTGCTGGAGCGGCTCGCGCTCGTCTCGCTGGGGCAGGCGGCCGGCTTCACGCTCGAGGAGATCGCCCGGGTGTTCGCGGCCGGCGGCAGGCCGCGCATCGACCGCGCGCTCGTGCGCGCGAAGGCGGAGGAGCTCGAGCAGAGGATCCGGCGGCTCACGCGGCTCGCCGACCTGCTCCGGCACGTCGCGGCCTGCCCGGCGCGCGACCAGCTCGAGTGCCCGACCTTCCGGCGCATGCTGCGGTTCGGGGCGCGGCGCCGGAGGCGGGTTGAGCTCCCTCGCGGGCGGGGCTAAGAAGCGGCGCATGTACGCACCGAGCCACTTCGCCGAGACCCGCCCCGAGGTGCTCCACGAGGCGCTGCGCTCCGCCGGCCTCTTCACGCTCGTGACCCGGGACGGCGACGGCCTCGACGCGAGCCACCTCCCCATGCTGCTCGACGTGCCCGAGGGCGGGCCGGCGCGGCTGCTCGGCCACCTCGCGCGTGCGAACGGGCAGTGGCGGTCGGCGCGGGAGGAGGCGCCCGCGCTCGCCATCGCCCTCGGGCCGGACGCCTACGTGTCGCCCTCCTGGTACGCCACGAAGCGCGAGACCGGGAAGGTGGTCCCGACCTGGAACTACGTGTCGCTGCACGTCCACGGGACCGTGCGGTTCTTCCACGAGCCGGAGCGGCTCCTGGAGGTCGTGCGGCGTCTCACGGACCGTCACGAGGGCCGGCGCGAGCACCCCTGGAAGGTGAGCGACGCGCCGGCGGAGTACGTGGAGGGGCTGCTGAAGGCGATCGTGGGCGTCGAGGTCACGATCACCCGCATCGAGGGGAAGTGGAAGGCGAGCCAGAACCGGAGCGAGGCGGACCAGCGCGGCGTGGTCGACGGGCTCCGCGAGGACGGCCACACGGAGCTGGCGCGGGTGATGGAGGGGCTGAAGCACCCGAGGTAGCGCGTACGATTTCCTCGGGACGCAGCCCGGACCTCAGCGAACCCTTCAAGGAACCTCCTGCAGGAGGGGCGGGCGGTCCTTACGCTCTCCCGCGTGAGAAGCCTCTTCGGATACACCCTGCTCGCGGCCGGCGCCGCGCTGCTCGTCCTCCCGGGGCCTGGCATCCCGCTCGTCCTCGGGGGGCTCGCCCTCCTCGCGAAGGACCGCCCCTGGGCGCGGCGGGGCTTCGACCGCGTGAAGCTCCACGTCGAGCGGCTGCGGGCGGGCGTGCGCGAGCGCAAGGCGAGCGCGCCGTGAGCGCTCCCCGGCTGTACCCGGCGACTCGGGCACGCGCTTCTCCCTCACCGACGACCTCGAGACCGAGCGCGCGCCGTACTTCCGCGTGCGGGCGGGCGTCGTCGCGGGACGGCACGAGCTGCACGCGCTGTACGCGCCGCTGAGGCTCGGCGCGCGCGGCGTCGCGCCGGCCGAGGTCGACTTCTTCGGCGCGACCTTCGCCGCGGGGACGCCGCTCCGGGGCACCTACCGGTTCGACTCCTACCGGCTCGGCTACCGATACGCCCTCGTGCAGCGCCCCACGCTCGAGCTCGCGGTGGGCTTCACCGGCAAGATCCGCGACGCCGCCATCACGGTCTGCGCCGCGACGTGCACGACCCGCGCGAACACCGGCTTCGTGCCGCTCGCCTCGGTGCGGCTGCACTGGCGCTTCGCCGGGCCCGTGGGGCTCCTCCTCGACGCCGAGGGGCTCGCGGGCGGCCCCGGGCGCGCCGAGGACGTGACCCTCGCGCTGACCTGGGACGCGGCCCCGAACATCACCGCCCGGGTCGGGGCGCGGATGGTCGAGGGCGGCGCCGACACCGACAGCGTCTACAACTTCGCGCTCCTCGCCTACGCGGGCGCGGGGGTGACGGTCAGGTTCTGATCAGCGGGCGCCGCCGAGCCGGGCCGCCGCGGCGGCCGCGGTCGCGCGGGCGAGGTGCTCCTCGTAGACCTTCAGGGCGGGGTCCTTCGCCTTCGCGCCGAGGTCGACGGCGTGCTGGTACTCCCTCACCGCGTCGTCGAGGTTCCCGGCGCGCTCGTGCGCCTCGCCGAGCGAGTCGTGGGCGTTCGCCGAGGCTGGATGGCGCTCGGCGTTCTTCTGCAGCGTGCGCACGGCGAGGTCGGTGTCGCCGCGGCGGAGCGCCTCGTAGCCGGCGAGGTTCACGATCTGCTCGGGCGGCGCGACCTCGTACCCGAGGCGGCGCGAGAGCCCCTGGTAGTGGGCGTCCACGGCCGCGAAGCCGCCGCGCGGGCCGAGGTCTCCGTCCGCGACCGGCATGCGCCACCCGTCGAACACGGCCTCGAGCCCGGCGTGCTGGGCGGGGAAGACGACCGAGCCGTGATCCTCGCCGGGGAAGGTCTTGCTCGCGTAGGTCACGCCCTTCGCGGCGCCCAGGGTGCGCGCGAGGCGCTCGAGCCCGCGGGCGAGCTCCGGTCCCTCGTCGCCGCTCGACGTGAACACGGTCGCCTCCAGGTCCGGCCTGCCTTTCACGAGCGCCTCGAGCGCGTCGAGGACCATCCACCGGTCCCACTGCACGGACGGGCTCACCGTGAGGAACGCGCGGAAGAGCCCGGGCCGGGTCGCGAGCGCGTGGAGCGCGAAGAGGCCGCCGAAGGAGTGGCCGCCGAGGACGCGCAGCGGCGCCGTGCGGTAGGTCCGCTCCACCCAGGGCATGACCTCCTTCTCGAGGTGGTCGAGGAGCGCGCCCGCGCCGCCGCTCGTGGGGAAGTTCGCGTCCTTCGCGGCCAGCTTGGTCGGCGTGAGCTCGTTCGTGCGGTCCTTGTGGACGACGCCGACGAGGAGGACCGCCGGCATCCGGCCGTGCCGCTCGAGGAACCGCACCGCCGCGGTGAGGGGGTCGAGGTTCGCGGGCCCGTCGGTGAAGTAGAGCACCGGGTACCGGAGCCCGGCGCCCTCCGCGTAGCCCGGGGGCGTGCGCACCACGAGCTGCCGCTCCCCTCCGAAGACCGCCGACTTCAGGGTGATGAGGCGGATCTCCTCGTCGCTCGCTGCGGCGGCGGGCCGGCTCGCCGCGAGCGCGAGCGCGGCGGCGAGCGGGAGGGCGAGTCGGGCGAGGCGCATCGATGGGCTCCGGGGCCGAGGGTCCGATCCGAGGAGACGCGGCGCGGCCCGGCGTGACCGGGCTGCCCTACGGGATGATGTCGAGCGTCGAGATGCTGCTCGACAGCTTGTAGTCGCCGTTGGCGTTCGCGTCGGCGCCGGTCCCGAACACGACGCCCTGGAGCGTCATGTTGGTCTCGTAGATCATGAGGGCCGTCCCGACGCCCTTGTTCCGGAAGAAGTGGCCGCCGCGCAGCCGGACGGCGCCGAGGTCGGTCGCCGTGTTGCAGTGGAAGAACCCCACCGCGGTCGCGTAGAGGTCGCCCGCGTAGTTGTCCTCGAAGTCGTTGTCGGCGAAGACGGTCTCGGTGGCCGCCGGCGAGGCGAGCGCGGGCGCGAGGTAGAAGTGGATCATCGCGCCGCCCCAGTTCGAGGCGTTGGTGCCCGCGCCGCAGTGATGGAACAGGTTGCCGTTCACGTGGAGCTTCCGTTGCTCGAAGGTCCACAGGCAGCCGCCCGCCACCTCCGCGTAGTTGCCATAGGTCGACTCGCCGTCGCCCGTGACGTTCGCGCCCGCCTTGTTCCCGTACTCGAGCACGGCGTTCTCGATGTACTGGTCGAGCTGCGGGCTCCCGATGTTCGTCTCGTAGGAGTAGTTCGAGCCCTGCACCGCGGCGTGGTCGCCCCGGATGCGGATGCCGTTCCAGCCGCACGGCGGGGAGGCGCAGGTCGCGAGGCCGGTCTTCGTCTTGTGGGTGAAGACGATGTCCCGCTGGGTGGGGCTCGTGCCGCGCGCGTCGATCTGGCCGCGCACCTCGAGCCGGTAGTGCCCCTGGAACTCGACGGTGGTCCCGGGCTGGATGGTGAGCTTCGCCCCCTTCGCCACGAGGATGTCGCCGTTGATCTTGTACGGCGAGCCGGCCGGCCCCCAGACCGTGTCGACCGAGAGCGTTCCGCCGGGGACCTGCGTGCCCGGGCCCGTGGCCCCGGTCACCGTGACCGTGGCGCTCGCCTTCTTCGACGGGTCCGTCGTGGAGGTCGCGACGACGTGGCAGGTGGCGGAGGCGGGCGGCGCGGAGAAGAGCCCCGAGGCGTTCACCGTCCCGCAGCTCCCCTCCTGGACGCTCCAGGTGACCGACGTCAGGAGGCTGTTCACGAGCTGGCGCGTGCTCCCGGGCTCGGGGTCCTGCGCAGGCGCATCCGCGCAGGCCGCGAGGAGGCCGAGGGCGAGGGCGAGGCTGGGGAGGTGGCCCGTCATGGCGTGTCCTGTCGCGCGAGGAGGCGGCCCCCCCGGGTGCCGGCGCGCGAACGGCGAGTGAAGAAGGTGGCGCAGCGCGGGACCCGTGGCAACCCTCGAATGAACCGGGGACGGTGTAGGTCTCGGCTCACCCCGGAGGACCCTCGAAGGTCGCCCGGTGCGCGGGGCAGGTCGTGGCCATCGAGCGGTCACTCGAGGCCCACGCGCGCGAGGCGCAGGAAGAAGGTCACGAGGCTGCCGATGACCACGAAGCCGGCCGCGATGATCCCGAGGACCCACGCGACCGTCGCGACCGCGTGCGGGCGCTCGAGGATGAGCAGGCAATCCAGCTCCCGCGGGTTCCGGCCGAGCCCCTCGACGCGCAGGACGTGAGGCCCGGGGGCGGTCACCTCGAAGCGGTGGAGCTGGAGCCTCCCCCGCGAGAAGCCGCTCGAGCTCATGCGGAACACGACCGGCCGCTGCGGGACGCCGGCGCCGTCCGGTCCCACGAGCGTGTAGGTGAGCTCGGGAGGCCGGGAGAAGAGCGGGCCCTCCAGCGTGAGCACGATCGGACCGGCGTCCGCGAGGACCACCGCCTGCTCCGCCGCGAGCGGCATGGTCGCGACGCGCGCCCGGCGCCCGGCGCGCATCACGCCGGCGATGGTCTGGCTGAGGAGGATCACCCCGAGCACCAGGGTCACGGGTGCGAGCCAGAGGGCGAGGCGGTACGCGCCGGCGAGGAGCGCCATCGGGAGCCTCCTTCGCCGGCGATGGTAGGCCCGCGCGCGGAGGGAGGGTCCGCGCCAGGTTGCCGCGCCCCGCGCGATGCCGCGCGGGGGGACGGAGGGTGACGCGCCGGGGCCGCGGGCGCTACCGGGTCTGCGCCGTCACGACCAGGCACTCCTCGCGCCAGATCAGGATCCCGGTCTGGTGCAGGTCCGCCCGCACGTCCGTGAGCGGGGCGCCGTGGGCCGCCTCGCTCGCCTTGCGGAGCGCCTCGCGGTAGCCCGCGTCGCCCCAGGCGACGCTGAGCGTGGCGGACGGCACGGGCAGCACGAGGCCGCTGCGGCAGGCCTCCCCGCGCACCTCGCGCGTGCCGGCGCCGACGTCGCCGCGGTACGCGAGCGGGCCGGCGCTGTCCTCGAAGATCACGCCCCCGGGCTGCGGGAACGTGAGCCTCGGCAGGCACCCTGCCGCGGACAGCGCGAGCAGGGCCAGGAGGAGCGGTCTCACTTGACGATCCTCCCCGTCACGCGGGTGCAGGCCTTCTGGTAGAGCCCGAGCACGTTGAAGAAGGTGGTGTCCGCGCGGACGTCGGCGAGCTGGTGCGCGCCCGTGCTCGCCTTCGCGTTCGCGACGGCGGCCGCGTAGCCGGCGTCGCCCCACGCCACGAGGTAGAGGACCGCGTGATCGCACGCCACGCCCTCGGCCTCCGGCGCGCCCTCCGCCTTCGCCTCCTGCAGGGTGGCGGCGCGGTAGGCGAGGGGGGTGGTGACGTTCGTGTAGAGGCATCCGGTGGAGAGGATCGACGCGAGCGCGGCGGAGGCGGCGAGCAGCGAGGAGAGGCGGCGGGGCATTTTCGAGGCTCCTTCGGTGGGAGGAACGGCGGGGTGCAGCTCAGCCCTTCGGGCCCAGCGGCAGCTCGAAGAGGAAACCGTCGACCTTCGAGAACCGCGCGTCGCGCGAGGCGAGCAGGCGGCCCTTCGCGTCGAACAGGGCGGAGAGCCCGGTCTGGGCGACGCGGATCACCGGGTAGCCACCCTCGACCGCGCGGAACCCGGCCATGTGCGTGTGGTAGGGGTTGATGGCGTCCCAGTCGAAGGACGGCACGAGGAGCGCGCGGGGCCGCGGCCAGTGGAGCCAGAAGCACGCTGCGAGCGGCTGGCTGAGTTCACCGTAGGAGAAGAGCTGGGTCAGCGCCCCACAGGCGAACAGGGCCAGCGTCGCGGGGTGAAGGAGCCCGTGCCGCACGTTCCCGAGCTGGTCGCGCATTCCGCCCTCCCGGAGATGCGAGCACCTTCCTCCCCATCCACCGACCGTACAAGCGCGGAGGGGCGCGACACGTTGACTCCGGGCGTGAGGTGCGCCGCCGCGTCCCAGGCCTCGAACGGGCTGCCCTGCACCTCGTAGATCGTTCCCCTTAGGTCGGCGTGGTGCGCGAGAGAGGGGAAGGGGCGACCGGGGTCGGCGGCGTCGGTCGTGGAAGGGGAAGGAGACGCCAAGCCGGAAAAGGGGGAAGCCCCATGGTGAGCGGGCTGGCGGGTTTCGACGTGAAACCACGTCTCCGTGGGCGTTCTGCGCACACGCCAGGAACGCCGGTCTGCCAGCCCGTGACGTTGCGGCGACCGGCTCACCTGTCCTACTGTTGGTGAGCCCGCATGAAGCGACTGCTCCTCCGCCGGTTCCTGGCCGTGGCGCTCATCACGACCCTGGCGGTCGGCTCGGCGGTCGTCCTGCTCGCGCTGCTGCCCCCGTCCAGCCTGCCGTCGCCGCTGGTGACCATCTCCTGGCGCATGCGGCTCGCGGTGCGCAAGGCCCGCGGCCACGTTCCCAACCTCTCCTGGCGCGAGCTCCTGGAGATGGTGAAGGTCAAGGGCGGCTTCGGCCTGAAGGGCTTCGCGATCGGCGCCCAGAGCCTGGAGGGCGCCCTCGCCAACCCGTACGTCACTCCGGAGGATCACGAGGCGGGGAGCGCCATGTTCCGCGATCGGTGCGCCATGTGTCACGGCGGGCAGGGCGCGGGCATGCACGCCCCGCCCCTCAACCGCGCGCTGAAGCATGGAAACAGCGACATGGCGATCTACCGGGTGCTCAAGTACGGGATCGCCGGCACGGCCATGGTCGCGCAGGACCTGCCCATGAAGCAGGCGTGGCAGCTCGTCGGCTACATCAAGATGCTGCAGACGGAGACCACGAGCGAGGAAGCCGCCGCCGCGAGTTCACGCCCGCCGGTCTCGGTGGACTTCGGCCGCCTGCGCGCCGCGGCGGGCAACCCCGACGAGTGGCTGACCTACTCGGGCACCCTCGACGGGCGGCACCACTCGCCGCTCGCGGAGATCACCTCGAAGAACGTGGACCGGATGCGGCTCCTCTGGACCCACCAGTTCGAGGACACGCGGCCGGAGATCCAGGCCACGCCGCTGGTCGTCGGCGGCGTGATCTACACGACCCTGCCGCCCTCGACCGCCGTGGCCCTGGACGCCCGCACCGGCGAGGAGCTCTGGAGGTACGCGCGGCCCATCCCCGACGTTCCCCTCTGTTGCCGGCGCGTGAACCGCGGCCTCGCGATCCTGGGGAACAAGGTCTACATGGCGGCGCTCGACGGGTACCTCGTGGCGCTCGACGCCCGCACCGGCGCCCTGGCGTGGACGACCAAGGTGGGCGACTGGTCCGCCGGCTACAGCATGACCGGCGCGCCACTCGCCGTGAACGACACGGTGGTGGTGGGGATAGCGGGAGGCGAGTTCGGGATCCGCGGCTACCTCACCGCGTACGACGCGGAGACCGGCGACCAGCGGTGGAGGTTCCACACCATCCCGGCCCCGGGCGAACCCGGCAACGAGACCTGGGCCGGCGACTCCTGGAAGACGGGCGGTGGGCCCACCTGGAACGTCGGGGCGTACGACCCGACCCTGGACCTCGTGTACTGGGGGGTGGGGAACCCCGGCCCGGACTACAACGGCGACGTGCGACCGGGCGACAACCTCTACACCGACAGCGTCGTGGCGGTGCGCGGCGCCACGGGCAAGCTCGCCTGGCACTTCCAGTTCACGCCCCACGACGAGCACGACTGGGACTCGACCCAGGTGCCCATCCTGGCCGACCTCCGCCGCGGGGAGACGACCACGAAGGCCGTCTGCTGGGCCAACCGCAACGGCTTCTACTACGTGCTCGACCGGACGACGGGGAAGTTCCTCAAGGGGACGCCGTTCGTGGAGCAGAACTGGGCGTCGGGGCTCACGCCGGCCGGCCGCCCCATCCCCTTGAGCTCGGGCACGACGGTGGGCCAGCTCGTCCGGCCCGGCGGCAACGGCGGCACGAACTGGCAGAACGCGACCTACGACGAGAAGCGCGGCCTCGTGTTCGTTCACGCGACCGAGGGCGCGGCGGTGTTCACCAAGGCGGAGGAGACCCCTCGCGGCGCGGAGGGGACCGCCTTCCTGGGGAGCGCCGGCGGCAACCGGGAGCCCATCTATCCGTTCGTGCGGGCGCTGGACGCCGGCACCGGGGCGAAGGCCTGGGAGTACGCGTCGCCCCTCTGGACCGACAAGGGGAAGACGGCGCTCTACACGGGCCTCCTGTCCACCGGCGGCGGCGTCGTCTTCGGCGCGTCGAGCGGCGTCTTCTTCGCGCTCGACGCGGACACGGGCAAGGAGCGGTGGCGGGTCTCGCTGGGCGGCAACACCATGGCCCCGCCGATCACCTTCCGGCTCGACGGCCGCCAGGTGGTGCTGATCTCGGCGGGGTCGTCGCTGTTCATGTTCGGGTTGTAGTCGTTGGTTCTCCAGAAAGGTCCGGCCAGTGCGCGGCGCCCTGAGCCCGGATGCGGCCTCGTGTGACGGGCTCGCCCTTCGAGGGGCCCTTGGCCCCGGAGCCCGGATCCGCCGTCGCCGGCTGCGAGCCACGCCGGTAGAAGGACGGGACCACCGGAGGCTCCCATGACCGCACCTCGGACCATGCACTTCCAGCACCTCCTCCTCGCGCTCGTCGTGGGCGCGCTCGCTCCGGTCGCGGCGGCGCCGGACCCGGGCGCCACGGCGCCCTCGCTCGAGCGGGTCCGCGCCGAGTACCGGGCGCTGCAGCGGCTGCAGATGGTGACCGGCTGGTACACCGCCACCCAGGGTGAAGCCTCGCTCGGTGCGCTCACGTACGTCGGGCACGAGGGACTGTTCACCCCCGCCTCGCTCGCGGTGGTGGACGAGGCGCTCAGGAAGCCCGGCCTCGCCGCGAACGAGGCGATGGCGCTCCGGTTCCTGCGCCGCTCGCTCGCGGCCGAGGCGGTCAACCTCGCGATCGCGCCGTTCGACGACGAGGTGTCCGACGCCGAGGCCGCGGCGACGGTCTCCGTCGCCTTCGTCGCGAAGCCGATCCCCTACCGCAACGTGGGCCTGGAGATCGCGAAGGAGCCGGACGCCGCCCGCCGCGCGGCCCTCTACGCAGCCAGCACCCGGGTGATCGAGGGCACGCTCAACCCGATCCTCGCCCGCAAGGAGGCGGCTGCGCAGGCGGCGGCGCGCACGGCGGGCTACCGCGACTACGTGGCGCTCAGCGAGGACCTGCGCGCGGTGAAGCTGCAGGCCCTCCTCGCCGACGGCGTCGAGTACCTGAAGGCCACCGACGCGCTCTGGGCGCGCGAGCTCGACCGGGTGGCGCGGGAGGAGCTGAACACGCCGCGGGAGCAGCTGCGCACCGCCGACCTCGGGCGCCTGTGGAAGGCCCCGAAGCTCGCCGGGCTGTTCGAGAAGGACGAGGAGCTGAAGCTGCTCTTCCACTTCCTCGGCGGGATCGGGCTCGACTTCAAGACGGCCGCCGGCGGCGAGGTCAAGGTCGACGACTCCCTGCTCCCCGCCAAGCGGCCGCGCGCCTTCGTGCAGCCGGTGGACCCGCCCGCCGACGTGCGGCTCTCGGTCAAGCCGGCCGGCGGCCTCGACGACGTCTGGACGCTGTTCCACGAGGCCGGCCACGCCGTCCACTTCGCGAACGCGACCGTCCAGCCGTGGGAGAACGTGCTGCTCGGCCACGGCGCGCCCACCGAGGCGTTCGGTGAGTTCTTCCGCCACGCGTTCAGCGACCCGCGCTGGCTGGTCCGCTTCCGGGAGTTCAGGAAGGCGGAGGGGCGCGCGCAGCCGTCGAACGCCGAGCTCTCCGCGACCCTGCGACGGACCGCGGTCATCGAGATGCTCTACATCCGCCGCTACGCCTTCGCGAAGATCGCCTACGAGCTCAGGCTCCACGGCCGGCCGCTCACGGAGATCGCCCCGGCGGTCGCGCTGCTCCCGCACCCGGAGAAGGTGAAGGACGGGTCGGAGGCCGCGCTGCGCTCCCTCTACCAGCAGCTCTTCTCGCGCGCCTACGGCTTCCCGCTCAGCGACGAGGAGGCGTCCCGCTTCCGCGCCGACGTGGACGACACATTCTACTCGGCGGACTACGGCCGCGCCTTCGCGCTCGCGGGCATGATGCACGAGGGCATGCGCAAGAAGTTCGGCGAGGACTGGTACGCGAACCGCGCGGTCGGGCAGTTCCTGAAGGAGCAGCTCTTCGCGCCCGGGACGTCGCTCTCGGCCGAGGACGTGGCCGCCCGGATGGGCTTCGGCCCGAAGGTCGACTTCCAGCTCGCCGCCCGCAGGGCGAAGCAGCTCGTCGCGGACGCGGACGCGCTCGAGAAGGCGCGGTAGGGGCGGGGCGGCCGCTCTCAAGCGCGTGGCTGGCTGGTCGAGAACAGGTAGCGGTGGATGCGCCACCCGCCTCCCTCGCGCCGGAAGACGAACAGCTCGTTGTTGCCCTCGGTGACGTCGATGCCCGCGGCGAGGATGCGCGTCCGTCCGGCCGAGCTGGTGCGAGCCCACGCCCAGTCTCCGGTCTCCTCGATCTCGTGAACGTCGAAGCGGATGTCGAGCTTGATGGTCGAGAACACCTGCCGATAGCCGGCGCGGACGGCATCGCGGCCTACCAGGGCAGGTGCGTGCTGCGGCATGAAGACGGGGTCGCTGCCGTAGAGCGAGAGGATCGTCTCGAGGTCATTCGCGTTGAGTGCGGTCTCGTAGGCCTTGATCAGTTCGGTGACGGTCATCGGTCGTGCTCCCTTGCGCAGCGGCGGGATGCCTTCCGCGCTGCCGAGGGATAGGCCTCTCGAATTTGATCGGCAACGTTCATGGGCGGTATCGTAGCTTCCATAAATGGAAGGGGATGCATGGACCTGAACGCCGCCCAGATGTTCGTCGCCGTGGTGCGCGCCGGGAGCCTCTCGGCAGCGGCCGCAAGGACGCACGTGCCCCTCGCGACCCTCAGCCGGAACCTACGCCAGCTGGAAGGGAAGCTCGGGGTCCAGCTGCTCGAGCGGAGCGCTCGGGGAACGAAGCTCACGGATTCGGGCATGCAGCTCTACGAGCATGCCAGCCGCGGGATCGATGCACTTCAGGAGGCCGAGCTTGCGGTGACCAGCCACAGGCACGTCCTCAAGGGACGGTTGCGCCTATCGATACCGCCGTCCTTCGAGCCGTGGTGGGACCTGCTCGCCGCGTTCCAGAGAGAGCATCCCGACATCCAGGTGGTCGTCTACACCACCGAGCGCGCCGTCGACCTGAGCATCGAGGGGATCGACATCGCGCTCAGGATCGGGCCCGTCGTTCACGAGAGCCTCGTGGCGAAGCGCCTCCTGCGGTACCGCCACGTCCTCGTCGCCAGCCCCGCGCTGGTCGAGCGGTTCGGGAGGCCCAAGAACCCCGACGACTTGTTCGCGCTACCCGCCGGTATCTGGGTGCGTGAAGCGAACGCCCATCGCCCGTGGCGCCTCGGCGAGCGAGAGATCGAACCGACGCCGATCCTGGCCGTCAACGACTACCTCCATCTGCGCCAGCGGGCGATCCGGGGGGACATCGTCACCGAGCTCCCGCCATTCCTCGCGGCGGAAGCACTGCGCGACGGGCGCCTCGTGGCGCTGCTGGCGGACCATCCGTTGCCCGAGCAGCACGTGACTCTGCTGTACCAGCGGCAGCAGCAGCCATCGCGGGTTGTTCGTGCCTACCTGGACTACTGCGAGCGCGCGGTCGGACGGTACCTCGGGGAAAGCTGATCGGCAGGCGCGACCGGCCCCGCGGCTGCACCGGGAAGGACTTCACCAGAGGAGGAGCCGGGGGTGCGCCGGGCGACAGCGGGTCGGCCGTCAGTGAACCTCCACCGGCTTGCCTTCGCGCAGCGCCTTGTAGAGCTGGGCGCCGCTGCTGCCGAAAGGCGTGGGCTCCGGGGCAAGGGGAACCGTTCCAGCCGGCGCCTCATCTCCAACGTCCACGAGCTTGCCATCCCACACGTCGTACACGCGCGAGCGGTGCGACATGCCGCCGTCCCGGTCGCGGAGCATCGCCCAGACCGAGAGGTCGGACTCCGTGAACCAGAGACGGCCTCCGCCGGACGAGACCCTGACGCTCGAGACCTTGTCGAACTTCGCGTCGCCGCGGAGCTCGTGCAGGGTGACGGTCTCGCCATCTGCGTAGGTCAGGATCAGGACGTTGCAGGCGCCGTAGTTCCACCTCGTGCAGGTCAGCGTCGCCGCGACCTGGCCGCCGCAGATGATGGCATGGCCGTCCGCTTGAGCCCGGCACCCCGGCGGCTCAGGGCGTGGGTGGGTGAGCGAGGTCGTGCCCGTGCACGCGACGAGGGACCCTGCCAGCAAGGTAAGGACGAGTGAGCCAGCGGCTCTCACGCCCACTCCGGCCCGCACGCCTTCGCCGTGAACAGCATCCGCCCGTTCCAGGTCTGCACGAAGAACCAGAGCCGGCGTTCCCTATCAAGATCGTGGCCGACCGAGACGTTGAACGGCATGCCGGCTACTCCTCGGGCCACCGGGCCGCGTGCAACACCCAGCGCGTCGGTGCCGAGGTCATCGGATGCGCCAACGCGCATGAGGCTGTCCAGCAACGTGCTCATCTCATCCTTACCGATCCATCGTGACGTCGGGTCGGGGACGGGTCGAGGGCCAGTGGTATTCCAGGTACGGCTCCAACCTCCCGATGAGCGCCGACTCGGGGTTCTGGACGTAGACCGGAACAGTGCTCCAGTAGGAGTAGCTCTTCGTCGCGCCTCCCCGGCGCAGCATGACGAAGTAGTAGCCGCCGTCGATGCCGATGGGGGGCTCCGCGTCCCTGAGGCCGGAAATGGCCTGCTCGGTCAGCCCAGCCAGACGCGGGCCGAGGCCGGTGCGGGTGAGCCGGACGCGCCGCTCCTTGCCTCTGGTCAGCCCCTGCACGGCTTCGTCCCCGATGACGAGGAGGTAGCCGAACCAGTGCTCGTGAGACTCCTCCAGGTAGACGACGAGCGTGTCTGGGTTCACCTTCCGGGTGGCCAGGTACGCCATCACCTTGGCTCGCTCCGCTTCCGGGTTCACGGGGACCGGCTGGGCCGTGGCGCATGCGAGCGTCGCTGCGAGCAGCGAGGGCGCAAACAGGCGGGGGATGTCGCGGGCGCGTTCATCTCAGAGGCCCCATGCAGCTTGCGCCGGAAGATGACGGTCTCCTTCGTCTCGAACGGAGGGAGGGCTGCGGCGCGCCAGGTAGCGTCGCCGTCAAGGGCAGCCCGGCAGAGAGGCAGGGAGAGACGCCCAGAACTCAGCCCATCCACCCCATCTGCTTCATCAAGTTCGAGAGAGCGCGTCTGCGCTGTCGAGGCGGATGCAGATGCGGTCGAAGGTCAGGATGTCACGCTTGTAGGCGCGGGCAGAATCGACCTCCAGCCACCGCATGAACGCCCTCTGCGGCGTACGGGGACCAACGAGGCGCTCCAGCATGCTCGGGCGTGCTCCCGACTTCGTAGGACAGCCTGCGAGTCGAGGCGAATCGAGAGGGCTGGCTTCATCGAGGGCCCATCCTCCCCATCTCACGCTCCGTGCGGAGACCAAGAGGAGGAGACCAAGGGAGACCAAGCCCCGAAAAGAAAAAGCCCCGTGATGAGCGGGGCTTCAAGTGGAGGCGCCGGGAATCGAACCCGGGTCCGAAAGACTTCTAACGACTGGTCCTACGCGCGTATCCCGGAGTGAATACGTGGGCGGCAACCTCCGGGCCTGCAACCGCTCACGTTCTCGCCCTTACGTCTCGATCCGGTCTAGGCGGCTCGCTTCCCGCCCGGATCCAGCCGGAGCTGACGTTCACACCCGGTACCCGGCGCTTCCGGGGGAACGCACGGCCTTTAGTTAGGCCGCGAGAGCCATGGGCTCGTTCGCGTTTCTGCTTGGTCGGCTTTTTACGAGGCCTGCTGACCAACCTCGGCGCGCACCAGACGCCTTCCGTCCTCCGTCGAAACCAGTTCGCCCCCTGAACGGCAACTGCGGCGATGCTGCAGACTCAGGCTACACGTAAGGCTTCCGCCGCCCGAGTCAAGGCGGCGGGCGGAACCTAGCAGGTCCACGGACGCAGCGGAACCCCGTGTCGCATCGCGGGGTTCCTCGCGGGCGCCCGGCTGGCCGTCACGGGATCTGCACGTTCGCGGCCTGCACGCGGAAGTTGCCGGCCGCGGTCACGCTCACCTGGCTGGCCTGGAGGGTCGCGCCCGCGCCGACGCTCGTGGCCAGGGACGCCCCGACCGACGTGGTCACGCTCGCGCCGACGTCCGTGACGCGATCCCGCCCGACGTGCTCGGTGACGCTGCCGCCGACCGCCGTCGAGGTGTTCCCGTTCACTGCCAGCAACGCGTTGCCGCCGATGGAGGTCGTCGAGTGGAGGCCGACGACGAGGTCCGAGTTGTCTGCGATCGTCGTCGATGCGTTGCCACCGACGGACACCGCGGAGCTGCCGCCGAACGAGACCGTCGAGTTGCGGCCGACGTCCAGGCCGAGATCGTTGCCGACCGCGGCGGCGAGGGTGCGGCCGACCCGGAGCGTGAGGTCCCGCTCCACGGTGATCGCGGCATCGCCGGGGAACCGCAGCTCCGCGGCGTTCACCGTCACGACCGCTCGGCCGCCGGAGGTGTCGAGCGTCAGCGCGCCGCCCAGGGCGCTCGTCGTGTTCGCGGCGACGGTGGCGCTCAGGGTCGCCACCGCGGCCTTGAGCGCGGCGACCTCGGCCTGCGTCGCCTGCAGCGCGGTGCGCGTGGCGGCGAGGTCGGCCTTCAGCTGGGCGAGGCCGCGGTCGCAGCGATGGTCGTCGCGGTCATCGCGGCGGCGGTCGTCGGCGTGCGCGACGCCCGCGAGCGCGAGCGCCGCGAGGGCGGCGAGGAAGGGCTTCATGGTGTGTCCCCCTGCGCGGCCCCGGGGGCGAGGGCGCGCTCCCCTTGGATAACGGCCGAGCCGGCGGGCGCAGCGCCGTCGCTCGGGCCGCCCCGATCAGCCGATGGCCCTGCAGGGCGTCCGAGAGGTCGCCCGCCCGGAGTGTCAGCGATGTCCCCGGTTTGGAGCCGGCGGATGTCAGACCCCCACTGTACGCTCGTGCAGCATGGTGCCCGGCTGGAACATCCCGGAAGTCGGCGCCCTCGGGGGCGCGACGAGCCCGCTCGGCGGCGAGCCGCCGGCGTCGCTCGCGGCCTACCGCTCCGCGCTCGACCTCATCGAGGTGCCGCCGCCCACCGAGCGGAAGTTCGTCATGCGCGAGGCCGCGGCGCAGCTCATCGAC
>JAXLYA010000006.1:0-416098 GCA_046351695.1 Anaeromyxobacter sp. | reverse complement strand
TCCCAGTCCCGTATCCTCTCTCGGCCCCTCGCCCGTCATCCCCCCACCACCGCCGGCATCCACGCGCGCGCGCGCCGCGCGAGGCGGGCGGCGACGTTCTCGGCGTCGTAGTCCACCGGCGCAGGCGCCTGCGTGAACGCGGCGCGGTCCTCGAGCACGTTCACGTTGAGCGTGCCGAGGAGGCGGCCGTCCACCTCGCACACGGCCCCCACGAACACGCCGCAGCGTGAGCAGAGCAGGAAGTCGGCGGTCGCGAGGCCGAAGCGGTAGCGGGTGACGAGGCCGGGGTCGCGGGCGCGCACCTCGAGGCGGCCGGCCGGGTCGGTGGTGTACGTCGGCCGGTGGCGCGCGCAGAAGGTACAGCCGCAGGTGCGGAGCGGGGCCTCGGCGGGCGGCCGGGAGGACTCGAACGTCACGATGAGGTTGCCGCAGTGGCAGCGGCCGGCGTGGCGCATGCGGATCGCGTAGCCCAGGCGTGGCCCGGAGGGGAAGGCCCCGGGGAAGGCGGGGCGGGCCCTGCAGGCCCGGGAAGCACGCCGGCCCGGCGGCGGGGTTGCGCCCGACGCCGCTTCGCGGCATGAAGTCGCCGTGCGCGACGGCTCGCTCCTCCTCCTCGTCCCGACCACGAGCTACCGGCTCGACGACTTCCAGGCCGCGGCCCGGCGGCTGAAGGTCCCGCTCGTCCTGGGCAGCGACCTCTGCCACCAGATCGAGGACACCTTCGGCGAGCTCCCCGACCTGCTCTCCCTCGACTACCGGCGGCCGGAGCACGCCGCGGAGCAGATCGCCGAGGCCGCCGCGCGCCGGCCGATCGCCGGCATCGTCCCCACCTCCGACGCGACCGCGGTCATCGGCGCGCTCGCCGCCGAGCGCCTCGGCCTCCCGGGCAGCGCCGCGGCCGCGGCCCGCAAGGCCGGGAACAAGCTCGCCCAGCGCCGGGCGCTCCGCGACGCCGGGTTGCCGGTGCCGCCCTTCGAGGACCACGGCGTGAAGGAGGACCCGGAGGCGATCGCCCCGGGCGTGAGGTACCCGGTCGTCCTGAAGCCGCTCATCTTCTCGGCGAGCCGGGGCGTCATCCGCGCCGACGACCCGGCCGCGTTCGTCGCCGCGTGGCGGCGCATCCAGAAGCTCCTCCACGACACGAAGCTGGAGCGCCGCGCCCGCGAGGACGGGGAGGGGGGCCGGCTGCTCGTGGAGGGGTTCGTCCCCGGGGCCGAGGTCGCGCTCGAGGGGCTCCTCCGGGGTGGCGCGCTCGAGGTGCTCGCGTTCTTCGACAAGCCCGACCCGCTCGACGGCCCGTACTTCGAGGAGACGCTCTACGTCACGCCCTCGCGCCACCCCGCGGCGCTGCAGGCCGAGGTCGCGCGGCTCGTCGGCGAGGGCTGCCGCGCGCTCGGGCTCGGGGAAGGGCCGGTCCACGCGGAGCTCCGGCTCTCGCCCGCGGGCCCGGTGATCCTCGAGATCGCCGCCCGCTCGATCGGCGGCCTCTGCTCCCGCACGCTGAAGTTCGGCGCGGGGCTCACGCTCGAGGAGGTGCTCGTCGCGCACGCGATGGGCATCCCGCTCGACGACGTGCGGCGCGAGGCCCGGGCCTCGGGCGTGATGATGCTGCCCATCCCGAGGCGCGGCGTGCTCCACGGGGTCACGGGCGTCGAGGCCGCGCGCGCGGTGCCGGGCGTGGTGGACGTCGTGATCACGGCCCCCGAGGGGCGCGAGATCGTGCCGTTGCCCGAGGGCGACAGCTACCTCGGCTTCCTGTTCGCGAAGGGCGAGACGCCGGCCGAGGTCGAGGCCGCGCTGCGGGCCGCGCACGCGAGGCTCGCGTTCGACCTCCGCGCTCCGCTGCCGATCGCCGCCGGGCGCTAGCCGAGGAGCTTTACGACCGCCACGATCGCCCCGCCCGCGAGCAGCGGGCCCAGGAGCGCGAGGAGCACGGGGCCCACACCGAGCGGCTCGAAGGTGCCGAGCCCGTCCACGCGCGGCCTCGGGTCGAGGTCGTCCCAGGCGACCGCGCGGTCGGCGCGCCGGGGGTCGTAGACGAACTTCTCGCGCGGGTCGTCCTCGAGGCGCTCCGGGTGCGTGGTCCGGATCGTGATCTCGGCCTTGCCCCGCTCGGTCTCGAGGGCGAACCTGCAGGCCCAGACCGGCGGACCCTTGCCACCGCGCGTGACGGGCGTCTTCGAGAGGAGCGTCCCGACCGTGAGCCTGCCGTGCTCGAGCAGCGCGAGTTGCCGGAGGCCGGCGACGAAGGTGGCGGCCACGAACAGGATGCCCACGAGCGGGAAGATCGCGACGAACGCGACCTCCGGGCCGAAGGTGGCCCGGTCCTGCCCCACGATCCGCGACCGCTCCGGGTGGCCGGCGGGCCACTCCACGGTCACGGTCGATCCCGCCTCGGCGCAGCGGCCGTAGGAGGTGCCGGTGAGCTCCGCGGGGCCCCTCCCACCCGCCTCGACCCGGAGGTCCGGCACCTCGAAGCGGTAGTGGTTCGCGTAGATGCGCTGCTTGTTGGAGGAGGCCTGCGTGGCCTCGCAGCCTTCGGAGGTCCCCTCAGCGCGCTCGACCTTTCCGAGGAAGTGCACCCAGGAGAAGAGGTCGGCCTGGGCGAGGAAGATCGTGCCCATCCCGCCCGCGAACGCGAGCCAGAGCCAGGCGAAGAGCCCCGGCCCGCCGAAGAGGAGCCTGAGGCGCCAGGAGAGCGGCACGCGGCGCGGGGGCGGCGCGAGGCGGGGGAGGAAGCCGTCCGCGCCGGTCACCACAGGAGGGCTCCGAGGAGCGCCGCGGCGGTGAGCGCGGGCCCGATGAGGACCCGGACGACGGGCCCGGTGGGGGCGGGCACGAGCTCGCCCGCTGCATCCAGGGTGGGGTTGCCCGGGAGCGAGTCCCACGCGACGGCGCGGGCGGGGCGGTCCGGGTCGTAGAAGATCCGCTCCTTCGGGTCGTCCTCCAGCACCTCGGGCTCGGTCGTCTTCACCACGATCTCGTGGCGGGTGCCGCGGTCGGTCTCGAGCGCGAACCTGAGCTTCATCACCGTTCGCCCGTTCACCTTCGTGCGCGTCGGCTCCTTCCCGAGGAGGGTCCCGAGGGCGAGCCGCCCGCGGGCGAGGAGCCCGGCGCGGCGCTGGCCGACGAAGAAGGCGACGAGGATGGACAGGAGCCCGAAGGCCGGGAAGACGAGGACGAGGAGGCCGGTCGCGTCGAGCGGGCGCGTCCGCATGCCGGCGATGCGCGAGCGCTCCGGGTGTCCGGCCGGGAACTCGATGGTGACGTCGGTCCCGGGGAGGAGGCAGCGGCCGGTCGCGTAGGAGACCCCGTCGTACGCGACGCCGTTTGCCTCGAACCGGTAGTGGTTCGCATGGACGGGCGTCCCGTTCTGGCCCTCGTGGCCGCCCACCGAGTAGCCGGTGCCGGTGCAGAGCGAGACGAGCCCCTGCTCGCGGGCGAGCTCGCCCCGGAAGACGGTGAACTGCGAGACGTCGGTGGCGCGGAGGAACGGCGCGCTGAAGGCGATGGAGAACGCGAGCCAGAGCCAGCCGAAGCCGCCGAACCCGCCGAACCACAGGCGGGCGCGGAGCGACCAGGGCACGGCGCGCGGCGGCGGGGCGATGCGCGGCAGGGCGGCGGCCGGGGCGGGGCGGTCGGCGAAGGGCGCCATGGGCGCACTCTATTCGCCTTTCCACCGCTCCTCTACCGCTCGTCCGCGCCGCCCGGGCGCAGCGGCTCCGCTCAACAGAACCAGCTCTCGGTGAGCCGCGGCACCTGCCGCGCGCCGGGCGAGAGGACCTTCACGTGGCGGTGCGGCGCGCCCGCGGCGGCGGCGGCGAGCGCGTGGACGCGGTCGAGGATCTCCCGCTGCGGCGCGTGCGCGGCCTCGCCGGCGTGTACCTCCGCCGCGATCCGCGCCTGCAGCGCGTCCATGCGAGGGTCCGGGTGGTGCCAGCGCCAGCCCAGCGCGGCGTCGTCGAGGGCGTCGAAGGGGATGGTCGGGTCGCCCTCGAGGAGCGAACCCGGCGGCACGAGCAGGCGCAGGGAGAGCTGCACCGGGTCGACGTGCGAGAGCCAGCCGTGGCGCTCGAGCGTCTCGAGGAGCTCGAGGTAGGAGGCGAGCGTCTCCCACGGCGTGAACGGCACGAAGGTCGGCCGGAGGGCGAGCCCGGCGTCCTCGCAGACGCGGAAGGCGGCGAGGGCGTCCGCGCGGTCGTGCCCCTTCGCGAGGCGGACCAGGACCTCGTCGGAGAACGACTCGACCGCCGAGGTCACGAACAGCGCGCCGAGCCGGGCGAGCTCGGCGACGTCGCCCGGCCGGGCGACGAGGTGCTCGACCTTCGCGGTGAAGTCGAAGGTCACGCCGGGCCAGCGGGCGTGGAGCTCGCGCGCGATCCGCAGCGCGTGCCCGGGGCCGTTCAGGAAGTCGGGGTCGCCGAAGGTGACGTGACGGACGCCAGCGGCGATCTGCTGCGCCACGTCGGCGAGCACCACGCCGGCGGGGACGGCCGTGAAGTGGCCGTCGTGGAACGGCGGCAGCGGGCAGTGGCGGCAGCGGTGCTTGCAGCCCCGCGTCGCCTCGGTGTAGCCGGCGAGCCGGTCGCCGTCGGCGGCGAGGAGCCGGGCATATCGGTCCGGCGGCGGCAGCGCGCCGCGGCTCGGGACGGGGAGCTCGAGCCGGTGCGGCCGGGCGCCGGGCGCGGGCCGCCGGGCGGGCGGGGGCTCGCCGCGCTCGAGCGCCTCCGCGAGCGCCACGAGCGCGTCCTCCTGGTCGGGGCCGACGACCGCCGCCGCGCCCTCGCGCAGGAGGAGGTCGGCGTGCAGCGCGGCGTAGAGCCCGTGGAACGCGATCGCGATCCCGGGCGCGAGCGCGCGCAGCCGGGCCGCGGCCTCGAGGCCGAGCCGCGTCGCGGTGTGCATCGGGATGGAGACGAGCGCGAGCCGCGCCCGCCCCGCGCGCGCGGCGTCGAGCTTCTCCACCGCGAGGTCGAGCGCGGCCGGGCGGAAGCCCGCGCGCTCGAGGAACGCCATCGGCACGGCGATGCCGTGCGGGGCGTGCCCGAGCTCGTAGGTGGAGAGGAGGAGGATCTCGCCGGGGCCGCGCACGCGGGTGCTCCGGGGCTGCTGGCGGGCGCGCTGCCTCGGCGGGAGCCGTGGAGGCGCTAGCCCTTCGCCTTGGGCGGCTTGTAGTCGGGCGGCAGCTGGGCGCCCTCGCCGAAGAAGAACTGCTCGGCCTGCTGGTAGAGGATCTCCTGCGTCCGCGGGTCACCCGGGGCGAGGCGATACTCGTTGAGGATCATCTTGAAGTGCTCGAGCCAGAGCTTCCACGCGTCCGCCGAGATCGAGTCGTAGATCTTCTGGCCGAGCTCGTTCGGGAAGGGCTTGAAGCCGAGGCCCGGCAGTTCCTTGCCGAGCTTCCTGCACTGGACCATGCGCGCCATGGGCGGGGAACATAAGCGATCCGGGGCCCGGATGCACGGCACCCGAGGACCCCGGATCGTGGACGGCGGCGGAGCTGCGGCTCAGCCGAGCAGAGAGACCGGCGAGACGCTCAGCGCCTTCGCCAGCGACTCCAGCGTGTCGAGCGGCGGCGTGCGCTGCCCGCGCTCGAGCATCGAGATGTACGAGACCGAGAGCCCGGCCTTCGCGGCGAGGGTCTCCTGGGAGAGCTTGCGGCGGAGCCGCTCGCTCTTGAGGTTGACTGCGAACTTGTCGGCAAGACCGGCCATGATTCACTCCGTGTCAGGTTGGTTGTTTGGTGGCCCGCTGCGTTCCCGGAAGTGAATTAACATCTCGGGCGTCTGCTCGCTTGTCCTGTGTTCGCTCTACCCGTGAAACTTGCGTGGATGTACGAATAGCAAACCTGCCCGCACTTTGCGTGGGGTGAAGTGAACCCAGGCGAGGTGGGGCGTGGCGCCCCGACGCGTCTCAGAGCGAGGGCGGACGCAGCACCCGGATGCGGACCTTCGCGCCTCGCGCGAGGCGCGCCTTGCCCCTCGGGAGGATCGCGAGGCCGTCGTGACCTGCCGTCGAGGTCAGGTGCCCCGATACCTGCGTGCGCAGCGGCTCGGCCACGTACCCGGTCAGCGTTCGCTTGAGGCGTACGCGTACGTACACCTCGAGGTCCTCGGGTTTCTCCTGAGGGGAACTCAGGCGCGCCTCCAGCTCGAATCGACCGTGACCTTCGAGACCGGCCAGTGCTCTCAGTGCAGGACGCACGAAGAGTTCGAACGTGACCAGCGTCGAGGCCGGATTGCCGGGCAGCCCGAAGGTGAAGGCGCGGCCCCAGCGGCCGAAGGTGAACGGCTTGCCCGGCCGGATGGCGATCTTCCAGAAGTCGAGGGACGCTCCGGCCGTTTCCAGAGCGGTTCTGACGAAATCTCGGTCACCAACCGACACCCCACCACTCGTGACGAGCGCGTCGCAGCCGCGCGCGGCGTCGAGCGCGCGCGCAAGGGCGCCCGCGTCGTCGCGCGCCACCGGGAGCAGCACGGGCTCGCCACCGGCCTCGCGTACCGCCGCCGCGATGGCTGGGCCGTTGGACTCGTAGATCTGCCCCGGGCGAAGGGGGGCCCCCGGCGCACCGAGCTCGTCGCCGGTCGGGAGCACGGCGACCCTCGGCCGGCGGTGCACCGGGAGCTCCGACACCCCGGAGCCCGCCGCGAGCCCCACCGTGCCCGCGTCGACCGGCGTGCCGGCGGCGATGGCCACCGCACCCGCGGTGAGGTCGGAGCCCGTCGCCTTGACGAAGCGCCCGGCCTCGGCGGCCCTCTCGAAGCGCGCCGAGCCTCCCGCCCGGCGGACGCGCTCCTGCATCTCCACCGCGTCCGCGCCCTCGGGGAGGGGCGCCCCGGTGAAGATGCGCGCGCACGCGCCGGGCGGGAGCGGGCGGCCCGTGGGGTCGCCGGCGAACACCTCGAAGGCCACGGGGAGCTTCGTCCCGGCCGAGGTCGCGTCCGCGGCGCGGAGCGCGTAGCCGTCCATCGTGGACGCGTCGAACCCGGGCAGGTCCACCGGGGAGCGCACGTCCTCGGCGACCACGCGATCGAGCGCGGCGGCGAGCGGCACGCGCTCGGCCGGGAGGGGGGCCACGTCGGACACGGCGTCGAGGATGCGCGCCAGGGCGCGCTCGGGCGTGAGCACGAACGCCTGGATAGCCCGCTGGGGGTGCGAAGTCCACGACGCCAACGGTCGCGGCGCGTGTACACTCCCCCGCGATGAAGTGCCCCACCTGTGCCTCCGAGGTCTACCCCGGGCCGACCTGCTCGGCGTGCGGGGCGGCGCTCCCCGTGATGACCGAGCCCGCCGGGGCCCCGGTCCTCGCGACGACGCCGGCCAGCGCCGGCCTGCGCTACCAGCTCGTCGGCGGGAACGCGTTCGCGGCCGCCCGCGTCGAGCTCGACCCTGGCCAGGCCGTGAAGGCCGAGGCGGGGGCGATGGTCTCGATGAGCGGCTCCATCGACCTCCAGTCGCAGCTGTCCGGCGGGGTCATGGGCGCGCTGAAGCGGATGGTCACCCGGGAGTCGCTGTTCGTCTCGACGTTCACGGCGGTCGGCGCGCCGGGCGAGGTCATCCTCGCGCCGCCGGTTCCGGGCGACGTCATCGGCGTCGACCTCGCGGGGCGCGCCCTGCTCGTGCAGTCCTCGTCCTGGCTCGCGTCCGAGCCGACCGTCTCGGTGGACAGCGAGTTCGCCGGGTTCCGCGGGCTCTTCGCCGGCGAGGGGCTCTTCTTCATCCGGCTCTCCGGCGCCGGGCTCGCGCTCCTCGCCTCGTTCGGCGCGATCGTGCGCCGGCCGCTGCCCGCCGGGAGCCGCTACCTCGTCGACACCGGCCACGTGGTCGCGTTCGACGCGAAGATCCCCTACCAGGTCCGCAAGGCCTCCCGCCGCGGGTGGGTGCGCTCGCTCCTCTCGGGCGAGGCGCTGGTCGTCGAGTTCACCGGGCCCGGAGACGTCTGGCTCCAGACCCGCAACCTGCGCTCCCTCGCGGGCGCGCTCTTCCCGCTCTTCCCCTCCCAGGGGCAGGGCGGCGGCTGGGCCCAGGTGCTCGGTGACTGACAGGACGGAAGCGCGCCGCACGCGGCTCCTCGAGGTGGTGCGCGAGGCCGGGGGGAAGCCGCTCGGCATCGGCGAGATCATGCAGCGCGCGAAGCTGCACCCGGGCGAGCGCACCGAGGTGAAGCGCGTGCTGCGCGACCTCGTGCGCGACGCCGCGCTGGTGCGCGACGGGAAGCGCTGGTCGGTGCCGGGCGCGAGGCCCGCGCCCGCGCCGGCGGGCAAGCTCGCCACCCCGCGCGCCGGCCGGGGCAAGGGCGGCCGCGGGGGCCTGCTCGCGACGCTCAAGAAGCACCGCGACGGCTTCGGCTTCGCGGCCCGCCTCGACCGCCAGGGGGACGACGTGTTCGTGCCGCCCGACGAGGCGGCGAAGGCGCTCGACGGCGACCTCGTGCGACTCGAGATCGTGCCCGCCCGCGGGGGGCGCACGATGGGCCGCGTGCTCGAGGTGGTCGAACGCCGGCGGCGGCTCCTCCTCGGCACCTACCACGCGCGGGGCAAGTCGAGCTTCGTCGTGCCGTCCGACCCGCAGCTCGAGGGCGCCGTGCCGGTGCCCGAGACCGCGGCGGCGAAGGACGGCGACGTCGTGAAGGTCGCGCTCGACCCCGACGCGGCGGGCCTGCGCGGCGAGGTGCTCGAGACCATCGGGCGGCCGGGCGAGCCGCGGGTGGAGGTGCTGAAGGTCGCCTACGCGAAGGGCTTCGCGGACCTGTTCCCGGAGCCGGTCGTGCAGGCCTCCGAGGCGGTCCCCGACCACGTCCGCGCCGAGGACCGCCGGGATCGCAAGGATCTCACCTCGCTCCCGCTCGTCACGATCGACGGCGAGGACGCGCGGGACTTCGACGACGCCGTGCACGTCGAGCGCATCCCCTCGAAGAAGGGCGCGCCGCGCTGGCGGCTCGTCGTCGCGATCGCCGACGTCGCCCACTACGTGAAGGCGGGGGAGCCGCTCGACGTCGAGGCCGCGCGCCGGGGCACCAGCGTCTACTTCCCGATGCAGGTCCTGCCGATGCTGCCGGAGCGGCTCTCGAACGGGATCTGCTCGCTCAACCCGGACGTCGAGCGGCTCTGCATGGTCGCCGACATGGTGATCGACGGCCGGGGCGAGACCCAGTCCGCCGAGGTCTACCAGGCGGTGATGCGCAGCCACGCGCGCTGCACGTACACCGAGGTGGCCCGGGTGCTCGACGGCGAGCACGTGCCGCACCGCGAGGCGTTCCGCGAGCGGTTCGAGGTCATGGCCGAGCTGCAGGAGCGGCTCACCGCGATGCGGGGCCGCCGCGGGGCCATCGACTTCGACCTCCCCGAGTCGAAGATCGTGCTCGACCCCGACGGCCGGGTGGTCGGCATCGAGCGGCGGCCGCGCAACCGCGCGCACCGCATCGTGGAGGAGTTCATGCTGGCGGCGAACGAGGCCGTCGCCCGCTGGTTCGGGACACGCGAGCTGCCCACCGTGTACCGCGTGCACGGCGTGCCCGACGAGGAGAAGCTCGCCTCGTTCCTGGCGCTGGCGGCGCTGCACGGCTTCGAGGTGCCGGAGCCGCCGGTCGCGCCCACCGCGCTGAACGCGCTCCTCGAGCGGCTCAAGGGCCACGGCCAGCAGCGCGCGCTCAACCAGCTCCTCCTGCGCGCGATGATGCAGGCGGTGTACGCGACCGAGAACATCGGCCACTACGGCCTCGCCGCCGAGCACTACCTGCACTTCACCTCGCCCATCCGCCGCTACCCGGACCTCCTCGTGCACCGGCTCCTGAAGGAGGAGTGGGCGATCCGCCAGGGCCGCAGCGTGAAGCGGACGCCGGAGCCGGCCCTGGCCGAGCTCGCGGCGCTCTCCTCCGACCGCGAGCGCGCCGCGATGGAGGCGGAGCGCGAGATCGCGGCGTTCTACGCGGCGCTCTTCATGAAGGACAAGGTCGGCGAGCGGTTCGACGGCCTCATCGCCGCCGTCGCCGAGCCGGGCGTGTTCGTGGAGCTGCGCCCGTTCTTCGTCGAGGGCATGGTCCGCGCGGAGGAGCTCGGCGCGGAGGTCCGGCTCGACCCCGTGCAGCACGCGCTCGTGGACGCGGCGAGCGGGCGCGCCTACCGCGTCGGTGACGCCCTGCACGTGGAGATCCTCTCGGTGTCGCTGCTCCGGCGCCGGATCGAGCTCGCCCCGGTCAACGCCGCCGGCGAGGTCCGCGCGCGGCAGGAGCCGGGCGCCTGGCCGGAGGCGCCGCGCGGGCGGCGCGGTGAGACCCCCCCCGGCGGGAAGCCGCGGCGGCTCGCGGACGCGCTCGCCGATCGGCGCAAGGGCACGAAGCAGCCCGCGCGCCACGGGAAGGCCGAGCGCGGTCCGCCGTCCTCAGGAAAGCAGCCGGGCGGCGGCAAGTCGCAGCGCCGCGGCGACGGGCACCGCGAACAGGGCAGGGGGAAGAAGCGCCGGCGGTAGGCCCCTAGGAGAGCCGCTCGAAGGTCGCCGCCTCGGACTCCGGGTCCGGGACCTTCAGCCCCACGCCGCGTTCGGCCATCGCCGCGAAGAACCGCGCCCAGCCGCAGCGGCCCGCGCCGTCGCCGTGGCCCGCCAGGGCCGGGGCGCCTTCGCGGACCGCGGGTGAGAGGGCGTGCCGTCCGCAGAAGTGGAGGATCTCGCCGCGATCGGTGGTGAGGGCCATGGCGGCATCTTATACCCTCCCGTCCGTGACGCCCGGCACCGCCGCCCTCATCGCTGGCTCCGCCGCCCTGGCCGGCTCGATGAACGCCGTCGCCGGCGGCGGCACCCTCGTGACCTTCCCGTCGCTGCTCGCGGCCGGCCTCTCACCGGTCTCGGCGAACGTGACGAGCACGATCGCCCTCTACCCGGGCCAGGTCGCCTCCGCGCTCGCGTACCGCGGCCACATCGGCGAGATGCGCCACCGGGTGGTCTTCTTCGCGATCCCGTCGCTGATCGGCGGGATCATCGGGTCCTCGCTCCTGTTGCTCCTGCCCGGCAAGGTGTTCGCGCTCGTGGTGCCGTGGCTCATCCTCTTCGCGTGCCTCCTGCTCGCGCTGCAGAACCCGCTCAAGGCGGCGCTCGCGCGGTGGCCCCACGGGAACCACCCCGCGGCGCTCTGGCTCGCGCAGCTCCTGATCTCGATCTACGGGGGCTACTTCGGCGCCGGCATCGGCATCCTGATGCTCGCGGCGATGGGGCTCCTCCTCGAGGAGGGCCAGCAGCACGCGAACGCGCTCAAGAACCTGAACGCGCTCTTCACCAACACGATGGCGGCGAGCCTCTTCGTCATCGTCGGCGACGTGCGCTGGGCCGAGGCCGGCGTCATGGCGGTCGCCTCGATCGCCGGCGGGTTCCTGGGCGCGCACTTCGCCCAGCGGCTCTCGCCCACGCTGATGCGCGGGATCGCGATCTCGATCGGCCTCGTCGCCGCGGGCCGGTTCCTCCTCACGAACTGAACCCGCCCACGCTTCGCGGGCCCTACGCTCGGGACGAACGGGGAGGGAAGCTCTAGGCTGGCCGCCGCCGGTTGCTCAGCGCGCCGAGAAGTGGATCAGCGCCTCGAGCGCGTTCGTGGTCGTCATGATGCCGACCATGTCGCCGCCCTCGTCCACGACGATGACGCCGTTGAGCTTGCGGTCGTGGAGCAGCCGGGCCGCCTCGGAGAGGGGCGTGTCGGCGCGGACGGTGTGCGGGGTCGGGTTCATGGCCTCGGTCACCGGCGTCTTCGACAGGAGGTAGTGCATCTCCCACTGGTCGAGGGTGGTGGCCTTCGCCGGCATGTAGCCGAGGAGCATGCGCTCGGTCACGAGCCCCACGAGGCGGCCGCCCTTCATGACCGGGAGCCGCCGGATGTTGCGCTCGCGCAGGAGGTGGACCGCCTCGATGATCGACGCGCCGGCGTCGACCGTGATCGGGTTCCTCGTCATCCAGTCGCCGACGGTCTTCTTCTCGTTCGCCATGTGATCGTCCTCTGTGCTGCTACATGCCCAGGAAGGCCTTCTTCACGTGCGGGTCGGCCAGGAGCTCCGCGCCGGTGCCGGAGAGTACCACCCGCCCGGTCTCCATGACGTAGGCGCGGTGGGAGATGTGGAGGGACTGGTAGACGTTCTGCTCGACCAGCAGCACGGTCGTCCCCTGCCGGTTGATCTCCTGGATGATCGAGAAGATGTTCTTCACGAGCAGCGGGGAGAGGCCGAGCGACGGCTCGTCGAGGAGCAGCACCTTCGGGTTCGCCATGAGGCCGCGGCCGATGGCGAGCATCTGCTGCTCGCCGCCGGACATGGTGCCGCCGAGCTGCGTCTTGCGCTCGGCGAGCCGGGGGAAGAGCGAGAAGACCCGCTCCATGTTGCGCTCGCGGTCGGCCCGGACCGACTTCACGAACGAGCCCATCCGGAGGTTCTCGACGACCGTCATCTCCGGGAAGATGCGGCGCGCCTCCGGGACCTGGATGAGGCCGAGCTCGACGACCTTGTGGGAGGGGATCCGGTTGATCTCCTGCCCCTCGAAGGTGATCCGGCCCGAGGTCGGGCGGACGAGGCGGGAGACGTTGCGGAGCGTGGTGGACTTGCCCGCGCCGTTCGCGCCCACCACCGTCACGATCTCGCCCTGCTTCACCTCGAGCGAGACGTCCCAGAGGACCTGGAGGTCCCCGTACGCGAAGTTGAGGTTCTCGATCTTCAGCATGGCGTCACTCCACCCGCTCGCCGAGGTAGGCGGCGATGACGTCGGGGTGATCGGCGATCTCCCGCGGCCCGCCCTCGGCGAGCTTCTCGCCGGAGGTGAGGACCACGATGCGGTCGGAGATCCGCATGATGGCCTTCATGTCGTGCTCGATGACCATCTGCGTGAGGCCGGCCTTCTTGAGCTCCAGGATGAGCTGGATGATCTCCTCCGACTCGGCCGGGTTGAGGCCGCCCATCACCTCGTCGAGCAGGAGGAGCTCGGGCTTCGTCGCCATCGCCCGCGCCACCTCGAGCTTCTTGCGCTCCCCGATGGGGAGCCCACCGGCGAGGAAGGACGCCTTGTGGTCGAGCTTCACGATGCGGAGCTGCTCGTGGGCGACCTCTCGGGCGACCTTCAGGCTGTTCGTCCGGGCGAGCGCGCCCACCATGACGTTGTCGAGCACGCTGAGCTTCGCGAGCGGGCGCACCTTCTGCCAGGTGCGGACCATGCCGAGCCGGCAGACGTCGTCCGGCTCGAGGCCGTTGAGCCGCACGCCCTTGAAGACGACCTCGCCGCGCGAGGGCGGGTAGTAGCCGGTGATGCAGTTGAAGAGCGTGGTCTTGCCCGCGCCGTTCGGGCCGATGAGGCCCATGATCATCCCGTGCTCCATCTGGAAGGACACGTCGGAGTTGGCGGCGAGGCCTCCGAAGAACTTGGAGACGTGCTCGATCTTGAGGATGGGGTCGGCCATGTCGGTCTCCTAGGCCGCGGCCGCGGGCGGCGCCGCGGGGGCGCGGCGGCGCCGGGCCTTCTGGGCGAGCGAGCGGAGGACGCCGAGGACGCCGTCCGGCGCGAAGAGGATGACCACCACCACGAGCGCCCCGTAGAAGAGCAGGTGGGCGTTCGAGAGGTGGGCGTCGATGAAGGTCACGATGGCCGAGTCGGAGGACAGGATGCCGACCTGCACGAGCCCCTTCGGGTTGCGGAGGATCTCGGAGAGCGGGATGAGCACCATCGCGCCGATGACCGGGCCCACGATCGTGCCGATGCCGCCGATGATGGCGACGAGCACGATGGGGATCGAGATCTCGGGGAGGCTGAAGACGTTCGGGTCGACGAACTTCACGTACATCGCGTAGAAGCCGCCGGCGAGCGCGGTGAACGCCGCCGAGATGGCGAGCGCCACGTTCTTGTAGACGGTGAGGTTGATCCCGAGCGAGTGGGCCGCGTCCTGGTCCTCGCGGATGGCCTGGAAGTAGTAGCCGAGCTTCGAGTGCTGCACGGCCCAGTTCACGAGCACCGAGACCACCGCGAGCGAGAGCGCGATGTAGTAGAAGGGCCGCTTCGTGAAGAACTCGATCTCGGTCCCGAAGAGGTTGAGCGTCGGGATCGCGTCGAGGAGGTAGCCCTCGGCGCCGCGGGTGAAGCCCTTGAAGTGCAGGGTGGCGAGCCGGATGATCTCCGCGACCGAGATCGAGGCCAGCACGAAGTACGGGCCGCGCAGGCGGAACGTGATCGAGCCGATCACGAGCGAGAGGATCACCGCGTTCACGACCGCGAGCCAGATGCCCCACCACGGCGGCATCTGGTAGCCGACGAGCAGCATCATGGTGGTGTAGGCGCCCACGCCGAAGTAGGCGGCGTGGCCGACCGAGTACTGGCCGGTGTACCCGCCGATCACGTTCCAGGCCTGTCCCTGGATGATGGCGAGGAACAGCATGATGCCCATGTGCAGCACGTAGGGCTTCTTCACGAACTGCGGGAAGATCGCGAGGAAGACCACCGCGGCGACGGCCACGAGGGTCCAGACGAGGGCGCTGCCGCGCGGGGCGGGCGGGCGGGCGAGGGTGGGATCGGCTCGGCGCATGGTGGCTCCCGTCATGCCCGGGTCTTGCCCAGGAGGCCGGACGGCTTGAAGAGGAGGAGGGCGAGGAAGAGCACGAAGACCACGAGCTCCTTCAGGCCGGAGGCGACGTACACGGCCGAGAGCGACTCGGTCACGCCGATGATGATCCCGCCGAGCGTGGCGCCGATGACGCTGCCCATGCCGCCGAGCACCACGATCACGAAGGCCTTCAGCGTGAAGGTGCCGCCGACCTGCGGGAAGATGTAGTAGGTCGGCGAGATGAGCGCGCCCGCCGTGCCGGCGAGGGCGGCGCCGAGGCCGAAGGCGAGCACCGACATCGCGCCCACGTTGATGCCCATGAGCTGGGCCGCGTCGCGATCCTGGGCGGTCGCCCGGATGGCCTGGCCGGTGTCGGTCTTGAGGAGGAACCAGTAGAGCGCGCCGGTGATCGCCGCCGTGATGAGGAAGGCGAAGAGGAGCGGCTGAGAGATCGAGATGCCGCCGAGGCTGTAGCTCGAGGACGAGTAGGTCGTGGTCAGGATCTGGTAGTCCGACGTGAAGATCAGCATCACCGTGTTGGACATCACGAGCCCGAGCCCGATCGTGAGCAGGATCTGGTTCTGCGGGAGCGCATTGAGCGCCCGGTTGATGAAGGTCTTCTGCAGGAAGGCGCCGAAGAGGAACATCACCGGCGCGGTGACCACGATCGAGAGGAACGGATCGAGCCCGAGGAACCTGAAGACGAGCCAGGTGATGTACATGCCCAGCATGAGCAGGTCGCCGTGCGCGAAGTTGATGACGCGCATCACGCCGAAGATGATCGTGAGCCCGATGCCGATGAGCGCGTAGACGCCGCCCACGAGCACGCCGCTGATCACGGACTGCAGGAACAGGGTCATCGGTGCCTCTCTGCGGTGCAGCGGGAAGGTCCGGAAGGGTACAGAATGCGGCCGCCGGGTCGCAACGACTTCGGGGCGTCGGGGAGCAGAAAATCTCGCTCGATCGACGCCGGAAAAGAAAGGGGCGGCGGCCCGAAGGCGCGCCGCCCCGCGTCAATGCGCGGGCCCGTCGATGGAGCGCCCGCGCGGTTTGCGCTGGATCACTTGCCCCAGGTGAAGGGCCACACCGGCTTCTTCTTCGCGAACTTCGGCGGGAAGACCGTCTCCTTCACGCCGTTCTGGTACTGCACGACGGCCATGTCGTGCTTGTTCTGGTTCGTGAAGCCGTCGTAGGTCTCGAACTTCACCTCTCCCATGATGCCGGTCCAGCTGCCGCCCGCGAGCGCGTCGCGGACCTTCTCCTTGTCGCCGCCGACCTTCCCGACGGTCTCGCCGACGATCATCATCGACGCGTAGGCGCAGGCCGCGTGGTAGGTGGCCGGCTTGCCGTACTTCGCCTGGTAGCGCTTCGCGAAGTCCGCGGCGCCCGGCGTGCCCATGTCGGGCGTCCACTGGGTGGTCGAGAACACGAGGTTGGAGATGTCCTTCTCGCTCTCGAACTGGGTGGTGTCGAAGCCGGCGCCGCCGCCGAGGAACGCCATGGGCTTCAGGCCCACCTCGCGCGCCTGCCGCATGAGCAGGATGGCGTCGGCCACGTAGGAGACCATGAAGACGAGGTCGGGGTTCGCGGCCTTCACCTTCGTGAGGGTGGAGCGGTAGTCGGGCGCGCCCTTCTGGTAGGCCTCGTCGCCGACGACCTGGATGCCCTTCTTCGCGGCGTACTCCTTGCCCGCGGCGGCCGCGGAGGTCCCGAAGTCGGTGGACTCGTAGATGAACGCGATGGACTTCGGCTTGCCCTGCGAGAGCGCGAGGTCGATGAGGGACTCGGCGTAGCTGTGCGAGGGGGCGTTCACCCGGAACACGTACTTGTTGCCCTGCCGGGTGATGTCCTCCTTGGAGGCCGCCGGGATGACCTGGGCGACCTTGTACTGCGCGGCGAGCTTCGCGACCGCGTTCGCGTTGGCGGAGGTGTAGGGCCCGACCACGGCCGCGACCTCGTCACCGGTGGCGAGCTGCTCCATCGCGCTCATCGCGACCGGCGGCTTGCCCGTGTCGTCCTGCTTCACGAGCTGGATCTTGATGCCCTTCTTGGCGAGGTCCTCCATCGCGAGCTCGACCCCGTTCGTCAGGGTCTCGCCGATGGGGGCCTCCGGCCCCGTGATGGAGTTGATGAAGCCGACCTTGACCTGGGCGAGGCCCCTGCCCGGCAGGGCGAGGAGCGCGGCGGCGACCACGAGCGCGAGCTTCTTCATCATGTCCACTCCTTGTGGGTTCCGGTGATGCAGCAAGCTTCGGACGGAAGGGCCCGTCCGGGAATTCTCCCGGACGGGCCCCTGGTAAGCGCCTGCGGTCTAGAACTTCAGCTGGGTCGAGATGGCGAACTGGTTCGACTTGTTCGCGATCTCGGCGGCCGTGTTGGTCGCGCCGAGCCACGTGGTCTTGACCATCACGTACTCGATGCCGAGCCGCCAGGCCTTCGAGAAGTTGACGATCACGCCAGCGGCCGTCTGCTGGTTCTTCGCGCGGGTGGTCGCGCGGGCGGCCGCCGCGACCTTGTCGTTGCCGGCGTCGTCACCCTTGACCGAGCCCATGCCGCCGTAGACCCACACGGCGTCGACCGGCTTCAGGATGAGCTGCGCCCAGTAGCCGGAGCTCTTGACGAGCTCGCGGGCGCCGGCCGCGCCGACGATGACCGCCGTCGCGCCGTTGTACGAATCCTCCTCGCCCTTCGTCGTGTAGTACTCGCCCTTGAGCTGCGCGTACGGCACGTTCACGTCCCACTCGAGGCCGAACGCCGAGGCGTTGAGGTTCTTCTTGTTCGTGGAGACGTCGTACGTGCGCTTCGCGTGGTTGATGCCGGCGCCCACCATCGCGGAGACGCCCGCCATCGGCTTCACGGTGAGGGAGGCGTGCGCCTCGAGCTCGGGGTTACGGGAGCGGTTCGCCGCGCCGTAGTCGAACGAGAGGCCCGGCACCGAGCCGGCCGGCGTCGCGTCCGTGCCGGACAGCGCCGCGACCTCGACGCCGAGGGCCGCCGGGCCGAAGGTGTTGCCGTAGGACAGGCGGATCTGCGGGGCGCGCCGCCAGATGTTGCCGGCCTGCCAGAAGAGCGGGTCGGCGACCCACGTCACGGACTCGGCGAAGAGGCCGGCCACGAGGCCCGGCGCCTGGCCGGCCATCACGGAGACGTTGCCCGCGGAGGTCTTCCAGGACGCGGTGACCGTGCCGATGCGCATGCGGAGCACGTTCGCGTTCCAGGCGTTGGAGTTGCCGCCGCCGGTGGTCGTGCAGGTGTTGGCCGTCGCCGGGGGGACCGGCGCGGTGCACGTCGTCGTGAACGTCGAGGGGATGTTGCCGCCCTTGAAGTCGAACTCGGCGTTGCCGGACAGCTCGGCGCCGGTGATGTTCGCGTCCTTCGTGGACAGGCGGATGCCGAAGCGGGTCTGGCGGGCGCTGAAGAGCGTCGCGCCGCCGGCGCCGGCGGGGTCGCGGGCGACCGCGCCCGGGTAGTCCTTCGCGGAGAAGGTGCCGCTGTCGAAGTACATGTTCGCGAGGATGAAGCCGTACCAGGTGATCTTGACGCCCTCTTCCTTCGCGGGCGCGGGCGCGGGGGCCGGAGCCGGGGCGGGCGCCGCGGTGTCCGCGGGCTTCGCGGGCTCGGCGGCCGGGGTCTGGGCGAACGTCACCAGCGGCAGACAGACGGCAAGCGCAGCCAGGATCTGCTTCCAGGGAGACTTCATGCAGGTTCCTCCGGCGGGAGTGATTCGAGGTGTGTGTCCGGGACGCACCGCCCGTCGCGGCTATGGGGAACGAATCGGTAAGACCCGGATTCTCGGGTATGTACCACACCCGGGGTGCACGGCGGCACGCGATCCGATTGCCGCAACGCGCCAGCATCACGGGAGTTTTTACATGAGGTGCAATAACGCAAAGCGTCGGGAGGCCAAAACCTCAGTCATCGCCGCAGGGTGACGTGCGTCACCGCGTCGCCGCCTTCATGGTCTTGTCCCCTGCGAAACGCCCCGACGTAAGGAGACGCACCGAGGTGGTCGCGGAGGGCCTGCTTCAACGCGCCCGTGCCGTGCCCGTGCAGGATGATGCAGTCGGACTCCCCCTCCGAGTACAGGGCGTCGAGGAACCGGTCCACCTCGCGCAGCAGCTCTTCCACCCGGAGGCCGCGCACGTCGAGCCTGCGCTCGGGGCCGCGCACCGCCGCCGGGCGCGCCTCCTCCGCGGCCGCGAGCTTCTCGTCCCGGGACCGCGCGAGTCGCGCGCCCTCCTTCGCGGCGCCCTTGAGCGGCAACAGATCCGCGACCGGCCGCCGCACCTTGAGCGCGCCCGCGCGCACGAGCGCCTCGCCCTCGCCGAGCTCGAGCACCTCGCCCTCGTGGCCGAGCGAGACGATGCGGACCCGCATGCCCGGGGCGAGCGCGGCCCCCTCGAGGAGCTCGGGGCCCGCCTCGGACTTCGCCTTCGCTGCGGCCGAGGCGCCCGCGAGCTGGGCCTTCCAGGCCTCGAGCTTCGCCGCGGCGTCGTTCGCCGCCTTCATCGTCGGCTTCGCCTGGAGCGACGCGACGAGGTCGGCCACCACGTAGCGCGCCTGCTCGATCTCGTCGGCGAGGGCGGCGCCGAGGCGGGCCGCCGCCTCCCGCTCGCTCCTGCGGGCGGCGTCCTCGGCCGCGCGGGCGCGCGCCTCCGCCTGCCGCGCGCGCTCGAGCGCCTCCTCCGCGCGACGCCGCTCGGCGGCGAGCCCCGCGCGCTCGTCGTCGAGCGCCCGGAGCGCCTGCCCCAGCGCGCCGCCCTGGCCCACCATCGCGGCGCGCGCGCGCTCGACGACCGCGGCCGGCAGCCCGACCCGGGAGGCCACCTCGATGGCCGAGGAGCTGCCCGGCGTGCCGAGGTGGAGCTGGTACGTCGGCCGCAGCGCCTCCGCGTCGAAGCCCACCCGCGCGTTCGCGTAGCGCGGGTCGGTGAGGGCGAGCGCCTTCAGCTCGTCGAGGTGGGTCGTGACGAGCACGGTCGCGCCGCGGTCCACGAGCGCCTCGAGCACCGCCGCGCCGAGCGCCGCGCCCTCGCGCGGGTCGGTGTCGGCCGCGATCTCGTCCACGAGGACGAGCGAGCCCGGCACCGCGCCGGCCAGCATCTCCTTCACGGCGGTCAGGTGGGCCGTGAACGTGGAGAGGTCGCGGGCGAGATCGCCGCGCTCGTCGACCGCCGCCTTGACCTCGAGGAAGAAGGGCAGGCGCGAGCCGCGCGCGGCCGCGACCGGCAGGCCCGCCCGCAGCATGAGCGCGGAGAGCCCGACGGCGGTGATCGCCACCGTCTTCCCGCCGCCGTTCGGGCCGGACACGATGAGCGCCCGGGCGGGCGCCTCGAGCCGCACGTGGCTCGCCACCACCTTCTTCCCCTGCAGGACGAGGATGGGGTGGCGCAGGGAGAGGAGCTCGAAGCCGGCGGAGGCGGGCGAGACCTCCGGCGTGTGCGCGTCGAGATCGGAGGCGAGGCGGGCCGCCGCCTCGAGCGCGTCGAGCCGCCCGAGCACCGCGAGGTCGCCGACGAGGCCTCCCGCGCCGCGCCCGAGCGCCGCGGTGAGCTCGCGCAGGATCCGGTGCTCCTCCTCGAGCGCCATCGCGTTCGCGATGGAGAGCTCGTTGCCGAGCTCGACCATCGAGTCGGGCTCGACGAAGAGGGTCTGGCCGGACTGCGAGGCGTTGTGGACGATGCCCGGGACGGCGCCGCGGGCGCTCGCCAGCACCGGGAGCACGTACCGCTCGTTGCGGATCGTGAAGTAGGTGTCCCGGAGGTGCCGCTGCATCTCCGGGTCCTCGAGGAGCGTCTCGACCTGGGCCTTGAGCGCGCGGTGCAGGCCGCGGGAGCGCTCGCGCGCGGCGGCGAGCTCGGGGCTCGCCCGGTCGGACACCTGGCCGGACGGGTCGATGGCCCGCTCGATGCGGTCGGCGAGGCCGTCGGAGGCCGACAGCGGCTCTGCGATCGCCCACAGGCGCGGTAGGTCGTCGGCCCGGGCCGACAGGGCCTCCCGGGTGCGGGCGGCCGCGCGGACGAGCGCCGCGCACTCGCGCAGGGCGAGCGGCTCGAGGGTCCCGCCCTTCGCCGCGCGGTCGAGGTGTCCCTCGACGTCGCCCACCCCGCCGAGCGGGAGGCTGGTGCCCGCTTCCGAGAGGCGGCGGGCCTCCTCGACGCGCAGCAGCTCCTCGCGCACGTCGGGGGCGGTGGGGAGGAAGGTGCGGGCGACCGCGGCCGCGCGGCCCGCGGGCAGCCTGCAGCGGGCCGCCAGCGCCGCGAGCACGTCCGGCCAGCCCAGCTCGGCGAGCGTCCGCTCCATGGCGGGCGATGGATTACCGCGGGCCGGGCCAGCGCGCCAGGGGGAAGGCCGCGCCCGCGCCGCGGGCGGGATCGCGTGGTACGCTCGCCGCGGAGGCTTCTCCGATGCGACTCCCCCGGCTCGCGCTCCTCGCCCTCGCCCTCGCCGCCGCCCCGGCCCTCGCCGCAGCCGAAGGGCCCGTCCCGGCCGGCCCGCCGCGGCAGGACCTCGTGCCGGTCGCCCGCGCCATGACCGCGATCGACGGCGCCGACCGGCGGGGCGACGTGGCCGACGAGCGCCGCCGCTGGTCCGAGGCGGCCGCGCGGGCGCCCATCGACGCGCCGGCGGCCTTCCTCGCCGTCTACGCGCAGCCCGCGGGCGAGGCCCGCTGGGGCGCCTTCAAGGCGCTCGCGAAGAAGTTCCCGCAGTCGGCGCTGCCGCACGTCGGGATGGCGCTCGTGTACGTGGACTGGAACGTCATCGACCAGGCCGAGCAGGCCGTGGCCCGCGCGCTGTCGGTCGAGCCCGACTGCTGGCTCGCGCTCTACGCGCGCGCCCGGGCCCACGAGCGGAAGGAGCGCGACGAGCAGGCGGCCTCGGACTACCGCGCCGTGCTCGCCGCCGACGCCGCGAACCCCGACGCCCACCTCGGCCTCGCGCGGCTCGCGCGCCGGGCGGGGGACGTGGAGGGGGCGAAGCGCGAGGCGGAGGCGGCGCTCGCCGGCGACGCCCGCTACGTGCCGTCGCTCGAGCTCCTCGGCGAGCTCGCGCTCGCGGCGGGGGAGGACCGGGAGGCCATCTCGCTGTGGGCCCGGGCGGTCGAGGCGAGCCCCTCCGACCGCCGCGCCCGCGCGACGCTCGCGGGGCTGTACGTGAAGGCGGGCGACCCCGCGAACGCGAAGGAGCAGTGGAAGGCGGCGGTCGCGCTCCGGGAGGACCCGCAGGGCCTCGAGGCGCTCGCCGACACCGCGCGGGCCGCGGCCGACGTCGAGACCGAGAAGAAGGCCCTCGAGCGCCTCGGCGCGCTCGACCCGCAGACCCCGCGCTGGCGCCGCCTCGCCGAGCTCCGGATCGACGCGCAGGAGTGGGACCTCGCCGAGAAGGCGTTGAAGCGCGCCCTGGCGGTCGACCCGAAGGACGGCGCGGCGCAGCTCGGCCTCGGGAAGGTCCACCTCGCCCGCGGCGAGACGCTCGAGGCGATCGAGTCGCTCCGGGCCGCCGGCCCCGCCGCGAAGCCCGAGCTCACGAAGGTCGAGGAGCGGGTGAACCTGAAGCGGCTCAAGAAGTCCGACGTGAACGCGCTGCAGAAGGCGGTCTCCGGCCTCGTGGACCGGACCTTCCGGGCCCGGCTCGCCGAGGCGCCGGCCCTGAACGGCGTCCTCAAGGTGAGGGTGACCGTGGACTCCTCGGGGTCCGCCACCCTCGTCGAGGTGCTCGAGGACTCGATGCACGACGGCGACGTCCGCGCCAGCGCCTACTGGAACCTCCGCGATGCGACCTACCCGGCGGGCCGCCCCGGCCGCTACTCGTTCACGTTCAACTTCACGAACCCGGGCGCCTGACGGCGGCCGGGTCCGGTCGGGCCTCGACGCGCTGGCCGCGACGCGCTTCCGGGCGCTCTCCGGGCGGCGCGTCGGGCTCGTGTGCAACCCGACCGCGGTCACCGCCCGGCTCGAGCACGCCGCGGACCTGCTGCACGCCGCCCCCGGCGTCGAGCTCGCCGCCCTCTTCGGGCCGGAGCACGGCGTCCGCGGCGACGCGCAGTACATGGCCGCCGTCGGCGGGGAGCGGGACCCGCGCACCGGCGTCGCGGTCCACTCGCTGTACGGCGCGACCGAGGCGTCGCTGCGGCCCACCGCCGAGGCGCTCCGCGGGCTCGACGCGCTCGTGTTCGACATCCAGGACGTCGGCACGCGCTGGTACACCTACCAGGCCACCATGATGCTCTGCATGGAGGCGGCGGCCGAGGCGCGGATCGGCTTCGTGGTCCTCGACCGGCCGAACCCGATCGGCGGGCTCGCCGTCGAGGGCCCGCGCCTCACCCGGGGCTTCGAGAGCTTCTGCGGCCTCCACGACCTCGCGGTGCGCCACGGGATGACCGTCGGCGAGCTCGCGGCGCTCTTCCGCGCCGAGCGTGGCCTCGACGTGAGGCTCGAGGTCGTGCCCTGCGAGGGCTGGCGCCGCGGCGCGCGGTACCGCGAGACCGGGCTGCCGTGGGTGCTCCCATCGCCGAACATGCCGACCCCGGAGACGGCGCTCGTGTACCCCGGGATGTGCCTGCTCGAGGGCACGAACCTCTCCGAGGGGCGGGGCACGACGAAGCCGTTCGAGCTCATGGGCGCGCCGTGGCTCGACGGGGTGCGGCTCGCGGCCGACCTCGCGGGGGAGCGGCTCCCCGGCGTGGGCTTCCGCCCGGCCTCGTTCGTGCCCACCTGGGACAAGCACGCCGGGTCGAGGTGCCACGGGGTGGAGCTCGTCGTGACCGACCCGGATCGCTTCCGCCCCTGGCGGACGGGCCTCGCCGCCGTCCTCCACGCCCGGCGGCAGGATCCGCGGCGGTTCCGCTGGCGGACCGAGACCTACGAGTTCGTGGAGGGGGTGCCGGCGTTCGACCTCCTGGCGGGATCCGCCCGGGAGCGGGCGGCCCTCGAGGAGGGCGCGGGGCTCCGGGAGGTGGCCGCGCCGGGGGACGCCGAGGCCCGCGCGTTCGCGCGGAGGCGGGCGCCCTACCTGCGGTACGGCCCGTGAGGTAGGCTCGTCCGCCTGGGCCGCGTCTCGTCCGGAGGCGGCGGTTCCACCGAGGCTGCGCGTTCCTTGAGGCTGGGCATCGTCAGCGACACGTTCGGGAACCTCGACGCGCTCGAGCGCGCGCTCGAGCTCTTCGTGCGCGCCCAGGCCGAGCGGGTGTTCTTCCTCGGCGGCCGGGTGTCCGACCTCGAGGCGGTGCTCGCGCGGCGCGGGCCGCCGACCACCGGTCCGCTGAGGAACGTCGTGAAGGTCGCGAGCCGGGCCTGCCCGGAGTACGAGGCGAAGGCCGTGCCGAGGAAGCAGGTGGACCTCGTCGACGGGCGCGTCGCCTGCCTCGTCCACGACAAGTCCGAGCTCTCCCGCGACGACATCGAGAACGCGGTGCTCATCCTGCACGGCAACAGCGCGCAGGCGGCCCTCGTCGGGATCGGGCCGCGCTGCTTCGTGACCCCGGGCCACCTGCGCAGCCCCGCGCCGAACGGCAGCCCGGCCACCTTCGTGCTGCTCGACGCCGGGCCGGTGCTCGTCGAGATGACGGTCTTCTCCGAGGACGCCCGCGAGCTCCGCAAGGAGAAGATCACCCTGCAGCGGGTGACGAAGCTCTCGGTGAAGTGATGCCCCGCTCGGTCGCGCTCCTCGGCGGGTCCTTCAACCCGCCCCACGTCGCCCACCTGATGGCGGCCTACTGGGCGCTCGCGACCCAGGAGGTCTCCGAGGTCTGGCTCCTCCCCACCTGGCGCCACGCCTTCGGGAAGGTGCTCGCGCCGTGGGAGGACCGCCTGCGGATGTGCGAGCTCGCGGCCCGGCACGTGCGCGGCGTGGGCGTCTGCGGGGCCGAGGCGGAGCTCCGGGACGACCCGCTCGCCGGCCGGACGGCCCGCACGCTCGAGCACCTCGTCGCGAAGCACCCCGACCACCGCTTCACGCTGCTCGTCGGGGCGGACATCCTGCCGGACACCGACAAGTGGTACCGCTGGGACCGCGTGCAGGCGCTCGCGCGCGTCGTGGTCGTGGGGCGCGAGGGGTGGCCGCCGGTGGCGGGCGCGCCCACGCTCCCGCGCATCTCCTCGACCGAGGTCCGCGCGCGCATCGGCCGCGGCGAGGACGTCTCCGGCCTCGTGCCGCGGAAGGTCCTCGCCTACGTCGCCGAGCGCGGCCTGTACCGCCCCGAGCCCGCCCGCGAGGGGTGAGCGTCCGCGCGGCCCCCCCGCGCAGGGCCGCACGTGGTCGCCCGCCGTACCGTCGCGCTACCTTGCGCTCCGTGCCACCGCTCTCCGCCGTCGTCCGCGGCCTGCCGCGCGTCTACTGGACGCTCTGGACCGGCCTGCTCGTGAACCGGCTCGCGACCTTCGTCGTGCCGTTCATGAGCCTCTACCTGACGCGCGAGCGCGGGCTCGACGCCGGCGAGGCGGGGCTCGTCGTCTCGCTCTGGGGGCTCGGCGCCGTCGCGGGGAACCTCCTCGGCGGCTTCCTCGCCGACCGCGTCGGGCGGCGGCCCACGCTCGCGGCGGGGCTCGTCATCGGCGGCGCGGTGGCGGTGACGCTCGGGTTCGTGCGGGACGTCCGGGCGGTGGCGGCGCTCACCTGCGCCCTCGGGCTCTTCGGGGACCTCTACCGGCCGGCGCTGCAGGCCGCCGTCGCCGACGTCGTGCCGCCGCCCGACCGCGTGCGCGCCTACGCGCTCCTCTACTGGGCGGTGAACCTCGGGACGGCGGTCGGGCTCGCGGCGGCGGGGTTCGTGGCCGAGCGGAGCTTCGCGGCGCTCTTCGTCCTCGACGGCGCGACCAGCCTCGCCTTCGCCGCCGTCGTGCTGGCCCGCGTGCCCGAGACCCGGCCGGCGGTCCACGCGGCGCACGAGCCCGCCCTGCGCGGGCTGTCGGTGGCGTTCCGCGACGGGCACCTGCTCGCGTTCCTGGGGGTGAACCTCGTCACGCTGCTCGTCTACTTCCAGTTCCAGGTGGCGCTGCCGGTCGACATGGCGGGCCACGGCATCGAGCCGTCGACCTACGGCGCGCTCATGGCGCTGAACGGCGCGGGGGTGGTCCTGCTGCAGGCGCCGGTGCTGGCGCTCGTGGCGCGGCGCGACCCGGGCCGGGTGCTCGCGCTCGCGGCGCTCCTCACCGGCGCGGGCTACGCGTTCCACGGCGTGGGGCACACGCCGGCGCTCTACGCGCTCGGGGTCATGATCTGGACGGTGGGGGAGGTGGTGGGCGAGCCCTTCCAGGCCTCGACCGTGGCGAGCCTCGCCCCGCCGGACCGGCGGGGGCGGTACCAGGGGGCGCTCTCGATGAGCTGGGGGCTCGGGAACTTCCTCGCGCCCGCGATCGGCGGCGCGGTGCTCGCGCGCTCGGGCGGCGGCGTGCTCTGGGGCGCGTGCCTGCTCCTCGGCGGCCTCGCCGCGGCGCTGCACCTCGTCATCGCCGGCCCGCGGCGGCGCCGCCTCGAGGGGCTCGCGGCGGACGAGGCCCCGGCGCCGGTCGGGCGCGGCGCGGAGGGCTGACCTCAGGCCCGGGCGGCCGGGCCGAGCGCCGCGCGGACCATCACCGCGAGCTCGTCCTGCGTGAACGGCTTCTGGAGGAGCGGCACGTCCGTGTCCGTGACGCCGCGCCTCGCCAGCACGTCGCTCGTGTAGGAGCCTCAGCACCGTGGCCTCGTCCTCCACCACCAGCACCGTCTCGGTGCCGCGCGGCGCGGCGGGCGGGGCGGGCGCCTGGCCCTGGGCCGGCGCCTCTGCGATCGCCGGCAGGTAGACGTGGAAGGTCGCGCCGCGGCCGGGGGTGCTCTCGACGTCGACGGTGCCGCCGTTCTGCGTGGCGATGCCGTAGACGGTGGCGAGGCCGAGGCCGGTGCCGCTCCCGGGCGCCTTCGTCGTGAAGAAGGGCTCGAAGACGTGGGGGAGCACGTCCGGCGTGATGCCCCCGCCGTCGTCGTGCACGGTGAGCCGGACGTAGCGGCCCGGCGTCAGCCCGTCCCGGCCCTCGCAGTAGGCCACGTCGAGCGTGAGGGCGTCGGTGCGGATCTCCACCCGCCCCTGGCCCTCGATGGCGTCCCGGGCGTTCACGCAGAGGTTCGCGAGGAGCTGGTCCACCTGCGAGGGATCGATCCGCACCCGCGGGAGCTCGAAGCCGGGGCTCCAGGCGAGCACGACCTCCTCGCCGATGAGCCGGCGCAGCATCTTGAGCAGGCCTTGCACCGCCTCGTTGAGGTCGAGCACCTGCGGGGCCACCGCCTGCTTGCGCGCGAACGCGAGGAGCTGGCGGGTGACCACCGCGGCGCGGCGGGACGCGTCCCGGATCTCGAGGAGGTCCTCCCGGTTCGCGCTGTCCGCGGGGAGGTCGGCCAGCAGGAAGTCGGCGTGGCCCTGGATGACCGAGAGGATGTTGTTGAAGTCGTGGGCGACGCCGCCCGCGAGACGGCCGACGGACTCGAGGCGCTGCGCCTGCGCGAGCTGGTCGCGCATGGCGAGCTCCTCGGTGACGTCGAGGGCGGTCACGAGCACGCAGCGCTCCCCGCGCGCCTCGATGGTCTCGGCCCAGAGCCGCACGCGGAGGGTCTTGCCGTCGCGGCGGTGCCCGGTCGCCTCGCGCGCCACCAGCCGGCCCGTCACCCGGAGCTCCTCGCCGATGGCCGCCGAATCGTCGGGGTCGAGCCAGCCGAGCTCGACGGGGCTCTTGCCGAGGATCTGCTGGAGCGGCAGGCCCGTCAGCTCCATGAACCGCTGGTTCACGTCGAGGATCTTCGCGTCCTCGAGCCGGTGCAGCGAGATCATGAGCGGCGCGCGCTCGAACGCCACGGCGAGCCGCGCGTCGGCCTCCCGCAGCCGCTCGCGGTCGGCCTTGCGTTCGGCCGATCACGCTGCGGTTCGCCGCGTCGGGCGGTTCGAGCACCTTCACGGGGCAGCGGAGCGCGAGGCCCGAGCACTCGGCGAAGCCGAAGCCGCGGATGCCGGCGTGGTGCGCCGGCAGCTCGAGCGCCGAGACGTACGCCCTCCACACCTCCGCGCTGGGTTCGGCCCCCGTCTCGAGCAGGCCCACGAGGCCGCGCAGGAGCTCATCGTCGGAGTCGAGGTGGCGGGAGAGCTGCTCGGCGACGAAGTGCACCCGCCGCTCGTGCTCCCGGTCGCCGCCGACGGCGATGGACGCGTGCAGCGAGCTCCAGACGAGGAAGGTGAGCGCGACACCGAGGACGAGGACCGCGTAGGGGCCGGCGATCGCGAGCCAGCCCGGCGCCTCCGGGCCCGTCGCCCCTGCTTCCTTGCGCGCTGCAGAGCCCTCGGCCACGCCGCCCCCCCGCGAGGTGCGACGCAGGGTAGACCTTCACGGGTACCCGGGGAGCCCTCCGCCGTGTGACGCAGCGTCGACCCCGGTGTGGCCCCGATGACGTTCCGTCAACGGAGGAGCGCGAGCGCCCAGCCCGCCGCGGCGGCGCCGGCGACCAGCCATGCGGACCCGACTTTCGAGCGGATCAGGAGGGCGGCCGCTCCGAGCCCGATCATGATCCGGGTGATCGAATTGAACGCTTCGGCGCCGAGCTGCGCCGTCACGAGCGCCATGAGGCCGAGCGAGGCGAGCACGACGCCCTCGAGGAACGCCCGCGCCCGGGGCGAGGCCCTGAGGCGCGGCACCAGCGGGCCGGAGAGCGCGACGAAGACGAACGCGGGGAGGAAGATCCCGGCGGTGGCCGCGGCCGCGCCCGCGGGCCCGCCGGCCAGCCAGCCGACGAACGTGGCGGTCGAGAAGACGGGGCCCGGCGTGAGCTGGCCCGCCGCGACCGCGTCGAGGAGCTGCGGCGCCGTGAGCCAGCCGAGCCGCTCGACGAGCTCGGCGCGCAGGAACGCGAGCAGCACGTAGCCCGAGCCGAAGAGCACCGAGCCGATCTTCGCGAACACCCAGAACAGCCCGGCGGCGGTGGCCGGCCCGGCCGGCGGCGCGGCTCCCATGACCGGCCCGGCGAGCGGCACGGCGAGCCCGGCCGCGACGCCGCCCGCGGGGCCCGCGCGGAGCGAGGCGAGGAGCCCGCCGCCGAGGAGCACCCCGAGCTCGGGCGCGCCGAGGGCCGCCGCCGCGAGCGCGGTCGCGGCGAGGAGGCCGTCGGCGGGCCGGCGCACGGTGGTCCGGAGGAACTTCCAGAGCGCGTCGGCGATCACCACGAACACGACCGGCTTCACGGCGGCGAGCACCGCCACCGCGTCGGGGAGGGCGCCGAAGCGGACGTACGCCCAGGCGAGGCCGGCCGTGGAGAGCGCCGCGGGGACGATGAAGCACGCGCCCGCGACGAGGAGCCCGGGCCAGCCCGCCCTGAGGTAGCCGAGGTGGATGGCGAGCTCGGTCGAGTTCGGCCCCGGGATGAGGTTCACCGCCGCGACGAGATCGAGGAACCGCTCGCGGCTCAGCCACCGGCGCCGCTCCACGACCTCCGCCTGCATCAGCGCGACGTGCGCCGCCGGACCCCCGAACGCGGTGAGCCCCAGCCGGAGGAACACCGCGGCCACCTCGCGGAGCGCACCCTGGCCCGCCCCCTCGCCCATGCGGGTCTCCTACCACCGCCGAGGGGCTCGCGTGTGAACCGTCCGTGACGTAGAACGTGGGCGCATGCCCGAATCGCTCCGCACGCGCGTGACCCGCCACGGCTTCAACGTCTTTCCGGCCTACTTCGGCACCGGCGGGAGGGTGACCTACATCGCCTCGGACTGGCGCGAGGTCAGGGTCGAGCTGCCGCTCTCGGTGCGGACGCGGAACTACGTCGGCACGATCTTCGGCGGCTCGATCTACGGCGCCGTCGATCCCTTCTACATGATCATGCTGATGAAGAACCTCGGCCCGGACTTCGTGGTCTGGGACAAGGCGGCGTCGATCCGGTTCCTCAAGCCGGGCCGGGACACGCTCCGGGCGACGCTCCGGCTCGACGAGGCGGAGCTCCTGGCGATCCGCGCCGCCCTGGACGCCGGGGCCCGCTCGGTGGACCGCACGTACACGATCCGGCTCCTCTCCGAGGAGGGGCTCGCCTGCGCGGAGGTCGAGAAGGTGGTGTACGTGCGGCGCAAGGCCAGGGGCTAGGCCCCCGCCGCGCGCGCGATCGCCTCGAGCAGCGCCGGGCCGTCGAACGGCTTCGGCACGAACCCCGTCTCGCCCCGCGCGGCCAGCTCCTGGGCCCGCCCGTCGCTCGCGTAGCCGGACGTGAAGACGACGGGCACGTCCGCCCGGACGCGCAGGAGCTCCTCGCGGCAGGCGAGGCCGTCCATGCCGGGCATCGCCACGTCGAGCAGCACCACCCGGACGGCCGCGGCGTTCTGGCGGAACCAGGCGAGGCCCTCGGCGGCGCCCGGCGCGCCGTGTGCCGTGTACCCCGCCGCGCGCAGGAGCCGGAGCGCGGTCTCGCGCGGCACGTCGTGGTCGTCGATCACCAGGACGAGGCCGCCGCGCCCGGCGGGCGCCGGCTCGGGGCGCGGCCGCGGCCCGGCTTCGGCGTCGCCGTCCGCGAGCGGCAGGGACACGACGAATCGGGCGCCGCCGCCGGGCGGGCTCTCGAGCTCGACCGCGCCGCCGTGCGCGGCGGCGGTGCCGTAGACGAGCGGCAGGCCGAGGCCGGTCCCGTGGCCGCGCGGCTTCGTCGTGAAGAACGGCTCGAAGATCCGCCCCTGCAGCTCGGGCGGCACGCCGGGCCCCGAGTCGGTCACCGAGATCGCGAGGTGCGTCCCCGCGACGGCGCCCGGGTGCTGCCGCGCGCGCCACGCGTCGTCGCGCTCGACGACCCGGGTCTCGACGACCAGCCGGCCGCCCCCGGGCATCGCGTCGCGCGCGTTCAGCGCGAGGTTGAGGAGCGCCTGCTGGAGCCGCCCGGGATCGCCACTCACCGTCGAGCGGGGCGCCTCGAGCCGGAGCTCCACCACGACGCGTGCGTCGAGCGTCCTCCCCAGCAGCCTGCCGAGCTCCCGGATCACCTCGTGCACGTCGAACCGCTCGCTCCGCAGGGGCTCGCGCCGCGCGAAGCCGAGCAGCCGGCGGGTGAGCTCCGCGGCGCGCCGGGCGGTGGAGGCGATGGCGTCCACCGACTCGCGCTCCTCGGTGCCGGGCGCCGTCCGCTCCGCGAGCACGGAGGCCTCGCCCAGGATGCCGGTGAGGAGGTTGTTGAAGTCGTGGGCGACGCCCCCGGCCAGCTGGCCCACCGCCTCGAGCTTCTGCGACTGGCGGAGCTGCTCCTCGGCGGCGCGGGCGGCCTCCTCCGCCGCGCGCAGCCGCGCCATCTCCCGCGCGAGGGCCTCGTTGGCGCGCGCGAGCTCCTCGGTGCGCGCCTCCACCTCGCGCTGGAGCACGGCGGGCGACCGGAAGATCCTCCAGGAGAGCCCCGCGAAGGCGAGCGCCACGGCCCCGGCGACGAGCCAGGCGCGCAGGAGCCAGGGCGGTCCGGGCCACCCGCCGCCGGGGGCGAGCGAGAGCGTCCAGCTGCCGTTCGGGACCGAGACCGGGAAGGTGATCGGCGCCTCGAGCCGCTCGTCGCAGCCCGCGAAGCAGGCCACCTTCTGGCGCTCCGGGTCGACCCGGGAGAGCGCGTAGCGGTAGCCCTCCGCCTGCAGGCGCTCCAGGTTCGCCGCGCGGAGGAGGCGCTCGACGCGGAGCACGGCCGTGGTGAAGCCCCAGAAGCGCTCGCCGAGCGGCGCGCGCGGGTCGCGGACGTACACGGCGAAGCGCCCGACGAGGCCGACGCCGCCCTGCCGCAGTTCGAAGGGCCCGGCCACGACGAGCTGCCGGGTGCGCATCGCCTCGAGGGCCTGGAACCGCCGATCCGGATCCCGGAGCAGGTCATGGCCGAGGGCCGCCTCGTGGCCGGCGAGCGGGTAGATCCGGGTGATGACGCCCCCGGGCGCGAGCTGCAGGGCGTCGAGCGCGCCGAAGCCAGGCAGGAGCTGGGCGGCGAGCTCCTCGAAGCCCTCGAAGCTGGGATCGACGAGCACGAGCGCGGCGAGCGTGAAGGTGGCGGAGAGGCCGCGGGACACCTCCTGCTCGAGCGCGAACGCCGCGGTCGCGGCCCGGGCCGAGGCGGCCGCGCGCTGCTCGGCGCGCCAGGCGCGCTCGGCCTGGCCGATCACCGTCGCCCCGAGCGCGATCGCGACCGCGAGGACGGCGAGGCTCCCGGCCAGGGCGGCGGTGGGGGCCGGCGTGGATCGGCTCACCCGGCGAGTCTATGACGGTCCACTCCGCCCGCGCGAGGCGGGTCGCGGTCAGCCCCGCTCGAACACGAGCGCACCGTCGACCGCGTCCACCCGGACCACGTCGCCGGGTCCGAAGGCACCCGCGAGGATCCGCTCGGCCACCGGCGCTTCCACGAGCCGCTGCAGGGCGCCCCGCATAGGCCGCGCGCCCAGGGCGGCGTCGAGGCCGCCGTGGTCGAGGACGTGGAGGACGGCCTCCTCCGTGACCTCGAGCCTGATCTTCCGCTCGGCCTCCAGCCGGGCCGACGACCGGGCCACGAGGAGCTGGCCGATGCGGGCGACGTCGGGCCGCGAGAGCGGGCCGAGCACGATCCGCTCGTCGAGCCGGTTCCAGAGCTCCGGCGGCACGGCGGCCCGGACCGCCTCGAGGGCCCGCTCGACCGGCGGGGCGGAGCGCTCCGCGGCGCCGAAGCCCATCGCGCCGGAGGTCGAGCGCGTCGCCTCCTGGGCGCCGAGGTTCGTGGTGAGGACGACCACGGTGTTCGAGAAGTCGACCTGGCGGCCGCGGCCGTCGGTGAGGCGGCCCTCCTCGAGCACCTGGAGCAGGAGCATGAGCACGTCGCGGTGCGCCTTCTCGATCTCGTCGAGCACGACCACCGAGGCGGGCCGGCGGCGGACGGCGTCGGTGAGCTGGCCGCCATCGCCGTAGCCGACGTAGCCCGGCGCGGCGCCCACGAGGCGCGCGACCCCGGTCTGCTCCGAGCACTCGCTCATGTCCATCTGGACGAGCGCGGCCTCGGTGCCGTGGAGGACCTCGGCGAGCGCCTTCGCGAGCTCGGTCTTGCCGACGCCCGTGGGCCCGGCGAGGAGGAAGGCGCCCATCGGCCGGCGCGAGGCGAAGCCCGCGTAGTTCCGGCGCAGCACCGCGGCGAGCTTCGCGACCGCGGCGGCGTGGCCGACCACGCGCGCCCCCAGGGCGGCCTCGAGGCCGAGCAGCCGCTCCTGGTCGGTCGCGAGCAGCCGCGACTCCGGGATGGAGGCCATCTTCGCGACGGTGCGGGCGACATCGTCCGCCTCGACGGTGGCGGTCCTCGCGCGGCGGGCGCGCGAGCCGGCGAGGTCCAGGGCGGCGACCGCCTTGTCGGGCAGGAACCGGTCGGTGACGTGGCGGGCGGTGAGGCGGGCGGCGGCCTCGAGCGCGGACTCGGCGTAGGTCACGCCGTGGTGCCGGCCGTAGCGCGGCGCGAGGCCCCGGAGGATGACGACGGTGTCCTCGACGGTCGGCTCGCGCACGAGCACCGGCGAGAAGCGGCGCTCGAGGGCCGGGTCGCGGGAGAGGTGGCGCTGGTACTCGTCGTGGGTCGTCGCGCCGATGCAGGGGAACTCGCCGCGGGCGAGGGCGGCCTTGAGCTCGTTCGCGGCGTCCTGCGGCCCCTCGCCGGTCGAGCCCGCGCCCATCAGCGTGTGGATCTCGTCGATGAAGACGACCACCCGCCCGTCGGCCCGGCGGACCTCCTCCTTGATGCCGAGGAGCTTCTCGGAGAAGGAGCCGCGGAGCTGCGTGCCGGCGACGACGCTCGCCATGTCGAGCTCCACCACGACGCGGTCGGAGCCGCCGTGGAGGAGCCGCTGGGCGATGCCCTCGACGATGGCGGTCTTGCCGACGCCCGGCTCGCCGACGAGGAGCGGGTTGTTCGTGCGGCGCTTGCCGAGGACGTCGATCGCCTCCTCGACCTCGCGCTCGCGGCCGACGAGCGGGTCGAGGCGGGCCTGCTCCGCGAGCTCGGTCAGGTTGCGGCCGAGCTGCGAGAGCCAGGGGAAGGCCTTCGGGTCGAGCGCGTGCGGCGAGCGCGGCCGCGCGGTGGCGCGGGCCGTGGGCGCGGGCGCCGCGGCGGGCGCGGGGCGGGGCGCGGGCGTCGCGGCGGGCTCCTCGAGCCCGAGGTCGGCGTCGCTCTCCGGCTGCGCGAGCGCGTCCATCGCCCGGGAGAGCTCGGCGTCGAGCTCCGCGCGGAGCTCGGCGGCCTGCGAGGAGGCGCGGGCCTTCGGCGCGGGCGGCGCGGCAGGCGCCGCGGGGCGCACCGTGACGGGCTGGAGCTCCTTCAGGCGCCGCGGCATCCGCGCGGTGAAGTAGGAGAGGGCGACGTTGCGCAGGCTCGTGAGCTGCAGGCCGCAGGCCGAGAGGAGCTGGTGCGCCGCGGCCGAGCGGACGCGGCTCATCGCGATGAGGAGGTGGAGGCAGTCGACCTCCGAGGCGTTCACCGAGGCGGCGACGTCGCGGGCGCGGTCGCGCAGCTCGCGCTCGACGCCCTCCGGCTCCCTGGGCTTGCCGGACATGATCCCGAGGATCTTGTCCTCGTCGATGCCTCGCTCCTTCAGGAGGATCTCGGCCCGGTTCGGCACGGTGAAGAACGCGAGGAGCTGGTGCGCGCTCGTCAGCTTCTGGTTGACGCTGGTCGCGATGTCCTCGGCCTCGGCGAGAACCTGGGCCAGCTCCATCGACTCGATCACCGGCTCGGGCATGCCAGCCCAAGGTCCGATATCGAGCGCAACCGGTCAATTTTTCGGCGAGATCTCGGTGGCGGGCAGCGCGGCGCGCAGGGCCTCGAGGGCCGGCCCCGCCTCCTCGGCCGGCGTCCCGGGGCCGAAGCGCACGGCGGCGCCGCCGTACTCGAACAGGAAGGCGGCCCGGGCGGCGGGCTCGTGGCGGAGGCGCTTGATCCGGCGGGCCTCGTACCGGCTCCCGGTCGCGAGCGGCCCGAGCACCCGGCGCACCGCGATCCCGGCCGCGGTCGCCTCGACGACCTCCCGGGCGAGGACGAGCCGCCACAGCCCCCACACCCCGATGGCCGCGCCGCCGCACCAGAGCACGAGCCACATGCCGGCGAGCGTCGCCGCCTGCCCCTCGATCCGGCCGTCGGCGAACATCGAGATCACGGCGGCGGTCCCGGCGAGCCAGGCCACGAGGAACGAGGCGAAGAAGATCCCGAGCGCGACGCGGGGCCCCCGCGGGGCGCGGAAGCGCAGCACGACGCGGTCGGGTGCGCGGATCACCTCCACGCGCGGAGCAGGGGTGGTCGGCATCGCGGGGAAGCTAGCGTATCCTTGGCCATCATGCACCGTGTCATCGCACCCGTCGCGCTCGCCGCCGTCGCGGCCTGCGCCACCACGCCCACCGCGCCCCCGAAGGTCTCCGAGCCGGCGCCGCCACCGGCCGCCGTCGAACCGGTCCGGCCGCCGGTGCAGGTCCCGGAGCCGCGCATCGCGCTCGTCCTCGGGGGCGGCGCCGCCCGCGGGTTCGCGCACATCGGCGTGATCCGCGTGCTCGAGCAGGAGCGGATCCCCGTCGCGCAGGTCGTCGGCACGAGCGTCGGCTCGCTCATCGGCGCCATCTACGCGAGCGACCGGGACAGCTTCGACCTCGAGTGGACCGCGTTCCAGCTCGAGCAGGACGACCTCTTCGACTTCCGCATCGCGAACGCGGTCATGGGCATGGGCTACGCGAAGGGCGAGAAGCTCGAGGCCTTCGTGAAGGCGCGCGTGAAGCACGAGAACATCGAGCAGCTCCAGGTGCCGTTCGCCGCGGTGGCGACCGATCTCAACTGGGGTGAGCGGGTGGTGCTCGACAAGGGGAGCGTCGCGAAGGCCGTGCGCGCCTCGTCGGCCATCCCGGGGATCTTCGAGCCGGTGCTGCACCAGGGGAAGCTGCTCGTCGACGGCGGCGTCGTCGACAACATCCCGATCGAGGTCGCCCGGGCCCGCGGCGCCGATCTCGTCGTCGCGGTCGACATCGGCGAGAAGGTCGGCAACACCAACATCAAGGGCGTCGTCGACGTGATCCTCCAGTCGACGAACATCATGTTCGCGGTCAACACCGGCTTCCGCCGCCAGGGCGCGGACGTCCTCGTCACGCCGAACGTGGACGGCGTCGGCATGCTCGACTTCACGCAGAAGAAGCGCTGCATGCAGGCCGGCATCCAGGCGGCGCGCGACGCGATGCCCCGGCTGCGCGCGGCGATCGAGGCCTGGAAGGCGAAGAAGGCGAAGGAGCTCGCGGGGAGGGGGTAGGGCCCCGGGCTGGAGTCGCGCGCCCGGTGGCGTACGATGCGTGAATGACCTGGCTCGAGGGGCTCCCAGAGACGGCCACGTGCCCGTGGTCGGCCACCGAGGCGCGCGCCGCGCGCCGCCTCCTCGCGGTCGCCCGGAGGCGCCGGCTGTGGCTGCGCCTCGCGCTGCTCGCTGTTCCCGTCGCCTCTGCCGCGTTCATGGGAGGGCCGCTCCCGAGCACGCTCTCGGCGATCGGGTCGTTGACGACCCTGTTCCTCCTCCTGTCGGTGCTGCTGCTCTTGGGCCGCGACGCCGCCGCGTGGGCCCGCGATCTTCAACTCGACGTCGCCGGTGCGGTGGTCCTCGTGTTCGCGGAGCGCGAGCGGCGCGTCGCGGTCCTCCCGGAGAGCCGGGTCGTCGTGGCGGCCCGGGGCGTCTCGATCGAAGTGGGCGACCGCGCCCTCCCACGTCCGTACGCGCCCGGGGATCCGTTCGACCCGGAGAACGAGGACGCGCCCGAGCTCGGGGAGGAGGCATGGGAGAAGCGCGAGGCGCGTGCCCTCGAGCCGAACGAGCGTGAGGAGCTTGTCCGGCTCGCCGGCGAGCGCCGGAAGGTGTCATGGGCGGCGGTCGCCCCGACGATCCTCGCGGTCCTCGCGGTCCTCTCCGTTGTCCGGGATGGGCCGAGCAAGGGGCGCGTCGCCCTCGCGGTGGTCTGGTGCCTCGTCGCGGCCGGGGCCTGGGCCGCCCAGAGGGCACGTCGCCGCTCGGCCGGCGCGCTCGTCGCCGACGCAACAGGTGGGGAGGTCTGGCGGATCACGTCCGGACCGCTCGAGGGCCACGAGGTGTTGCCGGGGACGAAGGCTCCGTGGAGCACCCCTCACGGCCCCGCGCCGTGGCGCGTGGGTCGCTGACCCGCGAGGACAGCTCGCAGCTTCGCCCCGGCCACCCGCAGGAACCCCTCGCGGAGCAAGCGCTCCACCTCGCCCCAGTCGGGCCTCCCGTCGAGGACGATCCCGACCCAGCCCTTCCCGCCCACGTAGGGCGGGCGGAAGAAGCGCGCCGGGTCGCGCGCCACGAGGTCCTCCTGCGCGCCGAGGGGCAGCGGGACCCAGATCGACAGGTGCTCGGCGCCATGGTGGTGGTCGTCGAGCGTCGCGAAGACCTTGCCCTTCTCGCCGGCGAACCAGGTGGGCTCGCCGTGCGAGGGCTTCTCGACGGCGCCGGGGAGGGCCAGACAGAGCTTGCGGACGCGGGCGACGGCGCGGGCGTTCGAGGCGGAGCCGCGGGGCATGGACGGGGTTCTAACGGGAGCTTCCGGTCGGGGCGAGTCGCAGATCCGCACGGGGTGACCCCTCGGATCTGCCCTGAGCCCCAGCTGGATCGTGCGATCTCACTGTCAGAGTGGGGTGCGATGCTCACGCACGATGGATGCAGCGGAAGCCAGCATCGCGGAGGTCGCGCCAGCGGAGACCGCGGTCACGGAGGCCACGGCTCCCGAGGCACCGCAGGGCCCGAAGCGCCCGCTCGACGATCGCCCGGACCTGCGCGCGCCGCGCGTCGACCTGCCCACGCTCACGTACGCCGCCCTCCGCCGGATCGAGGGGACGAAGGATGCCGTCGAGGAGCACGAGCGCGTCCTCGCGTGGTCGGCCGGGATGGCGAACGCGGTCGACCTCGCGATCGGCGAGCTCCTCGCGGCGCTCGCGGGCGGGCGCTGGCTCGCTCAGCTCGGCTTCGCGAACGTCGGGGACTACGCCGAGAACATTCTCGGGATGAAGCGCCGCACGACGCAGGTGGCGATCCAGCTCGCGCGCGGGCTCGAGAAGCGGCCGCTCCTCCGCGCAGCGGTGCACGCCGGGCAGGTGACGCCGCGGGCGGCGCTCACGGTCCTCAGGATCGCGCTGGGCGACGCCGAGGCGGTGTGGGTCGACCGCGCCCGGCGATGGACCGTGCGCAGGCTCGAGCGCGCGGTGAGGCTCGCGTTGCACGACGCTGCGCACGCAGGCGGCGGAGCCGGTACGGGAGCCGGCGACGGGCCGGACGCCGCACCGGTGGAGGAGACCTTCGTCCGCCTGCGCGTCCCGCTCGGCGCCGAGGACCGGAGGGACCTCGACCTCGCGTTCGAGCTCGCGAAGGAGCTCCTCGAAACCCCGCTGCGCGCAGCGCACCTCGAGGCGCTCGCACAGGAGTTCCTCTCGGGGCATCCGGTCGACGAGGCCGATCTCGGGCCCTTGGAACCGGGGGCGCCCGACGAGGAGGATCCCGGCCTGGACGACACCGCGGCCGAAGCCTGGTTGCCGCACGAGCAACCGACGATGAGGGAGGTCGCGGAGTTCCAGTCCGAGCTCGTGACCGACGACTGGGCGAAGCTCGAGCGGTACGCCGAGGTCGCCGCGCCCGAGGTCGTCCCGCTCGAGTACGCGACCGCGGAGGAGCTCGACGGGACGCTCGTCGGTCTGTGCCAGGAGCGGAAGGCCTGGGACGACGTCATCGGCTACTGCGCGGCCATCGTGAAGGGCACCCAGGCGCATCGCCGCGCCGGCTTCGTGGACTTCCGCCACTACGCCAAGGAGCGCCTCGGCCTCGCGCCGCGGACGGTCGAGGCGCGCGCGGCGCTCGAGCTGAAGGTCTGGGACAGCCCCGCCCTCCAGCGGGCCCGCAAGGAAGGCCTCTCCTATTCGAAGCTCGCGCTCGTCGCGGCACTCCCCGAGGCGGAGCGGGCGGCCGTCGCGACGGACGCGCACCGGCTCACGGTCGTCGAGCTCCGTGAGGCCGTCGCGGCGAAGCTCGATGCGCAGATGTGTGCGCGGCGGGAGCTCGACGTCTGGGTCCCGAAGCGGGTGGCGGAGCTCGTCGAGCAGGCCATCCGGGCGGCCCGCAAGGCCCGGAACGACCTCAAGCGCGAGCTTGGCGCCTGCTACGGCGACCTCGCACGACACTTCAACGCCGTCTGGGGGGCCGAGGTCGTCCCGCCGCGGACCCTCTCGCAGAAGCAGCGCAGCCTGATGTCGCGGTGCCAGGCGCCAGGGTGCAGCTGCCTGGCGAAGCACGGGCATCATGTCTGGTGGAGGAGCCGCGGCGGGCCCGACGAGCCCTGGAACATCCTTCCCCTGTGCCCTTTCCACCACCTCGTGGTCGTCCACGGCGGCATCGCCGAGGTCCTCGGGCGCGTGCCGGACACCATCCAGTGGATCGTGAAGGGGAAGAAGTGGGTCGGCGCGGACTTCGGGCGCGACCGCTCGCAGCGGGTGTGAGCCCGCCATCCCCCATCGTGCGCGGGCCCTCCTACGCGTCCAGCTCGAGGTGCCGGCCCGAGGTCAGCGCGCCCTCGACGAGGTACGGCGAGGCGCGCGAGCCGGTGCGCAGCGCGCCGAGCCCGGCCGCGGCGAGCGGCGTGAGGATGCCGCCGTAGGGCGCCCAGAGCGAGAGCACCGACCAGCCCGCCTCGGTCGCGAGCTCGCTCGAGTAGTCGTAGGCGAGGCCCCACCCCGTTTCGGACGGGGTGGCGGCCGCCTGCGTCTTCGCGCCGACCTCGCGGGCGGCTCTCGCCGTCTCCGCCTCGTCGGCGTAACCGTTGCGGAGGAACCGGGCGTTCGCGGCCGCTTGCACGGCGTTCCAGGTCGAGCTCATCGACGCGCTGGACTCGGCGATCCGCACCGGCTCCTCCTTCCGATGGGCTCTTCGACACGATACCGGCGGGCATTAAGTGCCGGTGGGGAGCTCGGTCGGGGGAGGGAAACCCGGCAGGAGTTGCCGGGTCGGGTCAGACGTCGAGGTCGACGTGCCGGATCGTCCCCGCCGCGCCATCCTCGCGGAGGTAGAGGCCGGTCGCGGTCATCGCGCCGCCCTTCACGACGAACGGCGTCGCATGGGCGCCCGTGTAGAGCGCGCCGACGCCCGCGGCGGAGAGCGGCGTGAGGGCGCCGCCGGGGGACCAGAGGGAGAGCGTCCTGAAGCCCGCGTCCGCCTCGTCGACCCAGCCGTTGCCGTCCCGGTCGAGCGCGGCGAGCTCGGCGAAGCCGTCGCCGCTCGAGGGGCCGAACAGCTCCACGCCCGAGTCGACCTTGCCGTTGCCGTCGAGGTCGCGCGCGAGGAACGCGCCGCCCGCGCCGGGCGCGGCGGTCGTCTCCGCCTCGCCGTCGCCGTCGAGGTCGAGCGACATCCGGCCGTCGAGCGCGGCGGGCGCCCCCGCGAGGTCGAGCACGAGCGGGTCCACCCGCTTCGCGTCCCCGGCGCGCAGGCTCACGGTCTCGACGTGCGTCTCCTCGTGGGAGAGCGCGAGCGAGACGGCGGCGTCGATCGTGCGGCCGTCCGCCGTGGTGACGTGCGCCGCGGCCGAGAAGCTCACGGCCTCGCGCTCCGTCGTCACGGTGGTCGAGTCGTAGGCGAGGCCCCACCCCGCTTCGCGCGGGGTGGCGGCCGCCTGCTTGCGTTCGCCGAGCTCGCGGGCGGCCCGGGCCGTCCCCGCCTCGTCGGCGTAAGCTCTCCGGATCTCGTCGGCGCCCTGGGTGAGGTGCCGTGCGAGCCGGAAGGTCCGGCGGAGGATCTCGAGGTCCACCTGGTCCCGCGGCGACGCCGCCTGGGGCTCCGCGGTGGCGTCGCCGGCCGCCATCGCCTCGCCGTCGGCGGGCGGGGGCGGCGGAGCCTGCGGGGCGGGTGTGGCCGCCGGGCCGGCGCGCGGGCCGACCCAGACCTCGAGCTGCTCGGTGTGGGCGGTCGTGCGCTCGGCCGTGAAGCGCGAGGCCATCGCCACGCTGGAGTCCGCGATCCGCACCGGGTTCTTCCTCCCGGTGGGCTCTTCGGCACGGTATCGCTGGGCATTAAGTGCCGGGTATCCGCGCCATCGAGGCGGAAGGAACGGCCGGGTTCAGGTGCCCTTCGGCGCCACGAGGGTGCCGGTGCCGGGCGTCGTCGTCGTGCCGTCGCCCAGCTGGCCGGCCGCGTTGCCGCCCCAGCAGCGGAGCGCCCCCGAGCCCAGGATCGCGCAGGCGTGGTCGCTCCCCGCCGAGAAGGCGCTCCACGCCGCGTCGGAGCCCGAGACGACCGCGCCCTCGCTCGCCCCGGCGGGCGTGCCGCCGAGCTGCCCGAGCGCGTTGTCGCCCCCGAAGCAGATGACGCCGTCTCCGCTCTTCGTGCAGACGTGGGCGCGGCCCATCGCGAGGATCGTGACCGTCGAGCGGATCGTGGACTTCGAGGCGTCCTTCATCGGGATCGCCGGGGTGAGCTGGGGCGCCGCCAGCGCGAACGTGGCGCCGAGCACGTCGCCCCAGCACCAGACGGCGTCCACGAGATCCTTGCCGGCCGCGGTCTCGGTCGACGCGCAGGTGTGGTCGCCGTAGGCCGTGACGTGCTTCATCGGGCCGGCGGTGATCGCCCCCGAGGTGAACGCGGGCGTCGCGACGCCGCTCGAGAGGATCCCGCCGAGCTGGCCGACGAGGTTCGCGCCCCAGCACTTCACCGCGCCGCCCGTCACCACGGCGCAGGTGTGGCTCGCGCCCGCGGCGATCGCGGTCGCGCCGGAGATCGACGCGGCGCCCGCGGTCTGCGCCGGGGCGCCCCAGCAGGTGACGGCGCCCGAGCCGAGCACGGCGCAGGTGTGGGCTCCGCCCGCGGCGATCTCGACGGCGCCCGAGCCGACCGGCGTCGCGGTGGGCGTCGTGAGGGTGCCGCTCGTGGCGGCGCCGGTGACCTCGCCGTTCGCGTTCGAGCCCCAGCACCGGACCGCGCCGCCCGCGACGATGGCGCACGCGTGGGTCGGCCCGGCGGCGACCGCGGACGCGACGGCCCCGGCGTCGAGCTTCACGAGCACCGGGGTGGTCCGGCCGATCCGGGAGCCGTCGCCGAGCTGGCCCGCGCCGTTCGCGCCCCAGGCGTGCACGGTGCCGTCCGAGACGACGGCGTAGCTCGAGTCCCCGCTCGCGGCGACCGCGGTCGCGCCGCAGCAGCCGGTGGCGCACGCGAAGAACCCGTCGGCGCAGGCGTAGCCGCACGCGCCGTGTCCGTCGGCGGCGCGGCCGAGGTTGCAGACGGCCGTCGTGTTCGCGGGGATGGCGAGGCCGGTGCAGTCCTGGCACCCCGAGCCACAGAGCGTGGTGCCCTCGGCTCGGCAGGTGTTCGTGGCGTCGCCGGCGCAGACGACCTGGTTCGCGTCGCAGGTGTTGCCGTTCCCGGGGCCCTCGGTCGAGGGGAGCCCGGCGGCGGTGTAGAGCCCGTCGCCGCAGGCGGCGAGGAGCAGCAGGCAGGTCAGGGAGAGCGCGCGCATCGCTAGAACCCGTACAGGATGACGAGCGCGGCCGAGGCCGCGGGGCGCGTCGTGCGGGCGCCGTCGAGCTTGAAGGTGCGGACGCCGCCCTCGGCGTCGACCGCGGCGCGCAGGCGCCCGATCGGCACCGACGCCCGCAGCGCGAAGCCGCCGGTCACGTCGCCCGCGCTGAAGGAGCGGCGGTCGGCCTTCCAGGTCTGGGTCGCGTAGCCGTAGCCGCCGGAGACGCCAGCCTCGAGGAGCTTCGAGCCGCCGAACACCGGGAGCATGAGCGCCGCCGAGGCGCCCATCCGCGAGTAGGCGTAGCGCTTCCCCTGGTCGGTCACGTCGCGCGCCGCGTACTCGAGGGAGACGACGAGCCCCGCCGGCCCGAGCTCCCGGCGGATGCCGCCACGGAGCGCCGGGGCGAAGCCGCCGCCCGGCAGCGAGATCGCGTGCACACCCATGCCGGCGAAGCTCTCGGTGGGGAGCGGGCCGCCCTTCGAGCGCGCGACCTCGTAGCGGGTCGGCTCGAGCTGGGGGAGGGTGGTGTCGTCGCCCTTGCCGAGGGAGACGCCGCCCGAGGCGCGGCCGTTGCGGGCGCGGCGCTCGACGTCGTAGCGGCCCGCGGGCATCGCGAGCCGGAGCGGGGCGGGGCCGGCCTGCACCTCGGCCACGAGCCCCTTCGGCCCCTTCAGGACGTAGAGCGCGCCGGGGTCGGCCGGGACGCGCAGGTGGGCCTCCGCGCGGCGCAGGTCGGAGAGGACCACGTCGCCGCGGCCGGACATCCGGAAGTCGTAGGTCGGGTGCTGGGGGCCCTGCGTGGTGGCGGCGGTCTCGGCGACGGTGCGGGAGGCGGTGTAGCGGAACGCCTCCGACAGCGTGACGACGCCGTCGTCGTCCGCGTCGCCGGCGCCGCGCATCGCGACCTCGAGGTGGTGCGTGAAGAAGCTGCCGCCGAGCCGGCCGGACTCCTGGGCCGCCTCGCCGACGGCGGTGGAGGCGAGGAACGCCGTGCCCTTCACCTCCTGGGAGGGGAGCGCGAAGTCGACGCTCGGGGCGGGGGAGGCGCCCTTCACCTGGGTGAGCGCGCCGGCCTCGCAGGCGTCCACGATGACGATGCGGGTGTCGGCGGCGGAGGCGGAGACGAGCGCGCGCAGCTCGTCGAAGGCGACGCGGGTCGAGCCGAACTCGAGGCCGCCCGGGCCGGCGTGGCCGGAGTAGTAGACGACGAGCAGGGCCTGCTCGCCCCGCTTCCGCGCGGCGGCCATCTTGGCGTCGGTCGCGGCGAGCGCGTCGCGGAACGCGTCGGCGCGGGCGCCCGGGACGACCGTGACCCGGTCGTCCTCGAATCCGCCCAGCTCCACGAGCGCGCGGCGGAACCGCTCGGCGTCCTTCTCGGCGAACCAGAGCTTCGGCCGGCCCGGGGCGCCCTCGTTGGCGCCGGCGACCACCGCGAAGCGCGCGGGGGCGGCCGCGCGGGTGGGGGCGGGCGCGGCGACCGCCGCCGCGGCGGCGAGGCCGAGGGCGTGCAGCGCGCGGGTCACGGGGCGTCCTTCTCGACGAGCACGCTCGTCTGGGCGAGCTTCGCGGCGGAGCCGCCGAGGGCCCCGGCGCGGCGCACGGCGTCCGGGCCGCCGCCGGCGGCGCCCTTCGCGAGCGCCTCGACGTCGGACCAGGCGAGGCCGCCCGCGCAGAGCGCGTAGAACCGCTCGGGGCCGGCCTTGCCGTCGAGCACCGCGCCGCCCTCGAGGTCGTGCTGCCCGGGCGCGAGGGCGCCCTCCTCGGCGTGCAGCCGCGAGACCGCGCCGGCGGCGTCGACGGAGAAGAGGAGCAGCCGGCAGGGCTCGGCGTTGCGGACGCGGAACCGGAGCGCGGCGGAGGCGCCGAGGTGCGCGCCGTCGGCGAGCGGGGTCGCGCCGGCCTTCCCCGGCGTGAACACGGTGAGCCCGACCCCGCCCGTCGCGCCCTTGAGGCCGGTGTAGTCGTCGCCGGGCGGGGTGGCGGGGCGGAGCATCACGACCGCGAGCAGCGCCGCGAACACCGGCACCGGGGCGAGGAACCAGAAGGAGCGGCGGCGCGTCTTCTCCGCGGCCTCCTCCACCTTCTCCACCGTGACCGGGTAGACGAAGCGCCGGAAGTCCTCGCCCTGGCGCTCCATCGCCTGGAGGCGGGCGGCGCAGCCCGCGCAGGCCTCGAGGTGGGGCCCGAGCTTCGAGGCCGCGGGGTCGAGGAGGTGCGCCTCGAGGGCGAGGTCGGAGGGGCAGGGGGTCCCGGGCGAGGTCATGCGTCGGCTCCCGACAGGAAGGCGCGCGCGCGCTCGAGGAACCGCTCGAGGCGCCGCTGGACGGTCTTGCGCGAGATGCCGAGGGCACCCGCGAGCTCCTCCTGCTCCATCCCGTCGACCAGGATGCCGATCGCGACCGCCTGCGTCCCCTCGTCGAACTGCGCGAGCACCGAGGCCGCGAGCGCGCGCGCCGGGTACGGGGAGTGGTCGCCGCCGGCGGCCGAGCCCGGGGCCTGGGCGGGGGCGAGGTCGAGGGCGTCGTCGGCCACGTCGACCTCCTCCCCGCGGCGGCGGCGGGAGCGGAGCAGGTTGAGGCAGTGGTTCGTCGCGACCCGGTAGATCCAGGGCAGGGCGTGCTCGTCGGTGAGCCGGTCCATGTCCTTCACGAGCTTCATGAACACGTCCTGCGTGGCGTCCTTCGCCACCTCGGGGTCGCGGAGCAGCTTCAGGCACCGCCGGTAAACGGCGGGGCCGTAGGTGCGGTACAGCGCTGCGGCTCTGCTCGGGCCGTCGGCCAAGGTCCCGCTCTCCTGTGGCGGTTACACCGCTCGCGCGCGGCGTGGGACACCCCCCGTGTCGCACACCGCACGACCTCGCTGCTCACCTCATTCTCCCGCAGAAACGCGCGCCGACGGGCCGAAAAGACGCCCCTTCGGAGGCGTGTCGCATCGCCGCGGCGAACGGTGTGTCCCGGCTGAAAGGACGAACCCACCATGACCTCCCGAGACACCCTCTCGAAGCTGCTCCTCGCCGTCGTCGCCTCCTCGTTCATCGCCGCCTGCGGCGGCTCCGCCGGCCCGAAGGACGGCAACGGCCCGGCCGCCACCGGCCCCACCTCCCGCGGCGCCATCTCGGCCATCACGGCCGCCGGCTTCACCGTCAACGGCACCACCTACCGGGTCGCCGGCGCGCGGCTCTCGATGCCGGACGAGGCGGTCTCCTCCGTCACCCTCGCCTCGAACGCCGACCTCTCGAAGTACCTCGTCACCGGCATGATCGTGACCGTCCGCGCCGCCGGCACCGCCGCGGGCGCGCTCTCCGAGGGCTCGGAGGCCGAGGCCGCCGAGGTCGAGTTCGAGCACGAGGTCGAGGGTGAGGTCGAGTCGCACGACGCGAACTCGGTCGACGTGCTGGGCCACCACGTCTCGATGGACGACGACACGAACGTCGTCGACCGGCACGGCAACAAGGTCGAGAAGTCCTCGCTCACGGCGGGGACCCGCGTCGAGGTCTCCGGCCACGGCGACGGCAAGGGCGGCCTCTCGGCCACGATGGTCCGCGTCCGCGACGACCGGTCGAACGAGGACCAGGAGGTGAAGGGCTGGGTCGTGGCCGTGAACGGCACCACCGTCGACCTCTCGTTCTCCAAGGGCGGCACGTCCGCGCTGAAGATCGACGTCTCGAAGATCACGCCCGCCCCGGTCATCGCCGTGGACGACTTCCTCGAGGTGAAGACCGACGGGTCGAAGAACGACGCGGGCGCGCTGTTCGCCCTCTCCGTGAAGCAGGAGGACGAGCGCGAGGACGAGTCCGAGCACGAGGGCGAGCACGAGGTCGAGGGCATCGTCACGAACCTCACCCTGACCGGCTTCAGCATCGGCGACACCAAGGTCTCGTACTCGACGTCGACGGTGTACGTGGGCGGCACGGCGGACGACCTCGTCGAGGGCGTGAAGGTCGAGGTCGAGGGCATGGTCGGCGCCGATGGCGTCCTCGCGGCCACGAAGATCCAGTTCAAGGCGTCGGTCCGCATCGAGGCGAACGTCGAGGCGAAGGACGAGACGGCCGGCACCATCACCGTCCTCGGCATCAAGGTGAACGTGACCCCGTCCACCCAGGGCCTCTCCGTCGCCGGCGCCACGGTCGGCACCTCCGTCGAGGTCCGCGGCACGATGTCGAAGGACGGCAGCGCGGTCAACGCGACCCGCTTCGAGCTCAAGGACTTCAAGGCCGCCGACCGCGCCTTCCTCCGCGGCCTCGTGACGGCGAAGACGGCGACCTCGGTCACCATCGCGGGCATCGTGATCGACCTCTCGAAGGCCTCCCTCAACAGCCTCTCCGGCGGCGGCATGACCCTCGAGGCCTTCCTCGCGGCCGTGACCCCCGGCACGACGATCGTGAAGGCCCGCTGGCGCCCGTACCCGGCCTCGACCTCGGCCCCGGCCGACGAGGCGGAGATCGACAACTGATCCGAAGCGTCAACCCACCCGGGAGTGACCGCGCGCCGGGCGCTCCCGGGTGAAGCAGGACGGCAGGGCGTCGCGTCGGCCCCCTCCGCGCGCCGCCCGCCGCACCGGGGAACCTCTCCTCCCTGGCCCGCCCCTCTCCTCGCCCCAGCGAGGGGAGGGGCTCTTCGTTTCGGGCGGCGCGGTGACGCGGGGGAGGCCTGGCCGCGCCGTGCTAGCGTCCCCGCGTGCCGAACGAGGTCGACCACCGGCGCAGGGTCGAGCTCCTGCGCCGGGCCTGGGTGCTCACCGGCGCGAGTGCGCTCATCCTCATGGCGCACCTCGTGGACGTGCTCGTCGCGGGCGGGCCGGACTGGGGCGCGCTCGCGCTGCGCTCGGCCTGGGCGGCGGCGGTCCTCGCGACCGCCGCGAGCCTCGCGTGGGGGCCCTGGGCGCTGACGCGGTGGCTCGGGGCCGCGGCCTCGTTCGCGACCACGGCCTGCTACCTCGCCCTCGTGGTCCGGAGCGGCGGCGCGGCGTCCCCGCTCTACCCCTTCACCCTCGTGCTCGTCATCGTGGTCCCGGTCCTCACCGGCGAGCTCGTCCTCGCCGGGCTCGCGAGCGCGGCGGCGCTCGTCGCGGGCGCCGCCTGGCTCCAGGCCGTCGCCACGACGGCGCAGCCCCACCGGATCGCGGAGGGGGTCACCCTCGCCGCCGCGTTCACCCTGGGGAGCCTCCTCGGGATCTCCGACCTGCGCGCGCGCCAGCGGCTGCGGGCGCTCGCCGTGGCGCGCGAGGAGGCGGTTCGCAGGCTCGCCGAGAGCGAGCGCCTCGCCGCCGTCGGCGCGCTCGCGGCCGAGGTCGCGCACGGGGTGAACAACCCGCTCGCCGCGGCGCGCTCGAGCGCCGAGTTCCTGCGGTCGGGCGAGGGCGGGCCCGAGGACGCCGCGGCGGCGTGGGCCGACCTCCGCGGCTCGCTCGACCGGATCTCCGAGCAGGTCCGCCGGCTCGTCAGGGCCGGGGCGCCGCCGGAGGGGTGAGCGGCGTCGGCGCCGGCTATCCCAGCCCTCGCTCCCACAGCTCGTCCTCGTCGAGGCCGAGGAAGTGGCCGACCTCGTGGACGAGCGTGACGCCGATCTCCTGGATGAGCTCGTCGCGGTCGCGGGCGTAGCGCTCGAGGTTCCGCTGGTAGAGGGCGATCGACGAGGGGAGGTGGCTCCACGGGTCGCCGATGGAGGCCTTCGCGCCGTAGGGCGCGCCGCGGAACAGGCCCAGGATGCCCGGCGAGAGCGGCGGGTCGGAGCCGAGGAGGTCGTGGTCGGCGGGGAGGTCCTCGACGGTGATGGGCACGTTCGCGAGGTAGCGGCGGACCTCCTCGGGGATGTCCTCGAGCGCCTCCTCGACGACGCGCTCGAACTCCCGGTGCGAGAGGCCGACGGCGAGCGGGAACGCGTCCGGATCGAGGTCGCGCGCCCGGCGGAAGCGCTTCTTCGCCTCCGGTTCGTCCCCGCGGCGCTCGGCGACGAGGCCGAGCAGGTGGTGCGCCCAGGCGGCCTCGGGGGCGAGCGCCTCGGCGCGCTCCGCGGCGGCGCGGGCCTCGTCGAAGCGGCAGAGCTCGAAGAGCGCGGCGGCGCGCTCGAGCCAGGTGTCGGGCGACTCCTCGTCGGCGCGCTGCAGCCGCTCGAGGGCCTCGGCGTTCCGCCCGAGCTGGTTGAGCGCGGCGGCCTGCACGATGGCGAGCTCGCCGGCGAGCGGGTGGTCCCCGGCCTTCGCGGCGAGCTTGCCGCCCTTCCGGGCGAGCTCGAGCGCGCGCTCGAGGCGGTCCGGATCGCCGGCCTCGTCGTCGCCCGCCTGCACGTTCACGAGGAAGTCGGCGGCGCCGAGCAGGAGCTCCGGGTCGTCCTTCCCCGGGACGAGCGCCTTCTCGTAGGCCGCCTGGGCCTCCTCGATCTGGCCGAGCTCGGCGAGGGCGGCGGCGCGGTGGTGGAGCGCGGCGACCGAGCGGGGCTCGATCGCGAGGGCGTCCTCGGCGCGCGCGAGCGCCTCCTCGAGCTCGCCCGCCTCGAAGGCGGCCGCGGACGCCTCGAGGAGCTTCTCGACCTCGTCCTCCGGCCTCTGACCCGGCATGGACCGACGAAACGCCCGAACGCGGGGACGGTCAAGCCGCTCCCGATCCGGGGCCGCTTGACCACCCCCGACACCTGGTTATGTTAGCGCCCGCCAGAGGCGACTGCCAACCGGCGGAGCCGGGTAACCATTCGAGATCACGAAGTAATTCGCAACAGGCACCCAGCAACAGGAGGAAGACATGGCGGCGAAGGAGATCGCGTTCCACCAGCCCGCCCGCGAGGCCATCCTGCGCGGCGTCCAGACGCTCGCGGAGGCGGTCGCGGTGACCCTCGGCCCGAAGGGCCGCAACGTCGTCATCGAGAAGAGCTACGGCTCCCCGACCATCACGAAGGACGGCGTGACGGTCGCGAAGGAGATCGAGGTCGACGCCCGCTTCGAGAACATGGGCGCCCAGATGGTGCGCGAGGTCGCGTCGAAGACCTCCGACAAGGCCGGCGACGGCACCACCACCGCGACCGTGCTCGCCCGCTCGATCTACGAGGAGGGGCTGAAGCTCGTCGCTGCCGGCCACAACCCGATGGACCTGAAGCGCGGCATCGACCGCGCCGTCGAGGTCGTCATCGAGGAGCTGAAGAAGCAGTCGAAGCCGACCCAGGGCAAGAAGGACATCGCCCAGGTCGGCACCATCTCCGCGAACGGCGACGAGACGATCGGCAACATCATCGCCGAGGCGATGGACAAGGTCGGCAAGGAGGGCGTCATCACCATCGAGGAGGCGAAGGGCCTCGAGACGACGCTCGACGTGGTCGAGGGCATGCAGTTCGACCGCGGCTACCTCTCGCCGTACTTCGTGACGAACCCCGACCGGATGGAGGCCGTCCTCGAGGACCCGTTCATCCTCATCACCGAGAAGAAGATCTCGGCGATGGCGGACCTCATCCCCGTGCTCGAGCAGGTCGCCCGGAGCGGGAAGCCGCTCCTCATCGTCTCCGAGGACCTCGAGGGCGAGGCGCTCGCGACGCTGGTCGTCAACAAGCTGCGCGGCACGCTCAACGTGTGCGCGGTCAAGGCGCCCGGGTTCGGCGACCGCCGCAAGGAGATGCTGAAGGACCTCGCGGTGCTCACCGGCGGCAACGTGATCGCCGAGGAGCTCGGCCTGAAGCTCGAGCAGCTGACGCTGAAGGACCTCGGCCGCGCGAAGCGCATCACGGTCGACAAGGACAACACCACGGTCGTCGACGGCGAGGGCACGAAGGCCGACATCGAGGGGCGCATCAAGCAGATCCGCGCCCAGATCGAGGAGACCACCTCCGACTACGACCGCGAGAAGCTGCAGGAGCGGCTCGCGAAGCTGGTCGGCGGCGTCGCGGTGATCCACGTCGGGGCGGCCACCGAGGTCGAGATGAAGGAGAAGAAGGCCCGGGTCGAGGACGCGCTCCACGCGACCCGCGCCGCGGTCGAGGAGGGCATCGTGCCGGGCGGCGGCGTCGCCTACCTGCGCGCGCTCGCCGCGGTCGAGGGCCTGAAGCTCCCCGAGGGCGACCAGCGCTTCGGCGGCCAGATCGTCGCGAAGGCGATCCAGGGCCCGGCGCGCCGCATCGCCGAGAACGCCGGCTGGGACGGCGCGGTCGTCGTCTCGAAGGTGCTCGAGGGGAAGGGCGCCCACGGCTTCAACGCGGCCACCGAGGTCTTCGAGGACCTCGACAAGGCGGGCGTCATCGACCCGACCAAGGTGTCCCGCACCGCCCTGCAGAATGCAGCCTCGGTGGCGAGCCTGCTTCTCACCACGGAGGCCATGATCGCCGAGAAGCCGAAGAAGAAGGCCGCTGCCGGCGGCGGCGCCGCGGGCATGGGCGGCGGCATGGACGACATGGATTACTAGGGAAACCGATCGGCCTAACCTGCGGCGATCACTGGATGACGCATCTCGTCATTGACCGATCCATGTCCGCAGGTTAGGTAGATCCCATACGGCAGGCGGGTATTCGAGCCGCCTCCGGTGACGAGGGCAACCGCTACTACGTGCTCTGAAGGGCGGAACCCGGGTGTCGTCGTCAGTGCGGCCAGGACCTACAGGTCCTGGCCGCACGCTTTTTCCCCTATGACAACTCGCCGCAGCTACGCGCCGCCGTCCCGCTCACCCGGGGGCACCGGCGGCAGGTCGTGGCTCGCCATGTAGACGACGTTCCGGGTGGTGCGCTTGCCCCGGTACATGGCGCGGTCGGCGAGGTCGAGGATCTCGCGCTTGCCGGAGGCGTGCTCCGGCCAGCTCGCGAGGCCGATGGAGGCGGTGACGCGGACGCGCGCACCCTCGCGCGAGAGGTAGCGGTGGTCCTCGATGGCGCGCCGGATGCGCTCGGCGACCTTGAGGCCGCCGCCCGAGTCGATGCCGTCGAGCAGGCAGACGTACTCGTCGCCGCCGTAGCGCACGACCACGTCCTCGTCGCGAACGCAGCTGCGGAGCACCCGCGCCACCTCCACGAGCAGGGTCGAGCCCGAGAGGTGCCCGTGCTGGTCGTTCACCGACTTGAACCGGTCGAGGTCCATGAAGAGGACCGTGAAGGGCCGGTTGCCGGAGATGGCGCGGTCGAGCGCGAGGTCGAGGTAGCGGACGTTGTAGAGGTGGGTGAGGTCGTCGAGGTACGCGAGGTTCTCGACCTGCCGCAGGCGGCCGAGGTTCGCGAGCGCGAGCGCGAGGTGGCGGCACAGGAACGCCGCGCCCATCGCGGCCTCCGGGCGGCTCTCGCCGGAGACCCGCACCGCGACGGCGCCGAGGAGCGCCCCGTCGTTCACGACCGTGAGGAGGGCCGCGTGGTTCGCGCCCTTCTCGGTCGAGCCGGGGAGGCGCACCGCGGTGAGCGCCGCGCCATAGGCGTCGAGCCCCTCGAGCGTCCCGCGGCAGCGCTCGAGCAGCTCCCGCGGCTCCTCGCCCGCCATGCCGTGGGCGCCGGTCGGGAGCCAGGCCCCCTCCGCGGTGCGCTCGAAGAGCGCCGCCGCCGGCGACTCGAGCTCCTGCGCCACGGCGGCGAGCGCGGTGGGCACGAGGTGCTCGCGCTCGAGCGAGGAGGCGATGCGCTGGCCGGCCTCGAAGAGCTTGAGGTGCGAGCGCAGGACCTGGTTCTCGGAGAGCAGCGCCCGGGTGGCGAGGCAGCGCTGCACGGCGAGCTGGAGGGCCTCCGGCGTCACCGGCTTCACGAGGTAGTCGGAGGCGCCGCTCCGCATCGCGCGCACCGCGGGATCGACCTTGTCGAGCGCGGTGATGACGATGACGCCGATGTTCGGGTCGAGCCCCTTCGCGGCGTCCATGAGGGCGAGGCCGTCGCGCGACCCGGGCAGGATCACGTCGGTGAGGAGGACGTCGAACTTGCGGGTGGCGAGGAGGACGAGGGCCGACTCGAAGCCCTCGGCCACCTCGACCTCGTAGCCGGCGGAGCGCAGGTAGTCCGAGTAGACCGTGCGCGCGAACCGCTCGTCGTCGACGAGGAGGACGGCCGAGCCCATCGAGACCTGTATATCATGCGCCCGTGCCCTCCCTCCCCGCCGAGCGCAAGGTCGTCGTCTTCTCCGCGGGCGGTGTGCGCTTCGCCCTCCGGCTCTCGCACGTCCGGGAGATCGCTGCGGTCGCACCCGGAGAGGGGGAGGTGCTCTCGCGGGGCGAGCGGGTGGAGACCGCGTTCGTCTCCACGGTGCTCGGGCTTCCGGCCGGCCCCTCCGGCTTCGCGCTCCTCACCGAGGGTACGCCCCCGGTCGCGCTCCGGGTCGACGCGGTCCACGGCATCTCCGACCTCTCCGAGGTCGCCTTCTTCCAGCTGCCCGCGCCGACGCCGCTCCCGCAGCCCGCGCCGTTCGCGGGCGTGATGGTGGTGAAGGGCGAGATCGCGCTCGAGCTCGCGGTCTCGTCGCTCGGCTTCGCGCCGATCGTGCCGGCCGACGAGCACACGGCGGAGCCGCCGCCGGACCTCGGCCTCGTGCCCGACCGGGAGCTGCGCTTCGCGCGGGCCGGGCGCGTGTTCGGCGTGCCGCTCTCGCTCCTCGTGCAGGTGCTCGAGAACCCGCGCCTCGCGCCGGTCCCGCTCACGCCGCACCACCACCGCGGGCTCCTTCATCACGCCCGCGCGCTGCACGCCGTCATCGACGTGGGGGTGCTCTACGGCGACGCGCCCCCGTTCGACGTCGTGGAGCCCGGGCGGCCGGGCTCGACGGGCACGCCGAGGACCGTGCTCCTCATCGACGCGGGTGGCACCGGAGTCGGCGTCGTGGCGGACCGCGTCCTCGGCCTCGCGGAGGGTGACGCCGAGGTGCTGCGGCCTCCGTGGGATGCGCTGTTCGGCGCATGACGCCAGGGGGCGAAATCGGCCACAAACCCGCGCATTTGTTGACATGAGCTTCGGGGCGGGGGTACTTCGTAGCGGTTCAGGACTCGAGAGCTCACGGACGTACACCATGCCCAAGAACCTGCTCCTCGCCGACGACTCGATCACCATCCAGAAGGTGGTCGGGATCACGTTCGCGAACGAGGACTACAAGGTCACGTCCGTCGACAACGGCGAGGACGCCATCGCGAAGGCGCGGGAGCTGAAGCCCGACGTCATCCTCGCGGACGTCGTCATGCCGAAGCGGAACGGCTACGAGGTCTGCGAGGCCGTGAAGGCCGACCCGGCGCTCGCGAAGATCCCGGTCCTCCTCCTCTCCGGCACGTTCGAGGCGTTCGACGAGAACCGCGCGCGCGCCGCGAAGGCCGACGGCCACATCGGCAAGCCTTTCGAGAGCCAGGCGCTCATCGACAAGGTGAACGAGCTCGTCACCGGGAAGCCCGCGCCGGCGCCCGCGCCCGGCATGGCCCGCGCCGCGCCGAGGCCGAACATGCCGATGCCGCAGGCCCCGGCCGCGCCCGCCGCCGCGCCGCGGCCCGCCGCGCCGCCGCCCGGCCTGCGCCCGCCCTCGAACCCGAACATGCCGGCCGCCCGGCCGCCCGGCGCGATGCCGCCAGGGGCGCGGCCTCCGATGCCGCCCGGCGCGATGCCGCCGGGTGCGCGTCCTCCGGGCATGCCGCCGGCGGGCGCGATGCCGCCGGGCGCTCGCCCCCGATGCCCCCCGGCGCGATGCCACCGGGCGCGCGGCCTCCGATGCCGCCGGGCGCGATGCCTCCAGGTGCACGGCCGCCGATGCCCCCCGGCGCGATGCCTCCGGGCGCGCGCCCGCCGCCCGGAATGCCTCCGGGCGCCCGGCCTCCCGGCGCTCCGCCGGCGCCCGGCATGGCCCCCCGGCCTCCCATGCCCCAGCCCGGCATGCCGCCGATGGGCGCGCCGCGGCCCGCTCCCGCCGCGCCGCCGCCCGCGGCACGTCCTCCCGCGCCCGCCGCGCCCGCCGCGCCGAGCGCGCGGAAGGATCCGTTCGGCCTCGGCGCCGAGGCCGCCCCGCGCCCCGCGCCGGCGCCCGCCCCGGCCCCGGCCGCGCCGCCTCCGCCCGCCGACTCCGACGACTGGAGCGACGTCGCCGCGGCCGTGGCGCCGGCGGCCGCACCCGCGCCGGCCCCCGCGCCCAGGGAGCCGCTCGCCATCGACCTCGGCCTCGACGACGGCCCGGCCGAGCTCGCGCCGATGCACGAGTTCGTCCCGCCGGCGGCCTCGACCGGCCACGCCCCTTCGACGAGCCCGGGGCAGGCGCCCGAGGCGCCGAAGCCCGCGCCCGCGCCGGCCCCCGCGCCGGTCGCGGCCGGTCCCGCCGCCGCGGACGGCGGCGAGGCCGCCCTGCGCGCCGCGCTCACGGGCGCCTCGCGCGAGGTGATCGAGCGGATCGTATGGGAGGTGGTCCCGCAGCTCGCGGAGACCATCATCCGGGAGAACCTCGACCGGCTCGTGAAGAAGCAGGGCTGATCACCGCCCGGGCTTCAAGGCCTCGAGGACCTCCACAGCCACGGTTCCCTTCAAACCCGAGATTCGGGCGCCGCCGCTGTCCGGCGTCGCCTCAGGAGCATCGATCATGAACGAGGAGACGCGGACGGAGCTCGCGAAGGGCTACGAGCACCGCGAGGTCGAGGCGCGCTGGTACCCGTTCTGGCAGGGGCGGGGGTACTTCCATGCGAACGAGCACTCCGGGAAGCCGCCCTTCTCGATCGTGCTGCCGCCGCCCAACGTGACGGGCTCCCTGCACCTCGGGCACGCGCTCACCGCGACCCTGCAGGACGTCCTCATCCGCTGGAAGAAGATGAGCGGCTTCGAGACGCTCTGGCTCCCCGGCACCGATCACGCCGGCATCGCGACGCAGATGGTCGTCGAGAAGGAGCTCAAGGCGACCGAGAAGAAGAGCCGCCACGACCTCGGGCGCGAGGAGTTCCTGAAGCGGGTCTGGCAGTGGAAGGAGAAGTACGGTTCCCGGATCGGCGAGCAGCACAAGGCGCTCGGCGCCTCGCTCGACTGGGAGCGCGAGCGCTTCACCATGGACGAGGGGCTCTCCCGCGCGGTGCGCGAGGTCTTCGTGCGCCTGCACGAGGAGGGGCTCATCTACCGCGAGAAGAAGCTCATCAATTGGTGCCCCGACTGCCGCACCGCGCTCTCCGACCTCGAGGTCGAGCACGAGGAGGCGCACAAGGGCGAGCTGTGGAGCTTCGCGTACCCGCTCGCGGACGGCCCTGCTGCCGATGGAACGGCGGAGATCGTGGTCGCGACCACCCGCCCGGAGACCATGCTCGGCGACACCGCGATCGCCGTCCACCCGGACGACGAGCGCTACCGGGCCATCGTCGGCAAGCGCGTCCGGCACCCGCTCACCGGGCGCGAGTTCCCCATCGTCGCCGACGGCATCCTCGTCGATCCGGCCTTCGGTACCGGCGCCGTGAAGGTGACGCCGGCGCACGACTTCAACGACTTCGAGGTCGGCAAGCGCCACCGCCTCGAGATGATCACCGTCATCGGCTTCGACGGCCGGATGACCGCCGCCGCGGGGCCGCTCGCGGGCGTGGAGCGCTTCGAGGCGCGCAAGCAGGTGAAGGCGCTCCTCGCCGAGAAGGGGCTCGACCGGGGCACGAAGCCGCACGTCCTCCCGCTCGGCCGCTGCCAGCGCTCGCAGACCGTGCTCGAGCCGCTCCTCTCCGACCAGTGGTACGTGAAGATCGCCCCGCTCGCGCAGCCGGCCATCGAGGCGGTGGAGCAGGGAAAGACGACGTTCGTCCCGGAGTCCTGGACGAACACGTACATGGCCTGGATGCGCAACATCCACGACTGGTGCATCAGCCGCCAGCTGTGGTGGGGCCACCAGATCCCGGCGTGGTACTGCCCGGACGGCCACGTGACCGTCGCGCGGGAGACGCCGTCCGCCTGCGGCACCTGCGGCCAGGCCGAGCTCCGGCAGGACCAGGACGTGCTCGACACCTGGTTCAGCTCGGGCCTGTGGCCGTTCTCGACGATGGGCTGGCCCGAGCAGACCGCCACGCTCGCGAAGTTCTACCCGACCTCCGTCATGGAGACCGGGCACGACATCATCTTCTTCTGGGTCGCCCGGATGATGATGATGGGCCTCCACTTCAAGGGCGAGGTCCCCTTCCGGCACGTCTACCTGCACCCGATGGTGCGGGACGAGAAGGGCCAGAAGATGTCGAAGACGAAGGGGAACGTCATCGATCCCCTCGTCATGACCGAGCAGTACGGCGCGGACGCCCTGCGCTTCACGCTCGCCGCGCTCACCGCCCAGGGGCGCGACATCAAGCTCGCGAAGGATCGCATCGAGGGCTACCGCGCCTTCGCGAACAAGCTGTGGAACGCGACCCGGTTCGCGCTCATGAACCTCGAGGGGTACGAGCACCACGAGGGCGCGCTCGCCCGCGCGGCGCTCACCTCCGCCGACCGGTGGATCCTCGCCCGCACCCAGCGCGCGGTGAACGACACGGTCGACGCCCTCGAGGCGTTCCGGTTCAACGACGCCGCCTCCACGGTCTACCAGTTCGTCTGGGGCGACCTGTGCGACTGGTACATCGAGCTCGCGAAGGAGGCGCTCTACGGCGACGACGCCTCCCGCAGGCAGGCGGCCCGGGCGACGCTCGTCCATGCGCTCTCGACCGCGCTCCGGCTCCTGCACCCCTTCATGCCCTTCATCACCGAGGAGCTGTGGCACGCGCTCCGCGGGAAGGTGAAGGCCGACGGGTGGCCGGACTCCATCTACGCGGCGGCGTACCCCGCGAAGGGGGCGGTCGACGAGGGGGCCGAGCGCGGCTTCGGGGCCATCATCGGCGTCGTGGACGCCATCCGGAACGTCCGCGGCGAGATGAACGTCCCCTACAAGGTCGCGCTCGAGGACGTCGAGGTCGGCGCGCTCGACCCCGCGTCGTCGGCCACGGTGCGTGAAGAGCTCGCGCGCATCGAGCGGCTCGCGAACGCGAAGGTGCGGATCGTCGCGGGTCCCCCGTCGAGGCGTCCCGCGTCCGCCGTCGCGGTGGGCAGCGGCTTCGAGCTGCGCGTCGGCCTCGCCGGCGCGATCGACCTCGACGCCGAAGGGGCCAGGATCACGAAGGAAATCGAGAAGATCGAGGCGGACCTCGCGGGGCTCAGGAAGCGCCTCGACAACCCGGGGTTCGTCGCGAAGGCGCCGCCGGAGGTCGTGGAGAAGGACAGGGCCCGTGCGGATGAGCTCGTCGAAAAGATGAGCAAGCTCAGCGCGCATCGTGCGATGCTGACGGGCACCGCGGACGACACCGCCAGGAGGGATCCGATGGAGAACAACGAGAACATGAACCCGGGCGCGCCCGCGCCCACGAGCGAGAACCCGATCGTGCAGGCCGCGCAGAACGCCGTGGCCGCCGTGACCGACATGGCGAAGAACGCCGTGGAGGCGGGCTCCGAGGCCGTCGCGGCCGTGAAGAAGAAGATCGCGGCGCGGAAGCCTGCGAAGAAGGCGAAGAAGGCCGCGAAGAAGCCGGCGAAGAAGAAGGCCGCCAAGAAGGTCGCGAAGAAGAAGGCGGCGAAGAAGGTCGTGAAGAAGAAGGCCGCGAAGAAGGCGGCCAAGAAGAAGGCCGGGAAGAAGAAGCGCTAGATCCGATGTCGCTCCCCGCGCACGTCGAGCGGCTCATCGAGCTCGCTCTCGAGGAGGATCTCCTCCTCGGCGACGTGACGAGCGAGGCAACGATCGATCCCGCCGCGACCGGTGAGGGCCGGTTCCTCGTGAAGGAGGAGCTGGTCCTCGCCGGCACCGCGGTCGCCTGCCGGGTCTTCGAGAAGCTCGGCGCGGAGTGCCGCTTCGACGCGCCGGACGGCGCGCGGGCGCGGCGCGGGGACCTCGTGGGCACCGCCCGCGGCCCGGTCCGCGCGCTCCTCGCCGCCGAGCGCACCGCCCTCAACTTCCTGCAGCGCCTGTCCGGCGTCGCGACCGCGACCCGCCGGTGCGTCGACGCGCTCGCCGCCGGCGGCGGGAAGACCCGGCTCCTCGACACGCGCAAGACCACGCCGGGCTGGCGCACGCTCGAGAAGGCGGCGGTCCGCGCGGGCGGGGGCAAGAACCACCGCACCTCGCTCGGCGACGGCATCCTCGTGAAGGACAACCACGTCGCCGCCGCGGGCGGCGTCGCCGAGGCGGTCCGCCGCGCGCGCGCCAACGCCGGCGCCATGCTGAAGATCGAGGTCGAGGTGGTGGACCTCCCGGGGCTCGAGGCGGCCATCGCCGCCGGCGCCGACATCGTCCTCCTCGACAACATGGACGACGCCGCGATGGCCGAGGCCGCGCGGCGCGCCGCCGGCCGGGTGCTCCTCGAGGCCTCCGGCAACATGACGCTCGAGCGGCTGCCGCGGGTGGCCGCGACCGGCGTCGACTTCGTGTCGATGGGCGCGATCACGCACTCCGCGCGCGCGGTCGACGTCTCGTTCGAGCTGGCGGGTTAGGCCCGCCTCACTTGTACGCGTTCGCGACGATGGCCTCCGCCCACAGGCGGCGCCACTCGCCCTCGCCCGCGACGCTCGGGTGCAGCCCATCGCCGTCGGTGATGAAGTGCTGGTTCGCGGCCTGGCTGAAGAACGCGTACAGGTCCGGCCCGGCGATCCACTTCCCGGCGTAGGCGGGCTCGGCGAGCACCGCCGCGAGGTGCTGGTTGCGCGCCACGATCGTGGTCTGCTCCGCGTTCCAGGGCACCGTCGCGACCATCGGGGTCTTGCCGGCCGCGAGGATCCGGTCGAGGCAGGTGCGGAAGGCGGCCTTGAACGCGGCGACCTCGGTCGCGTCGTTCACCGAGTCGTTCGTGCCGTAGGCGAGCCCGACGTACTTGCCGGGGTGGAGCGGCAGGTAGTCGAGGAGCCGCTGGCGGGCGTCGGTGTCGTTCCCGGAGGGCACGTCGCCGTCGTACTTGTCGTAGGTGATGCCCGCGCCCTCGACGACCGGGTGGTGGGCGCCGCCGGTCAGCGCCGCGACCCGGTCGGCGATGGAGGTGGAGGGGCTCGCCTCGGCCGAGAACTGGGTGATGGAGTCGCCGAAGATCACGAAGGAGTCGGCGGCCCCGTTCGTCGCGTCGAGCACGTCCACCCGGCCGAGGTTCGTGTCGCCGGAGGTCACCCGCACGCGCAGCCAGCGGTCGCCGGCCGCCGAGAAGAGGTGCTGGCGGCTCGTGAGCGTGTTCTGGGACGTGCCGGTCCGCGGGCTCGTCGACACCGTCACCCGGGCCGTCCACGGCCCCGCGGCGGCCGCGGCGGTCTCGACCACGTACGCGGCCGGCACGCCCGGCAGCCAGCCGCGGATGGCGGCGTCGTGGCTCTCGCCGCCGTTGCCGTCGTTCTTCCAGAAGAGGAGCACCTGCCCCCGGGCGGCCCCGAGGTCGAGCGCCTTCGCGCCGCCGGAGGGGGCGCCGTCGTACGGGTCGGCGTGCGCGAGGAGCGCCATCGGGGTGGGCCCCCCGGTGCCGGCCGCCTTCACCGTCACCGCCGCCTCGCCCCGCACGGCCGCGTCGGCGACGCTCGTCGCGCGCACGTGATAGAGGCCCTCGGCCGCGGGGGCGGAGTAGAGCCCCGTCGCGCTCACGCTGCCGCCGCCGGCCTCGGCGACCGACCAGGTCACCGCGGTGCTCGCGGCGGCCGCCGAGGCGCTGCGGGTCGCCGGGCCCTGGCCGTCGGCGCAGCCGGCGAGCGGCGGCGCGGCCGCCAGCAGGGCCAGCGAGAGGAGTCCCGGCAGGGCTCGAGGGGCACCGATCATGCGACCGAGCGTGAGGCCGGTCGCGGGGTCCCGTCAACGCCCCTCAGGTCGAGGGGCCGATGTAGGTCACGTCCGCGCCCCGCCCGGCGCGCTCCCCGGCCTCCTCCGGCCGGGACGGGAGCTCGAGCGGCAGCCCGAACCGCGGGAACAGGTGCTCCACGTCGAGGAAGTGGGTCATCGCGCCGATCTTCCCGCCGCGGAGCTCGAGCACCACGAGCGACCAGGCGCGGTGGCCGCCGCCCGGGGCGCGCCGGTACTGGCCGAACGCCGGGAGCCCGTTCGCGCGGGTCGGCACGAGCCGCGAGCCGAGGCAGCCGATGCCGCGGCCGAGCATCCAGGCCGCCACGTCGCGCGGCCCCTGCAGCCAGAGCGTGTAGGGCGGCATCGAGAGCACCGCGTCCTCGCAGAGCAGGCGCGCGAGCGCCTCGATGTCGTAGCGCTCGAAGAGCTCCACGTAGCGGGCGAGGAGCGCCTCGTCCTCGGGGCCGATCCGGCCGGCGCCCTCCACCGCGGGCGCGCGCTCGGCGAGCGTCGCACGCGCACGCTGCAGCGCCGAGTTCACGGCGGCGACGGTGGTCGCGAGGGCCTCCGCGATCTCCGCCGCGCTCCAGCCGAGCACGTCGGCGAGGAGGAGGGCGGCGCGCTGGCGGGCGGGGAGGTGCTGCAGCGCCGCGACGAAGGCGAGGCGGATGCTCTGGCGGAGCGCGGCGCGCTCGGCCGGGTCGCCGTCGGCGGGGACGGCCTGCAGGTCGGGCACCGGCTCGAGCCAGTGGGTCCGGGGCCGCTCCACGAGCGTGTCGTCGACGGTGCCGGCCGGGCCGAGCCCCACCGGGCGCTCGCGGCGCCCGCGGTCGGCGAGGAGGTCCAGGCAGACGTTGGTCGCGATCCGGTAGAGCCAGGTGCGGAGCGATGCCCGGCCGTCGAACCGGTCGATCGCGCGGAGCGCCCGGATCATGGTCTCCTGGACGGCGTCGTCGGCCTCGGCGGGGGAGCCGAGCATGCGGTAGCAGTGCCCGGTGAGCACCTCCCGGTGGGCCTCGAGGTCGCGGACGGCGGCGGCGGTGGCGGTCATGGCGGGTCTCCCGCGGGGATCTACCCGCGGGCGGGCCCCGGATCATCGGTCCTCGCGCTTGACGGCCCTCGTGGGGAGTGCCTTTCATCGTGGCCTCATGCCCGGCCCCGGGAGCAACTCCGAGTACGGCTCCGAGCCCTCGACCGGCCCCGGCAACCCCGCCGCAGGCAACGAGGAGCTCGTGCTCGCGTTCCTCGCGGAGGCGGGCGACGAGTTCGTGTCCGGCGAGGCCATCTCCGGCAAGCTCGGGCTCTCCCGGGCGGCCGTCTGGAAGCACGTCGAGGCGCTGCGCGGGCACGGCTACCGCATCGACGCGGTGCCCGCCCGCGGCTACCGGCTCGCGGCGGTGCCCGACCGGCTCACCGCGCTCGAGCTCAGGCCGCTCCTCAACACCCACGACCTCGGCCAGGAGCTCGAGGCCCACGAGGAGCTGGGCTCGACGAACGACCGGGCGAAGGAGCTCGCGGGGGAGGGGGCGGAGCACGGCGCCGTCGTCATCGCCGAGACCCAGACCGCCGGGCGGGGGCGCCGCGGCCGGACCTGGGTGAGCCCGCCCCGCAAGAACCTCTACTTCTCGGTGGTGCTCCGCCCGGACCTCTCGCCCGTCCGCGCCGCCGAGCTGACGCTCGTGGCCTCGATCGCGATCTGCGAGGCCCTGCGCCACGCGGGGGTCCCGGCCGGAATCAAGTGGCCGAACGACCTGTACGCGTCCGGGAAGAAGCTCGGCGGCATCCTCACCGAGCTCGCGGCGGACCCCGACCGCGTCCAGTGGGTGGTGGTGGGCGTGGGGGTCAACGTCAACATGCGGCGGGAGGACTTCCCGCCGGAGCTCGAGCCGATCGCCACCTCCGTCGCCATCGAGCGCGGCGAGCCCGCCCCCCGCGCGCTCTTCGCCGCGGCCTGCCTCACCGGGCTCGAGGAGTGGCTGGACGTCCACGCCGAGCAGGGGTTCGAGGCCATCCTGGACGGCTGGCGCGAGCGCTCCGTGACCCTGGGCCAGCCCGTGATCGTGAAGGCCGACGAGGGCGAGTACGAGGGCGTCGCCGAGGATCTCGACCCGACCGGCGCGCTCCTCGTCCGGATGGCGGACGGAACGGTACGCCGGTTCGTGGCGGGGGACGTGACGCTCCTGCGGCCGCGTTGACCGCCAGGGTGGGCGAAAGTAGTCTCCGCCCGTGCTGCTCGCCATCGACGTCGGCAACACCAACACGGTCCTGGGAGCCTTCGAGGGCGACCACCTGCGCCAGCACTGGCGCATCGAGACGAGCCACACGCGCACGTCCGACGAGTACGGCATCCTCGTGCGGCAGCTCTTCCAGGTGGAGGGCGTGGACCCGGCCCGGGTGGACGCCATCGCGGTGTCGAGCGTGGTGCCGCCGCTGCAGCTCGCGCTCGAGCGGATGTGCGCCCGCTACTTCAACGCCGTGAAGCCGATGTTCGTCGGGCCGGGCGTGAAGACCGGCATGCCGATCCTCTACGACAACCCGCGCGAGGTCGGCGCCGACCGCGTCGTGAACGCGGTGGCCGCCTTCGAGAAGTGGAGGAAGGGGCTCGTCGTCGTCGACTTCGGCACCGCGACCACGTTCGACGCGGTCTCCCCGCGCGGCGAGTACCTGGGCGGCGCGATCTGTCCCGGGATCGCGATCTCGATGGAGGCGCTCTTCCGGAACGCCTCGAAGCTGCCGCGCGTCGAGTTCCTCCGGCCGGCGCAGGTGGTCGGCAAGAACACGGTCGCCTCGATGCAGAGCGGCCTCGTCTACGGCTACGTCGGCCTCGTCGACGGCATCTGCGACCGGATGGCGGCCGAGCTCGGCTTCGGGCCGACGGTCGTCGCCACCGGCGGGCTCGCGCCGCTCGTGGCGGGCGTGTCGAAGGCCATCACCGAGGTGGACGAGCACCTCACGCTGCAGGGGCTGCGGATCCTGCACGAGCGGAACCGGTGAGCGCGGCGCCGACCGCCTCCGGGAGCCCGGCCATGAACCCCGAGGGAAGGAGCCCAGGCGCGGACGCCCTCGAGCGGGGGCTCGCCGCCTTCGTGGCGCGCTCGCTCGACGAGGCCCACGCCGCCTTCGAGCGGGCGCACCGCGCCGACCCCCGCGAGCCGCGCGCCATGAGCTGGTACGGTGTGACGCTGGTCCTCGTCGAGCGGAACTCGAACCTCGGCGTGCTCCTCTGCGACCAGGCGCTGCGCACGTCCGGCCCCTCGCCGGAGCTCCTCCTCAACGCGGCCCGCGTGCACCTCGCCCTCAACCAGCGCGAGCGCGCCGTGCGCCACGTGAAGCGGGGGCTGGAGCTCTGGCCCGAGGACGGGGCGCTCACCGCCGCGCGCCTCGCGCTCGGCCGCCGCTCGTCGCCGGTGCTGCCGTTCCTGCCCCGCGGGAACCCCGTGAACGTCTGGCTCGGGAAGCTTCGCCACCGCTGGCGCCAGCGCAGGGCGCCGGTCCTCGAGCTCTCGCCCCTCTCGCTCGGCCTGCCCGAGCCCCGCCCCGCCCCGCCGGCCCCGCCCGCCGGAGAGGAAGCCTGAAGATGCCCGACTGCCCGCTCCCCCTCGACACGCTCCCGAAGCCGCTGCAGAAGCACGCGGACGAGAAGGCGCCGCCCCCGCTCCGGATGATGGGCGCGAAGGGGCTCGTCCCGGCGGTCGCGCCGGACGACCTCGTCACGCTGCTCTACATGCTCAGCTTCGATCCGGACGAGGGCGTGCGCACCACCGCGGCGAAGACCGCCGAGGGGCTGCCGGACAAGATCTGGGGCGTCGCGCTGCGCGCCGAGGACCTGAAGGGCCAGGTCCTCGACTGGCTCGCAGATCGCTTCGCCTCGAAGGAGCCCGCGCTCGAGCTCCTGCTCCTCAACCCGGGGACGCCCGACGAGACCATCGCGCGGTTCGCCTCCGGGGTCTCGCAGAAGCTCGCGGACATCGTGCGCCAGAACGAGCTGCGGCTCCTGCGCCACGACCCCATCATCCGCGCGCTCTGCCAGAACCCGAACGCGCTCGCCTCCTCCATCGACGGCGCCTGCGACTTCTGCGTCCGCAACGGCCTGACCCTCCTCGACGTCCCCCAGCTCGTGGCCGCCCACATCCGCGTCCACGGCGTCGACCCGACCGCGAAGCCGCCCGAGCCGGAGGAGACGGCGGAGGGGCTCCTCGCCCAGTACGAGGCCGAGCTCGCGCACGAGAAGGAGGAGTCCACCGGGGCCGCCGAGAGCGCCGAGGAGACCCAGAAGAAGCTCACCATCTCGCAGAAGGTCATGAAGATGACCGTCTCGGAGAAGGTGAAGCTCGCCACCATGGGCAACAAGGAGGCGCGCACGCTGCTCCTGCGCGACTCGAACAAGCTCGTGTGCCTCGCGGCCGCGACGAGCCCGCGCATCACCGACGGCGAGATCCTCTCGCTCGCCAACTCGCGCGTCATCCACGGCGAGGTGCTGCGCTACATCTACTCGAACCGCGAGTTCCTCAAGACGTACGCGATCAAGCTCTCGCTCGTGAAGAACCCGAAGGTCCCGCTCCCGACCGCGCTCAAGATGCTGCTCACGCTCCAGGAGCGCGACATCAAGGAGCTCTCCCGCGACCGCAACGTGCCGCAGACCATCCAGTCGCAGGCGAAGGCCTGGCTGACGAAGAAGGAGATGGCGTCGAAGACGAACGTGGGCGGGAAGCACTAGTGGCGGCGCTGCCTCCGGCGCCGCCGGCCGCCGGGGCGGGCGGGCCGGTGCGGGTCGGGCGGGCCGTCTGGCTCTCCGCGGCGACGATGTCGTCGCGGCTCCTGGGGCTCGTCCGGGACCAGCTCTTCGCCGCGCTCTTCGGGGCGGGGGCGATCACCGACGCCTTCATCGTCGGCTTCCGCATTCCGAACCTCCTGCGCGACCTCTTCGCCGAGGGCGCGCTCTCCTCCGCCTTCGTGCCGACGTTCGCGGACGTGCGCCAGAACCGCGGCGAGGCCGACGCGCGGCGGCTCGCCGACGTGATGACCGGGCTCGTGTGCCTGATCGTCGGCGCGCTGGTGCTCCTCGGGATGCTCTTCACCGAGGAGATCATCGGGGCCCTCGCCCCCGGGCTAGCCGAGCCCGCGCTCGCCGCCCGGCTGGCCCGGGTCATGATGCCGTTCCTGCTCCTCGTCTCGCTCGCGTCGGTGGCGATGGGCGCGCTCAACGCGCAGGGCCGGTTCACGGCCCCCGCGTTCGCGTCGACGATGTTCAACGTGGGCTCCATCGCCGCGGGCGTCGCGGTGTGGTGGGCGGGGTGGCCGCCGGAGCGCGCGGTCATGGGCTGGGCGGTGGGCACCATGCTCGGGGGGCTGCTCCAGCTCCTCATCCAGGTGCCGAGCCTCGCATCGGCGGGGCACGTGCCGCGTCCTCGCGTCGGGCGCGGCGACCTCGCCGACCCGGCGGTCCGCCGCATCGGGCGGCTCATGGGCGCGGCGGTGGTCGGCCTCTCCGCGACCCAGGTGAACATCCTCGTCTCCACCTGGTTCGTCTCCCACCAGCAGGGCGGCGCGACCTGGCTCAACAACGCCTTCCGCCTCATGCAGCTCCCGCTCGGCGTGTTCGGCGTGGCGATCGCCACGGTCGCCGGTGCCGGCATCGCCCAGCGCGTCGCCGCGAAGGACCACGCCGGGGTGCGGGACACCGCCGGCGCGGCCATGCGGCTCGTGGCGTTCCTGAACGTCCCCTCGGCGGTGGGGCTCGCGGTGCTCGCGCTCCCGATCATCTCGATGATCTACGAGCACGGCGCGTTCAGGGCGGAGGCGAGCCGCGGCACCGCGGAGGCGCTCGCCTGCTACGCGCTCGGCCTGTACGCGTACTCGGGCGTGAAGGTGCTCGCCCCCGCCTTCTACGCGCTCGACCGCTCGCGGGTCGCGGTGGCCGGCAGCGTCGCCGGCATGCTCGCGAACGTGGGGCTCAACGCGGCGCTGTGGCCGGTGCTCGGCCACCGGGGCGTCGCGCTCGGCACCTCCGCGGCCGCGTGGGTGAACTACCTCGTGCTCGCCTGGTCGTTCAGGAAGGAGCACGGCGGGTTCGGCGGCCCCTCGCTCGTCCGCCAGCTCGGCCGCGTGCTTCTCGCGTGCGCGCCGATGGCGGCCGTGGCCTGGCTCACCCTCGCCGGCGCGGAGCGGGCGACCGCCGCGGCGGGCCTCCACGGCGTGGTCCGCCAGCTCGTGCTCGGGCTCGGGCCCGTGGCGGCCGGCGGCCTCGCGTACCTCGCCGCGGCGCGCGCGCTGCGGCTCCCGGAGCTCGACGAGCTGCTCGGGGCGCTGCGCCGGCGCCGCGCGCGCCGCGTTTCCTAGCTGCCCTGGCGCTCGGGGCGGGGCAGCGGGGCGGGGGTGGCCACCGCGGAGGCCGACGAGCGGCGCTCGGCGGTCGGGTCCGGGACCATGCCCTCGTCGAGGAGCTGGGACGCGATGGAGAGGGCCTTCCTCACCTTGTCGCGCACCTTCTCGTCGTTCCGGATCTTCTGGTAGGCCTTCACGACCCGGTCCTCGTGCTTCGCGGACGAAGCCTCGAGCTCGGCGATGCGCGCCTGCAGGGCGGCGCCCGCGGCGGGGTCCACGGCGGGGTGCGCCTTCGCCTCGGCGAGCTCCGCGCGGGCGGCCTCGAGGTCGGCGCGGGCCGAGGAGAGCTCCGCGCGCAGCGCCTCGGCCTGCTGGGCGGCCTCGCGGCCGGCGGCGGCCTGCGCCTCGAGCTCGGCCTTCGCGGCGGCGGCCCCCTGGGTGGCCTCGTCGGCGCGGCGCTGGACCTCGGCGAGCCTGCGGTCGGCGTCGGAGGCCTTGCGCTCGGCCTCCGCGGCGCGGCGCTCGGCCTCGGCGCGGGCGCCGGTGGCGTCCTCGGCGCGCTTCGTGGCGGCCGCGACGCGGGCCTTCAGCTCGTCGAGCTCGCCGGCCTCCGTGCGCAGCTGGCGGACCTCGGCCTCGGCCTGCTCGGCGCGGCGGTTCGTGGCGCCCACCTTCTCCTTGAGCTGGCGGACCTCGGACTCGCGGGAGAGGACCTCGGCGCGGGCGTCGGCGAGGTGCTCGCGCACCTCGGCGAGCTCCCGCTCGAGCCGCTCGGCCTGGCTGGACGGGAGGGAGGTCACCGGCGCGCTCGGCTGCGTCGCCTCCGCGGACCTCGGGGCCTGGCCGGGCCGCGGGAGATCGAGCGCGGGCGCGGCGCGGAAGGAGCCCGGGATGGGCAGCGTCGGGCGGGTCATCCGGTCCGGCGCGGGCGGCGGGGTCGCGGACGGGCCGGCGCCCACGTCGTCGTCGAGCAGCTTCATCCCGGCGGCGCGGAGGAGGTCCACGTTCGCGGGGTGGATCGGCGGGAGGTCGTCGTCGTCGAGGGAGAGCGCGCTCGGCGCGGGGCCGTCGTCGCGGTCGTCGCGGAGCGACTCGAGCTCCGCCATCGGGTCGCGCGCGCCCTCCGGCGCCGCCTCCGCCGCGGCGTCCACGTCGTCGGCCCCGAGCGGACGGTCCACCAGCTCGGAGTCGAGGTCGAGCTCGAGCCCGCCGTGCGCGAGGGCCTCGTCGAGGTGGTCGTCCGCCGGCGCCTCGTCGCCCGCGGGGTGCTCGTCGCCGAGCCCCATGAGCGAGTCGAGGAACGCGTCGTCCTCGTCGCGCGCCGGGGCCGCGGGGCGCGCGTCCTCCTTGAGGTGCGGGGACTCGTCCCCGAGGGCGTCGAGGTCGAGGGAGGGCATGCCGAGGTCGCCGCCGTCCTCGAGGCGCACCAGCTCCTCCTCGTCGGGGGGCGTGCCCGCGGGGCGCTCCGGCAGCTCCACGAGGTGCTGCAGCGACTCGATGAGCGTCTGGGGCGGGAACGGCTTCAGCAGGTAGGCGTCGGCCCGCACCTTGAGCTTCTGGTGGTCGGCGAAGCTCTTCTCGGTCGCGTCGGCGCTCGTGAGGACGAGCGGGATGGACCGGAGCGCCTCGTCCTTCTTCAGCTTCTGACAGACGAGGTAGCCGCTCATGTCGGGCAGCTCGACGCACAGGACGATCGCGTCGGGGTGCTGGGAGGTCGCGCGGAGGAGCCCCTCCTTGCCCTCGCCCACGACCTCGGTCTCGTGACCGGTCGCGGAGAGGACCCTGGCCAGCGAGGCCGCGAAGCTGGCGTCGTTCTCGATGAGGAGGATGCGTGCCATGAAGGGTGGAGGCGCGGGTCCGCGAGGAGGCGGTCCCGGGGCTCGTGCGCGATGTTATAGGCGTGCACCGGAACGGTAAAGCCGGAGGGCTTACCCTGGGATAGGGACCCTCGCGATCGGGACGCGAGCGCGCGGCCGGTATCGGGGGCTTGCGGCCCGGGGGGTGACCTCAGTGGTGATCGGCCCGGGCGGCCCGCACGAGCTTGAAGAGGTCGCCCTCGTCGAGGTCCGAGACGAGCGAGTAGACGATCTCGTCCTGGCGCCAGACGGCGACGTTGTAGCCCTTCGCGTTCGCGAGCCGGATCGTGTCCTGTCCCACCTGGACCTCGCGGCCGGCCGTGCCGAACTTGCCGGACGGGTCGTCCACGATGAACAGCCCCGCGTTCCCGCGCGGGAGCGCGTACCGGAAGTAGGCCGCCGGCCACTCGCGGAGGTGGGAGAGGCGCGCACCGATCATCCGCGCGCCGCCGTCCTCGAGCTTCGGGGGCGTGGGCTTGAAGTCGAGCTTGCCGGTGAACCAGGCGGGCAGGGTGGCCTCGGCCATCGAGGCGGTGGTGACCTCGAGGGGGAGGTCGCGGTGGTGCTTCGCGATGGCCTCCTCGAGGAGCGTGTCGTCGGGGCGCATCGCGATGACGACGAGCGCGCCCGCGGCGCAGGCGGCGAGCGTCGCCATGGGCACGGGCGCGAGCATGCGGCGCCAGAGGGGGCGGCGCTCCTTCGCGAGCGCGGTCACGACCCGCGCGCGGAGCGCGGGCGGGGCCGCGCCGGCGGCGGCGGCGGGGCCCATGGCCTCCCTGAGCTTCGCGCGGGTGGCGAGGCGCAGGCGGGCGCGGGCGTCCGCGAGCGGGCGGCAGCGCGGGCAGCCCTCGAGGTGGCGGTCGACCTCGGTGCGGTCCCGGTCGTCGAGCTCGCCGTCGAGCCAGGCGTCCACGGAGCGCTCGAGCTCGGTGCAGTCCATCGCGGCGTTCAGGGGTTCGATCGACATGGCGCGGTCGTTCCCGTTCAGGCGGAGCGCCCCTTGCGCTTCCGCCAGGCATCGAGGTCGAGGGGGGCGCCGTCCTCGGCGCCGTCGTCGGAGACCACGCCCGAGTCCACGGCGTAGGAGGCGAGGGCCTTCTGCAGGAGGCGCCGCCCGCGGTAGAGCCGGCTCATCACCGTGCCCACCGGCACGTCGAGGATCTCGGCGATCTCCTTGTACGAGAACTCCTGCAGGTCGGCGAGGATCACGACCATCCGGAAGTCGATGGGCAGGGAGTCGACGGCGCGCAGCACGTCGTCGGAGAGCAGGCGGTCGAAGAAGTACTGCTCCGGGTTCGCGGCGTAGTCGGCGGCGTCCCGGGAGACGAAGCGCTCGTGCACCGCCTCGCGCTCGGAGCCCTCGACGATCGAGCGCTCCTTCACCGAGCGGCGATACCGGTTGATGAACGTGTTCGTGAGGATCTTGAAGAGCCAGGCCTTGATGTTCGTCCCGCGCTCGAACTTGTCGAAGAACCGGTAGGCGCGCAGGAACGTGTCCTGCACGAGGTCCTCCGCGTCGCGGTCGTTCTTCGTGAGCCGCAGCGCGGCCGAGTACAGCGGGTCGAGGTGGCGCAGCGCGAGCGCCTCGAACTCCTCGCGCGTCAGGTCGTTCTGCCGAAGGTCGAACATCAGGCTCCCCGGGATCGGTAACTACCGCGCGCCCCGCCGCCGCGCCAAGCGAACCTCCCGCTCTTCCGGGAGAAACAGCCGCCCGGCCGGTAGATTCCCGGCCGGCCGCCAGGCGGACCGTCCATTCGGGGTGCCGGGGGGCGGCGGCCCGGAACCCGAGGAAATTCAGGGCTCCGCAGGTGTTCTTGTGGTTCCTGCCTCCGTGGTAAGACCCCGCCGGACGATGCTGCGCCTCCTCTTCGCCGACGACCGTGGGGTCGTCTACGACCATCCCGACCTCCTCGCGGCGGTCCGCTCGGGTGGCGAGACGCTCCTGCCCCGGGAGCGGCCGCTCGCCCTGCCCGACGGGGCGACGCTCACGTACCTGCCCGGCCGGCGGCCCGTGGGGATCGACCCCGCGACCGGGGCCGAGGTCGTGCTCCGCGAGGTGCGCGTCGGGCGGCGCAGCTTCGTCCCGCACGCGGTCGGCGCGGCCCTGCCGCCCGGCTTCACCCGCACGTTCCTGCCCGCCGCCGCGCGCCCGCCGCTCGCGACCGCCGCGGAGGCGCCGGTGCTGCCGCAGTGGGCGTACACGGCGGCGGCGCTCGGCCCGGACGGCCCGGCGGTCTGGGCGCTCCACACCGACCGGCGCGGCCACTGGAGCCCCTCGTCGCACTCGACCGCCGACCTGCCCGCGCTCGTCGAGCGGACGCTCGCGGAGACGCCGAACCCGATCTACCGGCAGCTCGCGCGCTGCGCGCTCGAGTGGCGCTGCTTCACCGCGCAGAACACCTTCTACGCGCGCGACGAGGGGGCGATCCCGTCGTCGGCCTCGTGCAACGCCTCGTGCGTCGGCTGCCTCTCCGAGACGCAGGAGGGGATGCCCCCGTCCTCGCACGAGCGGATCCCGCGCGCGCCGACCGCCGCCGAGATGGCCGAGGTCGCGCTCCGGCACCTCGGCCGCGCCCGCGGGAAGCTCATGGTGAGCTTCGGCCAGGGCTGCGAGGGCGAGCCGCTCACGCGCTGGAAGGAGCTCGAGAAGGCGATCCGGCTCGTGCGGGCCGAGACCTCGAAGGGCTCGATCCACGCGAACACCAACGGCTCGCTCCCCGACGCGCTCGGGAGGCTCTGCGACGCGGGGCTCGACTCCGTGCGCATCTCGCTCAACTCGGCGCACGAGGACCTCTACCGGGCCTACTACCGGCCCACCGGCTACGGCCTCGCCGACGTCTTCCGCTCGATCCGCACCGCGAAGGCGCGCGGCGCCTACGTGGCGCTCAACCTCCTCACGTTCCCCGGCGTCACCGATCGCGCGGGCGAGGTCGAGGCGCTCGCCGCGCTCGTGGCGGACGCCGGCGTCGACCAGATCCAGACCCGCCCGCTCGCGATCGACCCCGACGTCTACTGGGCCCTCGCCGCGGACCGCGGCGGGCGCGGCCCCGCGCTCGGGATCCCGGCGCTCGTGCGGGCGCTCCGGGCGGCCCGGCCCGGGCTCGTCGTCGGCAACTTCTCGAGGGCGCGCACCGAGCGCGCCCGGCCGGCCCGCGGGTCCGGCAGGGCGGCGAGGGCCGGCGAGGCCCGCCGCGCCGGCAAGGTCAGGAAGGCACGGAGATGAGCGACGTCCCCCAGCTCGCGCTGCAGAAGGACCTCGTCCGGCACCTCAGGGCGGGCCACCCGTGGGTCTTCAGGAAGGCCATCGAGCGCGCGCCGAAGGGGCTCGCCGCGGGGACCATCGTGGACGTGACCGAGGGCGGCCGCTTCGTCGCCCGCGGCTACCTCGACCCGCACTCCGCCATCACGGTGCGCGTGCTGACCCGCGAGCCGGCCGAGGCGGTCGACGCGGCGTTCTGGCGGCGGCGCATCGCGCGGGCCCAGGCGCTCCGGGCCGAGCTCGTCGAGGGCACGACCGGGTACCGGGTCGTGCACGGCGAGTCGGACGGGCTGCCCGGCGTCGTGGTGGACCGCTACGACCGCTTCCTCGTCCTGAAGCTCTACTCGGCGGGGCTCACGCCCCACCGGCCCGCGATCGTGGAGGCGCTCCGCGCCGAGGTGCCGGGCATCGCCGGCGTCTTCGGGCGGGACGAGATCGGCCGCGACGACGCCGACGATGGGGGCGGCGGCGACGAGCGGGGCTCGGGGCGCGTGCTGTGGGGCGCCGAGCCCCCGGAGCAGATCACCATCGACGAGCACGGCATGAAGGTGCTCGTGGACGTGCGGCGCGGGCAGAAGACCGGCTTCTTCCTGGATCAGCGCGAGAACCGGCGGATGGTGCGCGAGCTCGCCCGCGGCCGGGCCGAGGCGCTCAACCTGTTCGGCTACACCGGCGGCTTCTCGGTGGCGGCCGCGCTCGGCGGCGCGAAGCACGTGGTGACCGTCGACGTGGACGCCGACGCCATCGCGCTCGCCCGCGCGAACTTCAAGGCGAACGGCCTCGACATGGCCGACCACGCGTTCGCGACCGAGGACGCGTTCGAGATCCTCGCGCGCTACAAGCGGGAGGGCCGCCGGTTCGACCTCGTGGTCTGCGACCCGCCCGCGTTCGCGAAGTCGCAGAAGGCGGTCGAGGGGGCGCTCGCGGGGTACGCCTCGCTCAACCGGGCCGCGCTCGCGGTCCTCTCGCCCGGCGGGATCCTCGTGACGGCGTCCTGCTCGGCGCGGGTCTCGGCCGAGCAGTTCACCGACGCCGTGAAGGAGGCCGCCTTCAAGGCGAAGGTCGATCTCCAGCTCGTGCGCGAGACGCGCCAGCCGCCCGACCACCCGGTCTCGCTCCAGTTCCGGGAGGGGCGCTACCTGAAGTGCATGGTGCTGCGGCGAGGGTAGGGCGCCGCGGACCTTCTAGATGGCGTCCGACGGGATGGGCGTGAAGTTCGGGTCGCACGCCTCCATCTCCTCGCGCACGACCTTCGCGAGCGTGCCGGCCGCCTTCGCCTTCACGAGCTTCTCGAGCGCGGGGATCCTCCCGACCTCCTCGGCCTTGCGCGCGGTCTGGTAGGACGCGATCGCGCTCTCGAGCCCGGCGACCTGGACCTTGACCCAGTCGGCCTTCTCCCGGTCCGGGTAGTGCTCGACGAGGTACGCCGACATCCCGAAGAGCGACTGCACCCAGAAGGCCCGCCCCTCGTACTGGCCCTCGATGAGCCCGTACAGCGGGCCCGGGCAGTACCGGATGTTCACGTCCGGGACCTCGTCGATCCAGGTCATGAGCCACACCCGGTCGCCGTCGGCGGTCTTCGAGAAGGGGACCTTCTCGAGGCGCCGCGTGATCTCGACGACGCGGCGGCGCTCGGCGGCGGTGGACGGCCCGCGCTTCTGCTCCTGCTGGGCCGAGGCGAGGGCGGGGAGGGCGAGGGCGGCGGCGAGGGACAGGGCGATGAGGGTGCGGTTCACGGGTCCTCCGGATCTCGGCTCCATCCGACCATGTACGGCGCCTGGTGTCGATCTGCACGTCGAACGGCCAGGGCCCCGGTAGGATTCCGGCGATGGTGCTCGCCGGCCAGTTCCTCGAGCGCCCCGCGCTCGTCGCCGCCGACGGCGGCGCGCTGGTCCTCGAGGGGCTCTTCCACCGCGGGTCACGCCGACCCGCACTGCTCGTCTGCCCCGCGCCGGGTCCGGGCGGCGGCATGGACGCGCCCGCCGTCGCGGAGCTCGCCTGGGCCGCGGCGCGCGCCGGGCACCCGTCGCTCCGGTTCCAGCACCGCGGGGTGGGGGCCTCGCAGGGGACGGCCGACCCGGCCCGCGCCCTCGACGACGCCCGCGCCGGGCTCGCCCACCTCGAGGCGTCCGTCCGGGGGCCGGTCGTGATCGCGGGGGTGGGGGCGGGGGCGGCGACGGCGGTCGCGCTCGCGGTGGACGCAGGGGCGGGGCGCTGCGCGGCGGTGGCCCTCGTCGCGCCCCCCGCGGCGCCCGCCGGGCCGCTCCCCGGGGGCGTCCCGGTGCTCGTGGTCCTGCCCGAGCGCGGGGCGGCCGTGGAGCCGGAGGCGATCCGGGCCTTGCTCGGGGCGGCGGGCGCGGTGGAGGTGGTGCCGGGAGCGGATCCGGCCTGGGCCGCCGGGCTGCCGCGGGTGGGGCGGGCGGTGGTGGAGTGGATGGGGCGGCGAGCGCCCTGAGCCTCACCGGCGCGAGAGGACGATCGCCGCGAGCGCGAGCGCGCCCGCCGGGATGGCGAGCCGGAGCGCGAAGGGCACGCGGGCGAGCCGGAACGGGCCCGGGGGCGACGCGGGATCCCGGGGCGAGAGCGGGTCCTCCGCCGGCGGCTGCGCGGCCGCGGTGCGCGAGAACGCGACGAGCACGGGCACGAGCACGGCGAGGCCGAGCACCAGCGTCGCGAGCAGCGGGCCCACCTCCGGCGGCGCCGCGGCGGCGTCGCGCGCGGCGGCCTCGTCGGCGTGCACGAGCGCCCACGACACGACCGCGTTGTTGCCGGCGTGGGCGGCCATGGCGGGCCAGATCGAGCCCCCGCGCACGGCCAGCCAGCCGAAGAGGACCCCGAGCCCCACGAGGCCCACGAGGAGGACCGGGTTGAGGTGCGTGAGCGCGAAGAGCACGGCCGAGATCGCGATCGCGGAGGCCGCGCCGCGCCGCAGGCGCAGCGTGCGGAGGAGGTAGCCGCGGAAGGCCAGCTCCTCGCACGGCGGCGCGACGAGGGAGGCGGTGGCGGCGATGGCCCAGCGCTCCCAGGCGGGGCCGCGGAAGTGCTGGGCGACGTCGAACGACTCGAGCCACGCGGACGGCACCACCCGGACGACGCCGGCCTGGAGCACGACCGAGAGCAGGGTCGCGGCGGCGCCGGCGAGCCCCCCGAGCACGAGCAGGGAAGGATCGGTGCGGCCGAGCCCGAGGTAGGCGCGGAGGCGCAGGCCGGAGCCGGCGGTCGCGACGAGGGCCGGGACGAGGAACACGAAGAGCTCGGACCAGAGGAGGCCCCCGAGCATGCTCGAGCCCTGGGCCAGGCCCGCGAGCGGCATGAGGAGGATCACGGCCAGGAAGAACAGCGAGGCGCTCTTCCTCGGCGGGCCGGGGGGAGGGGCGGAGGGCGACGGCGCGGGGCCGGTGGCGCCGGCCGGCGAGCGGGTGGGGCCGGGAGTCTCCGCGGGGCCACCGGGTGAGCCGGTGGCACCCGCCGTCCCGGCGGGCCCCGGCGGCGCTGGCGTCTCGGGCGTCTCGGGCTCGGGGCCGTCCACGGCGCGGCAGCATGACACCGGCCGCCCCGGCCTGGAAAGGGCGCGCGCCGGGCAAACGGGTAAGATGCGCGCCATGCGCTTCCAGAACCGGACCGTGATCGTGGCGGTGGGCGGCGGGATCGCCGCCTACAAGGCCTGCGAGGTCGTGCGACTGGTGGTGAAGGGGGGCGGCACCGCGCGCGTGGTGATGACCCCGGCGGCCACGCGGTTCGTCCAGCCCCTGACGTTCCAGGCGCTCTCCGGCGGCCCGGTGCTCACCGACCTCTTCGACCCGGCGTTCGACCTCACGTACGGCCACCTCGCCTACGCGCGGGCGGCCGACCTCGTGATCGTCGCGCCGGCGACCGCCGACCTCATCGCGCGGGCGCGCGCGGGGATGGGCGACGACGCCGTCACGACGACGCTCCTCGCGGTGCGCTGCCCGGTGCTGCTCGCGCCGGCGATGAACACGCGCATGTGGCAGAACGCGGCGGTGCAGGAGAACCTGCTCGCGCTGAAGGAGCGCGGGTACCACGTGGTCGGCCCGGGCGCGGGCGAGCTCGCCGACGGCGACGTGGGCGAGGGGCGGCTCGCGGAGCCCACCGACATCGCGCTCGCGGCGTCGCGGCTCCTCGGCAACCTCGACCTCTCCGGCCGGAAGGTGCTCGTGACGGCCGGGCCGACGCGCGAGCCGATCGACCCCGTGCGGTTCGTCACGAACCCGTCGTCCGGGAAGATGGGCTACGCGGTCGCGCGGGTCGCCGCGCGGCGGGGGGCCGAGGTGGTGCTCGTGACCGGGCCGACCGCGGTCGAGCCGCCGGGCGGCGTGAAGGTCGTGAGGGTCGAGACGGCCGAGCAGATGTCGAACGCGGTGGAGGCGGCCTCGGAGGGCGTGGATCTCTTCGTCGCGGCGGCGGCGGTGTCGGACTACCGGCCGCGGGTGGTGGCGCCGCAGAAGATCAAGAAGGCGGAGGGGGAGGAGACCCTCGTCCTCGCGCGCACGCCCGACATCCTCGCGCGGCTCGGGGAGCGGCACGCCGGGAAGCCCGACGCGCCCGTCATCGTCGGGTTCGCCGCGGAGACGACCGACGTGATCGCGAACGCGCGCGAGAAGCTCAAGCGCAAGCGCTGCGACCTCGTGGTGGCGAACAAGGTCGGCCAGCCCGGCGCCGGGTTCGGCGCCGACACGAACCGGGTGGCGCTCGTGTCCGCGAGCGAGCTCGCCGAGATCGAGGGGCCGAAGGAGCGGGTGGCGGAGTCGATCCTGGACTGGATCCTGCCCGTGCTGGACGCGCGGAGGCCGAAGGCTTGAGGCCGCCGCGGGGCTGGGCGCTCGCGGCCGGGCTCGCGCTCGTGACGGCCGCGCTGTACGCCGGCGTCCGCGGGCAGGCGTACGTGGTGGTGGACGACCTCACGTACTACGCGCGGAACGCGCGGGTGCTCGAGGGGCTCTCCGCCGCGAACGTGCGGTGGGCGTTCGGGACGTTCTACTTCGGCAACTGGCACCCGCTCACCTGGCTCTCGTACCTCGCCGACGCCGGCGTGTTCGGCCTCGACGCCGGCGCGCAGAAGCTCGAGAACGCCGCGCTGCACGCGGCGAACGCGGCGCTCCTGTTCGCGCTCCTGCGCACGGCCACCGGGAGCACGTGGCGCAGCCTGCTCGCCGCGGCGCTCTTCGCGCTGCACCCGCTGCGCGTCGAGTCGGTCGCGTGGGTGTCGGAGCGCAAGGACGTGCTCGCAGGGGCGCTCTGGTGGACGACCGCGCTCGCGTGGGTGGCGTGGACGCGGCGGCCGTCGTGGTGGCGGTATGCGCTCGCGGTCGTGGCGTTCGCGCTGGGGCTCATGGCGAAGGCGATGCTCGTGACGCTGCCCGCGGCGCTCGTCCTGATGGATGCGTGGCCGCTCGGGAGGATGGGGACGGGCGCGCGCGTGCGGGCCGTGGGCGCGCGGGTCGCCGAGAAGTGGGCGCTCTGGCTGCTCGCGGCCGCGGGCGCCTGGATCGCGGTCCAGGCGCAGGCGGCGGGCGGGGCGGTGAACGACCTCGTGGTGTTCGATGCCGGCGCGCGCCTCGGCGGCGCCGCGCTGGGCGCGGCGGCGTACCTCGGGAAGCTCGTCTGGCCGGCCGGGCTCGCGGCGGCGTACCCGCACCCCGCGCTCGCGCCCGGGGGGCTCGTCGCGTGGAGGGTCGCGCTCGCGCTCGGCGTGCTCGTGGGGCTGGGCGTCCTCGCGTGGTGGCAGCGCTCGCGGCGCCCGTGGCTCGCGTTCGGGTACGCGTGGTTCCTCGTGACGCTGCTGCCGGTCGCGGGCCTGGTCCAGGTGGGCCTGCAGGGCATGGCCGACCGGTACACGTACCTGCCGCTCGTCGGCCCCGCGGTGGCGGTCGCGTGGAGCGCGGGTGAGCTCGCGGGCCGGTCGGCGGCGTGGCGGCGCGGGGTGGTGGCCGCGAGCGTCCTCGCGCTCGCCGCCCTCTCCGCGCTCACCGTCCGCCAGGTCGCGACCTGGGAGGACAGCTTCACCGTCTACGGCCACGCGCTCCGGGTCACCGACGACAACTACCTCGCGCTGAAGGCGCTCGGCGCCGCGCACGGCGAGGCCCGCCGCCCCGAGGCGGCCCTGCCGCTGCTGGAGCAGGCGGTGGCCCTGATGCCGAGCGACGCGCACGCGTGGATGAACCTCGGCCTGTGCCAGGCGATGCTGGGCAAGCCGGACCAGGGTCTCCAGTCCCTCCGCCGCGCCGCCGCGCTCCGCCCCGGCGACGATGCCATCTGGTTCAACCTCGGCCTGACCGCGGCGCTGTCCGGGGCCCTGCAGGAGGCCCAGGCGGCGCTGCAGAGGCTCCGGGCGCTCCGCTCCCCTCTGGCCGGGACGCTCGAGAGTTCACTCCGGTCTCCCTGATCCCCCCCCGACCCAGAGGTCCGCCGATTGGACGGTGGTCCGCGGGGCGGCCGGCGCGGGGATGACGGAATGGTTGGGGATCAAGGGTTTGGAGACGGCACGGGGCGTGGAATGCGCGGGAGGCCATGACCTCTCCCCGCCAGATCATCCCGGGCAAGACCTACCTCTTCACGCGCCGCTGCCTGCACCGACTCTTCCTCATGGTGCCCTCCGTCCAGGTCAACAACGCCTTCGGCTACCTCCTCGCCGTCGCGGCCCAGCGGCACAAGATCCAGCTTCACGCCTGGTGCGTCGTCTCCAACCACTACCACCTCGTCCTCACCGATCCCGCCGGCCAGCTCCCTCGCTTCGCCCAGGAGCTGAACATGAACCTCGCGCTCTTCCTCAACACCCTTCACGGCCGCTTCGAGTCGGCCTGGGCCCCGGGCAGCTACAGCGCGGTCTCGCTCGAGGACGAGGGCTCCGTCATCGCGAAGGCGGCCTACACGCTCGCGAACCCGGTCGCGGCGGGACTCATCGAGCACGGCAGCCAGTGGCCCGGGCTCTGGTCCTCGCTCGAGGAGCTCGGCGCCGGGCGCGAGTACACCCGCCCCGAGATGTTCTTCTCCAAGGACGGGAACATGCCCGACAGCGCGGTGCTCGCGCTCGTGCCGCCGAAGGGGTTCTCGGCGGAGCGGTACCGCAAGTCGGTCCAGGGCGCGCTCGCCGCGCTCGAGCAGCAGGCGGCGAGGACGGAGGACGGCGAGCGTCGCAAGTTCGCCGGGCTGCGGCGGGTGCTCCGGCAGCAGTGGTGGCAACATCCGGCCGGCAAGGAGCCGCCCAGCAAGCTCAACCCGAAGATCGCCGCGTCCGACCGCTGGAAGCGGATCGAGGCGCAGCAGGAGCTGAAGGCGTTCCAGGACGCGTACCGCAAGGCGTTCGAGCTGTTCCGCAAGGGCCTGCGGGATGTCGTGTTCCCGCCCGGCACCTGGGCCATGGGCGCCGTGCTCGGCGCCGCCTGCGCCCCGCCCGTCTAGCCCGGCTCACTGGCGAAGCCAGCCCTGCACCGACTGCTCCGGCGGCGCCGGGGTGGTCTGCCCGCGGCTCGGCGTTCACGGACACCCTGGCAGCACGATGAACCTGGACCGTCGCGCAGGCGGCCCGCGCCACGTAAGACGCACGGTGAATCCCCCCCAAAGGGCCGCGCGCCCGCAGGCCGGCTGCCTCGGCTCGGGGGGAGCCTCTGGGGTCGGGGGGGGGACCAGGGGAGATGGGGGGCCCTGGGGTCGGGGGGGACCAGGGGAGATGGGGGGGCGGGGGCCCGTCCGCCCCCCGCTCAGGCCGCGAGCTTCGCGAGCGACAGCGGGAGCACGAGCTTCCCCTGGATCGCCCGCCGGAAGCTCTCGCGGGTCTCCGCGGCGATCTCGTGCGCGTCCCCGGGCGCGATCAGCCGGCGCGCCAGGCGCTCCGCGAGCTGCTTTCGGAGGTCCCCGGCCAGCTTGATGTTCCGGCCGCCCGTGGCGTCGGCGCGCGCGGCGGGCGAGCGCTCGCCCTCGTTCAGCATGCCGGCGATCGCCTCCACCACCATCCGGTTCGTCTCGTCGACGAGGTCCTGCTCGAGCGGCAGGTTCCGCTCCGGCGCCAGCACCGAGCGCGACACGTGGTGGAACCGCGACATCCGCGCGCTCGCGACGAGCCCCCGGAACAGCTGCCGCGACACGCCGAACGGGATCACCGACGAGCCGGCCAGCGTCCGCTCCAGGAAGTCGTCGTGCCCGCGGATGGCCCGCGTCGACACCTGCCGGGCCAGCCGCGACAGGTCGCGGTCCATCCGCTGGTCGTAGCGGAGCTCCCAGTAGGCGTGGCGCGTGTTCGACTTGTGGAAGGACGCGACCGTCTTGAACGGCACGTAGTAGTTGTGCGCGACCGTGTCCGCGGCGAGGTGGGCGAGGAACCCGAGCGCGAAGGCCTGCTCCGCGCCGGGGCGCGCCTGGCGGAACACGTTGAAGCCGACCTTCCAGTTGTGACAGTGGTACAGGTACCGCGCCATGTTCTTCCCGACGACGATGTCCGCCGCGAGCGAGCCGTACAGGAACTCGTTGCCGAAGTCCTGGAGCACGCTCCGCATCGACGGCGTCGCCGCGCCGAGGTTGGCGAGCGTCTGCGCCGAGAAGGACAGGTGCGCGAGCGGTCCCCACGCGTGGGCCTCCGTCGGCACGAGGAGGACGAGCAGCGCGAGGGCTGCGAGCGGCACGGTCACGAGGAGGCGTCGGGTCATCGAGGGCACTCGGATTCTAGTTTCCGCATCCACCCCTCTGCAAACGTCCGTGCCAGCCGGGACTGTCCTGCCCTCGGGGGGTATGTGAGCAAGGGGACACAGCGCCTCACGCCCGAGCTCGCGGCCGTGGCCGCGGAGGCCGCGCGCCACCTCGGCTGGCTGGCGTCCGCCGGCGTGGAGGAGATCCCGGACCCCTCGTCCATCCAGGTACCTGCGCCCCCGCCGCCCGCGCCGCCGCCCGCCGGGCCTGCGCCCACCTCCGCGCAGCCGGTCGGAGGGCCGCGCACCGACCCGGCCCGTCCACCTCCAACGCGGGCTGTCGCGGAGGGGACCCACCCGGCCGCCCCGACCCCGACCCGGGCGCCCACCCCGAGCACGGCCCCGGCCCCGCTCGCCAGGGGCGGCGCCGCCCCGGGCCCGTACGCGCTCACGGACAAGGGCTGCGGCAGCCCCGCGCTGCTCGAGCTCCGCGCCGGCCTCGGCGAGTGCCAGCGCTGCAAGCTCGGCGCGACGCGCACGAAGCTCGTGTTCGGCACCGGCAACCCGCAGGCCGAGCTCATGTTCGTCGGCGAGGGCCCCGGCGCCGACGAGGACGCGCAGGGCGAGCCCTTCGTCGGCAAGGCCGGCCAGCTCCTCACGAAGATGATCGAGGCGATGGGCTACGCGCGCGGCGACGTCTACATCGCGAACGTCGTGAAGTGCCGCCCGCCCGGCAACCGCAACCCGGAGCCGGACGAGATCGAGGCCTGCGAGCCCTACCTGCGCGCGCAGATCGACGCCATCCGCCCGAAGATCATCGTCGCGCTCGGCAAGTTCGCGGCGCAGACGCTGCTGCGCGAGACGACGCCCATCACGAAGCTCCGCGGCCGCTGGTCGAGCTACGAGGGCGTGAAGCTCATGCCGACGTTCCACCCGGCCTACCTCCTGCGGAGCCCGGAGGAGAAGAAGAAGGCCTGGGAGGATCTCCAGCTCGTCATGAAGGAGCTCGGGAAGTCCCCGCGGAGGCCCGCATGACCACGCTCGTCCTTCCACGGCGCGCCGGCCGCCTGCTCGCGGCCGTCTCCGCCGCCGCCCTCGCGCTCGGCGCCCTCGCCGGCGATCCCGCCCCGGCGCCGGAGGGCGGTCCGCCCCGCGTCCTCTCGGTCACCGTGCACGACGCCATCACCGGGGGCACCGCCGAGTTCCTGAAGGCGGCGTTCGAGAAGGCGAGGAACGAGCGGTTCGCGGCGGTCGCCATCTCGCTCGACACGCCCGGCGGGGCGCTCGACGCGACCCGCGAGATCGTCCAGGCGATGCTCGAGAGCCCGGTGCCGGTCCTGGTCTGGGTCGGCCCCGCGGGCGCGCGGGCCGGGTCGGCGGGCGTGTTCGTCACCATGGCCGCCGACGTCGCCGCGATGCACCCCACCTCCAACATCGGCGCGGCACACCCGGTGCTCGGCGGCGGCCAGGACATCGAGCAGTCGGCGGGCAAGGACATGGCGAAGAAGGTCGAGAACGACACCGCCGCCTTCGCCCGCTCCATCGCCGAGGCCCGGGGCCGCCCGCAGGACTGGGCCGAGAAGGCCGTGCGCGAGAGCGTGTCGGTGACCTCCACCGAGGCGGTCAAGCTGAAGGTCGTCGACCTCGTCGCCGACAGCCTCGACGACGCGCTCGCGAAGGCCGACGGCCGCACCATCCGCGCCTCCGGCACCGGCAAGCGCACGCTCGCCCTGAAGGGCGCGCTCGTCGTGCCGTTCGAGCAGACGATCCGCCAGCGGCTGCTGTCGTTCCTCGCCGACCCGAACGTCGTCGGGATCCTGATGATGATCGGCACGCTCGGGATCGCGATCGAGTTCTACCACCCGGGGCTCATCTTCCCGGGCGCGGCCGGCGCGCTCGCGCTCTTCCTCGCCTTCCTCGGCTCGCGGCTCATCCCGGTGAACGTGGGCGCCGTGCTGCTCGTGATCGTCGGCGTCGGCCTCCTCGTCGCCGAGGCCTACCTCACGACCCACGGCATCGCCGGCCTGGGCGGCGCGGCCTGCGTCGTGCTCGGCATGCTGTTCTTCGTCGACAAGGCCTCACCCGACTACCACTTCGATCCCGGGGCGCTCCAGGTGTCGCCGTGGGTGGTCTGGCCGACGCCCATCGCGATGGCGGCGGTGCTGCTCTTCCTCGGCTGGAAGGTCGCGGCGATCCGGCGCCAGCCGCTCGCGCTCGGCGCCCCCGCGCTCGTCGGCGCGTCCGCCGAGGCGCTCTCGGACGTCGGCCCGGGCGGCGGCGAGGTCTTCCTGCACGGCGAGTACTGGCGCGCCCGCAGCGCGGCGCCGCTCCCGAAGGGGACGCGCGTGCGCGTCGAGTCCGTGGACGGCCTCGTCGTGAACGTGGTGGCCGCCGACCCGCCCAACGGGTAGAACGGTCGGACCGCAGCACGGCAGAAGGCAGGCTCATGGAGGTCCTCGACATGTTCTCGATCGGCATCCTCGTCCCCGTCGTCCTCCTCGTCCTCCTCATCCTCTCCGGCGTCCGGATCGTGAACGAGTACGAGCAGGGCGTCGTGCTCCGGCTCGGCCGGTTCGCGGGCGTCCGCACCGCGGGGCTCAACCTCATCGTCCCGTTCGTCGATCGCCTCATCGTGATCGACATGCGCGTGACCGCCGAGCAGGTCCCGCCGCAGGACGTGATCACCCGCGACAACGTCTCCGTGAAGGTGAACGCGGTCATCTACTTCCGCGTGCTCCAGGCCGATCGGGCGTTCCTGCAGGTGACCGACTTCCTCTTCGCGACGAGCCAGTTCGCGCAGACCACGCTCCGCAGCGTGCTCGGCCAGGTGGAGCTCGACGACCTCCTCTCCCAGCGGGACAAGATCAACCGCCAGCTCCAGGAGATCATCGACCGCCACACCGAGCCGTGGGGCGTGAAGGTGACCGCGGTCGAGGTGAAGCAGGTCGACCTCCCCGACGAGATGCGCCGCGCGATGGCGAAGCAGGCCGAGGCGGAGCGCGAGCGCCGCTCGAAGATCATCGCGGCCGAGGGCGAGCTCCAGGCGTCCGAGAAGCTCGGCGCGGCGGCCGACGTCATCGCCCGTTCGCCGGGCGCGCTGCAGCTGCGCTACCTGCAGACGCTCGTCGAGATCTCCGCGGAGAAGAACTCCACCATCATCTTCCCGCTGCCGATCGACCTCGTGAAGCCGTTCATGGACATCGCCGGGAAGCTGCCGCAGCTCACCGGCTCGGCCCCGCAGAAGTGAGCGCGCCCTGCGCCGGCGCCTCACTCGACCCGCGGCCGCGCGAGACGCCCCTCCGGGGTCCCTGAAATAGCCGCGCCTCGCTCCCGTAGGTCCCTTCAGCCTCCGGGAGAGAGGTCCTGGCGGGGGTGGTCGCGGGAATAGGCCCGTGGCTGCCCCCGCCGCGCAGCTTCCTCCCGGCCGGTTCCGCCCTGGAGGACCTGCCCATGCGCCGCTTCGCGATCGCGTTCGCTCTCTTCACCCTCGCCGCCTCGAGCGCCGAGGCCTGGAACTGGGGCCCCGGGACGCAGGGGGACGGCAAGAAGGTCACGCAGCAGCGCGCGATCCCGGGCGCGTTCGACGCCGTGCAGACGTCCGGCTCGATCGACGCCCGCATCACCGTCGGCCCCGCGCCCTCCATCTCCGTGACGATCGACGAGAACCTCCAGCCGCAGGTGAAGCTCGAGCTCCGCGGCTCCACGCTCGTCATCGAGCAGGAGGGCAACATGAGCTACCGCGGTGACGCCTACGTCACCATCACGCTGCCGGTGCTCAAGGGCGCCGCCACGTCCGGCTCGGGCGACGCCACCATCGACGGCAGCTCGGGCGGCGACCTCTCCCTGAAGACGTCGGGCTCGGGCGATCTCCGCTGGACCGGCACCGCGAAGCGCCTCGAGGTGGCCACCTCCGGCTCCGGGGACGCCGTCCTCTCGGGCAAGGCCGACAGCCTCGACGCGCACACCTCCGGCTCGGGCGACGTGAAGGGCGCCGAGCTCACCGTCGCCGGCGACGTGTCGGTCTCCACCTCCGGCTCGGGCGACGTCGAGATCCGCATGACCGGTGGCGCGCTGAAGGCCCGCACGAGCGGGTCGGGCGACGTGGTCTACCTCGGCGACGCGAGGAACGTCGACGCGCGCACGAGCGGCTCGGGCGAGGTCCGCCGCCGCTAGCCCCGATCGACCCGCAGCCTCGCGTGGATCGTGCCGTCCGGCGCGGTCCACGCGTGCGTCATGAGCTCGGTGTCGTGCGCGAAGCCGGGCTCGCCCGCGGGCGGCATCAGGATGAGCCCGCCGTCGCCGCCGGTGCGCTCGACGTACTCCGCGATGGCCCGCGCCGCCGCGGCCGGGCCGGTCGCGCCGGGCGCGGCCGCGAGGTCCGCGGCGCGCCGCGCGAGCGAGAGCCGGATGACGCGCTCACCCCAGCCCGTGCAGGAGACCGCTGCGAGGTGGTCGTCGGCGTAGGTGCCGGCGCCGATGATGGGCGTGTCGCCGATCCGCCCGGCGCGCTTCATCAGCATGCCGCCCGTGGAGGTCGCGCCGGCGAGGTGCCCGGCGGCGTCCCGCGCGACCGCGCCGACGGTCCCGCCCCGCTGCTCGTCGCGGGCCGTCCGCGCCCGGGCCCGCTCCCACCGCGCCCGCTGCGCGGCGGTCACGAGCGCGGCGTTCTCGACGGCCGGGATCCCGGCCTCTCGGGCGAAGCTCGAGGCGCCCGGTCCGGCGAGGAACGCGTGAGGGGAGCGCTCCATCACCGCCCGGGCGAGCGTGACCGGGTTCGCGACGTCGCGCACGAGCGCCACCGCGCCGCAGGCGAGGGTGGCCCCGTCCATGATGGAGGCGTCGAGCTCGGCCGCGCCGTCCGCGCCCAGCACGGCGCCCCGCCCGGCGTTGAAGGTCGGGTCGTCCTCGAGCGCCCGCACCGCCGCCTCGACGGCGTCGAGCGCGCTGCCCCCGCGGGCGAGGACCGCCCACCCGGCGGCGCACGCCCGCCGGGCGCCCTCGAGGCGCGGTGCGTCGACGTCCCCTGAGGAGGCCGGGTCGTCGGGGCCGAGGTTCCCGGCGCCGCCATGGACCGCGATGCAAGGGGTGGACTTCACGGGGCCCGAGGCTAGGCCGCCGGCCCTGGACGCGCAATGCCGCCGGGGTGCCCCGCCCGTCCCGAGCCCTCGCTAGCGCAGGGGAGCAGATCCGGGGAGGGGCCCCGTGGAGCGTGCTCCGCGGGGAGGGGCCGCGCCCCCTGGAAGCACGTGCGCCGGGCCCCGCGCGTGACACGGTTGACGCGCGCGGACGACCTTCCCTATGTTCCGCCGCGCCGGGGACTCCCCGGACCACCGATCTCAGCTCGAGGAGTAGGCCATGACCGGACGCGACGTCGTCATCGTGGGGGCAGCCCGTACGCCCATCGGCAGCTTCCTCGGCTCCCTCGCGGCGCTCACCGCGCCGCGGCTCGGGGCCATCGCCATCAAGGCCGCGCTCGAGCGGGCCGGCGTCGCCCCGTCGGCCGTCGACGAGGTGGTCATGGGGAACGTCCTCCAGGCAGGCGTCGGCCAGGCCCCCGCCCGCCAGGCGTCCATCTACGCCGGCATCCCGGAGGCGACACCCGCCTGGACCCTCAACAAGGTCTGCGGCTCGGGCCTCAAGGCCGTCATCTCCGCCGCTCAGGCCATCGCGCTCGGCGACGCCGAGGTCGCGGTCGCGGGCGGCATGGAGTCGATGTCGAACGTGCCGTACTACGACCGCATCGCCCGCACCGGCGCGCGGATGGGCAACGTCGAGCTCGTCGACGGCATGATCCACGACGGCCTGTGGGACGTGTACAACCAGCAGCACATGGGCCTCTGCGCCGAGCACTGCGCGACGACCCAGGGCATCCCGCGCTCGGCGCAGGACGAGTACGCGGTCGAGTCGACCCGCCGCTCCATCGAGGCCTGGAAGTCCGGCGCATTCAAGGCGGAGATCGTCCCGGTCGAGATCGAGGGCCGGAAGGGCGAGAAGACGGTCGTCGCCGAGGACGACGGCCCGAAGGGCGCGAAGCCCGAGAAGATCCCGGGCCTGAAGCCGGTCTTCAAGAAGGACGGCACCGTCACCGCCGCGAACGCGTCCTCCATCAACGACGGCGCGGCGGCGGTGGTCCTCATGACCGGCGAGCGCGCGAAGGCCGAGGGGCGCACCGTCCTCGGGCGCATCACCGCGTACGGCGGCGCCGCCCGCGCGCCGGTCGAGTTCACCATCGCGCCGGCCGACGCCATCCGGAAGACGCTCCAGAGGGCGAAGCTCGAGGTGAAGGACGTCGACCTCTGGGAGATCAACGAGGCGTTCGCGGTGGTCTCCATCGCGAACAACCAGCTCCTCGGGCTCGATCCGAAGAAGGTGAACGTGCGGGGCGGCGCGGTGGCGCTCGGCCACCCGATCGGCGCCTCCGGCGCGCGCATCCTCGTGACGCTCCTCCACGCGATGAAGGACCAGGGCGCGAGGCGCGGGCTCGCCTCGCTCTGCATCGGCGGCGGCGAGGCCGTCGCGCTCGTGGTGGAGCGGTAGCCGCAGCCCGGACCCCGGACCCCAACGCATCAGGGAAGAGGAGGCCTCGTGAACAAGCTCGTCGAGTCGGCCGATGCGGCCGTCGCGGACATCCCCGACGGCGCGACCATCATGGTGGGCGGGTTCGGCCTGTGCGGGAACCCGGAGAACCTCATCCAGGCGCTGCACCGCAAGGGCGTGAAGGACATCACGCTCATCTCGAACAACTGCGGCACGACCGAGCTCGGGCTCGGGGTCCTCCTCAAGGCGAAGCAGATCCGCAAGATCGTCGCGAGCTACGTCGGCGAGAACAAGGAGTTCGAGCGCCAGTACCTCTCCGGCGAGCTCGAGGTCGACCTCGTGCCGCAGGGCACGCTCGCCGAGCGCATCCGCGCCGGCGGGGCCGGCATCGGCGGCTTCTACACCGCCACCGGCGTCGGCACGAAGGTGGCCGAGGGCAAGGAGACCCGCGTCATCGCGGGCCGCGAGTACCTCCTCGAGCTGCCGCTCAAGGCCGACTTCGCGCTCGTCTACGCGCACCGCGCCGACCCCTGGGGCAACCTCCAGTGGCGCAAGACCACCCGCCAGTTCGCGCCGATGATGTGCGCGGCGGCGAAGGTGACCGTCGTCGAGGCCCAGGAGATCGTGCCGGTCGGCGGGCTCGACCCCGACCAGATCCACGCGCCGGGCATCTACGTGAAGCGGCTCGTGAAGGGCACCGGCTACCAGAAGTGGATCGAGCGCCGGACCGTCCGGCCCCGCGCCTGAGAGGAACCGCGACCATGCCCCTCCAGCGAGAGCAGATCGCCCAGCGCGTCGCCCGGGAGCTCCGGGACGGCTTCTACGTGAACCTCGGCATCGGCATGCCGACCCTCGTCTCGAACTACGTGCCCGCGGGCATCGAGGTCGTCCTCCAGTCGGAGAACGGCATCCTCGGCGTCGGCCCGTACCCGGTCGAGGGCGAGGAGGACCCCGACCTCATCAACGCCGGCAAGGAGACCGTCACCGTCCTCCCCGGCGCGGCCTTCTTCTCGTCGGCCGACTCCTTCGCGATGATCCGCGGCGGCCACATCGACCTCGCCATCCTCGGCGCGCTCGAGGTCTCGGAGCGCGGCGACCTCGCGAACTGGCTCGTGCCCGGCAAGATGGTGAAGGGCATGGGCGGCGGCATGGACCTCGTCGTCGGCGCGAAGCGCGTCGTCGTGACGATGGAGCACGCCACGAAGGACGGGAAGCCGAAGATCCTGAAGGAGTGCACGCTGCCCATCACGGGGCGGCGCTGCGTCTCGGCGCTCTGCACCGACCGCGCCTGGATCGACGTCACGAAGGACGGGCTCGTCCTGCGCGAGCTCGCGCCCGGCGAGACGGTCGAGTCGGTCCAGCGGCTCACCGAGCCGAAGCTGATCGTCGACCCCGGCGTGAAGACGATGGCCGTGTAGGCCCGGGCGATGAGCCCGATCATCACGCTCCTCACCGACTTCGGGGCCGGGTCCGGCTACCCGGCCCAGGTGAAGGGCGTGCTCCTGCGCCTCGTGCCCGACGTGCGCCTCGTCGACCTCTCGCACGAGGTCCCGGCGTACGACGTGCTCGCGGGGGCGCTCCTGCTCGAGGCCTGCGTGCGGTGGTTCCCGTCCCAGGCGGTCCACCTCGCGGTCGTGGACCCCGGCGTGGGCACCGCCCGCCGGGCGGTCGCGGTGGTCGACCCGGAGGGCCGGCGGCTCGTCGGCCCCGACAACGGCCTCTTCACGCCGTTCCTGGGGCCGGGCGCACGGGTGCGCCAGATCGTCCCGGGTGAGACGGTGCCGTCCCCCGTCTCGGCGACGTTCCACGGCCGCGACCTCTTCGCCCCCGCAGCCGCCCTCCTCGCCTCCGGCACCGACCCCACGGCGCTCGGGCCCGCGGCGCCGGACCCGGTGCGGCTCGAGTGGCCGGTCGCGCGGCGGCGTGGCCGCGAGCTCGCCGGCACCACCCTGGCCGCGGATTCCTTCGGGAACCTCCTCACGTCGGTCACCGCGGCGGACCTCGGCGGGCAGGAGGTGGTCCAGGCGGCGCTCGAAGGGCGGCCGGTCCGCTGGGTCCGCACCTTCGGTGAGGGCGAGCGGGGTGAGCTCGTGGCCTACCTGGGGAGCGGCGGACGCGTGGAGGTCGCCGAGCGGGAGGGGAGCGCCGCGGCCGCCCTGGGGGGCGCGGCGGGCCACGAGGTGCGCCTGGTGCTCGCACGGTAGCCTTTCGCGATCGCCGCTTGGCCTTCGGAGGTGCGACTGCTAGAGTTTTCCCGTGGCGCACACCTCCGACAACAAGCCTGACAACAAGCGGCGCGCGGAGCGGCTGCACCACGAGATCCCGGTGGCGTACCGGAGCGTCGGGAGCTTCCTCACCGACTGGGCGACCAACATCAGCCAGGGCGGCGTGTTCATCAACACCCGCAACCCGCTGGCGGTCGGCACCGACGTGAAGATCCTCATCCAGCTCCCGGGCGCGAAGTTCCCGCACGAGCTCGAGGGCCGGGTGAAGCGCATCACCGAGTTCGACAATCACGCGAACCTGGTCCCCGGCATGGCGATCGAGTTCACCCGCCTCGGCGACGCGCAGAAGGCCGAGATCGAGGCGTTCGTCGACCGGCTGAAGAAGGGGCTCGAGGCCTAGGCGCTCCGAGGCGCGGCCCCGAGGTCTCACCCTGAAGCTCACGCTCGACATCACCGACCTCGCCGCGGGCGGGGAGGGCATGGGCCGTCCGGAGGCCGCGGATGGGCAGGTCGCCTACGTCCCCTTCACCGCGCCCGGCGACCGCGCCGTCGTCGAGGCCGCGCCCTCCGAGGGCGCGCTCCACGCGACGCTCGTGGAGCTCGCCGCGCCCGGCGGGACGCGCGTCCCGCCGCCCTGCTCGCACTTCGGCGTGCGCGCGCCCGGCGCGCCGCCGCCCCCGCTCCCGGGGAGGGACGCCCTCTGCGGTGGCTGCGAGTGGCTGCACGTCCGCTACGAGGAGCAGCTGCGGGTGAAGGCCCGCACGGTGCGGGAGGCGCTCCGCCGGATCGGCCGCCTCGAGCCGGGCACCTACGAGGAGCGGCCCATCCTCGGCTCGCCGGCCCCGCTCCGCTACCGGGTCCGGGCGAAGTTCCACCTCGATCGTCCGAGCCGCCGGCTCGTCTTCTTCCAGCGGCGCTCGCACGCGCCGGTGCGCCTCGAGGAGTGCCACCTGCTCGTGCCCGGCCTCGACGCGCTCCGCGCGGCCGCCGGCCCGGCGCTCGTCGAGGCGGGGCTCGCCGCCACCGAGGTCTCGCTCGAGTGGTCGGAGCACGAGGGCAGGGGGGCCGCGCACGCGAGGGTGGCCGACGCCGGCCCCGGCGCGAGGAAGCGCGCCGAGGCGCTCCTCGGGCTCGTGCCCGCGCTCGCCGGCGCGGTGCTCACGGCCGAGGGCCAGCCGCCCGCGGCGGTGGGCGACCCGGTGCTCCGGCACCTCCGCGATCCTGGCGATGCCTCCGCCGGGCTGCAGCGCTCGCGCCCCGACGTCTTCCTGCAGGCGAACCGCGGCGCGAACGCGCTCCTCGTCGCGGAGGCGCTCGCGATGCTCGCGCCCGGCCCGGAGGACGCGGTGCTCGAGCTCTTCTGCGGCGCGGGCAACTTCACGGCGCCGCTCGCCGCGCGGGCGCGGTCGGTCTCGGCGATCGAGGTCGCAGGCCCGTCGCTCGAGCTCGCGCGCGCCGACCTCGGCCCGGCGGGCGCAGGCGGCGTCCCGGGCGCCCGGAGCGTCCGCTTCTTCGCCGGCGACGCGCTCAAGCTCGGCGCCGCCCTCGGCCGGGAGCGCGGCCCGGACGCGCCGCGGTTCCGCCTGGCGCTCCTCGACCCGCCCCGGGAGGGCGCGAAGGGCGTGGGGCCGCTCCTGCGCGACCTCGCCGTGGAGCGCGCGGTCTACGTCTCCTGCGACCCCGCCACGCTCGCCCGCGACCTCAACGCGTGCACGAAGGCGGGCTTCCGGGTGGCGTCCGTGCGGCCCGTCGACATGTTCCCGCAGACGCACCACGTGGAGGCCGTGGCCCTCCTGGTGCGGGGCTGACCCGCGGCGCCTCGCGGGCGCGGCACGACGCCGCAGCGGTGGTGACCGGCCGGTGACAGTGGAGGCCCATGGTCCGGTGCGTCATGGACGCCCGCACCGAGCCCCAGCTCCGCCGCCTCGAGGTCGCCCGCCATCCGGACCGGACGCTGCCGCGCCAGGTCCTCACCGCCGCCCGCCGCAAGGGCGACGCCGTCTTCATCCGGTTCCTCGAGAAGGGCGGCGGCGAGCGGTCGGTCACGTTCCGCGGCTTCGCCGAGGCGATCGCCCGGGCGGCGGCGCTGCTCTCGCGGCTCGGGGTCGCGGCCGGGGACCGGGTGCTCTTCCTCGCCGAGAACGCGCCGGAGTGGCAGGAGCTCGCGCTCGGCGCGCAGGCGCTCCGCGCCGAGCCGGCCGCGCTCTTCGCGAGCCTCTCCGCGGAGACCGCCCAGGGCATCGCCCGGCGGGTCCGACCGCGGGTGGCCTTCGTCACCGGGCCCGCCCAGTGGGAGAAGCTCGCCCCGATCGCGGGCGAGCTCGTCCAGGCAGGCCTCCGCGGCGTCGTCACCCTGGAGCCGCTCCCGCCGGCGAAGCTGCCCGCGGGCGTCGAGGGGGTCGAGGCGCGCGCGGCGCTCGAGGCCGGCGGCCCGGGGCTCGAGCACCTCGAGGCGCTCGCCGCGAAGGCCGGCGAGGACGATCCTTTCCTGCTCCTCTTCACGAGCGGCACCACCGGCCGGCCGAAGGGCGTGCGCCTCTCCCAGCGCGCCATCGTGACCGCGGTCGACGCGGGCGGGCCCGCGACCGGTGTCTCGCCGGACGACCTCGGCCTGCACTTCCTGCCCTTCGCGCACGTCGCCGGGCACGACCAGTTCTTCCTGGCGGTCGCGCAGGCGCACCGGCTCATCATGATCTCCGGGCGCGAGGAGATGGAGCGCGCCCTCGCGCTCGGGCCGACCTACCTGTTCTCGGTGCCGCTCGTGTACGAGCGCATCCGCGACGCGGTGCTCGCGAAGGTCGCGAAGCTGCCCGCGCCGGCGCGGGCGATCGCGAACGCGGCGCTCCAGGGCGCCGCGCGGACGCGCGTCGACGGCTCGGCGCGCCTCTCGGATCACGTGTGGACCGCCCTGGCCGACCGCCTGGTCGGGAAGGCCGTCCGGGCGAAGCTCGGCGGCCACGTGCGCGGCCTCTACGCGGGCGGCGCCCCGGCCTCCCCGGCGCTCTTCCGCTTCTTCGAGTCGCTCGGCCTCCCGCTCGTGGAGCTCTACGGGATGAGCGAGACGGCCGGCATGATCAGCTCGAACCTGCGCGCCGGGCCCCGGCGCCCCGGGGTCGTCGGCTACGTCTCGCCGGACCACGTGGTCCGCGTCGGCGACGACGGCGAGCTCCTCCTGAAGGGGCCGCTCATGCTCACCGGGCACCTCGAGCCGGAGGACGACCGCGCCGCCTTCGACGAGGAGGGCTACTTCCACACCGGCGACCTCGTGAAGTTCGAGCCGGACGGCGCGCTCCGCGTCGAGGGCCGCAAGAAGCACGTGCTCGTGCTCTCGACCGGGAAGAAGCTCTCCCCGGAGCCCATCGAGCAGGCCCTGGGCGCCGCCCATCCGTTCCAGGGCGCGGTGCTCCTCGGCGAGGGCCGGCCCTTCGTCTCCGCGGTGGTCTTCGTCTCCCGCGACGAGCTCTCCCGCCTCGCCGCCGCCGGCCAGGACGCGGCCGCGGCCCTCCTCCCGCACGCCCGCGCCGTCCTCTCCTCCTTCAGCGACTACGAGAAGCCGAAGAAGCTCCTCGTGATCGCGGGCGAGCTCGCCGAGCACCCCCAGCTCCTCACCCCGACGCTCAAGGTGAAGCGCGACGCCCTCATGGCGTGGCTGGGCAAGTCCGTCGGCGAGCTCTACGGGGCTGCGTAGACCTCCACCCGTGCAGGAACGCCGTTCGTCCCGAGCTCGTCGAAGGACGAACGGGCCCGGGAGCTCAGGAGGAACCGAAGCTCAGGAGACGGTCTCCGCCGAGTACCTGGCGAGGAGCCCCGTGCGGACCGCGTGCCGGTGAACGGCCACGAACAGCCAGCCCGCGAGGACGACGTCGAGGACCGCGAGCGCAGCGGCGATCGCGAGGGCGCCCCAGGCCACCGGGGCGCCACCCAGGACCGCCCGGAGGGTCTCGAAGACGTAGGAGGGCGGGAGGAGCCAGGACACGGCCTGCATCCAGGGCGGCAGCGTGGAGACCGGGTAGAAGACGCCCGCGAAGGGCGAGATCATCGCGGGGACCGGCCAGATGAGCCACTCGGCGGCGGGCCCGAGGCGCAGGACCACGGCGCAGCCGACGATCCCGAGGGCGATGCCGAAGAGGAAGAGGACGAGGAGCGCCGGGACGACCGCGGCGGCGGCGCCGAGGTAGGAGAGGCCGAAGCCGAGGAAGGCGAGCGCCAGCATCACCGCGAGGCCGATGCTGCTCGTGAGGATCGAGGAGCAGACGAGGCCGGCGACGTACTCGACGGTGGTGATGGGCGCGGCGAAGACGTTGAGGAAGTTCCGCGACCAGACGTCCTCGAAGAAGGCCATCGCGACGCCGTGCAGGACCCGGCCGAAGAAGTCCCAGAGGAGCACCGCGCCGAGGAGCACCGGGACGAAGTCGAAGCGCGCGGCGGAGACCTGGTTGAGGTAGCGGGTGATGAAGCCCCACAGGACGACGTCGATCGCGACCCAGGCGAAGAGGGGGAGGACGCGCGCGGGGCTGCCGCGGAGGAGATAGAGCTGGCGCAGGACGAGCGCCCAGACGCGGCGGGGGCGGATCATGCGGCGCCCTCCAGGGAGAGCGGCTCGCGCGCGACCGCGACGAAGAGGTCCTCGAGCGTGGCCTTGCCGTGCTCCGCCGGCAGCCGCCGGGGGTCCCCCTCGAGCAGGATCCTGCCGCGGGAGAGGAAGAGCACGCGGTCGCAGACGGCCTCGACCTCGAGCATGTTGTGCGAGGTCCACAGCACCCCGGCGATCTCGCCGGAGGCGGCCGACGCCTTGATGCGCGCGCGCAGGTCGCGGGCGGTGGAGGGATCGAGCGAGGCCGTCGGTTCGTCCAGGAGGAGGAGCCGCGGCCGGTTGAGGAGCGCCTTCGCGAGCGACACGCGCGTCTGCTCGCCGGACGACAGCACCCCGGTCTTCGTGTCGCGGAAGCGGACGAGGTCGAGCCCCTCGAGCGTGGCCTCGATGCGCGCCTCGAGGTCCCGGACGCCATAGAGCATCCCGGAGACCCGGAGGTTCTGGACGACGGTGAGGTTGCCGGGCAGCGCCGCGTACACCGCGGCGAAGCCGGTCCGCTCGAGCGCCTCGGCCCGGCGCGCCGCGAGGTCGAGGCCGTCGACGTGGATCGTGCCGGCGGTGGGGGAGAGGACGCCCAGGACCATCGAGAGGGTGGTGGTCTTCCCGGCGCCGTTCGGTCCGAGCAACCCCACGATCTCGCCGGGGCGGACCTCGAACGACACCCCGTCCACCGCGGGCTCGCCGGCGTAGACCTTGCGGAGCGCGTCGACCGCGAGGACCGGCGTCACCGGTCCACCGTCCTCATCCGCTCCTCGTCGTAGCGCGCGCCGGAGGCCGCGCCGGGCGGGAGCGCCGCCTCGAGCTCGGCGAGGTCGGCGGCGGAGAGCCGGAGCGCGGCCGCGGCGACGTTCTCCTCGAGGTAGCGGCGGCGCTTCGTGCCGGGGATGGGCGCGACGTCGTCGCCGCGCCCGAGCAGCCACGCGAGCGCGACCTGGCCGGGCTTCGCGCCGTGGCGGCCCGCCACCGCGCGCACGGCCGCGGCGGCCCTCAGGTTGGCGTCGAAGTTCGCGCCCTGGAAGCGGGGGTCGCGCTTGCGGAAGTCGGCGTCGGGGAGCTCCTCGGCCCGGCGCGCGTCGCCGGTGAGGAAGCCGCGGCCGAGCGGGGCGAACGGCACGAGCCCCACCCCGAGCTCGCGCAGGGTGGGCAGCACCTCGGCCTCGAGCCCCCGCTCCCAGAGCGAGTACTCGCTCTGCAGGGCCGAGAGCGGGTGCACGGCGTGGGCGCGCCGCAGCGTGCGCGCGCTCGCCTCGGAGAGGCCGAGGTACCGGACCTTGCCCTCCCGCACGAGCTCCGCCATCGCGCCCACCACGTCCTCGATGGGCACGGCCGGGTCCACCCGGTGCTGGTAGAGGAGGTCGACGTGGTCGGTGCCGAGGCGCCGGAGCGATCCCTCGAGCGCCTCCCTGACGTGGCCGGGGCGGCTGTCGAGCCCGGTCATGGCGCCGTTCACGATCCGGAAGCCGAACTTCGTCGCGAGCACGACCCGGTCGCGCTTCCCGGCGAGCGCGCGCCCGAGGAGCTCCTCGTTCCGGAAGGGCCCGTAGACCTCGGCGGTGTCGAGGAAGGTGACGCCGAGCTCGAGGGCCCGGTGGAGCGTCGCGACGGCCTCGGCCTCGTCGGCCTCGCCGTACGACTGGCTCATGCCCATGCACCCGAGGCCGAGCTCCGAGACCACGAGTCCCTGCCGGCCCAGCTTCCGCGTCGCGAGCATGGCCCCTTACTACCGGGCCGCGGGCCTCCGCGCGAGCGCGACGTCGTCGATGCGGGCGAGCCGCTCCGCGAGGGTCGGGTGGCTGTAGTGCCACGCCGCGTACCAGGGGTGTGGCGTCGGGTTGGAGAGGTTGTCGCCCGCGAGGCGCACGAGCGCGCGCTTCAGCGCGCCGGGCGCGCGCGCGAGCTCCACCGCGAACCGGTCGGCCTCGAACTCCTGGCGGCGCGACACGCGCGCCGAGAGCGGCGTGACCCAGAACAGGAACGCCCCGCCGCAGAGGACGAGGAGCGCGACCCCGGCGTGCAGCGAGGGCCCGTCGAAGCCGAAGGCGGCGTAGAGAGGCGTCCAGCGGAGCAGGAGCGAGGCTCCCCAGAGCGCGAGGAGCAGCCCGAGGAGCGAGAAGGCCATGCGGCGCTGGACGTGGTGCCTCCGGAAGTGGCCGATCTCGTGGGCGAGCACGCTCGCGGCCTCGTCCTCGTCGAGGTTCGCGACGAGCGTGTCGTAGAGCACGATGCGGGGGCGGAACAGCCCGACGAAGAAGGCGTTCGAGTGGCGGGAGCGCCGCGAGGCGTCCATCACGTACAGGCCGCGGTTGCGGAAGCCCGCCGCGCGCGCGAGCGCCTCGAGCCGGGTCTTGAGCGCGCCCTCCGGGAGCGGCGAGAACCGGTTGAAGAGCGGAGCGAGCACCGAGGGGTAGATCCAGAGCAGGAAGAGCTGGACCCCGACGAGGAGCGCGAACACCCAGAGCCACCAGCTGCCCCGGCTCCAGCGCATGAACGCGTAGACGGCGTAGAGGAGCGGGACGCCGAGGGCCGCCTCGAGGAGGAGCGCCTTCAGCCCGTCGAGGAGCCAGAGCCGCGGCGTCGTCTCGTTGAAGCCGAACCGCTCCTCGACGGAGAAGGTCCGGAAGAGCGAGAAGGGGATGCCGATCGCGCCGGAGCCCACCGCGAGCATCACGAGGAAGCCGGCGAACCGGTGCGAGCCCTCGAAGCCGGCCCGGCCGAGCGCCTGGTCGAGCCAGGGCAGCACGCCGAGGAGCAGCACCGCGAGGGTCACGCCGGCGCGGAGCAGTCCCTCGGCGGCGGAGGCGAGGCCGTGCGCGACGACGTACGCGCGGGAGAGCGTGGCGGTGTCCTCGTCGAGGGCGCCCTCGAGCGCCGGCGGGACGCCGCGGGCGCGCGAGGCCCTCCGCAGGTTGAGGCCGAGCAGCAGGGTCTCCACGCCGACCTGCAGCGCGTACGCGACGAGGAAGACCGGGACGACCCAGGCGCCCATGGCCCCCATCATGCGCGCCCCGGACCGGCCTCGCACACCCACACTGCGTCCGGCGTGACGGCGCCGTGCGTCGTGCCGCGCTAGACTGCCCCCGTGGAACACCGTCTGACGGAGTTCGCGGGGCTCCTCCGCGCCAACGGCGTCCGCGTCTCGGCCGCCGAGGTGTCCGACGCGGTGCGCGCGGCGGCCCTCGCGGGCACCGACGAGCGGGAGCCGTTCCGCGCGGTGCTCCGGACCACGCTCGTGAAGCGGGCCCGCGACGTCCCGGTGTTCGAGGCGCTCTTCGCGGTCTGGTTCTCCGGGCTGGGGCGGCTCCTCGAGGGCGTGGAGCGGGGGCTCGTGGCCGAGCTCGAGGCGCAGGGGCTCCTCGAGGGCGACGAGCTCGAGATGATCGCGCAGACGCTCGACGCGCTCGTGGGCTCGATGAGCCCGGTCGCCCGGGCGGCGCTCGCCGGCGATCCGGCGCTGCTCGCGCGGCTGTTCCGCGGCGCGAGCCTGCAGGTCGCGCCCCCCGGCGCGGGGCCGAGCGAGGCCGAGGCCCGCTGGCACGGCCGGCGGCTCCTCTCCGCCGCGGGCGGCGGCGCGATGGAGGCCGATCTCGACGCGCTCGAGCGGGCCCTCGCCGCGAAGGGCCTGAGGCCCGGTGCGCTCCAGCTCGTCGCCGACCGGCTCGACGGCGCGCTCCGGAAGGTCGAGGACGCGGCGCGCCGGTTCGCCGACCTCGAGGGCGACGCGCGCCGGGTCCGGCGCCGCGTGGAGGCGCTGCCGGGGGAGGCGGGGGTGGCGCCGACGCGCGAGGAGCTCGAGCGGACCGACGCGGCCGTGCGGCGCCTCGCGCGCCGGCTCAAGGCGCGGCTCGTGCGGCGCGAGCGCTCGCGGCGGAGGGGCGCGCTCGCCGCCCGGCGAACGCTCCGGAGGAACATGGCCCTCGGTGGCACGCCGGCGCGGCTCGTCTTCCGCCAGCGCCGCCCGGAGCGGCCGGACCTCGTCGTGCTGTGCGACGTCTCGGAGTCGGTGCGGGCGTCGACGCGGCTCATGCTGCTGTTCCTCTACGCGCTCCAGTCGCTCTTCGGGCGGGTGCGCACCTTCGTGTTCGTCTCGGGGCTCGCCGAGGTCACCGCCGACCTCAAGGCCGAGCGCGACCCCGCGCGCGCCGCCGACCTCGCGGTGGCCGCCCGCGCCGTGAACCTCGCCGCGAACTCGAACTACGGCCGCGCGCTGCGGCTCTTCCACCGCGATCACCTCGGCGCCGTGGGGCGGCGCACCACCGTCATCGTCGTCGGCGACGGGCGCACGAACTACGGGCCGCCGGAGGCCTGGGTGCTCGACGAGCTCCGGCGGAAGGCGCGCCGGCTCCTGTGGGTCTGCACCGAGCCGCGCGCCGCCTGGGGCGGCGGCGACAGCGAGATGCCGCTCTATGCGTCGAGGTGCGACCGGGTGGCGACCGCGACCTCCCTCGAGGAGCTCGAGGGGCTCGCGGACGCGCTCGTGCCGGCGGGGCGGTAGGGGGGTAGGATGGTGGCGTGAGCCGCCGCCGCACCGCCCGCTCGGGATTCGCCTTCGCGGCGTCGGTCGGGCTGCACCTCGCGCTGCTCGGGCTCGTGCTGCGCTGGGCCGTGCCCCCGGCGCCCGGACCGGCCGGGAGCGGGACGCCGCTGGCGGTGGTCCTTCGTCCCCAGGCGCCGGCAAGGCCGGCGCCCTCCGATCGCCCGGTGGCCTCGCCGGCGCCGCGTCGTGCGACGGAAGGCACCCGCCCGGCGTCCGGCGGCGCCTCGAACCCGGGGGAGGCGGCGTGGGCTCCAGGGTCCCCGGGCGCATCGGATTCCGCCGGCGCCGCCGGCGCCGGCGGGGATGGCGGTGCCGATCTGCGCCCCAGGCTCCCCGGCGGCGCCCCCGCCTGGTTCGGCGCGCCCGTTCCGACCACGCAGCAGGCCCTCGAGCGCCAGGTGACGAGCGTGATGGACGGCCTGCGCGCGGAGGACCTCGCGCGCTACCCCGACGCCTCCTGGACCGGGCTGCGCGACGCGCTCGCCGCGGGCTTCCTCGCCCCGGAGCGGGCGCTCGAGCTCGCCGAGAAGCAGACCTCGACGGGCGGCGGCGGCCCGAACGGCTTCGGCCGCTTCGCGCAGGCCTACGGCGACATGGTCGGCCAGTACGGCCGCACCGGCACGACGCTCCCGCGCGACGTCGAGGCGCCCGGCGACCACGACAACCCGCGCACCGTCGAGCGGGTCGTCGCCGCGGCCGGTGCGGCGCGCCACCCGGAGCGCGCGGCGCTCGCGGGGGCCATCGACGGCCTCGACGCGCAGGGGCCCGCGTTGCCGACCGTGCGCTTCGGCGGCCTCGCGGCGGTCGTGGCCGTCCGGCTCGACGCGAAGGGCGCGGTCGCCGGCTCCCGGCTCGTGGTGGGGAGCGGCGACGCGGAGTACGACCGCGCCGCGCTCGAGCAGGCCCGTCGCCTCGCCGGCCGGGAGCTCTCGCGCCGCCTCGCGTCGACCGAGACCGAGTGGGCCTTCGTGACCGAGGTCCGGCAGCGCCCGCCGAACGCCGGCGCCGCCGTGCAGTTCGACGCCACCTTCAAGCCGACGGGGGTCGCCTACCCGTTCCAGAAGATCGTCCGCACCCGCGTCGAGCTCCGGGCGGTCCGCCGGACGGCGGGCTGAGGGCGGGGCGGCGCGCCGGTTGACTCGGCCCCCCCCTTTTCCTTAGGGTTCCCGCCCCGTGTCGGACCTCGTCGGCCTCGGAAAGCCCCTCGACCCCACCCCCGCGGCGCCCCGGCCGGCGCCCTCGCGGAAGGTCTTCGTCCACACCTTCGGCTGCCAGATGAACGAGGCGGACTCGGCCCGGATGGTCGAGGCGCTCTCCCGCGGCGACTACGCGCGCGCGGCCACCGCCGACGAGGCGGACCTCATCGTCCTCAACACCTGCTCGGTGCGCGAGAAGGCCGAGCAGAAGCTCCTCTCCGCGCTGGGGCGCTACCGCGAGGTGAAGGCCCGCCGCGGCGCGCTCATCGCCGTCTCGGGCTGCGTCGCGCAGCAGGAGAAGGAGAAGCTCCTCAAGAAGGTCCCGTACGTCGACTTCGTGTTCGGGCCCGACCACGTGGGGCGCCTGCCGGAGCTCGTCGCCCGCGCCGAGCGGGAGCGCTTCGCCGAGACCGGCTGGATGGACTCGGAGGAGTACGTCTTCCCGACCGCCGACCCCGAGGCGGCCCGCGGCAAGGTCACCGCCTTCGTCACCGCGATGAAGGGCTGCGACAACGTCTGCGCCTTCTGCGTGGTCCCGCACACCCGCGGCCGCGAGGTCTCCCGCCACTTCACCGAGGTGGTGGCCGAGTGCGCCGCGCTCGCCGAGGTGGGCGTGCGCGAGGTCACGCTCATCGGCCAGAACGTGAACTCCTACCGGGGCGGCGCCACCTTCGCGGAGCTCCTCCGCCGCGTCGCCGCGATCCCGGGGATCGCGCGGGTCCGCTTCACGACGAGCCACCCGCACGACCTGTCCGACGCGCTCGTCGAGGTGTTCCGCGACGAGCCGAAGGTGATGCCGCACTTCCACCTGCCGGTGCAGTCCGGCTCGGATCCGGTGCTCGCGCGGATGCGCCGCGACTACACCGTCGAGGCCTACCTCGAGCGGCTCGCGAAGCTGCGCGCGGCCCGGCCCGGCGTGGCGGTCACGACCGACTTCATCGTGGGCTTCCCCGGCGAGACCGACGCCGACTTCGAGGCCTCCCTCGCGCTCCTCGAGCGCGTCCGCTACGACCAGAGCTTCAGCTTCGCGTACAGCCCGCGCCCGAAGACGCTCTCGCTGCTCAGGAGCGGCTCCACGCCGGACTGGGCCGAGGTGCCGCGCGAGGTCGCCATGGCCCGCCTCGAGCGGCTGCTCGCGGTCCAGCGCCGCATCGCCGCCGAGATCCTCGCCGCCGAGAAGGGGAAGGTGGTCGAGGTCCTCGTCGAGGGGCCCGGCGAGGCCGAGGGCGAGCGGCTCGGGCGGACGCCCGAGAACCGCGTCCTCCACCTCGCCGCCTCGGAGGCCGACGCGCCCGCGGGCGCCGTGGTCCGGGCGAAGGTGACCCGGGCCGGCACGAGCTCCCTCTCCGGAACGCTCGCGTGACCGGCGCGCCACCGGGGCCAGGCCCGGCGGTGCCCGGGCCGGCGGCGACGCGCCTCGCCGCCGCGGCCGCGCTCGCCTGGGCGGCCACCATCGCCTGGGCCTCGCACCGCGCGAACCCGGTCCCGTCGCTCCCGGCCTGGCTGCTCGAGCACGACAAGGTCATCCACGCCGGCCTCTTCGGGCTGCTCGCGTTCCTGCTCCGCCTCGCCCTCGCCGCCCGCGCCGGGACCGCGCGCCGGGCCTGGCTCGCGGCGTGGGGCCTCGCGGTCGCCTGGGGCGTCCTCGACGAGCTTCACCAGTCGTTCATCCCGGGGCGGGATGCAGACGTCAAGGACGCGCTCGCCGACGCCGCGGGCGCCGCCCTCGGGGCCTGGCTCGCCGGCGCCGGGTTGCGGAGGGTCAAGTCCGAGGCTAGCATCCGGCGCTGATGCCCGTGGTACGACCCTACGCAGGCAAGGCGCCCCGGCTGGCCGAGGGCGTGTGGCTCGCGGACGACGCCGTCGTCGTCGGCGACGTCGAGCTCGGCCGCGACGCATCGCTCTGGTACGGCGTGGTCGTGCGCGGGGACGTGAACTTCGTCCGCATCGGCGCCCGCACCAACGTGCAGGACCTCACCGTCATCCACGTGAGCTCCGGGACCCACCCGACCGTGCTCGGCGAGGAGGTCACCGTCGGTCACCGCGCGGTGCTCCACGGCTGCACCGTCCAGGATCGCGCGCTCGTGGGCATCGGCGCCATCGTGCTCGACGGCGCGGTCGTGGGCGAGGAGGCGATGGTGGGGGCGGGCGCGCTCGTCCCCCCGGGCACGATCGTCCCGCCGCGCACCCTCGTGCTCGGCGCGCCCGCGAGGCCGAAGCGGGCGCTCACGCCGGAGGAGGTCGCGGGGCTCTCGCGCTCGGCCGCGCACTACGTCGAGTACGCGGCGCGCCACCGCGCCGAGGCGGGGCGTCCCGCCTCGACGGAGCACCGATGACCGCAATCGAGGCCCTCCAGCGCTCGGCGCTCTTCCGGGACTTCACCGAGACCGGGCTCAAGATCTTCGCGTCGATCGCCCAGGAGAAGGCGCTCCCGGCGGGGTCGCCGCTGTTCGCCGAGAACATGGTGGGGGAGTCGCTCTTCATCGTGAAGAGCGGGACCGTCCGGATCACCCAGCGTGGCCCCGAGGGGCAGCCGAAGGAGCTCGGCGCGCTGGGGGCGGGGGACCACCTCGGCGGCATGGCGCTCCTCGGCAAGAGCGTCCGGCAGGTCACCGCGACCGCCGCCACCCCCGTCGAGCTCGTCGAGATCACCCACCGTGACTTCCTCCGGCTCCAGCCGCAGAAGCCCCAGGCCTGCCTGAAGCTCGCCGTGGCCATCGGGGCCGACCTCGCGGGCCGGGTCTCCGAGCTGCGCGAGGCCCTCCGGGACCTGCCCGGGCGCTGACCCGGGGTCCACCGCCGCCCTGCTCGTGCGGCTCGACCCGGGCCGCGATTTCGGCTATCCCGGGAGCCGAGGACGAGACGTCCCGCCCCCAATGCTCGAGCGCCTCGTCGATCTCGTCGCCGGACAGTCGCTGAACATCGGCTACGGCTTCGTGTTCGTGGTGCTGCTCCTCTGCGGCTTCGGCCTGCCGATGCCCGAGGACGTGGTGCTCGTGACGGGCGGCGTGCTGGCCTGGCTCTCCTCCGACGTCGACCGGGTCACCTTCTCGGCGATGATCCGGGACGAGGGGCTGCTGGCGATGGTGGCGGTCGGCCTCGCGGGCATCCTCGCCGGCGACTCGATCATCTTCCTCGCCGGCCGCCGCTACGGCTCCCGCGTGGCCGACCTCGCCCCGCTGCGGCGCCTGATCACGCCCGACAAGCTCGAGCAGGTCGAGCGGCTCATCCGCAAGCGCGGCAACGTGGTCGTGCTGTTCGCCCGGTTCCTGCCCGGCCTGCGTGCGCCGACCTTCTTCACGGTCGGGCACGCCCGCATGCCCTACTGGGAGTTCGTCGCCTTCGACGGCTCGGCGGCGCTGGTCTCCGCGCCGGTCTGGGTCTGCCTCGGCTTCTGGTTCGGCGACGATCTGCACGCCGCGGCCCGGATGGCCGGCCAGTTCGGGAACTGGATCCTCGCGGCGGTCGCGATCGCGCTCCTCGTGGTGGTGGTCCGCTGGTGGCGCGGCCGCCGGCGCGAGCCCCCGCCCGAGAGCCGGGCCTGACGCTACCGCGCCTCGCCGCGCTCCCGCCGGAACAGCTTCCGGAACAGCGACCCCAGCGCGCCCTGCGCCGCCTTCGGGCGCGGCGCACCGGTGAGCGTCGCGGGCGGCGCCTCCGGGCGGGGCGGGATCGGCGCCGGCGTGGCGCCGGGCGGGCGGTGCTCGGCCTCGGCCTGGAGCCTGCGGCGCGCGGCGTTCACGCCCTCGCGGGCCGACAGCACCGCCTTCACCTCGCGGCCGCTGTTCTGCTCGCGGGCGGTGACCGTGAGCAGGCACTCGACCCCGAGCTCGAAGGTCACCGAGATCTTCACCATGCCGCGGGGGCCCGGCGGCAGCCCGCTGAGCTTGAGCGTGCCGAGGTACTCGACCTCGCCGCCCGGCTCGCCCTGCATCACGACGAGCTCGAACTCGGTCTGGCCGTCGCGGGTGGTGACGAGGCCGTACTGCTTGCGGGTCGGGAGCGGCGTGTTGCGCTCCAGGATGGTCTTCATCCGCCCGCCGGGCAGGCCGATGCCGATCGACATGGGGAGCACGTCGATGAGGACGATGCCCTCGGCGGAGGAGAGCGAGTGGGCGAGGAGGGCGGCCCCGACCGCCACCGCCTCGTCGGGGTGCACGGCCTTCGAGGGCGCCTTGCCGAAGAACGCGCTCACCCGCTCCTGGACGAGCGGCATGCGCGACTGGCCGCCGACGAGCAGGACCTCGTCGATGTCCTTCGTGGTGAGCCCGCGGCCGAGGAGCACCTCGCGGCAGACGTCGATGGTGCGCTCGACGAGGGGCTCCACGAGCTGCACCACGTCCTCGCGGGTGAGCTTCGTCTCGAGGGAGACGGGCTTCCCGTCCTTCATCGCCAGGAACGGCAGCTGGATGGGGAACTCGGCCCGCTCCGAGAGGGCGCACTTCGCGCGCTCGGCGGCGTCCACGAGGCGGGAGAGGGCCACCCGGTCGCCGTCGAAGTCGGAGCCGGTCTGCTTCTTCCAGTCGGCGAGCAGCCGCTCCACGATGTGCGCGTCGAAGTCGACGCCGCCGAGGAAGGTGTCGCCGCCGGTCGAGACCACCTCGTACACGTTCTCGGAGAGCTCGAGCACCGAGGCGTCGAAGGTGCCGCCGCCGAGGTCGTACACGAGCACCCGCTGCGTGACGTGGCGCCCGTAGCCGTAGGCGAGGGCCGCGGCGGTGGGCTCGTTGACGATGCGCTCCACCGCGAGGCCGGCGAGCGCGCCGGCCTTCCGCACCGCGGCGCGCTGCCGCTCGTTGTAGTAGGCGGGGACGGTGATGACCGCGCGGTTGACCTCCTCGCCGAGGTGGTTCTGCGCGATCTCCTTCACCTCGCGGAGGATGAGCGCGGCCACCTGCTCGAGGGTCAGCCGCTCGGGGCCGAGCTGCACGCCCGCGAAGCCGTCGGGGTCCGCCACGATCTCGTACGGGAACCGGCTGCGGATCTCCTCCACCGCGTCGGAGTCGAACGGCCGCCCGAGGAGGCGCTTCGCGCCGAACACCGTGTGCCGGGGGTTCGTGAGGAGCTGCGCCCGCGCCTGCTGCCCCACCACCACGCGGTTGCGCGCGTTGAGCGCGACCACGGAGGGGACGACGTTGTAGCCCTCGCGCGAGGGGATGACGTAGGGGCGGCCGTCCTTCACGACCGCGGCGCACGAGTTGCTCGTGCCGAGGTCGATGCCGATCACGAACGCGGAGGGCTTCCCCTGGGGGCCGGGCGTCGCCGGCAGCCCGAGCTCGACGCGCGCCGGCCCCGCCTGCAGCTGCTCGACGCGGTGCGGGGCCGAGAGGTCGGCCTGCGCCGGGAGCGGCGCCGGCGTGAGGATGGGCTGGCGCGCGCGGGTGGGGGGAGGGGTGGTGACGGGCCGCTCGGCGACCGGCGCGGGCGCGGCGACGCCCGGCGCCATCCCGCGCTGCTCCTTGAGCGCCACCATCCGCTCGACGAGCGCGCGCGACGGCTCGTCGAGGGAGGTGAACTGGACGCCCATGCCCGGGGCCTTCGGCGGGTGCGCGTGCGGGTCGGCGGCCTGGACCCAGCGCACCACGCCCTCTCCGCGGATCGCGGCCTCGCCGGTGGAGAGCCTGAGCTCGAACCGGAGGCGCGTGCCGGGCGGCTTCGGATCGGGGGAGCGGATGAACACGCCGCCGCGCGAGAGGTTGACCGCGAAGCGCTCGGCGAACTCGTCGACGGTGCCGTAGCTGAGCCGGACCGCGAGTCCGATCGGGCGGCGCGGCTCTCGCTGCGAGGTGTCGTCGGGGGGCGCCACTCGAGCGGATTATCCGTGCGAAAGGAGGAGGCCAGCAAGCGACCGGCCGACGGGACACCGATCCGTACACTGGGACGGCGCGACCCCGTCCCGAGGGGGCAGGGCGCGAGGATTCCCGAGCGGCGGCGCGGAGATCTCCCCGATATCGCGGTGCCTTGACGGGGCGCGGCGGGTTCCCGTATACGTCCGCATGCTCGATCGCGACGACCTGCGCCTGGCGCTCACCTTCGACGACGTCCTCCTCCTCCCCGCGGAGTCCGACGTCCTCCCGAAGCAGGTCGAGACCTCGACCCGGCTCACCCGCAACATCCAGATCCACGTCCCGATCGTCTCGGCGGCGATGGACACCGTCACCGAGGCCCGCATGGCCATCGGCATGGCGGCGGCCGGCGGGCTGGGGTTCGTGCACAAGAACCTCACCATCGAGGAGCAGGCCGCCGAGGTGGTGAAGGTGAAGAAGTACGAGTCGGCGGTGGTCGGCGACCCCATCACCATCGAGCCCGACGCGCCGATCTCGAAGGCCCTCGGCCTCATGCGCGAGAACGGGATCAGCGGCATCCCGGTCGTCCAGAAGGGCAAGCTCGTCGGCATCCTGACGAACCGCGACCTCCGCTTCGAGCGGAACCTCGAGCAGCGCGTCGAGGACGTGATGACGAAGAAGCTCGTCACCGCGCGCGAAGGCGTCGGCGTCGAGGAGGCGAAGGACCTCCTCCACCGGCACCGCATCGAGAAGCTGCTGGTGGTGAACGAGGCGTTCGAGCTCAGGGGCCTCATCACCATCAAGGACATCGAGAAGGTCCAGAAGCACCCGAACGCCGCGAAGGACCGGCTCGGGCGCCTGCTCTGCGGCGCCGCGGTCGGCGTCGGCGCGGACCGCGAGGCGCGCATCCAGGCGCTCCTCAAGGCGGGCGCCGACGTCATCGCCATCGACACCGCCCACGGGCACTCGCGCGGCGTCATCGAGGCGGTGCGGGCGACGAAGGCGAACTTCAAGAACGTCGAGATCGTGGCCGGCAACGTGGCGACCGGCGACGCCGCCGAGGCGCTCTGCAAGGCGGGCGTCGACGCGGTGAAGGTCGGAGTCGGCCCCGGCTCCATCTGCACCACCCGCGTCGTCGCGGGCGTCGGCGTCCCGCAGATCACCGCGGTCGACGAGTGCGCCCGGGCGGCCGAGAAGTACGGCGTCCCGGTGATCTCCGACGGCGGCGTGAAGTACTCGGGCGACCTCGTGAAGGCGCTCGCGGCGGGCGCCTCCACGGTGATGATCGGCTCGTTGCTCGCCGGCACCGAGGAGTCTCCGGGCGACGTCATCCTCTACCAGGGGCGCAGCTACAAGCAGTACCGCGGCATGGGCTCGCTCGGCGCCATGAAGAAGGGCTCGAAGGACCGGTACTTCCAGGGCGACGTGGTCGACGCCGACAAGCTCGTGCCGGAGGGCATCGAGGCCCGCGTGCCGTACAAGGGCTCGGTGGAGATGACCCTGTTCCAGCTCGTGGGCGGCCTGCGCAGCGGCATGGGCTACCTCGGCTGCAAGAACATCCCGGAGCTCCGGGTCAAGCCGCGCTTCATCCGGATCTCCTCGGCCGGCCTCAAGGAGAGCCACGTGCACGACGTCATCATCGAGAAGGAGGCCCCGAACTACCGGGCGGACTGATGGACATCCACGCAGAGAAGATCCTCATCCTCGACTTCGGGTCGCAGTACACGCAGCTCATCGCCCGGCGGCTGCGCGAGCTCGGCGTCTACTGCGAGATCCACCCGTGCACCATGAAGGGCGAGGCCATCCGCGCCTTCGCCCCGCGGGGCGTGGTGCTCTCGGGCTCGCCCTACTCGGCGTGGCAGGAGGGGAGCCCGCGGTTCGACGCGGTCGCCCTCGAGCTCGGCGTGCCGGTGCTCGGCATCTGCTACGGGCACCAGCTCCTCTCGCAGGAGCTCGGCGGCCGCGTCGACAAGGCGGCCCACCGCGAGTACGGCCCGGCCACCATCGAGGCGAAGTCCGGCAACGATCTCTTCGACGGCCTGCCGCCCCGGCTCGACGTCTGGATGAGCCACGGCGACCGCGTCGAGGCGATCCCGCCCGGCTTCGAGGCCATCGCGTCGACCCCGTCGGCCCCGTTCGCCGCCATGGTGAACCGCGCACGCCGGATCTACGCCGTGCAGTTCCACCCCGAGGTCGCCCACACGCCCCGCGGCAAGGACCTCCTCGCGAACTTCGCGAAGCGGATCTGCGGCTGCTCCGGCTCCTGGTCGATGCGGGCCTACGTGGACGTGGCGGTCGAGCAGATCCGGGCCCAGGTGAAGGACGGCCACGTCATCTGCGCGCTCTCCGGCGGCGTGGACTCCGCGGTCGCGGCGCTCCTCGTGCACCGCGCCATCGGCAACCGGCTCCGCTGCATCTTCGTCGACAACGGCGTGCTCCGCGAGGGCGAGCGCCGGCAGGTGGAGGAGGTGTTCGGCGGGATGTTCCACCTCCCGCTCGTCACCGTCGACGCCTCCAACCGCTTCCTCGAGCGGCTCGCCGGCGTCACCGACCCGGAGGCGAAGCGCAAGATCATCGGCCGCGAGTTCATCGCGGTCTTCGAGGAGCAGGTGGAGCAGCTCGCCGCCCACGGCGAGCGCGCCCAGTTCCTCGTGCAGGGCACGCTCTACCCCGACGTCATCGAGTCGGTGTCGTTCCGCGGACCGTCCGCCACCATCAAGAGCCACCACAACGTGGGCGGCCTGCCGGAGGTGATGAAGCTCGCCCTCGTGGAGCCCCTGCGCGAGCTCTTCAAGGACGAGGTCCGCCGCCTCGGCGTCGAGCTCGGCCTGCCTCCCCACATCGTGCAGCGGCAGCCCTTCCCGGGCCCCGGGCTCGCCATCCGCGTGCTCGGTGAGGTCACGAGGGAGCGGCTCGACCTCGTCCGCAAGGCCGACGTGATCGTGCAGGAGGAGATCAAGAAGGCCGGGCTCTACGAGAAGCTCTGGCAGGCCTTCGCGGTGCTCCTCCCGGTGCGCTCCGTCGGCGTGATGGGCGACGAGCGCACCTACGAGAGCACGTGCGTGCTGCGCGCGGTGGAGTCCACCGACGGGATGACCGGCGACTGGGCCCGGCTCCCGTACGACCTCCTCGGACGGATCTCGTCGAGGGTCATCAACGAGGTCCGGGGCATCAACCGGGTCGTCTACGACGTCTCGTCGAAGCCGCCGGCCACCATCGAGTGGGAGTAGGTGGGAGCGCCACTCGGGGCCCGCTGTTCGGGCCCCCTCCCGCAGGTTTGCCGCCCCCGGGATCGGGGCTATCATCGTGCTTCCGTAGGGAGGTTCTCGATGCGTAGACCCGCGCTCGGCGCGTTCCTGGCAGCTGGCCTCGCCCTCGGCGCCGCCGGGTGCCAGGACTACAACTTCAACCCGGTCGGCAAGTGCCTCATCCAGCCCGCGACCGAGCGGGTGAAGCTGTCCGACGTCTCCTCGGCCGACGTCCTCTTCGTCATCGACGACTCGGGCTCGATGGAGGGCGAGCAGGCCGCGCTCGCCGCCGCGTTCTCGAGCTTCGTCACGAACCTCGACGCCTACAACCAGTCGCTCGTGTCGAACGGGCTGCAGCCCTTCGACTACCACCTCGCGGTCACCACCACCTCGGTGATGTTCAACAACGGCAGCGGCCTCGGCGCGACCTGCCGCTCCGACTGCAGCGGGCACGCGGGCGAGCTCGTCTGCTGCGACGCCTCGAACGCCCCGGTGGATCCGGGCAGGTCGTGCGCGAACGGCGGGACGTGCGGCACCGGCTACACCTGCCGCACCGACTGCCCCGGCTTCACCGGCGACCAGGTCTGCTGCGACGGGACGGGGAAGATCGAGAAGGGCGTCGAGACCTGCACGGCCGCGGGCAACCCCTGCGGCCTGCTCTCCACCCACTACAGCGTCCCGAGCTGCACGGCCGCCACGAAGGGCGTCGCGGTCCCGGGCAGCCGCTACCCGCAGGGCGACTTCGTGAGCCTCGACGGCCAGCCGCGCGTGCTGCACTTCGACAAGTCGCTCTACCAGGGCGGCACCGGCAAGAACCGGCAGGGCTTCACCTCGGCGCAGCTCATCGACTTCTTCAAGAACAGCGCGAAGGTCGGCACCTGCGGCTCCGGGCAGGAGACGGGGCTCCTCGCCGGGAAGATGGCCGTCGAGAAGGCCCTCGCGGGCAAGCAGAAGGACACCTACGATCTCGCGGGCGCCCAGACCTGGACCCCCGCGACGCTCACCGCGGGCTCGCAGGCCGAGTGGCCGCGGCCGGGCTCGAAGCTCGTGCTCGTCTTCGTGGGCGACGAGGACGACTGCTCGTCGCCCGTGGACGCGGCCACCGGCATCGTGTGGGAGGGCGGCAACCCCGGCGCCGACGCCTGCGTGGCCGACGCACTGAAGCCCGCGGGGAGCCGCCGGCAGTACCCGACCGGCGACTTCGTGAACTACTTCATGGGGCTCGGCAGGCCCATCGGCGCGGCGTTCGTCGTCTCGATGTCGCAGGACCAGTGCGGCCGCGCCGGCACCGGCGCGTGCACCCCCGGCATCTGCTGCGGCGCGTGCCCGCAGAACGCGTGCACCTCCACCTGCGGCGGGCAGGGGGCGGGCTTCCGCTTCTACGAGACGGCCCAGGCGCTGCGCGGCCAGGGCGCCGACGTCTTCACGGGCTCCATCTGCGACGGCAACTTCGGCCTCGTGCTCGACGAGATCGCGAACATCGTCCGCCCGCCGGCCGGGCTCGTGCTGCCCTCGACGCCGGCCGAGAGCGTCGTGACGCTGCTGCGCATCGCCGCGACGGACGGCCAGACCCGGAAGATCTGCAAGGGCCCCGCGCCCGCGGGCACCACCGCCGTCGCCGCGAAGGCGGGCGGCTGGGACTGGTGGTTCACGGCCACCCGCGACGGCGGCGACGCCACCGGGGTGTCGCGCTACGTCTTCATCAACAACGAGACCGGCAACTGCCGCGCGAACCCGGGCGAGACCTACTCCGCCGACTACATCGGCCGGCTGCCCGCCGACGGCTGCCAGTCGAAGGCGTCCTGCGCGTCCGCCCTCGGCGGCCAGCCCACGGACTGGGCCTGCGTGGCCGCGGGCGTCCCCGCGGCGCAGGTCCCGGCCACCACCGGCACCTGCATCTGCTGCGGGCCGGGCTCGACCGATCCGTGCTGCAACGGCGGCGACGCCGCGAGCGGCTGCAAGCCCTGACGCATGCGCCGCCCGACCGCCACCCTGGCCGACCTGTGCCTCTGGAGCTGCCTGGCGGCGCTCCTGCCGGGCTGCGGCTGCGACACCGTGCCGCCCGAGGCGGTCACGAAGTGCGAGGCGAAGATCACGATCGGCAGCGCGGCGACGGACATCCTGTTCGTGATCGACGAGTCGGGCTCGATGCTCGAGGAGCAGCAGAACCTCCACGACAACCTCGGCGACTTCGTCAGCGCGCTCGCGCGGTCGCCGGTGAAGAACGACTTCCGGGTCGGCGTGACCACGACCTCGGTCGAGAACTTCGACCCCGCGACCTCCGCCACATACGGCGCGGGGCCGAACGCGTGCGCCGGCTGCGCGCCGTACCCGCAGGGCGCGCTCGTCGCGATCGAGCGGGCGAACGGGGCGGTGGTGCCGAACAAGCTCTGGTACTCGGCGGGCGCCTGGCTCGGGCCGCGGATCCTCGACAGCGGCACCGCCGCCCTCGTCCCCGACTTCGAGGCGAACGTGCTCCTCGGCACGAACGGGACCGGCAAGGAGGAGCCGCTGCGCGCGGCCCGGCTGGCCCTGTCGGCGCGCATCGCGGACGGCACGAACGCCGGGTTCCTCCGCCCGGGCGCGAGGCTCGCCGTCGTCATCCTCACGGACGAGGACGACTGCTCCGACTCGAACCATCGTCTCCCGACGAGCGCCTCCGCCGGCCAGGACGCCTGCCACGACCCGGTCCGGAAGTTCCAGGCCGGCCAGATGGACTCCATCGACGACTTCGTGGCCTTCCTCACCGGCCCCATCGAGGGAGAGGCGCGCGACCCGGTCCTCGCCGTGATCGCCGGTTTCAACATGACGACGGGGGCGGCGACCCCCCGCTGCTCGACGTCGTTCGACGCGCCGACCCGCCTCGACGCGCTCGTGACCGCGCTCGGCACGAACGCGTTCAAGGACAGCATCTGCCGGGCGACCTTCCACGACTCCCTGATGTCGATCGCGGACCTGCTCGTGCCGCAGACGGTGCCGCTCCAGGGCGCGCTCCCGGACCCCCGGATGCTCGCGGTCTCGTTGAAGAAGGCGAGCGGTGCGGTGGTCGGGTGCCCGGTGGCGGCGAAGGGCTCGGCGGACGCGGCCTCGGCCGGGGCCGTCTACGCGCCGCCCACCGCGGACGCGCCCGCGACCTTGACCTTCCAGAACGCCTGCGTGCTCGGCTCGAGCGATCAGGTGGACATCCGGATCGTCTGCGCGGGCTGACCGCCCGCGGAGGCCATGACGCAACGCGCGAGACCCCAACGGGTCCTGCGGCGCCGAGTGCCCCGATCACGCACCGTGAACGGACGCTCCGAACGGAGCCTGCCCACGGGATGAAAAAGCTGCATAAAGCAAGCTTCACATGCCTACACCGCTGGCAGTGCTCGCCCTCTGGGCGACCGTGACCCTCGCCGAGGAGGCCCCCGCCCGGGAGGCCAAGCCCGCGCCCGCGGTCAACGTCCGCTTCGCCGAGGTCGACCGCGCGTACGAGCGGCGCGACGAGCCCGGCGAGCTCGAGAAGGTGAAGGCCGGCCTCGCCGCCGCCGAGAAGGAGGGGCCGGCCGACTACGAGCTCGAGTGGCGCCTCGCCCGGCTCTACTCCTGGCTCTCCGACGATCCGGCCATCTCCGACGACGAGAAGTCGAAGCTCGGCAAGATCGGCTGGGAGCACGCAGAGAGGGCGATCGCGCTCGATCCGTCGCGCGTCGAGGGCTGGCACTTCGCCGCGGTGGACATGGGGCAGTACTCGCTCGGCATCGGGATCCTGAAGGCGCTCTCGCAGGGCATCGAGGGCAAGTTCAAGGACCGGCTCTCCCACGCGGAGAAGATCGACCCCGGCTACTCCGGCGGCGCGATCCCGACGGCGTGGGGCCGCTTCTGGTTCAAGCTGCCGTGGCCGAAGTACGACGCGAAGAAGTCGAGGGCGGCGCTCGAGGCGGCGCTCGCGCTCAACCCGGACAACGTGCGGGCGAGGGTGTACCTCGCCGATCTCTACGAGAAGGAAGACGAGCCCGCGAAGGCGCGGGCCGAGCTCGAGCGCGCGGCGGCCGGGGAGCCCGGCCGCTACGACGCGCCCGAGGAGCGGCGGTTCCAGGCGATGGCGCGGCAGAAGCTCGCGCAGACGGAGAAGAGGTGACGACCATGAGGGCCGAGGCCGACATGAACGCTGGGGCTGCCGGGGGTACCAACATCGTCCGGATGTTCGAGGCGACGGCGCGGGCGCGGGGCGACGCCACGGCCGTGCATCACAAGAAGGACGGCAGGTGGCAGACCGTCTCCTGGGCCGAGATGGCGCGGCGCGCGCGCGACGTCGCCGACGGTCTCGCCGCGCTCGGCGTGAAGCCGGGCGACCGCGTGGCGGTCATCGGCGAGACGCAGCTCGAGTGGGTGCTCGCCGATCTCGGCGTGCTCGGCGCGGCGGCCATCACCGTCACCATCTACCAGTCCAACAAGCCGCACGAGGTGCAGTACATCCTGCAGGACTCCGGGGCGAGCTGGATCTTCTGCGACACCGCGGCCCAGGTGGCGAAGATCCGCGAGGTGAAGGGCGAGTGCCCGAACCTCAAGGGCCTCATCCGCGCCGAGGGCCGCCCGGCGGACGCCTTCGAGCGTTCGCTCGCCGACCTCGAGAAGGCCGGCGTCGAATGGCGCAAGACGAACCCCCAGGCCCACGACGCGCGGACCGCGAGCGTCGCCTCCGACGCGCCGGCGAGCTTCATCTACACCTCCGGCACGACCGGCAACCCGAAGGGCGTCGTGCTCACGCACGCCAACTGGGTCTACGAGGCCGACGCGGTGGCCGGGATGCAGATCGTCCGGCCCGACGACGTCCTCCTCCAGTTCCTGCCCTTCGCGCACTCGTTCGCGAAGGTGATCCAGGCGGTCTGGTTCCGGACCGGCGCCGAGGGCGCGTTCGTCGAGTCGCTCGAGAAGATCATGGACAACGCCTCGGAGGTCCGGCCGACGATCATGCCGGCGGTGCCCCGCATCTTCGAGAAGGCGTTCAACACCGTGGTCTCGAAGGGCCTCGCCACCCCCGGCCTCAAGGGCAAGCTCTTCCAGCTCGCGATGGAGGGCTTCGAGGAGTACTCGAACGCCCGCGACGCCGGGAAGGAGTACTCCGGCCTGAAGATGGTCATCGCCCGGAAGCTCATCTTCCCGAAGCTGAAGGCGGCGCTCGCCGAGCGCTTCGGCGGGCGCATGCGGCTCTTCGTCTCGGGCGGCGCGCCGCTCTCGACGAAGATCGCCTACTTCTTCGAGCAGCTCGGCTTCGTGATCCTCGAGGGCTACGGCCTCACCGAGACCTCCGCCGCGAGCTTCGTGAACCGTCCGGGCCAGGTGAAGATCGGCACGGTCGGCCCCGCCATCCCGGGCACCGAGGTGAAGATCGCCGAGGACGGCGAGATCCTCATCAAGGGGCCGGGCGTGATGAAGGAGTACTACCGGAACCCCGAGGCGACCGCCGAGGCGATCAAGGGCGGCTGGTTCTACACGGGCGACATCGGCCAGCTCGACGAGCAGGGTCGCCTCAAGATCACCGACCGCAAGAAGGACATCATCGTCACCGCGGGCGGGAAGAACGTCGCGCCCCAGAACCTCGAGAACGACCTCAAGACCGACAACCTCGTCTCGCAGGTCATGGTCCACGGCGACAAGCGCAAGTTCCTCTCGGCGCTCGTCACGCTCAACGAGGAGAACGCGAAGAAGTGGGCCGCCGAGAACGGCGTCCCTCCCGGCGCGGCGCTCCACCAGGACCCCCGCGTGATCGCGCGCATCCAGCGCTCCGTCGACGCCCTCAACGCCAAGCAGGCGAGCTACTCGACCATCAAGAAGTTCGCCATCATCCCCAAGGACTTCACGGTCGAGGGCGGCGAGCTCACCCCGACGCTCAAGGTGAAGCGCAAGCTCGTCACGCAGCAGTACAAGGCCGTGCTCGACGCCTTCTACGCGGACGGGAAGGGCGGCGACTAGGCGCCCGCGGGCGGGTGCGACGAAGGGGCGGGCCCCGAGCGAGACGCCGCCCGGGGAGCGCGGGCGTGCTCAACTCCTGGGCTCCCCATGGCGCGCCCACCCCTGCGGATCCTGCTGGTCGAGGACGACGACGACAACCGCGAGCTCATGGCGGAGGTGCTCGAGACCTCCGGCTGGGAGGTCGTGTCCGCCGCCACCGGGCAGGAGGGGTTGAAGGCGCTCTCCGAGCAGGCCGTGGCGGTGGTGCTCACCGACGTCGGCATGCCGGGCATGGGCGGCCTCGAGGTGGCCCGCGCCGCGAAGGCCATCGCGCCGAGCGTGCCGGTCGTGCTCGTGACGGGCTGGGCGGACCGCGACGACATCGCGCGGGCGCGCGGGCACGAGGTCGACGCCGTGCTCGTGAAGCCGGTCGACCCGGAGGCGCTCCTCGGCACGGTCGGCGACCTCGCGGCGCGGCCGCGGACGTAGTAGGTTCCATCCCGATTTGCCGGTCAGGACCGGGGGTGGACCATGCCCGTCGCGAGCGTGAGCGAAGTCTTCGACGTTCACATCCCTGCGAAGCTCCAGGCGAAGCCGGACGTCGCGGCGAAGATCAACGCCATCTACCAGTTCGTCATCACCGGGCCCGCCGGCGGCTCCTGGGCGGTCGACTGCACCGCCCCCGGCGGGAAGGTCGTCGCCGGCAGCGCGCCCGGCGCGAAGTGCACGGTGACGGCGACCGACGCCGACTTCCTTTCGATCGTGAACGGCAAGATGAACCCGCAGATGGCGTTCATGTCCGGGAAGCTCAAGATCCAGGGCGACATGGGGCTCGCGCTGAAGCTCGTGTCGATCCTGTAGGACCGACGGGGGCCGCCATGCTCCCCCTCGACGGCGTCCGCGTCCTCGACCTCTCCCGGCTCCTGCCCGGGCCCTACGCGACGCTCCTGCTCGCCGATCTCGGCGCGGACGTCGTGAAGGTCGAGGACCCGGACCTCGGCGACCTCCTGCGCCACGTGCCGCCGCTCGCGGGCGAGCAGTCCGGCGCCTTCCACGCCCTCAACCGCAACAAGCGCTCGCTCGGGCTCGACCTGCGCCGGCCGGAGGGCGTCGCGACGTTCCTCCGGCTCGCGCGGCGGGCCGACGTGGTCGTGGAGTCGTTCCGGCCCGGCGTGCTCGCGCGCATGGGGCTCGGCTGGGAGGTGCTCCACCGCGAGAACCCGCGCCTCGTGCTCGCGTCGATCACCGGCTACGGGCAGGACGGCCCCTACGCCGCTCGCGCCGGGCACGACCTCGACTACGTGGCGCTCGCAGGCGTGCTCGGCCTCGGCGGGCCGCCGGACCGGCCGGTCGCGCCCGGGGTGCAGGTCGCGGACATCGCGGGCGGCTCGTGGCCGGCCGTCGCGGGCATCCTCGCGGCGCTCGTCGGGCGCGAGCGGAGCGGGCAGGGGGCCCACGTGGACGCCTCGATGCTCGAGGGCGCGCTCGCGCTGATGGCGCTCCCGCTCGCGATGGCCCAGGCGCGCGGCACGCCGCTCGCGCGCGGGCGCGAGCTCCTCGGCGGCGGGACCGCCTGCTACGGCGTGTACCGCACGAAGGACGGGCGGCACGTCGCGCTCGGCGCGCTCGAGCCGAAGTTCTTCGCCACGTTCGCGGCGGCGGTCGGGCGGCCGGAGCTCGCGGCGCGCCAGTTCGAGGACGACGGCCGCGGCCCCCGCGCGGAGCTCGAGGGGATCTTCCGCTCGCGCACGCTCGCGGAGTGGGAGGCGTTCGCCGCCGAGCACGACGCCTGCGTCGCGCCGGTGCGCGAGGGCGACGAGGTCCTCCGGGACCCGCACCTCGCGGCCCGCGGCGCGTTCCTCGAGATCGAGACCCCGTGGGAGGGGAGGGCGCTCCCGGGCGTCGCGAGCCCCGTCCGGCTCGCCGGCGTGGAGCCCCCGCGCCGGCCCGCACCGCGGGTCGGCGAGCACTCCGAGGACGTCCTCGCCGAGGCCGGCTTCGGCGTCGGCGAGATCGCCGCCCTGCGCTCCGCCGGGGTCGTGGGAGCCACTTGACCTTGACAGCGCGTCGGGGTCGCGACCAAGTATGCCTCCGGTGAAGCACCTCCTCGCAGCCGCCGTCGCCCTCGCCGTCCTCGCCGCGGCGCTCACGCCGCACGTGGACGCCGGGCGCCCGCACGCCGAGGAGCGGTGCGCCGCGTGCGTCGTCCGCGCCGCCGACGCCGTCGGGACCGAGGCCGTCGACCTCGAGCCCGTCGACCTCCCGGCCGGCGAGGCCGCGCTCGCGCCCGGGCTCCCGCCCGTCACGGGCGCGCCGCTGGGCGCGATCCCGGGCCAGTCTCCGCCGGCGTAGTCGGACCCGTCCTCACGTCCCGACCACGTTCGAGGCGCGCTCGCGCGCGCCGGAGATCCACATGCACCCGTTCGTCCGCGGGGCCCTCGTGGCCCTGCTCGCCGCACACGCAGGCCTGGCAGCAGCCCAGGACCCCTCCTCCACCCCGCCCGCGCAGGGCGGCAACCCCTTCGCCCGGGTGCTGATGCTCCCGGACATCTCCGCCATCGGCAACGTCTCGCTCGCCTGGGACGACCAGACGAAGAAGCCGGAGTTCAGGTTCGAGGAGCTCGAGCTCGGCCTGCAGGCCGTCGTCGACCCGTACCTCCGCGCCGACGCGTTCATCTCCTTCTCCTCCGCGGAGGTCGCCGTCGAGGAGGCCTACGTCACCTCGCTCGCGCTCCCGGCGGGCCTGCAGCTCAAGGCCGGCAAGTTCAAGGCGCCCTTCGGTCGCCTCAACCAGACCCACCCGCACGTGCAGGAGTTCCTCGAGGCGCCGCTCGCGGTGGGCCTCCTCGCCGACGAGTCGCTGTCGGGCGCGGGCGTGGACGTCTCCTGGCTCGTGCCGACGCCCTGGTTCGCGGAGCTGCACCTCGCCGCGCAGAGCACCGCCCCCGCGGAGGGCGACGCCGCGCGCCTCACCGGGGTCGCCCGGCTCTCCCAGTTCTTCGAGGTCGGCGACGGCGCCACCCTCGGGGTCGGCCTCTCGGCCGCGCGGCGTGACGAGGCGCCCGGCCAGTTCCGGGATCTCGCGGGCGGCGACCTCTTCCTCAAGATCCGCCCGCCCGACTCGCGCTCGTACCTGACCGTGTCGGCCGAGCTGTACGCGCGGCGGTTCCTCGACGTGCCGGACGTCCCGGAGTCGTTCGAGAAGGGCTGGTGGGCGCAGGCGTTCTACCGGTTCGGGCCGTACTACGGCGCCGGCGCGCGCTACGAGCGGGCCCCGGCCGAGGGCGGCGAGCAGCAGCGGGTGGTCGGCCTCCTCGCCTGGCTGCCGTCCGAGTTCGAGCGGATCCGCCTCGAGGTCTCGCGCGACGCCCTGCCCGGCGGCGCGCACGCCCTCACCGCCCTCCTCAACCTCGAGTTCGGCATCGGCGCGCACGGCGCGCACCCGTTCTAGGAGCCACCGCCATGCAAGCCACGAAGCCCGCCGTCCTCGCCGCCCTGCTCGCGCTGCCGCTCGCCGCCGCGGCGGCCCCGAAGGTCGTCACCACCACCGAGACCCTCGCCGCGCTCGCGACCGAGGTCGCCGGCCCGGACGCGAAGGTCGAGTCGCTCGCGAAGGGCATCCAGGATCCGCACTTCGTCGACGCGAACCCCATCCTCACCGTGAAGCTGCGCAACGCCGACCTCCTCGTCGACGTCGGCCTCGACCTCGAGATCGGGTGGCTGCCGCCGCTCGTGGTCCAGTCGCGCAACGGCGACATCCTGCCCGGCGGGAAGCGCCGGCTCACCGCCGCCTCCGCGGTGACCGTGCTCGACCAGCCCACCGGCCCCGTCGACCGGAGCCGCGGCGACCTCCACCCCGCCGGCAACCCCCACTTCCTCACCGACCCGCGCCGCGCCGTGCAGGTCGCGTACGCCATCGCCGCGAAGCTCGCGGAGCTCGACCCGGGGAAGGCCCCGGCCTACCTCGACCGCGCGAAGGCGTTCTCAGGCCGCATGGACCAGGCGCTCGCGCGCTGGAAGGCGGAGCTCGCGCCCGCGAAGGGGAGGCCGATCTTCACGCAGCACCGGACCTTCACGTACTTCCTTGACTGGTCCGGGCTCGTGTCGGCCGGCGAGCTGGAGCCCCGGCCGGGCGTGCCGCCGCCGCCCGGGCACCTCGCCGAGCTCGTCGAGATCGCGAAGCGCCAGGGCGTGAAGGCCATCGTGGTCGAGAACTTCTACGACCGGAAGTCGGCCGACGTGGTCGCGAGCCACTCCGGGGCGAAGGTCGTCGCGATCCCGGGCGAGGTCGGCGGCGAGGCGGGCGTGAAGACCTACGAGGCCTTCCTGGACGCGATCGTGAAGCGCATCGCGGAGGCGCTGAAGTGAGCCACCTCGTCTCGCTCGCCGGCGCAGCGATCGGCCACGGTCGCCGCCCGCTCCTCGAGGGCATCGACCTCGCCATCCCGGCGGGCGACTTCCTCGCCGTCGTCGGTCCCAACGGCGGCGGCAAGACCACCCTCGTCCGCACGCTGATCGGGGCCATCCCGCTCGTCCGTGGCCGGCTCGACCGTCCGCGGCCGGTGCGGGTCGGCTACGTCCCCCAGCGCGAGCACGTCGACACCGCGTGGCCGTTCACCGCGGCCGAGGTGGTGCTCCAGGGGCGGACCGCGCTGGCGGGCCCGCTCCGCAGGCTGGGCGCGGCCGACCGGGCGGCCGCGGCGCACGCCCTCGAGCGGGTGGGGCTCCCGCACGTCGCCGGGAAGCAGTTCGGCGAGCTCTCCGGCGGCCAGCGCCAGCGCACGCTCATCGCCCGGGCGCTGGCGGCCGAGCCGGAGCTTCTCGTGCTCGACGAGCCCACGAGCGGCATGGATCCCGCCGCCGAGCTCGCGCTCACCGACTTCCTGAGGGACCTCCACGCCGGCGGCGGCCTCGCCATCGTGATGGTGTCGCACCGGCTCGACACCGTGGCCTCCGCGCCCGCGCGGCTCGCCTTCGTGGACAAGGACAAGCCGCTCTTCCGGGTGGGCGCGACGGCGGAGATGCTCGTGCCCGAGGCGCTCGGCGCGCTCTACGGGCGCCCGGTCGCGGTGCGGGAGGTGGACGGGAAGCGGTTCGTCTATCCGGTCTCGGAGGCCCGCCCGTGAACGGCCTCCAGGACTTCCTCGCGGCGCGCGAGCTGTGGCAGGTCCCGCTCGCGGCCTCGATCGTGGCGGGCGCGCTCCTCGGGGCCCTCGGCGTCTACGTCGTGCTCCGCCGCACGGTCTTCGTCTCGGCGGCGCTCACCCAGCTCTCGACGCTCGGCCTCGTCGCGACGCTCCTCCTCGAGGAGCGCTTCCACGTCGAGACCGAGCACCCGACCGAGCAGCTCGTCGTGGCGCTCGTGTTCGCGGTGGTGGGCGCGCTCGTGCTGGGCGCCTTCCGCCCGCGCCGGCTGCCGGCCGAGGCCGCCGTCGGCACCGCCTGGGTGGTCGCCTCCGCGCTCGTGGTGCTCGGCATCTCGCAGCTCGTCCACGCCGCGCACGACCTCGGCGGCATCCTCTTCGGAAACGCGGTCGCGGTGCCGGTGAGCGACCTCGTCTTCACGCTCGTGGTCGCCGGGGTGTGCCTCGCCCTGCACGTGCTCTTCGCGAAGGAGATCGCGTTCGCCTCGTTCGACGGCGAGAGCGCGCAGGCCGTCGGCGTGAACGTGCGGCGGTGGGACGCGGTGCTGTTCCTGACCATCGGCCTCGCCATCCCCCCCACCGCGCGGTCGGTCGGGGCGCTCCCGGTCTTCGCGTTCCTGACCCTGCCCGCGACCGCGGCGCTGGGCCTGGGCGTGCGGTTCCGGACCGCGTTCCTGGCCGCCGCGGGGCTCGGCGTCGCCTCCGCCGCGGGCGGCTACGTGCTCTCGTGGCTGCTCGAGCTTCCGACCGGCGCGACGATGGTCGCGCTCGCCGCCGTGCTCGCGCTGCCGGCGGCGCTCAAGGCGCTCGTGTCCAGATGATCCGACCCGGCTACTTCCCCGGCTCCGCCAGCGTCAGCTCGACCGACAGGTCCGCCGCGACCTTCTCGAGCGTCGCCTGCAGCTTCGCGGCGTCGGCGCCCTTCGGCACGGTGAGGTGCGCCCGGGTCCGGAAGAGCTTCTCGCCCGACATGGGCGCGTCGACCTGGTCGGTGACGAGCTCCTCGATGTTCACGCCGTGATCGGCGAGGGCGCGGGCGATCTCGCGCACGATGCCGGGCCGGTCGAGGCCCACGAGGTCGAGCTCGAGCGGCCTCCGCTCGCGCGGCTCGGGCGCGCGCGGCGTCGACTCGACCACGAGCCGCAGGCCCTTCGCCTCGAGCGCGCGCAGCGCCTGGATGAGCTCGTTCACCCGCGCGTCGGGGACCGCGACGCGCAGGATGCCCGCGAACTGCCCGGCGAGCTGGGCCATCCGGCTCTCGAGCCAGCTGCCGCCGTGCGCCGCGACGGGGCCGGCGACGGACTCCACGATGCCGGGGCGGTCGGGTCCGATGAGGGTGAGGACGAGGTCGGCCATGCCGGACAGTGTATCAGCGCTCGAGCGCCGGTGAGGTGAGGGGCGCCGCGCCGCCCGGGTCGAAATGGTCGGGCACCTGCCCCGGCCGGTGCTTCGCCCAGGCGCCGGGAGGGGCGAGCGCGACCGGCAGGGCCAGGAGCAGCCCGAGGGCGGCCCGGACAGGGACCCGCGGTGTGAGGAGCCCGGCGAGCGCCCCCGCGATCGCCACCCCGTAGGCGAGCGGCGCCACGTCCGGCGGCGCGGCGGCCCCGAGCCTCCGCCAGTGCCAGGCGATCTCCCAGACCGCCGACCACCCCGCGACGTACAGGAACGCCGCCGACACGGGCCGCGGCGCGACGGCGAGGAGCGCGTCGAGCCCGGCGAGCGCGAGGAGCGCGAGCGCCGGCGCGATGGCGACGAGGTACCGGCTCTCCCGCCAGGCGTCGTTGAGCCCGATGCGCAGGAAGGTGAGGAGCAGGTAGCAGGCCACGACGGGGACGACGAGGAACGCGAGCCTGCGGAACCGGACCGCCACCAGCACCCCCACGGCCTCGAGCGCCCGCAGCGCCGGGGGCTGCCCGAGCCGCATCGCCTCGAAGAACCAGCTCTCCCAGAGCTGCGAGAGCTCGAACCTGTGCCCGAGCATGTTCCGGTACGGGTTGGCGTGGACGATCCAGAGGGGGTCGCCGTGCAGCGCCGCGCCCACGCCTGCGTGCAGCGGGAACCCGAGGATCGCGACCGCCGCCGGCGCGATCCGCCGCTCCGCGAGCAGGATCCAGGCCGCGCCGAGCGCCGCGTACACCGGCCCCTCCGGCCGGGTGAGCCCGCACCAGAAGAGCGCCGCCGCGGCCACCCACGGGCGCCGCTCGACGACGCCCAGGACCGCCACCGCGAACGCCGCCGCGAACGGCAGCTCGGTCATCGTGGAGCCCGCCTGCCCGAAGACGTCGTGCTGCACGAGCAGGAAGAGCCCCGCGAGCCAGGCGTGCGGCAGCCCGAGCCCGCGCGCCGCGCGGATGGTCGCCGCCGCCGCGATCGCGGCGAGCACGACCGAGACGAGCCGCGCCGCCCGGATGCCGAAGGTGGACGCCGAGGCGTAGAGGAGGGTGAAGCCCGGCCGGTCCCACGGGTCGAGGAGCTCCGAGGGATCGAGGAGCCCCTCCCGCAGGTGCAGGTAGTGGGTCCAGGCGTCGTTCTGCGGGAGCGACGGCGAGAGGAGCGCCGAGGCCGCCGCGAGCGCCGCCCCGGCGAGCACGACCGCCCGCTCCGCCGGCTCGAGCCCGCGCACGAGCCGCCAGGCGAGCCAGGCGAGGAACGCCGGGAAGGGCAGGAGGACGACCCCGGTCAGCGTCACGCTTCCCCCTCCGCTCGTCCGAGGTGCCCGATCCGTCCGTCCCGAGCGTAGGGCCCGCCGACGGCGGGCCCGGAGTCGAGGGTCGAAGGACTACTGCAGGAGCTCGTCCGGGATCTTCCCCGGGTAGGCCTTCCCGTTGAAGAAGAACGTAGGCGTCGCGCGGATCCCCACCCGCTGCCCCTCCGCCACGTCGCTCGCGAGCCGGTCCTTCGTCTGCGGCGAGGCCAGGCACGCGCCGAACCGCGCCGGATCGAGCCCGAGCCGCTTCACGACCGCGTCGAGCGGCTCCTTCTGCTTCTGCAGCCCGAAGAGCGCGTCCTCCATCTCGTCGCCCTTGCCCATCGACTCCGCGCAGATGGCGGCCCGGGCGTACTCGCAGGCCTTCTCGTGCATGACGCGGTTGAGGGCCGGGTTGCACTCCGACGAGAGCGGGAAGTGCCGCTGCACGACCCGCAGGCCGGGCTTCAGCGCCATGACGCCCTTCATCTGCTCGTGCGCGATGGCGCAGAACGGGCACTCGAAGTCGCTGTACTCGACGACGACCGTCTCCGCGCCCGGCGCGGGCGGCTTCTGCCCCGGGGCGACCGGCGCCATGGCGGGCCGGACGGCGGTGGCCGGCTTCGGGGGCTTCTCCCAGTAGCGCGGGTAGGCTGCGCGGGCGACGCCCGCGAGCGCGAGGAGCACCACCACGCCGCCGACCGCGAAGGCCGGCCGCGCGCCGAGCACGCCGAGGTCGCTCGCCACCGCGTTCGCGAGGCCCGCGCCGCGGCACGCGAGCACCGAGACCACGAGGAGCGCGAGCGTCACCGTCCAGGAGGCCGCGCACATGATGCAGAAGCTGTGGATGACGAACTCGGAGACGTACGCGAGCACGACCGCGCCCGCGAGCGAGGCGGCCGAGAGCAGGAAGAGCAGCCCCGCCGGCCAGGTCGGGTGCGGCTTCCTCGAGAGGAGCCCCATCACCGAGAGCGCCGTGAACGCGAGGTAGCCGAGGACGCCCCACACCGCGATCGGCAGCCCGAGCACGATGGAGTAGGGCGAGAGCGCCACGGTGTCGCAGCTCATGTGCTCGCCGAGGTCGCAGAAGCTCGTGAGGCCCGCGTGCGCGTTCACGTGCACGCGCACGAGCATGCCGGCGATGACGAGGCCGCCGAGCGAGAGCGCGAGCGCGGCCGCGAACGCGCGGCGGGGAGAGGGCGGGGCAGGCGGGCTGGACGGGGCGGCGGCGTCGCGGCGGGGCATGTTCGGGAGGCGGCTCCGGGCTAGTCGATCGAGCAGGGCTTCACCGGCTCGCAGGGCTTCTCGTCCTTCTTGGCCGGAGGCGGGGCCTTGTCGCCCTTGTCGGCGGGCTTCGCGTGCTCCGGCCTGTGGATGTTCGGATCCTTCTTCTCGCCCGGCCTCGCCCCGGCGGCCTTCGCCGGCGCCGCCGCGCCCTCGGCGGGCTTCGCCGGAGCGGCCTGCGCGGGCTTCTCGGAGGCGGTCGCGGGCTTCTCGTCGCCCGCGAGGGCGGCGAGCGGGAGGGCGAGCAGCGCGGCTGCGAGGAGGGTCTTCATGTCGTCGGAACCTCGTGTCGGAATACGATGTTGTAGCCCAGAACCGGCGCGCTCGCCCGTGGGCCTGTGCGCCCTTTCGCCGCGAGGCGCCCCACGTGGGACCCGCGGTTCCGGTCCCGATCTGGACGGTCCGGGGCGGCCCGGATTCACCCTGAGTCAGCGCCAGGCGCGGTCTCGTCCGCGCCGGGAACCGTCCGCTTTTCCCCTTGACCACCCCGGGGGTTACCAGTAGAACCGCGCTCCGCTTCGGGGCTTCCCGAGGCCACCTTTATCGCGGGGTGGAGCAGCCAGGTAGCTCGTCGGGCTCATAACCCGAAGGTCGCAGGTTCAAATCCTGCCCCCGCAACCAACCTTATCTGAGGCCCGGTCTTCCCCCAGGGAGACCGGGCCTTCGATTTTCAGCGCGCCATGGCCTTCGTAGGCGCGCTTGCCGTTCTTCTCCACGGGGTGCAGCACGACCGGCGAGAGGACGCGGAAGAGCGCCTCCCGGGCCTTCGACGGCGATTCCTCGGCGAGCTGCTCGACGTGCCGGAGGTACTTCGCGAGCTTCTCTGGGCTCACGGCCACGCCCGCCTGGTCTCGCGGCCTCGCGGTCGCGACGGCGGCCGAGAGCTGAGCCCGGAGCGCGTGCAGCGCGGTCTCCTCCTTGCGGAGCTGGGCCACGAGGGCATCGGAGGCGCCGACGGTGGCGAACGCCTCGGTGATGCGCCGGACGCGTGCCTCCTGCTTCGTCACCGAGGCGCGGAGGGTCGCCTCCGCCTCGACGTTCGCGGGCCCCTTCGACGCCATCCTCTGTGCGAAGCGGTCCGCGAACCGCTGCCGGAAGTCATGGGAGGCGAGTGCGTCCTGCACCGCGCTGAAGATGGCGCGGACGAGCTTGCCCTCCGAGATGGTGAGCGAGTTCTCGCAGATGGCCGCGCCCTTCGAGCGGTGCGCGGCGCAGCCGTAGACGGGGTACCGGCGCCCGTTCTTCACCTTCGCGCCGATGACGATCATGCTCGCGCCGCACTTGCCGCAGCGGAGGAGCCCGGAGAGAAGGAGCGGGTGCTTGCCCGCGCCGGCGGGGCGGCCCCGCGTGGCCTTGTTGTTCGATACGCGGGCCTGGACGCGGGCCCACAGCTCGTCGGAGACGATCGCGAGCTCCGCGAGATGGTGCTCGACGTGCTCCTCGACCGGACGCAGGCGGTACACGCGCTTCCCGGTGCGCGCCGAGCGCGCCCACTTGCGGCGATTCCAGACGAACCGGCCGACGTACCGCTCGTTGCGGAGCATCGCGCGGACGGTGGTGTGGCCCCAGCCTCGCCCGGCCGGTTTCGTGTAGTCGCCGTCGTAGGGAGCGCGGACGTGCTCTGCGTTGAGCTCCGCGGCGACCTGCTTCATCGAGATGCCATCCGCGTAGCGCTCGAAGATGCGGCGCACGACGGTGGCCTCCGCGGGCTCGATGCGCGGGACCTTGCGCGGGTGCTCGGGGTCCGGCGGGTTGGGCTCGGTCTCGGTGCGGTAGCCGTAGACGCGGCCGCCGGTCCAGAAGCCGCCGAGCGCACGACCCTCGAGGCCGCGGTGGGTCTCCGTCTTCACGAGCTGCAGGAAGGCGTCGTTGACGAGCGCGAGCGCGCCGAACGTGAGCCGGGCGCCGGCGCCGTCTGAGGCCATACCCGTCGTGCAGTCGATGACCCGGACGTCGGCCGCGGCCAGGTCCTCGAAGACGATGCGCCAGGTGTTGCCCAGGTCGCGCGAGAGCCGGGAGAGGTCGTCGACGAGCACCGCGCGGAACGGGGAGAGGCGCCCGGCGCGCGCCGCGGCGAGGAGGCGCTGCATGTCGGCGCGCTCGAGGTGGGCGCCGCTCTGGGCGGCGTCCTTGTACTCCGCGACGACCTCGAAGCCGCGCGTCGCGGCGAACGCCCGGCACCGGCGGAGCTGGTCGTCGATCGAGCGCGCGTCCTGGCGGTCGGTCGAGTAACGGGCGTAGAGGGCGACGGGCAGCGGGCGGTCGGTCATGGCTTCTTCCTCCCTGGCAGCGGACCGTCCTGGGTTTGAACCTGAGGCAGCCTACCCTCGGCGTGGAGGTCGGCGGCCAGGTCGGCTAGGCCGTCCACGAACAGCTCGAGGACACTCCGCACACGCGACGGTCGTTCGGCGTGCGCGAGGTGGAACGCCACCTCCCGGCTGACGGGGCCCCGGCGGCGCGGCGAGCTCCTAGGCTTGCGGAGAGGGAGGGCGGCCGCAGCCTCGTGTGCCACTAGCGAGGCCTGGTGCGACGGCTCGGGAAGCCCGGCGGGCAGGTTGACGCCGAGTCCGGCGAAGGGGTCCGAGCTCTCGTTGTGGTCCATGTTCTATCGGTTCCGGGTGATGCTCCCAAAGTAGTGTAGGTCAAGGTAGGACTGGGTCAACGGGTATCTCGTACCCACCGCCGAGGCTCGCGGCCCGTGCGCGCCCGTCGCGTTGTCGGATGACTACATGCATGTTATCCAGGTCGTCATGGCGAACACGGGTTTCAGCTCCAGGGTCGTGCTCGAGCTGACGGGCGTGACGTACCGGCAGCTCGACTATTGGGCGCGCACTGGCCTCATCCGCTCGTCGGTCCGGCAGGCGGCGGGCCGGGGATCGCGGAGGATCTACTCGTTCGAGGACCTCGTCGCGCTCCGCGTCGTCGCCCAGCTGCTCGGGGCGGGCGCCTCGCTCCAGGCGGTCCGGCGCGCAGTGCAGTACCTGAAGCGGCACACCGACCGGCCGCTCTCGACGTTGGCGCTCATCACCCAGGGCAAGAGGATCCTCGCGCTCACCGAGGATCCCAAAACGATGATCGAGGCGACCGCGAACGGCCAGGTCGTGATCGCTATCGACGTCACGCCCATCGTGCGTCGCCTCGAGGCCGGCGTGACCGAGATCGGTGCGCCGCGCGAGCTCGAGCTCAAGGCGAGGGGGCGCCCGTACCGGGTGGTCCTCACGCCGGACCTCGAGGCGGGCGGCTACCTCATCGAGGTCCCCGAGCTGCCCGGGTGCATCAGCGAGGCGGACTCACTCGCCGAGGGGCGGCGGATGGCGCGCGAGGCGATCGGGCTCTGGCTCGACGCGGACGCTGGCGAGGGTAGGGCGAACCGCTCGGCTCGGTGACGAGGCATGGGTCGCCTCGCGAACATCGTCGCGGTCCGGGTGATCCGCGCCCTCGTCCGGCTCGGTTGGACGGTCGATCGCGTCTCGGGCAGCCACCACGTTCTAGTGAAGGCAGGGCATCGCCCGATCACCGTCCCAGTTCACCGCGGCCGCGCGCTCAAGGAGCCCGTCGCGCGCGCGATCCTGAAGCAGGCCGGCATCTCCGAGGACGAGTTCTTCGACGTGTACTGATGTTCACAGTCGGTCGACGTCGGCGCCGACGTCAGCGCTGACGTCGGATCTTCGGCACCCGTTAGGCAGCCCGGTTGGGGATGCCGAACCGGGTGCCGAGTCGGTTCGGCACCCTGAGAGGCACCCTGTTCGGCAGGCTGTTAGGCACCCTGGGCCGCTCAACCCTACGTGAATACTCGAGTCGTCCACGGAATGTGAATGCCGACGACCAGCCGCCGCAGAGGGTCCCAGTGTCCCGACCCCTCCCTCCCAACGACCGGGATGGAGGGGGCGGGACACTGGGACCAGGGGTGGTGACGGGGAGTGGAGTGAGGAATGGAGCAGGACGATGGGTGAAAGCGAGGGAAAGGGGGAGGAGTGACGGAAGAAGGGATGGAAAGGAAGGAGCGAATGAAGGCAGCCGGGGAAGGGGCGCGGTAGAGGTGGGAAGCGAGGGGGAGAGGAGAGATGGTGATGGGCCGCGCGGGGTCTGAACTGGGTAGATAGGTGACGAACTGGACCGGGCTGAGGGGTGACACAGCGAGGAGACGAGACTACTCGTGCGCGGTCACGCCGGTAGCGGTTGGCCTCGTTCCGGTACCGTGAACGAGGTTTCTCCGGGCCGGCGGTGGCATTGCGGGCAGGGCGTCGAAAGGGTGTACGCTTAGTCTATGAGGCTTCGAGTGCGCCGAGCAGCAGCGGTCTTGTTCGGGCTTCTCGCGCTAACAGGCTGTGACCCCGCATGGACCCTCGACATCGCTGTGACCGTTCCTGAGGAGGCTCGCACAGCAGTGGGAGCGTATCCACAGGAGGTCCTTGTGACGTTCGACGAGACGCGCTCGGGGAACAAGAGGTCGGGCATCGTCGCCGTCCTCTGCGACCCCGCCGTCGGCGACGTCATCGTCGAATCCAAGATGTTCGGCGGCCTCTCCGGGCCGAGCGCAGTGCTCACGGCCTGGATCCAGGCCCAGCCTCAAGAACGTCGCGGCGAACGCTGCGGTTGGCGTGCGAAGGAGGTTGAAAGCATCCCAGCGACGCCGGTCCCGTCTTCGACCTGGTTTGCCTCGGCCGATGTCTTCCAGAACGGGGGACTGCACGAAAAGGCTCAAATCGTGCTTGCGTCACACTGAGTTGGGGCTGCTCGCGATTCCGGAGTCTTCCCGTCGGGACGAACCATGACTGGTTCAGTCGGGGATCGGGCGACAGACCGGCGCCGGCACCACGTTCACGCAAGTCCTCTGGCTGTCACAAACACCATCGGGCGGGCGAGACTGGCCGCAGTCTGCGTCGGACAGATCGCATACCCAGCACTCCGAACCGCACTTCGAGACCTCGCACGTGTCCCAGGAGCACCCCTGGCTCGCCAGCAGCATGAGAAAATCAGCGACCCGCCGAAGGTACATGACGAGGCAGACTGCAAGCGGCGGACCTGAAGGAGTTCTGAACGAGGGCCGCTCCGGTCGAGCACTGCGTTGCCCGCCAGCCACAGCGTGCCGTGGGCTCACGGGTTTCGAGGTCTCACGGGCTACCTGCCGTTGGCCCAGCAGGCGCGGGTGTCGAGCGCACAAGCTCTGCCCGCACATCTGCCGCAGCCTGAAGCATCAAGTCCTGAATCGCGATGTGTACCGCCCTGACGAGCGATTCGGCCGCTGGAAGGTCTTCCCTGCCCGGAACCTCGAGGCGCCCGGAATCGTAGGTCTTCTCGAATCGCGCGGCGCCGTGGGCATCGAGCAGGGAGACGCGGGCGCTCAAGCTGAATTCGGAACTCTGCGTGAATAGCGACGACCAGGTGTACCGGTGCTGAAATGCTATGACCCGGGGCGAAATCACGGCGCGGTAGTCACTCACGTGCGAGGGCTCGTTCGACGCCGCAGCACCACCGGTGAAGAGGTCACCGAACACGCGCGTTGCCGACTCTCTGGCAAGCACTCCGAACGGGATCGTAAGCGTGATTGCCGACCCTACGAACCCCGTGGGGCGCCCTGACCACACATACGCATCTTCCTCAGGAGTCGTGAGAACCAGCGCGCGCCCGTCGAGCTTCTTTTCCGCTGCGATGCGCCACTCGGCGAAGTGTTTCGGCTCATATCGTCCAACTGTCGTACACCCAGAGAGTAGTACGAGAACCCCGAGCGTGGCGGCGCCTCTTGACATGCTCCTGCCCTCCCCTCGTTTGAAAGCAAAGCACGAATAATGCCTGGCTTGGCATTCACCCGTGGCACACTTCGTGCTCGCCGGGGCGACGGAGGCGCGAATGGGAATGAAGATCAGGTTGGGCGGGAGACTGCTGGCGTATCTGGTGGCTCTCGGCATGACCTCGCCTGGGTGCTCGTGGATACAGCACGGCCGGCCGCCGAGAATTGGGGAGAAGTTTCAGCTTCAGTCCGCGGTCGTCGCGGCGCCCGAAGGGCCTGGGTGGAGTGCCACCAGAGACTTCGACGCGCAGGGCCGGCGGTTCGACGTCGTTCATTCCAGTGGCGCTGCTCTGGACCAGAGGATCTTCCTGGGCGAGACCGACGAGAAGGCCACTTCACCTCGCGCGGAGGCTCTCTCGGCCTCGCTGACGTCGACGGCCAGGTCGCAGCTCCGCGACCCGAAAGCGACGGTGCACGAACTGAATTCTGGTCTGCCTGCACGGTTCGGAACCTCCGCCACTGCTGTGGTTCTGCGCGTGGAGGAGAGTGAAGCCAAGGCTGGCTTGCTTGAACGAGCGTCCGCCTATTCGGCGGCGGTTTACGTGGCTCCCCCCGAGGCTCCAGACCGTCTGGTCGTGATCTTCTACTCCGCGAGCGACCTGCCGCAGGAGCAGTTCGAGCAAACCTGGCGGGCGCTCCTCGAGGGAACTGAGTTCAGACCGGCCAACGCGGCAAGCATCAGGGCGGCAGCAGGGGCCGATGACTTCCCCAAGTTCGTTGCCCCTGGACTGGCGCGTCGTTCGCTCACGCTTCCAAAGTTGGGATTTCAGTGGGGCCTGGCTCGCGAACGGTGGGTGGCGCCCGGTGGGTTCTCCCGCGCTTGGGGGTTGGGGCTGGGGCTCACGGACGCCGTGGAGCTCGATACGCCAGGGTACCTGCGAGTCTCGTTCGGCGAGGTGGAAGCGCTGACGAGACCGGAGTTCGCTGTTGGCGCCGGGCTGACGGAGTTCCAGCACGATGCGGTGCGCGGAAGTGTCTGGTCGTTCGGGCTGGGGCTCGAGGGGCGGCGGCGCCTCGCAGCGGACGTGGCGCTCAGAGGTGCCGTGTCGGCCGAAGGCGCCCACGAGTCGAGGACGGGTCGGACCCATCCCGGCGGCGCTGCCAGCCTAGGCGTCGTTTGGGACCCCCATACAATCGTGACGCTGGGATTCGAGGCTGGTGCCTCCTCTCGCCCCTGGGACCACTACGACAGCTTCGTCTGGGTGGGCGGTCGAGACAGTCCACTCATTACGATTCACGCCCTCTTCGTGGACATAGGACTCACCGGCGCACTCGCTCGCAGGGACGGCCGGTCGGGCCTGCTCGCAGGGGCAAAGTGCTTCGTCACGTTCTGATGCGTGATCGAAGGCGGGACGGCGCCCTGTGATGACCGGGGTCGGCCACGGACGACCTGAGGCCTGAACGTGAGCGAGCGATCCTGGTGGACGAAGCGTTCACTTGCCTGTCACGTCCGCGCGACGAAACTCTCAGAGAACCCGATCGCGTCGCCCCCGCAACCAACCCTCCCGGCGCACCGGGAACCGAAGAGGCCGCCCACCCGGGCGGCCTTCGTGTTTCCGGGGGTCGCCCACCGTGAGTCCGCCCGTGCCCTTCGAGCTCTACTTCGCCGCTGCCGTCGTCGCCTCGGTCGCGAGCGGGCTCGCGCTCCGGAACCTCCTCGAGCGCCGGCGCTACGAACGCATGAAGCTCACCGGCGGCCGGAAGGCGCTCGTCCGGAACCTGTTCGGCGGGTAGCGACCGAAGGGCCTCGGCGCGGAATCTCGTCCGGGGAGGATCGGGCGTGTCGCCCGGCGCACCTGAGGTGGTGGCGGCGATGACGCGCGGGCCCCCGGGCGGGACGGTCCACGCAGGTGACGCCGCGCCGGGGACTGGCCCCCCGGCGCGCGCCGGTTACGGAAGCCACCTCGCGCGGCGACCCCGCCGCGGCCCCGGAGGTGCGCCATGGCAGGACGTCACGCGAGCATCCTCGACACGATCGGCAGGACGCCGGTGGTCCGGATCAACCGCCTCGCTCCACCGAACGTGAACCTCTTCGTCAAGGTCGAGTCCTTCAACCCGCTCGGCTCCGTGAAGGACCGCCTGGCGTTCGCGGTCATCGACGCCGCGGAGCGCTCGGGCGCGCTGAAGCCCGGCCAGACCGTCATCGAGGCGACGAGCGGCAACACCGGCATCGGCCTCGCCATGGTGTGCGCAGCCAGGGGCTACCCGCTCGTCATCGTGATGGCCGAGTCGTTCAGCGTCGAGCGGCGGCGGCTCATGCGGTTCCTGGGCGCGAAGGTCGTGCTGACGCCGGCGGCAGAGCGGGCGGTCGGGATGATCCGGAAGATGGAGGCGCTCGCGGCCGCGAACGGCTGGTTCATGCCGCGACAGTTCGAGAACGAGGCCAACGCGGACTACCACTCGCGCACGACGGCCCAGGAGATCCTGGCGGACTTCGCCGGGACCCGGCTCGACGCGTGGGTGACGGGCTACGGGACCGGCGGGACGCTCAAGGGGGTGGCCCGCGTGCTCAGGAAGGAGCGTCCCGAGACGAGGATCGTGGTCTGCGAGCCCGCCGACGCGCCGCTCCTCGCGAGCGGCGCGCCGCAGGCTCGAAGGCCCGACGGCACTCCGGCCGCGCCGCACCCGAGCTTCAAGCCGCACCCGATGCAAGGATGGACGCCGGACTTCATCCCCAAGCTGACGGGCGACGCGGTGGAGCAGAAGCTCATCGATCGCGTCGTACCGGTCATGGGCCCCGACGCGATCCGCTGCGCGAAGGAGCTCGCCACGCGGGAGGGGATCTTCGTCGGCCTCTCGTCGGGCGGCACCTTCGCCGGAGCGCTCCAGGTCGCCGCGCAGGCCGAGCCGGGGGCCAGCATCCTCTGCATGCTGCCGGACACCGGCGAGCGGTACCTCTCGACGCCGCTCTTCGCGGACGTGCCCGCGGAGATGACCGAGGAGGAGCAGGCCCTCGCGCGGTCCGTGCCGGGCGCGTCGCCGCCGGCCTGACGGGGCCGGCCTGAAGGGGCCGGCCTGAAGGCGCCTCGCCGGGTGCCGAGCCCGAGGCCTCGGGCCGCCGGATTGACCGAAGGTTGAGCCCTACTCAGGGTGCCGTTTACCCCGCGCCCCCGGGTCGGCGAGCCATGGTCGATTCATCTGGTCGAATCCCTGAATCACCAGGAATTTCGGGCACCGGAGGCCTGGGTTTCGGCAGGACCGTGCGTCGCGCCGCCGCGGGCCCAACCTTGCAACTCACCATCCCAGAATGTCCAAGCTCTCTCGAACCGGTCTCCAGGTCGTCCTCGGCTTCAGCTTCGCCGTCCTCGTCTCCGCCGCCGTCGGAGTCACCGCCTTCGTCACGGCGCGCGGCATCTCCCGCCAGCTCGACGAGGTCGCGGGCTCCGAGCTCCCTGGCGCGATCGCGCTCATGGAGATCGACACCGCGATCATGCAGGCGACCCGCGGCATGAACGGCATCCTCTCCGAGCGGATCTACGCCGATCCCGAGATGCACGCGGCCATCTTCAAGATGGGCGACGAGAGCATCGCCTCGATCGAGGAGCTCCGGAAGGCGTACGCGGCCCTGCCGCACGCCGAGAACGACCTCGCCGACTGGCGGGCGCTCCAGCCGCCGCTCGAGGGCTGGCTCGAGGCCGCACGGGCCTTCATGCAGATCGCGCGCGAGCGGGAGCAGTCCGGCCGCTCGGACGCCATCGACGCGCGGCTCTGGGACGCCTACCAGGGCGTGCGCAAGGCCTACCTCGCGGTGGGCAAGCCCCTCCACGAGATGGTGAAGCAGGTCTCCCGCGACGCCGCGGAGCTGCGCGAGACGAGCGCGAAGGAGGTGTCGTCCGGGATGACGCTCATCGCGGTGACCGTGGCGCTCGGCGCGGCGCTGGTGCTCGCGCTCGGGTTCCTGCTCGCGCGGCGCATCGGGAAGGCCATCGGGACGCTGACCGGCGAGGCGGCCCGGCTCCGCGAGGCGGTCGAGCAGGGCCGCCTGGACGTGCGCGGCGACTCGGCGTCGCTCGACCCCGAGTTCCGGCCCATCATCGAGGGCACGAACGAGATGATGGAGGCGTTCGTCGCCCCGATCCGCGTCACCGCCGACTACGTCGCGCGCATCTCCCGCGGCGACGTGCCGCCGCGCCTCACCCAGGCCTACCGCGGCGACTTCAACGTCACGAAGGACAACCTCAACGCCGCCATCGACGCCATCGAGGCGCTCGTCGCCGACACGAAGCGGCTCGCCGCCGCCGGCGTGGACGGAAAGCTGTCGGTGCGCGCCGACGCCGCGCGCCACCACGGCGATTTCAGGAAGGTCGTCGAGGGCGTGAACGCGACGCTCGACGCGGTCATCGCTCCGCTCGAGGACGCCGCCCGCTGCGTGGACGGCATCGCGAAGGGCGCCGTCCCGCCTCCCATCACCGCGGCGTACCGGGGCGACTTCGAGGTCCTGAAGCAGAACCTCAACGGCTGCATCGCCGCCGTGAACGCGCTCGTCGCCGACGCCGCGGCCCTCTCGGCCGCCGCGCTCGAGGGGCGCCTCGCCACCCGCGCCGACGTGAGCCGGCACCAGGGCGACTTCCGGAAGGTGGTCGAGGGCGTGAACGCGACGCTCGACGCGGTCATCAAGCCGCTCGAGGACGCGGCTCGCTGCGTGGACGGGATCGCGAAGGGCGCCGTTCCGCCGCCGATCACCGCGGAGTACCGGGGCGACTTCGACCTGCTCAAGCGGAACCTGAACGGCTGCATCGACGCGGTGAACGCGCTCGTCGCGGACTCGAACCGGCTGGCGGAGGCGGCGGTGGCGGGGCAGCTCCAGACCCGCGCCGACGCCACGCGTCACCAGGGCGACTTCAGGAGGATCGTCGACGGCGTGAACCGCACGCTCGACGCCATCCTCGCGCCCGTCGCGGAGGCCGCGAAGGTGCTCGAGCAGCTCGCCGCGCGCGACCTGCGCGCCCGGGTGACCGGCGCGTACCAGGGCGACCACGCCCGGATCCAGGAGAGCGTTAACGCGACCGCCGAGGCCCTGCACGGAGCCCTCGCGCAGGTGGCGAGCGCGGTCGAGCAGGTCTCGTCGGCGTCCGCGCAGATCGCGGCGTCCTCGCAGGCCGTCGCCTCCGGCGCGTCCGAGCAGGCCGCGAGCCTGCAGGAGACGAGCGCCTCGCTCGAGTCGGTGGGCAGCATGACGAAGCACTCGGCCGACAGCGCCCAGCACGCGAACCAGCTCGCCCTCGCGGCCCGCACCGCGGCCACGGAGGGCTCGGCGTCGGTGGAGCAGATGCAGGCCGCGATGGGCAAGATCAAGGCATCCGCCGAGGGCACCTCGCAGATCATCAAGGACGTCTCGGACATCGCCTTCCAGACGAACCTCCTCGCCCTCAACGCCGCCGTCGAGGCCGCCCGCGCCGGCGAGGCGGGACGCGGCTTTGCCGTGGTCGCGGAGGAGGTCCGGTCGCTCGCGCTCCGCGCCAAGGACGCCGCCCAGAAGACCGAGGAGCTCATCCGGCAGTCGGTGAAGGAAGCCGCGGAGGGCGCGGTGGCCGCACAGCACGTGGCCGGGAAGCTCGGCGAGATCGTCGGTGGCGTCGCGAAGGTCACCGACATCGTCGCGGAGATCGCCTCGGCCGCGAAGGAGCAGTCGAGCGGCATCGGCCAGGTGGAGAAGGCGGTGTCCGAGATGGACAAGGTCACCCAGCAGAACGCTGCGTCCGCCGAGGAGTCGTCCTCCGCGGCGAGCGAGCTCAACGGCCAGGCCGAGGAGCTCGCGGCGATGGTGGCGGGTTTCAGGCTCGAGCGAGGCCCGGCCGCGCTCCGGGCGGCCCGGCCGGCGGCGCGCCTCCCCGCGCGGCCCGCCCCCGCGGCGCGCAGGCCTGCCGCCGCACCGGCCCGCGACGCGTTCCCGATGGACGCCGCGGAGGCGCGCGACTTCTAGGCGCGGGGCCTCAGGCCACGAGCGCCTTCACGAACTCGGCCACCTCGCCCGGCGCGAACCCCAGCGTCGCGTCTCCGACGCTGAGCTCCACGAGCCGCGTCGATCGGGTGGGCCCGGGCCCGTTCCAGCGGAGCGTGTACACGCCCCGCTCCCGCGCGATCCGGCACGCGTTTCCGCGCAGGCGCCGCTCGGTCACGGTGAGGAGCATCCGCATCATGTTCGTGTGCGGTGGGTCGGGGATCACCGTGACGCCCGGGACCGCCCGCAGCGCCCTCGCGATCGCCCGGGCGTGCGCGCGGTACGCGGGCATCCGCGGCAGGCGGAGCCGGAGGGCCTCGAGCGCCACCGCGGCGTACGGCCAGAGCCCGTACGGCGTGCCGCCGTGGCGCTTGCGCCACAGGCGCGCCTCCTCCACCACGGCGTTCGGCCCCGCGAGGCAGGCGCCCGCCACGGCGCCGAGCCCCTTGTAGAAGGAGACGTAGACGGTGTCGAAGAGGGCGGCGACCTCCGCCGGCGTCCGGCGGTAGAAGGGCGTCGACTCCCAGAGCCGCGCGCCGTCGAGGTGGGCCGCGACCCCGCGCCGCCGCACGTGCGCGACCTGGGCGCACAGGTCCTTCCAGGCGGGCAGCACGCCGCCCAGCTCGCGCTGCGGCAGCTCGAAGAGCACCGCGGCGAGCGGCCCCTCCACCCGCCGGAGGTCGGAGAGCGTGAAGAGCTTCCGCGGGTCGCCCACCTTCACCGCCTCGAGGCCGTGGAGCCGCTCGAAGGCCCGCTCCTCGTGGAGCTCGAGGTGGCAGGTCGGGTGCCAGGCCACGCGGCGTGAGCCGTGGCGGTCGCCGTGGATGCGGAGCGCGATCTGCTGCGCCATCGTGCCGCTCGGCATGAACACCGCGGCGGGCTTCCCGAGGAGCCGCGCGACCTCCGCCTCGAGCCCGGCGACGACGCCGCCGGCGCCGTAGGTGTCGGTCGCGGTGGCGGCGGGGACGACGGCGAGCTGCTCGCTCGCGGTGCGGAGGCCGTGACCGCCGAGGAAGCGGGTGCAGGCCGGGCGGTAGCGGTCGAGGTCGTCGGGGGCGAGGCGGGGCACGCCGGGAGTATAGGCGGCCCGCGCCGGCCGTTCAGGGCGGAGCCTCAGTCCTCCTCGACGTCCTCGTCGTCGTCCCACGTGAAGCCCGAGCCCCACGTCCAGTTCAGGCCTCCCCGGCCGCCGTGCCGCCCGCGGTCGTCGGCCCTCGCGAGCGACTTCGCCTTCGCGACCGCCGCGCGGAACCGGCCGTCGCCCCGGAGCGCGTCGAGATCGTCGTCGGTCTTGAGCTGCCAGGGCTCGTGGAAGCCGGCGTCGATCGCGCGGTCGAGGTACGCGAACGCCGCGTCGGGCCGCCCGCGGCGGGCCTCCACGCAGGCGAGGTTGTAGAGCGTCGCCCCGGGGCGGTAGCCGAGCGAGAGCGCGGCCTCGAAGGCGCGCGCGGAGGCCTCGTACTCGCGCAGGTTGAGCTGGGCGATGCCGAGCCCGTACGCGGCCCGGCCGGACTCCGGGTGGCGCGCGAGGTAGGCGCCGAGCCGCCCGGCGGCCTCCCGGGACTCCTGCTCCGCGCCGTGGTCGTGGCTCCACGCGCCGAACCACCAGCCGCCGCGGTGCCCCGGGTTCACGGGCGGCATCTCGAGCGCCTCGGCGTCGGCGAGCAGCGCCGCGAAGCGCGGGTCGCCGTGGAGCCGGTCGAGGTCCTCGTCGTCGGCCATGTGGTCGGGGTCGTCGTAGCCCGCGTCGATCGCGGTGCGCAGGGCCGCGAACGCCGCGTCGGTCCACCCGCCCAGGGCGAGCGCGCAGGCGCGGTTGTAGTGCGAGTTCGCCGGCTTCTGGCTGCGCTTCGCCGCCTCCTCGAACGCGACCGCGGCGTCCCCGTAGTCGCCCGAGGAGAGGAGCTCCTTGCCGACCGAGTAGAAGCGGTCGGGCCCGGGGGGCGGGTCCTTCAGGAGCGCGTCGAGCCGCGCGTGCGCGCGGTCGGAGCGGCGCTGCGCCCGATCGTGGGCGCCGGCGGGGGCGGGCGCGAGCCCGGCCAGGGCGACGGCGAGGGCGAGCGCGGCGGGCGCGAGGCGGGTGGGGAGGGTGGGCATGGGCGGACCTCCTCGCCGGGATGGCGGTGAGGGGCCCTACGCGGGAGGGGCGCGGGCATTTCAACCCGCCGCGCGGCCCGAGGACCCTACGGGGGCGCGGCCTCCGCCGCGGCCTCCCGCTCCCCGAAGAAGATCGTCACGAGCACGCCGGAGAGCGTGATCGCCGCGCCGACGTAGGTGAGCGGCTGCGTCGCCGCGCGGTGCTCGAGGAACGCGTCCAGGAAGAGCGCCAGGACGGGCTCGACCAGCACGAGGGTCGCGACCGTCGAGAGCCGCACGTGCCGCATCAAGTAGAAGTACGCGCCGAACGTCACGACCGAGCCCATGATCGCGAGGTACAGGAGCGCGGCGGTGGCCTCGAGGGGGAGCGGGCTCGGCAGCGGCTGGCGCTCGACGGCGCCCGCGATGGCCCACAGCACCGCCCCGGTCACCGGGAAGAACACCGCGGTGTTCGCGAACGGGTCGGAGCGGGACGTGTGGTGCTTCAGCACGACCGTGTAGGCGGCGCAGCAGACCACCGAGAGGAGCACCAGCACGACCCCCACCGCCTGCCCGCTCGACACCGTCATGCGGTCCCAGAAGATGACCGCGATGCCGGCGAGCCCGGCGAGCGCGCCGCCGACCGTGCTCGCGCGCAGCCGCTCGGTGCCGCTCCAGGCGCCGAGGGCCGCGGTCATGAGGGGCATCGTGCCGTAGAGCACCGCCGCGACGCCGCCGGCGATCTCCTCCTCGGCGCGGTAGACGAGCGCGTAGCCGAGGCCGTTCAGGACGCCGGCGAGCGTGATCCAGGCGACCGCGCGCCGGTCCGGGCGCGGCTTCCCGAAGCCGAGCGCGAGCGCCACGCCGAGGATCAGCGCCGCGATCGTGAAGCGGATCGCCGCGGAGAGGAACGTCGGGTAGCCGCCCGGTCCGATGCAGACGCGGATGGCGTACCAGGTGGTGCCCCAGACGATCGCGCAGACGGCGTAGGCGAGGATGACCACGGGGGAGCGTTCGTACCAGATGAGGCCCGCCGCCACCAGCGCCGCCCCCGCGCTATCCTCGGCGCGTGCCCGCCTCGCCCCCGCTCTCGCTCGCGACCCCGCGCCTGCGCCTCCGCAGGCTCGGGCCCGCCGACGCCGAGGACCTCAAGGCCGCCATCGACTCGAGCATCGACCACGTGCGCCCCTGGGTCCCGTGGTCGTTCGATCACCCGATGCCGCTCGACCAGGTGCGGGCCTACCTCGCCGGCTCGGTCGCCGACTGGGAGGCGGGCAGGGCGTTCCGCTGGGCCATCCTCGACGCCGCCACCGGCGAGCACCTCGGCGGCGTGAGCCTGCACCCGCGCGTCGGGCCGGGCGCGATCGAGGCCGGCTACTGGCTCAGGCGCTCCGCGACGGGGAAGGGCTTCGCGACCGAGGCGGCGCGCGCCGCGGTCGACGCGGCCTTCGAGATGCCGGGGCTCGAGCGCGTGGAGATGAAGGTCGACGTCGAGAACGCGCCGAGCATCGCGGTGCCGAGGCGGCTCGGGTTCACCCTCCACGCCACCGAGCCCGAGCCGTTGCACGGGCAGCTCCGCCAGCTCCACGTGTTCACCGTCACCGCCGAGGCCTGGCGGGCCGCTGGCCGCGGCTGAGCGAGACACGCACGCTCGGTACGGTGCATGATGCGCGGGTGGACTCCGCCCCGGCTCCCCGCCGCCTGTCCGAGCGGCTCCCCGCGCTCGTCGCAGGCCTCGTCGCCGTCTCCGCGCTCGCGGTCTCGGCCTACACGGCCTGGCTCCAGCGCACGCAGGTCCGCGCGCAGGTCTGGCCGCGCGTCGAGCTCAGCGTGACGCCGCTCCCGGGCGACCTCCGCTACCGCGTCTCGAACGTGGGCGTCGGCCCGGCGCGCCTCCGGCAGGTGGTCGTGACGGTGGACGGAAAGCCCATGGAAGGCTGGGCGCAGGTCCGCGCGGCGCTCCTCCCGGTGCCGCCTCCGCCCCCGCCGCCTCCCGTGCCCGCAGCCGCCGGCGGCGCGGTCCCGCCGCAACGCCCCGGCGCCTGCACCATGTCGACGTTCCACGGCCGGGTCATCGGCGCGGGGACCGGCTTCGACGTGCTCGCGTGCTCCGGGCCGTTCGCGGACGCGCTCGGGAAGGAGCTCCAGAAGGGCAGGGTGGGCGTCGAGCTCTGCTACTGCTCGGTGCTCGACGAGTGCTGGCTGCTCGGGGGCCCGGACGACCGCGACGAGCAGGTCGACGTCTGCCCCGTGCGGTCCGTGCCGTTCGGAGGCTGAACCCTCCGTGGCGAGTCCGGATGCCTCCCGGGCGCCGAGGCCGTCCTCCCACACGGCCCTGCGTGAGACCGCGCCCCCCTGTCGGGGCTCCGGCGGAGCAGTTCGCGGGGTCGCGCCATACTCCTGTGATGCCGGATCTCCGCCCGGGCCGCGCGCTCGCCGCCGTCGCCCTGCTCGCGCTCGCCGCCTGCAAGGTCGACGTCGCCCCGCCGCAGGGGGCGCAGCTCAGCTGCTCGAGCGACGCCGACTGCCCCCAGGGCTGGGCCTGCCGAGCGAGCCTCGGGCGGTGCCTGCCCTCGGGCGCCGACGAGGTGCCGCCGTCCGTGGTGGCGGGCTCGGTGGTCCTCGCGCACGAGCGCTGCGGCCCCCACCAGCCGGTGGAGGTCACCTTCACGGTCTCGGAGGCGCTCGCGGTGGCGCCGAGGGTGCGCGTGGGCGCGCCCGCCGACCCGCCGCCGGCGCTCACCCTGACCTCGCAGAGCGGGCTCACCTACTCCTTCAGCTACACGCCCGCGAGCGAGGCCGCCGCCCCGTCCGGCAACTGGCCCATCATCGTCGACCTCGTCGACACGACCGGCAACCCCGCCACCGGCGTCTCGCTCGCCTCCGTGACGATCGATCACGCGCCCCCGGCCGCCGTCGCGCCCGGCGACCAGCTCACGCCGGACGCCGGCAACCTCCTTCCGCGCGTGGACGCGATCCGGAACGGCGGCGAGTACGCCGTCTTCTTCTCGACGACCGAGACGCTCGCGCAGCCGCCCACCGTGGTGGCCCGCTGCCCGGGGGGCGACGTCCCGCTCGTGCGCGAGCCCGGGCAGACCGCCCCCACCTTCTTCACCTACGGCCTCGCCCTCGACCCCTCGGTCGCGGTCGCCGACGGCACCTGCCCCATCGTCGTGTCGCTCGTCGACCTCGCCGCCAACCCGAGCGGCGAGGTCACCTTGCCCGGCGTCGCGCTCGTCGTGGACCGCACCCCGCCCGACGCGGACGCCGCCATGCAGGTGGCGACGCTGAAGCAGCTCCGGGCGCCCTGGGGCGCCGTGCAGACGGGCGGCGCGCCCGGACAGTTCCTGACGCTCGCGAGCCTCGCGGCGGGCACCGATCCCACCACGGCCCCGCTCCCCGCCTCGACCTTCGCCGCCCCCGGCGAGGTCATCGTGCAGGTCCGGGTCCACACGCGCGAGACCGGCGGCCTCCTCCTCGGGACCCTGCAGCCGGGCCCCGGCGGCTGGACCGTCGAGAACCTCGGCAACGACTCGCCGCGGATGTGGCTCTCGGTGGTGGACTCCGCCGGGAACGAGTCGGCGCGCCGGGTCGTGCCGCGGGTGGAGTGGATCGCGGGCCTCGGCGGCAAGATCGCGGGCAGCACCTTCGAGAACCCGACCACGCTCTGGCGCAGCGAGAGCATCCGCCCGGTGTACGCCCAGGACTACTCCCGGACCGTCGAGCCCGTCCCCGCGGAGCTCTCCGCGGTGCTCGCGCCCGGCGGCGCGAAGGCCTCGCAGCCGGGGCAGGGGAAGTGGAGGCGGCTCGACATCACCTCCACCGATCTCGCCGTGAAGGCGCTGTGGCCGTCCGCCTTCGACGGGGTCCTCGGCCGCACGCTCGTCTACGACGGGGACAAGAAGCAGCTCTGGGCCCACGACGGCGCGGACAACCAGTGGACCGCGCTCGGCACCGGCGGGCTCCGCCCCGGCTCGGAGCAGGGCGCGGTGCTCGCGGTCGACACGCAGCACGCGCGGGCGCTGCTGTTCGGCGGGCGCGTCGGCGGGGGCTACGACCCCGAGACCTGGGAGTGGGACCTCCTCGAGGGGCGCTGGCTGAAGCGCACGCCCACCGCCGGGCCGCCGGCGCCGGACACGCGCGACGGGAGCGTCGCGGTCTTCGACAGCCGCCGCGGCAAGGTGCTCATGTTCGGCGGCTACTACTACGGGGACCACGACGACCTCTGGGAGTGGGACAGCGGGGCCGGGACGTGGACCCAGGTGCCGAAGGCGGGGGCGTGGCCGGCGGCGCGCCAGCAGCACGCGATGACCTTCGACGACGCGCGCGGCGTGCTCGTCCTCTTCGGCGGCTACGCCTACGACGGCGGGAAGCCCTGCCCGGCCGGCTCGGTCGCGGCCGGCGGGATCTGCGCCTTCGGCGACACCTGGGAGTACGACCCCGCCGCCGCGAAGTGGACGCTGAAGGTCGCCGGCGGCGCCGCGGGGGCGCCGACCGCGCGCTACCAGGCCGCCATGGCGTACGACCGGCTCCGCGGGCGCGCGGCGATGTTCGGCGGCTACGCCAACACGACCGGGACGAGCTTCGCCTACGTGAACGAGCTGTGGGAGTACGTCGACGGCGCCTGGGCGCTCCGGACGCTGCCGAACCCGCCGGGCGCGCGCTTCATGCACTCGGTCGCCTACGACTGGACGCGGAGCCGGCTGCTCGTCCTCGGGGGCTACGCCGGCGGCGGCGCGACGGACAAGTGGATGCTCGACTCGGCGGCCGGGCGCTGGAAGCCGATCGCGCGCGCGGCCACGACGCCGGTCTACCGCGAGCCGGAGGGCATGTTCACCGACGCGGTGCGCGGCGGCGTCCTCATGTACGGCGGCATGCAGACGAACGGGCTCTACAACGACGTCTGGCGGCTCGACCTCGAGCTCATGAACTGGAGCCTGCTCGAGGCGGCCGGCACCGGCGCCGGCTTCCCGCCGACGAGCCCGCTGGGGTGCGCGAAGTGCAACGGCGACTCGGCCTACGACCCGAACCGCGACCGCATCGTCCACCTCACGCAGTCCGGGCAGATCTGGGAGTACGACGTCGCGGGCTCCGCCTGGGTGAACCGCGGCACGGGCACGGGCGCGGTGCCGTGGCCGCGCGACGCCGCGGCCGTCGCCTTCGACGCGCAGCGGAACGTCCTCGTGGCCTACGGCGGCTGGAAGTACAACGTCTCGTCCTGCGCCGACGGGAGCCCGACGGTGCCGGCGGGCTGCACGACCGGCTGCGAGTGCTACTACCGCGACCTGCGCGAGTGGAGCCCGGCGACCGGCGCCTGGACGCTGCGCTCGGCGGCCGCGGGTCCGCCCATCGGCCGGCGCGACCACCGGCTCGTCTACGACCCCGTGCGCAAGCAGACGCTCGTCGTCGGCGGCTACGAGTACGGCCTCGGCTACGCGAGCGACACCTGGGCCTGGGACGGGGCGGCGGGCACGTTCGTCTCGCTGAACGACAAGGACCAGAACCCGTCCTCGCGCTTCCGCCACAGCGTGACCTTCGACGAGAGCCGCGACATGGCCGTCGTCTTCTCCGGCGCGCCGTACTGGCAGCTCGGGGAGTGGGACCCCGCCGGCAAGGCCTGGGCGTTCCGGCTCCCGCTCGGCGACCAGCCGGAGGAGGACTGGTTCCAGGGCATCGGCTACGACCGCACGACGAAGCAGCTCACCGCCTTCTTCGGCAACGGCTACAGCACCTCCGGCCACTGGACCTACGACGACGGCGCGGCGGCCCGGCCCGCCTTCCTCTACGAGGTGCCGGTCGCCTTCAGCGCGCTCGATGCGCCCGCGGGGCTCGAGCTCGCCGTGTCCGCCGGCGGCCGCGGCTACGAGGGGCGCACGGCGGTGGACGGCTACGAGGTGTGGGGCTGGACGCCCGCCGGCTGGGCCTTGCTCGGGAGCGCCGGGGATCCTCCGGCGGCCGCCACGCCGCGGACCTTCACGATCACGGATCCGGTCGTGCTCCGGCAGCTCGCGTTCGGCTCGGGCGCGTCGCTCGTCGTCGCCGTCGTCCCGAAGCGGCCGAACGGCCAGTCGGCGGCGATGGCGGAGGTGACGCTGGACTGGATCGAGGTGCGCGCGCGGTTCCAGCCCTGAGGTTGGGGCGGGCCCCCGGCGCGCCGGCTCGGGGTTGGACGTACCCAGGGTCGTCGGCGGCGCGCGCGCCCCTGGGTTCGCGGCGCGGGAGCCCTTTCGCGTCGGGCACTTGGGGGGCGGGGGTCGACGGCCCCGCGGCACGGCCGCTGCTATCTGCAGGCGCACCATTCCACGGGCACGCCCCCCAGGAGCGGCATCATCAACCTGCGCGGCAAGGTGATCCCGGTGGTCGACCTGCGGCTCAAGTTCGGGATGCCGGCGTGCGAGCCCACCGAGCAGACGGTCATCATCGTCGTGCAGTGCCAGGTCGGCGGCCGATCCCTCACGATGGGCCTGCTCGTCGACCAGGTGCTCGAGGTGCTCGCCGTGGACGCCGGCGACGTCGAGCCGCCGCCCGACGTCGGGCACGCGGCCGCCGACCAGCGCTTCATCCTCGGGGTCGGCAAGCACGGCGAGCACATCGTCTTCCTGCTCGACATCGCGCGGATCCTCTCCGTCGAGGAGACGGACGAGCTCGCGCGCTCCGCCGCGGCCTAGCGGAGCGGCCCGGGGCCGGCGTTCCTCTCCCGGAGTCGCGAGAGATCGTCCGGCCACGCCGCCGGGCCAGGCGCGAGGGCGCGCGCGAGCGCCGCCGCCGCCACGAGGGCCGTGAAGGCCGCGGGAGCCCAGGGCAGGGGATAGAGCAGCAGTCCGGCCAGGAGAGCCAGGCTGACGGCGAGGCCGCCAGCCCGCAGCGCGCGCTCCGCGCGGCGCCTCGTGCGGAGCTCCCCGCGGCGCCGCGCGGCGAGCTCGAGCCAGGCCGTGGCGGGTCCCGGCGGGGCCGCGGCGCGGGTCTCGGCGGCGAGCGCGCGCAGCGCGCGCTCCAGGCGGTCTCCGGTCACGGCGGGTCCTCCTCACCGAGCAGTGCGGCGGCTCGAGCGCGGGCGCGGTGCAGGAGCACCCGTACGCTCGCGGCGGAGAGCCCGAGCGCGGCAGCGATCTCCTTGTGGCTCAGCCCCTCCACGTGCGCGAGCCAGAGGAGGGCGCGCTGCCGCTCGGGCAGCGCGGCGAGCACCTCCGCAGCCCGGGCCGCCTCCGGGTCCGCGGGCGGCGTGCAGGCCGGGGGGGCCTCCTCGAGCGGCGCGAGCCTGCGGGCGTGGCGGCGAGCGTCGGCGAGGACGCGCCACGCGATCCCGTACAGGTACGGGCGGCGCTCGGCCTCCGGGAGCGCGAGCCCGTCGCGGTCGAGGAACCTCACGAAGGCCTCCTGCGCGACCTCGTCCGCCAGCGCGCCGTCGCCGGCGACCCTGCGAAGCCAGGCCCACAGGCGCGGCCGCGCCGTGGCGTGGAAGCGCTCGAACGCACCGCGGTCAGCCATCGCCGCGCCGCGCGCCGTCCCCGCGCGGGTCCGCCCGCACCACGACGGCGAGCAGCCCCGCGCCGGCCGCCAGGCCGAGCAGGATGACCCCCCAGGCGAGCGTGGTCGTGCGGTCGGACTCGAGCCCGGCGGGCAGCACCAGCATCGCGGTGGCGATCAGCGCGACGCCGAGCGGTCCGAGCACGGCGCCCGCGCCCAGGAAGGCGCGCGCGACGGCCCGCCCCCGGGCCCCGGGGTGGGGCTCGCCCAGCAACGCCCGGCCCTCGGGCGACGCGAGGAACTCGACGGCCCGCTCCACCGGCTCCATCCGCCCGAGGAGCGTGCGCAGGGTCTGCTCGCGCTCCCGCCGGAGCTCGAGACTGAAGCGCGCGAGCCGGTACGCGAGCGCGACCAGCGCGCCCGCGAGGGCGAGCACGCCCAGGACGAGCGCCGTCTCCTCGAGCCAGGGTCCCGTCATCTCCCGTCCTCCGGCAGCGCACCGCCGAGCCATCGTACGACGTTCAGCGCGAGCCGGCGGTTATGGGCCCCAGGCCAGTCGAGGCCGAAGCGGCCCGAGGCGCGCTCCACCTGGGCGGTGAGGACCGCGGCCTCGCCGACGACCACGACCCGCCCGCGCCCCCACGCGACCGCCGCCGCCTGCGCGTTGCCTCGGGTGGGGACGGGCCCGTCGAGCGTGATGCGGGTCCTGTCGTCGAACCAGCCGCGCTCCACCACGATCTTCTGGACGACCATGTCCGCGGCCGCCGGGGAGAGCACGAGGAGCGGGGCCGCGGGGGGCGGCGCCGAGAGGGCGGAGCCCGTGAACGTGACGACCCGATCGACCCGCTCGTCCGGCGCCCGGCCCTCCAGGATCGCGTGGCGGCCCAGGGTTCCATCCCCGCGCGTGAAGAGCAGCTGGGCCGGATCGCGCGTGCCGGGCTCGCGGTGGTCCGGGTCCCGGACCTCGCCTCCGAGGAGCTCGATGCCGAACCGCCGCGCCAGCGGGCGGACCGCCTCGGCGAAGGGGACATGGTCGGCCACGAGCAGGAGCCCACCCCCGGCGCGCACGAAGCGCTCGACCACCTCGACCTCGGCGTCGGCGAGCGCCGGGTGCAGCGCATCCTCGCCGGCGGCCCCCGCCACCACGAGCACGCCGAGCCCCTCGAGCGCGGCGGGGGTGAAGGCCCCGCGGAGCGGCTCCACGCGCCAGCCGTCCGCGGCGAGGAGCGCGCCGAGGGGGCCGTAGCGGCCGTCGAGGGTGTGGCGGTTCCGGTGGCCGGCGTCGATCGCGACGCGCGGACCCGCGCCGCGCGCGAAGGCCGGCGAGCGGACGTCGGGGCGGAACTCGGGATCGGGCCGGGCGCCTCCACGGCAGGCGAGGAGGGCGGTGGCGAGACACGTGGCGGCGAGGGTGGCGCGCATGCCCGCCCATCGCGCGGGGGTGGCGGGAGGTTAACGCCCCCGTCAGGCCCCCGTGGCGACCGCGGCAGGGCTTCGCGCCGCCTCGATGATCGCCCGGGCCCGCGCGATCCGCTCGAGGGCCTCCTCCGCGGTCGGCGCGGAGGCGCACAGGTGCCCGACCTTGCGGCGCGGCCGGGGCGCCTTCCCGTAGAGGTGCAGCGTCACGCCGGGCACCGCGAGCGCCTCGTGCGCCACCGCGGCGTCCTCGCCGAGCAGGTTCAGGAGCGCCGCGGTGGCGTGCGGCGCCGGATCGCCGAGCGGCAGGCCGCAGATCGCCCGGACGTGCTGCTCGAACTGGCCCACCGCGCACGCCGCGCCGGCGGCGTGGAACGTGTTGTGCGGCCGCGGCGCGAGCTCGTTCACGAGCAGGCCGTGGCGCCGGTCGAGGAAGAGCTCCACGGCGAGGACGCCCTCGAGCTTCAGGGCGTCCGCGACGCCGAGCGCGAGCTGGCGTGCCTCGGCGAGGACCCGCTCGGGGAGCGGCGCCGGGAGGACCGACCGCACGAGGACGCCGTCCTCGTGCCAGTTGCGCGCCGCGGGGTGGACGGCGACCGCCCCGTCCGCGGACCGCGCCACGAGCACCGAGAGCTCCGCCTCGAGCGCGAGCTCCGCCTCGGCCACGCACGGTGCGCCGCCGAGCGCGGCGTGGGCTTCCACGGCGAGCGCCTGCGTGGGCGCGGGGGCCTGTCCCCGGCCGTCGTACCCATCCCGCCGCCGCTTCAGGCGGCAGGGCCCGAGCGCGACCACCGCCGCGCGGGCGGACGGCGCGTCGGCGACCGGGAGCCACGGGCCGACCGGGAAGCCCGCCTCCTGCAACCAGAGCTTCTGGCGCGCCCGGTCCTGGATGAGCTCGAGGACCTCCGGCGAGGGCCGGACCGGCGCGTGGACGGCGGCGGCCCGGGCCGCGGCGGGGGCGACCCGCTCGATGTCGAACGTCACGACGGCGCTCCGGGCGGCCAGGCGCGCGGCCGCGGCGGCGTCGTCGAGCGGCGCCGCGATCACGAGGTCGGCGAGCGGGCCCGCGGCGCAGTCCGGGTCGGGGTCGAGCACCGCGACCCCGTAGCCCATCGCCCGGGCGGCCATGGCGCTCATGCGCGCGAGCTGCCCGCCGCCGAGGAAGCCGATGGTGGCGCCAGGGAGGACCGGGCTCACGCGTCCACCTCCGCGAGGACCGCCTCGCTCGAGCTGGCCCGCCGGCGCCGCAGGCGCTCCCGCAGGTCCGGGTCCTCGGCGGCGAGGAACTGCGCGGCGAGCAGCGCGGCGTTGGCCGCGCCCGCCTTGCCGATGGCGAGCGTCCCGACCGCCACGCCCCTCGGCATCTGCACGATGGAGAGGAGGGCGTCCAGCCCCTGGAGCACCGTCGAGGGGATGGGCACCCCCAGCACCGGGACGAGCGTGTTCGCGGCCAGCATGCCGGGGAGGTGCGCCGCCCCGCCGGCGCCCGCGATGATGGCGCGCAGGCCGCGCCGCTCGGCCGACTGCGCGTACTCGATCATCCACGCCGGGGTCCGGTGCGCCGACACGATCTTCACCTCGTGCGGGATGCCGAGCGCGGTGAGCTCCTCTCGCGCGGCCTCCATGTGCGCGAGGTCGGTGCGGCTTCCCATCACGACCCCGACGCGGGGGCCCTGGGCTCCGGAGGACATGCGGGGCTCCTTTCAGCTGGCCAGCCAGTAGAAGAACGGGATGCCGACGAGGACGTTGAACGGGAAGGTGATGGCGAGGGCGAGCGTGAGCGAGTAGGTCGGGTTCGCCTCGGGGAGCTGGGCGCGGACCGCCGGGGGCGCCGCGATGTACGAGGCGCTCGCGGCCATCGCGCCGAGCACGGTGGCGCCGCCCGGCGAGAGGCCCGCGAGGTGGCCGAGCCACACGCCGAGGGCGCCGTGGACGAGCGGCGTCACGATCCCGAAGGCGAGGAGGAACGGCCCCACCCGGCGGAGCTCGCCGGCCCGGGAGGCCGCCACCATGCCCATCTCCAGGAGGAAGATGACGAGGGCGCCCTTGAAGCCCGACTCGAAGAAGGGCTGGACCTGGGTCCAGCCGCGCTCGCCCATCAGGAACCCCACCACGAGCCCGCCCGCGAGGAGCACCATCGTGCGGCCGGTGAGCACCTCGTGGAGGGTCGAGGCCAGCGTCGCGGGCCGGTCCTGCACCGGTGCGGGGTCGGCCATGGGGCTCACCGCGGTGACGAAGCCGCCGGGCCCGCCGACCGCGGCGCGCACCGGGACGGCCTCGGCCTCCGCGGCGGCGGCCTGACCCGCCTGCGTCCGGCGCAGGCGCGCGATGACGCCGATGGCGAGGGCGATGTGGATGCCCGGGCTCTCGAGGAGCGCGAGGAGGGTCGCCATGTAGGGCTCCGCCGTCGCGCCCACCGCGGTCACGAACTGCTGCGCGGCGAGGAAGGTGACCGCCGAGACCGAGCCGTAGTGGGCGGCGATCCCCGCGGCGTCGTCGGTCGAGAACTTCCCGAGCCGGCGCAGCGCGAGGTAGGCGGTGAGCGGCGTGATGCAGCCGAGGAGCAGGGTGGCGAGCGCGGGGCGCCAGATGCCGGCGAGCCCGGCGTGGGCGAGCTCGACGCCGCCCTTCAGGCCCAGCGCGAGGAGCAGGTAGATGGAGAGGGCCTGGTAGAGCTCCTTCGGGATCCTGAGCTCGCTCCGCACCGCGCGCGCGACCGCCCCGAGGGCGAAGGCGAGCACGAGGGGGGAGAGCAGGTTGGCGCGCAGCAGCTCGGTTCCGCCCATCCGGTCGTCCTCTCTGGTATCCTGAAGGTGAAGTGAGGTGCGTGAACGGCAGTGCAGGAACCACACTGCATGAAGTTGGTTGCGCGAATCGAGATGCGTGAACTGGAGTTCGTATAAATGAACCGCCCCGCCTCGCGCCAGCGCTCGCGGTCGCCCGACCCAACCGGGCCGGCCGGCGACCGCCGCTGGACGTTCCTCAGCAACCACGCCCACGTGCTCATCTGCGTGGCGGCGAACCCGTCGGCCCGGATCCAGGACATCGCCGGCCAGGTGGGGATCACCCCCCGCGGCGTCCAGCGCATCCTGCGGGAGCTCGAGGAGGCCGGGTACGTCTCGCACACGCGGGCGAGCGACGACGCGCGCAGCAACGTCTACCGGGTCGACCGCACGCTCCCCCTCCGCCACCCGCTCGAGCGCCACCAGCGCATCGCGGCGCTCCTCGACCTCGCGGACGCGCGGCGCGGGGGGTGAGCTGCCCCCGCGCCGCGGGCCGCTCACCGCGGCAGCGTGACGGACGCGCCCGGGTCGAGCAGCACGAGCCGATCGAAGAGCCCGGCCGCGTCGAACGCGACCCGCAGCGCCCCGGGGTCGTCGGTGAAGTGGCCCCAGCCACGGAAGTGGACCGGCACGACGACCGCGCCGGCCAGCGCGCGGGCGGCCTCGACGGCGCGCGCCGCGTCCAGGGTGAGGAGCGCGTCGCCGAGGAGCTTCGGGGACCGCGCGGCCCCGGCGAAGAGCACCGCCACGTCCACGCGGAAGCGCGCCGCCACCTCGCGGACGAGCTCCACCGAGGCGTTGTCGCCGCTCACGTAGACGGTGGGCAGGCCCTCCGACGCGAGGACGAAGCCGGTCACCGGGCCGGTGAGGTGCTCGGTGCCGTCCGGGCCGTGCCGTGCCGGCACCGCGGTGATCCGGAACGTGCGTCCCTCCACGCGGAAGGTCGCGGACGTCCAGGGCTCGAGGCCGAGGGGCTCCTCCCGACCCGCGAGGGCGCGGCGCTCCTCGTCCGGGCGGCGAGGGTGGAGGAGGAGGCCCTCGCGGTCGAGCGCGAGGTCGGCGGCGCGGACGCCCGCGTCACGGGCTCGGTCCGGCTCACCGCGAGCGACGGCGTCCTGCACCACCTGCTCCTCCCGGCGCTGGGCGAGCTGCGCCGCGCCCATCCGGGCCTGACGCTCGAGCTCAGGCCCGACGCCCTCGCGCTCGATCTCGCGCGCCGCGAGGCTGACGTCGCGGTGCGGCTCTTCCGTCCGAAGGGTGCCTCGCTCGTCGCGCGGCGCCTCGGGACCATCCGGCACGGCCTGTTCGCGAGCCGGGCGTACCTCGACCGGCGCGGCGCCCCGAGGGAACCGCGCGAGCTCGCGGACCACGACCACGTCGGCTTCGACGCCTCGATGGACGGCGTGCCGCAGCTCCGGCGCCTCCGGCAGCTCGTCCCGGCGCCGCGCTGGACCGTGCGCTCCACGACCACGACGGCGCAGGTCCTCGCCTGCCTCGAGGGCGCGGGCATCGCGATGCTCGGGACGTTCATCGCGCGGCGCGAGCCCCGGCTCGTGCCCGTGCTGCCCGCGCTCGAGCTGCCTTCGCGCGACGTCTGGCTCGCCTACCACGAGGACCTGAAGGGCAACGCCCGGGTCGCCGCGGTGCAGGCCTGGCTGCGGACGGCGGCGGAGGGGCTGGGCGGCTGAGGAGGGAAACGCCAGTGAACCTCGGCGTTTGCCCCCTCCAGGGGGGCGCGCGCCGCGCCCCGGTCGCGAGGTTGCCCCTGGGTCACCTCTGCGCTGGAAGTCCGGCGCGTTCAGGGGTAGGAGCAAGGCATGAAGATCGTCCTCGGAATGACCAAGGAGTGGACCACCATCGAGAAGCGCAAGCTCAAGGTGGTGGACCTGCGCGAGTTCCTCATGGCGCACTACCCGCGCGAGCACGGGTGGGCGGACGAGAAGGAGGCCCTCATCTTCCTGCAGGACCACCTCCGCACCGAGTACATGCACACGGTGCTGAAGGCGATGAAGAACGACACGAACGAGATCACGAAGGAAGCGCCGGAGCTGACGCACAAGAAGTTCTGGTTCGAGCCGCACGAGGACTGAGTCGCAGATGGGCGGGGGGAGTAGAATCCCGGGGCCATGACCCAGGGAATCCTCCTCACGAAGTCCGGGAACGAGACCCACGCCGCGATCACGTCGCTCGACGAGGCGCAGCTGCCCGCGGGCGACGTGGTCGTGAAGGTCGAGTTCTCGACCCTCAACTACAAGGACGCCCTCGCCATCACCGGCCGCTCGCCGATCGTGCGGTCGTGGCCGATGGTGCCGGGCATCGACCTCGCCGGCGTCGTGGAGTCGAGTAGGGACCCCGACTGGAAGCCGGGCGACCGGGTCGTCCTGAACGGCTGGGGGGTCGGCGAGTCGCACTGGGGCGGCCTCGCGCAGAAGGCGCGGGTCGAGGGCGGCTGGCTCGTCCGCGTCCCGGCGTCCCTCACCACGCGCCAGGCGGCGGCGGTCGGCACGGCTGGCTTCACCGCCATGCTCTGCGTGCTCGCGCTCGAGCGCCACGGCCTCGCGCCCGGCGACGGCGAGGTGCTCGTGACCGGCGCCGCGGGCGGGGTGGGCTCGATCGCGGTGAGCGTGCTCGCGAGGCTGGGGTACCGCGTCGTCGCGTCCACCGGCCGCGCCGCGGAAACGGACTACCTGAAGGCCCTCGGGGCCGCCGCGGTCATCGATCGCTCCGAGCTCTCGGCGCCGGGGAAGCCGCTCGGCAAGGAGCGCTGGGCCGGGGTGGTCGACTCGGTCGGCAGCCACACGCTCGCGAACGCGTGCGCGACGACGCGCGCGAACGGCGCGGTCGCCGCCTGCGGACTCGCGCAGGGCATGGACTTCCCGTCCACGGTGGCGCCCTTCATCCTCCGCGGCGTCACGCTCTACGGCGTGAACAGCGTCCTCGTGCCGCGGGCGCAGCGCGAGGTGGCCTGGCGGCGGCTCGCCGCCGACCTCGACCCCGCCCACCTCGAGCGGATGACCCGGGAGATCGGCCTCGCGGAGGCCATCCCCGCCGCGGCGCAGCTCCTCGGCGGGGGCGTGCGCGGGCGGCTCGTGGTGGACGTGAACCGCTGACGCTACCAGCCCTCGCGGTCGAACGTCCCGGTGTGGCCCGGGGCCACGACCTCGCCGCGCACGAGCGCGCGCCAGACCTCGACGGCGCGCGCGGGCGGGTACTTCCGGTGGACGAGGTGCACGCGCAGGTGGCGCGCGCCGGCCTCGCGCAGCGCGGCGAGCCGCGGCGACAGGTTGTACGGCGCGTCGTTGAGCGTGAAGGAGCGGCACCGCTCGTTCACGACGGTCGCCTTCCCGCCGTGCGACGAGGTGAGCTCCATCTCCTCGAACGTGCAGTTCGCAGGCCCCGGGCAGCCGCCCGCGAGGTTCGCGTACGGGCAGGACTCCGAGATGAAGAGCGGCGAGTCCTCGTACACGACCACCGCGGCCCGGTCGCCGAGCCGGCCGAGGAGCGCCGCCAGGTTCCTTCGGTCGTCCTCGGTCGAGAGCGTCACCCGGCCCACGCCGAGCTCCGCGAGCGTCCCGGCCGCGGCGCGGTTCACGACGTAGAGGCTCCAGTCGGAGGTGAGGTCGAGGTCGGTCGCCTCGCCGGGCCTGAGGCCCAGGAGCGCCCAGGAGGCCGCGCCGGTGAGCTCCCAGCGCCGGAAGCCGGCGGCCCGGAGCGCGTCGACGCGCCCGCGAAGGGCCTTCTCCTCCCAGCCTCGCACGATGAGCGGCAGCCCGAGCCGGAGGCGCTCCGGGCCCGCCTTCGCGGCGAGCGCGTCGAGCCGTTCCGGGAGGCCGCGCAGCGGGAGGAGGCCCAGGTCCACCACGACGTCCTCGGCCGCCTGGAGGTCCGCGGCCTCGAAGGCGTCCAGCGTCTCGAGCCGGTCGATCTTGAGCGTGAACCGGAGCGGGCCCTCGGCGGCGGGCGCCGGCGGCGCGGCGAGCTCGGTCCGCGCCGCGGCGGCCCGGGCCCTCACGTCGCCCGTGATCGCGGCGGAGAGCGCCTCGGCGAGCGCCCGGCGGGCCTCGTTGAGGCGCGAGACCGGCACGAAGAGGCCGGCCGGGTCGCGCCAGTCGAGCGCTTCGAGCCGGAAGCGCGTGTCGCCCAGCTTCTCGAAGGCGGCCCGGGCGCTCGCGGCCATCTTCGCGGCGTCGCGGGCGGGCTCGAGCGCGCCGGGCACGTCCAGCGCGGCGCGCACGGTCCGGCCCGGGGCGAGCTCCGAGGCCGCCGAGAGCCTCAGCCCGGAGGAGGACACGTCCGCCTCGACCCGCATCGGCCGCCGGATGCGCTGCGCACCGAGGTTGGGCGGCTCCACCCGGTAGCGGAGCTTCACGAGCTGCGAGGACGAGAGCGACACCGGGGCGCCGATGGGCAGGGTGGGGTAGCCCTCGGCGGGGAGCGGCACCTCCACGAGCGCGCCCTCCGGCGCCTCGAACGCGTCGGTGGCCTTCCCGCGGCTCACGATCCGCAGCGCCTGCACGCCGAAGCCGAAGGGCCGGTCGAGGCCCGGCACCTCCACCTGGAGGCCGTCGTGCTTCTGCAGCGGGCGCGCGGTGCGGAACCGCACCGCCGCCCCGTCCTGCGCGCGCACCACCGCCTCGACCTTCCCGAGCGGCGCGCCGCGGTGGCCGACGAGGTCGCGGTCGGCGACGTCCTTGTCCTGGTGCGAGTCGAGGTAGAGCGTCGTCCACGGGCGGGCGAAGGTGGCCTGGAGGTCGGCCTCGCGGGCGGGGCGCTCCTCGCGCGGCATCGTCCCGTCGAGGACGCGCCGGTAGAAGTCCACCGTCGCGGCGACGTAGGTCGGGGCCTTCTTGCGCCCCTCGATCTTGAGGCAGGCGACGCCGGCGTCGCGCAGCTTCTCGACGTGGTCGGGCAGCGCGAGGTCCTTCATCGAGAAGGCGAAGCCGCTCTCCATCCCGGCCGGCAGCGGCGCGCCGTCGAGGGAGGTGACCTCCCAGCGGTCGCGGCAGGGGTAGGCGCAGGAGCCGCGGTTGCCGCTCCGCCCCACGACATGCGAGGAGAAGAGGCACAGCCCGCTGTACGCGTAGCAGAGCGCGCCGTGGAGGAACGTCTCGACCTCGCAGCCCGGGACCGAGGCCGCGTCGCGGATCTCGTCGAGCGTCATCTCGCGGGCGAGGGTGACCCGCGCGAAGCCGAGGTCGCGGAGCGTCTCGACGCCGGCGCGGGAGTGCGCCGCGAGCTGGGTGCTCGCGTGGAGCTCGAGCTCCGGGAAGTACCGCCGGGCGAGGCGGGCGACCCCGAGGTCCTGCACGATGATCGCGTCCACGCCGAGGTCGGCGAGGTCCCCCAGCGTGTCGACGAGCCCCTCGAGCTCGCCGTCGAGCACGAGCGTGTTCACCGCGACGAAGGCCCGGCGCCGGGGGGCGAGCGTCCGCGCGTGCCCGAGGAACCGGTCGAGCTCGTCGAGCGTGAAGTTCTGGGCGTCGGCGCGCGCCGAGTAGCGCTTCAGCCCGAGGTAGACGGCGTCGGCCCCGTACTGGAGCGCGGCGAGCCCGGCCTCGAGCCCGCCCGCGGGGGCGAGCAGCTCGACGGGGCGGCTCTGGGTGGCTTTGGGGCCCGGCACGCGGCGTACCCTACCGGGGACGGGGCGCCCAGGGGAAGGGCGTCCCCGCGCCGGAGGCGGAAAGACTCACCCGGCAGCCGGCTCAGGGCGCGGGCCCCGCGGGGCCGAGCGTGAGGGAGACCTCGAGCTCCACCTCGTCCTTCACGGCGAGGGCGCCGCCCATCCCAGAGAAGGGGTGAACGCCGAAGTCGCTCTGCTGGAACGTGCCGTGCGCGCGGACGCGCCAGCGCGCGCCCTCGGGCTCGAGCTCGACCTCGAGCGTCACCGGTCGCCGGACGCCGTGCAGGTGGAGCACGCCTCGGGCGCTGCCCGTGCGCGCGCCCCCCGGGCCCGGCGGGTCGAGCGCGAGCCCGTCGCAGGTCCAGCGCACCTCCGGGAACCGCTCGGCGTCGAGGTGCTCGGGCCCCCGCGCCTGCGCCGAGACCTTCTGGCGGTTGGCCGCCGAGAGCCCCTCCGCGTGGTCCTCGAGCGTCCGCGCGTCGACGATGACCTCGACCCCGGCGCGGGCAGGGTCGCCGTCGGGGAGCGCCGCGGTGACCGAGAACCGGGCGGGCTCGAAGGCGTGGTCGTGCGCGAAGGCGGAGAGGAGGCCCTTCTTGAACGCGTGGATCACGAGGCGTCCGTCGCCGGGGCCGGCGTGCAGCGTGACCGGTCCCGGCTGGGCGGCGACGAGGAGCAGCGCGGGGAGGAGGGCGGTCATGCGAGCGCCGTGGCTCAGAAGACCCAGCCCGCGCGCAGCGCCGGGTGCACGAGCCGGCCGGGGTAGGCGTTCACCTCGCCCGCGAGCTCGAGGCGGCCCCGCACGAGCAGGCGGGCGCCGGCGGCGAGCGCCGGGCCGGTGTGGCGGCTCGCGAGGACGTTGCCGTCGCTCGTCACGCGGAAGCGCCCGCTCAGCGAGACGAGCCCGGCCGACGCGTAGGGCTCGACGCGGAGCGCCGGGCCGGCCGCGAGGCTCGCGCCGACCGAGACCTCCGCGCCGCCCGCCCGTGTCGTGAGGACGTCGCGCGTGGAGGGATCGGTCACCGGGGACGAGGAGCGCGCGACGAGGCCGTGGAGGCGCAGCCCGGCCCGCAGCCACCCGGCCGCGAGCGCGACGCCCGCCTCCGCCGAGAGGTCGTGCGTCGAGACCTCGTTGATGCGAACCGGCGGGATGTACGCGCCCCCCACGAACGCGCGCAGCCCGCCCGCGAGCGGGAGGCCGAGGGCGAGCCGGGGGCGGGGGAACACCGGGGTGCGGTCGGACGCGGTGATCTGGCGCTTCGAGCCCGTCGTCCCGTCGATCGTGGGGATCGTGACGAGCTCGACGGAGGCGGAGAGCTCGCCGGCCGCGAGGGCGCCAGGAGCCTGCACGGCCGGGAGATCGAGCAGCAGGGAGTGGATGTCGATGAGCCGCTGCTCCTGGTCGAGCATCGTCTGCGCCCGCGCCGGGCCCGCGAGCGCGAGGGCCGCGGCGGCGGCGGCCAGCAACCTCACCGCGGCGCCCTCGCGAGCCCGGGCAGGAACCGCCCGGTCGCGTCGAAGCCCGCGTAGTAGAGGTTCCAGGTGTCGCCCAGGAGGAACGCCGACGGCGTCGTGAGGCCGACGGCGTCGAACGCGCCGGTCCCGCCCATCGTCAGGGCCGCGCCGGTCGCGGAGGCCGGCTGCGGGAGCTTCACCCAGGTGACGCCGTCGTTCGACTCCGCGTAGCCGATCTCGCCGCGGCTCGGTCCGCCGGCCGGCCCGGGCTGAGCGCAGGCGCGGTACCACATGCGCCACAGGTCGCTCCGCTCCTTCACCACCGTGGGCTGGTAGGCGCAGGCGGCGTCGAGCTCGCCGTCGCCGCCGAGGTCGAGCACGGCGCCCGTGGCGCCCTTGCCGCGCACCTTCGTCCAGTGGCGCGCGTCGGTCGAGACCGCGAGCCCCACCCGCCAGTAGTTGAGGACGTCGTTCGCCGAGTAGTACATGCGGTACCCGGCTCCGTCCTTCATCACCCAGACGTACCCGACCTGCTGGGCGTCGAACTCGCCCTGCGCGCCGAGGGGCAGCACGCTGCCGCCGGGGCCGTCGCCGTCGTACTGCTTCGTCCAGTGCACGCCGTCGGACGACTCCGCGTACCCCACGCGCCGGTCGTTCGCGAGCGTGCCGGTGGGGCAGTTGAACGGCTTCGTCGAGCCGTTGAACCACATGCGGAAGGTACCGCCGTCCTCGAGCACGAACGGGCGGTAGGCGAGGAAGGAGTCGAAGCTCCCTGCGGCGCCGACGTCGAGGAGCGCGCCGCCCGGACCGTCGCCGGCGACGCGGGTGAAGTGCACGCCGTCCGTGGACCGCGCGAGGCCCGGCCGCCAGTGCGCGTCGTTGATGCCGGGGCAGGCCGCGTCGCCGGTCGCGTCGGCGCCGCCGTAGTAGAGCCAGACCTCGCCGTCGTGCACGAGCGTGCTCACGGTGAACACGCCGCGCTCGTCGAACGCGCCGGCCGCGCCGAGGTCGAGGAGGGCGCCCGCGGCGGCCGGCCCCGGCACCTTCTGCCAGGCGAGCGGGGTCAGCGAGGCGGTGTCGGAGGAGCAGGCGGACGCGGCGAGGGCGGCGGCGAGCGCCGCGAGTCGGCGGCGGTGCATGCGTCAGTACCCGGGGCCGGTGACCTGGCCGCTCGACACGGCCACGGTGCCCTGGAACGCGGTGTTCGTCGGATCGCCCTGGTCGTGGAAGGCACACGTCTGCGCGGTCGGGAAGGTGGCGGTGGCGCTCCCCGCCGCGACGATGGCGCCGAGGTTGAGGGCCGTGCAGGTGGCGCCGGACTCGATGTCGTGCGCCGCGGTGTCGTCGTTCGTGAACTTCACCGTCCCGCCCGGCTTCACGCAGACCGCCTTGGGCGAGACCCCGGTCGACGAGATGGTGATGCTCGCCGAGGCGCCGGGCGTGCAGCCGCCCGCGCCCCCGGTGTCCGAAGAGCTGCCTCCGCACGCGGAGAGGGCGACGGCGACGACGAGGGACGAGAGCCGCTTGGCCGACATGGATCGGACCTCCTGCCGGTTCGACCCCCGGGCACGGCGCCAGGGAACATCGGCCCCCACCCGAGCCGGAGACCAGGACCCTGGGTCGTGGCCTCGCCACCGGGGCGTGCGCTTGACCACGACAGCTTCGTCCCCCACAGTCCCGGGCGTGACCTCGCCCCGATGGCTCGTCGGCCGCCAGCCCGTCCTCGACCGCGTCGGCCGCGTCTGGGGGTACGAGCTCCTCTTCCGGTCGGCGGACGGGACCGGGCTCCCCGGGGACGCCTCCTTCGCGACGGCGAACGTGCTCCTCGGCACGGTCGCCGGCATCGGGACGCGCGAGGTGCTGGGCGGGAAGCCCGCCCTCGTCAACGTCGGCCAGGAGCTGCTGTTCTCGGACGCGCTCGAGCTGCTGCCCCGGAACCTCATCGTGCTCGAGGTGCTCGAGTCGGTGACGCCGAGCCGCTCGGTCGTCCAGCGCTGCCGCGCGCTCAAGGCCGCCGGCTTCTCGATCGCCCTCGACGATCAGCTCTACGACGCGGCCTGGGACGACCTCTACGCGCTCGCCGACCTCGTGAAGGTCGACGTCATGGCCGGCGACGAGGTCACCGTGGCGAGCGCGGTGGAGCGCCTCCGGCGGTTCCCGGCGGCGCTCCTCGCCGAGAAGGTCGAGACGCCGGACGCCTACCGGCGCTGCCTCGACCTCGGCTTCCACTACTTCCAGGGCTACCACTTCGCCCGGCCCGCGGTGGTCGGCCGCCGGAAGCTGGGCGAGGACGGGACGCTGCTCCTCGACCTCCTGCGCCGCCTCAACGCGGGCGCCGAGGTGCCCGAGCTCGAGGAGACCTTCCGCCGGAGCCCTGGCCTCACCTTCAAGCTGCTCGTGCTCGTGAACTCGGTGTCGGTCGGCGTGCGGGAGCGCATCGGCTCCATCCGCCAGGCGATCACGATGCTCGGGCGCGATCAGCTCCGCCGCTGGCTGCAGCTCGCGCTCTTCGCGACCGACGAGCAGCGCGGCCTCGACGACCCCCTCGTGGAGCTCGCCGCCGTGCGCGCCGCGCTGATGGAGAAGCTCGCGACGGGACTCGCCTGGCCGGCGGTGGAGGCGAGCCGCGCGAGCTCGCGTGGATGGCGGGGGTGCTCTCGCTCCTCGACACCATCTTCGAGCTCTCGATGGCCGACGTCGTCCGCGACCTCCGCCTCGCCCAGCCCGTGGCGCTCGCGCTGCTCGAGCGCGCGGGCCGCTGGGCCAGCTCCTGCTCGCGGCCGAGGCCTTCGAGCGCCAGGACGCCGACGCGGGGCTCGCGCTCACGCGCACGCTGGGCTTCGAGGACGCGAGCGTCCTCGCGGCGCAGCAGGAGGCGTTCGCGTGGAGAGGGGCGGGGGCGGGGTAGGCGCTACCCTTGCTTCACCCTCAGATACACCGCATACCGCTCGTCGAAGACGTCCATGAGGGGCGAGAACCGGAGCGGGCGCGGCTGCCCGCGGGTCTGGAACTCGAGGGGCCTCTCGGGCACGGGCTCGAGCCAGGTCGCGGGGTCGGTCGAGGCGGCGACGACGTCGGGCGCGGGCACGGCCGGCAGCGGGTACTCCGGGACGGTTCGCGGCTTCGTGGGCGGCGCGCGCCGGGTGGCCTCGGTGAGGCCCTCGGCGCCGAGTCGGGCGGCGAGGACGACCGGGCCGTAGGTCGCGGCGACGAGGTTCGGATCGTCCGGCATCGGGGCCGCGGCGAGGCGCATCGGGAGCCGGAGCTCCACGCGGTCCCCGTCGCGCCACTCGCGCGAGAGCGCGAACCAGCTGCCGGGCTCGGCGAAGGCCTCGAGCGCGCGGCCGTTCAGCGTCGCCTGGCCGCCGCGGCACCAGGACGGCACCCGGAAGCGGATCGTCGTGCGCACGGGGCGGGCCGCGCGGACCGTGAAGCGAGCGACGTCCTCGGAAGGGAAGCGGGTCCGCTGCTCGAGGCGCAGGCCCTGCTCGGTCCAGTCGAGCGTGGAGGCCACGTACTGGCTCACGTAGAGGCCGCGGTCGTCCTTCCAGTAGACGCCGTCGCCGAGCGTCGCGAACGCCTCCGCCATGCTCCCGCTGCAGCACCAGAAGTCGTGGAGCGGGGTGCCGAAGAGCTTCCAGAAGCCGGGCGCGAGCGGCACGTAGTAGAGCTTCGCGCCGTCCTCGGGGTGCTGCGCGCCGAGGATGCCGTTCCAGAGCGTCCGCTCGAGGTGATCGGCCACCCGCGCGTCGCCGGTCCAGGCGAGCACCTGCCGCCCGAGCTTCCGGAGGTTGTAGGTGACGCAGCACTCCTGCGTGTAGCCGGAGAGCTCCTGCGCGAGCTCGCCCGGCGGCTTGTTCCAGGACTCCTCGTTGCTCGTGCCGCCCGTGCAGTAGCACCTGCGCTCGGTGACGGTGGTCCAGAGGAAGCGCGCGGCGCGGCCGAGCCGGGCGTCGCCGGTCACCTCCGCCCCGCGGGCCGCGCCGACGAGCTGCGGGAGGGTCGTGTTGACGTGCAGCCCCTGGAGCTCGTCCTTCCCGGCGGCGAGCGGGCCGAGGATGCGCTCGCGGTCGAAGCGGTGCGCGAGCTCCCGCCAGCGCGCCTCCCCGGTGAGGGCGGCGTAGGCGTACAGCGTCTCGTTCATCCCGCCGTACTCGCGCTCGAGCACGCGGGCCATGGCGTCCTCGCCGAAGGGCTGCACCCAGCGGGCGGTCCACTCGACCATGCCGTGCAGCACGCGGCGGGCGGTGTCGCTGCCCGAGAGCTGCCAGGTGTCGAGGAGCCCGGCCATGAGCTTGTGCAGCGTGTAGAACGGCGCCCACGCGGGTTTCCCGGCCCGCAGGCGATCGAAGAGCTCCTCGGGGAAGGCGGAGAGGTACCCGGTGCCGAGCCTCGCCTGGCAGGCGGCGAGCCCGTCGACGAGCAGGAGCCCGCGGGCGCGGAGCCCGGCGTCGCCGTCGTGGGCGCCGGCCCGAGCGCAGGCCGAGAGCAGGTGCCCGGTGAAGTGGCCTCGGAGCTCGTTGTCGGGCGCCTCCCAGCCGCCGAGCGGCGCGGCGGTGGTGGGGAGCCCGGCGGTGAGCCGGAACGTGTGGAGGAGCCGGTCGGGGTCGAGCGCGAGGAGGTGCCGGCGGTTCACGAGCGCTGCGTCGCGGAGCGGGCCGTCGAGGAGCCGCACCCGCGAGAGCGGGAAGGGCTCGAGCCGGGGCTGGGCGCCGGCCGGGGCGGCGTCGGCGAGCGCGAGCGCCTCCGGGGCGGAGAGCCCGAGCGCGCCGAGGGCGGAGACGGTGAGGAACTCGCGTCGGTCGAGGGCCATGAGGCCCACGAGCCTACCGCGCCGCGGCCGTCTTCACGAAGGTGCCGTTCCGGAGCTCCCAGATGGCCTGGCGGATCTCGTCCTCGGTGTTCATGACGAACGGCCCGTACCGCACCGCCGGCTCCTCGAGGGGCTGCGCCGAGAGGAGCAGGAACCGCGCCGGGGCGTCGGAGGCCCGGGCGCGCAGGACGTCGCCGTCGGAGAGGATGGCGAGGCGCGTCGCGGCGACCGCCTTGCCGGCCACGTCCACCTCGCCGCCGTACACGTAGAGGAGCCCCGTGTGCCCGCGCGGGATGGGCTGCTCGAAGGTGCCGCCCGCGGGGAGCCTCACGTCGAGGTAGGTCGGGCCCGCGAAGATGTCCTTCACCGCGCCCTCGACGCCCTCGACCTTGCCGGCGACGACCCGCACCTTCGCACCGGCCGCGGTCGCCACCTCCGGGATGCGCGCGCCGGGGACGTCCTGGTAGCGCGGGGAGGTCATCTTGAGCTTCCGCGGCAGGTTCACCCAGATCTGGAAGCCGTCGAGCCGCTTCGGTCCGACGTGCGGCATCTCCTCGTGCATGATGCCGCTGCCCGCGGTCATCCACTGCACGTCGCCCGCGCCGATGGTGCCCTCGTTGCCGAGGCTGTCGCGGTGCGTGACGCTGCCGTCGAGCATGTAGGTGATGGTCTCGATGCCGCGGTGCGGGTGCATGGGGAAGCCCGCGACGTAGTCGTCTGCGTTGTCGGACCCGAAGTGGTCGAAGAGGAAGAACGGGTCGAGGTGGTCGAGGTACGGCGTCGCGATGCTGCGCTTCAGGCGCACGCCGGCGCCGTCGCTCGCCGCCATCGGCACGATCACGTCCTTCACCTGGCGCTCCGTCATGGTCGTCCTCCTCGAACGGGTGGAGGCCGCCGCAGCGGTGGAGAGCAGCGCCGCCGCGCCGCCGACGAGTGCCTGCCGCCGGGTGAGCTTTCCCATCACGACCTCCGGCGGGGATGTAAGGCGGGGGCCGGCCCGTCACAACGCCACCTCCGGGAAGAGACCGTTCCCGGGCTGGAACGGGCGCCTAGCCTGGCTCGAGGACGGTCGGGCCGGGGGGCGCCGCCGGCGGCGACCGCCAGGCCTGCCAGGCGATGGCGAGCGTGAGGAGCTGCACCCCGGCCACGACCGCGACGGTGGCGGGCCAGCCCCCGCGCTCCCAGGCGAAGGCGGGGGCGACGGCGCCCGCCGCGCCGCCCACGTAGTACGAGGACACGTAGAGCCCCGACGCCGCGCCGCGGGTGCCGGCCGGCGCGACCGCGCGCAGGAAGGTCGTCGACGCGACCTGGCTCACGAAGACCCCGGTGCAGACCGCGGTCAGCCCGGCGGCGACGAGCCCCACCGACGGGGCGAGCGTGAGGGCGCAGCCCGCGACCACGGTCGCGAGCGCGACCCACAGGACCCGCCGCGAGCCCACCCGGTCCACGAGCCGCCCCGCGACCGGCGTCGCCGCCGCGCCCACGAGGTACACGAGGAACAGCCACCCGAGCGCGCGGGGTCCGAGGTGGTGGGGCGGCCCGGCGAGGTGAAAGGTCACGTAGGTGAAGGTCGCGACCTGCGTGAAGAGCACGTTGAAGCCGACCGCGCAGGTGGCGGCGAGGCGGGGGTGGCGCAGGAGGAGGCCGAGGCTCCCGAGGAGGCCGCCGCCGTGCTCCGGCGGGGTGGTCGCGCGGCGGCGCGTACCGTCGGGCGCGGTGAGCGCGCGGGAGGCGGCGACGGCCCCCGCGAGCGTCGTGAGCCCGAGCGCCACGAACGCGGCGCGCCACCCGCCGAGCGAGGCCGCCGTGCCGGAGATGATGCGGCCCGCGGCGCCGCCGATGATGTTGCCGGTGAGGAGCGAGGACATCGCCCGCCCGACGCCCTCCGCCGGCCACTCCTCCGAGATGTAGGCCACCGCCACCGCGTAGGTGAACGGGACCACGAGCCCGTGCGCCGCCCGCCACGCCACGAGCACCGGGATGCTCGTCGCGGTGGCCGCGAGCAGCATCGGGACCGAGAGGAGGAGCGCGGCCAGGGCGATGATCCGCCGGTGATCCGCGCGGGCCGCGACGAGGCCGGCGAAGGGCGAGGCGATCGCGATGGCGATGGTGGAGCCGGAGACGGTCAGCGCCGCGGTGGCCTCGCTGACGCCGAAGGTGCGCTCGAGCGTGGGGAGGAGCGGCTGCGTCGCGTAGACGCCGAGGAACGAGGAGAACCCCGCGAGGCCGACGCCGAGGCGGGCGCGGTTCCAGGCGCGCGGGTCGGAGGGGGTGGGGGGCATCCCTGGGGGAGGATGCCCGCCCCCCGGCGCGGCGTCCAACGGAACGGCGGGCCTCGCGCACATTCCGTCACGCGGGGCCCCGGGCCGGGCGGGCTTACAATCCGCGCCATGCTCCTTCGACCCAGGGTCCTCCTCCTCCTCGTGGCCGCGCCGCTGCTCGCCTCCGCGCAGGGCCGCCCGCCGGAGGGCGAGCGGCTCATGCTCCCCGAGTCCACGCTGAAGCTCCTGCTCCGGAACCGGGAGCCGCTCGGGCTCACCGGAGACCAGGTGATGACGATCCAGCTCAAGGCAGCCGAGCTCGAGCAGCGGACCCGCGACCGCCTCGGCGACTTCCAGCGCGGCGGCGGGCGCGGCGGCGGCCCGCGGTTCGGCATGCAGGCGAACGCCGGCGGCATGGGCGTCGGGATCGGCGCGGGCGGCGAGGGGGGCGGCGGCCCGCCGGGCGGCGGGATGGGCGGGGACATGGGTGGGCCCGGAGGCATGGGAGGCGGGATGGGCGGCGGTCGCGGCGGCGGTCCCCGCGGCGAGGGCGGCCCCCCGCCCGGCGCGGGCGCGTCCTCCGGCTCCGAGGAGCGGACCCGGCAGCTCATGGCCGACCTCGAGAAGCTCGACCGCGCGTCCGTGGAGGCCATCCGCCCGGTGCTCACCCCGGCGCAGTCCACGAAGGTCGACGCGATGCTCGTCGCGCGCGCCCAGTGGATGGCCGAGCACCAGCCGCCGCCGCGGCCGAAGCCTCCGGAGGGCGAGCCGAAGGAGCCGCCGGCGGAGAAGTAGCCTTAGCGGAGATCCTGGCCGGTCGTCGCCGGCACGAGCCGGCCGTACTTCACGCCCTTCGTCGCGACGAGCCCCTCGCCCATCCGCACGATGTCCTTGCCGCGGCCGCGCAGGACGAGCACCTCGAGGCAGTTGTGCTCGTCCATGTGGACGTGGAGCGCGGAGACGACCGCCTTGTGGTTCTCGTGCTGGATGTGCGCGAGCTTCTGCGCGAGGCTCTGCGAGTCGTGGTCGTAGACGAGCGTCGCGACCGCGACCCGCTCCTCCTTGCCCTCCGACTCCGACCACTGCCGCTGCACGAGCGCGTCGCGGATGAGGTCGCGGATCGCCTCCGAGCGGTTCTGGTAGCCCTTCTGCTCGATGAGCCGGTCGAACTGCTCGAGCAGCTCGCCCTCCAGCGACACGCCGATGCGCTCGATCACGGTGACCTCCCGGTGCCGGGGACCTTCGCGCGCGCGAGCAGCGAGAAGGCGAACAGGGTGTAGAGCCCCTCGACGACGCCGGTCACCGCGAGGCTGGGCACCATCATGCCCGCGAGCACCACCTCCGGGCGAGTGGGAAAGTACGTGGGATCGAGGCGGTGCTGGAGGACGAGCGCTCCGGCCACCGCCGCGGTCGCGACCTGCATCGAGAGCCAGCCGGCGACGAAGAGGGCCGCGCGCTCCGCGACCCGCCGCAGGGCCCTCCACGCGAGCCAGCCCGCGAGCGGGCCGAGGAGCCCCATCGCGAGCGCGTTCACGCCGATCACCGTGACCCCGCCCGCGCCGGTGAGCAACGCCTGCACGACGAGCACGAGCGACTCGCAGAGGAACGCGAGGAGGGGATCGTACAGGAGCGCGAGCAGCATCACGCCCACGAGGTGGGTGGACGTGCCGCCCGGCACCGGGATCATGATCGTCTGCACGACGAGCGCGAGCGCGGTGAGCGCCCCCACCACCGGGAGCGCGTCGGCGGCGCTCCGCCCGAGGTGACGGCGGGCGGCCCAGGCCCACAGCGGCGCCGAGGCCGCGAAGGCGGGCAGGGTGACCTGCGGCGAGAGGAAGCCGTCCGGGACGTGCATCGCGGCCCTAGAGCCTCGTCGCCCAGGCGAGGACGAGCGAGGCGCGGAGCGTCTCGAGCCCCTCCGAGCCCTGCTGGTCCGCCGCCTCGTGGAGCGCCTTCGCGAGGGCGCGCTTCACGCTCGCGCCCAGCGAGAAGGAGCCCAGCGTCACCCGCGCGCCGAGCTGGCCGTAGAGGACGTCGCCGCCCGAGGCCCGGAGCGCCACGCCGTCCTCGCGGTCGCGCTCGAGATGGAGCCAGCCCACCTCCGGCGCGAGGTCGACCCGCCGGCCGCCCCCGGCCCAGGCCCTGTAGGCGAGGGCCGCGTTGCCCCGCGTCTCGGCGCCGAAGCGGTAGCGGTAGCCGGCCTCGTCGTAGCCGCGGTCGAGGAACCGCTGGTGGTTGGCCTCGGCGAGGAGCGTGAAGTCGGTCGCAAGCTGCTTCATGACCGCGAGCCCGGCCCCGAAGCTCGGGCCGTTGAACCCGGTCTGCATGTCGGGGGCGTAGAGCTCCCCGTGATCGTCCCGGTGGGTCGTCGGCCCGACCGGCAGCGAGCACGAGAGCCAGAGCCCGAAGTGCCAGTCGGCGAGGTCGTCGAGGCTCTCCTTCTCGGGCGCGAGCCGGAGCCCCTCGTCCCACTTGAGGGACGCGGAGAGCATGAGGTTCGTGTCGCCGGGGCCCGTGTTCGTGCCGACCCCGTCCTGCGCCTTCGCGTTGTACGGCTGGAACAGGAACGCCGAGAGCCAGCGGTTCACGCCGTAGCCCAGCGCGAGGGTGTTGAACGACGAGAAGCTCTTCTGGTCGGTGAAGCCGTCGCGCTGCTGGAAGGGCACGTATTCCCCCTTCGCGAGCACGAACAGGGTGCCCTGGCCGAGCGGCAGCGGGGAGGTCGTGTCGAGCGCGGCGCCGGGGCCCTCGGCGCCGATGGCGCTCACGGCGGCGGTGCCGTGGTGGGCCAGGGCGGGGGCCGCCGCGAGGGCGAGTCCCAGCACGACGGTGAGCCGGGCGGCGAGGCGGGTCATGGCGCGGTCCCCTTGCGGCGGTGGTGGCGGTACAGGAGCCCGAAGAGCGCGCCGATCACGGCGAGCCCGGCGAGCGGGCGAAGAACGAAAGCGAGGGTGGACGGCGCGCCGGTGGCCGGAGGTCCCGCCGGCGGCGAGGCGTCGACCTCGAGGTCGAGCCCGTGGCCGGTGTCGTCGATGACCTTCACCCGCCACTTGCCGGGCGCGTCGGGCACGAACGCGAGCCAGCCGGCGCGGTCGGTGCGGCCCTTCTGCCAGGGGATCTTCGGGTCGGCCGGCGAGTAGACCTCGTAGGGCGTGTACGCGAGCACCTCGCCGTCGGCGAAGTAGGCCTTCAAGGCGATGGCCCGGCCGCGCTCGACCTCGTGGAGCGTCTCGTGGGCGCGCGCAGGGCCGGCGAGCGCGAGCGCAGCGGCGGCGGCCAGGTGCAGCCGGGGCCGGCGGCTCACCGCGCCACCTCGAAGGTGAGCGAGGCCTCGAGGACCTCCGCGTCGGCCTTCGGCGAGGCGAGCTTCCGGCGCAGCGTGGCGCTCACCGTCTCGACCGCGGAGGAGCGGAGCTTCACCCGGACCTCGCCCCGGCTGTCCGACTCGCCGAGAGGCTTGTGGTCGATGGCGACCACGGCGTCGGGGACGGGCCGGCCTCCCGAGAGCACGCGCACCGTGATCTTGTCGCCCTCGCGGGCCTTCGTGAGGTCGCTCGCCACGACGAGCTCGAGCTCGTCGCCGAAAACGATCGCGGGCGCGGCACGGGCGCGCGCATCGACCCACTTCGCGAACTGCCGGGAAGCCCAGGCCTTCACGGCCTGCGGGACCTCGTCCTTCGGGCGGTTCACCTCGCCGTCCGGGGTGAGCGTCCAGTACCCGCCGTCGAGGTGCGCGGAGGCGGCGTCGCAGCGCCCCGCGAAGGTGACCTGCCGGGGATCGAACCGGGCCGAGGCGAGCAGGTCGCGCGCGGCGCCCTGCTCGAGGCAGCGGGCCGCCTTCACCTTCGCGGCCTCCACCGGGAGGGCGTCGCCGCCCCGGTGGCCGTAGCGGAGCACGAGGCCGTCCGGCTCGCGCTCGAGCCAGAGGTCGTGCGCGCTCGACGTGCAGGGCAGCGCGAGCGCCACGAGGAGAGCGAGGGTTCGGCGCATGATCCCTCCGGACGATGGTAGCACGAGGACGGGAACCGTGTTACCCGGACCCGGGGCCGGAGGTCAAGCGCAAGGTGTGCGTATCACGAAATCGTGCTACGCGCATACGCGGCCCGCAGCCGCCGCCGGGCCGGGGCCTCGAACCCGCGGAAGAGCAGCCCGGAGACCGCGACCAGCACGGCGAGGTAGGCGAGGAACGCGCCCGCGCCGAGCCGTCCCGCCGGCCGGGCGGCGAGCGCGCGGAACGCGACCAGGACCGGCCACTGGTAGAGGTAGACCCCGTAGCTCCAGTCTCCCAGCCGGCCGGCCGCGCGGGTCGCGAGCGCGGCGGCGAGCGGGCCGCGCCCGCCCGCGAGCCCCAGCACGAGCAGCGCGTGGAACGGGAGGAGCAGGGTGCCGGTCACCTCGAGCGCGGGCCAGGGCAGCTCGACCGCCGCCGTCACGAGGACCCAGCCCGCGGCGCCCGCGAGCGCGAGCGCGCCGCCGTGCCGCGCGAGGAGGCGCGCGCCACCCGGCTCGCCGGCGTACCGCGCGAGCGCCATCCCGAGCACGAAGGCGGGGAGGCGCGTCGGGGGGAGGTTGTTCCACCAGCCGAAGGCCGCGTTCGAGGGAGGCAGCGGCCCGGCGCCGGTGGCGAGCGCGTACGCCACGCCGAACGCCGCCGCGTACCCGAGGACGCAGGCCGCCGCGAGGCCGAGCGGCGCGCCGGGCGGGCGGCGCGCGAGGCGGGGCAAGAGGACCGGGAAGAGCGCGTAGAACCCGAGCTCGACGGACAGCGTCCAGTCGGGGAGGTTGACGCCGCCGGTCGGCGGGAGCCACGCGTGGAGGAGGAGCGCCTCGAGCGCGAGCCCGAGCGGCCGGCCGGTCCAGCCCGGCGGCCAGGCCGCGAGGGCGCCGGTCGTGACGAGGGCGAGGAGGGTGCCCGCGAGCGCGAGGAGATGGGCGGGGTAGATGCGCGCGGCCCGCGCGGCGAGGAAGCCCCGCACCGCGCCCGGCCCCTCGAGGCGCGGGTAGCGGTGGGCGAGGACGAACCCGGACAGCACGAAGAAGAGGTTCACGGCGGTCCAGCCGGCGTCGCGGACCCGGTCGAGGGCGGGGATGCCGGTCGCCGGGCCGGCGTGGAACCAGACCACGTGCGCCGCCGCGAGGAAGCGGAGCCCGGTCAGCGCGCGGAAGGTCGAGTCGCCGGCCGGCACCGGCGCATCCTACACCGCCGCCCGAACCCTTTCGGTGCGCCGAGGCTCTAGTCGGTCGTGGACTCCATGACCCTCGCCGTGTTCGGCGGCCTCGCCGTCGCCCTCGTCCTGAAGTTCGTCCTCTCCCGCGGCGCGTCCCCGGACCAGGTGAAGGCGAAGCTCGCCGCCGGCGCGACCGTGGTCGACGTGCGCACCGAGGCGGAGTACCGGGGCGGCGCCGTGAAGGGCGCCATCAACGTGCCGCTCCAGCAGCTCTCCGCGAAGCTGAAGCGGATCCCGAAGGACCGCCCGGTCGTCGTCTACTGCGCCTCGGGCGCCCGCAGCGCGGCCGCCGCGAAGATCCTGAAGGGCGCGGGCTACGCCGACGTGACGAACGCCGGCGGCTACGCCCGGTTCAGCCAGGTCGCCGGCGGCTGAGCCGCCCCGGCCGCTAGGCCGCGGCCTCCTGCGCCCCCCGTGCCTGCCAGGCCGGGTGCACCACCATCACCGGGCAGTGCGCGCTGCGCACCGTGCTCTCGGCGACCGAGCCGGCGAGCGCGTGCGCGCGGCCGGTGAGCCCGTGCGTGCCCATCACCACGAGCCCGAAGCCGTGCTCGTCGGCGTAGTGCGCGATGGTGCTCTTCGGGGCGCCCTCGGCGATCGTGGTGCGCACCTCGGCGGCGCCCGCCGCGATGGCGCGCTCGCGCAGGGCGTCGAGCCCGTGCACGACCGCGGGGTCGACCCCCCCGGCGACGTGCAGGAGGACGAGCGACGAGCCGAAGCGGCGCGCCACGTCGGCGGCGACCTCGACGACCGCGCCGTCCTCCTCGGTGAGGTCGACGGGGCAGAGGATCTTGTTCCAGGCGATGCGGTCCATGGGAGCGGGCCTCGACGGTGACGGGTGGTGGAACGTGCCGTCAGTCTGCCCCCGCGCCGCGCCCCGCACTTCCGGGTTCTTGCGCGCGCGGCTGTCGTGTTCTTGGGCGCACCCGCGGTGTGCGTCAGGCCGCGCGCAGGTGCTCGGCGAAGAACGCCTCGAGCCGGCGCCAGTGCCGCGCGGCCGCCGCGGGGTCGTACGCGCCCGCGTTGTCCGGCACCGCGAAGCCGTGCTTCTTCCCCGCGTACAGCTCGAGCGCGTAGCGCACGCCGGCCTTCGCGAGCGCGCTCGCGAGCGTCCCCTGGTGCTCCGGCGTGCAGCTCCGGTCGTCGTCGGCGGCCCCGAGGTACACCGCCGCCCTCACCCGGGCGGCGAGGAGGTGCGGGCTGTCGTCACCGTCCTTCACGATCCACCCTGCGTGGAAGGCCGCGGCGGCCTTGACCCGTTCCGGGTGCAGCGCCGCCGCGAGGAACGCGTGCCGCCCGCCCATGCAGTAGCCCACGGCGCCGGCGCCGCCCGGGAGGACCCCCGGCTGTGCGTCGAGCGCGTCGAGCCAGGCCCCGAAGTCGCGCCCGACGCGCCCGGCGTCGAGCGTCGCGATGAGCGCCATGACGCGCGCCCGCTCGGAGGGAGTGGTCCAGGTGGTGGCGATGTCGAAGGGCGGGACGGCGCCCTCCCGGTGGTAGACGTCCGGGAGGAGCACGGCGTACCCGAGGCTGGCGAGCCGCGCCGCCATCTCGTGCAGGGCGGGGCGCACGCCGAACGCGTCGGGCAGGAAGACGACGCCGGGGGCCGGGGCTTCACCGGGGGCGCGGTGGAGCCAGGCGCGGGCGGCGCCGTCGGGGGTCGCGACCGAGAGCTCGAGGGGCATGATGCCCCATATAGCGCGAAGCTCAGCGCTCTTCCGGCTCCGTCGGGCCGGCCAGCGCGAACGGGTGCTCGAACGAGAGGTACAGGAACACGGCCTTCTCGCCGCGGCTCGGGCCGACGCCGATGGGGAAGGCGAGGCCCGGGACGATCTGCAGGTCGCCGACGTCGATGGCGGCGCGCAGGCCCGGGTTCACGAACAGGGTCTCTCCGCGACCGCTGACGCCGTCGAAGCGCACGTCGGTGGAGCTGTAGATGGCCTCCAGCATCACGTTCAGGTTCGGGTGGGCGAGCCAGATGAAGCTCTGCCCGAAGAACCAGGTGGAGAGGTCCGCCTTCCGCGTCGCGACGGTGGCCGAGGGCGTGTACCGGCCACCCAGGTTCACGTGGGTGACGAGCTTCGGGGCGAGCACGACCGAGAGCGGCAGGTTCACCTCGATGCCCACGGCTCCGGCGCCGAACGCCTTCTTCTCGTCGCCGGTGGGGAGTGCCGCGGAGAGGCGGGGCGCGAACGCGACGGCCTCCTCGCCGCTGCCGACCGCCTGCCAGCGGTAGTTGAGGAGTACGTCGCCGAGGCCGGTGTCGCCGCCGGCGCCCTGCCCGGTGAAGGCGAGCGTGACGCTCGCCTGGTGCGTCTGGCCCCGGACCGGCCACTCCTCGGTGAAGGTGTAGCCCCAGCCGTTCGGCGCGCTCGCCGAGCGGTTGAACGCGCTGATGTGCTGGATGACGCCCGGCTCCTGGTTGTAGGCCTCCTCGAGGAGGAAGCTGTTGTCCTGGATCGGGCCGTCGCCTGCGAGGGCCGCGGCGGGGGCCGCGAGGGCGAGGGCGAGGAGGGCGGGGCGGACGTAGGTCATTTGGGCTCCGTCGAGTCGACGCACGCTCTGCATCTTCCGGTCCAGGCCACCTTCACGCAAAAGAACGGCCGGACCTGGGGTCGGTGCAGCCCCCGGGTCCGGCCGTCTTCACCGCGCCGGCTACTTCGTGCCGGGCGCCGGTGCCGGCGCCGCGGCGGGCCCGGGCGCGGCCGCCGCCTTCTTCGCGGCGGCGGTGAAGTCACCCGCCTCGAAGAGGCTCAGCTTGGCGACGTCGAGGTGCTTCGCCATCGCTGCCTGGATCTGCGCCGGGGTGAGGGCCGCCACCTTCTTCTCGAGGTCGGCGTCCCACGCGAGCGTCCGGCCCAGGTACGCCTCCGCCCCGAGCAGGCCGGCGAGGGCGCCGTCCTGCGAGCGGGACATCTGCCGCGACTGCAGCCAGCCCGCGCGCGCCTCGGTGAGCTCGGTGTCGGTGAAGCCCGCCGTGATCGCGCGGGTCAGCTCCTCCTTGAGCGCCGCGTTCAGGCGCGCCGAGTTCTCCGGCGCGTAGATCGCGTAGACGGTGAGCTCGGCGGCGCGGTCGAGCGGGCTCGCGCTGAAGCCCGACCCGACGCCGTAGGAGATGCCCTCCTTCTGGCGGATGCGGACGGCGAGGCGGGAGTTGAGGAACCCGCCGCCCAGCATGTAGTTGCCCATGAGGAGCGCCGGGTAGTCCGGGTCGTCGTCGCGCAGCTCGAGGAGCTGCCGCCCGAGCAGCATCGCGTTCGCCTTGTCGTTCGCCTGGAGCTTCTCGGCCTTCGCCGGGACCGCGACGTAGGGCTTCGCGACGCGCGCGAAGGGCGCCGGGGACTTCCAGTCGCCGAGCAGCTTCGAGAGCTGCTGCTCGACCGCGGCGGGATCGTGATCGCCGACCACGGCGACCTCGCCGTGCGAGGCCCCGACGAGCCCCGCGTGGTAGGCCTTCACCTGCTCGAGCGTGGCGGCCCGGTACTCGGCGAGCTGCTCGTCGAACGTCGCGACGTAGCGCGGATCGCCCTTCGGGTACGGCGACAGGTAGCGGCCGAGCGCGTTCGGCGCCATCGCCTGCGGCTCCTGCCGCTGCGACTCGATCTGCGCGAGGTTCTCGCCGCGCAGCGTCTCGAGCTCGGCGGCCGGGAACGAGGGCTGCCGCAGCACCTCGGCGAGGAGATCGAGCACCGCGGGCAGGTTCGGGCGGGTGGTCTCCACGCGGGCGGTGAGCACGCCGGGGCCCCCCATGCCCACGGCCACGCGGGCCTTCAGCTTGTCGAAGAGGTCCTCGAGCTCCTGCCGCGTGTGCTTCGTCGTGCCGCGGAGCAGGAGGTCGCCGGCGAGGTCGGCGACGGCGGCCTTGTTCGCGAGGGACTTCTCGTCGCCATGGCGGAGCGTGACCGAGACGGTGACCGCCTCGCCGCGCGACTTCTTCGGCAGGAAGACGGCCTTCAGCCCCGAGGGGAGGGTCTTGCGCACCACGCGGGGCTCGATGGCGCCGGGGGTCGGATCGAAGGCCTCCCCCTGCGCGACCACCGGGTCGCCCTTGTAGCCCTGGAGGAGCTTCGCCGGGTCGGCGGCCTCCGGGATCTCGGCCCGGTCGGGCTTCTCGGTGGGGATGAAGAGCCCGGTCGTGCGGTTGGAGGGCTTGAGGTAGGCGAGCACCGCCCGGTTCACGTCCTCGGCCTTCGCGTCGCGGACGCGGTCGCGGGAGAGGAAGAAGAGCCGCCAGTCGCCGGAGCCGATCGACTCGGAGAGCGAGATGCCGACGCGGTCGGAGGCGTTGAGCGCGAGGGAGAAGTTCTTGAGGATCTTCGCGCGGGCGCGGTCGACCTCGGCCTGGGTGAACGGCTCCTTCGCGAGCCCGTCGAGCGTCGAGAGCAGCGCGGCCTGGGCGTCGGCGAGCGACTGGTCCTGGCGGACCTCCGCCGAGACGTAGAAGAAGCCCGGCTCGGGCTGGCCCATGGTGAAGCCGCCGACGCTGGTGGCCTTGCGGGTCTCGACGAGCGCCTTGTAGAGCCTGCCGCCGGGGGCGTCGGTCAGCGCGAGCATCGCGAGCTCCATCGCCGCCGAGTCGGGGTGCGGCTCCGCCGGGACGTGGTAGCCGGCGGCGGCGACCTGCACGTCGCCGACGCGCCGCAGGGTCACGCTGCGCTCGCCGTCCTGGGTGGGCTCGCGGGTGTAGGTGGGGAAGATCGGGTCCTTCTTGCGGTCGGGGCGCTTCAGCTTGCCGAAGGTCTTCTGCACGAGCGCGAGCGTCTTCGCCTCGTCGATCTGCCCGGCCACGAGGAGCACCGCGTTGTCCGGCTGGTAGTACTTCCGGTAGAAGGCCTGGAGCCGCTCGATCGGCACGTTCTCGAGGTCGCTGCGCGCGCCGATCGTGGACTTCCCGTAGTTGTGCCAGAGGTAGGCGGTCGAGGTGACCCGCTCGTTGAGGATCGACGACGGATCGTTCTCGCCACGCTCGTACTCGTTGCGGACGACCGTCATCTCGGTGTCGAGATCCTTCTTCGCGATGAACGAGTTCACCATCCGATCGGACTCGAGCTCGAGCGCCCAGGTCAGGTTCTCGTCGGACGCCTTGAAGGTCTCGAAGTAGTTGGTGCGATCGTACCAGGTGGAGCCGTTGGGCCGCGCGCCGTGCGCGGTCAGCTCCTGCGGGATGTTCGGGTGCTTCGGCGTCCCCTTGAACACCATGTGCTCGAGGAGGTGCGCCATGCCGGTCTCGCCGTAGCCCTCGTGGCGCGAGCCGACGAGGTACGTGACGTTGACCGTGATGGTCTGCTTCGAGGGATCCGGGAAGAGCAGGACCTTGAGGCCGTTCGGCAGGCGGTACTCGGTGATCCCCTCGACGGAGGTCACCTTCTCGAGGCCGGCGACGGTCTTCGGGGCGGGGGCGGCGGCCGCCTTCGCCGGCGCGGCCGGCAGCGCGGGGGTGGCGGCGAGCGCGAGCGCGAGCGTGAGCAGGGCGAGCGGGGTGCGGAGTCTGGGCATGGGGTCTCCTTCGAGGCCCGGGACGCTAGCACGGGTCCGGCGCGCGGGGGACCGTTACGCGATCCAGCCGGTCCGCACCGCGAGGAGCGTGGCGAGCCCCATCGCGAGCCAGAGCACGAGCCCGAGCGCGAGCGGCCGGGGGCCCGTCTCGCGCAGGGCGCGCCGGGAGAGGTTCGCGCCCACGAGGAACAGGGTCAGGACGAGCAGGCGGCGGGCGACCCAGGACAGCGCGCCCCAGGCGGGCCCGAGGGACGGCAGGAAGGTCGAAGCCGCGGCCGCCGCCAGGAAGCCGAGGATGAACCAGGGCGCCGGGGGGCGGCCGGACCGCGGCCCCGCGTCCGCCCGCCGCCGCTCGAGCGCGGCGAGCCCGAAGGTGACCGGCACGATCCAGAGCGCGCGGGCGAGCTTCACCGCGGTCGCCACCTCGAGCGCGCGCGGCCCGTACTGGAGCGCGGCGCCCACGACCGAGCTCGTGTCGTGGATCGCGAGCGCCGCCCAGAGGCCGAACGGGACCTCCCCGAGCCCGAGCGCGTGGCCGAGCGGCGGGGCCACGAGGAGCGCGAGCCCGTTCAGGAGGAACACCGTCCCGAGCGCGACCGTCACCTCGCGCCCCTCCGCCCGCACGACCGGCGCGGCGGCCGCGATGGCGCTTCCGCCGCAGATCGCGGTGCCCACCGTCACGAGGACCCCGGTGCGCCCGGGGACGCGCAGCGCGCGGGTGAGGGCCGCGCCGAGCGCGAACGCCGCCGCGAGCGTGGCGGCGGTGTAGCCGACCCCCGACGCGCCCGCGCGCACGACCGCCCCGAGGTCCATGCCGAAGCCGAGCCCCACGACCGCGAGCGGCAGGAGCCGCTTCGAGAGGCGCGTGGTCGCGCCGGGGTCGGGGTTGCCGGCGAGGAGCGCCACCGCGGAGCCCGCCACGAGCGCGACCGCGGAGGAGGCGCCGCCGAGCGTCATGGCGGCCGCCACCACGGCGAGGAGCGCGTGGCGCCACCCGAGCGTCCGGCCGGCGAGGTCCATCCCGGCTGGCATACCCCAGCCCGCCGCGGTGGGACAGCGGCAAACCACCCGGTGGGTGGTTCACCCTTGGTACGCGCGCCCGAACGGCGTGGAAGCGGGCGGCCTCCGCGGCCCCCCGCGCGAACCCGAGGTGGGGCGCGTGCCATGTGTGTCTCCTCACCACCCTGGACCGCCCGCGCGGGCCGGCCTCATCGCGGCCTACCGAAGCTATGATCGGGGCATGGGCGAAGAGACCCGGCAGTTCGCCTCCCTCTACGCGGCGGCCGTGCAGGACCTCGCGCTCCTCGCGGGCGACGGCACGCACGCCGCCTTCGAGCGGACGCACGGCGCGCGCCTCGCCGAGGTGGTGAGGGGCGCGCTCGACGCCGTGGCGTCGGTGCACGAGGCGCGCACCGAGGGGCTGAAGGACTGGCGGGCGACCCAGGTGCAGGTCCTCGCCCGCGTGACGGCCGCGCGCGAGGCGCTCGCCCGGGGCGGCGGCGAGGCGCTCCGGCGGCGCGCGGGGGAGCTCGTCGCGCTGCTCGAGCCCGGCGGCGCGAAGCGGCCGCGCCCGGGGTAGGCCCGAGGCTCCGCCTCAGAGGCTCGCGGCGATCTCGCGCAGCGCGCCGGCGGGGTCCCGGTCCCAGACCGGCCCGTGCGTCGGCACGATCCGCGCGAGGCCGGGGAGGGCCGCGAGCTCCTCGAGCTGGGTCCGGAGCGCGGCGCGGTCTCGGAGCACCCGCAGCCGCACCGGCCTCGGCAGCCGGGGGCGCTCGCCGGTCATCCCGAGGAGCCGGAACGCGAGCCCGGCGAGCCCGCCGACGTGCGGCGAGTTGATGACCACGTCGGCGACGACGAGGCTGGTGCGCTCGCCGCTCCTCACGAGGAGGAGCCCCTCGCCGGTCCTGAAGCCGCGCACGGTGACGACCGAGGTGGTGGGGTCGGCGGGGAGGTCCTCGAAGGCCCCGTCCACCTGCACGACCGCCCCGGTGAGCGCGCGCGTCGAGCCCGGGGCGAACACGCGCAGGCCGAGCCTCTCGCGGAAGGCGTGGGCATCGAGGGTGTGGAGGTGCTGCGGGACGAGCAGGATGTCGGGACGGCCGAGCGCGCGGATGCGCTCGAGCGCTGCGTCGTCGACCGGGACGCCGTTGAAGAAGAGGAGGCCGCCGTCCGCCCGCCGGACGATCGCCATGTTGCGCCGCAGCCCCGGGATGCCGGGCACGTCGGACTCGACGAGGTGGAGGTTGTCCTCGAGCCGCGTGACGGGGCCGTGCGGGCAGACGATCCAGGGGCGAGGGGCCTTGGGCATGGACGGGCCGAACCTAGCCGACTCGACGCACCGTCGCGCCGGTCAGCCTCACCGGGGTGCCCCGCCGGAGCGAGTTCGGGATCTCGGCGATCGCGTCCACGCGCTCGACGAGCGCGCGCAGCCGGGCCTCGTCGGCGTCGCCGGTCAGCTCCACGGCGTAGGTCACGCCGCCCGAGACGGCTGGGTCGCCCGAGAAGTCGCCGCCCGCCGTGACGCGGACCGCCTCGAGCCGGATGCCGAGCGCCGCGGCCTCGCGGAAGAGATCGTTCGAGACGCAGCCGGCCACCGCGAGGTGGAGGAGCTCGCCGCCGTTGAAGCCGAGGCCGCCGCCGCCCGCGGCCGCGGGGCGATCGATCACGAGGGTGTGGCCGCCGGCGCTCCCGACGGAGGTGACGCGGCCGTGGACGTTGCGGGTCTCGACCTCGAAGGGCATGGGGCGGTCTTAGGCGCGGGCGGGCGGCGGCGCACGCCGGGCGTCCGCCGCGCGGCCCCACCGGTCGCGGCGCGGACGGTGACCAGGGCGGCCGCCCGCGAGAAGCCCCGTGATCTCGCGGCGCCTCCGCGCGGCACGCGCGTCGCAATGCGGCCCGGCCATGCTCACCCACGTCACCGCCACGGCCCGCGCCGTCCCGCTCCACCCCGTCGCCCCCGCCCCGCCGCGCGGCGGCGCGGACCCCGCCGGCCTCGCCGGGCTCGGGGCCTGCGTCGACGACGCCCTGCGCGCGGCCCGCGTCCGCGCCGACGGGCCGCCCGATCCGGTCCGGTTCGCGCCGCTCAGGACGCGGCTCGCCGCGGCCCGCGCTGCGCTCCCGACCGCGTACCGGACCGCGTTCGTCGACCCGCTCGTCGCGCGGCTCGACCGCCTCGGCGAGCGCGGCTTCGCGCGGCTGCTCGCGGCCGACCCGGACCGCGCCGGGGAGGCGGGCCTCCTGCTCGACATGGCCCAGGCGGTGCTGCAGCGCGCGGAGGGCTACCAGGCGCGGCCGACGGCGGCCTTCGAGGAGGTCGTCTCGGACGTGTACGCCGGCTTCCTCTCGGCCGAGTCGCGCCGCGGCGTGAAGCCGCCCGAGGCGGGCGTGCTCCCGCCGCTCGTCCGGTGGGGCAGCGCGGAGTCGGGGCCGTACACCTGGACCGCGAGGGAGACGGCGCGGCTGGGCGCGGGCGCCGCGGTGGTGAGCCTCCCCGACGCGAACGCGACGTCCGGGCTCCTCGCGTGGGCGGCGCTCGCCCACGAGACCGCGGGCCACGACTTGCTCGAGGCGGACCGCGGGCTGCAGCCGGAGCTCGCGCGCGCGGTGCGCAGCGGGGTGACCGGCGCCGGGCTCCCGGCCGAGGTCGCGGGCTACTGGGCGGACCGGATCGACGAGGCCGCGTCCGACGTGCTCGGCGTGCTCAACATGGGCCCGGCCGCCGCGGCGGGGGTCATCGGTTACTTCCGCGGGCTCAACGGCGCCTGGGCGGGCCGTCCCCACCTGAGGAACGTGGGCGACGCGGACGATCCGCACCCCGCGGACATCGTGCGGGGCTACCTCGTCGCCGAGACGGTGCGGCTCCTGTCGTTCCAGGGCGCCGGGAGGTGGGCCGACCGGCTCACCGCGGAGGTGGACCGGGACCTGGGGCGGGTCCGGCTGGCGGGGACGCCGGTCTCGGCCGAGGCGGCGAAGGCGTCCGCGGCGGCGGTGGCCCGCGCCATCGTGCGGACGCCGATGAGGGCGCTCGAGGGGAGGGCGCTCGGTGACATCCAGGACTGGAGCGACCGGGACGAAGCGGTGGTCGCCTCGCTCCGCGAGGAGCTGCGCGGCCGGTCCGGCGGCGCGCCGGTGGCGCCGGCCGGGGCGTACGCCGCGCACGCGGTCGCGGCCGGCGTCTACGAGGCGGTCGCCGGGGCGGCGCCGCCGCACGGGGTGATGGACCGCATGGTGGGCATGCTCGCGGAGATGCACCGCGCGAACCCGGACTGGTCGTCGAGCGCGCGCGGAGGTCGCGCGGCCGCCGCCGTTGCGCTATGAGCGAACCACACCATGAGCCAGGCTCTCTCGGGCAAGACCATCGTCGTCACCGGCGGCAGCTCCGGTGTGGGCGCCGCCGCCGCGCGCGCCTTCCGCGGCCAGGGCGCCACCGTCGTGATCACGGGCCGCTCCCCGGCCACCACCGCGCTCGCGGCCGAGATCGGCGCCGAGGCCTTCGGCGTCGACTTCGGGCGCCTCGCCTCGGTGCGGACCTTCGCGGGCGAGCTCCTCGCGCGCCACCCCCGGATCGACCTGCTCGTGAACAACGTCGGCGGGATCGTCGAGGGGCGCCGGCTCACCGAGGACGGCCACGAGCGGACCTTCCAGGTGAACCACCTCGCGGGCTTCCTCCTCACCGCGCTGCTCCGCCAGCGGCTCGAGGCGTGCCGCGCGCTCGTCGTGAACACCTCCAGCATGGCGCACCACTGGGGCAAGGTGGACCTCGGTGACCTCGAGAACGGCGCGGCGTACTCGCCCATGGCGGCGTACGGCGCGGCGAAGCGCATGAACATCCTCCACGCGATGGAGCTCGGGAGGCGGTACCCGGGGGTCACCGGCGTCTCGTTCCACCCGGGCGTGGTCGCGAGCGGCTTCGCGCGCGAGGGCAGCGCGGTCATGCGCTGGTTCTACGGCAGCCTCCTCCTGAGGCCATTCCTCCGGACGCCGGAGCAGGGCGCCGACACGCTCGTGTGGCTCGCGACGGCGGCGCCGGGCCGGGACTTCGAGGCGGGCGGCTTCTACGTGGACCGCCGGCCGGGCCGGGTGAACGGCCAGGTCACACCCGCCCTCGCCGGCGCGCTGTGGGACGCGTCCGAGCGGCTGCTCGGGCTCGCGTCCGCGAAGGTCGCGTGAGCGGGCCCTCCCTGCGCGCCTGGCTCTCGGAGGGGCCGTTCACGCTCGCGCTCTCGTCGGGCTTCTTCGGCTTCTTCGCACACGCCGGCGTGGTGTCGGTGCTCGAGGAGGAGGGGCTCCGGCCCGCGCGCGTGACGGGCTCGTCGGCCGGCGCGCTCGTGGGTTCGCTCTGGGCGGCCGGCGTGCCCGCGGCGCGGATCCGCGAGGAGCTGCTCGCGCTGCGCCGGGAAGACTTCTGGGACCCGTGGCCGGGGCCGGGGCTCCTGCGCGGCCGGCGGTTCAGGGCGCGGCTCGACGCGCTCCTCCCGGTGGCGACCTTCGAGGCCTGTCCCACGCCGCTCGCCGTCTCCGTCTTCGACGTGCTCGCCCGCCGCACCGAGGTCGTCTCGAGCGGGCCGCTGTCGCCCGCGGTGCACGCCTCCTGCGCGCTCCCGGTCCTCTTCCACCCGGTGCGCGTCGCGGGCCGGCTCTGCGCCGACGGCGGCGTGCTCGATCGTCCCGGCCTCGACGGCGCAGGCCCCGGGGAGCGGGTCCTCTACCACCACCTCACCTCGCGCTCGCCCTGGCGGCGGCGCGGCAGCCCGGCGCTCCAGGTCCCGGACCGGCCCGGGATGCGGGCGGTCCTGCTCGAGGGGCTCCCGCGGAGCGGCCCGTTCGCGCTCGAGCGGGGCAGGGAGGCGATGGGGCGCGCGGCGGAGGGCATGCGCGCCGCGCTCGCGGGCGTGGGGTAGACTCCGGGTATGCCCGGCCACCTCGTCCGCGCCTCAGCCGGCCTCGCGCTCGCCGCCGCGCTCGTCGCCTGCGGCCACGGCGCCTCGCCAGGGCCGGGCACGTCCGCGGGCCGGTGGACCCCGCGGATCGGCGAGCCCTGGGCGTGGCAGCTCACCGGCACGCTCGACCTCGCGGTCTCCGCGGTGATCTTCGACGTCGACCTCGTGGAGGCGCCGGACGCCGCGCTCGCCTCCATCCACGCGGCGGGGCACCGGGTGGTCTGCTACTTCTCCGCCGGCACCGACGAGGACTGGCGCCCCGACCACGGCCGGTTTGCCGCGGCCGACGTGGGGAACGCGGTGGACGGCTGGCCCGGGGAGCGGTGGCTCGACCCCCGCTCCGCGAACGTCCGCGCCGTGATGAAGGACCGCCTCGCGCTCGCTGCCTTGCGCGGCTGCGACGGGGTCGAGCCGGACAACGTCGACGCGTACCAGAACGGCCCGGGGTTTCCCCTCACGGCGGCCGACCAGCTCGACTTCAACCGCTTCCTCGCCGCCGAGGCGCACGCCCTGGGGCTCGCGGTGGCGCTCAAGAACGACATCGACCAGGTGGCGGAGCTCGAGCCCGACTTCGACCTCGCCCTGAACGAGCAGTGCCACGAGTTCGACGAGTGCGGCGTCTACGCGGCGTTCACCGCGAAGCGGAAGCCGGTCTGGAACGCCGAGTACGCGAGCTTCTACGTCACCGACTCGGCGGGCCTGCGCCGGGCCATGTGTGCCGCCGCTCGCGCCGCGTCGATGCGCACGCTCGTCCTGCCGGTGGCCCTCGATGGGAGCTTCCGGATCTCCTGCGACTGACGGTCACGTCGGTTAGGCTCCAGGACCATGACCGACACCACGACCTACCGGGGCAGTTGCCACTGCGGCGCCGTGAAGTACCGCGTCGCGATGAAGCTCGACGGCGCCGTCACCTGCAACTGCTCGATCTGCCAGCGCACCGGCACCGCGCTCGCGTTCGCGCCGGCGTCGAGCTTCGAGCTCCTCTCCGGGGAGGGGAACCTGAGCGACTACCAGTTCGGGAAGAAGAAGATCCACCACCTCTTCTGCAGGACCTGCGGCGTCCGCTCCTTCGCCCGCGGCGCCATGCCCGACGGCTCGCCGATCGTCGCCGTGAACGTGCGCTGCCTGGAGGACATCGACTTCGAGGGGGTGCCGAAGAAGGCCTACGACGGCCGCAGCACGCCGGCCTAGCGGAGCTTCTCCCGCAGGTACCCCTCGAGCTCCTTCACCGGCACGCGCTCCTGCTGCATCGAGTCGCGGTGGCGGACGGTGACGGTGCCGGCGAGGCCGGGCTCCTTGCCCTGGCCGATGGTGTCGAAGTCGACGGTCACGCAGAACGGCGTGCCGATCTCGTCCTGGCGCCGGTAGAGCTTCCCGATCGCGCCGGTGTCGTCGTAGACGGTCCGCATGGCGGCCGCGCCCTGGAGCTCGCGGCGGATCTTCTTCGCGGTCTCGACGATCTCCGGCTGGTTCTTCTTGAGCGGCAGCACCGCGACCTTGATGGGCGCGATGCGCGGCGTGAAGTGCAGCACCGTCCGGTAGAACTCGTCGACGAGCGGGTCCACCTGGCCGCGGACCTTCTTCGCGACCTCGATGGACTCGGCGCCGGGCATCGAGAGGAGGCCGGTGACGGAGGCGAGCCGCTCGCCGGGGGCCTGGAGGATGCGCTCGCCCTCGGCGACGAGGGCGTCCTTCACGTCCTTCGCGAGCTTCTCGTTGCGGCCGACCGACTTCAGGAAGGTCTGGAGCGCCTCCTGCGCCGGGGCGAGCCGCTCCGCCGGCGGCGCCTTCACCTGCTCCTCGGCGTAGGCCTCGGAGAGGACGGCGAGCACGCCGCGGTCCACGCCGCCCGAGGGCTCGATGACGAAGGGCACCACGTGCTTCTTCGCGTCGGGGTCGAACCAGGTGAGCTTCTCGGTCGAGTGGCCGTTCGGCGTGGCCTTGGCGGTGAGGCCGAGCGAGCCCTGGTCCTTCGAGTGCGAGCCGAGGTCGTAGTCGGTGCGGTTCGCGATGCCCTCGAGCTCCTCGAGGCCGTGCGGGAACCGGTAGAGGAGGTCGACCGTGGCCTTCGCGTAGTGCGCGAGCTCCTCCGGCTTCTGGTGATAGGCGACGAGGTTGTCGCCCTGGAGGCCGACCGACTTCCACCAGTTCGTGCGGTCCTCGACCCAGCGCCTGTGCCAGGCCTCGTCCTCGCCCGGCTTCACGAAGAACTCGATCTCCATCTGCTCGAACTCGCGCACCCGGAAGATGAAGTTGCGCGGGGTGATCTCGTTCCGGAACGCCTTGCCGATCTGGGCGATGCCGAAGGGCAGCTTGCGGCTGGTCGCGTCGAGGACGTGCTTGAAGTTGACGAAGATGCCCTGCGCGGTCTCGGGCCGCAGGTACGAGAACGACTCCGGGTCGGGCACCGGGCCGACCTGGGTCTTGAACATCAGGTTGAACGGGCGCGGCTCGGTGAGGTCGGTCGAGGCGCAGTTCGGGCACTTGCCGGCGATCTGGTCGGCGCGCCAGCGCATCTTGCACGCCTTGCAGTCGACCATCGGGTCGACGAAGGTCTCCTCGTGACCCGAGTACTTCCAGGTCAGCTTGTTCATGAGGATGGCCGCGTCGAGCCCCTCGACGTCCTCGCGCTCCCACACGTTCGCGCGCCACCACGCGAGCTTCAGGTTGTTCTTCAGCTCGACGCCCAGCGGGCCGTAGTCGTACGTGCCCTGGAGGCCGCCGTAGATGGCGGATCCGGGGAAGATGAACCCCCTGCGCTTGCAGAGGGAGACCAGCTGTTCCATCGTCTGGGCGGGCATTCTTTCGCGCTCCGGTGGCCGTGTAGAGCCGCGCATCCTAGCGCGATCCGGCCCCGGTGCACGTTCCTTTGCGCGCCCGCGCCCCCGGGGCTCAGCGCGCCCGCGCCGCGGCGGCGAGCAGGCGCTCGAGGTCGTCGAGCGGCGGCGGCTTCGGCAGGTGGGCGTCGAACCCGGCCTCGCGGGCGCGCCGCACGTCCTCCGGCTGCGCGAAGCCGGTCAGCGCCACCGCGTAGGTCGCCCGGCCGCCCTCGAGGGCCCGCACCCGGCGGATCACCTCGTACCCGTCCATGTCCGGCAGGCCGACGTCGCTGATGAGGACGTCCGGCCGGGAGACCCCGAAGGCCGCGAGGGCGCTGCTCCCATCGGTGGCGAGCCGGGCCCGGTGGCCCTGCAGGCGGAGGAGATCGGCGAGCGTCTCGCCGGCGTCGGCGTTGTCCTCGACGACCAGGATCGAGAGGCCCCGTCCCGGCGCGGGGGAGGGGGCGGACGCCTCGGCGGGGCTCCCCGCGCCGAGCGGCAGCGTGACGACGAGCTCGGCCCCGCGGCCGGAGGCCGGCGCGCGCGCCACGGCCGTGCCGCCGTGCAGCACCGCGAGGCTCCGCACGAGCGCGAGGCCGATCCCGAGGCCGCCGTGGCCGGTGGAGCGGGCGCGCTCGGCCTGGGCGAAGGGCTCGAACACCTTCTCGAGGAGGGCGGGTTCGATGCCGACGCCCGTGTCCCGGACGACGAGCTCGAGGGTTCCGCGCCCGGCCCGGACGTCCACGTCGACCGCGCCGCCGGGCGGCGTGAACTTGAGCGCGTTCCCGAGGAGGTTGCCCGCGATCTGGGCGAGCCGCACCGGATCGGCGAGCAGGATCGCCGGCGCCTCGGGCGCGGCGACGCGCAGGGCCACCCCGCGGGCCTCGAAGCCGGGGCGCGCGTCCTCGGCGGCGCGGCGGATCACCTCCGCGCCGTCGATCGGACGCCGCTCGAGGCGGATCTTGCCGTGGTCGATGCGGGAGAGGTCGAGGAGGTCGTCGACGAGCTTCGCGAGGTGGTCGCTCTGGCGGCGGATGACGTCCTTGGCGCGGACGGCCTGCGGGCTCCCGGGCTCCGCGCGCTCGAGGAGGTAGACCGCGTTGCGGATGGGGGCGAGCGGGTTGCGGAGCTCGTGGGAGAGCACCGCGAGGAAGTCGCTCTTGCGCTGGTCGGAGCGGCGGAGCGCCTCGGTCGCGCGCTTCTGCTCGGTGACGTCGACGAACGCCCCCACCGCGCCCTGCCGCTCGCCGGCGGCGTCCACGATGGGCCGCGAGTTCGCGATGACGTGCTTCACCGTGCCGTCCGGCCGCAGGATGTCGTACTCGAAGCCGGTGACGCTCTCCCCGAAGCGCGCCGCGGCCTGCATCGGCATCTGGTCGAGGCGGAGCGGCACGCCGTCCTTCATCGGCACGAAGGCGGGGCGCTGGCCGAGGGGCGCGCCCAGGGACGCGTTGCCGCCCGGCGGGATCGCGACGAGCTCGCGGCCGGCCGCGTTCGCCTCGATGAACCGCGCGGCCGGGTCGCGCGTGATGAAGACCGCCGCAGGCACCGCGTCGAGCACGGCCTCGAGCTCCGCCGAGCGGCGCCGGGCGTCGCGCTCGCTCGCCCGCAGCGCGTCCTCGATGCGGCGGCGCTCGGTGACGTCGAGCGCCATGCCCGCCACGCGCTCCGCCGTGCCGTCGGGCCGGAAGAACGCCTGGCCGCGCAGCTCGACCGCCCGCGGCTCGGCCCCGGCCCCGGGGACCCGCAGCTCGACCTGCACGGGCGCGTGCTCGCGCACGGCGCGCTCGAGCGCGCCGGCGTACCGGGCCCGGTCGTCCGGGTGGATCGCCGCGAGCAGCTCGGCTTCCTCGACGTCGCCCCCCGCCGGCAGCGCGAAGAGCGCGCGGCAGCGGCCCGAGAAGGTGCGGGCGCCAGTGGCGAGATCCCACTCCCACGCGCCCATGTGCGCGGCGTCCTTCGCGAGCCGCAGCTTCGCCTCGCTGGACCGGAGCGCCTCCTCCGCGAGCTTCGCGTCGTGCACGTCGGTCCAGGTGCCGATCCAGCGGAGCAAGGCGCCGCCCGGGCCGCGCAGCGGCGCCGCGGCCACGTGGCACCAGCGGAACGCGCCGTCGTGCCGGCGGATGCGGTGGACCCGCGTACCCGGCAGGCCGGTGCGCACGCGCTCCTGCCAGAACGCGATGGCGCCTTCGAGGTCGTCGGGGTGGATGGTGCGGGTCCAGCCGTCGCGCGCGACGTCGGCGTCGGTGAACCCGGTGTACGCGAGCAGGCTCGGGCTGTTGTAGAGGTTCGCGCCGTCCGGGGCGGCGATCCACACCATGTGCGGGATCGCCTCCACGATGCTGCGCATCGAGGGTTCGTCGCGGCGATCCATGGGGTCGGTCAAGGGGACTCCCGGGTGGGCGCGAGCTTACACCCGCCGCGGCCGCCGCCGCCCGCGCAGGGCGCCGCGGCCCCGACGGGACGCGCGGTGCGGGTTGCGGAGCACTCCCCGTCCCGCAAGAAGTTCCCCCTACCCGAGGAGACCCCCCCATGAACGTCCGCCTGCTCTCGCTCGCCGCCGCCGTCCTCGCCTCCTCCGCCTGCGCCACCGGCGCCACGAAGCCGTCCTCCTCGCCCGCCGGCCAGGCGACCCGCGCGGCGCCCGATCCCTACGCCGCCCTCGTGGCGGCGACCGACCGGACCGAGGCCGACCGGGCGCTCGACGCCGGTCGCCACCCTGCGGCGACGCTCGCGTTCCTGCAGATCCGGCCGGGCATGAAGGTCGCCGAGCTGGGCGCGGGCGGCGGCTACACCACCGAGCTGCTCGCGCGCGCCGTCGGCCCGGCCGGCGTGGTGTACGCCCAGAACTCGGCCGGGCTCCTCGGCTTCGTGGGCGACGCCTGGAAGGCCCGGCTCGCCCGCCCGGTGAACGCGAACGTGGTCCGGGTCGACCGCGAGTTCGACGCGCCGCTGCCGCCGGAGGCGGCCGGGCTCGACCTCGTCGTCATGAACGCGCTCTACCACGACACCGTCTGGATGAAGGTGGACCGCGCCGCCATGAACCGCGCCGTCCTCGCCGCCCTGAAGCCCGGCGGCGCCTTCGTGGTCATCGACTCCTCCGCGCGCCCGGGCACCGGCGCCGCCGACGCACAGACGCTCCACCGCGTGGACGAGGCGCTCGTGAAGGAGGAGGTCGGCGCCGCCGGCTTCAGGCTCGCCGGGGAGGGCGACTTCCTCCGCAACAAGGAGGACACCCGCGACTGGAACACCTCCCCCCGCGCCGCCGCCGAGCGCCGCGGCACCGGCGACCGCTTCGCGCTCCGCTTCGTGAAGCCCTAGTCTCTCCCTCCCGCCGCCCCGGCGATGTCTACGGCCCGACGATGACCTTGCCGCGGCTCACGACCGCGCGGACCGCCTGATAGGCCTTGGGATCAGCAAGGGGATCGCCGTCGACCGCGACGAGGTCCGCGACGCAGCCCGGCTCCAGGCACCCGAGGCGCCCGGCGGGGACGGGGCCGAGGAGGTCCGCGGCGACCACGGTCGCCGCCCGGAGGGCGTCCCAGGGCGGCATACCGAACTTCACCATGAAGCCGAACTCCTCGGCCTGGTGGCGCTTCGCCCAGTCGAAGCCGCCGGCGTCGGTGCCGAAGGCGATCGGGGCGCCGGCGGCCACGGCCGCCTTCATCGAGGCCTGCATCGCGACCGAGAGCTGGCCCCAGATCGGGTTCTCCTTCGACCGCGGGGCGTCGACCTCGTCGGAGACGGTGAGGGTCGGGCAGTAGGGGACCTTGCGCGCCACCATGACCTTCAGCGTCTCGGCGTCGAGCACGTCGCCGTGCTCGAGCGAGTCGACGCCCGCGGCGAGCGCGGCCTTGTGGCCGACCGGCGTCATCGAGTGGGCCGCCACCTTCTTCCGGAGCTTGTGGGCCTCCTCGACGATCGCCTTGAGCTCCTCGGGCGTGAAGTTCGCGATGGAGGTCCAGCCGCCGTCGGGCGTGCGCCGGTAGGAGCGGTCCGCGTAGACCTTGATCCAGTCCACGCCCTTCTCGACCTGGAACCGCACGGCCTTCCGGCACTCGTCGGCGCCGTCGCACTTCAGGACACCGTCGGGCATCTTGCGCTCCCAGGCGTAGCCGAGGAGGCCGTAGCCGCCGGTCACGCTCATCGCGGGGCCGGAGGTGAAGACGCGCGGCCCCTCGAGCACGCCGCGCTCGAACGCGGTGCGGAGGTCCACGTCGGCGAACCCGGCGCCCTCGGTGCCGAGGTCGCGCACGGTCGTGAACCCGTGGGAGAGCGCGATGCGCCCCGCGGCGGCGGCGCGGAGGGTCCGGTAGGGCACTGACTCCTTCAGGACCTGCTCGTCGTAGTCCTCCGCGGTCACGTCGCCCTGCAGGAGGAGGTGCGTGTGCGCGTCGATCAGGCCGGGCAGGCAGGTGAACCGCGAGAGGTCGAGCACGCGGGCGCCGGCGGGGGCCTGAGCGACCACGCTGCCGTCGGCGAGGTTCACGGTGACGTTCGTGCGCACCTCGCGGCGTGCGGGGTCGAGGAGCTTCCCGCAGGTGACCGCGAGCGGCGGGGCGGCGAGGGTGGCCGCGAGGGCGGCGGCGACCGCGATCATGGCGCCTCCTTCACGATGGGCAGCTCGACGAAGCTCTCCTTGCCGGGCGCGTGCCAGACCCGCTGCTCGGCCTTCACGTAGTCGCCGGGCTTCGTGTCGAACAGGCTCGGGACGAAGGTCTGCGGGTTCCGGTCGTAGAGCGGGAACCAGCTCGACTGCACCTGGATCATGATCCGGTGCCCGGGCAGGAAGACGTGGTTCGCCGTGGGCAGCGCGAAGCGGTAGGGGAGCGGCTTGCCCGTGGCGATCGGGCGCGCCACCTCGTACGACTCCCGGTAGCGGCCGCGGAAGATGTCGCCGGAGACCATGAGCTGGTAGCCGCCGAGGTGCGGCTTCCAGGCGACCTCGGGCGGGTAGACGTCGATGAGCTTCACCACCCAGTCGGAGTCGGTGCCGGAGGTCGAGGCGACGAGGTTCACCCGCGGAGCGCCCGCGATGCGGACCGGCGCCGTGAGGGGCTCGGAGACGAAGGCGAGCACGTCGGTCCGGCCCGCGGCCTCGCGCTGATCGGCGACGAGCCAGGTCCGCCAGCCCTCGCCGGCCGCCTCGGAGTGCTGGGCGATCGGGCGCGGCCGGTATGGCGCCGGCTTCGCAGGATCGGAGACGTACGCGTCGAACGGCGCGTCGGCGGCCTTCGGCGCCGCGAAGCCGGCGGCGAGGCCCGCGCCGAGGTAGAGGCGCGCCGGCTCGACCCTGCAGCCGCTCGCGCAGCCGGAGGGCCAGGCGGGCAGCTCCACCCAGCGGTTCGTGCCGGTCTCGAACGCGGTCACCGGGGCGAGCCGCGCCTTCGGCGCGCCTTCCAAGAGGTGCTGGTCGAGGAACGGGCGGAGGATGTGCTGGCGGAAGTACAGCGAGGTGTCGCTCCCGAACTCGATCGCCCCGAGCTTCGAGCCGTCGCGGAGCGCCTGGCCGTGGTGCCAGGGGCCCATCACGAGGAACACCTTCTCGTGGGCCGGGTCCTTCGCCGCGAGCGCGGCGTACACGGCGGGCGCGCCGTAGATGTCCTCCTGGTCCCACAGGCTGTGGACGACGAGCGTGGGGACCGTGAGCGGCCGCGCGCCGAGCACGCGGTCCATGGCCTGGCCCTGCCAGAAGGCGTCGTAGGCGGGGTGCTCGACGAACTTCCGCCAGAAGCCGACCTGGTCGAGGCCCCACATGCGCCCGAGCGCGCCCGCCGAGCCCGCCGCGAGGTACTCCTCGTACTCGTCGCCGTGCGTCGAGGGCCACTCGAAGTCGTTCTTGCGGCTCGCCTGCTGGTTGTAGACGTACGGCGCCATCGTCTGGCGGAACGCGCCGTGGTGGAACCAGTCGTCGCCCATCCAGCCGTCGACCATCGGGTTCATCGGCACCGAGACCTTGAGGGCCGGGTGCGGGTCGACGAGCGCCATGAGCGGGGTGAAGCCGTCGTAGGAGATGCCGATGATGCCAACCCGGCCGTTCGACTCGGGCACGTTCTTCACGAGCCAGTCGATGGTGTCCCAGGTGTCGGTGGCGTGATCGGTCGCGGTCGGGTTGAGCGGCCCCCGGAGCGGCCGGTTCATGACGTAGTCGCCCTCGGAGCCGTGCTTGCCGCGGACGTCCTGCACGACGCGGATGTAGCCACCCTCGACGATGACGTCGGTGACGTGGTCGTAGCCGGCGAGCACGGGGCCGAGGTGCACGCTCGGCGTGTGGCTCGTCATCTTCTCGGCGTCGTAGGGCGTGCGCGTGAGGAGGATGGGCCGGCCCCGGGCGCCCTTCGGGAGCAGGATGATCGTGTGGAGCTTCACGCCGTCGCGCATCGGGATGTCGACCGTGCGGCGCTCATGGTCGAGCAGCCCGGTGGGCGGCGTGAACTTCTCGGGCGTCTCGCCGTAGGGCCGGGCGGGCGCGGCCGCCGGGGCCGGCGCGGCGGCCAGCGTCGAGGAGGCCAGCAGCACGCCGGCGAGCGGCGCGAGGCGGAGGAGGGCAGGGGGCATCGTCGCTCCGTGGTCTCGGGGGTCCTCTCGATGCTAGCCGCCCGGCCGCGCCCGCGCCACGGGGCCTCCCCTACGGCGGCGGCACGCGGGCCGAGTCCGGGTCGAACCCGGCTCGTGTCGTCCACGGCCCGAGATCGACGGCCTCGAACGCACTCGACGGGATCGACTGCACCTCGGAGAAGATCCGGTCGTCCCAGGCCGCGCTCGGCTCGCCCTGCACGTACATCGCGGAGCCGCCGTCGGCGAGGTAGAGGCCGTACGTCTTCATGGCCTGGGCGATGGCGCGCGACTGCACCGACCAGCCGGCCGGGATCGCGAAGCTCGCCTTCAGGCGGAAGAGCTGGCCCATGGGCGGCAGCGACGCCGAGCTGGTGCCGTTCGAGGTCAGGTGGCGGGCGGGCCAGGTGTACGCGATCCGGATCTTGTTCGAGGGGATCGTGAACCGGAGCGCGTGCCGGATCTCGCCCGCGGCGGCCTCCTCGGCGCGAAGGAGGAGCGGCAGGATGGGGAACCCGGCGGCGTCGGCGGAGGTCCAGCCGTCGGGGCGGAGCGCGTTCGACGCGAGGTCGAAGGTGGCGATGCCGAAGAGGTCCCAGCCGCCGGCGGCGCGCGGGTACACGTGGTACGCCTCCCACAGTCGGCACGCGTCCGCGTCGACGACGAGCAGGTGGTGGTCGCCGTAGGGCTGGGCGGGATCGGTCACGAGGCCGCCCTCCACGAGCGGCGCGGCCGGCACCGGGAAGAGCGGCGACGGCGCCGCCGCGGCGGTGCACGGCGAGACGATCGTGTGGGACGTCCCCGAGGCGCAGTCGCTCTCGCCGCGCGGGTCCCAGGTCATCTCCGGGTCGGCGGTGTGGAACGCGACGGCGCTCCAGGCGAGCGCGCCGCCGCGGACGATGTTCCAGGGGATGCCGTAGTAGGTGTCGCTCTGCGTATCGATCGTCTGGCCGAGGTCGAGGTGGACGGCGTGCGCGCCGATCGTCGCCATGAACGCCGCCGACGATGCGTGCACGGGCAGGCCGTCGATCGGCGTGTTGAAGACGTGGTCGGCCGGCAGGAGCGGGCAGCCGCCGAGCGACGGCACCTGGCTCGCGACGCACGCGGTCGCGCCGTCGCGCACCCAGCCCGGATCGCAGCGGCACACCGGGGCGCCGTTCACGGGCGCGCAGACGCCGTGACCCGAGCACGCCACACCCGAGCAGGCCGGATCGGGCGGGGCCGTGGCCGCTTCGCAGGCGACGAGCAGCGCCGCGAGCAGGGAGAGGGCGGTCCGCACGAGGCCGAGCATCGCACGTCACCGGACCGTCCGGAACGGTGCAGGCCCCCGATCAGGGCGTTCCTTGCAGAACGCAGCGCCCGTTCGCCAGACTGTCGGACTCGTGGGCGTGCCTTCGCACGCTCGGTGAACGCCGCTCGGGGAGCGGCCAGGGGACCGACAAACATGACCAACGGACGTCTGCGGTACGTGGTGGTGGCGCTCGCCCTCCTCGCGGGTTGCGGCGCGCCGGACGACGGCGCCACCTCGAGCGCGCCGCTCAACTGGAGCCAGTTCAAGGCCCGCGCGTACCAGGAGCCCGACACCGGGATGTACGTCTTCAACGGCGACGAGCTCTTCGAGAACGAGGCGCTCCTCGCGGAGGCGTACGAGCGCTACGCCTCGGGCGCGGAGACCGACCTGCGCACGTCCAGCGCCCCGCTCATCGTGAACCGCGTGAACGGTCAGGACGACAAGTGGAACTCGACCGCCGCGCTGAACATCACCTACTGCGTGTCGAGCTCGAGCTTCGGCAGCCGCTACAGCGCGGTCGTGAGCGCGCTGGACTCGGCGACGGCCGCCTGGGAGGCGACCGCCCGGGTGAACTTCGTGCACGTCGCGTCCGCCGACTCGAACTGCACCTCCCGCACGACCGGCGTCGTCTTCAACGTCCGCCAGGTCAGCACCACCCAGTACCTCGCGCGCTCGTTCTTCCCGTCGACGAGCCGGAGCGGCCGCGAGATCCTCATCTCCAAGTCCTCGTTCGGCAACATCTCCCCCTGGACGCTCACGGGCGTGCTGCGCCACGAGCTCGGCCACACCCTCGGCTTCCGTCACGAGCACACCCGCCCCGAGTCCGGCACCTGCTTCGAGGACAACAACTGGCGCGCCCTGACGTCCTACGACTCCTCGTCCGTCATGCATTACCCCCAGTGCAACGGCACGCAGAGGGGCGACCTCGTCCTCACCTCGCTCGACAAGAGCGGCGCGAAGTCGCTCTACCCGTAGCCGCCGGGGTAGGGTGACGGGGTGCGCACCCCGGCGATCCAGGCTGCGGGGACGGTCGCCGGGGTCGAGCTCTTCACCGTCGAGCTCGACGGCGCGGACCCGGCCCTCGCCGCGCTCCTCTCGCAGGAGGAGCGCGCGAGGGCCGGCCGCTTCCTGCAGCCGCGCGACCGCGAGCGCTTCGTCGCCGGGCGGGCCGCCCTGCGCCTCGTGGTCGCGGCCCGGGCCGGGGTCGCCCCGGAGGCGCTCGCGATAGCGCCCGCGCCGGGCGGGAAGCCCCGCGTGGCCGGCGGCCCGCCCTTCAGCCTCTCCCGCAGCGACGGGCTCGCGCTCCTCGGCGTCGGCCGCGGGCGCGCGCTCGGTGTGGACCTCGAGCGCGTCCGCGAGGTCCCCGCGGCCGAGGCTATCGCGGCCCGGGTCCTCGGCCCGCGCGAGCTCGCCGCCTGGCGCGCGGCGGGCGGCGGCCGCGGCGACGCGTTCCTTCGCGCCTGGACCCGGACCGAGGCGCTCGTGAAGGCGCTCGGCCTCGGCCTCGGCGCGGGCCCCCCGCCGGAGGACGAGGCGGACGTGTTCGAGCTCGACGTCGCGCCCGGGTTCCGGGCGGCGCTCGCGGTGGCGAGGCGGGCGGGCTGACCCTCCGCCCGCTACCCGGTCTCCCGCTCCGAGGCCCGGGACTCCTCCGCGCTCCGGACGCAGGACTCGAGCATCGTCCCGAGCACGTCCGCGTTGGCGCCGCGCGTGAGCGAGTGGTGGTCGCCCGGCACCTCGTAGACGGCGGCGCCGGCGGTGAGCTCGCCCCAGCCGAGGTCGGGACCCGCGGCGGGGGTGAACTCGCTGTCCCTGGCCCGGAACACCGCGACCGGCCCCGGGTACCTCCCCGGCCGGTAGGTCTCGCTCGCGCGCAGGAACGCGCGGGTGAGCCAGGGGTCGCGGAGCTCGGGCGGGATGCGGCCTCGGGCGGCGTGCCAGGCCAGGCGGATCGCGAGCAGGAGCCTGCGGAGCCTGGCCGCGGCCTTCTCCGTCGCGCGGGCGACGAGCACCCTCGGGGAGCGGGAGACGGCCGCGCGGCCCCAGCGTTCGAGCCGCCCGGGGCCGGCGGGCAGCCCGGGCCGGGCGATGTCGATGAGGGCGAGCGTCGCGACCTCGCGCCCCTCCGCGGCGAGGCGCTGCGCGATCTCGTAGGCGACGAGCGCGCCGCCGCAGTAGCCGGCGAGGTGGTACGGCCCCCGCGGCCAGACGCGCCGGATCTCCTCGAGGTACAGCTCGGCCATCTCGCCGACCGAGCCGAGCGGGCGGGAGTGGCCGTCCGTCCCGCGGGCCTGCAGCCCGTAGAAGGGCCGGTCGGGCGCGACGTGGCGCGCCACCTCGACGAGGTTGAGCACGTGCCCGCCGGCGCCATGGACGCAGAAGACGGGGGCGCGGGGGCCGCCGGCGCGGATGGTGAGGAGGTGGTCGAAGCGCTGCTGGCGCGCGTCGTCCCGGGCCTCGATCCCGGTCGAGCGGCGGAGCAGGGCCGCGAGGCGCTCGACGGTGGGCGCCTCGAGGAGTGCGGAGATCGGCAGGGCCACGCCCGTCTCGGCCTCCACCCGCGCGAAGAGGCGCGCGGCGAGGAGCGAGTGGCCGCCGAGATCGAAGAAGTCGTCGGTCACGTCCTCCACGGGCACGCCGAGGACCTCCGACCAGGCGCGGGCGAGGCGGGCCTCGAGCTCGTCGCGCGGTGGAACCCGGGTCACCGAGCCGCCCGCGTGCGCCTCGAGCGGCGCAGGGAGCGCGCGCCGATCGAGCTTGCCGTTGGGCGTGAGCGGCAGCGCCTCGAGCGCCACGAAGAACGACGGCACCATGTGCTCGGGGAGCTCGCGGCGGCACAGCTCGCGCAGCGCACCGCGCTCCGGGGCGGCGGCGCCGGGCTCGGGCACCACGTAGGCCACCAGCCGGAGCTCGCCGTCCGGGCCGGGCCTCGGTGAGACGGCCACCTGCCCCACGCCCGGGTGGCGCCTGAGCACCGCCTCGATCTCGCCGGGCTCCACGCGGTGCCCGCGGATCTTCACCTGCTGGTCGAGGCGGCCGAGGTACTCGAGCGTCCCGTCGGACCTCAGCGCGCCGAGGTCGCCGGTGCGGTACATCCGCGCGCCGGGGCCGGCGAACGGATCTTGCGGGAAGCGCTCGGCCGTGAGCTCCGGCCGCCCGAGGTAGCCGAGGGCGACGCCCGCGCCGCCGATGCAGATCTCGCCCGGCGCGCCGAAGGGGACCGGCTCGAGGTGGCGGTCGAGGACGTAGATGCGGTTGTGCAGCACCGGGTGCCCGACCGGCACCGGGCCGCTGCCCGGGCGCACGCGCTCGAGCGTGCTCCAGATGGTGGTCTCGGTCGGGCCGTAGAGGTTCCAGACCGCCGCGCTCCGCGCGAGGAGCGCGGTGGCGAGCTCGCGCGAGAGCGCCTCGCCGCCCGAGAGGACCGTGAGGCGGGGATCGCCCGCCCAACCGGACTGGACGAGCATGCGCCAGGTGGCGGGCGTCGCCTGCATCACGGTGGCGCCCGTCTCGCGGAGCGCGCGCGCGAGGCGGGCCGGGTCGGCGGCGGCGTCGCTCGACACGAGGTGCACGCTCGCGCCGGTCACGAGGGGCAGGAAGAGCTCGAGGCCGGCGATGTCGAAGGAGATGGTGGTGACCGAAAGGAGCCGGTCGGCCTCCGAGAGCCCCGGCTCGTGCTGCATCGCGGTGAGGAAGTTCGAGAGCCCGCGGTCGGTGACCTCGACGCCCTTGGGGCGGCCGGTGGAGCCGGAGGTGTAGATGACGTAGGCGACGTCCCCGGGCGCCGACCGATCCGGCCCGCCGGCCGGCGCAGCGTGGCCGCCGGCGTCGGGCGCCGCGGGGTCGAGGAGCACCTCGGCGAGTCCGGGGAGGAGCGGCAGGCGCGCCCGCACCGCCGGCTCGGTCACCACCGCGACGGGCGCGGCGTCCTCGAACGTCCAGCCGATGCGCTCGGCGGGGTAGCGCGGGTCGAGCGGCACGTAGGCCGCGCCCGTCTTCATCACGCCGAGCAGCGCCACCGGGATCGCGCGGCTCCGGTCCAGGCAAACCGCGACCCGCTTGCCCGGGCCGGCGCCTGCGGCGGCGAGGCGGACGGCGAGGGCGCTGGCGGCGCGGTCGAGCGCGCGGTAGGTCGTGGCTCCGGCCTCGTCGGTCACCGCGACGCGGTCCGGCGTGCGCGCCGCCTGCGCCTCGAAGCGCCGGATGACGCGCTCCTCCGGAGGCGACCCGGGGCAGTACGGACCGTTCACCGCGAGGATCTCGCGCCGCGCCGCCGCGTCGAGCAGCGGGACGCGGGAGAGCTGCGCGAGGGGATCGGCGGTGACCGCGTCGAGCAGGTGGACGAGCTCACGGGCGAGGAGGCGCGCGGCGTCGCGATCGATGCGCTCGGTCGCGTACTCGAACCCGGCGAGGTGCCCGAGCTCGGTGTCGAAGAAGAGGAGCGAGAGGTCGAACTGGCTCGCCCGGCGCGAGTAGGTGATGGGCCGCAGCGTGAGGCCCTCGACCCCGCGGGCCGGCATCGGCGAGTTCTGGTGGTCGAACATCACCGAGAACAGCGGGGACCGCCCCGGCCGCCGCTCGACGCCGAGCTCCACGACGAGCCGCTCGAACGGGAGGGCCTGGTGCGCGTAGGCCTCGAGCGTCGCCTCCCGCACGCCGGCGAGGTGCGCGGCGAAGGTGGCGTCGAGGTCCACCCGGCCGCGGAGCGGGAGGGTGTTCACGAGCGAGCCGATCACGCGCTCGGACGCCAGGGCCGTGCGCTGCGCCACCGGGACCCCGAGCACGACGTCGTGCTGGCCCGTGATCCGGGCCAGGAGCACCTGGAACGCCCCGAGCACGACCATGAAGGTCGTCGCGCCCTGCTCCCGCGCGAGGGCCCGGACGCGCTCGAGCAGCGCCGGGGTGATGGCGATGGGCTCGAGCTCGCCGCCCGGCACGCCCGGTCCGGCGCGCAGGCGAGGCAGCTCGAGCACCGGCGCGCCGGCGAGCGTCCTCCGCCAGAAGGCGACCTCGCGGGCCACCACGGGCCCGTCGAGCGCGGCGCGCTGCCAGGCCGCGAGCTCGACCACCTGGACCGGGCCGGCGGGGCGGAGCGGGCGGCCGGTGAGGAGCGCCTGGTAGGCGTCGAGGAGGTCGGAGAGGAGCACCCCGAGCGCCCAGCCGTCGGCCACGACGTGGGCGAGCGACACCGCGAGCACGTGCCGGTCGGGGCCGGTGCGCATGAGGCGGGTCCTGAAGAGCGGGCCGTTCGCGAGGTCGAACGGCGTGCCGGCGAGGGCCTCGGCCTGGCGGTGGGCCTCGGCGGTGGGGTCGTCGGCGAGCGCGAGGTCGGCGTAGGCGAGCCGTGGCCGCGCCGCGTCCGGCGGGTGGATCCGCGGGGTGGGGACGCCGCCGGGCGCGGGGTAGGTGGTGCGGAGCACCTCGTGCTCTCGCACCACGTGCTCGAGGGCGCGCCCGAGCACGCCGACGTCGAGCCGGCCGGTGAGCTCGATCGCGCCGCCCACGTTGTAGGCGGAACCTCCGGTGTCGAGCGTGTGGAGGTACCACATGCGCTCCTGCGAGAAGGTCAGCGCGAGCGGCCCCGCGCGATCCACGCGCGGGACCAGCGGGACCGCGGGCGCGCGCGGCGCGGCGGCGACCCGGGCCGCGAGCGCGCCGGGCGTGGGGGCCTCGAACACCGCCCGGAGCGGCAGGTCGACGCCGTGCGCGGCCCCCAGGCGGGAGACGAGCTGGGTGGCGAGCAGCGAGTGCCCGCCGAGCGCGAAGAAGTCGTCGTCCGGCTCCACCCGCGCCACGCCCAGCACCTCGGCGGCGGCGGCCTGGACGGCCGCCACGAGGGCGTCGGGCGCGGCCGGCCCGTCGGCGGCGGCCGGGGAGGCGACCGGCGCGAGCGCCCCGGCGCGCCAGAGCTCGCGGCAGCGGCCGCGCTGGAGCTTGCCGCTCGAGGTCCGGGGGAGCGCGCCGGGCGGGAGGAGCACGACGTCGTGCACCACGAGCTCGTGCGCGTCGCCGACGGCGCCCCGGACGGCCTGGACGATCTCCTCCGCGGGGAGGTCACGCGGGTCGTCGATCTCGAGCGCGATCACGAGGCGCTCCTCGGCCTCGCCCTCGTCGGCGAACGCGATCGCCGCCCCGGGCCGCAGGCGCCGGTGCGCGGCGAGCGCGGCGAGCTCGAGGTCCTCGGGGTGGTGGTTCGCGCCCCGGAGGACGACGAGCTCCTTCACGCGCCCGGACACGAAGACCGCGCCCTCGCGGAGGTAGCCGAGGTCGCCGGTCCTGAGCCACCGGCCGTCGCGTCCGGCGGGCGCCGCCCCGAAGAGCGCCCCGGTGAGGGCCTCGTTCCGGAAGTAGCCGGCGGCGAGCGAAGGTCCGCGCACCCACAGCTCGCCCACCGCACCGTCGGGCAGCACGGCCCGCGTCGCCGGGTCGACGGCGCGGACCTCGAAGCCGGTGAGCGGGGTGCCGGACGCGACGAGCTCGACCGCCGGCGCGCCCTCGCGCGACGGCTCGGCCCTGCCCTCGCCGAGGGCCCGGGCGTCGACGCGCTCACGCCGGCCGGGCGTGCCCGGCACGTGGAAGGAGACGCCCAGCGTCGCCTCCGCGAGGCCGTAGCAGGGGCAGAAGGCCTCGGCGCGGAAGCCCGCCGGGGCGAAGCGCGCCAGGAAGCGGTCGAGCGTCGCGGGGCGGACCCGCTCGGCGCCCGAGAACGCGATCCGCAGCGTGGAGAGCTCGAGCCCCGCGAGGTCGGCGTCGCCCACCCGGCGCGCGCACTGGTCCCAGGCGAAGTCCGGGCCGCCGGTGATGGTCGCCCGGTGCCTCGAGACCGCCTTCAGCCAGCGCGCGGGGCGCTGCAGGAACGCACCCGGGGTCATGTGCGTCGCCGGCAGGCCGGCGAGGATCGGGACCACGATGCCTGCCACGAGCCCCATGTCGTGGTACGGCGGCAGCCATGACACCAGGTGGTCGGCGGGCGTGAGGCGCAGCCGCTCCGCGAGCAGGGCGGCGTTCCGCGCCACGTGCGCGTGCGTGAGCATCACGCCCTTCGGCGTGCTCGTCGATCCCGAGGTGTACTGCAGGAGCGCGAGGGCCCCCGGATCGGCCTCCGCCGGGATGGGCGGCGCGGCGTCCCCGGCGAGATCCCCGGGGGTGAGCCAGGTGAGCCGCGCGAGCTCCGGCTCGGTGGGCAGCTGGCGCTCGATCCGGCGCAGCACCGCCGGGGTCGTGAGCGCGAACCGCGCCTCCGCGTCGGCGACGAGCGCCCGCAGCCGGAGCATCGGCTTGTTGAAGCGCGGCGGGTAGGCGGGGACCGAGACCACGCCCGCGTACGCGCAGCCGAAGATCGCGACGACGTAATCGAGTCCCGGCGGGTGGAGCAGGAGCGCGCGCTCGCCGCGGGCGCCCGCCGCGATCAGCCGGGCCGCGAGCTGGCGGGCCCGCAGATCGAGTTCACCATAAGTGAGGCTGCCGGCCTCCTCCTCGCCGTCGGCGAGCATCCGGAACGCGAGCACTCCGGGCGATCGCGCGGCGCGCTCACGGAGGATCGAGACGAGCGTCCCGGGAGGGGGTTGCGAGGCGGAGAACATGTACGAGGCGGTACGGTCCGCTCACCTTAGGTGACGAGCGGACGCGCGTGCACCCCGCGATCCCCCGACGCTGACCCGGGTCGCGTCCGGGTTCAATCCGTCGACTTCTTGACTACTTGCGGGTCCTGCGGAGTGCGCGCAGGAGCGCAGCTCGAGCGTCCGGATCGAGTCCGCCCAGACCCAGGAGCACCAGCACGTACGCGGCGCCCGCGAGGGCCGCCGACAGGAGCAGCGGCCACCCCGGCGCGACCCGTTCGAGGCCCACGGCCACGCCTGCCATGGCCGCCCCGGCGACGCCGGCCCTCGCGAGCGCGAGGGCGACGCTCCGGTCGAGCACGCCCCGCGGGACGAGCGCGACCGCCACGCCGAGCATGGCGACCTCGCAGGTCACGAGCGAGACGGCGACGCCGACGCCGCCGTTCCCGCCGTGGGCCTGGAACCAGGGCACGAGCACGAGGTCGAGCCCGAACGCGGCGGCCACGCAGCCGAGCTGGGCGAGGGCCCACGCGCGCTGGCGGCCCGCCGCGGACAGGGCGCACCCGAGCGTCATGGAGAAGTAGAGGAGGAAGACGTGGACCGCGAGCACGCGGAGGTTCGCGGCGGCCGGACCGAACCCGCCCTCGCCGAAGATGGCGATCCCGAGGGCGGGGAAGAGCCCGCAGCCGAGCGCCACCGGGACGACGAGGACGGTGGCGGTGCGCAGCGCCGCCGCCGCCGTGCGCCGGTAGGCCTCGGGGTCCTCGGCGTGGAGCCGGAAGAGGGTGGGGTAGAGCGCCGAGATGAGCGAGGACGCGGGGAACACGAGCGCGCCCACGAGCTTCAGCGCGGCGCCGTGCCAGCCCAGCACCTCCGCGGGCGCGAGCCGGGTGAGAACGAGCGCGTCGACGTTGGGCTGCAGCGTGGTCGCGAGGCCGAGGAGCAGGAAGGGCGCGCCGCCCGTCGCGAGCGCGGCGAGCGCCGTCCGGGCCGTGGAGAGGCGGGGCAGGCCGAGCGGGCGCAGCGCGGCCAGCACCGCCGCGAGGCCGAGGGCGGCCGCGGCGAGCTGGGCGCCGAGCGCCGCGGCGAGGCCGCCGCCGAGGAGCAAGGTGGGGACGACGAGGAGCGCCGTGAGGAGCTGCCCACCGACGTGCCCCGCCGCGGCGAGGTCCGCGCGCTCCAGCCCGCGGGCGGCGTCGAGGCCGGCGCGGGCGAGGGAGCCGAGCCCCTGGGCGAGCGCGACGAGGGCGAGCGTGAGCGTCAGGCCCGGGGGCGCGTCGAGCGCGACCGCGCCGCCCGCGAGGAGGGCGACCGCGAGCGCCGCGCCGGCGCCCCGCCAGGCGAGCGCGCTCCCGAGGAGCTCGCCCACCCGGGCCTTCTCGCGCGCGACGAGCCCGGGGAGGGCGGTCGCCTGGCCGGCCTCCACCACGAGGAACGCGAGCCCGGCGAGCGAGGACGCGAGGTAGATCCAGCCGAACTCCCCCGCCCCCAGCCGCCGCGCGAGCACGGCGTTCACCGCGATCGCGAGCGGCGTGGCGAGCACCTGGGCGCCCACCAGCCAGCCCGCGTTGCGCAGGACGAGCCGCTCGGAGTTCATCACCCCCAGTGTCTCACCGAACGGGCGGCCGCGGGGAGGCGCTGCGAGGGAGCCGGGCGCGGGCGGCGGTGCCCACCTTGCTCCGCATGAGAGCGCTCACCTACGAGGGCCCCTTCCGCGTCTCGGTGCGGGGGAAGCCCGACCCGCGCATCGAGCACCCGCAGGACGCGATCGTGCGGGTCACGGCCGCGGCGATCTGCGGCTCGGACCTCCACCTGCTGCACGGGCTCGTGCCCGACACGCGGGTGGGCTCGACCTTCGGCCACGAGTTCGTGGGCGTGGTGGAGGAGGTCGGCAGGGACGCGGGCGGGCTCCAGGAGGGCGACCGCGTGATGGTCCCCTTCAACATCTCCTGCGGCGCCTGCTTCTACTGCCAGCGGGGGCTCACCGCCTGCTGCGAGAACACCAACCCGGCGAGCGACGTCGCCTGCGGCGTCTACGGCTACTCGCACACCACCGGCGGCTACGACGGCGGCCAGGCCGAGTACGTCCGCGTCCCGTTCGCGGCGGTCGGCGCCGAGAAGGTGCCGGACGACCTCGAGGACCTGGACGTCCTGCCGCTCACCGACGCGCTCCCCACCGGCTACATGGCCGCCGAGATGTGCAACCTGCGCGGCGGCGAGACGGTGGTGGTCTTCGGGGCCGGGCCGGTGGGCCTCTTCGCGATGCGCTCGGCGTGGCTGCTCGGCGCCGGCCGGGTCATCGCCGTCGACAAGGTGCCCTACCGGCTCGAGTTCGCGCGGCGCTTCGCGAACGTCGAGACGATCGACTTCACGCAGGCCGACGTCATCACCGCCGTGAAGGCCATGACCGACGACCGGGGTGCCGACGCCTGCATCGACGCGGTGGGCCTCGAGGCCGCCGGGTCGACCCTCCAGCGCGCCGCGGGCGTGTACGGCAAGCTCGAGGCCGGCTCGGCGGCGGCGCTCAACGGGTGCTTCCACGCGACGCGCAAGGGCGGGACGGTCTCGGTGGTCGGCGTGTACGGACCGCCGTTCAACTGGGTCGACTTCGGCACCGCGATGAACAAGTGCCAGACCATCCGCACCGGGCAGACGAGCGTGAAGCGGTACATGAAGCACCTGCTCGAGCACGTCCGGGAGGGCCGGATCGACGCGAAGGCGGTGTTCACCCACAGGCTCCCGCTCGAGAAGGCGCCCGACGGCTACCACACCTTCGCGAGGAAGCAGGACGGCTGCATCAAGGTGGCCCTGTTCCCCCACGGCGAGACCGTGCACTGAGAGGAGCGCCCGATGGAGCAGCCGAACCCCGCCGCCGGCCCTGGCATCACGCCCGGCCCCGGCCGGCCCGCCTACGCGGGCCACGACCTCGACCCGACCCGCCGGCCCGGCGTCCCGGGGGAGAGACGGCCGGAGCCGTGGGTGAACGCGCGGCCGCACCCGGCGCGGCAGGAGGGGACGCCGTCGGTCCCGAGGCACGGCCGGCCCGGGAAGCCGATGCCGCCCGTGTTCGGCACCGCGGTGCCGCTGCACGGCCTGTCGGGAGCGATCCGCCGTGCGGCCTACCGCCACCCCGACCACGCGATGCGCCACTGGACGATGCTGCTCTTCGCGGACCGCGTCGACTCGTGGGAGCGGCGGACCTGGAAGATCGCGCGGGTCGCGGCGCCGGCGGCGCTCGCGATCCTCGCGCTGCGCTGGCTGTCGGACCGGGAGTAGATCCCGGGCGGGTTCCCCCTCCTCCACGGGCAGAATACCTGCGGCTCGGCCGGACGCCGGGCCCTACACTCTCGCGGCGTGCCCTCCCCCCGGACGTTCACCCTGGGGCACGCCGAAGGAGAGTGACGCATGAAGAGGACGATGCTCGTCGCCGCGGCGGCCCTCGCGCTCGCCGCGTGCAAGAAGGAAGCGCCGCCCCCGCCGCCGCCCCCCGCCAACCCCGAGCCCCCGAAGCCGGAGGGGCAGGTGAACATCGTCGCCTGGCCCGGTTACATCGAGCGCGGCGAGACCGACAAGAACTACGACTGGGTCACCCAGTTCGAGAAGGAGACGGGCTGCAAGGTCACCGTGAAGACCGCGGCGACCTCCGACGAGATGGTGCAGCTCATGACCTCGTCGAAGGGCGAGTACGACCTCGTCACGGCCTCGGGCGACGCGAGCCTCCGCCTCGTGGCCGCGAAGGCGGTCCAGCCCGTCGACCTCGCGAAGGTGCCCTCGTACAAGGCGGTCGATGACCGGCTGAAGGGCGCGCCCTGGTACACGGTCGACGGGAAGGCGTATGGCGTCCCGTACCAGTGGGGCCCGAACGTCCTCATGTACAACACGAAGACGTTCAAGACCGCCCCGACCTCCTGGGCGGTGGTGTTCGAGCCGCAGAAGCTGCCGGACGGCAAGCCGAACAAGGGGCGGGTGCAGGCGTACGACGGCCCGATCTACGTGGCCGACGCCGCGCTCTACCTCATGAAGAAGAAGCCCGACCTCGGCATCACCGATCCGTACGAGCTCAACGACAAGCAGTACGAGGCGGCGCTCGCGCTGCTCCGCCAGCAGAAGGGGCTCACGCACCGCTACTGGCACGACGCCACGGTGCAGATGAGCGACTTCAAGAACGAGGGCGTGGTCGCGTCGTCCTCGTGGGGCTACATGGCGAACGCGCTCGCGGCGGAGAAGCAGCCCATCGCCTCCACCATCCCGGCCGAGGGCTCCACCGGGTGGGCGGACACGACCATGCTCCACGCGAACGCGAAGAACCCGGTCTGCGCCTACAAGTGGATGGAGTGGTCGCTCGACACGAAGCTCCAGTCGGCGCTCGCGGAGTGGTTCGGGTCGGTGCCGGTGGTGCCGGAGGCCTGCAAGGTCGCCGCGCCGGGCGGGCTCGACGTGTGCAAGGTGAACGGCTTCGAGCGCTTCGCCGAGGTCCACTTCTGGCGGACCCCGACCGCGGAGTGCAAGAGCCAGGGCGCCTGCGTGCCGTACTCGCGCTGGGTGACCGACTACATCGCCATCATGGGCGGGCGGTGAACCCTCGGGGCCGGCCCCGCCGGCCCCGAGGCTCCTTGCCTCTCCCATGAGCATCGCGGTCGAGCTGAAGGACGTCTCGCGCCACTACGGCACGGTGAGGGCCGTGGATGGGATCTCGCTGTCCATCGAGGACGGCGAGTTCTTCTCGCTCCTCGGCCCCTCCGGCTCCGGCAAGACCACCTGCCTCCGGCTCATCGCCGGGTTCGAGCTCCCGAGCGCCGGGACCCTCTCGCTGCACGGGGTGGACGCCTCGCGGCTCCCGCCCTACGAGCGCGACGTCAACACGGTCTTCCAGGACTACGCGCTCTTCCCGCACCTCTCGGTGCTCGAGAACGTCGCGTACGGCCTCGCCGTGAAGGGGGTCGGCCGCGCCGAGCGCGCCCGCGAGGCGGAGGGCGCCCTCGAGCTCGTGGCGCTGGCGGGGCTCGGCGAGCGGCGCCCGGGGCAGCTCTCGGGCGGCCAGCGCCAGCGCGTCGCCCTCGCCCGCGCGCTCGTGAACCGGCCCCGGGTGCTGCTCCTCGACGAGCCGCTCGGGGCCCTCGACCTGAAGCTCCGCGAGCGCATGCAGACCGAGCTGAAGGGGTTGCAGCGCCGGCTCGGGATCACCTTCGTCTACGTCACGCACGACCAGGGCGAGGCGCTGTCGATGTCCGACCGGATCGCGGTCTTCAACCGGGGGCGCATCGAGCAGGTCGACACGCCGCGCGGCCTCTACGGGCGGCCTCGCACCCGGTTCGTCGCCTCCTTCGTGGGCACCGCCAACGTCCTCGAGGGCGCGCTCGCGCGGCGGGTGACGGGGGGCGAGCGGCCGGTGTCGATCCGGCCGGAGCACATCCGCTTCGGCGCCCCGGGGAGCGGCGAGGTGGGCCTCGAGGGCAAGCTCGTCGACGTGCAGTACCACGGCCCCACGAGCCGCTTCGAGGTCGAGGTCGAGGGCGCGGTGCTCACCGTCGCGCTCCCGAGCGAGGCCGGGGACGCGCCGCGGGAGGGCGCCCCGGTGCGGCTCGCCTGGTCGCGCACCGCGATGGTGGAGCTCGACCCCGCGTGACGGGCGCGCTCTCCACCTGGCTGTACCGCCGGAGCGGGGTGCAGCTCCTCCTCCTGCTCGTGCCCCCGCTCCTCTGGTTCGGGGTCGTCTACCTCGGCTCGCTCGGTGCGCTCGTCTGGCAGAGCACGTACACGTTCGACGACTTCGCGATGACGGTCTCGCCCACGCTCACCTGGGCGAACTACGCGAAGCTCCTCCAGGCGGCGAACCTCGACATCGTGCTGCGCACGGTGGGGATGGCGGGCGCGGTGACCATCGCCTGCGCGGCGCTGGGGTTCCCGATCGCGTACTACATGGCGCGGTACGCGCGCGGGGGCCTGAAGGGCTTCCTCTACGTCGCGGTGATGCTGCCGATGTGGGCGAGCTACATCGTGAAGGCCTACGCCTGGACGGTGATCCTCGCGAAGGGTGGGGTGGTCTACTGGACCCTCGACCTCCTCGGCCTCGTGCCGGCGCTCGAGGCGGTGCTGGCGCTGCCGGTGGTGGGCGGATCGTCGCTCTCGACCTCGAACCTGGGGCGGTTCCTCGTCTTCACCTACGTCTGGCTGCCCTACATGATCCTGCCCACGCAGGCGGCCATCGAGCGGGTGCCGGAGAACCTCCTGCAGGCGTCCTCGGACCTCGGCGCCCGCCCGGGCCAGACCTTCCGGCGCGTGCTCCTTCCGCTCGCGTTCCCGGGCGTGGTGGCGGGCTCGATCTTCACGTTCTCCCTGACCCTCGGCGACTACATCATCCCGCAGCTCGTCGGGCCGCCGGGCCTGCAGATCGGCACGATGGTCTACACGCTGCAGGGCTCGGTGGGGAACGTGCCGCTCGCGGCGGCGTTCACGGTCGTGCCCATCGCCATCGTCTCGCTCTACCTCGTCGCCGCGCGCCGGCTGGGGGCGTTCGATGCGCTCTGAGCAGGCGGGACCCCGGGCGCCGCTCTGGCTCACCGTCCTCGCGTGGGGCGGCGTCGCCTTCCTGCACTTCCCGATCCTCGTGGTCGCGGTCTACGCCTTCAACACCGAGGAGAGCGCGTTCTCCTTCCCTCCGCGCGGCTTCACGCTCCGCTGGTTCGCGCGGGCGGCGGCGCGCGAGGACGTGCTCGCGGCGATCTCGCTCTCGGCGCGCATCGCGCTCCTCGCGACGCTCCTCGCCCTCGTGCTCGGCACGCTCGCGGCCCTCGCGCTCGCCCGCCGGCGCTTCCCGGCGAAGGACGCCATCACGCTCGTCTTCATCCTCCCGATCGCGCTGCCCGGCATCATCACCGGCATCGCGCTCCTCTCCGCGTTCCGGCTCGCCGAGGTGGACACGGGCTTCTGGACCATCGCCGTCGGCCACGCGACGTTCTGCGTGGTGGTCGTCTACAACAACGTGGTGGCCCGGCTGAGGCGGTTGCCGGTGAGCCTCGTCGAGGCCTCGATGGACCTCGGGGCCGACTCCTTCCAGACCTTCCGCCGGGTGGTCCTGCCGCAGCTCGCGACGGCGCTGCTCGCGGGCGGGATCCTCGCCTTCGGCCTCTCCTTCGACGAGATCATCGTCACCACGTTCACCGCCGGCCACGAGCGGACCCTGCCGATCTGGCTCCTCAACCAGCTCGGGCGCCCGCGCGACGTGCCGATCACGAACGTCGTCGCGCTCACGGTCATGCTCGTGACGGCGGCGCCGATCGTCGCGGCCTGGTGGCTCACGCGCGGGACCGAGGACGTGGCGGGCTCGAGCCGGTAGCCGTCGCGGCGCGGCGTCAGCCCGCGAGCGCGAGCCCGAGCCCGAGCAGCGCGGAGTGCACGAGCGCGAGCCTGGCCATCCGCGGCGAGACCGGGAAGAGCGCCTGCGGCGTCTCTCCCGCCCACACCGCGCGCACCGCGCCGATCGCGAGCGGGGTCGCGGCGAGCGTCGCGAGCGCGCCGGCCCCGAGCGCGCCGGCGAGCCACGCGGCCGCCGGCCCCACGACCGCGAAGGCCACGAGGGCCGTGATCTCCGCCTTCACGGCGCGCGGGCCGAACCGCACCGCGCCCGTGCGCCACCCCTTGAGCGCGTCCCAGGCCCGGTCGCGGAGGTCGTCCACCAGCATCACGCTCGTCACGAGCGCCCCGCAGGGGAGGCCGGCCCACCACGCGGCCGGCGGGAGGCTCGCGAGGAGCCGCCACGGGTCCGACGCCCCGTGCGCGGTCGCCGCCTGGATGTAGACCGTCCCGGCCACGCCGACGATCCCGAAGAGCACGAAGAACACCGGGTCCGCGAGCCCCGCGCGCACGTACGCCACGGGCCAGCCGTGGTAGGCCAGGCTCGCCGCGACGCCGATCGCCCCGAGCACCAGCACCGGAGCGCCGCCGAGGGCGTACAGCCACGGCGCCGTCGCGAGCGCGAGCAGGAGGCAGAGCGCGATGGCGGCCCGCAGCCCGGACAGGCGGAGCGAGCCGTCGCGGAGCGCCGCGGAGAGCTCGGGATGCTCCTCGAGCCCCGGGTGACGGCGGAGCAGCTCGTGGTTGTCCGTGAACACCCCCGCGAGGTGCACGAACCAGCTGCCGAGGAACGCGACGAGGACCGGCAGCGGCGCGAGCACCTGCTCGTGCGCCCCGATCCCGATCCCGACGAGCAGCGGCGCCGCCGCCGTGGGCAACGTGTGCGTGGGGTAGAGGAGGAGGTCGACCCAGATCCGCCGGTGGGTCGGGGGGGCGGAGGCGAACCCTTCTCCCGGTGTCGGCTGCGCGGGCGTGTTCACGCCGGGATCGTCGTCCCCCGCGTCTCGCGAGGGTCGCGACCGTCCGGGTAGCGACCAAGCACCGCGCGACAACCGGCGCGCGCCGGGCGGCGCAGGGGGTCCGCCCGGGCGCGCCGCGCGGCGGCTAGAACCGGTACCCGGCACCGACTCCCAGCAGCCACGGGTTGAGCGTGACGGCCGAGACCTTCTTGCCGTCCGCCTTCGTCTTCACATCGAAGCCCATCGTCACGTACTTCACGTCCACGTTGACGAAGATCGCGTCGGCGACCTTCACGTCGGCGCCCACCTGGCCGGCGACGCCGACGCTCGCCTTCGAGAGCTCGAGGGGCAGCGGGGTCGCGAGCGGGACCGCGAGGTCCTGCCCGGTGATGAGCGTGAGGTTCACGCCCAGACCGACGTACGGGTTCACGACGCCGCCGGGCAGGAAGTGCCACTGCGCCGCGAGCACCGGCGGCAGGTGCGTGACGGTGCCGATCTTGCCGACGCCGTCCACCTCGACGTCGTGCTTCTGCGGGTAGGTGAGGATGAGCTCGGCGGAGAGGTTCGGGGTGAAGAAGTAGGAGAAGTCGACCTCGGGGATGAGCTTCTTCGAGACCGAGATCTTGTCCGCGGGCACGCCGAGGGCCGGGATGGCGTCGGACTTGTCGGCGGGCACGATGTAGACGCCGCGGAGGCGGACGAGGAGCGGCCCCTCCGCAAACGCGACGGCGGGGGCACAGAGGGCGAGCGCGGCGAGGACTGCAGCGAGCTTACGCATCGAGGACTCCTGAAAGACGAGGTTCGAGGTACACGTGGAGCGCGGACGTCGACTTCACGTCCGGGCGGGAGTGCGGCGGCTGCGCGGTTTGCGGGGGACGCCCGTGCATCCGTCACGCCACGTGGCCACACCGAGCGCAAACGGACGTTTCCGTTCCGTGCGGGTCGCAGCGGGCCTCGAGGTGGGAGCGTCTTGCACCCCGCCGGCTGGGATCGATTCGTACATTTCACGGAAAGTCGTGGTTGCTACGGGTGAGACGTTCCGCCGCAGCGGTCCCGTGCGGCGCCGGAAAGGGCGTAGACTCCAGGCGCCATGACGCTCCCCGCCATCTGGCCGTCCTACGCCCGCATGCTCCTCGGCCGCCGCCCCGCGGTCGCGCCCCCCGGCCACCGGGTCGACGGCGCGGTCCTCGAGGCCTCCGACGTCGTCCCCCCGCCGGCGGAGCTCGCCGCCTACCGCGCGGTGTGCGGCTTCCGCGGCGCCGGGGCGCTCCCGCTCACGTACCCGCACGCGCTCGCGAACCCGCTCCACCTCGCCCTCATCACCGGGCCGCGGTTCCCGGTCCGCTTCCTCGGCCTCGTGCACCTGAGGAACACGATCCAGGTGCACCGGCCGCTCCCGGACCGCGAGCCGCTCGACCTGCGCTGCGCGATCGAGGGGCCGCGCGACACGGAGCGCGGCCAGGAGTACGACCTCGTGACCGAGGTCCGTCACGACGGCGAGCTCGCGTGGCGGGAGGTGGCCGTGCTGCTCGCGCGCGCCCCGGGCGCGGGCGGGGGAGGCAAGAAGGCCCCGCCGCCGGCCGCCGCGGGCGCGCCCCCGGCGCCGCTCGCGCGCTGGGAGCTGCCCGCCGACCAGGGCCGCCGCTACGCCTCGGCCTCGGGCGACTGGAACCCGATCCACCTGTCGGGCCCGACCGCGCGGCTCTTCGGCTTCCCGCGCGCGATCGTGCACGGGATGTGGTCGCTCGCGCGCTCGGTCGCGGAGCTCGGCGTGCCCGAGGGAGCCTGCACGGTCGAGACCGCCTTCAAGCTGCCGGTGCTCCTGCCGGGTGCGGTGACGCTGCACGCGACCCGGGACGGCGGCCGCACGGCGTTCGCGCTCAGGGACGGGGACGGCGTGAAGCCCCACCTGACCGGGACGATCCAGCCCGGCTGAGCGGGCCGGGGCGGGGCCCGGGGACGTGAACGCGGTGCGCGGCCCGGGCGCCGGAGATCCCCGGGCCGCGCGTCCGCCCCCTCGCTACTTCCAGCCGGCCTCGACGATCTGCTTCGAGGCCGTGTACGGGTACTTCTCGACGAGCTTCTTCACCTCGAGCTTCGGGTCGCCGTCGCGCATCGCGTGGAGCAGCACGACCGAGGCCCAGTAGTCGTTGGCGTACGGCGTGCCCTCGAGCTGGACCGGGACGCCCTTCGGGTTCACGCGGTGGCAGGCGGCGCAGGTCACCGGACCGGCGTACTTGCCGTCGGGGCTGAACTGGAGCGCCTGCTGGTGCGTGGTGAGGTCCACGCCGTTCTTCGGGCCGTCGTCGCGGACCGGGTAGAGCCCGTGGATCGACTCGTGGCAGGACTGGCACGCGAGGTTGCCGTGCGCCTTCGAGTACCGGAAGAGCGAGTACTTCTGCGGCTGGTCGATGGGGAAGTACCTGCCGCCCTCGCTCTCGACGAACGGCGCGAGGTGGCAGTCGGCGCAGTGCGGCTCGGCCGGCGCGAGCCACCAGTCCTTGCCGGCGGAGGCGACGTCGTACGGCGCGGCGTCACCGCTCGGCGCGTTCCACGGCGCGAGCTGCAGCTTCCCGGCCGCGTCCTTCGACGCCTTCACGAGCGTCGCGGACTCGTGGCCCTCGTAGTAGGCGCGCAGGGGGTCGCCGTCCGCGCCGATGACCGGGTCGGCGTAGTAGCTCTTGAACTTCTTCGCGTCGCCGCCCGCGACCGCCTTCACGATGGCGTCGATGGGCTGGTTGCGGAGCGTCTTCCCCGCCTGGTGCGCGACGTCGGTCAGCTCGTCGGCCTTGTAGAGGAGCTGCGAGAGCGGGCTGTGGCAGTTCGTGCAGTAGATGCCGCGCAGCTCCTTCGAGGGCTGGCCCTTCTCGTCCTTCATCGAGACCTCCTCGAGCATGTACCTGCCGACGGAGTTCAGGAAGAAGGGCGGCTTCGCCGCCGGGTTGGTGTGCGCGTCGCGGCGGAGGTAGCAGCCGGCGCCCTGGCGGACGTCGCCCTTCTCGAAGCGGTCGTTGCCGTAGGTGTCGGCGACGCGGAAGGGGTTCCTGTCGGCGTCGGCGTGGACGGTGCCCTGGCCGTGGGTCGGGTGGCAGACCTGGCAGCCCTGGGTGCGGCCGGCGGCGTCGGGCATCGGCACGTAGCCGAGGTGCGCGACGTGGATGGCCTCGGTGAGGGGCTTCCCCTTCTTGAGCGGGTAGCCCATCGCGGTGGGCCGCGGCTCCTGGAGGTTGCCGGAGACGTTGTCGCCGTGGCAGTCGGGGCAGTTGATGGGGCCGGACTTGCCGAGCCGGTTCGAGACCGCGGTCGGGTCGTAGCTCTTCAGGAACTCGGTGCCGTGGTGGAGGTCGTGGATCTCGAGGATGCTCACCGAGGCCTGGGACTGGCGCTTCATGAACTCGGACATGTCCGGCGCGTGCTTCGCCCAGTAGTCGTACTCGAGGTCGAGCTTCTTCGCGCCCTCGGAGCGGGCGGTCTCGGCGGCGATGCCCTTGCCGGAGTGGCAGTTGAAGCAGTTCGGCATGTCAACCGGGTTCGTGCCGATGAACTCGACGGGCTTGCCCCTCGAGAGGATGGGCTTGCCGTCCTTGTCGTTCAGCTTCACGACCGACACCTGGTAGGGCTGGAACTCCTTCTCGGTGACGGAGCGGATGGTGCCGCGGCGGGAGGAGTCGTTGAACGCGGTGAGCGGGAGGCCGAGCGCGTCCCAGAGGTTCGAGGCGGTGAGCGTGAGCGGGACGTCCCTCACCTCGGGGAGCATCGAGTCGGTGAAGACCTTGTTGCCGCCCTGGTCGCCCGCGTAGACGAGGTTGCCGCCGACCATCGGCTGGCCGGTCGGGCCGGAGTCCGGCGGGATCTGGATCTGGCGGCCGACGCGCAGGCGCATGTCGGCGGTCGCGCCCGGCGGGATGGTGCCCTCGAGGTCCTTGTAGATGAAGAGGTGGGTCCAGACGTAGTTCGCCATCACGTCGCCCGGGTCGTCGTTGCGCCCGTTGCCCGACGCGTCCTTCGAGACGCCCCAGTACCGCATCTTGTTGCCCTCGCTGTACGTGTTGTCGCGCGTCGCGTACGCGAGCGAGACGCCGTCGGCGGGGGTGAGGAGCTTCGGCAGGGCGCCCTTGAGCGCGGTCTGCAGCGCCTGCGCCTGGATGGAGTTGTACGGTGGGATGACGCAGCAGTAGCTGATGTCGAACCCGACGCAGTGCATGCCGAGCTCGTAGTTCACGAAGATCGCGTACGGATCCTTGGGGTCGTACGCGCCCTTGCCGGCCGGGGTCAGCTTCGAGAGCCCGAACGGCGGCGCGGGATCGTAGGCGGCGGGGAGGGAGGGGACCGCGAACGCGACGAGCGCGATCAGCGCCGCGAGGATGGTCGACCGCTTCATGGGAGGAGAGCCTCCTGGCGTGGGGGAGCGATGGGGAGCTGCCTGCCGGCCCCGACGGGGATCGGACCGACTCTCGGTCGAGCCCGGAGCGGGTAGAACGGTTCACCTTCCGCTCGTCTACGCGAAGGCGGCGGAGTGACGCAGAGCGCAAGGTCGAGACCGGGTCGCGCTTGCGGACCGCGGCGCATCGTCGCAAGCTGGCGAGATGACCTCAGGTGACGTGCTCGAGACCCGCGCCGCCCTCCTCACCGAGCTGAGAAAGGCGACCAACAACCCCGATCTCGAGCCCGACCAGGACGGCGACCTCCTCGTCCGGTTCGGCTCGGCCGCGGTCTACGTGCGCGTGCTCGAGACGCCGCCGCTCGTGCGCGTCTACTCCCCGGTCCTCTCCGACGTGGAGCTCGACGAGAAGCTCGTGAACCAGCTGAACGCGCTGAACGGGCAGCTCCACCTCGCGCGGCTCGTCGGCGTCCAGCGCACCATCTTCGGCGTGGTCGACGTGCCGACCGAGCCGCTCGTCTCCGAGCACGTGGTGCGGGCCTGCGGCGTGCTCGGCCAGCTCGCGGACGACATCGACGACCTGCTCCAGGCCGAGTACGGCGGCCGCACCGCCTTCGGCGGCTACCGCACGAAGTCGCTGAAGAACTGAGTCGTTCGAGGTCCGGCTCGCCGGGGAGCCGAGGCGGCCGTCACCCCGGTACTGCGGGCGGGCGGCCGCGGCCCTGCAATCCGCGACGGGCCGCGGCTCCGGGTCCCGGAACGCCGCGCTCCAGCACTCCTCGACCGCGGAGCAGTAGCAGACCTGCCCGTCGAGCTCGAAGCGGGCCCGGTTCAGGCAGTCGTAGAGCGGCCGTCCGGAGCGCGCCGGGTTCACCTGAAGGAAGTTCAGCTCCCCGCCCGCCGGCAGGACGCCGCGCACCGGCGCGGTCGAGATCGTGTAGCCCCCGAGCCTGTCGCCGCAGGCGGCGCGGATGAGCGCGGCGCTGTCGGTCACCGCGGCGCCCTTCCAGGCGACCTCGAAGGCCCTGAGGCGGGCCGGCCCGATCCCGCCGTTCTTGATCGTGAGCACGACGAGGTCCTCGCCCGCCGGCCCCGCGTTGCCGTGCTCGTAGGTGAGCGAGGGCCAGACGCTCGCGGCGAGCTGCCGCTCCATCACGTCGCTCTGCCGCCAGGCGATGAAGAGCGAGGCGAGCGAGACCACCACGGCGGTGCCGGCGGCGACGCGCTCGAGGGTCGGCCGCCACCAGGGCGGCCGGGCCTCAGGCGGGGCGGGCGGGGAGGGGTCGTCCATGCCCCGGTTGTAGCGCGCGCCGCCGGTCGCGCCGAGGCCGACGCCACCCCGCGCGACGTCCCTGCGGGGGCGCCGCGCCTGCGCTACAACGGGCGTATGGCGAGGACCTGGGCGGAGCAGGTGGTGGTGGTGACGGGCGCGAGCGCGGGCATCGGCGCGGCGCTCGCGGCGGAGCTCGACCGGCGGGGGGCGAGGCTCGTGCTCGTGGCGCGGCGGGAGGAGCGGCTCCGGGAGGTCGCGCGCGGCCTCGCGGCCGCCGAGGTCGTCGCGGGCGACGTGACCCGCCGGGCCGACCACGAGCGCGCGCTCGCGGCGGCGATCGCACGGTTCGGCCGCGTGGACGTGTGGGTCAACAACGCGGGGCGCGGCATCACGAAGCCCTGGCTCGCGCTGACCGACGAGGATCTCGACGTGGTCTTCCGCGACAACCTCAGGTCCGCGCTCTACGGCATGCAGGTCGCGATCCCGCACATGAAGGCGCGCGGGACCGGCGTCGTCGCGAACGTCTCCTCCATGCTCTCTCGCGTGCCGTTCGCGACGATCCGCTCGGCCTACTCCGCCGCGAAGGCCGCGCTCGACTCGCTGACCGAGACCGCGCGCCTCGAGCTCGCGGAGGACTTCCCGGGCCTGAGGCTCGTGACCGTGCTGCCCGGGGTCGTCGCCACCGAGTTCGGCGTGAACGCCCTCGGCGGCGGGCCCGACTCGCGCGCCCTGCCGGGCGCGCAGCCGGTGGAGGAGGTCGCGAAGGTGATGGCGGACGGGCTCCTCGAGGGGCCGCCCGACCTCTACACGCGCCGGGAGGGGCTCGAGATGGTCCTCGGGCACCTGCGCGGGCTCGCGGGGCGCTAGCGGCGTCTCGCGCTCACCACCGCACCCCGAGCCCGAGCGCGCCGCGCGGCGCGAACGAGGGCGCGAAGCGGGCCGACCGCCGCTCGCCGTCCTCGAGCCGGAACAGGTAGGTCGCGCCGGAGAGCGAGGCATAGACGTAGGTCCGCGCGCCGAGCTCGCGCGAGGCGGAGAGCACCGGCGCGAGCTGCAGCGCCGCGCTCGTGCGGGAGGGCGCGACGCCCGGCGTCCGGAAGCGCTGCTGCAGCACGGCGCTCCCGGCGAGCAGCCCGAGCTCCACGGTGCCCGCGCCGACGTCCCACACGCGCGCCGCGCCGACCTCGAGGTCGAAGCCCTCGGTGGTCGCGTGGAGCGGGCCCTGCTCGAAGCCGCTCCGGCACCAGCCGAGGCGGGCCACGAGCGTGAGCGGGCGGAGCGCGACGGCCACGCCCGCGGCCGCGCCCGAGCAGGTGCGCCCCTCGGAGGCCAGCGCGACGCGCGTCCGCCCCTCGAGCTCCACCGAGCCCGAGAGGCCGAGATCGGAGAGCCCCTTCCTCACCAGGCGAGCGTAGGCGGTGCGCCGGAGGCGGGCGGGGTCCGGCGTCGCGGTGCCGCCCGCCGCCGCGGCGAGCTCGCCCTCGAGGAGCACGTCGGCGCCGCGGCCGCGCACGAAGTAGGTGCCCGGCTTCACCGAGAGGCGCCGCGCGCGGTCGGCCCGGGCCACCTCGCCCACGACCGGCCCGTCGGCGGAGTCGCGGAAGACGAGCCAGTCGAGCCCGTCGGGGAGCGCGAGCCAGCCGCGCCCGCCACCGGTGGAGGGGAGCGTCGCGAGCACGAGATCGCCCTGGCCGCGCACGTCGTACTGGAAGGTCGGATGCTGCGTGCCGGCCCAGGTGCGGCTCGTGTTGCGGAGCGTCGCCGCGTAGGCGTGGCGGTAGACCTCCTCGAGCGTCACCCGGCCGTCGCCGTCCTCGTCGGCGGCGCCGAGGAGGCCGGAGAGGAAGGCGTGCGTGAAGAAGCTCCCGCGCAGCTCGTCGGACTCCTGGCTGTCCTCGGAGGCCGAGCTCGAGGTGAGGAACACCGCCCCCTCGCCCGGGGCGCGCTCGCTCGCCCTGAGCTCGAACGGCGGGATGGGCCGGCCGCCCTTCACGCGGGTGAGCGCGCCGGAGCGGCAGGCGTCGAGCACGAGCAGCCGGAAGGTCGCCGCGGAGCCGCGCACGAGCTGCTCGAGCTCCCCGAGCTGCAGCGCGGTCGCCCCGAGGTGCAGCGCCTCCGCGTCGGCGTGGCCGGAGTAGTAGACGAAGAGCACCGCCTCCCGGCCGGCGAGTCGCACCCGCTCGTTCACCGCGATGAGCGCGCGGCGGAAGGCGCCCGCGTCCTGGCCGCGGAGCAGCACCACGTTCTCGGACGGCACGCCGCCGACCTCCGAGAGCGCGGCCGCGACCCGCTCGGCGTCCGCCTCCGCCCAGCGCAGCGGCGCGTCGGGAGGCAGGCCGGCGTCGTTGCCCGCGACGACCGCGTACCGCGCGGGCTCCGCCCCGGCGGCGCCGGGCAGGGCGAGCACGGCCGCGGCGAGCGCGGCGGCTAGCGCTTCACGAAGGACCAACGGGTCTCCTGGCAGCCGGCGGGCACCGCGCCCGCGTCGCCCCTCTCGAGCGCCGCGCGCACGGGCTCGAGCGCGACCGCGCGCTCGCAGAAGAGCCCGACGATCCGCTCCGGGCCGGCGGTGCCGTCGAGCCGGGTGGCGAGCGGGAGGGCGACGTCGGCGCCGGGCGCGACCGGCGCCGCGGCGGGGCCGTCGGGGTAGTAGACGGAGGCCCGGCCCGCGGCGTCCACCGAGAGCACCGCCACGTAGGAGGGCCAGGGCGTCGTGACCGAGAAGCGGACGGCGTCGCCCGGGGCGACGGTCTCGCCCGGGCCGGCCCGGCGGACCTCGCCGCCGTGCTGGACCCACATGCCGACCGCCACCGCGCCGCCCTTCGTGCGCTCGGTCGGGCCGGGGCGGACGACGAGGAGCACCGCCGCCGCGGCGGCGAGCGCGGCCGCGGCCGCCGGGACGAGGACGCCCCGGCGCCGCGGGGGTGCGGCGGCGAGATCGGCCACGGGGGCCGGGGCGCGGAGCGGCGGCAGCGGCTCCGCGGAGGCGGCGCGGAGCTCCGCCGCGGCCTCCGCGCAGCGGGCGCAGCCCTCCATGTGGGCGGCGAGCGCCGCGGCGTCGGGCGCGGGCAGCGCGCCGGCGAGCCACCGATCGAGGTGGAGCGCGGAGTGGCAGGCGGTCCAGCCCGCGCGCGCGAGGGCAGGGGTGGTCATGCGGTCCTCTCCCCGGGTTCCCGGAGCAGCGCCTCGGCCTTCTGCAGGAGGTAGCCGACCTTTCGCCGGGAGCAGCCGAGCTGCTCGCCGATCTCGTCGTAGGTCATGCCGTCGAGGTGGTGGTGGACGAACGCCGCGGCGAGCTCGGCGGGGAGCCCGGCGAGCACGCTGCGCACCTCCGCGAGCGCGTCGGCGCGCGAGGGCGCCGCCGCGGGCAGGGCCCGCAGGTGCCGCTCGAGGAGCCTCCCGCTCGTGCGCCGGCCGCGGAGCACGTTGAGGCACAGGTGGGTCGTCGCGCGGTAGAGCCAGGCGATGACCGCCGCCGGGTCGCGGATCTCTCCGGGCGCCCGCAGGAGCCCGGCGAAGACCTCCTGCAGCGCCTCCTGCGCGTCGGCCTCGTTGCCGAGCAGCATCCGCGCGCGGCGCAGCACCACGCCGCCGTGCGCGCGGTAGAGCTCCTCGACGCCGGCGCGGTCGAGGCTCAAGGGCACGCCCAGGGGTCGGCCGCGGCGGCGCCGATCTCGAAGGAGATGGTCGTGGAGGCCGGAGCGAGGGAGAGGCGGTAGCGCGCCTTGCACAGCGCCTCCGCGCCGCCGCCGCCGCTCGCGCCGACCGGGCCGTCCGACGGGAAGGGGGACACGCCGAGCGCCGTGAGCGCCGCCACGCAGGCGGCGACCTCGTCGGTGGTCGGGCAGCCGGCGTCCGTGAGGTGGACGAGGTGGAAGCCCGCCTTCGCGGACCCGCCCAGCCACCAGGCGGTGGCCGAGCCCGCGGGCACGTCGCCGGCGAGGTGCACGACCCAGGTGTCGAGGTCGTAGCCCGAGTAGAAGCCGCCGGCCGGGTAGGGCGGCGCGGCCTGCGAGGAGGCGTTGCCCGCCGGGAAGGCGCCCAGGGTGGCGACCGCGACCCGCGGATCGCCGGCGGCGAGCGCGAGGTAGGCGGAGGCGGGCGGCGGCACGTAGATGCGCACCGTGAAGTCGCCCGTGGCCCCGCTCCGCGACACCGGGTTGCGCTCGACGGCGGCCACGGAGGACGCGAGCGCGGGGACGGCGCCGCCCTGCCAGGCCACGCCGATCTCCACGTCCGGCAGCGCGGCCGAGGTCGCGGCGACGACGGTGCCGTCGAACTCGAACAGGGGCTCGCCCCGGTAGCTGGAGGCGTCCGCCTGCGGGTCGCAGGCGACGCCGGCGAGCGCGAGGAAGGCGGCGGCGAGGGCGGCGTGGCGGGGCATGGTCGGATTCTGCCGTTCCGGACGGAGGGAACGCGAGCGCCGTCGATCGTGCAGCGGACCCGCCGGCCGCCCCGACCGGGTCAGGCGTCGAGCTCGGCGAGCCGGGCCGCGAGGAGCTTCTTCACGAGCGTCGCGGGGATCGGCCGCGCGGCCGTGAAGTGCAGCGCCGACTTCGTCCGCGACCAGCCGTCGAGCGCGCCCGCGAGCGTCTCGAGGGTCGTGCCGCTGAACGGGTAGAAGGAGCCGCCCTTCTCGGTGGCCTGGAACCCGGCGACGACCTTGCCGCGGACGCGGAAGGCCGCGAGGCCGTAGGAGATGCACTCCTCGGCGCCGGGCGCGGCGGCGAGGATCCGCGTCCGGAGCGCCTCGAGCAGCGGCCGGCGCGCGGCCGGGACCTTCGCGAGGTAGGCGTCGACGGGCGTCCCTCGCGCCGCCGGCTTCGGCGCGTGCGCCTCCTTCGGCTTCTTCACGGGCATGCGCCTTGGACGGCCGGACCGGGTCGGGCTCATCGGTGCCCGAAATGGTATCCCATCTCGAGGGTTCACCCTCCGATGCGCCACCTCCTCGCCTGCGCCCTCGCCGCCGCCCTTCCGCTCGCCGCCTCGGGGGGACCAGGAGACGACCCCGCCGCGCGCCTCGTCGCGGCCGCGGTGGCCCGCGCCTCGGTCGAGGTCCGGTACACGCCCGGCTACGTCCGGATCCCGTACCCCGGCGGCGACGTGCCGGCCGGCACCGGCGTCTGCACCGACGAGATCATCCGCATCTACCGCGCGGTCGGCGTCGACCTGCAGCGGCTCGTGCACGAGGACGTGCTCCGCGCCCGCGCGGCCTACCCGCGCGTCTCGCGGCCGGACACGAGCATCGACCACCGCCGCGTGCCGAACCTCGCCACGTTCTTCGGGCGGCATGGGGTGACGCTCCCGATCACCTCGGCCCCCGGGGACTACCGGCCCGGCGATCTCGTCCTCTGGGACCTCGCGGCGGGGCACATCGGGATGGTCGTGGACCGGAAGGATCCGACCGGCGCGCGGTACCTCATCCTGCACAACGTCGGGGCCGGGCCGAAGATCGAGGACGCGCTCTTCTCGTGGCGGATCGTGGGGCACTACCGCTACGTGCCGGGGTGAACTACCCCGCCGCCCGCGCGAGCCGATCCCGGACCGCCTCCCAGGCCGCGCCCGCGGGCGCCGCCTCGACGGCGATGGACGTGCAGTCGCGATCCTCGAGCGCCCGCAGCGCGGCGTAGAGCCCGCGCGCGTACCCCGCGGGATCGTCCGGCAGCACCTCGACGGCCTCGGCCCCGAGCCCCGCGGGCGGCGGCCCGCGCACGATCGCGCCGCGCGGCGCGGGCCAGGCGGCGAGCGCCGCGGCGAGGCCGGCGCGGGGTACGAGCAGGAGCCTCCCGGCGGGCGCGTAGTGGCGGTGGTGCAGCCCCGGGGAGGCGGCGACGGCGCCTGCGGCCGGAGGGGTGGGCCCGAGCACCGGCACGCCGAGCGCCGCCGCGAGGTCGTCGCGCGAGAGCGCGCCCGGCCGGAGCACCCGCGGCGCGTCGCCGGCGAGCGAGAGCACGGTGGACTCGATGCCGACCGGGCAGGCCCCGCCGTCGAGCACCGCGTCGATGCGCCCGTCGAGGTCACGGAGCACGTGCTCCGCCGTCGTGGGCGAGACGTGCTCCGAGGCGTTCGCCGAGGGCGCCGCGATGGGCGCGCCCACGGCGCGGAGCAGCGCCTCGGCGACCGGGTGCGCGGGGGCGCGGAGGCCGACCGTGGGGCCGCCCGCCGTGACCTCGTCCGGCACCCCGGGTCCGCGGGGCAGGACGAAGGTGAGCGGCCCCGGCCAGAAGCGGGCCGCGAGCCGGGCGGCGGCCTCGGGCCACGCCGCGGCGAGCGCGGCGGCCTCCGCGGCGCCCGGGACGTGCACGATGACCGGGTTCGTCGCCGGGCGGCCCTTCGCGGCGTAGATGGCGCGGACGGCGAGGGGGTCGAGGGCGAGCGCGCCGAGGCCGTACACGGTCTCGGTCGGGAACGCGACGAGCCCGCCGCGCGCGAGGAGCGCGGCGGCCCGGGCGAGGCCGGCGGGGTCGGGGCGGAGCCGCTCGGTGCGCATGCGGGGCGCATCCTACTCCGGGCCGCGCCGCGAGTTGCTACGATGCCGCCCATGCTCTCCCCCGTCCTCGCGCTCGCCCTCGCGGCGGCCCCGGCGCTGCCCCTCGAGGCGGTCGTCGCCCCGGCCACGATCGCCGGCGTCTCGCCGTCCTCGCCCGCCTGGTCGCCCGACGGCGCGCGGCTCGCGTTCCTCTGGAAGGACCCCGCGGGCGGGGACCGGGACGTCTGGCTCGTGGAGCGGAGCGGCGACGCGCTCCACCGGGTCGGCGCGGCCGGGGCGACCGCGTTCGCCTGGGCGCCCGACGGCGGGGCGGTGTTCGCGATCGTGACGGGCGGCGAGGTGCGCCGGATCCCGCTCGCCGCGGGCAAGGTCGCGCGGCTCGTGCCCGGCTCCGGCGCCGAGCGCTCGGAGCTCGCGGTCTCGCCGGACGGGAAGCTCGTCTCCTGGCTCGAGGGCGGCGACCTCTGGCTCGCGCCCGCCGAGGGCGGCCCGGCGCGCCGCGCGACGACGGTCGGCGCGCCGCCGCTCGGCGCCGTGGCGCAGGGCACCTACTTCCGGCCCGACGCCGAGATCGGCCAGGGCACCTGGACCGGCCCGGGCGCCTCCTACCTCTGGTCGCCCGACGGCCGCCTCGTCGCGGTCCACGCCGTCGACCGCAGGAACGTCCGGAAGGTCCCGTTCCCGCACTACCTCTCCGAGGAGCCCATCCTCAACTGGCTGCGGCGCCCGGCGCCCGGCGACGAGAACGAGGCGCGCCGCGTGGGCATCCTGGAGGTCGCGACCGGGAAGCTCGACTGGCTCGACCTCCCCGGGCCGACGACGACGCTCGTGAACGCGCTCGCCTGGTCCTCCTCGGGGAAGCTCCTCGTCGACCGCGCGAGCGACACGAACGTCGACCGGTGGCTGCACGTGTTCGATCCGGCGGCGGGCGCGCCGAAGGAGGTCTGGCACGATCGCCGGGAGACGCGCATCTACACCGAGTTCGCGTCCGCCTGGGCGCCGCCGGCGGCGGGCTCGACCGGCGACCGCGTGCTCGTGATGGCCGACCTCGAGGACCGCTACGGCCTGTACCTCCTCGACCCCGCGAGCGGAGCGCGCACGCTGCTGTCGCCGCCGGCGTTCGACGTCGAGGGCAACCTGGCGGCCGTGCCCGCGACCGGCGACGTGTACTTCACCTCGAACGAGCCGCTCCCCTCCGAGCGGCACGTCTGGCGTCTCCCGGCCGGCGGCGGCGCCCGCGTCCGCGTGACGGCGCGGCCCGGGACGCACGCGGCGTTCCCCTCGCCGGACGGGAAGGCGGTCGCGCTCGTCTCCTCCGACGACGTCACGCCGCCCGAGCTCTGGCTCGCCTCGCCCGCCGGCGGGCCCGCCCGCCGGGTCACCACCTCCCAGCCGCCCGGGTTCGCGAAGGTGCCCTGGGTGACGCCGCGCTACGCGAGCTTCCCGTCGCGGGACGGCAGCGTCACGTTGCACGTGAAGGTCTACGAGCCGCGGGGCGTCTCGAGGGGCAGGGCCGCGCCGACCGTGCTCGGCCCCGTCTACTCGAACACCGTGCGGAACCGCTGGGGCGGCACCTGGGGGCTCGTCCAGCAGCACCTCGCCGTCGATCGCGGCTTCCGGGTCGTGCAGGTCGACGTGCGCGGCTCGACGGGCTACGGGCGCGCGTTCCGCGAGGCGTTCCTGATGCGCTGGGGGCAGGGCGACCTCGACGACCTCGAGGACGCGGTCCGCTGGCTCTCGAAGCAGCCCGGCGTCGACCCGAAGCGGGTCGGCATCTTCGGCTCGTCCTACGGCGGCACGCTCACGATCTACTCGCTCTTCAAGAAGCCCGGCCTCTTCGCGGCGGGCGTCGCGGGCGCGGCGGCCACCGACCCACGCTGGTTCGGCTCCGACGACGTCGCGATCGCGCGCACCCCGCAGACACACCCCGAGGCGTTCACGAAGGGCGCCGCGATCCCGTACGCCGCGGGCCTCTCGGATCCGCTCCTCGTCGTGCACGGCATGGCCGACGACGTGGTGCCCTTCAAGACCATGGTCGACCTCGTCGAGCACCTCGAGAAGTCCGGCAAGGACTTCGAGCTCGCGGTGGGGCCCTCGGCGACCCACCGCTGGGTCGCCGGGCCGGACGCGCGGTACCTCGTGGGGCGTCTCGTGGAGTTCCTCGATCGGCACCTCAAGGGCCCCCGCGCGCGCTGATACCGTGGGCGGCATGGACCGCCCCAGCTTCGCGGTGTTCATCGCGACGAGCGCCGACGGCTTCATCGCCCGGCCGGACGGGCGCGTGGACTGGCTCGAGCCGTTCCAGACGCCGGGCGAGGACTACGGCTACGCCGCGTTCGCGGCCTCGGTCGACGCCCTCGTCATCGGCCGCAAGACCTACGACACCGTGCTCGCCTTCCCGGAGTGGCCGTACGCCGGGAAGAAGGTCGTGGTCTGGACCCGCGGCGAGGACGCGCCGAAGCACGGCGCGCGCTTCCTCTCCGCCGAGCCCGCGGCGCTCGCCGCCACCCTGCACGCCGAGGGCGTCCGGAAGGTCTACCTCGACGGCGGCCGGACCATCTCGGCCTTCCTCGCGGCGGACCTCGTGGACGAGCTCACCGTGTCGATCGTTCCGCGCGTCCTGGGGGACGGGATCCCGCTCTTCCGGCCGCCGCTCCCGGACCTCGCGCTCGCGCTGCTCGAGGCGAAGCCGTACCCGAACGGCCTCGTGCAGCTGCGCTGGAAGCGGGTCCGGCCGTGACGCCCGCCGCGCACGCGGCGTTCACCGAGGCGGTCCGCGCGCGCCTCGAGGCCGATCCGGACGTGCTCGGGCTCGTGGGGCTCGGCTCGACCTCCGGCGAGCCGCCGCTGCCGGACGAGGTCTCCGACCACGACCTCTGGATCGTGACCCGGCCCGGCGCGCAGGAGCGGTTCCGCACCGGGCTCGGCTGGCTCCCCGACGCGGAGGCCATCGTGCTCTCGTACCGGGAGACCGCGCACGGCGTGAAGGCGCTCTACGCGAGCGGGCACCTCGTGGAGCTCGCCGTGTTCGACCCGGACGAGCTCTCGGTCGCGCGCGTGAACCGCCACCGGGTCTTCCTCGACCGCTGCGGCCTCGCGGCGCGCCTCGCCGCGCTGCGCGCGGCGACGGTCGCGGCGGCGCCGCCGCCCGCGGACGAGCGCTGGGAGGCGGGGCAGCTCCTCACGAAGCTCGTCGTGGGCGCGGGCCGCGCCGCGCGCGGCGAGGTGCTCTCCGGTCACGGACTCGTGCGGATCGGCGCGGTCGGGCACCTCGTCACGCTCGCGCGCGCGCGGCTCTCGCCGGAGCGCCGCGCGCAGCTGGACGATCTCGATCCCGCGCGCAGGCTCGAGCGCGCGCTGCCGGCGCTCGCCGCGGAGGTGGAGCGGGCGGTGCGGCTGCCGGTGCCGGACGCGGCCCGGGCGCTCCTCGCGCTCGTGGCGCGGGAGCGGCCGGACCTCGTGAGCGCGCCCGCGCGGGCGGCCGTGGAGGCCGCGCTCGTGCGGGCGCAGGGGCCGAGGCGGGACTGAGGGGCGCGGCGCGGCGCTACGCGCGCGCCTCGGCCGCGTTCACCTGGTGCAGGAACTTGCCGAGCGCGGTGTCGGTCCGGCCGATGTGCTCGCGCAGCCAGCCGCCGACGAAGCGGTTGAGCTCGATCGTGACGGTCGGGGTGGCGCCGTCCTTGTCGAACGCGGCCTTGAGCTCGCCGAACTTCTTCACGAAGTCGACGTGCGCCTGCTTGTGCTTCGGCAGGTCCGGGTACTTGTACTGGTTCATCAGCTTCTCCTCGGCGGCGAAGTGATCCACCACGTACTGCGCGAGGAAGCCGAGGAGCTTCTCGATCTCCGCCTTGCCCTGGTTCTTGAGCATGGACTCGAGGAGCGTGTTCACGCGGCGGAAGAGCTCCTGGTGCTGCTCGTCGATGAGCTTCACGCCGACGGCGAGGGACTTGTCCCACTGCAGGGCCATGTTCGATCTCCGGGGGCCGTCCGCAGGGACGGGAGACGTTCCCGCGCTGCGCCGGCCTCAGCGGGCGGACCTTCGTGCAAGGTCGCGGCCCGGCAGGGAGCCGGTGGGAAAACTCGTTTCTGAGCGGGGTTGACGCGGCTGGCCCACGGGGCCGACCGAGGGTCGAGCGGCACCCGTGTCCTGACCACCCCGCATGCAGCGTCGGGGTCCTCAGGCCGGGGCGAACCGCCGCAGGTAGTCCTCGAGCGCCGCCTCGGGGCCCACGTCGCGCCGCGCGCGCTCGGACAGGTACCACTTGTGCTCGAGCAGCTGGCAGTAGAGCTCCGCGGGCTCGCCCCGGCGCCCGAGCGGCGCGAGCCGGCGCGCCGCGGGCTGGTAGCGCTCGGTGAGCCAGCGGTACGCCGCCACCGAGAGCGGCACGCTGCGGTTCTCGGCGCGCACCAGCGTCGCGCGCAGCTCCTGGATCTCGTTCACCATCAGCGCCGCCTGGCGGTCCTCGGCGACGAGCCCGGTGAGTGCGTGCAGGAGGTGCCGGTGGTAGTCGCGGTCGGTGACGATGGTCCGCATCCTGAGGCGGCTGCCGTCGCCCACCGCCTCGAGCTTCACCTCGCCCACCGTGAACCCGAGCGCGTTGAGGGTCTTGATCCGGTCGTGGATCCGCCAGCTCTCGCCGGCCGCGACCGTCTCCTCCCGGCCGATCTCGTTCCAGAGCCGCTCGTAACGGGCGCGGATCTCGGCGCCGGTGCCCTCGGTGCCCGCCGGAGGAGGCACGCCCAGCATCGCGGCGACGTCGAGGAGGTCGCCGGTCACGTTCTGCTCGAGGAGCTCGAGGTCGTGGCGGCGCTGGCCGTCGGAGAGCGCCCCGTGCATCTCGGCGGTCTCGGCGTCGACGAGGTACGCCTGCAGCTCGCCGGCGTCGCGGCGGAAGAGGGTGTTCGAGAGCGAGCAGTCGCCCCAGAAGAACCCGGCGAGGTGGAGCCGCACGAGGAGCCCGGCGATCGCGTCGAGGAGCCGGGCGCGGTAGGGCGCGAGGCCGTCGGAGCCGAAGAGGGTGCGGTAGGGGAGGGAGTGGTCGAGGAAGCGCGTGATGAGGACGCTCGCCTCGCCGTCGGGCGTCGCCACGCGGGCGTGCCCGGCCGCGACGACGGCGGGCAGCTCCCGGTCCTCGAGCCAGCGGAGCGCGCCGTACTCGCGCTCGCCGACCGCGGGCGGCAGCTCCTTCACCGCGTAGAGCGCCCGGTCGTACTGGACGAAGACGACCTCGTGGCGCGAGATGCCGCGCTGGACCTCGACGAGGCGCGGGCAGCGGCCCGCCCAGGCCGCGGCGGGCGCGTCCCAGGGGAGGTCGAGGAAGTCGGGGTGGCCGGGCCGGACCTGCAGCGAGAGCAGACCCAGCTTCGCGCTCAACGTACGCCCTTCCGGTGCAGGAAGTCGGCGAGCGCGCGGTCCTTCTCGCCGATGTGGAGCGACAGCCAGCCTCGCATCATGGCCTCGACGTCGCCGAGGAGCGCCTGCGAGCCGCCGTCGCGCTCGTAGACCGCGACCACCTCGTCGAGCCGGCGGCGGATCCGCTCGTGGAGGCCCACGTGGAACTCGCGCTCGGGGTAGGCGTGCTCGCGCATGAGCGCCTCCTCGGCGTCGAAGTGCTCGCGCACGTAGGAGCGCAGGAAGCGGATGGCGTCGGCGACGGCGGCGGCGCCCTGCTGGCGCTCGATGGCCTCGATGAGGCGGTCCGCGCAGGCGTACAGCGAGCGGTGCTGCCGGTCGATCTCGGCGTGCCCGGTCTCGAGGGCGGGATCCCAGGTCGTCTGCAGCGAGCGAGTCGTCTCCATGCGGCGTCGGTCCTCTCCGGGCGCAGCCTAGCAGGCCCGCGGCCGGACGCCACCCCGCAGGGGTGCGGGAATTCGTCCCGCGGCCGGGGGCGGACGGAGATAGATTGCCCCGCCGCGTCACGCGGCTCCACCCGCGGTCTCCGTGAATCGTGCCATTCCTCGGTCTACCTGGAGCCCACGCCCAATGACCCGAACCCCGCTCGTCCTCCTCGCCCTCGTCGCCACCATGCCCGCCTTCGCGAAAGACCGGTCGGAGATCCCCGACAAGTACAAGTGGAACCTCTCGGAGCTCTACCGGACCGAGGCCGACTGGGCCGCGGCCCGCGACGCCCTCGCGAAGAAGGTCCCTGACCTCGCACGCTTCCAGGGGAAGCTCGGCGCGTCCGCCGGCTCGATGTTCGAGGCGCTCGACGCCATCTGGAAGGCCCAGCTCGAGCTCGAGCGGCTCTACGTCTACGCCTCCTCCCGCTCGGACGAGGACACCCGCGCGTCCGGGCCGCTCGAGATGCGGCAGGGCGCCGAGCAGCTCTTCACCGACCTCTCCAGCGCCACCTCCTGGCTCCAGCCGGAGATCCTGACCCTCGACCCGGCGAAGGTGCAGGGGTTCCTGAAGGACGAGAAGCGGCTCGCCCCGTGGCGCTTCTTCCTCGAGGACACGCTGCGCATGAAGCCGCACACGCTCTCCGCCCAGGAGGAGCGGCTCGTCGCGGAGGCGGGTGACCTCTCGAGCGCGGGCCAGAACGCGTACGGCCTGCTCGCGAACGCCGACCTGCCCTGGCCGACCGTGAAGCTCTCCGACGGCAAGGAGGTCCGGCTCGACCAGTCCGCGTACGGCCTCTACCGCCAGTCCCGCAACGCGGCCGACCGGGAGATCGTCTTCAAGGCGTTCTTCGGCGCGCTCAAGCAGTACGAGCGCACCATCGGCGCGAACCTCTTCGCGACCGTGAAGGCCCAGGGCTTCACCCGGAAGGCGCGGCACTACGCGTCGAACCTCGAGGCGTCGCTCTTCCCGAACGCGATCCCGACGACCGTCTACACCCAGCTCGTCGCCGACGTGCGCCGCAGCCTGCCGACGCTCCACCGCTACCTCGAGCTGAGGAAGCGCATGCTCGGCCTCGAGAAGCTCCGCTACCAGGACATCTACGTGCCGATGGTCGCCTCGGTGGACCTCAAGTTCGAGCCGGACCAGGCCCGCGCCATCACGCTCGCCGCGGTGGCCCCGCTCGGCAAGAAGTACCAGGAAGGCCTCGCGAAGGGCTTCGAGAGCGGCTGGACCGACTACCTGCCGTCGACCGGCAAGCGCTCCGGCGCGTACTCGACGGGCGTCTACGGCGTCCACCCGTACCAGCTCCTCAACTTCAACGGCCAGTATGACGACCTCTCCACGCTCGCGCACGAGTCCGGCCACTCGATGCACACCGCGCTCGCCTACGAGGCGCAGCCGTACGCGACCTCGGGCTACGCGCTCTTCGTGGCGGAGGTCGCGTCCACGCTGAACGAGAACCTGCTCCTCCACCACATGCTCGGGCAGACGAAGGACGACGCCACCCGGCTCGCGCTCCTCGGGAACTACCTCGACGGCGCGCGCGGCACGCTCTTCCGCCAGACCCAGTTCGCCGACTTCGAGCTCGCGATGCACCAGAAGGCGGAGAAGGGCGAGACGCTGACGGGCGAGAACCTCTCGAAGCTCTACCTCGACACCGTCCGCGCCTACTACGGGCACGACAAGGGCGTCTGCCAGGTGGACGACCTGCTCGCCATCGAGTGGGCCTTCATCCCGCACTTCCACCGGCCGTTCTACGTGTACCAGTACTCGACGAGCTTCGTGGCCTCGACCGCGCTCGCGCGCGGCATCCGCGAGGAGGCGGCGGCGGGGAAGGGCACCGCGAAGCGGGACGCGTACCTGAAGATGCTCGCGTCCGGCGGGAACGACTACCCGATCGAGCTCCTCAAGAAGGCCGGCGTCGACATGACGACCTCGAAGCCCTTCGACGCGACCATCGCCGAGATGAACGCCACGATGGACGAGATGGAGAAGATCCTCGCCCGGATGGACAAGGCGAAGAAGAAGTAGCGGCCTGCACGGCAGGAACGGCCAGCACCGCGGGAGGAGCCGCCGGCGGGGTCGAAGTCGCCCAACCCCGCGGCGGTTCTTTCGAAAACCGAAAGATACAAAATCTCCAGGCAGGACCCGGGCTTGGTACTTCCGAGGGGTGGGAGGCCGTCGCCTTGACGCGCACCGTCACCCGGGTCCATAAGGGCGCCGGCGCAGGCACTCACGCCTGCCCGCTGGAGATCGCCGTGAACACGCTGCTCGCCGTCCTGAACCGCTTCGCCGCCGCCTTCCACATCGCCTCGCAGGCGCGCCTCCGCGCGCCGCTGTCCGCGTTCCTGAATCACGAGGAGCGCGGCGGCCCGGCGCCGCTGTAAGGCGTCCCCGGGTTCCCCACCGTTCGCCCCGAGCGTAGGGCCCGCGCGAGCGGGTCCGGAGACGAGGGGCGGCACGGCGGCGGAGGCCTTCGCCGAATTCGCGGAGCGTCGCGCCTACCCCAGCACGTCCATCACGCTCTGCTCCGCCAGGTCGGCGGCGCGGAGGGTGGCGAGGTTCGCCTCGTACGCGCGCCGCGCCGACTGCTGGTTGAGGAGCTCGCGGGTGAGGTCCACCGTGCCCGCGAGCGCCGCGTCGGACGCGAGCTCGGCGGGCGTGACGTGGGCCAGCACGCCGCCCTGCGGCAGCGCCTCGGCGTGGACCTCCACCGGCGTGTAGCCCTCGCTCTCCAGGTTCGCGACGTTCTGCGCGGACGCGTCGAGGCGGGTGCTCGCGGCCACGAGGCCGGACAGGGCGATGGCGGAGGTCGAGCTCATGCCCGGCCATCGGCACGATCGGGCCAGGCGATAAGGTCAGGCCTTCGGCAAGAAGCGCAGCTCGGACTCGTTCCCCGGGCGCTTGCCGCGCTTCCCCTGGTACTCCGCGCGGATCGCGGCGAGGTCGGCGGCCTCGTCGCCGGTCATCGGCAGGTACCGCCGCAGGCCGATGACCTTCTCGCCCCAGTCGATGTAGGCGAGCCCGACCGGCACGTGCGCCGCCTGGGCGAGGTGCCAGAAGCCGCTCTTCAGGTGGTCGGTGTGCTTGCGGGTGCCCTCGGGTGCGAGGACGAGCCACAGCCACGCGCGGGTCTCGAACTCGCGCGCGAGCGCCTGGATGAAGCCGGTGCGCTCGCGGCGGTTCACCGGGATGCCGCCCATCCACCGGAACATCGCGCCGAACGGCCCGATGAAGAGCGAGTCCTTCCCGATCCAGCGGAACGGCATGCGCAGCGCGAGCTTCGCGAGGTAGCCGACCGGGAAGTCCCAGTTCGAGGTGTGCGGGTAGACGATGATGATGCCCTTCGGCCCGTCGGGGAGGGCGACCTCGAGCCGCCACCCGAGGAGCTTCAGCAGGGCGCGCCCGAACGCGGCGCGGAGCGGGCCGGTGAGCGGGTGCGGGTAGGGGGCGGTGGCCATGCGGCGACTCTAGCGCGACCGCACCCACACCGCACCACGCGGCCGCCCCGTTCACGCACCGTGTGCATCCGGCGGCGCTGTGCCGCGGCGGAGCACCGCTCCCCACGACCCCGATCACGGGACTTCAAGTACCGTGATCGAGGGGCCACGATCCGACGCAAGACCGCGGGTTGCAGCGGTCGTCAAGCACCGGAGTCCGCCATGACGTTCGCCACCCTCCTCGCAGTCGTCCTCGCCACCGGCGGCGTGCAGCCGCCCGACGCGGGCGACCTGTCCACGCCCCGCGGCGCGGCGCGCTCGTACCTCACCGCGCTGCTCGCCGGCGACTCCGAGGGCGCGCTCGCGATGGTGGCGCCGTGCTCCGAGGACGCGCGCAAGGCCGTCGCGGGCTCCGCGGCCATCTACGGCGCGCTCCTCCGGCTCGACCGGAGCATCTCGGTCGCGCTCGACGCGGGCCGGAGCGCCGAGTCGTCCGACCGCCTCGCGCTCCAGCTGCAGCGGGTCGACACCGCCTGGCTCGTCGTCGCGGGCGACCGCGCGGTGCTGCGCTTCGCGGTGGGCGACCCGATGGTGCTCCGCAAGACCGAGGCGGGCTGGCGGATCTGGCCGAAGGAGCGCGCGCCCGGCGAGCCCAGCGGCGACGAGCTCTTCCGCCTCGGCCGCGCGTTCGACGGCGCGGCCCGCGAGGTCGCGGACGGCCTCGCCGGCGGCGGCGTCGCGCGCCTGCTCGAGGGCGTGAAGCGGGCGAGCGCGTCCGCGGTCGACCGCGCCATCGTGGCCCTGTAGAGCGGTTGCGCCCCCGGCGTTCCCGGTGAAGGATGCGCACATGCGCGTCCTCACCGCCGCCTGCGCCCTCGTCCTCGTCGCCTGCCACGGCTCCGGCTCCGGCCCGTCGGGCCCGGAGGTGCCGCGCCTGCCCGCGGAGGGCGACGCCGTCACGCTCCAGCAGATCCTCGACGGCGCCCTCGATCCGGACGAGGGGCTGCTCCGGATCGCGCGCTCGGGCGGCCTGCCCATCCAGACGAGCCAGGGCTTCCTGTTCGCCCTGCGCGTCGACATCACCGAGCCCTACGCGCTGTCGTCGCCGAACGGCCGGTTCGCGGACGTCACCACCCGCACCGATCGCGGCGTCGCCTGGGCGCTCGTCCCGGTCGCCGAGCCCGCCGGCGCGCGATTCCTCTGGCGCCCCCGGTCCGGCAGCAACTTCCAGGCGGACCCGCTCTGCCGGCACCTCCGCTACGTCTACCCGGACCCGCCCGCGGAGCCGCAGAACCAGATCCAGCTCGTCCGGCCGGACGGCGCGCACCTCGAGCGCTGGCCCGGCGTGGGCGACGCGAAGATCCCCGCCCGCACGATCCGCGTCTGGGTGCCGGCCGGGCCGGTCGCGCGGATCATGTACGCCCACGACGGCAAGAACCTCTTCGACATGGTCCAGCCGTTCGGGAGCTGGCGGCTCCAGGACGCGGCGGGGCCCGGCACGATGATCGTCGGGATCGATCAGAGCAGCGATCGGTTCGCCGAGTACACCGGCGTCCAGGACCTCGGCGGCCAGGGCGGGAGGGGCGACGACTACGCCGACTACGTGCAGCACACCGTCATCCCGTTCGTGGAGTCGCGCTACGGGGCGGCCCCGGTCCGCGGCGTGATGGGCTCCTCGCTCGGCGGCGTCATCTCCTACCACCACGCGCTCCGGTACCCCGGCACGTTCCAGCTCGTCGCGAGCATGTCCGGCACCATGGGCTGGGGCTCGATCGCGGACGGCACGCACAACCCGACGCCGATCGACCGCTTCGAGGCGCTCTCCGCCTGCCCGGCGGGCACGACGTTCTACCTCGACTCCGGCGGCGGGCCGGGCGCGGGCTGCGTCGACGCCGACGCGGACGGCATCCGCGACGACGCGTCCGGGTCGGCGGACAACTTCTGCGAGAACGCGCAGCTGAGGGACGTGCTCGTCGCGCTCTGCGGTGCGCAGAAGGTCGAGTACGTCTGGGTGGAGGGCGCCCCCCACCAGGAGGGCGCCTGGCGCAACCGCTCGCCGCACCTGCTCTCGGTCTTCGAGGGGCTCTGATGGGGTCGGGCTCGCTCGTCCGGGCGATCGCGCGCCGCCTCAGGCGCCGCCACGAGCTCGCCGTGGTGATCCCCGCCGACGCCGCGCTCGCGGCGGAGGTCCGGGCGGTCCAGGCGGCGCTCCGGGACACCCTGGGGCTCGCGGTGGACCTCGAGACGCCGCCCCACGTCACCCTCAAGCTCTCCTTCGAGACCGGGGACGCCGCCGGGCTCGAGGCCGCGCTCGCCGCGCTCGCCGCGGTCGAGGCGCCGCTCGAGCTCGAGCTCCCCGGCGCCGGGAGCTTCCGGGAGGGCATCGTGTTCCTGGAGGTCGCGCCGTCCCCCGCGCTCCGCGCGCTCCAGGCGCGCGTGCTCGAGGCCCTCGCGGCGCGCGGCGTGCCGCGCTGGCCGCTCGAGGAGGAGGGCCGCTTCCACTTCCACGTCACGCTCGCGCGCGGCGTCCCGGCCGGCTCCCTGGAGGCGGCGCGCGCGCTCGCGGCGAGGGGCGGCCCCCGCACCCTGCGCGGCGAGGCCCTCGCGCTCCTGCGCGCCAAGGACGGAGCGTTCGCGCCGTTCAGGAGCTACGCGCTCGGCCGGCCCCGGAGCGCCGCGACGAACCGGTAGAGCCCGAGCCGGCGGAGGACCTTCCCGGCGAGCGCGCGCGGGCCGGGCCGCTCCGGCGGGTTGACCGGCTCGGACAGCGTCGCGGGCCACAGGTGCTCGATGAGGGCCCCGAAGAACGGGAACGTGGGGCCGCGCCGCGCGGCGGGATCGACCGCGAGCAGGCGCGCGAGCAGCGCCCGGCAGTCGAGCGGCGCGAGGCTCTCCTGCGCGAGGTCGTACTCGGCCCTGAGCTGCGCCTGCCAGCGGCCCGCCATCTGCTCCCAGCAGAAGAGGTCGAGGAGCGGCACCGGCCCCCGGGGCGCGCCGGCGAGCCAGTCGTCGAAGGCGCCGAGCGCGTACGGGTGCTCGCCGATCATCGAGAGCCGGCCGAGGTCGGCCGCGGTCGCCTCCCGGCCCTCGGGGTCGCCCGGGAGCCGCCAGTGGCACTTCGCGATCTCCGCGACGTCGCCCGTGAGGGCGGTGAGGCCGTCCGGGAGGTGCTCGAGCATCGCCTGCACGTCGGCGCAGTAGGAGGCCTTCACCGCGTCGGCGCTCTCCCGGAACACGGCCTTCACCTCCGGGTCCACGGCGGATGGGTAGGGGACGAGCCGGTGCGGCACGCCGAGGCGCGCGAGCAGCCGCGCGGGCACCGCCACGTCGCGTGCGTTCTCGCGGTCGCCCGGGTACACGAGCGTGAAGCAGGTGGCGGCGCCCACGAGCTCGCGCGAGAGCGCGAGCACGAGGCGGCTGTCCCAGCCCGCGGTCATCGGGATGGCGAGCGGGATGCCTCGCCGGGCCGCGGCCGCGACGAGGCCGCGCAGCACGCCCGCCACCTCGGGCACCGCCTCGGCGGCGCCCGTCACGGTGGGGAGCGGAGCCGGGCCGGGCCAGAACCGCCGCGCCCGCGCCTCGCGCAGGTCGAGGAGGTGGTTCGGGAGGAGGCACCGCACCTCGCGGTGGACGGTGCGGTCGCCGGGCATCCAGTAGAGCGAGAACTCCGACTCGCCCCGCGACGCCATGAACGCGAGGGCCTCGGGGTCGTGCTCGAGCCCGAGCTCGGCGGCGACGAGGCCGCTCGACGAGGCGCACCAGAGGCCGCCGGGGCCGGCGGCCCAGCAGACCGAGCGCAGCCCGCAGGCGTCGTGGAGGACGACGGCCGCGGGCCCGTCGCGCAGCACGAGCGCGAACCGGCCGCCGAGCCGGTCGAGCGCGGCGAGCGCGCCCTCGGCGAGGCGGGGCAGGTCGAGGAGCCTCGCGACGAGGGCCTCGTCGGTGGCGTCGGGGCGGTCGGGGTCGAGGAGGTGCCCGAGCAGCGTGACCGAGCGGTCGCCCCGCGCCGTGTGCGTGACCGCGAGGTCGGGGTGCGCGGTGAGCCGCAGGGCCGGCTCGAGCTCGACGCGCCGCCAGCCGGCGCGGTCCAGGAACCGCGGCCCGAGCGCGAACTGGCGCCGGTGCCGCAGCCGCTCGAGCTCGACGCTCCGGACTCCTGCCGCGGGTGGGCTCTGCAACGGACTCCCTCCGTCGCGGGACACCGCCCGCGACCACGCTGGCGTCGAGGTTGCCACAGGCGATGGTAGGCTGTCGCGGGATCGACGGCCACACCGGCCGTAGAGCGCGCATGCCGGCAGCCAGCCAGAAGAGCGTGGTGGAGGGGACGGCGCCTGCACCGGCCGTGAGGGTCCTGCGCGCGGTGCGAGGGAACCCGCTCCTCGAACGCGGGCTCCGCGCGCTCGTCCTCGAGACGCGCCGCCCGACCCCGTTCAACGACCCGGACGTCCTCTCGGCCTTCATCGACCACGACGAGTACGCCGGGCCGGGCGCGGAGCCGCACCTCCTCGCGGCCGTGGACGGCGAGCGCCTCGTCGGGTTCCTCCCGCTGCGCTGGACGAGCGCCCGGGTGGCCGGGATCACCGAGCGAAAGCTCGAGTTCTTCGTCACCCACGACGCCGACCGCCCGGACCTCGTCGCCCGGCCCGCCGACGAGGCGCGCTGCGCGCGCGCGTTCCGGGAGGCGCTCCTCGCCACCCGGGGCTGGAGCGTGCTCGAGCTCGCGAACCTCGAGCCGTGCTCCGCGCTCCTCCCCGCAGACGGCGAGCGGATCCCGGGGGTCCACGCGCGCGTCCGCGACGGGCTCCCGACCGCGATCATCCCCACCGCCCAGCCGGACCTCGCGGCCTGGTACGGCGCGCTCAAGAAGGGGTGGAAGCACACCGTGGCGCGGCTCGGGCGGCGCTTCCTCTCGGCGGGCACGGTGGAGCTCGTCACCTGCAGGGACCCGCGCGGCCGTGGGCCCCTGCTCGAGCTCTACCTCGACGTCGAGCGGCGCAGCTGGAAGCGCGAGCACGGCGTCGCGCGCCACCCGGCGCGGCTCGCGCTCCACCGGGAGCTCTGCCGGCCGGACCAGGCGCTCGCGCTCTCGTTCCAGCTCCTCCTCCTCGACGGCGCGGCGGTGAGCGGGTTCGTCTTCGGCGAGTATGCGGGCACGCTGTACGGCTTCGAGATCTGCTACGACGCCGCGTTCCAGGCGCTCGGCCCCGGCAACCTGATGTCGCTCCTCTCGGCGGGCGAGGCGATCGCGCGCGGGAAGCCCTCGCTGAACCTCTTCGCCGACTACGCCTACTACAAGGGCAACTGGGGCGCGGAGGTGCTGCCCACCCGCACCCTCCAGCTCTTCCGGCGCGGGAGCGTCCACTGGGCGAAGGCCCACCTCGGTGACCTCCGGCGCGCGCTCTCGCGCGGCGAGGGCGGCGAGGGCCGGCAGAACCCGGTGAAGGCGCAGGTGGACGAGGCGCGCGAGGCGGGGCCCGAGAAGCCCGAGGCGAAGGCGGAGCCCGCCGCGCCGGATCGCGCCGCGGAGCGGGCGCTGACCGGGCGGATCCTGGCGGAGCTCGAGGCCGCCGGCGTGACGCTCGAGCGGGTGGCCGGCCCCGCCCTCGAGGCGATCCTGCCGTTCGCGGCCGCGCCCGAGAAGAAGCCGCCGGAGCAGAAGCCGAGGCCGGCGCAGAAGCCGCGCGAGAAGCGGCCCCCGCCGGCGAAGGACGGCGCGTGAGCGCGGCCGCCGGCGCCCCGGCCGCCGCCGGCGCGGGCCCCGGAGCACCGGCGGGCGCGGGCGCGCGCATCGGGCGGAACATCCTGCACCTGCTCCTCGGGCAGGCGACCACCACCGCCATCGCGATCGCCTACAGCGCCGCGCTCGGCCGGACGCTCGGCCCGAAGGACTTCGGGGTCTTCTTCCTCGTGACCACGATGGCGGCGTTCTCGTTCGTGGTGGTCGAGTGGGGCGGAGGCCTCTTCGTCATCCGCGAGATCGCCCGCGCGCCGGACCGCGCCGGGCTGCTCCTCGGGAGCGCCCTCGCGCTGCGCGCCGGCGGCGCGGTCGCGATCGTGCTCCCCACCGTCGTCGTCGCCTGGCTCCTCGGCTACGAGCCGAGGATCCTCGGCCTCGCCGCGGCCGCGGTCGCCGCGGCGCTGCCGCTCTCGCTCGCCCAGGCCCACGGGATGGTGTTCCGCGGCCGCGACCGCATGGACCTCGACGCGGGCGTGACCGTGCTCAACAAGGCGGCCGCCTTCGCGCTCGCCGTGCCCGCGCTCTGGCTCGGGCTGGGCGTGGGCGGGGTGCTCGGGGCCCAGGCGGCCGCGGGCGTCGCCGCGGTGCTGCTCGCGGCCGGGCTCTACCGGCGGATGGGCGCGCCGCCGCTGTCGGCCACGCGCGCGGGCGCCCGCGAGGTCGTGGCGGGGAGCCTGCCGCTCCTCGCGCTCGCCGTGGCGAACTCGGTGCAGCCGTACCTCGACGCCGTGGTGCTCTCGAAGCTCGCGACCGGCCAGGCCGTGGGGTGGTTCGGCGCGGCCCGCAACATCGCGGGGACGCTGCTCGCCCCGGCCGGCATCATCGCCGCCGCGACCTACCCGCACCTCAGCCGCGCCGCCGACTCCCCGGCCCAGCTCCGGCCGGCGATGCGGCTCACGCTGCGCCCGGTGCTCTGGCTCGGCGCCCTCGGTGCGGTCGGCACCTGGCGCTTCGCGGACGTGGCGGTGGGCCTCATCTACGGGCGGCAGGGCTTCGGGCCGTCGGCGGAGGTGCTCGCGGCGTACGCGCCCGGGCTCTTCCTCACCTACGTGGACGTCCAGCTCGGCCACGCCGCGGTCGCCACCGGGCGCGCGAACCGGTTCGTGGTGCTGAAGGCCTTCACCATCGCGGCCGGGACCGCGCTCGCCCTCTGGCTCGTGCCGCACTTCGAGGCGACCCGGGGGAACGGGGGCCTCGGGATCGCCGCCGCATACGGCGGCAGCGAGCTGCTCGTCTTCCTCGGGGCGGTGACGCTCCTGCCCCGCGGCGCGCTCGAGCTCGCGCTCGCGGCCGACCTCGCCCGCGCGGTGGCGGCCGGGGCGGCCACGTTCGGCCTCTTTCTGGCGCTGCCGCCGCTCCCGCCGTACGTGGGCATCCCCCTCTGCGTGACGGCGTTCTCGGCGGCCTCGCTCGCCGTGGGGCTCGTGCGGCGGGAGGACGCGGCCTCCCTGCGCGATCGGGCGCTGCGCCGGCTCCGGGGCGGCCGGAACCGCTGAGCGCGGCCGCGAAAACGATCACGACGCCGCGCTGCGTCATTCCGTCCAGGACGCAGGCCCGAACGGGCCTTTCGGGCCGCTGCCCTGCGCGGGATCCCGTGCTACAAGCGGCGCACACGCGCACGCACCCGGGGGCTCTCGGATGGCAGCAGTCGTCCTGAAGAACGTCCAGAAGCGGTTCGGTCAGGTCAGCGTCATCGAGGGGCTCGACCTCGAGATCAAGGACAAGGAGTTCATGGTCCTCGTCGGCCCCTCGGGGTGCGGGAAGTCCACCGCGCTCCGCATGGTGGCCGGGCTCGAGGACGCGACCGGCGGCACCATCTCCATCGGCGACAAGGTCGTGAACGAGGTCCCGCCGAAGGACCGCGACATCGCGATGGTGTTCCAGAGCTACGCGCTCTACCCGCACATGACGGTGCGCGAGAACCTCGAGTTCGGCCTGCGCATCCGCAAGACGCCGCAGGCGGAGATGGACCGGCTCGTCGACGAGGCCGCCCAGATCCTCGCCATCGACCAGCTCCTCACGCGCAAGCCCAAGGAGCTCTCCGGCGGCCAGCGCCAGCGCGTGGCCCTCGGCCGCGCCATCGTGCGCAAGCCCGCGGTCTTCCTGTTCGACGAGCCGCTCTCGAATCTCGACGCCAAGCTGCGCGTCCAGATGAGGGCGGAGATCAAGAAGCTCCAGGCCCGCCTGGAGGTCACGAGCATCTACGTCACGCACGACCAGATCGAGGCGATGACCATGGGGCACCGCATCGCGGTGCTCCACGCCGGGAAGCTCCAGCAGGTCGGCACGCCGCTCGAGGTCTACGAGCACCCGGCGAACCTGTTCGTCGCGGCGTTCATCGGCTCGCCGCCCATGAACTTCGTGAACGGGGTGATCGCCGACGGCGCCATCGCCGCCGCGGGCGTGAAGATCCCGTTCCCGCGCGCCACCGCCGCCGCGCTCGCTGGCCGGGCCGGCGCGAAGGTCGTGGTGGGCGTGCGACCGGAGAACGTGCTGCCCGAGGGCCGGAGCGGCCGCGGCGGGCCGACGGTCACGGTGCCGGTCACGGTCGAGATCGCGGAGCCCCTTGGCGACGAGGTGGTGGTCCACGCGAAGGCCGGCGAGGACGCGCTCGTCTTCAAGCAGGACCCGCACCGCCCGGCGCCCATCGGCGCGAAGCTCGAGGTGAAGCTCGAGCTCGACGCCCTGCACCTGTTCGACGCCGAGAGCCAGGCCCGCATCGGCGACTGATCCGAATACCGTTCGTCCTTCGACAGGCTCAGGACGAACGGGTCACGAAGGGTCTCACCCAGGAACCCGGAGCACGAACGCCATGAAGAAGCTCGCCCTCGCAGTGCTCGGCCTCGCCCTCGCCGGCGTCGCCTCGGCGCAGGATCTCGTCGTGTGGCACGCCTACCGCGGCGCGGAGAAGACCGCGTTCGAGAAGGTGGTCGCCACCTACAACGCGAAGCCGACCACGAAGGTGAAGGTCTCGCCGCTCGCGGTGCCGTTCGACGCCTTCGCCGACAAGATCTCGGCGGCCGTGCCGCGCGGCAAGGGGCCGGACGTCTTCATCTACGCGCAGGACCGGATGGGCGGCTGGATCGCGGCGGGCAACACGGTGGAGCCCATCGACTTCTACGTGGACGACGCCGCGAAGGGGAAGTTCATCCCCACCACCATCCAGGCCCTGACCTACCGCGGCAGCCTGTGGGCGCTGCCGTTCAACTACAAGGTCATCACGATGCTCTACAACAAGAAGCTCGTGAAGACCCCGCCGGCCACCACGGCGGACCTCGTGAAGGTCGGCAAGGAGCTCACGAACAAGGCGGCGGGCCGCTTCGGCCTCGCCTGGGCCTACGGCGACTTCTACTACGCGGCCTCGATGATCAACGGCTTCGGCGGCGCGGTCTTCGGCCCCGGCGCGCAGCCGACCATGGACGCCGCGCCGAACGTGAAGGCGATGCAGCTCCTCGTCGACTGGACGAAGGCCGGCTTCATGCCCGCGGAGCCGTCGGTCGCGCTCATCACCGCGCTCGTCAACGAGGGCAAGGCCGGCATCGTGTTCACCGGCCCCTGGTTCCTCGGCGAGGTCTCGAAGGACATCGACTACGGGCTCGCGCCGCTGCCGAAGATCACCGAGGCCGGCGGCCAGCCGATGCGGCCGTGGATGACCGTCGAGGGCGCGTTCGTGACGGCGCCCTGCAAGCAGAAGGAGGCCGCCTTCGAGTTCGTGAAGTACATCACCGACGTCGAGGCCGCGAAGATCATGGCGCTCGAGGGGCGGCAGACGCCGGCCGTGAAGGCGGTCTACGACGACGCGGCCGTGAAGGGCGACTGGGTCCTCTCGGCGTTCCGCAAGCAGGTCGACGTGGCGGTGCCGATGCCCAACCTGCCCGAGATGACGATGATGTGGAGCCCGGCCACGACCGCGCTCAACAAGATCATCGCCGGCGGCACGTCACCGAAGGACGCCCTCGGCACCGCGCAGAAGGCGATCGAGAAGGACGTCGCCACGCTCCACAAGAAGTAGGGAGGCCGCCATGGCCACCTCGCCTGACCGGAACCGCCTCCTCTGGGGCGTCGGCCTCGGGCTCCTCGTCGCCGTGGGCGGCGGCGCGGCGCTCCTCCGGGGCGCGCACGCCCAGCTCGACCGGGACGCCGACACCCGGCGCGCGATCGTCTCCCTCGGCGCGCTCTCCGAGCTCGCCGCCCGCACCGGCGACGACGGCGAGAAGCTCCGCGCCGCCGTCGAGGGCTGGCAGAAGGCGCAGCCGGCCGGCACGCACGCGCGCATCGTGCTCCTCTCCGGGGCGCGCCTCGAGGCCTCCACCGCGCCCGGGGACGTGGGCGACAAGGCGGCGCCGCGGCGGCTCTCGAAGGACGAGAAGGGCACCTACGACCGCGCCCAGCGCCTCAAGGGCTCGGTGAACGCCAACCGCGAGGGCGGGGCGGTCCAGCGGGAGCTCGAGGTCGAGGTGGGCGCCGGGGGGAGCCGCTCGCTCGCGTCGCCGCTCGAGCGCGACGGCGAGGTGGCCGGCATGGCCGAGCTCACGACCGCGCCGTTCCCGGCGCAGCCGCCGCCGTCGCCGGTGGCGGCGCTCGCGGCCATCCTCGGCGGCGTCCTCGCCTTCGCCGTCGCCGGCCGGTTCGTCCGCGGCCGCTGGCCGCTCGTCGCCACCGCGGTCGCCTGCTTCGTGCTCGCCGCCCTGGGCCACGCGCTCGCCGCGCGCGCCGAGCTCGCCCGGGCCGGGGCGGCCGCGCAGGGTCGCATCGCCGCGCAGGCGCAGGGCGCCGGGGCCGAGACCGCCGGGCTGCTCCAGGCGGCGGGCGTCGCGGTGGAGCCGACGCTGAAGCCCGGCCTCTGGGATCGGGATCTCATGCGCCAGCCGCGGGGCCTGTTGACCGAGGCCGGGGCGCTCGATCCGGCCGGCGCCGCGCGAGAGCTCGCCGGGCTCGCCTCCGGCGGGAGCTCGACGCTCTGGGCCACCGCCGTGACGGGCCTGGTCCTCCTCGCCTTCTTCGGCCTCGGCTTCGCCGCGGCCACCGGGAAGGCCCTGCGGGTCCACCGCCAGGCCTACGCGTACATCGCGCCCGCGATGGTCGGAACCCTGATCCTCGTCTTCTTCCCGTTCTTCTACGGCATCGCGCTGTCGTTCACCGAGCAGACGCTCACGAACCAGTCGAAGCCGCTCGTAGAGCTCTGGGTGGGCTTCAAGAACTACCTCGAGATCCTCGGCGACTTCTCGATCATCACGAAGGGCGCCGACGGCGCGCCGGTCTGGAACTACCTCAACTTCTACTGGACCTTCTTCTTCACCGTCGCCTGGACGGTGACGAACGTCGCCTTCGGCGTCTCGTTCGGCCTGCTCCTCGCGCTCGTCCTCAACACGAAGGACCTCGCGCTGCGGCCGTTCTACCGGGTGGTGCTCATCCTCCCGTGGGCGATGCCGAACTACATCACCGCGCTCATCTGGAAGGGCATGTTCCACCGCCAGTTCGGGGTGGTGAACCAGGTGCTCGCGATGTTCGGCGTCGCGCCCATCAGCTGGTTCGAGACGCCGTTCACGAGCTTCCTCACCGCCTTCGCCACGAACGGGTGGCTCTCGTTCCCGTTCATGATGGTCGTGTCGCTCGGCGCCCTGCAGTCCATCCCGGCCGACCTCTACGAGGCGGCGCGGGTGGACGGCGCCACGCGCTGGCAGCAGTTCAAGGCCATCACGCTCCCGTCGCTCCGGCCGGCGCTCGTGCCCGCCGTGATCCTGTCGGTGGTGTGGACCTTCAACATGTTCAACATCATCTTCCTCGTGACCGGCGGCGAGCCGAACGGCGCCACCGAGATCCTGATCACCCAGGCGTACAAGTTCGCGTTCCAGAAGTACCAGTACGGCTACGCGGCCGCGTACGCGACGGTGATCTTCGGGATCCTGCTCGTCTACGGGAACTTCCAGAACCGGGTCACCCGCGCGACGGAGGGGATCTAGATGGCCACCTCACGCCGCGAGGAGCGCACCCCGCACTGGGTCCTCCACACCTTCCTCGTCCTGACGGTCCTCTACACGGTCTACCCGGTGCTCTGGGTCGTCTCGATCGCGTTCTCCGGCAAGCAGAGCCTCGCGATCGCGGACCTCCCGGCCGACCCGGGGGTGCTCGACCGGCTGCGGGCCGTGATGCCCTGGCCGCAGGCCTGGTCCCTCTCGAACTTCACGTCCGTGATGGCCGACCAGCCCTTCGGGCGCTGGATCGCGAACAGCATCGTCATCGCGATCGCCTCCACCGTGGTGGGCGTGGCGCTCGCCTGCACCGCTGCCTACGCGTTCAGCCGCTTCAAGTTCCCCGGCCGGCGGTTCGGGATGATGTCGTTCCTCGTCTCGCAGATGTTCCCGGGCGTGCTGACCCTCATCCCGCTCTACATCATCATCGTGCAGTGGCTGGGGCTCGGCTCGAGCCACTGGGGCCTCATCATCGTCTACTCGACGACCTCCATCCCGTTCTCGGTCTGGATGCTGAAGGGCTACTTCGACACCATCCCGAAGGAGCTCGAGGAGGCGGCGGTCATCGAGGGCGCGAGCGCCGGGAAGATCTTCTGGTCGGTGGTGCTGCCGCTCGCGAAGCCGGCGATCGCCATCACCGCGCTCTTCTCGTTCATGACCGCCTGGAACGAGTTCATCCTGGCCGCGACCTTCATGGACCAGGAGAGCATGTACACGGCGCCGGTGGGGCTCCGGTTCTTCGTGGGCGGCTTCCAGCAGCAGTGGGGCTACTTCGCGGCGGGCTCGATCATCGTGTCCCTGCCGATCATGGCCCTGTTCTTCTACCTGCAGAAGTACCTGGTCTCGGGCCTCACCGCGGGCTCGGTGAAGGGGTAGGGGCGGCGCCGGCCTCGAGCGCCCGCGCCCGGTCCAGGAGCGCCGCCGCGTCGGCCGCGTTGCCCGCCGCGCGCAGCCGCTCCGCGCCCTCGCGCGCCTTCGCGGCCGCCTCGGCGCGCCGGCCCTGGAGCTCGTAGAGCCGCACGAGCAGGCCCTGCACCGTGGCGTCGTCGGGGCGCTGGCGCACCGCGAGCTCGAGGTGCCGCGCCGCCTCGGGGCCGTCGGCCCGCATGGCGGCGAGGTTCGCGAGCTCGAGGTGGGCGCCGAGCTGGCCCGGATCGAGCGCCAGCGCCCGCTCGAGGTGCTTCTTCCCGTCGCCGGTGCGGTTCTGCCGGAGCAGGATGGAGCCCAGGGTGTAGTGGCCGCCCGCGTGATCGGGGCGGCGGCGGAGGAGCTCCTCGGCCTCCCGGGCGGCCTCGGGGAGGCGTCCCACCCGCAGGAGCGCCTCGGCGAGGAGCTGGCGGAGGTCGGCGGCGTCGGGCAGCAGCTGCAGGGCCCGGCGGAGCGGCTCGACGGAGCGCCCCTCGGGGCGGCGCCCGGCGCGCACGGCCTGGTCATCGAGGGCGTCGAGGTGGCGCGCGAGCCCGCGCAGGAGCCAGGGATCGTCCGGGGCGGCGGCGAGGGCGCGCCGGTACGCGGCCTCGGCCTCCTCGGGCGGCTCGGCCGCCCCGCGCGCGCGGATCGCCTCCACGGCCGCCACCTGGGCGGCGTGGTCGAGCTGGGCCGTGAAGGGCGGTCGGGAGAGGCGGGAGAGCACCTCGCGCGCGACGCGCGCGCGGTCGAAGCCGGTGAAGGCGAGGCGCGCGGCGCAGGCCTCGAACGGGAGCGGGGCCGGGGCGCCGGCGGGGCGCAGGTCCGCGGGGAGGGCGGCGACCACCTCCGGGAGGAGCGCCGCGGCGAGCGCGTGGTTCCCCTCCGGCGTCAGGTGCGCGTGCTCCCAGAGGAGGGCGCCGCCCGCGAGCCCCTCGGGGTCGGCGGCGTCCACGGCCGCCTCCCCGTCGACGAGCGCGACGCCGTCGCCGGCGGCGCGGGCCACCTCCCGGGCGAGCGCGTTCTCGCGGGAGTCCGCGCGGAAGCGCAGGGTGTCGAGGTCGCGGGCGCGCGCGTAGAGGGCGCGCGCCGCGGCGCGGTCGCCGAGCGCCCAGGTCGCCTCCGCCATCCGGTAGGCGAGCTCGGCGTGGCCGTCGTCGACGGCGGCCGCCTCGCGGAACGCGGCGAGCGCCTCGGCGGCGCGGCCGGCGTCCGCCGCGGCCGTCCCCCGCGCCACGGCCGCGTCCCAGCGGGCGAGGTCCGCGGCCGGGAGCCCCGGCCGGTGGAGCGAGGCGAACGGCGCGAAGCCCCGCAGCCGGGTGGACATCGTGCCGACGACGACGCGCGCGCCGCCCTCTCGCGCCGCCCGCACGAGGTCGCGGAGGTTCGCCTCCCAGGCGGCGTAGATGCCCGCCATGGTCGGGTCGTCGGCCCGGACCTGCTGCCCGAGGAACATCTCCATGCCGCGCCACGCGTCGGGGCTCGCCTCCCCGCGCGGCAGGAGCGCCGAGGCGAGCAGCTGGCCGATCCGCGTCGAGCGCAGGGCGACCGCGGTGCGGACGAGACCGAGCGGCGGCTGCCGGCCGGTGAGCACCGTCCCGTTGCCGTAGGGGCCCACGACCTCGTTGTTGCCCGCGTAGACGACGACCACGTCGCCGCCGCGGCCGGCGAGGTCGCGGACGATCGGGAGCAGCGCGTGGGAGTTCACCGCGACCACCCCTGCGTTCACGACCTCCACCTTCACGCCGGGCAGCGCGGCCTCCAGCATCGCCTGGAGGAAGCGCGCGACGCCGAAGGCCGGCTCCGGGTCACCCTGGGCCGCGGACTCGCCGACCACGAAGACCCGCGCGGTGCGCGGGCCCTTCTCGCGCGGGAAGGCGAAGGCGCTCGGCCGCCGGGCGAGCGCCGGCGGGAAGAACTGCCTCGTGAAGTCCGGGTTCTCGCAGAACGACGGCACGCCGGCCGCCTCGCAGGGGCGCGTGAAGCCGGGGGCGACGCCGTAGCCGGCGAGGCGCAGCCCGCCCTCGAGCAGGGCGAGGGCGAGGAGCGGCAGGACGACGGCGGTGAAGAGCCGGAACCCCCACTGCCGCGCGGGCGAGGCCGGGGGCGCCGCGGGTGCGGTCGCCGCGGGCCGGGGACGATCGGAGGGCGGCTTCTTGCGGGCCACGGCTAGAAGAGCGCGTAGATGAAGGGCGCGAGCGCGCTGCCCTTCGTCAGGACGATGAGGGCGCCGAGGAGGAGGAGGACCACCACGATGGGCAGGATCCACCACTTCTTCTGCTCGCGGAGGAAGGCGAGGTACTCGCCGACGATGCGGATCTTGGACACGCGGGCTCCCGGGAGACCGGCACTCTAGTACATCTTGTCGAGCCGCGACGGCCGGTCCGGCGCCCGGCGGGTCCAGTAGGTCGGCGCGGCGCGGTCGAAGCCGAGGTCGAGGAAGCGCTTCCCGGCGAGGCGGGCGAGGAGCGCGAGCGGGGTCACGGCCAGGAAGAAGACGGCCGTGAGGAGCACCCGCGAGACGACCCACCCGAGCGCGAGCGCGAGGGCCATCCAGGCGGTGTGGACCGGCCCGAGCACGAGCGGCGCGGCGAGGCCGAGCGTCAGGAGCGCGGCGCCGAGCGCGACGAGGGGCTTTCCGGGGGCGTGGCCGCGCCAGAGCAGCCAGGCCCCGAGCGCGAGCGCCACCGCGCCCAGGAGGAGGCCGAACCGCCGCAGCGCGCGAGGGGTCTGGTCGAGGCCGGCGAGGCCGTCGCGCACGTCGTCAATCCAGCGCACGGGGCCCCCTCCGCTCGCCGTCCGGCAGCGCCGGCTGGTCCGCCTTCACGAGCAGGTGATCGCCGAGCACGAGGAGGTCCATCCCGGTGCTCATGAAGCAGCGCCAGGCGTCGACCGGCGACTCGACCGGCGGCTCGCCCCGCACGTTGAAGGAGGTGTTCACGAGCACCGGGCAGCCCGTCCGCGCCCCGAACCGCTCGAGGAGCGCGTGGAGGCGCGGGTTGTCCTCGCGCGCCACGGTCTGGACCCGCGCCGAGCCGTCCACGTGCGTGACCGCGGGGATCTCCGAGCGCACGACCGAGAGGCGGTCGAGCCCCTCGCGCGCGGCCTCCGCCGCGGTGGGCGCGCGCAGCCGGCTCGCCTTCACCTGCGCCACGAGGAGCATGTAGGGGCTCGGCACGTCGAGGTCGAACCAGTCGGCCGCGCGCTCCTCCGGCACGGCCGGCGCGAACGGCCGGAAGCCCTCGCGGAACTTGATGGCGAGGTTGAGCCGGCGCTGCATGTCGGGGGCGCGCGGGTCGGCGAGGATGGAGCGGTTCCCGAGCGCGCGGGGGCCGAACTCCATGCGCCCCTGGAACCAGCCCACGACCTGCCCCGCCTCGAGCGCCGCCGCGACCCGATCGAGGAGGGCGGCCTCCGGGAGCCGCTCGTGCGGCAGCGCGCGCTCGCGCACGAACGCCGCGATGGCGTCGTCCGCGTGGGCGGGGCCGAGGAAGCCGCCGCGCATCCGGTCGCGGCCGCCCTTCGGCTTCACCGGGACGCCGAGGTGCTGGTGGGCGGCCGCGAACGCGGCGCCGAGCGCCCCGCCCGCGTCGCCCGCGGCGGGCTGGATCCAGAGCCGGTCGAACGTGCCGGCCCTGACGAGCTTCCCGTTCGCGACGCAGTTGAGCGCGACGCCGCCCGCGAGGCACAGGTCCCGCTCGCCGGTCTCCCGGCGGACGTGGGCGGCCATCCGCAGCACGATCTCCTCGGTCACCTCCTGCACCGAGCGGGCGAGGTCGAGCTCGCGCCGGGTGAGCGGGGCCTCGGGCCGGCGGGGCGGCCCGCCGAACAGCCGCTCGAAGCGGGCGTTCGTCATGGACAGGCCGCCGAGGTAGCCGAAGTAGGAGGTGTCGAGCCGGAACGAGCCGTCGGGGCGGAGATCGAGGAGGTGCTCCCGGATGGCCTGCGCGTAGCGCGGCTCGCCGTACGGGGCGAGCCCCATGAGCTTGTACTCGCCGGAGTTCACGCGGAACCCGCAGAACGTCGTGAACGCGGAGTAGAGCAGCCCGAGCGAGTGCGGGAAGCGGAGCTCGGCCTGGAGCTCGACCTTGCCCTCCCTGCCGACGCCCCACGACGCGGTCGCCCACTCGCCCACGCCGTCGACGGTGAGGAAGGCCGCCCGCTCGAAGGGGGAGGGGAAGAACGCCGAGGCCGCGTGGGAGAGGTGGTGCTCGGGGAACAGCACCGGGCCGCGGAAGCCGAGCGCCTCCTCGACCGCGTCGGGGACCCACAGCTTCTCGCCGATCCAGACCGGGATGGCCGCGAGGAAGGCCGCGAGCCCCCGCGGCGCGACGGCGAGGTGGGTCTCGAGGATCCGCTCGAGCTTCAGGAACGGCTTGTCGTAGAAGGCGACCGCGTCGAGGTCCCCGACCCCGAGCCCGCCCTGGGCGAGGCAGGCCGCGATGGCGCGGGCGGGGAAGCGCGCGTCGTGCTTCACGCGGCTGAAGCGCTCCTCCTGCGCCGCGGCGACCGGCGCGCCGTCCACGAGCAGGCAGGCCGCCGCGTCGTGGTAGTAGGCCGAGATCCCGAGGACGTTCATGGGGCGTCGAAGCGGACCGCCGCGCCGCGCACGATCCGGTCCCGCCCCTCGACGACGCTCGCCGTGATGCCGCCCTCGACGACCCGCCCCACCACGACCCGGGCGACCGTCGCGCCGTCCGGGCCGAGCACGTGGCCGATGCGGAGCGCGGCGAGGCCGGCGGTGGGGCCGGCGATGGTGACGAGGTCGCCGGACACGTCGGCGACCGTCCAGGCCCCGTGGACCGCCGGGGGCGCGGCGTCCGGGCGCGGCAGTGCGCGCGGGGCGAGCGCCTCGGGCAGCGGCGCCGCGCTCGCCGCGGCGCCGGGGGAGGATGGGGCGGTCGCCGGGGGTGGGGTGACGCCACCCTCGGGCATGAAGGGATCCGCGCCGTCGCCGTAGACGAACGGGACCCGCGCGAACGCGCCGGTGCGCGCGTCGGAGGCGCCGAGCACCTTCTTCTGGTCCACGCCCGGCGGCAGGAGGACGTCGACCACGCGAGGGTAGGCCTGGCCGGAGGGGGCGCCGCCGAACGCGTAGGCCTCGCGGACGCCGTTCACGGGCATGGTGAACGCGTCGAGCTCGCGCGCGTCGCGGAACCGATCGAGCACGCCGAAGCTCCGCTCCCAGCGGGCGCCGGAGACGTGGACCGACCAGCCCCAGGACCGCTCGGGCGTGCCGCCGAGGGCCGCCGCGGGCAGCCGCGCGACGAGCGTGCGGCCGCGGGTGAGGATCCCGTCCGGCACGACGACGCGCGCCGCGTCCGGGCCGAGCGCCTCCTGGATGACCGCCCGCGCCGGGCCGGGCTGCGGGGTGAGCACGACGGCGCGCTCCCAGGTCCGGTTGCCGGCGAAGGCGACGCGCCGCCCGGGGATGCAGGCCGCGGCGCCGGGCCGGGTGCGGTCGGTGTCGACGTAGACGTCGACGTTCTGGAGGTAGATGCCGTTCAGGAGATCGATGGAGGTGGAGTTCGTGCGCTGGGGCGCGTCGGGGCGGCGGATCGGCGCGCCGAGTGTCACCTCGAGGATGACGTCGTCGCCGTCCACGAGCACGGCGAAGCGGCGCAGGTCGAAGTCGCCGTCCTGGAACTGGGGGTCGCCCGGCGGCTCGTAGCTCCCGGGGCCGTAGGCGTCGCCGGCCGGGTCGTCGAACGAGACGACGAGGCGCGGGGCGGCGGCACCTCGCCCCGCGGCCGGGGAAGGGACGGCGCCGGCGAGGAACAGCGCGAGCAGGGCGGCGGGTCTCAAGGGGCGGTGCTCCGGAAGAAGAAGAGCCGGCGGGCTTCCCCGCCGGCTCCCCGAGGCTACTCCGGTCCGAGGTGCTTACGGAACGGTGATGGCGGAGTTCTTGTTCGCGATGATGCTGATCGTCGCGTTCGTGAACGAGCCGGCGCCCGAGGCCTTCGTGCCGGCGGTGACGCCGGTGGTGGCCGCGTTGCCGTTCGCGAGCTTGTACTCGACGCCGTTGAGCACGAAGATGAACTCGGCCGTCGCGCCGCTCTTCAGCAGGCCCGTGTGCTTGAAGGGCTTGCCCGCGCCCACGTAGTTCGAGAGCACGAAGGTGTACTTCCCGTCGCCGGCGGTGGCGTCGCCCTTCGTCCCGTCGTCGGCCAGGGTGACCTCACCCCAGGCCCACGCCGAGCCCTTCACCTTGACGGTGGCGGTGCTCCACGGGCCGTTCGTCGTGTCGAGCGCGTTCTTGTCGATGACGAGCTGGAAGTCGGTCGTGCCGGAGGCCGGGATCGTCAGGCCCTGGGCGGTGACCTCACCCGTCGTCGTGGAGGAGACGACGAAGGAGCCGTTCGAGCCCGGCCAGATCCAGCCGTTGCCGAACGTGGTCTGGTAGTACGCGTCCTGGAGGCCGTAGGAGATCGTGGTCGAGCCGGTGGCCGGCTTCGCGACGAACACCGTGGTGCCCCACTTGTTGTCGCCGGCCGTCGCGCCCGCGGGCTCGTGGCCGCCGCAGGCCCACGGACCGTCGTCGTACAGCTTCGCGAACGGGCCACCCCAGGTGTCGTCCACCGTCACGACGCGGGTCGTGGAGTTGTAGAGCATCTGGCCCTTCCACTCCAGGTCGCCGGTTCCGTAGAGCTTGTTGACGGAGTCGTCGACCGTGAAGTTCACGGCGACGGTGCCGGCGGGCTGCGCGAACGGGGTGCCCGTGCAGGTGTTCGTGTCGTTGTTGCTGTCGCTGCCGCACGCCGCGAGGGCGGCGGCGGCGAGGGAGGCGAGGAGGAGCTTCTTCGTCATGATCTGGACTCCTTGCTGCGGGGTAGCACGTCCGGGCTGACCTGCCCGGACGCGGTCTTGCGTGCATCACTCTCTACGGCTGGCAACCTCCGGCCGGCTCGGCCACGGTGATGGGGCCGACCGAGGTGGGGGTGTGGTAGGCGCCGCAGGCGCAGGCGCTGCCCTTCACCCACTTGTTCTCGCGCGCCTCCGGGCCGCACGCGTGGAGGTCGGTGTCCCAGCCGACCACGCCGTTGCCGGAGGTGTTGAGGTTCGACTTGTCCTTGTTGGTGGCCTCGTCGCTGAACACGTCGCGGCGGTAGACGAACCCGTCGTTGTTCAGGTCCTCGACCTGGATGATGCGCGAGTTGCCCGGCCACTCCTCGCTGCCGGACCACGGCTGGCCGCGCAGGCCCCAGGTGTACTTGTAGCCGAGGCGGAGCCGCTTCGCGGGGTCGCGGGGCACGTCGAAGTAGACCGTGTAGACGTTGTCGCCGGCGGTCTCGTCGCCGTTCGTGCCGTCGTCGTACATCTGGATCTGGTTGGGCGAGCTCGCGCCGACGAGCGTGTTGATCGCGGGGTCCTGGACCTCCGACTCCTGGTGGACCCAGCCGACGAAGTACATGGTCTTGCCCGGCTTGTCCTTCGCCCACTTGAACCGATCGATGGCGCCGCAGTTGCCGTTGAGGGCGGTGGCGTTGAAGTCGACCGTGAACATCAGGCGGAGCCGGTCCGGATCCTTGCAGCCCTCGGGGCGGTAGAGCTGCGCCACCTGGCCGAGGAGGGTGTCGAACTCGGTCGTGGTCGTGTCGGTGCGGTCGTCGCCCGTGTAGTCCATCTGCGTGAGGCCGAGCCAGGTCGCGGAGAGCGCGCTCTCCTTCACCGAGAAGTCCGGGTTGTAGGTCGGGACCGTGAAGAAGTACGGGTCCGGGGCGTTGATCGTGGGGTCGCCCGCCTTCATCAGGCGCTCCACCATGCGCAGCAGGGTCTGGGTCGGCCCGGCCACGTCGAAGGCGGCGCGGATGTTCTCGCTCGCCCCTGCGAAGGCCTCGGGGCTGAGCGTCCCGAAGGACTTCCCCTGCGCGGAGAGCCGCGCCTCGACGATGAGGGTCTCGGTCATCGTGCGGGGCGAGAGGTCCACGGAGATCGTGGTCTCCTCGCCGACCGACGGGACGATCGCCCGGGCTGCGAAGTTGCCGACCTGCAGCTGCATCCGGACCATCTTGTACTTCGAGGAGGCGAGCCGGACGTCGTAGGCCGAGCCCTTGGCGGTCGCCTGGAACAGCACGTCGGAGGTGAACGCGGCGCCCGCGGGGTCGAGGACCGTGAACTTCGACGCATCGATCCCCTTCACATTGTCGTTGCCGGTGAAGGTGCCGACGATGCGCGAGGCCGGCCGCTCGTACGCCTGGTGGGCGACGTTGGTGAACAGGTTCTCGAGCCCGCAACCCGAGAGGGCGAGGACGGTGCAGAGGGCGGGGAGCGTGCGGTTCGTCATCACCAGGCCACCTCGAACGTCGCCTTCGAGCGCCAGACGTTCCAGACCATGTCGTAGTACGCGCGCTCGTCGCGGTTCAGGTTCTTGTGGAAGTACTCGAGCTGGTACGAGATCAGCGCGCCGCCGAACGCGTAGGAGAAGCCGGCCCGGGCGGTGTGGCGGGTCGTCGTGGTGTCGTAGAAGCCGCCCTCCTGCGTGCCGTTCCGCTTCGCCTCGTCCCACTTCGTGAACTCGTAGCCGACCGTGGTCTTGAGCTCGTTCGTGGGCTGGAGGGTGAGCGACACGAACCCGAGGGCCGCCTTGCCCAGGTAGTCGTCGTCCGCGTTGGTCTTCATCCGCTTGTCGGAGTCGTGGACGTACTTCAGCTTGCCGTTGAGCACCGCGCCCTTCGGCAGGAGGTACTGCACGTTGAGCACCGACAGCCAGGTCGCGCGGTCCTGCCACTGCGCGTAGACGCTGCGGGGATCGCGGCCGCGGTCGTAGACGTTCGCGTAGTCGGAGTCCGCGGTGTACGCGGTCGTGTCGGTGAAGCCGGAGGTGTAGAGGAAGTCCGGGAACTGCTTCTTCACGTCGCGGTTCTGGGCGTTCGTGTTGTAGCCGATGACGGTCCCCTCGAGGCTCGCCTTGAGGTTGCCCTTCACGAACTCGCCGACGAGGGTGCCGCCGGTCCAGCCGATCGCCGTCTCGTACCAGGGCTCGTCCCAGTCGACGAACTCGTTCGCCAGGTTGAGCGTGGGGAGCTGGCCGCCGCGGGTGAAGCCGCCGGTGATGATGCCGTCGGTGAGGAGCACGTCCGCCTCGCGGCGGGAGCCCATGACGGCGTTGTACTCGGAGCCGATGTTGAAGTACTCGCCCTTGAGCGAGAGGCCGTTGTCCCACGGGTCGAAGAGCTCGAAGTCGAGCTTGCCCGCGTAGCCGACCGAGGCGACCGCCTTGCCGCTCGCGTCCTGCCGGAAGACCACCGGCGAGAAGCCCTGACCGTTCGTGACGAGGTTCGTCGCGTAGGTCGGGTTCACGTAGTTGTTGGAGTACGCGACGAGGCCGGTGAGGTTCAGCTTGTCGTACCACTCCGGCTGGTAGGTGCCGTCGAGCGTCACGTTGACGCCGCGGAACCGGGTGTCGAGCGCCACGCCGTGGTCGGCGTTGCGGGCCGCGCTGGGCGTGCCGGTGAGGAAGGGGCTGTACTTGTCCGCCTCCCAGTCCTGCAGCCAGGTGGCGATGAGGCGGGTGCGGAGCTCGGAGGTGGTCTGGCTGTCGAGCTTCGCCGCGAACGCCCAGTCGGTGCCGTAGAGCGACGCCTTCGGGTCGTTGTCCTTGATGCCGGTCTGCCAGCCGGGGCCGGCCCAGAGCTTCGGCGCGGCCATCGCGCCGACGGTGTAGGCGAGCTTCTTCTGGGCGAGCGCGTCGCCCTCGAAGAAGATGCCGGAGCCGTTGTCGCGGTCGATGTAGCGGGACTTCCCGATCGTCCACTCGTTCCACATCGAGTAGTCGGTCGAGCCGATGGTCACCCACCGCACGGTCGGGATCGGCGGCGCCATCCGGAAGAACGCGCCGCGCAGCTTCATGTACGCGGCGTGGTTCATGCCGAGCGACTCGCCGGAGGTGTCGTGGACGCCGGCCTTGAGATCGCCGTTCTCCCACCAGTCCTGCCAGATCATGCCCCAGCGGCTCTGCAGCCGGACGCCGGCCTGGACCTTCGGGCCGATCTTGCCCTTGATGTTGAGCTCGAACTCGGTGCAGGCGCCGTTCGAGCCGCCGATGTTGTCCACCCAGAACGGGTTGGAGAGCGACAGGCAGCCCTGGCTGTTGTCGTTCTTGTACATGTACTTCGTGTAGATCTTGCCGCTCATGTCGAAGTTCGAGGTGTCCGCGCGCGCCTGTCCGGCGAGCGCGAGCACCGCGACCGCGACGATGAGCCCCTTCCCCCAGTTGGTCATCGGCGTCTCCACGTGATGCGGGGCGATCACTTCGCGGCGCCCGGGTACACCATCGGGACCACGCACAGGTCCTCGGGCTTCGGCTCCTTCGTGTCGTGGTTCCACTTCGAGAGGATGTCCGACTGCTTCTGGCCCGGGGGCACGAGGATGTCCATGACCTGCGGGTCGTTGTCGTAGTCGGTGCCGCCGCCGAACCGGTGCTGGCCCTCGAACTCGTTCACCTTGCGGGTGAGGAGATCGCCCTTGTCCGGGAAGCCCTCGTTCGACTGCATGAGGACCTGGTAGCCCCAGGCCGGCGTCGGGGCCGCGCCGAGGTCCTTCTTGTCGACGACGGCGATGAGCGTCTTGCCGGCGGCGCGGGTGATCTTCGGGACGATGATGTCCTTCTTGAGTGCCGCGGCCTTCTGGTCGATCTCGGAGTTCACGCGGGTCGGGCCCTGCGGCGAGATGATCACGCACTTCTCCCAGCCCTCGTCCGGCGCGAAGCGCACGTTGAAGCCGGGCAGCGACTGGGTGTGCCCGCTCCCGGCCTTGTGGTCGAGATCGAGGTGGATCGCGGCCATCTGCACCGAGAAGCCGTTGCCGCCCCAGGCGGCGGAGTCCCACGGGTCGTCGATCTTGGACTTCACCGTCACGCGGAACTCGACCGTGTCGCCGTTGTCGACGACCTCGAACTCGGTGATGTCGAACGAGCCGGGCTTGTACACGGCGTCGGTCGGGTAGGTGTAGTTGCCGGGGCCGTTGTCGTCGCCGGCGGGGTCGGTGAGCTTCACGACGGAGCCGGCGGACGCGCGGCTCGCGAGGAGCAGGGCGGCGGCGGCGAGGAGGGTGCGGAGGGTGGTCTTCATCTCGAGTCTCCTGGTTCAGTCCAGCGTGAGGTAAGCCCAGCCGCGCGCGGCGAGGTCGGGGAAGGCGAGCGCGCCCGCGGCGGGCGAGGGCGAGGCGGCGAGGCCCTCGGCGAGGAGGACGGACGGGGCGCCCTGGACGTTCAAGGTGAAGGCGCCGGTCGGGGCCTTCCCGAGGTTCGCGACGAAGAGGACGCGCTTCCCGTCGAGGGCCCGCACGAGCGCGAGCAGGCCGTCGCCGCCCCCGGAGGCCGAGGGGAGGGCGAGGTCGCCGCCCGCGAGGGCGGGGGTCGCCCGGCGGAGCGCGATGAGCCGCCGGTAGAGGTTCCAGAGCGAGCCGGGGTCCGCGCGCTGCGCGGCGACGTCCACGCCCGCCGCCTCGTCCGCGCCGAGGTACCACGGGCTTCCGGTCGTGAAGCCCGCCGAGGGGAGCGCGGCGTCCCAGCGCATCGGCGTCCGCTTGTCGCGGTCGTCCGCCGAGGTCCCGCCCATCATCCCGAGCTCCTCGCCGTAGTAGAGGAACGGCGGGCCGGGCTGGGCGAACAGGATGGCGGCGCCGGCGCGCAGCGCGGCGGCCTCGCCAGAGAGCTGGCGCGCGATCCGGACCTGGTCGTGGTTCGTGAGGAACGGGGCCTGGAAGTCGACGTGGCCAGGCAGCGCCGCGTTCGCGCGGCCGAGGGCCGCGGAGAGGTTGCCCGCGTTGCCGGAGGCGAGGCCGGAGACCGTCGCCGCAGCCGCGTCGAACGCGAACACCGCGGAGAGCTCGTCGCCGGCGCCGCGGTAGAGGGCGGCGCGCTCGAGCGCGGTCCAGACCTCGCCCACCAGGAAGACCTCCGGGTGCTTCACCGCGAGCCGCGCCCGGATGCGCTTCAGGAGCGCGTGCGTGGCGTCGGTGTCCGCCTGGCCGGCGCCGGGCCCGGTCTCGACGAGGTAGCGCGCGGCGTCGAGCCGGAAGCCGTCGGCGCCGTGGTCGAGCCAGAAGGTCATCGCCGAGACGATGGCGTCCTCGACCGCGGGGGTGTCGAGCTTGAGGTCGGGCATGGACCCCGTGAACACGCCGTAGTACCAGGCGCCGTTCTGCGGGTGCCACGTGCCGCTCGCGCCGTCCCAGGGCCGCTTCCAGCCGGGGTCCGTGGCGCTCCACTCGTACCAGTCGCGCTTGCCGCCGACGCCCTGCACCGAGTCGACGAACCAGGGATGCTGGCTCGAGGTGTGGTTCGCGACGAAGTCGAGGATGACCTTGATGCCCCGGGCGTGCGCGGCCGCCGTGAGGGCGTCGAAGTCGGCGAGCGTGCCGTAGTCGGGGTCGACCTCGACGTAGTTCGTGACGTCGTAGCCGTGGTAGCTCGGCGAGGTCATGATCGGCATGAGCCAGAGCGCCTCCACGCCGAGGTCGGTCGTGGTGGACGGGTCGCCGTCGTTGAGCTGGTCGAGCCGCGCCGTGAGCCCCGCGAGGTCGCCCCGGCCGTCACCGTTCGAGTCGGCGAAGCTCCGGACGAACACCTCGTAGAAAACGCTATCGCCCCACCTGCCGTCCTGAGGGGGAGAGCCCGAGAGCTTCTCGGTCTTTCCCCCGCAGGCGACGGTGACCGCCAGCATCGTCAGGATGGAGGCCCGAACCACCATCCGGAGAAGCGACTGCGGCAACCATGTCCTCCCGAGCCGTATCTCGCGGAGCCGCAGGGAGGGCGGCGCCGCACGATTGACCCTGGCATCGAACGCGTCCGGTTGTTTACCGCCGGGTCCAGATCTCCACAAGCCAACAATTCGACCAGCGGGCCCTGCTGGACGCAGCTTCGCCGCGCGCGCGGTGTGATGCCGCAGCGTGTCGAGGGGCCGCGCTCCCGTCGCGGACGGATCGGGCGCGCACCGCTCCTCGCCTCTGCGTCGTGGTACCTGAACGGGGCGGTGCGCCCTCGCCACACCACTTCGAGCGCGGCGCCCCGTCGATGAACGTTTCGGGCCCCGCGCCTCGCGGCGCAGGCGCGAGGGAGGTGAGACGGCCGGTTGCTTCGCGGCGGGAGAGGCTCTATGCCGATGCCCGAAACCCCGACCGGAGCCCTGCATGACCCGCACCCGCATCGCCCTCGCCCTGATCGCGTCCGCGCTCGTCGCCTGCGGCAGCGACAAGAAGACCGGCGGCGACACGCCGCCCGCCTCGACCACCTTCACGATCCACTACCACCGCCCGGACGCCACCTACGCCGGCTGGACCGCCGAGGTCAGCGCGGGCTCCGCCTCGACGAGCGTCGCCTCCACCTCGACGGACGGCTGGGGCGCGGTCTACTCGCTCGAGCTCTCGCAGGGCGCGGCGGCGCTCACGTTCACGATGAAGAAGGGCGGCGCCGCCGACGCGGGCGGCGCGCACACCATCGACGTCTCGGGGGACACCCGGGTCGCCTACGTCGTCCAGGACTCGAACATCGTGGCGCCGGCGCAGGTCCCCGCGGTGCCGGGCGCGAACCAGGTCGCGCTCTACTACCTGCGCACCGACAAGATCTACAGCGGCTGGGGCCTGCACGTCTGGGGCGACCAGGCGAAGAACACGCAGTGGAGCGTCCCGGTGCAGCCGACCGGGAGCCCGGACGACACGTTCGGCGCCGGCTTCCTCATCGACCTCACGAAGGACTCGCCGAACGGGAACTGCCCGGCCGGCCGGGTCTGCTTCATCGTGCACAAGGGCGACACGAAGGACCCGGGCCCGGACATCACCGACTGGGATCCGACGGTGCAGGGCAACGTCATCTTCGTGGTCACCGGCTCCCCGGCGATCTCGACGAAGCCGCGCAAGGCCGGCGTGGTCGAGCTCGCGGGCGCCGCGGCGCACCTCGTCGCGCCGGGCATCGTGCTCTGGAGCGTCACCGACGCCTCGGCCACCCAGTTCGAGCTGCGCACCTCCGACACCGCCGCGGTGAAGGTCGCGGACGGCGCCGTCACCGGCGGCGCCGCGGTGACGCTCACGCCGCGCACCGCCGCGGTCCCGCAGGCGATCCTGGACGCCGTGCCCCACCTCGCCGGCTTCAAGGCGTTCGACGTGGGCTGGGCTGGCGCCGCGGACGCGGCCGCGAAGGCCGCGCTCAAGGGGCAGGTCGTCGCGGTCGCGAAGAAGGCGGACGGGTCGCTGTTCCAGGCGACGAAGGTCCAGGCCCCGTTCGCGATCGACGCGCTCTACGCCAACACCGAGCCGCTCGGGGTGACCTGGGCGAGCGGGAACCCGACCCTCTCGCTCTGGGCGCCCACCGCCCAGGCCGTCACGCTCAAGATCTACTCCGCGGCGAAGGCCGAGGAGGAGTCGCACGACCTCACCGCCGACGCGAAGGGCGTCTGGTCGTACACGGGCACCGCGGCGCTGAAGGGCAAGTTCTACCGGTACGTCGTGAAGGTCTACCACTGGGAGACCGACGCCATCGAGACGCTCACGGTCACCGACCCGTACTCGGTGAGCCTCTCGACCGACTCGCTGTACTCGCAGATCGTCGACCTCTCCGACGCGGCGCTCAAGCCCACGGGCTGGGACGCGCTCGCGAAGCCGGCGCTCGGCGCGCCGGAGGACATCGTCGTCTACGAGACGCACGTCCGCGACTTCAGCCAGTCCGACGCGACCGCGCCGGCGGCCGCGCGCGGCAAGTACCTCGGCTTCGTCACGCCCCAGGGCCAGGCGCAGTCGAACGGCCTCGCCTACCTGCAGGCGCTCGCGCAGGCGGGCCTCACCCACGTCCACCTGCTGCCGGTGTTCGACATCGCGACCGTGCTCGAGGACCCGGCCGCGCGGGTCGACGTGCCCGACACCTACGCGAAGCTCTGCACGGCGGTGCCGCCCTCGAACGCGGCCGAGACCGCGCTCTGCAACCAGTACAAGACCACCGCGATGACGATCTGGGAGGTCTTCCAGAGCCTCGCGGGCGACTCCGAGAGCCAGCAGGTGATCGCGAACCAGCTGCACCTCGTCGACGGCTTCAACTGGGGCTACGACCCGCTCCACTACGGCGTGCCGGAGGGCAGCTACGCCTCCACCGCCGAGGGGACCGCGCGCATCCTCGAGTTCCGCCAGATGGTGAAGGGGCTCTCGGACATCGGCCTCAGGACCGTGATGGACGTCGTCTACAACCACACGAACGCGTCCGGCCTCTCGCCGAAGTCGGTCCTCGACAAGGTCGTGCCCGGCTACTACCACCGCCGCGACGCCGACACCGGCTTCGTCCTCACCTCGAGCTGCTGCGCCAACACCGCGAGCGAGCACGCCATGATGCGGCGGCTCATCGTCGACACGATGGTCCGCTGGGCGCGCGACTACAAGGTGGACGGCTTCCGCTTCGACCTCATGGGCCTCCACATGAAGGCCGACGTGGTCGCGGTGCAGGCCGCGCTCCAGGCGCTCACCGTCGCGAACGACGGCGTGGACGGCTCGAAGATCTACGTCTACGGCGAGGGCTGGGACATGGGCGAGGTGCAGCTCCAGGCCCGCGGCGTGAACGCCACCCAGCGCGCGATGGCCGGCACCGGCGTCGGCACCTTCAACGACCGGATCCGCGACGCGGTCCGCGGCGGCGGCCCGTTCGACAACGCGACCGACGCCGGCGTGCCGCTCCGCAAGAACCAGGGCTTCGCGAGCGGCCTCTACACCGACCCGAACGACAAGGCGATCGCCGACACCGCGACCGACTGGAAAGCGAAGCTCCTGCTCGCGACCGACCTCATCAAGGTCGCGATGGCCGGCAACCTGAAGGACTTCCTGCTCCTCCAGCGGGACGACCACGTGAACGTGGGCGGCACGGTCGGCTACAACGGCGCGCCGGCGGGCTACACGCTCGATCCGCAGGAGGCCATCAACTACGCCTCCGCGCACGACAACCAGACGCTCTTCGACATCCTCCAGTACAAGCTGCCGGCCGGGATGGCGATGGCGGACCGGGTGCGGATGTCGAACCTCGCCCTCGACACCGTCGCGCTCGGCCAGGGCATCCCGTTCTTCCACATGGCCGACGAGCTCCTCCGCTCGAAGTCGATGGAGCGGGACTCGTACGACTCGGGCGACTGGTTCAACCGGGTGGACTGGACCTTCCAGGCGAACGGCTGGAAGAGCGGGCTCCCGAACGCGGGCAAGGACCAGGCGAACTGGCCCCTCATCAAGACGCTGATCGCCGACACGTCGATCGCGCCCTCGCCCGCCGACATCGCGGCCGGGAAGAAGCACTTCGACGAGCTCCTCCGGCTCCGCAAGAGCTCGCCGCTCTTCCGGCTGCGCACGAAGGCCGACGTCATGACCCGCGTCGACTTCCAGAACGGCGGCTCGACGCAGGTGCCGGGCGTCATCGTGCAGACCATCACCGACGGCACCTGCGCGGGGGCGGACCTCGATCCGGCCCGCGAGGCGATCGTGGTCATCCTGAACGCCGACAAGGTCTCGCACACGATGACCGTGCCCGGCGCGAGCGGCTTCGCGCTCGCGGCGATCCAGGCGAGCGGCGCCGACGCGGTGGTCAAGACGGCGACCGCGACCGGCACTTCGTTCACGGTGCCGGCCCGCACCACCGCGGTGTTCGAGAAGGCCCAGTCCGGCGCGCAGGGCGCCGGACTGCCCTGCAACACGCGCGTCGCGAACTGAGTTTCACGGGGGGCCGTAGGCCCCTCGCCCCATCAGCAAAGCTGATGGGGCCCCACCCCTGGATCAGCTCCGCCCGGCCGCAGGCGCATTCGCGCCTGCGGCTGGGGCTTCGCTGGGAAGCGCGGTCACGGGAACGTGATCGGCCCCACCGAGTCCATGATCCTCGGGTCGAGGCAGCCGTCGGTGTCGTTGCAGCTCATGGTGCCGCCGGCCATGTCGTACGGGTGCGCGGTCGCGAAGATCTTCCGGAACGACGCGCCGATGCCGTCGAAGTCCCAGGTCGCGATCCAGACCTTCACGCCGGTCCAGCTCGCGAGCCCGTAGGAGTTCCGGTTGTAGGTGAACGTGACGGTCTTCGTCGCCGCGTCCGCGGACACCGAGGGCGCCGGGACGTTGCCCCCGTAGGCGTCGGCGGTCGCGTCGGTCGAGCTGTACATCGCGTTCGACCACCCGTAGGTGAACTGGGCGTACCGCCAGGTGAAGCCGTTCGGCGTCGAGGCGTTGAGCTTCGGCAGGGCCGTCTTGCCCGTCTGCCCGGGCACCTGGAAGTAGACGTTGAAGGCGACGTGGTCGAACCCGAGCGAGGGGTTCCAGACCGTCGTCCAGTCCGCCATCCGGACCTTGAGCTTCAGGGTCGTGACCCCGACCTCGGCGGTCACGTGCGCCACGTCCATCTGCGAGCCGAAGGTGGTGTCGGTCGGGTAGAGGTACGTCCCGCCCGGCCCCTTGTCGTCGCCGGTGGCGTCGTCCACCTCGAGCACGCTGCCCACGAAGACGACGCTGGTGGTGAACTGGTAGCGCGGCGAGGAGACCTTCGCGGCCGCCGAGTAGAAGGCCACCGAGTGCTTCTCGACCCCGACCGGGAAGAGAGAGACGGGGAGGGTGGCGGTCCACGCGCCGCCCTGGCCGCGCGTCACGGCCACCGACTGGTTGATGAGCCCGTCCACGATCATGCTGAGCGGCGCGTCGGCGGGGCTGACGGTGCCGGAGATGACCACGTCGTCGGTGAAGGTCTTCCCCTCGAGGGCGGTGTCGACGGTGATGGTCACCGTGGGCGTCGGCACCGTGGTGGTGCCGGACACCTTCGCGACCACGACCGAGCGGCCCGGCAGGATCGTGGTGAGCTTGCCGCCGGCGCCGAGGACCGGCAGCTCCGCCGGCGCCTCGAGGCCGTAGAGGAGCTGGAGCTGGGACCCGGCCGCGAGGCCGGTCGGGACGTCGGAGTAGAGCACCGGCTCCTCGGCGGTGTTCATGAGCACGAGGAGGTCGGTGCCCTGGTGGGAGCGCCGGTACGCGAACGCGCCCGGGGTCTCGCTCTGCACCACGACCGAGGTCGCGCCGCGGCTGAGCGCGGGGTTGGCCTTGCGCAGCGCCGCGAGGTCCTTCAGCACCTGGTAGAGCGGCGCGGTGGTGTCGAACGCGTCGGCGTCGCGGACGCCCTTCTTCGTGTTGCCGCCCTTGAACATGGCGTCGCGGGTCTCGCCGAACGCCTGCTCGGTGCCGTAGTAGACGACCGGGATGCCCGGGATCGTGAAGAGGAACGCGAGCGCCTGGGAGAGCCCCTTCTGCGTCCCGATGGAGAGGAACCGGCGCACGTCGTGGTTGTCGATGAAGGTCGGGATGCGCCTCGGGTCCGGGAAGTAGCTGCCGTCCGTGAACTTCGTGAGCCGGTAGCCGAGCCAGGAGGTCGGCCCGCCGGTCGCGAAGACGCGCCCGATCTCCTCGTAGAGCGGGAACTGCAGCACCGAGGGGAGCTCCGGCGCCGCGGGCGTGCCGAGGTAGCTCGCCACCTTCTGCTCGCCCCCGTCGGCGAGCGGGTCGGACACCTCGAACACCTCGCCGAACGCGAGGAAGTCGTCGCGGCCGGTGGAGGCGGCGGCCGCCTTGATGCCCGGCGCGGTCGCGTCGGTGGACTGGAAGAAGTCGTTCCAGAACGCGTGCTCGACGAACTTCGCGGTGTCCACCCGGTAGGCGTCGACGCCCACCTCCTTGATCCAGTAGCCGAACGAGTCGCGCAGCGCGGTGCGGACGACGGGGTTCGACGTGTCGAGGTCGTCGAGGTCGGAGATCTGCCAGGTCTTCTCCTGCACCGGGTCGGTGAAGTTCGTGATCTGCGGGGTCCAGTGGTAGATGCTCGCCGCGCGCTGGGACGCGACGCGCACGTCGTCCTGATCGAAGGGCGCCTGGTCGGGCTTCGAGGTCGGCACCGAGGCCGTGTTCAGGACGAAGTTCTTCGTCGGATCGGCCGGGTCGTACGCGCCCTGGTAGGTGAAGAAGTTGCCCATGTGGTTCGGGACGATGTCCTGGATGAGGTACATCCCGCGCCGGTGGAGGGCGTCGGAGAGCGCCTTGTAGTCGTCGAGCGTGCCCAGGTGCTCGTCGACCTTCTTGTGGTTGCGCGCCCAGTAGCCGTGGTAGCCGCCGAACTTCACGAGGGGGTCCCACCACTGCGCCGCGACGGGCGGCGTGATCCACACCGCGGTCGCGCCGAGCCCCTGGATGTAGTCGAGCTTCTGCCGCACGCCCCTGAGGTCGCCGCCCGAGTACTTCGCCTCGTCGGCGGGGTCGAACTCGTTCCGGCCCTGGTCGTCGTTCGAGGTGTCGCCGTCCGCGAACCGGTCGGTCAGCACGAAGTAGACGATCTGGTCCTCCCAGGCCGGGGAGGGGACGTGGAGCTTGAGGTCGGGCTTCTTCGAGTCGCTCGAGCCGCAGGCGGCGAGGGCGGCGGCGGCGAGGAGCGGGAGGTGTGAGCGGAGCTTCGGGGACATGCGGCCTCCGGGCTTCGAGGGGCGCGGTCGTGCGCGAACAGACCCTAAGCGCGGAGGCCGAGCGGGTTCAAGCGCGGCGTGGTCGTGAGGCTTGACGCGAACGGGTACCCGGCACATACCTCCCGCGGAGGAGAGAACTCGAATGCTCCAGCTCCGCTCGCGGTCCCTCGCGGCCCTCGCCCTCGCAGCCGCCCTCGCCGCCTGCGGCGGCTCCGGCACGAAGGAGAAGCCGTGGCAGGCCGGCGACCCCGTCACGGTCGACGTCTCCGGCGCCTTCGCCGACGGCACCACGCTCCGCGACGCCTACGGCGGCGCGGTCGCCGGGACGGTCCAGGGCGGCAAGGTGACGGTCACGCCCGGGAGCGCGGGGATCGCGCTCCTCGAGAAGGACGGGGCCGCGGCCACGCCCTTCCGCTGGAAGAACTCCACGGTCTACTTCGTGCTGACCGACCGGTTCCAGAACGGGAACCCCGCGAACGACGCGTCCTACGGCCGCACGAAGGACGGCGACAAGGAGATCGGCACCTGGCACGGCGGGGATCTCGCCGGCCTCACCGCGAAGCTCGACTACGTCGCGTCGCTCGGCGTCGACGCCATCTGGATCTCGCCCATCGTCGAGCAGGTGCACGGCTGGGTCGCGGGTGGCAACGGCACGTTCCAGAACTGGGGCTACGCCGGCTACTGGGCGCTCGACTTCACGAGGCTCGACGCGAACCTCGGCACGAACGCCGAGCTCCAGGCCTTCGTGGACGCGGCGCACCAGCGCGGCATCCGCGTGCTCCTCGACGTCGTCATGAACCACCCGGGCTACGCGACCGGCACCGACCTCCTCGCCTACCTGCCCGAGGTGTTCAAGGACGGCACCGGCGCCGCCTACCAGGCGTGGCTCGCCTCGCCCGGGGCGAAGAACTGGAACGACTTCAACTCGTACGTGAACTACGACGCGTCGCTCGGCTGGCTGAACTGGTGGGGCAAGAACTGGATCCGCGCCGGCTTCCTGCAGCACCAGACCGCCGGGACCGACGACCTCACGAAGCAGATCGCGTTCCTGCCGGACTTCCGGACCGAGAGCACGGACGTGGCCGGGGTCCCGACGCTCTTCTCCCGCAAGCTCGACACCGGCGTCACCGCCATCACGAACGGCACGGTCCGCGACTACCTCGTGAAGTGGCACTCGGACTGGGTGCGCACCTACGGCTTCGACGGGTTCCGCTGCGACACCGCGCTCAACGTCGACAAGGCCTCCTGGAAGGCGCTCAAGGACGCATCGACGGCGGCGCTGGCGGCGTGGAAGGCGGCCAACCCCACGAAGAAGCTCGACGACGCGCCCTTCTGGATGACCGGCGAGGTCTACGGCCACGGCGTCCTCTCCGACGACTACTACACGGTGGGCGGCTTCGACTCCCTCATCAACTTCGACCTGCAGCCGTTCGTGCAGGACCAGCTGTCCGGGAAGGCCGAGGTGGTGGACTTCGCGGCCGAGCTCGAGGGGCTCTACGCGGCGTGGTCGGGCAAGCTCCAGACCCAGGGCTTCGACGTCCTCTCCTACGTGTCCTCGCACGACACGAAGGTCATGCTCACCGCGCTCCAGGGCGACGCCGCGAAGCAGCGGCAGGCGCTCACGGTGCTGATGCTGGTGCCCGGCGCGGCGCAGGTCTTCTACGGCGACGAGAGCGGGCGCGCGGCGACGACCGTGACCGCCGACCCCTCCGCGGGGACCCGCTCCGACATGAACTGGTCCTCCACCGACGCGGCCACGCTCGACCACGCGAAGAAACTCGGCGCGTTTCGCCGGCGGCACGCGGCCGTCGGCGCCGGCGCCCATGTGAAGCTCGCGTCGCCCGCCGGGACGTACGCCTTCTCCCGCACCTTCGATCAGGACGGCGTGAAGGACGCGGTGGTGGTGGTCCTCGCGAAGAAGCCTTGAGCCGCGGGGCACGGACGGTGGGTGGCTGCCCGCGCGGAGGCTTCGCGCCGAGGATGACGACCATGACGACGCTCTTCCGCCGTTCGGCCGGCGCGGTCCCCGCGGCCGCCCTCCTCGCGCTCGCGCTCGCGGCGTGCGGCTCCGACAAGAAGGCCGGGCCGGGGTCCACCGACCCCTACGCGTACACCCCGCCGCCCGCGGCGGCGGCGCCCGCGGGCCTCGACCCCGCGAGCTGGACGGCCCACCTCACCGGCGACCTCGCGCCCTACTGGGCGCAGGACGCGGCGAAGGGCACGCCCACCGGCAACTTCCCGACCTACCGCACGATGATGGGCGCGACCACGGCGAACGGCGCGCGGAAGCCCCGCATGATGGGGCGGCAGACGTTCGCGTACGCGGTCGAGTACCTGATGACCGGCGACGAGCAGGCCCTCGGCCTCGCCCGCGCGGGCGCGAAGTTCCTCGAGGACCACGCGTGGGACGCGGCGGTGGGCGGCTGGTACGCCGACCTCGACGCGACCGGCGCGCCGTCCGGCGCCGGCGACAAGCTCGCGCAGGACTTCTCGTACACGGTGATGGGCCCGGCCGCGTACTTCTACGTGACCCGCGATCCCGCCGCCGAGGCGGCGGTGCTCGCCACCCGCGATCTCCTCTTCGACCCGGCGAAGTACTGGGACGCGCCGAACCAGCGCATCAAGGACGGCATGAACGCGGCGCTCACCGCCGAGGCGTACATGTCCGGCGCGGGGAGCTGGGAGCTCGTCGCCCAGCTCGATCCGGTGACGGCGTTCATGCTGCTCGCGCAGCCGGCCCTCTCCGACCCCGCGCGCCGCGCGCAGCTGCTCGGCGACCTGCGCACGCTCGGCACCACCATGAAGGACCGGTTCTTCCAGGACGGCTTCATGTGGGGGACCACGGCGACGAAGGGCGTCTTCGGCTCGCGGCACGCCGACTTCGGCCACGGCCTCAAGGCCTACTGGGCGCTCACGCAGATCGACAAGCGGCTCGACGATCGGCCCTTCGCCTCGTTCGTCTCGACGAACGCGCCGGCGAACGTCCAGCTCGCGGTGGACCCGTTCTCGGGCTTCTGGGGCAACCGGCCGACGTCCTCCACGACCGCCGCCTACGGCTCCGACTGGTGGATCTACGCCGAGGCCGACCAGTTCACCGCCACGCTCGCGATGCACGACCCCGCGAAGTGGCTCCCCACGCTCGCCGTCACCGCCCCGGGGTTCGTGACCTACTTCGTCGACCGGACGATCGGGCGCGAGGCCGCGAAGGAGGTCTACGCCTCCATCAACCGGAGCGGCGGGCACTACAACTGGGCGGACACCGACACCTCGAAGTGCAACGAGTGGAAGAGCGGGTTCCACTCGCACGAGCACGCGCTCGTCATGTACCTCTTCTCGCACTGGCTGGCCGGCACCCCCGCGCCGCTCTACTTCGCGTTCCCGGCCGACCAGATCGACGCGCTCGCGGCGCGGACCACGCCCTACACGTTCCAGGGCAAGGTCTCGAAGGTGGAGGACCTCGGGCCGATCGCGAGCGATCCGGACGGCCGCCACAAGGTCCGCGTCAGCTTCTCGGAGCTGCGCTGAGCGTGGCGCGCGCGTCCGCCGCCCTCGCCCTCGCGGGCGTCCTCGCCGCCGGGTGCTCGAACCCGCCGGTGCAGGGCCAGGCGGACGGGGACCTCCGCTTCACGGTCGGCGGCCTCGAGCTGCACGCGGTCTCCGGCGCGGCCGTCACGACGGCCTACGGGCTCGCGCTCTACGTCTCGGATCAGCCCAGCACCTGCGACGCGATCAGCGCGGTGCCGCAGGCGCAGTGGACGTTGCTCTCGCTCCGGGTCGCGCCGCAGGCGAGCGGCGCCACCACGGCGGCGGTGGCCGCGCCGAAGGCGGCGCCCGCGGCCGGCGAGGCGGTGGGGGCGGTGGCCCGCTACGCGCGCGACGTCGCGACGCTCGCGTACGACGCGGCCGACGGGAGCATCGCGTGGACCCAGGCGGCCGACGGCACGGTCACGCTGACCGCGATCGACGTCGGCTTCCAGGGCGCCAGCGGCCGGGTGGCCGGCCAGGGGCTCGTCCTGAAGCCGTGCCCCTGACGGCCGGACCGCCGTCCCGCTACGAGCCCGAGAGCGCCGTCACCGCCTGGCGCACCGCCGCGAAGTGGCAGACGGCGGCGGCGACCACGAACAGGTGGAAGATCTCGTGGAAGCCGAAGATCCGCGGGGCCGGGTCGGGCCGGCGGGTCGCGTAGACGAGCGCGCCGACGGTGTAGAGGATGCCGCCCGCGAGGAGGAGCACGAGCGACTCCGGGCCGATGGTCCCCTTGAGCGCCGGCGTGAGCGGCAGGATCTGCCAGCCGAGCAGCACCGCCACGAGCGCGACGAGCGGCTTCGGCGCCTTCGGCCAGAAGAGGCTCATCGCGACGCCGAGGAGCGCGCCCACCCAGACGCCGACGAGCATCGCCGTGCCGTTCGCGCCGAGGAGCAGGCAGAACGGCGTGTAGGTGCCGGCGATGAGCACGAAGATGGCGGAGTGGTCGAGCCGCTGCATGATGGCGCGGGCGCGCGGCGTCCACATCGGCCGGTGGTAGGTCGCGGAGATGAGGAAGAGCAGGAACACGCTCACGCCGTAGACCGCGGCGCCGGCGACCGCCGGGACGCCCTGGGCCGCGGCGACGAGCGCGAGCGCGGCGGGCGCGATGGCGAACGCGGCGATCTCGTGGGAGACGCCGCGGAGGAGGGGCTTCGGGCGGTCGGCGGCGATGGCGGTGCTCATGTGGTTCCCATTGAACGCGTCGAAGGTCACGGTATCGTCATGGCGCGACGCGGCGCGCGCGCGAACCCTTTTCGAGGTCGAGGGCTCTGATGGTTGCGGAAGGAGACGGGAAAATGGGTAAGCGGATCCTCATCATCGGCGGCGTCGCGGGCGGGGCCACCGCCGCGGCGCGCGCGCGGCGGCTCGACGAGGAGGCGGAGATCACCGTCCTCGAGCGGGGGCCGTACGTCTCCTACGCGAACTGCGGCCTGCCGTACTTCATCGCCCGGGACATCGAGAAGCGGTCGCAGCTGCTCCTGCAGACGCCGGAGGGCTTCGACGCGCGGTACGGCGTGAAGGTGAAGGTGAAGACCGAGGCGCTCGAGCTCGACCGGAAGGGGAAGCGGGTCCGGATCCTCGGACCCAAGGGCGAGGAGTGGCTCTCCTACGACAAGCTCATCCTCGCCCAGGGCGGCAACCCGGTGAAGCCGCCCCTGCCCGGCGTGGACGCGCCGCACGTCTTCCAGCTCTGGACCGTGCCGGACACCGACCGGATCCACGGCTTCCTCGACACGGAGAAGCCCCGCACCGCGGTGGTCGTCGGCGGCGGGTTCATCGGGCTCGAGATGGCCGAGGCGCTGCGCCGCCGCGGCCTCGAGGTCACGGTCGTCGAGCTCCTCCCGACGGTCATGGCGGTCATGGACGCCGAGCTCGGGCACCGCGTGCAGGGCGAGCTCGAGGCGAACGGCGTGAAGGTCGTGACCGGCGTGGGCGTGAAGGCCGTCCACCCGGCCGAGAAGACGCTCGAGCTCACCGACGGCCGGCGGCTCCCGGCCGAGGTGGTGCTCCTCTCCGTCGGCGTGCGCCCTGAGCTCGCGCTCGCGCGGGCCGCCGGCCTCGAGATCGGCCCCACCGGCGCGCTCCTCGTCAACGACCGGCTCGAGACGAGCGACCCCGACGTGCTCGCCGCGGGCGACATGGTCGAGGTCGTCCACAAGATCTCCGGCAAGCGCGCGCGCATCCCGCTCGCCGGCCCGGCGAACCGCCAGGGCCGCATCGCGGCCACGAACGCGCTCGGCGGGGACCTGCGCTACCACGGCGCCCTCGGCACCTCGGTCGTGAAGGTGTTCGAGGCGACGGCGGGCATGACCGGCCTCTCCGAGCGCGCGGCCCGCGAGGCCGGCCTCGACGTGGGCGTCGCGGTCATCCACAAGGACCACCACGCCGGCTACTATCCGGGCGCGAAGGAGCTCCTCCTCAAGGTCGTCTACGACCGGAAGACCGCGAAGCTCCTCGGCGGCCAGGCCTTCGGCCACGCCGGCGCGGACAAGCGCGTCGACGTGCTCGCGACCGCGCTCCAGGGCGGGATGACGCTCCACGATCTCGAGGAGCTCGACCTCGCCTACGCGCCGCCGTACTCGTCGGCGAACGATCCCGTGAACCTCGTCGCGATGGTGGGGCTCAACGACGTGAAGGGGCACGCGCCCCTCATGACCGCGGGGCAGCTCAAGGCCGCCCTCGACGGGCCGAACCCGCCGCTCGTCCTCGACGTGCGGAACGGCACCGAGTACGAGCGGGGGCACGTCGCGGGCGCGCGGAACGTCCCGGTGGACGAGCTCCGCTGGGAGCTCGAGTCGCTGCCGCGCGACCGGAAGATCGCGGTGGTCTGCAAGAGCGGGTTCCGGGCGCACCTCGCGCTCCGGATCCTGAAGGGCAAGGGCTTCGCCGACGTGGTCAACGTGACCGGCGGCATGACGAGCGTGCTCGCCGAGGGCGTGCACACCATCCAGACGGGCGATTAGGAGAAGGACATGAGCGCGATCCAGGACAAGATCAACGCGGGTGCGGTCATCGTGGACGTCCGCACCCCCGAGGAGTTCGCGGACGGGGCCTACCCGAACGCCATCAACATCCCGGTGCAGGACCTCGGCAGCCGGGCCGGCGAGATCCCGAAGAACAAGCCGGTGGTGCTCTACTGCGCGTCCGGCGCCCGCAGCGCCTTCGCGGTGCGCATGCTGAAGGCGAACGGCTGGACCGACGTGGTGAACGGCGGCGGGCTCTCGGACATGCCGTAGCGGTGATAAGTTGCGCGGGTGCGCACGGTCCACGCCACCCGCTACGTCACCCCGCTCCGCGAGGGCGGCTCCCTGCCGGCCATCGTGGAGGGGGACGACGACGGGCTGTACGTCGCGAAGTTCCGCGGCGCGGGGCAGGGCGAGAAGGCCCTCGTCGCGGAGCTCATCGCGGGCGAGCTCGCCCGGCTCGCGGGCCTGAGGGTCCCGGAGCTCGTCCTCCTGACGCTCGATCCGGCCCTCGGCCGGAACGAGCCCGACTACGAGATCCGCCAGCTCCTCAAGGCGAGCGCCGGGCTGAACCTCGGCGTCGACTACCTCCCCGGCAGCGTGACCTTCGACCCGGTCGCCGGGCCCGCGCCCGACGCGGCGCTCGCGTCCGCGGTGGTCGCGCTCGACGCCTGGGTCCAGAACGTCGACCGCACGCCGCGGAACACGAACCTCCTCCTCTGGCACCGGCAGCTGTGGCTCATCGACCACGGCGCCGCGCTGCACTTCCACCACGCCTGGGAGCGGTATCTCGGGGCTGGCGCCCCCCCCGCCGAGCAAAGCTCTTCGGGGGCCCCCCCGCACTTGGCGAAGGACACCGCGCGGTCGCCGTACCCGCTCGTGAAGGACCACGTGCTCCTCCCGTGGGCGACGGCGCTCCCGGCGGCCATCGCCGCCCTGCGCGCGAAGGCGACGCGGCCCGCGATCGAGGCCGTGCTCGCCGCCGTGCCGGACGCCTGGCTCTCCGGGGAGGGCCCGGACCGCGCGGCCTATGTCGATCACCTCGCCCGGCGCCTCGACGCGTCGGACCTCTGGCTCGAGGAGGCGGAACGTGCCCGCGCCGCCCTCGTTTGACTACGCCGTCGTCCGGGTGGTCCCGCGCGTCGAGCGCGAGGAGTTCCTGAACGCCGGGGTCATCCTCTTCTGCCTGGAGAAGAGGGTGCTCTCGGCCCGGGTGGCGCTCGACCGGGGGCGCCTCGCCGCGCTCTCGCCGGACACCGACCCCGCGGTCGTCGAGGAGCACCTCGCGGTCATCCCCCGCATCTGCGAGGGCGGCCCCGCCGCCGGCCCCATCGGCAAGCTCTCGGCGCGGGAGCGCTGGCACTGGCTGGTCGCGCCGCGGAGCACCATCGTGCAGGTCTCGCCGGTGCACTCCGGCCTGTGCGACGATCCCCTACGCGCCCTCGACCGGCTCTTCGATCGGATGGTCCGGGTCGGGCCGGCCGCGCCTTCGATTTCGGGCCCCGGGAGTGGTAAGGGATCGGCATGAGCGCCGCTCCCTCGTCGCCGCTCCCCGCCACCCCCGACGCGCCGCCCGAGGCCTGGGCCGCGGCCCTCTCCGTCGAGCCCGCCGCGTTCGCGGCGCCCGAGCCCGACGCGACCCCCGACGAGCGCCGCACCGTCGAGGCCATCCGGGCGCACTTCGAGGTGGCCCGGCCCGGCCCCGCCGCGTTCCCGTCCATCGCGATGCAGATCCTCGAGCTCGTCCGGTACCCGGACGTCGATCTCGGGGAGCTGTCCAAGTACATCCGCGTCGACGGCGCGCTCGCCGGCGGCGTGCTCGCGCTCGCGAACTCGGCGGTCTACCGCGCGGTGCGCCGCATCGACACCGTGAAGGAGGCGGTCGCGCGTCTCGGCATGTCGGAGGTCGCCCGGCTCGCCGCCGCGATCTCGATGAAGTCGCTCTACAGCCCGGAGTCGGGCGGCAACCAGAAGGCCTACGAGCCGATCTGGACCGAGCTCTTCATGCACGCCGCGACCGTCGCGCGCTGCGCGGCCGAGCTCGCGCGCCAGAAGGTCGCCGCGAACCCCGGCGCGGAGCAGGTCTTCATGGCCGGGCTCCTCCACGACGTCGGCAAGGGCGTCGGCATGCGCTCGGTCTCGGAGCTCACCGAGTACGGGAAGCTCCCCACCTTGCCCGCCGACGAGGTCCGCCGCGCGCTGCACCTCGTGCACGTGGAGCTCGGCACCGAGATGCACCGGATCTGGCAGCTCCCGCCCACGCTCGCCGACGTCGCCGCGGGGCACCACAAGGCCACGAAGGACCCCTTCGTGCAGCTCGTGAGGATGATCTCGGCGGCCGACCTCCTCCGGCGCGAGCCGAAGACCCACCCGACCGCGCCCGCCGAGGTCGTCGACGCGGCGAAGGCCCTCGGGCTCGGCCCGGCCCGCGTCCAGGCGCTCGGGAAGGACCTCGAGCAGGCCGAGGCGTGGGTGAAGACGGTGTTCGCTCACTGAGCCGCGCGGCTCGGCGCCCCAGACACGTCCTCGATTTGCGAGCGGCGCCGGCACCTCCTCGAGGCGCTGGAGGCCTGCCTGGGCCTTCGCGAGATGGGCGAGCGCGGGAAGTCGGCGGCAAACCGCCTGCAGTGACGGGCGGGTTCCTCGCCGGGTGGGGAACCGCCACGGGCGCAGCGCGGGGTTGAGGTGGTTGCCCGCACTACGGCGAAGCAGTTGTGAGGGGGAGAGGGGCGGCCGGGAGTGCGCTGCGGGCCGTCGCGACAGGCGAGCGGTGACTGTGGGTGAACCCATCTGGGACGCCCGTGGCCCGTGGACGTATTCACCTCACGTGATATACCTACTGCACGGGCGTTCACGCCCGAGCACGCGAGGTGAGCCATGCGGAACCCGAGGGTCATGAGGCTGCACGGGGAAATCGGAGAGCTGGTCGACGGCGAGCGTCACAAGCTTGTCGAGTTCCTGCACAAGCTCGACTCGCTTGACCGGGAGCGGGGTTACTGCGAGTTCAACTGCGGCTCGGCGTTCGAGTACCTCACGAAGGTGTGGCACCTCTGCGAGGGGACCGCCTGGCATCGGGTGAACGCGATGCGGTACCTGCGCCGGTTCCCGCAGCTCGCGGAGGAGATCGCGAGCGGGCGGCTCAACCTCTCGCAGCTCAAGATCGTCGGGCCCCTCCTCACACCGGAGAACGTGGACGACCTGTTCGCCCAGGCGGCCGGGCTGTCCTACCGGAAGACCGAGGAGCTCGCGGTCTCCATCAAGCCGAGGGTCGTTCCCGCGGACGGGGTCCGGAAGCTGCCTGCGCCGAAGCTGGCATTGCTCGCGGCGCCGGTGGCGAGCATCGAGGGAGAGAACGTCGCGGGCCCTCCGACAGACGCCCCATCTGAGCCATCCGCGCGGATGGGAACCGAGCCGCTGCGCTCGCAGGACTTCGCGCTCACGGCTCCGGCCCTTCCACGCCGCTCCGACCGCGGCGAGGTCATGCCGGTCGCGAAGGACGAGTACCAGTTCCGCGCGCACCTGGACGACGAGACGAAGCGTCTCTTCGACGAGCTGGCAGGTCTGCTCGCGAACGTCGTGCCCGACCGCGCGCCGGCGAAGCTACTCGCCATCATGGTCCGCGACTCGCTCGAGGCGCAGAAGCGGAAGCGGGGGTTGCTGAAGCCGAAGCGGGCGCGGAAGCCTTCACCTGCTAAGGCGCCGACTCCTGGAATCCGGCAGGACGTGCCGGACGCGGTGCGCCGGGCGGTGCTCGAGCGGGATGGGTACCGGTGCCGGTTCGGCGAGGAGGAGGGGCATCGGTGCGAGGCCACCGAGAACCTGACGATGGAGCACAGGGATGGGGCGCTCGTGACGGGGTCGTCCACCGTCGACGAGCTTCTCACGTACTGCTTCCCGCATAACCTCTACGTCGCGGTCCTGAAGTTCGGGCCGGAGTTCATCGAGCAGAAGATCGCGGAGGCGCGGGCGGAGCGGGCGGCGCGACGGGAGTGCGCGTCGGAACGCGGCGGAGACGCGCCGTCGAACGACGACACGTCTCCCGATCCGGTCGCCGGCGAGGAGGTCGCCGCGTACGGGGCTTCACCTCAGTCAGCGGCGGCCTGACGGCAACCGCGCCGGGCCACGCGGCCCCTACCGTCCGGTGACCTGGCGGAGCCGCGCGAGCAGCGCCCGCGCCTCGTCAAGGCGACCGAGGCCGGCGTAGGCCTTCGCGAGCTGGGCGAGCGCGGGGGTGGGATCCTCGGCGCGCTCGACGGCGGCCTCGAGCGGGCCGACGGCCTCCGCGGCGTGGCCGGTCTCGAGGAAGAGCCGCCCGAGGCCCAGGAGCGCAGGCCAGGCGCGCGGGTCGGCTTCGAGCGCGGCGCGCAGCACGGCCTCGGCCTCGGCGGTCCTCCCCGCGGCCTGCTCCTCGCGCGCGAGCCGGGCCGCGGTGGTCGCGAGGAACGGGTTTGCGCGGACGGCGGTGCGGAGCGCGTCGACGCCGGACCGGTCGCCGCTCTCGAGCGCGAGCTCGCCGAGGAGCGCCTCGCCGAAGCCGAGCGCGGGCGCGAGCTCGGCGCACCGGGAGAGCTCGCGGCGGGCCCCCGCGGCGTCGCCGGCGGCGAGGAGCCGGAGGCCCAGTGCCCGCGCGGCCGTTGGGCTCCCGGGTGCGAGCGCGGCGGCCCTGCGGAGCGCGTCGACGGCGCGGCCGGGCTTCTCCTCGGCGCCGCCGAGGTAGAGCCAGGGGGTGAAGTCCCCCGGCGCGGCGCGGGTCGCCTCGGTGAGCTTCCTGCGTGCCTCGGCGGGGTGGCCGTCGCGGAGCAAGACGAGGCCGTCGTGCAGGAGGCGGGTGGCGGAATCGTCGGGGGCGGGGTGGTATCCGCCCGCCCGGAGCGCTTCGGGGAGCTCCGGGTGCGGCCCGGGGGCGAGCGCGCGCCCCGAGGCCGCGGCGGCCTCCCGCCAGAAGCCGAGCCGGTCGTCCACATGGTCGCGCTCGAGCCGCCGCGCGGCCTCGGCCCGGGCGCCCGCGGCGACGCGCGCGCGCAGCCGGGCGTCCGAGAGCGCCGCCTCGAGCTTCGCCGCGAGCTCCGCGGGGGAGCCGAAGACGAGCCCGGTCTCGCCGTCCCGCACGTGCGCGTACGGGTCGAGCCGGGCGACGAGCGGCGCCGCGCCGTACGAGGCGAGCTCGAGCCACTTCACGTCGGAGCGGCAGCGGTTCCAGTCGGTCGCGACGAGCGGGCACACGCCGGCGTCGAGCGAGGCGACGAAGCGGTAGTAGGCCTCCAGGCTCCCGCCCGGCGTGAACTCGGTCCGCCCGGCGGGGAAGCCGTCGAGGAGCGCCCGGAAGGACGGCGGCCCCATGAGCGCGAAGACGGCCTCGGGGTGGCGGTCGAGCACCTCGCGCACCGCGGGCAGGTGCGCGACGAGATCCTCCCGGTGGCCGAGCGATCCGCCCCAGCCGACGCGGAGCTTCCCTCCCGCGGGCCGGGCCAGGACCTCCGGGAGGGCCCAGAGGTGGTTCACGAGCACGCGCGAGGGCCGGGCGAGGTGCCCGTAGCGCTCGCCGAGCGGCGCGACCGAGAGCTGGAGCCCGTCGGCGAGGGAGGCGGTCCGGAGGAACGCGGCGCGGAGGAACGGGTCCCGGGCCACGTTCGCGGTGGGGTTCCAGGCCTGCGGCGCGAGCGCGTCGTCGTTGACCTCGAAGACCGTGAGGAGCCCGCGGGCCCGGCGCCGCTCCACGAGCGGCACGAGATCGGCCTCGGCGGTCATGACCAGCACGAGGACGTCGGCGGTCTCCGCGAGGGAGCGGGCGAGGGGGTGGAGCCAGGAGCCCGACACGGCCACCACGCCCGGCCGCTCGCCGAGCGCGCGGAGCGGCTGGACCGTCCGGTAGACGGAGTCGCCCTGGCCGCCGCGGTTGGGCGGCTCGAGCTGCACGGCGAGGAGGACGGGGTCCACGGTCGACGACGTTACTTCGGGTCGTCGCCTTCGCCCAGGATCCGGTAGAGCGTCTTCCGGTCGATGCCCAGGATCTCCGCCGCCTTCGTCTTGTTGCCGTCGGCCTCGGCGAGCACGGTGGCCGCGTAGCGCCGCTCGATCTCGGCCAGCGTGGGCCGCTCCCGGGCGCCGGCCGGGGCGAGGCCGGTGGGCAGGCCCCGCAGCGCGTCGGGCAGGTCCTCCGGGACCACCACGCCGCTCCGGTTGAGCGCGAGCGCGCGGGCGATGACGTTCTCGAGCTCCCGCACGTTGCCCGGCCAGCCGTAGGCGAGCAACAGCTCCCGGGCGGCGGGCGTCACCACGCCGCCCTCGCCCCGGCCGTGCTTCGCGGCGAAGTGGTCGGCGAGCAGCGGGATGTCCTCCCGCCGCTCGCGGAGCGGCGGGAGCCGGATGCTCACCACGGCGAGGCGGTAGTAGAGGTCCTCCCGGAACCGCCCGTCCTTCACGGCCTGGGCGAGGTCCTTGTTGGTCGCGGCGACGATCCGCACGTCCACGTGGATGGGCTCGTTCGCGCCGACCCGGCGGACCTCCCCCTCCTGCAGCGCGCGCAGGAGGCGTGCCTGCAGCGCCGGTCCGACGTCGCCGATCTCGTCGAGGAACAGCGTGCCGCCGCCCGCCTCCTCGAACAACCCTCGCCGGGGCGCCTGGGCGCCGGTGAACGCGCCCTTCGCATGGCCGAAGAGCTCCGACTCGAGGACACCCTCCGCGATGGCGCCACAGTCGACCGCCACGAACGGCCCGGCGGCGCGCGGAGAGTTCGCGTGGATCGCCCGGGCCACCATCTCCTTGCCCGTGCCGCTCTCGCCCAGGATGAGCACCGTGGCGTCGCTGCCGGCCACCCGGGCGGCGGTCTTGAACACCGCGAGCATCGCCTCCGAGCGCCCCACCGCGCCCTCGAGGCGGTACTTCTCCTTCACCTGCCGGCGCAGCTCCTGGTTCTCGACCGCGAGCGCGCGCTGGGCGAGGCCGCGGCCGACCACGAGCCGGATCGCGTCGACGTCGAAGGGCTTCGAGAGGTAGTCGTACGCGCCGCGGCGGATCGCCTCCACCGCGCCCTGCACGTCCCCGAACGCGGTCACGAGCACGAGCGGCACGTCGGGCGCCTGCTCGCGCATCCGGTCGGCGAGGCCGTAGCCGTCGAGGTCGGGCATGCGGATGTCGGAGACGACGAGGTCCGCCCCGGCCCGCGAGAGGGCGGCCAGCGCCTCGTTGCCGTCGCCCGCGGCGGTCACCGCGTGGCCGTCGGCGGCGAGCACGCGGGCGAGCATCTCCCGGCTCGCCGGATCGTCATCGACCACCAGGATGCGCGACCGCGCCATCGGTCCCTCCGCGTGCGCCGGCCTCGGCCGGCGCCGGGAACGTGAGCACGAAGGTGGAGCCCTTCCCGGGCTCGGAGTCCACCTCGATCTTGCCGCGGAGCGCGCTCGCGATCTCCCGGGAGATCGCGAGCCCCAGGCCGGTGCCCCGGCCGCGCGGCTTCGTCGTGTAGAAGGGCTCGAAGATGCGGCGGCGGTCCTCGGGGGCGATGCCCGCGCCGGAGTCGGACACCGCGACGGAGAGCTCGTCGCCGGTGCGCCAGGTGCGGATCCGGAGGGTGCCGCCGCCGGCCATCGCGTCGAAGGCGTTCGAGACCAGGTTGCCGAGCACGTGGCGCACCAGCATGGGGTCGGTGCGCACGCGATCTGCGCCCGGCCCGAAGCTCCGCTCGATGGCGACCCGCGCCCGCGCCTCGGCGGGCAGCGAGAGGTCGAGGGTCTCCTCCACGAGGGCCGGGAGGTCGACCTCGATGGGCTCGGGGCCGAGCGCCCGCGCCGAGTCGAGGAAGCGCCGGATGATCCCGGTCATCCGCTTCACCTCGCGCTCGACCACCTCGATCTGCGCGCGCACCGGCGCGGGCGTCGAGGGGTCGCGGGCGAGGAGCTGCACGTTGCCGGAGATCGCGTTGAGCGGGTTCCCGAGCTCGTGGGCGATGGTGCCGGAGAGCTGACCGAGCGCGGCGAGGCGCTCCTTCGAGAGCACGTCCCGGCGCGCCTCGACGAGGAGCGCGTTCACCTCGGCGAGCTCGCGGTTGTTCCGGGCGAGGTCCTTCACCGCCTCGTCGACCGTGTGCTGGAGCTCGTCGTTGAAGCGGCGGATGCGCTCGAGCATCGCGGAGAGGCCGCGGGCGACGACGCCGATCTCGTCGTCGCGGTCGAGGCCGGGCACCGTCCTCGGGTCGACGGCGCCGGACTGCACGGCCTCCATCGCGCCGGCGAGGCTCGCGAGCGGGCGGGTGAGGAGCCGGCCGAGGAGCGCCGAGAAGAGGAGGGCGAGCACGACCGAGCCGCCGCCCGCGACGAGGAAGAACGTGCTCCGCTCGCTCGCCGCGATCTCCTCGACGCCGGAGAGGCTGGCGTCGATGCGCAGCGCGCCGAAGGTGTGACCGCCGCCGTCCTTGAGCGGGAGGTCCACGCGCCACATGCGCGCCTCCTCCTCCTCGACGAGCGCGATGGCGGTCTCGACCGGCAGCGGCACCCGGGGCTCGTCGGAGCGGGCGACCACCGGGCCGTCCTCGCCGAAGGTCACCCGGAAGCGCTGGACGCCCTCGGGGCGCCGGAGCGTGAGCTGGGCCGCGCGCAGGCCGCGGTGCCGGGCGAGCACCGCGCCGAGCTGCCGGGTGGCGCGCTCCGCGTCGGTGCGGGGCCCGAGGTTGAGCTCGTCGGCGATGTTGGAGGCGAGGTAGACGGTGCGGTCGCGCAGGCTCTGCTGGAGCGCGCTCGCCGCGATGCGCTCGGCGAGCATGGCCGCGACGCCCAGGGTGAAGACGAGGGCGGCGGCGAAGACGAGGATGATGCGCGCGCGGAGCGACATGCCGTGGACCAGGTTCTACCGAAAAGCAGAGGGCCGGCCGATGACCGGCCGGCCCTCGGGTCCTGCGGGAGGAGATGTTACTTCGCGGCGGGCGCCGGCGCGGCGGCCTTGTCGTCCTTCTTGTCGGCCTTCATCTCGCCCTTCTTCTCGCCCTTCATCTCGTGCTTCTTGTGGCCCTTGTGCTTCGCCTCGGCGGCGGCCGGCTTCGCCTCGGCGGGCTTCGCCTCGTCGGCGAACGCGGGGGCGGCGAGGGCGAAGACGACGGCGGCGAAGATGGCGTTCTTCATGTGGCACTCCTCGAGGGACGGATGGGGTGGAGTTGGGGTGCGTCCCGACGCCTCTTCATCGCATTCGATGTGCCATCGCCCAGGAGCCCCGGATCTCGCGGAGTTGGCCCGCCCGGGCGCGACGGACCGGGGAGATCCGGGACGGACGCTCCGCCCCGGTGTCCCTTTCCTCCCCGGAGGGCGTCGCCCACCGGGCGCCCCGGTCGGGACGCCGGTCGCGGCGGGCTCAGAGGCCCGAGAGGTCGAGCACGAACCGGTACCGCACGTCGTTCCGGGCGAGCCTCTCGTACGCGCGGTTCACCTCCGCGACGGGAAGGAGCTCGATGTCGGCGACGATCCCGTGCTTCGCGCAATGGTCGAGCATCTCCTGCGTCTCCGCGATGCCGCCGATGAGGGAGCCGGTGAGCCGCCGCCGTCCCCCGACGAGCGTGCCCGCCCGGATCGGGGCCGCCTCGGGCGGCAGGCCCACGAGGCAGAGCGTGCCCTCGACGCGCAGGAGGCCGAGCAGCCGGTTGAGGTCGTGCGGCGCCGACACGGTGTCGAGGATGAGATCGAGGCGGCCGGCGAGCCCCTTCATCGCCGCTGCGTCGCTCGTGAGCACGAACGCGTGGGCGCCGAGCCTCCGGGCGTCCGGCTCCTTCCCCGGCGAGGACGAGAGCAGCGTCACCTCGGCGCCGAGCGAGGCGGCGAGCTTCACGCCGACGTGCCCGAGGCCGCCGAGGCCGACCACGCCCACGCGGCTCCCCGGCCCGACCTTCCACTGCCGGAGCGGCGACCAGGTCGTGATGCCCGCGCAGAGGAGCGGGGCCACCGCGGCGAGGTTCGAGGGTGTGCCGAGCCGGAGCGCGAACGCCTCGTCCACCACGATCTGCCGGGAGTAGCCGCCGTTCGTCGGCGTCTTCTTGTCCATCTCCTTCGAGGCGTAGGTCCAGGCGGCGCCCTTCTCGCAGAACATCTGGAGGTCGCGCCGGCACGGCTCGCAGGTCCGGCAGGAGTCCACCATGCAGCCGACGCCCGCGAGCTCGCCCGCCCGGAGCTTCGTCACCTCGGCGCCGACCCGCGCGACCTTGCCCACGATCTCGTGGCCGGGCACGAACGGGTAGGGCTGCGGGCCCCACTCGCCCCGCACGGTGTGCAGGTCGGAGTGGCAGATGCCGCAGTACGCGATGTCGATGAGGACGTCGCGCGGGCCGGGGTCCCGGCGGTCGAGGTCCATGGGGCGGAGCGGGGAGGTGGCGTCGAAGGCGGCGTAGCCGCGGGTGCGGATCATGGTGCCGCGAGGATAGCGCGGGTGCCCCGGGCGGGCCCGGGGCATGCGGCCGCGGCGCGGCCGGCGTAGGAAGAGGGCATGGCGAGCGATCTCTTCCCCCAGGCCCGCGAGATGGCCGACGAGTCGATGGTGCGCAACCTGGCGGCGCAGGCCGAGGCCATCTGGCCGCAGGAGCGGCGCATCCTCGAGCGGCACGGGCTCTCGGGGCGGCTCTCGATCCTCGACGGCGGCTGCGGCACCGGCGAGATCACCGCGCGGCTCGCCGCGCTCTACCCGGAGGCCCGGCTCCTCGGCCTCGACATCCTCGACGGGCACCTCGACCTCGCCCGCGCCCGCACCCAGGCCGACGCGGCCCGCGTTCGCTTCGAGCACCGCAGCCTCTTCGACACCGGCCTGCCTGCAGGCGGGTTCGACCTCGTGGTCTGCCGCCACGTGGTGCAGTCGGTGCCGCACCCCGAGCGGATGATCGCGGAGCTCCTGCGGCTCACCCGCCCCGGGGGACGCCTGCACCTCCTCGCCGAGGACTACGGGATGATCCACTTCCCGGCCCGGCGCTTCGATCCCGACGACTTCTGGGACGTCATCCCGCGAAGGATGCAGGAGGCGGACGGCATCGACATGCGGATCGGCCGCCACGCGCTCGGGCACCTCCGCGCGCTCGGCGTCCGCGACGTCGCGGTCGACTTCGTGAGCGTCGACACCCTCCGGGTGCCCCGCCGCACGTTCGCGGCCATCTGGGAGGCCTGGCGGGACGGCTACGCCGATACCGCCGCCGCCCGCCTCGGGATCCCGCCGGACGAGGCCCGGGCGCGCTTCGACGACCAGATCGAGACGCTCCTGGACGAGACGCAGTATTGCGTCTGGCAGGTTCCCATCATCTCGGCGGTCGCGCCCTGAGGAGCCGGAGGTACGTCGCCGATACCGCCTGGCCGCCGCCAGGCCCAGCGGCGGCGCTGACCCGCCCCGGCAGGGCCCGGTCGCGAGCTTTACGGGCGGTCCTCGCGGGTGGTCTCATCGCTCGGTGAACCCCGCAGCGGCCGACCCGGCGTACATGGCGACGCTGACGGTGGGGTACGGGCTCGCCGCGGTGCTGTCCGTGCTCGTGGGCGTGGTGCTGTTCGGCCTGCGCGCCCGCTACCCGCGCGCGCACCTCGCGACCTGGGCGGCGGGCTTCGCCGCGAGCGCCGTCTCCCAGGCCGCCTCCGCGGCCTCGCTCGCGCTGCACGACCACGGCGCCGGGCTCGCGCTCCGCACGGCGGTCTCGGCGCTCGCCGCGGTGGGGGCGTGGCTCTTCGCGGCGCTCCTCGTGGCGGGCGCGGAGGAGCTCGACCAGGGCCGCCCGCTGCCCGCGTCCACCCGGACCTGGCTCGTCGTGGGACTCGCGGCGCTCGCGCTCGTGCTCGTCCTCGCGACGATCGACGCGACCGCGGCGATCCGCCAGGTGGTGCGGGTGGGGCTCCGCTCGCTCGTGGTCGCCATCGGCTTCTCCGCGGCGGCGCTGCTCATCCTGCGGCGGCACCGGGCGCGGCTCGGGGCGCGCATCGTCGCGGGGGCCTTCGGGGTCTCGGCGTTCCTCCAGGGCGCGGTCGCGGCGGTCTTCGCGGTGCGGCTCGCGAACCCGGAGTTCCGCCAGGCGGTGGTCTTCGCCTACGCGCCGGCCGGGGACGTCGCGGTGGTGGCGACGCTCGGCATCGGGCTCGTCATCTGGCTCCTCGAGGAGGAGCGGGCGCACACCCTCGCGCTCGCCGCCGAGCGGCAGCGCGCGGAGGCCGAGCGGACGGTGCTCCTCGACCAGCTCCGCCAGAGCCAGAAGATGGAGGCGGTGGGGCGGCTCGCGGGCGGGATCGCGCACGACATCAAGAACCTGCTCGCGGTCATCGAGTCCTGGCTCGAGCCGCTCGCGAAGGGCGCCCCGGCCCCGGATCGGAGCGAGGCGCTCGGGCAGATCATGGCCGCCCATCGCCGCGCGGTCCGGCTCTCGCGCCAGCTGCTGACCTTCGCGCGGAGCCAGCCGTTCCACCCGCGCCGGTTCGACCTCGCCGAGCTCGTCCGCGACACGGCGTCGCTGCTGCCGAAGTCGCTGCCCGCCCGGGCGACGCTCGCGGTCGAGGCCCCGGCCCCGGCGCCGGTGGACGCCGACCCCGATCAGCTCGCGCAGGCGCTCATGAACCTCGCGCTCAACGCGCGCGACGCCATCGCGGAGGGCGGCCGGATCGTGCTGCGGGTGGACGTGCGGGAGCTCAACGCGCCGGCCTGGCTCGGCCCGGACACCGCGCCGCCCGGGACCTACGCGGTGCTCGAGGTGGAGGACGACGGGGTGGGCATCGAGGAGGCCGCCCTGTCCCGCCTGTTCGAGCCCTTCTACACGACGAAGCCGCGCGGGCAGGGCACCGGGCTCGGGCTGTCGACGGCCTACGGCGCGGTCCGCCAGAGCGGCGGCTACATCGGGGCGCGCAGCGCGGTGGGGAAGGGGACGACCTTCACCATCGTGGTCCCGCTCGCCGGGGCCGAGCAGGCGACGGGGGCCCTGCCGGCCGCGAACGCGGGACGCTAGTTTGGTCCCCACCCGGCCGGGATCACGCTAGATTGGCGCCGCACTCCAAGTTCTCAGGGAGCCCTCATGCCCGACGCCGCGAAGCGCAACCTCGTCGCCCAGTGGGCCTACGACACCCGGCCGGTGCTGACCCGCTTCCACCTCTGGCTGGAGGACGTGGAGGTCGAGCGCTCGCAGGCGGAGCCGGTCTCGGCCTTCACCTTCACGCCGCGCGGCATCGCGCGGTGCCTCGCGGTGACGTCCGCGGCCACCGCCCTCGGCACCCGCCTCTTCGGCGACTTCGGCGGCGGCGCGGGCAAGGACAAGTCGGCCTACAACCAGGTCAAGAAGGCCGCCGACGCGATCAGCGCGTACGTGATGAGCGAGGGGCTCTGGCACCTCACCCGCACGCTCCCCGAGAACCACGCCATCATGGTGTCCCTCGGCGAGGGGCTCATGCCGAAGGCCGGCGAGACGCCGGAGATGGGCGCGAACCCGCTCCTCGGCTTCGGCCGCGTGTACGCCCGCCCCGAGGTCGCGCGCCAGGTCGACCGCGCCGTCCACCGCCTCCTCAACGACCCGGCGCACGGCTTCGACGAGTTCTACTCCGGGCTGCAGCGCCGCGGCATCACGGTCTGGGGCGCCGCGATCGACACGCTCGAGAACACCTCGCGCTTCGCCGAGGGGAAGAGCACCGGCCCGATGGCGGTGCTGCACCTGTTCGACTCGCCGCTCACGGTCTCGAAGCCCTACGAGTCGTACATGGGCTGCCTCACCGTGCCGCGCCACGTGGCCGAGACCGCCGAGAGGAACTCGGTGCTCCTCGACTACCGCACCCCGCGCAAGCAGGTCATCGAGGCGGTCGAGGCGGCCTACCCCGGCCTCGACCGGAAGAACGTCCACGTCTGGACGCTGCGCGGGAAGAGCCGTGTGGCTCGCCTGGGCAAGCTCTGGGAGGAGTGGAAGGGGCTCGGCGTCCACCTCGTCGAGGACGGCTGGAAGACGCCGTCCGGGGTCGAGGTCTTCACCGACTCCGGCACCTACGCCCCGACCTTCCTCGTCGGCGCCTGGAAGGACGCCGCGGGCGCGCAGCACGTGTTCCTCTGCGACGGCTACGCCGCGACCGCCGAGGCGATGCAGGCCTCCTCGCTCTCGGAGGTCCTCGACGTCGACGCCACGATGGCCTGCTTCTCGCCGAGCTTCGAGCTGCCGTGCCAGGAGGAGGGCAAGCTCATGCTCCTCGACCCCGACGCGCCGGACTTCGCGAAGCGGGTCGCCGAGATCCACGGCGGCGTGCCGCTCGACGACGGCAAGGTGAAGGACTACGCCGACGCCATCCGCGAGGCCGAGCAGTCGAACATGCCGCTCGGGCGCCGCGTGCTGCGGGCCGACGACTTCCTGCCGGAGAAGAGCTGGAAGGTGCTCGCGAGCCTCGGCTACATGTGCCTCGACCCGTACACCGGCGTGGAGGGCGTGCGCGACCTCGGCGGGGGCCGCTACGCGGTGACCACCCGCCTCGCGACCCGCAACGCCTCGTCCCTCATCACCTTCACGCTGAAGCTGATGGAGCCGTTCGACGAGATGCGCCACGTCTTCAGCCCGCTCCTCGTCCGGTTCCTCTCCGGCGTGGACTTCTCGAAGCGCGCCGTGAAGATCTCCGACTCGGGGCGCATCCGGAACGAGCTGCAGACCATGTTCTCGCAGGCGCTCGAGCACGACGGCGAGCACATCCGCGTCCACTTCGACCGCGTCGACGACAAGGTGATGCCGAAGGAGAAGCAGGCCCGCATCCGCGAGGTGCTGCTCTGGTACAAGGCCGATCACCCCGTCTGGTTCGAGTGGCTGGAACTCGCCTGAGGGTCCGCCCCCTCCAGCGATCGGCCGCGAGGATCGTGGCGGTTCGGGGACATGAAGAAGGGCCCGGTCGCTGGACCGGGCCCTTCGCACTTCAGGAGCGGCTCGAGGCTAGAAGTTGAAGCCCGCGCCGAGGCGCAGGTAGCGGGTGCCGAGCTCCGCGCGGAGCGCGAGGCGGTCGAGCTTGTAGACGACGCCCGCTGCGCCCTGGAGGAAGAGGCCGCCGCCGGTGTTCGGGTCGCCGAGGCCGGTCACGTTCGACGACCAGGAGCCGAAGCCGAAGCCGAGGTCGATCTTCGGGTAGACGGCGAGCTTCTCGTTCAGCCAGAAGTTCCAGGTGCCGCCGACCACGAAGGAGAACTCGTTGTAGGTCCAGTCGTAGCCGAAGTAGCCGTAGCTGTAGTGGACGAAGTCGAGGCCGCCCTCGATGCCGATCTCGTCACGGATGCCGTTCTGGAGCTTGAGGAAGCTCTTCGAGGCCGGGACCAGGATCTTCTGGTAGCGCGCGCCGAGCCCGAAGCCGGTGTCGAGGTACCCGTAGCCGAGGATGCCCCACGCCGAGATCTCGTTGTCCATCGTCGGGCCGCCGTCCGTGGCGGTCGCGGTGGCGGTGGTGGCCGGGGCCGTGGCGGACTTCTTCGTCTGGGCCTGTGCGGGAGCGGCGGCGAACAGGGCGGCGAGGAGCACTGCTGCGAGCGAGAACCTCTTCACGAGAACCCCCTTCGAGGATCGGGTAGGAAGCTGCGCCAGGGAGCCCCGTTCTAGACCAACCGGAGGCCCCTGCCCAATCCCTTGTTCATGCCTCCTTGGGGCCCCGAAGTCCTAGCCCGAAAGAGAGAACGCCCCTCCGGGCGCGGGCCTGGAGGGGCGGGGTGGGACCTCGGGCCTGGCCCGCGACGTGACGCCGTTCACCTGGGGTAGAGGCCCTGCGGCGTCTGCGTGACGTAGTCGCCCGGGCGGAACGGCGAGCCGTTCGCGTAGACGAACGTCTGCACGCCGCCGTCGTCGAACCGGACGGTGACCTCGTAGCGCCGGCGGACCGACCCGCCCTGGCTCGCGTTGGCGCCGATCATCGCGCCGCCGATGGCGCCCGCGACCGTGCTCGCGCCGTTGTGGCGGCCGCCCATCGCGCTGCCGATGAGGCCGCCGATGACCGCGCCCGCCACGGCGCCGCCGGCCGGGTCGCCGCGCGTCTCGGTGACGACCTCGCGCACCTGGTCGACGCGGCCGTAGCGCGCCCACTCCTGGTAGCCCTGCGGCCCCTGGTCGGTCCAGGTGGTGGCGCGGGTGGTGGTGACGACACAGCCGCTCGCGAGGACGGGGCCGACGAGGGCGAGGGCGAAGATCTGGGTGAGCCGCATGGTCCTATGCCTCCAGGGGCGTCGTGATCGCCCGTACCCCGGAGGATTGCACGGCGCGGGCCACGCCAGAAGTCCCCCCGGACCCTCGGGATCTCCGCAGGTTGGCCCGCGGGTGTGAGGCGGGATACCGTGCTTGCCGGGCACACGGATCGTTGCTCCGACCACCCTGAACGGGTAATCCTCTCCTCCGCAGCACGTTCCAACGGCAAAGCCGTCCCGACGAGACGCCTTGACCCACGACGAGCTGACGAGGACGACTCCCCCCGGCGAGGTCGCCGCCATCGAGCGCGAGCTCGAGGCGCTCGTGGAGTCGCGCGACCTGCCCGTCCCGCCATACCCCGCGGTCGCGGTCCGGGTCCACGAGCTGCTCGGGAAGAAGGACTCCGGGCTCTCCGAGGTCGCCCAGGTGGTCGGCGCGGACCAGGCCCTCGCCGCGAGCATCCTGCGCTGCGCGAACTCGGCGATGTACCGCCGCGGCCCGGCCGCGGTCACCGACCTCATGCAGGCGGTCACCCGGATCGGCGCGCAGGAGGTCATCCGGCTGCTGCTCGCCTCCGGCCTCTCCACGCACGCGCAGGCCCTCGGGGCGCTCGCGCCGGTTCGCCGGCTCGTCTGGATCGAGGGGCTCGCGAGCGCGGCGGTGTGCCAGGAGCTCGCGCGCCTCCGCGGCCTGAAGGCGGAGGAGGCGTTCGTCATCGGCCTGCTGCACGACTTCGGCAAGGTCGTCGCGACGGCCGCGCTCGAGCAGCTCTTCGAGACCGTGCTCGTGCGGAGCCCCCAGCCGGTGGAGACCTGGGCGGGCGTGCTCGAGCGCCACCACGTGCCGGTCGGCATGGCGCTCGCGGAGCGCTGGAACCTGCCCCCGCTCGTGCGCGACGTCATCGCCTCGCACCACGGCGAGGGAAAGCCACCCCGCGATCGCAAGGTCATCGAGGTCGTGCAGCTCTCCGACGAGATCGTCGAGCTCGCCATGACCCGCACCGGCGTCGCGCCGCCGGATCTCGCCGCGGTGCGGGGGCTCGCGTCGGCGGCGGAGCGCGAGGCGGTCGCGCGGGTCCTCGAGGAGGTGCCCGAGTTCGTCGCCGCCTTCGAGACGCCGGCGGGCGCGGCCTTCGTCGGATCGCCGCGCATCGACGTGCCCGAGTCGGTCCTCGAGGGCGAGGGCCGGCCGGTCAACATCGGCGTCTCGGTGAGCGTCGCCCACCGGCCTCGGCTGTACACGGCGACCGCCGTGAAGCGGGACGGGCTCGTGATGAAGGGGCAGGAGCCGCTGCCCGAGCACCGGCTGCTGCAGGCGAAGGTCTACGCCGAGGAGCCCCTCGCCATCTGGGCCCTCACCCGGCTCTGCCGGCGCACGCCCGACGGCTACGCGGTCGAGCTCCAGCCCTTCGGGCTGTCGGGCCCCGCGCGCACGTGGTGGCGGTCCCTCGTCGACGGCCCGCCTCCGAAGCTGGCCTGACGTCCCGTCACTCGAGGTCGCCGGGCGCCTCACCGGTCTCGCCCAGGTCCGCCTCCCGCCCTCAGGAGGTCAGGATGGCGATGATCGCGGCGCCGGCGACCGCCGCCGTGAGGAGCATCAGGTAGCCGAAGGACAGGAAGAGCCAGCGGAGCGCCGTGCCGGGCCAGCCGGTGCCGTAGTAACGGTGCATCGCGACGAGGAGGTGGCCGCAGGCCGCGGCCATGCCGGCGAAGGTGAGCGCGCCGCTCGCGAACAGGATCCCGGGCGTGAGGAGCACGAACGTCACGGTCTGCGCGTGGGCGCTGAAGACGAGGTGTTCCGTGTAGAAGAGTCCGCGCCGCGGGTGGAGGGCGAGGAGCAGGAGGGCCGCGAGCGGCAAGATCACGAACATCGCGCGCGCGGTGTTGTCGACGAAGACCGCGTTGACCCTGCGCTCGGCCTCCTCGGGCGGGAGCTTCTTCAGCCGCTCCACGTGGTCGGCGAAGGTCCTCCCGAGGAAGCCCTGCGCCCGCAGGTCGGCGAGCTCCGCCTCGGTGGCCTCGACCGGAGCGGGCGCCGGGGCCTTCCCGCCCGGGCCCGACTCCTGGGGGCGCGCCACCGACGGCCCGAGGTGAACGCCCTTCTTGCCCGCCTGCACGCCGAAGTTCGGGCCCGTCGTGACCGCGAGGAAGAAGAGGAAGCTCGCGAGGAGGTAGAGCTTCGTGGGCGAGGTGTGGGAGGCCCGCTTCCCCTCGCGCCAGGCGAGGCTCGCCGCCCCGGGCCTGAGGAACAGGGCGGGGAGGGTGTGGGCGAGCCTCGAGTCGAGCGACAGCGCCTCGTCGAGCGCGTCGGCCACCACCCGCCGGAACGGCACCCGCAGCGCGCGCTGATCCTGGCCGCAGGCCGGGCAGAAGCGTGCCGGCGCCAGGCCGCCGCAGTTGGGGCAGCGCGGGGCCGGTGCGACGTCCTGGGCGGCGCCGCCCAGGGCGGGCGCTCCGGGCGCGGGGGCCTCGGCGGGTTCCATGGCGGACATGCTACCCCGGAGTAAGATCGGCGCGCGCGGTCGCGCGGGAGGGCTTCGTGAGCGGACGGATCCGGGTGTTCGTGACGGGCGGGACCTTCGACAAGGACTACGACGAGCTGAACGGCCGGCTCTACTTCAAGACCACCCATCTCGAGGAGATGCTCCGCCTCGCCCGCTGCCGGCTCGACCTGTCGATCGAGACGCTCATGATGAAGGACAGCCTCGATCTGACCGATGCCGACCGCGCCGCGATCGTCGACCGCTGCCGGGGCACCATCGAGACGCGCCTCCTCGTGACGCACGGAACCGACACCATGGCGGACACCGCGCGGGCGCTCGTCGCCGCGCGCATCCCCAAGACCATCGTCCTCACCGGAGCGATGATCCCGTACGCCTTCGGGAGCTCCGACGGGCTCTTCAACCTCGGGAGCGCGCTCTCCTTCGCCCAGGTGCTGCCGCCGGGCGTCTACGTCGCGATGAACGGGCGGGTCTACCCCGGCGACCGGGTCCGGAAGAACCGCGAGAGCGGGGTCTTCGAGGAGCTGCCGGGCGAGGGCGGCTGAGGTCCCGCGACGCTCCTTCCCGGGCGCCGCGCGCGTGTGAAGGCGTTGCCACGGTGTGCCGGGCCGACGCTCCGGGGCACGTCCCAAGTGCCCGGAACTCCTGCGGCCCCGCGGCCGGCACGATCGTCGCTATCCGCCTCCCCGGACCTCCCGGAGGAACGCATGCTCCCCGTCATCCTGGCTGCCGTGCTCGGCGTCTCGTCGCCCGAGGCCACCCTGTTCACCGCCGAGGGCGGCCGCGTCCGCGGCGCCGTCGTCGAGGCCGGCCCGGCCGGCGTCACGCTGCGGCTCTCCGACGGCACGACGCGCCGGTTCCCGCCCGCCGAGGTGCGCAAGATCGTCCTCGCGGACGGGACGAGCTGGCAACCTGGCCAGCCCGCCCCGCGTGCGCCGGAGGCGGAGCCCTCGCCGGAGCCGGCCGCGGCGCCGGTCCCCGCGCCCGCCCCGGCGCCGATGCCCGCGTCCGAGATCGCGCCCGTGTCCCCGCCCTCCGCGGTCGAGGAGGCGCAGGCCCCCGCGCCCGTCGCGGCGCCCGAGCCGGCCCCGGCGCCCGCTCCCCCGCTCGCGCCCGCGGAGGCCTCGGCCGTCGCGCCGGCGCCGGGGGCGCAGCCCGAGCCCGTCGCCGGGCCGATGCTCATCCCCGTCGAGCGGCTCGACACGCTCTTCCTCGAGGGCGGAGGCCGCATCCGCGCCTTCGTCGTCGAGGAGACCGCGGAGCTCATCGTCGTCCGCACGGTCGACGGCCACGAGCGCCGCCTCGCGCCGGCCCGCGTCGCGTCGATCGCCTACGCCGACGGCACCACCTCGCCGCCGCGGGCGGCGCCTCGGTAGCCGCGCGGCCCGGGCCCGGCTAGAAGAGGTGGGTGCCCGGCCGCGTGGAGGCCATCTTCGTGAAGCGCGTGCGGCGCGGCCCGATGGACCGCGTCGAGCGCGGCGTGCTCGTGGCCGCGCGCGGCCTCGAGGGCAGCGCCGACCAGGGCGGGCGCCGGCAGGTCTCGGTGCTCGGCCGCGAGGGCTGGGAGGACGCCCTCGAGGCGCTCGGCGCGTCGCTCGACCCCGGGCGCCGCCGCGCGAACCTCGTCGTCTCCGGCGTCGACCTCGAGCGCACCCGCGGGGCTCACCTGCGGGTGGGGCGGGCGCTCCTGAAGGTCGGCGGCGAGCTCACGCCGTGCGAGCGCATGGAGGAGGCCCTGCCCGGCCTCGAGGACGCCCTCCGTCGGGACTGGCGGGGCGGCGTGCACTGCGAGGTGGTCGAGGGCGCCGAGATCGCGGTCGGAGATCCGGTCGCGTTCGTGCCGGCGCCGGACGCCGGTCAGAGCTTCAGGTAGAGCCCCCGCCGGTTGAGGAGCGCGGTGGCGGCCCAGACCAGCCCGAGCGCCGCGAGCGCGAAGAGCATCGAGGCCCCGTGGGGGCCCGCGACCCGGCGCAGCACGGTGTCGTGGAACGACGCCCAGCCGAGGTGGACCCGGAGCAGGTTCGTGAGCGGTCGCGAGAGGAGGTAGGCGGCGAGCGCGTTCGTGCCGAGCGTCTCGAAGGGCCGGACCCAGGAGCCCGGCGGGCGCAGGTCCACGAGCGCGATCGCGGCGGCGAGGGCGAAGCAGGAGAGGCCCGCCATGAGGAGCGCGTAGGTCGTCGTCCACAGGGGCTTGTTGACGGGCACCCAGCGATCGAGGAGGCCGGTGGCGATCACGAGCAGCACGCCGCCGGCGGCGAGCCCTGCGATGCGGCGGCCGGGCGCGCGCGCGCGCTCGAGCCAGCGGCCGGCGAGCGCGCCCATCAGCACCGTCGAGATGGCCGGGAGGAGCGCGCCGAGGCCGTCCCGGTCCTGGCGCGGGTCGTCCCAGAGGAAGGGCCCGATGAGCCGGCGGTCGAGCCAGCCGGGGAAGTTGCACTCCGGCGTGAGGCCGCCCGGCCCGCAGCCGGGCACCGGGTACGCGAACAGGAGCAGGAGGTACACGGCGTTCAGCGCGAGGACCGCACCGACCAGGCTGCGGGTCCCGGCGAACAGGAGCACGAGGAACGCCGCGAGGTACGCGACGGCGATCTTCTGGAGCACGCCGGTGAGCTGCAGGTGCTCCCGCACGTAGATCCAGGGGAAGCCGTGGTGCGGGATGATGAGGAGGTCGGCGAGGACGCCGAGCGCGTAGAGCAGCGCGGCCCGCTTCAGCGCGTGGCGAAGGAGGTCTGCCCGGTGGGCGCCGCGCGCGAGCCGGCTCGAGGTGGAGAGGGCGAGCGACACGCCCACGAGGAACATGAAGGTGGGGAAGATGGTGTCGGCGAGCGTCCAGCCGTTCCAGGCGGCGTGCTCGAAGGGCCGGTAGGCGTCCTCGCGCGCGTACTGGCTGTTCACGAGGATCATCCCGGCGACCGAGGCGCCCCGCAGCGCGTCGATCGACCGGAGCCTCGCGGTCCGTGGTCCCGTCATGCGGAGCACGAGGCTAGCGCCGCCCGGCCGCGGAGTCTCCGGCCGGAGCGTGAAAGCCCCGGATGGCACGCGGTCGACCCCCGGTCGCGCCTCTTCACCCCGAGGCTGCCCGCCACGACCGCGTGGGCCGCCACCGCTTGACGCTGGGGGCGGCCGCCGGGTAGGCCATTCCCAAGTGACGGCTTCGCTGCTCGCGCTCCTCCTCGCGCTCTCCCACGCCGACGATCCGCCCCCCGCGCCTCCGGCGCAGGGGCAGGTCGTCCCCGTGCCCGTCGAGGCCGCGGAGCCCGAGGACGAGAGCGACCTGCCGCCCTGGCCCGACGAGGTGCCGGTCGCCGATCAGGAGATCGAGGGCGACCCGCCGCTCGCGCCCACCCCGAAGGACGAGCAGGCCGATCCCGTGGCCCTCGTCATCAACAAGGGCGCCTACTACTCGTCGCTGGGCCTGTACCTGCCGCTCACCGACAGCGCGACGCCGTCGCTCGGCGAGATGGGCGAGTTCGCGGTCTACGCGACCATGCTCTCCCGCGCCGTCGTCCCGCGCTTCATGATCCTCGAGGCGAGCGTGAACCCGCTGCCGTCCGCGGGGCTCCTGCTGCGCCGCTGGGACGGGCTCTACGAGGGCGCGCAGCTCAACCCGAACCTCAACCTCGTGCAGACGTTCACCGCCGGGTTCGAGGAGCCGGGCGCCGGGTCGATCTTCCTCGGCAACGTGGCCCGCTTCGACGTGAAGGGGCGCGACGACGTCCACGGGCGGGCCTACGTCGGGCTCGTCGCCTCCTCGGGCTTCTGGCACATCGTCGACAACGTCGCGGTGAAGGACCCCTGGGCCGAGCTCGAGCTGAAGCTGAAGGGCGACCGGAAGACCGCGCTCTCGCAGCTCTCCTGGAGCTTCCGGGTGGGCACGAAGATCCACTCGAACAGCGAGGTCACCGACGTGCTCTTCGTGGGACTGAGGCGCAGCCGCCTCGACCCGGACGACCACGACAACTTCCTGCTCGCGAACTCGGGCATCGAGTACCGCTTCGACATGTCCCGGCACGGGAAGCCGCTCCGCCACTACCTCGTGGTCGACAAGAAGATCCCGCTCGGGCGCCGCCGGGTCGCGCTGGTCCTCGGGGTGGGGATGCTCTGGGAGGCCCGTGGTGCGTACTCGGGCGCCCTCGAGGCGTCGACCGAGCGCGTGCGGCTGCTCGTGCGCCCGAACATCCAGTTCTGAGTTTCGAGGGGGAGCCCCCTCCCCGGATCTGCTCCGCCGCGCTTCGCAGGGGTCGCTACGTCGGCGGCTTCTCGTCGCTCCCGCCGCGCTTTCGGCCGAGGAGGCGCTCCATGAACCGGAAGCCCCACTTCTCCGACCACATGCCGGGGCCGGTGACGAGCATCCCGAGGATGAAGGCCCCGATGAGCGGCCAGATGAGGCGCCAGTCGATCTCCATGCCGGCGGGATGATAACCGGGCCCGGGCCGCGGCGCAGGTCAGGCCGGGCGGCGCTCGATGAGCTCGATCCGGTAGCCGTCCGGATCCTCGACGAACGCGATGACCGTCGTGCCGTGCTTCATCGGGCCCGCCTCGCGGACCACCTTGCCCCCGCGCGTACGGATCTCGGCGCACGCGGCGGCCGCGTCGGGCACCTCGAGCGCGACGTGGCCGAAGCCGCCGCCGAGGTCGTAGCGCTTCGTGTCCCAGTTCCAGGTGAGCTCGAGGACCGCGCCCTCGCTCTCCGGGCCGTAGCCGACGAAGGCGTTCGTGAACTTGCCCTCCGGGTAGTCGTTGCGGCGCAGGAGCTTCATCCCGAGGACCTGCGTGTAGAACGCGAGCGAGCGGTCGAGGTCGCCGACCCGGATCATCGTGTGGAGGATGCGCATGGGGGCCCCAGGTATAACGGTGCGCATGGCATCCCTCAAGCGCCCCGCCGTCCTCGTCCTCGCCCTCGTGTTCGCGGCGCCGCGGCCGTCCCGCGCCGGCGAGCCGGCGGACACGGTCCTCCTCCTCGAGCGCCAGACCCAGGCGCTCTTCGACGCGGTCGCGGTGGGCCGGCGGGAGGTCTGGGAGCGGTACCTCGACCCCGAGGTCCGGTACACGGACGAGTCGGGCGCCGTCCAGGACCGCGCGGCCCTGCTCGGGCAGCTCGCGCCGCTGCCGGCGGGCGTGTCGGGTCACATCGTCCTCGAGGAGTTCAGGGCGGTCGTGCGCGGCGACGTCGCGGTCGCGGGTTACGTCGCGCACGAGTTCGAGGACTTCCACGGCCAGGCCCTCGAGGTCCGCTACCGCGAGACCGACACCTGGGTGCGCGCCGGGGATCGCTGGCTCCTCCTCGGCGCGCAGGTGCTGGCCGTCCTCGCCGACCCGCCGGCGCGGCCGATGCTCCGGGGCCCTTGCGACGTCGCCGGCGCGTACGAGCTCGCGGAGGGGTTCCGGGCCGTGGTCCGCTGTCGGGAGGGTGGCCTCGAGGTCGAGCGCGCGGGGCGGCCGGCGGCGACCTGGTCGCGCGAGGCGCCGGACGTGTTCTTCGAGCCCGGGCGGCCGCGCACCCGCCGGATCTTCGAGCGGGACGGGAAGGGCAGGGTGACCGGGTTCGTGGATCGCCGGGAGGGGCACGACGTTCGCTGGCGGCGCGTCGGCCCGTGACGTGCGCTACCCTCGGCGCATGTCCGCTCCCCGCGTCGAGGTCCTCCAGGCCGACGGGTACCAGATCCGCATCGTGGGCGTGCCGCGCCCGCGGTTCAGCGACCTCTACCACTGGCTCCTGCGGGCGAGCTGGGGGGCCGCCTTCGCCGCCCTGACCGCGACCTACCTCGCGCTCAACGTGGCCTTCGCGCTCCTCTTCCTCCTCTCGGGCGGCGTCGCGAACGCGCGGCCGGGCTCCTTCCTGGACGCGTTCTTCTTCAGCATCCAGACGATGGGCACCATCGGGTACGGGGCGATGTACCCCGCGAGCCCCGCCTGCGAGGCCGTCGTCGCGGCGGAGTCCGTGACCGGCCTCGTGTTCACCGCGGTCGCGACCGGGCTCATGTTCGTGCGGTTCTCGCTCACCCGGTCGTACGTCGTCTTCTCGACGCGCGTCGCGGTCGCCCCGATGGACGGCGTGCCGACGCTCATGTTCCGGGTCGGCAACGAGCGGCGAGGGCGGATCGTGGGCGCCACGTTCGGCCTCACGCTCCTGCGGTCGGGGCGCACCGCCGAGGGCATGCCCATCTACCGCACCGTGGACCTCGCGCTCGTGCGGTCGCGCGCCGACGCGCTCGCCCGGTCGTGGACGGTGCTCCACCGGATCGAGCCGGGCAGCCCGCTGTACGGCGAGACCCCGGCGTCGCTCGCGGCCCTGGACGCCGAGCTCACGCTCTCGGTCTCCGGGATGGACGAGACCACCCGCCAGACCGTGCACGCGCAGCGGACCTGGTCGCACGCCGCGATGGCCTGGGGGCAGCGCCTCGACGACGCCATCTCCGAGACGCCCGGCGGCGACCTCGTCCTCGATCTGAGGAAGTTCGACGCCCTCGTCCCGACCCGCGCGACCGAGGGGTTTCCTTACGGGGAGGGCGGGCCGGGGACGCCATGACCGTACGCGCCCCGCGGCGGCCGTGGTATATCGCCCCGCGCCGGCGGGCACGCCGGCAGAGGCATCGGCCCCGTAGCTCAGCCGGATAGAGCGGCGGTTTCCTAAACCGCAGGTCGCGTGTTCGAGTCACGCCGGGGTCACTGGAAGTCGGGAGCGGCCGGGGTTTCCCGTCGACGCAGCAGCCCCGCGGTGAGGTCAGGCCCTCCCGCTCTCGGTCGCGGCCGGCCTGGAGGTCCGGGCGTCCGCGGCCGCCGCCCTCCGGTTCGCGGCGACCGACGCGAGCACGCCGACCGTGAGGATCGCCACGATGACGCCGAGCGAGACCGCGGGGTGGACCTTCACGAAGTCGATGAGCGCCATCTTCGCGCCCACGAAGACGAGCACGGCCGCGAGCGACGGCTTCAGGTAGGTGAACTTCTCGACGAAGCCGGCGAGCAGGAAGTAGAGGGACCTGAGGCCCAGGATCGCGAAGATGTTGGAGGTGAAGACGATGTACGGGTCCTGGGTCACCGCGAAGATGGCGGGGATCGAGTCGACCGCGAAGACGACGTCGGTGAGCTCGATGAGGGCGAGGGCGAAGAAGAGGGGCGTCGCGACGCGCCTGCCGTTCTCGATGGTGAAGAAGTGGTTCCCGTCGAGGCGCGGGGTCGAGGGCACGGTGCGCTTGAGGAGCTTGAAGAGGGCGCTGTGCTCGGGGCTCTCCGCCTGGCCGCGCGCGAGGAAGAGCTTCACGCCGGTGACGATGAGGAGCGCGCCGAAGACGTAGATGACCCAGTGGAAGCGCTCGAGGAGCGCCGCACCCGCGGCGATCATCGCGCCGCGGAGCACCAGCGCCGTCAGGATGCCCCAGAACAGCACGCGGTGCTGGTAGAGCGGCGGGATGCCCAGCGCGCCGAAGATGACGACGAAGACGAAGATGTTGTCGACCGAGAGCGACTTCTCGATGACGTAGCCCGTGTAGTACTCGAGGCCCGAGGTCGCGCCGTGCTGCCACCAGACGTAGCCGCCGAACGCGAGCGCGAGGGCGACCCACACGGCCGACCACGCCAGCGCCTCCTTCGCGCCGATGACGTGGTCCTTGCGGTTGAAGACGCCCAGGTCCAGCGCGAGCATCGCGAGCACGAACCCGCCGAACGCCAGCCACTCCAGGATGTGATGATCCAATCGAGCTCCCCGTTCAGAGAGAAAGTTCCGGGGAAGCTAGTCAGGGGGAGGGCACCGCACGATGACGAAGTTCGACGCGGATCGTTAGGTTTGCGCTATGGCAGCGGGGCCGGTCCCGGCGCCCGCGGGTCACGGGGAGGGCCGCCCCACCGTCCGGGCTCCGGGCGGACCCCGATCCGGGGCGAGGAGAATCTCCATAGGTAACGCCGACATAGGTATTGCATTGAGGCAGAACCGCGCAGGGGTGGCGGGCGCCCACGCAAAGGGTGCACCGGGAGCCGGGTTCACGGTGCGTGTGATCCGGATTTCCCCGGTGTCGTCGGGGACCGGACGCCGGGTCCTACCTCGGCCCCGTCCTTGCTTGGGGACCCGCCATCCGGATCAGGCGGATGTGGGGGCCCCTCGCGTGCGGTACGCGACGGGCGACGCCGGAGCCGGAGGGCCTTGGGGGGGCCTGTCCGATGACTCGGTTCGGTCGGTGGGTGGCGCTCGTGCTCGTGCTCATGGGCGTGGCCGGGTGTGGCGGGGGCGGGGGCGGGGGCGGGGCGCAGCAGGGCAAGGCGGCGGGGGATCCGGCGGCGTCGCCGCCCGTCGATCTGTCGGCCCTCGTGCGGACGGTCCACTTCTCCTACCGGGCGAGCGGCGCTGGCTATGAGGGCGGCCACGACACGTACGGCGTCGAGCTCGACGCGAGCGGCGCGCTCACCTTCACGCCGCGCCTGCCCGGGGCCGCGCAGGTCTCGGCGCCGGTCCGGTTCGAGACCACCTCCATCGCGCGCGGCGCGACGTCCCTCGGCGCCGAGGCCGGCGCCGCCGGGCTCGACCGCGGCGGCAGCCTCTGGCTCCCGCGCGGCGAGGTCGTCGAGCGGTTCGAGAACGCCGAGCAGGGCGTCGAGCAGTCGTGGCACCTCTGGTGGAAGCCCTTGGGCGACGGCGACCTCGTGGTCCGCGTCCGCGCCGAGGGCCTCGCCTACGCCGGCGCGACGCCGGGTGGCCTGCACTTCTCCGACGGCCAGGGCGGCCTCGGCGTACGGTACGGGAAGGCGTACCTCGTCGACTCCGTCGGCGCCTCCACGGCGCTCGAGACGGAGTGGGAGAGCGGCGAGATCGCGATCCGCGTCCCCGCCGCGCTCCTCGAGACGGCGGTGTACCCGGCGGCGATCGATCCGGTGGTGAGCACGGAGACCGGCGTGGACACTCCGCTCTCGTACGACTGGACGCCGGCGACGCCGGCGGCGGTCGCGGCCGGCACCCAGTGGATGGTGACCTGGGCGGATCAGAAGCGGGGCGGCGTGTGGGCGGCGCAGGTCGCGTCGAACGGCACCGTGGCCGCCCCGTTCCAGGTGATGCCCGGGAACGACGTCTACACCAACCCCGAGGTCTCATTCGGTAACGGCGTCTTCGTCTTCGCGGCGGTCAACACGACGACCGGCGACGTGCGGGTCCGGCGCACCCAGCAGAACGCCACCACCTTCCTGGACGGCTCGCCCGTATCGATCGCCGCGGCGTCGGGTGGAGTGGGCGTGGGCTACGACCCCACCAACACGCGCTTCCTCCTGGCATGGGGCAACCCGTCCGGTGAGGTGCGCTCGACGCGGATCTCCCCGACCGGAAGCCTCACGGTCGAAGGTTCCGGCGCCGGGACACTTCTCGGCACCGGCTCGAATCCCAGGGTGGCTCAGGGCGCGCTCAACCAGCGGTTCCTCGTCGCGTGGACGACGATCAGCAACGGCGTCCAGGCGCGACGGGTCAACGCGAACAGCGGATCCGTGCAGACGCTCTCCTTCCCGGGCTCCTTCGCGAGCCGGGTGGACCTGGCGAGCAACGGCACGAGCAACTCCGCGACCTGGCTCGTCGTGGGTGCCACGGGGAGCGGGCAGGTCTGGGCTCGGCCCGTCTCGTACGGCGGGACCGTCGGATCTGAGGTGACCGTCACGCAGGGCGCGGCCGCGAAGTCGGCCCCGGCGGTCGCCGCGCTCGGCGCTTCGGCTTGGGTGGTCGCGTGGCTGGAGGGACGCCAGGCTCGATTCGGGAGGCTGAACGTCGCGCTCGCGAATCAGAGCGGGGACGGCGTGGTGCTCGGCGACCTGTCCAGCTCGGATCAAGGGGGGCTGCCCCGGATCGGTCTTGGCGGCGCTGTCTCTGCCAACGTCTTCACCGCGTGGGCGAACGGGGCTTCGGTCCTGGCCTCCCGCGTGTCTTCCGGCGCCTTCGACGTTCCGGCGCTCACCGTGTCGAGCCCGCCCCCGCAGCCCACCCAGCTCGTCCCCGCCATCGCCTCGAACGGCACCGACTACCTGGCCGTGTGGCAGGACAGCCGAACCACCGCGACCGAGATCTACGCCGCGCGCATCTCGCAGGCAGGCGGGGCGGCCACCGCCGTCGCGCTCTCGAGCGGCCCCGCTGTCGAGGCGAGCCCCGCGGTCGCGTACGGCGACGGCACGTACATGGTGAGCTGGCTCGAGGGCACCGCGGTGCGCGCCCGTACCGTGTCTCCGACGGGCACGCCGGGCACGCCGTTCAGCATCGCCACGACCGCGACCACGAAGGCCGGGCCCCGGCTGGCGAACGGTGGCGGCACGAGCTGGCTCGCGGTCTGGTCGGAGTCGACCGACGTGCGCGGCCAGCGCTTCAGCACGGCCGGCGCGACGCAGGGCGGCTCGATCGCCGTCAGCGCGGCCACCGGGGCCCAGTCTTCCCCGGACCTCGCGGGGACGGGCGCGGGCTGGCTCGCCGTCTGGCAGGACTCTCGCAGCGGCGGGCCGGAGATCTACGGCGCCCGCGTGGACGGGACCGGCACCGTCAACGCCAGCGACGCGAACGGCCTGCGGCTCGGGGCCGGCTCCGCGCCCGCGGTGGCCTGCGGCGGCACGACCTGCCTCGCGGCCTGGGCCGACACGACCGTCCCGTCCAGGGTCGGGGCCCGGCGCGTGAGCGGTGGCGCGCTGGACGCCACCACGCTCACCCTCGGCGCCGGCGGCGCCCCGACCGTCGCGTTCGACGGGCGGGACTTCGCGGTCGCGTTCGAGTCCGGCGGCGCGCTCTGGACGAACCAGGTCTCCGGGGCGGGCGCGGTCATGCACGCGGACCGGGTCCCGCTCCTCACCGCGGCGGGGACGGCCGTCTCGGGCGCCGCTCCGCGCCTCGCCGCCGGGGCCGACGGCCGGGCGGCGCTCGCGTTCACCCGCCTCGATGCCACCCTGGGCGTCACCCGCGTCCTCGCGAGCACGCTCGTCTTCCGTGACCTCGTCACGGTCGACGTCTCGGGGAACGGCGCCGTCGCCTCGAGCCCCGCAGGGCTCTCCTGCACGGCGCCCGCCGACACGGGCTCCACCTGCTCCGGCCCCTTCGACACCGTCACGCTCACCGCGACGCCGTCGGCGGGCTGGCAGCTCCAGGGCTGGACGGGCTGCACGAGCGCGAGCGGCGCGACGTGCACCGTCGAGGCCGGAGGGAAGGCCGTCACCGTCGGCGTCGCCTTCACCCGCATCACCTACGCCGTCACCGTCCGGAAGACGGGAAGCGGCACGGGCACCGTGACCGCCTCGCCCACGAGCCTCGCCTGCGACGGGCTCTGCACGACGGTCACCGCGACCCTCGGGCAGGGCAGCCGCGTCACGCTCACGCCGAACGCCCTGCCCGGATCCGTCTTCACGGGCTGGGACGGCGCGGGCTGCACCGGGACGGCGTCGTGCGCGTTCGACGTCACGGGCGCCGTGACCGCTACCGCCACGTTCGACCTCCAGACCTTCCCGCTCAGGGTGGCCACCGCGCAACCCGCGCTCGGGTCCGTCTCGAGCGACGCGACGGGCACGAGCTGCGGTGCGGGCTGCACCGACGTCCTCTCGGACACGACGGTCGCGCTCACCGCGACGCCCACCCCGGGCAGCCGCTTCGTCTCCTGGGCTGGCGACTGTTCCGACCAGCCCGCGACTTGCACGTTCCTCATGGATCGGGCCCGCTCCGCCACCGCGAGCTTCGAGGTGATCCCGATCGTGACGAACACGCTCACGGTCGCGACCGCCGGCTCCGGCAGCGTCACCTCCAGCGACGGCGGCATCTCGTGTGGCGCGACCTGCTCGAAGGCCTATCCCGAGTCGCAGTCGGTCACGCTCACGGCGGCACCGGCCACGGGCTGGAACTTCACCGGCTGGGGCGGTGACTGCTCGGGCCCCGCGACCACCTGCACGCTCGCGATGAGCGTGGCCCGGAACGCGGCCGCGACCTTCACGCTCGCGCCGGTCCCGCGCACGCTCACCGTGACCGTGAACGGCGCGGCCTACGGGAGCGTCACGTCCCCGTCCGGCATCACCTGCGGGGCCGACTGCACGGAGACCTTCGGCCAGGCGACGAGCGTCACGCTCACGGCCGTCACCGCCCCCGCCGCCGGCGGCGGCACGAACTCCTTCGCCGGCTGGTCCGGCGCGTGCGCGGCGGCGGGCCTCACGCCGACCTGTACGCTGCCGATGGACGCCGATGCGGCCGTGACGGCCTCGTTCGTCTACACGCCGCCTTCCGACCAGACGCTCACCGTCAACAACCCGGGCGGCGGCACGGTCACCTCCGCGCCCGCGGGCGTGGCCTGCGGCGCGACCTGCGCGGGCTCGTTCCCCTACGGCACCGCGGTGACGCTCACCGCCACCCCCGCCGGCGGCGCGTTCGCCGGCTGGGGAGGCGCCTGCACGGGCCCCGCCGCCTGCACCGTGACGATGACCCAGGCGCGGACCGTCTCGGCCGCGTTCACGCTCCCGCTCTTCTTCACGAAGTCGGGCGAGGGCACGGTGACGAGCGCCCCCGCCGGCCTCTCCTGCGGCGCGTCCTGCAGCGGGACGTCCACGTCCTTCCCGTACGGCGCCACCGTGACCCTCACGGCCGCGCCGGCCGCGGGCCAGATCTTCGCCGGCTGGAGCGGCGGCGCGTGCTCCGGCAGCGCGCTCGACTGTGCGGTGCCGATGACCCAGGTGCGCAACGTGACGGCCACGTTCGTCGTCCCCCCGCCCCAGCGGTACGCGCTCGCCGTGACGAGGTCGGGCCAGGGCACGGTGACTTCGGCTCCCGCGGGCATCGACTGCGGGACCACCTGCGGTGCGTCGTACGACGCGAACACGGTCGTGACGCTCTCGGCGAACCCCGCGGTGGGCTCGGTGTTCAAGGGGTGGACGGGCGCGTGCTCGGGGCAGGGCACGAGCTGCCAGGTCACGATGACCGCGGATCGCGCCGTCACCGCCACGTTCGAGGTGGCCCAGGGCGTGGCGCTCACGGTCGTGAACGGCGCGCCGGCGCTCGGCATCGTCTCAGGCCAGGGCGCGGGGATCGACTGCGGTCCGACCTGCAACACCACGCTCCCGGCGGGGACGGCCGTGACGCTCTCCGCGGTGGCGCGCGCGGGTGCGACCTTCGACGGCTGGTCGGTCCCGGCCTGCGGAGGCGCGGGGGTGTGCACGTTCGTGCTCACCGCGCCGACGACCGTCACGGCGAGGTTCGTCACGCCGGGCGCGGGGCCGAGCTATCCGCTCGCCGCGCGGTCCGGCGGGCCCGGGAAGGGCAGCGTCTCGGCCTCATGGACCGGGCTCGTGAACCCCATCCCGTTCGACTGCCCGACCGACGCCGGCCTGTGCGTGGTGGACGTGCCGCTCGGCGGCCAGACGCCGCGCGCGACGCTCACCCCCACGGCGCTCGGCGGCTCGCGGTTCGCGGGCTGGAGCGGCGACTGCACCGGCCCAGGGCCGTGCGTGGTCACGCTCTCGCAGTCGCGCCTCGTGAAGGCCGTCTTCGTCCCGGCGAACGTGCAGGTGAGCGCGACCCTCGCGGGCGAGGGCACCGGCACCGTGAGCGCCGGGAGCGCGGCGCTCACCTGCGACCGGACCTGGTGCGTCGCGAACGTCCCGAGCGACGCTGCCGACGTCACGCTCACGGCGGCGGCCGGCCCGAACAGCACCTTCCTCGGCTGGACGGGCGAGGGCTGCAGCGGCACCGGGACCTGCACCGTGAAGCCCGATCGCTCGCGCGCGGTCGTCGCGAGCTTCGGCCTCGCGAGGTACCCGCTCGGCGTCTTCCCGCTCGGCGCGGGCGGCGGCACGGTGACGAGCGTGCCGGCGGGGATCAGCTGCACCGCCGGCGGGGCCGGGGCCTGCTCGATGGACGTGGCGCCGGGGACCTCGGTCACGCTGACGGCGGCCGCCGATGGGGAGTCCGTCTTCACGGGCTGGAACGTCCCCGGGTGCGCGGGCAACGCCTGCACCGTATGGGTGGACGGCCCCACCGTCGTCCTCGCGACCTTCGAGCCGAAGACGGTGGACCTCGTCCTGCAGCTCCTGGGGCGCGGCGCGGGCATGGTCTCGGCGAGGGACCTCGCCACCGGGACCGACCTGTCGGCGTGCACGATGTCGGGGGCGGCGGTGACGTGCCCGCTCCTGGTGCCGCCCGGGACCCAGGTCGGCCTCCACGCCGCGGCCGATCCCGGCTACCAGTTCCTCGGCTGGGGCGGCGTCTGCCCGAACACCGCGGGTGACTGCGCGGTGACCGCGCTCGGGGCCGGGACGATCCAGGCGCTCTTCGAGCCGAACATGTTCAGGCTCTCCGTGCAGGTCCTCGGCAAGGGCGCGGTGAGTGGCGGGGCGATCTCCTGCGCCACGGGCGGCGTCGGCACCTGCACGGCGGACATCTCGTACACCCTGTTCCCGCTCCCGACGGTGACGCTGGCGGCCACCCCCGAGGGCGCGGGCACCTTCGAGGGTTGGTCGGGGGCGTGCGCCGGCAAGGGCACGTGCACCGTCACGATGGACGGCGCACGCACGGCGATCGCGAACTTCTCCCCGTAGCCGCGCGCGAGGGCGCGGGGTAACCTTCCTGGAGCCGCCGGAGCTCCGGCGCCCAGGAGGGTCCCCCGTGTCCCGAACGCTCCTCGCCGCAGCCGTCGCCGCGCTCACGCTCTCCGCCGCGCCCGCGCGCGCCCAGTTCGAGGGCCGCCTCGACTACCTCATGAAGGGCCTGCCCGCGCCGGAACCGGGCGGCGGCAAGCACGGGGGCAGCCGCCAGGACGGCAAGATCACGATGTGGGTCTCCGCGGCCGGGGCCCGCAGCGAGATGAGCGGCGTGGTTCCCGACGGAAAGGGCGGGAGCCGGCAGCTCAAGGTCGTGATGCTCTGGAAGGCGTCCGATCCGAAGAAGACCGTCATGCTCAACGACGCGCAGCGGACCTACTCGGTCATGGACCGGGGTGATCACGCGAGCGGCGGCCACGCGAAGCGCAAGCTCGAGCGGCTCGGCTCGGGGAGCGTGGCGGGCTACGCCTGCGAGAAGGTCCGGCTCTCGCGGGAGGGCGGCGGCGGCGCGCAGGAGCTCTGCGTGACGAAGGCGCTCGGCAGCGTCTCGGCGCTCGCCCGCATGTCGGCGGACGACGACGAAGACGTGTTCTCCGAGCTCCGCGCGGCGGGGCTCGACGGCATCCCGGTGTCGATGCGCACGCTCGACGAGGAGGGCGGCGCCGCGGGCGTCACCCTGGAGCTGACCGCGGCGAAGAAGCAGGCCGTGCCCGCCTCGACGTTCCAGGTGCCCGCCGGCTACCAGCAGACGGGCATGGCCGGCGTGTTCGCGTCGCCCGAGCAGCAGAAGGAGCTCGACGCCGCGATGAAGCAGATGCAGGAGCGCATGAAGTCCATGACGCCCGAGCAGCGCAAGCAGATGGAGGAGATGATGAAGCGCTACGGGGGCGGCAAGTAGCTCACCAGCGGTGATAGGCCGGGTGCCCCGGCGTCACCGCCACGAAGGTGCCCCGGCAGGTCGCCCGGAGCTTCCCGTCCGCGGTCAGCGTCGCCTCGACCACCGCGCGGTCCTTCGTCGCCTCGACGACCTTCGCCGAGAGCGCGATGGGGCCCGCGGTGGGGCAGGGGCGCAGCAGCTTCACCGCGAACTCGGCGGTCACCGTGCACGGTGGGGTCCGCTCGTCCGCCGCCTTCATGAGGTGGTGGGCGGCGGTCCAGTTGGAGTGGCAGTCGAGCAGCGTGCCGGTGATCCCGCCCGAGAGCATGCCGTCGAACGCCTCGTGGTGCTTCTCGGCGGTCCAGGTCGCGACCACTTCGTCGCCGTTCACGAAGCTCCGCACGCGCAGCCCCTTCGGGTTCGCGGTGCCGCAGCCGAAGCAGGCGTTGTGCGGGGCGTAGCGTTCCTGCAGGCACGGCTCGGTGGTGGGATCGCTCACGTGCTCCTCCGGACGGCTCGAGGGGGACCGGAATCTACCGCAGCGCCTCGGACTCGAACACCCGTCCGGCCGCGGCGGGGTCGAAGGCCAGGCGGACGAGCGCGCCGGCGAGCCCGGTGGCCGTCGTGGAGCGCCACCGCTGCGCCGCGCGGATCCCGAGGACGCCCAGGGCGCCCGCGACGGCGTCGACGGCCCCCGCCGCGAGCCGCTCGGCCGGGCGGGCCTCCTCGCGGTCGGGGCCGGTGATGAAGGACGGGCGCGCGATCACCCACGGCAGTCCGCTCGCGGTCAGCTCCGCCTCGAGCCGGGCGCGCACGGCGAGGTACGGGTTCGTGACGCCGGGCCTCACGCCGACCGAGGAGAGGTAGACGAACCGCGGGCGGTGGCCGCACGCGACCGCGGCGCCGAGGAGGAGCCGGGTGAGGCCGTAGTCGATCGTCTCGTACGTCTCGCTCGCGCCGCGCGCGGCCGCGGCCCGCCCGCGCGCGCGCGTCGTGCCGAGCAGGGCGAGCACGGCGTCCGGGCGCGCCCGCCGGAGGGCCTCGGTCATCGCGGCGAGCTCCCAGGGCGACTCGTCCACCCGCGCGCCGAGCGCGAGGAAGCGGTCCTTCGCGCGCGCGCCCGCGGGCGAGCCCGGCCGGACGTGCGCGACGACCTCGGCGCCGTGCTCGCGAAGGAGCCGGACCGCCTCGCCCCCCGTGTACCCGGTCGCGCCCGCCACGAACGCCGTTCGCATGCGCGTGGTTCTAGCACCCCGGGTCGCCCGCCGGCCGGCGCCCGCGCCGACGGGTGGGGTGGCGGAGGATGTGCGACGGGTCGGCATCGCGCCGGGGCCCCGGGTTCCTGACCCGGGGGTGGGTGCGCCGCGGCCGGTCCGGGGCGCGGGCTGCTCCCGGAACCTGCCGCGATGCCTGGTGAAAACCGCGCGCCCGGTGGACCGGGAGTTGCTGTCCTGTCCGGTGCGCCGCCCGGGTCGAACCCCCCCGGGTGCGCGGTCGCCATGAGACAGCACCTCGCCATCGTCGCCGCCCTCGCCGCCGCCTGCGGCGCGAGCCCCACGGCTCCCGCGCCGGTCGCGGGCACCGCCGCCCTGCGCGTCGCCGCCCCGGCGTCCGCCGCGGGCACGGCCCGCACCGGCCACACCGCCACCCTGCTCGAGGACGGCCGCGTGCTCCTCGCGGGCGGCGCCCCGGGCGCCACCGGGGCGCTCGCGTCGGTCGAGCTCGTCGAGCCCTCGAGCGGCGCCGTCGCCGCCGCGCCACCGCTCGCCACGCCCCGCCGGGATCACACCGCGACGGTGCTCGCCGACGGGCGCGTGCTCGTCGCCGGCGGCCTCGACGCGCAGGGCGCCGCCCTCGCGACCACCGAGCTCTTCGACCACGCGGCCGGCGCCTGGCGCGCCGGCCCGCCGCTCGCCGCCGCGCGCGCGGGTCACTCCGCCACGGTCCTCGCCACGGGCGAGGTGCTCGTCGTGGGCGGAGCGGGCGCCGGCGCGGCGCTCGACTCGGCCGAGCTGCTCTCCGCGGACGCCTCGAAGTGGTCGGCGGCGGGGACGCTGAAGGTGGCGCGCACCCGCCACGGTGCCGCGCTGCTCGCCGACGGCTCGGTGCTCGTCGTCGGCGGCGAGGGCGCCTCGGGCGCGCTCGCGACCACGGAGCGCTGGGATCCCTCCGGGCAGGCCTTCGCGCCGGACGCGGCCCTCGCCGCGGCGCGCGCGGCCCCGGCCCTGCTGCGGCTCGCCGACGGCTCGGTGCTCGCAGCGGGCGGCGAGGGGGCCTCGGGCCCGCTCGCGTCGGTCGAGCGCTGGACCGAGGCCGGCGGGTGGGCCACCACCGATCCGCTCGCGAGCGCGCGCAGCGACGCCGCCGCGGTGCTCCTCCCCTCGGGCCGCGCGCTCGTCGTGGGCGGCCGCGGGCCGCTCGGCGAGCTCGCCACCACCGAGCGCTACGATCCCGCGGGCGGGGCCTGGTCCACCGGCCCCGCGCTCGCGTCCGCCCGCGCCGGCCACTCGGCGACCCCGCTCGGCACGGGCCGCGTCCTCGTGGCCGGCGGCGCGCTCTCCGGCGCGGCGCTCGGCGCCGTCGAGGCGCTCGACGTGTCCGCGCCCACGTGGGACCCCGCCGGCTCCACCGGCGTCGCGCGCCGGGGCCAGACCGCGACGCCGCTCCCCGACGGGCGCATCCTCGTGGCGGGCGGCGTGGACGGCCTCGGCGGCTTCCTCGCCGACGCACGGCTCTACGATCCCGCCGCCGGGACCTGGATCCCGACCGCCAACATGCTGACCGCCCGCACCGGGCACACCGCCACGCTCCTCGACACGGGCGAGGTCCTCGTGGCCGGCGGCAACGTCGGCCCGGGCACGCCGCTCGGCGCGGCGGAGCTCTACGCACCGTCGACCGGCACCTGGCGCGCGACCGGACCGCTCCGGCTCGCGCGGAGCGCGCACACGGCCGTCCTCCTCCCGAGCGGGGCGGTGCTCGTGGCCGGCGGTCTCGTCACGAAGACCGTCACGAGGAACGGCGCGACCACCACCACGGTGGCGGTCACCGCCGCGGCCGAGACCTATGACCCCGACGCGGGGACCTTCGCCGACGCGCGGCCGCTCGCGGTCGCGCGGGCGCACCACACCGCCTCGCTCCTCCCGGGCGGCGACGTCTCCGTCGCCGGCGGCGAGGACGCCGACGGCGCGCCCACCACCTCCTGCGAGCGCTGGACCTCGGCGTCCTGGGCGTGGAGCGCCGACGGCGCCCTCGCCACGGCGCGCACCCGCCACGCCGCGACCGTGCTCGAGGACGGGCGCGTGCTCGTCTCTGGCGGCCTCGGCGCGGCCGGGCCTCTGACCACCACGGAGCTCCGGACCGCCGCCGGCGCCTGGTCGGCCGGCCCCGCGCTGCTCGAGGGGCGCGCGGAGCACGCGGCGCTGCTGCTCCCGTCCGGCGAGGTCCTCGTGGCCGGCGGCCGCGCGGACGCGCCGCTCGCGACCGCCGAGCGCTGGTCGCCCACCGCCACCGGCTTCTCCGCGACGCCCGCCCTCGCCCACGCGCGCGCGGAGCTCTCCCCCGCCCCGCTCCCCGACGGTGACGCGCTCGCCGTGGGCGGTGACGCCGCCGGGCTCACCCACGAGGCCGAGCGGCTCGACGCGGGCCTCGCCACCTCGGCCGTCCTCGCCCCCGCGCTCGGCGGAGGGCTCACGTCGCGCACGCCCGGCACGCCGCTCGAGCTCACCGGGGCCCGCCTCGCGGGCGGCCCGGCGGCGACCGGCGGCCCGCGCGCGGCGGCGGCGAGCCGGCCGGTGCTCCGGCTCGAGGGGCTCTCGGGCCCCGTCGGGCACGCCCACGTGGAGAGCGCGACGGGCGAGAGGCTCGTCGCGAGCGTCCCTGCCGCGACCGTCCCGGGCTGGTACGCCCTGCGCCCGGTCGCCTCGGGCGCCGCGGGCGAGGCCCGCTGGTTGCTCGTCGTCGACACCATGAAGATCCGCCCCCGCGCACCCTCGGTGCCGCCGAAGGCCTCCCTCTCGTTCGAGGCGCTCGGCGCCTACGGCTACGTCTGGTCGCTCGAGACCGACGCGTCCGGCGCCACCCTCGACCCCGACACCGGCGCGTACACCGCCGGCTCGAAGGGCGGCGTCGTCGACGTCGTGAAGGTGCAGGACCCGCTCGGCCACGCGACGACCGCCCAGGTGGCGGTGGGCCCGTCGCTCGCCATCGGCGGGAACCCGGGCGGCGCCGAGCCGGGCGGTCAGATCGCCTTCGAGGCGACCGGCGGGAGCGGCGAGGGCTACGCCTGGGAGATCGTGCCGGGCGGCTCCAACAGCACGCTCGACCCGGACACCGGGCTCTACACGGCGGGTGACGTCCGCAACGCGGCGGACCTCGTGCGTGTCACGGATTCGCTGGGAAACGTCGCGGAGGTCATCGTGTACGTGTGGCCGGAGTGGAAGGCGGGCGGGGCGGGTGGTTGCAGCTGCGGGTCGGGCAGCCTCTCGGGGTCGCCGCTCGCGGTCCTCCTCGTGGGGCTCGCGCTCTCGCGCCTCCGGGCGCGGCGGCGCGCGCCGGTGCGGGTGCTGCTCGCCCTGGTGGCCGGGGTCCTCGCGACGCCGGCCTCGGCCCAGGAGGCGTCGACCTCGATCGTCATCGAGCGGTTCGAGCCGCTCGGCGGCGTGCGCGACGTGCTCTCGGTCGGCTCGCCGGAGGTGCCGGGCCACCTCGAGCGCGGCGCCGGGCTCTACCTCTCCTACGCGGCGCAGCCGTTCCGCATCGAGGCGTCCGGGGCGGGCGGCGCGCCGCTCACCTTCGCCGTCGTCGACCGCCAGGCCACCCTCACCGCGGGCGCGTCGGTCGGCCTCTTCGGCTTCGCCGAGCTCGCGGTGGTGGGCTCGGGCGCGCTCGCGCAGACGGTGGGCCACGCCCCCAACGTCCCCGCGACGCTGCAGCCCACGATCGCCTCGAGCGGCCTCTCCGACCTCCGGGTGATCCCGAAGCTCAGGCTCGGGGCCCTCGGTCCGCTCCAGGCCGGCGTCGCCCTGCCCATGTCCTTCCCGACCGGCGACCGGACGTCCTTCCTCGGCGCGGGCGCCGCGACCTGGGCCCCGAGGCTCGATCTCGAGGTCGCGCTCCGGAAGGTCCGCCTCCTCGCGAACGCGGGCTACGCGGTGCGCCCGGCGCGCAAGGTCCTCGACACCACCGTCGGCAGCGCCGTGACGTACGGCCTCGCGGCGGAGCTCCCTCTCGGCCGCTGGGCCGTGCAGGGCAGCCTGATCGGCGAGCGCGGCGCCTCCGCCGCGACGAGCCCGCTCGAGGCCGTGCTCGGGGTGCGGTGGCAGGGCCCCGGCGGCCTCGCCGTCACCGTGGGCGGCGGCAGCGGGGTCTCGTCCGGCGTCGGCACGCCGGTGTGGCGCGGCTTCCTCGCGCTCACCTACTCGAGCCTCGCCCCCGTCCGCCTCGAGCCGCCCGCCGCCGCGGAGCCGCCGCCCGTCCCGCTCGCCGCCGCGGAGGAGCCGAAGCCGCCCGCCGCGCAGGGCCGGCGCGCGCCCACCGCCGTGCCGCTGCCGCCGCCGCCCATCATGGCGATCGACGCGCGCATCTACTTCGGCGTGAACGAGACCGAGGTGAACGCGCGCTTCCAGGACGAGATCGAGCGCGTGGCGGCGGAGGTGAAGGAGAACCCGAAGCCGGTGAAGATCGTGGTCGAGGGCCACGCCGACGAGGTCGGCAACCCGAAGCACAACCTGACCCTCTCCGAGCAGCGCGCCGAGAAGGTCCGCGCGGCCCTGGAGGCCGCCGGCGTGCCGCCGGACCGCCTCCGCGCGGTCGGCTTCGGGGACACCCGCCCGGCCATGCCCGGCCACCACGGGATGAACCGCCGGGTGGAGCTCAGGATCGAGTGACCGCGAGCGGGCGGGTCACCGCCCGCGCCGCGACTGCCGCGAGGGAGCCCCAGACGACGCCCCCGAGGACGTCGCCCGGCCAGTGCACGCCGCCGTAGACGCGGCTCCAGCCGACCGCGAGCGCCACCGGCCAGGCCACGAGCCCGAGCCGCCGGTCGGCGAGCGCGACGGCGAGCGCGAGCGCCGAGAAGTTGGACGCGTGGAGGCTGGGCAGGGAGCCCACGTCGGCGGCGGAGAGGAGCGGCCTGAAGTCGCCCTCGGCGAGCGCGTAGCAGGGCCGGCGCCGGCCGAAGGCGGGCCGCAGGACGGTCGCCCCGAGGAAGTCGCTCGCGGCCGCGGCGAGGCCGATCGCGAGGACGGGCCGGAGCGCGGCGCGGACGAGGTGCGGGCCCCGTGGGCCGCCGGCCGCGGCGAGGCGGAGCACCACCGCCGCAGCGAGCGCGAGGCCCCACGCGAACCCGAAGGCGCGATCCGAGAGCAGCGCCGCCAGGCCGTCGAGGAGCGGCCCGCCCGCGACGTTCGTCGCGTGGAAGACCGCGCGGTCGAGCTCCGCGGCGCGGTCGAGGAGCTGGGCGGGGGAGGGCATCGGCCCCGTACATCGCACGGCGCGCGGGATCGCGTCACGCCCGCTTTCGCGCCGGGGCCTCCCGCGGTAAACGTGGACCGTGGAACCTGCGCTCAGCGTGACGGGGCTCTCGAAGGTCTACGGAGATCTGCGGGCGGTGGACGGGCTCACCTTCTCGGTGCAGCCCGGCGAGGTGCTGGGGCTCGTGGGCCCGAACGGCGCCGGGAAGACCACCACGCTCCGCTGCATCGGCGGCATCCTCCCGCCCAACGCGGGCGAGATCCGCATCGGCGGGCACGACCTCGGGAAGGCCCCGGTCGAGGCGAAGCGGGCGCTCGCGTTCCTCCCGGACGAGCCGCGCCTGTTCGAGTACCTCACCGTCAAGGAGCACCTCGCCCTCGTGGCGCGGCTCTACGGCGTGGACGGGGCCGAGGCGAAGGGCCGGCGGCTCCTCGAGGAGCTCGAGCTCGCCGGCAAGGAGGACGCGCTCCCCGGCGAGCTCTCCCGGGGCATGAAGCAGAAGCTGGTGCTCGCCTGCGGCTTCCTCCACGACCCCGCGCTCATCGTCCTCGACGAGCCGCTCACCGGGCTCGACCCGCTCGCCATCCGCCGCACGAAGCAGTCGCTCCGCGCCCGCGCCGCGGCCGGGGCCGCGCTCGTGCTGTCGTCGCACCTGTTGCCGGTCGTGGAGGAGCTCTGCCACCGGGTGCTGGTGGTCGCGGGCGGCCGCATGGTCGCGCACGGGACGCTCGACGAGATCCGCGCGACGCTCGGCGCGTCCGGCGCCGGGGCGGACCTCGAGGAGCTGTTCGTGCGGATCACGAGCGCCGCGCCGGATCCGCTCGCGACCGCGCCGGCTGCCGCGCCGGCTGCCGCGCCCGGGGAGCGCCCGTAAGGTGCTCGTCCTCCGGGTCCTGCCGTTCGTCCTCTGGGCGACGCTCAAGAACCGCGTGCTCCACCAGGTCCGGCGGCTGCGCCAGCCGCGGTACGCGCTCGCGACCGCGGTGGGCCTCGCCTGGTTCTGGTTCTACGCGGGGCGCCACCTCGTCGCGGGCCCGCGGGCGGTGCCGCCCATCCCGGCCGGGTTCACCGGGCTCGCGTCCATCGCGATCGCGGCGGTGGGCACGCTGCTCCTCCTCCTGGGGTGGATCTTCCGGGCGCAGCACCGCGCGCTCGCGATGAGCGAGGCGGAGATCCAGTTCCTCTTCCCGGCCCCGCTCACCCGGGTGCAGGTCCTGCACTGGCGGGTGCTGCAGCTCCTCGCGGCGGGGCTCGTCGGGACGGCCTTCACGACGCTGATCTTCGGGCGGGCCGCCTCGGGGCGGCCGCTCCTCTTCGCCCTGGGCGCGTGGATCGCGTTCGCGACGGTGGACCTCCACCGCCTCGGGATCGCGCTCACCTGGGCGGCGGTGGGGGAGGGGTGGAGCGGGCTCCGGCGCCGCGCCGGGACCTTCGCGGTGCTCGGCGCCCTCCTGGCGTTCACCGCGTGGGCCGTCACCCGGGTCGACCTCGGCGGCCTCCCGCTCGTGAACCGCCCCGACGCCTTCGCGGGGGCCTTCAGGGACGCGGTGCTGTCGTCGCCGCTCCGGATCGCGCTCTGGCCGGGCCTCACGCTCGCCGGGCTCGTGCTCTCCCGCACCTGGGGCGAGTTCGCCGTCCACCTGCCCGGCGCGCTCGCGCTCCTCGGCCTCCACTACGCGTGGGTCATCCGCTCCGGCGTCGCCTTCGAGGAGGCGGCCGTGGCCGCCTCGGAGCGCCGGGCCCGGCTGCGCGAGCAGCTGAGGGAGCGCCGCCGGGGCGTGGCCGAGCGCAAGGGCCCGCGGAGGGCGCCGTTCCGGCTCGGTCCGCACGGACCGGTCGAGGTCGCGTTCGTCTGGAAGGGGCTCATCGCGTCGGGCTTCGGGAAGCTGCTCGGCGCGCGCGGCGTCATCCTGCTGGTGGCCGTCCTGGGCGCGTCGGCGTTCCTCGCGAGCCCGCGGGGCGATCTCGCGGCGCACATCGTGGGCTCCACCGTGCTCCCGCTCTGGGTCTTCGCGGCGGTCATGGGCGCGAGCGCCGTCCGGAGCGATCTCAGGCTCGACCAGCGCTACCTCGACGTGCTCCGTGCGCTGCCGGTCCCCGGCGAACGGCTCGTGCGCGGCGAGATCCTGGGGGCGTGGCTCCCGCTCGTCGCCGTGCAGTGGCTGCTCCTGCCCGTCGTCGCCGCGTCGACGCTCTGGATGAGCTTCCCGCTCACGTCGAGGGCGGCCGTCCTCGTGGCGGCCGCGGTGCTGGGCCCGGCGCTCGCGCTCGTGAGCCTCGTGCTCCAGAACGCGGTCGTCGTGCTCCTGCCGGGCTGGATCCCGCAGGACCCGGAGCGCGGCGGGGCGCGGGGGCCCGAGGCCATGGGCCTGCGCCTCGTGGTGGCGGTCGGCGGGCTCGTCGCGCTGTCGCTCGTGGTCCTGCCCGCCGCCGGCGTGGCGGCCGCGACGCTCGCGGCCTTCTGGTTCGCGGCGGGCAGCCTCGGAGCGGGCGCCGTGCTGACCGCGGCCCTCCTCGCGTCGGCGGTCCTCGTGGGCGAGTCGCTCCTCGCGATGCGCCTCCTCGGCGCCGCGTTCGACCGGCTCGACCCGTCGGAGACCTGAGGCCGGGCCTCGCCGGGCTACCCGCGGCCGCGGCCCGGCAGCACGTCCTTCAGCACCGAGCGGGCCTCCCGCAGCATCTCGACCGTGGTGTCCCAGCCGACGCAGGCGTCGGTGACCGAGCAGCCGTAGCGGAGCTTCGAGAGGTCGTCGGGGATGGGCTGGTTCCCGGGCTCGAGGAAGCTCTCGATCATGAGCCCCACCACCGAGCGGTTGCCCTCGCGGATCTGGTGCACCACGTCGCGCAGCACGAGCGGCTGGAACTCCGGCTTCTTCCAGGAGTTCGCGTGCGAGCAGTCGACCACCACGTTCCGGGGCAGCTTCGCCTTCGCGAGCGCCTCCTCCGCGAGCGCGATGGAGACGGTGTCGTAGTTCGGCCGGCCGCCGCCGCCGCGCAGCACGAGGTGCCCGTAGCGGTTGCCCTTCGTGCGGATGATGGCGGAGCGGCCCGCGCCGTTCACGCCGAGGAACGCGTGCGCGCCCGCCGCGGAGAGGATCGCGTTCACCGCCGCGCCGACGTCGCCCTCGGTCGAGTTCTTGAAGCCGACCGGCGTGGAGAGGCCGCTCGACATCTCGCGGTGCGTCTGGGACTCGGAGGTGCGCGCGCCGATCGCGGTCCAGGAGACGAGGTCGCCGTAGTACTGCGGCGCGATGGGGTCGAGCGCCTCGGTGCCGGCCGGCAGGCCGACAGCGTTCACGTCGAGCAGGAACCGCCGCGCCCGCGCCATGCCCTCGTCGATGCGGAACGAGTCGTCCATGTGCGGGTCGTTGATGAAGCCCTTCCACCCGAGCGCGGTGCGCGGCTTCTCGAAGTAGACCCGCATCACCACGAAGAGCGTGTCCTGCACCTCGTCGGCGAGCGCCTTCAGGCGCCGGGCGTAGTCGAGCCCGGCGGCGGGATCGTGGATCGAGCAGGGGCCCACCACGACGAAGAGGCGCGGGTCCCGGCCGTCGAGGATCGCCTCGAGCGTGCGGCGGTACTCGACGATGCTCCGCGCGGCCTCCTCGGTGAGCGGGTGCCGGGCCTTGACCTCGTCGGGCGAGGGCATGACCTCGAGGGCGGAGACGTTCAGGTTCTCGGTCTGCTGCATCTTCTCTCTTCCTTCTAGGGCGCCGCGTAGGGATCGCAGGGGGAGCCGAGCGCCTGCCCGGCGTAGGGCGAGAGCTCGCGGTAGAGCCGCGGCCCGTTGTCGGCGGGGTCGAGCCACACGAGCGGGCGGGCGCCGGACGAGGCGATCCACTCGGCCGTGGTCTTCCCGTCGGCGCCCCTCGCGACCTTGAGCTTCCCGCCCGCGGTGAGCACGAGCAGGCCGGCGCCGTCCTTGATCACGTCGCGGACCTCGACCGGCGCCATGGCGCCCTTCGGGCCGACCCACAGCGCCCAGCCCTTGCCCTCGACCGCGTAGCCGTCCGCGCCGCGCAGCCCGTCGAGGAGGAAGTAGTTGCCGTCGTCGTCGCGGGCGAGCGCGCTCGGGATGCGCCGCCAGGTCGGCTGGAGCGTCCGCGCCTTCGCGAGCGCCTTCAGCTCCTTCGGAGGGACCGGCGCGAGCGGGATCTCCTTCTCGCCGCACACGAGCTTCGCCTTTCCGTCGCGGAACTCGAAGCTGCGCTCGGCGCCGCGCGGGAAGCGCGGATCCCAGAAGACCCGGTCGTAGGACTCGGTCCCGTTCATGCCGCCGCCGATCGTGCGGGCGAGCACGAGCCGCTTCGCGTCGCCGGAGAGCAGGGGGGCGTCGAGGTCGAAGGGCACGACCGCCACGAGGTGCCCCTTGCCGTCGGTGAACGCCACGAGCTTCTTCGCGGCCTCGCCGAGCGCGGCGGGCTCCTCGGCGGAGAGCGCCGGCGGCTTCACGGCGGCCGCCGGGGGGGCGGGCGGGGCGGTGGGCGGGGGCGCCACGGCCGCGGGCGCCTTCTGGGGCGGCGTACCGTTCGGGAAGAGCTCCTTCACCATCGCGGGGAGCTGGTCGAGCACGTCGTCGACCGTCCCGCCCCGGATGCGCCGGTCGGACTGGGCCACGACCTGCGCCTTCTGTGGCTTCACCACCTTGAGGTGCACGAGCCAGCTCTCGCCGATCCGCGAGACGTCGCCCGTGACCATGCCGTCCACGCCGAGGGCGCCGCCCAGCTCCGCCATGCAGGCGTCCGTCTGGCAGCCGAGCATCTGCTTCTGGAGCTCGAGCGAGAGCACGCTGTCGAGCTCGCGCTTCGTGACCACGTCGGCGCCGCTCTGCCGGCGGACCTCGGCGGCGAGCGCCTCGGTGAGCGCCGAGGTGACCCCGTCGGCCACGCCCTCGGGGTGGGCGAGGGGCAGGACGGCCAGCTTGGGGCTCGCCGCGAGGGCGAGGACGAGGAGGGACGGGAGCATCCGGCCATCTTACTTGCGGTGGCCCCGCATGCGTGGTTTGACGCCTCCCCGCCGAGGCGGTCGGACCGTGGGTGCGCACGGGAATAGGGCGCGCCTGCCAGGCGTCCGTTCCGTCGGATGCTGGATTGATCCCGATCAGGGACGGGGTTAGTCTCCGGCCCGTTTCAGGAGGCCCCCGAAGGTCCGCGACGCGGGCCCGGCCGGGCGCGAAATTCTTCCGTGCCTTCCGGTGGCTACGCCCCGGTGGGCGGAGGTCGAGCCGAAGCGATGAGGCGTCTGAAGGTGGTTCCGTCGGTGTTCGTCGCTGCGCTCGCGGTCGCGGGCTGCGGCCGGCCCGACGTCGCGCACTACCGGGTCCCGAAGGAGGCTCCGCAGCCGGCCTCGGCGTCGCCCGCGGCCATGGGCGGCGGGATGGGCGGTGGCCCGATGATGGGCGGCGGCATGCCACCCGGCGGTGGCGGCGGCGGGATGGCGGCGCCGTCGCTCCCCGAGGGCTCCGCGAAGCTCGGCTGGAAGCTCCCGGCGCGCTGGACGCAGGAGGTCGGCGGCGGCGGGATGCGCTACGCGACGCTGAAGGCCCCGGTGCAGGGGAAGGTCGACGTCTCGGTCACGGTGCTGCCAGGCGACGCCGGAGGCGAGCTCGCGAACGTCAACCGCTGGCGCGGGCAGATCGGGCTGCCGCCGATCGACGACGCCGCGCTCGCGAAGGCGCGCAGCGCGGTCCAGACACCCGCGGGCGCCTTCAGCCTCTACGACTTCGCGAGCGAGGGGCAGGGGAAGCGCCTCGTCGCGGGGCTCGGCCTCGTCGACGGCAACTCGTGGTTCGTGAAGATGACCGGCGAGGCGGCCCCGGTGGCCGCCGCGCGCCCGGACTTCCTCGAGATCGTCAGGAGCCTGCGCCGTGAAGCGTCCAACTGATCTCGTGTGGGACTTCTTCACGTCCCTGAAGCTCACCATCGCCTGCCTCGCGGCGCTCATGGTGCTCGTCGTAGCCTGCACGCTCGCGCAGGTCACGCTCGGTACCTGGGGCGCCGTCGAGGTCTACATGCGCAGCTGGCTCGTCTGGTGGCACCCCACCGGCTCGGGCTTCGGGATCCCGGTGATGCCGGGCGGCGCGCTCGTCGGCCTCGTCCTGCTCACGAACCTCATCGCGGCGCAGGTCCGGCGCCTGCAGCGCACCTGGTCGAAGGCCGGCATCTGGATCGCCCACGCCGGCCTCGTGCTGCTCGTGATGGGCGAGTTCGTCACCGGCCTCGCGCAGCGCGAGACCCAGCTCGCCTTCCACAACGGCGAGACCGTGAACTACGTGCAGAGCCCGCGCGAGATGGAGCTCACGCTCGTCGACACCACCGACCCCGCGACCGACGACGTCTACTCGGTCGCCGCGGTCACGCTCGCGCGCCGCGACACGATCCCGGTGCCGGGTACGTCCGTGACCCTCAAGATCCGCGCCTACCACCGCAACGCGTTCCTCGGGATGCGCAAGGAGGGCGATCCGCCCGGGCTCGCGACCGCGGGCATGGGCACCGACCTCGTGTTCTCGCCGCTGCCGCCCGTCTCCCGCGACGAGGAGATCAACCGGTCGGTCGCGCTCGTGGAGCCCGTCGTCGGCGGCCAGAGCATGGGCACGTTCCTCGTCTCGAACGCGCTCGGCCAGGCCCAGGGGTTCCAGGCCGGCGGCCGGACCTACGAGCTCCAGATGCGGTCGCTGCGCGAGTACCTGCCCTACGCGCTCACGCTCCGGCAGTTCCGCCACGACGTCTACATGGGGACGCAGATCCCGAAGAACTTCTCGTCCGAGGTGCGCATCACGAACCCGGCCCGCGGCGAGGCGCGCGACGTGCTCATCTACATGAACCAGCCGCTGCGCTACGAGGGCAAGACGTTCTACCAGTCGAGCTTCGGCGAGAACGACACCCTGTCGATCCTGCAGGTGGTGGAGAACCCGGGCTGGCTCATCCCCTACGTGTCGTGCGTGCTCGTGGCGATCGGGCTGCTCGTGCACTTCGGGATCACGTTCCGGCGCTCGATGGCGCGCCGGGAGAAGGCGGAAGCGGCGGCGGCGGGGGGCCGCGCCGCGACGACGGAGGCGGTATGAACGCGAAGCTCGTGAAGTGGCTCCCCTGGGCGGTCGGCGCGATCGCCGTGCTCGCGGTCCTCGCCGGCACGCGAGGCGCGAGCGCCGTGCGCGGGTTCGACGTGACCGGCTTCGGGCACCTGCCGGTGCTCGAGGGCGGGCGGGTGAAGCCGGTCGACTCGATCGCCCGCAACGTGCTCCTGATGATCCGGAGCCAGCAGAGCTTCCGGTTCGACCCGGACGGCGACGCGGGCCCCGAGAAGGCCCGCACCGTCGACGCCGACGAGTGGCTCCTCGACGTGCTCTTCCGGCCGGAGCTCGCCGACAAGCAGCCCATCTTCGTCATCAACGATCCGGACGTGCTCGGGCTCATGAAGATCCCCCAGAGCACGAACCGCTACTACTCCTTCGAGCAGATCCTCCCGCACGTCGACGAGATCCAGTCCCAGGCGCTCGCGGCGCAGCCCAAGGATCCGAAGGAGCGCAGCCGGTTCGAGTCGGCGGTGGTGAACCTCTTCGAGCGTGTCTACCTGTACCACCGGCTCAAGAACACCGTGCAGCTCGCGGGCGGCGGCGGGCTCGCCGTCGAGCTCGCCATGCGCGGCACGACCGAGGGCTTCCAGCGGACGCAGGCGCTCACCCAGCTCGCCTACTTCCGGCCGCTCCTGCCGCCGCCCGGCAGCGAGGACGGCTGGCGCTCCACCGGCGAGGCGCTCGGCGCCGCCGGCGGCGCGCCGAACCCGGCGCTCGAGCACTGGGCCCGGCTGGGCGTCGCGTGGACCGCGCAGGACCCGGCGAGCTTCAACACGGCGCTCGCGACCCTCGAGCGCGACGCCCAGACCCTGCGCCCGGACCTGACCGGCCAGGCGAACCACGAGTGGCTCTTCAACCAGGCGCAGCCGTTCTACGCGGGCATGGTGATCTACGTGCTCGCCATGCTCGTGCTCTTCGCGTCCTGGCTCTGGAAGCCCGAGCTCCTCCGCCCGATCGCCTTCGGCCTCCTCGTCGCCGGCGCGATCGTGCACACCGGCGGGCTCGTATCCCGCACCATCCTCCAGGGCCGCCCTCCGGTCACGAACCTCTACAGCTCGGCCGTGTTCGTGGGCTGGGTCGCGGTCATCGTGGCGGTCGTGCTCGAGCGGATGTACCGGCGGGGCTTCGGCGTCCTCGTCGGCGCGGCGTCCGGCTTCGCGACGCTCATCATCGCCCACCACCTCGCCCAGGACGGCGACACGATGGAGATGATGCGGGCGGTGCTCGACTCGAACTTCTGGCTCGCGACCCACGTCACGACCATCACCATCGGCTACGCCGGGACGTACTTCGCCGGGATCCTCGCGATCGCCTGGATCGTCTGGCGGCTCTTCGGCGGCACCGACGCCGGGGTGAGCAAGACGCTCTACGCCATGACGTACGGGGTCGTCTGCTTCGCGGTGTTCTTCAGCTTCGTCGGCACGGTCCTCGGCGGCATCTGGGCCGACCAGTCCTGGGGCCGGTTCTGGGGCTGGGACCCGAAGGAGAACGGCGCGCTCCTCATCGTGCTCTGGAACGCGATCATCCTGCACGCCCGCTGGGGCGGCTACGCCCGCGAGCGCGGGGTCATGGCCATGGCGGTGGTCGGCAACATCATCACGAGCCTGTCCTGGTTCGGCGTGAACATGCTCGGCGTCGGCCTCCACTCCTACGGGTTCATGGACAAGGCGTTCTGGGCGCTCGCCGCGTTCAGCGCGTCCCAGGTCCTCATCATCGGGCTCGCCTACCTGCCGCCGCGGTTCTGGGCGAAGGGCGGCGCGCCGGCCGCGGGCGAGCGGGCGCAGAACCCCGCCTAGGACCCCGCCAGGCCCTTGTCACGAGGCTCCGGTCGCGGTCTCCATGTACGGGACCTCTGACCGGAGCCGCCCTTGAACCTCCTCACCGCCTCGACCCTCCTCGCGCTCGCCGCCTCCCAGGCGGCGCCCGCGCCGAAGCCGGCCACGCCGGCGCCCGCCGCCCAGGCCGCCACCGCGAAGCCGCAGGGTTACGCCGGCCACGGCCTCGCGAGCGTCCCTCCCGAGACGCTCGCGAGGTTCGCGCCGAAGCCGTTCGACCCGGCGCTCACCCGCAGGATCCAGTCGCTCATGGACGTGCGCGCGCCCGGCATGGGCGTCGCGAGCGACGACGGCAAGCGCCTCTTCTTCACCTGGAGCGTCACGGGCACGCCGCAGCTCTGGCGGCTCGACGGCCCGGACCGCTTCCCGGTCCAGCTGACCGGCGGCGAGGAGCGGACCGCCCTCGTCGAGCTCACCCCCGACGGGAAGACCCTCGTCCTCCAGCGCGACCGCAAGGGCGAGGAGAACCCGGGCGTGTACCTCATGCCGGCGGAGGGCGGCACCCCGGTCGCCGTGCAGCACGTGCCGGGCGTGCAGACCTTCGCCGACGGCACCTCGCGCGACGGGCGCTGGCTCTACCTCCACGCGAACGATCGCAAGCCCGACGCGTACGCCGTCTACCGGTACGAGCTCGCCACCGGGAAGAAGGAGCTCCTCGTCGAGGAGCCCGGGCTGTGGTCGGTGGCGGACCAGCGCGAGGACGGGACGCTCCTCCTCAAGAAGGAGACCGGGTCCCTGACGAGCGAGTGGTGGGAGCGCGACCCCGCCGGCAAGCTCGCGCCGCTCCTCGGGGTGGGAGAGGCCGAGAAGGGCGAGTACGAGGCGGCCTACGCCGCGCAGCCCGGCGTCCTCCTCGTGCAGACGCCGCGGCTGGGCGAGTTCCGCAGGCTGTACCGGCTCCCGCGCGGGGGGAAGCTCGAGCCGGTCTCGCCCGAGCTGAAGTGGGACGTGTCGGGCTTCGCGATCGACCGCGCGCGCTCGCGCATCACCTACACCGTGAACGAGGCGGGCTACACACGGCTCTTCGCCCTCGACGCCCGGACCTACCGTCCGCTCGCGGTCCCGTCGTTCAAGGAGGCGGATCACGTCTTCGCGGGCGCGGCGACGCGCGACGGGCGCTTCCAGACGCTCGGCATCATCACCGCCACCGCGCCACGCTCGAGCTACGTCCTCGACTGGAAGACCGGCAAGCTCGTGCGCTGGGTGATCCCGAGCTCGCCCGAGATCGACACCTCGAGGTTCGCCCGGGCCTCGCTCGAGAGCTACCCGGCGCGCGACGGCACGCGGATCCCGGCGTTCGTCCGGCGGCCCGCGCGCTGCGAGCCCGCCCCGTGCCCCGTGGTCGTGGAGTTCCACGGAGGCCCCGAGGGCCAGGCCGAGCCGGGGTTCTCGACGTGGGCCCAGGCGTTCGTGGACCAGGGCTTCGTGTTCGTGCAGCCGAACGTCCGCGGGAGCGACGGCTACGGCCGGACCTGGATCGACGCCGACAACGGGCCGAAGCGCCTCCAGATCATCACCGACATCGAGGACGCGGCGCACTGGGCGAGGAAGGCCTTCGCGGTGGACGGGAAGGCGCCGAAGGTCGCGATCACGGGCGGCAGCTACGGCGGCTACTCCGCGCTCGTCGGCATGACCATGTTCGCGGGCGCCTACGACGCGGGCGTCTCCATCGTCGGCATCGCGAACCTGGTCACCTTCCTCGAGAACACGGCGCCGTACCGCCGGATCCTCAGGGCCACCGAGTACGGCGACCCGGAGAAGGACCGCGACGCGCTCGTGAAGCTCTCGCCGGTGACCTACGTCGATCGCGTGAAGGGCCCGCTCCTCGTGCTGCAGGGCGCGAACGATCCGCGGGTCCCGGTCGGCGAGGCCGTGCAGATCCACGACGCGATCGCCGCGCGGGGCCTCCCGGTCGAGCTCGTCATCTACCCCGACGAGGGGCACGGCGCGGGCAAGCGGGAGAACCAGGTCCACATGCTCGGGAAGTCCTTGCTCTTCCTGAAGCAGCACCTCCAGGCCGCCGGCGGGACCGCGTCCCGCTAGCGAGCACCCGGCGAGGGCGCCCCGACCGGGAGGGGCCCCCGCCGTGAGCCAGGGCACAAACCGGCCGGGCGAGCCCTGCTAGGCTCCGGGGATGCGCAAGCTCGTCCTCGTCGCCGCAGCGCTCGCCGCCGCATCCTCCGCACCGGGGTGCAGGCGTGACACCTCGCTGCCCCCGCCGCCGCAGGTGGGGGCGGGCTCCCTCTCCGGCCGCGTGGTCTTCGCGCAGCCGGGATCGCAGGACAAGCAGCCCGCCTCCCGCGCGCGGGTCGAGCTGCTCGGCACGGGCCGGGTGATCTACGCCGACGTCGACGGGCGCTTCGTCTTCGAGAGCATCGACTTCACGCCCGACCCGGCGAAGAACCCGCCGCTCCTCCTCCAGTACGATCCGGGCGGCACGGGCATCCCCTCGAAGCAGAAGCTCGTCGACCTCGGCGCGTTCTCGCCCAAGGCTGGGCTCCAGCTCTCGCTCGGCGACGTCGCGGTGAGCGAGAACGCGAAGCTCCGCGGCCGGTTCCTGCGGGGCGACAACGCGGCCTCGGGCGGCCACGCCGGCACCGTGGTCTACGTCCCGCAGGGTCCCTTCACGACCTTCACCGCCGACGACGGCTCCTTCGAGCTCACGAACCTCCCCGAGGGCACCATCAGCGTCGCGGCCTTCCGGACCGGGTTCCAGAGCGTCGTCGTCGACGAGGTGACGCTGCGCGCGGGCGAGCTCGTGCAGATGCGCGACTTCACGCTGGAGGTCGTGCAGGGCAGCGACGCCGGCGCGCCCGGGAAGCTCCGCGGTACGGTGACCTTCGACCCGGCGCCCGCCGCGAGCGGGGACACCACGGTCGTGGCCGCCGATCCGAACGGGAAGAAGACGAGCGTCGTCGCTGGCGCGGACGGAGCCTTCCTCCTCGACCAGCTCGCGCCGGGCATCTACCAGGTCACGGCCTCGCGGACCGGGTACGAGCCGGCCATCGCCTCCAACGTGGCGCTCGCGCCGAACGGGGACGTGACCGTGGCCGGGCTGAGGCTCGTTCAGCAGTCGAGCTCCACCTGCATCAAGGACCTGTTCTGCCAGCCGGAGGGCGCGGACAACGTCTGCAAGACGGGCCGGCTCGACTGCACGGCCGGCACGACCTGCGTCCCGACCGGCTACGCGCTCGAGGGCAAGCCCTGCGGCCCGGGCGCGACGTGCCGGTCGGGCGTGTGCAAGCCCATCTGCACCGAGGGCACGGTCTGCATCCCCTCCGCGAACAAGTGCCACCTCGGCCAGAACGTGTGCGCCGCCGACGGGACCGCGAGCTGCCTCGACCTCCTCGCGGTCCTCCGGGACGGCACCGTGTGCGGCACGAACTCGAAGTGCTTCGCGGGCGTGTGCACGGAGTGCACCGGGACCGCCTGCGAGCCCGTCACCTGCACGACCTCCTGCACGCCCGACGCGAACAAGTGTCACGAGGGCACCCGGACCTGCAGCGGCACGACCGCGGGCGCGTGCACCGACACCGGCCTCGCGAAGCCGGACGGCACCGGCTGCGGCACGAACCAGGTCTGCGGCGGCGGCGTCTGCAACGCCTGCGCGGCGGGCGTCGGCTGCATGCACGACAACTTCTGCAAGCTGGGCGTGGTCCAGTGCTCGACCGGCTTCCTCGTCTGCGCCGACGGCGGCAACAAGCCGGACGGCACGGCCTGCGGCGCGAGCCAGATCTGCCGGCAGGGCTTCTGCACGCCGGCGGGCGGCCAGGTCTCGACGCTCGCGACGATCACGAACGCGAACGCGTCGACGCGCAACCCGGTCGTCGCCTCGAACGGCGACGTGTACTTCGCCGACTACTACAACCACACCGTGAAGCGCCTCCCGGCGGGCAAGTCGACGCCGGAGGTCATCGCCGGGATCCCGGCCCAGGCGGGCGTCTCCGCCGACAACCAGCCCGCGGTCCAGGCGAAGCTCTACTACCCGTTCTCGGTCGCGCTCGACGAGGCGAACGCGCTCCTCTACGTGTCGGACAGCTACAACGACCGCATCCGGGCCATCCAGCTCAACGGCAACCGGTGGATCGTGGGGATCGCGGGCGACGTGGCCCAGCCGGCGCCGGGCTACGGCGACGGCGGCGCGGCCGCGCAGGCGGACCTCGCGACCCCCACCTCGATGGCGATCGGGAAGGAGGGCACGAAGCGCTTCCTGTACTTCTTCGACTCGGGGCACGGCCGCTTCCGGAGGATCGAGCTGACCGATCCACCTCGCATCGACGCGTGGTCCATCATGCCGGGCTGCTCGGCCCCTGTCTCCGTCTCGAGCTGCAGCGGCGGCAACGTCTACAACGACTGCGGGCTCGCCTCCGCGGGCGACGGCGGCATGTTCGTCTCGGGCTACCTGTGCGGAACGGAGGTCGGGACCGCGACCTACGGAATCGTCCGCGTCCCGCCCCCTGGCGCCGGGGGCATGACCCGCGTGCTCGGGAAGAGCGCGGGGATCACGACCGAGGGCGGCTACTGCCTCGACACCACGATCCCCGACCCCGCGGGCCTCGCGGTCGATCCGGCCCTCAACCTCTACTACACGAACTACGGCACGAACGTGATCCGCCGGGTCTCGCCCACCGGCACCGTCACCACGGTCGCGGGCACCGGCGCCCAGAGCACCACCGGCGACGGCGGCAGCGCGCTCGCCGCGTCCTTCAATGGCCCGACCTCGCTCACCTTCGGCGGCTCCTCGCCGACCGACGCGGTGATCGCCGAGACGAAGGGGAACGTGCTCCGGCTCGTGCTCGGGCTCGGCTCCTCGGCGGTCGAGCGCGGGACCCTGTCGACGGTCTCCGGCGGCACCCAGACCGTGCTCCTCGGACAGACCGCCCCGGGGTTCGCGACCGTGAAGCTGGTCGATCCCTCCGGCAGCCCGCTGGCGGGTTACGTCGTGAACCTCGCCACCACCTCCGCGACCCCGGGCTTCCTCGTCGCGAAGCAGGGGCCCACCTCGTCGACCGGCACCGCGGGGTTCGACCTGCGGGTCGGCTTCAAACCGGGGCCGTACACGTTCGAGGTCTCCTACCGCGACGTCTTCGGCGTCCACGTGAACGGGAGCCCGCAGGTCTTCACGGTCACGGCGACCCCGCCACCGGCGGGGACGATCATGAGCGTGGTCAACGAGGACCGGGTCACCGACACGCTCGGCGTGCCGGGCTTCGGGCCGAGGGTGCACGCCTACTATCCGAGGTACCTCACGGCGGCCCCGGATGGCATGGTTTACTTCACCACGTACTACGGCCAGCAGGTGCTGGCGCTCACGCCCGAGGGTTACGTGCGGGCGGTGGCCGGCACCGGATCGGCCGGGTTCTCCGGTGACGGCGGCCTCGCCACCCAGGCCCAGCTGTACTACCCGTCGGGCCTCGCCCTCGACGACGCGGGCAACGTGCTGTACATCGCGGACGAGTACAACCACCGCGTTCGCGCGGTGAACCTCGCGAGCGGGATCATCTCGACCCTCGCGGGCAACGGCACCGCCGCGAACCCCAGCACGGGGGACGGCGGCCCGGCGCTCTCGGCGAGCCTCTACTACCCCCTCCAGCTGGCGCAGCGTGGCGGCAAGCTCTACGTCGCCGAGAACGGCCAGAAGATCCGCGTGGTGGACCTGACCGCGGCCACGCCCACCATCGGGACCGCGCTGCAGGACAGCCAGGTCTGCACCGGCGCCGTCCAGTTCAGGGGCTGCACCAGCAGCTACGCGTGCGGGCTCGCCGTGGACGCGTCGGGCGCCCTCTACGCTTCGGCCTACCTGTGCGGCGCCTCTCCGGGCGGCAGCGCTTACGGGATCGTCCGGTGGGACGGCACGACGCTCACGCACGTGGCGGGCCGCATCCAGTCCGGCAGCACGGACAACGAGGGCACCCCCGCGCAGAACATCTACCTCTCGGAGCCGCCCGGCCTCTCCTTCGGGCCTGGGGGGCGGCTCTTCCTCGCGGACATGGGCGGCGACGTGATCCGCTTCCTGGATCAGCTCGACACGGCGCCCCGGAACCGCCGCTGGTTCGGCGCCGGGACGCAGGGCTTCGCGGGGAACTACGCGAGCGTCGTCACGGACCCCTTCGCCATCCAGCTGTACAACCCGACCCAGGTCGTCTTCACGCCAGCCGGGGACGCGGTGATCACCGACTACCAGAACCAGACCGTCCGGCTCGTCTACGGCGCCGCCTCGGTGCTGCCGTGACGTCACCCACCGTCGGGGTACCCTGCAGGGGCCCACGAGGACACGCTATGATGCCGACCATGCGCACGCTCTCCGTCCTCGTCCTCGCTGCCCTCCCGGCGGCGGCCCTCGCCCAGGCGCGGCCGACGGTCGCCGTCATGGACTTCACGGCGAACGGCGCGACGAAGGAGCTCGCGAGCGCGGCCTCGAGCTCGACGGCGAACGAGCTCGACCGCCTGCAGGCCTTCAAGGTCATCACGAGCGAGGCGGTGCGCTCGCTGCTCGCGTACGAGAAGCAGAAGCAGATGATGGGCTGCTCCGACGCGGGCTGCATCACCGAGATCGGCGGCGCGCTCGGCGCGGACTACGTCGTCTCCGGCAAGGTGACGAAGCTCGCCGCCTCGGCCGGCGTGCCCGAGACCGTCTCCCTCGACCTCACGCTCTCGTCGGTGAAGAAGGGAAGCCGCGAGGGTTCGTCCATCGAGACCGCGGCCTCCGAGGCGCAGCTCATGACGAAGGTCCAGAAGGCGGTCGCGCGCCTCGTCCAGAAGGTGCTCGCCGGCCGGGCCGGTCGCCTCGTGGTCGCCACCGAGGAGCGCGGGGCGGTCGTGAAGATCGACGACCAGATCCGCGGCACGACCCCGCTCCAGGCGGCGGTCTCGCTGCCCTCCGGCCCGCACACGCTCTCGGTCGAGAAGCAGGGCTTCGTGACCTACCAGCGCGACCTCAACATCGAGCCGGGGAAGACGATGGAGGAGCGGGTGAGCCTCGTCCCGAGCCCGGACTTCATCGCGCAGTACGAGTCGCGGCAGAAGAAGATCCGCATGGGCGCCTGGATCTCGACGGGCGTCGCGGCCGCGGGGCTCGCGAGCGCGGTCTACTTCCAGATGAGCGCCTCGTCGAAGTACGGCAACGAGACCTCGCCCGGCACCTTCCTCTACCTCCGCCGGCAGCTCGTGGACGGCACCGCGTCCGACCCCGCCGCGGTCCGGGCGGAGGCGAACTCGCTCAAGTCCACCATCGAGTCGCGCCAGACGATGTCGATCGTCTCGGGCGGCGTGGGCGCGGCGGCCGCGGTCGCCGCGACCTACTTCTGGATCAACGGCGAGAACCCGGGCCGCTACTCCGCGTACCGCGAGACGGCCTCCCTCGACGTCGCCCCGACGAAGGGCGGGGCGTACGCGGCGCTGAGCTTCTCGTTCTAGCTCGCTGCCGGGGTGGGGCCCCGATCCGGCTCAGCCGGTCGGGGCGGGGCGCGCCGAGCGCCCCGGAGGCGCAGCCGGGAGCCCGTCCAGGAACTCCGCCGCGAGCGCCGTGCAGCGCGCGCCCACGCGCGCGCTCGCGTGCGGGGCGTGGCCGGTGTCGAGGAGCTCCAGCCGAGCGTGCGGCACCGCCGCCCGGAGGGCGTCGAGCTCGCCCGGCTCGGTCCGCGGGTCCCGCGCGCCGTGGATCGCGAGCACGGGGCAGCGGAGCGCTCCGAGGCGCCCGTCGTAGAGGTCGCCGCCCGCGCGGCGGCCCTCTTCGATGATGCCTAGCCAGGCACGCGCGCCGCGGGCGCAGATGTGGCGCCACGCCGGGCCGTGGTCGGACTCCATCGCCGCCACGGCCACCGCTCCGTAGCGCTCCGGGGCCTCGACGCCGTCCTCGAAGAACCGCACCGAGCCGACCTTGGCCCGGAGGACGTGCACGGCCTCGAGCACGAGCCCGGTCACGCGCTCCGGCGCGAGGAGCGCCGCCCAGGCCGCGACGACGGCGCCGTCGCTGTGGCCCCAGAGCGCCGCGCGCGGGAGGCCGAGCGCGTCCAGGAGGGCGAGCGTCTCGCCGGCCATGGCCCGGTGGAAGCCCGCCGGCAGCGCCTCGACCGGCGACGAGCGCCCGTAGCCCGCCCGGTCCGGCACGAGCACCCGGTGGCGCGACGCGAGCGCGGCGGCGACGGTGTCGAACGGGTACGCGCGCTCGCCCCAGCCGCCGTGCAGCAGCACGACCGGCGGCCCGGACCCCTGGTCGCGGAGGTGGATGCGGACGGGCCCGGCGCCGGGGACCACGGGGGAGGCGGGGAGGAGGACCTCGGGCACCGGGGGAGCCTAACGCGCCACCTCGAGCCTGCACGCCCCGCGATTCCGGGCTAGAACGGGGTCCCATGCGGAATCCTGCGCTCGCCGCCCTGACTCTGGTGATCACGATGTCCGACCCGACCTCCGCCCGCGCCGCCGGGCCCGCGCCGACGGCGCCTGCCAAGCCCCAGCAGCCCGCCGCCGCCGCGGCCCCCGCCAGCCCCGCCGACGCGTGGAAGGCCTGGCGCGAGAGGCGCGAGACCAACCTGAAGCGCGAGGACGGCTGGCTCGCCCTCGTCGCGCTCGACTGGCTCGACCCCGGCGAGAACAAGGTCGCGAACCTCCCCGGCAAGTTCGTCGTCGAGGGCGCCCCGGGCGCCTGGAAGGTCCGCCTCGAGGCCGCGGCCGCCGACGGCTGGACGCTCGACGGGGCCCCCGTGACCTCGCGCGTCCTCGCCACCGACGCCGCCGAGAAGCCCGACCGGCTGAGGCGCGGCACGGTGCAGCTGCAGGTCATCGAGCGGGGCCCGAAGGTCGCGCTGCGCGTCTGGGACTCGGCCTCGCCGGTGCGGGCGAGCTTCCACGGCGTCGACACGTTCCCGTACGATCCCCGCTGGCGGCTCGAGGGCACCTGGGAGCCGTTCCCGGTGCCGAAGGAGGTCGAGACGCCGAGCGTCGTCGGCATCCCCTCGAAGGAGAAGGTGCCCGGCCGCGTGCGCTTCACGATCGACGGGAAGGCGTACACCCTCGAGCCGACGCAGGAGGAGCCGGGCGGCGATCTCTTCTTCGTGTTCCGCGACCAGACCTCGCGGAAGGAGACCTACGGAGCGGGGCGCTTCCTCTACGCGCCGCTCCCGAAGGAAGGGAAGGTCGTCCTCGACTTCAACCGCGCCTACAACCCGCCGTGCGCGTTCACCCCGCACGCGACCTGCCCGCTGCCGCGGCCGGAGAACGTGCTCGCAGTGCGGATCGAGGCCGGGGAGAGGCGCTTCAGGGACCACTGACCCGACCCACCCGCGCCGGTGACCCCCACCACGGGTCGTGAACCCTGGGCCCGAAACCGGTCGGCGTCCAGACGTGACGGGGGGTTAACCATGTCTACGCAGCGTATGAGGTGACGGCCCGCGGCTCGCATCGGCCCTCCCGCCCGGAGGGCTCCGCCGATGCGCTTGACCCTGCGGTCTCAGATCCTCGGGCTGTTCGCGACCTCGCTCGCCTTCGTGGCGGCGGTCGCCGCGACCGGCTTCCTCGCGAGCGCCTCGCTGGGGCGCGTCGTGGCCGACTACGGCGAGGGGCGCCTGCCCTCGCTGCAGGCCGTCGCCGCGCTCGCGACCGGCGTCGCCTCGGCGACCGGCAACGCGGCCATCGTCGAGAACCAGTACACCGACCCGGCGGTGCAGGAGGCCGCCCTCGGGCGCCTCGTCGAGGACGTGAGGCGCGTGCGGGCGGAGGCCGACGCCTTCCAGCGGCTGCCGCAGCCCGGGGAGGTCTCCTCGGCCTGGGCCCGGACACGCAAGGCGGTGGACGGATGGGCCGCCAGCCTCGACGGCCTCGCGCGTTCGGCGCGGGACCGCACCGCCGCGGCCGGGAAGTTCGCCGAGGCGGCGCTCGTGCAGACGCGCCTCACCGAGCAGTACGAGGCGACGCGGGCGCAGGCGCCGGACCTGCTCGGGTGCCTCTCCGCGACGGCGGAGGCCACCCGGGCCGCGGGCGACGCGCTCGCGGCGGAGGCGCACGCGACCGCCCGGAACGCGCGCGTCTGGATCGTGGTCGTGTTCGCGCTCGCCGGAGCCGTCCTCGGCGCCGCGGGAGCCCGGCTCGTCCAGCAGGCGCGCCAGGCCATCGAGGGGCTGAAGCGGGAGTCGGCGGCGCTGCGCGACGCGGTCCACGCGGGCGACCTCTCGGCCCGGGCCGACCCCACCTCGGTCGGCTGGGAGTTCCAGCCCATCGTGGAGGGCATGAACGAGACCATGGACGCCTTCGCGCGCCCGATGGGGCTCACCGCGGATGCGGTCACGCGCATCGGCCGGGGCGAGATCCCGCCGCGGATCACCGAGCGCTTCCAGGGCGACTTCGGGCGGGTGGCGAGCTCGCTGAACGGCTGCATCGACGCGGTGAACGCGCTCGTCGAGGACGCGGGGCTGCTCGCGAAGGCGGGGGTCGAGGGGCGCCTCGAGGTCCGCGCCGATCCGGGCCGGCACCAGGGCGACTTCCGGCGCGTGGTCGAGGGCGTGAACGCCACGCTCGACGCCGTCGTCGGGCCGCTCCGCGACGCGTCCGCGGTCGTGACCGGCCTCGCGGTGGGGAGGATCCCGGCGAGGCTCGCCGGTGAAGGGCGCGGCGAGTTCGCGGTCCTCGAGGAAGGGCTCGCACGCTGCGTGAACGCGGTCAACCTGCTCGTCGCCGACGTGAACCGGCTCGCGGAGGCCGGCGTGGCGGGCGAGCTCGCGGTGCGCGCGGACGCGGACCGCCACCAGGGCGAGTTCCGCCGGATCGTCGAGGGCATGAACCGCACGCTCGACGCGGTGACCGGCCCGCTGGGCGTCGCCGCGGGCTGCGTCGACCGGATCGCACGCGGCGACCTGCCGCCGCCCATCGAGGGGCGATGGAGGGGCGAGTTCGCGCGGCTCCGGGACAACCTCAACACCTGCTCGGCGGCCATCCGCGCGCTCGTGCGGGACGCCGACGCGGTCGTCCAGGCGGCGGTCGCCGGGCGCCTCGACGAGCGCGCCGACGCCGCCCGCCACCAGGGCGACTTCCGCCGGGTGGTCGAGGGGCTCAACCGCACGCTCGACGCGGTGGGCGCCCCCATCCACGAGGCCGCGGGCGTCCTCGAACGGCTCGCCGCGAAGGACCTGCGCGCCCGGATGACCGGGGCCTACGCGGGCGAGCACGCGCGCACGAAGGAGGCGGTCAACGCGACCGCCGAGGCGCTCCATGACGCCCTCGCCCAGGTCGCCCGCTCCGTCGGTCAGGTGCGCGGCGCGGCCAGCCAGATCGCCGCCTCCTCGCAGGCCGTCGCGGCGGGCGCCTCGCAGCAGGCGGCCTCGCTCCAGGCGACCGGCGCCGCCATGGACGGCGTTGCGGAGGTGAGCCGGAGCGCGGCGGAGCACGCCCGCCAGGCGAGCCACCTCGCACGAGACGCGAGCGTCGCCGCGAACGCGGGCGCCGCGGCCGTGGCGCAGCTCCAGGGGGTCATGGGCGGGATCCGCACCTCCGCAGAGGGCACGAGCCAGATCATCCGCGACGTCTCGGACATCGCCTTCCAGACGAACCTCCTCGCGCTCAACGCCGCGGTCGAGGCCGCCCGCGCGGGCGAGGCGGGCCGCGGCTTCGCGGTGGTCGCCGAGGAGGTCCGCTCCCTCGCGCTGCGCGCGAAGGAGGCCGCCACCAAGACCGAGGCGCTCATCCGCCAGTCGGTCGCGCAGGCCGGCGAGGGCGACGAGGCGGCGCGGCAGACCGCCGGGCGCCTCGCCGAGATCGTCGACGGGGTCGCGAAGGTCGCGACGATCGTGGACGAGATCGAGACCGCGGCGAAGGCGCAGGACGCCGGGGTCGCGAAGGTCACCGCGGCCGTCGGCGAGATGGACCGCGTCACCCAGCAGAACGCCGCGAGCGCCGAGGAGTCCTCGAGCGCGGCGGCGGAGCTCTCCTCGCAGTCCGACGAGCTCGCCGCCCTCGTCTCCGCCTTCCAGCTCGACGCGGAAGGCCCCCACCGTCCGCCGGCGCAGGCCGGCGCCCGTCCCGCGCGGCTCGCCCGCGCCTGAGCACCCAGGAGGTCACCATGAAGCGCCTCTCGACGTCCCTCGCGCTCCTGCTCCTCGCGGCCCCCGCGCTCGCCGGCCCGAAGATCGGCGTCTCCCTCCCGACCCAGCGCGAGGAGCGCTGGGTGCGCGACCGGCAGGTCATGGAGGCCGCCGCGAAGAAGGCGGGCGCGGAGCTCGAGATCGCGGTCGCCGACAACGACGCGACCAAGCAGGCGGCCCAGTGCGACGCCCTCATCGCGAAGGGCGTGAAGGTGCTGGTGCTCGCCCCCCACGACGGCGCGGCCGCCGCCGCGATCGTGGACCGCGCCACCCGCGCGGGCGTCCGCGTCATCAGCTACGACCGGCTCGTCACGAACTCTCCGCAGGACTACCTCTACCTGTCCTTCGACAACACCCGGGTCGGCGAGCTCCAGGCCGAGTGGCTGGTGAGGAAGGCGCCGAAGGGCTCCTGGGTGGTGCTCTCCGGGGCCCCCACCGACTCGAACGCCATGCTCTTCGCGCTCGGGGCCATGAAGGTCCTGAAGCCGCTGCAGGACCGCGGGGACGTGAAGGTGGTGATGGACCAGGCGGTGAAGGACTGGCAGCCGGCGGAGGCGCGGAGGCTCTGCGAGCAAGCGATCGCAGCGCAGAAGGGGGCCATCGACGCCGTGCTCGCACCGAACGACGGGACCGCCGGCGGCTGCATCGAGGCCCTCAAGGCGCGCGGGCTCGCGGGCAAGGTGCCGGTCACCGGCCAGGACGCGGAGGCCTCCGCCGCGGCGCGCATCCTCGCGGGCACGCAGGGCATGACCGTCTTCAAGGACACCCGCGAGCTCGGCCGCCGCGCCGTCGAGCTCGCCGTCGCGCTCGCGGAGGGGAGGCCGGTGGACACCGGTGGCAAGGTCACCTCGAACGGTCGGCGCCCGGTCCCCTCGGTCCTGCTCGCGCCCGTGGCGGTGACGCGCGAGAACCTCGAGGCCGTCCTGGTCGAGAGCGGCTACCTGAAGCGCTCGGCGCTGAAGTAGGGCGCGGCGAGGCGCCGGCCGCTCAGCGGCGGGCCGGCTCGATCCCGAACGCGGCCGCGGCGCGCTGCCCGGCCTCGCGGAGCTCGGCGTCGACCGAGCGGACCGCGTAGGGATCCATGGCGAGCGCCTGCGCGCTCTGGGCGACCTCGGCGGCGGCGCGCGGGGCCATCGTGGGCTCGCGAAGGCACGCGAGCGCGGAGGCGAGCCGCACCGCGTGCAGGTCGGCGAACTCGGCGCCGGCCGGGATCGTGGGCTCGTGGTGGCGGACCGCGATGACCGTGAGGTACTGCGGCATCGACCACTCCTGGTGACAGTCGGCGCCGACCTCGACGTGCACGCGGTCGAGGAGCCGGTCGAGGGCCTCGCCCTCGGGCATCGCCTCGCCCGCGAACGCGAGCGCCGCGACCGACCGCAGGGCGACGGACCGCCCGACGTCGTGGAGCAGCCCCCCCAGGAACGCCCGGTCGGCCCGGGCGTCGCGCTTCTGGAGGGCCACGAAGGCGGCGCCGTTCGCGACCGTGATCGACCGGTGGTAGAGCGCCGCGAACCGGTCCTGGTGCGCGGCGATCTCGGCCTTGAGCTTCGGGTTGAAGAGGCTCTTCGCCGCGAGCGCGCCCGCGACCCGGGCGACCTCCTCGAGGCCGAGCCGCACCACCGCCGCCCGGACCGTCTCGATCTCCTGGACGCCGCGGTACTGCACCGAGTTCGCGACCGTGAGGAGCCCGGCCGAGAGCGCCGGGTCGGCCGAGATGAGGCGGACCATCTCGGTCATGTCCGCGTTCGGTGTCGCGACGAGGTTCAGGACCCGGAGCGAGAGCGAGGGGGCGGAGGCCGGCCCGGGCCGGTTCTTCTGGAAGTGGGCGAGGACCCTCGCCGCGGCCGCCTCGAGGGCGGCGTCCGGCTCGGCGGCGTCGGGGTCCGCGGGCGGCGGCGGGATGGCGACCCCGAGCACCTTCGCGAACGGCGCGAAGGGCGAGGTGGGATCACCCTCAGGCTCGGCGGGCGGCGGCGGGGCGGGCGAGGCCGCGGGGCGTGGCGCCGCGTCGCCGGCGCCGCGCGGGGCGGGGCGACGGCGGCGGGTCCCCGGAGCCAGCGCTGGAGCCACCCGAGCATCGGTGGCCACTCCACCACGCGCCCGGGACCCGGGCAAGCTCCGGGCTCGCCGCCGTCGCCCCGGGGCGAGCGGGGGCGCCGGGGGGAGCGGAGCGAGGAGCGTGAGCCAGAAGAGGGCCATCATGCGAGTCGCCTCTACGGGAGAGCGGGGAGCGCGCCCGGCACCGCCGCGGCGTCGGGCTCGGGGCCGTCCTCGATCTCGGGCGGCAGGAGCCGGTAGAGCACCGGCGTCACCACGCGGGCGAGGATGGTGGAGGACACGAGTCCGCCGATGATCACGACGGCGAGCGGGGAGAACAGCGCCGAGCGCTCGAGGGCGAGCGGCACGAGCCCGCCGAGCGCGGTGAGGGTGGTGAGCAGGATCGGGACGAAGCGGGCCTCGCCGGCCTTGTGGATGGCGGCGTCGAGGCCGAGCCCCTCGCGGCGGAGCTGGTTCGTGAAGTCGACGAGCAGGATCGAGTTCTTCACCTCGATGCCCATCAGCGCGACGAAGCCGACCACCGCCGTGAAGGAGAGCGTGTAGCCGGTGAGCCAGAGCGCCACGAGGCCGCCGATCACGCCGAGCGGGATGACCGAGGCGACGATGAGCGTCGAGCGGAAGGTGCGGAACTCGAGGACGAGCACCGCGAGCACGCCCGCGATCGCGACGATGATGGCGCTCCCGAGGCCGCCGAAGCTCTGCTGGCGGCTCTCGAGCTCGCCGGCCGCCTGGATGGTCACACCGTCGGGGAAGCGCTTCCCCTCGATGGCGGTGAGGATCTGCTTCGTGAGCCGGTCGGTGTTGAAGCCCTCGCGCGTCCAGGCGGTGACCGTGGTGGAGCGCACCCGGTCGAAGTGGTCGATGCGCGCCGGGGAAGGCTCGAGCACGAGGTCCGCCACCTGCGCGAGCGGGACCGCGCCCCGCGCGGCGGGCAGGTACAGCCGCTCGAGGACGTCGAGCCCGGGGCGGGCGCCGCCCGGGAGCGGGGAGGGCGCCTCGAGGCGAGGCGCCGTGACCCGCACGTCCCAGGCGACGTCGGAGCCCTCGTCCCGGTAGGTCGCGGCGGTGATGCCGCCCACGGCGAGCCGGACCGCCCGGTCCACGTCGGGCACCGCGACGCCGGCGAGCGCCGCCCGGTCGCGGTCGATCCGGACGCGGAGGTCGCTCTTCCGGTCCCGGCTCGGGTTCTTCACGTAGCGGGTGCCCTCGGTCGCGAGCATGACCGCCTCCACCTCGCGGGCGGCAGCCTCGAGCTTCACGGGATCCTCGGAGAGGACGCGCACCGCGATGGGCGCGTCGACCGGCGGCCCCTGCTCGAACTCCTTCACCTCGATGACCGCGCCCGGGTAGCCGGACACCTCGGCCCGGATGGCCCCGAGCACGCGCTCGATCTGCGCCTCCTCGCGCGTGTCGAGCACGCCCAGGATCTCGCCCGCGCTCGACACCTCGTTGCGCTGCGGCACGTTGTAGTAGACGCGCGGGTTGCCCTTGCCGACGTTCGCGACGGTGCGCACGACCTCGGGGTGGCGGCGCAGGGCCGCCTCGGCGAAGCGGGTGGCGGCGTCGGTCGCGGCGAGGCTCGCGCCCTCCGGGGCCTCGATGGTCACCCGGAACTGGGGCAGGCCGGACTTCGGAAACAGGCTGAAGCCGATGGACGGGACGAGCGAGAGGGCCCCGGCGAGGAGCAGCGCCGAGAGCCCCACGGTGAGCGCCGGCCGCGCCATCGCGAAGGACAGGATCTTGCCGTAGCTCTGGTCGATGGCCCAGGTGAGGCCGCGCAGGAAGACGTTGCCGTGCTCCGCCTCGGGCCGGAGCAGCAGGCTCGAGAGGAACGGCACGACCGTGAGCGAGACCACGAGGGACGCGAGGATCGTGAAGACGACCGCGATCGGCATCGAGCGGATGAAGAGCCCGGGCGCGCCCGGCAGCGCGAGGAGCGGCAGGAACGCGAACACGAGCGTCGCCGTGCAGCCCAGGACCGAGAGCGTGATCTGCCGGGTGGCGCGGACGGCGGCCTCCCGCGGCGCGTGGCCTTGCCGGATCCAGCGGGTGACGTTCTCGACCACCACGATCGAGTCGTCGACGAGGAGCCCGAGCGCGATGACGAAGCCGACGATCGAGAGCTGGTTGATGGTGTAGCCGGTGAGCTCGAGCAGCACCACCCCGAGCGCGAGCGAGAGGGGGATCGAGACCATCACCACGATCGCCGCGCGCCCGCCGAGCGGCAGGAGCGTGAGGAGCACGAGGAAGATCGCGATGGCGAAGTCGCGGGTGAACCCGCCCAGGCGGTGCTTCACGTTCTCGGCCTGGTCGAAGGCGCCCACGAGCGTGACGCCGGCGGGGAGCTCCTTCTCGAAGCCGCGGAGCTCCTTCTCGATCCCCGCGCGGACGTCGAAGATGTTCTGGCCCTGCTTCTGGTTCGCCGCGATCGACACCGCCCGCACACCGTCGACGCGCACGAGGTGCACGGGCTCCGCGTCGCGCAGGGTGACGGTCCCGACGTCGCGCACCCGGATCGTCCGGCCGCCGGCGTTCCGGACCACGGTCTCGGCGATCTCCTCGACCGAGCGGAAGTCGCCGCTCGTCTTCACCGAGAGCTGCCGGGCGCCGGCGTCGAGCGAGCCGGCCGGGATGCTCTGGGCCTCCGCGCCGATGGCGCCGATGACCTCGAGCGGGGAGACCGCCATCGCGGCGAGCCGCTCCGGGTCGACCGCCACCTGGACCTCCCGCGGCGGCAGCCCGTCGACGACGACCTTCGCGACGCCGGGCACGCCCTCGAGCCGCCGCTTGAGCGCGCGGGAGAGCCGGTCGAGCTCGCCGTAGGGGGCGGTCGGGCTCGAGAGCGCCACCTGGATGATGTTGACCTCGCTCGCGTTGAACTCGTTCACGTCGAGCCGGACGAGCTGGGAGGGGAGCGTCGGACGGAGCGCGGAGAGCTCACGCAGGACGTCGTCGCGCTTCCTGGCAGGGTCGGTGCCGGCGGTGAACTCGAGCTGGGTGACCGCGAGCCCGTCGGAGGCGGTGGTCTTCATCGACTTCACGTCCTGCAGCGACGCGAGGCGGGTCTCGACCGGCTGCACCACGAGCCGCTCGACGTCCGCGGGCGCGGCCCCCGGCATGACCGCGACGACCGCGAAGTTCGGGTAGTCGAACGACGGGTCCTCCTGCTTCGGGATGGAGAGGAGGGACGAGACCCCGAGGAGGGCGATCCCGAGGAAGACCACCAGGGTGAACTGCCAGCGGCGGACGGCGAACTCGGCGACGTGCATGGGCGGCTCCGGGCGGGTCGGTCGGTCGTCGAGGGGCTACGGGGCGAGCCGCGCGGGCGCGCCGTCCACCAGCTTCGACGCCCCCTCGAGCACGATCTCATCGACCCCTTCGAGGCCTCCCGAGAGCACCGCCCGGTCGCCCTGCAGGAAGGCGATCCGGACGGGGACCCGGCGGGCGCGGCCGCCGGCGAGCGCGAAGACCGCGCCGCGGTCGCCGTCGCCGTCGAGCACCGCGCCGAGGGGCACGCTGCCGGCGGCGGGGAACGCGCGGCGCAGCTCGACCTTGGCGGTGAGGCCCGCGACGAGGTCGGCGGGCGGGTGGTCGAGGCGGATCTGGATCTCGTAGGTGCCGGTGGCGGGGGAGGGCGACCGGGCGATCTCGGCGACCTTCCCGGCGAGCGTCGCGCCGGGCCGGGCGTCGAGCACGGCGGTGGCGGCGTCGCCCACGGCGAGGCCGAGCACGTCGCGGTCGGCGAGGCCGGCCTTCACGATCCAGCCGCCCGCGCGGCCGCTCACCGCCACGATGGGCTGGCCGGGGCCGACCACCTCGCCCGGCTCCACGAAGCGCCGGTCCACCCAGCCGTCGTCGCGCGCGACCAGGCGGGCGCGGGCGAGCGCGAAGTCGGCCGCGCGCACCGCGGCGGCGGCGACCTCGAGGCCGGTCGCGGCGTCCTGGGCGGCGGCGGCGGGGGCGGCCTCCCCGGCGACGAGCGAGCGGACCCGCTCCGCGTCGCGGGTGGCCTTCTGGAGCGCCTCGTGCGCCTGGCGGGCCTGCGCCTCGAGCGGCGTGAGGTCGAGGGAGGCGAGGAGGTCGCCCTTCCGGACGGCCTGGCCCTCGCGGACGTTCACCGCCGCCACGAGGCCGCCGGCCGGGAAGGCGAGGGTCCAGGCGTCCCGGGCCGCCACGGTGCCGGCGACGCGGACGGACCGCTGGACCGGGCTGCGGTCCACGGGGACGGTGCGGACCGCGACGGCCGCGTCGGGCGCCGTCGGCGCGGCCGCGGTGCGGGCGCAGCCGGCGGAGAGGGCGGCGGCGAGGCCGAAGGCGAGGGGCAGGGCGAGGGTCGTGCGGTTCATCGGGGCTCCGGGCGCTGTCGGGTGAACGTCGTTCACAATGTGAACGGTGTTCATCGTGGTGCGGGTACTCTTGCCAAGCCGAGTGAACGATGTCAACATGGACCGCGATGGCACGCCCCAACAGAGCCCCGCGCAGCGCCGGTGCCGCGACCACGAAGGCCCCCCGCAGCAGCGCCGAAAGGGACGCTTACCACCACGGCGATCTGAGGAATGCGCTCCTCGAGGCCGCGGTGAAGCTCGTCCAGCAGGACGGCCCCGACGGCTTCAGCCTCCGGGAGGCCGCCCGGCTGGTCGGCGTCTCACCGGCGGCCGCCTACCGGCACTTCCCCGACAAGCTCCACCTGCTCGCCGCCCTGTCCATCGACTCGCACGCCCGCCTCGCGACCCACATGGAGAAGGCGCTCGCCTCGGTGGAGGGCACGCCCGGCACGAAGGCGCACGCCGTGCGGTCGCTCCAGGCCATCGGCGAGGCGTACGTCGACCACGCCGTCCGCCACCCGGAGCACTTCCGCATCATGTTCCGCGGCGAGATCCGCCAGCTCGAGGGCTTCAAGCCCGGCGCCGCGAAGTCCGGCCGCGACGCCTTCCAGATCCTGCTCGACACGCTCGACGGCCTCGTCGCCGCTGGCGCCATCTCACGCGAGGACCGCGTCGGCGCGGAGCTCTCGACCTGGGCCGGCGTGCACGGCCTCGCGTCCTTGATGGTCTCCTGCGCGCTGCCCCTGCCGGCGAAGGCCCGCCCCGCCGCCGTCTGGACGCTCTTCCGCGCCGCGATCCGCGGCCTCGGCGCCGACCCCTCGCTCATCCCGCCCGGCCAGCCGCTGTCGGTGGATCCGCGGGAGGGGAATCCGCTGTTTCCGAAGTAGGGGAGCGGGGCTTTGGCCGCGGCGCGCGGCCCAGCGTGATCCTTCCCTGCGGGTGAACCCGGATTCCGCAAGCCCCTTCACCCGTGGCGTAGCTGCGAACGAGGGGGTCGGGTCATGCACGGCTGCCCATGCCCAACTCATGCGCGCCTGCATCTTCCAGTTCAGCCGGCTGAACTGGATCCCGCGGAGGCGCCAGGCACGGGACCGGCAGCGCAGTCACGGTGGTGGAGCTCAACCACGCGACCGGTGCCCCTCACCCCGCCTCCCCCGCGATCCGCTCCGCCAGGGCGAACACCGACCGCGGCGAGCAGCCCTCGGCCTTGTTGTTCACGATGACGATGCCGGGCCGGCCGAGGCGCGAGGCCCGCGCGCAGATCCGTGCGACCGCCTCCCTCGTGTCCGGGTCCGGCGCCGCGAGGCGGTCGAAGGGCCGGTAGAGCTCCCGCGCCTCCTCGTAGCCGCGCCCGTGGCCGAGCATCCAGCGCAGGACGAGCGAAGGCTGAGCCTCGGGCGGCAACAGGCGCGCCTGCGCCTCCAGCTCCGGCGCGGCGGGGTGCACGACGTACGAGTGCGCCGCCCCGGTCTCCTCGAGGAGCTTCGCGTACGCCGGCGTGAACAGGGCCGGGCTCCGGAGCTCCACGCCGTACGGGACCCCCGCCGGCAGGGCCGCGAGGAACGCCCGCAGCCGCTCGAGCACCGCCTCCGGGCGGCGGGAGGCGGAGAACGTGAGGGGCGGAAACTGGAACAGGAGCACGCCGAGCTTCTCGCCGAGCCCCTCGGCCGCCGGCGCGACCACCGCCTCCTTCGCCCAGGCCGGGTCGAGGAAGCGCGGGTTCGCGACGCTGCCGCCTGCCGCGGTGGGCAGCGTGGGCGAGGTGCACTCCTGCGACGCCTTCACGAGGAACCGGAAGCCCTCCGGCACCTGCGCAGCGTGGAGCGCGAAGGCGGCGGCGTCGAGGGGCGCGTAGTAGGTGCGGTCCATCCCCACGGCGCGCAGGAGCGGGTTCCGCGCGTAGGCCGGGAGCCCAGCCTTCGACAGCGCGGCCTCGCTCGCGGCGCGGTCGTAGAGGAGCCCGGCCCAGCCCGGGAACGACCACGAGGACGTCCCGAGCCGGAGCATCGGAGGAAGCCGGGCCGCGAGGGCCTCGTGCGCCGGGTCCGCGGGCGCGGCCGCGAGGGCCGGCGGGGCGGCGGCGCCGAAGAGGTCGAGCTGGCCGGGGACCATCCGTCCTCCTTCATAGCGCGGGGTTGCCGGGATCGCCGCCTTCGCCTTACAACGGGCCACGAGATGTCGCTCGGGCACGACCACGGCGCCCCGCCGCCTCCGCTCCCGCGCCGCCGCGCGGGCGAGCCGGGGCGCAGCCGTCGCATCCTGGCCGCGTGGGCGCTCGGGGTCTTCGCCGTCTCGGCCCTTCGCCAGCCCTCGCACCTCGCGCTCGCCGGCGCGGTGGCGCTCGTGCTCCTCGCCGACGGCGCCGTCTCGGCGCTCCGCCGGGCGCTCCTCACGGTCGCGCCGGTGGTCCTCCTCCTCGCCGCGGCGTCCATGGGGCTCGAGCGGGCGACGCGCGGCGCCTGGCCCGACCCCTGGCCCTGGGCGGCCCTCGCCCTGCGCGCCCTCGTCATCGCCTTCGCGACCTTCGGCGTCGTCGCCCGGGTGGACCTCCTCGCCGCGGCCGCGCCCTGGCCCGCCGCGGGCCGGCTCCTCGTCCTCACGCTCGCCCAGGCGCACGCGCTGCGCCTCCTCGCGACCGAGTCCGCCCAGGGGCTGCGCTCGCGCCTCCTGCGCAGGCCCGGCGCGATGGACGCCGTGCGCGGCGCCGGCGGCGCGACCGCCGCGCTCATGACGCTCTCGCTCCGGAACGCGCGCGACGTCGCCGACGCCATGCGCGCGAGGGGGTTCTGATGGCCGCGGCGCCCGCGTTCGAGCTCCGGGGGGTGACCGTCGAGGTGAACGGCCGGCCGGTGCTGCGCGACCTCGATCTGACCATCGCCCGCGGCGAGCGGCTCGTGCTCCTCGGGGTGAACGGCTGCGGCAAGAGCACGCTCATGCGCGTGCTCGACGGGCTCGCCTTCGCGACGCGCGGCGAGGTCCGGTTCGAGGGGGAGCGGCTCGACGCGCGCGCGCTCGAGGACGCGGAGTTCCGGCGCCGGTTCCGGAGCGCCGTGGGGCTCCTCTTCCAGAACGTCGACGCGATGGTCTTCAACCCCACCGTCGCCGACGAGATCGCCTTCGGCCCGCGCCAGCTCGGGATCCCGGACGTGGACGCCCGGGTGGCACGCTGGGCCGACGCGCTCGACGTCACCGCGCTCGCGGACCGGCCGCCGTTCGAGCTCTCCGGCGGCGAGAAGAAGCGGGTCGGCCTCGCCGCCGTGCTCGCGATGCACCCCCGCGCGCTCCTCCTCGACGAGGCGACCGCGAACATGGACCCCGCCGCCCAGGCGCGCCTCGTGGACCTCCTCGCCGGCCTCGAGGGCGTGACCATCGTGGCCTCGACGCACAACCTCTCGATCGCCTCCGAGCTCGGGACCCGCGCGGTGCTGCTCCACCCGCGCGGCGAGGGCGTGCTGTTCGACGGCTCCCCGGAGCGCCTGCTCGGAAACGAGCCGCTCCTCGTCCGGAGCGGCCTCGCCCACCGGCACCAGCACCGCCACGGCGGCGCGGCCCACGTGCACGCGCACTACCACGTGCACGACTCGGAGTAGCCGCGCTACCGGGGCAGCCGAACGACCCCGGACCGTCCGGAGGGGCCCGAGAACCCATCGTGCCCGTCCATTCCGTCCGTGCCGTCGCGGCCGCGGCTCCCGCTGCTCAGGAAGTTCGTGCCGTGCTCGGTGGAGCACGAGGTGCCCGACCCGCCCCAGCCGCCGTGGCCGCCCCGACCACGGCGGCCACCCTTGCCGCCGCTCCCGCCGGCGCCGCCCTCGCTCCTGAGCTGGGCGGCGAGGAGTGCGAGCGTCTCCCCGCGCAGGGCCACCGGCGCCGTGAGCGTCACGGTGACGTCTCCTCCGTCGCCGCCGGGACCGCCGTTCGACCCGTCCCCGCCGTTGGAGCCGTCCGATCCGTCGTCGCCGTCGCGGGCTCCCCAGCTCGGGCAGGAGGCGTTGCTCCCGCTCATCCCATCGTGGCCGTCGAAGCCGTCGTGGCCGTCGCTCCCGGAGCTCCCGCGCGCGCCGCGCGTGACGATCGCGAAGCTCGCCGCCTCCGCCCAGGGCACGCCCAGGGTGAGGCTCCGCTCCGCGGTCGTCACCGTGTAGACGAGCAGGGCCGGTGTGCGCTCGACATGGACGGCGAGGTCCGGTCCACGCCGGTCGAAGCCTCCACCCTTGAGCACGAGGTCATCCGGGCGTTCGACCGTGACCTGGAAGGCGATCGTCGAGAGCGTGCGGCCGCCGGTCTGCAGCGGGACCTCGAGGCGGCCGGAACGGGCGAGCGCGAGTGCGTCGGCGAGGCGGAGCGTCTCCTTCACGCGAACGACCCCGTCGGCGAGCGTGGCGTGGGGGTCCGCCGCCGTGAGGGCGGCCGGCGCGAGGCAGGGCGTCGGGTCGAGCGGCCGCCCCGGCGGGCAGAGGCCGACCGTGTGCGGAAGCCCGCGGACGCGTACCGCGAGGGCCTCCATGAGCGGCACCTCCGGGGCGACCGTGGCCTTCCCCGCGACGACGCCGAGCAGGGTGGCGGCCTGTGCCTCCACGTCCTGCCGCACGAGGAGCGCGGGCCCCGCGGGCGCGCGGAGCTCCGCCCCGGTGATCGCGGAGGCCGGCACCGCGTTCACGCCATCGCGGGCCACGCGCTCCTCGAGCTCCAGGGCCGCCGCGCGGACCTCCGGCAGCGGCGAGGCGGCGATGCGGGCGCGGACGAGGCGCCGCTCCGCCTTCACCCGCCAGGCGGCCTCGGGCAGCCGGCGCGCGAGGACGACGAGCGCGGTCTCTCCCGCCGCCGCCGCCTCGTCCAGCGAGGCGCCGTCCATGAGCCGGCCGCGCCACAGGCCGCGCTCGGCCTCGACGAGGAGCTGGAGCGCGTCCGCGGCGTCCCGGCCGGCCGGTCCGAGCGCACGCGTCCGGCGCGTGGCCGCGATCGCGTCGAGGGCCCGGGTGAGCTCGGCCCGGGGCACGTCCACGCGCGGGTCGCGCTCGACGAGCACGCGCTCGAGCGCGCCGAACCGCGCGGGGGTGGCGCCGGCCGGACCGGCCTCGATCCCCGGGTCACGCAGGGTCGCGACCGCTTCCCTGAGGCACGCCGTGGCGAGCTCCGAGTCCCGCCCCGGGGCGAGCGAGGGCAGGAGCGTGAGCGCGCAGGTCGCGAACGTGTCGGGCGGGACCTTGCCGTCCTGGAGCCCCGCCACGAGCGCGCGCCCGAGCCCCGGCGAGGCGAGGAGCGCACGGTCGATCCGCCCGGGTGCGCACGCGCGCCCGCTCGCGCCGGGCTGGCCGAGGAACGCCACGAGCGCCTCGGGCTCGCGCTCGCGGGCGAGCGCGTCCGAGGACATGGGCAGCCGGGGACCCGCGCACGCGGCCGCGCACGCGGCGAGCGCCAGGGTCGAGCAGGCGGACGTCTTCATGCGGGTTCCCTCCGGCCGCACGATCCGTAACACGGCCGGAGGGTGAAGGTTAACGCCCGCTGGGGTGCGGCGGGCCCGCCGCCCGCTCCGCCTCCCGCGCCTCCGCCTGCCCGCGCGCCACGTCGACGCGCGCGAGCAGCGCGCCGCCCGCGACGAAGAACACGATCACCGACAGGATCGCCGCCCGGGACGAGCCGGAGGCCTCGATGGCGAGCGCGAACAGCAGGGGTCCGAAGATCCCCGCGAACTTCTCCGAGACGGAGAAGAACGCGAAGAATTCACCGGAGAGGTGGCGCGGGACGAGGGTCGCGAAGAGCGAGCGCGAGAGCGCCTGGGTCCCGCCCTGGACGACGGCCACGAGGACGGCGAGGGTCCAGAAGTGGGCGGCGGTGGTCGTGAAGTACGCGAGCACCGCGATGACCGTGTAGACGCCGAGCCCGACCACCACCATGCGCTTCGCGCCGAAGCGCTCGCCCAGCCCGCCGAAGGCGAAGGCGAACGGGATCCCGAGGAACTGCACCATCAGGATGGCCCCGACGAGCGTGCCCTGCCCGAGCCCGATCTCGGTGCCGTAGGCCGCCGCCATCCGGATGATCGTGCCGATGCCGTCGTTGTAGAGGAGGAACGCCGCGAGCATGAGGAGCGCCTGCCGGTGGCGCGCGAGCGTGCGGAAGGTGCCGCCGAGCCGCCGGAGCGCCCCGCCCAGCGCCGCCCCGAGCCCCTCGCCCACGCCCTCGCCGGAGATCGCGGGCTCCCGGACCCGGCGCAGCAGCGGGACGGTGAACAGCGCCCACCAGAGCCCGGTGGTCAGGAAGGCGAGCCGGGAGGGCAGGGTGAGGGCATCCGGGGAGGCGCCCGGGCCGGAGGGGATGCCCGCGAGGCCGGGCGAGAGGATGACCGCGAGCTGCGCCGCGAGGAGCGCGCCGCCGCCGAGGTAGCCGAGCGCGTAGCCGGCCGTCGAGACCCGGTCGAGCTCGTCCTCCCGCGCGACGTGAGGGAGGAGCGCGTCGTAGGCGACGAAGCTGCCGTTGAGGCCCACCGAGACGAGCGCGAGCAGCGCCGCCGCGAGCAGCCAGTCGCCCCGCCCGACGAGGAACATGGCGGCGGAGGCGAGGACGCCCACCGCGGCGAACGTGGCCAGCACCCGCTTCTTCCAGGGGCGCAGATCCACGAGCGCGCCCAGCACCGGCGCGAGCGCCGCGACGAGCACGAGGGACACCGTGTTCGCGACCGCGACCGCCTGGGTCGCGCGGGTCGGCGGGAGCTCGGCGGCCGCGACCTTGGCGAAGTAGATCGGGAACACCGCGGTCACGATCGTGGTGACCGCGGCCGAGTTCGCGACGTCGTACATCGCCCACGCGCGGAGATCGGGCCGGCCGAGGCCCAGCCTCTTCAGGAAATCCAGCCGATCGAGGAGGCCCGGCCGCGCCGGTGGGAGGCCGGCCGGCGCGGCGGGGAGGTCGGAGTCCGGGGGCATGGGGCGAGGATACGACGCGGCCATCCCGGGTGTGTGGCGGCGTCCGACCTCCCCCGCGCGTGACGGCTTGCGGCCGGGTCCCGGGCGACCTTACAACGGGGGCCTCGCGCAGCACCGGAGCCGCCTTGCACCCTCGCCGTACGCTCGCCGCCGTCGTCCTCGCCGCCGCGCTGGCCGTCCCCGCCCGCGCGGGCTCGCCCGACCCCCGCGACGACGTCGCCCTGACCGCCCTCGCGTTCGCGCTCGCCGCGGCGCCCGGGGCGGGACAGCTGCCGCTCGGCGTCGACGGGCCCGGGGCCGACGGCGCGCCCGCGGTGGAGCTCTCGCTCGACGTCGCGGCGCGGGAGGTCGTGTTCGACGCCCTGCCGGTCATCCGGCTCCGCCAGGGCGAGGGCCCGCGCGGCGCCACCTGGCGGGTCGAGCGGGTGAACCTGCCGGGCCGTCCGGAGCCGGGCGTCGCCTACCGGGACGTCAGCCTGCGCGTCTTCCTCGTCGCGACGCCGGACGCCCTCGACGGCCTGCTCGCCGACGCCCGCCGTGCCGCGGCGAGCATCCGCGCGCTGCCCGCGGCGCCGGGCGCCGCCGGAGGTGGCCGGTGACGCGCGTTCGCCTCGCCCTCGGGGTGGCCCTCGCGCTCGCGGCCTCCGCCGGCACGGCGGCGCTCGCGCGCCCCCAGCAGCCCTCGGGGATCGACGCCGAGAACGAGCGGCGCGCGCGGGCCGGCCTCCTGCCGCGCAAGGCCGCGCCCACGAAGCCCGCGCCCACCCCCGCGCCGCCGCCCGGCGCTGCGCCCGTCCCAGCGCACCCGCCGCCGCCCGCGGCCGTGGCCGCGCCTCGCCCGGAGCCGACGGCCGGCGGTGCGCTGCCCCCGCCGCGCCCCGCGGTGACCTCGAGCCCCGTGGAGGCGGCGGTCGTCGCCGCCCGCGCCCTCGCCGGCAACGACTCGGCGCCCGCGCCCCTCGCCATCGACGCCGTGCCGCTCGCCGTCCGCGGCCTCTCCGTCGCGGCGACCGTGCGCGTGCGCGCGGGGCGGGTGACGCTCTCGGTCGACCCGGCCCCGCGCCAGCCCTGAAGCAGCACCACCGCTCGAGGTCCGGAAGGCCACGCCGGCGCGGCGTTCGGTCGCGGCGGATCCGTGCGGGGGCGCCGTCTCCGCGCCCGATATCCGCTTCCGGAGGGCGCTTGCGGGCCCTTCGTGGACGATTTCGAGATCGATCTTCGACCGGCCATCTCCGGTCGGTTCTGGCCCGCTCGCGATCCAAGCCACTGAAATTACAAGGATCGGATTCGCCCCTCCCGGGACGCATCCGGCCCAGGCCTCCGGCCGAAACGACCAGGGACGGTTCGGTTTGAACGTTTCGGTTGCCAAGAAACGTCTATTTTGTCCATAGTGACTTCCGTCAAGAACGACCGCTGACGGGGAGATCGAGGAATGGCCATGCGCACCAGGAAGGACTCCGACGAGCTCGCACCGTACCTCCGCGCCATCCGGGCGCACCCGCCGCTCTCGCGCGACGAGGAACACGCGGTGGCGGTCCGCGCCCGCAACGGCGACGTGCGCGCGAAGCAGAGGCTCGCGCAGCACAACCTCGCGTTCGTCGTCGCCATCGCACGCCGGCAGCGGCTCGGGTCGGTGCGGCTCGACGACGTGATCCAGGAGGGCAACGTCGGCCTGATGCGCGCGATCGAGAAGTTCGACCCGCACGCCGGCACCCGGTTCTCGACCTACGCGGTCTGGTGGATCCGCGCGTACATCGGGAAGTACCTGAAGGAGGTCCGCTCCTCGGTGCGGCCGCAGAGCGGCACCGTGGCGCAGTCCGACCTCTCGCTCGACGTGACCTTCGACGAGGACGGGGACGTCACCCACCTCGACCGGCTCGAGGACGACGGCCCGGGCCCCGAGGACCGCTTCCTCTCCGCCGAGGGCGACCACGAGATCCGCGCGGCGCTCGTGAAGGTCAGAAAGCGCATCGGCGAGCTCGGCTGGGACATCATCCACAACCGCCTGCAGCAGGACGATCCCACCACCCTCGAGGACATCGGCAAGCGCTGGGGCGTCTCGCGCGAGCGGGTCCGCCAGGTGGAGCTGAAGGCGAAGCAGTACCTGCACCGGTACCTCGCGACCGCCCTCGCCGAGTCGGCGAGCGGCGACCCGGAGCGCAACGCAGCCTGAGATCGGAGTCCCCGGAATGCGTCTCCTCACGAGCAGCGACGTGGCCGCCCTCCTGGGCGTGTCCACGGGCACCGTCAAGCGCTGGTCGGACGACGGCAAGATCGAGTGCGTGCGCACCGCCGGCCGCCACCGCCGCTACACGCTCGAGGCGGTGGAGCGCTTCCGGAGGAGCCGCGAGGGGGTCACCGGCCACAGCCCGAGCCTCGTCGACCGGCTGCTCGGCGACGAGGACGTGCTCGGCATCCAGGCCACCCTCCTCGAGCAGCGGGCGCGGCTGGGCGCCTGGTGGCGCGTCGCGATCTGGGTCGCGCCCGAGATCGAGGAGCTGGGCCGCCGCTGGCAGGACGGCCGGATCGGCATCGTGGAGGAGCGCCTCGCCTCGGAGCGCCTCTCCCGCGCCCTGAGCCGCTGCGCGGAGTCGTTGCCGGCGCGCCCCTCCGCGCCGCGCGTGCTGCTCGCCACCGCGGAGGGCGAGGAGCACATGCTCGGCCTCGGCCTCGTGGAGGTCTGCCTCAAGGAGGCCGGCTGGAACGTCCGCTGGTCGGGCCGCCGCACGCCCACCGGCGAGATCGAGCGGATGGTCGGGCTGGGCGGGATGGACGCGGTCGTGCTGTCGGCGAGCGTGGTCGCGAACCGGTCCTCGCTCGTCGAGCAGGCCACCCTCGTCGGCGAGGCCTGCAAGAGGCGCGGCGTCGAGCTCGTGGTGGGCGGCCGCGGCGAGTGGCCCGAGCCCCTCCCGCACGGCCGGGTCGTCCGGGAGTTCGAGGCGCTGCGGGCCTGGATGGGCGAGCTCGAGGCGGCGCAGCGCACCGAGGGCCAGCACGTCAACTGAGCCCTGGCGAGGCGGGCTCAGCCCGGCCGCGCGCCGGAGCGGTCGAGCTCCACGTCCTCGAACGACGCGGGATCGTCGACCGGCTCGAGGTGCGTGAGCACGTTGACGTTCGGGACGGCCGCGCGGATCTCGGCCTCGATCTCCTCGACGAGATCGTGACCGCGGGTGACGGTCCAGTCCCCGGGCACGAGCACGTGCATCGACACGAACCGCCGCGACCCGGCCTGCCGGGTGCGGACGGCGTGGAACTGCACCCCGCGGGCGGTGTGCGCGTCGATCACCCCGTGCACGCGCACGAGCTCCTCCGGGTCGAGCGCCCGGTCGAGCAGCCCCAGCGCCGACCGGCGGACGATCCGCACCCCGGTCCAGACGATGTTCGCCGCCACGAGGAGCGCGATCGCGGGATCGAGGCGCTCCCAGTCGGTCACCGCGACGGCGCCGACGCCGAGGATGACGCCCACCGACGTCCAGACGTCGGTCATGAGGTGGTGCCCGTCCGCCTCGAGCGCGATCGACTTGTGGCGCCGCCCGGCCGAGAGCATCACCTGGCCCACCGCGAGGTTGACGAGCGAGGCCCCGACCGAGATCGCGAGGCCGAGCCCCGCCTGCTCGACGGGCTGCGGCGCGAGGAGGCGCGGCACCGCGGTCCAGGCGATGCCCGCCGCCGCGAGCAGGATCAGCGCGCCCTCGACCCCGCTCGCGAAGTACTCGGCCTTCGAGTAGCCGTAGGCGTGCGCCTCGTCGGCCGGGCGCGAGGCGAGCCCCAGCATGAGGAGGGTCATCACCGCGGCGGCGAGGTTGACGAGCGACTCGAGGGCGTCGGAGAGGAGGCCGACGGAGCCCGTGATCCGCCAGGCCAGGGTCTTGAGCGCGATCGTCACGATCGCGGCGCCGATGGAGAGCCAGGCGAAGCGGGTGAGGTTGCCGTGCATGCTCAGGCGGCTCCTGGGCCGGCGCGCGAGGGCGCCGGAGCGGGTGGGGCCTCGTCCGGCGCGCGCCGGAGCTCGACCGTGAACGTGGAACCCTCGCCGGGCGCGCTCTGGAGCCGGATCTGGCCGCCCATCGCCCCGACCACCTCGCGCACGATCCAGAGCCCGAGCCCGAAGCCGCCGTAGTGCCGGTCGGAGACCGCGCGCTCGAACCGCTCGAAGATGCGGGGCTGGTCGTCGAGCGCGATGCCGATGCCGCGATCCCGCACCTCGAGGACCGCGCGGTCTCCGGCGCCGCGGGCCCGCACGTCGACCGGCTGGCCCCGCCCGTACTTGAGGGCGTTCGTGACGAGGTTCGTGACGACCTGCTCGAGGCGGAGCCGGTCCCAGCGGCCGATCACCGGCTCGGGCGCGTCGAGCCGCAGGGTCACGTGCGCCCGCTCCGCCTCCTCCGTGTGCCGGACCACGACCTCGCGGGCGAGCTCTCCCAGGTCCACGAGCTCCGGCTCGAGCTCGAGGCGGCCGGCCTGGATGCGGGAGAGGTCGAGCATCGTCGAGACGAGGTTCGACAGGCGCCGCACGTTCCGGCGGACCACCTCGACCTTGCGCACGAGGGCGTCCGTGTCCCCTCGCGTCGCCGACGAACGGAGGCTGTCGGCCTGCAGCGCGAGCGAGGTGATGGGGGTCTTGAGCTCGTGGGAGGCGATGGAGAGGAACTCGTCGCGGCTGCGGACCGCGTCCTGCGCGCGGCGGTAGAGGCGGGCGCTCTCGACCGCCGCCACCACGAGGCGGGCGAGGTCCTCGCCGAGCGCGACCGACTCCGGTGGGAAGGCCCGCAGCCGGCGGGAGGAGAGGAGCACGACGGCCCCGAGGGGCTCGCCGCGGGCGACGAGCGGCGCCGCCAGGACGGCGCGGACGTTCACCGCGCGGAGCGCGGCGACGAGCTCGGGCTTGCCGGCGAGCGGCGGCGCGTCCCAGGAGAGCCGCCGGACCACGATGGGCGCGCCCGTGCGGAGCGCAGCCAGCGGGCCGACCGCGTCCTCGGTCCGCGGGCGCCAGCCCCGGAGCGCCGCCGCGATCGCCCGGCCGGCCGCGGGTTCCCGGTGAGCGACGATCCAGAGCGGCTCGGCCGGCTCCTCGAGCTGGATGATCGCGCCGTCGGCGATCTGGCCGGCCGCGAGGCGCACGACGTCGTCGAGGGTGCGGACGTAGTCGAAGGACGCCGCGAGCAGCCGGCCCGCGTCGGCGAGGAAGGCGTTCCTCAGCGCGGTTCGCTCCGCGCGGCCGCGGGCCTGCGCCTCCCGCCAGGAGATCCAGAAGAGGAGCAGGGCGATCGCCGCGGAGATCGCCGCCACGATGCGGGGCAGCTGGCGCTCGGCCTCCTGCGCGAAGGCGGCCCCCGCCGAGAGCCGCAGCGTCCAGGTGCGGCCGTCCACCTCGACGTGGGCGACGCGCACGCGCACCGGCCGCTCGGCCGCCGCGGGATCGCCCAGCGCGGCGAGGAGCGTCGCGGGCTCCGCGCCCGTGCCGTCGTGCACCTCGAGCCGCAGCCCCGGGACGCCGCCGAGCGCGAGGGTGCCCGCGAGGAGATCGCCCGCCCGGAAGGGCGCGTACACCCAGCCGAGCAGGCGCGCGCGCCGCTCCTCCACCGACGCGGGCGTGTCGCCCCCGCGGTAGACCGGCAGGTACACGAGGAAGCCCGCCTGCCGGGTGGCGCCGGCCTCCTGGACGAGCTCGACCCGGCCCGTGGCGGCGGGCTGCCCGGTGTCCCGGGCGCGCGCCATCGCCTCGCGCCGCACGGGCTCCGAGTACATGTCGAATCCGAGCGCGCGCTGGTTGCGCCAGTCGAGCGGCTCGATGTGGACGATGCTCGTCATCACCTCCCGCGGGCCCGGGGGCCAGACGCGGTAGCCCGGGACCCCGGCGGCCCGCACCGCGCGCTCGTGCGCCTCGACCTGGCCGGGCGTGAGGAGCGACACCCACCCGAGCCCCTGGAGCCCGGGGAAGTGCGAGGGCGGATCGAGGGCCTCGTACTCGGCGCGGAGCTCCTCGCCGGTGGGCGCCCGGCCGAGGGCGTTCGTGAGCCCGGCGAGCGACCGGAGCATGAGGACGTAGGCGTCCATCCGCTGCCTGAGCGCGCTCGAGGCGCCCTCGCCGATGTCCTCGAAGCGCCGCGCCACCTGGGCGTCCGCGACGGACAGGGCCGACACGTAGGAGAGCGCCGTCGCGACGAGCGCGGTCGCGAGCACGAGCGCCGGCGCCGCGTTGCGGCCGGTCGTCGCGAGGGTCTGGGGCAGGCTCGCCATGCGCGCGGTCCCAGCCTCGCAGGCGTTGGCCGCGCGCGCCACCGAATATGCGGGGGTGGCACGCGGACCGGAGGCGGCCCGCGACGGGGAGATCGGTTAGAAACATCGGGATGGCAGGCCCCGATGTACAGGAACACTCGGAAGGGACGGCGGCCTCCTCGGCCCTGGCGCCGTTCCGGCCGGCGGTGCGCGCATGGTTCGAGGGGGCGTTCGGCGCGCCGACCCGCGCGCAGGCGCTCGCGTGGCCGGCCATCGCCCGCGGCGAATCGACGCTCCTCCTCGCCCCGACCGGCTCGGGCAAGACCCTCGCCGCGTTCCTGGCCTGTCTCGACCGGCTCGTCTTCTCGCCCGAGCCGGAGCGCAAGAGCCGGCTGCGGGTCCTCTACGTCTCGCCCCTCAAGGCCCTCGCGGTGGACGTCGAGCGGAACCTCCGCGCGCCGCTCGCGGGCATCGTGCGGACCGCGACCGCGGCGGGCGCGCCCCACCGCGTCCCCGCGGTCGCCGTGCGCACGGGCGACACCCCGCCGAAGGAGCGCGCTCGCCTCGCTCGGGACCCGGCCGACATCCTCATCACGACGCCCGAGTCGCTGTACCTCCTCCTGACCTCGCGGAGCCGGGAGGCGCTGCGCGCGGTGGAGACCGTCATCGTCGACGAGATCCACGCGCTCGTCCCGACGAAGCGCGGCGCCCACCTCGCGCTCTCCCTCGAACGGCTCGAGGCGCTCGTGGGCCGTCCGCTGCAGCGGATCGGGCTGTCCGCGACCCAGCGACCGCTCGACGAGGTCGCGCGCTTCCTCGGCGGCACGGCGCCGGCCCCCCCGGGGCAGGCCGAGGCGCCCCCCGCCTGGCGCCCGGTGACCGTGGTCGACGCCGGCGCGAAGAAGGCGCTCGAGCTCCGGGTCGAGGTGCCGGTCGAGGACATGGCGCGGCTCGGCGAGCCGCTCGAGGTGCCGGACGGGCCCGCCTCCGGGACCCAGCGCGCGTCGATCTGGACGGCGATCCACCCGCGGCTCCTCGAGCTCGTGCGGGCCCACCGGAGCACGCTCGTCTTCGTGAACTCGCGCCGCGTCGCCGAGCGGCTCGCCGCGGCCCTCAACGAGCTCGCCGGCGAGAACCTCGTCTACGCGCACCACGGCTCCATCGCCCGGCCGCAGCGGCTCGCCATCGAGGACGCGCTCAAGGCCGGCAAGGTGCGAGGCCTCGTGGCGACTTCCTCGCTCGAGCTCGGCATCGACATGGGCGCGATCGACCTCGTGGTGCAGATCGAGGCGCCGCCGTCGGTCGCGAGCGGGATGCAGCGCATCGGCCGCGGCGGCCACCACGTCGGGGCGACGAGCCGGGGCGTGCTCTTCCCGAAGTTCCGCGCCGACCTCGTCGCCTGCGCGGCGCTCACCGCGGCGATGGAGGAGGGCGAGGTCGAGGCGACGCGCTACCCGAGGAACCCGCTCGACGTGCTCGCCCAGCAGGTCGTCGCGATGGTCTCCGCCGAGGACTGGCCCGCCGAGGCGCTGCTCGCCCGCGTCCGCGGCGCCGCCCCGTTCGCCGGCCTCGCCGCGAGCACCTTCGAGAACGTCCTCGACATGCTCTCGGGGCGCTACCCCTCCGACGAGTTCGCGGAGCTCCGGCCCCGGGTGACCTGGGACCGGGTGGCCGGCGTGCTCCGGGCCCGGGAGGGCGCGAAGCGGGTCGCGGTCGTGAACGCCGGCACCATCCCGGACCGCGGCCTCTACGGCGTGTTCCTCGCCGGCGGCGAGAAGGCGGGGCGCACCCGGGTCGGCGAGCTCGACGAGGAGATGGTGTTCGAGTCCCGCACCGGGGAGACGTTCCTCCTCGGCGCCTCCACCTGGCGCATCGAGGAGATCACGCACGACCGGGTGCTCGTCTCGCCCGCGCCCGGCGAGCCCGGGAAGATGCCGTTCTGGAAGGGCGACCAGGTCGGGCGCCCGCTCGAGCTCGGGCGGCGCATCGGGCGGCTCGTGCGGGAGCTGCGCGAGGTGCCGCGCACGGCGGCCCGCGACCGGCTCGTCTCCCGCCACCGGCTCGACCCCGGTGCGGCCGAGAACCTGCTCCGGTTCCTCGAGGACCAGGAGGCGGCCACGAAGGCGGTGCCGGACGACCGGACGATCGTCGTCGAGCGGACGCGGGACGAGTACGGCGACTGGCGGGTCTGCCTGCTCACGCCGTTCGGCGGCCAGGTGCTCGCGCCGTGGTCGATGGCGGCGGCCGCGCGGCTCCGCGAGCGCGACGGGCTCGACCCGGAGCTCCTCTGGACGAACGACGGCTTCGCGCTCCGGATGCCCGAGTCCGACCAGCCGCCGGACGTCTCCTTCCTGTTCCCGGACCCGGAGGAGGCCGAGGACCTCGTCGTGCGCCAGCTCGGCGCGAGCGCGCTCTTCGCGGCCCGCTTCCGGGAGGCCTCCGGCCGCGCGCTGCTCCTGCCGCGCCGCCGCCCCGGGCAGCGGACTCCGCTCTGGCAGCAGCGCAAGCGCGCCTCCGACCTCCTGAACGTCGCCTCGCGCTACCCGGGGTTCCCGATCCTGCTCGAGGCGTACCGCGAGTGCCTGCAGGACCAGTTCGACCTGCCGGCGCTCGTGGAGCTGCTCCGCGACGTGCGCGGCCGCCGCGTGCGGACGGTGACGGTGGACACCCGCGCGCCCTCGCCCTTCGCGTCGTCGCTGCTCTTCGGCTTCGTCGCGAGCTTCATCTACGACGGCGACGCGCCGCTCGCCGAGCGCAGGGCGCAGGCCCTCGCGATCGACCAGGGCCAGCTCCGGGCGCTCCTCGGCGAGGCCGAGCTGCGCGAGCTCCTCGACGCCGACTCGATGGCGACGCTCGAGGCCCAGCTGCAGCACCTCGACCCGGAGCTGCGCGCCCGCAGCGCCGATGGCCTCGCCGACCTCCTCCTGCGCCTCGGGGACCTCACCCGCGCGGAGCTCCGGGCGCGGTCCGCGACCCCGGAGGTCGCCCTCGCGGTGGACCGGCTCGTCGAGGAGCGCCGCGCGGTGCCGCTCCGGATCGCGGGCGAGGAGCGGCTCTGCGCCGTGGAGGACGCGGCGCGTTACCGCGACGGGCTCGGGGCGCCGCTCCCGCCCGGCATCCCGGAGGCGCTGCTCGGCCCGGTGCCGGATGCGCTCGACGGCCTCGCGGCGCGCTGGGCGCGGCGCCACGCCCCGTTCCCGACCGGCGACCTCGCGGCGCGGTTCGGCCTGGCGCGGTCCGCGGCGGAGGAGGTCCTGCGCCGCCTCCACGCGCGGGGCCGGCTCCTCGAGGGCGCCTTCCGCCCGCACGGCACCGAGCGGGAGTGGTGCGACCCGGAGGTGCTCCGCTCGCTCCGGCGCCGCTCGCTCGCGCGCCTGCGCGAGGAGGTGGAGCCGGTGGAGCCTCCCGCGCTCGGGCGGCTCCTCGCGAGCTGGCACGGGGTGGCGCGGCGGGGCCGGGGGCTCGACGCCGTGCTCGACGCCGTCGAGAAGCTCCAGGGCGCGCCGCTGGCGGCCTCCCTGCTCGAGACCGAGATCCTGCCGGCGCGCGTGGACGGCTACCTTCGCGGCGACCTCGACCGGCTGGCGGCCGGCGGCGAGGTGGCCTGGGTCGGGCTCGAGCCGCTCGGCGAGCGCGACGGGCGGGTCGCCCTCTATCTCACGGACGCGCTCCCGCGGCTCCTGCCGCCGGGCGTGCCCGCCGGCCCGCCGCCGGAGGGCCGGGAGGCGGCCGTCCTCGAGCACCTCGCCGCGCGCGGCGCCTCCTTCTTCCCGGAGGTCCACGCCGCGTGCGGCGGCGGCTACGAGCAGGCCACGCTCGACGCGCTCTGGAGCCTGGTCTGGCGCGGGCTCGTCACGAACGACACCTTCCAGGCCCTCCGCGCCTATGCGGCCGGGCCGGGCGGCGCGCGCGAGCGGGCCCGCCGCGTCGCCACCGGGCGCCCGGAGCGCTTCCGGTCGCGGCTCGCGACCCCGCCCGCGGGCGGGGGGCGGTGGACGCTCGTCGAGGCCCGGCGCGCCGGGGCCGCGCGCCCGAGCGCCACCGAGTGGAGCGCCGCGATGGCGCAGCAGCTCCTCCTGCGCCACGGCGTCGTCACCCGCGGGATCGCCGCGTGGGAGGGGCTGCCGGGCGGGTTCTCCGCCGTGTACGACGTGCTCCGGCACCTCGAGGAGAGCGGCCGGATCCGGCGCGGCTACTTCGTGGCGGGCGTGGGTGCGCTGCAGTTCGCGCAGCCCGCCGTCCTCGACCTCCTGCGCTCGCTCCGGGCGCCCCCCGAGGCGCCCGAGGTGGTGGTGCTGTCGGCGACGGATCCCGCGAACCCCTGGGGCGCCGCGCTCGAGTGGCCGGCCGCGCGTCCCGTCCTTCGACAGGCTCAGGACGTACGGAGAGACTCGACGCGGAGGCCCGCGCGGGCGGTCGGCGCGCAGGTGGTGCTCGTGGACGGCGCGCCGGGGGCGTGGGTCGCGAAGGGCGGCCGCCAGCTGCTCGCGTTCCTGCCGGAGGAGGAGCCGGAGCGCTCGCGGGTGGGCGAGGCGGTGGCGGGCGCGGTGGCGGAGCTCGCGCGCGCGGCCCAGGCTCGGCAGGAGGGCGCGCTCGTCGAGGAGATCGACGGCGCGCCCGCGCCGGCCCACCCGCTCGCGGCCTACCTCGTGGCGGCGGGGTTCGCCCCGGGCGCGCAGGGGCTCCAGCTCGGCCGCCGGGACCGGATCACGCCGGGCGGCTGAGCCGCTCGCGGACGCGCCGGGCGAGCTCGTCGAGGGCGAAGGGCTTCTCGACGATGTCCCGCGCGTCCACGTGGGCGTCGTCGAGCACCTCGCCGCCGTAGCCGGTCATGAACAGGACCTTCACCTCGGGCCGCTCGAGCCTGACCTTCTCGGCGACCTCCGGGCCGTTCATGCCAGGCATCCGGACGTCGGTGAGGAGGAGGTGCACGGCGCCGCCGTGTGCGCGGAGCCGCTCGAGGGCCTCCGGGCCGCTCGCCGCCGCGACGACCTGGTAGCCGGCGCGCCGGAGCGCGGCGCGGGCGGCCTCCCGCACCATGTCGGTGTCCTCCACGACGAGCACGGTCTCGCCGGCCCCGACCGGCGCCCGCGCGGCGCCGGCGGGGACCGGCGTGCGCGCGCCCTCCGGCAGCGCGGGCAGGGACACCTCGAACCTCGAGCCGCGCCCCGGCTCCGAGTGCACCACGATCGAGCCGCCGTGGGCCTGCACGATGCCGTACACCGTCGAGAGCCCGAGCCCGGTGCCGCGGCCGGAGGGCTTCGTCGTGAAGAAGGGCTCGAAGATCCGCGAGAGCGTGGGCGCGTCCATGCCGGCGCCGTCGTCGCGGACGGTGAGGCGGACCCGGCCGCCGGTGCCGTCGCCGCGCTCGAGCCCGGTGGAGAGCGCGATGCGGCCGCCCGGCCCGACGGCGTCGCGGGCGTTGAGGACGAGGTTGAGGACCACCTGCTCGAGCTGGCCGGGGTCGGCCTGGACGCGGGGGAGGCCGCCCGCGAGGGCGAGGTCGAGGTGCACGTCCTCGCCGAGGAGGCGCCCGAGCATGCGGGCCATGCCCCGCACGAGCTCGTCCACGTCCACGGGGCGGGGATCGGCGGCCTGCCGGCGGGTGAACGTGAGGAGCTGACGGGTGAGGCCGGTGGCGCGCTTCACGGCCTCCAGCGCGTCGTCGAGGTGCTCGCGGTCGGCGTGGTCGGAGGCGAGGCTCGCGTGGGCCATGCCCACGTTCGCGCTGATGGCGGTCAGGAGGTTGTTGAAGTCGTGGGCGACCCCGGCCGCGAGCCGGCCGACCGCCTCGAGCTTCTGGGCCTGCCGGAGATCCTCCTCGAGGCGCTGGCGCCGCGCGGCGGTGGCCCGCGCCTCGGTGACGTCCTTGCCGGCCGAGAACACGTAGTCGACGCCGCCCTGGCGCAGGACGCCCGCGGTCACGAGGCAGGTGCGCGCCTCGCCGCTCGCGCCCCGGAACGTCGCCTCGAAGTCGCGGACGGCGCCGGTCACCGCGAGCTGCGCCGCGAAGCGCGAGCGCGCGTCGGCGTCGAGCCAGAGCCCGAGGTCGACGACCGTGCGCCCCAGCACGCCCTCCTCCTCCACGCCGTGGAGCGCGCAGAAGCCGGGGTTGACCGCGAGGATGAGCCCATCCCGCAGGCGGGTGATCACCATGGGATCGGGGCTCGTCCCGAAGGCGAGGCGGAAGCGCTCCTCGGCGTCGCGTCGCTCCGCGCTCTCCGCCTGGAGCGCGCCGAGCGCCTCGCGCAGCCCGGAGGTCCGCTCCGCGACGAGCGCCTCGAGCGCGCCGGTCCGGGAGCCGACCTCGATCTCGTCCTGCCGCGAGATCGCGAGCGTGATGAAGACGCCCGTCACCACCGCGCCCAGGGTCTCGACGAGCACCACGTACGGCGACGGCGGCGCGAGCGTCACGAGCGAGAGCAGGTACCACCCGGTGGCCCCCGCGAAGAGCACGAGGCCGGGCAGGAGCGTGCGCGCGGGCCGGTGCCCGGCCAGCACGGCCTCGCCGAGGCCGACGGCGGCGAACCCGATCGCGAGGAGGCCGGTCCAGCTCACCGCCAGGTTGCCCGCGACGAGGTCGAAGGGGATGACGAGGTTGGCAGCGAACGCGAGCGCCGCGCCGGCGACGAGCACGCGCTCGAGCCCGGCGTGCCGGTCGCGCGTGGCCGCGAAGGCTCGCACGAACAGGACGCCCGCGCCGGCCGAGACGCCGGCGAACAAGGCCTTCGCGCCGGCGAGGGTGGCGGGAGGCAGCTCGAGGAGGGTCGGGACGAGGCCCGACGCCACGCCGACGTGGACCGTCTGGCAGGCGAGGAAGGCCCAGGCGTCGAGGTCCATCCTGCGCCGCCGGCGCAGGCCGAAGCGCGCCGAGAGCGCGAGCAGGACGAGCAGGCCGCCGACGCCCAGGGCGGACAGCACGAGCACGAGCTGCCGCCGGCGCCAGCCGTCCGCGTCGTAGACCCCGAGCCCGAGGAAGCCGGCGCTCGGGGTCCGGATCCGGAGCGCGAGCGCCCTGCGCTCCCCCGGGGCGAGCCGGACCGTCGTGACGTGGGCCCCCGCGCTGAAGGCGATCGCCCGCGCCTCCGCGGACCGGCCCAGGCCGCCGGCACGCGCCTCGAAGCCGCCCTCGCCGTCGGCGAGGAACAGATCGAGGGTGTCGACGAGCGGGAACTCGAACGCGAGCACCGCGTCGGCGTGCTCCGCGCGCGGGTTCACGAGCTCGGCGCGGATCCAGCGCGGGGCGCTGCCGAAGCCGGCCGAGGCGGTCCCCTGGAGCGACCGGAGCGACGAGGCCGGGAGGGCGAGTACGTCGCCGGGCCCCAGCGCGCCGGTCGCGTCCTCGAGCCAGGCCGTCCCCTCGAGCCGCGGGGCGTCGCCGGCGCGGGCCGCCGGACCGGGCGCGGCCGCGAGGACCGCCGCGAGGAGGAGAATGGGGCGCATCGGCGCCGGAACGTTAACGCTCCGTCACCGGGGCTTCTACCCCAGGCGAGGGTGACCGCACCCGGACCCAGGGGAGAACCTGAGCGTCCCCGCGGTCAACCCTGGGTCGAGGCGCGGCCCGGGGGCGGGGGCGCGGGCGTGACCGCGGGCGCCTCCAGGTCGGCGACGCTGCGCGCGATGCGGTCGACCGCCTCGAGGGTATCCGCGACGACCTCGCCGCGCTCGGCGGGGTCGTGCGGCTCCGAGAACCACCGCACGTTCACCTTGATCGCGGCGAGGGGGTTGTTGATCTCGTGCGCGACGCGGGCGGCGAGGCTCCCGAGCTTCGCGAGGGCCCTGTCGGCGCGCTGGCGGGCGGCGGTGAGAGCGAAGACCTTCGCTTCGAGCTTGTGGTGCAGGATGAACCGCCGGCGGCTGCTCTCGGCGAACTGCTCGAAGACCACCGTCTGCACGGCGACCATCGCGAGGAGGAGGACGTCGTCGACGAGGCGGGCCGGGAGGCTGCGCGGCTGCGGGGTGCCGAGGTCGATCGCGAGGTGGCCGGCCGCGATGAGGGCGAACACGCCCAGGCGCCCGCGCAGGCGGACGGGGATGAAGGTGGCGCTCGTGATGAAGCAGAGCAGGACCACGATGGCCTGGGCGCTCGTGCCGCCGAGGCCCAGGGCGGGGTATGACCAGTCGGTGTACCAGGACCACCCGACCGAGTTCGCCACCACCACGGCGGGCAGCCAGCGCGCTCGCGGCGCGAGGCGGGCCGCGAGCCCGCCGACGAGGGGAAAGACGAGCGAGGCGAGCCGGATGGCCGCGATCCGACCGAGGCCCGGGGGCTCCGCCAGCCCGCGGGTGAGGAGCACGTCGAAGGGGAGCAGGAGCGGCGTCCCGACGAGCGCGCGCGCCGCGAGCGTCTTCGCGCGCGGCGCCCAGCGGCTCGCGAGGAAGGCCCGGTAGCTCTGGCGGTGGGCGGGGCGGGTGCGCATCCGGTGGGCGGTCACTTCCAGCGGAGCGTGAGCTCCGCGGGGCGGCCGTCCTCCATCGGTGTCGTGAAGCGCGCGGTGGCGCCCTTCACGCCCGCGAGCTCGAGGCCCACCCGGTACAGGGCCTCGATGGAGAGCTGCATGAGCCGGTGGCGGGCGGAGAAGCCGGTGAACCGCATGACCGCCTGGCGCGGCTCGACGCCCGCGAGCGCCGCGTCCGCGCCGCGGTAGTAGAGGCGGTGGGCGGCGGCGGCCTTCCCGAGCAGATCGCTGGCCGACTCGCACCGGGCGAGGTGCGGATAGAGCGTGTTGAAGTGGATCTGGCCGAGCAGCTCGGCCCGCTTCACGAAGTTGCCCGTGAAGCCGTGGTCCTCCTCCCTCAGGAGCGCCTCGAGGAGCGCGCAGTAAGCGTCGAGCGAGACCCACGCCGTGGCCAGGATCGGCTCGACGAGGGCCTCGCGGTGCTCCGGGGTGAGCGTCGAGAGGACGCGCTCGTACCCCTCGTCACCCAGCCGCTGGCGCGCCCCGGTGACGGAGTACTGGACGTTGGCGCCCTTGATGTCGACCTGCTGCGGCACGCCCCGACTCCTAGCACGCTGCGTGCCCGTCGGAAGCCCCCGCCCGCCGGGCTGTCGCGCGAAGGGGTCGTACCCGGGGGTTGGAGCCGCCCCACGATGGCGCCGGCAGGGCACGAGGTGGGCGTCCGGGTTATCGGGTAGGCATGCCCGAGGGCGACACGCTGCTGCGCACCGCCCGGACCCTGCACCGGGCGCTGGCCGGCCGGGAGGTGACGCGCTTCGAGACCGTGCTCGCGCCGCTCGCGCGCGCGGACGCCGACGCGCCCGTGGCGGGGCGCACCGTCGAGCGCGTGGAGGCGGCCGGGAAGCACCTGCTCGTGCGCTTCTCCGGGGGGCTCGTGCTGCGCACGCACCTGCGCATGCACGGCGCGTGGCACGTCTACCCCGCGGGCTCGCCGTGGAGGAGGCCGCGCGCGTTCATGCGCGTCGCGGTGCACACCGCCGAGGCGGTCGCGGTGGGCTACTCGATCCCGGTGGCAGAGCTCGTCCCGGCCTCCGCGCTCCCTCGCGGTCCGGTCGGCGCGCTCGGGCCGGACCTGCTCGACCCGGGCTTCGACGCCGCGGAGGCGGTGCGCCGGCTCCGGACGGATCCCGCGCGGGCGATCGAGGAGGCGCTGCTCGATCAGCGCGCGGTGGCGGGGATCGGGAACGTGTTCAAGTCGGAGGTGCTGTTCGTGGCAGGGATCCACCCGCGCCGGCCGGTGGGTGAGGTGAGCGAGGCCGAGCTCGACCGGATCCTGGCCGTGGCGCGCAAGCAGCTCGCCGTGAACGCGGCACCCGGGCACCGGGGCCCGCGCAACACGACGGGCAGCCTCCGCCCGGGCGGCGCGCTCTGGGTCTACGGTCGGGCCGGCGAGCCCTGCCGGCGGTGCGGCGCGCCGGTTGCGCTCACGCGCCGCGGGCCGGACGCGCGGCTCACGTACCACTGCCCGAGGTGTCAGCCGGCCCGCTGAGGAACCCTGTCGCGGCGGAAGGGGCGAACCCGAAGGACCTCGCCTCGGGCGGCGCAAGCCCGGGACAAGCTCGAGGTCATCCTGTGCGTCTGGGTCCACGGTCACGCCCAGGGCCGGGGGAACCAGCAGGGGCACGGCCTGGGCACGGCGCTGCTCGCCGCGGTCGAGGCCGACGCCCGGGCCCGGGGCGTCGCGGGGCTCGCGGCGTGGGGGCTCGCGCTCCCGCTCTGGATGCGGGCAGGCTGGTTTCGCCGGCACGGCTTCCGGAACGCCGGTCGCCGCGGGCTCGCCCGGCTCGTCTGGAAGCCGTTCTCGCCCGAGGCGAGGCCGCCGCGGTGGCCCGACGCGACGGGCCGCCGCCCGCAGGCGACGCCGGGCAGGGTGGTGGTGACGGGCTGCCTGAGCGGCTGGTGCCCGGCGCAGAACCTCGCGTTCGAGCGCGCCCGGCGCGCGGCGGCCGGGTTCGGCGATCGCGTGGTGGTGCGCGAGGTGGACACGCTCGACCGCGCGAACCTGCTCGCGTGGGGGGAGAGCGAGGCGCTCTGGGTGGACGGCCGCCAGGTCGCGACCGGGCCGCCGCCCACCGAGGCGAAGCTCGCGCGGCTCATCGCGCGGCGGGTGAGGAGGCTCCCCGCCGCGCCGGAGCCGACGACCCTCTAGCCCTTCTTCGCGAACGCCGCCATGAAGTCGGCGAGGGCGTCGACCCACGCCGGCTCGCAGGCGTTGTAGATCGAGGCGCGGATCCCGCCGACGCTGCGGTGGCCCTTGAGGCCGATCATCCGCTGCTTCTTGGCCTCGGAGACGAAGCGCTCCTCGTCGGCCTCGGTGGGCAGGCGGAAGACCACGTTCATCACCGACCGGCTCTCCTTCTCGACCGGGCAGCGGAAGAAGCCGGGGTTCGCGTCGATGACGCCGTAGAGCCTCGCGGCCTTCTTGCGGTTGCGCTCCTCGACGGCCGCGAGCCCGCCGCTGCCCTTCAGCCACGCGAGCACGTTGCGGATCATGTAGATCGCGAAGGTGGGCGGCGTGTTGTAGAGCGACTTGTTCTCCGCGGCGGTGCGGAACTGGAAGATCTTCGGGATGTCCTTGCGGCCCGCCTCGAGGAGCGCCTTCGAGACGATGACGACCGCGATGCCGGAGGGGCCGATGTTCTTCTGGGCGCCGGCGTAGACGAGGCCGTAGCGGCCGAGGTCCATCGGCTTCCAGAGGAAGTCGCTCGACATGTCGGCGACGAGCGGCACGCCGCCCGCGTCGGGGACCGGGCGCGAGGGGTCGACGCCGTACTGGACGCCGTGGATGGTCTCGTTCGTGGTGACGTGCAGGAACGCGGAGGCGGGGTCGGCCTTCACCTCGCCCGCCTTCGAGGCGCGGACGTAGGACTTCTCCTTGCCCTCGCCGGTGCCGGTCGTGAACGCGACCTTCGCCGCGCCGCCGAGCATCGCGGTCGCGACCTTGCCCTCGCCGTGGGCCTTCTCGCCCCACGCGCCGGTCACGACGTACTCGGCGGTCTGGCCCTTCTGCACGAGGTTCATCGGGACCTGGGCGAAGAGCTGCGAGGCGCCGCCCTGGAGGAAGAGGATCTCGTGGGTGGCCGGGAGCCCGGTGAGCTCGCGGAGCAGCGCGAGGGCCTCGTCGTGGACCGCCTCGTACTCCTTGCCGCGGTGCGAGTGCTCCATCACCGACATGCCGCTCTTCGCGAAGTCGAGGAACTCGTCGCGGGCGCGCTCGAGCGCGGGGAGGGGGAGGGCGGCGGGGCCAGCGTTGAAGTTCAGGGCGCGTGTCATGGGGCGCCGATTCTGCCCCAGGTCGGCCCCGACCGGAACCCTCGCGTTCAGGCGAGGGCCCGGAGGGGGCCCCGGGCAGGGGAGCGCACGCGCTTCAGGGGCAGTAGAGGCCCGGGCAGACCGCGCAGCTGGCGGCGCCGCCGTTCCCGGACGAGACGGGGACGCCCGCCCAGCCGCCCGCCGCGAGCGACGCCGTGAAGCCGTCGATCTGGCAGGTGCAGAGGTTCGCGTTGCCGTCGAACGAGACCGGGCCGGCGCCGGCCACGCGGACGTCGGCGTGGAAGGGCAGCACGTTCAGGAGGGTGCCGGTCATCGCGAGCCCACCCAGCGTGAGGTGGGTGGCGCCGGTCCGGCCGAGGGTGGCCTTCGGCGCCCGTCCGCTCAGGGTCAGCGTGCCGGTGACGGTCTCGAGGCCGGGGAGCGCGACGTCGCCGCAGTCGCTCGACACGTCCGAGAGCGTGAGCTGGCCCCCGACGGTGCGCAGCGCCGGCATCGCCTCGTCGCGGAGCCCGACGAAGACCTGGGCGGGCTGGATGAGCGCGTCTCTCGTCACGGTCTGGAGCGCGTAGAGGCCGTGCCGGGCGTTGGGCGGGAGCGTGAACGTCGCGTCCCTGCCCACGGTCGTGAGCGCGGAGAGGAGCTGCGTCGAGTCCATGTCCGAGTTGCCCCAGTCGAACACGAGGTCGCGCGGGATCGTGGTGAGCCCCCGCAGGCCCTGCATGGCGGTGAGGAACACGCCGTGGACGGCGACGTCGGTCCCGACGCTCGTCAGGGCGTCGAGGCCGAACTCGTGGACGACGTTGCCCGAGCTGCTGCCGGCGACGTTGACCGTCGAGAGCGTCACGGCGCCGCCGACCGACTGCAGGAGCGGCAGGTCGAGCACGCTCACCGCGCGGTGGGCGACGAGGCTGCCCATCTCGACGTGCCCGGCGTTGAAGCGGACCGACGTCATCGTGAGGTCGCCACCCACGGTCCGGAGGGCGGGCAGGGAGAGCCGCTCGGTGCGGTTCGGGTCGACCGTGAGGTTCCCCGTGACCTCCTTCAGGTTGGGCAGGTCGAAGGCGAGCCCCTCGGCCCAGACGCCGCCCGGGCCGAGCGACACGGCGCCCCCGTCCAGGGTGACGTTTCCCTCGACGCGGGTGACGCAGTACTGGGCGTCGGCCTCGGCCTGCCCGGTGAGGGCGAGGTCCCCGAAGTGCGTGCGGCCCTGGAAGAGCTTCAGCGTGGGGACCGCGCAGGAGACGAGCTCCTCGAAGGGCGGGTTCGGTCCCTTCGCGCGCACGCAGCGCGCGTCGAACGCGTAGAGCGTGGTCGCGCTGGGCCCGCGGAAGCGGAAGGTCGCGTAGTCGCACGGGGGGGCGGTCCAGGCGTCGCGCGGCACCGAGACCGACGCGGACCAGCCGCCGTCGACGTCGATGGTGGCGGTGCCGAGCGTCGTCCAGCCGCTCTTGCGCAGGTACTGGACCTGCACGGTGCCACCGGCGAGGTCGGAGCTCGTGAAGCCGGAGAAGCCCACGCTCTTCGTGCTCTCGACCGGGGTGTCGGAGTACGGGGTGAGGACGCAGGCGGACAGCGACAGGAGCACGACGACGGCGAGGCGCACGGAGGCCGACCTTGCCCAGGGGAGCCGCAGCATACCGGACGCAGCGTGAAAACGTTCGCTTGGAGCCCGACGGGGCCAGGGGCGGATCGGCGGTGACGCCCGCGCGGGTGTCGACCGCCTACCTGGGGGCGCCGGTGACGCCCGCGCCCTTGCAGGTGAGGTCCGGGTTCGTCCGGCGCACCTCGGCGAGCGCCGCGTCGGCCGCCCGGCGCTCCGCGGGCGTGAGCGGCCCGTAGCCGCGGCCGGCCGGCCAGCCGTAGCCCCAGCGGAAGCTCGTCGGGAAGGCCGGCGTGCCGCCCGCGCGGACGCCGAAGAACATGCCCTCGGCGAGCACCGGATCGCCGGTGCGCTCGCGCACGCAGGCGCGCAGCGCCTCGTCGGCGAGGCGCCGCTCCGCCTCGGTGCCCCCGCGCCAGTAGGCGACGTCGTGGCGCACGCAGCAGTCGCACCAGTCGCCGGACAGGACGAGCCGGCGATCGGGAAAGAGCGAGCAGCCGTCGGTGGTGAAGGGCGCGAGGGCGGGCGCGGGCTCCGGCGTGGCGGCGGACGCCGGTCGCAGGCGCGCCGAGGCGCAGCCCGTGGCGGCGAGGCCGGCGAGGACGAGGGCGGCGAGGCGCATCGCGGGGGAAGCGTCGTCCTTCGCCGCCCCGCGGTCAAACCGCGTCAGCCACCCACCCGGCGCTTCCCGCCGCCGCAGAACGTCTCCGCTACCGCTCCATCGCGGCGGCCGGCTCCACGAACGCGTAGCCGAGGGCGTCGGAGACCCCGCGGTGCGTGATCATGCCCTTGTGCACGTTGAGCCCGTTGCGCAGGTGCGGGTCGTCCGTGAGCGCCTTCTTCCAGCCCTTGTTCGCGAGCGCGAGCACGAAGGGCAGGGTGGCGTTGTTGAGCGCGACCGCCGAGGTGCGCGGCACGCCGCCCGGCATGTTGGCGACGCAGTAGTGGATGACGCCGTCGACCACGTAGGTCGGGTCGTCGTGGGTGGTCGGACGGGAGGTCTCGCAGCAGCCGCCCTGGTCGATCGCCACGTCGACGATGACCGAGCCCGGCTTCATCCGCTTCACGATGTCCTTCGTCACGAGCTTCGGCGCCGCCGCGCCGGGCACGAGCACGCCGCCGATCACGAGGTCGGCGGAGATGCAGTGCTGCTCGATGGCGTCGCGGGTCGAGAAGACGGTGTTGAGCGGGCGGCCGAACTGCTTCCAGAGCGCGCGGAGCACGTCCGTCGAGCGGTCGAGGACGAACACCTCGGCGCCCATGCCGAGGGCGATGTGCGCCGCGTGGGTGCCGACGACGCCGCCGCCGATGATGACCACCTTCGCGGGGTCGACGCCGGGCACGCCGCCGATGAGGAGGCCGAGGCCGCCGTGGGCCTTCTCGAGGTAGTACGCGCCGGCCTGGATCGAGAGCCGGCCGGCGACCTCGGACATGGGCGCGAGCAGCGGGAGCCCACCGGAGGCCGACGTGACCGTCTCGTAGGCGATGCAGGTCGCGCCCGAGGCCACGAGGTCCTTCGTCTGCGGCGCGTCGGGGGCGAGGTGGAGGTACGTGAAGAGCACCTGCCCGGGGCGCAGGCGCTTGCGCTCCTCGGCCTGCGGCTCCTTCACCTTCACGACGAGCTCGGCCTTCTCGAAGACCTCGGCGGCCGAGGGGACGATGCGGGCGCCCGCGGCCTCGTAGGCCGGGTCGGACATGCCGATGCCGGCGCCCGCGCCGGTCTCGACGAGCACCTGGTGACCCTGGTGCGTCAGCTCGCGCACGCTCGCCGGCACGAGGCCGACCCGGTACTCGCGGACCTTGATCTCCTTCGGGACGCCGATGACCATCTGCGCAGCCTCCGGGGTGGCTAATGGGGTGGCCCTCCATACCGCCGGGGCCGCCCCGAAGGCAATGCGAGACCGGCGCCCCCGGGCGTCCCCGCGGGGGCCCCCGGGCGGCGCCGGCCGGGCGTGCCCCACGACTGACGGACGCGGGGCGGCGAGCGCATACTGTGGGCACCTCCGCGGACGAGAAAGGAGCACCCATGATCCGGAACGACGTCCTCTCGCGGTTCCCAGACCTCTTCGGCAAGAAGCGCGTGAACGGGCGCGAGGTGAGCGTCGAGGAGACCATCGACACGCTCACCCGGGAGCTCAGGCCCGAGATCGACGCGGTGCTCAACCTGCGCCGCGAGCAGCTCGCCTCGCCCGCGCCGGTCCGCGAGAAGTACCGCTGGCCGCTCGACGAGCGCTTCACCGACCCCGTCACCGGCCGCGAGGTGCCGTTCCGCGACATCGTGCAGGGCATGATCGACAACTTCCTCGGGAAGGAGACGCCGCTCCGCTGGCGGCTCAACGACGAGGTCCCGGTCCCCGCCCACGTGCACCCGGGCAAGGTCGCCGGGCTCGAGCTCACCGGCCCGTGGCACCCGCTCGACATGGCGATGAACGCGCTCAACAGCGCGGCGCCGATGAACATGCCGGACTTCGAGGACGCCTCGCCGCCGCACTTCCGGCCGGAGGGCGCCTCCGCGAAGGACCCCGTGGGCGTGTTCGCCGCGCTCCAGAACGCGAAGGAGCTCTTCGAGGGGAAGTGGGACGCGCGGCCGTACGAGGTCACGAAGAAGGGGAAGACCCGCTCGTACCGCGTCGAGAAGCCGCCGGCCGAGTGGCCGGGCCGGCTCGCCCGCCCGCCGGGCCTCCACATCTTCTTCGACACCGTCACGGTGGACGGGCGGCCCGCCCCCGGCATCGCGGTCGTGACGACGCTCTGGGCGATGAACAACCTCGACGCGCTCGCCCGCCGCGGGCACGGCGTCTACTTCTACCTGCCGAAGCTCCAGACGCCGCGCGAGGCGCTCGTGGTGGAGCGCCTCCTCGCGCGGCTCGAGGGGATCGCCGGCGTCCCGGTGGGCTCGTTCAAGTGCAAGATGCTCTACGAGGAGGGCAACGCGGGCCGTCAGCTGCCCGCGATCGTGTGGGTCCTCCGCCGCCGGCTCCTCGGCACGAACGTGGGGCGCTGGGACTACCTCGGCAGCCTCATCGAGATGTGGCGCGAGGACCCCGCGGGTGTGTTCCCGGATCCGCAGGGCGTCGGCATGGCGACGCCCGGGATGATCGCGTACCAGCGCTTCAACGCGCTGACGATGCTGATGGCCGGCATGAAGGGCGGCGAGCTCGCGAACGCGGCGCCGATCGGCGGCATGGCCGCCGTGATGATCTACCAGGCGAACGATCCGTACGGCCGCTCCCGCTACAACCCCATCGCGCTCCGCGCGATGACGATCGACAAGCTCCGCGAGCGGCTGCTGGGGCTCACCTTCGTGCCCGCCGCCCCGCTGCCGGGCGGGGCGCGCCCGACGCTCGAGGACGTGCTCGAGGGCAGGGTGAAGGGGAAGCTCCACGACACCTACCGGCAGAGCTGGGTCGCGAGCCCGGAGGCGCACTACGTCGCCGCCGGCAACCGGCCGCTCCAGGCGGAGGTCGGAGAGCTGCAGTCGCTCGTCTGGGCGCCGGTCGCGACGGTGGAGGTGAACGGGAAGCCGGTCCCGATGCCGGCCTCGGGGCTCACCGGCGCGGAGCGCGAGGTGTTCCGCGCGCGCGGGCTCGTCGACGACCAGGGCCGCATCACGCCGGCCGTCCTCGACCCGGCGGCGGTGGCCACCCCCGAGCAGCTGCTCTCCGCGGAGCGCTGGGACGCGATCTACGGGGTCCCGAAGGGCGAGATCACCATCGAGCACGTGCAGCACTCGCTCTACATGGCCGCGAACTACGGCTTCCAGATCCTGAACGGCAACTTCGCCGCCGCGATCGACGACTACGAGCTCGGCCTGCGCTTCATGAACGACCTCGCCACCTACCGGATCTACGTCTCGTGGCTCTGGTCGCTCCTGCGCCACGAGGCGCCGGTGACGAAGGACGGCCGGCTCCTGCGCGCGACGACGACCGAGGACGGCGTGGTGCTCGGGAAGCCGGCCGAGCCGGTGAAGGCCGGCACCCGGCTCGACCGGGCGCTCTTCGAGAAGGTGGTCGCCTACCACGACGAGTGGACCGCCGCCTTCTTCGCCGAGCAGGACCGGCGCGGCGAGCCGGGCCGGTTCGACCGCTCGAAGGCGCCCGTCATCATGGAGCTCCTGCGCCGCCAGCTCCTCTCGCGCCGCTACCTGCAGCACTCCGCGCGCGTGCTGTTCGCGGTGGGGCAGGCCCCGGCGGCGGAGCGGGCGGGGATCCTCGACGCGGTCTTCGACCTCGACCGCGACGAGCTCGTCCGGCGGGTGAAGGCTGGCGCGCTCGCGCCGTCCGCGCTCGCGGCGCACGACGACGCGCTCGACGTGCACCTGTAGGCGGCGACGCGGCGGGCGAGGCCGGTCCCGCGTGGGGGGCGCATCGTTGCGCGCCCCGCGCGCGGATCATCCCGGCGCGCGGCGCGCGCGCGGAGGCCAGGATCCAGGCTCACGCAGCACGAAGGGAGCCCGTCATGGCCGAAGCGATCCTGAAGCTCGAGTCCTCTCCGCAGGCCCGGCCGGAGCCGGAGCGCACCGCAGCCGCGAGCGCGATGTCCCGCGCGGCGCTCTACCTCGTCCGCCGGGAGGAGGCCCCGGTGAGGCGGCCCCGCTGCGAGCCCCCGTCGCCCTGGATCGCGCTCCGGGACCTGCGCTGGTGAGCGCTCAGCGGCCCCGCGCGACCGTCCGCACGGCCCGGGCGAGCCGGTCCACGTCGGCCTCGTCGTGGTACAGGCCGAGCCCGAGCCGGAGCCGGGGACCGCGCGCGTCGGCGAGCACCCCCTCGGCCTCGAGCCCGCGCAGGAAGCCCTGCGCGTCGCCGACCTCGAACGCGAGGAAGTGGCCGTGCCACGGGAGCCCCGCGGGCAACAGCGGGCTCTCGCCGGCGCGCCAGGGACCGCCGAGGCCGGCGAGCGCGTCGAGGAGCCGGAGCTGCAGCGCCCGCACGTGGGCGTGCACGGTCGCGACGTCGAGCCCCTCCCGCTCGAGCGTCCGCTCCACCGCGACGAGGCGGTAGAGGCCGGCCGGGTCGAACGTCGCGCCCATCATGCGGCCGCCGTCGGGCCGGTAGCCCACCGCGTCGGTCCGCGCGGCGGCGAGGTCGTCGAACTCGGCGAACCAGCCGGTGTCGACCGGCCGGACCGCGGAGCCCGGCGGGACCGCCACGAAGCACACGCCCTCGCCGGCCTGCGCGTACTTGTAGCCGCCCGCGAGGTAGAAGGCGCGGCGCGCGACGGGGCCGAGGTCCACCGGCAGCGCACGGAACGCGTGGTACCCGTCGAGCGCGACGAGCGCGCCCTCCGGCACGGCGGCGAGCCACCCGAGGTCGGCCTGCGCGAGGCCGCTGTCGAAGAACACGTGCGAGACGTAGACGAGGTCGGCCGGTCCGGCGCGGAGCGCGGCCTCGAGCCGGGCCGGGAAGCCGTCGAAGGGCAGGGCCGGGACGCGCACCACCTCCGCGAGGCCGGCCTCCTCCCAGCGGCGCGCCTGCCGCGAGAAGCTGTGGAACTCGCTCGCGGTGGAGACGACCCGCGCGCGCCGGCCGCCGGGGCTCGCGGCGGGCAGGCACGAGAAGAGGCGCACGAGGAAGCCGTGCACGTTCGGCCCGAACGCGAGCTGTGCGGGGTCGGGCAGGCCGAGCACGGCGGCGACCCGCCGCTGCGCCTCGGGCAGCACGTCGCCCAGGATCCGCTCCCACTTGTGATCGAGCAGCCGGGCGGCGTCGTCCCAGCACGCGAGGGTGGCGTCGCGGCTGACGTCCGGCCACGGGTGGTGGCTGTGCGCGGCGGCGTGGAGCCGCCCCGAGAGCCCCTCGAGGCTGCGGCGGTAGAGGTGCTGGTGGCTCACCGCGCGGGGCCTCGTGTCCGCGGCCGCGCCGGCTAGCCGAGCCGCGGGCGGCGCTTGTGGAACGGCGTGGCCTCCTGGTAGGCCATCGCCGCCTGCAGGATGGCCGCCTCGCCGTGCAGCTTGCCGATGAAGGTGATGCTCCCCGGCGTCCCGTCGGCGTGGAAGCCGTTCGGCACGGTGATGGCCGGGTGCCCGGTGAGGTTCGTGAGGAGGAGGAGGTCGCCGCCGAACGTCGGCGTCACGAGCACGTCGACGTCGCGCAGGCGGTCCTCGAGGTCGCGCATGAGGAGGGTCCGCACCCGCTGGGCGCGCAGGTAGTCGACGGCCGTGATGAGGTGGCCCTGGCGGAAGGTGTTCGGCCAGGCGTCGGCGGTCTGCCGCGTCATCTCCCCGAGCCGCCCGGCGCGCAGGAGGCCGGTGAAGGCGGTCGCCGCCTCGGCGGTGAGGATGCAGGAGAGGGTGTTCGCCGGGACCTTCCCGCCGAGCTGGACGGGGATGAGGTTGAGCTCGAGCCGGCGGAGCACGTCGAGCACGGCCTGGTCGAACTGGAGCTGGTCGCGGGCGCGCTGGCGCTTCGCGAGCTCCGCCGGGTCGGCGGTCGCGGGCTCGGCGCCGGGCCCGTCGAAGAGCCGCTCCGCGAAGCCGAGCCTGAGCTCCTTGAGCTCGACCTCGGAGGGCCAGAGGAAGGGGTGCGTCTCGGAGGTCGGGTCGCGCGGGTCGGCGCCGTGGATGACCGAGAAGACCAGCGCGCAGTCCTCGGCGGAGCGCGCGAGCACGCCCACCTTGTCCATGGACCACGCGAGCGACATCACGCCGTGGCGGCTGATGCGGCCGAAGGTGGGCCGCAGGCCCGTGACGCCGCAGCGGGTCGCGGGGGAGAGGATGCTGCCGTAGGTCTCGGTGCCGATCGCGAAGGGGAAGTAGCCCGCCGCGACGCCCGCGGCCGAGCCGGCGGAGGAGCCGGAGGAGCCCTGGTCGAGCTTCCAGGGGTTCTTCGTGGTGCCGCCGAACCAGGTGTCGCCCCACGCGAGCTCGCCGACCGCCGTCTTCGCCATGAGCACGCCGCCGGCCGCCGTGATGCTCTCGGCGACGGCGGCGGTGACGTCCGGGAGCTGCCGGTTCTGGTAGATGCGGGTGCCCCAGGTCGTCGGGTAGCCCGGCACGGCGAGGAGGTCCTTCGCGCCCCAGGGAAGCCCCGCCAGCGGCCCCGCGTTGCCCTTCTTCGCCGCGTTCTCGGCGGCGCGCGCCTGCTCGAAGCCGAGCGAGGCGGTGCGGGTGATCACCGCGGCGAGCCGCGTGTCGAGGAGCTGCATGCGCTCGAGCGAGAGGCGCGCGAGCTCCACCGGCGAGATCTGGCGCTTGCGGACGAGGTACGAGAGCTCCACCGCAGAGCCGTAGGCGAGATCCTCGTCGGAGGAGGGCATGCGGGATGGCTTGCGGTCGGGGAACCACGGCTTCGGCGCCGGGGCCTTCGCGGGCGTCGGCGCCGAGAGCGGCCTGAACTGCACCGCGGGCGGCACGTCGTTCGGCACGTCGACCGACCGCAGCTTCTCGAGCAGCGCGCCGTTCTCCGCGAGGTCGGCGAGCATGAGCTCGCGCTCCGCGTCGGTGAGCGTGATGCCGGCGACCCACTCGGCCTGCTTCACCATCTCGGCGGTCATCCGCCCGGGCCCGGCCGCCATCGCGGTGAGCGCGCGGGCGAACACGGCCGTCGCGGCGCCGCCGGCGAGCAGGGCCTTCAGCGCCTGGCGGCGGCCGTGGGAGGGAACTCGCGGGGTGGACATGTCTTGGCCTTCCGTGCGCGCGGGGCGCGGGGTGTTCGAGCCTGGTTTCGAGGATAGACCGGCCGGGCCGCCGGGGCGAAAGCTGAGCCGGCTCATGGGGCCCCGAGGAGCGCCGGGAGCTCGGCGAGCGTGCGGATCTCGACGTCGGGTACGTCCGGCAGGCGTTCGGCCGGTTGCCCCGCGCGGTTGCACCACGCGACCCGCAGTCCGGCCGCCTTGGCGCCCGCGGCGTCCCAGCCGTTCGAGGAGACGAACGCGATCTCCGAAGGCCAGACGCCGAGGCGATCGGAGGCGAGCCGGTAGACGGACGGGGTGGGCTTGTACGTGCCGACCTCCTCGACCGAGAGGACGGCGTCGAGGAGCGGGGCGAGCCCGGCGCTCTCGGCGGCCGCGGCGAGCATCCGGGGCGTGCCGTTCGACAGCACGGCGAGCTTCAGCGCGCGCCCGCGGAGCGCCTCGAGCGCGGGGCGGGCGTCGGGGTACGCCGAGAGCCGCTCGTAGAGGGCCATGAGCCGGTCGCGGAGCCCGTGGTCGCGAAGGCCGTGCGCGGCGAGCGCGTAGTCGAGCGCGTCGCCGGTGACCCGCCAGAAGTCGGCGTGGCGGCCCATCAGCGAGCGCAGCCACGTGTACTGCAGCTGCTTCGCGCGCCACGTCTCCGCGAGCGCCTCCCACCCGTCGCCGAGCTCGTCCTTCGCCCGCGCGGCGGCGCTCCCGACGTCGAAGAGCGTGCCGTACGCGTCGAACACGACGGCGCGGGCGCCTCCGAGGGGAACGTTCACTGTGAGACCTCCTACGGGTGGGTCTCCATGATGCCTGGAAATGTAGGGTTCGCCCTCGACCCGTCCGGGTCTGCCCGGCGAGGGCCCGGGCGTCGTATTCCCTGGGGCGATGGCTCGCCACCTCGCCCTCGATCTCGCCCGCACCCTCGCCCCGCGGTACGCGGAGCACCCCGCCGTGATCGGCGTCGCGGTCGGCGGCTCCCAGGCGACGGGCGAGGCGGACGGGCAGAGCGACCTCGATCTCTACGTCTACGCGCGCGGCGAGGTGCCCCGGGAACACCGCGAGGCCGTCGCCCGGTCGCGCTCCGTGCACCCGGAGCTCTTCCACCAGGGGTTCGAGCCCGGCGACGAGTGGGTGGAACGGGAGGCGCTCCTCCACGTGGACGTGATGTTCAGGGACTGCGGGTGGATCGAGGGCGAGCTCGACCGGGTGCTGGTGCGGCACGAGGCGAGGGTCGGGTGGAGCACCTGCCTCTGGCACAACGTCCGGACCTGCGAGCCCGTCTTCGACCGGGACGGCTGGCTCGCCGCCCTGAAGGCCCGGGCCCAGGCCGGGTACCCGGAGCCGCTCCGCCGCGCCGTCGTGGCGCTCAACCTGCCGCTCCTCCGGCGCGACCTCTCGAGCTACGTGCACCAGCTCGAGAAGGCGCGCGAGCGCGGCGACGCCGTGGCGGTGAACCACCGGGTGGCGGCGCTGCTCGCGAGCGCGTTCGACGTGCTCTTCGCGCTCAACCGCCAGCCGCACCCGGGCGAGAAGCGCCTGCTGCAGCTCGCGCTGCGCGACTGCCCGCTCCGGCCGTTCGGGTTCGAGGAGGACGTCGGCGAGCTCCTCGCGGGCGGCGCCGACGTGGTCCACACCGCCGACGCCCTCGCCGCGGACCTCGAGGCGCTCGCGGCGACGCAGGGGCTGTGGCCGCCCGCGTGATCCCGAAGGGTCCGTTCACCCCGAGCGTAGCCACCGCGACAGCGGTGGCGGAGACGAGGGGCCCTCACTCCTTCTTCTTCAGCCGGCCCTCGTTCTCCTTGATGAAGGCGCGGATGTCCTCGGCCATGTCGAGGAGCTTCAGCCACTGTTCCTGGTAGAGCGTGACCGGGAAGCGGCCGAGGCCGTAGACCGACACGGCCCCCTTCTCGCTCACCTTCATGCTGACGCCCTTCGCGCCGCGCGCCTTCAGCGCCGCGTTCTCGGCCCTCAGCTTCTCCAGCTCCGCCTTCAGCTCTTCCTCGGTCGGCACGGTCGTCTCCTCGGGGGCGAGAACCTAGCCCAGCGCGGCGAGCACGTCATCGTGCTTCGGGTGGTCGCCGGCGAACTCCGAACGGTACCGGTAGAGGATCTCCCCGCCCGGCTTCACGACCAGCACGCCGCCGAGCTGCTGGGCGTCGCCCTGGGTGCGCCCCTGGACGAAGCCGGCGGCGAGCGCGCGCGCGGCGGCGAGGAGCTGGCGGGGGGACACGAGCGAGGCGAGCGTGAGCCGGCCGAAGCCGAGCGCCCTGTAGACCCTCCGCGTCGGGTCGACCAGCACCGGCTCGTCGAGGCCGTAGTCCTCCTGGAAGGTCCGCGCGAACATCGCGGTGCCGTTGCCGACGAACGCGAGGCGCGCGCCGGCGGCGTCGAAGCGGGCCCTGTCGCGGTGCAACTGCACCGCCTGCTCCCGGCAGAACATTCAACCGAAGTGGCGCAGGAACACGACCACCGCGGGCCGCTCCGCCCAGAGGCTGCCGAGCGGGATCTGCTTGCCGTCGAGGCCGGTGACCGGCAGCGCGGCGACGTCGTCCTTCACGAGCTCCATGGGGGCGGGAGCTTAGCGGAGGCCGGTCGCGGACGCTCGGTCTTCTCCGAGTTGCTTGCCGGCCGCGGCGCTTCGCCCGAGGATGCGCCGCATGGCCCCGCGCGACCGCCCCGACACCCTCGCCCTCCACGCCGACGCCGGCCTCGAGGAGACGGCCGACGTCGCGCCGCCCATCCACGTCTCGACCACCTTCGCGGCGGGGGCGCCCGGCGGGTTCTTCTACAGCCGCGAGGACCAGCCCACCCGCCGCCGGCTCGAGGCGGTGCTCTCCGCGCTCGAGGGCGGCGCCGCGGTCACCTACGCCTCCGGGCAGGCGGCGACCTTCGCCGCGCTCCTGCAGCTCCGGCCGCGCCGGGTCGCCATCGCGCGGGGCGGCTACCACGCGACCCACGCGGCCATCGCCCAGCTCGGGATCCCGGAGGTCGGCCTCGACGCGGCGCTCGGGGAGGGGGACCTCGTCTGGCTCGAGACCCCGAAGAACCCGACCTGCGAGCTCGCCGACGTGGCCGCCCACGCCGTGCGGGCCCGCGCCGCTGGCGCCGCGCTGGCGGTCGACTCGACCTTCGCCACGCCGGTGCTGCAGTCGCCGCTCGCGCTCGGCGCCGACCTCGTCATGCACGCCTCCACGAAGTTCCTCGCCGGCCACTCCGACGCGCTCGGCGGCGTGCTCGTCGCCCGGGACCCGGCGCTCGGGAAGGCGCTCCACGACGCCCGCACCATCTCGGGCGGCGTGATGGGCGCGCTCGAGACCTGGCTCACGCTGCGCGGCGTGCGGACGCTGTCCCTGCGCGTGAGGCGGCAGTCGGACACCGCGGGCCGGCTGGCGGCGTTCCTCGAGCCCCGGGTCGCGCGGGTGTGGCATCCGTCGTTGCCGTCGCACCCCGGCCATGCGCTCGCGCAGGCGCAGATGCGCGGCGGCGGACCGATGCTCGCGATCGAGCTCTCGAGCGAGGAGCGGGCGAAGGCGCTGCCGGCGGCGCTGCGGCTCTTCCACGACGCGACCTCGCTCGGCGGCGTCGAGTCGCTCGCGGAGTGGCGCCGGAAGTACGACCCCGAGGCGGCGCCCGGCCTCGTGCGGCTCGCGGTGGGGATCGAGGACCCCGAGGACCTCGAGCGGGACCTCGCGGAGGGGCTCGCCGCCGTCGGCGAGCCCGTGTCTCGGGGGGCGTAGCCCCCCGGCCCCGTCGAGCAAGCTCGCCGGGGCCTCCCCCGGATCAGCTCCGCCCTGCCGCAGCATTTGGCTGCGGCAAGGGCTTCGCTGGGGTCCTGCTACGACCGGTTGAGGAAGACCGGCAGGCCCATCTTGTTCGCGTAGATCGGGCGGTAGCGCTCGGTGTTGTACATCGTCGCGACGTCGACCTTGCGGGGTCCGAGCTTCGGGTCCGGGATCGGCATCATCGCGTAGCGGCCCTCGACGAGCGCCGACATGAGGCCGCTCTTGCCCTCGAGGACGGCGTCGAACGCCATCGTGCCGAAGGTGTTGGCGATCAGGCGGTCGATGAAGTCCGGGTCGCCGGAGCGCAGATCGTAGGTGAGGTCGGAGACGATGGTCTCCTCGCCCGCCCGGCGCTTGATCTCGTCGGCGAGCGACTCGGCGACCGACGCCTTCTTGCGGTGGCCGTAAGCGTCGGGCTCGCCGTACTCCTGCACCTTGTACCCCTCCCACTCGGCGCCCTCGGAGAGGATCACGAGCGCGTAGTTGGACGGGTTCTCCCGCTTCTCGGCGACGAGCAGGTCGATGAGCTTGCCGACGTTCGCCTTGTACTCCGGGATGAGGCAGCGGATGGAGGTGACGTAGGCGGTGTAGAGCGAGGTCCAGCCGGCGTCGCGGCCGAACACGCGGAAGACGCCGATGCGCTCGTGCGACCCGACCGTCGTGCGCTGGCGCTCGATGGCGCTCATGGCGCGGGTGATCGCGGTCGAGAACCCGATGCAGTACTCGGTGTTCCGCACGTCGTTGTCCATCGTCTTCGGGATCGCGATCACCTTCACGCCGAGGTCGTGGAGCTTCGCGGCGTAGGAGAGCGTGTCGTCGCCGCCGATGGCGACGAGGCAGTCGACGCCGAGCCGGTCGAGGTTCTTGAGGACGGCCTTCGAGATGTCGAACGTCTTCGTCGTGACGCCGCCCTTCGTGCTCTCCGAGGTCGGGAAGTCGGCCGCCCGCGCCTCGAGGTGCTTCGGCAGCTTCTTCATCTTCGAGGGGTTCGTCCGCGACGAGTGCAGCACCGTGCCGCCGGTGCGGTCGATGGTGCGGGTGTTGTCCCGATCGAGGGGCCACAGGTAGCGGGCCTTCGACTCGGGATCGTCGAGGTCGAGGTGCGTGAGCCCCTCCCAGCCGCGGCGGATGCCGACGACCTCGAGCTTGTGCTCCGCGCTGCGGTACGTGACCGACTTGATGACGGAGTTGAGGCCGGGGACGTCCCCGCCTCCCGTGAGGATTGCGATTCGCTTGGCCATGGCGCGCATCTTAGAAGAAGGGCGCGCCCGGCGCCCGTTCCGTGGAAGGCGCGAAACGTCGCGTGAGGACCGCGGGTCTCACCGCCCTGGAGTGTGAATTTTGGATCTTCTCCGACAGGCGTTCGTGTTCCTCGCGGCTGCCGTGCTGGCCGTCCCGCTGGCGACCCGGCTCGGGCTCGGGAGCGTCCTGGGGTACCTGGCGGCCGGGGCGGTCATCGGCCCATTCGGGCTGGGGCTCGGGGGTGATCCCGAATCGGTCCTGCACGCCTCCGAGTTCGGGGTCGTCCTGCTGCTCTTCCTGGTCGGTCTCGAGCTCGAGCCCCGGCGGCTGCTGGAGCTGAAGCGCGACGTCTTCGGGCTCGGCGCCGCCCAGGTCGCGGGTGCGACCCTCCTCCTCGGCGGGAGTGCGCTCGCGCTCGGGCTGCCGTGGCGGGAGGCGTTCGTCGCCGGCTTCGGGCTCTCGCTCTCCTCGACCGCGCTCGTCGTCCAGCTGCTGACCGAACGGCGGGAGCTCGGCGCGCCGCACGGCCGGGCCGCGTTCGGCATCCTCCTGTTCCAGGACCTCGCGGTCATCCCGATGCTGGCGGTCCTGCCGTTGCTCGCCCCCGGCGCCGCGGCCGCGCCGGGCGCGCCCCCCGCGTGGCGCACCGGGCTCGTCGGGGTGGCCGTCATCGCGGCGGTCGTCCTCGCGAGCCGGTGGCTGGTGCGGCCGCTCCTCCGGCGGCTCGCGGCGCTGCGCAACCCGGAGCTCTTCACGGCGGCGTCGCTCTTCCTCGTGGTCGGCACCGGCCTCGGGGTCTCGGTCGCCGGGCTCTCGATGGCGCTCGGCGCCTTCCTCGCCGGCGTGCTCCTCGCCGGCTCGGAGTACCGGCACGAGCTCGAGGCCGACATCGCGCCCTTCAAGGGGCTCCTCCTGGGCCTCTTCTTCATCGCGGTCGGCATGAGCGCGAACCTGAGGCTCGTCGTCGACCGCCCGCTCCTCGTCCTCGGGGTGGTCGCCGGCATGCACGCCCTGAAGGCGCTCGCCGGCTGGGCGGTGGGGCGCGTGCTCGTGGGGCGGGGCGACCCCGCGCTCTCCCTCGGCGTGCTGCTCGCGCAGGGGGGCGAGTTCGCCTTCGTGCTGTTCTCGCTCGCGGTGGGGCAGCGGATCATGGACCCGGAGCTCTCCGAGCTGCTCGTGCTCGCCGTCACCCTCTCGATGGGCGCGACGCCGGTGCTGTTCGCGCTCCACGCCCGCGTCGTCCGGCCCTGGCTCGCGCGCGGCGCGGTCCGCCCGTACGACGTCGCCCCGGACGGCGAGCCGCCGGTCATCGTGGCGGGCTTCGGCCGGGTCGGGCAGGTGGTCGCCCGCGTGCTCCGGGCGAAGCGGATCCCGTTCACCGCGATCGACGCCTCCTCCGAGCACATCGAGTTCATCCAGCGGTTCGGCAACAAGGTCTTCTTCGGCGACGTCTCGCGCCTCGAGCTCCTCCGCGCCGCGCGCGCCGACAAGGCCGAGGTGTTCGTGCTCGCCATCGACGACGTGGAGGCCTCGGTGCGCACCGCGGAGCTCCTCCGGGACCACTTCCCGCACCTGACCGTGTTCGCACGCGCCCGGAACCGGCAGCACGCCTACGCGCTGCGCGGGCTCGGGATCACGCGGATCGTGCGCGAGACCTTCGCGGCCTCGCTCGAGCTCACCGGGCAGGTGCTCGAGGCGCTCGGCGAGGACACCGCGAGCGCGCGGGCGTCGGTCGAACGGTTCCGGGCGCACGACGAGGCGCTGCTCGAGGAGAGCTGGGAGCACCGGCACGACCTCGAGCACCTCCGGAGCGCCGCGGCGCGGGGAAGGGAGGAGCTGGAGCGGCTGTTCGACGAGGACGCGAGGGAGAAGAGGAGCGCGTAGGAGGGGGGACAGCAGGAGCAGGATCAGGAACGGGATCAGGATCAGGCTCAGGAACGGGAACGGGATCAGGATCAGTCAGCGGCAGGGGGAGCGGCCGGGGCGGGAACAACCCCGTTCGCCCCGAGCGTAGGCCCGCGCAGCGGGCCGGAGACGAGGGGCGGGGCTGGTCGAGGTCCGTCTGCGCGCGGACGGACCTCCGCTGAATCAAGTTACTGAAGGTGAAAACAGGAGCAGCCCGCGTCCCGGTGGGCGTTCAGTTCCTGAGCCCGCACGGCAGCAGGGCCTCGTGACCGCACTGGCACGTGTACTCCCCGAAGACACCCATCGGTCACTCTCCCAGGGGAGCGATCGTGGCAGGGGGGCGGACGCGCGGGCTCCTCGAGCGCCGCGCGCGAGAGTCCTCCGCTGCTACCCCGCCTTCGCCCGCCCCGCCCTCCGCGCGGCCGCGCCGGGGCGGTGGCGGGGGGAGCGGTTCTCGCCGCGGGCGTGCTCGAGCTGCAGCTGCACGGCGCGGTGGAAGGCGGCGATCATGGGGTCGAACCGCTCCGGCTGGCCGTCGAAGGCGCCCAGCGCGAGCGCGACGGCCTCGACGGTGGGGAGGAGGCCGGGGGCGGGCTCGCGGCGGAGGTCGCCGTAGCCGCTCGGGCGGCCGGCGTCGACGGAGACGCGGGGCAGGGCGTCCATCCAGGGGTTCGCGCGCGCCATCTTCTCGGCCTGGGGCCAGGTGGCGTCGACGACGACCAGCAGCGGTTGCGGGGCGTCCGGGGGGACGGCCGCGGCGGGGGCGCCGCCGGGGGCCAGCAGCACCGCGCCGGGCTCGGCGCACAGCGCGCGCACCCGCTCGTGGCCCTCGAAGCGGACCGACCGGTAGGACTCCACGCGCGCCAGGCCCGCCTTGAGCAGCCAGGCGCTCCCGATGGCGAGCCGCGCCTCGCGCGGGTGCTGGAGGAGGAGCACGCGCGTGCGGGTGTCCACGCGCGGGAGCGTCGCGCAGGGGCAGAAGGGCGGGGACCTCAGGCAGCGGGGGCAGCGCTCGCGCACGGCGCGGCATTCAACACGAACGGGCCGCTCGACGCTAGGATGCCCCGCGATGGCCTCGTCCCTCCTCCTCGCCGCCTTCCCGCCCGAGCTCGCCGGCCTCGACGACGCGCCGCCGGCGGGCTGGCGCGTCGCGCTCTCGGGGGTCGGCGCCGTGGCCGCCGCGGCCGCGACGGCCCGCCTCCTCGCGGCCGAGCGCCCGGCGCGGGTGCTGTTCGTCGGGACCTGCGGCGCGTACGACGACCGGCTCTCGCCGGGGGACCTCCTCGCCGCGTCCGAGGTGATCGCGACCTCGCTCGACGAGGTCGAGGGGCGCGCGTACCGGCCCGGGGTCGAGGTCGTGCGCTGGACGCCGGGCTGGGACCTGCCGCTCCCGGGCCACGCGGTCGCCGTGACGCCGGCCATCACGCGCACCGCCGACGGCGCGCGCCGGCTCGCCGCGGTGGCGGCCGCCGAGCACCTCGAGCTCTCCGGCGTCTTCGCCGCCTGCGCCGCCGCCGGCGTGCCCGCGGCCGCGGCGCTCGCGGTCGCGAACCGGGTCGGGCCGTCGGCGCACGAGGAGTGGAGGGCCCGGCACGCGGCGGCGAGCCGGGCGCTCGTCGACGCGCTCCGCGCGAAGGGGATCCTGCCGTGAGCAAGACGCCGTCCACGCCCGCGACCCGGCTGCTCCGGGAGGCGGGCGTCCCGTACACCGAGCACCTGTACCGGTACGAGGAGAAGGGTGGGACCCGGGTCTCCGCCCGCGAGCTCGGCGTGGAGGAGCACGCGGTCGTGAAGACGCTCGTCTTCGAGGACGACGCGAAGGCGCCGCTCATCGTGCTCATGCACGGCGATCGCGAGGTGTCGACGAAGGCGCTCGCCCGGCAGCTCGGCCGGAAGGCGATCGACATCTGCAAGCCCGAGGTCGCCAACCGCCACACCGGCTACCAGGTGGGCGGCACGAGCCCCTTCGGCACGCGGAAGGCCATGCCGGTGCACGTCGAGCGCAGCATCCTCGACCTGCCCCGGATCTACGTGAACGGAGGGTCGCGCGGCTTCCTCGTGGGGATCGCGCCCGCGGACCTCGTCCGCGTGCTCTCGCCGGTCCCGGTGGACGTCGCCATCGAGTGACCCGGCCGTGCGCAGGTTACCGGGGTGCGCCGCATCGGAAGAGCCGGCCGGATCGCGCTCGAGCGGCTCGGGCTCGACCCGGACCGGTCCCTGGGCCGGTCCGGGTCGGCGCCCGGCAAGAAGTAGCTGCTAACCGTTCGACGCGCTCGGCGTGAGGAAGAGGTTGCCCGCCGCGGGGCGCTCCTCGCGGCGCAGCACCTTGTCGGCGTTGCGCTGCGCCTTCGCGAGCGCCTCCTCCGCGGCGAAGAAGACGTTCGCGCCCTTCGCGGTGCCGGTGAAGACGCCGGCGTCGAGCGAGATCGCCACGCGGCAGCTCACGCGGCCGCGGGGGAGCATCGTGGCGTCCGCGCGGAGCGCGATGCCCTGGGCGCGCGTGCCGTAGGCCTTCACCGCGCTGCGCAGGCGCCGCTCGAGGTGCTCCTTCATCGGACCCTCGGGCGCCTGACCCTGCACCTGCATCGAGACGAACATGTGCCATCACCTCCGTGTGTGAAGGAGGTAAGGCCGGACTGGGCTTCGTAAAACCAGATAAAGCGCGCTCGATACGTTCAGAAAATAAAAGCCCGACCGGGGGTCGGGCTCGTCCTTCCAGCCTGTTGCCGGGGCTCTACACCACGCCCAGCAGCTCCACCTCGAACACGAGCGTCGCGTTCGGCGGGATGTCCGGCGGGGCGCCGCGCGCGCCGTAGGCGAGGTCGGGGGGCAGGGTCAGCTTCCGCTTCCCGCCCACCTTCATGCCGGCCACGCCGCGGTCCCAGCCCTCGATGACCTCGCCGGCGCCGAGCCGGAACGAGAAGGGCTCGCTGCCGACGGACGAGTCGAACTTGGTTCCGTCGGTGAGCCAGCCCGTGTAGTGCACCTGCACCGTCTTGCCCCGCACGGCCTCCGGGCCCTTGCCGACGGTGAGCTCCTCGATCTTCGGCTTCGCCAAACGCGCGCTCCTCTCTCGACTGCAGGTGACTAGTTGCCCGGGTCGGTGCCCGGTTCGTCCGCGTCCTCTTCCTCGAGGTCGGGGCCGGGCGGCAGCTTCTCGAGCTTCGCCCGGACGAGCGCGGCGTGCTGGGCCTCCTCGCCGCGCAGCTCCTGGAACAGCACCTTCACGTAGGGATCCTTCACGTGGGCGAGGGCCTTGTCGAAGAACTCCCAGGCCTTCTCCTCGGAGGCGAGCGCGACCTCCATCGCCTGCCGCGCCGACATGAAGACGCGCGGCTTCGTCACCTCGGGCGCCTCCACGTCCTCGAACATGGCCCGCGTGACCTTCCGGGCCGCGTCGCCGAAGGCGGTGCGGCGGCGGTCGGCGAGCTGCGACTCGTGCTTCGCCTCGTTGCGCGCCATCTCGCGGAACATGTCCGCGGCGTCGCCCGCGTAGCGGCCGCCCACGATCCGGGCGAACTCCTCGTAGCGCTCGCGGGCCTCCTGCTCGATCAGGATGGCGAGGTCCAGGGCGTCCTTGAGCTCCAGCCGGCTGAAGTCGATGGCCACGGGTCCTCCAGGAGGGTCACGCTGAGGGGTCTGAAGTCGGGACCTGCGGAGGTGAGTAACGCAGCCGGGGGCCGCCGTCCACGAACGACTGCGGGTGCGCGGGCGGTGGCGTCACCGGTGGGGCGTGTATACTGACCGGCTCCACCCCCGCGGAGCACCGGCACCGATGATCCAGCTCTATGACACCACCCTGCGCGACGGCACGCAGCGCGAGGGCATCTCCTTGTCCGTGGAGGACAAGCTGAGGATCGCCCGGCGCCTCGACGAGCTGGGGATGGCGTTCATCGAGGGCGGGTGGCCGGGTTCGAACCCCAAGGACGCCGAGTTCTTCGCCCGGGCCCGGGAGCTGACCTGGACCCGCGCCCAGATCGCCGCCTTCGGCTCGACCTGCCGGGTCGGGGGGAAGCCCGAGGACGACGCGAACCTCGCCGCCCTCGTCGAGGCCGGGACGCCGGTCTGCACCGTGGTCGGCAAGACCTGGTCGCTGCACGTCGCGGACGTGCTCCGCACGACGCCCGCCGAGAACCTCCGCATCATCGAGGAGAGCATCGCCTGGCTGCGCCGCCAGGGCCGGCGGGTGATCTACGACGCGGAGCACTTCTTCGACGGCTTCCGGGCCGACCCGTCCTACGCGGTCGCGACGCTCCAGGCGGCCGCCCGGGGCGGCGCCGAGACGCTCGTGCTCTGCGACACGAACGGCGGCTCGCTCCCCTGGAACGTCGCCGAGATCGTGCGCGCGGTGCGCGAGCAGGTGAAGACGCCGCTCGGCGTGCACTGCCACGACGACTCGGGCACCGCGGTCGCGAACTCGCTCGCGGCGGTCGCCGAGGGCGCCCTCCAGGTGCAGGGCACCATCAACGGCTACGGCGAGCGCTGCGGCAACGCGAACCTCTGCACCGTCGCCGCCGACCTCGAGCTCAAGATGGGGAAGCGCTGCCTCCCCGACGGCCACCTCCGCACGCTCACCGAGCTCTCCCGGTTCGTGGCCGAGGTCGCGAACCTCCGCCCCGACCCGCACCTCCCGTTCGTCGGCAAGTCCGCCTTCGCGCACAAGGGCGGCATCCACGTCGCCGCGATGCGCAGGAACGCCGACTCCTACCAGCACGTCGTGCCGGAGCTCGTCGGGAACGCGATGCGGGTGGTGGTGAGCGAGCTCTCCGGTCGCGGCAACCTGCTCTCGAAGGCCGAGGAGCTCGGCATCGCGGCCACCGGCGACCGCGCCGCCGGCGTGCTCGAGGAGATCAAGGTCCTCGAGGCGCGGGGCTTCTCGTTCGAGGCGGCCGAGGCCTCGGTCGCGATGCTGATGAAGCGCGGCGAGCCCGGCTACAGGGCGCCGTTCGAGCTCGTCGACTTCCTCGTGAACGTCGAGCACCGCGAGGGGCGCGGGATCTTCGCCGAGGCCATGGTGAAGGTGCGCGTCGGCAGCGAGGTGCAGCACACCGCCGCCGAGGGCACCGGCCCGGTCGACGCGCTCGACGCCGCGCTCCGGAAGGCGCTCGCGGGCGCGTTCCCGCAGATCGCCGAGATGCGGCTCGCCGACTACAAGGTCCGCATCCTGGACGGCTCGGCGGGCACGGGGGCGATCACCCGCGTGCTCGTGGACACCCAGCGCGGGCGGCGCCGGTGGAGCACGGTGGGCGCGAGCCCCAACATCATCGAGGCGAGCTGGCGCGCGCTCGTCGACGCGGTCGAGTACGGCCTCGTCCTCGAGGCGGCCGGGGAGGAGAAGGCGTGAAGGCGAAGATCTGCGTGCTGCCGGGCGACGGGATCGGCCCGGAGGTGACGGCCGAGGCCACGAAGGTGCTCGACGCCGTGGGCAGGAAGGGCGGCCACGCGTTCTCGTACGAGGAGCACCTCCTCGGCGGCTGCTCCATCGACCGGCACGGCACGGCGCTCACCGACGAGACGCTCGCCGCGGCGAAGCGGTCCGACGCGGTGCTGCTCGGCGCGGTCGGCGGCCCGAAGTGGGACGACCCGCGCGCGAAGGTCCGGCCCGAGCAGGGCCTCCTCGCGCTCCGCAAGGGCCTCGGCGTCTTCGCGAACCTGCGCCCGGTGAAGCTCCACCCGTCGCTCGTCGACGCCTCTCCGCTGAGGCCGGATCGGCTCGCCGGCGTCGACCTCCTCGTGGTGCGCGAGCTCACCGGCGGCCTCTACTTCGGCCAGCCGAAGGGCCGCTTCAAGACCGAGACCGGCGAGCGCGGCGTCGACACGATGGAGTACCAGGACTACGAGATCCGCCGGGTGGTGGAGCTCGCGTTCAAGCTCGCCCGCGGCCGGAAGAAGAAGGTGGCCTCGGTCGACAAGGCGAACGTCCTCGACTCCTCCCGGCTGTGGCGCGAGATCGCGACGCAGATCGGCGCCGCCAACCCGGACGTCGCGCTCGAGCACGTGCTCGTCGACACCGCGGCGATGCGGCTCGTCTCCGGCCCGGCCGCCTTCGACGTGATGGTCACCGAGAACATGTTCGGCGACATCCTCACCGATGAGGCCGCCGTGCTCCCGGGCTCGATGGGCCTGCTCCCGTCGGCCTCCCTGGGCGACGGCGGGCCCGGGCTCTACGAGCCCATCCACGGCTCCGCGCCGGACATCGCGGGCAAGGGCATCGCGAACCCGATCGGCACGATCCTCTCGGCGGCGATGCTGCTCCGGCACTCGCTCGGGCTCGCGGCCGAGGCGGACCGGATCGAGGCCGCGGTCCACGCGACCCTCTCGGCGGGCCACCGCACGCGCGACCTCGGCGGGACGCTCTCGACCACCGGCATGACCGGGGAAATCCTGGCGCGCCTCGACGGGTAGTGCGCTTAGATTCGGAGGCATGACCGCCTCCCGGCTCCTCGGCCTCGTCCTCACGGGCTGCCTCCTCGCCGCCTGCGTCCGGAACCCGGTCACCGGGAAGCGGCAGCTCGCGCTCGTCTCGTCCGAGCAGGAGATCGCCCTCGGCAAGCAGTCGGCCGAGGAGGTCCGCCAGACCATGGGGACCTACGACGACCCGAAGGTGAAGGCGTACGTCTCCGGGGTCGGCATGCGGATGGCGACCGCGTCGGAGCGGCCGCGCATCCCCTGGCAGTTCGACGTCGTCGACGACCCGGCCGTGAACGCCTTCGCGCTCCCGGGCGGGCCGATCTTCGTCACCCGCGGGATCCTGACCCACCTGCGCTCGGAGGCCGAGCTCGCCGCGGTGGTGGGGCACGAGATCGGCCACGTCACCGCGCGCCACTCCGTGCAGCAGCTCTCGAAGCAGCAGCTCGCCCAGGTGGGCCTCGGGCTCGGCGCGGTGCTCTCGCCGGAGCTCGGGCAGCTGGGCCAGCTCGCCTCGGCCGGGATGCAGCTGCTCTTCCTCAAGTACGGGCGCGACGACGAGCGGCAGTCGGACGAGCTCGGCTTCCGCTACATGACCGCCGCCGGCTACGACCCGCGCGAGATGCCGAAGGTGTTCGAGATGCTCGCGAAGGCGAGCGCGCTCTCGGGTGGCGGCCGGGTGCCCGAGTGGATGTCGACGCACCCCGACCCGGAGAACCGGGCGAAGAAGGCCGCGGAGCGCGCGGCCGGGGTCGAGGGCGCCGACCGGATGAAGGTGGACGAGGCCGGATATCTCGCGCTCGTGGACGGGATGGTGTTCGGCGACGACCCGCGGCAGGGCTTCTTCGAGGGGCAGACCTTCAAGCACCCCGGGCTCGGCTTCCAGCTCGCGTTCCCGAAGGGCTGGAAGACCGAGAACGGCGCCGCCGCGGTCCAGGGCGTCTCGGCCGAGCAGGACGCGGCCGTGCAGCTCTCGGTGGTGACCGGCGCGGCGACGCCCGAGGAGGCGAAGCAGAAGTTCTTCGCGCAGGAGGGCATCCGGCCGGCGACCACGCTCTCGGCGGAGGCGCCGCGGAACGCCGCCCGGTTCGAGGCGCAGACCCAGCAGGGCGCGCTCGGCGGCTACGTCACCTTCGCCTCGGCCGGGAAGGTCACCCTCCAGCTCGTGGGCTTCGCCCCCGAGGCCGCGCTCTCGAAGCACGACGCCGAGCTCCACGCCGCGCTCGCGAGCTTCGGGCCCCTCACCGATCGGGCCGCGCTCGACGTGAAGCCCGCGCGCGTGAAGCTCGTGAAGCTCGACCGGGACCAGACGGTCGCCGAGTTCATGGCCGCGCACCCGTCGAACGCCGATCCGAAGCTCGTCGCGCTCATCAACGGTGTGGACGAAGGTGGGCGGATGAAGGCGGGCACGCTCGCGAAGCAGGTCGTCGGCGGACCTCCCGCGCAGGCCGCGCGGCAACCCTGAGCGTTCCCGCGCAGGTTGGCGTGACCCCTTCCCGCGGGGGAGGCGATCGGACACTCTGCGGGCTCACCCGCAGTCCGGATGCCTCCTCGCGCGGCCATGTTCCGCCCACGCTCCGCCTCGTTCACGCCGCTCCCGACCACGCGCGACGACGTGCGCCTCCGGCGCATCGTCGACGAGCTGCCGGTGGGCGTCGTGGTGGCGGACCTCGTCACCGGGAAGATCGCGGTGGCGAACCCGCGCGCGGTCGAGGCGCTCGGGCCGGCGATCGAGGCGGGCGGGCCGCTCTCGGCGCTGCTCGAGCTCGCGGTCGAGCGGCTCGACGGCACACCGGGCGTGCTCCCGATCGCCGAGGCGCTCCGGGGAGAGACGCCGCCGGAGATCGAGCTGCGCGTCCGCAGGGCCGACGGCGGCGCGCGCGAGGTGCGGGTCGCGGTCTCGCCCATCCTGGGCCGAGACGGGCAGCCCGTCGGCGCGATCGCGACCTGCCAGGATCTCGCGGCGGAGCTCGGGGTCCGCGCCGAGCGCGAGCGGATGGAGCGCTTCCGCGACACCTTCCTCGGGGTGGTCGGCCACGACCTGCGCTTCCCGCTCGGGGTCATCTCGCTCACCGCCTCGACGCTCGAGCGCGACGAGCCGGACGAGCAGCGCCGCCGCGCGCTCGAGCGGATCGTGCGGAGCGCGGGGCGCATGGAGCGGATGATCGCCCAGCTGCTCGACCTCACGCGCCTCAGGGTCGGGCAGGGCATCCCGGTGCGGCCGGGCGCGGTGGACCTCGGCGCGCTCGCCGAGGACGCCGTCGAGCACGTGCAGGGCACCACTCCGGGCATCGAGGTGGTCCTCGAGGTCGCGGGCGACCCGGTCCTCGAGGGCGACGCCGATCGGCTCGAGCAGGTGCTCGACAACCTCGTGGGGAACGCGGTGCTGCACGGCGCGCCCCGCGTCCCGGTGCGCGTCACGGTGGACGGCACCTGGCGCGAGCGTGTGCGGCTCGAGGTGAGGAACGGCGGGGCCATGCCGCCGGAGGTGCTCGCGGCGCTCTTCGAGCCGTTCCGGGTGCGCGGCGGGAAGGCCCTGCGCGCCGGCCTCGGGCTCGGGCTCTACATCTCGCGCGAGATCGTCACCGCGCACGGCGGCACGATCGACGTGCGCACCGCGCCGGCGGAGGGGACCGCGTTCGAGGTCTCGCTGCCGCGGCGGATCGCCGGCGAGGGGTGACGCTCGAGGACCCTGCGCGCGCCGACGCGCGCCCCGCGGCCGCACGCCAAGGAAGCCGCCCGCCCGGCATCGTTGACGGGGCCCGTGCGCCGGCGCCGACATGGGCTGGAGGTGCCCCATGTCACCGCGCCGCCTGGCTCCCCTGCTCGTCACGCTCGTGCTCGGCCTCGCCTGCAAGGGGCTCGGCGGCGGGGACGAGCCCTCCACCCTCACGGTGACGCCCGAGACGGCGACGGTGACCGCGGGCGGCCCCGGCGTCGAGCTCCGCGCCCAGGCGGGCGGCGACGTGGGCGTCATCGAGTGGACGGTCGAGGGGCCGGGCTCGCTCACCGCCTCGCAGGGCGACACGACCGCCTACGTCCCGCCGGAGCGCGTCGCCGGCGAGACGGAGGTGACCGTCACCGCGCGGATGTACGGGGTGAAGGACACGTGCGCGATCACGGTGGAGCCCTCGCCGACGTTCGTGCTCCGCGGCAAGGCCGTGACGCGCTCCCGCCAGGGTCTCGAGCGCGTCACCGTGACCGTGCCGGGCGTGGGCTCGGCCGTGACCGACGCGACCGGCGCGTTCGAGCTCCCGGGCGTGCGCGCGCCCTACGACCTCGCGGCGCGCCTCGAAGGCCAGCCGGGCGGCCTCCTCCTCCTCGGCCTGCGCCGCGAGGACCCCACCGTGATGTTCAACAGGTGGGAGAGCGTGAACGGGACGATCGTCGGCCAGGTCACGGGCGGCGCACCGGCCGTGGGGCACCGGACCCTCGTCGCCTGGGGGACGCCCGTGGGAGGTGGCGCGACGGCGGCCAACGACGCAGGCGTCTACGCCCTCACGGCGCAGCTCTACGCGGAGGACGCGGTCGGTCCAGTGCACGCGCTGCAGTGGGAGGTGGACGGGAAGGGCTGGCCGGTGACCTACACGGGCCACGCGGCGCTCGCCGCCGCCGCCAACCACACGAACGGCAACGACCTCGAGCTCGGGCCGGCCGCCACCGCGACGCTCTCCTTCGAGCTCGGGGCGGCCGCGATCGGGCCGTTCACGACCCTCACCGCCGAGGCTTGCTGGGACGACCTCGTCCGGCTGCCGCTGCTCTACCGGATCGCGGCGGCCCCGGGAGCGTTCACGCTGCCCACGCCCGCCGCGGCCGGACGGATCGAGCTCACGCTCGTGAACGAGGCGCTCGGCGCGTTCCGACGAGTGGCCCCGGCGGCGACCGGCGTCGAGCTCGCGCTCGTGGCGCCGCCCAACCCGGTCGAGCCGCCGGACGGCGCGATCGGCGTGGACTGGGACACCCGGTTCTCCTGGCAGGCGATGGGCGCGGTCGGACCCCTCCACGTCGTGACCTTCCGGTCGATCACGGGGCCGGCCTGGAGGGTGGACGTCCTGACGATGGCGCCGGACGTCCACCTGCCGGACCCGGCATCGTTCGGCATCGAGGTGACCGCCCCGCTGCTCGTCGGCTGGAACGTGTTCGGCACCACCGCGCTCGGCTCGGTGGACGAGGCGGCCGGGCCCGACGGGAGGTGGGCGACGCCGGACGCCTACGTCTGGGGCACCGGGCCGAACGAGCTGCGGTTCACGACGGCGGGGCCGTAGCGGCGACGGATCTGCGCACGCGGGGCCGGGCCGCGGCCGGATGGCCGCTCTGTGTCACGTGTCAGATCGCGTCGTACCGGTCGAACTTCATCGTGAAGACCGCGCGGCCCTGGGTCAGGGACCGCAGCTCCGTCGCGAACCCGAACAGGCGGCGCAGCGGGGCCTCGCCGGTCACGACCTTCACCGCGGCCCCGCGGTCCGCGACGTCGACGACCGTGCCCTGGCGGGCGTCGATCCCGCCGATGACCGCGCCGAGCTGCTCGCCGGGCGCGACGACCTCGAGGCGCATGACGGGCTCGAGCAGCACGGGCCTCGCCTTCGCGGCGGCCTCGCGGACGGCGTCGGCGGCGGCGACCTTGAAGGCCTGCGGCCTCGACGCGCCCTCGCGGTGGGCGGCGCTGGTGAGCACCACCTCGACGTCCTGCAGCGGGAAGCCCTCGAGCACGCCGCCCTCGGCCGCCTCGCGGGCGCCCTGCTCGATGGCGTCGAGCGCGTCCTTCTTGAGGAAGGGCAGGGCGGTGACCCCCGGCGCGGCGGAGAAGCGGAACCCGCCGCCGCGCGCGAGCGGGCCGACGCGGACGCCCACCTGGGCGTAGAGCTCGAGGTCCTCCTGGACGCGCTCGAAGGTCGCGGTCGCCTCCGCGCTCGCGGTGAGCGTCTCGCGGCGGAGCACCTGCGGCTCGCCGGTGCGGACCTTGAGCGCGAACTCGCGGCGCAGCCGCTCGGCGATGATCTCGAGGTGCAGCTCGCCCATGCCGGAGACGAGGAGCTGCCCGGTGTCGGGGTCCTCGCCGAACCGGAAGCTCGGGTCCTCGTCGACGATCCGCGAGAGCGCCTCGAGGAGCGCCTCGCGCTCGGCCATCGACGCGGCCTCGATGGCCTGCGAGATGACCGGTTCGTAGGCGCCCAGCCGCTCGAGCTCGATCGCGTGGGCGGGGTCGCAGAGCGTGTCGCCGGTGCGGGTCTCCTTGAGCCCGGTGACCGCGAAGAGCTGGCCCGCGCCGAGCGACGGGACGCCGCGCTTCTGGATGGCGTGCATGAGGAGCACGCGCGAGACCTTCTCGAACTTCTTCCGGGTTGCGTTCCAGACCGCGTCGCCCTCGGCGATGCGCCCGGAGTAGACGCGCACGAACACGTGGCGCCGCTTCTCGTCGAGGAGCGAGACCTTGAACGCGAGCGCGCAGAGCGGGCCCTTCTCGTCGGGCGGCCGCTCCTCGCGCTCGCCGCTCTTCGGGTTCGTGCCGGCGACCGGCGGGACGTCGAGCGGGGAGGGGAGCCAGGCGCAGGCGGCGTCCAGCACCTGCGGGATGCCGCGGTTCTTGAGGGCCGAGCCGCAGAGGAGCGGCACGAACCGGCCCGAGACCACCGCCCGGCGGATGGCGGCGTCGAGGTCGGCGGGTTCGACCGGGAGGTCGGAGAGCACCGCGTCGGCGACGGCGTCGTCCACGTCGGCGAGCTTCTCGACGAGCCCCTGCCGGGCGGCCTCGCCGTCCGGGGAGAGGCCGTCCGTCACGGTGAACGCGCGAGGGTCCTCGGGGTCCGAGAAGCGCAGCGTCCGGCGGTGCACGAGGTCCTCGAAGCCCTCGAACGACGCCTCCGCGCCGATGGGGTGGTGCACCGGGGCGATGACGTGGTCCGGAAAGCGGCGGCGCATCGACTCGAGCGTCGCGGCGAAGTCCGCGCCGACCCGGTCCATCTTGTTCGCGAAGGCGATGCGCGGCACCCGCCAGCGGTCGGCCTGGCGCCAGACCGTCTCGCTCTGCGGCTCGACGCCGTGGGCGGCGTCGAAGACCGCGACCGCGCCGTCGAGCACGCGCAGGCTGCGCTCCACCTCGATGGTGAAGTCGACGTGCCCGGGCGTGTCGATGAGGTGCAGCTCGTGGCCCGACCATTCGAAGGTCGTGACCGCGGAGGTGATGGTGATGCCGCGCTCGCGCTCGAGCTCCATCCAGTCCATGACGGCCTCGCCGTCGTGGACCTCGCCCATCTTGTGCGTGCGGCCGGCGGTGAAGAGCAGGCGCTCGGTGAGCGTCGTCTTGCCCGCGTCGATGTGGGCCATGATGCCCAGGTTCCGGATCGCGCGCATGCGCCGGTCCGACGCTTGCGCGGCCTTCGCCTGGGTCTTCGATGGGCTCCCGGTGGGCTCCGACATGACCGGGGAGTATACGGCTTGCCCCCGGCGTGGCCGGGGGCCAGGTTGCCGCGCGCCTACTTCAGGACCGGCTTCTGGAAGGCCTTGACCTCCTCGGGCGACGGGACCGAGTCGGGGGTCTGCTTCGGCTCGGGGGCCGCCGCGAGCACCGGCGCGGTCGGCTTCGTCGGGGCGGCCGAGACGGCGACGGGCGGCGGGACGACGCGCAGGCGCTCGGTCCCGGCCTCCTGCTTCGAGCAGGCGTTGACGGAGGCGACGGCGGCGAGGATGACGACGGGGGCGAGGGGGATGTAGAAGCGCATCGGGTGTTCCTTTCCGGGAGGGGTCGGCTCCCTGGTCACTCGCTTCCTTTGCAGCCGCCGTGCCCGCGCCGGAAGGGCTGTGCCCCAGCGGTTTCGCGGGGCCGTGGACGCGGGGACACGCCGGCGGTCGCCCGCGGGACACGCCCCGGCCCCTGACGTTCCGCTCGCGCCCCGGCCCGGGATGCGGTCGAATCCGGGCGTGTTCATCGTCCTCTCGAAGGTGCTCGATCTCGCGGTCGCCCCGATCACCTGGGCGCTCGCCCTCCTCCTCGTCGCCGCCGTGCTGCGGAACCGCGGCGCGAAGGGGTTCGTCGCAGGCGTCCTCGCGTTCGCCGTCCTCTACGTCTTCTCGACCGGCACCGTGGCCGGGAAGCTCTCCGCGCTCGCCGAGCGAGGCGTCGCCTCGACCGCACGGCCCGGCGTCGTCTACGACGCGGCGCTCATCCTGGGCGGCGCGCTCGACGGGTCGGCGACCGCGGCGTCCGGGCAGACCGAGATCGGCGAGCCCGCGGAGCGGCTCACGGCGGCCCTCGAGCTCTGGCGGCAGGGGCGGGTGAAGAAGCTCCTCCTCGTGGGCGGGGACATCAACCCGATCCCGGGGCTGCCCTCGGACGCGCGGCGGGTCGAGGCGCTCCTCGTCTCCTGGGGCGTGCCCGCCGACCGGATCCTCGTCGAGGAGCGGAGCCGCAACACCCGCGAGAACGCCATCGAGGCCGCCCGGATCGTCGCGGACCAGCAGCTCACGACGCTCCTCCTCGTCACGAGCGCATGGCACATGCCGCGGGCCCTGGGCTGCTTCAGGGCGGTCGGGCTCTCGCCGGACGTCCTGCCCGTGGACCACCGCGCCTCCGGGGTCCTCGGCTACGCATACCTCCCCCGCGCCGACGCCCTGAACGCGAGCACCGCGGCGCTCCGCGAGCTCACCGGCCGCGTGGTCTACGGGGTGATGGGCTACACGCGCTGAGCGCCCATGAGCGGGTGGAGGTGCTGTACCGGACCGCGTCCCTTCCCGACGTTGTAGGACCGGCGGAGCCCCTCCACGAGGTAGTCCTTCGCGCCGCGGACGGCCTCCTCGAGCGGCGCGCCGAGCGCGAGCCGGGCGCAGATCGCCGCCGAGAGCGTGCAGCCGGTCCCGTGGACGTTGCGCGTGTCGACCCGCGGTCCGGGGATCTCGACGACGGTCACGCCGTCGAACAGCACGTCCACGGTCTCGCCGGGGAGTGCGCCGCCCTTCACGAGGACGGCCGCGGCGCCCAAGCCGTGGAGCGCCCGGGCCGCCTCGCGCATCGAGGCGAGGTCGTCGACCCGCCGTCCCACGAGCGCGGCGGCCTCGTGGAGGTTCGGCGTCACGAGCGCGGCGAGCGGGAAGAGCCGCGAGACGTAGGCCGCCTGGGCCGCGGGGTCGATGAGCCGGTCCCCGCTCTTCGCGACCATCACCGGGTCGACGACGAGCGGGCCGAGCCGGAGCCGCCGGGCGGCGTCGGCCACGACCTCGACCACCGCCGCGGTCCCGAGCATGCCGGTCTTGGTCGCGCCCACCGGCATGTCGGTCGCGACCGCCTCGATCTGCGCTGCCACGAGGCCTGGGTCGATGGGGGCCCAGCCCGTGACGCCGACCGAGTTCTGGGCCGTCACCGCGGTCACGGCGGACGTCCCGTGAACGAGGTGCGCAGCGAACGTGCGGAGGTCTGCCTGGATTCCGGCACCTCCCCCGGAGTCGGATCCGGCGATCGTGAGGGCGACGCGCATGCCGATCTACTAACATCCACGGTTCGATGACGCGACGCCTGCTCTGCCTGCACGGGCACTTCTACCAGCCGCCCCGCGAGAACCCCTGGATCGACGAGATCGAGGTCCAGGACTCCGCCGGCGACTTCCACGACTGGAACGCCCGGATCACGGTCGAGTGCTACGCGCCGAACGGCGCCGCGCGCCTCAAGTCCGGCCAGGACCGCATCGTCGACATCGTCAACAACTACGACCACCTCTCGTTCAACTTCGGTCCGACGCTCTTCGCGTGGCTGGAGCGCCACCGGCCCGACGTCTACCAGCGCATCCTCGCCGCGGACCAGCTCGCGCTCACGCGGACCGGGCACGGCAACGCGATCGCGCAGGGCTACGGCCACTCGATCCTCCCGCTCGACTCGCCCCGCGACCGGCTCACGCAGATCCGGTGGGGCGTCGCCGACTTCCGGCGCCGCTTCGGGCGGGCGCCGGAGGGCTTCTGGCTCCCGGAGTGCGCCGCCGACACGCCGACCCTCGAGGCGCTCGCCGGGGAGGGCATCCGCTTCACGGTGCTCTCGCCTTGGCAGGCGCGCCGGGTGAAGCCTCCAGGCGGCGACTGGCAGGACGCCGCCGGGGCGCGCTTCGACCCGACCCGGCCGTACCGGGTGCGGGCCGGCGGCCGGGAGCTCGTCGTCTTCTTCTACGACGGGCACATCGCCCGCGACCTCGCCTTCGGCGAGACGCTCGCCTCGGGCGAGCGGCTGGTCTCGCGCCTCGAGGGTGGCTTCGACGCGCGCCGCGGGCACGACGAGGTGCTCGTGGTCGCGCTCGACGGCGAGACGCTCGGCCACCACCGCAAGGGCGGCGACGAGGGGCTCGCCGCCGGCCTGCGGCAGCTCGAGCGCACCTCCGGCATCGAGGTGGTGGGGCTCGCGCAGGCGCTCGCGTCGGTGCCGGTCGAGTGGGAGGCGGAGATCTTCGAGGGCTCCTCCTGGAGCTGCGCGCACGGCATCGAGCGGTGGCGGAGCAACTGCGGCTGCGAGGTCGGCGGCCGCCCGGGCTGGAGCCAGGCCTGGCGCGGGCCGCTCCGCGAGGCGCTCGCGGGGCTGCGCGACGAGGTCGCGGCGCTGTACGAGTGCGAGGCGGCGGTGCTCCTCACGGATCCCTGGGGCGCGCGCGATCGGTACGCCGAGGTGGTGCTCGACCCGGCGCGGCGGGAGGCGGACCGCTTCCTCGTGCGCGAGGCGGGGCGCCCGCTCTCGCGGGACGAGCGGGTGAAGGCGCTGCGGCTCCTCGAGCTCCAGCGCCACGCGCTCCTCATGTTCACGAGCTGCGGCTGGTTCTTCGCCGAGATCTCGGGCATCGAGACCGCGCAGGTGCTGAAGTACGCCGCCCGGGCCCTGCAGCTCGCCGGCGAGCTCGGCGCGACGGGGCTCGCGGAGCGGTTCGAGGTGGCGCTGAAGCGCGCGCCCTCGAACGTGCCGGAGATCGGCGACGGCGCCGAGGTCTGGCGGCGGCTCGTCAGGCCGAGCGTGGTGACGCTCGAGGGGGTGGGCGCGCACCTCGCCATCACCTCGGTGGTCCGCGACACGCCGGGCGAGGGCTCGGTGTTCTGCTACGGCTACCGGCTCGAGAACCGCCGCTCGGTCCAGGCGGGCCCCATCGGCCTCGCGCTCGCGCGGCTGCGCCTCGAGAGCCGGTTCACCGGCGAGGTGCTCGACGCGCTCTGCGCGGTGCTCCACTTCGGCGCCGCCGACTTCCGTTGCGGGCTCGTGCCCTACCCGGGGCCGGCGCGCCACGCCGAGATCGAGGCCGCGCTCGTCGACGGCGTCGCGCAGCTCTCGCTCGCCCAGCTCCTGCGCCAGGTGGACCGCTTCTTCCCCGGCAAGGACTACGAGCTGCGGGACCTCTTCCTCGACGAGCGCCGCCGCGTGGCGGAGCTGCTCCTCGCCGGCACGCTGAAGCGGCACGAGGCCCACCACCTCGAGACCTTCGAGGACCACCTCCGCCTCATGGAGTTCCTCCGCGAGATCGACTCGCCGATCCCGCCGCCGCTCCGGGTCTCCGCCGACGTGACGCTCACGCACCGGCTGCTCGAGGTGATCAACCGCGCGCTCGCGGGCAACGTCGAGGTCGCCGAGGCCGAGCGCGCGCTCGTGCAGGCCGTCGAGCTCGCGCGCAAGCTCGGCGCCCACCTCCACCTCGTGCCGGTGCGGCGCGACGCGGAGCTGCTCGTGAACCGGCGCATGGAGGCGCTCGTCCAGGGCCGCTCGCCGGGGGCCCGGGCCGAGGAGCTCGTGGGCGTGCTCGACCTCGCGGCGAAGCTCGGGCTCTGGCTCGACCTCTGGTCGGCCCAGAACCGGCTGTGGGACTGGACCGGCGCGGGCGCGGTGACGCTCGACGTCGAGACGCTGCGCAAGCTCGCGCGGCGGCTCTGGTTCGACGAGAAGACGCTCCTCCTCCGGTCGGGGTACGACCCGGACACCGGCGGGCGCTGAAGCCCCTCGTAACCTCTCGCTGACGCGTCGCGCCGTTCACGAATGGGTGCGCCGTCCCGCGCGGGCTGCGCTAGCATGCGGGCTCCATCGACCCGCCGTCCCATCGGTCGCCTCGCACGCCGCGCGGCGACCTGCAGCCTTCGCTCCCCGAGGTGCTCGCAATGGCAGAGGCCCCCGAGAAGTTCGACCTGACCGAGTCGCAACGCGCCGCCATCGAGGCGCTCTCCAAGGACGAGAACACCATCCCCGCGCCGGTCTGGCTCGCGCAGCAGGCGCACATCCAGAACGACGCGATCGAGCGCGCGCACGCGACCCAGGATCTCGATGGGTTCTGGGCCGAGAAGGCGAAGCTCATCGAGTGGATGAAGCCCTTCTCGAAGGTGATGAAGTTCGACCCGCCGAACCACGAGTGGTTCATCGGGGGCAAGCTCAACGCGACGGTCTCCTGCATCGACCGCCACGTCTTCGGCCCGCGCCGCCTCAAGGCCGCGCTGATCTGGGTCGGCGAGGACGGCGAGGAGCACACCTACACGTACAACCGCCTCTACCGCGAGGTGAACCGCTTCGCGAACGCGCTCAAGAAGCTGGGCGTGAAGAAGGGCGACCGCGTCGTCATCTACATGCCGCTCACGCCGGAGGGCATCATCTCGATGCTCGCGTGCGCGCGCATCGGCGCGATCCACTCGGTCGTCTTCGCCGGCATGGGCACCCAGGCGCTCCGCAGCCGCCTCGAGGACTCGCAGGCGAAGGTCATCATCTGCGCCGACTACGCGTTCCGCCGCGGGAAGAAGCTCGCGCTGAAGCCCACGATCGACGAGGCGGTCCGCGACCTCGTGTTCGTCGAGCACGTCATCGTGCACCGCCGCGGCTCCCGCCCCGGCGATCCGCCCTTCCAGTTCGAGTCGGAGCGCGAGCACGACTTCTACGACGTGCAGGACGGCCACGCGATCCACTGCCCGCCGGAGGAGATGGACGCGGAGGACCCGCTCTTCATCCTCTACACGTCCGGCACGACCGGGAAGCCGAAGGGCGTCGTGCATGCGACCGGCGGCTACATGGTCGGCACGACCTACCTGGCGCGCGCCTTCTACCAGATCGGGGAGAACGACATCTACTGGTCGACCTCCGACATCGGCTGGATCGTCGGCCACTCGTTCATCGTCTACGGCCCGCTCTCGGTGGGCGCGACGGTGTTCTGCCGCGAGGGCGTGCCGGACTACCCGTCGCCGGACGTCACCTGGGAGCTCGTCGAGCGGTACGGCGTGAACGTGATGTTCACGGCGCCCACCGCGGTCCGCATGTGGATGAGCCACGGCGGCGAGGCCCCGGCCCGCTACGACCTCAAGCGCCTGCGCCTCGTCGCCTGCGCGGGCGAGCCGCTCAACCCGGAGGCGCACCACTGGGCGCAGAAGCACCTCGTCGGCCAGTCGGGCGGCATGGTGGTCGACAACTGGTGGCAGACGGAGATCGCCGCCCCGGTGCTCGGCACCCAGCCCACGTTCGACGCCAGGCCCGGCAAGGTCGGCAAGCCCATGCCGGGCGCCGACATCGCCGTCGTCGACCCGACCGGAAAGCCCGTGCCCGACGGCCTCGGCGGCCTGCTCGTGATCAGGAAGCCCTTGCCGTACATGCTCCGGACGATCTGGGGCGATCACAAGCGGTACGAGCACTACTGGAAGCAGATCCCGGGGTTCTACTCGGCGGGTGACATCGCGGTGAAGGACAAGGACGGCTACTTCGCCGTGCTCGGCCGCGCCGACGACGTCATGAACGTGGCCGGCCACCGCATCGGCACCGCCGACGTCGAGTCCTCGCTGCTCCGCCACTCGGCGGTCGCGGAGTCCGCGGTCGTCGGCCTCCCGGATCAGCTCAAGGGCGAGAAGATCAAGGCGTTCGTCGTGCTCAAGGCCAACGTGCCCCAGGGCCCGGCGCTCATCGCCTCGCTCAAGGACCACGTCCGTCAGGACCTTGGCCCGATCGCGACGCCCTCCGACATCGAGATCCGCAAGACCCTCCCGAAGACCCGATCCGGCAAGATCATGCGCCGGTACCTGAAGGCGATCGAGATGGGCGAGGATCCGGGCGACGTGTCGACGATGGCCGACTAGCCGCGACCGTTCGCCCTTCGACAGGCTCGGGGCGAACGGCTATAGGTCCCGCTCGTGGTGAGCCTGTCCGACCACGAGCGGGCCGACGCGCTCCTCGACGCCCTCCGCGCGGTGGCGGTGCCCGCGCGCGCGGAGGGCGAAAAGCGGTACCTGAAGTCCTCCCGGGTCCACCTCGGCGCCTCGATGCCGGCGATCCGCAAGGTCGCCCGCGCCCACCGGAAGGCGCACCCGGACCTCCCGCGCAAGGCGCTCCTCGCGCTCTGCGACGACCTCTGGTCGCGCGGGATCCACGAGGGGTGCATGCTCGTGGTCGAGCTCCTCGACGCCTACCAGGAGACCCTCGCCGCGGCCGACCTCGCGGTCCTCGAGCGCTACCTCCGGGACGCCGGCACCTGGGCCATCGTCGACAGCCTCGCGGCGAGCGTCGCGGGCCCGCTCGTGGAGCGCTTCCCGCGGCTCGATCGCACCCTCGACCGGTGGGCGCGGGACGACGACTTCTGGATCCGCCGCTCCGCGCTGCTCGCGCTGCTGATCGCGCTCCGCGAGGGCCGCGGCGACCTCGCCCGCTTCGGCCGGCTCGCGGAGCCGATGCTCGAGGAGCGCGAGTTCTTCATCCGCAAGGCCATCGGCTGGGTGCTGCGGGACACCTCGCGGCGGCGCCCGCGCGAGGTCGCGGCCTGGCTGCTGCCGCGCGCGGCGCGCGCCTCCGGCCTCAGCGTCCGCGAGGCGACGAAGCACCTCCCGGCGCGGGACCGGGCGGCGATCGCCGCGGCGCACGCGGGCGCGGCGGGATCGAGGGCGAAGGGCCGGACCCGGAGGAGCCACCGCGCATGAGCACGGCGGACCTTCACGTGAGCATCCACCTCACCCGGGGCCTGCTGCTCCGCTTCCGTGGGCGGCTCCTCCTGAAGCCGCCGACCGTCCAGCGGCAGCGCGACCCTGGACGTCGCGCCCTCGCCCTCGCGGCTCTCCGCGCGATGCCCACCGCCTCGTCGCGGACGGTCTACCTTCCGTCAAGTCCGGCGGGCGACGAGCTCCATCTCGATCCGGGCCCCGAGCGGCAGGGCGGAGACCCCGACGGTCGTGCGGGCGGGGTAGGGCTCGGCGAAGCGGCGCGCGTACGCCGAGTTCATCTCGGCGAAGTCGGCCATGTCCACGAGGTAGACGTTCACCTTCACGACGTCCTCCGGGCCGAGCCCGTCCGCCGCGAGGACCGCGAACAGGTTCGTGAGGCACTGGTCGGCCTGCGACCCTGCGCCGCCCTCCCTCAGGCGGCCAGTGGCGGGGTCGACCGGCGTCTGGCCGGACAGGAAGACGAGCTCGCCGGCGCGCACGCCGTGCGAGTAGGGGCCGACCCGGGCGGCGCCGGGGGCGGTGAGGGCTTCGCGGGGCATGCGACGAGGATGCACGTGGGCGGGTCGGAGGTGGTCGGCTAGTGTGGGGCGCATGCGCAACCTCGTGCTCTTCGCGACCGGGTTCGGCTGAGGCCCGGTCGCGGGCCTCGGCTGAGGCACCGTGCTCGCGCCCGTGCTGGCGCGACTCTCCGCGGTGAACGGCGTCGCCGCCGCCCGGGTCGAGGCGACCGGGCGGTTCTTCTGGCTGGAGCTCGTGGCCGGGGCCGACCCGGGCCGCGTCGCTCCCGAGGCGGTCGAGGTGCTCTCCGGGGAGGCGCGCATCCTCCCGCCCGACGAGGCCGCGGCGCAGCTCGCCGGGCGGCAGCTCGGCGATCCGTGGCTCCGGGCCGGCGAGGTCCAGCTGCTCTCGCTCGTGGAGGCGCGCGTGCTGTCGGTCCGCATCTCCGGCGACGCGGCCCGCCGCGCGGGCGCGGAGCCCGCCGAGCGCGAGGCCGTGGCGGAGGCGGTCCGCGCCGGGCTCTTCCGCGCCATGGAGCGCGTCCACGCCGAGGGCGGTCGCGCGAGCGGCGGGTGGATCTACGAGGCCTGGCCCGCGATCGCCGCGGAGGCCGTGTCGCACTGCCGGGAGCGGCTCCGGCCCGAGGTCGCGCTCGCCGTCGCCGAGGCGCTGCCGGGGCTCCTGACCCGGTAGCCCACGCCGCGTCCCGCGCCGCCACGCTTGCCGACCGGCCCATGGCGAGGGTAGCTTCGGAGCGCTTGGATCCCCCCGTGACCCCTGCGGATCGCATCGCCGCGCGGCTCTCGGCTTACCTCGGCCCGAACACCGCGCGGACGGCCGTCCGTTCGTTCGCGGATCGCGCGCTCGGGCAGAAGCCGGAGGCCGTCGTGAGCGCCGACGCTCCGCGGCTGGTCGAGGCGCTCCGTCCGATGCTGCGCACGCTGCTCGGCGCGGCGGCCGCGGACCGCGTGGTGGCCGAGCTGCTCGAGGATCTCCGGTAGCGCGCGCCATCGGCGGCGCGCGCGCGACCCGGCTCCTTCGTGGTCTGCTCCACCGTAAGTGGGGGTACGCGAGGCATGTCCCGTGTGCGCGGGATGCGCGCGCCCGCCGCCGCGGGCCCCGGGTCGCGGGGCCCGATCTGGTATGTTCGCGCCGGGATATGCCTGCGTTCGACCTCGATCAAGCCATCGTCGACCTCGTCTCGCGCGGCGCCGTGAAGGTGCCGCCGTACCCCGCCGTCGCGTTCCGCATCGAGGCGCTCCTGCGCACCGGCGACTACGGCGTCGACGACCTCGCCCGGCTCGTCTCGTCCGACCAGGTGCTCGCGGCCGACGTGATCCGCTGCGCCAACTCGGCCGTCTATTCGCGCGGCTCGACCTCGACCTCGGTGAAGCAGGCGGTGGCGAGGGTCGGAGCGAAGGACGTCGCGAAGCTCGCGCTCGCGTCCGGGCTCGGGGCGCACGCCACGGCCGCGGGCAAGCTCGCGAGCCTGCGGCGCCGGGCCTGGCTCGACGCGCTGGCCTCCGGGCTCCTCGCCCAGGCCGTCGCGCCGAAGCGCAAGCTCGCGCCGGACGTCGCCTTCGCGGCGGGGCTCCTGCACGACTTCGGGCGGGTGGTGGCGATCGCCTGCATCGAGGAGATCGTGGAGCTCGTCCCGGACCTCCCGCCGCGGACCGAGAAGGAGTGGGACGCGGTGGTCGACCGCTACCACGTGGAGCTCGGCATCGTGATGGCGGCCCGGTGGGATCTCCCGCCGCTGCTCGCCGACGTCATCTCGCTGCACCACGGGGACACCTCGGCCGCGGCCGACGCCGCCCTCGTGGACCTCGTCGCGGCGACCGACCAGATCGTCGCGCTCCTCGGCGACCGCGTGGCCCTCCCCGCGGAGGACCTGGCCCTCGCCTCGCTGCTCGCCCCCGCCGAGCACGACGTGGTCGTGAACGCGCTGCACGGCCTGCCAGCGTTCGTCGCCTCGTTCGAGTCTGCCGAGGCGTGGAACGCACCCGCGGAGACGATGGTCGCGCACGAGGCCCCGGTCCGGCGCGAGGCCCCGGCCCCGCCGACGTATCCGGTGTCGCTCGCGCTCGGCGGCCGGGAGCAGCCCTACCGCATCCTCGGCATCGCCTCGACGCACCTCATGCTCTCCGGGGCGGCGACGGCGCCCGAGAACATGCTGCTCCACATGAAGATCGGCTGCAGCCCGCCGCTCGAGGGCTTCGCGAGCGTCAAGCTGTCCTGGCCCGAGGGCGACGGCGCGACGCTGCTCGTGCAGCCGTACGCGCTGACGGGCGAGGCGCTCCGGCGCTGGAAGGCGCTCGTCGCGGAGGGCGAGGCCACGTGACCGCCGGGGGCACGAGCGCCGCGGAGTTCGGGAGCGGCACCGACCTCGACACGGCGATGGCCGACCTCGTCTCGCGCGACGCGGTCGAGCTGCCCCCCTATCCGGCCGTCGCGCTCCGCATCGCGCGCCTCGTGCGCGGCGGCGACTACGGCCTCGATGAGCTCGCCCGGCTGGTCGGCACCGACCAGGCGCTCGCGGCCGAGCTCCTGCGCGTCGCGAACTCGTCCCTCTACCAGCGCGGCACCCCGGTCGCCTCCCTCCCGGCGGCGGCCTCGCGGATCGGCGCCGAGGAGCTCTCGCGCCTGGGGCTCGCGCTCGGGCTCGGGCCGTTCGCCGGGGCGAAGGGCCCGCTCGCGCCGCTCCGCCGGCGGGCCTGGCACGACGCGCTCGCGTCCGCCGTGATGTGCCGCGACCTCGCGCGGGTGCGGAAGGTGTCCGCGGACGACGCCTTCACCTGCGGGCTCCTCCACGACTTCGGGAAGATCGTCGCGATCGCGGCCATCGAGCGGATCGCGGCGGGCTCGCAGCCGGCGCGGGCCATGCCCGCCTCGTTCTGGGGCGCGGTGGTGGATCGCTACCACGTCGACATCGGGAACGTCCTCGCCTCGCGCTGGCAGCTCCCGGACGTGGTGGGGGAGGTCATCGCGCACCACCACGCGGCCGCGGACTCCGACGCCGCGAAGGCCGTGCGCGAGCCGGAGATCCTCGAGCTCGTCCGGACGGTCGACCCGCTCGTCGGGCTCCTCTCCGAGCGCTCCTCGCTCGGGCCCGCCGAGGTGGCCGCGCTCACGAAGCTCTCCGAGGCCGACACCGACGCGCTCGAGCGCACGCTGCAGGCGCTGCCGTCGTTCGTTGCCTCGCTCGAGCAGCCCGCGCTGCCGGAGGGGCACGACTGGCTCGAGGGCCCTGCCCACGCGCCCAGCCAGCCGGCGGGCGAGCGGCGGGTCTACCTGCACGTCGGCGGCGGCGACTTCGAGGCGACGGGTTTCGGCCCGCACCAGCTGCACGCGCGCGGGACGGTGCCGCTGCCCGAGGGCATCCTCGTCGAGGTCGAGGCGCTGTCGCCGCGGCCCTTCACCTTCCACGCCCGCGTGCTGCTCTGCTGGGCCGAGGGCCCGCGCTTCGGCGTGGTGCTCATGCCGTTCGCGCTCTCCGGCCCGGCGCTCCTGCACTGGCGCGCGCTCGTGCCGTCGGGCGGGGACGCGTAGCGCCGGGCCAGGGCGCCTACGGCTGCAGCTCGGTCGTGAAGACCGCGCCGCCCATCTGCGGGAGGACCGACGAGGTCTTCACCACCTTGCGCGTGGCCCGGTCGACCCAGACCGTCGTCGCGCCCGGCTCGCCTTCGGCGGAGGTGACCTCCAGCTTCCAGGTCTGGAACTTGCCGGCGGGCACCTGGAGCTCCTCGGTGCCCGCGACCGCGAGCCTCTTCAGCTGGGGCCTCTGCTTCTGCACGTCGAAGTTGCGGAACACGGCGGAGTAGCCGTCCGCGAGCGGCAGGCGCGCGAGCGAGTCCCACGCGGCCGAGCCGTCGGCGTAGAGCGGGCCGCCGGCGGCGGCGTCCACCGGCTTCGGCGGGCCGCCCATCGCGACCGTGCCGGTGACCTTGCCGTCCTTGAACGCGAGGTCCATCGAGACGGGGCCCTGCTGGACGGTCCGCCGGAGCGGCTGGAGCGTGGCCTTGTCCACCACGACCACGTCCTTCGCCTCGCCCTGGGGGAGCTTCATCGCGTAGCTCACCGTGAAGGTGGTGGGCTCCTCGGTCACGACGTTCACGCCGCTCACCGGCATCGACTGCGGCCCGGCCTGGATGGCGCCGGCGTAGCGGTAGGTGCCGGCGGTGAGCCCGGACACGGGCTTCGGCGCCCCGACCGCGCCGGGGTCGACGGCCTTCGCGAGGACCACCGTCTTCGGGTCCACGGTGAGCACCTTCAGGCGCTCCAGCGTCTCGGGCGTGCCGCCCTCCTGGAACCGCCCGCCGACGTGCTTCGCGAGGAAGGCCTCGGTCGCGGCGTACAGCGCGAGGTTGTTCACCGGCCGCTGGAACCCGTGGCCCTCGTCGGGCGCGAGGAGGTAGCCCACCGGGAACCCGCGGTCGCGCAGCGCGATCACGATCTGCTCCGACTCGGCCTTCTTCACGCGCGGGTCGTTCGCGCCCTGGACGACGAGGAGCGGGGTCTTGATGCGCGCGGCGGAGTTGAGCGGGGACTGGCGCTCGAGCTGCTTCTTCCCTTCGGGCGTGTTCGGGTCGCCCATCCGCTGGTGGAAGATCACCCGGATCGACTCCCAGTAGGGCGGGATGGTCTCGAGGAGGGTGATGAGGTTCGAGGGCCCGACGATGGAGACCGCGGCCGCGTAGAGGTCCGGCGTGAACGCGACGCCGGCGAGCGTGGCGTAGCCGCCGTAGGAGCCGCCCATGATCGCGACGCGCTTCGGGTCGGCGACGCCCTGCGCGACGAGCGCCTTCACGCCCCAGGTCAGGTCGTCCTGCATGAGGTCGCCCCACTGCCCGTTGCCGGCGTTCAGGAACTTCTTCCCGTAGCCGGTCGACCCCCGGAAGTTGGGCTGCAGGACCGCGTAGCCCCGGTTCGCGAGGAACTGGGGGAGGTTCCAGAACCCGAAGTGCGTGCGCGCCCACGGGCCTCCGTGCGGGAGGACGACGAGCGGCAGGTCCTTCGCCGGCACGCCGCGCGGGAGCGTGAGATACGCCGGGATCTGGAGGCCGTCGGAGGACGGGTACCGGATCGCCTTCGCCTCGGCCATGTCCGCGCGGGGGAGCTTCTCTCGGACGACGTACTCGAGCGTCAGCTTCCGGGCCTTTCGATCGAAGAGGTAGATCGCGCCCGGCTCGGTGTCGCCGTACGCCGAGACGGTCCAGCGGCCGTCGTCCCGCGTGGAGGAGGTGAGCAGGAGCTCCTTCCCCGGCAGCTTCGACTGCAGGAACCGGTAGTCGGCCTCGAAGCCCTTGTCGTGGAAGCGCACGCGGACCCGCTCGTCGTCGTAGGACGTCGCGACGAGCGACTCGGTCTTCTCCGAGAAGAGCGCGGCGCCGAAGTCCACGCGGCCCTCGGGATCCGACTCGACGAGCGTCTCCTTGCCGGTCGCGGGGTCGAGGAGCGCGAGCCGGACGAGGTCGGCGTCGCCCTTGTTGGTCTCGAGGTACACGCGGCGGTCGCCCCGCTCGAACTGGACCGGACCGCAGGTCTCGAAGACGGTGCAGGTGTAGATGGGGGTGAGGGCGTCGCCGCCCACCTTCAGGAGCTCGGTGTCGCCCTTGTCGGTGGTGCGCAGCGCGAGCCTCAGCGCGCCCGCGTTGTCGAAGACCCAGCCCGCCACCTTCTCGGTGTTCTTTCGGACGAGGGTGCGCTTTCCGGTCGAGACCTCGACCCGGTAGAGGTCGTGCCATGCCGGATCGCGGTCGTTGAGGCCGACCCAGAGGACGTCGGGGGACCGCTTCGGGAGGTTGTAGATCTGCGCGCGCGCGCCCTTCGCGTCGGTGAGGTTGCGCGCGGGCGGGACGTCCTTGCCCGCCTCGTTCGGCGCCGCCGGGTCCACGGCCCAGACGTTGTAGTTCTCGTCGCCGTCGTGATCCTGGACGAAGAGGATGTACTTCGCGTCGCGGGTCCAGAAGAAGCCGGGGATCGGGCGCTTCGGGTCGGCCGTGACGAGCCGGCCCTTCTCGTAAGGCTCGCCCACCTTCTTCACCCAGACGTTCCGGACGTCCTTCCATGGCTTCAGGAAGGCGATGTACCTCCCGTCCGGCGAGAGCGTCGCCCCGGCGATCTCCGGGTTTCCGAAGAAGAGCTCGCGGTCGAGGAGCGGAGGCAGCTCGGCGCGGGCGACCGCCGGGAGGAAGAGCAGCGCCGCGAGCGCGACGGGGCGGAGCCGGACGGACGACGGGACCATGGGGCCTCCTGCTGGGGACTCGGGGGTGCGCGCCCTCTATAAGCGCCGGCCAGCCGGGGCGCCTCCCCCGTCAGGTTCGCCCCAGACCGGCCCGCACGCTCACCACCACGAACCAGGTGAGCCAGAGCGGCCCGGAGATGGCGAGCAGGTCCGCGTAGGCGTCCGCCCGCCACTGCAGGAACACCGGCAGGCTCGCGAGCCCGGCCGCGGCGCCGAGGAGCCGGAGCCAGAGCGGCCAGCCCGACGCCTTGCCGAGCCCTGCGTTCACCGCGAGGAGGCCGAGGCCGAGGAGCAGGTTGAACGCGGCGTCGAGGTGCAGCGTGATCGCGAGGAGCGCCTTCCCGACCGCGACGCCCGCGGCGTCGGGCGGCGGGGCGACGAAGCCCGCGACGACCGCCGGGGTCACGCAGCCCGCGGCGTTGAGGAGCGCGCCGTATGCGACGAGGGCCCAGCCCGCACGCGCGAGCGCCGGCCGCTCGGGGCGCGTGGCGGAGGTCATCACCGACGCGAACGCGGCGAGCGCGACGAGCCCCACCACGAACGACCACGCCGAGGCGAGCGTCGCACCCGGGTGAGCGTGCGTGCCGGCGAGCCACGCGCCGACGTCGCCGGGGCGGTAGGGGGAGGGGACCTCCCGCAGGAACCAGACGCCGAGCACGTTGCCGGCGACGGCGGCGAGGCCGAGGAGGAGTGCGGGCAGGTTCACGCGCGGCCCTCCGCCCCGGCGCGCGGCCCGCGCGGGAACCAGGGCACGAACGCGCTCGTGCGCTCGGCGTAGTCGCGGTACGCGGGCCGCCGCTCGCCGATGTCCTTCTCGAGGAGCGCGACCCCGGACACGCGCAGGAGCAGCCAGGTCATCACCGCCGGCGAGACGAGCGTCCACGGGGCGCCCGCGGCCAGGCCGAGGAGGCCGAAGCCCCACCACAGCAGCGCGTCGCCGAAGTAGTTCGGGTGCCGCGTGTAGCGCCACAGGCCCCGGTCCATCACCTTCCCGCGGTTCGCGGGGTCGGCCTTGAAGCGGTCGAGCTGCGCGTCGCCGAGGGCCTCGAAGAGGAAGCCGACGAGGAAGATCGCGGCGCCCAGGAGGTCGAGGGCGCCGAGCGGCGAGGCGGTCGCGGACGCCGCCGCCTGGAGCGGCAGCGAGATGAGGATGACGAGCGCGCCCTGGAGCAGGAACACGGTGCCGAGCGAGACGAGGCCGAACCGGTCGCCGTGGCGGGCGCGCATGGCCTGGTAGCGGCGGTCCTCGCCGTGCCCGGCGTTCCGGCGGTGGATGTGCCAGGTGAGCCGGAGCCCCCAGAGCGTCACGAGCGCGAGCGCGAGGAGCGCGCGAGGCCGGGCGGGCTCGAGGGCCCCCGAGGCAAGCGCCGCGGCCCAGGCCGCGAGGACGAACCCGGTGCCCCAGAAGGCGTCGACGATCGACGCATCCCTCAGGCGGAGCGACACGAACCACAACGCGAGCATCGACGCGAGGATGAGCGTGGACGAGGCGGCGAGGGCGAGCGGGAGCCCGGTCATGACAGGGAGGATGTACCGGTGAGGCGGTCGGAAATCATGGCCCGTCCAGGGTGCGTCCAAGGGTTGTCCAGCTCGCTGCCCGGCGTTATGGAGCAGGCGTGAAGGCGTTCCTCAAGGCCCGGCTCGTGGACCCGATCGCCCGCCAGCTCACGCAGGGCGTGACGCCGGGTGCGCTCGCCCTCGCGCTCGCGCTCGGGCTGACCGTCGGCACGCTGCCGGTGCTCGGGCTCACGACGCTCGCGTGCGCGCTCGCCGCGGCGGCGCTCCGGCTCAACCAGCCCGCCATCCAGGTCGCGAACTACGCCGCGTACCCGCTCCAGCTCCTCCTCTACATCCCGTTCTTTCAGGCCGGCGCGTGGCTCTTCGGCGCGCCGCCGCTCGGCCTCACGGTGGAGGGCGTCCGGGCGGAGCTCACCGCGGACCTCTGGGGCACGATGGGCAAGTACGCCTGGGCGAACGTGCGCGCCGTGGGCGCGTGGGCCTCCGTCGCCGTCCCCGTGACCTTGATCCTGTTCGCCGTCCTCCGGGCGCTCCTCGAGCGCCTCCCCGCCGTCCCCCGCACCCGGGAGCCCTGAACCATGTCCCTCGTCCTCGATCTCGTGGAGCGCGGCCTCGTGCCCGACGCGCTCGTCCGCCTGGGCATCCGCCGGATCTGCCAGTCCCGCCTCGACGAGGAGGGGCGCGGCGAGCCCGACGCGTGGCAGGAGCGGGTGATGGCCTGGGTCGACGCCTGCCGCCAGAGCCCGGTCGCGGTGCACACCGACGCCGCGAACGAGCAGCACTACGAGGTGCCTCCGGAGTTCTTCGAGAAGGTCCTCGGGCCGCGGCTCAAGTACTCCTGCGGCCTCTGGAGCGGCCCGGGCGCGGACCTCGCCTCCTCCGAGGACGCGATGCTCGCCCTCACCGTGCAGCGCGCGGGGCTCGAGGACGGGATGCGCATCCTCGAGCTCGGCTGCGGGTGGGGCTCGCTCACGCTCTTCATGGCGGCGCTCTTCCCGAGGGCGCGGATCCTCGCGGTCTCGAACTCGCGGGACCAGAAGCGGTTCATCGAGGCGCGCGCGAAGGCGCGGGGGCTCGCGAACGTGGAGGTGCGCACCGCCGACGCGCGCTTCTTCGACACCGACGAGCGCTTCGACCGGGTGGTGTCGGTCGAGATGTTCGAGCACCTCCGCAACTACGAGGAGATGATGTCGCGGGTGGCGCGCTGGCTCGTGCCGGGCGGGAAGCTCTTCGTCCACATCTTCACCCACCGCGACCACGCCTACCCGTACGAGGACAAGGGGCCCTCCGACTGGATGACCCGGAACTTCTTCACGGGCGGCCAGATGCCGTCCGACCACCTGCTCCTCTACTTCCAGAAGGACCTGCGCATCGGGCGCCACTGGCGCGTGCCGGGCCACCACTACCAGCGGACCTCCGAGGCCTGGCTGCGGAATCTCGACGCGGCCCGCGACGAGGTGCTGGCGATCTTCGCCCACACCTACGGTGAGACGGAGGCGCCCCGGCGGCTCGCGATGTGGCGGATCTTCTTCATGGCCTGCGCCGAGATGTGGGGCTACCGGGGCGGGCGGGAGTGGATCGTCTCGCACTACCTCTTCGAGAAGCCGGCGGCGGCGGTGGCCCGCGCCGAGCCGGGGCGGGACGCGGCCTGAGGGCGCCGCGAAGCGCCGCCGCACGGCCGGTCGCAGGCGGTATGATGCCGGCCTCATGGCCGACCTCACCGCCGATCTGAGCCGCGCCGGCACCGAGGCGATCCGCGCCGGCTTCGAGGTGTTCATCGGCGAGCGCGGCCGGATCACCGCGCGCGCCCGCGAGCGCTTCGAGCGCCGGGCCTGGGCGGAGGCCCAGGACGACGCCCGGGAGCGCCTCGACCTCGGGGAGCGGATCGTCAACGAGACCGTGGGCGCGGTGCGCGCCGAGCTCGGCGGGGCGGCGCACGACCGGGAGGTCTGGCGGCGGCTCAAGGATCGCTACCTCGCCGCGGTGGAGGGGCTCCCCGCCGCCGAGATCGCGCTCACCTTCTTCAACTCCGTCACCCGGCGCGTGTTCGCGACCGTGGGCGTCGACCGCGACATCGAGTTCCTCGCGATGGACGCGCCCGCCCCGCGCACGGCCGCGTTTCCGGTCCGCACCTTCCGCCGCGAGGTCACGACCGATCACCTCCTCCGGAAGATCCTGGAGGCGTTCGGCTTCGGGGTGCCCTACGAGGACCTCGCCCGCGACGCGCGGCTCGCCGCCATCGAGCTCGACGCCCACCTGCGCGAGCTCCGCGACGGGCAGCCCATCGACGCCGTCGAGATGGCCGCACCGGTGTTCTTCCGGGGGAAGGGCGCCTACCTCGCCGGCCGGATCCGCCGCGGCCGCTTCACGACCCCGCTCGTCCTCGCGCTCGTGCACGGCGAGCGCGGCATCGTGCTCGACGCGGCGCTGTTCACGCCGGAGGACGTGTCGATCGTCTTCAGCTTCACCCGCAGCTACTTCCACGTGGAGGCGCCCTCGCCGCGCGACCTCGTGGGCTTCCTCTCCTCGCTGCTCCCGCAGAAGCGCCGCTCCGAGCTCTACATCTCGATCGGCTTCGAGAAGCACGGCAAGACCGAGATGTACCGCGAGCTCGTGCGCCACCTCGAGGAGAGCGGCGACCGGTTCGTGCCGGCCCGCGGAGACCGCGGGCTCGTGATGACCGTCTTCACGCTCCCCGGGCTCGAGCTCGTCTTCAAGGTCATCAAGGACGTCTTCGCCCCGCCGAAGCAGACCACCCGGCGCGAGGTCATGGACAAGTACCGGCACGTCTTCCGCCACGACCGCGCCGGCCGGCTCGTCGACGCGCAGGAGTTCCGCGACCTCGAGTTCCCGCTCGCGCGCTTCTCGCCGGAGGTGCTCGAGGAGCTCCGCGGGCTCTGCGCGGGCTCCATCGAGGAGCGGGGCGGGCTCGTGCGGCTGAAGCACCTCTACGCCGAGCGCCGGCTCATGCCGCTCAACCTCTTCATCCGCGAGGCCGACGAGTGGACCGCGCGGCAGGCGGTGCTCGACTTCGGCCAGGCGCTCCGCGACCTCGCGGCGACGAACACCTTCCCGGGCGATCTCTTGCTCAAGAACTTCGGCGTGACCCGCAACCGCCGCGTCATCTTCTACGACTACGACGAGCTCGCCCGCGTGACCGAGTGCAACTTCCGCGACATGCCCTCCGGCGGGGGCGGCCCCGGCGGCGGCGACGACGACGACCTCTACGGCTGGGGTGGCTCGTCGGAGCCGGCGTTCTACGTCGGCAAGGACGACGTCTTCCCGGAGGAGTTCCTGCCGTTCCTCGGGCTTCCCGGCCGGCTGCGCCAGGTGTTCCTCGAGGCGCACGGCGAGCTCCTCTCGGCCGGCTGGTGGCGCGGCATGCAGGAGCGGGTCCGGCACGGCGAGATCGTCGACATCTACCCGTACCGGGAGCAGCAGCGGCTCCGGTACGCCTGGCCCGACGCGCCGAGGAAGCCGGAGGCGGCGTGAAGTCGAAGAAGCCGCCCCCCGTCGACGCACCCGAGGGCCCGTTCAACTCGGCCTTCGCGAAGCTGAAGGCCCAGCTCCCGGAGGGCTACGCGCCCGCGCCGGAGGCGCCCACGCCCGAGCCCGCCGCGCCGCCGAAGGGCCCCGCGCGCGCGGTCGTGCGCCTCGAGCGGAAGGGCCGGGGCGGCAAGGAGGCGACCGTCGTCGAGAAGCTCGAGCTTCCGGCGAAGGTCCTCGAGGCCTGGACCCACGAGGCGAAGCGCGCGCTCGGCTGCGGCGGCACGGTGGAGGGCGACGCGATCGCGCTGCAGGGCGATCAGCGCGACCGGGTCGTGAGGTGGCTCGAGGCGAAGGGCGTGCGGAAGGTCGTGCGCGGCTAGAGCGTCACATCCACCGTCCCGTCGCCGCGCACCTGGCAGACGCCCTCGCCGCCGCCCGAGAGGCCGCTCCGCGGGCTCTGGAGCTGGAGCTTGCACCGCATGCGCGTGCCGTCCGGCGCCGCGAGGTTCGCGACCACCCGGCCCGAGTACGTCGTGGCGTGGTCGACCTCGGGGAGCGGCGCCCAGCCGCGGCGCCAGCCGCGCCAGCCGTAGTCCCAGCCCGCCCACATCGCGTCCCAGCGCGTGCGGTCGACGCTGCGCGTGATCTGGAAGAACGGCCCCTCGAAGCGGCGGCCGTCCGCGAGCGTCGCGGCGAGGCGGCCGGTCTGGCCGCCGTCCTCGCTGCGCCACGCGAAGGCGACCTGGCCGGCGTTCGCGCCCTCGCGGGTGAGGGTGCCGGCGCCGGTGCCGGTGGCGACCGTCGCGCAGCCGGCGGCCGCGAGGCCGAGCCCCGCCATCCCTCGACTCCGCCACCGCTGACGCGGTGGCTACGCTCGGGACGTACGGACCCGAGCGTGGCAGCGCTCGAGCGTACGGACGTGAGGGGGACGACCCGAGCGTAGCTGCTCGCCGGCTAGAACCCGCTCGCCGCGAACCAGGCGCCGCCGCCGGAGGTCACGAAGACGATCGGGGCGAAGCACGGGCTCGGGACGGCGATGGTGTCGGCGATCTCGACGTCGCCCTCGGGCGTCGCCGGGAAGGCCGCGGTGGAGACGTTCACGACCTGCGCCGCGCCGTTCACGATGGTCTGGCAGGACAGGATCGCCTTCATGGTCGCGCTGGGGTTCGTGCCGGCGACGCCGCGGTCCTTCGCGGTCTGGTCGTTCGGGTCGATGACGAGCCCCTCCGCCTTCACGCGGAACATGCCGTCGCTCGAGAGCCGGGCCTCGATCTCGTCGAAGACCCACGGGAGCCCGCCGCCCGCGACGCCGCGGATCGCGTTCGTCGCGCCGGTGTACGGGCGCACGAGGCCGGCGAAGCGCTCGGTCGAGAGGAGCTTGCGGGCGTGCTCGCGCTCGCCGCCGCCCTCGCGGCTCGCGGCGCGGGCGGACGAGAGGGCGGAGTCGTCCTGGCCGCAGGCGGCGACGAGGGCGAGGGCGACTACGGCGGGGGCGAGGGAGGGGAAGCGTGCGGTCATGGGGGAGGTCTCCGTGGTCGGGGCGCGGCGTGCGCCCGGTCCGACGTTCGACCCGCGAGTCCGACCCTGCGGGACGGGAGGGCCCCTCCCGGTCGCAAACGCTGCGTCCGGGGCCCCTTGATCCGGCTCAAGGCGCAAACCGTGCGGGCTCCGCCCGGTAAACCAAAGTGTTTTCAAAGGAATGCATCCTGCAAATGGATGGGCGTCAAGCGCCGTCTCGGCCGCCCGGCGGGCGGCCTCCACACCCGAGCAAGACACCCGGAGGGGACGCATGTCGATCTCACGCAGAGACCTTCTGAAGGGCGCGGCGGTCGCCGGCGCGGCCGTCAGCCTGCCCGTCGTCGCGGAGGCCCGGCACACGCACGAGGTCGAGGAGGACGCCGTCGGCATGCTCTTCGACGCCACCAAGTGCGTCGGCTGCCGCGCCTGCCAGTCCGCGTGCAAGGTCTCGAACAACCTGCCGCCTGACAAGGTGGAGGCCAACGGCGGCGTCTACGACGCCCCGCAGGACCTCAACGGCTCGACGAAGAACATCATCAAGGCCTTCGTCGACGGCGACCAGCACGCCTACATGAAGCAGCAGTGCATGCACTGCGTGGATCCCTCCTGCGTGTCCGTCTGCATGATGGGCGCGCTGCACAAGGAGGGTCGCGGCAAGCGGGACCTCTTCAAGCACGAGGACCGCCCGTACGCCGAGGTGAAGGGCACCGGGATCGTGATCTACGACCGCGGGCTCTGCGTCGGCTGCCGCTACTGCCAGATCGGCTGCGCGTTCAACGTCCCCAAGTTCCAGTGGGACGACCCGATCCCGCTCATCGTGAAGTGCGAGCTGTGCAACCACCGCCGTGAGCCGGAGAAGAAGAAGGGGACCGCGTACGCGGTCGCCAACCCGGCCTGCTGCGAGGTCTGCCCGGCCCAGGCGGTGATCTACGGGACCCGCAAGGAGCTCCTCGCGATCGCGAAGGCGCGCCAGGCGGCGGACGCGAAGAAGTACAACCCGCACATCTACGGCGAGACCGAGGGCGGCGGCACGCAGGTGCTCTACCTCGCGCCGGCGGGCGTGAACTTCAAGCAGCTCGGCCTGCCGGAGCTCCCGGCGAAGTCGAGCGGCGCCTTCTCCGAGGGCGTCTCCCACGCGCCGTACCTGTACGGCATCACGCCCATCGCGCTGTACGCGGGCCTCGCGTTCGTCATCAAGAAGAACCAGGACGCGGAGCAGAAGTAGCGCGGGCGCGGGCCCGGGGCCGCGCGGTCACCGGGCCTGCTTCTTCAGCCGCAGCATCTCGAGCGCGAGCGCCTGGGGCCGCGGGTCCCGGGGGTTCGCCCGCTGCGCCCGGCGGTAGGCGTCCTCGGCCTCGGCGTACAGGCCCTGGGCGCGCATGACCTCGCCCTGGAAGAAGGCGGCGTCGAAGCTCGCGGGCTCGGTGCGGACGATCTCCCCGAGCTCGCGCAGGGCGGCCTTCCCGTTGTGCTCGACGTCGACGAGGTAGCGGGCCCACGCGAGGTGGGCCCGGTGCGCCGCCTTCGGCTCGATGTCGGCCGCGTACTGGAAGAGGTCGGCCGCGGCCCGCGGCTGGTTCGCCTGCAGCTTCCTGAGCCCCTCCTGGAACTGGCTCCCCGCGTCGAGGAGATCGGTCTGGATCCGGAACGCCTCGGCGGCGCCCTTCGGCTTCTGCCCGCGGGCCTTCTCGGCGGCGGCGGCGCGGCGCTTCCGCCACAGGCCGGCCTGCTCGGCGTCGGAGAGCGCGCCGTACGCGCGCGCGTGCGCGGCGAGGAGCCCCTCGGCCTTCTCGCGGAGGTCGGCGGAGGTGAAGCGCAGCGGCGCGAAGCGATCTGCGAGGGCGAGGAAGGCGCCGCGCAGCGCGGGGGCGGTCACCGTCTCCGATACGCCGAGGAGGTCGAAGGGGTCCTTGCCGCGGTGCTCGAGCCAGCGCGCGGCGAGGTCGTTGCGCAGCTCCTCGGTCTCCTCGACGAGGACTGCCGTCGTCGTGGGCTCCGGCCCGGCGGCAGCGGCGGGCGTGGGGGCCGCCGCCGCGGTCGCCGGCGGAGCGGCGGGTGCGGCCGGCTCGGGCGCCGGCGCCGGCGGCGCCTCGCCGGGCGCGAGCGGCCGGACGATGCCGAGCACCGAGAGCGCGTAGAGCCGCCGCTGGGTCTCCTCGGGGTCGAGCCCGGCCGCGGCAGGGAGCGCCTCGAACGCCGGCCCGTCGCGCAGGAGCTTCACGAGCTTCGCCTCGCGGGAGGAGAGCTTCAGCGAGGCGAGGTCGTGCCGCGGGCGCTCGGCGAGGGCGAGCCGCTGCCCCGGCGCGAGCTCGAGGCCGCCGGCGACGACCTCGAAGGGCAGGAACGTCGCACAGCCGGTGAGGACGAGCTGGGCAGGGTTGACGCGCAGGGCGAGCTCGGCCGCCTCGGCCTCGCCGGAGAGCCGCCAGCGCGCGTCCACCCAGCGGAAGGCGTCGAGGATCTTGAGCGCCAGGTTCTGCTGCATGAGCCGGTAGAGCTCGAAGGGCGCGACGAGCTTCCCGGCGACGAGCACCTCGCCCATCCGCCGGCCGGTGGCGGCGCTCTCCTGGAGCGCGCGCTGGTAGGCGTCCTCGGCGAGCTTGCCCTTCTCGACGAGGAACCGCCCGAGCGTCTCGTGCAGGAGGTTCGAGCGGCAGGCGACCGGCGAGCCGTCCTCGAACTGGATCCGCTTCTCGAGCGCGCGCACGCGCAGCTCGAGCGTGAGCGTGCGCTCCTCGGCGGCGATGGCGGCGAGCAGGACCGGGAGCGGCGTCTCGGCGATTGCGCCCTCGCGGGGGGCGAGGACCTGGGCGGGGGTCTTCTGCACGGGGCCGATCTTACCGAGCGCGGGGGAGGGCAGGGTAGAGTCCGGCCGTGCTCCTCGCGGCCGTGCTGACGACGCTGCTCGCCGCGCAACCCGGCGAGGCGGCGGGGCTCGCGCGACCCGCCACCGTCACGGCGGCCGCGGCCTCCGCGGCGCTCGCGCTGCACCTCCTCGCCCCGAGGGCCCTGCCGCCGTCCTGCCGGATCTGCGCGCCGGACCGGGCCGACGCGTGGGCACGGCGCGAGCTCCTGTGGCGCCACCCCGGACGCGCGGCGGTGGCCTCCGACGTGCTCGGGGTGGGCACGCCGGCGCTCGCCCTCGCGCTGCCGGCCCTCGTCGACCTCGACGCCGGCGGCCGGGCCGCGCTCGAGGACGCGCTGCTCGTCGCGGAGGCGGGGGCCGTCGCGACGCTCGGCACCGAGCTCGGGAAGGTCTCGACGGCGCGCGAGCGGCCGTACGGGTGGGACGGGAGCGGGCCAGGCGGGTCCGCGAAGGCGCGGATGTCCTTTCCGTCCGGCCACACCGCGACCGCGTTCGCGGCCGCGGCGGCGGCGGGCACCGTCGCGCGGCTGCGCGGGCACCGCTGGTGGGGGTGGCTCATGGGCGGCGGCCTCGCGCTCTCCGCGGCGACGGGCTGGCTGCGCGTGGCGGGCGACCGGCACTGGGCCACCGACGTCGTCGCCGGGGCGGCGTGGGGTGGGGCCGTCGGCTGCCTCCTCCCGGCGGCCGAGGCGTCCGGCGGGTTCGCGGTCGCGGCGGGGCCGCGCCGGGTGGCGCTCGCCGTCGCGCTCCCCTGAGGCGCACGGCCGCCTCCGCGAGGGGATTCCGTTCAACCGGACAGCTATCCGTTGCGATCCCGCGCGGGGCGTGCCACGCTTCGAGGTTCCATGTCCAACGACACGAAGATCCTGCTGCCCGAGAGCGAGATCCCGACGCACTGGTACAACATCGCGGCCGACCTGCCCGCGCCGCCGCAGCCGGTGCTCCACCCCGGCACGCTGAAGCCGGTGACCCCGCAGGACATGCTGCCGCTCTTCCCGCCGGGCCTGCTCGAGCAGGAGATGTCGGCGGAGCGCTGGATCCCGATCCCGGAGCCGGTGCGCGAGATCTACCGCCTGTGGCGCCCGAGCCCGCTCTTCCGCGCGAGGCGGCTCGAGGAGGCGCTCGGCACGCCCGCGAAGATCTACTTCAAGTACGAGGGCGTCTCGCCGGCCGGCTCGCACAAGCCGAACACCGCGGTGCCGCAGGCCTACTACAACAAGCTCGCCGGCACGAAGCGCATCGCCACCGAGACCGGCGCCGGGCAGTGGGGCACCTCGATGGCTCTCGCGTCCAAGATGTTCGGGCTCGAGTGCACCGTCTACATGGTGAAGGTGTCCTACGAGCAGAAGCCGTACCGGAAGATGATGATGCACCTGTGGGGCGCGGAGGTGATCCCGTCGCCCTCGCCGCGCACGAACGCCGGCCGCGGGATCCTCGCCCAGGATCCCTCGAGCCCGGGCTCGCTCGGCATCGCGATCTCCGAGGCGGTCGAGGACGCGGCGACCCACGAGGACACCCGCTACGCGCTCGGCTCGGTGCTGAACCACGTCTGCCTGCACCAGACCATCATCGGCCTCGAGGCGAAGAAGCAGCTCGCGCTCGTGGGTGACTACCCGGACGTCGTCATCGGCTGCCACGGCGGCGGGTCCAACTTCGCCGGCATCGCCTTCCCGTTCCTCGCCGACAAGGCGGCCGGGAAGCAGGTGCGCGTCGTCGCGGTCGAGCCGTCGAGCTGCCCGACGCTCACGAAGGGCGTCTACGACTTCGACTTCGGCGACACCGCGAAGATGGCGCCGGTCGTGAAGATGTACACGCTCGGCCACGACTTCATGCCGCCCGGCATCCACGCCGGCGGCCTGCGCTACCACGGCGCCTCGCCGCTCGTGTCGCTGCTCGTGAACCACAAGCTCGTCGAGCCGCGCGCCGTCGGGCAGGTCTCGTGCTTCGACGCGGCGGTCCAGCTCGCGCAGACCATGGGCATCATCCCGGCGCCCGAGTCGAGCCACGCGATCCGCGCGGCCATCGACGAGGCCCTCGAGGCGAAGAAGGAGGGGAAGCCGCGTACCATCCTCTTCAACCTCTCGGGCCACGGCCACGTCGACATGGCGAGCTACGAGCAGTACTTCGAGGGCAAGCTCGAGGACTACGAGTACCCGGCCCAGAAGGTGAAGGAGTCGCTCGCGAAGCTGCCGAAGGTGCCGGTGTAGGCGGCTCCGGCGAAGGCTTCGCTGAAAGGCGGCTCACGCGCCCTTCAGCGCCTCGAGCTCCTGCCAGCGCGCGTAGAGCCGCTCGACCTCGGCGGTCGCGGCGTCGAGGTCCGCCCGCAGGCTCGCCACGGCGGCGCCGTCCTTCCGGTACGTCTCGGGGTCGGCGAGCGTCGCCTCGAGGGCGGACTTCCGCTCCTCGGCGGCGAGGATGGCGGCCTCGATGCCGTCGAACTCGCGCTGCTCCTTGAAGGAGAGCTTGCCGGGCTTGCGCTTCGGGGGCGCGGTCCCGTCCGTTCGCCCTTCGACTACGGCCCGCTGCGCGGGCCTACGCTCAGGGTGAACGGAACCAGAACCGGAACCCGATCCGGGGACGGTGGCCGCATCGGCCTTCCGCTGCGCCTCCGCCTGGTCCTTCAGCGTCCGGTAGGTCTCGTAGTTCCCGGGCCAGCGGGTCGCCTTGCCGTCGCCCTCGATGGCGAGCACGGCGGTCGCGACCTTGTCGAGGAAGTACCGGTCGTGGGTGACGAGCAGCACCGAGCCCTGGAACTCGAGGAGCAGCCGCTCGAGCACGTTGAGCGTGACGAGGTCGAGGTCGTTCGTGGGCTCGTCGAGGACGAGCACGTTCGCGCCCTCGAGGAAGAGGCGCGCGAGGAGCAGCCGGTTGCGCTCGCCGCCGGAGAGGGCCTTCACGGCCATCTTCTGCATCGAGGGCGGGAAGAGGAGATCGTCGAGGTAGTCGCGGAGGATGACCTTGCGGCCGCCGATCTCGACGAAGTCCTCGCCGCCGTGCCCGCCGGGCGGGGAGCCGCCGGCGGCCTCGTAGACGGTCTGGTCCGGGTCGAGGAGCGCGCGCTGCTGGTCGTGGTAGGCGACCCTCGTCCGCTGGCCGGCGACGACGGTCCCGGCGTCGGGCGCGAGCTCGCCGAGGAGGATCCGCAGGAAGGTCGTCTTCCCGGCGCCGTTCGGCCCGACGATGCCGACGCGCTCGCCGCGGCCGAGCGTGAAGTCCACGCCCTCGAGGATCTTCCGCTCCCCGAAGCGCTTCGCGACGCCCTTCGCCTCGAGGACCACGTGCGAGAGCCGCGGCGCCTCGGCGAGCCGGAGCTCCGCGACCTTCGGCCGCTGGAACCCCTTCTCGGCCAGCAGCTGCCGGGCCCGCTGGATGCGCGCCTTCGACTTCGTGCGCCGGGCCTCGACGCCGCGCCGGAGCCAGGCGACCTCCTGGGCGATCCAGCGCTGGCGCTTGTGCTCGGAGACCTCGGAGAGCTCCTCGGCGACGAGCTTCTGCTCGAGGTAGGCCTCGTAGTTGCCCGGCCAGCTCGTGACGCCGGCGCCCGGCGTGATCTCGACCATCCGGTCCACGAGGTCGTCGAGGAAGTAGCGATCGTGCGTGACGAGGAGCAGCGCGCCCGGGAACCGGTCGATCTCCTCCTCGAGCCAGTCCACGGTGTCGGCGTCGAGGTGGTTCGTGGGCTCGTCGAGGAGCAGGAGGTCGGGGTGCGAGAGCAGGGCCCGCGCGATGGCGACCCGCTTCCGCGTCCCGCCGGACAGCTCCGCCACCGGGCGGTCCCAGTCCTTCACGCCGAGCCGGTCGAGGAGCTGCCGGGCCTCGTGGGCGGTGTCCCAGCCGCCGAGGTGCTCGATGCGATCGGAGAGCGCGGCGAGCTCGGCGAGCATCCGCCCGTGCTGCTCCTCCGGGTGAGCCCCCGCGAGTCGGGCCGCGAGCGCCTCGTGGGCGGCGAGGGCCTCCTTGAGCGGCGCCCGGGCCACCTCGAGCTCGGAGGCGACCGTCGCGCCCTCCGGGAACTCCGGCTCCTGGGGCAGGTAGGTGACCCGCGCCCCGCGCCGGAGCTGGACCTCGCCGCGGTCGGGCGGCGAGACGCGCGCGAGCATCCGCATGAGCGAGGACTTGCCCGAGCCGTTCACGCCCACGAGGCCGACGCGCTCGCCCTCCTCGAGGGTGAGGGTGAGGCCGTCGAAGACGGTGCGGCTCCCGAAGGAGAGGGACAGGCCGGCGGCGTGGAGGAGCGTCAAGGCGCCGCTTCATCGCAGACGGGCGGCCGGCGCGCAAGCCCGCGTTCCCCCTCGGGTCCGGAGGGGGCCTTGCGTGAGCTCGAATGTATGGCGTATGCAGACAACAGACACTGACCAGGAGCCTCCCCGCGATGCCCACGCCCGCCACGTTCTCCCTCGAGCCCGCCACCTGGGCCGCCCTCGCGGTCTCGACGACCTGCGCGTTCGTCCTGCCGATCGTCGCCGCCGTGGTCTGGCGCCGCCGCGCGGGCGCGTCCTGGCGGGCGGTCTGGGTGGGGGTCCTCGTCTACTTCGTGAGCCAGTTCGTGCTCCGCCTGCCCTGGCAGGTCCCGCTCGCCCGCTGGGTCTCCGCGCAGACCGGCAACCAGGGGCCGCTCTTCCTGTCGTTCCTCGGCCTCTCGTTCTTCACCTCCGGGCTCTTCGAGGAGACGGGCCGCTGGGTCGGGTACCGGTACCTCATCAAGGAGCGGAGCCGGACGGAGGGCGTGATGATGGGGATCGGCCACGGCGGCCTCGAGGCGGTCGGCCTCGTCGGCGGCTACGTCGCGGTGAAGCTCGCGATGGCGGTCCTCGCGTCGTTCGGGCTCCTCGGCGCCGACGCCGCGATGAACCTCTCGGCGAAGCTCGCGTTCACGCCGGCGACCGCGCTTGCGGCGGGCGGCGTCGAGCGGGCGAGCGCGCTGGTGCTCCACGTCGGGCTCTCGCTCGTGGTGCTGCAGGCCTTCCGCCGCCCGGGCGGCCTGCGCTGGGTGGCCGCGGCGATCGGGCTGCACGCGCTCGCGAAC
>JAXLYA010000005.1:0-478157 GCA_046351695.1 Anaeromyxobacter sp. | reverse complement strand
GCTGCCGCAGGTCTGGTACCAGATCCAGACGAAGTTCCGCGACGAGCCGCGCCCGAAGTCGGGCCTGCTCCGCGTCCGCCAGTTCACGATGAAGGACGCCTACTCCTTCGACGTGGACCGGGCCGGCCTCGACAAGAGCTACGAGGACCAGCGCCGGGCCTACGAGCGGATCTTCTCGCGCTGCGGGCTCGACTTCGTCGCGGTGCAGGCGCACTCGGGCTCGATGGGCGGCTCGGAGTCCTCCGAGTTCATGGTCCGCACCGACGCCGGCGAGGACCTCGTCGCCGCGTGCCCGAAGTGCCGCTACGCCGCGAACACCGAGACGGCCACCTCCAGGCTCCCGGCCGAGCCGGACGGCGCCGGGCTCCCGGCCCCGGAGAAGTTCGCGACCCCGGGCGTCGTCACCATCGAGGCGCTCCAGCGGCAGCCGTACGGCGTCGGCGCGAAGCGGCAGCTGAAGACGCTCGTCTACATCGCCGACGACAAGCCGGTCGTCGCGGTCGTGCGCGGCGACCAGGAGCTCAACGAGGCGAAGCTCCAGACCGCGACCGGCGCCGTCGAGGTCCGCCCGGCGCACCCGGAGGAGATCCCGGGCCTCATGGGCGCCCACGCCGGCTCCCTCGGCGCGGTCGGCTTCTCGAAGGCGCCGGTCTTCGTCGACCCGAGCCTGGCCGATCGCAAGGACATGGTCACCGGCGCGAACGAGGACGGCTTCCACCTGAAGGGCGTCGACGTGAAGCGCGACGTCCTCTCCGGCAAGCAGACGAAGCTCGCGGAGCTCCGGACGGTGCAGGCCGGCGAGGGCTGCCCGCGCTGCGACGGCACGCTCGACGTGTTCAAGGCGCTCGAGATCGGCCACATCTTCAAGCTCGGCACGAAGTACTCCGACTCGATGGGCGCGACCGTGCTCGACGCGGAGGGGAAGGCCGTGCCGATCGTGATGGGCTCCTACGGCATCGGCGTGGAGCGCATCCTCGCCGCCGCCATCGAGCTCCACCACGACGAGAACGGCATCAAGTTCCCGGTGTCGATCGCCCCGTTCCAGGTGGCGGTGCTCACGCTCGGGCCGGAGCCGGAGCTCGAGGAGGCCGCGGCGGGCGTCGTGAAGGCGCTCACCGAGGCGGGCGTCGAGGTGCTGCACGACGACCGCGGCGAGCGCGCCGGCGTGAAGTTCAAGGACGCGGACCTCATCGGCATCCCGATCCGGATCTCGATCGGCAAGAAGGGGCTCGCCGAGGGCAAGGTGGAGTGGAAGCTGCGCGACGCGCCGCCTCCACCGGCCGGCGCGAAGGCGCCGATCGATCTCGTCCCGATCGCGGAGGTCGCGAAGAAGGCGGTCGAGACCATCGCCGCGCTCACCCCGAAGGCCCGGGTGACGTAGCGCACCCCGAGGAGCGCCCGTGCGCCTGAAGCTCGAGGTCGGTCCGGAGGGCGAGATCACCGTGCCGCCGCACGAGGCGGAGGCGCTCGGCCTCGCCGGCGGCGGGCCGGTGGAGCTCGTGTCGGCGCGCGGGGCCTGCACGCTCGTCGTGCCCGCCCGCGAGGACGCGCCCACGGACTTCTTCGCTGGCACGCTCTCGTCGCTCTCCGTGGGCGAGGTGGTGCAGTCGATCTTCACCTCGCTCAAGTCCGGCGTGCTCCTGCTCGGCTTCCCGGGCGAGGGCGGCCGGCAGCGGCGCCGCAGCCTCTACTTCCGCGACGGGCAGATCGTCTACGCCTCCTCGAGCGATCCCCGGGACCGGCTCGGCCCCGTGCTCGTGCAGAAGGGGCTCATCACCGAGGAGGCGCTGAAGCGGGCCTCCCACCTGGTGAAGGCCGGCCGGCCGCTCGGGCAGGTGCTCGTGGACGAGGGCGTGCTCACACCGGCCCAGCTCTACGAGGGCGTCTCGGCGCAGGTGAAGGAGCTCTTCCTCGCCTCGTTCGAGGAGGTGGACGGCAAGTTCGCCTTCCTCGAGGGCCAGACCGACGAGGCCACGAGCGTGAAGCTCCCGGAGCGCATGCGCGACCTGCTGCTCGAGGGCATGCGCCGGCTCGAGGCGGCCGAGCAGACCCGGCGCGCGGCCGCGCCGCCGCCGGACGCGGAGCTCCCGGTCGAGGTCGAGCCGCCCGCGCCGGTTCACCACGGGCCGTTCGAGACCTACAAGCGGATCCTGAAGCACGTGCACGGCGCGCTCGCGTCGCACGCGCCCGACGCGGTCGTCCGCATCAACGGCTGGTTCGAGTCGCTGCCCGCGACGAAGCGGCCGCTCTTCCAGGGCGTCGCGATGAGCCCCGCCGGCGACCTCGAGACCACGAAGGTGCTCGAGAACGCGAACGCGACGGGGACGCACCCGGGCGCCGCCGGGCGGGCCCGGGCGCTCGAGGCGCTCGAGGAGCTGCTCGCGTTCGTGCTCTTCGAGGCCAAGAACCGCCTGCCGAAGGCCGAGGCCGAGCACCTCGTCCGCGAGGTGGGCCGGATGCAGATGGGGAAGGCCTAGCGCGCCGGAGGCGCCGAGGGAGCACATGGAAGCCCGCGAGCGGATCTGCGCAGCGATCGACACGCCGTCGTGGGCGGAGGGCGAGGCGTTCGCGCGCGCCGTCGCGCCGCACGTCGGCATGCTCAAGGTGGGGCTCGAGCTCTTCACGGCCGAAGGGCCCGCCGCGGTGAAGGCGGCGGCGGCGCTCGGGAGGCCGGTGTTCCTCGATCTCAAGCTCCACGACATCCCGAACACGGTCGAGGGCGCCGCGCGCTCCGCCGCGCGGAGCGGCGCCGCGCTCCTCACCGTGCACGCCGAGGGCGGCGCGGAGATGGTGCGCGCGGCGGTGCGCGGCGCGGGGCCGAACGTGCGGATCCTCGCGGTCACGGTGCTCACGAGCCTCGACGCCGCCGCGCTCGACTCGATCGGCCTCGCCGGCCCGCCCGAGGCCGCGGTGGTGCGCCTCGCGAAGCTCGCGGTCGGCGCGGGCGCGGGCGGCCTCGTCTGCTCGCCCCACGAGGTCGCGGCGGTGCGCGCCGCGGTCGGGCCGGGGCCGCTGCTCGTGGTCCCGGGGGTGCGCCCGCCGGGCGCCGACAAGGGCGACCAGGCCCGCGTCGCCACGCCGGCCGAGGCGGTCCGCGCCGGCGCGGACGTGCTCGTCATCGGGCGCCCGCTCCGCGCGGCGAAGGACCCGGCGCAGGCCGCGCGGGACATCGCCGCGTCGCTGTCATGAGGCGCCTCGCGCTGCTCGCCGCCGCGCTCGCGGCCGGCTGCGTCACCTCACCGCCGCCCCAGCCCGCGCCGCGGCCGGCCCGGAAGGCCTCGACCACGCCGCCCCCGAAGAAGCCCGCCCCGGCGCCCTCGCCTGCGCCGAGCGGCCCCGGGCCGATCACCGCCACGAACTGGCGGAGCCACCCGAGCGTCGAGGCCGTGCGACGCCTCGTCGCCGACGGCGACGCCGCCCTCGCCGCTCACCGCTGGACGCGGACCCAGAGCCAGATCTGCGCGCCGGAGAAGAGCCCGCGCGGCTACGGCCTCGAGCGCACCGTGGTGCTCGACGAGCGCGGGAAGATCCGCCGGTACGTCGTCGCCGAGGGCGACGACCACGCGACCTTCAAGGTCGAGCACCACTACGACGAGGCGGGGCGCCTCCGGTATGCGGTCGGCACCGCCGGCGCGGACACCGGCGCGTCCGAGCGCGCGACGCTGTTCATGGGCGAGGACGGCGGGATGCTCTGGATCGACCGCAGCCACAGCGGCCCGACGTACGCGTTCCCGGTGACCTGGCCCGAGGGCTCGCTCGTGCGCGATCCCTCGAAGGATTTCGTCGCGCCCGGGCCGAAGGGGTGCAGGGGCCGGTAAGAAGTGCGGTGGCGCGCCGCCCCCCGTGCCTCTACCGCCTGAGCGACCGTACCTCGACGTGTTCCCGCGCGTGGCGGGTGATCGCCGCCGTCACGGCGTTCTCGGAGGCACCGGGAGGAACGACCTCGCCGTAGATGATCATGAGCTCCCGTCGCCGCGAGCGGTCGGGCAGGTGGAAGAGCCGCAGGGTCGCGAAGGTGCCGTCGAGCTTGAACCCCTTCTCTCGAAGGAAGCGCTCGGCGGCCTTCGAGTCCGAGCCCGGCCGGTCGTCCATCGTGAAGTACCCCGGGCTGACCCGGACGTCGCCGGCGCACGCGAGCGGGCCGAGCTGCACCGGTCGCTGGTCGATGCCGGAGTAGTCGTAGACCCTGTCGTTGCCGGGGAGAAAGTGCTCGAACTGCAGCCAGTAGAAGCGGCGGATCGAGCCGTCGGGGGCCGCGTCGACGAAGAAGTGCTGCTCGGCCGACGCGATGCCGAAGAGGTCGACGGTCTGGCCACCCGCCGGCACGAAGGACCTCTCGAAGGCGAAGCTCGCGGCGGGGTCCGCCGCCGAGACGAGGCGCCCGCGCTCGAGCCGGCGCTGCGGCGCCGGCCGGTGCCGCCGGTAGTCGATGAGCATCTGGGGCCGCCAGCTCTTGCCGCCGTCGAGGGTCGCCTCCCAGCGCCAGAGGAACGCGTCGCGCTCGATCGCGGTGAACACCATCCGCATCTGGCGGGTCCCTCCGTCGGGCAGCGTCTTCGGTTCCCCGGTGAGCACGAAGTCGGCGCCCTCCGGTCCGCCGGTGAAGGCGAGGAAGCTGTTGCCCTCGTCGACCCAGGTCTGCCTCCAGCGCCCGGCCGCGGGCACGAACTGCGAGACGCTCCGGCCCGTCCACGGTTGCTTCGGCCCTGCGGCGTGGAAGTCCTCGACCACGGTGCATCCGCCGTCGGCGCGGGTCACGTGGTTCGAGCCCTTCGCCTCCTCCCACTCCTCCGACTGCGGGGCCTTGCGCGTTCGGACCGTGGCGTCCCAGTCGCCGAGCCAGAAGTCGAGCGCGTGGTGGGCGGAGGACGTGCATGCGGGCTCCTTGCGGACGTGGACGCCCTCCCAGGCATTCCATGTCTTGCCGCCGTCGAGCGACTGCTCGATGCGCTGGCTCACCCCGCCGTCCGGGAGGCGGCGCAGGGTGGTCCGGTCGAGCGCCGTTCCGCCGCCAGGGCGGGCCAGCACGCCCTGGAAGCGGATCGCACCCTCGGGTGCCTCGACCTCCTGCTTCTCCTTGAAGGTGCCCTCGGAGGTGACCCACACCTGCTTCCAGCGCCCGAGCGAGCGATCGTGGAAGAAGAGGCTCTCGCCCTGGCTTCCGTCCGCGTCGGTCCACGACTCGCGCACCGCGCAGCCGCCGAGGATGGGTTCGACCCGGTCGTCGCCGTCGAACCCACCGCCCTCGACCCGCACGTCCCAGGCGCCGATCCAGAAGTCGAGCCGGTGGTACTCCGGTCCCGAGCAGGCGCCGACGGCGACGCCGGGCACGTCGCCGGCGCGGGCCGGCGCGATGGCCGGGACGAGGAGCAGCGCGGCGAGGGTCAGCGCGGCGAGGGCCAGGGAGCGGAGCATGCGGTGCATGACCGCGAGCTTGGCCGGCTGCCCGAGCCGCCGCTATCAGGACCTTGCTCGCCGGTCCGATCGTCCCCGGCGCGCGCGGCCAGCTCAGAGGCGCAGCCCAGGGCGGCGTGACACGCGCGGACCCAAGGGGACCGCCGGGCCCACCTGCCCCGTCGAGGTCGCAGCGAGCCACGTGTCACCGGCCGTATCGTCGAGAGCTCGACCACCGGGAGCCCTCGTGCGCCTCCTCGCCCTCGCCCTCGTCGCCACCGTCGCTGCCGCCCAGGAGCCCGCGGCCCGCGCGCCCGCGCCGCCCGAGAAGTTCGAGTTCGAGACCCTCCAGCTCGTCCTGTTGATGCGCCCCTCCGAGCCGACGGCCTATCCGAAGGAGCGCCTGGAAGAGATCCAGCGCCAGCACATCGGCCACCTCGGCCGGATGGCGGAGTCCGGCAGGATGGTCCTGGCCGGTCCGTTCGGGAACCAGAAGGACCCGGCCTACCGTGGCGCCTGCGTCTACCGGGTCGCCACGCCCGAGGAGGCACGGGCTCTCGCCGAGCAGGACCCCGCGGTCCAGGCCGGCCGCCTGCGGGTCGAGGTCCTCACCTGGTCGGTCGGGAAGGGGTACGTGGCCTTTCCGAAGGCACCGCCCGTCGCCGAGCCCGCGGCGCAGCGCCCGTCGCCGGCTCCCTGAGCGGCCGCCGCCCCATGCACGGCCTCGCGCCATCTCCGGCGTCCTCGACGTGGCTGGGCGAGCCGAGGGGGGTCGTGTTCGCGTCACCTCGGGTGAAGGTCGGCCGCTTCCGGCGTCATCCGAGCGAGCCCGACTTCGAGTCGGCCGGGGCGATCGACGCGCCGACGCTCGTGTTCCCCCGCCTGGCCGTCCGCATCGCCCAGTCGGGCCGGCCCACCGTCGTCGCCGACCCGAGCGTCGTGATGCTCTACTCGGCCGGCCAGGAGTACGTCCGCGCCGCGGTCTCGCCCGAGGGCGATCGCTGTGACTGGTTCGCCTTCACCTGCGATGACGTCGCCGCGGCGATGCGCCCGGCCGGTGCGCCGGCGGGCAGAGCGCCGCGCTTCGCCCGTCCCAGCGTGCCGGCCGCAGCGTCGCTCGTCTTCGAGGCACGGTCGCTCTTCCTGGCCGCGGCCACGCCCGGCGCCGACCCCCTCGCCCTCGAGGAAGGTGCGCTCGCGATGCTCGGGGCCGCGCTCGCGCCGCTCCGCGGCGGGGCCGAGGCCACTCGGGGCCGCCCCGCGTCCTGGAACGATCTCGCGGCCGCGGCGCAGGAGCTCCTGTCGCGGCGCTTCCGCGGCCGGGTCTCGCTGTCCGCGCTCGCGGCGGCAGTGGGGTGCTCTCCCTTCCACCTCTGCCGGGCGTTCCGTGCCGCGACCGGCTGGACCGTGCATGGCCACCTCACCGCGCTGCGGCTGCGCGCGGCGCTCGACGAGCTGCCCGACCGCCCCGGGGACGCGGCGGCGCTGGCGCTCGAGCTCGGGTTCTCGCATCACGCGCACCTCGCCGCCGCGTTCCGGCGCGCGTTCGGGGTGACGCCCAGCGAGTGGAGCCGCCGCGTGCGGCGGAGCGCCGTCGACGCGCCGGCGCCCGCCCCGGGTCCCCGGGGCTCCGCCGTGGGGTGAGCCAGGCCTCGCGGCCCGGCTACTCGTCCTGCCGCGCGACCGCCACCGCGAACCCGCCCGCCTCCTCCTCGCGGGCGAACACATTCCACGGGCGGCAGCAGACCGGGCAGTCCTCGACGTACGCCTGGCTCTCGCCGCCGCCGGGGTCCACGAAGATCGTCACGAGCTCGCCGCAGTACGGGCACTCGACCTCGATGTCCATGCCGGTCGCCGTTATAGTCGGTCCGTGGCCGCGAAGCCCTGGAACAACCCGTTCGGCGAGCTGAAGGCGCTCAAGAAGGCGGCGGAGGCGGAGGCGGAAGCCGCCCGGAAGAAGGCCCGCGAGCCGGCCCCGCCGCCCGCGCCCGTGGAGCCGCCTCCGGAGCGTCCGCGCAGCGAGGCCGAGCTCTGGGCCGAGGCGACGCTCGGCGCCCGACCGGTCGAGCGCGGGCCGGAGCGGATCTCGAAGGCCGCCCCCAGCCTCCCCCCGGACAAGTACTGGCACCCGGACCTCGAGGCCGTGGACGCCCTGCGCGCGCTCGTCGCGGGCGACGCGCCGTTCGACCTCTCCGACGGCGACGAGTACGTGGAGGGCTGCGTCTCCGGGTTCGACCAGGCCGTCCTGAAGAAGCTCCGGCGCGGCGAGTTCGCCGTGCAGGGGCACGTCGACCTGCACGGCCTCACCCGCGGCGAGGCGAAGGCCGCGGTGGACGACTTCCTCCGGAAGGCGCGCTCCGCCGGGAAGCGCTGCGTGCTCGTCGTGCACGGGCGCGGGCTGCACTCGAAGGACCAGCTCCCGGTGCTGAAGGACGCGCTCCGGAACTGGCTCGCCTCCGCGCGCTTCGCGCGGCACGTGCTCGCGTTCGCGACCGCCCGCCCCGCGGACGGCGGGGCGGGGGCGGTCTACGTGCTGCTCCGGCGGCCAGGGCGGTGAATTCACAACATCCGGATGTTGTGACCCGGAGTCCGGGTGCTGCCTACGGCGGCCGGCCGCACCAGTAGTGCTCCGGGAGCGCCGGGCCCACGGGAACCGCGACGAAGAAGCCCGCCGGTGTGCCGCCGGAAGCGGGGTGGTTGGGCGCCTGGGGGCTGAAGTGACAGCCGACGCAGCTCCCGGAGGCGTTGATGTTGCCGAGGTCGTACTGGGCTCGCGAGATGATCGGATGCGAGAACCCGGGGTTCACAGCGGCGTAGGTGGCATCGGCCCGCGCCTGATCGCAGCGGAAGTAGCCTACGTTCACGGTGTAGGCCGCGGTCGCGGCGCCCTCGTTCCCGGCCGTGTCCACCACCCGGATCGTGAAGTTCACCGGCGAGCCGGAGACGGGCTGCAGCGCCGGAGAGGCCGGGTTGTATGCGGGCAGGGCGGTGCTCGTCGTGTCGAGGACGACGAGCCCGGTGTCGAGCGAGGCCTCGTAGCAGTTCGCGCCACACACGTTTGACGGGGTTGCGGCAAGCGCGGTTGTGCCACGCCGCAGACTGATCGACTCCGCCGCGCCGAGCGACGCCGAGAGCGTAAAGCGGAAGATGGGCGTGGCGTCGTCGGTGTTGCCACCGTTCGAGATTAGGTTGCTGGGCGGGTTCGTCGCCCCTGCCACGGTGGTCGTCGGCGCGAAGTCGCTCCGCACCTGGTTGATGGTGACCGTCTGGGCCGGCGCCACGGTGTCGACCGTGAGGTTGTAGGCGGTCGGGCTCGTCGTGCCGAGGACGGGCCCGGCGATCGTCCGCACCGTGTAAGCGTGGGCGCCCTGCGCCGCGCCCGCGTCGGTGAAGGTGCACGGCGAGACGCAGGTGGAGAGCGGCGTCCCGGCCTGGGTGCCGTCGCGCAGCACCTCGACCTGGTAGCCGGTGGGGAGGGCCGCGCCGAGGGTGACGGTCAGGGTCGGCGTCGTGTCGGGGATGGCGCCGCCCGTGGCCACCACGGTCCCCGCGGGCTTGCCGGGGCTACCACCGGGCGTCGACACGGCCGCGCTCGTGATCGTCGCCGACGGCAGGCTCGCCTGCGTGATGAGGTTGACGGTGTGGGTCGGGCTCGCTGCCGCGCTGCCGAGGTTGCCCGCGTCGTCGCGCACGTCCGCGCCGTAGGTGTGGACCCCGAGCGCGAGCGGCGTGCTCTCCACGAAGGTGAACGTCGTGCCGGTCACGCCCGCCCCGTTGCGGAGCTTCGCGATCTCGGCGCCGTCGCGGGTGAGGCGGATGAAGTCGGTCGCCCCCAGCGCCGCGGTGAGCGTGCCGTCGACGCGCGGCGTGGTGTCGGTGCTGAAGGTGTCGGTGCGGACCGCGAGCGCGCCGGAGTTGTCGTAGATCGTCGTGATCGTCGCGCCCTGGGTGGGCACCGTGCCGTCGATGGGGTCGGAGACGCTGGCGCTCGTGAGGCCGAACACGGCCGGGTTGGCGGCCTGCTCCACCTGCGCGCGGAACGCGTAGGTGCCGTCGGCGAGCGAGGCGCTCGTGAAGGTCCAGCTCGTGGTCGTGACGGTCGCGTTCCCGGCCGCCACGTTGTCCCGGTAGACCTTCACGACCTCGCCCGCGACGAGCGCGCGCTGGATCGTCCCGGCGAGGACCGGCGTGCGGACGTTGTTGAGGGGCACGGCGCTCGCCACCGGGGCGACGCCGTTCACGGTGGCGAGCGTGGTCGCGGCGCCGATGAGCGGGATGGACGAGGTGTTCACGGTGACGCTGCGCGAGGTGCCGGTCGCCGGGCCGAGCTGGCCCGCCGCGTCGATGACGCGCGCCGTGTAGACGTAGGTCGCGTTCCCGAGCGAGGTGGGCTCGGCGTAGCTCCAGGAGAGCCCCGAGGCGGCGACCGTCGCCACGGCGGCGCCGTTCCTGAGCACCTGCACCTGCTCGCCGGTCCCGAGCGCGGCGGAGACGGTGCCGGACACGAGCGGCGTCGGGTCGGCGGTGGTGGCGCCGTCGGCGAGCGCGCCGTTGAAGTCGTCGGAGATCAGGGTCGCGCTCGCGCTCTGCGCGGGGGGGACCGTGTCCACGATGACCGTCCAGGGGCCGGAGAGGTTGCCGAGGACGAGCCCCGCCTCGACGCGCGCCGTCCAGGTGTGGCTGCCGTCGGCGAGGTTCGCGTCGGTGAAGGTCCAGGTCGTGCCGGTCGCGGTGGCCGCCCCGACGTCGGCGCCGTCGCGGCGGACGCGCAGCGACCAGCCCGCCTGCAGCGAAGCCGAGAGGGTGCCCGAGACGACGAGCGTCTTCGAGGTCGTGGAGGCGCCGCTCGCGAGCGGGACGCCCGCCGCGGCCACCTGGGTGATCGTCACGGTGGGGAGCGTGCCGACGAGGGTGAGCTGGGCGGGCGTGGAGGCCGCGCCGACGTTGCCGGCGAGGTCGATGACGCGCGCCGCGTACTGGTACGCCGCGAGGGCGAGCGCCGCGGGCTCGGCGTAGGTCCAGCCGGTGCCGGACACGGTCGCGCTGCCCACCACGCTCCCGTTGCGGAGCACCTGGAGCGTCTCCCCCGCGCCGAGGCCCGCGGAGAGCGTGCCGGCGAGCCCCGGGGTCGTGTCGGTGGCGAAGCCGCCCGGCGCGACCGCGCCGAGGAGGTCATCCTGGAAGCCGGTGATCGCCGCCGTCTGGAACGGCGGGGTCGCGTCGACGGAGAAGCCGAACGCGTTCGAGGTGGCGCCGAACGTGGCGCCCGCCCCCACGACGTGCGCCGTGTAGACGAGGTCGCCGTCTGGGGCCGTGTCGGTGAAGGTCCAGGACGTGCCGCTGACGTTGGCGGTCCCGGCCACGAAGCCGCTGCGGTCGACCTGGAGCGACTCGCCGGCCTGCAGCGGCGCGGAGAGCGTCCCGAAGAGCACCGGCGAGCGGGTCGCGGTGAGGCCGCCCGGCGGGATCGGGAGCGCCGCCGCGTCGGTGGCGCCGTCCACCGTCGCGGTGGTCTCGAGCGTCGGCAGGAGCGCGGGGTCCGGCTGCGCGCACGGCGGCTGGAGCGTGTTGAGCGGCAGCGCGAGGACGCTCTGGTGGCAGGTGGCGCAGACCGTCCCGGGCGGCGTGAAGACGTGCTTCGGCGGGGGCGTGCAGGCGGTCGTGACGAGCGGGGGCGCGTTGAAGTCGCGGTGCGGGAGGTCGGTCGGCGGCGAGCAGTTGGGCCAGGCGCCGCTCACGTCGAAGGGCACCTTGCCGCTCGGGTTCTGCGGCGGCAGGTAGTCGAGCCGCGCCGGGTTGTGGCACTGCACGCAGACGGTCTCCGCGTGGACGAGCGAGCCGACCGGCCCCTGGTGAACGTTCGCCGGGATGGAGCAGGGGGGCAGCCCGGCGGTGGAGGGCTGCAGGGCCTGGTACTCGACGAGCGACCGGTCGAAGAACTGGTGGCAGACGCTGCAGTCGACGCGCGGCCCCTGCCCGAGCGGGCGGTGCTGGCTCGTGGGCTGGGCCGGGTCGAACGCCTCGGCGACGCGCCCGCGGACCTTCCAGTACCCGCCCGCGAAGTCGACGCCGAGCGCCGTCTGGCGGTCGAACGCGCGGAAGCCGTAGCCGACGTAGCCGCCGGGGAGGAGGTCGCGGAGCGGCGGCAGGCCGAGCACGCGCCGGGCAGCGACGTCGTCGAGCACCTTCCCCGCGGTGATGTCGAAGTGGGTGCCCCACGCGTAGACGTGGCCGTTCTCGAGGAGCGCGGCGAACACGCCCTGCTCGGTGAGGAGCTTCCTCACGGCGAGCCCGGCGGGGAGGCCGTCGACCTTCGCCGGCGAGAGGTTGCCGCCGGCGTACCGCTTCGAGGGATCGCCCGCCACGAAGGCCGGGTCCGGCGACGGGAAGCTGCCCCACTGCCAGACGGTGTCGTCGCCCTTCAGCACGACGACGTCGAGGTCGCGCGCCGCGAGCTGCACGACGCCGGTCAGCCCCGGGACCTGCGCCGGCGAGGTCGCGGTCCCGGTCCGGAGGCCGTCGCCGAGCAGGCCGAAGCCACCCTCCGAGCCCCAGGCCCACACCGTGCCGTCGTCGAGCAGGGCGTAGCTCGCGTACGTGGACGCGGCCACGGACACCGCCCGGTGCGGCAGCGACACCTGGAGCGGGGTGAGCGAGCGGCGCAGCTCGGAGGGGGACTTGCCCTGGCCGAGCTGACCGAAGGCGTTGTCGCCCCAGGCGTAGACCCGCCCGTCGGAGACCCGGGAGACCGTGTGCGCGAACCCGCCCGCCGCGTGCGTGAGCGTGGTGCCGGCCGGGAGCGTCGTCAGCTCGGTGCCGAGCACCGAGGGCGAGAGGTTGCCCGTGCCGAGCTCGCCGTTCACGTTGTCGCCGATCGCGTAGACCTTCGTCGGCTTCCCGGGGTCGTCGGTCTTGAAGTAGCCGCCGCCGTGGCCCATGTTCGCGAGGATGCTGGAGGCGCGCGACACGAACGCGACCTTCTGCTCGGCGCTGCCGGGCGACTTGCCGAGGCTGTTGCCCGCCACCCAGCCCGCGACCGTCGAGTACGCCTGCCCCTCGCGGTTCACCGAGCCGTCGAAGAGGTAGCCGAGGTAGCGCGTGTTCCCGAAGGAGACGATGGGCGGGAGCTTCTGCATCACCTCGGTCTTGCCGAAGCGCTCGGCCTGCTGCGCGAGGCCCGCCACGAGCTCGGTGCCGAACGTGTCGCCCGCGTAGGCGAGGCGGTCCGACGGCGCCGCGGCCGAGGCGCCGTTCCGCCCGTCGATGCGGCCGTCCTTCAGGTCCTCGGCGAGCTCGTCGGCGGCGTCGAGGCTCGGGGCCGGGGAGGCGCCGTTCGCGCGCTGCGCGAGCTTCGAGAGCGCGCCCTCGACGAGCGCGAGCCGGCCGCGCGCATCGCTGCCCAGGCTGCCGCCGGGGGCCTTCGCGTTCCGCTGGGCGGGCAGGCGGGTCAGGTCGTCGAGCTGCAGCGAGGCGGGGAGGAACGCGTCGAGGGCGTCGCGGACGCGGTCGTTCGCCGCCTGGAGCTGCGCGGACGTGGGCACGCCGCCGACGCGCTCGGGCGTCGAGCCGGCGGTGAGGAGCTGGTGGGCGGCCTCGGTGAAGGCGTTGACGCCGACGTTGCGGCGCAGGATCGGCACCCACGCGTGGAGCGCGCGCCCCTCGGGGAAGGGCACCGCCGCGTCCAGGCCCTCGTCGTAGATCGTGGCGGTGGCGGAGCCCTTCACGACGACGTACAGCCAGCCGGTGTAGGTCGGAGCAGGCTTCGCCGTGACGAGGCCGGTGGTCGCGTCGCTGGGCGCGCTGCCGAGGAGCTCGCCGTTCGCGAGCCACGCCTCCACGGTCGCGCCGAAGAACTTGCCGCCGATCGCGATCCCGCCCTGTCCGTCGGCGCCGGCGCCCACGCCGTTCACGCCGCCATCGGCGAGGTCCCAGTCGAGGTCGCCGGTGAAGCCGGTGGAGAGGAGGTTCTTCGCCGGGGTCGGAGGCGGCTGCGTCTCCGGCACCGGGTCGAGCTTCACGGTGCACGTGGCGAGCGCGAGCGGCAGCGCGGCCAGGACGGCGAGGCGGATCGGTGCGCGCATGGAAGTCGGTTCCCCCCGGGGACCAGCCCCCTGGCCGGCCGCAGGGCGGGCGTCCGTACAAGGGTGTCCGATGTAAGCGAGGCGTTTCGCCGCAGTCGAGCCACCGGGGGGTCCCGTGAGGGAGTGAGCCCCGTACGGGTTCGATCTGGAGGACGTGATCTGGCCCCCCGCGCCGTCAAGGTCAGTAAGTTCAGTCTTGACTGAACCCGGTGAACTCTCTAAACCGGGGCGCGTGACCGAGCACGAGCGCCACCTGCGCGAATGGGTCGAGGAGCTCGCCGCCCAGCTCGAGGGTGACGGGCTGCCGCGCATGGGCGGGCGGATCTTCGCGTGGCTCCTCGTCTGCGAGCCCCCGGAGCAGTCGATGGAGGAGCTCGCCCGCGCCCTCGGGGGCTCGAAGGCCTCCATGAGCACGATGACCCGCCTCCTCATGGGCGCGGGCTTCATCGAGCGCGTGCGCCGGCCCTTCGAGCGGCGCGACGTGTTCCGGGTGCCGGAGGGCCAGTGGGGCCGGTTCTGGCAGGCGCAGATGGCCCGGCTGCACCAGGTCACGCAGATCCTGGCCCGCGGCGCCGGCCTCGTCGCCTCCCGCCCCGCGCCGGTCCGCCGCCGCGTCGAGGACACGCTCGAGCAGTACCGGTTCCTCGAGGGCGAGCTCGAGCTGCTGGCCCAGCGCTGGCGGGACCGCTTCCTCGCCGCCGAGCTCCGCGCCGCCGCGGGCGCGCCGCCCGGGGCGCCACGCCCTGGGGCGACCCCACGCCGCACCGGGAAGCCTCCCGCCCGGCGACCGCGGACCCGTCCCCCCGCCTAGCATCCAGTTCCGCACCCTCGGCGAAGCACCCGCAACGCAGCACCCGGAGCCCACATGGCCATCGTCTCGGTCCGCAACGTCTCGAAGATCTACATGCTGGGCAACACCGAGGTGCCCGCGCTGCGCGACGTGTCGCTCGACATCCAGGCCGGCGAGTTCGTCTCCATCGCCGGGCCCTCCGGCTCGGGCAAGACCACGCTCCTCAACCTCGTCGGCTGCGTCGACACGCCGACCACCGGCGCGGTCGAGGTGAACGGCCAGGACACCTCGAAGCTCCCCGAGCGCGCGCTCACGCAGCTGAGGCTCGAGACGCTCGGCTTCATCTTCCAGAGCTTCAACCTCGTCTCGGTGCTCTCGGTCTTCCAGAACGTCGAGTACCCGCTGCTCCTCCAGGGCGGCCTCTCCCGCCGCGAGCGCGCCGAGCGGGTGCTGAAGCTGCTCGAGGCGGTCGGCATCGGCGGCTACGCGCGGCACCGCCCGAGCGAGCTCTCCGGCGGCCAGCGCCAGCGCGTCGCGATCGCCCGCGCGCTCGTCACCCGCCCGAAGATCGTCCTCGCCGACGAGCCGACCGCGAACCTCGACTCGAAGACCGGCGAGAACATCATCGACCTCATGAAGGAGATGAACCGGGACGGCACCACCTTCATCTTCTCGACCCACGACCCCAAGGTGATGGCGCACGCGAACGCGGTGGTGCGCATCGCCGACGGCCGGCTCGTCGGGCGCGAGGAGCTCTCGGCGGGGAGGGCGACCCCGTGACGCCGAAGAGGGACAGCGTCCGCATCCTCCTCACGATCGCCTTCCGGAACCTGCTCGCCGCGCCGGTCCGGACCGCGATCCTGGGTGGGATCATCCTGCTCGGCTCGCTCATCGTGGTGGTCGGGACCTCGGTGCTCGACTCCATCGACCGCGGCATGCGCACGAGCATCCAGGGCAGCCTCGGCGGCCAGCTCCAGCTCTACGACGGCCGCTCGGAGGACCAGCTCGCGCTCTACGGCGGCATGACCGGCGAGTCGCGCCTGGAGCCCATCGAGGACTTCTCGGTCGTGAAGGCGGCCCTCGAGAAGGTCCCCGGCGTGAAGCAGATCGTGCCGATGGGCATCGACCAGGCGATGGTCGCGACGGGCAACGCGTTCGACCTCGCCCTCGAGCGGCTGCGCAACGACGTGCGGCGCCTCGAGGCCGGCGAGCGGGGGCCGGAGCTCGAGCGCTCCTACACGGCCCACGTGGCGCACGTGAAGCGGATGATCGAGCTCCTCGCGGCGGACTACGCGCAGGCGGCGGTCATCGTCGACCTCGACTCGAAGGAGGGCGCCGAGCGCCGCGCCGAGGCGAAGAGCCTGACCCGGGTGCGGGAGCCCGAGTTCTGGGAGGGCTTCGACCGCGACCGCTACGCCCGGCTCGAGTTCCTCGAGAACAAGATCGCGCCGCTCGTGATGGACGGCGGGTTCACCTTCCTGCGCTACGTCGGGACCGACCCGAAGGCGTTCTTCGAGGCGTTCCCGCTCGCCGAGGTCTCGAAGGGCGAGATGATCCCGGAGGGGAAGCGCGGCATCCTCGTGGGCGAGCAGTACGCCGACGAGTGGCTGAAGCTCAAGAACGCCCGCCGGCTCGACCAGATCCGCGACCGGCGCCGGGACCGCGGCAAGAAGATCGCCGACGACGAGGAGCTGCAGCGCTGGGTGCGCGAGAACCGGAGCGGGATCCGCGAGATCCAGCTCCAGCTCGACCCGGTGCGCGCCGAGGAGGTGGCGGCGGCGCTCCGGCCCGCGCTCGGCGGCGAGGGCGACGACCTCGAGAAGCTCCTCCAGAAGCTCTTCGCGACCACCGACCAGGACTTCGACCTCAAGTACAAGCTCTTCTACGACGTCGTCGCGCCGCGGATCCGGCTCTACCAGGTGAACGTCGGCGAGACGATCACCATCAAGGCCCCGTCGAAGAGCGGCTACTTCAGCTCCATCAACGTGAAGGTCTACGGCTTCCTGCGCTTCAAGGGCATCGAGAAGTCGGGCATCGCCGGGATGATGTCGGTGATGGACATCCACTCCTTCCGCGACCTCTACGGCTACCTCACGCCGGAGAAGCAGGAGGAGATCGCGGCGATGAAGGCGAAGCTCGGCGCGCGCGAGGTCTCGCGCGAGGACGCCGAGGCTGCCCTCTTCGGCGGCGGGGCCGCGCCCGCGGTGGAGGCGGAGGCGCGCTCGACCACCATCGACGACGCGAAGCTCGTGGCCGGGGCGGGGAGGGCGAACGCCCAGGCCGCGGCGTCGGCCGATCGCGTCTACACGGCGGCCGAGGTCGAGAAGGGGGTAGCGCTCAACGCGGCGGTCATCCTGAAGAACCCGAGCCGCATCGCCGAGGCCCGCGCCGACGTCGAGCAGGCGCTCGCCGCGGCGGGCCTGGGCTACCGCGAGGAGAAGGACGCGAAGGGCGAGGTGGTCTCGAAGGCGGGCGTGAAGGTGCTCGACTGGCAGAGCGCCTCGGGCATCGTCGGCCAGTTCGTGACGCTGCTGCGGGTGGTGCTCTTCACGGCGGTGCTCATCTTCTTCGCCATCGCCCTCGTCGTCATCAACAACGCCATGGTGATGGCCACGCTCCAGCGCGTGAAGGAGATCGGCACCATGCGCGCCGTCGGCACGCAGCGGCGCTTCGTGGTGGTCATGCTGCTCGTCGAGATCGTGTCGGTGGGGCTCGTGTTCGGCCTCGGCGGCGCGGTGCTCGGCGGGGTGGTGGTGGGGCTCATCCGGCTCGCGGGCGGCATCCCCGCCACGACCGACATGCTCTACTTCGTGTTCTCCGGCCCGGCGCTCTTCCCGCGCCTCGGCGCGCTCGCGGTGGGCACCTCGCTCACCATCGTGCTGCTCGTCGCGATCCTCTCCGCCCTCTACCCGGCGCTGCTCGCCATGAAGGTCTCGCCCGTCGAGGCGATGGCCACGGAGGAATGACCGTGCTCCTCATGGACCTCGAGCTCGCGGGCCGCAACCTCGCCCGCCACGCCCGCCGCAACCTGTTCCTCGGCGGCGCCCTCGCCGCGGTGACGTTCCTCCTCGTGCTCCTCGGCGGCCTCACCACCGCCATGGAGCAGGCGATGATGCAGTCCGCCGAGACGCTCCTCACCGGTCACGTCAACGTGGGCGGCTTCTTCAAGGTGACCGCCGGCAGCGCGGCGCCGCTCGTCTCCGACTACCCGAAGGCGCTCGAGACCCTGAAGGCCCAGGTCCCGGACATCGACTTCTACACCTCGCGCGTGCGCGCCTGGGCGAAGGCGGTCTCCGAGACCTCGTCGATGGACCTCGTGCTCGGCGGCATCGAGATCGACAAGGAGCCCGCCCTGCCGAAGGTGCTGCACCTCGTGGAGGGCAGCCTCGACGAGCTCCGGAAGCCCGGCACGCTCCTCCTGTTCGAGGCGCAGGCGAAGCGGCTCAAGGTGAAGGTGGGCGACGCGATCACCATCTCCGCCCCGACCGCCCGCGGCGTGAACAACACCGCCGACGTGCGGGTGGCCGCGGTCGCCCGCGACGTGGGGCTCCTGTCGTCGTTCTCGGCGCTCATGGAGGCCTCCTCCGTGCGCGCGCTCTACGGCCTCAACACGACCACCACCGGCGCCATCCACGTCTACCTGAAGGACAGCTCGCCCGAGCACCTCAAGGCCGTCGCCGCGCGCCTGCGCACCGCGTACGCCGAGACGGGCTGGCGGGTGATGGAGCCGGAGGCGCAGCCGTACTGGATGAAGCTCATGCAGACGGTGCCGGCCGAGGACTGGACCGGCCAGAAGCTCGACATCACCACCGCCGACGACGAGATGGGCCAGTTCAAGCAGTTCATCACCGCGCTCCGGGTGGTGACGGGCCTGCTCGTCTTCATCCTCATGATCGTGGTGGTCATCGGCATCCTCACGACCCTCACGATCGCGGTGCGCGAGCGCACGAAGGAGATCGGCACGCTGCGCGCCATCGGCATGCAGCGGACGAAGGTGCTCTGGCTCTTCGTGCTCGAGACCGGGCTGCTCGGCCTGCTCGGCACCCTGGGCGGCGCCCTCGGCGCCGGCGCGCTCGCCGCCCTCCTCAACCGGGCCTCCATCGAGCTCCCCGCCGCGGTCCAGGTGTTCCTCGCCATGGATCACCTCCGCATCGCGCTCATCCCGGCGGCGATCTTCGGGAACATCCTCTTCCTCACGCTCGTGACCGTGTTCGCGTCCATCTTCCCCGCCCGCCGCGCCGCGCGCCTGAAGCCCGTCACGGCCATGCACCACATCGGATGACCGCCATGAACCGCCGCGCCGCCGCCGCCCTCCTCGCCCTCGCCGGCCTCCTCGCCGGGCCCGCCCGCGCCATGACCGACGCGGAGCTCGCCTCCATCGTGAAGATCATCGACGACCGCCAGCGCAACTCCGGCGACTGGAAGGCGCTCTGCTGGATGGAGGCGAAGGAGAAGGGCAAGACCGACGTCGTGTACGAGCTGCTCGTCTACCGCCGCGACGCGGACGACAAGCAGATGTTCCTCTTCACGAAGCCGAAGGCCGAGGCCGGGAAGGGGTACCTCCGCCTCGACAAGAACCTCTGGCTGTTCGACCCCTCGACCGGCCGGTGGGAGCGCCGCACCGAGCGCGAGCGCATCGGCGGCACCGACACCCGCCGCGGCGACCTCGACGAGTCGCGGCTCGCCGAGGAGTTCGACGCGAAGTACCTCGGTGAGGGCACCCTGGGCGCGTTCACCGTCCAGAAGATCCAGCTCGACGTGAAGCCGAACGTGGACGTCGCCTTCCCGCGCATCGAGCTGTGGGTCGACAAGGCGACGCTCAACGTCCTGAAGCGCTCGGAGTACGCGCTCTCCGGGAAGCTGATGCGCACGAACTACTACCCGCGCTGGAAGAAGATCTACTCCGAGTCGAAGAAGGGCGAGGTGTGGTTCCCGGAGGAGATGCGGATCTTCGACGAGATCGAGAAGGGCAACTCGACGACCATCCTGATCAAGGAGGTCGACCTGAGGCCGCTCGAGGCGAACATGTTCACGAAGGCGTGGCTCGAGTCGAAGTCCCGGTAGCCGCCATGAGAACGCTCGCGCTCGCCCTGCTCCTCGGCCCCGTGCTCGCGCTCGCCCAGGAGCGCCCCGAGGAGGCGGAGATGTTCGGCTCCACCGCCGCGCCGGCCTCGCAGCCGCCACCGCCCGAGGGGCTCATCAAGAAGGACCAGGAGGACCCGCTCAAGATCGGCGGGCAGGTCTACCTGCGCGGCCAGGCCGCCTGGTACGAGCACCAGTCGGCCGGGGACGGCCCGCTCTCCACCCCGAACCTCGTCGACCTCTTCCTCGACGCACGCCCGAACGACCGCGTGCGCGCCTTCGCGCTCGCGCGCACGAGCTGGAACCCGACCGGCGGCGGCTCGGCCGGCCCGTTCCAGGACCTCCTCGGCGCGCTCGGCGCGACCGCGGCCCCGAGCACGCAGCCCCGGGCCGTGCTCGACCAGCTCTGGCTCAACTTCGACGTGGACCGGAAGGTCTTCGTCACCGCCGGCAAGCAGCACGTGAAGTGGGGCGTGGGAAAGTTCTGGAACCCGACCGACTACCTCCACCCCACGAAGCGCGACCCGCTCGCCGTCTTCGACGCGCGCACCGGCACGACGATGATCCGCGCACACGTGCCCTGGGAGAAGTACGGCTGGAACTTCTACGGCATCGGGCTCCTCGAGGACGCCTCCGGCGCAGCGCAGCCCGTCGACACCGTCGGGCGCGTGGGCGGCGGCGCCCGCGCCGAGCTCGTGCTCGGGCCCGCGGAGCTCGGCCTCGATGCGGTGGTGCAGAAGGGCAACCACCCGCGCTTCGGCGTCGACCTCTCGGCCGGCGTCTGGGAGCTCGACCTCTACTCCGAGCTCGCGGTGCGCACGCAGACCGACGTCGGGCGCTGGAAGGAGGTCGACGCCTCCGCCGGGCTCAACCAGCGCTACGCCCGCATCGGGAACGACGGGTTCGAGCCGCAGCTCGTGGTCGGCGGCAGCTGGACGCGCCAGTACGGCAAGGACCAGGACACCTTCACGCTCGGCCTCGAGTACTTCTGGAACGGGTACGGGTACGACGACCCGCACATCTACCCGTTCCTCCTGGTCGGTGCGCCGGCCTGGAACGGCAAGCCCCCCACCGCCGGCGACACCGCGGCGAGCGACTACCTCACCTTCCGCGACCCGCGCGCGTTCACGTCGTTCTACCTGGGCCGTCACTACCTCGGCGCGTACGCGATGCTGCCGCAGCCAGGCTCGTGGAACGACACGACCTTCACGCTCTCGGTGCTCGGCAACGTCACCGACAAGAGCTTCGTGGTCCGGCTCGACCACTCGGTGCTCGTGAACACCTACCTGCGGGTGGAGACCTTCGTGTCCGTGAACGGCGGCGCGAAGGGTGGCGAGTTCCGCCTCGGCCTCGACCTCGACCCGCAGCTCGTGGTGAAGGGCGCGGGGACGGACCCGGACATCTACTTCCCGGCGCAGGGGTCCACGCTGTCCGTCCCGGCCCCGGTCATGTCCGCGGGCGTGGCGGTCCGGGTGAGCCTGTAGCGCGCCTCCCCGCGCCCGGGGGATGAACTCCGGGCGCACCCCGTGGAGCGAACCCGGGTTTCGCCGGGACCTCCGTGCGGCGCGGAGGTCCCATGGGCGCCCGGAGGTGGCCCATGTGCGCGACGATCCTTCGCGGGTTCCTCTTCGCTCCGCTCCTCTGGCTCGCGTCACCGGCGCTTGCCCAGGCGCCCGCGGCCGCACAGGAGCCCGAGGTGCTCCTGCCGCCCGACGCGCCGATGGGCGGCTGGGGCGGCCCCACGGTCGAGTTCGGCGAGGTGAACGGGCAGGCGGGCCTGTTCGTCGGCGGTCGAGGCGGCTGGCTCATCGCGCGCCGCTTCACCATCGGCGGCGCCGGGATGGGGCTCGTGACCCCGGTGGACGGCCCGCGCGCCGTGCTCGCGCCGCGCGACCTGAAGGTCGCGTACGGCGGGCTCTGGCTCGAGACCACCTTCCAGCCGCTCGAGCTCCTGCACGTGACGGCGGGGCTCATCGCGGGCGGCGGCGGCGCCGACCTCACCCCGGACGGCGAGGACTACGCCGTGAAGAGCGACGGCTTCTTCGTCGTGGAGCCGAGCGTGTGCCTCGAGCTCAACGTGGGGCGGACGGTCCGCGCGGACCTGGGCGCGACCTACCGGCTCGTCGGCGGGTTCGCGCTCGAGGGGCTCGACGGGAAGGACCTCTCTGGGCCGGCCCTGATCCTCGTCGTGAAGTTCGGGTCGTTCTGAGGGGGGCGGAGGTCACGGGGGCCGGGCCGGAACCCTCCGAGCCCGGTCCGGCTCCCACCTCCGTGGACGACTGGATCACCCCCGCCCTCCTCGTGGGCTTCATGTTCGTGCAGTGCTGGCTCCTCCCGAGGCTCGGGGTCTCGACCTGAGCCGTCCCGTACCCGCGCCGGTCCGGCGCGGACGAGAAGGCGAAGGCGCAGGGGGACGCGACGCCGGGAGCGTGATGCGGCGCAGAAGTCTGCGCGCGGCGCGGCGGTCAGAAGCAGGTCTGCTTCACGTCCGCCTTCGCGCGGGCCTCGGCGAGCGAGCCGCCGGCCTCGAGCGTCGAGCGCACACGGCGCTTGGACGCGACCCCTCCCTCCCGGAAGGGGCGGCCGCGCGCGCCCGGCCGGTCACGTCCGCCGGGCGCGGTCCTCCCTGGTCCGCCACTCCAACCCCGAGGTCACCATGCTCCCTGCCTCGCTCCTCCTCGCCGCGGCGCTCGCTGCGGATCCCGTCCCGCCCGCCGCGTGCACGGCCCCGCAGCACCGCGCGTTCGACTTCTGGGTCGGCACCTGGGACGTCACCGTCGGTGCAAAGGTCGCCGGCCAGAACCGCATCGAGCGGATCCTGTCCGGCTGCGGACTCCAGGAGCACTGGACCGGTGCGCGGGGCAACCGCGGCACCTCCCTCAACTGGTTCGATCCGGCCGACGGGAAGTGGCACCAGCTCTGGCTCGACGACGAGGGCACCGTGCTGAGGCTGGAGGGGGGGATCAAGGACGGCGCGATGGTGCTCGAGGGCGAGGCGCCCGGTCCCGGAGGGAAGCTCGAGCGGCAGCGGATCACCTGGTCGAAGCTCGCCGGCGGCAAGGTGCGCCAGCACTGGGAGGCGTCCGCCGACGGGAAGGCGTGGCGCACGGTGTTCGACGGCCTCTACGCGCCGCGTGGGTGACGGCCGCTCGCCTCACGGGCCCGTCGTGCCGGTCGCCTCGAGCCGCGCGGGGAGGAACGCCGCGTCCACCCGCTCGAGCTCGGCGCGGCCGGCGTGGTCGAGGCCGTCCCGGTACTCCTCGAGCGGTCGGTTCGCCCAGCCCTCCGGGAAGAGCGGCGCCGAGAAGCGCACCACGACCCGCGAGAACGGCAGGGGCACCACCATCCGGTCCCAGGTCGGGAGCCGGCCCGCCCGTGAGGCGGCCGCGCTGACCCAGATGACGGGCAGCGAGGCCGAGCGCGAGACGTGGGCCACGCCCATCTTCGAGGCGAGCGCAGGGCCGTGCGGGCCGTCGGGCGTGAGCGCGAGCGTGGTCGCGGGGTTGGCCCGTACGACCTCTTCCATCTGCGCGCGCGCGTCCCTGCCGCCGTCGCGGCTCCCGCCCCGGATGGCCTTCATCCGGAAGCGCTCGACGATGCGGGTGATGAGCTCGCCGTTCCGGTTGAGGCCCATCAGCACGAAGACGTCCCCGCGTCCATGGCGCCGCCAGGCCTCGGGGATCATCACGAGCCGCCCGTGCCAGCAGGCGACGATGAGCGGCCGGCCGGCGCCCCAGAACGGCGCGAGGTGCTCGAGGCCCTCGACCTGCCACCGGATCGTCGCGCAGAGCAGGCGAAGGAGCCCGCCGAGCAGCGGGGCGAGCACGCGCGCGAAGACCCAGTCGGTCGCGCGCTTGCGCGCGGATCTCCGCGCGGCGCGGGCCGCGGGTGCCCTGGGTGGCTGGTGCTCGCCGGACTCCACATGCGAGCATTCCCACGCCGTCAGCGCCTCCGGCGCTCAGGATTTTCCCTGGGTGAGGTGCCCTCGGGCCATGAGCGCCGCCGGCCAGCCCACGAGCGCCACGTGCGCGAAGAGCGCGTTCGCGAGGCCCACCGGCGTGAGCGGCCTGGGCGCGCCGATGGCCGAGAGCGGGATGACGCCCCAGCGAATCACCGCCCAGACGAGCACCCCGTAGACGGCGCCCGCGAGCCAGGCGTGCTCGGTCAGCGGCCGGAGCCGCAACGCCGCGAGCGCGTAGACCGTCGCGACCCCGGCCGCGACCGTGAGGTGGCACGCCACCCCGAGCGCCACCGTGACGACGCCGCCCGTCGTCGCCGCGTCCCGGCCGACGAGCCCCGAGGCGATGCCCTGGAACATCCGCGCCGGCGAGCCGCCGAGCGCCCAGGTGAACAGCACGGCGTCGAGGCCGTCGAGGAGGCCGATGAGGAGCGCGGTGCGGAGGATGAGCGAGGGCATGGCGCTCTCGTGCCGGGCCGCGCGGTTCCGCGCCCGGCGCGAATGGGCCCCGAGCAGCGGGTGGCGGTCGCTGCGCCGGGCGACCCGCTCGCCGCCCGGCGCGCCGGCTCAAGGGCTCCGAGGCCCGTCCCCCGCGACGCGGAGCGCGAGGTCGAGGAGCTTGCTCGCGTAGCCCCATTCGTTGTCGTACCAGGCGACCACCTTCACGAACGTGGGGTCGAGCTGGATCCCGGCCTTCGCGTCGAAGACCGAGGTGCACGCCTCGCCACGCAGGTCCGTCGAGACCACCTCGTCCTCGGTGTAGCCGAGGACCCCGCGCAGCGGCCCCTCCGAGGCGGTCCTCATGGTGCGGCAGAGCTCCGCCCAGGTCGTCCCGCGGAGGAGCTCGGCGGTGAGGTCGACCACCGAGACATCCGAGACCGGGACGCGGAACGACATGCCCGTCAGCCGGCCTTCGAGCTCAGGCAACACCCGCGTGACCGCCTTCGCCGCGCCCGTCGTGGCCGGGATGATGTTCTCGAGGATGCCCCGGCCGAAGCGCCAGTCCTTCCCGGAGTCGCCGTCGACCGTGTTCTGCCCGGCGGTCGTGGCGTGGACGGTGGTCATGAGCGCGCGCCGGATCCCGAAGCGCTCGTGGAGCACCTTCGCGACCGGGGCGAGGCAGTTCGTGGTGCAGGAGGCCGCCGACACGACCGGCTCCCCCTGGTAGCGGTCGCTGTTGACGCCCACGACGTAGAGGGGCGTGTCGTCCTTCGGCGGGGCCGACAGGATCACGCGCCGCGCGCCGGCCCGCCGGTGGGCCTCGGCCTTCTCGCGGGTGAGGAACACGCCGGTGGACTCGATGACGACGTCCACGTCGAGCGCTCCCCAGGCCGCCTCCGAGGGGTCCCGGACGGCCGTGGCGCGGACGCTCCGGTGCCCCACGCTCAGCGCGCCGTCGACCGCCTCCACTGGCTGTGGGAGCCTTCCGCGGACCGAGTCGTGGCGGAGCAGGTAGGCGAGGTGCGGCAGGTCGAGGAGGTCGTTCACCGCGACCACCTCGACGTCGCTCCGCGCGAGCGCCGCGCGGAAGGCCATCCTGCCGATCCTCCCGAAGCCGTTGATGCCGATCCGGACCATGCACGTACCTCCTGGCCCCGATCTACCGGATCGGCCCGTGGCCGTTGGGACAGTCTCCTTGCATTTCGGGACAGGCCCCGCCAGGATCCCGGCATGGCGCGCGCCACGAAGCGGGTCTGGTTCCTCGTCGTCCCCCGGGTGTCGATGCTGAACGTGTGCGGCCCATGGGAGGTGCTCGGCCACGCGAACGACCTCCTCGGCCGCGAGGTCTACGCCCTCGAGCTCTTCGGCCCGACCGCCCCGGCGACCCGCACGCGCTTCGGGCTGACCCTGGGCGGGCTGCGCCCGCTTCCTTCCCGGCTCGACCGGCCGCCGGACGCCGTGGTCGTGGCGGGCGGCTCCCCGGCGGATCCGGTGCCGGCGGACCACGCGCCGCTCGTCGCCTGGCTGCGCCGGCACCGCGGCCGCGTCCCGACGGTCATCTCGATCTGCACGGGCGCCTTCCTGCTCGCCGCGGCGGGCATCCTGGACGGGCGACGCGCCACCACGCACTGGCTGCACCTCGACGACCTCCGCGCGCGGTACCCGGCGGTGCGCGGCGTGGATGAGGGGATCTTCGTCGAGGACCGCGGCGTGTGGACGTCGGCGGGCGTGACGGCCGGCATCGACCTCGCGCTCGCGCTCGTGGAGCGGGACCACGGCCACGCTCTCGCGATGAGCGTGGCGAAGCGCATGGTCCTCTTCCTGCGGCGCTCGGGCCACCAGGCGCAGTTCAGCTCGGCGCTTCGGCGCCAGGAGCGCGAGCCGCCCCGGCTCCGCGACGTCTCGTCGTTCGTGCTCGAGCACCTGGACGAGCCGCTCCCGGTGGAGCGCGTCGCGGGGGAGGTCGGGATGAGCCCCCGCACGCTCAGCCGGTGGTGCCGGGACCACCTGGACGAGTCGCCCGCCGAGCTCGTGCGCCGGCTTCGCATGGCAGAGGCGCGCCGGCTCCTCGAGGAGACGACGCTGCCGCTCAAGGACGTCACCGCCCGGACCGGGCTCGGTGACCCGAGCACGCTCTGGCGCGCCTTCGTGCACGAACTGGGGGTCACGCCCGCCGAGTACCGGCAGCGCTTCGCCGCGCTGTCCGGGTGACGGGCGGTCGCGCCGCGCCGCGCAGACGTCTGCGCGCGAGCCCAGTCCCGTGCAGGAGGCTCGAACACTCTTGCAGGTGGCGGGGCGTGCGCGAGGCTCGCCCTCTCCGCGCGGTGCGCGCACACCGCTGCGCCACGCGGAGGGGACGCCGCGGGGTACGCACACGGCGCCACGCCGGAAAGACAGGACGTCGGAGCTTCGCCCACGTGAACGAGGAAGCAGGGGGGCGGGACGAAGGGGGGAGGCCCCTCACCCTAGAACACGAACGCATCCCCCTGCGCCCGCAGCGCCGTGAGCGCCGCGAGGTTCACGATCGACTGCACGCTCGTGCCCATCTGCACGATGGAGACCGGCTTGTTCATGCCGAGCAGCACCGGGCCGATGACCTCGGCGCCGCCCATGCTCGCCATCAGCTGGTAGGAGATGTTGGCCGCGTCGAGGGTCGGGAACACGAAGACGTTCGCGTTCTCGCGCAGCCGCGCGAACGGGAACTCCGCCTCTCGGACCTCGCGGTCGAGCGAGATCGACGCCTGGATGTCGCCGTCGACCTCGAGGTCCGGCCGCGCGGCCCGGACGAGCGCCGCGGCCTCGGCGACCTTCCGCGGGCCGGGGCCGGCGGCGGAGCCGAAGGTCGAGTAGGAGAGCATCGCGACCCGCGGCACCACGTCGAAGGAGCGGGCGAGGTCGCAGGTCGCGAGCGCGATGTCGCAGAGCTCCTTCGCGGAGGGATCCACGTTCACGGTGCAGTCGGCGAAGAACGAGAAGCCGGACTTCGTGACCACGATGTACACGCCGGCGGCGCGGTGGCCGGGGCGCGTCTGGATGACCTCGAGCGCGGGGCGGACCGCGGCGGCGTAGCCCATCGACAGGCCGCCGACGAGCCCGTCCACCGCGCCGGCCTCGAGCATGAGCGCGCCGAAGTAGCGCCGGGTACGCACGCGGCGGCGGGCCTCCTCGAGGTTCACGCCGCGCAGGCGGCGGAGCTCCCAGAAGCGCCGCGCGTGCTTCTCGAAGTCGGGGCTCTGGAGCGGGTCGACGATCTCGACGCCGTCCAGCTCGGTGAGCCGCTGGTCGGCGATGGCCTTCCTGATCTCCTCGACCGGCCCGAGCAGCACGGGCTCGCACAGCCCTTCCTCGCGGAGGATCGCGGCGGCCTGCTGGATCTTCGTCTGGGTGCCCTCGACGAACGCGATGCGCGCCTCCTTCTTGCGCGTCTTCGAGTAGATGGTGGCCATCACCTCGTTCGACCGGCTCTGCATCCGGCGCAGCCGCTCGCGGTACTCGCCCATGTCGAGCGCGATGCGCGCCATGCCGGTGTCCATCGCGGCCTTCGCGACGGCGGGCGCCACCCAGAGCAGCACCCGCGGGTCGAGCGGCTTCGGGATGATGTACTCCCTGCCGAAGCGGAACCGCTCCCCGCCGTAGGCGCGCGAGACCGAGTCCGGCACGTCCTCCCGCGCGAGCTCGGCGATGGCGCGCGCGGCGGCGAGCTTCATCTCCTCGTTGATGCCCCTCGCGCGCACGTCGAGCGCGCCGCGGAAGATGTACGGGAACCCGAGGACGTTGTTCACCTGGTTCGGGTAGTCGGAGCGGCCGGTCGCCATGATGACGTCGGGCCGCGCCTCGACGGCGTCCGGGTAGGGGATCTCCGGGTCCGGGTTCGCGAGCGCGAAGACGATGGGGTCCTTCGCCATCGAGCGGACCATGTCCTGGGTGACGAGCCCCTTCACGGAGGCGCCCAGGAACACGTCGGCGCCCTTCATCGCGTCGACGAGCGTCCGGGCGTTCGTCCTCGCCGCGAACTCCCGCTTGAAGTCGTTCATGCCCTCGGTGCGGCCCTCGTACACGACGCCCTTCGTGTCGACGAGGATCACGTTCTCGCGGCGGACGCCGAGCGAGACCATGAACTTCGTGCAGGCGATGGCGGAGGCGCCGGCGCCGGAGACGACGAGCCGCACCTCGGCGAGCTTCTTCCCGGCGAGCTCGGCCGCGTTGAGGAGCGCGGCCCCGGAGATGATGGCGGTGCCGTGCTGGTCGTCGTGGAAGACCGGGATCTGCATCTCCTTCTTGAGCCGCTCCTCGATGACGAAGCACTCGGGCGACTTCACGTCCTCGAGGTTCACGCCGCCGAAGGTCGGCTCGAGCGCCTTCACCACCTTGCAGAAGGTGTCGACGTCCTTCGCGTCGACCTCGAGGTCGAACACGTCGATGTCGGCGAAGCGCTTGAAGAGGAGCCCCTTGCCCTCCATGACGGGCTTCCCGGCCGCGGGGCCGATGTCGCCGAGGCCGAGCACCGCGGTGCCGTTCGAGATGACCGCGACGAGGTTCCCGCGCGCCGTGTACGTGTACGAGAGGGCCTCGTCCTTCGCGATCTCGAGGCAGGGCTCGGCGACGCCGGGGCTGTACGCGAGCGCGAGGTCGCGCGCGGTCGCGGAGGGCTTCGTCGGGACGACCTCGATCTTCCCGCGCCGGCCCTCCGAGTGGTACGCGAGCGCGTCCTCGCGCTTGATCTTCTTCTTGGGGATGGCGGCGGTGGCGGGGTTCTTGGGGGGAGTGAAGTCGGAGGCCATGGGACCCCTACAGAGCGCAGCCTCACCCCTGCGTCAATACGCGCGGCGGCACCGGCGCGGGGCCGCTGCACCGTGCGTACGCGTCAGGGGCGGCGGACGAGCCGCTCGAGGTCGAGCGGCACGCCGGAGCCGGCGAGCACGTCGGCCACGACCTCGGCCACGGTGGCCGCGAGGTCGGTGCAGTGCGCGTGGCGCTCGGGCGACTGGAACTCGCCGAACGCGCGCACGAGGTCGTCGCAGACGTACGACGGGCGGTCCAGCCGCCGCCGGATCTCGGCCTCGTACGCGGTCATCGCCGCCCGGAGCGCGGGCGTGACCGCGCCCGTCGGCGAGGGATCGCCGAGGAGCTCACCCAGGATGAGCTGCCCCGCGACGACCGCGCCGCAGGTGCCGTGGCCGGTGATGCCGCCCCGCCGCAGCGCCTGGTAGGGCGCGGTCGGCCGGCCGAAGGTCTCGGCGAGCGCGATGCCGCAGCTGCGGTGCGGCGTCTCCTTGCCGTCGTAGAGGAAGCGGGCGCGTTCCCGGAGCGCGACGACGAGCTCTTCCCTGGTCATGGCCCGCTCTCCTTCTTCGGGGGCTTCGGCGCCCGCTTCGGCTTCGGCGGCGGGGCCGGCCGCACCGACCCGAGCGCCGCGTTCTTCTCGAGCTCCTCCACCGTCCGGGGCCAGTCCTCCTTGAGGAGGCGGGCGAGCGAGCGGTCGGAGAGGATCTGGCCGCCGGTCTGGCAGCGGGGGCAGTAGTCGACCTCGTTCTCGGCGCGCTGGATGCGCTGGATGGCGGTGCCGCAGACCGGGCAGGCCTGCCGGAACTTGCCGTGCACGGCCATCTCCGGCCGGAACGCGGTGACGCCCTCGGGGAACTCGCCGCCGGCCTCCGCGCGCAGCAGGTCCCGCCAGCGCACGAGCACGTCGCGCGTCGCCGCGTGGAGCCGGGCGATCTCCTCGCCGGTGAGCCGGGAGGTGAGCTTCACCGGCGAGAGCCGCGCAGCGTGGAGGATCTCGTCGGAGTAGGCGTTGCCGATGCCGGCGAGGAAGCGCTGGTCGGTCATGGCGCGCTTGAGCGTGTGGTTCTCGCGCCGGAGCGCCTCGCCGAACGCCTCGACGCTCGCGCCGAGGGGATCGATGCCGCCCCGCCCGAGCGCGGCCACGCCGGCCTCGCCACGCACGAGGTGGAGCGCGGCCCGGCGCTTCGTACCGGCCTCGGTGAGGGTGAGGGTCCCGTGCGGGAAGTCGAGGGCCAGGAGCCCGACCTTGCCGGGGAGCTTCGCGCCCGCCTCCTTCCAGTGCAGCCGCCCCGCCACCATGAGGTGCAGCACCAGGAAGAGGTCGTCCTCGAGCGCGAAGACGAGCCGCTTCTCGGCGCGACGCACCCCGAGGACCCGCTTCCCCGTCGCGTTCGAGAGGGGCGGGTCGGCGGAGCGCAGCAGGAAGGGGCTCCCGAGGCGGGCCGCGAGGAGGGGCTGCCCGCGCAGGCGCGCGTTCAGGGCCTCGACGTAGACCTCGATGTCGGGCAGCTCGGGCATCCCAGGAGACCCGGAAGTTATCACGCGCCGACCGTGACGACGCCGTGACCTCGGCCGGGTATCATCCCCGTCCCGTGCACGCCCTCCTGTACCCGATCGGCTACCCGCTCGTCGTCCTGCTCATCTTCCTCGGCCTCCCGGTCCAGGCGCTCCTGCTCGCCGTCACCGCGCCCTTCGACCCGAACCGCCGCGTGGCGGGCCGGTTCCTCCGGTTCGTGGGCTGCGGCATCGCGGCGTGCTTCCCGCCGTGGCGGCTCAAGGTGCGGGGCGCGTGGCCCGCGGGCGGGCCGTTCGTGGTGGTCGCGAACCACCAGTCCATCCTCGACATCCTGCTGCTGAGCCACATGCCCCGCGAGATGAAGTGGGTGGCGAAGAAGTCGCTCTTCGACATCCCGTGGGTCGGCACGATGCTGCGGATGAGCGGCGACATCCCCGTGCTCCGCGGCGACGCCGAGAGCGGCGGCGAGGCGCTCAAGAAGGCGCGCGCCTACCTCGACCGCGGCATGAACGTGATGATCTTCCCGGAGGGCACGCGCTCGAAGACCGCCCAGCTCCTCCCGTTCAAGTCCGGCGCCTTCCGCCTCGCCATCGAGGCGGGCGTGCCGGTGCTGCCGGTGCCGGTGTTCGGGACCGCGCGCGGCATGCCGAAGGGCGGCCCGTGGGTGAACCCCTGCCGCGCCGTCGCGCGGATCCTCGAGCCGGTCCCCACCGCGGGCCTGACGCCCGACGACACCGTGAAGCTCCGCGACGAGGTCCGCGGCAGGATCGCCGCGGTGCTGCCCGAGCTCGAGCGCGAGACGCAGGGCGGCGGCGGCGTGCCGGTCACCGCGTCCTAGCCGGAGGGCCCATGGCCCGTCTGATCGCCTTCGTCCTCGCGGCGTCGCTCTCCGCCCCCGCCCTCGCGGCCCCGCCCGCCGAGCCCGCGCGGCCGGCGAGCCGCCGCGTGTCCACCCCCGAGGACCTCGCCGCCATCCGCGACGTGCTCGACCGCTTCATGGCCGCCATCCGCGCGAAGGACGGGAAGGCCCTCTCCGCGCTCGTGCTCAACGACCGGATCCTCTTCAACTCCCCCGGCGACCAGGCGCGGGTCGACGCCATCCGCCAGCACGACACGCACTTCGACGGCCTCGGTGCGCCCGGCTTCCGCGAGTTCGCGCAGTTCGTCGCGACCTCGAAGGCGCCGATCGAGGAGCGCTTCTGGAACGTCGAGATCGTCCAGGACGCCCACCTCGCCTGGGCGACCTTCGACTACGAGTTCCTGGAGGCCGGGAAGGTCCAGAACTACGGCGTCGAGGCGTGGCAGCTGCGCAAGACCGACGGCAAGTGGAAGATCTTCAGCGTCGTCTGGTCGCAGCACGAGCCGTGAGCGCGTAGGATCCCCCCGTGCTCCCCGAGGAGTTCGCCAACTTCAAGGACTACTGGCGCAAGGTCTCCCGCGGCCGCGGCTTCACGGTCGAGACCGTCGCGCGCGAGCCGCGCGACGCCGCCATCCCGCGCCTCGAGGCCGCCGTGCAGGCCCAGCGCGGCTTCGTCCTCGACTTCAAGATGTTCAGCGACCTCTCGCTCGCGATGATCGTCGAGCTCGACGGGCCGGGCGTCGCGGCGCTGGTGGAGTCGCTCCGCGCGCTCGGGTGGCCGGCGGAGGTCGCGCCACCGCCGGAAGCGCTCGCGGCGCGGCCTTCGGGCGGGACGATCGAGGGCACCGTGCAGGTCACCTTCCCGGAGGGGAAGGGCGAGCACGTCATCCCGACCCCCGCCGTGCCCGGTTAGGATGGGCTCGATGCGGGTCCTGCTCGTCGAGGACGACCGGATGCTGGGCGCGGCGGTGGAGCAGGCGCTGCGCACCGACGGCCACGCCGTCGACTGGGTGCAGGACGGCCAGGCCGCCTGGGAGGCGCTCCTGTCCGAGCCCTACGAGCTCGTGCTCCTCGACCTCGGGCTGCCGCGGCGGAACGGGCTCGACCTCCTGCGCGACGCGCGGCGGCGGGGCGTCGACGTGCCCGTGCTGGTGCTCACGGCCCAGGACGCAGTCGAGGATCGGGTGGCCGGGCTCGACGCCGGAGCGGACGACTACCTCGTGAAGCCGTTCGACCTCGACGAGCTCGCCGCCCGCATGCGCGCCCTGCAGCGCCGCCGCGCAGGGCGCGCGAGCACGGTCATCGAGCACGGCCGGCTGCGGCTCGATCCCGCCGCCCACGAGGTGCGCCTCGACGGGGAGCCGGTCCCGCTCTCGGCGCGGGAGTTCGCGCTCCTCGCGGCCCTGCTCGAGCACCCCGGCCGGCCGCTCTCCCGGACGCGGCTCGAGGAGCGGCTCTACGGCTGGGCCGAGCAGGTGGAGTCGAACGCGGTGGAGGTGCACGTGCACGCCCTCCGCAAGAAGCTCGGCGCCGACGTCATCCGCACGCTCCGCGGCATCGGCTACGTCGTCCCGGAGCGGCCGTGAGGTCGCTGCGCGGCGCGCTCGTCGCCACGCTGGGCGTGGCCGTCGTGGCGGTCACGCTCGCCGGTGGCTACGCCACCTACCGCCAGGCGCGGGCCGGGATCGACGAGGTGTTCGACTACCACCTCCGCCAGCTCGCGCTCGCGCTGCGCGACCGCGCCGCGGGCCGCGGGGAGGGCGACCTCGGCGGCGTGGGCGAGGACTTCGACTTCGTGGTGCAGGTCTGGGACGGCGCCGGCAACCTCCGCTACCTCTCGCGGCCCGGGACCGGCCTGCCTCCGGTGGCCCAGCTCGGCTTCGCGACCGTCGCGGCGCCGGGCGGCGGCTGGCGGGTGTTCTCGGCCGCGCTCGGGCCGCTCGTCGTGCAGGTGGCGCAGCCGCTCGCGGTGCGGGAGCGGCTCGCGGTGCGCGCCGCGCTCCGGTCCCTCACGCCGCTCCTCGTCCTCGTGCCCCTGCTCGCGCTCCTCGTCGGGTGGGTGGTCTCGCGCGGGCTCGCGCCGCTCTCCCGGATCGCGCGGGCCGTCGAGGCGCGCACGCCGGACTCGCTCGCGCCGCTCCCGGCGGTGGGCGTGCCCGAGGAGGTGGCGCCGCTCGTGACGGCGCTGAACGAGCTCCTCGCCCGGCTCGGCGCCGCGCTCGACGCGCAGCGGGCCTTCGTGGCGGACGCCGCCCACGAGCTGCGCACGCCGCTCGCCGCGCTCCGGGTGCAGCTCCAGCTCGCGGAGCGGGCCCCGGATCCCGCGGCCCGGGCCGCCGCGCTCGCGGCGCTCGGCGCGGGGCTCGACCGCGCGGCCCGCCTCGTCCAGCAGCTCCTCGCCCTCGCGCGGGCGGAGCCGGCCTCTCCCGCCCGGCCGGCGGCGCCCGTTGCGCTCGGCGAGCTCGCCGCGCGGGTGGTCGCGGACCTCGCCGCGCTCGCGGCGGCCCGGGGCATCGACCTCGGGGCGGGCGCGGTGGACGAGGGCGTGGTGGTCGCCGGCGATCCGGCCGCGCTGCAGGTGCTCACCGCCAACCTCGTGGACAACGCGATCCGGTACACGCCCGCGGGCGGCCGGGTGGACGTGTCGGTCCTGCGCGAGGGAGGCCAGCCGGTGCTCGAGGTCGCGGACACCGGGCCCGGCATCCCGCCCCCGGAGCGCGCGCGCGTCTTCGACCGCTTCTACCGGGTGGCGGGCAACGCCGAGCCCGGCACCGGGCTCGGGCTCTCGATCGTGAAGGCCGTGGCCGCACGCCACGGGGCCGAGGTCGCGCTCGCCGACCGCGAGGGCGGGGGACTGCGGGTGCGGGTCGCGTTCCCGCTGCCGACGGGGCTCGCGGAGGCGGCGCGCCCCGACCGGGACGGCCCGCCGTAAGCCTGCCTTAAGGTCCGGTCCGTACGAGTTCTTCGAGGCCCTCGATGCACTCCGGGCCCACGAAAAGGAGCTCGACCATGCGTCTCACGAAGCCACTCACCGTCGCCGCGCTCGCAGGCGGCCTCGCCATCGGCGGATACGCCGCGGGCACCCGCGCCTCCTCCCCGGCGGCGGCCCCGCCGGCGCCGGTCGCAGCCGCGACGACCCCGGCGCCCGCACCGGCCGCGGTCCCGACCGCCGCCGTCCCCGACTTCCGCGCCATCGTCCGCGAGTACGGCCCCGCGGTCGTCAACGTCTCCGTCTCCGGCGTCCAGCAGACCGGGTTCTCGGGCGACATGCAGGGCGCGCCCGGCGTGCCGGGCCCGGACGATCCGTTCTTCCAGTTCTTCCGCCGGTTCCAGCCGCCGCAGGGCGAGGTCCCGACCCGGGGGATCGGCTCGGGCTTCATCGTCTCCCCGGACGGCGTCATCCTCACGAACGCCCACGTCGTGAACGGCGCGCGCGAGATCCGCGTGAAGCTGTCCGACCGCCGCGAGTTCCCGGCGAAGGTGGTGGGCACCGACAAGGAGACCGACGTGGCGGTGCTGCGCATCGACGCGAAGGGGCTGCCCGCGGTCCGGCTCGGCGACCCGTCGCGCACGCAGGTCGGTGAGTGGGTGCTCGCGATCGGCTCGCCGTTCGGCTTCGAGAACACCGCGACCGCCGGCATCGTCTCGGCGCGGGCGCGCTCGCTGCCCGACGAGGGCTACGTGCCCTTCCTCCAGACCGACGTCGCGGTGAACCCCGGCAACTCGGGCGGCCCGCTCTTCAACGCCGCGGGCGAGGTCATCGGCATCAACTCGCAGATCTTCTCGCGTTCGGGCGGCTACATGGGGCTCTCGTTCGCGATCCCCATCGACGTCGCGATGCGGGTCGAGGGCCAGCTCCTGGCGCACGGCAAGGTGACCCGCGGCAGGCTCGGCGTCACGATCCAGGACGTGGACCAGGCGCTCGCCCGTTCGTTCTCGCTGCCGAAGCCGGAGGGAGCGCTCGTGAGCTCCGTCGAGGCGGGCAGCCCCGCGGCGAAGGCCGGCGTCGAGCCGGGCGACGTGATCCTGTCGCTCGACGGCACGCCGATCGCCACCTCGAACGAGCTGCCGCCCCGCGTGGCCGACCTCGGTCCGGGCGCGAAGGCGACGCTCGGCGTCTGGCGGAAGGGCGCGCGCCGCGAGCTCGCGGTCACCGTGGGCGAGGCGAAGGGCGCCGCCGAGGTGGCGAGCGCCGGCGCAGGTGAGGCGCACGGGAAGCTCGGCCTCTCGGTCCGCCCGCTCACGCCCGAGGAGCGCCGGCAGGCGGACCTGAGCGGCGGGGTCCTCGTCGAGGGCGTCTCCGGCCCCGCGGCCCGCGCCGGCATCCAGCCCGGCGACGTCGTGCTGCAGGTGAGCGGCACGCCGGTCACGGACGTGGAGCAGCTGCGCGGGCTCGTCTCCCGCGCGGGCGACCACCTCGCCCTCCTCGTGCAGCGCGGCGAGGCCCGGATCTTCGTCCCCATCGCCCTCGGCTGAGCGCGCGGCGGGGCTGCTCAGCTCCTCAGCCGCCTCGCGAGCTCCCCCGTCGCGAGCCCGAGGTCGAGGTCCGTGACGAGCAGCCCCGCCTCGCCGTACGGCTGCCACGCGAGGAGCGTCCCGTCGGGCCTCACGACCGCGGACGTCGTGGGCGAGCCCGCGCCCGCGAAGTTCACGCTCGCGATCCAGACCGTGTTCTCCGCCGCCCGGCAGAAGAGGGCCTTCTCGTGGAAGGAGTTCGCCTCGTCGGCGAACCGGGTGGGCCGGTAGGCGCCCGGCTCCGCCTCGCCGTAGTGCGGGTGGAGCACGAGCTGGGCGCCGCGCACGGCGGCCCAGCGGACGGTCTCCGGGTAGCGCCAGCCCTCGTGGCAGATGGCGACGCCGACGGTGACCTCGCCCACCGTGAAGAGGTGGCGCTCGGTGCCGGGGGCGAAGTGGCCGTCCTCGCTCGGGTCGAGCTGGACCTTGTCCTGCCAGCCGACGAGCGCGCCGTCGGCGTCGGTCACCCGCGTCGTGATCCGCAGCGCCCCGTCCACGACCCGCTCGGTGCCGAGCGCCACGGCGACCTTCGCCCGCGCGGCGGCGCGGTCCACGGCGGCCCAGGCGCGGCCGAGGAACTCCGGGTCCGGCGGCGGGAGCGCGCGCGCCGGCGTCCGGTAGCCCGGGACGTAGCTCTCCGGGAAGCAGACGAGCGCGGCGCCGCGGCGGCCGGCCTCCCCGATCGCCTCCTCCGCGCGCTCGACCGACTCCGCGGGGGAGGCGGGGAAGGGCAGGTTGGCGAGCGCGAGGCGCAGGGTCCGGGCGGTCATGCCCGGGAGGCTACCGCGCCAGCGCGGGCGGCGTCTCCAGGTCGGGCGGCGCGGCCCCCACCTTCGCGCGCAGCCGGGCCTCCGCGCTCGTCTCGAGGATGAGCCGCGCGCCGCGCCCGAAGGTCACGTAGTGCCACGCCCAGGTGAGGATCACCGCGATGCGGTTGCGGTAGCCGATGAGGAACCAGACGTGGACGAAGAGCCAGGCGAACCAGGCGAGGAGGCCGGTGAGCTTCAGGCCGGCGAACTCGGCCACCGCGTGGGCGCGGCCGACGGTGGCGAGGTTGCCCTTGTCGAAGTACGCGAACGGCGTCGTGGGCTGCCCCTGGACCTGGTTCCAGATGTTCCGCGCCGCGTGGCGGCCCATCTGCAGCGCTGCGGGCGCGACGCCCGGGACCGGGCGGCCGTCCTTGCGCTTCACGGCGGCGAGGTCGCCCACCACCTGGACCTCCGGGTGGCCGGGGATGGTGAGGTCGGGCTCGACGAGCACGCGGCCGGCGCGGTCGAGCGGGACCCCGAGCCCCTTCGCGAGCGGCGAGGCCTGCACGCCGGCGGCCCAGAGCACCGTGCGCGCCTCGTAGCGCGTCTCGCCCACCGAGACGCCCCGGGGGTCGATGGCGGTGACGAGCGCGCCGGTGTGCACCTCCACGCCGAGCTCCACGAGCGAGCGGCGGGCGGCCTCCGAGCTCCTCGGGTCGAACGCGCCCAGCAGGCGGTCCGCGCCCTCGAGGAGGATGACCCGCGCGTCCGCGCTCGCGATGGCGCGGAAGTCGCGCGCGAGCGTGTACCTCGAGATCTCGGCGAGGGAGCCGGCGAGCTCCACGCCGGTGGGGCCGCCGCCGACGACCACGAACGAGAGCAGCGCGGCGCGGCGGGCGGGGTCCTGCTCGCGCTCGGCGCGCTCGAAGGCGGTGAGCACGCGGCGGCGGATCTCGACGGCGTCCTCGACGGACTTGAGCCCCGGCGCGAGCGGCGCCCACTCGTCGCGGCCGAAGTACGAGTGCGTGGCGCCCGCGGCGACGATGAGGTGGTCGTAGGAGAGGGTGTAGCCGTCGGCGAGCCGGATGCGCCGTGCGGCGGGCTCGACGGCCTCGACGTCGGCCAGCACCGTGCGGGCGTTCGGCTGCCCGGCGAGCACGTGGCGGATCGGCGCCGCGATGTCGGAAGGGTTCAGCGCGGCGGAGGCCACCTGGTAGAGGAGCGGCTGGAAGAGGTGGTGGTTCTTCCGGTCGACGAGGACCACGTCGACCGGGGCGTTCCGCAGGTTGCGGGCGGCCTCGAGGCCGCCGAAGCCGCCGCCGATGATGACGACGGCGGGGCGCGGCCTGGGCTTCGACTGCGGCGTGCTCGTTCCGTTCATGCCGGACCATGTGTGGCAATCGCCGCGCTGCGTCAACGCGATTGACCGGTCAACGGTGGAGTGACAGGGGGCACCCTCCCGGTTAGATGACCGCTGGACGAAGGCGGGCAACCGCTGGACACCCGTCCGGGTACAACGATGGCACTCCGCTACCCCATCCGCGCGGTCTCGAAGCTCACCGGCATCTCCGTCGACACGCTGCGCGCGTGGGAGCGGCGCTACGGCGTCGTGGAGCCCGAACGCGACGAGCGGGGCCGCCTCTACTCCGAGGCGGACGTCGAGCGGCTGAAGCTCCTCCGGAGCGCGGTGCAGGCGGGGCACGCCATCGGGCGCGTGGCCGGGCTGCCGGTCGCCGAGGTGCGGGCGCTGCTCGCCCGCGGGGTGGAGCGCGTCGAGCCGCCCGCGGCGGCCGCGCCGGTGGACCTCTCGGCGCTCCAGAAGGCGGTGGAGTCGTTCGACGGCGCCGCGTTCCGGCGGGAGCTCTCGCGGCTCGCCGCGGTGCTGCCCGCCCGCGCCTTCGCGCGCGAGGTCGCGCTGCCGTTCATGCACCTCGTCGGCGAGGCCTGGCACGAGGGGAAGCTCACCATCGCGCAGGAGCACATGGTCTCGGCCGAGCTGCGCAGCCTCCTCGGCGCGCTCGCGCGGCTGCACCCGATCCCGGAGTCGGCGCCGCGCCTCGTGCTCGCGACGCCGGAGGGCGACCTCCACGAGCTCGGCACGCTCGCCGCGGCGCTCGTCGCCTCGGCGGCGGGGCTCGGCGCGGTCTACCTCGGGCCCGGGCTGCCGGCGGAGGAGATCGTCGGCGCCGCGCGGCGCACCGGCGCACGCGCGGTCGTGCTCGGGCTCTCCGGTGGCGGCGCCACGCCGGCCTCCGAGGCCGTCGCCGCCGCGGTCGCGCGGGACCTGCCCGAGGGCGTGGAGCTGTGGCTGGGCGGCCCGGCCGCGCACGCCGCCGCGATGGCGGCGGGGGCGCGGGCGGTGGCGCTGCCCGACTTCGAGGCGTTCGAGAAGGCCGCCGCGCGGCTCAGGGCGGGCTGAGGCGTCCCTCGTCTCCGCTGTCCCTCGTCTCCGCTGCCGCTCCGCGGCAGCTACGCTCGGGACGGACGGGCGCGGCAGCTACGCTCGGGACGAACGGGCGCGGCTGCTACGCTCGGGACGGACGGAGCCGAGGGCTCTCAGTGGCTGTGCGAGTGCCCGCCGTGGGCGTGGGAGTGCTTCGACCCGTCCGCGTGCGTGTGCTCCTCGGGCTGGTGCGAGTGGCCCGGCTGGCCGAGCGCGTTGCGGTGCTTCAGGGGACCCCGCAGGTCCGCGAGCCAGCCGACCCACTGGTCCATGCCGGCGCCGGTGCGGGCCGACACCTCGATGACGCGCGGCTTCGGCATCACGCGCGCGAGCGCGTCGTGCACGGCCTTCATGTTCACGTCGAGGTGCGGGACGAGATCGCACTTCGTGAGCAGCACGAGGTCCGCGGCCTTGAACATCACCGGGTACTTGAGCGGCTTGTCCTCGCCCTCGGTCACCGAGAGGACGACGACGTTGGCGCGCTGGCCGAGGTCGTAGATCGCCGGGCAGACGAGGTTGCCGACGTTCTCGATGAAGAACACGTCGAGCTCGCGCCACGGGAAGTCGTGCACCGAGCGGTGGACGAGCTCGGCGTCGAGGTGGCACGCCTGGCCGGTGGTGATGGCGCGGGACGGGATGCCGGCCTTCTCGAGGCGGCGGGCGTCGTTGTCGGTGGCGAGGTCGGCCGAGACCGCGCCGAGCTTCCAGCCCTTCGACGCGGCGGCCTTCGCGGTCGCCTCGAGCACGGCGGTCTTGCCGGCGCCCGGGGAGCCCATGAGGTTGAGGGCGAGGACGCCCGCCTCCTCGAAGTGCTCGCGGTTGTGCCGGGCGGTGCGGTCGTTGCCGGCGAGGATCTTCTCGTGCAGCTCCACCGGGACGAGCTCGGAGTCGCCACAGCCACAGGTCGTGCACATTTCTACGGTACCTCCATCTCGATGCCGTCCAGCATGAGCGCGTCGCCGCCTTCGTCCAGCCTGGCCGGCCTGTCGCAGTCGGGGCAGCGCAGGATCGCCCCGCGCGCCATGGGCTTCTTGCAACCCGGGCAGGACCAGGTCGCCTCGATCTTCTTGAGCGTCAGCGTCGCCTCCGCGCACATGGTGCCTGCGCGGAAGGTGTCGTAGGCGGTCTGGAAGAGCTCCGGGTCGACGCCCGCCATCGACCCCACGCGCACGTGGAGCGAGACGATCTTCGTCGCCTGGCGCTTCCGGGCTTCCTCCTCCACGCGGGAGACGAGGGCCTCGACGAGGGAGTACTCGTGCATCAGCAGATCCTCGGGAGGAGCTCGCCCTCGGGCTCCGCCAGCATGCGGCGGCCGAACCCGGTGTCGAGGATGACCGAGCCGGGCCGCTCGGCGGTGGCGGTCGCGATGATCGCGGCGTCCCGGCCCTGCGGGTGGGCGCGGAGCGCCTCGAGGATCTTCGCGGCGGACCGCTCGCGCACCGCGATGACCGCCTTGCCCTCGTTCGCGACGAGCAGGGGATCGATGCCGACCATGTCGCCCGCCGCGCGGACCTCGGCGCGGACCGGCACGCTGCCCTCGTCGATGACGATGCCGACCTTGCCCTTCGCGGCCATCTCGTGGAGCACGCCCGCGACCCCGCCGCGGGTCGGGTCCTTCATCGCGCCGACGTCGTCGCCCGCGGCCTTCAGCACCTCGCGGATCATGCCGTTCAGCGGCGCGACGTCGGAGCGGAGGTCGCCCTCGAGGCGCAGGTCGTGGCGGCGGGTCATGATCGCCATGCCGTGGTCGCCGATGTGGCCGGTGACGATGATCTTGTCGCCCGCCTTCAGGCCCGCGTCGGAGATGACGCGGCTCGCGAGCGCGACGCCGGTCGTGTTGAGCACGATCCCGTCGACCTCGCCCTTGCCCATGACCTTCGTGTCGCCGGTGACGATCGGCGCGTTCGCCTCGGCCGCCGTCGCCTTCATCGACGCGACGATCTTCTCGAGGTCCTCGCGCGGGAAGCCGTCCTCGAGGATCACCGCGCAGGTGAGGGCGAGGGGCTCGGTGGCGCCCATCATCGCGAGGTCGTTCACGGTGCCGGACACCGAGATCCGCCCGATGTCGCCGCCCGGGAAGAAGATCGGGTGCACGACGTGCGAGTCGGTGGTGACGACGAGCCACCGGTCGCCGACGCGGATCGCCGCGCCGTCGTCCATCTCGGCGAGCCCGATCCCGTCCACCGGCGAGGCGAGCTGCAGGAACACGTCCTCGATGAGCTGGCGCATCGCGCGCCCGCCCGAACCGTGCTTGAGCCCGATCCGGGCGCCCGGCCGATCCATCGTCACGTCCCCACTTTCTGTGTCGCGGCTGCCGCACCCGGCGCCCGGAGGTCGGGCGCGCCGCCGTACGTGTGCCAGATCCGGCACTGGCCCTCGGAGGAGACCATGCAGGCGCCCACCGGGGCCTCCGGAACGCAGGCCTTGCCGAACAGCGCGCAGTCGTTCGGCGTCGCGAGGCCGAGCATGATCGAGCCGCAGATGCAGCCCTGGGCCTCGGCGCTCCGGGCGTCGTCGCGGACGCCCGAGGTGTCGATGGTGAAGCGCTTCCGCGCGTCGAGGTGCGCCCACTCGGGCTTCAGGTCGAGGTTGCCGCCCTTCACCATGGCGATGCCCCGCCAGGTGCCGTCGACGACGTCGAAGACCTTCCACAGCGACTTCTGCGCGGGGAGGTTGCCCTCCTTCGACACGCAGCGCGGGTAGACGTTCGCGACCTCGGGCTTCTGCTCGCGCACGAGGTCGGTGACCTTCACGAGCGCGGCGAGGATGTCGAGCGGCTCGAAGCCGGCGACCGCGACCGGGGAGCCGGTCTTCCTGGCGAACGGCTCGAAGATCTCCCAGCCGGTGATGATCGCGGCGTGGCCGGCGGCGAGGTAGCCGTCGATGCGGGTCTCTGGGCTCGCGGCGACGATCTCCATCGCGGCGGGGACGTACTTGTGCACCGAGAGGATCGAGAAGTTCGGCGGCGGGGTCGTGAGGGCGACCGCGGCGGTGGCGACCGCGGTGGTCTCGAAGCCCGAGCCGAGGAAGACCACCTGCTCGGACGGGTTCGCCTTCGCGAGCTCGACCGCCTGCGACACCGAGTAGACGATGTCGACCTTCGCGCCGAGCCCCTTCGCGTCGCCGAGCGACTTCGAGGTGCCGGGCAGGCGGAGCATGTCCCCGTAGGTGCAGACCCGCGCCCCGGCGAGCGCGAGCGCGACCGCCTCGTCCACCTCCGGCGCGTCGGTCACGCAGACCGGGCAGCCGGGGCCCATGATGAGGTCGAGGCCCGGCGGCAGCACCGCGCGCAGGCCGAAGCGGGCGATGGCCTGCTCGTGGCTGCCGCAGACGTGCATGATCGCGACCTCGCGGCCGATCGCGTCGACGTTCCGGGCGAGCGCGTCGGTGAGGGCGCGCGCCTTCGCGGGGTCCCGGAACTTGAGCTCCCCGGTCAGGTCCTTCCCGCTCACTTGGCGTCCTTGCCGGCGGCCATCTCGCCGCGGACGTCCTCGGCCATGAGGTCGAGCTCGGCCTTCGCGCCCGTGACGTCGAGGATCTGGTCGAAGAGCGCGAGCGTCTCCTGGACCTCGCTCTCGGGGATGCGGCGGATGGCGAAGCCCACGTGGTTGAGCACGTAGTCACCCACCTGCACGGGCTCGTCGACGATGTCGAGGCGGAGCTCCTTCTTCACGCCGAAGAAGTCGACCGTCGCGTTCATGCCGTCGATGGCGAGGATCTTGCCGGGGACGCCGAGGCACATGTCCGAACTCTCCTGTCTCAGGCCGACGCGTCGGCCACGATGGCCTGCCCGAGCGCGATCCCCCCGTCACCGGGGGGGACGCGGCCGTGCAGGTATACCCGAAAATCGCTCCCCAGTTCCCCGAGGATCCCCTCGGCGAGCCGGGCGTTCTGGAAGCAGCCGCCGGTGAGCACCACCGGCAGCTTCCCGGCCTGCCGCGCGGCGTCGCGGACGAGCGCGGCGCCCGCCTTCGCGAGGGCGGCGTGGAACCGGGCGGAGATGGCGCCGGGCGAGGCCTCCTCCGCGGCGTCCGCGGAGAGCGCCCGCCACAGGGGCCTCAGGTCGAGGGTCGTGAGGGGGCCGGACCGGTCGAGGTCGAAGGGGTACGCGCCCGGCTCCGAGGCGTCCGCCGCCGCGTCGAGCGCGATGGCGATCTGGCCCTCGAAGCGCGCGTCGCCGCGGCCGAGCGCGAGCGCGCCGGCGGCGTCGAAGGTGCGGCCGGCGCCGTGGGCGAGCGGGGCGTTCACGCCGCCCGAGATCATGCGCCGGACGGTCTCGAGCTCGGCGGGCGGCACGGCGCGGAAGAGCGGGAGCGCCTCGAGGGGCGGGACGCCGTCGAAGGCGTCGAGGAGCGCCGCGAGCGCCACCCGCCAGGGCTGGCGCACGGCGCGGTCGCCGCCGGCGAGCGCGAGCGGGCGGAAGGTCGCGAGCCGCTCGAACCGGCCGGCCTCGGCGAGGAGCAGCTCGCCGCCCCAGGCCGCGCCGTCGGTGCCGAGGCCGGTGCCGTCCCAGGCGAGCGCGAGCACGGGGCCCTCGAGGCCGTGCTCTGCCATCGCCGCGGCGGCGTGGGCGTGGTGGTGCTGCACCTCGACGAGCGGCACGCCGAGGGCGGCGGCGCGCTCGCGGGCGTAGCGCGTGGAGAGGTAGAGCGGGTGGAGGTCGCAGGCGACGGCCTCGGGGCGCACCTCGAGGAACGCCTCGAGCCGCGCGACGGCGGCCTCGAAGGAGGCGTAGGTCTCGAGATCGTCGAGGTCGCCGACGTGCGGCCCGAGCGTCGCCTCGTCGCCGCGGGCGAGACAGAAGGTGTTCTTGAGCTGCGCGCCGACCGCGAGCACCGGGCGGCGGACCTTCCTCGAGAGCACGACCGGCCGGGGCACCCACCCGCGCGACCGGCGCATCACGAGCGGCCTCCCCGCGACGACCCGCGTGACGCTGTCGTCGGCGCGCGAGGCGATGGGCCGGTCGTGCACGAGGAAGAGGTCGGCGATGCCGGAGAGGCGGCGGAGCGCGTCCTCGTCCTCGAAGGCGATCGGCTCGTCGGAGAGGTTGCCGCTCGTCATCACGAGCGGCCTTCCGGCCGCCGCGAGCAGGAGGTGGTGCAGCGGCGCGTAGGGGAGCATCACGCCCACGAGCGGACTGCCCGGGGCGAGGCCGGCGGCGAGCTTCGCGCCGCCCTCGAGTGGCACGGCGCGGCGCCGCACGAGCACGATCGGCCGCTCCACCGAGGCGAGCAGGGCCTCCTCCGCCGGCGTGAGCGCGGCGACCGCGCGCGCCTCGGCGAGGTCGCGCACCATGATCGCGAGCGGCTTCTCCTCGCGGTGCTTGCGCCGACGCAGCAGCGCCACGGCCGCCTCCGAGGTGGCGTCGCAGGCGAGGTGGTACCCGCCGATGCCCTTCACGGCGGCGATCTGGCCGGCCGCGAGCGCGCGGGCGACGTGCGCGATCGGATCCCCGGGAGCCGGAGGCCGGACGGAGACCTTCGGCCCGCACACCGGGCACGCGTTCGGCTGGGCGTGGAAGCGCCGGTCGCCGGGGTCGCCGTACTCTCGCGCGCAGGCCGGGCACATCGTGAACCCGGCCATCGTCGTCGCCGGCCGGTCGTACGGCACGCCGAGGGCGATGGTGAACCTCGGGCCGCAGTCGGTGCAGTTCGTGAACGGGTAGCCGTGGCGCCGGTCGGTGGGGTCGAGGATCTCCCGCCGGCACGCCTCGCAGGTGCCGAGGTCGGGCGGGATGGCCACCCGGCGCTCGGTGGCGCCGCCGCTCTCGACGATCTCGAACGCGGCCGCCGCCTCGGCGGGGATCGGCGAGGCCTCGAGGGTCTCGATGACCGCGGCGGGCGGCCGATCGGTGCGGAGCCGGGCGGTGAAGGCCTCGAGCGCCGGGCGGGGCGCGAAGGCCTCGATGGTCACGCCTGCGGCGTCGTTCCGGACGCGGCCGGAGACCCCCGCCTCGCGGGCGAGCCGGTAGACGAACGGCCGGAAGCCGACGCCTTGCACGGTGCCGGTCACGCGGATGCGCCGGCCTTCTCTGGTCTCGCTCTCGGACAAGCGGTCGATCGTCCCGACGGGTTCTTCCGTGGAGGGGAGCCGGGGTCAACGCGAAAGGGTGCAACGGCCGGTCCAGGGACCCCCGGAAACGAACCCGCCGGAATCCAAGGGGATTCCGGCGGCGGACGGGGAGCGGCTGTTGATCCGGCGCAAAGGCTTCGTCAGGACACCGCGGTTTCGGTGCGCCGGGGGGTCCCGGAGGGCGCTACGCGAGCCGGGGCTTCTCCCACCAGAGGTCGGGCTCGAGCGGCTGGGCCCGGAGCTTCGGCGTGACGCCGACCTTCTCGAGCTCCTGGAGGACGCCCTTGATCGCGCGCGGGATCGCGTCGCGGACCACCGGCGAGAGCGTCTCGTTCGACTCGACCTGCTCCGGGATGACGCCGACGAGCTTGAAGACCTTCGGCAGCACCTCGTTGAACTCGGCGTTGAGGAGCGCCTCTCTGACGCCGGGCTCGTGCGCGCTGACCACGCCGGGCATCGGCTTCTTGAGGAGCTCGGCTCCGTCGACGACGTGCACCTCGCCCGGCGCGCCCTTCAGCTTCACGGCGTCGATGAGCACGACCGCGTCGCGATCCATGATGAACGTCGTGAGCTCGTAGCCGGGCGTGCCGAAGTCCTCGCAGGTGACGCCGTCCGGGAACTCGTACCGGGCCGCGAGCAGGCGCGCGACCGTGGGGCCGATGCCGTCGTCGCCGTTGAGGACGTTGCCGATGCCGATGATCGCGACGTTCACGAAGAGACCCCCACCTTGAGAAAACGAACATCCCGTCCCCTTGCGAGGACGGGATGTTCTAGCCCTTCTGGTTGTCCGAGTGGAAGTGCCGACGGGCTAACCGCTTACAGCACCTTCACCGAGGCGATCTCCTGGCCGTCGGCGTCCACCGTGTGGATGGCGCACGCGAGGCAGGGATCGAACGAGTGGATCGTGCGGAGCGCCTCGAGGGGCAGCTTCGCGTCCGCGATCGGGTTGCCGACGAGGGAGGCCTCGTACGGGCCCTTCTCGCCCTTGGCGTCGCGGGGACCCGCGTTCCAGGTCGAGGGGACGACCGCCTGGTAGTTGTCGAGCTTCATCGACTTGCCGTCGGTGGAGACGACGCACCAGTGGGAGAGCAGGCCGCGGGGCGCCTCGTGGATGCCGACGCCCTGGTAGACCTTGCCCTTCTCGAGCTTCGCCATCGGATCGACGAAGATCGAGGTGTCGCCCTTGCCGATGTTCTCGACGAGGAGCTTCCAGTGCTTCAGCGCGAGGTCGCTCATGACGGCCGCGCGGATGGCGCGGGCGCCGTGACGGCCGAGCGTGGAGTGGAGGACGGCCGGCGTGAGCTTCACGCCCGCGATCTTCCCGGCGGTCTCGAGCATCCAGGTCGCGTACTTCACGAACAGCGGGCTGCCCGTGGCGACGCCGACGAGGACCTGGGCGAGCGGACCGACCTGGACCGGCTTGCCCTCGAGGCGAGGCGCCTTGACCCACGAGTACTTGTCGGGGGCGGGCGTCTCCTGCTTCCAGTCGGCGACCTTCTGGAGCTCGTCACCCGGGAGCGGCTTCGTCTCGCCCTTCCACGGGTGCTTCGCCTCGGCGCCCTGGTACAGCGAGTGGGCGACGGACTCGGTGACGTTCTCGCGGAAGTAGGTGTCCTTCCAGTCCTTGATGACCTTGACCTTGCCGAGGTCGGCGTTCCAGATGATGCCGCCGGGCAGGTCGAACTCGGTCATCTTGGCGTTGGTCGGCAGGTCCGGGATCGCCATGTAGTTCGTGACGCCCGCGCCGTACTTCAGCCAGTCCGGGTAGCTCGCCGCGATGGCGGCCACGTCGGGCAGGTACACCTGCTTGATGAAGGTCGCGACCTCCTCGAAGAGCTCCTTGACCTTGTACAGGCGCTCCATGTTGAGGGTCGCCGGGTTGTCCAGGTTGATCGCGTTGGCGACGCCGCCGACCGCGAGGTTCTGGATGTTCGGCGTCTTCGACCCGAGGATCGCGACGATCTGGTTGGCCTTCCGCTGCACCTCGAGGGCCTGCAGGTAGTGCGCGACGGCGAGGAGGTTCACCTCGGGCGGGAGCTTCATCGCCGGGTGGCCCCAGTAGCCGTTCTGGAAGATGCCGAGCTGGCCCGCGGCCACGAAGCTCGCCACCTTCTCCTTCACGGCGGTGAGCTGGTGGACGGAGTTGCCCGCCCACTGCTCGCCGAGCTTGTCGGCCAGCGCCGCGGCCTTCGCCGGGTCGGCCTTGAGCGCGGAGACCACGTCCACCCAGTCCAGCGCGGACAGGTGGTAGAAGTGCACGATGTGGTCGTGCAGCGCGTGGGCCGTGATGATGAGGTTGCGGATCAGCTGAGCGTTCAGCGGGATCTCGAGGCCGAGCGCGTCCTCGACGGAGCGGACCGACGCGATCGCGTGCACGGTCGTGCACACGCCGCAGATGCGCTGCGTGAAGACCCACGCGTCACGGGGATCGCGGTCCTTGAGGATGACCTCGATGCCGCGCCACATGGTGCCGGCGGACCACGCGTTCTTCACGACGCCCCCGTCGACCTCGCAGTCGATGCGGAGGTGACCCTCGATGCGAGTGACAGGGTCGATGGTGATGAGCTTGCCCATGGAAATGACCTCTATTACCGGTGGGCCGCGGCGGCGCCGCTGCCGACGTTGGAGTGCGCGCGGTCTTCCACGACCACGACAGGGAACAGGCGGGACACGACCACGAAGATGGCGATGCCGACGGCGGCCATGCCGATGGTCACGATGGACTCACCGAGCGACGGGAAGTACTGCCACCCCGCCTCCCACGGCTTGCCGTTCGGCTGCCAGCCGACCGGACGGTAGAACGTGAGGTACGTGTCCACCCGGTAGAAGGCCCCGGCCATCACGGCCATGAACGCGGCGAGGAAGAGCTGCCCGCGGTTCGAGGCCACCTTCTCTGACATGAACATGAAGGCCGGGACGAGGAAGAGCGACATCTCGAAGAGGAACCAGATCGTCGGGAAGTTGAACCCGAGGAAGCTGAGCTTCGAGACCAGCACGTCCTGGCCGTTCACGCCGATCGTGTACTTGCCGATGAAGAGCTCGCCGATGCGGAGGGCCGCGTAGACGAAGAGCAGCCCGCCGTTCACCTTGGAGAGGGACGCGAAGAGCTTCTGATCGACCTTCGCCTTCCAGGTCATCCCGAGGATGTTGGTCAGCACCACCACCGTCCCGTACCCCATCGAGAGGCAGGAGATGAGGAAGAGGGTGGGGAGCAGCCCGTTGTGCCAGAGCGGGTGGATCTTCGGCCCCGCGATGAGCATCAGGCCGCCCAGCGAGCTCTGGTGCATCGTCGGGAGGACGATGGCCGCCGCGATGAAGAAGGGCATCGCCTTCGCCATCTTCGGCTTCCACTTCTTCCCGAACGCCTGCCACTTCGAGTCCTTGGCCACCTCGGCGGCGTCGAGCGCCGACGGGATGACCTCGATCCAGAGCACGATGACGTACGCCATCACGCAGACGGCGACCTCGAGCAGCGCGGACGAGAGGTTCCAGTACGGGATCCAGGGGAGCCAGTACGCGTTCCACGGACGGCCGAGCGCGATGAGGATCGAGCTCGCGCCGAGGGTGTACGCGATGGCGCCCGTGAGCACGGCCGGGCGGACCAGGCCGTGGTACTCGCCCTTGTTGAGCGCGTAGCAGAGGAGACCGACCGCGAACGCGCCGGCGCCGATGCCGGTGAAGACGACGACGTTGACGGGCTCCCAGATGCCCCAGGTGAACCCGTCGGTCATCATCGACACGGGGCCGATGCCCACCGCGAAGCGGTAGATCATGACCACGGCCGCCACGCCGAACACGGCGAGGAGCTTCTTCATGAGCGGGTCGAGGAGAACGCCCCCGATCGCCTTGGGATGCTCGTGCGCGCTCATTACTTGCCCTCCCCGTGGGCTTCCTTGTCGCTGTTCTTCTTGATGACGAACGCGAGGCCCGCGTACAGCGCGATGGGCGTGATGCCGTACAGGTACGGCGCGTGGGAGACGCCCTCGGAGAAGGCGCCGCTCGACTTCGCCGGGAGCTCCGGCAGGCCGAGCTGCTTGAAGTTCACGCCCGCCGGCGCGAGGTAGAGCACCTGCGTGCCGCCGCCCTCGGTCTCGCCGTAGATGTGCGGGTTGTACTTCTTCGCGTCCGCCGCCTGGCGCGCCTTCGCGATCGCGAGGAGCTCCTTGCGGGTCCCGTAGATCACCGCCTGGGCCGGGCAGACCTCGCAGCAGGCCGGGTTGGCGACCGCGTACGCGGTCCCCTTCTTCTTCTCCGGCTCACGGCGGTGGTTGCACAGCTCGCACTTCACGATGAGCGGGATCGGGTCGTCCCACTGGAACTTGGGGACGTTGAACGCGCAGCCGATCTGGCAGTAGCGGCAGCCGACGCAGAGCCCGCGGTCGTAGATCACGATCCCGGTGCCCTTCACCTCGGCGTACGGGCGGTCCTCGTGCTTGAAGAGGTCCCGCTTGCCGCGACCCTCCTTGTGCAGCGCGCCCATCATGCAGACGGACACGCAGGAGGGATCCACGCAGTGCATGCACTGCTGCTTCATGTAGGCGTGCTGGTCGCCGTCGACGAAGGCCTTGATGATGTTCTTCGTCGAGCCGTTGAGGTCCTGCGGGGCGTCGTAGACGCCGCCGTTGGCCTCCACCTTGTCAGGCGGCAGGTTGTTGCTGACCTTGCACGCGGACTGGCAGGCGCGGCAGCCGACGCACTTGGTGGCGTCGAAGAGCATGCCGACGGCATCCTCCTCGACCTCGTGCGTGTGCCGGGCCTCCGCGACGACGGGCAGGCTGACGGCCGCGCCAGCGACCGCCGCTCCCTTCAGGAGGTCTCTCCGTGAGATCGACATGGACTACTCCTTCTTGTCGTCCGCGGAGAGCTTCTTGGAGGTGGCGACGCCCATGCCGGCGATCACGCCGACCACCGCAGCGCCCACGCCCACCGCGACCGTCGCGGCGCCGTTGCCGAGCACGCCGTGCTCGGGGTTGATGGCCGGGTACGCCATCGGAGCCGTCGGCTTCGCGATCGGCATGTTGGTGTAGATCGGCACGTTGAAGACGATGCCCTGCTCGGTGCACCCGACGCACGGGTGGCCGATGCCGATGGGCCACGCGCCCGGCATCTCGCAGAAGTCGAGCAGCGAGCAGTTGGCGTGGGTCTGGGGACCCTTGCAGCCGAGCTTGTAGAGGCAGTAGCCGGCGCGGTGACCCTCGTCACCGAACGCCTGCGCGAAGCGGCCGTTGTCGAAGTGGGCGCGGCGCGGGCAGTCGTCGTGGATCACGCGCGCGTAGGCGAACTTCGGGCGGCCGAGCTCGTCGAGCGCCGGCAGCGTGCCGAACGTCGCGAACTGGAGCACCGTGCCGAGCAGGTTGTACGGGTTCGCCGGGCAGCCGGGCAGCGTGACGACGGTCTTGCCCTTGAGGATCTGCGGGGCGCCCGTCGCGCCGGTCGGGTTCGGCGCCGCGGAGGGCACGCCGCCCCAGGAGGCGCAGGAGCCGAGCGCGATGACCGCGGCGGCCTTCTCGGCCACCTTCTTCAGCGTGTCGACGGCCTTCTTGCCGCCGACCTGGCAGTAGATGCCGCCGTCCTTCTCCGGGATGGCGCCCTCGACGATGAGGACGAAGCCACCCTTCTCCATCGCGGCCTCGAGGTTGGCCTCGACCTGATGGCCGGCCGCCGCGTGCAGCGTCTCGTGGTAGTCGACCGAGACGAGGTCGAGCACGAGCGTGCCCACGTCGGGGTGCGCGGTGCGGAGCAGCGACTCCGTGCAGCCGGTGCACTCCTGGAAGTGGAGCCACACGACCGAGGGCTTCTTACCCTTGGCCACATTCTCCGCCATCTTCTCGCCTGCCCAAGCGGGGAGGCCGACGGCGGCTGCTGCGGTGGTGCACACCTTGATGAAGTCTCGGCGGGAGACGCCCTTGGTCTCCAGCTCGGGGATCACGGCAATAGGGTCCATTCCGTCCTCCGGGTGCGCGGAGACTACCGAGTCGAACTCAAATTGCAACGTCGCAAAATTCGGGAATTTTTCGGCTCCCGAAGCGCGCAAAGTCTTCGCGCGACACTTCGTCGCAGCAAACCCCGGGTACATGCGGGAGCGCCTCGCACACCCGGGTTTCGTTGATCACGGTCAAGCGGCGACGTGATGGTTGCCAAGAATCGCGGCTTCGTGGACCGGACGAGCCAATATTGACCCTTCGCGTCCGCAACATTTTTGCGTCACCCCGGATGGGCAGAAAATATCGACCCTGGGCACGTGACCGGGGCGATCGGCGCGCGATCGGGCGCGATCGGTCGCGATCACGGCGGGTCCGGTGCGGGGAGGGTCGCCGCGCCGGTGACAGACGCATCGTTGAGTTTTCCAGTCAGTGAAGAAGGGGACAGGGCTGCGCGCGCGCGCCCCGCGCGCTACACGTGACGCCATGCTCGCCCTCCTCTCCGCACTCGCCGGCGCGGCCGCGCCGGCGCTCCCCGATCGCGCCGCGCTCGCGCGCGGCGCCGCGCGCTTCGCACCCGTGGACCTCGCGGTCGATCTCTCGGCGCTGCCCGCCAGCGAGCGCGCCGCGCTCGCGAAGCTCGTGCTCGCCGGTCGCGAGCTCGACGCGCTCTACCTGCGGCAGGCCTGGGCCGGGAACCCCGCCCTCGTGCGCGCGCTCGCGGCCGACCCGGGGCCCCTCGGCCGCGCGCGGCTCGCCGCGTTCCTCCGCAGCCAGGGCCCGTGGGACGCGCTCGAGGGCACGCCGCTCGTGCCGGGCGTGCCCGCCGCGCGGCCGCCCGAGGCGAGCTACTACCCGGCCGGCGCGACGCGCGAGGAGGTGGACCGCTGGCTCGCCACGCTCGCGCCCGCCGCGCGCGAGGAGGCGATGGGCTTCTTCACGGTGCTGCGCCGCACGCCCTCGGGCGGGATCGCGGTCGTACCGTACGCGGTCGAGTACCAGCCCGAGCTTGCCCGCGCCGCCGCCCTGCTCCGCGAGGCCGCCGCGCTCACCCAGGACCCCAGGCTGCGCCGGTTCCTCGAGGCGCGCGCCGCCGCGTTCCTGTCGAACGACTACTACGCCTCGGACGTCGCGTGGATGGAGCTCGACGGCGCGGTGGACCCGACCATCGGGCCCTACGAGACCTACGCCGACGGCTGGTTCGGCGCGAAGGCGGCGTTCGAGGCCTTCATCGCGGTGCGCGACGACGCCGAGACCGCGAAGCTCGCCCGCTTCGCCGCGGAGCTGCAGGGCATCGAGGACGCGCTGCCCATCGACGCGGCGCTGAAGAACCCGAAGCTCGGCGCGATGGCGCCGATCCGGGTGGTGAACGAGCTCTCCTGCCACGGCGAGGCCTCGGGCGGCGTGCAGACCGCCGCCTACAACCTCCCGAACGACGACCGCATCGTGAAGGAGAAGGGCGCGAAGCGGGTGATGCTGAAGAACGTCCAGCGCGCGAAGTACGACGCCGTGCTCGTGCCCATCGCGAAGGTCGCGCTCTCCCCGGCCGACCGCGCGAACCTCGCCTTCGATCCCTTCTTCACGCACATCCTGATGCACGAGCTCGTGCACGGCCTCGGCCCGAACGCGCTCGTCCTCGGCGGGCGCGCCACCACCGTGCGCGCCGAGCTGCAGGATCTCTACGGCACGCTGGAGGAGGCGAAGGCGGACGTGGGCGGCCTCTTCGCGCTCGCGAAGCTCGCCGACGAGGGGAAGCTCGACCCGTCCTACGCGCGGACGCTCTGGCCGACCTACGTCGCCGGGATGTTCCGCACGCTGCGCTTCGGCGCCGGCGACGCGCACGCGCGCGGGATGGCGCTGCAGATGAGCTGGTTCGAGGACGCCGGCGCGATCCGCGCCCGCCCCGACGGCACGTTCGCGGTCGACGCCGCGAAGGCGCGCGCGGCGGCCACCTCGCTCACCCGGGAGATCATGACCATCCAGGGCAAGGGCGACCGCGCCGCCGCGAAGGCGCTCCTCGAGAAGCACGCCGCGATCCGGCCCGAGGTGAAGCGCGTGCTCGACCGGCTCGGGGGCGTGCCGGTGGACGTCGCGCCGCGCTTCGTCACCGCCGACGCGCTCGTCGGCGGGCGCTGAACCGCCGGTCCGGGCGGGCGGGCCGGCGGGCGAGGCCCCGGCGGGACGCCCTCGACCGCGGGGCCGCTTCGCGGCCCGTACCCGCGGGACGGGCGGGGTGGAAACCGGGCGGGTCCCCGGCTAGGCTTGATCCGCGTCAAGTCACGGCTCGGAGGAGCAACCATGGCGAACGGGCAGTCCAGCGGGCGCGATCTCTCGGTCGGGAACGACGTCGTCGACGGAGAGCACGGCGTCCAGGTGCAGCTCGTCGACGCCCTGCAGGCCGCCCTCGCGGGCGGCAGCGACCGCGCCGCTGCGGGCGAGCTCCTCGATCGCCTGCTCGTCTTCAGCGACATGCACTTCGGGAGCGAGGAGCTCCTGATGCGGCTCCACTCGTACCCGCGCTACCGCGTGCACGTCGACGAGCACCACCGCCTCCTCGACACGCTGCGCGAGCTCGGCGGCCGCATCGGGCGCGGCGACGGGGCCGAGCCGCTCGTCGAGGACCTCCGGCGGTGGCTCGTCGGGCACATCACCGGCATGGACCGGGACTTCGCGAGCCACGCACGGGAGTTTCCCGGGGCGTGAGTCCGCCAGCCGCATCTCCGCCGCTGCCGTTCATCAGCCGTTGGCCCCGAGCGTAGGGCCGCGCATGCGGCCCGGAGACGACGGGCGGCCCGCAGGCAGATGTCACCTCGGGGGCGAAACGCGCCTCGTTGCCTAAGGCTTGGTGGCCTTTGGAGCGGGAGCAGGAGCAGTCACAGGAGCCGGTGCAGGTGCAGGAGCGGGAGCAGCGGTGGTGGGAGCGGGTGAGGGAGACGGTGGAGGGAGCTTCGCGAGGCGGCGCCGGGCGAGGACGTGCGCGTCCGTGGGATCGGGGGCGCCGTCGACGGGCTCCGCCTGGACGCGGGCGTAGATCGCGCGGGCGGCGTCGGGGAGGCCGAAGCCCTCCGCGGTGCGGCCCACGACGTACCAGTCGGCGCCCTGGAGCGGGCGGGCGGGGCCGACGGAGCGGAGGAAGATCTCGCGGGCCTCCGCGGGACGATCCAGCTCGGCGTAGACGGCGGCGAGCGTGTTGAGCGAGGCGTGGTTGTCGCGGCCGCGCTCCTGATCGACGGCGCGGCGGGCCCAGTCGAGGGCGGCAGGGGTCGCGCCGCCGCGGAAGAGCTCGAGCCAGGCGGCGTTGTTGTACGCGAGCGGGGTCGCCTGGCCGGAGTCGATGAGCTGGCGCCAGGTCGCGGCGGCGCCGTCGAGGTCGCCTGCGAGGAGCTGCGAGGCGCCGAGCGCGGAGAGGACCTCGGCGTCGCCGGGGAGGCGCGCCAGCATCGCCTGGCCGGCCTTCGCGAGGTCGGCGGGGCGCTTCAGGCGCTGGAGCGCCCAGGCCTTCGCGGCGAAGGCGCTGCGGAGCGAGGGGTCCTCGGCGAGGAGCGCGTCGGCGGTGGAGAGCACGAGCTCGGCCCGGTCGGCGCTGCGGGCGGCGCGCACGAGCGCGAGGGCGACGGCGCGGCGCTCCGGGCCCGCGGGAGCCTTCGCGAGGAAGGCCTCGAGCGCGGGGATCGTCGCGCCCTTGCGGTCGGCGAACGCGAGCAGCGCGCTCGCGGCCCGGCGGACGGCGTCGGCCTCGGGCGCCTCGCCGGCGAGCGGGCGCCAGAGCGGGGCCAGGATCGAGGTCGGCGAGGCCGGATCCGGGTCGGGCCCCGCGTCCTCCCGGGCCCAGGTCACGAGGCGCGCGGCGGTGGCGAGGTCCCCCGCCTTCACGCGGGCGAGCGCCTCGTCGGCGAGGATCGGCCAGGCGAGGTCGGTCGCGAGGAGTCGCACCTGCCCGCCCTCGCGCGCGAGGTAGGCGGTGGAGCCGCGCTCCGCCGGCGTGAACGGGAAGCGCAGCCGGACCCGCAGCACCTTCGCGAGATCGCCGTCGCGGGAGAGCTCGAGCCTCGAGAGGACGAGGTCGAGGAGCGCGTCCCGCGGCATCCCGGTCTCGTGCAGCGTCTGCTGCGCCGAGGCGACCGGCACGGGCAGGTTGGCGCGCAGGACGTCCGCGAGCTCGGAGGCGAGCACGCGGGGCGAGAGCAGCGGGGCGATGGACTTCATCGGCTGCGGCTCGGTGAGCGCCACGACGAAGACCCGCTTCGCGAGCCGCTCCGCCTCGTCGCCCGCGTCGCGGGTCTTCTCCCAGGGCCGGATCTTCGAGAAGTCGTCGGCCTGGGCGCGCAGCTCCGCGGCGTTCGGCGCGCCGCGGGCCGCCTCGCGCAGGAGCGCGGCCGCGACGTCGAAGCGGCGCAGCCGCACGAGCCACGGCGCGGCGCCCCGCAGGGCCTCGCGGCGGTCCTCGCCGAGCCCCTCCGCCTCCGCCGCGGCGCGCTCCGCGCCCTCGGCGGCCGCCACCGCCGCGACCAGCACCGCGTTCCGCTCGGCGCCCGCCTTCACCTCGCGGGCGAGGGCGACCGCGTCGGTGAACCGGCCTGCGGAGAGCTCCGCGGCGGCGAAGGCCACGTCGGAGTCCTTGAACGAGAGGTCGTCGCGCAGGGCGCGGTACTCCTCGAGCGCGGCGGGGAGGTCGGCGGTCGGGCCGTGGCGGGTGCCGTCGGCGCCCGTCGCGAGCAGCTCCGCGAGCGCGGCGCGGCCGCCCGCGTGGCTCGGGTCGAGCGCCTTCGCCTGGCGATAGGCCGCGATCGCGCCGTCGCGATCGAAGCCCGGCCCGTGGAGCCGGCCGACGGCGTCGTGCTCGAGCACGTAGCCGAGCACCCGGTGCGCCCAGGCGCGCCGCGGCTCGAGCGCGATCGCCTCGCGCGCGGCGAGCATCGCCGCGTCGCCCATCCCGAGCTGGAGGAGCGCCACCGCGAGGTGCAGGCGGTGAGCGGCCTCGCGCGGGTGCGCGGCCGAGAGGCGCTTCAGCTCGGCGAGCCCCTCCTGGACCTGCCCGGCGGCGAGCAGCGCCGCGGCCGTCCGCTCGAGCCTCACCCGCGGACCGTCGCCCGCCACGACCTCGCGCGCGCGCTTCAGGAGCGCGGTCGCGTCCGCGGCCGGGAGGCGCCGCGCGCCGGCGTCGAAGGTGAAGGTCGCGGTCACGGTGCCGTCGGCCTCGACGAGGAAGCGCCGGGTGTAGGTGGCGGGGCCGAACTTCTCGGTGCCGGACTCCGGCAGCGGCCGCGGCCGGAAGCCGTCGGGCGGGAAGATCCGGTACCGGACCTCCCAGCGGTAGGCGAGCGGCAGGAGGAGGTCGGTCTTGCGCGGCGCGGGCGGGGGCGCGTCGGCGGCCTCGCCGTGCGGCACGACCGAGAGCAGCGGCTGGAAGATCGAGTCGGGCGTGACCGGTAGATCGGCCTCGTCGTCCTCGGTGAGGACCGCCGCGCTCTCGTCGGCCTCGACGCGGACCACGAGCGGCGCGGAGGGATCGTCGGCGCCCTTCACGTCCGCGCCGAGGAAGGTCTCCGCCCGGAAGATCCCGAGCGCGTAGCGCTGGTCGACGTCCGGGCCGGCCTCGCCGCGGAAGCGCCGCTCCCCGTCGGCCAGCGCCCCGGTGAGGGTGCGGGTCTCGACGATCCGGCCGCGACCGACGGTGGCGAGGTGGAGCTCGCGCACGGTGACGGCGGCGTTGTCGGCCGGGCTCGAAGCGGGCAGGCGGACGAGCTCCCGGGTCCCGGGCCCCGCGACGAGCGCGAGCTTCCCCTGGATCGGCGGCGGCAGCCGGCCGGGCGGCGTCGAGGGATCGGTCACGTCGAGCCAGAGGGGCGGGCCGCCGTCGACGCGCACGATCACGTGGTCGAGCTCGCCGAGGCCGGGGAGCTCGGCGGTGAGGTCGTGCCAGTCGGTGGAGAGGAGGGCGAGCCTCGCCTGCAGCCCGGCCGCGCGGAGCAGGCCGAGCAGGAGCAACGAGAGGTCCTTGCAGTCGCCGAACCGGCGCGCGAGCGTGTCGGCCGGCCGCGCGGGGACGATCGCCGCGTCGCCGAGCTCGAGCCCGGTGTAGCGCGCGTGCTGCCAGACCCACGCCGCGACCTTGCGCACGATCGCCTCGCGGTCCTTCGCCGGATCCGGGCGGGGCCCCGGCCCGAGCGCCTCGGCGAGCGGCCCGGCGAGGTCGGCGCCGGCGAGCTGGCGGTCGGCGAGCGCGCCGTAGCGCTCGGCGACGTCCGCCCAGGAGCGCCCCCAGCCGAAGGCGACGTAGGGGGACGCGGGCAGCTCGGGCGGCCCCGCGGGCTCGGGGCGCGCCGCGCCCGGCACGTCGCGCTGCTCGAAGGTGAGCGTGCGCAGCCCGTTCGCGGTCCGCTCGACCGGCGTGAGCCTCGTGCCCTTCGCGACCCAGCGGAGCGGCAGCGCGGCGGGCGCCTCCAGGCGGAGCCGCACGAGGCGCGCGGGTCCGCCGCGCCCGAGCCAGAAGCGCGTGGTGACCCCGCCCTCGAAGGCGGGCCCGGTGTCGCGCACGCTCGTCACCTCCTCGATGACGGAGCCCGCCCGCACGCCGGGGAGCGGGCCGACGAGCGCGCGGCGATCGGAGAAGCGATCCGGATCGTCGCCGCCCACGCCCTGCTCGGTGAGCGTCGCGGGGTCGAGCGTGGCCACCTCGCCCTTCTGCGAGATCACGCGCACGCGGACGTCGGGCCGGGCCTGGTGCCACGGCGACCAGGCCCGCTCGAGCCGCGAGAGGGCCCGGGCGGCGTCGGCGGTGACCACCCGGACGACGATACGGTACGTGAAGGTCTGGCCGCCGTTCGCCTCGAACCGATAGGCGCCCTCCTCGAGCAGCACCTCCGCGCCGAGGCCCCTCGGTGCCGGGAGCGCCTCGGCGGCCGCGGCGATCGCGGCCGGCTCGGCCGAGAACGGCTCGCCCTCCCAGGGGCGGCCGGCCGGGGGCGCGGCCGCGGCGGCGGCGAGGGGCAGGGCGAGGGCGGCGGCGGCGAGCGTGCGGATCACGCGCGCATTCTGTCGGGCATCCGCCCCGCGCGCCACCGCGCGGTGGCCGGCGTGGGGCCGAACGGGGCGGTTGCGCACGGGGCCGGGGCGCGGTAGGGGAGCGGCCCCGTGGCCGAGCCCGCCCTCCCGCCCGCGCCCCCCGCCCGCCGCGCCCTCGTGCCCCGCGAGCACGGCGCCTGGGGTCAGCTCGCGATGCCGCTCCTCGGCGGCCTGCTCCTCGGCCGGCCGGCGGTCGCGCCGGCGGCGCTCGCCGCCGCGGTGGTGCTCGCGTTCCTCGCCCACGAGCCGCTCCTCGTGGTGCTCGGGCAGCGCGGCAAGCGGCTGCGGGACGAGGAGGGCGAACGCGCCCGCCGCTGGCTCGCCCTCGAGGGCGCCGCCGCGGCCGCCTGCGGGGCGCTCGGCCTGTGGCTCGCGCCGCCGCTCGCGCGCGCCGCGCTCGGTGCGGCGGCGGTGCTCGGCGCCATCGTGGCGGTCCTCGTCTCGAGGAAGCTCGAGAAGACCGCCCCCGGCGAGCTCCTCGTCATCGCGGCGCTCTCCGTCGCGGGCGGCGCGGTCGCGCTCGCGGGCGCGGCGGCGCCGGAGGTGGCGCTCGCCGCCACCCTCGCGTGGATCCTCTCCTTCGGCGCCGCCACCTTCGGCGTCCGCGCCGTGCTCGCGCGCCTGCGCTCGAAGGGCGCGGAGGACCCCGGCACGCGGCAGGCGGCGCTCGCGGCCGGGTGTGGCGCGCTCGCGTTCGCCCTCGCGGTGGCCGGCCTCCCGGCCGCGCTCGCCTGGGCGACCCTGCCCGGGGTGGTGGCCGGGGTCGTCATCGCGCTCGCCCGGCGGGCCACCGGCAAGGCGCTGAAGCCGGTGGGCTGGAGCATCGTCGCGGTCTCGGTGCTCACGCTGGGCGTCCTCGTGCTCGGGCTGCGGTAGACTCCGCCCGCCATGCGCCCCTACGCGAAGTTCGCCTGGTCCGTCCTCGGCTGGAACCTCCTCGTCGTCGCCTGGGGCGCGTTCGTGCGCGCGACCGGCTCGGGCGCCGGCTGCGGCAGCCACTGGCCGCTCTGCAACGGCGAGGTCGTCCCGCGCTCCCCCGGGCTCGAGACCGTCATCGAGTTCTCGCACCGGGCGACGAGCGGCGTCGCGCTGCTCCTCGTGGTCGGGCTCGTGGTGGGCGCGCACCGCGCCTTCCCGAAGGGCCACCCGGTCCGCAAGGCCGCCTGGGCCTCGCTCGCGATCATGATCGCCGAGGCGCTCCTCGGCGCGGGGCTCGTCATCTTCGGCTGGGTGGTGAAGGACGCCTCGCTCGGGCGGGCGATGGTGATGGGGCTCCACCTCGTGAACACCTTCCTCCTGCTCGGCGCGCTCACGCTCACCGCCGAGTGGGCGACCCGGCCCGGCGGGCTGTCGTTCGACGTGCCGGGCGTCGTGGCGGCCGGGCTGTGGGCCGCGTTCGCCGCGATGTGCGTGGCGGGCGTGACCGGCGGGGTGGCCGCGCTCGGCGACACGCTCTTCCCGGCGATGCCGTACGCCGAGGGGCTCGCGCTCGGCGACGCCGTGGCGCCCGAGGTGCGCTTCCTCCTGAAGCTGCGCATCGCGCACCCGCTCACCGCGGTGCTCGCGGCGGGCGCGCTGCTCATCGCGGCGAAGCTGGCGTACGGCGCACGGGCCGAGCCGCGCGTGCGGACGGCGGCGGTCCTCGTGGCGAGCCTCGTGGGCGTGCAGCTCGTGGCGGGCCTCGCGAACGTGGTCCTGCTCGCGCCGGTCTGGATGCAGCTCGTCCACCTCCTGCTCGCCGACCTCGTCTGGATCGCCCTCGTGCTCCTCGCCGCCGCGGCGCTCGCGCCGGGCGAGGTGGCGCCCGGCCGCATGCCGGACGCCGGGCTCGCCCCCGCCCGGCCGTAGGCGGTGGCTCCATGGACCGGCGACCGGCTCGACCCCCGCGGAGGCGGGCCCGCCCCGGGCGGGCCTTGCGCCGTGGGGCGCAGCCCCGGAATGACCTCCTCCGGGGCCACCGGGGAGGGCCCGCGCCATGACCGAGACCCACGCCTGGAACGCGCAGCTCGACCTCGGCCACGAGGCCATGGACCACGAGCACCACCTGCAGATCGCGCTCGTGTCCGCGTTCATCGAGGCGGTCGAGCAGGCCCGGCCCATCCTCGCGCGGCAGCTCGCCGACCAGCTCGAGCGCTACAGCGTGGTGCACTTCGGCTCCGAGGAGCTCTTGATGGACGCGACCGGCTACGCCGGCCGGGCCCGGCACGCGGGCGAGCACGCCGAGTTCCTCTCGCAGATCCGCGGGCTCGCGGGCGACCTCGACGCCGGCGCGACCGACCCCGCCATCGCGAGCGCCATCGACCTGCGTGCGGCGCTCGCCGCGCACATGAACGAGGCGGATCGCCGCCTCGCGGGCCACGTCACGCCACGGACGGTCGTCCGCGGGAGCTGACCCGCCGCGCCAGGGCGAGCAGCGCCTCGGGCGCGAACGCCGCGCACACCGCGAGCGGCGCGAGGGCCAGCACGAGGTACTGCGGCCACTTCGTCTTCCACCAGAGCAGGAACGCGAACGACACGAGCGCCTGGATCGCCCAGACCGGGCGCCGGCGCAGCGCGACCGGCAGGCCGGCCACCGCGAGGGGGAGGAGCGCGACCGTGAGCTTCCCGAGCGGGAAGACGCCCGCGTGCCACCGGGTGGGCGCGGCCTCGAAGAGCCAGACCACCTGCTGGTACCAGGGCAGGCCAGCGCGCTTCACGTGCTCGCTCTCGCCGTAGCGGAAGTGGTAGCTCGCCGACTCCCAGATCCGGCCGGCGGGATCGGGCCAGAGGTACGGGTCGAGCGCGACGAACGCGGCGAGCGTCACGGCGCCGAGCCCGGCCCACAGGAGCGGCCGGCGCGGAAACGCGACGAGCGCGAGCGGGAACAGCGCGAGCACGCCGACCGCGCCGAAGGGGTACTTGCCCGCCGACGCCGCGCCGAGGAGCGCGAACGCGACGAGGGCGAGCCGCGCGTCGGGGTCCGACCGGCGCGCGGCGCCGCCCTCGCGAGTCGCCCGCTCGAACACGAGCAGCGCGAGCACGAAGAGGAGGCCGGGCAGGCCCTCGAGGTAGGCCTGGGCGGTGTACTTCGCGTGGTAGCAGTCGAGCGCGAGGAGGAACCCCGCGAGCGGGTGCACCGCGGCGGCGACGGCGACCTGGCCGATGCCGGGCACCGCCGAGGCCCAGCGCGCCGCGGTGAACGCGGGGCGCGCCGCCTCCGGCGTGGGCTTGCCGACGTCGAGCTGCTCCCAGTCCGGCTCGGGCGCGCCCGCCGCCTTCACCGCGAGCCCGTAGGTGAGCTTCACGAGCGGCGGGTGCTCGGAGTTCTTCGTGACGTCCGGGATCTCGCCCCAGCGCCCGGGCGCCATCCGCTCGGCGTAGCGGTAGCCCGAGGGGATGTAGTCGAGCTCGTCGAAGTCCGGCGGCAACCGGTCCACCGCGCGGCCCCGCTGCCAGGCCGCGACCGCGACGGCCAGGAGGCCGGCGGCGAGGTGGGCGCGCCTCAGGGGGGCGTCACCGGCACGCCGGCGGTCTGCTCGCCGCCTTCCGGCCCGTAGAAGAAGACCCAGGTGAAGAAGTCCTCGGTGAAGTCCTCGAAGCGGTGCTCCTCCCCGGTGGCGGCGAAGAGCACGTCGCCCGGCTTGAAGGGCACGCGCTTCTCCCCGCAGACGTAGAAGCCGGTGCCCTTGATCACGACGTAGATCTCGTCGCGCGTGTGCGGGCGCTGCGTGTCGCGCCCCCGGGGCGCGAAGACCTGGAGCTGCAGCGAGCCGTGCCGGAACAGGATCGCGTAGCGCTTGCCGCCGGCCCGGGGGAGCTGGGCCATCGCGGCGGCCGCGGTCACCTGCCGCTCGGCGTCGAAGACATCGAAGAGTTCCGACATGGTGCGGACGACCTCCGGCGCGGAGTGTAGCGAAGGTTCCCCCGGGCCGGGAGAAAGAGAAGACCCGCGCCGCTCGCGCGGCGCGGGTCGGAGAGGTGCGAGCCGCGGGGGACGGACCGTCAGAAGGCCGACCACTCCACCTCGACGTCGATCAGGACCTCGACGGTGATGTGGGTCTTCGCGCCCGCGGGCGTCGGCGTGGCGGTGTACGAGACCGAGAGCGCGCCGTCGTTCTTGAGGGCGCTCTTGATGATGCCGCCGGTGGTGTCGAGGTTCTGGCCCTGCTGCACGGTGCCGACCGCGACGTTGGCGTTGCCGGAGACGAAGACCGCGGACTGACCGCCGCCGGCGAGCGAGGCCGACCCGGCGACCGAGGTGGCGGTGTTGTCACCGTGGACCTGGCGGATGACCGCGGTCGCGCTCGTGATGTTGGCGTCCTTGACCTTGTTCCTGTACTTCCACGCGTCGCCGGCGATGTCCTTCAGGTTCACCGCCACCGAGTTGGTCGCGGCGCCGGTGCCGTTGACCTCGATCATTTCGGAGATGGTGAAGCTCTGGGTGCCGCTGCAGCCGGTGACGAAGGAGAGAGCGAGAGCAGCGAGGGCGACGCGGGCGAAGGAGGCGAACTTCATCTGGACAGCTCCTGTTGGGCGGGGCAGGGGAACGGACGCTTCATCTTCCCGGAAGCGCGGGCGAGATGCACACCCGGCGATCGGGGGACACCACACCGGAAGGGCGACGGATGGGCCGCCCCGGGCGGGTCGTCGCTGGGTATCAGTGCGTGTGGGATGCGGAATCCATCCAGACTTCGAGCCCCTGCGCGTTCAGCTCGAGATCGTTTCCGTACAGACGCAGCGCCTCGTCCCTCCCGAGCGGGCTCCGCTGGGCCGAGAGCCCCGTGAGGAGGAGGTGCCCCAGACCCTCCACGATGGCGGCGTGGCGGCCCTCGCCCGCCGGCGCTGCGCGCGCGACGGCCACGTGGCCGTCGAGCAGCCGGTGCAGGGCCGCGCCCGCCGCGGCGAGGTCGCCCGTCACGGCGCCGAAGTGCGTGAGGTAGAGCCGCTCCGGGCGCTGCGCGAGGATCCGGTCGAACGTCGCGTGCAGCGCGGGCGGGTCGAGCTGCACGGGCGTGGTCGTGGGGAAGAAGAACGGGCCGCGCGGCCCGTCGGCCTGGCGGTAGGAGAGGCCGAAGGCGTCGCCGGTGAAGACCCCGCGCGAGCGGTCGTCGACGACGACGAAGTGGTGGCGCGCGTGGCCGGGGGCGTCGAGGAAGGTGAGCGTGCGGCCGCCCAGGTCCACCGAGGCCCCGTCGGCCGGCTCGAGCACGCGCTCCCTCGGCACCGGCACGAGCTCGCCGTAGATGGCGCGGTACCGCTCCTCGCCGTAGACCGCGATGCTGCCGGCGATGAGCTTCGCGGGGTCGACGAGGTGGCGCGCGCCCTTCGGGTGCGCCACCAGCGTCGCCCGCGGGAGCGCCCGCACGAGCGCGCCCGCGCCGCCGGCGTGGTCGAGGTGGACGTGGGTGACGACGACGTGGCTCACCGCCTCGCGCGCGACGCCGAGGGCGTCGAGGGTGGCGAGGATGCGAGGGACCGAGGAGGAGACGCCCGTCTCGACGATCGCCGCCGAGCGGTCGCCGCGGACCACGTAGGCCGCGGCGATCCGCGGCCCCGTGTAGTGGGTGTCGACGAGGAAGATGCCCGGGCCGGCCTCGAGGAGGTCCATGCCCGGGAGTCTATGTCGCCTACGGCTTCAGCGCCTTCAGGACGGAGGGGTCCTTCTCCTCCTGCGCGAGCACGGCGTGGCACAGGTCGCAGTCCTGCTTGATGACCTTGCCGTCCTCGGCCTTGTGCTCGTCGTCGTGGCAGCGGAAGCAGCCCGGCGTCTCCTCGTGGCCGATCTTCGAGGCGTAGGTGCCCCAGGTGATCTTCATGTTCGGCCAGATGTTCCAGCCGTAGATGTCGCCGACCGCCTCGGCGGCGGCGTCCACCGCCTTCGCGCGGCCCTGGAACGCGGCCGGGTCGAGCGTGCGGTAGAAGCCGACGAGCCCCTCGCGGATCTTCACCTTCGCGTCCTCGCGCGAGACGTACTCGGCCTTGAGCGCCTTCACCGCCTCGCGGCGGATGAAGGGCAGGGAGCGGTCGATGCGGCCGGACTGGATGGCGAGGTCGATCTCGACGCCCGGCTGGCGGAAGCGGTGCGACGCGCGGTTGTGGCAGTCGACGCAGTCCATCGTGCGCCACGCCGCCTCGCCCGGATCGGCGGCGGGCGAGTCCTTGGTCTTGAAGACGCGGCGCTGGCCGTCCGGGAAGATCGACTCGACGGTGGTGATGTTCTTGCGCTCCGGGTCGGAGAGGTAGCGGACCTGCACGCCGGGGGCGACGTGGGCGTGGATGCCGCTCGGGCGGCCCACCGACGCGTCGGCGCCGCCGACGTGCATGAGGAGGACGGTCTTCTGCTCGCTGTTCTGCTCGTCCTCCGCGAAGACCGTCTTCACGAGGAGCCGGTCGCCGGCGAACTTCGCGGGCCAGTGGCAGGCCTCGCAGGTCTCGCGGGCGGGGCGCAGCGCGTGGACCGGGGTGGGGATGGGCTTCGAGTAGAGGTCGAAGCTGACCGAGACGAGCTGCCACGCGCCGGAGAGCTTCGACTTCACGAACCACGAGGCGCCGGGGCCGATGTGACACTCGACGCAGGCGACGCGCGCGTGCGGGGAGCGCTGGTAGGCGGTGTACTCGGGGTCCATCACCTTGTGGCAGGTCTTGCCGCAGAAGCCCGGGCTCTCCATCACGTGGAAGCCCTGGTAGCCCGCGAAGGCGACGATCACGACGTTGACCGCGGTGATCGCGACGAAGGCGACGACCTTCTTGCGCGTCGTGCCCTCGTTGAGGTCGATGACCGGCAGCTCCGGCGCGGCGACGCCGAGCTCGGCGGCGCGCCTCGCGGCGCGGCGGGAGAGCCAGGAGCCGACCGGGATGAGGAGGAGGCCGCCGACGAAGAACATCGGCAGGACGAGGTACGCGATGATGCCGATGTAGGGGCTGCCCGCGAAGCCGAACATGCCGGCCAGCGCGAGCCCCACGATCAGGACGCCGGAGACGATCGCCATCGACGCGCCCAAGAGACCGAGCAGGTTCCGGGGAGCCCGTCCGTCCGTCGCCATCTTGTCTTCCTCCAGTGGCCGCCGGGTGCGGCCCGCGGGCCTCGCGAGGGGAGGCACCGAGAAACGCGCGCATCAGACAGCATCGCTCCGAGGACGGCAAGAGCGCTGCGCGCCCCCGCGCACCCGCGGCGCATCAATTCGCGCTTGGAACGCGCAAGGATTGCGCCCCGGTGCGGCGCGACGTGATCACGCGCAAGCCGCGCGCGCCGGGCCTACCGCCAGGCCTCCCAGTCGATGTTCCGCATGTCACCGTCGGTGAGGAACTTCCGGTGCATGGCGAAGGCGAGGCTGAGCGACTGCGGCTCGTGGCCCTCCTTCACGAGGCGCAGGTACTGGCGCAGCTGGTCCCGGTAGGCGGGGTGGGCGCAGTGATCGATGACGAGCTGCGCGCGCTCGTGCGGATCCCGGCCGCGCAGGTCGGCCACGCCCTGCTCGGTGACGACGATCTGCACCGAGTGCTCGCTGTGGTCCATGTGCGAGCAGAGCGGGACGATGGTCGAGATCTTCCCGGCCTTCGCGGTGGAGGGGCAGGAGAAGATCGACAGGTACGCGTTGCGGGTGAAGTCGCCCGAGCCGCCGATGCCGTTCATCATCTGGCGGCCCACCACGTGCGTGGAGTTCACGTTGCCGCCGAGGTCCACCTCGATGGCGGTGTTCATCGAGACGATGCCCAGGCGGCGGACGACCTCGGGGTGGTTCGTGATCTCCTGCGGCCGCATCAGGATGCGGTCGTGGAAGACCTCGGGGTGGTCGTTGACGCGGGCGAGCGCGGTGTCCGAGAGGGTGAGCGCGCAGGTCGACGCGAAGGTGCAGCGGCCGGACTCGAGCAGCGGCACCACCGAGTCCTGCAGCACCTCGGTGTACATCTCGAACGGCGGGACGTCCGGGTGCGCGCCGAGCGCCGCGAGCACCGAGTTCGCGATGTCGCCGACGCCGGACTGCAGCGGGAGGAACGTCGGCGGGATGCGCCCGGCCCGCATCTCGCCGACCAGGAACTCGGCGACGTGCTCGCCGATCTTCGTGGTCTCCGGCGTGGGCGGCGAGAACGCGGAGGTCTCGTCGGGCATGCGGGTGAGCACGACGCCGGCGATCTTCTTCGGGTCGACGAGCAGGATCGGCGAGCCGATGCGGTCGCCGGCCGCGAAGATGGGGATCTCCTGGCGCGCCGGGGGGTCCTTCGGCTCGAAGATGTCGTGCATGCCGAGCAGGCTCGCCGGCTGCGCCGAGTTGAGCTCGATGAGGATCTTGTCGGCCTTGCTCGCGAAGGTCGGCGTGGCGCCGACCGAGGTGGTGAGCACGAGCCCGCCGCCGTGGGTGACGTCGCAGACCTCGATCACCGCCCAGTGCACCGGGCCGAGGAAGCCGTAGCGGACGTTCTGCGGGAACGCCGACAGGTGCATGTCGACGAAGCGGACCTTGCCCGCGTTGATCTGCGAGCGGAGCAGCGGGTCGGACTGGTACGGGGTGCGGAAGCGGACGGCCTCCGCCGCGGCGAGCGCGCCGTCGAGCGAGGTGCCGGTCGAGGCCCCGGTCAGCACGCCGATCTGGAAGGGACGTCCCGACCGGTGCTCCTCGCGTGCGCGATCGGCGATGGCCTTCGGGATCGCCTTCGCGGAGCCCGCGGCGGTGAACCCGCTGAAGCCGATGGTCTGGCCGTGCTGCACCAGCGCGGCGGCCTCGTCGGCGGAGAGGATCGGGTACGGAAACGGCATCTCGCCTCCTCGGGGTCGGACCGCCGCCTGGAAAATGCGGCAGCGGGCCCGCCCGCGCCGAACGTTTACCACCGCTTCGGCCGGGTCGCGACGACGCGTGAATGAACGTCCTTGCAGGTGGCGCGGCGTACGCGCTCGGCGGGTCGAATGCCCCGCCGGCGCACGCCGGGTCCGGACGGCATGGGACGGATGACGGACGGACCGCACGCGCGGGGCCGTCGGTGTGCACCACCGGGGAGGGTCGGACCTCCGCCCACGTGAACGCCGGCGCAGGGCGGCGGGGAGAAGGGGGGAGGCACGTGCGGGGGACGCCCGGCGGGCTTGACGGTGTGTGAACCGGTTCGCGGGCGCGCTCGATGGGGCCTCGCGAAGGTGGGAACCGGGGGTGCCGGTTTGTCCTTCGCCTGAGACCCCTTGTCAGGACGGCCGCTTGGGGCGCTTGCAGGCGAGCGGGCAGCGTGATATCAATGTGCTATTGATTCGATAGGAGGGACGCACCGTGATGACCGAGACTCCCCGCAGGCCCCAGACCACCATCCAGGAGAAGGTCCGCCGCCCGGCCTCGGGCTGGTCGGCGTTCGGCATCCTCGTGCCGGCCGTGCTCGTGACGTTCGCCGCGCTGATCGGCGCCGCCGCGCAGGGCGCACCCGCACTCGTGGTGCTGCTCGTGCTGTGCCTCGGGTTCGAGGCGTTCATGTTCGCGGGGCTGTTCGTCGTGAACCCGAACCAGGCGAAGGTGCTCCAGCTGTTCGGCGAGTACGTCGGCTCGGTCCGCCAGGCCGGCTTCCACTGGGCGAACCCGCTCTTCATGAAGCGCGGCGTGTCGCTCCGCGTGGTCTCGTTCGAGAGCGGCAAGCTCAAGGTGAACGACCTCGACGGCAACCCGGTCGAGATCGCCGCCATCATCGTCTGGAAGGTGGTCGACACCGCGCAGGCGGTGTTCCAGGTCGACGACTACCGCGAGTACGTGAAGGTCCAGAGCGAGGCCGCGCTCCGCAACCTGGCCTCGCGCTACACGTACGACGCGCACGACGACAGCCACGTCTCGCTGCGCGGCCACACCGTCACCGTCGCGCAGGAGCTTCAGCGCGAGATCGACGAGCGCGTCCGGCTCGCCGGCGTGGACGTCATCGAGGCGCGCATCAGCCACCTCGCGTACGCGCCGGAGATCGCGCAGGCGATGCTCCAGCGGCAGCAGGCCGGCGCCATCATCGCCGCCCGCCAGAAGATCGTGGAGGGCGCGGTGGGGATGGTCGAGATGGCGCTCGAGCGCCTCGCGCGGAACCAGGTCGTGCAGCTCGACGAGGAGCGCAAGGCCGCGATGGTCTCGAACCTGCTCGTGGTGCTGTGCGGCGAGCGCTCGCCGACGCCGGTCGTGAACGCGGGGACGCTGTACACGTAGGCGGTCATGGCGGAGCGAAAGGCATTCCTGCTCCGGGTCGACCCCCGCCTCCTCGAGGCGCTCCAGAGATGGGCGAACGACGATCTGCGGTCGCTGAACGGGCAGATCGAGTTCCTCCTGCGCAGGGCGCTGAAGGAGGCGGGGAGGGAGGAGAAGAAGGAGCAGCAGTAGGAGCAGGAGAAGCTGAAGCAGAAGCTGTAGCTGTAGCTGTAGCTGTAGCTGTTGCTGTGGCTGTTGCTGTGGCGGCGGCCGATGCTGTGGCTGCCCCGCGCCTCAGTGTGTCAGCGTCCACAGGATCGCGGAGAGCTCGTCGCAGACCGCCACGGACGGCGCGATGGTCGCGTTCTCCACGTGGCCCCACGCGACGGCGACGCGCAGGGCGGCCCGGACTGCCTCGGCGCTGCCGCTGGCGACCTTCCAGTGCTGGATGCGGTCCCTACCCGTGCACTTGCGGCCCTCCGCGAGGTTGAGCGCCACGGACGACGCAGCCCTGCGGAGTTGGTCGGCGAGATCTGGGTCGCGCGACATCAGGGCCGCCACGTGAGGTCGCAGGGTTTCGATGAGCTGTACCGATCGGTCGAGCGCGATGAAGGCCATGCGCGACGCCATCGCAGCCGCCGTGCCACACGCCAAGTGGCTGATCTGCCGCTGCAAGCCGGTTTCGCCCTCGGTCCGCGGATCATCCGCAGGTCCGCGGTTCGCCCGGTGAGCGTCTCCGCCGTACCGCTGTCGCTGCTGCTACTGCTCTCGCTGACCGCCCCGCTCATGCTTCTGCTGCTGCCCATGCGGCTGCTGTTGTTGCTGCTGTTGCGGCGACAGCAGCAGCATCAGCACCCGCACTCAGCACCAGCCCCTACGGCTGCAGCACCTTCACCCTCCACCCGCCGGCTTCCCGCTCGTACCTCTCCCTGAAATGCAGCCTCCCCGCCCCTTCCTTCCACAGCTCGATCGCCTCGGGCACGATCAGGTACCCGCCCCACCGCGGCGGCCGCGGCACCGGCCTTCCCTCGAACCTCCGCTCCACCTCCGCGAGCTGCGCCTCGAGCGCCGCCCGCGACCCGATCGCCTCACTCTGTCGCGACGCCCACGCCCCGAGCTGGCTCGCCCGCGGCCGCGTCGCGAAGTACGCGTCCGACTCCGCGTCCGACAGCTCGGCGACCGCTCCTTCCACCCGCGCCTGCTCCGCGAGCGCCGGCCAGTGCAGCACGATCGCCGCCCACGGGTTCGCGGCGAGCTCCCGCGCCTTCCGCGAATCCCGGTTCGTGAACACCGACACGCCTCGCGCCTCGATCGCCTTCACGAGCACCATCCGCACCGAGGGCCGCCCCCGCGCGTCGGCCGTCGCGAGGGCGGCCGCGGTCGGGTCCTGCGGGGAGGCCGCGCGGGCGCGGGAGAGGGCGTCGTTCAGCCGGGCGATCGGGTCCTGGGCGTTCACGCCCCTCATCTAGACGAAGCGCCACGGCCGCGCACGGTATGCTTCGGGGCATGCCGCTCGCCGCGCTCCTCGCCGCCGCGCTCGCGGCCCCGCCCGCGGCGCAGGCGCCGACGTCGACGCGGGTGACCGCGCCCTCGGCGGGGGCCGCGTCCCCCGCCGCGCCGCTCTCCCCCGCCGCGTCCCTGCGCGAGATGGACGCGCTCCTCTCCCGCGCCTACCCGGACGGCGAGCCCGGCGCCGCCGTGATCGTCGTCCGGCGCGGCGAGGTCATCCTCCGCCGCGGCCGCGGCCTCGCCGACGTGGCCTCCCGCGCGCCGGTGACGCCGGACACGCCCTTCCGCGTGGGCTCGATCACGAAGGGCTTCACCGCGCTCACGGTCGCGCTCCTCGCCCAGGACGGCCGCCTCGCCCTCGACGCTCGGCTCTCCTCCCGCCTCCCCGGCTGGCGCACGCCGGACGGCGACCCCACGATCGCGCAGCTCCTCGCGCACGTGTCCGGCGTCGACTCGACCGCGCCGGGCGACCCGCTCGCGTTCCCGCCGGGCACCGCCTACCGCTACGGCAACGACGCGTACCTCCTCGCGGCGGAGGTCGTCGCACGCACCTCCGGGAAGCCCTGGGCTGCGTTCCTCCGCGAGCGTGTCCTCGCGCCGGCGGGGCTCGCCGCGACCGGGTTCGAGGCCCGCCCCGGGCTCGCGAACGGCTACGTGCGCGGCGAGCGCGGCTGGGCGCCGGCGGAGGCGATCGACGCGGCGGCCCACGGCGCCGCGGGCGGGCTCGCCTCGACCGTCGACGACCTCGCGCGGCTCGAGGGCGCGCTCCTCGCGGGCCGGCTCCTCGCGCGGCCGGCCGTCGACCGGCTCCGCACCACCGTGGCGCTCACGGACGGGACCCCGCTGCGCGTGGGCCTGGGCTGGTCGCTCGGCGAGCTCCTCGGCCTGCCCACCGCGGAGCACGGCGGCACGGTCGACGGGTTCGCCGCCTACCAGCTCGCGGTCCCGTCCGAGCAGCTCTTCGTGGCGGTGCTCACGAACCGCGAGGCCGGCGAGCCGCTCCCGGCGGCGGTCGCGGCCGAGCTCGCGATGCTCGCGCTCGGCGTCCGGCCGGCGCCACCCACCGCGGTGCCGGTGGCGGCGGCCGCGCTCGACGCGTGCGCCGGGACCTACGGCCCGCCGGGCGCGCCTCGGCACGTGCGCCGCGCCGGCGACGTCCTCGAGCTCGAGCGGCCGGCGTCAGACGGCCGGCCCGCGCTCGTGCGCCGGCTCGTGCCGGTCGGCCCGGACGTGTTCGAGAGCCCCGCGCTGCCGCGCGTGCGGCTCACGTTCGAGCGCGGGGCCCGCGGTGCGATCACCGCGCTGCGCGTCCGCCAGCAGGCGGGGCCGGACGACGTGCTGCCGCGGGCGCGCTGAGGCTCAGCGGTACGACGCGAGGATCCCCTCGATCCGCGCGACGAGCTGCCCCTTCGAGAGCACCTCGTCGGCGCCGGCGGCCCGCGCGGCGGCGATCTTGTCCTCCTGCACGTGGCCCGCGAAGGCGACCACCTTCAGGCCAGCCGCGAGGACGTCCGGGATCGCCTCGAGCGCGCCCGCGTCCCCGAGGTCGAGGAGCGCGAGGCCGTGGCCCACCGCCTTCGCGGCCTCGCCGAGCGGCCGGTCCCTCGGCGCGAGCGTGAGCTTCACGCCGATGCGCTGGGCGGCGGAGTCGATGCGGGACCGGAACAGGAGATCGCGGCAGGCGACGAGGACGGCCATCGGCTCACTTCACCTCGATGTCGCCGAAGAACATCCGCATCGCGCACGAGTAGCGGAGCTTCCCCGCCTGCTTCGGCGTGAACGTGATGGTCACCGGCTGGTTGAGCGGCAGGGGGACGTTGAGGTTCTCCTCGGGGAGGAAGAACTCGGTCGCGCACGTCTCGTCGGTGGTGCGCGTGACGACGAGGGTGAGCGGCTGGCCGGCCTTCGCGCGCACGGTGGCGGGCTCGTAGCCGTTCTTCGTGACGGTGATCTTCACCGGCCCGCCCTCGTCCTGCTTGCAGGCGGGGAGGGCGGCGGCGAGGGCGGCGCAGGCGGCGAGGGCGAGCAGGGAGCGCATGCCGCCGTTCTACACCCAGGCCCGCGGTGCGCGCAGCACCTCGAGGAGCGCGGCCTCGCGGCTCCCCGCCGGGGGCACGTGGCCGTACACGAACTGCACGCGCGGCGGCAGCGACATCAGGATCGACTCCGTCCGCCCGCCGGTCTGCAGCCCGAAGACGGTGCCGCGGTCGTGCACGAGGTTGAACTCGACGTAGCGCCCGCGCCGGATCTCCTGCCAGGCGCGCTCGGCCTCCCCGTAGGGCAGCGCGCGGCGGCGCTCGAAGATCGGGAGGAGCGCCGGCAGGAACGCGCGGGCGGTCTCGCGGCAGAGCGCGAACCCCTGCTCGAGCCCGCCGGCGGGGTCCTCGAAGAACACGCCGCCGACGCCGCGGTGCTCGCCGCGGTGCGGGAGGAAGAAGTACCGGTCGGCGTGCGCCTTGTGCTCGGCGTAGGAGCCCGGCGCGGCGCGCTCGCACGCGTCGCGCAGCGTGCGGTGGAAGTGCGCCGCGTCCTCCTCGAAGAGGTAGTACGGCGTGAGGTCCGCCCCGCCGCCGAACCACGCCGCCGCGCCGCGCCGGAGGAACCGCACGTTCATGTGCGCGGTGGGCACCATCGGCGAGCGCGGGTGGAGCACGATCGAGAGCCCGGTCGCGACGAAGTCGGGCCCGTCGCCGGGCAGCCGCGCCGCGAGCTCCTTCGAGAGCGGGCCGTGCACGAGCGAGACGTTCACGCCCGCCTTCTCGAGGAGCGCCCCGCCGGCGAGCACGCGCGAGCGGCCGCCGCCGCCCCCTGGCCGGTCCCAGGCGTCCTCCTGGAAGCGCGCCCCGCCGTCGACGGCCTCGAGGCCGCGGCAGATCTCGTCCTGCAGCTGCCGCACGAAGGCGGCCATCTCGCCGGCGAGCCGGTCGAGGGCCTCCGGCGCCGCGGTGCCGGGCACGGCCCTAGGACTCCTTGCGCAGCTGCTGCGCGAGGTAGTTCTGGATGCCCATCTGCTTCACCGCCTCCTGCTGCGCCTCGATCCAGTCGGCGTGCTCCTCCTCGCCTTCCAGGATGTCCTCGAGGAGCTCGGCGGTGCCGTTGTCGCCGACGTTGCGCGCGAAGGCGATGCCGCGGTTGAGCACCGCGATGGCGTTCGCCTCGGTGTCGTGGTCGATCTGCAGCATCTCCTCGACGCTCTCGCCCACGTTCACCTTGCCGAGGCGCTGCAGGTTCGGGAGGCCGTCGAGGTAGAGGATCCGCTCGATGAGCGCGTCGGCGTCCTTCATCTCGTCGATCGACTCCTCGCGGAACTTGTGGTGCAGCCGCTCGTACGCCCAGTTCGCGCAGATCTTCGCGTGCAGGAAGTACTGGTTGATGGCGGTGAGCTCGTTCGTGAGGACCTCGTTCAACAGGTCGATGATCTTCGGGTCGCCCTTCATGGAGCTCTCCTCGGGAGGCGTGGGGGACACAAGCGGATCGGCGCGTCCGGAGATACGCGGCCCGCGCGCGGGTCGCGTGTCCCGGGAGGGGCGATCGGGTGGATTCAGGCCGCGGTGCGCGGCGCGCCGGCCGCCGGCGCGTTCGCCGGCGTGCGCTCGGCCGCGACGGCGGCCTCGGCGGCGTGGATGCGGGCGACGGCGAGCAGGCACTGGCCGCAGGACGAGCCGGCCTTCGTGAGCGCGAGGATCTGCTCCAGCGAGCGGCCCGCCCGGGCGTGCTCGCGGATGGTGCGGTCGCTCACGTCGTTGCAGATGCAGACCTTCACGCGCGCCCCCAGTCCCGGCGGGCGGCGGTCGCGGGGTCGAGCTGGCAGTCGGCGCAGCAGCCCGACAGCTCGACGCGGCCGCGGAGCGTCTCCCAGCCGAGCGTGCGGATGAGCTCGGCGCGGGCAAGGTCGAGCACGCTCCGGTCGAGGGCGATCGAGGAGCCGCACCGGGTGCAGGTGAGTGCACCGAGAAGGCCGCTGGGGCGACCCTGGGCGATGCGACCTCCGTTCGTCACGCCTTCTCCCTTGGCGAGGGGGATGACCTTGCCCGCGCCCGTCTCATGAGAATGAGTATCACAATGCTCGGCGCGATGTAAACCCGAGCGGGGTCCACCGAGGGTCGTAAGCAGTTGATCCCGGCCCTGCAAAACGCGCATTTCAGGACGACCGAGAGTCGTTCCGCAGTGATCTCGGCGAATTCCGCGGGACGCCGTTGTTGCGACTGGACTACAACAAAAGGGTCCCCGCCCGGGACGATGCGCCCCATTCGGGGCTCCTCGGCGGTGTCGACATCACCTGGGGTGAATGCGCAGCGCCCGGTAGCGCGCCGAGCGGGCGAACGCCGGCACGCCGGTGGGCCGGGCCCTCCAGGCGTTCACGGCGATCGCGAGCCGGAGCGGCGTCGCCGGCCGGAGCCGGCCGTGCGGAACCGCCCCGTTCGCGTCGAGCACGCCGTGGGTCGCGTCGCCCGGGAAGAGCGCGAGCCGGTTCGGCCACGGCCGGACGAGGTCGAGCGTGGAGAGGTCCGCCGGGGCGCGGGCGGGGTTCCGCTCGTCGGGTGGCTCGGGCGAGACGGCGAGGAGCCCGCCCCGGCACCGGTTGAGGAAGAGCACCGAGGAGGCCGCGGGGTGCACGAGCGGGCCCCCGCGCCGGAGCAGCACCTCGTCGCAGTCGGCGTGGAAGTCGACCGCGACGGCGCTCGTGCGCATCCGCGAGAGCCACCACTCGAAGCCGGCGACGTCCGGCGGGTAGTGCGCGCGGAGCGCGAGGATCGCCTCCTCCACGAGCGAGGAGGGCGCCGCGCCGGCCGCGAACCAGAACGTGGTCTGGTAGCCCCGGCGCAGGTTCTCGGTGCCGAGCGCCACGACCGCGCGCCTGAGGCGCGCGAACCGGCCCGGCGGCAGCGCGCGGTCGACGACGCGGACGAGCGGGCGTCCTTCGACAGGCTCGGGACGAGCGGACGCCTCGGAGTCGGGGCTCACGAGAGCCTTCTACCCCAGACCGCCGCCTCGAAGGTCCCGAGGTCCGGGAAGCGCGCGAGGGGCCGGCCCGCGGCCGCGTCGGGCGAGGGCGCCGCCCGCGCGCCGCTCTGGGCGAGCAGGCCGTCGACGACGCGGCCGAAGGCCTCCTGGGGCGGCACGCCGGGGTGCAGCGCCGCGAGGGGGAGCGCGTGGCCGAGCAGGCGGATGAGCACGCGGCCGCGCTCTCCCTCGCGGCGGTGGCAGAGGAGATCGAGCACGACGCGGTTGGAGAGCCGCTGCCCGCCCGCGCCCGCCACCTCGGCGACGAGCCCCGCCGCGAGCGCCGCCACGCGCGCCGCGGCGACGTCGGCGGGCCGGCCCGAGCCCGTGACGAGGCGGAGGGCGCCGCCCTCCACACCCCTGAGCTCGCACGGCACCACCTTCACCGGCTCGGCGGGGCCGAGGGTAGCCTCGTGCGGCGCGGCGGGACGGGCGGTGACCGGCGCCGGCGGCGGGGCCGGAAGCTCCGTTCGCCCTGGACCGCTCGGCTCCGTTCGCGCCGGGCCTGTCGAAGGGCGAACGTCCGGCAGCTGCACCTCACGCTCCTCCCGCGGCGCGAGCTCCGCCACGAGCTGCCGCGCGCGCGCGGCGAGCTCGAGCGGGACCCCGGTGCGCTCGAGGGCGAGGCGCGCGTAGCCGAGCGCACGCGCGGGGTCGGCCGCGCGCGCGCGCTCCGCCCGGCGCAGGAGCGCCTTCGCGCCGAGGGCGCCCTCGCCGCGCTCGGCGGTCTCGTCGAACCGGTCGGCGATGACGGGCTCGGCGTCCGCGAGGAGCTCGCCCGCCCGGAGCGCGGTCGCCGGCCGCCACGAGGCGGCGGAGACCGAGGGGCCGTGGCGGAGCAGCGCCGCCCTCGCGCCCGCGGCGTCCCCGGCGCCGAGCAGCCCCACCACGAGCCGTTCGAGGAGCCGGCTCGACTCGTCGCGGTCCACCCCCACGCCCCCGAGCTCGAGCAGGCCCGCGAGCGCCTCGGGGTCGTCCGGCCGGCGGGCGAGCTGCGCCTCGAACTCGCGGCGCGCGGCGTAGAGGTCGCCATGGTGCAGCGCCTCGGCCGCGCGGCTCCCGGCGAGCGAGCGCCCGACGCCGACCGCGCCGGCGGGCGTGAGCCGGGCCTCGAGCCCGGTCGCGCGCAGCACGATCGCGACCCCGAGCCCGAACAGGAACCCGCCCACGTGCGCGCCGTAGGCGATCCCGGCCTGGCCGCCGGCGAGGCCGACGAGGTCGAGGACGAACATGACGCCGGCGTAGAGCCACGCGGGCGCGAAGAACGTCCCGCGGATGAAGAAGAAGAACCAGTACGCGATGCGCACGCGCCGGTGCGCGAAGCGGAGCGCGAAGGCGCCGAGGCACGCCGCGATGGCGCCCGACGCGCCGAGGATGGCGGTGGGCGAGTCGCCCATGGGGAGCGCCTGCGCCGCGCCCGCGACGATCCCGCCCGCGAGGTAGAAGCCGGTGAAGAAGAGGCGGCCCCAGGCGTCCTCGAGGAACGGCCCCACCACGAGGAAGAAGAGCAGCATGTTGCCGAGCAGGTGGAAGAGGTCGGCGTGGAGGAAGAGCGCCGTGATCCAGCCGGGCTGCGAGAGGCCGCGCGCCGGCACGAGCGACCAGCGCCGGACGGGCATCGCGTCGTGCGTCTCCTCGAGGTCGGCCGCGAGCGCGTCGAGCCTCGCCTGCTCGGCGGCGGCGTCCGGCCCGGGGCGCCGGTGCTGGTACGGCTCGGCGAGGGCGGCGCGGTCCTCGGCGTCGAGGCCGAAGCGCCGCTCGAGGGCGGGGGGCGGCTCGAGGTAGGGGTGCTCGGCCCAGTACTGCCGCGTCTCCTCGTACTGCTCCTCGAGGCGGGACTCGTCGGAGGCGCCCGGCATCCCGAAGAACACGACCGCGCAGATCGCGACGATCGCGATCGACACCCAGGGCAGACGGCTGACGTGGGCTTCGTCGAGGCCGATCGGGAGCAGCATGGCTCAGGGCACGGGTGCTTCCAGGGGAGGTTCACGCGTAGCACAAACGCGTACCCTGCGCACGTCACCTGGCCGGGCGGCCTCGCGTCGCGCCGCGCCATGGGGCGCGAGCGTGCGGGCCGTCACCCGGCGGCGAGCGCCGCGAAGGCGAGCGCGTAGGCCCGCACGCGGCCCAGGTAGACACCGAGGTCCTGCTCGCCGCACCGCTCGCCGGGCGCCGGACGGAAGCCCCGGCGGGCGAACGCGGCCGCGCGCTCGGGGCCGCAGAGGTGCGCGGTGGCCACGAGCGCGTCGCGCTCCGGCGGCGTGGGCCGGCGCACGCCGGGCCTCGCGAGGATCGCCTGCGCGGTGACCGTGAGGTACGCGGAGGTCATCTCGATCGCGTGCGACGGCACGGTCCGGACGTAGAGCCCGTTGAGGAAGCAGCTCCCCGGGTCCCACCACGGCCCGGTGCGCGCGACCGCGTGGTCGTGGACGCAGAGCTCGCGCGCGAGCGCGTAGTTCCCGTCGGTCATCTGCAGGATGCCGACCGCCGAGGACGGCGGCGCGTAGACGCTGCGCGGGTCCACGGTCAGCCTGAACCGCCAGTCCGGCAGCGCGACCGGGTCGCCCGAGCTCTCGGCCTGCACGAGCGCGGCGAGGAGCTCGGGCCGCGCGAGCGCGGTCGAGTGCTCCTCGAAGAGGTCGCCGTACGTGCGCCAGGTCTCGGCCGGCGGCTTCGGCGAGGCCGGGGTGACCATACCGACGAGCTCGGAGGGCTTGCGGTAGACCTGGTACAGCGCGTTCGCGAGCACGAGCAGGAGGAGCGCGAGCGCGGTCCACGCGGGGGCGGGCAGCCGCCGGGCCCGGGTGACGAGCAGATCGAGCCGCGTCCGCCAGCCCGGGCGGCGACGGCCCGTCCTCGACCGCGGCGTCGCGGTGGGCCTCCTCGCGGGCCGCCGGGCGGGTCTCCTCGCCACCCCGGGATCGTACCGCGGATCCGTGTTATCTCCCGGCCGATGGCGGGTCCGTCGGGTCGCTACTCGAGGCAGGAGCTGTTCGCGCCGGTCGGGCGCGAGGGGCAGGCGCGCCTCCGCGCCGCGCGGGTGCTCGTGGTCGGCTGCGGCGGCCTCGGCTCGAACGCCGCGAACCTGCTCGCCCGCGCCGGCGTCGGAACGCTGCGCATCGTCGATCGGGACGTGGTCGAGCTCTCGAACCTGCAGCGCCAGTCGCTCTTCTGCGAGGCGGACGCCCGGGAGCCCTTGCCGAAGGCGGTCGCCGCACAGCGCGCGATCGCCGCCTTCAACGCGGACGTCGCGGTGGAGCCCTTCGTCGCCGACCTCGACGCGACGAACGTGCTCCGCTTCCTCGACGGGATGGACCTCGTCGTCGACGGCTTCGACAACTTCGAGGGGCGGTACGTCCTCAACGACGCCTGCGCGAAGCGCGGGCTCCCGTGGATCTACGGCGCCTGCGTCGCCTCGACGGCGATGGCCCAGCTCGTCGTGCCCGGCGTGACCCCGTGCCTCCGCTGTGGCCAGCGCGACGCGCCGGAGCCGGGCACGGTCCAGACCTGCGACACGAGCGGCATCATCGGTCCGGCGGCGACGCTGGCCGCCTCGCTCCAGGTCTCGCTCGCGCTGCGGTGGATCGTGGAGCGGCGGGCGCCGGAGCGACCGTTCGTGGTGGCCGCCGACGCGTGGGAGCTCGAGGTGCAGCGCCTGGCCCTCCCGCCGCGCGACCCGGAGTGCCCGACGTGTGCGCACGGCCGGTACGACTTCCTCGAGGGCGAGGGGCTCGGCTCGACCTCGCTCTGCGGGAACGCCGTGCAGGTCCGGCCGCGGGCGCCGCACCGGCCTGACTTCGAGGCCATCGCCGCGCGCGTGCGCGCCGTGGGCGAGGTCCACGTGAACCCGTACCTCCTCCGGCTGCGCGCGCCGCCGTACGAGCTCACGCTCTTCGACGACGGGCGCGCGATCGTGAAGGGCACCGTCGACCCGGCGGTGGCGCGGGGCCTCCTCGCGCGCTGGATCGGGGCCTGATCCGGATCAGCCGCCGCGGTGACACGCGGAGGCCCGCTGCACCATGCCGCACTTCCCGGGCGGCTCGCCGCGATTACCATGCCCTCCGGGGGATGGCATGAACGACGGACGCGCGGCCGGGGCAGGGCACGAGGTCGGCGCCGCCGTCTTCGAGGCGCTGTTCGACCGCGCCCTCGAACCGGTCCTCATCCTCGCCCTGGACGGCACCGTGGTCCGCGCCAACGCGGCGGCGGCCTACGCGCTCGGGTGGCGGCTCGGCGATCTCGTCGGCAAGCGGCGCGACGAGCTCGTCGTGATGGACGGGCCGATGCGCGAGGCCATCGCGACCCGCGAGCGCACCGGCACGGCCAGCGCCGAGGTCACCGTGCGCCGCGCCAACGGCACCACCTTCCCCGCCGAGATCCACTCGGCGGTGGTCAAGGAGGGGCCCGAGCCGCTCGCCTACGTCATGTTCCGCGACCTCACCGCGGAGCGGATCGCGGCCCGGGCGCTCGTGGAGAGCGAGCAGCGCTTCCTCGCGGTGTTCGACCGGGCGCCCGTGGCGATGGCGATCTCGAAGATCCCCGAGACCACCTACGTCGCCGCGAACGACGCGTGGCGGGAGCTGTTCGAGGTCGGGGACGTCGACGTCGCCGGGAAGACCGGCGTCGACCTCGGGCTCACCACGGAGGAGGAGTGGCTCCGCGCCCGGGACATGTTCCTGCGCTGGGGCTCCTATCGAGGCCGCGAGGTCGTGCGCAGGACCCGCTCCGGTCGCGAGCGGAAGCTCCTCCTCGGGATGGAGCCGCTCTCGATCGGCGGCAAGCGGCACGTGATCTCGTTCGCCGTGCCGGTTCAGGAAGGCACGACGCCCTAGCGGAGCACCTCCGCCAGGAACGCCCGCACGTCCGCGAGCTCCTGGGGGCTCACCTCGTGCGCGACGCCGCGGTACCGCCGCAGCGTCACCTTCGCGCCCCACGCGCCGAGCACGCGCGCGCTCTCCGGGGCGTGGTCCACCGGGATCCGCGGGTCGGCCTCGCCGTGCGCCACGAGCACCGGCGTCGCCACCGCGCCCGCGACCGGGCTCGACGCCTCCGACACGCGGCCGGAGAGCATCACCAGCGCCGCCGGCGCGGGGCGGCGGTGCAGCGTGACCGAGGCCGCGACGATGGCGCCCTGCGAGAACCCGACGAGCACGAGCCGGTCGCCGCCGAGCTTCCGCCTCGCGAGCTCCGCGTCGGCCCAGCGCGAGACCTCCTCGGCCGCGGCCTTCACGCGCGCGGGCCGCGTCTCCTCGGTGATGCCGGCGAGGCTGAACCACTGCCACCCGCCGCCGCCGTCGAACGGGTGGAAGCCGTCGGGGACGAGGAACTCCGCCTGCGGGAGCCCCTGGGCGAGCGCGCGCGCGAGCGGCTGGAACGAGGCCGCGTCGGCGCCGACGCCGTGGAGCAGGATGACGAGGTAGGTGGGCACGGGGCGAGATGTAACGGGGCGGGGGAGGGGGCGCCCGGCCCGTCCTCTCGTGCCGGGCCTGCGCGGGTGACGGCGCGCGGAACGGATCGCAGGTGCGGCGGCGCTCGCAGTTGCACGCGCGCGCCGCGCGGGCTACGTGGCCGCATGCCCTGGCGCCCCGAACGCCCCGAGGAGGACGAGGCCATCGTCGCGATGTGCCTCGCGCTCAACCGCGAGGACCCCGGTCCGCGGCCCGTGCAGGCGGCGCAGGTGCGGCGCACCCTCGCCGCCCTCCGCGCTGAGCCCGTGCGCGGCCGCGCCGTGGTGCTCGAGGAGGACGGCGCGCCGCGAGGTTACGCGCTCCTCGTCTCGTTCTGGTCGAACGAGCTCGGCGGCGAGGTCTGCAACGTGGACGAGCTGTGGGTCGCGCCCGAGGCGCGCGGGCGCGGGCACGCCCGGGCGCTCATCACGGCGCTTCAGGAGGGGAGGGGCCCCTGGTCGCGTGTGCCCGTCGCGATCGAGCTCGAGGTGAGCCCGGAGAACCGGAGGGCCCGGGCGCTGTACGAGTCGCTCGGCTTCGCCTCGCAGCGGAACGCGGGGATGAGATGGAAGCGGGAAGGGGAAGAGGACGATGAACGTCCGTGAGGGCGGGTGAATCCATGCGCGGGGGTCGCCGCGTCTCAGAAGCGGACTCGCGGGGGGGTGGGCGGTGAACGGACGTCCTCGACGGAGCGCGGCGCGCCGGGCGCTGAGGGGGCTCGCGGGCCTCCTGGCGCTCTTGGTGGTGACGCTCGTGGTGGTGTGCCTCGTCCCGGTCGCGCCGACCGTGGCGCGCCAGCCGGCCGCGTCCGCGGACCGCCTCTGGCAGCTCTCGCGCGGCCACCGGCTGGCGTTCGAGCACGTCCCCGCCGCAGGAGGCCAGCGCCGCACGCCCGTCCTGTTCGTTCACGGCGGTCCCGGCGGGTACGTCCACTCGTCCGTCGTGCGAACCCTCGGGCGGCTCGCGGAGCGCGGTCACGACGTCTGGTTCTACGAGCAGGTCGGCTCGGGTCGCTCGGACCGCCTCGCGCGGCCAGGGGACTACGGGTTCCTCGGCCACGTCGAGGACCTGCGCGAGGTGGTCGAGCGGTTCCTCGGCGGCCGGGTGGTCCTCGTGGGCCAGTCGTACGGCGCGCTGCTGGCGGCGGAGCTCGTGGCGCGCCACCCCGCGCTCGTCGAGCGGCTCGTCCTCACCTCGCCCGGGACGCTCCAGCCGATGCGCTTCGACGATCGCGGATGGATCACCGAGCGCGAGCTCCAGCCGCCGCCGGAGTACCGCTTCGTCCCGCCGGCCCAGGTCGCGATGGACGGCCTGCGCTTCTGGCCTCCGCGGGCCCTGGCCTCGATGGCCCTGGCGACGGCGCTCGACGTGAAGCTCATGCCGGACCGGGAGGCGGACGGCGTGCTCGACACCCTCGCGGCGCGCTTCACCTCCGGCATGGTCTGCGATCCGCGCCACGTCCAGCCGGAGGAGGGCGGCGCCGGGTTCTACGCCCACGGCCGGAGCAACTGGTTCGGGGACCACGAGGATCCGCGGCCTTCGCTCCGCGCGCGCACGCTGCCCGTGCTGGTCCTGCAGGGCGCCTGCGATCACCTGGAGTACGCGACCGCCTACGAGTACGTGACCCTCTTCCCGAACGCCCGGTACCGCTTCATCGAGGGCGCCGGCCACATCATCTGGTGGGAGCAACCCGTGGCCTGGCTCGCCGCCATCGAGGCGTTCCTGGAGGAGCCGCTGGGGACGGGATCCCCGCGGGAGGTCAGGTGACGCGCTTACCCTGGAAACGCGCCGATCGTCGTGATGCCGTCGTCCGAGATGCGGAGCACCTCGGTCGTGATGGGGTAGCCCGAAGTCCGGTACTCCTCCTGCACGACCCCGCCGACGCGGTCGACGAGACCGCCGTCCTTCTCGGCCCAGACGTAGAGGAAGTCGCGGCACGGGATGACGACGAGCACCGGCCAGCCGAGCTCCTTCTCCACGAGGGCCTTGAAGTTGGGCGCGAAGATGACCGAGGCCTTGAGCGCGGAGGGCACCGGCACCATGCCCAGCTTCATTCCCTTCACGTCCATGGTCTCGACGCGGACGTTCGAGAGCACGCGCGCGAGGTTCGCGGACGCCGCGGCCCGGACCTCCTGCTCGGGGATCCCCCAGGCCTCGATGGTTTCGGCGGTGATCCACGAGAGCTTCGTCACCTTCTCGTCGGTCCGGACCAGCACACGGACGACCTCCTTGGTGACGGGCTCGCGCACGGTGGTCCCGAAATCGAAGTCGCCGGGTTCGGCCACCCAGAACACCGACCGGCGCGCGTCCTTCCAGGGCGGGCCCTTCTCCCTGCGAAACGCGGCGATCTGCGCCGCGAAGGTCTTCACGCCAGCCGGGTCGCCGTCCCGGGCGTAGTTGCGGGCGACGTTCTCGAGGTTCACCTCGAGGTCGACCCCGTCGACCCGGGCCTTGTAGAGCATGGGCTCGGGGCCGTGCTCGAACCTCACGCCGAGGCGGCCCAGCTCCGCTTCGAACAGCTGCGCAGCGGTCGGTTTCGCGGTGGACATGGAGGGGGCCGGTCCACCCGTGGCAAGCAGCAGGACGCAGACGAGGTGGGCGGTCACCGGGGCATCAGAGCAGGGTGCACCTAGGGTGTAAAGGAGTGGATCGCTCGCTGGAGGTCGCTCAAGGTGAAAGGGGTGCTCCAGGGAGATCGGAAGTCCCTCGGAACGACCCTGCGGCTCGCCTTCGACGAGCGTTCGACCGGCTACCCGACCATGCTCACCAGCCCCCACCCGGCGTGGGCGGGCGCGACGGTGGTGCTGCGAGACGGCCGGCTGGATAAGCTCACGCGCGAGTTCGACGGTGTGATGGCAGCATTCCTTCCCTTCTGCGACCCCGCCGCGCCGCGGCCCTGAGGGCCCCATGGAAGACCCGCGACCTTTCGTGATCTGGCGCCCCTGCCCTGCCTGCGGCGGAGTGGGGCGGGCACCGCCGGCGCCGGCGTGCGGGCCTTGCCAGGGCACGGGCGCGGCGGAGTTCCTCCACGGCACGAAGGCGGACCTCGCGCCTGGCGACCTCCTGGAGCCGGGGCGCGCCTCCAACTTCGGCACGCCGGGTCGCATCGCGAACCACGTCTACTTCACGGGCACGCTCGACGCGGCGACCTGGGGCGCCGAGCTGGCGCGCGGCGAGGGACCCGGCCGGATCTTCGTCGTCGAGCCCACCGGGCCGTTCGAGGACGATCCGAACGTGACCGACAAGAAGTTCCCCGGAAACCCGACGCGTTCGTACCGGTCGCGACGGCCGCTGCGGATCGTCGGCGTGCTCACGGGCTGGCGCGGCCACGCCGCCGAGCAGCGCGCGGCCATGAAGGCCGGGATCGAGGCGAAGACCCGGGCCGGAGACGCGGTCATCGACGACTGAACGCGCCCGCCCCGCAAAGTCGAAGGCCGGGACCGCTTGCGCGATCCCGGCCTCCGGAGTGGCGGGGTGTAGGGGACTCGAACCCCTGGCCTCCGGCGTGACAGGCGGTCCCACCGGGCTATCAGGGGATGGTCGCGGTTCGCAAGACGTTGGAAACACAGGAAACGGCGAGGCCGCGCCTCCCCCGAATTCCCCCGAGCTGGCACCGTTTCGCACGCCGTTTGGTATCCCCTTGGTATCCAGCGGCGGCGCCCCGGCAGGCAGCCCCGAGCGGCTCCTGACGGTTCGCGAGGTCGCCGCGCGCCTGTCAGTGGCCACGTCGACCGTCTACGCGCTCTGCGCGAACGGCCGACTACGCCACGTGAGGGTCGCGAACGCGATCCGCGTTTCGCCAGCCGACGTCGGCGAGTACGTCGCGCGCGCGAGCGAGGCCGTGCAGCGGGGCGGTGACTGATGAGCGCTGCCCCGCTCGACAGGAAGCGGAGGAACGGCCTCGCCGCGTTCCGCGCGGTCGAGCTCGAGGTCCAGGCCGCGCTCCGCGCCGGCCGAACCGTGCTCGACATCTACCGGGAGAAGCGCGAGCGGCTCGGGATGTCCTACGCCCAGTTCGCGCGCTACGTGCAGCCGATAAGGAAGGCCTCACGGGCCGGTGCCCCGCTTCCGTTCCCCAGCACTCTTGCCCCGGCAGCATCGCGCCTGCCGCCGGGGCCGCGGCCGCCACCGGCGGCCGGCTCCGGACCGCCGAGGGGGCGGCCGGAGGACGCCGTCCCGACGCTCGACATGGACGGCTTCGCAGCGAAGGCGCTCACCAAGAAGGACCTCTTCTAGGAAAGGAAAGCAGATGACTCGCAAGGTGCACTTCATCCTCCAGGGCAAGGGCGGCGTCGGGAAGTCGTTCGTGGCGGCGCTCCTCGCGCAGCACTACCAGGCGAACGGTCGCGGGGCCGTGGTCTGCGTGGACACGGACCCCGTGAATGCGACGTTCTCGGGTTACGAGGCGTTCAAGACACGCCGGGTCGAGCTCCTCGACAACGGTACGGTCGACTCGGGCCGGTTCGACGCCCTCATGATGTCCATCGTCACCGAGGACGCCGACTTCATCGTCGACAACGGGGCGAGCTGCTTCATCCCGCTCACGAAGTACCTGTTCGAGTCGAACGCGCTCGAGGTCATCGCCGGCCAGGGCCGCGAGGTCGTCTTCCACAGCGTGCTCACCGGCGGCTACGGGCTCCGCGACACGGTTGCCGGGTTCGACTGGCTCGCCGAGAACATGCCGGTCGAGACGCGGATCGTGGTCTGGCTGAACGAGTTCTTCGGCGCGATCGAGGCCGAGGGGAAGACCTTCGAGCAGATGAAGGTCTACCAGCGGCACCAGGAGCGAATCGCAGCGCTGCTGCGGCTCCCGAAGCAGAACGAGCAGACGTTCGGCCGCGACCTCAAGGCCATGCTCGACCAGCGGCTCACCTTTGCCGAGGCGAGGGGGAACGCACAGTTCAACCTCTTCTCGAAGCAGCGCATCGCCATGATGGAGCGCCAGCTCATCGACCAGCTCGACCTGGTCGCCTGAGGGAGGGGAGGGCGATGAAGGTCCAGGATCTCATCGGAGAGGTGGCGAAGCGGCACAACGTGCTCGTGGACCCGAGCGACCCGGTCTTTATCGCCGTAACCCTCAACGAGCTCCTCCTCGCCGAGCACCTGGCGAAGGTCGATGCCGCGCTCGCCCAGGCGGAAGAGGCCTTCGCCAGGGGCTCGGAGCGGCAGCTCGAGAAGGCGCGGTACACGGCCACGTCGCTGGTCGCGAACACCAGCGTCGCGCTCGCCGAGCAGCTCAAGGGCGCGGGCGTGGCGCTCCGGGCGCAGCTCCAGCAGGGCGTGCGGGAGCTGGTGCTCACGGCGGCTGAGGCTGCAACCGTCGCCGCCCGCCAGAAGCGGGCCGCCCAGCACGCCGCGGTCGTCGCGATCGCGAGCGCGTGCGCGGTGGTCCTCATGGTGATCGCGACCTGGTTCGCGCGCCCGTAGGGGCGGCGCGGCCAGGAATCGCCGCAGCAGCGCAGCACCGAGGGGTTGCCATGGACACGGCATCGAATCCTGGAACGAGAACGAACGCGAAGCCCGGCGGCGGCAACGCCAGGGGCTTCGCGCTCTTGCGCTCGCCCGCGCGAAATAGCGCGAACGAATGCGAAGCCGATCTGAGGTTCGCACTGATTCGCATTGCTTCGCATGGCGACTACAGGGCGAGGGTCGAGCGCGTCGAGAACCACGTGGAGGCGGACGTGGAGCGTGGTGTCGGCCCTCGGGCCTGCACCCCGCGCCTATGGGGTCGAGTGACGAAGTGCCTGCACCGCAATGGTTTGCGAGGGCACGGCAGCCCGTCTTCGATCCACGACCCCCCTCCCTCAACGTCGATGGAGGGGGGTCGGGATCGGGACGGGGACCCAGAAGCAAACAGGAAGTAGTCGGAGGAAACCTTGAGGGAGGGGTGCAGGCCCGAGGGACAGAAGGGGATGGGTGAGTGAAGTGGAAACAATGGAAATGAAAAGAAGAACAGAAGGAGAAGCGGAAGTGGAGACGTCGGCAGGGGTCGGCAGGCGAGCGGATTCGACTGGCAGAGAGGAGGGCGGCGTGGGGCCGGCCAGGGCGAGGGGGCCGTGGCGCAGGGTGACGCTCAGCGAGAGGGACTGGGAGCTCCTGACGTGGGCGCACGAGCAGAAGTTCCTGATGTTCGATCAGGTGGCGAGGTGGTTCCCCGCGGGGCCTGAGAACCCGCACGCGCGCCGCAGGGAGGCGCCGACGGCGGGCACCCTCCGCCGCCGGGCGCGGCCGGGTAACTGGTACGTGCTCGAGCGGCTCCGGAAGCTGGTGCGGTTCGACGTGCTCCGGCGGGTTCCGGTCTACACCGAGGCGGCCGGCGCGCGCCGTCCCCGGGAAGCTCGGCTTCGAGCTCCTCGTCGGGTCGGGGCGGTCGAGCGGCCTCGCGCGGCTCGAGGAGATCGACTGGAAGAACTTCGTCCACGACCGCGCGGCGACCGACCTCAGGTGGCAGCTCGAGATGAACATGGGAGGGAAGGGCTGGCGGTCGGAGCGCGTGCTCCGGCGCGAGCTCGAGTCGCGGCACATCCCGGACGGCCTCGTGACGCTGCCGGGCCGGGGGACCATCGCGGTCGAGCTCGAGCTCACGAGGAAGAGCCTCCCGCGATACCTCGACATCTTCAGCCGCTACGTGAGGTGGGAGGCCCCGAGTCTAGACTCGGTGCTCTACGTGGTCCCCGAGAAGGCGGACCTCGCGCACCTCTTCAAAACGGTCCTGCCGGCCGTCCTCGCGAAGAACGAATTCTGGGGCCTGCGGGTCCCAGACCTGAGTCGTTTCCGCTTCGCGACGACCGCCGCGCTCGCCGAGCGGCGGGTCTGGTGGACCGCCTCGACGCCGGCGAGCCCGTCGGAGAGCTCGCTGTGATCGGCGCGATGGGGTGGCTGATGCAGGCCGGGGCGATGCTCGTCCGGCTCGCGGCCTGGGGGGCGGTTGGGTGGGCACAGCTCTGCATCGGGGTGCCGATGCGGATCTGGTGGTGGATCTGGGCGGCCCCTGCCGCTGTTCCGCCGACTGCAGTTCGCGTTCGTGCCGTGGCTCGTCGTCGGGGTCCTGGCTACTCCCTGGTACTTCAACGGCGAGCTCACGGTCGATGGGCAACGGCTCCCGTGGGGTCCCAGGGTCGTCCGCGCGGCCGCGAACACGTTCGTCGAGCAGGAGCGCGGGGTCGGAACCGCCGCCCTCGCGGAGCTGGAGGCGCTCGCGAGCCGTGGGAGCCGGAGGTCGTTCCCGTACGGCCGCTGAAGGGGAGGTTGCCGAGGCGGGAGCTCAGCATCCGCTCGCCGTCATAGGCGGGCAGTTCGCGGTCCTGGCGCTGGTGGTGCTCGTCTTCCCGATGACACTCGTGACCGTGCTCGGCGGGCCGGTGCTCATCCCGATTCTCCTCCTCGTCCGCGGCCGGGTGGGCCACACCGTGAGCGGCCGCGTCCTACGTAACGTCTCCACCCGCCGGTTCGCAGCGTGGCGAGCGAAGGCCGACAAGCGGAAGACGTGGTTCGTGGGGGCGAGCGCGACCGGCCAGGGTGCGCTCACGCTCGATCCGGATGCGAGGCTCATGCACACGTGGGTCGTTGGGGCGACCGGGACCGGGAAGACCCAGAGCGTGCTGCTCCCGATGCTCAGGAGCGACATCCTGGCAGGCCGGACCGCGATCTTCATCGACGGCAAAGGCGACCGGGAGACCTTCGAGGCGATCGCCAGCCTCGCCTGCCAGGCGGGGCGGGAGGACGACCTCCGCTACTTCGACCTCCGTCGGCCAGGCGAGTCGCACTCGTTCTCGCCGCTCCTGCACGGCAGCGCGAACGAGCAGGTGGACAAGATCATGGCCGCCCTCCGGTGGGACAGCGAGTACTACCGGACGCAGTCGAAGTCCGTTCTCCTGCGACTACTGCGGGCCTTGAAGGCGAGAGCCGTCGCCTACACGCTCGCCGACGTCCTCGCCGCGCTCTCGAACCTCACTGCGCTCCGGGAGCTCGCGTCGAGTTTAGACGAGGCGCGCAGGGCCGAGCTGGAGCAAGTGGTCGCACGGTGGAAGGAGTGCAGGTTGAGACGTCCGGGCTGCGCAGCCAGCTCGAGGCGCTCCTCATGACCGACTTCGGGGAGCTTCTCAGGTCGCCGCACCCCACGCTCGACCTCGCCGAGGCCTACCGGTCCGGGGCGATCGTCTACATCGCGCTCCCCGTCGCGCGCTTCCCCGAGACCGCGCCGCTCGTCGCGAAGCTCGTCATCTCGGACCTCAACAGTGTCGCCGGCATGGTCCAGGACGGAGAGCTCGAGCGCGGATTCGCCTCCGTCGTGATCGACGAGTTCGCGGCCTTCGCGATGCCGCTCTTCATCGACCTCCTCAACAAAGGCCGGTCCGCCGGCATGGCGATCACCATCAGCCACCAGTCCATGCGCGGCGACCTCGCCGCGGCCGAGCGCGGGTTTGTAGAGCAGATTGCCGACAACACGAACATCAAGATCTGCCTGCGGCAGAGCGCCGACGCGGAGTATGTCGCGGGGCTCAGCGGGACCTACAAGACTGTCATGCGGGCCCGCTTCTCCTCGCGCTGGCCGTCCTTCATCGGCACCATCACGCCGTCGAGGGACACCGCCACCGACGCCGCCTCCTTGGGCACCACCTCTCCCGTGCGGAGCGCCGCCTCGAAACCGCTTCCGCTCCGCCTCCCATCGCTCGCTCAGCTGCTTGGGCAGCCGGTCGAGGCTCGACTTCGACGGCTTCATCCCGCCCAGCATGGCGAAGAGGTCCTCACCCTCCTTCGGCGTGAGGTGCGCCACCACCCAAGCCGCCTGGCGTGCGGCGAGCGGAGTCCAGCGCCCCTCCACCATGCCGCCCCGCAGTTCCATCGGGCAGACCGCCCGCTCGCCGTCCTGCCGGGTCGAGTTACTAGGCTGCGCAGGATGCGCACGGGGCCGGCCGCGCCGGAAGTAGGTCTCCTCGCAACGCACCACCCGACGGTGAGCGATCCCCTCGACCAGGATCACCGGAATGTCCACGTCGAGGCGGGCCAGCTCCTGGGCCAGTGCCTCGCTCTCGGCGGCGGCGAACAGCACGTGCATGTCCCGCTCGAACGCCTCCAGATCGCTCACCGGCTCTGCTTCCCGCCGTCCTTCCAGGAACTTCTTGAAGCCGGGCCGCCAAGTGCTTCACCTCGTCCCTGACCTCGAACACGCGCTGGCAGCACTCGTGAACGTGCTACGGCCGGGCGGTATCTTGGTCGCACCCACCTACGCCCACGATGAGACCGTGGCCGCGCGCGTCGTGTCCCGGGTGCTTGGGACGCTGACCGGGTTCCCGGGGCGGCGGCGCTTCACGCGCTCGACCCTGGGTGCAGCGCTCGAAGGTGCTGGGTTGTCGGTGAGCACGCTCGTCGTGGTGCCCGGACTGCTCCCCATCGTGTTCGCGGCGGCGACGAAACGGGCGAACGCCGAGGAAGAGGAATAGCCCGGCGCGAGTTGCATCGGCGAGGTGGCCCCCTTAGGATGCTCCCTCCGTGCGCTGGCTTCTCATACTCATCCTCGTCCAGGGACTCGCCCCCGACCTCGCCGAGGTCGCGGAGGTGGCCGTCCACGTGGCGTTCGACGGGTACGTGCCGCACACGGCGGCCGACCCGAATCGCGACGAGCGCGGCGGTGAGCACGGCTGCGGGACGACATTGCATCACTGCACGTGCTGCCCCAGCCAGGCGCTCGGCGCTGGCCGGGAGCTCACGCGCGTGAGTCGGCAGGACCTCCCGCACGAGCCGCACCCCGCCGTCCGCACCCTCGAGTCGGTCGGCGAGCCTACCCGGCTGTTCCGTCCTCCGATCGCTTGAACCGAGCGTTCTCCTCGTGAGCCGCGGCGGGCGCTGAGCCCGCCGCTGGCTCGCGCCTCGGGCGGGCCGCGCTCACGCGCGGCTCCGATCACACCTACATCGGAGTTGATCGTGAAGGGTATGCTCTGGGTGGCCTGCGCGTCCGCGCTCGCCACCGGAAGTCCTGCGTGGGCCGCGGAGGCGGCGCCCGCAAGCAAGACAATTCGTTGGACGGATGTGACATCTGCGCTCGACCGGGACCCGAGGTTGGCGTCGGCGCGGGCCCGGACGGAAGGCGCTGCCGGAGGACTCTCGGCGGCCGGCGCGGTACCGAATCCTGAGGTCGAGGCGCAGCTCGGTCGTGGCCTCGCGCGCGAGGGCGGCGCGCGCCGTGACGAGTGGGGGCTCGCCGTGACGCTCCCGCTCGACTGGCTCGCACGGCGAGGCCCCGCCGTGGATGCGGCCCGCGCGACGCTCGACGAGCAGCGTGCGGAGGTGGCCGCGCTCCGCACCGAGGTCGCCGCCGAGCTCTGGCGGCTCTACGTCGCGGCCGACGCCGGGCAGCGCGAGGTGGAGTCGCTGCTCGCCACGCAAGAGCAGGTCGAGGCGCTCGCGCGGCTCGTGCGCCGCCGCGTCGAGGCGGGCGAGGGACGACCGGTCGAGGTCCCGCGCGTCGAGCTCGAGCTCGAGCGGGTTCGCAACGAGGTAGCGTCTGCCAGCTCGGCGCGGGACGCGGCGCTCGCTCAGCTCGGCGTCTGGCTCGGAGGGCCCATCGGTGGCGTGGAGGCCTCGCCCGTACCGGGAGTACCCAGCGTGCGCGGGAAGGTCCCCGACCACCCGAGGGTCCGTGCAGCGGTGGCGCGGGCCGCCGCTGCCAGCTCCGAGGCCTCCGTCGCCAGGCGTTCTCGCTTTCCGGCGCTCGCCGTCGGCGCCTACGCCTCGAGCGAGCTCGACCGCGAGGCGTACGGGGGCCGCGTCACCGTGGAGCTGCCACTCTGGAACTGGCGCTCGGGCGAGGTCCGTCGCGCCGAGGCCCTCGCGGACTCGGAGGCAAGGCGGGCCGACGCCGAGCGGCGCACGCTCGAGGCCGCGTTCGCCGATGCCGAGGCGGCCTGTTCGCTTGCGCGTTCAGCCGAGGAGCGCCAGCGCCTGAACATCCTGCCCCGGGCCGAGGAGTCGGCGCGGGCGCTCGAGCGGACGTTCCAGCTCGGCGAAGCGGGGATCCTTGACGTCATCGATTCCAGGCGGGTGCTGCTCGAGGCCCGCCGCGCCGCGCTCGCGAGCGCGCGCGACCGCGACCAGCGTTGCGGGTCGCTCGTCCTTCTTTCCGGTGGAGACCTGCAATGAACGCACGGATCGTCATGGTGTTGGGCTCGATGCTGGGGCTCCTCGTGGGCTGCAAGGGTGGCGGGAAGCCGGCAGAACCGGAGCAAGAGGCCGCGGAGCAGCACGAGGGAGCAACGGATCACCTCCGGCTGACCCCCGAGCAGGTGAAGACGGCCGCGATCGCCTCGGCACCGGCCGAGGAGCGTGCCGAGACGGCGCCGATCGAGGTGACCGCGACCATCGAGCCCGCGGCGGATCGGCAGGCGCGGGTCGGCTCGCGGATCCCGGGGCGCGTGGTGGGCCTCAAGGCGAAGGTGGGAGATCGAGTGAGGGCGGGACAGGTGCTCGCGGTGGTGGACTCGCCTGAGCTCGGCCGCGCTAAGGCGGACTACCTCGCGACGGCCGCGGCGGCCGACCTGGCCCGTCAAAACTCGGACCGCAAGCGAGCGCTCTTCGACGACAGGATCAGCGCCGAGAAGGAGTGGCGCGAGGCGGAGGCCGATGCAACGCGCACGCGCGCGGAGAAGGACGCTGCCGAGGCGAGGCTTCACGCGCTGGGCGTGACCGACGACGAGCTCCCACACATGCGGAAGGACGGGCACCTCGAGTCCACGATGGCGGTGGTCTCGCCCATCGGCGGTCTCGTCGTGGAGGCGAGCGCGACGCTCGGCCAGATGGTGGCTCCCGAGAACACCCTGTTCGTCGTCATGGACCTCTCCGAGGTATGGCTCCAGGTGGACGCCTACGAGCAGGACCTTCCGCAGCTTCGCCGCGGGCAGCGCGCAGCGGTTCGGCTCAAGGCGGTGCCGTCGGAGGCGTTCCAGGGCACGGTGGACGACGTCGGCGCGGTGGTAGATCCGAAGTCCAGGACCGTGAAGGTGCGGGTCGTCCTCGCGAACCCGCGCGGCGAGCTCAAGCCCGGCATGTTCGCGACGGTCACCATCGAAGGCACCGCAGGCGAACGCCGGCGCGGGCTCTACGTGCCATCGGGCGCAGTCCAGCGGCTCGGGCGCGAGCACGTGGTCTTCGTCGTGAAAGGCGAGGCCGAGTTCGAGCCGCGCAAGGTCGAGATCGCGGCGGGAGGGAAGGACTGGGTCGAGGTCAGGAGGGGCCTCGACGCAGGTGAGCGCGTGGTCACCCAGGGCGCGTTCGCGCTGAAGTCCGAGCTCAAGAAGGACGAGCTCGGCGGTGAGGAGTGACCAGCGATGATCGAACGCATCCTGGAGTGGTCGCTCAAGAACCGGTTCCTGGTCTTCCTCATGACCGGACTCCTCGCCGGGGGCGGGCTCGTCGCGATGAGCTCGCTCCCCATCGACGCGTCCCCCGACGTCACGAACGTGCAGGTGCAGGTCCTCACCTCGGCCCCGGCGCTCGGTCCGGAGGAGGTGGAGCGCTTCGTCACGACCCCCGTGGAGCTCGCGATGAGCGGGATCCCGGGGCTCGAGGACGTGCGGTCGGTCTCGAAGTTCGGGCTCTCGTCGGTGACGCTCGTCTTCGCAGAGGGTACCGACATCTACTTCGCGCGGCAGCTCGTGAACGAGCGGCTGCAGGCGGCGCGAGAGGGCATCCCGCCGGGCTACGGTGAGCCCGAGCTCGGGCCCATCACCACCGGGCTCGGCGAGATCTACCAGTTCGAGGTTCGCGGCGAGGGCCAGTCGCCGATGGAGCTGCGCACGGTTCTCGAGTGGGAGATCGCCCCGCGGCTCCGCCGGATCCCCGGGGTCATCGAGGTGAACAGCTTCGGCGGCGAGCTCAAGACGTACCAGGTCCAGGTGCGGCCCGACGACCTCGCTCGCTACGGCCTCTCGATCGCGGATGTGTTCGAAGCCCTCGAGCGGAACAACGGCAACGCCGGCGGCGCCTACCTCGAGAAGAACGCCGAGCAGTACCTCATCCGCGGCGAAGGCCTGGCGAGCTCGCTCGAGGACCTCCGGGACATCGTCGTCTCGAAAGGTGACGGCGGGGTCCCCGTCTACGTCCGGCAGGTGGCGGACGTGGCGTTCGCGCCGATGGTGCGGCAGGGCGCGGTCACCCGCGACGGCCGCGGTGAGGCGGTCGCCGGCATCGTGATGATGCTCATGGGCGCGAACGCCCGTGAGGTCGTGACGAACACGAAGGAGGCCATCGACGCCATGAAGCCGTCGCTGGCCAAGCTCGGGGTGGAGGTGGATCCGTTCTACGACCGCACCGAGCTCGTCCAGAAGACGATCCGGACCGTCTCCCGGAGCCTCCTCGAGGGAGGAATCCTCGTGGTGGTGATCCTGTTCCTGATGCTCCGGAACCTCAGGGCGGGCCTCATCGTGTCGTCCGTCATCCCGCTCTCCATGCTCGCGGCGTTCATCGGCATGAGGCGGTTTGGCGTCTCGGGCAACCTCATGTCGCTCGGCGCCATCGACTTCGGCCTCATCGTCGACGGCAGCGTCATCGTGGTCGAGAACGCGGTGCGCATGATCGCCGAGCGCTCGCACCACCTCGGGCGGTCCCTCACGAAGGAGGAGCGGAGCGGGCTCGTCCTACGGGCGAGCCACGAGGTGCTGCGGTCTGCGACCTTCGGCGTGGCGATCATCGCGATCGTCTACCTGCCAATCCTCTCCCTCGTCGGCGTCGAGGGGAAGATGTTCCGGCCCATGGCGATGACGGTGCTCTTCGCGCTCGCAGGGTCGCTCGTGCTCGCGCTCACCTTCATCCCGGCGCTCGCCTCCGTGCTCCTCCCGGCGCGGCTCTCGGAGAAGGAGAGTGCCATCGTCGCCGCCGTCCGGCGCGTCTACGAGCCGTTGCTCGGCCGCGCCATGCGGAAGCGGCTCATGACCGCAGGCGTCACCACGGCGGCGCTCGCCGGGAGCCTCGCGCTCGTGCCCTTCCTGGGGGCGGAGTTCGTGCCCCGGCTCGACGAGGGCGCCATCGCGCTCCAGGCCTGGCGCCTCCCGAGCGTGTCTCTCGAGGAGAGCGTCCGGCAGAGCACCGCCGTCGAGAAGGTCCTGCGGTCGTTCCCGGAAGTGACCACCGTCGTCTCGAAGACGGGCCGGGCGGAGATCGCCACGGACCCAATGGGCGTCGAGATCTCCGACGTCTTCGTCATGCTGAAGCCACACGAGGAGTGGACCACGGCCTCCACGCGCGAGGAGCTCATCGAGAAGCTCGATGAGGCGCTCCGGAAGAACATGCCCGGGACGATCTTCAGCTACTCGCAGCCCATCGAGCTGCGCGTGCAGGAGCTCATCGCCGGCGTGCGTTCCGACGTGGCGCTCAAGATCTACGGCGACGATCTCGAGGTGCTCGAGCGGGCCGCGGATCGGGCCGTCGGGGTGATGTCGAAGGTGCCCGGGGCGGCCGACGTCAAGGCGGAGCAGACCGCTGGCCTGCCGGTCCTCCGGATCTCCATCGACCGGCGCGCCATCGCCCGGCTCGGGATCAACGCCGCGGACGTCCTCGAGGTGGTGAACGCGATCGGCGGGCGGGACGTGGGTGTCATCGTGGAAGGGCAGCGGCGGTTCCCGCTGCAGGTCCGGTACGCACCGGCGAGTCGGGCGAGCCTCGAGGACATCGGGCGCATGAAGGTGCGCGCGCCGGGCGGTCAGCTCATCCCCATCTCGCAGCTCGCCGACATTCGGGTCGAGGACGGTCCAGCCCAGGTGAGCCACGAGTCGGGTCGCCGCCGCATCACCGTCGAGGCGAACGTCCGGGGCCGGGATCTCGCCGGCTTCGTCGCGGACGCACAGGCCGCCATCGAGCGGTCGAACGCGATTCCGGCCGGCTACTTCACGGAGTGGGGCGGACAGTTCGAGAACCTGCAGGAGGCGTCGAAGCGCCTCGCGGTCGTGGTGCCGGTGTCGCTCGCGCTCATCTTCGTGATGCTCTACCTCGCCCTCGGCTCGGCGAGCCTCGCGGCGCTCATCTACCTCAACGTGCCGTTCGCGATCACCGGCGGGGTCGTCGCGCTCGCCCTCAGGGGTATGCCGCTCTCGATCTCGGCCGGGGTGGGGTTCATCGCGCTCTTTGGGGTGGCCGTGCTGAACGGGCTCGTGCTCGTGAGCTACATCAAGCAGCGCCGTGACGAAGGCGCGACCGCGGAGGCCGCAGCGAGCGACGCGGGCCGAGTGCGTCTACGACCCGTGCTCACGACGGCACTCGTCGCGTCGCTCGGGTTCGTGCCCATGGCGTTCGCGGCCGGGGCGGGTGCCGAGGTCCAGAAGCCGCTCGCGACGGTGGTCATCGGCGGCCTCGTCACCTCCACGCTGCTCACGCTGCTCGTGGTGCCGACGGTCTACGCTTGGCTCTTCCGAAACGGGAAGGTCGAGAAGAGGGAAGTTCAGCCCGAGGTGGGCCAGGAGGTGTCGTCATGAAGGAAGTGAAGGCATATGTCCGCCAGGGCATGGCGAGCCACGTCGTGGACGCGCTCGTGACGGAGCCCGGGTTGCACTTCTCCGTCCTTGAGGTGAAGGGGATCTCGCCGGGCCTGCCGCCGGGTTCGTACGACTACTCGGTCGGCCTCGGCGAGGCCTACGAGCGGATCCTCAAGTTCGAGGTGGTGTGCCGGGACGAGAGCTGGTCGCGCATCGCCGAGCTGATCCGCCGCGCGGCGAGCACCGGCAAGCCCGGCGACGGGTTCATCTTCGTCACCGAGGTGGCCGAGGCGATCCGGATCGAGTCAGGACAGCGCGGCCCGAGCAGCCTCCTCGACTGACGGGGCACGATCGTGCGTGAGGTTCCAGGTTGGCTGGCCCCGGTGCTCGTGGCGAGCTGGATCGTCGTCGTGCTCGTGGTGCGCATGCTCGGCATGTCAGAGCGGCTCGCGGCGAGCTTGCTCGCCTGCGGCCTGGGTGCGGGCGCGGCCGCCTGGAACTTCCGACTTGTTCGGCACGGCGGCGGAGCGTCGACGTGGGCGCTCGCCGTCGCTCTCGCGATGGGCCTGGCGGCGATCCTCCCGGCCCTCCGAGCGCTCCTCCCAGGGCGACGATACGCCGAGATCTTCGTTGCCGGCGACCGCGGGGAGCTCTCTCTGCCCGATGGACTCGTCGGGCCGGCGAGGGTCCTCGTGGCGCTGGCTGCCTCCGGCGATGAACCAGCGCGGGTCGATTTCAGTCTGCGCGTGGGGACGACCACACACGAGGAAACCCTCGTGCATGGCGACACCGTGGTGCACGCCGGCGACTGGGGTCGGGCGGTTCACCTCGACCGGCGTGCCATGTACCTGGACGTCGACTTGCCGCGCGGAGCCCAGCTGAGCCTCCAGCGGACTCCTTCCAGGAATGTCGCCGTACACCTGGAGGTGTACGAGCCCGCATGGCCCAGCGGGATCGGGTTCGCGCTGGGAGCCTTCCCGGTGGTCCTCCTGTTGCTCGGACCTGCGGGCAGACGGGGTGGCTCCATCCCGATCGCGGCCACGGCCGCAGCGGCAGGACTCATCGGGTGGTGGACGATCACGCCCGAGCACGCATTGCGGCCCACGATCCTTTCCTGGGCGGCTGGAGCCGTCTTCGGTGTGCCGGCGGGGTCGGCACTCACGTGGGCGAAGGCCCGCCTCCGCGCGGTACGGAGCAGGGTGAGCCGTCTGCGTCGACGAAAGGGACAGCATGGCGCACGCGCATGAGCAGCCCGTGAAGCGCGGGGATGCGTGGAAGCGGGTCGCTCTCGTCCTGCCGCTCGCAACGGCCTACATGGTCGCCGAGGCGGTCGGCGGGTGGCTCACGAATTCCCTGGCGCTGCTCGCCGATGCCGGGCACATGCTCTCGGACGTCGCGGCCCTCGGGCTGACGCTCTTCGCGATGTGGATCGCGAGACGCCCGCCGACCGTCACCCGGACGTTCGGGTACTACCGCGCCGAGATCCTTGCCGCGCTGGCCAACGGGGCGACCCTCGTCGCGGTGGCCCTGTACGTCTTCGCCGAGGCGTGGGCCCGGTTCCGCGATCCCCCGGCCGTGATGGGAGGCGAGATGCTCGCCGTGGCGGTGGGCGGGCTGCTCGTCAACCTCGTGAGCCTGTGGATCCTCCGAGGCAGCCACGGCGAGAGCCTCAATGTGAGGGGAGCATGGCTGCACGTCCTCGGTGACGCCCTCGGGAGCGTGGGTGCCATCGCCTCGGGTGCGCTGGTCTGGGCTTTCGACTGGAGGTGGGCCGACCCGGTCGCGTCGGTCGCCATCGGGATCCTGATCGTCCACTCCTCGTGGTCGCTCATCCGCGAGGCGGTCGCGGTCCTCATGGAAGGAGCACCGGGCGGCGTTGAGGTCGACGCCGTGCGGGACGCGCTCGGCGGGATCGCCGGGGTCCGGGAAGTGCACGAGCTGCACGTCTGGTCGATCTCGAGTGGTCTCGTCAGCCTCTCGTGCCACCTCGTCGCCGAGTCCGGCGCAGCGGGGGTGCTCGACCGGGCCAGGGAGGTTCTCCGGGAGCGATTCGAAATCCACCACGTCACGATTCAGGTCGAGCAGGATTCCTGCGGAGGGGATGGACATGCGTGACGCCGGCAGAGTCGGGCTGCCGAGGGTCGCCCTCCCGATGCTGGTCGCGCTGGTCGCGGGTTGTGCCACCTCTCGACCGTTCCAGGTCACCAATGTGGATCCGGAGCAGGCCTGTGCCGGAGTCGCGATGGGAGAGCGGGCGACCGGGATCGAGGGGCTGGAGATCAGCCGGGCCGAGGCCCTGGAACGCAGGTACCCGCTTGGCGGCTTCGTCGCCGAGGGGGTTGGACTTCACGTCCCGCTTCGCGGCCGGACCTTGGGTGCGTTCGAGACGGTCATGAAGTGTCGCGTGGCGCGCAGCAAGGCAGCGGGCGGTCCCGGCGACCCGCTCGCCGTTCGGGGCGCCCGCCTCCGGGTGCTGCGCGGGGCAGAGGACGAGGCGATCGTGCACCTGCGTTCGAGGAACATCGACACGGCGAAGGAGATCACGAAACGCTTCCGGGCCATCATGGATGTTGCAGACCTGCGCGAAGAGTTCGGTGAGGATCCCTGGACGGCGCCGCCGGGGTCACCCGCAGGGACCGGGAAGGGCCCTGGCGCGTCGTTGCCCGGCCTGCCCGTAAGGCCTTGAGGTTTCGGGGAAGATCCGATGGGTCGGCCCGGCTAGACCACGATCAAGGAGCCCGACGACCGAAGCGAGATACATGAGAGTGAGTCGCATTATCTCAATCACTCGACGCTATCAGGAGTCCCCATGCAGCTGTCGGCTCGAATCGCATTCCTCGTCGTCTGTGCCGCCCTCTTCCTCCCGTTCCATGCAGTCGCGGGCCCCATCCAGGACAACAGCTTCTTGCTCGAGGAGGCCTACAACCAGGAGCCAGGCATCATCCAGCACATCAGCGCGTTCAGCCGAAGCGCCGAGACGGGGTCCTGGGTCTACTCGTTCACGGAGGAGTGGCCGATCCGAGGCCAGACGCACCAGGGGAGCGTGACCCTCGCCTACGCGGACCTGCGGGTCGCCGCGGGAAGAGGAATCGGGGACGTGCTGCTCAACTATCGCTGGCAGGCCGTGGGGGATGGGGACGCGGCTGTCGCGTTCGCGCCGCGGCTCTCGTTCGTTCTTCCGACGGGGCGTCAGGAGACCGGGCTCGGGATGGGGGGAGTCGGCGCCGAAGTGAACCTGCCCCTGAGCGTCGTGCTCGGGTCCAGCTTCGTGTCTCACGTCAACCTCGGCGGACGGTACGTCCCCTCCGCGAGCTCCGGCTCTGGCACGGCCCAGATCGCGAGCTTCACCATCGGCCAGAGCTTCGTCTGGCTGGCCCACCCTAAGCTCAACCTCCTCGTGGAGACGGTCTACTCATCGATCGAACGGCGGACCAAGCACGCCAGCGCTCGGGAGGAGGCCTTCACGGTCAGCCCCGGCCTTCGCGGAGCCATCGACGTCGGCGATCTGCAGGTCGTTCCAGGCCTCGCGTTTCCGCTGGGCGTGGGACCGAGCCGGGGCGACAGGGCGGTGTTCCTCTACCTCAGCTTCGAGCATCCGTTCCGGCTCGCAGGCCCCCAGGCCCCCGGCATGTAGCTTCGCCGCTTCACCCAGCGTCATGGAGGGCGATCGTGTCACATCGAGGTTCGTGGTCACCGGCGTGAACCTCGGGCGGTAGGTGCGAGTCCACGGGATCACGATCAGCCGGTTCGAGGACGGGCTCATCGGCGAGGACTGGTCGGTGGTCGACGTGACGAGTGGGGCTACTTCGGCGCCGGACCGCCGCGAAACTCGAGCCCGAGGGCTCGGACGACCTTGAGTACGGTCGCGAACTCAGGATTTCCGTCAGGTGAGAGGGCCTTGTAGAGGCCCTCTCTCGTCATGCCGGTGTCGCGGGCGAGCTGGGTCATCCCGCGCGCGCGCGCGATGTGGCCGAGCGCGGCGGTGATGAAGGCAGGGTCGTCGCTGGCCTCCTCGAGACAGGCGGCCCAGTACTCGGCGATGTCCTCCTCCGTCTTGAGGTGCTCGGCGGAATCCCAGTTCTTGAGCTTCAAGGCCATCTTTCGCTCCTACAGGTGCCGCGCCAACGCCTTCGCGGTCGCGATGTCGCTAACCTGCGTGGACTTGTCTCCGCCGGCCAGCAAGATCACCACCTCGAGGCCTCGCTGGACGAAGTAGAGCCGGAACCCCGGCCCTTGGTGTATCCGCATCTCGGAGACCCCCTCGCCCACAGGGGCACAGTCACCGAAGTTGCCCTGCGCCGCGCGGTCGATGCGGGCCTGGACCCTGCGCGCGACCGCTCGGTCTCGAAGGCTCGAGTACCAAGCGTCGAATACCTCGGTAGTGAGGACGGTCCACACCGGAACGAAGCCTAGCGAGCGAACCGACGCGCGTCAACCATGGTTCACATGCAAGAGCAAACCCGAGCCCTTCCAATAACTTGCCACCGCCGAGAGAATCCCCTTGAGATGTGGGTGCAAGCGTGTAGGCTAATGTAGGTATACGTGGGAGACGCTACAAGATGAGCCTATCGCCTCATGCACAGAATCCTGCCGTCCAAGATCGCCGCTCAGTCCCCACCCGACGCCCAACCGGTGTCGGTGGACGGCGCAGCGCCGACGGCGGCGAATGCGCGCAGGAACGCGCGGTGACCGCGCAGAGGACCGCACCCAGCAGCGCTCAGTACCTTCCCCCCGAGAACGAGCTCTGGGACGTCCCTGCCGCGGCCAGGTTCCTCCGAATGAGCACGAGCTGGGTCTACAAGCGGGTCGAGGATGGCACGCTCCCTGTGGCCCGCCTGAACGGCTTCGCGCTCCGGTTCGAGCCTTCCGCGCTCAGGGTGTGGGCGGCGACGCACGTCGCCGGTCGCCTACCCTTGGTCAGGTCGAGGCGGTAGGAGGACGAGATGGGCACGGTCTTCCCGTACAAGGGCGGCTACCGGTTCAAGTTCAAGGACGCGGCTGGCGTGTGGGTTACGGTCACCTCCCGCCACCGGACGAAGAAGGCCGTCGAGCTCGAGCTCCACGAGAAGGAGGTCGAGGTCGAGCGCCAGCGGCTCGGGCTCGCTCCGGTCGCGCTCAACCCGGAGAAATGGACGGTCGCGGACCTGCTCGAGTGGTGGCTCGACACCTACGCGAAGCGGGGCGAATCGTACGCGAGCGACCGCTACACGGTTCGCAAGCACCTCACGGGCGCCGCGTTCGCGGCGAAGCTCCTCGAGCACGTGCTCCCCGGCGACATCGAGCTCCTCCTGCAGGGCAAAGAAGCCGAGCTCGCGCCGGGGACCATCAACCACCTCCGCCAGTACTTCGTCCGCGCCTTCAACCGGGCGAAGGAGGCGAGCAAGTGGTTCGGCGAGAACCCCGCCGAGAAGGTCCGCACGCGCGCGGTCCCGGACTACCAGGCCGAGATCCTCCGGCCCGACGAGGTGTTCCCGTTCTTCGCCGCGCTCCAGCTCGACCAGCGCCCGGTCTTCGCGGCCGCGATCTTCACCGGCTTCCGCAAGGGTGAGCTCTGCGGGCTCCTCAAGAACGACGTGGACCTCGAGCGGCGGCTCATCACGGCACGCGCGTGCTACGGCCGGCGCTACACGAAGAACAAGAAGCACCGGCCGGTCCGGATCCCCGAGGAGCTGGTGCCGTTCCTCGAGTACGCGCTCCAGCGCTTCGAGGGGCCGTACCTCTTTCCAGACGACCGCGGTGAGATGCGGACGAAGTCCTGGCAGCCGGAGGACGTCCTGCGCCGCGCGCTCCGGCGGGCGGGCCACGTCACGAGCTTCCGGCACAAGTGTCGGCGGAAGGGCTGCGGCCACGACGAGGAGCACGCGGACGCCACGCTTCGGACCTGCCCTCGCTGCGGCATGAAGCTCTGGCCCATCGCGCAGGGGCGCTACATGCGCTTTCACGACGTTCGTCACACGTACGCCAGCGTCCTCCTCATGTTCGGCGCGAACCTCACGTCGGTGCAGAAGCTCCTCGGGCACGGCGACCCGCGCATCACCGGGAACCGCTACGGGCACCTCCTCCCCGACTTCATGAAGACCGAGGTGGACCGGCTCAGGTTCGGACTCGACAAGCTGGCGCCGGTCGTGGGCCCCTCGACTTCGCCGCCGCTGCGCGGCGGCTACGCTCGGGGCGAGCGGGGTGAGGGAGCCGCGGCGGCTGGCACCGCTTCGCCCGGCGTGGCAGCCACTCCCACGCCGCTTGGTATCCCCTTGGTATCCAGCGCCGGACCAGAAAACTCAGAGGCCGGGACCCCGTCGGTTTCCCGAGAGATCCCGGCCTCGTTACTGGCGGGGTGTAGGGGACTCGAACCCCTGGCCTCCGGCGTGACAGGCCGGCGTTATAACCGACTTAACTAACACCCCAAGTCGGGAGCACTTCTCTGCTTCAGCACTGGTGGGCGGAACAGGTTTCGAACCTGTGACCCTCGCCTTGTAAGGGCGACGCTCTACCGCTGAGCTATCCGCCCAAGGCGGTGAAAGCGACGGGCGTTCTAGCTTGCGCGCGGCGCCATGTCAACGGACGCGATGCCCCTCAGGGACGGGGGGCCCGGGACCCAAGTCCCCACAGGTCCTGGGAAAGGCTCCTCTGGACCGCCGCGGGTGCGAATGCTAGACGCGCGCGCATGGCGGTGACCTGGCGGCCGGGGATGAAGGTGGTCCATCGCGCCCAGCGGACGTGGGGCGTGGGGGTCGTGGTCCAGGTCGCGGACGAGGGCCGGCGGATCGCGGTGCGGTTCGCGGGGCGCGACGGCGTGACCGTGGTCTCCGGGCGCGACCCCGCGCTCGCCGAGGTGCCGGCCGACACGCCCATCGAGAGCGGCGTCGGCGGCCCCGCCGACCAGCTCGCGGGCGGCACCCCGGGGTCGGCCTCGGCGTTCTCCCTGCGCTCGCGCGTGGTCCGGCTCGAGGCGCTCCGCCGCGCGGACTCGCTCGGCGCGCTCCTCTCCTCGCGCGTGCACGTCCTCCCGCACCAGGTCGGCGCGGCGGGGCGCATCCTCTCCGACCGCATGCCGCGGTTCGTCCTCGCCGACGAGGTCGGCCTCGGCAAGACCGTCGAGGCGGGCCTCGTGTTCGCCGGCCTGCGCCAGCTCGGCATCGCCGAGCGCGCGCTCGTGGTGGTGCCCGAGCACCTCTCCTTCCAGTGGCTCGCCGAGCTCTTCCACAAGTTCAACGCGCTCTTCACGCTCCTCACCGACGCGCGCATCAACGAGCTCGGCGGCCCCGCCGAGGCGCTCGCGCGGAGCCCGCTCGCCATCGTCTCGCACGAGGCGCTGCGCGACGACGAGGAGCTCGCCGAGGCCGCGGCGAAGGTGCCCTGGGACCTCGTCGTCGTCGACGAGGCGCACCACCTCGCCGAGGACGCGCTCCACGACGCGGTCGCGCCGGTGACGAAGGCGAGCTTCGGCGTGCTGCTCCTCACCGCGACGCCGGTGCGCCTCGACCCGCGGGAGTACTTCCGGCTGCTCTCGCTCGTGGAGCCGGTGCCCTCGACCACGCTCGCGGAGTTCCTCGCCCGGCTCGAGCACCACGAGCAGTACGCCGAGATCGCGCGCGGGCTGCTCTCCGGCGCGAAGCCCGGCGCGGCGCTCGCGAAGCTCCGGAAGCTCGCGCCGGAGGACCCGCTGTTCTCCCGCGACGACGCTGCGCCTCCCGACGCCATCGAGCTCCTCGCGTGGCTCTCCGACCGCTACGGGCTGTCCAGCCGCCTCATCCGCAACCGCCGCGTGAAGGTCGGCGCGTTCACGAAGCGCGTGCTCCGCCGCGAGGACGTCGGCGAGGGTCAGAAGGCGGCGGCGCTCGTCGCCACCATCGCCCGGCTCGCCCGGCGCGAGCCAGGGGCGCAGCACGGCGAGAAGGTGCTCGTCTTCGGCGGCGACGTCGACGCGCTCCGGGAGCTCCAGGCCGGGCTCGCCGGCGCCGGGCTCGAGGCGCTCCTCTACGACGACGCGCCCTCCATCGAGGCGCGCGACCGGCTCGTGGCCCGCTTCCGCGATCCCGAGGGGCCGATGGTGCTCCTCTCCGGCGAGTCCGGCGGCGAGGGGCGCAACTTCCAGTTCGCCTCGCACCTCGTGTGCGCCGACCTGCCGGCGTCCCCGCTCGTGCTCGAGCAGCGCATCGGCCGGCTCGACCGGCTCGGGCAGACGCGGCCGGTGGAGATCCACGTCGTGGTGGAGCCCGGCGACGAGGCGTTCCTCGCCGACCTCTACGCGAACGAGATCGGCATCTTCGAGGAGCCGGTCGGCGGCCTCGACGCGGTGCTGGCGTCGCTCCCGGAGGAGCTCGAGGCGCTCGCGAGGAAGCGCACCGCGAGGAGCCGCGAGACCTTCCGCAAGGCGCTCGCCGAGCGGGTGGCCCAGGCGCGCAAGGCCCAGCACGAGGGCGACCCGCTCCTCGACATCCGCTCGGCGTCGCTCCCGGAGCTCGGCGCGCTCGTCGAGGGCGCGTTCCACCGGCTCGGCGACGAGCCGCCGGAGCTCGGCGGCACCGACGCAGGGCCGGTCGGGCTCGCGCTCGGCACGCTGTCGAAGTGGCTCGAGGAGGAGCTCGAGGACGTCGTCTGCGAGGTCGCGCACCGCGTCGGCATCGAGGTCGACACCGACCAGAACGTCCACCCGTTCGAGGCCGCGTTCACGCTCGGCGCGCACATGAAGATCGAGGCGCTCCCGGGCATGACCATGCCGGAGGAGCCGCAGACGCTGCTCGGCAGCTTCTGGCGCGAGACCGCGGTCGCGCGCGACGAGCTCGAGTGGTACGCGACCGGCCACCGGCTCGTGGAGGCCCTGCTCGGCATCGTGCGCGACGGCGACGCCGGCCGCTCCGCGTGCGTGCGCCGCGAGTGGGCGCCCCGCCGCGGCGCGCTCTACGCCCGCTTCGAGCTGCGCCTCGCCTCCGGCGCCGACCTCGCGCCAGGCGCGCGGGTCGCCTCCCGGCAGGCGTCGCGGTACCTCGACCTCTCGCCCATCGCGGTCATGGTCGACCTCGAGGCGCCCCACGCCGAGGTGAAGGGCGGCGCGGCCCGGCTCGAGGAGGAGGCGGAGGGGCTCGAGGACGCGCGCACCGGCCCGGCGCCGGCGGCGGTCCTCGCCGCGGCCATCGCGGCCGCGGAGGCGCGGGCGCGGGCCGAGCTCGGCCGCCGCGTCGAGGACGCGCAGGCGCGGCTGCTTGCGCACGCGTCGGGAGAGGAGGAGCGGCTCGTCGAGTCCGCCTTCCTCGGCGGCGCGCCGCCGGCGCGCATCGAGAACGCGCTCGTGACGCTCCGGCACCACCGGGAGGTCGTGGGGAAAGCGATCGGCCGGGCCGCACTGGGGGTCGACTCGCTGGCGCTGGTCGTGCCCTGACCGGGGATTGTCACGAAGCGCCTCGCTGCGCCTCCAGTCCGCCTCGCTGCATCAACGTCCGTTTCGCGGACGGTGCGTCCTGCCCACTGCAGTCACAGGGCGGTCAGGGGCTTGACGGGGCTCCGGCCCTTTGCCAAAGCATGGTGTACGGAAGGGGGCACCACGCCCTCGGGGGAGTTGAACGATGATCGCCGCACTCGCGCTCGCGCTGATCGCAGGCCAGTCGCAGCCCGCCGTCCAGGACGATTTCTACATGGACGAGCCTGCGAAGAAGGACGAGGAGACGCACATCCTCGAGGCGCGCGCCGGTGCGGGCGGGGCCACGATCTTCGACGTGCCGGGCGTGGGCATGGCCGCCGAGACCGGCCTCGAGTTCAAGCCCTGGGGCCCGGTGGCGCTCCGCCTGTCCGTCGGCTCGAACATGAAGATCGGCTGGGGCACCTTCTACGCGGCGCCCGAGGCGGTGTTCCGGCTGCGCGACGTGAAGTCGACCTTCTCCCCGTACATCGCGGTCGGCGGCAACCTCACGGTCGTGAACATCTCCGACGACGCGCTCGGCATCGACCGCATCCCGACCTGGCGCTCGAACCAGGGCGCGGCCGCCGGCTCCGACGGGCAGGAGGTCTTCCGCGCGCAGGACTCGCCGGGCGGCATGGCGCTCCGCGCCTCGACGATGCCGCAGGCGACGCTCGGCGTCCGCTGGCAGGCGTTCAAGACCTACGCGCTCGACTTCGGCGGGCGCTGGACGATGCTGCGCTTCCACGGCGAGACGTACCAGAACTTCTCGCTCGTGATGGCGCTGTGCATGCCTTCGACGTAGCCCGTCCCTCGTCTTCGGCCTGCCTGCGGCAGGTCTACGCTCGGGACGAACGGGTCGGGGGTCGGGCTACGGACCCGGCTCGCTCCGGGCTGAGCTAAGCGCAGAACTTCGCGATCGCCCTCCCCAGGATCGCCGTCGCGCGCGCGACCTCGCCGAGGTCCACGTGCTCGCCGGTGCGGTGGGCGACCGTGATGTCGCCGGGGCCGAACACGCAGGCCTCGGCGCCGAGCCCGATCACCTCCGGCAGCTCCGTGCCGAACGGCACGGTCACCGAGCGCGCGCCGCTCTCCGCCTCGAGGAAGCGCACGATCTCCGCCTCGGGCGGCGTGACGGCCGCGGCGTCGGTGCGGAGCGGCGCGATGTGTGCGTGCAGCTTGCCGCCGCTCGCGGCGGTGAGCCGCTGAACCGCCTCCTCCACGAGCCGGAGCGCGCGGCGCGGGTCCTGGCCGGGCAGGGGGCGCCACTCGTAGCTGAAGCGGCACTCGCCCGCGATGATGTTGCGGGCCTTCCCGCCCTGGACGACGCCGACGTTCCAGGTCGTGTGCGGCGGGTCGAAGCTCTCGTCCCGCTCCGCCCGGAGCACCTCGCCGATCTGCTCGAGGTCGGGGAACAGCCGGCCGAAGGCGTGGATGGCCGAGGCGCCGACGTCCGGGTACGCCGAGTGGCCCTCGACGCCCTCCACGGTGACCTCGACCGCGCAGTACCCCTTGTGCGCGCGCACCGGCACGAGGCGGGTCGGCTCGCCCACGATGGCGTGGCGCGGGTGGACCCGGGCCTCGGCGAGGAGCTGCTTCGCGCCCAGGCAGCCGACCTCCTCGTCGGCGGTGAAGAGGAGGAGCAGGGGCCCGCCGTGCTCGCGGACGTCCCCGGCGGCGGTCAGGGCCGCGGCCAGGAAGGCCTTCGTGTCCGCCGAGCCCCGGCCGTAGAGCTTGCCGTCGCGGATGGGCGCCGTGAGCGCCTCGGCCCAGTCCGGATCGAACGGCACGCAGTCGGTGTGCCCCACCAGCGCGAGGCCGCCCGGCTCCTGGGGGCCCCGGCGGCAGACGAGGTTGCCCTTCTCGACGCCGTTCGCGTCCGCCCAGGTCTGGCGGCGGGTCTCGAACCCCCGGAGGTGGGCCTCCCGCTCGAGGAGGTTCAGCACCGGCAGGTTGGAGCGCGCCGAGGTCGAATCGATCGCGACGAGCGCGCGCAGCAGCGCGACGGTCTCCGGCGCTGGGTCCATGGAGGGAGGCTAACACCTATGCCGCTCGCCAGCCTGTCCTCGGCGGATCCGCCGGGGTAGGATGCGTCACCCTCGAGGGCCTCGGGAGACCGCCGCACGGTGACGCTGCGCTTCGCGAAATACCACGGGATCGGCAACGACTTCGTCGTGGTGGAGGGCCCGCTCATGGACGCCGCGCGGGCCGTGCGCATCTGCGACCGCCGGCGCGGGGTCGGGGCCGACGGGGTGCTCACGATCCTGCCGCCCGAGACGCCCGGCGCCGTGGCGCGGATGCACATCTACAACTCCGACGGCTCGGTCGCGGCGATGTGCGGGAACGGGATCCGGTGCGTCGCGAAGGACCTGGTCCCTCGTCTCCGCTCCGCCTCCGGCGGAGCTACGCCCGGGACGAACGGTTCGGACCTCGAGATGGTGATCGACACCGACGCAGGGCCGAAGCGCTGCGTCGCCCACCTCGACGCGGCCGGCGAGGCCCAGGCCATCACGGTCGAGATGGGCCCCGGGAAGCTCCTCGGCGAGGAGGACTTCACGGTGGGTGGCGAGCGACTGCGCGCGGTACGGGTCTCGATGGGCAACCCGCACGCCGTCTTCTTCGACGCGCCCACCCGCGAGCGCGCCTCGGCGGTCGGCCCGCTCGTCGAGAAGGCGGTCCCGGGCGGCGTCAACGCCGGCTTCTCGCGGCCCGGCGCGGACGGCATCGACCTCGTGGTGTGGGAGCGCGGCGCGGGGCTGACGGAGGCGTGCGGCACCGGCGCCTGCGCGGCCGCGGTCGCCGCGGTCTCGCGCGGCCTCGCGCCGGCGGGGAGGCCCGTCGAGGTCCGCCTGCCCGGTGGGCCGCTCCAGATCACCGTCGCGCCCGACCTCGCCTCGGTGCGCATGCGCGGCCCGGCCGCGCTCACGTACCGCGGGGAGACGGAGCTCTAGATGGCGACCGGGCGCATCCTCGTCGTCGACGACGAGAAGTTCTTCCTCGAGCTCCTGCGCGACACGCTCTCCGGCGCCGGCTACTCGGTGCGGACGGCGGCCTCCGGCGAGGAGGCGCTGAAGCTCCTCGGCGGCACCGAGAGCTTCGACCTCGTGGTGACCGACATGGTCATGCCGGGGATGGACGGCCTCGCGCTCATCAAGGAGTCGAAGCGGGCCAACCCCGACGTCGAGGTGGTGGCGCTCACCGGCCGCGACGACGTGAAGCTCGCGGTCACCGCGATGAAGGCGGGCTGCGCCGACTTCCTGCAGAAGCCGGTCGACGCGAAGGAGCTCGTCGAGGTCGTGGCGAAGGCGCTCGGGCGCGTGCAGCTGAAGCGCGAGCACTCGCAGCTCTTGAACGAGAACCTCGAGTTCGTGAAGTCCCAGGCGCTCCACCGCCAGGGGCTCCTCATCCTCTCCACGCTCGACGGCGAGCGGATCCAGGACCTCGCCCTCACCGTGCTCGCGCGGGTCACCGACGCGCAGGGCGCCGCCATCTGGACGGCGGAGGAGCGCGGCGTGCTCGCGCTGCGCGGCTACCGCGGCCTCGTCGACCGCACGGCGCTGCCCCCGCGGGTGGACCCGCGCGACCCCGTCTGGAAGGACGCGCTCCGCCTCTCGCAGCCGTTCCCGGTGCCCGGCAACGGCGGCACCGGCGACGCCTTCATGGTGCCGCTCCTCGTCGAGGACGAGCCCATCGGCCTCGTGCTCCTCTCCGACCGGGCCCGCGGGCCCTTCGGCCCCGAGCAGCACGCCTCCGCCGTCACCGTCGCCGACTTCGCCGCCATCGCGCTCAAGAACGCCCGGCGCTTCCAGGCGGTCGAGCGCATCGGCCTGCGCGACCGCGAGACCGGCGCGTACAACCTCGCCTACTTCGTCGACTACGCGGGCAAGGAGTTCTACAAGGCCCGCCGCTACGCCCGCGCCTTCTCGCTCGCGGTGCTCTCCTTCGACAACGCCGAGCAGGTGCGCAAGGAGGCCGGTCGCGACCTCTTCCGCCGCGCCTCGCGCGACATCGTCACCGCCGTCTCGCGCGTGGTGCGCGACGCCGACATCCTCGCGAAGGTGTCGGAGTCCGAGTACTACGTGCTCCTCCCCGAGACCGACTACTTCGGCGCGCTCATGTTCGTGCGGCGCGCGCACGAGGAGATCCGGAAGGAGGAGGCGATCCGGCTCCTCGAGGAGAAGTGCCCGGCGCGCATCTCGATGGGCGCCTCGACCTTCCCGAAGGACGGGGAGGACTTCGACGAGCTGCTCCACTGGGCGCGGGTGCGGGTGGAGGAGCAGCGCGCCTCGCTGCTGCGCCAGTTCCAGGCGAACGACCTCGACCCCTCCGCGTTCTGGGAGCTCGCCGACGTGCTGCTCGCCGACGAGCCGGCGCTGCCGGAGGGCTCGCCGTCGGCGCGGGTGCAGGCCGATCGCGAGCTCTTCGAGGCGGCCCAGCGCGAGGCGGCGCTCGAGATCTCCCGCGACCCCCGCGCGCGCGGCCTGCTCTACGTGGGGCTCGGCGGCGGCCTCTCGACGGCGCCGGTGCTGCACGCGCTCCCCGCGGGCGACACCTCGTCCCGCGCCGGCGACCCGACCGTGCGCGTGTACCTGCTCGGCCCGCGCGGCCGCGACGTGGAGCGCACGCCGCACCCGCTCGTCTCCGAGGTCTTCCTCGACGGCGACAAGCGCTTCCAGGCGCACGAGTTCCTGCTCTTCATCTCGGAGCACTCCGCCTACGGCCTCATCAGCGGCCCGAACGGCCGGATGTTCCACACCGCCGACGTGCCGCTCGTGGACTCGCTCGTCTCGAAGCTGCAGGCCCTCTACGACCTCACCCCCGCCTGAGCGCCATGCCCCCGGTCCGCAAGATCCTCATCGCCGATCCCGACGCCAGCATCGTGCGCGCCCTCGCCCCGGCCCTGCGCCAGCGCGGCTACCAGGTCCACGCGGCGCGCGACGGCACCCGCGCCCTGCAGGTGGCCATCCTCCGCTTCCCCGACGTCATCCTGCTCGACGACAAGACCCCGCTCCTCGACCCGCGCACCTTCATGCGGATCCTCCGCACGAACCCGCGTACCGAGCGGATCCCGGTCGTGCTCATGGGCGACACCGCGGACGCCGACAAGGCGCGCCTCGGCGTCTTCGTGAAGAAGCCGTTCAAGGCCGACGAGGTCGTCGCGCGCATCGAGCAGATCTTCCGCCGGGTGGACGCCTCGAAGGCGGTCGCCGGCGAGAGCCGCGAGATCGAGGGCGACCTCGCGCAGATCCCGCTCGTCGACCTCCTGCAGATCCTCGCCGTGAACCGCAAGACCGGGAAGCTCGCGGTCGAGCACGAGGGCGCGAAGGCCGAGGTCTACCTCAAGGACGGCAAGATCACCGACGCGGTCATGGGCGCCGCCACCGGCGAGAAGGCCCTGTGGCGCCTGCTGGGCAGCCGCGAGGGCCAGTTCGCGTTCCTGCCCGGGCCGGGCGGCGCCGAGCGCATCGACCGCAAGGTGGACGAGCTCGTGCTCGAGGGGCTCCGCCAGGCCGACGAGGTCGCGCGGCTCGCCGACCAGCTCCCGCCGCCGACCGACCACATCGAGCTCACGCTCGATCCCTCGGAGCTGCCCGCGGGCCTGCACCCGGTGACCGAGGAGGTCGTGGCGCTCCTCGCGACGCCGCGCAGCTTCCAGGAGCTCGTCGACCGGACGAAGTCGAGCGACCTCGAGGCCATCCGCGCGGTGCTCGCGCTCCTCGACCGCGGCTACGCGCGGCGCCGCCGCGGCCCGCCGCCACCGGCCGACACGGGCGCCCTGCTCGGCGCGCACGAGGTCCACGCGCTCCGCCAGCGCATCGCCCGCGGCCGCTCGTCGGGCAACCAGACCGTCGGCAAGGTCGTGCTCGCCGGCGGCGGCCCGCTCGCGCGGCGCGCCGCGCTCGCGCGCTTCCAGACCCTCGCCGGCTTCCAGGCGGCGCCGGGCGGCGCCTCCGGCTTCGGCACGCTCGGCCGGCTCGCGCTCGGCGAGGGCGTGCGGGTCGACGTGGTCGAGATCCCGGGCGACCCCTCGCTCCGCCCGCTGCGCGGCCCGTTCTCGGCCGGCGCGGTCGGGGCGCTCGTCCTGCTCCCGGCCGAGGACGACGGCGCGCTGCTGTCCGACCTCTCGAACGGCCAGCGGCTCCCGCTCGTGGTGTGCGGCCCGTCGGAGGCCGCGGTCCCGCAGTACCTCCGGGATGCGCCCGGCGGCTTCGCCTTCGGCGGCCCCGACGCGGCCGAGGCGCTCCGCATGCTCCTCGCCGGCGCCGCCGCGAAGGGGAGCGCGGAGGCGGCGTAGCGCAGGGGGCGCCATGGCGGGCGCTCCTCCGGTCCAGCTCACGCTCTTCGTGCCGGGGACCGCCCGCGGCCAGGCCGGGTGGCGGGACGCGCTCGCCTCGACCGGGCTCCGGTACGAGGGCGACCGGCTCTCGGGCGCGGACCTGCCGTTCGAAGTCGACGTCGAGTGGATCGAGAACGACGGCTCCTTCGGCAGGGCGTTCTCCTTCGGCACCGCGACGGCCGCCGAGCAGCGCGCGATCGACGGCGCGGGCAGCGCGGTGGTGCTCACCGTCCCCACCGATCTGCGCACCGGCCGCGCGGCCGTGGAGAAGCTCGCGCATAAGCTCCAGCACGCCGGAGCGCTCGCGGTCCGGCTCGAGCAGTCGAAGCTCGGGTACCCGGTCGCGAAGTGGCTCGAGCTCGCCGGGAGCGTTGCGTGGGGCGACCTCTACCGAATGGCGGTCGTGGTGCTGAGTGACGAGTCGAGGACCACGAGCGTGGGAATGCACGCGTTCGGCCTACCCGACGCCCGGGTGGAACATGACGAGGGGCTCGACGCGGCCGGCGCCAACGAGCTCGTCGGCATCTTCAACGTCTTTCAGCTCGCGGAGGAGCCCACGCTCGGGACCGGGCATACATTCTCGCCGGACGACGCCTCGGCGCGGCGTGCCCTCGAGCGCTGGCCCGACGACGGATACGAATCCGGCCACCCCTGTCACAACCCGTTCGGCGTCTGGCGCCTGGGGGGGCCTGGAGTGAAGCCGCGGCGTCTCCCGGAGTCCCTGCGGCTCGTGTTGGTCCCCGCCCTGGTCGTCCTACTGGGCGCGGAAGAGCGCAAGGCCGGCCGGCCGCTCACGCGTGAAGAGGTCGAGCGGATCACGACCGAGGCGGCCTGCATCGCCATGAAGCCCGCCGACGCGCAGGCGATGGAGCGCAGCCGCGGCTACGCCGACCTCGAGCCCGAGCTCGCGTGGGAGCAGTGGCAGATCGCGCGGAAGTGGTTCCCCTGAGCGCGCCGCCCCTCGTCTTCGCCCGCCTGCGGCGGGCTACGCTCGGGGCGAACGGAACTCGAGCGAACAACGTTGCCGCGATGCGGGCGGCCTCGGGCTACCTCGGCCGGTTCTTCAGCCACTCCCCGAACATCCGGTCGGTCCGGTAGATGTGCTCGCGCAGCCACGTGGTGACGCGGTTGCCGACCCGGATCACGAACCGGTTCGTCGGGCCCTCGGTCTGCAGCTCGAGCCGCAGCACCTCGAGCTCGCGGACGAACGAGCGGTGCTCGAGGCGGTGGCTCTCGATGCGGTCGTAGGAGGCCTGGATCATCAGGCCCTCCTCGGCGGCGAAGTGCTGGACCACGTACTGGCCGAGGTACTCGAGGAGGCGGACGACCTCCTCCTTCGAGCGGTGCTCCCGGGTGGCGTCGAGGAGCCGCGCCAGGCGCGCGAAGAGCTCGCGGTGCTGGTCGTCGATGACGTCGTGGCCGGTGAGGAGGACGGGGTCGAACTCGAGCGGGGCCAAGCGGCTAGCCTCCGATGGCGGCCACGAGCTCCTCGCCGAGCGCGGCGCGGACCTCGGGGCTCTGGCAGAGGAGCCGGAACTCGGCGCCTGTCAGGTAGGACGTGCGGCGGCTCTTGGCGCCGGTGAGCTCCACCCGGACGCGCCCCTCCTCGCGGGCCGCGGTGACGGACCAGCCGCGGGCGAGGTCGCGCTCGATGGAGCGCAGGTGCCGGTGGATGCGCAGGGCCTCCTTCCCCTCGGGCGAGGAGAGGGCGAGGAAGAACCGGTTCCTGCTGAAGCCCGGGTCCGAGCGCAGCCGCTCGACGGCCCGGGCGACGAACCCGCGCATGTCACGTTTGTAGCATGCGACGGCGCGCCACGGGAACGCCGTCCCTCGTCTTCGCCCGCCCTGAGCCCGTCGAAGGGCTCGGGACGAACGGATCACGGGGTCACGCGACGGTCGCGTCGAGCGGCAGCGCCTCGTCCGTCGGGACGGTGCCCGTCCATCGGCGCGCCTTCACGAAGCGGGCGAGCGTGACGTCGCTGCCGTAGATGTGGTCGCGCAGCCAGCCGCCCACGTCGCGGTCGAGCCTCAGCACGAGCTCGGCGGAGCTGCCGTGCTCGGCGAGCTTGAGGTCGAGCCGCGACACCGCGGCCTTGAAGCCCTCGTGCTCGGCGCGGTGGCGCTCGAGGTCGGGGTAGCCGACCACGCGCATCAGCGCCTCCTCCGCGTCGAAGTGCACGCGGACGTAGTCGGCGAGGAAGTCGAGCATCCGCCCGGCCTCGGTGCGGTCGCGGTGCAGGATCGCGTCCTCCAGCCGCTCGAAGCGGCGGAAGAGCTCCTGGTGCTGCTCGTCGATGCCGCGCACGCCGACGGCGAGCGCGCTGGTCCAGCGAAGCGCCACGGAAGACTCCCGGAAGTCCCCTGCGAAACGACCTGGAGTATGAGGAACCCTGCGTAGAAAGGGTGTGCGGCACGCGGCCGCACATGGGACGCCGAGTGAAGTCGCGGGGCTGCATGCGGCGCGTTGACGCGGATCAGGGGCCCGGGATCGCGGCCCGGCCTCAGGGCGGCAACAGCGGCGTCGAGGAGACGAGGCGCTCGAGCGCGGCGCGGTCGCGGCGGCGCACCGGCCCGACGACCACGGCGACGAGGTTGCGGCGCCGGAAGGTCTCGCGGGCGATGCGCTGCAGGTCGGCGGGCGTGACGCGCTCCACGCGCCGGCAGCGCTCCTCGAAGCCCTCGGGTGACGAGAGCACCTCCCCCGCGCCGTACCAGCCGGCGAGGTCGGAGGCGCTGTCGAGCGAGAACGCGAGCGTCATGCGGTGCCGGCGCTGCACGCGCAGGAGCTCCTCCTCCGGCACGGGCGTCTCGCAGAGCTCGCCGAGCACGCGCAGCACCTCGGTCATCACGAGCGTGAGCTTCCGCGGCGCACAGGCGCCGTCGACGACGTGCATGCCCGCGTCGACGAAGGTGTCGATGCCGGCGTGCAGCGAGTAGGCGAGGCCGCGCCGCTCGACCACCTCGAACGGCAGCCGGGACGAGAGCCCGTCGTCGAGGATCCGCCGGATGCAGAGGTGCACCGGGTAGTCGGGGTGGCGCTCGGGCGGGCAGGGGAAGGAGATCGAGAACTCCGCCTGCGCGTCGTCGTGGTCGACGAGCTCGAGCCGGGCGCCGTCCGGCCAGGGCGGCGGCACCACCTCGGCCGAGGCGCGGCCGCGGGGGATGGCGCCCAGGTGCCGGTCGGCGAGCGCCTCCACCTCGTCGGGCCGCACCGGCCCCGCGACCGCGAGCACGAGGTTCGCGCCGCCGTAGAAGCGGGCGTGGTGCTCGCGCATGTCGCGGCGGGAGAGGCGCCGCACGTTGTCGCCGGTGCCGGCGATCTTGAAGCCGAGCGGGTGCGCGCCGAAGACGATGCGCTTCGAGAGGTTGTCGGGATCGATGTCGCGGCCGTCGGCGTCGACCTCGTCGAGGATCTCCTCGAGGATCACCTCGCGCTCCACGTCGAGCTCGCGGAGCAGCGGGCGGCGCACGAGGTCGCCGAGCACCTCGAGGCCCGTGCCGATCTCGCCGGGGTGGATGGGCGTGAAGTAGCAGCCGTGGTCGCGGGCGGTGATGCCGTTGAGCGAGCCGCCGGCGCTCTCGATCGCGGCGTTCATGGCGACCGTGTCGGGCCAGCCCACCGAGCCGCGGAAGAACAGGTGCTCGAGGAAGTGCGAGACGCCGTTGCGCGCGGCGTCCTCGTGGCGCGAGCCGGCGCGCACGTAGAGCGCGATCATCGCGGAGTGCAGGCCGCGGGCGGGCGAGGTGATCACGCGCAGGCCGTTCGGCAGCACGGCGCGGCGGACCTCGCCCCAGCGCTCGGTCCGGCGCGAGCGGGCGGCGTCGCGGGCGGGCTTGCGCGGCTGCGGCTCGGCCCGGAAGCGGGAGAGGGCCTTGCGGGGCGAGGCGCGCTTGCGCCGGATGGGGCGGCCGAGGCGCCTCACGCCTCGCCCCCGGCGCCCTGAGGTGCGCCAGCACCGAAGCCGGGGGTCACGCCCGCCGCCCGCTCGCCCCCGACGTCCTGAGGTGCGTCAGCACCGAAGTCGGGGGCCGCCGCGGGCAGGCGGATCGTGAAGGTCGTGCCGCGCCCGAGCTCGCTCTCGCACCGGATGGTCCCGCCGTGCTGCACCACCACCTCCCGCACGTACGCGAGGCCCAGCCCCGTGCCGCGCTCCTTGGTCGAGTAGAACGGCTCGAAGATGCGCGTCAGGTCACCCGCGGGGATGCCCCCGCCGGTATCCGAGAGCCGGACCTCCACGCCCGTGGACCCGTCCCCCGCCTGGCCGCCCGCCGGGTCCAGCCGGACCGCCGCCGTGACCGTGCCCCCGCCGGGCATCGCCTCGCGGCTGTTGCGCACGAGGTTCAGGAACACCGCGCGGAGCTGCCCCTCGTCGGCCCGCACGGGCGGCAGGCCCGCGGCGAGCTCGCGCCGGACCTCCACCTTCGCGGCCTGGAGCTCGGGCCCCAGGAAGTCGAGCAGGCCGCCGAGCACCTCGGCGACGTCGATCCGCGCCGCGGAGGCGCGCGGGGGGCGCGAGAAGCGCAGGTACTCCTCGGCCACCGCGTCGAGGCGGTCCACCTCGCGCGAGATGGCGGCCACGAGGCCGAGCGCCTCCTTCGGCGGCTCCGGCAGCTGCGAGAGCTCCTCGGCGAGGAGCTCCGCGTTGAGGCCCATCGCGTTGAGGGGGTTCCGGATCTCGTGGGTGATCTGGGCGGAGATGCGCCCGACCGCGGCGAGCCGCTCGGCCCGGCGGAGGTCGTCGCGCTGGCGGGAGAGGGAGGCGGCCATGGCGTTGAACTCGCGCGCGAGGACGCCGAGCTCGTCGGCGCTCCGCGGCTCCTCCACGCTGCGCCCGAGATCGCCGGACGCCACCGCCTTCACCCCCTCGGTGAGCACCTGGATCGGGGCGAGCAGGCGCTGGGCCACGAGCGCGGCGCCCACGCCGATGGCGAGCGCGAGCAAGGAGTAAAGGATGATGAGGACGACGGTGCGGCCCTCGGCCCGCTCCGCCGCCTGCACCCGATCGCCGATCTGGCTCTCGAGCGAGGCCTGTAGGAGCTTCACGTCGAGCGTGAGTCCGCGCTCCATGCCCTTCAGCGTCGCGGCGCGCGCCTCGAGCGCCCCGGGCGCGAGGTCGCCCTGCTCGAGCGCGTCGAAGAGCGCGTTCGCCTCCCTGTCGTACTCGGCCCAGCGGCGCGCGAGCGCGTCGAGCCGGTCGGAGACCTCGGCGAGGAACCGGGCGTCACCCTCGCGGGCGAAGGCGCGGGCCGCCTCGGCGACCGCCTGGCCCTCGGCGACCTGCTCCTTCACGAAGGCCGGGAAGTGCGCCCGGGCGACCGGCAGGTAGGCCCGCCGCGCGGCCGGGTCGAGCCCGCGCGCCTCCACGGCCCGGGCGGCGACCCAGTCCTTCACCTCCAGCTGGGCGGCCACCCGGGTGAGGGGGAGGTAGCCCGAGGAGAGCAGGCGCAGGTCGCGCCGGGCCTCGTGCAGGCGCGCGATCGCGAAGGCCGCCACCGCCGCGAAGGCGACGAGCGCGACGGCGAACGCGAGGAAGATCTTGGTGGCGACGCGGCGCATGACCTGGGATCACGGAACATACTCGACCGGGCTCCTGCGCGCTTCCCAGGACCCCTCGGGCTGGTGTACGAGATTCCCCTTTCCAGCCGCACCGTTTCCCTTCCGGAGCCTGACCTCCCATGACCGGCCTCCTCGCCTTCGTCGCCCTCGTCGCGGTCCTCGCCGCGATCGGCTTCTTCCTCGCCCTGCGCAGCGCCCGCGCGGAGCTCACCGCCCTCTCCACGAAGCAGGGCGGGATCGCCTCGGACGCGGAGGCCGCGAAGAAGGCCGCCGCCGACGCGCGGGCGGAGGCGAAGGAGCAGCGCGAGCAGGCCCAGGCGCTCAAGGCCGACCTCGAGCGGGCGAAGAAGAAGGCGTTCGAGCAGGCCGAGGCCGCGAAGAAGGCGGGCGGCGCCGCCGCGCTCCGCGAGGAGCTCGACAAGGTCGCCGGCCGCCTCGCCGAGGCGCGCGCCGAGGCCGACCACCAGGCCTCGCTCGTGAAGGCTGCCCAGAAGGACCTCGAGAAGGCGAACGCCGAGATCGCGGCGCTGAAGGCCCGCCCGGCCCCGGCGCCGATCGTCGTCACCGCGCCCGCCCCGACCGACGAGGCGGTCGCCGCCGCCGCTGCCGAGGCCGCCGCGAAGCTCGCCGCCGAGAAGGACCGCGCGGACAAGGCCGAGGCGAAGCTCTCGGAGGCGAAGAAGAAGCTCGCCGACGCCGAGAAGGAGGCGAAGGCGGCCCGCGGCCGTCTCGAGACCGAGAAGCGGCTCTACGTGATGCAGAAGGGCGAGCTCGACCTCGCGGCCGACCGCTACGCCGAGCTGAAGCGCCGCAACGACCAGCTCCGCAAGGACCACGACGAGCTCATCGAGGCGGTCCGCCAGGCGGCGCGCGAGGAGCGCGCCCGCGAGAAGGCGGCCACGCCCGCGCCCGCGGCCGACGCAGGGAAGGCGTAGCTCAGGCGGGCGGCGCGTCGCCGTTGGCCGCGGCCTCGGCGGCGGCGAGCAGCTTGTAGAGCGGCGCGAGATCGCGGAACACGCCGAGGAGGTCCCCGAGCGCGATGCTGCGGGCGTCCTCGCGCGGCCAGGACACGCCGACGTCGAAGCCGTCCCGGTCCGGCGCGAGCTCGTCGCCGAGCTCGATCCAGAACGCGGCCGAGTGCGCCGGGGCGAGCTCCGGCAGCTCCTCGAAGTTCCAGCCGTGGAAGGCGCGCAGCCGCCGGAAGGGCTTCCCCTTCCGCGCGAGGTTCGCCGCCTCGCGCTCGAGCGCGGCCCGCATCGCCGCCCGGCGGGGCGAGTCGCCGCGCACGGCGACCCGCGCGTGGAGGTGGTCCCGGGTCGCGACGATCGCGAGGTGCGGCACGCCGCGGATGCCCTTCGAGGTGTCGGAGAACGCGACCCGCACCTCCTCGGGCGCGACGCCCTTCCTGCGCGGCGGCTTCACGGGGTGCAGGAGCAGGGTCCGGCCGACGACCCGCCCCAGCCCGGAGAGGCAACCCTCTCCGAGCGTCACGAGCGTGGGCAGGAGCTTCCCCTCGAGCGCGATGGTGCGCTCGTCCGGGTCGGTGATCCCGAACAGCCCGAAGTCGGACGGCGTGAGGCCGAGCCCTGCCATCGCCTGTAGCTCCTGCGCCCGGTGGGGAGGCCATCGTAGCACGGGTCCCGCGCGGCTCGGGTACGGGCCCGGTTGACGGCCCGGGCGGTGTCTGACAGGTTCCGCCCCGTGCAGAAGGATCAGCGCCTGCTCGACCTCGCGGCGCTCCTGCTCAAGGCCGCTGAACCGGTTTCCTGGAGGGAGATCCAGGAGCAGTTCCCCGAGGACTATTCGGGGACCGGCGAGGCCGCGATCAGGAAGTTCGAACGCGACAAGGCCGATCTCCTCGAGCTGGGGATCCCGGTCCGGTACGTCGCGGGCGACGAGGACCTTCCGGCCGGGTACGTCATCGACAAGGACGAGTTCTACCTGCCGGACCTGAAGCTCCCCCCGGAGGACCTCGCGCTCCTGTACCTCGCCGGGTCGGCCGCGCTCGCTCGCGGGAGCTTCCCGTACGCCCGCGACCTCGCGCACGCGCTCAACAAGCTCTCCTTCGCCGCCCGCGCTCCGGGCGCCTCCGAGGCGGCCGCGCTCGGCGCGCGCCTCTCGGCGGAGGAGGACCAGGACGGCGCCGCCGTGATGGCCGTGCGCGTGGAGGAGCTCTCCCGCGCCATCGCGCACAAGAAGCGGGTGCACCTCGTCTACGAGGGCGCCGAGCGCCGCCAGCCCACCGAGCGGGACGTGGACCCGTACGGCCTCTACCAGCAGGGCGGCGCCTGGTTGCTCGTCGGCCACTGCCACCTCAGGGACGCGCTGCGCACGTTCCACCTCTCCCGGATGCGGTCGCTCGTCGTGAACCCGGCCGCGCCGCGCACGCCCGACTTCGCGCCGCCGGCCCGCTTCTCGCTCGCCGAGCACGCGCAGCAGGACCCCTGGGAGTACAGGAAGCACGCCCCCGTGAAGGCGAAGGTGGGCCTCGACCCGACCGTGGGTGCCGAGGTGCTCGCCTCGTTCGGCGCGCGGGCGCGCACGAAGGAGGACCCGAAGCACGGCATCGTGGTGGAGCTCGAGGTGACGAACCTCGACGGGCTCCTGCGCCACGTGCTCGCGCTCGGGGACCAGGCCGAGGCGCTCGCGCCGAAGGAGCTGCGCGACCGGGCCCGGGCCGCCCTCGCCGGCCTCGCGCGGAGGACCGCGTGACCGCCGCCCGGAAGAAGAAGCCGGCCCCGGCGAGGAAGCCCGCCGCGCCGCCGCGGCCGGCCCCGGCCCCCGCGGCCGCGCCGCAGAAGGCCCCGAAGACCACGCCCGCCCGCGACCCGCGCGATCGGCTGCGGCGCGTGCTGTTCCTCGTGCCCTACGCGGTCCGCCACCCGGGCATCCCGGTGCGCGACCTCGCCCGGCGCTGCAACTGCTCGGAGAAGGAGCTGCTCGAGGACCTCGACTTCCTGCTCGGGGTCGGCTCGCCGCCCTTCGCGCCGGACGACTTCCTCGACCTCTACGTCGAGGGCGACAAGGTGTACGTCGCCCTCCACCAGAGCTTCTCCCGCCCGCCCCGGTTCACGGAGAGCGAGGCCGCCGCGCTCGCCGCCGCCGCCCGCGCGCTCGGCGGCGACGGCTCGGGCCGGGCGCTGAAGGCGCTCCGGGACGCGGTGCCGCGCGACCGCCGCGCGAGCTTCGACGAGCTCGTCGACCGCATCTACGCCGGCGCGCCGCCGGCCCGCGACTCCGTGCTCGGCAAGCTCCACCGCGCCATCGCCGAGCGCCGCGCCGTCGAGCTCGCGCACCGCGCCGCCTCCGGCGCCGAGACCGCCCGCGCGGTGCGGCCGTGGACGCTCGCCCAGCGGCTCGGCCACTGGTACCTCTACGGCGAGGACGTCGCGCAGGGCCGGGCGAAGGCGTTCCGGCTCGACCGCATCCGCGAGGTCACGGTGGGCGAGGAGCGCTTCCAGGCGCCGGCCGAGGCCGAGATGGCGAAGGCCCGGCTCTTCTCGGACCCGCAGGGCGAGCCCGTGCGCGTGCGCGTCGGCGAGGACGTGGTCGCCTGGGCGGAGTCGCGCCCGGGCATCCGGCTCGTGCGGCGCGAGAAGGGCGAGGGGGCGGGGGCGGTCGTCGAGATCCCCGGCGCCTCGCCGGAGTGGGCCACCCGCTTCGCGCTCTCGCTCGGCGGCGACGCCGAGGTGATCGGCCCGCCCCAGGCGCGCCGGCACTTCGAGGATGTCGTGAAGAAGGCGCTGGAGCGGTACTGATGGGGCGTAGCCCCGCCCCGCAGGCTCGCCGGGGCCCACCCGGTCTGCTCCGCTTCGCTTCGCAGGGGGCGTGGCGGGCGTAGCCCCCGCCCCGACCAGCGAAGCTGGATCGGGGCCCCACCCCCGAATCTGCTCCGCTTCGCTTCGCAGGGGGGCGATCGAGGGCGATCCACCCAGGGGGTTCCCGATGTCCCGGGGCGGACGCCTGGAATCACTGGGTTTTTCGTCGGCACGCCATGAGCAAACGATCGCGTCCGGAGGAATCGTCCTTGGCGCGTGTGCTCATCTGCGACGACACCGAGATCGTGAGGAAGGCGCTCGAGCTCGCCGTGAAGCGCATGGGCCACGCCGCGGTCTCCACGGCGGACCCGGTCGAGGCGCTCGCGATGGCCGAGCGGGACCCGCCCGACCTCGCGGTGCTCGACTACCGCATGCCCGGCATGGACGGCGGCGAGCTCTTCCAGGCGATGGCGAGCTCGCTCGGCGCGCGCTGCCCGCGCGTGGTGATGGTCTCCGCCTCCCCGGTCGAGGACGTGAAGCGCGAGCTCGCCGCGTTCGGCGTGAGCGCCGCCCACGTGAGGAAGCCCTTCCACCTCGACGAGCTGCAGAAGGTCCTGCGCGAGCAGCTCGCGTAGGGGCCGCCCGGCGATCGATTTCCGGGCCCGCACCCGGCGATCCAGGGGCCCTTCGCCCCACCGGCTGCGACGTTTCGACCGCCCGCCCCGGGGCCGGTCAACGCTGGTTTCGAGCCCGGTCTTCTGAGAATCTCCCCCCGGTCAAGAGGCCAGGGGGCGGCGATGTCGAAGACGGACGTGGTGGTGGTCGGGGCGGGCGTGAGCGGGCTGGCGTTCGCCTGGAAGGCGGCGCAGGCGGGGCGCAAGGTCACGGTGCTCGAGCGCGAGGCGCGCATCGGCGGGTGCTTCCACTCCCACCGCAAGCCCGACGGCTTCTGGTTCGAGATGGGCGCCCACACCACCTACAACTCGTACGGCGGCTTCCTCGACATCGCGGTCGGCACGGGCGTCACGCCGAAGATCCAGGAGCGCGGCCCGGCGCGCGCGGTGTTCGGCCTGCTCCGGAACGGCGAGTACCACTGGCTCACGCCGCCGAAGATCCTCCTCCAGCTCAACTGGCTCGAGGCCGCGGTCCACTTCCCGTTCAACTTCCTGCGGAAGAAGGACGGCGAGACCATCTACTCGTACTACTCGAAGCTGCTCGGCCGCCGGAACTACGATCGCATCTTCTCGCCGTTCTTCGCGGCGGTGCCCTCGCAGAAGGCCGACGGCTTCCCGGTCGACGGGCCCGGGTCGCTCTTCAAGAAGCGCCCGCGCCGCAAGGAGTTCATCCGCTCCTTCGGCTTCGACGGCGGCATCCAGGTCGTGCTCGACGGCGCCGCGAAGGCGCCGGGCGTGACGGTCGAGAAGGGCGTCGTCGCGCGGTCGGTGCGCCGCGACGGGAGCGGCTTCAAGGTCACGGCCGCCGACGGCCGCACCTTCGAGGCCGACGTCGCCGCCATCGCCGCGACGGTGGACCAGGTGCCCGGGCTCGTGCAGGACGACTTCCACGAGCTCGCGAGCGTGGTCTCGCGCGTGAACAGCGTGGTGGTGGAGAGCGTCGGCGTCGTGCTGCCGCGCGAGAAGTGCTGGATGCCGGAGTGCGCGTTCGTGATCCCGGTGGACGACGTCTTCCACTCGGCCGTCACCCGCGACCCGTTCCCGGACCCGGCGCGCCGCGCCTTCGCGTTCCACTTCAAGCCCGGTGTCTCGCGCGCCGACAAGCTGAAGCGGATGAGCGACGTGCTGAAGGTGCCCGAGGCCGGGCTCGGCGAGCTCGTCGAGCAGCGGCTCGTGCTGCCCGCGCCGGCGCTCGGTCACGATCGGATCGTCGCCGACGTGGACCGGGTGGTCGCGGGTGGGCGGCTCGCCGTCACCGGCAACTACTTCGACGGGCTCGCCATCGAGGACTGCGTGCAGCGCTCGTTTGCAGAGTGGGCGCGGGTTTCCGGGTAGCGGGCCGCGGGCGCGCTCGCGGTGCGGCCGTGCGACGGACGGCGCCGATGTACGCCGCCGCCGCACGTCACCTCAGCCTCGTTGGCGGCTATTCGATTTCCCGGTGCCGTGGGACCTTGTGCTCGTCCCGGGAGCGCACGACATTGGCGCGGGGGACGTCTGGAGACCACGCCGTGATCGATCGCCACTCGAAGACCTCGCTCCTGCTCGCCGCGCTCGTGCTCGCGGCGCTGGGCGGCTGCAACCTCATGACCGCGCCCGCGTACAAGCCACCGGCGGCCGCGCAGAACGTCGAGGTCGCCGTCACGCCCGACACCGCCACCGTCAACGTGAACGAGACCCTGGCGCTGAACGCGACGGTCACCGGCGCCGCCGACACGACCGTCACCTGGTCGGCGACCTGCGGCACCGTCACGGCCGGCGGCGCGTTCACCGCGCCGGGCACGGCGGGGACCTGCGTCGTCACCGCGAAGTCGAACGCCCAGCCGACCGCGACGGGCTCGGCGGTCGTCACCGTGTCGGCCACGCCGGTCCCGGTCGCGATCACGATCGACAAGCCGACCGCCTCGGCGGTCGCGTGCAAGACGGTCCAGTTCACCGCGACCGTCACCGGCTCGACCAACAAGACCGTCACCTGGGCCGTGCAGGAGGGCGCGACGGGCGGCACGGTGAGCGGCACCGGCCTCTACACCGCGCCCGACGGCGCCGGCACCTACCACGTGATCGCGACCGCGGCCGCCGACACCACGAAGAAGGTCACCGCGACCGTCACCGTGACGACCCAGATCGTGTCGGTGTCGGTCAGCCCGGCCACGGTCGAGGTCGCGCCCGGGGGCACGACCCAGCTCACGGCGACGGTGACGACGAGCTGCGGGACGTTCACCGCGCTCCGCACGATGCACGACGACGGCACGATCGAGTGAGCGGGACCGGGCGCGCGGCTCAGCGGTGGTCGAGCGGGTGGCGCCACACGCTCGGGTGCAGCACGCACTCGACCTCGGCGCCGTCCGGCGCGTAGCCGGTCCGGCCGGCGAGCACCTCGGCGACGAACTCGAAGCCCATCCAGCGCGGGTCGCGGTGGTCGGGGTCGCCGAGCACCGCGTGCCCGACCTCGTGCACGAGCACCGTCTGCTCCACGCAGTCGAACGTGCCGTCGGCCGGGTCGCCCGTGACGACGCGGATCTCGCCGGGGGTGAAGCAGCCGAGCGCCCAGCGGTCGCCGCAGCGCACCTCGCGCTCGTCGGTGAGCGTGACGGTCACGCCGTCGAGGGTGTCCCAGTCCCCGCCCCAGTAGCCGAGCGCGACGGCGAGGGTGGAGGTGACCCGGTCGCGCAGGTCGTGGCGCGCCGCGAACGGCGCTCCGGAGTCGACGACGACGTCGGCGCCGTGCACCTCGAAGGCCGGCGCGGGGCGGTACGGCGCCCCGCAGGCGGTCGCCAGGGCCACGAGCGTGAGCATCGAGAGGGGGCGCGCCACGGCTGCTCCGTACGGCGGGGTTGACCTCACGATAGGAGGTCCCCGGGACGTAGGGGAAGCACGGTGGGTGTGTGACGGGGGAACGAGGGAGCCCGGGCGGGCCCGGCGTTCCGGTTCTTCCGGTTCAGGGCGCCGGGGTGGCGCCGAGCCGCGCTCCCAGTCGAACCGCGAGCGTCCGCGGGCGGAGCGCGCCTTCGGGCGCCACGAACACGGTGTCGTCGCCCGCGATGGTGCCGAGCACGCCCGCGAGGCCGGCGAGGTCGATGGCGCGGGCCACCGCGGAGGCGGCGCCGGGGCGCGTGCGCACGACGACCAGCGAGGCGTTCGCCTGCACGGTCGTCACCATGCCGCTCACGGCGGCGAGCGAGTCGTCCGGCGCGGCGGCCTCGCCCTCGAGGCCCGCGTCGGGCTCGGCGCCGAGCTCGTAGACCGTCCCGCCCTGCGGCAGGGACACCCGGCGCGCGCCGAGCCGCGCGAGGTCCCGCGAGAGCGTCGCCTGCGTCGCGTCGAAGCCCGCGTCCCGGAGCGCCGCGAGGAGCTCCTCCTGCGTGGCGATCCGGCGCGTCGAGCGCAGGATGCGGGCCACCGCCTCGCGCCGCGCGATCGAGTTCACGACGCGGTCACCAGCGAGCCCACGCCGCGGTCGGTGAAGAGCTCGGCGATGATGGTGTGCGGCTGCCGCCCGTCGAGCACGTGCACCCGCTCGACCCCGCCCGCGAGCGCGACCAGGATCGACTGCGCCTTCCACTTCATGCCGCCGGTGATCGCGCCCGCGGCGACCCGCCGGCGCAGGTCCTCGGCCGACAGCGTCCGCACGAGCTCGCCGTCCGGCGAGGACTCCAGGATGCCCGGCACGTCGGTGAGGTGGATGAGCTTCTTCGCGCCGACCGCGACCGCGACCGCGGCGGCCACCTCGTCGGCGTTGATCGAGAGCGTGGAGCCCGCCTCGGTCAGGCCGATGGGCGAGATGACCGGGACGTAGCCGCCCTCGAGGAACATCCGGAGGAAGTCCTTGTTCACCTCGACCACCTCGCCCACCTGGCCGAGGTCGCGGCCGCTCTCGTGCACCGCCTTCTTCGCGGTGAGGAGCTTGCCGTCCTTGCCGGAGAGCCCGACCGCCATGGCGTCGCGCGCGTTGAGCAGCGCCACGAGCTCCTGGTTCACCTTGCCGGTGAGCACCATCTCGACGACCGGCAGGCTCTGCGCGTCGGTGACCCGCATGCCCTCGATGAACTCGGAGCGCTCCCCGAGCTTCTCGAGGGTCTTCGTGATCTCCGGCGCGCCGCCGTGGACGACGACGGGCCTGAGGCCCACCCGCTTCAGGAGCGCCACGTCCTCCGCGAAGGCGACCTTGAGGCTCTCCTTCACCATGGCGGCGCCGCCGTACTTCACGACCGCGACCGTGCCGGAGAACGCGGCGATGTACTTGAGCGCCTCGGCGAGGAGGTTGCGCTTGAAGGTCGGGCTGTAGTTCGCGACCCGGTCGTCCTTCGCCACCCCGCCGTCGGCCTTCTGGATGACGAGCGAGGAGTAGTCGGCGTTGATCTTCACGTAGTCGTAGGAGAGGTCGCAGCCCCAGGCGACCGCCTTCTCGGCGCCGCCGCCGAGCTCGACGAGCACCTCGACCCTCGCCTCGCGCATGCGCGACTTGAGCTCGTCCCGGTCGAAGTCGACCGGCTGGGTCTTCTCGTAGACCGGCAGGCCCTGGATCACGACCCGGGCCTGGAAGGGATCGACCGGCCAGCCGCGGGCGCCCGCCTTGGCGCCGACGGTGGCGAGGATGCGGCCCCAGTTCGGATCGGCGCCGAACACCGCCGCCTTCACGAGCGGGGAGGACGCGATGGCCCGGGCGGTGTCGCGGGCGATCTCCGCGGAGGGCGCCGCGGCCACCGTGACCTCCAGCATGCGGGTCGCGCCCTCGCCGTCGGCGGCCATGGCGCGGGCCATCTCCCCGAGGAGGTCCTCGAGGGCGGCCTCCAGCACCGCGAGGTCGGGCGAGTCCTCCGCGATGCGCGGGTTGCCGGCGAGCCCGTTCGCGAGCGCGAGCACGGTGTCGTTCGTCGACATCTCGCCGTCGACGGTCACCATCTCGAGCGTGGAGCGGACGGCGCGGGAGAGGGCCGCCTGCAGCGCGGGCGGGGTCACCGCCGCGTCGGTGACGACGAGGCACATCGTGGTCGCGAGCTGGGGCGCGAGCATGCCCGAGCCCTTGCAGATGGCCGAGAGGGTCGCGGCCTTGCCGCCGAGCACGAGCTCGCGCGCGGCCATCTTCGGCCGCGTGTCGGTGGTCATGATCGCCTCGGCGGCGAGGTCGGGGTGGTCCCCGAGCTGCTCGACGAGGGCGGGCAGGGCGGTGACCACCTTCATGGCCGGCAGCCGCACGCCGATGACCCCGGTGGAGGCGGTGAGCACCGCCCGCTTCTGCACGCCGAGCGCGTCGGCCACCGCCGTGCGGATCACGCTCACGTCGTCGAGCCCCGCCTGGCCGGTGAGCGCGTTCGCGTTCCCGGAGTTGGCGAGGATGGCGCGCATGCCCTCGGCGGGCACGCGGCCGCGCGCGTCCTGCACCGGGGCGGCGGGCGCCTTGTTGATGGTGAAGACGCCGGCCGCGGCGGCGGGGTGGTCGGAGACCACGAGCGCGACGTCGCGCCGGCTGGGCTTGAGGCCCGCCGCCACGCCGCCGAAGCGGAAGCCCTTCGGGATCTTCACCGCGCTAGCCTCCGATGAGGTCGAGGCCGTCGGTCTCCGGCCAGCCCATCACCGCGTTCATCGCCTGCACGGCCTGGCCGGCGGCGCCCTTCACGAGGTTGTCGATGGCGCTCGTCGCGAGCGCGAGCCCGGCGCGCGAGTCGACCGTGACGCCCACGTGGACGCGGTTCGTGTGCACGACGTCCTTCACCTGCACCTTCTCGGCGGCGACGACGCGCACGAAGGGCTCGCCCGCGTACGCGGCGGCGTAGGCCTTCGAGAGGTCGGCCTGCGAGGGCGCCCCGACCGCGCGCAGCGCGACCGAGGCGAGGATGCCGCGGCGGATGGGGGCGAGGATGGGCGTGAAGGCGATGGGCCCGCAGCCGCCCGCGAAGCGCGCCACGGTCTGCTCGATCTCCGGCACGTGCTGGTGCTTGCCGATGCGGTAGGCGCGGAAGTCGTCGGCGACCTCGGTGAAGGAGTAGTCCTCGCTGGCCTTCTTGCCCGCGCCGGACACCCCGGAGAGCGCGGTCACGACGATGCCCTCCCGCGCGACGAGGCCGCTCCGCACGAGCGGGGCGATGGCACAGGCGATGGCGGTCGCGTAGCAGCCCGGGTTCGTGACGAGGGTCGCCCCGGCGAGCCGGTCGCGGGCGAACTCGGGCAGGCCGTAGCGCGCCTCGGCGAGGAGCGACGGGGCGGGGTGCTCGAAGCCGTACCAGCGCGGGTAGTCGGCGGGGTCGGCGAGCCGGAAGGCGCCGGAGAGGTCGATGACGCGCTTGCCGCGCGAGAGGAGCTTCGGTGCGAGGTGGGCGGAGGCCTCGGCGGGCGTGGCGAGGAAGACGAGCTCCGCGTCGACCGCGGGGGCCTCCTCGAGCGTCGAGTACGCGAGGCGAGCGAGGTCGCCGCCGAGCGGCAGGCGCTCGCCCGCGCGCTCGCCGGCCCACTTGTCGGAGTGCAGCGAGGTCACCTTCACGCGCGGGTGGCGCGCGAGGAGCCGGGTGAGCTCGAGGCCGGTGTAGCCGGAGGCGCCGACGACCGCGACTGCATGACTATTCATGCGCGCGAATAGATATGCAAACGCCGTCGATGTCAACCCGACCCCGGGTCGATCCCGCCGCCGCCGCGCCGGGCGCCTGGCCCCCAAGGCGGGCGCGGCCTGCCCCGATGGCGGGTCGACCCTGGGTCGGGCTACGGTGGGCGCCGGGACGATGTCGACCTCCGACGGACAGGGGCGCGGGCCGGGAGGGCCCGGTGGTCCGGCGAGGCCGGAGCCGCCGCCGCTGACCCTCGCCTCGATCCTCGACACCATCCACGACGTCTTCTACCGGGTCGACGCCGACGACCGCCTCGTGGTGCTCAGCCGCTCCGGGGCGGCCGAGTTCGGGCTGCCCTCGACGGACGCGCTGCTCGGGCGCCCCGCGGCCGGGTTCTGGAGCGATCCCGCGCGGCGCGAGGAGATGATCGCGGCGCTCCGGCGCGACGGCGCGGTGCGCGACTGGGAGGCCGAGCTCCGGCGCCCCGACGGCTCGACCGTGTGGATCGCGACGAGCGCGCGGGTCCTGCGCGACGGCGAGGGCCGCGTGGCGGGGTACGAGGGCATCCTGCGCAACATCACCCGGCGCAAGGAGGCCGAGGAGCAGCTCCGGCAGTCCGAGGATCGCTTCCGCCAGGTCTTCCGCACGGTGCCGGACACGATCGTGGTCACCCGCGCCCGGGACGGCCTCCTCATCGACGTGAACCCCGGGTTCGAGCGCGCGACGGGCTGGGCCCGGGAGGACGCGATCGGGCGCACCACCGTCGAGCTCGACCTGTGGGCCGACGTGGAGGCGCGGCAGCAGATGGTGGCCGATCTCCGGGCGCACGGCGAGGTGCTCGAGCGGCCGTTCACCTTCCGGCGCAGGGACGGCACCCTGCGCGCCGGGGTCTTCTCCGCGCGCACCGCGGAGCTGCTCGGCGAGGCCTCCGTGGTCTTCGTGATGCGCGACGTCTCGGAGCAGCGCCGCCTCGAGGCCGAGCACGCTCGCATGGAGGCCGAGCTGCGCCAGGCCCAGAAGCTCGAGGCGTTCGGCCAGATCGCGGGGGGCGTCGCGCACGACTACAACAACCTCCTCACCGTGCAGCTCTCGGCGGTCCTGCTCCTGAAGGAGCTGCCCGAGCTCGGCGCCGAGGCCCGTGAGCTCGCGGGCGAGATCGAGGCGAGCGCGCGCCGGGCGGCGAGCCTCACCCGCCAGCTCCTCGCCTTCGGGCGGCGCCAGGTGCTCCAGCCGCGCCTGCTCGAGCTCGGCGAGGTCGTCCAGGGCGTGCTCGAGATGCTCCGCCGCGTGCTGCGCGAGGACGTGCGGATCGAGCTCCGCCCGGCGTCGGAGCCGCTCCGGGTCCACGCCGACGCCGGCATGCTCGAGCAGGTCGTCATGAACCTCGCGGTGAACGCGCGGGACGCCATGCCGGGCGGCGGGGTCCTCACGCTCGCGCTCGACGTCGTGCCGGCGCGGGGCGCCACCCCCGGCCGGCACGTGCGCCTGTCGGTGACCGACACCGGCCACGGCATGGACGAGGCCACCCTGCCGCGGGTGTTCGAGCCGTTCTTCACCACGAAGCCCTCCGGCAAGGGGACGGGGCTCGGGCTCGCGACGGTCTACGGGATCGTGCGCCAGCACGGCGGACGCGTGGAGGTCGAGAGCAGGCCGGGCGAGGGCGCCACGTTCCGGGTGCTGCTCCCGGAGGCCTCGCCGGCGGGCGAGACCGCCGCCCCGGCGGGCGCGGACAGGGCCGCGGCTTCCCCCGCGGGGCGGGGCGAGCGCGTGCTCCTCGTGGAGGACGACCCGCCCGTGCGCCAGGTGCTGAAGATCGGGCTCGAGCGGATGGGCTACCGGGTGGTGGCGTGCGCCTCGGGCGACGAGGCCCTCGAGCGGTGGCGGCGGCGCGAGGCGCCCTTCGACGCGGTGCTCACCGACATGGTGATGCCCGGGGCGACGAGCGGCGCGGCGCTCGCGGTGGCGCTGCGCGCGGAGGCGCCCGGGCTGCCGGTGGTGGTGATGAGCGGCCACAGCGTCGACCTCGCCACCCGGGGGCTCCCGCCGGGCGTGGCGTTCGTCGCGAAGCCGGCGGGGCCGGCCGAGCTCGCCGCCGCCCTGCGGCGCGCCCTCTACCGGCGCGGCTGACGGTCGACCCGCCGGCGCCGCCGTGGCACCATGCGGCCCCGTGAAGAACCTCGTCCTCGCGACCGCCGGCGTCCGCTCCCTCCACCGTCAGTGGATGGGCGACCCCGCCACGCGGAGCTACGACGTCTGGCTCAACTGCTACGAGCCCGCGGCGCTCGAGGCCTTCCGCGGCGACCCGGTGCGGCTCTTCGACGCCCGGGGCACGATGAAGTGGCCCGGCATGGCCCGCACGCTCGAGGCGGCGGGGCCCGAGGTCGAGCGGTACGACGCGGTCTGGTTCCCGGACGACGACGTCGCCATCGACGCCGCCGGGATCGAGGCGCTCTTCTCGCACGTGCACGCCCTCGGCCTCGCGCTCGCCCAGCCGGCGCTCTCCGACGCCTCCTACTTCTCGGCCGCCCTCACGCTCCGGTGCCCCGGCTTCACGGTGCGCTTCACGAACTTCGTCGAGGTGATGGCGCCCGTGTTCTCGCGCGACGCGCTCGCGCGCTGCCGCGCCACCTTCCCGCGGAGCCAGTCCGGCTGGGGGCTCGACTGGGTCTGGCCACGGATCCTCGGCGACCCCGCCGATCGCGTCGGCGTCGTCGACGCGGTCGAGATGACCCACACGAGGCCGGTCGCGCAGGGCGCCTGGTACAAGGCGCTCGCGGTGAAGCCGTCCGACGAGGCCGGCGCGCTCGCGACCGAGCACGGCGTGCCGCTGCCCTTCGAGTTCCGGCAGTACGGCGGCGTCCCCGCCGAGGCCGGTCAGGACCGCGGCGCGTACCTCCCCGCCGGCCCGGGCTTCCTCTGGAGGCTCCTCGCCGGCACGCCGCCCTCCCAGCGCTGGAAGGGCCCGTTCCTGCGCCGGCAGTGGCGCAGCGTGCGGGCCGGGCGGCGCGCGCGCCCAAAGACGGAGCGCCGGTGACCTTGCGGCCACCGGCGCTGGCGAAGTGCCCAGGAGAGGATTCGAACCTCCACGGTTTTGAAGCCGCCAGACCCTGAATCTGGTGCGTCTACCAGTTCCGCCACCTGGGCAGGTTGCGAAGGGGCTACCTCATATGCCGCGCCCGGCGGGGGTGTCAACCGCGCAGATACTCCCACCTGTCGCCGCGGCCGGGGCTGCCCTACCATGCCCGGCCATGGTCGCCCTCGCGCTCGTCGCCCACCTCGCCCTCGCCCAGGCCGGCGACGGCCCCACCGCCGGGGCCGAGCCCGCGGTGCCGTCGATCTGGTCGGCGAAGCCGCTCGAGGGGGGCTCCGTCGCCTCCGCCTGGGCGGGCTTCGCCGGGCTCGGCCTCGCCTACGCGCAGGGGGTCACCGAGGTCGACGACCTCGGCGTCCTCGTCGACCTCGACTGGGCGACGACCGAGCTGCGCCTCTCCAGCCTCTACCGCCGGCCGCTCGGGACGCTCGGCGGCTGGGACCTCGCTGGCCGGATCACCGCCGGCTGGTACGCCGGCTTCGGGTCCACCTGGGTCGAGGACGGCAACCGGAGCGACCGCGGCATCGACGTCGCCCCGGCGGCGGTGCTCTCGCACCCGCTCGCGGGCGGCGAGCTCTCGCTCAGCGCCGAGCTGCCCATCACCTTCACCCTCCGGCGCAACGGCGGCGTGCTCCTGCGCCCGCAGGCCTGGGTCGGTTACGAGGTCGGGCTCTGGTCGGACGTCGCGCTCGGCGCGCGGGCCATGGTCGGCTGGAGGAAGGGGCTCGGCGACGCGCCGCTGCCCGAGCCGGCGGCGCAGCTCGCGTTCCTGGTGACCGCCACGTACCGGGTCTAGCTCCGCTTCGCTTCGCTGGGCTACTGGATGGCGCGGAGCTTCTTCACCATCTCGTCGGGCCCGATCGCGGTCATCACGCGCTCGGGGTGCTCCTTGCCGGACGAGTCGATGAAGATCACCGTCGGCATGCCGACGATGCCGTACTTCTCGTAGGCCGCCTGGAACGCGGGCGTCTCCTCCGAGCCGTCGAGCTTCACGGCGACGAAGCGCGCCGCCTCCTCGCGGACCGCCGGGTGCGACCAGGCGATCTTGTCGAGCTCCTTGCAGGCGGTGCACCAGTCGGCCCAGAAGTCGACGATGACCGGCCGCCCCTCGGCGCGCGCCTTCGCGAGCGCCTCCTCCTCGGAGTGCAGCCACGCGAAGCTCGCGGCCATCCGGGCGCGGTCGCGCGCGCCGGCCGCGCCGACGCCGTAGACGATGCCGCCCACGAGGAGCGCGACGCCGAGCCCCTTCGCGAGGCGGGCGCCCCAGGCCGCGTGGAAGCTGCCCTGGAGCGCGCCGAGCAGCACGCCCGCCGCGGCCGCGCCGGCCGCGACGAGCGCGGCGCCGCGGGCCGCCGAGAAGAGCGCCTTCACCGCGGGGAACGCGTCCTTGAGGAACACGCCGGCCGCGGCGAGGAGCGCCACGCCGAAGAACGACTTCACCGTGTCCATCCACGGGCCGGACTTCGGGAGCGAGACCGAGAACGCGCCGATGAGGAAGAAGAGGAGCCCCATCCCGAGCGCGTAGGTGAACATGATGCCCAGGCCGAAGGCGACCGATCCCTTCGCCGCCACGAAGGTGAGCGCCGCGGCGAGCACCGGGCCGGTGCAGGGCGCGGCGATGATGCCGGAGACGAGCCCCATCGCGAACGCGCCGAGGTAGCCGGCGCCGCCCACCGTGTTGAGCCGGGCCTGCCACGCGCCGGGGAGCTGGAGCTCGAAGGCGCCGAACATCGAGGCCGCCATCGCGGCGAGGACGACGGCGACGAAGCCGATCACCCACGGGTTCGACATCACGCTGCCGAACGCGGCGCCGGTGAGGGCCGCGCCCACGCCGAGGGCCGAGTACATCGCGGCGATGCCGAGCACGTAAAGGCCGGAGAGCGCCATCGCCTCGCCGCGGCCGGAGGCCTTCCGCGCGCCGAAGATCGAGACGGTGATGGGGATGAGCGGGTAGACGCAGGGCGTGAGGCTCGTGAGCACGCCGCCCGCGAAGGCGACCGCGAAGGCGAGCACGGAGCCCGCGCCGAGGAGGGCCCCGAGGCCGAGGTCGCTCGCGGCGCCGGAGGGGCCGAGGCCGACGAGATCGGGGAGCCAGGCCACGCCGGCGAAGGCGAGGGCGGCGAGGAGGACGCGGACGGCGAGCGGTTTCACGGGGGCTTCCTAACCGAAAACGGGCGGGCGGGCCACTGCCGGGGCGTTCCGGGCGGGGACGGCGGGGGTGGCCCGCGGCGGCCCTCCACGGTAGAGACAGGGGAGCCGCATGAAGATTCCCATCTACATGGACCACCACGCCACGACCCCGGTCGACCCCCGGGTGCTCGAGGCGATGCTGCCCTACTTCTCCGAGCACTTCGGCAACGCCGCCTCGAAGAGCCATTCCTTCGGCTGGCGGGCCGAGGAGGCCGTGGAGGAGGCCCGGGAGCGGGTGGCGGCCCTGGTCGGGGCGACCGCGCGCGAGATCGTCTGGACGAGCGGCGCGACCGAGTCGGACAACCTCGCCGTGAAGGGCGCGGCCCACTTCCACGCCGGGAAGGGGAAGCACCTCGTCACCTGCACGACCGAGCACCCCGCCGTGCTCGACACGATGGCGGCGCTCGAGCGCGAGGGCTTCACGGTCACGCGCGTGCCGGTCGGCCGGGACGGCCGGCTCGACCCGGAGCGCGTGAAGGCGGCGCTCCGGCCCGACACGACGCTCGTCTCGGTGATGCACGCGAACAACGAGACCGGCGTCGTCCACCCGATCGAGGAGATCGGGAAGCTCACCCGCGCGGCCGGCGTGCTCTTCCACTGCGACGCCGTGCAGTCGGTGGGGAAGCTCCCGTTCGACGTGGAGGCCGCCCAGGTCGACCTCGCGTCGCTGTCGGCGCACAAGACGTACGGGCCGAAGGGCGTGGGCGCGCTCTACGTGCGCCGGCGTCCCCGCGCGCGGATCGTCGCGCAGATGGACGGCGGCGGGCACGAGCGCGGGTACCGCTCCGGCACGCTCAACGTCCCGGGCATCGTGGGGTTCGGGAAGGCGGCCGAGGTCGCGAGGGCCGAGGGGCCCGCGGAGGCGAGGCGGCTCCTCGCGCTCCGGGAGCGGCTCCGCCTGGGCATCGTCTCGCAGGTCGAGGCGGTCGAGGTGAACGGCAGCCTCGAGCACCGGCTCCCCGGAAACCTCAACCTCTCCTTCGAGGGCGTCGAGGGCGAGGCGCTCCTCCTCGCGCTCCGCGACGTGGCGCTCTCGTCGGGCTCGGCCTGCACGAGCGCGTCGCTCCAGGCCTCGCACGTGCTGCGGGCCATGGGCGTCTCGGAGGCGCTCGCGCACGCGTCCCTGCGCTTCGGCCTCGGCCGGTTCAACACCGAGGAGGAGGTGGACCACGTCGTCCGCCTCGTCATCGAGAAGGTGGCGCGCCTCAGGGCGCTCTCCCCGGTGTGGGAGGGGCGGCCCCGCGCCGGGGCTGCGCCGGAGCGGGCCCCCGGTTAAGAAGGCTGGGCGCCATGACGACCCCCGCCGCCACGCCCTCGACGTCCACGGCCCCCAGCGTCGCCGCCGAGCAACACGGCATCCAGCTCTCCGAGAAGGCCGCCGTCCGCATCCGCGCGATGATCGCCGAGCGCGGCACCCCCGCGGGCGGCCTGCGCCTCGGCGTGCAGGGCGGCGGCTGCTCCGGCCTCGAGTACGTCGTGGCCTGGGCGGACGCGCCCACCGAGAAGGACCTCGTCGTCGAGCGCGACGGGGGCCGGCTCGTGGTCGACCGGCGCAGCGCGAAGTTCCTCGAGGGCACCGTCGTCGAGTGGCAGTCGAGCCTCATGCAGAGCGGGTTCGTCTTCAAGAACCCGAACGTCAAGGGCTCCTGCTCCTGCGGCGAGTCGTTCTCGGTCTGACGCCGGGCGCGGTCAGAAGTTGACCGCGAGCCGCGCGCGCACCATCGCGTCCGGCGACTGCTTGCCGATGCCCAGCCCGCCGCCCAGGGCGAGCTGGTAGCGCCCGCCGTCGACGTCGAAGGCGATGGTCGGCCCGACGAGCTGCCGGGCGCCGCCCTCGGCCTCCTCGGGATCCACGAGGGCCTCGAGGTCCTGGCCGACGTACTCGACGCCCAGGCGGACCGCCGGGGCCACCTTCACCGAGACCCCCGCGAGCACGAGCACGTCGAGCGCGTCGCGCCCGGCCGCGAACACCTTCTCGCCTTGCACGTTCCCCGCGACGCGGACCGGCCCGGCGTCGTAGCTCGCCGCGGCCGTGAGCTGGACGCCCGCGTTGCCGCCCGCCTCGCGCAGCGCGCCGGCGAGGACCGCCACCCGCAGGCGCGACGCGGGATCGGTGAGCTGGACCCGCGCGCCCGCCGCGACGTTCACCCGGGAGCCCTGGTCGTAGACCGTCGCGGAGGCGTACGGCGCGATCCGCGAGGTGACGGACCAGGACGCGGAGAGCGCGTGGCTCCCGCCGGCGCGGGTGAGGTCCGCGGGCAGCGGGCGGTCCGCGGAGAGGCCCGAGCCGAACCCGGCCCGGTACTCGAAGGCGCCCGTCCCCGCCCGCGCGGCGGAGGGATCCACGAGGAACGCGAAGGCGCGCTCCGGCCGCACCACGGCCGCGGCGTCGAGCACGTGGGAGGCCGAGTCGGCGGCGGCCGCGAGGGGGAGCGCGAGGGTGAGCGCGGAGAGGGCGGCGCGGAGGGGCGTCATGGAGAGCTCCTGGAAGGCGTGGAGGCACGACGCTAGCGCCGCTTCGTGTCGGTGCCGTGGCCGCGGAGTGAAAGGCGCCGCCGGATCCCGCTCGAGGTTACCTCCGCCGGGGCCCGTCGTCACACGCCGCGCCTCGCGTGGCGAGCGCGCGCCCTGAACCTCACGCGGGCGCCCGCGGCGCGTCACGTGGCCCCGCTAGCGTGCCCGGGCAACCTCACCCATGGAGAAGAGCATGAACCTTCGCACGATCCTCGGCCCGGTCGCGGCCGCCACGGCGCTGCTCGTGGCGCCGCTCGCCCGCGCCGATCGCCAGGAGGAGCGCCGGCCCGAGCCGGTCCGCCTCGCCACCGGCCAGTACGTCACCCCCACGGCGCTGCGCGGCGCGGTCCAGCTGCCGCTCTCGCCGGGCCTCGCCGCCTACCCGGACTTCGTCGCCGGCATGGCGGTCCGCTCGCAGCTCAGCCCCGACGGCAAGGTCCTGGCCGTGCTGTGCGCCGGGCAGAACTCGCTCATCAAGCCGGACGGCACCACCGACGTCCCGAACTCCACGCAGTACGTCTTCCTCTACGACGTCTCCGGGGCGCACCAGCGCGAGCCCGCGCTCGTGCAGGTGCTGAAGCCCACGAACGCCCACGTCGGCCTCGCCTTCTCCCCGGACGGCAAGCTCTACGTCGCGGGCGGCAAGGACGACCTCGTGTACGAGTACGCGGCGGCGGGCGGCGCCTGGTCGCTCGCGCGGACCTTCCCGCTCGGCCACGGCGGCAAGGGGCTGGGTCTCTCCGTGGCGCCGAACGCGGCCGGCCTCGCCGTCTCCGCCGACGGGAGGACCCTCGTCGTCGCGAACAACTACAACGACTCCATCAGCGTGGTGGACCTCGCCTCCGGCAGCGTGCGCTTCGAGCACGACCTCAGGCCCTTCGCCCCTGGCAACGAGGGCGCGAACGGCGCGCGGGGCGGCACGTTCCCGTTCGCGGTCGCGCTGAAGGGCTCCACCGCGTACGTCTCCTCCGACCGCGACCGCGAGGTCGTGGCGATCGACGTCTCCGCGCCCACCGCGGGCAGGCTCGTGAAGCGCATCGCGCTCGCGGGCAACGCGCTCGGGCTCGCGCTCGACGCCTCCGGCGCCCGCCTCTACGTCGCCCAGGACAACGCCGACGAGGTGGCGGTCATCGACACCGCGCGCAACGTGGTGGTGGAGCGCATCGACGCCCGCGCGCCGCGCGGCCTGCTCCCGGGGTCCGCCGAGGACTGCGACGACGACCGCGCGCCCCGCCACACCGGCGCGGCGACCTTCGCCGTCACGCTCTCCCGCGACGGCAAGACGCTCTACGCCGTGAACGCGGGCTCGAACGCGATCGCCGTCATCCCCCTGCGCGGCCGCCACCACGAGGTCGCGGGCCTCATCCCGACCGGCTACGACCCGCACGACGTCACCTTCAGCGCCGACGGCCGGACGCTGTACGTCGTGAACGGCAAGAGCGCGACCGGCCCGAACCCGGGCCACCTCGCGGGCAGCACGGCGTCGATCACCGCCTACACCTACCCGGGCGGCAACGCCGCGGCGGCGGCGGCCGCCCGCGCCTCGAACCAGTACCAGTTCCAGCTCGAGAAGGCCTCGCTCGTCGCGGCGCCGGTCCCGGCCCCCGAGGAGCTCGAGCGGCTCACCCGCGTGGTCGCCGCGAACAACGGCTGGGGCGAGGAGGACCCGCGCGACGCGAAGGTGATGCGGTTCCTGCGGAAGCGGATCAAGCACGTGATCTACGTCGTGAAGGAGAACCGCACCTTCGACCAGATCCTCGGCGACCTCACGAACGGCGCCGACGCGGAGCCCTCGATCACCCAGTTCGGCGAGGCGTTCACGCCGAGCCACCACGCGCTCGCGCGGCAGTTCGTCACCCTCGACCACTTCACCGACCCGGGCGACGGCTCGATGGACGGCTGGTCCTGGACGATGCAGGGCCGCGTGACCAACACCGAGACCATCACCCAGCAGATCAACTACGCCTCGGTGAGCCGCGGCCTCTCCTACGAGTCGGAGGGCACGAACCGGAACGTGCCGGTCAACTTCGCGACGGTGGCGGAGCGTGACGCCGTGGCCGGCGTCGCGGGCACGACGAACTACTCCGCGGCGACGGCCGGGCTCCCGGGCGGCACCGCCAACGTCCTCGCCGGCGACGGCAACCACGCCTCCGCGGATGCGCCGTACGGTGAGCAGGCCGGATACATCTTCGACGCCGTCCTGAAGGCGGGCGGGACCGTGCGGAACTACGGGTTCCTCGTGAACAACGTCGGCTCGATCGGCACGAAGACCGCGCCGGTGAGCGATCCCTTCGGCCAGGGCGTCGTGCAGGTCGCGCCGCTCACGCCGTCGCTCGTGGCGAGCACCGACGTCTACTTCCGCGGCTACGACCAGAACTACCCGGACCTCTGGCGCTACCAGGAGTGGAAGCGCGAGTTCGACGGCTACGTCGCGCGCGGCGACCTGCCCAGCCTGTCGCTCGTGCGCATCAGCCACGATCACATGGGCGCCTTCGGCACGGCGCTCGCCGGCGTGAACACCCCCGAGACGCAGCAGGCCGACGACGACCTCGCCACCGGCCTCATCGTGCAGGCCGTCGCCGGCAGCCGGTACGCGGCCGACACGCTCGTCATCGTGACCGAGGACGACTGCCAGGACGGCCCCGACCACGTCGACTCCCACCGCGCGACCGCCTACGTCGTCGGGCCGTACGTGAAGCAGGGCGCGGTCGTGAAGACGCCGTACACGCAGGTGAACGCGCTCCGCACCATCGAGGATCTCCTCGGCACGGAGCACATCAACCTCAACACGGCGACCCAGCCGCCGATGACCGACGTCTTCGACCTCCGCTCCTCCGGGAGGTGGAGCTACCGCGCCGTCGCCTCGACGCTGCTGAAGAGCACCGACTTCGCGTCGAAGGTCGAGAGCTTCGGCGCCCGGTGGGCGAGGGGCCCGACGCTCGTGCCCGCGCACGACGCCGAGTACTGGGCGAAGGCGACCGAGGGGTTCGACTTCTCGGGCGCGGACCAGGTCTCGCCCGGCCGGTTCAACCGCGTGCTCTGGAACGGGCTGAAGCCGGGTAGGCCGTACCCGGCGGCGCCGACGGCCGGCCGCGTCGAGCACGCCGACGCCCGCGACTAGGGCAACGGTTCCGGGCCTCTGCGGAGGTCACGTGCGGCCGCGCCTCCGGGCACCACCCGGGGGCGCGGCCATCTTCCCGCCCCGGTGAGGTTGCAGTCCCGACACCCGGAGCGGGTATCCTTCACGTGGATGAGCCCCCCGCTCGCCACCGCCCAGGGCGCCCTCGCCGAACCCACCACCCCTGCGTGGCGCCGGCTCGTGGCGCCCGTGGTGGTGACCCTCGCGGTCGCGCTCCTCGCCCGGGCGTCCGGGCTCGACGCGTCGCTCGAGCGGCTCGCGGCGACCGCGCGGTCCTTCGGGCCGCTCGGCGTGGCGCTGCACGGGTTCCTCTACGTCCCCACGATGCTCCTCGGGCTGCCGGTCGCGCCGCTCACCGCGGCGGCCGGGCTCGCGTACGGTCCCCTCGCGGGGGCCGCGCTCGCGGTGCCCGCGTCGACGGTGGCCTCGACGCTCGCCTTCCTCGCCGGCCGCCGCGGCCTCGGCCCCGGTGCGCTCGCGACCGGAACGTGCCTCGTCTCGCGGGCGGCGCGCGCGGCGGCGGCGGGAGGTGTGCGCGCCGTGTTCCTCCTGCGCCTCGTGCCGGTCGCGCCCGGCGCGCTGCTCAGCTTCGCGCTCGGCGCGACCGCCTGCCGGACCCGCGACTTCGTCGTGGGCTCGCTCCTCGGCTCGGTGCCGGTCGCGCTGCTGTACGCCTGGCTCGGCGCGCTCCTCAGCGGGCGCTGAGCCCGGGCTCGCCGGAGGCCACCGCCGCCCGCTCCGGGAGCCGCGCGAGCAGCGCGGCGAACTCCGCCCGGTCGCGCAGGCCGTCGAGCCGCGGGTCGGAGCGCATCCAGATGCGGGCCGGGTCGTTGAGGTCGGCCGCGGCGCGGAGGTCCTCGAGCGCGCCCGCGCGGTCACCGAGCGCGGTGCGCAGGAGCGCGCGCTGGTAGAGGCGTGGCTTCCCGCGGCGCGAGAGCTCGTCGAGCCGGGCGAGGATCTCGCCGGCCTCGGCCGCCCGCCCCGCGGAGGCGAGCGCGTGGCCGAGGTCGCCGAGGTACGGCGAGGCGTCGGCGCCCTGGGCCTCGACCGCCCGGCGCAGCACCTCGACCGCCTCGGCGTGGCGGCCGAGCGCCTCGAGCGCGAGCCCGCGGACCTCGATGGCGGGCAGCACGTCCGGGTGCGCCTCGAGCACCGCGCGGCTCGCGGCCTCGGCGCGCTCGGGGCGGCGCGCGTGCCACGCGATCCAGGCCTCCGCGGTCGCCACGATGGCCGAGTCCGGGGCGAGCGCGCGCGCCCGCGCGATGGTCGCGAGCGCGTCGTCGCCGCGCCCGGCGGCCACGAGCATCAGCGCGTACCAGTGGTGGGCCGACACGTGGCCGGGCGTGAGCTCGATCGCGCGGCGGAACGCACGCTCGGCGGCGTCCCAGTTCCAGAACCACATGAACTCCGCGTAGCCGAGCGCCGCGTGCCCGTCGGCGCACGACGGGTCGACCTCGACCGCGCGCAGGGCCGCCTCGCGCGCGCGCACGATGCCGATGGTGCCCGCGTGGAAGCCGTAGAAGACGGAGAGGTTGTTCGCGTCGGCGAGCGCGGCCCAGGCGCGGGCGTCGCCCGGCGCGCGGCGGACCGCCTCGTCGAGGAGCGTGATGGCGGCGTCGAACCCGTCGCGCGTGCGGGCCGCGATCGCCTCCTTGCCGCGGGCGACGAGCCGGGCGGCCTCCGGGTCCTCGACCACGGACCCCGGGCGCCGCGGCAGCACGGCGGCGGCGACGAGGGCGAGCACGAGGAAGGCGGCCGCGGCGAGCGCGGCCCGGCGCAGGCGGGAGCGCCGGGGGCCGGCGACGGGCGGCGCGGCCGGCTGCGGGGCGGGCGCGACCTCGAGGGTCGAGACCTGCGCCGCGAAGCGGTACCCGCGCTTCGGGACCGTCTCGATCCAGCCGCCGTCGGCGGGGCCCGGCCCGAGCGCGGCGCGCAGGGTCGAGACGTGGCGGGTGAGCGTGCCCTCCTCGACGACGACGTCCGGCCACGCGGCCGCGAGGAGCTCGTCCTTCGTGAGGACCTCGCCCGGGCGGGCGACGAGCGCGGCCAGCACCTCCGCCGCCTTGAGCGGCAGCGCGACGACCGCGCCGTCGCGGTAGAGCACGCGGCCGTGGGGATCGAGGCGGAACGGACCGAAGGCGACGAGCGGCATGCGGAAGGGGACCCGGACCGAAGGTACCCGGGCGGAGGCCCCGGGGGTAAGGGTCCCCTTGCGGGGAGTGCGGGTCGCCCAGGGCGCCCGCCGGCTTCGGATGGAAACCGGAAATCTTCCGGAACGGGCGCCGGTGCGGGGAATCGCGGAGGCGGCGTCGGTACGTTCGGCTTCGCACCCCCTGGAATCGGAGAAACGGAAATGAACCGCCTCACCCTCGCGGCCCTCGCCACCGCCGGCCTCGCCGCCCTCACCGGCTGCCCCGGCGGGAACTACACGATCTCGAAGACGTTCTCGATCGACGGCACCGGCAACGTCGTCTCCACGCTCCCCGTGGACCTGAAGACGGATGCGCCGGACGCCTGGGATCTCCGGGACAAGATCAAGAAGGTCAAGGTGAACGGGGTGTCCGGCACCATCGTCGCCGTCAGGGCCGGGAACACCACCCAGGCGGTGTCCGGCGACGTCCTCGTCTCCCGCGCCGGGAGCACGCCGGCCGTCGCGGCGCAGGGCACGAACGTCCCGGTGGCGCTCGGGACCTACCAGACGGCCCACGACCTCGATGGCACCGTGGGCGTGATCGAGGCCGCGCTCGACGACGACGGCACGTTCACGATCCAGACGGAGGCCACGCCGACGCCCGCGAACGGCGTCACGCACATCGACGTGCGGGTCGACATCGACCTGCACATCGACGGCAAGCTCTTCTAAGCGGGGGGTGCCCACCCGCCGGTCGCCTACATGAACTCGCAGAGGTAGGCGGCCGGCGCGGTGGCCTTCACGTCGAAGCCGCTCTTCGCCGGCACCTCGAACGCGGTGCCCGCGGGGAACGCGCGGAAGGCGGCCTCGCCCGGGAGCTTCGCCCAGAGCTCGCCGGAGACGACGGTCATCCGCTCCGCCGCGTCGGTGCCGAAGTGGAACTCGCCGGCGTCGCAGACGCCGACGGTCGCGCGGCGGCCGTTCCGCTCGAAGCCGACGCTCTGGACCTTCCCCTCGAAGTACGTGTTGTGCTTCAGCATGGGCCGACGTGACCACGCCGCGAGGCGCGCGGTCAACGGCGTCCTTCGAGTACGGCCACGACGAGCGGGGGCCTGCGACGCAGATTCCCTCGACGCGGGGGGCGCGGCCGTGCTCCCCTCGTCCGCCCGATGACCCACCACGAGCTCCTCCTCATGGCCATCCCGGCGGTGGTCGCCCTCGCGGGCGGCGTCCTCGCCGCGCTCTGGCACCCCGGGCGCCAGGCCCGCAGCCTCATCCAGCACTTCGCGGCTGGGGTCGTGCTCGCGGCGCTCGCCGTGGAGCTGTTGCCCGAGATCGAGCGGGAGCACGCGTCGGGGCTCGTCCTCGCGGGCTCCTTCGCGGTGGGTGCGCTCTTCATGTTCGGGCTGAAGCTCGTCACCGAGCGGCTCGAGCACCGCGCCGGCCCGGGCGGCGGCGGCGCGGGCCTCGTCACGGCGGTGTTCGTCGACGTGGCGATGGACGGCTTCATCATCGGCGCCGGCTTCGCGGCGGGCGGCGAGACCGGGCCGGTGCTCGCGATCGGCCTCTCGGTGGAGCTCCTGTTCCTCGGCCTCGCGCTCACCTCCGAGCGCCCCGGCGGGCTGCGCATCGTCGGGCTGTCGGCCGGCCTCGGCGCGACCGTGCTCGCGGCGGCCATCGCGGGGAAGCTCCTCCTCGCCGGCGCGTCCGTCCACGTCATCGCCGGCGCGCTCTCGTTCTCGGCCGCGGCGCTCCTCTACCTCGTCACGGAGGAGCTCCTCATGGAGGCGCACGAGGGCGACCACCCCGAGACGCCGGCCTCGACGCTCGTGCTCTTCGCGGGCTTCCTCGCGTTCTGGGCGGTGCAGCTCGCGGGGCGGGCCTAAGGTCTCGAGCCCGCGAACACCGCGAAGTGGTGCCAGGCGTAGAAGAGACCCACGCGCTCGAGCCCGGCCTCGCGGAGCCAGCCGAGCTGCGCGCCGAGCGGCGCGAGCACGTCGACCTTCGTGCGCTCGAGCGCCGCCTCGAGCTCGGCCTCCTCGATCCCGGTCGCGCGGATCGCCTCGATCCACGCCGCGCGGTGGAGCGCCTGGACCGCGGGGTCCTCGGCGCACACGTTGTCGGCGTTCACGAACACGCCGCCCGGCGCGAGGGCGCCGGCCGCGGCGCGGTAGAGCGCGCGCTTCTCGGCGTCCTCGAGGTGGTGGATGGAGAGCGCCGAGACGATGGCGTCGTACGGCCCGCCGAGCGGCGCGGTGCGGTAGTCGCCCGCGACGAAGCGGACGCGCGCGCCCTCGGAGGCGAGCCGCTCGCGCGCCTTCTCGAGCATGGCCTCCGCCCCGTCGAGCAGCGTGAGCTCCGCCCGCGGGAAGCGGCGGACGACCATGCCGGCGAGGAGGCCGGTGCCGGCGCCGAGGTCGAGCACGCGCAGCGGCGCCCCCCGGTCGAAGCGCAACAGGTCGACCGCGGCGCCGTAGAAGCCGTCGAAGCACGGGATGAGCTGGCGGCGCAGGCGGTCGTAGCCGGAGGCCGCCGCCTCGAAGACCGCGCGCGCGGCGTCGCTCACGCGCGCTTCCCGGCGGCCGGGAGCGGCGCGTAGACGGTCGGGATGATCATGCGCACCTTCCCGGCCGCGCCGCCGAGCGTCTCCGCGCCGCCGAGGAAGAGGTAGCCGTCCGGCTCGAGCTTCCCGAGCAGCCGGTCGATGACCTTCGCGCGCACGTCGGGCTCGAAGTAGATGAGCACGTTCCGGCAGAAGATGAGGTCGAACTGGGGGATGGGCCAGCCGCCGCGGATCAGGTTCACGCGGTCGAAGTGCACGAGCCGGCGGAGCGTGTCGCGCGCGACGAGCGACCCGTCCTCGTCCTCCTCCCAGTGGAGGAGCAGCTTCTCCGGCGGGATCTGCGGCCTGCGGGCGGCGGGGTAGCGTCCCTCGCGCGCGCGGGCGAGCGCCTTCGTGGAGAAGTCGGTCGCGAGGATCGCCATGTCCCAGCTCGCGCCGCCGGGCAGGCAGCCGGGCGGGAACGCCGAGAGGAGGGCCATCGCGAGCGACCACGGCTCCTCGCCGGTGGCGCAGGCGGCGCTCCAGAGCCGGACGCGCGGCAGGCGGCGGCCCTGCGCGACCTCGGTGCGCCAGCGGGGGAAGACGTCGGACTCGAGGAGCGCCCACTGCTTCGGCTCCCGGAAGAACGAGGTCTCGTGCGTGGCGATGGCCTCGAGGAGCCGGGTGCGCTCCTTCACGTCGCGCTGGCAGAGGTCGAGGTAGTCGCGGTAGCTCGCGAGGCCGAGCTCCCGGACGCGCCCGTCGAGGCGCCCGGTGAGGAACGGCGCCTTCACCTCGGGGAGGAAGATCCCGGTCTCTCGCTCGATCAGCGCCTGGAAGAGCGTGAAGTCGAGGTCGGAGAGGGCCAGGGGTCCGCTCATTCGAGGGGAGCGTACCAGCCGCGAGCGGCCGCGGGGAGGACCCACCGGCCGCGGCGCGGACGGTGGTGCGCGGGCGCGCGGGCGGAACCCCGCGGAACCCGGGGATCCGGTCGCTGGCCCGCTCCGTGCTCTCACGTGCGCGCATGCTCGCCCACCTCCTCGCGGGCGCCCTCCTGGGCGCCCAGCCGTCGGTCCCGCTCGCGCCGCCACCCGCGCCGCGCGCGGCCCTGCCGGTGCCGCCGCCCGCCCTGCCGCCCGCCGCGCCGGAGCCGGACCCGCCGCGCGCGGTCCAGCGGGCGCTCGCCCTCGCCGCCGCGGGCGATCCGGACGTCACCCGGGTCCAGCTCGCGGCCGCGCGGCACGCGGCGACCACGCCCGAGGGCCACGGCGCGCTCGAGGCGCTGCTGCCGCACCTCACGGCCGAGGTCCGCCACGCCGACGAGTCGAACCGGGTGGTCGGGCTGCAGGGGTCGGGGGAGGTGGACTACCTCCGGCTCTCGCCGGCGCTCACGGTGACCGTGCGGGCCACCTGGGACCTCGGGAAGCTCGCGCCGCCACCGCCGCCGGGGCTGCTCGAGGTGGCGCGCAGGAGGGAGGAGGCGGTCGCGAAGGCCACGAAGGTCTACTTCGCGCGCCGGGCGCTCCGGGCGCGGCTCCTGCTCGAGCCGCCCGCGGACCCCGCCGCGCGGGCGGAGGCGGAGCTCGACGTCGACCGGATGACCGCGGAGCTGGACGCGCTGACCGGAGGGGCGTTCCGGTGGGTGCGGTGAGGCGGCTGCTCCAGGGCCTCGTCGTGGTCGCGGTCGCCGCCTGCGGCCCCTCGCCGCCCTCGCCGCACGTCCGCGTCGTCTCCATCTCCCCCTCCGGCGACGGCATCTCCGTCGACGCGGTCGTGGAGGTCCGCTTCTCCGGGCCCGTCGAGCCCGGCGCGCTCGCGCGCATCGCGCTCGTGCAGGCCGGCGAGCTCGCCGCCGCGCGGGCGGCCGTCGAGGGCGACGCAGGGACCTCCTCGCTCACCGCCGGGGTCGCGCTCGAGGCCGCGCTGGTCGACGGCGGGCGCCGCGCGGTCCTCACGCCCGTGGGCTCCTTGCGCGGCCGCGTCACCTACGCCGTCGTGGTCGCCGAGCGCCTGCGGGACCCCGACGGCCGCCCCGTGCTCGACGCGAGCGGGAAGACCCGGGCGAGCGTCACCGAGTTCACGACCGCGAAGACGCCGGGTCCGCCGCCGGTGCCGGTCCTCACCGAGGTTCGCGCCGACGCCGACACCCCGGAGGCCAGCGGCGAGTACGCAGAGATCGCGAACCTCGGGGACGGCGTCCTCGACCTCCTCGGCTGGCGCCTCGCGAAGCGGACGGCGAGCGGCGCGACCTCGTCCTGCGTCCTCGCGCCCGGCCCCGACGAGCTCGTCCCGCCCTACGGCGTCGCCCTCGTCGCCGGCGGAGGGTGGGACGACCGGTACGCGCTGCCGGACGGCGTCCCCGTCCTCCGCTGCGGTACGAGTGCGCTCCTCGGCGGCCTCTCGAACGAGGCCCCGCCCGCGCTCGCCCTCATCGACCCCGACGGCGCCGTCGCGACCACGCTCGGCGCCGGCGGCCCGCTGCCGGTCTGCCCGGAGGCCATCGCTCGCCTGGACCCCTGGGGACCGGACCTGCCCTGGAACCTGGACTGCGACCTCGGGACGCCGGGGTGGTGAGGGGGGGGACCGCCTGATCCGTACGCTCTCGGAGTGCGAGGTCACGTGCGAGTGCTCCGATGGCATGCGGCTCGCCCGCTGGGCCGCCGGGTGGAGCGATGACGCAGACGTCTGCGCACGCGTGTGCACGGGGCCTCCCTCGTCTTCGCCGTCCCTCGTCTCCGCCGCCCCTCGTCTCCGCCGCCGCTGCGCGGCGGCTTCGCTCGGGACGCACGGTTCCGAGGGTGAGGGTGCCGGGGAGCCGCGAAAGGTGGAGCGCAGGCCTTCAACGGCCCTCGGCTCACCCACCGATCACGAGTGATCGACGATCCACTTCCCCAGGAGGTCGTCCTTGGGGATGAAGCCGTCGGCGCCGCACTCCTGGACGAGCCGCTCCACCTTCGCGCGGTCCTCGCCGGAGCAGAAGATCACCTTGATCGACCGGAACATCTCGTTCCGCTTCACGAAGCGGCAGAACTGCGCGCCGTCGACCTTCGGCATGTTCACGTCGAGCAGGATGAGCTCGGGGCGGGTCTGGCGGCGGAGGATGATCGTGGCGGCCTTCTCGGCGTCGGGCGCCCACTGCACGTCGAAGCCCTTCGCGGTGAGCTCGTCGGCGAGGAGCCGGGCGACGAGCTCGGAGTCGTCCACGATGAGCACGCGGCGCCGCTGCCCGAGCGCGGCGACGAGCCGCTCCCCGATGTCCTCCTCCGGCGAGAGCGCGAGCACGCCGTCGAGGTCGAGCGCCTTCGCCTGCGCGCGGAGCTCCTCGTCGTCGCTCGTGCCGAGGAGCAGCGCGCGGCCGGTGAAGCCGCGGTCGCGCAGGAGGCGCGCGGCCCGCTGCGCGAGGGTCGCGTCCACGAGCAGCGCGGACGCGACGGCGGCGGTGCCGGCGAGGGCGGCGGGCTCGCGCCCGGCTTCGACCTCCACGCCGGAGGCCGTGAGGGCGAGGGCCGCGAGGTCGCGGACCAGATCGGAGTCGGTGCAGACGATGACCTTCATCTCGATCGCTCACCCGGGAGATATCACGCGGCCGTCGGCTTGCTCCATGCGCGTGGCAGGGCCGATAATCGCGGTTCGATGGCCGAGGCGCCCGTACCGAATCGCAAGGACCCCACCGCGGTCGACGCATGGTTCTTCTGCCTGCGCCTGCTCGGGGGCCGGTATGCGTTCGAGGCCCACCTCGTCACGGAGGTGGTGCGCCTCGGCCCGCTCACCCGCCTGCCCGCCGCGCCCGCCTTCCTGCCCGGGGTCTTCACGCACCGGGGCGAGGTCCTGCCGGTTCTTGACGTGGGGCAACTCGTCGGCCAGGCGGCGGTGACGCTGCGGCCCGCGACCCGCGCCGCGATCGTGCAGTGCGGCCCCTGGAAGGTCGCGGTGGTCTCGGACGGGATCGAGGGGCTCGTCTCGATCCCCCGCCGGCTCCTCGAACCCGCCCCGGCCGAGTCGTCCGGCGTCGCCGAGTTCCTCTCGGGGGTCGGCCGCGACCGGCAGGGGTCGGTCGCCATCCTGGACCTCCCGCGGCTCGTCGAGGTCGCGCGCGCCCGCGCGGTCCCGGCCGGGAGCGCCTCCGCGTGACCGGCCCCAGGGAGCTCCTCCTGTTCCAGGTGGGCCTGCGGATCTTCGCGACCGCGGTGCAGGGCGCGGTGCGCATCGGCTCGGTGCGCGACAGCCCGGCCGAGGCGCTGGTGCTCGACTCGGCGCTCGGCCGCCCGTTCTCGCGCGAGCGCGGCATCATCGTCGCCGGCGAGCAGGACCACGAGGAGCACACGCTCGTCATCGACGAGGTGCTCGGCGTGAGGAACGTCGGCGAGGACGAGCTGAAGCCGCTGCCCGCGTTCGCCGAGGCCTGCCTCGGCTCGGGCGCCGTGCGCGGCTTCGTGCTCCTCGACGAGTCCCCGCTGCCCATCGTCGACCTCCCCACGGTGGTGCGCGAGCGCCTCGCCGCGGCCCACCCCTAGCTCGAGACAGACTTCAGCTCGGAGAGACCATGCAGAAGACCACCACCGCGAAGAGGAAGGCCGCGCCCCGCCGCGCCAACGGCGCGAGGGGCGCCGTGGCCGGCGAGTTCGTGCAGGAGATCCGCGAGGCGGCCCTGCAGCTCTCGACCTCGGCGACCGAGGTCCTGGCCGCCGCGACGCAGAACGAGTCCTCCACGGCGACGCAGGCCTCGGCCATCCACGAGACCACCGCGACCATGGAGGAGCTGAAGGGCGCCTCGCACCAGATCGCCGAGAACGCCCAGATGGTCGCCTCGATCGCCGAGCAGACGCTCGCCGGCGCGAAGCAGGGCGAGGGCGCCATCAAGCTCTTCATGGGGTCGATGGAGAAGGTCCGGCACAACGCCGTCGAGGTCGACGACGCCATCGCGAAGCTCTCGAAGCGCGTCGAGCGCATCGGCACGGTGGTGGACGTGATCGACGAGATCGCCGACCGCTCCGACCTGCTCGCCCTCAACGCCGCGCTCGAGGGCGCGAAGGCGGGCGAGGCGGGCCGGGGGTTCTCGATCGTCGCCGCCGAGATGCGGCGCCTCGCCGAGAACGTCATGGAGTCGACGAAGGAGATCAAGAACCTCATCACCGAGATCCGGGAGGCGACCCACGCCGCGAAGGAGGCCTCCGACGGCAACAAGCGCGAGGCGTCCGAGGGCGAGAAGGTGGGCAACACCGCCATGCAGAGCGTGTCGGGCCTGCTCTCCGGCATCCAGGAGACGAGCGACGCCGCGCGGGTGATCCACCTCGCGACCCAGCAGCAGCGCACCGCCACCGAGCAGGTCGTGCAGTCGATGTCGGAGATCGAGGAGGTCACCCGCCAGGCGCAGACCGGGTCGAAGCAGGCCACCGGCGCGGCGGCCGAGCTCACGAAGCTCGCCGAGCACCTCGCCGACCTCGTGCAGCGGTTCAAGTAGGCGAAGGGACCCGAGGGGAAGCAGTGTCGGCGTCCGACGAGATCCGCCAGAAGCTCCTGCCGCGCTTCCGCGAGACCACCGCGGACCGGCTCGAGCGCATCTCGGCCCAGCTGCTCGCGCTCGAGCGCGGGACGGCCTCGGCGGACTCGCGCGAGGAGCTCGCCCGCGAGCTGCACACGCTGAAGGGCGAGGCGAACGCCATGGGCTTCCGCGGCATGGCGACCGTCGTGCACGCGGCGGAGGACCTCCTGCGCGGGCTCGGGCCGGACCAGCCGGCGCGGATCCAGGCGCTCCTCGAGGCCTGCGACGCCATCCCCCCCATGCTCGACGGCCCGCCCGCCGGCGACGAGGCCTCCGGGAAGCTCGCGGCCGCCCTGCGCGGGCTCTTGCCCGGCAAGCCGGCCGCCGCCCCGGCCGCGCCCACCGCCACCACGGCGCCGACCGTCACCACGGTGCCCGCGGCCTCCGCGCCGGCGCACGCCCCCCCCGCGGCGCCGAGGCCCCCGCGCGCCGAGCCGAGGCTCGACGTCGCCGCCCGCACCACCTCCATCCGCGTCGACGTCGACCGGCTCGACGAGATCGCGGCGCTCGCCGGCGACGTGCTCGTGGAGGGCGAGCGGGCCCTGCGCCGCTCGCGCGAGCTCAACGCGCTCTTCGCCCGCTGGGCCCGGGTCTCCGACCGCGTGATGGCCGTCGCCGAGCGCGTCCGGGACCCGCGCACCGCCCGGCTCGTCGAGCAGCTCGAGGGCGACGTCCACCTCCTGCGCTCCGACACCTTCCGCTTCGTGCGCTCGCACACCGAGGCCTCCTCCTCGGCGCAGGCGCAGTTCTCGAGGCTCTCCGACCACATCGGCTCGGCGCGGCTCATCCCCCTCTCCGGCGTCCTCGCCGCCTTCCCGCGCGCGGCGCGCGACATGGCCCGCGAGCAGGGGAAGGAGCTCGAGGTCGTCGTGCACGGCGGCGAGACCGGCGTCGACAAGGCGATCCTGCTCTCGCTCAACGATCCGCTCGTGCACCTCGTCCGGAACGCGGTCGACCACGGCGTGGAGACCCCCGAGGAGCGCGAGAAGGCGGGGAAGTCCCGCACCGCGCGCATCCAGCTCACCGCCGGCACCGACGGCGACATGCTCGCCATCTCGGTCACCGACGACGGCCGCGGCATCGACCCCGCCCGCGTGCGCGCGGCGGCGGTCGCGAAGGGGCTCGTCACCGAGGTGCAGGCCGCGGGCCTCTCCGACCGCGCGGCGCTCGAGCTCGTGTTCACGCCCGGCTTCTCGACCCGCGAGGAGGCCGGCGAGACGAGCGGCCGCGGCATCGGCCTCGACGTGGTGAAGAAGCGCGTCACCTCCTTCGGCGGCTCGGTGGTGATCGAGTCGGTGAAGTGGCAGGGCACGACCTTCACGCTGCGCATGCCGCAGTCGTTGACCCTCATGAAGGCGCTCCTCGTCCGCATCGACGAGGACGTCTACGGGATCCCGGCGGCCGACGTGGAGGCGGTGGGCCGCCTCGAGCCCCGGGAGATCCAGGAGGTCGCCGGCATCCGCGCGGTGCGCTGGCGCCAGAAGCTGATGCCGGTGGTGGCGCTCGGGCCGCTCCTCTCGCTCAACGGCGGCCCACGCTCGTCGCGGCCGCACGTGGTCTACGTCTCGCACGGGCTGGACGCCGGCGCGGCGGTGGTGGTCGACGGGCTCTACGGCGAGCGCGAGGTGGCGGTGAAGGCGCCCGGCGCGTTCCTGAAGGGCATGCGCTTCGTGACCGGCGCGGCCGCGCTCGAGGACGGGCGCGTGGCGCTCCTCCTCTCCGTGCCCGACCTCGTGGGCTCGGCGCGCCGGGTCGCGTTTCCGGCGGCGACCCGCGGCCGCGAGCGGCGGCGCCTCCGGATCCTGCTCGTCGACGACAGCGTCATCGCCCGCGAGGCGGAGGCCGCGCTGCTCCGCTCGCTCGGCCACGAGGTGGACGAGGCGTCCGACGGCGAGGACGGCTGGCAGCGCCTGCTCTCCGGCAGCCACCACGTCCTCGTCACCGACGTGCAGATGCCGGTGCTCGACGGCATCGACCTCACCCGCCGCGTGAAGGCGACGCCGCGGTTCTCGAAGCTGCCCGTGGTGATCATCTCGTCCCTGTCGGCGCCCGAGGAGCGGCGCCGCGGCGTGGACGCCGGGGCGGACGCGTACGTCGTGAAGGGCGAGCTCGAGCCGGAGAAGCTCGCCGCGACGCTCGAGCGGCTCTGCGGGGTCGGCGGGTGAGCCCGCTCGCGGACGACCGTCCGGTCCGCGTGCTCATCGCGGACGACTCGGAGCTCTTCCGGGAGATCCTGGCCGGGCTGGTGCGGGCCGAGCCGGGGCTGCAGGTGGTCGGGACCGTCCGCGACGGCGACGCCGCGGCCGAGGCCGTCGCGCGGCTGAAGCCGGACGTCATCACGATGGACCTCGTGATGCCGGAGGCCGACGGCTTCGCCGGCATCGCGCGGATCATGGCGGAGCACCCGACGCCGATCCTCGTGCTCACCGCGAACCGCGAGGAGTCGGTCGGCTTCCGGGCGCTCTCGCTCGGCGCGCTCGACATCCTCGAGAAGCCGGGCGCGCGCACCGACCTCGAGGAGTTCGGCAGGAAGCTCCGCTCGCGCCTGAAGCTCCTCGCGGGCGTGCGCGTCATCCGCCACCCGCGCGGCCTGCGCGGGCAGGGGGCCTCGCCGCCCGCGCGGGTGCGGCGGGCCGAGCTCGTGGCGATCGGCGCGTCGCTCGGCGGGCCCCGCGCGCTGGCGTCCATCCTCAGGGCGCTGCCCGCGGCCTTCCCCGCGGCGATCGCGGTCGTGCAGCACATCGCCGACGGCTTCACGGAGGGCCTCGCGGGCTGGCTCGCCGGCGAGGCCCGGCTGCAGGTGCGCGAGGCGCGCGACCGCGACCCGATCCGTCCGGGCACGGTCTCCATCGCGCCGACCGGGAGCCACCTCGTCGTGGAGGAGGGGTGCTACCGCCTCTCCGACGCCGCGCCGGTCGACACCTTCAAGCCCTCGGTCACGCCGCTCCTCGCCAGCGCCGCGCAGGCCTACGGCAACCGCGTCTGCGGCGTCGTGCTCACCGGCATGGGGCGCGACGGCGCCGCCGGCCTGAAGGCCATCCGCGACGCGGGTGGCACCACGCTCGCCCAGGACGAGGCGACGAGCACGGTGTTCGGCATGCCGCGCGCGGCCATCGAGCTCGACGCGGTCGACCGCGTGCTGCCGCTCGACGAGATCCCCCGCGTGCTCACGGAGCTCACCCGGTGAACCGCGTCTCCGAGCCCGTGCTCGCGGACCTCGCGGCGCTCCTCAAGGAGCGGGTGGGCCTGAACGTGCGCGCCGACGGCCACGCGGCGCTGCGCCTCGCGGTGGTGGCGCGGCTCGACGAGCTGCCGGACGTGCCGGACGGCGCCGCGTACCACGAGGTGCTGCGCGGCGCGGGCGGCGACGACGAGCTCCGCCGGCTCCTGCCGCTCGTGACCGTCGGGAAGACGAGCTTCTTCCGCGACGAGCGGCAGTTCGGCGCGCTCGAGGCGCTCCTCCCGAGGCTGCTCGCCCGCCCGCGCGGCGGCGGCCGGCGCGTCGCGATCTGGTCGGCCGGCTGCGCGACCGGCGAGGAGCCGTACTCGATCGCGATGGCGTGCGCCGAGGCCGGTGCCGAGCCGGAGCACGTCGAGCTCGTCGCCACCGACGTGAACCCCGAGGCGGTCGCCCACGCGCTCCGCGGCGAGTACGACTCGCGCCGGCTGCGCGACGTCCCGGAGCGGATCCGGGAGCGCTACTTCGAAACCGGCGCCGAGCGGCCCCACGTGCGCCCGCTCCTCCGCCGCTACGTCACGGCGATCCGCACGCACAACCTCGTGTCGGCCTCGTTCCCGCGCCCGAGCGACGGCGGCGGCTGGGACGTCATCTTCTGCCGCAACGTCATCATCTACTTCGACACCGCCACCACCCAGCAGGTGCTGACGCTCTTCCACGGCAACCTCTCGCCGGGCGGGTACCTGTTCCTCGGCTACTCCGAGTCGCTCTTCCGGCTCTTCGAGGGCTTCGAGCTCACCGAGGTGGCCGGCGCGTTCCTGTACCGCCGCCCGGAGGTGCGGATGACGCCGCTGCCGGTCCGCCGGCCGGTGCGCCCGCAGGTCCCGATCCCCGAGTCGCCGCCGCGCGTCGCCCACGTCGACACCGCGGTGACCCCGGTGCCCGCCGCCCGGCCCGGCACGCCGCGCCCCCGGCCGCCGTTCGCCCCGCAGGAGTTCCTCGACGGCGCGATCGCGCTCTTCGCCGACGGCCGCTTCGGCGCGGCGCGGGAGCTCCTCGAGCGCTGGATCGAGAAGGGCGGCGAGGACCTCGCCGTGCGCCTCACGCTCGCGAACCTCTACGGCATCCTCCGCCAGCCCGCCGAGGCGCGCGCCTGCTACGAGAAGGCGCTCGCGCTCGAGCCGCTCTCGGCCGAGGCGCACCTCTTCTACGGAATCCACCTCGTCTCCACGGCCGACCCCGAGGCCGCCGCGCGGGAGCTCGCCCGCGCGCTGTTCCTCGACCCGGACCTCGCCCTCGCCCACTACTACCTGGGCCGGTGCCGGGAGGCGCAGCGCGACCCCGACCGGGCGCGGCTCGCCTACCGGAACGCGCTCGACGCCTACAAGCGCCGGCCGGACGGCAAGCGGCAGGTGTTCCTGGGCTACTATCCCGACATCCCGGAGGACGGCGGCGCCTTCGCGCGCGCCGCCGAGTACGCGCTCGCGGCGCTCTAGGCAGGGAAATGACCGAGAAGAAGAAGCGCATCCTCCTGCTCGACGACTCGCCCATCACGCTCGAGATGGAGCGCTCGGTGCTCGAGGAGCGCGGCTACGCCGTCGCGACCGCGACGAACCTGCTCGAGTTCCAGGCGGCGCTCGACGCGTTCCAGCCCGAGATCATCCTCACCGACCTCGTGATGCCGGACATCAGCGGCAAGGACATCGTCCGGGTGCTGAAGCAGGACTTCCACACCGAGCGCATCCCGATCATCATCTTCAGCTCGAAGCCCGACGACGAGCTCGCCGAGGCGGCGGAGCAGGTCGGGGCGGACGGGTTCCTCTCGAAGAGCCACGGGATCGACAAGCTCGGCGACATGGTGGACGAGATCGTCGAGTCGATCCTCTGGTAGGGGGGCAGCACCGGACGGGCGGGAAGGTCGCACCGTCACGCCGAAGCCGCCGCCGGAGCCGCTACCGGAGCCGCCGGAGCCGGAGCCGGAGCTGGAGCTGGCGCCGCCGCCGGAGAAGCCCCGTCGCGCTCGGCCGGATCCTCCGGGAAGAGGAGCGCGATCTCCTCGGAGTCGCGGCCGAGGAACTCCCAGACGAGGCCGTCGGGGGCCGTGCCGGACACGCGGATGAACCCCTTGTGAATGCCGGCGAGGTGGTGGGCGGAGCACACGCTCACGAGGTTGGACCCCTCGGAGCTCCCGCCGTGCGAGCGGAAGCGGACGTGGTGCACGTGCTCGGCGGGGTGGGAGCAGCCGGGGACCTGGCAGCGGCCCTTGTCGCGGAGCTTGATCTCCTCGGCCTTCAGGACGAGGTCGAGCGCGAGCGGCTCCCACACCTCGGTGAAGTGGAAGCTCATGAGGAAGAGCGCCTGCCCGGGGGAGAGCCCCGGCCCGGAGCGCAGCCGGGCGGAGAGGACCGCCTCGGCGAAGAGCTCGTCGACGTCGCGCGGGACGGAGGCCCTGACGGTCCCCGCGCGCCACATCTGCTGGTCGAGCTCCTTCTGCACCTCGCGGCGGGTGTCGAGGGCCGGCTTCTTCGCCGCCGCGACGATGCGCGGCGCGACGTCCTCGGGCGTGGCGACCTTCGCGACGGCGCGGGCCTGCTCGTAGGAGAGGGCGCCGGTGCGCAGGGCCTCGCGGAGCTCCGGGAGCCGGCGGAGGTTTCGCTCGAGGGTCATGCGCTGGCGGGCGGTTGAGGGCGCCATGCCGAGCTGCTCCACGCAGAAGACCTCGAAGGTCCGGGCGCCGGCGAGGCAGTAGGCCCTGAAGACGCGCACGAGGAGGATGGCCCGGCCGAAGCGTTCCTCGTCGGGGAGGCGGGCCTTCTGGAGGCGCACGAGCGCGCGGAGGAGCTGCTGCGGCGACGGGCAGGGCGGCGGGGGCGGGCGGGGAGGAGCGGCGCGCGCCACACCTGACGGTTCCGGTCCCTCGGGCGGACGCGCCATATCTGACGGTCCCTCGCCGGCGGCGGCCGGCTCCGCCGCTCCCGGAACGAGCGGCACCGGATGCCCCCCGAGGAACTCCATCGAGAGCGCCCGGATGATCTTCCACTTCGGCGCGTCGGCGTCGCCGAGGATCACCGAGGCGACCTCGAACGTGTACTCGACGTGCTCCCGCTGGACCGGGTCCTCGAGCCGGGCCATGACGTCGCGCCAGCCCTCGTCGTACGGGTTCGTCCCCGGCTTCGTGAGCCGCTCGAGCTCGCGGACCGGCTCGAGCCTCGCGCGGCCGAGCCAGTAGGCCTCGAGCTTCTCGTCGCTGGCCGCGTCCACGATGGCCTCGGCCTTGCGCATCGAGAGCTCGCCCGCCGCAACCGCGGCGCGCATGAGCGGCCGGGTGGAGAGCTTCTCGGCGAGGCCGGCGAGCCAGCGCGCGTGGGCGGGATCGATCCCGAGCCGGTCGAGCGCGAGGTCGCCGATGCCGTTGTAGCCGAGCCTCAGGTCGTGGGGCCGGAGCGTCCAGAGCCCCTCGCCGACGCGGAGGTCCTCCGGGCCGTGCCCTCGGGCGAGCCTGACCGCGAGCGCGACGAGCCGCTTCGCGTCCGCGCGCGAGAGAACGAGCTTGGACGGCTCGCCCTTCGCCGCTGCCGCGCGCGCCTCGAGGCGGGCAAGGAAGGCGTCGTCACCGCGCGGGCATCGCGCGCGGGGCGGCGCCGCGACGGGCGGCATCACCATAGGTGAGGTACCGGAGAGGCCTGCGGCCGTGTCGTTTCCCGCGGTCATTCTGAACGCATGTGTAGCCCAGGGGTCTGACATCCCCGGGGCGAGGGCACAGCCCCAGGCGAGGCGGAGATCGCAGGTTCCAGCTGGGGCTCTGGCCGGATCCGGGCCTCGGTACCGTCCATTCAGCGGACCTACCTGACCAGCCGCGGACCATCGCTCACCGTCCGCCGTGAACCCGAAGCTCACGGAGTCAGGGGGGTCCCGCGCTGGACCGCCCGCGTGGAGGGCCCTGAGCCGGTGGTCGTGCAGGCGGCGACCGCGACCGGATGGAGTGTGGCGAGGGCAAGTCGCGGGAGGTTCGCGGCAAGTGTATCCAAATGCCCGGACCAGCCCGCGGCGATCCCGCTCAGCCCGCCTGCTACACTGCGCGTCATGCTCGCGCCCCTGGTCGTCGCGCTCGCGCTCACGGCGGAGCCCGCTGCTCCGGCGTTCCAGCAGGCGTTCGAGGCGGTCCGGCGCGCGTGCCGGACCGAGCGGCCGTTCCGACTGCAGGGCCTCCTCGGCGTGCGGTCCGCGTGCGAGGCCGTCCTGGACGGCGAGCCCCCTGCCACGCGCGCGCTTCTGCAGGACCGCATCGGCCGGCTCCAGCGGCTCCGTCCGGCTGCGGCGTCTGCGGTGGTCGGGGCGCTCCTCGCATTCGCCGCGCTCCCGGCCCAGGGCCCGCCCGGGGAGGCCGAGGCGCGCCAGGCGTCCGAAGCCTTCGTGAAGGCCGCGAGGGCATCGCGCGGCGAGCTCGCGGTCGTCGCGGACTTCGTGGCGTTCACGAGCTGGCGCCTGCCGGACGAAGGGACCTGGCTCGCCGCGCTCGATTCGAGCCCCGACCCCGTGAGGCTCGCGAAGCGGCTCCTCTCGGTGGGCAAGGCTCCACCCGATCCCATCGCCGCGATGATCCGCGACCTCCGGGAACGCCACCCTGCCTCGCCGTGGGACGCGACCGCGCGCGCGCTCGTGGTCGCGAGGACCCGGGGGCGCCTCGACCCGGTCGTGGGCGGGCCGCGGTCGCGGTACTGCTCCGAGGCGGTCGCCGACCTCGCGATCTTCGAGCGGCTGATCGCAGAGCGGGCGCCGGCGGCCGCGGTGGGAGAGGCCGCGGCCGCACTGCTCGCGTCTCGTCCATCCCTCGCCGCGCCGACGTACGACGCCCTCTCCGCGGAGGCGCGCGCCGCCGCGTTCGCACGCCTCGAGGCGGACGAGCGGGGCTTCGAGGCCGCGGTCACCCTGCTCGCGGGCGGCGTGTCCGGCGCGGCGCTCGAGCTGGCCAATCGCCCAGGGCCGGCCGGCTCGCAGGAAGGCTGGAGGCTGGTGCGGGCGCTCGCGAACGCGGAGCCCCTCGATCCGTTCGGCGTCTTCCTGGCGGTGCGCATGTCCCCGCTGGCGCGGTCGAGCAACCGCGCCGAGGAGCTCGCGCGCCTCCTCGCGGGCAGGCACCTCCTCGCGAGGCGCCCGGACCTCGCGCGCAGCCTCCTTCAGTACGAGGCTCAGCGCCCACCCCGGCGCTGCGGGGTCGAGGACTCGGTGCGCGCCTTGTTACCCTCGCACGCCGCGCGGGTCGAGGCCGCCGAGGCTGCGTATGTCGCGGCCGCGCGCGAGGTGATCTTGGCCCTGCCGCCCGCCTCGACCCCGGATCCGCGCGCGACGTCCGGGGACGATCCCGTGTCGGCCACGGTGGCCCGCCTCCTCGCCGCGCCCCTCCGCACGCCCTTCACCGAGGAGCCGTTGCCCGAGGCCCCGGGCGCGCCCGGCAAGGCGCCGGTGGGCCCCGTCGCGAAGGACGTCCTGCCCGAGGGCTGGGAGCCCGTCCGCGTCGAGCGGTCGGGGAAGGACGTCGTGGCGATCGCGCTCGCGCAGGACCTCGATCCCGCCGGCGAGCTCTCGGGGGGCGGCTACTGGCTCCTGCGAGGGGACGGCGCGGGGACGTGGCGCTCGACCTACCTCGGGCTTCGCGCGTTCCGGCCCTACGAGGTCGCCCGCACGTCGAACGTCGCCCTGCTCGCGGGCGCGGTCGTGCGGATCGAGGCGCGGAGGCGAGCCCTCGACGACGGAAGCACCACGTTCCCGCCGCTCCGGCTGAGGACCGAGGCCCCGGGCGCGCCGGTGCTCCTGAGCGCCCGGCTCGTAGAACTCGAGCGAGACTCCGATGGGGACGGGCTCAGCGATCTCGTCGAGGATCGGCTCCTCACCGACCCGGCCGATCCCGACACCGACCACGACGGGAGCCACGACGGTGACGACCCGTCGCCGCTCGTGCCCGGCGGCCCGCGCAGCGCGCTCGCCGGCATGCTCGAGGCCGCGCTCACCGGCATGCGCGTGTCCATGGCGCCGATTCGACAGCCGCCGGCGGAGCCCGGCCAGTCCCCTGGCCAGGATCCGCTCGCGAACGCGCAGGTGGCGCCGCTGCCACCCCCCGCGACCTTCATCGAGTCGGAGCGCACGCTCTGGCGCGGCGTCCGGACCTCCAGGAGGGTGATCGTGCTGACGCACGCGGAGGCCGACCTCGCGAGCGCCCGCTTTGGCGCGTTCTTCCTGCTGCGCGTCCAGGAGCTCCTGCGCTCGGACGACGGGAGGCGCGTCTACCTGGGGTGGGACGAGCGCTGGCGCGGCGGCGAGCTCGTGCTCGAGGACGGTCCCTCCGGCTGGAAGATCGTCGCCTCCAGCGAGTGGGTCTCGTGACGGGATGAAGCGGTCGTCCCGGCCCCCCCTTCCGGTCCTGCGTCACCCCGCCGCGTGGCCCCCTCCACCCCTGAGCGCTCACACTCCGTCCGAGGGGGTCCCCATGACGCACCACGCGGAGCACGTGAAGCCGGTGGCCCACGCCGAGGAGGCGCTCTACGAGGGCTACGGCCCGGGCGGCGTCGCCCTGCTCGTCGAGTGCGTGACCACGAACCGCAACCGCACCGCCGCCGACGTCCGCGCGCGGCTGGAGAAGTCGGGCGGCCACCTCGCGGAGCAGGGCGCGGTCGCCTGGCAGTTCGAGCGCGTCGGCGCCTTCCGGGTCCGGCCCGGCCCCACGCCCGAGGCGGTCGAGGCCGCCGCGATCGAGGCGGGTGCCGAGGACGTCCGCGACCTCGGGGCCGAGGGGTTCGAGGTCCGCACCCACCCCGCGGACGTGCACGGCGTCCACGCGGCCATGGCGGCCCAGGTCCCGGTCGAGCCGGAGCGGCTCCTCTGGGTCCCGAAGGACGCCGTCCCGGTGGACGCCGAGCGGGCCGCCTCCCTCCGGAAGGCCGTCGCGCTCCTCGAGGAGCTCGACGAGGTCAAGGCGGTCCACGCGAACGCCGCGCCCTGAGCGACGCCGCGCGGCCGGTCCACCTCGACGTCGGGCCCCGGCTGACGCCGGGACAGCCCTCCGGGCTACACTGCCGGCGCGATGCGCGCCTACGAGGTCATCCACGCGAAGCGCGAGGGCCGTGAGCTCCCGCCCGAGGAGATCGCCCGGCTCATCGAGGGCTACACGCGCGGCGAGATCCCGGACTACCAGCTGGCCGCCTTCTGCATGGCGGTCTTCTTCCGCGGCATGGCGCCCGCCGAGATCGCCGCCCTCACCGGCGCGATGCTCCGCTCGGGCGACGTGCTCGACCTCTCCGACATCCCCGGGGCGAAGGTCGACAAGCACTCGACCGGCGGCGTCGGCGACAAGGTGTCGCTCGCGCTCGCCCCGCTCGCGGCCGCGTGCGGGGTGAAGGTCCCGATGATCTCCGGCCGCGGGCTCGGCCACACCGGCGGCACGCTCGACAAGCTCGAGGCGATCCCCGGCTTCCGGGTGGACCTGCCGGTGGACCGCTTCCGCGCGCTCGTGCGCGAGGTCGGCTGCTGCCTCATCGGCCAGACCGAGCGGCTCGCGCCCGCCGACAAGAAGCTCTACGCGCTGCGCGACGTGACCGCGACCGTCGAGTCGATCCCGCTCATCGCGGCGTCGATCATGTCGAAGAAGCTCGCCGAGGGCATCGACGGGCTCGTGCTCGACGTGAAGGTCGGCTCGGGCGCCTTCATGAAGACGATGGACCGCGCCCGCGAGCTCGCCCGCACGCTCGCGGGCATCGGCCGGAGCATGGGCAAGCGCGTCACCGCGCTCGTCACGCGCATGGACGAGCCGCTCGGCCTCGCGGTCGGGAACGCGCTCGAGACCGCCGAGGCCATCGCGGTCCTCCAGGGCGGCGGCCCACCCGATCTGCGCGAGGTCACGGTCGCGCTCACCGCCGAGATGCTGCTCCTCGGCCGCGCGGCGCCCGACCGCGCGGCCGCGCGCGCGCGGGTCGAGCAGGCGATCGCCGACGGCTCCGGCCTGAGGAAGCTCGAGGAGATCGTCCGCGCCCAGGGCGGCGACCCGGCCGCGGTCCGGGATCCCGGCCGCCTGCCGGTCGCGCCGCGCCGGCTCCCGGTGTCCGCGCCGGAGGGCGGCATCGTGCAGGCCATCGACACCGAGGCGGTCGGGCTCGCCTCCGTCGCGCTGGGCGCCGGCCGCGCGCGCACCGAGGACCGGATCGATCCCGCCGTCGGGATCGTGGTGCACAAGAAGCTCGGCGACCGCGTCGAGCGCGGCGAGCCGCTCGCCACGATCCACCACGGCGACCGCGGCGAGGACCCGGCGCGGGTGGCCATGCGCCTCGCGACGGCGTGGCGGATCGGCGAGGACGGGCCCTCCTCTCGTCCCTCGTCTCCGGACCCGCTGCGCGGGTCCTACGCTCGGGATGGACGGGTCGTGAGGCCCCTCGTGCTGGAAGTCCTGGAGGACACATGAGCAAGGCCGATCTCCACACGCGGCTCCAGTACGCGCTCGCCTGGGTGCGCGGCCGCGTCGACGTGCAGCCGACGGCGGGCGTGATCCTCGGCTCCGGGCTCGCCGGCCTCGCCGAGGGCATCGAGAAGGCGGCGGTCATCCCGTACGACGAGATCCCCGGCATGCCGGTGCCGAAGGTCATCGGCCACCCCGGCCGGCTCGTCGTCGGGGAGCTCAGCCGCCCCGAGGGGCGGGTGACCGTGGCGGCGCTCCTCGGGCGCGCCCACGCCTACGAGGGCCACGCGCCGGAGGACGTGGCGTTCGGCGCCCGCCTGCTCTGCGCCCTGGGGGTGAAGGCCATCCTCACCACCAACGCCGCGGGCGGGATCAACCCTGGGTTCCAGCCGGGGGACCTCGTGCGGATCACCGACCACCTCGACCTCTCCCGCTCGAACCCCCTCGTGGGCGAGAACGACGACCGGCTCGGGCCGCGGTTCCCCGACCTCTCGGCGGCCTACGACCCGGAGCTCGGGGCGCTCCTCGACCGCACCGCGGCGGGGCTGGGCCAGACCCTGCGCCAGGGGATCTACGCCTGCGTCACGGGGCCCTCTTACGAGACACCCGCCGAGGTGCGGATGCTGAGGTCACTCGGGGCGGATCTCGTGGGGATGTCGACGGTTCCGGAGGTCGTCGCCGCCCGTCACATGGGGGTCCGGGTCGCCGCGGTGTCCTGCGTCACGAACCACGCGGCCGGCCTCTCCGCCCGCCCCCTGTCCCACGCCGAGGTGGAGGTGGTGGCGGCCGGGGCGCGCGATCGGTTCGCGGCGCTCGCGACCGCCTTCCTGGTCTCCGCGTTCGGCTGACCGGACAGGGACGGACTCTGCTGCTGGGGCCGGGGCGGCCCTGGGCCGACGGGCCCGCAACGTCCGTTGAACGGCCGGGTTCGCGCTGCTAGGCTCGAAAGACCCCTGGGAGGAAGCAGCCGTGGATTCCGCCACCGAGACCGTCCGCGAGGAGCGCGCAGCGGATCGCCGCGAGAGCGATCGGGTCCCCATCTCGCTCTTCGTCCGCGACGCCGCCGCCGGCGGCTCGTTCGAGGAGCACGACGGCAACATCGCGCTCGGCGGCTTCTACTTCGCGGCGCAGCACCCGCCCGCGAGCGACCGCTTCGACGTCCGCGTGCTGCTCCCGGGGACGAAGGACGAGTTCACCGCCACCGGCGAGGTGCTCCGCATCTCCCGCGACGGCGTGCTGTACGGCACGCACCTGCGCTTCAGCGACATCGGCCTCGAGGCGGAGCTCGCCCTCGCCCGCTGGCTGCAGCGGGGCTAGCCGTGGCCGCTGCCGCCGTGTCTCCGGGCGCGCTGCGGCGCCTCGTCGCCGCCGCCCGCGCCGCCCGCGCGCACGCCCACGCCCCTTACTCGCGCTTCCGCGTCGGGGCCGCCGTGCTCGCGGGCAAGAAGGCGCACGCGGGCTGCAACGTCGAGAACGCGAGCTACGGGCTCACCACCTGCGCCGAGCGGAACGCGATCGCCGCGGCGGTCCTCGCGGGCGCGCGCCGCGTCGACGCGGTGGCGGTGGCCTCCGGCACCGACGACCCCACGCCGCCGTGCGGGGCCTGCCTGCAGGTGCTCGCCGAGTTCGGCGGGCCGGATCTCCCGGTCGTCCTCGCCGGCGCCCGCGGCGAGGTGGTGCGGACGCTCGGCGAGCTCATGCCGCACGGCTTCGGGAAGGCGTTCCTCGGGAAGGGCCGGCGGGGTTGAAGATGCGGACGGTCGGCGGCATGAAGGTGCTCGGCTCCATCGAGGAGGCCAAGGGGACCGGCGCCGTCCGCGGCGGGGCGGTCGCGATCGGCAACTTCGACGGCGTGCACCTCGGCCACCAGGCCCTCATGCGGCTCGCCCGCGAGCGCGCCGCCGCGCGGGGCGCGCCCTCCGCGGTGCTCACCTTCGACCCGCACCCGGTCCGCGTGCTGCGCCCCTCGGTCGCGCCGCCGGTGCTCACCGCCCTGCCGCGCAAGCTCGAGCTCCTCGCCGGGCTCGGCCTCGACGCGACCGTGGTCCAGCCGTTCGACCTCGCCTGGGCGCGGACCACCGCCGAGGTCTTCGTCGGGCGCGACCTCGCCGACGGGCTCGGCGTGAAGGACGTGGTGGTCGGCCACGACTTCACCGCGGGCAACCAGCGCGCCCGGGTCGACGCGCTCCGGCCCATGCTCGAGGCCCGGGGGATCGCGCTCTCCGTCGTCCCGCCGGTCGCCTCCGACGGCCTCGTCGTCTCGTCGACCAAGATCCGCGAGCTCCTCCTCGAGGGGAACGTGGAGGACGCCGCCGCGCTCCTCACCCGGCCGCACGACGTCACCGGCGAGGTGGTGCGCGGCGCGGGGCGGGGGCGGGGGTTCGGGTTCGGCACCGCGAACGTCGCGACGCCGTGCCTCCTGCCCCGGAACGGGGTCTACGCGGTCCGGGCCGTGGTCGGCGCGCGGGCCGAGCAGGGCGGGGTCTGCAACGTGGGGGTGAAGCCCACCGTCGAGGCGGCGGGCGGGGTCACCTGCGAGGTGCACCTGTTCGACCACGACGGCTCGGACCTGTACGGCGAGGCGATCCGGGTGGCCTTCGTGGCGCGGCTGCGCGAGGAGCGCCGGTTCCCGTCGGTGGACGCCCTCAGGGCCCAGATCGCCGAGGATGCGGCGAAGGCGCGCGCGCTCGTCGGCCGGGGGCCGATGTAGGACGGCCGAAGGCCCTTTTTCGAAGTGGTATCGCGGGTTTCCAGCCGGCCCGTTCCTTGACCCTCCGAGGAACCGCCTGTTAAGGTCGTAGGGCTGTGGGCCCCGCTCGTCCCCCCGACGAGACGGGGCGCCCGCAGCCTTCGGAGAGACCACACCATGTCCGGACGGCTCGGCGAACTCCTGGTGCGGGAGAACCTCATCTCCCTCCAGCAGCTGCAGAAGGCCCAGGAAGAGCAGCGCAAGACCGGCGGCCGCATCGGCTCGCTGCTCGTCAAGCAGGGCTCGATCGCCGAGCACGACCTCACGAACTTCCTCTCGAAGCAGTACGGCGTCCCGGCGATCTCGCTGAAGGACTTCGACATCGACGAGGACGTGCTGAAGCTCATCCCGAAGGCCACCGCGGAGAAGCACCAGGTCATCCCGGTGAACCGCGCGGGCAGCTCGCTCATCGTGGCGATGAGCGACCCCTCGAACATCTTCGCCATCGACGACGTCAAGTTCCTCACCGGCTACAACGTCGAGGTGGTGGTCGCCTCCGAGCAGGCCATCCGCGAGGCGATCGAGCGGTACTACGCCGAGAAGGGCCCGGACCTCGACGAGGTCATGCAGGGCTTCGACGACTCCGAGGTCGCGGTCGTCGAGTCCGAGGGCGACGACACGAGCATCGTCGACCTCGAGAAGAGCGCCGAGGAGGCGCCGGTCGTCAAGCTCGTGAACTTGATCCTCCTCGACGCCATCAAGAAGGGCGCCTCCGACATCCACGTCGAGCCCTACGAGAAGGACTTCCGGGTCCGCTTCCGCATCGACGGCGTGATGTACGAGGTGATGAAGCCGCCGACCAAGCTGAAGAACGCGATCATCTCCCGCCTCAAGATCATGAGCGAGCTCGACATCTCCGAGCGGCGGCTCCCGCAGGACGGCCGCATCAAGCTCAAGCTCGGCAAGGGCAAGGAGATGGACTTCCGCGTCTCGGTCTGCCCGACGCTCTTCGGCGAGAAGGTGGTCTTGCGCCTCCTCGACAAGTCGAACCTCCAGCTCGACATGACGAAGCTGGGCTTCGAGGAGACCCAGCTCAAGGACTTCCTCGACGCGATCGACCGGCCCTACGGCATGGTCCTCGTCACCGGCCCCACCGGCTCGGGCAAGACCACCACGCTCTACTCGGCGCTCTCGAAGCTCAACGAGGTGAGCTGGAACATCTCCACGGCCGAGGACCCGGTCGAGTTCAACTTCTTCGGCATCAACCAGGTCCAGATGCACGAGGACATCGGCCTCAACTTCGCGGCCGCCCTGCGCTCGTTCCTCCGGCAGGACCCCGACATCATCATGGTCGGCGAGATCCGCGACTTCGAGACCGCCGAGATCGGCGTGAAGGCCGCGCTCACCGGCCACCTCGTGCTCTCGACCCTGCACACGAACGACGCCCCGGGCACCGTCTCGCGCCTCCTCAACATGGGCATCGAGCCGTTCCTCGTGACCGCCTCGCTCAACGCCATCGTGGCGCAGCGCCTCTGCCGCCGGCTCTGCCAGGAGTGCAAGAAGCCCGCGCAGCTCGAGGACCAGGCGCTCCTCGACGCCGGCTTCCAGGCGGAGGAGATCGGCACGTTCCAGGCCTTCGAGCCGGGCGGCTGCAAGACCTGCAACGACCGCGGCTACAAGGGCCGCGTGGCCGTGTACGAGGTCATGCCGCTCTGGGACGGCCTGAAGGAGCTCATCATCCAGGGCTGCTCGGCGGCCGAGCTCAAGCAGGAGGCGATCCGCCTCGGCTTCCGCACGCTGCGCATGAGCGCGCTCTCGAAGGTGAAGGCCGGGATGACGACGCTCTCGGAAGCCATCGGCAACACCGCCCCCGACAAGTTCTAGGACCGACCGTGGCGAACCTTCATCAGCTGCTCAAGGCGATGGTCGAGAAGGGGGCGTCCGACCTCCACATCACGACCGGCTCCCCGCCGCAGCTCCGCATCGACGGGCGGCTCGTGCCGCTCAAGACCCCGCCGCTGTCGCCCGTCGACACGAAGCAGCTCTGCTACTCCATCCTCACCGACGCGCAGAAGCACAAGTTCGAGGAGGAGAACGAGCTCGACCTCTCCTTCGGCGTGAAGGGGCTGTCGCGCTTCCGCTCCAACATCTTCATGCAGCGCGGCGCGGTCGCCGGCGCGTTCCGCACCATCCCCTTCAAGATCCTCACCTTCGCCGAGCTGGGCCTGCCCGCCATCGTGCAGGACCTCGCGAAGAAGCCGCGCGGCCTCGTGCTCGTCACCGGCCCCACCGGCTCCGGCAAGTCGACGACGCTCGCCTCCATCATCGACAAGATCAACACCGACCGGCACGAGCACATCCTCACCATCGAGGATCCGATCGAGTACCTGCACCCGCACAAGAACTGCCTCGTGAACCAGCGCGAGGTCGGGGCGGACACGCAGAGCTTCAAGAAGGCGCTCAAGTACATCCTCCGCCAGGACCCGGACGTCGTCCTCGTCGGCGAGATGCGAGACCTCGAGACGGTCGAGGCGGCGCTCGTGATCTCCGAGACCGGCCACCTCGCCTTCGCGACCCTGCACACGAACAGCGCGGTACAGACCATCAACCGCATCCTGGACGTGTTCCCGCCCTACCAGCAGCCGCAGGTGCGCGCCCAGCTCTCGTTCGTGCTCGAGGGCGTGCTCACCCAGAACCTCCTGCCGCGCGCGGGCGCGCCGGGGCGGGTCCTCATCGTCGAGGTGATGGTCCCGAACCCCGCCATCCGGAACCTGATCCGCGAGGACAAGGTCCACCAGATCTACTCGCAGATGCAGGTCGGCCAGGCGAAGTTCGGCATGCAGACCTTCAACCAGAGCCTCGCCTCCGCCTTCGCCCGCCGCCTCATCACGATGGAGGAGGCCCTCGGCCGGTCCTCCGACCCCGAGGAGCTCAAGAACCTGCTGGCCGGCAGCGCCGCGGCCGCGCAGGCGCGCGGGGCCCCGCCCGCCCGGTAGCCGATTCGACCGGCGGGGGACGCTCCGCTAGGATCGCCGAGGAACGAGGAACGACCGAATGGCCCAGGCAGCCGCCGTCAAGACCAAGGCCCCGACCGCGAAGCCGCTCGTCTTCCGCTGGACCGGGAAGACGAAGAACGGCGAGGTGCGCTCGGGCGAGATGGAGGCCACCGAGAAGGCCAACGTCGAGGCGCGCCTGCGGCAGATGGGGCTCGAGCCGACGAAGGTCGCGCGCAAGCTGCCCGAGCTGAAGCTCCGGCTGCCCGGCGCCGGCGGCGTCTCCATCAAGGACCTCGTCGTCTTCACCCGTCAGTTCTCGGTGATGATCGACGCCGGCCTGCCGCTCGTGCAGGCCCTCGACATCATCGGCAACCAGGCCGACAACGCGAACTTCCGCAAGATCCTCCTCACCGTGAAGGGGAAGGTCGAGGCGGGCTCCACCTTCGCCGACGCCCTCGCCGAGCACCCCAAGGCCTTCGACGAGCTGTTCGTCCAGCTCATCCGCGCCGGCGAGGTGGGCGGCATCCTCGACACCATCCTCCAGCGCCTCGGGGCCTACCTCGAGAAGAACGACAAGCTGAAGCGGCGGGTGAAGGGCGCGATGAGCTACCCGATCATCGTGCTCCTCGTGTCGGTGGGCGTCGTCGGCGTCCTCATCGGCAAGGTCGTCCCGACCTTCGAGAAGATGTTCAAGGACATGGGCGGCGCGCTCCCCGGCCCCACCCAGGCGCTCGTGGACCTGTCCCACTTCTTCACCGAGCGCTGGTACTTCTTCTTCGGCATCCCGATCGTGCTCGGCGTCGTCTTCACCGCGCTGACGCGCAAGGGCCGCGGCCAGGAGATCTGGCACGCGACCGTCCTCAAGATGCCGCTCTTCGGCCCGCTCGTGCAGAAGACGGCGGTGGCGCGCTTCACCCGGACGCTCGGCACCATGCTCTCCTCCGGCGTGCCCATCCTCGACGCGCTCGAGATCGTGGCCCGCTCGGCGGGCAACCGGGTCGTCGAGAAGGCCATCCTCTACGTCCGCGCCAAGATCTCCGAGGGCAAGAACATCGCCGGCCCGCTCGCCGAGACCAAGGTGTTCCCGCCCATGGTCGTGCAGATGATCGGCGTCGGCGAGGCCACCGGCGCGATGGACACCATGCTCAACAAGGTGGCCGACTTCTACGACGACGAGGTCGACGTCGCGATCGGCTCGCTCACGAGCATGATCGAGCCGCTCATGATGGTCTTCCTGGGCGGCACGGTCGGCTACTTCATGATCGCGATGTACCTCCCGATCTTCACGATGGCGAGCGGCGTGAAGTAGCCGTGAGCTCCCCCGCGGTGGCCGGGCCGGCGCGCGAGGCCGCGGCGGCCGGCCCGGGCGACGGGCTGTACCGGCGCCTCGTCTGGCTCACCTTCTTCCGGATCGTCGCGGTCACGGTGCTGCTCGGCGGCGCCGCGCTCGCGGGCCTCAGGGGCGGCGAGGACGTCGTCGAGGCGCTGGCGCCGTTCTTCGGCCTCGTCGTCGTCGCCTACGCCTCGGCGCTCGTCGCCTCCATGCTGCTCCTCAGGCGGCGGGCGCTCGCCGCCACCGCCTGGGGCCACGTCGTCATCGACGTCGGCGTCGCCTCGGCGCTCGTGGGCTACACCGGCGGCACCGACAGCGTCTTCGTCTTCCTGTACTCGCTCGCGATCGGCTCCGGCGCGATCCTGCTCCTCGCCCGCGGCGCGATCGTGGCCGCGGTGCTCGCGATCGTCACGCACGTCACGGTGTCGCTCGCCTTCGCGCCGCCGCACGCGCAGGGGCTCGCGTTCGCGCTCTTCACCCAGTCGGCGGCGCTCGCGGGCACCGCCGCCCTCGCCGGCTACCTCGCCACCCAGCTGCGCCGCGCGGGCGAGCGCCTCGCGGCCCGTGAGAGCGACCTCGCGGTCATCACCGCGCTGCACGAGACCATCGTGCAGTCGATGACCTCCGGCCTCCTCACCCTGGACCCGGCCGGGCGGGTCACCTTCCTCAACCGCGCCGGCGAGCTCATGTTCGGCATCGGCTCGGAGGCCGCGCGGGGGCGGCGCTCGTCCGAGCTCTTCCCGGCCTTCCAGGCCGAGACCGGTCGCGGCGAGCTCGAGCACGCGAACCAGCGCGGCGAGAAGCTGCGGCTCGGGTACTCGTCGTTCCCGCTCGTGGTGGAGGCGGGCGCGCGGGTCGGCACCGCGGTCATCTTCCAGGACCTCACCCGCCTGCGCTCGATGGAGGAGCAGGTGCAGCGCTCGGCGCGGCTCGCCGATCTCGGGCGCGTGGCGGCCGGCCTCGCCCACGAGCTGCGCAACCCGCTCGCCTCCATGTCCGGCTCGCTCGAGCTCCTCGCCGGCCAGGCGGCGGCCACCGAGGAGGACCGCAAGCTCATGGGCATCGTGCTCCGCGAGGCCTCGCGCCTCGAGGAGCTCGTCTCGGACTTCCTGCGCTTCGCCCGCCCGCCGCCGCTCCGGCGCGCCCCGGCCGACCTCGCCGCCATGCTCGACGAGATGCTGCGGGTCTTCGCGTTCGACCCGGCCGCGGCGGGCGTCACGGTCACCCGCGAGCTCGCGCCCACGCAGGCGGAGTGCGACCTCGACCAGATCCGGCAGGTGGCGTGGAACCTCGTGGTGAACGCCGCCCACGCCGTGCGCGCAGCCCACCCGGACGGCGGCGGCACCATCCGCGTCAGCTGCGCCCCCGAGGGCGACCTCGTGCGCTTCGTCGTGGAGGACGACGGCGGTGGCATCCCGCCGGACGATCTCGAGAAGATCTTCATGCCGTTCTTCACCACCAAGGAGCGCGGCTCGGGGCTCGGCCTCGCGGCGGTGCACCGGGTGGTGGACGCCCACGGGGGCAACGTGTCGGTCGAGTCCAGGCCGGGGGAGGGCGCGCGCTTCACCGTGCGCCTGCCGGCGCACGAGGTCGCCGTCTAGGGCCCCGGCCGACCCCGGGTTAGTATCCGGAGCCATGGCGAAGATCCTCGTCGTCGACGACGAGCCCTCGATGCGGGAGTTCCTCGAGATCCTGCTGCGCAAGCAGGGTCACGAGGTCGCCTCCGCCGCGGACCTGCCGCGCGCGCTGGCGCTCGCGGGGGAGGGCGACCTCGACCTCGTCCTCTCCGACCTGCGCCTCGGCGCCGACTCCGGCATCTCGCTCCTCGAGGCGGTGAAGAAGACCTCCCCCGCGACCGAGGTGGTGATCGTCACCGCGTACGCGACCACCGAGAACGCCATCCAGGCGATGAAGCTCGGCGCGTACGACTACGTGCTGAAGCCCTTCAAGAACGAGGAGCTGAAGCTCGTCGTCGAGAAGGCCCTCGAGCATCGCGCCCTGCTCGCCGAGAACCGGGTCCTGCGCCACCGGGTCGGGAAGGTCGCGGACGACGCCACCATCCTCGGCCGCTCCCCGGGCATCCAGGCGGTCCGGGCCATGATCGAGAAGGTGGGCCGCGCGCGGACCACCGTGCTCGTCACCGGCGAGAGCGGCGTGGGCAAGGAGGTCGTCGCGCGCGCGCTGCACGCGGGGGCGTCCTCGAACGGCCCCTTCGTCGCCATCAACTGCGGCGCCATCCCCGAGGGGCTCATCGAGAGCGAGCTGTTCGGCCACGAGAAGGGCGCCTTCACCGGCGCGGTCGACACGAAGGCCGGTCTCTTCGAGGTGGCCGGGTCGGGCACGCTCTTCCTCGACGAGGTCGGCGAGCTGCCGCCCCAGGTGCAGGTGAAGCTCCTGCGCGCCCTGCAGGAGAAGCGGGTCCGGCGGGTCGGCGGCGCCTCCGATCTCGCGGTCGCGGCCCGCATCGTCGCGGCCACGAACCGGGACCTCGCCGAGGAGGTCAAGAAGGGCCGCTTCCGCGAGGACCTCTACTACCGCCTCAACGTCATCCAGCTCCGCGTGCCGGCGCTTCGGGAGCGCCGCGAGGACCTCCCGGTCTTCTTTGCGCACTTCCTCGCGCGCTTCGCGGCGGAGCAGGGGAAGCCCGTGCCCGCGGTCTCGCTGGAGGCGGAGCGCCTGCTGCTCGCCCACGACTACCCGGGCAACGTCCGCGAGCTCGCGAACGTCGTCGAGCGCGCCGTGACCCTCTGCGAGCAGGACACCATCCGCGCCGAGGACCTGCCTCCCGCCCTCCGCGGCCCCTCCGCCTCCCCGCCCGCCGAGGCCTCCGCCCTCCCGGCCGCGGGCCTGGACCTGCAGGCCCACCTCGACGCGATCGAGCGCACGCTCCTCGTGCAGGCCCTCGAGCGCGCCGGCGGCGTGAAGACCGAGGCGGCCCGCACCCTCTCGCTGACCTTCCGCTCCCTGCGGTACCGCCTCGCCAAGTTCGGGATCGGCGGGGACTGAGTCCCCCCCGGCAACGGCACCGGCCTCGGCGTAGACGGTCGTCCTGAGCTCGTCGAAGGACGGACGTGTCCGTGGGGGCTCGACGCGCCCCCGCGACGCCGGCCGGCTGCGTCGGTCTGTGTATGGAACAGACGCCCGGAACCGGGGCCGCTGCGATCGTAGGGGCCTGCTGCGGCGGTCACCGCCGTGCAACAGCCCCGGTTCCGGCGATCTGTTCCGTCCCAAACCCGTCCGAGCAAGCGCTGTCGCGGAGGCCCGTTTGGCTACCACGGACACGCATGCCGACCCACGGCTTCGGGGCTGAGGGAACGGGCTGTAGAGATCGGAGCTATGGGGAACCGGGCCCGCGGACGCGCTGGGGCGTCCGCGGGCCCGGGGAGCTACTCGCAGACGCTGGCCGAGGTGGCCGCGTCGTGGCGGCAGGCGTGGGCCTGGCGCGGGATCTCCAGCCAGAAGGCGCCGGAGCCTCCGAGCTTGCGGGAGCCCGCGCTCGTGGTGTTGGCCTGCGAGTTGTTGATGGCCTGGCTCGAGTAGGACACCGTCTTCTTGTTGGTGTTCACGCCCACGATGACCTGCGACGCGTTGGGCGCCGCGGTGACGTTGGAGAGGGCCGCGACCGCGTCGACGCCGCCGGAGCAGGAGTCGCTCGGGGCGCCGGAGAGGTAGTCGGTGCCGTAGGCGTACGCGACCGGCGTGCCGAGGGTGCCGGAGCACGGGTCCACGGCGGTGGTGGTGCCGACCGGGCGGAACGAGCTCCAGAACGTGCAGCCGAGGACGACGGTGGCGTTGGAGCCGGTCTTCTCGTCGACCCAGGGCGGCGTGTCGGTGCAGGACGCGAGCGGGCAGACGTCGCCGTACTGGTAGAACCAGCCCGGGCCGACCTCCGAGGCGCGGCAGCTCGTGGGGGCGCCGCCGCCGAGGCAGGTGCCGTCCTTCTGCGCCTTCGTCACGTCGGTGAGGGCGCACGGGCCGCCGGCGCAGGAGGCGGCGCCGCCGAAGGCGATGTCGGTGAAGCGTTGCTGGTCGAACGTCTTCGCCGCGGCGAGGGTGTCGAAGACCTTCGTGGTGGAGGTGGTGGGGCCGGCGCCGTACGACCAGAACCCGAAGAAGCGGGCGTGCGACGGGCCCGTGAAGGCGCTGCTCGAGACGGTCCGCTCGCCGATGGGCGTGACGGTGCAGAGGCCGCTGCCGCTGCAGGAGGTGGTGCCGATCGCGTCGGTGAGCGCGCCGATGCCCGGGCAGTTGAGCTTCACCGTCTCCTTGGCGAAGTAGGTGTCCGCGGCCGCCGAGCAGGTGGTCGCGGTGAGGCTCCCGCCGTGGGCGTAGCTGAGCACGCCGCCGTTGCACGTGAACTTGTCGGTGCGGTTGTACCCGGTGGAGTAGCTGCGCTCGAGCTGCGACTCGGTCGTGCAGCCGGCCTTGCAGCAGCCGAGCAGGTCGTCGTTCTCGCAGTTCGCGGTCGTCGTCATGAGGCGCTCGCGGTTGCCGGAGCCGAGGTACGTGCGCAACGAGCGGGTCTTCGCGTCGTAGACGTTGCTCGTCATGTAGAAGAACTCGTTGCGGCCGGCGATCCGCTGCGCGTCGTCGGCCTGGCGGCGCTGCTCGAAGGTGCGGCTCGCGAACCAGTTCGTGACCTTTCCGCTCGTGAGGTCGATCGTGCCGGGGGTCCAGAAGCGCGCCACCCAGACGTTGCCGCCGAGGTCGCCCCAGGTCGCGGTGTCGAAGAACCCGTCGTTGTCGATGGTGCGCTTCGACGAGTCGCCCACGTCGAGGAGCGAGATGCCCGCGGGCACGGGGTACATGTGGCCGGGGCGCGAGTAGGTCGAGCCCCAGTCGTCGTCGGTGAAGCGCCAGATCGACTTGCCGCTCCAGACGTCCACGAAGAAGACCGCGCGGCCCTGGTTGAGCGAGGGGTCGTAGCCGCCGTTGATGGCGACGATCCACTTCTCGGCGAAGCCGCGCAGGCCGTCGCTCGCGGTCGGGCTCGTCTCGACCACCCGCACCGGGCCGATGGGCGGCGGCTTCGGTGCGAAGTCGGCCCAGGTCTGCCCGATGAGGTCGGCGTCCTCGGCGCAGCCCTCGGGGTAGTTCCACAGGAGCGTCGGGCGGCCCTTCGTGCTCGCGGTGGCGGAGCCGGAGCCCTGGGGCTTGCCCGGCGCGGTGACGTCGAGCGCGGTGTACTGGTTCCCGCCCGTCCGGCGGCCGAACACGATGATGGTGTGGAACTCGTGCGCCTGCTTCACGCCGTCGCGGTCGGTCGCGGTGGTGAGGTCGGTGGTGGTGCCGTCCTGCTGGACGCTCCCGTCCACCCAGACGTCCTGCGCCATGACCGAGGCGTCGACCAGGTACTGGTGGCCGTCGAGCAGGTTCTTGAGGCGCGGCAGGACGTCGATGGGGATGAAGCCCCACATCTCCTCGCCGGTGCCGGGGGTGTACTGGTCGGTGGAGAGCTCGGAGGAGGTCGACACGTAGCTGCCGGCGTCGAAGGCGTGCAGGATGCCGTCGTTGCCGCCGACGTAGAGCACGCGGTTGCGGTTGAGCGCCGCGGCGCGGAACACGTTGTAGGTGTCGAGGACGGTCGTGCCCGAGGTGGGCATCGGCGTCATCTTCGGGAAGAGCGGGGTCGAGAAGAGGGTGGGCTTGCACTGCTTCTCGAGGCCCGTCGCGCACAGGAACTCGTGGACCGGCGCCGCGACCACCGCCGGGGAGCTGTGGGCGATGTCGCCGAGCTTCCAGAAGAGCGGGGTGGTCCGGCCGTCCTGGGCCCGGTCGCGCTCCTCGCCCTTCACCCCGCGCTGGCAGCCGGCGGCGTTGGTCTTGCCCGGGCCGGCGCAGCCGTCGCCGTCCTGGTCGAGGACGTCCCAGCCGCGCACGAAGTAGATGACCTCCTTCGCGCACTCGAGGAGCGGGCTCGCGCTCACGATGCCGAGGCGGGTGAGCAGGGTCGTGCACCAGGGCGAGTCCATGTTCAGGTACGGGAGGAGCGTCGCCGCGTTCGCCGCGGTCAGGTCGACCCGGCTGCCCGCGATCCACGTGAACAGGCTGCGGGCGTTCGTCGCGGCCTCGTCGGCCGAGCGGTACCCGGTCTTGGTCGAGTCGGAGAGGACGCGCCCGGCGTCCCAGGGCAGGTTCGCGGCGGTGGTCGTGCCGGCCTTGAGGAAGTCGCCGGTGGCGGCGTCCTCGGCGATGCGGTTGCAGTCCTTGTCGACGAGGAACGTGCTCGTGCACTTGTCGTCGCCGTCGAGGTCGGAGGAGACGGTGTGCCCCTGGCAGGTGACGTCCGGGGCGGCGCCGCCCTCCCGGCAGCCGTTCAGCTTCTCGTCGAACACGAAGGCCTCGAACACGTGCCCCTCCCACGGGAAGGACTCGTTCGGCTTGAAGCGGGTGACGAAGGCCTCGGAGGTCGTGTACTGCGTCGTCTGCAGGGAGTTCGCGCTCGCGACCGAGAACGAGTTCAGCTTCGGGATCACCGAGCGGACCGCGTTGTAGACCGCGTTCGAGAGCTCGTCCTCGCTGCCGGCCACCGCGAAGGTGCCGCCGCCCATGTTGGCGGTCGCGTGGAGGATGTTGTACGCGCGCGGGTCGAGCTGGCTCATCGTGTTGAAGCCGATGGTGTGGATCGTGAGCGCCTGCTTCGTGCCGGTGGAGAAGTCGGTGCGCAGCTGGGTGTTGTGCAGCCAGGAGGCGATGCGCGGGAGCGGGCTCAGCGTGGTCGTGGCCGACGGCGAGTAGCACTTGCAGCTGTTGATGGTGCTGCACGCGGCGCCCGCGGCGGTGCAGGCCGCGCAGGGGCAGGTCGTGCAGGCGCTCGTGTCGGTGGCCGGGTCGGCCGCCGCGTAGCAGGACGCGCAGCTCGCCCGGCCGCAGTTGGTGACCAGGTTGTAGGTGGTCGTGTCCCAGTTCGTGACGGCGGTGGGGAACGTGATCTCGCTGTTCGGCGAGCCGTCGGTGACCGCGATGATCGTGCTGTTCTGGCAGGCCCAGCAGAACGAGCACTGGACGTTGCCCGGCTTCGTCACCCAGGCGGCGTTCACCTTGCCGGCGGCCTTCTCGTTGAAGGAGGCGAGCTCGTAGGCGGCGCCGAACTTGTTCTTGTAGAGGTCCTTCGAGGTGAAGTACTGGCCGACGTTGAAGACGGCGCTGCCGAGCGGGGTGCTCCCCGAGGCCGGGTTGAAGAAGCCGCCGGTGATGGTGGTGCCGTCGACGATCGTGTTGAGGGCGGCGTCCTTGTAGACGGCCTGGTCGAAGTTGAGCGTCGACAGGATGTACTGCCGCGACTGCCGGAAGCCCTCGAAGGTGGGCGGGTAGGACGAGTTCTTGTCCGGCCCCAGCGGGACGATGAGCTGGGCGCGCTGGTTGCCGCCCGCGCCGGAGTCCAGGATCGCGAGGCCGAGGCGGACCTGGTCGAGCTGGAGCTGCTCGCCCGTGTCGGTGCTGTCCATCCAGGCGAGGTTCTTCACCACGGTCTTCGCCGACATGAACTTCGGCGGGTTCGCGTTGAGGAAGGTGCCCTTGAAGAGCGGCGTGCCGGTGGCGGTGGAGAAGCCGGACGACTTGTGCCACTTCGACGTGACGGCGTTCCACGAGCAGGAGGCCGCCGAGAGCCACTTGATGCGGTAGAAGAAGAACCCGCGGGTCGACATGCAGCTCTGGCAGTCGGCCCCGAGGTCGATGGGGTTGCCGGCGCAGTCCTTGATGACGTTGCCGTTGCTGTCGACCGCGGTGCAGGTCTTCGCGAGGGTGGCGGCGGTCGCGTCGGACGAGGGGTCGTCGTGCTGGAAGCGGGTCGCCTTGAAGCTCGCGGCCGTGTTGCCGACCGTCCAGCTCGCGTAGCGATAGACGGCCTTCGGGTCGAACATGCACGCGTCGCCCGTGCACTTCGTCGCGCAGCCCGCGCCGCCGTCGCCCCACGGCGGGCAGTCCCAGAGCAGGGTGTTCGTGCGGCCCGGGTCGGCGTAGGTCGTCTTGGGCGTGACGTTCTCCATCCACTTCAGCTGCGGGCCGGTGCCGTCGGAGGACGGGGTGCAGGTCCACTTCAGGTTCATGAAGACGGGGGACGCCTGGTCGGCCGTGGGCGGGTCCGCGGGCGTGGCGATCGTCGGCGACTTGCACGTGCCCGGCGCGCTGCCGTCGTTCCAGCTGTAGTCGCCGCACTGGGGGAAGTCGTACATCGACCCCGAGGTGTCGAGCGTCAGCATGACCGAGGCCGGGCCCGAGGGCAGCTTGAAGAAGGCCTCGTCGCCCGCGACCGGCGCGGTCAGCTGGGAGGCGAGCGAGGTGGTGTTCACGCAGCAGGTGGTGGTCGCGCCGTCGCCCGCGAGGGGCAGGAGGGCGAGGAGGGCCGCGATGGGCAGGATGGCGTTGAGCTTCTTCACGGGATCCTCCTAGAGGCCGTAGCGGATGCCGAACTCGACCTCGAGCTGGCGCCCACCCTGGACCACGCCGTCCTGGCAGCGGACGATCACCTTGTACGGCTTGCCGCCGAGGCCGCCGGTGGCGCTGATGACGTTGGAGATGTCGGACGGGGTCGCGCCCGCGGAGCCGAACGCGGTGTCGCCGAGCGCGGTCACCTGCGTGATGCGGACCTGCTCGATCTCCGCGGCGGTGCTCACCGGCTGGTCGTAGTGGCCGCCGATGACCCGCGTGGCGGCGTTGCCGGAGGTGGTGCCGAGCTCGACGTTGAGCGCCTGCACGTTGGCCGGGAACCCCAGCAGGTGGAACTGCGAGACGAGCATCTGGCGCGCGGCGGTGGCGCACGCCACGAGCGACTGCTCCTGCTTGAGCGCGGTCGCGCCGGCGACCTCGCGCGACGCGAAGCGGACGATGCCGACGGCGAGGACCATGACGACCATGATCACGATCACCGCGGTGAGCAGCGCGCTGCCGCGCGGCGAGGGCCGCGGAGACGGCGCGGGGGTGGAGCGGCAGGTGGCCTGCCTCGGTTCGTTGGTGCGCATGGCGTTCCTCACCCTCCGCCCGCGTTGAGCGCGGTCGCGCCGGTGATGTCGTACGTCGGGTAATACGGGACCTCGGCCGCGAGGTTCGTGACCGGGACCGTGGTCTGGACCGTCAGCCGCTTGAAGTTGTCGCCGGGGTTCACGGTCGCCGCGCGGTTGCCCAGCGCGGGGAGGTCGTCGCCGGCGATGGCGATGTCCGGCGTGGGGGACCGGACCAGGATGCTCACCTGGACCGCCCGGATGTTGCCGGGGTGGTGGTTGGACTTGTTCGTGACCGGGGTGTCGACCGTGGGGTCGGGGTCGCCGAAGATGGGCGCGGTGGCGGCGAGATCGACGCCCGCCGCGTCGCCGGTGATCGGCGTGTTCGCGACGTTCCCGACCATCCGGTTCGCGGTGGCGAGCGGGAACACGTACGCGAGCTGCAGATCCTCGACGTCCGGCGCGATCACGCTCTCGATGAGCCCGCCGTCGGGGCCGACGAGCCCCTGCTCGAGCATCAGGAACGGCCGCGAGCCCGCGGTGCCCCAGTCGACCGAGACGCCGAGGTCCGTGTAGTTGCGGATGAAGTAGTGGTAGCGGTCCACCTTGAAGACCTTGGCGGACGCGTCGAAGCTCGCGGTGGTGACCTTCGGGTAGGTGGTGAGCGCGCCGTCGACCGTCGCGACCGTCGAGAAGCAGGCGTCCGCGAGGACGCCGGTCTGGTTCGGGAAGCCGGTCCCGCCGTTCACGAGGGTGAGCGTGACCTCGTCGGCCGTGGTGGCGGGGACCTCCGCGGCGAGGGTCACGTACGCCCAGCGGTAGCTCCCCGAGTAGCACATGATCTGCAGGAGCTGGCCGGCGCGGAGCGGCTGCTTCAGGGGGCCGGAGATGCTGATCGTGCCGCCGGCGTAGGCCTGCGTCACGACGTGGGGGCCGAAGATGGTGTCCCGGGTGACGAACGAGAGCTCGTCGGGCCCGTCGATCCGGTCCCGGCAGACCGCGAGGGCCGGGTTGCAGTTCGCGCCCGTCACCGCGAAGGTGAAGTTGGCCGGGCTCGCCTCCATGCGCGCGGCGGCCTGATCCCCGAAGTCGAAGGCGACGGCGGGGTCGATGCCGTAGCCGGCCCTGCGGAGGTTGCCGGAGATCTCGGAGAGCGCGATGCGCGCGGCCTCCTGCAGCGCCCGGTCCTGGGTGCCGGTCTGGAAGGAGCGCATCTGCCCGTTCAGGAGCGAGATGGCGCCCGCGATGATGACGAACGCGACGGTGATCGCGATGAGGAGCTCGACGAGCGAGTAGCCGCGGGGGGAGCGCGTCATGGTCTCAGGCCCTCGCCGGATTGAGCTTCACCGCGTGGAGGACGACGCGGCGCCAGCCGGCGCCCTGCCGCCACCGGACCACGACCGCGATCTGCACGGCGTCGTTGGTGCCGTCGCCATTCGTGTCGCTGTAGAGGACGTTCCAGTACCGCTCGTAGATGCCGTTCAGCGCCGCGGTGGGGAGCCCGTACCAGGCGGCCCCGAGCGCGACGAGGTCGGCCTCGCCGTGGTCGGCGAGGCCGGCGCCGATGGGGTCGGCCTCGCGCTCGAACTGCTGGGCGTGGTCGCCGATGTCGGTCAGGTTCGTGGTCGAGATCTTCTGGAGCGGGCCGACCTCGCTGTAGTCCCAGGCCTCGATGCTGCCGACGAGGTCCTGGGCGATGGCGGTGGCGCGCGTGACGCGCAGCGCGTCGCCGTTCATCGTGACGCCCATGTTGTGGAGGCCCATCAGCCCGAGCGCGCCCACGAGCATGACCGCCATCGCGATCATGTTCTCGATGAGCGTGAAGCCGCGCGGGGTGGACGTCGCCTTGCTCTCGTCTCTCTTCGCCACGGGCGCTCCTATTTCTTGAACGTCATGACCGCGCCCGCGGGCGTGGTCACCACCACCGACAGCACCGAGCCGAGGTCCGCGTGGGTGAGGGTCACGCTCGCGCCGCCCTGCACGGCGACGGTCCCCGCCGTGTCGTAGAAGGTCGGGAAGCCGCGGGCGTCGTACCGGATCGCGCCGCGGTGGTCGCCGCCGGTCGTGCAGAAGCTGCAGGCCCGGTTCACGACGATCCCGGCGAGCGGAGGCTGGAGCGCGGTGCCGAACCCGGTCGAGGGGCCGAAGGTCACGCCGCGCGGCAGGTCGAGGGTCCCGAGGATCTCGCTCTGGCCCGTGACCGGCTGCGCCACCGGGTCGTAGGCGGCGAAGGTCGACCCGAGCAGGCCGACGAAGAGGTCGAACGCGCGGTCCTGGTAGACGATCACGCGCCCGGCCGAGTCGGCCGTCGCCTGGTCCGGGAAGAACATCACGACCACGTCGTCGCCGGAGGCGAGCGCGGTCTGCCGGGCGAGGTGCAGGAGCGCCTGGAGCTCGCCCACCGCGGAGTCGTAGTTCGCGCGGGGCCGGAGGCGCTGCAGGCCCGTGTAGGCCAGCGTCGAGATCACCGCGATGATCGCGAGCACGACGGCCAGCTCGATGATCGTGAAGCCTCGGCTTCGTCGCACGTTGGAACCCCTCCGTGATCCTTCGCTTCGCAAGCGGCGTGCCTCGCCCGGGCGGGCGGAATCCTCAGCGAGGACGGGGGCCTGGCGCCTCGGGTGACGCTCCTGGGCCGACAATCCTTGGCTCCATTCGCCAAAGATTCTCGGTGGGTGCGGGGCGCACACCGCCCGGACGCTCAGCCCGCCTTCACGCCGACGTGGAGGACCGAGGTCCCGACGGGCGGCGACCGGAGCGCGCGCGTCTCGAGGTGCATGAGCCCCGCGAGCGCCGCGTTGACCGCCGGGTGCGGCGGCACGAAGCCCCGCTCGATGGTGCGCGGCCCGCCGCCGGCCAGCACCGCCTTGCGCACCCACAGGAGCGGCACGAGCGAGAGCCCCCAGTACCGGATCACCCGCTCCTCGACCCCCTGCCCGGCGAGCTCCGCGGAGAGCGAGCGGCGCGTGTAGCGGCGCAGGTGGCCCGCGGCCCGGTCGTACGCGCTCATGAGCGAGGGGAGCGCGGGCACGTTCACGAGGAGGAGCCCGCCCGGACGGACGTGGCGGAGCGTCGAGCGCAGGATCCGCCCGGGGTCGGGGAGGTGCTCGAGCACGTCGAAGAGCACGGCGCCGTCGTAGCGGCCGAGGAGCTCGGGCCGCTCCTCGGTGACGTCGTAGTAGAAGGTCCGGCCGCGGCGAGGCGCGCAGCGCTCGAGCGCGGGCAGGTTGAGGTCGGTGCCGTCGACGGTCCAGCCGCGGGCGGCCTCGAGCTGGGCCGCGAGCACGCCGGACCCGCAGCCCACGTCGAGCAGGGTGAGCGGCCCGCCGGGGAGCGGCCCCGCGTCGGCGAGCGCGCGCTCGAGCGCGGCGAGGCGCCAGCGGAACCAGAAGTGCGAGGCCGCCGACGCGTCGTACCACTCGTCGGGGAAGTCCTGCCCCCGGACGGCGGAGAGGAGCTCCACCCGCGGCGCGCCGCTCACGGCGTCCCTCCGTCGCCGGCCGGCCGGTCCACCACCTCGAGGAGCAGGTACGGCGGCCGCCCCTTCACCTCGAGGTACGTGCGCGCGACGTAGGCCCCGAGGATGTAGAGACAGAAGGCCTGGACCGCGTTGCCGGTCGCGATGAGCGCGTAGGTGAGGAGGAACGGCCGCGGGATGGCGTCGGAGAACGCGCCGCCGAGGAGCATGGCGAGGAAGGCGAGCGTCATGAACCCGAACAGGAAGCTGCCGAGCTGGGCCGCCTGCAGCGGGCGGGTGCTCATCGAGGCGATGCCGTCGGTCGCGAGCCGGTAGAGCTGGCGCCAGGCGTACTTCGTCGACCCGGCCTGGCGCTCCGGGCGGTCGTACTCGAGCGGCTCCTGGCGGAAGCCGACCCACGCGCGCAGGCCGCGCTGGAACCGCAGCCGCTCGGGCAGGGCGCGGAGCGCCTCGAGCACGCGCCGGTCCATCAGGCCGAAGTCGCCGGTGTCGAGCGGGAGCGCGATCTCCGAGAGGAACGCGACGAGCCGGTAGAAGCCCCAGTAGGCGAGCCGCTTCACCGGGTTGCCCTTCCTGCGGCGGCGCCGGCCGTACACGACGTCGGCGCCCGCCCGCCAGCGGTCCACCATCTCGAGCACGAGCTCGGGCGGATCCTGGAGGTCCGCGTCGAGGATCGCGATCACGTCGGCGTCGGCGTGGTCGAGCCCGGCGCACACCGCGGCCTGGTGGCCGAAGTTGCGCGAGAAGCGCAAGAGGCGCGCGTCGAGCCCCGCCCGGATCCGCTCCGAGACGAGCTCGGCGGTCCGGTCGCGGCTGCCGTCGTCCACGAAGAGGAGCCGCACCCGCCCGATGCCGTGCGCGGCGCACGCCTCCGGCGAGAAGGTCGACGCGAGCCGGTCGAGGAGCAGCCCGAGCACCTCCTCCTCGTTGAAGACCGGGAGCACGAGCTCGAGGGCGGCGGGGCGTGGGCGGGTGAGGGCGGTGGTCACGGCGTACCTCCAGGGACCGGCGCGGGCGCGGGCGCGAAGTCCCGGCCGCCGTCGAGCTCGAGCACGAGCTGGCGCGCGGCGGCGCGGCCGGGCTCCTTCGCGAGCGCGGCGCGGGCCTTCGCGAGCGCCTCGGTGGTCCGGCCCAGGCGGGCGAGCACGATCGCGTGCAGCTCGAGGAAGCGGGCGGAGTCGAGCGTGCGGGCAGCCGCCTCGACGTGCCCGAGCGCCTTCTCCGGCTCGCCGGAGAGGAGCAGGGCGCGCGCGAGGTGGGCCTCGACCTGGGGATCGCCGGGCGCGAGCGCGAGCGAGACCTCGAGGTGGAGCGCGGCGAGCGCGTACTCCTCGCGCGACGCGTAGACCTGCCCGAGGCGCGCGTAGTTGACGACGGCCGCCTCGCGGACGATGCCGGGCGGCAGCCGGCTCGCCCACCCGACGTAGCCCGCCGCCGCGAGCGCCGCGGCGCCGAGCGCCCACACCCGGCGGGCGCGCGCCCAGGCCACGAGCCGCACGAGCCCGGCGCCCGCCAGCGGCAGGAGGGCGGCGGTGAGCGGGGCGCGGTAGCGGGAGAGCGCCGACGAGAGGACGATGGCCGCGAGCGTGCCCGCCGCGGCGACCCCGAGCGGCCAGGCGCGCCGGGCGGCCTCCCGCCCCGCGAGCCCCGCCGCCGCGAGCGGCGCCAGGACGAGGAACGTGGCGGGCAGGAGCCCGAGCACGGGCGCCCCGCGCATGAACACGTTCACGTCGACGTTGTTCGACCCCTCGAAGCCGTGGAACGCGTAGAGGAGCTTCGAGAGCTCGAGGGTCGCGAGCGAGCCGAGGGAGGGGTGGGTGGCCGCGGCCGCGAGGAGGCCCGCGAGCGGCCGCCCGTCGCCGGCCACGATCACCGGTCCGACGACGTCGTTCAGCCCGAGGCCGTACGGCGGCGCCCCGAGCACGTGGTAGATGGGCAGCATCGCGGCGGCGGAGCCGTTGAGCGCGAGCGCGGGCACGCCGACGGCGAGGTTGCGGAGCACGACCGGCGCGAGGCCCAGGAGGATGCCCCCGCCGACCAGGGCCGCCGCCCGCACCCGCCCCGCGAGCGCGGCCCGCGTCGTGGCGAGGCGCCAGAGCCCCATCAGCACCGGGAAGGCGAGGAAGGACGTCTTGAGGAGCGCGGCCGCGCCGAACGCGAGGCCGAGGCCGAACCAGCGCCGCGCGCCCCCGCGCGCGGCGGCCTCGTGCATCGCGAGCGCGAGCGCCAGCGTCAGGATCGCCGCCGGCCCGTCGCGGAGCAGCGTGAGCTCGTAGAGCAGCGGGAACGGCGCGAGGACCGCGAGGAGGCCCGCCGCGAGCCCGGCGCTCTCCGAGAAGAGGCGGCGCGCGAGCGCGGCGGCGAGCAGCACGCCCGCGACGCCGAGGAGGAGCTGCCAGGCGAACACCGCCCAGACGTGCGGCCCCGCGATCGCGTAGGTGAGGCCGACGAGGTAGGGGTACGCCGGCTCCTGGTAGAAGGTGGCCCCACCGAGCCAGCGATCCCAGAGGCGGACCGCGAGCGTGGCCGGGTCGAGCCCCGGGTCGAGGCCCAGGCGCGCCGGCAGGCCGGGGTCGGCCTGGACCGCGCGCTCCCCGACCTGCTCCATCCAGCTCGCCATCGGGTGCCACGGCTCGCGCTGGAGGAGGTCCCCCGCGGCGACGCGCTTCCCCCAGAGGTCGAAGAAGAAGCTGTCGCTGTCCCGGACGATCTCGTGGTTGCGGGGAAGCGGGCCGCCGGCGGCCTGGGCGGCGACGACGAGGCGCACCGCGACGGCGAGCCCCGCGAGCGCGAGCGTCACCCGTCCGCGCCGCGCGGCCAGCCAGGCCTCGGCGGCGGGATCGGCGAGGTCCGGCGTCGCGTTCGTGTCGGCGGGGTCCGTCAACGTTCACCCGTGGAGCGAGGGGACCGGATTAACGCACACGCCCCGCGGGCCTGTCGACTTCCGGGGCGGCGGGCGGCGCTCACGGCGCGAGCGTGCCCGCGTCCACCTCGGCGCCCGCCCGGACGTCCGCCTCGGTGATGGAGAGCTCGCGGGCGGGGCCCGCCCCGGCCCGGATCCGGCCGGGGCCCGTGCTCACCGCGCCCGGCGCGGAGGTCGGGAGCGGGACCCTCATCGAGAAGGCGCCGTCCGCGCCCGCGTCGGCGAAGCCCGCCCACAGGTGCCGGCGGCCGTGCTCCCCGAGCGGCAGCTCGAGGACCACCCGCGCGCCGGGCGGCGCCCGGCCGTGGACGCGCGCCCCGGCCACGACCTCGTAGGTCCACAGCACCGGGAGGACGTCGTCGATCCCGACGACCCTCCGCGTGGAGGCGAAGACGGGCCGCAGCCGCTCGAAGTGCCGGAGGCCGATCGAGGGGTAGCCCGAGCCGCCCAGGAGCGCGGGGGACGCGCCGACCTCCAGCAGCCACCGGGGGGAGACGCGCCTCGACACGAACGGGACGGGCTGCGTGCGGCCGGGCACGCGCACGTGCAGGTTGGCCGGCCCGGTGATCACCCACCCCACCCGGCGCTCCGCGAGCCAGGGCAGGACCTCGTCCTCGCCGCGCCGGAGCGCGATCTCGCCCTCCGTGTAGGCGGCCGGGTCCGGGTAGGGGCCGAAGCCGTTCGTGACGACGGGCCGGTCCGCGAGCACGAGCACCTCGTTGCCGAAGTCCCAGGCCGTGAGGACCCCGGGGGCAGGGCCGGGCGCGCGGGTGCGCAGGTCGAGGGCGGCCTCGATCGAGGCGTTCGGGATCGGGTCGAGGTTCGGCCCCATCGCGAGCCGGATGCGCGGGTCGAGCACCGCGAGCGCGAGGGCCGCGGCGACAGGCAGCGCCGCCGCGAGGCGCGGGAACCGTCCGAGCCGCGCCGCGAGCCACGAGAGGGCGAGCCCGCCCGCGGCGGCGAGGAACCAGGTGAAGACCCGCCCGAAGCGGACCTGGTGCGCGGTGAGCGCGACGAGCGCGAGGCCGGGCCAGAGGAAGGCGAGCGCGCGGGCGCGGCCGGCGGGCCGGAGCGCGACCGCGGCCGCCGCGAGGACGAGCGGCGTCGCGAAGCCGAGCGCGCCGAGGTTCTTCGTGATCCCGTAGGAGAGGGTCGGGCGCCAGATCGGCTGGAACTCCTCGATGGTCTTGAGCCACGGGTCGCCCCTGAGGAGCCACTCGCGCAGGCCCAGGCCGACCTCGGCCGCGCCGGGCAGCACCGGGAAGGCGAGGAGCGCGAGGGCGCCGCCCCCGGCGGCCGCGAGCACGCCGAGGCGCGCCGCGGGGGAGGGCACGCGCGCGCCCAGGGCGACCGCGCCGCCCACGGCCGCGCCCGCCGCGGCGAGGAGCAGGGGCTGCAGCCAGGAGGGGAAGCCGAACGCGAGCGCGCCGCCCTGCGCGAGGACGGCGGGGTGCGCGCCGATGGCGGCCACCGCGGGCGCGGAGGCGAGCGCGGCGAGGGCGGCGCCGCCGAGGAGCCCCGGCCCGCCGGAGCCCATGAGGCGCGGGCGCGGCGCGGCGAGCGCGGCGCCGAGGAGCAGCGGAAGGACGAGCGCCACGTAGAGCGGCGACCCGGTGAACACGGCGACCGCGCCGCCGGCGACGAGCGCCCCGGTGCCCTCCAGGGCGAGCGCCCCCCGCGCGTCGCGCGCCTCGCCGGGGTCGACGACGGCGAGCGCCCAGCGGGCGAGGAGGAGCATGGCGAGCCCCTCGGCGACGTGGTGGTCGAGGATGCCGAAGCGCGAGGCGACGACGGACTGCGGGAGCACCGAGGCGAGGACGCCCGCCGCGAGCGCGGCGCCCGCCCGGTGGGGGAGCCCCCGCGCGAGCGTCCAGACGAGCTCCATCGTCGCCGCGATGCAGGCCATGCCGAGGAGCGGGCAGAGCGCGGCCGCGAGGAGGTCGCCGCCGAGGTCGCCGCCCACGGCGCGGCCGGCGAGCACGAGCAGCGCGCCGAGGAGATCGAAGCCGACCGCCCACGGCACCGGCCCGCCCGCCGGCCAGGCGACCATCGGGTCGAGCCAGGGCACGCGCGGAAACGCGTCCGCCACCTGGCGCATCCGGTGGAGGTGATATCGGCTGTCGCCGTCGAGCAGCACGAGCTCGCCGCCCTCGAAGGCCTCGACCGCGCCGATGACGCGGACCGCCACGCCCACCGCCAGCACCGCGGCGACGACGGCGAGCGCCGCGAGGCGCTGGCGCCGGTCGCCGGCGGCTTCGGAGGTGGCGGAGGAGAGGTCGAGGGGGAGGCGCATGCGAGGAGGGGCGGCAGGATGATCGGGCCAGCGCGGACCCGAGTCAAAAGAGGGAGCCCCACCCCGGGTGACGAGAATCGTCAGCGGCCCCGACCCGCGTGGCCCCGGCGCGTCAGGGATCACCTCTCCCCACGCACCGGAGTTACGGCGGGTTAGCCGGGCGGTCGCCTGGCATTGCCCATGCTACGTGCCCCACCCGTAGCAGGCCGGGCGTGAGAGCCCGGACACATCGCCGCCGGCCGCCCCGCGCGCACCCGGCCTGTCATCGGAGGAAACACATGAAGAAGCTGAACAAGGGCTTCACCCTCATCGAGCTCATGATCGTCGTCGCCATCATCGGCATCCTCGCCGCGATCGCGATCCCGAACTTCGTCAAGTACCAGCTCCGCTCCAAGTTCTCCGAGGCGTCCTCGAACGTCGAGGGCATCCGCAAGGCGCAGGAGGCCCTCCGCCAGGGCGAGCGCAACGTCGTCATCGCCGGCACGGTCGACGGCGCCTACGTCGCGGGCACCTACCACGCGCTCGGCTCGGTGGCCTACCCCGCCGCCGCGGCCCCCGTGGGCACGGCGAAGGCCCCCTGGACGACGGTGGAGCTCGCCCTCGCGAGCGCGATCGACTGGCAGATCGAGGGCGCGACGTACTTCAACTACGAGGTGAGCATCGCGAACTGCCTCACCCCGTCGGCCGTCGCCAACTCCGGCACCTGCTACACGGTCGGCGCGACCTCCGACATCGACGGCGACGCCACGCTCGGCGGCGTCGCGCTCGTGAAGCTCTCGCTCGACGGCGTCACCCAGGCGGCCGACCCGGCGAACCTGGCGGCGGCCGGCGGCTTCCCCGGCACTGGTGCGCTCGGCAGCTGCGTCATCAACGGCAACAACGTGTTCGGCACGCCGTGCACCGTCACGGGCCCGGACGTCTTCTAGTCCCACCCCGGCTCGCAGCCTGAGCTCACCGGAGGGCGCCGCGGCGACGCGGCGCCCTTCGCCGTCTGGCGCGCCGTTCGACTTTTTCTGGGCTGCGGCTATGCTGCCCCGGCGATGCTCAACCGGCGCGCCACGCTCGCGGCCCTCGCGCTCGCCGCCTTCGGCCTGACCGCCGCCGCCCGCCACCACCTCGAGGGCGAGGCCTCGCGGCGGGACGCGGTGCGCGACCCGGCGTGGCTCCCCTCCGGGAAGCTCCTGCGCGCGGCCTCGTTCGGCCAGCGGCTCCTCCTCGCCGACCTCTACTGGCTCGAGACCGTGCAGTACGTCGGGGAGACGGTGCTCGCGAAGGTGCAGCGCTGGGACGCGCTCTACCCGCTCGGCGAGATCGTCACCGACCTCGACCCGCGCTTCGGCTACGCCTACCAGATCACCGGGTCCAACCTCGCCGGCCTGGCGCGCAAGTACCCGGAGGCCGAGCGCATCCTCAAGAAGGGCATGCGCAACCTGCCCGACCGCTGGTCGCTCTACTTCACCCACGCCACGAACAAGTTCTTCTACGAGCAGGACTACGCCGAGGCCGCGAAGTACGCGCGGCTCGCCGCGCAGGTCGGCAAGAAGCCGCACCTCGCCCTCCTCGCCGCGAACCTCTCGGCGCTCGTCGACAGCGACGCGGAGTACGGCGCCGCGATCGCGTTCCTCGACGAGAGCCTCGCCGCCACCGACACCCCGGAGCTCCGGGACGAGCTCCAGAAGCGCCGGGTCCGCATCGAGACCTTCCAGGCGCTCTCCCGGGTCGAGCACGCGATCGCCGCCTTCCGGGCGCGCGCCGGCCGGCTGCCCTGGGCGCTCGAGGAGCTCGTGCCGCGCGATCTGCCCGAGCTCCCCGCCGACCCCTCGGGCGGCGTGCTCCAGTACGAACCCGCGACCGGCCGCGTGAGGAGCAGCGTGATCGGGCCCCGCGCGCCGCTGAAGATCGTCGAAGGGAAGCAGCCGTGATCGCCCTCACCATCGCCGCCACCACCGTCCGCGAGGCGCTCCGCGAGCGCCTCCTCCACAACCTGCTCGTGTTCGCCGTGCTCCTCGTGGTCGCGGCGCTCACCATCTCCCAGCTCACGCTCGGCGAGCAGTTCCGGATCATCGCCAACGTGGGGATGTCGGCGACGCAGCTCTTCGGGACGCTCATCGCCGTGTTCCTCGGGGTGGGGCTCGTGACCCGCGAGCTCGACCGGCGCACCTGCTACCCGGTGCTGGCGCGGCCGGTCTCCCGGGCGGGCTTCGTGGCGGGCAAGTACCTCGGCCTCCTCGCGACGCTCGCGCTCAACGTCGCGCTCATGGCGGTGGCCACCGCGCTCGTGCTCGCGTTCTACGAGGGCTCGCCGTCCTGGTTCGGGCCGGCGTACCTCGCGACCTTCTTCCTGACCTTCGTCCAGCTCGCGGTCTGCGCCGCGTTCGCGGTCCTGTTCTCGACCTTCTCGACCGCCACGCTCGCCTCCATCTACACGCTCGCCATCGTCGGGGCGGGCTGGCTCTTCGGCGAGGTGCGCTGGTTCTGGCTGCAGGCCCACCAGACCGAGATGAAGGGGCTCGTGAAGGTGCTCGACTACGTGCTCCCCAACATGACCCTCCTCGACACGAAGGAGGCCCTCGTGTACGGCGACCCCATCACCCTCGCCTCGGTGGCGGGCCGCGCCGCGTACGGCCTCGCCTACGCGGCCACCCTGGTGGCGCTCGCCGCCGTGGTGTTCACCCGCCGGGACGTGCGCTGACCATGGACACCCTCGCGATCGAGGCCCGCGGGCTCGGCAAGGTCTACCGCCTCGGCCTCCGGGCCCGGCGGTTCGTCGCCCTCGAGGGGCTCGACCTCACGGTGACGCCCGGGTCGATCTACGGCTTCGTCGGCCCGAACGGCGCCGGCAAGTCGACGACCATCAAGATCCTCGTGGGCCTCGTGCAGGCCAGCGCCGGCGACGCGACGCTCTTCGGCCGCGGCGTGAACGACGCGGCGGCGCGCCTGCAGGTCGGGTACCTGCCCGAGAACCCGAGCTTCCACGACTTCATGCGGCCGCTCGAGGTGCTGCGCTACCTCGGCCGGCTCTCCGGGCTCTCCGGGCGGGACCTCGACCGCCGGGCGGAGGCGCTGCTCGAGCAGGTGGGGCTCGCCGACGCGCGCGACCTCACCGTCCGCAAGTTCTCGAAGGGCATGGTGCAGCGCCTCGGCCTCGCGCAGGCGCTCATCCACGACCCGCCGCTCCTCGTGCTCGACGAGCCCATGAGCGGCCTCGACCCCATCGGCCGCAAGGAGGTCCGGGACCTCGTGCTCGAGCAGCGGCGCCGCGGCAAGACCGTCTTCTTCTCCACGCACATCCTCTCCGACGTGGAGAGCATCTGCGACCGCGTGGGGATGCTGCTCCACGGCAAGCTCGTCCGGGAGGGCGCGCTCGCGTCGCTCCTCGACGGCTCGGTGCGGGTGGTCGAGGTGCGCTGCACCGGCCTCTCCCCGGCCGCCGCGGACGAGGTCCGGGCCGCCGCGGCCGAGGGCGGGCCCTCGGCGGAGGGCCACACCTTCCTCTTCCCGTCGCTCGAGGCCGCCGACGCGGCGGTGAAGCTCGTCCTCGCGCGCGGCGGGCGCCTCGTCTCGCTCCAGCCCCACCGCGAGAGCCTCGAGGAGACCTTCGTGCGGCTCGCGACGGCCGCCGGGGCCACCGGCGAGGGGCGTCAGCGTGGCGCCGTCGGGTAGCCGCCCGCGCGAGGCGCTGGTCGCCGCGGCGGCGCTCGCGGTGGCCGGGGCGCTCGTGTTCGCGCCCGCCCTGCTCGGCGACGGCCAGTTCCTCTACCGCGACGCCGGGCGCATGCACCACCCGGTGAAGCGCTGGTTCGCCGAGGAGCTGCGGCGCGGCCACCTCGCCGAGTGGAACCCCTACCAGGCCACCGGCATGCCGCACGTGGCGGGCGCCGTCGACGCGCCCCTCCACCCGTTCAACGCGCTCTTCCTCGCGCTGCCCTTCGAGGCCGCCTTCAAGGCGTGGGTGCTCCTCGCCGTGCTCGGCGCGGGGCTCGGGGCGTGGTGGTGGGCGCGCCGGCTCGGGGCGGGCCCGGCGGGCGGCATCACGGCGGGGCTCGCCTTCATGCTGTCCGGGTTCGTCGTCTCCTCGACCGACAACCCGACCTACCTCACCACGCTCGCCGCCGTGCCCTGGGTGCTCGCCGCCGCGCACCGGGCCGTCGAGGTGGGCGGCGCGGCCCCGCTCCTCTGGGCGGGCGTCGCGTCCTTCGTCGCGCTCGCGGGCGGCGACCCGATGGGCTGGGTGCTCGTGCTCGGCCTCGCGGCGGTGCAGGCGCTCGCGCTCGTGCGCGGGCCCTCGCCGGGGACGCGCGCCGCGCGCGGCGCCGCCACCCTCGCGGTCGCCGTCCTCGCCGCGGCGCCGGCGCTCCTGCCCACCTTGCTCTGGGCGCCGCACTCGTCCCGCGCGGCGGGGTTCGACGCCACCGAGCTCTCCCGCTGGAACCTCCACCCGCTGCGGCTCCTCGAGCTCGTCGTGCCGGGGCTGCTCCGCTGGAAGGTGGGCGCGCTCCGGAACCCGCTCTTCGAGGCGCTCGCGGGGAACGAGCACACCCAGCTCCCCTGGGTGCTCTCCGTCTACTCGGGCGCCGCCGCCCTCGCCCTCGCCGCGCTCGGCGCGCTCCGGGACGCGCGCGCCCGCTGGCTGCTCGGGCTCGCGCTCGTGTTCGTCTGGATGGCGCTCGGACCGAACGCCGGGTTCGGGCAGCTCGCGGCGGCGCTGCCCGTGCTCTCGAGCCTGCGCTACTGGGAGAAGGCGGTGGCCTCCGTGGCGCTGCTCGTCGCGGTCGCGGCGGGGCTCGGCGTCGACCGGCTCCTCGCGGACCCGCGCGCGGAGGGCCGGCGCCTCGCGGTCGTGGCGGGGGCGGGGGCCGCCGGGCTGGGGCTCCTCGCCGCCGCCGCGGCGCTCGCGCCGGCGCCGCTCGCCGCCCTCGTCGCGGGGGCGCGCGGGGCGGCGCCGGGGCCGCTCGCGGGGGCGTTCGTGGACAACCTCGCGGCCGGCGGCGGGGCGGCGGCGGTCGCGCTGGGGTTCCTCGCGGGGATCGCGCTCGCCGTCCGGAGCGGGCGCCTCCAGGGGCTCGCCGCCGGGGTGGTCTGCGCGGTCGTCGCCCTCGACCTCGGCGCCTCCGCGGTGACCGCCTACGTGCTCGCGCCCCCGGCGCTCCTCGAGGAGCCCTCGCCCATCGCGGCGCGCCTCGCCGCCGAGCCGGGGCTGCCGCGGGTGGTGACGCCCTTCCAGCTCTCCGGCGAGCGGTGGCCCGAGCTCTCCGAGTTCGAGGCGCGCTGGCGCTGGCTCGCGCGGACCTCCGCGCCGGCGCTGCAGGTGGCCCGGCGCATCGGCAACTTCGACGCCTACGCCGGCCTCGTGCCCGCGCGGCTCATGCGGATCCGGCGGGCCGCGGGCCCGGAGGCGCTGGCGGGCCCCGCCTCGGTCCTCGGGTTCGGCGCCGTCGTCGTGCCGGCCGCGCCGGAGCTCGCCGCGAAGGCGGGCCTCGCGCCGCCGTACGAGGTCCTGGCCGTGGATCCCGCGCTGCCCGTCTTCCTGGTCCGCCTGCCGTCGCGGCCGCGGGTGGGGCTGGCGGGCGCGCTCGTGGAGGGTGACGAGCAGGCCGCGCTCGACTTCGTCCTCTCTCGCGGCGCCGTCGCGAGCGGCCGGTCGGTGCTCGAGGGGCCCGTGCCGGACGGCTACCGGGCGCCCGCCGGCGAGGCGCGGCTCGTCGAGGACCGGGGCGAGCGGCTGGTCGTGGACGCCGCCGCGGACGCGCCGGCGCTGGTCTTCGTGAACGACACCTTCGCGCCGGGCTGGGCCGCGAGCGTGGACGGCGCGCCCGCGCCCATCCTCGCGGTGAACCTCCTCGCCCGCGGGGTCTGGATCCCCGCGGGCCGCCACCGCGTCGAGCTCGAGTACCGCACCCCGGGGCTGCGCGCCGGCGCCGCCCTCGCCGGGGTCACCCTCGCCGCGCTCGCCGCGGCCGCCCTGATCGCGCGCCGGCGCCGCGCCGCCCGGGGAGCGTGATGGAGCTCTTGCCCGCGCCGTTCCTGTTCGGCTGGGTCGCGCTCGCCGGCGCGACGTTCGGCTCGTTCCTCAACGTGGTCATCGCGCGGGTGCCGCTCGGGCAGTCGGTGGTGAGCCCGCGCTCGCGCTGCCCGCGCTGCGGGACGCCCATCGCCTGGTACGACAACCTCCCGATCGTCTCGTGGGCGCTCTTGCGCGCGCGCTGCCGGGCCTGCCGGGCGCCGATCTCGGTGCGCTACCCGCTCGTCGAGGCCGCGGGCGCGGCGGCCGCGGCCGGCGCGCTCGCGCGCCACGGGCCCACCGGCGCGGCGGCGGCGGAGCTCGCCCTCGTCCTCCTGCTGCTGGCGCTCGCCCTCATCGACCTCGACACCTGGCTCCTGCCGTACCCGCTGACCCTCCCGCTCATCGCGGCGGGCCTCCTCGCCTCGTGGGCGGGGCTCGCGCCGGCCGGCGGCTGGCGGCCCGCGCTCCTCGGCGCGGCCGCCGGCTTCGGCGCGTTCGCGGCGGTCTCCTGGCTCGGGGCGAAGCTCGCGCGGAAGGAGGCGCTCGGCTTCGGCGACGTGTGGTTGCTCTCGGGGCTCGGCGCGTGGTTCGGGGCGCTCGCGCTCCTGCCCATCGTGATGCTCGCCTCGATCCAGGGCTCCGTGGTCGGGATCGCGCTCATCCTCCTCGGGAGGGCGCAGAAGGGGGAGGAGGGCGGCGGGGAGGCGCAGCCCGACGGCTGGGTCCCGCCGCGGAACGCCGTGCCCTTCGGGCCGTTCCTCGTGCTCGGCGCGCTCGAGTGGCTCTACGCGGCCGACGTCCTCGCCTCCTGGGTGCCGGCGCTCGGGCTGTTCAAGTAGGCTGCTCGCATGCGCGCGGGCCGCGTCCGACTCCTCATCCTGCTCGACCTCGCCGCCGCGGCGTTCGTGGTGGGCGTGATCGCCTTCGCCTACACGCTGAGCAGCACGCGGCACCTCGGTTCGGCGGCCTTCGCCGCGGTGCTCATGGCCGGGCTCGGCTTCGCCCTCTCCGCGCTGCTCCTCGGCGGCGCCGTGGTCCGGCCCATCGAGCGCATGCTCGCCGCCGCGGCCCGGCTCGACGGCGCGCGCGCCGCCGCGGACCTGCCGGTGCTGGCGCCCGAGGGGGAGGGCGGCCTCTCGCTCACCCGCGCCGCGGTCGCCTTCGAGCGCACGAGCGACGCGCTCGCCGCCGAGCGCGCCCGCCTCGCCGCGAAGGTCGAGGAGCTGGAGGCCGCGAGGGAGTCGCTGGTGCGCACCGAGAAGCTCGCCACGGTGGGCCGGCTCGCCGCCGGCGTCGCCCACGAGATCGGCAACCCGCTCGGCGCCATCGCCGGCTACGCGGACATCGCCCGCGGCCGGGTCGAGCGCGGGCAGGCGGCCGAGGCCATCGACTTCCTCGACCGCATCCGCGCCGACGTGCGCCGCATCGACGCCATCGTGCGCGACCTCCTCGACTTCGCCCGGCCCGCCGAGCCCGCGCTCGGGCCGGTCGCGCTCGGGGCCGCGGTGGAGGCGGCGGTGCGCCTCGCCCGGCCGCAGCCGCGGTTCCGCGAGGTGGAGGTGACGGTGGCGGTGCCGCCCGGGCTGCCGCCCGTGCTCGCCGACGCGCGCCGGCTGGAGGGCGTGGTCCTCAACCTTCTCCTCAACGCGGCCGACGCGATGGGGGGCCGCGGCCCGCTCGAGCTCGCCGCCGCGGCGGAGGGCGGCGGGGTCGTGCTCGACGTGCTCGACCGGGGCACCGGGATCGCCCCGGAGAACCTGCCCCGCATCTTCGACCCCTTCTTCACGACGAAGGCGCCCGGCGCGGGCACCGGCCTCGGGCTCTCCATCTGCCTCAGGGTGGTCGAGTCCTTCGGCGGGACCCTGGAGGCGGCGAACCGGGAGGGCGGCGGGGCCCGGCTCCGGCTGCGCCTCCCGGCCGCGCCGGTGTAAGGTCGAGGCCGGTGCTCCGGAACGTCCTCATCGTCGACGACGACGCGTCGATGCGCCACCTGCTCTCGGTGATCCTCGACGATCACGGGTACGTCGCGCGCGCGGTCGCCTCCGGGGAGGCGGCGCTCGAGGAGATCGCGGCCCGGGCCTACGACCTCGTCATCACCGACGTGCGGATGCCCGGCATGGGTGGCCTCGCGCTCCTCCGGGCCATCCAGGACCGCGACCCGCTCATCATGGTCATCGTCATGAGCGCGTACGGCTCGCACGAGACCGCCATCGAGGCGATGAAGGCGGGCGCGTACGACTGGCTCTCGAAGCCGTTCCGGCCCGACGAGGTGGTGCTCCTGCTCGCGAAGGCCGAGGAGCGCGAGCGGCTCGCGCGGGAGAACGTGCGGCTGCGCGGCGAGCTCGCGCGGAGCTACCGGCCCGACCAGCTCGTGGGGAGCTCGGAGGCGATGCGCGAGCTCGACCGGCAGATCGCGCGGGTCGCGCCGCAGAAGACGACCGTCCTCCTCACCGGCGACTCGGGGACGGGCAAGGAGCTCGTCGCCCGCGCGCTGCACGAGCGCTCGCCGCGGGCGGGCTGCCCGTTCGTGGCGGTGAACTGCGGCGCCATCCCCGAGGCGCTCCTCGAGTCGGAGCTGTTCGGCCACGTGCGCGGCGCGTTCACCGACGCGGTCCGCAACAAGAAGGGGCTCGCGGCGGAGGCCGACGGCGGCACGCTGTTCCTCGACGAGATCGGCGAGCTCCCGGTGTCGCTCCAGCCGAAGCTCCTGCGCTTCCTCCAGGAGGAGGAGGTCCGGCCGGTCGGCGACACCCGCGCGCGCCGGGTGGACGTGCGGGTGGTGGCCGCGACCGCGCGGGATCTCAGGCAGGCCGTGCAGGACGGCCGCTTCCGCGAGGACCTCTACTGGCGGCTCGCGGTGGTGCCGCTCAGGATCCCGCCGCTCCGCGACCGGCCGGAGGACATCCCCCCGCTCGCAGCGCACTTCCTCGCGCGGCTCGCGAAGCTCCGCCCCGAGCTCGGCGCGCTCTCGCTCTCGGACGGCGCGCGGGCGCGCCTCCTCGCCCACCGCTGGCCGGGCAACGTGCGGGAGCTCGAGCACGTCCTCGAGCGCGCGGTGGTCATGGCCGAGGACCCGGTGATCGGCGAGGGGGATCTGCCGGACGAGCTCGCCCGGGCGGGCGAGCGGCCGGGCGCCGCGCCCCCCGCCGAGCTCTCGATCAAGCGGGCGACCCGCCAGCTGGAGGCCTCCCTCATCCGGGCCGCGCTCGAGCGTACCGGTGGAAATCGGACGAAGGCCGCGGAGCTGCTGGAGATCTCGTACGGGGCGCTGCTCTACAAGATCCGCGACTACGGGCTGTCCTGAGGCGGCGCGGCGGTGATCCGGAGGTCCCGGGACGCGCGGTGAAGGCGGCCGTGGACGCATAATGACGCATCACTCGATCTCCGCGATACGTCGGTGAAAAGCACACACCGATATCGTCGCGGCCGCTTCCTTGATCGGGTGCCGATCGATCGCATAGCGTGGTCCGGCATGGCCGTCCGTCCACCACGCAACCGCGTCGATCTCGGGAGAGCGCCGAACAACGTGCGCCGCCTGCGTGAGTCGCAGCTCCTCACCAAGGCGGAGCTCGCTCGCAAGGCGGGCATCTCGCCGCTCACCGTCGCCCGCATCGAGAGCGGGCAGGAGTGCCGCGTGGACACGCAGCGGAAGATCATCATCGCGCTCGGGTTCACGCCCTCCGACCGCGCCAAGGTTTTCGGGGCCCGCAGCCGGGTGGGGAGGTAGGGCGCCATGGCCAGGAACAAGCCGGTCATCGGCCTGGACATCGGCTCGGCGAGCGTGAAGCTCGTCCAGCTGAAGGAGAAGCGGGGTGGGTACCAGCTGCAGGCCTTCGGGTCCGCGCCGCTCCCTCCCGAGGCCATCGTCGACGGGGCGCTGATGAACTCCGCCGCGATCGTCCAGGCCATCCAGGAGCTCGTCGGCGAGCACAAGGTGAAGGCGAAGGACGCGGCGATCGGCGTCCGCGGTCACTCGGTCATCATCAAGAAGATCTCGCTCCCGCGGATGACGCAGGAGGAGCTCGACGAGTCGATCCAGTGGGAGGCCGAGCAGTACATCCCGTTCGACGTCAAGGACGTCAACATCGACACGCAGATCCTCACGCCCGAGGGCGACGCCGCCGGCCAGATGGACGTGCTGCTCGTCGCGGCGAAGAAGGACATGATCAACGACTACACCTCGGTCTGCGCCGAGGCGGGCCTGACCGCGACGGTGGTCGACGTCGACGCCTTCGCGGTGCAGAACGCCTACGAGGCGAACTACGAGGTGGACCCGTCGCAGACGGTGGTGCTCATCAACGTCGGCGCCGCGGTGTCGAACATCAACATCATCTCGCGCGGCATCACCACCTTCACCCGCGACATCACGATGGGCGGCAACGCCTTCACCGAGGAGATCCAGAAGCAGCTCAACATCTCCTACGACGAGGCGGAGGCCCTCAAGGTGGGCGGGCAGGGCGAGTCCGACGCGGTCGTCCCGCAGGAGGTCGAGCGGGTGATCCAGGGCGTCGCCGACCAGATGGGCGGCGAGATCCAGCGGTCCCTCGACTTCTTCGCCTCGACCGCGGCCGACGCGCGCATCGCCCGGGTGTACCTGTCGGGCGGCACCGCGCGCATCCCGGCGCTGTTCAAGGTCATCGAGTCCCGGGCCGGCGTGCCCGTCGAGATCCTGAACCCGTTCAAGAACGTCGAGATCGACAACAAGCGGTTCGATCCCGCCGTCATCCTGGCCGCCGCGCCGTCCGCCGCCGTGGGCGTGGGGCTCGCCCTCAGGCAGCCGGGGGACAAGTAGCCATGGTCCGGATCAACCTACTCCCGGTCAGGGTCTCGAAGAAGAAGGAAGCGGGCCAGCAGCAGCTCATCCTCTTCGTGCTGGTGCTGGTGTTCGGGATCATCGCGAACTGGCTCTGGATCGGCTCCCGCACCTCCGAGCTCGACGGGCGCAAGCGCAAGCTCACCTCGACCCAGAACGAGATCGCCCAGCTCGAGCGGATCATCGGCGAGGTGAAGAACATCAAGGACCAGCAGAGCCAGCTCCGCGAGAAGCTCGACGTCCTCGGCCAGCTGAAGCAGGGCCGCACCGGCCCGGTCCGGATGCTCGACGAGCTCGCCACGGTGATGCCGCGCCGGCTCTGGCTCACGAAGCTCGACGAGAAGGGCGGCACGGTGACGCTCGTCGGCACCGCCGCCACCATCGACGACGTCTCCGAGCTCATGAGCGCGCTCCGCGCCTCGTCGCACTTCCGGAACGTCGAGCTCGCGAAGACGACCTCCAAGGTCGACCGGGGCCTGAGGGTGGTGGACTTCACGCTCAGCACCCAGGTCGCCTACGCGATGCCGCCGCCGGCGGACGCGAAGAAGCCGGCCGGCGGGAAGGGGAAGTAGGCGATGGAAAAGTTCATCGAGAGGATCGCCAAGCTCCCCACCGGCGTGAAGATCGGCGCCGTCGCCGGCGCGGTCGCGCTGACCTCGCTCCTCAACTACTTCGTCATCGGCGTGAACTTCGGGCCGTCCATCTCCGCGACCGAGGACGCCATCCGCCGGACCGTCCGCCAGCAGGAGCAGCTCGACAAGGACTTCATCGAGAAGACCGCCATCGCGAACAACCTGAACCAGTTCAGGCGCGAGAAGGAGCTGCTCGAGCAGCAGCTCCGCGAGGCGCTCGCCGAGCTGCCCGAGGACAAGAAGATCGACGAGCTCCTGCAGCTGTTCCAGGACCGCGCCCAGAAGTCCGGCCTCGAGATCGGCACCATCGAGCCCGGCAAGGTCACGAACGAGAAGTTCTACGCGAAGATCCCGATCCCCATGACGGTGACCGGGAACTTCCACGAGATCGCGACCTTCTTCGACTCCCTGGGCCGCATGCGCCGCATCGTGAACGTCACCGACATCCTGCTCGCCGAGCCGAAGGACGTGAACGGCAAGGTGGTCCTCCAGGCGAAGTTCCTCGCCACCACCTTCATGTTCCTCGACCCGGCCGCCGCCGCCGCGGAGCAGAAGGCCGCGAAGCCGGGCCGGAAGCCCGCGGGAGGCAAGCCGTGATCGCCCGTCCGCTCCGCCTCGCCGCCCTCGCCGGCGCCCTCGCGCTCGCCGCGTGCGGCGGGTCCGCGAAGAAGGCCGCGCCCGAGGCCGTGAAGAAGGCCGCCGCCGAGCAGAAGACCGCCGCGGCCGCCGCGAAGGACGAGAAGCCCGCCGCGCCCGAGTGGTCGTACAGCTCGGTCGGCAAGCGGGACCCGTTCCGCTCGTTCTACGCGGACATCGAGGTCTCCTCGCGCGTGCTCTCCACGAAGTGCGAGGGGCCGCTCGGCCGCTTCGAGCTCGAGCAGCTCCGCCTCGTCGCCGTCGTCACCGGCCTCGAGGATCCCGTCGCGATGGTCGAGGCCCCGACCGGCGTCGGCTACTCCGTTCGCCGCGGCACCTGCATCGGCAAGAACGGCGGCACCGTCGCCGCGATCCGCTCCGGCGAGATCGTCGTGAACGAGATCGCCGTCCGCGCCGACGGGACCCGGGACAAGACCCAGACCGCCCTTCGCGTGCCCCGCGAAGCGGCCATGAACCTCGAGGAGCAGCCATGATCTCCACCTCCACCCGCCTGTCCGGGCTGCACCGCAGGGGCTGGCTGGCCCTCCTCGCCTTGCTCGCCGCCGGGCCGGCGCGCGCCGCCGACCGGAACGAGATCCGCGCCGTCGAGGCCGCCGCCACGAACGGCGCCGTCGAGCTCGTCATCCAGGGCTCGCGCGCGCCGTCGTACACCGTGTTCAAGCTGCAGGACCCGCCGCGGCTCGTCGTCGATCTCACCGGCGCCGACGTCTCGAAGGTCGCGCCGCTGCAGGTCGGCCAGGGCGGCGTCCTCGCCGTGACCACCGCGCAGTACCAGGACGACAAGAACGCGGTCGGCCGGGTGATCGTGGCCCTCGACGGCCCGCGGGAGTACGAGGTCGCCCCCCGCGGCGACGCCGTGGTCGTGCGCGTGCTCGACGACAAGGCCACCGCCGCCGCCACGGCCCCCGCACCCGTCGAGCCCGAGCCCGCCGCCGAGCTCGCCCTCGCGCCGCCCCCTCCGCCCCCCGAGGCCCCGGCCGCCGCACCCCTCGCTGCCGCGCCCGCTCCCGCGCCCGCCGACCCGAACCTCGTCTCCCGCAGGCTCTCCGTCGCGAAGGTCGCGAAGCCCGCGCGCGCGCTCCTCAAGGTCGGCGCCCGCACCGACCGCGTCGTCCTGCAGCTCGACGGGGGCGTCGCGAAGGTCGAGGTCATCGAGCTCGCGAACCCGCCTCGCCTCGCGCTCGACCTGCACGGCGTCCGGAAGGCGCCGAAGGGCGCGCAGGACGTCTCCGCCGCGGGCTTCGACAAGGTCCGCTTCGGCCGCCCCGACGCCGACACCGTCCGCGTGGTGCTCGACGCGGCCGGCGAGCTGCCCCGCTACGAGCTCGCCCGCGCCGCGGGCGGCGTGGCCGTCGTGGTGAAGGCCGCTCCGGCCACCGCGGCCGCCCCGGTGAAGCAGCCGGCCCGCTCGGTCACGCTGCCCTCCGCGACGCCGAAGGCCGGCGCCGCGGCCGGCCTCGCCGACCTCCGCTTCCGCCAGGCCGCCTCCGGCGCCCGGGTCGAGATCGACGGCAAGGCCCGCTTCACGGTGACCCGCCCCGACGACCGCACCGCGGTGCTCTCGCTCGAGGGCGCCACCCTGCCGAAGAAGCTCGAGCGCACGCTCGACACGTCCGCCCTCGCCGGCCCCGTGCAGCTGCTCTCCGCCTTCAACCAGCCGGCCACCGGCCAGGTGAAGGTGGTCGCGACCCTGCGCGCCCCCGCGGAGGACCGCATCGTCGAGACGCCGAACGGCCTCGCGTGGGTGTTCGAGCCCCGGGGTTCCGCGCCGGCGCAGGCCCGGGCGCCCGTCGAGGCCGCCGCCAACGCCCCCGCCGCCGCCGGCTTCGGCACCGAGGCCCCCGGCTACGCGCTCTCCGGCGCACCCCAGGCCCGCGGCTACACCGGCCGCCGCATCACGCTCGACTTCCACGACATCGAGATCCGCAACCTGCTCCGGCTCATCAGCGACGTCTCGAAGAAGAACATCGTGGTCGCCGACGACGTGAAGGGGAAGGTCACCGTCACGCTGCGCAACGTTCCCTGGGACCAGGCCCTCGACATCGTGCTGCGCTCGAAGGGGCTCGGCAAGGAGGAGATGGGCAACGTCATCCGCATCGCGAAGTACGACCTCCTCGCGGAGGAGGCGAAGTCCCGCGCCGAGGCCGAGAAGTCCCGCCAGCCGACGCTGCCGATCAAGGTGCGCATCATCCCGGTCAACTTCGCCCGCGCGGCCGACGTGGCCACCAAGATCAAGGACCTCCTCACCGAGCGCGGCTCGGCCACGGTCGACGAGCGCACCAACGTCATCGTCGTGAAGGACGTGCAGGAGGCGCTGGTCCGCGCCGAGGGGCTCGTGCGCAACCTCGACACCGAGATCCCGCAGGTCCTCATCGAGAGCCGCATCGTCGAGGCCTCGTCCAACTTCTCGCGCGCCCTCGGCGTGCAGTGGGGCGGCAACGCCGCCTTCACGCAGGCCACCGGCAACCCGACCGGCGCGGTCTTCCCGAACAACGTGGCGGTCACCGGCGGCTCGAGCAACTCCGGCAACAGCATCGGCACGGCGAGCGCCCCGAACTACGCCGTCTCGCTCCCCGCGGCGGTCGGCGACGGCAGCGGCGGCGCCCTCGGCTTCATCTTCGGGTCCGCGGGCGGGGCCTTCAACCTGAACCTCCGCCTCTCCGCCCTCGAGAACTCGGGCGAGGCGAAGACGGTCTCCGCCCCGAAGATCGCCACGGTCGACAACAAGGAGGCGACGATCGGGCAGGGCATCTCGATCCCGTTCTCGCAGACCTCCGCGTCCGGCGTGAACACCGTGTTCATCGAGGCGAAGCTCGAGCTCAAGGTGACGCCGCACGTCTCCGCGGACGGCTCGATCCTCCTCAAGATCAAGGCGACCAACAACACGCCGAACCCGCAGCTCACCGGCGCGAACAACCAGCCCTCCATCCAGAAGCGCGAGGCCGAGACCGAGGTGCTCGTGAAGGACGGCGAGACCACCGTCATCGGCGGCATCTACACCCGCTCGACCTCGAACGGCGTCCGCAAGGTGCCGTTCTTCGGCAACCTGCCGCTGCTCGGGTACTTCTTCCGGTCGAACACCGAGACGGACGACCACACCGAGCTCCTCATCTTCATCACGCCCCGCGTGCTCAACCGGCAGCCGGCGCCCGGCGCGGCGGGGAACTAGGTGACGGCCATGAAGACCCCGCTCCGCATCGCCCTCCTCGCCGGCCTCGTCCTCGCGGCCGGCTGCGTGAAGAACAAGCCCTTCGTCGAGCTGGTCGGCGTCTGCGCGCCGCCCGGGGCCGACGCCTGCACCTTCAGCGACACCTGCGACAACTTCTCCATCGGCGCCTGGGTCTTCGACAACGCGGCGGCCGGCGACCGCATGTGGATGATCGTCGAGGTGAAGAACCAGCTCCTCGACAACACCAACCCCGGGACCGGCCGGGTGAACAGCCACGACGCGTTCATGGAGGAGGTCACCATCGAGTACGAGGGCCCCGTGGCGGTGCCCTCCGCGACCTACCGCATGCAGAACGTGGTGCTCGCCGGCGGCTCGAGCGTCGTCTCGCTCTACGTGCTGCCGGAGGGCCCCGCGGCGGCGATCAACGCCACCGCGCTGCCCGCCGGCCTGACCGAGATCATCGCCAAGCCGACGATCCGGGGGAAGCTCGGCGACGGCTCCTCCTTCGAGACCGGCAACTTCGAGATCCCCATCAAGCTGTGCACGGGCTGCCTCGCGGCCGCCGCGCTGCCGACGTGCGCCGCGGGCGAGGTCCTCGTGACCTGCCCGCCCGGCGCGGTGTCGGCCGCGGGCCTCCTCTCGCAGAACCTCGCGACGGCCGCCTGCGTCACGCCCTAGGGTGCGCGCCCGAGCGCGATCCTTGACCGGATAGGGGGGGGCGGGCTAAGGGTTCGTCCAACCATGGGCATCCGCGAGCACCTCGCCGAGGTCTGTGAGAGCGTCGAAGGCGCCCTCGCGTGCACGCTCATGGGTTTCGACGGCATCGAGGTCGACGCGCACGTCCAGGGCGGCGCCGACGTCGACATGAAGTCGCTGCTCGTGGAGTACTCCGGGGTGTTCCGGAGCGCGCGCGAGGCGGCGGAGGCCTACCAGGCGGGCGGCGTCGCCGAGGTCTCCATCGCGACCGACAAGGTCCTCGCGGTCGCCCGGTTCATCTCGTCCGAGCACTTCATGGTCCTCGCGCTTGCGCCCGACGGGAACGTCGGCAAGGCGCGCTTCAAGCTCCGCGTCACCGCCCCGCGGCTTCGCTCGGAGCTCTAGCGGGCGCACCGCGCCGTAACACAGCGCCGCGCCGAGCCCGGGCCCTCAACTTCGCAGCTGGAGGCATCGAAAGACATGGCCGACACCCTCGACACTTCGGCGTTCCGCCGGGGCCTCAAGATCGAGATCGACAAGGAACCGTGGGAGATCGTGGAGTTCCAGCACGTGAAGCCCGGCAAGGGCTCGGCGTTCGTGCGGACCCGGATCAAGAACCTCATCACGGGCCGCACGATCGACAAGACGTTCAAGTCCGGTGACGTGGTGGGCAAGCCCGACGTGGAGGAGAAGGAGATGGAGTACCTCTACAAGGAGGGCGAGCACTACAACTTCATGGACAACAAGAACTTCGAGCAGACCTTCCTCACCGAGGAGCAGATGGGGGAGGCGCGGAACTACATCAAGGACAACACCACCACGCACATCCTGTTCTACAACGGCCGCGCGATCGGCGTGACCCTGCCGAACGCGATGGACCTGCGCGTGGCGAAGTGCGACCCCGGCGTCCGCGGCGACACCGTGTCCGGGGCGACCAAGCCGGCCACGCTCGAGACCGGCTACGTGGTGAACGTCCCGCTCTTCATCAACGAGGGCGACCTCCTTCGCATCGACACCCGCACCGGCGAGTACCTGACGCGCGTCGCAGGCTGACCCGCCGCGGCGAAGCCGCGGCGCCCTTCTTCTTTCAACGAGGAGCTCGACGATGCCCAAGAAGCCCGTGGCGAAGGTCGCCGGCCCGGCAGCCGCCGGATTCTCGATGGACGACGTGAAGCGCCTCGTCTCCCTCGTGGAGAAGAGCGACGTCACGCACATCGCGTGGCAGCGCGGCGCCGAGAAGGTGGTCATCCGCCGCGGCGGCGCCGCCCCGGCCGCCGTCCGCCCCGCCCAGGCCGTCGCCTGGGCCGCGCCCGCCGAGGCCGCCCCGGCGCCCGCCGCCGCGCCGGCCCCGGCCGCCGCGGCCCCGGCCCCCGCGGCCGAGGCGAAGCCGGGCATCGTCGTCACCTCGCCGTTCGTCGGCACCTTCTACCGGTCGCCGTCGCCCGAGTCGCCGTCCTTCGTCGAGGTCGGCGCCAAGGTGAAGAAGGGCCAGACGCTCTGCATCGTCGAGGCCATGAAGCTGATGAACGAGATCGAGGCCGAGACCGACGGCACGGTCGCCGAGATCCTCGTGCTCAACGCGACGCCGGTGGAGTACGGCGAGCCCCTCTTCCGCATCGTCCCGGGCTAGCCGCCATGTTCAAGAAGGTCCTCATCGCGAACCGGGGCGAGATCGCCCTCCGGGTCGTCCGGGCGTGCAAGGAGCTGGGGATCGCGACGGTGGCGGTCCACTCCACCGCCGACGCCGAGTCGCTCCACGTGCGCTTCGCCGACGAGGCCATCTGCATCGGGCCCCCGCCGTCGAAGGAGAGCTACCTCAACCAGAAGGCGCTGCTGGCCGCGGCCGACCTCACCGGCTGCGACGCCGTCCACCCGGGGTACGGATTCCTCTCCGAGAACGCCGAGTTCGCGGAGATGGTCACCCGGATGAAGATGAAGTTCATCGGGCCCCGGCCCGAGATGATCCGCCTGATGGGCAACAAGGTCGCCGCCCGCGAGGCGATGGAGAAGGCCGGCCTGCCGCTCCTCCCCGGCGCGCGCGGCAAGCTGAAGGACGGCGAGGAGGCCGAGCAGGTCGCGCAGCAGATCGGCTTCCCGGTGATCCTCAAGGCGGCCGCCGGCGGCGGCGGGCGCGGCATGAAGATCGCCCGCGAGCTCTCCGAGGTGAAGCGGCTCTTCGAGACCGCCTCGAGCGAGGCCCTCGCCGCGTTCGGCGACGGCTCGATGTACCTCGAGCGCTACGTCGAGCAGCCCCGCCACATCGAGATGCAGATCGTGGCCGACGAGCACGGCACGATCATCCACCTCGGCGAGCGCGAGTGCTCGGTCCAGCGCCGGCACCAGAAGCTCATCGAGGAGGCCCCGAGCCCCGCGGTCGGGCCCGAGCTCCGCAAGGAGATGGGCGAGGTGGCCCTCTCGGCCATGAACCGCATCGGCTACAACAACGTCGGGACCATCGAGTTCCTGATGGACGAGAAGGGCCGCTACTACTTCATGGAGATGAACACCCGCATCCAGGTCGAGCACCCGGTGACCGAGCAGGTCTACGCGCTCGACCTCCTGCGGGAGCAGATCCGGCTCGCGGCGGGCCAGAAGATCGAGCGGAGCCAGGAGTCCATCCGGCCGCAGACCTGCGCCATCGAGTTCCGCATCAACGCCGAGGACCCGGCCACGTTCGCCCCGTCCCCGGGCCGCATCACCGGGTACCACCAGCCCGGCGGGTACGGCGTGCGCGTGGATACGATGGCCTACGAGCAGTACAAGGTGCAGCCGTACTACGACTCGCTCGTCGCGAAGCTCGTGATCACCGGCCGGACCCGCGAGATCGCGCTGCAGCGCGCCTCCCGGGCGCTCAACGAGTACGTCGTCGAGGGGATCAAGACCAACATCCCGTTCCACCGCCGGGTCCTCGCGGACCCGCGGTTCCGGGCCGGCAAGTACGACACGCGCCTCGTCGAGCAGATCCTGAGCGGGACCCCGGCCTGAGTTTCGAGGGGGCATGGCCCCCTCCCCGCGGAGCCCCCGGGGCGGGACTCGGGGAGTCCGTTCATCCCGAGCGTAGGCGCGCGCAGCGCGCCGGAGTCGAGGGACGCTCCGCGGGTGCCGTAATCGGGAAATTCCTGCGTGGGTTCGCGGCGTTCGGCTTGACCGCCCCGGACCCTTCCACTACCCTCGAATGCGCCCACGGCTCCGCCCCGGCGCCGGCGCGCCGGGCGTCTGCCCGACGCCGCCGCCGCCCTGGCGTGGCCGTTCCCTGCGCAGCGCCCGCCCGGCTCGATGGCCCTCGACAAGAACAAGATCATCGCCGAGGCCACCAAGCTGGTGCAGAAGGGGGCGTTCGACAAGGCGATCAAGAGCTACGAGCGCATCCTCGCGGAGGATCCGAAGGACGTCCGGATCCTCCTGAAGGTCGGCGAGCTCCACCAGAAGAAGGGCAGCGACCACGAGGCCGCCCAGGCCTTCACCCGCGTCGCCGAGACGTACGCGGAGCAGGGGTTCTTCCTCAAGGCCGTCGCCGTCTACAAGCAGATCGTGAAGCTCGACCCGGAGGAGGTCCGGGTCAACGAGCGGCTCGCGGCGCTGTACCAGCAGCTCGGGCTGCTCTCCGACGCGATGGGCCAGTTCCAGTTCATGGCCCAGGCGTACGAGAAGGCGGGCGACGTCGCGCGGCTCACCGACGTGCTGCGCCGGATGGTCGAGCTCGACCCCGAGAACATCGCCTCCTCCATCAAGCTCGGCGAGCTGCACGTGCGGGCCGGGCAGACCGCGCCGGCCATCGAGTGCTTCCGCCGCGCCGCAGATCACCTCAAGAAGCACAACCGCGCCGACGAGTACCTGCGCATCGCCGAGCGGCTCGCGAGCCTCACGCCCGACGACCTCACGCTCACCCGCGAGCTCGCGCACCTCTACCTCAACAAGCGCGACACGAAGCGCGCGCTCGCGAAGCTGCAGCTCTGCTTCAAGGCGAACCCGAAGGACCTCGAGACGCTCACGCTCCTCGCCCAGGCGTTCCACGACCTCGGGCAGACCTCGAAGACGGTCTCCGTCTACAAGGAGCTCGCGCACGTCTACGAGGAGATGGGCCGCAACCAGGAGGCGCGCTCCACCTGGCGCAAGGTCCTCGAGGTCGCGCCCGACGACGAGGACGCCTCCGCGGTGCTGGGCGTGCAGGCGGCCCCCGCGCACGCGCCGGCCCCGCCGCCGCCCGCGCCCCGCCCCCCGCCGCAGCCCGCCCCGGTCCGGAACGCGCCGCTCCACGTCCCCGCGCCGCCGCCCGCCCCGGCCCGCCCGGCCACCTCGACCGGCCTCTTCGCCGCCGGCGCGCAGGGCGCCGGGCGCGAGCTCACCGCCGACGCGATCCCGAAGCTCCTCACCGAGACCGACGTCTACGTGAAGTACGGGCTCCACGACAAGGCGCTCGACCACCTCCGCAAGGTCCTCCTCGTCGACCCGAGCTGCGCCGAGGCGCACGAGCGTTCGCGCGACATCCACCTCTCCGCCGGGCGCACCGGCGAGGCCGCCACCTCGGCCGCCCGCGCCGTGCGTGCCCACGCGGCGCGCTCCGCGCTCGACCGCGCCGCCGAGGCCCTCGCGCGCCTCCGGCAGATCGATCCCGTCCACCCCGAGCTCCTCGAGCTCTCCGCGCTCGCGACCGGCGCGCCGGTCGCGCCCGCCGGCGCCGCCGGGGACCTCCTCGCGCACGCCGTCCCCGCCGCCGAGCCCGACGACCTCGCCCTCACCGCCGCCGCGCACGAGGAGGACGAGATCGTCGAGGACGAGCCCGAGACGAGCGGGCAGACCGTCCTCGAGCCCACCGCCATCGGCGATGGGCCGGAGACCGACGACGAGCTCGTGGAGCAGGTCGCGCTCGCCTCCGCCGAGTCGGAGGAGATCGTCGAGGAGCGCGTCGTCGTCGAGGACCAGGGCGGCGAGGACGTCTCGGACCGGGCCGCCTACGAGGACGAGCCCGAGCCGGAGCCCGTCCGCCCGCCGCCCCGCGCCGCCGCCCCGCCGCCCGGCCCGCCGCCCGGCGCGCGCGCCCCCGGCCCCGGGCCGCCCGCCCGGCGCGCGCCCCGCGCCCATCGTCACGCCGCCGCCTCCTCCTCCGCCGCCCGCCCCGGCCCTCGAGGCCGAGCTCGAGGTCGAGGACCTCTCCGAGGACCTCGAGGAGGCCGAGTTCTTCCTGCAGCAGGGGCTGCGCGACGAGGCCCGCGAGTCGCTCGAGGGGCTCCTCGCGCGCCACCCCGGTCACCGCGAGGTGCTGCGGCGCCTCGCGGAGCTCGGCGGCGCGACCGCCGGGGACGCCACGGAGGAGGCCGCGCCCGCCGACGCCGGCGAGCCGTACGAGGACGCCCCGCCCGCGCCGCCGCCGGCCGCGCGCCGCACGCCCACGCCGCCGGTGGGCACGCCGCGCCCCTCGCCGGTCAACGTCGAGGCGTCGTCGGGCGACGAGAGCTTCGACATCGCCCGCGAGCTCGCCGAGGAGCTCGGCGGCGAGGCCGAGCCCGCCGCGGCCGCGGACGACTTCCAGTACTCGGTCGAGGACGTCTTCAACCAGTTCAAGAAGGGCGTCGCCGAGACGGTGCGCCCCGAGGACAGCGCCACCCACTACGACCTCGGCATCGCCTACAAGGAGATGGGGCTCGTCGACGACGCGGTGAAGGAGTTCGAGACCGCGATGCGCGACCGCAAGCGCGAGGTCGACTGCCTCTCGATGATCGCGCTCTGCCGCATGCAGCAGGGCCAGCACCGGGAGGCGATCCTGGTGCTGCGCCGCGCGCTCGGGTCCGACTGGCTCTCCCGCGACGCGGCGAAGGCGATCCACTACGACCTCGCCGGCGCGTACGAGGCGGCGGGTGACCCCGAGGTCGCCCTCTACGTCCTGCAGAAGATCGTCAAGGCCGACCCGGCCTACCGCGACGTGAAGGGCCGCGTCGCCGCGCTCGGCGGCGGTCCGGGCCACCCGCCCCGCGACGAGCGCGGCGCGCGGCCGCCCGGCGCGCGCACCACCGTGAAGGCGCCGGCGCCCGAGCCGGCCCCGGCGCCGGCCCCGGGCAAGAAGAACATCGGCTACCTGTAGCCCGTCCGAGAGAACGTGAACTACCTCGAGTACCACGAGCTGTCGCAGGAGCCCTTCTCGAACGCGCCGGTCTCGCGCTTCTACTACGCCTCCGCGCAGCACGCGCAGGCGCTGACCCGGCTGATGCACGTGGTCTCGTCGATGAAGGGGCTCGCGGTGCTCGTCGGCGACGTCGGCGCGGGCAAGACCACGCTGGCCCGCCGCATGCTCGACAGCCTCCCCGAGGAGGAGTACGAGGCCGCGCTCCTCGTCATCATCCACTCGGGCATCACCCCGGCCTGGCTGCTCAAGCGGATCGCGATGCAGCTCGGGGTCGAGGCGCCCGCCGAGGAGAAGCTCGCGCTCCTGTCGCAGCTCTACCAGCGGCTCATCCGGATCCACGAGGCCGGCAAGAAGGCCGTCGTCCTCATCGACGAGGCGCAGATGCTCGCCTCGCGCGAGATCATGGAGGAGTTCCGGGGCCTGCTCAACCTCGAGGTCCCCGACTCGAAGCTCATCTCCTTCGTGTTCTTCGGGCTGCCCGAGATCGAGGACAACCTCCGGCTCGACCCGCCGCTCGCGCAGCGGGTGGCGCTGAAGTACCGGCTCGAGCCGTTCAGCGCCGAGGCGACCGACGCGTACGTGAAGCACCGCCTGCGCCTCGCCGGCGCGCCGCGCATGCCCTTCACCCCGGCCGCCGTCGCGCGCGTCCACGCGCACTCGCGCGGCACGCCGCGCGTGATCAACACGCTGTGCGACAACGCCCTCTTCGAGGGCTTCCTGGCCCGGCAGCGGGAGCTCGACGATCGCTTCGTCGACAAGGTCGCCCGCGACCTCGGCCTCGAGGCCGCCCCCGAGCCCGGCGCCGCCGGCCCCGGCGGCCGCGGCAAGGTCGACCTCGCCGAGATCGACCGGTACCTCGAATCGCTGAAATGACGGTCCCTTCCGCCCTCTCCGGCGGAATGGGAGAATGGAGCCGGTGAGGAAGCGGACCGCCGCCCTGATCTTCTTCGTGTTCGTGCTCGCGCTCGTGGGCGCGACGCTGGCGGTCCTCTCCACGCCGCAGGCGGGCGAGGAGCTCTGCACGGTGGTCCGCGCGCGGCTCGCCGCCGCGTCCGGCGAGCCGGTGCGGGTCGCCGCGTGCCGCATCCGCCCGCTCTCGCTCTCGGTCGAGCTCGACGGGCTCGAGGTCGGACCCCCGGGCGCGCCGCTCGTGGCCGTCGAGGCGCTCGCGGCCCGCCTCGCCGCGGTCCAGGCGATGAGCCGCCAGATCCACCTCGCCGAGCTCCGGGTGGTCCGCCCGCGGGTCCGGGCCACCGTGCCCGAGCGCACGAAGGGCGGCGGCTGCGACCGCGGGCTCCTCGGCGCGGTCGAGGTGAAGCGCCTCACCGTCGAGGAGGGCTCGGTCGACCTCACCTTCGCGGGCGGCGCCCGGCTCGAGGCCGCGCGCGTCGACGTCCACTCCCGGCCGGCCACCGGCGCCCTGAGGGCGCTCGCCGGCGTGCTCCGGACCACGCGGGTCGAGGCGAAGGTGGAAGGCCTGCACCTCGTGGCGGGCCACCGCGACGTCACGGGCGCGATCAGCGCCGACGGCGACCTCGCCATGGACCTCTCCGGCGTCGACCTGCGCCGGCTCGACGTGGCGGTGCCCGGGCTCGCCGTCACCGCCGAGGGGCGGATCGAGGACCTCTGCGCGCCGTCGCTGGACCTGCGCGCGAGCGGCCACGGCGGCGCGGTCGAGCTGTTCAGGCTCATCGACGTCCCGATCGACGTCGCGGGCGAGATCGAGGCGCGCGGGCGCGTGAAGGGCAAGCTCGCGTCGCCGCTCGTCGAGGCCGAGGCCAGGATGAAGGGCTTCCGCATCGGCCCCTTCACGGCGGGCGACGGCTCGGCGTCGGTGAAGGTGACCGACCACGACGTGCAGCTCGAGCGCGTCGCCATCCCCGTCGGCGCGGGCAGGGCGACCGGGCGGCTGACCATCGGCTTCGGGAGGGCGGTCCCGCTCGACTCCGACGTGCAGCTCGAGAACGTGGAGCTCGCCGAGCTCCTCGACCGCTTCGGCATCACCGGCGCCTGGGTGACCACCCGGCTCGACGGCAAGGCCCACCTCGCCGGGCCGCTCGAGCACCCCGTGGTGCAGGGCGTCCTCACCGGCGAGGCGCGCGAGTTCCGCGCGCTCACCCGCTCCTACCTCGCCGGCGCGAGCGACCCGGGCGTGCTCGCGTTCAAGAAGGCGCGGCTCGAGCTCCCGGCGCGGATCGACCTCGACGGGCTCCACGTGAAGGACGCCAAGGTCGAGGTCGGCCGGGGCACCGCGGTGGTCGACGCGTCCGCCTACTTCGACCCGGCGCGCGGCTTCGAGGTGAAGGGGCGCGGCGAGGTCGACCTCGACGCCCTCGGCCGGGTGGCGGCGGTCCCGTGGCGCGGGCTCGCGCAGGTCGAGCTCGCAGGCGGGGCCGCGCCGTACGGCAACCCGCGCATCGCCGGGCGCGTGAAGGTGGCGGGCTTCCGGTTCCTCGACCTCGACCTCGGCAACGGGTCCTCCGACTTCACCTACGACGACTTCCTCCTCCGGCTCTCCCGCGCCGAGGGGCTCCGCGGGGTCACGCGCTGGAAGGGCGAGGGCGTGGTCGACCTCGCCCGCGCGCCCGCCCACGTGGTGTCCTCGCGCTTCGAGGCGAAGGGGCGGCTGCGCGACCTCTTCGAGGGCGCGATGGACTTCATCCCGTCGGCGCGGACGATGCGCGACGCGATGGACGGCGACGCCGAGGTCTCGGGCACCGCCACCGGCCCGGCCGACGCGCTCGACGCCGAGTTCGAGGGCCGGGTGGGCGCCGGCACGCTGCTCGGGTGCCCGTTCGACGGCGGCAAGGGCTCGGGCCGGATCCACCGCGGCCGCGAGATGCGCGTCGACGGCGCCGAGCTCCGCCGGGGCGACGGCGTGCTGCGCGTCGCGGGCACCTCGGGCATCGTCCCCCCGTTCGCCTGGGACCTCGAGACCTCCTTCGCCGGCTGGCGGCTCGCGGACCTCGGCCTCCCCGGCGCCTGGGCCGGCTCGGCGAGCGGCACCGCGCGCTTCCTCGGGAGCTACGAGGTCCCCAAGGTCCGCTTCGCGGCGAGCGCCCACGGCGCGGCGATCGGCGGCCTCCAGCTCGGCGCGATCCAGGCGGGCGGGACCGTCGAGGGGGAGCGGCTCGTCCTCACCGGGAGCGGGCAGGGGCTGGATCTGAAGGGCGAGGCGCGGCTCTCCGGCCGCCGCCCGTTCCAGGCGACGCTCGCCGTCGACCTCGACGACGCCGCCCGGCTCTGGAACGGCGCGCCGGGCCAGGCGAAGGTGGTCCTGCGCGGCGGGGCCGAGGCGCAGGGCGAGCTCGTGGACCTCCCGAACGCGCGGGCGCGGGTCCGGCTCGAGGCGCTCGAGGCGTCCTGGGCGGACTTCCGGGTGCGCGCCGCGGCGCCGGTGGTGCTCGAGGCCGCGAAGGGCAGGGTGGAGCTCGCCCCGGTGACGCTCGTGGGCCCGAACACCGAGCTCACGCTCGGCGGGAGCCAGGCGCCGGGCGGCGAGCTCGACGCCTCGGCGAGCGGCGCCCTCGACGTGCGGCTCCTCTCGGCGCTCTTCCCGAACGTGCGCCGGCCCTACGGCCAGCTCCGGCTCGAGGCGCACGTCGGCGGCACGCCGGCCGCGCCGGTGCTGGTGGGCTCGGGCCGCCTCGACGAGGTCGGCATGCAGCTCAAGGGCTCGAACGTGACGCTGGCCGACGTCGCGGGCGACCTCGCCTTCTCGCAGAACAAGATCCTCTTCGACGGCCTCACCGCCACCGTGAACGGCGGGCGGGCGCGGCTCGAGGGCGAGCTCGAGCTCCGGCGGCTCGCGCTCGCCCGGGTGCACGTCAAGGGCGACCTCGACGAGGTCCCGGTGCAGGTGCCCGCCTACCTCCCGGCGACGCTCTCCGGCCGGGTGGAGCTCTCGGGCACCCCCGACGCGTCCACCCTGGGCGGCCGCATCCACGTGGTGCGGGCCCGCTACACCGAGGACGTCGGCATCGAGAAGGCGGTGCTCGAGCTCCGCAAGAAGCCGCCGCCGCCGCCGCGGCCGTACGACAAGGCGGGCGAGTGGCTCCGCCTCGACGTGCAGATCGCGGTCGACGGCGACGTCCGCATCGAGAACGACCTCGTGCGCGGGCCTGTGACGGGCGACCTCCTCCTCACCGGGACGCTCGCGGCGCCGGGCCTGCTCGGCAGCCTCGCCATGGCCGAGGGCAGCCGCGCGGTCTTCCGTGGCAACGAGTTCGACCTCTCCCACGCGGTGGTCGAGTTCACCGGGCGCAGCAAGGTCGAGCTGGCGCTCGACGCGCACGGCGAGGCCCAGGTGCGCGACTACCAGGTGTTCATGCACATCTTCGGGTCGATGGAGAAGCCGCAGCTCACGCTCACGAGCTCACCGGCGCTCTCCGAGCCCGACATCATCACCCTGCTCTCGCTCGGCTTCACCCGCCGCGACGCCGCGGCGGGCGACGGCATGGCGGGCGTCGCCACCGCCGCCGCGGCCCAGGCGCTCGTCTCCGCCTCCGGCCTCGACGAGCAGGTGCGCCGGTTCCTCCCGCGGAACGGCGTCCTGCGCGACTTCTCGGTCCGCATCACGAGCGCCTACTCCGAGGGCACCGGCCAGGTCGAGCCGCGCGCCGAGTTCGAGTCCTACCTCATGAAGGACCGGCTGCGGCTGCGCTACCAGGCGCCGCTGGGCGCCGCGCGCGGGCAGCGCGCGCAGGCCGAGCTCAAGCTCGGCAGCCACACCGCGCTCCAGTACCAGTGGGAGAACGACAACCCCGACGTCGCCACGGGCGACCACGGCCTCGACCTCAAGCTGCGGTGGGAATGGAACGATCGCTGACGATCGCGCTCCTCCTCGCCCTCGCCGGGCCGGCGCTCGCGGCCCAGGCCGAGGAGGCGGGGCCGGTCCGCGTGGCCGAGGTGCGCCTCGCGCTGCCGCCCGGGGAGGACGCCGCGGCGGTGCGGGACCTCCTCGCGGTGGCGCCGGGTGATCCGCTGTCGTCGCGCGCGCTGCGCCGCTCGGTGCAGCGGCTCTACCAGACCGGCCGCTTCCGGCAGCTCACGTTCCGGGCCGTGCCCGCGGAGCCGGCCGCGGCCAGCGGCGCAGGGCGGTGGGTCACCCTCGTTCTCGAGGCCGAGCCGGTCACGCGCATCGGGAGCGTCGTGGTGCGGTGGGACGGGCCGGCCGCCGTCGACGCGGAGCTCCTGCGGACGGCCGCGCGCCTCGTGCCCGGCGAGCCGTACGAGCGCGCCGACCTCGACGCCGCGCAGGCGGCGGCGGCCGCGGAGCTCTCACGGCGCGGCTGGCGCGCGGCCACGGTGCGCGCGACCGAGGAGCCGAACGGGGTCGTGGTGCTCTCGGTCAGGGCCGGCGAGCCGGTGCGCGTCGCCGCGGTCCGGGTGGTGGGCGAGCCGGGCGGGGCCGCGGCGGCGTCCGCGGCGCTGCGCGCCCGGGTGGGCGAGGTGCTCGACGAGGCGGTGCTCGCCGCCGACCTGCGCGCGCTCGGGAACGGGCTCCGCGAGGCCGGGTGGCGCCGCGCCCGGGTGCTCGCGCCCGCCGTGGACGTCGACGGCTCCCGGGCGACCGTGGAGGTGCGGATCGAGCCCGGGCCGAGGTTCGAGCTCGGGTTCCGCGGCAACGCGGTCGCGACCGCCCGCGTGCTCGAGCGGGAGCTCGGGCTCGACCCGGAGCTGCCGCTCGACCTGCCCGCCATCGACGCGTCCGCCGAGCGCATCCGGGCCTGGTACCGCGCCCGCGGCCACGCGGCGGTGCGCGTGGAGGTGGAGGAGGCCGAGGCGCCGGACGCCGTCCGGCTCACCTTCCACGTCGACGAGGGGGTCGCCTACCGCATGGGCGCGCTCCGGATCGACGACGCCGCGCAGCGCGGCGCCCGCTTCCTGCGTGCCCGGCTCGTCGCCTTCCTCGACGAGGAGGGCGTGCCGGGGCCGCCGCCGGAGGCCGACCGCGCCCGCCTCGCGCTCGCCGCGTTCCCGGACGCGCGCCCGCCTCCGCCGCCGGAGCCCCCGGGGGCGCTCGCGCCCAGCCGCACCTGGGACCCGGAGGCCTGGGATCGCGCCGGCGAGAAGGTCGCCGACCTCTATCGCGCCGACGGCTGGCTCGACGCGGTCTACCTCGGCACCTCCGCGACGCTCGACGCCGCCCGCCGCTCCGTGGACGTGACGGTGCGGTTCGTCGAGGGCGCGCGCGTCCACGTGGAGTCCATCGGCTTCGAGGGCAACGCGGCGCTCGGCGTCGACGTCCTCGCCCGGGAGTCGCGCCTCGCGCCGGGGGACCCGCTCGCGTTCGAGAGGGTCGAGGAGACCCGCTCGGCGCTCCTGCGCCGCTACCTCGCGGCCGGATACCTCTACGCCCGGGTCGAGGCCCGGGAGGACCTCGACCGGACCCGCCACGTCGCGGCGCTCCGCTTCGTCGTGGAGGAGGGCCCCCGGGTCCGCATCGGCCGGGTCGTGCTCTCCGGCAACCGGCGCACCCGCGACGCGCTCGTGCGCCGCGCGGTCGAGGTGCGGGAGGGGCAGACCTACGACCCCGAGGCGATCGCCCGCAGCCAGGCGGCGCTGCTCCGCCTCGGCGTGTTCCGCTCGGTCGAGCTCCGCCTGCAGGAGGCGGAGGTGCCGGCCGAGGTGAAGGACCTCGCGGTCGAGCTCGCCGAGCGGCCGTACGCGACGCTCGCGCAGGGTGTCGGCTTCTCCATCGCGAACGGCCCGCGGGCGACGGTCGAGTACCTGCGCCCGAACCTGTTCGGCCGCGCGGTGGAGCTCACCGCCCGCGCGAAGGTGAACTATCCGGTCAACACCGCGCTGAGCTACCGGCCCGAGCTCGTGAACAAGGCCGCGCGGGACGTCATCGAGGGACGCACCGATCTCGGCCTGCGCGCCCCGGCGACCGGGCTGCCGGTGAACGCGGGGATCCGCACCGACCTCATCGGCGAGATCCTCCACCGGCGCGCCTACGACCTGCGCCGGGTGGCCGCCATCACCGGCCTCGACTTCGGCCTCGCCTCCCGGCTCTCGTACTCGCTGCAGTACGAGCTCGAGCTCGACGACATCAACAAGACGCAGGCCGCCGGCATCGTGACCCAGGCCGATCTCGAGCGGCTCCGCTTCGACGAGGGCGTGACGACGTTGCACGCGGTGCGCCCATCGGTGACGCTCGACCTGCGCGACAACTCCGCGCACCCGCACTCCGGCTTCTACGCCTTCGCCTCGGCGGAGTACCAGCGCTCGCTCGGCGACGGCGGCAAGACGGCGCTGGGCATCCTCCCCGGCTCGCAGATCCACACCAACCTCGTGAAGGTCCAGGCGACTGGCTCGATGTACTGGCCGGTGGGCGCCTCGGTGATCGCGCTCTCGGCGCGCGGCGGCCGGGTGTTCCCGCTCGACGGCGACTCGAAGACCATCGTGCCGCGGCGGTTCTTCCTCGGCGGCGCCGCCTCGATGCGCGGCTACACCGAGGAGGAGATGACCCCGGAGGACGTGCGCGGCGACCTCGCCGCCGAGGGGCGCTACTGCGCGACGAGCCCGACCGACGTCGGCTGCACCGACCGCGGCCGCCGCGTCGCCGCGGGGAGCCGCCCCGTGTCCGAGGGCGGCGAGGCGTTCGTGCTCGCGAAGGGTGAGCTCCGGGTCCCGGTGTCGCCCACGGTGGAGCTCGGGCTCTTCCTCGACTTCGGCAACCTCTGGCTCGACCCGAGCAAGTTCCGCGTCGTGGACCTGCGCGCGAACGCCGGGGCGGGCATCCGGTTCGTGACCCCCATCGGCCCCGCCGCCCTCGACGTCGGCCTGAACCTCACGCCGGACCACGCGATCAACGAGCGCGGGTACGCGGCGCACTTCACCATCGGGCTCTTCTGACGGGCCGGTCGCCTCGCGGCGCCGGGTCCCGAACCCTGGGTCCACGTCTCCGTCAGTCAAATCGATCGTTTACGAGGGGACAGCGGCGAGGCGCCGCACTCCACGGAGCCGGGGGGCGGCGTACGGTGGCGTACAGGGGGCGGCATGGCGACGCGGGCACGCGCCGGGACGGGGACGAGCCGGGGCGAGGAGGCGTTCGAGTCGGGCCGGGAGGCGGCGCGCGCCGCGGTGGTGGCGCTCGGCGATGACCCGCCCGCGCTCGCCATCGTGTTCACCACCCCGCGGTACGACCCGGCGGCCCTGCTGGCGGGCGTCCGGGCGGTGACCGGCGACGCCGTGCTCGTCGGCGCGACCAGCTCGGGCGAGTGCGTCCACGGTGAGTACCTCGGGTTCGGCGAGGGCGTGGCCGTGCTCGCGATGTCCGCCGGCCCGTACCGCTTCGGCGCCGCGTCCGTCGCCCACGCGCGCGGCGATCCGGACGCCGCGGGGCGCGAGCTCGCGCGGGCGAGCCGCGACGCCGCCGGTCCGGGCGCGCACGGCGCGATCGTCCTCCTCGCCGACTCGCTGCTCGGCGACCTCCAGCGGCTCGTGCAGGGCATCTACCGGGTGACCGGACCCCGGGTCGGCCTCGTCGGCGGGGGCGCCGGCGACGAGCAGCGGTTCGTCCGCACCCTCGTGTTCCACGGCGACCGCGTCGTGGAGGAGGGGGCGGTGGCGCTCTGGATCGCGAGCGAGGCGCCGCTCCACGCCGTCACCCGCCACGGCTGGCGGCCGATGGGCATCCCGCTCCTCGTCACCCGCGCCGAGGGCACGCGGATCATGGAGCTCGGCGGCCGCGCCGCCTCCGACGTGTACGAGGAGCAGCTGGGGCTCGAGCGCGGCACGCTGACGCCGGAGCGGTTCTGGGCGACCTCCATCCACCACCCCTTCGGCCTCCTCCAGCCCGACGGCACGACGGTGATCCGCGTGGCGCGGACGCGGACGCCCGAGGGGCACCTCGTCATCCAGGGCTGCGTGCCGGCGGTCGGCAGCGCCGTGCAGGTGATGGAGGGCGACGCGGACTCGCTCCTGTCGGTGGTCGAGCCGGTCGCCGAGGCCGCCCTGGGAGGCCGCGCGGACCCGGCGGTGCTCCTCACCTTCAGCTGCGCCGCGCGCGCCACCATCTTCGGGCCTCGCGCCGGGGAAGAGCCGCGGCGCCTCCAGGCGGCGGCCGGCCCGGTGCCGGCGTTCGGCTTCTACTGCTGCGCCGAGTTCGCGCGCACCGCGGGCGTGCTCGGCACCCACAACGCGACGCTCACCGCGATCGCGCTCTAGGCGGAGGTCTCGTGACGCGTCCCTGGGAGCCTGGCGCGGAGGTCGTGTGCGGGGACGCGAGCCACCAGGCCGCCCTGCGCGCCCTCGAGGCCGCGGTCCGGGACACGACCCGCCTCAACCGGCTGTTCGCGATCCTCACCGCGCGCGGCCCGTTCGACGCCGTGCTCGACGAGGCGCTCTCGACGCTCTCGGAGGTGTTCGCGGCCGACGTCGTCGCCCTGCTCGAGCAGCGCCCCGTCTCGGCGCTCGCCGTGCTCGCGGCGATCGGCATCCCCGAGGACGAGCTCGGCGTGCCGCTCTCGGGCGGGCCGTGGAGCCGGGCGGCGGCCGTGCTGCGCCGCGGGGGTCCGGTGGCGGTCGAGGACGCGTCCTCGGACCCGGGCGTCGACCCCCACCTGCGCGCGCTCGGCCTGCGGGCCGCGATCTGGCTCCCCGTGCCCTGTCACGAGGGGGAGCCCCTCGTGCTGCTCGCGGCGCGCTGCGGTCCGGTGCCGTTCGCGCCGGCGGACCTCGACCTCCTCGGCGCGATGGCCTACCGCATCGGCCAGCTCGTCGAGCGCGACCGGACCGACCGCCGGCTGCGGGAGGCCCAGGAGCGGGTCCTGCAGGCCGAGAAGCTCGCGCTCGCGGGCCGGCTCGCGGGCTCGCTCGCGCACGAGGTGTCGAACCCGCTCGCGACGCTGCTCGCGAACGCGTCCGCGCTCGAGGAGCCGGTGGCCGCGCTCGTGCGCGCTGCGCGCGCGGCCTGGGACGCGGGGCTCGCACCGCGCGAGGCCGGCCCCGAGGAGGAGGTCGCCGCCATCCTCGCGGACCTCGCCGAGGGGACCCGCCGGATCGGCGGCCTCGTGGGCGCGTTCCGCTCGCTCGCCGCGCCGGACCGGCGGATCGCGCCGGAGGCCGTGGAGCTCTCGGCCCTGCTCGCGGCCTGCCTCGCCGGGCTCCCCGCCGAGCCCGGGGTGCCGCCGGTGCGCCTCGTGCCGGGCGAGCGGTGCGAGGCGTTCGCCGCGCCCGCGCCGCTCGAGGCCGGCGTGCTCGGGCTGCTCCGGTTCCTGGCCGGCCCGGGCCGGCGGCGGGAGCGCGGCGGCGAGATCACCGCGGCTGCCAGGCACCACGGCGGCCAGCCCGCGATCGTGATCACCGACGCGGGGCTCGCGGTCTCCGACGAGGAGCGGCGGCGGCTCTTCGATCCCGGCCTCGCCGAGGTCGACGGCCCGGAAGGGCGGCGGATCCAGCTCAGCCTGGCGGCCGCCTTCGCCTGCCAGCTCCTGCGGCACGCGGGGGCGGATCCCGTCGTCACCGCGGGGCCCGAGGGGCGAGGGCTCCTCGTGCGGATCCTGGTGCCGCCGGTGCCGGCGGGCACCTGACCGGGTTCACCGGGAGCGCAGTTTCGGCTTTACAGGCGGTCGCCCCGCCGTGCCTCATGGAGAGGTGACCCCGGAGCACATCCAGGGCCTGTACGCGTCGCACGGCTACGCCGTGCTGCGGCGTTGCCGCGAGCTGCTCGGCGACGCGGACGAGGCCCGGGACGCGCTGCAGGAGGTGTTCCTCTGGCTGCTCGAGGACCCGGGGCGCACGGAAGGAGTGTCGAGCCCGGTGGCCTACCTGTTCGCGACCGCAACCCACCGCTGCCTGAACCGCCTGCGCAACCGGGCGGCGCGCGGCGCGGAGTGGCAGGCGGGCGTGGCCCGCGCGCTCGACGTGGGCCGCCCGGCGCACGGCGACCGGGTCGAGGCGCGCCAGCTCGTGTCCGCCATCCTCGCGGAGGCCGACCCGGAGACCGCCGCGATCGCGCAGTACCACTTCGTCGACGGCCTCTCGCAGGGCGAGATCGCCGGGCTCGTCGGCCGCTCGCGGGTCACGGTCAACACGCGGCTGCAGCGCTTCCGCGAGGCCGCGCGCCGGCGGCTCGTCGCCGAGGGCCAGGAGGAGGCGCCGTGACCGCCGCGCGCCACCCGAGCCCGCTCGCCTGGGCGCGGCACCTCGCCCGCGAGGCGGGGCCGCTCGAGCGGCTGCGAATGCGCCGGCACCTCGCGGGCTGCGCCGCGTGCCGCGCGGAGGCGGAGGCGGCGGAGCGGGAGCGGGCCGCGTTCGAGGCCGCGCCGCCGCCGCTTCCCTGGCCGCCGTCACGCGCACCGGCGGCCGCCCGGCCGCGCCCGCCGCGGGCGTGGCGGTGGTTCGCGGGCGCCGCCGGGCTGGCCACGGCCGCGGTTGCGATCGTGCTCGTGTGGACGTACCCCGGCGGGCCATCCGCGCGGATGGCCCGGCCGGGACCGCACGGGCCGGCGGGCACGCTCGCGAGCGCGGAGCTCGCCGGGAAGGGCGGCGACGCCTTCGCGCTCTGGGTGCAGCGCCCGGGCGGCCCGGTCCCGCTGGGCGCTCGCTGTGCCGCGGGCGACCGGCTGATGGCCGGCTTCCGCACGGCGCGCCCGTGGCTGCTCCTCCTCGAGCGGGACGGCCTCGGCAACCTGCAGGTGCTCTACCCGCCGAACGGGACCGCCTCCGCGCCCGCGCCCGCGAGCGGCACCTCGCCCGCGAGCTTCGTCCTCGACGCCGTGCCGGGGCGCGAGTGCTTCGCGGCCGTCTTCTCGGACGCGCCGATCCCCGTGCCCGCCGGCGCCCGCGCGCTCGGGACCGGCGAGCGCACCCTGCTGCCGGACGCCGCCGTGCGCGTCCTCTGCTGTGACAAGGAGGCCGCCCGATGATCGCCGCGCCCGCCCTCGCCCTCGCGGCGCTCGTGGCGGCCCAGGCGCCGGCCGGGGAGGGCGCCCGCGTGGCGCTCCTCGTCGCGGCCGACGCGGGCCTCCCCGGCGAGCGGCCGCTCCGCCACACCGGCGCCGACGTCGAGCGGCTCGCGGCCGTGCTGCAGGAGCTCGGCGGCTTCGCGCCGGGCGACGTGCACGTGCTGCGCGACCGGAACGCCGCCGAGGTGCTCGACGCCATCGACGCGCTCGGCCACGGCCCGATGCCCTCGATGCTGCTCTTCTTCTACAGCGGCCACGCCGACGCCGCGGCGCTCCACCCCGCCGGCACCGTGCTCCCGCTGGATCTCCTCCTGCACCGGCTGAAGGGCGTCTCGGCCGAGCTCCGCATCGGCGTGCTCGACGCCTGCCAGTCCGGCGCCGCGGCCCGGGGCAAGGGCTCCACGCCCGCGCCACCGTTCGCGGTGCGGTTCGAGGAGCAGGGGCCGGAGGGCGACATCCTCATCTCCTCCTCCGCCGACGACGAGCTCTCCTTCGAGGGCGAGCACGGCGGCATCTTCACGCTCCACCTCGCGGCCGCGCTCCGCGGCGCGGCCGACGCGAACGGCGACGGCAGGGTCTCGCTCGGCGAGGCCTACGAGTACGCCTACGCCCAGACCCTGCGCTCCACGCTCGGGGCCTCCACCGGCCCGCAGCACGCGCGCTTCCGGTACGAGCTCACCGGCCGGCGCGATCCCGTGCTCACGCAGCTCGGCCGCGGCGCGCAGCTCACGCTCTCCCCGGTCAGCGACGGCGAGTACGTCGTGTTCGACGGCGCGGAGCGCGCGGTGGTGGCCGAGCTGCCCTCGCGCGCCGGCGAGCCGCGCCGCATCGCGCTCGCGCCGGGCGCGTACGTGGTCCAGCAGCGCTCGACGGCGCGCCTGCGGGTCGCGCGCATCGCGCTCGAGCGGGAGGACGACCGGGTGCTGCACGAGCACCAGATGCAGGAGCTGCCGCTCGTGAAGCTCGCGCGGAAGGGCTCGCCGGGCGACCGGCGGATGTGGCTCGGGGGCGGGCAGTACGGCTCCGCGCTCGGCCCGCAGTCGCAGCTCCTCGGCGCCGCCGGGCTCGAGTACGAGGGCGCGGTGTGGCTCGTGGGCCTCGAGCTCGGCCTCGCGCGCGGCGACGAGCGGCACCTCGGCCTCCCGACCGCCGACACCTTCTCGCAAGTCTCCGCGTCCGCGCTCGCCACCCTGAGGGTCGGCGCGGCGTCGCTCCGCGCGGGACCCACGGCGGGCGTCGCGTACCTGCGGCAGGAGACGCAGGGGCGCACGCCGCGGCACACGCTGGGCCCGGCGGCGGGGCTCGCGCTCCGCGCCGATCTCGACGTGACCCGGACCCTCTCGCTCATCGCCATGGCCGAGGGGCGCCTCGTCGCGGTCCGCGTCGAGGGCGACCTCGACCGCCCCGCCTTCCGCGCCCTGGGCGCGGCGTTCGTCCCCATGGAGGCCTATGCGCTCGGCATCCGCTTCGCGTTCTAGGCAACGGCTCCTCGCGCTCGCCGCAGCGCCGCTCGTCCTCGCGGGCGCCGCCTGCGACCGGCTCGTCTCGAAGCCCGGCTCGGACTTCGCGGTCGCGCTCGAGGGCGGCGGGACGTCCGCGCTCACCGGCAAGATCTCGCTGCCGCTCCGGTTCACGGTGCGGGGCTGCAAGGCCTTCCAGGCCGAGGTGCGCGTGCCCGGCATGGCGAGGCCGCTCGAGCCGGCCCGGCAGGCTGACGGCACATGGCTCGCCGAGGTGCCCATCTCCTGGCTCTGGATCGAGCAGCCGGCCACGGACCTCATCGCCTGTGCGCGCACCCGGTACAACCCGGTGAAGATCGACGGCGAGGTCGCGGTGACCTGCGACGACCGGACCGCGCGCGCGCCCTTCCACCTCGACTACGCGATGGCCTGGGGGACGTCGACGTCACAGGATCCGATCTCCACGGAACCCCAGTTCCTCTTCCCCGGTCCGACGCCATGGGACCCTCTGCGCGTCAGACTCTTCCCGGCCTTCGGAGATGCGCTCCTGGAGCCGCTCGGGTCCGTCGATTGGGCGCGGGGGACCTGGCAGACGCCGGTCCTTGCCTTCGACGGCCTCGCCGCCCACCTCGCGGTCGGGTGCCGGCCGGATTGGGGCTGCCCTGCGCTCCCGGTGGGCCCAGGCACCGTGCCGAGCGAACGCATCGCCGAGCTCGGGTACGCGCCGACGGGACGCGCGCCGGCCTGGGTCCCCGCCGGCGTCGTGGACCTCGCCATCCTCCCGGATGGCGACGTCCTGGTCGTGAGCCAGCCCGTGCAGCCCTGGTCGGAGTCGGTGCCGGTTCGCGTGACGCAGCCTCACGCGGTCGTGTCGCGCCTGCGCCCCGGCCCCGCCCCGGGCGTCACCGTGTTCGCCGACCTTCCGGGCGAGGTCGTCCAGACGCGCCTCTCGCGCCTGCCGGACGGGCGGTTCGCCTTCGTCACCTTCGTCGTGCCCGGTCAGGCGGGGCCGGTCACCGGCCTCCTCCGGACGACCGACGGCCTCACGGTGGAGGCGGCGGCGATCCCGACGACCGAGCCCCTCGACCTCGGCGTGCGGACGGGCGGCGAGGCGAACGCGCTCCTCTCGCTCTCCGAGGCCTCGCTCTCACCGGACGGCCGGAGCGTGCTCGTGAACATGCGCGAGCGCGGCGCGGCCAAGGTAGGCCGGCTCGGCGAGGGGTCGTGGGACCCGCTCGCGCTCGAGTTCCCGCAGCCGACCATCGCCGAGCCCTCGGCGGGCGTGGCGTGGGGCGAGGACGCGCTCCTCGTGTGGTACGGCTCGACCCCCGCCTACCCGAGCTTCTCGAACTGGTTCGAGATCTACGACGCCGCGCCCCCGCACGCGCGCAGGTACGCCGAGGACCTCCAGCCGCTGCCCGGCTCCCCCGGCTCGACGGAGCTCCTCGGCGCCATTGCCCTCGGGGATCGCTTCGTCGTGACGACGAACACGGGCGTGCGGATCCTGGATCGCGACGGCCGCATCGTGGGCGGCCTCGACCCGTTCCCGTGCCGGCTCCAGGCGGCCGCCCCGGCCGTCAGGACCGGCACGGCCCAGTTCACCGTCGCCGACGGCTCGAACGTCTGGGTGTTCGATCTCGCAGCGGACCCCTGAGCTCACCGCGCGAGCGTTGCGCCCCGCACCGTCCTTTGGGTGCGGGGCGTCCTCGCCCTGGCGCAAGCTCCCGTGATCACGCAGGTCCTGGCCTGGCCAGCCCCTTGCTATCCGTCGGGGGCATGACCACCTGGCGTGAGCTGCTCCTGACCGACCACGAGACCACCGAGCGCGTCTTCGCCGCCGCGGAGATCGCCCTCTCCCGGCCGGGCGGGCCCACGCCCGGCTTCGTCGCGAACCTGCGGGCCTACCTCGTCGAGTACGTCGACCGGTGCCACAACCTGAAGGAGGAAACCGCGGTGTTCCCGCTCCTCGAGCGCGCCGGCATCCCGGTCGACGGCGGGCCGCTCGCGGTCATGCTCGCCGAGCACGCGCAGGCGAAGGAGCTCGTCGGCCACGTCGACGCCGCCGCGCGGGCGTTCACGGCAGGTGACGCGACGGCGCTCGGGCCATTGAAGGAGTACTTCGCGGCCTACGCCGAGCTCTGCAAGCAACACTTCTGGAAGGAGAACGACATCCTCTACCCGCTCGCTGCGAAGCTGCTCGACCCGCGCACGCAGGCGGAGATGGTCCCGGCCATCGAGGCGGTCGAGGCGTCGGTGGGGCCGGACGTCCGGGCCCGCTACTACCGGATCGCCGAGGAGCTCCAGGCCGGCGCGGCGCTCGAGGATCTCTCGCACGGCCTCGACCGCGACGTGCTCGCCGCCATCCTCAACACGCTCCCGGTCGAGCTCTCCTTCGTCGACCACGAGGACAAGGTCCGCTACTTCAGCCACGAGCACTCGGAGAAGATCTTCCCGCGCACGCGCGGCGCCATCGGCGCGAACGTCCGCGGCTGCCACCCGCAGAAGAGCGTGCACCTCGTCGAGAAGATCCTCGCCGACTTCAAGGCCGGCCGCCGCGAGGTCGCCGAGTTCTGGATCGACATGGGCCCGCGGAAGGTCCACATCCGCTACTGGCCGGTGCGCGCCCGCGACGGGAAGTACCTCGGCTGCCTCGAGACGGTGCAGGACGTCGCCGCCATCCGGGCCCTCGAGGGCCAGCGGCGGCTGCTCGCCGAGGTGGGGTAGGGCGGGGCCGGCTCAGGCCGGCCAGCGCTCGATGACCTCGTCGAAGGTCTCGAACACGTCGTGCCGGAGCCCCTTCTCGGCGCAGTAGCGCACGAGCGAGCTGCCGGCGCGGGCGAAGACGTGGTCGGCCACGTCGGCGGCGTGCCGGTCGCCGGTGCCGTCGCCGAGCAGCACCACCCGGTGGCCGGAGGCCTTCAGGTCCTCGACCACGTGGCCCTTGCAGAACCCGCAGAAGCCGCAGTCGGTGCCGTCGAACTCGACCTCGAGCCCCTCCGGGCTCGTGATGGCGCGGTTCGCGCGGATGGCGATGTGGTCGCGCAGGGCGGGGCGGAGGTCGCCGATCACGGGCTCGATGTACGCGTCGAGGCCCGACGACACGATGTAGAACGGCGCGCCGCCGGCGCGGCAGGCCTCGACGAACCGCTCGAAGCCGGGCCGGAGCACCGCCGTGCGCCGCGCGAACGCGGCGATCTCCTCGCGGCTCGCGGTGATGGGCGCGAACACCTTCGCGAGGAGCTCGCCGAAGGTGCACCGCCCGGTGAGGTAGGCGTCCTCGGCGGCCTGGTACGCGGCCTCGCCCGCGAAGTGCCACGCGACCCGGTCGCCCAGGTCGAGCGACAGGGCGGTGCCGTCGAAGTCGCAGACGATGGCCCAGGGGGAGCGCACGGAGCCTGGGGTTCTATCAGGGTGGCCCGCCAGAAGGCGACCCCGTTCGTCCCGAGCGTAGGGCCCGCGTCAGCGGGCCCGGAGACGAGGGACGCCTACGGGAACCGGGGCGGGGACATGCCGCTCGCCGCCGTGACCTCGAACACCAGGAACGCCTCGATGGGATCGGTGAACCCGAGGCGGTCCGGCTTCGAGACGGGGTAGAGGAGCTCGCCCACGAGCGCGACGTGCGGCCAGGCCCGCCAGTAGACGAGCGGCCCCGCCCGCACGAAGGGGTCGCCGCCGCGTCCGGTGTGGAAGGCCCACTGGGCGCGCCCGCCGGCGAGGAGGGCGCCGTTCCGGAGCGACGCGAGCCAGCCCGCGCTCGCGGTCGCGAGCCAGGGTGGCCGGTACACGATCCGCAGGAGCTCGTCGTAGACGTCCACCTCGCCGTGGCGCGAGAGGAGCTTCACCCCGAGGACCTCGTAGATCGCGAAGCCCGGGCCCGCGGGCAGCCCGCCGGAGGCGGAGAGGTCGAGCATCCGGGCCGTGTACCCGTGGCGCTCCGGGAGGGCGGCGTGGTCGTCCGCCTCCGGCATCGTGAGGTGCTTGAAGCTCCGCCCGAACCGCAGGCCCGCCTCGAGCCCGAGCGCGGCGAGGTCGACGCGCACGCCGGGCCGCACCGCCGCGAAGTCGGTCGTGAGCCAGCCGCGCGTCACCGCGCCCGCCCACATGAAGTGCGGCTTCCCCCAGCCGGCCGCGACCAGGGCGGCCTGCGACGAGCCCAGGTCGACGAGCCCCGCGACGAACGGGCGGGCCTCGCCCGCCTGCCAGGGATCCTCCGGGACGTCGGCGCGCGCGGGCGCGGTGGTGAAGAGGAGGGCGGCGAGCGCGGCGGCGCGGGCGGTGGTCATCGGTCCTCTCCGTTCGAGGCGGTGCCGGCGCCCGTGAACACGGGCGACTCCCGGAGCAGCATCGCACCGGCGAGGCAGCCGATCGAGAGGAGCGCGAAGAGCGTCAGCATGGGCCCCACCCAGCGCGCCGAGGCCATCGCCAGCATGAAGGCGATGCCCGAGGCCTGGCCGGCGAGGAGGAGGAGCCCCTGGGACGTGGACTCCGGCGCCGGCCGGCCGATCTCGGCGGCGTACTGGAAGCCGATGGGGCCGGCGCTCATCACGAAGAACCCCAGCACGGCGGCGGCGATCTTCGCGACGAGGTAGGCGCCGGCGGGCGTCGAGGCGAGGTCGTCGGCGAAGGCGAGGCCGGCGACGCCGGGGACCATGCCCGCCATGCAGAGGACGAGGAAGGGCTTCCGGCGCCGGAGGGCGTCGGAGGCGATGGGCAGCACGAGCGCGCCGACGATGCCGCCCGCGATCATGAACGCACCGATGAGCCCGTCGGAGTCCTCGACGCCGATGTGCGCCGCGACGGCATCGACCATCGAGGAGAGCGCGTTGAAGACGCCGAGCCCGGCGGTGAAGAGGACGAGGAGGAGCCGGTAGTCGCGGCCCCGGAGCAGGCTCCTCATGCCGTCGAGCGCGCCGAGCCGCTCCTCGCCGCCCTCGACCGGCACCGCCGGGCGCTCGGGCACGAGGAGCAGCGTCGCGAGCGCGCCGAGCACCGTCGCGGCCCCGTACGCGAGGAGGAGCGCCGGCACGCCCTCGCCGTACCGCGGGGAGGATGCGTCGCCGACGACCACCGCGGGCCCCACCACCATGGCGAGCACGATCCCGAGGTACTGCGCGAGCGCCGCGAGGCCGTTCGCGAGCCCGCGCTCGCGGAGCGGGAACCAGCGGGCGGCCACCGCGGTCGCGGCGTTGAGCACGAAGGGCTGCGCGAGGGCGAGGAGCCCCTGGCCGGCGAGCACCGCGCCGAAGCGGCCGGCGAGGAGCGCCTTCAGGAGGCCGCCCGCGGCCGCGAGCGCCGCGCCCACCGAGAGGCCGCGCCGGATGCCGTAGGTGTCGATGACGTAGGAGGCCGGCACGCTCGCGACGAGGTAGACGACGAGGTACAGCATCGCGAGGAGGTCGACGTCCGGCGCCTCGCCGCCGGGCCCCGCGTAGAAGCGCGCCGCGGCGCGCGCGACCGGCGCGAGCGCCACCCACTGCACCTCGACGACGAGGGTGAGGAGCATGTAGGCGCCGAGGACGACCCAGCGGCGGCCGGAGGGCGGGCGGGCCGCGTTCACGGGCGGACCCTCCGGGCGGGGGCGAGGCGGGCGGCGAGCGCGCGGAGCACGAGCGCGCGCGGGCTCGTGCGCGCGAGGACGCGCTGGGGGACCTGGCCGTTCAGGACGAGCGAGATGACGCCGTGCACGAGCCCCCACAGCTCGATCGCGAGCGGCTCGGCGGGGCCGCGGGCGAGCACGCCCTCGGCCTGGCACGCCCGCACGACCTCGACCAGCTCGGCGAAGCCGTCGTGCGCCGCGGCGACGTAGTCCGGGTAGTCGGCCTCGCGCCCGATCGCGTTCGAGAAGGTGACCCGGTACAGGTCCGGCTGCTCGAGCGCGAAGCGCACGGTCTCGACGGCGGTCTCCACGAGCCGGCGGCGCGGGTCGTCGGCGTGGCGCGCGGAGGCCTCGGCGATCCTCGCCCGCACCCGCCGGACGCCCTCGGTCGAGATCGCCGCGATGAGCGCCTGCTTGTCGGCGAAGTGCGCGTAGGGCGCGGAGTGGCTCACGCCCGCGCGCTGGGCGGCCCGGCGGAGCGTCAGGCCGGGCACGCCCTCCTGCGCGAGGATCTCGGCGCCGGCGCGGATGAGGGCGTTCTTGAGGTCGCCGTGGTGGTACGGCGCCCTCGGGGCGGAGGCGGTGTGGCGGCGCGGCCGCTCGGCGGTTCGTCCCGTCATCTTGACAGTGTCAAGATGCCCGGCCTATCGTCCCTCCGTCAACACCCCATGCAGAACGCCCGCGAACAGATCGTCGCCTCGGCGCGCCGGCTCTCGGCCCGGGGGCTCCTCGTCGCGACCGGCGGGAACCTCTCGGTCCGCATCCCCGGCCAGGCCGCCTTCGCCATCACGCCCTCCGACCTCGACTACGGCCTCATGCAGCCCGAGGACGTCTGCGTGCTCGGCCTCGACCTCGCGCCGCTCGACGCGCGCCGGAAGCCCTCCATCGAGGCGAGCCTCCACGCCGCCGTCTACCGCGCCCGGCCGGACGCCGGCGCGGTCGTGCACACCCACCAGCCCTACGCGAGCGCGGTCGCGCTCCTGGGGCTGCCGATCCCGGCGCTCTTCGACGAGCAGGTCCGGTTCCTGGGCCGCCAGGTGGAGGTCGTGCCGTACCGCCCCTCCGGCACCGGCATGCTGCGGAGCGCGCTCGAGAAGCGGCTCGCGAGCCGGGCGAACGCGTACATCCTCGCGAACCACGGCGCGGTCTGCATCGGCCCGGACCTCGGCCGCGCCGAGACGAACGTGGAGCTGCTCGAGAAGTGCGCGATGGCCTTCGTGCTCGCGCTCTGCACCGAGCGGAAGGTCTCGAAGATCCCGCTCGTGGTCCGCGAGATCGCGTTCTCGCGGCTGAAGGCGGACCAGGCGGCGGCGGCGCTGGGGGCCGCCGCCCTGGAGAAGAAGCCATGAGCGGGTACGGGATTCCGGAGTACCCGGACGTCGCGGCGGTGAACGCCGCGCTCGCCGCGCTCGTGGCGCAGCCGATGCGGCCGCTCCGGCGCGACCGGATGGCGGAGGTCGTGGCGCGGCTCGAGCGCACGTGCCCGGGCTCCCGCCGCCTCGCGGAGGAGGCGAGGCAGCACATCCCCGGCGGCGTGCAGCACAACCTCGCCTTCAACTACCCGTTCCCGCTCGCGGTGGCCCGCGCCGAGGGCGCGCACCTCTGGGACGTGGACGGCAACCGGTACGTGGACTTCCTGCAGGCCGGCGGCCCGACCGTGCTCGGCTCGAACCACCCGCCGGTGCGGGAGATGGTCGCGGAGGTCCTCGACCGGTGTGGGCCCGTGACGGGCCTGTTGCACGAGTACGAGGTGAAGCTCGCCGCGCTCGTGAAGCGGCACGTGCCCTCGGTCGAGCTCATCCGCATGCTCGGCTCCGGCACCGAGGCCGACATGGCCGCCATCCGCGCGGCGCGGGTCTTCACCGGGAAGTGGAAGATCCTGAAGGCGGGCGGGGCGTACCACGGCTGGAGCGACCAGCTCGTCTACGGGATGCACGTCCCGGGCACCGGGCGCCTCGAGGCGGCCGGCATCCCGAGGAGCGTCCACCGGCACACGCAGGAGTTCTTCCCGGACAGCCTGGCGTCCCTGAAGCGGAAGCTCATCCTCAACCGCCTGACCGGCGGCACCGCGGCCGTCATCCTCGAGCCGCTCGGGCCGGAGAGCGGCACGCGCCCCGTGCCGAGGGAGTTCGCCGCCGGGGTGCGCGCGCTCTGCGACGAGTTCGGTGCGCTCCTCATCTTCGACGAGGTGGTGACCGGCTTCCGGGTGGGCCTCGGCGGCGCGCAGGGCTACCTCGGCGTGAAGCCGGACCTCACCGTGTTCGGGAAGTGCATCTCCGGCGGCTACCCCATGGCGGGCGCGCTCGGGGGCCGCCGCGACGTGATGCAGACGCTCGCGGCGGGCCTGGGCGGCATCGGCGGGCGCGCCTACGTGGGCGGCACGCTGTCGGCGAACCCGCTCTCCTGCGTCGCCGGCTACCACGCGCTCCTCGAGATGGAGCGGCTCGACGCGCCGGCCGTCGCGGGCCGCGCCGGCGACCGGCTCGCGAAGGGGCTCGCCGCGCTCGTGCGCCGCCGCGGGCTCCCGTACGTCGTCTACAACACGGGGTCGATCGTCCACCTCGAGACCTCCGGGGTGATGCTGCTCGATCTGAGGAACCCGGTGCGGCTCCTGCGCGAGCTCAAGCCCCGCAAGCACATGCTCGAGGAGATGGGCGCGGCGTACCTCTCGGAGGGGCTCGTGACGCTCGCCGGGAGCCGCATGTACACGAGCATCGCCGACACCGACGAGGTGATCGACGACGCGCTCGCGCGCTTCGACCGGGTCTTCGCGCAGGTGGAAGGGGTCGCGGAGGCCGCCGCCGCGTGAGCGCGCCCCTCGTCACGCTGGCGGTCGACCTCGGCACGTCCGGCGTGAAGGTGGCGCTCGTCGACGAGCGCGCCCGGGTGCTCGCGTGGGAGAGCGAGCCGTTGACCCTGACGGTCACGCCCGACGGCGGCGCCGAGCAGTCGCCCGACGCCTGGTGGGCCGGGCTCCTCGCGGCCGCCAGCCGCGTGCTCGCGCGCGGCGCCTGCCCGCGGAGCGCAGTGCGCGCCGTCGCGTGCTCGACGCAGGGCGAGGGCACCGTGCCGGTCGACCGGGAGGGCAGGGCGCTCATGTCCTGCCTCACCTGGATGGACATGCGGGGCGCCGCCGCGCTCCGTCGCCAGTTCCGCGGCCTCGTGAACGTCTCCGGCGCGTCGCTGATCCGGGTGCTCCGCTGGATCCGGCTCACCGGCGGCATGCCGTCGATGACCGGGAAGGACCCGGCGGGCCACATGCTCTGGCTGCGCGACGAGCGGCCGGAGCTCTACGCGCGCACCCACCGGTTCCTGAACGTTCTCGACTACCTGAACCTCCGGCTCACCGGCCGGATGGTCGCGACGCACGACTCGATCCTGACCTCGTGGGTCACCGACAACCGCGACGCCGATCGCATCCGCTACCACCCGGCGCTCGTGCGCGGCTCGGGCATCGATCCGGAGAAGCTCCCGGAGCTCGTGCCGTGCACCGAGGTCCTCGGGCCGCTCCTCCCCGCGGTGGCCGACGCGCTCGGGCTCGACCGCGGCGTGAAGGTCGTGGCGGGGGCGATCGACAACACCGCGGCCGCCGTCGGCGCGGGCGCGACGCGCGACGGCGAGCTGCACCTCTACCTCGGCACCTCCACCTGGATGGCGGCGCACGTCCCGTGGAAGAAGACCGACCTCGGGAGCGCGATGGCCTCGGTGCCGTGCGCGCTGCCCGGCCGCTGGCTGCTCACCGCGCTGCAGGCGACCGCGGGCGGCAACCTGTCGTTCCTGCGCGACAAGATCCTGTACCACCGGGACGAGCTGCTCCAGGAGGCCGGGGTCCCGGACGTCTTCAAGGTGATGGACCAGATCGCCGCGCGCGTGCCGCCGGGGGCGCGGGGGCTCGTGTACACGCCGTGGATATGGGGCGAGCGCGCCCCGGTGGAGGATCGGGCGCTGCGCGCGGGGCTCTTCAACCTCTCGCTCGAGCACGACCGCGGGGACGTGGTCCGCGCGTTCCTCGAGGGCGTCACGCTCAACTCGAGGTGGCTCCTCGGCCCGGTCGAGCGGTTCCTGGGCGAGAAGGTGCGGCGCCTGCGGCTCGCCGGCGGCGGCGCGTCGTCGGACGTCTGGTGCCGGATCTACGCGGACGTGCTGGGCGTGGAGATCGAGCAGGTGGAGGCGCCGGTGCAGGCGAACGCGCGGGGGGCGGCGCTGATCGCGCTCGCGGGCCTCGGCGAGATCGCGTGGGCGGACGTGCCGTCGCTGGTCGCGGTGCGGCGGACGTATGGGCCGGAGCGCGAGGCCGGGGTGGTGTACGAGGAGCGGTTCGCGACGTTCCTCGAGCTGCACCGGAGGTTGAAGGGGCTGTACGGGAGGGTGAATCGCGGGCGCAGCCCGGAGTGACGGGCCGCTCCCGTTGGCCCCGAGCGTAGCCCGCCGCAGGCGGGCGGAGACGAGGGGCAAACCGGGATACGCGCCGCGTGCCCACTCCGTGCCCCGCCCCCGATCATCCTGCGCGTAGGCCTGCCGAAGGCCACGTTCCCCCGCTCATCCTGAGCGTAGGCCTGCCGAAGGCCACGTTCCCCCGCTCGTCCTGAGCGTAGGCCTGCCGAAGGCAGGCCGGAGTCGAAGGATGAGGCTCCGCTCGGCGTGGGGATCCGCGGCGGGCGCAGGGCGGGGTTGAAGGTGTTGGCCGCACTACGGTGAGGCGGTTGCGACGGGAGAGGGGCGGCTCGGTCCCGTGCTTCCGCGGCGGGCGCGTGGGGGCGGCGATGACTGTGGGTGAACCCATCAGGGACGCCCAAGGCCCATGGACAGGTTCACCTCGCGTGTTATGTTGCTGAACGGACGTTCACGCTCCTTCGATGCGAGGTGCTCCATGCGGAACCCGAAGATGATGAAGCTGCACGAGGAGATCGGAGAGCTGATCGGCGGCGAGCGGCACAAGCTCGTCGAGTTCCTGCGCAAGCTCCACGTGCTCGACCGGGAGCGGGGCTACTGCGAGTTCAACTGCGGCTCCACCTGGGAGTACCTCACGAAGATGTGGCACCTTTGCGAGGGAACGGCGGCCGGCCGGGTGACGGCGATGCGGCTCATCCGACGGTTCCCGCGCCTCGAGGCGGAGCTCGAGAGCGGGCGGCTGAATCCTACCCAGCTCCTCGTGCGCTCTTCCGTGCTCACGCCGACGAACTTCGAAGAGCTCGTCGGGAAGGCGGCGTGGCTCTCGAAGCGGAAGACGATCGAGCTCGTCGTGGCCATCCGGCCGCGGAGCGTCCCGGCGGATGGAGTACGGAGGCTGCCGCGGGTCGCGGCGCCTGCCGCGGGCATCCAGACGGCACCGCTCGCGGCGGCGGTGCCGGACACAGCCATCGTCACCGCAACGGCGGCTGTACCCGTTCAGGTGAATTCACTATGTCCGGACATAGTTGGTGACGCGAACGAAGTCACGCAGGCGCTGGTGCTCGTGGCGCCCGCCGTGGACCTTCCGGTCGCACCGCCTCGCGTCGCTGCCGCGCGCCCTCCCGACCGCGGCGAGGTCATGCCCGTCGCGAAGGACGAGTACCAGTTCCGGGCGCACCTGGACGACGAGACGAAGCGGCTCTTCGACGAGCTCGCGGGGCTGCTCGCGAACGTCGTGCCCGACCGCGCGCCGGCGAAGCTCCTCGCCATCATGGTCCGCGACTCGCTCGAGGCGCAGAAGCGCAAGCGCGGGCTGCTGAAGCCCAGGCGAGCCCGCAAGCCGGCGCCCGCGAAGGAGCCGACTCCTGGAATCCGGCAGGACGTGCCGGACGCGGTGCGGCGGGCGGTGCTCGAGCGGGACGGGTACCGGTGTCGGTTCGGGGAGGAAGAAGGCCATCGCTGCGAGGCCACGGACAACCTGACGATGGAGCACAGGGACGGGGCGCTCGTCACGGGGTCATCCACCATCGATGAGCTCCTCACCTACTGCTTCCCTCACAATCTGTACGCGGCGTTCCTGAAGTTCGGGCCGGAGTTCATGCTGCGGAAGATCGAGGAGGCGCGGGCGGAGAGGAAAGAGAAACGGGAGGCGAGGCAACTGGCCGAGCGAGACGGCGCACCGGCCGACGACACCTTGGCTGACGGCGCGCCGAGCGACGACAGCCCGACCGTGCCCGTCGCCAACGACGATGCGGCGGAGTACGGCGTCGCGGCGTGACCGGTACCGTTCGCCCTTCGGGCGCACGGTGCTGGCTCACCCCGCCTTGCGGCCGGTCAGCACCACGCCGTAGCCGGAGAGTGCGAGCGCGGCCTTCACGTCGATCAGGCCGGCGGCGTGGCCGAGGGCGACGAGCGCCTCGGGCGTGAAGCGGCGGTGGAGGCCGGACATGCCGCGCCACATCACCATCGCGAGCAGGTGCCTGGCGCCGTCGCGGAGTGCGTCGCGCGGGCTCGCCTCGCCGGACGCGGGCTCGAGGAACGCCAGCCCGCCGCCGGGGCGGAGCACCCTCACCACCTCCGCGAGCGCGGCGGCGGGGTCGGGCAGGAGGTACAGCAGGCTGTGGCCGGTGGCGCCGTCGAACGTGGCGGTGCGGACCGGGAGGTGGAGCGCGTCGGCGTGGAGGAGGGGCAGCGGCACGCGCGCGGCGCGGGCGCGGGCGGCGGCGGTGCGGAGCATCGACGCCGAGAGATCGAGGCCGACGTGCAGGCGCGCGGGGTCGGCGCGCGCCATCTCGAGCGCGCTCGTGCCGGGTCCGATGCCGAGGTCGAGCACCCGCGGGCCGGGGACGAGCGCGGCCATCTCGCGGCAGTCGCGGCGCCAGCCCTCGCCGCCGGTCAGCGCCTCGTACACGAAGGAGGCCGGGCCGAAGGCGAGCTTCGCGTAGGCCCGGCCGAGCGCGTTCACCGCGCGACCTCGGCGCGGCGCGCGAGCCGGTCGTGGAGCAGGCCCCAGCGCACGCCGCGGTCCGAGACCACGAGCTCCTCGAAGCCGCCGAGGCGCATCGCCTCGGCCACCACGACGCCGCCGGCGAGGATGACGTCGGCCCGCTTCGGCTCCATGCCGGGCAGCGCGGCGCGGGCGGTCACGGTGAGGCCGGCGAGGCGGTCGACGACCGCGTCGACCCGCGCGAGCGTCAGCGTGGAGCCGTGGACCTTCGCCGCGTCGTAGGCGGGCAGCGCCTGCTCGACGGCGGCGATGGTGGTGACGGTCCCGGCGATGCCGACGAGGCGCGCGCCGGGTGCGCGCGCGGCGAGCCCGGTGATGGGCGCGAGCGCGGCCCGGGCGCCCGCGACGAGCGCGGCGCGGTCGGCGGGCGAGAGCGGGTCGGTCCTCACGTGCCGCTCGGTGAGCCGCACCGCGCCGACCTGCAGGCTCGTGCGGGCGTCGGGCGCGGGGCCGCTGCCCACGATGAACTCGGTCGAGCCGCCGCCGACGTCGAGGACGGCAAGCGCCGCCGCCCCGCGCGCCGCGCCTCCGCGCGCGGCGCCGGAAGCCAGCCCGAAATCCCTCCACGCGCTCGCGTACACGAGCCGCGCCTCCTCGTCGCCGCCGATGATCTCCGGCGAGAGCCCCGCCGCGGCCCGGGTCGCCTCGAAGAACTCGGCCCCGTTCGCAGCGTCGCGCGCGGCGCTGGTGGCGACGCACGCGATCTCGGCCGCGCCGAGCGCGCGCGCCTCCCGGGCGTAGTCGGCGAGCACGGCCACGGTGCGCGCGATGGCGGCTGGATCGAGCCGGCCGGTCGCGTCGACGCCCTTGCCGAGCCGGGTGATCTCGGCGCGCTCCCGCACCGCCACGAGCGCGTCGCCGCGCGCCTCCGCGACGAGCAGGAGGACCGTGTTCGTTCCGACGTCGATCGCCGCCAGGCGTGACGGGGACGGCTGGCCCGTCACGGCGTCACCGGACCCCACACCGGCGCGGTCAGCTCGCCCGCGCCCTGCACGATGACCGTCTGCCGCTCGCCCTTCGGGTCCGCGACCACGAGCGCCGGCGGGCCGCCGCGGTCGGTCTTGAAGACCAGCAGGCGGCCGTTCGGCGCCCAGCTCGGCTCCTCGTTCGTGCGGCCCTGGTCCTGGGTGACGCGGGAGATCCGGCCGGTGTCGACGGCCACGACGAACACGTCGAACACCTTCCGCTCGTCGCGGCCGGTGAAGGCGATGAGGTCGCCGCGCGGGCTCCAGGCCGGGGTCTGGTTGTAGTTGCCCTGGAAGGTGAGCCGGCGCGGGGCGCCGCCCTCCGCCGAGACGAGGTAGAGCTGCGGCGTGCCGGCCCGGTCGGAGACGAAGACGAGGCGCTTGCCGTCGGGCGACCACGACGGCGAGAGGTCGAGCGCGGGCTCGCGGGTGAGCTTGCGCGCGTTCGAGCCGTCGGCGGCCGACACCCAGACGTCGCTGTTCGCGCCCTCGGTCACCGTGAAGGCGATCTGCTTGCCGTCGGGCGAGTAGACGCCGCCCATCGCGTTCGGGATGGCGACGAGCCGTCGGAACCCGCGGTCGGCGAGCCGGTACGTCCAGAGCTCGGGGCGGCCGCCGCGGTAGCTCGTGACGAGGATCTCGGCGCCGTCCGGGCGCCAGGACGGCGCGAGGAGGATGCTCTTCTCGGAGAGGAGGACCCGCGGGTTCTTGCCGTCGGCGTCGAGCAGCACGAGGTCCCAGGTGCTGCCGTTGCGCCGCACGGTCGCGACGCGCGAGGAGAACACGCCCGGCTCGCGCGTGTAGTACGTGACGATCGCGTCGGCGATGCGGTGGCCGAGGAGGCGCGGCTCGCCGGCGGGGGCGCGAACGCTCTTGCGGAGCGCCTCGCGGCCCGCGCGGACCTCGAAGAGCACGAGCTCGGCGGCGAGGTCGCCGGTGTCCCTGCGGACGCGGGCGCGGACGAGCCCCTCGGCGCCGACGTCGACCCAGCGCGCGAACTTCACGGTCGCGGCGGCGAGCCCCTCGCCCGGGTCGGCGAGGAAGCCCTTCGGGTCGAGCACGTCGAAGAAGCCGGAGAGCGCGAGGTCGCCGCGCACGACCTGGGTGAGCTCGGCGGCGGGGGCGTCGCCGTCGGCGAGGAAGTCCGCCACGGCGATCGACACCGGGCGGAAGGTGGGCGAGTCGACGACGAGCGTGGGCCGGTCCTGCGCGGCGGCGGGCGCGGCGAGGGCGAGGAGGGCGGCGGCGAGGGCGATCGGTCGGGTCATATCTTGAACATCACCTGGAGGCCGGTCCGGCGGTAGAAGTCGCGCCGGTCCTGCGGCGGGGGTGGCATGCGCGCCGAGCGGAGGGTCCGCTCGAGCGCCGCGTCGAAGGCGGGGTTGCCGGAGCGCTCCTCGAACCGCCAGCGCCCGATGGCGCCGTCCGGCTCGATGTAGAGCAGCACCACCGCCTTCAGGTAGAGCCGCTCCTGCTCCGAGATCGTGGAGGGGACGTCGTAGGACGAGCGCAGCGCGCGCTCGACGAGCGCGTGGTAGCGGTCGCCCTCCGCGGTGTCCGAGTCGCCGGCCGCGTCGCCGTCGGGGTCGCCGTAGCGCTGCTCCTCGGCGACCTCCTTCCGCACGCGGTTCAGCACGGCGGCGAGGCCGCCGCCGGACGACGGCGAGGAGGCCTTCGGCGCGGGCTTCGCCGAAGGGGCGGGCTTCGCGCCGGGCACGGGCGCCGGCGGCGCCGGGGCGGGCGCCGGCTTCGCCTCGGGGACCGGGGGCGCGGCCTGCGGCGCGGGCGCCGGAGCGGGGGCGGGCTCCTCCTTGCGCGGCAGGAGGTGCTCCGGTTTCTTCTCGCCGAGCCGCACGAGGCGGGCGCGCATCGGCTTCTGGTCGAGGTCGACCGGCGGCGGGACGCGCACCATGGCCCACGCGACGAGCGCGACGTGGACGGCCACCGACGCGGACACCGCCGGCCAGAAGCGCTCGCGGCGCCCGAGCGCCGTGGCGACCGGGATGCTCACTCGCGCGCCTCGCCGCCGGCGGCGCGCTCGGCGGACGCCGCGCCGGAGGGGTTGGTGATCATCCCGACGTTGAGCACGCCCGCCCGCTGCACCGTCGCCATGACCTCGACGACGAAGCCGTAGGGCAGGGCGCGGTCGGCCATGATGAAGAGCTCCTTGTCCTTCTGCGCGCGGACGTTGGCGCGCAGCCGCTGCTCGAGCTCGGCGAGCGGGATGCGGGCCGGGTCGTCGCTCGTGCCGAGCCAGATGCTCCGGTCGGCCTTGATGGAGAGGACGAGCTTCTGCTCGGTCGCCTCGACCGCCTTCGCGCGCGCGTCGGGGAGGTTGAGCTCGACGCCCTGCTGGATGAGCGGGGCGGTGACCATGAAGATGATGAGCAGCACCAGCATGACGTCGACGAGCGGCGTCACGTTGATCTCGGAGAGGGTCTGGCGGCCCGAGCCGCCCGTGGAGGCCACGCGCGCCGTTCCCCTAGCTGAAGAAGTGCCGCTTCACGATGTTGAGGAAGTCGTTCGAGAAGTTCGTCATCTCGATGTCGAGCACCCGGATCTTGGAGACGAAGAAGTTGTAGAAGACGACCGCCGGGATGGCCGCGAAGAGGCCGACCGCGGTCGCGATGAGCGCCTCCGAGATCGGGCGCGCGACCGTGGCCAGGTTGGCGTTGCCCATCCGGTAGATGTCGTGGAACGCCCGCATGATCCCCCACACCGTGCCGAACAGGCCGACGAACGGGGCGGCGCTCGCGGTGGTGCCGAGGAAGGGGATGAGCGCCTCGAGGTTCGTCACCTCCGACGCGGCCGCGCGCTTGAGCGCCCGCTCCACGTTCTCGAAGCCGCCGAGCTCGGCCTGCATGCCGGCCGGCTCGCCGTCGGAGGTCTTCTGCGCGCTCTTCTGCTGCGCCGTCACCTTCGAGAGCTCGACGTAGCCGGCGCGGAAGACCTGGGAGATCGGAGAGGCGGAGAGGGACTCGGCCGCCTGGTAGATCGCGTCGAGCCGCTTCGACTGCCAGAACGTCTCCAGGAACTTGACCGAGGCCGCCTGCGCGCGCCGGATCTGGAGCCACTTCTTGACGATGATGGCCCAGGAGATGGCGGAGGCCGACAGGAGGAGCAGGAGCACGCCGATGCCGACCGGCCCGGAGGCGCGGGCGATCTCGAAGTAGTCGAGGCCGTCCTTCGCCGGCGCGGCGGTGACGAGGGACAGGGCGATGGTGCCGATTTGGGTCGTCATCTCAGGGGTCCGGGAGGTCCGAAGTGTCTATCACGCGGACCGGCCATGCGAAGGAAACGCACGGGGAGCGGGAATCTGCCTCCCGGCGGTGCGAAATGGGGTCTGGTGTGGGTGTGAACCTGAAACCACGGGATCACGAGGGTCGCCACACCCGCGCGATCGGGGGACCCCGCGGACCCTGAATGTTTCCAGGCACGGCCGCGTCCGGCACCATGTGGCACACGCGTTGCTCAACAGCTCGACGAAGCCACGGACGGACAGGCAACCCTGACCTGCCCGCCGTCCCAGAGGAGCGAACCCCATGACCCGCATCGCCGCCGTGCTCGCCGCCGCGCTCGTCTCCACGGGCTGCATCGTCACGTCCGACAACCCGCCCGCGTCCACCGGGTCGGTCATCCTCTACTGGGACTTCCTGCGCTACGCGCCGTCGAACGCCGCCCAGCAGAACGGGTTCATCCTCTACGACGCGTCCCTCGTCGGTGCGTCCGCCAACGCCCCGTGCCCCGAGTCGGGCGTCGAGACCGTCGACGTCACCACGCCGAACGGCACGCACACGTTCTACTGCCTGATGCCGGCGCAGCAGGGCAAGGGCGTGCAGGGCGTCATCCTCGACAACCTCCCCACCGGCAACGTCACGATCCGGCTCCAGGGCTGGCGGCGCGACGGCGGCGTGGACCGCGCCCTCTGGGACGGCAACTACACGGTGAACGTGCGGGGCGGCGTCGAGACCCAGGCCGTCATCGACGTGGACCCGGTGACGCAGCCGATCGACGTCGGCGGCACCTTCTTCACGACGCAGACGAACCAGTTCTACGCGACCTGCAACGAGGCCTCGAACCCGCGCGTCGACTACGAGGTCCGCGACGGTCTCGGCGAGATCGTGCTCGTGGACAGCGTCGCGTGCCCGGTGGGCGCGGGCGCGAGCCCGCTGCCCATCATCGCCGACACGCTCGACCTCGACGTCTACACCATCCGGCTGAAGGGCTACACGGGCAACCCGGCCCAGCGCACCTTCGACGCCTGCGTCGACGAGCAGCACAAGACCTGGGCGTTCGACCACTTCACGAACCACTCCGGCGCGAACGCGCTCACGTTCCAGCTCACCACGGGCGCGACCGGCCCGAAGTGCTCGCCGTAGCAGGACCTCGCCCTCGCTCCGCGGGACCGCGGGCCGCCCCCTCGGGCGGCCCGTTTCATTTTTCCGGCACCGGGCGTATGACTGCGCGCCGGAATGGCCAGGATCGGGATCTTCGACTCGGGCGTGGGCGGCCTCACGGTGCAGCGGGCGGTGCTCGAGGCCGTGCCGGCCGCGAGCACGCTCTACCTCGGCGACACGGCGCGCGTGCCCTACGGCACGAAGTCCGCCGAGACGGTCACCGCGTACTCGCTCAGGAACGCCCGCCTGCTCGCCTCGCACGGCATCGACCTCCTGGTCGTCGCGTGCAACACCGCCTCCGCGGTCGCGCTGCCCGCCCTGCGCGCCGAGCTCGCGGTCCCGGTGCTCGGCGTGGTCGACCCCGGCGCCCGCGTCGCCGCCACGGCCTCCCCCACCGGCCGCATCGGCGTCATCGGCACGCAGGGCACCATCGCGAGCGGCGCCTACCAGGAGGCGATCCGCCGGGCCCGGCCCGACGCCGAGGTGTTCGCCCGCGCCTGCCCGCTCTTCGTGCCGCTCGCGGAGGAGGGCTGGACCGAGCCCGACGACGAGGTCGTCCGCGCTGTGGTCCGCAGGTACCTCGCGCCGGTCCGCGAGGCGAAGGTCGACACGCTCGTGCTCGGCTGCACGCACTACCCGCTCCTCAAGCGCGCGATCGGCGAGGAGCTGCCCGGCGTGCTGCTCGTGGACTCCGCGGAGTCCATCGCCGACGAGGTGGCCGAGCGCTTCCCGGACGACGTCCACGGCGAGCCCGCGTCGCACCGGTTCTTCGTGACCGACGCGCCGGCGCGCTTCCTGGCGGTGGCGGGCCGGTTCCTCGGCCGGCCGGTGGAGCAGGCCGAGCACGTGGACGTGTAGAAACCGTTCAGGGCGTGTAGGTGCGCGTCGTCAGGGGACTTTTCGCAGGCCGTCGGCTTGCTGGACCGCATCCGGGGCGGTACAGTCGGGCGGAATGACGGTCGAAGCGAAAAAGATGGTGGTGGGGTTCAACCACAACATCAAGCACAAGGGAAAGATGTACCACATCCAGACCGAGGACTCGGGCCTGGAGAACCCCCACATCATCACGCACCTCTTCGTCGGCGGGAACATCCTCGCGTCGAAGAAGACCTCCTACGCGGACATCGTCGGCGCCGACAACCTCGCGACCGTGGTGCGCGAGCTCATGGAGGAGCAGCACAAGGAGATGCTGCGCAACCTCATCAACGGCGTCTACGACGACATCGACGCCGCCTACGGTGAGAAGGCCGGCCACTACGCGCCCGGGCAGATCCACGCCGACGGCCGCGAGGTGCAGATGCAGACCGGCGTGCCGATGCCGCCGGACGCCGGGCCGAAGGAGCTTCCGCCCGAGGTGATCGAGGCCCGCAAGGAGCCCGCGCCGCAGCTCAAGTCCGACGGCGCCGAGACGCTCTTCGGCGAGGACCTCATCAGCGAGAAGAGCCTCGACGAGGTGATCCTGTCGTACCTGGCCGAGGACCTCGGGGAGCGCAAGTAGCGCCGCCGGCCCCGGGAGGCCGCCCGTGATCCAGCTCTTCCACGTCTCGAAGGAGTACCCGGGCGACGGCCTGGCGCTCCAGGACGTGTCGCTCGAGGTCGAGAAGGGCGAGTTCGTCTTCCTCACCGGCGCGTCCGGCGCCGGGAAGTCCACGCTCCTCAAGCTCATCTTCTGCGACGAGCCCGCGACGAGCGGCCAGCTCCTGCTGTTCGGGAAGAACGTCGCGAAGATCCGCCCCGCCGCGATCCCCTACGTGCGCCGCAACATCGGCGTCGTCTTCCAGGACTTCAAGCTCCTGCCGCTCCGCACCGTCGCCGAGAACGTCGCCCTGCCGCTCGAGGTGCGCGGCATGCCGGAGAAGGAGCTCAAGAAGAAGGTCATGGGCCTCCTGCGCTCCGTCGGGCTCGAGTACAAGGCCGGGAAGCTCCCGCCCGCGCTGTCCGGCGGCGAGCAGCAGCGCGTCGCGGTGGCCCGCGCGCTCGCGGCCGACCCGGCGCTCCTCCTCGCCGACGAGCCCACCGGCAACCTCGACCCGGACCGCACGCTCGAGGTGATGGACCTCCTCTACCAGGCGAACGCGCGCGGCACGACCGTGGTCGTCGCGACCCACGACCGCAGCCTCCTCGAGCGCTACAAGAAGCGCGTCATCGTGCTCGAGCGCGGGCGGCTCCTCTCCGACGGCGACCAGGTGCGCCGCGCAGGCTGACCGCCGATGGCGCTCCGACCCCTCGAGGCCTTTCGCCGCGCGCTGACCGCGATGGTGCGCGGGCCGTACGTCGCGCTCGTCGGCACCGCCACCATCTTCGTCGCCGTCCTCGCGACCGGCCTCTTCGCCGCCACGCTGGCCGGCGCGGAGCGGCTGCTCCAGGCCTGGGGCGGCGAGGTGCGGATCTCGGTCTACCTCGCGCCGGGCGCCGATCTCGCGAAGGCGCACGAGGCCGCCGCGGTCATCGCCGCGCCGCGCGCCGTTGAGGCCGTGCCTTCCAGGCTCGCCCTCGAGCGGCTCTCGGCGTCGCTCGGCGACGAGGCGCACCTCCTCGGCGGCGTCGAGCCCGGAGCGCTACCCGACGCGGTGGAGGTGATCGCGCCGGGCATCGACCTCGCCGGCGCGCGCGCGCTCGCCGCGAGATTGAAGGAGGTCCCGGGCGCCGCGGACGTCGACTACGGCAACGCCTGGCTCGAGGGGCTCGAGCGGCTCGTCTCGCGCGCCCGCATCGCGGCGGCGGTGCTGTTCGTGGCGCTCGCGCTCGCGACCGCGGTGCTCGTCTCGAACACGCTCCGGCTCGCGGTCTTCGCGCGGCGCGACGAGATCGAGATCATGAAGCTCGTGGGCGCCACCGACGGGTTCGTCGCGGCCCCGTTCCTGCTCGAGGGCGCGCTCCAGGGGCTCGCCGGCGCCGGGCTCGCGGTCGGCGCCCTCCTCGCCCTCCACGCCGCCCTGGTGCCGCGCCTCGCGGCGGCGGTGCCGCTCGCGGCGGGGCTCGGCCTCGCCGACACGCTGCCGGGCGGGCTCGTCGTGGCGCTCCTCGCCGGCGGCACCGGGGTCGGGCTCCTCGGCTCCACGCTCGCGGTGCTGCGCGCGCTCCGGCGCGGCTAGAGGGAGCCCGGCCCGTGCTCGCCGCCGCCCTCGCCGCGCTCCTGCCGCTCCTCGCCGCCGCGCCCGCCGACCCGCACGGTGCGCTCAAGGCGCTCGAGGCCCGGAAGCGCGCCGAGGAGACCGCCGCGAAGCTCCTCGCCGAGCAGGAGCGCTCGGTCCTCGACACGCTCGCCGAGTCGGAGCGGTCGGCCGCCGAGGCGGACGCCGAGTGGCACCGGGTCGAGGCGGCGCGGATCCAGGCGCAGGCGAGCCTCGCCCGGGCCGCGCAGGACGAGGAGTCCGCCCGCGCCCGGCAGCGCGCGCGCCTCGCCGAGCTCCGGCCGCGGCTCCTCGCGCGGGCGCGCACCGGCGCCGCCGGCGAGCTCCGCGCGATGCTGACCGCGACGACGCTCGCCGACCTCGTGAAGCGCCGCTACCTCCTCTCGCGCATCCTGGATCGGGATCTCGGCCTCCTCGCCGACGCGCGGGCCGCGCACGACGCGGCCGAGCGGGCCCGCGCCGAGCGCGAGGTCGAGGCGACCCGGCTCCAGGCGCTCGCGGCCGAGGCCGAGGAGCGGCGCGAGGACGCCGGCGCCCGCCGGGAGGAGCGCGAGACGCTGCTCGCCGCGCTCAAGACCGCGCGCGGCTTCCACGAGCGCGCGGCCGCCGAGGTGGCGTCCCAGACCCGCCGGCTCGCCGACTTCGTCGCGACGCTCCCGCCCCCGCGCACCGCCGCGGCCGGCGGCGACTTCGCGGCGCGGCGCGGCAGGCTCCCCGCGCCCGCGCCCGGGCCGGTGACCGTCCCGTTCGGGCGGGTGGTCAACCCCCGGTTCAACACGGTCACGGTGCAGAACGGGGTCGACATCGCCGCGCCGAAGGGGGCGCCCGTCCGGGCCGTCGCGCCGGGGCGCGTCGTGCACGCCGGCTGGTTCAAGGGGTACGGCAACCTCGTCATCGTGGACCACGGCGACGGCTTCCACACGCTCGCGGCCCACCTCGGCTCGATGCGCACGGCCATGGGCGAGGAGGTCGACGCCGGGGCGGTGCTGGGCACCGTCGGGGACTCGGGGTCGCTCAAGGGTGCGTACCTGTACTTCGAGGTGCGCGACCACGGCCGCCCGGTGGACCCCCGCGAATGGCTGGCCCCCTGATCCGGTGACGCGCCGCGCCCGGGGCGCATTGGTACGCCGCGTGTGGGCGCGGCTATCATCGCGGGATGAAGCGGACCCGCCTCCCGGGGCGCATCGCCCTCGTCGTCGCCCTCGCCGTGGCGTTCTTCGCGGGGCTCTCCCTCGACCACGTCGCCTCGGCCGCGAAGAAGGCGCCCGCCCCGCCGTACAAGCTGCTCGACGTGTTCAGCGACGTGCTCGCGAGCGTCGAGAACCAGTACGTGGAGCGGCTCGACGAGCGGGAGCTCGTCTACGGCGCGATCGACGGCCTCGTCGGGCGGCTCGATCCGCACTCCACCTTCATGCGCCCCGAGGTCTACCGCGCGATGCGCGACGAGACCTCCGGCGAGTACGACGGCATCGGGATCGAGGCGACCATCGCGAAGGGCGTCCTCACCGTGGTGTCGCCGCTCGCCGACTCGCCCGGCGAGCGCGCGGGGCTCCACCCCGGGGATCGCATCCTCTCGATCGACGGCGAGAGCACCCGCGACATGCCGCTCGCCGACGCCCTGCGCCGCTTCAAGGGCGCGGTCGGGTCGCGCGTCACGCTCGAGATCATGCGCGACGGCTTCTCGGCGCCGCAGAAGCTCACCCTCATCCGCGACCGCGTGCGCACCCAGAGCGTGGAGTCGCGGGTGGTGGATCCCACGAGCCGGTACGTCTACGCGCGCATCAAGTCCTTCTCCGACCGCACCGATCGCGCGCTGTCGCGCGCGCTCGAGGACGCCCGCACCCAGCTCCACGGCGAGATCGGCGGGCTCGTGCTCGACCTGCGCAACAACCCGGGCGGCCTGCTCGATCAGGGCGTGCGCGTCTCCGACCTGTTCCTCGCCTCCGGCGTCATCGTCTCGACCGAGGGGCGCAGCGGCAAGGAGGTCGAGCGCGCGCGCGAGCAGGGGACCGAGCCCCGCTACCCGATGATCGTGCTCGTCAACAAGGGCACCGCCTCGGCGAGCGAGATCGTGGCGGGCGCGCTGCAGGACCACGGGCGCGCCGTCATCATGGGCACGCCGTCCTTCGGCAAGGGCACCGTGCAGACGCTCATCGAGCTCGAGGACGGCTCGGGGCTGAAGCTCACCACGGCGCGCTACTACACGCCGAAGCACCGCTCGATCCAGGAGCAGGGCATCACGCCGGACGTCGTGGTGGAGGACCGGGCGCAGCCGGCGGTGGCCGAGGCCGGCCCGAGCGAGCGCGACCTCAAGGGCCACCTCGCGAACGACACGGGCGCGGGAGGCCTCGCCCCGGCGGCCGCGGCGGTCGCCACCGACCACCAGCTGAAGACCGCGCTCGACTACCTGAGGGCGGTCGGGATCATGAACGGCGCCGACCGACCCGTCCGGGGGATGGCCGCCAAGGCGACCTCGGGCTCGGTCGCCGAGACGACCGGATCCCGGCCCTAGGCGGCCGGGCGGTCCGCGGAAGCTACCGGACCCGCTCGGGTTCCGGGTCCAGACGGAAAAGTGCAATCTGCACGCGACCTTGCGCGAATTGACACCTCGCGCTGAGTCGCTATCATCCGGCGCTTCAACGGCCAGCCTGCCAGGGAAACCCTGGCCCGGGAGAAGAGGCGCATCCCGCCGGAGCGCCTGTCCAACCATGAGTCCCCTCGAGATCTCGGTCTTCATCGCGTACGCGTCGCTGCTCGCCTGCCTCTCCATCTACGGCGTGCACCGCTACGTGATGGCGTTCCTGTACTACCGGCACAAGTTCAAGCTGCCGACGCCCGCAGGCCGGTTCGAGGAGACGCCGCGGGTCACGATCCAGCTGCCGATCTTCAACGAGATGTACGTGACCGAGCGGCTCATCGACGCGGTCGCGAAGATCGAGTGGCCCCGGGACCGCTTCGAGATCCAGGTCCTCGACGACTCCACCGACGAGACGACCGGCATCGCGCGGGCGTGCGTCGAGCGCCACGCGGCGGCGGGCCTCGACATCGTCTACATCCACCGGACCAACCGGAAGGGCTTCAAGGCGGGCGCCCTCGAGCACGGGCTCAGGACCGCGAAGGGCGAGTTCGTCGCCGTCTTCGACGCCGACTTCATCCCGCAGGCCGACTACCTCCAGAAGGCCATGCCGCACTTCACCGCGCCCGACGTGGCGGTGGTGCAGGCGCGCTGGGGCCACCTCAACCGCGACTACTCGATCCTCTCGAACGTCGAGGCGGTCATGCTCGACGGCCACTTCGTCATCGAGCACGGCGCGCGCAGCCGGTCCGGCCGCTTCTTCAACTTCAACGGCACCGCCGGCATCTGGCGCCGCAAGGCGATCGAGGAGTCGGGCGGCTGGCAGCACGACACGATCACCGAGGACCTCGATCTCTCCTACCGCGCGCAGCTCCGCGGCTGGCGCTTCGTCTACCTGAAGGAGCTCGTGGTCCCCGCCGAGCTCCCGGTGGAGATGAACGCGTTCAAGGCCCAGCAGCACCGCTGGGCGAAGGGCTCGATCCAGGTCGCGCTCAAGATCTTCCCCCTGCTCAAGGAGGCGAAGAGCCTCCCGAAGCACATCCGCCACGAGGCCTGGCTGCACCTCACCGCGAACCTCGCCTACCTGCTCATGATCCCGCTGTCGATCATGCTGCCGGTGACGGTGGTCGTGCGCGTCTCCCACGGCGCGCTCGAGGTGCTGTTCTTCGACCTCCCGATGTTCGCGCTCGCCTCGTTCTCGGTTGCGCTCTTCTACGTCGCGAGCCAGGTCGAGCAGGGGCGCGGCACCTGGCGCTCCGTGAAGTACCTGCCGGCCGTCATGGCGCTCGGCATCGGCCTCTCGGTCAACCAGGCCCGCGCGGTCGTCGAGGCGCTCATGGGCTACGAGACCGGCTTCGTGCGCACGCCGAAGCTCGGCGACGCCGCGCAGAAGAAGGGCGCGGGCTCCGTCGCGAGGAAGCGCTACAAGGGGCTCGTGAACTTCCAGCCGGTGGTCGAGCTCGGCCTCGCGGCGTACATGACCTACGGCGTGATGTTCCTCATCGACCGCAAGGAGTACTGGTCGCTGCCGTTCCTGATCCTCTTCCAGGCCGGCTTCGCCTGGGTGGGCCTCACGAGCGTCTACGAGGGCCTCCGCGGCACCGTGGTCCGCTGGGCGAAGACGCTCGCCCCCGCGGCGGCCGAGTAGCGCGTGGAGTTCACGCTCGCGGTCTTCGGCGAGGCGGGGGAGCTGCAGTCGGTCGGCCGCGTGACCGGCGAGGGCCTGTCGGGCAAGTGGCTCGACGCCTGCCGCGCGCTCCTCGACGAGGGCGGCGGCCAGTTCGACGTGAACTGGTCCGGCCCGCTCGAGCACGTCCGCACGAAGCTCACCGCCGCGGGCGGCGGCGCGATGGTCACCTTCGGCGTCCACGACCAGCCCGCGGTCTCGATGTTCCTCGCCACCGGCCGGGACGCGAAGGCCGAGGCCGAGGTGCTCCGCAACTGGGTCGAGTCGCTCCGCGCCATCGCGTTCGTGCAGGAGAACACGCGCTGGAAGGAGCCCTTCGGCGACGCGCTCACGATCCCCGAGCGCCCGCTCGCCGTCGCAGTGCCGTGGGGCCACACCGGCGTCGGCGAGGAGGACGCCGACCTCGTGCGCGAGCTCGCGATGCACCTCGCGAGCGCGTTCCTCGAGGAAGCGGCGCGCCCGCTGGCGTAGGGCCCCGCCTCAGCCCTGAGCCTAGCCGATCGGCCGCTCCAGCACCGTGACCCCGCGGGCGAGCCGCTCGGCCTCGCCGAAGCCCATCCGCTCCCAGAAGGCGCGCGCCCCGGGGTTCTCGTCGCCCACCGACGCGCGGAGGGCGCGGTAGCCGGCGGCCGCGAGCGCGTCCACGAGCACGGCCACCGTCTCGGCGCCGTAGCCCTGACCCTGGCAGGCCTCGCGCAGGAGCAGGAGCCCCACGTGCGCGTCACCCGCGCCGGGGTGGTCGAGGTGAAGGTCGAGGAGGCCGGCGACCAGGCCGGCCTTCGGCAGGACGAGCAGGTGCACCCGCCGCGCGGGATCGCCCTCGGCATCCTCGAGGAGCCTCGCCGCGTGGTCCGGCGCGGCGGGCGCGCCCTCGGTGAGCTCGAAGTAGCCGGGCGCGGCGTCGAGGCAGGCCTGCAGCCTGGGCGCGTCGGCGGGCCGGGCGCGCGGGGCGCGGAGGCGCGGGCCGTCGAGGCCACCGAGGTCGCGGCGGGGGCGCACGGATCAGCCCAGGAGCCAGGCCTGCGCGTCCGGGTGCTCGAGCGTCGGCACGACGCGGTCCGCGCCGGTCGCGGCGAGCGCCTCGGCCGTGTAGTTGCCGGTCGCGACCGCGAGCGCCGGGCACCCGGCCGCGTGGGCGGCGGAGACGTCGCGCGGCGTGTCGCCGACGACGAGGCACTCCGCCGGGGCGACGGCCCGGCCCAGGCGCGCCGACGCCCGGCGCACCGCGGCCTCCACCACCCGGCGCCGCTCCTCGCCGTCGTGCGCGAAGCCGCCGATCGCCTCCGGGTGCCACTCGAACCAGCGATCGAGGCGGCCCCGCGCGAGCTTGTGGCGCGCGCCCTCGACCACGTTGCCGGTGCACAGGCCGTACGGCCGCCGGCGCTCGGTGAGCGTCGCGAGCAGGGCCTCGACCCCCGGCAGCACCGAGAAGCCCGGGCGCGGGGCGTCGGGCGCGGCCGCGAGCTCCTTCTCGAGGTGCGCGACGTAGCGCGCGAGCACGGCGTCGCAGGCTGCGTCGTCGAACGGGTGGCCGAGGAGCTTCATGCCCTCGCGGACGATGAGCCGGTCGGTCATGCCGTCGAGCTTCAGGGCCGCGAGGGCCGCCTCCGCGGCCGACGCGGCCGGCGCGCAGTGCTCGACGAGCGCGCGGTTGATGGACCGCCGCCCGGCGCCGCCCGCGTGCAGGAGCGTCCCGTCGATGTCGAGGAGGATGACGGCGTAGCGCGCGCTCACGCGAACAGGGCCTCGACGAACTCCGAGGGGTCGAAGGGCCTGAGGTCCGCGACCGTCTCGCCCACGCCGACGTAGCGCACGGGGAGCTTCAGCTCGTCGGCGATGCCGATCACGACGCCGCCCTTCGCGGTGCCGTCGAGCTTCGTGAGCACGATGCCGGTGACCCCGAGGGCCTCGTGGAACTGGCGGGCCTGGGCGATGGCGTTCTGGCCGTTCGTCGCGTCGAGCACGAGCAGCACCTCGTGCGGGGCGCCCGCGGCGGCCTTCCCGATCACCCGCTTCACCTTCTTGAGCTCCTCCATGAGCGGCGTCTTCGTGTGCAGGCGGCCGGCGGTGTCGCAGAGCACGACGTCCACGCCCTCCTGCGCGCCCTTCTGGACGGCCTCGAAGCAGACGCTCGCCGGGTCGCCGCCCTCCTTGCCGCGGACGATGGGCGCCTCCACGCGGCCGGCCCAGACCTCGAGCTGCTCGCCCGCGGCGGCGCGGAAGGTGTCGCCCGCGCCGAGGAGCACCCGGTGCCCGGCGCCCTTCAGCTTCGCGGCGAGCTTGCCGACGGTGGTGGTCTTGCCGGAGCCGTTCACACCCACGACCATCACGACCCACGGCCGCGCCGCGCCGACCACCGAGGGACCCGCGCCGGCGCCGTCGAGCGCGAGGATCCGCTGGATGTCCTCGCGGAGCGCGCCCTTCAGCTTCGCGGCGTCGGAGACGTCCTTCCGGCGCACCTTCTCCCGCGCCGACTCGAGGAGCTTCGTCGCGGTCTTCACGCCGATGTCGGCGGTGAACAGGACCTCCTCGAGGTCCGCGAGGACCGCCTCGTCGACGGCCTTGCCGCCGCCGAGGAGCGCCGAGAGCCGCGCCATGAACCCGCCGCGGGTGCGCTCGAGGCCGGCGGCGAGCGTCTTCCCCGCCTCGGCCTGGGCCTTCTTGCGCTCCTCCTCGAGGGCGCGGGCCTTCGCCTCCGCCGCCTCGCGCGCCGCGCGCTCGGCCTCCTCGCGGGCGCGCCGCTCCTCCGCCTCCTTCTCGAGGCGCCGGCGCTCCTTCTCCTGGCGCTCCGCCTCCTTCTTCTGGCGGTAGGCCTCCTTCTTCTCCTCCTCGCTCTTGAGCTCGGCCGCCGTCGGCGCCCGCGGGACCGGGGCGGGCGCGGGCGCCTCGGGCGGGAGCCCGGCCTCCCGCTCGAGCTCGCGCTCGATCTCCTCTCCGGACGGGGCCTTCCCGCCGGGGGCCGGCGGCGGCGGCGCGCCACCGCGGCGCCGGGCGAGCCGGAGCGCGGCGACGACCACGAGGAGGACGACGGCCGCGATGATCGCGAGGCCGACGGCGTCGTTCGCGGTGAGGGCCAGGACGAGGGGGTAGGCGAGCAAGGAGGGCTCCCAGGCGAGGGCCGTTGGATATACGGACGCCTCCGGAGCCCTGTCAACGCAGGACTGGCCGCGCCTCCGCCCGACCACCGTCGAACCCGGGGTGCGGGGGACGGGACGGGGCGGCGACTTCGGGGCGTGTGCCCCGGCGCCGGGAACACGGTCGCGCGGCGCCTCGTCGCACGGGGAGACCGGAAAGGAAGAGACGCGATGACGCGAGACGAACACGACCACGCGGGCGAGGGCCTCGCACGGGATCTGAGCGTGCTGCGCCGCCTGCAGGGGCGGCGCGCTTTCCTGCGCGCCCTGGGGACGGCGAGCATGATCCCGCTCGTCGGCTGTGGTCCCGGGGGCGCCGGCGGCGCGGCGGCGAGCGACACCTCGGGCGACACGTCGGGTGGCGCGGGTGGCACGAGCTGCCAGGAGATCCCGACCGAGACGGGCGGACCGTATCCGGCGGACGGCACGAACGGGCCGAACGCGCTCTCGCTCGACGGGATCGTGCGCCGCGACATCACCTCGAGCTTCGGATCGATGACCGGCACCGCGGAGGGGATCCCGCTCACCGTGAAGCTCACCCTCGCGAACGCGGCGGCCTCGTGCGCCGCGCTCGCCGGGTACGCGATCTACCTCTGGCACTGCGACCAGGGCGGCTACTACTCGCTCTACACCGCCCCCGCCCGGAACTACCTGCGCGGCCTCCAGGAAGCCGGCGCGGACGGGGTCGTCACCTTCCAGACGATCTTCCCCGGCTGCTACTCGGGCCGCTGGCCGCACATCCACTTCGAGGTCTACACCGACCTGTCGTCGGCGGTCGCCGGCACGGGCAAGGTGAAGACGTCGCAGCTCGCCTTGCCAGCGGCGGTCTGCGCGGAGGTGTACGGCACGAGCGGCTACGCCTCGAGCAAGACGAACCTCGCCGGCGTGAGCCTCGCGACCGACAACGTCTTCAGCGACGGGTACGACCTCGAGCTCGCGTCCGTGGACGGCGACACCGGAGCCGGGTTCGTGGCGTCGCTCGTGGTCGGGGTCTGACGTGCCTGGGGCGCCAGGCCCCCGGGCTCATCGGCTCGCCGCGCGCCTCCCCGCCCCGCCGGGCCGGCGAGGACGCGCGGCGGAGCCCTCACCCGCCCTCGTCCAGGATCTCCGCGGTGCCGTTGTACGGATCCGCGCCCCCGATCACCATCCAGCGTCCGTCCGCGAGCTTCACCGCCCGCAGGCCGTTGCCGTGGTTCACGATCGTCGGAGGGCCGGGCGTCCAGGTCCCGGCGCTGACGTCGTAGCGCTCCGTTCCGCTCGCGGAGCCGCTCCAGAGGCCGCCTCCCACGACCAGCACGTCACCGTCCGCGAGGAGGAGGGCGACGTGATCGGCGTGGCCCCACCCGAGCGAGCCGGTCGCCGTCCAGGTGCCGAGGGCGCCGGCCGAGGGGTCGTAGAGCGCCGCCCGCCGGTCCTCGGCGGCGTTGCCGCACTTGCCGGTGCCCGAGTAGCGCTGGCACCCGGCCGCCACGAGCACCTTGCCCGACGGGAGCAGGGTCGCCGTGTGCGTCATGACGGAGTAGGGGAGCGGGGCGACGTCGGACCAGGTGCCCGTCCCGGGGTCGTAGACCTCCGCCGACGTGGTGGACACCGTGCAGGGCCAGCCGCCGAGGCAGCCGCCGGCCACGAGCACCTTGCCCGAGGCGAGCAGGGTGGCCGTCCCCCAGTAGCGCGCCACGCGCATGGCGCCGGTGGGCGAGAACAGCCCGGTCGCCGGGTCGAAGAGCTCCGCGTCGGTGGTGCTGCCCGTCGACCGCACGCCGCCCGCGACGAGCACCTTGCCGTTCGCGAGGAGCACGCAGACGCCGCCCTCGTGGGTGCCCGCCATCGGGCCCGCCGTGGGCGACCACGCGTCCAGCGTCGCGTCGTAGAGCTCCGCCGTGGCCATCCCGTACTCCGCCTGCGGGTTCGCGCCGCCGCCCGCGAACACCCGGCCGTCCTGGAGCGCGAGGACGCACGGCAGCGTCCAGTTCCGGGCGACCGAGAGCGGCTTCGCGAGGGACCACGCGCCGGTGGCGGGAGCGCGCACGTCGACGACCGCGGTCGCCCAGTCGCCGGTGAACGAGGGCTGACCTCCCACCGCGAGCACCGCGCCGGAGGGCAGGCGCACCGCGCCGAAGAAGCCGCGCGCCTTGGAGAGCTGGCCCGCGGCGATCCAGGTCGCGGCCACGCAGCGCACCGCGACGTCCGTCACGTCCGCCGAGACGGCGCCGTCCCCCGCCTCGACCGTGCACGTGTGGTGGTCCGGCTGGGCCTTCACGATCACGTGGTAGACCGTGCCGGCGGGCACCTCGTACGCGAAGGTGAAGGTGGTCTGCCCCGCCACGATCGGGAGATCGGGCTGGCCGGTCGTGGCGAGCACGAGCCCGCCCGCGGCGAGCCCGGTGATGGTTCCGCCCACGGAGAACGTCTCCTCCACCGTCCGCGGATCGTCGCTGCATCCTCCGAGGCACGGCAGTGCCACCGCGATCCCCAGCGCCACCCGCCACCGCGAGCCGGTCTTCATCGGGGCCTCCTCCGGGCGGCCGCCCCCGAGCGCACCCGGTGTTCGAGACCTTGACGCCGCGCCGCCGCTCCACGACGCGTTCATCGGGGTCGGCGACCATCGGCCACGCCCTCCCCGGGGTCGGCGGCGGCGCACGCGGCCGTCGACCACGCCGGAGCCGGCGGCGCGGCGCCGGTGACCCACCGGGTCGGCGCGGCCCGGTCAGCAGCGGCCGAGGAGGTGAAGGACGATCGCCAGCAGGAGGAGGCCGCCGAGGCAGCCGATGGGCATGGCGTTCGAGGCGGGCGGTCCGTCGCCGTCCGCCGACCCCGCCTCCGGTCCGCTCACGAACTCCGGGGCGAACCCGTCGACCTGTGGCCGGTGGACGGTCCTGCGCCTCCACTCGAAGGGCTTCACGAGGAGCCGTTCGCTGGGGTCGCCGTTCCACGCGACGGTGAAGCCCGCATCCCGCAGCGCCGCCTCCACCCGGCGGCCGATCGCCGCGGTCGCTGCCTCGGCCCCTGCGCGCGGCGCCGCGGGGTCGGAGAAGGCGCCGTAGCCGATGGACAGGCCATCTCCGCGCAGCGCCGCCTCCACGTCCGGCCGCTGGTAGAGGCAGAAGCCGTCCGCCTCGCCCGGGCGCACGACGCGGGCCCGCACGGCGCCGTCGAGCCCCTCGTCGCGCGAGACACCCTCGTCGTGGAGGGCGATGATCCCGCCGGCGTCCAGCGCGGCGAAGGCGCGGTCCAGCCGGTCCCAGTCGGTCTCGGCGGGCCAGGTGGCCTCCGCCTCGGCCTTGCGCGCGAACTCCCGCTCCGCGTGGGCCATCAGGGCGTCGAAGGAGACCCGATCGTCCTCGTCCACGAGGTCGAGCGCGAGGTCCTCGATCCGGTCCCGATCGTCGAACCCGGACCACACCCGCACCCGGATGGCCTCCAGCGCCTGGGGAGCGATCGGCATCCGCGCAGCGTGCGCCGCGCGCGACGGAGGGTCAACCCGTCACTCGCGCACCGCCGCCCAGTTCAAGACGAAGCCCCGGTGCTCGGCCCAGGTCTGGCCGAGGATCCGGTCGCCGACGAGGCAGCCGGAGGTGTGGTACGGGCCGATCCCGTCGGTGGTGCGGATCGAGAAGCAGACGCGCCCGTTCGACGCGCTCGCGCGGCCCGCCTGGATCTCGCTGTCGTAGAAGGAGCCGCTCACGGCGCGGTCCGCGCCGATCGCGAGCACCATCGCCTTGTCGTACTTCGGTGCGTCGGGCGAGGGCCGGAGGTCGACGGTCCAGCGGCCGGCGAGGGCGGAGAGCGCCGCCGGCGCCGCCGCGGCGGCGGTCCCGGCGGCGGGGGCCGCGGACGGCGGAGTCGCAGGCCCTTCCGCCGCGGCCGGACGTGCGCCGGTCGCGAGCAGGAGGGCCACGGTGAGCGGCACGAGGCGCAGCGGGGTCGAGGTCACGGGCGGGCTCCTGGGGCCGCGAGGGCCGGTCGGCGGGATGAAGAGGAGCTTCGCCGCCGGGCCGCGCCTGGATGCGACGCCGCCTCCGGCGCAGACGTCGGCGCGCGAACGCCGCCCCTCAGCGCCCCGCCTCCACCCCCGCGCTCCCGCCCGCGCGCCCCCGCCGCCGGAACTCCTCGCCGAGCAGCGCCGAGAGGCTCCTGAGGATCGCCCGCACCACGCGCGCCTCGCAGTCGGCGTCGAACCGGATCTGCTCGTCGAGCCAGCGGTCGAGCCAGCCCGGCTCCGGGAGCCGGCTCTGGACGGTGTCGTTGGGGTAGAGCGCCTTCGCGACGTGCAGGTTCGTCGGGTGCAGCGGCTTCCCGCCCCGGCCCGCGCTCGCCATGAGCACCCCCACCTTCGCGAAGCGCCTTCAGGCCGGCGACGTCGGCTCGGAGGCATGCGGGCGTCACCCGCGCGCCGCGGTCCAGTCCGGCGCTACCGGTCGGCGGCCAGCAGCCTGTCCTTCGCGAGGAGCTTCACGACGTCGTGCGCAAGCGGGCCGCCGTGCGCGCGGACCTCCGGCCAGTACTCCAGCTTCGCCTCCCAGAGGCCCTTGTCGCTCGCGAGCTCGACGAGCCTGGCCTCGTAGAAGACGCGGTAGACCTCGCGCTTTCCGGGCTCGTGGTACGCCTGGACCGGCCGCACCACGAGGAGCACGTCGGCCGTCGTGATCGCGGCGTCACGCTCGAGCTCCCGCTGGAACGACTTGCCCTCGCCGATCGCGAACGTGATCCGGGCGTTGACCCGGCGCTCACCGAGATCCGCGAGGAGCCGCTCGCGGAAGGTCCGCTCGAAGAACGGGTCGAAGGGGTCGCCGCGGACCAGCACGACGAGGTTTCGTACCTGGCGCTCCGAGGGGTCGAGCCGGTTGGAGTACGACATCGAGACGCGGCTCGTGACCACGGCGCAGCCGGAGGCGAGGAGCACGAGCAGGGCGGCTGCGGCGGAAGGGCGCACCAGGAGTCTCCTGTTCACGGTTCGTGACGGAGTGTCCCACGCCCGCCGGGGCCGGGCAACGTGCCCGTGCTCCGTCCGGCGCGCCCGCTGCGCCTACGGTGCCTGCGCCGCCTCCGCACCCGCGGGGCGCCCCCTGCGCCGGTACCGCGACAGGTCCCGCACCGTCTCGAACTCCTCGCCGAGCAGCGCCGAGAGGCTCCTGAGGATCGCCCGCACCACGCGCGCCTCGCACGCCGCGTCGAACCGGATCTGCTCGTCGAGCCAGCGGTCGAGCCAGCCCGGCTCGGGGAGCCGGCTCTGCACGGTGTCGTCGGGGTAGAGCGCCTTCGCGACGTGCAGGTTCGTCGGGTGCAGCGGCTTCCCGCCCCGGCCCGCGCTCGCCATGAGGACCCCCACCTTCGCGAACGCCGCGGCCGCGCCCTCGCGGTCCTGCTCGAGCGCGCGCTGCATGTAGCGCAGGTACGCGCCGCCGTGGCGCGCCTCGTCCTCCGAGACGAGCCCGTAGATGTGCCGCAGCACGGGCTCGGTGTGCCACTCCGCGGCCCGCTTGTACCAGCGGGTCAGCCGGAGCTCGCCGCAGAAGTGCAGCATGAGCGTCTCGAGCGCGGGCGCGGGGTCGAACTCGAAGCGGACCGCGTGCAGCTCGGCCTCGGTCGGGACGAGCGCGGGCCGGAAGCGGCGCAGGTACTCCATGAGCACGAGCGCGTGCTTCTGCTCCTCGTAGAACCAGACCGACATGAACGCGGAGAAGTCGCTGTCGTGCCGGTTGTCGCGCAGGAACATCTCGGTCGCGGGGAGCGCGGACCACTCGGTGATGGCGTTCATCTTCACCGTGAGCGCCTGCTCGTCGGTGAGCGTCGAGGGGTCGAAGGCGTCCCAGGGGACGTCCTCGGCCAGGTTCCAGCGGGCGCGCTCGAGGGAGCGGTACAGCTCGGGGTAGAGCAATGGCACTCCGGGGGAAGAGGAGGCTCCCGTTCTCCGCCCGGCGTGTCTCCGGGGTGTCACGAACCCAGGGCGCCCCCGGGCGGGAGGCCCCGCCCGGACCGACTGGCGGGTCGCCGACCCCTCGGGCGCCCGCGGGCTGCGCGCCCGTGCGCGCGACCTTCGGGCGCCTTCCCCGGCGCGCGCGACCCTCCGCATGCTCCCAGGCCACACGGAGGTGCTCGCATGGCCAAGCTCGATCCGCGTCACGCCGCCTGGACGGTCCCGCTCGCGCTCGAGGACACCGCGACGCGCACCGGGGACGAAGGCTCCGACGCGACGCCCGCGGGGCTCATGCACCTGCTCGCGCAGCACATCCGCGCCGCCGCGCCGGAGAGCGCCGAGTGGAACCACCACGAGGGCGTGGAGCTCGAGCTCGAGGAGCCGTCGCTCCGGCCGGATCCGTCGCAGGACGACGGCGCGCCGAAGGGCTGGCCACCGGCCTGATCAGTCCGCGGGCAGCTTCAGCCGCTCGAGCAGCTGGCGGTAGCGTGGATCGCCGCGCAGGTCCTTCAGGACGGGGTCGTACCTCACGTACATGATCCCCGCGTCGTGGTTGTCGATCGCGCGGCCGAGCCACTCGAAGGCGCGGTCGCGCTCGCCCCGCCACGCGAAGGTCTCGGCCACCTGGTAGGCGCCTCCCTCGTGCACCCCCGGCTCCGCCACGATGGCGTCGACCATGCGCTGGGACGCCGCCGCGTTGCCGAGGGTGTGGTCGATCATCGCGTCGCCCATGCGCGAGTAGAGCACGTTCGACGAGCGACGGAAGGCGAGCCGCGCCTCGGGCAGCCGGTGCTGGAGCAGCAGCACGAAGCCGAGGGTGCGGGCCGCTCGGCCGTTCTGGGGCGACAGCTCGAGGCCGCGCGTCGCGGCGGCGAACGCCTCGTCGAGCCGCCCCGCGCCGAGCCGGAGCCAGGCGAGGCCCACGTGCGCGCTCGAGTGGAGAGGGTCGAGGAGCACGCCGCGCTCCACGACCGCGATCGCCTCCGGGAGCCGGCCGAACGCGGCGAGGAGCGCGCCGTACTGCAAGAGGATGTCCGGGCTCCCGGGGTTGAGCTCCCGCGCCCGCTCGAGGTCGGCGAGCGCGCCGGTCCAGTCCTGCTGGGCGGCCAGGCGGAACGAGCCCCGCGCGAAGTACACGTCGGGGGACGCGGGGGCGAGCGCGACCGCGCGCTCCGCCTCCTTCAGGGCCCTCGGCCACTCCGTGCGCGGGTCGAGCGTGCTGCCCTGGTCGGACGCCCAGAAGCGCGCCCGGGAGAGCGCCGCCCACGCGGGGGCGTAGCCGGGGTCCCGCTCCACCACCTTCTCGAGCAGCTTCACGGCCGTCTCGAAGCCCTCGACCGACCCGCTCGACAGGGCGTCGAGCCCGCGCAGGTAGAGGTCGTGCGCCTCCGTGTCGGCGGTCCTCGCGGGCATGGCCGCGCCCGGGAGGAGCGCCACCTGGAGCGCCGCCACCACCGCGCGGGCGATCTCCTCCTGCACGGCGAAGACGTCGGTGAGCTCGCGGTCGAACTGCTTCGACCAGAGGTGGGAGCCCCCCGCGGTCTCGATGAGCTGGGCGGTGATGCGCACCTTCGTGCCCGACCTGCGGACGCTCCCCTCGAGCAGGTTCGCCGCGTTGAGGCGCTGGCCCACCGTGCGCAGGTCCTCGTTCTTGCCCTTCATCGAGAACGACGAGGTCCGGCCGATGACGCGGAGGCCCTTCACCTGGGCGAGCGCGTTCAGGATCTCCTCCGAGATCCCGTCGGAGAAGTACTCCTGCTCCCGGTCCGGGCTCATGTTCACGAACGGCAGCACCGCGATGGAGGGCGGCCCGGCGGGGGCGCCCGGGGCCGCCGTCACCTCCGCGGCGGCGGGCGCCCGGCGCGCCGGGCCCTGCCACACGAAGAAGTAGACGAGGCCGGGCGCGGCCGCGGCGACCCCGACGGCGGCGAGGAGGAGGGCGAGCCGGGCCCGGCCGGGCGCTCCTCCCGCGGCGTCGCCCGCGGGTGACGCCGGCGCGGCCTCGGCCCGCTCGAGCCCGCGCGCGGTGAGGTCGAAGGACCAGGCGAGCGCGGCGGTGACGGGGAAGCCGAGGCCGAGCGTCACCACCACGAAGCTGAGGGTCCACTCGGGCAGGTGGAGCCCGTGCATCACCGGCTCGTACACCTGGAGGACCGCGAAGGCCGCCACGCCCCAGATCGCGAGCGCCCGGATCACGCGGCGCCGCTGCAGCTCCGCGATGAACGCCTGGATCCAGGGCATGCCCGGAGCCTAGCGCATCCCTACGCCGCCGTCGCCTCGCGCGCGCGCTCGGAGAGCTTCACCGACACGAGCTTCGAGACGCCCGGCTCCTCCATGGTCACGCCGTAGAGCGTGTCCACCATCTCCATCGTCCGCTTGTTGTGCGTGATGAGGATGAACTGGGAGTGCCGGCTCATCTCCTTCACGATGTCGTTGTAGCGGCCGACGTTGGCGTCGTCGAGCGGGGCGTCGACCTCGTCGAGGAGGCAGAACGGGGTCGGCTTGATGAGGAAGATGGCGAAGATGAGCGAGACGGCGGTGAGCGCCTTCTCGCCGCCGGAGAGCAGGTTCACGCTCTGCAGCTTCTTGCCGGGCGGCTGCGCGAAGACCTCGACGCCCGCCTCGCCCTCGCCGGAGTCGTCCTGGGTGAGCACGAGGCCGGCCCGGCCGCCGTTGAAGAGGCGCGGGAAGACCGCCTGGAACTTCTCGTTCACGCGGTCGAAGGTCTCGCGGAACCGCTCGCGCGAGGCCCGGTTGATCTTCACGATCGCGCTCTTGAGGTCCGCGAGCGAGGCCTCGAGGTCGGCCTTCTGCGCCGAGAGGAAGGCGTGGCGGCCGGCGAGCTCGTCGTACTCCTCGATGGCGGTCAGGTTGATCGGCCCCATCCGCTCGGCCTGGCCCTTCAGCTCCTCGAGCTTCTGGCGCTCGGCGTCGCCGGGCGGCTTCTCGAGGTGGAACCGCGAGATCTCGTACTTGAGCTCGGCCTGGCAGCGCTCGCGGGTCTGCTCCTCGAGGTGCACGAGCTCGAGCGCGTGCTCGCGGCCGGTGAGCGAGACCTCGGACAGCTCCTGGCGGACGGCCTCGACCCGGGTGCGCAGGTCGCGCCCCTCGGCCTCGCGGCTGCGGGAGGCGATGGCGAGCGACTCGTGCTCGGCGCGGGCGGCGGCGTGCGCGGCCTTCGCGGCGGAGAGGTCCTCGCCGAGGCGGGAGAGGTCGACCCGGGTGCCCTCGAGCCGCCCGCGCAGCTCGGCGGCGCGCGCGTTCTGCTCGGAGAGCGCCGTGAACAGCCGGCCCCTGCGCTCCTCGACCTCGCGGAGCGCGTCCTCGACCCGGCGCATCGCGGAGCCGATGCCCTCGCGGCGCTCCGCGTCGGCGGCGACCTTCACCTTCAGGTTGACGAGCTCGGAGGTGAGCACGTCGCCGCGCTGGCGGGTCTCGTCCAGGCGGGCGATCGTGTCGCGGGCGCGCTCCTCGGCGCGGGACTGCTCGGCGCCCGCGGTGGCGGCGGCGAGGCGGTGCTCCTCCTCCTCGCGCTGCAGCGCCTGCGCGGACTCCTCGAGCTGGCCGCGCTCGACCTCGAGCTGGGCGAGCCGGGTGCCGACCCGCTCGAGCTCCTCGCCGACGCGGGCGAGGTCCTTCTCCTCCTCGAGGAGGGCGAGCTCCTTCTCGCGGCCGTCCTTGTCGAGGCTCTTCAGCGTCGCCTCGAGCTGGAGCAGGCGGGCCTGCAGGGTCCGGTGGCGCTCCTGGGCGAGGGCGAACTCGGCCTCGAACGCCCGGACGGTCTCCTCGAGCTCCTGCACCTCGCGGCGGCGCTGCAGCGCCCCGTGGCCCTCGCCCTCGAGCGGGCCGCCGGTCACGACGCCGGCGGCGTCGAGCACCTCGCCGTCGAGCGTGACGAGCGTGCGGCGCCCGGCGCCCTGCTGCCAGAGCTCGAGCGCGGAGGGGAGGTCGCGGACGATGATGGCGTCCCCGAGCAGGAACCGCGCGACGCGCTCGTAGGACGGGTCGAACTTCACGACCTCGAGGCAGGAGGCGACGAAGCCCGGGTGGTCGCGGTCGAGCGGCCCGGCCTCTCCCTCCTCGCGCAGGCGCGAGAGCGGGATGAGGGAGGCGCGCCCCTCGGCGGCCGTCTTGAGGTAGTCGATGGCCTCGACGCCCTGGGCGTGGCTCTCGACGATGACGTACTGGAGCCGGTCGCCGAGGACCGCCTCGATGGCGTTCTCGTACTCGGCGGGGGCCGAGACGACGTCCGCGACGAGGCCGAAGATGCCGCGGTCCCGCGACTCGGACTGGCCCGCGCGGGTCATGATGCTCCGGACGCCGCGGCCGTAGCCCTCGTAGTTCCGGACGATCTCGACGAGCGAGGCGAGGCGGGAGCGCTTCTCGGCGAGCTCCTCGCGCAGCGTGATGAGCTTCGCCTCGTTCTGGATGAACTCGGCGCGGGTGCGGTCGAGCACCTCCTCGTGCGCGCCGCGCTGCTCGTCCAGCCGGAGCTTCAGCTGGCGGGTCTGGCCGAGCTTCTCGGCGTGGCGCGAGCGGTTGCCGTCGAGCTGGGTCGCGCGCTGCGAGAGGTCGTCGGCCTCCGCGCGGTTCTTGTGGATGCGGGCCCTGAGGTCGAGCTTCTGCCGCTCGAGCTGGGCGAGCTGCGAGGAGTGGGTGGCCGCCTCCTGGGCGGCCGCGGCGGCGGCGGCGCGGGCCTGCTCGGCGTCGGACTGGAGCACGCCCTGCTCGCGGCCGGCCTCGCGGAGCGCGACCTCGGCCTCGGCGAGGCGGCCCTCGTCGCTCGTCACGAGCGAGGAGAGCTCGTCGCGCTGGCGCAGGAGCGCCTCGCGCTCGGCGGCGAGCGCCTCGGCCTGCTCCTTCAGCGCCTCGACCTCGGCGGCCTGGGCGCGGGAGCGCTCGGCGATCTGCTCGAGCTCGCGCGCGGCGGCCTCCACCGAGACCTCCGACACGCGGGCCTGGCTCTCGAGCTCGTGCTCCTTCGCGCCGAGGTCGGCGAGGCGCCCCTCGCTCTCGGCGAGCAGCGCGCGGTCCTGCTCGAGCGAGACCTCGAGCGCGGCGGCGCGCGCCGCGTGCTCGGCCTCCTCGGCCTTGAGCACCGCGAGCCGCTCCTCGGCGGCGCGGCGGGTGGCGGTGAGCTCGAGGTAGCGCGCGGCGGCGGAGCGGAGCTCGAGCTCCTTGATCTGCGCGCGCAGGCCCTTGTACTTCTCGGCCTTGCGGGCCTGGCGGTTGAGGCCGTCGAGCTGCTTGCCCAGCTCCTGCACGAGGTCGGCGACCCGCGTGAGGTTCTGCTGGGTGGCCTCCATCTTCCGCTCGGCGGCCTCGCGGCGCTTCTTGTACTTCGTGATGCCCGCGGCCTCCTCGATGATGGCGCGGCGGTCCTCGGGGCGGGCGGAGACGATCTGGCCGATGCGGCCCTGCTCGATGATCGAGTAGGCGGTGCGGCCGACGCCCGAGCCGAAGAAGATGTCGTTCACGTCGAGCAGGCGGGCCTGCACGCCGTTGATGAGGTACTCGGACTCGCCGGTGCGGTAGAGCCGGCGGCCGACGGTGATCTCGGAGAAGCCCTGGAACTGGGCGGGCAGCTCCATCGGGCGGTCGTTGTCGAAGGTGAGGAGCACCTCCGCCATCGAGAGCGGCGGCTTCGACTCCGAGCCGTTGAAGATCACGTCCTCCATGGAGCGGCCACGGAGGTGGCGGGCGGACTGCTCGCCGAGCACCCAGCGGATGGCGTCTGCCACGTTCGACTTGCCACATCCGTTGGGCCCGACGACGCCCGTCACGCCCTCGTCGAAGGCGACGACGACCCGGTCCATGAAGGACTTGAACCCCGTGATGTCGAGCCGCCGGATCCGCATGGATGACGGCGATATCACGGCAGATCCCGGTGTTCAAGGGCGACCCTACATGCCATGTCACGCAGGGCAGGCCGCGAAGGGGAAAGCGGAGCCCGAGCGGGGTAGACTCGCCCTCCGATGCGCAGCCCCGCCGCCGACCTCCAGCGCAACGTCACCCTGATCGCCACCGTCGCCATGATGGTCGCCGCCGGGTTCGGCTCCGTCGTCCTCGACCTCGGCGACGTCGAGCGCGAGCGGGCCGCCCTCGCCGCGGTCGGCGGCGTGGTCGTCCAGGCCGCCCTCGTCCTCCTGCTCGTCGCCCTCGCGCTCCGGCCGGTGCGCCGGGCGCTCCTCGCCGGGCCGTCGCTCGGGGCCGACGAGGCCGCGGCGGCCACCCGCGCGACCCACCGCGTGCCGGGCCTCGTCGCCGCGAGCGTGGTGGGGGCCGGCGCGGCGACCACCGCGGGCGTGGTCTGGGTGCTCATCGGTGGCGGCGCGCCCCAGGACCTCGCGCTCGCCGGGGGTGCGGTCGGCCTCGCCGGCGCGACGCTCGGCGCGATGCTCGCGTACGCCCTCTCGGTCACCGCGGGCGCCCGGGTCTTCGAGGCGATCGGCTCGAGGGCCGACGTCGCGCTGCGCGGCACCGTCCGCGGCAAGATCTTCCTCCTCGGCTTCGCGCTCGTGACGCTCACCGCCCTCGTCCTCGGGCCCACGGCGTACGTCGCCTACCGCCGGACGATCGAGCGCGACTACCTCGACCACGCGCGGCGGGCGCTCCACTCCGCGGTGGAGGTCGCCCGGCGGCACACGGCGGCGGAGGCCGCCGAGCACGTCTACACGGCGACCGGCTCGACCACGGTCGTGCTCGGGCCCCCGGGCGTCGTCGCGCGCTTCGGCCCGGTCGACGGCCCGTTCCTCGACGCCCGCCGGGGCGGCGGGCAGACCCGCATCCCGGGCCAGGGCTGGCTGCTCTCGATGCCGCACCACTCCGGCACGGACGTGGTGGCCTGGCTGCCCGACGCGCCGCTCGAGCGCCAGCGCTGGGACTTCGGCGTGTCGCTCGCGTACATGGCGTTCTGGGTCTACGTCTTCGGCGCGCTCATGGCCTGGCTCGCAGCGCGCGCCATCACGCTGCCGTTCCTGACCCTCGGGAGGGCCGCCGACCGCATCGCGGGCGGCGACCTCACGGTGAGCCCCCCCTCGCTCTCGCGCGACGAGGTCGGCCAGCTCGCCGCGGACTTCCGCCGCATGGCCCAGGGCCTCAAGGCCCTCGTGGTGGACGTGCAGTCGGCCTCGGAGGGCGTGTCGCTCGGCGCGCGCGAGGCGGGCGCCATCGGCGAGCGGGTCCGCACCGGCGCCCTCGACCAGCGGTCCGGCGTCGAGCACGTGCGCGGCTCGGTCGAGGCGATGGACGACTCCATCGCACTCGTCTCGCGCGGCCTGGGCGGCCTGTCCGAGTACGTGTCGGGCACGAACCAGGCCGTCGAGGAGATGGCCTCCGCGTTCGAGGAGGTCCGCAAGAAGGGGACCGAGCTCGAGCGGTCGATGGACGCGGCGCTGCGCGACATCGAGAACCTCGCCCTCGCCGGGCGCGACGCCGAGTCGACGCTCGGCGAGCTCGAGGGGCTGGCCGGCCACGCGGGCGGCACCCTCGCCGCCGTGCGCGCGTCCATGGCGAGCCTCGAGCGCGCCGCCTCCGACTCGGAGGGCACCGCCACATTCATCAACGAGCTCGCCCAGCGGGCGGGCGGCGTCGTCGAGGAGACGGTGCACGGCATCGATGCGCTCCGCGCGGCGGTGTCCGACGCGCACCGCCGCATCACCGCGCTCGGCCGCCGCTCCGACGACGTCGACCAGGTCGTCGACTTCATCGCCGAGGTCGCCGGCCGCACGAACCTCCTCTCGCTCAACGCCTCCATCATCGCCTCGCAGGCCGGCGAGCACGGCAAGGCCTTCTCGGTCGTCGCCGACCAGATCCGCGAGCTCGCCACCCAGATCGCCCGCTCGACGAAGTCGATCGGGGAGATCATCCACTCGCTCCGCGAGGAGGTGGAGGGCGCGGCGGCGCTCATCGATCGCGGCGACGCGCTCGCGGTCGAGGGGGTGCAGCTCGCCCGGAACTCGCTCGAGGCGCTCGAGAACATCCAGCGCTCGACCTCCGGCGGCATCGAGACCGCCGGCGCGATCCGCACCGCCGTCGACGCCCACGGCGCCTCCGCCCGCGAGGTCTCGCAGCTCGTCGAGTCGGTCGCGAACGGCTCCCGCGCCGTCGCCCAGGCGGTCCAGCTCGTCGGGCGCAGCGTGACCGCGGTGAACTCGGTATCACGCGGCGTGAAGGCGATGGCCGACCAGGTCGCGCACGCCCTCGAGGAGCAGTCCGGCCAGGGCAAGCGCCAGCTCGAGAGCCTCACCCGCCTCGACCGGATGATCGCCGAGATCTCCCGCGCCGTGGACAACCACAACGCCGCCACCCGGCGCGTGCACGAGGCCTTGCAGGCCCTCGCGCACACCGCGGGCGACCACGAGTCGGCCGTGTCGGGCCTCTCCGGCGTCGCCGACCGGCTCGGCAACCGCGCCCGGGCGCTGCAGGACCGGGTCGGGCGGTTCAAGGTCTAGGGCGCCGGGCCACCGGGAGCGGCGGTCCCGCGGTCGAGCGGCTCACTCGCGCGACCACGCGCAGGCCGGGAGCGCGCGGGTGGTGTCGCCGCCGAACCGGCACGCGGCCTCGAGGTTCCTGCGAGCCACCGGGTCGCCGGGCGAGATCGCGAGGGCCCCGGAGAAGGCCTCCACGGCCTCCGCCATGCGGCCCTGGGCGCCCAGCGCGTTCCCCAGGGTGATCCAGCCGCGCAGGCGCCGGCGCGAGCGCGCGCGGCGCGCGGCGCGCTCGGCCTCCGCGGGCCGGCGCAGCGCGAGCTCGACCGCGGCGAGGTCGTCCCAGACCACGGGCCCGTCGGGCGCGAGCCCGGCGGCGCGGGCGAGGGCGTCCCTGGCCTCGGCGGGCTGGCCCGCCTCGAAGAGCGTGCGCCCGAGGAGCGACCACGAGACGGCGTCGTCGGGCGCGGCGCGCACGGCGCGGCGCGCGGCCTCGAGGGCCTCCGGGCCGCGACCGAGCTCGCGCAGGGACGCGGCGAGGTTCTGGAGCCCGAGCGGCTGGTTCGGCTCGAGGCGGACGGCCTCGGCCGCGCGCCGCAGCGCCTCGCCGGGCCTGCCGGTCGCGCCGTAGTGGGCGGCGAGGCTCGCCTGGGCGAAGGCGTTCGAGCCGGTGACCTCGACCGCGTGCAGGAACAGGGTCTCGTGGTCGCGCCAGCGCGAGACCTGGCGGACGGTCGCGACGGCGAGCCCTGCGAGCACCGCGAGCGCGGCCGCGGCGAGGGCCCGGCGGCGGGCGCGGGCGACGGCGAAGGCGCCGGAGGCGGCCGCGAGGGCGAGCCCGATGGAGGGCACGTAGGTGTACCGGTCCGCCATCGCCTGGTCGCCCACGCGCACGAGCCCCGAGACCGGGACGAGCGTGCCGAGGTACCAGAGCCAGCCCACGCCGAGCCACGGCACCCGGCGGCGCCACGCCACCGCGAGCGCGGTGAGGGCGGCGAGCACGGCCGCGCTCCCCGCCACCGCGAGCGCGCCGAAGCCCCCGGCCGGGCGAGGGTAGAAGACCGCGAGGTCCGCGGGCCAGACGGTCTTCCAGAGGTACGCCGCGGCGGCGACGGTCGCGGTGTCGAGCCGCGAGGCGAGCGGCTCGTCCGCGCCGGTCGCGACCGCCCCGCCGCGCGCCTGGGCCACCAGGGTCACCGCCGAGGCGGCGGCGGCGAGCGCGAGCAGCGGGAGCTTCTCGATCGCGAGCGCGGCGAGCGGGCGCTGCGGGGGATCGCCGTCCCGCGGCGGGAGCCCGCCCACGACCCGGCGGAGCGGCCAGCCGTCGAGGAGGAGCAGCGCGAGCGGCAGGGTGACGAGGGTCGGCTTCGCGAGCAGCGACGCGGCGTAGGCCGCGGCCGCCGGGGCGTACCGCCCCGCCGATGGGCGCTCCACGTGGCGCGCCCACAGGAGGAGCGCCCCCGCGCCGAGCGCGATCGAGAGCACGTCCTTCCGCTCCGAGATCCACGCGACCGACTCGACGCGGAGCGGGTGGATCGCGACGAGCGCGGCCGCGAGCGCGGCGGGCCAGGGGTCGCGCGTCAGGCGCGCGAGCGCGAGGAACAGGAGCGCGGTCGCGAGCGCGTGCCAGAGCGCGTTCTCGAGCAGCATCGGCCCGGGCGAGAGCCCGCCGAGCAGCGAGACGTCGGCGAGGTAGGAGAGCCAGGTGAGCGGGTGCCAGTTCGCGCACCTGAGCGTCGTGAACGCCCAGGCGATCGACTCCGCCGTGAGCCCACCCTGGACGTGCGGGTTGTCGGTGAGGTAGCAGCCGTCGTCGAAGCGGACGAAGTCGTGTGTCCACACCCCGAGGTACGGCGCGAGCGCCGCGACGGCGAGCCCGGCTGCGAGCGCGGCGGTCCGCGGGCCGCGAGGCGGCGCCGCCCTGGCCATCAGCGCGCGGGCCGCGCCGCCGGGCGGGCGAGGCTGCCGGACAGCTGGTAGACGTAGGCGTCGCCGGACTTCGCGCCTGCCATGGCGGCCTCGGCGAGGCCGCGCAGCCCGGCCATGTTGCCCTGCGCCCAGAACGCGTCGCGGATCTTGAGGCGCGCCCGGCCGGAGATGGGCGAGTCCTTGAGGCGCGGCTGCACCACGAGGAAGAGGTCCTCGGCGGAGGCCTCGGCGTCGCCGCCCTTCGCCTCGAGCTTCTGGAAGGTGGCCTTCCCCTGGTCGATCTTCACGTCGGCGACCACGTCGCCGAGGGAGAGCTTCGGCACCGGGATGCCGCCCTCCATCCCGGGCACGGGCACCTTCCCGCCGGAGACGCCCGCGCCGGTGACCTTCGCGTCGGCGCGCCCGCCGAGCTTGCCCTGCGGCGTCGCGGGCACGACGAGGTCGGCCGCGCCGGTGACCTTGCCCACGAGGTCGAGCCCGGACGCGCGCCGGAGCGGGATGGCCCGGGCGAGGTCGAGCCCCTCGAGCGCGACCGTGACCGCGCGCTCGTCGCCGGAGACGTCGGCGGTGCCCCGCACGCGCCCGTCCCAGAGCTCCACGTCGAACGCCACCGACCGGCGGCCGGTGAGCAGCGGCAGGACCCGCAGCGCGACGCTCGCCGAGTCGACGGGGAACTTGAGGCCGGTGCCGTCGTCGACGGTGATGCCCTCGGCGCGCACGCCGAGGAGCCCGCCGCCGAGCCCGGCCTTCTGCACGTTCACCGTGTAGCCGCGCGCGGCGGCCTCGGCGACGATGCGCTCCCGGAGCGCGTCGGAGGGGAAGGTCCAGCGCAGCGCGAGCGCGAAGGCGAGGACGGCGAAGGCGCCGTAGCCGAGGCGGACGCGCCAGACGTTCCAGTCGAGGTTCGGGCGGGCCATGTCTCGCTAGCTCTTCAGCTGGTAGGTGGAGACGACGAGGGTCGCGTCCACGAGCATCGGGTCGTCGGAGCGGGTCGACAGGCGGATGCGCCGGACCTTCACGACCCCGGCCGTCCGCTCCAGGTTCTGGAGGAGCGCGGAGAGCTTCTGGAGGTCGATGCGGGCGAGGTTCACCTCGACCGACTCCTCGCGCAGGCCGTCCACCTCGGTGGGCGCGCCGGTGGGCCGCATGTCGTTCACCTCGACCCCGAGGGCGGTGCCGGTCTGGGCGATGTGCGTGATGAGCGCGACCGGCTGGGCGCGCAGGCGCGCCTCGACGGCGCCGCGCTCTGCCTGCCGCTGCCGGTAGCCGTCGGCGAGCTTGCCGAACTGGGCGAGCACCCGCGACTTCGCCTCGATGCGGTCGGTGCGCGCGCGCATCGCGTTGCCGTAGGTGAGGTGGACGAGCCAGACGGTGAAGATGGCGACGGCGGCGGCCGCCGCGCTGACCATCAGGCGCTCGCGCGGGGAGAGGGCGGTGAGCCAGCTCTCGAGCGCGGCGCGCAGCCTGCGGAGGCGCTCCATCATGGCTTCTTCTCCTCCGGGCCGCCCTCGAGGCAGGTCAGGCTCGAGTCGATCGAGAACTCGAACTTCGAGTCGGAGCCGCGGCGGCGGGCCCCGCCGGAGCGGGCGTCGCCGAAGCAGCGCGACGACTGGAGCGCCGCGACGAGCTTGTCGACGCCCTCGGCGGCGTCGGTGGTCCCCTGCAGGTGGAGCTTCTCGCGGGTGATCTCGACCCGGTCGAAGCGGACCGGGACCGTGTCGGGGACCTTCGCGGAGAGCTCGGCGAGGATCTCGACCGCCGCGATCTTGGGCAGCGCCGCCGACGGTGAGCCGCGGCCCTTCAGCACCGACTGGGCCTGCTCCCAGTCGTCGTAGCACTTGCCGAGCAGGCTCTGCTCGGCGTCGCACAGCGCGCGGTCGACCACCGCCTCCCGGCGGGCGAGCGCGAAGGCCTCCACCGCCGAGCCGGCGACCCACAGGAGCGCGACGAGGCTCGCCCAGGCGGCGAGCTTCACCACCTTGCCGCGCACGTGCTCGAAGTCGCGCGTGAAGGCGAGGTCGCCGCGGCGCAGGTTGGTGCGCCCGGCCTTCGCCCCGAGGAGGCCGCGGAGCGCGAGGGCGAGCGCGAGCGCGTGCGTGCCGGCGGCCGGCCCGAGCGCCTCGGCGGGGCCGGCGAGCGCGAGCGGCGCGACCGGGCCGTCGGCCTCGGGCGCGAGGAGCTCGGCGAGGCCGGGGAGCCGGCCGGCCTCGCCGGCGAGCAGGAGCCGGCGCGCGGGGCGGGCCCCGGCGCGGGCGCGCCACGCCCGGAGCGTCGCGCGGAGCTCGCGGACGAGCGGCACGAGCGCCCGGCGGACGGCCTCGGCGGCGCGGGGGTCCCTCGCGGCGGCGTCGAGCGCGAACGGCACCCGCTCACCGCGCGCCTCGGCGGAGAGGATCGCGGCGGCGTCGGCCGGCGCGAGGCCGAGCTCGGCGGCGAGCGCGCGGGCGAGGTGGGCGCCGCCGAACGGGAAGGTGCGGGCGGCCTCCAGGCCGCCGGCGGTGCCGACCGAGACGGTGGTCCGCTCGGCGCCGACGTCGAGCACCACATCGGCCCCGGCGGGCTCGCCGGGCTCGGTCTCGGAGCCGCCGGTGAGCGCCGGCACCGCGCCGGCGGCGAGCAGCCCCTGGAGCGCGGGGCCCGCGGGCACGACCGCGCGGGGGTCGACCCCGGCGGCCTGCAGCGCCGCGAGCAGCGCGGCGAGCTCGGCCTTCTTCACGACGGAGACGAGGAGCTCGGTCTTGCCGTCCCGCGTGCCGAGCGGCTGCCAGTCCCAGGCGACGTCGGCGAGGTCGAACGGGATGAGCCCCTCGACCTCGAAGCCGATCGCCTCGGCGATGCGCCGGGTGTCGGTGAAGGGGAGGGTGACCTGGTGCGACGAGACCGCGGCGCCGGGGAAGGCCACCACCGCCGTGTCGAACTTCCAGGCCTCCTCCGCGAGGAGGGCCTGCACCGCCGCGCCGAGCCGGGCGGCGTGGTCGGGGCCGCCCTCCGCCGCCGGGGCGACGGGCGCGCTGCCGTGGTCGACGAGCGTCCAGCCGCGGTAGGCGCTCTCGAGGAGCACCCCCTTCACCGCGGCCGCGCCGAGGTCGAGCCCGAGGATCCGCTGGGCCATCTCACTCCTCCCGCCAGCGGAGGACCCGGCCCACGCTCGTGCCGTCTGCGGCGGAGGGGATGGTGCCGGTGGTCGTCTCGCTGCGGTTCTGGTTGGGGTCGAAGGTCACGACGACGTCGAGGGTCCGGTTCACCTGGCCGGCGGAGCCGACCGAGCGGATCCGGTACACGTAGGAGCGGTCGGTGAGCGGGTTCCGGGGGCTGTTGGGCGTGGTGAGGTCGGACGAGACCTGCACGCCGAGCGCCTGGAGGGTCGCGGCGAACGCGGCCGGGCTGAGGCCGAGGACGCCGCCGAGCGTCTGCTCCATCACGGCCTTCTGCAGGCGGGTGCGGAACTCGGGATCGTAGAGCACCGCCTGGCCCGGCGGGTACGCGACCGCCTTCGCGAGCTCGAGCAGGCCGGACGGGTTCCGGGGGTCGAGCGTGCGCTTCGCGTCCTTCGGCAGGTAGACCGTGAGCTGCTCGCCGAAGACGGCGCCGACCGCGTCGGAGAAGCCCTGCACGAGGTAGAGCTCGTCGGGCGAGTCGAAGCGCGAGTTCTTCGTCTTGTACCGCTCGTCGGTGGGGCCGACGTCGTAGGCGTAGTTCTCGTCCCCGAAGCCGTTCACGAAGGGCGGGCTCGCGACCTCGATGTTGCAGGTGCCGCCCGGGAAGCCGGCCTGGAGCGTGGAGGTGGTGCGGTCGTCGTCGACCCAGTCCCGCAGGTTGACGATGAGCTCCTGCCGCGTGGTCTTCCGCCCGCGCGCGTCCTCGCGGTCGAAGATGGGATCCCAGCGCGGGTCGCAGACGAGCTGGTAGAGCCCGATCACCGCGGGCTTCAGCTGGCCGCCGCTCTCGAGCATGTCGAGCTGCGCGTTCACCTTCGCGCCTTCGTCGTCGACCGTCGCCTCGAAGGCGCCGTCGAAGTCGCCGAACTGGCGCGCGACCGGCCCCTCGCGCGGGTCGCCCTCGCGGCGGGCCGGCTCCGCCTGCGCGCTCCCGCCGCCGAAGAGCCCGGTAACGAGCCCGGAGCTGATGGGCACGAGCGACCAGATGCGGATGTTGAGGTTGAGCCCCGGCTGCTGCCCGCCCGCCGCCCCGCCGGCTGCGCTGGTGGTCGCGTCGATCTGCTGCTGGAAGGCGAGCACGAGCCGGGAGGTGGCGACGCCGCTCTTCGCGAGCCAGGTCGCGCGCAGCTCGTCGCGGGCGTCGCCCGCGAGCTGGAGCCGGACCCGCGACGCGTAGGCGAGCTGCGCCGCGAGCGCGGTGAGCACCGCCACCGCCACGATGACGATGAGGAGCGCCATGCCGCGTTCGCCGCGGGGCTGTGGGGCGCGCGCGCGCATCAGAAGTCCAGCGGCCGCGTCACCGCGATCCGCGCCTCCGTCACGAACTTCTCCTTGCGGCCGTCGCCGAGCACGGTCTCGAGCTCGATCTCCACCCGCGACGGCAGGTCGGCGGAGTGCTCGGTCGACTTCGTCGACCACTCCCGCACCCAGTCGTTCTTCTTCGGATCCCAGTACCGGAACCGGAGCGAGGCCACGTGGCCGGCGACCGCGTCGCGGCGCCCGCCGCGGTCGGGCTCCGTGTCGATCCGGACCTTCTCGCGCCGGAAGAGGGCCTTCGCGTTCCGGTCCTTCGGGTCGTCGTCGAGGCCGTACTCGACGACCATCTGGTCGGACTCGCGCGCGTCGAGCCAGAGCCGCTCGTGCGCCATCGTCGTGAAGAGGAGCGTCTCGTCCTTGCCGACGAAGACCGTGGGCCGCTCGCGCAGCTGGTTGCGGTCGTAGTGGTCGGAGACGAACGCCATCGAGAGCTCGCGCGCCATGCGGGTGAGCGCGGTGCGCGAGGCGCCGTAGCGGTCGCCCTGCTCCTCGACGGCGCGGGTGGCGCGGTCGATCGAGCTGAAGGTGCCCACCACGAGCCCGCCGATGGCGGCCGTGATGGCCATCGCCACCATGAGCTCCATGAGCGTGAAGCCGCGCGAGCTCACTTCGGCAACCCCTGGGGCGCGAGGACGACGAGGTGGGTGACGATCGTGAACGTGCCGTCGACCTTGCCGTCGGGCCAGCTCACCGTGAGCCGGAGCTCGCGCACGCCCTTCTTGATGGTCTCGCCGAAGCGGAGGAGCTGGGTGTCGAGCATGGGCCCGAACAGCGCCGCCCGGGGGTCGACCGTGGTGGGGCCGCCGCCCTGGGGCTTCGAGACGTTTCCGAGCAGGGCCTGCATGTCGGACGAGCCGGTGAGCATCTCCAGGATCTTCTGGCTGGAGAGGTCCACCTGCGGCTTCACCACCTCGGTCTTCCACTTCACCTCGGGGTGGCCCTGGTCCTCGAAGGTCCCGTCCTCGGCGTCGTCGAAGTCCTTGAAGCCGGTCCGCTCGTAGCGCTCCTCGAGCTCGACCATCTTGCCGCGCGCGAGCAGCGTCGCGACGTCGAGCTTCTGGGCGCGCACCTCGTTGCGCAGCGAGGCCGAGGTGATCTGCGAGATGGTGAGGAGCGCCGCCGCGAGGATCGCGAGCGCGACCATCACCTCGAGCAGCGTGAAGGCTCTGCTCTGGAGGGGTGCTCGTCCCTCGACTCTGGCCCGCCGAAGGCGGGCCGACGCTCGGGATGAACGGGCCCCCCCACCCCGGCAGCAGCGGCGCCTCACGGCTTCACCTCGCCCACGACCACCGCGGCGCGGCCGGTGAACGGCTCGAGCACGACGGTGTAGCGGAAGTTGCCGTCGATGACCGGCACCTTCGCGGCCTGCGCCCGCCCGCCGGGGAAGAAGTAGACGTAGGCGGAGCCCTTCTCGAACGGGTCCTGCCGGCCCTCGACCTCCACCGGCCCGAACCTCGCCCCGCCGGGCAGCTCGCGCTTCGAGACGAGCCGATCCCCGAGCTCGCCGTACTTGCTCTTCTCGAGCACCGCCCGGACCTGCTCGTCCTTCTCGTCCGGGAAGCGCTCGACGAGGTCCTCCTTGCCGTCCGTGGAGACGCCCGCGCGGCCCTGCGCGCACTCGGCGCGCCAGGTGCTCTTGTCGAGGTCGAGCACCAGCCGGCAGGTCGCGTGGCGCAGGCCGGCGATCTCGAAGAGCGCGCGCATGGAGCCGGCGAGCTCGCCCGCGGACCGCCGGGCGTTCGCGCCGGTGAGCGACGCCATCGCGGGCACGACGAGCAGGGCGGCGGAGCCGATGACGGCCATCACCACCATGAGCTCGACGAGCGTGAACCCGCGACGTGCCAAGGGTGTCCTTCCTAGTAGTTGACGATGTCGTCCTGCGTGCCGGGCTGGCCGTCCGGGCCGGCGCTCTTCACGTCGTAGCCGTCCGCGTTCTTCTGGCCGGGGTACAGGTAGACGTACTCCTTGCCCCACGGGTCGGTCATCGTGCCCTTGTCGTTGTTGGCCTTGAGGAACCCCTCCTTGATGAGGATCCCGAGGCCCTCCTCGGTGGTGGGGAAGCGGCCCTTCATCACCTTGAAGGCGTCGACGCCCTGGGAGGCGATGTTCTGCACGTCGGACTTCGCGCGCTCGAGGTTGGCCTTCTCGCGTGCCTGGACGACGTTGACGCCGACGGCCGTGGCGATGAGCCCGAGGATCACGAGCACGACCATGATCTCGATGAGGGTCATGCCGCGCTCGTGGGCGCGGACGAGCTTCTGGAAGTTCACGGCTTATCCTCCGGCGAGGGTGTTGATCTGCAGGATGGGCATGAGGACGGAGAAGACGATGAACGCGACCACGGCGCCCATCGTCACGATGAGGAGCGGCTCGAGCAGCGAGGTGAGCGCGGAGATGGTCGTGTCGACCTGCTGCTCGTAGGCGTCGGCGACGTTGCCGAGCATCTCCTCGAGGGCGCCGGACCGCTCGCCGATCGCCACCATGTGGTGGACGAGGGGCGGGAACTCCCCGGAGCGCTTGAGCGGCGCGGCGATCGACTCGCCCTCGCGGATGGCGTCGCGGGCCTGCTCCACCACCTCGGCGAGGCGGCTGTTGCCGACGACGTTCTTCACGATGTCCATCGCGGTGAGGAGCGGCACGCCGGAGCGGAGCAGGGTGGAGAGCGTGCGGGCGAACCGCCCGAGCGCGACCTGCCGCACGATCGAGCCGAAGATCGGCGCGCGGAGCACGAAGCGGTCCCAGCGGGCGACACCCTCCGGCGTCCGCTTCCAGCGCAGGAACCCGTAGATCCCGAGCCCCGCGGCGATGAACACCGCCCACCAGTAGCTCGCCATGAACTGCGAGAACGCGATGAGCACCCGCGAGTACCAGGGCAGCACCACGTTCATGGAGTCGAAGATCCGGGTGATCTTGGGCACCACCACCGTGAAGAGCACGCCCATGATGATCGTGCCGATCACCATCATCGCGGCCGGGTAGGCCATCGTGCCGGCGATCTTGGAGCGCAGCTTCGCCTGGCTCTCGGTGAAGTCGGCGAGCCGGACGAGCACGATCTCGAGCGCGCCCGAGGTCTCGCCCGCCCGGATCATGTTGACGTAGAGGGTGGAGAAGATCTTCGGGTGCGCCGCGAGCGCGTCGGCGAGCGAGGCGCCCTCGTTCACCTTCTGCTTCACGTCGCCGAGGGTGCGCTTGAGCCGCTCGTGCTCGACCTGCTCGACGAGCGCGGTGAGCGCGTCGACGAGCGGCACGCCGGCGCGGGTGAGCACCGCGAGCTGGCGGGTGGCGATGGCGAGGTCGCGCGGGCCCACCCGGCGGATGAGCCGGCGGACCGAGACCTCGCGCCGCTGCTGGGCGGCCTGCGCCTGCTCGCCGAGCACCTCGGTGAGGAACACGCCGTCGCGGCGGAGCGCGGAGCGCAGGGTCCTGGGCGAGTCCGCCTCGCGCAGCCCCTGCACCGCCTTGCCCGCCCCGTCGAGCGCCCTGTACTGGAAGACCGGCATCTACCGCACGTCCTCCGCGGTCACCGAGAGCACCTCGGCCGCGGTGGTGATCCCGCGCGCGACCTTGTACGCGCCGTGCTCGAGGAGGGTGACCATGCCGCGCTCGACCGCGGCCTTCTTGATGGTGCCCGAGTCGACCGCCTTCAGGATGAGCGGGCGGACGTCGTCGTTCACCATCATGAGCTCGTAGATGCCGGTGCGGCCCTGGTACCCGGTCTGCTGGCACGCGGCGCAGCCCTTCGCCCGGTACACGTGGGTCGGGTTGCCGGCCTGCTTCCAGATCGCGTCGGTGAGGCCGACCTGCTCGCGCTCCTCGCGCGTGGGCACGTAGGCCTCCTTGCACGCCGGGCAGAGCTCGCGCACGAGCCGCTGGGCGAGGACGCCGACGAGCGAGGACGCCACCAGGAACGGCTGCACGCCCATGTCGACGAGGCGGGTGATCGCGCCCGCGGCGTCGTTGGTGTGGACGGTGGAGAGCACGAGGTGGCCGGTGAGCGAGGCCTGGATCGCGATCTCGGCGGTCTCGAGGTCGCGGATCTCGCCGACCATGATGACGTCGGGGTCCTGGCGCAGGAAGGAGCGCAGGCCGCCCGCGAAGGTGAGCTCGATCTTCGGGTTCACCTGCACCTGGCCGACGCCCTTGAGCGGGATCTCGACCGGGTCCTCGATGGTGAGGATGTTGAGGTCGGGCGAGTTGATGCGCGAGAGCGCGCCGTAGAGCGTGGTGGTCTTGCCGGAGCCGGTGGGGCCGGTGACGAGCACGATGCCGTGGGCCCGGCGCACGAGCCCGTCGACCGCCTCGAGCTGCCAGGTCTCGAAGCCGAGGTCGGCGAGGTCGAGCAGCACGTTCGACTTGTCGAGGAGGCGCATCACGATCCGCTCGCCGTGCGCGGTGGGCACGGTGGAGAGGCGGATGTCGACGTCCTTGCCGGCGATCTTGATGCGGATGCGGCCGTCCTGCGGCAGGCGCTTCTCGGCGATGTTGAGGCCGCCCATGATCTTGATGCGGCTCGCGATGGAGGCCTGGTAGCGCTTCGGAGGGCGGATCACCTCGCGGAGCACGCCGTCGATCCGGTACCGGACCGAGATGTCCTTCTCCTCGGGGTTGATGTGGATGTCGCTCGCCCGCTCCTTCACGGCGCGGAAGAGGAGCGAGTTGACGAGCCGGATGATCGGCGCCTCGTCGTCGGCGTCGAGGAGGTCGGTGGGCTCCTCGAGCTCGTGGGCGACCGTCTCGAGATCGTTCGTCTCGAGGTCCTCCATGAGCTTCTCGTGCTCGTCGGAGGCGCGGTCGTAGACCGCGTTGATGGCGTCCAGCACCGCGGCGCCGGTGGCGACCTCGGGCTCGACGGGCGCGCCGAGGAGCTGGACCAGGCTGTCCTGCGCGGCGGTGTCGAGCGGGTCGACCACCGCCACCCGGACCGCGCCGTTGCTCGCGCCGAGCGGGAGCACGCGCGCCTGCTTCGCGAAGTGGATGGGCACCTTCGCGGCGAGCTCGGCCGGGATGGTCTCGGGGTCGATGCGCTCGACGAAGGCGAGGTCGAGCTGCAGCGCGAGCGCGCGCAGCACCTGCTCCTCGGTGCACGCCTTCGCGCGCACCAGGATCTCGCCGAGCCGGGAGCCGGCCTGCTCGCCCCGCTGCGCGGCGAGGGCCTCCTCCACCCGGGCCGGATCGAGCTTCGCCGACTCGACCAGGATCTCGCCGAGCGGCCGTCCGCAGAGCCACGCGGGCGAGCGCGCGACGAGGCCGGTCCGCTCGCGCGCGCGGTCGGCGCCGAGCGGCAGGCTCTCGGTGGGCGTCTCGGGGGTGGTCACTTCGTTCGCCATGATCAGGGGGCCGGGGTGGGGTTCGGCGCCGGCGGGGGCACCGGCTGCGGGGCGGGCGCCGCCTCGGGTGGCGGGGCCGCGTCGGGAGGCGCGGCGGGCGTCGACGGGCGCTCCGGCAGCGGCTCCTCGCGCGGCTTCGTGATCCCCTCGCCGGGCCGGCCGCGGCCGCCGTTCTCGAGCTTGTTCTGCTCTTCGGCGACGGCGGCGCGAACGAGCGAGTACGGGCCGGCCTTCTTCGACCAGTCGATGTCCACGTCGTACCGGGGCTGGCGGCCGTAGAACTGCTCCACGAACTCCTGCTGCTCCCTGCGCTTGCGCTCGTAGATGCGGCGGTAGTCCTCCTCGCCGCGGATGATGTACGGCGTCAGGAAGAGGAGGAGGTTGGTCTTCGTCTTCGTGGTGACCTCGTCGCGGAAGAGCCAGCCCAGGATCGGGATCGAGCCGAGGAGCGGGACCTTCCGGACGCTGCGCACCGCGCGCTCCTGGATGAGGCCGCCGATGACGATGGTGCTCTGATCCTTCGCGACCACCTGGGTCTTCATCGAGCGCTTCGACGTGGTCGGGCCGAGCTGGGGGTCGTTGGAGGCGATCTCCTCCACCTGCTCGTCGATCTGGAGCCGCACCGTGCCGCCCTCCGAGATCTGCGGCTTGAGCTTCACGCGCAGCTCGACGTTCTGGCGCTGGATGGAGGCGATGTTGGAGGTGAGGCCAGAGCCGAGGAGGCTGCCGAGGCCGGAGGTGTTCGCGGAGGAGGACGCGTTCGAGAGGAGCGAGGTGAGGTTGTTCGGCACGTAGCCCGACTGGAAGGGCACGTTCTGGCCGACGCCCATCTCCGTCTCCTCGTTGTCGGTCGCGAGCAGGTGCGGCGTCGACAGGACGTTCACGTCGGAGGAGGTCTGCAGCGCCTGCACGAGGAGGCCGAGCGAGGGGAGGTTCAGGCCGAGCGCCTTCGCCTCGGCCGAGACCGGGCCCTGGAAGCCGGTGAGGAAGCCGCCGAGCGAGGCGATGCTGGAGATACCGCCGATGGAGCTGAACCGGGCGGAGGGCTGCGACCCGACGGGGAGGATGCCGTCCTTCCCCCCGATGGTGAACGGCACGAGGCCGTGCGCCGAGACGCCGAACTGGTCCTCGTTCTTGAGGTTGACCTCCATGATGACCGCCTCGACGAAGACCTGCCGGCGGGCCCGGTCGAGCTTCTGGATGAGGCGGCTCATGGCGACGAAGTCGGCGCCGCTCGCCTGGATGAGGAGCGCGTTCTGGGTCTTGTCGGCGGTGACCTTCACCTCGCCGCTGAAGAGCTCGGCGGTGACGTCGCCGACGGGGCGCGCGGTGTTGGCGGGCTGGGCGGCCGGGTTCGGGAAGCCGGCCATCTGCGGGACCGCCGGCGCACCGGGGGCGTTCGACTTCGGCTTCGTGCCCGAGGCGAGGTTGGAGAGCGTCTGCGCCATCTCCTCCGCGTTCGCGTTGCGGAGGAACACGACGTGGATGCCGCCCTCGGCGGTGGTCGGCACGTCGAGCTGGTCGATGAGCTCCTGGATGCGCTGGAAGCTCTTCTCGTCGGCGATGACGATGAGCTTGTTGGTGCGGTCGTCGGAGAGGACCTTCGAGATCGAGACCTGGGTCGGGCCGCCGCCGAGGCCGGGCGGGGCCACCTGCCCGGGCGCGGGCGCCGGCGTCGGGGCGCCGGAGACGACGGTGCGCCGGCCGCCGCGGCCGCCGGGCGTGCCGCCCTGTGCCTGGAAGATCTGGTTCACCTTGTCGGCGACGTCCTTCGCGGCCGCGTAGCGGATCTGGACGATCCGCACCGCGTCGCCGGCGCCTGCCCGGTCGACGGTCTCGATGAGCTTCTCGATGCGCCGGAGGTTCACCCCGATGTCGGTGACGATCAGGAGGTCGGGCGGGAGGGACTGCACGTCGGCGCCCTGCGGCGAGGTGAAGTTGCCGAGGATGCCGCGGAGCTGGTCGGAGTCGGCGTAGGAGAGCCGGAAGATCTTGGTGACCGGCTGCTCGGTGCCCGGCGTGCCGTCCTCGCCGTCGAGCATGGGGATGGGCGTCTTCCGCGCGTCGGCGGCGCGGACGAGCTTGTAGTACCGGCCGGTCGGGTAGAGCGCGATGTTGTTGGAGGCGAGCGCGGCGAGGAACGCGGCGTACGCCTCGTCGACGGTGACCGGCGTCGTGGAGAGGAGGGTGATCTTCCCGCGCGCGATGTCGTCCGTGTAGATGAAGTTCCGGCAGGTGTACCGGCTCATGAGCTGCAGCACGGCCACGATGTCGGTCGGCTTGTCGAAGTCGAGCGAGACCCTGCCGGTCGTGGGCGTGCAGCGCGCGTCGAGCGGCTTCATCGTCTGCGTGCCGCCGGCCGGCGCCTGCGTCGGGCGCGCGGCGGGGGTCGCCGGGCGGGCCGAGGGCGTCGGCGTCGCGGCGGGCGGGGTCGGCGCCGGCGCGGGCGGCGGGGCCCGGAGCGGCTGCCCGGGCGACGGGCGCGGCGCGGTCGGGACGCCGAGCCGCTGCTGCTGGCGGTCGACCTCCTCGAGCCGCTCGCGGCGGCGGCGCGAGCGCTCGGCGGCGGCGGCGGCGCCCTCCTGGACCTGATCGTTCTCGTCGGACGAGGCGGCGCCGGGCCGCGGGGCGTCGGGCGGCGGCGGGCGCTGGGCCACCGCCAGGGTCGGGAGCAGCGCGCTGAGGAGCAGGATCTTTCGCATGGCGTGGGATCGGGGCCGCGGGGGAGAGGCTTCCCCCCGGGTCACGGGGTGATGGAGTACTCCTTCTTGATGACCTGGCCGGCGCGCTCGAGCTCGATGGAGACCTGCTGCGACTCCTTGAGCTTCGCGTAGAGCTCGAGCCCCTTCTCGGGCGAGTTGATCTCGTAGCCGTTGATGCGCTGGATGACGTCGCCGTTCTCGACGCCGATCGCGGAGTAGAGCGAGCCGGGCTGGATCGAGAAGAGCTTGAACCCGTTCGACTGGCCGTTCTTGAACGACGGCACGATGCGGGCCTGGGTGGCGATCTTGTTGAGGTCGGAGAGGGTCGTGTCGATGACCTTCCGCTCGATCTCGTACTTGTTCGGGCCGACGGTGCGGACACCCGCGAGCTGCTCGCCGCCGCCGCCGGGGCGCGGGGGCGGGACCGGCGCGACGCCGACGTTCCCCGCCGACGCGACCTCGGTGCCGCCGCCGCCGAGCTCGACGTACTCCTTCGTGCCGGCGTTGCAGAGGACCGCGACGACCTTCCAGCCCTTCACGTTGTTCTCGTCGGGGTCGCGCACGCGCACGAGCTCGAGCAGCTTCGCGCCGCCGAACTCCTCGCCGACCCGCACCGCTCGCGTCTCGCCGGCGTCGGTCATGGACGCCATCGAGCTCCGCGGGCTGTCGGAGACGACCGCCGCGACGAGCTGGACCCGCAGGCTCGAGCGGGCGGGCTCGGCGAGCGGGTCGTCGCAGTTGCGCGGCGCGGGCGGCGGCGCGTCGACGGCGGCCGCCACCGCGGGCGGCTTCTGGCCGATGAGCTTGTAGAGCCGGTCGGTCTCGAGCGAGACCGGCACGGTGACCCGGGCCGGCTGCGAGGGCCGGGCCGCGGACGCCTCGGCGCCGGGCCGCGGCCGGATCGCGATGCCGGCGATCGTGTTCACGGTCCGTGCGAGAAGCCAGGCCGCCGCGAACAGGAGCACGAGGTTCGCGGTCCAGGCGTACTTGCGGAAGAAGAGGTCGAGCATGGATGCCCCGGGGCCTCACCTGAGCAACCGACGTGCCACGGCCGGGCTCCGGGTTCGGCATTCAACCGTTCGAGGATACTCGCGAATTCCGCCGGGGAGGGCCCTCGAACCCGCGCCCCGGCTGCCATTCTGGCAAAGCCGCCGCCCGCCCGCGCGGTCTCCCGCCATTTTGGCAGGAGGTCCGAGCCAGCGGGGCCGATATCGGCCTCAGTCCCGCTCTCCGGATCCCTCGCCGCCGCCCTCCGGCCGGCCGGCGCCGGGGTCGAGGAGCCGCCCGTCCTCGTCGCGGTCGAGCTTGCGGTAGATCGTCCGCGGCGCGATCCCGAGGAGCTGCGCGGCGAGCGTCTTGTCGCCCTTCACCTGCTCGAGCGTCCGCCGGATCACCACCCGCTCGACCTCCTCCATCGGCGTGCCGAAGGGGATCACGATGGGCGCCGGGGCGCCCGGCGCGCCGCCCGGGGGCGCGTCCGGCGGCGCCGCGCCCGCGGCGGCCTCGCGCACGGGCTCGGGCAGGTCCCCGAGCTCGACGAGCGCGCCGGCGGCGAGGATCACCGCGCGCTCGATGGCGTGCAGGAGCTCGCGCACGTTCCCGGGCCACGCGTAGCGCTCGAGCGCGGCGAGCGCGGCGGGCGTGAAGCCGGCGGGGGCCTTCGCGGCCTGCGCGGCGGCGCGGCGCAGGAACTCGACCGCGAGGACCGGGATGTCCTCCCGGCGCTCGCGCAGCGCGGGCAGCCGGACCCGCACCACGTCGAGCCGGTAGAAGAGATCCTCGCGGAAGCGGCCGGCCTTCACCTCGGCCGCGAGGTCCTTGTTCGTCGCCGCGACGACGCGCACGTCCACGCGGATGGGCTCGGTGCCGCCGACCCGCTCGAGCACGCCGTCCTGCAGGAAGCGCAGGAGCTTCACCTGCGAGGCCGGCGCGAGCTCGCCGACCTCGTCGAGGAAGAGCGTGCCGCCGTGGGCGCGCTCGAAGCGCCCGGCCTTCCGCGCGGTCGCGCCGGTGAAGGCGCCGCGCTCGTGGCCGAAGAGCTCGGACTCGAGCAGCGTCTCGGGGATGGCGCCGCAGTTCACCGGCACGAAGGGCGCCTGGGCGCGCGGCGACACGTCGTGCACGAGCCGCGCGGCGAGCTCCTTGCCGGTGCCGCTCTCGCCCACGAGGAGCACGGTCGCGCTCGAGGGGGCCGCGAGGCGCAGGGTCTCGAGCGCCTGGCGGAAGGCGGGCGCGTCGCCGACGAGGCCGCCCGTGCCGCCGCCCGGCGCGAGCGCCGCGAGCCGCGCGCGCAGCGCCCGGTTCTCCGACACGAGCGAGGATTTCTCGAGCGCCTGGCGCACGGTCTTCACGATCGCGAGCCGCTTCACCGGCTTCGTGATGAAGTCGTAGGCGCCCTCCTTCATCGCCGTGACCGCGGTCTCGACGGTGCCGTACGCGGTCATGAGGACGACCTCGGTCTCGGGCGCGAGCGCCTTCACGGCGCGGAGCAGCTCCTCGCCGCTCATCCCGGGCATCATGAGGTCGGTGACGACCACCGCCGGGCGGTCGCGGCGCACGAGCTCGAGCGCCGCCGGGCCGGACGCGGCGGTGGCCGCGCGCCAGCCCTCCTTCTCGAAGATGCGCGAGAGGGACTCGAGGTTGGGCGCCTCGTCGTCGACGATGAGGACGAGCGGCTGCACGGGGGACAGTCTAGCCCCGCGTCCAGATCAGCGCGCGCCTACGGACTTTGCGGGCCAGAGGGCTCCGTACGTCCCGAGCGTAGGTCCCGCGAAGCGGGACCGGAGACGAGGGACGAGCCACCCGCAGAAGACAGCCCCAGGGCTGCCCTGATCTCGTCCCCGAAGATCGCGACCGCCCCCGCCGCCGCGATCGCGAGGAACGCGGTGACGAGGGCGTATTCGACGAGGAGGCGCCGCTGGCGCTCCACGGGGTCGCGACCTCTCGACTACTCGGCGGGCTTCGCCTCGGGCGCGGCGGCGGCCTCGGCCGGCGCGGCGTCCGGCTTCTTGGCGGACTTGCCGGACTTGGCGCGCTTCGCGGCCCGGTTCTCCTTCGGCGCCTCGGCCTTCTTCGCGGCGGGCTCGGCCTTCTTCGGCTCGGGCTTCGCGGGCGCGGCGGGCGACGCGGCGTACCGGGTCTTGAACTTCTCGATGCGGCCGGCGGTGTCCATGATCTTCTGCTTGCCCGTGAAGAACGGGTGGCAGTTGGAGCAGATCTCGATGTGGAAGTCGCCGCGCACCGAGCGGGTGACGATCTCGTTGCCGCAGGCGCAGAGGACCTTCGCCGCCTTGTAGTCCGGGTGGATGCCTTCCTTCATGACGTCTTCTCTTCTCTCTGGCCGCTTGCACCCTCGCGAAGGCGAGCGTGGTCCGGGCCCGTTTTGGGATCGCGGGATCTAGTCGGATCGCGGGCTTACGTCAAGGGAAGGCCTACTTCCCCCCGCCGACCATCATCTTGAAGAACTCCTCGTGGTTCTTCACCTGCCGGAACTTGTCGAGGATGAACTTCATGGCCTCCACGTTGTCGAGGCCGTTCAGGATGGTCTGGCGCAGGATGTAGATCTTCGACAGCCAGTCCGCCTGGAGCAGCAGCTCCTCCTTGCGCGTGCCGCTCTTCCCGATGTCCATGCAGGGGAAGATGCGTTTCTCCATGAGCTTGCGGTCGAGGACGATCTCGGAGTTGCCGGTGCCCTTGAACTCCTCGAAGATCACCTCGTCCATGCGGCTGCCGGTGTCGACGAGCGCGGTGCCGATGATGGTGAGCGAGCCGCCCTCCTCGATGTTGCGGGCCGCGCCGAAGAAGCGCTTCGGCTTGTGGAGCGCGTTCGAGTCGACCCCGCCGGAGAGGATCTTGCCGGAGGGCGGGACGGTCGAGTTGTAGGCGCGGGCGAGGCGGGTGATCGAGTCGAGGAGGATGACGACGTCCTTCTTGTGCTCGACGAGGCGCCGCGCCTTCTCGATCACCATCTCGGCGACCTGCACGTGCCGGGTGGCCGGCTCGTCGAAGGTCGAGGCGACGACCTCGCCCTTCACCGTGCGCTCCATGTCGGTGACCTCCTCCGGCCGCTCGTCGATGAGCAGGACGATGAGGGTCACCTCCGGGTGGTTCTGGGTGATCGCGTGCGCCATGTTCTGCAGGAGCACGGTCTTGCCCGCGCGCGGCGGGGAGACGATGAGGCAGCGCTGGCCCTTGCCGATCGGGGAGAAGAGGTCGACGACCCGGGTCGTCATCTCGTTCGGATCGTGCTCGAGCGTGAGGCGCCGGGTCGGGTAGAGCGGCGTGAGGTTGTCGAAGAGGACCTTCGACTGGCTCTCCTCGGGCGGCTCGCCGTTGATCGAGTCCACCTTGAGGAGCGCGAAGTACCGCTCGCCCTCCTTCGGCTGGCGGACCGTGCCGCGGATGGTGTCGCCGGTGCGGAGGTTGAAGCGGCGGATCTGCGAGGGCGACACGTAGATGTCGTCGGGCCCGGGCAGGTAGCTGAAGTCGGGGCTGCGCAGGAAGCCGAAGCCGTCGGGGAGCACCTCGAGCGTGCCCTCGCCGCCGACCTCCATCTCCTCCTTCGCCTCGTCGGCCACCTTCGACTGCGCCTGGAGGATCGCGAAGATGAGGTCCTGCTTCTTGAGCGCGCCGGCGTTCTCGATCGACAGCGTGCGGGCGAGCGCGGCCAGCTCGGCGACCTTCATGTGCTTCAGGTCGGTGTGGCTCGACGGAGGGGTCGCGGGTGTCGGGGCGGCTGCGGGCATGTCGGTGCTCGGCGGAGAGGCGGCCCGGCTGGATGGGTGCGCGGGCACGCGCAGGGGCGAGGACGGCAGTGCAGCCTCGAGACCGAAGCTGCGGAGAGGTCTCGAAAACTAAGCGGTGCGCACGGACCTGTCAACGAAGGACCCGCCCAAACGGAGCGTGTACCTTTCCGTGCCATGATCACGGGTCAGGCCCCGAGAGCCGTCCTGGGTGTCTGGAGCGCTAACATCACCACCGGAGGCAAATCCGGAAATTTTCATGGCCGAACCTCATGTCGACGCGGTGCTCGCGGGCACCAAGGGCTTCGCCCTCGCCCTCTTCGTCCCGTTGACGGAGCGGGTCGGCATCCGCCCGCGCGTCGCGACCGACGCCACCCAGGCGCTGACGCTCCTCGAGTCTCCGAAGGGGCTCGTCGTCGTCGAGGTCGAGGGGGAGGGGACGGTCCGGTCCATCCGGGAGCTCCTCGCCACGCGGAAGGAGTTCACCGTCGTCGCGGCCGTGCCGGATGCGCAGGCCGGCACCGAGCAGGCGCTGCGCGCTCTCGGCGTCGAGCTCGCCCGCTGGGACGGCACGCCCGCCGCGGTGCTCGGCGCCGTGAGCCGCCGGCTCGGCGCGAACGGCACCTCCGCGGCCGCGCCGGCTCCGCCCGCGCCGGCCCCCGCGACGCCCCCGGTCGCCGCCGCCGCGATCGCGCCGGCCCCGGTCGCGCCGGCCCCCGCGGCCGCAGCGCCGCGCGCGCCCGTCGTCCCGCCGCCGCCCGCGGCCCCGGCCGCGCCGGCCCCGGCGCCCGCCCCTTCCTACTTCTCCGACCTGAAGCCGGGGAAGCCCGCGCCGCTGCCTGCGCTCGAGCTCGAGGACGAGATGGAGGACGTGGTCTCCATCGAGGACCTCGGGGTCGAGGAGGACGCCGGCCCGGCCGCAGCGGCCGCGCCCGCCGCCCCCGCTCCCGGCGCTGCCGCCGCCCCCGCCGCGCCGCCGCCGGCCGCGGGCCAGGCCGCCGCGTGGCCCGCGGGCGGGCTCACCGGCGCCGAGGCCCAGAAGCAGCTCGTGGACGGACTCGCCGGCCGCTTCCCGTCCGACGCGAAGCTCCGCCCGACGCTCGAGACCGTCCTCGCGAACCTGTCCGCGCTCGAGGCGAACGTGCTCACCAGCCAGCCGGTCGCGGTGAAACCGGAGCCGCTCCGCCGCGCCGCGGTGATGCGCCTGCGCGTGGCGCACGCGCTCGCCGGCCGGCCGCCCCCCGGCAGCCCGGTCGACCAGGCCGCGCTCTCGACGATGCTCGGCGAGATCGACGCGCTGCTCTCCGACGTGAACGCCCTCCTGCCCGAGGCGCCCGAGGACGTGGTGCCCTCCCTCGAGGCCGTGCGCAACGCGCTCGTGAAGGAGGCCATCGACTTCTCGGAGGTCGCGCAGGACGCGGTCCCGGCGCAGCCGGCCGGCCCGGATCCCGCGGCCCAGGAGCAGGCCCGCACCGCGGCGCGCGCCGCGCGCGCCCGGCTCATCAGCGTGTCGAAGGAGCCCATCGAGCCCCAGCACCCGCGCCGGTTCTGGGTGATGGTCGTGGTGCTCGTGGTCGGTGCGCTCGGGGCGGGCGGGTACCACGCCTGGCGCTACACGCAGCGGCAGCAGGCCGTCGCCGCGGTCGCGACCGTCGCGGGCCAGCCGTCGGGCATGTACCTCGTGCCCGGGCCGCCCGGCGAGCCGAAGGTCTTCATCCCGTACCCGGGCGCGAAGCTCGACCCCATCGAGGTCGCGCGCTTCAAGACGGATCAGCAGGCGAAGGGCCTCGTGGTGGAGGAGCTCAAGGGTGGAGCCCTCCGGATCCGCGAGCCGCAGCAAGGGAGAAACAGATGACCGCACGCAACCGCGCCGCTCGCGGCTTCACGCTCATCGAGCTCATGGTCGTCGTCGGCATCATCGGCGTGCTGTCGTCGGTGGCGGTCCCGACCTTCCAGCGGCTCACGCTGCGGTCGAAGGCCGCCGAGCGCTACGAGGTCATGCTGCGGATCAAGAAGGCCGTCGGCGACTACTACCTGCAGCACGGCAACACGTACCTCACCGGCACCACCACCGCGCTTGCGGGCACGATGCAGCCCGCGACCGTCCCGGGCACCACGAAGCTGGTGCCGAACTTCAAGGACCCGACCGACGGCTGGATCGAGATCTTCCGCACGAGCGAGGAGATCATGGGCGCGCTGTACTACCAGTACAGCTTCACCACGGTCGAGGGGACGCCGGCCACGATGACCGTCACGGCGAACGGCGATCTCGACGGCGACGGCGTCTACAACACCTGGTGGATCAAGTACACGCGGGTCGACGGTGCGTACCTCGTGCTCGACCCGGTGACGGACCAGTCGCTGCCGGACGACACGTTCTGAGTTGCACGGGGGGCCGTAGGCCCCGCCCCGTCGGCGAAGCCGCCGGGGCCCCACCCCTGGATCAGCTCCGCCCGGCCGCAGCCTCCGGCTGCGGCGGGGGCTTCGCCGGGAACAGGGAGCGCTCCGCCCTCTCGTAGCCGTTGCATCCGGCGCCGGGGCCGCGTCATCTTCGGCCATGGCCGCCGAACCTTCCGCCCGCGTGGAGGAGCTCCGGCTCCGCATCCGCCAGGCGGATCACGCGTACTACGTCCTCGACAACCCGGTCCTCTCCGACGCCGAGTACGACCGGCTCGTGAAGGAGCTCCAGGCGCTCGAGGAGGCCCACCCGGCGCTCCGCACGCCCGACTCGCCCACCCAGCGCGTCTCCGGCGCGCCGAGCGAGCGCTTCGCGAAGGTGGTCCACCGCGAGCCGATGCTCTCGCTCTCGAACACGACCACCGACGCCGACCTCGACGAGCTCGACGCGCGCGTCCACCGGATGCTCGGGCTCGCCGAGGGGCTCGAGGTCGGCTATGTCGTCGAGCCGAAGCTCGACGGGCTCGCGGTCGAGCTCGTCTACGAGGACGGCCGGCTCGTGCAGGGCTCCACCCGCGGCGACGGCGTCAACGGCGAGGACGTCACTGCGAACCTGCGCACCGTGGGCGGCACCGGCGCGAACGCGGGCGTGCCCGACCGCCTGCGCGGCGCGCCGCCTCCCCGGCTCGAGGTGCGCGGCGAGGTGCTCCTCATGAAGGCGCACTTCGAGGTGATGAACCGCCAGCTCCTGCGCGCGGGCGAGGAGCCGTTCGCGAACCCGCGCAACGCCGCCGCGGGCTCGCTCCGCCAGCTCGACTGGCGCATGACCGCGCGCCGGCCGCTCAGCTTCTTCGCCTACGAGGCGTCCTTGCCCGGGACGCCGCCGTGGCGCACCCACTGGGAGAAGCTCGAGGCGCTCCGCGCGTTCGGGTTCGACGTGGCGGAGGACGCCCGCCGCGCGGCGGGCATCGCCGCCGTGAAGCAGGAGCGCGACCGCATGGAGCGGCGGCGCTTCGAGCTGCCCTTCGACACCGACGGCATCGTCGTGAAGGTCGACGACCTCGACCAGCGCATGCGGCTCGGGGCGGCCTCGAAGTTCCCGCGCTGGGCGGTCGCCTACAAGTACCCGCCGCAGGAGGAGGCGACGCGGGTGGTGGACATCGTCGCCTCGGTCGGGCGCACCGGCGTCCTCACCCCGGTCGCCATCGTCGAGCCCGTGCAGCTCTCCGGGGCGACGGTCACGAACGCGACCCTCCACAACGAGGACGAGCTGCGCCGGAAGGACGTGCGGGTCGGCGACTGGGTCCTCATGCGCCGCGCGGGCGAGGTCATCCCCGAGGTCGTGAAGGTGCTCGTCGAGCGGCGCACCGGCCAGGAGCGCGAGTTCCGGTTCCCGGAGGCCTGCCCGGTCTGCGGCGCGCGCGTGGTGCGGGAGGAGGGGGAGAAACAGTGGCGCTGCACCGGCGCCGCCTGCCCGGCGCAGCTCGCCGGCAAGCTCCAGCACTTCGCCTCGCGGCGGGCGCTCGACGTCGAGGGGCTCGGCGAGAAGCTCTCGACCTGGCTCGTGGAGACCGGGCTCGTCCACGACTTCGCCGACCTCTACGAGGTGAAGTTCGAGGACTGGCAGCGCGCGTTCGCCCGCCGTCCCTCGACTTCGTTGACCCTGAGCGTAGGCGTGAGCGGCGCAGCCGCGAGCGCCGGAGTCGAAGGGCTCGGGATGAACGGGTCCGGAGAGACCGAGCAACCGAAGAAGAAGGAGCCGGAGCTCCCCACGACGAGCGCGAAGAACATCATGGCGGCGCTCGAGGCCGCGAAGCGGACCTCGCTCCGGCGCCTCCTGCACGGCCTCTCGATCCCGCAGGTCGGCGAGGCCACCGCCGCGGCGCTCGCCCGGCACTTCGGCGACGTGCGGAGGTTCCTCGACGCCGACGAGGCCGCGCTCGAGGGCGTGAAGGACGTGGGCGCCGAGAGCGCGCGCCAGATCCGCGCCTGGACCGCGGAGCCCCAGAACCGCAAGGTCGTCGAGCGGCTGCTCGAGCACGGCATGGAGCCCGCCCCGGAGGCGGCGGTGACCGGCGGCGCGTTCGCCGGGAAGTCGGTCGTGCTGACCGGCGGGCTCTCGAAGCTGTCCCGCGACGACGCGAAGGCCGAGATCGAGCGGCGGGGCGGGAAGGTCACCGGGTCGGTGTCGAAGAAGACCGACCTCGTGGTGGCGGGCGAGGACGCCGGCTCGAAGCTCGAGAAGGCCCGCTCGCTCGGGGTGAAGGTGATCAACGAGCAGGAGTTCCTCGCGCTGCTCGAGGGGTGACCGTGGCGACCGTCCGGGTGCACCTCCTCGTCTCCGGCCGCGTGCAGGGCGTCTACTACCGGCAGTCGACCGCCGACGAGGCCCGCCGGCTCGGCGTCGCGGGCTGGGTGAGGAACCTGCCCGACGGCCGGGTGGAGGCCGAGGCGGAGGGCGAGCGCGCCGCGGTCGACGCGTTCGTCGCCTGGTGCCGGAGGGGGCCGCCGGCCGCGGCGGTGGACGAGGTGGAGGTCACGCCGCTCGCCACGACCGGTGGGGTGGGCTTCGGCGTCCGCCGCTGAGCGCCCGCCATTTGCCCCGCCCGCTCGGGCCGTGGTACGCCACGCACCTTCATACGGGTAGACACGCGGCTCCAACCCGCGGCCCGGCACGCCATGCGCCTCCCTACCGCTCGAGAACTGTCCGCGCTCGACGAGCTCGTGCTCGCCGCGCAGAAGCCCTCCCGTTACGTCGGCCTGGAGTTCGGGGCCGTGAAGAAGGACCTCGCGGACGCGCGCCTGCGCTTCGCGCTCGCCTTCCCCGACACGTACGAGGTCGGGATGTCGAACCTCGGGTTCCGGCTCCTCTACCACCTGCTCAACGACCGGCCCGAGATCGCCTGCGAGCGGGTGTTCATGCCGTGGCCCGACCTGGAGGGCATGCTGAAGGAGCGAGCCTTGAGGCTCTTCAGCCTCGAGTCGCGCGCGCCGGTGAAGGACTTCGACCTCCTCGGCGTCACGCTCCAGACCGAGCTCGCCTACACGAGCGCGCTCGCGCTCCTCGACCTCGCCGGGATCCCGCTCCTCGCGCGGGAGCGCGGCGAGGACGATCCCATCGTGCTCGGCGGCGGTCCCTGCGCCTACAACCCGGAGCCGGTCGCCGACTTCTTCGACGCCTTCGCGGTCGGGGAGGGCGAGGAGGTCGCGCTCGAGATCGCCGACGTGGTGTCGTCCTCCGGCTTCCGCCGGGGCGGCGGCGCCTCGCGCGCCGAGGTGCTCGAGCGGCTCGCGAAGGTGCCGGGCGTGTACGTGCCCGCGTTCTTCCGGCCGGCGTACGACCCGGTCACGAAGGTCCTCACCGCGCTCGAGCCGCTCCGCCCCGGGTACGAGAAGGTCGAGCGGCGGGTGATGCCGGACCTGAACGCGCTCCCCACCACCGCGTACACCCGCCCGATCGTGCCGTTCATGCAGACGATCCACGATCGGCTGCCCATCGAGATCCAGCGCGGCTGCACCCGCGGCTGCCGCTTCTGCCAGGTCGGGATGATCACCCGCCCGACCCGCCAGCGCGATCCGAAGGAGGTCCTGCGCCTCGCCGAGGTGGGGCTCAAGGCCTCCGGCTACGAGGAGGTCGGGCTCCTCTCGCTCTCCTCCGGCGACTACCAGCCGCTCAACGGGCTCCTCGACGACTTCCTCGCCCGCTGGGAGGGCGAGAAGATCGCGATGAGCCTGCCGTCGCTCCGCACCGAGACGATGAGCGACTCGCTCGCGAAGAAGATCGCCCGCATCCGCAAGACCGGCTTCACGCTCGCGCCGGAGGCCGCCACCGAGCGGATGCGCGCCGTCATCAACAAGGGCAACCGCGAGGAGGATCTCCTGAAGGCGGTCGCCTCGATCTTCTCGAACGGCTGGTCGCTCCTGAAGCTCTACTTCATGATCGGGCTCCCCGAGGAGCGGGACGAGGACGTGGTCGCGATCGCCGAGCTCGCCCGCCGGTGCCTCGCCGAGGCGCGCCGCGTGCTGCCGAAGGGGCAGGGCTCCGCCGCGATCCACCTCGGCGCCTCCACCTTCGTGCCGAAGCCGTTCACGCCGTTCCAGTGGGAGCCGACGCTCCGGCCGGAGGAGACCCGCCGCCGCCAGGGGCTCATCACCGCCGCGCTCGGCGGCCGCAACGGCGCCATCTCCTTCAAGCCGCACGACTCGCGCCAGTCCTCCATCGAGGCCGCGCTCGCGCTCGGCGACCGCCGGGTCGGCACCGCCGTGCTCGCGGCCTACCGCGCGGGCCAGCGCCTCGACGGCTGGACCGAGTGGTTCGAGGAGCGGCGCTGGATCGACGCGTTCGCCGCGTGCGAGCGCGAGCACGGCGTCGGGCTCGACTGGTTCGCCCACCGTCGCCGCCGCCTCGACGAGGTCCTGCCGTGGGACCGCATCGACAGCGGCGTGACGAAGCAGTACCTCGCGAAGGGGCTCGCGGCCGCGCGCAACATGGCCGAGCTCACCGACTGCGTCATCGCCCCGTGCTCGGTCTGCGGCGCCTGCGACTACGAGGTCGTGAAGAACCGGACCTACGACGCGAAGGACTACGTGCCGGAGCCGGAGCTGCCGCCGCGCCCGCCGCCGCCCGAGGTGAGGACCCATGTCCGCCTGCGCTACGCGAAGCTCGGCCGGCTCGTGGCGCTCAGCCACCTCGAGACCATCCACACGCTCGTCAGGGCCATCCGCCGGGCCGGGCTGCCGGTCGCGTTCTCGCAGGGCTACCACCCGAAGCCGAAGGTCTCCTTCGGGCCCGCACTGCCCGTCGGGGTCGAGTCGGTCTGCGAGTACCTCGACCTCGAGCTCGTGGGCCTCGCCGAGGCCCGCGAGGTGGGCGACCGGCTCGGCCGGGAGCTGCCGGAGGGGCTCCGGGTCCTCGAGGCCTCGGAGGTCGATCCGCGGGAGCCCTCGGTGAACGAGGCCCAGCGGGCGGTCCACTACCGGGTCGAATTCCCGGGCGATATCGCGGAGGACCGCCTCCGGGCGCAGGTCGAGGCCTTCCTCGCGGCCGAGCAGGCGGTCGTGACCCGCGAGAAGCCCCCCCAGGGGCCCCGGGCCCGGCGCGATAAGGTCGCGGCCGCCCCGCCGAAGAGGATAGACTTGAAGGAAATCGTGACCCACCTGGCCGTCGAAGGCCCGGGACTGGTCGCGTTCAGCTTGCGGGCGGACCCCTCGGGAAGCGCCAAGCCAGCCGAGGTGCTGGGAGCGATCTTCGGCGACGGGTCCCCCCCACGGGGAGTGAAGGTTCTGAAGGAAGGCGTCAGCTTCGCGAGGACGGGAACCGGCCGCTCGGGCCAGCCCCGCGCCCCTCGCTACCTCGACGCCTGAACGACAACGCGCCCCGCCGTGCCGCGCACAGCCGCGGCCGCCCGGCGCGAGGAGATGCGACGCTCTTGAGCGCGAGCTCGACAGCCGACCCCACCCACCTGGCCCGCGGGCCCGGTGACCCGTGGTCGTGGCCGTCCGTGAGGACGGGCCTCGCTCTCCCCGCACGTGGCCGGGGCGAGGGAGGGCCACCATGGCCGACGGCAACAAGAATGGCGGGAGCGGCAACAACGTCCTCGTGATCAACGCGGCGGGCGCGGAGACGCGCGTCGCCCTGGTCGAGAACGGCACGATCCACGAGTACTACCTCGAGCGAAAGCGCGAGAAGGGGATCGTCGGCAACATCTACAAGGGCCGCGTCGTCCGGGTGCTCCCCGGCATGCAGGCGGCCTTCGTCGACATCGGCCTCGAGAAGGCGGCGTTCCTCTACGTCGGCGACGTCTACGGCGACCCGGACTTCTCCGAGGAGTTCGAGCTCACCGAGGGCGAGCACGCCGCCGAGGTCTCCGAGGTCCCCGACGAGCAGGAGGCCGAGGCCGAGGAGGCCCGCGCCCAGGCCGCCGCCGCGGCCCCGCCGCCGGCCGAAGCCCAGGCCGCCGCCGAGGGCCAGCCCGTCGAGGCCACCCCCGGCATCGCCGGCCCCGGCCTCGACGCCGCGGTCGCCGAGGTGCCCGCGGACCTCGCCCCCGCCGACGCGGCGCCCGAGGCGCCGCACGCCGAGGAGCTCTCCCCGAGCGACGTCCACCTCATCGAGGAGCCCACCGCCGGCGAGGTCCCGCCGCCGTTGCCGCTCACGCCGGTGCCGCTCGGCACCGAGTTCGCCGGCATGCCCGCGTCGCCGTCCGCGCCGGCGCTGCTCGTGCCGGCCGAGCCCGCCGCCGAGGCGCCCGCGATCGTCGCGCTCCCGTCGCCGGAGACGGTGACGCCGCTCCCGCCCGCGCCGGAGGGCACGGTCGCGCCGCTCGTCGAGATCCAGCCCGGCACGCCCGCCGAGGCCGCGCCGCCGGTCGGCATCGCGCCCGTCGAGGGCGAGGCGCCCGCCGCCGACCGCATCCAGGCGCGCGAGCGCGAGGCGGCCCGCGAGGCGCGCGGCGACAAGGAGCCGCGCGAGGGCCGCGACCGCGATCGCGGCCGGCGCGAGGAGCGCGGGCGCCGCGACGGCCGGGACCGCGACCGCGAGGGCGGCCGGGAAGGCCGCGAGGGCCGCGAGGGCGGCCGCGATCGCGGCGGGCGGAACGGCCACGGGCACGGCCACCGCGAGGAGAAGCGCAAGGAGCCGAAGAACATCCAGGACCTCCTCAAGGAGGGCCAGGAGGTCATCGTCCAGGTCGCGAAGGATCCGATCGGGACGAAGGGCGCGCGCATCACGAGCCACATCTCGCTGCCCGGCCGCCACCTCGTCTTCATGCCGACGGTCGACCACATCGGCATCTCGCGGCGCATCGAGAAGGACGGCGAGCGCCGCCGCCTGCGCGAGATCGTGGACCGGATGCGCCCGGAGGGCACCGGCTTCATCGTCCGCACGGTCGCCGAGAGCGTCGAGGCCCCGAAGCTCGAGGCCGACATCCGCTTCCTCATCACGGTCTGGAACGAGATCATCCGGCAGAAGGACAAGGTCTCCGCGCCGGCGCTGCTCCACCCCGACCTCGACCTCATCCTCCGCGCCACGCGCGACCTCTTCACCTCCGAGGTCGGCAAGCTCGTCATCGACGACCGCGACGAGCACGAGCGCATCTGCCGCTTCGTGCGCGAGCAGTCGCCGCACCTCGAGAGCCAGATCGAGCTCTACCGCGGCGAGGAGCCGATCTTCGACGCGTACGGCATCGAGCAGGAGCTGAAGCGGGCCGCCCAGCGCAAGGTGTGGCTGAAGAGCGGCGGCTACATCATCATCGACCAGGCCGAGGCGCTCACCGCCATCGACGTCAACTCGGGCCGCTACGTCGGCAAGAAGAACCTCGAGGAGACGATCACCAAGATCAACGTCGAGGCGGCGAAGGAGATCGTCTACCAGCTCCGGCTGCGCAACATCGGCGGCATCGTCATCCTCGACTTCATCGACATGGACAAGCCCCAGAACCGCGACAAGGTCTTCAAGGCCTTGCAGGAGGCGCTGGGGCGCGACAAGGCGAAGACGAACGTCCTCAAGATCTCCGACCTCGGCCTCGTCGAGATGACGCGCAAGCGCGTCCGCGAGTCGGTGACCCGGATGACGAGCGAGCCCTGCGCGTACTGCGAGGGCAAGGGGCACCTGAAGTCCAAGGTGACCGTCGCCTACGAGATCTTCCGCGAGATCCGCCGCGAGGCGGCGCACTTCTCCGAGCCGGTGATGGTGGTGAACTGCCACCCCGAGGTCGCCCGCATGCTGCAGGGCGAGGAGCGCGAGGAGCTGCGCTACCTCATGGACCGGTTCAACAAGACGATCCAGGTGCGCGCGCAGTCCGGCTACCACCAGGAGCAGTTCGACCTCTACGGCCGCCAGGACCGCGGCGAGGCGCAGCCCGGCGACCGCAACGAGCCGCGGGCGGACCGTCCGCCGCGCAGCGACTCCGGCGACCGCGACGGCGGCCGCAACGAGGGCGGCGGCCGCGAGGGCCGCGACCGGGGTGGCCGCGGCGGGCGCGACCGGGATCGCAACCGCGGGCGCGACCGCGGGGGTCGCGGCGGTGGCGGCGGCGGCGACCGCGGGAACCGCGGCGAGCGCGGCGACCGCGGCGGTGGTGGTGGCGGCGGCGACCGGGGCGGCGAGCGTGGCCAGCAGGGTGGCGGCCAGCGCGACTCCGGCCCGCGGGAGCAGGGCCAGCAGGGCGGACAGCGCGACGCCGGCCAGCAGCCGGCCGCGGCGCCGGCCGGCGAGGCGCCGAAGACGGAGGGCTAGATGCGGATGCGGGTGAGCGGGGACGAGCTCCCGAGGCTGGTCCGGCTCGTCCGGCTCGGCTCGAGGGCGCTCACCACCGCGCTCGGCATCCTCGAGGGGGAGGGCGTGCGCCTCAGGGCCATGGCCCTCACCTACATCTCGCTGTTCGCGCTCGTGCCCGCGCTCGTGGTGGTCTTCACGGTGGTGCAGGCCTTCAGCGGCACCGAGCGGGTCGCGGACGCGATGCACCGCTTCCTGCTCGAGAACCTCGCGGTCGGCGCGGGCGACGCGGTCCAGCCCTACCTCTCGAAGTTCGTCACGAACGCGAGCGCCGCGAGCGCGGGGCTCGTCGGCGGCCTCTTCCTCCTCTGGTCGGCGCTCTCGCTCTTCCAGAACGTCGACCGCGCCATCAACGACACCTGGGGCATCAAGCGCGGGCGCAGCCTCACCGCCCAGGCCATCACCTACTGGATGGGGCTCACCCTCGGGCCGCTCCTCCTCGCGAGCTCGCTCACGTTGGCCTCGAGCGCGCGCTCCTGGCTCGGCGGCGATCTCCGCGCCGTGGCGGTGGCGGGCGGCGTGCTCCTCACCTGCACGTTCTTCACGGTGCTCTACGTCATCGTGCCGGTGACGAAGGTGCACTTCCTGCCCGCGGTGGCGGGCGGCTTCGCGGCCGGGCTCTCGTGGGAGCTCGCGAAGTGGGGCTACGCGGTGCTCGTCGGCAAGATCTTCCGCTACCACGCCATCTACGGCTCGGTCGCGGCGGTCCCGATCTTCATCTTCTGGCTGTTCGTGTCGTGGTCGATCCTGCTCTTCGGGGCGCGGCTCGTGTACGTCGTGCAGAACGCGAAGACCATCCTCGGCGGCGCGCCGCACCCGGGCTCGCGCGCCGGGCGGGAGCTGCTCGCCGGGCAGGTGATGCTCCACGTCGCCCGCCTGTTCGACCGGGGCGCCGCGCCCCCCGACGAGTCGGCGGTCGCGAGCGCGCTCAACGTGCCGGCCGAGGACGTCGAGGCGCTGGTCGAGCGGCTCCTCGCGGACAAGCTCCTCGTCGAGGTCGCCGACCAGGGCGACCGCGGCGCCAGCGCCGGCGGCCTCGTGCCCGCCCGGCCGCTCGAGAAGCTCACCCTCGAGGACGTCCGGCGGGCCGTCGTGGGGCCCGACCTGCCCGACGGGCGCGGGCCGGTCGCGGCGGTGCTCCGCTCGGTCGAGGAGGAGGCGGCGGCGCGCCTCGACGAGGTCAGCCTGCGCGCGCTGCTCGACCGCGACGGCCCGTCCGCGCGCGAGGACGCGGGGCAGGCGGCCACGCCGGCGACCGTCCGGGGCTAGCTCCGGCGCCCTCCCGGCGCCCGGGTCCGCGGTCCGGACCGACCCTCCGGCCCGGTCACAAGGCCATGCAGGCGGAACCCTTGCTGATTTCGGAGGGTTGGTCTAGGCTCTCTCGGTCGACGGCTTCTTCCATTTCGAGGGCCTGGGCCCCCCGCGCGACGGGCGAAACGGAGTCGTGATGCTGAAGTCGGATCTCATCAACATCCTCGTCGTGAAGCGCGGCGTGACGCAGAAGCAGGCCGAGGCCACGATCGAGACGATCTTCGACTCGATGCGCGACGCCCTCTGCCGCGGCGAGAACATCGAGATCCGCGGGCTGGGCGCCTTCCACGTGAAGAAGTACGAGGGCTACCAGGGCCGTAACCCCAAGACCGGAGAGGTGATTCCGGTGAAGCCGAAGCGCGGCATCCTGTTCCGCACGGGCAAGGAGCTCCGCGACCGCGTGAACCGCCCCGAGGGCGGCGACGACGGCACGAACGGCGGGCAGGGCACGCCGCCGGTCGCGGCCGGCGCCTAGCCCGGACCCGACCCGCTGCCCGGAGGCCTCGCCGAACCCGGCGAGGCCTTTCGCTTTTCAGCCCGCGACCGTCGCCTGCGCCGCCGGGAGCCCGAGCCGCCCCACCGGGCGGACCGGGAGCTCGGGCGGCAGCTCCTCGCAGCTCAGCACCGGCAGCCGGGGGAACCGGGGCGCCACGAGCTGGCGGAGGGCGCGGCGCACGTCGGCCCCCGCGAGCACGACCGCCGCGGGCCCGGCCGCGCGGAGCTCCGCGTCCAGCCGGTCGAGGAGGGCGCCCGCGAGGGCGGGGTCGAGCGCCGGCGCCTCGGCCCCGTGTCCGGCGCCCGGTCCAGGGAGCGCGTCGCGGAGCGCCTGCTCGGCGGCCGGGTCGAGGAGGAGCGCGGTGAGCGGCGCCCCGTCGCCCGCGACCCGCGCCGCGATGTGGCGGCGGAGCGCCCGGCGGCACGCCTCGGCGAGGGCCGCCGCGCCCCGCGGGGCGCCCCCGGCCTCGAGCATGGCCTCGAGCACGGTGCGGAGCGGGCGGATGCTGACGCCCTCCTCCAGGAGCCGCCGCAGGACCTCCGCGAGGAGCGCGGGCGGGAGCTGGCGCGCGGCCTCGCGGACGAGCGCGGGCGCGGAGGGCTCGAGCCCGTCGAGGAGCGCCTGCGCCTCCTGCACGCCGACGAGGTCGTGCGCCCGCAGGGCGAGGGCGGCCGCGACCGAGGCGGCCACCCGGTCGAGCGGGCCGAGCACCGGCCCGAGCGCGCCCGCGCGGCGCGCGAGCCCGGCCTCGAGCGCGACCGCCGGCGCGCCGGTCGCCGGGTGCAGGCCCGGACCGCCGAGGAGCCCCGCGAGCGCGAGCTCGTCCGCCGGGGCGAGCGCGAGCACCTCGCCCGCGGGCGCGCGCCCGGCCGCGGCGGGCGCCTCGTCGACGAGGAGCCGCCACGTCCCCGCGCCGAGCGGCGCCTCGCGCAGCGCGACGCCCGGGAGCGCCACGCCGAGCTCCCGCCAGAGCCGCTCGCGCAGGGCCCCGAGCCCCTCCCGCACGAACCGATCGCGTCGGCGCGCGCGAGCGCCACGAGGTCCGGCGCGAGCTCGAGCACCACGGGCGGAGGCGGCGCGAGCGCGGCGCCGGCGTCCCGGGCGCGGCCCCGCCGCGGCGCCCGTCCGCCGCCACCTCTCCCCGGGTCGCGCGCCGCCGGAGCGCGAACGCACCCGCGCCGCCGGCCGCGGCCGCGAGCAGCGCGAAGGGCGCCGCCGGCAGCCCCGGCGCGAGCGCGAGGGCGCCGAGCAGGGCCGACACGGTGAAGAGCGCGGCGGGCTCGGCGAGGAGCTGTCCGCCGATCTCGCCGGAGAGCGACGCGCCCTCCTCCTCGGCCGCCACCCGGGTCACGGCGATGCCCGCCGACACCGCGAGGAGGAGCGCCGGCACCTGGGAGGAGAGGCCGTCGCCGATGGCGAGCAGCGCGTACCGCCGCGCCGCCGCGCCGAGCTCCATGCCCCGGGCGGCGCCCGCCGCGAGCCCGCCGACGAGGTTCACGAGCACGATCGCCACGCCCGCGATGGCGTCGCCCTTCACGAACTTGAGCGCGCCGTCCATCGCGCCGTGGAGCTGGCTCTCGCGCTCGAGCGCCCGCCGCCGCAGCCGCGCCTCCGCCGCGTCGATCGCCCCTGCGCGCTGGTCGGCGTCGATCGCCATCTGCTTGCCGGGCAGGGCGTCGAGCGTGAACCGGGCCGCGACCTCCGCCACCCGCTCCGCCCCCTTCGCGACCACGAGGAGCTGCACGAGCGTGAGGATCGCGAAGATCACCACCCCGACCACCGGGTCGCCCTGCACCACCACCCGCCCGAAGGCCTCGATCACCCGCCCGGCCTCGCCGCGCGCGAGCACGAGCCGGGTGGACGAGACCGCGAGCGCCACCCGGAAGAGCGTGGTGAGGAGGAGCAGCGTCGGGAAGCTCGCGAAGCGGAGCGCGTCGCGCGCGAAGAGCGTGACGGCGAGGATCGTCGCGGACGCGGCGAGGTTCGTGGCGATGAGGGCGTCGAGCGCGGCGGCGGGGAGCGGCGCGACGAGGAGGACGACGAGCCCGAGCACGAGGAGCGCGAGGAGCGCGTCGCCGGTGCCGCGGAGCCGCGCCAGCCCGGCGTGGACGAGGCGCAGCGGCGCCGCGACGCCTGCGGGCGCGGCGCCTGGTGGGTCTCGCCGTGGCGAGGTCATGGCGCGGCCTCCTCCGCGCCCGGCGGCGCCGCGGCGTAGAGGTGCGCGAGCACGGTGGCGGCCGCGTCGTAGAGCGCCTCGGGGATCTCCTCGCCCACCTCCGCGAGGCGGAAGAGCGCGCGGGCGAGCGGCACGTCGCGCACGATGGGCACGCCCGCCCTTCGCGCCGCCGACCGCAGGCGGGCCGCCTCGCGGCCGGCGCCCTTCGCGAGGACCCGGGGCGCCGCGTCCGCGCGGCGGTCGTGCCGGAGCGCGACCGCGAGGTGGCTCGGGTTCACGACGAGCACCGTCGCCCGGGCCGCCGCCACGGCGCCGGAGCCGGCAGGGCCCTCCGCCGCGGCGCGGGCGAGGCGGCGCCGCTCCTCGCGGAGGCGCGGGTCGCCCTCCTCCTCGCGGCCGTCGCGCCGGACCTCCTCGCGCGTCATCCGGAGCTGCGCGAGGTGCCGCCTGCGGGCGAGGAGCGCGTCGAGGACGCCGAGCGCGAGGAGCGCCGCCGCGAGGCGCCCCGCGAGCGGGAGGAGCAGCCCGGGCGCGTGGAGGAGCGCCGCGGGCGCGGCGGCGGGGAGCGCCGCGAGGGCGGGCGCGAGCGCGCGGAGCGAGGTCCAGGCGATCCCGGCCAGCAGCGCGGCCTTCGCGAGGCCGAGCCCGGCCTGGGCGAGCGCGGCCGGGGAGGCGAGGCGGCGGAGCCCGCGCGCGAGGTCGAGGCGGTCGGCGCGGGGCAGCGCGGCGCCCGGGCTCCACAGGAAGCCCGCCTGCAGGGCGCCCGCGAGGGCGGCGGCGCCGCCCGCCGCGAGCGCCGGCACGAGGGCGAGCCGGAGCGCGAGCCCGCCCGCCGCCTCAAGGGTGGCGGCCGGCGCGAGGGCGCCGTCCGGATCCGCCCCGCGGAGCTCGAGGGCCCGGCGGAGCAGCGCGGCGAGGTCCGCCGCGCCGCCCGGGAAGGCCGCGCCGGCCGCGAGGAGGCCCGCACCGAGCGCGGCCGCCCCGGAGAGTTCCCGCCCCGACGGCGCCTCGCCGCGCTCGCGCGACCGCCTGAGGCGCCGCGGGGTGTGGTCGTGGGTGCGCTCGCTCACGGCCCGGCCCCCGCCGCGCGCGGCCGCGTGGCCGAGCCAGCCGGTCGAGAGGGTGACGAGCGACACGAGGCGCCCCGCGACGGCGGAGGCCGCCGCCCCGAGCGCGAGCAGCCCCAGCGCGGCGCGGGCCGGCTGGGCGGTGTTCACGACGCCGAGCTGGGGCGCGACCCGGCCGGCGAGCGCGACGGCGAGGTCGGCGGCGAGCACGCCCGCGGCCGCGGGGGCGGCGAGCGCGACCGACGCCGCGACGAGCGCGCCCGCGGCCTCGAGGCCACGGCCACGCCCGCGGCCGGGGAGAGAGGAGGCGGGCCGCGCCGGGCGGGACCGCCTCGAACGTGCCGAGGAGGGAGACGACCGCGAGGCGCCCCGCGCCCGTGTACGCGGCGAGGACGAGCACGCCCTGCGCCAGCAGGTCGCCGGTCGCGCTCTCCCGCTGCCGGAGCGGCGCCACGTGGAGCTCGGCGAGCGTCGCGCCGCGGAAGGTGTCGGCGAGCCGGCCGCCGGCCGCGCGGCCTCGACCGGGACGGCGATCGCGAGCGCGAGCAGGAGCCCGAGCGCGAGCTCGCGCAGCGCCGCGGCCGCGAGCGCGGCGCCGCCCGGCGGGCCGCCCCGGCGGGCGCCGCCCCGCGACCGCGGCGCCCAGGGTGAGCGCGAGCGCCGCCCGCGCCGGGCCGGGCACGAGCGGGCCGCCCAGGAGCGGCGAGGCCATCGCGGCCGGCGCGAGCCGGATCGCGGCGAGGAGGGCGAGGGCGGCCTGCGCCGCGAGCCCGGCGAGGTGCCCGTGCAGCTCGGGCGGGCCGCCCGGCAACGCAGCCGGGGCGGTCACGGCGCGATCCCGGGCAAGAGGTCGAACGCGGCCCGGGCGAGGCGCACGAGCCGCGCCGCGGCGAACGGGCCCCCGAGCGCGAGCGCGGCGGCGACCGCGACGAGGCGGGGCACCACCGCGACGGTGGGCTCCTGCACCGAGGTGGCCGCCTGCAGGACGCCCACGACGAGCCCCGTCGCGAGCGCGGCGAGGAGCGCCGGGGCGGAGGCGGCGAGGACCGTGAGGAGGGCCTCCTGGACGAGGTGCTGGAGGGCGGCGTCCATCGGTCACCCCGCGTAGGAGAGCGCGAGCGCGCGGGCGAGGAGCTTCCACCCGTCGACCGCCACGAAGAGGAGGAGCTTGAACGGGAGCGCGACCGAGCTCGGCGACAGCTGGGTGAGCCCGAGCGCGAGGAGGACGTTCGAGACCACGAGGTCCACCGCGAGGAACGGCACGAACACGAGGAACCCGAGCACGAACGCGCGGCGCAGCTCGGAGACCACGAACGCCGGCGCGAGCACCGCGAGGTCGTCGTCGGCGGGCCCGCCCGCGCCTCCGGCCTCCCGGCGCGGCCCGTCGCCGGCGCCGCCCGAGGCCGCCAGCCGGCGCGCCACGTCGACGAACGCCGCGCGGTCGTCGGGCCGCGCGTGGCGTGCGAGGAACCCGCGCAGCGGGCCCGCGCCCCGCGCGAGGGCGGCGAGCGCGCCGTCCACGCCGTGCTCCCCGGGGAGCGGCCGGGCGGCCTCGACGGTGCGCTCGAGGACGGGACCCATCACGAGCGCGCTGAGCACGAGGGCGAGCCCGGTGACCGCGGTGTTCGGCGGCACCTGCGGCGCGCCGAGCGCGGAGCGCGCGATCGAGAGGACGACCGAGATCTTCAGGAAGGAGGTGAGCGCGACGAGCGCGGCCGGGGCGACCGCGAGCACGCCGAGGAGGACGAGCAGCTCGACGGGCCGCCCCGCGATGGGGCCGGCGAGCTCCGGGCTCACGGCGCGCCCCCGTCTCCGGCGCGCTCACCGGCGGCGCGCGCGGCGAGGTCGAGCTCGAGCACGAGGCGCGGCGGCCCCTCCCCGTAGCCCACGAGCAGCCGCCGGCCGTCGGCGGCCACGAGCGCGAGCCCGCCCGCGCGGCCGAGGCTGGCCCGCTCGAGCACCGAGAGCCGCGGCGCCGGGGCGACGGGCCGCCCGCGCCGCGCGACCACCGCGGCCGCGGCCGCGAACCCGGCCACCACGAGGGCCGCGCGCGCCGCCAGGGCGGTGCCGATCACGGCGTCACCTCGAGCACCCGCACCCCGACGGCGCCCTCGACGTCGACGAGCTCGCCCCGCGCGATCGTCCGCTCGCCGGCGACGAGCGCGACCCGGCCGCGCCGGTCGATCCCGAGCGGGAGGACCGCGCCGGCCTCCAGCCGGGCGAGGTCCGAGAGCGTCACCTCCACCCGGGCGAGCTCGACCTCGAGCACGACCGGGACCATCGCGTTCCGTTCCATGGACCCCTCCGCGTGAAAGAGCAGCCGGCCGCGGGCCTCGACCTCGCCGGGCCCGTCGACGAGCCGTCCGCGCGCCCGGGCGCCGCCGGGCAGGACGAGGGCCGCGGCCTCGTCCGGCGCGCCCAGGAGGACCACGTCGCCCGGCGCGAGCGCGGCGCGCTCCGCCGGGGTGAGCGGCGCCTCTCCCGACCGCAGGGAGGCCGTGAGCCGGAGCCCGGAGTCGGCGAGCTCGCCCTCGCCCTCGAGCGCGACCGCCGCCGCGGCGGGCAGGACGAGGCGCGCGCGCCCCCGCACCATGCCGCTTAGGCCGTCGCCGGCCTCGAGCGCGAGCTCCACCGCGAACGCGCCGCGCGGCTCCGGCGCGGGCCCGGGGGCGCAGCCGACGAGCCGCGGGGCGAGCGCGGCCTCGACCTCGGGCACCGTCGCGACGCCGTCGAGCGCCGCGAGGGTGAGGACTCGAGCGCCGCCGCCTCGACGGGCGTCAGCGACGCCGCGGGCCCTGCGCCGGCCGTCCCCGCCGGCGAGGCGGTCGACGAGGGCGACCACGAGGAGGCGTCGGCCTCGAGCGCGGCGCCGCCGGGCAGGGCGGCGAGCTCGGCGCCACGCGCCCCGCGCCGCCGCGCGGGCGCGGCCGGCCGGGCAGCGCGCGGCCCGACACCCGCACCTCGGCGCCGAGGAGCGCGCCGAGGAGGCCGCCGCCGCCGCCGCGCAGGCCGCCCCGGCCGCGCGCACGGCGGGCCCGGCACCGGGGTCCGGGGCGGCGGCGGGGAGGTCGAACGGGAGCGCCATGCCCCCACGCAATCCAAGCGGCGTGCCGGGCGCAGCCCCGCGAGATCACTCGGACCGCCTGGAGGGCGGGGGTCCGCGCCGCGGCCCTGCCGGCCGCGCCGCGGACTACCCCTCGAACGGCGAGAGCACGAGCGTCGCGCGGCGCTCGGGCCGGAAGGTCCGGCGCGCGACGTCGCGCAGCGCCCCGGGCGCGAGCTCCCGCGGCGCCGCGCCCGGGAGCGGCCGGGCGAGGAGCTCGCCGGGCCAGCCCGCGAGGTCCGCGAGCGCCTCCGCGATCGCGACCGGGTCGGCCGCGACGCGGTCCGCCTCCCGCGCGAGCCGGCGGGTGATCTCGCGCCGCTCGGCCGGGTCGGCCGGGACGGCGGCGACGTCCTCGAGGACCCGGCCGATCCGGGCGGGCAGGTCCTCCGCCTCGATCGAGGGGACGTTCACGAGCGCGACGAGGAGCGGCGTCCCGCGCAGGCTCACGCAGCTCGCCGACGCCTCCCGCGCGATCGCGCGGCGCACGGCGAGCTCGGCGTAGAGGCGCCGCTCGACGAGCGCCGCGAGCGCGGGGCAGGCGTCGCGGTCGGCGGGGTCGAGGCGGTGGGCGACGGCGGTCGCGAGGAGGAGCGCGCGGAGCTTGCGGGTGGCAGGGAGCCGCGCCGCCACGACGGGGGGAGCCGCCGCGGGCGCGGGCTCGCGGGGCGTCGCCCCGGCGGCCCGCCCGGAGGCGAAGGCCTGCGCGACGAGGGCGCGCGCGGCCTCGGGCTCCACGGCGCCGGCGAACGCGACCGACACGCGGTCGGGCCGGTACCGATCGGCGAGGTGCCGCGTCAGCGCGGCGCGGTCGATGGCCTCCCGCGACTCGTGGTTGCCGATGACGTCGGGGCGCGTCTGCCCGTCGAACAGCGCCTGCCCGAGGAGGTCGAGGACCCCTGGCCCGGAGCCGCCGTACTCGTCCTCCCGCGCGATCACCGCGAGCTCCCGGTCGAGCTCCACGTGCTCGAGCTCGGGCGCCGCGACGGCGCGGAGCACGCGCTCCGCGAGCGCCGGGAAGGTCGCGGCCGGCGCGTCGAGCGCGAAGGTGGTGAGGTGGTGGGAGGTGAACGCGTTGAGCCGCCCGCCGGCGGCGCGCGCGGCCTGCACGGGGTCGAGGCCGTCCTTCCCGATCCCCGAGAGCAGCACGTGCTCGAGCACGTGCGCGAGCCCCTGGCGCCGGGGCGGGTCGTCCTCGGAGCCCGTGCGCACGACGATCCGGAGCGAGGCCGCGCGGGCGCCGGCCACCGGGACCACCGCGAGCTCGAGGCCCGACGGGAGCGCGGTCCGGACGGCCGGGGCGGCCGGGGGCGCGGCGGGGCCCGCGCCGGCGAGGAGCGCGGAGGCGAGGAGGCAGAGCGGCGTCACGGGTTCGCTCCCGCGAAGAGGTAGATGGAGCGGGCCGGGTCGAGCCAGCCCGAGAGGATCGCGGTGAGGCCCGCCCGGTCGAGCGCGTCGATCTCTCGCGCGACCTCCGCGCCGTGCCAGGTGGAGCCGCCCGCCGCCAGCGCGGCGGCGAGCGCGGCCGGGTCGCGGTCGACGGCGAGGAGCTCGCCCCTCACCGCGCCCTTCGCGCGGTCGAGGTCGGAGAGCTCGTAGCGGCCGGTGCGGAGCTCGTCCACGAGCGCGCGCAGCTCCGGCTCGAGCCGCCGCGCGTACGCGTGCGCGGGCAGCACCGCCACGAGGAGCGCGGCCCACGGCGCCCGGAAGGCCTCGGCGCCGGGCGCGTAGCCCGCCCCGCTCAGCCGGAAGCGCTCCCAGAGCCCCGCGTCGAGGAGGGCGGCCGCGACCCGGAGCGCCGCCGCGTCCCGGGCCGAGGAGAGCTCGACCGGCGCGGCGAACAGCACCACGTGGCGGTCGCTCGCGCGGCGGGCCTCGAACGGCCCCGGCGTGCGCAGCGGCGCCACCGGCGGGCGCACGCCGCCGCGGTGCGGGCGGACGAGGGCGATGGCCTCCGCGCGATCGAAGGCGCCCGCCACCACCACGGTCGCGGCGGCGGGCGAGAAGCCGGAGACGATCCGCGCCTTCACGCGCGCCTGCCGGAGCGCGAGCAGGTCGGCGCGCGCGACGACCGGCGGGTTCACGTAGCCGGGCTCCTCCGCGGCGAGCTCGGCGACGAGCTCGCCCGCGGTGGGCGAGGTGGGGAGGTCGAGCAGCGCGCGGGTGGTCGCGTCGGCGAGGCGCAGGGGCTCGAAGGTGGCCGAGAGCGCGGCCTCCGCGAGGCGCCGGGCGAGCGCGGGGAACTCGCGGCGGTCCGCGGTGAGCTGGAGCGTCGACTCGCGGACGCCGGTGCGTTGCTCGAACCGCGCGCCCGCCGCGCGCACGTCGAGGAGGAACCGGCCGAGGTCGAAGCGCGGGTTCGTGGCGAGGAGCGCGTGCAGCGTGAGCTGGGCCTCGCCGGCCTGCGCGTCGTCGAAGCTGCCCGAGGCGAAGCGCACGAGGAGCGAGGCCTCGGGGCCGTCGCGCGGCGCGAGGAGCAACCGGGGCGCGCCCGGTCCGAGGTCGACGGCCTCGGCCGGCGCCGGGAAGCCCTCGAGCGGCCCGAGCACGAGCGGGGCCTCGAACGGGCCGCGCCGCGTGGTCGCCGGCCGGGGCCTCGCCGGCGACGGCGCCTCCAGGGCCGAGGGCGCGGCGGCGGCGGCGGCGGCCGCGCGCGCCGGCCCGGCGTCGTCGGGGGCGGCGAGGCCTCGCGGGCGCGGACGATGAGGAGCGCGGCCACGGCCGCGAGCCCGAGCCCGGCGACGAGGGCCGCAGGGCCGCGCCAGTCCCGCGCGCGCGCGCGCCTGCCCGCGGGCGCGGGCCCCACCGGCCGCGCGGATCCACCGGTGGCCCAGGCCGGGAGCGTGCCGGGCCCGACCCATGCCACGCCGCAGGTCGGGCAGGGGGCGAAGGGCAGGTCCCGGAGCGCCTTCCTGGGCAGCCCGCTGCCGCACTCCGGGCAGAGGATCGCCTTCATCGGGCGCGGCGGCGGACGCGGCTCCTCGCCGGCGAGCGCGAGCAGCTTCGACTTGCCCTCGGGCCGGAGCAGCATCCCCCCGCAGGAGGGGCATGCGCTCGCGCGCAGCGTCCCGCGGGGTGACGGCAGCGACACCTCGGGGTCACACTCCGGACAACGCAGCGCCTGGCCTGCCATGGGCCCCCCTTCTCACTCCGAGCATACCCCGCCGTGACACGCTCCCGGGGTGGAAGCAGGCTGCGGCGGAAGGCCATCGGGGCCAGGAGGTGCGCCGAGGCAGCGCCTCCGGGCGTCCGTGTCCCGCGTGGACATGACAGGGCGGAACAGGCCCCGCGCTCACGCTGCTTGAGGACGGACGGGGGGCCGTGTAAACCCGGGGACGTTCTCCCAGGGGGGCGAGCTCAAATGGTCGGTGCAGTCGCACTCTTCGCGCTCGTCGCCGCGGCGACTCCCAAGGTCGCCGTCCTCGACATCGAGATCGGCCAGGGCGTCGAGATCCAGGACCGGGCGGTCCTCACGGACGCGCTCGCGAGCGCGCTCCACGATCCGGAGGCCTTCAACCTCATCGCGACGCGGGACGTCACCGCGCTGCTCGGGCTGCAGTACCAGAAGCAGCTCCTCGGGAACCCGAACGACACCGGCAACGTCGCCCAGGTCGCCCAGAACCTCGGCACCGACGGCGCCATCGCGACCTCGGTCGGCAAGGTCGGCGACGGCCTCGTGGTGTCGGCCCGCCTCATCGAGACGAAGAGCGCGAACGTCGTCGCCCGCTCGACGGTGCCGGTGCCGGGCAAGGACATCCTCGCCGCGCTGCGCCGGGTCGGCTACGAGATCCGCCGGGAGTACCGGGCCGCGAACGGCCTCGCGGCGCCGCCGGAGCCGGAGCCGCTCGCGGCCGGCGCCGCCCCCGCGCCCGAGGTGAAGCCACCCGAGCAGTGCACCACCGTCACCGACTGCGACCTCGGCTGCCGGCAGTCGAGCGCGCTCGCGTGCGTGAAGCTCGGCACGATGCTCGCCGAGGGCCCGCCGAAGGATCCGGGCCGCGCCGCCCCCGCGTTCGAGCGCGCCTGCGAGCTCGGCGAGACCGCGCAGTGCGCGCCCGCCGCCGACGCCTACCTGACCGTCGGGCTCTCGACGCCCGCCGTCCGCCTCCTGCAGCGCGCCTGCCTCTCCGGCGAGGTGGAGGGGCCGAAGTCCTGCGCCCGCGCCGCCGAGATCCTCTGGGAGGGGAAGGGGCTCATGCGCGACGCGACGAGCGCCGTGGCGCTCGCGAAGCGTGCCTGCGACGCGAACAACGGCCTCGGCTGCGTGATCATGGGCTACGCGCTCGTGAAGGGCGAGGGCGGCGTCCAGAAGGACCGCAAGAAGGCCGCCGAGCTCATCTCCGGCGCGTGCGCGAAGGGCGACGAGACCGCCTGCCTCGGGATGGGCGACGTCGCGAAGGAGGCGAAGCCCGGCGAGGTCACGAAGGAGCAGCTCGCGCCGCTCGGCCCGGCCTGCGAGAAGGGGCTCCTCGCGGTGTGCGTGCCCGGCGCCGAGGCCGCGCAGCGGTTCGAGGACCCCGAGCTCGCGCTCAAGCTCTACAGGCACGCCTGCATGAACGACGCGCCGGACGCCGCGAAGGCCTGCGACGTCGGCGGCAACCTGTGGGTGGCGAAGGGTGGAGACGCCGCGCCCGTCGGCGCCGAGCTCCAGCGGAAGGCCTGCACGCTCGGGAACAACGACGCCTGCGTGCGCGCGGCGATCTCCGAGTCGTTCCTCGCGACCGCCCAGCTCCCGCGCATCAAGGACCTCCTCCTCAAGGGCTGCAACACCGGCGCGATCCTCCAGGACTGCTTCAACACGGCGCTCGCGCTCGTCACCGGCCGCGGGAGCCTCAAGGACCCCAAGGTCGCCCTCGCGATCTTCGAGAAGGCCTGCGCCGGCGGTCACGGCCCCTCCTGCCGCTCGGCGGCGACCTCCTACCGCGTCGGCACCACCGTCGCGAAGGACGTGGAGCGCTCCGCCGACTTCACCGAGCTCGCGTGCAAGAACGGCCAGTTCCCCGAGTGCATCCCGCTCGCGCAGGCGTTCGAGGACGGGCGCAGCGTGAAGAAGAACGAGAAGCGCGCGGTCGCCGTGCTCGACATGGCCTGCACCGGCGGCTTCGGCCCGGCGTGCAAGGAGCTCGCGGACCGCTACCAGGTCGGGAAGAACGTCTCCGAGGACGACAAGCGCTACCGCGAGTACAAGCGGAAGGCCTGCGACGCGGCCACCTCCGTGAAGGAGATGTGCAAGCCCTAGCGACTCGCGCAGCGAGTCGCTAGGCCTGTGGGTTGACCGAGACGGAGCGGCGTGAAATCTCGATGCTGCCGGGGCCGCGGCCGTGAAGGGTGAGCCGGCCTGGCTCGAGGTGACGGGCCTCCGTCATCGAGTGACGGCGGGAGTGATCGCCGCAGTGCTCGCCGGTTCGTCCGGCCTCGCCTTCTCGCTCGTTCGCCCGCTGCGTGCTGCGCCGCTCCTCCTCGTGGTGTTTGCAGCGTCCCTGGCGACACTGTTCTGCCTGGTCCCCACCACGCGCTGCGCGGACTGCGACGAGTGGGTGCTGGAGTGGATGTGGAAGACGCCCCGCTCGCTCTTCAAGGTCTATAGCCTCGATTCCTGTCCGAACTGCGGCTCCCGCGGCCGCATGAAGTAGGGAGCGCGCACAGCCGCGGTCAGCGCGAGCCCCCCAGCCTCTCCACGCACACCCGCACGATCGCCCGGTGCACCCCGCCCACCGGCGTCCCCAGCTCGACCGCCTCCAGCACCTCCCTCACCCGCGCACGTTCCCCGGCACCCACCTCCGCCGCCATCCGCGCGGAGGGCCGCGAGAGCGTGAGCGCCACCGCGAGGGCCTCGAGCCGCTCCCGCCGCCCGGCCCCCACGAGCCGCCTCGCCTCCTCCTCCGCACCGCGCGTCCCTCCGGCGATCCGGGAGACGAGCGCCCCCGCCCGCTCCGGCGCGAAGAGCGCCGCGAGCGCGCACAGCCGCCGCACGTTCCCGGCGAGCGGCCCGCCCATCACCGCCCACCTCCCCGCAGCCGCCCGAGGAGCCCCGCCCCCGCGAGCCCGAGGGCCCCGAGCCCCGCGACCGCCGCGAGCCCGAGGAGGAGCCCGTTCCCGCGGCGCCCGCCGGCCTCCGGCGGTGGCCCCGGCGCCGCGCCCGGCGCGACGACCACCGCCACGGCGCCCGGGTCGAGCCCGTCGGCGGCCCCCGCGACGAGCGCACGGAGCCCGCCCTCGAGCGCCCGCACTCCGTCGCAGGCGCTGGGCCGGCACTTCACGAGCACCGAGGCCCGCGGCGGCGGCGCGTCGCCGGGGCGCAGCGGATCCGTCCGGGCGAGGCCCAGGTGCACCCGGGCCTCGAGCACGCCATCGAGGCTCTCGATGGAGCGCGCGAGCTCGCCCGCGAGCGCGTGTGCGTAGCGCGCCTGCTCCTCGAGCGGCGTGGGGACCATCGAGCCCTTCTGGAAGACCTCCTCCACGCCGGGCGGCCGCGCGCGCGGCAGCGCCCGCTCGGCGAGCACGCGGTGGGCGCGCGTCGCCTCCGCGGACGGCACCGCCACGGAGAACGTGGCGTCCTGACCTTCGCCGCGGAGCTTCTCGGCGGGGATGCCAGCCTCCCCGAGGGCCACGAGGACCTCGTTCGCCGCCCGCTCGTCGAGGCCGGTGAGGAGCCCGGTGCTCGACGAGCAGGCGGCGAGGGCGAGGAGGGCGAGGATGGGCGCGCGCATGGGCCCGTCTCACAGCTGCGTGTTGAGCGCGTGCTTCACCGCCTGCGCCCCCTGCTCGACGAGCTTGCCCGCGAGGTCGACGACCTGCACGGCGCGGTAGGCCTCCGCCTGCAGGGCGAGGAGCTCGCGCGCGTGAAGGTCCGGCCGGACCGCGCCGCCGCGAGCACGCCGTCGAGCCGCGCCTGCGCGGCGGCGACCGCATCGAGCCCCTGCCGCGCCGCGGCGAGGGAGGGCGCCCGCGCGCGCGGCGGCCGCGGGCCGGCGCCGCGCGCCTCGAGCGCGGCCTGGAAAGACGCGCGCGGTGCGGGGACGGGGGCGGGCGCGGCGGGGCGCGCGACGGCGGTGAGCGGGGCGATGGGCACGAGAGGCTCCTGCTGCCGGGGTGGGGCGGGGTCCGTTCGTCCCGAGCGTAGGCCTGCGCATGCGGCGGAGCCGAGGGACGAGCCCCCCGCAGAGATTCAGTGGATGTTCGCGATCGCGCCCTTCGCGGTGTCGTGCTTCACTTTCATCACGTTCGTGAGCGCCGAGAACTCCCGGCTCTCCCGCTGCAGCGACTCCTGGAGCTGGAGGTACTGCAGGTTGTACGTGCGCGCCTCGGCCTGCAGCTGCCGGGTCGCGCTGAGCAGATCGTCCTCGCCCCCGCCCGCGCCGGGCGCCGGGGCGGCCCCCAGCGCGCCGCCCGCGTGCCCCGTCAGCCCGCCGCCGCGCGGCGCGGCGGCGCCGTTCATGGCGCCGCGGACGGCGCCGGAGAGCACCGTGCCCCCGGGCACGAGGGGCGCGACGGCCTCGACGCCCGCGACGACGCCGCGGGCGAGCCCGTCGGCGGCGCCGCGCAGCGCGGCCTCGAAGCGCCCGGGCTCGGTCTGGCGCTCGGTGCTGCTCGCGACGTGGATGGTCTCGACCTGCGGCGGCGGCTGCGTCCCCTCGATCCGGTTCATGCGGTCTCCTTTGGCGCGGCGTGCGCATTGGGCTCCATCGCAAGGCACGTGCCGCCCGCAATCCCGCGGAACGACACGTGCGACGGTCGCCGCGACGGTCCGCGGCACGGCCGGGCGGTCCGCGGCGCGGACCACGCCTCGGGCCGGAGCGAGGGCGCAAGGCCCCGCGAGGAAGAGGAGGCAGCGATGGGGACGAGGTCGAGGAGGAGGCGGAGCGCGCCGCGCGCGCGGGTGGACGCGCGCAGCCTGGTGAAGCTGGAGGTGGTCTGCGACGGCCCGGCGCGCGGCTGGGTCCACACGCACGGGCTCGCCGCGCTCGGCCACCCGGAGCTCGAGATCCGCGGCGTGCCGATGTTCCTCGCCCACGGGGCCGCGCAGGTGCTCGGCGACCTCGTCGAGTACCTCGTGAACGACGCGACGCACCCCCTGCTCGCGGGCCAGAACGTCGGCCTCGCGCGGGCGTCGTTCCGGGTCGTCGAGGGGCGGCCCGACGAGGAGGCGGGCTACGACCGGTTCCACTACGTCGACCCGCGCCTCACGCTCGTCGACCTGCCCCCGCACCCGATGGACTGCGACGAGTGCGTCCGAGAGGCGGCGGCCCGCTCGGGACTGCCGAGCTGAGGGGCCGTGCTACCCTGCCGGCCCGGTGATCGCGACCACCCCCGAGACCGCGTCGTACCTGCACCGCCTCTCGGAGGCGATCCTGCACGCGCAGCGGCCCATCCGCGTGCTGCGCTCCATCAACTGGGGCCCGCGCGTGCACGACCGCTTCTTCAAGGCGGGCGCGCGCGAGCTCCCGCGGCCGGAGTACGCGCCGCTCGGCTTCGACCCGAGGGCGAAGGTCCGGGAGCTCAAGGCGCTGCGCCGCACGATCCGGGGCAAGAACCCGGTCGAGGAGCTCCTGCGCAAGAAGTGCGACGAGTTCGCGCTCGTGGCGGAGCTCCTCGCCGCCCGCGGCACGCGTCGCTTCTACGAGCTCAGCCGGAAGATCTACGGCGACCCGCGCGACCGCTTCCCGGACCACCACGTCGACAACCTCGCCATTGCCCGCCTGTGGGCCTCCCGCCCGCGGGCGCGCGACGAGGAGCAGACGCTCTCGGCGAAGCAGGCCGCGCGCGAGGTCGCCCGCATCTGCAAGCCCTTCCTCGGCCGCGACCTCCAGGTCATCGTCACGAACCGCCTCACCGCGAACGCGGCGGCGGGCGCGACCCGCGTCTCGCTCCGGAAGGGCGCCCGCTTCAGCGAGCGCCAGGCGCGGGCGCTCGCCCACCACGAGGGGCTCTGGCACGTCCTCACGAGCGTGAACGGCCTGCGCCAGCCCGTGCTCACCGTGCTCGGGGTGGGGCTGCCGCGCCACCTCGAGTCGCAGGAGGGCGCCGGCATCCTCGCCGAGTACCTCACCGGCAACATCACCGACGAGCGCTACATCGAGCTCGGCGAGCGGACCATCGCCATCGACATGGCCGCCCGCGGCGCCGACTTCCTCGAGGTCTACCGCTACCTCCTGGCGCGCTTTCCGCCGGCGAAGGCGGCGCTCATGAGCGAGCGCGTCTTCCGCGGCGGCGTCGTGACCGGCGGGGCGCCCTTCACGAAGGACGCCGCCTACCAGCGCGGCTACTGCCGGACCTTCAACTTCCTGCGCACCGCGCTCGACCAGCGCGACGTCGAGCTCGTGCGCGCCTTCCTCGCCGGCAAGATGAGCGTCGACGACGCCGCGCTCGTGCGCGACCTCGTCGAGGACGGGCTGTGCGTCGGGCCGGTGCACCTCCCGGAGTGGTTCGTCGACATCGACCGGCTGAACGCGATCACCACCCACAGCGTCACGATGAACCGCTTCAGCGTGCCGAACGTGACCCGCTACTACGCCGCCCGGCACGAGCGGCGGAGGGCCGCGGCGGGCCGCGCGCCGGTCCCGGTGCCCGCCGAGCTCGACTCGGAGGAGCGCGAGCCGGCGGCGGGGGCCGACGAGGGCGACCTCGGCGAGTGACGCCGATCAGGCCGACCCGGATCGGGGTGACGCAGATCAACTCTCCGTGCAGGTCGACACGGGAGTCGGTGGACCCGGGACGTGCGACTCGACTAGGGTCGGGCCCCGTGAAACGGAACATGGTCAAGATCGACGAGGCGCTGTGCAACGGCTGCGGCGACTGCCTCGCCTCCTGCCACGAGGGCGCGCTCGCGCTCGTCGGCGGCAAGGCCCGCCTGGTGGGCGACGTCCTCTGCGACGGCCTCGGCGCGTGCCTCCCGAAGTGCCCGACCGGCGCCATCACGGTGGAGGAGCGGGAGGCCGTCGCGTTCGACGCCGACGCGGTCGAGGCGCGCAAGCGCGCCGGCCGCTCGCGCCTCCGCGTCCTGGGCGCGCCGCCCTCCGCGGGCCCCGAGACCACCGGCTGCCCGGGGTCCGCGACCCGCACGCTCTCGCCGGGCGGCTCGAAGCTCGGCCACTGGCCGGTCCAGCTCCGGCTCGTGCCGGCCACCGCGGGGTTCCTCGCCGGGGCGGACCTCGTCGTGTGCGCCGACTGCGTCCCGTTCGCCGTGCCCGACTTCCACGCCCGCTACCTCGACGGGCGCGCGGTGGTCGTCGCCTGCCCGAAGCTCGACGACGGCGCCGACATGGAGGCCCGCCTCGCCTCGCTGGTCGCGAGCGCCCGCCCGCGGCGCATGACGGTCGTGCGGATGGAGGTCCCCTGCTGCGCCGGCATCGCGAACGCGGCCATCCGCGCGGCCGAGGCCGACGGGGCGGACTTCCCCATCGAGGACCACGTCGCCGGCGTCGGCGGCGGGATCGCGCAGAAGAAGATCCGCTAGCGGGCCGCTAGAAGTCCCCCATCGGGAAGGCGTCGTCACGGCGCACGGCCGGCGCTGGCGGCGGGAGCGCGGCCCGTGCCGCTCCGGGCTTCCGGGCGCGCGCGAGCGTTCCCGGCGCGGGCCTGCCTGCGGTGTCGAAGTGGGTGTTGAGCCGGAACCCCGCCACCATCGCGGCGAGCTCCTCGGACTGACCGGAGAGCTCGCTCGCCGCGGAGGACGACTCCTCCGCCGAGGCGGCGTTCTGCTGGGTCACCTTGTCCATCTCGGCGACGGCCTTGTTGACCTCCTCGATGCCGGCCGTCTGCTCGCGCGACGCCGCCGCGATCTCGGCCACGATGTCGGTGACCTTCGAGACCCCGCCACCGATCTCGGCCAGCTTCGCCGCGACCTGCCGCGTGGCCTGCTCGCCCTCGCCGGCCTCCTTCACCGACTGGCGGATGAGCTCCTCCGTCTTCTGCGCGGCGTCCTTCGCGCGGAGCGCGAGCGAGCGGACCTCCTCCGCGACGACCGCGAAGCCGCGGCCGGCCTCGCCCGCGCGGGCGGCCTCGACCGCCGCGTTGAGCGCGAGGAGGTTCGTCTGGAAGGCGATGTCCGAGACGTCCTTGATGATCTGCGAGGTGCCCTCGGCGGAGGCCCGGATGCGGTCCATCGCGCCCTTCAGCTGGTCGGCGGCCGCGGCGCCCTCGGTGGCGGCGCCGCGGGCGCCCTGGGCGAGCCGGTCGGCCTCGCGCGCGTGCTCTTCGGACAACCGGGTGCGCTGCGCGAGCGACTCGACGCTCGTGGAGGTCTGCTGGAGCGAGGCGGCCTGCTCGGAGGCGCCGGAGGCCACCGCCTGCGACGAGGCCGCGATCTGGGCGGAGGCGCTGCTCACCTGCTCGACGGCGGCCGCGACCTGCGCGAGCGCGTCGTGGAGCGCGCCCGCCGTCGCGTTGACCGCGTCCCGGATCCGCGCGTGGTCGCCGACGTAGCTGCCGGTCACCCGCGCGCGCAGGTCGCGCGCCGCGATCTGCTCGAGCACCCGGGTCGCGTCGGTGACGGGCGCGATCACCGCGTCGAGCGTGCGGTTCACGCCGTCCACGATCCGGCGGAAGTCGCCGGGGTGGCGGGTCGCGTCGGCGCGGGTGGAGAGCTTCCCCTCGAGGGCGGCGCCGGCGAGGAGGTTCACGTCGGCGAGGAGCGCGTTCACCGCGGTGATGCAGCCGTTCAGGTTGCCCTTGAGGACGTCGAAGCCGCCCCTCATCTCCGCGGTGATCGGCGCCGGGACGGCGCCGCGGGAGAGCTCGGCCACGTTCTGACCCACGAAGTCGATGGCACCGGTCAGCGCCGCGACCGCCCCGTTCACGCCCTCGACGATGCGCCGGAAGTCGCCGAGGTGCCGGGAGGCGTCGGCCCGGGCCGAGAAGTCGCCGTCCTTCGCCGCGGCGGCGAGCCCGTTCACGTCCATCACGACGAGGTTCACGGCGTCGATGCAGCCGTTGAGGTTGCGCTTCAGCAGCTCGAAGTCGCCGCGCCAGGCGGCCGTGACCTTCGGCGGGATCTCGCCCTTCGCGATGCCGTCCACGCACCGCGCCGCCTCGGTGAGCGGCCCGACCACCGCGTCGAGCGTGTCGTTCACGCCCTGCACGATCTTCCGGAAGTCGCCCTGGTGCCGGCCCGCGTCCGCCCGCACCGACAGCCGCCCCTCGAGCGCCGCCGCCACGAGCGCGCCGGCGTCGGCGACGAGCGCCTGCACGGCCGCGGTGGACCGGTCGAGCGCCTCGGTGATCTGCCCGAAGTCGCCCTCGAAGCGGCGCCCGATCGCGGGCGGCAGCTCTCCGTTCGCCATCGCCCCGAGGTGCCCGCGGGCGAGATCGATCGGCGCCTGGTAGGCGTCCATCGTGGCGTTCATGACGGCGAGCGCGGGACGGAGATCCTGCGAGACGCGCTCGAGTTCGGCGCGCTCCCCGAGGCGACCGGCCGACACGGCGGCGCGCAGGCGCTCCGACTCGGCGTGGAGCCCGCGGATGGCGCGCTCCACGCCCCGCACGGTCACCCAGCCGAGCGCGAGGACCGCGAGGGCGCCGAGGGCGAGCGCCCACCCCACACTCGCCCGGGCGCACGGCACCGTCGCCGCGACCGTGCAGGCGATGCGAGCCGGGGCGCATGACTTCCTCACGAAGCCGTTCACGCAGGCGGAGCTCCTCGCGACCGTCTCGGAGGCCTTGCAGGTGAGCGCCGAACGCGTCCGCCGCCGGGCCGAGACGGACGCCGCCCGCCGTGCCCTCGCCGCGCTCACGCCACGCGAGCGGGAGGTGGCGGAGCTCCTCGTGAGGGGCCTGCGCAACCGCGACATCGGAGAGCGGCTCGGGGTGGCCGAGAAGACGGTGAAGGTCCATCGTGCCCGCGTGCTCGAGAAGACCGGCGCGGGGTCCGTCGCCACGCTCGTGCGTCTCGTGGCGCTCGCGGGGGAGCCGTGACCAGCGGTCACGCCGCGGAGGTCGAGCGCTGGCGGGAGCGCGCGCTCACGGTGGTCGCACGGATCGGCGCCGCCTTCGCCGCGCTGTCGATGACGGGGGTGACGTTCTACCTGTCGGGCAACGCGGGTGCGCTCGCCCTCGGCTGGAGCATCGTCGCGGCGATGGCGCTCGTGGCCCTCGGGCGCGGGCTCCACTATCGGGTGCGCGCGGTCACCTACGTCGCCACCGCGCTCGCGGGCGGGTTCGCCGGCGCGGTCCTCTTCTCGTTCCAGGTCACGCCGATCGCGGTCGCCTTCACGGCCGTGCTGTACGCCGCCGTCTTCCTGGGGCGGGCGAGTGCGCTCGTCACGGCGTCGCTCTTCATGGCCGGGCTCGTCGGCCTCGCGGCGCTCCCCGAGTCCATCCTCGTGGAGGGGCTGCTCGGCGTACCGAAGGCCGAGAGCCACGACCCGCTCCTGACCGCGATGGGTCTCCTCCCGAGCATCGTGCAGACGACGGCGGCGGTGTGGCTCGTGCTCGGCGGCTTCGAGGGCGCGCTCGGGGAGGCGGGGACGGCGCTCGCGGCGGCTCGCGCCAGCGAGGAGCGCCTCCGCGCGGTCTTCGACGCGAGCCCGAACGCGGTCATGCTGATCTCGGTCCCGGGGGAGCGATTCCTGGACGTGAGCCCCGGCTTCGAGCGCGTGCTCGGGTGGCCACGCTCCGAGGTCATCGGCCGGACGCCGATGGAGATCGGGATCGTCGCCGGGACGGAGCCGCGGTGGGCGGAGCGGCTCGACGCGCGCCGGGACCTCGAGGCAGTGGAGCTGGACATCCGCCGGCGCGACGGGTCGCCCTTGCGCATCGCGCTCTCGCTCCGGATCGCCGAGGTCGGTGGCGAGCGCGTCGCGGTCGCGATCGCGCGTGACGTGACCCCGCAGCACCGGCTGGCCGCGGGGATGCGCCGGCTGCAGCGCGTCGAGGCGCTCGGCTCGCTCGTCGCGGGGATCGCCCACAACTTCCGCAACGCGCTCGGGGCGGTCCTCCCCACGCTCGACTTCTGCCTCGAGGAGGCGCCGCCCTCCTTGCGCCCTGCGCTGTCCGACGCGCGCGACTCCACGTCGGCGGCCGTGGAGCTCGCCTCCGACCTCACCCGGCTCTCCCGCGGCGAGGCGATCGGGACGCTCGACCGGGTGGACGTGCTCTCCATCGCCCGCGACGTCGTGGCGCTCGCCGCCCGGACCTTCGGCGGACGCTTCCGGGTGGCGGGCACGGGGCTCGAGGGGGAGGTGTACGTGCGGGGGAACGCGAGCGCGCTCCGCCACGGGCTCCTCAACCTCTGCATCAACGCGCGCGACGCGATGGCGGAGCGCGGCGGCAGGGTGGAGGTCTCCGCGAAGCTCCTCGGGGACCGCCTCCTGCTCGAGGTCCGCGACGAGGGGCACGGCATGCCGCCGGAGGTGGTCCGCCGCCTCGGGGAGCCGTTCTTCACGACGAAGCCCGAGGGGAAGGGGACCGGGCTCGGCTTCGCCACCGCGCTCGAGGCCGTGCGGGAAGCGGGCGGACGGATCGAAGTGGAGTCGGAGCCCGGCCGGGGAGCGACCTTCCACGTCACCCTGCCGCTCGCCGGGGAGGCCGCCGCGGCGCCGCGGCCGGCCGCGCGCAACGCTGGCAAGGTGCTCGTCGCCTCCGCCGAGCCGGTGATGCGTGACGTGCTCGTGCGGCAGCTCGAGGGGCTCCAGCTCGAGGGCGAGCCGGCCGCCGACGCGGCGGCCGCGGGGCGCCTCCTCGCGGACTCGGCGCAGACCTACGGGCTCGTCGTCGCCGACGCGGAGCTGGGCCTCGCCGACAAGATCCGCCGGCTCGCTCCGCACTTACGGCTGGTCGCGATCGTCCCGAGCGAGGGCACGCCCGCCCCGGAGGGTGCTCACGCCGTCCTGGTCCGTCCGGTCGGCACCTACGACCTCGCCCGGGCCATCGCCGAGGCCTGGGAGCTCGGCGAGGGCGGCGGGCCCTCCGTGTGACGCCGTCGCAGAACCGTCACCCGGCCGCCACGGGCTCGACCCGGGGCCGTCGCATGCTGCCTCCATGAGAGAAGGAGGCACGCACATGAAGCGATTCCTCGGGTTGGCGGCCGCGCTGCTCCTCCCCCTCGCGGCGAGCGCCCAGGGCCTCACCGTGAAGGGCTCCGACACGATGGTGATCCTCGCCCAGCGGTGGGCCGAGGCGTACATGAAGGCGAAGCCCGGCGCGCGGGTGCAGGTGACCGGCGGCGGCTCGGGCGTCGGCATCGCCGCGCTCGTCAACGGCACGACCGACGTCGCGAACGCCTCGCGCCCGCTCAAGGACGCCGAGAAGAAGCAGGTCCAGGGGAAGTACGGCGTCCCGGCAGTCGAGACGCCGGTCGCGAAGGACGGGGTCGCGTTCTACATCCACGAGTCGAACCCGGTCCAGCAGCTCACCATCGCGCAGCTGAAGGCGATCTACGCCGGCGACGTGAAGAACTGGAAGGAGCTCGGGGGGAAGGACGCGCCGATCGCCCTCTACTCCCGCGAGAACTCGTCCGGCACCTATGCGTACGTGAAGGACGAGGTGCTCGGGAAGGGCGTCGACTTCGCGGCGAACGCGCAGACGCTGCCCGGCACCGCCGCGGTGGTGAACGCGGTGGCGAAGGCGCCGAACGGCATCGGCTACGGCGGCGCCGCGTACGCGAAGGGCGTGAAGGAGCTCAAGGTCGCGGAGAAGGACGGCGCGCCGGGCGAGCTCCCCACGAAGGCGAACGTGCTCTCCGGGAAGTACCCGCTCTCCCGCGACCTCCTCATGGTCACCCGCGGCGCGCCGGCCGGCGCGGCGAAGGCGTTCATGGACTGGGCGCTGACGAAGGACGGGCAGGCGATCGTGGAGACGGTCGGCTACTACCCTGTGTTGCACGGGGGGCCGTAGGCCCGCTCCCCATGCGCAGAGCGCATGCGGGCCCCTCCCCGATCGATGTCGCTCATCCTGAGCGCAGGCCCGCCGCAGGCGGGCCGGAGTCGAAGGATCGATGCTACCAGATCGCCGGCCGCTCCGCCTCGGGCCGCTTCATCGCGTCCCCGTCCTTGCAGCCGAAGGCCGCGTAGAACTCGGGCAGGTTCGCGACCGGCCCGAGCACCCGGTACTGGCCGGGGCTGTGGACGTCGGTCGCGAGCCGGACGCGGAGCGCCTCGTCGCGGATGTTGTTCCGCCAGACGTTCGCGAACGACAGGAAGAAGCGCTGCCCGGGGTTGAAGTCACCGACCTTCGGCGCCTGGTTCGGGTCCTTCCCGAGCGCCTTCTCGAGCGCGGCCCAGGCGATCTTGAGGCCGCCGAGGTCGGCGATGTTCTCGCCGACGGTGAGCTTGCCGTTGACGGCCGCGTCCGGGAACGGCTTGAACGCGTCGAACTGCTTCACGACGAGGCCGGTGCGCGCCTCGTAGGCCTTCTTGTCGGCGTCGGTCCACCAGTTCTTGAGGTTGCCCTCGGCGTCGAACTGCGCGCCCTGGTCGTCGAAGCCGTGCGTCATCTCGTGGCCGATCACCACGCCGATGGCGCCGTAGTTCACGGCGTCGTCGGCGTCCGGCCAGAAGAACGGCGGCTGCAGGATGCCGGCCGGGAACACGATCTCGTTCATGTTCGGCGAGTAGTAGGCGTTCACGGTCGGCGGCGACATGCCCCACTCCGTGCGGTCGATGGGCTTGCCGAGCTTCGCGATCTCGCGCTTCGACTCGAACGTCGCCGCGGCCTGCACGTTCTCGAGGTAGCCCGCGCGCTTCACCTCGAGCTTCGAGTAGTCACGCCACCGGTCCGGGTAGCCGATCTTCACGCCGAACGCGGCGAGCTTCTTCTGCGCGGCCGCCTTCGTCTCGGGGCTCATCCAGGCGAGGCCGGCGATGCGCTCGGAGAGCGCCTTGCGCAGGTTCTCGACGAGCGCCTTCATCCGCTCCTTCTGCGCGGGGCCGAACGCCTTCTCGACGTAGAGCTGGCCGAGGGCCTCGCCGACGTTGCGGTCGACCACGCCCTGCACGCGCTTCCAGCGGGGCTCCTGCTGCTGGATCCCGTTGAGCGCCTTTCCGTAGAACTCGAAGTTCGCCTCGTCGAAGGCCTTCGAGAGGTACGGCGCCGCGCCGCGGGCCGCGTGGAAGCGCAGGTACGTGCGCCAGGTCGCGACCGGCTCGGAGCGGGTGAGCGCCGCGAACGCCTTCGCGAACTCGGGCTGGCCCACCACGAGGTCCTGCGCCTTCGGGATGCCCTGCTTCCCGAGGAACGTTGCCCACGCATAGCCCGGGGCCTCCTTCTCGAGCTCGGCGAGGGTGCGCTTGTTGTAGTTCGCCTCGGGATCGCGGAGCGCGACGCGGGTGCGGGCCGCCTGGGCGAGCTTCGTCTCGAGGGCGATCACGGCGGCCGCGTCCTCCTTGGCCTGCCCCTCCTTCTCGCCGAGGAGCACGAAGAGCGTCGACACGAAGGTCGCGTACTTCTCGCGCAGCCCCTTCGAGCGGTCGTCGTCCTTGAGGTAGTAGTCGCGGTCGGGGAGGCCGAGGCCGCCCTGCCAGAGCGTCGGCACGTAGCGGGTCGAATCCTTGTCGTCCTGGCCGATGCCGAGCCCGATGCCGCCCGGCACGCCGGCGAGGCTCGCCTCGGCGAGGAAGGCCGGCAGGTCGTCCGCCGACTTCACCTTGTCGATCCGCGCGAGCCAGGGCTGGAGCGGCTTCGCGCCGGCCTTCTCGATCGCGGCCTCGTCCATGCCGGAGGCGAAGAAGTCGCCGACCTTCTGCTGGATGGAGCCCTTCTTCCAGTCCTTCCTCGCGCTCGTCTCCTCGAGGATGCTCTTCAGGATGGCGCGGTTGCGCTCGGCGAGCTCCTCGAAGGCGCCGTAGCGCGCCTTGTCGGCGGGGATGGGGTTCGCCTTCTGCCAGCCGCCCACGGCGTGGTGGTAGAAGTCCTGGCAGGCGGGGACGGCGGGGTCGAAGTTCGCGGGGTCGATGGCCTGCCCGGCCGCGGGGGTCGCGGCCTGGAGCACGGCGAGGATCGGAAGCACGAGGGTCACGGGTGTCTGGCTCCTTCCGGGGTGAACGGACGCCGGAATCTAAGCGAGACCCGAGGGGCGCGCTCGTGACCGGGGCGCGGTAGAAGGGGCCCATGCGGTCCGTCCCGCCGCCCGGCCCCCGCACCCTGAACCCCCTCGGCAGCTACCTGCCGTTCGCGCGCGACCCCCTCGGCTTCCTCGACCGGGTGCGGCGCGAGCACGGGCCGGTGGCCCGCTTCCGGATGGGCCCCATCGGCATCTGGCTCGTCGCCGAGCCGGAGCTCATCCGGGAGGTCCTCGTGGTGCGCGCCGCGAGCGTGCACAAGCCGCGCGGCCTCGAGGCGGCCAAGGTCGTCCTCGGCGAGGGGCTCCTCACCTCCGACGGCGAGTCCTGGCGGCGGCGGCGCCGGCTCACGCAGCCCGGCTTCCACGCCGAGCGGCTGCGGGCCTACGCGGCGGTGATGGCGCGGCGGGCCCGGGAGCGCGTGGCGCGCTGGAGGGACGGCGAGGTGGTCGACGCCGCCGCCGAGATGGCCCGGCTCGCGCTCGAGATCGTGGCCGAGGCGCTCTTCGGCCAGGACCGCGTCGAGGAGATCGAGCCCGCGGCGGCGGCGGTCTCGGAGGCGGTGGATGCGTTCCGCATCGGCCGGATCCCGATCGCGAAGCTGCTCGACCGGCTGCCCATCCCCCCGACGCGCCGGCTCCACGCCGCGCGCGACACGCTCGACGCGATCGTCTACCGGTTCATCGCCGACCGGCGGGCGCGCCCGGGGGACGACCTCCTCTCGCTCCTCCTCGCGGCGAAGGACGAGGAGGGCGGGCCGGGGCTCTCCGACCGCGAGGTGCGCGACGAGGTGATGACGCTCTTCCTCGCCGGCCACGAGACCACCGCGAACGCGCTCGCCTGGGCCATCGACCTCGTCGGGCGCGACCGGCGCGTGCAGGAGCGCCTCGAGGCGGAGGCGGAGCGGGCCGGCGACCTCGCGGAGGCGGCGCTCGCCGGCGCGGCCCCGGCGGTCGCGGGCCCGCTCGAGCTCGCGCGCCGCGTGGTCACCGAGACCATGCGCCTCAGGCCCCCCGCCTGGAACGTGGCCCGCTCCGCCCTCGAGGACTTCCCGCTCGGCCCCTACACGGTGCGCGCGCGGGACACCGTCGTGACGCCGCAGTGGGTGGTCCACCGCGACGCCCGGTTCTTCCCCGAGCCGGAGCGCTTCCTGCCCGACCGCTGGTCGCCCGAGGGCCGGGCGGCGCTCCCGCGCCTCGCCTACTTCCCGTTCGGCGCGGGCCCGCGCCAGTGCCTCGGCGAGGGCTTCGCCTGGGCCGAGGCGGCGATCGCGCTCGCCGCGATCGCGCGCGAGGTGCGGCTCGTCCCGGTGTCGCCCGCGCCGCCCACGCCGGTGCCCCGCATCACGCTCCGTCCGGGCGGGGGCGTGCCGGTCCGGGTCCTGCGGCGGCGTCGCTGAGCCCGCCGGGACGGCCGTCAGCCGACCGCCGCCCCGAACATCCGGCCCACCGCGTAGGTGACGCCGGCGGCGAGGGCCGCGAGCCCGACCATCCGGCCGGCGCTCGCGATCATGCCCGTGCCGGAGAGGAAGCCGACGAGCGCGCCCACGCCGGCGAGCACGAAGCCCGCGAGCCCGGCCGCGAGCGAGATGGCGGGCGTGCCGGTCGTGAAGAGGAACGGCAGCACCGGCACGAACGCGCCGACGGAGAAGAGGAGGAAGGACGAGAGCGCCGCGCCGACCGGCGAGCCGAGGTCGGCCGGATCGAGCCCGAGCTCCTCGCGGACCAGCGTGTCGGCGGCGCTCGCCGGGTTCTTCATGAGCTCGGCGGCGGTGCGGCTCGCCTGCTCGGTCGACAGCCCCTTCTGCTTGAAGATCAGCGCGAGCTCGGCGGCCTCCTCCTCGGGGGCCTCCTCGATCTCGCGCTGCTCGAGCGCGATCTGCCGGCGGAGGAGGTCGCGCTGCGAGGCGACCGAGGTGTACTCGCCGGCCGCCATCGAGAACGCGCCCGCGAGCAGGCCCGCGAAGCCGGTGACCACCACGGTCTGCGGCGCCACGCCCGCGCCGGCGACGCCCAGGATGAGCGACAGGTTCGAGAGCAGGCCGTCGTTCATGCCGAAGATGGCGGCGCGGACGTTGCCGGCGCCGCGGCCGGCGCGGTGCCAGCGCTCGCGGACGGCGATGAGATCGCGGGCGTCCTTCGGGTCGCCCTGGCTCATGCCCACGAGCGACTGGCGGTGGGCGCGCTCCTCGGCGGCGAGCGCGGTGGCGTCGCCGCCCTGCTCCTCGTACTTGTCGGCGTCGCCGGCCTCGGCCTCGAGGATCATCGGCACGACGGCGGCCGTCCCCAGGCGGCGGGCGAGCCAGACGAGCGCGCGCACGCGCGAGCTCGGCCGATCGGGAGGGATGGCGACCCCCTCCTTCTCGAGCTTCCTCAGCCAGACCTCGGCGTGCCGGCGCTCGGCGGCGGCGAGCTCCAGGAACTCCTTCGCGCGGGCCTGGTCCTTCTCGTGGCGGGCGAGCCCCTCGTAGAGCGCCGCGCCGTCGCGCTCGTCGACGAGGTTCTGCAGCCAGAGGTCGGTCCGCGGGTTCATCCGGCGGAATCTAGCAGGGCGCCCCGTCCGCCGGCCTCGAAAGCGCGATCGAGACCGAGTCCTCCCTCGCCTCGGCAGGGGGGTCCCGCTACAATCGCCGGTCCCGTGCAGCGACTCGACACGACCGAGATCGATTTCAAGGACCGCTGGGCCCGCCTCTGCGCCCGCGGCTCCGACGAGGACGAGGCGCCCGTCCGCGCGGCCGCCCAGGCCATCGTCGACGACGTGCGCGCCCGCGGCGACGCGGCGCTCGTCGAGGCCACCCGCCGCTTCGACGGCTGGGACCCGGGGTCCGCGTCCGGGCTCCTCCTCGGGAAGGCCGAGTTCCGGGCCGCCCACGCCGCCCTGCCGCCCGAGGGCCGGCGCGCGCTCGCCCTCGCCGCGAGGCGCATCGCCGACTTCCACCGCCGCGAGCGCGACGCCGAGGTGCCGTCCCGGCGCGACGCCGCCGGCGCGACGCTCGCGCAGGTGGTCCGCCCGCTCGCGCGCGTCGGGCTCTACGTGCCGGGCGGCACCGCCCGGTACCCGTCGAGCGTCCTCATGACCGCCATCCCGGCGAAGGTCGCCGGCGTGAAGGAGGTCGTCGTCTGCTCGCCCGGCGTGAAGGGCACGGGCGAGATGGACCGCTGGACGCTCGCGGCCTGCCACGTCGCCGGTGTCTCGACGCTGGTGCGCGCGGGCGGCGCCCAGGCCGTCGCGGCGATGGCCCACGGCACCGCGACCGTGCCCGCCGTCGACAAGATCTGCGGCCCGGGCAACGCCTACGTCGCCGCCGCGAAGCGGATCGTCTTCGGCAAGGTCGACATCGACATGATCGCCGGGCCGAGCGAGATCCTCGTGCTCGCCGACGCGAAGGCCGATGCGGCCGAGGTGGCGGCCGACCTCATCGCCCAGGCCGAGCACGACGTGCGCGCGGTGGCGGTGCTCGTCACGACCTCCGCGGCGCTCCGCGACGCGGCGCTCGCCGAGGTGGACCGGCAGCTCGCCGCGCTCCCGCGCCGGGCGATCGCCGAGGCGTCGCTGCGCGACCGCGGCGCGGCGGTGGTGGCGCGGACCCTCGCCGAGGCGACCGCCCTCGCCGACGACTTCGCGCCCGAGCACCTCGCGCTGCACGCCGCGAACGCGGCCCGGCTCGTGCCGAGGCTCTCGCGCGCGGGCGCCGTGTTCGTGGGCACGAGCACGCCCGAGGCGGTCGGCGACTACCTCGCCGGCCCCTCCCACGTCCTCCCCACCGCGGGCACCGCCCGCTTCGCCTCGCCGCTCTCGGTCGCGACCTTCCGCCGCCGCATGAGCGTGCTCGACCTCACGCCCCGGGCCCTCGCGACGCTGGCGCCGGCGGTCGAGGCGCTCGCCACCGCCGAGGGGCTCGTCGGCCACTGGCGGGCGGTCGAGGTGCGGGTGAACAAGGGGCGTCCCTCGACTCCGCCGCGCCGAAAGCGGCGCGGCTACGCTCGGGATGGTCGGGAGAAAGAATGAAGACCGCGAAGCCGAAGGCCCGGCCCCGCCGCGGCGCCGTCGCCCGCAAGACCAAGGAGACCGAGATCGCGGTCGACCTCTCGCTCGAGCCCGGCGAGGCCGCCATCTCGACGGGCCTCCCGTTCTTCGACCACATGCTCGAGCAGATCTCGCGGCACGGCGGGATGGCGCTCGCGGTGAAGGCGAAGGGCGACCTCCACATCGACGCCCACCACACCGTCGAGGACGTCGGCATCGCGCTCGGCGAGGCGCTCCGGCAGGCGGTCGCCGACAAGGCGGGCCTCGCCCGCTACGGCCACGCGGTGGTCCCGCTCGACGAGGCGCTCGCCGAGGTGGTGGTCGACCTCTCCGGCCGCCCGCACCTCACCTTCAACGCCGGCCTGCCGAAGGGGAAGAAGTTCATCGGCGGCTTCGACGTGGACCTCACCGAGGACTTCTTCCAGGCGCTCGTGAACCACGCGCGCATCACCGTCCACGTGAACGTGCGCTACGGCCGCAACCTGCACCACGTGGTCGAGGCGATCTTCAAGGCGGCCGCCCGCGCGCTCCGCGCCGCGACCGCGAAGCAGGGCGAGGGCGTGCCCTCGACGAAGGGCACGCTGTGAGCGGGGCGGCGCCGTGACCCGCCCGCCGGGCACCATCGCGCTCGTCGACTACGGCGCGGGCAACCTCCGCTCGGTCGAGAACGCCTGCCGCGAGGTGGGCGCGAAGGTGGTGGTGACGCGCGACCCCGAGGTCGTGCGGGCGGCGGACCGGGTGGTGGTGCCCGGGCAGGGGTCGATGCCGGAGTGCGCCGAGGCGATGCGGCGGAGCGGCGTCGCCGACGCGCTCAAGGAGGCCGTCGCGCGCGGCACGCCCACGCTGGGCATCTGCGTCGGGCTCCAGATCCTGTTCGAGGCCGGCGAGGAGGCGGGCGGCGCGAAGGGGCTGGGCCTGTTGCCCGGGACCATCCGCCGGCTGCCCGCGGGCGTGAAGCTCCCGAACATCGGCTGGTGCCCGGTGAGGCTCGTGCGCGACGTGCCGCTCTTCCGGCCCATGGACGGCCAGCACGTCTACTTCGCGCACTCCTACGCGGCCGCGGCCGACGCGCCCGGCGCGGCGCTCGTCACGACCCACGGCGTCGACTACTGCGCGGCGCTCGCCAAGGACAACCTCTACGCGGTGCAGTTCCACCCGGAGAAGAGCCAGGCCGTCGGGCTCGCCCTCCTGCGCCGCTTCGTGGAGCTCTAGATGCTCGTCATCCCGGCGATCGACCTCATGGGCGGCGAGGTGGTCCGCCTCGAGAAGGGCGACTTCGCGACGAAGAAGGTCTACGCGCGGCGGCCCGCCGAGGCGGCCCGCGACCTCGTGGCGAAGGGCGCCCGGCTCCTGCACGTCGTCGATCTCGACGGCGCGAAGGCGGGGAAGCCCGTGAACCTCGACGCGGTCCGCGACATCTGCGCGGTGCCCGGGGTCGAGGTCGAGCTCGGCGGCGGGCTGCGCAGCCTGCCCGACCTCGAGGCCGTGCTCGCGCTCGGCGTCCGCCACGTGGTGCTCGGCACCGCGGCGGTGGAGCGGCTCGACCTCGTCGAGCAGGCCTGCCGGCGGTTCCCCGGCAAGGTCCGCTGCGGCATCGACGCCCGGAACGGCGAGGTCAAGGTCGCCGGCTGGCTCGAGGGCACCGGCCTCAAGGTCGAGGAGGTGGCGCGCAGGGTGAAGGCCGCCGGCGTCTCGCTCGTCGAGTACACCGACGTGGGCCGCGACGGCATGTTCACCGGCGTCGACGCCGAGGGCGCGGCGCGGGTCGCGGCCGCGGCCGGGGTCGAGGTCGTGGCCTCCGGCGGCGTCGCGTCGCTCGCCGACATCGAGGCCTGCCGCGCGGCGGGCCTGTACGGCGTCATCGTGGGGAAGGCGCTCTACGAGGGGCGCATCGACCTCGCCGACGCGTTGAAGGTCGCCGCGGGCGAGAAGGCGGGGGGCTAGATGCCCGCGAAGCGCATCATCCCCTGCCTCGACGTGAAGAACGGCCGCGTCGTGAAGGGGATCAACTTCAAGAACCTCCGCGACGCGGGCGACCCCGTCGAGGCCGCGGCCCGCTACGATCAGCAGGGCGCCGACGAGGTGACCTACCTCGACATCGCCGCCACCCAGGAGAACCGCGGCACGCTCGTCGACCTCGTCTCCCGCACCGCGGCGCGCGTGTTCGCCCCGCTCACGGTGGGCGGCGGCGTGCGCTCCGAGGCGGACTTCGTCGGGCTCCTCCACGCCGGCGCCGACAAGGTCTCGGTGAACTCCTCCGCGGTGGCCGACCCCGGCCTCGTCGACCGGCTCTCCCGCATCGCGGGGGCCCAGGCGCTCGTGGTGGCCGTCGACGTGAAGCGCCGCGCCGGGACCTCGCCGGCCGAGTGGGAGGTCTTCGTCGCGGGCGGCACGCGGCCCACCGGCAAGGAGGGCATCGCCTGGTGCCGCGAGGTCGCCGCTCGCGGCTGCGGGGAGATCCTGCTCACCTCGATGGACCGCGACGGCACGCTCGCCGGCTACGACCTCGAGCTGCTCGAGAAGGTCTGCTCGACGGTCACGGTGCCCGTCATCGCGTCCGGTGGGGTGGGGACGCTCGAGCACCTCGCCCAGGGGCTCGAGATCGCCGACGCGGCGCTCGCGGCCTCCATCTTCCACGACGGGAAGCACACCGTGGGCGAGGCGAAGGCGTTCCTCCGGGCGCGCGGCGTCGACGTGCGGCCCGTGCCCGGGGAGGTGGCGCCGTGAACGCCGGCCTCGAGCAGCTCCTCGCCCGCGTGAAGTACGACGCGCGCGGCCTCGTGCCGGTGGTGGCCCAGGAGCTCGACGGCACGGTGCTGATGGTGGCCTGGGCGAACGCCGAGGCGCTCCGGAAGACGGTCGAGACCGGGAAGGGCACCTACTGGTCGCGCAGCCGCCGGGCGCTCTGGGTGAAGGGCGACACCTCCGGACACTTCCAGGCCGTGCGCGAGCTCGCGCTCGACTGCGACGGCGACACGGTGCTCTACCGGGTCGAGCAGACCGGCCCGGCCTGTCACACCGGCGAGCGCAGCTGCTTCTTCGAAAGGCAGGAGCTTCCATGGCAGACGAGCACTTCCTCGCCCAGCTCTGGGCCACGATCGAGTCGCGCAAGGCCGACGGCGCGCCGCCGGAGAGCTACACCAAGAAGCTCCTCGACAACCCCGCCAAGATCCGGAGGAAGGTCATCGAGGAAGCGTACGAGGTGAACGAGGCCCACCAGGGCCTCCAGGCGGGCAAGGACACGAAGGACCACGTGGCCGAGGAGGCCGCGGACGTCCTCTTCCACCTGTACGTGCTGCTCGCGTCGGTCGACGTGACGCCGAACGAGGTCTACGCGGTCCTCGAGCGGCGGCACGGGGCGCCGCGGCGGGGGTGAGGCCCGCTCACCGCGGGGCCGCCGCTGTCTCGCCGAGGGCCCGCTGCACCCGGCGCTCGAGGCGCGCGCGGCGCTCGCGGATCGCGGGCGACTCGACGCCCGGCAGCAGCTCACCCCGGTAGGCCTCCGCCACGCGCGCGCGCCGCCCGGCGCCGTCCTCGACGCTCCCGTGCTCGAGGCCTTCGAGCCGGCGTTCGAGGGCCCAGAGGTCGGTCCAGGCGCGCCCGGGCGCGAGCCCGATCCGCCCGCGCGCCTGCACCACGAGCTCCGGATCCCCCAGCAGCCTGCGTAGCCGGTAGACCGCGGTCTCGAGCGCGTGGCGGGCGGCGTCGCCGTCGGAGTCGGGCCAGAGCTCGGCGGCGAGGAGCCCGGCGTCCACGTCCGCGCCGCCGAGCGCGACGAGCGCGCCGAGGAGATCGAGCGCCCGCCCGGCTTCGGCGCCGGCGACCGGCGTGCCGGCGCGCGCCACCTCGAGCTTCCCGAGCACCCGCACCGAGAGGTCCCAGGGCCAGCCCTCGAGCCCGGCGGCCCAGGCCGGCGGCACGAGGTGGAGCGTCGTCACCCAGGCGCGCGCAGTCTCGGGCTCGATGCCGCGCTCGAGCGCGGCGGCGCAGAGGTCCGCGAGCTCCTCCGGGAAGAGCTGGCCCGGGTGCCGGTACCCGTGCTCCCTCGAGGCCCCGAAGAGCGCCCGCAGGCGCGCGTCGAGCGCGGGTCCGCCGGTGCGGCGCTCCCGATGCGCGAGCCCGAGCAGGACCAGGTGCTCCGCCCAGCGCGAGCGATCCCTGCGCGCACGCACGAGCGCCTGCTCGAGCGAGGGCTCCGTGCCCGGCGGGGCGCCGCCGAGGCTCGCGGACGTCGCCTCCGAGGCGAACGCGAGGACGATCATGAGCTCCGAGCCGGCGCGCTCGGCGCAGACGCGCCCGGCGCGGGCCTCCTCGTACGCGCGGGCACGGTCGCCGCGCAGGGCCGCGAGCTGGGCGCGGACCCAGTGTCGCCAATAGTCCGCGGACTCGGGTGATGGTCCCTCCAGGCGGTCGAGCCGCGCGAGGGCCTCCTCCACGAGGTCGACCCGGCGGGCACCCGCCGCGCTCCAGCCCTGCATGGAGGTGAGCGGGAAGTCCCACAGGCGCGCACCGGAGGACGCGGCCCGGGCGAGCCCGTCGGAGGCGGCGTCGTGGGCGCCCATGAAGTCGCCCTGCACGAAGCGGTGCATGGACCGGTTGGCGGCGAGGATGATCGTGGCGGCCGCGTCGGCCTCCGCGACGCTGCGGGCCACCTCGTCGAGCACCCGGCCCGCCCTCGCCAGGCGTCCGCTGAAGTTGACGTCGTGGAGGAGGAGCGCGTTCGCTGCCATGACGCGGGTGCGGGGGTCCGAGGCGGCAAGGGGCTCGAGGCGCGCGAGCCAGAAGTCGAGCCGTGGATCCAGGGGGCGCCGCATCATGAAGGCGGTCAGCGCGGCGGACGCGACCCTGGTCTCGAGGTCGGCGGGGAGCGGGCCGGGGAACCGCGCCTCGAGCCGCCCGAGCCGGTCGAGGCAGGCGTCGAGCGGCGGGTAGCGCGTCCCGAACACGAGGGCGTCCACGAGCCCCGCCCACGCGAGGTACGAGGCCGGCCCGTTGTCGGCGGCTTCGAAGTCGTCGAGCGACGAGGAGACCTCCGCGGCGGCCCCGGCGGGGTCCGCTCCGAACCGCGCCATCCCATGGAGGTAACGGAGGCCCGGGCTCGACCCCAGCAGCTCCGGGGGAAGGAGGTCGAGCCAGGCGGCGACGTCCCGGGCGCGGCCCGCCTCGAGGAGGTCCGGACCCCGCCGCTCGACGAGCGCGGCGAGGTCCTCCCAGGCGCCCGCGTCGCGCAGGAGCGCGACCGCCTCCCCGTCCGCACCGACGGCCGCGAGGAGCGCGGCGCCACCGCGGCGCAGGGCGCCGAGCCGCGGGGCGGGGAGCTCCGCGCACGCGCGCCGCTCGAGCAGCGCGCGGAGGAGCGGGTGGAAGCGGTAGCGGGGCGGATCGCCCTCGAGCCGGGAGGTGAAGTAGCCGCGCCCCGCGAGGCGGGCGAGGACCTCGGCCGCGCCGGCGATCCCGAGCTCCGCCTCGGCGGCGTGGACGTCCACCCACGGGAGCACGGACGCCTCGAGGAGCACGCGGCGGGTGGCCACGTCCATCCGGTCGAGGACCTCGTTCGCGAGGTAGTCGAAGGTCCGCGCGGTCGCGCCCGGGGCCGCCCCCGGCGCCCGGCCGCCGCGGGCGGCGAGGAGGAGCGACACGCCGGCCGCCCAGCCGTCGGCGGCCTCGACGAGCGCCGCGACCTCCGCGCGGTCCTCGACGCCGCGAAGCTGCGCCACCGCCCGTACCTCGTCGGCGTCGAGCCGGAGCTCCTCGGGCCCGATCACCTCGAGCGTGTCGCCGACCCGCAGCGCCTCGGCGGGAGGCGGGGGGAGCTCGCGGCTCACCACGAGCGTCGCCGCGCCGGGCGGCACCTCGCCGAGCGCCTCGCGGACGAGCGCGAAGAGCGGGGCATCGACGGGGACCTCCTGGGCGTTGTCGAAGACGAGCACGACGTCGGGCGGCAGGGCGTCGAAGGCCTTGCGGAAGAAGGTCCGGAAGAACGCGGCGAGCCCCAGCGCGTACTCGGGGCCGAAGCGCGGCAGGCGCGCGCCCGGCGCCGCGGCGCGCACCGCGCGCGCGAGTTCGTTCAGGAACGTGGCGGGGTCACGGTCCGCGGCGTCGAGGGCGAGCCAGACGCAGGGCCGGCCGCGCGCGGTCACCCAGGAGGTCGCAAGCGTGGTCTTCCCCGCGCCGGGCGGGCCCGCGATCCAGATTCGCCGCTGGTGCGCCGTGGCCGCGTCGAGCCGCGCGAACAGGCGTTCCCGGGGGACGAGCCCCGCCGGGCTGGGCCTGATGCACTTGGCGTGAGCTCTCACGAGGGGCCTCGAGCCCAGCGTACGTGCCGGGGCCTGCGACACGCTCGCGTCTCCCGGGCCCCCCCGTGGGCGTGCGGCCCGGAGGCCAGGGTGAGGAGGGTGTGAGCCAGGCGTGTACTCGGGGTGAACGTCCATGCGGGAGGATCGGGCGCAGGAGGTGCCCGATGCGCGCGCTCCTCGTTCTCGTCGGAAGCATCCTGGCCGGATGGGACGCCGCCTACCCATGCGACGTCCTGGACGGCGAGGGCCCGATCGACGGGGCGGTACCGGGTGCACCCGTCGAGGTCACCGCGGCGGCCGCGCCGGTGGTCCCGGCGCGCCTCGACCTCGCGCCCCGGCTCGAGCTCCCCGCGGTCGAGGTGCGCAGGGAACCGCGGCTCCGCCTCGAGGTGCCAGCGAGCTCCGCCGCCGTGGCGGCGCCGCGCTGGGACTGGGTCGACACCTCGCTGCAGCTCGGCATCGGGCTCGGCCTCGCCGCGGACTGGGCGCAGACCCGTCAGATCGTCCGCGACGGCCGCGAGGCCAACCCGCTCATCGGCGCGCACGGCGAGCACGTGGGGCCCGGCGTCTACTTCCCGGCCGTGTTCGCCGTCACCACCGCGACCGCCTGGACGTTGCCGCGCGACTGGCGGCGGGTCGTGCAGGGGGTCCTCCTCGGCGTGGAGTACGCGACCGTCAGCCGGAACTGGTACGCGGCGGGCCGGAACCCGTTCCGCCGGTGACCGGCGGTCCGCGCCGGCCGAAAACCCCAGCGGTTGATCGGGCTTAAGTCCCCGCCAGCCTTGACAGAGGCGGGCAGACCGTCTAAACCGCCCCGGAGCCGCGCGTGAGAGCCGGACGCCCAACGGGGGAGTCCGGCTCGTTTGCGTTTCGGCGAACGACCATAAACCCGCGAAATCAGCGAGGGGAACGGCATGACCGGAGTCCGCGTCAAGGAAGGCGAGTCCTTCGAGAACGCCATGAAGCGCTTCAAGAAGCAGTGCGAGAAGGCCGGCATCCTCTCGGAGATCCGCAAGCGCGAGCACTACGAGAAGCCGTCCGTGAAGCGCAAGAAGAAGGCGCTCGCCGCCAAGAAGCGGGCGATGAAGAAGAGCCGCAAGAGCTTCTAGTCGCGGCCGCTGCACGGCCGCGGGCAGCACGGGAGAGACACGCGCCATGGCGCTCAAGGACCAGCTCGACGCGGATCTGAAGGCCGCGATGCGCGAGAAGGCGCAGCTCCGGCTGGACACCGTCCGGATGCTGAAGAGCGCGATCAAGTACCGCGAGATCGAGCTCATGAAGCCGCTCGACGACGCGGGCGTGCTCGGCGTCGTCTCCTCCGAGATCAAGCGGCGCAAGGACTCGATCGAGCAGTACCGCGCGGGCAACCGCGCGGACCTCGTGGAGAAGGAGGAGGCGGAGCTCGCCATCCTCCAGGGCTACCTGCCCGCGCAGCTCTCCGAGGCCGAGGTGAAGGCCAAGATCGAGGACGTCGTGAAGCGCGTGGGCGCCCAGGGTCCGAGGGACATGGGCAAGGTGATGAAGGAGCTCCAGCCCGAGGTCCAGGGTCGGGCGGACGGGAAGACCGTCTCGGAGCTCGTCAAGGCGAGGCTGGCCGGGAAGTAAGTGATCCCCGAGGCGGTCATCGAGCAGATCCGCGACCGCGTCGACGTGGTGGCGGTGATCGGCCGCCACATGGATCTGAAGCGGTCCGGCCGCACGTGGAAGGGCAACTGCCCGTTCCACGGCGAGCGCACGCCGAGCTTCCACGTCTACCCGGAGGACAAGCACTACAAGTGCTACGGGTGCGGGGCCTACGGGAACGTGTTCACCTTCCTCCAGCAGCTCCAGGGCAAGGACTTCCCGGCCGTGGTGCGCGAGCTCGCCGCCGAGTGCGGGATCGAGATCCCCGAGGGCTCGGAGGAGGAGTCGGCCGAGGTCCGCCGGCGCAGGAAGGAGCGCAACGAGCTCCTCGCCGCGAACGACGCCGCGGCACGCTACTGGGCGGCCCGCCTCGCCTCGACGCACGGTGCGGACGCGCGGGGCTACCTCGAGCGGCGCGGCGTCACCGAGGAGTCGGTGAGGAAGTTCCGGCTCGGGATCGCCGCGGACGCGTGGGAGGACATCGCGCCCCGCCTCGCGAAGAAGGGGGTCGGCGAGGAGGCCGTGAAGAACGCCGGCCTGCTCGTGCCCCGCCAGAACAAGCCCGGCCACTACGACCGCTTCCGCGGCCGGCTCATGTTCCCGATCGCGGCGATGGACGGCCAGGTCATCGGCTTCGGCGGCCGCGCGATGGGCGACGAGCAGGGGGCGAAGTACCTCAACACCCCCGAGACCGCCCTCTACAAGAAGTCGAAGGTCCTCTACGGCCTCGACCTCGCCCGCGAGACCATCCGCAAGACGCGCCAGGCCGTGCTCGTCGAGGGCTACTTCGACGTGATCGGGCTCCACCAGGTCGGGGTGGCGAACGCGGTCGCGGTGTGCGGCACCGCGCTCACGCCCGAGCACGTGGAGCTCCTCGCCCGGCTCGACTGCCGGGAGATCACCGTGCTCTTCGACGGCGACTCGGCCGGCCTCGCCGCGCCGGGCAAGGCCGCGGCCGCGCTCCTGCCCGCCGGCATGAACGGGCGCGTGGCGATGCTGCCCGCCGACGGCGGGAAGACCGACCCCGACGACTACGCCCGCGCGAACGGCCGGGCCGGCGTCGAGGCGCTCCTGAAGGCGGCGACCCCGCTCTCGCAGTTCCTCGTGGACCGGGCCGTCGAGAAGGCCTGCGGCGACCGGCCGGCCGAGGCGTCGCTCGAGGCGAAGGTGCTCGCCGTCCGGGAGCTCGCGCCGTACGTGCGGATGACTCCGGAGGGGCTCGCGCGTTCCGTCTTCGAGGACACCATCGCGAAGAAGCTCGATCTCGACGTCCAGGCGCTCCGCGCCGAGCTCTCCAGCCCCGCCGACCGGCCCCGGTCCGGGCCCGGCCGGCCCGAGGCGCAGCCCGCCGAGAGCGGCCCCAGGCCCGGTCCGGCCGCACCCCAGCGCCAGCGCGAGGGCGGCCGGTGGGAAGGGAAGCCCTGGGAGGGCCGGCCCCGCCAGGGTCCCCCCGCTCCGGGGTCCAATGTCCGGGCGCGGGCGATCCTGCCTGGGCCTGCCGCGGACGCCCTGGCGCTCCTCGCGGCGTTCCCGGAGGCGGTCGCCGGCGCAGCCGAGGAGGAGAACCTGCCCGGGCTGCTCCCGGCCGGTCCGCTCTCGGACCTCGCCCGCGATCTGATGAAGGGCCCGATCCCGCTCGACGAGGTGCTGGATCGGGTGGCGAAGGGGGCGGACGAGGCTACGCTCCGTAGGGTGAGGGGGCTCACCGGGCCGGGACGGCCCGAGGCGTCCCTGGCGGACCGGGAGTTCAGGAAGGCCGCCGTGAAGGCGCACGTGGCGGCGGTGGAGCGGGAGTACGAGAACCTCCTCGCCCTCGTCGCGAAGGCCGGGTCGCCCATCCCGGAGGATCTGGCCGTCTCGGCGCAGATCGCCGCACGGAAGAAGTCGGACCTGGAGAAGCGCCTGAGGGCGCTGGAGCGGGCGGGATGAACGGCCGTCTCCGGGGGATTTTCGAAACGTTGGCCGGGCTCGCCCGGCCGAAGCCGGTTAAGGATGGGCCCCAGGGACCCGTCGAGCCGACGAAGGAAGAGGAGCGCATGAGCACGAAGGCCCACGCCCGAAAGCCGACGAAGAAGCCCGCCGCCGACGCGAAGAAGGGTGCCGCGGTGAAGGCAGCCGCCGCGAAGAAGCCCGCCCCGAAGAAGGCGGGGTCGCCGGCGAAGGCCGCCCACGCGAAGGCGGTGAAGCCCGCCGTCACGAAGGCCGCCGCGAAGACGGCCGGGAAGCCGGACAAGAAGGCGGAGAAGCTCGACAAGGCCGAGGCGCTGAAGCGCGCCCGCGTCGAGGAGCTCAAGGCCGCCCAGGGGAAGGCCGTCCAGAACAAGGCGGCCGGGAAGGCCGCGGCCGCCAAGGCCCTCGCCGACGCCGCCCAGGGCAAGAAGGGCGGCAAGGGCAAGGAGAAGGACCTGAAGGGCAGGAAGGGCGGCGGCGAGGACTCCGACGAGCCGGAGGTCGACGACGTCGACGACGTCGACGGGGACGACGACGACGAGTCGGCCCTCGCCGGCGACGACATGAGCGACATCACCGAGCGGTCGGAGGTGAAGGCGCTCATGGAGCGCGGCCGCGAGAAGGGCTTCCTCACCTACGACGAGGTGAACGACGCCCTGCCGAGCGACATCGGCTCCGACCAGATCGACGACGTGATGTCGATGTTCGGCGAGCACGACATCGAGGTCGTCGACGGCGCCGACAAGAAGATGAAGCTCCCCGACAAGCCGCCGGAGCCGGAGGCCAAGGCGGAGGCGGCCGAGGAGCGCGAGGAGGAGGAGGAGGACCCTGGGTACGGCAAGTCGAACGACCCGGTCCGGATGTACCTCCGGAAGATGGGCTCGGTCTCCCTGCTCACCCGCGAGGGCGAGGTCGAGATCGCCAAGCGCATCGAGGAGGGCGAGAAGGAGGTCCTCGCGGCGGTGCTCTCGAGCTCGATCGCGATCCGGGAGATCCTCGAGCTCGGCGAGAAGCTCCGCAAGGGCAAGCTCCGCATCCGCGACATCGTGAAGGACGCGGGCGAGGAGCAGCAGGCCGAGGGGGAGGGCGAGGCCGAGGAGGAGGCCGAGGAGGTGGAGGAGGTCGAGGCCGAGGCGGACGCCGACGGCGAGGCCGCCGAGGTCACCGCCGAGGGCGCGCCCGCCGAGGCCGGCGAGGCCGAGAAGCCGGCCATCCCGAAGGACGAGCAGCGGCGCGTCGAGAAGGTCCTCGAGCACATCGACTCGATCCAGAAGCACGGGCGGGAGCTCGCCCGGGTGCGCGAGGCCCTGTCGGCGAAGCGGCTCAGCGAGGTGAAGCGCCGCGAGCTCAAGGCCGAGGTGAAGACGATCGAGGGCGAGATGATGGAGAGCCTGGAGGCCATCCAGCTCTCGAAGAAGCAGATCGACCGGATCGTCCTCAAGCTCAAGGGCTTCATCAAGCGGGTCGAGGAGGCCGAGCGCGAGCTCATCGACGCCGAGCGCCGCTCCGGCGTGCCGGTGCGCGAGCTGCGCCGCCTGCTGCGCGAGACCCGCGACGACGAGCCCTCCCGCAAGAAGCTCGCGAAGAAGCTCGGCGTGTCGCTCGAGGAGGTCGAGGAGCTCGACCACGGCGTGCGCACGGCCGCCCGCAAGGTGCAGCGCGTGCAGGAGGAGGCCGAGGTCCCGGTCGACGAGCTGCGCCGCACCTACCGGACGATCTCGGAGGGCGAGTACAAGGCCGAGCGGGCGAAGACCGAGCTCGTCGAGGCGAACCTGCGCCTCGTGGTCTCGATCGCGAAGAAGTACACGAACCGCGGCCTGCAGTTCCTGGACCTCATCCAGGAGGGCAACATCGGCCTCATGAAGGCCGTCGACAAGTTCGAGTACAAGCGCGGCTACAAGTTCTCGACCTACGCGACGTGGTGGATCCGCCAGGCGATCACCCGCGCGATCGCCGACCAGGCGCGGACGATCCGCATCCCGGTCCACATGATCGAGACGATCAACAAGCTCATCCGGACCAGCCGCTACCTCGTCCAGGAGCTCGGCCGCGAGCCGACCCCGGAGGAGATCGCGGAGAAGATGGAGCTGCCGCTCGACAAGGTGCGCAAGGTCCTGAAGATCGCGAAGGAGCCGATCTCCCTCGAGACCCCGATCGGCGAGGAGGAGGACAGCCACCTCGGCGACTTCATCGAGGACAAGTCGCTCGTGTCGCCGTCCGACGCGGTGATCAACATGAACCTGGCCGAGCAGACGCGGAAGGTGCTCGCGACGCTCACGCCGCGCGAGGAGAAGGTGCTCCGGATGCGCTTCGGCATCGGCGAGAAGAGCGACCACACGCTCGAGGAGGTCGGCCAGGACTTCGAGGTCACCCGCGAGCGCATCCGCCAGATCGAGGCGAAGGCGCTCCGGAAGCTGCGCCACCCGTCGAGGTCGAAGCGGCTGAAGAGCTTCGTGGAAAACTAGGAGTCCGGGGAGGGGGTGCAGGGCGCACCCCCTCCTCACGTTTCATGGTAAAGGAGCGCCACCAGATGCCGACCCCCGGGCCCATAGCTCAACGGTCAGAGCGGTCGGCTCATAACCGATTCGATCCAGGTTCGAATCCTGGTGGGCCCATTTCCTTCACGGGGGTGCTCGGCGCACCCCCGCCCCACGGAGCGGAGCTCCGCGGGGCCCCACCCCCGGCAGCAGGCCGGGTTCGAGGAAGCGAGGAGTCGTACCTTGTCGCTGCGTGAGAAGCTGAAGGCGCTGGAGGAGCTGCAGCAGATCGACCTCGAGCTCGGTGAGGTCCGCGGCCGGCTCGGGACCCTGCCGGCCCGGAAGGCCAAGGTCGACGGCGGGCTCGCCGCCGCCAAGAAGGGCTACGACGACGAGCGCGCGAAGCTCGACGCGAACGAGCGGGAGCGCCGCCAGATCGAGTCGCTGCTCGGCATGGAGCGCGACAAGGTGAAGAAGTGGGAGGGGCGCCTCGGCGAGATCCGCACGCCGCGCGAGTACGCCGCGCTCTCCCGCGAGATCGACATCGCGAAGAAGTCGAACGACACGCAGAGCGAGCAGGTGAAGACGCTCGCCGCCGCCGCCGTGGAGCTCGCGAGGACCCTCGAGGAGAAGGCGGGCGCCCTCTCGGAGGCCGAGATGGCCGCCCAGGGCGAGCTCGCCGAGCTCGACAAGGCCCGCGCCGCCGACGAGGAGAAGATCGCCGCCCTCGAGGCGCGCCGCGCCGAGGCCGCGAAGCTCGTCGACCCGGGCCTGCTCGCGAAGTACGAGAACATCAAGAAGCGCCGCGCGGGCATCGCCGTCGCCACCGTCGTCGGGATGACGTGCAAGGGCTGCCACCGCAACATCCCGCCCCAGCTCGCCATCTCGCTGCAGCGGGCGAACTCGGTGGAGACCTGCCCCAACTGCAACCGCATCATCTACTCGGCCGAGGCGCTCAACCCGCCCGCCGCGTCCCCCGCGTAGCCGTGGCGAACGTCCTCGCCGAGCTCCTGCGCTTCATCGCCGCGAACGAGGACCTGCCCCGCGCGCTGAAGCGGTACCCGGGGTACGACCGGGACAAGCTCGCGAAGCTCATCGACGCCGCCGCCGACCGGGTGGAGGAGCTCGAGGCCTCGAAGGCCCCGGCCCCGGGCGCCGGCTCGAAGGGCATCAAGGTCCGCAAGCAGACCGACGTCGAGAAGGCCGCCGCCCGCTCCGCGGCCGAGATCGACGAGGCCATGGAGTACTCCAAGGCCGAGCGCGAGCAGCGGAAGAAGGAGCGCCTCGCGCAGGAGGCGAAGGAGCGCGAGGAGGCCGCCGCCGCAGAGGTCGCCGAGCGCGCGAAGCGTACGCGGCTCTTCACCGACGGCGCCGCGCGCGGCAACCCCGGCCCGGCCGGCGCAGGCGCGGTCATCGTCAACGCCGACGGCCACATCGTCGCCAAGGTGGGCAAGTTCCTCGGCGAGTCGACGAACAACGTCGCCGAGTACATGGGGCTCATCCTGGGCCTCAAGCGCGCGAAGGCGATGGGCATCAAGGAGATCGAGGTCTGCTCCGACTCCGAGCTCCTCGTGAAGCAGCTCGCCGGCGACTACGCGGTGAAGGCGGACCACCTGAAGCCGCTGCACGAGGAGGCCCAGGGCCTGCTCAAGGGCTTCTCCTGGGTGGAGGTGCGCCACATCCCGCGCGAGGAGAACGACGCCGCGGACGCGATGTCCAACAGGGCGATAGACGAGCGGCTGTAGTCGTCCTGCGCACAGCCCGGCTGCCGCGCCCGCGACCCACCCCGAGGAGCGGGTCTCCCCGACCGTCACTCCCTCCGGGGCTGACGCTCCGCCCGCCGTCTGGTACCCATTTCCCGTGCTCGACGCGCTCTCGCGCCCGGAGGCCCCGTCCTCGGGCATCGCCGGCTCGATCGCGGCGCGCACGCGGCGCGCGAACCTGGTCACGCTCGGGCGCGCCACCGGCATCGCCGCCCTGGTCTACGCCCCGGTCACCTTCCTCGTCGGCGACCGGGTCGGCGCGGCGGCCACGCTCTTCGCGGCGGCCATGCTGTTCGCGGTGGCCTTCGCGGCGGCGCGCGGACGCGAGCGGTTCGCCGAGATCCTGCTCATGGTGGGCACCTTCGCCGGCGTCGTCGCCGACGTCTGGCTCGGCGGGGCGTACGGCACCGGCGTCTTCTTCGTGCTCACGCCGGTGCTCATCGGCTCGGCGACCCTCCACCCCCGGGCGGTCATCGCGACCACGGTCGTGGCGGCGGTGACCGTCGGCTTCCTCTCCTTCCTGGGCCCGCCCCGGGTCGAGCTCGAGCGGCTCGACGTCCTCACCTCGGCGCTCGCCCTCCTCGTCATCGCCGCGGGGGTGGCGCTCGTGCAGTCGCACGGCTGGGTGCGGACCCTCGAGACCCTCAACCTGCGCGACGAGGGCATGCGCACCGCCGACGCGCGCTACCGGCTCGTGGCCGAGGGCACGAGCGATCTCATCGCGCTCCTCGACCCCACCACCCTCGACGTGCTCTACGCGAGCCCGTCGCACGAGCGCACGCTGGGCCTGCCGCCCGGGCCGCCGGCGCGGCATGTCGCGCGGGAGGTCGTGCATCCGGGCGACCGCGCCGCGTTCGCGGGGCTCGTCGAGCGCGCCGCCGCGCAGGGCGCCTCCCGCGGCATCGTGCGGCTGCGCCACCTGGACGGGCGCGACCTCACCTTCGAGATGGCGCTCGACGCGATCGAGCACGACGGGAGGCGCGCGGTCGCCCTCGTGGCCCGCGACGTCACCGCCCAGCGGGCGCTCCAGGAGCAGCTCGCCCAGGCGCAGAAGATGGAGATCGTCGGCCGGATGGCGGGGGGCATCGCGCACGACTTCAACAACCTCCTCACGGTCGCGCGCACCACGGCCGAGTACGCCCGGAGCGGGCTCGCCCCGGACCACCCCTCGCGCCGCGAGCTCGACGACCTCATCGACGCCACCGTGCGCGGCGCCGGGCTCACCCGCCAGCTCCTCCAGCTCGCGCGCAAGGAGCCGGTGGATCCGCTCGCCCGCTGCAAGGTCGAGAAGGTGCTCTCCGACCTGCAGCGGCTCCTGCCCCGGCTCCTGGGCCAGAAGATCACCTACGAGGCGCACACCGAGCTCGGGCTCGGCGAGGTGGTCGGGCAGGCGGTGCAGATCGAGCAGGTGGTGCTCAACCTCGCGCTCAACGCCCGCGACGCGATGCCGAAGGGCGGGAGGCTCGTCGTGCGGGCCTTCCGGATCCCGGCCGACGACCGCGGCGTGCCCTCCCGCGTCGCCATCGAGGTGCGCGACACCGGCACCGGCATGCCGCCCGAGGTGGTGGCCCGCCTGTTCGAGCCGTTCTTCACCACGAAGCCGCCCGGCGTGGGCAACGGCCTCGGGCTCGCGACCTCGAAGAGCATCGTGGAGGGGCTCGGCGGGCAGCTCAGGGTCTGGACCGAGCCCGGGCGCGGGACCGCGTTCACGCTCGAGCTGCCCGAGGCCGCCGCGCCCACCTCGGCGCCGGGGTAGGGCGGCGGCGCACGCGCCCGCATCCCTTTCTCCCGGGGATTCGCCGCCGGGCCGGGTTTGCTACACGTCAACGGGTGCTGAGCGCCCTCACGCCGCTGCCCATGCCCGTGGGCACGGACCTCCACGCGGCCGACGAGGCGCCGCGCCGCAGCCGCCTGACCTGGATGGCGGCGGCCGCGGGCGCGCTCGCGATGACGGTGCTCGCCCACGGCCTCGTGTCCCAGGAGCCGGGAGAGGTGATCGCGGGGCTCGCCATCGCGGGGCTCCTCTGGGCGGGCCACCGCGAGGTCGGCCGCCTGCTCCGCCGCGGCGACGAGGGGCTCGCGAGCTCCCACGCCCGGTACGAGCTCGTGGCGGAGGCCGCGAGCGACCTCATCGTGCTGTTCGACCCGGGGAGCGACGAGGTGCTCTACGCGAGCCCGTCCTGCGGGCGCCTGCTCGGGATCCTGCCCGGGAGCGTCCCGCCCCGGGAGACCTGGTCGGTCATCCACCCGGACGACGTCGCGGGGAGCCGCGCGCTCGTCGAGGGCGCGCTGCGCGAAGGCTCCCGGCGCGGGATGGCCCGGCTGCGCCACGCCGACGGGCGCTGGCTCTCGTTCGAGGTGGCGGCGGACGCGGTGCGGCACCGGGGCCGGCGGGTGGTCGCGCTCGTCGCGCGCGACGTGACCGCGCAGCGCGCCCTGCAGGAGCAGCTCGCCCAGTCGCAGAAGCTCGAGATCGTGGGGCGGATGGCGGGCGGCTTCGCCCACGACTTCAACAACCTCCTCACGGTCGCGCGCTCCACCGCGGAGTTCGCGCGGAGCGCGCTCGCCCCGGAGCACCCGGCCCGGCGCGACCTCGACGACCTCGTGGACGCCACGGTCCGCGGCGCCGGCCTGGTCCGCTCGCTCCTCCAGCTCGCGAAGAAGGAGCAGCCGGACCGGAACGCGCGCTGCACCGCCGAGAAGGTGATCGGCGACCTCGGCCGCCTCCTCCCGCGGCTCCTCGGAGCGAAGATCCGCTACGGCGCGAGCATCGAGCCCGGGCTCCGTCCCGTGGTCGGGCAGGCCGTGCAGATCGAGCAGATCATCCTCAACCTGGCGCTCAACGCACGCGACGCGATGCCGGACGGGGGCGAGCTCACCGTCCGGGCGTTCCGCGTGGCGGCCGACGACCCGGGCGAGTCCGCGCGCGTCGGCCTGGAGGTGCGCGACACCGGCACCGGCATCCCGCCCGAGGTGATGGCGCGGCTCTTCGAGCCGTTCTTCACGACGAAGGCGCCCGGCGTCGGCACCGGGCTCGGCCTCGCCACCTCGCGCAGCATCGCGCAGGGGCTCGGCGGCGACCTCCGGGTCTGGACGGAGCCCGGCAAGGGCACCGCGTTCACGCTGGAGCTGCCGGAGGCCGGAGAGCCGCAGCTGGCGCTGCCGGGGGCCTAGAACCCTGCTGCCGGGGTGGTCCGTACACCGCGAGCCCTTCGACTTCGCCGCCTTCGGCGGCTACGCTCAGGGTGAACGAAGTCGAGGGGCGAACGGCCCTCCAGCAAGACAGCCTACAGCGCCGTCTCGTGCTTCGCGGCGTCGCGGATCTCGGCGAGGCGCTGCGCCTTCAGCTTCTTCATCCGGCGCTTGATGAGCTCGCGCTTCAGGCTCGAGAGGTGGTCCACGAACATCGTGCCGTCGAGGTGGTCGGTCTCGTGCTGCACGGCGATCGCGAGCAGTCCGTCGCAGTCGAGCTCGAAGGGCTTGCCGTGGTAGTCGAGCGCGCGGACGCGCACCTTCGCGGCCCGCTCGACCTCCTCGGCCTCGCCCGGGATGGAGAGGCAGCCCTCCGTCCACGTGGCGACGCCCTCCTTCGCGACGATCTCGGGGTTCACGAGGTGGATGAGCCGCTGGCCCTCCTGCCGCGGGGAGGTGTCGATGACGACGATGCGCTTCAGCTCCGCGATCTGCGGGGCGGCGAGGCCCACGCCGTCGGCGGCGTACATGGTCTCGGCCATGTCGTCGAGCAGGCGGCGGATGGCGTCGTCGACCACGTCGACGGGCTTCGCCTTCTGCGTGAGGATGGGATCGGGCCAGACGACGATTTCGCGGACCATGGCGCTAGCAGACTCCTCCGGTCCTCTATGTAACCGAAACGGGCCGGGCGCGCACGCCCCCGTCCGGAGGCGGGCGGGCTACTCCCCCAGGCCCTTCAGATACTCCTCGCGGAGGCGCTCGTCGGCGAGCACCTCCCGGGCGTCGGCCACCACCCGGAGGATCTCCTCCAGGCGGGCCGGGAGCCCCTCCTCGCGGACCCCGGAGAACCGGGCCGGCGCGAACTCGGCCGCGAGCCGGTCGGCGGCGTCGCGGACCTCGTGCGGGGTGCACAGGCGGCCCACGCCGAGGATCGTGAAGTAGTCGGCCCGGCGGGCCTGGTCGAGCTTGTCGCCCACCCGGGCGAGGTCGATGGCGGCGGCGCCGAGGCTGGCTGCCCGCCCGGCGCCCAGGATCCGGATCGAGAGGGAGCCGACGAGGACGAGCGCGGCGAGGACCTGCCGCGTGGAGAGCGGATCGAGGGGGCTCGCGGTCTCGACCTCGTCGAGCGTGCGCAGGCCGTCGGCGAGCGCGACGGCCTTGCGCTCCTCCGGGGAGAGGGCGAGCTCCGCGGCGGTCGGCCCCGCGGCGGGCGTGAGCAGCGTGGCCGCGCCGCCGAGCACGGCGTCGACGCGGGCGGAGAGCCAGCGGCGGCGGACGCCCTCCACGGAGAGCGCGAGGGTGGACCGGTCGAGGCCGACGCGCTCCTCGGGCGGCACCTCCGCGCCGACCCAGCGGAAGCGCGCGCTCTCGTCGGCGAACAGGCCGAAGACGATCTCCTCGGCGCGCCGGCGCACGAGGCTCGTGAGCTCGTTCGCCTTGAGGTAGCCGCGCTCGAGCAGGAGCAGCGCGGCCCGGCGGGCGGGCAGCGCGGCGGCCGAGGGGCCGATCTGCCGGTACTGGTCGCGGGTGAGCAGGCCGATGCGGAGCGCGAGCTCCTCGAGCCGCTCGGAGGGCTCGGCGCTCGTGGCGCCCACGATCCGGCCGTCTTCGAAGTGGAGGGAGCGGGCCGCGGCGCCCTGGAAGTCGAGCCGGCCGGTGAGGCGGGCCTTCCACGCGAGCGCGAGGAGGCGGGGGGCGGGGACGTCCACGAGCGCGCCGCTGCGCAGGTCGGGCGGCGGGAGCGCCGGGGGCGGCGGCGCGGCCGCGGGGTCGGCGGACGGCCCCTCGGCGCGCGCGAGGGCCCTCAGGCGCGCCTCCTCCTCGAGGGGATCGGGCGGCGGCGGCATCGGGACCGCGGGCTCGGGGAAGGCGAACGCGGCGGCGGGGGCCGGGGGCGGGGTGGCGGCGCGCTTCGCGGCCTCCTCGGTGAGGCGCGCGAGCTCCGCCTCGACCTCGGCGCGGCGGCGCGCCTCCTCCTCGTTCCGCCGGCGGAGCGCGTCCATGTCGGCGCGGGCGCTCTCGATGGCGCGACGGAGCTCCTCCTCCTGCTCCTCGCGGCGGCGCAGCTCCTCGTCGGCGCGGGCCTGGGCCTGCTCCTCGGCGAGGCGCGAGAGCTCCTCGGCGGCGTCGGTCGTCGCGGCGGCGCGCTGGCGCTCCTCGGCGACGCGGTCGTCCGCCGAGCGGCGCTCGAGCTCCATCTGCTGGCGCAGCCGCTCGAGCTCCTCCTCGAGCCGCTGGCGGGCGTCGGCCTCGGCCTGGGCGCGCGCCTCGGCGTCGCGGGCGCGGCGGGCCTCCTCCTCGGCGGCGGCGCCGTGGTGGCGGGCCTCCTCGGCGGCGCGCAGGGCCTCTCGCCGGGCGGCCTCCGTCTCCTCCGCCGCGCGCGCGGCGGCCTCCCGCGCGGCGCGGGCGGCGGCCTCGTGGGCGGCGCGCGCCTCGGCCTCGCGGCGCGCCTCCTCGGCGGCGGCGATCGCGGCGGCCTCGAGCTGGGCGGCCTGGGCCGCCTGCGTCTCGAGGGCGGCCTGCGCCTCGGCGGCGAGCCGGGCGGCCTCGGCCTGGGCGGCCCGCGCCTCCTCGGCGGCCTGGGCCGCCGCGGCCTCCTGCGCGGCGAGCCTCGCGGCGTGCTCCTGCGCGGCGCGCTCCGCCTGGGCGTCGAGCGCCTCGTGCGCCGCGGAGCGGGTGCGCGGCGTGAGCGCGGGCGCGTCCGGCATGGCCTGGTGGATCGCCTCGAGGTCGGTGCCGAGCTCAGCCGCGAAGTCGGAGATCGGCCGTTCCTCGGGGCGCTCGAGGAGGGCGTCGAGCTCGTCGTCGACGACCTCCTCCGGGATCGGGCTCGGCGCGCGCGGCGGCGGGGTCGCCCGACGGAGCTCCTCGGCGCGGGCGCGCAGCGCCTGGGCGGCGGCCTTGCGGTCCGGCCCGCCCGGCCGCGGCGTGGCCTCGCGGGCCGGCACCGGCTCGAGCGCGGCGGTCACCTCGACCGAGAGCACCGGGCGCGGGTCGGCGGCGGGCGCGTCGTGGCGAGGCACCGGCGAGGCGCGGGGCGGAGCGGCGGGCGGGGGCGGGTAGAGGTCGGTCTGGCGGCGCCGCAGGGTGCCCGGCGCGGCTGCGGGGGCGTCGGGAGGCGGCGGCGGGATGATCGCCTTCGGCTTCGAGATGCGGCCGAGGGGCTGCGCCTTCGCGGCCGGCGCCTTCTGCGGCGGAGGGGGTGCGGGCGGCGGCGCGGCGGCGCGCGGCGCGGGCGACGGCGGCTCTGCGGGCTGGGCGGAGGCGAGCGTGCGCGCGACCTCCTCGGCGAGCTGGGTCGGATCGACGGGCCGGGGGAGGATCGGGGCGCCCGGGGGCGTGCCGGGCGCCTCGCCGAGCACGATGACCCGGATCTCGTCGCCGGTGTCGCCGCTCGCGAGCCGGTTCGCGAGGAGGAGCGCCTCGCCGTTCTCGCAGGTCGAGCCGACGATGACGAGGTCGGGCGGCAGCTGGTTCACCGCCGCCATCGCGTCGGACGCGTTGGTGGCGAGGACAGGCTGGTGCCCCGAGCGCGCGAGCACGCGCTTGACCGCCGAGATCTCGGCGATGTCGTCGTCGACCAGCAGGATCCGAGGCACGCCGGCCGGATTATGGATCGCCCCCACCGGGGGACCAAGCGCGCGGCCCTGCCGTGGGATGGCGGCCGGCGCCCGCCCGACGCCGCCTTCCCCCAGGCCTCCGGAGGCGCCGCTATCGGCCGGAACCGGCGCTCGCCCGGACCCGGGCGGCCTCGACGAGGCCGAGGACGAGCGGGTGGGTCGGCGCGCCCGCGAGCGCCCCGATCTGCGGCTGGAAGAGGGTGGCCTGGTAGAACGGGTGCCGGGGCAGCTCGAACCCCTCGACGCCCGCATCCTCGGCGCGGGCGGTGACGACCACCCCGGCCGCGACCAGTCGCGGGACATGGGCCTCCGCGAGGCCGAAGTTGCAGAAGTGCGTCCCCGGGAACGGGGACGTGCCGACGAGGGCGGCGAACCGGGTGCCCGGGACCGGGTGGACGGTGCGGACCTGGGCGAAGAGCGAGCACGCGAGCCGCTCGACCACCGGCGCCGGGGCGTCGGGCGACACCTCGGCGTGGGCGGCGTCCGGGAGGCCGGCCAGGTTCCGGGCGAGCTCGAGCGCGGCGTACTGGAGCCCGCCGCAGGTGGCGAGGAGCGGCACGCCGCCCTCGCGCGCCTGCCGCAGGACGTCGAGCACGGCGGCGTCGTCCCGGTACGGCGAGCCGGGGGCGATCCACACTCCGTGAATGCCGGTGAGGTCGCGCACCGCCGGGTCGTCGCTCGCGCACCAGCGCGCCTCGACGCCGGCGGGCAGGCGGACGAGCGCGGCGTCGAGCTCGCGGTGGCTCTGGAAGGCGGGGGTCCGGTCTCCGACGACACGGAGCCGGATGGGGGCGGGGGTGGGCATCGCGCCGCGCTATAGCAGCGCGTGCGGGTCCATGTCGAACCGGACCGAGGCCCCGCCCGGGGGCCGGTGCGCGACCTTCGCGAGCGCGCCGTGCACGCGGAAGAGGGCGGGCGCCGCCGCGGCGCGGAACAGCACCTGCCAGCGGGTGCGGCCGCGGATCCGCTCGATCGGGGCGGGCGCCGGGCCGAGCATCGAGAGCTCGCGCGAGAGGAGCGGGCGAGCGGCGTGGGCGATCGCCTCGGCGGCGCGGCGCGCGCCCTCCTCGGAGCCCTCGACGCGGACCGCCATGAGGCGCGTGAAGGGCGGGAAGCCGAACTTCCTGCGGTTCTCGAGCTCGTGCGCGGCGAAGGCCGCGAAGTCGTGGGCGGCGGCGCAGGAGATCGCCGGCGTCGCGGGGTGGAAGGTCTGCACGAGGACCCGGCCCGCGTCGCCGCCGCGGCCGGCCCGGCCCGCCACCTGCGTGAGGAGCTGGAACGTGCGCTCGGCGGCGCGGAAGTCGGGCAGCGCGAGCGCCGTGTCGGCGAGGATCACGCCGACGAGCGTGACGCCCGGGAAGTCGTGGCCCTTCGTGACCATCTGCGTGCCGACGAGCACGTCGAGCTCGCGGCGGGCGAAGCGGGCGAGGAGCGCGGCGGTGTCGTCGGCGGAGGTGACCGCGTCGCGGTCGAGCCGCGCGACGCGCGCGCGGGGGAGGAGCGCGCGCAGCGCCTCCTCGACCTGCTCGGTGCCGACGCCCACGCCGCGGCGGACGCCGCCGCAGGCCGGGCAGGCCACGCTCATCCGCTCGGTGTGGCCGCAGGTGTGGCAGACGAGGACCCCGCGGCGGGCGTGGTGGGTGAGGGAGACCGAGCACTCGGTGCAGCGGGCCTCCTCGCCGCACAGCTCGCAGACGACGAGCGTCTCGTAGCCGCGCCGGTTGAGGAAGACGATCGACTGCTGGCCGGCGTCGAGGGTGGCGGTGAGCGCGTCGGCGAGCTCGGGCGAGACCAGGCCAGGCCCGAGCGGCTGGCCCTTCGCGCGGCGGAGGCGGGTGAGGTCGACGAGGCGGACCTCCGGCAGCGGGCGGTCGTCGACACGGGCGGGCAGCTCGAGCTTCCGGTAGCGGCCGCGGGCGGCGTTCTCGAGCGACTCGAGGGAGGGCGTCGCCGAGCCGAGGAGGACCACCGCGTCCTCGACGCGCCCGCGGACCACCGCGAGGTCGCGGGCGTGGTAGGCGGGGCCGTCGTCCTGCTTGAAGGAGCCGTCGTGCTCCTCGTCCACCACGATGACCGCGAGGTCGCGCACCGGCGCGAAGATGGCGCTGCGGACGCCGACGCAGATGCGGGCGTCGCCGCGGCGCAGGCGGGTCCACTCCGCGTGACGCTCGGCCTGGGAGAGCCCGGAGTGCACGAGGGCGACGTCGTCGCCGAAGCGCGCCCGGAAGCGGCCCGAGAGCTGCGGGGTGAGGGCGATCTCGGGCACGAGCACGAGCGCGCCCTTGCCGAGCGCGCGCGCCGCCGCGATGAGGCGCAGGTAGACCTCGGTCTTGCCCGAGCCCGTGACGCCGTGGAGGAGGAAGGTCGAGAACCGGCCGAGCGCGGGCTCGAGCTCCTGGAGGACCGCCGCCTGGTGCGGGGTGAGGGCGGGCGCCGCGGCGGCGCCGCCGTCGGCGAGGACGCCGGCGCGCGCGACCGGGACCTCGCGGTCGAGGACGACGAGGCCCTTCTTCGCGAGCCCGGAGAGGGTGGCGCGGCCCTTCGGGAAGGCGGTGCGGAGCTCCTCGACCGGGATGCGGCCGCGGGCGAGGAGGTACTCGAGGACGGCGCGGCGGGCGGGGGCGCGGGCGAGGGCCTTCACGGCCTCCGCGGCGGTGTCCGACGGCGCCGCGTACTCGACCCCCCGGCGCTCCGGACCCGCCTCGCCCCCTCGGGCGTTCAGCCCCGGAGGGAGCGCCGCGCGGAGCAGCTCGCCCGGCGGCACGAGGTAGTACTCCTCGGCCCACCGGATGAGCTCGACGAGCTTCGGGGTGAAAGGGGGCTCCTTGTCGAGCACCTCCGTGACGTCCCGGAGCTCGAAGCCCTGGGGCGCCTGGGTCGGGAACCCCACGACGTACCCCGTCGCCCGCCGGCTCTTCCCGAACGGCACCGCCACGCGTTGCCCGAGGGTCACCTCGCCTGCGAGGTCGGATGGGACGCGGTAGGTGAAGGTGCCGCGGACCGCGGCGGCGACGGCGACCTCGACGAGCACGCCGGCACCATACCGTGGGCCCCTCACGCCCGGCAGGGCCCGATGTCCTCCGACCCCGGTCGCCGCCAAACCCTTCCTCCCCCCCGACCCCAGAGGCTCCCCCCCGAGCCGAGGCAGCCGGCCTGCGGGCGCGCGGCCCTTTGGGGGGATTCACCGTGCGTCTTACGTGGCGCGGGCCGCCTGCGCGACGGTCCAGGTTCATCGTGCTGCCAGGGTGTCCGTGAACGCCGAGCCGCGGGCAGACCACCCCGGCGCCGCCGGAGCAGTCGGTGCAGGGCTGGCTTCGCAGTGAGCCGGGCTAGACGGGCGGGGCGCAGGCGGCGCCGAGCACGGCGCCCATGGCCCAGGTGCCGGGCGGGAACACGACATCCCGCAGGCCCTTGCGGAACAGCTCGAACGCCTTGCGGTACGCGTCCTGGAACGCCTTCAGCTCCTGCTGCGCCTCGATCCGCTTCCAGCGGTCGGACGCGGCGATCTTCGGGTTGAGCTTGCTGGGCGGCTCCTTGCCGGCCGGATGTTGCCACCACTGCTGCCGGAGCACCCGCCGCAGCCCGGCGAACTTGCGACGCTCGCCGTCCTCCGTCCTCGCCGCCTGCTGCTCGAGCGCGGCGAGCGCGCCCTGGACCGACTTGCGGTACCGCTCCGCCGAGAACCCCTTCGGCGGCACGAGCGCGAGCACCGCGCTGTCGGGCATGTTCCCGTCCTTGGAGAAGAACATCTCGGGGCGGGTGTACTCGCGCCCGGCGCCGAGCTCCTCGAGCGAGGACCAGAGCCCGGGCCACTGGCTGCCGTGCTCGATGAGTCCCGCCGCGACCGGGTTCGCGAGCGTGTAGGCCGCCTTCGCGATGACGGAGCCCTCGTCCTCGAGCGAGACCGCGCTGTAGCTGCCCGGGGCCCAGGCCGACTCGAAGCGTCCGTGAAGGGTGTTGAGGAAGAGCGCGAGGTTCATGTTCAGCTCCTGGGCGAAGCGAGGGAGCTGGCCGGCGGGATCGGTGAGGACGAGGTGGTAGTGGTTGGAGACGACGCACCAGGCGTGAAGCTGGATCTTGTACCGCTGGGCCGCGACGGCGAGGAGGTAGCCGAAGGCGTTGTTGACCTGGACGGAGGGCACCATGAGGAAGAGCCGGTGCAGGCAGCGGCGCGTGAAGAGGTAGGTCTTGCCCGGGATGATCTGGCGGGGAGAGGTCATGGCCTCCCGCGCATTCCACGCCCCGTGCCGTCTCCAAACCCTTGATCCCCAGCCATTCCGCCATCCCCGCGCCGGCCGTCCCGCGGACCACCGTCCAATCGGCGGACCTCTGGGGCAGGGGGGGAGCTAGAGTGGTTGGGTGCGGATCCCTCCCCCCCTCCTGGTCGCGGCGGCGGCGGTCGCGGTCTCGGCGAACGGGCTCCTGGGTGCCCCGGTCCTCGACGACGGCTGGGTGATCTTCCGCAACCCGCTCGTCACCCGGCTCGATCTCGTTCGCATCTTCACCGAGCCCTACAACGCCGGCGGGCCGGTGACCACGGGCGGCCTCTTCCGGCCGCTCACGACGCTCACCTACGCGCTGACCTACGCGGCGGCGGGGACGGCGACCTGGCCGTACCACCTCGTGAACGTCCTCCTGCACGCGGGGGTGTCGGCGCTGGTGTGGGCGGTGGCGAGGAGGATCCTCGGCGAGCGGGAGAAGGGGGAGGAGGCCGCCCTCCTCGCGGGCCTCCTCTTCGCGGTCCACCCGGTCCACGTCGAGGCCGTCGCGGGCCTCGTGGGCCGCGCCGAGCTCCTCGCGGCGGCGGGCGTCCTCGGCGCCCTCGTGCTCGCGCTCGACCGCCGCTCCCCCGCGGTCCGGCTCCCCGCCGCGCTCCTCGCCGGCGCCGCGGGCGTCCTCTCCAAGGAGAACGCCGCGGTCCTCCCCGCCCTCTACCTCCTCGTCGCCGTCGCGACGCCCGCCGCCGCCGCGCTCCCGGCGCGCCCCGGCCTCGCCCCCGGCGCGCCGCGCCGGGCGCTCCTCCTCGCGTCCGGCACCGCGGCCCTCCTCGCGCTCCCCACGCTCGCGTACCTGGCGCTGCGCCCCGGGCCCGGCCTCGCCGCCGGCGTCCCCGAGGCCTCCGCCTGGTTCGCCGGCCAGCCCCGCTCCGTCGTCGCGGGCACCATGGCCCGCGCGCTCCTCGAGTACCTCCGCCTCCTCGTGTGGCCACACCCGCTCGGCCTCGACTTCACCTACGCGGCCCGCCTCCCGAACACCCCCCTCTCCCAGGCGCTGGGCCCCGCCGCCCTCGGCCTCGCCGCGCTCGCGCTCGGCCTCGCGAGCCTGAGGGCCCGCCCGGCCCTCGCCCTCGCGCTCCTCTGGGTCCTCGTCGCGCTCGCGCCGGTCTCGAACGTCCTCCTCCCGACCGGCGTCCTCATGGCCGAGCGCCTCCTCTACCTCCCGTCCGCAGGCGCCTGCCTCGGCCTCGGCGCCGCCGCGGCGTGGGCGGCGGCACGCGCGCGTACCACCCCGGCCGCGCGGCAGGCCGTCTGGCTCCTCGCCGGCCTCACCGTCCTCGTCTGGTCCGCCTGGACCGTCGACCGCAACGCCGACTGGCGCACGCCGCGCGCCCTCTGGGAGGCCGAGCTCCGGAGCGCGCCCCGCGACCCGGTCGTCAACAACAACCTCGCCGTCGAGCTCAACGGCGCCGGCGAGCACGCCCGCGCGGCGCGCCTCCTCGAGACCGCGCTCGAGGTCGCGCCCGGCTACTGGCGCGCGCACGTGAACCTCGCCATCGCGCGCCAGCGGAGCGGCGACCCGGCCGGCGCGGCGCGCGCGTTCGAGGACGCCATCCGGATCGCGCCCGCCGAGCCCGAGCCCCGGCTCTTCCTCGGCTACCTGCGCCTCGAGCGCGGCGAGCTCGACGCCGCCGTCGCGGCCTTCGGCGCCGCCGTCGCCCTCGGCCCGCGGGATCCGCGCATGCGGGTCGGGCTCGGAGACGCGCTCGCGCGCCAGGGCCGCACGGGGGAGGCGCGCGCCGCCTACGAGGCCGCGCTCGCGCTCGACGCGCACAACGGCGCCGCGGCCGCCGGGCTCGCGCGGCTGGGTCGCCCGCCGGGCTAGGGCCGGACGGGGGCCCACCGGCCGCCGCCGGGAGCGGGAGCGGGCGGCCGGGACCCTAGCCCTGCGCCTGCACGAGCACGCAGGTGATGTTGTCGACCCCGCCGCCCTCGTTCGCGGCCTCGATGAGGTTCCGCGCCGCGAGGCGGAGGTCGCCGTGCGCGCCCTGGATGACCTCGCCCATGCGCGCGTCGGGCACCATGCCGCTGAGCCCGTCGCTGCACAGGAGCACGACGTCCCCGGGCTGCAGCGTCTCCTTCAGGAGGTCGACCTCGACCGCCGGCTTCATCCCGAGCGCGCGCACGATCACGTTCTTGTGCGGGAACGCCTCGACCTCCTCGGGCGTGAGCTTCTTCGTGCGGAGGTAGTCGTTGAGGAGCGAGTGGTCCTCGGTGACCTGCCGGATCTGCCCGGCGCGCCACAGGTACATGCGGCTGTCGCCGACGTGCCCGACGACGAGCGTGCGCCCGTCCTTGAGGAGCGAGCAGGCGACGATGGTCGTGCCCATGCCGCGCAGCTTCGCGTCGGACTGGGCGCGCTCGTGGATGCGGAGGTTCGCGAGCTTCACGCCGGTGACGAGGCGGTTCTCCTCGTAGCCGAGCTTCGCGTCGAGCTTGAACGGCCAGGTCGCTTCCTCGTCCCGGCCGGTCAGCTGGAAGAACTCCGCCAGCTCCTCGACGGCGAGGCGCGCGGCGACCTCGCCGGAGGCGTGGCCGCCCATGCCGTCGGCGACGCACCAGAGGTTCTCCTCCGGCAGGAGCAGGTACGCGTCCTCGTTGTGCGTGCGCTTGCGGCCGACGTCGGTCAGGCCAGCGTGGGTGAGACGCATGGTGGGGGTCGAGCCTACCACGGGCGCTCAGGGGAGCACGATCCGGACCGCGGGCCCCGTCCGGACCCGTACGCTCCGGCGCGCCGCGTAGAGGTCGCCGTCGACCGTGAAGCGGATGGGCTCCCCCTCGATGAGGACGTCGCGGGCCACCTCGTCGACGGCGAGCCTGCGGCGCCAGGGGTGCCCCCGGCGGAGCCCCGGGAGGGCCAGGGTCAGCCGCCGGAGCCCCCCGAAGATCCCCACCGCGTGGAAGAACCCGGGCTGCTCGTCGCAGCGGGCGAACGCCCGCACGCCGAAGCCGATCTCGGGCGTCGAGCCGCACAGGAACGTGAAGTAGCGCTCGTCCGGCCAGACCTCGCCGTCGGAGGTGACGACGAGCTGCTGCTTCGCCCCGAGCGCCCGCGCGAAGCGCCCGCCCGTGAAGGCCGAGCCCACCGCCCGGGCGACGAGCCACGCGCCCCGGGCCGGCGACGGGCTCCCGGAGGCCTCGTAGGCCTCGAGGAACGTGACCACCCCGCCGGTGCCGAAGATGAACCCGTAGGTCGGGGCGTCGGCGTCGGGCGTGACCTCGAGGAGATCCCGGTCCACGGTCCGGAGCGCGAGGCCCGCGGCGCGCCGCGCGAGGACCCGCTCCAGCAGCCGCTCGGGCGTCCCCTTCACCCGGTGGCCGCGGGCGACCGTGTTCATGGCGCCGCAGCGGAGCGGCAGGAGCGCGGGGAGGGGGGCTCCGCCGTACGCGCGGGCGAAGGCGGTGAGGACGACGTGGGTCGTGCCGTCGCCGCCCGCGACCCCGAGGACGTCGATCCCGGCGGCGCGGAAGCGCTCGACCGCGTCGGCGAGCTCGTCGGGCGTCCCGGCCTCGCGCAGCTCCCCCGCGTCGCCGAGCACGGCCCGCAGGCGCCGCCCGGTCTCGGGCGCGCGGCGGTTGCGCAACGAGCGCGGGTTCATCACGATGCCGATCCCGCCCATGCCGACGACGCTCCCCCTCGATCCGCCGTTCGAACTCGTCCTCGTCTCGCCCCAGATCCCGCCCAACACGGGCAACGTCGCCCGCACCTGCGCCGTGACCGGCTCGAGGCTCCACCTCGTCGGCCCGCTGGGCTTCCGGCTCGACGAGAAGGAGCTGCGGCGCGCGGGGCTCGACTACTGGAAGGACGTCTCGCCCCGGGTGTGGTCCGGCTGGCCGGAGTTTGAGGCCGGGGCCCTCCGCGGTCAAACGGAGAAGCTCCACCTCTTCACGGCCCGCGCGGAGCGGACGATCCTCGACGCCGCCTTCGCTCCGGGTGACTTCCTCGTGTTCGGGCAGGAGCAGCTCGGGCTCCCGCCGGCCCTCCTCGACGCCTACCCGGCGCGCGCCCTGAGCATCCCGATGGCCCCGGGGCAGCGCAGCCTCAACCTGGCGGTCGCGGCCGGGGTCGGCCTGTACGCCGCCGTGGCGGCGGCGAATCGCGCCCGGTGACGCTCCGTACTAAGATGGCGGCCGCATGGGCCTCCTCACCGACCCCGGCGAGCTCGCCCGGACCCCCCTCGCGGCGATCCTCCTCGAGGCGCTGAACGTCCGGGCCACCGGGGTCCTCGAGATCACGCACGGCGGCGGCACCTCGCGCATCTGGTTCCGCGAGGGCCGGCCGGTCGGCGCCGCCGTCTTCCAGGGGTTCCGGCCGCTCGGGCAGCTCCTCCTCGAGGCCGGGCTCATCGACATCGACGCCCTGTCCCGCTCGCTCGCCGGCATGGCCGAGTCGCGGCGGCCCCAGGGCGAGATCCTCGTCGAGATGGGCGCCTGCTCCCGCGCGGCCGTCGACGGGATGCTCGAGAAGCAGCAGGCGAGCTACTTCGACGCCATCGCCACGCTCGACACGGGCACCTACGCCTTCCTCGCCGACGCGCCGGTCCCGGAGTGGACGAAGAGCTCCCGGCTCTCGCCGCTCAGGACGATCGTCGACGCGCTCGAGAAGCCGCAGGCCGCGGGGCTCGTGGCGTCCGCCCTCGACGCGGTGGCGAGGGGCGGCGTGCGGCTCGCGACCGGCTACCCGGAAGTCGCCGACGGCTTCCGCTGGACCCCGTCCGAGCGCGACTGGGTGCGCCGCCTCGAGGTGCCGCTCACCCGCGACGAGGCGCTCGCGCCGTCCTCGGTGTCCGACGCCCGCGCCCGGGTCATGCTCGCCGGCCTGCTCCTGCTCGGGCTCGCGGTCTCCGCCGCCGAGCAGCCCGTGCGGACCGGCGAGACCGTGGTGGGCCTGAAGGACATCGCCCTCGCCGAGGAGCCCGAGGCGCCGGTCAACCCCGGCAAGCGCTCGGACCCGGTGGAGGCGCGGGCCCGCCGCCAGCGCCTGCTGCAGCAGGCGATGCGCAACATGGGCGTCGGCCCGTTCGCCCGGGCGGCGCCCCCGGCCGCGGCGCCCGCCCCGGCCGCGACGCCGGCGCCGGTCGCGACCGGCGCCGCGCGCCCCGCGCCCCGGGTGACGCCCGGCTCGCCCGAGGCGGAGCTCCGCAAGGCCCTCCTCGAGATCGCCCCGCGCGCGAAGGAGCGCGACCTCTTCGTGCGCCTCGGCCTCAACGACCGGGCGACGCGCGACGACGTGAAGAAGGCGTTCCTCGCCCTCGCGAAGCAGTTCCACCCCGACCGCTTCTCCGCGCCCGCGCTCGCCGACCTCGCCGAGACCGTGAAGGACTTCTTCACCGCGGTGAACGAGGCCTACGAGACGCTCTCCGACGACCGGCGCCGCGCGGACTACCTCGCCCACGCGAAGTCGGGCTCCCGGGCGGCGGCCTCCGAGGCGGCGCGCATCGACTTCCAGAAGGGCGAGGCCTGCCTGCGCACCCGCGACTGGATGCGGGCCCGCGGGTTCTTCGAGGCCGCGGTGCGGCAGGACCCGCGCGCCGAGCACCTCGCCGCGCTCGCCTACGTCTACGTCGCGAACCCGACCGCGAAGGACCGCGAGAAGGCGCGCCTCCTCCTCGACGAGGCCGTGCGCGACACCTCCTGCGACCGCGCCTTCTACGTGGCCGGCATCCTCGCCCGCGACGAGAAGGACGAGGCGAAGGCCGAGAAGATGTTCAAGCAGGCCATCCAGATCAACGGCCGGAACGCCGACGCGCTCCGCGAGCTCCGCCTCATCGAGGGGCGCAAGGGCGCGCGCTGACCGTGCCGCGCCGCGCCCCGCCGCCGGACCGGCGGCGCCTCCTCGCCCCGCTCCCGCCCCGCGCCCTCGCCGTCCTCGCGCTCGGCGCGGCGCTCGCGCCCGCCGGCGCGGCCCGCGCCTGGGGCCCCGACGGGCACGTCGTCGTGACCACCATCGCGGAGGCGCGGCTCTCGCCGGAGGCCCGCGCGCTCGTCGCGGACGCCGCCGGCGGCGCGGCGCTCTCGGACCCCGACCTCGCCACCTGGGCCGACCGCAACCGCGACCGCGCCACCGCCCGCTGGCACTACGTGAACATCCCGTTCGGCTCCACCTACGACCCCGCCCGCGACTGCCCGCGCGGCGACTGCGCCGTCGCCGCCATCGGCCGCGCGCGGGACGCGCTCGCCGGCGCGCGCGACCCCGCGGCGCGCCTCGAGGCCTTGCGCTGGCTCGTGCACCTCGTCGCCGACCTCCACCAGCCGGTGCACGCGGGCGACGGCTTCGACCGCGGCGGCAACGAGGTCCGCGTGCGGGTGGGCGGGCGCCGGGAGCCCACGAACCTCCACAAGGTGCTCGACGGCGAGACCGTGAAGGCCGTGCTGCGCGGGCGCCCGGCGCGCGAGGCCGGCCGCGCGCTCGCCGCCGCCCTCGACCCGGCCCAGGCGAAGGCCTGGGCGGCCACGCTCGACCCGGCCGACTGGGCCAACGCGTCGAACGCGGAGGCCCAGGCCATCTACCGCGACCTCGACCTGACGCCGCAAACCCGGGAGATCGTCGCCGTGCCGGCCGGCTGGGCGGAGCGCTGGCGGCCGCGCACCGAGGCGGCGCTCGCCGCCGCGGGCGTGCGGCTCGCGGCGCTGCTCGACGGGGCCGCCCGCGAGGCCGCGGCCCGCGAGGCCGGCCCGGTCACTCGATGACGAGGATGCGGCCGGGCCGCTGCATCGTCACGTAGAGCTTCTCGCCCGAGGGGTCGAACGCGGCGCCCGTCACCTGGCCGTTCACCGGGATGGTCGCGACCCGCGGCATGCCCGCGTCCGGGTCGGCCGACCAGATCACCACCGAGGTGTTCTCGCTGAAGGGCTGGCTCTCCCAGGACACGAACGTGCGGCCGTTCGGCGACACGGCGAGGATCTGGTTGAGGTAGTCGCCGAGCGGGATGTCCTGGACCGCCTTCATCGCGTCGTCGAGCTCGACCGCGTGGTCCTGGTCCCCGTCCCAGTAGAACGCCCAGAGCGTGCCGCCGAGGACCGCGGCGCCGTCGAGGGCGCCCGGCGCGGCCCAGGTGGCGGTCGGCGCGCCGGTCCTCGCCGCGGGCTCGGTCCAGCGCAGGACGCTCGCCGCCGCCGGCTGGTTCACCGCCGCCCAGACGCCGCCCGCCGGGTGCAGCCCCATGCTGCGGAAGCGCGCCCCGGGGAGCGCGGTGAGGTTCGTGGCGCCGCCCGTGCGGATGGCGACGAGCCCGTCGCCGGTCCCGGCGTAGTAGTCGCTCGGCCCGTCCTGCCCGAGCTCCACGAAGCTCGCGAGATCGAACTTGCCGAGCCCCTTCTCGCGCAGCGCGAGGTAGCCGCCCTGGATGCCCGGGATGATCCCGATGGCGTCCGGGACGTCGAGGTAGAGCGGGTAGAACGACACGAGGCTGCTCTTCGCCTCGAGCGGCACCTCGACGAGCCCGTAGGGGAAGTACGTCACGAGCAGGAGGGCGGGGACCGGCTGGTCGACGCCGTAGACGTCCTGGAGGTTCGTGTACCAGGCGCCGGTGTCGGTCCAGATGACGCCCTGCACGCCGAAGCCGTCGTCGCGGCCAGGCAGCACGTCGAACGAGCGGCGCGCGAGGAGCTTCCCCTCCTCACCAGGTACGAGGCTCCGGAGCTCGACGACGTTGTCCGCGTCGCTCGCGACGTGGACGACCTGATCCTCGACGGCCACGCGCGCCGCACGGGGTACCGAGACGGCCCAGTTGATGGCCCCGGCCCCGCTCACGTCCACGGAGACGAGGAGGTCGTCGGCCGTCTTCGCGACGAGGACGGTCGAGCCGCCGGCGCAGGTCAGGCTCTGCGCGGGCGTCGCGGAGCCGGTCGAGACCGAGGTCTCGGTGAGCGCGCCGCCGGTGTCGAGATCCGACACGAGGAGCCGGCCGTCCTCCCGGCCGACGACGGCCACGTGGTGCCCGCCTACGATCGCGACGCAGATCGGGTCGTCCTCCTCGAGGTCGAAGTCGTTGTGGTGGAGGGCGCCCGTCGCGGGCACGAGGGTCGTGACCGCGGCCCCGTTCACGAGGGCGAGCTTCCCGGGCTGGCCGGCGAGCCCGTCGTGGTAGACGCACGCGAGGCGGTTGCCGGTCGCGTCGTCGCAGCCGTGCGGCACGGCGACCGTGGGGAGGTTGTTGCCGCCGACGAGGGCGAGCGAGGTCGCGTCGTGCAGCGTGACCGAGGACTGCGCGGTGGCCGTCGAGCGCCGGACGACCGCCACGCGGTTCGTGGAGGGCATCGCGACGAGGTGCACCGGCTGGCCGCTCGCGATGGCGCCGGGGGTGTACGTCTCGGCGTCGGTGGCGAGGTCCACGCGCGTGAGCCGGAACCCGGCCGGCGTCCCCGAGTCCTCGTAGAACACCACCGCGTCGGAGGCCGGGAAGCCCACCGCGGACTGCTCCGTCGACCGGACCCAGTCCGGCCGGCCGTAGCGCAGGAGCCCGACCACGAGGTCGGAGTCGATGAGCGTCTCCCCGTGCGAGGCGATCACCCGGTACGGCTTGTGGAGGAGCGGGATCTCGTAGGCGGCCTGCCGCGTGCGGAGCTCGCCGAGGCCGAGGTAGCTGAACGGGCCGGCGGGGGTCGAGGTGCCGCGGGAGGTCGCGACCGTGAACTTCCCGGTGCCGGCGTCGGCCGGCACGTGGAGGAGGAGCCCGCCCGCGGCCGAGAAGCCCTCGCCGCGCGCCGAGGTCGACGCGAACTGCACGAGGTTGCCGGTCGGGTCCTTCGCGAAGCCGTTGCCCGCGATCTCCACCACCTCGCCCGCGTACGCGGAGGCCGGGGTGATGGAGGTGAGCGTCGGCCCCCCGGCCTCGGCCGGGAGATCGAGGTCGCGGGAGCACCCGGCGAGGCCGGCGAGCGCCACCGCCAGGAGGACCCGGGAGAAGGGGAGGGCCATCCACCGAGCATACAGGAGCCTCCCCGGCCGGGCGCTATGGGCCCGGTGGGTGTGCCGGCCTGTCGGGCGAGCCCGAACGCCCGGCCCGTTCGACCGGAGGACCGGGAGGGCGCGACGGCGCCGCGGGCCGTCCCGCGCGCGAGGGGCCCCGCATCGGGCGCGTCCGGGTGTAACCTCCCCCGCCTTGCGCTTCGGACACCTGGGCATCGAGGTCGAGGACCTCTTCGCGATGGAGCAGTTCTACCGGGCCGCGCTCGGCCTGGAGCTGCGCTACCGCTACGTCTCCCGGAACACCCCGGGCCTGAGGACCGTGATGCTCGGCCGCGACGGCCTCGAGCTCGAGCTCCTCTCGCGCCCCCGGCCGGCCGCCGGGTCCGAGGGGCTCCCCCGGATCCCGGGCCACCTCTCGGTCGCCGTCGACGACGTCGACGCCGCCTTCGCCCGCATCGCGTCCCGGGGCCTCCTCGCCGCCGGCTTCGAGCCGCCGCGCGACACCGGCGACGGCTTCCGGGAGGCCGTGCTGCGCGACCCGGAGGGCAACGTCATCGAGCTGTCCGCGCGCATCCGGCCCCCGCCCACGGTCCCGGTCCAGGCGCTGATCTTCGACCTCGACGGCACGCTCGTCGACTCCGAGCCGAACTACTACCTCGCCGACCGCGATCTGCTCGCCCGGCGCGGCATCACGTTCACCGAGGAGGACAAGGCGCGGTACGTCGGCGGCGGCAACCTCGACATGATGATCGACGTGAAGCGCCGCTACGGGCTGCCCGAGACCGCGGAGGCGCTGGTCGAGGAGAAGAACGCGATCTACCTCGCGCTCGCCGAGCGCAGCACGCCGGTCTACCCCGGCATGCGCCGCCTGCTCGACCTCGCCCGCGAGGCGGGGCTGAAGGTCGGCGTCGCGTCCGGCACCTCGCCCGCCGTGCTCTCGCGCGTCCTCGAGGTCACCGGCCTCGGGGCCCTGCTGCCCGTGGTGGTCTCCGCCGAGGAGGTCGCCCGCGGGAAGCCCTCGCCGCTCATCTTCCTCGAGGCCGCCCGCCGGCTCGAGGTGCCGCCCGAGGCCTGCGCGGTGGTCGAGGACTCGCGCCCGGGCGTCGAGGCGGCGCTGCGCGCCTTCATGCGCTGCATCGCCGTGCCCTACCTGCCGGCCCGGCCGCTCCACCCGACCTTCGGGCTCGCCGACCTCCTCTTCGAGGGCGGCATGGAGACGTTCGACCCGGACCGCGCCATGGCCTGGCTCGCGGGCGCCGGCCGCGCGTCCTAGGCCGGCGCGGCGGGTAGCGTGACCCGGGCCCGCGTGCCGCCGCCCGGGCCGGGCTCCACCTCGATGCGGCCGCCCAGGGCGGTCACGATCCCGTGGCAGACCGAGAGCCCGAGCCCGATGGCCCCGGTGCGCGTCGTGAAGAAGGGCTCGAAGAGATGGGGCAGGTCGGCGGGGTCGACGCCGCGGCCGGTGTCCTCGATCTCGATCACCACCGCGCGGCCGTCCGAGCGCGTGCGCAGCCGGATCTCGTTCGCCTCCGGGGCGCCGGGCGGGATCGCCTCCGCCGCGTTCCCCAGCAGGCCCACGAGCACCTGGGCGAGGCGCGCCGGGTCGGACGCGGCCGGGTGCGACGCGCGGAGGTCGCGCGTCACCTGCGCGCGGTGCTTCACCTCGTGCCGCACGAGGGTGAGCGCCGACTCGAGCACCTCGTGGACGTCCGCCCGCCCGCCGGTCGAGCCGGGCCGCTCCTCGCGCGCGAAGGTGCCGAGGTCCCGCACGATGCTCCGGATGCGCTCGGCGCTCTCCACGATCTCGCCGAGCGCCGCGGTCGCCTCCGAGCCGGGCCCGGGCCCGAGGCGCGCCACCTCGTCCTTCGCGAAGAGCGCATTGCCGAGGATGGACGCGAGCGGGTTGTTGATCTCGTGGGCCACCCCGGCCGCGAGCCGCCCCAGGGCCGCGAGCCGGTCCGTCCGGGCGAGCGCGAGGTGCGCGGTCGCGAGCTCCTTCGTCCGCGCCTCGACCTGCGCCTCGAGCCGGGTGGAGAGCGCGGCGAGCTCGCGGGCGTCGCGGACGAGGCGCGCGGCCATCTCGCCCACCACCGCGAGCAGGCAGGAGAGGAAGCCGAGCTCCATCACGTACGGACCGTGCACGAGCTGGGCGGCCACGAGCGTCTCGGCGACGGCGGCGCAGGCGAGGACGGCGAAGCCGGCGGCGTGGGCCCTCGCGCCCGGGACGCCCTCCCGCGCGGCGCGCAGGTAGCGCATGGCGGGCACCGCGACGGTGGCGATGACGAGCAGGAACACGGCCACGCCGCCCGGCGTCGCGTCGGCGGTGCGGTAGGTCACGCCCAGCCAGGCCACCGTGTGGCGGTGGACCGTCGGGGCGACGAGGGCCCCGGGCCACCAGGCGAGCGCGCTCGCGAGGAGGAGGAGCCCGACGCGGAGCCGGTCGAGGCGCCCCCCGCCGAGCGGCCGGCCGGTCCGGGCGCTGTAGAGCACCCAGAGCGCGACGTGGAGCGTCGCCGCGGAGAGGCTGAGCTGGCTCGCCGCGCGGATGGCGCCGTCCGAGACGGCGAGGGTCTGCGGGATGTCGGAGGCGGAGTAGAGCGCGGCGCTCCACGCGACGAGCGCGAAGAGGCGCAGGTGGCGCCAGCCCGGCGCCGCCGAGAAGGCGAGGCACAGGGCGCCGAGGACGAGCTCGAGGGCGAGCGCGCCGAGGCTGATCGCGGCGGGCAGCGTCAAGGCGCGCGGACCCTAGCACGCGCGATCCGACCCGGCGCCGGGTCGCGTCGTCCCCAGGCCGTACGGCCCGGTGCACCCACGCGCCGTCGCCTTGACGAAGGCTCCTTTCTGGGGCCTCATGGCCCGGGGGCGGCGCCGCGGCGGACCGCCCGAAATCGCGCGGAAAGGCCAGCACTTGGCAAAGCAGCACCTGCTCCTCGTCGACTCCGACCCGAAGTCGCTCCGGGTGATGGAGGTCTCGCTCAAGAAGGCGGGCTTCTCCGTCACGACGGCGGTGAACGGGAAGGACGCGCTCGAGAAGGCCTCGATCTCTCCGCCCGACCTCATCCTCTCCGACACGAAGATGCCGGAGATGGACGGCTTCGAGCTGTGCCGGCGGCTCAAGGAGGACGACCGCTACCGCGGCACGCCGTTCATCTTCCTGACCGGTCAGAAGTCGGTCGAGTACAAGGTGAAGGGCCTCGAGCTGGGCGTCGAGGACTACCTGACGAAGCCCATCTACATCAAGGAGATCGTCACCCGCGTGAAGATCCTTCTCCAGAAGCGGGAGAAGGAGCGGCTCGAGAAGAAGGACCTCAAGGCGAGCTTCAGCGGGAACCTCTCCGACATGGGCGTCGTGGACCTCGTCCAGACGCTCGAGATGGGCAAGAAGTCCGGCGCGCTCCACGTGAAGAACAAGAGCGGCGCCGAGGCGGTCTGCTACTTCCGCGACGGCCGCGTCGTCGACGCCGAGCTCGGCAAGGTCGCCGGCGAGCAGGCGTTCTACCGGCTCCTCAACTGGCAGGACGGCGAGTTCGCCATCGAGTTCAAGCCCATCGAGCGGGAGGAGCGCATCCCGGTCTCGACGCAGGGCCTGCTCATGGAGGGCATGCGCCGCATCGACGAGTGGGGGCGCATCGTCGAGCAGCTGCCCGCGCTCGACAAGACGTTCGAGATCGACACCACCCTGCTCGCCGACCGGCTGGCCGAGATCCCCGACGACGTGAACGCGCTGCTCCGGCTCTTCGACGGCCGCCGCACGCTCGAGCGCGTCATCGAGGAGGCCGACTACGACGACCTCGCCGCCGCGGGGATCATCTCGAAGCTGTTCTTCGAGGGGATCATCAAGGAGGCGGTGCCGGGGCTGCCGTCGCCCGAGCTGCCCGCGCGGCAGGCCGCCCCGCCGGCGGGCGCCCCGGAGCCGGGCCGCGCCGACCCGACGCCCGAGCCGGAGGGTGTGGACTGGTTCGCGGGCCCCGTCGGCAAGCAGGAGCCGGAGCCGCCACCTCCGCCGCCGCGCCGCCCGGCCCCGCCCGCGCCGCCGCCGCGCCCGAGCGACGCGAAGGTGCTGCCCTTCAAGCGCGAGGGCGCCGCGCCCCCGCCCCCGCCGCCACCGGCCTCGCCCCCGTTCAAGCCCTCGCAGTTCTCGATGCCGGTGCCGCCGCCGGGCTCGCTGCCGCCGCCGCCGTCGCTCGGCCGGGGCCGCCCCGCCGCGCCCCCGCCCCCGGTCGTCCCGCCGGCCGCCCCGCCTCCCGTGCGCGCCGTGCCGCCCCCCGCGCCCGTGTTCGCGCCGCCGGAGGGCGTCGAGCCGGAGCCCTCGGGCGAGGTGCCGCTCGCGGCCGAGGCGCCCGGCGCCGGGGTCGCGGTCGGCCACGACGTGGCGCTCGACCTGGACGCGGCGCCCGCCGCGGGCTCGCCGCCGGCGCTCGAGGCGCTCTTCGAGGAGGCCGTGGCCGCCGTGACGGCCGCGGAGTCGAGCGAGGCCGCGCCGGAGGCCGAGGCCGCGCCCGAGGTCGACGAGGCGCAGGTCGCCGAGGTCCCGGTGCGGGTCGACGACGACGAGCCCGCCGCGCCGCCCGTGCGCGCGGCGCCGCCGGTGCGCGCGCCTCCCGTGGCCCGCGAGCCCGCCGCCGCCCGCGAGCCGCCGCAGCGCCCCCGCCGGCCGCGCCGTCCGCCTTCGCGGACACCCCCGGGGACGACCTGCAGATCGCCGACGAGGTCCCGGTCGCCGCCGGCGTCGCCGAGGGCGACGTCGCGCACCCGGGCGACGTCGAGGTCGAGGCCGCGCCGGTCGAGACGCCGGTCGAGGTGGACGCCGCGCCCGAGGAGACGCCGGTCGAGGTCGACGAGCCGCCCGCGCCCCCGGCGAGGCCGGCGCCGCCGCCCGCGCCGCCCGTGCGGAAGACCGCCGCGGCGATGCCCGCCGCGCAGCCCTCGCCGCCGCCCTCCCAGGTCGCCACGAGCGCCGTGCCGCTCGCCCGCACCGCCGCGCGCGCCGCGGAGGGCGCCGAGCTCGAGGACGAGGATCTCGCGGCCGTCAAGAAGGGCGTGCCGTCGGGGCTCCTCGTCGCGATCGCCATCGTGCTCCTCGCCGGCGCCGCCGCGGGCGCCTGGTGGGCGGGGCTCATCCCCCAGCTGGCGCCGGCTCCGCCGGCGCCCCAGGCACCGAGCGCGCAGCCGGTCCCCGCCGACGCGACGGGTGCGCAGCAGGCGCCGGCCCCGGCGCCTCCGGCGGAGCCGCCGCCCGCGGCGGCCGTGCAGCCCGCCGCCGCCGAGAAGCCGTCCGAGCCCACCGCGCAGGCCGCGCCGCCCGCCGAGCCGCCGCCCGCCGCCGCGGAGCCCGCGGCAGCGGCGCCCCCGCCGGAGAAGCCGGCCGCGGAGCCGCCGCGCCAGGCGAACCCAGAGGCCGACTACAGGAAGCTCCTCGCGTCCGCCGGCCGGAAGTACGAGCTCGGGCGGTTCAACGAGGCCATCGCAGACTACAAGCGGGCCCTCGCGGTGAAGCCGACCGCGGCCGCCCACACCGGCCTCGCCCGCGCCCTCTACGACGCGAACCGCACGGACGAGGCGGTCCGCGAGGTGAAGGTCGCGCTCGACGAGGATCCGCGGTACGCCCCCGCGTGGCTCATGCTCGGCGAGCTCAACCAGGCGCAGGGCAAGAAGGCCGCGGCGAAGGCCGCCTACGAGAAGTTCCTCGCGCTCTCGCCGAAGGGCGAGCAGGCGCGCGCGGTCCGCGAGATCCTGTCGAAGCTGCGGTAGGCCGTGTTTCCCGGGGGGCTCGTCCCTCGACTCCGGCCCGCCTACGCTCGGGACGAGCGGGCCCCACACCCCGGCAGCAATGGGGCGCGAACTGCGCTACAACCCGGCCCCTCATGCGTGTCCTCGCGATCGAGACCTCCTGCGACGAGACGGCCGCCGCCGTCGTCGAGGACGGCGCGCGCGTGCGCTCCGACGTCGTCTCGACCCAGATCGACGTCCACCGCCGCTGGGGCGGGGTCGTGCCCGAGCTCGCGAGCCGCAACCACGTCGTCCAGGTGATGCCGGTCGTGGACGAGGCGCTCGCCCGCGCGGGCGTCGCGGCGTCCGACCTCGACGGCGTCGCGGTCACGAGCGGCCCGGGGCTCGTGGGGGCGCTCCTCGTCGGCGTGCAGGCGGCGAAGGCGCTCGCGCTCGCGTGGGGGAAGCCGCTCGTCGGCGTGAACCACCTCGAGGGCCACCTCGTGGCGGCGTTCCTCTCCGAGCGGCCGCCCGCGTTCCCGTACCTCGGCCTCGTGGTGTCCGGCGGCCACACCTCGCTCTACGAGGCGCGCGGCTGGGGCGACTACCGCGTGCTCGGCCAGACCCGCGACGACGCGGCGGGCGAGGCGTTCGACAAGGGCGCGAAGCTGCTCGGCCTGCCGTACCCGGGCGGCGTCGCGATCGACCGGCTCGCGAAGGCCGGCGACCGGGACGCGGTGCGCTTCCCGAAGGCCATCGTGAAGGGCGCCGACCTCGACTTCAGCTTCTCGGGCCTCAAGACCGCGCTCCTCCACCACGTGAAGAAGCACGGCGTCCCGGAGGGGCAGGCGCTCGCCGACCTGTGCGCGAGCTACCAGGAGGCGATCGTCCGGGCGCTCGTCGAGAAGGCGTTCAAGGCCGCGCGGCGGCTGCAGCACGGCCGGCTCGTGCTCGCGGGCGGGGTCGCCGCCAACTCGCGGCTGCGCGCCGCCGCCGCCGGGCGCGCGGCGGACTACGAGGGCATGGAGCTCTTCCTCCCCGAGGTCCGCCTCTGCACCGACAACGCCGCGATGATCGCCGTCGCCGGCACGCACGCGCTCGAGCGCGGGCTGCGCGCCGGCGCGACGCTCGCGGCCGACCCGGGCTGGCGCCTGTGACCTCGACCCCGTACCCGTCGCCGCGCGCGCTCCTCGAGAAGCACGGCTTCCGGGCGAAGAAGAGCTGGGGCCAGAACTTCCTCGTCGACGCCCAGGTGCTCGACGACATCGCCGACCTCGCGGCGCCGCCACCGGGGGCGCCGGTCGTGGAGCTCGGCGCGGGGCTCGGCCACCTCACGGTGCGCCTCCTCGACCGCGGCGCGCGCGTCACCGCGGTCGAGCGCGACCGGGACATGGCGCTCGTGCTCCGGGAGGAGCTCGGCGACCGGATCGAGCTCGTCGAGGCCGACGCGGTGCGGGTGGACTGGGCCGCCGTCGCCGATCGCCTCGGCGTCGCCCGGCTCCACGTCGCCGGCAACCTCCCGTACCACCTCTCGAGCCCGATCCTCTTCGCGCTCCTCGACCACGCCGGCCGGATCGCGCAGGCGGTGTTCCTCCTGCAGCGCGAGGTCGCCGAGCGGCTCGCGGCGGAGCCGGGCACGAAGGACTTCGGGATCCTCTCGGTGCTGCTCCAGCGCGAGGCCGACGTGCGGGTCGCGCGCCGCGTGCCCGCGGGCGCGTTCCTGCCGCCGCCGAAGGTCGAGAGCGCCGTCCTCGAGGCGCGCTTCCGGCCCCCGCCCGGCGGGCCGGTCGACGCCGCGCTCTTCAGGAAGCTCGTGAAGGCCGGCTTCGCCCAGCGCCGGAAGACCCTCTCGAACGCGCTCGACGCGGCCCGGCTCGCGCCGCCGGAGGCGGTGGAGGCGGCGCTCGCCGAGGCCGCGATCGATCCGCGCCGGCGCGGCGAGACGCTCGAGGTCGCGGAGTGGGAGGCGCTGTGCCGCGCGCTCGCGCAGCGGCTCGCCGGGTAGCGACGGCGGCCCTCGCGGACCGGGGACATCTCACGGGCGCCCACCCGCCAACCTTGCCCGCCCACGCCACCAGTCGAGCGGGCGCCCGTGAAACCTGATCGCTTCGCCTACGTGCCGATGGCCTTCGCCGTCGCGAGGAGGAGGCTCATGTTGCGAGCGCCGTTCTCGCCGAGGTACCGGCGAAACGCCGCCGGGTCGAGCTTCATGGTCCGGATGGTCCGGGCGACGATGGCCTCGTAGCCCGGCGAGTCGGGCTTCTTGAGCTCGAGGGCGATCTTGAGGATGGCGCGGTGGAAGGCGGGGTCGACCCCGTCGTCCGTCGCCGTCTTCACGCCCTTCGTCGTCGCCACCCGGGTCGCCATCACGAGAAGTCCTCCAGAGCCCTTCGAATCGCGGCGACGATACGTGGCATCGCATGGCATGTCAAAGGGATCCCTGATCCGGGGATCATGGTGACCCTGATCCGGGGATCACGCCTCCCGCCTGGACGCTTCGCCTTGCAACCCTTTTCAGCGCCTGGCAATCTCGCGCCCTTCGCGGCTCCTCCAGCCTCGGGACGAACGCTCAGGGATGGACACCCAGCGGCCGGTCGACCGGCCCCGCTACATCGCCGTCGAGGGGCCGATCGGGGTCGGGAAGACCGCCCTCGCGAAGCTGCTCGCCGGGCGCCTGGGCGCGCGGCTCCTCGTCGAGCCCTCCGACGCGAATCCCTTCCTCGCGGCCTTCTACGCCGACCGGAAGAAGCACGCGTTCCAGACCCAGCTCTTCTTCCTGCTCTCGCGCTTCAAGCACCAGGAGGCGCTGTCGCAGCAGGACCTCTTCAGCCGCTCCATCGTCTCCGACCACCTCTTCGCGCGCGATCGCATCTACGCCGCCCTCACGCTCTCCGCCGACGAGCTCTCGATGTACGAGCGGGTCTACGAGCTCCTCGGGCCGCGGGTCGTGAAGCCCGACCTCGTGGTCTACCTGCAGGCCCGCCAGGAGGTGCTCGTGCAGCGCGCCCGGCGCGCCGGCCGCCCGCACGTCGATCCGGCCTGGGTCGGCGAGGTGGCGAAGGCGTACGGTGAGTTCTTCTTCCACTGGGAAGAGACGCCGCTCCTCGTCGTCAACACGAGCGACATCGACCTCGAGGGAGAGGCCCAGGACCAGGAGGACCTCCTCGCGGTCATCCGGAAGCACCGGAAGGGGACCCAGCACTACGTCCCGATGGGCACGAAGAGCGGCTGACTCGGATGTCAGTTGAAGCACGCGGTAGGATTGAAGATTAGATAGACGTCAGCAGTCCGGCTCATGGGCAGGACCCCCGCGGCCTCGCTTCTCGGAGGCACAGGGCCTACACCGGAGGTCGAACCCAATGTCGTCCCAGGTCCCCGCGCCGCGGAGGCGCGTCACCATCCACGAGCTCGCGCGCATGAAGGCCGCGGGCGATCCCATCGCGGTCGTCACCGCCTACGACGCGACCGCGGCCCGCTGGGCCGACGCGGCGAACGTCGACGTCATCCTCGTCGGCGACTCGCTCGGGATGGTCGTGCAGGGCCACGACTCGACCCTGCCGGTCACGCTCGACCAGATGGTCTACCACGGCGCCGCCGTGCGCCGCGGGCTCGCGAAGGGCTCCGGCCGCCCGCACCTCGTCGTCGACATGCCGTTCGGCAGCTACCACGCGAGCGCCGACGAGGCCGTGAAGGCCGCGGCCCGGCTCGTCGCCGAGGGCGGCGCCGAGGCGGTGAAGCTCGAGGGGGGCGCCGAGTTCGTGGAGGTCGTCCGGCGCATCACGCGCGCGGGCGTGCCGGTCATGGGCCACGTCGGCCTCACGCCGCAGTCGGTCCACAAGATGGGCGGCTACGTGGTGCAGGGGAAGGACGCCGACAAGGCGGCCCTGATCCTGAAGGACGCGCTCGCCCTCGAGGCGGCGGGCTGCTACGCGATCGTGCTCGAGTGCGTCCCGGAGGAGCTCGCCCGCGTGGTCAGCGGCCGGCTCTCCATCCCGACCATCGGCATCGGCGCCGGCGTCCACTGCGACGGCCAGGTGCTCGTGCTCAACGACCTCCTCGGCATGGACCCGTCGTTCACGCCGAAGTTCGTGAAGCACTTCGCGACCGTCTCGGAGGCCGCCACCGCCGGCATCGCCGCCTACGTCGCCGAGGTGAAGGCCCGGACCTTCCCGGACGACGCCCACAGCTTCCACGCGCCCAACGTGCGCCTCCTGCCGCTGCCCGCGCTCGCGGGCGACGACGAGGAGCCGCACGGCGGCGTGATGGGGGCGCCGGTCTAGCGCCGCCTCCATGAAGAAGCCCGAGCTGTTCACGAGCCCCGCCGCCTGGGCGGCCCGCTGCCTCGCGGCCCGCGACGCGGGCACCCGCGTCGCGCTCGTGCCGACGATGGGGTTCCTGCACGACGGCCACCTCTCGCTCATGCGCGAGGCCCGCCGCCGCGCCGACGCGGCCGGCCGCCCCGGGCTCGCGCTCGCGACCATCTTCGTGAACCCCGCCCAGTTCGGGCCGAAGGAGGACCTCTCGCGCTACCCGCGCGACCTCGAGGGGGACCTCGCGAAGTGCGCGGCGGCCGGCATCGACGCCGTGCTCGCGCCCCCGGACCCGGCGCTCGTCTACGGGCCCCACCACCAGACCTGGATCGAGGTCGGGGAGGTCTCGCAGGGGCTCTGCGGCGCCTCCCGCCCCGGCCACTTCCGCGGGGTCGCGACCGTGGTCGCGAAGCTCCTCAACCTCTCGCGCCCGCACGTCGCGCTCTTCGGCGAGAAGGACTTCCAGCAGCTCGCCGTGATCCGCGCGATGGTCCGGGACCTCGACATGGGCGTCGAGATCGCCGGGATGCCCATCGTGCGCGAGCCGGACGGCCTCGCGATGTCCTCCCGGAACGCGTACCTCTCCGCCGAGGAGCGCGTGCGGGCGCTCGCGCTCTCGCGGTCGCTCGCCGCCGCCGCCGAGGCCGCGCGCCTGGGCGAGCGGGACGCGGCCGCGCTCCGGACCCGGGCCCGGGCCGCGCTCGAGGCCGCGCCGGTCAAGGTCGACTACGTCGAGATCGTGGATCCGGACACCTTGAAGCCCGTGGAGGTCGCCGCGCCGGGCGCGGTGATGCTCGTCGCCGCCTTCGTCGGCACGACCCGGCTCATCGACAACGCGAGGCTGCCGTGAAGGGGGCCGCGGGGAAGGGCGCCGGCGGGAAGAAGCGGGCCGCGGAGGGCGAGAAGGTCGTCGCCACGAACCGGCGCGCGCGCTTCGACTACACCATCGAGGACGCGTGGGAGGCCGGGCTCGTGCTCACCGGCAGCGAGGTGAAGTCGCTGCGCGAGAGCAACGTGAACCTCTCCGACGCCTACGCGCAGCCGCGGGGCGGCGAGCTCTTCCTCGTGAACTGCCGGATCGGCGAGTACAAGCAGGCCGCCCACTTCGGCCACGACCCCCTCCGGGAGCGCAAGCTCCTCATGTCGAAGGCCGAGCTCGAGCGCGTCCGCGGCAAGGTCGAGCAGCGCGGCTACACGCTCGTGCCGCTGCGCCTGTACTTCAAGGACGGCTGGGCGAAGGTCGAGCTCGGCCTCGGGAAGGGGCGCACCCACGAGGACCGCCGCGACGCGATCGCCGAGCGCGAGTCCAAGCGGGAGGTCGAGAAGGCGCTCGGCCGGGCGCGCAAGCGCTGAGCGTTTTCCTGGGGAGCCGCCCCCCAGCCTCCGACCCGTACCATGCGCGCGGGGCACGGCGGGGGTCTCCCGCGCGCCCGCGCACATCGGGTAGGCTCATGTACGCCGATGTTCGACAGGCTCAGCCTCCCGGAAGACGTCGTCGATTGCCGCGGCCGATTGGTCGCGCGGCGGGGCTTCGTCGTGTCGCCGGAGGTCATCGACGAGGCCGCCGCGACCGCCTCGCCGGAGGCGCCCGTCGCGCTCTCCGGCACGCCGCTCGCGCTCGACGTCTCCGACCCGCTCGACGATCCGACGTACCAGCACCTGTTCCAGGGCCCCGACGTCCACGACGCCGTCGAGCGCGTCCTCCTCGGCGTGCGCCTGCCGCCGGTGCTCTTCGAGGAGCTGCTCGCCGCGCGCCGCAACGGCTCCCCGGTGCATCGCCACGCCTTCGTGACCGCCGCGGTCGCCGTGCGGATGCTGCTCTCCGCGCTCGGCGAGGCCCGCGGCCTCGGCGACCTCGCCGCCGCCGCGCTCCTCCACGACCTCGGCATGCGCCACCTCCCGGCGCGCCTCCTGCGCGGCCAGGAGCGCCTGACCCGGGCCGACGCCGACCGCATCGCCTCGCACCCGCTCGTGGGCGCCTACCACCTCGCGACCGTCCTCGGCCGCCACCCGGCCGTCGCCGCCGCCCGAGGCCACCACTGGCGCTGCGGCCAGGGCTACCCGGTGCTCCCCTCCGCCCCGCCGCGCTCCATCGAGGTCATCTCGGTCGCGAGCGCCTTCGCGGCGCTCACCCAGCCGCGCTCCTACCGCTCCGGCGCCTTCGACGCCCGCGGCGCGTGCGACGTCCTCGTGGAGGAGGCCGCCCGCGGCCGCGCCGACGGCTCGTCCGTGAAGCTCCTCGTCCACGCCCTCCGCGGCGGCCGCGGCGATCCCCGCGCCATCCGCTTCGGCCACGAGCGCGTCGGGCACACCCCCGAGCAGAACGGCTACGCCCCGCCGTCGCCGCCGGACCGGAACCCGGTCTAGCGCCGGCGCGTGTCCGTACGATCTCCGGCGAACCCGCCGGGGAGCCGGGTACCCGGCGGACCTAGTTGCAGGCGCCGAGCTTCTCGAGCTTCCAGGTCGGGTTGACGCCCCCCTCGCCCGCGAGGTTGTCGCCGTAGTTCGAGTCCTGGAGCCAGATGCCGAGCTTCCCGCCCGCGAAGTCGAACTCGTCGGCGGGGAGGAGCTCGTTCGCGGCCACGCACTCCGCGAAGGTCGCGTAGGCGCCGTTCGAGGTGAAGTAGCCGACGGTGCCGGGCGGGACGCGGATCATCACGGTCTGGTCGGCGCCGATGAGCCACCACTTCGCCGGCCCCGGGTCGTTCTGGGCGTAGGCGTTGATGGTCCAGCCCTGGGTGCTCGAGTACTTCATGCACCCGTCGACGTAGGTGACGCGGTAGCGGCCGGCGGGGAGGGCGTCGCCGTTCGAGAAGTAGGAGGGCGTGCCGAAGAGGTCGAGGCTGCCCGGCGCGGCGAGGCTCGTCGCGCTGCCGAGCTGGCAGTTGCCGCCGGGGTCGTTCGTGGAGTCGCCGCCGCCGCAGGCGGTGAGGGTGAGGGCGAGGGCTGCGGACGCGAGCGCGAGGCGGATCGTCATGGTGGGCTCCCTCAGGGGTCGCCCACCCTAGATCGACGGTTCGTGAACCGCTGTCCCGTACGGACGGTTCAGGCCTTCGGGAGCAGCACCTCACGCAGGTAGGCCCACGAGAAGATCCCGGTGTCGTGCCCGTCGGAGAAGTGCAGCTTCACGGCGTAGTTGCCGACCGGCTCGATCTCCGCGATGCGGATGTCGGCGGGGATCGTGGCCGGATCCAGGATCTTCCGCCCCGAGCCCTCCTCGACGCAGCCCGCGCAGGGGCACGCGTCGCGCAGCCCGAACACGGACACCACGGTCTCGAGGCCGCCCGGCCAGACGAACCGCAGCTCGCCCTGCTCCGTGAAGTCGATCGCCTCCGGCGGCTCGGCCGTCTGGCTCTTGAACTGGATCTTGTCGAGGAGGCCCATGGCCGGGTGGTTTTGCCGCCGGCGGGCGCCCGCGTCAACCCCGGCGCTTCAGATGGGCGCGAGCGCCTGGAGGAGCTCCGAGCGGTCCTCCATGGGGGCGAGGCAGGGGCGGGCGTCGGAGACGAAGAGCTCGGAGGTGGTGACGTCCCCGGTGAGGCGCAGCACCGCGGAGGAGCGGGTCCCGTAGGCGGGGTCCATGTGGATGCAGATCCCCGGGGGCGTGCCGTTCGGGCCGGCGTGCGAGCCGAGCATGAGCTGGAGCCGCTCGGGCGCGAGGTCGGTCGGCCAGCGGGAGCGGACGAGGTCGGCGCGCGGGCCCCGGCCCTCCCGGTCGGACTCGGTCACGACGTGCAGCCCCGGGCCGAGCGGCTCGAAGCCGCTCCGCTCGCCGTCGTACCACCACAGGAAGGCCGCCTTCGCGTCGGCGACCACGAGGTGGAACGGGTTCCAGGCCTCGGCGCGCTCGGCGGAGAGCGCGCGGCGCGCCGCGGAGGCGTCGGGGGCGGCGAGCGCCATGCCGACGATGTCGCCGCGGGAGCGGCGCTCCGGGTCGGGGTACCAGTCGAAGGGCGCGTGGTAGTTCGTGAGCCCGGCGAACACCGCGCGCGCCGAGAGGCCGATCCAGGTGCCGCCCGCCAGCACGTCGCGGGGGGCGGCGTAGCGGGTGCCGGCGGGCGTCTCGCGGACGGCCCACCCCTCCGCCTGGCGCCCGAGCCGCTCGTCGCGGTTCGCGGCGACGACCACCGGCCAGCGGCGGTCCTGTCCGAGCGCGACGGCGAGGGTGCACATGCTCTCGACCCCTGAGGGAAGCGGACCGCGGAAAAAGAAACGGGCGCGGCGGCCGGGAGGCCACCGCGCCCGGAGGAACGGGGAGTCTACGCCTTCTTCGCCGCCGAGCGCACGCGCTCGAGCAGGAGCTCGCGCTGCAGCGCGAGCGGGCGCGGGAGGGTGGGCCCGAGCTTCTGGAACCACTCCTCCTCGGAGGAGAACTCGTTCTCCCACTCGGCGTAGTCGATCTTCATCGCCTCCTCGACCGCGCCGGCCGGGACCTCGAGGCCGCCGAGGTTGAGGTCGGAGATGCGCGGCACCCAGCCGACCAGCGTCTCCTTCGCGCCGATCCGGCCCTGCGCGCGGTCGATGATCCACTTCAGCACGCGCATGTTCTCGCCGTAGCCCGGCCAGAGGAACTTGCCCTCGGAGCTCTTCCGGAACCAGTTCACCATGAAGATCTTGGGCGGGTTCGGGATGCGCGACTGCATGTCGAGCCAGTGCTGCAGGTAGGTGCCGGCGTCGTAGCCGATGAACGGCAGCATCGCCATCGGGTCGCGGCGCACGCCCTCCTTCAGGCCGACCGCGGCGGCGGTGGTCTCGGAGCCCATGGTGGCGCCGAGGAACACGCCGTGGGTCCAGTTGAACGACTGGAGCACGAGCGGGACCGTGGTCGAGCGGCGGCCGCCGAAGATGATGGCCGAGATCGGCACGCCCTTCGCGTGGTCGGCGAACGGCGAGAGCGCCGGGTTGTTCGCCATGGGCGCCGTGAAGCGGCTGTTCGGGTGCGCCGCCTTCTCGGTCGAGCCCTTCTTCCAGGGCTGACCCTTCCAGTCGATCATCTCGGCGTAGGGCTCGTTGTCCTTGCCCTCCCACCAGACGTCGCCGTCGGCGGTGCGCGCGACGTTCGTGAAGATCGTGTCGCGCTCGATGGAGCGCATCGCGTTCGGGTTGGTCTTGAAGTTCGTGCCCGGCACGACGCCGAAGTAGCCGGCCTCGGGGTTCACGGCCCAGAGCCGGCCGCCGTCGCCCACGCGCAGCCAGGCGATGTCGTCGCCGACCGTGCGGATGGTCCAGCCGTCGAAGCTCTTCGGCGGGATCAGCATCGCGAAGTTGGTCTTGCCGCAGGCCGACGGGAAGGCGGCCGCGACGTAGGACACCTCGCCCTCGGGGCTCTCGGCCTCGAGGATGAGCATGTGCTCGGCGAGCCAGCCCTCCTGGCGGGCGAGGTGGCTGCCGATGCGGAGCGCGAGGCACTTCTTGCCGAGGAGCGCGTTGCCGCCGTAGCCGGAGCCCACCGACCAGATCGTGTTGTCCTGGGGGAAGTGGCAGATGAAGCGGGCGTCGGGGTTGAGGTCGCGCGTCGCGTGCAGGCCCTTGTTGAAGTCGCGGCTCGAGTCGCCGAGGCGGTCGAGGGCGGCGGTGCCCATGCGCGTCATGAGCCCCATGTTGAGGGCGACGTAGATCGAGTCGGTGAGCTCGACGCCGACCTTCGCGAACGGCGAGGCCACCGGGCCCATCACGTAGGGCACGACGTACATCGTGCGGCCCTTCATCGAGCCGTCGTAGAGCGCGCCGAGCTTCCTGTAGGCCTCGCCCGGATCCATCCAGTTGTTGGTGGGGCCGGCCTCGGCCTTCGTCGGCGTGCAGATGAAGGTGAGGTGCTCGACGCGGGCGACGTCGTTCTTGTCGGAGTGGTGGTAGTAGCAGCCCGGCCACTTCTTCTGGTCGAGCGGGATCAGGACCTTCTTCGCCACCGCCTCCTCGGTGAGGCGCTTCTTCTCCTCCGCCGAGCCGTCGCACCAGACGACCTTGTCCGGCTTGCAGAGGCGGGCCATCTCATCGACCCAGGCGAGCAGGTGCGGATTCTTGGTCGGACGCTCCGTCGACATTCGCGCTTCCTTTCCTGGGCGCACGGGTCGCCCGGCGAGGGGTCCTGAATGGGGGCCCCGAAGCTAGCGCACGGGCGGCTGCCCGTCGAGCCCGCACCGGAGGTGCGCGAAGTTTGCGCCCGGGTGCGGGAGCGGATGAGACGAACGACCTCGCCACCGGGCCGAACGAGGGCCCTGCGGCGGCGCTACGCAGCGCGGCGTGAACGGCCGACCCGGTCTTTCAGTCCTTCTTCTCGAGCTTCGCCTTCAGGAGGTCGCCCAGCGTCCCGAAGCCCTTGCCCGACTGCCGGGGCGCGGACTTCTTCAGGTACTCGGCCGCCTCGGCGCGCTCGGCGGCGTCCTCGGCGCCCGACTTCGAGAGCCGGATGCGGTGCTGCTCGTCGATCGCGAGGACGAGCACCTTGAAGGTGTCGCCCGGCTTGAACGAGCGGCGGAGGTCGGCGCCGCGGGGCGTGCCGGTCTCGCTCGCGGGCACGAGGCCGCGGCCGCCGGCGAAGCGCACGAAGACGCCGAAGCTCTCGATCTTGTCGACGCTCGCCTCGACCACGTCGCCCACCTTCGGCGGCGGGGGCGGGGCGGGGCGCTCCGGACGCGGCGGCGCGTCGGGCACCGGGGCGGGCTCGGGCCTCGGCTGCAGCGCCTTCACCGAGAGCGCGATGCGCTCGCCCTTCTTCGGGTCCTCGTCGATGCGCAGCACCTGGACGCTGACCGTGTCGCCCGCCTTCAGGAGATCGCCCGGCTTCGAGGTGCGGTCCCAGGCGAGCTCGGAGACGTGCACGAGCCCCTCGACGCCGCCGAGGTCCACGAACGCGCCGTAGTCCTGCACGCTCGTGACCGTGCCCTCGAAGACCGCGCCCGGCGCGAGCTTCTCGCGGGTGGCCGCCGCCTTCGCGGCCCGCTCCTCCTCGAGGAGCGCGCGGCGCGAGAGGACGGCGTCGCGGCCGTCGGCGCGCTGCACCTTGAACTGGAGCTTCTGGCCGACGAAGACCGACGGGTCGGCGACGAAGCGGACGTCCACCTGCGAGATCGGGCAGAACGCCCGCTCGCCGTGGACCTCGACCTCGAGCCCGCCCTTGTTCACGGCCTTCACGAGCCCCTCGACGGGCAGGCCGGTCTGGGCCGCCTCGACGAGCGCCTCGCGGGCGTGGTCGCGGGGGGTCTTCGCGTGCCCACGGGAGACGAGCACGCCGCGGTCGGTCGCCTGGATGACGACGCCGTCGACGATGTCGCCCTCGCGGAGCGTGACGTTGCCCTCGTCGTCCTTCAGCTCGGCGACGTCGATCATGCCCTCGGCGACGCCCGAGCCGAGCTCGAGGAAGGCCACGTCGTGGCCGAGCTGGATGATCTTGCCGGCGACCTTCTCGCCGACGGCGAAGCGGCGGCGCGGGGCCGCGGCCGCGCCGGAGGCGGCGAACATGTCGGCGAAGGAGCCCTCGTCGGGCGCCAGGATCTCGGGGGCCGGGGGCGGCGCGCCCTTGGGGAGCGGCGGGGCCTTCGGCTCCGCGTGCGCCTCGGGGGCGCCGTCGCGGGGCGGGCGCTCGCGGCGATCACCGCGGCCGCCGCGCTCGCCGCGGCCACCGCCGGGCGGACCGCCGCGGCCGGGAGGACCGCCCCGGCCGCCGGGGCCACCGGGTCCACGGCCGCGGGGGGCGGGCCGGCCGCCGGGGGCGCCGCCGGGCGCGCCGGCCTTGTCGGCGACGCGCTGCCAGAGGGGACGGTCGTCCTTCTCGACGGCGGTGGACGCCGCGCGCGGCGCGGGCGCGAGGACCTCTTCCTGCGGCGCCTCGATCGGCGCGCCGGGCGGGGGCGGCCGGAGGTGGACCTTGCGAACCACGACCGGGCCCGACTCCTTCTTCTGCTTCTCGTCGGACATGACCGGCGACCTCATAGCACAACGCCCGGCGGGGGCGTAAAACAGCCGCCGTGAACGAACGCCGCGTCGCCGTCTTCCTGGCCCACGCCGACCCGGGTGCCCTCCGGCTCGCGGCCTCCGCGGCCATGACCGGGGTCTCCATGGGCGCCCGGGTGGACGTGTTCCTCTTCGGCCCCGCCGTGAGCGCGATCGTGGAGGCCGCCTTCGGCGAGGCCGAGCCGGGCGAGCCCGCCGGCCAGCTGCACGCCGCGCGCGGCGAGGGCCTCCGCCTCGTGGCCTGCAGCGCGAGCGTGGTGGAGGAGAAGGTGCCGCTCGACCGCGCCGAGCGTGCGCTCGACGCCGTGGTCGGCTGGCCGACGATCCTGGAGTGGACCCGAGAGGTCGTGGAGCGCTTCAGCTTCTAGCAGCAGGAAGATCGCACCCTCCGCGAGCGTTCCAGCAACCGGGAGCCTCTCACCATGGTCAGCGTCAGCCTCACCCCGCCCCCCAGCCGAGACGGCGGGTCCTCCGGCGGAGTCCTCCGCCTCGTCTTCCTCGCCGTGCTCGTCGGCGCCTCGCTCGGCGCCGGGTTCTGGCTGGGGCGCGCCACCGCGCCCGCGGCGGTCCCCGCCCCGGCGCCGGCGCAGGGCGCCGCGCCGGCCCCGCAGGCGGCGGCCCCCGCGGCCACGACGCCCGTCGTCGCCCCCGTCGCCGTCCCGGCGGGCCAGGCGGGCCAGGCGGCTCCGTCGCCGGCGGCCGCCCCGGTCCAGCCCGCGACCCTCACCCAGGCCGCGCCCGCCGCGTCGTCCGGCCGCCTCGTCGCCACCCTCCAGGGCCCGCTCGAGGAGGCCGTCGCGCGCGCGATCCCGCCGGCGGACCGCGACCTCGCCGAGCAGCTCACCCAGGTCGTGAACCGGCTCCTCGTCTGGGATCTCCGCGTGTCGCGCGAGGCGGTCCGCGGCGACCGGCTCGAGGTGCTCTACCGCCGCGCCGGGACCGTGGTCCCGGACGGCGCGGCCCGCCCGGAGCCGGTCGTGCTCGCGGCGCGCTACACCTCCCAGAAGCTCGGGCGCACCCTCGAGGCGTGGCGGTTCCAGGCGCCCGGCGAGAAGTGGCCGCGCTACTACCGCACCGACGGGCACGAGCTCGAGGAGCGGCTCGTGGACGCGCCGCTCGACGACTACGACCAGGTCACCTCGCTCCTGCGCGACGGCCGCCGCCACGAGGGCATCGACTTCCGCACCCCGGTGGGCACCCCGGTGAAGGCGCCGTTCGACGGCGTGCTCGAGCGCAAGAACTGGAACTGGCGCGCGAACGGCAACTGCCTGGAGCTGCGCGACGTGGCGACCGGCCGGGTGGCGAAGCTCCTCCACCTCGACGAGCTGCCGAAGGAGCTGAAGCCCGGCGCCCGCTTCTCGAAGGGCGCGCTGATCGCGCGCTCCGGCAACTCCGGACACTCCTTCGCGCCGCACCTCCACTACCAGCTCGAGGACGCGTCCGGCCGGGTGCTCGATCCCTTCGAGATCCACCGCACCACCCGGCGCGCGCTGCCCGACGCCGCGCGCCCGGCCTTCGACGCGGAGCGCGCCCGCCTCGCCGCGGCGCTCGGCGACGACGCGCTCGCCGCATCCGCGACGCGGTAGTACGGCGGGCGGGGCCCGCGGGACCCCGCCCGCGGTGCCCAAGCGCCCGGAGACACTCGGTACACGCAGGGTCCGCCCGGCCCCTCCCCCATCACCCGCTGCGGGGATGCGGGGAAGGTGCCAACATCCACTGCGGTGTACTGGGCCCTCGCCACCTCCGTCGATCCGACCCGGTTCCGGACCATCGATCCGGACGAGCGGTCGTCGACCGCCCCGGCCGAGCCCGCGCCGCGGGCCACCCGGACGCCGACGGACAAGGTGACGGTGTCCGCGGACGCGAAGGCGCTCGGGGGGAAGAAGCTCTCGCCGGAGGAGCAGCAGGTCGTCGAGAAGCTGAAGGCCCGCGACGCCGAGGTCCACGCCCACGAGGCCGCCCACATGGCGTCGGCGGGCGCGGCCGGCGGCGGGGCGAGCTACACGTACCAGCTCGGGCCCGACGGCCGGCTGTACGCGGTGGGCGGCGAGGTGCCCGTCTCGCTGCGCGCGGGCTCGACGCCGGACGAGACCATCGCGAACGCGGAGCGCGTCCAGCGCGCCGCGCTCGCGCCCGCGAGCCCGTCGTCCCAGGATCTCGCGGTGGCGGGGATGGCCGCGCGGATGATCGCCGACGCGCGCGCGCAGAAGGCGCGCGAGGCCTCGAAGGCCTACGAGAAGGTCAAGGAGCGGCTGACCGGCGACGACGGCGCGGCCGAGGGCCAGCCGGCCCTGCCTACCTGGCCTCCGGCGGACGCCGCGGTCGAGCCCGGGCTGGCGGCCTAAGAGCTGTCCCACTCAACAAACGAATCGCGGGGCAGACCGGTTCGCCATCGGGCCCGCTCGGACGTGGCCTCACGCAAGGGAGGCTCATCCCGGGTTGGGCCCGTGGCCGTGCCGGTGCTTCGCCGAGCCACCGGCGATGAGGCCGGTGTGGACGTCCGCCCCGCGGGGCAGCAGGCCTCGCGGACGAAGAGGTCGTTTGACTCGGACCGGGTGTCTTGCCACCCGAGAGACAGGTGCGGAGTGAGGAGGCGCTGGATTCCGGGGCGGGCGTCGTTCGCGGCGGCGTAGTCGACGCGCGCCGAGCCGGGTTCGCCTGGGCGGTCGAGAACGACGAAGCTCGCGAGCAGCGCGGAGACGGCGTCGCGATCGCCCTCGAGACCGCAGCGCGGGCAGCGGTGGACCCGGTCGGCGAGCGTCTTCGGCACCCGAGCACCACAGGGGCAATGCTGTGAGAGCGCGGTCGTGCGTGTCGGGATCCGGACGAGGCCTCCATGGGCTTCCGCGAATCCAGCCACTGCCTTCGCCTCGCGGTCGATGGCCGAGACGAGCAGGCCCGGCGTGAATGCGGCCACACCGCTGCCCCAGTTGCGCGCCCACGCGGAGATGGGTCCTTCCTCGACGAACAGCCGGTAGCCGTGGGTGCGGATGACCTGGGCGGCCACGCGCCTGGCGCGGTCACGCCGCGCCTGCGCAGCGGCCGCCGCGGCGGCGACCTCCTCAGCCCGGAGCCGCCGGTGGCGCCTGGAGAGCCGGTCTCGCCGGTAGGCCTGGAGCGGCACGGCGTCGGTCCTCGCGATCCTCGGCCCCCGCGGGATGACCTCCACGGGCGAGAGGCCAGCGGAGGCGCGACGCCGGGCGCGCTTCTCCTGCCGCTTCGAAAGTTGATACTGCTCGCGGTTGGCGGCCCGGCGGGACCGGTCGAGCGCCCGTTGCCTGCGGCGTTCGCGGCGCCGCCGTCCACTGTCCCGATCCCTCGTGGCTGCATCGCGCTCGATCCGTGTGAGCCGCAACTCGCCTCCCGCCACCTGCGAGGCGATCGTCAGGTTCGACACGTTGACGTCCACCCCTGCGACGCGGTCAGCCTCGGCCACGGCGACCTCCGCCCGGCGCGCCCTCGTCGCCGCTGAGGCGTAGGGGTCCTTCAGCACCATCAGGTGGGCTTCGTAACGCCAGCCGCCCGGCGCGTGAGGCGCCCGGGTGCGGACGAGGTCGACCTTGTGCCAGAGGCTCGGGTCGGCGAGGAAGTACTCCAGGATGGGCTGGTTGCAGGGCGCCGAGGGCAGTCGAACGGGGAGGACCAGCGTCCCATCGGCGAGCCCGCTGAACACGAGCACGAGAGGACCTTGGTAGGCCCACCAGTCGACCCGAGCGCCGGTACCCGAGGGACGACTTCCTTGGCCCGCGAGCGAACCGTGGAGCCGGAAGGTCTCCCACTTCCGTGCGGTCGTGTGGGACCGCGCGCGGCCGGGCAGCCTCTTGAAGTCGAACCACCGCCCGACGTGGAGCAGTCCTTGGCGCTTCCCGGTCGCGTCGGAGAACAGGTGCCGCTCTACCCCCGACCAGACCGAGGCGGCGAGGTGCATCGCGAGCGCCTTCGTGACGAAACAGCGGAGGTGAGGGGCCGCGTCGAGAAGGGCGTACGCGGTGTGCTCGAGCGCATCCCGGCTCAGGCCGAGCCGGTCGCGCGTACCCGCGGCGTCCCGTGCACGTTCGTGCTTCGCCGCCCAGTACGCCCGCGCGCGGTTTCGGGCGGCCCGCTGCAGCGCCCGCCGCACCCGGTACGCGTTCGCGAACATCCGCTCCAGCCACCGACGCTGCAGTGGATCGTGGACGTCGAGGGCGAGGCGCAGGACCGACACGCCGTCCTCGGCCCGGCGTGCCCAAGGCTCGTGCTTGTTCGGACCGCGCGTCCGCTTGGCCTCAGCCTTCACATTTTCACTTTAGGCCAAGACCCTGACAGGCGTTCAGGACCTCGACCGCCTCGTGGAAGAAGCGGAATGGGCTCCGAGGTTCCAGCCCGGCGTGTCCGAGACGCTCATTCCCAGCCACCGCCTGCTCTCCCTCGCGGCCATCTCATGGGCCGACCTCGCTCGTCTCTGGCGCAGGCTGCCCGCCGCCAGGCGCCGAGGTCGTCCCTGCGCGAGCTCGCCGCCATCGTCGGCCTCTCGAAGTCGACGGTCCATCGCATCGTCGCAGCCTTCACGCCCCGACTCGCCGGCCTCGCTTGTCCTCCCGCCCGGCGCGATCGTCGTGAGACCTGGATCGTCAATGGCACCTCATCCCTGCCCGCGACCACGCCCGCGCTGCGAAATCCAAGAACTACCGCTGGTCGTGCAACGCTCAGGTGCTCGTGCGCTGACGAGACAGGCGCGTCGTGGCCACGTCCGCCGGAGGTCCAGGCAACCGGAACGACCCGCTTCACTTTCGTGGCTCCGAGGTCGAGTCGCTGTGCAACGAGCATCGGCGCGTGCTGGCAGACGGCGGGTACCGCGGCGTCGCTGGCCTTTGCATCCCCGTCTTCGTGAGCAACAGGATCGTTCGAGATCGCGCCTGGCGTCGCCATCGCCGCCGCCGGGCTCGCGTCGAGCACGTCCTCGCTCGCCTCAAGGACTGGCGCGTTCTCCGCGACCACCGCCGACGCGGTCGCCACCTCGCGGCAACCGTGGCTGCCGTCGCCGTCCTTCACAATCTCAAGCGGAGCCAATGGGACAGCTCTTAGGCGCCCGCGCGCCTCGCCGCCCGAGCTCCGCGCCTGCGCGACCGGGCTACGCGCCCTTGCCGCCGCCGGCGGCGGCCCACTTCTCGAGCATGTCGGTCGTGACCGACTTCGGGCGCTCGAGCGCGTAGCCGAGGCCCCGGTCCCACACGAGGTTCGCGAGCACGCCGAGGGCGCGGCCGACGCCGAAGAGCACCGTGTAGAACTCGTACTCGCGGACGCCGTAGTGCCACTGGATGACGCCGGAGTGGGCGTCCACGTTCGGCCACGGGTTCTTCGTCTTCCCGTGCTTCGTGAGCACGCCCGGGGCGACCTCGAGCATGAGGTTCACGAGCTGGAAGAGCGGGTCGTCCGGCATGTGCTTCTTGGCGAACTCGTTCTGGGCGGTGAAGCGCGGGTCGGTCTTGCGGAGCACGGCGTGGCCGTAGCCGGGGATGACCTGGCCGGCGTTGAGCGTGTCCCAGAGGAACTTCTCGAGCTGCTCCTTCGACGGGACCTTGCCGTCGAGCTTCTTCATCGCGCCCTGGATCCAGCCCAGGACCTCCTGGTTGGCGAGGCCGTGCAGCGGGCCGGCGAGGCCGTTGATGCCGGCGGAGAGCGAGTAGTAGGCGTCGGAGAGCGCCGAGCCGACGAGGTGGGTGGCGTGCGCGGACACGTTCCCGACCTCGTGGTCGGAGTGCAGGATGAAGTACATGCGCGCCACGTCGTCGTAGGGCGGCGGCACGCCCATCATCCGGGCGAAGTTGCCGCCCCAGTCGAGCTTGGGATCCGGCTCGATGAACGTGTCCTGCTTGTACTTCATCCGGTAGATGTACGCGGCGACGCGCGGGAGGCGCGCGAGGAGCGTCATCGCGTCCTCGTACGTCGGCTCCCAGTAGTCGGCCTTCTTGAGGTTGCCCTCGTGGTACCGGTGCGCGAACGTCGACTCGCGCTGCATCGAGACGATGGCCGCCGAGAGCATCGTCATCGGGTGGCTGTCGCGGGGCAGCGCGCGCAGCACGTCGAACACGTAGCTCGGGACCTGGCCGCGCTCGCGCCAGTCGGCGACGACCTCGCGCGCCTGCTCGAGGCTCGGGATGTCGCCGGTGAGGAGGAAGTAGAAGAAGGACTCGACGGTCGGCTGCTCCATGCCCGGCTCGCGGGGCAGGGCGGCGAACGTCTCCGGGATGGTCTTGCCGCGGAAGCGGATGCCCTCCTGGGGGTCCAGGTACGAGATGTCCGTGACGAGGCACTTCACGTCGCGGGCGCCGCCGATCGCCTGGCCGATCGTCACCTCGTCGATGACGACCTTGTCGAACTCCTTGATGAGACGCTGGGTGCGCGGGCGGAAGGCCTCGATCTTGGCCTTCAGGGTCCGCTTGAGCGTGGTGTCGGCCATCGGGTCTCTCCGGGCGCTTGGGGGGGATCCAGAGGACTGCGCACCCGGGCGCGTGGGGCCGCCCGGAGCGGGCGAAATCTACCCGTCCGAGGGCTGTGCCGCAAAGACAAACGACCGCCAGAAACCCAGGCCGGAACGCGAGGTTTCGTCTCAGCCGCGCCCGGCGGCCAGGGCGGCCGCGATCTCGGCCGCCGGGTTCCGGCGGGCGGGCGAGGCCGGGGCGTCGGCGTCTGCCGAGGGGGCGGCGTCGAGCGGGGACTCCCCGGAAATCGGGGACTCCTCGGTCTGCGAGGCTTCCTTGCCCTTGCCGTTGCCCGCGCCCGACCGGCAGCTCCGGCACCAGGGCTGGTTGCGGATCGTGCCGTCGGACATCTTGCGGAGCCCGAACAGCGAGAGGGGCCGCATCTTGTGGCACTTCTGGCACATGAGGGTGATGAGCACCTCGTTGCCGTCCGCGTCGTAGACCGCGGAGCGCCGCCGCTTGGGCTTCGGCGTGGCCGCGGCCTCGCGGCGGGGGGCGGGCGCCGGCTTCGCGGTGTCGCCCTTCACGATCGCAGACGCCACCATGACCTTGACGGCCATCGCTTCTACCTCCTCGACTGCTGGACTGTTCAGAACGCCACCCGAGGGCAGCGCCCGGAACGCTAGTCGACGGGTCTGACACTGCGTGCCGGGGCCTGCCCCCGGCGCCCTGAGGTGCCCAGCACCGAAGCCGGGGGCCTGCCCCCGGCGCCCTGAGGTGCCCAGCACCGAAGCCGGGGGCCTGCCCCCGGCGCCCTGAGGTGCCCAGCACCGAAGCCGGGGGCCGGATTGCGGCGGAAAACCGCAACGCCGCGCCCTCGACCGCCGCGTTGCGTGTGCGAGCATGTCGGCGGGGGGGAGGCTGACTTGCCGGTCGACCAGCACTGGGCCGACTTTCGCACCGTCGCGGTGTTCGGGAGCACCCCGGACGCGGAGCGGGCGCGCGGCCTCCTCGAGTCGGACGGCATCGTCGCGGCCGTGCAGGACGGGGTCGAGGGCGCGCCGCGGCCCGAGGTGCTCTGCATCCGCCTCCTCGTCCCCGCGAGCGATCTCGCCCGCGCCCGCGACCTGCTCGCGCCCGACCTCGAGCGCGAGCACCACGCGGAGCCCGCGGCCGCACCGGCGCCCGAGGTGGACGCGACGTGGACGGTCGCGTGGCTCGCGCTGCTCGCCGCGGCGCTGGCGGCCCTGGCCGCGGCCTTCAGCATCTGAGGCCGCGCCGCGGCCGCTCCGCGCGCGTTTTTGCTGGGAGCAAAGTGCACCGCGAGCGAACGGCCGCACGCCGTGGAGGCATCCCCGCGCGGTTCCGGATTTCCCCGATGGCCCTTTCGGGCGTTTGAGCCTACACGCTCGGACAACCCAGCACCCCGCAGTCCCTGCGCGCCAGACGCGCCCCCGCGGCCGCGTCGGGCCCCGGGGAAGGAGGAGGACCTCATGAAGAAGCTCGCCCTCGCGATCGCGCTCGTCGCGTCGCTCGCCCCCGCGGCCGCCCGCGCGCAGTACGCGGCGTCGCTTCGCCTCGGTTACGCCGTCGGCGTGCAGAACTACTCCGAGGACGTCAAGATGCGGGACACCCTGAACTCCCAGGTGCCCATCCAGCTCGACCTCGGCTTCAAGGTGCTCCCGAAGGTCATGCTCGGCGCGTACGTGTCCTACGGCTTCGTGCACCCCGGCAGCGTCTGCCCCGTGGACGCCTCCTGCAGCGGCAGCGCGACCGACTTCGGCCTCCAGCTCCAGTACCGCTTCGCCACCCGCCCGGTCAGCCCGTGGGCGAGCGTCGGCATCGGCTGGGAGAAGACCACCTACGAGGTCACGAAGGTGAAGACGAAGGCGGAGGGCATCGACCTCCTCCGGCTCGCCGCCGGCTGGGAGTGGCCGGTGAACGACACGTTCGGCGTCGGCCCGTTCGTCCAGTACCAGTTCGGCCGCTACGAGAGCTACACGGTCCCCGGCGCCTCGCGTGACCCGGGCAAGACCATGCACGGCTGGTTCACCATCGGCTTCCGCGGCACGTTCGATGACCTCGCCGACTGGGACGCCGCGGCGCGCGCCGCCGCCGAGAAGGCCGCGGCGGAGAAGGCCGCCGCCGAGAAGGCGGCCGCCGAGAAGCTCGCCGCCGAGAAGGCCGCGGCCGAGAAGGCCGCCGCGGAGGCGAAGGCCGCCGCCGAGGCCGCCGCCGCGAAGGCCGCCGCCGAGGCCGCCGCGGCCAAGGCCGCCGCCGAGGCCGCGAAGCCGGACCGCGACGGCGACGGGATCCCGGACGACTCCGACGCGTGCCCGGACCAGAAGGGCGAGAAGTCGAGCGACCCGAAGAAGAACGGCTGCAAGCAGCTCATCGTGGTCACCGACAAGGGCTTCGACCTCAAGGAGAAGATCCAGTTCAACACCGGCAAGGCGACCATCAACCCGGTCTCCGAGCCCGTGCTGAAGGCGGTCGCCGAGGCGCTCGCCGCGCACCCCGAGGTCAAGAAGCTCTCGATCGAGGGCCACACCGACAACGTCGGCGCCGAGGCCACCAACACCGCGCTCTCGAAGAAGCGCGCCGCGGCGGTCGTCGACTGGCTCGTGAAGAAGGGCGGCATCGCCGCCGACCGGCTCGTCTCCGCCGGCTACGGCCCGACGAAGCCGATCGCCGACAACGCCACGGAGGAGGGCCGCTCGGCCAACCGCCGCGTCGAGATGGTGATCGTGAAGTAGGCGACGCCCCCGCGTCGCGCCGCTCCGACGGCCCGGTCCGCCTCGCGCGGCCCGGGCCGTCGCCGTTTCGACGGGGGCCCGGGCCGGCAGTATGCTCCGCCGCGTGGAGGCCTCCGCTGCCGTGCTCGCCGTCGACGACGATCCCGCGGTGCGGGCGCAGCTCGCGCTCTGGCTCGAGCCGACCGGGGTCGCGCTGCAGGAGGCGGAGAGCGGGGAGGCCGCGCTCGCCCTCCTCGAGGCGCTGACCCCCGCGGTGATCCTGCTCGACCTCGAGCTGCCCGGGCTGCCGGGGCTCGAGGTCCTCCGGCGGCTCGTGTTCCGGCTGCAGCGCGTCCCGGTGGTGGTGCTCACCGCGCACCGCGAGGCGGAGGTGGCGGTCGAGTGCCTGAAGGCCGGGGCGTACGACTACCTCACGAAGCCGCTCGAGCAGCACCGGCTCCTCGCGACGGTGGCGAACGCGCTGCGCCACCACGAGCTCGCGTCCGCGCTCGCCCGGCTCGCGCCGGTCCCGCGCGGCGTGGAGGGCCGGCCGGCGGCCGCGGCGCGGAGCCGCTCGCTCGACCGGGCGATGGCCCACGACGTCTCGGTGCTCCTGCGCTGCAGGGCCGGCGAGGGCGAGGGCGCCGCGCGCGCCATCCACGCAGGCTCGTCGCGGGCGGGCGGGCCGTTCGAGCGGCTCGACTGCCGGGCCGCGCCGCCGGAGGACCACGCCGCGGCCCTGTTCGGCGCCGGCGCGGGCGGGGTGGGGAAGGGGCTCGTCGCCGAGGCCGCGGGCGGCACCCTCTTCGTGGACGGCCTCGAGCTCCTCTCGCCGGCTGCCCAGGCGGGCCTCGCCGCCGCGGTGGCGTCGGCCGGCGGCGAGCGCGCCGCCCCGGAGGGTGGCCCCGCGTTCCGCCTCGTCTGCGCCACCTCGGCCCGCCCTGAGGAGCTCGTGCGCAACGGCCGGCTGCGGCGGGATCTCTTCATGCGCGCGGGCGTGCTCGTGGTCGAGCTCGCGGAGGAGCCGGCGAGCCGCGAGGAGCCGGCCGAGAGCCTGCGCCTCGCGGACCTCGAGCGGCGCGCGGTGCTCCAGGCGCTCGAGCGCGCCGAGGGGAACCGGTCGGCGGCGTCGCGCGACCTCGGCATCAGCAGGGCGACGCTCTACCGGCGCCTCAAGGACCTGGGGATCGAGTGAGCGGGGCCGCGCGCATCTCCGGCACCCGGATCGCCGACCCGGCGCTCGAGGGCGCGTACCGCAGGGCCCACCTCCGCGAGCACGTCCGCAGCGCCACGATCTTCTTGCTCTTCGCCTCGCTGGCGGGGTTCCTCTTCATCCCCAGCGACGTCCACTTCCTGGGCACCGGGCCCGCGTTCGTGGGGCTGCTCGCGGTGCGGTTCGCGTACCTGGGGGCGGTCCTCGTGGGCCTGCGCCTCCTGCGGCCGGGCGCCGGGCCCGAGCGGTTCGACGCCGTCGTCACCGGCCTCGGGCTCCTGCTCATGGGCTTCCTCGTGGTGCTCGGCGCGAGCCGCCCGCGGGACTGGTACTTCAACTTCGTCACCGAGGTGTCGCTCGTGAGCGCCTTCTGGGCGTTCGTGCCGCTCCCGTTCCGCCTGCAGGCGGTCGTGGGCGCGAGCCACCTCGCCGCGCTGCTCGTGGTGCTCCGCGTCTTCCGGGCGCCGCTCCCCGGCCCCGCGGAGTCGGCGATCGTCGGCGCCTTCGGGCTCGCGATCGGCGCCGGCGCGACGATGTCCTGGCGCCTGCACCGGATCCGGCGCGAGCAGTTCCTCGCGCTGCGCGAGGAGGAGGCGCTCCGCCGGGAGCGCGAGGAGGCGCTGGCCGCGGCGCAGGTCGCCGACCGCGCGAAGAGCGTGTTCCTCGCGAGCGTGTCGCACGAGATCCTCACCCCGCTGAACGCCATCCTGGGGTTCTCGGAGGTGCTGCTGCGCCGCGGGCACCCGGAGGACCGCGAGGCGCTCTCCTCGATCCGGATGGCCGGCCGGGCGCTCTCGGATCTCCTCGTGGACGTGCTCGAGCTCGCGCGCGGCGAGGCGAAGGGCGCGACGGTGCGCGCGGCGTGGTGCTCGCCGGCCGCGCTCCTCGAGGAGGTGCGCCGCCTCGTGGCGCCCCGCTGCGAGGTCCGCGGGGTCGGGCTGCGGGTGGAGGCGGCCGGGCTGCCCGGGGGCGTGCGGCTCGACGTCGGGCGGGTGCGCCAGATCCTGCTCAACCTCGCCGGCAACGCGGCGCGCGCCACGCGGGCGGGGGAGATCGTGCTCCGCGCCCGGGCGAGGCCCGGCGGCCCCGGGCAGGTGGACCTCGAGCTCGAGGTGGCCGACACGGGCCCCGGGATCCCCGCCGACGAGCTCCCACGCCTGTTCGAGCCGTTCGAGCGCGGCGCGGCCGAGGCGGGGGAGGGGACCGGGCTCGGCCTGTGGGTGAGCCGGCGGTTCGCAGAGTGGATGGGCGGCCGGATCACCGTGGAGAGCGCGGAGGGGAAGGGCACCACCGTCCGCGTGTCCCTGCCGGGCGTGCCGCTCGACCTCGCGGGCCCGCCCGCGCCCGCCCGCGAGGAGTGGCGGCTCCCCGGCGTACGGCTCCTCGTCGCGGACGACGAGCCCGCGAACCTCGCCCTGGTGAGGAGCTACCTCGAGGGCCAGCCGCTGGAGCTCGCGGTCGCGTCGCGCGGCGAGGAGGCCCTCGCGGCGCTCGAGGCGCGGCCGTTCGCCGCCGCGCTCCTCGACCTCCGGATGCCTGGCATGAGCGGCCGGGAGGTCGCGCGCCGCCTGTCGAGGCGGCCGCGCCCGGCGCTGCTCGCCTGGACCGCGGCCCCGCCCGGCGAGGCCCTGCCGGAGGGCTTCGACGGCCTCGTCCCGAAGCCCGCCACCCGCGACGAGCTCCTCGCGGCGCTCGCGGGCGTGCTCCCGGGCGCGACCCGTCGGACGGCGGCCGCGTCCGGACCAGAGGCCCAGGGGGGCGCGCTCGCGGACACCATCGAGCGCGAGCTCCGGCCCGGGGCACGGGCGCTCGCCGAGCTCCCGAGCGCGGCGGCCGCGCTCGCGCTCGCGGCCCGGGCGGAGGCGCTCGCCCGGGACCACGGCGACGCCGGCGTGGGGCGGTGGGCGGCGAGGATGAGAGCCGCGGCGGCGTCCCTCGATCCGGAGGCGGTGGACGCCGTCGTCGCCGAGCTCGACGGCGAGCTCGCGCGCCTGCGCGCCCCCGCCGCCTCCTGAGATTTCACCTGCGGTCGATCCGTTCGTGGGGTGAGCGTTCCGGCCCACCCCGGGGGTCGCGGGCACCCCCCCGTGTCTCAGCCTGAGACGATCTGTAAACCCAGGGATCTCCGGGTGATCGCCGACCTCCGCGCGGCGGGGCGGGTGGCGCGGAGGGTGCTCTTGCGGCGTCCGCCCCGGTTCACGGGGCAGGAGGTCGCACGTGCTCGCCGCTCACCACCGGACTCTCTCCCGCCTCGCCCTCGTCGCCGCCGCCGCGCTCGCCGCCTGCGGCAAGCCCTCGCCCGAGCCCGCCGCCACGCCGCGGGTCACCACGCACTCCGACGCCGTGTGGGTGAACGGCGACTTCGAGATGGGCGACCTCACCGGCTGGACGGTGAACACCTACCGGAACGTCGGTCTCTCGACCTCGACGCCCGCCACCTTCTCGCAGCTCGCGCTCACCACGGGCGGCTCGGTCCTCACCTCGGTCAAGACCGGTGCTTCGGAGACCGTGATCCCGGCGGGCCTCTCGGCGGGTGCGACCCTGCGGATCCCGCGGTTCGGCACCCGGGTCGCGGTCGTGAACGAGCAAGGCTCGGGCAACAACGCGAACGCCATCCGCCAGCAGATGACGGTCTCGACGGCCGACGTCGACCCGTCCGACGGCAAGCCCCACCTGCGCTTCGCGGTCGCCCCGGTCCTCGAGAACCCGAGCCACGCGGCGACGCAGCAGCCGTACTTCTACGTCGAGCTCAACAACGTCACCCGCGGCACGCAGCTCTTCCACACCTTCAACTTCTCGAACCAGGCGGGCGTGCCCTGGAAGACCGACCCGTCGACCGGCGTCCTCTACACCGACTGGCAGTCGATCGACATCTCGCCGGGCCCCTCCGCGCTCGCGATCGGCGACGTCGTCGAGGTGGTCGTGGTCGCGGCCGGCTGCTCGCAGGGCGGCCACTTCGGCCACGTCTACGTCGACGGCCTCGGCCCGGTGCTGCCGGGCCTCGCGGTCAAGACCACCGGTCCGGCCACGGTCAACACCGGCACGACCATGACGTACACGGTCGACTACCGGAACGACGGGGCCGGCACCGGCACCAACGTCACCATCGTCGAGACGCTCCCCACCGGGACCACCTTCGCCTCGCTCAACGCGCCCGGCGCGAGCTGCACCACCCCGGCGGCCGGCGGCACGGGCAACGTCACCTGCAACGTCGGCTCGGTGAACCCGTCCTCCTCGGGCTCCTTCACCATCACGGTGAACGTCACGGCGGGCGCCGGCGGCAGCATCAACCACGGCAACTACACCATCGCGGCGGACGGCGTCTCGAAGCTCCTCGGGCCCCTCTGGATCACGAGCGTCACCTCCGGCGTGACCTACGCCGATCTCTCGGTCACGAAGACCGACGGCCTCGCCGCGATGAGCTGGGGCGCCTCCACGACCTACACCATCGTGGTCGCCAACTCCGGCCCCTCCGCCGTGACCGGCGCGCAGTTCACCGACGCGGTGCCGGCGCACGTCACCGCCGCGAACCAGAGCTGGACGTGCGCGACCTCCGGCGGCGCGGCCTGCACCACCGCGTCCGGCACCGGCGCGCCGAGCCAGCTCCTCGACCTGCCGGTCGGCTCGACCGTCACCTTCAGCGTCACGGCCCAGGCCGACGCGGGCAGCGGCGCGGGCACGATCGTCAACACCGCGAGCATCGCCGTCCCCGCCGGCGTCACCGACTCCCGCTCCGACAACGACGTCGCGGTCGACTACACCGACCTCGGCAACCTCTACGTCCTCACCGTGAACAAGGCGGACGGCGCCTACGGCCACGGCACCGGCCGGGTGGTCTCCGTCCCCTCCGGCGTCGACTGCCAGACCGCGTGCAACAGCGACACCGGGACCTACGTCGAGGGCAGTTCGGTGACCCTCACCGCCGCCGCCGACGCCGGGTCCTCCTTCGCCGGCTGGTCGGGCGCCTGCACCGGCCTCGCCGCCACCTGCACCGTGACGATGGACGCGGCGAAGACGGTCACCGCCGCATTCGGCCCGCAGACCTGGGCCATCAGCGCGAGCGCCGCGGGCAACGGCCTCATCTCCTGCAGCCCGCCCACCGTGCTCAACACGGGCTCCTCGACCTGCACCATCAGCGGCTCGCCGAGCGCGCTCACCGACAACGGCGCGAACGTGCTCGGCTCGGTCTCCGGGGGCGCGTACACCATCAGCAACATCACCGCCAACCACAACGTCGTGGCGACCTTCCCGGCCCTCACCACCGGCGCCTTCCTGCAGGTGACCGGCGGCACGCAGGCGACGACCGTCGGCACGGCCTTCGGGACCCAGGTCTGCGTCGAGGCCCGCACCTCGGGCGGCACGCCGATCATCGGCAAGAACGTGAACTTCTCGGTCCCGGGCAGCGGCGCCCGCGGCACGCTCTCGGCGACGTCGGTCACCACCGACGCGAACGGGCAGGCCTGCGTCACCGTCACCGCCAACACCGTGTCCGGCACCTTCGCGGTCACCGCGACCTCCGACGGTTACAGCGCCACCGCCGCCACCCTGACCAACAGCGCCGGCGCGCCCGTCAGCGTGGCGTTCTCGCCGGTCGCGGCCGCCGTCCAGTCGACCACGGTCAACAACGCCTTCGCGACGGCGCTCGGCGTGGCCGTCCGCGACTCCTACGGCAACCCCGCGGCCGGCCTCACGGTCACCTACACCGTGCCCGGGAGCGGCGCCTCCGCGACCCTCTCGTCCGGCACCGCCACCACGAACGCGAGCGGCGTCGCCTCGGTGACCGCCACCGCGAACGGCACGGTCGGCAGCTACACCGTGGGCGTCTCCGTCGCCGGCGTCGTCATGCCGCCGGAGTTCCAGTTCGTCCTCCAGAACCTCGGCGGGTCCGCGGCGAGCATCGCGGTCTCGGCCGGCTCGAACCAGTCCGGCACCGTCGGCGGCGCGGCGTTCACGAACGCGCTCGTCGCGGTCGTGCGGGACGCCTCGAGCAACCCGGTCTCCGGCGTGACCGTCACCTTCGCCTCGCCGGCCACCGGCGCGCGGGCGTCGCTCTCGGCCACGACCGCCACCACGAACGCGAGCGGCCTCGCGTCCGTCACCGCCACCCCCGGCACCGTCGCCGGCACGTACGCGGTGACCGCCTCGGTCTCCGGCGTCGCCACCCCGGCCTCCTTCTCGCTGACGAACAACGCGGCCGGCCCGGCCTCCGCCGTGCTCGAGCAGGGCACCCCCCAGACCACGACGGTCGGCGCCGCCTTCGCGACGTCGCTCCGCGTCCGCGTCGACGACACCTACGGCAACCCGGTCGCCGGCCGGCTCGTCTCCTTCTCCGTGCCCGGCTCGGGCGCCTCCGCCACGCTGTCCGCCGCGAGCGGCAACACCGACGCCGCCGGCAAGATCGGCGTGACCGCGACCGCCAACAACGTGGCCGGCTCGTACCAGGTCTCGGTCTCCGTGCTGGGCCTCCCCGGCACCTCGACCTTCGACCTCACGAACGCCCCCGGCGCGGTCGCCTCGGTGACCTCGCTCTCCGGCTCGTCGCCGCAGTCGGCCGTCGTGGGCGGCAACGCCTTCGGGCACACGCTCGGCGTCCACGTCCAGGACACGCACGGCAACCCGATCCCGGGCACGCTCGTGACCTTCGCGGCGCCCGGCTCGGGCGCCCGCGCGAACCTCTCCAACGCGGTCCTCGCCACGGACTCGAACGGCGACGCCGCCGTCACCGCCACGACCGGCACGGTCGCGGGCTCCTACAACGTGACCGCCTCGGTCCCGGGCGGCTTCAGCCGGACCTTCGCGATGACCAACCTGGTCGGCGCCGCGGCCGGCCTCGCCCGCGTCGCGGGCGACGCCCAGCAGGCGGTGGTCGACGTCGCGTTCGCGACGGACCTCAAGGTCCGCGTGTACGACGGCTTCGGCAACGCCGTGCCCGGCGTGGACGTCACCTTCACCTTCCCGTCGAGCGGCCCGACCGCCGTGCCGTCCGCCGCGAGCCCCATCGCCTCCGACGCCCAGGGTGAGGTGGCCCTCACCGTCACCGCCGGCACGAAGGCGGGCAGCTACTACGTCACGGCCCGCGCCGCCGGCGTCTCGACGCCGGTGCCGTTCTCCCTCGAGAACACGTTCGGCGCGGTCGACTCCGTCACCGTGAAGGCGGGCGCCACGCCCCAGACCGCGCTCGCCGGCGGCGACGCCTTCGCCGCCCCGCTCGCGGTCGTCGTGAAGGACGCCCACGGGAACCCGGTCGCGGGCGAGACCGTCACCTACGCCGCCCCGGGCTCGGGCGCGAGCGCGACCCTCTCGGCCGCGACCGCCACCACCGGCGCCGACGGCGCCGCCGAGATCACCGCCACGACGAACGCCGTGACCGGGACCTACGCGGTCACCGCCACGGCGGCCTCCACCACGGCGAGCTTCTCGCTCACGAACGCCGCCGCCGCTCCCGACGTGCTCTCGCTCGAGGGTGGGGACGCGCAGTCCGCGACCGTCGCGACCGCCTTCGCGGTGCCGCTCGCCGTGAAGCTCGTGGACGTCTACGGCAACCCTGTGCCGGGCGCCGCCATCACCTTCAGCGGCCCCGCCTCGGGCGCCCGCGCGGTCCTCTCCGCCGCCACCGCCACCACCGGCGCGGACGGCCGGGCGAGCGTCACCGCCTCCGCCGGCACGGTCGCCGGCGCGTACCAGGTCACCGCCACCGCCGCGGGCGTCGCCGCCCCGGTCGTCTTCGAGCTCACGAACGCCCCCGGCGCCGCGGCCAGCATCGCCGCGAAGGCCGGCTCGACCCCGCAGGCGGCCGAGGTCGGCGGCGCCGACTTCACCGCGGCGCTCACGGTCGTCGTCCGCGACACCTACGGCAACGCCGTCCCGGGCGTCGACGTCACCTGGGACGCCCCGGCCACCGGCGCGACCGCCGTGCTCTCCGGCACGACGGGCACGACCGACGCCGCGGGTGAGGCCGCGGTGACCGCCAAGGCGGGCGTCGTCGCCGCCGGCTACACGGTCGGCGCCAGCATCGCGGGCGGCCTCTCCACCTCGTTCGCCCTCTCGAACACCGTCGGCGCGCCCGGCGTCCTCGTCCTCGAGGGCGGCGACGCGCAGGACGCCGTCGTCGCGAACGCCTTCGCGGCCGCCCTCGCGGTCCGCGTCGACGACGCCTACGGCAACCCGGTCCCGGGCCTCGCGATCGCCTTCGCCGGCCCCGCCACGGGCGCCCGCGCCGCGCTGTCCGCCGGCTCGGCCACGACCGGCGCCGACGGGCGCGCCAGCGTCACCGCCACGGCCGGCACCGTCGCCGGCGCGTACACCGTCGTCGCGACCGCCCCCGGGGTGGCCGCGCCGGTGGTCGTGAACCTCGCCAACCTCCCGGACGTCCCGGCCTCGATCGTCGCCACCGACCTCTCGAAGGCCCAGGCCGCCGAGATCGCCACCGCCCTCGGCCAGCCGCTCGCGGTGGTCGTCAAGGACGCCCACGGCAACGCCGCGCCGGGCGCGACCGTCACCTTCCACGTGCCGGCCGGTGAGCCGACCGCAGTCCTCTCGGCCGCGACCGCCACCACCGACGCCTCGGGCGCGGCCTCCGTCACCGCCACCGCCGGCCTCGTGACGGGCACCTACCCCGTGACCGCCTCCGTCGCCGGCGTCGCCACCCCGGCGAGCTTCGCGATCGAGAACACCGCGGCCGCCCCGGCCACGGTCACCTCGGTCTCGGGCACCCCGCAGCTCGCGGTCGTCGACGCCTCGTACGGCGCGCCGCTCGTGGTCATCGTCAAGGACGGCCACGCCAACCCGGTGCCCGGCGCGACGGTGGCCTGGGCGGCCCCGGCCTCCGGCGCCCGCGCCGCGCTCTCGGCGGCCTCCACGGTCACCGGCGCGGACGGCAAGGCCTCCATCACGGCCACCGCCGGCACCGTCTCCGGCGCCTTCCAGGTCACCGCCACGGTGGCCGGCGCGGCGGCCCCGGTGCAGTTCGCGCTCGAGAACAGGCCGGGCGTGCCGGCCTTCATCACCGGCGCCGCCTCGGCCTCCGGCCAGTCCGGCCGCGTCGGCCAGCCGTTCGGCGCGCCGCTCGCGGTCACCGTGACCGACAGCCACGGCAACGCCGTGCCGGGCGCCACCGTCCGGTTCGCCTGCCCGGCCTCCATCGTCACCTGCACCGTGCCGGCGACCTCCGCGGTCACCGACGCGCAGGGCAAGGCGCAGGTCACCCCGTCGGCGGGCACGCTGCCCGGCGCCTACGTCGCGACCGCTTCGGTCGACGGCCTCGTCGCCACCTTCGCGCTCGAGAACCTCGTGGGCCTCCCCGGCACCATCGCGGTCCGCTCGGGCGGCAGCCAGACGGCGACCGTCTACCAGCCGTTCCCGGTCCCCCTCACGGTCATCGTGAAGGACGGCTACCTGAACCCGGTCCCGTCGGCGACGGTCACCTGGGAGCTCGTCGCCGCCGGCCAGACGGGCGCGGTCCTCTCCGCGGGCACGGCCCCGACCGACGCCGCGGGTGAGGCGACCATCACCGCCACCGCGAACCTCGCGAAGGGCAGCTACGAGGTGCGCGCCAGCGCCCCCGGCGTGGCCAGCCCCGCGGTGTTCTCGTTCACGAACACCTCGATCCCCGCGGAGCTCGCCTCCAGCGTCGCCGTGCCGGTCGTCTCGACGGTCGTCTCCGAGGGCGGCAAGACCCACGTGAAGGCGTCGGTCGGCCCGAAGGCGAACGGCCTGTGGCCGAGCGGCACCGTCGTCGTCACGAGCACGCGCGCCATCGAGGCCGCCGCCGGGCAGTCCGGCGTCGTCCAGCAGGGCGCCGCCGTGGTCGCGACGCTCGTCGAGGGCGCCGCCGAGCTCGACATCATCGTGAAGGACTGGCGCGCCCAGGACATCACGGTCGCGTACGTCCCCGACGCGGCGGCGGCCCAGACCTGGGACGCGGCGAGCACCACCGAGCCGCTCCGGGTCGAGGAGACGCAGTACAAGGCGAGCGCGGGCTGCTCGTCCGGCGGCGGCGGCGGGGCGCTCGCGCTCCTCCCGCTGCTCCTCCTCGCGCTGCGCGGCGTCCGCGCCCGCGGCGGGCGGGGCCTCGCCCGCGGCCTCGGCGTGGCCGCGGTCCTCCTCGCGATCGCCGCGCCCGCAGGCGCGCACGCACAGGCCTTCGTGGGCGCGCGCCTCGGCTGGGCGCTCCCCGTGGGCGACGTCGCGAAGGCGAGCCCGAGGAACGAGCCGATGAAGGACGAGTTCGCCTGGCAGGCCCCGCTGCAGCTCGACGCCGGGCTCCGGCTCCTGTCGCGGCTCGAGGTCGGCGGCTACGCCGGCTACGGGTACGCGAAGGCGGGCGACCGCTGCGCGGCCGGGAGCACCTGCTCGGCCCGGGTCGTCAACCTCGGCGTCCAGGCCGCGTGGCGGTTCATGCTCGGCCGGCGGAGCCCCTGGGCCGGCGCGAGCTTCGGCTACGAGTGGGCGCGCAACAAGGTGACCGACGGCGGTGACGTCCGCGAGCTCAAGGTGGCCGGCTTCGACGCGCTCAGGGTCATGGGCGGCTACGACTGGGCGGTGGGCGAGCGCGGCATGGTCGGTCCGTTCGCGCAGGTCTCGTTCGGGCGCTACCGGAACCTGACCGTCGTCAGCCCGCTCGGCACCGCGGTGGGCGCCTCGCCGGTCATGCACTCCTGGTTCACGTTCGGCGTCCGGGGCACGTTCGACGTGCTCGGCGGCGCCGCCGCGCCCGCGCGGGCGGCGGCCCCGGCCGCGCCGGCCGCCGTCCAGACGGCCTACCCGCAGGCCGGCGACGTCCGGAAGTAGCCTCAGTGTGAGGTGAGGTACATCGCCGTCTGGAGCACCCCGACGAACGCCACGACGGCGGCGGCGCTGACCGCCGCCTTCGTGGTGCTCCGGAACCAGGCGAGGAGCCCCGGCACCGCGAGCCCGAGCGGGAACACGAGCCCGAGCGGGACGTTCGTGATGTGCACGCGCACCAGCCCGAGCGCCATCGCGAGCTCGGAGGCCGCCGCCAGCGCCGCGATCCCGGGGACGACCCGGGACGGCGAGACGAGGAGCAGCACGAGGGCGGCGAGCAGGACGCCCGCCGCCATGGCGATCTGGAGCGTCATCAGCTCCGGGCCACGATCTGGCGGAGCACGTACTGCGTGATGCCGCCGTGCCGGTAGTACTCGACCTCGATCGCGGTGTCGATGCGCACGGTGACCGGGACGTCCTCGACCTTGCCGTCCTGGCGGCGCACGACGAGCGTCGCCCGCTGGCGCGGCTTCAGGTCCTCGCCGATGCCGACGAGGTCGAAGGTCTCGGTGCCGTCGAGGCCGAGGGTCTGCGCGGTCGTGCCCTCGTCGAACTGGCAGGGCAGGATGCCCATGCCGACGAGGTTCGAGCGGTGGATGCGCTCGAAGGAGCGGGCGACCACGAGCTTCACGCCCTGGAGCGCCGGGCCCTTCGCGGCCCAGTCGCGGGAGGAGCCGGTGCCGTACTCCTGGCCCGCGATGATCGCGGTCGGGACCTTGTCCTTCTGGTAGAGCTCCGCGGCGTCGAAGATCGCGAGCTGCTTCCCGCTCGGGCGGTGGATCGTCACGCCGCCCTCGACGCCCGGCACCATCAGGTTCTTGATCCGGACGTTCGCGAAGGTCCCGCGCACCATCACCTTGTCGTTGCCGCGGCGCGCGCCGTACGAGTTGAAGTCGACCGGCTTCACGCCGAGCGACTGCAGGTAGACGCCCGCGGGCGAGGAGGCCTTGATGTTGCCGGCCGGGGAGATGTGGTCGGTCGTGACCGAGTCGCCGAAGATCGCGAGCGGGCGGGCGCCCTTGATCTCGCCGATCTTGCCGGCCTCCATCCCGAAGGGCGTGAAGAACGGCGCCTCCTGGATGTAGTCGGACTTCGGGTTCCACTCGTAGAGCTTGCCCGACGGCGCCTTCAGCGCGTTCCAGCGCGCGTCGCCGAGGTCGCCGGAGTAGTAGTTCTTCCGGAAGGCCTCCGCGTCCTCGGCCGCGCCGCGGACCGCGTCGAGCTCGGCCGGGGTCGGCCAGACGTCCTTCAGGAAGACGGGCTTGCCGTCCTTGCCGATGCCGAGCGGCTCCTTGTCGAGGTCGATGTCGACGCGGCCGGCGATGGCGAAGGCCACCACGAGCGGGGGCGACATGAGGAAGTTCGCCTTGATGCTCTGGTGGACGCGGGCCTCGAAGTTCCGGTTGCCGGAGAGGACCGAGGCGGCGACCACGTCGTGCTCGGTGACGAGCTTCTCGACGCGCTCGTCGAGCGGGCCGGAGTTGCCGATGCAGGTGGCGCAGCCGTAGCCGGCGACGTGGAAGCCGAGGGCGTCGAGCGACTTCTGGAGCCCGGTCTTGTCGAGGTACGTCGTGACGACGCGCGACCCGGGGGCCAGGGTCGTCTTCACCGTCGGCTTCACCTTCAGGCCCTTCTCGACGGCCTTCTTCGCGAGGAGGCCCGCGGCGAGCAGCACGCCGGGGTTCGAGGTGTTGGTGCAGGAGGTGATGGCCGCGATGAGCACGTCGCCGTGGCCGACGTCGGCGGGCGCGCCGGCGTCGGTCCAGCGCTTGCCGAGCTCGTCGGCGGCCTTGCCGAAGCCGGTGGCGTCCTTCTTCGTGAAGAGCTCGCGGAAGGTCGCGCCGAGCTTCGGGAGGTCGATGCGGTCCTGCGGGCGCTTCGGGCCGGCGACGGCCGGGACGACGGTGGCGAGGTCGAGGGTGTGGACCTCGGAGTAGTCGACCTCGCCGGCGCGCGGGATGCCGAACATGCCCTGCGCGCGGTAGTACGCCTCGAACGCCGCGACCACCTCGGCCGGGCGGCCGGTCTGCTTGAGGTAGAGCACCGACTTCTCGTCGGGCGGGAAGTAGCCGAGGGTCGCGCCGTACTCCGGGCACATGTTCGAGATGGTCGCGCGCTCGACGACGGGCAGCGACGCGGCGCCCTCGCCGAAGAACTCGACGAACTTGCCGACCACCTTGGCCTTGCGCATGAGCTCGGTGATGCGGAGCACGAGGTCGGTGCCGGTGACGCCGGGGCGGAGCTGGCCGGTGAGGTTCACACCGACGACGTCGGGCGTGAGGAAGTAGTTCGGCTGGCCGAGCATCGCGGCCTCGGCCTCGATGCCGCCGACGCCCCAGGCGACGAGCCCGAGCCCGTTCACCATGGGGGTGTGCGAGTCGGTGCCGACGAGCGTGTCGGGGTAGTAGACGCCGTTCTGCTCGAGGACGCCGCGGGCGAGGTACTCGAGGTTGACCTGGTGGCAGATGCCGACGCCCGGCGGGACGATGCGCAGCTTGTTGAACGCGCCGGTGCCCCACTTCAGGAACTCGTAGCGGGCGGCGTTGCGCGAGAACTCGAGGTCCATGTTCTTCTGGAGCGCGCCGGGGGAGCCGTACGCGTCCATCTGGACCGAGTGGTCGATGACGAGGTCGACCGGCACGAGCGGCTCGACGATCATCGGGTCCTTGCCGAGCCGCGCGACGGCCGCGCGCATGGCGGCGAGGTCGACGATCAGCGGGACGCCGGTGAAGTCCTGCAGGAGCACGCGGGCGACGACGAACGGGACCTCGCGGGTGCGCTCGGCCCTGGGCTGCCAGCCGGCGAGGGCCCGCACGTCCTCCTCGTGGACGCGCTTGCCGTCGGCGTTGCGGGCGAGCGACTCGAGCACGACCCGGATCGAGACCGGCAGGCGGGAGATCTTGCCGAAGCCCTTCTTCTCGAGCGCCGGCAGCGAGACGTACTTCCCGGTCTTGCCGGGGGAGATCTGGAATTCGGAAAAGGCGCCGTGCGGGTCGTTCATGGGAGGCCCTCGCGAGGTGGGGGGAAAAGAGCCGAGCATCCGTGTTTACGCCGCCCCCACGGCGGGATCAACGGTGTAGACGTGGGGGCGGAGGAAGCACGGTGACCGTCCCCTCGAAGCTCTACCGCCCCGCCCTCGGGCTCCTGACCGACTTCTACGAGCTCACCATGGCGGCGGCCGCCCTGAAGACCGGCCTCGCCGGCAAGGAGGCCGCCTTCACGGTGTCGTTCCGGCACCACCCGTTCCACGGAGGCTTCACCGTGGCGGCCGGGCTCGAGCACGTGGCGGACCTCGTGGAGTCGTGGCGGTACGACCCGGAGGACCTCGCGTTCCTGGCGGCCCAGCGCGGGGCGGACGGGGAGCCGCTCTTCGAGCCGGCGTTCCTGCGGGCGCTCGAGACGCTCCGGATGGACGTCGACGTGGACGGCGTCCCGGAGGGGACGGTGGTGTTCCCCGGCGAGCCGGTCCTGCGGGTGACCGGGCCGGTGCTGCCGAGCTTCCTCCTCGAGTCGGCCATCCTCGCCGTCGTGAACTTCCAGACCCTCGTCGCGACGAAGGCCGCGCGGGTCGCGCTCGCCGCCCGGGGCGAGCCGGTGCTCGAGTTCGGCCTGCGCCGCGCGCAGGGGCTCGACGGCGCGCTCTCGGCGAGCCGGGCCGCCTACCTCGGCGGCTGCGCCGCGACCTCCAACACGCTCGCGGCGCGCCTCTTCGGGATCCCGGCGAGGGGGACGCACGCGCACTCGTGGGTGATGCTCCACGGCGACGAGCGCGAGGCGTTCGAGTCGTACGCGCGGGCGATGCCCGGGAACTGCGTGTTCCTCGTCGACACCTACGCCTCGCTCGCCGGCATCGACCACGCCATCGAGGCGGGCCGGACGCTGCGGGCGATGGGGAAGGAGCTCGTCGGCGTCCGGCTCGACTCGGGCGACCTCGCGTGGCTCTCCGTCGAGGCGCGCCGGCGGCTCGACGCGGCGGGGTTCGAGAAGGCGGCGATCCTCGGCTCGAACGAGCTCGACGAGCACATCATCGAGAGCCTGAAGCTGCAGGGCGCGACCATCTCGGTGTGGGGCGTCGGCACGAAGCTCGTCACCGGCGCGGAGGACGGCGCGCTCGGGGGCGTCTACAAGCTCGGCGCCGTGCGGGACGGCCCGGACGCGCCGTGGCAACCGCGCATCAAGCTCTCGGAGCAGACCGCGAAGGTGAACGTGCCCGGCGTGCTCGGCGTGCGGCGGTTCGAGAAGGACGGGGAGTTCGTGGCGGACGTGATCCACGAGGCCGGCCTGGGGCTGCCGCGGCCGCTCGTGATGGTGGACCCGAACGACCCGACGCGGAGGCGCGAGGTGGACTTTGCCGCCGATGGGAGTGGGGGCCTCCACTCGGAGGAGCTGCTCGTGCCGGTGTTCCGGCGCGGGAAGCGCGTGTGGCAGGCGCCGCCGCTCGTCGAGTCGCGGGCGCGGACCGCCGCGCAGCTCGCGCGGTTCCACGGGGGCGTGAAGCGCTTCGTGAACCCGCACCTCTATCCAGTCGGCCTCGAGCGCCACCTGCACGAGCTCCGCACCCGCCTCGTGCTGGAGGCGCGCGGGGTGGCGGGGCTGCCGGGGTAGGGCGGTCTCGCTGAGGGCGCTCACGCTGCGACCTCCGGCGCGGTCGGCGCGGTGGGGTTGGCTTCGCCCCGGTCCTCGGGATCCAGCACCGCGAGCTCGAAGCCGTCGCGCTCGAAGAACTCCCAGACGAGCTCGTCGGGCGCCCTGCCGCTGACCCGGATGAACCCCTGGTGGATGGCGACGAGGTGGTGGGCGGCGCAGAGCGCCACGAGGTTCCAGGACTCCGAGCCGCCGCCGTGGGAGCGGAAGCGGATGTGATGGACGTGCTGGGCGGCGTGAGAGCAGCCGGGGACCTGGCACCTCCCCTGGTCCCGCTTCATCACCTCGTCGGCCTTCTTCCAGAGGGCCATGGCGAGGTCGACCCAGGTCTCGGTGAAGTGCGCGCTCATCATGAAGAGTGCCTGGCCGGGGGTGAGGCCGGGGCCCGCGCGGAGGCGGGCGGCGGTGACGGCGTCCTTGAAGAGGGCGTCGACGTCCTTCGGGACGGGGAACTTCACCTCGCCCGCGCGCCAGATCTGACGATCCTGCTCCTCCCGGACCTCGCGCCTGGTGTCGAGCGCCGGCCTCGCCGCGGCCGCCTCGATGCGCGCCTTCACGTCGGCCGGCGTCGCGACCTTGGCGACGGCGCGGGCCTGCTCGTAGGAGAGGGTGCCGTCGCGCAGCGCGGCCCGGAGCTCGGGGAGCGGCCGGAGGTTCCGCTCGAGCGTCATCCGCTGCCGCGCGGTGGACGGCGCGATGCCGAGGAGCTCCACGCAGAAGGCCTCGAAGCCGCGGATGGGCCGGCCGAGGACGACGCCGAGCTTCCAGGTGCGGAAGAACATCACGAGCACGAGGGCACGGCCGAGCCGCTCGTCCTCCGGGATCCGGTCCTTCACGAGCGCTTCGAGCTCGCGGAGGAGGGCGCGCGGGCGGGGGCGGGGCCAGGGTGGGGTGGCGGGCGCGGCGGCCGTCGGGGCAGGGGTGGGACCGCCCCCGTTCGACCTGAGTCCGTCGAAGGACGAACGCGCCACACCTGACGATCCGTTCTCGAGGTGCTCCGGCAGCGGGAACCCGCCCAGGAACTCCATCGAGATCGCCTGGAGGAGCTTCCACCTCGGCGCGTCGAGGTCGCCGAGCACGATGGCCGCGACCCCGAAGGCCTCCTTCACGCCCTCTCGCTGGACCGGGTCGTCGTCCAGCTTCGCGAGGAGCTCACGCCAGCCCTGGTCGTACGGATCCGTCCCCGGTTTCGTGGCCGCCTCGAGCTCCCGCACCGTGCGGAGCTTCGCGAGCTCGAGCCAGCGCCGCTCCTGGTCCCCGAAGGCGACGTCGACGATCGCGTCCGCCTTCCGCAGCGACAGCTCCCCCGAGACCACCGCTGCCCTGAGGAGCGGCCGCACCGCGAGCTTCCCGGCCATCGCCGCGAGCCACCGCGCGTGCCCTGGATCGACCCCGAGCCGGTCGAGCGCGAGATCGCCGATGCCGTTGTAGCCGAGCTTCAGGTCGTGCTGCCGGAGCGCCGCGAGCCCCTCGCCGACCTTCAGGTCCTTCGCGCCGCCGCCCTTCGCGAGGGTCGACGTCAGCGTGTTCAGCCGCCGTGCGTCCGTCTCGGGGAGCGACCGCAGCGCGGGCTCGGCCTTCGCCGCCTCGGCGCGGGCCTCCAGCCGCGCGAGGAACGCGTCATCGGCCTCGGCGGCCGAGGCGGTCTTCGCAGGCTGGAGGCGGCGGGCCATGCTGCACGTACGTTTAGTCCGGGGGTCTGACATTCCGCGGAGGTCCGGTTGATCCCTGTGGGGTACCTTGGTACATCGGTAGACATGGCACTTCCGAAGAAGCCGGTCCCACCCCTCCGTCCCTCGAAGCCCTCCCGCCCGGCGCCCCCCGTCGACCGCGTCCAGACCGGCGTGCGGCTCGAGAAGCGGCTCCTCAAGGTCCTGAAGGCCCTCGCCGAGCTGAAGGACCTCTCCCTCGGCGACCTCCTCGAGGGCATCGCCCTGCACGCGCTTGAGGGGAAGTCACCGTTCTCGCCGGCGACGATGCGGGAGATCGTGAAGCTCCGGGACGTCTACGGGCTCACGCTGCGGGCCGCCGACAGCCACCGGCTCGAGGAGCGCCGCCGGTGACCGCGCCCGCGCAGCCGGCGGCCACCGCCGCACGGCCGATCACCGCACCCCGGGCCCCCGTCTCCCGCACCGACCACGGCTTCGAGTTCACCGCCCGGGCGCCGCTGCGCGCCACGTTCCCGCTCTTCGGCGCCTGGGGCGAGCGCGCGTGGGCCGGCGACTCGTGGAACCCGCGCTTCCTCTGGCCCGACCCGCCTCGCGACGAGGAGGGCGAGGTCTTCACGCTCTCGCATGGCGAGCGGGGCGAGGCCGTCTGGGTCAACACCGCCTTCGACCTCGGCGCCGGCCGGATCCAGTACGTCTACGTCCTGCCCGGCACGCAGGTCACCGTCATCGACCTCGCGCTCGAGGAGGCGCCGGACGGCGCGAGCACCCGGGTCCGCGTCCGCTACCGGCGCACGGCGCTCGACCCGGGCGCGAACACGATCGTCGAGGAGGCCGGCCGCCACGACGCCGGCTCGGCGCGGGAGTGGGAGGAGGCGGTCAACGCCGCGCTCCGGACCGGGTAGGCTCGGACCATGTCCGGGTCCCCGCCGACGCTCTCCCTCCTCATCCTCGCCGTCGAGTCGCTCCCGCGCGCGCTCGCGTTCTACCGCGCGGCCTTCGGCTGGGAGCAGGTGGTCGACGTGCCCGTCTACGCCGAGTTCCGGCTGCCCGGCGGGCTCCGCCTCGGCCTCTACGACCGTCGCGCCTTCGCCGCCAACACCGGGCGTGTCCCGGCCGCGACGCTCGCGGGCGAGCTCGCGCCCACCGAGCTCTACCTCTACCCCGAGGACCTCCCCGCGACCCTCGCCCGCCTCGAGGCCGCCGGCGCGCGCACGCTCGCCCCGCTCGCGCCGCGCGACTGGGGCGACGAGGTCGCGTACCTCGCCGACCCGGACGGCAACGTGCTCGCGCTGGCGCGGGCGCCCGCCCGCTGAGGCTCGGCGCCGCGGCCGCGCGCCCGCGGCTCCGGCGGGCCGCCTCCCTACGGCGTCGCGAAGACGCCCTCCCGGTTCACCCAGGTCACGTTCAGCGCGGCGGCGTCCGCCTCGATCGTGCGGTTGCCGAGCGGGAAGAAGAACCCGACGTTGAGCGACTCCGAGGTCGTCTTCGGGTAGAGCGTCCGCACGAGCACCGCGTCGGCCTGGAGGTAGCTGCCGACCCTGTGGAACGTGAAGCCGGACCATTCGTCGCCGGCGCCGCTGTCCCCGCACAGCGTCGTCTCGGTGACGGAGCCCGGCGGGACGAAGCGCACCGCGAGGACCGCGACGAACGCGCCGGTGGCGGTCCAGCTGTCGACCGAGAACGGCATCACCTCGACCTCGGCCCCGGCGGCGAGCGGCTGGAAGGTCCCGTCCACGATGCGTCCGACCTGCGCGACGGGGCGGAACACGACCTGGGGCGCCGTCCCGTCGGTGCTGCACAGCGCGAGCGGCGGGAGCTCCTCGAGCGTCGAGGACGGGCCCTGCTTGCAGGCGCACAGGACGGCGAGGGAGAGGGCGGCGAGCGGGGTGCGCATGGGGGGCCTCTAGAAGGAGCCGAAGTAGACCTCGCCGGAGAGCCCCTTCGACTGGAAGCGGGCGCCGGCGGCGGTGCCGGGCATCGCGAGCGGCTCGGACCGCGTGCGCTGGTACTCCGTGCGCACGCCGACCTTGCCGCGTCCCCACCGCCAGAGGGTGAGGTCCGCGCCCGCGACGAGCTGGCTGCCCTTCGCGGCCGGCCAGCGCCCGAACGCGTCGGTCTCCTTGCGGTTGAACGCGGTCTGGCCCCAGCCCGGGTCCTCCACGTAGCCGAGCGTCGTGTCCTTGCCCTTCAGGAACCCGTAGCCCGCGTACACGCTCGCCCACTCGATCGGCGCGAACGAGACGCGGGGCGCGACGTAGGTGCCCGACCAGGCCATCCGGAAGGCGCCGGTGTAGTCGACCCACTGGTCGTACTGGCCGAACGCGACCGACGCGCCGACGCGCCAGAGGCGCGCCGTCAGGTCCACGTGCCGCTCCGCGCCGAGCCCGCCCGACGCGCCGCGGTCGCTGAGGCCGCCGGAGAGCCGCATGTACTTCTGCCCCGCGAGCACGCCGACGGGCCAGGTGCCCGTCGCGCCCTCCACGCCGGTGAGCCGCTCCCAGCCGCCGCCGATGGGCGTCCACAGCCCGCGCCCCTCCTCGGTGAGCGCGCGGGGCTGCGCGGACGTCGCCCCGATCGCGAGGGCGCAGCCCGTCGCGAGGGGGGCGAGGAGGACGAGGAGGCCTGCGAGGCGAGAACGCATGAGGGTCAGAACGGCCCTCGACCCGCGGCGTGACAGGGGCCCGGCCGGGGTGTCCCCGATCCTCTGCCGCGATGCGGCGGCGCTACCGCCGCCCGAGCTCGCCGAGCAGGAACCCCAGCGCCTCGCCCTTCCGTGCGCGCCAGCTGCCCCAGGAGTGCCCCTCGGGGACCTCGAGGTAGCGCAGCCGGACTCCCGCGGCGGTGAGCGCGTCGCGCAGCGTGCGGTTCTCGGCGAGGAGGTCGTGGCCGTTCATGTCCGCCTCGAACGTGCCGACGTCGATCCAGGCGGCCGGGGCCCGCGGGCCGAGGTCGCGCGCGAGCGCCGAGAGCGGAGCGAGGAACTCGCCGTACGCGCCGGAGTGGAGCAGCACGCCGCCGAAGACGTCGGGGTGGCCGAGCCCGAGCGACAGCGCGGCGAGCGCGCCCCAGGAGGCGCCGCCGACGATCCGGCCCGAGGGCGCGGCGACGGTGCGGTAGCGCGCGTCGACCGCCGCCACCACCTCCTCGAGGAAGAACCGCTCGAAGGCCGGGTTGCGCGCGTACTCGGGGCCGCGCTGGATCGGCGGCACGAGCACCGCGACGACGGGCGGGAGCGCGCCGCGCGCGACGAGCTCGTCGAGGATCACGTCGAACGCGCCGTAGGCGAGCTCGTCGTCGCCGTCGTTGAGGTAGACCACCGGGTAGCGGGCCGCCGAGTCGGCGTAGCCCGCCGGCAGGTAGACGCGGGCCTTCCTGCGATTGCCGAGGTGCTTCGAGACGAGCGGCAGGCCCTCGACGGTGCCGCGACGGGTCTCGGGCCGCCGCGTCAGCTCGGGCGGCGCCTTCCAGCCCGGGAGCGGGAGCATGGAGTTCGGGCCGAAGCCGCCGAGCTGCTCGCGCGGATTGAGCGGGTCGAGGGTCCAGCGGCCGTCGGTGCGGAGCTTGTAGTCGAGGCGCGCGTCCGCGGGGAGCTCCGTCGAGCGGACGAAGAGGTCGGTGTCCGCCACCCGGTCGAGCCGGTCGCGGTCGCGGCTCCAGCCGTTCATGTCGCCGGAGAGCACGACCTCCGCGGCCGCGCCGCGGAACACGAAGGTCACGCAGCTCACGTCCGCGCGCTCGCCGGGCTCGACGAGCGGACCGCCCGCCGCGCGGGCCCGCGCGACGAACGCGTCCACGAGCGGGCCGCGGGCCTCCGCGGGCGTCGCCTCGATCGCCGCGAGCGCCGCGCGGACGGACGGGCACCGGGGCCCCGGCACGTCGGGCGCGTGCGCGACGAGCGGCCGCGCACGCCGCCGGAGCGTGGCTCCGCCCGGCACGGGGCCGCCGGTGGCCTCGAAGCGCAGCTGGTCCGGCCGGTCGAGCATCCAGCGGAACGTCACCGGGCCCTCGCGCCAGCTCAGGGACGGCGCGGGCGACGCGGAGACCTCGGCCGAGTAGAAGCCGTGCCAGGGCGGGTCCTCCCGATCCTGCGGAGCGCCGTGGGCCCAGAGCACGCGCGCCCGCGCCGGGCCGAGGCGGTAGACGACCAGCACGACCGGCTCGCCGTGATCGTAGGCGCCCTCCCACGTGCCCGCGAGCGGCGCGATCGCGGCCGGGACCTCCGGCCCGGGCGCCATGGGCGCGGGGTGCTCCGGGAGGAGCACGTCCGCCGCGGTCGTGTGCGGCCGCGCGGGGCGCGCAGGGTGCGAGGCGCAGCCCTGCACGAGGAGGGCGGCGGCGAGGAGGCCCGGGACGGCGGTGCGCATGAGACCAGCCTACCGGTGAAGGCGCCCCGGCCTCAAACGCCTCCGCTACACCGTGACGATCACCTTCCCGGCCACGTGCCCGGCCTCGACGAGCCGGATGGCCTCGGCCGCCTCCGCGAGCGGGAAGCGCCGGTCGAGGACCGGGCGCAGCTTCCCGGCCTCGAAGAGCTCCGCCAGGTGGACGAGGTCCTCGAGCACCGGCTGCGAGGACACGACGCGCATCTTCTTCGCGCCGAGCGAGAGGAGGCCCCCGAACAGCAGCGCCTGGAAGAGCTGCCCGCCGGCCCCGCCGACCATCGCGTAGCGGCCCCGCGGCGCGAGCGCCCTCCGGTAGTCGAGGATGGAGCGGTCGCCGTTCACGCCGAGGATGAGGTCGTACCGCGCCGCGCCGCCGAGGGCGTCCTCGCGCGTGTAGTCGACGACGTGGTGCGCGCCGAGCGACCGCGCGAGCTCTGCCTTCCCGGTGCTGCACACCGCGGTCACCTCGGCGCCGAGGTGGCGGGCGAGCTGCACCGCGTAGGTCCCGACCCCGCCGGACGCGCCCATGACGAGCACGCGCTCCCCGGGGCGGACCTGCCCGACGTCGCGCACGGCGTGGAGCGCGGTCGTCCCGGCGAGCGGGATCGCCGCAGCCTCCTCGAACGAGGCGCTCGCGGGCTTGAGCGCGAGCTCGCCCTCGCGGGCGCACTTGTACTCGGCGAAGCCGGCGAGGTTCGAGCGGAACACGTCCCCGAAGACCGCGTCTCCGACCTTCAGCCGCCGCACGGCCGGGCCGACCGCCTCCACGACCCCGGCGACGTCGGCGCCCGGGCTCGTGACCCGCTTCGGCCGCAGCAGCCCGGAGTGGAACCGCGCGAGGAACGGCCGCGCGGCCACGACGCGCCAGTCGGCGGCGTTCACCGAGGCCGCGCGCACGGCGACGAGCACCTCGTCCCCGCGCGGCACCGGCTTCGGCACCTCGACGAGCCGCAGCACCTCCGCCGGCGCGCCGTACCGCTCGAACGTGATGGCCTTCATGGCGCCGGACTCTACGCCGCGTCCGGGCGCCTGTTTCAGCCCTTCATGGAGCCCGTGCGGAGGAACCGCAGGTGCCAGGAGAACGCCTCCTCGAGGAGGTGCGGCGTGTGCTTCCCCGGGGAGTGGCTGAGCGCGCGGCGGTAGTAGTCCTTCAGGGCGGGCCGGTAGTCCGGGTGCACGCACGCCTCGATGATCTTCTCGGCGCGCTGCTTCGGGGAGGTGCCGCGGAGGTCGGCGAGGCCCTGCTCGGTCACGACCACGTCCACGTCGTGCTCGCAGTGGTCGACGTGGCTGACCATCGGCACGACGCACGAGATCTCGCCGTTCCGGCCGGCGATGGACGGAGTCGTGAAGATCGACAGGTACGAGTTCCGCGCGAAGTCGCCCGACCCGCCGATGCCGTTGATGATGCGCGAGCCGTTCACGTGGGTGGAGTTCACGTTGCCGTAGAGGTCGAGCTCCACGCAGCCGTTCATGGCGATGACGCCGAGGCGCTTGATGACCGCCACGTTGTTCGAGACCGACTGCGGCCGGAGGATGATCTTCTCCCGGTAGCGCCCGACGTCGCGCGTGAAGCGCTCGGCCACCTCCGGCGAGACCGAGAGCGCGGTCGCCGACGCCATGTCGAGCTTCCCCGCGTCGATGAGCGCGAGCATGCCGTCCTGGATGACCTCGGTGTACGCGGTGAGCCCCTCGTAGTCGGAGTCGAGGAGCCCGTAGAGCACCGCGTTCGCGACGTTCCCGACCCCGGACTGGAGCGGGAGCAGGTTCCTCGGGAGGCGCCCCTTCGAGACCTCGTGCGCGAAGAAGTCGAGGATGAAGCGCGAGATCGCCTTCGAGGCCGCGTCCGGCTCCTTGAAGGAGTTCGTGCGGTCGGGGTGGTTCGTCTCGACGATCGCGCGGATCTTGCCCGGCGGGCAGGTCAGGTACGGGGTGCCGACGCGGTCGCCGGGCCTGCGGATCGGGATGGGCTCGGTGAGCGGCGGCGCGAGGGGCTCGAAGACGTCGTGCATGCCCTCGAGCGCGAGCGGCTGGTGGTGGTTGACCTCGAGCACCACCTCGCGGGCGCAGTCGATGAAGACCTGGTTGTTGCCGACCGAGGTGGAGGGGATGAGCTTCCCGTCCTCGGTGATGCCCGCCACCTCGACGATGGCGAGGTCGAGCTCGCCGAAGAAGCCGGAGCGGACGTACTGCGCCACCGAGCCGAGGTGGAAGTCGAAGTACTCCATCTTCCCGAAGTTGATCTTCTCCCGGGCGATGGGGTCGGAGTTGTACGGCATCCGCAGCTCGATGCCGTCCACCATCGCGAGCGCGCCGTCGAGCTCCGAGGACGTCGAGGCGCCGGTCATCACCGAGATCCGGAACTTCCCGCCGCGGGAGTGCTCGCGGAGGATGTGCTCGGCGAGCGCCTGCGGCACGAGCTTCGGGTAGCCGGAGCCGGTGAAGCCGCTCATGCCGACCCGGTAGCCGCTCTTCACGAGCGCGGCGGCCTCCGGGGCGAACACCACCTTCTTCCCGAGCTCGGCGTTCCGGATGCGGATCTCGTCCATGTCGTGCGGTCCTCTGCCGGGGGTGGACCGGCGAGGAGAGCACGCCGCCCGCGGTCGGCGGCCGGGCGATGATGTCGCAGGACCGGCGGTCCGCGCGCGGGCTCAGCCCGGCGCCGCGCCGCCCGGGCTCCCGGCCTGCTCGACCCGCGTCGCCACGAACGTCCCCTCGTGGCGGCCGCCCTCGCCCGAGGCGCAGGCGACCACCGAGAGCACCTTCACGCGCGCCGCCCTGTGCCGCCCGAGCGTCTCCACGAACCGCTCCCACGCGCCGGGCTCCGGCGCGGTCGCGGTGGCGGTGAAGTCGCCGTCCACCGGCGCGTCGTAGTCGAACGCGCTCCGCTGGATGACGAGGCGCGCGGCGATGCCGGCCTCGCGCAGGCGCAGGTGGAGGAGGAGCCAGCCGGAGAGGATCGCGACTGCCGAGAGGCTGCCGCCGAAGCCGGTGCCGCGGTGGTTCACGTTGGGCGCGAGCGGCGCGGCGAGGCGGAGCGTCGTGCCGTCCCAGTGGACCGCCCGGGCGGCGAGCGTGCGGGTGAGGGGAATGCGCTCGTGCACGAACGCCGAGATCTCGTCGAGGGTCATCGGGTCCCGGGTGTAGCCGGTCCGGAGGGGTCACGGCCGGTGCCAGGCGGGGCGTCGCGGCCTGACCCGGGAGTCAGCGGCCGCTAGACCGCGCGCGCCACGATCGCGTGGATCGGGAGCGTCATGCGGAGCGCGTCCCACCGCTCGCCGTTCGCGCGCGGATACGCGCGGAGCAGGCGCTCGCGCTCGACGAAGCCGAAGCGCCGGTACAGGCGGAGCGCCCGCGTGTTCGACGGGAACACGTGGAGGACGAGCTCGCGGGCCCCGGCGTCGTCCGCCCAGGCGATGCTCGCGCGGAGCAGCGCGGCGCCGACCCCGCGGCCGCGCGCCTCCTCGGCGACCAGCATGCCGAGCTCGGGGCGGTCCACCCCGACGAGCGCCGAGAGCCCGATCGGCCGGCCGCCCTCGCGCGCGACGAGGATGGTGCCGGTGTGCGTCGCGAGGAGCGCCCGCCAGCGGGCCCGCACCTCGCGCCGGTCGACGGGCGGCTCGGTGGCGAGCCCCACGCGCTCGTCGACCACCGCCTCGAACAGATCGAGGCAGGCCTCCATGTCACACGGCGAGAGGGTCACGACATCCACGCCAGAGAAGATGGCACGCAGGGTGGTGGTCGGCCAGTTGCTGGCCGCGCCGTCGCGGGATGTTTGCGCGCCCGCGACGGGGCGGTCACGGACGGGCCCCATCCTCCGCGCCAACGACAGGAGGTCGTCCATGTCAGAACGCACCATCCGGCCGCTCCGCCCCGAGGATTTCCCCGTCCTCATGAAGCTCGAGGAGGAGGTCTTCGGCGCGGAGGGCGAGTCCGTCCTCGGCCCGTACTACGTGCGGCTCTGCTGCGAGTTCTTCCAGGAGACCTGCTTCATCGCCTGGGACGGCGACGTGCCCGCCGGCTACGTGCTCTCGTTCCTGCGCGGGCGCGAGGCCTACTGCACGACGCTCGCGGTCGCGCCGGAGTACCAGGGCAGCCGCATCGCGTTCCTCCTCCTCAAGGCCCTCATCGCCGCCATCGCGCCGCGCGTCGACGCCTGCTGGTTCACCGTGAAGGAGGACAACCTCCAGGCGCGCTCGCTGCACCAGGCGCTCGGCGCGAAGGAGATGGGCTTCCGCGACGACTTCTACGGCCCCGGCGACCGGCGGCTCGTCTCGCGCATCGAGCGCGACGCGTTCGACCGGCTGCGGGCGCGCTTCGAGCGGATGGGGCTGGTCCCCGCCGCGCCGCAGCCGCCCCCCGTCGCCGAGCTCCGCGGCCTCTCCGGGGCGGCCTGACGTGGAGCCTCGCGCCCTCCGGCTCCCGCGCGTCGCCGCGCGCGTCTCGCGCATCGTGCGCCTCGCGTGGGCGGTGGGCGCCCGGGGGCGCCGCGCGTCCGGGAGCGGGCCGAGCGCCGAGCGCGCCGAGATCATCGGCAGCTCGAGCGCCGAGGCGCTCGCGACGCTCGGGATCGAGGTCGAGGCGGACGGGCCGAGGCCGCCTCCGGGCGCGCTGCTCTGCGCGAACCACCTGTCGTACCTCGACCCGATCGTCGTCGCGTCCGTGGCCCGATGCGTGCCGATCTCGAAGGCCGAGCTCGCGGACTGGCCCGTGTTCGGGCCGGTCGCGCGCGCCACGGGGGTGCTCTTCATCACGCGCGGGAACACGGCCTCCGGCCTCGAGGTCATGCGCCACGCGCAGGCGCTGCTGGAGGGCGGCCTCTCGGTCCTCAACTTCCCCGAGGGCACGACCACCCGCGGCGACGGCGTGCTCCCGTTCCGGCCGGGCCTCTTCGGCACCGCGCGGCGCGCGGGCGCGCCGGTCGTGCCGATCTCGATCGCGTACGACCCGCCCGGCCTCGCCTGGACCGGCGCCGCGACCTTCCTGCCCCACTTCCTCGCGCTCGCCGCGCGGCCCCGGTCGGCCGTGCGCGTGCGCTTCGGCGCGCCCGTCCCGGCGCGCCTCTACCCGGACTCGGCCTCGCTCGCGGACGCGGTGCGCGGCCGGCTCCTCGAGCTCCGCGGAGGTGCGCCGTGGCGCAAGATCCAGCCCTGACCTACCTCCGGCACGGGCAGTCGCCGTTCTTCCGCCTGCCGGTCTCGATCGGCGCGCCGCCGCCCGGCACGCGCGCCGTGCTCCTGGGCGTGCCGTTCGACCTCGGCACGACCTACCAGCCCGGCGCGCGGCTCGCGCCGTGGCACGTGCGGCGCGTCTCGGCGCTCCTGCAGGGCTGGCACCCGGTGCACGGCGTGGACGTCTTCGCCGAGGTCCCCGCCGTGGACGGCGGCAACGCGGCCTTCCCGCCGTTCGACCCCGGCGCGATGCGCGAGGCGGTGCAGGGCGAGGTGTCGCGCATCGCCGCCGCCGGCGCGGCGCCGTTCCTCCTCGGCGGCGACCACTCCATCGTGCTCCCGGCGCTGCGCGCGCTCGCGAAGGCCCACGGCCCGCTCGCGGTGGTGCACGTCGACGCCCACCTCGACACGAGCGGCCCCGAGACCTGGGGCGAGGCGTTCCACCACGGCACGCCGTTCCGCCACGCCCTCGCCGAGGGGCTCGTCGCCCGGGACGCGCTCTTCCAGGTCGGCATCCGCGGACCCTGGGGCGCCTCGACCGACGCCGACCCCTCGAGGAAGCACGGGGGCGTCATCGTCTCCCCGGAGCTCGTCGACGCCGAGGGCGCCGGTGCGCTGGGCCGGCGCATCCGGGAGGCCTGCGGCGGCCTGCCGACCTACGTCTCCTTCGACGTCGACGCGCTCGATCCGGCCTTCGTGCCCGGCACCGGCACGCCGGTACCGGGCGGCCTCACGACGCGCGAGGCGTTCGCGCTGCTGCGAGGGCTGGCCGGCGTGAGGCTCGCCGGGATGGACGTCGTGGAGGTCTGCCCCGCGCTCGATCACGGCGAGGCCACCTCCACGCTCGCGGCCCACCTCCTGTACGAGGGGCTCGCGCTCCTCGCGGTGGAGGGCCGGAGGCGCCCCGGCCGGGCAGGGTAGGGCAATTGCCCACACCGCTCCCTGGGCACGACGCGAGGGCCGTTTCCGTATTAGCTTGTCGCTACCGATGAGCGCGCCGAACCCGTGGACCGTGGTGCAGGCGAGCGACTACGAGCGCTACATGGGCCCCGAGGGGCTCGATCAGCTCGGGACGCTCTCGTCGTTGTTCCAGGAGAGCTACCTCGCCGCGCAGCCGGACCGCGTGCTCGTGCTCGGCTCCGGCACCGGCAACGGCCTCGAGCACGTCGACCCCGCCGTCACCCGCCAGGTGACCTGCGTCGACGTGAACCTCCAGTACCTCGGCATCGCGCGCCAGCGGTACATGCACCTCGGGCCGAAGCTCGAGCTCTTCTGCGCGCCGGTCGAGAAGTTCCGCGCGGCCGCGGGCGCCTACGACCTCGTCGACGCCTCGCTCATCTTCGAGTACGTCCACCCCGAGACGCTCGTCCGCAAGATCGGCGAGTGGCTCCGGCCGGGCGGCACCTGCGTGGTCGTGCTCGAGCTCCCCGGCGGCGCCGGCCCCGAGCCCGAGTCGAAGCCGCTCAAGATCATCGAGCGCGCCGAGAAGCACGTGAAGCCGGCGGAGCTCGCCGCGCTCTTCGCCCAGTACGGCATGCCGAAGCGCCGCGAGCGCGAGGTGCCGTGCAAGCACGGCCGCAAGCTCTGGGCGGCGACGTTCGGGCGCCCGGCCGCGAAGTAGGGGCCCGAAATAGGCCCGGCCGGGGTGCGTACGGTCTCCTCGTAGGAAAGGAGATCGAACGCCGTGCCCACCTGCCGCTACTGCCGCTCCGAGAACCTCCCGGGCGCCATCCGCTGCGCCCACTGCACGAGCTGGCTCGACGAGACCCGCCGCCCGGTGCGCGAGTGGGAGCGCGCCCGCGACGGCAAGTGGATCGCGGGCGTCGCGCGCGGGCTCGCGAACCGCTTCGCGCTGCCGGTCGCGTTCGTGCGGCTCTGCTTCCTCTTCTCGCTGCTGTTCGGGGGCTGGGGCCTGCTCGCGTACGTCGCGCTCTGGATCGCGATGCCGCTCGAGCCCTACGCGCTGCCGACGCGGACCGTCGAGGCGCCGGTCGGGCCGCCGCCGGGGTCCATCTAGGCCTGGGTCGCGTCCTCGAAGATCTCGAGGGCGCCGCCGGCGATCTGCACCGCGCCGACCGGCTTCAGGTTCGGCTCGAGCGCGGACGCGGCCTGGCCGACCAGGATCTGCCCGGGCGTCGCGAGCGCCGCGAGCCGCTCGGCCCGGTCCGCCGCCGCGCCGAGCGCGCCGAGGTCCGTGCCGGCGGGGCCGCCGGAGCTGCCGGCGAGCACCTGCCCCACCTCGACCCCGGCCCGCACGTCGAGCCCGCCGAGCTCGCGCACCCGCTCGCGCGCGCCGCGCGCCGCCCGCAGCGCGTGGGGCACGTCGTCGGGCCCCGAGCCCGCGAGCCCGAAGAGGCCGAGCAGGCCCACGCCCGCGAGCCGCGCCGCGACGCCGCCCTCGTTGACGATCGCCGCCGCGCAGGCGTCGAGCGCCGAGCGCACCCGGGCGGCCGCGTCGGCCGCGCCGGCGACGCCGGTCGCGTGGAGGGAGAGCCGGAGCACGGCCGCCGGGCGGAGCGTCAGGGCGAGGGGGTCCTCGGACTCGGGCGTGAGCGACGGCCGCGGGGCCGGCTCCGCCTTGATGGTGCCCCGGACCTCGCGGTCGCGCGGGGGGGCCGGCGTGGCGACCGGCTTCTTGACCGGCTCCCAGCTCGAGACCGCCGCGAACCGCACCTCGGTCTTGCCGAACCGGAGGAGCGCCCCGTCCGGCACCTTCGCCTCGTTGACGCGCTCGTCCGCGAGGAACGTTCCGTTACGGCTCTCGAGGTCGATGACCCACACCTCGGGCCCCCGGCGCTCGAACATCGCGTGCATGCTCGAGATCCAGGGATCTCCGATCTGCAGGTGGGACTCCGGCGAGCGGCCGAGCACGGTGGGGATGTCCGGCAGCACGAACACCGTGCCGGCGCAGACACCGTTCAGCACCACGATCTCGGCCAAGAGCGCGCGTCCCCTTCCTCGGAAGCCCCGAAGGCCCATGATACCTTACCTCCGCGCTCATGGCCGTGTCGCACCCGCAGCAGCCCCGCGTCCGGGAGGGCGACCGCATCGGGACCGTTCCCGACGGAATGATCGGCAGGGTGCTCGGCGATCGATATCGCGTGCTGTCGCGCCTGGGCGAGGGCGGGATGGGCACCGTCTACCTCTGCGAGCACGCCGTCCTGCGTCGCCGCTTCGCGTTGAAGGTGCTCCGGCCCGAGCTCGGCGACGACCCGGAGCTCGTCGAGCGCTTCCGCAACGAGGCCATCGCCGCGAGCCGCATCGGCCAGGAGAACGTCGTCGACGTGGTCGACTTCGGGGCCGAGGAGGACGGCGCGCTCTACTACGTCATGGAGGCGCTCGACGGCCGGTCCGTGGGCGCGATCCTCCGCGACGAGGGGCCGTTCGCCGTCAGCCGCGCGCTCTCGCTGCTCGAGCAGACCTGCAGGGCGCTCGCCGCCGCGCACGCGCGCGGCGTCGTGCACCGGGACGTGAAGCCCGAGAACGTCTTCGTGGTCCGCCGCGAGGAGGCGGAGCGGGTCAAGATCCTCGACTTCGGGATCAGCCACGTGCCCGCCGAGATGACCGGCTCGAAGCTCACCCGCGCCGGCTCGATCATCGGCACGCCGGAGTACATGGCGCCGGAGCAGGCGAACGGCGAGCCCATCGACCACCGCGCCGACGTCTACGCGGTGGGCGTGCTCGCCTACGAGATGCTCACCGGCATCCTGCCCTTCGAGGCGAACGGACCGGTCGCGACGCTGGTCGCCGCGCGCGAGCAGCCGGTCGAGCCGCCCTCGAAGAAGCGCAAGGACATCCCGGTCGAGGTCGACCGGATCGTCGTCCGCGCGCTCGCGAAGAAGCCCGACGACCGGTTCCCCTCGATGCTCGACTTCGCCGCCGAGCTCCTGCGCGTGCGCGCCGGCATCTTCGGCGCGGGCTCGACGCCGGATCCGGTGCGCGGGCAGTCGCCCACGATGCGCTACGAGCCGGCGCCCCGGAAGTCGCGGCCCCGCAGCGGCACGCTCGCGGTGGGCGAGCCCACCCCGGAGCTCTCCGGCGGCCGGCCGACGCTGCCGCGCGGCCTGCGCGGGCTCACGCGCCGCCGCACGGCCATCGCCATCGGCGCGCTGCTGCTCCTCCTCGCGATCGTCGGCGGCACCTACGCGTGGCTCCGGCAGCCGCCCGCGGTCCCGGCACAGGCCGCCGCGGACCCCGCGCCTCCGCCGGTCGCGCCCGCCGCCGCGCAGCCCGAGCCGGCCGCCGCCGCCGCCCAGCCGGCGCCCGCGCCGCCCGTCGAGCTCATCCCGCCGCCGGCCGCGCCCGTCGCCGCCCCGGTGGAGGAGCGCGTCGAGGTCCCGTCCCTCGCCGCCCGGCCCGCCCCGAGGAAGGCAGCCCAGAAGGCCGCCGCTCCGCCGAAGAAGAAGCCGGCCACCGAGGAGCCGATCCAGGATCCTTACGGCGACGACCTCAAGCCGAACCCCTTCAAATGATCCGCCCCCGACCCCTCGCCATCGCAGCCCTGCTCTTCCTCGCGTGCGCCGCGCTCCCGGCGCGCGCCGACGAGGCCGCCGAGGCCAAGATCCACTACGCGGAGGGCACCCGGCTCTACCGCGCGCAGAAGTACCGTGCCGCGATCGTGGAGTTCGAGAACGCCTACCGGAAGAAGCCGCACGGCGCGATCCAGTACAACCTCGCCCAGTGCCACGAGAAGCTCGGCGAGTGGCCCGCGGCCCTGCGCAGCTACCACGACTACCTGCGCGAGCTGCCCGGCGCGGGCGACCGCAACACCGTGCTCGCCACCATCCGCAAGCTCGAGCAGAAGCTCGCCGACACCGGCGTGCAGGTGCTGCTCGTCTACACCGACCCGCTCGGCGCCGAGGTGCGCGTCGACGGCAAGGTGCGCGGCGCGACGCCGTTCCACGTCGTCCTGCCGCCCGGCGACTACGCGGTGACGCTCACCCGCACCGGCTACCAGACCCTGACCCGCGACGTCGTGATGGGCGCCCGCGGCTCGCAGATCGTCGACGAGAAGCTGAAGCCGGCCGAGGCGAGGCCGGTGCCGCTCCCGCCGCCGCCCGTCGCCTCCGCGCCACAGACCACCGTCGCGCCGCCGCCGGGCGCCGCCCAGCCCGCGCCCGCGCCGAAGCCCGACCTGACGCCGGCCGCGCCCGCGTCCACGGGAGCCCTCGCGAAGCTCCCGCCGCCCGCGCCCGCCGCCCGCAACACCTTCGAGCGCAAGCCCTTCACCTGGGCCGCCGCCGGCGCGACCGCCGCCGCGCTCGCCGGGGGCATCTACTTCGGGATGCACGCGAAGTCGCTCTCGAGCGAGCTGCGCGACGGCACCCCGCGGACGAACGCGGCCACGCTCGCGAGCGACGCGAAGTCCTCGTCGAAGCGCGCCAACATCCTGTACGGCGTCGCCGGCCTCTCGGCCGCGGCCGGCGCCACGCTGTTCTTCGTGGAGGGTTCGTTCTGATGCGCCGCGCGATCCTCCTCTTGCCCGCGCTCGCCGCGCTCGCCGCCTGCTCCGTGGAGCTGGAGGGGGCGGCGTGCGACACGCCCGGCAACACCGACCAGTGCCCGGCGGGGCAGAAGTGCGGCTGGGACAAGAAGTGCAGCGTGCGGGCGGCGGATCCGGATTGCCTCTTCTGCGAGCTCGACGACACGTCGTGCGGCGGCGCGGAGAACGTGCTCCTGACGTGCACGCGGGTGGACGCCGCCTGCCGGACCCTCTCCCCGACGACCTGCGACACGAACCTCGTCTGCCGCACGAACGCCTCGGGCGCGACCTGCGGCTCGAAGTCGTGCACGCTGGTCGGCGAGAAGGACGGCTGCCCGGGCAACCAGAGGTGCGGCTACGACAAGCTGTGCAGCGACCGGGCCGGGCTGGCGAGCTGCAAGTTCTGCACGATCGGCACGACCTCCTGCGTGGACGGCGGGACGCTCCGGACGTGCCTCGCCGACGACACGATCTGTCACAAGGAGGTCGAGACCTCCTGCGGCGCCAAGGTGTGCTCCACGCAGGGCGGTCCGGCCGCGTGCGTGTGCGCGCCGCCTGGAGCGACCGCGGGCCTCGATCCGGAGCGCTCCGGAGGGAATGGCGCCACCGCCACCGGCGCGCAGCAGCCCCCCGAGTGCCGCGCCGCCACGCTCGCGGCCGCGCTCGCGACCGGGGCGAGCACGGTGAAGGCCTACAAGCAGTCGACGGGCCCCCTCACGGTGCAGCTCTCCGAGACGCTCGCGCTCCCGTCGGGCTTCACCCTCACCACCGACGACGCCGACGCGAGCCAGTTCGTCCTCCGGGCGGCCTCCGGCTTCCCGGTCGCGAGCGATGTGGTCCGGATGGTGCCGGGCGCGAACGGCGCCACGCTCGAGCACTTCACCATCGCGACGGACGCGGACCTCACGAGCGACGGCGTGGAGGTCGACTGCACGGCTGCGGCGGCGACCGCGAAGGCGACGCTCAACGGCGTCCAGATCCTGGGTGGCAGCGCGAAGAAGCTGGGCCGGGGCCTCGTCGTCACCGGTGGCTGCTACGCGGAGGCGACCGACCTCGTGGTCAGCGGCGCGAAGAACGAGGGCGCCTACGTGAAGACGGACGGCGCCGGCACGACGGCCCTCGTGCAGGGCGAGATCTCGGGGAACGGGAAGTCGGGCGTCGCGGTCGAGGCCGGCAAGGTCACCGTGCAGGGGACGGCGGGGAAGCTCCTCTCCATCCACGGCAACGGCCAGTTCGGCGTGCTCCTGACCTCCGACGCCGCCTCCCCGAAGGCGGTCGACGTCACGCTCCAGTACCTCGACGTCCACGACAACACCGAGTCCGGCGTGAAGCTCGACACGGTGAAGCGGTCGAACGCGGCGAACGTGGAGGACCTTCACTCGCAGATCTACAAGAACAAGGCGTCGACCACGCTCGCAGATCGGCGCGTGCCAATCGACCGATTGGTGGATTCGCGATCGTGAGTGATCCACCGACCATGTCGCAAGGGCAACGTGATCTGCTACGAACTCGGGGCGAGCTCCGGTTTGGACGGAGCTCTCGGTGGCGTGCTGAGTGGCGACGCGTGCAACGCGACAAGCAACACGATCCTGAAGGCCGCTGCGGGCAACCTCGTATATTCCACGGCGGCCTCGCCTAACGTGACCGTGAACAACAACTACTGGAGCGCTTCGCCCCCCGACCTCCAGGCTCGTCGGCGTCGCTGCAATACAACAAGCGGGGGAAGATGCGGCATGCCGGCGACCACCCCCGCCTTCTGCCAGTAGCTCCACGTCCGCGCTCCGCAGCCTCGCGTTCGACGACGCGTCGAGGTGTCACCCTCAGGCCGCCGCCGCGCGAAGGTCGCCGCGGACGTACCCCGCCAGACGCCTGCGGACGACGGGGTGCGCCGTCCGTCGCTCGCGCCTCCTCGTACACGGCCACGCCGTCTCCGGCGACGGTGGACGAGGGCGCGCCGCCGCCGATCGCTCGCGCCTCCTCGCGATCTTCCGCAACATGAACTGCGGGTCCGACGGCTCGAGCAGCCCCTCTTGCGCTTCTGGGCCTCGAGGGAGTCGCGGACCATGATCGCGAGCAGCTTCGTCGGCGCGCGGTCCGGGACCACCTGCGCGAGCAACCCCGCGAGCTCGTCGAAGCCTAACCGTGGTGCGGGCCGAGGATGTCAGGACGCTCGAAGCGGCGCCCCCAGCGCAACGAGCCGGGTGGGAACGCCCACGGCGACCTCCCTCTCTCTCGCTTGAAGGTAGGCCCCGGCGCACACCTGGCCCGCCCGCAGGGCGGGCCCTTCCTTGACTCGCCCCGGGGCCGCGGGTAGCGTCGGAACCCGGCTCCACGAAAGGGGTTTCGGCGTGCGGCTCCTCCTCACGGTCCTCGCGATCGCCGCCTTGGCGGGCTGCGGCCCCGTCCGGTCCACCGCCAACCTCTCCGAGGCGGAGGTGGCCCTCGAGGCCGCCCGCGCGGCGGGCGCGAGGGACTCCGCGACCTTCGAGTACGTCTCCGCCGAGGCCTACCTCAGGAAGGCGAAGGAGACCGCGAACCGCGCCCGCTACGAGTCGAGCATCGAGTTCGCGAAGAAGGCCACCCAGCTCGCGAAGGAGGCGCGCGAGAAGGCGCTCTCCTCCACGACCCGCGCCCCGGAGGCGCCGTGATGCGCACGGCCGTGATGCGCACAGCCAGGTTCTCCGTCACCGCGGCCGCGCTCGCCGCGCTCGTCGCGGGCGGCTGCGTCACCGGCGGCAAGCTCCGCGAGGGCGCCGCCGTCATCCGCTCGGACGTCGAGAAGGCGAAGCGGTCCGGCGCCCCCCGCTGCGCGCCGCGCGAGCTCGCGCTCGCGGAGGCCAACGTCTCGTTCGCCGAGCACGAGATCGCCTACGGCGACCCGGTCCGCGCGAAGGGCCACCTCGACGTCGCCGAGGAGAACGTCCGCAAGGCGCTCGAGCTCTCGCAGACCTGCGCGCCGACCCAGGTCACGATCGCGAAGAAGCCCGAGGAGCCGAAGAAGGGCGTCCGCATCGAGAAGACCGACTCCGACCGCGACGGCGTGCCGGACGTCGACGACCGCTGCCCCGACGTGCCCGGGAAGCCCGAGCTCCAGGGCTGCCCCGACACCGACGGCGACGGCCTCCCGGACGCCGAGGACCGCTGCCCCCGCGAGGCCGGCCCGGTCGAGAACCAGGGCTGCCCCATCGCCAAGGACTCCGACGGCGACGGCATCCCCGACGACGTCGACCGCTGCCCGCTCGACCCCGAGGACAAGGACGGGTTCCAGGACGAGGACGGCTGCCCCGATCCCGACAACGACGGCGACGGCGTGGTCGACCGGCTCGACGCCTGCCCGAACCAGCCCGGGACGATCGAGAACAAGGGCTGCCCGGTCACCGACCGCGACGGCGACGGCGTGGCCGACGCCCTCGACAAGTGCCCCGACGTGCCCGGCATCCCCGCCAACGCCGGCTGCCCCGACGGCGACAAGGACGGCGACACGGTCCCCGACTCGCGCGACCGGTGCCCGGCCGTGTTCGGTCCGCCGCCCGACGGCTGCCCGAAGAAGTACGGGCTCGTCGAGGTCGACAAGAACCAGATCCGCATCAAGCAGCAGGTGAACTTCGCGCCCGCGAAGTTCCGGATCCTGAAGACCTCGTACCGGCTCCTCGACCAGGTCGTGCAGGTCCTCAACGACTTCCCGAAGGCGAAGATCCGCATCGAGGGCCACACCGACAACATCGGGAAGCCGGCCGCGAACCTGAAGCTCAGCCAGCGCCGCGCCGACGCGGTGATGGACTACCTCGTCTCGAAGGGCATCTCGGCGGACCGGCTCGAGGCGAAGGGTTACGGCCAGACGCAGCCCATCGCGTCCAACAAGACCAAGCTCGGCAAGGCCAAGAACCGCCGCACCGAGTTCAAGATCGTCTCGCTGGAGTGAGCGCATGCCCCGCTTCGAGGTCTTCGTCCCCGCCGCGCCGCCGACGCTCCCGATGGACCTCACCCTCCGCATCGAGGCGGAGAGCTGGCTCGCGGCGGTGAAGGCCGGGTCGAAGAAGATCGGCGGCCCGCAGATCGCGAACAACATCCTCTGCGACATCCAGGAGGACGGGTCGATCCACGTGACCGACTCGACGTCCGGCCGCGTGTTCCGGATCGTGGAGCTCGCCGCCGGGGCGACGCCCGCGGCGCCGATGCCCGCCGCGCCGCCGCCCGTCGTCGCGAAGCCTGCGCCGCCGCCCGCCGCGCCGCCGCCCGTCGTCGCGAAGCCTGCGCCCCCGCCCCCGCGCCGCCGCCGCCTGCGCCGCCCCCGCCCGCACCGGTCGCCGCGAAGCCCGCGCCCCTCCGGCGAAGCCCGCGCCCGCGCCGCCTCCGAAGCCGGCCCCCGCGCCCGCCGCGGCGGCGCGCCCCCGCCCCTCCGCCGAGCCGAAGGCCGTCGAGGAGGTCGCGCGCCCGTCGACGCCGCCGCCCGCGAAGATCGGCCGCAAGAAGACCGACCCGCGCGAGGAGCTGCTCGCCGAGCTCTTCGAGGCCGTCTCGACGCTCGAGGGCCAGAAGGATCGCAAGGCCGCGCTCGCCTACCTGCTCGACCTCGCGATGGAGAAGCTCGGCTGCGACGCGGGCTCCGTGTTCCTCTCCCGCCTCGGCGAGGACGACCTGCACTTCGAGGTCGTGCGCGGCCCGGCCGCGAGCTCGCTCGCCTCCGCGAAGCTCACGGTGCCGGTGGGCGTCGGCATCGTCGGCTACTGCGCGCAGGAGAACGTCTGCCTCGCCGTCTCGGACGCGCAGAAGGACAAGCGCTTCCACCGCGCGATCTCCGAGGCCATCGGCTACGAGACCCGCTCGCTCCTCTGCGCGCCCATCGCCCGCGAGAACACGGTGCTCGGCGCGATCGAGGTGCTCAACAAGCGCGGCGCCGCGTTCGACGCCGGCGACCTGGCGGCGCTGGCGTACCTCGCCGCACAGGCGGCGGAGTTCCTGCACCGCCTCGACCGGTAGTCGCAGGGTCCCCATCGGAGACGCGCCGGGCGCTTCCCGGCGCGGCCGCGCGGCCGTAGCTTGCCGGGCTCCGCTCGCCCGCCCCCAGGAGGACCGCCCCGTGAACCGCCTCGCCTTCGCTCTCGCCGCCGCCCTCGCGCTCGCCGTCCCGGGCGAGGCGCACGCGCAGCACGGCACCCAGATGCTGAGCGTCTGGCTCGTGCTCGACCCCGGCCCCGTGGATGGGGTCGGCATCGGCGGGCGCTACATGCTGCCCATCGCCGACGGCGTCATCCGCGGCGGCCGGGTGCGCGACGAGTTCACGCTCGAGCTCGGCGCGGACTTCGTGCACTACGCCGACACCATCGGCGTGCCGCCGGACGCGTTCGACTACAGCTGGAACGGCTTCCTCGTGGCGGTCGGCGCCACCTGGAACTTCTGGCTCACGCCGCGCTTCGCGCTGTACCCGAAGCTCGACCTCGGCTTCTGGTTCGGCTCGTACAGCGGCTGGGTGGACGCGTACGGGTACCGAAGGAATGACTACGGCGGCATCTACCTCGAGCCGGCGATCGGGCTCATCGTGAAGCTCGGCCGGGCGGATCTGAGGGTGGAGTTCGGCACCGACCTCGCCCGGGTGGGCCTCGGCTTCGACTACTGAACCAGCCGGAACGACTGGACTCTCCGGCGACGCGTCCCGCCGGACCGGCCGGCCGACCCATCCCGCCCTGGGGCGCGCCTAATTACGGGGCTGCTTGCGGCGGCCGTCTCGGGCAGGATTGCCGGGTGAGTACCATGGACAAGCGACAGAGCCCGCGACTGCGCCGGCGCTTCAAGGTGACCGTCGGCACGACCTCGTGGTTCACGACCGACGTCGGGAAAGGTGGGTTCGGCGCCGAGACCGCGCGCGCCCCCATCCCCGGCGCGGACGTCATCGGGATCATCTCCGGCAAGGACGTCGAGGTCGCCTTCGCAGGCAAGATCGCCTGGTCGGTGCGGGGCAACATGCACATGGCCCTGCGCAGCCGGACCGGCGTCCGGTTCACGCGCGTGGGCCCGACGCTCGCCGCGCTCCTCGCCGACGGGCAGCCGGCGCCGGACGGCGTCAACTAGTCGCCGTCCTCGGGCAGCTCCGCCTCGCGCTTCATCAGCTCGCGCATCACGACGGTCGCGTACGAGCCGCGCGGCAGCTCGAAGCGCGCGCGGTAGCCGTCGCCCTCGGGCGTCGGGTCGAGCGCGACCTCGACCGGGAGGCGCGCCGCGCGGCGGGTGCCCTCGGCCTCGCCGCCGCCGCGCGCGAAGTCGGCGAGCGCGACGCCCTCCGCGGAGAGGATCCGCTCCTCGCGGACGAGCGCCTCGCCCGTCGCGGGGCGGAGCGCGTGGCCGAACATCGGCCCGGCGGGGGAGACCTCGAACCGCGCGACGCGCGGCCCGTCGGCGGCGGGGTCCTCGCAGAGGAACAGCCCGCCCGAGTCGAGCTTCTTCAGCCAGTCGCCCGCGAGCGCGGCCGCGAAGAGGCCGTCCTCGAGCCGCGCCGCGAGCCAGCGGTTGAAGAGGTGCGACTGGAAGGCGGAGATCACGAACCGCCGCATGAACCGGTCGCGCGAGGCCCGCTGCACCTCCGGCGCGCGGTCTCCCGCGAGCAGCCGGCGGCCGACGAGCGCGTTCTCCCCGGCCGCGCCGAAGCGCTGCGGGCCGAAGTAGTTGGGCAGGCCCCGCTCCGCGAGCGCCGCGGCGCAGGCCCGGGCGCGGGCGAGGTCGCCGCCGCGCACCGCGAGCTCGAAGCGGTTCGCCCGCACGTGCCCGGTGCGCAGCTTGTTCTGGTGCCGCGAGACCTCGAGCACCCGCAGGCCGTCGGCCTCGAGCGCGCGCGGCTCCGGATCGCGCGCGACCGGGAACGAGAGCCACTGGGTCGTGACCGCGTCGCGGTCCTTCTGGCCGGCGGCCCCGCAGTCGCGCTCGGGCACGCCGAGCGCGCGGGCGAGGGTCCGCACCGCATCGCGCGTGGTGCGGCCGCGCTTCTCGATCCGCAGGTAGAGGTGCGGCCCCGCACCCGCGGGCAGGTAGGCGGGGACCTCGTCGACGCGGAAGTCCTCGGGGCGGCTGCGCAGCGCGCCGCCCGAGCCCGGGAGCTCGGGGGTGACGAAGGGGAGCCCTCCGCCGGACGGCGGCGGAGACGAGGCGGTCACGCCTGCGCCCCGGCCCGGAGCAGGTGGCCGCGGATCGAGGTCGAGAGCGCCTCGTCCTGCCCCGGCCCGAGCCGCTCGCCCACGAGGAACAGGGCGAAGAACACGAGCTCGCGCAGCGCCCGGAGGGCGAGGTTGGCGCGGTCGCCGCCGGAGTCGAGCGAGGCGACCACCGCGGCGTCGAGGGCGCCGACGTGCGCCGCGACCGCCTCGGCGTCGAGCGTGGCGTCGTTCGCGAGCGGCAACCGGCCCAGCACCGGCGCGTGCGGCGAGCTGCCGTCGGCGAGGAAGCTGCGGAGCGCGGCGAGGAGGCCGGGGCGGGCGGCGTCGGGCTGCGTCGCCACGACCTCGCGCAGCGCCTCGGAGAGCTCGCCCACCACCCGGCGCAGCCGGACCGCCGGGTCCACGGGCGGCGCCGCGGCCGCGGGCTCGAGGTAGCCCGCCTCCGCGAGGTGGTAGAGGATCTTCGTCGCGTCGAGCTCGTTCATGTGCGCCGCGCGGGCGATCTCGGCGGGCGTGCGGCCGTCGGCGAGCGCGAGCAGCTTGTTCTCGGCGGCATGCAGCGAGATCGCGCGCTTCGGGTCGCGGCGGCGCAGCCGCGCGTCGGGCGGGATGCGGGCCTTGAACAGGCTCATCTCGTCGATGCGCCGGATCCCGTCCATGAGGAGCGACTGGGTGTTCACCGTGAGCGGTGCGCCGCGCTCCGGGACGTCCTCGTCCATCAGGTGGAACGTGCCGGCGCGCGCCTGCAGGATGGCCTGGAACACCGAGGTCACCTGCTCGTGGAGGCACTTGAAGAGGTCGTTCGCCGTCATGAAGCCGAGGTCGACGAGCGACTTGCCGATCGGCGAGCCCGCGGCGTGGGCCTTCGCGAGCTGCGCCTCGGTGGCGTAGCCGAGCCGCACCGCCACGTCGCCGAGCCGCTCGCCCGCCGCGGTGGAGCGGGCGCTGCGCAGCTCGCCCTCGCGGAACGCGAGCCCGCGCTCGGCGCCGCCGGAGGCCACCGTGAGGAGCCCGGTGAGCCGCGCCTGGTGCAGGAAGCCGATGAGGTCGGCGATGGGGAACGCGGCGAGGTCGCCCGCGAGCGCGCAGCGCGGGCGCCCGGCGGTGCCGCCGCCGGCGGGGGTGCGCCGCGCCACGAGCAGGTCGGGCGCGGCCGGCAGGAGCGTGAACCTGCCCGCCCGGTCGGCGAGGGCCTTCTTGGCCTCCTCCGACTGCGGGACGACCCGGCCGTGCGGGTCGATGTCGAGCAGGATCGGCATCAGTCCTTGAGCCAGCCCCCGTGCGCGACCCACTCGCGCTCGTCGTCGAGCGCGAAGCGGAGCCCCTCCGCGGAGAGGTCGTCGACGAGCCGGCCGTTCATGTAGAGCGACGGCGTGTGCGCGAGGTTGGCGCGGCGCCCCTCGCCCTGCGCGGCCGCCACCCGGCCCTTGTACTTGCCCTGGGCGAGCGCCTCCTTGAGGTCCGCCCCGTCGCCGCCCGACGCCTCGATGACCGCCGCGAGGTTGTCCGGGTTCGGCACCTCGTCGAGCTCGTAGAGGCGCTTCTGCACCTCCCAGTAGATGCCGGCGTCGCGCGCCCACTCGCCCGCCTCCGCGGCCTCCTGCGCGCCCGGGTGCGACGCGATCGGGAAGGGCTTCGCGAAGAGGCGCACCTCGGCGGCGTGCTCCTTCGCGAACGCCTCCACGGCGGGGACGGTGATCTTGCAGAACGGGCAGGTGAAGTCGGAGACCACGACGAGCGTGATCCTGGCCTTCGGATCGCCGAGCGGCTCGCCCATGTTCGTGAGGTCGAACGCCGCGCGGCGGTCGAAGCCGGCGTAGTAGGCGTCGACGAGCTTCTTGATCTCGGGGCCGGTCGCGCCCTTCGCCGCCATGCCGCGCGCGAGCGCCACCATGCGCGGCGCGTGCTTGCAGCTCTTGTGGGTGCGCAGCGCCCCGGAGACGGTGAGCGGCAGGCCGCAGGCGACGAAGGTCTCGCTCGCCCAGCTGGCGAGCGACTGCTTCGCGTACGCCGAGAGGCCGGCGAGGTCGACGCCCGGGAGCGCCTCCTCCGGCGTCGCGGGCGGCGGCGCGGCGGCCGGGGGCGGCACCGGCGGCGCGTCGCGGGAGACGGTGCCGGCGGTCGCCCCGCACGAGGCGGCGACGAGGGCGAGGGCGAGGGCGGGGAGGCTGGACGGGCGCATGCGTTCGGATCCTCGACCGGATCCCTTAGCACGGCCCGTGTTACGAAGGGACATGACCGACCTCGAGGCCATGCGGGAGGCCCTCGCGCTCGCGCGCACCGCCGCGGCGCGCGGCGAGGTGCCGGTCGGGGCCGTGGCGCTCTTCGAGGGCAACGTCGTGGGCCACGGGATGAACGCCCGCGAGGGCGCGCGGGATCCCACCGCCCACGCGGAGCTGATCGCGCTGCAGCGGGCCGCCCGGAAGCTCGACCGCTGGCGCCTCTCCGGGGTCACCCTCTACGTCACGCTCGAGCCGTGCGCGATGTGCGCGGGCGCGATGGTGCTCGCCCGCATCGACCGGCTCGTCTACGCAGCGTCCGACCCCAAGGCGGGCGCGGTCGGGTCGCTCCTCGATCTCTCGGGGGACCCCCGCCTCAACCACCGGTTCCCGGTCGAGCGGGGCCTCCTCGCCGACGAGGCCGGCGAGCTCCTGCGGAGCTTCTTCCGGGCGCGGCGCGGCCTCGGCGGCGCACCCGACGGTGGAAACGGGTAGGTCGCGCGATTTTTCAGGTGGTTGGCGCTTGGCAGCCGGGGGACTTTCGGCTAGATCCGCCGGCGGAGAGCTGGCCGAGTTGGTCGAAGGCGCCTGACTCGAAATCAGGTGTACCGGCAACGGTACCGGGGGTTCGAATCCCTCGCTCTCCGCTCTTTTTCTCCAGGAACATCAGTTTGGAGAGGTGACCGAGCGGCTGAAGGTGCACGACTGGAAATCGTGTGTACCGGGAACGGTACCGTGGGTTCAAATCCCACCCTCTCCGCCAGACAGGGCGGACCCCGCGCAGCGGCATTAGGACAGGGGTGAGCCGGTGAATGTCGTAGAGCCGGCCCAGAATCCTCGGGCGACGTGGGGGCTGCCGAACCCCGCCAGGCCCGGAAGGGAGCAACGGTAAGTGGTCTTCCGTGCGCCCGGGGATTGTGGGCCGGCTTTCTGTATTTCGCGGGGCGTTCGGCACGCCCCGCCCCGCCGAGCAAAGCTCGTCGGGGCCCCACCCCGGCAGCAAGGACTGCCATGACGACGTCCACGCCTTACCTCGTGCTCGCCCGGAAGTACCGCCCCCAGCAGTTCGGGGAGATGGCCGGGCAGGCGCACGTCGTCCGCACGCTCTCGAACGCGCTCAAGACCGGCCAGCTCGCGCACGCCTTCCTGTTCACCGGGCCGCGCGGCGTGGGGAAGACCACCAGCGCCCGGCTCGTCGCGAAGGCGCTCAACTGCGAGAAGGGGCCGACCGCCCAGCCGTGCGGCGAGTGCGCGCCCTGCGTGGAGATCGCCGAGGGCCGCGCGGTCGACGTCGTCGAGATCGACGCCGCCTCCAACAACGGCGTCGACAACGTCCGCGACATCGTCGAGGCCGTGAAGTACCGGCCCGCGCGCGACCGCTTCAAGGTCTTCGTGGTGGACGAGGTCCACATGCTGTCGACGGGCGCGTTCAACGCGCTCCTGAAGACGCTCGAGGAGCCGCCGCCGCACGTGAAGTTCGTGCTCGCCACGACCGACGTGCACAAGGTGCCCGAGACCATCGTCTCGCGGTGCCAGCGCTTCGACTTCCGGCGCCTGACGGTGCAGGAGATCGCCGACCAGCTCGGGCGGGTGGCCGCGCAGGAGCACATCCAGGTCTCCCCCGCCGCGCTCGCGCTCGTCGCGCGCCAGGCCGAGGGCGGCATGCGCGACGCGCTCTCGATGCTCGACCAGGTCCGCGCGGCCTGCGGCGACGCGCCGGACGACGGCGCGGTGGCCGAGGCGCTCGGCGCGGTCGACGCGCAGGCGATCTCGCGCATCGGCGCGGCCCTCGTCGGCCGGGACGGCGCGGCGGTGCTCCAGGAGGTCGGCGCGCTCCACGCGAAGGGGCTCGAGATGAAGCGGGTCGCCGAGGAGCTCGCCCGGCACCTGCGCAACGTGGTCGTCGCGAAGCTCGTGCCGGCGTCCCCGCTCGACCTGCCGGACGCCGAGGCCGCCGAGGTGAAGGCCCAGGCCGCCGCCGCCGACCCCGCCCAGCTCGTGCGGCTGTTCGACCTCGTGCAGAAGGCGGTCGAGGACGTGAAGCTCGCCGAGGGCTCGCGCCACGCGCTCGAGGTCGCGCTGCTCGCCGGCGTCTTCCTCGCGCCGGGCGCGCAGGTCGCGGAGCTCGTCGCGCGGCTCGACGCGATGTCGCGCGGCGCCCCCTTGCCGCCCTCGGGCGGTTCCGGCGGGAGCCAGGGGGGCGGAGTCCGCTCCACCTCCACCCCGTTCGCCCCGAGCGTAGCGGCCGCGCCAGCGGCCGCGGAGACGAGGGGCCGCCCCGCGTCGCCGCCCTCAGGCTTCCGCGACCTACCACGTGACGCCGTGGCCCCGCCCGCGCCCGCCGCATCCATCCCCGCCTTCGGGACCCCCGGCTGCGCCTCGCCGAATCCGGTCGGTCCGGCGGTCGCGGCCGCCTCCGGCAGCGACGCCGAGAGGTGGCGCGCGGCGGTCGAGGCCATCGAGAAGGTGAGCCCCATGGCCGCGCCCGCGCTCAAGCAGGCGGCGCTCCTGAAGCTCGTCGACGGCGAGGTCTCCGTGCAGCTCGCGCCGGGCCTCTTCGCGCAGACCGCCGAGAAGCGGCGCGCCGAGGTCGAGGCCGAGCTCGGCCGGTTCTTCGGCCGCCCGACGAGGCTCTCCATCACCGTGGGCGCGCTGCCCGAGGCCGCGGCCGCCGCGCAGGCGTCCGACGCGCCGCCGGCCGCGGCGCCGGTCTCCATCGCCGCGGTCGAGGCGGCGGAGCGCATGGCGCGCACCGCGCGGGTGAAGGAGACGGCCCGCAACCACGACAACATCCGCGAGGCGGCCCGCATCCTGGGCGGCGGCATCGAGAAGATCGAGGAGCTCTGAGATGGACATCCAGTACCTCATGCGGCAGGCGAAGAAGCTCGAGAAGGCCGTCTCCGACGCGAAGGAGTCGCTCGCCACCGCGGTCTCGGTCGAGGCCGAGAGCGGCGGCGGGCTCGTGAAGGTCGCCATGAACGGGAAGTGCGAGATCACGAGGCTCGCCATCGACCCGAAGGCCATCACGCCCGACGACCGCGCGATGCTCGAGGACCTCGTCACCGCCGCGGTGAACGCCGCCGCCGAGAAGGCGCGCGCCGCCGCCGACCAGCACCTCGAGAAGGCGACCGGGGGCATCAAGATCCCGGGCATCGGGTAGCGCGTGGCCGTCGCGGACCCCATCGCGCGGCTCGTGAAGGAGTTCGCGAGGCTGCCGGGCATCGGCGAGAAGACCGCCCAGCGCCTCGCGTTCCACGTCCTGAAGGCCGGGCCGGGCTACGCCGGCGAGCTCGCCGCGGCGATCGCCGGGGTGGTGCGCGACGTCCGGCTCTGCGCGCAGTGCCAGACCCTCACCGACGTCGATCCGTGCCCGATCTGCGCCGACCCGGAGCGCGACGCGAGGCTGCTCTGCGTGGTCGAGGGCGTGCCCGACCTCATCGCCATCGAGCGGACCCACGAGTACCGCGGGCGGTATCACGTCCTGCACGGGGCGCTCTCGCCGCTCGACGGCATCGGCCCGGGCGAGCTCAAGATCCGGGAGCTCCTCGTCCGTCTGGAGGGGGCGCCGGTCGACGAGGTGGTGGTCGCCACGAACCCCGACGTCGAGGGCGAGGCCACCGCGCTCTACCTGCAGAAGCTGCTGAAGCCGCTCGGGGTCAGGGTCACCCGCATCGCCCAGGGGGTGCCGATGGGGGGCGATCTCGAGTACGCGGATCAGGTGACGCTGGCCCGCGCCCTGGCCGGTAGACGAGAGCTGTAGGCGTCCTGGAGCGTACGGTCAGGTCTACGAGATTGAATACCGGGCGTTTCCCTGGTATTCGGCCATGGTCTCGGGAACATCGCGGAGAGCCCTGCGCATGAATTCCGGCTTGGTCATGTACGAGGAGGAGTTCCGGCTGATCGCCGGGATCTGCGATCGGCTCACCCGCGACGCGAACGCGAAGGTGGTGTTCCTCGTCGACAAGAACGGCCAGCTCATCGCCTCCTCCGGGCAGGCCCAGAACCTCGACACCACCTCCCTCGCCTCGCTCACCGCCGGGAACGTCGCCGCGATGGGCGGCCTCGCGAAGCTGATCGGGGAGAAGGAGTTCCCGAACCAGTTCCACGAGGGGGAGCGCGAGTCGCTCCACATGAGCATCGTGGGCGGGCGGGTGGTCCTGGTCGTCATCTTCGATGCCAAGAGCTCGCTCGGGCTCGTGCGCCTCCGGGTGAAGAAGGCGGGCGAGGAGCTCGCCAAGGTCTTCGAGTCGCTCGCGCAGAAGCAGGCCGCGCCGGGCTCGGCGAGTCCGTTCGCCGAGATCACCGACGACGACATCGACAATCTCTTCAGCGAGTGATCGATGAGCTTCATCAACTACAGCTCACGCGAGATCAACTGCAAGATCGTCTACTACGGGCCTGGCCTGTGCGGGAAGACGACCAACCTGCAGTACGTCTACGCGAAGACCAACCCCGACGCGAAGGGCAAGATGATCTCCCTCGCGACGGAGACCGAGCGCACGCTCTTCTTCGACTTCCTCCCGCTCTCGCTCGGTGAGATCCGCGGGTTCAAGACCCGGTTCCACCTCTACACGGTGCCGGGCCAGGTCTTCTACGACGCCTCCAGGAAGCTCATCCTGAAGGGCGTCGACGGGGTCGTCTTCGTCGCCGACTCGCAGATCGAGCGCATGGAGGCGAACCTCGAGTCGGTCGAGAACCTGCGGGTGAACCTCTCCGAGCAGGGCTACGACCTCGACAAGATCCCGTACGTCGTCCAGTACAACAAGCGGGACCTCCCGAACGTCGCGACCATCGAGGAGCTGCACCGGCTCCTCAACCCCAACAACGTGCCCGAGTACCAGGCCGTCGCCCCCACCGGCGTCGGCGTGTTCGACACGCTGAAGGCGGTCGCGAAGCTCGTCCTCACCGAGCTGAAGAAGGGCGGCTGAGCCCCCACCACCCCGCAGGGCTGGCCCCGCTTTCGGGCGGGCGCCGGGCGCCTGCTCGCCCGCTGCTCGGGCTGGCGTGACCCCGGCAACCCCGTGGTATAAGAGATCGCCTCGTAGGTCCGAATTTCCCGGGGTTTTTCCCCGAAGCGAGGGTGACCGTGGTGCGAACCGTCGGGTTGCTCGCCGTCCTCTGTCTCGCGCTGCCTTCCGCGGCCGAGGGGCAGGCGTCCTCCCCTGCGCAGGAGCCCTCCGCCCCCGCCGCGGCACCCGCCGAGGCCGCGGCCCCGAAGCCCGTGTCCGCGAAGACCCCCGCGCCCATGACGGCCGACGAGGTGAACGACCTCAAGGTCCGCACGCTCGAGGAGCGCGTCTCCGATCTCAAGGAGAAGATCTTCCGGACGAAGGCGCGCCTGATGAACCTGCAGGAGATGGTCATCGGCGGCGACATCACCACCGGCGCGAAGGCGGTCCTGGTGCACCGCAACGAGATGGGCTCGAGCTTCTACCTCGAGTCCGCCGCGTACGCGCTCGACGGCGCGCCGATCTACACGAAGGTCGACGTCGACGGCGACCTCGAGAAGCGCGAGGAGTTCGAGATCTTCAACGGGCGCGTCGTGCCCGGAAACCACCAGGTCTCCGTGCAGCTCGTCTACCGCGGCCACGGCTACGGCGTGTTCAGCTACCTCGAGGGCTTCCGCTTCAAGGTCCAGTCCTCGTACACGTTCGCCGCCGAGCCCGGGAAGGTGAACACCATCAAGGTCGTGGGCTTCGAGAAGGGCGGCCTCACGGCGGAGCTGAAGGATCGCCCGTCGGTCCGCTACGACGTGGACACGCAGCGCGAGGAGCAGGCGCCCCGCGCGCAGCCCGCCGCGGCCGAAGGCACCGGGAAGTGAACCTGCCGAGCACGATCGTCGCCGCGGTCGCGCTCGCGATCGTGGCGGCCGGGCCCAGGCCCGCCGGCGCCGCCCCGAAGGGTGCGGCGCAGGACCCCGTGCGCCAGGCGGAGATCCTCGAGGCGAAGCTCTCGCAGCTCGAGGCGGTCGGCCCGATGGAGGACGAGGACCCGTCCGCCCGGCGCGTCCGCAAGTTCGCGCAGGCGGAGATCCAGTTCGCGCTGCGCGACTGGATGCACACCGGCATCCTCCTCGCCGAGCTCGTCGACGACGCGGACTTCCGCGCCTCCCGTGACTACCCGCGCGCGGTCTTCATGCTGGCCGAGGCGCTGCGCGAGCAGGGCGCCTGCGTGCCGGCGCGCGTCCGCTACGACGAGCTCCTCGCGATCCCGGCCGGCGCCGCGATGCACCCGGCCGCCGTGCAGGGCGCGATGGCGTGCGCCGTGAAGGAGGGCCGGCCCGAGGTGGTCGGCCCGCTCTACGAGAAGGCGAAGGGCGTCTTCCCGGGCGGGCCGCCGCCCGAGGTCCGCTACCTCGCCGCGAAGTCGCTCTACCAGCGCACCGACCTCCCCGAGGAGCGCCGCCAGGCCCTCGCCGCCGCGGCGCTCGCGGACGTCCCCGCGCCGTACCTGTCGCAGGCCCGCTACCTCGAGGGCGTCATGCTCGTCGAGAAGGGCGACCTCGACGGCGCGCGGGTGAAGTTCGAGGGCTGCTCCGCGGACCTCGGCCCCGGCACCAACGCCGACGTCGCGGAGCTGTGCACGCTCGCGGTGGCCCGCCTCCACGCCGACGCGGCCCGGCCCGCCGCCGCGCTCGACTGGTACGCCCGGATCCCGCGCGAGTCGCCGCGCTTCACCGAGGCGCTCTACGAGATCGCCTGGAACTACGTGAAGGCGAAGCGCTACGACGAGGCGCTCAAGACCGCCGAGCTCATCACCGACCTCGCGCCGGAGACGCCGCTCGCGCCCGAGGCGACGATCCTGCAGGGCCACCTGCTCCTCAAGCTCGACCGCCACGACGAGGCGATCGCCCGCTACGAGGAGGTCATCACGACCTACGCGCCCATCCGCGACGAGATCGACGCGATCCTCTCGATGCACGAGGACCCGGTCCGCTACTTCAACGAGCTCATCGGCCGGCAGGGCAAGAGCTTCGACGTGGCGAGCGTGCTGCCGCCCGCGGCGGTGAAGTGGACGAGCGGCAACGAGGAGGTCGCCACCGCGCTCGACATCGTCGGCGCGCTCGACGCCTCCCGGCGCGACGCCCGCGAGGCGGGCCAGCTCGCCGAGCGCATCGACCTCGCGCTGAAGCGCGGCGACGGCATCGACGCGTTCCCGTCGCTGCAGCGGGGCTACGCCTCGGCCGAGGCGATCGAGAACGGCGCGGCGCTGCTCGAGGGCGAGGTGGCGGCGCAGGCGGCCCAGGCCGCCGGGGCGCTCGAGCCGGAGCGCCGGGCGGCGTTCGAGGAGAACCGCGCCCGCGCCGGGGAGCTCCAGGCCCGGCTCGCGAAGCTCCCGCGCTCGCCCGAGGAGGCCGAGGCGCGCCTGAAGCGCCTGCGCGAGCGGCTCGACCTCGTCGACCGGTACGCCTTCCAGCTCACCCAGGCCGTCGACGGCCTCAACGCCGCCATCACCGGCTCCGAGAACTGGCTGCAGCGGTACCGCGGCGAGATCACCGGCGCCGCCGACGACCGGGGCGCCCTCTCCGAGGAGCTGCGCGAGCACCGCCGCACCGCCGAGCGCTACGCCGAGGAGGCGCAGGCGCTGCGCGACGAGATCGCGAAGGAGCGCGACGCGGTGGTGGGGAGCGACGTGGTCCGGGAGGAGGCCGCGCTGCGCGACGCGTACCTCGAGGCCGTCGCGAAGGAGCGGGAGCTCCTCAAGGGCGCGAACCTCGCGCCCGAGCAGGCGCGGGCCCTCGCCGAGGCCGACACGCTCGCCGCCCGGCTCGCCGGGCTGCGCGAGCGGGCCCGCGCGGTCGGCGAGAAGCTCCGCGGCGAGGCGGCGCGGCGCGCGGTCGAGGTGAAGCGCCGGGTCGCCTTCGAGCGCTCGGTGCTCGACGAGCAGGTCTCCTCGCTCGACGGCGTGCAGGTGGACGCGAAGGACCTCGTGGGCCGCATCGCCTTCCGCGCGTTCGGCGAGGTCCGCGGCCAGTTCTACCGGCTGGTGCTCAAGGCCGACGTCGGGCTCATCGACGTCGCCTGGACCCGCAAGCGCGAGCGGCTCGACAAGATCCAGGAGCTCTCGAAGCAGAAGGGCGAGGAGCTCCAGCGCCTCGATCGCGACTACCGCGCGCTGCTCAGGGAGGTCAACTGAGCGTGAGGCTGCGCGCCGCCATCGCCGCGCTCGCCGCCGCGGCCCTCGCGCCCGCCGCCCCCGGCGTGGCGCAGGACCCGCCGCCGCCGCCCCCGCCGGCCGCGCCCGCGGACCGGCCGGAGCTGGGCCGCCCGGGCGCCCCGGTCTCCGCGCCGTCCACCGAGGTCCCGCTGCCGCCGCCCCCGGTCGTCGCGGCGCCGGAGCCCGCGAAGCAGGCCACGCCCGCGCCGCCCTCGACGCCGTTCCTCGCGGCGCCCACCGGCTACGACCGCTGCGTCGAGAAGGGCGCGGGGCGGCTCGACCGCACGCGCCTCACGGCCGGGCCCGCCGAGACGAAGCCGCCCGTCGGCGACGCCGAGGGCCGCGCCGAGCTCGAGGCCGCCATCGCGCGCTTCGAGGCCGAGGCCGGCGCGTACCGGGCCGAGGTCCAGCAGATCATCCAGAAGCAGTTCGACGAGCGCCGGCGCTTCCTCGGCGAGCACTACGAGCAGGCCATCCGCGACCTCGAGGTGCTCGAGCGCAGCGAGCGCGAGTCCGCCATCGCGCGCTTCGAGGAGTTCATCCGGCGCTACCCGGACGACCCGATCTACACGCCGGACGCGATGTTCCGGCTCGCCGAGCTCCACTACGAGCAGGCGAACGACGACTTCGAGGCGGCCGCGGTGAAGCAGCAGGCCGACGCCGCCCAGGCGCTCGCCGAGGGCCGCGACCCGCCGCCCGAGCCGGTGAAGAGCTACGCCCGCTCGATCGCGCTCTACCAGCGCATCATCACGGGCTTCCCCGAGTACAAGTTCGCCCACGGCGTGCAGTACCTGCTCGCGTACTGCCTCGGCGAGATGGGGCAGGGCGAGGAGGCGGTCGCGGCGTACCACGCCCTCATCGACCGCTTCCCGAAGAGCCCCTTCGTGCCCGAGGCCTGGGTCCGGCTCGGCGACTGGTACTTCGACGACACGCGGGCCGAGTCGCTCGACGAGGCCGCCGGGGCGCTCGGGCACATCTTCGAGTACCCGGAGCACCCGCTCTTCGCGAAGGCCGTCTACAAGCTCGGCTGGGCGTACTACCGGATGGACGACTTCCCGCACGCCGTCGAGGCGTTCGCGAAGCTCCTCGACCACTACGTCGAGGAGGCCGGGAAGACGGGCCAGAAGCCGGGCGGCGAGGTCTGGCCGGAGGCCATCCAGTACTCCGCCATCTCCTTCGCCGACGAGCGCTGGGGCGGGGTCGACCGCGCGAAGGCCTTCTACGCGGGGCTGGGCGGCAGGCCCTACGAGGCGGAGATCTTCCTCCGGCTCGGCGACGTCTACTTCGACGAGACGAAGTACGCGAACGCGGTGGCGGCCTACAAGGCGTTCCTCGAGCGCCAGCCGCTGAGCGCCGAGGCGCCCTCGGTGCAGGCGAAGATCGTGCTCGCCTGGTCGCGCGACCGCCAGTTCGACAAGGAGGCCGCCGAGCGCGAGGCCCTCGTCGCCGCCTACCAGGAGGGCTCGCCCTGGTGGCAGAAGAACCAGGGCGACCCGGACCTGCTCGCCAACGTCCGCGACCTCTCCGAGAAGAGCCTGCTCCGCGCGGCGAGCTTCCACCACGCGCAGGCCCAGGCCTACAAGGGCCAGGGCAAGCTCGAGGCCGCGGTGGCCGAGTACCGCATCGCCTCCCGCGCCTACGGCGACTACCTGACCCGCTTCCCGCACGCGAAGCAGGCCCACGAGCTCGCCTACAACTGGGCCGACACGCTCTACAACGCGCTCGAGTTCGAGAAGGCCGCCCGGGTCTACGCCGCGGTCCGCGACGACCCCGCCGGCGACAAGTTCCGCGGCGACGCCGCCGTCTCGGCGGTCATCTCCTGGGAGGGCGAGATCACCCGCCTGCAGCGCGCCGGGCAGCTGCCCGACCGCAAGGTGCTGCTCTCCACCGACCGCAAGGCGGAGGACGTGCCGAAGGTGGAGGGGCTGCCGCCGATCTTCCAGAACCTCGTGCGCGACTCCGACGCGATGGTCGGGGCGGTCCCGGAGCAGGAGAAGGCGCCCGCGATCGCCTACAAGGCCGCCGAGGTCTTCTACAAGTACAACGACTACGAGGAGGCGCGCTGCCGGTTCGAGGAGGTGGTCGCGCGCTGGCCGGGCTCCGAGGTCGCGACCTTCGCGGCGAACCTCATCATCGAGAGCTACCTGACCATGAAGGACTGGGACGCGGTGGAGAAGGCCTCCGCCCGCCTGCAGTCCGACAAGGTCGCCTCGAACAAGACCCTCAACGCGAGCCTCCAGAAGTTCAAGCTGGGCGGCCGCTTCAACCGCGCCATGCAGCGCATGGACGCGAAGCAGTGGGAGCCCGCCGCGGAGCTCTTCCTCGCGCTCGTCGCGGAGGACCCGAAGCACGAGTTCGCCGACAAGGCGCTCTTCAACGCGGCGGCCTGCTACGAGGGCGCCCGCCGCTTCGAGAGCGCGCTCAAGCTCTACGAGCGGATCTACGCCGAGTACCCGAAGTCGACGCTCGCCGACGAGGCCCTGTTCCGGGTCGGCTTCAACGCCGAGAACACCTACGAGTTCGAGAAGGCGGTGCAGAAGTACCTCTCGCTCGTCGAGCGCTACCCGAAGTCGAAGCACCGCAAGGACGCGCTCTACAACGCGGCCCGCTCGCTCGAGAACCTGCAGCAGTACGACGAGGCGGCGAACGCCTTCGTGCGCTACGCGCGCGCCTACCCGGACGCGGACGACGCGGCCCGCACGCTCTTCCACGCCGCGCTCGTCTACCAGAAGAACGAGGACGTCCGGCGCGAGGTCGCGGCGCTGCAGGACTTCGCGCGCCGCTACGCCCGCACGAAGGAGCACGAGCTCGTCGTGCAGGCCCACCTCGAGCTCGGCCTCGCCCAGGAGAAGCTGAAGGACCAGAAGAGCGCGATCGCGAGCTGGCGCGCGGCGGTGCGGGAGTTCGCGGCGCGGGGCCTCAAGGCCGAGGCGGCGCCCCGCGCGGCGAGCGCGGCGGCCGAGGCGCGCTTCCGGCTCGCGGAGCTCGACTTCGAGAAGTACGACCGGATCACGCTCCCGGCGACCAGCAACACCAACAAGCTCAAGAAGGCGCTCGAGGCGAAGCTGGCGGAGGCGAAGAAGGTCGCGCCCCAGTACGACGAGGTGATGCGGTACAAGCGGCCGGACTGGATCCTGGCCGCGTTCTACCGCAAGGCCCACCTCCTCGAGCGGCTCGCCCAGACGATCTACGAGGCCCCGCCGCCCCCGGAGTTCAAGCGGCGCGGGCAGGAGGAGTACCTCGCGGCCTACCAGGACGGGCTCGCGCAGTTCGCCCAGCCGTACGAGGAGCAGGCGGTCAAGGTCTACGTGGACGCGATCGAGGCCGCCCGGAAGCTGCACGTGAAGAACGAGTGGACGAAGAAGATCGGGGAGTCGCTGGCCCGCTACCGGCCCCGCGAGTACCCGGTCCTCAAGGAGGCGAAGGCGCGGATGGTGACGGAGGACGTCACGCCGCTGCCGCTCGCCGACACGCCAGAGGGGCCGTCGAGGCGGGTGCTGCAGGGCGCCGGTGCGGAGGTTCCGCCCGTGGTGCCCGAGCCCGCCGCGGCGGCCAGCGACGCGCCGGGGAAGACCCCGGCCAAGTGAACAAGAACGAGAGAGCGACCATGAACCCCATGAAGCGCACCATCCTCCTCGCGGCCGCGTTCCTCGCGGCGGCCTGCGCCACCGCCGGTGGCGCGGGCGGCTCCGGCGGCCCCTCCAGCCGCTTCAAGCAGGCGGACAACGTCCCGCCTCGCGCGAGCCAGTTCGCCGACGAGGTCGAGATCAACTACTACACGAACGGCGCCACCACCCAGGCCCGCGGCGACGAGGCCGCGCGGTCCGGCAACCTGGACCAGGCCCGCGCCGAGTGGGCCTCGGCCGCCGGCATCTACGTCTCGTTCGTGGACAGGTTCCAGTCCTCCGAGTGGGCGCTCAAGGTCCGCTACGACGCGGCCTTCCTCTACTTCCAGGCGCGCCAGTACGAGAACGCGGCCGCGCAGTTCATCAAGGTCTACAACGACCCGAACGCGCTGCCCGTGTCGAAGGCGATGTCCGCCAAGATGCTCGCGATCAGCTGGCAGGCGGCCGCGAACGCGGCGCAGAAGGCCGGCAAGGTCGAGCCGATGCGGTTCACCTTCTCCGACCAGCGCGCGGGCAAGCCGCCCGAGCCGCGCGTGCCGCCCAACGAGTGGAAGCGGTTCATCGACGCGGTGGACCTCTACCTCCCCGTCGCCGACGCCGACCCCGAGCTCAAGAAGCCGGCCGCCGAGCGCCAGGGCTCGCCGCCGCCGTACTTCGCCGAGGTCTCCGGCGAGGTGAGCTTCGCGAACGACAACATGCTCGACGCGCAGAAGCGCTTCGCCATGGTGCTCGACCGCTGGCCGGAGGACGCCGAGTACGTCCAGAAGGCCTCCCAGCTCTACCTGCAGACCTTCCTCATCCTCGGCGACGCGGCCGGGCACGAGGCCGCGATCCAGAAGCTCAGGGGCATCGTCCAGGGCCAGCTCGCGCGCAAGGAGATCACCGAGGACCACAAGAAGATCTACGCGAAGATCCTCCAGGACCTCGAGAACGCGAACTCGGCGAAGCTCTTCGGCGCCGCCCAGAAGCTCCTCGAGGAGGGCAAGTTCGCCGAGGCCGGCCAGGCCTTCGAGAACCTCGCGGCCGACCCGAAGGGCGGCGACGCCCCGAACGCGCTGCACAACGCGGCGATCGCCTACGACAAGGCCGGCCAGAAGGACAAGGCCGTCGCCATCCGCCAGCGCATCCTGAAGGACTTCCCGGAGTCGAAGACCGCGCCGATGAACCAGATCCAGCTGGCGCTGCGCGCGACCGAGGCGAAGAAGTACGACGAGGCCGTGAAGTACTACCAGGAGTTCCTGACGAAGTGGCCGGGCGACCGCAACCGCTGCGTCGCGCTCCAGAACATCGCGTCCACGTACGACACCGCGAAGAAGAAGGGCGAGGCCGCGCAGGCGTACCTCGCGTTCGGCACCGACGGCGAGTGCGCCAAGCTCGACCCGAACACGCTCGCGAAGGTGCTCTTCCGCTCGGGCGCGCTCTTCGAGCAGGTGAAGGACAAGGCGAAGGCGAAGCAGGCCTTCGGCGCCTGCGCCGCGCTCCAGGGCGTGACCGACGTCGTCGCGACGAGCCAGCAGGTCGAGGCGAAGAACCGCCTCAAGGCGCTCAAGTAGTCGCCATGGCCCGGCGCGCCCTCCACCTCCCGTCCGTCGGCCTCGCGGCGCTGCTCGCGCTCGCGGCGGCCGCCGGCTGCGCCTCGACCCAGAAGCCGGCGACCCCGGCCTGCGGGGCGAAGTGGGAGGGGGGCGCGCCGCACAGGGTCCCGCCGGGGGGGTTCTTCTACGAGCCCGCCGGCGCGCCGCCCCCGCCGCCCGAGCCGCCCGCGCCCTCCGAGGCCGACCAGCGGCGGGCGCGGGAGAAGTTCGCCGAGGCCGTCGCGCTCGAGCAGCGCGGCGACCTCGCCCGCGCGGCGGGCCGCTTCGAGGACGCCTTCGAGCTCGACCGCCGCATCGGCCACGCGGCCGTGAACGCCGGGCTGCTCTGGGAGCGGCAGGACGATCCGAAGCGCGCCCAGGCCGCCTACCTCGCCGCGCTCGCGGCCCTGCCCGACTTCGGGCCCGCGGCCCGCAACCTCGCCCGGATGCGCATCCGGGCCGGCGACCTCGACGGCGCCGAGCGCGACCTGCGCGCGCGCGCCGCGAAGCTGACCGACCCGGTGGGCCTGCGCATCGCGCTCGCCGAGGTGCTGCTCGCCCGCAACAAGGCGCCCGAGGCCGAGCAGGAGCTCAAGAAGGCGCTCAAGGTCGACGAGAAGAACGTGCCGGCGATGGTCGCCCTCGCGACCGTGTACCACGCGAAGAAGCGGTACGAGCTCGCCCGCATGGTGCTCGAGAACGCCGCGCAGATCGATCCCTCCGACGCCGCGGTCCACCACCGGCTGGGCTTCGTCGAGCTCGCGCTCGGCGAGCGGGCCCAGGCGCTCGAGCAGTTCCGCACCGCCGTGCAGCTCCGCCCCGACTACGCCGAGGCCCAGGCCAACTACGGCGCGATGCTCGCCGACGCCGAGGACTACGAGGGCGCGGTGGCGGCGCTCGAGACCGCCTCGCGCCTCATGCCCGGGAGCGCCAAGGTCTGGAACGACCTCGGCAACGCCTACCGTGGCCAGCGCGCGTTCGAGAAGGCGGAGGCCGCGTACCGCAAGGCCCTCGCGCTCGACGCCGGGCTCGTGGACGTGCACTACAACCTCGGCGTCCTCTACCTCGACGGCGACAAGCCCGGCACCCCGGCGCTCTCCCGCGTCGAGCAGGCGGTCGCCTTCTTCGACACGTACGAGAAGAAGGGCGGCAAGGAGCCGAAGCTCGCCGAGTACCGCAAGGACGCCGCGAAGGCGATCGACCGCGAGAAGAAGCGGCTCGCCCGCGAGGAGAAGGACCGGCTCCGCAAGGAGGCCGAGGCGAAGAAGAAGGCCGACGAGGATCGCAAGTCGCAGAAGGCGCCGGCCGCCTCCGACATCCCCCTGCCGCCCCCGCCGCCGGGGACCGCGCTGCAAGGCAAGTCTGCGAAGGGAGGCACGAAATGACCCGTCGCCTGCTTGTGGCCCTGTTCGGGGCCGTGCTAACGATCGTCCCGATGGCCGGGGCGGCGCAGGACGCCGCGCCCGCCGCCGCGAAGAAGGCGCAGGGGCCGCGCAAGGTGCTCCGGCTCCAGGAGTTGAAGGTGGAGGGGCGCATCCAGAAGCCCCAGGCCATGTTCCTCATGCCGCGCGCGACGCTGAACTACGGGGAGCTCGACCGGTCCGAGCCGGTCACCCCGAGGGTCAAGGCCGCGGCCCAGAAGGCGCCGTTCTAGACCGGTCCCAAGGGAGCGAGACGACCATGGCGGCACAGAAGGTCCTCCGCGTCGGGGTCATCCAGGGCGGAAAGATCGTCGAGGAGCGGATCTTCCCGGCGCGCGCGCCGGTGACGATCGGCTCGTCGCAGAAGGCGAGCATCGTCGTCCCGGCCTCCGACCTCCCGGCCGCGTACCAGCTCCTGTCGTTCCAGGGCGCGGGCTACGTGCTGCACTTCGAGGAGTCGATGGAGGGGCGGATCCAGAGCCCCCAGGGCGCCTCCGAGCTCGGCGCGATCATCGCCCAGGGCGGCGCGAAGCAGAGCGGCAAGAGCTACACGCTGGCGCTCAAGGAGGACCACCGCGGCAAGGTGATGCTCGGCGAGGTCACCGTCCTCTTCCAGTTCGTCCTGCCGCCGCCCGAGGCCCCGAAGCTCGTGCTGCCGCGCGAGGCGAAGGGCAACCACTTCAAGAGCATGGACCGGCTCTTCGTGAGCCTGCTCACGGCGTCCCTGCTCACGCACGGCTCCTGCTACGGCGTCCTCGCGAACACCGAGGTGAAGAAGGAGGTCACCCTCGAGGAGATCCCGGACCGCTACGCGAAGCTGCTCATCCCCGAGAAGCAGCCCGAGCGCCCGAAGCCCGTCGAGGAGAAGGCCGCCACCACGACCGAGGCCGCCCCCGCGAAGCAGGAGGAGGCGAAGGCCGAGCCCGACCAGGGCAAGAAGCAGGGCTCGCCGGCCGAGGACGCGCAGAAGAAGGCGGCGCACGCCGCGGCGGTCGCGAAGGCGGTGCAGTCGAAGGGCATCCTGAAGGTGCTCGGCTCGCTCGGGCCCGGCGGCGGCGGCGGCGCGGTCGCCGACGTGTTCGGGAACGGCGGCGGCATCGGGGACGTCGCGACGGCGCTCTCCGGCGCGGGCGGCGTGGCGGTGGCCACCGACCCCGGCGCGGGCGGCGGGCGCAAGGGCGGCGGGCAGGGCGGGGCGGCCTCCATCGGCGACCTCGCGACGAGCGGCGGCGGCAACGTCGGCCTCGGCACGAAGAGCGAGGTCCGCGTCTCCGGCTCGGTCGCCACCGAGGCCGCCGAGATCGACTCCTCCGAGATCGACCAGGGCAAGCTCAACAGCTTCGTGCGCGCGCGCATGGGGCTCGTGAAGGCCTGCTACGAGAACGCGCTCAAGCGGAACCCGAACCTGAAGGGCAAGCTCACCATCCGGTTCACCATCCTCGAGACCGGCGGGCTCGCCGACATCGTCACCGCGCTCAACACGATCGGCTCCTCCGAGGTGGCGAGCTGCATCATCGGCACGATGCGGACCTGGCGCACGCAGTTCCGGCCGTCCGGACCGGTGACGGTCGAGTACCCCTTCGTCTTCTCCCCGGTGAACTGATGAAGGCCGTCCGACTCTCCGAGGTGAAGGAGCTGCTCTCCGCCCAGGCGTTCGCGGCCTGGTGGGCCGAGTACGGCCGCGGGGTCGCGGCGCTCAAGGAGGCGCGGCTGCGCCACGAGGACCTCGTCGCGCAGGCCGAGATGATGGAGCTGCGCTCCGAGCTCGCGCAGCGCGCCGCGATCGACGCGTTCTCGCGCAGCGGCGAGGCCGAGGACCGCGGGCGCGGCGAGCAGGCCGAGGCGCAGGCGCTCGAGAACCAGGCCCTCGAGCACGTCGCGATCTACGAGGAGCACCGCTTCCGCACCTCCGACCTCTGGTACCGCCTCGGCGGCGCCGAGAAGCGCCTCGAGGAGGCGAAGGAGGCCGCCGCCTCCGCGACGGGCGCCGGGAAGCAGCGGGCGGACGCCGCGCTCGCCGAGGCCGAGAAGGAGCACGCGCGGGTGCGCGGCGACTACGAGGCCTTCGACGGCCGCCGCAACAAGCTCTGGGAGGACGTCGAGGACGCCTGGTCGCGCAGCTGCGAGCGCGCGCTCCTCGCCGCCGAGCACAGCGTGGGCGCCCGCGCGGTGCGCCGCGAGGCCGAGCGGCTCTTCAAGGAGGCGGAGGAGCGCCGCACGCGCGCGAAGGCCCTGCGCGCCGAGGCGGACGCGGCCGGCCGCGAGCGCGCCGACGCCGAGCGCAAGCGCGCCGACCTGCTCCGCGGCGCCGGCGAGCGCTTCGGGTGCCTGGCCGGCGACGGCTGGCTCTACTGGCGCAACCGCGACGACAAGCGGGCCGCGTTCGCCGTCGCGCTCCAGGACCTGCCCGAGGGCGCGAACCTCGAGGTGAAGGCGCTCGCGATCTACGCCGTGGGGCTGCAGCGCGGCATCGGCCACCTCGATCCGGCCCGCGACGGCGCGGCCGCGGTCAAGGAGGGGGCGCCGCCCGCACCGACGGGCGCCGCCTGATCACGGGGGACGCGACGGGATGAGCCCACTCCTCGCGGCCTTCGTGGCCGGGGCCGTCGCGGTCTCGAACTTCCCCAGGGACGCCGGCGGGCGCATCTCGCGCACCGCCATCCCGGTCGAGCTCCAGGGCGCGCCGGCGGTGGTGGTCGCGGCCGGCGACCGGCTCGTCGCCTTCCGCTCCGACGGCTCGGTGCTGAGCGGGTTCCCGGTGAGCCTCGGCGCGAACGCCGTGGGCGCGCCGGCCTCCGCCGACATGGACGGCGACGGCAAGCCCGAGGTCGCGGTCGCGACCGAGGACGGCCGGCTGTGGCTCGTGACCGGCGGCGGCCCCGTCCCGGGCTTCCCCGTGAAGCTCGGCGCCGCGCTCCGCGCCGGCCCGTCGTTCGCCGACGTCGACGGCGACGGCCGCCCGGAGGTGCTCGTCGGCGATCCGGCCGGCCGGGTGCACGCGCTCCGGAAGGACGGCCGCCCCGCGAAGGGCTGGCCCGCCGCCGCGGGCCGCTCGCCGGTGACCACCTCGGTCTCCTCGTCGCGCTTCGCCGGCGGCCCGTCGTTCGCGTACGGCTGCGAGGACGGCCGGGTGCACGTGCTCGACGGGGCGGGCAAGGAGCGCAAGGGCTTCCCGCTCGTCACCGCCTTCACCGTCTCGGGCGCGCCGGTCTTCGCCGACCTCGACGACGACGGTGAGATCGACCTCCTCGCCGCGAGCCAGGACTTCAAGGTCCACGCCGTCGACCCGCGCGGCGCGCCGAAGCCGGGCTTCCCGGTCGCGACGGCCTACCGGATCTACGAGGGGCCGGCGATCGGCGACCTCGACGGCGACGGCCGGCTCGACGTGGTGTTCGCCTCGGCCGACGGCTTCGTGCACGCGGTGTCGAGCGCGGGGAAGCCGCTCCCGGGCTTCCCGGTGCAGGCCGGCGCGCGCACCTTCGGCGCCGCCGTGCTCGGCGACGTGGATCGCGACGGCCGGCTCGAGGTGGTGGTCGCCGGCGGCGACGGCACGGTGTACGCGTTCGACGGGAAGGGCCAGCCGCTCTCCGGCTTCCCGGAGCCGCTCGCCACGAACGACACCACCGCCTCGCCGCTCGTGCTCGACCTCTCCCGCCAGGGCGTGCCCGGCATCTTCCTCGGCCTCGCGAACGGCAAGCTGCACGCGGTCCGGGTCGCCCGCGCGGGCTCGCAGACCACGCCGGCGCCGCCGGCGTGGCCGCAGGCGGGCCGCGACCCCGCGCAGACGGCGCGCTACGGCCCGAACCCGCCCTCCTACAAGGACCTCGCCGTCGCGCCGTCGAAGCCGCGCGTGACCGACGGCCTCGCGGCGAGCTGGAAGGTGTTCTGGCTGGACGCGCGGCCGGGCGAGGAGCCCGCCGCGCCGCGGATCGAGTGGCGCCGCAACGGGAAGGCCGTGCCGGCCCACGACGGGAAGCGCGAGGTGCCGGTCGGCGCGCTCCGGAAGGGCGAGACCTGGCGGTTCGTCCTCACCGGCCCGAGCGGGAAGACGTTCGAGGGCCCGGACACGCTCGTGCTCGACTCGGCGCCCGGCGAGGCGGCGGTCGCCATCGAGCCCGCGCGGCCGAGCCGCGCGCAGCCGGCCCGCGCGCGCATCACCGCGCCCGCGCCCGACGCCGACGGCGATCCGGTCGCCTACCGCATCCAGTGGCTCCTCGACGGCGTCGACACCGGCGTGACCGGCGAGACCTTCCCGGCCGATCGGCTCAGGAAGGGCGCCCTCCTCGGCGCGCGGGTCGTCGCGAGCGACGGCGAGCTCGACGGCGCGCCGGCCCTCGGGGTGGCGCGCGTCGTGGACACGCCCCCCGGCGCGCTCGCGGCCTCGCTCGAGCCCGCCGAGCCGGGCCGCGCCGAGGCGGTCCGCGTGAAGATCGACCGGCCCGCCGAGGACGTCGACGGCGACCCGCTCACGTACCGGCTCGCGTGGAAGGTGGGCGGCGTCGCGCGCAACCTGCCCGCGGGCACGATGGAGCTGCCCGCCGGCCAGTTCCGGAAGCACGAGGTCCTCGAGGTCGAGGTCCGGGCCTTCGACGGCGAGCTCGAGGGCCCGCCCACGATCGCCCGCGCGACCGCGCGCAACACCCCGCCCGGCGCGCCGGCGGTGCGGATCACCCCCGCCGCCCCGCGGCGCGGCGATCCCCTCCGCGCGGTGCTCACCCAGGGCGCCGAGGACGTGGACGCTGACCTCCTCTCGTACCGCTACGCCTGGACGAAGAACGGCGCGCCGCTCCCCGTCTCCGGAGACGGCCGCGAGGTGCCCGGCCGCGAGGTCGCCCGCGGCGACAGGTTCCAGGTGTCGGTGGTGGCGCTCGACGGCGAGGCCGAGGGGCCGCCCGCGACCGCCGAGGTCGCGGTGGGCAACACGCCGCCCGAGGCGCCGCGCATCGCGGTCGAGCCCGCCCGCCCGAAGGGCGGCGAGACCCTGACCCTGAAGATCCTCGAGCCCGCCCGCGATCCCGACGGCGATCCGGTGAAGCTCGCCATCGCCTGGACCCGCGACGGGCGGGCGACCGGGGACGGCAAGGAGGCGCTGCCGCCCACCGCGTTCAGGAAGGGCGAGCGCGTCCGCGTGACGGTGACCCCGTCCGACGGCACCGACGCGGGCCCGCCCGCCGCCTTCGAGGTCCGCGTCGAGAACGCGGTCCCCGGCGCGCCGCGGGTGGCGCTCGAGCCGGCCCGGCCGGCGGTGACCGCGCCGCTCCGCGCCGTGCTCGTGGAGCAGGCGAAGGACGCCGACGGCGACGCGCTCCGCTACCGCCACCGGTGGACGCGGGACGGCCTGCCGTTCGCGCTGCCCGACGGCAGCGAGGGCTCGCAGCGGCCGCCGTACTGGACCTCCACGACCGAGGTGCCCGCGAAGGAGCTCAAGAAGGGGCAGCGCTGGGCCGTCGAGGTGCAGGCGGGCGACGGCGAGGCGTTCGGCCCGTCCGCCGCCGCCGACACGACCGTCGTGAACAGCCCGCCGCCGCAGCCGGCCGTGGCGCTGCGGCCCGAGCGGCCCCGCCGCATGGACGGCCTCGCGGCCGAGGTGAGGCAGCCGCCCGACGCCGACGGCGACGTGCTCACGCTCCGCTACACCTGGACGCGCGACGGCCAGAAGGTCGACGTGCCGCCCGACGAGGCGCAGATCGCGCGCGGCACGCCGCGGCGCGGCCAGCGCTGGGCGGTCGAGGTCGTCGCCCTCGACGGCGAGGCCGAGTCGCCGCCCGCGCGCGCCGAGGTGGTCATCGCCGACACGCCGCCCGGCCCGGTGGGCGTCGCGCTCTGCGAGAACGCCACCGGCGGCACGGTGCCCACGGGCACGGTGCCCGAGGTGCGGGTGACGCGGCCCGCGACCGACGCCGACGGCGACGCGGTCAGCTACCGCTACGAGTGGACGGTCGACGGGCGCGCGCAGGCCTCCGCCTCCGGCCAGACCCGGCTCGCCGGGCCGCGCGGGAAGCACGACGTCGTGCGGGTGACCGTGACGCCCTGGGACGGCGAGCTCGCCGGGCCGCCGGCGGGCGCGGAGTGCACGTTCCGCAACACGCCCCCGACGACCCCCACCATCGCGCTCGAGCCGGCCGAGCCCACCGCCCTCACCGGCGTGACCGTCTCGATCCGCCGGCCCTCGACCGACCTCGACGACGATCCCCTGAGCTACCGCCACGCCTGGACGCGCAACGGCGTGCCCGCCGCGTTCGAGGGCGCGACCATCCCGCCGGACACGCTGCGCCACGGCGAGCTGTGGCGGGTCGTCGTGACGCCGTTCGACGGCGAGCAGGAGGGCGAGCCCGCCGCGCTGTCGGTCGCGGTGAAGAACACGGCGCCGCCCGCGCCGTCGGTGCTGCTCACGCCGGCGACGCCCGCGGTGGGCGAGCCCGTGAGCTGCGACGCCCGGGCGCCGGAGCGCGACGCCGACGGCGAGCCGGTGACGCTCGGCTACCAGTGGTTCAAGGACGGCGCGCTGCAGGCGGTGGGCGAGGGCTCGGCGTCCCTGCCGCGCGGCCTCGTGCGCCGCGGCGAGCGCTGGCGCTGCGAGGCGTGGGCGCAGGACGGGCAGGGCGGGGTCAGCCCGCGCGGCAAGGCCGAGCTCGTCGTGCGCAACAGCCCGCCCGCGGCCCCGCAGGTCGCGGTCGAGCCCGAGCGGCCGCGCCGCGACGACACCCTCGCCTGCCGCATCGCGGTCGCCTCCGTGGACCCCGACGGCGACGCGGTGACCTACGCCTACGCCTGGACCCGGAACGGCTCGGCCGCCGCGGCCGGCGCCGACCCCGCGCGCGTCGCGCCGCCCGCGCTCGCGAAGGGCGAGCGGTGGCGCTGCAGCGCGACGCCTTCGGACGGCACGCTCGCCGGCCCCGCCGGCTGGGCCGAGAAGGTCATCGCCAACACGCCGCCCGGCCCGCCGCGCGTGCGCATCGTCCCGGCCACCCCGAAGGCGGGGCAGGCCCTCCGCTGCGAGATCGTCACCCCGGGTGTGGACGTGGACGGCGATGTGGTCCGGTATCGCTGGCGCTGGCAGAAGAACGGCTCGGTCCAGCCGTTCGCCGAGAGCTCTCAGGAGGTTCCGTCACGCCTCGTGCGGCCCGGAGACCGGTGGCGCTGCACGGCGACGCCGACGGACGGGGCTGACCTCGGCCCCGAAGGGGGTAGCGAGGAAGTGACCGTACCAGGGGGTCCAACCGGGCCTGCGATCAGCGTTTCGGACGGGGGCTCCACCGAGCGCCCCTCGCGTTGACTGCCCGGCGGCAACCTAGTACGTTATCTAGGCTTTTTCCGCTTCAGCACCGCCCCTCCGGAGCCGAGCACGTGAACCGCAGATTCACAGTGGCCGCCATCGTCGCGCTCGCGCTCGCCAGCGCCGCGAGGGCGCAGAAGCCGCCTCCGTCCTCGCCCCCGCAGGCTCCGCCCGCGCGCACGTCCGGAGGGTCCGCGTCGACCCCGAAGGCCGCCTCCACCGGCCCCGGCGGCAAGGTGCTCTCCGACTCGGAGAAGGTCGAGAAGGCCTCCGAGTACGTGGCGAAGATGAAGGCCGCGATGAAGGCGGTCCTCACCCGCGTCGAGGACGCGCGCAACGAGAAGGACGTCGTGAAGCTGAACTGCGTGAACGAGAAGCTCACGCAGGTGAAGGGGCTCCTCAAGGTCGCCGAGCAGGCGGACGTCGCGCTCTCCGAGGCGGTCGCGCGCAAGGACGAGGCGGCCGACACCGAGTTCCAGAAGATCACGATGGCGCGCTCCAAGATCGAGGCGCTGCGCGGCGAGGCCGATCAGTGCATCGGCCAGCTCGCCTACGTCGTCGACAGCGAGACGTCCGTCGAGGTGCAGCAGCCCGACAACCTCGCGGGCCTCGACGTCACCCGCCGCCAGCCGCCGCCCGAGCCGGTCGTCACCCCACCCGTCGTGCGCCGGCCGCCCGCGAGCCGCTGGTACTGAGCCCGATGAAGCCTACCGGCCCGCGCCTCCTCGGCGCGCTCGTCGCCCTCGCGGCCCTCTCCATCTCGGGCCAGGCCTCGGCCACGCCGGGGAACGGGATCCGCCTGGGCGGGACCGACGGCCGGCTGCACCCGTACTTCGAGCTCGAGAGCCGCTGGGACTCGAACGCGCAGTTCCAGACGACGGGGCAGAGCGGGGTCGTGATGCACCTGCGCCCCGGCTTCTCGATCGCCTCGCCGGGCGATCTCCTCGCGATCGACGGCGACGCGCGGCTCGACTGGGCGCAGTACCTCACGGGCGAGGACACCTCCAAGCTCTCCCGGCTCTTCGCCGACGTCTCGCTCGGCCTCGGCGTGAACCGCAAGGGCACCCTCGGCTTCGAGCTCAAGGACGACTTCCAGCGCAGCACGACCACGGCGTCCCTGACCTTCGGGTCCGCGGTCATCTCGAACCGCAACAACCTCGACCTCTCGATCCCGTGGCGCCCGGGCGGGGGCGCCCTCGCCGTCACCGCGCTCGGCAGCTGGAAGCTCGAGACCTTCGCGCCGTACTCCGACTGCCTCGACATCACCGACGCGTCCTGCTCGACGCAGGAGCTGAAGGACCTCGGCTACAACGATCTCCGCGGCGGGATCGAGGCGAAGTGGCGCTTCCTGCCCCGCACCGCCGCCGTGATCGACGCGAGCTACTCGGTGCGCATGCCGAACAGCACGACGGCCTCGCGACAGGTCACCGGCTGGCGCGCCGACGCGGGCGTGCAGGGCCTCATCAGCGCCCACATCGCCGCGACGCTGAAGGGCGGCTACGGAAGCGCCTCCGGCGGCGGCGGCCTCGGCACCTGGCTCGCCACGGGCGAGCTCGAGTGGCTGCCGACCGTGACGACCTCGGCGCGCCTCGGCTACGTCCACGACTGGGGCACCGACCCTGGCACGCCCTTCGCGCTCTACGGCACCCACCGCTTCTACGTGATGGGCAACATGCTCCTCGCCGGCCGGCTCACCGCGGGCCTGAAGGGGCAGCTCGAGTCGCTCTCCTTCCACAGCTCGAGCGGCTCGAACCTCATCTACCGGCTCGAGCCCACGCTCGACTACGCGCTCGCGCGGTGGGGCACGCTGGGGCTCGGCTACACGCTCTCCCACCGGAAGGCCGACGTGCCGAACGTGCCGGCCGGCTACGCCTACGACTTCACGAAGCAGGAGCTGTGGCTCAAGTTCCGCTTCACCTACTGACATGACCAAGAGGACGCAGTACCTGCTCCTCGCAGCCGCCCTCGCGGCCGGCTGCGCGCACCGCTCCGCCGAGCTCCCCGCCTCGACCCCCGCCTCCGAGGCCGCCGCGGCGCTCGCCGCGACCTCGCTCGGGCCCGGCGACGTGTTCGAGGTCCGCGTCTACGGCGAGCCCGAGCTCACCGGCATGTACCAGGTGGGCGCCGACGGGTCGGTCGTGTTCCCGCTCTGCCAGCGGGTGGAGGTGGGCGGGCTCGCCCCCAACGACGCCGCCGGCCGCATCCGCAAGTGCCTCGCCGAGCGCTTCATCCGCGACCCGCAGGTCACGGTGATGGTGAAGGAGTACAACTCGAAGAAGGTGTTCGTGTTCGGCGAGGTGCAGAAGCCCGGCACGTTCACCTACGAGGACGGCATGTCGATCGTGCAGGCCGTCACGCTCGCGGGCGGCTTCACGAAGACCGCCGCGCAGAACTCCACCTCCGTCACCCGCCGCATCAACGGCACCGAGCAGAAGATCCGGGTGACCGTGCAGGACATCGCGCTCGGGAAGGCGCCGAACTTCACGCTCGAGCCGGGCGACATCGTGTTCGTCCCCGAGTCCTTGTTCTAGGCTCTCCGGCGGTGGCCGCCTCGCCGCTCCGCATCCTCCGCGAGATCGAGCGCGAGCTCGTCGCCTGCCGCGCCTGCCCGCGGCTCGTGCGCTGGCGCGAGGAGGTCGCGCGCGTGAAGCGGCGGGCCTACCGCGAGGAGACGTACTGGGGCCGGCCGGTGCCGGGCTTCGGGGATCCGGCGGCGCGCGTCGTGCTCGTGGGGCTCGCGCCCGGGGCGCACGGGGCGAACCGCACCGGGCGGATGTTCACCGGCGACGGCACGGGCGACTTCCTCTACGCCGCGCTCCACCGGGCGGGGCTCGCCTCGCAGGCCTCCGCCGTGTCCCGCGACGACGGCCTGCGCGTGCGCGGCCTCTGGCTCACGAACGCCGGCCGCTGCGTGCCGCCGGACAACCGGCCCACGCCCGCCGAGCTCGCCCGGTGCGCCCCGTTCCTCGACCGGGAGCTCGCGGCGCTTTCCCGGACCCGCGTCATCGTCGCGCTCGGCGCCATCGCCTGGGACGCTTGCCTCGGCGCGCTCGCGCGGGCGGGCCATCCGGTGCCTCGCCCGAAGCCGCGCTTCGCCCACGGGGCCGAGGTCCGGCTCGCGCCGGGCGCGCCGCTCCTCCTCGGGACCTATCACCCGTCGCGGCAGAACACGCAGACCGGCCGGCTCGTGCCGGCCATGCTGGACGCGGTGATCGCGCGGGCGGTCAGCGAGGCGGGGCTCCCTCCCGTCCGCTCATCCTGAGTCCGGACCGTACACCGGCCCGCTCATCCTGAGCGTAGGCCCGCGGACGCGAAGCGTCCCGCGGGCCGTAGTCGAAGGACGAGCGGTCACGGTCCGCCCCGCGGACCACGGTCCGCGCCGCGTCCGCCCTCTCCCTGGCCGTTCCCCGTGATCCCGCGGCCTTGCCGCTGGCGCGCGGCTTGCTGAACGCGTGTGCATGCTGGTTCGCGTACGCACCGCCGCCGTGCTCGGCATCACCGCCGTCCCGGTCGACGTCGAGGTGGAGGCCGTCTTCGGGATGCCGAAGACGACGCTCGTCGGCCTCGTGGGGAAGGCCGTGCAGGAGGCCTGGATCCGCGTCCTCGCGGCGCTGCGCAACCTCGAGGTCGAGGTCCCCTCGCACCGCTACACCATCAACCTCGCGCCGGCCGACCTCCGGAAGGACGGCACCGGCTTCGACCTCCCCATCGCGGTCGCGCTCCTCGCCGCGCTCGAGAAGATCCCCCACGACTTCCTCGAGGGGATGCACGTCATCGGCGAGCTCGGCCTGTCCGGCGAGGTGCGGGCCGTGCGGGGCGTCCTGCCGGTCGCCATCGAGGCCCGCCGCGCCCGGGCCCGGATGCTGGTCGTGCCGGAGGGCAACGCGCGGGAGGCGCTCGTCGTCTCGGGGCTCGAGGTGCGCCCGGTGCGCCACATCGGCGAGCTCGTCGCCTGGGCGAACGGCATCGCGCCCCTCCCGCCGCCGCGGCTCCTCCCGGGCCACGTGGAGGAGGGGCTGCCCGGGCTCGACCTCGCGGACGTCATCGGCCAGGAGCACGCGAAGCGCGCCCTCGAGGTCTCGGCCGCGGGCGGGCACGCCATCCTCTTCTTCGGCCCGCCGGGCAGCGGGAAGACCATGCTCGCGCGCCGGCTGCCGGGCCTCCTCCCGCCGATGTCGTTCGACGAGGCGCTCGAGTCGACGGTCGTGCACAGCGTGGCGGGGCTCCTGCGCGGCCGCGGGCTCCTCGAGGAGCGGCCGTTCCGCGCGCCGCACCACTCCATCAGCGACGCCGGCCTCGTCGGCGGCACCGGCGTGCCGCCCCGGCGAGCTCTCGCTCGCGCACCGGGGCGTGCTGTTCCTGGACGAGCTGCCCGAGTTCCGCCGGCACGTGCTCGAGTGCCTGCGCCAGCCGCTCGAGGACGGCGAGATCACGCTGGCGCGCGCGCGGCCGCACGCTCACGTACCCCACCGAGGTCCTGCTCGTCGCCGCGATGAACCCGTGCCCGTGCGGCCACCTCGGGGACCGCAAGCGCTCCTGCCGCTGCACCGCGCACGAGCTCATCGCCTACCGCCGCCGCATCTCCGGGCCGCTCCTCGACCGCATCGACCTCCACGTGGACGTCCCGGCCCTGCCGGCCCCGGCGCTCGGCACGCCCGCGTCGGGCACCGGCTCCGCGGAGGTCCGCGCCCGGGTGCTCCGGGCCCGGGCCATCCAGGGCGAGCGGGTGCGGGCGCCGGGCGCCTGCAACGCGCGCCTGCGGGGCGTGACGCTCCGGAAGTTCTGCGCGCTCGACGACGCCGGCCGGCACCTCCTCCAGACCGCCGTCGAGAAGCTCGGCCTCTCGGCGCGGGCGCACGACAAGGTCCTGCGCATCGCGCGGACCCTCGCCGACCTCGAGGGCGTGGACGCGGTGCGGACGGTCCACGTCGCGGAGGCCATCCAGTACCGGGCGCTCGACCGGCCGCAGCTGTGAGGGCCGAGGCCGCCCGTCCACCGCCGTTCCAGCCGACCCAGCCGTTCAACCCAAACCCGCTGCGAGAGGTGAAGCGTGATGAAGCTCATCGAGAAGGCGAAGGAGAAGATGTCGGAGGCGCTGCCCGGACCGGCGCGGGATCGCGCCCAGAAGCTGCGCGCGGTGGAGGGCGCCGTCGGCACCATCGAGAAGACGTTCGGGAAGGGCGCCATCATGCGGCTCGGCGAGGCGGGCGACCTGCCCGCGGTCGAGGTCGTGTCGACCGGCTCCGTCGGGCTCGACCTCGCGCTCGGGGTGGGCGGGCTGCCCCGCGGGCGCATCGTCGAGATCTTCGGGCCGGAGTCCTCCGGCAAGACGACGCTCGCGCTCCAGGCCATCGCCGAGGCGCAGCGCCTGGGCGGCATCGCCGCCTTCATCGACGCCGAGCACGCCCTCGACGTCACCTACGCCCGGAAGCTGGGCGTCGACCTCGGAGACCTCCTCATCTCCCAGCCCGACACCGGCGAGCAGGCGCTCGAGATCGTGGAGCACCTCGTCCGCTCCGGCGGCTGCGACCTCGTGGTGGTCGACTCCGTCGCCGCGCTCGTGCCGAAGGCCGAGATCGAGGGCGAGATGGGGGACGCGCACATGGGCATCCAGGCCCGGCTCATGAGCCAGGCGATGCGCAAGCTCACCGGCATCGTCTCGCGCACCTCCGTCATCGTCGTCTTCATCAACCAGCTCCGGCAGAAGATCGGCGTCATGTTCGGCAACCCGGAGACCACCACCGGCGGCAACGCGCTCAAGTTCTACGCCTCGGTGCGCATCGACATCCGGCGCATCGGCCAGCTGAAGGAGGGCGACCTCGCCGTCGGCAACCGCACCCGCGTGAAGGTGGTGAAGAACAAGGTCGCCCCGCCGTTCCGGGAGGCCGAGTTCGACGTCCGCTGGGGCGAGGGCGTGGACCGCTTCGCCGAGCTCGTGGACCTCGGCACCGACCGCGGCCTCCTCGAGAAGTCCGGCTCGCACTTCTCCTTCGACGGCGAGCGCATCGGCCAGGGCCGCGAGCGCGCCGCCGAGTGGCTGCGCCAGAACCCGGAGCCGGCCGCGAAGCTGCTCGAGCAGCTCAAGGCCGCCGCGCGCGGCGATCCGGCGCCGAGGCCGGAGGAGCCCGCGGCCGCGGAGGAGGCGGTGGGGTAGGAAGACGCGGGGCTCCGGCCGGGGCCGTTGTGGCCCCGGTCCGCTTCGGGTGAAATGAGGCCATGTCCACCCTGCGTACGAGGATCACGTCCGAGAACATGGTCTCCATACCGGCCGAGGTGCAGCGGCGCCTCGGCATCGGGCCGGGTTCGTTCGTCTCATGGCAGGAGACGGAGGAGGGCGTCGTCCTGAGGCGCGTGGGCCAGTACACGTTCGAGGATCTCCAGGCCGCGCTCTTCCCCCACGGCCCCGGCCGGCCGCGGAGCCTGAAGGCACTGAAGGCTGGCGTCGCCGCGTCAGTGAAGAAGCGGCACGGGCGCAGCAGGGGGTGATGCACCCGGGAGGGCCATCCACGTGGATGGGAACTCCGGTGCGCAGACCTCTGCGCAGGGGACTCCGCGCAGACGTCTGCGTCGTTCGCACGGGACCGGGGCGGCCCAAGGACCTGCGTCGCCGGCGTCGCTCGCCGCCTCCGCGGACCGGCTCGCTGCAAACCTGCCGCCCGGGAAGGTCCCTGCGTTCACGCATGGTTGCGTCCCGTCTCGCACGCGCGCACCATCGCTCGCGGTGAAGCTCCCGCCCCGGGGACCCGCGATGAACCGCACCACGCCCGCGCTGCTCTTGTCGCTCCTCGCGTTGTCCGCCTGCGACGACTGGATCACCGTTCCCTCGCCGAAGAACGGCGCCACCCGCGTGCCGCTCGACGCGGACGTGGTGGTCCCGCTCCCCGGCGACTTCGAGCCCGCAAGCCTCGCAACGATGCAGGTCTCGTTCACCTGCCGCGACGCCTACGGCGCGTTCGACGTCGGCTTCACGGCGACCCACGACGCCGCGGGGCGGCGACTCGTGCTCCACCCCACGAGCGTCCTGAAGCGTGGGCTCGTGCACGACGTCCGCGTGTCCGGCCTCGTCGCCGGGGGCGAGCCGTTCACGTACCGGGTGTCTTTCAGGACCCTGCGCAATCCGCAGGTCCTCTACGAGAACCAGTGGGTCGGGGCCGGTCTCCAGCGGAGGGAGCGCGAGGTCGACGAGGAGGGCCGGCCCGTCAAGGTGACCTCCTGGTACTCCTACGACCTGACCGGGTCCATGTGGGTCGAGGACATCTCGTGGGACGCTGCAGGCCGTGTCGCGCGGACGTTTGCGCACGGTGAGGGGTACTCGCAGCGGCAGATCACCTCCTACGACGCCGACGGCTTCCCGACGGAGTGCGTGACCTTCTGCGGGAACTGGGAGACCTCCTGCGGGCCGGGCGGGGTCTCCGAGCGTACGCGCTGGACGCGCGACGCCCAGGGCCGCATCGACGCGGCCCTGCGCGTGATGGCGGGGCCTGACGGTGCGATGGACACGCCCGACGACACCTGGAGGACGGGAAGCAGCCTCCAGGACTATTACGAAGACTCCTCGATCGGGCAGACGTTCTACGGCTACGCCGACGACGGCACGCTCGTGCGCGTGACCCAGGTGATCAACCCGGGACCGGACGGCGCCTTCCTGACCGAGGATGACGTGAGCGTCGCCTACTTCTACGAAGACGGCGTCCAGAGGATGGTCGTCCCGGGCGCGGACGGTCGCTACGGCACCGCGGACGACCGGGTGCTCTGGCGCGAGACTTTCACCTTCAACCCCGACGGCACCGTCGCGAGCGAGACCAGCGACCCGCCGAGCCACATCACCTACACCTACGACGGCCACGGCGCCCGGGTGGAGGCGGTGAACCGCTGGTCGGCGGGCCCCGACGGCATCTGGGACACGGACGACGACGACATCGCGGAGCGGTGGACGTACCTGACGGATCGGTGAGCCGCAGGCCTGCAGCGGAGTCGCCCGTTGCAGGTTCGTTCCCGGAGTGAAAGGCTGTCTGTGGAGGTCGCCATGGCCAAGCTCACCGTCCTCGCGGGGGTCGCCCTCCTCGCCGTTGCCTGCGCGAGCCCGTTCAACGACCCGCCCGCGGGGGCGCCTGCGGTGATCGCGGCGACCATCACGGGGCGCGACGCCTCCGGGCTCCTCTGCGGCTTCCTGGAGTGCGGGATCCGGTCCGGCCCCTGGTCCGGCCAGCTCGAGGACGGCACCTGGACCGGCTTCGTCGACGCGGACGGGGTTGGCCCGACGCCGAGCCCCACGGCGAGTACCTACGGGCGCTTCCTCGTCCTTACCCCGAACGTGCTACTCGACGGGTCGTCGGTCGAGGCGGCGCCGCAGACCTGCGTGCCGGCAGCGGGCGCGGGCTGGACGTTCTCGGGGCCCGCGGAGCTCCCGGCGGGCGGGGCCTGGTACACGTGCTACTACCCGTCGTCGGCGAACGGCGGCGGCGCCTCGGTCTTCGTCTACTACGCGGTCGTGCCGCCGGGACCCGGCGCCGCGGCGATGCCGGGCCGCGCCGGGCGGATGGTCCTCGGCGACTACGCGGTCTCCGGCACGGTCCGGGCCGAGGATGGGACGCCGCTCGAGCTGCGTGCGGCGTGGAAGGTCGTGTTGCCCTGAGGGCGAGGGCAGGTCGTAAACTGGGCACGTGACTCGCCGCCGCCGGGTGTCTGTCCTGCTCGCGCTTCCGCTGCTCGTGGCGGTCTCGTGCGGCTTCTGGTCGTCCCCGAGCCGCGAGGACCTGACCGACGCCCGGATGTCCGCGAAGTGGGCGGCGAACCGGGAAAAGTTCGAGCGCCTGCGTGCGCTCGTGACGGGCTTCGAGGGACTCCGGCGGCTGACCCAGCTGAACGTGCAGCTCGAGCCGTCGACGGGCCCGCGCCACGGCGAGAGCGCCATGGGGCCGTGCCGCGCGCTCATGCGCGAGCTCGGGATCGACACGGTGAGGCGGCAGCAGGGTGCGGAGACGTTCGTCTATCTCGACGTCGTCTCGAGCGGCTCGGCGACGTTCGCGCAGAGCCGTGGTTACCTCCACGCACCATCACTCGACGTTGGGTTTCCGGTGGTCGTGTCGGTCGATACGGTGGCCACGGGCCGTCGCGGCGCGGGCGCAAAGCCGCTCGGCGACGGGTGGTGGCTGTACTACGAGGCGGACTGAGCTCACGGGTTCGCCGCGCGCAGACGTCAGCGCGGGGTGATCGCGGGTTGTGACCAAAGGTGATGGGTGGGTCGGCCGCACCCCGGCACCTCCTCCGGGAGGAAGCGTTTGCGAACGTGTCTCGGAACGACAGAGGGGCCGACCTCGCGGCGGCCCCTCCGACGTTCGTTACCCGGGTGTCGTGAAGAAGAGGCAGGCTCGGCGAGCTTCGCTCGCCGAGCGGCTACTGGAAGAAGTACCGCAGCGTGAGGTGCGTCACCCACTTCGAGCCGTTCGCGAGCGCGGTCGTCTCGTAGCCGCCGATGTTGTACGGGTGGCCCCAGTGGAGCCGGAGGATCAGCGGGCCGAACAGCATGTTGAAGCCGAGCACGCCGGTCAGGGTGCGGGCGTCCCAGGCGCCGCGCTCGATGATCTGGCCCTGCGTCGGGCCGCCGGAGTTGTCGATGATGCTCCCGTCGAACCGGTCGAACACGCCGCCGAAGTCGAGCGCGGCGACGCCCTCGACGTAGTCGAAGATGAAGAACCGGATGAGCGGGTCGAGCGGGATCTGCAGCTCGGCGTTCGCGACGTAGTAGTTCCGGCCGATGAGGTTGCCGTACTCGCCGGGGTAGAAGCCGCGGAGGTTGTCGGCGGCGGTCAGCCAGTAGTTGCGCTCCCAGACCCGGTCGGCGCCGCCGGGCGAGAACGAGGTGCCGGCCGCCGCGCGGAGCATGAAGTTCGCGCGGGTGCCGAGCTGGAAGTAGCGCTCGAGGTCGGTGCGGGCGAAGCCGGTGATGGCGGCGCGGCCGGGCAGGTACGCCGCGCCGATCTCGAGGGTCGCCGACGAGCCCGAGACCGGGCCGGTGGCCGGGTCGTAACGGGTGGTGTCGTAGCCGAACCGGACCACCGGCGAGAGCTGCATGTTCGTGCCGCCGTTCCGGTCCTTCCAGCCCTGCTGGCTGTCGTACGGCGGGCGCGCGAGCCCGGAGGCGTTGCAGGGCAGGGTGAGCTCGGCCGAGTTGAAGTCGGTGAGGCAGTACCGCTGCACGCCGCTCGCGGTCAGCTCGAGCTCGACGCGCCGGAAGCGATCGAGCGGGTAGCGGATCGCGCCGACGAGGCCGAAGTCGCGCTGGTAGTAGACGAGGTTCGGGTCGAGCGAGTCGAGGTTCTGCTGCACGTAGTGGAACCCGCCGAGCACGAGGCCGTAGCGGTGCGAGCGGTTCTCGTACAGGAAGAGGCCCTGCGTGTAGTCGAAGGAGCCGTACACCGCGAGGTCGACGTAGAGCTGGTTGTCGCGCAACAGGTCGCTGAACAGCACCGCCGCGCGCCCGGCCACCGTGTTGCCGGCGCCGCCGCCGAAGACGTAGCCGCCCTCCGGCCGCCAGTTCTTCATCGCGAACGCCTCGTAGTCCTTCGGCTGCTCGGGCCACTCGGCGCGGGGGATCTCGAGCGGCGGGCCGGCCGCGGGGCCGACCGCCACGGGCTGCGACTCCTGCCAGGCGCTCTTCGGCACCTCGACGAGGCGGAAGCGGCCGGAGTTGAAGGTCGTCGCGAAGATGCCGCGCGCCTTCGGGGCGGGGGCCGGGCTCGACAGGCCGGTCGTGAAGTCGGTGACCCGGCGGATCTGCGCGTCCTTGAGGAGGTAGAGGTCGACCTTGCCGTCGGAGTCGGAGGCGTACAGCACCGAGCCGTCGGCCTGCGCGTAGGGGTGGCGGTCGTTGTGCGGCGCGGTGGTGAGGCGCACCTTCTCGCCGGTGCCCGCGTCGATGCGGAAGAGGTTGAGCAGGCCGTGGTCGGTCGCGTCGGAGGCGACGTAGATGCCGTCGGGGCCCCAGTGCAGGTCGCGCTCGACGTAGGGGTCGTTCGTGAGCCGGCGCGCCTCGCCGCCCTCGACGCTCGCCACCCACACGTCGGACTGCGCGTCGCCGGCCACGAGCGCGGAGAAGGCGATGTGGCTGCCGTCGGCCGAGAAGGCGGGGTCGGCGATCTGGATGAACTTCCGGCCGCCGGAGGCGGTGATCGCGAGCTTGCGGAGCTTGCCGAGGTCGATGGAGGGCGGCTTCCCCTCCTTGGCGTTCACCCGGTACCTGCGGACGTAGAGGCTGTCGCCCTGGCCGTCCTGCGCGGAGAAGGCGAGGATGCCCGGGCCGACGGTGCCGACCGCGAACTCGATCGGGTGGAGCGACTCGGTGCCCGGCTTGCCGTCGGAGGCGACCTCCTGCGCCGAGCGCGGGTTGCGCACGTCGAACAGGTAGAGCCGCGCGCGCCCCTTCTCGCGGTCGATGCCGCGCATGAGGATGAGCTGCCCGTCGGCCGAGGCGGTGAAGTCCTCCGGCTCCGCCGGCAGGTTCCTGAGCTCCTTCATCTGCGACAGGTCCTGCTTCGTCTTCAGGTACTGCGTGTAGTAGCGGCGCTTCAGCCAGCTCTTCCAGCGGGCCTCGACCTGCTCGAGCGGCTCGTCGAGCACGCGGCGCACGAGCGCGCCGAAGCTGCGGCCGCCGGGGGGCGCGCCGGCGCCGTCGCCGAGGAGATACGCGTTCTCGATGAGGCCCTGGATCTTGTCGCGGCCGTACTCCTCCGCGATGAAGGCGACGCGCGCCTGGCCGAGCTTGTAGGTGGGGATGTACCCGCGGGCGCGATCCTCCGCGAAGGGGATCATCATGTACCCCTCGCTCGGATCCGGGTTCCACACGAGGTCGCGCAGGTAGCCCTCGGTCTCGATGTCGAGCCCGCCCTTCGTGTAGTACTCGGCGATGCCCTCGGTGAACCAGAGCGGCAGGACGTTCGCGAGCGAGCCGAGGTCCTCGGCCTCCGCGGCGTCGTTCAGCTTCTGGATCATGAACTGGTGCACCATCTCGTGCGTCGAGACCTCGATGAACTTGGAGTGATCCCCGAAGTACGGGACCAGCATCCTCAGGTCGGACTGGTTCGAGGTGACGCCGAGGGTGGACTCGCCGATCTGGAAGATGTTGGTGGCCTGGAACTCGCGCTGGGTCGCGTAGAGGAAGTACGGGATGCGCTTCGTCGGCTGGTAGGCGAACTGGTCGACGAGTCGCGCGTACGCGCTCTGGATCGCGGGGAGCGCGCGCTGGGCCTGGGCGAGCGCGCTCTTGTAGTAGTAGAGCCGGATGCCGCCGCGGCCGCCGCCGGGCGCGGGCACGTCGACGTACTCCCACTCGAAGTCGTACCAGGCGACCTTGTTCTGGCCGGGCCGCTCCGGGAGGACGTACGCCTGATGGAAGCCCCGCTCCGCCTCGCGGCGCTCCGCGTCCTCGCGGAGCCGGTCCATCATGCGCAGCGAGTCGCCGATCGAGGGAGCCGAGAGGTTGAAGCCCTGGGCCGAGCCAGCGACCGGCGCGAGCGCGAGGGCGAGGAGGGCCAGTTTTCTCATGCCGTGAGCGTACGTAGGGGACTCCCGGGGAACGAGCAACCGAAAGGATACCTCGTGCAGCGGACGGTCCGTCGAGCGCAGCGAACGGCGCTCCGTGCCGGTCAGGGCTCCTCGGGGACCCCGTGACGCACGCCACCTACCTCGAGGACCCACCCCGTCCCTGCAGGGTCCTCCTCCAGCCTCAGCCCGACGGCGATCTGCGCACCGCGGGAGAAGCGCGCTCGCTCCCCCGTGGCGAGCAGACACCGGAGGACCCCGTCGCGGGCCACGCGGAGCGTCCGGAGATCGAGCGGTTCCTCGCGCCCGCCCGCGAGCCGCACCGACGGCCGCGCCCCGTCGAGGTCGACGGCCTGCACGATCCAGGGCGTCTCTCCCACCGCGACGTACGCCTGCTCCCGGCCGATCGCGACGCGCCAGCGCCCCGCCGCGTCCCGCGCGAGCGAGCCCCACAGGACCGAGAGCGTCCTCGCATGGGTGATGGGCTCGCCGCAGTGGAGGAACCGTCCCTCCTCGTCGATGGAGAGCCCGCTCCGGGACCGGAGGAGCTCGAGCGCGGCCTCGTCCATGACACGATCCTAACCCGTTCATCCCGAGCGTACCTCGACTCCGGCCCCTGCTGGCGCAGGGGCCTACGCTCGGTATGAGCGGACGAAGTCGAGGGACGTTGCGCCCTCGCGGAGGGCAGGGTACGACCACCGCGCCGATGATCCCCGCCCGACTCCCCGCCGTCCGCATCCGCTGCCCGCAGGAGCACGAGGCCCGCGTCTCTCGCGCGCTCGCCGCCGCTGGCCTCACCCCCGAGCGCTCGCTCACCTGGCTCGTGGTGCGCGACGCGGATCCGGACGCCGTGAACGAGGCGCTCGTCGCCGGCGGGGCCGTGCCGCGCGTCGCCGTGCGGGAGCGCATCGGCCAGCTCGTGGGCTGGGTGCTCGACCGGCAGGGCCAGGTGGACGGCCGCGCGGCGAACGTCGAGATGCTGGTGAAGAAGGTCCTCGACGACGCCGGGCTCGCGACGGCGCTCAAGCCCCGGCCGCCCGACGCGCTCCTCGCCGCCGCGCGGGCCCTGCACGAGCACCTGATGTCGACCGGCGCCGGGTTCGTGTCGTGGACGCGGTTCGCCGAGGCGTTCTGCGAGCCAGTCTGAGCAGGCGACCCGCTCCTCTTCTCGACCCGTTCGCCCCGAGCGTAGCCCGCCGCAGGCGGGCGGAGACGAGGGGCGGCCCTACCCGATCGCCCGCCGCAGCAGGTCGAGGGCCTCGTACGCCGCCGAGCGCTGCACGCGCGGGCGGTCGCCGCGGAACTGGCGGAGCGCGTGGGTGGTGCCGCCCGGCCCCGCGACCGCGAGGTGCACCGTGCCGACCGGCTTCTCCGGCGTTCCGCCCGTGGGGCCGGCGATGCCGGTGATGCCGACGCCGTAGGTCGCGCCGCCGAGCCGGCGCACGCCCTCGGCGAGCGCGCGCGCGACCGGCTCCGACACGGCGCCGTGCGCGGCGAGCAGCGCCGCGGGGACGCCGACGACCTGCTCCTTCACCGCGTTCGCGTAGGCGACCACCCCGAGGTCGAGCACGTTCGACGCCCCGGGGACCGCGGTGAGGAGCGACGCGAGGAGCCCGCCGGTGCAGCTCTCGGCGAGCGCGACCTTCTCGCCCCGCGCCTGGAGCCGCGCGACGACGAGCGCGGGCAGCTCGTCCTTCGCCTGGCCCCAGATCCGGTCGCCGAAGGCGGCGCGCACCGCGGCCTCGATGCGGTCGGCGTGGGTGGCGGCGTCCGGGCCGGTCACCGTCCACTTCACGTGGACCTCCGGCCAGTGCGCGCGGTAGCCCCAGCGCACGCCGGCGTTCGCGGGGTCGTCCATGATCGGCCGCATCGCGTGGTCCGCGTGCGACTCCGGGACGCCGATGAGCTTCACGATGCGCGCGGCGGGGGCGGCGCCGAGGCGGGCGGCGACGCGCGGCAGCACCCACTCGTCGCAGAGTCCCTTGTACTCGAGCGGCACGCCCGGCAGGCAGACGATCTCGCCCTTGCCGACGCGCGCCGCGAAGCCCGGCGCCGAGCCGAAGCGGTTCGGGATGACCTCCGCGCCGCGCGGGAAGTCGGCCTGCTTCAGGTTGTTCGGCGTGAGCGCGCGGCCGAAGGACCGGAAGCGCTCCTCGAGCGCGGTCACGGTCGGCGCGTGGCGCTCGAGCGGCACGCCGAGCACGCCCGCCACGACCTCGCTCGTGAGGTCGTCCTCGGTCGGGCCCATGCCGCCGGAGAGCACGACGAGGTCGGCGCGCGCGGTGGTCTCGCGGATGGCCGCCACGAGGTCGGCACGGTCGTCGCCGACGAGGGTCTTCCGGCGCACCATGACGCCGAGGTCCCACAGCCGGTCCATCAGCCACGGCGAGTTCGTGTCCACCACCTGCCCGGTGAGGAGCTCGTCGCCGGTCGCGAGCAGCTCGACGTCCATCGCGGAGACCTCCTGTCTACAGCCCGCACCACCAGCCGCCGGCGTCGCAGCCGGCGTAACGCGCGAGCGCCCAGCCGATGAGGCGCAGCAGCCCCCACGCCCAGACGCCCGCCGCCACGTCGTCGAGGATGACCGCGGGCGCGTTCTTCATGCGGTCGAAGGCCGACGCGGGCCACGGTTTCAGGACGTCGCAGGCCCGGAACAGCGCGAAGCCGAGCAGCGCGGAGGAGAAGGTGAAGGGCACGGCCAGCATCGTGACGAGGTACCCCGCCACCTCGTCGATGACGATGGGCGAGGCGTCGGTCACGCCCCAGTACTTCCCGGCGTGGCCCGCCGCCACGATGCCGATCGCGGTCACCGCGACGGCGATGGCGAGCTCGCCGCCGAGGCCGAGCTTCGACGCGGCCCAGGCGAGCGGGATGGCGCCGAGCGTGCCGAAGGTGCCGGGGGCGACCGGCACGAAGCCGCAGGGGCCCCAGGCCGCCAGGATCGTCCAGCCGCCCGGCGGGCCGGCCGGGCGCGGGCCGCGGCGGATGCGGTAGTAGCGGGCGAGGCCTGAAGGGGGCGGGCTTCCGGGCGACGGCTCGGGCGCGGACACGCCCTTAGATGTACTCGTCCTGCCGCCGCTTGTCGCCCTCGGCGTCGTCGTCGTCGGCCTCGAGCGCCTCGTCGGCCTCGATCTCCGCGCGGACGTCCGCGGGCAGCGCGGCCGGATCGACGCGCGGGCGGGAGAGCGCGAGCAGCGCCTCGGCGAGCCCCATCGCGACGTACGCCGCGACGAACACGAGCAGCACGAAGGACGCGCGGGTCGCCATCCCCACGGCGACGCCGGCCACGCACATGAAGGCGAAGATGGTGAGGCTCTTCGCGGAGAGGTGGACGTCCTTGAAGGTGCGGTAGCGCACCGTCGACACCATGAGGAACGCGAGCAGCGCCACCACCACCGCGATGGGGATGCGGTCGGCGGCGCTCGTCGAGCTCTCGTAGGTCCGGTAGTGCGCGATGACGAGCGCGACGATCGCGCCCGCCGCGAGCGGGATGGGGAGCCCCACGAAGAAGCGCGAGGAGCCCTTGTCGCCGCGCATCGCGAGCACGTTGAAGCGCGCGAGGCGGAGCGCGCCGCAGGCGAGGAACGAGAAGGAGACGAAGAAGCCCGCGAAGCCGAGCGGGGCGAGCGCCCACTTGAAGACGAGGAGCGCGGGGGCGGCGCCGAACGAGATGACGTCGGCGAGGCTGTCGAGCTGCATGCCGAAGTCCGACTGCGTCTTCGTCATGCGGGCGACGCGCCCGTCGAACGCGTCGAAGAAGAGGGCGAAGAAGATCGCGAGGGCGGCCTGGTAGAGCTGGGCCGGGCTGGGGTCGCCCGCGCAGAGCACGAGCGCGTAGAACCCGAGCAGGATCGAGCTGACCGTGAACAGGTTCGGCAGGACGAACATCGCCTTGCGAAGGTTCAGCTGCATGGGCGCGGGCGGTCTCCCGGAGGGCCCCGGGGGGGGCTTCCACGAAGGGGAGAAGGTGTCACTTCAGGGGCCGTTTGTCGAGAGGGGTCGCGGGTTTGGCTCCCGTGCAGGGGACCGGACCCCGCTCGCCCGGCCCGAGCGTCATCCGCGCGCCGGAGGCGCAGTCGACGACCCGCAGCGGATCGGTCCACCAGAGGTTCTTCCGGGCCGCGACCTGGGCGCCGCCCGTGGCGAGGACCCCCGGGCCGCGCCCGCCACAGGCGTTCCCGGCGAGCTCGGCCCGGGCGCCGCCGAGGAAGTGGAGGCAGCCCGACACGCCGCCCGAGGCGTCGACCCCGGTCAGGCGCACCGAGCCGCCCAGGGCCTGCAGCGCGGCGCCGCCGCAGCGGGCGAGCATCCCGCCCGAGAGGCGGATCGTGGCCTTCCGGGCGAGGAGGCACGCGCCGGGGATCTCGTCCTCCTGCACGCCGGCGCCCACCACCGTCAGCTCGTCGCCCTCGACCTCGGCCCCGCTCGACGCGGAGACGCCGACGTCTCCGGGGGCGAACACGATCACGAGCGAGAGCCGCGTCCTGCCGCCCGCCGCGACGAGCGCGGCCTCGGCCGCGCGTCCCGCCGACAGCGTGAACCGCTCGAGCGACAGCGCGCCGCCGTGCACGAGCACCGCTGCGCGGTCGCCGCGGCCGTCGCCGTCGGAGAGCGAGGCGTCGCCGCCCGCCACGACGAGCGCGGTGCGTCCGTGCAGCGAGAGCCCCTTGCCATGGAGCGTCCCTGCGTCGACGCGGACGCCGCAGGCGCCGCCGGTGAGGCCGACGTCGTCGAGGACCGCGGTGCCTCCGCGGACCACGAGCGCGCAGCGCTCCGGGCCGGCGCGCAGCGTGAGCCCGGCGAGCGAGACCTCGCCGCCGGAAGCCCAGGCGCCATCGACGCCCTCCGGCGCCTCGATGACCGTGAGCCCCGCGCCGGCGCCCTCGACGCGCACGCCGCGCAGCGAGCCGAGCGCCGCGAAGTGCCGGCCCGCGGCGACGCGGACGACGTCGCCGGGCCGCGCGCGCCCGACCACCGCGGCGAGGTCGGCGCCGGGGGGCACGTCCAGCGTGGAGGCGAGCAGCAGCGAGGCGACGAGGGCGGGGACCATGACGCCCCTAGCGTACGCCCGGCGCGTCGGAGGGGCCCATCGCCATCGTGCTGCCCAGCCAGTCGAGCGGATCCTCGGGCTCGCCGCCGCGCCAGACCTCGAAATGGAGGTGCGGCCCCGTGGCGCGCCCCGTCGCTCCGACGAGGCCGAGCGGCTGGCCGGCGTCCACGGCGTCGCCGGGGCCACAGAGCAGCGCGGAGAGGTGGCCGTAGCGGGTCGTCACGTCGCCGGGGTGCCGCACCTCGACGAGGATGCCGTAGCCGCCCACCCAGCCCGCGCGCACCACGTAGCCGCGCGCGGCGGCCTGCACGACGTTGCCGCGCTGGCCGGTGAGGTCGACGCCCGCGTGCAGGATGCGGCGGTGCTCGATGGGGTGGAAGCGCATGCCGAAGGTGCTCGAGACGCCCGCGTGCTCGACCGGCCAGCGCAGGCGGGCCGGTGCGGCCTCCCTGAAGAGCGCGAGGCCGAGCGCGCGAGCGGCGTCGAGCCGGCGGGCGAGGCGGCCGAGGCGGGCGCTCACCGCGGCCGCGAGCGGCGCGGGCGGCGGACCGTAGCGGCGCTGGTCGTAGTCCCATTCGGCCTCGACGGTCACGCGGGCGCGGACGAGCTCGAGGAGCGGGGTCTGCGGGAGGGCGCGGCCGAGGTAGGCGTCGAGCTCCTGGGAGAGCTCGCCCCAACCCCGCACGGCGTCCTCGGGGAAGCCACGGCCCGCGGGCACGCGCCCGCGGCGGCCGCGGGCCTCGGCGGCGAAGCGCAGGAGCGCGCCGTCGATGGGCGGGCCCTCCGGCGCCTCGGAGGCGATCGACTCCGGCGCGGCGTCGGCGGGAGGTGCGGGCGCACCCTCGGGTTCGGCGGACTCCAGCGCGGCACCCCGGAAGCCGGCCTCGACGAAGCTCATCTTCGCCGCGGGGTGAGCGCAGCCTGCCGCGATCACGGAGATCGCGATCGCGAGGTGGAGGCGGCGCGGAGCGGAGGCGGACACGACGCGATCGAGCGTAGCACGCGCCGTTCCACGCCCAGGGAAGTAGGTCCGCTGTGGGTGAACGTCGGAGATCCGCGCGTCCCGTGCGTCCGGGACGCGGTATCGCACCCCACGCTCGGTCCGATCACGCCGCCGCGAGCGCCTGCGCGACGCGCTTCAACGCCTCGTCGACGTCGGCGCGCGACACGTCGAGGTGCGTGACGAAGCGGACGAGCTCGGGGCGCGAGCCCTCGGGGTTCGCGAGCACGCCGGCGTCGGCGAGGCGCCTCGCGAGCGGCGCGGCCGGGCGATCGAAGGACGCGAAGACGAGGTTCGTGTCGACCGGGAACGCGATCGTGCCGCCGAGCGCCGCGAGCCCGGCCGCGAGCCGCCGCGCGTTCTCGTGATCCTCGACGAGCCGGTCCACGTGGTGGTCGAGCGCGTGGAGCCCCGCCGCGGCGAGGATGCCCGCCTGGCGCATGCCGCCGCCGAGGCGCTTGCGCAGCCGGCGCGCCTCGGCGACGAGGTCCCGCGGGCCGCACACGACCGAGCCCGCCGGTGCGCCCAGCCCCTTCGACAGGCAGATGCTCGCGAGCGTTGCCTCGGCGGCGTACGCCGCGGGCGCGTGCCCGGAGGCGGCGCACGCGTTCATGAGCCGGGCGCCGTCGAGGTAGACGTGCAGCCCGTGCCGCCGCGCGACCTCGCCGATGGCCTGGACGCGCGCGAGCGGGTAGACCGCGCCGCCGCCGCGGTTGTGGGTGTTCTCGAGCTCGACCACCCGGGTGCGCGGGTAGACGTCGCCCTGCGGTCGGATCGCGGCCTCGACGGCGCCGGGGTCGAGGAGCCCGCGCTCCGCGGCGATCGCCCGGGCCTGCACGCCCCACAGCGCGGCCAGCGCCCCCGACTCGAAGGAGATGCAGTGCGCGCCGGCGTCGCAGATGATCTCGTCGCCCGCGCGCGTGAGCACACCCAGGGAGACCTGGTTCGCCATCGTGCCCGAGGGCACGAAGAGCCCCGCCTCCTTGCCGAGGAGCGCCGCCACCCGCTCCTGCAGCCGGAGGACGGTCGGGTCCTCGCCGTAGACGTCGTCGCCCACCTCGGCCTTCGCCATGGCCTCCCGCATCGAGGGGGTGGGCCGCGTGACCGTGTCGCTCCTCAGATCGATGACCATGCGGGGTTCTCTGATAGCATGGCCGGACCCTGGACCGCCGCTGGCGGAGCTGGAGACACCCGATGCGTACGACCACCTCCTGGGCCTTGCTCGCGCTGCTCGTGCCCGCGCTGACCCTCCCTGCCGCGGCCGCCGCGCAGGCGAAGGCCGCCCCGGCCGCGCCGAAGAAGACGCGGGTCGCCGTCCTCGAGCTGAAGGCCATCGGCGTCGAGGCCTCGAAGGCCGAGCTGCTCTCCGAGATCGCGCTCTCCGAGGCGGCCGCGCTGCCGTACCTCGAGGTCATCGGCAAGAGCGACATCACCTCGATGCTCGGCTTCGAGAAGCAGAAGAAGATGCTCGGCTGCGAGGAGGACTCCGCCTGCATCGCCGAGATCGGCGGCGCGCTCGGCGTGAAGCTCGTGCTCGTCGGCTCGGTCGGGAAGATCGGCGCGCTCTACCGCGTGGACCTCAAGGTCCTCGACACCGCGAAGGCCGGCAACGTCCGCCGCCAGGGCACGAACGTGGAGGGCGCCGAGGAGAAGATGGTGCCCGCCATCCAGCGGGCGGTGCGGCTGCTCTTCGCGCCGGAGGCCCAGGCGGCCGGGATGCCGGTGAACGCGACGCTCGACGAGCTGTCCGGCGGCGCCGTGCAGCAGCCGGAGAACGTGCTCGCGCCGACCGGCCCCAAGCTCCGCAAGTGGATCTTCGGCGTGCGGCTCGCGCTCGCGCGTCCGAACGGCAGCATCGACGGCACGGCCAAGATGGCCGACTGGGTGAAGCCCCACGGCGCCTTCGGCCTCGACCTCTTCTACAAGGTGACCCCGCACCTCTCGTGGGGCGGCTCGCTCAGCTACGGCGCCGGGAGCGCGGGGCCGGTGCTGAAGCAGGTCTGCCTCGTGGACACCGGCGCCGGCACGGTGCAGCTGACCTGCGATCCGGCGGTCATCCGCCTCGCCCTCGACCTGAACTACGACTTCACCGACCAGGAGGCGAAGCTCGTCCCCTGGCTCAACGCGGGCGTGGGCTTCGAGTCGCTCATCGTCACGATCAACGGCAGCTCGAACAACTCGATCTCGGCGAGCGGCTTCGAGCCGTTCCACGGCGGCGCGGGCCTCGACCTGAGGGCCGGCAAGCTGCGCTTCGGCCCCTACGTGCTCCTGAGCGTCGCGAAGTACTCGACGCTCGAGGTGAAGGTGAACGGGAACACGCAGTCGGGCTCCATCAACGACACGAAGACCCACTCGCTCCTCTTCCTGGGCCTGCGCGGCGCCGCCGAGTTCTGACCGCGTGGCGAAGGCGAGGGCGAGGCCCGCACGGCGGCGCAGGCGCGCGCCCTCCGTCGAGAAGCGCGCCCGCGCGGCCGAGGTGCTCGACAGGCTCGAGGTCGCGATGCCCGACGTGCGCATCGCGCTCGACTTCGGGACCGACCTCGAGCTCCTCGTGTCGGTCGTGCTCTCGGCGCAGAGCACCGACGCGGGCGTGAACAAGGCCACCCCGGCCCTGTTCAAGGCGTTCCCCGACGCCACGGCGTACGCCCGCGCGAGGCCCGAGGAGCTCTGGCCTTACATCCGGACGCTCGGGCTCTACCGCAACAAGGCGAAGGCCATCGTCGCCGCGGCGCAGGCGATCGCCGCCGGGCACGACGGGAAGGTCCCGCGCACGCGCGACGCGCTCGAGGCCCTGCCCGGCGTGGGCCGGAAGACCGCCGGCGTCGTGCTCGTGCACCTGGGCGCCGGCCTGGCGTTTCCCGTGGACACGCACGTCGGCCGCGTCTCGCGCCGGCTCGACTTCACGCGGGAGGAGGATCCGGACCGCGTGGAGGAGGACCTCCGCGCGCTCTTCCCGGAGGAGCGCTGGGCGAAGGGCCACCAGCTCCTCGTCTGGCACGGCCGGCGGACCTGCGACGCCCTGCGTCCAGCCTGCTCGCGCTGCCCGGTGGAATCGCTGTGCCCGAAGCGCGGGACACCGCGCGCGATGCGGCGCTGACCCGCTCCGGACGTGGGCTTTCCCGGGAGGGTCCTGCTGCTAGGCTCGGGCCCCGTGACGGCGGGCCTGCCCAGGTTCTGGAGCGTTCCGGAGGTCTCCGACCCCGACGTGCTCCGCGACGTCCGCCTGCTGTTCGGCGTCGCCCGCCCGCAGATCGTCGTCTACGCGGCCTCGGCCGTGCTCCTCGCATTCCCCGGCGTCACCGGCCCGGCGGCGTCGCGGGCCTCCGTCGTGCTGCTCCTCGCGAGCGCGGCGATCCAGGCGGGCGCCCTCGTGCTCGCGCACCGCGGCGCCCTCGCGGCGGCGTGCCACCTCGTGGCGGCCACCACGGTCGGCACCGCCATGGTGGCGGTCTCGCTCATCGGCGGCCTGCGGAGCACGCTCGCGGCGACGGTGATCCTCGCGGTCCTCGTCGCGGGCGTCCTGCGCGGCTGGCGGAGCGCGGCGTTCTGGGCGGTGATCGCGGCGGCCTACGCCGTGCTGGAGCACCTCCTCGAGCGCGCCGGCGTGGCGCCGCTCGTGCAGCCCGCCATCCTCCCGGGGGCGGCGCTCGTCTCCACGCTCGCGATGCTCGCGCTCGGCGTCGCGCTCCTCGCGCTCTACTCGCGCGAGCTCGAGCGCGCCGATGCGGCGCGGACCGCGACCGAGCACGAGCTCGCCGAGGTGTTCCGGACGGCGCCGGACGGCATCCTCGTCACCGACGTCGAGGCGCGCGTCACCTCGCTCAACGAGGCGGTGACCCGGATCTTCGGCTGGAAGGAGGCCGAGGTCCTGGGGATGCGGGTGACCGAGGTCCCCGGGCTCGTCGACGGCCCGGCGCTCGACCGGATCGTGGACGCCTTCTCGCGCGCCGCGGGGGGCGAGCACATCGCGCTCGAGCTCGAGGCCCGCCGGCGCGACGGGACGCCGGTCTGGGTGGAGACGCGCGGCCGGCTCGTCCAGCGCCCGGACGGCGGCGTGGCCTTCCAGGTGGTGATCCGCGACGTGAGCGAGCGGGTCTCGGCCGAGCGCGAGCGGCAGCGGCTCGAGCAGGAGCTCCTCGACGCGCGGCGGATGGAGGGGCTGGGCCGGCTCGCGGGCGGGGTGGCGCACGACTTCCGCAACCTGCTCACGCCCATCATCCTCAACGCGCGGACGCTCGCCGCCGGCCCGGCGGACGACGCCGCGGACCTCGTCGCCGAGATCGAGCTCGCCGCCCAGCGCGCCAACGCGCTCACCGCCCAGCTCCTCGCCTTCGCGCGCCGCCAGCACCTCGAGCCGGTCCTGCTCGAGCTCGGCGAGGTCGTCCGGGCGCTCGAGCCGATCATGCGGCGGGTCGTCCGCGAGGACGTCCGCTTCGAGCTCCGGCTCGCGGAGGGGCTCCCGCCGGTGCGGGCCGACCGCAGCCAGCTCGAGCAGGTGATCGTGAACCTCGTCGCGAACGCCTGCGACGCCATGCCCTCCGGCGGCGAGCTCGTGCTCTCGACGGCGCTCGCCGACGCGGCCCCGGCGCGCGGCGGGCCGCCTGCGCCCCACGTCGCGCTCGTCGTGTCGGACACCGGCCACGGGATGAGCGAGGAGGTCCGCGCGCGCGTCTTCGACCCGTTCTTCACGACGAAGGAGCGCGGCCGAGGGGTCGGCCTGGGGCTCGCCACGGTGCACGGGATCGTCACGCAGTCCGGCGGGCTCGTGCAGGTGGAGAGCGCGCCGGGGCGGGGCTCCACGTTTCGCGTCCTCCTTCCGGCCGCCGAGGGCGCCGCGGACGCGGAGGCGCCCGCGCCGGCCGCGGCCCACGACCTGCCCGCCGGCGCGCGCGTGCTCGTCGTCGACGACGCGCCCCTCGTCCGCGCGGCGATCGCCCGGACGCTCCGGGCCCGCGGGCTCGAGGTCGAGGAGGCGGAGGACGGGCGCGCGGCGCTCGAGACCGTGCGCGCGCTCTCGGGGCGGCTCGACCTCCTCGTGACCGACGTGGTCATGCCCGGCCTCCCGGGCCCGGCCCTCGCCTCGGAGCTCCGTCGCGGCCAGCCCGGGCTGCCCGTGCTCTTCATCTCCGGCTACGCGACCCCCGGCATCGTCGCCTCCGAGGGGCTCCCGCCGGACGCGGAGCTCCTGACGAAGCCGTTCACGCCGGAGCAGCTCCTGGCGCGCGTCGGGGAGGTGCTGCGACGCCCGCCCGCCGTGCTCCGTTCGCCCGGCCGGTAGCGAGCTGCGCGTTTCCACCCGTTCGCCCCGAGCGTAGACGCCGCGAAGCGGCGTCGGAGACGAGGGGCGCCCTAGAGGGACGGCCGCGCGAGCCGGCGCCCGCCGCCCCGGGCCCGCGCGTGCGCCGTGGCCCACCCCTCGGCCACCCGCTCCCTCCACCGCCGCTCGAGCTCGAGCCGGATCCGCGGCCCCGCCTCGCCGAGGAGCGCCTCGGCGGCGCTTCGCGGCGGCGGCTCCGGCACGCGCGGGACCTCGCCCAGCGCCGCGAGCCGCTCGGAGAGCGGCGCGTGCGTCTCGCCGGGCCGGGCGCGCTCGTCGAGCGCCATGAGCAGCGCGAGCTCCGCGGTCGGCCCGGTCATGCCGAGGGCGAGCGCCTCCGGGACGTCCTCGAGGTGCCGCTCCGGGGGCTCGGCGCTCGCGGCGAGGGCCGCGCGGAGGCGCGGCTGGAGGTGCCGCGCGAGGGCGTGCTCGGCGAGGCGCGTGCCGAGGAGCGCGTCCGCGGTGGCGCGTGGGCCGGCGATCCGCGCGGCCTCGCGGTCGGCCTCGCGCTCGCCGGCGCGCGCGAGCGCGAGGCTCGCCGCCGAGAACCACGGTCGGTAGGACGCGAGGAGCCCGCGCAGCGCCCGCGCGAGGGGGCCGCGCCGGCCCTCGAGCTCGGGCCCGAGCACGTCGAAGGTCTGCCGGAGCCGGTGGACCCAGGCCGCGCTCTCGCCGTGGCCGCCGGCGACGTGGGCGAGCTCGTGCGCGAGCACCGACCGGAGCGCCTCGGGGCCGAGCGCGGCGAGGAGCGGCCAGCCCAGCGCGAGCTCGTTGAGGGTGGCGCCCGGGAGGCCGAGGCGCGGCGTCTGCCAGACGCCGGCGTCGAGCTCGTCCGAGACGAGCACCGCGTGCAGCCGCGGGCCGGGCGCCTGCGCACGGACCTCGTCGAGCGCCGCGAAGAGCGCCGGGGCCTCCTCGCGCGTGACCGGCACGCCACGGGGCCGGTCCACGGCGCGCGTGGTCGCGCGCAGCATGGCCGCGAGGAACCCGAGCACGGCGAAGGTGACCGCGCCGAGCGCGGCGAGCGCGAGCCGGTAGCGCCCGGGGTGGGCGACGGCGAGCCGCTCGAAGCGCGCGGCGGTCCGGCGGAAGCGCTCGGGGGTCACGGTGACGGGGCGGCGGCTCTCATCTCCTCGGGGGAGCCTAACAGGCGGCGCGGCCGGGCGCCCGGCCGGGCGATGATGCGGGGCACATGCGCACCCCCGCGCGGCTCGACCTCCGCTCCCTCAACCGCGCGACGCTCGCGCGCCAGCTCCTGCTCGCCCGGGCGCGCGCGCCCGCGCTCGACGCCATCGAGCAGCTCGCGGGCCTGCAGGCGCAGCTCGCCCGGCCGCCGTTCGTGGCGCTCTGGAGCCGCCTCCAGGGCTTCTCGCGCGACGAGCTCGCCGCGCTCGTGCAGGGCAGGAAGGCCGTGCGGGCGCCGTTCTTCCGGCACACCATCCACCTCGTCTCCGCGCGCGACTTCCTCGCGTTCCGCGGCGTCGTGCAGGGCGCGCTCGAGCGGGCGGCGGTCACCCACATGAAGAAGGTGAAGGACCCGGACGCCGTCCTCCGGACGGCCCGCGCCCTCCTCGCGGAGCCGCTCACCTACGGCGCGCTGCGGGACGGCCTCGTGAAGAAGCACCCGCGCGGCGATCCGATGTCGCTCGCGTTCGTGCCGCGCACGCGGCTGCCGCTCGTGCAGCTGCCCGGCGAGGGGCCGTGGTCGTACCCGGCGAACGCGGAGCTCGCGACCGCGGAGGCGTGGCTCGGGAGGCCGCCCGCGGCCGATGGCGAGCGGGCGCGCGAGGCGCTCGCCGTCCGGTACCTCGCCGCCTTCGGCCCGGCGACCGCGGCCGACGTGCGCGAGTGGTCGGGCGTCCCGGAGTGGAAGGCGGTGCTCGAGCGGCTCCGGGAGCGGCTCGTCGCGGTGGAGGGGCCGGACGGGAAGGAGCTCCTCGATCTCGCCGACGCCCCGCGGCCGGGCGGCGACGTGCCCGCGCCGGTGCGCTTCCTGCCCGACTTCGACAACCTGCTCCTCGGCCACGCCGACCGCACGCGCGTGATGCCGCCCTCCGCGCGGCCGGCGTTCGCCGCGAAGAACGGCATGGTCCCCGGCGCGGTGCTCGTGGACGGCTTCGTCGGCGCGACCTGGCGCGCCGAGGCGAAGGGCGGCCGGATCGCCGTCGCGGTGACCCCGCTCGGGAAGCTCACGCGGGCCGAGCGCGCGGAGGTCGAGGCGGAGGGCGACGCGCTCGCGGCGTTCCTCGAGCCCGCGGCGAAGGCGCGCGAGGTGATGGTGGGGAAGGCCTGACCCGAAGTGGGCCGCGGCCGCGGCGTCACGCCGGGCCGGCGGGGACCTCTCCTCGGAATGGCCCACCGCGCACGCGCCCTCGCGGCGACGCTGCTCTCGCTCCTCTCGCCGCAGGCGGTCCGCGGCGAGGCCCTCCCGCCCGACTCCCCGCGCTGGGTGCTCGAGGGTGGGGCCCGGCCGTCGGAGGTGCAGGGCCGGCCCTGCCTGCTCCTCGACGGCGGCGCGGCGAGCGTGAAGGACCTCGTCCTGCGCGACGGCGTCATCGACGTGGACGTGTTCACGGCCGCGGCCCGCGGGTTCCTCGGGATCCAGTTCAGGGTCGCGGGCGGGGACGGGGAGTGGATCTACCTGCGCCCGCACAAGTCGGGGCTCCCGGACGCCATCCAGTACACGCCCGTCTTGCACACCGGCCTCAACTGGCAGCTCTACAGCGGGCCGGGCTTCACCGCGCGCCTCGACATCCCGAGCGGCGCCTGGTTTCACGTGCGCGTCGTCCTCGAGGGGGCCCAGGCCCGCCTCTACGTGAAGGACCTCGAGCGCCCGGCGCTCGTCGTCGACGACCTCAAGAGCGGCGTGGAGCGCGGCGAGGTGGCGCTCGCGGTGCTGACCGGCGCGACGTGCTTCGCGGGCTTCGAGGTGAAGGAGACGCCCGACGCACCCTGGACGCGCCACCTGCCGCCGATGCCCCCGGGCACGCTCACGCGCTGGCACCTCTCGCCGGCGTACGACGCGCTCGAGCGCGACCTCGAGCGGCCGCTGACGGCCGCGGAGCTCGGTTCGATCCCGTGGCAGGAGGTGATCGCCGAGGCGCCGGGGCTCGTGCCGATCAACCGCTACCGCGAGAGCCCGCACCCGCGCGTCAGCTTCGCGAACGACTTCTCGAAGCGGCTCGACCCGCAGCCCGGCATGAAGGTGGTCTACGCCCGGACCCGGGTCGACGCGTCGCGGGACGAGGTGCGCAAGCTCGCGCTCGGCTACAGCGACGACGTGAGCGTGTTCCTCAACGGTAGGATCCTCTGGCGCGGGCGCAGCGCGCAGAACTTCCGCGACCCGGGTTTCCTCGGCATCGTGGACGCGGAGAACGACGCGGTCTGGCTGCCGCTCCGCAAGGGCGCGAACGAGCTCGTGCTCGCGGTGAGCGAGCTCGGCGGCGGATGGGGCTTCGTCGCCCGGCTCGCCGAGCCGGCCCGGCGGTCACCCCGAGGTCACCTGCCGAGCAGGCGCCGCCACCACGGTCTCCGGGCCGGGCGGCGGTAGAACTCCACGGCGCCGCGCGCGAGGTAGCGCGCGGTGGGCGGCACGAACGCGATGGGCAGGCGCGAGGGCGGGAGCTCCCTCAGGAGGGCGAGGGCGCGCTGCTCGATGGCCCCGCGCGCGCCGGCCGGGCAGTCGATGCCGATGGCCCAGGTGAAGTAGGCCTCTCGATCCTCCGGCAGCACCTCCATGACGCCGAGGCGGGCGGCGCTCACCTCGGGGCACTCCGCGAAGAGTCCGACCAGCGCCGCGAGCGCGTCGTTCGGCCGGTCCTCGGGGGCGCCGAGCCGGACCTGCGTGGCCCGCGAGAACTCCCAGGTGACGACGTGGCTCTCCATGGCGGAAGCGTAAGGGCTGGGCGTGTTCATCGAGATCACCCCGAGGTGTGGCCCCGAATTCCGTGAGCCCCTCCACCAGTGGTGTAACTTCTGGGTGTACGTCTTCTGCCAGACCACACCATGCGCCTCCTCTTCGCCGGGCTGCTCGTCTTCGGGACCCTCATCGGTTCCGTGCTCGTCCTCGCGTTCGTGTTCGGCGACGGGCCGGTGCCGTGGTGGGGCTGGACGCTTGGCGGGGCCGCGTTCATCGCGTCGATCGTGGTCTCCCTCTTCGTCTTCAACCGGACGGGTGAGCGAGGCCTGACGGGGGCCGAGCCGCCGGCCCGGAGCATGGCCGCCCTGGAGGCGAAGGGACTCGTCGTCCGCGAACGGTACCGGGCCCGGCGCGCCTTCGTCATCGACGAGTTCGAGGACGAGGGCCCTCACTACTTCCTCGAGCTCGAGGACGGCGGCGTGCTGCACCTCAACGGGCAAGGCCTCTACGAGTACGAGCCGAGCGATGAGGACCCGCCGGGCAAGGTGCACCCCTTCCCGTGCACCGAGTTCACGGTGCTCCGGCACCGGGTCGATGCGGCCGTGCTCGACCTCGAGTGCGCCGGTGTCCCCTTCACGCCCGAGCTGCGGGCTCCTCCGTACACTCGGAAGGAGCTCGAGCGTGGAGTGCCCGAGGACGGAGAGGTCATCAAGGACCGATCCTTCGACGAGCTCAAGCGTGAGCGAGACACCGCGCCGGGCAGTCGCAAGCGCGGGCGCGAGTAGAGGGGGCCACTCGACCCGTCAGGCGGCGCGCTCGGCCCGCCGTCGCGCGGTGCGCAGGAAGATCCGCCTAATCCAGGCGCTGAACGGGCCGATGAGGAGCCAGTAAGCGCCGAACGCGAGCGCCGCGCGGCGGCCGCGGGTCCTCGCCCAGGTCTCGGTCCAGAGGAGCGCGCCGCCGCCCTCGCGCGGCTCCGCGCGGAAGTTCGCGACGACGCCGAGCGGCGCGGCCGCGAGCGCCTCCCGGAACGCCGCGGGCGAGGCGCAGACGTCGCGGGCCGAGCGCCCGCGCGGCGGGAGCATCACGCCGAACACGAACTCGCGGCCGGGCTCCTCCTCGAGGATCGTGAAGGGCACCGTCGAGAAGCTCTCCCGGAGCGTCGTGCCGGCGGGCACGCCCATCCCGCGCAGCGTGAAGAGCGTATCCACCACCGGCATGTCGCGGATGCGCGTGCTCGCGAGCGCCTCGAGCGCGCGGGCGGGCGGCGCCGCGATCGGGAGCGCGTGCGCCTCGAGGAGCCGGAAGCCGTCGCGCCAGTGGTCGAGCGCGCACGGAGGCCTCGGAGGGGCTGCGCGGGTCCAGGGGTGGAGCATGCGGGGATTGTGGCCCGGAGCGGCGGGCTGCGCGAGCCCGTCGGTCGCGGTCGCCCGGGCCGCGCGAGACCAGCCCCGCGTTGAACGTCGCGGTCCCGCGTGCTACACCCCGCGTTGCCGGAGCCGCCCGGGCGTACGCGTCGATCTGCAGGGCATGGGGTCGCCGAGGAAAGTCCGGGCACCACAGGGCAGGGTGCCGGCCAACGGCCGGTCGGGGTGACCCGCAGGAAAGTGCAACAGAGAGCAGACCGCCGAACGGCGCCGCGAGGTGCGCGTGGCAAGGGTGAAACGGTGCGGTAAGAGCGCACCGCGCTCCCGGTGACGGGGGCGGCATGGCAAACCCCACCTGGTGCAAGAGCAAATAGGGAGGCGTCCTCGTCGCAAGGCGAGGTGTCAGGCGGCCCGCCTTAAGCCTCCGGGTACGGCTCGCTCGAGGCGCACGGCAACGTGCGTCCCAGATGAATGTCCGCCGCCGCGGGGAGCATTCCGCGGAACAGAACCCGGCTTACAGGGCGGCTCCGGCATTTCTTCAGCATCTACGGCACCTTCCTCGCGGGGCGGGTCCCCGCGCTGCCCAAACGCTGCCCAAGCGGCGTCGGGGCGGCGTCGCGGGGAGCGAGATCGAGCGAGATCGCGCCCAGGTCGCGGGCGCTGAACAGGTCAGGGCGAAGGTGGGCGTATTCGTGCTCGATCTTCTCGACCAACGCCCGCAGGCAGCGGTAGCCGAGCCAGACCGAGGCCTGCGAGCCAGCCATCGCGTGGGCGCGGCGCGCGTCCTCGTGCAGGCCGAGACGGTCTAGGTTGTCACCGGCGATCCGCAATGCCATCCGCACTACGAGGAGAAGCAGGGCATCGGCGGCGCGCTGGTGAAGGACGTCCGCTACCGCCCCTCGCCGGATGGGGCGATCGTCTACCTCGACGCCCCCGGCC
>JAXLYA010000004.1:0-481779 GCA_046351695.1 Anaeromyxobacter sp. | reverse complement strand
CCGCGATGTAGACGAGCGTCTTGAGCTGGCGCTTCGCGCCGACGCCGTACGGCTGCCGCTGGAGCGCCTCGATGGTGACGACGCCCGGGGTCGCGAACTTCTCCGGGGCCGGGAGCCCGGCGCCGTCCGGCTCGGCCGGGAGCTTCGAGGTCGCCGTCTCGGTGTTCGCGGCGTAGCGGCACTTCGGGCAGGCGGCGACGAGGTCCTCGCCGGCGTCGGTGCGGACCATGAACTCGGAGGACTCCGAGCCGCCCATCGAGCCCGAGTGCGCCTGCACCGCGACGAAGTCGAGGCCGCAGCGCGAGAAGATCCGCTCGTAGGCCCGGCGCTGGTCCTCGTAGCTCTTGTCGAGGCCGGCCCGGTCCACGTCGAAGGAGTAGGCGTCCTTCATCGTGAACTGGCGGACGCGGAGCAGGCCCGACTTCGGGCGCGGCTCGTCGCGGAACTTCGTCTGGATCTGGTACCAGACCTGCGGGAGCTGCCGGTAGCTGCGCAGCTCGTCGCGCGCGACCGCGGTGAAGATCTCCTCGTGCGTCATGCCGAGGCAGTAGTCGCCGCCCTTGCGGTCCTTCAGGCGGAACATGTTGTCGCCCATGACCGTCCAGCGGCCGGACGCCTTCCAGACCTCCGCCGGGTGAAGGGCCGGAAGGTAGAACTCCTGGCCACCGATGGCCTCCATCTCCTCGCGGACGATCGCCTCGATCTTGTTGAGGGAGCGCTTCGCGAGGGGGAGGTAGTCGTAGATGCCGGCGCCGAGCTGGCGGATGAAGCCGGCCCGCACGAGCAGCTTGTGGCTCGGGACCTGGGCGTCCGCCGGCGCTTCCTTGAGGGTCGGGACGAAGAGCTGGCTCAGTCTTTGGGCTCGCATATCGGTGCGGCGTTTATAGCCTTTCCCGGGCCGGGCGAGAAACGCTAGAGACAGGGCATGAGCTCCTGGGTCCGGTGGGTCCTCGCAGGCGCGGTGGCGGTCGTGGTGGCGGCGGTCGCGGTCGACCAGGCCGGGCTCCTCGACCCGCCCCCGGCGCCCATCGTCGTGACGCCCGAGCTCGTCGCCGCCGGCCGCAAGGTCTACCGGGAGCGCTGCCACAGCTGCCACACCGACATCCCGCTCCAGAAGCGCATCGCCGGCTGGGACCCGATGCACGCCTACGACGTGGTCGGGAAGCTCCAGACCATCGGCAAGGAGGGCAAGCGCCCCATGCCGCCGTTCCCCGGCACGAAGGAGGACCGCCGCGCCGTCGCCGCCTGGCTGTCCGAGCTGGGGGCGGGGCGGGTGCCGCAGTACTGAGACCCGCCGCCGAGCCCCCTCGGACCTGAGTCCGCCCCGCGGACCAAGCGGACGCCGGACGGACCCGTCCTGAGAATCCTGTGCCGCGAACCCCACACCGGTTCGCCCCTCGTCGTCCTCGCGTCCGCTCCTCCTTCCGTTCGCCCCGAGCGTAGGGCCGCGAAGCGGCCCGGAGACGAGGGGCGTCCCGGATCCACTCTTGCAGCGCTCGGGCCCCATGCCCGCCTTCTACGCGTACATGCTTCGCTGCGCCGACGGCTCCTTCTACGTGGGCCACACCGACGAGCTCGAGAAGCGCGTCTGGGAGCATCAGGAGGGGATCTTCCCCGGCTTCACTTCGCGCCGCCGTCCGGTCGAGCTCGTCTGGGCGTGCGATTGCCCGACGCGAGACGAGGCGAAGGAGACCGAGCAGCGCGTGAAGGCCTGGAGCCGGCGGAAGAAGGAGGCCCTCATCCGCGGCGACTGGGCCGAGCTGAAGCGGGCGTCGCGCGGGAAGCACGCCTGGGAGCGGAGGTCCGGGCGGTGATCCAGGACCGTCCCTCGTCTCCGCGGCCACTGCGTGGCCGCTACGCTCGGGACGAACGGAGGGGATGCCCGGCGTCACGTAGCGCCCCCGATCCAGGACCGTCCCTCGTCTCCGCGGCCACTCGCGTGGCCGCTACGCTCGGGACGAACGGGGGGGAGACCGGTCCGTTCCTGCCCAACCGTCAGCCCGCGTTCATGCCCCACCGTCAGCCCTGCGTTCCGCTCACCCGTCAGCCCCGAGCGTAGGGCCGCGAAGCGGCCCGGAGACGAGGGGCGTTCACCACCGCTTCCGCCGCGCGAGGAACACCTTCCCGCGCGGCGAGAGCTCGTAGCCGACCTCGAAGCTCATGGTGAGGCCGAGCTTCTTGAGCTTCCGGACGTCGACCTTGAACGGGAGCGTCTCCCGGCCGAGCTTCGCGGCGAGGCGGGAGGCGGCGATCTGCGGGTGCTTCCGGATCAGCGAGAGGGTCTCGCGGGTCCAGGGTTTCCGGGCGTCGAGCTTCGCGAGGCGCGCGGCGATCGCGTCGACGTCGGCGTCCGTGAGCCCCGCCTCGAGCGCGAGCGGGACGCGGTCGTCCTGGCCGGCGTGGTGGAGCCCGACCTTCCAGACCCGGGTCGCGGCGCGCAGCGGGCCGAGCTCGGCCAGGAACGCGCGGAGCTCGGGGAGCCCGGTGAACCCGGCGCGGCGCGCGTCGGCCTCGCGGACCGCGCCGAAGGGCACCTCCTCGAGCGCGTCCACCTCCACGACGCCGATCGGGTGGACCCGGTAGCGCCCGCCCGGCTTCACGTGCGGGCGGCCCCAGCGCCGGAACGTCAGCGTGATCGAGCCGTCGACGAGCCCGGCGTGGAAGCGCTTCTGGAAGAGCAGCACGCGCCCTCCTGCGCCGCGCTACGCCGGCCGCGACTGTCCGGCGCCGCGGACGAGGTCGCCGATGCGCGAGGGGTCGATGCCGCGGGCGCGGTCCTCGATCTGGCCGGCGAGCTTCCCGCGGAGCTCCCGCGCCTCGGCGAGCAGGCCCTGGTAGGTCTCGCGGAGCAGCTCGGGCGTCATGTTGCGCCCGGCGGCGTAGTACCGGCGCGCGAGCTGGCCGAGCGCGTAGGTCGTCGCGAACGACACCCCGGACTCGAGCGCCTGGCCGGCGAGCCCGCCCACGAGGCCGCCCGCGAGCTTCCCGAGGAGCCCGCCGACGAGCTTCCGGCCGATCTGCTCGACGTACTGCGCGCCGAGCCCGACGCCGGCGGTGGCGATGAAGTCGCGGATGTGCCCCTGGTCGAGCTCGTAGCCGTGGGCCTTGCCGATCTCGTAGACCATCTTGAGCTGGAGCGGCACGATCGCCATGGTGGCGAGCGAGTCGGGCAACAGCTCGAGCGCCCCGTTCAGCACGGCGTAGTTCCTGATCTTCTCGTCGAGCGCGGCCTGGTCCACCCCCGGGACGCCGGGCGCGGCCGCCGGGACCACCGTGGCCGGGCCCGCCTGCAGCGGGACCGCCGGCACCTTCGCGAGCGCGTCCGCGGCCTGCGCGAACTGCTCGGTCGCGCCGAGCTCGAGCCCGAGCGCGCCGCGGAGCCGCTCGAGGAACTGCCGCTCCTCCGGCACCCGGACGCCGTCGGCGTCGCAGATCACGACCGCGAGCTCGAAGGCGAGCTGCTTCACCTCGGGCGTGACGAGCGAGGCGGCGGCCTTCTCGAGGGTGATCTTCCCGACGAGCACGTCCTGGAACGCGCGCGAGAGGGCGTGGGCCCGGGCGAGGTCGGAGCCCGCGGCGACCGTCTCGGAGATCGCCGTGAGCTGGGCGCGCTCCCGGTCGTCGGTCTTGCCGTCGGCCCGGGCCGCGAGCAGGCAGATGGCGAGCGTGGCGCTGCGTTCGGCTTCGGTCATGGTGCCGGAGGATAACCGGCCTCCGGCCGGAGCGCCCCCTCCGCGTTCGGGGCGCTACCCGCCGGCCGGGATCTGCGGCGGCGGGTTCCACCAGATCTCGCCCTTGTCCTTCGCGGCCTCCCAGGCGGCGAGGCGGGCGGCGCGCTGCTCGTCCTCGTTCATGGGCGTGAACGCCTCGACCGCCGCCCACGCCGCGTCCTGCTCGTTCTCGAACGAGAGGCCCAGGAGCGCCACGTCCGGATCGGCGGTGAGCGTGTAGCGGACGCAGGTGGCGACGTCGAGGCGGGGGAGCGTCGGCGCGGCCGCGTCCTCCCCGCCGGAGGAGACCTTCCCGCGCGGCCGGCTCGCGAGCGGCCGGCCGTAGCCCTCGGTGTCGCCGAGGAGCTTCCCCGCGCCGAAGGTCTTGAAGCAGATCGTGCCGACGTTCGCCGCGCGGGCGCGCGGGAGGATCTCGGTGACGTACCGGCGCGCGACGTAGAGCCCCACCGGGAACATGAGCACGTCGCAGCGGCCGTCGTCGAGCGCGGCGGCGAGCACGTCGGGGTCGTGGCTCGAGATGCCGCGGAAGCGCACGCGGCCGCGCCGCACCTCCTCCCCGAGCTGGTCGAGCCCGCCGCCCTTCGCGGCGAGCGCCTCCCACTGGGCGAGCTTCTTCACCGCGTGGAACGCGGCGAGGTCGACGGCGGGCAGCCCGAGCCGCGCGAGGCTCGCGTCGAGCTGCGGCGCGACCGGCGCGTCGAGCACGTCGATCTTGTCCACCACCAACACGTCCTCGCGGCGGCCGCCCGCGGCGACGAAGCCCCGCACCGCCTCGCCGACGAGCTCCTCCGAGTATCCGTCCTCGTACATCGGGGCGGTGTCGAGGACGTTCACGCCGGCGTCGAGCGCGCGGCGCAGGGTCGCGACGCAGCGCTCGCGGGGCACGGCGCGGTCGGCGAGGTCGCCCTGGCCGATGACGGTGGCGACGAAGCCGGTGCGGCCGAGCGGGCGGCGGGGGCGGAAGCGGGGCGCCATGCCGCGCAACCTAGCGCAACCGCTCGGCTCGCGCCGCACCCCACGGCCGCGGTTGACCACAGGTGTGCCCGGCCTCTACGGTGAGGACGTGCTCCGGCGCCCCGCACCGCCCGCCCTCGCCCGCCTCGCCGCGGCGGTGCTCGCGCTCTCGCTGTCGGGGGCGCCCGCGGTCGCCTCGCTGCACGCGCCGCCGGAGCGGCACCGTTGCACCTGCCGCTCGACGCCCGGGGCGCCGCACCGGTGCGCGTGCGGGCAGTGCGAGCGGGCCGCGCTCGACGGGGAGCACCGCGTCCGCCACGCCTCCGGGCCCTGCGTCGAGGGCAACTGCGCCCCGCCCGGCGGCGGCGCTCCCGCGGTCGCCGGCGTCGATCCCTTCTTCCTCCCGAAGCCTCCGGCCTTCGCCGCGCGCCTGTTCTCCGCCCGGGTCGAGGTCTCGCTCGCGCTGCTCGAGGGACGCGTCCCCGCGCCCGAGCCACGCCCGCCGATCCCCGCGACGTAGCGCGCGGCTGCGATCGCGCGAGCCCTCCGGCGTCCGGGTGCCCCAGCGCCCGCGCGGCGGACCGCCCGCGCACGGCCTCTCCTCCAGGGCGCGCAGCGCGTGACGCCGCCCGGGGACGCCGCGGGAGCCCCCCTCCCGCGCCCCCGGCCTCGGCGAGCGCGCTGCGCGCGTCGTTCTTCCGGCGCCCGTCCGGTACCGGCAAGGTGTGCACGCGGCGCCCGGAAAGGGATGCGCCCACCCGGACGTTCGCCGGGCGGGCGCGGGGCCCTGCATGCTCGGCCGGGGGCTACTTCGCCGTCGCGGGGGCGGCCGGCGTGGCGGGAGCGGGCGCCGGGGCGGCGGCCGGGGCCTTCTCGGCCTTCTCCTTCGCCTCCTTCGACATCTCCTTGCCGTGCTTCTTCATCTTCTCGGCCTTCTCCTTGCCCTTCGCCTTCGCGTGCTCGGCGTGGTCGTCGCCCTTCTCCTTCGCCTCGGCCGCGTGCTCCTTCATCTCCTTCTCGTGCTTCGCGCCCTTCTCCTTCATCTCCTTGTGGTGCTCGTGGGCCTTCTTCGCGCCCTCGTCGGCCTTCTCCTTCATCTCCTTGGCGGCCTCGGCCGGCTTGTCGTCGGCGAGCGCGGGGCCGGCGAAGGCGAACATGGAGGCGGCGGCGAACATGGTGGCGAGCTTCATGGCGATGTCCTTTCGTGATGCCGGGCGAGCGGCCCGGGCGCGTGGTGAGAGGTGCACCGGGGTCGGACGGCGGTCGCCCGGCGGGAATTCACGACTCGCGCGGGGTACCCCGAGCGCGCCGCCGGAGGAGCTAGAGGAACTTCCGGAGCGCGCCGAGCCCCAGCTCGAGCGCCGAGTGGTCGGGCACGCCGCCCTGCGGCGTCAGGTGATCGACGAGGCCGGGCAGGAGGTTCGACAGCTGGCCAGCGAGGTCGCCGTGCCCGAGGCCGGTCGCCTGCGCGAGCTGGCCCATGCGGTCGGCGCCGAGCGCGTGGGCGAGGTCGGTCGGGTTCACCGGCAGGTTCTGGCCGGTGCCGACCCACGAGCCGACCACGTTGCCGAGCCCCTTGTTCTGCAGCGCGGACAGGATCGACTGCAGCCCGCCGTTGCCGAGCATGCCGATCACCGCCGACACGAGCTGCGGGTTCACGCCGCCGAGCGCCGCCGGGAGGCCCTGCGCCTGCGCACCCGCGCCGGCCGCCTGCCCCGTCACCGCGCCCACCACCTTGCCGAGATCGTCGAGGAGTCCCATGGCGGGGGTTATTCCGCACCGCGGCCCTGCGCGCCTCCGGCGGAGGGGTGCGCCCCATGGGGCCTCGGGGGTGGCCTGACGCGCGCGGGCCCGGCGTACCGCACGGGCGGCGGCTACCCGCCCGGCTTCGCGGCGCGCGACTCGGAGATGGCGATCGCCTCGGAGACCACGGCCTCCTCGAGCTCCTCCGCCTTCATCCGCTTCACGATCTTGCCGTCCTTGAAGAGCAGGCCCACGCCGTTGTGGCCGTAGGCGACGCCGACGTCGGCGGCGGACGCCTCGCCGGGCCCGTTCACCTCGCAGCCCATCACCGCGACCGCGACCTCGCCCTTGAGGTGCGAGAGCCGCTTCTCGACGCGCTCGGCGATCGGGATCATCGCGACCGAGCAGCGGCCGCAGGTCGGGCAGGACGTCATCGTCGCGCCGCCGAACTTCAGGCCGAGCGACTTGAGGAGGAGCCGCGCGACGCGGACCTCCTCGACCGGATCGGCGGTGAGCGAGATGCGGATGGTGTCGCCGATGCCCTCGGCGAGGAGGATGCCGAGGCCGGCGCTCGACTTCACCGTGCCGGCGAGCAGCGTGCCGGCCTCGGTGACGCCGAGGTGCAGCGGGTACTCGAAGCGCTCGGCGAAGAGCCGGTTCGCCTGCACGGTCATCGCGACGTCGTGCGCCTTGAGCGAGACCTTGATCTCCCGGTAGCCCTCGTCCTCGAGGAACTTGATGTGCCGCTCGGCGCTCTCGACCATGCCCTCGGCGGTCGGCCAGCCGTGCTTCTCGACGATGTCCTCCTCGAGGGAGCCCGCGTTCACGCCGATGCGGATGGGCACCTTGCGCGCCGAGGCCGCCTTCACGACCTCGCGCACGCGCTCGCGCGCGCCGATGTTGCCCGGGTTGAGCCGGATGGCGTGCATCCCGGCGTCGAGCGCGGCGAGCGCGAGGCGGTAGTCGAAGTGGATGTCGGCGACGAGCGGGATGGGCGTCGCCTTCACGATGGCGGGGAGCGCGGCGGCGGCGTCCTTGTCCGGCACCGCGAGCCGCACGATGTCGGCGCCCGCCTCGGCGAGCGCGCGGATCTGCCCGAGCGTGGCGGCGACGTCGGACGTCTCGGTCGTCGTCATCGACTGGACGGCGATCGGGGCGCCCCCGCCGATCGGCACGTTCCCGACCTTGAGGCCCCGGGTCTTCCTGCGCTCGCCCAGGCTCGCCGACGCACCCTGCCCGTATGCACCCATCTCGATCGACCTCTCACCGGCCTCGAAACACGAACGGCGGCCGGGCCTGTTTCTAGGGCCCTGCCGCCGTCCGCGCAATCCCTACCCCAACCGCTCGTCCCGAGCCCTTCGACAGGCTCAGGGTGAACGGAGACGAGGGACGGGGTCAGCTCTTGGCCAGCTCCTCGTCGATGATCTTCTTGAACTCCTCGAACGGGAGCGCGCCGGCGACCGGGCGGCCGTTGATGAAGAAGGCCGGGGTGGACGAGACGCCGTTCTCCTCGCCCTGCTTCTTGAACTTCTCGACGACCTTGGCCTTCTCGCCGGAGTCGAGGCACTTGTCGAACTTCGCCGTGTCGAGGCCGAGGTCCTTCGCGTGCGCCTTGAGATCGGGGATGTCGATCTTGCGCGACGAGAAGAGGCGCTCGTGCATCTCCCAGTACTTCGACTGGTCGCCGGCGCAGTGCGCGGCCTCGGAGGCCTTCGGCGCGCGCTTGTGGAACTCGAGCGGGAAGTCCATGTAGACGAGGCGGACCTTGTCGCCGTAGGCGCCGAGGATCTGCTTCACCGTCGGCTCGGCCTGGGCGCAGAACGGGCACTCGAAGTCGGAGAACTCGACGATGGTGACCTTCGCGTTCTTCGAGCCCTTCTCCATGCCGCCGTCGACCTTCACCGGCATCGTGAACGCCGGGATGAGGACCTCGACCTTGGCGTCCTTCTTCAGCTCGGCCATGTAGGCGTCGGCCTCGGACTGCATGCGGCGGCCCTTGAGGCCCTGCGCGATCTGCGCCTTCACGGCCGCGTCGAGCGGCGGGACCTGGCGGCCGGAGGCCTTCGCCTGGTCGTACACGGCCTGGATCTCGACGTCGGTCGGATCCGGGGTCCGCTTCGCGACCTCCTTGCCGAGGAACTCCTGCAGATCCTGGTCGGTGACCTCGGGCTTGCCGATCTTCTTCGCGAGGATCTTGCGGATGATGAGGTCGTCGAGCGACTGCCGGCGGAGCTCGTGGCGCCCCTTCAGGTAGTCGAGATCCATCTTCTTGAGGCCGTCCTTCGCGTGCTCGTCGACCTCCGCGTTGGTGATCGTCACGCCGTCGAACTTGGCGGCGGCGGCCTTGGGGTCGACCTGCGCGGGCTGCGTCCCGGCGGGGGCGCCCGCCTGCGACTTGCAGGCGGCGAGCGCGAGGAGCGCGGCGACGGTGAGAAAACGGGTGTTCATGGGACTCCGGGGTTTAAGAATGGGAAGCGAGGGCGGGAGATTCCCCTGATCCAGGGCAGGAGGTCAACCACCATGGGTGTGCCGGCCGCCGACGCCTGGAACCCGGATCTCTATGGAAAATTCCGCTCGGAGCGGGCGCGGCCGTTCCACGACCTCGCCGCCCTGATCGCACCCGCGAAGGCGCCGCGGGTGCTCGACCTCGGCTGCGGGCCGGGTGAGCTGACGCGGCTCCTGCACGAGCGCCTGGGCGCCCGGGAGACGGTCGGGCTCGACGGCTCGCCGCGCATGCTCGAGCGCGCCGCCTCCCACGCCACGCCGGGCCTCACCTTCACCTTGGGTGAACTGACCTCGCCGCCCCCCGGGCCGTTCGACGTCATCTTCTCGAACGCGGCGCTCCACTGGGCGCCCGACCACGAGGAGCTGCTCGGCCGCCTCGCCGCCCTGCTCGCGCCGGGCGGCCAGCTCGCCATCCAGCTGCCGGCGAACGAGGCCGAGCCGTCGCACCTCGTCGCCCGCGAGGTCGCCCGGGAGCTCGAGCACGCCGCCGCGCTCGGAGGGTTCGTGCGGATCTCGCCGGTGCTCTCTCCCGAGGCGTACGCCCGCGCGCTGCACCGGCTCGGCTTCGCCGAGCAGCGCGTGCGCGCCGAGATCTACAGCCACCCGCTCGAGTCGCGGGAGGACGTCGTCGACTGGGTCCGCGGCACGACGCTCACCGCCTACGAGTCCCGGCTCACGCCCGACGCGTTCGGCCGCTTCCTCGCGCGCTACCGCGAGCGGCTCTTCGCGCAGCTCCCCGACGAGCGGCCCTTCCTCTTCACCTTCCGGCGCATCCTGATGTGGGCGCGCCTGCCACCGGGTGGGGTCGCCGCGACCTCCCGCTGGTGACCCGGGGCACCCGGGGGGCCCCTCCCCGCCGGTGCCGGACACGAAAACCCGCTGAGCGGCCGGTCGCTTGCGCCTCCCGCGCCGGACCCGGCGCTGGCACGGACGCCGCAATCCAGGGCGGGCTGGAGGAATCGCCTTGGCCTTCGCCTCGACCGTCACGCTGGAGCAGCACGAGATCTCGGACACGCTGGTCGAGCGGCTGCAGGGCCTGTTCGCCTCGCCCCAGTACCGCCCGCCGGTCCTCCCCACGGTCGCCATCCAGATCATGGAGCTCTCGCAGCGCCCGAAGGTCACCTTCGACGAGGTGGTCACGGTGCTCGAGAAGGACCCGCTCCTCGCGGCGCGGGTGCTCTCCACCGCCTCCTCCGCCCTCTACGCCGGCATGAGCCAGGTCACCTCGCTCAAGCAGGCGGCGGTGCGCCTCGGCCTCAAGACCCTGCGCGACCTCGTGCTCGAGGCCGCGATGAACCTCCGCGTCTTCCGGGTGCCGGGCTACGAGGAGCCGATGGAGCGGCTGCGCCGGCACTCCGCGGTGACCGCCCAGATCGCCCGCGTCGTCTGCAAGCGCACCTCCGTCGACGCCGAGCACGCCTTCATCTGCGGCCTCCTCCACGACGTCGGCTTCGCCGCCGGCATCCTCGCGCTCGTCGAGAACAAGTCGTCCGGCGACCGGCTGCAGTACGAGGACATGGCGCCCGCCGTCGCCGCGTACCACGAGGAGGCGACCGCGCTCGTCGGCAAGCTCTGGAAGCTCCACGCGCCGATCCTGGACGTCATCTCCCGCCACCACCGGCTCGGCCCGAGCGCGCCCCCGCTCGTGCCGGTGCTGATCGTCTCGGAGCTCCTCGCCTACGAGCTCGACGCCGGCATCTCGCCGGTGGTCTGGCCGGAGGACGGCGACGGCTCGCCGCCCGTGCCCGTGCCCGTGCCCGGCTCCCCGGACGCGAACCCGCCCGAGCTCATCGCCGAGGCGAAGAAGCTGCTGCGCCTCGACGACGCCGCGCTCGACGACCTCCGCGCCGAGGCGCTCGAGGTCTACCTGAAGATGCCGGACGTGCAGCCCCCGCCCGCGAAGGGCGCGGCGGCCGGGAAGAAGAAGTAGGGCGTACAACCACCGCACCGCACGATCGCCAGCGAGGGCTCGAACACCAGGGGGGACCGGGTGTCTCTCCTCTCGCCCTCGCCGACCGCGCGGCCCCGGCTCGGAGACGGGAACGCAGCGGTTGGGGCTCGGCGGCGCGATCGTGCGGCGCGGCTTCCTCCTGTCCCAGGCGTTCGGGCGCCCGGGACGAACGGTTCACGTCAGCGGCGGTCCGGCGGCGGCGGCATCCGCGAGGGGCGGCACGCGAGCGCGCCGGCGCCGTCGGGGCCCTTCGCGCAGGTGCCGTCGAGCGTGTTGCCTCCCAGCGTCACGGCGCAGGCCTCGCCCTCCGCGACGCCCTTGCACGCCTCGACCGCCTCGGGCGGCGGGCCGCGGTGGCCGCCGGGGCCGTGGGCGGGACGGCACGCGAGCGTGGTGCCGTCGTACGCGAAGCAGGTGCCGGACTCGGTGCGCCCGCCGAAGCTGACCTGGCAGGCGTCGGACGCGGCCTTGCCGCTGCACGCCTGGATGGCCTCGGGCGGCGGCTGGCGGGGCGGGCCGGGGGGCGGCCCCTCCTGGGCGGCCGCGTGGCCGGCGGTGGCGAGGAGCGCCGCGGCGGCGGCGGCGCGGGTGACGGTGACGACGGTCTTCATGAAGTTCACGTGGGCTTCCTCCTGCCTGCCGTTCTCCTCCGCGCCGCGTGCGCCCGTTCGACCGGCGTGTGACGGATCGTTCTCGACGGCGAGGGCCTCGACGAGGCGGACGGCCGGGGCGAGGCGGCCCGCGCCCGGCGACGCCGACGCGAGCGCGGCCGCGACGGCGTCGACGCCCGCGGAGCAGCGGCGGGCGCCGAGCGCGCGCAGCGCGCGGACCGCGGCGCTCCCGGCGGAGGCGGCCTCGTCGATGAGGACGACGAGCGCGAGCCCCGGCAGGCGGCGGGTGAGCGGCGCGCGCTCGAGGCGGACGCCGACGTGCAGCGCCACGCGGCCGCGCCCGTCGAGCTGCACGAGCGTGACGCGGGCGGAGCTCGAGCGCAGCCCGTCGCCGTGGTCGAGGACGTCGGTGAAGACGCGGCGCCCGCTCGACACGAGCACGCCGTGCCCGGCCGCGAGCGCGTCCACGAGCGCCGCGGCCCGGCCGGCGGGCAGGAGCCAGCGCGCGGCGGTGCGGCGCCGCGGCGGGCGCGGATCCAGCACGGAGGCCTCGAGCGGCAGGAGCCCGCGCACGCCCGCGAGGAGCGCGTCCGGCACGGGGCCGGGCGGGGCGGAGGCGACGCTCTCGGGCAGGGGCTGCACGTCCGGTACGACGCACGGGGCCCGCGGCCCGTTCCCGGCCTCCGCCGGCCGGCGGTGCCGGACACGTGGATCCCCGCGGCCTCACGGGGGGATCTGCGGTGGTTACCGAATGTTCGCGGGGCCGGACTCGAGGGCGGCGATCGCCTGGGCGATCTCTCCGAGGGTGGCCCGCTCGTGCGGCGCGAGCGGCCCCTTCGCCTCGAGCGCGCGCCACGCGGCCCGCGCCTGCAGGAGCGCCTCCCGGCGCCGCGCGAGCGCGCGCGCCCTCCCGTCGCCGGACCGCGCGCCGGCGAAGTGCCGCCAGACCATCGACTCGACGCCGCGCGCCTCCGCCAGCGTCACCCCGACGTTCCGGTTCCCCGGCCAGCGCGCGCCGAGCGCCGGGATGCGCGCGAGCACCACCTCGATCGCGCGGAGCGCGTCCTCCGCCCGGCCCGCCTTGAGGAGGCCCATCGCGAGCCGGCTCTCGGCCGCGAGCGCGTTCCGCTCGGCGTCGGCGTCGGAGGGGTCGTCGGCCGCGAGCCGGCGCCGCAGCGCCGCTGCGCGCTCGAGGATCTCGACGGCGTCGTGACCGAGCTCGATGCGGAGCACGCCCAGGGACTCGAGCGTGAACGCGAGCTGGCGGCGGATCCGGACGTTGCGGGGATCCTTCGCGGCGCCCGCCTCCTGGAGCGCCCGGGCCTTCTCGTACTCCGCGGTCGCGCCCGCGAGATCGCGCTGCGCCCAGAGCGTCCCGGCGAGCTGCCACCGCGCGCCGGCGAGCACCCCCGGGACGACGTCGGGCGGTGCGTCCGCCACGCCGGCCTCCAGGCGTCGCACCGCGGCCTCGAGCGCCTCCCGCGACGCGGCGAGGTCCCCGGCGTGGTAGGCGGCGAAGCCCACCGCGCACTCCGCCTGCGCGAGGGCGAGCGTCGCCCCCGGATCCTCCTCCGCGAGCGCGAGCGCCTGGCGCGCGTCGGCCAGCCCCTCCGCCTGCCGGCCCCGCATCGCGAGCACCGCGCTCCGGGCCCGGAGCGCCTGCCCGAGCGCGCCCTTCGCGCCCGGCCCGCAGGACGCGGCCAGCGCCACCGCGTGGCCGTAGCTGTCGAGCGCGCCCTCTCCGTCGCCGAGGCTCGCGTTGAACGCGCCGCCCTGCACGTCGCCGACGCGCACGTAGGCCTGCGCGAGCTCGACGCACAGGCCCCGGTCGCCGCCCGCCTCCGGCGCGACCCCGTCGAGGTACTCGAGCCCGCGCGCCACGACGAGCTTCCGCGCGGCCGTCGAGCCGGGCAGGGTCGCGATCGCGTCGTGCACGTCGAACACCATGGCCCGCGCGATCTTCCGGGCCTCCCCGAAGCGCCGCTCGGCGGCGGCGCGTGCGAGGTCCGCGCGCCGCGCCTGCCATGTGGTGGCGACGGCGCCCACGACGAGCACGGCGACCGCGGTCACGATGGCCGCGGTGAGCCCGGCGTTGCGCCGCACGAACTTCGAGAGCCGGTAGCCCACCGTCGGCGCGCGCGCGCGGACCGGCCGGCCGGCGAGGTGCCGCCGCACGTCGTCGGCGAAGGCCTCCGCCGAGCCGTAGCGCGCGGCGGGGTCGGTCCGGAGCGCGGTGAGGAGGATGACGTCCAGGTCGCCGCGGAGCCGGCGCCGCAGCGCGGGCGCCTGGGCGACGGTGCTCGGCCGGTCGGGCTCCTGGCCCGTCATCGTGGCGGCGAGCGCCGCCTCGTCGCCGCCCGGCCGGCGCGGCCGCTCGCCGGTGAGGAGCTCGTGGAGGAGCACGCCGAGGGAGTACACGTCGGAGGCGGTCCCGATCGGCCCGCCCAGGAGCTGCTCCGGGGAGGCGTACGCCGGCGTGAGCACCCGCGAGGCGGTCAGGCTCGCCTCGGTGTCGTCCACGAGCCGGGCGATGCCGAAGTCGAGCAGCTTCGTCGCGCCCTCCACCGTGACGAGCACGTTCGCCGGCTTGATGTCGCGGTGGACGACGAGCTGCCGGTGTGCGTGGTGCACCGCGGCCGCCACCTCGAGGAAGAGCCGCAGCCGCTCCTCGACGCTCGCGCCGCGCCGGGCGCACCACGCGTCGATGCGCTCGCCCTCCACGAGCTCCATCACGAGGTACGGCACGCCGTCGGCGGTGGTGCCGCCGTCGAGCAGCCGGGCGATGCTCGGGTGGTCGAGGCCCGCCAGGATCTGGCGCTCCTCGAGGAACCGCTCGCGCGCGCGGGCCGAGACGCCGGCCGCGGGCACGAGCTTCACCGCGACCTCCTTCCGGTAGGCGTCGTCGGCCCGCACGGCGCGGAGCACGACGCCCATGCCGCCCCGGCCGAGCTCGCCGACGACCTGGTACGCGCCGAGCCGGCTCCCCGGCGCCGGGCCCGGGCGATCGACGTCGTCGAGCGCCGGCGGCGCCTCGAGGAACGCCTGCCCCTCGGCGCGGGTGGCCGCGGCCAGCCAGGCCCGCAGCTCGGCCTCGAGCGCCGCCTCTCCCGGGCAGGCGTCCCGCGCGAACCGGTCGCGCGCCTCCGCCGGGAGCGCGAGGGCGCGCTCGAACAGGGCCTTCAACCGCGCGTAGTCGGCCGGGGTCATGTCACGGACTCCCCGTTTACCCGCTCGCGGCGTGAAAGGGTGGACTCCCCTGGGGTAGGCTCGTCAGGGTGCCGCTCCCCCGGGACCTGACCGCGCTCCTCGCCGCCTGGAAGGCCGGCGACGACGACGCCCGCGAGCGGCTCCTCCCCCTCGTCTACGAGGACCTGCGGGTCGCCGCGCGCCGCCACCTCTCCGGCGAGGGGCGGCAGCACACGCTGTCGGCCACCGGGCTCGTCCACGAGGCCTACCTGCGGCTCGTCGATCAGCGCCAGGCGAGCTTCGAGAGCCGGGCGCAGTTCTTCGCGGCGGCGTCCACCGTGATGCGCCGCGTCCTCGTCGATCACGCGCGGCGCAAGCGCGCCGCGAAGCGGGGCGGCGGGCAGCGGGCGCTCACGCTCGCGCCCGACCTGCCGGGCGAGGGCAGGGACGTCGACGTGCTCGCGCTCGACAACGCCCTCGCGGAGCTCGCGAGGCTCGACCCGCGCGCGGCGCGCGTGATCGAGCTCAGGTTCTTCGGCGGGCTGTCGGTCGAGGAGACCGCGGCGGTGCTCGAGGTCTCCCGGGCGACCGTGGAGCGCGAGTGGGCCGCGGCGCGGGCGTGGCTCTACCGGACGCTCCAGGCGGGGGGCGGGTAGCGCCCCGCGCGGGTCTCGGCCTACACGTCCTCGTACGCGAGCCCGCGCACCTCGAAGTCGCCGTAGGTGAAGTCGCCCTCCGGGTAGGCGTAGACGGCACGGCCGGTGCGCGGCAGGAGGCGCCCGTCCACCTCGCGGTAGTCCGCGATGGGCGTCGACCACCGGTACGGCAGGAGCTTCCCGTCCACGAGCGCGGGGCGGTCGTCGGAGAAGAAGTTCACGAGCGCGCCGTCGGCGTCGAACACGAGCTCGGCCCGGACCGCGTGCGGCCCGTTCCGGAAGGTGACCCGGGCGAGCCGGTCGTCGACCGGCGCCCATTCGAGCCGCGGGTCGACGAGCGACGCGGGCGCGAGGAAGCACATGTCGTTCAGGATCGTGACCGTCTCCCCGCGGGACAGGACCTCGCCCGAGACGTTCGCGGCGTCGACGAGCGCCGCGACCCGCACGCGCATCGAGGCCTCCGCGCCGCGGTAGTCGTGGAACACCTGCACCGGCAGCCCGAGCATCCGCGCGGTCATGAAGAAGAGCCGCGCCGGCCGCTCGCCGAACCAGGAGTGCTGCACCGCGGGCGCGTCCATCGGCGCGCCGCCGGGCCTCCGCCACATCCGCGCGCCCCACTCCACCCGCACGCGATCGACCCGCGGCCTCCCCACCGCGCCGGACCGGCGCAGGAAGCGCACCACCGGCGGCGGCAGCGAGGCGAGGTCGGCCTCGGTGAGTGGCGGGAGCGCGCGGGGCGGGTGCGCCGCGCGCTCCTCCGCGAGGCGCGCCTCGAAATCGGGGCGGAGGGCGTGGAAGCCGGGGAAGGCCATGCGCCGCGTCTACGCCGGATCGGCGCGGAGCGGGAAGCGGCGAAGCGTCGCGGGCGCCTATCCGCCCGCGCCGGCCTCGACGCGCGCGATCACCGGCTCGAACGTCTCGAAGGGCTCGCACGGGATCCCTTCGCGGGCGCACCACGCGAGGAGCCGGCCGCGCGCGAAGAGCACGTCCGCCACGCCCGCCATGCACCGGTCGGCGTTGCCGTCGCCCACGGCGATCACCCGGTGCCCCGCCGCCTGCAGCTCCCTCACGATGGCGCCCTTGCAGGAGCCGCAGCGCCCGCACGACCCGGGCGCGCCCCTCCACGGGAACGAGAGCGCGAGGCCGCCCGGTACCGGCTCGGCGTGGTTCGCGCGGACCTCGAGCCCCTCCACGAGCGCGGGCGGCAGGAGGGCGAGCGCGGGCTCGAGGTAGACGTCGAGGCCGCCCGAGGCGAGCACGAAGCGCACGCCGCGCGCCCGGCACGCGGCGAGGAGCCGCTCGAACCCTGGCCGGAACCGCGCGTGGGCGCGGGCGAACGCGGCGATCTCCTCCCGGCTCGCGGCGATGGGCTCGAAGATCCGGCGCAGGAGCTCCTCGAACGGGAACGCGCCCGCCTGGAAGGCGTCGTTCGCCGCCGCCCAGCGGGCCCGGCCGAGGTGCGCGATGGAGAGCGCGTCGGCGAGGTCGTCCACCGTCGCGGTCCCGTCGAAGTCGCAGACCACCGCGAGCGGCCTCACCGGACGCCGCCGCCTTCCTCGGCGGGGCGGTGGACCCCCTGCGGAAAGGTGAAGTGCCGGTGGAGCGGGTAGTTGAAGGCGGCGCCCACCGCGACCGACGCCCCGATGACGCCCGGGATCTTCGGCAGCCCGAACCCGCCCACGAGGAGCCAGGCGAGCCCGAGGTTGAGCGCGAGGGAGCCCACCGACACGACGAGGTAGCGCGCGGCCTCGTGATGGACGAGGCCCTTCTCTGCCCGGCGGAAGGCCCAGTGGCGCTTCAGGCCGAAGTCCACGCCCCCGCCCAGCACGGCGCCCGCCGCCGCGGCGGCGAGGTAGTGCGCGCGGGCGACCACGAGGCCGGTCACGAGCAGCCACTCGAGCCCGGTCGCGACGAGCGACGACAGGTTCGACCGGACGAACCGGCCCGCCTCGAGGAGGAGCCGGCCGCTCATCGCCTGCGGAGCTCCGCCCGCGTGTACCGGGTGCGGAGCCAGCCGGTCCAGTTGCCGAGCACGCAGATCGCACCGAGCGCCGCGAGGACGAGCGGGTGGAGCGCGAAGCCGGACGAGGGGTGCCAGGTCTCCCAGCTACCGGAGAAGACCGTCGCGACCGAGAGCCACGCGGCGCGCTCGTGGCGCTGCATGAGCCCCATCCGCGCGTCGATGCCGTAGCCCTCCGCCTTCGCGCGGGCGTAGCTCACCATCACCGCGCCGGCGCTCGCCCCGGCCGCGAGCGCGAACGCCCAGGGGAGGTCCCGGTAGTAGTAGGCGTAGCCCGCGAACACGATCATCTCGGCCCACCGATCGATGGCCGCGTCGAGCACCTCGCCCGCCTCCGAGGCGATCCCGCGCGCACGCGCCACCGCGCCGTCGAGCGCGTCGCAGAACGCGCCGAAGACGAGCACCCATCCACCGAGCGCGAAGTACCCGCTCGCGACGAGCAGCGCCGCGACCGCCTGGAGCACGAGCGACGTCCAGGTGAAGACGTCCGGGTGGAGCCCGACCTTGATCGAGCCCTGCACGATGGGCGTCGTCGCCCAGAACCACGACTCCATCACCGCCTTCGACAGCACCGCGCTGCCGCCGAGCTGGTCCACGCGCGCCACGCGGGTTCGCCCGAACAGCGCGGCCTTCACCGCGTAGCCCGCGACCGCGGCGAGGAAGAAGGCCGTGAGCGCCGGGGGCCCCCAGCGGAGGACGGGACTCTCGAGTACCGAGTGGAGCACGCAAGCGAGATAGCCCGTGCGTGAACGCCCGGCAACACCCCCCTCACGGTGCGGGGCCATTGCACTTCGCAGCGGCAGGAATGCCCCTGCGCTGAGTACGTTCACCGGGGTGACACGCGCCCGCCCTGGGGAGGCCATGACCAAGGTCCAGCTCCGCACCGAAGTCCCGGGCCCCCGCTCGCGCGAGATCGTGGCGCGCGAGCAGGCGCACCTCGCGCCCGGCCTGCAGGGCTTCGCGCTCTGGGCGGGCGTCGCCATGGAGAAGGGCGAGGGCTCGCTCCTCACCGACGCCGACGGCAACGTCTTCGTCGATCTCATCGGCGGCATCGGCGTGAACGCGCTGGGCCACTGCCATCCACGCCAGGTCGCCGCGCTGCAGGCGCAGGCCGCGAAGCTCACCGTCGGCAGCTTCACCTCCGCCCCGCGCGCCGAGCTCGTGAACGCGGTCTGCGCGATGGCCCCCCCGGGGCTCGACCGGCTGCAGCTCTACTCGTCCGGCGCGGAGGCGGTGGAGTCGGCGCTGCGCCTCGCGAGGCAGTTCACCGGGCGCAGGGAGCTCGTCGGCTTCTGGGGCGCCTTCCACGGCAAGACCGCCGGCGCCGCGGCGCTGATGGGCACGCCCGCCCGCGCCGACTTCGGGCCCCTGCCTTCGGGGGCGGCCCTCACCCCCTACGCCGATTGCTACCGCTGCCCGCTCGGGCTCACCTACCCGTCGTGCGGCCTCGCCTGCGCGGAGCTGGCGCGAGGGGCCATCCGCCGGGGAGGCGCCGGCCCGGTCGCGGCGGTGGTCGCCGAGCCGATGCAGGGCACCGCCGGCAACGTCATCCCGCCGCGCGAGTTCCTGCCGGCGATCGCCGAGGCGGCGCACGAGGCCGGGGCCCTCTTCGTCGCCGACGAGATGATCACCGGCTTCGGCCGCACCGGGAAGCCGTGGGGCGTCGACCACACCGGCGCGCGGCCCGACGTCGTCACGCTCGGAAAGGCCTTCGGCTCCGGCTTCCCGATCTCCGGCGTCCTCACGCGCACCGAGATCGCGCAGGCGCGGCCCTGGGCGAACCCCTCGGGCGCGTCCTCGAGCTACGGCGGGAACGCGCTCGCCGCGGCGGCGGCGCTCGCGTCCGTCACGACCATCCGCGACGAGCGGCTCTGGGACAACGCCGAGTTCGTGGGGGCGCGCATGCTCGACGAGCTCCGGCGCATGCAGGAGCGCCACCCGTTCATCGGCGACGTGCGCGGGGCGGGGCTCTTCCTCGGGGTGGAGCTCGTGAAGGACAAGAGGACCCGGGAGCCGCTCGACGCCGCCGTGACGCAGGCGCTCTACGGCGAGTGCGTGCGGCGCGGCCTCCTCGCCATGGTCTACACGCCCCACGTGCGGCTGCAGCCCGCGCTCACCATCGACGAGCCCACCGCGCTCGAGGGACTCGCGATCCTCGACGAGGCCTTCACCTGGCTCCGCGAAGGGGGCCGCTGGCGCTGAACGGGCGGGGACGTTCGTTGCGGTCTCGAGGAACCTCGATCGAGCAAACACTCGAAAGGTGCACCATGGCTCGTGAAGGTCGGCTGCGGGGGGCGCTCGTCGGCTACGGCTTCATCGGGGCGCTCGGGCACGTGCCCGCGTACCTCGCCCGCCGCGACGTGGAGCTCGTGGCGGTCGCGGACACCACGCCGGCCCGGCTCGCGCTCGTGAGGGAGCGGCTGCCGCACGCCCGGGTCTACCCGTCCGCAGAGGCGCTGCTCGCGGCCGAGGCGGGCCACCTCGACTTCCTCGACGTCGCGACTCCGCCCTGCGACCACGCGGAGCTGGCCCACCGCGCCCTCGACGCCGGCCTGCACGTGCTCTGCGAGAAGCCGCTCGCGGTGCGCCACGCGCAGGCCGCCGCGATGCTCGAGCACGCCCGGCGCGCGCGGCGGGTGATCTTCCCCTGCCACAACTACCGCCACGCGCCGGTCGTGAAGGCCATCCGCGAGGTCATCGACTCCGGGCGCATCGGCGCGGTCCGCGCGGTGACGCTCGAGACCTTCCGGAACACCCACGCGCGCGGCGTGCCCGAGTTCGACACCCACTGGCGCCGCAAGGTCCGCACCTCCGGCGGCGGCATCGCCATGGACCACGGGAGCCACACCTTCTACCTGACCTTCGACTGGCTCGACGCCTGGCCGGTGTCGGTCACCGCGAAGATGGTCAACCAGGAGCCGTCCCGCTGGGACACCGAGGACAACTTCTCCGCGGTGCTCACGTTCCCCGGCGCCGTCCTCGCCCACGTCCACCTCACGTGGACCGCGGGCGTCAGGAAGGTCGTCTACACCGTGCAGGGCGAGCGCGGCGCCGTGACGGTCGACGACGACGACCTCCAGATCGCCACCCAGCGCGCCACCGGCGGCCCCGACGTCGCGCAGGGCGCCGTGACCTGGGACGTCGAGCGCCGGAAGGTCCGCTCCGACTGGATGGACGCGAGCCACGCGGGCTGGTTCAACGCGATGTTCGATCGGTTCCTCGGCGCCGTCCGCCGCGGCGAGTGGGCCGGGAAGGACGCCCAGGACGCCGAGCGCTGCATCGAGATCATCGAGGCGTCCTACCGCTCGGCCGCCGATGGCTGCCGCGAGGTCGCCCTCGGCGACGCCGCGCTCGAGCCGACCGCCGCGGCGGGGTGAGCTTCCCGGTGGCGGCGGGCCGTGTCCTGCTGGCCACCGGCCCGGCAAAGCGGCGAAATTCCGGGCCTTCCGGCTGGCGCGACGGGTGCGTGCTCGCAGTCACGGGCATGAACGAGCAGCTCTGCGCTGCTCGGCCCGGAGACGGCGATGATCCAACTCGGGGCAGTGCTCGTCTCGTCGATCCTGGCGTCTGGCCCGAGCTTCGACTGCGCGCGAGCGTCCACGAAGGTCGAGCGGCTGGTCTGTCGGACCCCGGCGCTCGCCGCGCTCGACCTCGAGCTCGAGGACACTTACCGGGCCGCCGTGCGCTCGTCGCCTCCGGACCGCCCTTTGCTGCAGCGCTCCCAGGCGGCCTGGCTCGAGGAGCGCGACCGGGCGTGCGGCGGGGACGACATCCGCTGCCTGGGAGACCTCTACCATCGCCGCGTCGCCGAGCTCGCGGAGCCGTCTGCGCGTCGGGCCATCCCGCTCTGTGTCGACATCGCCGCGCGCGCACGGTCGGCGCCGTCCTCCACGCGCGCCGAGCTGGTCCCGATCGCTCCACCGCTCCCCGGTCCGAGCGAGCCGACGCTCGCGGCGTGGAACGCCTGGGGTGAGCAGCAACGACCGCCCATCGCGTTCGATGAGGTGCCCTTGGAGTGGGCACCCGCATCCGTCACGGTCCGCGTTCACAGGGTGCCGGGAGCGGAGGTTTACGCGGCCTCGACCATCCAGGGAACCGCCCATTGCTGGGACATGGCCCTCTTCCGCAACGTGAAGGGCCGGGCACGAGCAGCGAGCAGCCCACCCGTTTGGCAAGTGGGCGAGCCCGGTTCAGGCTACGGCACGCTCCGCGGCTTCGCGACCGTGAACGGCACGGTGGCCGCCGTGGAGGCGACGACGTCACCGTACGACCTCGAGGAGACGGTCTGGCTGTCCCGCTGGGACGGAGGGCGGTTCGGCGCGCCCTGCGAGGTGCACCTCCGCCATCGGCTCAGCTTCGACGCCTCCACGGAGGCGTACCCCGAGGACTGCCGCGATGACGCCTGCGCACCGTTCCGCGAAGCCGCGGCGAGCGTCGTCGCCGGCCTCTACGAAGCCCACGCGGAACGCGCCGGTTCACGCGCGCCGACGCGAGGGAACGCGGACGCAGGCTCCGGGTCGAGGTGAACCGCGGCGAGCTCCGGGAGGCGAGCGCCTGGTGACCTCGCTCATCGAACGCTGACCGTTGTTCCAGCTCCTCGGCCCGGGTGAGCCGTCAGCGGTGCGTGGTCTGCTGTCCTTCGTGGCGGTCTTCGAGATCGAGTTCTACGAGGACGAGCACGGCGACGCGCCGGTCCTTCGGTGGCTGCGCGAGGAGCTCTCGCCCCGGAAGCGCCGCGCGCTGGGCACCGCCATGAACCGCGTGCTCCAGGAGCTCGGCGTCGGTGTCTGCAACACGAAGTTCGGACGACAGCTCGGGCAGGGACTCTTCGAGTTCAGGCTTCGAGGTTCGGACCTCGCGGAGGTCGTGACGGGCGCGCGTGACCCCGCCGAGGCGAAGATGCTCCTCCGGGTCTTCTGTCACGCGCACGGCGACAAGCTCATCCTGCTCCTCGCGGGGTACGACAAGGGGGAGGCCGCCTCGGCGAGGCGGCAAAGCCAGGAGATCGCCGTGGCGCGAAGCCGGCTGAAGGACTGGCAGAAGCGCCACCGGCGCACGCCCGGTTGACATCTGATGGGTTAAAGCCCATATCTGACGTTGCCTCGTCCCCCACCCGGAGCGCCTCGATGACCCGCAGGTTTCAGGATTTCATGCGTGAGCTGGAGGTGGAGGCGCGCCGCGAGGGGCCGAAGGCCGTCGAGGAGCTCGCCGCGTTCGACGCCCACTTCCGCCTCGCCGGCGAGCTGCTCGCGCTCCGCAAGGCCCGCCGCCTCACGCAGCGGCAGCTCTCGCAGAAGGCCGGCGTGCAGCAAAGCGAGATCAGCCGGATCGAGGCGGCGCACGCCAACCCGACGGTCGGAACCGTTTCCGCGCTCGCCCGTGCGCTCGGCGCCGAGGTGAGGCTCGTGAGGACGAGGCGGCGCTCGGCGCGATCGCGGGGGCTGGTCAGGCGGTCCGCAGCATCGTCGGCGCGGCGGGCCCCCCGGCGCGGGTAGCGCCTCGCCTACTTGAACCCGCCCGTCATCGCGAAGAACGACTGGATCTTGTCGTTCGTCTCGCGCAGGCGCGCGGTGAGGGTGCGGACGAACGTCCAGAGCAGGTCGTAGGCGAGCTCCTTGTCGAGGAACATCACCCGGTCGAGATCCTCGCGCTTGATGACCGCGAGCGCGCAGGTGGTGTGGGCCTTCGCGTCGGCGGCGCGGGGGGCGTCGTCGACCATGGCCATCTCGCCGAAGTGGGCGCCCGGCTCGAGGACGGCGAGCGCCTCCTCGCCGACGCCCGGCACGTTCTTCGAGATGCGGACCTTGCCCGCGACGACCACGAACATCTCGTCGCCGCCGTCCCCCTCCTTGAAGATCACCTCGCCCGCCCGGTGGTCGCGGTGGGTGGCGACGGCCGCGATCTTCGCGAGCCGGTCGGCGGGGAGGGCCTTGAAGAGCGTGCACGCGCGGAGCGCCGAAGGATCCATGCGTCCGGGAGCTTAGCACGCCCGGCCCCCCTCCCCGCCGCCCCCGAACCTTCCCGTGACAGACCCGGCTCTCAGGCGATAAAAGGACCGCCCCGGAGAACGCCCCCATGGCCCAGCACGAACGCCTCGTCATCATCGGCACCGGCCCCGCCGGCTACACCGCCGCCCTCTACGCCGCCCGCGCGAACCTGAAGCCGCTCGTCTTCGACGGCCTGCAGCCCGGCGGCCAGCTCACGATCACGAGCGAGGTCGAGAACTACCCCGGCTTCGAGGACGGGATCATGGGCCCCGAGCTCATGGAGAAGATGAGGAAGCAGGCCGAGCGGTTCGGCACCCGCTTCGTCGCGGGCGAGGTCACCCGGGTCGACTTCTCGAGGCGGCCGTTCTCGCTCTGGCAGGACGACCAGCTCTACACGGCCGACGCCGTGATCGTGGCCACCGGCGCCTCGGCGAAGTGGCTCGACCTGCCGTCGGAGAAGACCTACCAGGGCAAGGGCGTCTCGGCCTGCGCCACCTGCGACGGCTTCTTCTTCAAGAACACCGAGATCGTCGTGGTGGGCGGCGGCGACACCGCCATGGAGGAGGCGAGCTTCCTCACGAAGTTCGCGACCAAGGTCACCATCGTGCACCGCCGCGAGGAGCTGCGCGCCTCGAAGATCATGGCCGACCGCGCGAGGGCGAACCCGAAGATCGCCTTCGCCCTCGGCGAGACCGTCGACGAGATCCTCGGCGACGGCCGGGCGGTCACCGGCGTGCGCCTCAAGCACGTGAAGACCGGCGCCACCCGCGAGCTCCGCGTGAAGGGCGTCTTCATGGGCATCGGCCACGAGCCGAACACGAAGCTCTTCAAGGGCCAGCTCGACATGAACGAGGTCGGGTACCTCAAGGTGAAGGCGCCCTCGACCTACACGAGCGTCCCCGGCGTCTTCGCCGCGGGCGACGTGTCCGACCCGACGTACCGCCAGGCGGTCAGCGCCGCGGGCTCGGGCTGCATGGCCGCCATCGACGCCGAGCGCTGGCTCGGCGAGCACGCGGCCGAGTAGCGGGACCGACAGAGCGCCCTGGGAGGGGATCCGCCGTGAAGATGATCGACGTCGGCGCGAAGCCGAAGACCGAGCGGGTGGCCATCGCCCGGGGCCGCATCGTGATGCTGCCCGAGACCGTCGCCCGGATCCTGCGCGGCGACGTCGAGAAGGGCGACGTGCTCGCCGCCTGCCGGCTCGCCGGCGTGCTCGCGGCGAAGCACACGCCGGACATCGTCCCGCTCTGCCACCCGATCGCCCTCTCGAACATCGAGGTCGAGGCCACGCCCGGCCCGGACGGCGTCGAGGTGGTCGCGACCGTGAAGACGGTCGACCGCACCGGCGTCGAGATGGAGGCGCTCGCCGCGGTGATGGCGGCGCTCCTCACCATCTACGACATGCTGAAGCGCTACGAGCACGGCATGGTGATCGAGCGCGTCGAGCTCGCGAAGAAGGACGGCGGCCGGACCGGGCTGTGGCTGCGCGAGGGCGAGAAGCCCGCGGCGCCGGCCCGGAAGCCGCGCGCCGCCGCGCCCGCGAAGCGCAGGCGCTAACCTCGGCGCCTCACAGGCAGCAGACCGCGTCGACGCCCTTCACGTCGAAGGGGCAGGTGTTCCCCACGGTGCAGGTCTTGCCGAGGGCGGTGCAGTCGTCCGCCTTCTCCCACCGCGCGCCGTCCTGGCAGACCTCGATCCGGTTCTCCGTGCAGCGCAGGAGGTTCGGCTCGCACAGGTTGCCGCAAGCGGAGAGCCCGAGGAGGAGCCCCGCGAGGCCGAGCAGTCGAGTCATGCGCGCGATTGAAGCCGAACCCGCACGGCGCTGGCAAGGGGTTCAGGTCCGGGCGCGCCCGGCCGCGAGGTGGCCCGCCGCGACCACGAGGCAGAGCGCCGCGGTCCCGGTCCAGACCGCGTGGGCCCCGAGCCGGCCGAGCACCACGCCGGAGAGCGCCGGCGCGATCGCCAGCGCCGCCCCGAAGGTCGTGCCGAGCGCGCCCTGGTAGCGTCCGCGCAGGTCCGCCGGCGCGAGCCGCGCCGTGAGGGCCGAGATGGTCGGGATGGTCGTGACCTCGCCGAGGCTCCAGACCGCCGTCGCCGCGGCATACTCGAGCGGCGTGGTGCAGACGGAGTACGCGCCGTACCCGGCCCCGGTGAGGAGCGCGCCCGTCGCGAGCACCTTCGCCGGGTCGAACGTCTCGCCCAGGCGGCCGGCCCACGGCGAGAGGGCGAGGACGATCGCGCCGTTCATGGCCATCACCGCGCCGTAGCGGGCCTCGTCGAAGCCGGCCGCCTTCATGTGCACCGGCAGCGCGACCATGAACTGGAAGAGCCCGACCATCCAGAGGAGCGCGAGCGCCATCAGCGCGACGAAGCGTCGATCGCGGAGCACGACGGCGTAGCCGCGGGGCGCGTCGCCGCCCGGCGCCGCCGCGGCCTCCGCCGGCCGCGTCTCCGGCACGAAGCGCCACGCCACGAGCGCGAACAGGAAGGTGGTGGCGGCGTCGGCGAGGAAGAGGAGCCCGTAGCCGCGCGCGGCGAGCGCGCCGCCGAGCGCGAACGAGATCGCCACCCCCGCGTTCCGCTCCCAGTACATGAGGCCGTACGCGTCGCCGAGCCGGTCCTGCGGCACCACGTCGGCGACGATCGCGTTCGCGGCCGGAAAGTAGGCGTGGATGGCGACGCCGAGCACGAGCACGCCCGCGGCGACGACCGCGGGGTGCTCGAGGAACGGCAGCGCCGCCGTGCACGCCGCGCCCGCGACGAGCGCGCCGACGAGCGTCGGGCGGCGGCCCACCCGGTCGGCCAGCGTCCCGGCGATGGGCCCCGCCGGGATGGATCCCGCGCCGAAGAGCGAGACCAGGATCCCCGCCTGCTCGACCGAGTACCCCCGCGCGGTGAGGAACAGCGCGAGGAACGGGAACACGAAGGTCGCGAGCGCCATCAGCCCGACGCCGCCGAAGAGCACCCAGTAGAGGCCGGGCAGGCCCCGGAAGACCCTCGTCACCTTGTCGAGCACGGGCGCTCATTCTCCTCCGGAGGGCCCCGCGATGCTCGCACTCGTTGCCGCCATGACCCTGCTGAGCGCGCCCCCGGAGCTCCTGGGGACGTGGAAGGGCACCTCGACGTGCCTGCGGCCCGCCGCCGGCCCGGCCTGCAAGGACGAGGTCGTCGTCTACCGCTGCACGGCGCTCCCCCGCGGTGCGGTGAAGCTGGACGCCTTCAAGATCGTGGATGGCCAGGAGGTGCCCATGTTCGACCTCGACCTCGGACGCGCGGCGGACGGGTGGTGGACCGCCGAGTTCAGGAACGCGCGGGTGCACATCCTCTGGTGGTTCCGGGCGTCGGGCGACGCGCTCGAGGGGAAGCTCGAGGACTTCGACACGCATGCGCGGCTGAGGGTGGTCCAGGCGTCGCGCGCGGGGGAGTGACGGCTACCCGCGCCTCGCCCGGCGCGGCGCCCCGCGGACCGCCTTCGCGTCCACCCCGAGGAACGCCAGCGCGTTCGCGCCGCACACCCGGCGGATGACCGCGTCGGAGAGGCCGGAGCGCGCGAGGCGGTCGGCGGCGCGGGGCAACGCGAGGAGGTCGCCGCCGGCCTGGCCCGCGTCGGAGCCGAGCACGATGCCCTCCGGACCGTGCTCCTTCACGAGGCGCACCGCCGCCTCGACCGGGTCGCCGCGGTCGCCGGCCGAGAGCGACACGCCCGCGAGCTGGCCCACCGCCCGGATGGCCCGGACCGTGCCCGGCCCGGCGCCGAGCACGAGCGCGCGCCCCGGCTCGAGCTCCGCCTCCCGGAGCAGGACGAGCGTGCGCTTCACCGCGCGTTCGCGCCCGCGCCACGGCACCGCGACGACCACCGGCCTGCGGAGCTCGCGGGCGAGCTCGAGCTGCCGCACGAGCACCCGCTCCTCGAGCTCGCCGCCCGCGCCGAGACCCACCGCGCCGACCCCCGCGACCTCGGGCCGCGAGAGCTCGCCGGGGAGGTCGGCGAGGAGCGCCTCGAGGCCGCGCAGCGGGATGCGCGCGGGGTGCACGCCGACGGCGGCCCACGCGGCGAGGCCCGCCCGGCGCAGCCGTCGCGCGGCGTCCACGGTCTCCGCCCAGCCGGCGCGTACCCGGGCGGCCGTCGCGGCTGCGATCGAGTCGTCGGACGGCACGAGCGCGCCCGTCACGCCGAAGAAGGCGAGGTCGGCGAGGTCGCGGGGCGTGAGCGCCCGGGCATGGAGGAGCGGATCGAACACCGGGGAGATGGTACCGCGGCGGGGGCCTTCAGCGCGCCACGCGGGCGACCCACGCGGCGAGGTCGTCCGCCTCGACCGCCTCCGCGGCCGCGCCGGTCTCGAGCGCCACCCGCGGCATGCCGAAGACGACCGAGCTCGACGGCCCTTGCGCGGCGGTCGGCGCGCCGCGGGCGCGCAGGGCCTTGAGTCCATCCACTCCGTCCTCGCCCATCCCGGTGAGCACGAGGCCCGCCGCGAGCGCGCCGTACTCCCGGGCGAGCGCCTCGAGCAGCACGCTGCCGGCGGGCCGGAAGCCCCGCACCGGCGGATCGTCGGAGAGGTGCACGAGGCCGCCGCGGGCCACGAGGTGCCGGCCGTCCGGCGCGACGAGGACCGCGCCGGGCACGAGCGGCTCGCCGCCCCTCGCGACCCGCACCGGCCTCCCGGCCTCGGCGGCCAGCCAGTGGGCGAACCCCGCCTCGAAGCCGGCCGCGATGTGCTGCACGATGAGCACCGGCGCGGCGAAGCCTGCGGGGAGCCCGCGGAGCAGCGCCGCGATGGCGGGCGGGCCGCCGGTGGAGGCCACCACGCCGACGATCGCGGCGGGGCCCGGCGCGGCGCCGATCGCGACGGGGATCGGCGCGGCCGCGGCCAGGACGGGCCCGGCGCCGACCGCGCCGGGGGCGGCCGCGGCGGGGCCGGGCGCCGCCGGCGCGTCACGAGCTTCAGGCCGGCCACCGCGCGGACCGCGCGGCGGATGGCCTCGGCGTCGCGCTCGAACGCGGCGCCCTCGCCGCGCGGCTTCCCGAGCACCTCGATCGCGCCGAGGTCGAGGGCCTGGAACGAGAGCCCCTGCGCCTCGCCGCCGGCCTCGGCCGACACCACGATCACCGGGGTGGGCGCGCGCTCCATGATCTCGGCGATCGCCGCGAGGCCGTCCTGCCCCGGCATGCGGACGTCCATCGTCACGACGTCGGGCCTCAGGCGCAGCACCTCCGCGACCGCCCGGTGGCCATCCTCGGCCTCCCCCACGACCTCCACGCCCTGCGCCTTCGCGAGCACCGTCCGGAGCACCGCACGGAAGGTGCGCGAGTCGTCGGCGACGAGGCAGCGGATGCGGCTCATGCGCGCGCCGGGAGGAGCTGGCGGACGAGCTCGAGCAGCTTCCCGCGCTCGACCTCGCGCTTGACCACGTAGCCGTCGGCGCCGGCCTCGAGGCCCGCGGCGCGGTCCTCGGCGGCGTCGAGGGAGGTCACGAGGATCACCTTCACGTCGCGGAGCGCGGCGTCCCCCTTCACGGCCCGGCACAGGCCGAGGCCGTCGAGGCGGGGCATCTGCACGTCGGAGACGAGGAGCGGCGCGCCGCTCTCGCGCAGGAGCGCGAGCGCCTCCTCGCCGTCGGCGGCCGGCAGCACCGCGTAGCCCGCGATCTCGAGGAGCGCCTTCATGGCGGCGCGGGTGGTGAGCGCGTCGTCGGCCACCACCACCCGCTGCCGCGCGGCGGGGCCCTTCTCGGCGCCGGCGGGGCGGGCCCGGCGGAGGAGCTCCGGCGCGGCGAGCATGCCCACCACCCGGCCGTCGTCGAGCATGGCGGCGCCGGCGAGGTGGGAGACCGAGGCGACCCGCGAGCCGAGCGGCGAGACCACGAGCTCCTGCTGGCCCAGGATCTCGTCGACGCCCACGGCCGCGCGCTGATCCGCGTGGCGGAGCACGAGGGCGATGCGCCGCTTGCCGTGTGCGGGCGGCGGCACGCCGCCGAGGAGCCGCTGCGCGTGGGCGTACGGGAGCTGGTCGCCGCCGACCGCGAGGAGCGCCTTGCCGGCCACGGCGCCCAGCTCGGCGTCCCCGTGGAGCACGACGCGCTCCACGGTCTCCGCGGGCAGCGCCGCCACGTCGCGGCCGACGCGGAAGAGGAGCGCGGCGGTGGCGGCGAGCGTGACCGGTACCTCGAGCTCGAAGCGCGAGCCCCGGCCGCGCTCGAAGGAGACGTCGATGGTGCCCTGCAGGCGCGTGAGCACCTCCTGCACGACGTCGAGGCCGACCCCGCGCCCGGAGATCTCGGTGACCGCGGAGGCCGTCGAGACGCCCGCGCGGAAGACGAGCCGCACCGCCTCCTCGTCCGGGAGCCGCTCCGCCGTCTCGGCGGAGACGAGCCCGCGGCGCACCGCGGCCCCGCGGATGGCGTCCGGATCGAGCCCGCGTCCGTCGTCCTCGATGACGAGCGCGACGCGCCCGCCCCGGGGCTCGATGCGCACCGCGAGCCGGCCCGTCCGCGGCTTGCCTGCGGCGGCGCGCTCGTCGGGGGCCTCGATGCCGTGGTCCACGGCGTTCCGGACGAGGTGCAGGAGCGGGTCGCGCAGGAGGTCCACCACCCGGCGGTCGAGCTTCACGTCCTCGCCGGCGAGCTCGACCTCCACCTCGTGACCGACGCGGCCCGCGACCTCCCGGGCGACGCGCCGCACGGGCTCGAGCAGCACCGCGGCCGGCACCATGCGCAGCGCGCGCAGGTCCTCGCGCAGCACGGCGGCGGAGAGCCGCTGCCCCTCCGACTCGCGGCGCCCCTCGCGGGCGAGGCGGGCGAGGTCGCCGGCGAGCCCGCGCAGGCGCGCGGCCCCGTCCTCGAGCTCCGTCCGCCCGGCGTCCACCCCGGCCACCTTGAGGGCGGCGCCCGCCTGCTCGACCCGGCCGGTGGCGGCGCGAAGGGCCGCCTCGAGCGCGGCGAGCTCGCGGGCGCGGCGGGCGTGGCGCGCCTCGGCGAGCGCGAGGAGCTCGAGCTGGCGCGACAGCGAGTCGAGGGCGGTGGCGGAGACGCGGATGGAGCGGTCGGCGGGCGCCGGGGCGCCGGCGGGCGCGGCCGCCTCGCGCGCGGGCGGGGAGGCGCCACGGCCGGCGCCACGGGGCCGGCGGCGCCTTCGCCTCGAGCGCCTCCCGCAGATCGATGAGCGCGCCGGCGGCGGCGGCGGCCTCCCGGGCGGCCTCGTCACCGCCGCTCGAGAGCCGGCGGAACGCGGCGGCGATCCCGCCGAGCGCGGGCGCGTGGGCGGGCAACCGCACCGCGAGCGCGTCGGCCGCCGCCGCGGCCTCCTCGGCGGCGCGGGCGCGCTCCGCGGGCTCGAGCGGCGTGCACAGCGAGGCGAGCGCGGCCTCGAGGCCGTCGAGCGAGACCGCCCCGGGCGCGAGCCGGGCCGCGGCCGGGGCGGCCCCGAGCCCGGCGAGGAGCGCCTCGACGTCGTGGACCCGGGGCTCGCCGCCCGCGTCGCCGGCCGCCACCGCCGCCTCGATGGCCTGCACCGCGTCGAGCGCCGCCTGCACGACCTCCGGGCGGAGGCCGGCGGCGGGGTCGAAGCCCGCGAGCGACGACTCGAGCGCGTGCGCGAGCCGCTCCACGTCGGCGAGGCCGAGGCTCCCCGCCGAGCCCTTCAGGCTGTGCGCGATGCGGCGCACGCGCTCGAGGACGCCCGCCTGGGACGGGTCGCGCTCGAGGTCGACGACGCCGGAGCCGATCGCGGCGAGGTGCTCGCGCGCCTCGGCGGAGAACACCGGCCAGATCTGGCGCAGGAGCGAGCGCTCCACGGCCTCACCCCCGCCCCTGCGCGCCGACCTTCTCGAGGTCGAGCAGCGCCAGCCGGTCGGGCGCGACCCAGCGGAACGGACCGGCCGCGGCGGGCGCGAGCCCCTCGACCGGCACCTCGACCCGCCCCTCGAGCTCCTCGGCGGCGAGGCCGAACGCCTCCCCGCCCTGCTCCACCACCACCACCTTCGAGAGGTCGGTCATCCCGCCGCCCTCGAGGCCGAGCACGAGCCTGAGGTCCAGCACCGGCACGACCCGGGTCCGCGCGACGATGGCCCCCAGCAGCCACGCCGGGCTGCCCGGCAAGGGCGAGAGCCCGCGCGCCTCGATCACCTGGAAGACCTCGGCGACGTCGACCGCGTACCGCTCGCCGCCCACCCGGAACGCGAGCACCGGCACGCTCTCGACCCGGGGCGCCTCGCGCGCGGCGGCGACCGCGGCGGCGCGCGCCTCGAGCACGCGTCGGCGGACCTCGGCGTCGGCGTCGTCGCCGAGCCTGCGCTCGGCCTCGACGAGCCGGCGCTCGAGCGCCGCGAAGTCGACCTCTCCGCCGCTCCTCGGGTGCTCCGCCACCGCTACCTCCGGGCCGGCAGGTGCAGGATCTCGCTCACCGTGCGCCGGAGCTCGTCGACCGAGACCGGCTTCGTGAGGAACGCGCTCGCGCCGACGAGCCGGCCCTTTCGGCGGCTGGCGTCGTCGTTGAGCGAGGTGAGGAGCACGATGGGCGTCCCGTGCAGCTCCTTGTCGGCGCGGATCGCCGCGCACAGCTCGAAGCCGTCCATGCCGGGCATGCGCACGTCGGAGATGACGAGGGAGGGCCGGTGCAGGCGGGCCTGCTCGAGGCCCTGCTTGCCGTCGCGGGCCTCGAAGAACTCCATGTCCCAGCCCATCAGGTAGACCTGGATGAGCGAGAGCAGGGTCCGGGTGTCGTCGACGAGGAGGACCTTCATCGCTCACCCCCGCCGAGCGCGCTGCGGAGCGCGCCCGCGGTCACGGGCTCGACCCCGCGCAGCTGCGCGGCGTCGTCGAGCTCCCGGATGGCCTCGAGCGCGTTGCGCCGCGCGCGGGCGGCGTCGTCGGCGAGGCCGAGCTGTCCATAGAGGGGCACGAGCGCAGCGTGCCCCATCGCGAGCCCCGGGTCCAAATACAGGGCGCGGCGAACTGCCTCGACCGCCCCCGCCACGTCCCCGCGGGCGTCCGCCGCCATGGAGAGGAGGAGGTAGGACTCGGGGGAGAGCTCCCGGACGGCGACCTCCCGGGCGAGCGACTCCGCGAGCGCGAGCTCGCCCCGCCGGGCGGCGTCCCGGGCGGCGGCGAAGTCGGCGACCGGCAGTGCGGGCTCCGGAGCAGCAGCCGGTTCGGGGGCTACGACCCGCGGTTCCTGCTGCGAAGCCGCTCCGTTCGTCCCGAGCGTAGGCCCGCGCAGCGGGCCGGAGACGAGGGGCGCGGCCCTACGCCCGGGGCGTACGGATCCTTGCAGGCGCCCTGGGCGAGCGACCACGTGGGGCCGCCCGGGCTGGGGCTTGCGGAAGAGCATCGCGCCCGCGACCTCGAGCCGCTCGAGCTCGAGCGCGTTCGCCACCGAGGACTCGACCGGGCCGAGCACGAGCAGGCCGCCGGGCCGGAGCGCGCCGGCGAGCTTCCGGGCGACCTCGAGGGCCGCCTCGGCCGTGAAGTAGATGAGGACGTTCCGGCAGACGACGAGGTCGAGGCCTGTCGCCGGGGCCGGATCGCGCACGAGGTTGTGCCGGTCGAACGCCACGGCCGCGCGGGCCTCGGCCCGCACCGCGACGAGCGGGCCGCGCTGCTCGAAGTGGCGCGCCCGGGCGGCGGGGCCCACCCGGCGCATCGACCACTCGCCGTAGACGCCCTCGCGCGCCACCGCGAGCGCCCGGACCGAGACGTCGGTCGCGAGGATGCGGTCGCCCGCGCCGGCCCGCCCCGCGTCGAGGAGCGCCATCGCGAGGGAGTACGCCTCCTCGCCGGTGGCGCAGCCCGCCGACCAGACCCGGAGCGGCCGGTCGGGCGGCGCACCGAGCCACAGCTCGCCGCGCAGCGCCTCGAACTGCTCCGGGTGGCGGAAGAAGTAGGTCTCGCCGATCACGGAGGCCTCGACGAGCGTCGTGAGCGCGGCCGGGTCGCGCCCCTCGAGCCGCGCGAGGAACGCCGCCTCTGGCTGGCCGGCGTCGCGGGCGGCGCGGGCGAGCGCGTCGGAGAGCGTGGCGCGGAGCCCCTCGGAGAGCGTGATGCCGCACGCGTCGCGCAGCGCCTGCTCGACCGTGCGCAGGGCCGGCTCGCGGTCCCCGGGGACGTCCTCGCGGCGGACGGCCTCGCGCAGGGCCGCGCCGCGCTGGAACAGGGCGCTCACGCGGCCACCCCGGCGGCGAGCGGCCCGGGCTCGAGGAGCGGCAGCACGTCGCCGCCGTCGACGCAGAGCCCCGCGGAGAGCGCGCCCCCGAACGCCCCGGCGCCCGCGGGCGCCTCGCCGCCGAAGACGCGGGGCGCGTCGACGAGCCGCTCCACCGCGTCGACGAGCAGGCCGACCGGCGGGGTCGTCGCGAGCACGACGATGCGGGCGTCGAGCGCGGGCACGCGGGGGCGGCCGAGCACGGCGGCGAGGTCGATCACCACGACCGGCGTGCCGCGCCACAGGAAGTCCCCCGCCACCTCGGCGCGCGCGCCGGGCAAGGGGCCGAGCGCGACGAGCTGGACGACCTCGGCGACGCGCTGCGCGGAGAGGAGCGCGCGCTGGCCGGCGACCTCGAGCACGAGGTGCAGGCCCGGCAGGGCGTCGGCGCCGAGCGCGACGAGCTCCGCGCGGGCGCGGCGGGCCCGGTCCTCGAGCGCGCGCAGCTCCGCGAGGAGCGCGGCGCGGGCGCCCCCCTCGATCTCCAGCGGCTGTGCGGACGTCCCCACGAAGCGCCTCTCGCTCCCTCGCGCCGCCGCGCCCCCGCGCGGCGGCCCTCGGGCCACCCGAGAGGATACCGTGCCCTCGCCGGCCGGCTCCACTCCACGGGCCGCGGGACGCGCGCCGGGCCGCGGCGATCACGGCGCCGCGGGCCGACCCTCCCATCTCGGGTCGGAGGCGCCCTCCCACATGGTCCCCAGCCGCCCCACAGCGGCCGCCTCGCCCCACGGCGCCTTCCGGAGATCGAGCGTGTGCCCGCGCGCCTCGAGCGCGCGGATCGTCGCCGCCTCGAGCCCGAACGGCTCCACGCGCAGCGTGCGCGGCCTCCACTGGTGGTGGATGCGCGGCGCGCCGAGCGCCTGCTCGAGCGGCATCCCGAGATCGATGACGTTGGATATCGCCTGGGCCACCGTCGTCGGAATGGTGGAGCCGCCCGCCGCGCCGACGACGAGCTCGACCTTCCCGGCGGCGTCGAAGACGATCGTGGGCGCCATCGAGGAGAGCGGGACCTTGCCGGGCGCCGGGGCGTTCGCGCCGGTGCCCACGACGCCGAAGTAGTTGGGCGTGCCGGGCGCCGCGTCGAAGTCGTCCATCTGATCGTTGAGCAGGATGCCGGTGCCGGGCACGAGCACGCAGGAGCCGAAGGGCGCGTTCACGGTGGTGGTGAGGGACACCGCGTTGCCCTCGCGATCGACCACCGCGACGTGGTTCGTGTGCTCGCCCTCCGCCGGCCCGCCGCCCGCCGCCGGATCCGAGGCGCGCTCGCCGACCTCCGCCCGCAGGCGCGCGGCGAACGCGGGTGACACGAGCTCCCGCACCGCGGCCTCCGCGCCCGGCACGAGCGCCGGGTCCCCGAGGGTGGCCCGGCGGGCGAAGAGCCGCTTCTCGAGCTCGGCCATCGCGTGCAGCCAGCGCTCGTTCCGGTAGCCGCCGGCCTTCGGGTCCTCCCCCTCGAGCGCCTGGAGGAGCGCGATCACGATCGCGCCGCCCGACGAGGGGAGCGGCATCGAGGCGATCCGGTGGCCGCGGTAGCTTCCGACGAGCGGTTCGTGCTCGCGCACGGCCACCGCGGCGAGGTCCGCCTCGGTGAGGATGCCGCCGTCGGCGCGCGCCGCCTCGACGATGCGGCGGGCGAGCGGTCCGCGGTTGAGCGCGTCGGGGTCCTTCCCGAGCAGGCGCAGGGTGCGGGCGAGGTCCCTGCGGACGAGCCGGTGCCCGATCTCCGGCGGCACGTACGCGCCGTCCGGCCCCTTCACGAGGTACTCGGCGGCCGCCGCCGGGCGGGCCCGCAGGCACTCGAGCCGCTCCTTCGCGAGGAGCGCGTGCTTCGGCCCGACCGCGAAGCCGCGCTCCGCGATGCGCGCGGCCGGCTCCACGAGCGCGGGCGGCTTCCAGGTCCCGAACCGGCGCGCGAGCCACGCGTAGCCGCGCGCGGCCGACGGCACCGCGACGGCGAGCCCGCCGTCGAGCGAGGGCTTCGGCCGCCCGGGCCCCTGCGGCGCGCCCGCGAACATCGTGGGCGTCGCCGCCGCGGGCGCGACCTCGCGGAAGTCGATGGCGTGGACCCGGTCCTCCTTCGCGACGTAGACGAGGGCGAAGCCGCCGCCGCCGAGCCCGGAGGAGGTGTTGGCGACGACCGAGAGGACGTAGGCGGCGGCCACCGCGGCGTCGACCGCGTTCCCGCCGGCGGCGAGGACGTCGGCGGCGGCCTGGCTGGCGAGGGGGCTGGCGGTCGCCGCGGCCCCCCGGGGGGAGATGGCGCTCGCGGCCAGCAGGAGGGCGAGGATCGGGGACATTTTCCCCCCGTATCACACGACGACGGGGTTGATCGCGGGTGCTCGGAGGCCGCATTCTCCCGGGATGGCTTCCACCCAGCCCCTGGCCGCGGTCGTCCTCGCCGCCGGCAAGGGCACCCGGATGAGGTCCAACCGGGCCAAGGTCCTGCACGAGGCTGCGGGACGCCCCCTCGCGTATTTCCCGGTGAGCCGCGCGCTCGAGGCCGGGGCCGCACCCGTGGTCGTGGTGGTCGGGCACCAGGCCGAGGCGGTCGAGGCCGCCCTCACGGCCGTCCTGCCCGGGGCCCCGCTCCGCTTCGCGCTCCAGACCGAGCAGCTCGGGACGGCCCACGCGGTTCGCTCCGCCCAGGCCGCCCTCGAGGGCCACCGCGGGCGCGTGCTCATCCTCTCCGGCGACACGCCGCTCCTCACGACCGCGACCGTCCAGGCGGTGCTCGCCGGCCTCGACGGCGGCGCGAAGCTCTCGATGGGGACCATGCGGCTCCCCGACCCGCGCGGCTACGGCCGCATCGTCCGCGACGCCGCGGGGCGGGCGCAGCGGGTGGTCGAGGAGAAGGACGCCTCGCCCGCCGAGCGCGCCATCGCCGAGGTGAACACCGGGCTCTACGCCGTGGACGCCGAGTTCCTCTGGGCCTCGCTCGGCAAGGTGGGCGCCGCGAACGCGCAGCGCGAGTACTACCTGACCGACCTCGTCGCCATGGCCGCCGCCGCGGGCGGCGCCGCGACGGTCGAGGTCCCGGCCGAGGACGCCTCCGGCGTGAACGACCGCGAGGAGCTCGCGCGGGCCGGCCGCCGGCTCGTGCGCCGCATCGCGAGCGCGCTCATGCGGTCGGGCGTCACGATCGAGGACCCCGATCGCTTCGACTGCCACGTGGACGTCGCCGTCGGCGCCGACACCGTGATCGAGCCGAACGTGCGCCTCCTCGAGGGCACGAGGGTCGGCGCCGGGTGCCGGGTCGGCGCGGGCACGATCCTCTACCGGACCGAGGTCGCCGACGGCGCGAACCTCCTCCCCTACACGGTCGCGCGCGAGTCGGTGATCGGGCCGGCCGCGAAGATCGGCCCGTTCTCGCACCTCAGGCCCGGGTCCGAGGCGGGCGAGCAGGTGGAGCTCGGCGCCTTCGTCGAGACGAAGAAGGCGAAGCTCGGCAAGAAGACCAAGGCCCACCACCTCTCGTACCTCGGCGACGCCGAGCTCGGCGCGGGCGTGAACGTGGGCGCCGGCACCATCACCTGCAACTACGACGGCGCCGCGAAGCACCTCACGAGGATCGGCGACGGCGCGTTCATCGGCTCGGACTCGATCCTGGTCGCGCCGATCGAGATCGGCGCGGGCGCGTACGTCGCGGCCGGCTCGACGCTCACCGACCCGGTGCCGCCCGGCGCGCTCGCGCTCGGCCGCGCGCGGCAGGTGGTGAAGGACGGCTGGGTCGAGGCGCACGCGCCGAAGAAGGCGCCGAAGTAGCAGGCGGACACCAGCAACGCAGGGCGGACGGGCCGAAGGGGCGCCGGCCGACCCCAAGAAGGAGTCAGCGGAACATGTGCGGCATCGTCGGTTACGTGGGGCCCCGCCAGTGCGTCGACCTCATCGTGGGGGGCCTCAGGAAGCTCGAGTACCGGGGCTATGACTCGGCCGGCGTGGCCGTGGTGGGCCCGGGCACGCTGAAGGTGAAGCGCGCCAAGGGCAAGCTGCAGAACCTCGTGAACCTGCTGCACGACGCGCCGCTCCCCGGCACGACCGGCATCGGCCACACGCGCTGGGCGACGCACGGCCGCCCCTCCGACGAGAACGCGCACCCGCACGCGTACGGCGGCGTGGCGGTGGTCCACAACGGCATCATCGAGAACCACCTCGAGCTGCGCGCCTCGCTCTCCTCGAAGGGCCACAAGTTCTCCTCCGAGACCGACACCGAGATCTTCGCGCACCTCATCGCCGACGCGCTCGGCGCCGGGGCGAAGGACCTCGCCGCGGCGGTCCGCGCGGCGCTCGACAAGGTGCACGGCACCTACGCGATGGCGGTGGTGAGCGACGCGCGCCCCGACGAGATCGTGGCCGCGAAGAACGCCTCCCCGCTCGTGGTCGGCCACGGCCAGGGCGAGAGCTTCCTCGCCTCCGACGTCCCCGCCATCCTCGAGCACACCCGCGAGGTGAGCTACCTCGAGGAGGGCGAGCTCGCGGTGCTGTCGGCCGGCAAGGTCACCATCTACGGCAAGAGCGGCGAGCCGGTCTCCCGCAAGCCGAAGAAGATCGAGTGGAGCGCGGTGGCCGCGGAGAAGGACGGCCACAAGCACTTCATGCACAAGGAGATCTTCGAGCAGCCCCGGGCGGTGGCCGACACCATCCGCGGCCGCGTCTCGCTCGAGCAGGGCGACGTGACCCTCGACGGCATGGAGCTCCCCGAGGCGTACGCGAAGGGGCTCGAGCGGGTCACCATCGTGGCCTGCGGCACCTCCTGGCACGCCGGCCTCGCCGGCCGGATGATGATCGAGTCGCTCGCCCGCGTCCCGGTGGAGGTCGAGCTCGCGTCCGAGTTCCGCAACCGCGACCCGCTCGTCCACGACCGGGTGCTCTGCCTCGCCATCACGCAGTCCGGCGAGACCGCCGACACGCTCGCCGCCGTGAAGGTGGCGAAGGCGAAGGGCGCCCGCGCCTACGCGATCTGCAACGTGGTCGGCTCGGCCATCGCCCGCGAGTGCGACGGCGGCACGCTCTTCACCCGCGCCGGCCCGGAGATCGGCGTCGCCTCCACGAAGGCCTTCACCACCCAGCTCGCCGGGCTGTTCCTCCTCGGCGTGAAGCTCGGCCGCCTGCGCGGCACGCTCACCGAGGACCAGGCCCGCGAGCACCTCTCGGCGCTCCGGCACCTGCCGAGCTGGATGGAGCAGATGATCCGCCAGGAGGCGGCCATCATGCCGGTGGCGAAGCGCTGCGCCGCCGCGCGCGACGTGCTCTTCCTCGGCCGCGGCGGGCAGTTCCCGGTCGCGCTCGAGGGCGCGCTGAAGCTGAAGGAGATCTCCTACATCCACGCCGAGGGCTACGCGGCGGGCGAGATGAAGCACGGCCCGATCGCGCTCATCGACGAGGAGCTGCCGGTGATCGTGCTCGCGACCCGCGAGCCGGCCTACGAGAAGACGCTCGGCAACATCGAGGAGGTCCGCGCCCGCGGCGGCCACGTGTTCGCGGTGGTGTCGGAGGGCGACACCCACGCGGCGTCGCTCGCCGAGGTGGCCCTGCCGGTGCCGGCGTGCCCCCCGCTCATCTCCCCGCTCATCACGATCATCCCGCTGCAGTTCCTCGCGTACCACGTGGCCGACCTCAAGGGCACGGACGTGGACCAGCCGAGGAACCTCGCGAAGTCGGTCACGGTCGAGTAGCTCCCCGGCGGCCGCCCCTCGTCTCCGCTGCCGCTCGCGGCAGCTGCGCTCGGGGCGAACGGAGCCAGCAGTCATCGATGCGCCCGGGACGGACGGTCACCACCACCGTTCGTCCCGAGCCCTTCGGCTTCGCCGCCTGTGGCGGCTACGCTCAGGGTGAACGGAGTCGAGGGACGGCCCCCAAGACTCAGAAATCGGCCATCGGGAACTCGTCGTCGTGGCTCGCCGGCTTCCCGGACGGGAGCGGCGCGGGCTTCGCGGTCCCGTTCGTCTTCCGCGCGTGGGCGAGCGGCTTCACGGGCGACGTCAGGCGGCCCTGCTCGGGCCTGCCTGCGGCACGCCCTCGTGCATGGAGCTGGAACCCCGCGACCATCGCGGCGAGCTCCTCGGCCTGGCCCGACAGCTCGCTCGCCGCGGAGGACGACTCCTCCGCGGAGGCCGCGTTCTGCTGGGTGACCTTGTCCATCTCGCCCACCGCCTTGTTCACCTGCTCGATGCCGGCGGACTGCTCGTTCGCCGCGGCGGCGATCTCCGCCACGATGTCGGAGACCTTCTGGATGCCGCCGCCGATCTCGGCGAGCTTCCCGGCGACGTGCTTCGAGGTCACCTCGCCTTCGCCGGCCTCCTTCACCGACTGCCGGATCAGCTCCTCGGTCTTCGTCGCGGCGTCCTTCGCCCGGAGCGCGAGCGAGCGGACCTCCTCTGCGACCACCGCGAAGCCGCGGCCCGCCTCGCCCGCGCGCGCGGCCTCGACCGCGGCGTTGAGGGCGAGCAGGTTCGTCTGGAAGGCGATGTCCGAGACGTCCTTGATGATCTGCGAGGTCCCCTCCGCGGACGCCTTGATCCGGTTCATCACGCCCTGCATCTGCTCCACGGCGGCCGCGCCGTCGGTCGCGGCGGCGCGGGCCTCCTGCGCGAGCAGGTTCGCCTGCTGGGCGCTGTCGGCGGAGTGCTTCGTGCGCTCGGAGAGCGTCTCCACCGAGGTGCTCGTCTCCTGCAGCGAGGAGGCCTGCTCGGACGCGCCGGAGGCGACCGCCTGCGAGGAGGCGGCGATCTGCGTGGAGGCGGACGAGACCTGCTCCACCGCGGCCGCGACCTGGGCGAGCGCCTCGTGCAGCGCCTCGGCGGTCGCGTTGACCCCCTCCTTCATGCGGGCGAGGTCGCCCTGGTAGTCGCCGCTCACCCGGGCGCGCAGGTCGCGCTTCGCGAGCAGCTCGAGGGTCGCGACCGACGCGTTCACCGGGGCGATGACCGCGTCGAGCGTGCGGTTCACGCCCTCGACGATCTTCCGGAAGTCGCCCTGGTGCCTCGCCGCGTCGGCGCGCGTCGCGAGCTTGCCCGCGACGGCCGCCTCGGCGAGGCGGTTCGCGTCGGCGACGAGCGCGTTCACGGCGTCGATGCAGGTGTTGAGGTTCTGCTTCAGGACGTCGAAGTCGCCGCGGTACGCCTCGGTGATCTTCGCCGGGATGGCGCCCTTCGAGATGTCGTCGACGTACTTCGCCGCGACCTCGAGCGGCCCGATGACGGCGTCGAGCGTGTCGTTCACGCCCTCCACGATCTTCCGGAAGTCGCCCTGGTGCCTCGCCGCGTCGGCGCGGGTCGCGAGCTTGCCCGCGACGGCCGCGGCGGAGAGCGCGTTCACGTCGACGACGAGCGCGTTCACGGCGTCGACGCAGGTGTTGAGGTTCCGCTTCAGGACGTCGAAGTCGCCCCGGTACTCCTCCGTGATCTTCGCGGGGATCCTGCCCTTCGCGATGTCGTCGACGTAGCGCGCGGCCACGTTGAGCGGGCCCACCACGGCGTCGAGCGTGCGGTTCACGCCGTCCACGATCTTCCGGAAATCGCCCTTGTGCTTCGTCGCGTCGGCGCGGGTGGCGAGCTTGCCGGCCACGGCCGCGTCCACGAGCCCGCCCGCATCGGAGACGAGCGCGTTCACCGTCGTGATGAGCTCGTTGATGGCGCCCTGGATCCTCGCGAAGTCGCCCGGGGCGTCGTCGGTCGCCGGTGGCGGGACCTGCCCGGCGGCGATGCGGGTCAGGTAGTCGATGGTGACGCCGATCGGGGCGCCGTAGGCGTCCATCGTCTCGTTGATGCCGTGGACGATGGGGCGGAACTCCGGCGTGACGGCCTGCGCGTCGCCGCGCACCGACAGGCGGCCCTCGCGGACCGCGTCGTGGACCTTGCCGGCCTCGCGCGCGAGCGTGGCGAGCGTGAGGCGGATGCCGCGGGCGAGCACCCAGCCGATCGCGAGCACGAGGAGCCCGCCGATCGCCACGGTGAGGGAGACCATCACGATGCCGCGGTCGGCCGCCGCCTCGCCCTCCCGCGAGGCGCGTTCGGCCTCCTGTCCCACCCGGTCGGCGACGACCGCGAGGTCGGCCTCCGAACCCTTGAAGAGCCTCTTCGCTTCGGTGAACTGGGCCCACAGCCGGTCGTCGATGGCCTTGATGGCCGGGTCGTCCGCCGGCGTGCCCGCGCGCAGCATGCGGTCCCGCTCGAGCGCGACCGCCTGGGCGGCCTCGGCCGCACGCCTCCACTCGCCCCAGGACCGCTGCGAGATCTCCCAGGCCTTCGCGACCTCGGGCGTGTGGCGCATGGCCTCGAAGCGCTTCTCGTTCTCGTCCATCCGCTTCCAGACCGCCGCGAGGTCCTCGAAGGCCGCGGCGCGGGTCGCGTCGTCGGAGCGCTTGACGAGCGCGCCGTAGAGGTCCTTCTCGACCGCGGTCTGCGCCTCGTTCACGATCGCGAGCGCGACGACGGCCGGGAACTGCGTCTCGGCGACCTCGGTGAGTGCCCCGTCGATGCGGTTGGAGACGAACCAGCCCATGCCGCCGACCACGGCGAGGAGCGCGAGCGCGAGGAGGAAGGAGAGGAAGATCTTGGTGCCGGTGGTGAGGTTCCGGATGGTCTGCATGGGGGGCCGCCCTGAGGTGAAGGGGGACCCGCCGGGCGCGCCGGCGGGCGTGCCCGGTTCCCGAGCAGGTTGCGTACCAACCGTCCGGCCCACCGCCGCCGGGTGGGCAGGCGCGCACCCGGGCCGCGCGGTTCGCGATCCCCTTGCGATCAGGGCGGGAACTCGCCGCTCGACCGTCAGGCGAACCAGGGCCCCGGCAGCCCGGCACTGGAGGACGTCCGACCCAGGGTCCGGGTCGGCGCTGTTCACGTTACGTGAATCGCGTCACGGCCGGGGCCGCCCGCCCCGCTCAGGGCCGGCGGCCGGCCCTCAGCTCGTCGGCGATCGGCTTCGCGCCGTAGATCTTCTCGAGCGCCTCGAGGATCGCGCGCGAGTCCACCGCCACGGCCCGGTTGAGGACCGGGTCGAAGAAGTAGTCGCCCGCGATCGAGGGGAGGTTCCCGTCGAAGATGAGCCCCACCACCTCGAGCTTCGCGTTCACGAGCGGCGAGCCGGAGTTGCCGCCGATGATGTCGTTGTCGGTGGAGAGGTCGAACGGCAGGTCGAGCTTCACCTTCTCCTTCGCGGCGAGCCACGAGGGCGGCAGCGCGAACGGGTCGCGCCCGGTGTGCCGCGCGTAGGCGCCGGCGAAGGTCGTGAACGGGGCGACCTCGCCCTTCACGGGGTCGGTCCAGCCCTTCACCGCGCCGTACGAGACCCGGGCCGTGAACGTGGCGTCGGGGTAGCCGTCCGTCCCGTCCACCGCGAGGCGCGCGTCGGCGACCGCGGCGCTCGCCTTCTTCTGCGGCCCCTCGACGGCGTCGTCCCAGGCCTTGCGCGCGGCGCGGGCGTCGACGTCGAAGGCGCGCATCCAGACGACCAGCGGGTCGGTCGAGGCGGCCACCGCGGCGGCGCCGCCCGCCCACAGGGCCTTCCTCACCGCCGGGTCGGCGAGCCTCGTGCCCTCCACGAGCCTCGCCGCGACCTCCTCGGGCGAGGCCTGGCCGAGCGCGCGCTTCACGGCCGGATGGTCCGGCCCGAGGAGCTCGCGCGCCCTCGAGAGGCCCCAGCCGATGAGCAGCGTCTCGAGCTTCGCCGGCACCGGCACCGGCCCGAGGAGCTCGTCCTCGAGGGCCGGCAGCTTCGCGTCGGCGAACTCGGGGAGCCGCTCGGCGCTCGGCTTCGCGCGCTCCGCCGCCCCGCGCACGAGGTCGCGCGCGAACGAGAACAGGTGGGAGCCGGGCGCCGGCCGCTTCTCGAGCGCGCCGTACGCGGTGCGGAGCGACCGCTTCGTCACCTGCACGGCCTCGAGGGCGGCGAACGCCGGGTCGGCCTTCGCGGCCACCTCGGGCTTCCCCGCGATGCGCGCGCGGAGCGCCTTCTCGCGGGCCTCGACGTCCTTCTTGACCGCGGGCTCGGTGAGCGCCGAGAGGAGGCCGCGGTACACCTTGAGCGAGTTCTCCGTGTAGAACAGCAGCGCCGTGGAGGTGCGCTTCTCCTCCGCGCCCTCCCGCTGGTAGCCGCGCAGCACGCCGCGGAGCTCGGAGAGCTCGGCGAGGCGCTCGGGCACCGCGACCTCGCGCTCGTAGCCGAGCTGGGCGGCGGTGTACCCGCGGTGGGTCGTGCCCGGGTTGCCCGAGACGAACACCGGCTCGCCCGCCTTCGCGCCCGCGGGCGACCAGCGCAGGAAGCTCTTCATGCGGGCGGGCCTCCCGCCCTCGTAGACGCGCACGAAGGCGGAGTCGAGGTCGTAGCGCGGGAACTCGAAGTTGTCGGGGTCGCCGCCGAAGAAGGCGATGCCGAACTCCGGCGCGAAGACGAGCCGGACGTCGGGGTACCGGCGGTAGGCGTAGACGGCGTAGGCGCCGCCCTGGAACAGCGTCACGAGCTCGCAGCGCAGCTCGGGCGAGGTCTGGCAGCCCTTCTCGAGCCCGGCCTTCGTCGCGTCGAACGCCCTCTTCCAGCCCTCGCCCTCGAGCCCCTTCGTCGCGTCCTTCACCTTCGCCGTGACGTCGGTGATGCCCACGAGCTGGTTGATCTCGAGGTCGGGGCACTTCTTCTCCTCGGCGACCTTCGCCGCGACGAAGCCGTCCTTCACGAGGTCCTTGCCGCCGGTCGAGAGCTGCTCGACGCAGGTGTGGACGCAGTGGTGGTTCGTCATCACGAGGCCGTCGGCCGAGACGAAGCTCGCCGAGCAGCCCTGCGCGATGCGGGCCGAGCCGAGCCGGAGCGCCTCGAGCCAGCGCGCGTCGGTCTTCACGCCGTACTTCTGCTGCACGGCGCCCGCGGGGAAGCGGTCGAAGGTCCACATGCCCTCGTCGGCTGCGGCGAGGCCGGGAGCGAGGAGGGCGGTGAGGAGGACGGCGGACGCGAGGAGTCGGCGCATATGGGTGGGCGTGAGTAGGCCCCGGCGGCGCATCCGTCAAGAAGCGTTTGCCCGGCCGGGCGGGAGACGGCACCCTCGTCTTCGTGACCTCGCGCCGCCTCTTCGTCGCGCTCCGGCCGCCCCCGGCGGTGCTCGACGCCGCGGTCGCCCGCGTCGAGGCCCTGCGCGACGCCGCCGGCCCGGCCGCCGCCGACGTTCGCTGGGTGGCGGCACCGAACCTCCATGTCACGCTCCGGTTCCTGGGCGCGGTGCCGGACCCGCGGGTGCCGGACGTGGAGGCCGCCGTGCGGAGCGCCGCCGCCACGGCGCGCGGGTTCACGCTCGCGCTCGGCGGCGCGGGCGCCTTCCCCTCCGCGCGCCGGCCGCGGGTCCTCTGGCTCGGCGTCGGCGGCGAGGTCGCCGCGCTCGAGGCGCTGGCCGCGGACCTCGGCGGCCGCCTCGCGCCGCTGGGGTTCCCGCCGGAGGCGCGGCCGTTCTCGCCGCACCTGACGGTCGGCCGCGCGCGGAACCCGCTGGGCGCGCCCCGCCTCGCCGGCGCGCTCGCGGGCGCGGGCGGGGCCGCTGCGGCGCCCTGGGCGGTCGGCGCGCTGTCGCTCGTGGAGTCGCAACTCTCCCCTGCCGGGCCCCGCTACGAGGACGTCCTCGTGGCGCCGCTCGCCACGCCGTGAACGTCCGGCACGCCGGGCCGTCCCACCGCCCGGCGCCCGGCCGCCTGCTTTCGCGGGCTTCGGCCGCGCCCCGGGCTGGCGCAGGCCGTGCAATCCGCGGCGGTTGCGGCGAAGATGTGCCGCCCTCCCTGGAGCCTCCGATGCAGCCGAAGCCGCCCACCCCGAAGCCCCGGCGCCCCGGCCGGCGCCCGTCGCACGGCCTGCGCGTCCTCTCGGTCGCGGTCCTCTTCACGTTCGGCTGCGCCTCGGTGCGCGCGCCCGCGACGCTGATGCCCGAGGTGATCCCGGTCCGCGGCGGCGCCGTGGACCCGCAGCTCGCGCTCTGGGTGGAGGGCGGCGAGGCGCCGACGCCGGCGGAGCAGCAGGAGGCCGCCGCGAAGGCGCAGCAGGCGCTCGCGGAGGCCGCGAAGGGCCTCACGGCGCCCGGCGACGACGACGGCCTCCTCGTCGTGCGCGCGCAGGGCGTCACGCGGACCTCGGGGCGCCGCGCCAACCAGACCGCGGCGACCGTCGGCATCGTGGTCGGCTTCGTCGTCGTGGTCGCCATCGCCATCCTCGTGCTCACCGAGGGCAAGGGCGGCGGCGGCGGGAAGGCGCCGAAGGTCTCCGGCGGCGGTGGAGCCCGCGCGGCGCCGGCCCCCGCGCACGGGGCGACGCACGCGGGCGGTGCGGTGGCGCGCGGCGGGGGCCGCGGTGGCCTGCCGATCCCGGTGCCCGCGGGCGGCCCGCGCCCGGTCCGTCCGCCGGTGCCCGGCGTGCGGCCCGCCCCGGGCGTCCGCCCGGCGCCCGCGCCCTGGGCCGTGCCGCCCCGCTACCCGCACGACGGGGTCTACGTGTGGGGCGACCCCTACGTGAACTGGGGCATCTACGTCGACCTCACGCCGCCGCCTCCGGCACCGTACGAGGGTCCGTACGCGAACGGCTTCCAGCAGCCGCTCGAGTCGTGGACCGTCGCGCCCGCGGGCGCCGCGCCCGAGGAGCCGGCCGGCGGCGCGCTCGCGATGCCGGAGGAGGCGCCGCCCGAGCTCACCGAGCTGCGCCTCGGCCCGCCGCCCGCGCTGCCGCTCGACGACCGCGGCCTGTTCGCGGGCGACGATCTCCTCGTCGAGCTCGTCGTCGTCGATCGCGTCACCGGCGAGCCGCGCCTGCGCAAGCTCGCGCGCAAGGACATCGATCCGACCGACGCGGCGAAGGTCCGCGCCTTCCTGCGCGGCGCGGTGGCCGAGCGGAAGGGCTGGGAGCCGGTGACGGCGGTCGTCACGCCCGCTCCGTGACCCTGCTGCCGGGGTGGTAAGGGCCCGTTCATCCCGAGCCCTTCGACAGGCTCAGGGTGGACGGAGTCGAAGGACGAGCCCCCCGCGAAACTCGGCCCCCTTGCGCCGCGGTCCCCCGGCGCGCGACCCTCTCCTCATGGCAGAGTCGGTCGCCACCGCCTCGGGCCTCGCGCCCGGCTTCCTCGTCGCGGCGCCCGCGCTCGCGGATCCGAACTTCGCGGGCTCCCTCGTGCTCATGGCCGAGCACCACGGCGAGGGCGCGCTCGGCTTCGTCGTGAACCGCGCCGGCCCCGTCTCGATCGCCGAGGTGCTCGGCTCGGTCGACGACGGGCTGCGCGTGGCGGGCGAGCTCGGCGGGCTCGCCGGCGGGCCGGTGCTCGTCGGCGGGCCGGTGCAGCCCGAGCGCCTGTGGGTGCTGTTCCGGCCCGGCGCGGTCGCGCCCGACGCGGCGGGCTCGGTGGAGGTCTGCGAGGGGCTGTCGCTCGGCGGCTCGAAGGAGCTCCTCGAGGCGCTCGTGCACACGCGCGGCGCGGGCCCGTACCACCTGCTCCTCGGGTACGCGGGCTGGGCGCCGCTGCAGGTCGAGGAGGAGGTCGGGAGCGGAGCGTGGATCCCGATGCCGCTCCACACCGACCTCGTGTTCGACGTGCCGCTCGAGCAGCGCTGGGAGCTCGCGGTGCGGCGGCTCGGGCTCGATCCGGGGGGCTTCCTGGTGGGGGGCGGCGGCGCGAAGGCGTGAGCGGCCCCTGCGAAGCGCCGCGGAGCAGCTCCGCCCCCGGTGAAGCTCAGTCCCAGGTGACGTCGTACACGGCCTCGAGGAGGCCGGTCTGCCTGCCCGTCGCCTTCACGTTCTTGCCGCCGCCGACGATGGCGCCCACGGCGAGCACGCCCGCGTGGAACGGCGGCACGAGGAAGTCGCGCGTGAAGACGTAGCGCGCGTGCCTCTCGCCGAGCCAGGTCACGGTGCGCTCGCCGTAGCTCACGGTCGCGCGGTAGCCTCCGGGCATGTGCTGCATGAGCGCGCGGGTGCCGCCGCCCGCGGCGAGCGCGAGGAGCGTCTTGCCGAGCATGGAGGCGGCGATGAGCTCCGCCGCGCGCGCGCCGACCTTGTAGTAGACGGGGTCCACGCCGCCGAGCCGGCCCTCGAGGAGGTCGGCCGCGTTGAAGATGAGGTTGAGGTAGTCGGCCACCGGGTACGTGAAGAACTCGGTGCGCGAGCCCTTGCCGGAGACGCTGTCGACCTTGCGTGCGGCGGCCTCGTCGGCGTGCTCGCGCACGACCGAGAAGATCGCGTTGAAGACCACGCCGCGGACGGTGTCGTGCGGGGTGGCGACCGCGATGCGGGCTGCGAGGTCCTTGCGGTCGGCGGGCATCGTCGAATGGTCCCCTGGCGACGTGCTCGCTGGAGCGACGTCGAACTCGCCCCCTACGGGCGAAGCGGCGAATACCCCCCTGGTTACCCCGTTCTTCGCACCCCGTAGGTATTTACGCCAATTTTCTTGCCGCGAAGCCGTCCGTTCAGGTATCCATCCGTTCAGGTCGATTCCAGCCGCTGTCGGATCCACCTGCTAGACAGCTTCGCGAGCAGGAACCCAGCAGCAGCCGCCACACGCAAGCGGGCCTGCACGGCAGCCCGCCACCAGAGCAGAACGGAGAACGCGATGCCCGTCGGACCGGAGAAGGAGAAGGCGATCGAGCTGGCCGTCTCGTCCATCGAGAAGGCCTTCGGCAAGGGCTCGATCATGCGCCTCGGCAACGAGGAGGCGCTCGTGAAGGACGTGCAGGCCGTCTCCACGGGCTCGGTGTCCCTCGACATCGCCCTCGGCGTCGGTGGCTTCCCGCGCGGCCGCATCATCGAGATCTACGGGCCGGAGTCCTCCGGCAAGACCACCCTCGCCCTGCACGCGGTGGCCGAGTGCCAGAAGAAGGGCGGCATCGCGGCGTTCGTCGACGCCGAGCACGCCCTCGACGTCGGCTACGCCCGCAAGCTCGGCGTCCGCACCGACGACCTCCTCATCTCCCAGCCGGACTCCGGCGAGCAGGCGCTCGAGATCGTCGAGACGCTCGTCCGCTCCGGCGCCATCGACGTGCTCGTCATCGACTCCGTCGCCGCGCTCGTGCCGAAGGCCGAGCTCGAGGGCGAGATGGGCGACGCGCACATGGGCGTGCAGGCCCGCCTCATGAGCCAGGCGCTCCGCAAGCTCACCGGCACCATCGCGAAGTCCCAGACCATCGTCATCTTCATCAACCAGATCCGCATGAAGATCGGCGTGATGTTCGGGAACCCGGAGACCACCACCGGCGGCAACGCGCTCAAGTTCTACGCGTCGCAGCGCCTCGACATCCGCCGCATCGGCGCCATCAAGGACGGCGAGTCGGTCATCGGCAACCGCACCCGCGTCAAGGTGGTGAAGAACAAGGTCGCGCCTCCCTTCAAGGAGGTCGAGTTCGACATCATGTACGGCCAGGGCATCAGCCGCGAGGGCGACGTGCTCGACCTCGCCTCGAACGACAACATCGTCGAGAAGAGCGGCGCCTGGTTCAGCTACGACGGCGAGCGCATCGGCCAGGGCCGCGAGCAGTCGAAGTCCTTCCTCCGCGAGCACCCCGAGGTCCTCCAGCAGATCGAGGGCAAGCTCTTCGAGAAGTTCGGCATCAAGCGCGGGCCGGTCGCCGTGCCCTCCCCGGACGAGGCGGAGGAGGAAGAGGTCACCGAGCGGAAGCGGAAGTCGAAGTAGGGCCAATCCTCCCGGCCCACGCCGCTCCTCCACTCCCTCGCTCACGCAAGGAGCCGAGAGGCCGGCCATCCCGAGCGTAGGCCCGCCGGAGGCGGGCCGGAGTCGAGGGACGCTCGGGATTGGTCGGGTCCTCGGGATCCTTGGTCCGTACGTCCCGAGCGTAGGCCCGCCGGAGGCGGGCCGGAGTCGAGGGACGCTCGGGATGGTTCGGATCCTCGCGTTCCTTGGTCCGTACGTCCCGAGCGTAGGCCCGCCGAAGGCGGGCCGGAGACGAGGGAGGCGGCCCGCTCATTTCGTGCATCCGGAGTAGTCTCTTTCCCGGACCTCTCCATGGCCGTCTCCCTCACCGATCGCGACTGGCTCGGGGCGCTCGTCGACGGCGAGCTCGAGGCCTACGACCCGGCGAACGCGCGGGCCCGGCTGCCGGCCGAGGTGCTCGCGGCGGCGGAGTCGGCGACCGACCTCGCCGCGGCGGGGCGGGTGCTGGTCGCCCGCGCGATGCGCCGGCGCGCGGCGCCGGACGCGACGCCGGAGGCGGCGTTCCTCGACGAGGTCCGCCGGCACGTCGGGCTCCTCCTCGACCTCGGCGCGCTCCGCGGCGTCCCCTTCGTCCGCGCCCGGGCGCGCGCCGAGCTCGCCGCCTTCCTCGCGGCCGCGTGCGGCGCCCACGCCGCGGCGCTGGCGGCCCGGCCCGACGAGCCGGGCGGCGCCTCCGACGCCGCGGTCGCCCGCGCGCTCGCCTCCGCCACCCGCGTCATGCACGCTCGCTTCTGGCCGCCCGCCGAGCCTCCGGGCGGGCTCCCCATCCGCCCCGCGGTGCTCGCCCTCTTCCGGCGCAGGCTCGCGCGCGTCGCCTCCGGCTTCCACCGGGAGGGCGCGCTCTCCGCCGACGCCCTCGCCCGGCACGCCGCGCACGCGGGCCTCGAGACCTCGCTCGTCGCCGAGGCGCTGGCCGGGCTGCTCGCGGCGGCCGGGGCCCCCGCCGAGCGGGACCTCGCGGTGCGCGTCCGCCAGGTCGCCCACCTCGGGCTCTCGCGCGTGGAGGCGCGAGCCGCGCGGCACGGGGTCCGCTCGCCGCGCACCGGCGAGGTCCTCGCGGCGGTCTCGCCGCCGGCGAGCCGGCCCTTCCTGCTGGAGCAGCTCCGGCTCGCGCAGCTCCGGCGCGGCCTGCTCTCGCCGGCGGCGGTGGCCCACGTGGAGGCGTTCGCCCGCGCCACCGGGCTCGAGGCGCCCGCGGTGCTCGCGGCCCAGCTCGAGGCCGCGGCCCAGCACGCCGGCCAGGAGGAGCTGCCCGCCGTGGCGGGCGGGGCGCGCGACTGGGCGGTGGTGGCCGAGGAGTGGGAGGCCGCGACCGACGACGTCCTCGAGAAGGTCTCCGGCGTCGTGGCCGGCAACCTGGAGGCGCTCGCCACCGAGCTCAAGGAGACCGGGGAGCTCGGCCAGCTCGTCGCGAAGGCGGCCTCGGGCGGGGTGCTCACGCAGGACGAACGCCGGAAGGTGCGCGAGCAGCTCGTGGATCTCGCGAAGGCGGTCCCGGCGCTCGCGATCTTCGCGGCGCCGGGCGGGGCGATCCTCCTGCCGCTCCTCGCGAAGCTCCTGCCCTTCAGCCTGCTCCCGAGCGCCTGGGACGGGAAGGGTGGCCCGCCGGCTACTTCCCCCGGCGCAGCACCGTCGCCACCCGCAGGGCGTCCTCGTTCACCCCGGCGGTGAGCGTGCGGCCGCGGTCGGACGCGAGCACCGCGTCGATGCGGCCCGCGAGCTCCGCACCGGCCGGACCGATCGGCTCCCGGGCGAGCACCCACTTCAGCGCGAGCACCGCGTGGAAGCGCGCGTCGACGTCGGCGTCGCCGTTCACCGGCCGCGCCACCGCCGCGGCGAGCGCCGGGGCCTGCTTCGCCTTCCCGGCCGCGCCGACCTCGAGCGCGGCGCGATCCCGCACGGCGGCGCTCGGGTCCTCGAGCTTCTTCTCCCAGCAGGCGGCGTCCGCGCCGCACGCGCCCGCGGCGTCGAGCCGGGCGAGCATCCCGTCGTAGGCGCCCTTGATGCCCTCGCTCGCGCACTTGTTCTCCGGGCAGTCCTTCGCCCTCGCGGCCTCCACGGCCGCGCGGTCGTCCTTGCCGCCGAGGCGCGAGATGGCGACGAGCGGCGCGAGCCGGAGCTCCGCCGAGCCCGCCGAGGCGGCCATCGCGCGCAGCGCGGGCAGCGCGGCCGGGTCGCCGATGCGGGCGAGCGCGCCGCAGTAGCGCTCGCGCACGAGCGGGTCCTTCTCGGCGGCGGCGAGGTCGCCGACCGGCCGCACGGCCTCCTTCGCCCGCAGCCGGGCGAGCGCGTCGGCGACGAACACGCGCACGACGCGGGTCACCTCCGGCTCCGGGTCGGTGTACGAGAGCTTCGAGACGAGCACCGGCACCGCGTCGGCGCCGCCGACGTCGCCGAGGAGCTGGCTCGCCTTCGCGGCGAGCGCACCCGGCGGGACGCCCTGCTCCTTCGCCCAGGCCGCGAGCTCGGCGTCCTTGCCCTCGAGCACCGCGAGGAGGGGCTCCGCCATCACCTTCCCGAGCTGGTAGGTCGCGAAGGAGGCCTCGTTGAAGAGGCCGCGCGGCGAGAAGATCGCCTTCAGCACCGCGGCGCGGCCGAGGTGCTTGTCGTCGTCGCCGATCTGGCCGATGGCGAGGATGGCCTTGCGGGCGGTGAAGGGCTCGCTCTTCGGGTCGTTCGCGATGTCGGCGAGCGTGTCGACCGCGGCGGGGTCGCCGATCTTGCCGAGCGCGTCGACCGCCGCGATCTGCGTGTAGCCGTCGCCCGACTTCGCGAGCGCCTCGAGGGCGGGCACCGCCTCGGTCGCCTTGAGCGTACCGAGGGCGTCGGCGATCCGGCGGTTGAGGTCGGAGGCGTCGCGGTCGCGCGGGGACGGGTCGATCGCGTCGAGCAACCCCTTCACGGCGCGGGTGTCGCCGATCTCGCCGAGGGCCACGGCCGCCTCGGCGCGGACCTTCGCCGGCACCTGCTTGTCCTTCAGGAGCTCGCCGAGCGGGTCGACGGCGGCGCGGCGCTGCTCCGGCGTCGCGAGCGCCTTGCCGTCCTTGTCCTTGCCGAGGAGGGCGCGCACCTTCCCGACCGCCTCCAGCTTCTCGTCGGTGCGGGCGCGCGACACGGCGCGCTTCGCCCAGCCCTCCGGGTCGGTGGGGGTGCCGCACCCGGCGGCGAGGAGGGCGAGGGCCGAGGCGACGGCGAGGGCGTGGCGCATGCGGGCTCCGGGATCAGGCCGCGCCCTGCTTCGGCGCGGGGACGGCGATGGGGGTGAGCTCGGGTGAGTCGGAGGCGAGGGAGAGGCGGCGCTCGCGGGCGGCGGCCTCGAGGGCCTCGATGGCCGGCATGAGCTCCGGCGAGCGGCCGAGGGCGGCCCGCATGCGCTGGGCGGCGTCCTCGAGGACCTCGGCGTGCCGGCGCTCGCGCTTCTTGAGCGCGTCGACCGCCTCGAGGAAGGTGCCGAAGAAGCCGCGCAGCTCGTCGGAGCGGCGCAGGGTCCGCATGCGGGGGTACCGTCCCTCGGAGATGATCTTGAGGTAGTGGCCCATCACGAAGACGGGGCCCGCCACCCGGTGGGTGATGACGACGCCGAGGAGGCCCAGGGCCGCCGCGAGGAGCAGGGCGGTGCCGCCGAGCACGACGAGCAGCACCCGGTCGCTCCGCTCGACGAGCGCGCGCGTGTCGGCGTCGGCACCGAGCAGGGCGGTCGCCTGCGCGTGGGCCTGGTGCACCCACAGGCCGAACACGGCCGCGACCGCGAGGCCCGCGAGGGCCATCACGGCGGCGTACTTGAGCTGGAACCCTCGGTCGAGGAGGTAGTGCCGGCGGAACGGCTCCGTCGCGGGCGCCTCCGTTCCGGCGGGTACCTCGGCCATGCGGGACTCCTCGTTCTCCGGGACCTGATCGAGACGGCTGCCGATTCTATCCCGAGCCGCCCTCCCCGCAACGCGCCGCCCCTCCCCCCTTGGTCTTCGCTCGTCCCCGAGGGGTGACACGGGCTATACAGCGTCGGCATGGAACCCGGGCGCCCGCTGCGCGTCGTCTACATGGGGACGCCCGCCTTCGCGGTCCCCGGCCTCGACGCCCTCGCGGCGGCGGGGCACGCGCTCGTCGCGGTGGTCGCCCAGCCCGACCGGCCCGCCGGGCGGGGCCAGGCGCTCCGGCCGCCGCCCACGAAGGTGTGGGCGACCGGGCACGGCGTACCCGTCCTGCAGCCGGAGAAGGTCCGGGACGGCAAGCTCGCCGCCGAGCTCGCGGCGCTCCGCCCGGACGTGCTCGCGGTCGCGGCCTACGGCCGGATCCTCGGGCGGGACCTCCTCGAGCTCGCCCCGCTCGGCGCCGTCAACGTGCACGGCTCGCTCCTCCCGCGCTGGCGCGGGGCCGCGCCCATCCAGTGGAGCGTCGCCTCGGGCGAGGCCGAGACCGGGATCTCGATCATGCAGATGGACGAGGGGCTCGACACCGGGCACGTGATCCTCCAGCGCGTCGAGCGCATCCAGCCGAACGACACCTCGGAGACGCTCTCGGAGCGGCTCGCCGACCTCGGCGGGCGAGCGCTCGTCGAGGGGCTCGCGCTCCTCTCCTCGGGGCGCGCCGTGCCGGTGAAGCAGGACGACGCCCGCGCCACCCGCGCCCGCCCGCTCGAGAAGGAGGACGGCCGCGTCGACTTCACCCGCGGCGCCGACGCCGTCGCGAACCGCCTCCGGGCGTTCACGCCCTGGCCGGGCGCGTTCACGACGCTCGGCGGGAAGCTCCTGAAGCTCGTCGAGGCCCGGCCGGCGTCGCCGGCCGGCCTGCCCGCCGGCGCGGCGCCAGGGTTCGCGGCCGCCGTGCCGGGCCAGGGGCTCCTCGTCGCCTGCGGCGGCGGGACGGCGCTCCTCGTCTCGAGGGTCCAGCCCGAGGGCAAGGCCGCGGTCGCGGCCGCCGACTTCGCGAACGGGCTGCGCGTCCGGACGCTCGCGATGGGCACCTAGATGGCCGGTCCGAGCGGACGCAAGGTCGCCTTCGAGGTGCTCCGCCGCGTGGAGGAGGGCGGCGCGTACGCCTCGCGGGCGCTCGACGCCGCGCTCGGCGCGGCCGGTGCGCTCGACCCGCGCGACGCCGGGCTCGCGACCGAGCTCGTCTACGGCACGCTCCGCCGCGCGCTCACGCTCGACGCCGCCCTCGCCCCGCACGCGAGCCGCCCGCTCGCCTCCGTCGACCCCGCCGCGCGCGTCGCGCTCCGGATGGGCGCCTACGAGCTCCTGTTCCTCCGCACGCCACCGCACGCCGCCGTCGGCGAGGCCGTGACGCTCGCCCGCGGCGTCGACCACGGGCGCGCCGCCGGGTTCGTGAACGCCGTGCTCCGCGCGCTGTCGCGGAAGCCCGAGTCCCCCGCCCCGCCCCCGCTCGCCGCGGACCCCGCCGGCCACGTCGCCGCCGCGGAGGCGCTGCCGCGCTGGCTCGCCGAGGAGTGGGTGGCGTGGCTCGGGCCCGACGAGGCGCTCGCGCTCGCCGCCGCGATGAACCGCCCCGCGCCGCTCACCGTCCGCTCCCCCGCGCGCGACGCGCTCGTCGAGCGGGTGCGCGCCGCCGGCCTCGAGCTCGCGCCCACCCGCTGGTCCCCCGACGGCGCGACGCTCGCGTCCGGCGCCGTCGCCGAGCTCGCCCGCGCCGCCGGCGACCTCGTCTTCCAGGTCCAGGACGAGGCAGCGCAGCTCGTGTCGCTCCTCGCCGCCGGCGACCTGCGCGGCAAGCGCGCGCGGGTGCTCGACGCCTGCGCCGCCCCGGGCGGGAAGGCCTTCCACCTCGCCGAGCTTCTCGGCGACGGCTCCGAGGTCGTCGCCGTCGAGGTCCACCCGAGGAAGGCCGATTCGCTCGCCCGCGAGGCCGCCCGCCGCCGGCTGAACGTGCGCGTCGTGCAGGCCGACGCCTCGCAGCCGCTCCCGGGCCTCGAGGAAGGGACCTTCGACGCCGTGCTGGTGGACGCCCCCTGCGCCGGCCTCGGCACGCTGCGCCGCCACCCCGAGCTGAAGCTGCGTCGCCAGGCCGAGGACCTCCCGCGAATGGCCGCCGTCCAGCGCGCGATCCTGGAGCGCTGCGCCCGCTACGCCCGTCCCGGCGCGCCGGTGACCTACGCCATCTGCTCGCTCTCCCGCGCCGAGGGCCCCGAGGTCACGGCGTCGCTCGAGGCGCAGGGCTTCCGCCGCGCCCCGCCGCCGCCCGGCTTCCCCGCCGACGTCCTCGACGCGCGAGGCGATCTCGTGACGTTGCCGAGCAAGCACGGCGCCGACGGCTTCTACGCGTCGCGGCTGGTCCGCTGACGCCGACCCGGCCGCAGGCCGGGGAGGCCGCTTCTCCTGACCCCGCGGCAGCGAACGCCGCCGCCGGAGGCCCCGCCGCGCCGTACTCGGCGACGGTCTCGCCAGCGACCGGATCGCGAGGCGTGTCGTCGTCGGACGTCTCCGAGCCCGCGCCCTCCACCCCGTCCTCCCCCTTCGCCTCACGCTTCGCGTCCCGCTCCTCCCGCGCCGCCGCGATCTTCCCGTCGATGAACTCCGGCCCGAACTTGAGGACCGCGAGGTAACCGTTGTGCGGCTTGCACCCGGCCCGGAGCTCCTCGGCGGTCGAGGACCCCGTCACGAGCGCCCCCTCGATGTGCTCCATTTCCAGCCCCTCGGTCACCGGGCACCGCTCCCCGTCGTGCGACGTGATCGTGCACCGGTTTCCGTCGCGCTCGAGCACCTGCCGCCGCACCTCGGCCGCGACCGGCTGACGAATCCCGGGCGTCGGCGCCCTGGCAGGCCTCGGCTTGCGCGCATGCTTCGGCTTCAGCAGCCCGCGCTTCCGCTTCTGCGCCTCGAGCGAGTCCCGGACCATCATCGCGAGGAGCTTCGCCGGCGCGCGGTCGGGGATGGCGTGCGAGACGACCTCGGCGAGCTGATCGAAGAGCCGCTTGGTCTCGTCGTCCATGTGCGCCCGGAACTGGAACGTGTCCTTCGCGACGGGCTCGATGGAGCCGCGGTCGGGACGGCGAAGCGCGACGGACGAAGGCGGGGACACGGGCGCGGTGAGCACCAGCGCCGCGGTTACAACATCTGGATGTTGTGAATTCACCTGAACGGGTACAGCGGCAACGTCCGTGATCGAAGCCGCGACCGTGTCCGTAACCGTGGCCGTGGCGGTAGCCGCGTCGAGGGACGAAGCCCTCGGCAGCCTGCGGACCCCGTCAGCTGGCACGACCCGCGGCTGGATCGCCACCACGACCTCCAGCGTCTTCCTCTTCGAGAGCCACGCCGCCTTCCCGACGAGCTCATCGAAGTTCGCCGGCGTGAGCACCGGTGCGAGCACGAGAAGCTGCGTCGGGTTCAACCTCCCGCTCGCGAGCTCCGCCTCGAGCCGCGGGAACCGCCGGAGGAGCCGCATCGCCGTCGTGCGCGCAGACGCCGTCCCCTCACAGAGGTGCCACACCTTCGTGAGGTACTCCCACGTCGAGCCGCAGTTGAACTCGCAGTAGCCCCGCTCCCGGTCGAGCGCGTCGACCTTCCGCAGGAACTCGACGAGGTCGAGCCGCTCGCCGGTGACGAGCTCTCCGATCTCCCCGTGCAGCTTCATGACCTTCGGGTTCCGCATGGCTCACCTCACGAGGACGAGAACATCCGTTCAGCACAATAACACGTGAAGTGAACCTGTCCATGGGCCATGAGCGTCCCTGATGGGTTCACCCACAGTCACCGCACCATGACGTGTTCGCCACGGAGCCGCAGATCCGACCCGCCCCTCACCCCTCGCAACCGCCTCACCGTAGTGCGGGCACGACCCTCAACCCCGCCCTGCGCCTGCCGCGGATCCCCACGCCTCGCGGACCTCATCCTTCGACTCCGGCCTGCCTTCGGCAGGCCTACGCTCAGGATGAGCGGGGCGGGGGCGGCCTTGGACTCAGGATGCCGGGTGAATGAGCAGCCGGAGGATGCGGGAGCCTACCTCCTCGCGTACACCTTCGCGCTGCACTCCGGGCACATCGCCCGCGCCGGATCCTCCTCCCGCCGCAGGCGCGTCAGCTCGGCCACCTCGAGCCACCGCTCGCCGTCCTGCACCCGCCGGCAGCTCGGGCACGTCGGCACCACGCCCCCCAGGGCCGCGGCCTCCGCCTGCGCCGCGAGCAGCTCGACCTCGACCCGGCGGGTGTGCAGCGAGATCAGCGCGAAGGTCGTCACGACGGTGAGCGCCGTGAAGACGAGGAAGAACGCCCCCTGCCACTGCGCCGCGTTGGGCCCGGCGGGAGCGCCCCCCGCTCCCATCGCCATGTAGACCATCCGCACCCCCGCCCAGACGGCCTCCAGCGCGAAGGCCGCCGCCGCGATCTGCGACGGCGCGCCGAGCTGCCTCGGGACGTCGCGGACGACGAGGGCGAGCGCCCAGAGCGTCCATGACGTGCAGAGGGCGGTGACCGTCCAGGCCCGGACGGCGGGCGCCGGGACGACGAGCGTGAACACGGCCGAGATCACCGCCGCCGCGCCGATGCCCGCCGCGTGCGCCACCCAGCGCGGCTCCCGGCCGGTGAAGCGCTCGAGCCCGGCCGTGTCGAGAACGAACCTCGCCGTCACGAGGGCGTTCGAAAGGACCACGCTGGCGAGCGGGACCGCTCGCCCCTGCAGCGCGACGAGCACCTGGGAGAGCGCCAGCCCCACCGTTCCGATGATCCAGAGGCCGTAGCCCGGAGAGACCCGCTGCGTGCTGCCCGCGAACATCGAGGCGGCGAGCGCGAAGCTCACCGCGGCCATGGCCACGTTCACGGTCGCGATGTCGAGGACGAAGGGCAAGGCGAGCTCCGGGGTCCGATCCGGGGAGTGTACCCCCTCGGCCCCCGGAGGTAGGCTCCCGCGGTGCGTCGCGCCCTGCTGGCCCTCCTGCTCGCCTCCGCGGCCGGCGAGGCGGCCGCCGCGACGCCCGACGTCCCGGTGCTGCCACCCGCCGCCGAGGTGCCCGGGCGGCCCGCCATGGACGAGGACCTGCCGGAGTGGGTCGCCGCCAGGCTCGGCTTCCAGCGACCTCCACCCGAGGCGGACGCGTCGGGCAAGGCCCGCTTCACCGCCGTCCCGTTCGTGATCTCGAACCCGCTCATCGGCGCGGGCTTTGGGGTCGCCGGCGCGGTGAGCTTCCGGGCCGGCCGCGCCGCCGACACGCCGTTCTCGACGCTCGGGGCGAGCGTGCTCGCCACCACCCGCAGCCAGCGCAGCGTGAACCTGCGCTCGCAGCTCCACCTGCCCTCGAACGACTGGATCTTCGTGGGCGACTGGACCGCCAACCACTTCCCGCGCCCGGCCTGGGGGCTCGGCGGCGACCAGCCCGACGCGGCCGAGACCACCGTCGACATGCGGGAGCTGAAGCTGCACGAGACGGCGTACCGCCGGCTCGCGGGGCCCGTCTACGCGGGCATCGGCTACTTCCTCGACGACGACTACGACCTGCGCGACGTGCGCGCCGCGCGCGGCGAGGCCACGCCCTTCAGCGCCTACGGCTACGGCGTGGCCGGCCGCACCATCTCCTCGGGCTTCGCCGGCAGCCTGCTCCTCGACGCGCGCGACAACCCGCTCGACCCCTGGCGCGGAACCTACGCGCTCGTGCGCCTGCGCATCGAGCCGGAGTGGGCCGGCTCGGAGCAGAGCTGGCAGTCGCTCTGGGTGGAGGGCCGCGCCTACCTGCCCGTGGCGCCGCGGGCCTCGCTCGCGCTCTGGGCGTACGGGTGGTCGGCCTTCGGGAAGACGCCGTACTTCATGCTCCCCACGAGCGGGCGGGACCCCGAGATGCGGGCCTCCCGCGGCTGGATCGCCGGGCGCCACGTGGGCCGGGACCTCGTCGGCGCCGAGGCCGAGCTGCGCGTCGCGGCCTGGCAGTTCCTCTCCCTCGCCCTGGGCGGGAGCGTGCATGCGGCGAGCGACCGGGACGACGTCCGGGGCTGGCCGGACTTCAACCGGGTCTGGCCGGCGGCGAGCGCGGGGCTCCGGCTCACGATGGACCGGCGCTCGCTCGCGAGCCTCGCCGTCGACGCCGCCTGGCGCCCGGGGGGCTTCACGGGCTACGTCGCCTTCAATCAAGCCTTTTGAGGGACGCCCCCCGGCGGCAGTCGCATACACTGCCCCGATGGCGCTCCCCATCCGCATCGCCCCGTCCATCCTCTCCGCGGACTTCGGCCGCCTCGCCGACGAGGTCCGGGCCATCGAGGCCGCCGGGGCCGACGTCGTCCACGTCGACGTGATGGACGGCCGGTTCGTGCCGAACATCACCATCGGCCCGCTCATCGTCGAGGCCGTCCGCAAGGTGACGAAGCTCACCGTGGACGTGCACCTCATGATCGTCGAGCCGGAGAAGTACGTGGAGGCGTTCGTGAAGGCCGGCGCGAACCTCGTCTCGGTCCACGCCGAGGTGTCGCCGCACCTCCACCGGACGCTGCAGGCGATCCGCGCCGCGGGCGGGAAGCCCGCGGTGGCGCTCAACCCGTCCACCGGGCTCGAGGCCATCGACTACGTGCTCGAGGACCTCGAGATGGTCCTCCTCATGAGCGTGAACCCCGGCTTCGGGGGGCAGAAGTACATCCCCGCCGTCACCGAGAAGGTCCGCCGCCTCCGCGCGATGGCCGAGAAGCGCCACCCCGGCCTGGAGATCGAGGTCGACGGGGGCCTGAAGCCCGACACGGTCGGCCCCGTGGCCGCCGCGGGCGCGAACATGCTCGTCGCGGGCACCGCCGTGTTCGGCCAGCCCGACTACCAGAAGGCCATCGCGGACCTCCGCGCCGCCGCGCTCGTGGCACGGAGCACCGGCGGGTGAACCTCGCCGCGGCCATCTCCATCGCCGCCGCCACCATCGCGGTGCTGGCGGGGGTGATGTCGCGGCGCCTCTCCCTCGTCCCGGGCTTCCGCGACCAGCACCGCTTCTCGCTCGTCGCGCTGACCGCGGCCGGCTACGCGTTCTGCAACCTCGCGACCTCGCTCCACCAGCCCGACGAGGTGGTGCTCTGGGCGTCGCGCGTCCAGGTCGCGGTCGCCATGGCCCACGGCTGGGCCTGGCTCCGCTACTCGCAGGCGTTCGCCGCGGTCGAGCCGGGGCGCTTCGCGCGCGTCGCGCCCTTCGTGCTCGCCGTCGCTGCGGCGCTGTCGGCCGCCGGGCTCCTGCACTCGGGCGAGCTCCGCGACCACCCGTTCACGCCCATCGGTGTGGTCTACCGCGACGCGCTCCCGAACCCGCTTGGCGAGGCGCTGCTCCTCTACCTCAGCGCGGTCGGCATCGTCCCGCTCGCGCGCTTCGCGCGGGCCTGGCGCGCCGGCGTCCCGCACGCCGGGGTCCACGTCGTCGCCTACGCTTCCCAGCTCCTCTTCGGCATCAACGACGGCCTCTCGACCAGCCGCGCGATCCAGCTCCCGTACCTCCTCGACACCGGCTTCGTGCTGCCCATCCTCGCCGTCTACTGGGCGGTCACCGAGCACTTCGCGGAGGACGCCCGCGCGCTCGAGCGGATGCGCGCCCAGCTCGCGGCCGAGGTGGAGCAGCGCACGGCCGAGCTCGCCCGGGCCGAGGCGGCGCTCTCGCAGTCCGAGCGGCTCGCCGCGCTCGGCCAGTTCGCGAAGGGCGTCGCGCACGAGGTGAACAACCCCGCCTCGGTCGTGACCGCGAACCTGCGCTGGCTGCGCCAGACCACCGCCGAGGGCGCGGACGAGCCGGCGGACGTGGCCGAGGTGGTGGACGAGTCGCTCCAGGCGATGACCCGCATCAACGACCTCGTGCGCAAGCTCGTCGACGCCGGGCGCATCGCCGGCATCGCGCCCGGCGGCAGCGCGCAGGTCGGCGCCACGGCGCGGCGCGCGGTCGACGACCTCGGGCCCCGCGTGCGCGAGCGGATCGCGTTCGAGCTCGCCCCGGGGCCGGACCTGTGGGTGCGCACGCAGCCGGAGGCGCTCGCCCAGGTGCTGGGCCACCTCCTCGCGAACGCCGCCGAGGCCTACGAGCCCGGCCAGGGCGGGCGCGTGACGGTGGCCGCCGAGCACCGGCCGGGCTCGGTCCGGATCACGGTGGCCGACGAGGGCCGCGGCATGCCGGCGGACGTGCTCCGGCGCGCGTTCGATCCGTTCTTCACGACGAAGCCCGACGGCGAGGGCGCGGGGCTCGGCCTCGCCATCGCCCGCGGCCTCGTCGAGGGCTACGGCGGCAACCTCTGGCTCGAGAGCGACCTCGGCCGCGGGACCCGCGCGGTCGTCGAGCTGCCGGAGGCCATGGCCCCCGCCCCGGTGACCTAGCGCGGTCCGGCCGCCCGTGCGCCCGCTTGCCCGAGCGCCTTCACGACCTCCGGGTGGGCCCCGACGAGCCGGAGCGCCTGCTCGAGCAGCGACCGGCCGGGCTCGACCTTGAACCAGGTGGAGGCGCCGGACGGGTGCGGGAGCGGGATCACGTCGGACTCCACCCCGTGGTACCGGAGCCGGTAGCTCTTGCCGACCACCTCCGCGAGCGGGCGGCCCGCGATCTCCGCGCCGAGCACCTCGCCGATCGCGAGCCGGCCCACCGCGAGCACGAGGCGCGGCCGCAGGATCTCCACCTCGCGCTCGAGGAAGCCGCGCCAGCGGGCGCACTCCGCGGGCGTCGGCACCCGATCGCCGCCGCCGCTCACCTTCCCCGGGAAGCAGCGCACGACCGCCGCGATGTAGACCCGCTCGCGGACGACGGCCTCGGGTGCGCCCGTCGCGCGCTCGAGCCACGCGAACAGCGTCTTCCCGGCGGTCCAGGCGAAGGGCCGGCCGAGCTTCGCCTCGTGCGGGCCGGGGGCCTGGCCGACGAGGAGAATGCGGCTCGGGACCGCCGGGCCGTGCACCGGGGGCCCGAAGCCGCGCGGCCGGTACGCCCGGATGTCCGCCTGCACCGCCTCGAGCGCCGCGAGGGTCGCGGCCGTCTTGCTCGACGGCCGGCTGCTCAACGCCACGGCTCCTCGCGGACCGAGTGGATCCACCCCTCCGGCCGCGGCACGTTCGCGGGGACGCCCTGGAAGCCGTCCTCCCACGCCGCGGCGGCGCCCGTCGCGGCGAGCACGGCGTCGAGGTGATCGCCGTGCTCGTCCTCGACGATCTGCGCGGCCTGCTCCATCTCGAACTCGACGTGCGCCGCCGAGCGGAGCGTGCGCAGCACGCCCGCGCGGGTGGAGGCCCGGGAGACGCCGTCGCGGTCGTCGTCGCGATAGCTCCCGACGCCGCAGAGCACGCGGGCGACGTGGCCCGGGCGCACCTCGACCACGATGGGCCGGCCCGGCTGCGGCGGATCCCAGGGCGGGAAGCTCGCGTCGACGCCCGCCATGACGGCGAGCCCGAAGAAGGTGGCGCGGTAGCTGCGCGCCGAGGTCGGCGGGTGCAGCTCGGCGCGGTACTGGTCGGTCACGCGCGGGCGGTCCTTGCCGAGCTCGTCGCGCATGCGCGCGGCCGCCTCGCTGTAGTCGCCGGTGTCGCCGACGTACCTTTCCTGGAGGTGCTTGCCGAGCACCCCAGGGCCGCGCAGCGCCTGGCGCAGGAGCCCGAGCTGCCTCAGGTGCGTCTCGGCGAGCGAGAGCGAGAAGTCGACGCCGATGACGATGCGCCCCTCGGCCCAGCGTGCCTCCTCCGCGACCCAGGGCGCGAAGCGCGCGACGAGGTCGCGGCGGCCCGGGGCATCCGAGAAGGGGCGCCAGATGCGCACGAGGCGCGCGCGCTCGGCCTCGAGCTCGAGCTTCGCCGCGAGGATCTGGTTGCCGGCCCCCTCGAGCCCGCTCCAGCGGAGCCCGATGACCGTGCCCTTCTGCGGGAGCGCCACCGCGGGGGGCTTCGCCCGCCCGTACACGGCCGAGGACGATGTGGGAGGTGCTTCGCCGTCGTTCATGAGGACTCTGCGGGTATCGCGCGCGGACCGCGGGGAGTCAACGATCGAGCCCGGCAGGGGCACGCTCGGGCCGGCCCCCGGCGCGCGTCACGTGGTCACCGTACGTCAATCGGCCGCGCGGCGACTCACTTGGGGACGTACGCCGGTGGGCACTCCCGCAGGGCTCCCCCCGTCGCCATGCTGGGGCCCGTGAGACCTCCCGCCCGCCTGCTCGTCGTCGAGGACGATCCCGACGTCCGCGCGGCGATGTGCGAGGCGCTCGGCGAGCTCGGCTACCTCGTCGACGAGGCCTCGAACGGGCTGGAGGCCCTGGAGCACCTCAGGGCCGGCCGGAGGCCGAGCGCCATCCTCCTCGACCTCATGATGCCGGTCATGGACGGCTGGACCTTCCGGGGTGTGCAGCGCGGCGACCCCACCCTCTCCGGGATCCCGGTGGTGGTGCTCTCGGCGTCCATCCCGCCGGGCTGGAAGGTCACGGACCTGCAGGTGGAGGCCCTGCTGGAGAAGCCGTTCGGGCTGGACCGGCTGGTCGAGACGCTGGAGGGCGTCGCCGCCTGAGCCCGAACCCCTCGGGGACGAGGCGCGCGGCGAGCAGGACGGCGAGGACCGCGCCGAAGGCCAGCGGCAGGCGCAGATCGGCCTTCACCCGCCAGACGAAGTGCACGACCCCGAGCGCGGCCGCCGCGTAGACGAGCCGGTGCAGGCGCTTCCAGGCGCGGAAGCCGAGCCGCCGGACCCAGCCGTCGGTCGAGGTGACCGCGAGCGGCACGAGGAGGAGCCACGCCGCGAAGCCGACCGTCATGAACTTCCGCTTCGCGACGTCCGCGGCGAGGAGGCCCACGTCGAGCCCCTGGTCGACCGCCACGTAGAAGAGGAGGTGCAGCGTCGCGTACGCGAACGCCCAGAGGCCGATCATCCGGCGCGCGCGCAGCGGCCAGGAGATGCCGAGGAGCGCGTTCAGCGGCGTCGCGGCGAGCGAGGCGACGAGCAGCGTGAGCGTCCAGAACCCGAGCCGGTTGAGGATGGCCTCGATGGGGTTCGCGCCGAGCCCGCCGGTCGCGAGGTCGACGCCGAGCTTCGCGAGCGGTGCCAGGCAGAGCGCGAAGGCGCCCCACCACTGCAGGCGGCGGACGGCCGGGGTGGTCATCAGAAGTTCCGGCGGAGGTCGAGGCCGGAGTAGAGCGAGGCGACCTCGTCCCCGTAGCCGTTGAACTTGAGGGTCGGGCGGCGGAAGAACTCGCCGATGCGCCGCTCCTTCGCCTGGCTCCAGCGCGGGTGGTCCACCTCGGGGTTCACGTTCGCGTAGAAACCGTACTCGGAGGGCTGCAGGTCGTTCCAGGCGGTGCGCGGCTGGGTCTCCTGGAAGCGGATCTTCACGATCGACTTCGCGCCCTTGAAGCCGTACTTCCACGGCACGACGAGCCGGACCGGCGCGCCGTTCTGGCCCGGCAGCACGCGGCCGTAGAGGCCGACCGCGAGGATCGCGAGCGGGTGCGTCGCCTCGTCGATGCGCAGCCCCTCCTGGTAGGGCCAGGGCATGACGTGGCTCCGCTGGTTCGGTAGCTGCGCCGGGTCGAGGAGCGTCTGGAACACGACGTACTTCGCCTTCGAGGTCGGCTCGAGCCGCTTCACGAGGTCGCCGAGCGGGATGCCCACCCACGGGATCACCATCGACCACGCCTCGACGCAGCGCATGCGATAGATGCGCTCCTCGAGCGGGAACCACTTCAACAGGTCGTCGATGCCGATCGTCTGCGGCTTCTTGACCTCGCCCTCGACGGCGATCGTCCACGGCCGCGCCTTCAGGGTGCCCGCGTTCCGCGCCGGGTCCTCCTTGTCGGTGCCGAGCTCGTAGAAGTTGTTGTAGGTGGTGATCTGGTCCCAGGTGTTCTTCGCCTCGCCGCCGGAGCGGTCGAGGCTCTTCGCAACCTGGAGGGCCTGGCCGGTGGGCTCCCCTGCCAGCGCCTCGCGCGGCAGCGCGAGCCCGAGCGCGCCGGCGGCGCCGGTCGCGAGCAACTCGCGGCGGGTCAGCCACAGCCGCTCGGGGGTGACGTTCGCTTCCTTCTCGTCGGGACGCCAGCGGGCCACGGGGTTCCTCCTGCCCCCGCCGGGACCTCAGCGGGGGTGACGTACATAACGTCTCGGAGGTGGGTCCGCCGTTACAGCTACTTCTTCCCGCAGCCGTCCCGCGCCGCCTTCACCTCGTCGTAGAAGGCGGCCGGCACCGAGCCGCCGCGGACGACGGCCTGCGCGCGCTCCGCGGAGACACGCCAGGTGGCGACCTCGCCGGGGACGAGCTGGAGGCCCTGCTTCTGCATCGCGGTCACGGCGTCGGCGTTGAGCTTCGCGACCTCGGTGTCGACCCGCGAGCCGAGCTCCTTCGCGATCGCGAGGAGCTTGGGCCTCAGGTCCGCCGGGATCTTCTCCCAGGTGTCCTTGCGGATGACGGTCGCGCCGACGACGAAGCCCCACGGCACCACGCTCATGTGGTTCGCCTTCTCGAAGAGCCGGGCGGTGAGCACGTAGAGCGGCACGTTCGGCACGCACTCGATCATCCCGGTCTGGAGCGAGGCGTAGATGTCGGAGGACGAGAGCACGACCGGCGTGAAGCCCGCCGCGCGGTAGGCCTCGACGCTCTTCGGGTCGCCCTCCCACGCCCACATCTTCGCGCCCTTCATCTCGGCCGGCGTCCGGAAGGCCTTCGTGCAGAACATGTGGATGCCGCCGATCTGGCTCCACTGCAGGGCGACGAGCCCGCGCTTCTCGAGCGAGGCCTCCACCGACGGGCGCACCTTCTCGAAGGCGCACTCGAGCTGCTTCGCGTCGTCGAAGAGGAACGGGGTCGAGAAGGTGGTGGGCTCCGGGATGACGTCGTGCATGCCGACGTTCGAGATGGCCGCAGCCTGCAGCTGGTTGATGCCGATCTTCCGGACCATGTCGCCCTCGGAGCCCTGGGCGCCGCCGGCGTAGATCTTCATCTTCACCTGCCCGTTCGACACCTGCTCCCAGCGCTGGCCCATCTCCTTGAGGAGCTCGTGCCAGGTGGAGCCCTGGGGCGCGAGCGTCCCGAGCTTGACGACGACGGGCTGCTGCGCCCGGGCGCTCGTGGCGAGCGCGGCGAGGGCGACGACGACGGCGAGCTTCTTCACGGGGTTCTCCATCTCGGAAAGGTACGGCCGATATCGCTAGAGGAAGAGGTCGTCCGCGCGGGCGAGCAGGGCCTTCGCCCGCCGCTGCGCGAACACGTTGGCGAGCCGGAAGCGGGGCTCGGCGCCGGGGTCGGCCTCGAGCACCTGCTTCAGCACCCGCTCGAACTCCGGGCGGTCCTGCATCATCACGAGGGCACCCTCCGCCCATGAGACGAGCGGGCCCAGCTTCTTGTTCATCGAGAGGGCCAGCGCCCGGTCGAGGTGCTGCTTGGCGCGCTGGGGCCCGCCGCCCTCGGCGACCGAGCGGGTGCCGTCCCAGGTCACGTAGAACTCGTGGATGGAGCCGTCGCCCCACTTCTCGTCGAGCTCGAGCGCGCGCTCCATCATCGCGAGCGGGACCGGCAGCTCGGCCACGAGCCCCATGTCCGACTTCCCGTCGGAGATGGCGAGGAGCCAGGCGGTGGCGGTCCAGTAGAGGAGCGGCACGTCCTCCTTCTCGGCCTCGAGGAGCGCCTTCCTGACGTCCTTCCCCTCGCGCAGGTGCTTGCCGAGGTCGTCCTGGGCCTCGTCGAGGCCGCGCAGGCCGTAGTCGCGCGCGCGGATGAGCAGCTTCTTCGCCCGCTCGCGCTGCGTGCGCGCCACGTCGTAGCGGCCGGCCCAGTCCTCCTCGTCCGCGACCTCCTGGACGAAGCCGTAGGTGTACTGGGTGAAGTTCGCGGTGAGCGCCGTCAGCAGCTTCTTGTGGCGCGGCTGCTTCTCGAGGAGCCCCTCCATCGTCTTCAGGCCGAAGGGGACCGCGAGGCGGACGAGCTCGACGTCGTCCTCCCGCGCGTAGGCCTCGCTCGACTCCGAGACGGCGGAGGCGACGATGGAGGTCGCGGGCCCGCTGCAGGCGGTGGCGGCGAGGGCGAACACGGCCAGCGTGAGGTGAACGATGTGTGCGGGGCGCATGGGGCTGGAAAGCGCGCGGTGGGGCGCTTCGTGCTACGAATGGATAGAGGCCCCTTCAGGAGGGGTCAACCTCCTTTCTCGTGACCTCCCCAACACCGTCTCCCACCTCTGCCGCCACCGAGCCGCCCGACCAGGGCACCCGCCTCGAGCGCGCCCTCCTGGCCTTCTTCCTGGTGGCGATGGTGGCCCTCCCGGCCGCCTCCACCCTCTCGCGCCGCTTCATCGGCCGCGAGCTGCCCGGCGCGGCCCAGCTCGCCCAGCACATCACGCTCTGGGTCGGCTTCCTCGGCGCGCTGCTCGCGAGCGTCACGAACCACCACCTCGCGCTGTCCACGCTCGACCTCGTCCCGGAGGGGCCCCCGCGCCGCCTCGCGCGCGCCTTCGGCCTCACGCTCTCCGCCGCGACGAGCGCCCTCCTCGCCTACGCCTCCTTCAAGCTCGTCCGCTCCGAGTGGAACGGGTTCGGCGAGGTCGCCTTCGGCATCCGGGTGGCCTGGAGCCAGCTCGTCATGCCGGTCGGCTTCGGCTTCATGGCGCTGCGCTTCGCGTGGCGCGCCGGCGACGGCGACCGCGCGGCGATCTGGCGGACGATCGCGATCATCCTCACGGCGGCGTCGTTCCTGCTCGGGAAGGTGAACCCCACCCCCGGGCTCGTGACGGTGCTCCTGCTGATCGTGCTCGCCGCGTTCCTCCTCGGCGCGCCGGTATTCATCGCGATGGCCGCGACCGCGATGGCGCTCTTCCTGCGCGAGGGCGGGCCCGAGGCGATCGCCGCGGTGCCGGTCGCGACCTTCAACCTCGTCTCCTCCGCGACGCTCCCCGCGATCCCGCTCCTCACGGTGGCGGGGTACGTGCTCGCAGAGGGCAAGGCCTCCGAGCGGCTCGTCCGCGCCTACAAGGGCATCTTCGGCTGGCTCCCCGGCGGCGTCGCCATCATGGCGACCTTCGTGTGCGCGCTCTTCACCGCGTTCACCGGCGCCTCCGGCGTCACCATCCTCGCGCTCGGCGGCGTGCTCCTGCCGTCGCTCCTCCGCGAGAGGTACCCGGAGGACTTCTCGGTCGGTCTCGTGACCGCCGCGGGGTCGCTCGGGCTCCTCTTCCCGCCTTCGCTGCCGGTCATCCTCTACGGCGTCGTCTCGCAGACGCCCATCGACCACCTCTTCGTGGGCGGGCTCGTGCCGGGCCTGCTCATGATCCTGCTCGTCTCCGCCTACGGCATCTGGGTGGGCCGGAAGCACCAGGCGCCGCGCGAGCCGTTCGACGGCAAGGAGGCGCTGCGCGCGATCTGGGCGGCGAAGTGGGACCTCGGCCTGCCGACCCTCGTGATGGTCGCGATCATCACCGGGTACGCCACCATCGTGGAGGCCGCGGCGCTCGCCGCCGCGTACTCCATCGTGGTCGAGTGCGCGATCTTCAAGTCCATCCACCCGCTGCGCGATCTCCCCCGCGTGCTCGTGCACGCGGCGACGCTCGTCGGCTCGGTGCTGATCCTCCTCGGCTGCGCGCTCGGCGTGACGAGCTGGTTCGTGGACGCCGAGGTGCCGGTCCGGCTCGTCGAGTGGATGCAGGCGCACGTGCACAGCCCGGCGCTCTTCCTGCTCGTGCTGAACGTGGTGCTGCTGGTGCTCGGCAGCGTGCTCGAGATCTACTCGGCCATCGTGGTGCTCGCGCCGCTCGTCGCGCCGCTCGGCGAGGCGTACGGGATCGACCCCGTGCACCTCGGGGTCGTGTTCCTCGCGAACCTCGAGCTCGGGTTCCTGTTCCCGCCGATGGGGCTGAACCTGTTCCTGTCGGCGTCGCGCTTCGGGAAGCCGCTGCCGTGGATCTACAAGAAGGCGTTCCCGTTCCTGATCATCATGTCGATCGGCGTCCTGCTCATCACGTACCTCGAGCCGATCACGACGGGGGTGTCGCGGGCGCTGTTGAAGTAGGGCCCGTCGCTCATGCTTGGCGCAGGGACCGTTCGCTGGGATCACCCGGGCAGGTCGAGCGGCCGCGGGAACTAGCGGCACCACTCAAGAGCGTTCCACAACTCGCATGCGAGTCACTTTTAGCTGGCCATCTGGTCGCCCCCATTGAATCGCCATGACCAGCAGCGCCCCCAACCGCGCTGAATTCTCAGGCGGCCGCTTCTGGCCGCGAAGCACACCTTCGTTGGCACCCGTTACCGACAGTTGCCAGTACCAACAACCCGACAACCTGCATGCCGCCTCAGCGAGGCCGGGCGCAACCACTTCACCTTCGGGGTGATAGACCACGCCGTTGCACTCAATGAAATACGGCCTTCGCTGCTCCGGCTCCAAGAAGCGCACCGTCATAGGTACCAACTCAGAGCAAGCTGGCGCCATTTCGGTCGGACCGATAGCCGATCGCGAGCACGCCAGCGCGGACAAGAACAGAGCCAGAACAGCCCTACTGTGTTCTCGATGCCACCGATACTTTCGCGTTTGCCTCAATGAAGTCATTTGACATTGCCTGCGCGCCGTTGCGGACCCTGTACTCATTTTGAACTTGATAGGCCCGGATTTCCTCATTTAGCGCTTCGCGATAGGCCTCCTTGGGGTCGGATTCCTGAGGCGTGTTGAGATTGTCCATTGCGTACTTGATGTGCGCCAACTCATGAACGACAACCTCAGCGTCCGAAAAGACGTGAGCCTCCAGGCCCTTTGCCTGGGCTGCTGCCGCGTTCCCGTTCATGCGGTCTACCTCGGCAAAGTCGATCGTGACGGTCCCAGATATGTAGGCAAGTCCGCTTCCAGGTCCCAGCCGTAACGGAACTCTCCTTAGCAAGCGTTCCCTCTGAGTGAATATCGCCGAGCGTAAAAGCCACTCGCCCCCTGGCCTGCTCTAGGACCCTCGCCGCGAAGGGGTCCTGCCTTGCCGCGTCCAGAGCAGCAATGAGCCGCTCCCCGTTCCGATTTGCTTCGCTCTTTTCCGCCTTATGGTCCAGTTTCGACGTCTCGCTTGAAACTGCCGTCCCTTCTCTAGTCGGCTTGGGCTTTTCCGCCTGGGCAGCTGGAGTCTGTGTAGCCGCCCTCTGTTGTGGCTTGACGCTTCCCCTCGCAGAACTGCCGCCCGGAGATTTGTCCGCGCTATCAGAGGCGAACGGGTTGCCACCGTCCCAGAACCGGCCTGCTGCCATGTCGTTTGTGCTGACGGCCCAACGGAGACCTGTTGGATCGCTGCGATTTATCGGATCTCCCCCGGCGTACGCATATCTAAGTCGATCGACCACGTCCGACTGCACGAAGACTTTCGATTCAGTGTCGTACGCGCGATGCACCAAGTGAAGTAGCCCTCCTGTCAACCTCAGCGCGTTCGCGTACCCGAGTTCCGAGCCGAGTTCCGACCGGTTCGCGTCCGTCTCGTTGGTGAGGTCTACCTCGCCGTACGGCGTGTACCTGTAGAAGGTACCCGCGCTGCCTCCTCGCTTGCTCGTGCCTATCACGCTCCCGAGTCGCGTTCGGTAGTAGTAGAGAGTCCGCGCCGTTGACTGTGCGTCTAGGCTGGCTGCCCGCGCGCTCGCGATCCTGGTCCCCGCGTAGATCACGTGCGCGTCCACCGTCACGGTGTTCGCCGCCGCGATGCACGTTGAGGTGCAGTTGCTCGCGGTCGCGGTGGCGTACTCGCCCACGTAGAACACGTCCTTCGAGGTGCTCCCCGTCGTGATCCTTCGCCTGAGGAGCTCGCCGTCCGGCCCGTAGTCCAGCACTTCGCTCTCCCCGACCGTCCGGGTCACCGAGACGAGGCGGTTCGCGAGGTCGAACGCGTACCGGACATCCTGCCGCACCTTCCCCGTCGCGGTTCCAGTATCCGCCACCACCTTCACCTGGTCGCGGGCGTACTCCGCACGTTCCCGCCGCCAGCCGTGTCTCCGCCAGGACAGTGTGACGGCGCTTGTTACCTGTACGGCCCCTCGAGCCTCCCAGTGGCTCTTGGCGAAGGAAACCAGAACCCGCGCTGGCGGGCCGACCAGCCGACCCGGCTCATCGGCGCGGTCTACCACCGCGCGGCGGTCGACGGCCTCGGCAGCGTCCTCTACCTCGAGACCTTCATCGACTACTCGAGCGGGCCGGCGGTGCTGCACCGCTACGTCCGGCGCATCGTGCCCGACGCCTGGACATGGCTCGGCGGCTGGTGGTGGCTGTGGGGCCCACTTCGCAAGAACGACGAGCTCGTGCCCGCCCCGTGCGAGCCGACGGGGATGGTCGGGCGGCCGGGCAGCGGCGACGTCTACATCGGCTGCCCGGACGGCGTGGTCGGTCCCGACGGCGCGATGCTCGTCGAGGGCGCCGAGCCGGTCGCGGTCAACGAGGCGGGCGCGGTGCTCGCCGTCCGCGACGGCGGGCTCCTCGTCCGTACGCCGGCGGGCGCGCTCCTCCCGGTCTCGCCGTCGGACCACCTGAAGGACGTCCTCGCCGGCCGCGGCTTCGGCGACGGCTCCCGCATCGTGGCGCTCGACCCCTTCGGCAACGTCGCGCGCCGCTGGACGGTGAGCGCCACCGGCGTGCTCGGCGATGGCGCGGCCTTCCCGCCTCGCTCTTGCGAGGCGTGCCAGGAGCGCACGATCGACGCGGACGGCGCCATCTACCGCGCGTTCCAGGCGCTGGGACCGAACAACGCGCTCGTCGCCGGGCTCGAACGCTGCGAGCCCGGGCGCTGCACGCAGGTGTACGTGCCCCAGAGCGCGGCCGCGGGACAGGACGACCAGGCGATTCCGCCGGTGCGCTACCTGTACCCGATGCCGCCGCTGCAGTGCGCGATCTCGGGGCCGTGAGGGCGGGGGCGAGCGTCTCCGTGGAGACTGCGCCCCACGCCGCGGCGTAGCGCGTCCCGGAATCCGGTTCGTGGGGAGGGCCCTCCCCCCGGGGAAATGTCAGACCCGCGAGCTATACATGCGTTCAGAATGTGCGCGGGAAATCATTCTGCCGCAGGGGTTCCGGAGGGCACGTCCACCACGACGCCGCCCGGCGGGTCTCCGGCCCGCGCGCGACGCCTCCGGGGCGACGACCTCTTCCTCGCTCGCCTCGAGGCGCGCGCGGCCGCGGCGAAGGGCGAGCCCTCGAAGCTCACGCTCCCAGCGGCAGACGCGAAGCGCCTCGTCGCGCTCGCGGTGAGGCTCGCCCGCGGGCACGGCCCGGAGGACCTCCGCGTCGGCGAGGGGCTCTGGACGCTCCGGCCCCACGACCTGAAGCTCGGCTACAACGGCATCGGCGACCTCGCCCTCGACCGGCTCGGGATCGATCCCGCCCACGCGCGCTGGCTCGCCGGCCTCGCCGAGAAGCTCTCCACCCGGCCGCTCATCCGCGGCGCGGTCGCCGCGGGCGAGCTCTCGATGCGCAAGGCCGAGGCCATCGTGGACGCGGCCACGGACGAGAAGCTCGAGGCCTACTGGCTCGGCCGCGCTAGGCTCGAGCCGGTCCGGGAGCTCGAGCGGCTCACGAAGCCGGGGACGAACCCGTACGACGAGGGCTGGCGCGACGTCATGGCCCGGCTCGAGGACCCGGTCCAGCGGGAGCACGTCGAGTACACGTTCGAGGTCGCCTCGGTGATCCTCGGCGACGCCGACGCGCCGAAGTGGAAGATCATCCGGGCGCTCTCGATGGAGTTCCTCGGGGGGCATCCGGTGCCGCTCGTTCCGGGAGCGGCGGAGCCGAGGGCGTCGCGCGCCGGCGAGGGACCGTCAGATATGGCGCGTCCGCCCGAGGGGCCGGAACCGTCAGGTGTGGCGCGCGCCGCTGCAGCACGCCCGCCCCCGCCGCCCTGCCCGTCGCCCCAGAAGCTCCTTCGCGAGCTCGTGCGGCTCCAGAAGGCCCGCCTGCCCGACGAGGAGCGCTTCGGCCGGGCCATCCTCCTCGTGCGCGTCTTCAGGGCCTACCGCCTCGCCGGCGCCCGGACCTTCGAGGCCTTCTGCGTGGAGGAGCTCGGCATGGCGCCCTCCACCGCCCGCCAGCGCATGACCCTCGAGCGGAACCTCCGCCGGCTCCCCGAGCTCCGCGAGGCCCTGCGCACCGGCGCCCTCTCCTACGAGCAGGCCCGCGCCGTCGCGAAGGTCGCCACGCCCGAGGACGTCGCGAAGCGCATCGTCGAGGCCGTGGCGAAGCCCGCGATCGACACGCGGCGCGAGGTGAACGCCGAGCTCGACCAGCAGATGTGGCGCGCCGGGACCGTCAAGGCCTCCGTCCCGCGCGACGTCGACGAGCTCTTCGCGGAGGCGGTCCTCTCCGCCCGCCTGCGCTCCGGGCCGGGGCTCTCCCCCGGGCAGGCGCTCTTCCTCATGAGCTTCCACTTCACCGAGGTCTGGGAGCCGCTCGCGCTCGACCTCGTCCTGAAGGCCGAGGAGATCAAGCTCCGCGACAAGGGCCGCTGCCAGGTCCCCGGCTGCTCCCACCCCGCCGAGCACGTCCACCACGTCCGCTTCCGCTCGCACGGCGGGAGCTCCGAGGGGTCCAACCTCGTGAGCGTGTGCTCCGCCCACCACCTCGCCGGCATTCACAAGGGGTTCATCCGCGTGTCCGGCAGCGCGCCCGACGGCCTCGTCTGGGAGTTCCTCGGCCGCGACTCCGAGGAGATCGCGCTGCTCTTCCCGGAGGATCCCGCCGAGCGCGACGGGGCCGCTCCGCCAACGGCGCCGGCTCCGGCACCGACCCATCTCCCCTCCGTGCCTCCGGAGTCCCGCCGATGGGGCTGAACCTCCGACCTCCCGTCGCAGGCGTCGCTGAAGCAGGGTACTGCCGGGCGCCACGAAGCGGCGCGAGCGCCCCGGCCACGCATGCCGCACTGCACGAGACCCGCCCGGGCGGTCCGTCCGTGTTGAAGCCGGCCCTGCGCACCGTCATGGGACCCTCCCCTGCCCGGAGTCCGCCCATGACCCGCCTCCGCTCCCTCACCGCCCTCGCGTGTGCAACCGCCCTCTCGGCCTGCGGAGGCGGTGGCGGCGGCGACGCGCCCGGTGGTGGCGGCGGCGGTGGGGGTGGCGGGGGAGGCGGCGGCGCCCCCGTGACGTTCCAGCCGGCCGCGGTGGCGATCGGCCAGGCGAACCTCACCTCGGCGGTCATGGGCAACCCCGCCACCGCGAACAACCTCACCGGCATCCTCGGCCCGTCCGGAAACGCCGCGGCGAACGGCGCCACCCTCTACGTGAGCGACAGCTACCGGAACCGGATCCTCGGCTTCGCCGCGCTCCCGACCGCGAGCGGCGCCAACGCCGACTTCGTGCTCGGGCAGGCCTCGTTCACGACGGGGGCGAGCGGCGTCTCGGCGACGGCGCTCAACCAGCCGACGTCGCTGCAGGTCTCCGGCGGCAAGCTCTTCGTCGCGGACTCCGGCAACAGCCGCGTGCTCGTCTTCGGCGCCGCGCCCACCACGAGCGGGGCCGCGGCGGACCTCGCGGTCGGCCAGGCGGATCTCACCTCGAAGGTGCCGGCCTGCACCGCGACGGGCCTCCGCGGCGCGCAGGGCGTGGCCGCGGGCGGCACGAAGCTCGTCGTGGCGGACACGATCAACAACCGCATCCTCGTCTGGGACGGCATCCCGACCGCGAGCGGGGCGGCGGCCAGCCTCGTGCTCGGCCAGCCCGACTTCACCCACTGCACCGACCGCGGCGCCGCGGGGATCTACCAGCCGACGGGCGTCTGGACCGACGGGACGCGCCTCCTCGTGGCGGACGAGGACGGCAACCGGGTCCTCGTCTGGACCACGTTCCCGACCGCGAACGACGAGGCCCCCGACTTCGTCCTCGGGCAGCCCGACCTCACCCAGAAGGCGCCGGTGGACCCGCCGACCGCCTCGAGCCTCAACCTCCCGACCTCGATCGCCTCCGACGGCACCCGCCTCTTCGTGGGCTCCTGGAACGACGCCCGCGTGCTCGTCTGGAACACCTTCCCGACGACGAACAACGCCCCCGCCGACGTCGTGCTCGGGCAGGGCGACTTCACGCACGGGCAGGAGAACGACGACGATCAGAACGGCACGATCGACGCCGGCCCGACCGCGCGAACGCTGCGGGGCGTGCGCGGGCTCTGCCTCGCCGCCTCGAACAAGCTCGTGGTGACCGACGGGTTCAACTACCGCTACCTGATCCACTCGTGGTGACCGACGCCCCTGCGTGGATTAGGCTGTCAGCTCCGGGGTGACCATGACGGAGCTGCAGGCCTTCATCGGTGAGCTGCGCCGCCGCCGCGTGTTCCGCGCGCTCGTCGCCTGGGGCGTCGTCGCCTTCGCGGTGCTGCAGGTCACCGAGCCGATCATGCACGCGCTCGACCTGCCGGACTGGACCCTGAAGGCGGTCGTGGCGGTCCTCGCCGCGGGCTTCCCGGTCACCTCCCTCCTCGCGTGGGCGTATGACCTCCGGACGACCGGCGTCGAGCGCACGGCGCCGCTCGACCCCGCGGCGCCGCCGGCCGGGCCGCGGCGGGTCGCGCGCTGGGCCGTGCTCGTCGGCCTCGGCCTGGCGGTCGCGGCGCCGGGCGTGCTCCTCGTCCTGTGGCGCGCGCGCGCGCCGGTGGAGCTCCCACCGGGGCAGCGCATCCTCGTGGCGGTCGCCGACTTCGAGAACGACACGGGCGAGCCCGAGCTCGACGCCCTCTCCGGCCTCCTCATCACCTCGCTCGAGCAGTCGCGGCGGCTCGAGGTGCTCACCCGCTCGCGGATGTTCGACATCCTCCGGCAGATGGGCCACGCCTCGATCCCGCGCATCGACGAGCCGCTCGGGCGCGAGGTGGGGCGCAAGGCCTCGGTCCGCGCGCTCGTGCTCGCCGCCGTCCACCGCTTCGACACGCTCTACACGGTCGAGATGAAGGCGCTCGACCCCTCGACGAGCGATTACCTCTTCACGCTGAAGGAGGACGGCAAGGGGAAGTCGAGCATCCCCGCCATGATCGACCGGCTGTCGGAGCGGACCCGCGAGCGGCTGCGCGAGCGGCGCGAGGAGGTGCAGTCCTCGCGGCTCGAGGTCGCGAAGGCCATCACCCCGAACCTCGAGGCCTACCGCCTCTACTTCGACGGGAAGACCCTCTCGTACGGGCGCGCGGACTACGCCGGCGCGCTCCGGAAGCACCAGCAGGCCGTGGCGCTCGACCCCGACTTCGCCCTCGCCTGGTACGAGATCGCCTACCTCGGCGTCTGGGCCGACCTCCCCGAAGGAGACCGGCGCGCCGCGCTCGCGGCCGCGCTCAGGAACGTCGACCGGGTCCCGCAGAAGGAGCGCGAGCTCATGCTGGCCTGGAAGGCCCACCAGGACGGCAGGGACGACGAGGCGGTCGCGATCTACACGCGCGCCGTGCACGCATTCCCCCGGGACAAGGATCTGCAGTTCTACGCGGGCGACCTCCCCTTCCATGCCTTCCTCTCGCCGCGCGGGAGCGCGCGCGACCTCGAGGACGTCCTGCCGTACTTCGAGGCGGCCTCGGCGCTCGACCCGAGCGACGGCGAGACGCAGTGGCACCGCACGAGCTGCCTCGTGAGCCTGGGTCGCACCGCCGACGCCATCGCGGCCGCGCGCGCCTGGGTCGCGGCGACGCCCTCGGCGCGGGCGCACTCCTCGCTCGCCGCGGCGCTCCTCGCCGCCCGGCAGGAGGAGGAGGCCTTCCTCGAGTACCGGCGGGCCATCGACGCCGGGCTCGCGTACTTCCCCTGGCAGTACACGGGCGCGCTCGCCAGGCAGGGCCGGTTCGACGAGGCGAGGCGGCAGCTCGAGGCCGCCGACGCGAAGGTGAAGGCCGACTTCTCGTGGTTGACCTCGGCCGTCGAGCTCGCCCTCTACGAGGGCCGGTACCGCGAGGCCCTCTCGCTGGCCGACGGCCTGCCCGACGCGGGTGCGCTCGAGGTGAGGGCGAACCAGCGCGCCCGCGTGCGGGCGATCGTCCTCGCGGAGCGGGGAGCCGGCGACCGGGCCTGGGAGGCCCTGCGACCGGCGGTCGAGGCAGGAGGCGCGGTGGACTTCGCACCCGTGTTCCTCGCGCTCGCCGGCGAGCCCGCGCACGCGGCGGAGGCCGCCCGGCTCCTCGCCGCCGGTTCGCGGCAGCTCTCCTTCTTCGACGCCGTCGCGGCCTGGCGCGCGGGCCGCCTCGACGACGGCGCGGCCCGGCTCGAGGCGCTCACCCGCGCGAAGTACGCGCCCGATCGCGTGCTCGCCTCCGCGCTGCTCGGCAGGCTCGAGGCCGAGCGCGGGCGCGACGTCGCGGCCGTCGAGGCGCTCGAGCGCCACCGTGCGGTGGCCTACGCCCCCGTGCTCGGCGGGGACGCCACGCTCTTCCCCCGCACCCTGTTCTTGCTCGCGCGGACGTACGAGCGCCTCGGCGAGCGCGACCGCGCGCGCGAGCGGGCCGATCAGCTCCTGACGCTCTGGGCGCGGGCCGACGCCGACCTGCCGCTGCTACGCGAGGCGAAGGCCCTCCGGGCGCGGCTCTAGGTGCCCCCGGGTTCGCCCGGAGGAAGGAACGCCGCGCGGCCCGATGAATCTCGTGAGGCTGGTGCGTCCTTGGATCGTCGTCCCACCCTCAGCCCCGGTGAGCCCATGAAGAGTCAGATCGCGAAGAAGCCGGCCCCCCGCAAGCGCAAGACCGTCACGAAGCTCCGGGCCGCCATGACGGGCAAGGCCAGCTCCGCGAAGGCGGCGGCGGGCGACGGGCCGGTGTTCGCCTACATCGAGAGCCTGCCGCAGCCGCAGCGCGGCATCGCCGAGCGCGTCGACGCCCTGGCGGCGAAGACGTTGCCGGACCTGCAGCGCGCGGTGAAGTGGGGCATGGCCTACTACGGGGTGGCCGGAGGCTGGTGCTTCTCGTCGGGCGCCTTCGTCGGACACCTGAAGCTGATGTTCATCCGCGGGACCGAGCTCACGCCGGAGCCGCCGGTGACGCCGATCGGGATGGGCAGGTCCACCCGTGGTGTCGAGCTCGCCTCTTCGGACGAGCTCGACGAGCGGCAGGTGGCGTCGTGGATGAAGCAGGCCGCCGCCGTGCCCTTCCTCGGCGCGGCCGACCGGAAGAAGCGACGCTGAGGAGCAGGGCCCGCGTCAAGCGGTCCCGGAGTCGAGGGAGAACACCTTCAGCACGCTCGGCCGGACCCCGGTCGCTTCCAGCAGCGCGTCGAGCTTCGCCTTCGCCGCCGGGTTCGACGCCCGCACCTTCTTCCCGAGGATGAGCTCGTTCTTGAGCGAGTGCTCCCAGCCGGCGAGCTCGGTCACCGTGACCTTGTAGCCGGCCGCCTCGAGCGCGAGCGCGCGGAGCACGTTCGTGAGGTGCGAGCCGAACTCGCGCCGGTGCCACGGGTGCTCGAAGAGCGGCGCGACCGTGGGCGCGGGCGCGGCCGCGTCGGCGAGCTGCCGGGCCACCTCGGCCTGGCAGCACGGCACGACCGCCACGTGGTCGGCGCCGTGGCGGACCGCGAGCGCCAGCGCGTCGTCGGTGGCGGTGTCGCAGGCGTGGAGCGCGGTGACGAGGTGCACGCGCGCGGGCACCGGCGCATCGGCGATGGGCGACTCGAGGTACTCCAGGCGATCGAAGCCGAGCTTCCTCGCCCGCTCCGCCCCGCCGCGGGCGAGGTCGGGGCGGGACTCGACGGCGACGAGCTTGCCCTTGCCAGCGTTCGCGAGGAACAGCTCGTACAGGATGAAGCCGAGCGCGCTCTTGCCCGCGCCGCAGTCGACGATGATGGGCTCGCCGAACCGGCCGAGCACGTCGTCGATCGCGGGCGCGAGCAGGTTCGCGAGGTGGTTCACCTGCTTCAGCTTCCGGAGCGCGTCGGCGTTGAGGTCGCCCGTGCGCGTGAGGAGGTGCAGCTCCTTGAGGAGCCCGGTCGAGGTCCCCGGGTGGAGCTCCCGCCGCACGTCCTTCGCCTTCACCTGTCGCCGGTTCACGCCCGGGGTTGTAACCTTTTCCCCGATGGCCCGCGCCTCGTTCGTGCAGAAGCCCTACCTCTCGAAGCCCGGCCCCTGGCTCGTCGCCCACCGGGGCGGGAGCCTCGTCGCGCCGGAGAACACGCTCGTCGCCTTCGATCGCGCGGTCGAGCTCGGCGCGGACGCCATCGAGACCGACGTCCACCTCACCCGCGACGGCGTCGTGGTGGTGTTCCACGACGACGAGACCCGCCGCCTCACGGGCCAGCCCGGCACCATCGAGGCGCGCACGCTCGCCGAGGTCGAGGCGCTCGACGCCGCCTTCGGCTTCACGCTCGACGGCGGGCGCACGTTCCCCTTCCGCGGGCTCGGCGTGCAGGCGCCCACCTTCCTCGAGGTCCTCGCCCGCTACCCGTCGATGCGCTTCAACGTGGACGCGAAGAGCGACGACCCCGCGCTCGCCGAGGCGCTCGTGCGCGTCGTCCGCCAGGCGGGCGCGGTCGAGCGGGTGTGCCTGGGCTCCTTCTTCGACGCGCAGGCGGAGCGGATCGGCGCGCTCCTGCCGGAGGTGGCCCGCTACCTCCCGGAGCAGGCCGCGACCTGCCACGTGATGGCGGCGATGTCCGGCCAGCCGGCGGAGGGCTGCCCGCGCGACTACCAGCTCGCGTCCCTGCCGCACCGCATGGGAGACCTCGAGGTGATCACGAAGCCCGTCGTCGATCACTTCCACCGGCTCGGGATGCCGGTGCACGTCTGGACCGTCGACACCGAGCCCGACATGCGGGCGCTCCTGTCACTGGGAGTGGACGGGCTGGTGAGCGATCGGCCCGACGTCCTCGCGCGCGTGCTGAGAGCGGGTCTCGCCTGAGTGCAGGCGGAGGTGAGCCGCGCCCCCACCTTCACCCCTCGAAAAGGTTGCGCCGTGGGGAGGTGGAACGCGCGGCTTGCGCCCCCGTTGACCCCCTTCCGTGACCCGCACGCAGGGTCGTGGCACCTAAAGCCGCGGATCGACGATGTACCCCGTTCCGGGGGCACGCGGCTTGCTGTGGTTCCAGGGGTTTGCAGCCCTTCTCCCCCCGGAGCCGCGAATGAAGCTCACCACCCTCGCCCTCGCGGCGGCGCTCCTCGCCGCCCTCGCCACCGGCTGTGACGGCATCGCCCGTCCCATCGCCGAGGGCGAGATCGGGCGGACGAAGTGCACCGCCTGCCACGGCGACGCCACGCGCGACGAGCCGGCCGAGAAGGACAAGGCTGCGCCGCCGCAGACGCCGGGCGGCGTGGGCGAGGCCGGCGCGCACCTCGCGCACCTCCACGGCGGGCAGTTCCGCGGCCGCATCGCGTGCTCGGAGTGCCACACGGTGCCGGACGTCACCTTCCACACGAACGGCAAGGTCGAGCTCACCTTCGGCGCGATCGCCGGCGCGAACGGCGTCGTCGCCGCGTACGACCCCGCGACCCACACCTGCGCGGTCTGGTGCCACGGCCCGAAGCTCTCCGGCGGCCCCGCCACGAGCCCGGCCTGGTTCGACCGCGCGCCCGCCGAGTGCGGCGACTGCCACGGCGCGCCGCCGCCGAACCACGCCCCCGGCTCCACCCAGTGCAACACCTGCCACCCGGGCACCGTCGACGCGAACCGGAAGATCATCGTCGCGAACGGCCTGCACCAGAACGGCAAGATCGACGTCGAGGCCGCGCACCCGCAGGGCTGGTCCGACCCCGCGCAGCACGGCCCGGCCGCGAAGGAGGATCTCGCCTCGTGCCGCACCTGCCACGGCGACGACTACGCCGGCGGCTCCACCGGCGTCTCCTGCAACGACTGCCACGGTGGCACCGGCTGGCAGACCGACTGCACCTTCTGCCACGGCACGCCCTCGCGCACGGTCGCGTGGAAGGCCGCGCCGCCGGAGGGTACGCACGGCGAGCTCCTCGCGTCCCAGCGCGCGGTCGGCGCCCATGAGCAGCACCTCGCGGGCGGCGGCGTCGGCCCGCAGGTCGCCTGCGGCGAGTGCCACGCGGCGGTCACGACCCTCGCGCACGTCGACGGCACGCCCCAGGTCGTGTTCGGCGCGGCCGCCTCCTCCGGCGGGCGCACGCCGTCCTGGAACACCGGCAACCTCACCTGCTCGAACACCGCCTGCCACCTCTCGGCCCAGCCGGTCTGGACCGGCGGCGCCTCGCAGGCCGGCTGCGGCACCTGCCACGGGATCCCGCCCGCGGGCCACGCCACCGGCGCGTGCGGCACCTGCCACACCGGGTACACCGCGAGCACCGTCAACGCGGCGCTCCACATGAACGGCACGGTCGACTCGACCGGCGGCCACGCGCCCGGCTGGGCCGCGAAGGAGCAGCACGGCTACTACGCGAACGCGAACGGCCTCGCGAGCTGCAAGACCTGCCACGGCGCGACCCTCACCGGCGCGAACGGCGTCCAGGGCTGCGCGACCTGCCACGCCGCGGTCTCCGCCGCCTGGGCCACCGACTGCTACTTCTGCCACGGCACCGCGGGCGGCCAGATCTCGCCGCCGGTCGACACCCAGGGCCGCACCGCCCGCACGAACGCCTCGGTCGGCGCGCACGCGAAGCACGCGGCGCCGGCGATGTCCCCGGCGATCGGCTGCGGCGTCTGCCACGCGTCCCGCGGCAGCGTGATCACCGACGCGGGCCACATGGACGGCGGCGGCATGGCGGAGGTCGCGCTCACCGGGCTCGGCGCGGGCACGTACACGCACGTCTCGGCGACCGACGGCACCTGCACGACCTACTGCCACGGCGCGTTCACCGGCGGGAAGAACGCCACCGCCTCCTGGACGAGCACCGTCGCGATGACCTGCACCTCCTGCCACGGCGCGCCGCCCCCGGTGCCGCACGTGCAGCGCACCGACTGCGGCACCTGCCACCCCGGCTACACCGCCACGACGGTCAACGCGAGCACGCACGTGAACGGCACCATCAACACGGTGACGCTCGCGTGCAGCACCTGCCACGGCAAGTCCGGCCAGGCCGCCACGGCCGCCGCGCCGCTCAACGCCGCCCCGCCGGTCGACGCGACCGGCGCCTCGAGCAGCGTGCGCGTGGGCGCCCACCAGAAGCACCTCACCGGCGGCACGTTCGGGAGCGGGCTCGCCTGCGCGACCTGCCACGCGACCGTCGGCGCCTACGTCCAGAAGCACGCGAACGGCACCCGCGAGGTCGGCTTCACCGGCGCGCCGAACACGAACCTCGCGAAGGGCACGTACACGCCGGGCGCCGCGGGCGCGACCGCGAGCTGCTCGGCGACGTGGTGCCACGGCAACTTCACCGGCGGCTCGAACGCGACCGTGACCTGGACGGGCGGCGCGATGACCTGCGGCTCCTGCCACGCCATCCCGCCCGCCGGCCACTCCACCTCCTCCTGCGACACGTGCCACACCGGCTACACCGCCACGACCGTGAACCTCGCCCTCCACATGGACGGCAAGGTCGACGCGACCGGCGGCCACGCCGCGGGCTGGGCCGCGAAGGAGCAGCACGGCTACTCGGCGAACGCGAACGGCCTCTCCTCGTGCAAGACGTGCCACGGGACCGACCTCACCGACTGCACGACCTGCCACACCACGAACGGCCACGCGGGCTGGCGGACCGAGTGCACCTTCTGCCACGGCACGCCGGGCGGCCTCGCCTCGCCGCCGGTGGACACGGCGGGGCTCTCGCTCCGCACGAACGTCTCCGTCGGCGCGCACGCGAAGCACGCGGCGACCACGCTCACGAACACCGCCATCGGCTGCACCGCCTGCCACGCCACCCGCGGCGACGTGGTGACCGACGCCGCCCACATGGACGGCGGTCCCGCCGAGGTCCAGCTCACCGGGATGTCGAACGGCACCTACACCCGCACCTCCGACACCGCCGCGACCTGCGCCACCTACTGCCACGGCACGTTCACCGGCGGGAACAACCAGCAGGTGAGCTGGACGAGCACGACCGCGCTCACCTGCACGAGCTGCCACGGCGCCCCCCCGCCGGCGCCGCACATGCAGCGGACCGACTGCGGCACCTGCCACACCGGCTACTCGAACACCACGGCGAACGCGGCCACGCACATCAACGGGACCGTGGACCACGTCGCGATGACCTGCACGACCTGCCACGGCAAGGCCGGCCAGACCGCGACCGCCGCCGCGCCGCTCAACGCCGCCCCGCCGGTCGACACCGCGGGCCTGTCCTCGAGCGTCCGCGTCGGCGCCCACCAGAAGCACCTCACCGGAGGCAGCTACGCGAACGCGTTCGCCTGCACGACCTGCCACCAGGGCGTCGGCAGCTACACCATGAGCCACCCGAACGCGACGCGCGACGTCGGCTTCGGCGGCGCCGCGAACGCGAACCTGCAGATCGGGACCTTCACCCCGGGAGTGGCCGGCGCGACGGGTACCTGCACCGCCTTCTGCCACGGCAATTTCAGCGGCGGGAAGAACCCAACGGTGAACTGGAGCGGCGCTGCCATGGCCTGCACGACGTGCCACAACAGCACGCCCACCACGGGCGAGCACACGAGGCACATCAACCGCTCCTACAACTCCATCAGGATCGGCTGCGCCAACTGCCACGGCGCCGGCTACACGATCTCCGGAACGGTGGGCACCGGAGTGAGCCTGGCCACCCACGTGGACGGCGTGAAGACGATCGTGACCTCGCCCACCGCCGCCAACTCGATCCGGACGTGGAACCCGACCACCCGCACATGCACGGTGTCCTGCCACGGTAGCGAGACCTGGTGAGCCCATGGCGGCCTCCGGCTGCGCCGGAGGCCGCGCTCACTGATGCGCCGTCGCGAGGTCCGGGTGCTTCGCGACGAAGTCGTCGAAGCTGCCCACGAAGTCGAGGATCGGCTCGCCGCGGTGCATGACCCAGATCCGTGAGGCGACCTCGCGGATGAGCTCCTGGTCGTGCGTCACCACGATCACCGTGCCCTCGTACTTCTGGAGGCCCTCGGAGAGCGCGGCGATGGACTGCAGGTCGAGGTGGTTCGTGGGCTCGTCGAGGACGAGGACGTTGTCCTTGAAGAGCATCAGCTTCGACATGAGGAGGCGCACGGTCTCGCCGCCGGAGAGGGTCGCGGTCGGCTTCATGCGCTCCTCGCCGGAGAAGAGCATGCGGCCCAGCAGGCCGGAGATCTCCTCGTTGGAGAGCTTGTCCTCGAGCTCGCGCAGCCAGCCGAACGCGGTCGTGCCGGGGCGGATCACGCCCGCCTGGTCCTGCGGCAGGTAGCCGACCTGGGCCTGGTGGCCCCACTTCACGTGGCCGTGGTCGGGCTGCAGCTCGCCCGCGATCATCTTCACGAGCGTGGACTTGCCGACGCCGTTCTTGCCGATGACCGCGATCTTCTCGCCGCGGGTCACGAGCGCGCCGAACGGCTGGATGACCTCGTTGCCGCCGAACTTCTTCGAGATGTCCTCGATGGTGAGGGTCTGCTTCCCCGAGGGCGCCTTCTGCTCGAACTTGATGAACGGCGCGGCGATGTTCGACCGCTTCATGTCCTCGAGCTTCAGCTTGTTCATCGCGCGGATGCGGCTCTGCACCTGGGAGGCGCGCGTGCCGGCGTGGAACCGGGCGACGAACTCCCGGAGCTGCTCGATCTTCTTCGCCTTCTCGGCGTTCTCCGACTCGACGCGCGACCGCACCTGGCCCTTCTGCCGGACCATGTCGTCGTAGCCGCCCGGGTAGGTGATGATCGACTCGTAGTCGATGTCGGCGATGTGCGTGCAGATCGCGTTCAGGAAGTGCCGGTCGTGCGAGATGGTGATGAGCACGCCCTCGTAGGCGTGCAGGAACTTCTCGAGCCAGCGGATCGACTCGATGTCGAGGTGGTTGGTGGGCTCGTCGAGGAGGAGCCCCTGGGGCTTCCCGAAGAGCGCCTGCGCGAGCAGCACGCGGAGCTTGTAGCCGCCGGTGAGGGCGCGCATCGGCTGGTCGTGCCAGGGCTCCTCGATGCCGAGGCCCTGGAGGAGCTCCGCGGCGTCGGCCTCGGCGGAGTAGCCGTCCTCCTCCGCGATCACGTTCTCGAGGTCGGCGAGGCGGTGGCCGTCCTCGTCGGTGATCTCGCCCTTCGCGAGGAGCGACTCCTTCTCCTGCATCGCCTTCCAGAGCGGCTGGTTGCCCATCAGGACGACGTCGAGGACCCGGTTGTCCTCGAAGCGGTAGTGGTCCTGGCGCAGGATGCCGAGCTTCTTCGGGCGGAAGACGCTCCCGGTGTCCGGCTCCTCGTCGCCGGCCAGGATCTTCATGAAGGTGGTCTTGCCGGCGCCGTTCGGGCCGGTGAGGCCGTAGCGGTTCCCGGGCGAGAACGCGACGTTCACGTCCTCGAAGAGCTTCTTCGGCCCGTAGGCCTTGGTGACGTCCTGGACCGAGATCATCGGCGCGCCTTCTAGCGGAAACCCGCGGGTTTGGCGAGGAGCGAGGCCCCGGGGCCCGGGCACGCCCCGGGCCCGTCCGGAGGACTCTCGGTCGTCCCGGATGATCGAATTTCGGGCCTGACCCGGACCCGTCAAGGGCTTTTCCAGGCCCTGTCGAGTCACTTAAACCGCCCAAATCGACAATGGCCCCGTCGTCCTCTCACCTCCTCACGAGCGCCCGGGCGGCGCAGCTCCTCGGTGTGACCCCCGCCACCGTGAAGCGGTGGGCCGACGCCGGCCTCCTCGCCTGCGTGCGCACCTCCGGGGGCCATCGGCGCTTCGAGCCGGACGACGTGGCGAGGTTCCTCGCCGGCCGGCGCGCCGCGGAGCCGGCCGCCGCGGAGCCCTGGGCCGACCGGATCCTCGGCGCCGCGGACGTGCCCGCGCTCGTGCGGCTCCTCCTCGAGGAGCGCGCCCGGCTCGGCGCGTGGTGGCTCGTGGCGGGCGTGCTCGGCGAGGCGGTGCGGGCCATCGGCGAGCGCTGGGTGGCGGGCCGGCTCACGGTCGCCGACGAGCACGCCGCCTCCGACCGCCTGCTCCGCGCGCTCGCGCGGTGCGGCGAGGAGCTCCCCCCGCGGCCCGGCGCCCCCCGCGTGCTGCTCGCCTCCGCCGACGGCGACGACCACACCCTCGGGCTCGCGCTCGCCGAGCTCGTGCTGCGCGAGTGGGGCTGGCCGACGGTCTGGGCCGGCCGCGCCGCCTCCGCCGACGAGCTCGTCCGCGCGATCGCGACGCGGCGCGCCGAGGTCGTCGCGCTCTCCGCCAGCCTCGCCTCGCGCCCCGGCGCCCTCGCCGAGGAGCTCGAGCGCGTCGTGCCCGCGCTCCGCGCGGCGGGGATGCCGCTCCTCGCGGGCGGCGACGGGCCGTGGCCCGAGCCCCTCCCGTGGGGCGTGCGCATCCAGGACTTCGGCGCCCTTCGAACCTTCCTTCATGCGGAGGACGCCCGGCGCGGCGCCTCCGCCCGGCCGGTGGTCAGACACGGAGAGTCATAGGACATGCGCATCGCGATCGTCGGCAGCGGCGTCTCCGGGCTCGTGGCGGCCCACCACCTCCGGCGCGAGCACGACGTGGTGCTCTACGAGGGGGGCGACCACGTGGGTGGCCACACCCACACGCACGACGTCGAGGTCGGCGGCGTGCGCGTGCCGGTCGACACCGGCTTCATCGTCTACAACGAGGAGACCTACCCGGAGCTCGTCCGGCTCCTCGCCGAGCTCCGCGTCGAGACGCGCGCGAGCGACATGAGCTTCTCGGTGACCGACGAGCGGAGCGGCCGGGAGTGGCGGGCCACGAACCTCGACACGGTCTTCGCGCAGCGCCGCAACCTGCTCAGGCCCTCGTTCTGGGGCATGCTCCGCGACATCGGCCGGTTCAACCGCGAGGCGCGCGCGCTGCTGCGCGAGCCGGACCGCGGCGAGACCGTCGGCGAGTTCCTGCGCCGCCACCGCTTCGGCGCGGCCTTCCGCGAGCACTACCTCGTTCCGCTCGGCACCGCGGTCTGGTCGGCCGACGTCCGCCGCTTCGACGCGTTCCCGATCCACACCTTCTGCCGCTTCTTCGACAACCACCGTTTCCTCCAGGTGAATGACCAGGTCACCTGGCGCACCGTGACCGGCGGCTCGCGCCGCTACGTCGACGCGATCCTCGCGCCGATGCAGGATCGCGTCCGCCGCGCGGCGGTGCAGGCGGTGCGGCGCACCCCCGCGGGCGTCGAGGTGCTCGCCGCGGGCGGGCACGCCGATCGCTTCGACCGGGTCGTGCTCGCGGCGCACGCCGACGAGGCGCTCGCGCTGCTCGCCGACGCGACCCCCGCCGAGCGCGAGGTGCTGTCGGCGCTGCCCTACCAGAGGAACGTCGCCCTCCTCCACACCGACGCGCGCCTCATGCCGAGGAACCGCCGCGCCTGGGCGAGCTGGAACGTGCGGGTGACCGGCACGCCGCGCGACGGCGCGACGCTCACCTACGACATGAACCGGCTGCAGGGGCTCGTGACGCCCGAGCCGCTCCTCGTCTCGCTCAACCTCGAGGACCGGGTCGACCCGTCGAAGGTCCTGCGCCGGATGGTCTACCACCACCCGATCTACACGCCGGCCGGCGTGCGCGCGCAGCGGCGCCACGCCGAGATCGACGGCGCGCACGGCGTGCACTTCGCGGGCGCCTACTGGGGCTACGGCTTCCACGAGGACGGCGTGAAGAGCGGCCTCGAGGTCGCGCGCCGCATCGCCCGCGCCGCGACGGGCCTCGCGCACGAGGGCATGGCGGCGTGAGCGCCGGGCTCGCCTCCTGCCTCTACGAGGGCACGGTGGAGCACCGCCGCCGCGCGCCGACGGAGCATGCGCTCCGCTACCGCGTGTTCATGGTGATGCTCGACCTCGGCGAGCTCGACCGCGTGTTCGCGGGGCGGTGGCTCTGGTCGGTAGGGCGTCCGAACCTCGCCTCCTGGCGGCGCGAGGATCACCTCGGCGATCCGGCGCGGCCGCTCGACGAGGCGGTGCGGGACGTGGTCGAGCAGGGGCTCGGCCGGCGGCCGGCCGGGCCCGTGCGGCTCCTCACGCACCTGCGCTACTTCGGCTACGGCTTCAACCCGGTCAGCTTCTACTACTGCTTCGACGCGGACGGCGCGCTCGACGCGATCGTGGGCGAGGTGAACAACACGCCCTGGAACGAGCGGCACCCGTACGTGCTCGACTGCCGGTCCCTCGACTCCGGGCCCGCTGACGCGGGCCCTACGCTCGGGATGAACGGACGCCGATCGTATCGGTTCGAGTTTCCGAAGGCCTTCCACGTCTCGCCGTTCATGGGCATGGCCCAGACCTACGACTGGCGCTTCTCCGCGCCGGGCGACCGGCTCGCCGTGCACATGGAGAACCTCGAGGGCGGCCGCTCGATCTTCGACGCCACGCTCTCCCTCGAGCGCCGGCCGATGACCGGCCTCGCGCTCGCCTCCGTGCTCCTCCGCTTCCCGGCGATGACCGCGAAGGTGATCGCCGCGATCTACTGGAACGCGCTCCTCCTCTGGTGGAAGCGCACGCCTTACATCCCTCACCCCAACAAGACCGCCCCGACCCCCAAGGACGCCACCTCATGAGCCCCGCCGAGAACGCCACCCTCGCGCTCCCCGAGCGCGCGCCCACCCTCCTCCCCGCCCGCGGCTTCGCGCGCCTCGTCCGCGACCAGGTGCTCTCCCGGCTCGCGCACCTCGGGGAGGGCCGGCTCACGGTCAACGACCTCACCGAGGGCGGACGGCAGCACGTCTTCGGAGGCTCGGGCGGCCTCCAGGCGACGGTGACCATCCGCGACCCGCGCGCGTGGGCCTCGCTCGCGCTCGGGGGCACCATCGGCGCCGCCGACGCCTACGCCGACGCCTGGTGGGACACCGACGACGTCGCCGCCACCATCCGCATCGTGCTCGGCGCCGGCGACGGCGCGGACGCGTTCGAGTCCGGCCTCGCGAAGGTCGGCGCGCTGTACCACCGCCTGCGCCACCGGGTCAGGAAGAACACCATCCCGGGCGCCCGCGAGAACATCGCCGCGCACTACGACCTCGGGAACGAGTTCTTCGAGCTCTTCCTCGACCCCACCATGACCTACTCGTGCGCGCTCTACGAGCGGCCGGACATGACGCTCCACGAGGCCCAGGTCGCGAAGATCGACCGCATCTGCAGGAAGCTCGACCTGAAGCCCGGGCAGCACCTCCTCGAGATCGGCACGGGCTGGGGCGCGCTCGCCATGCACGCCGCGCGCGAGTACGGCGTGAAGGTCACGACCACCACCCTCTCCCGCCGCCAGCACGAGTTCGCGAGCCGGCGCGTCGCCGAGGCCGGGCTCTCCGACCGGATCACGCTCCTCCTCTCCGACTACCGCGAGCTCACCGGCCAGCACGACCGGCTCGTCTCCATCGAGATGATCGAGGCGGTGGGCTGGGAGTACTACGAGGCCTACTTCGGCCAGGTCGGGCGGCTGCTCACCCCGGACGGCCTCGCGCTCATCCAGGCCATCACCATCCCCGACCACCGCTTCGAGACCTGGAAGACCGAGCCGAACCACATCAACCGCTCGGTGTTCCCCGGCTCCTGCATCCCGTCCACGACCGCGCTCCTGCAGGCCGCCTCGCGGAGCTCCGACCTGCGCCTGTTCCACCTCGAGGAGATCGGCCCGCACTACGCGCCGACGCTCCGCGCCTGGCACGACGCGCTCGTGGCGCGCTGGGGCGAGGCGCGCGCGCAGGGCAAGAGCGAGCGGTTCCTCCGCACCTTCGCCTACTACCTCGCCTCCTGCGAGGCCGGCTTCGCGGAGCGGTACCACGGGGACGTGCAGCTCCTCTTCGCGAAGCCGCGGTCGAAGCGGGACCCCGCCGTCTAGGGCCCTCGCCCGCGGCGCCCGGAGGTGCGCCCGCACCGAAGCCGCGGGCGAAGCCGCTCGACCCTGGCAGGGGGGCCGACTAGTGTGTCGGCCCGGTGAACGGTCCCGGCTCGACCACGCGCACCCCCGGTGCGCTCGCCGCCGCGCTGCTCGGCCTCGCGCCGATCCTCCCGCACGTCGACCGCACGATGCTCGCGGCGACCGTCGAGTCGCTCCGGCTCGAGCTCTGGCTGAACGACGCCACGCTCGGCCTCGTCGCCTCGGTCTCGGCGTTCCTGCTCGCGCTCGCGGGCCCCGCGCTGCTCGCCATCGGCGACCGGGCGCCGCGCCCGAAGATCGTGGCGGGCGGCCTCGCCCTCGCGGCGCTCGGCGCGCTCCTGTGCGGGCTCGCCCGGAACTTCCCGTCGCTCCTCGCCGCGCGGGGCGCGACCGGGATCGGCCTCGCCGCGGGCGCCTCGCTCGCGCCCGCCTGCCTGCCCAGGCCCGGCGGCGGCACCACGGTGCGCCTCGGCGTCGGGGCGGCCATCGGCTTCGCGCTCGGCGCGATCGCGCTCGCCACGGTGGGCTGGCGCGCCGGCTTCTTCGCCGCGGCGGCGGGCGGCGTCGTCGTCGCGATCGCCTGGCTGCGGCACGCCGAACCGGACCCCTGCCAGCCCCACGGCGCCTTCGTCCCGTTCGGGCCCGAGCGCGTCGCGCCCGTCGCGCGCCGCCTCGCGGCGGACCCGGACTGGCGCCTCCTCGTGACCGGGTTCACCGCGCTCGCCTTCGCGGCCGCGGCCCTCGCCTTCTGGGCCCCGGCGTTCTTCGCCCGCGGGCGCGGCGTGCCGGTCGCCATCGCCGCGGGCCAGCTCGCCGCGGTCGCGCTCATGGCCGGCGTCGCGGGCACGCTCGCGGGCCCCGCCGCCGCCCGGGTCCTGAGGGCCCGCGGCGTCCCGGCGGCCGACCTCGTCGTGGCCGGCCTCGGCGCGCTCGCCGCGGCGCCGCTCCTCGCGGCGGCGTTCATCTCGCCGAAGCCGCACGAGTACGTCCCGGCGCTCGTGGGCGGCCTCGCGCTCCTCTTCGCCGCCGCCCGGCCGGCCGCGGCCGCGCTCCTCGAGGGGCTCGCGCCCGCCGACGCGGCGCCGGTCGCCGCGCTCACCTTCCTCGCCGCGCGGCTCGGCGGGGAGGCGCCCGCGCCGGTGCTCGTCGGCGCGCTCGCCGACGCCGGGACGCTCGGGCGCGCCGTGCTGGTCGCCCCGGCCGCCGCGGCGCTCGCCGGCGCGCTCTGGCTGCGCGTCGCCTACCGGCGCAGGCGCACGGCCTCGTCGTAGACGGCGAGCAGCTGCCTCGCGATCTCGTCGTCGTCGAACCGGGCCGCGTGCGCGAGCCCGCGCGCGATCATCGCCTGGCGGCGGGCCTCGTCGCCGAGCACCGAGGCGAGCGCCTCGCGCACGGAGGCGGGGTCGTCCGGGTTCGAGTAGGCCGCGGCGTCTCCGCCGGCCTCCTCGAAGCAGCCGCCCCGCGTCGTCACCATCGGCGTGCCCGCCGCGAGGGCCTCGAGGATCGGCAGGCCGAAGCCCTCGAGCTTCGACGGGTAGACCGCGACCTTCGCGAGGTGGACGAGCGCCAGCATGTCCGGCGTCGGGAGGCCGTGCAGGAACCGAACGCGCGCCTCGACGCCGCACCGGCGGGCCACGGCGCGGAGCTCGTCGACGTAGGGCGTGGCCCGCCCGACCGCGAGGAGGTGCACGTCCGGATCGAGGCCGGCGAGGGCCTCGACCGCGACCGCGAGGTTCTTCCGCTTCTCGATCGTGCCGACCGCGACGATGAACCGGGCGGGCGTGCCGAGCCGGGCCGCGACCTCGCGGAGCCGATCCTCGGGCACCGGCGCGCGGAAGACGCGGTTGATGGTCGGGAAGACCACCCGGATCTTCTCCCGGGGCACGCCGTAGAGCGCGGTGATGTACCCGGCCGACTCGGCCGAGATGCTGACGACGAGGTCCGCGCGCCGGCAGGCGCTCTGCGTCTTCGCCCGGTAGATCATCCGGTCGATGCGGCCGTAGAGCTCCGGTTTCTGCTCGAAGATGAGGTCGGGCACCGTCACGACCTTCGCGATCCGCGTGCGCTCGATCCCCACCGGCAGCTCGAACGAGAGGCCGTGGTAGACGTCGATGCCGTCCCGCACGAGGTCGGAGACGACGCCGCGGGTGCGCCAGAGCGCGGGCAGCGCCCGGCCGACCGGGCCCGTGGGGACGTGCACGTCGATCGGGAGCCCCTGGAGGTCGGGGTGCAGGCGGCCTGCGCGCGGCGTGTAGGCGTGGTATCGGTGCTGCGGCGCGTACCGCGCGAGGACCCGCACGACGTCGCGCGCGTAGTTCCCGAGCCCGGTCGTGTTGTGGAAGATGCGCTTCGCCTCGAAGCCGATCTGCATGCGGACGACAGGATACGAGAAGCCGGCGGTGGAGTGGGATCTTCCGGGGATGCCGTGAAGGAACGGATCTTCTGCGCGGCCATGCCGGGGCTCGAGCCCGTCCTCGCGGACGAGCTCGGCGCCCTCGGCCTCGACGCCCGGCCGGTCGAGGGCGGCGCCGAGGCAGAGGGCGAGGACGCGCTCGCCGTCGCGTGCCTCGGTTCGCGGACCGCCGAGTCGGTGCTGCTCCGGCTCTGGGAGGGTCCCGAGGGCGAGCTCCCGCGCGGCAAGCGCGAGGCCGCGGCGCGGCTCCCCGGCGTGGAGCTGCAGGTCCGGCCGGGCGCGCCCGCGACCGTCTCCGCCGACGCGGCGGGTGCGCCGCTCCACAAGCGCGGCTGGCGCGCGCGCGTCGGGGCCGCCCCGCTCCGGGAGACCGTCGCCGCCGCGATGCTCCGCTGGGCGGGCTGGGACGGGACGCGGCCGTTCCTCGACCCGATGTGCGGCTCGGGCACGCTCGCCATCGAGGCGGCGCTCGCCGCCTGCGGCATCCCCCCGGGCGTCGACCGGGAGTTCGCCTTCGAGCGCTGGCCCGGCCACGACGCCGCGCGCACCGCCGCGGTGCGCGCGCGGCTCCGCGCCGGCGGGATCCGCCGCCCGGCCGGGGCGCTCGCCGCCTCCGACCGGAACGCGGGCGCACTCCGGCTCGCGATGAAGAACGCCGAGGCGGCGGGGGTCGCGCAGGAGCTCACGTTCTCCCGCGCCGACGCCGCGACCGTCGTGCCTCCGCCCGGTGGCCCGGGCCTGTGTGCGGTGAACCCACCCTGGGGCCTGCGCCTCGACGAGGGCGCGGCCGACGGCTGGCGGGCCCTCGCGGCGCTCCTGCCGCGCCTGCGGGGATGGGACCTCGTCGTGCTCGGCGCGGACCGGGGGCTCGAGCGCCTGCTCCCCCGGCGGCCGGAGCGCGCCCTCGAGGTCCGCGTCGGCGGCGTCGCCTGCAGGCTCCTGCACTACCGGCCCTGATCGTCACACGTTCGTCGCAGGGGAGCCGGGTGCGCGTCACCTCGCGGCGGCATGCTCCCCTTCGATGAGCCAGGGACCGGACAGCGGGGCGACGTTCGAGCTCGACGCCAGCGGCGCGTCGATCACGGTCGACCCGGCGAGCGGGACGGTGGCGGTGCGCCAGGGGCGCTTCGCACGCATCCTCTCGTTCGACGAGGCCCTGCTCCTCGCCTTTCGCAGGTTCCACCGGCCCTGGCGCACCGCGCTCGCGCGGGCCCTCACGCACGCGGGCGACGCGAAGACCTGGACGTTCGTGGGCGTCGCCCTCCTGGCGGCCCGCACGGCGACCGGCGTCCACCTGGGCCTCAGGCTCGGCGCCGCCACGCTCCTCGCCACCGCCTTCGTGCAGGTGCTCAAGCGCAGCCTCACCCGCCCCCGGCCGGACGCCTCCATCGTCGGCTTCGAGGCGCTCGCCTCGAACCCCGACCGCTTCTCCTTCCCGTCCGGCCACACCGCCGCGGCGTTCTCGGTGGCCATCGCCTGGGCGAGCGAGCCGTACGGCCTCGGCCCCGCGGCGCTCCTGCTCGCGGGGGGCATCGGCCTCTCGCGCGTCTACCTCGGCGCGCACTATCCGCTCGACGTCGCCGCCGGGATGCTCATCGGCACGGTGAGCGGGCTCGTCTCGCGGCTGCTCGTGAACGGCTGAGCCCCCGGGACGGTCCGTCCCGGGCGGTTTGCCGCGTTCACGGCGGCGCCCGGCCCGTGGGATCGTCGGGGCGTGCGGCGCGCTCTCCTGCTCCTTCCTGCCCTCGCGATCGGTTCCTGCTGGGACCGCTCAGAGCCCGCGCGAGGCCTGGGCCCCCGCGGTGGAGACGCCACGCTACCTGACCGTCGCCTGCGCCATCACGATCGACCCCGTGACCGGCGCCGTCGGCGAGCACCCGAAGGGCGACGCGCTCGCGGCCTGGCCGGTGCGCCGGCCGCGCTGAGCCGCGCTACCGCGGCCAGACGGCCACGAGGCGCCGCCGGAGCTCGTCGCGCACGTCCCGGAAGGCCTGGAGGCGCTCGTCCTCGGTGACCCCCGCGTGCGCCGGGTCCGGCAGCCCCCAGTGCAGCCGCGTGGCCTTGCCGAGCCAGACCGGGCAGACCTCCTCGGCGCAGAGCGTGATCACCGCGTCCACGCCCTCGGCCGGGACGTCCTCCACCGACTTCGAGAACTGGCCCGAGGCGTCGATGCCGACCTCCGCGAGCGCCCGCACCGCGAGCGGGTTGAGCGTCGACGGCTTCGAGCCCGCCGAGGAGACCTTCACGCCCGCCGGCGCGAGGGAGCGGGCGATCCCCTCGGCGAGCTGGCTGCGGGCCGAGTTCGCGACGCAGAGGAACAGGACGTGCCGGGGGCCCGACGCGCGCAGCCGGGCGGCCTCCTCGACCCAGGCCTCGCTCAAGGCGCCCTCCCGGCCGCCTGCCCCTCGACCGCCACCGCGCAGTTCGCGACCTTCGCGAGCTCGGCGGTCTCTCCCGGGAACCACCGGTCCCTGAGGCGCAGGGCCACGTTCACGAGGCCGATGAGCACCGGCACCTCGACGAGCGGCCCGATGACGGCCGCGAAGGCGGCGCCGTGGGCCATCCCGAACGTCGCCACCGCCACCGCGATGGCGAGCTCGAAGTTGTTGGACGCCGCGGTGAAGGAGAGCGTCGCCGTCTGCCCGTAGCTCGCGCCGACCCTCCGGCTCATGAAGAACGACACGAAGAACATGAGGAGGAAGTAGACGAGGAGCGGGATCGCGATCCGGACCACGTCGAGCGGCACCTGCACGATGGTCTCGCCCTTGAGCGAGAACATCACGACGATCGTGAACAGCAGCGCGACGAGGGTGATCGGCGACACCCGGGGGATGAAGACCCGGCGGTACCAGTCCTCGCCCTTCAAGGCCCTCAGCCCGAACCGCGAGGCCATCCCGGCGAGGAACGGGATGCCGAGGTAGATGAACACGCTCTCGGCGATCTGCCCGATGCCGATGTGCACCTCGGCCCCGCGCAGCCCCAGCCAGCCGGGCAGCACGGTGATGAAGAGCCACGCGTAGACCGAGAAGAACAGCACCTGGAAGATCGAGTTGAAGGCCACCAGGCCCGCGCAGTACTCGGTGTCGCCGCTCGCCAGCTCGTTCCAGACGATGACCATCGCGATGCAGCGGGCGAGCCCGATGAGGATGAGCCCGACCATGTACTCGGGCCGGTCGCGCAGGAAGAGCACCGCGAGCGCGAACATCAGCACCGGGCCGACGACCCAGTTCTGCACGAGCGAGAGCCCGAGCACCTTGCCGTTCCGGAAGACCCGGGGCAGCTCCTCGTACCGGACCTTCGCGAGCGGCGGGTACATCATCAGGACGAGCCCGACCGCGATGGGGATCGAGGTCGTGCCCACGCTCAGCCGGTCGAGCGCGGGGACGACGCCCGGCACCGCCCAGCCCAGCAGGATCCCCGCGCCCATCGCGAGGAAGATCCAGAGCGTGAGGTAGCGATCCAGGAAGGAGAGGCGGTGGGCGACGCTCGCGGGGGCGGGGGCTGCGGCGGCTTCGGTCATGGGCGCTCCTAGAGGCCTCCGACGAGCGCCTTCAGCCGGCGCAGCGTACGGGGCTCGACGCAGTAGCAGACGCGCGGGCCGTCGATGTCCCCGCGGATGAGCCCGGCCTCCTTGAGGACCTTGAGGTGCTGGGAGACCGTGGACTGCGCGAGCGGCAGCTCGTCCACGATGTCGCCGCACACGCACGCCTCGCGGCGCACGAGGAGCCGCATGATCTGCACGCGGGCCGGGTGACCGAGCGCCTTCGCGAGCACGGCGAGCTCCTCGTCCGCGTCCGCGCCCTCCACCGGGCGGAGGTCGAGGGGCGCCGCGGAGGGGGCCGCGGGGGCGCAGAGGTCCTTCTTCAGCGCAGTCGGCACGTTCGTCTTTCTACGATGGCTTCCCCTCGCAGGCAACGGGCCGGGGCGCCGCCACGAAAACGTTGCAGCAGCGCGGTGCGACATGAAGGCGCACCGCGAACCGATTCCGGATCAATCGTCTCCATGCGATAGAAGGTCCGCCCGGGAGGAGTGGCGCCGATGACGCGTGGTGGCAAGCTCGTGGTGCTGGTCGTGTTCGCCGTTGCGGTGGGGCTCGTCCTCGCCGCGCGGCCCGGAGCCCGGGCGGTGACCGGGGACACGGCCGCGGCCGCCGGGCGTCCGGTCCCGCGCCTCGTCGACCTCGGCGCCGGGAAGTGCATCCCGTGCAAGGCGATGGCCCCGATCCTGGAGGAGCTGAGGGCCGAGTACGCCGGAAGGCTCGAGGTGACCTTCGTCGACGTCTGGGTGAACCCGGACGCCGGCCAGCCGTACGGGATCCGGATGATCCCGACCCAGATCTTCCTCGGCGCCGACGGCCGCGAGCTCTCCCGCCACGAGGGGTTCATGTCGAAGGCCGACATCCTCGCGCGCTGGAAGTCACACGGCGTGGAGCTGTAGGGGCGCCGCCGTGCTCGGCTTGCTGGAGACCTTCGGCCACGCCGTCACCGACGCGCCGCTCGTCGCGGCGCCTGCCGCGCTCGCGTGGGGCGCGCTCTCGGTCTTCCTGAGCCCGTGCCACCTCTCGAGCATCCCGCTCGTGGTCGCGTACATGAACGGCGCCGCCGAGAGCCCCGGGCCGCGCCGGGCGGCGGCGCTCGCCGGCGCCTTCGCGCTGGGGAACCTCGCGAGCATCGCCGTGGTGGGCGTCGCCACCGTGCTCCTGGGCCGGATGGCGGGCGACGTGGGCCGGACCGGCAGCTACGTCCTCGCCGCGGTCTTCTTCCTCGTGGGCCTCCACCTCGTCGGGCTCGTGCCGATGCCGTCGTGGTCGACGCCGGCCGCGTCGCGCCTCCAGGGGATCCCCGGCGCGCTCCTCCTCGGGGCGGTGTTCGGCGCGGCGCTCGGCCCGTGCACGTTCGCGTTCATGGCGCCCGTCCTGGGCCTCGCGTTCGCGGCCGGGGCGGGCGGGAGCTGGACCGGCGCCGCCCTGGTCGCGCTCTACGGCCTGGGCCACGCCCTCGCGATCGTGGCGGCGGGCGTGTCGGTGCAGCACGTCCAGCGCTGGGTCTCCTCCCGGGCCGGCGGCCGCGCCACGGCGGCCCTGCGCGTCGGGGCCGGCCTCGCGGTCCTCGCGGGAGGCCTCTACTTCCTGTTCACCGCCGCCTGAGGCCCGCACGCTCATGACCATCGCCGCCGCCAGCGCCTCGCCGCACGCCCGCGCCCCCTCCACCGGTCCCTCCCGGACCCCGCGGGTCGCCCTCGCGCTCGCCGTCGCCCTCGCCTGCTGGGTCGCCGCCTACGCCGCCATCTTCCCGCTCTCGCGCTGGCTCACGTTCGACGCGCTCGGGCTCGCGCCGGGCTCTCACCTCGGGGAGAGCGTCGCGTTCTTCCTGTACGACACGCCGAAGGTCCTCCTGCTCCTCACGCTCATCGTGTTCGTCGTGGGGATCATCCGGTCCTTCTTCACGGCCGAGCGGACGCGCGCGATCTTGGCCGGAAGGCGCGAGTCGGCCGGCAACGTGCTCGCCGCGCTGCTCGGCGTGGTGACCCCGTTCTGCTCCTGCTCGGCGGTCCCGCTCTTCATCGGCTTCGTCGAGGTCGGGATCCCCCTCGGCGTCACGCTCTCGTTCCTCATCTCGGCGCCGATGGTGAACGAGGTGGCGCTGGTGCTCCTCTTCGGCCTCTTCGGCTGGAAGGTCGCGGCGCTCTACCTCGCGACGGGCCTCACCATCGCGATCGCCTCGGGCTTCGTGCTCGGCCGGATGAAGCTCGAGCGCCACGTCGAGCCGTGGGTGTACGCGTCGATGCACGCGGAGGCCTCGTTCGAGCGGGAGCGCCTCGGGTTCGCGGGCCGGGTCGAGAAGGGCGCCGCGGCGGTCCGCGAGATCGTCGGCAAGGTCTGGCCCTGGGTGCTCGCCGGCATCGCCGTCGGCGCCGGCATCCACGGCTACGTGCCCGAGGGGCTCCTCGCGACGTTCATGGGCAGGTCCGCCTGGTGGTCGGTCCCGGCGGCCGTGCTCCTGGGCGTGCCGATGTACTCGAACGCTGCGGGCATCATCCCGGTCGTCCAGGCGCTCCTCGGCAAGGGGGCGGCGCTCGGGACGGTGCTCGCCTTCATGATGGCCGTGATCGGCCTCTCGCTGCCGGAGGTGGTGATCCTCCGCAAGGTGCTCCGGCCCCCGCTCATCGCCGCGTTCGTGGGGGTGGTGGCGAGCGGGATCCTGGCCGTGGGCTGGCTGTTCAACGCGGTGCTGTGAGGTGCGCGGAGATGAGGATCCAGGTGCTGGGGACGGGGTGCGCGAAGTGCAAGCAGCTCACCGCGAACGCCGAGCGGGCGGTCGCGGAGCTCGGGCTCGCGGCGTCCGTCGAGAAGGTCGAGGACCTGCGCGAGATCATGAAGTTCAGGGTCATGTCCACCCCGGCGCTCGTGGTGGACGGCGCGGTGAGATCGACGGGGAAGGTGCTCTCGCCGGACGACGTGAAGCGCCTGCTCGCGCCCGCCGACTCCTAGGCGCGCCTCACGCCCGGCTCCTCGGGTGCCGCACGTCCGTCCCGCGCACCATGTAGACGACCATCTCGGCGAGGTTGGTCGCGTGGTCGCCGAAGCGCTCGAGGTGCTTCGCCGCGAACATGAGCGCGGTCGCGCGGCGGATGTTCTTCGAGTCCTCCATCATGTGCTGGATGAGCTCGTTGAAGATCTTGAGGTAGAGGGCGTCGAGGAGCTGGTCGCCCCGCATGACCTCCTCGGCCTTCGCGACGTCGCCCGCCACGAACGCGTCGAGCGCGCGCTTCAGCTGCGCCTCGGAGAGGTCGGCGAGCTTCTGGAGCTCGTGCTGGGGCGCGAGCGGCGGCGCCTGGGCGAGGTCGACGGCGCGCTCGCCGATGTTGACGGCGAGGTCGCCCATCCGCTCGAGGTCGACCACGATCTTGAGCGCGGTGGTGATGAAGCGCAGGTCGGAGGCGGCCGGCTGCCGGAGCGCGAGGATCCGCCGGCACGCCTGGTCGACCGCGACCTCCATGCGGTTGATCTCGCGGTCGCGGGCCTTCACCTTCTCCGCGAGGTCCACGTTCCGCTCGGTGATCGCCCGGACCGCCGAGGAGAGCGCGGCCTCGACGAGCCCGCCCATCTCGAGCAGCTTCTCGCGGAGATCCCGGAGCTCCGCCTCGTACGCCTTGTCGGTGTGCGTCGCCATGCCCTGTCCCGTCCCCCGAGGCTACCCGAACTTGCCCGTCACGTAGTCCTCGGTGCGGGACTCGCGCGGGTTCGTGAAGATCTGCTCGGTCGGCCCGACCTCGACGAGCTCGCCCATGTAGAAGAAGGCGGTCTGGTCGGAGACCCGGGCGGCCTGCTGCATGTTGTGGGTCACGATCGCGATCGTGTAGCTCGACTTGAGCTCGTGGATGAGGTCCTCGATCTTGGCGGTCGCGATCGGGTCGAGGGCGGAGGCCGGCTCGTCCATGAGCAGCACCTCCGGCTCGATGGCGAGCGCGCGGGCGATGCAGAGCCGCTGCTGCTGGCCGCCCGAGAGGCCGAGCGCGCTCTCGCCGAGGCGGTCCTTCACCTCGTCCCAGAGCGCCGCGTTCCGGAGCGACCGCTCCACCCGGTCCGCGATCTCGACCCGGTCCTTGAGCACCCCGGAGACCTTGAGGCCGTAGGCGACGTTCTCGAAGATCGACTTCGGGAACGGATTCGACTTCTGGAACACCATCCCCACCCGGCGGCGCAGCTCCACCGCGTCGAGGTGGTTCGCGTAGATGCTCCGCCCGTCCAGGAGGATCTCGCCCTCCACCTTCGCGCCCGGGATGAGATCGTTCATCCGGTTCAGGCAGCGCAGGAAGGTGGACTTCCCGCAGCCGGACGGGCCGATGAGGGCGGTGACCTGGTGCTCCGGCAGCTGCAGGTTCACCTGCTTCACGGCGAGCTTCGGGCCGTAGGCGATGTCGAGCTTCCTCGCCTCCATCTTGATCTTCGGTGCGGGCGCGGTGTCGGTGGCGCTCATGGTGGTTGGCTCTAGTGCCCCGCGGCGGCCTTCCGCCGCGTCTGGGTGCGGATGGCGATCGCCACGAGGTTGAGGGCGAACGTGAGGGCGAGCAGCACGAACACGGTCGCGTAGAGGAGCGGCCGCGTCGCCTCGACGTCCGGCGACTGCGTCGCGAGCACGTACACGTGGTAGCCGAGGTGCATGAACTGCGACCAGGCCGAGGTCGGCAGGTCGGGCAGGAAGTAGGCGACGCCGGTGAAGAGGATGGGGGCGACCTCGCCCGCGCCGCGCGCCACCGCGAGGATCGCGCCGGTGAGGATGCCGGGCAGCGCCTGGGGCAGGATCACCTTCCAGAGCGTCTGGGACTTCGTCGCCCCGAGCGCGAGCGAGGCGTCGCGGTGCTCGCGCGGCACGGCCCGGAGGGCCTCCTCGGTCGCGACGATGACGACCGGCAGCGTGAGGATCGCGAGCGTGAGCGCCGCCCAGACGAGCGACGGCTTCCCGTAGGTGAGCGTCCCGGGCTCGGAGAGCGCGTGATCGAGCCCGCGGCCGACGAACTGGATGAAGAAGCCGACGCCGAAGAGCCCGAACACGATGGAGGGCACGCCGGCGAGGTTGTTGATGGCGGCGCGGATGGCCCCGGCGATCCGCGAGCGCGGCGGCGCGTACTCGTGGAGGTAGATGGCCGTGACGACGCCGACCGGCAGCACGGCCACCGTCATCATCAGCGTCATGATCGCGGTGCCGTAGATGGCCGGGAAGATGCCGCCCGCCGTCATGCCCTCCTCGGGCGCGGCGGTGAGGAAGGTCCAGCTCACCCGGCCCACGCCGCCCCGGGTGATGTCCGCCAGGATCACGGCGAGCATCCCGACGATGAGGAGCGCGGCGCCCCCGGTCGCCCAGGTGAGGAAGGTGCCGGCGACCTTGCGGGAGGTCACGCTCACGCGGCCCCCCCGGACATCCGCCTCACGAGGCGCCTCACGAAGACCGAGGCGAGCGTGTTGAGGACGAAGGTGAAGAGGAAGAGCTCGACGCCGATGAAGAACAGCACCGAGTAGTGCGCGCCGCCGAAGACCACCTCGCCCATCTCGGCGGCGATGGTGGCGGGCAGCGTGCGGACCGACTCGCCGAGCGACCAGCTCGTGATGGCCGCGTTGCCCGACGCCATCAGCACGATCATCGTCTCGCCGATGGAGCGCCCGAAGCCGAGCACGACCGCCGCGAGGACGCCGGGGGCCGCCGCCGGGAGCACGACCTTGAAGGCGGTCTCCCACTTCGTCGCGCCGAGCGCGAGCGAGGCCTCCCGGTAGCTGCGCGGCACCGCGGTGAGCGCGTCCTCCGAGACCGTGAAGATGACCGGGACCACCGTGATCGCGAGCGCCGCGCCGGCCACCACCGCGTTGAGGCGGTAGGCGAAGCCGAAGGTGTCCTGGAAGACGGTCGCCATGACGAGCAGGGCGAAGAAGCCGACCACCACCGAGGGGATGCCGGCGAGCATCTCGATGGTGGGCTTCAGGACCTCCTTGAGGCGCCGGGGCGCGAACTCGGAGGTGTAGACCGCCGCGGCGACCCCGAGCGGGACCGAGATGACCATCGCCACGAAGGTCGTCTTCAGGGTGCCGACGAAGAGCGGCACCATCGAGTACTTCGGGACGTCGGAGACGGGCTGCCACGAGAAGAAGGCCGCCTTCCCCTCCCGCCAGACCTGCGGGAGGAACATCCGCGCGAGGTCGGTCTCCGCCCGCACCTCCTCGGAGGTGAAGATGGGGAGCGCCTCGCGCCCGACGAAGACGAAGATGAGGATGACCGCCGCGATGCCGGTGAGGGCGACGAGGGTGATGCCCACCTCGATCGCCGCCTCGCGGAGCTGTCGCCGGCGGATCGCGGGGAGGGGGCGATCCCCCCTCTCTCCCGCGAGCCCTGCTGTGGTGCCGTTGGCCACGGACACGGAGGTAGCGCTCCTGCGTGACGTTCCGGTGACGGGGCCGTTGCGCCGGGGTGACTACTTCACCGGGAAGTAGCCCACTTCCGTGACGACCTTCTGGCCCTCCGGCGAGAGGCAGTAGTCGATGAAGGCCTTCGCGTCCCCGGAGGGCTTGCCGCGCGTGTACATGAAGAGCTTGCGCGACAGGGGATAGGTCCCCGCGGCGACGTTCTCGGCGTTCGGCAGCCAGCCCTTCCCGTCCTTGCCGACCACCTTCACCTCCTTGATGCCCTTCGCGTACGCGGCGCCGCCGTAGCCGATGCCGAACTTCTCCTTCGCGACCGCGTTCACCACCGCGGCGGTGCCGGGGAGCGTCTGGGCGTTCGCGGCGTAGTCGGCGCCGCCGAGCACGTTCTCCTTGAAGAACACGTACGTGCCGGAGGAGTTCTCGCGGGAGTAGAGGACGATCTTCGCGTCCGGCCCACCGACCTCCTTCCAGTTCGTGACGTCGCCGGTGTAGATGGCCTTCAGCTGGGCGATCGTGAGCGTGTCGACCGCGTTCGCCTCGTTGACGTAGAGGGCGACGCCGTCCTTCGCGACGGCGATCTCCGTCGGCAGGACGTTGAACCGGTCGCGGACCTTCGCGATCTCGGAGTCCTTGATGGAGCGGGAGGCGTTCGCGATGTCGGTCGTGCCGTTGATGAGGGCGGCGAGGCCGATGCCGGAGCCGCCGCCGGTGACCTGCACGCGCTTGCCGGCCTGGGCCTTCATGTAGCTCTCGGCCCAGCGCTGGGCGAGGATCACCATCGTGTCGGAGCCCTTGACGGTGACGGCCTGGGCGTGACCGAGCACGGGCAGGGCGGCGGCGACGAGGGCGAGGAGGATGCGCTTCATGTCGTTCTTCTCCTGTGGCTTTCGGATGTCAGCGAGGGGCCCGGCCTAGAACTTCGCCTGGACCTGGAGGATGTACTGGTCCGCGTTCGGCTCGACGGCCTTCTCGCCGGCCTTGCCGTTCATCGGGTGGAACCAGGCGAGCGTGACCTTGCCGCCCTCGCCCACGTAGGTGTGGAGGGCGACCTGGACCTCACGCTGCGTCTTCACGGTGGCGTTCGTGGCCCCGTCGGTGCTCGCGGTCAGGTTCGGGGTGTACTGCTCGAACTTCACGGCGACCTGGTTGTGGGCGAGCACGTTCTGCGTGACGAGCGCGTACCAGCCGTTGCCGGTCGGGACCGGCGCGCCGGAGGTCAGGCCGGGCAGGTTGCCGCCCGCGCCGCCGTTGGCGTTGTTCGTGCCGATCGTGGTGCGGCCCCACATCCACTCGCCCTTCAGCGCGGTGCCGCCGATCGGGAGGAGGTCGAGGTAGAGCTGCGCGTCGACCGCGGCGCGGACGCGGTCGTACTTCTTGTCGTCGGCGCGCGCGTAGTTGACGGTCTTGCCGTACCAGCCGGAGACGCCGGCGGTGAGCATGCCGAGGTCGACCGTGGCGCGGCCGATGACGTCCTTCAGCTGGTCGTTGTCCTTGCCCGTCTGACCGGAGTCGATGCCGTTGCCGTTGAAGACGCCCACCTTCACGTTGACGAGCTTCGCGATCTGGCCGCGGACCGCGATGCCGAGATCGTACTCACCGCCCAGGAACGCGCGGGTGACGCGGGCGCGCTCGAGGGTGTCGAGGTCGGAGGAGGAGCGGCTGTAGACCTCGTAGCCGAACGGGAAGAGCTGGAGGCCGGCGTCGACGGCCCAGCCCGCGGGCAGCTTGAGGGTCGCGTAGCCCTCCTTGATGGCGACGCCGTTCGGCGTCACGTCGATCTGGAGGACGTAGTCGGACAGGTCCGCGCCGTAGACGGCCTTGAGGCGGCCGCGGCGGATGAAGAAGCCGTTCTGGCTGGGGGCGGTCTCCGGCGTGGTGTTGTAGGCGTTGGCGCCGGCGCCGACCGGCAGGCCGGTCTCGTTGTAGGCCCAGCGGGCCTGGATGTAGCCCGAGAGCTTCAGCTTCTGGAGGGCCGCGACGGCGGCCTTGGTCTCCGCGTACTGCTCCTCGAGCGAGGTGACCTTGCCCTCGAGCGCGGCGGTGTCGACCGGCTGGGACTCCTGGGCGAGGACGGCGGGTGCGATGGCGAGCGCCGCGAGCGCGGCGATGAGACGGTTCATGTCGTCGAATCCCCTTGTGTGCGTTACGGGGACTCGATCTACGGGACCGCCATGGCGCGCCCGCGGCGCGGTCGTGACGATTTCAGGGCGCCGGCAAACGCAGCCAGAAGCGCGAACCGCCGGCGCCGCTCTCGACGCCCACGTCGCCGCCCATGGCCTGCGCGAGGTTCTTCACGATCGAGAGCCCGAGGCCGGTGCCGCCCTGGTCGCGCGAGCGCCCGGCGTCGATGCGGTAGAAGCGCTCGAAGATCCGCGGCAGGTGCTGCTGCTCGATGCCCGGGCCGGTGTCGACGACGGTGAGGAGGACGTCGTCGCGCTCCCGCTCGGCGCCGAGCACGACCGAGCCCTGGGCGGTGTACTTCACCCCGTTGTCGACGAGGTTCACGAGGACCTGCTCGAGGGCCCTCGCGTCGCCCCGCACCGTGGTGCCCTCCGGGATCTCGCAGCGGAGCGCGATGCCCTTCTCTCGCGCCGCGCCGGCCACGAGCTCCACGACCTGCCGGCCGAGGGCCGCGACGTCCACCGGCACGGCGTCGAGCCGCCACTGCCGCGACTCGATCCGGGAGAGGTCGAGGAGGTCCTGCGTGAGCCGCGCCAGCCGCTCGGCGTGGCGCGCCACGATCTCGACGAACGACCGGGCCGTGGCCGGGTCGTCCACCGCGCCGCCGAGCAGCGTCTCCGCGGCCGCGCGGATCGCCGAGATGGGCGTGCGCAGCTCGTGGCTGGCGTTCGCGACGAAGTCCCGGCGCACGGCCTCGGAGCGTCGCGCGTCGGTCACGTCGCGCATCATGAGCAGCACCTCGCCGCGGATGAGCGGGGCGAGGTGCACGAAGTAGGCGCGCTGGCCGATGGTGAGCTCGAGCCGCCGGGCGGTCCCCTCGAGGGCGCGCTTCACCGCCTCGGAGAGCTCCGCGGAGCGCGTGATCTCGAGCGGCGTGAGCCCCTGGGCCCGCCCCTTCGCGGCGAGCGTGTCGAAGGCCGCGTTGGACACCCGCACCCAGCCCTCGCGCGAGACCAGGGCCGCGGCGTCCGGGAGCGCCGCGAGGAGCTCCGCCTCGGGCGCGTCCTTCGGAGCCTGCACGCCGCGGCGGCGCTCGCGCTCCATGAGGAGCTCGGCGAGCTGGCGCACCTCCACGCCGAGGTCGGCGCGGGGGCCGCCGCTGAGCTCCTTCCGGAGCGCGGCGACGGCGGCGGAGAGGCGGGTGTGGCCGAACACGTTCAGCTCCGATCGGTGGGGTCGACCAGGCGGTACCCGATACCGCGCACGGTCTCGAGGAGGTCGCGGCCGGAGCCGAGCTTCTCGCGCAGGCGCTTCACGTGCGTGTCGACGGTGCGGGTCTCGACCTCGGAGGACATCTCCCAGACGTCCTCGAGGAGCTGCTCGCGCGACTGCACGCGGCCGAGGCGCGACATGAGCGTCGAGAGGAGCTTGAACTCGAGCGGGGTGAGCGTCACCTCCGCGTCGTCCACGAAGACGCGGTGCGCGTCCACGTCGACCCGGATCGGGCCGACCTGCTCCGGCGGCCGCTCGGAGGCGCGGGAGGGCCCGGCCCGGCGGACGAGCGCCTTGAGGCGCAGGATGAGCTCCCGCACGCTGAAGGGCTTCGTCACGTAGTCGTCGGCGCCGAGCTCGAAGCCGACCACCCGGTCGACCTCCTCGCCCTTCGCGGTGAGCATGACCACCGGCACGTGCTTCGTGCGGGGGTCGGCCTTCAGCTGGCGGCAGACCTCGGTGCCGGGCACGTCCGGCAGCATGAGGTCGAGGAGGACGAGGTCGGGCACCTTGCGCTTCACCTGGGCGAGCGCCTGCTCGCCGGTGGTGGCGAGGGCGGTCTCGAAGCCGGCCGCGCGGAGGTTGAAGTCGAGGAGCGAGAGCAGATCGCGCTCGTCGTCGACGAGGAGGACCGAGGTCACGGGGCCACGTTAACGCACGGGAATGTGACGGGAACAAGGACCGAAAGCGACGGAACCGTGAACGCGTCACCTCGAAGGGACGGCCACGCGGGGGCCCGGCGGAGGCGAAAACCCGGGTACGATGCACACATGCACCGCTTTCCTCCCACCGCCCGGGCCGCCGGCCTGGCCGCCGCGCTCGCGGCCTGCCTCGCGGGGTGCGCCGCGGCGCGCGGCAACGGCACGGGCCAGGGCGCGGGCCTGGAGGTCCTCCGCGCCGCCGAGCTCGCCCGCGTGCGCTGCCTCGTGGTGGCCCCGTTCGAGAACGCCTCCGACGCGCCGCTCGCCGCCGAGGCCGCGACCGCCACGCTCGCGGCGGGCATCGACCCCGAGCGCACCCGCGTGCTGCCGCTCGGCGACCTCCGCGCCATCTTCCGCGACACCCCGCTCGAGCTGCCGCCCGGCATCTCCCCGAGCCTCGCGCTCGAGCTCGCCGAGCTGCTCGGGGCCGACGCCGCGCTCTACGGCGCGGTCGAGGGCCGCGCGCACGAGGCCGGCGGCGGCGCCGAGCTCCTCGTGACCGTCCGGCTCGCGCTCGCCGGCGACCGCCACCTGCTCTTCGCCGCCACCACGCGCGCCAGCGTCACCGGCGACGAGCGCCCCGAGGGCGCCGTGCAGCGCGCGACCGCGGCGCTCGTGCAGCCGGTGCTGATGCGGCTCGGCGACACCGGCCGCAAGCGTTGCTTCGACGAGGCGCGGGTGAAGGCGCTCCGCGAGTACGCGCTCGTCGAGGGCCGGCCGGCCGCGCCGCAGCTGCCCCCGAAGGCCGCGCTCGACTCGACGAGCGTCCCGCTCCCGCCCCCGCCCCAGCTCGCGACGGCGCCGACGCCGGTGCTGCCCGCGCCGGCCGGCCGCGTCGAGGGCAGTTCGCGGCGCTCGACCGCCTGGGCGAGGCGGCTCGCCGACCCGGGCCGCCTCGTGGTCGAGGACGTCGCCTTCGAGGGCCGCACCGCCGAGCTCGCCCAGGACGCCGGCCTCGCCGACCTCGCGCGGGCGCTCGGCGCCTCGCCCGACCTGAAGGTGCGCCTCGAGGGCTTCGTCGACGCCACCTCCGAGCCCGAGGCCGACGCGAAGCTCTCGCAGGCCATGGCCCAGGCCGCCGCGCGCCGCCTCGTGCAGCTCGGCGTGGACGCCGGCCGGCTGAGCTGGGCTGGCCGCGGCGGCGCGAGCCCGGTGCTGCCCAACTTCACCGCCCGCGGCCGCGCCGCGAACCGCCGCATCGAGGTCCAGGCGCTGCGTTGAGGGGAGCGTGGCGTGATATGAGCCTCGCGTGAGGTTCTTCGCCACCTGCGCCCGCGGCACCGAGGGCGCGCTCCGGAAGGAGCTCTCCGGCCTGAAGCTGCACGCCGTCCGCGGCGAGCGCGGCGGCGTCTCGTTCGAGGGCAAGCTCGAGGTGGGCATGCGGGTCTGCCTGCACACCCGCACCGCGATGCGGGTGCTGCTCGAGCTCGGGAAGTTCCCGGCCGCCGACGCCGACGGGCTCTACGCCGGGGCGCGCGCCATCGACTGGGAGCCGTGGCTCACCGCGAAGACCACGCTCGCGGTGGACGCCTCGGTGCAGTCGGAGACCATCGTCCACTCCGGCTTCGCGGCGCTCAAGGTCAAGGACGCGGTCGTCGACGCGCTCCGCGACAAGCTCGGCGCGCGGCCCGACGTCGACCCGAAGGACCCCGACGTCCGGATCGTGCTCCACCTCTCGCGCGGCGAGGCGACGCTCTCGCTCGACCTCGCGGGCGACGTCCTGCACCGGCGCGGGTACCGGGTCTCGCAGGGCCCGGCCCCGCTCAAGGAGACGCTCGCCGCGGCGGTGCTGCTCCTCGGCGGCGCCGACCTCGAGCGCCCGTTCGTCGACCCGATGGCCGGCTCCGGCACGCTCGCCATCGAGCACGCGCTCCGGGCCCGCCGCATCGCGCCCGGGCTCGACCGCGCCTTCGCCTTCCAGCGCTGGCCCTCCTACCGCGGCGCGCCCCAGTCCGCGTGGGACCGGCTCCGCGCCGAGGCGCGGGCCGCGGTGCTGCCGCGCGCGCCCGCACGGATCCTCGCGCGCGACCTCCACCCGAAGGCGCTCGAGGCGCTCCGGAGGAACGTGCTCGCGGCCCGCCTCGAGGCGGACATCGAGATCGAGGCGGGGGACGCCCGCGACCTCGAGCCCACCGGCGAGCCCGGCACCCTCGCGATGAACCCGCCCTATGGCGAGCGGCTCATGAGCGGCGACGATGAGACCGCGTCCGGGCAGCGCGGCAAGGCGCCACGCCCCCGGGCGGTGCGCCAGGACACCGAGACGCGCAAGCTGAGCGGCTTCTACCGTGGGCTCGGGGAGATGCTGGGTCGGCACCATGGGTGGACGGCGCTCCTCCTGTCAGGGAACCCCCTCCTCCTTCAGGGACTCCCCGTGAAGCCGGAGATCGACCACCGCCTCTGGAACGGCCCTCTCGAGGTGCACCTCTACCGGCTGCGCGTGCCTTGATCCGCGTGGTTGGGCCGGGGGGCGCCGCACGTCGTCGGCCGCTTCACGGAGGGTACGCTTCGTCGCCGTGTCCCCATGAAATCGGCACGCCGGGTGCTACCTTGGGAGTGGGCCGCCGCGCGGCCGAGGTGCGCCGGAATGACCGTACTTCTGCCGGTGGACGGGCTCGAGCGAGAGCTGCTCGCGGTGGACCGCGCCGCGGTGGGCGAGCTCGTGAGCGGAGCGCTCGGCCAGGGCGCATCCCCCCACCAGGTCGTCGACGAGCTGCTCGTGCCCGCGCTGGACCGCATCGGCGCGGCCTGGGAGGCGGGGCATGCCTCGCTCTCGCAGGTGTACATGGCGGGCCGGATCGTCGAGGAGCTCACGGCGCGCTTCGCCCCGGACGCCCCCGCCGGCGAGGGCCAGGGCACCCGGGTCGCGCTCGGGGTCCTCGAGGACCAGCACGTGCTCGGCAAGCGCATGGTCGCCGCCCACCTCCGCGCCGCCGGCGCGACCGTGCTCGACCTCGGCGCGGCGCTGCCCCCGGCCGACTTCGCCGCCCGCGCCGCGGGCGAGGGCGCGGCCGTGGTGATGGTGAGCACGCTCCTCCTGCGCTCGGCGCTCGCCGTGGAGGCGCTCGTGGGCGAGCTGCGCGCGCGCGGTTCGGCCGCGCCGGTGATCGTCGGCGGCGCGCCGTTCAGGCTCGACCCCGGGCTCTGGCGGAAGGTGGGCGCCGACGGCTTCGGCCGCTCGGCCGCCGAGGCCCCCGCGCTCGCGGGGCTGGGGAGGCGGCCGTGAGCGCCCCGACCTCGATGGAGCGGATCGGCGCCGCGCTCGAGGGGCGGCTCCTCGATCGCGTCCCGTACTGGATCCCGGCCACGCTCCACGGCGCGCGGCTCCTGCGGACGCCGCTGCAGGCCTACTTCGAGGATCCCCACGCCGTGGCCGAGGGCCAGCTCCGCCTCCGCGCGCTGCTCGGCCACGACATGCTGCAGGCCTACCCCTACGTCAGCGTCGAGCACGAGGCCTTCGGCGGAGAGACGGTCTTCCAGGCCGACGGGCCGCCCGTGCCCGGCCCGCCCACGCTGCGGCTCTCGAGGCTCGGCACGCTCGAGGCGCCCGATCCGACGGCGGTGCCGGCGCTGCGGCGCGTCCTCGAGACGACCCGTGCACTCTCGTCCCGGGCGAACGGCGAGTGCCTGCTCATGGGCGCGGTGATGTCCCCGTACTCGCTCCCGCCCATGCAGCTCGGCCTGCACGTCTGGCTCGAGCTCCTGCACGAGGCGCCCGCCGACGCCGACCGGCTCCTCGCGGTCAACGAGCGGTTCACGATCGCCTGGGCGCTCGCCCAGCGCGCGGCCGGCGCGGGGGCGATCACGGTCATCGACCCGGTGGGCGCGACCGATATCTCGAGCGCGGCCCTCCAGCAGCGCTTCGCGCTCCCCTCGCTCCGGCGCACGCTCACCGGGATCGGCGCCCCCGCCGGCGTCTCGCACGCCTCCGCCCGCGCCCTCGCTCGCGTCGACGCCGTGCTCGAGGCGGGGGCCGGCGCGCTCGTGGCGTCGATGGGCGAGCCCCTCGCGGCCTTCCGCGAGCGCACGCGCGGGCGCGCGGTGCTCCTCGGCGGGCTCGACTCCCTCGCCATTCACGCCGGCGGCGCCGAGGACGCGGCTCGCGCCGTGCGCGCGGCCCTCGCGGCGGCGGCCCCCTGCGGCGGGTTCGTGCTCTACGAGCACCACGGCGAGATCCCCTACCCCGTCCCGCTCGAGACGCTGCTCGCCATCGCCGAGGCCGCGCAGCGGTTCGGCCGCCACCCGCTCACCTGGGCCGGGGCGGTCGCATGACCGCCGCCGCCCCGCCGCTCCTCGCCTGCCGGTTCCTCGTCGAGGAGGTCCGGGAGGCGACGGCGAGGCTCGGCGCGCACGTGGAGGTGCGGCGGGCGCCCTGCCCCGCGCGCTGCTCGGCGGGCGGCACTTTCCGCAGGGAGCCGCCGGCGCCGCGGCCCAGCGAGCCGCCGCCCCTCGTCGCGGCGTGCGCCGACCCGCGCCTCCTCTCGGCCTGGCCCCCCGTGCCGACGACGTTCCACCTACTGGCGGACGGCGCGCTCCTCGACCCCGCGCTCGCCGCCGGCGCGCTCCTCGTGACGCCCGGCTGGCTCCGCACCTGGCGCGACGAGCTCGCGCAGGGGGGCCCGCTCGCGCCCGCCCTCGAGCTCTTGCGCGAGTCGCACCGCAAGGTCGTGCTGCTCGACACCGGACTCGACGCGGGCGCGCCCGCCGCGGCGCGGGAGCTCGCGGCGGCGCTCGACCTCCCGCTCGAGCGGCATGCCGTCTCGCTCGACCACCTCGCGCGCGAGGTGGCGCTCGTCCTCGAGACGTCGCGCAGGCTGGACGCGGAGCACCGGGGGGCGGATCAGGCCGCGCTCCTCGACACCCTCTACGAGCTGCCGCCCACCCTCGGAGAGCCGGAGGTGCTCGAGCGCTTCGCCGACCTCGTCGACGTGCTCTTCGCGCCCGAGCGGCTCGCGATCCTGGTGCTCGGCGGGCCGCTCGACGGCGAGGTGATGCGGCGGGGCGCCGGCGACTTCACGGCGCTCGAGGCGGCCCTGCGCGCCTTCGGGGGCGAGCTCGCGCCGGGCCCCGGCGGCCCGGGCCTGCTCGTGCGCCTCGGGCCCGCGGGTGGACCCGTCGCGCGCCTCGGCTTCGAGGGGGTCGCGTTTCCGGACCACCTGCCGCGCTACCGGCGGCTCGCGCCGGCGCTCGCGGCGGCGTCCTTCCTCGCGGTCTCCCGCGCCCGCGAGCTCGGCGCGCTCGAGCGGAGCGAGGCGGCGCTGCGGGTCCACCGCGATCGCCTGGAGAGCGTCGTGGAGGAGCGGACGGCCGCCCTCAGCCGCACCGTCGAGGAGCTCGAAACCGCGCTCCGCAAGGTGGAGACGCTCCACGGCCTCCTCCCCATCTGCGCGCACTGCAAGAAGATCAAGGACGACGAGGGCTACTGGACGCGGATCGAGACGTACATCTCCGACCACTCGCGGGCCGAGTTCAGCCACGGGCTCTGCCCGGAGTGCTTCGAGCGCTACTACGGTGACGAGGGCGACGGCGGCGGCCCGAAGGCGTAGGCTCCCGCCGTGCCCGCGCTCCTCCTCGCCCTCGCCCTCGCGGCGGATCCGCCCGGCGACCCCGTCGAGGCCCGGCGCGCGGCGATCGCGGCGGAGCTCGTGAAGGTGGGCGCGGCGCTGCGGCGCGAGATCGAGCGCGAGGACGTGGCCGCGCTCCTCGCGCGCGTGCCCGCCGAGGGCCTGCGCTGCGGCGAGCGGGTCGTGCCGAAGGCGAAGGTCGCGCAGGACCTCTCCGCCCCGCGCTCCTGGCTGCGGGGCGTGCTCTTCGGCGGTCCGGGCTTCTCGGCGCCCGCGGGCACCGCGCCGTCGCTCCGCGCCCTCTTCCGCGACCACGCCCAGGTGGCGGTGCTGGTCGCCTTCGCGCGCGACGAGGAGGCCGGGCCGGTGGGCCGGCCGTGCCTCGACTTCCGCGCCCGCGCCGCAGGCACGCCGGGCGCGCCCTTCTGCTTCGAGGCGCGCGGCCGGGCGTGGCTCTTCACGCAGAGCCTGTACCCGTGCCGGTGAGCGGGGGGGGCCCGCCGCTTCAGTCGAGGTCGAACTCGAGCCAGCCGAGCTGGCCCTCGCGCTCGTAGCGGAGCACGCCCGTCGATCCGCCCGGCAGGGCCGAGAGCGCCAGGCGGAGCTCCTCCACCGAGCGCACCGGCCGCGTGCCCACCGCGTGGATGACGTCGCCGGGCTTGAGCTCGGTGGCGGCCTCCGCGCCGTCGGCGGTGCGCGCGACGACCACCACGCCCGACGGCTCGCGCAGCGCCGGGAGCAGCCCGCGCACGCCGTCGTCGAGCGTCACCCCCACGACGCCGAGCGCCGGTACGCCCGCGCGGGCGAGGTCGAGGCCTCCGCCGACGAGGTCCTCGGCGTGCGGCCGCTCGACGCCCTGGATCGAGAGCGACCGCTGCCGGCCCTCGCGCTCCAGGACGAGGGCGAAGGGGCGCTCGGCGCGGTGCAGGTAGAGCGCCTTGCCGAGGTCGCTCATCCCGTCCATCGGCCGGCCGTCGATCGAGACGAGGAGCTCTCCCGCGCGGACGCCGGCGGCGTCGGCGGGCCCGCCCGGCGCCACGTCCGCGACGATCACGCCCCGGCTCCGCGGCAGGCCGAGGGCGGCCGCGAGCGCCGGCGTCACCCCCTGCGCCGACAGGCCGACGAGCGCGTGGTGGACGTGGCCGTGGCGCCGGAGCTCGTCGACCACGAACCGCACGACCGGGGCCGGGATGGCGAAGCCGAGCCCCTCCGAGCCGCCGCTGCGCGAGAGGATGAAGGTGTTGATGCCGACCACCGCGCCGTCGGTGTCGACGAGCGGCCCGCCGCTGTTGCCCGGGTTGATGGGCGCGTCGGTCTGCACGTAGACCATCGGCCGCGACGGGTCGGGCTGCCGCGCCACCGACGAGACGACGCCCATCGTGACGGTGCTCTCGAGCCCCTGCGGGCTGCCCACCGCGAAGACGAGCTGGCCGGGCCTGAGCTCGCGCCGCGAGAGCTCCACCGAGGGCAGCCCCTTCGCGTCGATCTGCAGGAGCGCGACGTCCGCCTCGGGCTCGATCCCGGCGATGCGGGCGGGCAGGAGCCGCGGCGCCCGGCCGGCGCCGCGCGCCGTGGGATCGCCCTCGATCGCGACGCGGATGCGCTGGGCCCCGGCCACGACGTGCGCGTTCGTCACGATCCAGCCGTCCGCGCCCACGACGAGCCCGGAGCCGATGGCCCGGTGGCGCGCGAGCACCGAGGCGCCCTCGCCCGCCCCGCCCTCCGGCCCGTAGGCGGCGACCTGGATCTGCACGACCGCCGGGGCGACCTTCGCGACCACGCCCTCGAGAGCCTCGTCGAGCTGCCGGAGCACGCCCGCGCCGGCGGGGCCGCGGGGCTCGGCGGCCGCGGCGCCTCGGGGCGGGAGCGTGGCGAGGGCGGCGAGGACTGCGAGGAGCAGCGGGCGCATGGGTGACCTCCGGTCGGCTCGAGATCGCGAACGCCCGGACGGTCCGTGCATTCCCCGCAGGGGGCTCGACCGGGGGAACCGCTTCGTGGCACGAAGTCGCGTGCCCCCCGAGCTCGCCGCCGTCGTCTTCGGCCTCACCTCCGCCGCGTCCTGGGGCGCCGGGGACTTCTCCGGCGGCCTCGCCTCGCGCAGGGCGCCGCTCCAGGCCGTGCTCGCGTGGGGGCAGACCGCGGGCGTCGCGTCGATCGTGGCGGTCGCGCTCGTCGCCCGCGAGCCGCTCGCCTTCTCGACCTCGCTCCTCTGGGCCTCCGCCGCGGGCGCCGCGGGCGCGCTCGGCCTCGCCGCGCTCTACCGCGGCCTCGCCGTGGGCCGGATGGGCGTCGTCGCGCCGGTCTCCGCCGTGCTCTCGGCGGCGATCCCGGTGCTCGCGGGCGCCGTCGTCGAGGGCGTGCCACCCTGGCCGAAGCTCGTGGGCTTCGGCGTCGCCCTCGCCGGCATCTGGCTCGTCGCCGCCTCCGAGGCGCCCGGCTCGAGCGGCCAGAGCGGCCTCGCCCTCGCGCTCCTCGCCGGCGCCGGCTTCGGCGGCTTCCTGCTCCTCATGCGCGTCGCGGGCGAGGGCGGCACCTTCTGGCCGCTCGCCGCCGCTCGCGGCACCTCCGCGGTGCTCTCCACGATCGCGCTCGCGACCTCGCCCGTCGCGAAGGTCCCGCCGCGCGCCGCGTGGCCGCTCGTGCTGCTCTCGGGGCTCCTCGACGCGGGCGGGAACGCCTTCTTCGTCCTCGCGAGCCAGGCCGGTCGGCTCGACGTCGCCGCCGTGCTCTCCTCGCTCTACCCCGCGAGCACGGTGCTCCTCGCCGCCGTCTTCCTGCGCGAGCGCCTCACGCGCCCGCAGGGGGCGGGCGTGGGCGCGGTGCTCGTCGCGATCCTCTTGATCGCGGGGTGAGCGCCGCGCCCCGGCCCGCCGCTACGAGCCCGCCGGCTTCAGCGCGTCGAGGGCCTTCTTCGCCTGCCGCATGAACCCGGTGGGCCGGGCGTTGTCGGGCAGCGCCTCGCCCTCCGCGACGGCCTGCTGGAAGGTGGCCCTCGCCGCGTCCGGCCGGGCGAGCGCCTGCTCGGCCTGGCCCTTCAGGACGAGGATCCGGATCCGCCGGGGACCCTGCGCGAGCGCGAGGGCCCGGTCGGCGGCCGCGAGCGCCTCCTCGTTCTTCCCGAGCTTGAGGCTCACGTAGCCGACGAGCGTCGGCGGGGCGAAGTCGCCCGGGAGGTCCTTCTCCGACTGCACGAGGGTCGGGAGCACCCGCTCCGGCGTGCCGGCCGCGAGCGCGGCGCTCACGAGCTGGCCGTTGAAGGCGGAGCGCTCCATGGGCCCCTTCGCGCGCCTCACCTCGCGCTCGAGGAACTGGAGCCAGCGGCCCGCCATCGCCTTCGCGCCCGCCTCGTCGCCCTGCTCCCGCTTCACGCTGACGAGCTGGTCGTAGAGCCAGGAGCGGTCGTCGGCGAGCACGGCCGGGTCGCCGAGCAGCTTCTTCGCGCGCTCGAGCAGCGGCGCGACGGCGGCCTTCTTCGCGTCCTCGCCGTCGAGCGAGAGCCCGCAGCCGATGCCCTGCGCGAGCACGCGCGCGGCCGAGGGGGCCCCGCGGATCGCCGGCGAGAGCTCGCGCGCGGCGGCGGCGCAGCCCGCCGCGTCCTCCGCGAGCGAGAGCGACGAGACCCGCGCCTCGGCGGCGCGCTCGTAGCCGGGCCAGGCCTTGCCGCCCTCCTCGAGCGCCTTCCCGTACGCCTGGGCGGCCTTCGCGTGGGCCCGGGCCCCGAGGAGCCGGTCGGCGTCGGCGAGGTAGCCGTCGGCGCGGGAGGCCTTCTCGGTCTTCAGCGCCCGCTCACCGTCGATCGCGAGCTTCTCGATCTCCGCGGCCGTGGCGGTCCCGGCCCAGCGCACCACCACCTGCTCGGTGGCCGGGTCCACGACGAGCAGGGACGGCCACGCGTCGATGGGGAACTTCTCCGTGAACCGGAGGTTCTTCGGATTCTCCGTGTCGATGCCGAGCCAGACGAACCGTCCGGCGAGCTTCACGAGGCGCGGGTCCGGGAGGACGTACGCCCGCATGAAGCGACAGGTGGGTCACCAGGGGGCCCAGACGTCCACGACGATCGGGACGTTCCGGGCCTTCGCCGCGGCGAGCGCGGCGGGGTAGTCGTCCTCGATCGAGGCCTTCATGCCGCTCGAGGCGTACGAGGCCGCGGGCGCGAGGCCCGCGGCGACGACGATGGCGAGTGCGGTGGTTCTGGCGTTCATCAGGCCGCCTTCGGCGCTTCCGCCGGCTTGTCCGACTTCTTCTTGAGCGAGAGCCCGAGCGTGAACTTCGCGACGGGCTCGTCGCCGTACTTCGAGGGAACGGTGGCCACGATCTCGACCGGGAACGTGACCCGCTCTCCGGTCCGCTCCGTCTGCGCCATGGCCTCGGCGATCTGCTTGCCCTGCCGGGAGCGGAAGACGACGTCGCCGTCCGCCCGCTTCAGGAACTGCGCCTTCACGTCGGCGAAGATGAGGTTCACCGTCGGGTGCTGCTCGCGGATGAGCTGGAAGGCGTTGAGGCCCGCGGCGAGGTCGGCCCCGGCGCAGAGCACCGCGAAGTACATCGAGCCGAGGTGGTTCTTCGTGCGCCAGCCGAGGGGGATGCCCACCGCGCAGCCCTCCGCGTCGAGCTCGAGCACCCTCGGCGAGCAGAAGAGCAGGCCGGGGATGCGCAGGCCGAGCAGGCGGACCCAGAGCGTCTCCTTCATCAGCATGGGCGGATCCTAGCGCGCCGCGGCCGCGGGGGCAGCAGCTTCCGGCGACCAGGGCCGATACCGTCGCGCCACCTCGCGGAAGGTGAAGGCCGCGGCGAGCATGAGCGCGGCGTACACCCAGAAGTTCGCCGCCCCATGCAGGCGCAGCAGCTTCGAGAGGATCGCGGTGATCCCGTTGCCGGCCGCCACCGCGAGGAACCAGACCGACATGATGGTGGAGCGGAGCGACTTCGGCGCCTGCGAGTAGGCGAACTCGAGGCCGGTCACCGAGACCAGGATCTCGCCGGTGGTCAGGAAGACGTACTGCGGGAGCTGCCAGATCACGCTCGGGGTCTGCCCGCCGTCGATCACGGTCTGCAGGATCGCCGCGACCCCGAAGGAGATCGCGGTGAGGAACATGCCGAGCGTCATCCGGCGGAGCGGGGCGAGCGACACGCCCCGCCGCTCGAGCGCGGGGAAGACCACCCAGGTGAGGAACGGGATGAGCGTCATCACGAGGGCCGGGTTGAAGACCTGGAAGGCGGCGGGCGAGAACTCGAAGCCGAGGATCATCCGGTCGAGCTGCTTCGACTGGATGACCCAGGTCGAGCCCTTCTGGTCGAAGAGCGCCCAGAAGAACGCGACCGCCGCGAACACGCCGGCGAGCTTGAAGACCGCCTTCGCGCCCTCGACCGCCTCCTCCGGGTGCTTCGCGCGGGCGAGGTCGAGCCAGTGCTGGTCCGGGCGGCCGGTGCCGAGCTTGTGCAGGGCGTCCCGGATGACGGCGTAGACGTTGTGCGGGTTCGGACCCGACGGCGGCGCCATCCGGTAGTGCCGCGTGCCGCCCCAGAAGAAGAGGAGCGAGACCAGCATGAGCACGCCCGGCACGCCGAACGCGGCCCAGGGGCCGACCGTCTTCAGCAGCGTCGGGATGGTGAGGTACGAGAAGAACGAGCCGAGGTTGATGGACCAGTAGAACCAGCCGTAGACGCGATCCCGCAGCCGCTCCTCGCCCGGGCCGAACTGGTCGCCCACGAACGCGGAGACGCACGGCTTGATGCCGCCCGCCCCGAGCGCGATGAGCGAGCAGCCGACGAGGAGGCCCGCCGGCGTCTCCCAGATGGCGAGCGTGGCGTGGCCGACGACGTAGGCGAGCGAGATCCAGAGGATGGTGCGGTAGCGGCCCCAGTAGCGGTCGGCGATCCACCCGCCGGCGAGCGGCGTGAGGAAGTTCGCCATCACGAACAGGTGGAACCAGGACTTCGCGTCGGCCTCCGCGAAGTACAGGCTGTCCAGCATGTAGAGCGTGAGGATCGAGCGCATCCCGTAGAACGAGAAGCGCTCGGTGGCCTCCTGGCCGATGATGTACTTGACCTGCGGCGGGTAGCGCACGGCCTCTCCCTAGGCCGCCGGCTGCGCGGCCGCACCCGCGGCGGGCCGCTCCGGGTACCAGCGCGCGAGGCCGGCGAAGGCGACCGCGGCCACGAGCTGGAGCGCCGCGAAGAAGAGGTAGAAGCCGACGCCCTGGAACCGGTTCAGGGCGGAGACGATGCCGGTGAGCAGGCTCCCCACGAAGAACGTGAGGAACCACATGCCCATGATCGCGCTCTTGAAGGACGCCGGCGCCTGCGTGTACGCGAACTCGAGGGCCGTCACCGAGACGAGCACCTCCGCGACCGCGAGGAAGAAGTACTGCGGGATCTGCCAGGCCACGTGGAGCTGGTGGCCGGCCCGGAGCTCGCCCTCGACCGCGGCGGTGATCAGGAACGCGATCACCATGATGAACATGCCGGCCGCCATCTTGCGGAGCGCGGTGAGCCGCACGCGCTTCTCGATGGCCGGGTAGACGAGGAAGGTCAGCACCGGGATGAGGCTCAGCACGAAGAGCGCGTCGAGGGTCTGCACCTGGCCGGCGGGGATCGTGTAGTCGCCGAGCGCGCGGTTCATCTCCTCCGCCTGCAGCGTCCAGGTGGAGCCGTACTGGAAGAAGAGCGACCAGAACGCCGAGACCGCCGCGAAGACGACGCCGATCCGGAAGACGGCCTTGACGCCCTCGACCGCGTCGGCGGGGTGCTTCGCGAGGGCGCGCTCGCCCCAGCTCGCCCCGGCGCCCGAGAACCCGTCGAGGAGCACGCGGAGGAACCCGTGCGGCGAGGGCCCGGACGGCGGCGGCCGGACGTACTGCTTCCTCCCGAGGAGGAACAGCACGAGCGCGAGCGCCATCGCGGCGGCCGGCGTCCCGAACGCGACGCGCGGGCCGTACTTCTCGTAGAGCCAGGGCACCGCGAACTGCGACGAGAGCGACCCGACGTTGATCATCCAGTACCAGAGGTCGTAGAGGCGCTCGAGGAGCGGCTTGTTGCCCTTCGGGATCTGGTCGCCGGCGTAGGCGGACGCGTTGGGCTTGATGCCGCCCGAGCCGATCGCGATGAGCGCGCAGCCGACGATCATGCCGGCGGGCGACTCGAAGAACGCGATGGTGAGGTGGCCCGCGACGTAGCCGAACGAGAGCCAGAGGATGGTGTGGTACCGGCCCCACCACCGGTCGGCGAGCACGCCGCCGACGAGCGGCATCAGGTACACCGCCGCGACGAAGTACGAGTACCAGGAGACGGCCTCGTTCTTCGCGATCCCCATGTGCTGCACGAGGTGCAGGGTGAGGATCGACGTCATGCCGTAGTACGAGAAGCGCTCGGCGGCCTCGTTCCAGGCGAGGTACCAGATCGAGCCGGGGAAGCGCTCGCGGGCGGCGGCGGTCGTGGACATGTGGGCAGGCATGCTGCCACGAACCGGGGGGCCCTCGCGAGGGTTCCGTCCGCTCCGGCACCCTTCGGGGAACGGCGTACACGCGCGTCGATCAGCGCGGGAAGCCGGCGACGCGCAGGTGGACTCCGCCCGCGCCGTCCACCCAGGCCACCCGGTGGGCGTCGACGGCGTAGGACGCCACGACGCCGGGCGCGGGACCGTTCACCGCCTGCGGGTAGAGCAGCCAGGACGAGCCCGTGTACCGCCGCACGCGGATCGCCTCGCCGCCGCCGGCGTCGGCCTCGAGCCAGTACAGCGTGGGCGCCCGGCCGTCGGTGTCGAAGCGGGGCCGGCGCGCGGCGCGGGCCGGATCGGCGTTGAGCACCTCCGGGTCCCCGACGCCGCTCGCGGTGACGACCCGCGCGAGGAGCCTCCCGCCCTCGCGCCAGGCGACGATCGCGATCCCCTTCGCGGCGAAGACGGTCGGCTCCGCCGCGTCCACCGCGGGGTCGGCGTTCGTCACCCCCTCGAACACCACGGGATCGAGGGACGGGGAGAGCGTCGCCGCGCGCACCACCGCCACCCCGCCCGCGGGCCGCTCGATCCAGGCCGCGAAGGTCGAGTCGTACGGGCCGGCCGCGAAGAGCGCCGGTGGGGCTGCCACCGCCGGCTGCGACGCCACCGCGGCCGGGTCGAGGCGGGGGACCACCTTGCCGTACGCCACGACCGCCCGTCCGCTCGCCTGCGCCTCCGTCCATGCGCGGGCGGCGTACTGGCCGGCCGCGGTGCTGCCCGGGGACACCGCGGGCTCGTCGGCGTCCGCCGCGGGATCGAGGTTCAGGTCGGGGAGCAGCTGCGCCTGCCGGAGCCGTCCCGCTCCGCCACCGGTCCGCTCCACCCACAGGTCCCCCGCGAGGGAGGAGGCCGCGGCGGCCCCACCGGCATCGAGGAAGCTCCCCGGGGTCCACCCGGCGCCGGTGAGCGCCCACGCGCGGACGCGCCCCGCCTCGGCCCCGGCGCCGACGGTGAGGAGCAGGCCGTCGTCCGCGCCCAGGCAGAGCCCGGGGAGGAGCCCGCAGGTCCCCGACTCGCCGATGAGCGAGACCTCGCGCGCGGCGACCGGGCCCGGCAGCGGATCGGGGAGCGGCGCGCGCCACGCCGGCCAGGCGAGGGCGCAGCTCGCGGTGCCGGTCACGCCGGCCGCGGTGCGCAGCGTCGCCGTGAAGGTCGCCGTGCCGCCGAGGTCGGGCGGCTCGAACGCCGGCGCGACGAGCGGCTCCCAGAACGAGCGGACGTCCCGCGCGAGAGAGCTGCAGGCACGGTCGCCCGAGATCGCCGCCGCGGTCGTGCGGCCGGCGACCTCGAAGGACCCGTCCACGATCGTCACCTTCGCGGGCGGGACCACGGTGACGCACACGTCGGCGAGCGGCCGGACGTCCCCGGTCGGTGTGGAGCAGGTGATGCCCTCGGCGGGCGCGTTCGCGACGACGAGCGTCGGCGGCGCGGGCGTGTACCGGAAGCGGTAGCCCTCGGCGGCGAGGGAGAGCGGGTAGGTCCCCTCGGGCACACCGGTCGTGTCCCACTCCACGGGGAGCGTCGGCGGCGCAGGGCCGAGCGTGGCGATCACGCGCTCGCCGGCGCGCAGCTCGACGGCCCCTGGGAACCGCCCGCTCCAGGCGACGCCGAGGAGCACCTTGCCCGAGACGAGGTCCGGGCCCTCGTGCGAGATCGTCGCGTCCACGAGGGCGCCGGTCCACGTGTGCCGGACGACGCGGTCCGAGCGCGCGCCGAACAGCCGGGCGGGCGGGTAGACGACCGCGACCGTGCCGTACGCCGCGAGCGGCGCCGGCAGGTCGAAGGCGAGGACGGTGCCGTCGCCCTCGACGCGCGGGCCCCCGGAGGGCACGCCGTCGAGCTCGAGCCGGATGTCGTCCGCGCCGAGGCGCGACGCGAGCGGCGCGTGCTCGAACCGCAGCCGGAGGGTCCGGGTGTCGAGCGGGGCGTAGCCCTCGGGGGGGCTCGGCACCACGGCGGGGCGGGTCGGGAAGAACTCGAAGGGCAGTGTCACCTCCTTCGGACGCGCGACGCCCACCTCGCGCACCGTGAGGCGGTGCTCGCCCGTCGCCGGGCCGCCGACGTCGGGAGAGAAGGGGAACGCCTGGCGAATCTTCCCGTTCGCGGGGTGGTCGCCGACCCGCACCCCGTCGAGGAGGAGTTCCACCCGCGCGGCGGTCGTGCGCGCCTCGAGCTCGAGCACGGGCTCGAGGTCGTGATCGACGTCGCCCGTCGCGCCTGCGAAGAGCACGTCCGCCGGCCGCACCACGAGCGTGCGATCGTCGAGCAGCACGCAGGACGGGCCGGCCGCGACGAGGGCCAGGGCGGCGAGCAGCCGGCGCCCCGTCACGGCGCGAATCCCTCGCGACGCCACGTGACCGCGAGCCAGGGGAGCACCGCCCGCGTCGAGCCCATCGCGCCGAGCTCGACGGACCAGGCCGGCGCGAGGTGGAGCCGGGCCGCGCCCGCGCCGGCGAGCGCGTGCTCACCTCGCACCGCCGTGAAGACCTCGAGGATCCCCGTCACGCGCGCGGTGAAGCGGCTCGAGAGCGCGGCGCCCGCCACCGCGCCGTCGAGGGCGCCGAGCCGGCCGGCGCCGGCCACGGGCGGCCCGGCGAACACGCTGGCGTGGAAGTCCTCGTCGCCGGCCGTCACCGCCCCCTCGGCCCAGAGCACGTTCCCGCGCCCCGTCCGTTGGGCGCGCAGGCCGGCCGACGCCCCGAGCCACGGCAGGAGCGGCAGGTGCCCGTCCGCGCCGAGCACGACGTCGGGGGTGACCGCGCGGCCGTTCCACCAGTACGGGGTGGAGAGGCCCGCCGTCGCGGTGAGCCAGCCCACGACGCCGTAGCCGACGGTGACGCCCTCCGCCGTCGCGTCGACGAGGACGCCACCGGCCGGGAGCCCGGGGGCGGCGCTCGCGTGCACGTAGCGCAGGCGCGCGGCGTCGGGCGGTCCGCCGCGGTGCTCCAGCAAGGACGCGTACTCGAACACCCCGCGCACCTCGGCCGAGGCGTAGGTGCGCTCGCGCCCATCCACCCGGACCGTCACCGAGGACCCGCCGCGCTCGACGAGCTCCCCCTCGACGGTGGTGCCGTCCTTCAGCGCGAGCCGGATCCGGCGCGCGTCGGCGGGCCTCGCCGCGGCGGGCGCCTCGTACCCGCCGACCCGGGCGACCAGGCTGCCCGCCGGCAGCACGACCTCCTGCCCGGAGCGGAGGCGGACGACGTCGCTGCCCGCGTCCCGGGAGACCACGCGGCCGGCGATGGTGCTGCCGCTCCGCAGGCGGAACACCCCCTCGTCGCCGGCGCGGACGTCGGCGGGCGCCGGGCCGTCGGGGGCGGCCGCAGCGGGGAGGGCCTGCGCCGGAGCGGGTACGTCCGCGAGGGCGGCGCGCGCCGCGAGCACGAGGAGGAGCGCGAAGCGTCCCGGGGCGATGCTCATACGAAGCGTGAGAGCGTGCCAGAGCCGGGGCGCGCCGGCAACGTCCGCGTCAGCCGCGCCAGGCCGCCCACGCGAGGCAGAGCCAGCCCGCGATGAAGGCGACGCCGCCGAACGGCGTGACGGCCCCGAGCGCGCGCACGCCGGAGAGCGCGAGCGCGTAGAGGGACCCGGAGAAGAGCACCGTGCCGAGGACGAGCAGCCACCCCGCCCACGCGACCGCCGCGCCCGGGAACCGCGTCGCCGCCCACGCGACCGCGAAGAGCCCGAGCGCGTGCGCGAGGTGGTAGCGCGCGCCGGTGTCCCAGATGGCGAGGAGGTCGGGCCCGAGGCGCGCCTTGAGCGCGTGCGCGCCGAACGCGCCCGCCGCGACGGCGAGCGCGGCCGAGACGGCGCCGACGGAGAGGAAGGTGCGGTCCATGGGCGGGGAGTGTACCGCGGCCCCCACCTGCCCGGTTGCGCGCGCGGCGCGGGACCGGCACCTCTCCAGCCATGTCCTCGACGGCCACCGACTACGCCTCGAAGCACTGCGTGCCCTGCAAGGCCGGCATGCCCTCCATGACCGCGGCCGACGCGGAGGCGGCCCTGCGCTCGCTCGCCGGCTGGGAGCTCCGCGCCGGCGCGACCCAGCTCTTCCGCGCGTTCAGGTTCAAGGACTTCCTCGCGGCCATGCGGTTCGTGAACGCGATGGCGGAGCTCGCGGAGGCCGAGGGGCATCACCCGGACTTCCTCGTGCACGGCTGGAACAAGGTCGACGTCACGCTCTGGACGCACGACGTGGGCGGGCTGTCGGAGAACGACTTCATCGTCGCGGCGAAGATCGATCGCCTGCCGGCCGGGTAGGCGAGCCCCGGGCGGGATGTGACCCCGCGCACACTTGAATGACCCGGGCGCGAGCTCCGTCTCCTTCTCCGAAAGGTTGGAAAGGAGAAACGCCATGACCCTCGCCTCGAAGTCGTTCGTCCTCGCCCTCGCCCTCGCCTCGGCCCCGCTCGCCACCCGCGCCGACGACCACGACCGCCGCGGTGACCGCGACGCAGACCGGTACGGCAACCGCTACGCCCCGCCCGCCCCGCAGCCGTACCGCCCCGGCGATCGCTTCGACGGGGACCGCCGCAACGGCCGCGGTGACGATCGGTTCGACCGCGACTGGCGCGACGACGCCCGCAACGACCGCGACGACCGGTTCGTCCGCTGGAGCGGCTACGACCGGTGGCACGGCGAGCGGCGCCCGGCGATCGGCTGGCGCTACGCCGAGTGGCGCGAGCTCCGCCGCGACTTCTGGGAGCTCGAGCGCGCCCGCGACCAGTTCTACGCCTCCGGCTGGCACCACCCCCGCGAGACCCGCCGGTTCGAGCGCTGGTACGCCTCCCGCCGCGCCGAGCTCGAGCGCCGCCGGGACGTCCTCGCGGCCCGGTACCAGCCCTGGGGTGGCGGGTACGCCTGGCGGTAGTCGATCGTTTCGAAAGATGGCGCGGCCGCGCGAAGAACCGGCCCCGCCGGGTGAAGTTCCTAGCCGCGTGCGCGGAGCGGGCGCGGGAGGAGGATCCAGGCTAAGGATCCCCTCCCGTGGCCCGCTCCTTCGCGATCTTCCTCGCCGTCGCCCTCTCGATCCTCGGGGGCATGCACTACTACTTCTGGGTCCGCCTCGTGCGCGACCCCGGCCTCGCCGACCCGTGGCGGAAGCTCGCCACCGCCGCGATCGTGCTCCTCGCGATCGCCTTCCCGGTCGCGATGTTCACCTTCCGGCGCTCCCCGGCGGCCTCCTCAGGGATCCTCCCCGCGATCGGGTTCGGCTGGCTCGGCGCCGCGTTCCTGCTCCTCGTCGCGCTCGTCTTCCTGGACCTCGGCCGGCTCGCCGTGAAGGTCTCCGAGCTCGTGGCCGGCTGGTTCAGGGGCGGCCCCTCCGCGCCGCCCGACCCCGCCCGCCGCGTGTTCGTCGCCCAGGCGGTCGCGGGCGCCGCGCTCACCGCCGCCACGGTCACGTCCGCCTTCGCGGTGCGCCGCGCGGGCGGGCCCGCGGAGACGCCCGAGGTGCCGGTGCGGATGGAGAAGCTCCCCCGCGCGCTCGACGGTTACACCATCGCGCAGATCAGCGATCTCCACGTCGGGCCCACCATCCGCGAGAAGGAGGTCCGCCGCGTCGTCGAGCAGACGAACGGCCTCAGGCCCGACCTCGTCGCCATCACCGGCGACCTCATGGACGGCGGCGTCCGCGAGCTCGGGCCGATCCTCGAGTCCCTGAAGGACCTGCGCGCCCGGCACGGCGTCGTCTTCATCACCGGCAACCACGAGTACTACTCGGGCGTGGGCGAGTGGCTGCCCTGGCTGAGGAAGCTCGGCGTCCGTGTGCTCGAGAACGAGCGCATGACCATCGGCGACGCGGGCGGGTCGTTCGAGCTCGCCGGCGTGAACGACGTCATGCACGACATGGATCTCGGGAAGGCGCTCGCCGGGCGGGACCCGGAGAAGGCGCTCGTGCTGCTCGCGCACCAGCCGCGGGGCATCGAGGACGCGGTGCGCGCGGGCGTGGACCTCCAGCTCTCCGGCCACACGCACGGCGGCCAGATCGTGCCCTTCAACCTGCTCGTCGGGTTCGCGCAGCCGTACGTGCGCGGGCTCCACCGCCACGTCGAGGGCGAGCGCGCCGGGCACATCTACGTGTCGCGCGGCACGGGCTACTGGGGCCCGCCCATGCGCCTCGGCGCGCCCCCCGAGATCGCCAAGATCGTCCTCACGAGCGCTCCCGGGATCGGCTAGCCTCGGGTCCCCCGAGGCTCTCCATGCGCATCCACCCTCCGTACCTCGTCATCGGCGTCTTCGCCGCCGCGGCGGTGCTCGCGGCCTTCGTCGTCTCGCACACCCTCGACGCGCAGAAGGAGCGCGCGGCCACCGGCGACGAGCGCGCGCCCCGCGGGCTCGAGCGGCTCCTGCCTCCCGGCCCGCCCGGCGCGATGGCGCCGGCCGGCGTCGAGGACGGCACGGTCGCCGGGAAGGTGCGCCCGGAGACGGGCGAGCTGCCGCCCGGGTACGCGGTGTTCGCGCACCGCCAGGGCGGGCCCCGCCCCGCGGCCGGCGCGCCCGCGGAGCCGCCGCGCCGGGTGGACGTCGCGGGGAACGGGCTCTACCGGCTCGTGCTCCCCGAGGGCGACTGGCGGCTCTGGGCGGCGCCGGGAGGGAACCCGGACGCGCGCGCGGAGCCCGTGTTCACGAAGGTGGGCCGCGGCCAGACGATCACGCTCGACCTCGTCGCGCCGACCGCCTCGGCCGGCCTCGCCATCGCGGTCGTCGAGCCGGACGGCGCGCCCTCCGCGGGCGCGGTCGTGACGCTCGGCAGGCCCGGCGACGCGAAGCTCGCGCTCGCCACGAAGGCCGGCTCCGACGGCAAGGTGCCGGTCGCGAGCGAGATGGGCATCGCGGGCGCCGCGGTCGAGGTGCGCGCCCGGAACGGCGGCCGCACCGGCGCGTGGAGCGGCACGGTGCCCCAGACCGGCGTCGTGACCGTGAAGCTCGCCGCGGCGGCGACGCTCGAGGGCACGGTCACCGGCACGCCGAGGCCCGCGGGCTTCACGCTCACGCTCGCCTCGCAGCCGGCGCCGCAGGCGTGGCGCACGCTCGCCGACCAGAGGTTCGGCGGCGACGCGTTCGCGGTGCCGGACGTGCCGCCGGAGCCGCTCCGCCTCACCGTGCGCACCGACGACGGGCGCACCGGGCACCTCGAGGTCCGCCCTTCCCCGGGCGAGACCGTGAAGGTCGCGATCCCCGTCCAGCGCTGACGTTCAGCGATCGTCCTTCAGCCACTCCGGCAGGGACTGCGGCTTCTGCGGCAGGCGCTCCTCGATGCTCGCGAGCCAGTAGCCGAGCACCGCCATCACCGCGGTGTTCTCGCGCTGGCCGCGCGGGTCGATCTTGTCGAAGGTGTCGGCCGCGGTGTGGTGGTGGTCGAAGTAGGTGCGCGCGTCGAGCATCGGCGCGAAGACGGGGACGCCCGCGACGTGGACCGGGATGATGTCGGCCCCCACCTCGTCGCGCGAGCGCACGATGCCCGCGCCGAGCGGCAGGAGCACCTTCGCGACGGGCGCGAGCAGCTTCTCGATCGCCGGGTCGGCGCCGAACAGCACACCGAGCGGCCGGCCGGCGCCCAGGTCGCTCTCGATCGCCGCCTGGTGCCCGGCGAGCTCCGCGGCGTGCGCCTTCGCGTAGGCCTTGCCGCCGCGCAGGCCGTTCTCCTCGTTCGCCCAGGCGACGACGCGCATCGTGCGCCGCGGCTTCAGCCCGAGCGCCTTCACGAGCCGCACCGCCTCGACCGCCTGGGCGACGCCCGCGGCGTCGTCGAGGCCGCCGGTGCCGAGGTCCCAGGAGTCGAGGTGGCCGGAGAGGATCACGACCTCCTCCGGCTTCTCCGAGCCCCGCAGGTCCGCGACCACGTTCATCTGCTCGACGTCGGGCAGGGTCTTCGGGGTCATCGTGAGGTGCAGGCGCACCGGCCCCCGCGCGGCGAGCCGCTCGACGAGGTCGGAGTCCTCGGCGGCGAGCGCGCCCGCCGGGATGGGCGTCACGTCCTTCGGGAAGCTGGTGTTGCCGGTGTGCGGCAGCCGGAACTCGGCGCCGCCGACCGAGCGGATGAGGAGCGCGGCCGCGCCGAGCTTCGCCGCGAGCGCCGGACCGCGCGAACGCCCCGCGACCGCGACGCCGTAGGCCTGGCCCGCCTCGCCGCTCTCGGCGAGGCGGCGGTCGAAGCGGGTCGTGACGAGGACGATCTTGCCCTTCACCTGCTCCTTCGTGAGCGCCTGCAGCGCGGGCACGTCCGGCACCACCACCACCTCGGCCGTCGCGCCCGCCGCCGGCGTCGCGCCGGAGGAGCCGAGCGCGGTCACGTGCAGCGGCTGGACGAGGCCGGCCCCCTGGCCCGGCCACCCGACGAGCTCGGCCCTCTCCTCGCCGCGCACCCAGTGCGGGACCATCACCTTCTCGAGCCGCACCTCGAGGCCCGCCTTCTCGAGCTCCTTCCCGAGCCAGCGCGCCGCGGCCTCGTACTGCGGCGATCCGGAGAGCCGGGCGCCGAAGCGGTCGCAGAGGTCGCGGGCCACGTCGAGCGAGCCCTCGCTCGCGACGGCGGCGTCGCGGAGCCGCTCGAGGTCCGCCTGCGGGGGCGCGGGGGACTGCGCGAGCGCGACGACCGGGAGGAGCAGGGCCACGAGGCCTGCCGGGAGGGTGCGTGTGGGCATGGTCCCTCTTTCTAACCCGCGCTCCGACGATCGCTGAAGTCCTCCACACGTGAAGAGAAACCCCACGTCGGCGGAGCCTCGCCCCGCCGGCGCACCTCCTTCAAGCCCCGGAAATGACTGAGCTCCTGCGGTGCCGGACACCCCGATCCGGTTGGCCTCGCGCTTGTAAAGGAGAGGAGCCAGGAAGTGAGCAGCGAACCCGGATCGAAGCAGGAGCCCGCCATGATGTTCGCCTTCGCCGTCGCCCTCGCCGCCGTCGCCGCCGTCGGAACCCTCAACGTCCTCGCCGCCCGGTAGTCAGCTCCGCTCACGGCTCGTACGTCAGGCTCGCCACCCAGACGGAAGACACCGTCTGCTCCCCGGCGAGCTGCTTCCACACCGGCACCTGGGCGCGCACGCCGAGCCAGAGCCCCTCGTACGCACGCAGGTGGATCGACGGCGTGAGCGCCGCCACCCGGCCGCCGGTGTTCTCGACCCAGGCGCCGTCCTCGCGGTCGCGGCCCGCGTCGCGGCCCTCGACCGCGGCGCCGAGCGCGAGCCACGGGCGCGGCGCCCACCGGCCCTGCACCGTGAAGAGGAGCGCGCTCCCGAACCGGTACCCGTCGGCGTTCTCGCCGCGGTACCGCCCCACCACCGAGGCCAGCACGCCGAGGTCACCCTGGTCGAGCCGCCACACGAGACCGGCGTTCGGCCCCCACGCGCCCGTGCCGAGCTGCCCGTGCTGGTCGACGCGCGCGCCGTCCTGCTTCGCGCGCGAGCCGCCCGTCGGCACCGAGGTGCCGGCGGAGAGCGCGAGCCCGTGCCGCCGGCCCTTCCCGAGGTCGATGGCGTCGACGAGGTACCAGCGCGCTCCGAGCTCGACGTCGCCGACGCCGGTGAGGTCCGAGACCGGCGTCCTCACGCCCGCCGCGTCCATCTTCATGACCTTGTGCACGAGCGGCACCGCCGCGACCACGTTGAGCGAGGCGAGCGGGCTCCAGACGCCGGTGAGGCGGAGCGTCGTCTGATCGAGCACGTCCTCCACGCCGGGCTCCGACTCCGAGCCCGCGCGCTGCGAGAGCGCCTCCGCCTCGAGCCCGACCCGCACCGCGCCGTCGCCGCGCCCGTGCCCCTCGGCCACGCCCACGAGCGGATCGCCGCAGTTGCACACCGAGCACGCGCGCGCCGGCGGGGGCGCCGCGAGGGCGAGCGCCGCCAGGGCGCCCGCCAGCCTCCATCCGTCGAGGAGCTTCGACATGGGGCGGAGTCTGCCCTCGACGGGGCCAAGGGGTCCACGCCGCGTGCTCCCCCGCCCTCACCTGGGTCGGATCGAGACGTGATCTCGCGGCTCGACGCACCGCGGCCGGGTGGCCGGGCGCCGCGCCGCCGGGTTGACAGGAGCCCCCTCCCCGGCGACCCTGCGCGCTCCCGGCATCCCGCCGGGCACGAGGGGCCATGAAGCGGATCCTGCGCGCGATCATCGGGCTGCGTCCCGAGGAGATCCCACCGCTCCTCTTCTTCGTCCCCTCGGCCTGGTTCACGACGAAGGCGTACCTGACCGTGCTCGAGCTCGAGGGCCGGGTCCGGCCCCGCTACCTGCACGGCATCTACCGGCTCGCGATCACCGCGCTCGTGATGGCGATCTTCTTCTGGATCGTCCACAAGAAGCCGCACTGGAAGCACGTCGGCTGGATCCGGGACGTCGCCCCGTTCGCCTTCTGCATCTCCGTCTACACGAACCTGCACGACACGATTCACTTCGTGAACCCGCACGACGTTCACGACCAGCTCATCGCGATCGACCAGTGGATGTTCGGCCTCCAGCCGACGGTGTGGATCGAGAAGTACTACACGCCGTTCTGGACCGACTTCTTCTCGCTCGCGTACATGAACTACTTCTTCATCACCATCGCGCTCACGGTCTGGCTGCTCGTCGAGGGGCGGCGCGAGGACATGCGCACCGCGCTCTTCGGCACGGTCCTCTGCTTCTACTTCGGCTACATCCTGTACGTGGTGTTCCCGGCCGCGCCGCCGCGGCTCGTGCTCGCGGGGCAGTGGACGAAGCCGCTCGTGGGCTCCTGGTTCACCCAGGCCCAGCAGAAGCTCGTCGAGATCAGCCCGACCTCGTCGCGCGGCGCCTTCCCGAGCCTCCACTGCGCCATCACCTTCGTCACCCTGCTCTACGCCTGGCGGCTGAAGCGGGTCCTCTTCTGGATCATCCTCGTGCCGGGCATCTCGCTCGTGATCGCGACCGTGTACCTGCGCCACCACTACGTGGTCGACATCTACGCCGGCTTCGCCCTCGCGACGTTCGTGTACTGGTTCTCGCCGAGGATGTCGGCGGCGTGGCACCGGCTGCAGGAGCGCTGGGGCGTCGCCGAGACGCCCGAGGAGCCCGCGGCGGCGGCCGCCGCCACCGGCGCCTAGCGGCCCGGCGGGAGCTCGGCGCCGAGCGCGGCCGCGATCTCCGGCAGCCGCTCGGCCGCCTTCCCGCGCGCGAAGAAGCCGTTCGGCAGGCGCAGGGCGAGGTCGGCGAACGGGTTCGGGTCGGGGTTGACGTCCACCACCGCCGCGCCGCGCTGGAACGCGACGCGCCCGATCTGCGACGGCAGGTTGGTCGCGCCGCTCGTGCCGACCACGAGCAGGAGATCGGCCCGCTCCGCGGCGGCCATCGCGCTGTCGGCGCGGTAGTTCTCCTCGTCGTAGTACTCGTCGAACCAGAGCACGTGCGGGCGGAGCCACCCGCCGCACTTCTCGCAGGTGAGCCGGTCCGCGTCGGCCGAGGAGAGCGGCGTGTGCGCGTCGCGGACGCCGAGGTCCGGCAGGTCCACGAGCCCGAGGCCGCAGCCGTCGGCGCAGCGCACCCACTGGGCGTCGCCGTGGATGGCGAAGACCCGCTTCGAGCCGGCCCGGCGATGCAGGCCGTCGATGTTCTGCGTCACGAGCGTGAACCGCTCGCCGAGGGCCCGCTCGAGCGCCACGAGCGCGTCGTGGCCGGCGTTCGGCCTGGCGTGGCGGCAGACCCCGAACCGGTAGAGGTACCAGCGCCAGACCTCCTCCGGGTTCCGGTCGAACATCTCCCGGGTCGCCATCTCCTGCGGCATGTAGTTGCGGGAGCCGACGACCCAGTAGCCCTCCTCGCCGCGGAAGGTCGGGATGCCGCTCTCGGCCGAGATGCCGGCGCCGGTGAGGGCGACCACGCGCCCGCCCGCGTCGCGGACGCCCTTCAGGATCTCGGCGAGGCGGGGCTCGAGGGGCATGGGGAGGCCTGGAGACGAGGTCGCCGGGTGGCGGAGGGCGCGTTCCCGTTCTAGCATGCGGCCGTGTCCAGCGCCGTGACCGAGGGGATCCGCGTCGAGGTGAAGAGCGCGTTCCGGCCCGATCGCTCGGAGCCGTCGGCGAACCGCTGGTTGTTCACCTACACGGTGACCATCCGGAACGAGGGCGACGTCCCCGCCCAGCTCATGGCGCGCCACTGGATCATCACCGACGCGAACGGCGACCGCGAGGAGGTGCAGGGCGACGGCGTGGTCGGCCACCAGCCCCGCCTCTCCGCCGGCGAGCAGTTCGAGTACACGAGCTTCTGCATCCTCAAGACCGCGCACGGGTCCATGCGCGGCAGCTACCGGATGGTCCGGGACGACGGCTCGACGTTCCAGGCCGCGATCGCCGCGTTCCCGCTGGTGGTGCCCGGCGCCTTGAATTGAGCCCCGGGCCCGGCCGCGAGCGGCCGCACGCGCGCCGGCCTGCCCGCGGCGAACGAGCCGGGCGGCACGTCGGCGCAGACCAGCGAGCCCGCCGCCACGACCGAGCCGCGCCCGATCCGGACGCCCGGCAGCACGGTGACCCCGTGCGCGATCCAGACGCCGTCCTCGATGGCGATGGGCCCGCTGCGTCCGCCGCCGTGGTCCACGAGCCGCACGTGCGAGCCGACGAGGCAGCGGTCCCCGAGGGTCACCGAGGTCCTCGCCTCCACCTCCACGCCGTAGTTGAGGACCGTCCCCTCGCCGATGGCGACGAGCGCGCCGGGCCCCGCCGCGAGCCGCGTCTTCAGCATGCCGCGCATGAACGTCGCCCTCGCGCCCACCCGCACGGTGCCGTGGCGCTCCACCCGCACCGGCCCCCGCACGCGCACGCCCGGCCCGCGCTCGGGTCCCTCGAACACGAGGAGCGCCCGCGCCCGGGACCGCAGCGCCTCGACGAACGCGGCCGGGTCGGAGACCGCGAGCTGGACGATCCTCCGCACGCTCCCCGGCGGGGGCCCGCCCGCCAGCGGCGCGGTCGCGGTCCGCCCGGTCGCCGTCCCACCCTCCTCGCGCCTCGGAGGAGGCCGCACCACCGCGCCGCGCGGGATCACCGCGCCCGGCGCCACCACGGCGCCCGGGAGCAGGATCGCGCGGTCGCCGATCACGGCCCCGTCGCCGATCACCACGGGGCGCGAGGCCGGGCGCCCGTTCCGGTCGCCCCGCGGCTCGTGGAAGGCGTTGTCGAGCACCTTGCACAGCCGGCCGAGCCGCACGTTCGCGCCGATCTCGACGCGCTCGGTGACCTCGATGGAGGTCCCGCCGCGGAGCACCGCGCCGGCGCCGATCACGAGCACCGCGCCGCGCTCCACGTGCAGCTCGACCGGGAGCACGCCGGCCTCGACGCGGGCGCCGGGCCCCGCGACCACGCGCCCACCGCCGTGGAACCAGACGCGCCCGAGCACGCGCGCCTCCGCGGGCAGCCGCGCGCGTCCGGCGAGGGGGAGCCATCCCCGCGCCGAACGCGCGAGCTGCTTCAGGGTCGAGAGAGGCACGGCGGATGGAGTAGCGCCGCCGCCGGCGGAGGCGCGTCCCAGGTAGGGCCGCACCGACCGCCTTCTTCACCGAGGGTGCGCCTCACTGCACCGTGCAGTGCGATGCGCACCGTACCGTGCGCCCCGGCCCGGTCGCACCAGCACCCCTGGTACGGGCCGCGGGCGCCCGCCACGGCGGCGCGCTAGCCCACGCGCTTGAAGTAGTAGGTCGTCGCGCACAGCCCGCCGTGCGGCAGGAGCGCGTAGTCCGGGATGTCGCCCACCCGCTGCCAGCCGCCGCGCTCGTAGAGCCGGGAGGCGTCGGGGCTCGCGGTGTCGAGCACGAGCAGGGTCTTCCCCGCCTCCCGCGCGGCCGCCTCCGCGGCGGCGAGCAGCGCGGCGCCGGCGCCGAGCCGGCGGGCGCGGCGGTGCACGAGCATCTTCGCGAGGTCGCCGCGGTGGGGCTGGTTGGGCGGCTGCGCGAGGCCGATCTGCGCGGTGCCCACGATCACCCCTGCCCCGTCCTCCGCGACGACGAGCGCCTTCTCGCCCCGCGCGACGTCCTCCGCCACGCCGCGCCAGAACGCGAGCGCCCGCTCGCGCGGGAGCGGGTGCATGAAGCTCACCGACGCGCCGCCCTCGACGCAGTCGAGGAGCACGTCCGCGAGCTCGCCGAGCTGGCGCTCGTCCACGTGGAGCAGCCGCCTCGTCCGGACCATCGCCTCACCTCCTCGCCGCGCGCGGGCCCTCGCCCGCGATCGCGACCACGTAGCGCACGGGCCGCCTGCCCGGGTTGTGGAACACGGTCGGCCCCGCCATCTCCATCGCGAGGCAGTCGCCCTTCTCCAGCCGCTCGGTCTTCCCGCCGCGCGTGAGCTCGAGCGCGCCGTCGAGGATCCAGAGCTGCTGGTGCAGCGCGGGCTCGCGGCGCCCGCCCTCGAGCGTGACCCGGCCGCCCGCCGGGAACTCCACCTCGACGAGCTCGACCGGCGACGGGAAGCCCGACGGCGAGAGGTTGCGGCGCAGGTAGCCCGACTCAGGGTCCCGCCACACCGCCTGCTCGGCCCGCCGCGCGACGGGGCGCGGCGCCTCGGGCGCCGCCTCGAACAGCGCCGCGAGCGAGACCCCGAGCCCGGCGGCGAGCCGCTCGAGGACGGCCGCGGTCGGGCTCGACTCGGCCCGCTCCACGAGCGAGATCATCGAGCGCGACACGCCGGAGCGCGCCGCGAGGGCCTCGAGGGAGAGCCCACGCTCGGCGCGCAGCGCGGCGACGCGGCGGGCGATGCGCCCCGTGACGTCATCCATCATGATGGATGCTTGTATCCATCATACTGGATTGTGATCAAGCGCCCGGTCGGGGCGGCGGGCGCCGCCGCCGGTTCGCGTCCGCCCGATCGATGGACGCCCGCGCCCGGATCGCCCTCCTCACGCTCCTCGTCTCCGCCTGCACCACCCGCCTCGAGGTGCCCGAGGGCGCCCTCGTGACCTGCGCGACGACCGCGGACTGTCCCGCGGGCCGCGTCTGCTCGAGCCGCGGCCGGTGCACCGACGGCGCCGACGTGCAGGCCCCCGGGCTCCTCGGGAACGCCGCGCGGGTCTCCCCGGCCCTCGGCCGGGCCGGGACCGCGTTCACCGTCCGGCTCGAGGCGACCGAGCCGCTCGAGGCCCCGCCGCGCGCGATCCTCGGGCTCTCCCCGCTCGTCGAGCTCGACTGCGCCCGGGAGGGCGCCGGCGACGTCTACACCTGCCCCTACGCGGCCACCGGCCAGGAGCGCGGCGGCCTCGGCGGGCGGGTCCCGGTCGACGTGCGGCTCACCGACCTCGCCGGCAACGAGAACGTGCTCCCGAGCGCGGGCGCCCTCGTGCTCGACTTCGCCGCGCCGGTGCTCGCCGCCCGCAGCGTCGAGCCCGCCGCGCCCGGGCGCGTCCGCGTGGGCGCGCCGATCCAGGTCTTCCTCACGACCGACGAGGACCTCGGCCGGGCGCCGGTGCTGGTCGCGAGCCGCGCGCTCGACGACGGCGGCGGCCCCCGCACCCGCTTCACGCCGACGCAGCAGCCCGGCACCCGCAACTGGGTCTTCACGCACGTGGTCGGCCCGCTCGACGCCTCGGGACCGGTGGCCTTCACCGCCGAGCTCGCCGACCTCGCCGGGAACGCGGCCGCCGGCGTCGAGGTGGGCGCGGTCACCATCGACGCGGAGGTGCCGGTGCTCTCCGGCCTCGCCGCCTCGCCCGGCCGGATCCGCGCGGCGGGCGCGGTGACGGCCACCTTCGACGCCTCCGAGCCCGCCCCGCCGGACGGCCTCGCGGTCACGATCGGCGGCCGCCCGATGACCTGCGGCGCCTACTCGGCCACCTCCCCGAGCTACACCTGCACGCGCGCGATGACCGGGGACGAGCTCCCCGCGGGCGCCGAGGTCGCGCAGGCCGTGGTGGTGCTCCTCGCCGACGCCGCGGGCAACACCGCCGGCGCGAGCGCGAGCGTCGTCTTCGACTTTCGCCCGCCCGGCGTCGCGGGCGCGTCGCTCGTCCTGTCCCCGGCGCCGGGCGGCCCGCTCACGTCCGTGCGGCGCGCCGCGGCCGGCACGCGGGTCTCGGTGACCGTGCTCGCCGACGAGGCGCTCGACGCGGCGGCGCCCCCCACCCTCACCGCCACGGCCGCGGGCCAGACGCTCGCGCTCCCGTACGTCCCCGGGGGCTCGACCGCGACCGCGGCGCTCTTCCAGGCGACCGTGCCCGCCGGGCTGCCGGACGGCAGCTACGGGCTCTCCCTCGCGCTCGCCGACGCCGCCGGCAACGCGGCGACCATCACCGCCGGCCTCCCCGCGCTCCCGGTGAAGACCTCGACGCCCGCCCTCGCGGTGGACCAGGCCCAGCTCACCTGGGTCCGCTCGCCGCTCGGCGACGCGACCGCCGAGCCGCGCGGCGGCTACGCCCTCCCCGCGGGTCCGTACGTGGCGGTGGAGCCCGCCGACCCCCTCTCCGGCGCGGCCGCGCTCCCCGCCGGCAGCCTCGCGCTCGCCGACGGCGGCGCGCTCGCCCTCGTGCTCGTGCGCGCGGGGGCCTCGGCCTCGGCCCCGCTCCTCGGCGTGCTCCGGCCGGACGCCGCCGGTGTCATCGCCCGGGGCCCCCTCTCGACGCAGGACGCGGTCGCGGCCTTCCTCGTCGGCGTCGACGACGCCGGCAACGTCACGCCGCCGGTGAAGCTCGCGGCCTCGGAGTGGATCGCCACGACCCAGCCGCCCGCCTTCGGCGTGGGCCCGCACGCGCTCCTCGCGACCCGGCACGCGACGCCGACGCTCCTCCAGGAGATCGACGTCACCGTGCCCGCCGCCGGGCCGGCCGGGGGGCTCGACGCCCAGGCCCTCCTCGCCCAGGCCCGGCCGGCGTGGCGCGAGCGCGAGCTCGCCGGGGCGCCCTCGGCGCGGTTCTCCCACGCGATGGCCTACGACGCCGCGCGCGGCCGGACCGTGCTCTTCGGCGGCACCGAGCCCGCGGCCTCGCCCGCCGACACCTGGGAGTTCGACGGCTCGCGGTGGGAGCGCGTCGCCACCTCCGGCCCCGGCCCGCGCTCGCAGCCCGCGCTCGCCTACGACGCCGCCCGGCAGCGGGTGGTGCTCTTCGGCGGGTACACCTCGGCGGCGGGCCTGCCCGTCGCGCTCGGCGACACGTGGGAGTGGGACGGCCGCCGCTGGACCCAGGTCGCCTCGACGGGCCCCTCCCCGCGCGCCGAGGTCGCGATGACCTTCGACCCGGCGCGGGGGCGCGTCGTCGCCTTCGGCGGCTACGTGGGCGCGCAGGGCACGCCCTCGGCGGAGACCTGGGAGTGGGACGGCGCCGCGTGGACGCTCGCCGCCTCCACCGGGCCCTCCGCGCGCGGCGGGACCGCGCTCGCGTTCGACGGCAACCGCGGCAGGGTGATCCTGTTCGGCGGGACGCCGGGCCCCGGCGTGACCGCGGCCGACCTGTGGGAGTGGAGCGGCTCGGCCTGGGCGCCGATCGCCGCGACCGGCCCGGGCGCGCGCAGCCAGCACGCGCTCGCGTGGGACCCCGGGCGCCGGCGCGTGGTCCTCACCGGCGGCGCGAACCTCGGCGCCGCCCTCGGGGACACCTGGGAGTGGAACGGCGCGGCGTGGGCGCTCGTGGCGCCGTCCGGGCTGGGCGACCGGCAGTACCACGCCGCGGTCCACGACACCGCCCGGGGGCGCACCGTCGTCTTCGGCGGGCTCTCCGGGGCCTCCGACCACCTCGCCGACACCGTCGAGTGGAACGGCGCCGCCTGGGCGCGCGCGGGTCGCGACCTGCCGCCCGCCCGCCGGCAGCACGCGATGGTCCACGACGCCGCGCGCGGGCGGACCGTGCTCTTCGGAGGCGACGGCGGCGCCGCGCTGCTCGCCGACACCTGGACCTTCACCGGCAGCGGCTGGGAGCTCGGCGCGCTGGGCGGGCCGGCCGCGCGCAGCCAGCACGCGCTGGCCTACGACGCCGGGCGCGGGCGGGTCGTGCTGTTCGGCGGCGCCGGGACGGGCACCACGCTCTTCGGCGACACCCTCGAGTGGAACGGCACCCAGTGGCTCCCGATGGCCACCGGCGGCCCGGCCGCACGGCGGTTCCACGCCATGGCGTTCGACGCCGCCCGCGGGCGCACCGTGCTGTTCGGTGGGACCGGCGCCGGCAACGCGCTCCTCGGCGACACCTGGGAGTGGGACGGCGCCGCCTGGTCGCTGCGCGCGTCGGCCGGCCCCGGCGCGCGAACCGGCGCGTCGATGGCCTACGATCCGGTGCGCGGCCGCACGGTCCTCTACGGCGGCAGCCCGAACGGCGCGACCACCTGGGAGTGGGACGGGACGGCCTGGGCGCAGCGGGCCACCACCGGCCCGGCGCTCGCCTCGAACCTCGTCTTCGATCCGGTCCGCGGGCGCGTGGCGCTGCTCTCCGACGGCTTCATGCAACAGGCGTTCGAGTGGACCGGCGCCGCGTGGCGCGAGGTGCCCACGAGCGGCCCGACCGGCCGGCGCTTCGAGACGGCGCTCGCCTTCGACACCGGCCGGAGCCGGTGGATGCTCTTCGGCGGCGCGCTCCCGTCCGGACTCCTCTCCGACACCTGGGAGTGGACGAGCGCGCCGCCCGCGCTCCAGCTCGACGCGTCCTTCGCCGAGGCCGGCGTCGACCCGGGGCGGGTGCAGGCGCTGACCGTCCGCGCGTTCGCGGGCGGCGCACCCGCGGCCGGCGCCGCGGCGGGCGCCGGCGCGCGGCTCCTCGCGTGGTCCTCGATGGGCGCGGCCGGCGAGCCCGGCGCCTGGCTGCCGCTCGCGGCGTCGGCGGCCGGCGTCGCGGCCGCCGAGCCCTACCTGCCCGCCGCGCCCGCCTCGCTCGTCGCCTGGAGCTCGGCCTCGGCGGCGGAGGCGCGCCGGCTCGTGGGCGGCCGCGCCTCGACGATCTCGGTGCGCGTCGAGCCCGCGGCGGCGACCGTGCCCGGCTCGGCGGTGGTCGCGCTCGACTACCTCGAGGTACGGGTCCGGTACGCGACCCCCTGACGCGCGCGGCGCTCAGCGCCGCTGCACCTTCCGGAGCTCCGCCGCGAGGAGCGCCGCGAGCCGCTCCACCCGCGGGATGGCGAGCGCGGAGCGGGCCGCCACGAGGTGGAGCGCGCCCCGGGCCCACGGGCCGAGGTCCACGTCGAGCGGGACCAGCCCCGAGCGCCGCGCGAACCGGTGCCGGATCCGGGGCAGCACGATGGCGCCCACGCCCGCCTCCGCGGCAGCGAGGTGCACGAGGATCGAGTCGGACACGAACGCCGGCACGTGGTCGGGCGCCACCTCCCGGAGCTGCGGGTTCGGGCCGAGGTCCTCGAACGGCGGCGACCAGGTGATCCACGGGATCTCGGCGAGCTTCGGGCGGCGGGGCAGGCGCTCGGCGAGCGCGGGCGCGACGTGCACCGCCTGCTCGAGCTCGAGCGTGTGCACGACCACGAGGTCCGCCTCCTTCGGCGCGCGCAGCCGGAGCGCGAGGTCGGCCTCGCGGCGGGCGAGGTCGACGTAGCGGTGGTCGGCCAGCACCTCGAGGCGCAGCCCCGGCTCCTCGCGGGAGAGCCACGCCGCGAAGGGCGCGACGAACTCGAAGGCCACGAGCGGCGTCGCCGCCACGCGGACGAGCCCGGTGGGGCCGCCGGCGGAGCGCTCCGCGGCCCGCGCGAGCTCGGCGCCCCACTCCGCCATCCGCCGCGCGGGATCGAGGAGCCGCTCGCCCGCGGCGGTGAGCGCGGCGCCGGTCACGCTGCGGCGGAAGAGCCGTCCGCCGACCACGTCCTCGAGCTCGGCGAGCCGGCGGCTCGCCGTCGCCTGCGAGAGCCGCAGGCGCCGCGCGGCGGCGGAGACGCTGCCGGTCTCGGCCACCGCGAGGAACAGCGGGACGTCCTGCCAGGGGATATCCATTTCCGGATGATGACATGCCTCCTTTGCCGTTTTCCATCCGCGACGGCCGGGCTACCTCTCCGCTCGAAAGGACCCCGCCATGACCCTCCGCCCGCCCTCGCAGCCCCTCCCGCCGCGCCTCCTCACGGTCGCCCTGCTCGCCGCCCCGCTCCTCGCGATCGGCTGCGCCTCCACCTCGCACGAGGTCGTCCCCTCGCGCCTCGGCGTCGCGCGCCCGTACGCGGCCCTCGCCGCGGTCATCGACCAGCCCGGCCCGGTGGAGGTCGAGACCGTCGCCTCCGCCGACTGGGAGGTGAACCTCGGCGGGCTCGTGGACCTCGACGACCCCGTCGCGAAGGCCGCGGGCCTCACCGATCGCGCCGAGCCGATCCAGGTCTACTTCCACGCGCTCAGGCATCCCACCGCGGGCCTGTTCCTCGTGGACACCGGCGTCGAGCGCGCGCACCGCGACCGGCCCGAGGCCGCCGCGTTCCGCGGCATCGTCGCCTCGCAGATGCACCTCGGCGCGCTGAAGGTGACCGCGCCGCTCGGCGACTGGCTCGCCGCGCACCCGGCGCCGGTCAGGGGCGTGCTCCTCACGCACCTCCACCCGGATCACGTCACCGGCCTCGCCGACGCGCCCGCCGGCACGCCGGTCTACGCCGGCCCGGGCGAGGTCACCCACGGCTTCATCGCGTGGCTGCTCCGGCCCAACATGGACCGCGCCCTCGCCGGCAAGGGCCCGCTCGCGGAGTGGCCGTACCCGGCCGCCGCCGAGCCGGGCGCGCCGTTCCCCGGCGTGGTCGACGTGCTCGGCGACGGGACCCTCTGGGCGCTGTCGGTGCCGGGCCACACGCGGGGCTCGACCGCCTACCTCGCGCGCACGCCGCGCGGCCCGGTGCTGCTCGTCGGCGACGCCTGCCACTCGCGCTGGGGCTGGGACCACGGCGTGCCGCCCGGCACCTTCTCGGACGACGTCCCGAGGAGCCGCGGCTCGCTCGCGGCGCTCCGGAGGCTCGCGGCCGAGCACCCGGCCCTCGACGTGCGCCTCGGGCACCAGCGCTGAGGCGCGGACCTCAGCGCTGGCCCGGCGGCCTCGGCGCGGGCGTGTGCATCCGCAGCTCCTCCGCGATCTCGTGGTCGGAGACCACGTTCTTGCGGAGCAGCACGCGGAGCACGGCGGCGAGGACGCGGGCGGCGTCGGCGAGCGCCGGGTCGGTGGCGCCGCGCGAGGCGACGGCGGCGACCGCGGCGGCCGCGCGCGAGGGGAGCGAGGGATCCGCCGGCTCCGGCGCGAGGGCGGGCGCGGGGGCCGGGACGGGCGCGGGGACCGGCATCGCGGGGCGCGTCGCCTGGGCCGGCGGGGGTGCGTACGGCGCAGGCTGCGGCGGGGCGACCGGCGGCGGCGCGGCCGGCAAGGGCGCGGTCGGGAGCGGCGGCCTCGGCAGGAAGGGGTCCTCGAGCTCCGGCTCCTCCGGCACGAGCTCGGGCTCGAGGATGTCGTCGGAGAGCAGGTCCGGGTACTCGACCTCGGAGGTCTTCTCGACGTCGAAGCCCGACTCCGGCACCGAGCCGAGCAGGGCCGCCCGCGCGGCGCGCTCGTCGTCGTCGGTCCGGACGAGCGGCGCGGCCTGGCGCGGCGCCGGCGCGCGCGGCGGCTCGGCGGCCTGGGGCTGGGCCGCGCTCTTCGCGAGGCGCGCCGGCGGGGCCCGCCAGGCCTCCTCCTCGGCCTCCGGCATGTGCTCGTGGCCGACGAGCGGCATGATCGCGGTCGCGGCCTCGTCGTCCTCGTCGAGGGCGATCGACTCCACCCGCGGGTTCGTGACCCCGTAGTACCTGCGGATGGCGGCGGCGATCTCGCGGTCGCCGCCGATGTTCACCTTGAGCCGCCGCCCGGTGCGGAACACGAGCTCGTCGATGGCCGCGAGGTTGCCGGGATCGCTCATCGCGATCGTGAGGACGTTCCCGTCGTCGGCGACCGGCATCACGTTGTGCTTCGAGGCGAACTCCCGCGGCACGAGGGCCTGCGCGTTCTCGTAGGCCAGCCCGGAGAGCTTCTCGAGCTGGGCCTGCGGCACCGCGAGCTTCTTCGAGAGCGCGGCGACGATGTCCTTCTCGGTCGCGATGCGGAGCTCCACCAGCGCCTGCCCGAGGCGCACGCCCCACTGGCGCTGGTGGGCGAGGGCGGACGTCAGCCCGGCCTGGTCGATGACCCCGGCGTCGAGCAGCATCTCGCCCAGCCGCTTCTTGACCGCGGGAGGGGTCATGGCGCCTCGGCCCGGGTCGCGATCGCGAGCCGGGAGAGCCCCTCCTTGCGGGCGAGCTCCATCACGGCCACCACCCGGCCGTGCGGCACGCCCTCGTCGGCCTGGAACAGGACGAGGGTGTCGGGGTTCTTCTCGTGCGCGTCGGCGAAGGCGCGGCCGAGCTCCGCCTCGTCGGTGGGCTTCCCGGAGAGCACGAGCGTGCCGTTCGCGAGCACCGCGACCGTGAGGTCGCGCTGCACGGGCCCGGCCTCGCCCTTCGCGCCCTTCGGCAGGTTGACCTTGAAGGCCCCCTCCTTCTTCGCCTCGTCCGCCTCGTGGATGGCGGTGGTGGTCACCATGAAGATGATGAGCAGCACGAGGAAGATGTCGGTGAGCGGCGTGATGTTGATGTCGGCGAAGATCCCGCCGCCGCCCTCCAGGTCGGCCTCCTCGTGGCTCCCGCCGCCGGTCGAGATGCTCACGCGCCCTCTCCCGGCCGCGCGGCGCCGCCGCGGAGCGTGGCGAGCGCGTCGCCGACGACCTCGAGGTACTCCTCGGTCACGAGGCGGAGCTGCAGCGCGAGCTTCTGCACGTGCACGTTCAGGAAGTTGAAGATGACGACCGCCTCGATGGCGACCGCGATGCCGCCCGCGGTGGTCACGAGCGCCTCCGAGATGCCGGAGGCCACCACCACGAAGCCGCCCTGCCCGGTCGCGGCCATCTGCCGGAACGCGTGCATGATGCCGACGACGGTGCCGAAGAGGCCGACGAACGGCGCGGTGGCGCCGACGGTGCCGAGGATCCAGAGGTTGCGGCGGAGCTTCAGGGCCGCCTGGGCCCGCTCGCGCTCGACCGCCGCGACGACCCGCGCCGCGTCGACCGGCTGGTTCTGGCGCTGCGCCTTCTCGGAGGCGGCGATCGCCGCGAGGAGCACGTCGGCGGCGGGCGACGTCGAGCGCTCGCAGCGGGCGCGGCCCTCGGGGAGGTCGCCGCGGCGGAGCGCGTCGGAGACCGACTCGGCGAGCGCGCGGGCCTTGCCGGCGAAGCCCCACAGGGCGATCGCCCGCTCGAGCGCGACGGCGAGCGCGATCACGGAGCAGGCCGCGATGATCCAGAAGGACGGGCTCTGCTGGAGGGCCTGGCTGAGGGTCTGATCCAATGGGTTCTCCGGGGACTACGAGGAAGAGAGTGTAACCCCGCGGCGTGCGGACGCGAGGGGACGACCAGCGAACGGCCGGCCCCCGGGCCGCATTCCGGCCAGGAGGGCCCCCGGCTCCGGGGCCCTCGCACCTCTGGCCGCCGGGAGTCGACCTGCAACCGCTCGAAATCGGGGTTCTACCCGGGGTCGGCGCGGTGCGTCGCCGGATCGGGTGACGGCGGCGGGGACCCGTCCAGATCGACGATCCGTGCACCCGGAGGAGGCTCGAGCCGGAAGAGCGCGGGATCGAGCGCCCCGTTCACCTCGAGGTCCTTCCAGTGCAGGGAGAGCTTGACCCTGGGTGACGTCGACCGGAGCTCGAGGTCGGTGGGGAGCCGGGCGCCCGCGTGCTGCCGCCAGACGTCGCCCCTCACCGACCACGCCGGCCGCCCAGCGGGCCTGACCTCCGCGCGCTCGATCGCGGCCCCCTCGCCAACGTGCAGCGTCGCCTCGCCCGCCGGCCCGGCGAGGTCCAGCCGGACGGTGCCGCGCCCGGGCTCCGCCGCGACCGGCGCCCCGTCGAGCGGCGCGCCCCCGCACAGCACCGCGACGAGCTCCTCCGCGGTGAGCGGCAGCGGCACGAGCCGGGCGAGGTTCTCCGGCGTCGCGCGGCCCCGGTAGAAGACCTTCTCGCGCTGGTCGAGCAGCGCGAAGCGGCCGTCGGCCGCGACGAGCACCGCGGCGACGTTGCCGAAGAAGTCGAGCGTCTCGACGTGCAGGCGGCCGGGCCGCTCGGCGGCGAGGAACTGGCCGACGGTGCCGGAGGGGCCCTGCGCCTCGACCGAGATGCGCGCCTCGCCCTGCACGCTCCGCACCTTCGCCTGCGCGGCCCGCACCTGCTCGAGGAGCGGCGCGGGCTCGAGCGCGAGGTCGGGCGGCGGCGCGCGGCGCGGGCAGCCCGCCGCGGCGAGCGCGACGGCGGCGGCGAGCGCGGCGCGGCCCAGCCGGCGGCCCGTTCGGCGGCTCAGAAGAGCCTCGCCTTCCGGGCGGCGAGCGCCTCCCCGCGCTTCCTCGCGATCGCGTTCTCCGGCCCGCGGGCGCCGTCGCGGCCCCGGTCGGCCTGCGCCACCTCCGCGAGGAGCCGGTCGAAGAGCGCGGCGTCCTGCACGAGCACGGCGTAGGTCTCGGCCTCGGCGACGCGCCAGAGGAGATCGTCCGGCGCGAGCGCGCGCGCCCGCTCGAAGTGCGCCTTCGAGCCCTCGGCGCCGCCCCCGGCGGCCACCGGCAGCGCCGCCCGCCACGCGCCGAGCGCGCGGTGGGGCCCCGCGGCGTCGACCCGCTCGTCGAGCTCGGCGGCGCGGGCCATCATCGCGAGGGCGGCGTCCTTCACCGCGAGCACCGCGGCGTAGCCGGTCGCCTGCGCGGCGCGCATCGAGCCCTGCGCGAGCAGGTACAGGGCCTCGGCGCCCGGGGCGTCGACCCGCGCCGCGGCCGCGGCCGGGTCCTCGCCCGCGTCGATGGCGGCGGCCCAGCCCGGCGCGAGCGCGCGGAGCGCCCGCTCGGCGGCGCGGGCGGAGGCGTCCCAGCCCTCGCGCGCTGCGGCGGGCGCCTGGGCCGCGAGGGCCCGGAAGGCCTCGGCGCGCGCGAGCCGGAGCTCGGCCTCGGCCGCCCCCGGCCGCTGGGCCGCCGCGCGCCCGTAGGCCGCGAGCGCCCCGTCGAGCCCGGCGGCGTCGCCGCGGCGGGACCACGCCTGGTCGCCCTCCGCGAGCGCGGCCGCGTACCGCTCGGCGCCCTGCCGCGCGGCCTCCGCGGCCGGCGCCGGCGGGGCGGCGTCGGAGACGCGGCGGCAGGCCCCGAGGGCGAGCGCCACGAGGAGGAGTGGAGCGAGGCGGGACACCGGAAGCTACCGGCGCTTCTTCCCGGACGGCTTCTTCGCCGGCGGCCGGGCCCGCGCGCGGGCGCGGTCCTTCTTCTCGGCGCGCTTCGCCGGGCGCGGGCGCGCGACCTTGGCCTTGCCCGCGGAGCGCTTCGCGGCGGGCTTCTTCGCGCCCGGCTTCTTCCTGGGCTCCGGCTTGCGCGCCACCTGCGGCGGCGGCTTCGCGTTCGCGGGGCGGACGATGGGCGCGGGGCCGCGGCCGGCGAGCGCGGCGATGGCCGCGGGCGACGGGCCGGGCTGTCGCTGCTGCGCGGGCGCGGCGGCGGCCACGGGGCGCGGCGGCTGGAGCGGCCGGCTCTGCGGCGCGGCGGGGCGCTGCGGCTGCGCGCGGGAGAGCTTCGCGAGGCGGGCCTCCTCCTCCTCGCGCGTCACCACGAGCGGCGGCTGGCCGGCGCGCTGCTTCGCCTCGTCCTCGGCCGAGTAGAAGAGCTGCCAGGTCGCGACGCCGCGGACGACGAGCTCGCCGCGCTGGTTCTCGGCCCAGAGCTCGAGGTCGATCGAGTACTTCCCACCGTCCTCGAAACGGCGCTCGGAGACGCGGCCGCGGGCGGTGAGCACGTCGCCCGGCCAGACGATCTTCACGAAGCGGGCGCTGAACTTCCTCAGGCGCGCGCCGCGGACCCACTCGTTCCCGAGCTCCGCGACGAACCCCATCGCGATCATCCAGGGCACGAGCACCGACGGGAACCCGGACTGCTTCGCGTGAGGCTCGTCGATGAAGAGCGGGTTGAAGTCGCCGGCCGCTCCGACCCACCGGGCGATCTGGAGGCGGTCCACCGGCGGCTTCACGAGCGGCGGGAGCTCGTCGCCGACCTTGACCGCCTCGAAATAGAGCTGGCGTGCGGTGAGCATGGCGCTCCCTATGCGCGGCGGAGGATGAACGTCGCGCGCGAGCGGAACACCCACGCGCCCTTCTCGTCCTTCCCCTCGTCCTCGATCACGATGACGTCCATCGGCCCGCTCGCGCCCGGACGCTCCTGCACGTCCGCGACCCGCGAGACGACCGTGATGCGCTCGCCCGCGACGAGCGGGCGCTGGTACTCGAACTGCTGCTCGCCGTGCAGCACGGAGCGCGTCCCGAGGTCGAGCGAGTGGCGGAACTTCTCGTTCGCGGTGAGCACCACCGGGAAGGTGGGCGGCGCGACGACGCCCGGGTGGCCCGCGGAGCGGGCGGCGGCGTCCTCGACGTAGATCGGGTTCGGGTCGCCGAGCGCCTCGACGAAGCGGCGGATGGCGCTCCGCTCGACCTCGTGGACGACGGGCTCGCTCTCCCGGCCGATGAGGGATCTGTCGAGCATGGCTCTCCGTTCACCTCCCCGCGGGGAGGTCGAGCACCGTGAGCAGGCCCTGCCGCTCCACCACGGCGGGCACCGCGTTGACGACGGCGTGGGCGGTGGCGGCGTCGCCGGGGAGCCCGCCCTCGATGCGCAGCCGCACCGGCGGGTCCGCGTCGAGCACGACCTCGTCGTGCGGATCGTCCGCGCCCACCGCGAGCGTCACCTCGAGCCGGATCACCTCGCGGTCCTCCGCGAAGACCCGCGCCGTCTGGTGGACGCCCGCGACCTGCCCATCCTTCACGCCCGCCGCGTCCTCGTCGGCCACGACCGGCTCGAGCTCCTCGTCCACCTCGTACTCGGTGAGCCCGAGGCACGACTCCGCGACGAGCGCCGCGGACTGCGCGAGCCCGACGTGGCCGAGCGCGCCCTCCTCCGCGGCGGCGTCGAACGCCTCCACCGAGAGGCCGACGCCGACCTTCCTCCGGAGCGCCTCGCGGCGCGTCGACACGTCGACGACGCGGCGGGCGTGGACGTGCCGGACCTCGCCGACCACCTGCGCGAGGAGCGCGGGCAGCCGGTCGAGCGCGAAGCCCGGGTTCACGCCGGTGCCGACGACGGCGACGCCCTGCCGCTCGCAGAGCCGGTCGAGGGAGCGCGCCGCGTCGGCGTGGTCGAGCTCCGGGAACGCGAGCTCCTCGCACGTCGAGACCACGTGCCACCCGGCCCGCACCGCGGCCTCGAGCTCCGGGAGGACGTCCTCGAGGCGGCTGCCCGTCGCGTGGAGGACGACGCCGCCCTTCCGGCGGCCCAGGGCCTGGGCGAGCTCGGCGACGACCTTCACGTCCGGCGCCGGCGCGTCGAGCACCTCCGGGAGCGGCCGTCCGGCCATCGCCGGGTCGCGATCCACTGCGCCGATGAGGTCGAGCCCGGACCGGGCGGCGGCAGCCCGCGCCACGGCGCGGCCCACGTGGCCGAGGCCCATGACGACGACCGGGATGGTGGGACCGCTCGAGGCCACTCGCCCTCCGGCCGGACACCGTGCTTGAGGGCAGGGCTCCGGATCCGGGATTCCGGAAAGATTACGGGGCCTTTATAGCGTGCGCCCCGAGCGGCCTTCAATGAAAACCCTTGGAAACGGCCCGGATCGCCCCCCGAGTGACGGATTTTTCAGCAGGAAAGCGGATTCCTGCCGCGTCGCGTCACGAATTGATGATCTTCTCGAGGATCTCCCGGGCGGCCGGATTGGACCAGTCGCGGGGCCCGACCATGTAGCCGACGAGCTTCCCGGCCTTGTCGACGATGTACGTCTCCGGGAACTTGAGCTCCTGGCACTCGCCGCGCCCCTTGCAGTAGTAGGCCTTCGAGACGGCCTGGTCGGCGTCCATCGCGATGGTGAGGCCGGTCGCAGCGAACCCGCCGTAGGGCGGCGCCGCGAAGAACTCGTGCACCGGGTTCGGACCATCGTCGACCGAGAGGGCGACCATCTTGAACTTGCCCGGGTACTTCGCGGCGAGCTCCTGGCCGAGCTTCACCATGCTCGGCATCTCGTCGCGGCACGGCGGGCACCAGGTCGCCCAGAAGTTCACGAACACGACCTGGCCCTTCAGGTCCGCGAGGCGGACGGGCTTGCCGTCGAGGCCGGTGAGCGCGAAGTCGGGGGCGGGGACGTTGGCCCGGTCCCAGGCGAACGCGGCCTCGTGCGCCAGCGCGCGGTCGGCGGCCTGGCCGGCGGTGGCGACCCAGGCGCGCTCGGCGATGACGGCGGCGATGACGGCGAAGACGGCGAGGCCCGCGATGGTCTTCCTGTCCATGGCCCGCCTTCTACAACGGCCCGGCCGCTTGCCGCCAGCGTGCGGGCGGGCGACACTCGGCGTTCGATGCGCGGCCTCATGGGCAGCTTCTCGGTGCTCCCGCTCGCGGACCTCGTCGAGCACCTCGCTCGCAAGGGCTCGACCGGCGTGCTCACCTGCGAGCGCGGCACGGTGCGCAAGTCGCTGCACCTGCGCGACGGCAAGGCCGTCGGCGCCGCGTCGAACGATCCGCGCGAGTACCTCGGCCAGCTCCTCGTCAACTTCGGCCACATCGACGACGTGGAGCTCGCGAAGGCCTTCAAGACGCAGGAGGAGACGAAGGTCCGCCTCGGCAAGGTGCTCACGATGGTCGGGGTGGTGACGCCCGAGATCATCCGCGACGTCCTCGCCATCAAGATCCGCGAGACCCTGCTCGACGTCTTCCTGTGGGACTCGGGCGTGTTCTCCTTCGACGACACGCCCCCGCCGCCGGTCGACGAGCTCGACGCCCTCATCGCGCTCGGCGACATCCTCCGCGAGGCCGAGTTCCGCGCCACCGCCTGGAGCGCCTTCCGCGGCGAGTTCCCGAGCGGCGCGGCCGCCCTCGAGGTCGAGGAGCAGAACGTCCCCGACGGCTTCCGCCCCGAGACGGTGGACGGCAAGGTCCTCGCGCTCGCGCGCGAGGGGAAGACCATCGACGAGATCGGCATCGCGATCCACGCGACCGACTTCCACCTCTACCAGCGGCTCTACGCCCTCGCGAGGAAGGGCGTGCTGCGCGCCGCCCTCGCCCCCGCCGCGCCGGTCGGCGCCGCCGCGTCCGCGACCTCCGAGCTCATGGACCGCGCGCGCCGCCACCTCGCCGCCGGCCGGCCGAACGACGCCGAGGTGCTCGCCTCCCGCGCGGTCGAGCTCGACCCCTCGAGCGACCCCGCCCGCGCGCTCCTCGCCGAGGTCGAGCGCGCGCTCGTGGAGCGCCTGCGCGACGAGCTCTGCGTGCCGCCGAGGGTGCCGCGGGTCTCGGTGCCCGCGGGCGGCATCGCGAAGCTGCGGGTGAGCGCCGCGGAGAAGTACCTGCTCTCGCGCTGCGACGGAAAGCGGGACCTCCTCGACCTCGCGCGCCTCGCGCCGATGCGGGAGCTCGACGTGCTGAAGGCGATGAAGCGGCTCGCCGAGCAGCACGTGGTGGAGCTGAGGTAGGGCCGCCCCCTCACCCCGTGCCCTCCCGGCACCACCTCTCCCGGAGGTGACCGTCGTGATCTGGCGGGGTTCGCCGGTGGTACGGCCCTTGCTCCTTCACGCGGCGTTCAGCGACCCCTCGCGCCCGCGGCTCCGCGGAGGCCTCGATGAAGCCCTGCCTGCTCGCCCTGGCGTCCGTGACGACGCTCCTCGGGACCGGGTGCCCCTCGGCTTACCCGCTGGGCCACCTCGAGGCGTCCCACGCCCTGGGCGAGCGGCCGAGGATCCACAGCTGGGCCTTCGTCGACGACGCGCAGGATCCCGAGCTCGATCTCGCGCGGACCGAGCTGCGCCGCCGGCTCGCGGCCGCGGGCTGGCTCGAGGCGCCGCTCGAGCAGGCGGAGCTGCAGGTGGAGGTCTCGCTCGAGATCGGCGAGCCGGAGTGGGTAGACGGCACGCCGCCGATCCTCACGTTGATCGAGGTCGTCGGCGCGATCGGCGCCGCGACCCAGGGGCAGGAGCCCGAGGAGCACGAGCCGTGGTGGGAGAAGGCCTGGCCGAAGGGCTTCGGGGTGCGGATGATCGAGCCGCTCACCGGGCACGTGGAGTACGAAGGCTGGGCGAGCGCGTCCGATCGGGCGCCCACCGCCACCCGGATGACCGGCCGCCTGGCCCGTGCGCTCCTCGGGCCGTTCCCCGGCCCGGCGCGAAAGACATGGACCGCCGCGCTCCCGCCCTACCCGGCGCCCGGCGCCGACGAGAAGGCCTCCCCCCTCGCGCAGACGTCTGCGCTCGCGCTCCCCCCGCGGGTGGCGTGCAAGGAGGCCGTGCCGGTGGCGGTGCTCCGGAGCGCGCGCTTCCGGGACGCTCCGGACGCGGAGCGCGAGGTGGCGTTCCGCACGAAGGCGGTGCTCGCGGGTTGCGCGAGCGTCGCGCGGAACGGCCTGACGCGCGTGGCGCTGTCGGATGGCCGGGCCGGCTTCGTCGCGAGCACGTCGGTGCTCTTTCACCCAGGGCCGTAGCGGGCCGCTCACTTCCCCACGCCGTGCCGCGCGAGCAAGGGCTCGAAGCGCGGGTCGTCGCGCAGCGGCGCGAGCCACGGCGACCGCCGCAGGCTCGGCACGTCCCGGTAGCCTCGCGCGAGCGCGTCGTCGAGCGCCGCGAACGCCGCGTCCTTCTCGCCGAGCTGCGCGTGGGCCATCGCCATCCAGGCCGGCGAGAGCGAGGTGCGGCGGGTGACGGACTTCTCTTCCGCGTAGGCGAGGGCCTCCCGCGCGTGCCCGCTCACGAGCGCCAGCCAGAAGCGCCCCAGCTGCCCCAGGCGCGGGCTCCCGCCCTCCTCCACCCGGCGGATCGCCTGCTCGGCCTCGTCGAACCTGCGCTGGAACACGAGCGCCCGCGCGAGGTGGTAGTTCGCCTCGACGTAGCCGGGGTCGAGCGCGAGCGACCGGCGGCACGCGCGCTCCGCCTCGTCGGCCTCGGGCGGCTCCTGGTACGTGAGCACCCAGCAGAGCTGGTCCCACGCGACGGCGTTGCGGGGCTCGTCGGCGGTCACGGGCCGCAGGGTCCGGGCCGCGGCCTCGTACTCGAAGCGGTTCGCCTGCAGCCCGCCCTGGAAGATCCGCGCGTAGGTGAGGCGCGGGTCGAGCGCGAGCGCGCGGCGCAGGACCTCCTCCGCCCGCGTGAGGTGGCCCGGGTCGGTCTCGAAGTTCCGGAACGTCTGCAGTTCGACGTTCGCGATCCCGGCGAGCGCGGGCGCGAACTCGGGATCGAGCGCCAGGGCGGCCTCGAACTGCTTGCGGCCGGCCTCGAGCCGCGCGAGGTCGTCGAAGTGCAAGGCGTTCGCCGTGCCGCGCAGGTACGCGTCGTAAGCGGCCGCGTTGCGGGTGCCCCAGTCGGTGAGCCGGCGCGACTCGCCGGGCTCGAGGTGGACGCCGAGCGCCTCGACGATGCGGGTGGCGACCCGCTCCTGCACGGCGAAGATGTCGTCGAACTTCGAGTCGATGTCGTCGGACCAGACCCGGAAGCCGTCGGCGGTCTTCACGAGCCGGGCCGACACGCGCACCCGCTCCCCGGCGCGGCGCACGCTCCCCTCGAGCACGAACGCGACGCCGAGCTCCTCGCCGATGCGGCGCGGATCGGCGGGAGCGTCGCGGTACCGCGCCACGCTGGAGGCGGCGGTGACCGCGAGGCCGCGCAGCTGCGAGAGCTTGGTCGTGATCTCCTCGGTCATGCCGTCGCTGAAGTAGGCCTGCGAGGCGTCGCCGGAGAGGTTCGCGAGCGGGAGGACCGCGAGCGTGGGCGCGCCGCCCGCGCCTGCGCGGCCGCCGCTCCGCGCGGGCAGGCGCCATCCGAAGTACCAGGCGAGGCCCGGCGCGGCCGCGAGGAGTCCGAGGACGCCGAGCACGGCGCCGAGGCGCCAGCCGCGCAGGCCGGCCGGGCGCGGGGCCGCGGCGTCGTCGCCCGCCGGCTCGGACGCGGTCCGCACCACCCCGCCCGGCCCGAGGTCGAACACCCAGGCGAGCGCGACCGTGGCCGGGAACCCGGCCGCGACGAGGACCACCACCAGCGTCAGCGTCCAATCCGGCAGGTGCAACCCGTGCTGGATGGGCTCGAAGACCTGCAGGAGCGCGAACGCGAACACGCCCCACGCCGCCAGGGCCCGGAACACCTTGCGGCGCCGGAGGTCCGCGACGAGGTCGCCGAGGGAGGCCAAGCACGCACGGTACCGGCACGGGCACCGGCACCGCAAGGCGAGCGCACCGATCGTGAAGTGGGCCGCCGTGACGCAGCCCGGCGGACGCTACCGCCCTCCCTTTCCCTTCACCGCCGCCTCGATCTTCGCGACGTCGATCTTCTGCATGTCCATCATCGCGTCGAACGCGCGCTTCGCCGTCTCCCCACCCTTCGACATCGCGTCGGTCAGCACCCGCGGCGTGATCTGCCAGCTGAGCCCCCACCGATCCTTGCACCAGCCGCACGCACTCTCCTGGCCGCCGTTCTTCACGATCGCATTCCAGTAGCGATCGGTCTCGGCCTGGTCCTCCGTGGCGATCTGGAACGAGAACGCCTCCGACTGCTTGAACGCCGGCCCGCCGTTGAGCCCCATGCACGGGATGCCGCACACCGTGAAATCGACCGTGAGGACGTCGCCCTGCTTGCCGCCCGGGAAGTCGGACGGCGCGCGGTGGACGGCGCCGACCTTCGAGTCCGGGAAGGTCTGCGCGTAGAAGCGGGCGGCGGCCTCGGCGTCCTTGTCGAACCAGAGGCAGATCGTGTTCTTGTTCATGGGGCGGTCCTCTCTCCTGGAGCGTGGTTGCCGTTACGCAGGATAGGACCGCGGACCGACGCGGAACTCAGCGGTCACGCGGGAGGCGAGGCGCAGAGCGGGCGCTCGACGAGGCGCACGCCCCCGGAGGGCCCTCTCCGGAGATGGCCCGCGCGGGACCTCCGCCGAGAATGAAACCCATCCGCGCGGATGGACATCACGGGCCGTGAAGCTCACGTGGGAGGACCGCCTGACAGGAACTCCCGCCAGTCCATGGCAAGCAGGCCCATCCTCCGGACCGCGGCGAACGCGCCGGGCTCGCAGAGCACGAGCGGGCGCAGGCTCGGGTTGCGACGGGTGAGCTCCGCGAGCCCGCGAAGGTCGCCCTGGGTGACCGTTCCCGTCTTCACCTCGATCGCCCACGCGCCCCAGGAGCCCTCGACCACCGCGTCGACCTCGAGCGGCTCCTCGCGCCAGTAGCTCACCCGCTGACCGGCGCTCCACGCGTACGCCAGGCAGGCGTTCTCCACCCAGGCGCCGTACCGGGCGGGGTCCACGTCCGGAGCGGGAGCGCCGCGGGGATCCGCGGCGGCGAGGAACGCGTTCGAGAGCACGACGAGCTTCGGTGGGGCGGCGCGCTGACGCGCCGGACGCATCGAGAACTTCGAGAGCGGCGCGACGAGGAACCCCTCCTCGAGCAGCGCGAGGTAGTGCGCGATGGTCTCGAGCGCGCCCGGGTCCTGGAGCTGTCCCTGGAGCTTCTGGAGCGAGACGATCTGGGCCGGCGACGCCGCGCACACGCCGAACACCTGGCGCAGGAGCGCGGGCCGGCGGACCGCGGCCAGCGCGAGCAGGTCGCGACCGATGGCAGGCTCGAGGATCGCGTCGCGGACGTACGCGGTCCAGCGCGAGACGTCGTTCCGGAGCGGGTACGCGCCCGGGTAGCCGCCCTCGCGCACGAGCAGGTCGGCCGCGACCCTGGGCGCGAGCCCGAACGCGTCGGCGAGCGACGCCGCCGACCAGTGAGAGAGCACGGTGCGCTCGAAGCGCCCCGCGAGGCTCTCCCTGGACCCGGTCGCGAGGTGCAGCGCGGACGAGCCCGTGGCCACGATGTGCACGGGGAGCTTCCGCCGGCGCAGCCGGTCCCACTCCGCCTTCAGTCGCCCCGACCAGCCCGGCAGGAGGTGCGCCTCGTCGAGGAGCAGGCTCGCCTTCCCCTTCCGCGCCGCGACCTCCTCGACCACCGCCCAGAGCCGCTCCCAGAAGCCGGGCAGCAAGGCCTCCGGTCCGTCCGCGGCCGCGTACACGGCCCGTTCCCCCTCGGCCTCCTGCAGGGCGAGGAGCAGGGTCGTCTTCCCGACCTGCCGGGGCCCGGTGAGGAGCTGGATCAGCCCGGGCGCGGGCTCGGCCAGGCGGGCTCGCAGGGCTTCGAGACAGCCAGAGAAGGTGCGCGCCGAGGATTCGACCATACTCGAATAATTATTCGACTATGTCCGGAGATGGCAAGGGGCCGTGACCGCGCAGGGTCGATCATGGTCGACCATCACCTGGACGTGGTCGTCGGTGAGCTGCGCGACATAGGCCTGGGCATGGCGGTCCGGCGAGACCAGCACTGGCGAGTTCCGGTGCGGAAGCCCCTGCAGCCCGAAGCAGCTGTAGGCCAGGGCACCGGCGACGATGAGGAAGGAGAGGACCCTGGAGCTGCGCACGGGCGGAGCGTACCCGTCGGGGTGAAATCACGACATCTGGATGTTGTGACTCGGAGGCTCACCCTCGCCCGCGACGCCCAGTCCCCCGGCTACCGCGCCGCGACCCGCTGGAGCGCGGCCGGGCCAGCGTCCGCGACGCGGGTGCCGAAGTAGATCTCGAGCGCCTCGCGCGCGAGGCTGGGGGCGCGCACGCGCCACGTCCGCTCGTTCACCACCACCACCGCGATCGCGACCTCGGGGCGGTCGGCGGGGGCGTAGCCGACGAAGAGGGTGTGGTCCCGGAACGGCGCGCGCTCGAAGAGCGAGCCGGTCTTGCCGGCGACCTGCACGCCGCGCAGCGCGGGCGCGACCCGGCGGAACGCACGGCGGGCGGTGCCCTCGGTCACGGTGGCGCGCATCATCTCGGCGAGCCGGCCGGCGACCTCGGGGGCGACGACGCGGCGGGGCTCGGGCTCCGGCGGCAGCACCGCGCCGCGGAGCTCGGCGACGAGGCGGGGTGGGACGAGCACGCCGCGGTTCGCGACGATCTCGGCGAGGAGCGCGCCGTGCAGCGGCGAGAGCCTGACCTTGCCGAAGCCGGCGGCGGTGTTCGCGACCTCGAAGGGATCGTCGCCGACCTCGACCGTGGAGGTCTCGACCGGGCGCGCGAACGGGATCGCGCCGTTGAAGAGGAAGCGGGCGGCGGTGGCGCGCAGCGCGGGGCCGTCGAGGCCGCGGCCGGCGAGCTTCGCGAAGACGGTGTTGGTCGAGTGGCCGAACGCCGAGACGAGCGTGGTGCAGCGGCGGTCGCGGCGCGCGTCGTCGGCGAGGAGCTTCGGCTGCAGGCGGCGCTTGCCGCCGTGGTAGCAGACGGTCTGGTCCGGCTCGACGCCCGCCTCGAGCAGCGCGGTCGCGGTCACGAGCTTGAAGATCGAGGCGGCGGGCGAGAGCGCGGAGAGCGCGAGGTCCTGGCGCGCGGGCTGGGCGTGCGAGTGCTCGGCGAGCGCGAGGACGCGGCCGTCGCGCGGGTCGAGCATCACGATCGCGCCCCACGGCACCGTCCAGTTCTCGAGCGACCGCTCGAGCTTCGCCTGGAGGTTCGGATCGATGGTGAGGATCGCCTCGCCGTCGGCGGCGCCGTCCCGGATCACCGGGGCGACCCAGCGGCCGAGCCCCAGGTCGAGGTGCGGCCGGCCGAGCGTCACGGGCTCGGGCGGGTTCGGATCCGGGACCAGCGACGGCGCCGGGAGGGTCGCCGTGGTGCTCGCGGCGGCGGTGGTGGTCGCGGCGGGCTCGAGCCCGGCGGCGGGCGGCTCGGAGCGGGCGCGGCCGGACCCCGCGAGGAGCAGCGCGGAGACGGAGAGGAGCCAGGCGTGGGCGGAGCGGAAGACCATGAGGACGCGACGCCACTCTGCCCGAGCCCCGGTGCCTCGTCAAAGTGGGGACGGGTGGGTGTCGCCCACCCAGATCGCGCATCGCTGCGCCGGCGGCCGCACCATCGGTGACCGATCCTCGCAGGAGAACGCGGCCTGGAATCCGGGGAGGTTGGAGAGGGGTGCGATCGCGCGAAACCGTGAGACCGGGTGGGAGTCGGTCGCGACCTGGCGGCGCTCCGCCTCCTCCGAGAGCGTCTCCGCCCGGGACTGCGCCGCGGCGATGAAGAACTGCTGCTCGGGGCTGAAGCCGTCCACCGCGGGCACCGGCCGGGCAGCCATCGACCTGAGCAGGGCGGCGTGGGCGATCCGCACCCCCTCGAGGTCACCCACCGCCTCGCGGAGCACGCGCTGCCCGTCGAGGTGGAGCCCGGGGCGCACCTCGAACGCCGAGGCCTGGTCGGCCACGCAGCGCGCCCGCGCCGCGAAGCCTTCCTGGTCGGCGGCGGTCCACCACGTCACGGGCCGCCCGAGGACGTCGTTCTCCGCGCCGAGCGTGTCGACGACGTGGGTCATGTCGTGCGCGAGGTTCGAGCCGAGCCAGCCGTAGTTGAAGGCGTCGGTGGCGTCCGGGTCGAACGCGCCACGGAGGAAGCCGGCCGGCAGCACGATCGCGTTCAGCTGCAGGTCGAGGTACGCCGCGCTCGAGGACGCGGGGAGCTGCCAGCGCCGGGGTCGCTCGCCTGCCCACCTGGCGCCGGTCGTCGGCGACCGCCCACCGGCGCGCCGCGACCACGTTCTCCCAGGGTGAGAAGCGCCGGACGATCACCCCGCGCAGCTCGCGGAAGCGCTCCGGGTGTCCGATCTCGACGTCATAGGCGGCGAGCTTCGCGAGCGCCGTCGCCCGGGTCGCGGGCGCCATCCAGTCGACCCGCTCCACCTCCTCGCGCAGGACCGCGAGGAGGTTCGCGGCGAGGGCCTGGACCCGCTTCCGGGCCGCCTCCGGGAAGTACCGCGCGACGAAGACCTTCCCCACCGCGTCGGGCAGGAGCTCCTCCACGGCCGCCGCGCAGCGGCGCCCGCGGGGCGGCGGCGCGGTCGCGCCGCCGAGGAACGCGTCCCTGAAGGCGAACGCCTCCTCGACGAAGGGCCGCGTGAGCCACGGCGCGGCGGCGTCGAGGAGCTGCGCGGTGAGGTAGCTCTGCCAGGTGGCCACCGGCGCCTCCGCGAGCTCGCGGTCGAGCGCCGCGCGAGGAGCTTCGGCTCGGCGACGTTGAGGTCCGCGCGCGGCAGCCCCGCCTCGTCGAGGTAGGCGGCCCAGTCGAGGTGCGGCGCGAGCACCTGGAGGCCGGCGAAGGACGTGCGGTGGTCGGTCTGCGCCGGGTCCTGGGCGGTGACCGGGTCGAGCGCCTCCTTCGCGAGCCGGGTCTCGAGCGCGAGGATCTCGGCGGCTGCCTCGTCCGCCCGCGCCCGCGGCGTCCCGCCGAGCTCGAGCAGGCGCGCGAGGTACGCGCCGTACCGCGCGCGCGCGGCCGCGGCCTGCGGGGCGGCGCCGAGGTACTGCGCGGGGTCGGGCAGCCCGAGCGCGCCCGCGGAGAGGCCCAGCATGAACGCGCGCGGCGCGTGGTAGTCGAAGCCGCCCGCCGCGGTGAATCCGACGCCGATCCCCATCGCGTGGAGCTGCCGGATGGCCCGCTGCACGTCGGCCCGCGTGCGGATCGCCTCGAGGCTCGCGAGGAGCGGCGCCACCGGCGTGAGCCCCGCCGCGTCGCCGGCGCGCTCGTCCATGCACGCCGCGAAGGCGTCGCCGGCGAGCTGCTCGGCGCTGCCCGCCGGCCAGTCCCGGCGGGCGGCGAGCTCGGCGAGGAGCGCCTCGAGGGCGGTGGCGTTCGCCTCGCGCGCGACCGAGCGCGGGGAGCTGCGCTGGGCCCCGGGCGGCAGCGGGTGGCCCGCCCGCCAGACGCCGGACGCGAACGCGTGGAAGTCGGTGCAGGGGTCGGCGGTGCGGTCGACGCCCGCGGCGCCGAGGCCTCGTGCGGCCAGGCTCCGTTCGTCCTGGGCCCGTCGAGGGACGACCGGGGGTCGCTGGGGCGCCGCGGCGAGGAGGGCGGCCAGAACGAGGACGGTCGTCATCAGGGGCTCCGGGTGGCGCGACGGACGGCCGTCGCGGTGTCGATCACGGTCGCGAACTCGCCGTGCAGGTCCGAGAGCGCGATGGCGTGGATCTGCTCGGCGGGGTGGAGGACGCCGTCGGGGCCGGTGCGGTCGAACGTGGCCGTCGCGCCCGAGACCACGTAGGTGTCGAAGCCGAGGTTCCCCGCCATGCGGGCGGTGGTCGAAACGCAGTGGTTGGTGGTGAGCCCGGCGAGCACGAGCGCGTCGCAGCCCGCGGCCCGGAGCTCGGCCTCGAGCGAGGTCCCGATGAAGCAGCTGTTGACGCGCTTCTCGAAGACGGGCTCGCCGGGGACCGGCGCGGTGAGCGGCATGAACGCGTTGCCGGGGCGCGAGGGGTGGAGCGGCGAGGCCGCGAGGGTGGACATGTGCCGGGCGTGGAAGACCGGCCGCCGTGCGGCGCGCCAGGCCACGAGCAGCCGCGCGGCGTGCAGCTCCGCCTCCGGGTTGCACCGGCGGCCCCAGGCCGGCTCCTCGAAGCCGACCTGCAGGTCCACGAGGAGGAGCGCCGCGCCCTTCGAGAACGTCTCCATGGCGGGACCGTACGAGGGCGTCCCGCGCGGTCCAAAGGGGCGATGGCGGGCATCGGGCGCACCGATGGTACGCTCCGGCCGTGAAGGCCGAGCTCGAGCTCAGGCACCTCAAGGTCTTCCTCGCGGTGGTCGAGGAGGGGACCGTCACCGCGGCGGCCCGCGCGCTCGGGATGTCGCAGTCCACGGTGTCGGAGACGCTCGTCGCCCTCGAGCGCGCGCTCGGCGCGCCGGTGCTGCGGCGGGCCGGGCGCGGGCCGCTCCTGACCGCGGCGGGCGAGGCGCTCGTGCCGCACGCGCGGCGGATGCTCGCGCTCCGGACCGAGCTCCTCGGCGAGCTCGCGAAGGTCTCGGGGGCGGTGAACGCGCGGCTCGCGGTGGCGGCGGTCGAGTCCCTCTGCGCCTACGTCCTGCCCGCCCGGCTCGCGGCGCTGCGCGAGCGCTGGCCCGGGACGCGGGTCGAGGTGATGAGCCTCGCGTGCGCGCAGATCCGCGAGGCGGTCGCCGAGGGGCGGTGCGACGTGGGGCTCGTGCTCGAGGCCGAGGAGCGGGAGCGCGCGAGCGACGCCGAGGGCGAGGCGCTCGCGCGGGCGCGCCTGGTCATCTTCGGCGCGCCGGGCCACCCGCTCGCGGGGCGGCCCGCCCCGGCGGACGCGCTCCGGCGCTGCGACTTCTTCATGAGCGACGCTGCGGGCGACTACCACGACGTCCTGCGCCGGCACTTCGCCGCCGCCGAGGTCCCCGCCCCTCGCACGCAGGCGCTCGGGACGGTCGAGGGCGTGAAGCGCGGCATCCTCGCGGGCGGCGAGGCGCTCGGGCTCCTGCCGCTCCACGCGGTGGACCGGGAGCTCCGCGAGGGCGTCTACGTGGAGATCCCGGTGCGGCCTCCGCTCGGCGGGCTCGTGCTGCGGGCGCTCACGCCGGCGGGCGCGGCGGAGTCCGCGCCGGTGCGGGCGCTGCTCGAGGGGCTCGGGAGCGCGCGGCTCGGGACGGGGTGAGCCTCGCGGTCGAACGGGGTTCGCCCTACGCCACCGCGACCTTCACGCAGTTGATCGGCGGGAGCGAGTCGAACAGGCACTCCCATTCCTCTCCGCCGTCCCGGCCGATCCAGAGCTGGCCCGTGGTGGTGCCGAGGTAGAGGGCCGGCGAGCCGAGGTCGTCCGCGGCCATGGCGTCGCGCAGGACGGTGAAGAAGGCCTCCCTCCTGGGAAAGCCCTTCGAGAGGCGCCTCCACGAGCTGCCGCCGTCCGTGCTCCGCCAGACGGCCGGCGCGTGGCCGGGACACGTGCGCGTCTCGGGCACGAGCGGGACCACGTAGACCGTGTCGGGGTCGTGCGGGTGTACGACGATGGGGAAGCCGAAGTCGGAGGGCAGCCCCTCTGCGATCGAGCGCCAGCTGCGGCCGTGGTCGTCGCTGCGCAGCACGCCGATGTTCGGGCGCGGCCCACCCGGACCGTCCCACTCGGCCCAGCCGCCGTGGTTCTGCATGTAGAGGCGACCCGGGGCGCCGTCGTGCCGGGCGATCTTGTGCACGCACTGCCCGAACTCGGGGAACGGATCGGGGGCGAACCCCGCGCCCACGCCGGCATTGGCGGCCGAGAACGCCCGCCCCCCGTCCTCGCTGAGGTAGTGACCCCCCGTGGAGATGCCGAGGTGCATCCGTTCACCGGTCCGGACGATGGTGTGCAGGCAGAGGCCGCCGTTGCCCGGTTGCCACTTGCGCGCGTGCGGGTGGTTGCTGATGCCCTCGACCATCGCCCAGCTGTCGCCGCCGTCCTGGCTGCGGAACAGGGACGCCGGCTCCACCCCCGCCCAGAGCTCCCCCTTCCCGGCGCCGGCCTCGAGCGCCCAGATGTTCGCGAGCGCGCGCCCGTCGCCCTTCGGGAAGGCGGGCGCCGAGCGGGTCTCCTCGAAGGTCTTCCCGAGATCGGTGGAGCGCAGCACCTTCATGCCGAAGAACGGATTGCAGCTGCCCGCGTAGATGCGCGGCCTGCCGCGGGCGTCGACGAGCGCCGAGTAGACGGGCACCCCCGCGCCCGACGGACCTCGGAGCCGGAACCTGCGCCGCCCCCTGGCGGCCTCGGCGACGAAGAGGCCCTTCTTGGTTCCCACGGCCAGGATCACACGGTCGGGCAAGGTCGACCTCCGGAGACGGCGGGCAGGACCACGACGGCGTCTCCGGGCACGAGCCGCGTCTCGATCCCCTCGCGATCCGCGACGTGCCTCGAATTGACGAAGACGGAGAGGTGCCGCCGCAGCGCTCCGGTCTCGTCGCAGAGGCAGGCGTACAGCGAGGGGTGCGTGCGCTCGAGCTCCGCGAGGGCGGCGCGGACGCTCGGGGCACGGAGCGAGAGTCGCGCCTCGCCGCCGGCGTGGCTCCGCAGCGAGCCGTGGAAGAAGAACGTGATGGGCGGGGCGTCTGGCAATCCGGAGGCCTCGGGGCGGGTTCGGCCGCGACGTCCCCGTGGACCTAGCGGTGCCGCGCGGCCGAGGCACGGGCGGGGACCTGCCGGCCCCATCGGGAGCCCCCCGGCGAGCAGACGGCCCTCTCCCCGTGAGGCAACCGCGGGACCTCGATCATCCTGGAGCGCGACGCTGGGCTGTGACCGGCGCGCAGCTACCCGTTCCAGGTGCGCAGGTGGAACGCGCCGTCGGCGGTGCCCCAGAGCACGCCCGGCCAGAAGAGCGACAGCGAGGTCACCGCGCCCTCCGCGGGCAGCTCCGGCAGCGCCGACCAGGTCCCGGTCGCGTCGTCGTACGCCTGGAACACGAACGTGTCGCCGCCCGCCCGGGACTCGACGAAGCCGAGGACCGCGCGGCCCCGGATCGCGTCGAACCCGAGGCGCGGGAGGCGCGCGGGTTGCCCGCCCTGCACGGTGGCGGGCCCCCAGGGCCCACCGGCCGCCGCGACCCGGACGACCACGCGACCGTCCTCCACCCAAGCGAGGAGCGCGTGGCCGGGGAGCTCGACGAAGGCGGGGGCGGAGGCGCTCTTCGAAGCGTCGACGTTGAGGGCCGGCCCACCGCCCGCGGCGCGCAGCTGCGCGGGCGTCCCCGCGGGCGAGGCGACGGTGAGGTAGGCCACGGGCTGGGAGGCGCTCGAGGTCAGCGCCGCGCCCGTCACGTCGTCGCCCTCGTCGGAGGCGTAGTTCACGGGCGCACCGATGCCGGTGAGGAGGCCCAGGCGACCACGACCCGCGGCGTCGAGCTCGATCCAGGCGGCCTGGCGCGGCCCGGGCGCCACGGGCGCCGCGACGGTGCCGGCCGGCAGGATGGCGACGACCCCCTGCATGACCTCGTTCCGCGCGTGCACCTGCGTCGCGACGGCGGTCCGGTCCACCCACGCCACCGTCCCCGCTCCGGAGACCGGCTCGCTCACGGTCTTCGCCGGGCCCGCCGACGGGTACTCGAAGGGCTGGACCGACCAGGGCGAGCCTCCGCTCGACATCGACCACATCTCGCTCTCGGCCCCGCGCGAGACCCGGACGGCGAGGTACGGGCTGTAGCTCCCGAACTCACCGTTGTTCGGGTAGGCCCAGAACGCCGCCGCGTCCGCCTTCGAGCCGGACGGGAAGTAGAGCGACTCGCGGAAGTCGACGGGGCCCGCCCCCAGCGTGGCGCGCCAGACCGGGTAGCGCAGGGTGCAGGCGGTGGGCGTGCTCGCGTTGCCCGCCTCGTCCTGGATCGCCGGGACCGGCAGCTCGACCTCGGCGGGGAGCGAGGCGGGCGCGGGGCTCGCCCCGAGCTCCACCCGGACCTCGCCGTGCCACGACGCGTCCGTGAGGTAGGCCACCGCCCGCGCGCCGACCGGCATGTCGTCGGAGCGCGCGTCGAAGCCGCCGCAGCGCAGGTAGACCGGCGGCGTGTTGTCGAAGGTCAGGTCCTGTCCCCAGGTGAAGTAGCCGGTGGCCCCGAGCTCGAGGCGGTGCGCGCCGTCCGGATGCGAGCGGGTGTCGAGGGGGATGGAGCCTCCGCGGGCGAGCGTCCCCAGGAGGACCCCGTCCAGCCGCACATCGAGGGCCGGCGGCCCCGTGCTGACCCAGGTCGCCGAGATCGACTGCACGCCGCCGATCGACGTCAGCGGGGACAGGGGCGGCTCCAGGGACAGCTGGAGGTCCCCCGAGTACCAGGGCCCGAGCTGCACGTCGGCGGCGGCGTTCCCCGCGAGATCCGCGACCCGGAGGGTGGCGCGACTCTCGACGATCACGAGCGGGAGCTGCAACGAGACGGTGCGGCCGTCGGCCGAGACCGCCGGCGTGAGCGGGCCACCGCCGGAGGACCACGTGGAGAGCTCGGCGGACCAGACCTGCACCGGCTCGGAGAAGACCACGCTGACGGTGAACGGCTCGGTGAGGGCCCGCCCCGCCTCCGGCGTGACGCTCCGGACGACCGGCGCCGTCCGATCCAGCGTCACGTCGACGACGTTGCTCGAGACGAGGACCTTCCCGTGCTTCGCGGTCGCGCGGAAGCGGTGGAGGCCGTCCGGCAGCGTCGACGTGGCGACCAGCGTCTCGGAGGCGTCGAGCGCGGGCAGGATCACGACCTCGTCGACGAGCAGCGTGATCGGCCCGCCGCCGCGCCAGTCGAAGCGCACCGTGAGGCCGTCCGCGCGGGTCGGCCCCACCGGAGAGACGGTGAGGCCGAGGGTGGGCGTCGCGGGCTCGCTCGGCGGCACCTCGAACACCGTGCAGCCGGCGAGGGCGAGGGCGAGGAGCAGCGAGGTCCGGAGGGAGCGTCGCATCGTGGTCCTCACCGACCGAGGTCGAGCGCGAGCCCGAACCAGGGGCCGACGCCCTCGCCGGACCCGGTGACCCCCGCGTCGAGCGAGAGCCGGGAGAAGCCGACCCGCAGGGCGGCGAGGCCGAGCCGCTGGCCGGACGGTCTCGAGGTCCACGCCTCGCCCACGAGCTCGAGCTGCCGCGTCAGCCGCACCGTGGCGGCCGCGGCGAGGGAGACGGGGCCGAGCCGGGCGAGGCCCGTCGCGCCCGCGAAGGTCGGGCCGGCGTGGAGCGTGAGCGAGACCCTCGGCAGGGTCGCGGTCGCGGTGGCCGAGAGGCGGCCCGCGTAGCCGTCGGGCCGGGTGGCCTCGAGGTGGGCGCCGCCGGCGACCGAGAGGAACGGGAGCGGCGAGAAGGCCGCGCGCACGGCGACCTGGGCGTTCGCGGCGAGCCCCTCCGCGTGCAGGAGCGGCAGCGCGGTGCCGGCCTCGATCACGAGGTGGTCGAGGACACCGGCCGCGCCGACGAGGTGGATGCCGCCGAGCGCGGCGAGCCGCACGGACCCGGGCGCGAGCAGGTCCGCGGAGGGAACCTCGAGGTGCCGGACGCGCCTCTCCGGGAGGGCGTCGCCGGGCTCGAGCTCGTACACTCCCCGCACCTGCCCCGCCGCGAACGTGCGCCGGCCGCCCGGACCCTCCAGGAGCAGGCCCTCCTCGCTCGATCCGGCGAGGCGGCCGCCGACCACGCTCCCGTCCTCGAGGACCAGCCGGACGCCCCCCTCGGCGCCGGACGGCGCCACGAGCGGGACGAAGCCCCGGATCCGGTCGAGCGGGATGGAGCGCACCGTGGCGGGCGGCGTGTCGCGGACGTGCGCGCGCGGGTCGATCCGGACGAGCGCGGCGCCGTCGAGGAGGCGGACCACGCGCCCCTCGACGGCCTTGCCGTCGCCGAGGAGCACGAGGCCGCGCACGCCGGTGGCGAGCGGGACCACGAGGCCCGGGTCGTCGGTGAAGGCCGGGGCCTCCGCACGCGCGACGGCGTGCAGGCCGAGCGTGAGCAGCGCGAGCGCGAGCCTGCGGCGTGCGGACAAGGAGCCTCCCGGAAGCGGCCAGTTAAGCACGGGCCGCACCGGGAGCGAAGCGATGACGGGGGGCGGCCCCCTCACCCGCGGGCGATCCGCTCGAAACGACCAGGCCCTCTCCCCGGTGGGGGAGAGGGCCTGGTCCTTCGAGGTACGAGGACGTTTACCGGCGCTTCTTGCCGGCCGGCTTCTTCGCGGCCTTCTTCGCCTTCTTCACGAGCTTCGCGGCGACCTTCTTCGCGGGCTTCTTCGTCGCCTTCTTCGCGGCGGCGGCCTCCTTCAGCGCGGCCTGCGCGGCGGCGAGGCGGGCGATCGGGAGCCGGTACGGCGAGCAGGAGACGTAGTCGAGGCCGACCTGGTGGCAGAACTCCACCGAGCTCGGGTCGCCGCCGTGCTCGCCGCAGATGCCGAGCTTCATGCCGGGGCGCGTGGCGCGGCCGGCCTGCGCGGCGATCTTCATGAGCGCGCCGACGCCGTCGCGGTCGATCGAGACGAACGGGTCGACCGGGTAGATCTCCTTCTCGAGGTACGCGGCGAGCACCGGGGCGGTGTCGTCGCGCGACAGGCCGAAGCAGGTCTGGGTGAGGTCGTTCGTGCCGAACGAGAAGAACTGGGCGGTCTTCGCGATCTCGCCGGCGGTGAGCGCGCCGCGCGGGACCTCGATCATCGTGCCGACCAGGTACTTCACCTTCTGGCCGCGCTTCTGGATGACCTCGTCCGCGACCGCCTTCACGATGGCGGCCTGGTCGTCGAGCTCCTTCACGTTGCCGACGAGCGGGATCATGACCTCCGGCTCGACCTTCACGCCCTTCTCGGCCGCGTCGCACGCGGCCTCGAAGATGGCGCGCGCCTGCATCTCGGTGATCTCCGGGTAGGAGATGCCGAGCCGGCAGCCGCGGTGGCCGAGCATCGGGTTCGACTCGTGGAGCTCGTCGATGCGGGCCTTCACCTTCTCGAGCGACATCCCGGTGGCCTTCGCGAGCTCGGCCTGGCCGGCGGCGTCGTGCGGGAGGAACTCGTGGAGCGGCGGGTCGATGGTGCGGATGGTGACCGGGCGCGGCCCCATCGCCTCGAAGATGCCGCGGAAGTCCTCGCGCTGGACCGGGAGGAGCTTCGCGAGCGCGGCGCGGCGGGCCTCGACCGACTCGGCGACGATCATCTCGCGCATCGGGCCGATCTTGCCCTCGCCGAAGAACATGTGCTCCGTGCGGCAGAGGCCGATGCCCTGCGCGCCGAAGGCGATGGCGGTGGTGGCCTGGTCGGGCTGGTCGGCGTTCGCGCGGACCTTCAGGCGGCGGACGCCGTCGGCCCAGCTCATGATCTTCGCGAACTCGCGGTAGACCGGCGCGTCCTTCGCGTCGCGGGTCTTCTCGACGAGCACCTGCACGACCTCGGACGGCGTCGTGGAGAGCTGGCCCTCGATGACCTCGCCGGTCGAGCCGTCGATGGAGATCCACTCGCCCTCGCGGAAGACCCGGTCGCCCTTGTCGGTCGCGACCGTCATCTTCCGGCCGTGGTAGTCGAACGAGAGCGCCTCGCAGCCGACGATGGCGACCTTGCCCATCTGCCGGGCGACGAGCGCCGCGTGCGAGGTCATGCCGCCGAAGGCCGTGAGGAAGCCCTCGGACGCGGCCATGCCGCGGATGTCCTCGGGGCTGGTCTCGTGGCGGGCGAGGATCACCTGCTCGCCGCGGGCCTTCCACGCCTCGGCGTCCTCGGCGAAGAAGACGAGCTTGCCGGAGGCGGCGCCGGGGCCGGCGGGCAGGCCCTTCGCGAGGAGCTTGCCGCCCTTGACCGACTCCTTCTTCTTGTCGGCGTCGAAGACGGGGCGCAGGAGGTGGTTGAGCGCCTCGGGGTCGATGCGGCCGAGCGCCTCCTCCTTCGTGATGAGCTTCGCGTCCGCCATCTCGACCGCGATGCGCACGGCGGCGAGGCCGGTGCGCTTCGCGTTGCGGGTCTGCAGGACGTAGAGCTTGCCCTGCTCGATGGTGAACTCGATGTCCTGCATCTCGCGGTAGTGCCGCTCGAGCTTGAGGCGCGTGTCGTCGAGCTGCTTCGCGATCGACGGCCACTTCTCGGCGAGCTGCGCGATCTTCTGCGGCGTGCGGGTGCCGGCGACGACGTCCTCGCCCTGCGCGTTCACGAGGAACTCGCCGTAGAACTCGTTCTCGCCGGTGGCCGGGTTGCGGGTGAACGCGACGCCGGTGCCGGAGTCGTCGCCCATGTTGCCGAACACCATCGACTGCACGTTGACGGCGGTGCCCCAGGACGACGGGTAGCCGTACATCTTGCGGTAGGCGTTCGCGCGGTCGTTCTCCCAGGAGCGGAAGACGGCGAGGACGGCCTCGGTGAGCTGGCCGTACGGATCGTCCGGGAAGGCGATGCCCTTCTTCGCCTGGATGGCGGCCTTGAACTCGCCGACGAGCTCCTTCAGCGCCTCGGTGGGGAGGTCGGAGTCGAACTTCACCCCGAGCTTGTGCTTCTTCGCCTCGAGGAGCTCCTCGAACGGATCGCGGTCCTCCTTGCGCTCGGGCTTCAGGCCCAGCACGACGTCGCCGAACATCGCGACGAAGCGGCGGTAGGAGTCCCAGGCGAAGCGCGCGTTGCCGCTCTTCTTCTCGAGCGCGGCGACGGTCACGTCGTTGAGGCCGAGGTTGAGGACGGTGTCCATCATGCCGGGCATCGACACGCGGGCGCCGGAGCGGACGGAGACGAGGAGGGGGTTCTCGGCGTCGCCGAACTTCTTGCCGGTGAGGGCCTCGGTCTTCTTCATCGCGGCCTTGATGTCGGCCTCGAGCCCCTTCGGCAGCTTCTTGCCGCCGCGGTAGTACTCGGTGCAGACCTCGGTCGTGATGGTGAAGCCCGGCGGGACGGGGATGCCGATCGAGGACATCTCGGCGAGCCCGGCGCCCTTGCCGCCGAGCAGCTCCTTCATGTCCTTGTTGCCATCCGCCTTGCCACCGCCGAACGCGTAGATGCGCTTCTGGGGCATTTTTTCCCTCTCCTTTGGGGTCGTCGTACTACCAGAACGGGACCCCGGGGTGAACCAAACGCTCGCTGTCCGGCCGCGTCATCTGCCGGTCACACCTGTCATCCCACCCGAAGGGACTCGATCTTCGCCTCGTCCTTCTCCGGCTCGACGGCGTAGACCTCGGTCTCGCCGTCGCTTTCCCGCCACTCGACCTCGACCAGCGGTCGATCCTTGCCCTTGCCGTAGCGGGCGACGATCCGGGCGGCGAGCTGACGCTCCTCCCAGGTCGGCTTGCCCTCGACGAGCGCGACCGGCCCCTGCACGTCCTTCCCCTCGAGGCGGGCGCGGCCCTCGGTGAACTTCTCGAGGAGCACGTTCTCGACCTCGGTGCGGCCCACGATGAGCATCGCGCCCGGCGACAGGCGGATCCGCCGGCCGGTGGAGAGGAGCACCACGTCCTCCCGGTCGAGGTGGCGGCCCTCGCCCGCCCGCTCGCGCGCGTCGAGGAGGTCGAAGAACTTCTCGGAGAAGCTCTCGTCGGTGAGGAAGCAGCACCCGCCGGCGGGCTGCGGCCACTCGACGATGCCGAGCTCGCGCGCGAGCGCCATCTGCGCCTTGCGAGAGCGGCCGCTGATGTCGCCGAGCCTCGAGCGGTCGAGGAGCCCCTCCTTCTCCGGGATCGTCGGCTCGAGGAGGCGCGCCGAGAGCGGGCGCACCAGCCGGCCGGAGAGGCCGCTCTCGCGCTCGACGATGCGGAGCGTGTCGCGGCGCTGGCTCTTCGGCCGCTGCCCGAGCACCTCGCCGGTGAAGACGAAGGCCGCGCCCTCCGCCTCCATGATCTCCTTCGCCTTCCTCATCATGAAGACGCGGCAGTCGACGCACGGGTTCGCGTTCGCGCCGTAGCCCCAGCGCGGCTTCACGAGCATGTCGAAGTAGCCGGACTGCGAGATGTCGACGTACTCGATGTCGACCTCGAGGTCGGCGGCGGCGCGCAGCGCCTCGTTCTGCGGGACCGAGCCGTCGGGGCGGCCGCCCTTGCGCCGCTGGGTCTCGGTGATGCAGAGCCCCGTGTAGAAGTTGATGGCCTTCACCTCGATGCCCTGGCGGCGCACGAGCGCCACCGCGAGCGTCGAGTCGAGCCCCCCCGAGATCATCCCGATCGCCTTCACCGCCACCTGCTACCTCCGCTTCCTGACCCAGCTCCGGAACGCCGCGCCCTCGCGGAACGTCCCGAGGTGCTCGTTCTTCGTCGCCTTGCACCACATCGGCATGTCGGTCCGGACGCCCGGATCGGTCGCGATCACGCACAGCACCTCACCCGCCCCGAGCGCCTTCACCGCCTTCGCGGTCTCGACGATCGGAAAGGGACACAGGGTGCCCGAGGTGTCGATCACGCGCGCCGGCGCCGGGAGATCGGCGGGCGGGGTGGGCTCCTCGAGCGGCGGGGCGGGCTTCACGGCGCGGGCATTCTAGTGGCTCCTCGGGGCCCATGCTTGCCCGCACCCGCGGCCCGGGGGTACGTTCGCCGCGATGCGTCGCCCCCTCCTGCTGGCGCTCGCGCTCGCGGTTGCGCCCTCCGTCGCACGTTCCCAGGAAGCCCCCGGCCCGGTGGTCGGCCTCTCGCTCGCCGGCGGTGGCGAGCTCGGCCTCGCCTCCCGGTTCTCGAAGGGCGTCGGCGAGCTCGCCCTGCTCGGCGGGTGGGAGCTCGGCGCATACGGCCTCAGGCCCGAGCTCTCGTTCGCCCTCGGCGTGCAGCCGGACCGCAATGTCGCCGTCCGGCCGGGCCTGTCGTGGTCGCCGGGCGAGTACCCGTTCCGCGTGCGGGTGGCGTTCGACGCCTCGAACGCGCGCGATCGCGGCCTGCACTGGCGCTGGCTCCTCCTGGGCGCCGCCTACGAGGTGCGCCTGACCGGCCGGCTGTCGCTGGACGCGGGGGTCGACGTCGGGAGCTTCCTCGGGAACGACATCGGGGTTCCGGTGTTGTTCAGGGTTGGTGCCACGCTTCGGCCCTAGGCCGGACCGCCGGTCGCGACGTTGAGCAGGGCCCGGGCCCGTGGTATCCCCCGGGCAACTCTAGGAGAACCCCCCATGAAGCACGTCAGCTGGGTGATCGCCCTCGTCATCGGTCTCGCCATCGGCTTCTTCGGCCGCGGCGCGATCGACGTGAACTCGCGCCCGCGCACGGGCGCGGCCCCCGGGCCGACCGCCGCCGCGCCCAACCCGGCCGCGCCGCGCCCGGCCCCGCCGCGCGAGGACCCGAAGGCGGTCTACCGCGTGCCGGTCGACGACTCGCCGGTGAAGGGCCCCGCCGACGCGCTCATCACGATCGTCGAGGCGAGCGACTTCCAGTGCCCGTTCTGCAAGCGCGTCATCCCGACGCTGAAGCAGATCGAGTCGGCGTACGCGGGCAAGGTCCGCTTCGCCTTCAAGCACAACCCGCTCTCGATCCACCCGATGGCGCTGCCGGCCGCGCTCGCGACCGAGGAGGCCCGGGCCCAGGGCGGCGACGCGAAGTTCTGGGCGCTCGCCGACAAGCTCTTCGAGACGCAGGACCTCTCGATCGACTCGATCGTGAAGGCGGCCGGCGAGGTCGGCCTCGACAAGGCGAAGGTGAAGGCCGCGATCGACTCCCGGAAGTACGAGGCGCGCATCACCCGCGACCAGCAGCTCGTCACGAGCATCGGCGCCCCGGCGACGCCGTCGATCTTCATCAACGGCCGCAAGATCGAGGGCGCCTACCCCTACGACACCTTCAAGGCGGTCATCGACGAGGAGCTCCAGAAGGCCGAGGGCATGGTGAAGGCCGGCACCTCGCCGCGCGACGTCTACAACCGCGTGATGGCGACGGCGTCCACCACGAAGGTGATGCTGCCCGCCGCGCCCGGCGCCGTGGAGAACGCGCCCGCGGCCCCGCCCGCGCCCGCCGCGCCGCCGCCCGCCCAGTACCAGAAGATCACCTTCCGCCCCGACGACCCGGCGAAGGGCCCGAAGGACGCGAAGCTGACGGTGGTGATCTGGAGCGACTTCCAGTGCCCGTTCTGCAGCCGCGTCGAGCCGACCCTGAAGCAGCTCGAGGAGTCGATGAAGGGCCAGCTCCGGATCGTCTGGAAGCACCAGCCGCTCTCGATGCACCCGAACGCGATGCCCGCCGCGATGGCCGCCGAGGCCGCGCGCGAGCAGGGCAAGTTCTGGCCGCTGCACGACACGCTGTTCGCGAACCAGCAGGCGCTCGACGGCCCGTCGCTCGAGCGGTGGGCGCAGCAGGCCGGCCTCGACATGGCGAAGTACAAGGCCTTCGTCGCGGCGAACAGGGCGCAGGGGCGCATCCAGGAGGACATGGCCGCCGGCAACGCGGTCGGCGCGGGCGGCACGCCCACCATGTTCTTCAACTGCCGCAAGGTCGTCGGCGCGAAGCCCTTCGACCAGATGAAGGCGATCGCGGACGAGGAGGTCCAGAAGGTCGACGCGATGCTCGCGGGCAAGAAGCCCGACGCGGGCACCTACGACAAGGCCTGCGACCAGAACCTCGCCCAGGGCGCCGCGCTCGCGGCGGCCGGCGGCGGCGTCACGGTCCGCCCCGACGACCCGGTGAAGGGCAGCGCCTCGGCGCCGGTCTCGATCGTCATCTTCAGCGACTTCCAGTGCCCCTACTGCAGGAAGGTCGTTCCCGTGCTGCAGGAGGCCGAGAGGACCTTCGCCGGCCGCGTGAAGTTCGTCTGGAAGCACCTGCCGCTCCCGCCGCAGATGCACCCGCAGGCGCAGCCGGCCGCCGAGGCCGCCGAGGCCGCGCGCGAGCAGGGCAAGTTCTGGCAGATGCACGACGTGCTCTTCGCGAACCAGCAGGACTTCGCGCAGCCGGGCGCCTTCGAGCGTCTCGCGAGCCAGGCCGGCCTCGACATGAACCGCTACAGGGCGTCGGTCGGCTCGGCCGCCGCGAAGAAGCGGATCGCGGACGACCAGGCGATGGCGAGCCGCGCCGGCGTCGAGGCGACGCCGACGATGCTCGTGAACGGCGAGAAGGTCGAGGGCGCGGTGGAGTTCGCGGCGCTCAAGGCCGTCATCGACCGGAAGCTCTCGGCGGCGCGGTGACCCCGGGCGAGGCGGCGGCGGGGCCCGAGCGGTTCGAGGCGCTCAACGCGTTCTTCGACCGCATCCTCGTCGTCACCCTCGCTCGCGCGAAGGACCGGCAGGCGCGCCTGCGGGAGCGCCTCGCCGGCCTCCGCTACGAGCTCCTCCTCGGCTTCGACAAGGCGGAGCTCGACTTCGCCGCGCTCGCGCGCGACGGCGTCTACGACCCGGCCCGCGCGCGCGCCGTCGACCGCCACGGCCGCGAGATGAAGCCGGGCGAGGTCGGCTGCTCGCTCTCCCACCGGAAGATCTACGCCGACACGGTCCGCGAGGGCTGGGGGCGCGTGCTCGTGCTCGAGGACGACGCCGTCCCGCACCTCGAGGCGATGGCCGGCGCGGCCGCCGCGCTCGGCGAGCTCCCCGAGGGCTGGGAGCTCGTCTACCTCGGCTGGGAGAACTTCGAGACGGTCACGCTGCGAGATCGGCTCAAGCAGGCCGCCTACGTCGGCCTGGCCGCCGCGCGGCTCATGAAGTGGACGCCGGCGCAGATCCTCCGCTTCCACCCGAGGCCGTTCTCGCCGCACCTCAGGACCGCCGGGCTGCACCACTGCACGCACGCCTACGCGTTCACGACGGCGGGGGCGAAGAAGCTCCTCGAGGCGCAGACGCCCACCGCCTACGTGGCCGATCAGCTCCTCATCCACCTCATCCTGTCCGGGCGGCTCCGCGCCTTCGTGATGGAGCCGCAGCTCTTCGGGCAGGAGCGGCACGGGATGAGCGCCGAGGAGCTCGCGACCGAGTCGTTCGTGACGCAGCGGTAGCGCGCGTCAGCGCCGCTCCGCGCGCGGCGCCGGCCGCGCCGCCGGATCGAGCGCCGGCCGCACCACCCCCACCGCCCACGCCAGCATCACCACGACCGCCGCCGAGGCGGCCCACGGCTCCACGGCGTCCCAGGTCCTCCGCCACCCGCGCCGCCACGGCGAGCGCGCCTCGTCGGCCCGCTCGCGGAAGAGGCGCTGCGCGCGCGCGAGCAGCCGCGCCGCAGCCTCGGAGGAGAGGTCCGGCGCCGGCAGGGCCGCGAGCATCCGGTCGAGCTCCACGTCGTTCATGCGTCGCCTCCGTCGAGCGCGGCCCGCAGCGCCGCGCGGGCCCGCGCGAGCCGTTGCCGGGCCGCCTCCGCCGAGATGCCCAGCACCGCCGCCGCCTGCCCGGGCTCGAGCCGCTCGACCGACACGAGGAGCAGCACCTCGCGGTCGGCCGGGGGCAGGGCGCCCACCGCAACCTCGAGCCGCCGCCGCGCCTCGCCGGCCTCCGCGTGCGCGTGCGGACCGTGCGGGTCCTCGGCGGAGGCACCCGACGCCGCGAGTCCGCGGCGACGCCCGTCGAGGAGCCGCCAGCGCCGGTGGCTCGCTTGGACGTTCCGCGCGACCGTGAAGACCCAGGCGCCGAGATCGGAGTCGGGGGCGAGGCGCGGGGCGGCGGCGGCGAGGCGGAGCCAGGTCTCCTGCAGGAGATCCTCGGCGAGCGCGGGCTCCCGCGTCATCCGGGCCAGGAACCCGAGCAGGCGCGCGCGGTACCGGGCGTACACCTCCGCGAACGCAACGGCGTCGCCGGTGCGGAGCCGGAGCACGAGGTCCCCGTCGCCACCCACGCCCACATGAACGCACGCCGGGGGCCGGCGTGACGAGCGACGTCACGTTTCCCCGGCCGGCGCGTTTCCAGGGAGGAGGCCGGGACCCCCCGGCCCGGGAGGATGGAAGGATGCTCTGGCTCGTGATGGCCGGTGGCCCCGGCGGGATGCTCACGCTCGTATTCGGGCTCGTCACCCTGCTGAACGCGGCGCTGCTCGCCCGGCGCCCCGACGCGCGGCGGCGCGGGATCGTCGAGGCGATGCGGCGGGCGACCACGTTCGCAGGCGCGGCGTCGCTCTGCGCGGGGGTGCTCAGCACCCTGCTCGCGACCACGCAGGAGGGGTCCCCCGACGTCCGCATCGTGGCGATCGGCGTCGCGGAGTCCCTCGCGTCCCCGGTGCTCGGGTTCGCGCTCGTCTCGCTCTCGGCGATGCTCGAGGCGATCGCGGCGCGGCGGGAGGCGCCGTGACTAGCGCAGCAGCTTCAGGAAGCCAAGCGTGTCGCGGATGATGCCGATCACCACCCACACGAAGATCGCGCCGAAGAGGAAGACGCCGAACGCGATGGTGTAGACGTGCTCCGGCGGCACCGCGTACCAGATGGCGAGCGGGGACGCGAGGTAGCAGGCGAAGAAGACGGCCACGAGGCCGGTCAGGACGCCCCACTTCTGCCCGACCTCGCCGCCGACGATCGCCCGGCGCAACCGGACCGCCGCCACGACGTTCAGGCCCATCACCACGATCGCCGCGCCCGCGAGGGCGTAAGGGAGGACGTTCATTCGACGCTCCTTCTTCGGGCGGCTCCTACGCGGAGGCGCCGAGGGTCTCCCGCATCCGGCGGCCCAGCTCCTCCGCCTGCTTCTTGCTGATGAAGAGTCGCGTCAGCCGGGCCACCTCGTCCGCGGCGCGGGCGAGCGCGGGCGGCGTGTCGTCGCAGGCGGCGAGGATCTCGAGCGCGGGCGCGGCGTGGGCGCCGAGGGCCTCCGCCGCGAGCGCCCTCAGCCGGTCGCGCGGGCCCGGGCGGCTGGCGGCCGGCGGGAGCGGCGGCGGCTCGGAGTGCGCCGCGGTCTTCGACGGGGCCGCGTCCGGACGGAGGCGCCGCACGACCTGCGTCAGCGACATCGCGAGGAGCTGCCGGTTCGTCTGCGGCGTGCAGAGGACGAGCAGCCACCGCTCGTCCACGGGCTTGATGACGACGTGGCCGTCCCCGAAGCGGAAGTCCAGCACCGCCCGCTCACCGGTCAGCCACTCCGCGAAGTACGCGTCCCCCGCGAGCTGGACGGCGAGCGCCTTCAGTCCCCCGGGCTCGAACACGTCCGGGAAGCCGGCGGCGATGACCTCACCCGCCCGGTCGAAGACCATGCCCCCGACGACCCCCGGGATCGCGGCGAGCTGGTGGAGGGCCGCCTCCTGGCTGGGTGTGAGGTCCAAGGGTCACCTCCCCGGGGTCCGGAAGAAGAGCGCGCGCACCTCTTCCTCGACGACGTCCACCGGCGCGCCCGCCTCGACCTCCACGCCCAGGTAGTTGCCCTCGCGCTGGGCGAGCACGAACGAGCAGCAGGGGCTCGAGACCGCGGCGAGCTGCAGGTCGCGCAGGCCGAACGCCTCGGCCACGGCGCGCGCGTGCGTCGAGGCGAGGTACAGCCCCTTCGCCGCGAGCGCCTCGGCCTCCACGCCCTCGCTGCCCCGCGGGCGGCCGTCGCTGCCGTGCAGCACGAGGCGCCGGACGCCGCGCACCGCGCGGAGACGGTCGAGCGGAGAACCGCGGCCGGGCGCCGGGGCCGCGTCGCTCGCCGGCCCCGCCGGGGCCCTTGCCTGCTCGTCGAGGACGCGGTGCGCGTCGAGGAGAAGGTGGCTGAGGCCCTTCTGGATGGTGCGCTTCAGGGTCGAGGTGTTGGGGTAGGGCTCGAAGGCGCCGTCTCGCCACGCGAGCATCGCCTGCAGCGCCGGCTCGCCGTCCCTTCCCTCGGCCTCGGCATGCACGATCTGCCCCTCGGCGAAGTAGATCCGCCCGGCGCGCTCCCCGCTCGAGATGGCCACCATCCCGGCGAAGCCGTTGAGCGACCAGACCTGGAGGAGATCGGCGAGGGGGAGGTGCTCGATGGCACCCTGGAACCCGCCGCCGCGGGTCGCGCCGTCCGTCATCGTCGTCCGCACTTCACGCAGGGTTGCAGCCGCTGGCCCGCCCCGCAACCCCGCGTCCAAGGGAGGGGCCGGTGTGCCCGCGGGCGATCGCGCGCGCGACATCGTGCCGCGCGCGAGTTCGCCCGCGGGTGGGGCCCTACTGCCCGACCACCTTCTTCAGCGCCCCCTCGATCGCGTCCGGCGCGCAGCGGATGTTCATGAACGAGTGCGCCCCCATCATCTTGAGGTCGGGGAAGTTCACGGCGATGCGGAAGCGGGCGTAGAGCGCGTAGACGTTCGGGCCTGCGACGAGGACCTCGTAGGGCAGGTGCCCGGTCGAGCGGAGCGGCTTCGCGTCGATCTCGGTCATGATGTGCGCGTCGCCGGAGCAGCCCTCGGTGAGCGCGACGCCGAAGAGCGTCTGCTTCCCGCCGGGGAGGTCGATCCGGTAGACCTTCGAGGCGCCGCCCGCCTTCGCCGCGAGCCCGGCCTCGACCGCCTTCACCGCGCCGTCGTGGCTGCCGAAGCGGCCGAGCTTCGAGGGCTCGTCGAAGTACTCCATGCCGACCATGTAGTGGTACTTGCGCAGCTGCGCGGCGGTGAGCCCCTCGGGCGGCCCGAACTCCTCGACCTTCCCGAGCGCGGCCTCGAGGGCCTTCGCGACGCCGGCGAGGTCGCCGTCGAGGCGGTACGCGGCCGCCATGTAGAGCGGGTTCGTGTACGCGACCTGGACCTCGTCGCCGACCTTCGTGACCGTCACCCGCTGCGCGGCGGCGTAGCCGCCCGCGTCGGTCTTCGCGGCGGTCGCCTTCGCCTCGTCGCTCGTGACGACGAGGACGGTGGCGTCCGCGTAGGGCTGGTAGCTGCCGGCGAGCTCGAGCCCGGCCTTCCCGAGCTTCTCCTTCACCTCCGCCGCGACGGCGGCGGGGTCGCCGGCGGCGCGCGAGGCGAGCACGAAGGGCTTGAGGGCGGGCTCCGCCGCGGACGCGGCGAAGGCGGCGAGGGCGAGCAGGGACGCGGCGAACGATCTCACGGGGACTCCTCCGGGCTTCAGGTGTTCCCCCGGATGAGCCCGCCGATCGACGATGGGTTCGGCGGCCACGTGCGGCACGTGGCCGCACGCGGCGCCGCCCACCCGGACGCTCGCCACCCGAAGGCCACCAGCGACAGCCGTGAGAGCGGGTGGTCGCGGTCGTCCGCGCCCTGGTGCGCGAGGCTCCCCGCGCCGCGCGCACGCGGCTAGACTCCCTCCGATGCCAGGCCGACCCAGGCTCCTCGCGGCCGCCCTCCTCGGCCTCGCGGCCGCGAACCTCTTCGGGCTCTGGCTCGGCCTCGCGCGCGGCGCCGAGCTCCGCGCCCGCTTCCCGGGGCTCGGGCAGGTGTGGTGGCTCTACGTCGCCTGCCCCGCCGTCACGCTCGTGGGGCTCTGGCTGATCTGGAGCTGGCGCCGCGCCGGGCTCTGGATCGTCCTCGCCGTGGCCGGCCTGGTGATCGCGATCGAAGGCTGGGCGATCGGCCCGGGCGTCCACCTCGTCCGGGTCCCGGTCGCCGCGGGGTTGCTGCTCTGGGCGGTGTGGCCCGTCCGCGGCCGGCTGCGCTGACCGCCCGCGCTACTCCACGTCCTCCACCACGCCGGCCGGGGGCGCCTCGAGCTCCTCGGGGTGCCGGAACAGGCGCACGAAGTACTTGAAGGCGTAGACGTAGTCGTAGCCGTCGCAGATGCGCTCGTCGGTGACGACCTTGAGGCCGATCGTCTTCTTCACCGTCGCGTTGCCCTCTTCGTCCACCACCCGCTCGCGCTCCTTCGCGCCGAAGGCGAGGAAGACCGAGGTCGACCCGAACTCGTAGAGGTGGTGGTAGATGGGCTTCACGCCCAGCGAGCCGAGGTCGGTGACGAAGACGCTCGTGTGGAACGGGCTCACGCGGTGGATCACCTTCGGCAAGAGGCCCCGCTGGTCGAGGAGGTTGAGGAACCAGACCGCGAACCGGATGACGAGCCCGGGCAGGAACATGAAGAGCTTCGCGGTGAGGTCGGTGTCGTTCTGCGCGGTCTCCTGCTTGTTCGCGGCGATCGCCTCGTCCACCGCCTTCTGCACGTCCCACACGGTGGCGGTCGGCTCGAACTTCAGCTTCACCACCGTCTCCGGGCTGTCCTCGCGCAGCCGCTTCTTCAGCGCGAAGGAGACCAGGATCTCGTTCCGGGCGTAGATGCGCCGCCCCGCGATGAAGCGGTTCATGCGCGGGCGCTGCGAGATGGTCCGGACGTAGGCGGCCAGGAAGGCGTGCAGGAACGACACGTTCCGGCCGGCGGCCCGCTGGGCGCGCAGCCAGTCCTCCACGGCGGTCACGTCGATGCGCTCCTCGAAGAGGTTCTGCGCGTCGGACCGCGTCTTCATGATGTACGGGATGAGCTGGTACAGGGGGTCGAGGCTGCGCAGGAGCCGCCCGTCGTAGCGATCGCCCCAGCGCCGCCGGCGCTTCGGTGCCGCGAGCGTCCCCTGCCCCTGCCGTGCGGTGGCGTCCATGACCCCTCCCGGCGGGCAGCATACCCCGCGTCCCTTCGCCCGGTCCCCCGCAGGCGGAGTGCGCGCTGCGTCAGGGGCAAGTACCATGCAGCCCGTGACCGCCCCTGACGCCTCCCGCGCCCCCGTCCTCCCCGCCGGCGGACCCGGCGAAGTCGACCTCCACCTCTTCAACGAGGGCACGAACCACCGGGCCTACCGGACGCTCGGCGCCCACCTCACCACCGTCGACGGCCAGCCCGGCACCTCGTTCGCCGTCTGGGCGCCCAACGCCGAGCGCGTCTCGGTCATCGGCGACTGGAACGGCTGGGACAAGGAGCGCCACGTGCTCCGCCCGCTCGGCAGCTCGGGCGTGTGGCAGGGCTTCATCCCCGGCGTGAGGAAGGGCTCGGTCTACAAGTACCACGTGCGCTCGCGGCTCTCGGGCTACCACGTCGACAAGGCGGACCCGTTCGGCTTCAAGCACGAGACCGGCCCGGGCACGCAGTCGATCGTCTGGGACCTCGACTACGCCTGGGGCGACGCCGCCTGGATGAAGGGCCGCGCCGCGAAGAACGGCATGCGCGCGCCGATCAGCGTCTACGAGGTCCACCTCGGCTCCTGGCGGCGCAAGCCCGAGGAGAAGGACCGCAGCCTCTCGTACCGCGAGATCGCGCCGCTCCTCGCCGAGCACTGCGAGCGTGAAGGCTTCACGCACGTCGAGCTGCTCCCGGTCACCGAGCACCCGTTCTACGGCTCGTGGGGCTACCAGACCACCGGCTACTTCGCGGCCACGAGCCGCTACGGCGACCCGCAGGACCTGATGTTCCTCGTCGACACCCTCCACCAGCGCGGCATCGGCGTGCTGCTCGACTGGGTCCCGTCGCACTTCCCGACCGACGCGCACGGCCTCGCGTACTTCGACGGCACGCACCTCTTCGAGCACGCCGACCGGCGGCAGGGCCACCACCCGGACTGGGACAGCTTCGTCTTCAACTACGGGCGCAACGAGGTGAGGAGCTTCCTGCTCTCCTCCGCCGCGTTCTGGCTCGACCGCTACCACGTGGACGGGCTGCGCGTGGACGCGGTCGCGTCGATGCTCTACCTCGACTACTCGCGCAAGGAGGGCGAGTGGATCCCGAACGCGTTCGGCGGGCGCGAGAACCTCGACGCGATCGGCTTCCTGCGCCGGCTCAACGAGGTCGTCTACGCCGAGTACCCGGACGTCCAGACGATCGCGGAGGAGTCCACCTCCTGGCCGATGGTGTCGCGCCCGAACTACGTCGGCGGCCTCGGCTTCGGGATGAAGTGGGACATGGGGTGGATGCACGACACGCTCGAGTACATGAAGAAGGACCCCATCCACCGCCGCTGGCACCACAACGGGCTGACCTTCCGCTCGATGTACGCGTTCAGCGAGAACTTCATGCTGCCGCTCTCCCACGACGAGGTCGTCCACGGGAAGGGCTCGCTCCTCGACAAGATGCCGGGCGACGGCTGGCAGAGGTTCGCGAACCTGCGCCTGCTCTACGCGTACATGTGGTCGACGCCGGGCAAGAAGCTGCTCTTCATGGGCGGCGAGTTCGGCCAGGGGCGCGAGTGGGGTCACGAGCGCAGCCTCGACTGGCACCTCCTCTCCGACCCGAGGCACGGCGGCCTCGCGACGCTGGTGCGCGACCTCAACGCCCTCATGCGGGAGAACCCCGCCCTGCACGCGCTCGACTTCGAGGCCGGCGGCTTCGAGTGGATCGACGCCAACGACGCCGACGCGAGCGTGCTCACGTTCGTGCGCAAGGGCCCGGACGACGCCGCCCCGCTCCTCGTGGCCCTCAACTTCACGCCGGTGCCGCGCGACGTCCGCGTGGGCGTGCCGCGCGGCGGCCGCTGGCGGGAGGTGCTCAACTCCGACGCCCCGATCTACGGCGGCTCGGGGATCGGCAACCTCGGCGGCAAGGACGCGGAGAACATCCCCGCGCACGGCCGGCCGCAGTCGATCTGGCTCACGCTCCCGCCGCTCGGCGCGGTGTTCCTGCGAGCCGGCGGCTGAGCCGCGCCTGCGCGGCCGCGACCGCGCGCGAGGCCGGCGCGGCCCCGAGGAGCGCGCCCGCCGCGAGCCCGACGCCGGCGACGACGTCGATCGCGTAGTGCACGTGGATGTAGACCGTCGTGAAGATCACGGCCACGACCCACGCGGCGATCGCGGGGGCGAACCGCGGCGCGAGCCGGATCGCGAGCACGCCCGCCACGAGCGAGATGGCGGTGTGGCCCGAGGGGAAGGCGTCGAGGCGGGTCTTCTCGGCGACGTGCAGGAACCAGCGCACGCCGTCCGACACCGCGCCGCCGCCGAGCGCCGCCGCCTCCTCCGCGTACGGGATCCTCGGACCCGCCGCGGGCACGAGGAAGTAGCCGGCGTAGGAGCCCCAGAACGCGAGCAGCACCGTGAAGGTGACCCGCTCCGTCTCCTCCGGGCCGCGGAGCCGCGCGAGGCCGACCGCGGTGAGCGGCACGAAGTAGTAGGAGACGTACAGGACGTAGGCCGCGTCGGTGAGCAGCGCGGGGCGCCCCAGGGCGCCCCGCCACGCGCTGACCAGCCCCGCGAGATGCCGGTCGTCGATCCCGGCGAGGGCGGCGTCGTACAGCCGCGGGTGCACCCCGGTGATGACCGGCTCCATGAAGGTGAACGCGGCCACGATCGTGACCACCGGGAACCAGTCGCGCACGAACGCTCCCTGCGGGAGCCGCCGCGCGACCCACCAGGTGGCGAGGAAGAGCACGGCGTACCCGGCCGCGGCGCCCGGCGCCGACGGCGTCGCGACGAACGAGAGCGCGACGAGCGCGGCGAGGCAGGCGAGGGAGACGGACTCGGAGGGGCGCATCGGCACCGGAAGGGTCGGCCGGGAGGGGCCGGCCCGTCAAGGTGCCGCGCGCCGCACCCCGCCCGCTCAAGGCGACGTGAGCGCGATCCGCTCCGCGTACAGGCGGGCCTGGTCGCGGGTCGGGCCGTCCTCGGCGGCGCCGGCGGGGAGGAACCGGAGCGCCGAGATCCCCACGTGGTCGAGGTCGAGGCGGAGGGCCGGCGCGCCCCTCCCGTCGAGGATCGAGATCGAGGCCTGCACCTCGCTCGCGTCCGTGGAGTTGCCCCTCACGACGAAGTCGTCGAACCAGGCCCACCAGCCGTCCGCGCGGGCGTCGTGCACCGTGACGAGGAGGTCCGGCACGACGAGCTTCGACGGCGTCTTCTCGTAGTCGCGGGTCTCGCCGACCGCGCCCTCGGTCAGGACCACCGAGACCGCGAAAGCCTCGACGCGGGTCACGCGGCTCGTGTCGAGGTTGCCGACCGAGATCGCGAAGTTCGCGGTCGTGGCCCCGGACTTCTTGTTCGAGCCCGGCACCGTGAGCCGCGTGGCCGCGGGCTTGCGGTCGAGGCGGGTGAACTCGGGGGTGATGACGACGCCCAGCGTGAACGGCTCGCGCGAGCCCGCGTCGAGCGCCGGGAAGAGGAGGCCGGTGACGAGCCCGAACGAGAAGGTGCGCCGCCAGCGCGGCACGCCGTTCCAGTCGAGGCCCACCACCGCGCCGTTCTTCCGGACCCAGTTGCCGGCGAGCGTGCTGCGGATCCAGGCCGCGAGCTCGGGCGGCAGGTCCGCGCCGACCTCGAGCACCAGGTCGTCGTACTTCGGGCTGCCGATGTGCTTCTTCGGCAGGCCGCCGGCGCCGGGGGTCAAGGTGATGACCTCGCTCGTGGCGTCGCCGCCCGTGGCCGACCGCAGGTAGCCGACCGGGTGCCCGTCGAGCTCGAGCACGAACCGCGTCGCGCCGGGGCCGCCCGCCCTCGCCTCGGCGGCGGGCGGGGCTGCACGGAAGTCGAAGGCCTGCGCGGTGCCGGCGGCCGCGAGCGCGGCCACGGCGAGCAAGAGCTTCCTCGTCATGGTGTTCCCCCTCGTCCCTCGTCATCGCGGGGCGGCGGCGCTCGGGATGGTGCCCTCCGTTGTACTCCGCGTGCGCGGTGGGCCGACGTGACCGGGGACACACACCCCTTCCGGCACAGGTTCCCCTTGATCGACGCGGTGCGCGGCCCTAAGCAGCGGGGCTCGATGAGCCCGGTGCTCGAATTTCGCGACGTGGTCCGGACCTATCCGACGGGCGGGGCCGAGCCGCTGCGGGCCCTCCGGGGTGTGTCCGGCACCGTGGAGGCCGGCCAGGCCGTGGCCGTCACCGGGCGGAGCGGCTCGGGCAAGTCGACGCTCATCCACCTCGCCGCCGGCATCGACGCGCCGGACGCGGGCGAGGTGCTCGTGACGGGGCGCGCGCTCGGCCCGATGTCCGACGCCGAGCGCACCCGCGTGCGCCGCGATCTGGTCGGGCTCGTGTTCCAGTTCTTCCACCTCCTCCCGCACCTCTCCTGCCTCGAGAACGTGCTCGTGCCGGCGCTCGTCGCGGGCGATCCGCCCGCGGCGGCGGAGGCGCGGGCGCGGGAGCTCCTCGAGCGGGTCGGGCTCCGCGAGCGCGCGCGCGACGCCGTCGGGAAGCTCTCCGGCGGCGAGATGCAGCGGGTCGCCCTCTGCCGCGCGCTCCTGCGCCGGCCGCCGCTCCTCCTCGCCGACGAGCCGACCGGGAACCTCGACGAGGAGAACGGCGAGCGGGTGATGGAGCTGTTGCTCGCGGTGGCGCGCGAGGAGCGGGCCGCGCTCCTCTACGTGACGCACTCGCGGGAGCTCGCCGCGCGGGCCGACGCGGTCTGGACGCTGCACTCCGGCCGGCGCGAGGCCTGAGGCGTGCTCCGGTACCTCGCCGCGGCGGTCGCGAAGGAGCTCCGGGCCGGTCGGGCCCTCTTCCTGCTCGCGGTCGGCGGCATCGCGCTCGGCGTCGCGTCGGTCGTCTCGATCCAGCTCCTCAACCGGAGCGCGCTCGGAGCCTTCGCGGGCACCGTACGCGCGGTCTCCGGCGACGCGGACCTGACCGTGCTCGGCCCGGCGGGCTTCCTCGACGAGGCGCTCCTCGGCGAGGTGCTCTCGACCGAGGGCGTCGCGGGCGCGCTCGCGATGTGGCGGGCGCCCGTGGCGCTCGAGCGTCCGGGCGGCGGCGCCCCAGCGGGCGACGCCGACCTCGAGCTCGTCGGCGCGGACCTCGTCGCCCCGGTGCGCGTGCCCTGGCGGCTGCCGTCGGGCGATGCGGTGGTCCGGACCGGGGGCGAGGCCCCGGTCCCGGCAAGTCAGGGCGGGCTCGCGGCCGCGCTCGGCACGCCGGGCTGGGTCGCGGTGACGCCCGAGCTCGCGGCGGCCCACGGCTGGAAGGTGGGGGACCGGTTCACGGTCTCGCTCGGCGCCCGGCGGGCGACGCTCGTCGTGGGGGCGCTCGTCGACTTCCGGAAGCTCGCGCCGCTCGCGTCGCGGCGGCTCGCGGTGATGGACATCGCGCAGGCGCAGGGGCTCCTCGGCGTGCGCGGGCGGATCCACCAGATCGACGTGACCGCGGCCCCGCGACCCGGGGCAACGCAGCGCGTGACGGTGGCGGAGCTGTCCGCGCGCCTCCAGGCCCGGCTCGGCGAGCGCGCACGGGTGGTCGCCCCGGAGCAGCGGGTCGCCGAGGCCTCCGGCCTGCTGGCGGCCTTCCGGCTCAACCTGACCGCGCTCTCCCTCGTGTCGCTCCTCGTCGGCGGGTTCCTCGTCTACGCCTCGGTGCGGGCCTCGCTCGCGCGGCGGCGGGAGGAGCTCGGCATCCTGCGCGCGGTCGGCGCGACGCGCGGGCAGGTGCTCGGGCTCGTGCTCGGCGAGGCCGCGCTGCTCGGCGCCGCGGGCACCGCGCTCGGGCTGCCGCTCGGCTGGCTCACGGCGGCGGCGAACGTGGGCGCAGTGTCCGGCACGCTCCGGAACGTCTACCTGCTCGAGGGCATCGAGCGCGTGGAGCTCGACCCGTGGCTCGCCGTCGTCGGGCTCGCGACCGGCGTCGCGGGCGCGGTGGCCGGCGCGATCGCGCCCGGGCTCGACGCCGCGAGGAAGGATCCGCGGGCGCTCCTCTCCACGCTCGGCCTCGAGGAGCGGGCGAAGGCCGGCGCGCCGAGGCTGCTCGCCGGGGCCGTGGCCGCGCTCCTCGCCGGGGTCGCCGTCCAGCTCGCGCTCGGCGGCCGCTGGCGGCCGAGCGGGTTCGCGCTCGCGCTCGGCGTGCTCGCGGCGGTTCCGCTCGCGGCCCCCACGGTCCTGATGCTCCTCGCGCGGCTCGGCCGGCCGCGCCGGCTCGGCGTGTCCTACGGCCTCTTCACGCTCGGCGCCCGGCCGTCGGCGGCGTCGGTCGCGACCGGCGCGCTCGCGGTCTCGGTCGCGATGCTCGCGGGCGTGACCGTGATGGTCGGGAGCTTCCGCGGCACGGTGACGGGCTGGCTCGACCGCACGCTGATGGCCGACGTCTACGTCACGACCCCCTCCTGGCGGCTCGCCCGCGGCGAGGCGACGCTGACGCCCGCCATCGTCGACGCCCTGCGCGCCACGCCGGGGCTCGAGGGCATCGACCTGCTCCGCCAGGCGCAGGTCGCCGGGCGCACCGGGCGGGTCACGGTGAGCGGCGTCGCGGCGGGGATCGCGCGGAGCCGCGCCGAGCTGGTCGACCCGTCCGCTCATCCCGAGCGTAGCGGCCGCGAAGCGGCCGCGGAGTCGAGGGAGCAGGCTGCCTTCCGGCGGCTCGCGACCGAGGGCGCCGCGCTCGTCTCCGAGCCGCTCGCGCGGCGCGAGGGGCTGTTGCCGACGCCGCCGGGCGCGACCATCCCGGTGCGCGGCCCCGCCGGCGAGGTGCGCCTCCCGGTCGCGGGCGTCTACCGGGACTACGGCAACGAGGCCGGCGCCGTGCTCGTGGACCTCTCGACCTTCGCCCGGATCTTCGGCGAGGGCCCGCCGCAGAACGCGGCGCTGCACCTCGCGCCCGGCGCCGACGTCGAGGCGGCCGTCGATGCGCTCCGGGCGCGGATGGCGGGCCAGGCGCTCCTCATCCGCTCGAACCGGACGCTCCGCGGCGAGGTCCTGAAGATCTTCGACGAGACCTTCGCGGTGACGCGCCTGCTCCAGGCGATGGGGCTCCTCATCGCGGCGGCCGGCGTGGCGCTCTCGCTCCTCGTGCTCGCCCGCGAGCGCCGCGGCGAGCTCGCGCTCTACCGCGCGCTCGGCGCGAGCCGGCCGCAGCTCTTCCGCGTGTTCGTCGGCCGCGGCCTCGCCATCGGCGCCGCGGGGCTCGCGGCGGGCGCCGCGGGCGGCGCCGGGCTCGCCTGGGTGCTCGTCGAGGTCGTGAACCCGGCGTTCTTCGGCTGGACGCTCGGGGTGCACGTGCCGTGGAGCGCGCTCGTGATCCAGGCCGCCACCATCCTCGCGGCGGCCGCCGCCGCGAGCCTCTACCCCGCCGCCGCGGCGAGCCGCACGCCGGTGCAGGAGCTCTCCCGAGATGCGCTCTAGGATCCTGGCCGCGCTCCTCGCGCTCCCGCTCGCCGCCTGGCTCCCCGCCGATCCCGCGCGGACCTGGTCCTTCCCGCGCGACCACTGGGCGCACCCCGGCCACCGCACCGAGTGGTGGTACCTGACCGGCACGCTCGAGTCGCTCGACGAGCCCGGCCGGCGCTTCGGCTACCAGCTCACGTTCTTCTCGGTCGGCCTCGTGCCGGGCCCGCCGCAGGTCGACTCCGCCTGGGCGACCGGCGGCGCGGTCATGGTCCACCTCGCGGTGACCGACGTCGCGACCGGCGCGCACGCGTTCTCGGAGGTCCTCTGGCGCCGCACGCCGCTCCTCGCCGGGCTCGGCGCCGCGCCGGACCCGGTGCTCGCCTGGGCGCGCCCGCCCGCGGGCCAGGACGGCCGCTGGACGCTCGCGCTCGAAGGTGACGCGACGTTCCGGCTCGACGCGCACGACGCCGCGCGCGGGCTCGGCCTCGCGCTCACCGCCGCCGCGACGCGGCCGCCCACGCTGCAGGGCCCGAACGGCTACTCGCGGAAGAGCGAGGTCGAGGGCTACGCATCGAGCTACTACTCGATGACCCGGCTCGCGACCGAGGGGACCGTGGAGGTCGGCGGGCAGCGCCACCGCGTCCGCGGCACGTCCTGGATGGACAAGGAGTTCGGCTCGTCCCAGCTCGCGCCCACGCAGGTCGGCTGGGACTGGTGGAGCCTGCGCCTCGCCGACGGCCGCGACCTCATGCTCTACGCGCTCCGCCGCGCCGACGGCACCGCCGACTTCAAGAAGGCGACCGTGGTCGAGCGCGACGGCACGGTCCGCTGGTTCGCCGCCACCGACTGGACCGCGACCGCGCTCGGCCGCTGGAGGAGCCCCGAGACCGGCGCCGACTACCCCTCGGGCTGGGACGTCGCCGTCCCCGGGGCCGGAATCCGCGTGCGCGTCCTGCCGGAGGTGAAGGCGAGCGAGAACGTCTCGCGCCTCGTGCCTGGCCTCGCGTACTGGGAGGGGCCGGTCCGGGTCCTCACCCCGGACGGCGCCGCCGCAGGCGAGGGCTACGTCGAGCTCACCGGCTACGGCGACCGCGCGCGGCCGCCGATCTAGACCTCCATCTTCCGGCGCGCAGGCTCCGACGGCTCGCCGCGCTCCCCGCGCGCGGCGCGGCGCAGGAGGTGCCACACGTGCGGCCCGAGCACGTCGAGCTCGGTGTGGGCGAAGCGCTCACCGCCGAACCGCTTCACGTTCTCGACCTGCGCCGCGAGCATCCACGCGTCCTGGCGCAGCACCTTGAGCGCGATGGGCCCGACGAACGGCCTCACGAGCCATCCCGGCAGCGGGAGCCGGAAGCTCACCGCGCTGAAGAGCCGCACCCGATCCTCCGCCTCCGGCGTGAAGGCGGTGGTGACGACGAGGTGGGAGCCGCGCCCGGGATCCCCGAGGCGGTACTCGACCTGGGAGAGGCAGGGGAGCAGGAACCGGTCGAAGTGCACCACCGTGCCGCCGCCCGGCGCGAGCAGCCGCCCGAGCACGCCGGTGGGGCGCGGCTCGCCGACGTACTCGGCCTCGACGCGATCGGCCCCGCGGCGGAGCACGACCTCGACGACGTGGCGCCGCTTCGGCGTGCGGAAGAGCCCGCCGTGGAGGTACGCGGTGTGCGGGACGTCGAGCGCGTTCTCGACCGCGCCGTGCACGGTGCCGGTGAGCACCTGGGTGTGGCGCACGGTCGTGTAGCGGGGATCGTCGACGTGCGGGAGCCGGAACGGCTCGGGCGCCGTGGGCCGCGCGCCGGCGGTCGACCAGACCCACACGAGCCCGTCGCGCTCGAGGGCCGCGTGCGAGATGGCGTCGCGGCCGGGCGCGGACACCTCCCCGCGCGCGAGCCCGGGGATCGCCGTGCACGCCCCGCCCGCCGCGAACCGCCAGCCGTGGTACGCGCACCGGAGCTCGCCCTCGCCGGTGCGCGCGCCGAGCGAGAGCGGCACGTTCCGGTGCGGGCAGCGGTCCACGAGCGCCGCGGGCGCGCCGTCCACGCCGCGGAAGAGCACGAGCGGCACGCCGTGGAGCGTGCGCGCCAGCGGCCGTGCGCGGAGCTCCCTCGACGTCGCGAGCGGGAACCACTGGTCGGGCAGGGTCGCCACGCTGTACAGGCCGGTCGGCTCGTCCACGGTCACACCCCTCCGCTTCGATGGGCCCCGCCTCGATGGGCGCCCTCGGGCCTCGGCAGCGCCAGCGCCGCGCGGAAGTACGCGGCGAGCGCGGGCACGTCGTTCGCGACCCACACGTCCGGCCGCCGCGGGTTGAAGCGCCAGAAGGCGGTCGCGCCGAGGCGCGTCGCGACGTCCGCCCAGAGCGGGTAGACCTCCACGCACGCCGCCCAGGCGCGGTGGTGGTGGTGGGCGTGGTCCTCGAGCTCGCCGGTGAAGACGTCGAAGGTGCGGCTGTGCAGGAGCCGGTACGGGAACCGCTGCGCGCCCGCGAGCGCGCGGTGGAGCCGCGCGTAGGCGTCGAACGGCTCCGGGTCGACGACGCGCGCCGGGATGAAGGTGCCCATGGTCGAGTGCAGGGAGGCGACCGCGTGGAACTTCCCGCGCGCGAGGAGCGCCTCGATGGCGCGGGTCTCCGGCTCGGAGAACGGCACCGGGCCGCGGTAGGTGGCGGCCGTGCGCCGCGCGCTGCCCGCGAACGGGATCCGCGAGGGCGTCGCGTCGCCGGGCAGCGGGAAGTTGCGGTTGAGGTCGACGCCGCGCGCGTTCTTGCGGAGGTCGGCCACCTTCCCGCGGCCGAGCGCCTCGAAGGTGCGGGCCTGGGCGTCCGGGTTGAGCGCGGGCGCGACCCAGACCTCCGCGACCTCGCGGAGCACCGCGGCGGGCCCCGCGCCGAGCGCCTCCAGGAACGCGAGCGCGACGTGCGAGGCGACCGCCTCGAGGCCGTGGATGGCGGCGGCGCAGAGCACGGCGGGCGCGTCCGGGGTCCGGGCGGGCACGCGGGCCGCGAGGAGCGGCCGGCCCTCGACGCTCTCCCCGTAGGAGACCACCTCCCCGCCGAGCCCCTCCGCGAGGGCCCGGAGGCGGGCGTCGCGGGCCTCCGGCGGGAGGTAGGGGTCGAGGGCGGCCATGCCTGACGGAGGTTTACGCCCGCTCCCTTGACCGCGCCTCCCGGACCTGCGAAGTTTGTCCAGTGACCGAACAAAGTGGGCAGCCGCTCCTCGAGGTCGTCGGGCTCGAGAAGACCTTCACCTCGGGGGGCCTCATCGGCCGCCGGGTGCGGACCCGCGCCGTCGCGGACGTCTCGTTCGCGGTCCGGCGCGGCGAGGCGGTGGCGCTCGTGGGCGAGTCGGGCTCCGGGAAGAGCAGCATCGCCCGCCTCCTCGTGCGGCTCGCCGAGCCCGAGGCCGGCGAGATCCGGCTCGACGGCGTCGACGTGCTCGCGCGCGAGCGGCGCCGGGCGTCGCTCGGCTACCGGCGCCGGGTCCAGATGGTGTTCCAGGATCCGTTCGGCTCCCTCAATCCGGTCCACGGCGTCGCCCACCACCTGGCGCGGCCGCTGCTCCGCCACGGGCGCTGCACCGAGGCCGAGGTGCGGGAGCGGTCGATCGCACTCCTGCGCACGGTGGGGCTCGAGCCCGCCGAGGAGATGATCGACCGCCGCCCGCACGAGCTCTCCGGCGGCCAGCGCCAGCGCGTCGCCATCGCCCGCGCGCTCGCGGTCGAGCCGGACGTGCTCGTCGCCGACGAGCCGACGTCGATGCTGGACGTCTCGATCCGGATCGGGATCCTGAACCTGCTCGCGAAGCTGAAGCAGGAGCGGGGCCTCGCCGTCCTGCTCATCACCCACGACCTCGCCGCCGCGCGCTACCTCGCCGATCGCGTGCTCGTGCTCTACCGCGGCCGCGTGGTCGAGGACGGCCCCGCCGACCTCGTCGTGAAGGACCCGCGCCACCCGTACACGCGCACGCTCCTCGCGGCCATCGCCGACGAGGGGTCGCTCGAGGACGTGCCGCGCCGCGCCGCGGGCACGGGCGCCGGCGCCTCCGCCGACGGGTGTCCCTTCGCTGCCCGCTGCCCCGAGGTGCTCGACCGCTGCCGCGGCGAGGAGCCCGCGCCGCGCACGCTCGCGGACGGGCGGCACGTCCGGTGCCACCTGGACCTGCCTGCGGCCGACGCAGCGCGGACCGCGGAGACCCGCCGGTGACCTTCACCTACGGCCTCACCCCGGTGCCGCCCGCCGGCGCCGTGCCCTCCGGCCGGCTCGTCGAGGACCTCGGCGAGCCCGCCTACGCCATCGAGCACGCCGAGGCGCTCGCGCCGTTCCTCGTCTCGGTCGTCTCCGACTCGAACCCGTGGCTCTTCGCGTCCTCGCGCGGCGCGCTCACCGCCGGCCGCCGGCACCCCGGGCTCGCGCTGTTCCCCTACGTCACCGAGGACAAGCTCCACGACGCCGCCGGCCACACCGGCCCCGCGACCGCGCTCGCGGTCGGGCGCGCCGGCCGCCGCTCGCTCTGGCGGCCGTTCGTCGAGGCCGACCGGCTCGCCTACCGGATCTCGCGCCGCCTCGTGAAGCCGCTCCTCGGGAACCGGCTCGCCTTCGAGGAGGAGAACGCCGACCTCGGGCTCGCGTTCCGCCACGCCTGGACGACGAGCGGGCGCTTCGGGCTCGTGCGCGAGTGCCGGCTGCAGAACCGCGGCGCCGGCCCGGTCGAGGTGCACCTCCTCGACGGGCTCCTCAACCTCATGCCGGCGGACGTCGGCGAGGAGCTGCAGCTCCGGCTCTCCTCCCTCGTCGACGCCTACAAGCGCACCGAGCGCGTGCCGGGCACCACCCTCGCGCTCGTGACGCTCGCCGCCCAGGTGGTGGACCTCCCCGAGCCGAAGGAGTCGCTGCACGCGACCACCGTCTTCTCGCTCGGCCTCCCCGGCGTGCGCGTCCACCTCGACGCCGGCGCGCTCGAGCGCTTCGGGGCGGGGCTCCCGCTCGAGGAGCGCGACGAGTCGCGCGGCCGCCGCGGCGCCTACCTCGCCGAGGCGACGCTCCGGCTCGAGCCCGGCGAGGCGGCCTCCTGGACCTTCGTCGCCGACGTCGCCCAGCCGCAGCGCGCGGTGGTCGCGCTCGCCGAGGCGCTCCGCACGCGTCCGTCCGCGCTCGCCGCCGAGATCGGCGAGGACGTGCGCGCCGGGGCGGAGCGGCTCCGCGCCATCGTGGCCTCGACCGACGGCCTGCAGCGCACCGCCGACGCGCTCGCCTCCGCGCACCACCTCGTGAACGTGCTGTTCAACGACCTGCGCGGCGGGCTCTTCGCCCACGGCCACGAGGTCCCCACCGCCGACCTCTCCGCCTTCGTGGCGCAGGCGAGCCGCGCGACGGCCGCGCGCCAGGCGCGGCTCCTCGGCGCCCTGCCCTCGCGCCTCCCGCGCCAGGAGCTCCTCGCGCGCACCGCGGTGCCGGGCGACCCCGACCTCGAGCGGCTCGCGCTCGAGCACCTGCCGCTCACCTTCTCGCGCCGGCACGGCGACCCCTCGCGCCCGTGGAACCGGTTCGACATCGACGTGCGCGACGCCGCGGGCGAGCTGCGGCTCGCCTACCAGGGCAACTGGCGCGACATCTTCCAGAACTGGGAGGCCCTCGCCGCGTCGCACCCGGCCTTCCTCGAGGGCATGGTCGCGCGGTTCGTGAACGCCTCCACCGCGGACGGCCACAACCCGTACCGGATCAGCCATCGCGGCATCGACTGGGAGGTGCCGGAGCCCGGCGATCCGTGGGCCGCCATCGGGTACTGGGGCGACCACCAGCTCGTCTACCTGGCGCGGCTCGTGGAGGCGTCGCTCCGGCTCCACCCGGAGCGGCTGCCGGCGCTCGCCGAGCGGCCGATCTTCACCTACGCCGAGGTCCCGTACCGGATCGCGCCGTTCGAGGCGATGCTCGCCGATCCCCGGAAGACCATCTCGTTCGACGAGGCACGGCACGAGCGGCTCGTGGCGCGCGAGCGCGAGGAGGGCGCGGACGGCCGGCTCCTGCACCGCCCCGGCGAGGGAGGCGACGAGCTGCACCGGGTGACGCTGGTCGAGAAGCTCCTCGTGCCGGCGCTCGCCAAGCTCGCGAGCCTCGTGCCGGGCGGCGGCGTCTGGATGAACACCGGGCGCCCGGAGTGGAACGACGCGAACAACGCGCTCGTGGGCTGGGGCCTCTCGGTCGTCACCCTCTGCCACCTCGAGCGCTACCTCGCGCTCCTGCCCGGGCTCCTCGAGCCGCTCCGCGGCCGGACGACCGCGCTCACGCCCGAGGTCGCGGCCTGGGCCGAGGCGACGCGCGAAGCCCTCGAGCGCCACGCGACGGCCCTCGAGGCCGGCGACCCGGGCGACGCCGCCCGCGGCGAGATCATGGCCGCGCTCGGCCGGCCCGCGAGCGCGTTCCGCGAGGGGCTCTACGCGCGAGGCCTCTCGGCGCCCGCCCCGGCGCCGGTGGACCCGCTCCTCGACCTCGTGCGGCGCGCGCGCGCCGCGGTGACGGCCTCCATCCGCGCCAACCGGCGCCACGACGGGCTCTGGCACGGCTACAACCTGCTGGCGCCGCGCGGCCGCGGCGCCTTCGGCGTCGACCACCTCGCCGAGATGCTCGAGGGCCAGGTCGCGGTGCTCGGCGCGGGCGTGCTGTCCGACGCGGAGGCCTGCGCGCTCCTCGACGCGCTCCGCGCGAGCCGGCTGTGGCGCGAGGACCAGCGGAGCTACCTCCTCTACCCCGACCGCGCCCTGCCCCGGTTCCTCGAGAAGAACGTGGTGCCGCCCGAGGTCGTGGCGGCGACGCCCGGCCTCCAGCGGCTGCTCGAGGCCGGCGGGCGCGGGATCGTCGCGCGCGACGCGGCCGGCGCGGTGCGCTTCGACGAGCGCTTCTCGAACGCGGAGCCGCTCGCCGCGGCGCTCGACGCGCTCGGCGCGACGCCGCACGACCGGGCCGAGGTGCTCGCCGCGCACGAGGCGACCTTCCACCACCGCGCGTTCACCGGCCGCTCCGGCTCGATGTTCGCGTACGAGGGGCTCGGGTCGATCTACTGGCACATGGTCGCGAAGCTCCTGCTCGCCGTGCAGGAGCGGGCGGTCGCGTGCCCCGACCTCGCGACGCGGGTGAAGCTCGTGCGCCACGCGCGCGCGATCCGCGACGGGCTCGGTGGCGTGCGGAAGGGTCCCGCAGGCTGGGGCGCCTTCCCGCTCGACCCGTACTCGCACACGCCCGCGGGCAGCGGCGCCCGCCAGCCGGGCATGACCGGGCAGGTGAAGGAGGAGGTGCTCTCGCGCCTCCTCGATCTCGGCGTGACGTTCGAGGCGGGGCGGCTCACCTTCCGCACGGCACTGCTCGACCCGGCGGAGCTGCTCCAGGAGCCCGCCTCGCTGGAGATCCTGGACGCGACCGGCGCGGCGCGGGAGGTCGAGGTGCCGGCGGGCGCGCTCGCGTTCACGCTCGCGCAGGTGCCGGTGGTCGTGCACCGCGCCGCGGCGGGTGAGGCGGCGCGGCTCGTCGTCGCCTGGCGCGACGGCCGGGTCGACGAGGTCGCCGGGCCGGCGCTCGACGCCGCCCGGACCGCCGCGCTGCTCTCGCGGCGCGGCGAGGTCGAGCGGCTGGACGCGTTCCTCGCGATCCAGCCGTAGTCCCAAGCGTCCGTTCATCCCGAGCGTAGGCCCGCCGGCAGGCGGGCCGGAGCCGAGGGACCTTGACTGCAGGGCCAGGTTCGGTTTAGTTTGTTCGCCTAACAAACAAAGTCGTTCACCACTCCCAGAGTCTTCCAGCGCCCGGGGCCCGCAGGATGTCCAAGCTCGAATTCCCTCGCGATTTCCTCTGGGGCACGGCGACCTCCGCGTTCCAGATCGAGGGCGCGGCCGGGGAGGACGGGCGCGGCGAGTCCATCTGGGACCGCTTCTGCGCCACGCCCGGCAAGATCGCCGACGGCTCGGACGCCCGCGTCGCCTGCGACCACTACCACCGCTGGAAGGACGACCTCGCGCTCCTCTCCGAGCTCGGCGTCGGCGCGTACCGGTTCTCGATCGCCTGGCCGCGCGTGCTGCCCGCGGGCCACGGCACGCCGGACCCGCGCGGCCTCGACTTCTACGAGCGGCTCGTCGACGCCTTGCTCGAGCGCGGCATCCGCCCGTTCGCGACGCTCTACCACTGGGACCTCCCGCAGGCGCTGCAGGACCGCGGCGGCTGGGGCTCGCGCGACACCGCCGAGGCCTTCGTCGAGTACGCCGAGATCGTCTCGATGCGGCTCGGCGACCGCGTCCGGCACTGGGTGACGCACAACGAGCCCTGGTGCATCTCGCACCTCGGCCACGAGGTCGGCGAGCAGGCCCCCGGGCACCGGGACCCGGCCGAGTCGCTCGCGGCCGCGCACCACGTGCTCCTCTCCCACGGCTGGACGGTGCCGGCGCTCCGGCGCAACGCGCCCGGCGCCGAGGTGGGCATCGTGCTCAACCTCACGCCCGCGACGCCGGCGAGCCCGAGCGCCGCCGACGCCGAGGCGACCCGGGCGTTCGACGGCTTCTTCAACCGCTGGTACCTCGACCCGCTCTTCCGCGGCCGCTACCCGGAGGACGCCGTCGCCGACCGCGTCGCGCAGGGGCACCTGCCCGCGGGCCGCCCCACTTTCCTGCAGCCCGGCGACCTCGCCACCATCGCCGCGCCGGTCGATTTCCTCGGCCTCAACTACTACTCCCGCAGCATCCGCCGCTCCGCGCGCGTGCCCGAGGCCGAGAACGCGCCGCGCACGGTGTTCGAGCCGGCCGACGCGGACCGCACCGACATGGGCTGGGAGGTCTGGCCCCGCGGCCTCCACGACACGCTGGTCCGGCTCCACCGGGAGTACCGCGTCCCCAAGGTCTACGTGACCGAGAACGGCGTCGCCTACCCCGAGGGCCCGGACGCCTCGGGCCGCGTCCGCGACGCGCGCCGCTCCGCGTACCTCACGAGCCACCTCGCCGCCTGCGCCACCGCGCTCCAGGAGGGCGTGCCGCTCGCGGGGTACTTCCACTGGTCGCTCCTCGACAACTTCGAGTGGGCGCACGGCTACAAGATGCGGTTCGGCCTCGTGCACGTGGACTACGCGACGCAGAGGCGCACGCCGAAGGACTCGTTCCAGACGTACCAGGGCATCATCGCAGCGAACGCCGTCGACGCCGGCTGACCGGCACTGACAAAGGCCGTCCCATGACCCGGACCCTCGCCTCCCTGCTGCTCACCTCGTTCCTGGCCGCGGCGCCCGCCGGCGCCTCCGCCCAGGTCGTGAAGGTCGTCGCCGATCCCTCCGGCCAGAAGCTCCAGGTCGACGGGAAGGACCTCATGCTCCTCGGCATGAACTGGGACTACTTCCCCATCGGCACGAACTACGCCTGGTCGCTCTGGGAGCAGCCCGACGACGTCGTGAAGACCGCGCTCGACAAGGAGTGCGCGCTCCTGAAGGCGATGGGCGTGAACACCATCCGCGTCTATGCGGGGATGCCGCCGCGCTGGGTCCGGTACGTCTACGAGCGGTGGGGCATCTACACGGTCATCAACCACACGCTCGCGCGCTACGGCTACACGCTCGACGGCGTCTGGATCCCGGCGGTGAACTACGCCGACCCGCGCCTGCGCGCGGCCGTGACCGCCGAGGTGACGAAGCTCGTCGAGTCGTTCAAGGGCACGCCGGGCGTGCTGATGTGGCTCCTCGGCAACGAGAACAACTACGGCCTCAGCTGGAGCTCGTTCGAGATCGAGGCCCTGCCGGTGGGCGAGCGCGACGCCGCCCGGGCGAAGCACCTCTACTCGCTCGTCGGCGAGGTCGCCCGCAAGGTGAAGGCCCTCGACCCGGACCGCCCGGTGGCCTGGGCGAACGGCGACCTGCAGTACATCGACCTCATCGCCTCCGAGGCGAAGGGCATCGACGTGATGGGCGCGAACGTCTACCGCGGCCGCTCGGCCCGCGACCTCTTCCAGGTCGTGAAGGAGAAGCTGGGCATCCCGGTGATGTTCACCGAGTTCGGCGCCGACGCGTACGACGCGAAGGCCGGCCGCGAGGACGACGTCGTCCAGGCGAGCTACCTCGTCGACCAGTGGAAGGAGATCTACGAGCAGTCGGCCGGCAAGGGGAAGGTCGGCAACGCCATCGGCGGCATGATCTTCCAGTGGAGCGACGGCTGGTGGAAGACCGGCCAGGAGTCGAACCTCGACGTCCACGACACCACCGCGTCGTGGCCGAACGCCGGCTACCCGGAGGACTTCGTCGAGGGCCGCAACAACATGAACGAGGAGTGGTGGGGCATCTGCGCGAAGGGCCCGCCGGACGCCCGCGGCCTCTTCGACGTCTACCCGCGCACCGCCTACTACGCGCTCCAGCAGGCGTTCAAGCTCGACCCGTACGCCGCCGGCACGACCCCGGACGCCATCGCGCGGACCTTCGGCGCCATCGACCTCGTCACGCTCGCGCGCAACTACCGGGCCGACAAGGCCGCGATGGCCGCGGCGGTCATCGACAAGGTGCGGGTGAGCCAGCTGGCGTTGAAGCTCGAGACCTACTCCACCGGCGGCCACGCCCTCGACCCCACCGCGCGGCGGCCGGGCGGCTTCGACCACATGGAGTCGTTCTTCGCCGGCTTCCAGGTCGCGCCGGCCTCCGGCGTGAACGGCATGCTCATGCTGAACGTGCTCGGGAACGTGGCCGCGAACCCGATCGACGAGATCTACTACGAGAAGCACGGCCGCCGGGCGGAGGTCACCCGCCCCGACGGCACGAAGGCGAGCTTCGAGCCCGACCGCCTCAAGGTCTACCGGGCGAGCGTGTCGTGGGAGGAGGCCGCGTTCAAGGCCGACGCCTTCTACCGCACCGGCCACTACCACTGGGGCTACGAGGGCGACCTCTTCGGCCTGTACCGCGAGGCCAACTACGGCCCGAACATCGACACCTACGACGCGGACGCGCCGCTCGGCGTGGAGGTCGCGTTCCACCAGAAGCTCGAGGGGCTGAAGGTCGCGTTCGGCCCGCAGCTGTGGTGGGGCGCGAACCCGGCCATCATGGCGAAGTACCGCCGCACCCTCGGCGGCATCACGCTCACCCTGCAGCACGAGGAGCAGCTCGCGAAGGGCAACGCGGCGACCGGCGCCGCGGGCCAGGCCCCCGAGCGCCAGCAGCGGAAGACCGCGCTCGTCGCGGAGTGGAAGCGCGGCGGCTTCGGCCTCCAGGCCGGCGGCCTCGTCGCGGGCCGGGTGAAGATCGGCGACGCGTTCGTGGTCGCCGAGGGCTCGCCCGGCAGCTACACGCTCCGGAACGACAAGGTGCTCGGCACCGACACGTTCGGCGCGAAGCTGAAGGCGACCTGGGAGACCGGCCGCTGGCACGCCTACGCCTCGGGCGCGTACATGGGGCTCGTCGCCGACGGGCGGCCCGACCCGACCATCACGTTCACCGGCTGGTCCCTCAAGGACTCCGGCTCGGGCAACCAGGCGAACGCGCTCGCCGGCGTCGCCGTGCAGCTGGGCGACTTCCAGGTCTCGCCGAACTTCCTGTGGCAGAAGCCGCTCGTCGGCCCGGTGCCCTCCGACGCCGGCCCGCCGCGCAACGTCGTCGACGACCCGTTCGCGGTCCGCGGGAACCGCGAGACGATCGCGGGTGAGCTCGTCGTCACCTGGGACCCGACGCCGGGCACCTGGCTCTGGCAGTGGGACAACGACCTCCGCGAGGACGCGCCGCTCGCCGCCTCGCTCGACCTCGTCTACCGCCACCAGCCCACCACCCGCGACGCCGGGCTCGGCTTCCTCGCCGACGGCGTGACCCAGTTCGCGTTCCCCGGAGCGCCGCCCGCGTTCGACGTCTGGGAGGCGAAGGCCCGCGTGGTGGGGCGGCCGAGCGCGAACGTGCGCCTCGCGACCATCCTCTACGGCGGCCTCGGCGAGGCGAACGGCGACAACGCCCGCATCGTGCACCGCTGGGGCGTCGAGGGCCGGGCCTCCTACAAGCAGGCCCTCTTCCAGGGCGCGGTCCGCCTCAACGACTGGGGGCCGTACGACTACCACCGCGACTTCAACCTGACCTTCCCGCTGCAGCTCACCGGCGACCTCTCCTACGCGGTCTCGACGCCGGAGAAGCTCTGGCTCGGCTTCGACCAGACCCGCATCGGGATCTCCGGGAAGCTCCGCTACACCGACCGCAACTCGCCGCGCTTCAAGGCCCGCGAGAGCGACCCGCTCAAGTGGGGCGACGAGTACGAGATCCGGACGTACATCATCGTGGGCCTGTAGGCGGCACGGCCTGTAGCCGCCCGGCCGCGGTGGCGTGCCTTTCCGGACACACGTCGGGGGCCCACGCCGCGTAAACGCCCGTGACCTCGCGCCTCCCGGCGCGGGCACGGGCGTTGCTCTGTCCGGGGTCAGGAGCCGCCATGCTGACCCTCGTCCTCCTCTGCGCCGCCGCCCTCCTCGGGATCGTCCTCGTCCTCAGCCTCCACCGCCCGCGCCCCGCGGCGCCGCTCGAGAAGCGCGTGCTCGCGCTCACGCTCCTCGCGGAGCGGCCGGGCGAGACCCCGCTCTTCCGGTCGAGGCGGTGATACGCTCCCGGCATGTTCAAGGTCGGGCCCCGGCGGCGCGTGCGGCAGGCGACGCCCGGGCAGGTCGCGGGCATCCTCCTCGTGATGGCGCTGCTCTTCCTGGGCTTCGGCGCCTACGCCGGGCGCGAGGCGGAGGCGATCCTCGGCGACATGGGCGTCGCGCAGGGCAAGCTCCTCACCGTGGAGCGCCGCTCGAAGGGCTGGAAGGCGACCGTCGAGTACGAGGCCGAGGGCTCGACGGTGTTCCTCCTGCACCAGAGCGTCGGGCGCACCGCGCAGGCCGGCGACGTCGTCACCGTGCGCTACGAGCGGCGCGAGCCCTCGCACGGCACGCTCAAGACGCCGGGCGAGCTCCGCTGGACCTGGATCGGGCTCGTCGCGCTCGGGGCGGCGTTCCTGGTCGCGGCCGCGGTCACCCTCTCCATCGCGACGCGGCGGACCTCGCTCACGCCCTGAAGCACGCCGCCGCAGCGCCCGGGCCGAGCGGCACGAGCGGCGGCGCGCCGGCGCCGCAGCGGTCCTCGGCCACCTGGCAGCGCGGCTGGAACCGGCAGCCCGGCGGCGGGCTGCGCAGGCTGGGCGGCGACCCGGGGATGCTCTCGAGTTTCGTGCGGTCGCCGTGCAGCGACGGGAACGCGTTCAGGAGCGCCTGCGTGTAGGGGTGCCGCGGCCCGGCGCGCAGCGCGGCGGCGGGGCCGACCTCGGCGAGGCGCGCGGCGTAGAAGACGGCCACCCGGTCGGAGATCTGGAGCATGCGGGTGAGGTCGTGCGTGATGAAGAGCACCGCGAACCCGAGCTTCCGGCGGAGCTCCAGCACCTCGTGCAGGATCTCCCGCTCGACGACCACGTCGAGCGCGGTGGTCGGCTCGTCGAGGATGACGAGCGACGGCTCGAGCGCGAGCCCGAGCGCGATGCCGACGCGCTGGCGCATGCCGCCGGAGAGCTGGTGCGGGTAGGACGCGAGGCGGTCGGCCGGGATGCCGACGAGGCCGAGGAGGTGCGCCGCGCGCTCCCGGGCGGCGGCGCGGGACGGCGCGGCGCAGTGGGCGGCGAGCGTGTCGAGGAGCTGCTCGCCGATGGTGAGCACCGGGTTGAGCGCGTCCATCGCGCTCTGGAAGACCATCGCCATGCGCCGCCACCGCAGCGCGCGCAGCTCGGGGTCGGAGAGCGCGAGGAGGTCCTTCCCCTCGAAGCGCACGCTCCCGCCGGTGATGACGGCCGGCGCCGGCAGGATCCGGAGCACCGCCTGGGCGAGCGTGGACTTACCGCTGCCGGACTCGCCGGCGACGCCGAGGATCTCGCCGGGCATCACGTCGAGCGAGACCCGGTCGAGCGCGCGGACGGAGGTGCCGGGCGAGGTCACGTAGTCGACGCAGAGGTCGCGGATGGAGAGGAGCGGCTCAGCCATGACGCGCCTCCGGCAGGCCCGCGTCCGCGACCGGCACGACCGGGGTGGAGCGACCGGGCCGCATCCCGTGGCCGAGCAGCCACCCCCGCCACGAGCGCTCGAGCACGAGCCTCGGGCTCGTGACCTCGTCGAAGCCGGAGTTGAGGAGCGTGAGCGCGAAGCCGACGAGCGCGACGCAGAGCCCGGTCGGCACGAACGTCCACCAGGCGCCGGTGAGGAGCGCCGAGTCGTTCGCGGCCCAGTAGAGGTTCGTGCCCCAGGTCGCGCGCGAGACGTCGCCGAGGCCGAGGAACTCGAGGCCGACCTGCGCGCCGATGGCGTAGACGGTCGAGCCGATGACCTGCGCCACGAGGAGCGAGGTCATGTTGGGGAGGAGCTCCCGGAGCACGATCCGGAACGGGCTCTCGCCCGACACGATCGCGGCGGCCACGAAATCCCGCTGGCGGAGGGCGAGCGTCTGCGCGCGGACCACCCGCGCGTTCCAGGCCCACCCGGTCACGGCGAGCACGAGGGCGACCGTGAACGGCCCGGACGGCAGGTAGGCGGCGATCACGATGGCGAGCGGCAGGCCGGGGAGTACGAGGAAGACGTTCACGAGGAGCGACAGCGCCGCGTCGACCCGGCCGCCGGCGTAGCCCGCGACGACGCCGAGCACCGCGCCCACCGCCACGACGAGGAGCCCCACCCCGAAGCCGATGGCGAGCGACACGCGGGTACCGGCGACGGTCTGGGCGAGGACGTCCTGGCCTTGCCCGGTGGTGCCGAGCCAGTGCGCGGCCGAGGGCGGCAGGTGCGGCACGCCGACGAGCGCGTCGGGGTCGCCCACGAGCCACGGCCCGGCGATCGCGAGCAGGACGAAGAAGGCGAGGACCCAGGCGCCCGCGGTCGCCTTCCGGTCGCGCCGGATGGAGGCCCACAGGGCGCGGAGGCCGGTCGAGGGGGCGCCGGCGCTCACGCGGAGCCCTCCCGCGCGCGCGGGTCGAGGACCAGGTTCACGAGGTCGACGAGCCAGTTCGCGCCGAGCACCGCGAGCGTGATGACGAGGAAGATGCCCTGCATGAGCGGGTAGTCCTGGTTGCGGACCGCCTGCACGAGCAGGTAGCCCTGCCCCGGGTAGGAGAAGACGATCTCGGTGAGGAGCGAGCCGCCGAGCACGAAGCCGAGCGCCATGCCGAAGCCGGTGATGCTCGGGAGGAGCGCGTTCCGCGCCGCGTAGCGCAGCACCACCCGGCGCTCGGGGAGTCCCTTCGCGCGCGCGAGGTTCACGAAGTCGGCGCCGAGCACCGTCATCATCGTGTTGCGCATCGAGAGCATCCAGCCGCCGGTGGTCGCGACGACGACCGAGGCGATGGGGAGCGCCGCGTGCCGCCAGACCTCGAGCGCGAAGCCGAAGGTCCAGGAGGGGGTGAGGTCGTCGCCGTACGCGTGGCCGAGCGGGAAGAGCCGCCACTGGAAGCCGAGCACGTAGAGGCTCACCATCGCGAGCCAGAAGTACGGGAAGGCCCCCAGGAACGCGAGCACCGGCGGGAGCACGGTGTCTGCGACCCCGCTGCGCCACCACGCGGTCGCGACCCCCAGCAGCGTGCCGATCACGAACGAGATCACGACCGCGGTGCCGGCGAGGAAGATCGTCCAGAGGAGCCCGGTGCCGATGACCTGCGAGACCGGCGCCGGGAAGTAGGCGACCGAGACCCCGAGGTCGCCCGCGAGCGCGTGGCGCAGGTAGGTGAGGTACTGCGAGAGGAGCGGCGCGTCGGTGAGGCCGAAGGCCTGGCGGAGCGCGGCCATGGTCTCGGGCGCGAGCCGCCCCTTGAAGCGCGCGAAGAGCGCGGTCGCGGGATCGCCCGGCATGAGCCGCGGCAGGAAGAAGTTGAGCGTCAGCGCGAACCAGGCCGCGAGGAGGTAGAAGCCGAGCCGGCGGAGGGCGTAGCGCACGTCAGCGGCCCCCTTCCTTCGCGGCGGCGCTCGCCACCCGCGGCGTCGCCGCCTCGAGCTCGACGAGCACGAGCAGCGGCTCGCCGCGGTCGAACTTGTTCGGCGAGGGATCGGCGTAGGGCGCCGCCGCGGTGGGGAACCCCTTCACGCGCGCGGTCGAGAACGCGGCCCAGCTCGGGTTCGGGTAGAGCGGGATGGCGGGCGCCTCGTCGGAGAAGGTGCGCTGCAGCTCCACGGAGAGCCGGCGCTGCTCGGGCTCCTCGAAGGCCTGCTCGAAGGCGGCGAGGAGCGCGTCCGCCCGCTCCGAGCCGTAGCGGTGCCAGTTCGCCATCGAGAGCTGCCCCGCCGGCTTCACGGTCGCGGTGGCCATGAGCCACCGGTAGAAGGTGTAGGGCGTCGGCCCCTCGAACGACCAGCCGAGCGTGAGGTCGAAGTCGCCCTCCTGCACGCGCTGGAACCAGGCCCCGAAGTCGTAGGTCCGCACCTTCGCGGCGACGCCGGCCTCCCGCAGGTTGCGGGCGATGACCTGCGCGGCGCGCACCCAGTCCGACCAGCCGGACACCGAGAGCACCTCGTACTCGAGCGGGCGGCCGTCGGGCAGGCGGCGCACGCCGTCCGGGCCGCGGGCGAGCCCCGCCTCGTCGAGGAGCGCGTTCGCGCGGCGCACGTCGAACGTCACCCAGTCGCCCTTCGCGACCTCCGGGTCGCGCCAGGTGGCGTAGGCGTCGGAGAGCGCGGTCGCGTCGGAGGGGCGCGAGTAGTGGTAGAGCGCGACGTCGACGAGGAGCTTCCGGTCGATCGCCATCGAGAGCGCCTTCCGCACCCGGACGTCGCCGAACGGCGCGCGGGTGGTGTTGGCGTAGAGGAAGATCGAGGTGCCGGTGAGCGGGAACCAGTAGGCGTGGTGCGCCGGGTCGCGCTTCACGAAGACGCGGTCGATGGCGGGGACGAAGTTCGCCGCCCAGTCCACCTCGCCGAACACGAGGCCGAGGTTGGCGCGCTCGTTCGACGGGTAGGCCGGGAAGCGCAGGGCGTCGAGACGCGGCTTCCCGGGCTGCCAGTAGTGCGGGTTCCGCCGCAGCTCGTAGACCTGGTTCTGGAAGACCGAGACCTCGGTGAAGGGGCCGGTCGCGACCGGGTTCTCGTTCGGGAAGCCCACCGGATCGGCCACGTCCTTCCAGACGTGCTCCGGCACGATGAGCTGGTTCACGACGTCCTCATAGGCCGGCAGGAACGGGCGCTTCAGCGTCACCTCGACCGCGAGCGGCCCGACCGCGCGGACGCCCGCGAGCACCTGCCAGAGCCCGCGCTTGTCGAGCGCCGGGAACCGCTTCATGAGCTCGAACGTGAACGCCACGTCGCGCGCGCCGAAGGGCTGGCCGTCCGACCACTTCACCCCGTCGCGGAGCGCGAGCGAGAGCGTCCGGTGGTCCGCCGACCACGCGTGCCCGGTCGCGAGCCAGGGCACCATCTCGCCCCGGACCGCGCTGTAGATCATGAGCGGCTCGTAGATGCCGGCGAGCGTGGGCCAGCGCGCCGCGGTCGCGGGCGTGAGCGGGTTGAAGTTGCGGATCCAGCTCGCCTCCTGCTCGACCGAGACGGTGAGCACGCCGGGCGGCGGCGGCGGCCGCTCGCGCACGCACCCGGCCGCGAGCGCGGCGAGCGCGAGGGCGGCGGCCGCGCGGGTCACGGAGCGGCCTCCCAGACCTTCACCCAGTCGACGAGCATCGTCTGCGGGAAGCTGACGCCCGTCCCCACCGGCCCGACGAAGTTCCCGCCGACGGCGACGTTGAGGAGGAGGAAGAAGGGCTTGTCGAACACCCAGTCGGTGCCGCTCGGCAGATCCGAGGGCCGCACCGAGAAGTACTCGATCCCGTCGAGCGAGAAGACGATGAGCCCGGGGTTCCACTCGACCCCGTAGACGTGGAAGTCCTGGTCGAGCGCGGCGGCGCCGGCGGGGATGGTGTACCGCATCCCGATGGACTGGCCGCCCGAGTAGCCGGGGCCGTGCACGGTGCCGAAGGCGACGCGCGGCTCCTGGCCGCGGAACTCCATGATGTCGATCTCGCCGCACGCGGGCCAGCTCACGGTCGAGATGTTCGCGCCCAGCATCCAGAACGCGGGCCAGAGCCCCTGCCCGGCCGGCAGCTTCAGGCGCGCCTCGACCTTCCCGTGGGTGAACTCGAGCTTGCCCTTCGTGATGAGGCGCGCGGAGGTGTAGTTCCGCCCGCCGAAGCTCTCCTGGCGCGCGACGATGGCGAGGTGCCCCTGCCCGTCGAGCGCGGCGTTCACCGGGCGGTCGGTGTAGTACTGCAGCTCGTTGTTGCCCCAGCCGCCGCCGCCCGTCTCGGGCGTCCAGATCGCCGGCGAGGGCAGCGTCCCCGCGGAGCCGTCGAAGTCGTCGGACCAGTAGAGCGTCCAGTTCGTGGGGCGGTTCACGGGGTCGCCGTCGCTCGTGCCCTCGCAGCGGCCCCAGCCGGCGGAGAGGAGGAGGAGCGCGACGAGCCCGGCGCGGGCGAGGGGGGACCTGGGTGCGTGCATGGCGGTTCTCGGGCCTCAGCCCGCGGCGACGGGGAAGCGGCGGTGATCCTCGAGCGCGGCCTGCAGCACCATCGTCGCCGCGCCGACCGCCACGTCCTGGCCGCCCAGGGCGGAGGCCACGATGCGCGAGCTGGAGAGCGAGGTGACGAGGGTGCGGGAGTTGACGCTCTTGCGGAGCGGCTCGAGGAGGAGCTCGCCGAGGCGGGCGAGGCCGCCCCCCACGATCACGAGCGCCGGGTTCATGAGGTTGAGCATGCCCGCGACGGCGACCCCGAGCTGCTCGGCGGCCTCGCGGACGACCTGGCGGGCGAGCGCGTCGCCGGCGAGCGCGGCGTCGACGAGCGCGCCGATGGTGACCTGCTTGCCCCGGAGCGCGGACTGCTGCTTCGCGAGGAGCGCGTTCGCCCGCGAGATGAGCGCCTGCGCGCCGACGAAGGTGACGAGGCAGCCGCGCAGGCCGCACACGCAGGGCGGGCCGTGCGGGTCGAGCGCGAGGTGGCCGAGCTCGCCCGCGAGCCCCTGGGCGCCGCGGTAGATCTTGCCGTCGATGATGTGGCCGGAGCCGACGCCGGTCGCGACCTTGATGAACGCGAAGTCGTCGACGCCCTGCCCTGCGCCCCACCACCGCTCGGCCAGCGCGCCGAGGTTCGCGTCGTTGTCGACGAGGAGCGGCACGCCGAGGCGCTCGGCGAGGCCGTCGAGGCCGAGCTGCCCGCCCCAGGCCGGGAGCACGCGGTCCGACAGCTCGCCGGGCCGGTGCGGGTCGACGGGGGAGGCCACCGCCACGCCGATACCGACGAGACGATCGGCGGGCTTGCCCCACCTCGCGACGCACGCGTCGACGAGCTTCGCGACGAGCGCGCGGGTGCCCTCGGGGTCGTTGCGGACGTCCTGCGGGCGCTCCTGCCAGGCGAGCACCTTGCCGCGGAGGTCGGTGATGGCGACCGAGACGTGGGCGGCGCCGAGGTCCACGCCGACGATGCCGAAGGCGTCGTCCTGGAACTCGAGCACGATGGGCCGGCGGCCGCCGCGCGACTCGCCCGCCCCCTTCTCCTCGACCAGCCCGGTCTCGAGGAGCTCGTTCACGATCTCGGAGACCGTGGAGCGGGACAGCTCGAGGCGGCGGGCGATCTCGGCCCGGGAGATCCGCTGCTCGCGCCAGATGAGGCCCAGGACCGCGCGGGCGTACGGCCGGGGCGGCGGGGGCGGGGCCGGCGCGGGAGACCTTCGCTGTGGCTTCATCTGCGCCGAGCCAATCACGAACGCCTCCGCCTTGCCAACCACCCGTGAAAGCTCGCCCGGCGCCGCCCGCCCCCGAGTTCCAGCGGGCGGCGCCGGGCTCCCCGCAGCTACTTGTAGAAGTACACGTTGTCGACGAAGAACGTGCCGCCCTCGTCGCCGCCGGTCGGACCGGCCTCGCCGTTGTCGAGGAGCAGCATCTGGGCGAGCTCGTTCCGCGAGATCGCGAAGCTCGACAGCGGGATGTCGAGGCTGATCCAGCCGCCCTGGGTGATGGTCTGCGCGGTGCCCGAGTTGAACGCCACCGTCGCCGCGTTGCTGCCGCCGCCGGCGGGGAAGTTCACGAGCTTCACCCCGAACTTCGTCGCGTTCGGCGTCCAGATGTCCATGTGCAGGTGGGTCATCGCCGAGGCGTCGATCTTCGGGTTGAAGAACTCGATGCCCGCGAAGACGAGGCCCGAGTACTTCTTCGTGGCGTTGCCGGCGATCTGGACGTCCGCGACGTCGGCCATGTCCCAGCTCGCGGACCAGGTGTCGACCGTGGTGTTCGCGTAGGCGTCGCTGAACATCGAGACGACGTCGGCGGCGTTGCGGGCCGGAGGCGTCGGCGCGGCGACCGTCGGGACCTGGGCGGCGGAGACGTTCACGGTGGTCTTCCCCGCCGCGTCGACGCTCCCGAGCTTCGCGGTGATGTCGGCCGTCCCCGCGGCGACGCCGGTCACGAGCCCGTCGCCGTCCACCGTGGCGGCCGCGGTGTTGCTGGACGCCCAGGTGAAGTAGCGGCGGCCCACCTCGACCATCGTCAGGTTGGCGCCGTTCGCGGGGTAGGTCACCGACATCCCGGCGACGCTGAGCGTCCCGCCCGCCTCGAGCGGCTTCGTCTCGGTCGCGATGGCCGGGGCCGGCGCGCCGAGGGCCGCGGCGCCGAGCGCCTCGTACTGCACGTCGTCGATCCAGATGATCAGGCCCGCGTCCTGGCCGGTGGCGAAGTGGAAGAGGCCCGGCACGCTCGTCAGCTTCGAGGCGAGCGGGATGGGCAGGACGAACTTCGTCCAGGTCGTGGTGAGCGGGATGCCGTTCCGCTGCGCGGCGAGCACCGTGCTGGCCGAGTCGTTGCCGAGGCCCGCGTTGCCCATCGAGACGGCCTTCGACGCCTTCGCCCAGAAGGTCACGGCGTCGTACGGCGAGAGGTCCTTCGGCGTGGCGGAGACCATCGCGCCGCCGGTGTACCCGGAGGCGGTGACGGCGATCTTCAGGGACGCGGTCCCGGAGTGCTTCTCGCCGGTGTCGATCGAGAGGCCGGCGTTGTCGGCGCCGCCGAAGTTCGCGAACGAGACGCCCGCCGCGTAGTCGTCGGTGAACACGGCGAGCGGGGCCGGGCCGGTGGTGGGCGCCTTCCAGAAGTAGACGTTGTCGATGTAGAAGGTGCCGCTCTCGTCGCCGCCGGCGCCGGCGTCCGCGTTGTCGAGCCAGAGCAGCTGGCCGAGCGCGCCGAACGACATGCCCGCGAAGGAGCTGAGCGGGATGTCGAGCGAGACCCACTGGCCCTGGGGCAGCGCGGCGGCGTCGAACTTCACGATCGCCTCCTGGGGGGTGCCGCCCGGGAAGTTCACGAGCTTCACCCCGAACTTGGTGGCGTTCGGCGTCCAGACGTCCACGTGGAGGTTCGTCATCGCCGACGCGTCGATGCGCGTCGCGTCCGGGATCTGCACGCCGGCGTAGGTGAGGCCGGTGTACTTCTTCGTCGCGTTGCCGGCGACGGTCACGTCCGCGAGCACGACGCTCGCGCCGCTCCAGTCGGTGCGCCAGGTCGTGACCGGCACGTTCGTGTAGGCGTCGCTGAACATCGAGATGACGTCGGAGGCCGCGCGCGTGGGCGCCGGGGCGGCGGTGGTCGGCTCGGCCGGCGGCGGCGGCGCCGCGCCCTTGTAGAGGTAGACGTTGTCCACGTAGACGGTCGCGGTCGAGGACACGAAGATCATCTGCGCGAGGTGCGCCTTCGTGGTCAGGCCCGTGAAGTTCGCGAGCGGGACGTCGACCGAGTTCCACTGGTCCTTCGTGACCGGGAAGGTGAGCTCGTGCTCCTTGTCGTCACCGCCGCCGAACGCGCCGTTCGCGCCGAAGTCCACGAGCTTCACGTGGAAGGTGGTCGCGTCGGTCGACCAGAAGTCGACGTGGAAGTGGGTCATCTGCGTCGCGTCGATCACGTTCGTCGTGAACTCGACGCCGGCGAAGACGAGGTTCGTGTACTTCTTCACGTCGTTGCCCGCGACCTGCGCGTCGGCGACGTCCGCCTGGTCCCAGCTCGCCGACCAGGTGTCGACGGTGCGGTTCGTGTAGGCGTTCGAGAAGAGCGAGATCACGTCCGCGGCGGCCTTGTCCGGCGTCGGCGCGGCCACGGTCGGGACGTTCGCGGTCGTGACGACGAGCGAGAGCTTGCCCGTCGCGTCCACCGCCCCGAGCTTCGCCGTCACGTCGGCGGTGCCGACGGCGACCGCGGCGATCTTCCCGTCCTGGTCCACGGTCGCGACCGCGGGCGCCGAGGAGGTGAAGGTGAAGTAGCGGGGCGCGGCCTCGACGTCGATCGCGGCGCCGTCGAGCGTGTACTTGACCATCGTCTTCGACACCGCGCCGGTGCCGCCGACGAGCTTGTTGACGGTGTTCGTCACGCCGCCCTCGATGGACGGCTGCGGGGCCGACAGGCCGGCGACCGTCTCGAACTGCACGTCGTCGAGCCAGAGGGTGTAGTCGCCGTCACCGCCGTCGGCGAAGTAGAAGACGCCGTCCTCGGCGGTGAGCTTCGCCGGGACCGGCAGCGGCACGACGAACTTGGTCCAGGTCGTGGTGATCGGGACGTTCAGGATCGTCGCGACGTACTTGCCGTCGTCCGGCGGGGCCTTGTTGTTGATGCCGAAGCCGGCCTTGTCGAAGACCACCGCCTTCGAGGCCTTCGCCCAGAAGGTGAGCGCGTTGAAGCTCGTGAGGTCGCGCTTCGTGGAGGTCGGGAACGCGCCGCCGCCGTAGGAGGTCGCGCCCGGGATCGTGATCTTGAGCGACGCCGTGCCGGAGTGCTTCTCGGTCGTGTCGACGGTCACGACCGCGTTCGACCCGGCGAAGTTCTCGAAGTGCACGCCGGGGCCGAAGTTGTCGACGAAGACCTTGTCCTCCGGCTTCGGCGCCGGCTCGGGGTCGCTCGAGCAGGCCGCGAGGAGGAGCCCCGTGAGGGCGGCGGCGGCGGTGCGGGTCCAGGTTCCAGCGGTCATCGGGAATCCTCCGAGACGGGAGCGGGCGCGGTGGGGGGCCCTGGGGCCGCGACTCGCGGCGGAATGACCCCTTCAGCTTTGTTTGTACGCCGAACAAACTATATGACTGACCCGCTGTCAAGCCGCGGTCTCAGACGCGGACCCCGAGAATCCACAAATTCTCGTGTAGACCCGGGGACCTAGCGCCAGCTCGGGGCCAGGGCCGCTGCCAGGGCGCCCGGCCCGCCCCCCTCGGCGCACAGCTCCCACACGGTCACCCCGGCCATCCCCTTGAACGCCGCGCGCCCGACGCGCCGGAACAGCTCGGAGAGCCGGCCCGAGCCGGCCTCGAAGCAGGCGACCAGCGTGAGCGGCTCCTCGCCGTAGAACCAGCGGTCGCGCAGCGCCCGGGGGATCGCCTCGAGCTCGAGCTCGAGCCGCTTCACGGTCCGTGTCGCACCCGCGTCGGCGAGGAACGCCTCGAGCGCCTCCTCGGAGACCGCCGCGCCGCCGTTCCACACGTCGCCCGGGCGCTCCACGTCCTGCCGCCCGAGCCGGTCGAGCGCCTCGCGCACCGGCGGCGAGAGGGTGCGCATCGCGCCCGCGCCGTCGCCGAGCCGGAGCTGCCGGAGCGCCGCCTCCTCGAGGTCGGGTGGGATCGGGATGGCGAGCGGCTGCCCCACGAACACCGACCACGCGTGCGCGAGCTCGGCGCCGCCGGAGCGCGCCCGCTCGCGCGCGAGCGCGGCGTCGGCGCGGGACCGCGCGGAGGGCACGCGGGCGGTGCCGCGGGCCGACTCGTTGATCTTCTCGGCGACGGCCACGCGGTTCACGCCGAAGATCTCGTCGTCGACGACGACCACCACCGGCGGGGCCCCGAACGAGAGGAACACGCCGGCCTCGAGCTCCTCGCCTCGCGCCCGCGCCAGCGCCCGCTCGCGCTCGCCGCGCACCCGGTCCTCCTCGGCGCGCGCACGCGCGGCCCGGTGCCAGAGCGCCGCGTGCCGCGGCGTCCCCGGCGGCTCCGCGGCGAGCGCCTCCTCGAGCTGCGCGCGCGCCGCCGCCGCCCGCGCGGCCGCCTCCCCGTGCGCGGCCTCGATGGCGGCGAGCTCGCGGGCGATCGCCTCCTGCGACACCTCGCGCGCGAGGCGCGCGGCCATGCCGGCGAGGTGCGCGCGGATCCCGCGGGCGACCCCCACCATCGGCCCGATCTCGCCGGAGAGGCTGATCGCGTCGCCCATGAGGTTGTTCACCGCGACGCCGCCGCGGTCGGAGAGGTGGGTCATCCCGCCGGCGTGCTCGCGGGCCATGGTCAGGATGGGCCCGTAGAAGGCGCTGCGGAGGAACTCCGCCATCGCGGCCTGGCCGAGCAGCTCGGTGCGCCGCGTGAAGTCCTTCATGTCGGCGAAGAGGTGCGCCACCGGCTTGTCGGGGCGGTCCTGCAGGATGCGCCCCGGCTTCACCGAGAACCGGTAGAGCCGGCCCGCCTCCCACTCCACCTGCGCGCCGCCCTCCGCCTCGCGCCCGGTGCGGACCACGAGGTGCCGGCGGGCCTGCGCGACCCGGCGCTCGAGCGCGACGTCGCAGAGGTAGGCCGCGGCCGCGCGGGCGTACCCGTCGCGCGCCGCCCCGTGGCCGAGGCCCACCGAGGCCGCGGGGTCCTTCGGGCGCCAGCGCGAGAGCGTGCGCGCGAGCGGGGTGAGCGGGCCGTCCTGGGTGCGCTTGCCGAGCGCGGCGAGCTCGGCCTCGAAGGCGGCGCGCTCCGCCTCGTCCTCGATGGTGGCGGCGATGGCCCCGGGGGCGGTGAAGCGGCGGCGGAGCGGGTCGAGCGCCGGCCCGAGCCCGTCGGCCTCGGCGCGCACGATGCCCTCGCCGAGCATGTCGCGCAGCCGCGCCTCCGCCACCGCCTGCTCGGCCGCGCGCGCCACCTCCCGGTCGGCGTCGATGGCCTGGCGGACGAGCGCCTCCACGTCGGCGGGATCGGCGCCGCCCGCGAGGGCCTCGGCGTGCGCGTCGCCGGCGGGGATCCCGGCGAGGAGCTCGCAGCCGTAGACGGTGAGGCCGCCCGTCGCCGCGGCGGCGCGGGCGCCCGCGATCGCACCCGGCGAGAGCACCGCCTCGAGGCGGGCGAGGAGCGGGTCGGCGTGGTCGAGCCCGGCGTCGCGCCACGCCCGGGCGAGGCCGGTCCGCGCGGCGAGCCAGCCGGCGGCCATCGCCGCGGAGGACACCCAGCGGTCGACCGGCGGCGGCGGCAAGGCGTCGCGCAGCGCGCGCTCGGCGGCGAGCGTCTCGGAGGCGAGCACGAGCGCGACGAGGTAGGGCGTCTCCTCGTGCCGCTTCCAGCGGCGCATCTCCTCGAAGCCCCGGCGGAGGAGCTCGATCCAGAGCGCGACGAGCGATCGCCCGCGGCCGCCCTTCCCCATCCACGCGCCCACGAGCCCGCCCCAGAGCGCGGGGTGCACCGCGGGCGCCGTCTGCGCGGCGGTGCGGAGGTCGGGGTTGCCGCCCGGGGCGGAGAGCTGCGCGGGCGGCTGCGGCATCCGCGCGAACTCGTCGCGCAGGATGATCCGGTCGGTGAGCTCGGCGCCGAGGATGTTGCGGTGCTGGCTCGAGACGAGGAGCGCCGCCTCGACGAGCGCGCCCTGAACGATCGCGCGCACGTCGGCGGCCACCTCGACCGGCACCTTCAGGTCGGCGAGCGAGGTCCCCAGCGAGAAGCGCAGCCGGTCGGACGAGAGGCGCAGGAACCCGGCGTCCGCGCGGGCGGCAAGGAACACCTCCAGGCGCCGCGCTGCGAGGGGAGAGGTCACGCCGGGCCCAACGTACCGCCGCTACCCCCGCGCTTCCAGCCTCACCTTCACGGCGCGCGCTCGCCGCCGCCCGCCGGCGAGGGCGGGCCGCCCGCGCCCGGCGCCGCCCCGGGCCCGGGGGGCCGGGCCGCCGCCGCCGCGACGATCCGGGCGGCGAGCCGCGCGATCGTGGCGATCCCGCCCTCGTCCACCCCGTCGGCGGTGTCGCCCGGGCGGTGGTGGTCGCCGTGCGCGCCCGTGGAGAGGTAGAGCACCGGGACCCGGCGCGCGTGGAAGTTCGTGTGATCGGACGGGCCGTCTCCGTCGCCGCCGAAGGCGAGGTCGAGCGGCAGCGGGGTGGGGCCCGCCGCGGCCGCCTCCACGAGGTCGCGCAACCCCTGGCCGGTGCCGCCGCCGTCGACGTAGAGCCGCCGGGCCCTGAGGCGTCCGACCATGTCGAGGTTCACCATGAGCGACATGCGCTCGACCGGGCAGGCGGGCGGCGGCGCCCGCACGAGCTCGGCGGAGCCGAGGAGGCCGAGCTCCTCCGCGGCGAACGCGACGAAGAGGATCGTGCGGCGCGGCGCGGGCCCCGCCGCGAGCGCCCGGGCGACCGCGAGCAGCGCGGCCACGCCCGAGGCGTTGTCGTCCGCGCCGGGGTGGACCTGGCCGAGCTCGGCGGGCGCGAGCGAGGTCTCGCCGCCGAGGCCCAGGTGGTCGTGGTGCGCGCCGACGACCACGCACTCGCCCGCGAGGGCGGGGGCGCCGCCCGGGAGGAGGGCCGCGACGTTCGCGGTGGTCGCGTGCTCGTGCTCGACGGCGACGGTGATGGACGCCGGGACGCCGAGCGCCCGCGAGTGGGGCCTCCCGTCCACCTGCCCGGGCGCCGCCAGCGCGGCCACGTGCACGTCGGCCGCGGCGAGCGCCCGCGCCGTCGCGCGGGCCGCGACGATGCCCGCCCGGGAGGCGGCCTGCCCCTTCCACGGCGGCAGCACGTCGGCGCCGGCGTGGTTCCAGGCGTCGCGCACCATCACGACGCCCGCCGCGCCGTGGTCGCGCGCGTTCGCGGCCTTGCGGCGCCACCCGCCGTGGCGGTCGCCGCGCGGGTCGCGGAAGGGCGAGGCCGGGTCGTCCTCGCGCGGGAAGTCCTGCGCGACGAGCACGATCTTCCCCTTCACGTCGAGGCCGGCGTAGTCGTCGTACCCGAGCTCCGGCGCGGTGATGCCGTAGCCCGCCCAGACGAGCTCGCCCCGGGCCGTCCCGTCGTCCGAGAAGCCGAACGGCACGAACCCCTCGCCGAGCGCGAGCGCGCGCGCGCCGACCGAGAGCGCGTTGCCGGGCCGCAGCGAGGCCCGGAACGGCGCCTCGAACGCCTGCGCGTAGCCGCCGGGGAAGGCGGGCGCGAGGCCGGCCTCCCGGAGGCGCGCCTCGATCCACGCCGCGACGGCGGGATCGCCCGGGGTGCCGGTCCCCCGGCCGGTGCGGGCGGGGTCCGCGAGCCAGGTGACCTCGTCGCGGGCGCGGGCGGCGTCGATCGCGGGCTCCGGCGCCGCCCGGGCGGCCGGAGCGGCGGCGCCCCCGTGGGCGCAGCCCGCGAGGACCAGCGCGGCGGCGGCGAGGCTCTTCGTCATGGGGAAGCCTTGCGCAGGGTCGGAATGGGTTGTACAGATCGAAATCTTCCCGATGCGGCGCACCCTCTTCAAGTCCAAGATCCACCGCGCGACCGTGACCCACGCGGACCTCGACTACGAGGGCTCCGTGACGATCGACGAGGCGCTGATGGACGCGGCGGGGATCTGGGAGCACGAGGCGGTCCACGTCTGGAACGTCACGCGCGGCACCCGGCTCCAGACCTACGCCCTCAAGGGCGAGCGGGGCAGCGGCGTCGTCTGCATCAACGGCGCGGCCGCCCACCTCAACGAGCCGGGCGACCTCGTCATCCTCGCCACCTTCGCGGACATGGAAGAGTCCGAGGCGCGCGGGTGGAAGCCCACGGTCGTGCTCGTCGACGCGCACAACCACATCGCGAACGGGAACGCCGTCGAGGTCGCCGGCCCCCAGCGTGCATCGCGGGAACGGAGCCTCTCGTCATGACGGTGTTTCTTTGGCGCGGCTGATCTGAAGGCGGTCCCCGACCTCGAGACGTTCCTGGAGCTCGCGCGGCCCGGCCGCGCGGTCCCGGTGCGGGTCGAGGTCGACGCCGACACCGAGACCCCGGTGTCGGCCTTCCTCAAGCTCTCGCGCGGCGAGAAGCACGCGTTCCTGCTCGAGTCGGTCGAGGGCGGGGAGCGCAGCGCGCGGTTCTCCTTCCTCGGCGCCGGCCCCCGCAGCGTGCTCCGCTGGAAGCTCGGGCAGCCGGGCGATCCGTTCGGCGTGGTCCGCGCGGCGCTCGCCTCGCACCGCGCCGTCCGCGTGCCGGGCACGCCCCGGTTCTCGGGCGGCCTCGTGGGCCACGTCTCGTACGACGCGGTGAAGGAGTTCGAGCCCAGGGTGCCCATCGCGAAGGCCGACGAGTCCGGCTTCGACGACGTGCTCCTCATGGACTTCGACGAGGTCGTCGCGTTCGACGCCCTCCGCCACTCCATCCACGTCATCTGCGAGGTCCGCGTCGGCGCCGACGACGACCCGCGGAGGCTCTACCGGGCCGCGCTCGGGAGGCTCCGCAGGCGCCTGGCGGTGCTCGCCCGTCCGCTCCGCGACCGCCGCCCGGTGCCGAAGCACCACGCCGAGCTCCGCCCGCGCGTGCCGCGCGAGGTGTTCGAGGCCTCGGTCGCCCGCGCCCGCGAGTACATCACCGCCGGCGACTGCCAGCAGATCGTGCTCTCGCAGCGCTTCGACGCCGAGACCGATCTCGCGCCGTTCGAGATCTACCGCGCGCTGCGGCGCGTGAACCCGTCGCCCTACCTCTTCTTCGTGAAGGACGGCGACCGCGCGCTCGTGGGCTCGTCCCCCGAGACGCTCGTGAAGCTCGAGGCCGGCGAGGTGACCCTCAGGCCCATCGCCGGGACCCGCCCGCGCGGCAAGGACGCGGCGGAGGACGCCCGCTACGAGGCGGAGCTGCGCGCCGATCCGAAGGAGAACGCCGAGCACGTCATGCTCGTCGACCTCGGCCGGAACGACGTCGGCCGCGTCTCGGCCACCGGCACCGTGAAGGTGGTGCAGCTCAAGGTCGTCGAGCGGTACTCGCACGTGATGCACCTCGTCTCCGAGGTGCGCGGCCGGCTCGCCGAGGGACAGAACGCCGTCGACGTGCTCCGGGCGAGCTTCCCCGCCGGCACCGTCAGCGGCTCGCCCAAGGTGCGGGCGATGGAGATCATCGACGAGCTCGAGCCCGCCCGCCGCGGCCCGTACGCGGGCGCGGTCGGGTACTTCGACCGCGGCGGCGACATGGAGATGTGCATCGCCATCCGCACGCTGATGGCGTCGAAGGGCCGCGTCTCCGCCCAGTCCGGCGCGGGCGTCGTGTACGACTCGGTGCCCGCGGCGGAGTACCAGGAGACGATGAACAAGGCCCGCGCGGTGTTCACGGCGGTGGCGCAGGCGGAGGCTGCCTCGACTCTGGCCCGCGGCGCTGCGCGCCGCGGAGCCTACGCTCGGCATGGGCGGAAGGAGCGAAAGCCTCCCAGAGCCAGGAAAGCCGCGAAGCGCGCGAAGAAGGGGAGCCGCTCATGAGCCCGCGCCTCCTGCTCGTCGACAACTACGACTCCTTCACCTTCAACCTCGTCCAGTACCTGGGCGAGCTCGGCGCGGACGTCGAGGTCCACCGCAACGACCAGATCGACGTCGCCGGCATCCGGGCGCGGCGGCCCGACGGGCTCGTGCTCTCGCCGGGCCCGTGCACGCCGGACGAGGCGGGCGTCACGCTCGCGGCGATCCGGGAGCTGTCGGGCGCGTTGCCGATCCTCGGCGTGTGCCTCGGCCACCAGGCCATCGGGCAGGCCTTCGGCGGGCAGGTCGTCCGCAACCACCGCATCGTCCACGGCAAGGCGAGCCCGGTCCTCCACGACGGCACCGGCCTCTACGCCGGGCTCTCGCGCCCGTTCGAGGCGGGCCGGTACCACTCGCTCGTGGTCCAGCGCGAGACGCTCCCGGCGGCGCTGAAGGTCACGAGCTGGACCGAGGAGGGCGAGATCATGGGGCTCCGTCACGCGAGCCTCGAGGTCGAGGGGGTGCAGTTCCACCCCGAGTCCATCCTCACGGTCGAGGGAAAGCGGCTCCTCGCGAACTGGCTCGCCCGGCTCCAGCCGGTGGAGGCGCCATGATCCAGCAGGCGGTGGCCTCGCTCCTCGACGGGAAGTCCCTCACCCGCGGCCAGTCGGCCGAGGTCATGACCGAGATCGCCGACGGCGGCGCGACGCCCGCGCAGGTCGGCGCCTACCTCGCGGCGCTCCGGCTCAAGGGCGAGTCGGTGGACGAGATCGCGGGCGCGGCCGAGGTCATGCGCGCCCGCGTGGACCGCGTGCACGTCGCGAAGCCGGTCTTCGTCGACACCTGCGGCACCGGCGGCGACGGGCGGCACACCTTCAACATCTCGACCACCGCCGCGTTCATCGTGGCGGGCGCGGGCGTGACGGTGGCGAAGCACGGCAACCGCGCGGTCTCCTCCCGCTCCGGCTCGGCGGACGTGCTCGCCGCGCTCGGCGTCAACGTGGATGCGCCGAAGGACGTGGTCGAGCGGGCCATCGACGGCGTGGGCATCGGCTTCCTCTTCGCGCCGCGCCTGCACCCCGCCTTCAAGGCGGTGGCCGGGATCCGCCGCGAGCTCGGCGTGCGGACCATCTTCAACCTGCTCGGGCCGCTCGCGAACCCGGCCGGCGCGCGCCACCAGGTCATGGGCGTCTACGAGCCGCGGTGGGTGCCCATCATCGGCGGCGTGCTCTCCGCCCTCGGCGCGGCCCACGCCTTCGTGGTGCACGGAGCCGGGCTCGACGAGATCGCGGTCACCGGCATGACCCACCTCTGCGAGGTGAAGGGCGCCGGCATGGAGCGCTTCACCGTGCAGCCGGAGGACCTCGGCCTCGGCCGCCACGAGGAGCGTGAGATCCTGGGCGGCGACGCCGAGCGGAACGCGGCCATCCTGCGCGACGTGCTCGGCGGCCAGAAGGGCGCCTGCCGCGACGCCGCCCTCGCGAACGCCGCCGCCGCGCTCGTCTGCGCCGGCGCCGCGAAGGACCTCCCGGAGGGCGTCCGGATCGGCGCCGAGGCGATCGACCGCGGCCACGCGGCGGACAAGCTCGCGCGGCTCGTCGACGCGACGCGGGCGTCATGAAGTTCCTCGCCGACATCCTGGCCAGAAAGCGCGACGAGGTCGCCGCGCGCCGCGCGGCCGAGCCCGACCGCGAGCTCGAGGCGCGCGCCAGGGACGCCGCCCCGCCCCGGCCGTTCGAGGCGGCGCTGTCCCTGCCCGGCGGACCGGTGCGCGTGATCGCCGAGGTGAAGCGTGCGAGCCCCTCGGCCGGGGCCATCGCGAGCGGGCTCGACGCGGTGGACCAGGCCCGGCGCTACGCGGCGGCCGGAGCGGCCTGCGTCTCGGTGCTCACCGACGGCCCGGGCTTCGGCGGCTCGCTCGCCGACCTCGCCGCGGTGCGCGCCGCGGTCGACGTGCCGCTCCTCCGCAAGGACTTCACCGTCGACCGCTACCAGCTCCTCGAGGCGCGCGCGCACGGCGCGGACGCCGCGCTCCTCATCGTGGCGGCGCTCGCGCCGGACGTGCTCCGGCGGCTCCACGAGGACTGCCAGGCGCTCGGCCTCGCCGCGCTCGTCGAGGTGCACGACGCCGCCGAGGCCGAGGTCGCGCTTGCGGCGGGCGCGCGGATCGTCGGCGTGAACAACCGCGACCTGCGCACGTTCCAGGTGGACCTCGCGGCGTCCGAGCGGATCCTCCCCGGGCTGCCCGCCGGGGTGCGGGGCGTGGCGGAGAGCGGCGTGCGGACCGCGGAGGACGCGCGGCGCCTGCGGCGCGCGGGGGCGGCGAACCTGCTCGTGGGCGAGGCGCTCGTGCGCGCGGCCGACCCGGGCGCCCTGCTCCGGGAGATGACGGCGTGATCCCGCGGTTCCTCGACCCGTCCGCCGCGCCGGCCGGGCGGCCGCTCGTGAAGATCTGCGGCGTGCGCCGGCCGGAGGACGTGCGGGCGGCGGTCGCGGCGGGCGCGGACGCGATCGGGTTCAACCTGTGGCCGGGGTCGAAGCGGTACGTGACCCCCGCGGACGCGGCGGCGCTCGTGAGGCTCCTGCCGGCGCACGTGGCGGCGGTGGCGGTCACGGTGAACGCGTCGAGGGCCGACCTCGTGGAGGCCGTGCGGGTGGCGGGGGTCGGGGCGGTGCAGCTGCACGGGGACGAGCCGCTCGAGCTCGCGCGCGGGCTCGGGGTGCCGGTGCTGAAGGCGCTGCGCGTGGCGACCGAGGCGGACCTCGCGGCCGGGCCGGGGTGGCTCGCCGCCGGGGCGGTGGCGCTCCTGCTCGACGCGCCGTCGGCCGGGTTCGGCGGCGCGGGCGTGGCCTTCGACTGGTCCATCGCGCGGGCAGCGGCCGCGCGCGGGCTTCGCTTCGCGCTCGCAGGCGGCCTCGAGCCCGGGAACGTGGCGGACGCCGTCCGCGCCGTCCGTCCGTGGGCGGTGGACGTCGCGAGCGGCGTCGAGTCGGCGCCCGGCGTGAAGGACCCCGCGCGCCTCGCCGCCTTCTGCACCGCGGCCCGCACCGCCCTCGACGTCACCCAGCAACAGCAGCAACAGCAGCAGGAGAGGCTCCCGAGATGAGCACCCCATCGCTTCCCGACGCCCACGGCCGCTACGGCCCCTACGGCGGACGCTACGTCCCCGAGACGCTCGTCCCCGCGCTCGACGAGCTCGAGGCGGCGTGGAAGGCGGCGCGGGTCGACCCGGCCTTCCAGCGCGAGCTCGAGGAGCTCCTCGTCCGGTTCGCGGGGCGGGAGACGCCGCTCGGGGAGGCGCGCCGCATGTCCGCGGACGCCGGGGGGTGCAGGGTCCTCCTGAAGCGCGAGGACCTGTGCCACACCGGGGCGCACAAGGTGAACAACACCCTCGGGCAGGTGCTGCTCGCCCGCCGCATGGGGAAGACCCGCATCATCGCGGAGACGGGCGCGGGGCAGCACGGGGTCGCGACCGCGACGGCGGCGGCGCTGTTCGGGCTGCCGTGCGACGTCTACATGGGCGCGCTCGACGTCGAGCGGCAGGCCCTCAACGTGTTCCGGATGGAGCTGATGGGCGCGCGGGTCGTCCCGGTGCAGGCCGGCTCGCGCACGCTCAAGGACGCGATGAACGAGGCCCTGCGCGACTGGGTCACGAACGTCCGCGACACGCACTACATCATCGGCTCGGTGGCGGGGCCGCACCCCTACCCCGCGCTCGTGCGCGACTTCCAGTCGGTCATCGGGCGCGAGGCGCGGCGGCAGTGCCTCGAGGTCGCGGGCCGGCTCCCGGACGCGGTGGTCGCCTGCGTCGGCGGCGGCTCGAACGCGATGGGCATCTTCTCCGGCTTCGTCGACGACGCGAGCGTGAAGCTCGTGGGCGTCGAGGCGGCCGGGCTCGGGCTCTCGACCGGCAAGCACGGCGCCGCGCTCGCGAAGGGCACGCCGGGCGTGCTGCACGGCTCGCGGAGCTACGTGCTCCAGGACCCGCACGGCCAGATCGCCGAGGCGCACTCCATCAGCGCCGGGCTCGACTACCCCGGCGTCGGGCCGGAGCTCTCGTACCTCAAGGACACCGGCCGGCTCACCCTGATGCAGGCGACCGACCAGGAGGCGCTCGAGGCGCTCACCTACCTCGCGCGCACCGAGGGCATCATCCCGGCGCTCGAGACCGCCCACGCGGTCTCGGCGGCGCGGAAGGTCGCGCGGGAGCTCGGGCCGGACGGCCTCGTCGTCGTGAACGTCTCGGGCCGCGGCGACAAGGACGTGGACCACGTCCGGCGGGCGCTCGCGGCGTCCAGGGGTCGCCCCTCGTCTCCGGCCCGCTCCGCGGGCCCACGCTCGGGGCGAACGGGCAAGAGGGGGCACCGGTGAACCGCATCCAGGCCGCGTTCGACCGCGCGAAGGCCGAGGGCCGGCCCGCGCTCGTCACCTACGTCATGGCCGGCGACCCCGACCTCGCGACCTCGAAGGCCGTCGCGATGGCCTGCGTCGAGGGCGGCGCCGACCTCCTCGAGCTCGGCGTGCCCTTCTCGGACCCCATCGCCGACGGCCCGACCATCCAGGCCGCGGCGGAGCGGGCGCTCGCGCACGGAACCACCACGCGGCAGGTGCTCGAGGTCGCCGCGCACGTCCGCGCGAGGAGCGACGTCCCCATCGCGCTCATGGGCTACCTCAACCCCATGCTGGCCCACGGCCTCGACCGCTTCGCGGCCGACTGCGGGAAGGCTGGCGTCGATGCCCTCATCATCCCCGACCTCCTCCCCGAGGAGTCGGGCGAGCTCGCCCCCGCGCTCGAGCGGAGCGGGGTGCGCTCGGTGTTCCTCGTCGCGCCCACCTCCGGCCCCGCCCGCGTCGAGGCCGCCGCCCGCGCCGCGACCGGGTTCGTCTACTTCGTCTCGGTCACCGGCGTGACCGGCGCCCGGAGCGCGGTCGCCGGCGAGATCGGCGCCCTCGTCGCCGCCGTCCGGGCGAAGGCGAGCGTGCCGGTGGTGATCGGCTTCGGCGTCTCGACGCCGGCGCAGGCGCGGCAGCTCGGGAAGCTCGCCGACGGCGTCGTCGTCGGGAGCGCCATCGTGAAGAAGGTGGCGGAGCCGGGCACCCGGGCCGCGCGCGCGGAGCGGGTCCGCCGGTTCGTGCGCTCGCTGCGCCGGGGGCGCTGAGCGCCTCCCCGTCGAAGCCGGGCCCGCGGACCGCGCCCTCGGCTACACTGCCGCGCCATGTCCACCCCCGACAACGGCGGCGTCCGCGTCGCCGAGGCGCTCCACGCAGCCGGCGTCCGGCACCTCTTCACGCTCTGCGGCGGCCACATCTCGCCGATCCTCGTGGAGGCGAAGCGCAGGGGTCTCCGGGTCGTGGACGTGCGCGACGAGGGCAACGCGGTGTTCGCCGCCGACGCCGTCGCCCGCATGACCGGGCTCCCCGGCGTGGCGGCGGTGACGGCCGGGCCGGGCGTGACGAACGCGGTCACCGCGCTCAAGAACGCGCAGATGGCGCAGTCGCCGGTGCTGCTCCTCGGCGGCGCCACCGCCACCATCCTGCGCGGCCGCGGGTCGCTCCAGGACATCGATCAGCTCGCGCTCATGAAGCCGCTCACGAAGTGGGCGACGCGCGTGACGACCTACGCGAACCTCGGGCCCACGGTGGCGCGGGCGCTCGAGGTGGCCCGGAGCGGCGTGCCGGGGCCGGTCTTCGTCGAGGTCCCGGTGGACCTCCTCTACCCGGAGGCCACCGTCCGCGAGTGGTACGTGAAGGAGTCGGGGGTCGAGAAGATGCGCGGGCTCGGGGCGATGGCGCTCGGCGCCTACCTCGACGCCCACCTCCTCCGGCAGTTCCACGCGCCGCGCCTCCCCGCGGTGCTCGACCCGCCGCCCGTGGAGCTCTCGCTGCCGGCGCTCGGCTCGCTGCGCGGCAAGGTCGCCGCCGTCGCGCGGCGGCTCGCCCGCGCGAAGCGGCCGGTGCTCGTCGTCGGCAGCCAGGCCCTCGTGAACACGCCGGACCCCGGCCCGATCGCCGACGCCATCCGGCGCCTCGGCGTGCCGGTGTTCCTCGGCGGGATGGCCCGCGGCCTCCTCGGCCGCAGGGACGCGCTCCAGTTCCGCCACGCCCGGGGGAAGGCGCTCAAGGAGGCCGACCTCGTCCTCGTCGCCGGCTTCCCGTTCGACTTCCGCCTCGGCTACGGCCGGGCGATCGCGGGCAAGGCGTTCGTCGCCGCCGCGAACCTGTCGTCCACCGAGCTCAGGAAGAACCGCTCCCCCGAGGTCGCGCTGCGGATGCACCCGGGCCGGTTCCTGCTCGACCTCGCCGCCGCGGCCGGCGGCGCGGAGGGGCGCCTCGAGCCCTGGCTCGCCACGCTGCGCGAGCGCGAGGCGGCCCGCGACGCCGAGATCGCCGAGGGCGCCCGGGCCCGCGGCGAGCTCGTGAACCCGCTCGCGTTCTTCACGCGGCTCGAGGAGAAGCTCGCCCACGACGCGACGCTCGTCGTGGACGGCGGCGACTTCGTCGCGACGGCCGCGTACACGCTCCGGCCCCGCGCGCCGCTCGCCTGGCTCGACCCGGGCGTGTTCGGCACGCTCGGCGTGGGCGGCGGCTTCGCGACCGGCGCGGCGGTGCTCCGGCCCGGCAAGGAGGTCTGGCTCGTCTACGGCGACGGCTCCTCCGCGTACAGCCTCGCCGAGTTCGACACCTTCGCCCGCCACGGCCTCGCGCCCATCGCGGTCATCGGCAACGACGGCTCCTGGCAGCAGATCGCGCGCGAGCAGGTGGAGATGCTCGGCGACGACGTCGGCACCGTGCTCGCCCGCTGCGACTACCACCGGGTCGCGGAGGGCTACGGCGGGAAGGGGCTCCTCCTCACCGAGGACGCGCGCATCGACGCCGTGCTCGACGAGGCGAAGGCGCTCGCGCGCGCGGGGCACCCGGTCTGCGTGAACGTGCACCTCGCGCGGAGCGACTTCCGCAAGGGCTCGATCTCGATGTAGGGCCTCAGGACCGCCGGAAGGTCCCCTCCCAGATCACCGGGCCCGTCGCGAGGCGGCCGGGCGGCGGCCGGTTGTACTCGGTCAGCGGGCCCGGCGGGTCGCGCACGAAGCCCGCCCCGGCGAGGAGCGCGACGAGCTCGGGCTCCTCGAGGAACACCTGCGGCTCGCCCGAGAACTGGGTGTAGACGAACGACTCGCCCGCGACCGGCGCCGCCGCCTCGGGCAGGGTGTGGCGCGAGAAGGTGAACACGAACAGGCCCGCCCCCGGCCGCGCCACGCGCGCGGCCTCCGCGAGCGCGCGCCGGAGCTCCTCGCCGGACCGGGCGAGGTTCCAGATGCCGTGCGCGATCACCACGTCGAACGCGCGGTCGGGGAGCGGGAGCCGGTCCATGCCCGCCCTGAGGAGCTTCACCCGCCCGCCGAGCCCGGCCGCGTCCACCCGCGTCCGCGCCGCCTCCAGCATGGGGAGCGACAGGTCGGTGCCGACCACCTCCGCGCCGAGCGCGGCGAGCGGCCCGGCGTTCCGCGCGGCCCCGCAGCCGAGGTCGAGGACCCTCGCCGCGCCGCCGCACCGGGACAGCTCGCCCTCCGCCCACGCCACGAGCACGGCGTTCGGCTTCGCGCTCGCGAAGTTGCCGACCGTCCCGGCGTCGTCCCACCTTCCCATCCGCGGGCCTCCCGGATCACCCGTTCGGGTTGACTTCCGGGTAGTATGACACCCCGGGGCTGATCGGATTCCGAGGTAACCCCGCGCCAGAGGGGGCGCCAGGGGTGGCACCTCGCTTGCTCGGGAACCCCGGGTCGACGGGTCCGCCGCTGCCCGGCGCCACGCCCGAGTCCTTCCGCATGCAGAAGCTCGTCATCCTCGACGGACCTCTCGCCTCCCTCCACTACTACCCGGAGGAGCAGATCGTTCATCACGAGTTCCACGGCTTCGTGCACGGCCCGGAGTTCCGCAAGGTCCTCGAGGCGGGCATCGAGCTCCTGCGGAGGCACGGCGCCACGAAGTGGGTCTCCGACGACCGGAAGAACGGCGCCATCCCGCGCGAGGACGGCGAGTGGGCGGACAACGTCTGGCGTCCCGCGGCGATCCAGGCGGGCTGGAAGTACTGGGCGATGATCCAGCCCGAGAAGATCTACGGGCAGATGAACGTCCGGCGCTTCGTCGAGAACGCCGCCGCGGACGGCGTGGTCGCGCGGATCTTCGACTCGCCCGTCGAGGCCTTGCGCTGGATCCGGGCGGACGATCCGCGCTGAGCCGCCCGCCCGCTCCGTCCCCTCGCTACGCGACCAGCCGTGCAGGGTGGACGAGCGCGACGTGGTCCGCGTGGCGGTGCACGTGCGGCCTCGAGATCCAGTGGCAGGTGCGGCAGTAGCTGCCGGCCGAGCCGCCCACGAGGCGCATGGACAGCGTCCCGCCGCACAGGATGCAGCCCTCCTCCACCTCCACGTCCGCGTCGGCGACGGCCTCGTTCACCGGGCCGGGCTCCTCGTCGTCGTGCCTCATGTGAGGACCGTAAGGACGAAACGGGGCGTGGCAAGTCGCGCGGGCTACCCGCGCGCCACGGCGAGCGCCGCCTCGAGCACCCGATCCCGCCCGGCCGCGAGATCCTCGGGGGTGGGCTTCACCGGCACGTCCGGCGCCACGCCCCCGTCCGGCTGCGGGGTGAGCGGGAACGTGCCGATGAGCGGCAGGTCCGCCTCGAGCCCCGAGGCCGGCAGCCGCACGAAGAAGAACGCGCCGCCGTTGATGCCGCGGAGGTTGCCGCCCGTCGGCGCGCCGACCAGGGTGGCGAGGCCGTGCGCCTTCACGAGCGCCGCGAGCTGGAAGGTGGCCGAGCTGTTCGTCGCGTCCACGATCACCGCCACCCGCCCGCGGAAGCGCGGCCCCTTCGGCCGGATGGGCGCGCGGCTCTCGCCGTCCGCCTCGGCCAGGCGGAAGAAGCGGTCGTCGATCCGCACCGCGTCCTTGCCCCAGTTCCGGAACGCGTCGTCCCAGGTGTCGAGGTGCCGGTCGAGGTCGGCCGGGGTCCGCACGTACCGCACCCGCCGCTCGTACGCACGGCGGGGCAGGTCGCGGTCGACGAGCCGGGCCACGACCTCGTCGCCGCAGTCGAGGCCGCCCTCGTTGCCGCGCAGGTCGACGACGAGCCCGGTCGCGCCGAGGTCGGCGAGCTCCCGGAACGCGCCGTCGAGGAAGCCCTTCCAGTCCCAGCTCGAGCGGTACAGGGCCCAGGTCGGCATGCGCAGCACGGCGGTGCGATCGCGGTGCTCGAGGGTGAACGCGGGCCCGCCCTCGACCTCCTCCGGGCCGCCCTGCGCGCGGCGCGCGGCGAGGTCGATCGCGGCGACCTCGACCGCGCGCTCGCCGCCGCCCGGCGCGCGCACCCGGAGCCGGAACGTGCCGTCCCGCGGCGGCGCGACGAGCCCCTGGAACACGTCGAACGTCTCCCAGCGCTCGCCACCGCGGACCTCGAGCTGGGCAATCCGCTTCGCGTCGTTGCCGCCGTCGGCCCGGGCGTAGGGCACGAGCCGCGCGAGGAGCGCGGCGGCGGGGGCGCCGTCGATGGCCACGACCTCGTCCCCGGGGGCGAGCCCGTCGGCGCCGGGCGCGGTCACGATCATCCGCCGGTCGAGCCAGGCGAAGCGGAAGGGCAGCCGCGTGCGGCCCGCGAAGAGCGCCTCGGCCACCTCCTTCCGCTGGTTCCAGAAGTTCGCGTGCGTGTGGCCGCACCGGATCCGGGCGAGCGCCCGGGAGAGCGCGAGGTAGGCCTCGGCGAGGGAGGGGCCCCGGCGGAGCGCCACCTCGAGGCCCGCGAAGAGGGCGTCGGCCGCCGCCGGCGTGAGGTACCGCAGGAGGCCGGGGTGGAGGAGCCGGTAGGCCCGCGCGAGGAGCCGGGCGTCCTCGGCCCACCCGGCCGGAGCCGGCACGGCCCAGGCCGGCGCGGCGGCGCCGAGCGCGGCGGCGCCGGCGCCGAGGAGGAAGGAGCGGCGAGCGAGCATGCGGTTGCGTTCGCGCCGGGCGGTCCGCCGGACGCAGGCGCCACCCCTCAGGGCGCCATGACCCGGCCCACCGCGTCCCGCAGCGCCGCCGCGTCCACCGGCTTGTCGAGCACCGGGCAGCGGGTCCGCGCGAGGAACTCCCGCGCGCGATCGGTGAAGGCGCCGCCGGTGAGGAACACGAGGTGCCGCGCGACCTCGGGGTGGTCCGCGACGAGCGCGTCGTGCAGGTCCATGCCGGTGAGGTCCGGCATCATGAGGTCGCAGAGCACGACGTCGAAGGCCTCGCCGCCGCGGAGCCGCTCGAGGGCCTTCGTGCCGTCGGTCTCGATCGAGACCTCGTGCGGGCGGAGCAGGCGCGCCACCGACCGCGCCACGAGCGGTTCGTCGTCGACGACGAGGATGCGCGCCTGCGCGTCCGCGGGGGCCGGCGCGGCGACGGCCGCGGCGGCCGGCCGGGCCGACGGGAGCCGCACGCGGAACGTGCTCCCCTTCCCGGTGCGCTCTCGACCGTCACGTCGCCGCCCGCCTCCACCACCATCCCGCGCACGAGCGGCAGGCCGACGCCGAGCCCGCCGCCCGTCGTGAAGAACGGCTCGAACACCCGGGCCTGGACCTCGGGCGTCATGCCCGCGCCGGTGTCCGAGACCGCGATCACGACCTGGCCGCCCTCGGCGCGCACCCGCACGCCGATCACGTTGTCGGCCGCGTGGCCCTCCGGGATCGCGTCGCACGCGTTCGAGAGCAGGTTCACGAGCACCTGCCCGAGCCGGCCCTCCGCGAGGGCCACCCTGCACCCGGGCTCGACCTCCACCTCGAGGCGCGCCCGGTGGCGGACGTCGTTCCGCGCGAAGGCGACCGCAGAGCGGACCACGGCCTCGACGTCGCTCGCCGCGCCCGCCTGCGGGCGCGCGCTCGCGAACACCGCGAGGTCGGTGGCGATCCGGCGGACGCGCTCCGCGCCCTCGCGGGCGTCTGCCACGAGGTCGCGCACCTCGCCCGCGGGGAGCCGCTCGACCGCGGCCTCGAGGTTCCCGAGCACGTAGGTGAGCGGGTTGTTCACCTCGTGGGCGAGCCCCGCCGCCGCGCGCCCCATCGTGGCGAGCCGCTCGAGCACCTGCACCTTGAGCTCCCCCTCGCGGTGCGCCTGCTCGGCGCGGCGCCGCGCGGTGACGTCGAGGGCGAGGCCGGTCACGCCGACGATCCGCCCGTCCGCGTCGCGCATCGGCGCCCACCGGCTCTCGAACACGACCGGGCCGAAGACGTTCTCGGTGGCGAAGGACTCGCCCGCGAGCGCGCGGCGGAAGTCGGCGATCGTCTCCGGGAAGGCGGCGTACACGTCCGTGATGTTCCGGCCGACCACGTCTCCGGGCCGGAGCCCGAAGGCGGCGAGCCCCTGCCCCTCCGAGTGCGTGAAGACCCCGTCCCGGTCGAGCACCCACTGCACCACGGGCAGGCTCCGCAGCACCGCGCGGTTGCGCTCCTCGGCCCGCTGGAGCTCGCCGGCGAGGCGGGCCTGCTCGAGCGCCGCCGCGCGCTCCTCGGTCACGTCGCGCGCGAAGGAGAGGAGGTGCGGGACGCCGTCGAGCTCCACCCGGCTCGCCGAGATGAGCACGATGCGCTCCTGGCCGTCGGCGCGCCGCAGGCGGACCTCGCGCTCGCGCACCACCTCGCCGCGCTGGATCTCCGCCTGGATGCGCGTGCGGTCGCCGGGGTCGGGCCACACGCCGAGCTCGACGGCGGTGCGCCCCACGGCCCGGTCCGCGTCGAGGCCGGTGAGCTCGGTGAACCGGTCGTTCACCGCCACGAGCCTGCCGTCGTCGAGCCGGCTGAGCGCGAGCGGGCTCGGGATCGTCTTGAAGACCGGGAGGAAGCGATCCCGCGGGCCGCGGCGGCCCGCGCGGAGGCGCGCGCCCAGGGCGATGCCTGCGGCGAGGGCCGCGATCACCGCGAGGACCATCACGCCGCTCGACATCCGGTCGCTCCGGGGCGGAGCCCCTCCTCCCGCCCGTCCCGCGAGTGTGGACCGCTGCGGCCCGACCGCGCAACTGCGTCAGCGCGCCGCGGACCAGGCCATGTTGTCGCGGAAAGGCCCCCCGAACGCCTGACGCTCCGCCGAGTAGTTGGCGCCGCCGCCCTCGCCGCGCGGGCCGACGGCGATGACGCCCAGGTCGACGTCGGCCGGGAACGCGGCGAGCGCGCGGTCCACGGCATCCTGCGGCTCGGCCCCGCGCGCGAGGTCCTCGTACACCGCGCGCGCGACTGCGCGGCGGATGATCTCCTCACCCTGACCGGTGCACGCGACGGCGCCGGCCGGACCCGCCCAGACACCGGCGCCGGCGATCGGCACGTCCCCCACCCGGCCATAGAAGGTGATCGTCGTCCCGCCGCTCGAGATGGCCGCGGCGAAGTGGCCGCGTGCGTCCCGCGCGACGGCGCCGACGGTGTCGGGCGTGCCCACGGCGGCCTTCAGCTCCTCCGGCAGCGGGCCGGGGAAGTTCCAGAACCTCCGCCAGTCGAACCGCTTCCAGGCGCCGAGGGCGGGGCCGGTCTCCTTGCCGAGCAGGATGCGCCGGACGCGCTCGAGCTTCTCGAGGCTGTCCTTGCAGCGCGGGTCGTGGTCCGCAAAGCCGAAGAGGCGCGCGAGGCGGGTGGCGCCGTCGCCGACGACGAGCACGTGGGGCGTCTCCATCACCCTCCGCGCCACGAGCACCGGGTTCTTCACCCGCTCGATGGCCGCCACCGCGCCGAAGCCGCCCGTGGCGCCGTCCATCACCGCGGCGTCCATCTGCACGGTCTTCCCGTCCATGCGGATGTTCGCGCCGGTGCCGGCGTTGAAGCGGCAGTCGTCCTCGAGCGCCACCACGGAGGCGATGGCGCCCTCGAGCGCCGGCCGCCCGTCGCGGAGGAGCGCGAGCCCCCGCGCGGCCGCGGGGCCGGTCGCGTCCATCCGGACGCGGGCCGAGCCGACGCCGCCGTGGACCACGACCGCGGGCCCCCGCTGCGGGGCGGGCTCCGGGGACGCCGACGCGATCACGGCGAGGACGAGGACGGGGAACGTCATGCCCGGATCCTAGCGCCCTCGAGCGCGGAGGGCTCGGCGAGGAGCCGGCGCGCCGGCCGCGCGATGATGCGGTGCGCCGCGAGGGCGACCACCCAGGCGCCCACGACGTAGAGCGTGACGAAGCCGGGCTTCGGCAGCGCGGGCGCGCCGGGCAGCGCGCGGGCGAGGCACCAGAGCGGCTCCTGCAGGATGTAGAGCGCGAAGCTCGCCTCCCCGAGCGCCACCGCCGGGCGAGACGCGAGCGCCCTCGCGAGCCAGCCCTCGCCGGTCGCGAGCGCGAGGAGGACGAGCGCGAAGAGCGGGGCGAGGAGGCCGTTGTGCAGCAGGAGGTACGGCGCGGCGCCGGTGGCGAGGACGAGCGCGACCGCGCCGAGCGCGAGCGGCGCCGCGGCCGGCGGGGCGCGCACGGCGCCGCGCGCGTGCAGGAGGCCGAGCGCGACCCCGGCCGCGAACTCGAGCCCGCGCACGAGCGGATGGCGCTCGAGGAGGTTGCCCCAGGGCGACGGGTCGCCCGCCTCGAACGGCGCCGCGCCGTCCCGGAGCGCGAGCCACGCGAGCGGCAGCGCCACGCTCGCCCCCCACGCGAGCACGCCGGCGGCGGCGAGCGAGCGGGTGCGCAGGCCGCGCATCCAGGCCGCGAGGAACGGGAACGCCAGCCCGAACGCGAACACGACCGAGGTGGACCAGGCCGGGCCGTTCCAGACGAGGGCGAGGGTCGGCGCCCAGGCCTGCGCCAGCACGAGCGACAGGACGCCGGCCGCGAAGACGGCGCCCTCGCCGCGGTCCGGCACCTGCGCGAGCGCCGACGGCGCCGAGGCGAGGAACGCGAGCAGGTAGAGCGGGTACAGGCGGGCGAGCCGGCCTCCCCAGAACACCCGCCGCCCCGCGGCGTCCATCGGCCGCGGGTGCGCCCGGGCCAGGACGAACCCGGAGAGGAGGTAGAACAGCCCGACCCACACGTGCCCGCCGAGGCGCACCGCGTCCACCGCGGGCGGTGCCCACGCCACGAGCTGCCCACCGTAGTGGAGGAGCAGCACGCCGAGCGCCGCCACGAACCGGAGGCCCGTGAGCGCGCGGAGCTCGGCGCCGGCCCCCATGCGCTACAGGATCGACCGCCCGACCGCGCCGGCGATGACCCGCACCTGCTGCATGAGCCCCTCGAACTCCTTCGGCGTGAGGGACTGGTGGCCGTCGGAGAGCGCCTTCTCCGGGCGCGGGTGGACCTCGATGATGAGCGCGTCGGCGCCGGCCGCGACGCCCGCCCGCGCGATGGCGGGCACGTGGGGCCTCAGGCCGATGCCGTGCGAGGGGTCCACCACCACCGGAAGGTGCGTGAGCGCCTTCAGCACCGGCACCGCGTTGATGTCGAGGGTGTTGCGGGTCATCGTCTCGAAGGTGCGGATGCCGCGCTCGCAGAGCGCCACGCGGTGGTTGCCCTTCGCGACGATGTACTCGGCGGCCATCAGCCACTCCTTGATGGTGGCGGAGAGGCCGCGCTTCAGGAGCACGGGCTTGTCGACGGTGCCGAGCCGCTCGAGGAGCGAGTAGTTCTGCATGTTGCGGGCGCCGACCTGCAGCACGTCGGCGTACTCCGCCACCATCGCGAGCGTCTCGGTGTCCTTCACCTCGGTCACGACCTTGAGGCCGGTCCGCTCGCGCGCCTCGGCGAGGAGCTTCAGCCCCTCCTCCTTCATCCCCTGGAACTCGTAGGGGCTCGTGCGCGGCTTGAAGGCGCCGCCGCGCAGGAACGTGGCGCCGGCGCGCTTCACGGCCTCGGCGGCCTCGAAGATCTGCTCCCTCGACTCGACCGAGCACGGCCCGGCCATCACGGCGATGGCCTTCCCGCCGAGCGGCACGCCGCCCACGTCGAGGACCGTGTCCTCCTCCTTCACCTCGCGCGAGACGAGCTTGAAGGGTTGCGAGACGCGCAGGGCCTCGGCGACGCCGGGCATGGAGCCGAAGAGCTCCTCGGGGTCGTGCCCGGAGGTGTGGCCGATGACGGCGACCACCTTGCGCTCGATGCCGGTGATGGGGTGCGGGGTGAGCCCCAGCGCGCGGATCTTCTCGACGACGTCGGCGTACTCGGCCTCGGTCGCGTGGGGCTTCATCGTGATGAACATCGGGTGCTCCTCGTCGCGTGGGAGCCGGAGAGGTTACCATGCCCCGTGCCCTCCGCGCCCGCGCCCGACCTCGCCGCGCCGGCCGCCGCCGCGGACCGCGTCGCGCTCGTGGACGCGCTCCGCGGCGCCGCGATGCTGGGCATCGTGCTCGTGAACTTCCCGAGCATGAACACGCTCGCCGGCGAGGAGACGACCGCGTACGGCGGCCCGCAGGGCCCGCTCGACCGCGCGGTGAACGGGGCGAACCTGCTCTTCCTGAACGGGAAGTTCTACCCGATCTTCGCGCTCCTCTTCGGGCTCTCGCTCTTCCTGTTCGACCGCGAGGGGCGGTCCGGGCGGACGCTCGGGCTCGCGGCGCGGCGGCTCGTGATCCTGGCCGCGCTCGGCGCGCTGCACGTCACGCTCGTCTGGTGGGGCGACATCCTCCTCGTCTACGCGGTGCTCGGGCTCCTCGCCTTGCCCGCGCTGCGCGCGCCGCCGCGCGCCGTGCTCGCCGGGGCGATCGCGCTCCTCCTCGTGCCGCTCCTCTCCCTCGCGCCGCTCCCGCCCGCCTCGCTCCCCGGGCTCGCGCTCGCCCTGCCGTCGCCGGAGGAGGCCGCGGCCACCTACGCCGCCGGCACCTTCGCCGCGCTCGTGCGGCAGCGCTGGCTCGACTGGCTCTCCGACTTCACGCCCTTCGCCGGCGCGCGGGCGGGGCTCGGGCTGCTGCTCGGCTACGCCGCGTACTTCGGGCAGCTCCTCGGGCTGTTCCTGCTCGGCGTCTGGGCCGGGCGTCGCGGCCTGCACCTGCGCCTCGGCGAGGACCGCGCGCTCCGGCGCCGGCTCCTCGCCGTCGCCGCGCCGGTGGCGCTCGCCCTCACCGGCGCCCGGGCCGCGCTGCCGGAGGCGCCGGGCGCGCTCGGGTACGCCCAGGCGGCCGCGCTCTCGCTCACCTACGTGCTCGCGTTCGTGGAGGTGGCGCCGGCGCGCGGGCGGCTGCGTGCGGCCTTCGAGGCGGTCGGCCGGATGTCCCTGACGGCGTACCTCTCGCATACCGTCGCCGCGAGCCTGCTCCTGCACGCGACGGGGCTCGGCCGGTGGGGCAGCGTCGGCGGCGCCGCGCTCCTGCCGATCGCGCTCGCCTGCTACGCCGCCGTCGCGGCGGGCTGCGCGGCGTGGCTCCGGCGCTTCCGACTCGGACCCGCAGAGTGGGTCTGGCGGTCGCTCGTCGTCGGCAGCGCCCTCCCGCTGGCGAGGGACAGCCACGCGCGAAGTGCCTGAGCTTCCTCGGGTGGGCTCGGGTGCGCGCGGGCACGCCCCGATCGGCGCGACGGAGGGGCACTTCCGATCGTCGCGCGAGAGGCGTAGCGTTGGTTCGTGGTTGCAGCAACGCGCAGCCACGAAGCACCGCAGCACCTGCAGGAACGCAGCTGCAGCACCCGAAGCAGCACAGCGCGCTGTTTCACACGGAGTCGCTTCACCACCGCGGTGTCCACGAGGAGGCCTGAGATAGCAGAGCCGTCGCAGGACTCGACAGAACCGCAGTTCATACCGGCGTGAAGCCGGACCGGCGCTCGTCTCGAGAGCGCCTCCGCCACAGAGCGAAGAAGTGAGAAGAGGCCCCTTGAAAGGGCCTCTTCTCGTGTCTCCGGGGCTTCTCTTGCGGACCTGGCGCTACTCCTTCGTCGCCGTCGGCTGGAAGTCCGGGAAGTCCATGCAGACGCGGGTGCCGTCGGCGAGGTCCTGGCAGTCGCGGAACCAGTGGTCGACGCCCGCGATGGACATCGAGCCGTTCGGCCCCGGCGCGCCGGCCTGGATCGACTGCGCCATGTCGTAGCCGAGCGTGACCGTCACCGACTCGCCGTCGGCGAGCGCGAGCGGCGGCGAGAACACCTGGCTCGTGCGGCCGCAGTCGCCCACGATCATCTCGCGGGAGCCGGTCATGCCCGGCCCCTTCCAGCGCAGGTTCGGCTCGCCCGGCATGCCGTACTTGCAGAACTCCATGCGGGCGTAGCGGTAGGTGCCGGCCTTCACGGCGCGGCCCTGACCGTTGATGGCGGCGTTCACCACGTCGGTCGGCTGGCCGAAGTCGAAGAAGCTCGTGACCCGGGGTCCGCCACCGGACATGCCGCTCGGCAGGCAGCCCTGGATGTCCTCGTTGCACTGGGCGTTGAGCCAGATCATCTGCGTCTCGCCGATGTTGTTCTGCGTCTGCGGGTCGACGTCCTCTGCGAGGTAGACCGCGATGAGCTTCAGCTCGAGCGAGCGGTCGGTCGCGCCGGCGAGGGCGCCGGCGACCGTCTTGTTCTCGACGCGGAGCTTCACGTCGGCCTTGCCGGAGCAGCCGGCGAGGGCGAGGAGCGCGAGGGCGGCGAGGGTCGGGATTCTGGGCATGTGTGTGGCCTCCGGGCCTCCAGCCGGAGCACGGGCCGGGCCGGGCCCAGGCCGCGCCGGAGGCCAGCGAGGACGCGTGCTTGACGCGCGCCGCCGCGGCGGACCGCCGGACCCGGGGGCACGTCCGGCACCCGTGCGCAGCGGTGGGCGGCCGCCCACAACGGCGCTACGATGCCCTCCGTGAAGGAGCCCAACCCTCGCCGCTTCGCCCTGTGGGCCGCCTCCCTCGCGCTGCCGCTCGTCGCGGGCGCGTTCCTCGTCCCGCGGCTGCTGCGGCCGCCGGCCGTCCCCGCGGGCGCGCTCGCGCCCGCCGATCCAGCGGCCGCCCAGGGCCCCGCCGCCGCCCCGCCGCGCCACCCCGAGCAGCCGACCTCGGAGGAGCTCGAGAAGGCGCGCTGGGCGGCGACCGCGCACGCCGCGCTCGAGCAGCGCAACCTCGAGAAGGCCGAGGTGTTCGCGCCGCGCGACGACGCGGGCGACGCCTGGCGCCCGTTCGACGGCTTCGGGCTCTCGATCGACTCCGCGCCCGAGGGCGCGCGCGTGACCGTGAACGGACAGGACCTCGGCGAGGCGCCGGTCCTCACGTCGTTCCCCTGCGAGCCGGGCGCGGACGTGGTGGTGCGCGCCGTCGCGAAGGGCTACCGCCCGTTCGAGCGGAAGATCGCGTGCCGGAAGGACGCGATCCTGGCGTTCACGGCCAAGCTGGCCCGCTGAGCGTCCCGCTCGCCCGCGGGGAAGCGAGGGATCAGACCTCGCGCCCCACCGCGCCCGCGATCACCCGCACCTGCTTCATGAGCGCCTCGAACTCGGACGGCGTCAGCGACTGCTGGCCGTCGGAGAGCGCCTTCTCCGGCCGCGGGTGGACCTCGACGATGAGGCCGTCGGCGCCCGCCGCGACGCCGGCCCGGGCCATGGCGGCGACGTGCGCGCGCAGGCCGATGCCGTGGGACGGGTCGACCACCACCGGCAGGTGCGTGAGCGTCTTCAGCACCGGCACCGCGTTGAGGTCGAGCGTGTTGCGGGTCATCGTCTCGAAGGTGCGGATGCCGCGCTCGCAGAGCGCGACCTGGTAGTTGCCGCGCGACAGGATGTACTCGGCGGCCATCAGCCACTCCTTGAGCGTGGCCGACGGGCCGCGCTTCAGGAGGATCGGCTTCTTGAGCGTGCCGAGCTGCTTCAGGAGCGAGAAGTTCTGCATGTTGCGCGCGCCGATCTGGATGACGTCGGCGTGCTCCACGACCATCGGCAGCGTCTCGACGTCCATCACCTCGGTCACGACCTTGAGGCCGGTCTGCTCGCGGGCGAGCGCGAGGAGCTTCAGCCCCTCCTCGGCGAGCCCCTGGAACTCGTAGGGGCTGGTGCGCGGCTTCCAGGCGCCGCCGCGCAGGAAGGTCGCCCCGGCCGCCTTGACGGCGTGAGCGGCCTCGAGGAGCTGCTCCTTCGACTCGACGGAGCACGGGCCGGCCATGACCGCGATCCGGCCGCCGCCCAGCTTCGCGCCCCCGACGTCGATGACGGTGTCGTCCGGCTTCACCTCGCGGGAGACGAGCTTGAAGGGCTGGGACACCCGGATGGCCTCGGCGACCCCCGGCAGCCCGTCGAACTGGGCCGGGTCGAGCGCCCCCTTGTTGCCCGTGATGCCGATGGCGACGCGCTGCGCACCCGGGATGGGGTGCGGCTCGAGCCCCAGGGAGCGGATCCGGGCGTTCACGGCCTCGACCTGTTCGGGCGTCGCGCTGTTCTTCATGACCACGAGCATTTCGAGGCTCCAGGTGTCCAACGTGGGTGGGCGGGCGGTCTCTTAGCGCAGGGGCGCGGGCGGCTCAAGCCGGCCCGTCCCGGGGGCGAGCGGCCGGGGGGGCCGACCGGCCAGGTACGTCCCCGGGACGCGGGGCGGCGCGGTGTGATCGGTCGCACGGCGAGGAGCGCGCCCGGCTCCTTATGTTGGCGAGCAGGGGGCGACGGTGGACGCGAGGCGGGCGATCAAGACGGTGCGGCGGCTGGCGAGGGCGGTCGAGCGGATCGCCCGGGCGCTCGACATCCCCGGGATCGAGAACCGGGTGGTGAAGCGCACCGACTTCTCGCGCTGCGAGCGACCGGTGCTCCTCCTCCAGGGCTTCATGTCCGGCCGGCGCACGATGGAGATCCTCGCGGCGCGGCTCCGCCGGGACGGCTACGGTCCGTTCTCGCTCGACCTCGGCGGGCTCGGGCAGTCGCTCAACAACCGCGGCATCGACGACCTCGCCGACCTCGTCCGCACGAAGGTCGAGCGGATCTACCGGCGCCACCCCGGCCTCGGGCCGCTCACGATCGTGGGCCACTCGAAGGGCGGCCTCGTCGCCGCCTACTACGTGAAGAAGCTCGGCGGCTGGCGGCGCACGCGCGCGGTCGTCACCCTCGGCACGCCGTACCACGGCACCCCCCGCGCCTGGCTCGGCGTGCCCATCGTGCCGGTCGCGCGCTCGATCCTGCAGATGATCCCCGGGAGCCCGTTCCTCAAGCGACTCGGCGACGGCCCGTGGCCGGCGTCGGTGCGGCTCGCCTCGGTCTGGAGCCGGAGCGATCCGTGGGCCCGCCACCCGAGCGCGGTGCTCGACACGCAGGGGTTACCGCACCTCGTGAACGCCGAGGTCCGCTGCGACCACTTCGACCTCCTCACCTCGAAGCGCGTCTACGGCGTGCTCCTCGCCGAGCTCCGCGCAGCCGAGGACCAGGCGCCCCGCGTCCTCGGGAGGCTCACCGGCCTCGCGGGCGGGAGGGCCGGCGAGCGGCCCGCCGCCAGCAGCCGCCGGGTGTCCGGCACCGGGGCCGCGTAGCCGTGGTTCACGGGGGCCTCGGCGCCCCCCGCCCGGCCGGTCCCGAGCGTGTCGAGGGATCGTCGGGGCCCCACCCCGGCAGCAAGCGCTAGAATGCGCCGTGCGCGACCGCCGCTTCGACTGGCTCTACGACCGCCAGAAGCAGCCCGTCCGGGAGTACGTCCTCGAGAAGTTCGCCGAGGAGCTCGCCCGCGAGCTCGAGGCCTGGCCGCCCGCCGAGCTCGACTGGGTCGACGAGGCGGCCCGCGCGCGCTGGGCCGCCGGCGCGGCGGAGCGCCCGCGCGAGGACGTGGTCCGCTTCGCGCTCGAGCTCGCCCGGCTCGACCTCGCGCACGCGCTCGACGGCTACGAGTGCGCGATGGAGGAGGGCCGCCACCGGCTCCAGACGCCCGCGGAGGAGGCGGCGCTCCACCTGCTCGTGACGCTCGTGACGGAGCGCTGCCTCGAGCTCAAGGAGCGCGCCGAGGCGGCGCGCCTCTCGCGGGCGGACCTCTCCGCGAGCCTGAAGCTCGTGGAGCGGTGCCTGTTCCGGGTGACCGGGTAGGCCCTACTTCTTCGGCACCTTCTCCCAGTCCGCGAGGAACTTCTTCAGGCCGGACTCGGTGAGCGGGTGCTTCGCGAGCTGCTCGATGACGCCGTACGGGATCGTCGAGACGTCGGCGCCGAGCTTCGCGGCCTCGAGCACGTGCACCGGGTGGCGCACCGAGGCGACGAGCACCTTCGTCTTGAACTGGTAGTTCCGGTAGATCTGGACGATGTCGGCGATGAGCGCCATGCCGTCCTGGCTGATGTCGTCGAGCCGGCCGACGAACGGCGAGATGTACGTCGCGCCCGCCTTCGCCGCCAGGAGCGCCTGCACCGCCGAGAAGCAGAGCGTGACGTTCGTCTTCACGCCCTCGTCGGAGAGCACCTTCACGGCCTTCAGGCCCTCGACGATGAGCGGGACCTTGATGACGATCTGGCTGCCGAACTTCGCGTAGTACCGGGCCTCCTTCAGCATCCCCTCGGCGTCGGTCGAGGTGACCTCCGCGGAGATGGGGCCCGGGACGAGGCCGACGATCTCCTTCAGCACGTCGTCGAAGGAGCGGCCCGTCTTCGCGACGAGCGAGGGGTTGGTCGTCACGCCGTCGCACAGGCCGAGGGCGAGGGCCTTCTTGATCTCGTTCACGTCGGCCGAGTCGATGAAGAACTGCATGGCGGACCACCTCCGTGCTGCGGGAAGGATCTTGCATAGCGCGGGGCCCGCGCGCCTCGCAAGGGCCGTGTGTGCTAGAACCCGCTCGACATGGCCGCGCGCTCGAAAGCCCGGGTGGTGTCCCTGCGGAAGGCTGCGCCCCAGCAGAAGGCCGCACCCCCGCGCAAACCAGCGCAGCCCCGCGGGAAGCCCTCCGCGAAGGCCCTGGTCGACTACGGGAGGACCGTGCTCGCGGCCGAGGCCGGCGCCATCGGCCGGGTGGTGCTCGGCGAGAGCTTCGCCGAGGCGGTGCGGTGGATCCTCGACTGCAAGGGCCGGGTGGTCGTCACCGGGATGGGGAAGCCGGGCTTCGTCGCCCAGAAGATCTCGGCCACGCTCGCCTCCACCGGCACCCCCTCGCTCTTCGTCCACCCGGCCGAGGCGGCGCACGGCGACCTCGGCCGCATCGCGAAGGAGGACGTGGTCTTCGCGCTCTCGAACTCGGGCGAGACCGAGGAGATCGTCCGGCTCCTGCCCGCGCTCAAGAAGATGGGCGTGAAGATCGTCGCGCTCACGAAGGACCGCGCGAACCCGCTCGCCCGCGCCGCGCACCTCGTCGTGCCCATCGGCGACGTCGAGGAGGCCTGCCCGATGGGCCTCGCCCCGACCGCCTCGACCGCGGTGCTGCTCGCCGTCGGCGACGCGATCGCGATGACGGTGCTCCAGAACCGCTCCTTCCGCGAGGAGGAGTTCGCGCTCTACCACCCCGCCGGCAAGCTCGGCCGCGGGCTCATGAAGGTCCACGAGATCATGCGCGCCGGCGAGTCGAACCCGGTCGTGCGCGAGGACGAGCCGCTCTCCGCCGCCGTCGCGGTGATGACCGGCACCGCCGGCCGCCCCGGCGCGACGAGCGTCGTCGACGCCGCCGGGAAGCTCGTCGGGATCTTCACCGACGGCGATCTTCGCCGCCTCGTCGAGCACGGCCACACCGACTTCAACCGCCCGGTCTCGACCGCGATGGGCCGCAACCCGCGCACCATCCGCCCCGACGCCCTCGTCGGCGACGGCGCCCGCGTCCTGCGCCAGGCCGCCATCGACCAGGTCCCCGTGGTCGACTCCGAGGGCCGCCCGGTGGGCCTGCTCGACGTGCAGGACCTCCTCGCGGCGAAGATCCTGTGAGGCTCGCCGTGAAGCGAGGACCTGGTTCCAGCGCCGTTCGCCCCGAGCGTAGCCGCCGCAAGGCGGCGGAGGCGAGGGACGAGCCCGGCCTCCGCGCGGTCCTCGTCGAGACCTGCCGCCGCCTCCACGCCCGCGACCTCATCGGCGCCGGCGAGGGCAACGTCTCCGTCCGCCTCGGCCCCGGCCGCTTCCTCGTCACGCCCTCCGGCGCGAACAAGGGCTACCTGAAGCCCGCCGACCTCGTCGTCGTCGACGACGCTGGCCAGGTCGTGAAGGGCCCGAAGGGCGCCCGCGCCTCCACCGAGCTGCGCATGCACCTCGCGGCCTACGCCGCCCGGCCCGACGTCGAGGCCGTCGTGCACGCGCACCCCATCACCGCCGTCGCCCTCACGGTGGCTCGAATGCCTCCGTACGCCCCGAGCGTAGCCGATGCGAAGCAGCGGCGGAGACGAGGGGCCGGCGATCTCGTCCCCGAGGCCGCGGTCACGCTCGGCCCCGTCGCCGTCGCCCGCTTCGCGACGCCCGGCACCGACGAGGTCCCGGCGTCGCTCGCGCCCTTCTGGGCCGGCCACGAGGTCCTGCTCCTCGAGCGCCACGGCGCCCTCGCGCTCGGCCGCACGCTCTCCGAGGCCTTCGACCGGATGGAGACGCTCGAGCGCGTGGCGCGCATCGCGCTCGTCGCGCGGCTCGCGGGTTCCTGCGAGCCGCTCGCGCCGGACGTGGTGGACCGCGTGCTCGTCGCCGCGGGGAAGCCGCCGCGCAGGCGCTGACCCGCCGCGCGCGCAGACGTCTGCGCAGTAACGTCGGGATGTCGTGAACACCTGAACGGGTGCAGCCGCGGCGATCGCGCGAGGTCCCCTTGCGCCGCTCCGGTCCGCTCTCTATAGTGAACCACATGGTTCAGTATTCAGCCCCCCGCCTCGACGCCTCGTTCGCCGCGATCTCGGACGCGACCCGGCGCGGCGTGCTCGCCCAGCTCGGGCGCGCGGACGCCTCGATCTCCGAGCTCGCCGACCGGTTCCACATGACGCTCACGGGCATGAAGAAGCACGTGGGCGTCCTCGAGGACGCCGGGCTCGTGACGACCGAGAAGGTCGGGCGCGTGCGGACGTGCAGGCTCGGCCCGCGCCGCCTGGAGGAGGAGGCGGCGTGGATCGAGGCCTACCGCCAGCTCTGGGCCGCCAGATTCGAAGCACTGGATGACGTCCTCGAAGAACTCACCCGGAAGGAGAAGAACCATGACCGCAAGCACGAGAAGTGAGCCCACCCTGCCGAACCCCACCGGCGCGGAGCGGAAGTCCGACCGCGAGCTCGTGGTCACCCGCACCTTCGACGCCCCCGCGCGCCTCGTGTTCGAGGCGTGGACGAAGCCCGAGCTCTTCCAGCGCTGGTGGGTGCCGAGGTCGTGCGGCTTCTCGCTCCTCTCCTGCGAGATGGACGTCCGCACCGGCGGCGGCTACCGCCTCGTGTTCCCGGCCGGCGACTCGACCATGGCGTTCTTCGGGAAGTACCTCGAGGTCACGCCGCCCTCCCGCCTCGTGTGGACCAACGAGGAGGAGACCGGCGGGGCGATCACCACCGTGACCTTCGAGGAGCGGGGCGGCAAGACGAAGCTCGTCCTGACCGAGCTGTACCCGTCGAAGGCGGCGCTCGACGCGGCGATCGCGTCCGGCAGCACGAGCGGCGACATGAAGGAGACCTTCGACCAGCTGGGTGAGGTCCTCGCGACGCTGAGGTGAGCGCGGCGCGGCCGGACCCCCGGCACCAGAACGCTCCGATGACCGTCGGGTCGAGCTCCTTCATCCTCCACAGGTACTACCGGAAGGAGTGGGCGGAGAACTTCATGATGCAGCTGCTCGTGGACGAGCTCGATGCCTGGTGGCAACGCATCGTCTCGCTCGAGCTGCCCGCGAGGTTCGGCGTGCCCGCGCCCCGGCCGCCTGCGATGCAGCCCTGGGGGCTGCGGGTCGCGTTCGTCGTCGACCCGTCCGGTGTGCTGTGGCACTTGGCGGAGCGCCGGCCGGGCGCGCCTCGATCTGCGCGATGACGAGCGAGCCGGCCGCGGCGGCGCTGCGCAGGCTCGCTTCACCCTCCGTTCGCGCCCGCTTGACCCCGCGCAAGCGCAAAGGCTCGCGCGATCACGGCGCCTGAGCATCTGGCCGATCTCTTCGCCTCGGGATGTCCGCCCCGCGCGGAGTGTGCGAGGGTCCACGCCCCGAGGCACCCGGCCACCGCGCATGAACGCCTTCGACGAGACGATCCTCCACCTCCTGAACTCGCTCGCCCAGCGGTCCTCGTTCCTCGACCGCGGCATGATGCTGCTCGCGAACGGCACGGTCGCGAAGGCGAGCTTCGTCGGGCTCTTCCTCTGGTACCCGTGGCTCGAGGAGGGCGAGGAGGGGCGGAGGAACCGCGAGATCATCGTGGCGACCGTGTTCGGCTGCTTCGTGTCGATCGCCCTCTGCCTCGTGCTCCAGAAGCTCCTGCCGTACCGCGTGCGCCCGGTGCAGAACGCCGAGCTCGGCTTCCTCGTGCCCATCGGCCAGGAGCCGCTCAAGGACTGGCCCTCGGCGTTCCCGAGCGACCACGCGATGCTGTTCGCGACGCTCGCGACGGCGGCCTGGTACGTGTCGCGCCCGCTCGGCGTCGCCTCGCACGTGTACGCGTTCCTCTTCATCGGCGTGCCGCGCGTCTACCTCGGGCTCCACCACCCGACCGACATCCTCGCCGGGGCCGCGCTGGGCATCCTCGTGGCGGTGGCCGTCAACCGGCCCGCCGTCCGCGCCGCGCTCTCGCGCTGGCCGCTCGCCTGGCACGCGCGCCGCCCGGGGCTCGTCTCCGCGGCCGTGTTCCTCCTCTTCGTCCAGATCTCGAGCGTGTTCTGGGAGGCCCGCGTGGTCGTGGACGCGCTCGCCCGGAGCGCCGTACCCGCCGTGCAGGTGAAGATCGGCGATCGGTAGCGGGGGCTCAGATCGCCGCGACCCACGCCACCTCGAGCCGGAACGGCCCGGCCTGCCGGTCCGAGACGAGGAACCCGACGGTCTCGACGCGGGCGAGGTCGAGAGGTGGTGCCGCCGTGGGCCGGCCCCGGAGGCGCGGCGCGAAGCCGGCGAGGGAGAGCCGGAGCGTGGCCCACGCGCGCGCCGGCTCGAACGGCGCCTGGTGGGTGACCCCGTCGAAGGTGGCCTCGTCGCGCAGGTTGAGCTTGTAGCGCCGGCCGTCGCCGCGGCACCGGACGAGGAGCGCCTCGCGGCCCCGCATATCCCAGCCGCGGGGCACCGAGCGGACGGAAGCGAAGCCTCCGCCGTCCTCGAGCGAGACCACGCCTTCGAAGGCGGCGCCGTCCTCGCACGGCAGGACGTCGCTCCGGGAGCGCCCGCCCATGACGACGTCGTCGATGGGCCGGAGCGCGACCCGGTCGGCGGGCGTGCGGAGGTCGAGGAGGAGGAGGGCGCCGGCAGGCGGGTCCATCGGTGACGCCTCAGCCGCGCGTCCCCGGCCTGAACCGGAGCGCGCTCCACGTGGCGTCGATCGCGATCTGCCGCACGGGCTGGATGCCCTGCGCGGCGAGGTGCTTCCAGACCACGTCGCGGGAGAGGTCGGTGTCGAGCTGGCCGGCCTTCGGGTAGGCCACCCAGGCGAGGCGGTCCTCGCGCGCGGCCGCCACGAACGGCGCGCCCTTCGCGTCGAGCTCCGCCTTCGTCGCGGCGAAGACGAGCACCGCCGGCGCCGCAGCCGCCGTCGTGGTCGCGACGTCGTCGAGGTCGACCGAGCGCGGCCTCCCGATCACGCGGACCTTCACCCCGGGCTTCAGGTTCAGCTTCGTCGCGAGGGCCATGCCGCGAGGATACACTCGCCCCTGGCATGGAAGCCCGCCCCACCCTCCCCGCCGCCCTCGTGCTGATCGTGCTCGGGCTCGCCCGCGGCGCGGGCGGCGTGGCGCTGCTCGTCGGCGGCCCGGCCGCGGTCGGCTCCGCGGCCGACGAGGGCGTCGCGCGCCTGCTCGGCGCGGTCCTCGTGGCGGTGGGCGCGATGGCGCTCGCGGCCGGGTTCGCCGCGCTGCGCGGCCGGCCCGCGATGTTCCCGCTCGCGCTCGGGGCGGTCGTGCTGCACGTGTTCGCCGGGTTCGTGAACGGCGCGATCCGGTACGGGCGCGCCTCCCCGGCGGGGACGGTCGCCAACCTTGGCGTCGGCCTCCTCGCGCTGTGGCTCCTGCGGCGCGCCCGGCCTTGACCGCGGAGCCAGCCGGCCTCACCCTCGGGGCCATGGCCAACGACGACTTCGCTGCCGCCCAGGAACGCGTGAAGACGCTGAAGCGCCGGCCGTCCAACGACGAGCTGCTTGCGCTGTACGGGCTCTACAAGCAGGCCACCGAGGGCGACGTCACGGGCAGCCGCCCGGGCATGCTCGACCCGAAGGGCCGCGCGAAGTTCGACGCCTGGACCGCGAGGAAGGGCACCTCCGCCGCCGACGCGAGGAAGGCCTACGTCGCGCTCGTCGCGGAGCTCGTGCAGAAGCTCGGCTGAGCGACGTTCACGCCTTGCCGCGCTTGCCCATCCTCGAGTCGAGGTACCAGATCCCGCCGCCCTGCTCGCCGACCGCCCGGAGGTGATCCACGATCTGCCCGACGGTAGCCTCCTCCTCGACCTGCTCGGTCACGTACCACTGGAGGGCGATCTCCGCGGCGTAGTCCTTCTCCTCGCGCGCCTGCGCGAACAGGGCGGAGATCTTGGCGGTGATGCCCTTCTCGTGCGCGAGCGTCTGCTCGAACACCTGGAGCATCCCTCCGAAGTCGGTCCTGGGCGCGGCGATGGGCTTGAGCTCCAGCTGACCACCCCGGTCGAGCACGAACGCCACGAGCTTCAGCGCGTGGGCGGTCTCCTCACCGGCCTGCACGCGGAGCCAGTGGGCGAAGCCCTTGAAGCTCTTGCCCTCGCAGTGCGCGCTCATCGCGAGGTAGAGCTGGGCGGAGTACTGCTCGAGGTTGATCTGCGCGTTGAGGGCGTCCTGCATGGTCTTGCTGATCACGGTGAGACCTCCGGTCTGGTGGGTGGTGGTTCAGGGAGTGCAGCGGCCGCGGTGGCCCGGGGTGCCGAGCTGCACGGTATCCCGGGAGGGGGCGCGCGCCGCGCAGCCGCCGTGGCAGCCGGCGCAGCCGCCGCCCTGCCGGCGGAAGGACCTCACGAGCAGCGCGAGGGCCGCCCCCAGGACCACCGCCGCGATGGCGAGATCGGTCGTGCCCACGGTCAGCCCCCGATCCCGAGGAGGCGCCCGGCCTGGAAGACCAGGGTCGCGACGAGCCAGGCCACCCCGGTCTGCCACGCGACGGCGAGCCCGGACCAGCGCCAGCCGCCGAGCTCCTGCCGCATCGCGATCGCGACCACCACGCAGGGCATGTAGAGCAGGACGAACACCATGAAGGCGACGGCGGTGAGCGGCGTGAAGCTCCGGCGGAGCGCGGCCTGGAGCGGCGTCTCCTCGCCGGCGTCGTCCCGGATGGCGAGCGATGCCACCCCGACGTTGGACGCGACGTTCAGCGCCGCGTCGCGGCCCGCCGCGAGGAAGCCCACCCCGATGTCGCGGAGCTCCGCGGCGAGGGTCGGCGCCTCCGCCGCAGGGGCCTCCGCCTTCGGGCCAGCGGCGTAGATCTCCCCCATCGTGCCGACGACGATCTCCTTCGCGATGATCCCGGTGATGAGCGCCGCGCCCGCCTCCCAGGTGCCGAAACCCGCCGGCGCGAGCGCGGGCGCCACCGCGGCCCCGGCCCTCCCGAGGTACGAGTCGCGCTTGTGCTCCACGCCCCAGGGCAGGTTGAGGAGGAACCAGACCACCACCGACACCGCGAGGATGTACGTGCCGGCCTTGTAGACGAAGTGCTTCCCCTTCTCCCAGGTGTGGAGGAGGAGCGACGAGAGCGATGGCAGGCGGTACGGCGGCAGCTCCATGATGAAGACCGGCGCTTCGCCGCGGAACAACGTCTTCTTGAAGACGAGCCCGGTCAGGATCGCGAGCGCGATGCCCAGCACGTAGAGCGACCAGACCACGGTGCCGGCCCGCCCCGCGAAGAAGACCCCCGCGAAGAGGACGTACACCGGCAGGCGCGCGCCGCACGACATGAACGGGACGAGCAGCGAGGTGAGCACCCGGTCGCGGTGGCTCTCGAGCATGCGGGTCGCGTAGACACCGGGCACGTTGCAGCCGAACCCGAGCACCATCGGGATGAACGACTTCCCGTGCAGCCCGATGGCGTGCATCGCCCGGTCCATCACGAACGCGGCCCGGGCCATGTAGCCGGAGGCCTCGAGGAGCGTGATGAAGAACATCATCGCGAGGATGACCGGCACGAAGACGAGCACGAAGCCCACGCCGGAGATGACGCCGTCGTTGACGAGCGAGACCGTCCAGTCGGGCGCGGAGAGCGCCGCGAGGCCGGCGGCGGCCCAGCGCTTCGCGGGGCCGTTCGCGATGCCGTCGATCCAGTCACCGAAGGGCGACGACAGGTCGAACGTCAGCTTGAAGACGAGCCACATCGCGAGGAAGAAGATCGGGATGCCCAGGAACCGATCGAGGACGATCCGGTCGATCCGCTCGGTGAGCTCGACCCGGGTCGCCTCGGGGCGCGTCAGCACCTCACGGGTGAGGCCGGCGGCGAGGCCGTAGCGCGCCTCCGCGAGGAGCGTCTCGACGTCGCCGTGCGCGGTGCGCAGGTGTCGCAACGGCTCCGCCACGAGCGCCTCGGCGTCCACGCCGGCCTGGAGGGCCGCGTGCGCGTCGCCCTCCACGAGCTTCGTCGCGAGCCAGCGGAGCGGGAACCGGGCGGCGACCTCCGGCCGGCGCTCGAGCGCGTCGGCGACACGGGCGATCGCCCGGTCGAGGTCGGCGCCGTAGGAGAGCGGCGCGCGCGAGGAGGCGCCCGCGTCGGCAGCGGCGAGGGCGGCGTCGAGCAGCCCGGAGAGCCCCTCCTTCCGCGTCGCCGAGGTGGTCACGACGGGGACCCCGAGCCGCGCCGAGATCGCCGCCGCGTCGATGCGGAGCCCCTTCGCGACCGCCTCGTCGTGGATGTTGAGCACGACCACCACCGGCAGCCCGAGCTCGAGGAGCTGGACGGTCAGGTAGAGGTTCCGCTCGAGGTTCGTCGAGTCGACCACGTCGACGACGACGTCGGGCCGCTCGAGGGCGAGGTGGTCGCGGGCGACGATCTCCTCCTGCGAGTGCGGCGAGAGCGAGTAGGTGCCGGGCAGGTCCACGAGCCGGATCGGCCGGCCGGCGTGCTCGAAGGCGGCCTCCTTCTTCACCACCGTCACGCCGGGCCAGTTGCCCACGTGCAGGCGCGTGCCGGCGATGGCGTTGATGAGGGTCGACTTGCCGGAGTTCGGGTTGCCGGCGACCGCGATCACGAGCGGGCGGGCCGGGTCGGGCGGCGGGACGAGCTCGAGGGCGGCGCTCACGGCTGCACCTCCACCGCGACGCCCTCGGCCTCGGCCCTGCGGAGCGACAGGTGGTAGCTGCGGATGCGGACCTCGATGGGGTCGCCGAGCGGCGCCACCTTCTCGACGACCACGTCGGCGCCGGCGAGCAGCCCCATGTCCATGAGCCGGCGCTTCATGGGCCCGAGCGCCCCGAGGGCGGTGATGCGGGCCTTCTGGCCCGGCTTCAGGTTCGACAGGTTCACGGTCAGATCCTCACCTGGATGCGCATGGCCACGCCGCGGTCCACCGCGATGCGCGAGCCGTCCACCTTCACGAGCACGGGGCCGCCGACGTTGGCGAGCATCTCGACCCGCCGCCCCGCGCGGAGCCCGAGGTCCTCCGCGCGCTGCGCGGCGACGGCACCGACGATCTCTCCCGACTCTCCGATCCCGAGCAGCCCGAGCGGCATCATGGCGGCCTCCTCACATCGTGCTGGTGAGCTGCAGGGTGAAGACCGGGAGCTCGCGCTTCCCGAGCTCGAACAGCGCGCCGCCCATCACCGCGAAGGTCTCCGAGAGCGCCACCTTGAAGGTCGGCCCGGCGGAGAACACCGCGTCCCCGTGGCCCACCTCGACGACCACCTCCGCGAGCGCGCGCCACCGCGGCGAGAGCGCGAGGGCGGCCGAGGCGCCCGCGTTCAGGCGCGGCGACCAGCCGCCGACCCCCGTCGCGACGAGCGCGGTGGCGCGGAGCGCGACGGCGCCGGCCGGGCGCAGCGCGCCGAGCCCGAGGGCGACCTCGGTGTCGGCGGCCCGGTGCGTCGAGCCGACCACTTGCGCGCAGGCGGAGAGGCCCGTCGCGTCGACGGCGGCCTCGCGGAGGACGAGCTTCAGCGAGGCGGCCGGGTTCTCGAGCGCGCCGTTCTCCCGGGGAATGCCCGCGTCCACCGTGAAGCCGAGCCCCTCGCCGAGCGGCGCCGCGAACTGCAGCGTCGGCGACGTGGTGAGCCGGTGCGCTTCGTCCCGGGCCACCGAGAGCTGGAGGTTGAAGTCGCGGCTGCCGGGCGGGAGGGTGTCGGCGAGGAAGAGCGACTCGGCGACGATCCCGTCACCTGAGGCCTCCTCGGACTCCTCGCCCTGCGCGAGGGCGGGGCCGGCGGCGAGGAGCGCGGCGGTGGTGAGCGCGCGGAGGCTGGCGCGGGGCGAGGCGGCGAGGCGCATGGCGGGTACTCCCGAGAGCTGCGGCTGCGTTCGCTACGGCGGGATCCTGCAAACTAAAACGAGAATCATTCTCAACTTCGAGGAGCGTTGTACGCGGCTCCGTCCGAACGGATCTTGATCCCCATCAGCAAACAGGCGCTTTGTTGCGACCGGGTCTCCTTGCCGCAGGGCCGGGCCGCGCAAGCCCTTGAGATCCCAGGCTGTGATAGACCGGCGTCCATGGGCGAGACCGGGACGAACGGGACCACCGCGCCGCGCGAGACCTACGAGCGTCGGCCCGAGGGCGGGGGCGAGCAGCTCCTCGCCGCGCCGCGCGCGCCGATGAAGCTCTTCCGCGCGCTCGCGGCCGAGCTGGGCGAGCCGTTCGCGGTCGTCTACGTCCTCCTCGAGTCGCACACCTTCCGGCCCGAGGGCCGGTACCAGTCGCCGCGGCCGGTGCGGCGCTCGGCGCTCGACCAGCTCCTCGACGCGTTCGGCGACTTCCTCGAGCAGGACGGCCGCCACGGGCTCTGGATCATGTCCGGCGCGGAGCCCTCCACGCTCGCGCTCGACCGCCGCGGCGTCGTCACCACGTTCGGCCCGGCCGGCCGCTGGGGCCCCGTCCTCGAGCGGCTCGGCCTCCTCGAGGGCGCCGTCACGCCCGGCCCGGCGAGGAAGCGCATCCCGGAGCGCGACCTCGACGAGGCGCGCGTGCTCGCCGCGATGGAGTGGCAGTGGAACGCGCTCGAGCCGTCGGACTTCGATCCGGACATGCTCTAGAGCTCGCGGCCGGACGGACGGGCGCTTCGCGCCAGGTCAGCGAGGGTAGAGCCCCACCGGCACGACCTCGTCCGCGGCGCCCGGCGCGCGCTCGAGCAGCGCCGCGACGTCGCGCCCCGAGCCCGGCACCACCACGCCCGGCGCGAGGTCCGCGAGCGGCGCGAGCACGAAGCGGCGGACGGCGAGCCCCGGGTGCGGCAGGACGAGCCTCGGCGTCCGCAGCACCGCGTCGCCGTGCAGGAGGAGGTCGAGGTCGAGCGTGCGCGCGCCCCACCGCTGGTCGCGGCGGCGGAGCGCGCCGGCCTCGACGGCTCTCAGCTCTCCGAGGAGCGCCTCGGGTGGCAGCCCGGTCTCGAGCGCGAGGACGGCGTTCAGGTAACGCGGCTGCGGGGGGCCGACGGGCGCCGTGTCGAACACCCGGGATGCGCCGACCACCGCGGTGCGCGGGAGGCCCGCCAGGCCGCGGGCCGCCGCGGCGAGATGTGCCCAGCGGTCCCCGAGGTTGCTGCCCACGGCCACGTACGCGCGCACGCCCTCCCCTTTAGCCCGGGAACACCGGCGGGGCCAGGGGTTGACCGAACGTGCGGGCCGGGGGAACCTGGGCTCGCGGCCACGACCCTGGAGCCCTCACCGATGCTCGCCACCACCCGCCTCTTCCCGTCCTCCGTACGGCTCGCTGCCCTCGCCCTCGCGCTCGCCCCCGTGGTCGCCTTCGCGCAGGTCGACGACGACGACCCGCCCGACACCGGCCCGCGCGGCCTCCAGCTCACCGTCCTCGGCGGCCCGTTCCTGCCGACCGGCGAGGGCCCGGAGCTCGGGTCCCTGCCGCTCGGGTACGCCTTCGGCGGACGCATCGGCTGGCGCTTCGGCTCGAGCTACGCCCTCGAGCTCGAGGCGCGCCGCTCGGCGACCTCGCGGGACCCGGCCGACGGGGGCAAGCTCGACCGCATCAGGCAGTTCGTGGCGGTCCCCGCGCTCCGCATCTTCGGCAGCCTCGGCCCGGTCCGCACCGAGGGCTCCGTGGGCCTCGGGGTCTCCCGATCGTCGGCCCACCGCTCCACCAACGACGCGACGAGCCAGGCGATCGGCTGGAGCACCCAGCGGCGCATGGGCCTGCACGTCGGGCTCGGCGCCGCCGTCCCGCTCGGCGACCGCCTCGACGTCCTCGCGGGCGTGAGCTACGACGGCGCCTACGCGACCTTCTTCGCGTTCAACCCGGCCTGGATCGGCGGGGTGACGTTCGAGGTGGGGCTGAGGTTCAACCTCTTCGGACGCGGAGCCCCGGCCGCTACACCACCGGGTTCCTGAGCAACCCGATCCCGGGGATCTCCACCTCGACCCAGTCGCCGCGCTGCATCTGGCCGACACCCTCGGGCGTGCCGGTGGAGACGACGTCGCCCGGGAGCAGCGTCATCACCTGCGAGACGTAGGCGACGAGCGCGAAGACGTCGTGGACCATGTCGCGGGTCGAGCCGCGCTGGCGCTCCTGGCCGTTGAGCCGGCAGATCACGCCGAGGTCGAGCGGGTCGACGGAGGTCTCCACCACCGGGCCGATCGGGCAGAAGGTGTCGAAGCCCTTCGCGCGCGTGAACTGCTTCTCGGCGCGCTGGATGTCGCGGGCCGTGACGTCGTTCAGGCAGGCGTACCCGAAGATGCCCATCCGCGCCTCGACCGGCGTCGCGCGGGTGAGCGTGCGGCCGATGACCACGGCGAGCTCCGCCTCGAAGTGGACCTCCTTCGACTGGGGCGGGCAGCGGATCTCGTCGCCGGGGCCGACGACCGCGGTGGAGGGCTTCAGGAAGAACATCGGCTCGACGGGGACCTCGTTGCCGAGCTCCTTCGCGTGGGCGCGGTAGTTCCGCCCGACGCAGGCCACCTTCGACGGCTCGACCGGCGCGAGCAGGCGCACGTCCGCGAGGGGGACCGCCGGTCCCTCCGGCGTGCCGCCCGACCACGGCGCCGCGGTGAGCGGCTTCACGCGGTCGCCCTCGACGAGACCGTAGCGGTCGTGGCCGCGGAGGCGGTAGCGGCAGACCCTCACGGCTTCAACCCCAGCACGTCGGCCATGTCGTAGAGCCCCGCCGGCTTCCCGGCGAGCCAGCCCGCGGCGCGCAGGGCGCCGCGCGCGAACTGCTCGCGCGAGGTGGCGCGGTGGGTGAGCTCGATCCGCTCGCCCTCGCCGCAGAAGTAGACCGTGTGCTCGCCCACGACGTCGCCGCCGCGCAGCGTCTGCACGCCGATCTCCTTCGCGGGCCGCTCGCCGATCAGGCCGTGGCGCTCGTAGGCGAGGACGTCGCGCGACCTGCCCAGCGCCTCGACCGCGACCTCGGCGAGCTTCTCCGCGGTGCCGGAGGGCGCGTCCTTCTTCTTCTTGTGGTGGAGCTCGACGATCTCCACGTCGTACGCGTCGCCGAGGGTGCCGGCGGCGCGCCGGACGAGGTCGAAGAGCACGTTCACGCCCACGCTCATGTTGGGCGAGAGGACGACCGGGATCCGCTTCGCCGCCTCGGCCACCTTCGCGCGCGACTCCGGCGTGAAGCCGGTGGAGCCGACGACGAGCGCGACGCCGCGCTCCGCGCAGAGCGCCGCGTGCCGGGCGGAGGCCTCGTGGCTCGTGAAGTCGATGACCACCGCGGCGCCCGCGAGCGCGGCCGCGAGGTCGTGGCCGATCGTGACGCCGTTCGCCGGGAGCCCCGCCGCGACCCCGGCGTCGCCGCCCGGACCGCCCGGGCGCTCGACGGCGGCGTGGAGCGAGAGCCCCTCCGCGCCCGCGAGCAGGCGGATGATCGTCCCGCCCATCCGGCCCGCGGCGCCGGTGACCACCACCTTCGTCATGTCGCTACCCCTTCACCGGGAGGCCGAACTTCACCATCGCCTCGCGCACCTTCGCGAGGTTCGCGTCGGACACGGGCGCGAGCGGCAGGCGCAGCTCCGGGCCGCAGCGGCCGAGCAGGTTCACGCCCGCCTTCACCGGGCCCGGGTTCGTCTCGAGGAACATGGCGCGGTTGAGCTCGCCCATCGCCGCCTGGAGCCGGAGCGCGGTCGCGAGGTCCGGCTTCCGCGCCGCGACGACGAGCTCCTTCACGGCGCGGGGCGCGATGTTGGCGGTCACCGAGATGGTGCCGTGGCCGCCGCAGGCGATGTACGGGAGCGTCGTGAAGTCGTCGCCGGACAGGTAGGAGAGCGCGTCCTTCCCGACCTTCTCGATGAGCTGGACCTGGCGGTCCATGCTCGCCGTCGCCTCCTTGATGCCGACGATGGCGCCCGCCTTCGAGAGCCGCGCGACGGTCTCGGGCAGCATGTCGACCGAGGTGCGGCCCGGCACGTTGTAGGCGACCACGGGGAAGCGGGTCGCCTCCCAGATCGCGAGGTAGTGCCGGTAGAGCCCCTCCTGCGTGGGCTTGTTGTAGTAGGGCGTCACGACGAGCGCGGCGTCGGCGCCGAGCGCCTTCGCCGACTTCACGCTCTCGATCGCCACGTGGGTCGCGTTCGAGCCCGCGCCGGCGACGACGAGCGCCTTCCCGCGGCAGACCTCGACGGTGGTCTTCACCACCTCGGCGGCCTCGGCGGCGGTGAGGGTCGCGCCCTCGCCGGTCGTCCCGCAGGGCACGATGCCGTCGGTGCCCTCCGAGATCTGCCACGCCACGAGGTCGGCGAGCGCCTTCGTGTCGACGCGCCCGTCCTTCATGGGCGTGACGATCGCCACCATGGAGCCTTCCAGCCTGGCCATCGACGGTTCCTCCGGGGGAGACTGAGGCGGGGAACTTAACCGATCCGGGTCCGCTTCGGGACCTTCGACTTCGGGCCCACCCCGGGCAGCGGCCGCTCGCCCCGGACGAGGTCGGCGTAGGTCTCGCGCCGGCGGCCCACGAAGGCCTTCGTGCCGTCGACGAGCACCTCCGCCGCGCGCGGACGGGCGTTGTAGTTCGAGGACATCGTGAACCCGTACGCACCGGCCGAGCGCACGGCGAGGAGGTCGCCGGGCTCCGGCTCCTGCATCCGGCGCTTCCTCGCCAGGAAGTCCGACGACTCGCAGATCGGCCCGACCACGTCGGCGACGATCTCGCGGGCGCCCTGCCTCGGCGGGCCGGCGAGCTCGAGCTCGTGGTGGGCGTCGTAGAACGCGGGGCGGACGAGGTCGTTCATGGCGGCGTCCACCACCACGAACACCTTCCTCCCGCTCCGCTTCACGTACAGCACCCGGGTGACGAGCACGCCGGCGTTGCCGACGAGCACCCGGCCCGGCTCGAGCAGCACCTCGCCGTCGAACTTGCCGAGCGCCTTCCTGATGGCCTCGCCGTACGCGTCCGGGTGCGGCGGGTCCTCGTCCTTGTAGCGGATGCCGAGGCCGCCGCCGACGTCGAGGTGGCGGATGGCGATGCCCTGCCCGCGCAGCTCCTCCGCGAGCGCGAGCACGCGGCCCACCGCGTCGAGGAACGGCCGCATGGTCGTGATCTGCGAGCCGATGTGGCAGGCGATGCCCTTCACCGCGAGGGCCTCGTCCTTCGCGGCGAGCGCGTACAGCCGCCGCGCCTCCGCGACGTCCACGCCGAACTTCGACTCGCGCAGGCCGGTCGCGATGTACGGGTGCGTCCGGGGATCGACGTCCGGGTTCACGCGCAGCGCGATGGGCGCGCGCACGCCCAGCCGGCGCGCCACGATCGAGATCCGGGCGAGCTCCGGCGCGCTCTCGACGTCGATGACCCGCACGCCGGCCGAGAGCGCGAAGGCGATCTCGTCGTCGCGCTTGCCGACGCCGCTGAACACCACCTTCGAGGGGTCCCCGCCCGCCTGCAGCACGCGGTACAGCTCGCCGCCCGAGACGATGTCGAAGCCCGATCCGAGCTTCGCGAAGAGCGAGAGCACCGCCAGGTTCGAGTTCGCCTTCACCGCGTAGCAGACGGTGTGCCGCACGCCGGCGAGCGAGCGGTGCAGCACCCGCCAGTGCCGGGTGAGCGTCGCGGTCGAGTAGACGTAGAGCGGGGTCCCGTGCCCGGCCGCGAGGGCCTCGAGCGTGATCCCCTCGGCGTGGAGCACGCCGCGCTTGCGCTGGAAGTGGTTCACTTGCCGTCCGGGCTGGAGTTCGGGGCGGGCTGCACCGGCGCCGCGGGCGCCTTCGGCGGCCGGGGCGGGGCCTTCACGCCGCAGGCGGCGAGCGCGAGGGCGAGGAGGAGAACCCTCACCGCTTCCTCCCCAGCGCCTTCTCCCACCGCCGGAGCTCGGCCCGCACCTGCCTCGGCCCGGGCGCGCCGGGGAGGTCCCTCCGCCTGAGGCTCTTCCGCGCGTCGAACACCTTCAGCACGTCCCTCTCGAACCTCGGGTGGAAGCTCGCCCACTCCGCGGCGGTCAGCTTCGCGATGGGCCGGCCCGACCGCGCCGACAGCGCCGCGGCCTTCCCGACGGCCTCGTGCGCCTCGCGGAACGGGACGCCGCGCTCGACCAGGTACTCGGCGGCATCGGTCGCGAGCGCCTCGCCGGAGCCGAGCGCCTCCTCCATGCGGTCGGCGTGGAAGGTCGCGGTCTCGACCGCGCCGTCGAGCGCCGCGGCGGTGAGCGCGAGGGCCTCCGGGCCGCCGAGCAGCGGCCGCTTGTCCTCCTGGAGGTCGCGGTTGTACGAGAGCGGCAGGCCCTTCAGGATCGCGAGCAGCGACACGAGATCCCCGATGGCGCGCCCGGCGCGGCCGCGGGCGAGCTCGCCCACGTCCGGGTTCTTCTTCTGCGGCATGAGCGACGAGCCGGTCGCGAAGGCGTCGGCGAGCGTCATGAAGCCGAACTCCTTCGTCGTCCAGAGCACGATCTCCTCGCCGAGGCGGGAGAGGTGCACCGCCGCGAGCGCGACCGCGAAGAGCAGCTCCGCCGCCGAGTCGCGATCCGAGACCGCGTCGAGGGAGTTCCGCGTCACGCCCGAGAGGCCGAGCCGGGCCGCCACGGCCTCGCGATCGAGCGGGAGCGTCGAGCCGGCGAGCGCGCCCGACCCGAGCGGCGAGATCGCCGCGCGGCGGCGCACGTCGGCGAGCCGGTCGCGGTCGCGGCCGAGCGCCTCCACGTGGGCGAGGAAGTGGTGGGCGAGCGAGACCGGCTGCGCGCGCTGGAGGTGCGTGTAGCCGGGGAGGATGGTGCCCTCGTGGCGGCGGGCCTGGCCGACGAGCGCGCGCTGCAGCCCGGCGAGGGCCGCGTCGCAGCGGTCGCAGGCGGCCACGATGAAGAGCCGCTCGTCCAGGGCGACCTGGTCGTTGCGGCTGCGGCCGGCGTGGAGGTAGCCGGCGTCCTTGCCGACGAGCTCGCCGAGGCGCCGCTCGACGTGGGTGTGCACGTCCTCGAGCGCGGGATCGAAGCGGATCTTGCCTGCGGCGAACTCGGCCCGGACCTGGTCGAGCGCGGCGGTCACGCGGCGCGCCACGGCCTGCGGGACGATGCCCCGGGCCGCGAGCATGCCCACGTGGGCCTGGCTGCCGCGGATGTCCTCCGCGTAGAGCGCGCCGTCGTCCTGGATGGAGACGGAGAGCGCCACGAGCCGGGGATCGGCGTCCCCGGCGAGCGCGGCGCGCGAGATGGGCGCGGGCTTCCTGCCCGGCGGCTGCTTCCCCGACTTCGCGTCGGGCGGCGTGCTCCTCTTGGCCATGAGGAGCGCGACGTTATCAAGGATCCGATCGGATCAGAACTTCGCCGCGAAGCCGAACTGCAGGGCGTGGCCGCGAGAGAGCCCGGTGCCGAACGCGCCGAGCGGCTGGAGCAGGCCGTAGGAGAACCAGCCCGAGAAGCCGTCCACGCCCGTGTAGGTCAGCTTCGTGTCGAGCTCGAGGCCGAGCGCCTTGTTGCCGTGGTCGTAGACGACCTGGGTGTTCACGTCGCCCTGCTGCGCGGCGCTGGGGGTGGACTCACCGTACATCGCCTGCGAGTAGATGATCGCCGTGTCGAAGGCGAGGCCCGGGAACATGTCCCAGTGCAGGCTCGGGCGGACGTAGAGCGTGTCGGTGATGCCGCCGAGGATGGTGCGGAAGAGCACCTCGTCGATCCGGTAGGCCGGGTTGAAGCGGAAGTTGCGGATGTCGCGGTCGTGGTGGATGCCGCCCGCGCCGGAGAGCGCCGCGAAGTCGCCGAACTGCGGGCCCTCGAGCGAGCCGTACGGCTGGTAGGTGAAGGCGTCGTTGGCGGCGTCGTAGCTCGCGCCGCGGGTCGAGTTGCCCATGCCCGGCGCGTTGTCGCCCGAGGCGAGGCCGAGCTCGAGGCCGAGGCTGACCTTGTTCGGGATCGCCTTGAACTCGGCCTGCAGCACGGCGCCCCACTGGCGCACCAGCACCTTGCCCATGCTCGTGATGGCCGGGTCGGTGCCCGTCCCGATGTTGGCGTTCGCGACCACGAAGGCGTTGCCGATGTGGCCGAACGCGCCGGCGCCCTCGAACTCGAGGCGCCACCGCGGGCTGACCCAGCGCGCCCAGCCGTCGATGACGTGGCCGTAGGCGCGGCGGTTCGCGAAGGTCTCGGCGCCGGCGTTGCCGATGCCGGCGACGAGGTTCGCGTTGTAGCCGCTCACGAGCCAGTCGGGGAAGACGTTCCGCTGGGTGCGGTAGTTGTAGTACGCGCCGAAGTTGAAGGAGGACTCGCCGCGGTCGAGCTTGCGGCGCAGCTCGTCGGGGGTGTCGATCCGGACCGCCTTGAGGGCGTAGGTGCGCGCGTCGTCCGCCGAGTCGACGTCGAACGGCTGGCCCACGCCGCTGCCCCAGGCGCGGTCGAGCTGCAGCGCGCCCTCCGAGTCGAAGTCGAGGATCGGGATGAAGGTGAGCTGGCCGACCGGCGTGGCGACGGGCGGCAGGGCGAACTGGATGCGGTCGACGGTGTCGCCGTAGTCCTGGTCGAGGCCGGTGCCCGCGTTCGTGAGGATGCCGAGACCCCAGGACGACGGCATGCGGCCGAAGGAGAGGAGGCCGACCGGGGTCTGCGCCTCGGCCCACGCGCGCTTCGGCGAGATCGCCGGGCGGTCGTTGCGGTTGTCGCCGTCGTAGGCGACGCGGGACGAGCCGTAGAAGCCCGAGGCGAAGTACGGGTTCCACGCCGAGTCCATCGAGAGGTTGGCCGACGAGCCGAGGACGTAGTTGTCGAGCACGTCGATCTGCGCCTTCACCCGCACGTTGTCCGAGACGTTGAGCGTGGGCTCGAGGCGGAGCCGCATGTTGCTCGTCGCGTTCGTCGAGCGGCGGTCGGGGCTGAAGAGCGGCTTCGGGAAGAAAGGGAAGCCGGCGGCGTCGGAGTTGACCCCCAGGCCGAGCTGGTCGTAGAGCTGGCCGCGGGTGCGGAAGTAGCCGTCGAGCTCGAAGAACTCGAGCTTCGGGCCCTCGGCGGCGGTGCCGAGGAACTCCGCCGCGGACTGCGCGCCCTGCAGCTCGGCGCGGACCTCGTCGCGGATCTCCTCCTTCGCCTTCTCGACCGCGCGCCGGATCGCCTCCTGCGTCTTCGCGTCGAGGTCGAGCGGCGCGGCCGGCTTGGCGGCCTCGGGCTTGGTCGCCTCGGGCTTTGCGGCCTCAGGCTTCGTCGCTTCGGGCTTCGCGTCCGGCTTCGCCTGGGCGAGCGCGGCGGGCGCGAGGAAGAGGGAGGCCGCGAGGGCGGCGGCGAGGCGGATCATGAGCGTTCCCCGATCGGACGGTGGGACGTGGACCGCTCTCCAAAACACGAAGCCGGGGGCCGGTCAAGCCGTCCCTCGCGCCGGGAATGCCCCGCCGCCGCGCGCGTTTGATCACTTCCGCGGCGGACCCTGGCGCAGCTCCACCAGCACTCCGCGGCTGCCCTTCGGGTGCACGAACGCGACCCGCGCGCCGCCGGCGCCGGGGCGCGGCTTCTCGTCGAGGAGCGGCGCCCCCTGCTCCTTCAGGGCCGCCATCGCCTTCTCGATGTCCGGGACCTCGACGCACACGTGGTGGAGCCCCTCGCCGCGCTTCTCGAGCGCCTTCGCCATGGGGCTGTCCGGCCCGGAGGGCGAGACGAGCTCGATGCGGCCGGTGCCGTGGCCGAAGATGGCGACCCGCACCTTCTCGGTGGGGACCTCCTCGATCTCGGCGAGCTCGAGGCCGTACACGTCGCGGTAGAGCTTCACCGCGGCGTCGAGATCGGAGACGAGGATGGCGACGTGGTCGAGACCTCTCACGGGTTCTTCTCCTTGCGCGCGCCGGCTCCTCGCCGGCGCCGACGGGGTTCACTTCTTGCCGACGCTGACGTCGACGGACTTCACCTTCAGGGCGCCGAGGAGCCCGACCGCGTCGACCTGCGTGCCGCGGCCGAGCGCGATGTGGGTGGCGTCGGCGACGGCCTGGCCGAAGGTCGGGTCGACGGCGATCCACTCGCCGCCGCTCCGCACCTCCACCCAGGCGTGCCAGTAGAGCGCGTCGACCTTGTCGTCGTAGCGCGCATACACGAGGCCGTGGACGCCGCGCGCCGGGATGCCGGCGGCGCGGGCGAGCGCGACCATCAGCACCGAGTGCTCGGTGCAGTCGCCCTTCCCGGCGCGGAGCACGTCGCTCGCGCGGTCGTGGCTCGCGCCGTAGGCCTTCTCGAGCCGGTGGAACACGTGGTCGGAGAGCTTGAGCGCGGCGGCGTAGGCCGTCTTCGTGTCGCCCACCACCTGCCGCGCGAGCGCCTGGATCCCGGGATCGTCGGAGTCGGCCTGCGGCCCGGAGGCGAGCTCGTCCGGATCGACGCCGGCCCTCGCGCGCGCGAGCGGCGTGTCCTTCGAGGGGTCGGCCGCGGCCGGCACCTTCGCGGACACCGTGAGCACCACGTCGGACTCGCCGCCGCCCGGGACCCGCTCGTACCGCTGCCGCGCGTCGGCCACCTGGAACGAGGCCGGCAGGCCGGAGAGCCGGTACTTCACCGTCGCGGGCACGTCCCGCGGGAGCGGCGACGGGACCTGCACGCGGGCGAGCTCGAAGAGGTCGAGCTTGTCGAGCTTCTTCGCCGTGTCCTCCGTCTCGGGGCGCGCGACGAGCGCCTCGCCGAGGCGCATCTCGAGCATGCGGCCGTCGTCGGCGATGCGGTACTCGACCGCCATGCGATCGCCCACCTCGGCTTCGGCGACCACCGACACCGGGGTCTCCACGCCGCCGCCGGCCATGCGGTCGCGCCGGAGGAACGCCGTCTCCACGTCCTTCACGCGCAGCTTCTCGAGGTCGAGCTGCCGCCCGCGCTGGGTCGCCCGGCGCGCGGCCGCGAGCCGGACCGCGTCGGCCTGGTCGGCGGTCTCGGCGACGCCCTCGAGCGTCTTCTTCTGCGTGCCGCCCGCGGTGGTCTCGGTGAGCTGGCAGAGCGCGGCGGCGCAGGTGCCGGACACCTTCCGGTCGCCGCCGTCTCCCGACCACTCGCCGGAGAACTCGACGAGCGGGCCCGCCGGCCGCGCCTCGTAGACGCGCTCCTCGACGACCTTCCGCTCCACGGTCTTCGTGCCCACGGTCGCGGAGAGCACGGTCTCGCTGCGGCCCACGAGGACCGCCTGCCCGCGGCGCATCTCGCGCGTGAACGAGAGCTTCGTCCAGCCGGCCTTCTTGCCGAGCAGGTAGAGCCCGAACCACTCCGGCCCGTCGGGCCGCGGCACCGAGAGCACGTCGGGGCCGCCCTGCGGGGCGGGCTGGAGCGCGGCCTGCGGCGGCTTCTTCGCGGGCGGCTGCAGCGACTCGCGCCGCTCGGGGCAGGCGGAGAGCAGCGCGGCGACGGCGACCAGGAGTGCGGCGGCGCGGGTGGGGCGGTTCACGCCCGGGTTCTATCAAGAAATGGACCTCGGCACCCGTCGTGCGACCATCCCGCCGTGGGCCTGCTCTTCACGGCGCTCGTCACGATCGCGGTCGCGTTCGCCGCCTGGAACGGCCGCATGGCCGCGCTCACCGCCGCGGCGGTCGAGTCGGCGGGGAGGGCGGTCACCTTCTCGATCGGGCTCGCCGGCGTGCTCGCGCTCTGGCTCGGGCTCATGAAGGTCGCCGAGGAGGCGGGCGTCGTCCGCGCGATCGCCCGCGCCTTCCGGCCGCTCCTGCGCCTCCTCTTCCCCTCCGTCCCCGCCGACCATCCGGCCATGGGCGCCATCGTCATGAACGTCGGCGCGAACATGCTCGGGCTCGCGAACGCCGCGACCCCGTTCGGCATGAAGGCAATGGCCGAGCTCGAGACCCTGAACCCGCACCGGGGCACCGCGACCGACGCGCAGGCGACGCTCGTCGCGCTCAACACGGCCTCGATCCAGCTCGTCCCGGCGACCGTCATCGCGCTCCGCACCGCGGCCGGCTCGCACGCGCCCGCCGAGATCCTCGGGCCGACGCTCGTCGCCTCGGCCTGCGGCGTCGTCGTCGCGGCCGTCGCTTCGCGGCTCCTCGCTCCGCTCTTCCCGCCGCCCGCCGCGCCAGCCGGGAGCCCCTAGCGATGCGCGAGGCCGTCGACGCCGTCTCGACCTGGGCGATCCCGCTGCTCCTCGCGGGCATCCCGCTGCTCGCGACCTTCCGCAAGGTGAAGGTCTACCCGGCGTTCCTCGAGGGCGCGAAGGGCGGCTTCGAGACCGCCGTGCGGATCATCCCGCCGCTCGTGGCGGTGTTCGTCGCGCTCGGCATGCTGCGCGCGTCGGGCGCGATGGACGCCTTCGCCGCGCTCGTCGCGCCGCTCACCGACCGGCTCGGCATCCCGGCGAGCGTGCTCCCGCTCGTGCTCGTGCGGCCGCTCTCCGGCAGCGCCGCGAACGGCGTCGTCGCCGACGTGCTGCGCTCCGACGGCCCGGACTCCTACGCCGGCCGGCTCGCCTCGGTGATGGCGGGCTCCACCGAGACGACCTTCTACGTGCTCGCGGTCTACCTCGGCGCCATCGGCGTCTCGCGGTACCGGCAGGCGTTGCCCGCGGCGCTGCTCGCGGACCTCGCCGGCTTCGCGGCGGCGGTCGTCGTCGTGACGTGGATGTTCGGGCGGTGACGACCGCATCGGCGCGTCACCTCGCGTCGTGAACCGCTCGGCGCGCGGCCAGCGTCCGCGAGCGCGCCGCCCGCTACGATCACGTCTCCGCGCGGCAAGGCGAAGCCGGTCGCGCTCGCGTCGAGCTTGACCGGCTCCAGGCCGCCTGTCACTCCTCGAAGATCTCCGTATCCTCGAGGACGTTGTCCTGCGACCCCTGACGAAACGCATGCTCCCCCAGCCCACCCGCCACGAGCCAGCGGCCGTCGTTCAGGCGCGCGGCGAAGCCGAAGACGTGCATCGACGGAGACGAGGGCGCGGGGCTCCACGTGTTCGTGGCGGGGTCGTAGAGCTCGCTCGCACGCCGCGTACCCGCGCGGAAGCCTCCCCCTGCCGCAAGGACCCTCCCGGAGGGCAGCGGGAGGAGCGCGTGGCCGGTGCGGCCCACGGCCATCGTGCCGGCGTCGCTCCAGCCGTTGGTCGCCGGGTCATAGAGGCGCGCCCACCGCTCGGCATCGAGACCGGAGGGGGAGCCGACCTGGCCCGCGCCGCAGGTGGAATCGTTGGAGCAGCCACCGGTGACCAGCACCTTGCCGGAGGGGAGGAGCACCGCCGCGGCGCAGAGCACGCCGGCCGGAAGGGCGCCCGCGGGCGACCAGGTCCCGCTCTGCGGATCGTAGAGCTCCGCCGTCGCGGTCTCGTCGAAGGGGGCGACGTCCAGGCGGCCTCCGGCCGCGAGCACCTTGCCGTTCGCGAGCTTCGTCAGGGTGGGATTCCAGCGGGGGTGGGCGTAGGCCCCCGTCCTCGCGAAGGTCCCGGTGGCGGGGTCGAAGAGATCCACCGAACCCTTGGCCTCCTGCTCGTCGGCGAGGCCCGTCACGAGGACCTCGCCGCTGTCGAGGAGCACGCAGGTCGTGATGGGACGGGTGGCGGTCATGTCCCCGGTGCGGGTCCAGGTCCCACCGACCGGGTCGTAGAGCTCCGCCGTGCGCTCGCTGGTGAAGACCCCCGGGGGACCCTCCCGCCACCCGCCCGCCACGAGCACCTTGCCCGACGCGAGCCGCACCCCGCACGCGCTCCGACGAGGCACGGTCATGGATCCCGTCGGGCTCCACCCGCCGACGGACGGATCGAAGACCTCCGCCGAGTTCGTGATCTCGCTGAACCAGCCTGGATCCGTGGGATCGGTGTGCCCGCCCGCCACGAGCACCTTGCCCGACTCGAGCGTCGCGGACGCTGGGAGGTACCCACGCGCATGCTTCAGCGGTCCCGCGGAGGTCCACCCCGACGTCCCCTGACAGGTCACCGACACCGTGACGTCCGCCCCGCTCACGGTGCCCTTCCCCTGCGAGACCGTGCACGTGCCAACCGTCGGCTGGTCCTGCACCTTCACGTCGTAGCGCGTCCCGTCGCGCACCTCGCCGTCGAACGTGAAGTGCGTCGCACCCGCGTCCAGCGAGACGGGCGGGCGGCCCTCGGTCGACAGCACGAGCAGCTTGCCCGTGAGGCCGATCACGGTGCCACCGATCCGGTACTTCGGGGGCTCGTCCTCGTCGCAGCCCTGCGCCGCGGCCACGAGCGCCCCCGCCAGCGCCACCCACGGCCACCTACTCGCCACGGTCTTCATTTCGTTCCCCCGGTTCTGGACCGCGCAGTCGCGGCCGCAGGAGGAACACCGCCGGTCGCCGGTCGTTGAGGGGCGCGCACGCTGCGCACGCATCAGCGCGCCGCGCGCTCGCTCGTCAGGGCTCCACGAGGCGGTACCAGGACACCGCGTAGGGCGGCCCCTCGATGAGACCGATCCGCCCGGCCGACACCGCGACCCGCGCGCCCGCGCGATCCCAGTGCTCGAAGATCGGGAACTCGAGCTCGACGTAGGGGAGCAGGACAGGCGTGGCGGTCAGCTCGCCGCCCGCGTCGCGCACCACGTAGGCCCTCCCCGCGGACCGCGCGCGGCACGGCCACGGCCAGGCGTGCTCGGCCCAGTACCCGCCAGGGCACCTCGCGGGGTCGTACGCGTAGTCGGTCTCGAGCTGCTCGACGACGCCGAGTCCGCCCTGCCAGGCGAGGAACGCCGCGCCTTCGCGCGCGTCGAGGTCGGGCAACTCGAGCCGTGCATGGGCCGGCCAGACGGGTGCCACGCCGGCGACGGCGAGGCGGAGGACCTGCGCACCGCGCTGCGCGCCATCACCTTCAGCCCACGTCCAGGCTCCGACGACGACCTCACCCGGCTCCGCGTAGGCGTCGAACACGACGCCGAGGCCAGGCTCGCTCACCTCCTCGAACTCAGGCCCGGCGGTGGCCCCGGGACGGATGGCGATCCAGCCGGGCGGCCCACCCCCCGGGTCGGAGGCGAAGACGAGGAACCCACCGTCGACGGGCACCGCCCTCCTGGGATACCGGGCGGTCGTGTACTCGGCGTGCAACTCAGCCGCGCCGACCTCGACGACCTGAAGCGTGGAGGCGGCCGCCTCGTAGCGCACGCCGACGACCCAGCGGCCGTCCGTCGCGAGCGGCGTGCCGTCGAGGGCGACGCGCTCCATGTAGACCGATCCCCACGAGGCCTCGTTCTTCGGCCTGACCAGCCAGGCCTCCCCGCGCGCTGCGATGAGCGCGTAGGGCGTCGAGGTCGCGAGGTGTGTATTCCGTGGAAGCGACGGGAACCCGCCTTGCGGCTCCCACCCGACCACCCGGAGTGAACCGTCCCACAGCTCGCCGAGCGCGTACTGCCTCACGCCCCCCGTCACGAGGAACGACGGCGCCACGAACGTCGTGTCTCCGAAGGCGCCGGGGTACGGTGTCGTCTCCTCGCGGACGAGCAGTGTCGGCTCGCTCCGCGCGGAGCATGCTGCGACACCGCACGCCGCGAGCCCGACGATCCACGCGCGCGTCACGGCGCGGGCTCCCGGACGCCGTACCAGGAGACCGCGTACGGTGGGCCCTCGACGAGCCCGATCCGGCCGGCCGAAACCGCGAGCCGAGAGCCCGCGCGATCGCCGCGGTCAAAGATCGGGAAGGCGAGCTCCACGTACGGGAGCAGGATCGGTGTGGCGGCCAGCGTTCCGTGCTGTTCGCGCACCAGGTACGCCCTTCCGGAGGACCTCGCGCTGCACGGCGAGGGCTGGGGGGCGTGGAAGCTCGTCTCCCACCACGGGCATCCCTGCGCCTCGAACGCGTAGACGGTCTCGAGCTGCTCCACGACCCCGAGCCCGTCGCTCCACGCGAGGAACGCTGCGCCCTCCCTCGCATCGATCTCGGGCAGCTCGAGCCGTGCGCGGGCAGGCCAGCCCGGGGCTCCGCCCTCGACTGCGAGCCGGAGCACCTGCACCCCGCGCTGCGCGCCCGCACCGTCCGTCCAAGTCCACGCCCCGACGACGACGGCGCCCGGCTCCGCGAAGGCGTCGAACACCACCCCGAGGCCAGGCTCGCTGACCTCCTCGAACTCCGGCACCGCGGTCGCTTCGGGACGGACGGCGATCCAGCCTGGAGGGCCACCTCCCGGATCGGACGCGAACACGAGGAACCCGCCCTCCACGGCGACCGCCCTCGTGGGGTGCCGGACCGTCGCGTACTCGGCGCGCCGCTCCGGCACGCCGAGCTCGACGACGCGCAGGGTGGAGCCGCCGCTCCCCTCCTGCACCCCGAGGAGCCATCGGCCGTCCGTCGCGAGCGGTGTGCCCTCGAGCGCCACCGCCGAGCCGACCACGCCACCCCCCGTCGCTCCCGTGACGAAGGTGGCCTCCCGAGCCCCGTCGGCGGCGACGACCACGTAGTGAGCTCGGACCATGACGCGCGGCCGGTCCTCCAGCCGGAGGCGGGTATCGAACTCGCCCACCGTGAGCCGGCCATCCCGCAGGAGCCCGAGGGTGGTGGTCGTCTCCACGCCTCCCGCCGCGAGGAAGGAGGGTGCGAGGAGGTGCACGCCCTCCCGCGGAAATGGGGTCGTCTCCTCGCGGACGAGCACGGTGGGCTCGCTCCGCGTCGCGCATGCCGCGATGCCGCACGCCGCCAGCGCGGCCAGATCGGCGCACCTCACGGCGCCCCCCCCCGCGGTGACCACGCCATCACGGTCGAGACCCGCAGGGCACGCAGCCCGACCTCCACCGGGAGGCCCGGGACGCCCGCCACGCCGGCGAGGTAGTCCGCACGGAAGCCGGCCGTGAGCCCGCGCGCGAGCGGGAGCTCGAGCGCGCCGCCCACCTCGACCGCGGGGACCCAGCCCGCGCCGCGCTGGACGGCCGCCGTGAACGCCTCCGCCGGCGCCACCTCGAGCCAGACCCGGGCCGCGCCCGCCGAGGCGTGCACCCGCGCGTGGACGGGCCCGGCGAGGCGCCAGCCCACCGTGATCCCCGCGAGCACCGGCACGACGCTCGCGCGGATGGCGGCCGAGGGCGGCTCCCGCGGCCCGAGCCAGCCGGGGCCAAGCACCCCGTCCCAGAACGCCCGCGACCGCCAGGTGGGCCCGGAGCGCGCGCCGAGCCAGCCCACCCCGAGCATGACCCCGGCGGCGGTGCCGACGGGGAGGACGACCTCCCCCGCCACGTCGAGGCCGAGGCCCATCGCGGGGTCCGGGTTGCCGCTCGCGGTGACCGGCAGCCGCGGGCGGGCGAACCCCAGGTGGAGCGCCGCCTGCGGCCTCCACGGATTCGCCTCCTCCGGCTCCGCCGGACACTCCCCGACCCGCGCCATGCCGCCGCCCTCGACGAACCGCCCGAGCGCCGCCGGCCCGAACGGCAACGCGAACAGCGAGCGGAAGATCTCCCCCGTCCCCCGCTCCGCGACGCCCGCCGCCCGGCCCTCTACCGTGGCGAGCCGCACCGGGCCCGGCTCCGCGGGTAACCGGTGCACCGACACCCGCTCCATGCCGGCCGCGCCGGGCGCGAGCCGCTCGATCTCGATGGCGCCCGCGCGCGCGGGCGGGTACCAGAGCTCGAGCCGCGCGCCGGCCTCCTTGTGGACGTCCGCCCAGCGGAGCCCGTCCTCGTCGCGGATGGCGAGGCGCACCGGGTCGGCCTCGTCGACCTCGAGCCGCGCGCGCGCCGCCGCCGGCCGCACCACGATGGCGCGCCCGCCCTCGCCGTTCGGGCCGCGCGCGAACACACGCGGCCGGTAGAGCGGGTTCCGGATCTCGGCTGACGCGGTCTCCACGAAGCCGGCGAGCTCCTCGTAGGTGACGCGCCCGTCGCCGTCGGTGTCGGCGCCGCCGAGGAGGCCCGAGCGCACCGCGTGGCTGAAGACGCCCGACTGCAGCTCCGACCACTCGTAGACCTCGGCCTGCGAGGAGGTGGAGAGGAACACGCCGACGTCGGGCAGCCGGCGCGCGAGCGCCTCGGCGGCGTCCTGCGGCGTGGTCACCCGGCGGCCGCCGGCCTTGCGCGGGTTCACGACGAAGAACGAGTTGCAGCTGTCGAGGATGACGTGCGCCTCGGCGGCGCCGACCGCGCGGACGAGCGCGAGGAGGTCGTCGGCCCCGAGCCGGCCGTCGGGGAGCTCCACGAACCCCTGCCCGTCCTCCACGTCGCCGTGCCCTGCGAAGACGAAGTAGAACCGCACCGCCTGGCCGGCGTCGCGCAGCTTCCGCGCCCGCCGCGCGAGCGCCTCGCCCGCCGCGAGCACGCGCGCGTGGGCGCGCCGGTGCGCCCCTCGAGCTCGGGGAACAGGCGCGCCGTGTCGCGGTCGAGCTCGGTGAGGAGGATCGTGCGCTCCTCGCCGGCGAGGGCGGCGAAGACGTGGTGGTACTTCGCGCCGTCGTCGTCCGCGTAGCGGAGCGGCGCGCGGCCGGGCCGAGCGCCGCGGTTCGAGGCCACGATGAGCGCGAGCGTGGCGGGCTCGGCCGGCGGGGCGGCCGCGGCGCCGGCCGCGAGCGCGAGGGCGGCGGCGACCGCGATCACCGCGCGGGCCCCAGCACGACCGGGATGGCGTCGACGCGGGCCGCCGGGAGGCGGCGCCGGAGCGCCTCCGGGTCCCGCTCGGCGGGCGCGAGCCGCTCGACGGCGGAGACCCGGATCGGCTCGCGCGAGACGACGGTCACGAGCCGCAGCGGACCGGGCAGGAGCCCCTCGAGGACCGCGGCATCGGGGAGCGCGCGGTAGACCGTCGCCGGCTCGAGCCGGACGGCGGCGGGGTCGGAGCCGGGTTCGAGGAACGCGGGGTAGAGCCAGTGCACCTCGTTCGCGCCGTCGAGCGCGAAGGCGAGGAGGTACGCCGGTTCGGGCTCCGGGTTCCCGTAGCTCGCGACGACCGCGGTGCCGGACACGAGCGACGCGCCGGGCCCGAGCCTGCGGACCGGCTTCTCGAGCGCGGAGAGCTCGACGCCGACGCGCGCCGCCCAGGCCGCGGCGGGGCCGCCGCGGGCGGTGAAGTCCTCGGTCGGCCCCCGGCGCAGCGCGACCGGGAGGGCGAGCACGACCGCGAACGTCGCGGCGCCCGCGAGCGCCCAGCCGAGCCACGGGCGCCGGCGCTCCCGCTCCGGCGCTGCCCCGAGCCGCGCCATCGCACCCGCGACCACGCGCGCCGCGAAGACCTCCGGGTCCGGCGCGGCGAGCCGGGACACGAGCGCCTCCGCCCCGGCGAGCTCGCGCGTGCAGGCGGTGCAGCCGGCGGCGTGCGCGCGCAGGTCCGCCGCCCGGTTCTCGGTGAGCTCCCCGTCCACGAGGCGCAGCCACTCGTCGGGGCGCGCGCAGGGGGTCGTCGCCGCGCTCATGGTGCCTTCTCTCCCAGCGCCTGCCGGAGGCGCTTCAGCCCGTGGAACACCCGCGACCGCACCGTCACCTCCGGCCGGTGGACCAGGCGCGCGATGTCGGCGTACGCGAGCCCCTGGTCGAACCGGAGGAGGACCGCCTCGCGGAGCTTCTCCGGGAGGAGGCCCAGCGCGGCGCGGACCTTCCGCTCGCGCTCGAGCCGCAGCAGCTCCTCGAGCTGGCCTGGGTCGTCGGGCCGCAGCGCGGGCGTCGCCGCCGCCCCGTCGGCCGCCGTCCAGCGGCGGCCCTCGTCGCGGATCGCGTTGCGGCAGCGGTTGCGCGCGAGGGTGAGGAGGAACACCTGGAAGCGCCCGCGCCCCTGGTAGCGGTGGCGCGCGCGCCAGACCTCCACGAGCACGTCCTGCGCGACGTCCTCGCCGGCGCGCACGTCGCCGAGGAACTTCGCGCAGTAGCGCGCGAGCCGCGCGGCGTGGCGGTGCGCCAGCACCTCGAACGCGGCCGGGTGGTCCGCCGCGGCGAGCTCCATGAGCGCGTCGTCGTCCCGCTCCGCGAGCGAAGCGGGCGGCGTGAGCGGAACGACGGTCGCCGGTCTGCCGGACATGGACGCTCCGAGGAACACCCCGGCCAGCGGTTCGTTGAAGGCCTCGAAGGTGGCCGGGCGCGCGCGACCGCGCAGCCCTCGAAATGGGAGGGTGCGCCGGTAGCCGAGACAGGACGCAGGGTTGAAGGCGATTGGCAGGGTGCGTCATCCCAGCCGTTGCCGGGCCGTCGGGTGCGTGGAACGCTTTCACCATCCGAAACGGGGGAGACGGCCCGTTCTCTCCACGCCTCTTTCAGCACGGAGGGTGAACAGCATGACACGGCTCTGGATGGCGGCGGGGCTCGGCCTCGCCCTCTCGGCGTGCGGCGGCGGCTCCAGCGACGGTGGCCCGGCGGGCGGCGGGCTGGCGGGCTCGTGCATCGAGTCGCCGGCGATCTGTCATGAGCACCGCGGGATCGATCAGTTCCAGCTGCAGCAGCTCCAGACGAGCTGCGCCTCCACCGGCGGGACGTTCTCCACCGCGTCTTGCCCCGAGGCCGGGCGCTCGGGCCGGTGCGTGGCGGGCGCCGGGGCGATGCAGGTCATCTACGCCTACTACGGGCTGACCGCCGACGAGCTCCAGCTCGTGAAGTCCTCCTGCACCGGCGCAGGGAACAGCTGGCTCGACGGCTGAGCAACCGCCTGACCCCTGGATGCGCCATGCGCTCCACCGGTGGAGTCACCTTCGGGGCGTGCGCGGGACCGCTCACGGCCCGCGGTACACGACCTCGAGCCGCGGATCGTCCGCGATGGACGCGGGCGTGACGAGCTCGAGGTCGTCCGGCACCTTCCCCCACCGCTCGCGGATGGCGCCCTTCACCGGCGCGATGGCGAGCTCGCCGAGCTTCTGCCGCCGGCCGAGCACGAGGCCCGCGCCGCGCTCGTAGGCCTTCACGACGAGCTCCGAGCAGTAGAGCCGGTCGTCACCCCAGCCGAAGCGTGCGTCGTAGGGCTTGCCGAGGAAGCGGCGCGCCTCGGCGACCGCGCGGGCCTTCGCGGCGGGGTCGAGGCCGCGCACGCGCAGCACCAGGACCTCGCCGATCCCGCGCCGCCGCCAGCGCTCCCAGGAGGTCCGCGAGACGGGCTCGATCGCCTCGAGCACCGTCGCGCCGTGCCCGGCACGCTCGACGATCGCGACGTGCGACCAGCGGCTGCCGGTCGCGAGCCGGATGCCGGCAGCCTGCCGGCTCCGCGAGGCCTGGAACACGAGGTCCCCCGGCTGGAGCGCGACGGCCGGGAGCGGCGCCGCGGCCGCGGCGTGCGTCGGGGCGGACACGGACAGGGTGAGGGCGGCGAGACACGCCGCGAGGCGAGACGAGGGCATGCGGGCCTCCGGAAGGGATCCGGAGGCGGGCTACGCAACCCGCGTGCCCACGCGCGGCACCCACCCGGTCGCGAGGCGGGCGAGCTCCTTCCCGTCCTCCTCGCGCACGATGGCGTGCGCGAAGGTCCCCTCGCCGGTCTGCTTCACGCGGGAGCGGATCGCGGCGCCGTGGTGGCACTCGGCGAGGAAGGAGACGTCCACCGAGGCGAGCCGGCGGGCCTTCCACACCTCCTTCGGCACGGCCTCGACCGCCCACGCCACGTAGCTCGTGTTCGTGACGTGGAGGTTCATGTCGATGTCCGAGTAACGGACCGTGAACCTGCGGTCCTCGTCCCAGGCCTCGAGGGCGGGGAGCTTCGAGGGCGGCGGCACGACGGGCGGGAGCACCGCGCGCGGGAGGCGCGGGTCGACCACCTCGGCGGGCGGCCGCGGCCGGCGCGTCGCGAGGTCGAGCACGAGCCAGTGCGAGGTCGCCTGCGCGACGACCTCCTCGCCCCGCAGCACCCGGAAGTGCCGCATCGCGACGAGCTTCTCGATCCCGGCCGGCCAGGTGACGACCTCGAGCACGTCGCCGAGCCGCACCTCGGCCGGCACCTCGATGCGCTGGCGCCCGAGCACCCAGGTGATCCCGCGCGAGAACATCGCCTCCATGCCGACGCCGAGCTCCTGGGCGTGGCGCCCCGCGATCTCGCCCAGGAAGCCGGAGAGCGCCGGGACCTCCAGCGCGCCGAAGGCGTCGACCTCGAAGGTGTGGACGGTGAACGACGCGCGGTGCTCGAGCCGGGTAGATTCCATGTGTTCTCGGTCCGTCCATCCCGAGCGTAGGGCCCGCGCCAGCGGGCCCGGAGTCGAGGGACGCTACCGCAGGCGCCAGGCCGCGGTCGACCGCGGCGCGAGGCGCGCGCGCAAGCCGCCCTCCTCTCGCACGAGCGACGCCCCCGCGTCCACGAAGACCGGCTCGGCCGTCGCGCCCGGCGCCTGGAGCGACGGCAGGTCGACCGGCGTCGCGCCGAGGTTGTGCACCACGAGCACCGTCTCGCCGCCGCCGCGCCTGAGGAACGCGACCGCGCGGACGCCGGGCACCCGCGGCAGCAGCGCGAGGTCGCCGCCGGAGAGCGCGGGCGAGGCCTTGCGGGCCCGGAGGAGCGCGCGGTAGCGCGAGAGGAGCGAGCCGGGATCGTTCGCCTGCGCGGCGACGTTCGCGTCCGGCCGCGCGGGCGAGAACGCGAACCAGGGCTTGCCGGTCGTGAAGCCGGCGAGCGGCGCCGCGTCCCAGCGCATGGGCGTGCGCTTCTGCTCGTCGGCGCCGCCCGGGCCGTTCTCCATCCCGATCTCCTCGCCGTAATAGAGGAACGGCGTACCGGGGAGCGTGAGCAGGAGGGAGGCCGCGAGCTTCAGCTTCGCGGGATCGCCGTCGGTCATGGAGCCGATGCGGCGCATGTCGTGGTTCGTGAGGAACGGCGCGTCGGTCGCGCCGGGCGGCAGCACCCGCAGCGTCTCCTCGGCGGCCTTCGTGAACGACGACGGGTCGCCCGCGGTCGCGGCGCTCACGACCGACCCCGCGAGCGGGAAGTCGAACATCGCCGAGAGCCCCTCGCCGGCCTTCCCGTAGTACTGCGCCGCCTCGTCGAAGCCGGCCCACACCTCGCCCACGAGGTACGCGTCGGGCTTCGCCTCGCGGACCGCCTTCGCGAACTCGAACAGGTACGTGAACGTCTCGGGCGTCGACGACTGCCCCGGCCCCGGCCCGTCCTCGACGAGGTACCGGATGGCGTCGAGCCGGAAGCCGTCCACGCCGCGGGCGAGCCACGCGTGCGCGAACCGCCGGGCCTCGGCGCGGACCTCGGCGTTCCGCCAGTTGAGGTCGGGCATCCCCTCCCAGAAGAGGCCGTAGAACCAGGAGCCGCCGGCCTCGTGCCAGGTGTCCGCCTTCTCGTTCCAGGGCTGGCCCCAGCCGAGGTCGCGGTCGCTCCAGACGAACCAGTCGCGGTGCCTCGAGGTCTTCGACGACGCCGCGTCGAGGAACCACGGGTGCTTCGAGCTCGCGTGGTTGAGGACGAGGTCGATGATGACGTGGATCCCGCGCGCGTGCGCGGCGCGGACGAACGCGTCGAAGTCGGCCTCGGTGCCGTAGTCCTTCTCGACGTGGTCGTAGTCGGTCACGTCGTAGCCGTGGTAGCTCGGCGACTCGAGCATGGGCATGAGCCAGAGCGCGTCGACGCCGAGGTCGGAGGTCGTGTTCGGATCCCCGTCGTTGAGGTAGTCGAGCTTCGCGGTGAGCCCGCGGAAGTCGCCGATGCCGTCGCCGTCCGAGTCCTGGAACGACCGCACGAACACCTCGTAGAAGACCGCCGTCTTCCACCAGGGCTCTGCCGGCGCCTTCGCGGCGACGGGGGCCGGGCGCGGCCCGGGGCCGAGCGGCTGCGCGGGGCGCGTGACGGGGGCCTCGGCGCAGGCGGCGAGGGCGAGGAGGGCGAGAGCGGCGAGGCTCGGGCGGGTCGTCATGGCCCGCCACTCTATCGCTAGAGCGTGGTCGCGAAACGCGCGGTCGCGAGGATCTTCTGGAGCGTCGCCCCATCCCCCGGCGCGGGGTCCGCCTTCGAGGCGTGCACGTCGACGCACCGCCCGGCGCGGAGGAGGAAGGTGTGCGCGTGCTCCTGGCGGACCTCGCGGCCGCGGAGCTCCCGGAGCGCATAGCTGAGGCGCGCCGTCTCCCCGGCCTCGGCGGTGCGCACCTCGCCGAGGTCGGGCGCGGCCTTCCGGAGGCGCGCGAGCTTCGCCTCGCGGCACGCGCGCGCGTCGGCGGCGCCGTCGGCGGGGCCGATGGTGACCGACGCCACGATGCCGCTCCCGGGATCCTCGCCGAGCACGAGCGTGCCGGCGCCGTCCGGCGAGGCGCGCGGCGCGTAGAGCTTGAAGCCGGGCAGGTCGACGAGGACGGTGAACGCGCCGCCGGGCTCCTGCACGGCGAGCGGCACCGTGCTCGCGCGGGGATCCGGGGTGAGCTCGAACTTCCCCTCGCCTTCGGGCGGCGCCGGGGCCGGCGCCGCCGCCTCCGGCTCGTGGCGCGCGCCCCGCACGATCGCGAGCGCCCGCGCCCGGCCCGGGCCCGGCGCGTCGTCGAACCAGGTGAACTTCACGACCAGGCGGCCCGCGACGACCGCCCCCCGGACGAGGTTCCGCCAGCGTTCCTCGCCCTTCGCGGGCCGGCGGTAGCCGCGATCCGTGGCGCTGAACAGGTACCCGAGCGCGGCGCCGTCCGGACCGGTGAGGGTCTCGAGGTCGGGCTCGCCGCCCGCGGAGGCGATCGCCTCGTGACGGGCGAGGTCCGCGTACAGCCGGGCCGCGTCGAGCCCCTCGCCCTCCGGGTCCGGGGCCGGGGCGAGGAAGAGCGCGCCGCCGCCCGGCGCGTCGAGGCGGATCGACGGCGGGGCGCCGGGCCCGAGCGTGGCCGAGCGGACCCTCCAGCCCCTCGGCACCTCGACCGAGAGCGCACCGGCCTCGGCCACCGGGAAGGTGCGGCGGACGCCCGCCACGTCCGGGGCGCCCCGCGTCGCGAGCGGGGCGGCGGCGAGCGCGGCGACGAGCGCGGCGCGGTGGACGAGGCGGGCGGCGGAGGGCATGGTTCGTTCAGCGTAGCCCTTCCCACCGTGAAGCGCACCGCCGCCGCCGCCCTCGCGAACCGCGCGCCCATCGCCGCCGCGCTCCGGGACCACCTGCCCCGGACCGGGCTCGTGCTCGAGCTCGGCAGCGGCACCGGCGAGCACGCGCTGCACCTCGCCGCGACCTTCCCGCGCCTCACCTTCCAGCCCTCCGATCCGGACCCCGAGGCGCGCGCCTCGATCCGGGCGTGGTCCGCCGAGGCGCGCCTCCCGAACCTGCTCGCGCCCCTCGACCTCGATCTCCTCGCACCCGCCTGGACCGCCCGCAGCGCCGACGCGCTCCTCTGCCTCAACGTCCTCCACGCCGCGCCGCCCGCCTGCGCGGAGGCGCTCTGGGCCGGCGCCGCCCGCGTGCTGCCCCTGGGCGGGCCGCTCGCCGTGTACGGCCCGTTCACCCGCGGCGGCGCGCCGATGGGCGAGCGCCTGAGGCGCATCGACGGGAAGCTCCGCGCCCACGACCCCGCGCTCGGCGTGCGCGACGGCGACGCCCTCGTGGCCGCCGCCGCCCGGCGCGGGCTCGTGCTCGCCGCCGACGTCCCGATGCCGGAGGAGGGCGACCGGCTGCTGGTGTTCCGCCGGACGGACGGCGCGCTCGGGTAACATCGGGGCATCGTGTCCGCGACCACCACCCGGCCCCCCCTCCTCGTGCGGGGCGACCTCGACGGCTTCTTCGGGCTCGCCCTCGACAACCTCGTCCAGCTCCTCCTCGTCGACGCGCTCTGCCGCGGCGTGCTGGGCTTCCCGGCCGCGCTCGTGTACGGGCGGATCCTGCCGGGCGCGGCGGTGTCGATCCTGCTCGGCAACCTCTTCTACGCGTGGCAGGCGCGGCGGCTCGCGGCGCGCACCGGGCGCGCGGACGTCTGCGCGCTGCCGTACGGCATCAACACCGTCTCGCTCTTCGGCCACGTCTTCCTCGTGATGCTCCCGGCGAAGCTCGCGGCCGAGGCCGCCGGGCACCCGGACCCGGCGACCGCGGCGTGGCAGGCCGGGCTCCTCGCCTGCCTGGGCTCCGCGGTCATCGAGGGCGGCGGCGCCTTCGTGGCCGAGCGCATCCGCCGCGCGACACCGCGGGCGGCGCTCCTCTCCACGCTCGCCGGCATCGCGCTCGGGTTCATCTCGCTCGGCTTCCTGTTCCGCACCTTCGCGCGGCCGGTGGTCGGCCTCGTCACGCTCGGCGTGGTGCTCCTCACCTACTTCGGCCACGTGCGCTTCCGCGGGCGCGTGCCCGGTGGCCTCGTCGCGGTCGCGCTCGGCACGCTGCTCGCCTGGCTCACGGGGCTCGCCCCCTCCGGCGCCGCGCCCGCGCCGCCCGCGCTCGCGCTGCCCGTCCCCGTGCTCGGGGACCTCCTCGCGTCGCTCGACCCGCGGCTCGTCGCGACCTACGCGTCGGTGATCGTGCCGATGGGGCTCTTCAACGTCGTCGGCTCGCTCCAGAACATCGAGTCGGCGGAGGCGGCGGGCGACGCCTACGAGACGGCGCCGTCGCTCTTCGTGAACGGCGTGGGCTCCCTCGCGGCGGCGCTCTTCGGCTCGCCCTTCCCGACCACGATCTACATCGGCCACCCGGGCTGGAAGGCGCTCGGGGCGCGCTCCGGCTACTCGGTGCTGAACGGCGCCTTCGTGACCGTCATCGCGCTCACCGGCACGGTGGGCACCATCGCGTGGGCGGTCCCGATCGACGCGGGCATGGCCATCGTCCTCTGGATCGGCCTCGTCATCGCGGCGCAGGCGTTCCAGGCGGTGCCGAAGGAGCACGCGCCGGCGGTGGTGGTGGGCCTCCTGCCGGCGCTCGGCGCCTGGGGCGCGACGCTCGCGAAGGCAGGCGTGCGCGCCGCAGCGGCGGGCCCGGCGCCGTTCACCGCGGGCGTCGAGGACGCGTTCCTCCGCTCCGACACCTGGATCAAGGGCGCGTTCGCCCTCGAGCAGGGCTTCATCTTCACCTCGATGATCCTCGCCGCCGCGACGGTCGCGGTCATCGAGCGGCGCTTCGTGCGCGGGGGGCTCTGGATGCTCGCGGCCGCGGTCCTCTCGCTCGCCGGCCTCATGCACGGCTTCGCCTACGTCGGCGCGGACACCACCCTCGCCCTGGGGCCCGCCTGGCCGTGGGCCGCCGGCTACGGCGCGGTGGCGCTCCTCTTCTTCCTCGCGCCCTGGGTGACGGAGCCGGGGGAGTCCCACGGCTGAGGATTGCCAACGGGTGGTGAAACGGACCATCCTCGCCTCCGGGGGGTCGCCATGACCGACGGACCCGGAGCCGGGAGGTCGCAGGACACGCACCACCTTCCCGCGGGGCGCCCGTCGCCCGAAGCGCTGCGGGAGGAGATCGCCCGCGTCACGGACAGCCCCATCGTGACCGCGCTCCTGCGGAGCACGGCCGCGGCCGCGGCGGTGGTGGACGCGCAGCGGGTCATCGTCGCCTACAACCCCGCCTGGCTCGCGCTGGTCGGCGACGCGGCGCCCGAGTCGGTCCTCGGCGCGCGCCCGGGCGAGGTGCTCGGGTGCGCGTTCCCCGCCAGCGGCCCCGACGGCTGCGGCACCTGCGTGCCGTGCGCGAGCTGCGGCCTCGCCGCGGGGATCGTCGCCGCGAGCCGGCACGGGGACACCGAGCGCAGCTGCGCGCTCAAGCTCGCCGCCGGCGGATCCCGCATGCTGAAGGTGCGCGCGGCCCCGCTCGAGCTCGAGGGCGTGCGGTTCGTCGTGATCGCGCTCACCGACGTCACGGGCGAGCAACGGCACGCGGAGGTCGAGCGCGCCTTCACCCACGACCTCGCCAACCTCGCGCACGGGCTCTCGGGCGTGGTGGCCGAGCTCGCCCCGGGCCAGCCTCCCGACGCGGAGGTGGTGAGCGACGCGCGCATGCTGTCGGCCCAGCTCCTCAAGGAGATCGGCCTCCACCGGGCCCTCGTGTCCGACGACCCGGCCGGCTACCGGCCCTCGCGCGTCATCACCCGCGCGCAGGACCTCCTCGTCCGGGCGCACGCGGCGCTCGCCCACAGCCCCGCGGCACGGGGGAGGAACATCCGGGTGCACCCCGCGCCGGTCGTGGCGCTCCCGACCGACCCGCTCCTCGTCCAGCACGTCCTCGTGAACATGCTGCTCAACGCCTGCGAGGCGAGCGGCGAGGGCGACGAGGTGACGCTCTCGGCGCGGCTCGAGGGCGGCGACCTCCTGCTCGAGGTCACGAACCCCCGCACCGTCCCGGAGGCGATCCGGGCGCGGGTGTTCCAGCGGCACTTCTCGACCAAGCCCGGCACCGGGCGCGGCCTCGGCACGTTCGCCATGCAGCTCTTCGGGGAGCGGATGCTGGGCGGCCGGGTGGACTTCACGACCTCCGCGGCCGGAACGACGTTCCGGCTGCGGCTCCCCGTCGGGAGCCGTGAGTCCGGCACCCACACCTGAAGCCGGCCGACCCCCCGCGCCCTGACCCAGGGGCGCCCGCCGACCACCGTGACCGCCCTCGAACCCGGCCGATCCTGCCCACTTGGCGGATCGGCCGGCGGGCCCGGTCCTTGCTCATCCCCGGCCTGCAACACCGAGACGGAGGACCCGCATGAAGAACGCCATCGGCGCAGAGCTCCAGGCCGCGACCCTCAACATCGTCCGCTCGAACGAGGACGTGCAGGGGCAGCAGGCCCTGAAGCTCATCGAGACGGCCGCGAGCACCGCGAACGCCGGCTCGAAGCTCGCCACCGCACCCGCCGGCAACACCCCCCCGCCGGCGCCGGTGCAGGTGCTGCCGAAGCAGGGCTCCACCATCGAGGTCGTCGCGTAGCGTCGCACCCCCCGCGGAACCGAGAGCCCGCGGTCCCCCATCGAGCCGGTCCCGCTTCCCCTGGCGGTGACCGGCTCCTGACTTTCGGAGGGGGGCGAAGCGAAGCGGAGCAGATCCAGGGGTGGGGCTCCATGAGCTCCGCTCCGCCGGGCGCTTCGCAGCGGCCCCGTGCAACTCAGTGCGTGAAGTGGAGGTTGTGCTTCATGAGGCGGGCGCGGAGCTCGTCCACGTCGCCCTCCTCGATGTGCCCGCGCTCCACGAAGAACTCGCCGATGCGGCGCTGCAGCCGGAGCTGCTGGCCGAGCATCACGAGGAGCTGGAACGGGGTCACGTACCCGAGCGCGAGCGCGTACTCGCCGAACGGCGTCTGCTGCGCGGCCGCGAGGCGGCGGCGCTCGAGGATGGCCATGACCTCCTCGGGCGTGAGGAACCCGAACTCGACGGCGATGCGGCCCAGCGCCGGCCGCTGCGCGCGCTGCCAGACCAGCGCGTCCACGAACACCGTCCACGGCACGCGGCCCGAGTAGTAGAGGAACTCGGCGAAGCGCAGCCGGCGCCGCGGCAGGTCCTCGGGCCGCACGGAGTGGCGCACGCGCGGCGCGCCGAAGGAGCCGGGCGGCCAGGCGCGGGCGCCGGCGCGCGCCGAGGCGGAGCGCTGCGAGGGCGGCGGCGCCTCGGGGGCGCGCGGCGGGGCCTGGCGCGGCGGAGGCGGCGGCGGGCGTGGCCGGGGCGTCGGGCGCGGGCCGGCGGAGCCGGTGTTCGTGGCGGCGCGATGCGCGGTCCGGTGAGCCCGCGGCGGCTCCTTCGGCCGGCCGCGCGGCGGATCGGCGACGGTGCTGGGCGCGGGCAGCGGGCCGGCGCGCATCTGCGAGAGGATCCGGTACGCCTCGGTGACCGACTGGAACTCGCGCGCGAGGTCGGTCTCGGAGCGGCCGAGGCTGCGCGCGCGGTCGGGGTGCGTCTCGAACGAGCGGCGCCGGTACGTCGAGCGGAGCGCGTCGCGCCACCACGCCTGGTCGGCGGCGAAGCCCGGCCCGAAGAGCACGCGGCCGGCGCGCACGACCTCCTCGAGGTTGATGGGGTCCGTGGCGGTCACCGGTCGAGCCGAACGATAGCGATTCCGATCGCTACCGCGCCACGGGTCGTGCGGCCAGTTTTCGGCTGACCCAGGCCCCGGGTCGACGCTCAGCCGCCCCCGATCCGCAGCGTCATCGTCGTCCAGACCGGGGCGGGCCGCCCGGCGGCCGAACCCGGGGTGAAGCGGCACGAGCGGATCGCGCGGGACGCGGCCTCGAGGAGCGGCTCCGGCGCGGCCGTGAGCGGAGCGACGAGCGAGGCCCGGCCCTCGGGGTCGACGGCGAGCTTGAAGGTGAGCGTCCGCGCGACGGTGTCCGCGGGGGCGCGGAGCGCGGCGGCGACGCAGCCCGGCTCGCGCGGGGCCGGCCTCGCGCCGGTCGCGCCCGGGTAGAGGGGCGCGACGCCGCCCGGGAAGGGGTCGACGTCCAGCCGCACGGCGAACGGCCCCGCCCGCGCGGGCCCGGCCGGGAAGCTCCAGTCGAGGGCGACCTCGGAGGCGCACGCCTCGAGCGCGGGCTCCGGCGGGTCCGTCGAGGCGCGCACCTCGCCCGCGCGGCCGTCGGCCTCCACCACGAACGCGAGCTCGAGCCGGACCGGCCGGGCCGGGGCCGCGCGGGCCGCGTCGAGGCAGGGTGCGAGCTCGAGCTTGCGGGCGGGGAGGAGCAGGGCCACGGCGGCGTCGCCTTCGGCCTGCGACCCGGAGACGACCGTGCCCACCGCGCGTCCGGCGAGGTCGGCGGGGTGCACCCCGCCCGTGCCCGGCACGGCGAGCGCGAGGCTGCCGGGGTCCTCGGCGAGGCGCGGCGACGGCGTCGACGGCCCGGCCGGCGGCACCGGCAGGCCGGCCACCGCGCACGCCGGCGCGATCGCCGCGCGGCAGGCGCGGGCCCGCAGCGGGCGGGCGGTGTCCTCGTCCGACCAGACGAGCGCGAGCCGGTGGCAGGCGATGGCGAGCCCCGCGTCGCACGCGCGCACGAGCGCCACCGAGGCGCCGTCCTGGTCCGGCTTCCCCGCGGTCCCCGCCTCGAGCGCGACCGCGAGGTCGAGGCACCCCTCCGGCGCGCCCGCCTCGCACGCGGCCCGCAGCTTGCGCACCACGTCCACCGCCTGCGCCCCGGCGAGCCGGGCCGGCCCGCCGGCGTCCTCCGCCACGAGCGCCGCCCAGTTCGCGCAGGCGAACGCGACGCCCGCCTCGCACGCCCGGCGCGAGAGCGCGGTCGCGCGGACGGCGTCGAATGAGACCCCGCGTCCCAGCGCGTGCAGCGCGCCGAGGTGCGCGCACGCGGGGGGATCGCCCATCTCGCAGGCCAGGGCGACGTAGGCCGTCCCGAGCCGGGCGTCCCGGGGGTCTGCGGAGGAGAGCAGCTCCCGGCCGGCTTCGCGGCACCCGTCCGCCGCGCCGCGCTCGCACCGCGACGCCTGCCCCGGCGCCGCGGCGGCAGCGGCCGCCCAGGCGAGCGACGCGAGCAGGAGACCGGGCGCGGGCACGTCCGGGTGTTTAGCATCGCGCGGACTCGGAGTGAAGGGGCCCGGGGCGGCCCCGGGTGGACGGCGGCCCCGATGACCTGGCACCCTGTGCGCGGATGGACGACACCATCCGGCAGGGGAGCGAGGAGGCGAGCGGATGAAGGCCGTCAGGTTCAACGGGAAGGGGGGGCCCGAGGTCGTGGAGCTCGCCGAGCTCCCGGACCCGGAGCCCGGGCGGGGTGAGGTCCTGGTGCAGGTGAAGGCCGCGGCCCTCAACCGCGCCGACCTCCTGCAGCGGCGCGGCCTCTACCCGCCGCCCGCCGGCTACCGCGAGGACGTGCCGGGCCTCGAGCTCGCCGGCGAGGTGGTCTGGTGCGGCGCGGGCGTGGAGGCGTGGAAGGTCGGCGACCGGGTCATGGCCATCGCCTCGGGCGAGGCACAGGCCGAGCTCGCCGTCGCGCACGAGCGCATGCTGCTGCGGGTGCCGCCGAACCTCTCCTTCGAGGAGGCGGCGGCGCTGCCCGAGGCGGGCGTCACCTCCCACGACGCGCTGTTCACGCTGGGCGGCCTCCGGCCCGGCGCGACCGTGCTCGTGCACGCGGCCGGCTCCGGCATCGCCACGATGGCCATCCAGCTCGCGCGCGCCGCGGGAGCGACGGTCATCGGCACCTCGCGCACGCCCGACAAGCTCGAGCGCGCGAAGGCGCTCGGCCTCGATCACGGCATCGTGGTCGGCAACCCGGCCCGGTTCGCCGGCGAGGTCCGCGCGGCCACCGGCGGCCGCGGCGTCGCGATCGTCCTCGAGCTCGTGGGCGGCGCGTACCTCACCGACGACCTCGCCGCGCTCGCGACCGGCGGCCGCATCGTGGTCATCGGCACCATGGGCGGCCGCGAGGGCCCGCTCGACCTCCCGCTCCTCATGCGGGCCCGCGGCGCCGTCGTCGGCACGGTGCTCCGCCCCCGGCCGCTCGAGGAGAAGATCGCCGCGTCGCAGGCCTTCGCGCGCGACGCCCTGCCGCTCGTCGCCGCCGGCAAGGTGAAGCCGGTGGTGGACCTCGTCCTGCCCGCCGAGCGCGCCCGCGAGGCGCACGAGCGCATGGAGAAGAACTCCAGCTTCGGCAAGATCGTGCTGACGTTCTAGCCGCGATCCCGAGCGTAGGCCCGCGAAGCGGGCCGGAGTCGAGGGACGGCCCCCCGCAGCAACAAAGACATCGGGCCTGGCGGCGGTCGCCAGGCCCGATGAATGTGGATCTCGTCCAGCTGTAGTGACGCGGAGACGTCGAGGGGACGACGCCTCCAGCAGGGGAGAAGCGCGTCCTAGCGAACGAACTCCACGTGGGGGACGAGCTGCCGCGCGAGCGGCGAGCGGGTGAGGAGGAAGAGCGCGCGCTCACGCCGGTCGCGCCCGAGGCCGGGGACTGCCTCGTACGCGGCCGAGACGAGCTCGCCGAGGGTGGTGACGATCCGGCGCGGGCTGGGGATCCTGCGACGCTGATTGCGCTTCATCGGTACCTCCTCCTGAACCGTGCGACAGCTCTTGACCCTCCCCTTAGCAAACGGCTTGCCTCCCGACCTTCGCCGAGGTTACAGGGACTTGCGCGCGTGGCCGGGACCGGGGCGCGCGGTTTTCCATCGTGGAAATCCGAACGGGCTCGAAATCCCGTCGCCCCTCGCCCCGAACGGATTCCACCCCTCGCGCGCACCGACCAACGCCATGCCCTCGAAGCCCTCCCGAGACCTGCAGACCTTCCCGAACCCGAAGCCCGATCGTCCGTTCGAGATCGCCATGGACTGCCCGGAGTTCACGTGCGTCTGTCCGATGACCGGGCAGCCGGACTTCGCGACCATCCGGCTCCGGTACGTCCCGGCCGAGCGCTGCGTCGAGCTGAAGAGCCTGAAGCTCTACCTCTGGTCCTACCGGGACGAGGGCGCCTTCCACGAGGCGGTCACGAACAAGATCTGCGACGACATCGTCGCCGCCATCCAGCCGCGCTGGATCGAGGTCGTCGGCGACTTCGCGGTCCGCGGCGGCATCCGGACGGTCGTGACCGCGCGCCACGGCGAGCGGCCGGCGTCGGTGCCCGAGAAGGCCTGACCGCCGGCCCCGCCCGACCCACTCCCGGCGGGTTCGGGGCCGGGAAGGTTCGGCCTCCGCGCGGCCGGGGTAGAATCGCCGGCGCGTGACCTCCGGCTTCTCCGCCTCGCCGCTCCCGGACGCAGGCCTCGACCCGCTCGTCGGGAAGGTCCTCGACGGCCGCTACCGCCTCACCGCGCACCTCGCGACGGGCGGCATGGCCTCCGTGTACCGCGGGCACGACGGCGAGCGGCGCGTGGACGTCGCAGTGAAGGTGATGCGGCCCGACCTCGTGTCGGCGCCCGACCTCGTCGAGCGCTTCCGCCGCGAGGCCGAGATCATGCGGCGCATCGACCACGAGAACGTGGTCCGGGTCGTGGATCTCGGCCGCTCGCGCGAGGGGCTCGTCTACCTCGTGATGGAGCTCCTCTCCGGCGAGAGCCTCTTCGACCGGATCCGGCGCGAGGGGTTCCTGCCGCCCGAGGAGGTCATCCCGGTGCTCGTGCAGGTCTGCGCCGGGCTCGAGGCCTCCCACGCGCTCGGCGTCGTGCACCGCGACCTCAAGCCCGAGAACGTCTTCCTCGCCCGCGCGGCCGGCGGCGGCGAGGTCGCGAAGGTGCTCGACTTCGGCATCGCGAAGTTCCCGATCGCGACCGACGTCGTGAAGACCGCCGCGGGCGTCGTGGTCGGCACGCCCGAGTACCTCTCGCCCGAGCAGGCGACCGGCGCGCCGGTGGACGGCCGCGCCGACCTCTACGCGGTCGGCCTCATCGCCTGGCGCGCGCTCGTCGGCCGCCACCCGTTCCACGACGTCGAGTACCGCGGCCTCGTGCAGGCGCAGGCCGACCAGCGCGTGCCCCGGCTCTCCGAGGCGCGCGCGGACCTCGCCGCGTGGCCCGCGCTCGAGGAGATCGTCGCGCGGACCTGCGCGAAGCGCCCGGAGGAGCGGCCCGGCGACGCCCGCGAGCTCGGCCGGCTGCTCGAGGGCGCGCTCGAGCGCCCGCTGGAGGTCCCGGCGGCCGCGCCGCCCGGGCCCCCCGCCGAGGACCTCGTCCCCGGCGGACCGCTCCGGCCGACGCCGCCCGAGGCGCCCGGCCCCGCGCTCCGGCTCGCGGCGATCGGCGTGGGCGCCGTGCTCGTCGTCGTGCTCGCGGTGACGCTCCTCTCGGGCCGCGACGGGCCCGACGCGGAGGTCCGCTCGCGGCTCGCCGCCCACGCCCCGCGCGCGGCGCTCGACGCCGCCGACGGCGCGCTCGCGAGGCGCCCGGACGACCCGGTGCTGCTCGGCCTGCGCGGCCGGGCGCTCCTCGAGCTGAAGGGGCGCGAGGGCGAGGGGCTCGCCGCCATCGCGCTCGCCGCGGCGAAGGGCCCGCTCGAGGCCGACGTGGTCTCCGCGCTCGAGGCCTCCCTCGCCCCGGGCGGCGGCCTCGCCCGGCTCCTCGGCGGCTCCGACTGCGACGCCCGCCGCGCCGCCGCCCGCCGGCTGGGCGCCCTCCGCCTCGAGGCGGGCCGCCCGATCCTCCGCGCGATCATGGCCGACGAGCGCGAGCACGGCGGCGACGCCTGCGGCGCGCCCGAGGCCATCGAGGCGCTCGACAAGCTGGACGCGCCGCCCGCCCCTCCACCGCCCTCGAAGTGACGGACCCCCTCCGACGGAGACCCCGATGCCCCATCCCAGCCAGATCGCCGTCCAGACCGCCGGCGTGGATCCGCTGACCCTCGTCACCGACGTCCTCGCCCTCCCGGTGCACGCCGAGGACTTCCGCGGCGCGCGCGTCGCCGCCGTCGACCGTGCGCTCTCGGGCGCGCTCTACGCCGCCGCCGAGGCCGAGCGGTTCGAGGCGAAGGCCGGGCAGGAGCTCACGATCCAGACGCTCGGGAAGCTCAAGGCGGCGCGGGTGGTCGTGCTCGGGCTCGGCGGGAAGAAGGCGGCCGCGGCGCCGTGGCCGCAGGACGCGCGCGAGGCGCTCCGGCAAGCCGGCGGCCAGGCCGCGCGGGCCGCCGCGCGCGCGGGCGCCGCGAAGCTCGTGATCACGCTGCCGGAGGGCGCGGAGGGCAACGAGGCGGCAGGCGCCGCCCGCGCCGCGACCGAGGGCGTGCTCCTCGGCGCGTACGTCTTCGAGCGCTACAAGACCGAGCCCTCGAAGAAGACGAAGCTGAACGGCCTCACCGTCGTCGTTCCCGCCCTCGTCGCGCGCACCGCCGCCGTGAAGGAGGCGGTGGCCCTCGCCCGCGAGCTCGCCGACGCGACCGCGTGGGCGCGCGACATGGTGAACCTCGGCCCCGCCGACCTCACGCCGGCCCGGCTCGCCGAGGAGGCACGGGGGCTCGCGAAGAAGGCCGGGCTCGCCGTCGAGGTGCAGGGCCCCGCGGAGATCGCGAAGCTCGGCATGGGGATGTTCCTCGGCGTGACGCGCGGCTCGGCCGAGCAGCCCCGGCTCGTGAAGGTGAGCTGGGTCCCGAAGGGCGCCGGCGCGAAGCGGCCGCCGGTCGTGCTCGTGGGCAAGGCCATCACCTTCGACTCCGGCGGCCTCTCGCTCAAGTCGAACGAGAACATGCAGCACATGCACACCGACATGGCGGGCTCCGCCGCGGTGCTCGCCGCCATCCGCGTGGTGGCGATGGTGAAGCCGGAGTTCCCGGTGCACGCCGTGCTCGGCGCCTGCGAGAACATGCCGGGCGGGCGCGCGTACAAGGTGACCGACGTCCTCACGTCCTACGCCGGGAAGACGGTCGAGATCACGAACACCGACGCCGAGGGACGCCTCGTCCTCGGCGACGTCCTCGCCTGGGCCGCCGCGACGATGAAGCCCGCCGCGATGATCGACGTCGCGACGCTCACCGGCGCCTGCATGGTGGCGCTCGGGCCCACCACCGCCGGCCTCATGGGGCCGGACGGCCCGGTCGTCGACGGCGTCCTCGCCGCGGCGCGCACCGCCGGCGAGGAGGTCTGGCGGCTCCCCCTCACCGAGTCCCTCAAGGACTCGCTCAAGAGCGACCGCGCCGACCTCAAGAACACCGGCGACCGCCTCGGCGGCGCCATCAGCGCCGGCCACTTCCTGCACGCCTTCGCGAAGGACACGCCCTGGGCCCACCTCGACATCGCGGGTCCGTCGCACTCCGGCCGGGAGAAGGGCTACACGCCGAAGGCCGGCACCGGCTTCGGGGTGCGCACCCTCGTGGAGTTCGTGCGCGCCTGGAAGGCGTGAGGTAAAGGACGGGCGTGACGACGCCCGCCGACACCCTCGCCCGCCTGCTCCGCCCCGCGGGCGGCGGCATCCACCTCGTCTCGACCGGCAAGGCCGAGCAGGAGGCGCTCCAGCGCTCGCTCTACGGCGCGGCCGACGAGGCCGGCGTGCAGGCCCGCTGGAAGGAGGACCTCGCCCGCCTCGCGACCGCGCGCGGCTTCCTGCTCGGGATCCCGTCCGACGTGGGCGCCGGCTTCCGCCGCGGCGCGAACCTCGGGCCGGGCGCCATTCGTGCGCGGCTCCTCGCGGACGACCCACGCCGCGCGGAGCGGGCGCGCGCCGCGGGCCTCGTCGACCTCGGCGACGTGTTCGTGGTCCCGCAGCTCCTCCACGACGACATGCTCTCGGCCGCGCAGCTCGCCGCCTCCCGGGCGGCGCTCTACCCGGGCGCGGCGGACGCGGGCGTGCTCCCGGTCTCGCCGCTCTCCATCGCGGAGCGGGCGCTCGGGCTCGCGCTCTCGGTGAACCCGGACGCCAGGATCTTCGCGCTCGGGGGCGATCACTCCTGCGCCTGGCCGGTGGTGAAGGCGCTCGCCCCGCACGTGCCCGGCCTCGGCATCGTGCAGCTCGACGCGCACACCGACCTCCTCGAGGAGCGGCTCGGCGTCCGCTACTGCTTCGGCACGTGGTCGTTCCACGCGAACGACCTCGTCGGCCGCGGCGGCCGGATGGTGCAGGTCGGCATCCGCGCCACGCGCCGCACCCGCGAGCACTGGGAGTCGACCCTCGGCGTGCGGCAGTTCTGGGCGGAGGATGTGAACCGCGACCCGGCCGCCGCCGTGGACGCGATCGTCCGCCACGTGAAGGCGAGCGGGGTGCGCGCGGTCTACCTCTCGAACGACATCGACGGCACCGACGAGCGCTGGGCCGACGCGACCGGCACGCCGGAGCCCGGCGGCCTCACCCCGGACTTCGTCTCGGAGCTCATCCGCCGCCTCGGCCGCGAGGTGGGCCTCTGCGGCGGCGACGTGATGGAGGTCGCGCCGGGCCTCGGGCGCGACGCGGCCGGGAACGAGCGCACCGTCGGCCTCGCCGCGCGCTACCTCGCCGAGACGATCGACGCGGCGATGGGTCAGGGCGTGTAGACGCCGTTCACGAGCGGCTTCGCCACCCCGTCGAGGATCACGGTGCCGACGACGCCAGCCGGGGTCCCCGTGCCGCCCTTCACCGAGATCGGGGCGGTGGCGGTGGTGGTCCCGCCGTGGCCCGTGGCTCGGACGTGGCCGCCCGGGCCTCCCGCGAGCTCGACCGCCGCGTTGCCGCCGTTCGCGGTGATCGCGGCGAGCGAGATGGCCTTGCCCTCGACGGTGACCCCACCTCCCGCGCCGCCGTTCCCGCCGGTGCTGCTCCCGCCGCTGTTGAGGATCGGGACGCCGACGGTGATCGGCCCGTAGGCTTCGCCGTCCGTCGTGTAGAGGTCGAGCTCGCCGCCCGGCCCGCCCGGCCCCACGCCCACCCCGGGGGCGCCGCCGAGCTCCACGCCGTCCACGACGGCGGTCACGGCGCCGGTCGCCTCGAGGTTCACGGCGCCGCCCGGCCCGCCGCGGTCCCCGCCGCCGCCCCGCGCGTCGACGCTCGCCGACACGTGGATGGGCCCTACGGCCAGGGAGGTGCTGTCGTCCCAAACCACGGTGACCGAGCCGCCGCGGGCGCCCTGGCTCACGCCGGAGTCGCCGCCGCGCGCCAGGCAGGTCCCCTCCACCCAGACCTCGCCGCCGGAGCCGCCGAGGGCGATGTCGCCGCCCGGCCCGCCCTGGCCGAACCCGCTGCCCGTCCCGCCCGACACGTCGAGCGTGCCGGCGGCGACCGTCCATTTCACGCCGGACGCCTGGATCAGGCCCCCGCTGCCGCCCGCGCTGCCGGAGCCGCCGTTCGCGCGCACGGTGCCGTAGACGTGGGCCTCGAGATCATCCGGAAAGCTCGCCCGCGCGGCCCGCGCGGCGCCTCCGCCGCGCTCCGCCCGGAACACGCCGCCGCCTCCGCCGCCCCCGCCGCCGAACCCGAGCAGGAACTCTCCCGCGGCTCCGCCCGGCCCGGTGCCTCCCGCGCCGCCCGCGACGGTCACCTGCCCGGTGAAGACCGCCGTCCCGCCCGTCGGCGCCGGGATCCCGGTGACCGGCACGAGGCCGACGCCTGCCACCACGACCCCGCCGCTGCCCCCCGCCGTGCCGCCGGTCCCGCCGCTCGCGTCGACGGTGCCGAAGACGAACACGCCCTGGGTCGCCCCGAGCGCCACGCTGCCGCCGTTCCCGCCCGCCCCGGCCCCGCCGTCGTCGCCGGCCGCGAGGATCTTCCCGGCCGGGGCGAGGGCGACGACCGTGCCCCCGACGAAGAGCGAGGCGGAGTCCAGGGCGCCGTCGGCGGCGCGGCCGAGCGAGAGCGTCCCCTCGATGACGATCGGCCCGTTCACGAGGAGGGCGCCGAGCGCGGACGGAGGCTCCACCTTCAACGTGGCGCCGGGCTTCACCCAGAGCGCGGTCGCCAGGTTCGTGCCGTCGTCTCCCTTCACGTTGCCGCTCGCCGTGTACGTCGAGGTCCCGGCGAACGTCCGCGGGTTCGCCCCGAGCGCGATGGCCGGCCGGTTCCACACCGGCTTCGCGGGCAGGCCGGGCGCCGTCTTCAGCACGATCGGGCTCGCGTCGATCGACCAGAGGTTCACCCTCCCGCCGCCGGCGCCCGCCATGCCCGCGCCCTGGCTCGGGCCAGCCTTGGCGACGAGCGAGCCGACCTGGGTGCTCGCGCCGCCGCCGCCGCTCGAGGGGCCGGGGTCCGGCGTCCCTCCGCCGCCTCCGCCACCTCCGCCGTCGTCCCCGCCACCACCGCCACTGCACGCGATCAGCGGGACGAGCAGGAGCGCCAGGAACGGATTCCTCTGCATGGCCAGCCTCCGGGTGTCCGGGTCGCGTAGCGCCGGGCGGCCCGCCGGGCCCGCCTCTCACGCGAAGTACGCGTACCGTGAACAGGTGACGCTGGCCGGGTGCGTCACGGCGCGGAGGCCGCCGCCGGGGCCCGGTGGACGCGGCCCCACGCGACGAAGCCGCAGATCGCCGCCACGACGAGCCAGTAGCCGAGCTCCCCCGCGTGGGCGGCGCCCGAGGCCACGCTCACCGCCACGAAGAGCAGCATCTCCGCGGCGACGCCGGCCGCGGCGAGCGGGGCGGCGCGGGCGAGCGCCGGCGATCGCCCGGGCAGCACGAGGCCGACCGCGAGGAGGAGCTCGACGACGCCGAGCCCGACCCACCCGCCCTGCGTCAGCGCCGCCAGCGACGGGACCGCCGTCACGGGCGTCGTGAACTTCCACGCGGCGCCCATGGCCGTGTGGAGCGCGAGGAGGACCTGCACGACCTTCAGGAACACGTCCATGGCGTCACCTCTCTCCGGCGCTCAGGGAGCGCCCTCGAACTGCTTCGCGTACTCGGTGGTCAGCCGCTGCCAGCCCTCGAACTGCAGCGCATCCGCGCCCACGATCCGGCCGATCGGCGCGCCCGACAGGAACCGGTCGAGCACGTCGAGGCACAGGTGCCAGCCCGCGGCGCCCCAGGCGATGAAGCGGCGGTCGATCGCGTGCCAGAGCGTGAGCCGCGTGCCGCCGCCCTGCACCTCGAGCTCCCACCGGAGCACGTTGCCGCCCCAGTTGAACTCGAGCAGCCGGTGCGCCTCGGCCCGCGTGACCTCGCAGGCCTGGACCTGCTGCTGCGGCGCGCCGACCGTCGAGAGGGTCACCGGCCCGGGCGCGGCGAGGTTCCGGTCGGCGTCGAACGGCGCCCACTCCACGAGCTCCGTGGGATCGGTCAGCGCCTCCCAGACCAGCGCCGGCGGGTGGCGGAGATCCCGGACGAGCACGAGCGTCCAGGCGTCCCCGTCCTTCTCCACGCGCGCGCCCCGGGCCGGCCCCGGCGCGTAGCCGCCTCGATCCTTCGCCGTCATCGCCCGCCCTTTCCCTGGCCCTTCGCCTGCGCCTTCCTCGCCTCCATCCGGTCGAGGTGCCGCTCCAGCGCGTCGACATGGGACGACCAGTACTTCCGGAAGGGCTGGAGCCAGTCGTCGATCTCCCGGAGCGGTTCCGGCCGGATCCGGTACACGCGGCGCTGCGCGTCGATCCGCACCTCGACGAACCCCGCCTCGCGCAGCACGCGCAGGTGCTTCGAGACCGAGGTCTGGGTGAGCCGGAGCTTCTTCTCGAGCTCACCGACCGAGCGCTCGGAGGTGGCGAGCATGCCCAGGATCGCCCGCCGGTTCGGCTCCGCGACGATCGCGAAGGAGGATTCCATGGGGCTTATATGCCTATGCAGGCATATGTCCGTCAAGCCATGGACCCATCGGTGGCGGAGCATGACCGGACCGGCTCTGGCGTGCGCTCCACCATGCGCTCCACCAGTGGCGTAACTTTCGGGGCGTGCGGGGCGCGGAGTTCAGGCCGACGCGCCGCCCTCGAGCGCGAGCTCGACCGGCCCGTACCCGCGTCCGGCCCCGCCCTCCGCCCACGCCGAGAGCACCGCGAGCACGGGCTCCACGCTCACGGCCGCGACGCCCAGATCGTGGCTCGTCTTCCATTCTGGGTCCGGCTCGTGGCGCTCCCCCTCCGCGTGCTGTCGCCCCTCGCTGCACGCCTTGCAGAGGAAGCGGAGCTGGGTGGTCCAGTCCTCCGCGGGGAGCTGGGCGGCCTCGAACGCGGCTGCGAGTGCGGCCGAATCCTCCGCCGTGGGCTGCTCCGTCGTCACGACGAACGTGGAACGGCCCGAGGCGGCGAGCAGGGTCAGCTCATCGAAGACCGGGACCTCGCGGTCCCCCAGCATGCGGGAGCCGTGGGGTGCGCCGTCGTGCAGGAGGAGGTCTCCGTACCGTCGCCCGCTCTCCGGCAGCGGGACGTTGCGGACGACGGCGCGCGCGGGATCGATGCGATCGCACCAGACCACTTCCCCCCGGTTCGTCGCAAGGCGGATGGGCACGAGCCCGAGCCGCATCTCGAGCGGTCCGTCACCGTCCGGCACCTCGATGCCGCACGCGCGCCAGCCTTCGCGGGCGCCGGCCCAGTCGCCGAGCGCGGTACAGGCGACGGCGAGGTTCCACCACGCACCCTCGCTCGGCTCGAGCGCGAGGGTGCGGCGGCAGGCGTCGCGGCACGCGTCCCAGCGGCCGGACTGCTTCGTGACCACCCCCAGGTTGAACCAGGGCGCGTGCCACTCCGGTGCGAGCCGCGCGGCCTCGGAATAGGCCACGACGGCGGCCTCGACGTCGTCCGCATCGCGCGCCGCGTGCCCGCGGTCGTTCGCCTCGACCGCCGCCGCCGATGGGCCATCGGGAGGTGCGTCTGCTGCCGCGGGCGCGCGGCGCAGCCAGGCGCCGAGGCGAGAAAGTACGGAGCGCATGCACCCGGAGTCTCTCACGACCGGTGCACCTCCGGCCTCCGGAAACGCCGGCTCAGCGGGTCGCCGCGTGCCGCGACGCGACCAGCGCCGCCCCCGCCACGTAGGCGAAGACCCAGTACGCGTAAGCGAGCGTCGCATACCGGCGCTTCCCCTGGGGCAGCGGCGCGTCGCCGTGGGCGCGCGCGTGCCGCCAGAGGAGGACGACGTCCACCGTCATGAGCGCGAGCGCGGAGTAGCCGAGGACGCCGTGCAGCGTGAGGGAGAGGCCGCCGGTCGCCACGATCATGAACAGCGTCGCGAGCACGTCGCACGCGAGGCCGGCGGAGAGGAACCCGCGCACGCCGGCGGTCGCGCGGCCGGCGCGACGCTCCCGCCACGTGCCGATGCCATAGAGGACGAGCGCGGCGGTGACGGTCGCGACGGCGGCGATGCGGACGGGGCTCACGGGCGGCTCGGGCCGGCTACCGGCGGATGAGCAGCACGGAGACGACGAGCAGCACCACGCCGACCGCGCGCGACAGGGTGACCGGCCGCGCGTCGAGGCCGAACGCGCCGATCTGGTCGAGCACGAGCGCCCCGACGAGCTGGCCGGCGACCGCGAAGCCCATCGTGAGCGCGAGCCCGAGCCGCGGCGTGAGCAGGATGACGCTCGTCACGTAGAACGCGCCGATGAGGCCGCCGGTCCAGGCCCACCCCGGGATGCCGGCGAGCTCGGCGGTGGTCGGGACGCGCGCGCGGGAGACGAGCGCGTAGGCGGCGATGCCGACGAGCCCCACCGCGAACGAGACGACGCCGGCCCACTCCGGGCGGCCGACGCCGCGCGCGAGGGCGGCGTTGACGCCGGCCTGCACCGGCAGGCTGACGCCGGCGAGGAGGGCGAAGAGGACGAGCAGGTAAGCCATGGAGGTGATAGGTACCGGACATGACGCCGTTGCGCGAGTGGCTCATGCGGCATCGCGGCTGGATGGCCGCCGCGGCCGGGCTCGCCGGGGCCGGGATCACCTTCGCGGTGCCCGCCCTCGGCTGCGGGGCCTGAGGCGGCTCGGGCCCGGCGGTCGTCGGGCTGCTCGCGGCGGTGGTGGTGAACGCGGTGCTGGAGCCGTAGCGACACGGCAGGGAACGCAGGACTCGAAGATGGACGCCTTCAAGCCCCACCTCGCGAACGTCGCGGACTACCCGTACGCGAAGAGCGACGCGCGCATCAAGCTCGACCAGAACGAGAGCCCCGAGGACCTCCCGCCCGCCGTGAAGGCGAAGGCGCTCGAGCGGCTCGGACACCTCGACTGGAACCGCTACCCGGAGCTGCACGCCGAGGACGTGCGCGCCGCGCTCGCGAAGCACGAGGGCTGGCCGGAGGAGGGCGTGGTGCTCGCGCCCGGCTCGAACCTGCTCTGCCTCGCGCTCGCGATGGCGGCGCGGAGCGTGCTCGATACGGTGCCGGCGTTCCCGTACTACAAGGGCGGCGCCGCCGCGGCGGGCACGCCGTGGAAGGGCCTCCCGCTCGGCCCGGGCTTCACGCTCCCGCTCGAGGGGCTCCTCGCGGAGATGGGCGGCCCGCCCGGCGTCTGCTTCCTCCCGGTCCCGCACGCGCCCACCGGCGCGATGTTCGCCGCCGCCGACGTGGAGCGGCTCGCGGCGCGCGCCGCCGAGCGGGGCTGGCTCCTCGTCGTCGACGAGGCGTACCAGGCCTTCGCCGGCACCGACTTTCGCCCGCTCGCGCGCGCGAACGAGCACGTCGCGATCCTCCGGACCTTCTCGAAGTCCTGGTCGCTCGGCGGCATCCGCGCGGGCTACCTGCTCGGCTCGAAGCGCGTGGCGTCCGTCGTGCGGGCGTGCATCCCGCCGTTCTGCATCCCGGTGCACACGACCGCGATCCTGCTCTCCGCGCTAGAGGCGCCCGGCTACGTCCAGCCGCTCGTCGAGCGCATCCGCGCGGAACGCGCCCGCGTGCTCGCGGCGCTCGAGCGGCACCCGACGTGGAAGCCCTACCCGTCCGCCGGCAACTTCCTCCTCGTGCGGACGCCCGACGCCGCGGCCGCGTACCAGAAGTTCCTCGCCGCCGGCATCCTCGTGCGCCGGCAGGATCACTACGCGGGGCTCGAGGGCTGCATCCGGATCTCGATCGGCACGCCGGCCGAGAACGACGCGATGCTGAAGGCGGCGCTGGGGTAGGCCAGGGGCGTCCTCCCCGGCTTGACTCCGAGCGGAAGGCAGAAGGACGATGCGCTCATGAAGCGCGTCGATGTCGCGGACCTCGGGGCCCACCTCTCCGGCCACCTTCGCGGCGTGAGCCGCGGTGACTCCCTGCTCGTCACCGAGCGCGGCCTGCCGATCGCTCGCGTCGTGCCTCCCGGTGATGCTGAGCGAGGCCTCGTGGTCCGCCCTGCGCTCCGGCCGTTCTCCGAAGCGAAGCGACGGCTCCGGGAGCTGCCTCCGCTCGGTCTCTCCGTGAACAGCCTCGACCTCCTCAGAGAGGACCGGCGGCGGTAGGCCTCCTCCCGGCGCTCCGAGCGAGCGGCTGGCATGCCGGGCGCTCGCCCGCTATGCACCGATCTCCACCCGGAGGCCGCATGTCCCGTCTCGCCGCGCCGCTCCTCGCCGCCGCCCTCTCCCTGCCCGCCGCCGCCCGCGGCGGGGACCTCGCGTCCTTCTTCGGGAAGGCCACCCGCGTGCCGGACCTCGCCGCGTACGTCGCGCGCACGACGACGCCGTGCACCGGCAGCGCCGCCACGAAGGGCCGCTGCCAGAAGGAGGTCGCGAAGCTCCTCGCGTCCTCCTACGACCACCAGAAGGTCGTGCGCGTGCCCGGCGCGGGCCTCGTCCGGATCGTGCCCCGCGGCGACGCGCTCTTCCTGCTCGTGGCCTCGCGCCTGCCGGCCGGGCCGGCCTCGCTGACCCACGGCACGCCCGAGGCGATCGAGGAGGGCGGGGAGCCCGCGACGCGCAACCTCGAGACGCAGGTCTACTTCCCGCCCGACACCGCCGCGGCCGATCGCGCCGCGCTCGAGGCCGCGCTCCGCGGCGGCGCCGTCGACGTGGAGCTCGTCTTCACGCCGAAGAAGGCCTGGACGCTCGGCGACCAGCGCGGCCTCGCCGCGAACTTCTTCGCGATCCGCCTGCTCGACGCGAAGACCGGCAAGGAGCTCGCGGCGGAGCCGCTCGGCATCCCGGGCCGGAAGATCTGAGCAGGCGCGCCGGCCCGGACGCGGGGCCGCGCTACCGCGGCCCGTGCTGCCAGACGCCGAGCACGTTGCCGGCCGGATCCCGGAACGTCCCGACCCAGAGGTCGCCCTCCGGATACGGGCTGCGCACCACCTCGCCGCCGTACGCGACGACGCGCGCCAGCGCCGCGTCGATCCCGTGCACGTACACGTACGGCAGGATCCCGGGCGCGCCGGTGGGCAGCCGCCCGGTGATGAACGCGCCGATCATGTGCCCGGTCGCGTCGGTGAACGCGCGGTGCCGCGCGCCGTCGCCCTTGCAGCGCCACCCGAACACGCCCGCGTAGAACCGCGCCGACACGGCGAGGTCGGCGGCCGGCAGCTGCAGGTACGAGAGCCGGCCGCTTCGAACGGGTGAGGTGGGCGGGAGGGCGTCTCCATGCGCGAGCGCCCGACACTAGACGGTCTGTTGCGTGTTTCAACGGAGCGCCGGGTCCCGTCGCCCGTGGACACGGAGAGGGTACACCGCCGGTGCAGTGCGTCAGCTACACCAGATCGAACCGCTCCGAGTGGATCTGCCCGAGCGGGACGCCCATCCGTGCAAGCGCATTTTCCACCACGTCCATCATGCGCGGCGGACCGCAGATGAAGAACGAGCGGCGGCCGTCGAGCGGGAGGACGCGCTCGAGCATCGCCTGCGTGATGAAGCCCGACTCGCCGCTCCAACCCTGCGGGGGCTTCTCCACGACGTGGACGACCTTCAGCGCGAGCCGCTCCTGGAGCGCCTTCAGCGTCTCGATGTGTGGGGTCTTGTCCCACTCGACGGTCGCGTAGACGAGCGCGTGCTGGCGGCGGTCGCCGCGGTCGGCGAGCGTGCGGATCATCGAGAGGCACGGCGCGAGGCCGACGCCCCCGGCGATGAAGCAGTACCCGTCCTCGTCCGGCACCGCGTCGATGCTCATCGTGCCGAAGGGCCCGTCGACGTAGGCCCGGTCGCCCTCCTTCACGCGCTCGGCGAGGCCGCGCGTGAAGTCGCCGGCGGCCTTGATGAGCATCTCGACGCGCGGCGCGCGCTGGCTCGACGAGGCGATCGAGAACGGGTGCTCGGCGGCGGCGAACGGCGAGCTCCCGACCGAGAGCCAGGCGAACTGGCCCGAGCGGAAGCGGAAGCCGGGGTGGCCGTGCGGGTCGAGCACGAGGGTGACGGCGTCGCCCGGCTCCTGCCGGACCTCGTGCACGACGTAAGGCCGGCGCAGCAGCGTGAGCGGCTTCGCCATGCGCACGCGGAGGATGAGCGCCGCCCAGCCCAGCGTCCAGAGGAGCCAGAGCCAGCGCAGCACCGGCGCCTCGAGGAGCCGCTGCGCCGCGAGGCCGTGCCAGAGCCCCAGCACCACCGCCACGGTCGCGAGGATGCCGTGCACCTTGCGCCAGCCGTCGTACGGGAGCTTCCAGCGCTTGCGGAACCAGCTCGTGAGCGAGACGACGAGGAGGGCGTAGAGCGAGATCACCCCCGCGCCGATCTCCCAGGGCGCCTCCCACGGCAGGAGCATCTCCCACCAGGTCCAGAACTCGCCGCCGAGGAGCACGAGCGGGTGGAGCACCGCGAACGCGACCATCGCGGCGGTGATGTGCCGGTGGAACGCGTAGACGAGGTCGGTCCCGAACGGGGGCGCGAGCCAGGTGAACCGCGCCGTGAGGAGGAACTGCATCGCCATCATCGAGAGGGCGAGGAAGCCGAGCGCGCCGCCGAGGTCGTCGCGGAAGGTGGCGCCGCGCGGCACCGGCACCGCCGCGAGCCACAGGAGCGGGTAGAGCGCCAGGAGGACGTAGAGCGCGACCCACAGGGCGGAGCGGGTGAAGTCGCGGGCCTCGACGGTGATGTGGGGCTTCGTCGGCTGCGTCACGGCTGGTGAGGCCCCAGGGCCCGGGAGAGGGCGAAGAGCGCGGCGGCCACGAGGAGGAAGAGCCCCACGGCGGCGGCGGCGAGGAATGCGAGGCGCTGGCGCACGAGGTCCTTTACCATGTCACGTCGCGGGCGGGCCGTACTCCCTGTAGCGGCGCCCCGCCCCGCCCCCCGTCCGGAGGTCATGTGCTCGCACCGCTCGCACTCGCCGTCACGCTGCTCGCCCCTGCGCCGTCCAGCGCACCCGCCCCGGCAAGGCTCGAGCTCCACACCTTCACGCTGCCGAACGGCCTGACGGTCGTGCTCCACCCCGACCACCGGCTGCCCCAGGTCGTCGTGAACACGTGGTTCCACGTCGGCTCGAAGGACGAGGTGCCCGGGCGCACGGGCTTCGCGCACCTCTTCGAGCACCTCATGTTCATGGGCACGAAGCGGGTGCCCGGGAACCAGTTCGACGTGATCATGGAGGGCGGCGGCGGCGCCAACAACGCCTCCACGACCGAGGACCGGACGAACTACTACTCGTTCGGTCCCTCGTCGCTCCTGCCCACCCTCCTCTGGCTGGACGCGGACCGCTTCGCCACGCTCGACCAGGCGATGACGAAGGAGAAGGTCGACCTGCAGCGCGACGTCGTGCGGAACGAGCGGCGCCAGTCGTACGAGAACACGCCGTACGGCGCCTCCGAGCTCGTCATCCCGGACGTGATGTACCCGGAGGGCCACCCGTACCACCACCCGGTCATCGGCTCGCACGCCGACCTCCAGGCGGCCTCCGTCGACGACGTCACCGCGTTCTTCCGCCAGCACTACGTGCCCGGCAACGCGACGCTCGTCGTGGCCGGTGACTTCGATCCGGAGAAGGTGCGCCCGATGGTCGAGGCGATGTTCGGCGCGGTCCCGAACCGGGGCGCCCCGACGCACCCGCGCCCGGCGCCCGTGACGCTCGACCACGAGATCCGCCGGGTGGTCTCCGACAAGGTGGAGCTCCCCCGCCTGACCCTCGTCTGGCACGGCCCCCCGCAGTTCGCGCCGGGCGCCGCCGAGCGGGATCTCCTCTCGCTCATCCTCTCCGAGGGGCCGTCCTCCCGGCTCGACCGCCGGCTCGTGCAGGAGCTCCGGCTCGCGACCGAGGTCAGCGCCACCTTCGAGGAGAACCTGCTGCAGTCGCGGTTCCGCATCGACGTGACGGGCGTGCCGGGCGCGGACCTCGAGCGCGTGAAGCGCGAGACGCTCGCGGTCGTGGCCGACCTCGCGGCGAAGGGCCCGACGCCCGCCGAGCTGACGCGCGTGAAGGCGGGCATGGAGACCCGCTTCCGCGTGGAGAAGGAGCAGCTGCTCCGCCGCGCGGACCGGATGAACCAGTACCTGGCCTTCTTCGGCGAGCCGGACGCGTTCGACCGCGACCTCGCCCGCTACACCGGGGCGACCGCCGCGGGCGTGAAGGACGCGGCCCGCTCGCTCGGCGAGGGGCGCCTCGACCTGCGCGTGTACCCGGCCTCCGACGTGGTGGCGGCGATCCCCGACCAGCGCCCGGCCGACCTCGCGCCCGGGAAGTTCAGCGCCCCGGCGCCGGAGGTCGCGAAGCTCTCGAACGGCGTCGAGCTCCGGATCGTCCGGCAGCCCGGGAGCGGGCTCGTCTCCGGCCACGTCCTCGCGGCGGGCGGCGAGCGGCTCGTGCCGGCCGAGAGGTCCGGCCTCGCCTCGGTGGTGGCCGCGCTCCTCGTCTCCGGCGCCGGCGGGAAGAGCGCTCCGGAGTGGGCCGACGCCATCCGCACGCTCGGCGCGCAGGCGGAGGCGAAGGCCACCCGCAACGCGATCGACCTCTCCTTCATCGGCCTCGCGGCGAAGCTCGGGCCGACGCTCGACCTCGTCGCCGACGCGGTCCTCCGCCCCAACCTCGCGCAGGCCGACGTCGAGCGCGAGCTCGACCTCGCGAGGAGCCGCGCCGAGGCCCGCGCCGCGGAGCCGCGCGCGGTGGCCGCGGTCGCGACGGCGGCGACGCTCTACGGCCCCGAGGACTACCGCGGCCGGCCCACCGACGGCTACGCGCGCACGCTCGCCGCGGCGACGCCCGCCGACGTCCGCGCGCTCGCCCCGCGGCTCCTCGACCCGCGCGGCGCGGTCATCGTGGTGGTGGGCGACGTCGAGCCCGCCGCGGTGAAGGCGGCGCTCGAGGCCCGCTTCGGGAAGTGGCAGGCGCGCGGCCCCGCCGCCGCCTCGCCGCCCGCCCCGATCACGGCCGCGCAGGGCGGGCGCTGGTTCCTCGTGGACCGGCCCGGCGCGCCGCAGACGGTGATCCAGGTCGCCCGGCCCGTCGCGCGCGCCGACGACGTCGCGCGCCTCACCCGCGAGGCGGTCAACACCGCGCTCGGCGGCTCGTTCACCTCGCGCCTCAACCAGAACCTGCGCGAGAAGAACGGGTACACCTACGGCGCGAGCAGCCGGGTCCTCGAGGACGGGGTCCAGACCACGTTCGTCGTCTCGACCTCGGTGCAGACCGAGGTGACCGGGCCGGCGCTCGTCGAGATCAAGAAGGAGCTCGGCGCGCTCGCGGCGGGGCTCCCCGAGGCGGAGCTCGTGAAGGTGAAGGAGAGCCTGCGGTTCCGCATGGTCGAGCAGGCGCAGACCACGCAGGGGCTCGGCGAGCTCCTCGCGCGCGCGGCGATGAACGGCCACCCGCCGGACGCGCTCCGGCGGGATGCCGACGCGCTCTCGGCGGTCGACGCGGCGAAGGCCGCGACCACCGCGAAGGACGGCACGTTTTCACTCGACGGAATGACCATCGTGCTCGTCGGGGACCGCAAGGCCATCCTGCCGCAGCTCGAGAAGGCCGGGCTGCCCGCGCCGGCGCTGCTCGACGGCGATGGGAGGCCGGTCCGGTAGGCGCGGAGGGCACCCCGGGGTTGCACGAACCCGCGGTCACACAGTAAAGCGGCAAGAATTACGGACGGTTCAGCTGCGCCCGGGCTGGCAGGGTTCGTGCGATCAGCGGGGGGTGGAGGTCCGCGTCCCCCCATGCGCCTCACCCTTCTCGACCGCCTCTCCCTCGCCCGCGCCGTCCAGGCGCTCGCGCTCCTCGTGGTCGGCGGGATGATCGCCGCCGCGGCCATCGTCTACGTGCCCGCGCTGAAGGTGGCCGTCGGCGGGTCGCTCTACCGCCGCGTGGTCGCCTCGAAGGAGTTCATCGCCGACGTGGCGCCGCCGCCGCTCTATGCGCTCGAGACCCACGGCGAGCTGCTCAAGCTCGCGCAGGAGTACGACCCCGCGAAGCGCACCGTCATCGTCGAGGCCATCGCCCGCCACCGGCAGGCCCACGAGGACGCGGTCGCGCACTGGCGCTCCACGGGGCTCGACGCCGACCTCGCCGCCGCGCTCGAGGCCGCCCACGAGCCCGCCGCGGTGGTCTTCGCGAAGAGCGCCGAGCTCGCGAAGGCGATGGACGACTCCGACGCGATGAAGGCGCTCGCGGCGCTCGACGCCGCGAAGGCCGCCTACGCCCGGCACCGCATCGCCTCCGACGCCCTCGTGAAGCTGCTCTCGGAGCGCGCGGCCGCGATGGAGACCGAGGCGCACCGCACGCTGGTCGGGAGCGCGTGGCTGACGCTCGCCGGCCTCGTGCTCCTCGGCGGGTTCGCGGGCTTCGTCGCCTGGCAGCTCTCGCGGACCGTTTCCGACGCCGTGAAGGGCATCTCCCAGGCGAGCCGCAGCGCCGCCGAGGCCATCGCGGCCGGCCGGCTCGGCGACCGCGCCGACCCGGAGAAGGTCCACCCCGACTTCAGGTCCGCCATCCAGGACCAGAACGCCGCGCTCGACGCGTTCGTCGAGCCGCTCTACCTCGCCGGCGCCAGCCTCGACCGGCTCTCCCGCGGCGACGTGCCCGGGCGCATCGAGGAGCCCTACCCGGGCGACTTCGACGAGCTCAGGGCCTCGCTCAACCGCTGCATCGACGCCGTGAACGCGCTCGTCGAGGACTCGACGACCCTCGCCGCCGCGGGCGTGGAGGGCCGCCTCTCGGAGCGGGCCGACATCTCTCGCCACCAGGGTGACTTCCGCCGCATCGTGAAGGGCGTGAACGACACGCTCGACGCCGTCGTCGGGCCGATCCAGGCGTCCGCCGCCGCGGTCGCCGAGCTCGCCGAGGGCCGCATCCCCTCGCCCACCAACACCGCCTGGCGCGGCGACTTCGCCGGGCTGAAGGCCAACCTCGACCGCTGCATCGACTCGCTCGAGGCCCTCGTGGACGACGCGGGCCACCTCGCCGACGCCGCGCGCGAGGGCCGGCTCGACGTGCGCGCCGACGCCTCGCGCCACCCCGGCGACTACGGCGCCATCGTCGACGGCATCAACGGCGCGCTCGAGGCCCTCGCGGGCCCGACCGTCGCCGCGACCCGCTTCGTCGAGTCGCTCGGCCACGGGGTGCGGCCGCCCGCGCTCGACATCGAATTCCGGGGCGACCTCGCGCCGCTGAAGGAGGGGCTCATCGCGAGCGGCGACGCCATCGGCCGGCTCCTCGAGGACGTCTCGAACCTCGCAAGCGCCGCCGAGCTCGGCATGCTCTCCCAGCGCGCCGACCCGTCCCGGCACGCCGGAGACTACCGGGCCATCATCGACGGCATGAACAGCGTGCTCGACGGCGTCACCACCACGAGCACCGCGGCCACCGAGGCGCTCGAGCGGCTCGCGAGGCACGACCTCACCGCGCGCGTCGAGGGGTTCTTCATGGGCGACCACGCCCGGCTCTCCGGCGCGGTGAACTCCACCGCCGAGGCGCTCCAGACGGCCATCCGCAAGGTCGCCGACGCGGCCTCCCAGGTGAACGGCGCCGCCGCCCAGATCGCCTCGTCCTCGCAGGCGGTCGCCGCGGGCGCGTCGCAGCAGGCCGCCGCGCTCGAGGAGACCACCTCCACCATCTCCACGGTCGAGCGCTCCACCCGCGAGTCCGCGGCGAGCGCCGCCAGCGCGAACGGCCTCGCGCGCGCCGCCCGAGAGCACGCCACCGAGGGCGCCGCCGCGATGTCCGAGATGCAGGCGGTCATGGAGAAGATCCGCATCGGCGCCGACGGCACGCGCCGGATCATCCGCGACATCGACGACATCGCCTTCCAGACGAACCTCCTCGCGCTCAACGCCGCCGTGGAGGCCGCCCGGGCCGGCGAGGCCGGCCGGGGCTTCGCGGTCGTCGCCGAGGAGGTGCGGAACCTCGCCCTGCGCGCGAAGACCGCCGCGCGGCACACCTCCCAGCTCATCGAGGAGTCGGTGCAGCACGCGAACGCCGGCGACGCCGCCTCGAAGCTCGTCGGCGAGCGGCTCGGGCGCATCGTGAGCGGCGTGGGCGAGGTGACCGGCCTCGTGGAGAAGATCGCCGCCGCGACGGGCGACCAGGCGAAGGGCGTCGCCGGGGTGGGCCAGTCGATCCTCGAGATGGACAAGGTGACCCAGCAGAACGCCGCGTCCGCCGAGGAGTCCTCCTCCGCCGCCGCCGAGCTGTCCTCGCAGGCGGCGACGCTCCAGGCGCTCGTCAACGAGTTCAAGCTCGGCGACGAGCAGCAGGGCGACGCTCCGGGCGACGACGTTCCGCACCCGGCCGCGTTCGAGGAGGCCGGAGAGCAGGGGCTGGAAGTCCGCCGCTAGTGGATCCGGGCGAGGACCGGCAGCTCCGCCACGATCCTCGCCTCCGCCTCCGCCATCGCGTCGGCCCGCGCGTCGGCCGCCGCGCCGCCGACCTCGCGGGCGAGGTCGAGGAACAGCGTCTCGTGCCCGCCCTCGCTCCGCGCGAGCCGGTCGTAGAGCTCGGCGAGCCGGGGGTCGCCGCCCGGCCGCGCGAGCCCCTCCGCGAGCAGGAACAGCCGCTCGCAGGAGCGCGCCTCGATGAGCGCGCCCACGAGCAGGCGATCCACGAGCCGCTCCACCCCGCCGCTGCGCACGAGCCGGCGGAGCTCTTGCGCGTAGGGGTCGCCCTCGTCCGGCCGGAGCGGGTGGCCGAGGCGGCCGAGCTCGGTGAGCACCGCGAGGAAGTGCTGCAGCTCCTCCTGCGCGAGCTTCGCGAGCGGGCGCACGAGCCCGGGCCGGTCCGGGTGGTCGGCGACGAGCTTGAGCGCGCTCGCCGCGGCCTTCTTCTCGAGGTGGGCGTGGTCGGAGAGCGTGAGGTCCATCGCGCCGAGCGCGACGTCGAGCCAGCCGTCCGGGGTCTTCGATCGGAGGAGCGCCATCGGGACGTCGACTCTACCGCACGAGCGCCTCGACGTCGGCGGTCCGCAGCACGGCGGCCGCCCGGCCGATCCGCGCCAGCGAGAACCCGGCCACGAGCTCGGACGGCCACAGGCGCGCCCCCGGCTCCGCGAGCCCGGCGGAGGCGGCGAGCAGGCCCACCACCGCCCGCGGATCCGCGCCGGCCTCCCGCAGCTCCCCGAGCGACCGCGCCCCGTGGCGCTTCGCGAGCCGCTGCCCGTCCTCGCCGAGGAGGAGCGGCACGTGGCCGTACCGCGGTGCCCGGAGCCCGAGCGCGGAGAGCACGAGGAGCTGGCGCGCGGTGGACGAGAGGAGGTCGTCGCCGCGCACGACGTCCGTCACCGCCATCGCGGCGTCGTCCACCGCGACCGCGAGCTGGTAGGCGGCGACGCCGTCGGCCCGCATGACGACGAAGTCGCCCACGGTGGCGGCGACGTCGAAGCGCTGCGGCCCGTGCACGCCGTCCTCGAACGCGATCTCGCCCTCCGGGGCGCGGAGCCGCCACGCCGGCCGGCGCGCCGCGGCGCGGGCCCGGACCTCCTCCGGCGCGAGCCGGCTGCACGTGCCGGGGTAGCGCGGCCCCTCGTCGGAGGGACCATGCGGCGCCTGGCTCGCGAGCGCGATCTCGGCGCGCGAGCAGAAGCACGGGTACGCCTGCCCCGCCGACCGCAGCCGCTCGAGGGCCTCCTCGTAGCGCCCGGTGCGCTGCGACTGCCGGTAGGGCGCCGCGACGCCGCCCACGTCCGGCCCTTCGTCCCAGTCGAGGCCGAGCCAGCGCAGCTCCGCGAGGATGCGGGCCTCGAGCCCGGGGCGCACCCGGGGGCCGTCGAGATCCTCCACGCGCATCGCGTACGCGCCGCCCCGCGCGCGCGCGTCGAGCCAGGACAGGAGCGCCGTCCGGGCGTTCCCGAGGTGGAGGGGGCCCGTCGGCGACGGGGCGAAACGACCGCGTGAAGTCTGGCTCATACCCGAACGAGTGGTGCCGGATGGGCTGGAGGCCTGATAATGCCGGCACCCTCGGCGGAGACAAGCCCGGCTTCCGGGCCGCCGCCCGCAGGAGCACCCGGGTCACATGCCACGTCAGGCCGGCGTCCTCATCCCGCTCTTCTCCCTCCGCTCCGCGACCGACGCCGGCGTCGGCGAGATCCCCGACCTCGTGCCCTTCGCCCGCTGGGCCGCCGCGGCCGGGTTCTCCATGGTGCAGGTGCTGCCGGTCAACGAGGCCTCGCGCGGGCAGGACTCGCCCTACGGCGCGCTCTCCGCGTTCGCGCTCGACCCGGTCTACGTGGCGCTCGCCGCGCTGCCCGACCTCGACGCGGCCGGCGGCGAGGCCGCGCTCACCGACTACGACCGGCGCCTCCTCGCCGAGGTGCGCGCCTCCCCGAAGGTCCGCTGGGCGGACGTCCGGGCGCTGAAGGGCCGGGCGCTCTCGCTCGCGTTCGACCGCTTCGAGCGCGACGAGTGGAAGAAGAGGACCGCGCGCGCGAAGGCCCTCGAGGCCTTCGTGAAGGAGAACGCGGCCTGGCTGCCCGACTACGCGCTCTTCGTCGCGCTCCACGACGACGACTTCGGCGGGCGCCCCTGGACCGAGTGGCCGGAGCCGCTGCGCGAGCGGCAGGCCGCGGCGCTCGACGAGGCCCGCGGGCGCCACGCCCGGAAGATCCTGTTCCTCTCCTGGGTGCAGTGGCAGCTCGACCTGCAGTGGCGCGAGGCGAGGAAGGGCGTCAACGCGGCCGGCGTGGACCTCGCGGGCGACCTGCCCTTCATGGTCGCCGGCGACTCCGCCGACGTCTGGTCGCGCCGCGGCGACTTCCGCATGGACGCGCGCGTGGGCGTGCCGCCCGACGCGTTCAGCGCGACGGGCCAGGACTGGGGCCTGCCGGTCTACCGCTGGGACGTCATGGACCGCGAGGGCTACCCGTGGCTGTCCGCCCGGGCGCACCGGATGGCCGACCTCTACGACGTCTACCGCGTCGACCACGTCGTCGGGCTGTACCGCACCTACACGTTCCCGAACGACGGGAGCGCACCGCGGTTCGTGCCGGACAGCGAGCCGGCGCAGATCCGGAACGGCGAGCAGGTGCTCGGCATCTTCGCGAAGGGCGCGCGGGTCATCGCCGAGGACCTCGGCGTCGTGCCGGACTTCGTGCGCGCGTCGCTCCTGCGCCTCGGCATCCCCGGCTACAAGGTGCAGCGCTGGGAGCGCGCCTGGCACGACGCCGGCCAGCCGTTCACCGATCCCGCCGGCTGGGCCCCGCTCTCGGTCGCCACGACCGGCACGCACGACACCGACTCGGTCGCCGACTGGTACGAGTCGCTGAAGGACGACGAGCGCCGGGCCCTCCTCCAGGTGCCGGCGCTCGCGCCGGTCCGCGAGCGCGCGCCGGTGCGCTTCGACGAGGGCGTGCGCGACGCGCTCCTCGACATGGTCTACGGGGCGGGGAGCGACCTCCTGCTCCTTCCCTTCCAGGACGCGATGGGCGCGCGCGAGCGCGTGAACGTGCCGGGCACCGTCACCGACGCGAACTGGACCTACCGGATGCCGATGGACCTGACCACCCTCTGGTCGGACGTCCGCTCGCGCGAGCGGCTGGCCGCGCTCGCGACCCGCTCCGGGAGGCGGCGCGCCTAGGCGCGGCCCGGAGGCCACGGCGTGTCGAAGCGGATCTACCTCGTGCGCCACGCCCGGGCGGAGGCGTCGAACCCGGGCGGCGACGCCGCCCGGCGGTTGACGCCGGACGGCAAGCTCGACTTCGAGAGCCACGTCCGGCGGGTCCGGGCGGAGCTGCAGGTCTCGCGCGTGGTCGCGAGCCCGTTCACGCGGTGCCGGGAGACGGCCCAGGTCCTCGCGGCGGTCCTCGGGGTGCGCGCCGACGCGGAGGTCGAGCTCGGGTCCGGTGTCTCGGACCCGCGGGCGATCCTGATGCTCGCGGTGAGGATGGCGGCCGGGACCGCGATGGTGGGGCACAACCCGGAGCTCGCGGGCGCGGTGGCGTCGGTGGCGGGGCGGAACGTGGAGTTCCCGCCGGGGACGATCGCGGCGCTGGACGTGGACGGGAGGGAGCTCCGCCTCGCCTGGGTGAGGGTGCCGTAGCCGCGATCGCTCTTCGGGAGGAGCTCGTCGTGACCATCCGGCCGAAGGACGTACCGGCGGAAGGGATCCGGAAGTTGCCGACGCCGGGACCTCGTCAGTCGATGCTTCCGGAGCAGGAGATGATCGCGGCAATGCAGGTAGCCTCGGCGCCAACGGTCTCGCCTCTTCCTGCGGCGAACGCGCCTGCAGGGACATCACCGGAGAATGACCTTACGGATTCCGGGTTCACTCCTCGGGACGAGGCGGGCTCGCCGCCGACTCTGACCCCGTCTCCGACTCCCACCCTCGTCCCGACCACGCCACTGTTCCGCCCCCGCGACCGCAGCCGCGTCGAGCCGGTCGCGGAGGGCCGCTGGCAGTGGCGCATCGGGCTCGATCGCGAACTGAAGGCGGAGCTCGACACGCTGAAGGGCTACCTCGCCCACAAGATCCCCGACGGCGACCTGCAGAAGGTGTTCGAGCAGATGCTCCACGACTCGCTCGAGAAGCACGGCAAGCGGCTCGGCTTCATCGCGCCGAAGCACCCGCGGGCGATCCCGGAGCAGGTGGCCACGCCGGGCATCCGCCAGCGCGTGGCCCTCGGCGTTCGCCGCGCGGTGCTCGCGCGCGACGGTCACCGGTGCACCGAGATCTGCAACGGCGAGCGGTGCACGGAGACGGAGCGGCTCGAGATGGACCACCTCGATCCGGCGAACGAGACGGGGTCGTCCACCGTCGACGACCCCGTCACGACCGGGCCCACAACCAGTACCGGGCGTTCCTCAAGTACGGGCGCGAGCGCATCGAGCGGCGGAGGGCCGAGGCGCGCCAGGAGCGCGAGGAGCGGAGGGAGGCGAAGGCGTCCGCGGCCGCTGCCGCGGCCACGGAACCCCTCCCCCTCTTCGCGAAGGAATCCTTCGAGCTCTACACCACGCCCTGCTCAGCGCTCGACGCGGTAGGGCACCCGCCAGATGTCCATGCGGCCTTCGCCGCCTGAGCGGCGGGCGGAGAAGTACAGCCAGCCGGGCTCGGTCGCGGCGATGGAGGGGCCGTTCGTGAAGGGCTCCGCGCCCTCGCCGTTCACCTCGGGGCCGAGGCGGACGCGGGCGGATGGGCCGGGCGCGTTCGCCGGGGCCCAGTACAGCGCCACGGCGCCGTCGGTGCGGCCGGAGGAGAAGACGAGGCTGCCGTCCGGCAGGAAGGTCGCGTCGAAGTCGTCGTCGGGGCCGTTCACGGCCAGCGCCCGGGCGTCGGACCAGGCGCCGTCGGCGCCGCGGCGCGCGACGAAGAGGTCCTGGCGACCGGGGCCGCCGCGGGCGTCGGAACAGAACAGGAGCTGCGTGCCGTCCGGGGAGACCGACGGCGCCCACTCGTCGCCCTTCGTGTTCACGCCGGGGCCGAGGTTCACGGGTTCGCCCCAGGCGCCGTCCTTCCCGAGCGGCGTGAACCAGAGGTCGTCGCCGCCGAGGCCGCCCGGGCGGTTGGAGAAGAAGTAGGCGCCCGAGCCGTCGGGGGCGAAGGACGGGTCGAAGTCGTTCGCGGCGGAGTCGAACGGGGCGGGCGCGGGGGTGGACCAGCCGGCGGCGGTGCGGCGGCTCTCCAGGATCTCCCAGCCGCGCGGCGCGCCGGGCTGGCCGATCGCGCCCCACAGGAGCCGCGCGCCGTCGGGGCTCACGGCGAGCCGGATCTCGGTCGAGGCGGCGGTGGAGACGACGCCGGGGAGGACGAGCTCGGGTGTGCCCAGGAGCGAGAAGGCGGGGGCGCGCGCGCTGGCGGCGGGAGAGGCCGCGGAGCCCGCACCGGCGGAGGCGGCGGCCGACGCTGCGGGAGAAGAGGTGACGGCCGTCGCGCACGACGTGCAGGCGACGAGGAGCGACGCGAGCGACCGGAGGGGGAGGCCAGGGGGCATGCGCGCATCGTAGAGCCCCGGCGCTCCCACGCCCAGTGAAACGTCGGTACCCTCGCCGCAGCGCGGCACGGGCGGCCACCGCACCGCGTCACGTGCGGTCTGTCGAGGTGGTGACGAAAAGTGAAACGGGCCAGAGGGTTCGACCCGAGTGGAGCCTTGGGTGTGGCGGCGCCCCCCGCCTAGAGTCGCACCCCGATTCGCCAGTCGAACGTCCGCACCTTCGGAGGCTACATGCGCGCGAAGCTGGTCGTCCTGTGTGCCCTCGCGTCCGCCGTCCTCGCCTGCGCCAAGTCCGGCGACCTCGCCGACTCACTCACCGTCACGCCGTCCGGCGACGTGACCGCGTCCGGGCCGGTGAGCCTGAGCGCGACGGTCACCGGCGGCGCCGAGGTGAGCTGGTCGCTCACCGGCGCCGGGACGCTCTCCGGCTCGAAGGGCCCGTTCGTCGTCTGGCGGCCGCCCGCCGTGGCGGGCGCCGGCCAGACCGCGACCGTGACCGCCACCGCGGGCAAGCACAGCCAGGCCGTCCACATCAGCTACGCGGCCCAGGCGCTCACCCCGAAGAAGATCGCGTCGCTCTCCGCGGCGGTCACCGTCACCTACGACGCCTGGCAGGTGCCGCACGTCGACTGCGCGATCGACACCGACTGCTTCGCCGTCCAGGGCTACCTGCACGCGCGCGACCGGCTCTTCCAGATGGACTTCCTCCGCCGCGTGGCGCGCGGGCGGCTCTCCGAGCTCGTGGGCCCGCTCGGGCTCGAGCAGGACGTGCAGCTCCGCACCCTCTTCACCATGCGCAACGGCGCCCGCATCGAGGATGCGCTCGTCACCGCGATGGACCCCGCCACGAAGGCGCGGGTGCAGGCCTACGTCGACGGCATCAACGCGCGGCTCGGCGAGCTCACCGACGCCGACCTCCCCGGCGAGTACGCGCAGTTGCCCGTGCCGGTGAAGGCGGCGGACCTCCCGGCCTGGACGCTCGCCGACGTCACCGGGCTCGCTCGCCTGCAGCAGTTCCAGCTCTCCGAGAGCATCGGGGCCGAGGCCGACTACGGGAAGTTCGTGCTCGCCTTCGGCACCGGCGGCAAGTTCAAGACCTGGGTCCGCGCGCAGCTGCCGGTCCAGGCGCGCACGTACACGCTCGTCGCACCCCCGGCCGCCGCCGCGCCCGCGCCGGCGCCGCAGGTGGACGCCGCGGCGCTCGGCGCCTGGGGCGCGAGCCTCGGGCCGCTCGGCGTCCGCCACGGCGCGCTCCGCGAGGCGCTCCACGCCGAGGTGGGCGAGGTCGGCTCCAACAACTGGGTGGTGGACGCGGCCCACTCCGCGAACGGTCACGCGATGGTCGCGAACGACCCGCACCTCTCCCTGCCCTACCCGCCCAACTTCTACCTCGCGCAGATGACCTCCCGGCGCGCCGCCGACGGCATGGACATCGTGGGCGGCTCGTTCCCCGGCACGCCGGGCGCGCTCGTGGGGCGCGGCAAGCACGTCGGCTGGGGCGTCACCGTCGTCGGCTACGACGTGACGGATCTCTACCGCGAGCAGTTCCTGCCGCAGGGCAGCTGCCCGTCCGCGCAGATCCCGTGCGTCCTCTTCAAGGGCGGCCCCGTGTCGCTCATCCCCGCGCCCCAGTCGTACAAGGTCCGCGGCCCCGACGGCCTCCTCCACGAGGCGACCGCGTGGCCGCCGAACGCGCCGCTCCTCTCGGCCCAGGGCGCGGTCGTCTTCGTCGTCCCGCACCACGGCCCGATCATCCAGGCGCCAGACGCGGGTGGCCACGCCGTCTCGATGCGCTGGACCGGCCACGAGGGCTGGACGCAGGACCTGAAGGCGTTCTTCGGCCTCGCGACCGCCGCGAGCGTCGACGCGGCGATCGAGGCGCTCAAGGACTACGCGACCGGCGCGCAGAACTTCGTGCTCGCCGACGACGCGGGGAACATCGCCTACGACCCTCACGCGCTCCTGCCGGTGCGTGACTTCGCCGACGTCCGCAAGACCGCCGCGGCCAACCTCCAGCCGCCCTGGATCCCGCTCCCGGGCGACGGCTCGGCGGAGTGGGGCTCCGACCCCGCCTGCGGGGGCGTCGCCGCGCCGCGCAGCTGCTTCCTCGACGACGCCGACGTGCCGCACGGGAAGAACCCGACCTGGGGCTTCTACGTGACGGCGAACTCCGACCCGGTGGGCGTCTCGAAGGACAACAACGTCTTCGCCTACCCGCCCTACCTCTCGTTCGATTGGGACGAGATCGGCTTCCGGCAGACCCGCATCACCGAGCGCATGACGAAGGCGCTCGCGGCGGGCGGCGGCAAGATCGGCGAGGCGGAGCTCGAGTCGATCCAGACCGACCACGTCTCCTCGCTCGGCCGGGCCTTCACCGAGATCCTGAAGGACGCGAGCTACGACGCGGCCGAGGCGGGCAGCCCCGACTTCAAGGCGGCCCGCGCCATGCTCGTCGCCTGGGGCGCGAACACGAAGGCCTACGACTGCCCGACCGGCCTCCTCGGCATCGACCCCGACCTCTCGCCGAACGACCCCGACACCACCAACACGGCGAACTCGGCGGCGTGCCTCCTCTTCCACACCTTCGTGCGCGACCTCCTCGTCCGCGTCTTCGCGGACGACCTCGGCGCGGCAGGGCTGGGGGTGAGCTCGTCGAGCGCCGTGAAGGGCATGCTCCGCATGCTCGAGCCGGGCGTCACCGGCGACGAGGCGAGCTTCTGCGACGACGTCGACCCGGACACCGGCGCGCCCGTCGCGTCGCACACCTGCGCGGCGCAGGTCGTGACCTCGCTCGTCACGGCCTACCGCACGCTCCTCGCCACCGAGGGCACCGACTGGCGCTGGGGCCGGCACCACACCTTCACGGCCGCGAGCCAGTTCCCCACGGTCACGACCGGCTACGTCGCCGGGCCGTACGCCCGCCCGGGCGGCGCGCTGACGGTCGACGTCGGCAACCCGCGCCTCACCGCGAGCGGCACCTCCTTCGCCTTCGGCTCGTCGGCGAACGTTCGCCACGTCTCGGTCATGGATCCGGCCGGCCCGACCACCCGGATGCAGCTGCCCGGGCCGCAGCGCGACGGGCCGTACGGCGTCGTCGCGGGGCCGGACCTGCTCGTGGACTGGGTCCAGAACACCTACTTCGACTACGCCGACGGCGCGCACGCGCAGGCCGGCGCGGTCGCCACCCAGACGTTCGACAAGTGAGGACCGCCATGACCCGCACCCGGATCCTCGTCCTCGGCGCGCTCGCCCTCGCCGGCTCCGTCTCTGGCCTCGGGGCCTGCGCCCCCGACGTCAAGCAGGCCACCTCGCTCCACAAGGTCGCGACGGTGGTGTTCGACCCGAACGCCGGGGCGATCCCGCTCCCGAACGACCTCGCCCGCTCGGCGCTCGGCCTCGGCGGCCTGCCCGACGGCGCGCAGAAGGAGCTCCTCCAGGCCTTCAACGCGGCGGGCGGCTTCCCGAACGACCAGGAGGTCGCGATCACGCTCGACCTCGTCGATCAGACGATCGCCGCGAACGGCGCGGTCACCGAGGGCCCGGTCGCGCTCGACGCCACCTCCTTCACGGAGGACACCGTCTTCGTGTGGGGGCTCACCGCCGCCGGCGCGGGGATCATCCCGCTCGAGACCCTGACCCCGGCCGACCTCGTCGCGGGGACGAAGACCTCGACGCTCACGCTGCACCGGAAGGGCCACGGCCCCTGGGAGCCGGGGCTCTACTACGCGTTCCTGCGCGGCGGTCCGTACGGCGTGAGGACCGCCGACGGCCGGGCGGTCTACGCCTCCACCATCTTCAACCTCATCGCCCAGGGCCAGGACCTCACCACCGAGGCCAACCTGTCGCTGCTCAAGGCCCAGCTCGGGACCTACGAGGCGGCGTACGCGAACGCGCAGGCCCTCAACCAGCTCATCGCAGGGTACAAGACCGCCCCCGCGCCCGGCGTGCCCGCGCCGTTCACCGTCGCCGACTCCCGCTTCCCGCACCAGGAGCTCGCGATGCTGACGACCTTCCAGGTCGCGCCCCGGAAGACGGTGGTGGAGCTCGACGCGGCCCGCGGCCTCGTGCCGCTGCCGATCGACCTCCTCCGGCACCCCGGCCCGACCGGCAAGCTCACGAAGGTCGCCGCCTGCTCGCTCGCGAGCGGCACGCTCGACGCCGCCGGCAACTGCTCCTCCGCCGCGGCCGCGGGCTTCGAGGCCCTCGACGGCTTCGGCACCACCGCGCCCATCCTCGCGGCGACGAGCGACCTCATCGACGCGACCACCGTGACCTCCGACACCGTGCAGCTCTGGGATCTCTCCGGCACCAACCCGGCGAAGGTGGACCCCTCCACCTACCTCACCGAGCCCTGCGAGGTGACCGACTCCGGGCTCTCGACCGCGATCGTGCTCCAGCCCGCGGGCCTCTCGGCCTGCGACGCGACCTCACCCTTCCGGACGCGGCCGCTCCGGGACGCGACCGACTACGCCGTGATCGTCACGACCGGCGTGAAGGACAAGGCGGGCAAGGCGCTCGGGCGCGGCACCGTCGGCAACGTGCTGCTCTTCGCCCACCCGGTCTCGGTCGGCGGCCACTCCGCGCTCCTCGGCATCGACGACGAGACCGCCGCCGGCCTGGAGGCGATGCGGCTGCAGCTGAGGCCCGTCGTGACGGCGGCCGGGCTCTCCGACGCGCAGGTCGCGATGGCGTACACCTTCCGCACCCAGACCATCCTCTCCCAGGCGCTGCAGCTCGCGGCGCTGCCGTACGCGCTCCCGGGGCTGTCCGCCGCACCGGGCGCCGTCACGAGCTTCACGCCCGCCCAGGCGTACGCGCGCTACGGCGTCGCGGCGACCGTGCCATCGGACAACCTCGGCGAGGTGCTCGAGACCTCGATCTCGACCTTCAACCTGCTCGACCCCGCCTCCGGCGCCTTCTTCGCGAACCCGGCGAACGGCAGCGCCGAGAGCATCCCGGTCCTCGTCGCCGTGCCGAAGGCGACGAACCCGAACCTCGCCGCCTGCCCGGGCGCGCTGTCGGCGCTGAAGTGCGCGCCGATGGTGGTCTTCCGCCACGGCTTCGGCGACGGCCGGGCCGACATGCTCACGGTCGCGAACGGCCTCGCCGCGAAGGGGCTCATCACCGTCGCGATCGACGCGGCGAAGCACGGCGACCGCTCGCTCTGCAACAAGGGCGACGTGACGATCTCCGGCTTCCCGATCTGCGCCGACCACACCACCGCCTGCACCTCGCCGCTCCCCGCCGGCGCGCAGGGCGACGCGAAGCCGCCCGGCACCTGCGGCGCGGTCGGGTACGCGGTGCGGCCGGTGTCCGAGGCCTGCGCCACGAACCCTGCCGGCTGCGGCTGGGACGGCACGCACGGCATCCCGATCGTCTCGGGCAACTTCCTCGTGTCGGTGAACTTCTTCCGCACCCGCGACACGCTCCGCCAGGACGCGATCGACCAGTCCCAGCTCGTGCGCGCCCTCGCCTTCGTCCCGACCGGTCCGCCCCCGACCACGAACCCGGTCTTCGACCACCTCGCGGCGGGCGGCGTGGTCATCGACCCCGCGAAGGTCCGCTACCTCGGCCAGTCGCTCGGCGCCCTGCAGGGCGCGATGAACCTCGCCGTGAACCCGCGCCTCGGGGCGGGCACGCTCAACGTGGGCGGCGGCACGATCGTCGACATCTTCACGACCTCGCCCGCCTTCGGCCCCTCGACCGACGAGCTCCTCACCGGGCTCGGCATCTCGCCCGGCACCGCGGCGTACCTGCAGTTCCTCGCGGTCGCGAAGACGATCCTCGACCCGGCCGACCCCATCAACTTCGCGGGGCACCTGAAGTCGAGCCCGCTCCCGAACCTGCTCGCGAACCCGAACGGCTCGATCGCCCAGTCGTCGAAGCCCGTCCTCGCCCAGGCCGCGTTCTGCGACCAGACCGTGCCGAACCCGTTCACGTACCTGCTCTCCTCCGTGGTCGGGAACACGCCCCTGCCGAGCGCGCCGACGTTCGGGCAGGGCACGGGCGACTTCCAGGTGTTCATGACCGGCGCCGCCGCGCCCGACGCGGCGGCGTTCGCCTCCTGCACGGGCGGCTTCGGCTCGAACCCGCTCACGCCGTGGGCCGTGAAGCACGGCTTCATCACGAACTGGGCCGACGTCCTCCAGACCGGCAAGGCGCAGGCCGACGCGGGTGCGTTCCTCCTCGATCCGACCGCGCTGCCGGCGTCGGTCGTCGTCCTGCCGTAGCGAAAGGGAGATCGCCATGAAGAACCTCCTCGTCGCCCTCCTGCTCGCCGCCCCCTCCGCCGCCCTCGCGGCGGCCTACGCCATCCCGACCCAGAGCCCGCGCGACCTCGCGCTGCAGCAGTCGAACGTCGCCACGCAGGAGGGCGCGGGCGCGGTGATGGCGAACCTCGCGGCGCTGTCCCGCCTCGAGGGCGCCTCCGCCACCGCCGCGCTCGAGATCGTCGACAACTCGACCGAGTGGTCGGACCCGACCCTCGGCTCCTCGAAGACGGTGAAGCACCCCGCCTACCCGCCGACGCTCGCGCTCGCGTGGGGCGGCCAGCTCCCCGGCGGCCGCCGCTACGGCGTCGGCGCCGGGATGCTGGTGGGCGGCGGCGGCTCGCTCTTCTGGCCCGAGGGCTGGGCCGGCTCGACGCGCATCCGCGAGGTCGACCAGCGCTGGTTCATCGCCCGCGCGGGCGGCGGCATCGAGGTCGGCGCGGGCTTGAGGCTCGGCGGCGGCCTCGTGTTCCACCGCATCACCGAGGTCCTGAAGCAGGACGTCAACTTCGTCTCTTCGGTCGGCACGGCCGAGGTCGGGCTCGCCGGCAACGGCTGGTCGTTCGCGGCCTCCGCGGAGTACGACGTCCCGAACCTCCCGCTCACCCTCGGCGTCGACTACCGCCACCAGGCGAAGTTCACGCTGAAGGGCGACGCGCACTTCGAGGGCGTCCCGCCCGCGTACCAGCCGCTCCTGCAGGACCAGGGCGCGAAGCAGGAGACCGCGGTCCCGAACGAGCTCTTCGTGGGGCTCGCCTGGAAGGTCCACCCGGGCGTCCGGCTCACCGGCGCTTGGAGCCACGAGCGGTGGATCGTCTACAAGGAGGACAAGTTCGTGGGGGACAAGGGCTTCACGGTCGACGTCCCGCGCAACTACAAGAACGGCTGGGTCTACCGGCTCGGGCTCGAGGACGAGCACCCGGCCTGGGCGCCGCCGCTCACCCTCCGCGTCGGCGCGCAGCGCTCGATCTCGAACCCGCCGACCGACACCCTCTCGCCGACCCTCTCCGACGCCTCGAGCTGGGGCTTCTCGGGCGGCGCGGGCTGGCAGCTCCTCCCGTCGCTGCGGGTGGACGCCGCGTACATGCTCGCGCTCCTCGATGACATCACGGCGACCGGCAACGATGCGCTCCCGGGCACCTACAAGACGAAGGTGAACTTCTTCACCTTCGGGCTCACCTGGTCGCCGAAGTAGCCGCGGGCGAGGGGCGGCGAGCCGCTCAGGCGCCGCCCGCCGCGAGCGCCTCGAAGTCCGGCCGGCCGCGGAGCGCCGCGAGCGCGGGGTCGGTCGCCAGCGTCGCGCGCGCGTCGAGCCCCGCCTCGAGCGCGCTCCGGAGCGCCGCGACGGCCTCGGCGGGCTCACCGAGCTCGACGAGGAGCGCAGCCGCCTCGTAGGCGAACCAGCCGACCCGCAGCGCCTGGAAGCCGGACTTCGCGACCTCGAGCGCGAGGCGGGGCTGTCCCGCCTCGACGAGCGCCTCGAGCGCGAGCCGGGCGAGCGGCTCGCCGTCGTCGCGCCGATCGAAGCCTGCCAGGCGATCCTGGGCGAGCGCGGCGAGGGCCTCCAGGCGCCCGGCGTCGACGAGCGCCCGCACGAGCAGCGCGAGGTCGGGTTCGCCCAGCCGTCCGGTGGTCGCGAAGGGGAAGAGCGCCTCGATGGCGCGCCCCGGCTTCCCCTGCTCGACCGCGCGTCGCGCGGCCTCGCGCGCCCTCTCGACGCTCCCGGCGCGGCGGTGGCGCCGGATCCACTCGACGCCCTGCACGAGCCCGAAGCCGCCGAACATGGCCATCCAGAGCGAGCCGCTCCGGAGCGCGAACGTCACCACGGCCGCGCCGGAGAGCGCGCTCGCCCACCCCGGGGCCGAGGCGGGCACGAGCCGCGGCCGGAGCCCGTGCAGCGCCATGACGACGTGGGAGCCGTCGAGCGGCATGAGCGGCAGGAGGTTGAAGAGCGACCAGCCCACGTTCACCCAGAGCAGATCCGCGACGAAGGTGCGGCCGAGCGGCGGCAGGGGACCGAGGACCTCCGCCACCTGCCAGGTGGCGGCGCCGAGGAGGAGCCCGGCGAGCGGGCCCGCGGCCGACACCCACAGGTTCTCCCAGGGCGTCGGAGCGGCGTCGCCCGGCCAGTGGGTGAGGCCGCCCATGACGTGCAGCTCGATCCGTGCGCCGGGATGCCCGAAGCGGCGCATGGCGAGCGCGTGCCCGAGCTCGTGCCAGAGGATGGAGACCGTGAGCACGAGGAGCCACTCCACCGCGCGCTCCGGAGAGCGCCGCCCGTAGCCGGCCGCGAGCGCCAGCAGCACGAAGAGCGGACGTACGCCGACCGTGAATCCGAGCAGGCGGAACCGGAGGAGCGCCGGGGAGGGATCGGAGAGCACCCGGGCTCACTCCCGCTCGAGCTGCCGCACCCGCAGGCCGCGCGCCTCGAGGAGCGCGAGGATCCCCTTCGGCCCGACCACGTGGCCGGCGCCCACCACCACGAGTTGCGTGCGCCGGCCGCCGGCGAGCGGCGCGAGCGCGTCGGCCATGGCGCGGTTGCGCGCCCAGAAGACCGTCTCGTAGAGCGGCGCGAGGTCCGGGTCGGCCGCGCGCTCGAGCAGGATCGCGGCCATCGCCGCCGCGTCGCCGGCCTGCCACGCGGCGGCGGCCGCCTCGACGGTGCGGACGGTCTCGGCGCTCCCCTCGAGCACGTCGCGCAGGAGGAGGACCTGCGTCGGCTCGGGCAGCCCCGCGAGCATCTTGAGCTGCCGCTCCATCGACTCGAGCTCCAGGATCTCGCCGGTCGCCTGGAAGCGCTCGAAGAGGAGCCGGTCGACGCCGGAGCCCGGGTTGTACCCGCCGCGCTCGAGCTCGCTCATCGAGAGCATCGTCGCGAGGAACCACGGGCGGAGCGAGGCGACCGCCTTCGGGAGGAGGCGGTTGCGCCGGAGCGCCTCGGGCAACAGCTCGCGCGTGCGGGCGTCGAGGTGCGCGTCGAGGTTGTCCGGCGCCCGGTAGGTTCCGAGGCCCATCACGAGCCCCTTCACGACCTCCGGGTCCGCCTTCCGGGGGTCCACCTCGAGCACCAGGGCGTCGACGCGGCCGAGGACCCGCTCGAACCCGGGCGGGAACGTGAACTGGCCGGGCTTCCCGACGTGGACGGACCCGCTGACGTAGAGGGGCCTTCCGGCCCCGTCCGGCCGGGTGACCTCCCAGAGGAACGCCCGGGCCTCGGGGGCCGGGGTGGCCGCGGGCCAGGCCTGCTTGGCCGCCTGGGGCCCCGCGCAGGCGCCGGAGAGCAACCCGAGGGCCAGGAGCGCGCCCCGGGCAAGGCGGCTGGAAGGGCTCGTGGGCATCTCCCGGAGGCTACCACCGACCCCGGGGGACCTCCCCCGTGCTAGGCTCCGCCCTACCGGCCCCGCGGCTTCCGGACGAGGAGAACGCCATCGCAACCCAGCGGAAGTCCACACGTACGTCCCGCGGCGCCCGCCCGGCGTCCGCCCGGAAGCCCGCCGCCGCGAAGAAGGGCCGCGGCCGCGCCGGGGCCGCCGCGAAGCCCGCCCGCCGCGGCGCGGCACGGCGGCCCCCATCCCCGGAGCTCGAGGGCACCGACGGGTTCGCCCCGGTCACCCACCAGGTCGGCAAGGTCCGCGCCCCGGCGAAGCCCGGCGTCCGGGAGATCGGCTGGGCCGCGTTCGGCGAGATCGTGAAGAACCTCGCCGCCCGCATCCAGGCGAAGTACCGGCCGGCGGCCGTGGTCGGCATCGCCCGCGGCGGCGTGTTCGTGGGCGGGGCCCTCTCGACGGCGCTCGGCGCCGAGTTCTACCCCATCCGGATCGAGCGCCGCCGTCGCGACATGGGCGTGCTCCCGCACGCGGTCGTGGAGCTGCCCGACCTCGGCGGCAAGCGCGTGCTCGTCGTCGACGACCTCGCCTCGACCGGCGCGACCCTCGCGCGGGCGCGCGCGGTCTCGAAGAAGGCCGGCGCGGGCGAGGTGAAGACCGCCGTGCTCGTGGCCCGCAGCGGCGCGCGGCCGGACTTCTCGGTCTTCGAGACCGAGGACGTGATCCTGTTCGCCTGGGACTACGATGTCGCCGGCGGCGGCGGGAGCGGCGGCGCCGTGGATCCGGGAGAAGTCGGGGTCTGAGTGAAGCGCGTCGTCCTCGGCACCGCGGGTCACATCGACCACGGCAAGACCGCGCTCGTCCGCGCCCTGACCGGCGTGGACACGGACCGGCTCGCCGAGGAGAAGCGCCGCGGCATCACCATCGAGCTCGGCTTCGCCCACCTCGCGCTGCCGAACGGCACCGTGGCGGGCGTCGTGGACGTTCCGGGCCACGAGCGCTTCGTGCGCGCGATGGCGGCCGGCGCGGGCGGCATCGACCTCGTCATGCTGGTCGTCGCCGCGGACGAGGGGCTCATGCCCCAGACCCGCGAGCACCTCGACATCTGCCGCCTGCTCGGCGTGCCCGCCGGACTCGTGGTGGTGACGAAGTCCGACCTCCTCCCCGGGCTGGGCGCCGACTGGCTGGGCCTCCTCGAGGAGGAGATCCGCGCCGCCACGAAGGGCAGCTTCCTCGAGGCCGCGCCCATCGTGCCGGTCTCCGCGGTCACGGGCGACGGCATCCCGAAGCTCCTCGAGGAGCTCGCGAGGCTCGCGGCGGCGGTGCCCGAGCGCCCCGCCGACGGCCCGCTCTTCCTGCCGCTCGACCGCGCCTTCTCGCTGAAGGGCTTCGGCACGGTCGTGACCGGCACCCTCCTCTCCGGCGAGCTCGCGCCGGAGGACGAGGTGGTGCTCCTCCCCGGCCACCCGACGCCGCTCCGGGTCCGCACCGTGCAGGTGCACGGCAAGCCCGCCCCGAAGGCGCAGGCCGGCCAGCGCACCGCCGTGAACCTGCCCGGCGTCGAGACCTCCGCGGTCCACCGCGGGCAGGTCCTCGTGAAGCCCGGCGTCGTGCCCGCCTCCTCGCTCCTCGACGTCGAGGTCGCGCTGCTCGAGGCCGCGCCGGGCCCGCTCCGGCACCGCGCGAAGCTCCTCCTCCACGTCGGCACGATGCAGGCGCAGTGCGCGGTCGCGTGGCTCGACCGCGCCGAGCTCGCGCCGGGCGGCGCCGCGTTCGGCCAGCTGCGGCTCATGGAGCCGGTCGCCGCGCTGCCCGGGCAGCGCTTCATCCTGCGCGGCTTCGCGGCGCTCGAGGGGCGGGGGCACACCGTGGCGGGCGGCCGGATCCTCGGGGTCGCCGCGCCCCGCCGCCGGCGTGGGCGCCCCGAGCCGCTCCAGGCCATGAAGGTGCTCGCGACCGGGGAGCCCGACGCGCGGCTCGCGACCGTCCTCGAGGGCGCCGGCCCGGCCGGCCTCGAGGCGCCGGCGCTCCAGGGGCGCACCGCGCTCTCCGCGAAGGCCGTGCAGGCCGGGCTCGAGCGGCTCGGCGCGCGCGGGGCGGCGGTGCTCTTCGACCGGGAGAAGCGCGCCTGGGCGGGCGGACAGGTCGCCGCCGAGCTCGCGCGCCGCATCGGCGCCGCCGTCGACGCCTTCCACGCCGCCCACCCGCTCGAGGCGGGCATCGGGCGCGAGGCCCTGCGCGGGAAGCTGCCGCCGGTGGTCGATCCGCGGCTCTTCCAGCGGCTCCTCGCCGGGCTCGCCGAGAAGGGCGAGCTCGTGGTCGAGGGCGACGCCGTCCGGCGGAAGGGCCACACCGCCGCGGCCGCCGGCGGCGCGGGGGGGGCGCTCAAGGACCGCGTCGCGGAGGTGCTCCAGAAGGGCGGCCTCACCCCGCCCTGGCTGAACGAGCTGCCCGCCGCGGCCGGCGCGAGCGCAGGCGACGTCGCGGCGGTGCTGAAGCTCCTCCTCGCCGAGGGCAGGGTCGTGCGCGCCACGGCCGAGCTCTGGTTCGACGCCGCGGCGGTCGCGGGGCTGAAGGAGCGGCTCGTCGCGCACCTCAAGGCACACAAGGAGATCAACACGCAGGCCTTCAAGGACCTCGTCGGCGCGACCCGCAAGCACGTCATCCCGCTCGCGGAGTACTTCGACCGCGAGAAGGTGACCTTGCGGGTGGGCGAGAAGCGGATCCTCCGGGAGAAGGTGTGACCCCGCCGCTCGCCGTCGACGCGGGCGGGACCCTCGTCGTGCGCGACCAGCGGATCTCGTGGGTCACGGCCGGCGTCGCGCGCCTCCTCGGGCGGGCCGCGTCGGAGGTGGTCGGGCTCCGGTTCACCGACCTCGTCGTGCCGGAGGACCAGGCCCGGCTGCTCGAGCGCTACGCGCGCCGCCTCGCCGGAGAGCCCATCCCGCTCGAGCTCGAGACCACGCTCGTGCGGCCGGACGGCACCCGGGTGCCGGTCGAGGCGCGGGTGGCGCTCGAGGGCGAGGAGTTCGTGGTCCAGCTCCGGGACGCGACCGCGCTCGTCGCGCGCCGGCCCCGGCTCTCGGCGGTCGCGGAGCTCGGCGTCGCGATCCAGCGCGAGCGCGGCGAGGCCGGGGTGCTCGCCCGGGTGCGGTCGGGGCTCGCCGCGGCCGGGCTCTGGTCGATCCTCGTGCGGGTCGAGGGCGGCGGGCTCACGGTGGAGTGGGCGGAGCTGCCCCGGGAGGCGCTCGACGCGTTCCGGGCGCGGAGCGGGCGCGACCTCGAGGGGCTCGACGGCGCGTGGAGCCCCTTCGCGCGGAAGATCTGGGGCGAGGGCGCCGCGTACACCGACGACTGGGGCGCCTCCGCGGGCTCCTTCGTCATGCCCGACGCCTCCGAGGCCGTGCGGCGCTTCGCGACCCGGCTCGGCCTGTCGCGCGCGGTCGGTGTGCGCCTCGACGAGCGCGAGGCGCCGCGCTTCTACCTCGTGCTCCTCGGCGAGTGGCTCCGGCCGGAGGACGTCGCCGCGGCCCGCCTCTTCGGCTCGCAGATCGCCGCCGCGCTCGACGCCGCCCGCGTCATCTCCGACCTCTCCGCCCGCAACGCCGAGCTCGCGGCGCTCTCCCGGCTCGGCGGGCTCGCGAGCGACTCGACCGACCTCGCCGCGTTCTTCGCCGCCGCGCTCGGCATCGTTCGGGAGGTGGTCGGTTGCGACGCCGCGGCGGTCTGGATCTTCGACCCCTCGACCGGCGAGCTCGTGCTCGTCCACGGCGTCGGCGGCGACGCCGCGCAGCGCCGGGCGCACGCGCGCCTCCCGGCCGGCCACCCGCTCGTCGCGGCGCTCTCGCAGCGCAACGCGTTCACCGCGGAGGTGGGCGACACCGGCCCCTTCGGCGACGCCGTCGCCGCCGCCGGGATGGGCTCGGGCGCGTGGGTCCCGCTCTCGTCGCACTCGCGGCCCATCGGCGCCCTCGCGGTCGCGTACGGGCGGCCGGGCCTCGCCGCGGGGAGGCTCGAGGTGCTCGCGGCGGCGGGCGCGCACGTCGCGGGCGCGATCGCCACGCACCGGCTGCTCGAGGACCTCCGCCGCCGTGTCGGGGAGCTCACGCTCTTCAACGAGCTCGCCCGGCAGGTCTTCCGGAGCGAGCCCGGCGACGTGGCGGGGCTGCTCGACGCCGGCTGCCGGCAGGTGGCGCAGGCGCTCCAGGCGGACGCCGCGTGCGCGCTGCTGCTCTCCGAGGACGGCGTCCACCTCCGCCCCGGCGGCGCACACGGCGCGCCCTATCCCGGCTTCCGCGAGGCGGTCGCGCTCGAGGAGTCCAGCCTGGCCGGCGAGGCGATCCGGACTGGCCGGGCGGTGGTCTCGCCCGACGCCTCGCGGGACGCCCGGGCCTCGACGCGCCTCCGGGAGGCGCGGCCCCCGCTCGCGGTGCTCACCCTCCCGCTCACCGGCCGCCACGCCACCCGCGGCGTGGTGCTCGTCGCGAGCCACGCCGGCCGCGCCTGGGCCGACGGCGACCTCGCGGTCGCGACGGCGCTCGCCGGACAGCTCGCGGTCGGCCTCGAGAACGCCGAGCTCTACGCGGAGGCGCGGCGCCGCGCCGACGAGCTCTCGGTCGCGCACCGCGAGCTCGGGCACGCCCAGCGCCAGCTCCTCCAGCGCGAGCGCCTGGCGGCCCTCGGCGAGCTCGCGGCGGTGGTCGCCCACGAGGTGCGGAACCCCCTCGGCGTCATCTTCAACTCGGTCGGGTCGCTGCGGCGGCTCGTGCGGCCGGAGGGCGACGCGCGGCTCCTCCTCGACATCGTCGGCGAGGAGGCCGAGCGGCTCAACCGCATCGTGGGCGACCTCCTCGACTTCGCCCGGCCCTCGACGCCGCAGCTCGTGCCGGGGCCCCTCGCCCAGGTGGTCGAGGAGGCGGTCGCCTCGGCGGTGGGCGCCGTCCCCGGCGTCCGGGTGGAGACCGCGTTCGACCCCGGGCTCCCGCCGGTGCCCATGGACGAGCGGCTCGTCCGCCAGGCCGTGCTCAACCTCGCGTCCAACGCCGCCCAGGCGATGCCCCAGGGCGGGGTGCTCCGCGTGCGGGTGCGGCGCGACGGCGGGGCGGCGGTGCTCGAGCTCGAGGACGAAGGCCCCGGTGTGCCGGAGGACGTGCGGGCGCGCATCTTCGAGCCCTTCTTCACCACGAAGGCGAGCGGCACCGGCCTCGGGCTCGCGGTCGTGAAGCGCATCGTCGACGGCCACGGCGCCGAGATCGCGGTGCGGGCCGCCCCCTCCGGCGGGGCCCTCTTCGCGCTCCGCTTCCCGCTCGCGGAGGTTGAATCCGCGGCGCCGATCACGGTTCAATCGCGCCCGTGAGCGAGCCCACCGGCGGGAAGGTCCTGGTCGTCGACGACCAGAAGAACATGCGGGCCACCACCGCGATGGTGCTCCGCCAGGCGGGCCACACGGTCGAGGAGGCCGGGGACGGCGCCGCCGCGCTCGCCCGGCTCGAGGCCGAGACCTTCGACGTCCTCCTCACCGATCTCCGCATGCCGGCGATGGACGGGATGGCGCTGCTCACGAGCGCGCAGCGGATCGCCCCCGAGACGCAGGTCATCGTGATGACCGCCTACGGCACCATCGAGTCGGCCGTCGAGGCGATCCGGCTCGGGGCCTACGACTTCCTCGCGAAGCCGTTCAAGGAGGACGAGCTCCTCCTGCGCGTGTCGAAGGCCCTCGAGAAGCGCCGCCTCGAGGGCGAGGTGAACCTCCTCTCGGGCGAGTTCCGCCGGCGCTACGGGCTCGACCACATCGTGGGCCGCTCCGCCGCGATGCAGGAGCTCCTCGAGCGCGTCGAGCGGGTGGCCGCGACCGACGCGACCGTGCTCGTCACCGGCGAGTCCGGCACCGGGAAGGAGCTCGTGGCCCGGGCCATCCACGTGGCGAGCCGGCGGAGCGCGCGCCCGTTCGTGCCGGTGAACTGCGCCGCCATCACCGAGACCCTGCTCGAGTCGGAGCTCTTCGGCCACGCCCGCGGCGCCTTCACCGGCGCGACCCGGGCCCGGCGCGGCGTCTTCGAGGAGGCCGACGGCGGGACCCTCCTCATCGACGAGATCGGCGAGACCACCCCGGGCTTCCAGGCGAAGCTCCTGCGCGCCCTGCAGGAGGGCGAGATCCGCCGGGTGGGCGAGTCGACCGCGGTGAAGGTCGACGTGCGGGTCATCGCGGCGACGAACCAGGATCTCCGCCGCGCCATCGCCGAGAAGCGCTTCCGCGAGGACCTCTACTACCGGCTCAACGTGGTGCCGCTCAGGATCCCGCCGCTCCGCGAGCGGCGGGAGGACGTGCCGCTGCTGGCGGCGCACTTCCTCGCGGAGTGGGGGAAGCGCACCGGCGAGCGGAAGGTGCTCTCGCCGGAGGCGCTCGCGGCGCTCGCCGACCACGACTGGCCGGGCAACGTCCGGGAGCTCCAGAACGCCATCGAGCAGGCCGCGGCGCTGTCCGCGGGCGAGACGCTCGGCGAGGCGGACGTGCGGATCGAGGGCGTCCGCGTGGCGCGCGCGCCGGAGGACGGGCGGGTGCTCACGCTCTCGGAGGCGGTCGACGAGGCCGAGCGCCGCGCGATCGAGGCGGCGCTGCTCCGCTGCGAGGGCGACCTCGCCCGCGTCGCGCGGGAGCTCGCGGTGTCGTCGACCACGCTCTGGCGGAAGATGAAGCGGCTCGGCATCGAGTCGCGCGCGCCCGCGGGGTGAACCCCGTCGAGCCGCGGCTTTCACTTCTGCAACGCCACCCTGCAACTCCGAAATGCCCGCCCGGCGGCGGGATCTCCCACACCTCGGACGGGGAGTCGCGGTGCGGCGGAAGTGCCCGGCGTTCCTCGCGTGGACCGCATGGGGTGCACCGGCCGGCGCGGCACCCGCGTTGCAATTCACTCCCGGCGGGAAGTGCAGGGCCGTTCGTTGGAGTTGGATCCCCCCCCCGCTTCAGTGGCGCCCTGCCCTTCCCGTTCTTCTTCTCCACCTTCTCCCGTCGCCTCGCCGCCCGCGCTCCGGACCGCTCGATGCCCGCCTACCTCATCGTCGACGAGGACCGGAACTTCCGCGAGGCCCTCGCGATCGGGCTGCGCCTCGACGGGCACGCCGCGCAGGTGGCCTCGAGCGCCGACGAGGCGGTCCTGCACCTCGCCACCGGCCGCTACGGCGTCTGCGTGGTGGACGCGCACCTGTGGAGCCTGAAGCGGGTGCTCGACGCGTGCGCGCGCCAGTCGGCGGTGCCGGTGCTCACCGGGCCCCACGCCGACCTCGTGAACAGCGCCGCGGAGAAGATCCCGTCCGCGCGAGCCCTGCCGAAGCCGTTCGGCGCGGCGGCGCTGGTGGCGCTGGGCGGGAGCTGAACGGGTCACCTGAGGCCGCGCGCTTCGCCTTCGACCCTCTCACGCAGTTCAGGGTGATCGTCGATCGCCGCGAGCAGGTCGAAGCGTCCGCCGTTGGCGCTCCGACGGGCTGTAGGCGGGATCGAACGCATGTCAGGCGCCTCCGCGGAGTTGGGCGCGCGGAACGCGCCGCGACTTCGGGTGAATCATCTGCCAGGCGGAATCATCCCGATGAGTGAACCCGGAATCCGTAAGGTCATTCTCCGGTGAAGTCCCTGCAGGGACGCCGGCGGCACGAGCAGCGCCGACCTCACCGAGCCCGCTGCCTGCTTCAGGGGTGAGCGGGCTGCACGACGAGGCGGACGCCGAGCGCCGCGCAGACACGTCGAACCGTATCGAAGCGCGGAGCACTCTCCGGGCGGAGCGCCTTGTAGAGCGCCTCCCGGGTGATCCCGGCCGCCTTGGCGATCTCGGTCATTCCGCGGGCCCGGGCGATGTCACCCAGCGCCGCTGCCAGCAGGGAAGCGTCGTTCGCCTCGATGACATCGGTCAGGTAGGCGGCGATGGCCTCTTCGCTGTCGAGGTAGGGGGCCGCATCGAACTCCCTGAGGTCAGCCACCTTGATCTTCTTCTTCACGCTTCCTCCCGTCATTCCAGCAAGGCGGCCAGCGCCTTGGCACGGCGGATGTCGGCATCCTGGGTACGTTTCGAGCCACCGGCCAGCAACACGATGACCTGCGCGCCCCGCCGGACGAAGTAGACGCGCCAGCCGGCGCCGACGTGGATGCGCAGCTCCGAGACGCCGCCCCCCACTGCCTTCACGTCTCCGGCCAGCCCGAGCTCGAGCCGTTTGAGTCTCGCGAGCACGACGCCGCGGACCGACGCGTCGGCAAGGGCATCGAGCCACGCGGTGAACTCGGGGAGCGGCCGGATCGACCACACGACCCATGTGTAATCGCTCGACTACACTTGGTCAAGAGCGGGGGAATCCCCGATGGAGCGGTGCCGGGCGCTCACGGCCCCGCAAGGTCCACGACGGTCGGCGCGCTCGAGAAGCGACACGGCGAGCACGCCAACCAGGCGCGCCCGCCGCGGACCTCACGAGGATGTGAGCGAAAGCGCCCTAGAGCAGCAGCGCCCCGCCCGCCTGCGCCATCCGCACGACCGGCTCGGCGGCGAGGCCGAGCAGCACGACCACGGCCACGGCGGCGACGAGCGCGACGGCGGTCGCGGGCGCGGAGAGCACCTCGGTCTCGCCCTCGGCCGGCCGCATGTACATGTAGACCACCACGCGGAGGTAGTAGTAGACGCCGACCGCGCTCGTGAGCACGCCGACGATCGCGAACGCGGTGAGGTTCCCGCCGACAGCGGCCTGGAAGATGTAGAGCTTCCCGACGAAGCCCGCGGTGGGCGGGATGCCGGCGAGCGAGAGCAGGAACACCGCCATCGCGAACGCGAGCGCCGGCCGCTTCTTCGCGAGGCCCGCGAAGCGCGAGAGGTCCCACGCGTCGACGGCCTCCTCGGACGTGGCGCGCCGCTCCACCGCGCCGACGACCGCGAAGGCGCCGATGGCGGAGGCGGCGTACGAGGCGAGGTAGAACAGCATGCCCGCGAGCGCCTGGTTGCGCATGCCGGGCACCACCGCCGCGAGCACGCCGACGAGCAGGTAGCCCGCGTGCGCGATCGACGAGTACGCGAGCATGCGCTTCACGCTGCGCTGCGGGAGCGCGAGCACGTTGCCGCCCGCCATGGTGAGGAGCGCGAGCACGCCGACCGCCGTGAAGATCGCGGAGCGCTGCGCGTAGTCGGTGACCGGGGCGGTGACGAAGAGGCGGGCGAGCACCGCGAACGCGGCGGTCTTCACGCCGGCCGCCATGAAGGCCGTGACGGGGGTGGGCGCGCCCTCGTACACGTCCGGCGTCCAGACGTGGAACGGGACCGCGGCGACCTTGAACGCGAGGCCGCCCGTCACGAGCGCGAAGCCGGCGACGTAGATCGCGTCGTGGCCCGGGTGCGCGGCGAGCTTCGCGAAGAGGGTCGTGCCGGCGGCGCCGTAGAGGAGCGCCGAGCCGTAGAGGAGGAGCGCCGAGGAGAACGCGCCGAGCACGAGGTACTTGAACGCGGCCTCGGAGGGGCGGCGGCCGCGGCGCAGGTACGCCGAGAGCGCGTAGGTGGCGATGCTCATGACCTCGATCGCGACGAACGCGACGAGGAGGTCGGCGGCCATGCCGAGCAGCACCATGCCGCACGCCGCGAAGGTGGCGAGCGCGTAGAACTCGCCGCGTTCGGCGTTGCGGGCCGCGAGCCAGCCGGTGCCGACGAGCGCGGAGAGCGCGAGCCCGGCGCAGACCACCACGGTGACGAACGCGGAGAAGTCGTCCACCACCGCCTGGCCGCCGAAGATCGGGCCGCCGGTCCGGTAGGCGAAGGGCATGACCCCGGCGACCGCGGCGGTGACCGCGGTGAGCACGGCCTGGTAGCCGCGCTTGTCGGAGGTGAGGAACACCTCGGTGAGCAGCACGATGATCGCGCCGAGGGTCAGGACCGCGACGGGGAGGAGCGCCAGGAAGTCCTGGGTCGGGAAGGTCGTCGGCATGTTCAGCGAACCTCTCCGGACGGCGGGGCGTCGACGGCGGGGGCCAGGGTGACGCGCGGGCGGCTCAGCACGGCGGCGGGCACGGTGCCGACCCGGGCGGTGCGGCCGGCCTTCTGGTCGACCTCGGCGAGCCGCGAGACGAGCCGCTCGACCGGGGCCTGCGCCGGCGCGAGGAACGGCCTCGGCATGAGCCCCATCACCACGATGAGGATCAGCATCGGCGCGAGCACGAAGCCCTCCCGGACCGAGAGGTCCGGCAGCCGGGCGTTCGCCGGGTTCTCGAGCTTCCCGAAGAAGACCCGCTCGACGAGGAAGAGCATGTAGACCGCGCCGAGCACGACCCCGAGCGCGGCGAGGATCGAGAGCCACATCGCGCCGTCGACGCGCGAGAGGAAGGTGCCGGAGAGGATCAGGAACTCGCCGACGAAGCCGTTCGTGCCAGGGAGGCCGATGGAGCTGAGCGTCACCACCACGAAGGCGGCGGCCATCCACGGCACCCGCCGCGCGAGCCCGCCGTACTCGGCGATGAGCCGGGTGTGGCGCCGCTCGTAGAGGAGGCCGACGAGGAGGAACAGCGCGCCGGTGGACACGCCGTGGTTCAGCATCTGGTAGACGGAGCCGGTGAGCCCCTCCGCGGAGAGCGCGGCGAGGCCGAGCATCACGAAGCCGAGGTGCGAGACCGACGAGTACGCGACGAGCCGCTTCATGTCGGACTGCACGAACGACATCATCGCGCCGTAGAGGATGCCGATGACGGCGAGGATCGCGATCGGGTAGCGGAAGTCGAGCGCCGCGGCCGGGAAGAGCGGGAACGCGTACCGGAAGAAGCCGAAGGTGCCCATCTTGAGGAGCACGCCGGCGAGGATGACCGAGCCCGCGGTGGGCGCCTCGGTGTGCGCGTCGGGCAGCCAGGTGTGCAGCGGGAACATCGGCACCTTGACCGCGAAGGCGAGCGCGAAGGCGAGGAAGAGCCAGCGGCCGGCCTCGGGGGTCACGTCGAGCGACCTGCGGATGGCCTGGTAGTCGAAGGTGGTGGCCGGGCCCGCGTGCGAGGAGACGTAGAGGATCGCGAGCAGCATGAGCACGCTCGCCGCGAAGGTGTAGACGAAGAACTTCACCGTCGCGTAGAGGCGGTTCTGCGAGCCCCAGATGCCGATGAGGAGGTACATCGGCACGAGCATCGCCTCCCAGAACACGTAGAAGAGGACGAGGTCGAGCGCGGCGAAGGTGCCGATCATCGCGGTCTCGAGCACGAGCACCGCGACGAGGAACTCCTTCACGCGGTCCTCGATCGCCTTCCACGCGGAGAGGATCACCACCGGCATGAGCGCGGTGGTGAGCATCACGAGGAGCAGCGCCACCCCGTCGAGGCCGACGTGGTAGGCGATGCCGAGGGACGGGATCCAGCTCGAGACCTGCTCGAACTGGAACTCCGGGGCGCCGGGGGCGAGGTCGTACCTGCCCCACAGGAAGAGCGAGAGCGCGAAGGTGACGATGGTGGTCGCGAAGGCGACGCCGCGGTGCTGGCCGGCCTCCTCGCGCGGGATGAGCGCGACGGCGAGGGCGCCGAGGAGCGGGACGAAGATGGTCGCGGTGAGGAAGTTCATCTAGAAGCCCCCCGTGCCGAGGACGGACCAGACGACGGTGCCGAGCACGAACGCCGCCGCGAGCGCCATCAGCGCCGCGTAGCGCTGCAGCTCGCCGTTCTGGAAGGTGCGGAAGATCGCGCCGAGGAAGGCCATGGTGCGCCCCACCCCGTTCACGAGGCCGTCGATGACGAACACGTCGACGAACCGCCAGAGCGCGCGGGAGACGTGGGCGAAGGGGCGGAGCACGACCGCGCCGTACAGCTCGTCGACGCGGAACTTGTCGAGCGTGAAGCGGTAGAGCGGGCCGAGGCCGCGGGCGAGCGCCGCCGGCGTCTCCTTCATGGGGCCTGCGTAGAAGAGCCAGGCCACCGCGGTGCCGGCCGCGGCCACGAGCCAGGCCGCGAAGAACGGCCAGGCCGGGTGGTCGCCCTCGTGCAGGAACTCGAGCGCGTGGAGGCGCCGCGTGCCGTTCGCGAAGACCGGGGCCATGTAGCGCTGGAAGAGCTCGGAGACGGCCGAGTGGCCGGGGAGCCCGAGGAACAGGCCGAGCACCGCGAGCACCGCGAGGATCCAGAGCGGCGCGGTCATCGCCGGCGAGGACTCGTGCGCGTGCTCGGCGGCGGGCGTGCGGGGCTTGCCGGCGAAGGTGAGGAGGTAGACGCGCGTCATGTAGAACGCGGTGCCGAGCGCGGCGGCGGTGCCGAGGCCGTAGGCGAGCGGGCCGGCCCAGGGCGCGGCGGGGTTGTGGCTGAAGAGCGCGTTCCCGAGGATCGCGTCCTTCGAGAAGAAGCCGGACAGCGGCACGAAGCCGGTGATGGCGAGCGTCGCGATGCCGAAGGTGATCGCGGTGTGCGGCATCTTCCTCGCGAGGCCGCCCATCTTCTGGACGTCGGTCTCGTCGCCCATGCCGTGCATCACCGAGCCCGCGCCGAGGAAGAGACAGGCCTTGAAGAAGGCGTGGGTGACGAGGTGCAGGACGCCCGCCCACCAGGCGCCGACGCCGACGCCGATGAACATGAAGCCGAGCTGCGAGACGGTCGAGTACGCCAGCACCTTCTTGATGTCGTTCTGGACGAACGCGATGAGCGCGGCGAAGAGCGCGGTCGCGGCGCCCACCACCGTGACGACCGCCATCGCGGTCGGCGAGACCGTGAAGAGCACGTTGTTGCGGGCGACGAGGTACACGCCCGCGGTGACCATGGTGGCCGCATGGATGAGGGCCGAGACCGGGGTCGGGCCGGCCATCGCGTCGGGCAGCCAGACGTAGAGCGGCAGCTGGGCCGACTTGCCGGCCGCGCCGATGAAGAGGCCGAGGAGCGCGAAGGTGATCGCCTGCTCCCAGGTCCAGCCGAGCGCGCCGAAGGGACCCACCGCCACGACGCTCGCCGGGTCGAAGGCGCCGGAGGCGACGTAGCCCTGGATGACCTGGTAGTTCGCGGTGCCGAAGAGCGAGATGAGCGAGAACGCGCCGACGAGGAAGCCGAAGTCGCCGATGCGGTTCGTGACGAAGGCCTTGCGGCCCGCGTACGCCTTCTGCGGATCGGTGTACCAGAAGCCGATCAGGAGGTACGAGCAGAGGCCGACGCCCTCCCAGCCGACGAAGGTGGTGACGAGCGAGTCGCCGAGGACGAGCACCAGCATCGCCGCGACGAAGAGGTTGAGGTACGTGAAGTACCGCGCGTAGCCGGCGCCGTCCTCGTGGGACATGTACGACGCCGAGTAGATGTGGATGAGCGAGCCGACGAAGGTGACGACCAGGATCATCGTCCCGGAGAGCCGGTCGGCGAGGAGCCCCCAGGAGACGTCGATCATCGGCCGGCCGCCGCTGGCGGACGGGACCGAGAACCACGGGTCCGCCTGGTACACGAGGACGTTGCCGTGGAACGTCCAGCTGAACGCGATGATCGCGAGCGTCAGCGAGCCGGCCATGGCGCCGAGCGCGACCAGGGTCACGTTGGCGCGGCCGATCCGCTTGCCGAACAGGCCGTTCACGATGGCGCCGGCCAGCGGGAACAGGATGATCGCCCACAGTGAGCTTGCGGCAGGCCCAGGGTAGATCGGGATGTTGGGGAGCATGGGGGTTGCGAAGGATTAGCTTGTCGCAGGGGTTTCTACAAGCGATTCTCCTCGGGAAAACCCCCGCAAGGATGCATAGATGACGCCCCCCGGACCCCCCACGGAAGCCGCCCTCCAGACCGAGCTCCGCAAGCTCCCGAAGGCCGATCGGCTCCTCGAGGCCGCCGATCGGGCGGGGCTCGTCCGCAGGGTCGGCCACGCGGCGACGATGGAGGCCATCCGCTCGGAGCTCGACCGGGTCCGCGAGGAGATCCGTGGGGGTGCGCCCTGCCCGGACCCGGGGTCCCTGGAACGGACCGTGCTCGACCGCCTCTCGGCCGCCGCCCGGGGCACCTTGCGACCGGTGGTGAACGCGACCGGGGTGGTCGTCCACACCAACCTCGGGCGCGCCCCCCTGTCCGACGAGACCGTCGACGCCATGCGGGAGGCGGCCGGCTACGGGACGCTCGAGTTCGACCTCTCGACCGGCGAGCGAGGAGACCGCCACGTCCACGCCGAGGCGGCGCTGTGCCGCCTGACCGGCGCCGAGGCCGCCGCCGTCGTGAACAACAACGCCGCCGCCGTCATGCTCGCGCTCGCCGCGCTCGGCGAGGGCCGGCCGAGCGGCGACGCGCCCACGGACGGCCCGGCCGAGGTGATCGTCTCGCGCGGCCAGCTCGTCGAGATCGGCGGCGGGTTCCGGGTGCCGGACGTGCTCCGGCGGTCGGGCTGCACGCTCGTCGAGGTCGGCACGACGAACCGGACCTACCTGCGCGACTACGCCGACGCGGTCACGCCGCGGACGCGGATCCTCCTGTGGGTCCACCGCTCGAACTTCCGGCAGGAGGGCTTCGTCCACGAGCCCACGCTCGAGGAGCTCGTTGGGCTCGCGCGGGAGCGGGACCTCTGGGTGGTGGACGATCTCGGTTCGGGCACCGTGATCGACCCGGAGCCGTTCGGCCTCGGGCCGGAGCCGCGCGTGCAGGAGCGCGTGCGCGCCGGCGCGGACCTCGTGTGCTTCTCGGGCGACAAGCTGCTCGGCGGGCCGCAGGCCGGGCTCCTCGCGGGGCGTCGCGAGGCGGTGCGACGGGTGAAGCGGCATCCGCTCATGCGGGCGCTGCGGATCGACAAGGCGACGTTCGCCGGGCTCTCGGCGACGCTCGCGCACCACGAGCGCGGGGAGGCGACCGCGAAGATCCCGATCTGGAGGGCGATCGCGATGTCCCCGGGGGAGATCGCGGCCCGCGCGCGGAAGTGGCTGGGGGACCTCGGGGACCTCGCGGAGGGCGCCGAGGTCCGGGAGTCGAGGAGCGCGGTCGGCGGCGGGTCGCTGCCGGGGGTGACGCTGCCGACGTTCGTCCTCGCGCTGCCGGAGGGGGACCCGGACGTGCAGCTCGCGCGGCTCAGGCGGGCGGAGCTGCCGGTCATCGGGAGGATCGAGGACGACCGGGTGGTGCTGGATCCGAGGACCGTGCTGCCGGGGCAGGACGGGGCGGTGATCGAGGCGGTCCGGGCGGCGATCGGGGGGTAGGCGGAGCGGGATCCGGATCGGGATCGGGATCCGGATCGGGATCGGGATCGGGATCCGGAGCGGGATCGGGATCGGGAGCGGGATGGAGAGCTTGAGTGGGATCCCGATCCCGATCGCTGTCCCGATCCCGATCGCTGTCCCGATCCCGATCGCTGTCCCGATCCCGATCCCCATCCGCATGTCCCGGGACGGGGGGCGTCTCCTGACGGCCGTGGGCTGCGTCTGGTGAGTCGGCGCACGTTTCGTGCCGGGCCACTCGCGCGGGAGGTCGCGCGGGTGCTTCCCGTCATCCTCCGCCACGATCCGTCCCTCGCCGATCAGCTCCGCCGCGCGGTGACCTCGGTGCCGCTCAACGTCGCCGAGGGCAATCGCCGCATCGGCAAGGATCGCCCTCACCACTTCCGCGTCGCGCTCGGCTCCGCGGCCGAAGTCGCGGCCTGCCTCGACGTCGCGGAGGCGCTGGGGTACCTCGCGCGGAGCGCGGCGCTCCCCGCGCTCGCGCCCGCGGATCGCGTGCAGCGGCTGCTGCGCGGGCTCACGCGGTGAGGCGTGCCGGGCGGGGCCGACGTGGCCCCGCCCGGAAGGCGGCTACGCGGCGCGAGGCGCCGTGAGACGCCACAGCATGCCGAGGATGCGATCGCAGGCGCGGAGCGCAGGATCCGCGTCCGCGGGGCTCACGTAGCCCCAGGCGAGCGCGACGTGCAGCGTGGCCCTGACCTCGTCCGCACTCCCCGCCGCGATGCGGAACGAATGGAGCCGGTCCCTGCCCACGCGGCGGTTGCCCTCCGCGAGGTTCAGCGGAATGGAGGAGGCCGCGCGGGAGAGCTGATCCGCGAGCGAGGAGTCGCGGCGAGCGATGGCGACGCGCACGTCGCGGAGGGAGGAGACGATCGAGAGCGAGACGTCGTAGGCGATGAAGGTGGAGGACATGGGAAACGGCTCCTTTCGGATGTGGGCTGCGTCTGCCCACCTCCCGGCGCAGGTTTCGTGACGGGCCCGGGCACCACCCGCGCAGACCGGAGGCCCGGCGCGAAACGTGCGCCGACCACAGCAGACGCAGCCCACAGCCGGAAGGAGGCCGGCGCTCATCCTTCGACTTCGCAGCGCGCACTCTCGGCAATCACTCCGGTAGCGCTGCTACGCTCAGGATGAGCGCTGAGAACTCCCGATCCGTCTCCGTCTCCGAATCCGTCTCCGAATCCGTCTCCGAATCCGCCTCCGTCTCCGCCTCCGCCTCCGCCTCCGAATCCGTCCCCGGATCCGTCTCCGCCCCTACCTGTTGAACCTGTACCCCACCCCCCTCACCGTCTCGAGGTGCCTCGGGTGCTCCGCGTCGTCCCCGATGTGCGTCCGCAGCCGGGCGATGAAGTTGTCCACCGTCCGCGCGGTGCCGAAGTACCGCGACCCCCATACCGCCTCGAGGAGCTGGTCGCGCGAGAACACCCGCTCCGGGTGCGCCACGAAGAACGCCAGGAGATCGAACTCCCGGCTCGTGAGCTCGAGCACCCTTCCCTTCACGGCCGCCCGCCGGCCCTCGAGGTCGACCTCGAGCTCGCCGACCTTCTTCACGCCCGACTTCTTCGCCGCCCCGCCCGGCTCGCCGGCGGCGCGGCGGCGGCGGAGGAGGGCGTCGACGCGGGCGAGCAGCTCCTTCAGGCCGAACGGCTTCACGAGGTAGTCGTCCGCCCCGAGCTGCAGGCCGGCCACCTTGTCGCTCTCCTGCCCCTTCGCCGAGAGGATCAGCACCGGCAGGTCCGGGTCGCCCTTGCGGATCTCCCGGACGATCTCGAGGCCGCCCAGGCTCGGGAGCATGACGTCGACGATCACGAGGTCGGGCGACTCGGTGCGCGCCATCTCGAGCCCCTGCGCGCCGTCCATCGAGGACCGGACCGTGTAGCCCTCCATCGACAGGTTGAGCTGCAGCCCCCGCAGGATGGAGGGGTCGTCCTCGATGACGAGGATGCGCTCGGCGCTCATCGGACGCTCTCCTCCGCCGGCGCGGCCGGCAGGGCGATGGTGAAGGTGGAGCCCTTGCCGACCTCGCTCTGCACCTCGATGTCGCCGCCGTGGCGGTAGACCACGTGCTTCGCCATCGCGAGCCCGAGCCCGGTGCCCTCGATCGAGCGCTCCAGCGCGTCGCTCGAGCGGTAGAACTTCTCGAAGATCCGCTTCTGCTCGCGCTGCGGGATGCCCGGGCCGTTGTCCTCGACCGCGATGAACACGGTCGGCCCGCGCGCCCAGGCCTTCACCGCGATCTTCTTCTCCGGCCCGGTGTACTTCACCGCGTTCGCGAGGAGATCGAGCACCGCCTCGGTGAGCGCCTCGCGGTCGGCGAGCACGAGCGGCAGGCCGAGCGGGAGGTCGCGGGTGAGCTCGATCCCCCGCTGGCCGAGCGTCTGCGCCTGCACCGCCATGATCGCGGCCTCGACGATGGGCTCGACCGGCTGGCGCACGAGGTTGAGGGTGCGGCGCCCCGACTCCATGCGCGCCCAGTCGAGCAGCCGGTTGATGAGGCCGGACAGGCGCTCGGTCTCCTCGGCGACGATCGCGAGCGCCTCCTTCTGGCGCTCGGGGTCCTGGATGCGCCCGAGCTGGAGCGTCTCCACGAACATCCGGATCGAGGTGAGCGGCGTGCGCAGGTCGTGGGAGACCTTGTTCACGAAGTCGGTCTGCAGCTTCGCCACCCGCGCCTCGCGGTAGAGCACCGCGAGCGTGGCGATCGAGCCCGCCACGGTGGTCGCGACGAGCGCGAGGATCAGGGAGCCGAAGAGGTAGTCCCGCGCGAACGACCCGTAGACGAGGATCAGGATCCCGACCGTCAGCATGAGCGCCGCGGGCAGGAAGACGAAGCCGATGATGAGCGGGAAGACCCGGCGGAGCTTCACGGGCGGATTGTAGTCCCTCCCCGCCGGGCGCGCGGGAAGGGGCGCCGAAAAAGGCGACGGCCCGCGTCGCCGGAGCGAGGCGGGCCGTCCGTGGTTCGCGGCGCCGGGGCCCCCAGGCTGGGAGCCCCGGTCACGTCATGGCGCTACTTCGCGAGGTGGACCTCGGAGATGTCCGCGATCGTGCCGTGGCCGTGGCAGATGAGGCACTGCTCGACGCGCGTGAACGCGGTGGAGCGCGGCAGGTAGAACGACCCGCCGTTCGTGTCGATGTGCGCGCGGACCTCGGGCCGGTCGTGGCACTGGATGCAGGCCGCGGTGATGGGCGAGGTGACGAGCGTGTTGCCGTCGGGCTGGCAGGGCGTCGTCGCGCTGCAGTTCGCCTTGACCGTGACGGTGCAGGGGCGGGCCGGGGTGCAGGTGCAGGGCGCCGCGGCGGAGCAGTCCGCCGACTTGCCGGCGTTCGCGTCGATGCCCGGCTGCGAGCCGCCGCCGACCGCCGTCGGCCCCGTGTTGACCGTGCGGCCGTCGGTGTACGTGACGGTGACCCGGCTCGTCGAGAAGCCGAAGCCGAGGCCGTCCGTGTGGTTGTTGGCCTCGGTGCCGCCCATCGAGACCGTCACGTACGGCGACTTCACGTACGCCTTCGGCTCAGGGTACGAGTAGGTCGCCTCGGTCGACCAGAGCAGGTTCGGCAGCGCGCTCGCGTTGAGCGTGAAGTCGTACCCGCCGGCCACGTGGCAGATCTCGCAGTTGTTGAGGCGGCTCGGGAAGGTGATCTCCGCGTAGTCCTCGACGTTGTCGTAGCAGGGGTCGACGACCGTGCAGGTGCAGGGCGCCGCGACGGTGCAGACGTTCTGGCCCTGCGTGCCCTTCGTGGCCGTGCCCGTGTACTGCGGGACCGCCGCCGCGTGCCAGGTGAAGTCGACGACGCGCTTGCGGGCCGCGTGGATGTCGTGGAGGACGTCCTTCGTGTTCGCGGACCAGCCCGAGGAGGCGCGGTTCGGGGTGTGGCACCAGGAGCAGGTCGGACCGTCGTTGCGCTGCCCGGCGTGGAACGTCGGGTTCGCACCGAGGAACGAGTGGCAGGTGAGGCACTTCGCGTTGTCGACCACGGCGCGGCGGCCGGTGTAGCCCGTCGCGACCTTGGTCACGTTCTGGGCAGGGACGATGAGGCCGCCCTGCTTCGAGGTCGCGTTGTACGCGTACTTCGCCTGGTCGGCCGCGGACATCGCCGCGTCGAAGGTGATCTGCGTGAGCGGCTGGGTGGTCGAGAGGCCGTAGGTGTACCCGAGGCCGCCCGTCAGCATGACCGCGTCGTCACCCACCGTGGTGCCGGTGGCGGTGAGCGTGTAGTAGCCGCTCGCGTCCGGGCCGGTGAGGGTCGCCGAGGTGGCCACCTTGTTGTTGATGGTCTTCAGGTAGACGCTCGCCGACATGTTGAAGTCGGCCGGCTTCGCGATGCCGTCCTGCGGGATCGCCCAGACGAAGTAGGCGGAGGGCGAGCCGACGAAGCCGTCGACGAGCTCCTGGGACGCGGTGGCGGCGGCCGGCGGCGTCGTGAAGACGACGTCGGTCGTGGTCGTGCCGACCGTCTTCTTGAGCTTGAACACCATCACCGGGTTCTTCGTCGCGTTCCGCGACACGCTCGAGATGTCGTAGGTGATCTTCGCGGCGCCCGTCGGGACCATGCCGGCGGCCGCGATGAAGGCGGCGTTCGTGTTGTTGTTGCCGGCGTTGTAGCAGGGGGCCGCGACCGTGCAGGTGCAGGGCGCGAACGCCGTGCAGTTGATCGCCCCGGCGCCGGAGCCCTGGACGCCCGAGGTGGTGTAGCCGTCGGTCTGGCCGGCCGTGCCGGTCGCCGTGAGGTAGTAGTTCGTGGCGTCGGGCGGGGCGACCGCCACGTGGTAGCCGCGGACCTTCGCCTCACCGTGACAGAGCGTGCAGCCGTCGTCGTTCGTCGCGACGCCGCCGGTGTGGTTCGTGCCGGCCGCCCAGTCGATGCTGTCGTGGCAGGAGCCGCAGGCCGCGCGGGTCGGGCGGGTGAACGCCTGGGCGCCGGAGGTCGCGCCGCCGTGGCACTCGTCGCAGTTCCGGATGTCCTGCGGGTAGGTCACCTCGCGGATGCCGTGGAACGCGTTCGGGACGCAGGGGTTCGTGACCGTGCAGGTGCAGGCGGCGGTCGCGGAGCAGGTCTTGTCCGCGCCGTTCGTGCCGGCGCCGATCTGGACGCCCTTGGTCACCGTGCCGGTGGTGACGCGGGTGAGCTCCTCGGAGAAGTGGATGCGGTGGACGAAGACCATCGCGTCCGCGTCGGGGTTCGAGACGCGGCCCGGGTTGTGGCAGACGTTGCAGTACGGGCCCTCGACGCGGCCGCCGCCGTGGAAGGCGTCGGAGAGGATCTCGGGCTTGAAGTCGGCGTGGCACTTCGAGCAGTTGGCCGTCGTCACGAGCTCGCGCTTCGTCGTCGAGGCCGTGTTGGTCGCCGGCACGTAGTAGTAGGCCTGGTTCGCCGCGTAGAACGTGAGCACGTTGCTCGTGTTGTCGCGGTCGGTCTGGCGGGAGGCCTGGATCCAGATGACGTGCGTGTCGTTCAGCTTGGTCGCGTCGTAGGTGACGGCCTGCGCGCCGCCGGTCGTGTTGGCGATCGGGAACGTGTAGGTGTAGTCACCGTTGCCCGTGCCGTTCTCGACGAGCGTGCCCTGGCCCGTGGAGCCGGCCGTGAAGGACGTCGGCTGCGGGGTCGTGCCGCTCTTCGTGAGGACCACGAGCGGCAGCTGCTTGCCGTTCGCGTCGGTCGCGAGGCGGGAGAGCGAGAAGCGAACGGTGAACGCCGTGTTCACCGAGTAGGCGCCCTTCACGTCCACCGGGTAGCCGGAGTCGTCCTTGAGCGTGAAGCGGACCGAGATCGCGCCGCTGGTCGCGTCCGTCGAGGTGCTCGCGACGGCGATCTTGAGGCCCTTCGTCACGCCGGGCGCGTTCGAGCCGCCGGCGGGGCCGGTCGGGCCGGTGGGGCCCGTCGGACCGGTCGGGCCGGTGGGGCCGGTGGGGCCGGCGGCGCCGGTCTGGCCGTCGAGGCCGTTCTTGCCATCGGCACCGGCGCAGCCGGTGATCACGAGGGCGCTCGCGAACATCAGGGCGAGTCCGCTCTTCCGCATCATTCGGGTCATCGTTTTCTCCGAGCTTCGGGGACGCTCGGGTCCGCGCAGGGAGCGCAGACCACCGTTTGGCGGGCATGAACGCGCGGTCCAGCAGGGGCGTCAACAAGCCGGCCGGTCAATTCCCGTTAGATGTGCAATTTCGGCGACTTGCGTGTCCCCGCAGCCTTTTCGTCGCACCACCTTTGCAGCAAAAACCGAGTCATCCCGGGATGTTCCCGTGATCAGGCCCGTTTTGCCGCACAGGATGCGACGCGTCGTCACGGTCCGGGCTTGTTGAGATCGGGTCGCGCTAATATTGCCGAGCGCTCGGTGGGTGGTCGCCCGTGAGCGCCTGCGCGTCGCGCTGCGACACTCTGCCTTTCTCCTGTTCTTCCAGGATCATGGAGATGGGTCGCCAGCGCACCCACAGGTAGGTCCGCGCGTTCGGGCCAAACCCCGCAAAAAGAGCAGGGTCACGAGGGCCCCGGAAATGCGAAGGGCGGGAGCGCTCGCGCGCCCCCGCCCCTCATGCTTCACTCAACGTGACTGCCTGCTACTTGAACAGCGCCATGATCTTCGCGACGGCGTTGTCCCAGACGCTCGTGTTGTTCACGAGCAGGGTGCCGTTCGCGTGCGAGTGCTCGTAGAACGAGACGAGCAGGGAGGCGTCGTCCTCCTTGATCATCTGCGTGCGGTGGCAGCTGCCGCAGGCGCGGAAGCCCGGGCCCGTCACGTAGCTCGCCACCGAGCCGATGTTCCGGTCCCAGTTCTTCGGCGTCGACGAGGCCGACAGGATGCTCGGCATCGACCGCGCCTGGTCCGGCACGTTGTACGTCCCGGCGTAGTGGCAGGACTCGCAGTTCTTGATGGAGAAGTTCGGGTAGACGGCGTCGTTCTTCTCGTCGTAGCGGAGCTTCTGGATCGGATCGGCGAAGTCGACCGTCGAGACGTCGAACGCCTGCATCGAGTGGATGGCGTGGACGTACGAGTCGATCGAGCGCGACTGCATCTCGAGGTGCGAGCCGCCGGACCCGCCCCAGTGGCAGAGGCGGCAGCCGACGACGCCGGCGGACCCGTAGGAGGCGTTGTGGAACGTGACGCCCAGGCCGTCATGGCACTTGTTGCACTTCGCCGGGTCGACGATCGCCTTCCCGTAGGAGCTCGCGTCGGCGACGAGGGCCTTCCCGACGAGGTCGAACGTCCGCGTGATGCCCTTCACCAGGATCGCCGGGTTGTAGTTCGGGTTCTTGCTCGTCACGCCGCCGGTCGTGACCGTCGCCGCGTTGTCGACGACCTTCGTCTGGTCGACACCGAGCACCGGGAGGACGCCCATCTCGAGGCGCTTGACCGAGCCGTCCGCGAGCTTCGAGGCCCACAGGGTGAGGTCCGCGACCGCGACCCACGCCTTGTTGCCCGCCGTGGCGGTGGCCGGGGTGATGGCGAGGCGCGGGCTGTTGCCCGTCGCGCCCTCGGCCCACTCGAGGTTGCGCTTCGAGTCGGGGGCCGGCTGCGAGCCGTGGCCGGACACGACGAAGTCCTTCGTGTCGTAGCCGTAGAGGCTCATGACGACCGTGGGCTTGATGAGCGCCTGCGCGTTCGCGCCGGCGATCGAGAAGTTCACGGTGAGCTTGTTGGTCGCGGCGTCGAACGTCGCGGAGTCGACCGTGGTCACGACCGTGTCGGAGTACTTCGTCGTCTCGGTCGCGTGGACGGTGTTGTCGAAGCCGGGGTGGATCTCGGCGAACGTCTTGCCCGAGCCGCCGGTCTTGTGGCAGGTCGAGCAGTCGAACGTCCCGTAGAGGTCCATCGTGTGGATGGCCGCGTAGGCCGCCGGGATGGCGGACTTCAGCGCCGGGGCGCGGCCCGTGGCGGTGCCGCCCGTCCCGGTGACCGGGTGGCAGCTCTTGCAGGTGGTGAGGTTGAAGTTCGCGTCGGTGAGGACGAGGTCGAGCTTGCCCGCGTGGCAGGTGGAGCAGTTCGACATCGACTGCGGATACTCGAACTCGAACGCGTGCGAGTTGTGCGTGTCGTTCATCACGTTCGCGATGTAGAAGTACTTCGACTTCTGCGCCGCCGTCAGCACGCCGCCCTGGGTCTCGAACGCCGCCGGGTCATCGGCGACGAGGTACCAACCCGCGTCGGTGCCGCGGCGGAAGTCGGTGTGGCAGGCCTTGCAGGCCACGAAGTCGTTGAGGCCGGCGACGGCGGCCTGGCGGTACCCGTGCTTCGAGTAGGGCGCGCCGTGGCAACGCTCGCAGCCGGAGACGACCGCGGCCGACGTGTAGGCGATCGCGCCCTTCACGATCTGCGAGAAGCTCACCATGTTGTCCATGAGCGCGTAGTGACGGCCGCCGGGGTTGTCATTGCCCTCGAGCGTCGGGATCACGGCGTCGCCGAAGTAGCCGTAGAGGAACGCGTTGGTCGCGTCGGCGACCGGGTCGGAGTTGAGGCCGTCCTTGACCATCGTGAACACGCCCGGGGTCGCCGTGGCGGTCATGGAGCCGAAGGAGAAGTTCACGACCGAGCCCGCGTCCTGCTTGCCGATCGTGCCGTCCGGATCCACGTCGGCGCCCTGGAGGTAGGCGGGGGTCGGGAAGGTCTGGGTCGCCGCGTCGTACGTGACGAAGTAGACGGTCTTCTGCTTCAGCGTGGAGGGCGCGTCGACGAACGGCTGGCCGCCCTTCTTCAGCGTGAAGGTGATGGTCGCCTTCTTCTTGCCGGCGGTCGCGGAGTCGGTGATCGCGAGGCTGACGCCGGAGACGGCGAACTTGGTGGTCGTCTGGTTGATGCCGTCCGCGTAGTTGTTGTAGTCGGCCTGGTGCTTGGCGCCGGCGCCGGGGTGGCAGACCTCGCAGGACTCGGCCTTGGCGGTCTCGGTGAGGTCCTGGCCGGCAGGGCCGGTCGGGCCGGTGGGGCCCGTCGGGCCCGTCGGGCCGGTGGCGCCCGGGGCGCCGTCGGTGCCGTTCGTGCCGTTCGTGCCGTTGACGCCGTCCTTGCCGTCGGCGCCGGAGCAGCCGCTGATCGCGAGCGTGCCGGCGGCGACGACCGCGAGCAGGCTCTTCCAGTTCATCGTGTTCATCGCGTGTGTTTCTCCGAGCTGATGCGTCCGTGGACTTCGACTTCCGCAAACTGCACTTCAGGAAACCGCGGGGGTGCTCGCACGGTGAACGCCCGTCCGAGCGCGACTTCGCTGGCCATGAACACTCCGCACCCGAAGCCGGTCAACATCCCGGCCGCACTTTGTTCAATCGACGCGCAATCCCGGCCACTTGCGGAACGCGCAATCCTCGCGCCGCTCGACCTTTCGTCGAATCCGCTGTCGCTGGCGGCTAACCCATCGAACTCACGCGGGCCCCGGGCGGGGTATTCGTGCAGCACTCTTCACCCCACATCACCGCCATGGGAAATCGCGCAATCCTCGCGCCCGCGCCCACGCAATTTCGTGCGCGGCCCCGGGTCCGACCCGCCTGCGTGAAATGACCCACGCTCCGGGCAGGCGCCGGGAGAGCCCCGGAGTGCGACCATCACCCCTGGTCAACTCGTGACTTTCCGGCCTGAGCCAGCGGAGTTGCAGCGCCTGACCGGACTCCGGCGGGGCCGCGAACGGCGCGACACGCACCGTGAACGAGGGACGCGCGGAGACGCCGCGCCGAGGGTCGCGCGCACCCGCGCGGTTGCGCCGCACTCGCGGCATTCCGCCGCGCGCGGGAGGGCGCAGCGCGGACCACGCTCGAGCCCGCAAAGGCGAGGGGCGGAGGCGCCGATCGCGCCCCCGCCCCTCGATGTTCACCTACCGTTACTGTGGACGCGCGCTACTTCGCGGCGTCGATCAGCGTCTGGCGCCCGTTCGCGAACGCGGCCGGGGTGATGCCGTTCACGAAGGCGTGCGTGCGGAGCGTCTTCTGCAGGGCCGCGTCACCGGACTGGTGGCAGGTCATGCAGGAGGCCGCCGACGGGCCGTACAGCACGTCGTCCAGCAGGTTGCCGAACGGGGACGCGCCGGCGTCCTCGAGGACCACGCCCACGGCCTTCGTCGGATCCGGCTGCAGATCCACCGAGCCGTCCACGTGGCACGCCGAGCAGTCGTTCAGCGGCCGCGGGTAGTGCACCGGGATGTAGTTGTGGATCCGCCAGGTGCCGTCGGTGCTGTTGGCGAGGCCGGTCGTCTTGCAGGTGCCGTCCGTGTTCGCCTCCGGCACCGTGCCGGTCGCGGTCGAGCCGTAGACCTTGTAGTAGGTCACGGTCGCGCCCTCGGCGTTCTTGCAGCTCACGCCGCCCGTCTTCGGCCAGTTCGTGACCTGGGCGAGCGCCGCGTCGTTGCCGAAGAAGTAGATGCCGTTCGAGCGGTAGTAGACGAGCGACTTGCCCGTCTCGCCCGCCGAGTGGATCGCGTGCACCATCGTGCGCATGTCGTAGGTCTGGCCGACCTGGCCGTCGTAGGCCTCGGTCGCGTCCACGCCCATGCCGACGCGGTTCTGCTTCTCGTTGGACGCCGGGTTGTGGCACACGATGCAGAGCTCCATCGAGTCCACGCGGTTGCCGCCGTGCTGGTACATCGAGCCCTTGTGGCAGTCGAGGCACTTCGCCATGTCGGCGACGGCCCGGCGGTTCGCGGCCGGGGCCGCGCCGTTCGCGAGCATGAACTCGCGGGTCGGGGACTTCGCACGGACCTGGATCACCGCGTTGGTCGTGCCGGCGCCCGGCGTGAACGACACCTGCGGCTTGCCCTGGAGGGCGACCGTGCCGCGGGTGAAGCCGGTGGTGGTCTCGACGGGGAGCACCGTCGTCGCGACGTTGGCGGCGCAGGTCGTGTTGGTGGAGGCGAGGGTCACGGCCGCGAGCGGCTGGCCGGGGCTGGTGGCCGTGCCGGAGCCCACCCAGTCGTCACCCTGCATGTAGCTGCGGATCATGGTCATGTTGCTCGCGACCTGGCCCGTCGCCGCGACCGCCGCGGCGCCGAAGAAGACCGGGGCCGCCGCGCCGACCGTCGCGTTGCACGGATCGACCGCGACGCCGCCCATCTTCGCCGTCCACTTCACGTTGAGGTTCGTGCCGGCGACCGCGACCTCGGTGATCGCGAGCTCGATCGTGGCGCCGATCTTCACGGCCTGGTCCTCGCCGTCCCAGATCAGGCCCGCGCGCTCGGTGCGCAGCCCGTTGTGGAAGCCGCCCACCGTCGCCTCGGCGCCCGTGTGGCAGGTCGTGCAGGTCGTGGTCGGGGTCGTGCCGGCGGTGAGGTTGGTGATCGCCACGTGCGTGGCGTGCATGGCGCCGCCGGTCTTCGTGAGCGGGAAGGCCTCCCAGTCGTCGTGGCAGGACATGCAGAGCGCGTAGCTGATCGGCGCGGCGTTGACCGCGGCGAGCTGCGCGGCCTCGCTGTGGCAGGTCGAGCAGTTGTTCATGTAGCCCGGGAAGCCGAACGTGAAGTTGAACTTGTTCCCGTTGGTCCAGGTGAACGTGTACTGGCTGTCCGGCATGTTCGCGGAGTTGTGGATGCCGTGGACGATGCCCATGAGGCCGGAGCCGGCGCCGGGCAGCCGCGGGTCGGCGGAGCCGACGCGGTTGTGGCACACGACGCACGGGCCGACGCCCTGCGGGAAGGTCACGTCATGCGCGGCGTCGCGCCACACGAGCTGGCCGTGGCAGTTGATGCAGGCCGCGTCGCTGACGGCGCTGTGCGCGACCGTGCCGTAGGTCGCGACCGCGGTCGCGGTGACGCCCTGGGGATTCATGACGGAGAGCATGAACATCGTGCCCGCGGCGGGGGCCGGGTTGCCGAACCCGACGAGGGTCGCGACGACGTTGCCGTTCTGGGCCGTCGTGAAGGACCACTGCGCGGGCTGGATCTTGGTGCGGACGCCGGCGGGGCCGTTGTCGTTCGGGGCCGCCTGCACGGTCGGGTTGAGGACGTAGGGGGCGCCGTCGGCGTCGTAGATCCAGTACGCGTCCTCGACGTGGGTGCGCGCCACGGCGGCCTTCTGGTTGAAGTCGAAGCGGGCCACGCCGTTGACCTTGATGTTGAAGGTCATGGTGAGGTCGTTCCCGACGATCGCGAACGGGGTGGCGGGCAGCGTCACGGCGACGCCGAGCTGATCGGAGAGGGCGTGGTTGGCGGCCGGCTTCATGTGGCAGCCGGCGCACTTCTCGGTCAGGGACACCGGCGCGGGCGTGCCGGGGTCACCCTTGGGCCCCGTCGGGCCGGTGGGGCCGGTGGGGCCCGTCGGGCCCGTGGCGCCCGGGGCGCCCGTGGCGCCGTCGAGGCCGTTCTTTCCGTCCGCGCCGGAGCAGCCGGCGAGCGCGAGCGCGCCCGCGGCGAGCATCGCGAGCGCGCGCTTCGAGGTCATCTTCGTCATTCGATGTTTCTCCGAGCAAAGGGGAGGCTACTTCACTGCTTGTCCGTGGAACCCCCGGTACAACCGCGCATGAGGCGCCTTTGGTACCCGGATGGTCAACGCACACGAGGTCGCGCGCGCGGGCGCGCACTCGGCGTACGGGTTTTCGGCGGGGACGACCTTCGTTTTCTGAAGGTGAATTGAGCGCCGCTCGACGGATCGCCGCGCCCGCGCGGGTGATCAAAAGGCGCGCGGCCGCCCGGGTGGGGCGGCCGCGGGTGCGACGAGGTCCTGTCGGCGAACCGCTCAGCCGTGGAACGGCTTCGCGGCCCGGCCCTTCTCGACGAGGAGCGGCGCCGGCGCGAACCGCTCACCGTGCTTCGCGCGGAGCTTCTCCATGCGCTCGAGGAGCGCACCGGTGCCGATCGAATCCGCCCACCGGAACGGCCCGCCCAGGAACGGCGGGAAGCCGAGGCCGAACACCGCGCCGATGTCGCCGTCGCGGGCGCTGCGGAGGATGCCCTCACCCAGGCAGAGGATCGCCTCGTTCACCATCTGCAGCGCGACGCGCTCGCGGATCTCCTCGTGGGGGATCTTCTTCCGGGTGCGACCGCCTGGCAACAGGTCGTAGACGGTCTCGTCGACGCGCTTCTCCTTGTCGTCGTAAGTGTAGAAGCCCTTCCTGTTCTTCCGGCCCAGGCGGCCCGCCGCGACGACGTCGTGCAGCGCCTCGGGCGGCGTCATGCGCGCGCCGAACGCGCCGTGCAGGATCTTGCCGACCTTGTCGCCGACGTCGATGCCGACCTCGTCGAGGAGCGTGATCGGTCCGACCGGGAAGCCGAACTCGACGAGCGCCCGGTCGAGGTCCTCGATGGCGGCGCCCTCCACGAGCAGCTGCGCGGCCTCGTTCATGTACGGCCCGAGGATGCGGCTCGTGTAGAAGCCCGGACCGTCCTTCACCACGATGACGGTCTTCCCCTGCTTCTTGCCCACCGCCACCGCCGTCGCCGTCGCCTCGGGCGAGGTCCGGTCGGTCACGATGATCTCGAGGAGCGGCATCTTGTTGACCGGCGAGAAGTAGTGCATCCCGAGCACCGTCTCCGGGTGCTTCGAGGCCTTCGCGATGTCGCCGATCGGGATCGACGAGGTGTTCGACGCGAAGATGCCGGTCGGGTTCACCTCCTCGAACGCCTTCACCATCGCCTGCTTGAGCGCGAGGTCCTCGAACACCGCCTCGATGAGCACCTCGGTCGCCGCGAAGCCGGACCAGTCGGTGGTGGTGGTGAGGAGCCTCATCGTGGCGGCGCGGTCGAGCTTGTCCATCGACTTCCGCTTCACGCGCTCGTCGAGGATCTGCTTCACCGAGGCGAGCGCCTTCGCGCCGGCCGCGTCGTCGCGCTCGCGCAGGCGCACCGGGATGCCCGCGCCGACGGTGACGTAGGCGATGCCGGAGCCCATGAGCCCGCCGCCGAGCACGCCGACGGCGTTGACCTTGCGCGGCTTCACCGAGGCGTCGTCGACGCCGGAGTCCTTCTTGAGCGCGGTGGTGGCGAAGAAGATCTCGATGAGCCGCTTCGCGACCGGGGTGACCGCGAGCTTGCCGAAGGCCTTCGCCTCGGCGGCGAGCCCCTTCTCCATGCCGCCCGCGTAGCCCTCCTCGACGACGTCGATCGCGGCGAGGGGCGCCGGGTAGTGGCCGCGGGTCTTCTTGAGGACCTGCTTCCTCGCCTGGGAGAAGAGGAGCTGGCGGCCGAGGAAGTTCTCCTCGAGCGCCATCTGCGTCGCGCGCTCCATCGCGCCCTTCTTCGGCGGCGGCGGGCGGCGGAACTTGCCCTCGCCGATGGCGCGGGCCCGGTCGCGCGCGACCTGCACGAGGAGCGCGGGCGGGACGACCTCGTCCACGAGCCCGAGCCGGAGCGCCTTCTTCGCCTTGACGCTCTTGCCGGCGAGGATGATGTCGAGCGCGGCGGCGATGCCGATGAGCCGCGGCAGTCGCTGGGTGCCGCCCGCGCCGGGGATGAGGCCGAGCTGCGTCTCCGGCAGGCCGAGCTGCGTCTTCGGGTCGGACGAGGCGATGCGGTACTGGCAGGCGAGCGCCCACTCGAGGCCGCCGCCCAGCGCCGCGCCGTGGATCGCCGCGATCACCGGCTTCTTCGAGGCCGCGAGGCGGTCGAAGCCGAGCTGGCCGTCGCGGGAGAGCTGCTCGGCCTCGTCGGCGGTCGTCACCGCCTGGAGCATGTCGATCTTCGCGCCCGCGATGAAGCCGTCCTTCTTGCCGCTCGTGAAGACGATGCCCTTCACCGCGGGATCGGCCTGGAGCTCGGCGAGCAGGGTCGCGAACTCCGCGCCCACCCCGGGCTCCACCACGTTCACGCTCTCGCCCGGCTCGTCGAGCCAGAGGGTGGCGACGCCGTCCGCCACCTCGACCTTGAAGTTCTTCGTGCCGCCCGCCGCCTGCTTCGCCTGCGCCGTCGCCGTCGTCATGGTCGGGATCTCCAGGTGAAGCGGGCTAGTCGCGCTCGAGGACGAGGACCGCGCCGAGGGCGCCCGCGGCGCAGACCGTCAGCATGGCGGTGTGGCCGTTGCGCCGCTCGAGCTCGCGGAGCGTCTGGGTGATCATGCGCGCGCCGGTCGCCGCGAACGGGTGGCCGATCGCGATCGAGCCGCCGTTCACGTTGAGCTTCGCGGGGTCGACCTCGCCGAGGGGCTCCTTCCTTCCGAGCTCCTTCTCCGCGAAGTCCTTCGAGGCGAAGGCCTTCAGGTTCGAGAGCACCTGGGCCGCGAAGGCCTCGTGCATGTCGACGAGGTCGAGGTCCTGGAGCTTCAGGCCCGCGCGGTCGAGCGCGATGGGGGCCGCGTAGGCCGGGCCCTGGAGCAGCTGGTCCTTCGGGTCGAGCGCGGCGTACGCCCAGCTCTTGATGTAGCCGAGGGGCTTCAAGCCCAGCGCCTTCGCCTTCTCCTCCGCCATCACGATCACCGCGGCGGCGCCGTCGGTCAGCGGGGAGGCGTTGCCGGCGGTGATCGAGCCGTAGCGCTTGTCGAAGACGGGCCTGAGCTGCGAGAGCGCCTCGACGGTCGTGTCCTTCCGGACGATGTTGTCCTTCGCGGCCACCCGCTCGTACTTCGGCGGAACGGCGACGTGCATGACCTCGGCGTCGAACTTGCCCGCCTCCCACGCGGCGGCCGCCCGGCGGTGGCTCTCGTAGGCGAGCCGGTCCTGGCTCTCCCGGGAGATGCCGTTCTTCTGCGCCATCTGCTCGGCGCTCTCGCCCATGGTGAGGCCGGTGGTCGGCTCCTTCAGCGCCGGGGGCACCGGGGTGAAGTCCTTCGGGCGGAGGGTGGAGAGGATCTTGAGGCGGTCGGGGACCGTCTTCGCCTTCGAGAGCTCGACGAGCGTCTGCGCGAGGGTGCGGGTCGCGAAGATGGGCGCGTCCGAGATCGACTCGGCGCCGCCGGCGATGGCGACGTCGGAGTTGCCGAGCGCGATCTGCGAGGCGGCGTCGGTGGCGGCCTGGATCGACGTGGCGCACGCCCGCGCGACCGTGTTCGCCTGCACCGAGCGCGGGAGCTGGCTGCGCAGCACCATCTCGCGCCCGATCAGCGTCACGTTCACGGAGGGCACGACCTGCCCGAAGATGACCGAGTCGAACTCCTTCGGCGCGATCCCGCTGCGCACGACGAGCTCGTTCACGACCGCGGCGCCGAGGTCGACGGCCGACAGGTCCTTGAACTCGGTGCCCGCCTTCACGAAGGGCGTCCTGAGGCCCATGACGACCGCGGCCCGCCGGCCCGCGGGGATTCGGTTCTGGCCCATGGTCAGCTCCGCTGATTCTGGAATCGGTTGGACTGCGACATTCTTACTAGGGGCCTTAGCGCACCGTGTCAACGACGGCGGCGGACAGGCCCCTGCCGGGTCTCCTGCGGGGGTCCGGGGTTGCGCCGGCCCCTCCCTGCGGCCAAGGGAATGGGATGAAGCGCTCCCGCGCCCTCCGGCCGCTCTCGTCCGAGCACCACCAGGCGTTGCTCGTCGCGTTCAAGGTCCGCAAGGCCCTCGCCGGACACGCCGAGGCCGCGGGCGCGCCCCGCGACCTCCCCGGGCTCGTCCAGCTCGTCCGGCGCTTCGACGAGCAGCTCCTGACGCCGCACACGAAGGCGGAGGAGGACCTCCTCGGGGCCTACCTCACCGAGGGTGACATGGCCCGGCTGCGCGAGGAGCACCTCGAGCTCCGCCGGCTCGCCCTCGCCGCCCGCACCGCCCAGGGCGACGACGCGCGGAGCCACCTCGCCGCGTTCGCGGACCTCCTCGAGCGGCACGTGCGCTGGGAGGAGCGCGAGCTCTTCGCCTACGCGGAGGACCACGTCGACCCCGCCACGCTCGACGGGATCGGCGGGGAGATCGAGAAGCGGCTCGTGCGGTAGGCCTACTCGCCGCTCTCCGCCGGCCCGCCGCTCTTCGCGACGTCCTCTGCCTTGATCTTCCCCGGGTCCATGCCCGCGGCGCGCTTCGTCATCGTCTCCATGAGCTCGTCGAAGGGCGGCACGCTGCCCTTCATGAACCGGAGCGGGTTGATGCGCGCGACCACGAAGGCCTTCAGGTAGGGCGAGTCGAAGCCCTTCGCCTTGAGCCGCTCCACCGCGCCCGCGACCGCGTCGTCGAGCCCGAGCACGAGCTTCGCCCGGCGCTCGCGCTCCTCGATGGCCTTCGAGCACTTCTGGTCCAGGAACGCGTCGATCTTCTTCAGCACCGGCGAGTAGGCGCCGCCGGAGAGCCGGCCGCGCTGCTCGTAGCAGAACCCGAGCGTCACGAGCGAGGGCTCCTCGAACTCGAGGGCCATCTCGGACTCCTTCGGGTCGAGGGAGCCGGCGAGGTCGCGGTACATGCGCACGACCTCGAGCGCCTTCTCGCGGAGGTTGTGCGCCTTCTCGATGTTGAGCGCGAGGATCTGGTAGGCGACCACCTTCTCCGGCACGACGAGCGCCAGCACGGCCTTCGCGCCGAGCTCCTTCAGGGCGGTGAGGCGGTGGCCGCCGTTCGGGGAGAGGTACCGGTCGCCCTCGCGGATGCAGATGATGGGGTCGAGGTACCGCTTCGTCTTGTCCATCGCCAGCGTCAGCTTCCGCACGTGGGCGTCGGAGACGTCGCGCTGGAAGACCGTGCGGTCCACCTTCTCGATGGGGAGCGACGCGAAGAGGAGCGGGTTGCCGCCGAGCGGCTCCCGGTAGGCCGCGAGCACCGCCCCGCCGTCCGCCTCGATGGCGTCCGCGAGCGCCGCGACCTCGGGCGGCCGCTCGGCGAGCACGAGCTCCTTCGGGCCGAGCTCGGTCGGCTTCAGCTTCACGCCCTTGCGGGCCCGCGGGCGCCCGCTCTTCGTCACCGGCCGCTTCTTCGTCGTCGCCATGGGGGCGATTCTAGCGGTAGCGGCCGCCGGGGCGGGGCGCTAGAAGGGGCCTCCGTGATCGACGTCCGCGGCCTCAGGAAGCACTACCAGGTCCACCGGCGGGAGCCCGGCCTCGGCGCCGCGCTGCGCTCCCTCTTCCGGCGGACGTACGACACCGTGAAGGCGGTGGACGGCATCGACTTCCAGGTGGCGGAGGGCGAGCGGGTGGGCTTCCTCGGCCCGAACGGCGCCGGCAAGACCACCACCCTCAAGATGCTCTCCGGCCTCCTCCACCCCACCGAGGGAGAGGTCACCGTCCGTGGATTCGTCCCCCGCCGGCGCGAGGTCGAGTTCCTGAAGGCGATCACCCTGGTGATGGGCCAGAAGCAGCAGCTCATCTGGGACCTGCCGCCCGCCGAGACCTTCGCGATGAACCGCGCGATCTACGACGTCCCGCGCGCGCAGTTCGAGGAGACGGTGAAGGAGCTCGTGGAGCTGCTCGAGCTCGGCGACCTCGTGAAGAAGCCCACCCGGCAGCTCTCGCTGGGCGAGCGGATGAAGTGCGAGCTCGCCGCGGCGCTGCTCCACCGCCCGAAGGTGCTGTTCCTCGACGAGCCCACCATCGGCCTCGACGTCTCGATGCAGGCGACCGTGCGCGGCTTCGTGCGCTCGTACAACGAGCGGTTCGGCGCGACGGTGCTCCTCACGAGCCACTACATGGAGGACGTCGTGCAGCTCTGCCCGCGGGTGGTCGTCATCGACCGCGGGCACCTCATCTACGACGGGGACCTGAAGGCGCTCGTGCAGAAGGTCCGCCCGGACAAGCGGATCTCGGTGCGCCTCGACGGCTCGCGCCCGGCGCCGTCGCAGGCCGACCTCGCCCGCTTCGGCACGGTGGTCTCGCAGGGCGCGGGGCAGGCCACGCTGCAGGTCGCGTCCGACGACGTCTCCGGCGCGGTGGGCCGGCTCCTCGCCGGGCTGCCCGTCGCCGACCTGACCGTCGAGGATCCGCCGCTCGAGGAGGTGCTCTCCGAGCTCTTCCGGTCGTCACGCCGCGCCGCGGCGTCATAGTCATTTCCACGCTGCGGCCTTCGGGCGCTCCCTTCGCGGGGGGATCACTCCGCGTCCGGGGCGTAGCATCGGGCCCCATGCACCCCGGGCAGCACCCCGCGATCCTCGCCGCCCTGCCCGACCCGCTCGCCGTGCTCGGCCGCGACGGCACCGTCCTCGAGGTGCTCGACTGCGGCGACCTCACCCTGCGGCACGCGCTCCTCGCCGTCCAGGGCGCCCGGCTCGACGAGCGGCTCGGCCCCGAGGCCGGGGCGGACCTGCGGCGCGAGCTCGACCGCGTGCTCGGCGGCGACGCCTCCGCGCCCGGCGGCGGCCCCGGCACGGTGCAGGTCGCGTGGGCCTTCGACGGCCGGCCCCACCGGCTCGAGCTCAGGGTGGCGCCGCTCGAGCCGGAGCGGGCGCTCCTCCTCTGCCGCGACGTCACCGAGAGCGCCAGCAACGCGGCCCTGCTCGAGCGCATCTCCGCCGCCGCGCCCGGGCTCGTGTACCTCTACTGCCAGTGGCCGGACGGGCGGGACGCCTTCCTCTACCTCAACGCGCAGGCCGAGCGGATCCTCGGCGTGCCCGCCGCGCGGATCTGGCGCGACGCGCGCTCGGCCTGGTCGAACGTGCTGCCCGAGGACCTCCCCGCGCTTCGCGAGGCGCGGTCCCGCTCGCAGCACGACGGCGTCGCGTTCGCGCCGACCTTCCGGGTCCGCCACGGCGGCCGGGTGCGGTGGCTCCGCGCCCAGGCGATGCCGCTCGCCGAGCCGGACGGCGCGACCACCTGGGCCGGGCTCATCATCGACGTGACCGCCGAGCGCGAGGCGGAGGAGGAGCGCCGCCGGCTCGCCGAGGCCGCGGCGCGCGGCGAGCGGCTCGAGCAGCTCGGCCTCATGGCGGGGGGCATCGCGCACGACTTCAACAACCTGCTCGTGGGCGTCTTCGGCTCGGCGGCGCTGCTCGCCGAGCAGCTCGGGCCGGACCACCCGGCGGCGGCCGCGGCGCGCGACGTCGAGCACGCGGCGCGGCAGATGGCGGAGATCACCCGCCAGATGCTCGACTTCTCGGGCCGGAACCCTGCGCCCGCCCGCCGCCTCGATCTCTCCCGCGCCGTGCGCGACTCGCTCGCGCTCGTGCAGGCCTCGGTGGGCGGCGGCGCGCGCGTCGAGCCCCGCCTCGCGCGCGAGGGGCCGGCGGTCGCCATCGACCCGGGCCAGGTCACGCAGCTCCTCGCGAACCTCGTCATCAACGCCGCCGACGCGATCGGCTCCCGCCCCGGCACGATCTGGGTGGAGACCGGGACGGTGGAGCTCTCCGCCGAGGCGCTCGCGGGCCGGCTGTGGGGCGAGCAGCTCCGGCCCGGCCCGTTCGCGGTCCTGGAGGTCCGCGACGACGGCCCGGGCATCGCGCCGGAGGTGCGGGCGCGGCTCTTCGAGCCCTACGTCACCACGAAGGACGCCGGCCGCGGTCTCGGGCTCGCGGTGGTGGGCGGCATCGTCCGCGGCTGCGGCGGGGCGGTCCTCCTCGACTCCGCGCCCGGGCGCGGGACGCGCCTGCGGCTCCTCTTCCCGCCGGCGCCGCCGGAGGGCGCGCGCCCGCCCGCGAAGCCGCCGACGCCGCTGCCGGCCCGGCCCTCCCGCGCGACGGTCCTCGTCGTGGACGACGAGCCGCTCGTCCGGTCGGTCGCGAAGCGGATCCTCGAGCACGCCGGGCACGCCGTGGTCGTGGCCGAGGACGGCGACATGGCCCTCGCTCTCGCGAGGGACCTCCCCTTCGGCTGCGCGCTCGTCGACGCGACCATGCCGGGCATGAGCGGGGCCGACGTGCTCCGCGCGCTCGCGGTCCTCCGGCCGGAGCTCCCGCTGGTGCTCATGAGCGGGTACGCGCGCGAGGAGGTCAAGGAGGCGGCCGCCGCGGCGGCGGCGGGCTTCATCCCGAAGCCGTTCTCGCCCGAGGAGCTCCGCCACGCGGTCGAGCGTGCCCTCACCGGGGCCGCCGGGGCGGGCTGACGCGGGCGGCGGCTCAGCGGTTGAAGGGGCAGCCCGCGCCGACGCAGCTCGGGTTGCGACCCGCGTTCTCGCAGGCGAACCCGCGGGCCGAGAGCTCGGTGCCGAGGCCGTCCTTCGCGAAGCGGGCGGCGGCGAGCACCGCCACGAGGGCGTTGCGGCGCATGCAGGCCGCGTCGTCGCCGGAGCCGATGATCGCCTGCGCGCGCGCGACCGCCTTCCCGGCGAGCGCCGCGTCCGCGCCGCCGCGCGACGCCTCGGCGGCGAGCGAGACGAAGGCGCCCGCCCCCGCCGCGGCGCCGCGGCCGTCGGGCCGGCCCAGCTTCACGGTGGGCGCGGCCTTCGCGCGGGCGCGCGCCTCGGCGACGCGGACGGCGCGCTTGCCGGGCTCGTTGCGGGTGGTCGACCACGCGGCGACGAGCACCGACGGGACGAGCTGGTCGTGGTCGGCGGGCCCGAGGCGCACGCGCGGGTGGCGGAGCAGGCGCAGCGCGAGGGCGACCGGGTCCCGCTCGTCGGAGGCGGCGCAGGTGCGCTCGATGACGTCGGCGGCGGGGCCGTCGAGGCAGGCGTCGCACACGGCGTGGCCGCGGCCGCAGCGCTCGGGGTGGACGCCGGTCCGGCCGCAGAGCGTGCAGCCGGCCTCGCCGGCGCCGAGGAGCGCGTCGCCGCAGACGAGGCAGGCCGCGCCGGCCGGCGGCGTCACCGCCGCCGCGGGCGGGGCCTTCGCCGCGGGGGGAGGCGACTCCACGCCCGGCGAGGCGGCCGGCTCCGCGCCGGCGGGCTTCTTCGACCAGAACGCCACGGCGGCAACTTACCCGACGGGCCCGGGGTCAGGGCAAGCCGCGGCCGGGCAGCGCCGTCCCGGCGGAAGCGATCACCTCGACCGACGAGCGCTCGCCGAGGGCGAGCCCGTCGCCGCGGGCCTCCGCCTCCCCGAGCGCGACGACGTCGCCGCGGAGCAGCCCCTCGAACCGGCGGTTCGCGTCGGTCACGTGGCGCTCCTGCAGCGCGAGCCCCATCCGCCCCTCCGGCCCGCAGCCCATGTAGCGCAGCCGCCCCTTCGACGGCAGCGGCTCGGAGACGATCCGGAACACGCGGCCCGGCGGCGGCGGCGCCCAGGCCTCGTCCGGCGCGGCGACCGCGAGGTAGCTCATCTTCACGGCCTCGCGGCGCAGCCCGGCGGCCTTCGCGATCTGGGCCACGACCGGCGGCGGCTCCACCGGCCGCTCGGCGTGGCACCAGTCGGTCTCCTTCTCGAGCGCCGGGCAGGGCCCGCGGAACAGGCAGGGCGCCCGCACCGCGAGCCCCTTCGCGACGAGGAGGTCGCGGACGCGGAGCAGCGCGCGCGAGGTGTCGCGGAGCGCCGGCTCCACCACGAGCACGGTGCCGCCCGGCGCGACGAGCGCGAGCGCCTCCTCGACGAGCGCGGCGCGGCGCCGGTCGGCCTCCGCGGGCGGGTGCTCGTGGAAGAGCTCGTTGAGGAGGTGACCCATCGTCACGACGTCGATCTTGCGGCCCTGCGCGAGGGCGGCGAGCGGCTGGCCCGGGCTCCAGGTGCGGGTCGCGACGGGCTCCCCTGCCGCGGCCGCGAGCGCGCGCGCCGCCTCGAGCGCCTTCGCGGAGCGGTCCGCGAGGAGGACCTCCGCCGCGCCGGCGTCGAGCGCGGCGAGGCCGACGGGGCCCGGGCCGCTGCCGAGGTCGAGCACGGACCTCGGGCGGGTGGGCAGCTCCGAGAGGACGCCCCGGGCCTGCAGGTACGAGACGGGCCAGTAGAAGAGGAGGTACGCACCGAGGAGGCGCGCATCGTCCATGTAGCGCGCGCCGGCGAGCTCGCGCTCGCGGGTGAGCCCCTTCGAGAGCTTCTCCACCGCGGCGGCGACCTGCCGGAGCTCGTCCGGGAGCAGGGTGTCGGCGGGCGGGCGGAGCGACGAGGGCGGCCGGGTGCCGAAGCGGCCCTGCGGCTCGGGGCGACGGCTCCGCCGGTCGCGGCGGTCCCGGCCCGGGTCCTGCCGGGCCGGCGCGCCCGAGGCCGCACGCCAGGCGGCGAGCAGCCGGGGGATCCAGCGGGCGAGGTCGGCGGCCGGGGCGGGCATCGCGGGGGTTCTACCCCAATTCGGCGCGCGATCGCTGCCGGGGTGGGGCCCCGACGAGCTCTGCTCGGCGGGGCGGGGGGCGCCGAGCCCCCCGGAAGCTCAGGCGAGGTCGAAGAGCAGCACCTCGGCCGGCGTGGCCCCGCTCCCCTTCAGCGCGACCGCCTCCTCGGCGGAGACCGCCGCGCCGTCGCCGGCGGCGAGCGGCGTGCCGTTCACGGTCACCGCGCCGCGCGCCACCTGGACCCAGGCGTGGCGCCCGGGCGCGAGCGGGTGGCGCACCTCCTCGCCCTCGCCGAGCAGCGTCGCGTACACGCGGGCGTCGGTGTGGATGGCGAGCGAGCCGTCGGCCTCGTCCGGCGACGCCAGCAGGCGCAGCCGGCCCCGCTTCTGGTCGTCGCCGAAGAACTTCTGGTCGTACGACGGCCGGATCCCGGCCTTCGCGGGCAACAGCCAGATCTGGAGGAAGTGCACCGGCGCGTCCTTCGAGCCGTTGAACTCCGAGTGCATGACGCCCGTGCCGGCGCTCATGCGCTGGACGTCGCCGGGCCGGAGCACGCCGCCGCCGCCGGTCGAGTCCTCGTGCGCGAGCGCGCCCTCGAGCACGTAGGAGACGATCTCCATGTCCCGGTGGCCGTGCCGGCCGAAGCCCTGCCCCGCCTGCACCACGTCCTCGTTGATGACGCGCAGGTTGCGGAAGCCCATGAAGTCGTCGTCGTGGTAGGCGGCGAACGAGAAGGTGTGGCGGGTGTCGAGCCAGCCGTGGTCGAAGTGGCCGCGCGCGTCGGCCTTGCGGACGGTGATCATGCCCCTTCAGGTAACGCACGCCGGGGCCGCGTCGAGGCCATGCATGTGGCCTCCGCCGGGGCCGGGACGCGCGCCCTACTCCGGCAGGGCCAGCTCGAGCGTCAGCCCGTCGGAGGCGACCTCGATCGGGCCCTGGAACTCCTCCCGGGCCTGCTCGAGCAGGGGCTGCCACTCGCGGTCGTACCGGGTGGAGAGGTGCGTGAGGACGAGCTTCGCCGCGCCCGCCTCCCGCGCGACCCGCGCCGCCTCCCGTGCGGTCGAGTGGAAGGTCTCCACGGCGCGGTGCGCCTCGGCGTCCCCGAACGTGGTGTCGTGCACGAGGACGTCGGCGCCGCGGGCCGCCTCCACGGTGCCCGCGCAGGGGCGCGTGTCGCCGGAGAGGACGAGCCGCCGGCCGCGGCGGGGCGGGTCGACCACGGCCGCCGCCTCGACGACCCGGCCGTCGGGGAGCGTCACGGCCCGGCCGCGCTGGAGCTCGCCGTACGCCGGCCCCGCCGGGACGCCCAGCCGGGCGGCCTCGTCGGGGTGGAACCGCCCGGGCCGGTCGTCCTCCACGAGCGCCCAGCCGAGCGACGGGGTGCGGTGGTCGGTCTGGAAGGCGCGCAGCTCGCAGCCGTCGCGGCGCACGGCCTGGCCCGCCTCGACCTCGTGGATGCGGACCTCGAAGGCGAGCCGCTCGGTGCCGGTGAAGAGCATGACGTCGAGGAGCCGGCGCGCGGGGCGCGGCCCGTACACGTCGAGGGGCTCGGTGCGCCCGCCCATCGAGAGCGTGCGCAGGAAGCCGATGGCGCCGAGGTAGTGGTCGGCGTGGAAGTGCGTGAAGAAGATCGCCGCGACGTCGAAGCCGGTGCCGTAGCGGATCATCTGGCGCTGGCTGCCCTCCCCGCAGTCCACGAGGAAGAGCTCCCGCTCGCGCCGGACGGCGTGGCCGGTCAGGTTCCGGTGGATGGTCGGCTGTGCGGCCGAGGTGCCGAGGAAGGTGAGGCGGAGCATCGTCGGTCCCGAGGATACCCCGGGGCTCAGCCCGCCGCCGAGGTGTAGCGGCCGATGGAGCGCAGCCAGATGGCCCGCGCCAGCGCCGAGAACACGGCCGCGCCGAGGAGCGCGGCGAGGCCCTGCCCGGGCCCGAGCCGGCCGAGGAGCGCCCGGGCCGGGAAGGTGGTCATGAGCGCGAGCGGGATCACGACCGTGAAGAGCACCTTGAGCCCGCCCTTGAACACGTCGGCCGGCCAGCGGGCGGCGTCGTAGATGGAGAGGAAGAGGAAGGAGAGGTTGTCGATCTTCACCACGTAGAAGGCGGCGGAGATGACGACGATCCAGAGCGCGTAGAGGATGGCGGTCGCGGCGACGAGGAGCACGAGCGCGCCCGCGACCTCGGCCGGCCCCGGCGCGCGGCCGAGCCGGTGGAACGCGATGGCCATGATCGCGAGGCCCGAGAGCACGTCCATGATGCGCCAGGGCGCGAACTTCGCGGTCGAGACCAGGAACTGCGCGTCGGCGGGCTTCATGAGCACGAAGTCGAGGGTGCCCTTCCGGATGTGCTCGACCACCGAGGCGAGCGACGGGTTCACCGCGCCCTCGAGGATCCCCTTCATGAGCACGAACCAGCCCATCACCACGAGCGCCTCGTCGAAGCTCCACCCCGCGACCGCGTCGCGCTGGCCGTACACCACGAGGAGCGGCACCACCGCCTGGCCGGCCCAGAACACCGACATCGCGCCCTGCACCAGGAAGTCGACGCGGTAGGCGAGGCCGACCGTGAGGGAGGCCCGGACCTGGATGCCGAGGAGCCGGAGGTAGCGCAGCATCCCGGGCTAGCCTCCGAACGCGCCGAAGCGCCGGACGCCGGCGCGCCAGGAGACGGCGGCGGCGACGCCGAGCCCGGCGATCCAGGCCGCCTGCAGGCCGAGCAGCCGGAGCGCGTCGGCCCGGGTCAGCAGGCCGACCGCGAGCTCCACCGGGAAGGCGAGCATGTACCGGAACGGCAGCCACGAGGCCGCGCCCGCGAGCCAGCCGGGGAAGAACTCGAGCGGCAGGAGGTAGCCCGAGAGCAGCATGTAGAGCCCGAGCCAGATCTCGAAGAGCGCGGTCGAGTTGTCGATGCGGAACGCGAACGACCCGATGACCGCCATCGCGAGGAAGGTGATGGCCCAGCCGCCCATCACCGCGACCGGGAACATCGCGAGGAGGAGCGGGTCGTGGGTGAAGTGCTCGGGCCCGGCGGCGAGCACCCCGCCCGCCACGATGGGCAGCGTGATGAGCCAGCGCATCGGCATCGTGCCGACGTTCGACGCCGCCCAGCCGACGAGCGGGTGGATGGGCCGGAGCAGCCGGTAGGAGAGCGTGCCCTGCCGGATCTCGAAGTTGATCTCCCAGATGACCCACGCGCCGGCCGCGAGCCGCACCACGAGCGCCGCGAGGTAGTACGCGGCGAACTCCGCCTGCCCGAAGCGGCCGACCGGGGCCTCGCGCGCGATGGCCGACATCAGCGCGAGCATCACGAGCGGCATGGTCGTGGAGAGCAGCCACACGATCATCTCCGCCCGGTAGGCGATCGACTCGGCGAGGCCGACGCGCAGGAGCGTGGGGAGGGCGCGGAGGGTCCGGTGCACGGCGGGCGTAAGTTAACGCGGGGCGTCGGCGCGCGCACCCTGCTATCCTGCGCCGCACATGGCCAAGGCCGAGACGAACGCGATCGTGACGCAGCGTATCGACGCCGCCCCGGGGCTGATGATCCTGCGGGTGGCGCCCGACGGCTGGAAGCTCCCCGACTTCGCCCCCGGGCAGTTCGCGGTGCTCGGCCTGCCCGGCAAGGCGCCCCGCGTGCAGCTCTCCGATCCGGAGGAGAAGCCCGCCGACCCGGACAAGATGATCCGGCGCGCCTACTCCATCGCCTCCTCGTCCCTGTCGCGCGACCACCTCGAGTTCTTCGTGACGCTCGTGCGCTCGGGCGAGCTCACCCCGCGGGTCTTCGCGCTGCAGGCGGGCGACCGCATCTGGCTCGGCCCGAAGATCACCGGCACCTTCACGCTGAAGGACGTGCCGGAGGGCAAGGACATCGTGATGGTCGCGACCGGCACCGGGCTCGCGCCGTACATGTCGATGCTCCGCACCGAGCTCTCGAGCGGCCCGCCGCGGCGCTGGGCGGTGCTCGCCGGCGCGCGGCACTCCTGGGACCTCGCCTACCAGGCCGAGCTCGTCACCATGGCCCGGCTCATGCCCCGCTTCTCCTACCTGCCCTGCGTCTCCCGCCCCAAGGAGGAGCCCGCCCCATGGGGTGGCGCCGCGGGCTACGTGCAGTCGCTCTGGACCGGCGGCGCGCTCGAGCAGGCCTTCGGGCGGAGGCCCACACCGGCCGACACCCACGTGCTCCTCTGCGGCAACCCCGGGATGATCGACGACATGTGCAAGGTCCTGACGGCGGACGGGTTCGTCGAGCACGACCCCAAGGGGCAGCCGGGGCAGATCCACGTGGAGCGGTACTGGTAGCCGCACCGGCGGCGCAGCCGCCGGTGCGCCTGTGGGTTGAACGCGACCTCTTGCCCCACGTTCGTGGGCAAGGACGGGGCGCGCGCCTGGCCTAGAGTCCCGGGTCGCATGTCCGCCTGGACGCCCGCGCTCCTCACCGGCCACCCGCTCATCGACGAGCAGCACAAGGAGATCTTCGCCCGCGTGGAGCGCCTGCGCGAGGCGATGGAGCGCGGCGACCCGACCGAGGTGACGCGCCTGCTCGACTTCCTCGGCCGCTACGTGGTGGAGCACTTCTCGGCCGAGGAGGCGGTGATGGTCTCCTCGCGCTTCCCACGCCACGACGCCCACCGCGCGCAGCACGCGAACTTCGTCCGCGACTGGGTGGCGATGAAGCAGGAGGTCGCGCCGCGCGGTCCGACCCCGGCGCTCGCCGCGGAGCTGCACGCGTGGCTCGTCTCGTGGCTCACCCGGCACATCGCGGGCTCCGACGTCCAGCTCGCGCGGCACCTCGCCGGCGGGACCTCGGCCCCCCACCACGCGTAGCGGCGGCCGTCGGCCCTACAACCCCAGGAGCTTCATGAGCCGCGCCTGCATGGCGCGCTTGCGCTTCTCGTCGGGGCACGTCTCGATGGCGCGCGCCCACGCCTCGCGCGCCGAGCTCTGGAAGCCGAGCGCCTCGTAGGTCTGCGCGAGCATGACGTGCGCGGCGTCGACGTCGGGCCTCAGCTCCGCGGAGCGCGCGAGCTCGGCGGTGGCCTCGAAGAGGAGCCCCATCTTCGAGAGCGCCGCGCCCAGGAAGAAGTGGGCCTCGGCGGAGAGGTCGTCGCGCGCGACCGCCTGCCGGAGCAGCGCGACCGCCTCCTCGAGCCGGCCCGCGCGCACGAACGCGGCGCCCTGCTTCCATGACTGCGCCGCCGCGGCGCGCGCCGCGGGATCCCCCGCCTCGGCCGCCGCCCCGATGAGGAGGAGCTTCGCGATCCGGAGCACCTCCTCCGGCCGGTAGGGCTTCTCGAAGAACGCGTCGGCGCCGAAGGCGACCTTCGCGTCGGCCGCGACCGTGCCGCGGTGGACGCCGGAGGTGAGCGCGACCTGCGTCGGACGGAGCAGCGGGTCGCCCTTCACGGCACGGCACACCTCGAAGCCGGCCATCATCGGCATCATGGCCTCGAGGGTCACGAGGTCGGGCCGCGCCTCCCGCACGATGTCGAGCGCGGCCCGCCCGTTCGCGGCCTGCAGCACGGTGCAGCCGAGCTTCCCGAGCAGCCCCACCATCTCCTCGCGGCTCTCGGTGGACGGGTCGGCCACGAGGGCGAGGCGCCCGGCGCCGACGCCCTGCAGCCGGACGGTGGTGCTCCCGGTGAGGGGCGGCGGGGGCGGCGGCGCGTGGGCCGCCGGCCGCTCGCGGCGGGCGGGCGTGGGCGCCGAGAAGGGCGTCTCCTCGATGGGCTCGAGCAGCCCCTCGACGACCTGCTGGTGCTGCTGCTCGCCGATGGCGATGATCTCGAGCGTGTCGCCGGGGAGGAGCTCGGGGAGCTCGATCGCGCTGGTGCGCTCCTCGCGTTTGCGCGTCCCGTGGACGACGCCGACCCACGCGGCGGCCGGGTCGGGGAGCGCCGGCGCCGCGGCGCCGCGGACGGCGAGCCCGCCCCGGGCCTTCTCGCGCAGGAGCGCGTCGAGCACCCGCTCCATGGCGGCCGGCACCGCCGCGTAGCGGAGCACCTTGCGGTTCGTGACGAAGCGGAGCTCGTCGGCGAGGACGTGGTCCTCCGGGTCCGCCATCGCGAGCACCATCTCGGCCTTGCCGACCGAGACCGGCAGGACCCGCCGCTGCCGGCAGTAGCCGGGGGCGACGACGGTGAGGTTCGCGGCGGGCACCACCGACTTCGAGAAGTCGACCGCCGGGCAGCCGAAGTAGTCGGCGAGCGCGCGGGCCAGCGCGCCCTCCTCGGCGAGGCCGAGGCGCAGCGCGGCGGAGGGGATGTCCCCGTCGCTCGCGGCCGCGAGCGCGCGCGAGAGCGTGTCGCGCGCGAGCGCCCCGTGCTTCACGAGCAGGGCCGGCAGGTCGTTCATCCCGGCCCGATGCTAGCCCGGGTGGGGCGTGAACGGAAACGTACGGCCAGGCGCTCCCTGCGAAGCGCAGCGGAGCAGATCCGGGGAGGGCCGAGCGGAGGCTACGCCCCTCGAGCCTACATCTCCGGCTTCGTCTCCCGCATCATGAGCTGGGTGACCGCCTCGCGGGGCGGGACGCGCTCGTAGAGCACCCGGTGGACCATGTCGGTGATCGGCATGTCGACCTCGAGCCGCTTCGCGAGCTCGAGCGCGCTCTTCGCGTTGCGCACACCCTCGGCGACCTGGCCGAGCTCGGCCTGGATCTGCTCGGCGGTCTTGCCCTGGGCGAGGCCCCGGCCGACCGTCCGGTTGCGGGACAGGTCGGAGGAGCAGGTGAGGACGAGGTCGCCGAGGCCGGCGAGGCCGGACAGCGTCAGCGGGTTCGCGCCCTTGCGGACCGCGAGGCGGGTGATCTCGGCGAGGCCGCGGGTGATGAGCGCGGCGAGCGCGTTCGCGCCGAAGCCGAACCCGTCGGAGATGCCGGCGGCGATCGCCACCACGTTCTTCACGCACCCGCCGATCTCGCAGCCGACCACGTCGCCGGAGGTGTACGGGCGGAAGTACTTCGAGTGGAAGGCGTCCTGCACCTGCTTCGCGACGCGCTCCCAGCGGGCGGCCACGGTGACCGCGGTCGGCAGCCCCTTCGCGACCTCCTTCGCGAACGAGGGGCCGGAGAGCACGGCGAGGTACGGGTGGAGCGGGACGGGCAGCACGTCCTCGAGCACCTCGCTCATCGTCATGAGCGTCTCGAGCTCGATGCCCTTCGCGACGCAGACGATCGGGACGCCCGCGTGCACGTGCCGCTTCGCCTCGATCGCGACCGGCCGGATCGCGTGGGAGGGGACCGCCATCACGACGAGCTCGGCGCCCTCGAGCGCCTTCGCGACGTCCCCGCTCGAGTGGAGCGTGGGCGGCAGCGTGGCGCCCGGCAGGTACCGCTCGTTGCGGTGGTGCTTCGCGATGTCCTCGAGCACCCCCTGATCCTTGTCCCAGGCGGTGACGGTGTAGCCCTTGCCGGCGAGGTTCGAGGCGAGCGCCGTCCCCCAGGACCCGGCGCCGAGCACGGTGCAACGCATCTCGTCCTCCTTGCTTTCGCGGCAGCGCCGCTGACTTCGGGGTCAAGGATCCGTCGACCGCATCCTAAGCCCGAGGCCGGTCGCGCGAGCAGCGGAAAGGTGAGACCCGATACCGGCCGCAACGGCTGGCGCCCGGCCCCCGCGCAGCGCGTCAAAGGGTGGGCCCCGACCCCCGTCGAGGTGTCCCAGCGTCACGGTGCGTGATGGATGCGCCGTTCGTGACACCTATCACCGACCAGTCCCGCCTGATCGGCCGATTCTCCCCCCCGGTCGTCCGCCTCCGGAGGTTTCCTCAATGCGCCGTGCCGCTGGCCTCGCCGTCGCCCTGGCCGTGCTGTCGTCGTCCTGCTCGACCAAGGTCGACCCCACGAACCCGTGGGACGCCGACACCCCCGGCCCCCAGCAGCAGAAGGCCCGCATCAACGGGGTCGTGCGCCTCGGCGGGGCGCCCACCGCGTTCGTGCAGGTGCGGCTGAAGCAGAACGGCGCCTCGGTCGACCAGGCGGTCACGCTGGCCGACGGCACGTTCGTGTTCGGCAACCTCCAGCCCGGCACCTACGTCGTCGAGACCGAGCGGACCGGCTACCAGAAGTACGTGTACCCGGTGGCGCTCGCGGCGGGGCAGTCGGCCTCCCTCGACGCCGATCTCGTGGCGCTCGCGGGCGTGCAGGGCGGCACGCTCGCCGGGAAGGCGCTCCTCCAGGACCAGTCCACCCACGGGGGCATCCTCGTCGAGGTCCGCGCGCACGGCGGGACCACCGCCACCTACACCGGCATCACCTCCAGCGAGGGCGACTACCAGATCCCGGTCGCCGAGGGCTCCTATGACCTCAAGTTCGTGCGCGAGGACTTCCAGTCCTCGACGAAGGACGACGTGGCGGTGGCCGCGGGGCAGCTCTCGGCGGTCCCCCAGGTGCTGCTCGCGGTCAACCCTGCGAGCCTGAACGGCACCGTGGTGGGCGAGACGCTCGCCGGCACCCTCGCGCCGCTCGACCTCGCGGACATCACCCTCGAGAACGCCTTCTCCATCAAGTCGTCGAACGGGAGCTGGGGCTTCAACAACATCGTGCCGGGCAGCTACCTCGTGCGCGCCACCAAGGCCGGCTACGAGGAGGCCTCGGTCCCGGTCATCGACCTCAAGGGCGGCACGACCCGCACCCTCGCCGATCCGTTCGTGCTCCGGCTCTCGCGCGGCGGCATCACCGGCACCGTCCAGCTCGCCGACAGCGCCGACGCCTCCGGCGCGGTGGTCGAGGCGACCGGCACCGGCGTCGCGACGGTCACCGGCGCGTCCGGCGCCTTCACCCTCACCGGCCTCGTCGAGGGCGTGTACGAGGTCTCGGTCCGCAAGGACGGCTACGCCCCCGCGGTGCGCGCCGGCATCACGGTCGCCGCGGGCGCCTCGACCGGCATCGGCACGGTGACGCTCGCGCGCCAGGGCGGCGCCATCGACATCGTGCAGGGCGCGGTCACGCGGAACCGCCTCATCACGGTCCGGCTCAACGCCTCGAGCGCCACCGGCTACCGCATCAGCCAGGACCCGACCTTCACCGCCGCGGGCCTCGGCGACACGCTCACCTCGCCGGCGAGCCCGCGCCCCTACGGCGGCCAGGGCACGACCCACGACTTCACGCTCGACGACCTCGACGGCCGCCACGAGGTCTACGTCATCTTCTACGACGGCACGACCGCCTCCTCGCCGGCGAGCGCCTCGATCGTGCTCGACCGCACCGCGCCCCAGGCCGCGTCGGTCGTGATCGAGAGCGGCTCCGGCTACACCCGCAGCACGGTCGTCGGCCTCGGGCTCTCCGCCCAGGATCTCCCGCCCGCCCCGAACATCGAGGTCTCGGGCCTCGCGGGCGCGGAGCTCGCCGACAACCCGGCCTTCTCGGGCTCGACCTCGATCACCTTCGCGACCTCGACCACCTGGCCCATCGGCGCGGGCGACGGGGCGAAGCAGGTGTGGGTCCGCTTCACCGACAAGGCCGGCAACGTCTCCGACCCGGCGAGCGCCACGATCGTGCTCGACACGGTGGCCCCGAGCGCGGTCGCGATCACCCTCTCCGGCGGCGCCACCGCGCCGGCCGGCTACACCGGCTCGCCGCTCGTGGCCGCCGACCTCTCGGCGACCGACGCGAACGGCGGCACGAACGGCCAGAACCTCCAGGTCCGCATCTCCAACAGCTCCGGCCTCGGCGGCGCGACGCTGCAGCCGTTCGCCTCCTCGGTGCCGTGGTTCGTGACCGCGGGCGACGGGGCGAAGACCGTCTACGTGCAGGTGGTGGACCCGGCCGGCAACGCGAGCGTGGTGGCGAACGGCACCATCACCCTCGCCGCGACGCCGCCGTCGGCGGGCAGCCTCGTGGTCGAGGACGGCGCGGCCGCCACCTCGAAGACCACCGTGAACGCGGCGGTCTCGGCGACCGGCGCGGCGCAGATGCGCTTCCTCGTCAACGGCGCCGTCACCGCCGACTGGATGCCCTACGCGACGACCGCCAGCGTCCCGCTCGGCGCGGTCACCGACGGCTCCACCGTCACCGTCGCGGTCGCCTTCCGGAACGTGGCCCGGGTCGAGGGCGGCGGCGCCTCGGTCAACCTCCTCGTGGACCGCACCGCCCCCACCGCGCCGGCGATCTCCGTGAACGGCGGCGCGGCCTTCACCGGCTCGACCGCGGTGACGATCGGCGCCTCGGCGCTCGACGCCGGCGCGGGCGCGTCGGGCCTCGCGAAGGTCCAGCTCTCGAACGACGGCTTCGCGACCTCCACCACCGTGGGCTACGCGACGTCCCTCCCGTGGACGCTCGCCGCCGGCGCCGACGGCGCGCGCACCGTGTCGGCGCGCTTCCTCGACGTGGCGGGCAACGTCACCGCGACCGTCACCGACGGCATCGTCCTCGACACGACCGCCCCCGCCGCGACCACCCTGAGCCTCGCCGGCAACCCCGAGGCCCCCGCCGGCTTCACCGGCACCCCGATCGTCACCGCGACGCTCTCCGCCACCGACGCGAACGCCGGGGCCGGCAACGCGAACCTCGAGGTGCGCCTCTCGAACGACCTCGGCTTCGCCGCCTCCACCTGGCAGCCCTTCGCGGCCTCGACCGCCTGGGTCCTCGCCCCCGGCGACGGCGCGAAGACCGTCTACGCGCAGTTCCGCGACGCGGCCGGCAACGTCTCCTCCCCGCCGGCCTCGGCCAACCTCACCCTCGTCGCCACCCCGCCCTCGAACGGCGCGATCGTGGTCGAGGGTGGCGCCGCCGCGACGAGCAAGAACGCCACCCCGCTCGCGGTGACGCTCTCGGCGACCGGCGCCACCCAGATGCGGCTGTTCCTGAACGGCGCCGCCGCGACCGCCTGGATCCCCTACGCCACCTCGACCACCGTGCCCGCCTCGGGGCTCCCCGACGAGGCGGTGGCGGTCGTCTCGGTCGCCTTCCGCAACGGCGGCGGCGTCGAGGGCGGCAACGCCTCCACCTCGATCCTCGTCGATCGCCGCGCCCCGACCTCGCCGTCGGTGGCCGTGAACGGCGGGGCGACCTACGCCCGCGCCGCCGCGGCGGTGCTGACCCTGTCGGCCGCCGACGCCCCCGCCGCCGCGGGCGGCACCGCCTCCGGGCTCGCGAGCGTGCAGGTGTCGAACGACGGCTTCACGACCTCGACCACGCTGCCGTACGCGACCTCGATCCCCTGGACCCTCGCCGCGGGCGCCGACGGCGCGCGCACCGTCTCGGTCCGGTTCCTCGACAGGGCCGGCAACGTCTCGGCCGCCGCGACCGGCGGCATCACGCTCGACACGGTCGCGCCCGCCTCGCCCTCGCTCTCGCTCACCGGCAACCCCGAGGCGCCCGCCGGGTTCACTGGCACCCCGGTGGTCACCGCGACGCTCTCCGCCACCGACGCGAACGCCGGGGCCGGCAACGCGAACCTCGAGGTCCGCCTCTCGAACGACCTCGGCTTCGCCGCCTCCACCTGGCAGCCCTTCGCGGCCTCGACCGCCTGGGTCCTCGCGCCCGGCGACGGCGCGAAGACCGTCTACGCCCAGTTCCGCGACCCGGCCGGCAACGTCTCCGCCACCACCTCTGCCGCCATCACCCTGGCGTCGACCGCCCCCTCCGCGGGCTCGATCGTCGTGGAGGGCGGCGCGGCCTCCACGAACAAGAGCGCGACGCCGCTCGCCGTCACGGTCTCCGCCGCGAACGCGAGCCTGATGCGCTTCTCGGTCAACGGGACCCCCGTCGCGGCGGGCTGGATCCCTTACGCGACCAGCACCACCCTCGCGGCGGCCTCGCTCCCCGACGAGGCGACCGCGGTCCTCTCGGTCTCCTTCCGGAACGCGGGCGGGCTCGAGGGCGGCAGCGCCTCGACCTCGATCCTGGTGGACCGGCGCGCGCCCACCTCGCCCTCGGTGACCGTGAGCGGCGGCGCCGCCTACGCGGCGAGCACCGCCGTCACGGTGTCGGTCTCCGCGCTCGACGTGCCCGCCGCCCCGGGCGGCGTCGCGTCCGGCCTCGCGAGCGTGCAGCTCTCGAACGACGGCTTCACGACCTCCACCACCTTCCCCATCGCCGACACCATCGCCTGGACGCTCGCCGCCGGCGCCGACGCCGGGCGCACGGTGTCCGCCCGGTTCGTCGACCGGGCCGGCAACGTCTCGGCCATCGTCAGCGACGGCATCACCCTCGACACCGCCGCCCCCGCCGCGGGCTCGATCACGCTCGCCGGCAACCCGGAGGCGACCGCCGGCAGCACCGGCACGCCGGTCGTGACCGCCACCCTCACCACGAGCGACGCGAACGGAGGGGCGGGCAACGCGAACCTCGAGGTCCAGCTCTCGAACTCCTCCGGCTTCGCCGGGGCGACCTGGCAGGCCTTCACCTCGCCGATGGCCTGGGTGCTCGTCCCCGGCGACGGGGCGAAGACGGTCTACGCCCGGTTCCGCGACCCGGCCGGCAACGTCTCGACCTTCGTGCAGGCGAGCATCACGCTCGCCGCGACCGCGCCCACGAGCGGCTCGATCGTGGTCGAGGGCGGCGCCGCCGCCACCAACAAGAGCGCGACCGCGCTCAACGTGACCGTGGGCGCGACCGGCGCCACCCAGATGCGCCTCTCGGTGAACGGGACGGCCGGCAGCTGGATCCCCTACGCGACCTCCACCACCGTGGCCGCCTCGGGCCTCGCCGACGAGACCCCCGCGGCGATCTCGGTGCTCTTCCGGAACGCCGGCGGCATCGAGGGCGCCGCGGCGAGCACGAGCATCCTCGTCGACCGCCGCGCCCCGACCTCGGGGACGGTCGCCGTCAACGCGGGCGCCTCGTACGCCTCGTCGACGTCGGTCACGCTGGCCGTCTCCGCGGTCGACGCGCCGCTCACGACCGGCAGCGCCTCGGGCCTCGCGAGCGTGCAGGTCTCGAACGACGCCTTCGCGACCTCCCAGACCTTCGCGATGGCGGACACCATCCCCTGGACCCTCGCCGCGGGCGCCGACGGCGCGCGGACGGTGTCGGTCCGGTTCGTCGACAGGGCCGGCAACGTGTCCGCGGTCGTCACCGACGGCATCACGCTCGACACCGCCCTGCCCCTGCCGGGGACGATGAGCCTCTCCGGCAACCCCGAGGCGACGGCGGGCAACACCGGCACGCCCATCGTCTCGGTGGCCTTCAGCGGGCCCACCGACGCGAACGCCGGCACGGGCGGCGTGAACCTCGAGGTCCAGCTCTCGAACTCCTCCGGCTTCTCCGGCGCGACCTGGCAGCCGTACACCACGCCGCTCGCGTGGGTGCTCACGCCGGGCGACGGCACGAAGACGGTCTACGTCCGGTTCCGCGACCCGGCGGGCCTCGTGTCGACCAGCATCCAGGCGAGCATCAACCTCGCCGCGACGCCGCCCTCCTCCGGCACGCTCATCCTCGCGAGCGGCGCCGCCGCGACCTCGGTGGCCACGGTCTCCGCCGCGGTCACCGCGACGAGCGCCACCCAGATGCAGTTCTTCGTGAACGGCGTGGCGGACGGCCGCGGCTGGATCCCCTACGCGACGAGCACCACCGTCGCGCTCGGCGCCACGCCCAACGAGGCGACCCGGGTCGTGTCGGTGACGTTCCGGAACGTGGGCGGCATCGAGGGTGGCGGCACGAGCGCCGCGATCCGGTACGACACGGTCGCGCCGCGCACGGGGTCGCTCGCCATCTCCGGCACGCTCGGGAACGGCACCGTCTCCCCGTCGCTCACGGCGACGCCGGCGGTCGTGCTCTCGACCATCCCGTTCACCGCCGACACGGACGTCGCGCAGATGGCGGTCGTGCAGGCCACGCTCTCGACCACCGCCTGCAACACGATGTTCGGGACCCCGCAGTGGCAGTCGTCGGCGCTCTCGCTCACCTTCGTGCTCACCGGCACCGACGGGGCGAAGCGGGTCTGCCTCCTCTTCCGGGACGGCGCCGGCAACTTCGACGTCAACAACGCGGTCGCGGCGAACATCACCCTCGACACGACGCCGCCCACGAACCCCACCTTCGTGAACGTCACCTCGACCACCACGAACGCCCCGCTCGCGCCGAAGACCGGGCTGCCCACGATCACGGCGGCCACCGACACGAACGGCGTCGTCTACCAGTGCACCGGCGGCGTCTCGCCGAACTACGGCGCGCAGTGGAAGGACTGCCCGACCGCCCTGGCCACCCCGACCACCCTGCCCTTCGCCTGGACCCTGGTCGCGAACTCGGAGAACACCCTCGGCGTCCGCGCCCGCGACGCGGCCTACAACTACAGCCCGGGCTCCTTCGCGCGCATCGTGCACGACGACGTCGCGCCGACGCCGCCGTTCATCGTCGAGCTCCGCTCGTCGCGCGACTCGGTGACGGTCATCTGGGACGCCACCGCCGACACCGACGTCGTGAACTACGTCGTTTACTACGGGAACGCCCCCGGCGATCTCACCGGCACCGGCGCGGCCCAGGGCTCCTCGCCCATCACCGTCCCCGCCGCGGTGGGCCAGGCCTCCGGCAGCTTCACGCTCACCGGCCTGACCCAGGGCATCCCGTACTACGTCGCGGTCGAGGCGGTGGACGCCGCCGGCAACCGCTCCGGCCCGTCCGGCGAGCGCTCGGCGGTGCCCAACAAGGCGAACCCGCGGATGCTCAGCACGTTCGGCGCGACCCCGCGCACGACCGGCTACCGCGCGACCGCCACGAAGACCTTCGCCTACGTCGGCACGAACCAGGGCATCACGCAGGTGGACATCACCGACGACGTCTTCCCGGCGGTGGTCGGGCGGGCCTTCCTGCCCGACATGGTCCCGGTCGAGCGGGCCCCGCTCGCGGTGTTCGACTGCACGAAGCTCGGCGTCGCCGGCCACTGCGTCGTGCCCTCCGGCACCACGCTCGAGGGCGACTACCGCAACGACCAGGACTTCTACCGCGCCGCGGCGCCGGTCGTGTTCTTCCCGCTCACCGGCACGACCACGGCGCCGGTGGTCGGCCTCATCGAGTCGATCCTGCCCACCCGCCCGACCCACGTCGTCACCTACCAGGCGAACGGCGTGACCTACCTCCTCGCCGTCGACCTCAAGGGCGTGCGCGCCTTCACGGTCGACGCGACCAACCCCGGGCTCGTGCGGCAGGTCGGCAGCGTCACGCACGCCGCGCCCGTGGTCGAGGTGCTCGCGGCGGGCATGAACGGCAGCGAGCTCTACGTCGTGACGCGCGTGAACCCGCAGTACTTCGGCGGGCCGACCGACGTGCCGGTGGTGCTCGGCTACGAGTGCGTCGACCTCCCGGCCGACTTCTACCCGCTGTTCGCCCCCCTCGAGCTCGGGTTCGGCGACCGCGTCGCCGGCAACCCCGAGCCCACGTTCTCGGTCGACGGCGGGCTCTTCGCGAACTACGTGGCCGGCGGACAGAGCCGGCTCTCCTCGTTCGCCCCGGGCTCGGTCAGCGGCGCGACCCCGGTCTCGACGCTGGTGCTCTCCGCGGCGAGCTCGAGCGGCGGCTACCCGGCCGCGCTCGCGGGCGGCGCGAACCAGCTCTACGCATGGACGGAGGGCGGCCTCGGCAACCCGACGCTCTACCAGGTGAACCGCTCCGGGCTGACGCTCGCGCTCGGAGGCACGCGCTCGGTCGGCAACGAGCCCTTCGCCGCGCAGGTCATCCGCACCCACGCGCCCGCCACGGTGCTCCTCACGCTCGACCCGTACACGTCCGACCCGGCGGTGCGCTCGGTGCAGCGCTGGCCGGTGAGCGGCGCCACGATCTCGAACGGCACGGGGCTCTTCAACCAGATCCGGCCGGAGTGGTTCGCCTGGGCGGACCACGTGATGTACGTGTCGCAGGCCGGCTTCATCAACTCGGTGGACGTCTCGAACCCGTACCTGCCGAAGATCGGGAACGCCTTCACGCCGGGCGCCGCCATCGGCGGCAGCTTCGGCCGCCTCGTCACCCACGGCCGCTACCTCTTCGCGGCGTTCTCGCCGACCATCCTCCCCGGCTCCGGCGGCGTCGCGATCTTCCGGATGACCGGCACGGGCGGGCTGCAGACGAACGGCAACCTGCTCAACCCCGCGCCGATGCGCACCCTGTCGTTCCCGGTGGGCGTGTACGGCAACGACGTCGCCGTCGCCGGGCGGTGGCTGTTCGCGACCGGGACGGACGGCGGCCTCAGGGTCTACAACCTCGCGCCGACCACCACCCTCAACAACCCGACGACCAGCGTCCCGACGCTCGTGACGACGCTCGCCGGCAGCTACGGCGAGATCGAGGCGCGCAAGGACACCTCCGGCGTGACGAGCTACGAGGCCGTCGTCTACGCGACGGTCGGGGACACCGTGGTCACGCTCGGCTGGGATGGCGCGGCGTTCACCACCCTCAACGCCGGCGTGACGTTCGCCTCGTCGCAGGCCGCGACGTCGCTCTCCCTCGCCGGCAACTACCTCACCGTCGGGACGCCCGCGGGCTCGTACCTCTTCAGCGTCTCGTCGCCCGCCGCGCCGGGCGCCACGGGCGCCGCGGTCTACCCCCTCGCCGGGCCGACGAAGCTGCAGGCCGGCTACCTCGTCGGCCTCGCGCCGAGCGGCGACCCGAGCGGCCCCAACTACGCGATCCGCTCGAACGGGATCATCGACGGGTCGCTCCGGTTCTCGACCTGCACCGGCGGCTCGGCGCGCTCCATCGCCCACGACGCCGGCCTCTACGCGGCGAGCTGCGGCAAGAACGGCATCGCGCTGTTCTCGGCGAGCGCGCTCGAGGGCATGAAGCTCTCGAAGACCTACGACATCTCGCCGAACTGGAGCCTGGGCGCCGCCTTCGCGACCGACGGCATGATCGGCTGGTTCACCGGCCCGCAGGTCTGGAACGGCTCGGCCACCGACTTCTCCCGCTTCTACCAGGCGAACGAGGAGAGCGCCGCGGAGGGCATCCTCTCCACGCCGTTCAACTCGATGAGCGTGAGCGGCGACACGCTCCGCCACGGCTCGCACATGGTCCAGGCGGACGGCGTGCTCTACGTGGCGGTCAACCGGTCGGGCTTCTCCCCGTACATCGACGCGTACGAGTCGACGACCCCGTACTCCTTCATCAACCGGCTCACGCTCGCGGGCACCGACCAGATCGGCGCGATGGTCTCCGATGGCGAGTACCTCTACATCGCGCGCAACGGCACCAACACGCAGGTCTCGGCGATCGACGTCCGCAACCCGAACGCCATGACCGTCCGCGCGACGGCGACCTCGGTCCTGAGCCGCACGATCTCCACGCTCGCGCTCTCCCGCGACCGCCTCTACGCGCCGCTCTACCAGGGCGCGGCCGCCGTCAACGACATCCTCGTGTACGACGTCTCGACGGTGCAGTCGGCGGGCACCATCACCGCGGCGACGACGATCGCGGGCGGGGCCGAGGGCAGCATCACCGGCGTCGACGTGGTCGGGAGCACCATCGTCTTCACGATGGACGACGAGATCTACGCCGCGCCCGGCTACTTCCTCGCCATCGGCACCCTGAGCTCGAACCGGGACGGCGGGGCCGGCTACACGCGCAAGCCCCTCATCACCGTGAGCGAGCCGCTGCAGAGCCCGGTCATCGCGGGCGACAACCTCTACGTCGCCGCCAACCTGGGCCTGCAGGCCTGGGACCTGCGCGGCTGGTGGTCGTCGGGCGGCAACATCGTCCAGGGGGGCTCCGTCAGCCTGGCCGATCCGCTCCGGATCAACAACCCGGTGACGCTCCAGGTGGAGGGGCCGTTCGCCTACCTCGTGGGCGGCACCTACCGCGTCTTCGACCTCCGCTAGGAACGGGACCTCCGCCATGACCACGCTCCGAGTCCCGACGCTGCTCCTCCTCGCCCTCTCCGCCCAGGCGGCCTCCGCCGCGGACCCCGCCGCCGAGGCCCAGCGCATCGCGACGTCGCTCGTGAACCAGCTCACCGTCCGCCCGCCGCGCACGCCGGTGCAGCGCGTGACGGTCGCGCCGCTCCGCGAGGTCGGCGCCGCCGCCACCGGCCGCGGCAAGGCCTTCTCCGAGGCGCTCGAGGCCGCGCTCGCCCGCGGCGGCAAGCTCGAGGTCCGCGCGTGGGGCGCCCTCGACCAGGCCATGCGCGAGAAGGCGCTCTCCGGCGCGCAGGAGGGCGTGCCCGGGGTCTCGCCCATCCCGAACGTGCAGGGGCTCGTGATGGGCGAGGCGGTGGCGCCCGGGGACGGCGGGCCCGTGCGCCTCACCGTGCGGCTCGTGCTCGTGCCCTCCGGCGCGGTCGCGGCGAGCGAGTCCGGGCGGCTCGACGCCCCGGCGCCCGGGCAGGCCGCGGCCTCCCCGACGCCCTCGCTCCAGGCGACCGCCGTCCCGATCCCGCCGCCGCCCTCGGCCGAGGCCCGCCAGCGCGCGGTCGCGGAGTCGGCCTCGGTCGACGTCGCGATCCGGCGGATGGCCGACCAGCTCGCCGCGGGGTTCGCGCGGCTGCCCGGCAACGCGCGCTACCGCCGGCTCGCGGTGATGCAGTTCACCGACGTCGGCCCCGAGGCGAAGAAGCGGGAGCTCGGCACGGTGGTCTCGGCGGAGCTCGCGACGGACCTCAGGCGCGACCACGGGCTCCTCCTCGTGGAGCGCGAGAAGATGGGCGCGGTCCTCGCCGAGGCGAAGCTCGGCGCGATGGGGCTCACCGATGCGCGCGACGCCTCGAAGATCGGCGCGCTCGCCGACGCGCAGGCCCTCGTGGTCGGCCAGGTCTCCGACGCGGGCGGGAAGTTCCTGATCTCGGCGCGGATCCTCTCGGCCGACGGCGGCGAGACGCTCGCGGCGGCCTCCGAGTCGGTGCCGGCCGCGACGCTCGTCGCGATGTCGTCGGACTCGGTGGTGCTGCGGTCGAAGAAGGACGCGCTCTTCCGCTCGATGGTGCTGCCGGGCTTCGGCCAGCTCTACAACCGGCAGCCGGTGAAGGCCGCGGTCTTCATCGGCGCCGAGGCCGCGCTCCTCGGCGGCGCGGCGTTCCTGCACCTCGCCGGCGCCTCGAAGGAGAGCGCCTACAAGAAGTACGCGCCCGCCGAGGGCACCGACCCCAGCACCGCCGCGGCCGAGGTGCGGAGCCTGCGCGACGCCGCCGAGACGCGCTACGGCCAGCGCAACTGGGCGATCGGCGGGGCCGCCGCGGTGTGGCTCGTGAACGCGGCCGACGCGTACTTCTCGGGCGTGGACGGCGACAAGCTCACGGTGGCGCCCACCGGCACGCCGGAGGGCGGCTTCGGGATCGCGCTCGCCGGGAGGTTCTGAGCGGGCCTGGCCCGCTCACCCTGAGCGTAGGCCCGCCGCAGGCGGGCCGGAGTCGAAGGGCGAGCTACTTCACGAGCTCCTTGACGAGGTGCACGCCGAGCGCGCGCAGCCCCTCGTCGAGGATCGCCCGGCCGCGCGGCGTGTCGAGCGTGGCGCGCATCTGCTCCGGCGCGACGCCGATCTCGAGCTCGAGCCGCACGAGCACCGCCGCGAGCGCGGGCGTGTCGGGCGCGGCCTTCACCTTGCTCCGGCGCGCCGCCATCCCCTTCGAGAGCCGGTCCACGAGCGCGTCGTCGGTCGTCCGCGGCCCCTGCTTCGCCTCGAGCCCCGCCGAGAGCGCGCCGTACAGGAGGTCGAGCATGCCCGGGGCCGCGACCGCGCGGGAGAGCCGGTCGGCCGCCTCCTCGTCGTCGACGCTGCGCATGGCGCCGTAGGTCGGCACGAGCAGCGCCACGAGGTCCTGGCGGGTGACCACGTGGGGGAGCCGCTTCGAGAAGAGGGCCGTCATGGGGCTGGTGTACCCCGCCCCTTGACGCCGGGCCATCGGTTAGTTACTACTAACCGTAAGCCATGACGCACGCTCCGGTCCCCGCCCCCACGTCCCGCATGCTCGACGCCCTCGGGGATCCCACCCGCCGGGCCGTCTTCGAGCGGCTCGCGGGGGGGCCGCTCGCCGTGGGCGCGCTCGCGGCGGGGCTGCCCGTGTCGCGCCCCGCGGTCTCCCAGCACCTGCGCGTCCTCAAGGACGCCGGGCTGGTGATCGACCGGGCCGAGGGCACGCGCCGGCTCTACCAGGCGAACCCCGCGGGGCTCGAGGCGCTCCGCGCGTACCTCGACCGGTTCTGGGATCGCGCGCTCGCGAGCTTTGCCGCCCTGGCGGCGGCCGAGGCGGAGGCGGAGGCCCAGCGTCCGGTGCGGAGCAACCCCAGGGACTCGAGCGCCCGGGAGAAGGAGAGGAAGGGACGGTCATGAGCGCAACGGTGATGCAGGCGGGCGTCGCGCCCGTGCGGAAGTCGATCGTGGTGGCGGCGCCCCGGGAGACGGCGTTCCGGGTGTTCACCCAGGGCTTCGGCCGCTGGTGGCCGCTCGCGACGCACAAGATCGGCGCCGCGGTCGCGGTGGACGCGGTCGTCGAGCCGCGGGTGGGCGGCCGCTGGTACGAGCGGGGCGCGGACGGCACGGAGACGCCGTGGGGTGAGGTGCTCGCCTGGGAGCCGCCCGCGCGCCTCGTGCTCGCCTGGCGGATCGGCGCCGACTGGCGGTGCCACCCCGAGCTCCACACCGAGGTCGAGGTGCGCTTCACCGCCGAGGGCCCGGGCCGCACGCGGGTCGACCTCGAGCACCGGCTCCTCGACGCCTACGGCGAGAAGGCGGGCGAGATGCGCGGCACGTTCGACTCGGAGGGCGGCTGGACCGGCCTCCTCGCGGCGTACGGCAAGGCGGCCGACGCGGGGTGAGCGGCAGGTCCCTCAGCGGCCCGGGGTCGGGAAGGTCGGCCGGAGGAAGGCGTCCCACATCCGGTCGGAGAGCAGGCGCCGCAGCCCGAGGAGCAGCGTCGCCGAGCCGGTGACCGTGTAGCGCGGCTTCGGGCGGGCGGCGGTGAGGGCGCGCTCGATCACCTTCGCGACGTCGTCGGGCTCGCCGCCCAGCTTCGCGAGCGGGCCCTTCTCGTACGCCTCCTTCGTGGACCGCGCGACGGCGGCCTCGAAGGCGGCGTACGGGCCCTCCGGCGGCGGGCCCATGCCGCCCACCGCGGCCTCGGCGAAGCCGCTCCGGATGAGGCCGGGCTGGACCACGACGACCTTCACGCCGAAGCCGGACACCTCGAAGCGGAGCGCGTCGGAGATGGCCTCGATGGCGTGCTTCGTCGCGTGGTAATAGCCGCCGCCCGGGAAGGTGAACCGGCCGCCCATGGAGGAGAGGTTCACGATCCGCCCGTCACCCACCCGGCGCATGCCGGGCAGGACGAGCTGGGTGAGCCGGGCGAGGCCGAAGACGTTCGTCTCGAAGACCGCCCGCACGCGCGCGAGCGGCACGTTCTCGATGGCGCCCGGCTGGCTGTAGCCGGCGTTGTTCACGAGGGCCCACACCGCGCCGTGCGCGCGCTCGATCTCGGCGACGGCGGCCGCCATCGAGGCCTCGTCGTTCACGTCGAGGGAGAGGGTCCGGCAGGCCTGACCTCCTGGAGCGGCAGGCCGCTCGAGCTCCGCGAGCGTCTCGCGCCGGCGGGCGGTGGCGTACACGGCGAGGTCGCCGCGGGCGGCGAGCCGGAGCGCGACGGCGCGGCCGATGCCGGAGGAGCAACCGGTGACGAGGACGGCCTTCGGGTTCATGCGGGGCTCCTGGAGGTGCTCGGGCGGCCGGGCCGCCGGGATGCGGCTTGCGCCGGTGGAGGCGCTCTGGTAACGAACTGACTGGATGAGGTCAACCGGTCATATCAATCAGCCGGGCGATCGCCCCACCCGGGGCGCCCGCGGGCCGGACCTCGCCCGGGCCGCGCTCGAGGTCTTCAGGCGCTACGGCTACCGGCGGGCGTCGGTGGACGACGTGGCGCGGGAGGCCGGCGTCGCGAAGGGGACCGTGTACCTCTACTTCCGCTCGAAGGACGCGCTCTACCGGGCGGCGGTGGAGGCCGTGCTCGCGCGGATGCTGGAGGCCGCGAAGGCGGCGGCCGAGGGCCCGGGGGGCGCGGCGGACCGGGTGGCGGCCGTGCTCCAGGCGAAGCACGCCGCGCTCGAGGAGGCGCTGGCGGGCTCGCCGCACGCGGCCGACCTCGTGTCGGCCTCCGCGGTCCAGTCGAAGGACCTCGTGGACGCCTTCGACGCGAAGCTCGAGGCGCTGCTCGCGGGGCTGCTCCGCGAGGCCGGGCGGGCGGGCGAGCTCGATCCCGAGGCCGCCGGCGTGACCGCCAGGGAGGCCGCGGCGCTCCTCCTCGACGCCGCGCACGGGCTCGACCTCTCCGCGCGCGGGGGCGGCAAGCGGCTCCAGGCGCTCGCACGGGTGTTCCTGGCCGGGCTGCGGCCGCGGCGCGGTTAGGGCGCGGGCGGCCGGACCACCCGCGCCCGCACGCCGGGCCCGGGCGCGCCGAGCACCGTCACCTCGCCGTCCTCCACCTCGACGTCGAGCCGAGCGTCCGGCGCGAAGCCGCGCGCGTCGAGCGTCACCCGGCCATGGCCGAGGCGCAGGCGGAAGGGCTTCGGGGTGGACGAGGGGACGACCAGGCGGAGGTCGGTCCGCCGCTCGGTGAACCAGCCCATGCGGTCGATGCCGAGCACCGCCGCCTCGGGCGCCTCGCGGAAGGCGAAGACCACCTTGCTCGTGGGGAAGCCGAAGGCGCGCACGTCGTAGGCCGCCCGGAAGTCCTGCCCGGCCTCGATGGTCACGTCGGCCCGGTCGAGGGCGACCTCGAACGCCGCGGAGCGGCTCGCGGCGATCTCCCCGGCGCTCCGCGCGAACGCCTTCGAGGAGACGTAGGGCGTCGCGACGAGCGCGGCGCCGGTGAGGAGCGCGAGCGCGCCGCCGCCCACGAACGTGGCCACGCGGGCCTGGCGCCGCTCGGCGGCTGTATCTTGCGTCGCCGCGGCGGGGTCGCCGGGGGCCGGCGCGGGGGCGTCCTCGCGGTCGAGGTCCATCGCGTGGTGGACGACGAGCGCGACGACCCACACGAGCCCCGCCGACCAGAGCACGTCGGAGAGGAAGTGCCCGCCCGCCATCATGCGGGCCGCGCCGAGGAGCCCGCCCGCGGCGAGGCCCGCCGCGAGGAAGGCGCGGCCGAGCGCGGGGCGGCGGCGGCGGAGCGCGAGCCAGGGCACCGCGAGGTAGAAGCCCATCGAGCAGTGGCCGCAGGGGAACGACTTCCCCTCGGCGCCGCCCTGGCCTCCGAGCCGCGGCACGCCCACCGGCACGAACGCGTCGCGCCCGCCGAGCTCGACCACGTCGCGCGGCCGCGGCCGGCCGTAGTGATCCTTGAGCGCCGCGTTCACGACGAGCCCGGGCCCGAGCGCGACGACGAGCACGAGGAAGAGCGCCGGCCGGCGCCAGGGGCGGAGCCGCCGCGGGTACCAGTAGGTCGCCGTGAGGAGGACGAGCGCGCCCGCCGCGAGCAGCACGCCCGCGAAGACGCCGTACCGGTAGACGAAGCGCCAGGGCTCGCGGTCGGCGAGAGGGAAGGCGCAGCAGGCGGGGACGCGGGAGGGATCGGCGCTCGCGACCGCCCGCGCCGCCGCGAGGTCGAGCGGGAACGCCCAGAAGAGCGCGGTCAACCCCGCGAGCGCGGCGAGCGTCGCGAGGAGCTGGGTGCGGACGTGGCCAGTGGGCCAGCGCATTCGAGGCCCCGAATATCATCTCCCGTCCTGGGCTGTCTCCTGGGCCTTGGCGGAGCCGCTGCCCTCGGCGGTGCCGCCGTCGCTCGCGGCCTGGGTGTCGCCGAGCGCGTCGCCGTCCTCCGCCGGCTCGGGGACCTCCGCCTCCTGGACGACCGTCCACGGCATGCCTTCCTTCGCCGCCGCGACCTCCCTCCAGCCGAGGATCCAGGTGAGCTTGTCCGGCGCGGAGCCGTACACCCAGATGTTCCCCGCGTGGAGGCCGCGCAGGTGGTGCGGCTTGCACATGCCGGTCTGGTTCTCGTCCGAGTCGTCGCCGCCGTGCGAGCGGAACTCGATGTGGTGCACGTCGTCGCCGACGCGTGAGCAGCCGGCCACCGTGCACTCGCCGCCGTCCCGCACCATGATCGGGTGCGCCTTCTTCATCTTCTCGTGGACGATCGGCGTCCAGACGTCCAGGCAGTGTCGCGCGATGGCCTCGATCGCGTCCGCGACGGGGATCCAGCGCCCCGCGGCCTTCCGGGCGGCCTGGACGGCCTCCGCGAGCAGCGAATCGATCTCCTCGGTGACGAAGACGTCGAGATATTCGCTGTTCCACATCTGGCGGTGCAGCTCCGCCATCGTCTCCCGCTGGAGCGTGATGCAGGTCTTGCCGGCGGCCTCCTCGATCTTCGCCGCGACGTCCTCGGGCGTGGCGAGCTTCGAGACGAGCCGCGCCTGCTCGTAGGAGAGCTTCCCGGACCGCATGGCCTCCCGGAGCTGGGGGAGCTCCTGGCACTTCCGCTCGAGCGCCACGCGGTTCTTCACGGTCGACACCGCGAGGCCGAGCCGCTCGTCGCAGTAGTGCTGGAAGGAGGCGAACTGGAGCGCCCGCCAGGCGCGGGTCGACTTCACCTCCAGGCAGACCTGGCCGAGCTTCTCGTCGAGCTCGTTCCGCTCGCGGACGAGCGCGATGAGCTCGGCCTTGATAGCGTAGGCGTCCGGCGGAGAGGTCTTCTCGAGCACGGGCGCGGGCACCGGCTCGGCATGCGTGAGGCCGGCCCAGGCGTTCGAGCGGGCCTCGTATCCGGCCCGGAGCTCCGGGTTCGGCTCGACCGGCCGGCCGAGCCCGGTGCACTTCGGCCCGCGAAGCTCCCCGTCGAGCGGGGCCGGGTGGGACGAGAGGTACTCCATGGCCATGAAACGGAGGCACTCCGGGATCGTGCGGGGCGCCTCGTCGAGCTGGCGCGCGAGGTGGACCACGGCGCGAACGCAGCCGAGCGCCTTCACCCCGAGGAACCGCTTGATGTGCAACCAGGCCGGCTCCTTGTCCTCGTCCTCGACGGGCGCCGTCTCGCTCGCGGCGCCGCCGCTCGAAACGCCTTCGGTCGCTGAACCCACGTTCGCAGCGGCCGCTTCGGCCGTGCCCTTCTCCTTCACCGCCTCCTTCACCGCCGCCTCGAGTTGCCGAACGGTCGAGACCTTCGCGGCCGCGACCCAGCGCGCCTCCTCTTCCCCGATGGCGACCTTCAGGATCTCCTCCGCCTTCCTCCGGGAGATCTCCCCGGCGAACACCGCGGCGTCGAGGAGCGGGCGCTTGCGGAGCTTCTGCTCGAACCTCACGAGCCGGCGCACGAAGGCGGCCTTGAGGCCCAGCACCTCCCGCGCGAAGTCGGTGATCTGCGAGTAGCCGAGCTCGAGCTCACCGGAGACGTCCATCAGCTCGCCGAGCTTCTGGCCGATGGCGACATCGAGCGCGCCTCGGCCGTGAGCGACGCGCACAGCGAGGGCGTCGAGCGCGACGAAACCGCTGCCAGGCAGCGGTTCGGAGCCGATCTCCGGGGTGGTGGAACCCTCGACCATGCTGCACGGGTGTACAGCCTGGGTCTGACATTTTCGCTGGGCCGCAGCGGTATGCCCATCCGGGACCCCTGCCTGTGGACCCTCGCAGCCGGATCACCGGTCACTCGCCCACGACGCCCGCCTCGTCTACCCTGCCCCCCATGCCGACCCGCCGCCGCCACGCCCTCCTCGCCGTCGCCCTCGCCTTCGCCGCCTCCTGCGGCTCCCACGCGAAGAAGGCGCCGCAGGAGCCGGTGACCGTCGAGGGCAACGTCGTCACCATCCCGACCGCCGAGGGCCGGGTCCGGGTCTCGGCGCCGCTGCCGGGCGCGCTGCGCGTGCAGGTCTCGCCCCCGGGCCAGGCGGCGCCGACCGTCACCTCCTTTGCGGTCGATCCAGCCACCGTGGCCTCACCGGGCGCGGTCACCGTGGACGAGGCGAACGGGTTCGTCACGGTGAAGGCCGGCGACGCCGCCGTCCGCGTGCGGCGAGCGCCGCTCCGGGTCGCGCTCCTCGACGCGGCGGGCGCGGTCGTCGCGGAGCAGCCGCTCGGCTCGACGTTCTCGCCGCCGCTCTCCACGACCTGGTCGCTCCGCCCCGGCACGCAGGTCTTCGGCCTCGGCGACAAGGCGGGCACGTACGACCGGCGCGGCTTCGGCTACGACAACTGGAACAGCGATCACTACGGCTGGGACGCCGCGCGCCTCGACCCGCTCTACAAGACCATCCCGTTCCTGATGTTCCTCGACGGCGGCAACGCGCACGGGTACTTCCTCGACAACCCGTCGCGCTCGTACTTCGACGTCGGCTTCAGCGACCTCGGGCGCGTGAAGATCGACGTGGCGCGAGCGCCGGTCTGGGACCTCTACCTCTTCCCCGGACCCGACCCGAAGGCCGTGCTCGCGGCCTACACCGCGCTCACCGGCCGCACGCCGCTGCCGCCGCGCTGGGCGCTGGGTTACCACCAGAGCCGCTACAGCTACCTGACCTCGACCGAGGTGCGGGACGTCGCCGCGAAGCTGCGGGCCGACGCGATCCCGGCCGACGCCATCTGGCTCGACATCGACTTCCAGCTCGGCAACCGGCCCTTCACCGTGGACCCGGCCGCGTTCCCGGACTTCCCGGCGATGGTGACCGACCTCACCTCGGCGAAGCTGCGCACCGTGGTCATCACCGATCCGCACCCGAAGCAGGAGGTCGGCTACGCGCCGTACGACAGCGGGCTCGCCGCGGACGTGTTCGTGAGGAAGAGCGACGGCCAGCTCTTCGTGGGGAACGTGTGGCCCGGGGCGAGCGTCTTCCCCGACTTCGGCCTGCAGTCGGTGCGCACGTGGTGGGGTGGGCTCTACGGGTCCTTCGTCGGGCAGGGCGTCGCCGGCTTCTGGAACGACATGAACGAGCCGGCCATCTTCGCCTCCTCGATGCCCGACGACACGCCGCACCGGCTCGACGGCGGCACCACGGTCGACCACCTCACCTTCCACAACGCCTACGGCCTCATGAACGCGCGCGCGACGCACGAGGGCGTGCTCGCGCTCCGGCCCGGCGTGCGGCCCTTCGTGCTCACCCGCGCCGCCTACGCGGGCGCGCAGCGCTGGGCGGCGAGCTGGACCGGCGACAACAAGGCCACCCGCGAGCACCTCGCGATCACCATCCCGCAGCTCGTGAACCTCGGCGTCTCCGGCTACGCGTTCATGGGCGCCGACGTCGGCGGCTTCGTCGGCTGCCCGGACGACGACCTCCTCGTGGAGTGGACCGAGCTCGGCGCGCTGCAGCCGTTCTTCCGCAACCACTCGGAGAAGGGCAGCTGCCGCCGGGAGCCGTGGGTGCGGGGCGCGGCCGTCGAGGCCCGCATCCGCGCCGCCATCGAGCGCCGCTACCGCCTGCTGCCGTACCTCTACACCGCGTTCGAGGAGACCGCGCGCACCGGGCTGCCGGTGATGCGGCCGCTCTGGCTCGCGTGGCCGGGCGACGCCGCGGCGCGGGCGAACGCGCGGGCGTACCTCCTCGGCCCCGACCTCGTCGTCGCGCCGAAGCTCGACGCGGGCGTCTCGAGCTGGCAGGTGACGCTGCCCGCGGCGGACTTCTTCGACACCGCCACGGGCGCGCTCGTCGCCGGCGGCGGGTCGGTCACCGTGACGCCGGTCGCGGGCGAGGGCGTGCGCCTCTTCGCGCGCGCGGGGGCGATCGTGCCGTCGCAGCCCGTGACCGCGACCGCGGCGGAGACGCCAGCCGGGCCGCTCACGGTCGACGTCTGGCCGGGCGCGGCCTGCGCGGGCGCGCTCTACCTCGACGCGGGCGACGGCTTCGGCCAGGCGGCCGCCGACGCCCGGCGCGTCGCCTACGCGTGCACGCCTGGGACCGCGAGCGTCACCGTGACCTCGCAGACCGCCGCGGGCACCTACCCGACCTGGTGGAGCGAGACCCGCCTCGTCGTGCACGGCGTGCCCTCGGCGCCGGTCACCGTGAAGAAGGGCGACGCCGCGGTGCCGTTCACCTACGACGCGGCCGGGAAGGCCGCGACGGTGACGCTCGCCGGCGGCGGCGCCGACTGGGCGGTGCAGCTCGCGTGGTGAACGGGGCCAGGGGGCGCCGGCCCGCCGCCTGCCTGCTTTTCGGGCAACGGAAACGCCAGGCCTGACGGGGAGCTGGACCGCTTTTGACCCGGAAGCTTGCACGCTTTCCGGGCAATGGCATTCTCCCGTCCGCCCGGAGGCTCCATGCACGATCTCGACGCCGCGCAGCTCCCGCAGCCCTCGGCAGCACCGCTCGATCAGGAGGTCGACCGCGCCCTCGCCGAGCGCGTCGACGAGGCCCGGCAGCTGTCGCACTGGCTCACCGCCTCGGCGCCGGACCTGTTCCAGAGCACGCTGCGCGAGGACGCGCCGCTCCTCGCCGCGCTCGCGGCCTCGCTGCCGCGCCTCCGGAGCGACGAGAAGGTGGTGCTCGTCGACCGCCCGGACGAGCTGCTCCTCGCCCGGCTCGACCGGCCCGGCTCGGTGTTCGAGACGCTGCAGGGCATCGAGCACCGCGAGATCTCGGCCTCCGAGATCCTCCACTCCGAGTCGCCGGTCCCCGGCGCCGACCAGCCGCTCGAGATCCACCGCTACGCCTTCGCGCACGGCGCGATCGAGGCCGCGCCCGAGCTGCCGCCGGTCTCCGCGGAGCTCGACGCCGCCCTCGCCGCGCTCGCCGGCAGCGCCCCGGGCCTGACCCGCGAGGCGCTCGACGAGGCGCTCGCGCTCGTGCGGGTCGAGAACGAGCGGCAGGTCCGCCGCGCGCCGCCCGCCGAGATCGCCCGGCTCACCGCGGCGCTCGTCCGCTGCCGCGCGCAGGGTGGCTTCCTGCTCGACGTGATCCCGCCCGAGGGCAAGGGCGAGTACCCGAGCGTGCTGTTCGCGGTCGCGAACCCGCCGCCGCGCGGCTACCTCATGCAGGTCACCGAGGTGATGAACGCGCTCGACCTCGGCATCCGCCGCTCCCTCGCGTTCTCGGCGACGGTGGACGGCCAGCGCCACTTCCTCGCCACCTTCCGGGTGGAGGACCGCAAGGGCGGCCCGCTGCCGGCCGACGGCGCCACCTTCCAGCAGCTCCGCCGCGAGATCTTCGCCACCGCGCTCGTGCCGGCGGACGGCCAGACCTACCGCGACTTCGTGCTGCCGCGGGTGATGCGGATCGAGGACGCCAGCCTCGTGCGGGCGATCATCGGCTTCTCGCACACGACCTGCTCGCACAACCAGGGCGACCGCTACACGCACGAGGACGTCGTCCGGGCGTTCCACTTCCACCCGGAGATGACGCTGCGCCTCGTGCAGCTCTTCAAGACGCGCTTCGACCCCAAGCTCTCGAACCGGGAGGCGCGCTGGAAGAAGGAGCTCAAGGAGGTCGAACACGAGGTCGCGGCCCACAACACCGGCCACCGGCTCCTCGACGAGTTCCGCCGCTCGCTCTTCCGCACCGCGGTGCTGTTCGTGAAGCACTGCCTCAAGACGAACTTCTTCGTGGACGAGAAGCAGGCGCTCGCCTTCCGCCTCGACCCGAGGTACCTCGACGAGCTCGGCCCCGAGTTCACGGGCGACCTGCCGCCCGAGCGGCCGTTCCGGGTCACCTTCTTCTCCGGCCGGCACGGCCTCGGCTACCACATCGGCTTCGCCGACATCGCGCGCGGGGGCTGGCGCACCATCATCGCCAGCGACAGGGACGACTACGTCACCGTCGCGAACCGCGTGTTCCGCGAGAACTACGTCCTCGCCCACACCCAGCACCTCAAGAACAAGGACATCTACGAGGGCGGCTCGAAGCTCGTCGCCATCCTGCACCTGCCGGCGCGCTCCGACGCCCCGGGCGGCCGCGCGCTCCTGCTGGCGCAGCTGCAGCGCGCGTTCATGAACGCGTTCCTCGACGTGTTCGTGACGAAGGGCGGCAAGGCCGCCGACCCGCGCGTCGTCGACTACTACCGGCAGGACGAGCCCATCGAGCTCGGCCCCGACGAGAACATGCCGGACACCATGATCGAGGAGGTGGCGGCCCTCTCCGAGCGGCGCGGCTACATCCTCGGCCGCGGCGTGATGTCGTCGAAGAAGGTCGGCATCAACCACAAGGAGTTCGGCGTCACCTCGACCGGCGTGCTCGCGATGGCGGAGATCGCGATGCGCGAGGCGCTCCGGATCGACATGCGCAAGGACGCCTTCAGCGTGAAGCTGACCGGCGGCCCGAACGGCGACGTGGCCGGCAACGCGATGCGCCTCCTCCTCGAGCGCTGCCCCGGCGTCGCCATCAAGCTCATCATCGACGGCACCGGCGTCATCTTCGACCCGCAGGGGCTCGACCACGCCACCCTCTCGAAGATCGTGCTGAAGGAGGACGCCGAGGGCTACGACCCCGAGGGCCTCCACCCCGGCGGCTTCGTCCTCTACCGCGGCCAGCGGAAGGCCGACGGCCTGCGCCAGCTGCACCGGCGCATGGACATGACCGACGCCGGGCCCCGCGAGAGCTGGGTCACGCTCGACGAGTTCCACGAGGCGTTCGACAACCTCGTCTTCACCGTCCCCGCCGACCTCTTCATCCCGGCCGGCGGCCGGCCCGAGACCATCGACGCCGGCAACGCGGAGAAGTTCCTGCTCCCGGACGGAAAGCCGTCGTCGCCGGTCATCGTCGAGGGCGCGAACTCCTTCATCACCCCCGACGGGCGCAAGCGCCTCCAGGCCGCGGGCGCGGTGCTGCTCCGCGACGCGTCCGCCAACAAGTGCGGCGTCATCTCGTCGTCCTACGAGATCATCGGCAACCTGCTCTTCGACGAGAAGGAGTTCCTCGCGAACAAGCCGGAGTACGTGAAGGACGTGCTCGAGATCCTGGAGCGGCGCGCGGTCGACGAGGCGACGGTGATCTTCCGCCGGCACCGCGAGGCGGCCGGGAAGAAGCTCTACACCGAGATCTCCGAGGCCCTGTCGGTCGAGATCAACCGCCACAAGGCGCGGCTCTTCACGCACTTCGAGCAGAACCCGCGCCGCCACCTCGAGAGCCCGTGGCGCGAGGTCCTCCTCGCGCACCTGCCGCGGATGGTGAAGGAGAAGGCCTCCTTCCGGAACCGCCTCTCGCGCCTGCCGTCGAAGTACCGCTCGGCGATCCTCGCGGCGGAGCTCGCGACCTCGCAGGTGTACCGGAAGTCGCTCGAGCCGGACTTCGACGCGGCGCTCACGGCCTACGCGACGGCGATGTTCCCGTCGGAGGCGGCGCAGGTCGCGGCCGCGACGGCTCCGGCGGCGCCGGCCCCCGCGAAGGCCGCGAACGAGCCGCAGAGGAAGCAGCCCGCCCCGAAGGCGCCGGCCCGGCCCGCGGCCCGCAAGCCCGCCGCCGCGAAGAAGGCGCCGAAGGCGAAGAAGCCGCCGGCGCGGAAGGCGGCGAAGAAGGCGGCACCCAAGAAGCGCAGGTGACCCCGGGCCTCCTCGCGAGGCCCGTCGGAAACCGCCGCCGCCCCGGTCACCTCCATGGAGGAGGTGGCCGTGGCACGCGGGCTCGGAGCGCTGGCGATCGTGGCGGTGGCGGTCCTGGCCGGACGGGCCCGGGCCGACCTCCCCGCCGAGCCCGCGCTCCACCTCGAGGCCGCCTCGCCCGCGCTCGACCTGCGCCCCGCGCTGCCCCCGCTCCGCGCCGGCCCCGTCCGGCCCGGCCTCGCGCTCGAGGAGCCGCGCTGGGGCTGGAGCGACACCGCGCTGCAGGGCGCGCTCGCGCTCGGGCTCCTGTGCGACTGGCGGCAGACGCGCCACATCGTGAAGCGGGGCGCGGAGGCGAACCCGCTCATGGGGAAGCGCGGCGAGCGGCTGTCGCCCTCGGTCTACTTCCCCGCCACCTTCGTCGTCGCGACGGCGGCCGCCGTGGCGCTCCCGCGCGAGTGGCGCCGGCTCCTGCAGGGCTCCCTCATCGGGCTCCAGTTCACGACCGTCTACCGGAACCACCTCGCCGGGAACCCGATCTTCTGAGCGGGGCGAGGCATCTTGCCGCTCGCGCTCCCTCCGCCGCGGATGGACACTCCCGGTACCCCTCCGACCTCGCACCAGGAGCCCGACCGTGAAGCCCTCGACGCTCGCCCTCGCCGCCCTGCTCGTCCTCCCCGCCGCCGCGCTCGCCGGTGACAGGGCCACCCCGGAGAAGCCGGGCGGCAGCTGCCAGGTCGCCGCGTTCGTCTGCGCCGACTACGACGCCTCGATCGCCCCGACCGCGAAGGACGTCTGCGTGAAGTACAAGTTCTCGTGGAGCGCGAAGCCCTGCGCGACGAAGGGCGTCGTCGGCACCTGCGTGAAGCCGGAAGGCGCGGGGAAGTCCTACTCGCACACCTACCCTCCCGGCTCCGTCGAGAGCGCGAGGAAGGCCTGCACGAACACGCCCGGCGGCGTGTTCGTGCCCTGAGCCGGGCGCCTACTTCCCGGCCGGCTGGGCCGTCGCGCCGGGCATCGGCATGTCGCCCCAGCCGCCCTCGATCATGCCCTTCGCCTTCCACGCCCCGCCCTTCCTGACGAGGACGAGGCCGCTCGTGCCGGACACGCTCTTCGGCCCCATCTTCATGGTCCAGCCGGAGCCCACGAGCGCGAGGTTGTCGGAGATGAGCACGATGGTCCGCTTGCCCGGCTTCATCGCGTCCGGCGGCGAGGGCTGCGCGTAGAAGGGCTTCATCACCTGCGTCCACTGCTCGCGGGTCCAGACCTCGCCGCCGCCCTCGCCCTTCGAGTCGTCGGTGACCATCAGGACCGGGAAGTCGACGAGCGCGGCGGCGGCCTCGAGGTCGGCCTTCTGGCTCGCGGCCTCCATCTGCTTCAGCATGGCCTCGATCTCCTGACGGTCCTTCTTCTCGTTCTTCACGGTGGGCGGCTTCCAGGCCGCCATCGGGTCCCCGCCGGCGGCGGGCTTCTCCTCGGCGGCGGCGGGCAGGGCGAGGGCGAGCGACAGGGCGAACGCGAGGCGGGTCATCGAGCGCATGACGGCTCCGGGGTGCGGCGGGTGGAGGTGAGGCTGCGTCACGATCCTCGGCGCTCCGCGCGCCGGGCGCGCCGACCGGGTGGGGCGTTCCCTCGCGGGGGTCGCCCTTCCAGCCGAGCCGCCGCCTGCCGCGCCGAGGACCCTACGCTCGGGGGTGCTCCGCCCACCGCCGCGCGAGCACCGCGCAGACCATCAGCTGGATCTGGTGGAAGAGCATGAGGGGCAACACCATCGGGCCGACCACGGCCGGCGGGAAGAGCACGTTCGCCATCGGCACGCCGGTGGCGAGGCTCTTCTTCGAGCCGCAGAAGACGATCGCGATCTCGTCCGGCCAGGAGAAGCGCAGCCGGCGGGCCGCCTGCTGCGTCGTCAGGATCATCACCGTGAGGATGAGCCCCGAGACCACCGCCATGACGAGGAGGCCCCCCGGCGTGAGGCGGCTCCAGAGCCCCTGGTTCACCGCCTCGCTGAAGGCGCCGTAGACGACCATGAGGATCGTCCCGCGGTCGGTGTAGGCGTTGAGTTGCTTGTGACGCTCGACCCAGCGCGCGGTGAGCGGCCGGGAGAGGTGTCCGGCGAGGAAGGGCGCGAGGAGCTGCAGCGCGATGGAGCGGATCGAGTCGAGCGACACGCCGCCGCCCGAGGCGCCCATGAGCACGCCGACCAGCACCGGCGTGAGGACGACACCCGCGAGGCTCGACATCGTGGCCGAGCAGATGGCCGCCGGCACGTTGCCGCCGGCGATGGAGGTGAACGCGATCGACGACTGCACGGTCGACGGCAGGCAGGCGAGATAGAGGACGCCGAGCGCGAGCGGCCGCGGGAGGATCGCCTCCGGGAGCTGCATCGCGAGCACGCCGAGGAGCGGGAAGAGCACCCAGGTCGCCGCCGAGACCACGAAGTGCAGCCGCCAGTGCACGAGGCCGGCGATGACCGCCGCCGTCGAGAGCCGCGCGCCGTACAGGAAGAAGAGGAGCGCGATGGCCGCGACGGTGGCCTGGTGGAACCCGTGCGCGAACGCGCCGCGCGCGGGGAGGAACGACGCGAGCGCCACCACGGCGACGAGGAGCAGCGTGAAGTGGTCGGGCCTGAGGCGCGACCAGGGGCTCGCCGAGGAGGGCACGGGGCGAGCTTAGCTCACCTTGCCCGCTCGAGCCGTCTCCACTCGCCGGTCGCGCCCGCGTTCGGATCCGCGCCGGGGTCGTCGGTGCCGACGACGTTCCCCTGCCGATCCATCCAGAAGTACTTGTGGCTCTGCGGCAGGTCGACCGTGCGCGCATCGCCGAACGGGCTCGCGTACGGCGCGGTGCCGCCGAGGATCTCCCGCATGCCCTCGCGCTGCGCGTCCATCGAGGCGCCGCGCGCGTCGGTGACGCCCTGCCAGTTCTTCTGCGACCACTCGCGGTACTGCCGCGCCGCCTCCCCGTAGGCGGTCGAGTTCTGGAGGTTCTGCGCCATGATCCCGCGCACGCCGAAGGCGGCGCCGTTCGTGGCCTGGAGCTGGTCGGCGACCGCGGGGAGGAACTTCGCGTAGCCCGGCCACTGGTCGGCGGCGGAGAGCGCGGCGGTCATCGCGTACACCGCGGCGTCGTAGCCGACCGAGGCGCTGCACTTCGCGACGCCGCGCCATGGGCGGCCGTCCGGGGCCACGTAGGAGACGTCGTACTCCGCGCCCTGCTGGAAGCCGGCAACCGGCCGCGCCGCGCGGCCCGGGCCGAGCTGCAGGTTCCCCGGGCGGAGCGCCATGAGCTTCTCGTACACGAAGCGGCCCGGGTCGTAGCCGGGCGGCAGGCCCGCGTTGCCGACCATGACCGTGAACGCCTTCTGGTCCGGCGCGACGAGGCTCACGGCGAACTGGCCCTCCTCGCCGACGCGCCAGCCCTCCGGCAGGGCGTACGCGAAGAAGTGGCCCTGCTGCAGGCGCAGCTCGCGGGGCCGGGCGGCGGGCTTCGGCGCCGCCGTGGGCGAGGCCGGCTTCACGGCGACGAACTTCCCGGCCTGCTTCGGGTTCACGGGCGCGGCCTCCGCGGTGCGCGAGCACCCGGCGAGCGCGGCCGCGGCACCGGCGGCGGCGAGGACGAGGCGGGCTGCGGTCATCTCCGGGTGATAGCGAGCGGGCGCGGGCCGGACCCTCGATTAGGGGCGCCACACCCGCCGGGAGCCACCCGGTGGGCTACAGTCCCTCCATGCACCGACCGTCTCCCCGCTCCCTCGCGCTCGCGGCCGCCCTGCTCCTCCCTGCTGCCGCCGGCGGCGCCGGGCCCGTGGAGCTCCTCGTGGACGCGACCGACGCGCCCCGGGGGCTCCTCCACGCGCGCATGGAGGCCGACGTCGCGCCGGGGCCGCTCACGCTCGCGTACCCGAAGTGGATCCAGGGCGAGCACGCGCCGAGCGGGCCCATCGAGCAGGTCGTGCGCTTCGAGGTCTCCGCAGGCGGGAAGCCGCTCCCCTGGCGCCGCGACCCGGCGGACCCGTTCCTGTTCCAGGTCGAGGTGCCGCCCGGCGTGAAGCGGATCGCGGCCGAGCTCGACTACGCCTCGCCGCCGGAGCCGTCGGGCCTCGGCTACGGCAGCGGCCCCAACATGACCCGCCACCTCGTCGTGGTGGACTGGCACGACGTCATCGTCTACCCGCGCGGCGCGCGCGCGGACGCGCTGCCGGTGCTCCCGCGGCTGCGCCTCCCGCCGGGCTGGCGCCACGACTCCGCGCTCCCGCTCGAGCCCGGCCCCGGCGGCGTGCTGCGCGCGCCGGCGGTGCCGCTCGAGACCCTGCTCGACTCGCCGGTGCTCGCGGGCGACCGCGTCCGGACGGAGACGATCGCCGCCGCGCCGCGCCTCGCCCAGGTCACGATCGCGTCCGACCGCCCGGAGGGGCTCGAGGTGCCCGCCTCGCACCTCGCCGCGCTCGGCGCGCTCGTGAAGGAGGCGGACCTCCTCTTCGGCGCGCGCCACCACCGCTCCTTCCGCTGGCTCTACGCGCTCGGCGCCGGGTTCGAGGAGGACGGGCTCGAGCACCACGAGTCCACCGACCTGCGCGGCCCGCCGGACCTCTTCACCGATCCGAGCGCCTACGCCGCGGAGGGGTGGACCGCGGTTCACGAGTACGTGCACGCCTGGAACGGGAAGTACCGGCGCCCGGCGGGGCTCGTGGCGGCGGACCCGAACGCGCCGCTCGACGCCGAGCTCCTGTGGGTCTACGAGGGGCTCACCCGGTACCTCGACCTCGTGCTCTCGGCGCGGAGCGGGCTGCGCACGCCGGAGGCTTCCCGCGACTACCTCGCCTGGCGCGCCGGCGGGCAGGACCGGGCGCGGCCGGGCCGGGCGTGGCGCTCCATCGCCGACACGGCGCGGTCGGCGGCGATGCTCTACGGCAGCCCGAAGGCGTGGCGGTCGGTCCGGCGCAACGCCGACTTCTACGACGAGATGGGGCTCGTCTGGCTGGAGGCCGACGCCCGCATCCGCGAGGCCACCGGCGGGAGGCGCTCGCTGGACGACTTCTGCCGGGCCTTCTTCGGCGGGCAGGATGGGCCGCCCGAGGTCCGCCCCTACGTGCGCGAGGACGTGGAGGCCGCCCTCGCGAAGGTGGCGCCGCTCGACTGGCGCGCGTTCTTCGAGGCGCGGGTCTACGCGCCCACGCGGACGGCCCCGCTCGAGGGGCTCGCGCTCGCCGGGTGGAGGCTCGTCTACGACGCGCGGCCGAACCCGATCCACGCCGCGAACGACGCCTTCGGGAGCCAGCTCGACCACACGCTCGGGATCGGGCTCCTCCTCGACGACAAGGGCGCCGTGCAGGACGTGGTGGCCGGCTCGGCGGCGTGGAAGGGCGGCGTCGGCCCCGGCATGAAGCTCGTCGCGGTGAACGGCCAGCGGTTCGCGCCGGAGACCTTCGCGGGAGCGCTCGAGGCGAGCGCCCGCGCCGGGCGGGACGTCGCGCTCGTCGTGGAGGAGCGGGGCGAGGTCCTGTCGCTCGAGGTCCCGTGGCGCGGCGGCGCGGTCCACGCGCACCTCGAGCGGGATCCCTCCCGGCCGGACCTCCTCGGCGCGATCCTCGCGCCGAGGGCCACGCCCGGGCGCTGAGCGGACGGAGCCTGCTTCAGCCCACCGCCGCCGCCACGAGCCGCTCGAACGGCGCGGGCGCGGAGGCGGCGAGGCCGAGCACGCGGCGGCGCAGGGCCGGCCGGCGCAGGAGGCCCAGCATCGCGCGCGTGTAGGCCCAGTACGGCACGAACCGGCGGCGCCACGCGGCCTCGTAGCCTCGCAGCGCCTCGCGCGTCGCGCCGGCGGCGAGCACGCCGGGCAGCATCGCCGCGAGGTCGAGCGCGCAGCCGAGCGCGAGCGAGATGCCCTCGCCGGTCGCGGCGTCGAGGTAGCCGGCGGCGTCGCCGAGGAGCACGAGGCGGTCCGCGGTGCGGGCGGTGGCCGCGCGCGCGAGCGGGCCGGCGCCGCGCGAGGCCGAGTCGAGCGGCGCCCCGGCGAGCGCGGCCTCGAGCGCGGGGAAGCGCGCGAGGAGCGTGTCGAAGGAGACCACGCCGGTGCGGGCCGGCTCGAACAGGAAGGCGACGCCCACGCGCCGCGCGCCGGCGGGCGTCACGTACGCCTCGACGCCGTCGCCGAGGTGCACCTCGACCGCCTCCGCCCACGGCGGCAGCACGAAGTGGCGGCGCAGCCCGAAGCGCTGCGGGGTCCCGGGCAGCGGCCGGTCGAGCCCGGCGCGCCGGCGGGTCGGCGAGCCCAGGCCGTCGGCCGCGACGAGCAGCCGGCCCGCGACCTCGCGCGTCCGCGTCTCGACGATCACCCGGTCGGGCTCGCGCCGGTGCGAGACGACGGGCTCGTCGTCGACGACCTCGACGCCGGCCCGGCGGGCCTGCTCGGCGAGCGCCGCCGAGAGCGCGAGCCGGCGCACGCCCAGCCCACCCGGCGCCGGCAGCGCGAGCCGCGCCACGGTGCCGTCGCCGTCGACCCAGCGGAGCTCCCGGATCGGCGCGGCGTCCACGGGGTCGAGCTGCACGCCGAGCTCCCGGAGCGCCTTCACGCCCCCCGGGAGCACGCCCTCCCCGCACGCCTTGTCCACCGGGAGCGTGCGCCGCTCGAACACGGTGACCGTGTGCCCCCGCCGCGCCGCCGCCAGGGCGAAGGCGAGCCCGGCGGGCCCGCCGCCCACCACGACCGCGTCGCGAATGGGGTCGAGTCCTTCCACTTGACACTCACCCCTGTCGACCGCGGGGCGGTCGGCGAAAGTGGAAAGTGGAAAGACTTGACCCCCTCCACATCGCGCCGAGGAGCGCGAGCGCGCCGCCCCGGCCCGGCGGCGCGAGGCGGCCGGCGACCAGCCGCCGGAGCGCCTCCTGCCGGCGAAGCTTCCCGGAGGAGGTGCGCGGCAGCGTGCCGGGCGCGAGCACGCGCACCTCGCGCGGCGCGATGCCGGTGCGCTCGGTCACCGCGTGGCGGATGGCGTCGGCGAGGGCGGCGTCGGGCGCGCGCGCCTCCCGCGCCCGCTCGGCGAGCACGACGAGCCCCTCGCCCTGCCCGTCGTCGTGACCGAGCGCGACCGCGCAGCCGGGGCGCAGGCCGTCGAGGCCGTCGAGCGCCGCCTCGAACTCGTCGGGCGCGTGGTTCGCGCCGCGCACGATGACGACGTCCTTCGCCCGGCCGTGGACGTGGAGCGCGCCGTCGGCGACGAAGCCGAGGTCGCCCGTGTCGAGCCAGCCGTCCGCGAGCGCGCGCGAGGTGCCATCCGGATCGCCGAGGTAGCCCGCGAGGAGCGACGGCCCGCGCACGAAGATCCGCCCGAGGCGGGCCTCGCCCGCCCCTCGGCCCGCGGGGTCGCGCACCTCCACCTCGACGCCCGCGACCGGCGTGCCCACCGGCACGATCTCCCGGGCGCCCGGCGCGAGCACGCCGTCGCGCGCGAGGCGGACCGCGTCCACGCGGCGGCCCTCGAGCGGGCGGCCGCGGCGGGAGAAGGTGACGGCGAGCGTCGCCTCGGAGAGGCCGTACACCGGCACGAGCGACGCCGGGTCAAGGCCGTGCGGCGCGAAGCGCGCGGCGAAGCGGCGGAGCGCGTCGCCGGAGACGGGCTCGGCGCCGTCGAGCGCGAAGCGCCAGGAGGCGAGGGAGAGCCCTTCGAGGTCCGCGTCGCGCACCCGGTCGGCGCAGTACGCGAAGGCGAAGCTCGGCGCGGGCGAGAGCGTGCCGCGGTGCCGGGCCACCGCGCGCAGCCAGAGCGCGGGCCGCGCGAGGAAGTGCTCCGGCGCGACGAGCGCGAGCGGCCCGGGCCAGGAGACCGCGCCGAGCAAGGCGCCCACGAGCCCCATGTCGTGGTAGAGCGGCAGCCAGCTCACCATCACGTCGCGGTCGGAGGGATCGACCGCCTGCTGGAGCGCGGTGATCTGCGCCGTCAGCGCGGCGTGCGTGAGCGCCACCGGCTTCGGGTCCACCGTGGAGCCGCTCGAGAACTGCACGAGGGCGAGGTCGCCGGGCGCGGCCTCCGGGATCACGGGCGCCGGGCCCGCGAGGTCGGCCACGTCGGCGTCGCCGAGCGCGGGCGCCGCCCGGGCCACGGCCTCGCCGAGCACGCGGCGGAGCGCGCCGGAGGAGACCACGAGCCGCGCGCCGGAGACGCGGAGCATGCGCGCGGTCGAGGCGGTGTACTCGTCGAGCCTCCCCAGGCGCACCGGCGGGTAGAGCGGCACCGGCACCGCGCCGGCGAGCCAGGCGCCGAAGAAGGCGTCCAGGAAGGCGGGCTCGGTGCGGAGCACGATCGCGACCCGGTCACCCGGCGCGACGCCCCGCGCGGCGAGCCCGCCCGCGACCCGCTCCGCGCGCGCCAGCACCTCGCCCCACGGGAGCGCGGTCTCGCGCTCGTCGCGGCCGACGAAGGTCACGCCGCTCCCGTGCGGCGCGGCGGCCCGCAGCGCGTGGACGAGCGTCGCGTGGCGCGGCGGCGGCAGCGGCGGGCCGGTGAGCTTCACGGGGCGGGCTTCCCGGCCGGCGCGGCCGCGAGCGGGAGCAGGCTCGCGTCGGCCCGGAGCACGACGAGGCGGGCGAGGTCGGCGAGCGTGCGGGTGCCGGCGGCGTCCTCCTCGGAGAGGACGATCCGGAAGCGGTCCTCGACGGCGACGACGAGCGAGAGGAGCTGGAGCGAGTCGAGCGCGGAGGCGAGCGCCTCGCCGCGCTCGGCGGCGGCGAGCAGCGCGCCCTCGTCCTCGAAGGCGAGCGCCTCCTTGCCCATCCGGACGATCTCCAGGGCGACGGCGGTCTCGAGGGCGGTCATCACCACCTCAGCAGCACCAGCTCGGACGCGAAGCCCGGGCCCATGGCGGCGAGCAGGCCCCAGTCGCCGGGGCGGGCCTCGGCGGCGTCGAGCGTGTCGCGGAGCACGAAGAGGACGGAGGCGGAGGAGAGGTTGCCGATCTCGCGCAGGGAGTCCCACGAGCGGCGCAGCGCCTCCGGCGGGAGCGCGAGCGCCGCCTGGAAGGCCTCGAGCACCTTCGGGCCGCCGGTGTGCGCGATCCAGTGCCGGACGTCCTTGCGCCCGAGGCCGTGCTCCGAGAGGAAGGCGTCCACGTCGCGCCCGATGTTCGCGGCGACGACCTCCGGCACCTTCGCCGAGAGCACCACCCGGAAGCCGGTGTCGACCACGTCCCAGCCCATGACGCGCTCGGTGTCCGGGTAGAAGGCGGAGCGGGTGGCGACGATGCGTGCCTCGACAGGCTCGGCACGAACGGAACTCCGGGAGCGGGGGCGGCTCCCGCCCTCGAGCACCACCGCCGCCGCGCCGTCGCCGAAGAGGCCGCTCGCGATGACGTTCGTCATGGAGGCGTCGTCGCGCTGCAGCGTGAGCGAGCAGAGCTCCACCGAGAGCAGCACCGCGACCTCGCCCGGGTAGGCGCGGAGCCAGTCGGCGGCGCGCGAGAGGCCGGCCGCGCCCGCCATGCAGCCCAGGCCGAAGATGGGCGTGCGGCGGACCGAGGGCGCGAGGCGCAGGCGGTTCACGAGCCGCGCGTCGAGCGAGGGCGTGGAGACGCCGGTGACGGTCACGAAGAAGAGGTGGCCGACGTCGGTGGGCGCGAGGCCGGCGCGCTCGAGCGCCTCGCGGATGGCCGCCTCGCCGAGGTCGGTGCCGACGCGGATGAAGGCGTCGTTGCACTTCTTGAAGGTGTCGGTCGCCGGGTACTCCTGGAGCGGCAGCGCGAGGTGCCGGCCCTTCACCTGCGTCGCGCGGAAGACGTCGGCGAGCCGGTCGACGTTGAAGTGCCGCTCGCCCCAGTAGGCGCGGAACGCGGCGACGAGCGTCTCCTGGTCGACGAAGTTCGGCGGCAGGGCACGGCCGACGGAGCGGATGCTGGGGTGCTGGTCCAGGGTGGGCTCCAGGGCGCGAGCGGGGTGTCCCCTGAACCTGCCCAGCCGGGGGGCCGCGACGCAAGGTCCGACCGGGGATGGCGGCGGAACCCCGCCATTTTCAGGCGGCTTGCACCTCGCTTGCCAAGCCCCCTTCCGGTCTTACGTTCGCGACATGCGACCGGAAAAGCTCACCGTGAAGGCCCAGGAGGCGCTCTCGGGCGCCCAGTCGGAGGCGCGGCGCCGCGACCACCAGGCGGTGGACGTGGAGCACCTCGTCCTCGCGCTGCTCGCCCAGGCCGAGGGCACCACCGGGCCCATCCTCGAGAAGATCGGCGCCCAGCCGTCGCTCGTGGCCTCGCGCCTCGAGGACGAGCTCCGCGGCGTGCCGAAGGTCCAGGGCGCGGAGCCCTACCTGTCGAACCGCCTCGCGAAGCTCCTCGACCGGGCCGAGGACGAGGCGAAGAAGCTCAAGGACGAGTACGTCTCGACCGAGCACCTGCTCCTCGCCGCCGCCGCCGAGAAGACCGGCGCGGGCGAGGCCCTGCGCGCCTCCGGCGCCACCGCCGACCGCATCCGCGGCGCCCTGAAGGACGTCCGCGGCGGCGCCCGCGTCACCTCGCCGGAGGCCGAGAGCCAGTACCGCGCGCTCGAGAAGTACGCGAAGGACCTCACCGAGCTCGCGAAGGCCGGGAAGCTCGACCCGGTGGTCGGGCGCGACGACGAGATCCGCCGCGTCGTGCAGATCCTCTCCCGCCGCACCAAGAACAACCCCGTGCTCGTCGGCGACCCCGGCGTCGGCAAGACCGCCATCGTCGAGGGGCTCGCCCGCCGCATCGTGGACGGCGACGTCCCGGAGGGCCTGAAGGGGAAGCGCCTGCTCGCGCTCGACCTCGGCGCGATGGTCGCGGGCGCGAAGTTCCGCGGCGAGTTCGAGGAGCGCCTGAAGGGCGTGCTGAAGGAGGTCGTCTCCTCCGAGGGCCAGATCATCCTCTTCATCGACGAGATGCACACCATCGTCGGCGCCGGCGCCGCCGAGGGCGCGATGGACGCGGGCAACATGCTGAAGCCCGCCCTCGCCCGCGGCGAGCTGCACGCCATCGGCGCGACCACCGTCAACGAGTACCGCAAGCACGTCGAGAAGGACCCCGCCCTCGAGCGCCGCTTCCAGCCGGTGTTCGTCGGCGAGCCGTCGCTCCCCGACACCATCTCCATCCTGCGCGGCCTCAAGGACCGCTACGAGCTCCACCACAAGGTCCGCATCCAGGACGCCGCGCTCGTGGACGCGGCGCGCCTGTCGCACCGCTACATCGCCGACCGGTTCCTCCCCGACAAGGCCATCGACCTCGTCGACGAGGCCGCCTCGCGCCTGCGCATCGAGATCGACTCGATGCCGACCGAGGTGGACGAGGTGCGCCGCCGCATCGCCCAGCTCGAGATCGAGCGCCAGGGCCTCAAGAAGGAGTCCGACGAGGCCTCCCGCGCCCGGCTCGCCGAGGCCGAGAAGGAGCTCGCGGCGCGGAACGAGGAGTTCACCCGGCTCGAGGCGCGCTGGAAGAGCGAGAAGGCCGCCATCCAGGAGCTCGCCGCGGCGAAGGCCGAGATCGACCAGCTCAAGCAGGAGGAGGCGCAGGCCGAGCGCGAGGCGAACTTCCAGAAGGCCGCCGAGATCAAGTTCGGCCGCATGCCCGACGTGCACAAGCGCGTCGCGGTGCTCCAGACGAAGCTCGCCGAGCTGCAGACCGCCGGCGCCATGCTGAAGGAGGAGGTCACCCCGGAGGAGATCGCCGAGGTGGTCTCGAAGTGGACCGGCATCCCGGTCTCGCGCCTCATGGAGGGCGAGGTCGAGAAGCTCCTCTCGATGGAGGCGCGGCTCCAGGAGCGCGTCGTCGGCCAGGACGAGGCGGTGCAGGCCGTCTCGGCCGCGGTCCGCCGCGCCCGCTCGGGCCTGCAGGACCCGAACCGCCCCATCGGCTCGTTCATCTTCCTCGGCCCCACCGGCGTCGGGAAGACCGAGACCGCCCGCGCGCTCGCCGAGTTCCTGTTCGACGACGAGCAGGCGATGGTCCGGCTCGACATGTCCGAGTACATGGAGAAGCACGCCGTCTCCCGGCTCATCGGCGCGCCCCCCGGGTACGTCGGCTACGAGGAGGGCGGCCAGCTCACCGAGGCGGTCCGCCGCCGGCCCTACGCGGTGATCCTCTTCGACGAGATCGAGAAGGCGCACCACGACGTCTTCAACGTGCTGCTCCAGATCCTCGACGACGGCCGGCTCACCGACGGCCAGGGCCGCACGGTCGACTTCCGGAACGCGGTCGTCATCATGACGTCCAACATCGGCTCCGCCGAGATCCAGCGGCTCGCCTCCCGCCCCGGCGCGGACGTGACCGCCGTGCGCGAGGCCGCGCTCGAGCACCTCCGCGGCGAGTTCCGCCCGGAGTTCCTGAACCGCGTCGACGAGATCGTCGTGTTCCGCCCGCTCAGCCGCGAGCACGTCGGCCGGATCGTCGAGATCCAGCTCGGCCGGCTCCGCAAGCTCCTCGAGGAGCGGCAGATCACGATCGAGCTCACCCCCGCCGCCCGCGAGGCGGTGGCGGACGCGGGCTACGACCCGGTGTACGGCGCCCGGCCGCTGAAGCGCGCCATCCAGCGCATGCTGCAGGACCCGCTCGCGACGAAGCTGCTCCGGGGGGAGTTCAAGGCGGGCGACCACGTCCTCGTGGACGAGGGGCCGGACGGGAACATCGGGTTCGCGAAGGGGCAGCGGGCGCCGGAGCCCACGGTCAGCCTCCACTGACCCGGGCGTGGGCCTCAGGACCGCGCCAGGATCTCCCGCACGCGCGCCACGAGCGCCTCGGCCGCGAACGGCTTCGCGAGGAGGTCGACGCCCTCGTCCAGCTCGCCCCGCTGGGTGAGGGCGTCGCGCGTGTACCCGGAGACGTACAGCACGCGGATGCCGGGGTGCCGGGCGCGCAGCTCCGCCGCGAGGTGGGGGCCGTCGAGCCCGGGCATCACCACGTCGGTCACCACGAGGGCCACCCCCGCCACCTGGGCGGGAGGGAGCGCGAGCGCGTCCTCGCCCGAGCGCGCGACGACGACCCGGTAGCCCGCCGCCTCCAGCGCGCGGGAGATCACGCGGCGCACCGCGGGGTCGTCCTCGACGACGAGGAGGGCCTGGCCGGCCTCGGCCGCCGCCGCGCGCGGCGCGTGCACCTCGGGCGCGGCGGCCGGACCGTCGTACCGCGGGAACCAGAGGGTGAAGCGGGTGCCCTTCCCGGGCGCGCTCTCGACCGCCACGTGGGCGCCGTTCTGGCGCAGGATCCCGTAGACCGTGGCGAGGCCAAGGCCCGTCCCGATGCCCGCAGGCTTCGTGGTGAAGAACGGCTCGAACAGGTGGGAGCGGACGTCCGGCGCCATCCCCGCGCCGGAGTCCGTCACCTCGAGGCGCACCCATTGCCCCGCGCTGGCCGCCGCCTCCGGCGGCGCGTCCGCGTTCGCGAGCTCGATGCGGAGCACGCCGCCGCCGGGCATCGCGTCGCGGGCGTTGGCGGCGAGGTTCATGAGCACCTGCTCGAGCTGGCCGGGGTCGAGGCGCACCGGCCAGAGCCCGTCCGCCACGGCGAGCTCGACGCGGACGTCCTCGCCCACGAGCCGCTGCAAGAGCCCCCGGGCCGAGCCCACCACCCACCCCAGATCCAGGACCACCGGGGCGATGACCTGCTTGCGGGCGAAGGCCAGGAGCCGGCGCGTGAGATCGCCTGCGCGCCGCGCGGCCGAGAGGATCTCCTCGAGGTCCTCCCGCTGCTCCGCCGAGGGCGGCGGCGGCCCGTCGCGCAGGCTGCCCGCGCAGGCCTGGATGACGGTGAGGACGTTGTTGAAGTCGTGCGCGACCCCGCCCGCGAGGCGCCCGATGCTCTCGAGCCGCTGCGACTGGTGGAGCTGCTCCTCGAGCGTCCGCTGCTCGGTGATGTCGAGGAGCACGGCCACGCTGTCGGTGAGCGCCGCGCCCTCGGGCCACATCGCCGACTCGGTCACGGTCGCCCACACGACCTGGCCGTCGGGCCGGAGGTACCGCTTCGTCCGGGTGAACGAGCGCGGGCCGCCCGCGCGCATGGCCGCCGCGGCCAGGACGTCGCCCGGGAGGTCGTCCGGGTGGGTGAGCTCCTGCCACCGCATGCCCTGGAGCTCCTCCACCGGCCTCCCCAGCACCTCGGCGAAGCGCGGGTTCACCCGCACGAACCTGCCCGTCGCGCCGTCGATCTGGGCGACGCCGACCGCGGTGTGCTGGAAGAAGGTCCGGAAGACCGCCTCGCTCTCGGCGAGCCTCCGCTCGGCCTCCTTGCGCTCGGTGATGTCGCGGGCGCTGCCCACGATCCCGACGACCTCGCCGCGCGCGTTCCGCACCGGCGCCTTCGTCGAGAGGAAGATCCGCGGCCCCTCCGGCGTGGCGATGAGCTCCTCGACGGCCTCGGCGATCCCGGTCGCCATGATCCGGCGATCGGTGGCCATGAGGGCCTCGCCGATCGCCGGGTCCTCGTAGAGCTCGAGGTCGGTATGCCCGAGCGTCCGGGGCTCGCTCCGCCCGATCACCCGGAGCGTCGCCGGGTTCGCGAACTGCCAGCGCCCGTCGCGGCCCTTCAGGAAGACCGGGTCGGCCACCGCGTCGGTCACCGCGCGCAGGAGCGCCTCGCTCTGCTCGATCCGCTCGCGCGCGCGGCGCTCGCGCCGCTCCACCCACCGCATGCCCGCGCCGAGGAGCACGGTGGTCAGGGCGACGAACGCGTAGCCCTTCCACATCGACCAGCGCGCGGCCTGCTCGACGGTGCTCGCGAGGAGGCCGACCGCGCGATCCGAGAAGGTGATCCAGAGGCCCGCGAGGACGACGTAGGCCGCGGGCAGCGTGAGGGTGGGGTGCCACACGAACGCGGCGACCCTCCGCCAGGGCGGCTTCGGCTCACTCGCGTCGGGCATCCCGAGGTTCCCCCGCGGGGGATTCTCGTGATCCGCGGACGGGCCCGCAAGGGTCGACGCGCGGCGATCGGGGGTGCGGGGCCGCGGCGTTGATCCGCGTCACCGCGACACGGACGGGCCGTCCGACCCGGCGGCTACCCCGCCGTCACGAGCGCCTCGAGGTCCTCCGGGCGGAGCTCCTGGCGGCGGGCGAGCTCCGGGGCCCGCTCGAGGACCGTGAGCGCGCGGTCGAGGATCAGCGCGGCGTTCGGTCCGTCGCCGTGGAGGATCGACACGTGCGCGGCGGCGAGCGCGCGGGCCCAGACCCCGCTGCACAGCGAGTGAAGTCCCTCGGGACCGAACTCGGCCTCGATGGCCTTCAGGTGGCGCGCGGCGGCCGCGCGCTGCTCGTCGATGCGGGACCAGACCACGCCATTTCACTAGCGGGCCCGGCCGGTTCGGGCCAGCCGGGGCCTACGCGACCTGGGCCGGGGTTTCCCCGAGTCCCTGCCCGTTCACCGTAGGTACTCGTTCCATCGATCGGTCGTGCCCGCGCGCCCCGATGGGGAGCGCGATGGCGGCGCCGACGAGCGCGAGGAGCATGTCCCACTGCGCGTCCCAGGGGTCGCCCTGCGAACCGAGGAACGCCGCCCCCTTCTCCGGTGACACGCCGAGGGTCGTCCACCACTCGATGAGCTCCCAGAAGGCGCCGATCGCGAGGATCACCGAGAGGAGCAGGAAGACGAGCCAGCCGTCCCGGCGGAGCGGCGTCCTGCGCAGCAGCACCTCCCGCGCGAGGAACACCGGGAACACGCCGAGCGCGAGGTGGCCGACCCGATCGTAGGGGTTCCGCGCGAGGCCGAAGGTGTCACGCGCCCAGTTGCCGAGCGGCGTCTCGGCGTAGGTGTAGATGCCGCCGTAGTTCAGCACGAGGACGTGCAGGAACATCCCCACGCAGACCCAGTGCGAGAGCGGCAGGCGCCGCCACTGCACCGCGAACGCGCCGATCATCAGGAGCCCGGGCACGACCTCGAGCGCCCAGGAGAAGACGCCGGCCGGCGCGAGCGCGGCGGAGACCGCCAGGATCGCGAGCAGGGCGCCGAGGAGCGCGAGGGGCAGCCGGGTGTGGCGGGCGAGGGCCGGGTCCATGCCGGGAGGATGGCACGGACCCCTGCCCTCGTGACACTACGCCGCCGCCCGCTCCACCTGCTTCGCGCCGCGGTCCTTCGCGAGCAGCATGTAGATCGCCGGCACGAAGAACAGCGTGAAGGCCGTGCCCATCGCCATGCCCGCGACCAGCACGAGCCCGATGCTGTTGCGCGCGTGCGCGCCCGGGCCGGAGACGAGCGTCAGCGGGAAGTGGCCGCAGATGGTCGCCACGCTCGTCATCAGGATCGGACGGAGGCGGGTGACCGCGGCCTGCTGCACCGCCTCGAGCTTCGCGAGCCCGTCCTCCTGGAGCTTGTTCGCGAACTCGACGATGAGGATGCCGTTCTTCGCGACGAGGCCGACGAGCGTGACGAGCCCGACCTGCGAGTAGACGTTGAGCGTGGTCGTCCACCCGTCGGTGAAGAAGGGCATGTTCGGGTTCGGCATCTTGAGGAAGGTGAGGACGAGCGCGCCGAACATGCCGAGCGGCACCGAGCCCGCGAGGATCACGAACGGGTCCCGGAAGCTGTTGAACTGCGCCGCGAGCACGAGGAAGATCAGGATGACCGCGAGCAGGAAGGCCGGCAGGAAGCGGTCGCCCTCGGTGCGCAGCTGGCGCGACTCGCCGGTGTAGTCGATGACGTAGCCGCGCGGGAGGATCTTCGCGCCCTCGTCCTCCAGGAACTTGAGCGCCTGGTCGAGCGGCGCGATGGCGACGCCGGAGATCTTGACGGCGTTGAGCTGCTGGAAGCGCGTGAGCGAGCGCGGGGTCACCGAGTCCTTGAGCTTCGCGATCGAGCCCAGCGCCACGAGCTGGCCGCCGGGGCCGGTGACGTGGATGTCCTTGAGCTGCTCCGGGTTGAGCCGCTCGGCCCGCACCACCTGCGGGATGACCTTGTAGCTGCGCCCCGAGACGCTGAAGCGGTTCACGAAGTTGCCGCCCACCGCCGCGGCGAGGTCCTGGCCGACCGTGGCGAGGTTGAGCCCGAGCTCGGCGACCTTCTCGCGGTCGATCTCGATCTCGGTCTGGGGCTGGTCGATCTTCACGTCGATGAGCGGCGGGAAGGCGAAGAGCTTCGACTCGAGCGCCTTCGCCTGGAGCTTCTGCGCGAACCCCAGGATCTCCTCGGTGTCGGCGGTGGAGGCGATCACGACCTCCACCGGGAAGGTGCCGCCGCCGGGCAGCGCGGGCGGCATGATCCCGAAGCTCTGCACCGCCGGCACGGTCGAGACCTTCGCCTGCACCTCCGGCGCGATCTGGAAGGCGGTCCGCTTGCGCTCCTCCCAGGGCTTGAACCCGACGCCCCAGAAGCCGTTCGTCGGGAAGGTCACCTGGAAGGTGAACTCGGTCTCCGGGATGGTGAAGAGCCGCCGGTTGATCTCCTGCGTGGACGGCACCACCTGGTCGATCGTGGAGTTCGCGGGCGTGTTCACCACGCCGAACATGAAGCCCTGGTCCTCGGTGGGCGCGAGCTCCTTCGGCGACTGCATGAACATCAGCACCGCGAGGACGCTGATCACGCCCCATGCCACGTAGACGGGCTTCCGGGTCCCGAGCACCACGCCGAGGTGGCGCGCGTAGACCCCCTTCAGCCGGTCGAAGCCCCGGTTGATCGCGCCCTCGAGGCCCTGGTCGGTGTGGCCGGCCCGCAGGAGCCGGGCCGACATGACCGGGGAGAGCGTGAGCGCCACGACGCCCGAGAGCAGCACCGCGCCGGCGAGGGTGAGCGCGAACTCCCGGAAGAGGGAGCCGGTCAGGCCGCCCTGGAAGGCGATCGGCGTGTAGACCGCCGCGAGGGTGATGGTCATCGAGATGATGGGCCCGACGAGCTCGCGGGCGCCCATCAACGCCGCGTCGACGGGTGTCCGCCCCTCCCGCAGGTGCCGCTCGACGTTCTCGACCACCACGATCGCGTCGTCCACCACGAGCCCGACCGACAGCACGATGGCGAGCAGGGTGAGCAGGTTCACCGTGAACCCGAACGCCTGCATGAGGAAGACCGCGCCGATGAGCGAGACCGGGATCGCCACCACCGGCACGAGCACGGCCCGGAAGGATCCCAGGAACAGGAAGATCACCAGCACGACGATGACGAGGGTCTCGGCGAGCGTCTGCTCCACCTCGGAGACCGCGTTCGAGATGTACTTCGTGCCGTCGAAGGCCACCCGGCCCTGGAGCTGCTCGGGGAGCTCCTTCTGCAGCGCCGCCATCTCCTCGGTCGCCCGCTTGATGACGTCGAGGGAGTTCGCGTTCGGCAGCGCCCACATGCCGATGAACACCGCGGTCTCGCCGCTCGCGTTCACGACCACGTCCTCGTCCTCGGCGCCGAGCACGACGTCGGCCACGTCGCCGAGCCGCACCACCGCCCCGCCCTGCTCCCGCACCACGAGCTCGCGGAACTCCTTCACCGAGCAGAGGTCGGTGTTGGTGGCGAGGTTCACCTGGACGAGCGACCCCTTCGTCTGGCCGACGGCGGCGAGGTAGTTGTTCGCGGCGAGCGCCTGGCGGATCTGCACGGGCGAGACGCCCAGGGCGCTCATCCGGTCGGGCTTCAGCCAGATGCGCATCGCGAAGGTGCGGCCGCCCAGGATGTCGGCGCGCTGCACGCCCTCGATGGCGGTGAGGCGCGGCTGCACCACCCGCGTCAGGTAGTCGGTGATCTCGTTCTGCTTCAGGAACTTCGAGGTGAAGGCGAGGTAGGCCGAGGCGAACTGCGAGTCGGCCGACTCGATGTTGATGATCGGGATCTGGGCCTCGGGCGGCAGGTCCCCGCGCACCTGATCCACCTTGGAGCCGATCTCGGCGAGCGCCTTCTGCGCGTCGTGGTTGAGGCGCAGGCGAGCCCGGATGATCGAGAGGCTCTGCTTCGACTCCGACTCGATGTAGTCGACGCCGTCGGCGGACGCGATGACCCGCTCGAGCGGGGTGGTGATGAAGCCGCGGACGAGCTCGGCGTTGGCGCCGACGTACACGGTCGTGACCGTGACCGAGGCGTTCTCGCTGCGCGGGTACTGCCGCACGTTGAGCGAGCGGACGGCCTGCAGGCCCGCGATGACGATGACGAGGTTGACGACGACCGCCAGGACCGGCCGGCGGATGAAGAGGTCGGTGAACCGCACGGTGGCGCCCCCCTACTTGTTCGACGGCCGGGGCGCGAGCTGGGCCGCGGGCGTGACGGACTCACCCACCACCACCGCGGCGCCGTTCCTCAGCTTGAAGGCGCCGGTGGAGACGATCTCCTCGCCCGGCTTCAACCCCTCGAGCACCGCCACGAAGTCGCCGCGCCGCTCGCCGAGGCGCACGAAGCGCTGGCGGGCGACGAGGGACGGCTTCGCGGGGCCGGCGTCCTTCGCCGCCGGCGCCGGCGCGGCCGGGTCGGCCGGAGGCTTCTCGAGCACGTAGACCGAGTCGCCGAACGGCGCGTAGAGCACGCTCGTCGCCGGCACGACGAGGATGTCCTTCGGCGAGCCGGAGAGCACCTCGACGTTCGCGAACATGCCCGGGCGGAGTCGCCCGTCGGCGTTCGCGACGGTGGCGCGCACCCGCACGTTGCGCGTGGCGGGATCCACCTCCGGGTTGACCGTGGTGATGCTGCCCTCCCAGGTCACGCCGGGGAAGACGTCGGAGTGCACGTGCACCTTCTGCCCGGCCGCGATCTCCGCGAGCGCCTGCTGCGGCAGCCAGAAGTCGGCGTGGATCGGGGTCACCGACTGGAGCGAGGCGATGGGGGCGCCGGCGGGGAGCACCTGGCCGAGCTCGACCTGCCGGATCGAGATGCGGCCGTCGAACGGCGCGCGGATCGTCTTCTTCGCGATGGTGGCCTCGAGCGCGGCCACCTGGGCGGCCGCGGCCCGCGCGGAGGCCTCGGCGGCGTCGAGGTCGGCCGGCGTGTTCGAGCCGCCCGCGCGCAGCTCCCTCGCGCGCTTCAGGCTCAGCTCGGCGAGCGCGGCCTGGGCCTTCGCCGCCTCGAGCTGGGCCGCCTCCGCGGAGGTGTCGAGCCGGACGAGGGCCTGACCCCGGGTCACAGCGGAGCCTGACTCGAAGGAGATCTCGCGTACGAGCCCCGGCAGCTCCGCCCCGAGCGTCACCCCGCGGACCGCGACCAGCGTCGCGGTGGCGGTCCGGGCCGCCTGCCAGGGCGTGGTCTCCGCCTTCGCGGCCGTGACGGCCTCCGGCGGGGGCGCAAACGACTTGCCCGCCGCGATCATCTTGCCGATCTGCCCCGCCTTCGTGCCGACCAGGATGGCCACCACGACGAGGAGACCGAGGATCACCCCTGCCCAGAGCCGCGCATTCGTCTTCGCCATGAGAGCGCCGTCCATTAGCGCTGAGACGGCGGCTTTCCCGTGAAATTGTCGCTCGCGTCACCTCCGGGACGCGCGAGCTCGCGCCGAGGGTCCGGTTGGTGGGCGCACGCCCCCCCGGCGGCGGGAGATCCCGCCGGGATCAGGTCGTCCCGACGTCCCGGAGCCGGAGCGCGAGCCGGTAGAACTGGCAACCCAGGCAGAAGCCGGTCACGGCCGAGAGGAGCGCGAGGCCGCCCACGACCCCGCCCAGCGCCGCGGCGAGGAGGCCGAGCCCGGCCGCGGCCGCGAGCGCCGCCGCGCCGGTGAAGAGCACCCCGAGCTGGTTCGCGAACCGCGGCGGGCGGGAGTCCTCGAGCTCGCCCTCCCCCACGAGCGGCTGGACGACGTCGAAGTAGAGCCGGCAGGGCAGGCAGAAGCGCCGGCCGAACCGGAGCGTCACGGCGAGCTGGACGGCCGGGATCGCGAAGAGCCACCAGAGCCCCGTCACCGCGCCGGCGATGGAGAAGGCGGCCACGAAGGCCTGGTTGAACCGCGGCGCCCGCGCGTCGATGACGGCGAGGTCTCGGTAGGGATCGGCGGTGCGGGGCTGGAAGGTGGCCATGGGGCTTTCTTCGGGGCGCGGAAGCCGCCGTTCAGGCGTCGATCCCCTCGAAGAGGATCGACGACAGGTAGCGCTCGCCGGCGTCGGGCAGGACGACGACGATCTGCTTCCCCTTCGACTCCGGCTGCCGCGCGACCTTGATGGCCGCCGCGAGCGCCGCGCCGCAGGAGATGCCGCCGGTGATGCCCTCCTCGCGGTGCAGGCGGCGGGCGTGCTCGACGGCCTCCTCGTTGGACACCGTCTGGACCTCGTCCACGAGCGAGAGGTCGAGGACGTCCGGCTTGAAGCCGGCGCCGATGCCCTGGATCTTGTGCGGGCCGGGCTTCGGCGGCTCGCCCGCCTTGATGGCGGTGAGCACGGGCGAGTGGATGGGCTCGACGGCGACCGAGCGGATCGCCCTTCCCTTCTCCTTCTTGATGTAGCGGGAGACGCCGGTGATGGTGCCGCCCGTGCCGACGCCGGAGACGAGAATGTCGATCTGGCCGTCGGTGTCCTCCCAGATCTCCGGGCCGGTCGTCCGGAAGTGGATCTCCGGGTTCGCCGGGTTCTTGAACTGCTGGGGCTGGAAGTAGCGGGAGGGATCGCTCGCGCGGATCTCCTCGGCCTTCGCGATCGCGCCGCCCATGCCCTTCGCGCCCTCGGTGAGGACGAGCTCCGCGCCGTAGGCCTTCAGCATCCGGCGCCGCTCGAGCGACATGGTCTCCGGCATGGTGAGCACGATCGGGTAGCCGCGGGCCGCCGCCACGAAGGCGAGCGCGATGCCGGTGTTGCCGGAGGTCGGCTCGACGATGGTGCGGGCCTTCGAGCCGGGGACGAGCTCGCCCCGCCGCTCGGCGTCCCAGATCATCGCCGCGCCGATGCGGCACTTCACCGAGTAGGCCGGGTTGCGCCCCTCGATCTTGGCCACGATCGTGGCCGGGAGGTCCTTCGAGATGCGCCCGAGCCTCACGAGCGGGGTGCGCCCGATGCTCTGGCTGTTGTCCTCGTAGATCTTCGCCATGCGTCCGTTATAGCGGACGCCATCCGCCCTGTCCAGCCATGGCGGACAGATGTCCGATAAAGCGGCGGACGGCCGGGGGTTACTTCCGCTCGACGAGCTTCACCGGGACGACCTTGCGGACCCCGGCGCGCAGGAACTCGACCTCGACGGTCTCGCCCGGGCGGTTCGCCTTGAGCGCGTAGGCGAGGTCCTGGAGGTTCTGCACCTTGGTCGCGCCGATGCGGACGATGACGTCGCCCGCGGCGAGCCCGGCGCCCTCGGCCGGGCTGCCCGGGCGCACGCCCGAGAGCAGCACGCCCGGGTCCGGCCGCTCGCCGAACTCCGGCACCGCGCCCAGGAACGCGCCGCCCGAGCGCCCGCCGCCGCCGCGGCCCACGACGCCCTCCTTCGGCGGCTCGACCCGCACGACCGCGAGCTTCTCCTGCGCGTCGGCGAGGTCGCGCGCGACGCGCCCGGCGTAGCGGACCACCTCGGCGGTGGCCTTGCCGTCGATCTTGTCGGCGGTGTCGCTCGGCCGGTGGTAGTCGAGGTGGGCGCCGGTGAAGAAGTACAGCACCGGGATCCCCTTCGAGTAGAAGGCGGTCGAGTCCGACGGCGCGTAGCCCTCGCCGTCCCACACGAGCTTGAGCGGCACGGCCGGCGCGCGCTCGGCGAGCGCGCGGACCCGCTCGCGCAGCCCCTTCGCGGTGTCGACGCCCTGCACGTAGACCTTCCCGCCCTGCGGCCGGCCCACCATGTCGAGGTTGACCATGAGCTGGATCTTCTCGGCGGGGCAGGCGGCCGGCAGCTCCTTCACGAAGTGCGTCGAGCCGAGCAGGCCGGTCTCCTCGCCGGTGAAGTTCACGAAGAGGAGCGTGCGCCGGAGCGGCGGGCCCGCCTTGAAGCCCCGCGCGAGCTCGAGGACGGCGGAGGTGCCGGAGGCGTTGTCGTCGGCGCCCGGGTGGACCTGGCCGATCTGGGTGGGGGCGAGCGAGGTCTCGCCGCCGAAGCCGAGGTGGTCGAAGTGCGCGCCGATGACCACGCACTCGCCGGCGAGCGCGGGGTCCGCCCCGGCCATCACCGCCGCCACGTTCGAGGAGGTGGTCTTCTCGTGCACGACGGTGATCTCGAGGACGGCCTTCACGCCGAGCGCCTTCGAGTGGGGCTTCGCGTCCGCGCCGATCGGCGCCGCGAGGGCGGCGACGTCCACGCCCGCCTCCCTCAGCGCCGCGAGCGTCACCCGGGCCGCGAGCACGCCGCCGCGCGAGCCCGTGGCCTCCGACCAGGCCGGGAGGTCGTCCGCCGCCGGGTGGTGCCAGTCGTCCCGCACCGCGAGCAGCGCGGCCGCGCCGTGCTCGCGCGCGGTGATCGCCTTCTGGCGCCAGTCGCCGAGGGCGAAGTTCTTGGGGTCGCGGAAGGGCGAGGCCGGGTCCTGCTCGCGCGGGAAGTCCTGCGCGACGACCACGATCTTCCCCTTCACGTCGAGCCCTGCGTAGTCGTCGTAGCCGAGCGCGGGCGCCGTGATGCCGTAGCCCGCGAAGACCAGCTCCGCCTCGACCTTGCCGTCGTCGCTGAAGCCGAAGGGCACGAACCCCTTCGAGAGCTCCACCGGCTTCCCGGCGAGCGCGAGCGCGTTCGGCGCGCCGAGCCGGGCTCGCCACGGCACCTCGAAGCGCTGCTGGTAGTCGGCCCCGAACGCGGGCGCGAGGCCGAGGGCCCTGTAGCGCGCCTCGAGCCAGTCCGCCGCCGCGGCGAGCCCCGGCGTGCCGATGCCGCGCCCGGTCCGGGCGGGGTCGGCGAGCCAGGTCACGTCGGCGCGGAGCCGCGCCGGGTCGGGCGAGAGCTCGCCCGGAGGCGGGCGGACGGTGGCGCAGGCGGCGGCGAGGAGCAGGGGCGCGGCGGCGACGCGGGCGAGGCGCATGCCACGACCGTACAGGAAGTCGGGGCCGCCGGGGATCCTAGACCGCCGCCCCGCCCTTTCGGCGGAGCAGCCAGGCCGGGAGCGCCACCAGGGCCGCGGAGACGCAGGCGAGCTCGCCCACCGAGGCGAGCGCGCCGAAGCCCTGGAGGCCGCGGTTCTGCGCCACCAGCAGCGAGCCGTAGCCGATCACGGTCGTGAGCGAGCAGAGCCCCACCGCCCCGCCGGTCTCGCGCAGCACGCGCGAGAGCGAGCCGCGGCCCTCGGCGCGCCAGCGCTGCACGATGTTCACGGCGTAGTCGACGCCGATGCCGAAGGTGATGGGCAGGGTGACGAAGTTGAGGAAGTTGAGCCGCACCCGCGTCGCGCCGGCGATCCCGAGCAGCCAGAGCACGCCGAGGAGCAGGCTCCCGAGCACGAGCGCGGAGGCGCGCAGGCTCCGCATCGAGAGGAGCACGAGCACCACCACCGCGCCGAACGCGAGCAGGGTCGCGATCGGCCCGTCCCGGAGGATGGCGTCGGCGATGTCGATGAAGAGCATCGGCTGGCCGAGGGCCTGCGCCCGGGCGCCGGAGCGGTCGATGGCGCCGCGGAGGAGCTCGGTCAGGGACCGCATCTCCACGGGCGTGAGCGTGCCGACGTGCCGCGGGAAGGCGAGGGCGATGCGCCCCCGGGTGCCGTCCCGCTCGGTGAGCGGCTGGCGGATGATGGCCGGGAGGTCCTCCACCGTGATCGGGCGGACGTCGGGCGGGGGCCGGAGCGCGAGCACCTTCGCGCGGAGCTCCGGCTCGAGCCGCGCGAGCCGCGCGTCGGTGAGCGTGTCGCGCAGGCGGTCGAGCCGCGCGACCTTGGCCTCCTGGTCCTTCGGCACCACGGTGTCGAGGGTCCGGACCTCGCGGATCGGGTCGGCGGCGCCGAGCGCGGCGCGGTCGCGATCGAGCTCCGCGACCACCTTCGCGAGCTCGGCGGGCGTCTCGCCGACGACCACGAGGGGCGTGAGGTAGGTCTGGAAGACCTGGTCCTGCTTCGTGCCCCAGAACTGCGCCCCCTCGCGCTCGCTCTTCGCGGCGCGGAGCTTCCTGAGGTCGTACTCGACGAGGTCGCCGCGGTAGCTCGCGATCCCGGCGAGGGAGAGCGCGGTCAGGAGGCCCGTCACGGCGAGGATGCGCTTCGGGTGGGTGCCGTTCAGCCAGGAGACGAACCGGCCGATCAGGGAGTCGCGGACCTCCACCTTCTCCCCGGTCCGCATCGCGTCGAGCGCGGCGAGAAGCGGCGGGAGGAGCAGGTAGGCGGTCACCCAGCAGAGCGCCATCCCCAGCCCGCCGATGATCCCGAACTGGCTGAAGCCGCGGAAGTCGGTGACCGCGAGCGAGAGGTACGAGAGCCCGGCGCCGAAGCTCGCCACGAAGGTCGCGGCGAGCGTCCCCGCGAAGGCCTCCTCGTTCGCCTCGAGCACGCCGCGCCCTCGGCGCCGCTCCTCGAGGTACCGGGCGACCACGATGATCGAGACGTTGATGCCGTTCCCGATGACGATCGAGCCGAGGAAGGCGGTGTTGGTGTTGAGGTAGCCGACCAGGAACCAGGAGAGGCCGAAGGTGAGCGCGCAGCCCACCGAGAGCGCCCCGGCGATGGAGAGGATGGCCGACCAGCGCCGGAAGTAGAACCAGAGCACCGCGAGGGTGAGCGCGAGGACCACGACCGCCGACGAGAGCAGGTCGGCGGCGAGCGCCTCCTGCTCCTCCACGATGGTGGCGACCTCGCCGCCGTAGCCGATCTGGATCTTCGGGTCGTAGCGCTCGGGGTGGAGCGCGGCGAGCTCGCGCTTCACGGCGTCGAGCACGGCGAGGTTCGACTCGAGGTTGGTCGCCGAGAGCGGCGGCCGCACGAGGAGCACGAGGATCCTGCCGTCCGGGGTCTGGTAGTAGCCGTTCCGGAAGCGGGCGACCGAGCCGCCGGCGCGCGAGACCCGGGCCTCGATGTCGGAGAAGTCGAGCGGCGGCGCCGGCCCCGCGTCCTCCTCGTCGCCGAGGAGGTCGCGCATGGGGTTCGCCTTCTGCTTCTCCCAGGCGATCCGCCGGTCGATCCGGCCCTGGACCGTGTCGAGGTCCTCGAGCGAGAGGTAGAACCCGCCGAACTTGCGGAGGAACGCCGTCTCCTCGTCCACCCGGTAGTCGACCGCCCGCACGACGGTCGGCGGGAGCTTCCGCAGGCGCGGCGCGAGGTCGTCGGCGAGGCGGGCGATCGCGTCGCCGTCCTCCCCGGTGATCACCACCGAGAGCGTCGAGACGCTGTAGAGCTTCGGCCCGAGCGTGCGCGCCGCCGCCACGCTGGGCGCGGTGTCGGGCAGGAGCTCCTCGAAGCCGGAGCGCAGGTTCGCGTAGAGCCGGACCGAGAAGACCGTGCCGAGGACGAACAGGACGAGCGCCGCGCCGAGGACCACCCGGCGGTGGCGCACGAGCCCGGGGACGAGCGCGTGCGCGAGCCGGCGGGAGTAGCCGCCGTAGCCGGCGGGCACGGGGCCCGGGTCCGGGCCGTTCCCGTCCATTGCCGGGCCGGCCGGCCGCTCTCGGTCTCTGGTCTCCTGCACGTAGAGGACCCCGGCCGCGCGTGCGGCGGGGCTCGCGGTTCGATACTTGAAGGACCCGCCTTTGCCAAGTAGCTTCCCTGCTTTCCGGCGGATCTCCCATGCGCGCACTCCACCTCGTCGGCCTCCTCCTTTCCCTTGCGCTCCCCGCGGCGGCGCACCCCGAGTCCGCGACCGAGGCGCTGAAGGCCCGGGACGCGGAGATCCGCGCCGCCCTGCCGCCGCCGGGGGTCGAGCCCTCGCCCGCCGTCCGGGCGAAGCTGGAGTCCATCGTGACCCGGGCCGTCGACCTCGACGGCATGGTGCAGAAGGCCATGGGGAAGAGCTGGGGCCAGGCCACCCCCGCCCAGAAGAAGCGCATCGTCGGCGCGTTCACGAAGCGCTTCGGCGCCCTGACCGGCGGCCAGCTCGACTCCTACCGCTCGACCGACGTCGCCTACGGCGCGGAGGCGCCCGGCGCCGACGGCACGACGACGGTCCCGACGAAGGTCGTCGTGAAGGGCGAGCCGACCGAGATCGCCTACGCGCTCCGGAGGCAGGGCGCGGCCTGGCGCATCGAGGACGTGGTCATCGACGGCGCGTCCACGGTGGAGGGCTTCCGCTCCTCGTTCGCGAAGACCATCGCGAAGGAGGGCATCGCCGGGCTCGTCACGAAGCTCGAGAAGGCGGCGGCCCAGAAGGCCGGGCCGAAGGCCGGGGCGCAGGCGGCCCCGAAGGCCCCGGCCGGGGCGAAGCCCTAGCGCTTTCCCCGATGGCGCGCGGCCGCGCGCCCGCGCATGGCCCCCCAGGGGGAAAGCATGCGCGAACGCCTCTCGCCACCGCTCGCCGTCCTGCTCGCCGCGGCCGTCCTCTTCGGCCTCGCCGGGTGCGGCGGCGGCTCGGACGCCGGACCGGACCCGCAGCCCTGCACGGAGGAGGCGGTCACGCTCACGCAGACCACGACCGCGTCCTACGCGTGCGGCGACCCCTACCGCGCCGTCGTCCGCATCCACAACGGCGCCTGCAAGACGCTGAAGGTCACGAAGCTCGAGATCGTCTCGCAGGTGACGGCGTGCAACGTCGCGACCTGCGTGGCGTCGTGCGCGACGCCCGCCGGCTCCACGACCGGGCTCTGCCCCTACCCGCTCGCGGTGACCGTCCCCTCGAAGGCGACGGGCACGGTGATCGACCTCACCGGCGACGGGTACCACTACCCCTCCGGCGGTTTGCAGATGACCGAGCGGTACACGTACCAGGTCAGCTACACCCTCGACGGCCAGGCCCTGTCGCTGTCCTCCGATCCGGTCGACGTCACCGTGAGCCTGCCGCAGCCGTGCCCGTGAGCGCGAGCCCGGTGGACTGCCGCACGATGACGAACTCGACCCGGCGGTTCTTGGCGCGGCCGATGACCGTCTTGTTGGACGCGACCGGCCGGTCGGGGCCGTAGCCCTTCGCCTCGAGCCGCGCGTCGGCGACGCCGGCTTCGACGAGGAACGCGCGCACCCGCTTCGCGCGGCGGTCCGAGAGGGTGCGGTTCGCGTCGGCCTTGCCCTGCGTGTCGGTGTGGCCCTCGACGCGGACGCGCTGGAGCTCGGGGTGATCCCGGAGCACGCGGGCGACGGCCTCGAGGAGCGGGAACGACTCCGGGAGGATCAGGTCCTTCGCGGTCGCGAAGTGGACCTGCTCGAGGATGACGAGCTTCTCCTTCGTGACGACGACCTGCGGCGGCGGCGGCGCGGGGAGCGGCTCGGGGGCCGGCGGCGGGGCGGGCGCCACGACGACCGGCGCCGGCGCGGGGGGCGGCGGCGCGGGAGCGGCCGCGACGACGGGCGGCGGCGGGAGCGGCACGGCGACCGCCGGCTTCGGCGCGGGCTTCGGGGCCGGCGGAGGCGGCGGCGCCGCGGCCACGACCGGCGCCGGGCGCGGCACGAAGGCGGCCGAGGCGACGACGCGGAAGCGCGGGGTGCCGTAGCCGGCGCCGACGCCCGGGCCGCCGCCGAGGGTGAGCTCGAGGCCGAGCGGGAGCCGCGCGCGGGCGGCGAAGAGGAGCTCCATCGGGCTCGCACGCACGCCGCCGCCGAGGCCGGCCTCGCCGGCGAAGGAGGTCAGGAGCGCGAGCGGGCCGCCCCCGACGCGGAACGCGAGCGGGATCTCGGCGGCGACGCCGTACGAGACGGCCCTGCCGACCGAGAGGTCGACGAGCTGCCGCTCGCCGCGGGCGACGAAGCCGGCGCTCGCGAGCGCGCGGAAGCCGCGGGCGCCGCGCCACTCGGCGAGCGCCTCGACGCCGCCGGTGACCTCGCCCTGGCCGGCGTAGGCGTCCTTCTTGCCGGTGGGGAGGCGCACGGGCACGCCGAGCGCGAGGCCCAGGGGCCCCGCGTCGACGAGATGGGCCTTCGCGGCGAGCGAGACGTCGCCGAGGCTGGCGGCCGCCTTCGGGAGGGTGAGGCCGGAGATCGAGGGACGGTCGCCGCTGGGCATCGTCATCGGCACCGTCGCGGCGAGCTCGAAGCGGTCGAGGAGGCCGATCGAGGCGCCGAGCTGCGCGGTGGTCTGGCTCGAGACGAGCGGGCCGGTCACGCTCGCGTCGGCGGTCGAGGCGATCCGGAGCGGCTGGTCCGCGTAGGAGAGCCAGAGCGAGAGGTGGCGCTCGAGGTGGCCGGGGACCGCGGCGGACGGCACCGCGAGCACGTCGGCGGCGCCGCCCTGCGGGTGGAACCGCTCGACGTCGATGGACTGGGCCTCGCCCGCGCGCGGCAGGGCGAGCGCGAGCAGCCCGGCCGCGAGGCGGGAGACCGTGCGGACCCGCACCGCGACGGCGGCGCGGCGGCGGCCCGTGCGCGCGAGCAGGAGGAGCGCGAGGAGCGCGAGCGGGCCGGTCGAGCCGCCGGAGCTGCAGCCGGACCCGGACACCGAGAGCTGCGCGGTCGTGGAGCCGGCGCGGCAGGTGCCCATCGGCTGCGGGTAGGCGCACGCGTCGGCGTGCGTGCCGTCGCAGGCGGCCCCGCAGGCGGCGCCGCCGGTCTCGCAGGCGGTGCGACCGCCGTGGGGCGCGCCGGTCACCGGGGTGCAGGCGCCGGCGTGGCCGGCGACGTCGCAGGCCTCGCACTGGCCGTCGCAGGCGCGGTCGCAGCAGACGCCGTCGACGCAGGCGCCGCTGGCGCACTGGCCGTTCGCGCCGCAGGCCTCCGCCTGCTGCTTCTTCGGGGTGCAGACCCCCGCGGCGCACCAGCTGCCTGCGGCGCAGTCGGCGTCCGCGGCGCAGTCGCCCTTGCAGGCGGTCGCGCCGCAGACGTAGGGCGAGCAGTCGACGGTCTCGGGCGCCGGGCAGTGGCCCGCGCCGTCGCAGGCCGCCGCGACGGTGGCGACGCCGGCGGCGCAGGAGCCCGCGCGGCAGGAGCCCTTCGGGAAGGTGCACGCCGCGCCGTTCGCGCCGTCGCAGGCGCCGCCGCAGGCGGAGCCGTCGGACTCGCAGGCCGGCCGCGGCCCGACCGGCGCGCCGCTCACCGGCGTGCAGGTTCCGGCGTGGCCGGTGACGTTGCAGGCCTCGCACTGACCGTTGCAGGCGCCGTCGCAGCAGACGCCGTCGGTACAGAAGCCGCTCGCGCACTGGGCGCCGGCGGCGCAGGCCTGGCCGCCCCCGAGGCGCGGCTGGCAGACGCCGGCGGCGCAGTAGCTTCCGGCCGCGCAGTCGGCGTCGGCGGTGCAGTCGCCGCGGCAGGTGGTCTCGCCGCAGGCGTAGCCGCCGCAGCTCTGGGTCTGGGCCGCCGGGCACGCGCCCGCGCCGTCGCAGGCGGCGGCGAGCGTGGCCGTGCCGGCCGCGCAGGAGGCGCCGCGGCAGGCCGTGGCCGCGCCCGGGTACGCGCAGGCGCTCCGGACCGTGCCGTCGCAGGCGCCGCCGCAGGCGGAGCCGTCGGTGGCGCAGGCGGCGCGGACGCCGTGCGGCGCGCCGGCGACCGGGGAGCAGCTGCCCACGCTGCCCGGCACGTCGCACGCCTCGCACTGGCCGTTGCAGGCGGTGTCGCAGCAGACGCCGTCGGCACAGTGGCCGCCGGCGCAGGCGTTGTCGGCCGCGCAGGCCGCGCCGGGGCCGCCCTTCGGCACGCAGGCACCCGCGGAGCACCACGCGTCGGCGGCGCAGTCGGCGTCGGCCTGGCAGGCCGCGAGGCACGCGGTCGCGCCGCAGGCGTACGCGCCGCAGGAGGCGGTCTGCGGAGCGGGGCACGCGCCCGCGCCGTCGCAGGTGGCGGCGGAGGTCGCCGTGCCGGCGGCGCAGGAGGCGCCGCGGCAGGCGGTGGCGGCGCCGGGGTAGGCGCAGGCGTTCCGGACGGTGCCGTCGCAGGCGCCGCCGCAGGCGGAGCCGTCGGACGCGCAGGCGGCGCGGGCGCCGTGCGGCGCGCCGGTGGCCGGCGCGCAGGTGCCCACGCTGCCGGGCACGTCGCACGCCTCACACTGGCCGTCGCAGGCCGCGTTGCAGCAGACCCCGTCGACGCAGAGCCCGGTGCCGCAGTCGGCGTTCGCGCCGCAGGTCTGCCCGCGGTCGAGCCGGAAGGTGGCCACGATCGCGCGCGGGCCGGTCACGTTCGCGGCGCCGTAGGTCGAGCCCTGGACCTGCGCGAGCACGTCGGCGCCGGCGTCGGTGAGGGCCGCCACGACGTAGCCCGGGTCCGGGGTGAGGGTGCAGGCGGCGGTCGTGCCCTGCACGACCGGCGAGAGGCAGGAGATGGCGCCGTGGCCGTCGGGCACGGAGGCGGTGACCGAGGGGCCGTCGAACGCCGCGATGGCGGTCGCGTCGCCGGCGATGGAGAGCGTGCAGGTGTTCTGCGTCCCGGAGCAGGCGCCGCTCCAGCCGGCGAAGGTGTCGCCCGGGCGCGCGACGGCGGTGAGGGTCACCTGGCCGCCCTGGAGCACGCTCATCGAGGTCGAAGCGCAGCCGTCGGCGCAGGCGATGCCCTCGGGGTACGAGACCACCGAGCCCTGGCCGGTCCGCCCCGCCGCCTTCTCGACGGTCAGGGTGCGCAGCGTGCCGATGCCGTTCACGTCGGCGTCGGCGTTGTTGGTCGTGTCCGGGTCGGTGACGCCGGAGGGCGCCGACACGGTGGCGGTGTTGGTGAGCGTGCCGTTGCCCGAGCCCGCGATCACGTTCGCGGTCACGGCGAACGTCGCCTTGGCGCCCGCGGGGAGCGTGACCTTCCGGGCCGAGACGTTGCCGGTGCCGCTCGCGGTCGTGCAGGAGCCGCCGCCCGTGGTGGAGCAGGTCCAGGCGACGTTCGCGAGCTGGGCCGGGAAGGCGTCGTCGACGGTGGCGTTCGTGGCGGTCGCGGGGCCCGCGTTCGAGACCTCGATCGTGTACGCGACCGGCTGGCCCCATACGACCGCCGAGCTCGCGTCGCGCACGGCGACCGAGAGATCGGCGTAGGTGACGGCGGAGGTGAGCGCGGTCTCGACGAGCGGGCCGAGGAGGGCGGAGACCGAGTCGGCGCGGATGGCGTAGTTGCCGTTCGCGACGCGGCCGGTGGCGCCGTCCGGGATGGCGACGGTCACGCTGAAGGTCGCGCTCGCGGCCGGGTTCATCCAGCCGAAGTTGCAGGAGACGGTGCCGGACTGGCCCACCGCGGGCGTCGTGCAGGTGACGCCGGCGGGCGCGTTCACCGAGACGAAGGTGGTCTGGCCGGTCTGGGTCGAGCCGCTGAAGGCGGCGGGCAGCACCTCGTCGACCACCACGTTCGGCACGAGGCCGGGCGTCGCGTTCTTCACGAGGAACGTGTAGGTGAGCTGGGTGCCGGCGTTCGCGGACTGCGGCGCGCTCGCGGCGACCGAGAGGCTCGGCAGGTAGGCGCCGAAGCCGTCGACGGCGACCTCGCCCCAGTGGCCGGTCTGGGCGCAGCCCGCGGCCACGATCGCGATCTCGACCGTGTCGCCCGGGGTGAGCTTCGCGTCGCCGGGGGCGACGTCGAAGATCTGCCAGTCGGTGTAGCGGACCTGGTTCTGCCCGGTCCCCTGCACGTTCCAGGGGATGCCGGGCTGGTTCGAGTAGTTGAAGGTCGAGAAGAGCAGCGTGTTGCGGGTCACGTTGCGCAGCTGGGCCCAGAAGTAGGGCTGCTGGTTCACCGGGTGGCCCGGGTCCTGGAGCGCCGGCGCGAGCGCGAAGCGGACGTGGACCTTGCCGTCGGCCGGGTCCACGTCGGAGGTCGTGACCGCGTACGACTGCTTCAGCGTGTTGGCGTTGTAGTTCTTGCCGCCCTCGTTCACGACGACCGAGGCGTTCCCGAACTTCGGGAGCACCGGCTGCGCGAGGCCCGTGAGGCCGTAGAGCTGCTGCGTGGGGGCCGTGCGCACGTACGTCTTCGCCGTGCCGCCCGAGCGCAGGTTGAGATCGGTCAAGCTCGTGGGCGGGTAGGTGATGCCCGCGGACGTGTACTGGCCCGCCGGCGTGAGGTTCGTGGTGATGGTCCAGCCGGTCGTCGTGCCGTCCTCGAACCCGCCGTTCACGAAGAGCGGCGCCTCCGCGAGCTGGGTCGCGCCGCTCCCCCCGGAAGGCTGACCGCCGCACGCGGAGAGGGCGATCGCAGCGCACGTGAGGAGGACACCGCGGAGGTGGGGGAAGGTGAGCATGGTCGTGATCTCCGGGGCATACGAAGCAAGCGCCGGGCCCGCGCCCGGGGATCGCGTAACCCAGCGTGATCACGGACCCGGGCCGCAACGACCTGCCGCGGGGTGCAAGTGACGTTGACGAAAACCGTCAGTCGATAGCAGGTCGTTCACCGAAGGAGAACGTGAGCGGCGCGCGCACACGCGCCCGCGAGGTCGGCAGTTTCGGCATCGGGCGGGCCATGACCTTCGAACGCGGGAGGACCGACCGAGCGTGAATTTCGGCGAGGTGCGGGTGCCGCCGAACTGCCCGCCCGAGCAGCGGGGCCTCGCCGTGCTCCGCGGCAACGTGTTCCCCGCCCTCGATCTGCGCGTGTGCCTCGGCCACGTCTCCGCCCGGGAGGAGAGCGAGGCCCTCGCGACCCTGCTCGGGGAGCGCGAGGAGGACCACAAGCGCTGGGTCGCGGAGCTCGAGGCCTCGGTGCGCGAGCACCGGCCCTTCCGGCTCGCGACCGACCCCCGGAAGTGCAAGTTCGGCCAGTGGTACTACGCGTTCAAGACCGACGACGCGGTGCTCCGCTCCGAGCTCGGGAAGTTCGAGGAGCCGCACGCCCGCATCCACGCGCTCGCGATCGAGGTCGCGAAGCTCGTGGAAGACGGGCAGGTCGACCGGGCGCTCGAGCGCATCGAGCAGACGCGCAAGGGGCTCCTCGCCACCCTCGTGGAGCAGTTCGAGCACACCCGCCAGGCGCTCCACGACTCGCGCAAGGAGGTCGGCGTGACGGTGGAGCTCAACGGGCGCCGGTCGGTCCTCATCGTCGATCGCGCGGAGGCGGTCGCGGACCTCGAGCACATCGCGGCCGAGGACGACCCGCTCGCCGCGGGCGCGCTCCCGGTCGACCTCGTCCGGAAGCTCGCCCGCGGGCGCGGCACCTCGGCGCCGGTCCTCCTGCTCGACGTCGAGCGGATCGGAAGCCTGGCCGGGTAGGACGAGGCGTCAGCCGCGGCCGTCCGGTTCGCGGGCCGCCGCGAGCGGGTGTCGAGCGCACCGGCGCCCCGGATCGGGGGCGCGAGCGGGTCCTGATCGGTTCTGTCGCGCGCCGCGGCGCGCGCGACGATGCGTCTTGACGCCCGGCATGGACAGCGGGTGCGTGCGGGCGTTTCCTCTCGCTCACATCCTCGCGGGAGGGCTCTGATGCGCGCCGTCGTCAGCTCCGCTCCGCCGCCGGGCCTCCTGCCCGGCCCGCTCTTCTCGGACCGCATCGCGCTCCTCGGCACGGAGAACGCGTTCAAGATCGGGCCCTGGATCGCGGCCCTCGAGGCCGACGGGCACCACGTCGTCCGCTGCAACCTCGGCGAGCCGGACTTCCCGCTCCCGCGCCACGTGCGCGACGAGGTCAAGCGGGCGCTCGACGCCGACCTCACGCACTACGTCGACCCGCAGGGCATCCTGCCGCTGCGCGAGGCGATCGCCCGCGACCTCGGCGCCCGGCGCGGGCTCGAGATCACCGCGGACCGGGTCGTCGTCTTCCCGGGCGCGAAGCCGCCGATCGGGTTCTGCCAGGAGGTCTACACGAACCCCGGCGACGAGGTCGTCTACCCGAGCCCCGGCTTCCCGATCTACGAGTCCTTCGCGACGTACCTCGGCTGCCAGCCGGTGCCGCTGCACCTCGAGGAGGAGCAGGGCTTCACGGTGACCGGCCCCGCGCTCGAGCGGCTGCTCTCCGGCCGGACGAAGCTCGTGTTCCTCAACTTCCCCGGCAACCCCACCGGCGGCGTCGCGACCGCCGCGCAGCTCGAGGCGCTCGCGGACGTGCTCGTGCGCCGGCTGCCGCCGAACGCGCGCGTCTACTCCGACGAGGTGTACGAGGCGATCGTCTTCGACGGCCGGCTGCACCGCTCCATCGCCTCGTTCCCGGGCATGGCGGAGCGCACGATCATCGTGGGCGGGGTCTCGAAGAGCTTCGCCTGGACCGGCGGCCGGATCGGCTGGGCCGCGTTCCCGACCGCCGAGGAGGCGGCCGTCTTCAAGAACCTCGCGATCAACTACTACTCGTGCCTCCCCGCCTACAACCAGTGGGGGGCGAAGGTGGCGCTCGAGGCGCCCGAGAGCCGCGGCGAGATCGCGCGGATGGTGGCGGCCTTCCAGGAGCGCCGCGACGTGGTGGTCCCGGCGCTGAACGCGATCCCGGGCGTGCGCTGCCAGAACCCGGGCGGCGCCTTCTACGTCTTCCCGAACGTCGCCGGCCTGTGCGGCTCGCTGGGCGTGCTCGAGGCCCATGCGGCGCTCCCGCCGGCCGTCCGCGACGCGACGAGCCCCTCCACCCTGCTCGCGCGCTTCCTCCTGTTCCGCCACCACGTCGCGACGCTCGACCGGCGCTCCTTCGGGCGCATCGGCGCGGACGGCCGCCACTTCCTGCGCCTCTCGATCGCCACCGCCCTCGACGAGCTTCGCGTCGCCGTCGACCGGCTCGCCCGCGCGGGGCGCGACCAGGACGGCTTCCGCGCGTTCGTGCGCGAGGGCCGCTTCCTCACCTGACCCCTTCGACCGCTTCACCCCCGATCGCCCACCCGTGAGGAGCCACCCATGACCGTCACCGAGCCCAGCGTCGCCTTCGGCCCCCGCCGTGCGCTCCGCCTCGACGTCCACGCCGCGCCCCCCGGCGCCGCCGCGGGGCGCGTCGCCGTGCTCGAGGCGCTCGACCTCGTGTACCGCTCGCTCTGCACGGCGCTCTACAACTACGCGCCGATGTCGGGCCACCCGGGCGGCTCGATCTCCTCGGGCCGGTTCGTGCAGGCGCTCGTCTTCGAGCACCTCGCCCACGACGTCTCGGACCCCGACCGGCCCGACGCCGACGTCGTCTCCTACGCGGCCGGGCACAAGGCGCTCGGGCTCTACGCGCTGTGGGCCCTGCGGGACGAGATCGCCCGCATCGGGGCGCCCCGCCTGTTGCCCGCCGACCCGGCCCGGCGGCTCCGGCTCGAGGACCTCCTCGGCTTCCGCAAGAACCCCACCACCCCGACGCCGCTCTTCCAGGCCTTCGGCGCGAAGCCGCTCGACGGCCACCCCACCCCCGCCACGCCGTTCGTGAAGCTCGCGACGGGCGCCTCCGGCGTGGGCGTCGCCTCCTCGTTCGGGCTCGCGCTCGCCGCGCTCGACGTCTACGGCGAGGACGCGCCGCGGGTCCACGTGATCGAGGGGGAGGGCGGCCTCACGCCGGGCCGGGTGCACGAGGCGCTCGCGTTCGCCGCGACCTCGCGCCTCCACAACCTCGTCGTGCACCTCGACTGGAACCAGGCCTCCATCGACACCGACCGGGTCACCCGCGACGGGGACCAGCCGGGCGACTACGTGCAGTGGGACCCCGCCGAGCTCTTCTACCTGCACGACTGGAACGTCGTGAGCGTGTCCGACGGCCACGACCTCGGCGCCATCCTCGAGGCGCAGGAGCGGGCGTTCGAGCTCGACAACGGCCAGCCCACCGCCATCGTCTACCGCACGGTGAAGGGGTGGCGGTACGGCATCGAGGGCCGGGGCTCGCACGGCGCCGGCCACAAGCTCTGCTCGCCCGGCTTCTACGAGGCGCTCGTGCCGCTCACGCGCGAGGCCGGCCTCACCTTGCCCACCTGCGAGCCGGGCCACGGCTGCCGCGACGGCGCGGACGCCGTGGCGCTCGAGCGCTGCGCGTGGTCGTCGCTCTCGATCGTGCGGAGCCTGCTCGAGTCGAACGAGGCCACCACCCGCGCGCTCGCGGTGCGGCTCGAGGAGGCGCGGGACCGGCTGGTCGAGCTCGACCGGCGCCCGCGCGACGGCGCTCCGGGCGTCGAGGCGGTCTTCGAGGTCGCCGCGGCCGGCGAGCCACCCGCGGAGCTCGCGCTCCCGCCCGGCACGAACACCACGCTGCGCGGCCAGCTCGGGAAGGTGCTCGGCCACCTCAACCGCGCCTCGCACGGCGCGCTGCTCGTCGCGGCGGCCGACCTGCTCGGCTCGACGAGCGTGAACGAGGCCACGAAGGGCTTCGCGGGCGGCTGGTTCCAGTCCCGCGGCAACCCCGACGCGCGCACCCTCTCGATCGGCGGCATCTGCGAGGACGCCATGGCCGGCGTGCTGTCCGGGGTCTCCGCCTTCGGCTGGCACGCCGGGGTGGGCTCCTCCTACGGCGCCTTCATCGCGCCGCTCGGGCACATCGCGGCCCGGCTCCACGCGATCGGCGACCAGGCGCGGCGCGCCACCGGCGGAGGCGCCGGCCGCCCGATGTTCCTCGTCTGCGGCCACGCGGGGCTCAAGACCGGCGAGGACGGCCCGACCCACGCCGACCCGCAGCCGCTGCAGCTCCTCCAGGAGAACTTCCCGCGCGGCGCGCTCGTGACGCTCACGCCGTGGGATCCGGCGGAGGTGTACCCGCTCGTCTGCGCGGCGCTGCGCCACCGGCCGTCGGTGATCGCGCCGTTCGTCACGCGGCCCACCGAGAAGGTGCCGGACCGCGCCGCGCTCGGCCTCGCGCCCGCCTCGGCGGCCGCCACCGGCGTCTACCGGCTGCGCGCGGCGCGCGGGCGGGCGGACGCGGCGGTGGTGCTCCAGGAGTCGGGCGTCACCTACGCGTTCGTCGAGGAGGCGCTGCCGCTCCTCCTCAAGGCCGGGGTCGAGCTCGACGTCTGGTACGTCGCGAGCGCGGAGCTCTTCGACCTCTTGCACCTCAACGTCCAGCAGAGCCTCTTCCCGGAGGACGCCGGCGAGCGGGCGATGGGCATCACCGGCTTCACGCTGCCGACGATGTGGCGCTGGATCCGCTCCACCTCGGGGCGCGACCACACGATGCACCCGTTCCAGCGCGGGCACTTCCTCGGCTCCGGGCGCGCCGACGCGGTGCTGCACGAGGCGGGGCTCGACGGGGAGAGCCAGTACCGGCGGGTGCTCGCGTTCGTGGAGTCGCGGGGCGGCGCCGCCGCACGGCGTCACACGGCCGCGCGGCCGGCGCCTCTCTCTTCGTGACCCGGAGGAGCCGTCCGTCCTACGCTGGGCACCCCATCCCGGAGGCTCACCATGACGCCCGCGCTCCTGCCGCTCGCCGCCCTGCTCGCCCTCGGCGCCGCCGCCTCCGAGGCGCCCGCCGCCTCCCCGGACGCGCCCGCTCCGGCCGCGGCCCCCGCCCTCGCCGAGCCGCAGGGCACGCCCGCGCTCCTCGTCATGAAGGACGGCCAGCAGCTCCGCGGCCGGCTCATCGCGCAGGACGCGGCCGGCGCGACGCTCGAGCTGCCCGGCGGCTCCCGGGTGGTCGTCCCCGCCGCCTCGATCCTCCGGATCGAGCTCGCGAAGGCCGGCCAGACGGAGGTGCGCTCGCGCGACCCCAACCGCACGCGCTACCTCTACTCACCCTCCGGCTTCATGCTCCACGAGGGCGAGGGCTACGTGTCGCAGACCGAGCTCCTCTTCACGTCGGTCGCCTACGGCGTGACCGACCACGTGACCGTCGGGCTCGGGACGATGATCCCCGCGCTGTTCGTGCAGGACGGCTTCAACCTGCTGGGCACCGTGAAGGCCGGCCTCGACGTGACCGAGCACGTCCACGTCGCCGTGGGCGGCCAGACCCTGTGGCTGCCGGGCCTCGACGCGGGGACCACCGGCGGCGTGCTCTTCGGAGCGCTCACGCTCGGCACCCCCGACCTCCACCTCGGCGTCGCGGCCGGGCCGCTGTTCGTCACCGGCAACAAGGCGAGCGACTTCGGCGACGTGCTGATGTCGGTCTCCGGGAACGCGCGCGTCTCCGAGCACCTCGCGCTCGTCTCCGAGAACTGGTTCCTGCCGGGCTCGTCCAACAGCTTCGTGCTCTCCGGCGCGCTGCGGATCATCTTCCAGCGGCTCGGCGTGGACGTGGGGCTCCTGTTCCCGAAGGGTTCGGACGTGCCGATCCCCTGGCTCGACTTCACCTGGAACTTCGGCACGCGGTAGGCGTCCGAGGAGCCCGCCATGGCCATCAACCCCGCCACCCGCGCCCGCTTCCGCGAGCACAAGGGCAAGCGCATCTACGTGACCGACGGCTCCGGGCTCGGCCACGACGACATCCTGAAGCTCGCCGACAAGTGCGCGGAGGACATCCGCGCCCAGCCGCTCGGCTCGGTGCTCGCGGTCATCCACGCGAAGGACGCGATCCTCGACTGGCGCATCATGGAGAAGATGCGCTGGCTCGCCGACGGCAACCGGCCCCACGTGAAGGCGGCCGCGGTCAGCGGGCTCGCGCCCGTGCACCGGATGATCCTGAAGACCGTCTCGATCGTCACCCGCCGCGACTTCCTCGTCTTCGAGACGCTGGAGGAGGCGCTGGACGCGCTCGCGAAGCTGTAGACGCCGGCCGGGGGGATCAGGGTCGCACGCCGGGCGCGTCGCGCCACAGCCAGCCGAGCGCGTTCGTGAGCGCGACCGGGAAGACCGAGTCGTGCGACTGGCCGGCGAGGACGTCGCGGCGGAGCCGGTCGCGAGGGACGCCCCGCGCGGCGAGCACCTTCTCGGCGCGCTCGAGGTCGCCCTGCATCTCGCGCTCCTCGCTCCCCTCGCGGTCGCCCACCGCGAGGTAGGCGCGGGTCCGGCCCGCCGCCTCCCGCGTCAGGCGCGCGAGGCCGGCCGGGCCGAGCACCTTCCGGTCCTCGAACCAGATCGAGGGGCTCACGACCACGTGCCCCGTGAAGAGCCCGGGCGCCTCCGAGAGCGCCCAGAGGGAGAAGAGCCCGCCGTAGGAGTGGCCGACGAGCACGCGATCCGAGCCGACCCGGTACTCGCGCTCGAGGAGGGGCAGGAGCACGTCACGCAGGAAGGCGAGGAACGCGGGCGCGCCGCCGGTGGCTCCGTCGTACGGCTGGCCGTACCCGCCTCGTGCGCTCGGCCACGGCGTGTAGTCGCGGCTGCGGTGCATGCGGTAGTCGTGCATCGTCGTCGACCCCGAGTAGCCCACGCCCACCACGACGAGCTCGGGCAGGCGCCCGCGGTCGGAGAGGTGGTCCACCATCGCGTGCGCGAGCGGGAACGCGTAGTCGGGGTCGAGCACGACGAGCAGCGGGTATCGGCGGGCCGGCTCCGACGCGAACGAGCGCGGCAACGACACGCGGACGTCGTGCCGGACGCCGGCCGCGGACGTGAGCTCGCGCCGCTCGGTGTGCGGGAGCGTGACCTGCGGCGGGGCCGCGATGGCCTGCGAGGTCTCGGGCGGGGCCGCGAGCGCCGCGGCGAGGAGGACGGGGGCGAGCATCCTCCGGTCATAGCCCGGGCGCGGCGGGCGCGCCGCCCGTCACCACCCGGACGCGCCGTCAGGGCGCGAGGAGGTGCAGCGCGCTCGCCGAGCCCGAGTTGTTGCCGATGGGGGTGAGCACCCAGTTCCAGTGCAGCGTGGCCGTGGAGGCGGTCCAGACGTGCCCGCGGCAGTCGGAGTTGTTCATCGTCGAGCCGTCGGTCTGGCCCGCGTAGTTGACGAAGTCGAAGATCGCGCCGGCGGGCGCCCCGGGCGCGTAGCCGAGCGCCGGCCCCTGCCCGAGCCCGCAGGCCGCGATCGCGAGGCCGTCCGGCGCGGCGGGGTCGAGCACAGGGAAGTCGGACACGCTCGAGGCGCCGGAGATGTCGAGGAAGCCGTTCGTCCAGCCGGCCGCGCCGATGGGCGCGGCGGCGGCGCCCGCGAGGTCGTACACCGTGAAGCTCGCGGGCTGCGGGGTGCCCGCGATGGTGAGCGTGAGCGCGAGGTCGCCGCCCACCTTCGGGGACGGCGCCACCCAGAACTGCGGGCGCCCGTTCCCGTCGATGGCCTGGGTCCAGGCGTTCCCCTTCGAGTCGGTGAGCGCGGCGATGGTGACGATGAAGTCCTCGTGGGTCACGAGGACGAGCGCGTTCCCCGACGAAGGCGCCTGGAGGCGGAACGCCCCGGTCCCGAAGGTCTCGTTCGTGAAGTGGAGGACCCGCACGATCCTCAGGCCGGCGCCGGGCGGGGTCCCGGCCCGCGCGGCGCGGAGCGCGATCGCGAGCCCGACGAAGGTGTCCTTCTGCGGCGCCATGGTCGCGGTCAGGGACGGCGTGACGGGAGCCGCCGTGGCCTGCACGGTCCACTCGCTCGCGTGGTGGCAGGAAGCGTCGCGGTGCCAGGCGACGTTCGCGTCGAGGAGCTCGAACCCGGCCCCGGCGGTGAAGCCCGTGACGTCGTTGCCCGAGCCGGGGCTCGCGTCGTCCCAGAAGAGCGCCCAGATCGCGTTGCCGCCCGCGGCGTCGTTGTCGGCCGGCGTGAAGGTGCCGGCGGAGAGGCTCGGGGCCTGCACCAGGCTCGCGGAGGTGCTGCCGCTCACCGGGTTCGCGGTCGCGATGCCGGCGAGCTCGGTGACCGTGTACTGGAACGGGATCACGTTCCCGGTGAAGTGGACGGTGAGCGTGTGGACGCCGGGCGCGGCGTCCGGCAGCACGAAGATGGCGAGGTCCACGTTGCCCGCGGCGTCGATCGCGACGGCGGAGGGGGCGGTGGGCCAGGTGCCGTTCGTGTCGGTGACAGGGGTCGCGGCGAGGGTGCCGCTCGCGCCGTAGGCGATGCCGAGCACGAGGCAGTTCCCCGCGAGCACCGGGTTCGGAAGCGTGAACTTGAAGTGGTTGCCCGACTCGGTCTTGCCGGGCGCGTTCGTGGACGAGGCGAGGTGCTGCACGAGCGTCGGGTGGTCGGCGCCGGCGGCGAGCGTCGTGGCCTGGACGGGCGCGGAGGCGGCCGAGGCGTTGCCGGCGGCGTCCCTGGCCGCGACGGTGTACGCGTGCTGGGACGCGGCGGCGAGGCCGGTGTCGGACCAGGTCGTCGTGGTCACGGTGGCGGCCGCCGCGCCGTCGCGGGTGACGACGTAGGCCGTGACGCCCACGTCGTCGGTCGAGGCGCTCCAGGCGAGGTCGATGCGCGACGGCGAGACCGGCGTGGCCGTGAGCCCGGCGGGCACCGAGGGCGGGGTCGTGTCGGGCGCCGTCGCGGTCTGGAACGTCGCGTCCGCGCCGAGCGCGACGTTCCCGGCCGCGTCGGCGGACCGGACGCGGAAGTGGTAGGTGGTCGCGGGCCCGAGGCCGGAGAGGCTCACCGCGTGCGAGAGGGCGCGCCCTGCGGTGGTCGAGGTCGCGCCGTAGGCGGACGTGGTCCCGTATTCGACCTCGCTCGTCGCGAGCTCGTCGGTCGTCCAGGAGACGGTGGCCGAGGTCGTGGCGGGCGTCCCCGCCGTCACGCCGGAGAGGACGGGCGCGGTGGTGTCGGCGGGCGGAGGCGGGTTCGAGCCGCCGGAGCCGCCCGAGCCGCCGCAGGCGGCGAGGAGCGCGAGGACGACGGGCGCGAGGCGTGCGAGCCGGGGACGGGCGGGGGTCAAGGTGCCCCGATGCTACGGGCTCGGCACCGCATCGCCAATCTCGCGCCGCCCGGACTCACACCCGCTCCGCCCGCGCCCGTCCGAACTGCCCGTCCCTCCAGACGACGCCGTTCACGCGGATCTCGACCGCCTCGGGGAACACGCCGGTGATGGTCGCGAAGCCTTCGTGGACGACGACGAGGTGGTGATAGGCGCAGAGCGGCATCCGGTTCCAGTCGTCGTCCGAGCCGCCCTGGCTGCGGAACTCGATGTGGTGGCCGTGGGCGCTGCGCCGGCTGCAGCCCGGGAAGCAGCAGCGGTGGTACCTCGCGCGCTGCTTCTGGGAGACGGTCTTCGGCGACTTCAGCTCGCCGCCCCACGCCGCGAGGAAGTGGCGCGCGAGCTGGCCGAGGAAGACGCCGTCGAGGGTGCAGGAGCGGCATCGCTCCTCCTCTCCGGGAGAGGCCGGTACCCCGAACGAGGCCATGAAGGCCTGCTCGAGCACGACGGCGACCCTCTTCGGGACCCAGAACTCGAACCGCTTCAGCGCAGACATGTGCGCATCCTTCTTCCCCTGGACCGCCTCCTTGAGCTCGACCACGGTCAGCCGCTCGGCCTGCTTCGCCATCTCCAGGATCTGGCTCTGGGGGACCTCCTTCAGGAGGAGGAGCTTCGAGTAGGTGAGCCCCATCTCCTTCGCGACCTTGAGCTCCGGCTTCTCCCAGAGGTGCTTCTCGAGCGCCGCCCGGGTCTCGACCGTGCGGGCCGGGATCCCGAGCCGCTCGGTGGCGTAGTGCCGGAAGTCCACGAACCCGGCCTCCTTGTGGAGGCGCGCGCCCTTCACGACCGCCGAGCAGAAGCCGACGAGGTCCTCCCAACTCTTGATCTCCTCGGAGAGCCCGACCGCCGTCACGTAGAGCTCCTCGTCGGTCGCCCCGTCGAGCGGGTCGAGCTCGAGGGCGAGGACCAGGACGACGGGGTCGAGAACTCCCAGTGGGAGGTCTCCGACTCCAGCTTCGCCTCGGCCGCGTCGCGCTTCGTGGGTATGTCGAGGGTTGAGCCGCCGCTCGACGGCGAGCTCCGCTCCCTTCACGTCCGATTCATCGCCGGGGTGCTCGGAGAGGAACTCCTGCGCGAGCGCCTCCCGAGTTGGTCGGGGCGGTGCCAGCTCTCGATGAGCCCTTTCGGCGAGCGCGAGGAACTTGTCGAGGTCCGCGCGGTCGGGTCGAGACCATCCGCGCGGTACGGGACCCAGGGCTCCTCGTCGGCCTCGGCCTTCTCCGCCGCGGCGTCCGGCCCCAGCAGCGTATTGCCAGCGAGCGCCTTTCTCTCCGTCAGGGCCCGCTTCACCTCCTGCCTGAGCCGGCGCACCGGCAGCTCGGCCGCGCGCTCCACCCACTGCGCCTCGTCGTCTCCGGGCGTGACCGGCAGCACCGCGAGCGCCGCGGAGTGGCTCACCGTGCCCGCGTGCACCGCGGCCTTGAGGAGCGGCCGCGTGCGCAGCTCCTTCGAGAGCTGGACCTCCACCTGCGCCGCCCGGCGGCGGGTGCCGAGGAGGTTCTCGGTGAAGTCGCCGAGGTTCGAGAAGCCCATCCGGCCGAGCCGGTCACCTTCCGTGAACTTGGCCAGCACCGCGGCGCGGCTGAGCTGCAGTGCCCGCAGCATGCGGGAGGCCTGCGCCAGAGCGCGTTCGTACTTCTCGAGCCCGCCGTCGCCCCGGAGCCACAGCTCGCGCAGCTCGAAGAGCGTGAAGGACGGCAGCTCCCACTGCGGTGCGCGCAGATCCCAGCGATCGCCGAGCGGATCGCGGCGGGCGATGTCGTTCGAAACGGCGCCCGCCGGGTCGTCACCCGGAGTGATCTCCGGCGCCGTCTCGCTGACGAGCTCGCTGGCCGCGCACGCGTCCATGCCCGCGATCTTGCCACCCCGGTCTGACGGTGGAACCGCACGATCCGGCTGGGGCTCAGGGCTGATCCGAGCCTCGTCCCTCGTCTTCGCCTGCCCTGAGCTTGTCGAAGGGCTCGGGACGAACGGGAGGAGGGTCCGAGCCGCGGACCTTGCGGACGAACGGCGGACCTCTGGGGCCGGGAGGGCGGCCATCGGCCGGTGCGCAGATGTCTGCGCCGCCCCGCCCCCGGCCCTCTCGGAGCCCCCCGTAACGCGGCGCCGAGCCCCCCGACCCTATGTCCGGGAGCGGCCGTCGCCGCGCCCCGCGCGGGCGGCACGCGACGCGCGCCCGGCCCGTAAGACCTCACCTGGAGCCCGCATGACGTCCTGGCAGACCCTCACCTCGCACCTCGCCGAGCTCCCCGCGAGCCGCCTCGTCCTGCACCACGCCGTCCAGCCGGTCGCCGCGGCCGGGCAGGGGCTCCTGCCCCGGGCGAGCGACGACTCGCAGCAGGCGCTCGCGCTCGGCCCCGCGGGCCGGCTCCTCGGCGCCCCGGTCGCCGGCGGGCGGCTGCGGGCCGGGCTCGACGTCGAGGCGCTCGCGCTCCTGCTCTGCGACGCCGGAGGCGACGTCCTCGTGTCCGCGCCGCTCGCGGGCTTGACCCTCGCGGCCGCGACGGACTTCCTCGCGCGGGCGCTCGCCGAGCGCGGAGCGGCCGGCGCGCCCGTGCTGCCCGCCCACCCGGACGACTTCCCGCGGCACGCGATCGGCGCCGGCGCGCCCTTTCCTCCGGGCGATCGCACCGCGCTCGGCGCGCTGTCGCAGCTCTACACAGGCGCCGCGCCCGTCCTGCGCGCCCTGTCCGGCGCCGAGCCGCGGCTCTAGCCGCACCACCTCGACCTCGCCGTGACCGTGACGCGCGGCGCGACCGCCTTCACGCTCGGCGTCTCGCCGGGCGACGGCGCGGACGGCCGCCCGTCGTCGGTCACGTCCTCGACGGCGTCCTCGCCGTCCGCGGCGACCGCGAACACCGTCACGCGGGAGAGGGGCTGGCCGGACGCGTCGGTGAGCGTCCCCTGGATCGCGCCCGGCTCACCGGGCGGGCCCACCGGCGTCGCCTCGACGGTCGCGGGCTCCACCGGAGAGGAGGCCACGCTCGCGGAGGGGACGGCGGACGAAGGAGCAACCGGAGGGCGGACGTGCGCGCGCGGGGCCAGAGCTGCGGGGGCGGGCGCCGCCACGACGGCCGGCGCGGTCGAGGGCGCGGGAGCGGACGGAGGGGCGGCCGGCGGCGTGCGCACGGTCAGGCCGGCCTGCTCGACGGCGTCGGGAGGCGGCGCGACGCGCGGCGCCAGGGCGATCCAGGCGACCGCGATGGCGGCCGCGACGGCGATGAAGGTGAGTGTGCGCGTGGTCATGCGGCGCCTCCCGCACCGACCCTGTGCAAGGGGCGAGCAAGGGTCGAGCCCCACCTTGCGCAGGGGACGCGCGGGGTTGCCTGAGGGCCGGGCGCCCTGCCCGGGACCCAGGGTCCGCTCCGGCGTCCGATCGACGCCCCAACGTCGGCCGAGAGGGCGCTTTGACACCCCCGCGTGCGGCGACTATCACGCCAGCCCCGCTCCCCAGGACTGCCCGCGTTGGACCTCTACCAGCTCAGGACCTTCGTCGCCGTGGCCCGCGAGGGCAGCATCACGCGCGCGTCGGAGGTCGTGCACCTGAGCCAGCCCGCGGTGAGCGCGCACGTGAAGGAGATCGAGGACGCGCTGGGCCTCACCCTGTTCGAGCGCACCTCGCGCGGCATGACCCTGACCGCGGACGGACGTCGCCTGCTCGGGAGGGCCGAGCAGACGCTGGCCGCGCACCGGGCGCTGATGGAGGAGGCCGCCCGCAGCAAGGAGGACCTCACGGGCACGCTGCGCCTCGGGGTCGGCAGCAACTCCGACCACGCTGCCATCGGCCGGCTCCTCACCACGATGTCCGAGCGCTTCCCCCGCGTCGAGGTCACGCTGCGGCACGCGCGGTCCGTCGAGATCCTGGCGGGGCTGCGCAACGACGCCTTCGACGCGGGCCTCTACAACGAGGGCGGGGAGCCCGACCGCGAGCTCGCGACGATCGAGGTCTCACGGTTCGAGGTCTTCCTCGCGGCGGCGAAGGGGACGGTGGACCCGTCGAGGCCCCTCGACTGGAAGGCGCTCGCCGCCGCCCCGTGGATCTACCCGCCCGCTGCCGCATGCTGCGGGCGCGCGGCGGAGGGGCTGTTCCTCGCCCACGGCATCCGCCCCGCGCGCGTCGTCGGCGTCGACACCCAGCCGATGATCCGGACGCTCGTCGCGAGCGGCCTCGGCGTGGGCCTCCTCCACGCCGACACGGCGGCGCAGGCGCGGGCGGCCGGCGAGGTGGAGCTCCTGTGCGAGGCCGCGGCGCCCGTCCGGGTGCTGTTCGCGCACCTCTCGAGCCGGACCGGGGACCCCGTGCTTTCGGCGGCGGCCGCCATCGTCCGGTCGGCGACCCGGGCGTAGCGGCCGCGGCGACCCGGGCGGAGGCCACCGGGAAGCCGAGGGCGACCCTCAGAACTCACGAATTCCAGCCGGCGCCGCGGGCCGCTACCACGTGCCCATGGAATTCATCGTCCGCAGCATCGTCATTGGCGCCGGCGCCACGCTCGTGATGGACGCCTGGGCCGCCGCCCTCAGGCGGTTCCGGATCCCCTCTCTCGACCTCGCCATGCTCGGGCGCTGGGTCGGCCACCTCATCCGCGGCCGCCTCGCGCACGAGAGCATCGCCCTGGCCGCGCCGGTCCCAGGGGAGCGCGCGCTCGGATGGGCGACCCACTACGCGATCGGCATCACGTTCGCCGCGCTCCTGCTCGCGACGGCCGGCCTGGGCTGGGCCCACGCGCCGACGCTCCTGCCCGCGCTGCTCGTCGGGGTCGTCACGGTGGCGGCGCCGCTCCTCGTCCTGCAGCCGGCGCTCGGCGCCGGCGTCGCCTCGAGGCGAACCGCGGCGCCGCTCTTCAACGCCTCGAAGAGCGTCGTCACGCACGTCGTCTTCGGGCTGGGGCTCTACCTCGCCGCCCGGGTGAGCGCGCCGTGACCGCGCGCGCGAAGCAGTGGCGGGGCCCCCTCGCGCTCGTCGCGCTGAGCCTCGTGCCGGCCGTGGCGGGGACGCTCCGGCTGGCGGGGCTCGCCACGGGCGCCGAGCCAACGGCCGGGGACGCGCGGTTCGCCGCCTCGCCGCTCCCGGTGGCGCTGCACGTCGCCTGCGCGATCCCCTACTGCCTCCTCGGCGCGTTCCAGTTCCACCCGGGCCTGCGGACCCGCTGGCCGGCGTGGCACCGCCGCGCCGGACGCGTGCTCGCGGTGGCCGGCCTCGCGGCCGCTGTCAGCGGCGTCTGGATGGCGATCGCCTACCCGATTCCCTTGGCCCTCCAGGGGCCGCTCCTGCTCGCCGTCCGCGTGGTGGTGGGCCTCGCGATGGCCGGGGCGATCGTGCTCGGGGTGGTCGCGATCCTCCGCCGCGACGTCGCCGGCCACGAGCGCTGGATGGTCCGCGCCTACGCGCTCGGCCAGGGCGCCGGCACCCAGGTGCTGGTGCTCGGCCCTGGGCTGCTCCTCCTCGGCGACGTGGTGGGGCCGGCGCGCGACCTTCTGATGACGCTCGCCTGGGCCATCAACGCCGCGGTCGCGGAGCACCTCCTGCGCACTCCCCGTGTAGCTGGCAGCAGTCCCTCGAGATCACCCTCCCCTGCAGAAAGGATGACGTCATGAAGAACCTTCACGCTCACGCTCGCGTCACGATGGCCGGCCTGCTCCTCGCCCTCTCCGCGCTCCTCGCGCCGGCGCTCGCGGCCGCCGAGGGTCCCCCGAACCGGACCGGCTGGGTCGCCAACTTCACGCCGGTGCTCATCCTCGCCCACGGGGACGACCGCTTCGGGGGCGGCGCGGATCCGGAGGTGAGGTACTGCCTCGACCTCGGGGGCGTGCGCGTGAGCGCCGGAGCAAGGGTGGGCGTGTACTACGCGAAGAACGTGCTCGGGGTGACCGCGATGCCGACGCTCCGGCTCACGGTGCCGGTCGGCCGCGTGGAGCCGTACCTGGCCGCCGGCATGGGCTACGGCTGGGAGACGGAGAGCGGCTACTCGAACCTCGCGACGATGTCCCGGGGCGGCTTCGTCTACCGCTTCAGCAAGGGCTTCTCCGCGGGCCTGGAGGCCACGTACCAGAAGATCGAGGGCTCCGAGCACCGGTTCTGGTCCTTCGGCTCGGCGATGGCGTTCGGCTTCTGAAGGCGGGCGCCCGAGGCCGGCCCCGGACCTCACCGCCCGGGCAGGGGGTCGGCCTCGTCGCGCAGCGGGATCTGCCGGTACCGCCCCGGGTCGGCGGTGGCGCCGACGCGCGCACGAAGGCGACCGCGACCCGGGTGCCCGTCCCTCCGGCGCGGCACGTGATGGTCCCCTTCGCGGGCTCGCCCCAGGCACTGACCGTGAAAGCGGCCCCGCCCGCGCCGGGGACGCGCGCGTCCTCGTAGGCGCTGCGGAGGACCGGCGCCGCGCCGAAGTACGGCCCGAGCTCCCGGACCGTGCGGCGGATGGCGGCGCGGATGGTCGCCTCCGGGACGCGCGCGACGAGGACCTTCCCGTTCGGCGTCGCCGCCGCGATCTCCCACGCCGGTGAGGGCCCGGCGGCGCGCGCCGAACCGGCGAGGAGCAGCGCGAGCACGGCGGCGGCGCGGCGAGCGGACGGGGGCATACGCTGAGTTCGGGCCGCCGGGGCCTGGGTGTCAACGCCCCGGAGCGGGCGGTGCATCCCGCCGCGCGGCCCGGCGCCGCGCGAGCGGCTCGGCGCCGGGGACCTTCCAGCCCTCGCCCTGGTACTCCATGAACTCCGCGGTCCCGGCCGCGACCTCGCGGCCGAGGTAGCGCTCCACGACGCGCAGCGCGAGGTCGATCCCGGCGGAGAGGCCCGCCGACGACGCCACCCGTCCGCTCTCCACGAAGCGCGCCCCGGCGACGAAGGTGGCCTTCCGGAAGCGCTGGCCGAGCGGCTCGACGAACCAGGCGTGCGTCGTCGCCCGCTGCCCGTCGAGGAGCCCCGCGCGCGCGAGCACGCTCGCGCCGGTGCAGACCGACATCGTGAGGTCGGCGGCGCCCGAGACCTTGCGCAGCCAGGCGAGCTCCGCGTCCGAGGCCCGGTGGGCCGGCACCACCACGAGGTCGGGGGCCGGCGCGTCCGCGAAGGTGTGGTCCGGGACGAGGCCGAGGCCGCCGCTCACCCGCATTGGCGCCTTCGACTCGGCGACCGTGTACAGCGTGAAGGGGTGGCGCGCGCCGGGGTCGGACTCCATCTGCGCCATCGTGCGGATCGGCTTCCCGGCCGCGTCGACCATGACGTCCTGGAAGACCTCCCACGGCCCCGCGAAGTCGATGAGCGTCGCTCCCTCCGAGACGAGGAACGCGACGCGGATCGGCTCGTCGGCCACCGCGACGAAGCGGTGGCGATCGTCGGCGGCGCCGGCGGGCCGGGCCGCGGCGGCGAGGAGGAGGAGCAGCGGGAGCGGGCGCAGCGCGGTCGAGGTCATGCGGTCCAATACACCGCCGGGCGCGGGCGCGGCGAGGGTACATTCCACCGCATGATTTCCTCCCCGAAGGGCGAGCTCGAGCGCGTCCTCTCCGGCTCCCTCGTGGCCTCCGCGGCGTCCGCGGCGGCGGGCCTGGGCTGGGGCATCGCGAGCGGCTCCGGCGCCGTCCTCTTCGACGGCCTCTTCTCCGCGCTCAGCCTGCTGACGCTCTGGGTGGCGCTCCGCGCGACCCGCATGCTCGGGCTCCCCGAGGACGACCGCTTCCAGTTCGGCTTCCGGCACCTCGAGCCGCTCGTCGTCGCGCTGCGCGCGCTCGCGCTCGTGCTCGTGTGCGTCTCCGCGGTGGCCTCCGCGGTGAACTCCATCCTCCGGGGCGGCCAGGCGCTGGACCAGCCCTCGGTGCTCGCGTTCGCGCTCTTCTCGCTCGCGCTCTCGGGCGGGATGGTCGCGTGGGAGCGGCGCGTGCTCGCGCGCGAGCCCTCCGCGACGCTCGCGCTCGACGCGCAGGAGTGGCTCCTCTCGGCGCTGCTCTCCGTCGGGATCCTCGGCGGCTGGGCGGGCGCGCGCGCGCTCGAGGCGGCCGGCCAGGGGCCGGCGGCGCGGCTCATCGATCCCCTGCTCGTGCTGGCCGTGGTGGCGACGGTGATCCGCGTGCCGCTCGCGGCGCTGCCGCGCGCGGTGCGCGACGTGCTCCTCATCGCGCCGGAGGCGGAAGTTCAGGCGCGCTTCCGGGCGGTGGTGGAGGCGGAGGCGGCCGCCGCGGGGCTGCCGCGCTGGAAGCTCCACCTCGCCCGGCTCGGGGAGGCGTTCGACGTCGAGCTCAACTTCCTCGTGCCGCCCGAGCACGCCCTGCCCGCCGGCGCGCTCGACGGGCTGCGCGACCGCCTCGCGGCCGGCTTCGGGCTGCCGCCCCACCGCCTGTGGCTGACGGTGACGCTCACCGCGGACGCGCGCTGGACCTGAGGACGCGGCCCGCCGAGGTGCTCCCCGACTTTCCAGGGCCCCTCGCCGGGCCGAGGCACCTTGGCCCACACGGGCGCCGTCGGGCGCCCGAGTCGCGACCCGCCGCGTTCCGAGGGGGGACTTCGGGGCCCCGCCTGACGCACCGCGCCGGCCCTGCACCCCACACGCCGCTGTCGCGGGACGGTGCGTCCGGGTTATGGAACCCGAGGTGAACGCCCCCGTCACCCTCCCGCTCTGGTTCGTGGCGCTCGCGGCGCTCCTCGCGCTCGTCGGCCTGCTCGACCGGATCGTGGGCCCGTCGATCCGCTGGTTCCTCCGGCGGCGCGTCGAGGCGGTGGTGGACCGGCTGAACGCGAAGCTCCGCCTGCGCATCCACCCCTTCAAGCTCACCCGGCGCCACGTGCTCGTCGACCGGCTGAGCTTCGACCCGCGCGTGCTCGAGGTGGTCGAGGCGCACATGCGCGAGACCGGCGAGCCGCGCGAGGCGGTCATGGGCCGGGTGCGGCGCTACGCGCTCGAGATCGTCCCCTCGTTCAACGCCTACGCCTACTTCCGGCTCGGCTACGCCATCGCCCGCGCCGCCGCCCGCGCGCTCTACCGCGTGCGCATCGGCTTCGCCGACGACGCCGGGCTCTCCTCGATCGATCCCAACGCGAGCGTGGTGTTCGTGATGAACCACCGCTCGAACATGGACTACGTGCTCGTCTCGTACCTCGCCGCGGAGCGCACCGCGCTCAGCTACGCGGTGGGCGAGTGGGCGCGGATCTGGCCGCTCCAGAACCTGATCCGCTCGATGGGCGCCTACTTCATCCGCCGCGACTCGCGCGACCCGCTCTACCGGCGCGTGCTCGAGCGCTACGTGCAGATGGCGACCGAGTCGGGCATCGTCCAGGCGGTCTTCCCGGAGGGCGGGCTGACGCGCGACGGCAACATGCGCACGCCGAAGCTGGGCCTCCTCGACTACATGCTCCGCGCCTTCGACGCGCGCAGCCCGCGCGACCTCGTGTTCGTGCCGGTCGGCATCAACTACGACCGCGTGCTCGAGGACCGCGCGCTGCTGCTCGACGGCACGGGCGAGAAGCCCGGCCTCGTCTCCAAGAGCGCGACGGCGGCGCGGTTCGCCGTGCGGCAGGCCGGGCTGTGGATGCTCGGGCGCTGGCACCGCTTCGGCTACGCGTGCGTGAACTTCGGCACGCCCCTCTCGATGCGCGAGTGGACCTCCCGCCGCGGGGTGGACCTGCGCGCGCTCGCGGGCGACGAGCGCAAGCGCGAGGTCGAGGCGTTCGGCAAGGAGCTCATGGCCGCGGTCGGCAAGGTCGTTCCGGTGCTGCCGGTCTCGCTCGTGTCGACGGTGCTCCTCGAGGCCGGCGGCACGCCGGTGCCGGCGCTCGAGCTGCACCACCGGGTCCAGGCGCTCATGCGGCGGCTCGAGCGCTCGAGCGCGGTGGTGTACGTGCCCCGGACCGACGAGGAGTACGCGACCGCGGTGGGGCTCCGGATGCTCACGCTCCGCCGCCTGGTCGAGGAGCGGGAGGGCGGGTTCGTCCCCTCGGCGGGGGAAGAGAAGGTGCTGCGTTACTATGCAGCGTCGATCGTTCACCTCGTCGAAGCCGCATCGGGGGGTACGGATCCGGACATGGCGTCCGCACGGGTGGCGTGATCTTCACCCAGGGACGAAAGGCACCGCCCGGGGCCGCTCCATCCTGCGCACGGCCGTGTTACTGAAAGTTTCATGGGGGCGCGGCTGCCCATCGACGCGCGGGGGCTCGAGGAGCTGTTCGAGGCGCTCCTCGCCTACGTCGGCGACCCGGTCATCCTCGCGCGGCCCGACGGGACCGCGCTGAGGGTCAACCCGGCCGCCTGCAAGGCGTTCGGCCGCTCCGAGGAGGAGATCAGGAGCCTCGGCCGCGGCGGGATGGTCGAGCCCACCCCGGCGCTCACCCGCATGCTCGAGGAGCGCGAGCGCCTGGGCTCCGCCCGCGGTGAGCTCCAGTACCGGCGCGCGGACGGCGCGGCTTCCCGGCCGAGGTCACGACCACGATCGTTCCGCTCGCGAGCGGCGAGCCGGTCGCCCTGGTCGTGTTCCGCGACGTGACCGAGCGGCGCCAGCTCACCGAGGCCCTGCGCGAGAGCGAGGCCCGGTTTCGGGCGGCGTTCGACGCCCTGCCCGACGCGGTGAGCGTCACCGACCTCTCGACCGGCAAGTTCCTGATGATCAACGAGGGCGCTCGGCTCGTGACGGGCTGGGCGCCCGAGGAGCTCGTCGGCCACGGGGCGCTCGAGCGGGGCCTCTGGGCGGACGGCGACCGCGACGAGGCGGTCGCGATCCTCCGGCGCGACGGCGCGCTCAAGGACTACGACACGCGCCTGCGCCGGAAGGACGGGTCGACCATCGACGTGCTCCTCTCCGCACGCCCGCTGAAGGTCAGCGGCCGCGACCTCCTCATGACCATCACCCGCGACGTCACCCGCGAGCGCCAGGCCGTGCGCGACCGCGACGCCGCCCAGGCCCAGCTGCGCGAGAGCCAGAAGCTCGAGTCGCTCGGCCGCCTCGCGGGCGGCGTGGCGCACGACTTCAACAACCTCCTGACCGTCATCCTGGGCTGCGGCGGGTCGCTCGAGGAGGACCTGCGCAGCGGCGCGACGCCGGACATGGGGGACCTCGCCGAGCTCCACGCGGCGGCCGAGCGGGCGCGCGAGCTCACCCGCCAGCTCCTCGCCTTCGCGCGCCGCGAGGTGCCCTCCCCCATCCCGCTCGACGTAGGCGCGACGGTGCAGAAGATGGAGAAGCTGCTCCGGCGGGTGCTGGGCGAGGACGTCGAGCTCCTCGTGGGCACGCCGCCCGAGCCGCGCCTCGTCCGGTGCGACCCCACGCAGCTCGAGCAGGTGATCCTGAACCTGGCGGTCAACGCGCGGGACGCCCTGCCCCGCGGCGGGAAGCTGCGCGTCGAGGCGCGCAACGTGACGCTCGACGAGCGGCTCCTCGCCCGGTTCCCGGGCGCCCAGCCGGGGCCGCACGTGCTGCTCATCGTGCAGGACAACGGCACCGGCATGGGACCCGAGGTGCGCGAGCACGCCTTCGAGCCGCTCTTCACCACGAAGGGCGAGGGGAAGGGCACCGGGCTCGGGCTCGCGACGGTGTACGGCATCGTGGCCCAGACCGGCGGGCAGATCGCGCTCGAGAGCGCGCCCGGCCTCGGGACCAAGATCGAGATCCTCCTGCCCGCGGTGGCGGGGGTGCCGGCCGCGCCGCAACCTCGCCCGTCCCCGGGCCCGGGCGGCTGCGAGACCGTGGTCATCGTGGAGGACGATCCGCGCGTGCGCGAGGTCACCTCCCGCATCCTGCGCCAGGCGGGGTACCGGGTCCTCGACGCGGCGACCGGCGCGGACGCCCTGGCGCTCCTCGGCTCCGAGGACGTGGGCCTCGTGATCTCGGACGTGGTGATGCCGGCCATGAACGGGCGGCAGCTCGCCGACCGCCTGCGCGAGCGGCCCCTGCCGCCCCGCATGCTGTTCATCTCGGGCCATCCGCAGGAGATCGTCTACCGCCGCGGGCTCCTCGACCCGGGCACCCCGCTCCTCGCGAAGCCGTTCACGCCCGGCGCGCTCCTGGCCCGCGTGCGCGAGGTGCTGGACGCGCCGCCACCCCCGGCGGCGCGGTGAGCCTCACTCGACGAGGCGGTGCTGCAGCGCGTACCGGGTGAGCTCGACGTTGGTCGAGACGCCCAGCTTCGCCGAGATCCGCTGCCGGTAGGTGGAGATCGTCTTCTCGGAGAGCGACAGCTCCGCGGCGATCTCCTTGAGCGTCCGGCCGCGGGCGACCATCCGCAGCACCTCGAGCTCCCGCTGCGAGAGCGCCTCGTGCCCCGGCCGCGGCGCGTCGCCGCCGAGGAGCGCGGCGAGCCGCTCCGCGAGCGCCGGCGTCACGTAGCGCCGCCCCTCGAGCGCGGTGCGGCACGCGGAGAGGAGCTCGCCGCCGGGGGCGGCCTTCGTCACGTAGCCCGCGGCGCCGAGCTTCAGGCAGCGCACCGCGAACTCCTCCTCCGGGTGCGCCGACAGCACCAGCACCGGCAGCTTCGGCCAGCGCCGCCGCGCCTCCTCGAGGAGGTCGAGCCCGCCCCGGCCCGGGAGCGACAGGTCGAGGAGCACGAGGTCCCACGCGCGCCCCTCGAGCGCGGCGAGCCCCTCGGCCGTGGTGGACGCCTCGCCGAACTCGGCGCCGGGGAGGCCCTCCGAGAGGACGAGCCGCGTGCCCGCCCGGACCACCGCGTGATCGTCCACGAGCAGGATCGCCGTCAAGGCACGACCTCCTGGAAGCTGCCGAGGGGGATGCGCGCGCGCACCCGGGTGCCGCCCCGGTCCTGACGCTCGAAGGTGACCTCGCCGCCCTCCATGGTGGCGCGCTCGCGCATCGAGGCGAGGCCGAGGGCCACCGGGTCGGCGGCGACGGCCGGGTCGAGGCCCACGCCGTCGTCCGTGACCTCGAGCTCGGCGACGGCGGCGCGGACGCCGAGCTTGATGGCCACGTGCCGCGCGCGCGCGTGCCGGGCCACGTTGGTGAGCGCCTCCTGGGCGATGCGGTAGAGCGCGGTGGCCTTGCCGGTGGGCAGCGCCGGGAGCGGCTCGTCGAGCCAGACCTCGCAGCCGATCGAGGCCCGCCGGGCGAAGCGGCGGCCCTCCTCGCGGAGCGCCTCGCCGAGGCCGAGCCGGTCGAGCGACGCGGGCCGGAGGTCCCCGGCGATGCGCTGCACCTCCGCGACGGTCTGGCGGGCGAGCTCCGAGGCCGCGACCGCGCGGTCCACGAGCGCGCTCGCCGCCTGCCCGGCCGGCATCGCCTCGAGGCGCCCCTCCAGCCAGTCGAGGTCCATGGAGAGGCCGGTGAGCAGCTGGCCGAGCTCGTCGTGGAGGTCCCTTGCGATGCGCGCCTTCTCCTCCTCGCGCACCTGCTGCAGGCGCCCGGCGAGCGCGCGCAGCTGGACGTTCGTGCGCTGGAGCCGGTCGTTCGCCTCGCGGACCTCGTGCTCGGCAGCGCTCACGAGCCGGAGCTGCCGGCGGAGCGCGCCCCACAGGAGGAGCCCGGTGACGGCGACGAAGAGGAAGCCCTTCGCGATCGAGAGCCGCTCGACGGTGTCGGGGTCGCTGCCGAAGAGCCAGAGCAGCCGGTCGGACCAGACGATCCACGCGCCCGCGCCGAGCACGTAACCGAGCGCGAACACGCCCGCCGGCAGCGGTCGCTCGAAGGGGCTCGGCCGGGCCATGCCCGGAGCCTACTACACCTGCGGGCCCTACCCGGGCGCGACGACCGCGAGGTCCCCGCCGAGCGCCCGCTCGAGGTCGGTCACGATCTCCTGCACCGACTTCAACTCCTCGTACGTCTTCTCCGGGATCCGGGTGACGCTCGAGCCCGAGTAGAAGAGCCCCTTCTCCGTGTCGCCGAGGATCGCGCCGCGCAGGAGCGCGTCGGTGATGCAGAAGCTCTCCTTGAAGTCGGACTGGCGGCAGAGGCAGACCTCGGCCGAGAGGCACTCGATGCAGGCCTTCGTGCGCCCGCGGTAGCCCTCCTTCCCGAAGAACCAGGCCTTGGAGCGCGGCGGGAACCGCTCGCCGCGGGCCAGCGCCTCGGTGAAGGGGTTCCGCACCGCGCGGGCGGCCATGCCCTTCACGCAGCTCTTGATGACCACCACGTCGTCGGCGGTCTTGCCGAGGTGCATCTCCTTGAAGCCGCGGTGGGTGTCGCCGTCGGTGGAGGCGATGAACCGCGTCGCGAGCTGCACGCCCGCGGCGCCCCGCCCGAGGAGCGCGCGCACGTCCGCGCCGTCGATGCCGCCGGCCGCCACGACCGGCAGCTTCGTCGCGCCGACGACCTCCTCCACGAGCGGCCCGATCGCGTGGCCGATGTCGCCGATGTGCCCGCCCGCCTCGGCGCCCTCGGCGACCAGGAACTCGGCGCCCCACTTCTCGTACATGGCCGCGAGCCGGCCGGACGAGACGATGCCCGCGAAGGGCACGCCGGAGTCCTTGCACCAGCGCACGATCTCGCGGGAGATTCCGGCGCCCTGCACGATGAAGGAGACGCCCTCCTCGATCGAGACCTTCGCGAGGTCGGTGAAGTCCTCCTTGAGGATCGCCGCCATGAGGTTCACGCCGACGAACCCGCCGGGCGCCTCGGCGAAGGCGCGGCGCAGCTCCTTGCGCAGCATCTCCGGCGTCTTCCCGACCGCGGACACGGTGCCGACCGTCACGAACTTCGACGAGCGCGCCGCGGCGACCTTGCCGGCGAGCCCGTCGGAGGCGTGCAGGCCCATGCCGCCCTGCACGAGGAGGTGGCGTCCGGAGGCGACGATCTCGCGGATCGTCGCGGCGGTGAGCCTGGGCGCGCCGGTGACGGGCGCGGCGGAGACGGCGGCGGACGTGGCGGGAGGAGTCATGACGAGCACGATCGCGGCGCGCGGTCATGGGCTCGTCACGGGCCGTGAGGAATCCGACGACGCGTCGGGCCATGCGCCGACTCGCGAATCGATCGACTCTCCGGTCGGCGCGGAAGTACCCAGCGTCGCAGGGGCTTGGCGACGATCAAGGCCTTGCCCGTACGTCGTGGGGACGTGGGGATGACCCGCCCTTTCCCCACCGGGAGCCAGCGGGCAAGATGCGATCGGGGATGGGATCGGATTCACACACCGTTGAACCCTCGGATCCGCAGGCGCGCGCGCTGCGCGAGCTCACGCACGCGCCCGACCAGGCGGGCACGCTGCTGCGCGCCGTCTCGGAGGCGCTGCCCGATCCGGTCTTCGTGAAGGACCGCGCCGGGCGGTGGGTGTTCGCGAACGACGCGACCCTGCGGGTCGTGCGCCGGACGGCCGAGCAGGTGTTCGGCCGGACCGAGGCCGAGATCTACGACGACGCCGCGACCGCCACGACGATCATGGCGAACGACGCCCGGATCATGGCCTCGGGCCTGCCCGAGACGGTCGAGGAGCGGGTGGAGACGGGCGGGCGGGTGCGCTGGTTCCTCTCCACGAAGTCGCCGTTCCGGGACGACCGCGGCGAGGTGGTCGGGCTCGTCGGCGTCGCGCGCGACATCAGCGCGCGCAAGCGCTCGGAGGAGGCCCGGCTCGCCGCGGAGCGCCGGCTCCGGACCGTGCTCGAGAGCCTCTCCGAGGGCGTGCTGGTCGCCGACTCGACCGGCCGCATCCTCTCCTGGAACCGCGCCGCGCTCGACATCCTCGGCTTCGAGGAGGAGCGGCAGTGGCTCGTCGGGCTGAAGGAGCTCGCGAGGACCTTCGAGCTCGTCTCGGCGAGCGGCGCGGTGCTGACGGTCGAGGAGTGGCCGCTCGCGCGCGTGCTCCGGGGCGAGGTGGTCCGAGACGAGGCGTGGGAGGTCCGCCGGCGCGACACGGCGTGGCGGCGCACGCTGCGCTTCTCGGGCGCGCTCACCCGCGGCGCCGGCCAGCAGGACCTCGCCGTCCTCTCGATCACCGACATCACCGAGCGGGAGCGCGCGCTCGAGGCGCTCCGCCGGAGCGAGGCGCGGTTCCGCGCGCTGGTCGAGAAGTCCTCCGATCTGATCGTGCTCTACGACGCGGACCTCCGGATCACCTACTGGGGGCCGGCCGTGGAGAGCGCCGTCGGCTGGACCGCCGACGAGCGGCTGGGCCGGGGCGGCCTGTCGATCGTGCACCCGGACGACGCGGAGGAGGCTGCCCGCGTCCTCGAGGCGATCGCCGTCCCGGGCGCGACGGTCCAGACGACCCTGCGGGTCCCGACGAAGGCGGGGGGCCACCGCACCCTGGAGGTCATCTTCCGGAACCTCCTCCACGACCCCGACGTCCGCGCCATCGTCTCGAACGGGCGCGACGTGACCGAGCAGCGCTCGCTCGAGCAGCAGGTGCGCCAGGCCCAGAAGCTCGAGAGCATCGGGCGGCTCGCCGGCGGCGTCGCGCACGACTTCAACAACGTGCTCACCGTGATCCTCTCCTCCGCGAACGTCATGCGGGAGGACCTCGCCGAGCGCGGCACGGTGAGCTCGGACGACGTGAAGGAGATCGAGGACGCCGGCAACCGCGCCCGGGAGCTCACCCGCCACCTCCTCGCCTTCGCGCGCAAGTCGGTGCTCACCCCGGTGGTGCTCGACCTCGGGAAGCTCGTGCTGTCCGGCGAGAAGATGCTCCGCCGGCTCATCGGCGAGGACGTGAAGCTCGTCGTCGAGGTCGAGCCGGGGCTCTGGAACGTCCACGCGGACCCGGGCGTGATCGACCAGGCGCTGATGAACCTCGTCGTGAACGCCCGCGACGCGATGCCCGACGGGGGCCGGCTCGTCATCTCGATCCGGAACCTGAGCGTCCCGGAGGGCCAGCCGGCCGCCCGCCCCGGCGACTGGGTCAGGCTCTCGGTGCGCGACACCGGCGTGGGGATGCCGCCCGAGGTGGTGGCCCACCTCTTCGAGCCGTTCTTCACGACGAAGGAGGCCGGCAAGGGCACCGGCCTCGGCCTCGCGACGGTGCACGGGATCGCGACGCAGGCGGGCGGCCACGTCCACGTCGAGAGCGCGCCCGGCCAGGGGTCCACCTTCTCGGTCTGTCTGCCGCGCTGCCGCGACGACGTGGCGGTGACGGCGCCCGCGGCCGCGCGCCCGAGCGGCCACGGCTCCGAGACGGTGCTCCTCGTCGAGGACGACGAGCTCGTGCGGACCGTCGCCGTGCGCACGCTCGCGCGCGCCGGCTACCGCGTGCTCGTGGCGGCCGGCGGGGCCGAGGCGATGGCCGTCGCGCAGCGGCACGCCGGGCCCATCGACCTCGTGGTCGCCGACGTCGTGCTCCAGGGCGCCGCGGGGCCGAAGGTCGCCGCCGCGCTCTCGGCGCTGCGGCCGGAGCTCCGGGTGATGTACGTCTCCGGCCACGAGCACGAGCAGCTCGCGCGCCGCGGCGTGCTGGCGCCGGACGTGCCGTTCCTCGCGAAGCCGTTCAGCGCCGAGGCGCTCGTCGCCCGTGTGCGGGCGTCGCTGGACGCGCCGAGAGGCTGAGCCGCTCAGCCCAGCGTCCAGGTGCCCTTCAGGACGGGGACCACGCCCCCGCCCACGCGCACGTCCACGACGCGGTCGCCGTCGCGGGCGGCGCTCACGTGCAGCCGCGACGGCCTGCGCGCCTCGAGCCCCTGCTCGATGAGGAACCGCTCCCCGGACGCGGCGACGCCGTGGGCGACCGCCCACGCCGCCGCGCAGCCCGCGGCCGAGCCGGTGGCCGGATCCTCGCCGTTGTAGAACAGCATCCGGGCGTGGAGCCGCGCCGCCGGGTCGACCGCCTCGCGGGTGACGAAGTAGCAGAAGCGCGCGCCCTGCGCGGCGAGCCAGGGCTCCGCCCGCCGCGGATCGAACGCGAGCGCCTGCGCGGTGGCGAGGTCGCGGAGCGGCACGATCGCGAAGGGCAGCCCCGTCGAGACCACCTGCGCGGGCAGCGCCGGGTCGAGCGCCTCCGGCGCGAGCCCGAGCGCGACCGCGACCTCCGCCGCGGGGAGCGCCGGCCCGAACGTCGGGTCGGGCTGGACCATCTCCGCGAAGGGGACGCCGTCCGGGCCCGCGTCCTCGAAGCGGACCCGCACGCGCCCCACCCCGAGCGAGAGCACGACCTCCGGTGGCCGCAGCGGCGCGAGCTCCTCGCGGATCGCCCAGGCCGCGCCGAGCGTCGGGTGGCCGGCGAAGGGGAGCTCCTCGCGCGTCGTGAAGATCCGGACCCGGATCCCCGCCGCGCGCTCGTTCGCGACGTCGTTGCGGATGACGAACGCGGTCTCCGAGAGGTTCGTCTCCCGCGCGAGCGCCTGCATCTCGTCCACGTGGAGGCCGCGCGAGTCGAGCACCACCGAGAGCGCGTTGCCCTCGAGCGGCCCCGCCGCGAACACGTCCACCTGCATCATCCGGAAGTCGTGGTACACGCCGTCCTCCCCTCGGCGTGGAGACTACTTCTTCCGCGCTCCCCGGGTGGGCCCGAAGCGCCGCCGGGCGGCCCGGGTAGAATCGCCGGGTGCGGCCCCTCGCGTTCACGGCACGCGTCGGCGAGCGGACCTTCGAGGTCCGCCGCGGCGAGCGGCTGCTCGAGGCGGCCCGGCGCCAGGGCGTGCCCTTCCCGTCGAACTGCCGGGTGGGCGGGTGCGGCACCTGCCGCTGCCGGCTCGTCGAGGGCCGGGTCCGCGAGCTGACCGAGACCGCCTACCTGCTCTCGGCCGAGGAGCTCGCCCGCGGGACGATCCTCGCCTGCCAGAGCGTGCCGCTCGGCGACGTGGTCGTGGCGCTCGACCGGGAGGCGCCCGCGCGCGCCGCGCCGGACGCGGAGCGGGAGCGGGCGGAGGAGCCGCCCGCGGGGGTCCTCGCCTACCTCCGCTACGCGAGCTTCCACGCGGTGGGGCTCGCGGCGGCCGCGGCGCTCGCCGCGGGCGGCTGGCGCACCACCGCCGGGCTCCTCGCGATCGTCGCGTTCTACGTCCTCGGCGACGCCGCCTTCGGGGAGGACCGCTCGGTGCCCCGCCACCGGCACCCGGCGATCCTCACCTTCCAGCTCTGGCTCGCGCTGCCGCTCCTGACCCTCATCGTGCTCGCGGCGCTCCGCAGCCTGCCCGCGTCGACCGGCCCGGGCCACCTCGTCTCGGCCTGGCTCCTCACCGGGCTCATGATCGGCATGGTCGGCACCATCCCGGCGCACGAGCTCACGCACCGGACCTGGGATCCCGTCTCGCAGGCCGTGGGCCGGTGGCTCCTCGCCTTCAGCCTCGACACGACGTTCGCCATCGAGCACGTGTACGGGCACCACCGCTACGTGGCGACGGCCGCGGACCCGGCCACCGCCCCGCGCGGCCGGAGCGTCTACCGGCACATCCTCGTCTCGACCTGGAACGGCAACGCGAGCGCCTGGCGCATCGAGGTCGCGCGGCTCGCGAAGCGCGGGCGCGGGCCGCTCTCCTGGCGGAACGCCGTGCTCCGCGGGCAGCTCATGAGCCTCGCGCTGGTGGCGGGCGCGTGGGCGTACGGCGGCTGGCGCGCCGCCGCGCTCTTCCTCGCCTGCGCGGCGTGGGGGAAGGCGCTCCTCGAGATCGTGAACTACATGGAGCACTACGGGCTCGTGCGCGAGCCCGGCGCGCCGGTGAAGCCGCGCCACTCCTGGAACACGACCCGCCGGCTGAGCTCCTGGACGCTCTTCAACCTCACCCGGCACTCGCACCACCACGCGCAGGGCGAGCTGCCCTTCCACGCGCTGCGCCCGCTGCCGGGGGCGCCCACGATGGTCGCGGGCTACCTCACGACCATCGTGCTGACGCTCGTGCCGCCGGTGTGGCGGCGGCTCATGGCGCCTCGCCTCGCCGCGTGGGACCGCGACCAGGCGAACGAGGCCGAGCGCCGGCTGGCCGCGCTTCAGGGCGCGCGCGCGGGCGCCTTCGGGAACGCGACGTAGCCCTTCTCGACCCACCAGGTGACGACGTCGACGACGAGGCGGCCGGCCTTCACGGCGGGGTCCTGCTCGGCGAGCGCGCGCGCCTCGTCGACGGTGCCCACGCGGTAGATGCAGGCCCCGCGGATCGTCGGATCCTTCTGGTCGTCGAACGGGCCGCAGAGCACGGCCTTCCCGGCCTCGCCCATCTTCTGGAGGTGGCCGATGTGCTGCTTCTGGAGCTCCTGCGTGGCCGGGGTGACCTCCGGCGTCCAGGCCGGCCCGCGCTTCAGGAGCACGAGCTGGAAGAACTCCATGTTGGGCGGCAGCTGCGGCCGCGCGGCGGGCTTCGGGTCGGCGGCGAGGGCGAGCGGGGCGGCGAGCAGGAGGGCGAGGGCGGGGAGGCGGAAGGTGAGCATGCTGGCTCCAGGTCGGGTCCGTCGGTGGGTGGCTCGAGCGTGCCCCATCCTCCTGTCACGGGGTTGCCGTCCTCGCCACCATCCAGGCGTCGATGGCGCCGCCCAGGCGCGCGAGCGCCCGGGAGAGGCAGACGCCCTCGGCCTCGCACGGATGGCGCGGCGCGGCAGCGCGGACGGGATCGAGGTAGCGCGTCCCGACGGCCGTCACCGCCGCGACGACGTAGCGGCGGAAGGGCTTCCCCGGGAGGCTCTCGACGATCCCGGCGTCGGAGGCGTAGTTCCAGGTGAGGCCGGTCTTGTGGAGGAAGCGCACCTCGGCGGCCGTGTTGCACGGACGCACGTCGCGGCGCCAGTCCTGGCCGTCGATGCGCTCGACGCCGGTCGCGGGGTCGAGGAAGCGCCCGGGCACGCGGGCGGGGATCCCGGCCGGCGCCTCGCCGCAGAGGCTCCCGCCCGAGAGCGCCTCGTGGAAGGCCTGGTCCTCGAGGAGGCGCAGGAGGAGCGCGCGGGCCGGCCCCGGCAGGTCGGCGCGGGTCACCGCGCGGCCGGAGGGCGCGGTCCAGAGCGTGCCGGGCCCGCCGGCGACGAGCCAGAGGAGCCGCGCGACGTCGATGGCGGTCACGCGGATCTCGCCGGGCGCCCAGCGCGAGCCGTTGGCCCTCAGGCCCGTCACGCGCAGCGACCCGAGCCCGAGCGCCTCGAAGCCGGCGTTCATCCGCTCGACCTCGCCGCGGGCGAGGAGGTCGGCGAGGATCGCGCGCGTCGCCGCGTTGTCGGAGCGGGTCACCATGCGGTCGAGCCACGCCGCGCGGCGCGCCGGCGGCAGCGATGGATCCGCCGGCGCGGGGACGACCGCGTCGAGCGGCCAGCGCCCGTTCGCCCAGAGGCGCGCGGCGTGGAAGGCGACCGGGAGCTTGAAGAGCGAGGCCGGGTACGGCGCCTCGAAGGGCTCGGCGGCGGCGAGGTTCGCGTCGAGGGCGACCACCCTCCCCTGCGGCGAGGCCGCGTCCACGCGCACGCTCGCCGCCTCGAGCGCGCGGCCCTCCGCGTCGAGCCGGATCACCGCGACGTCGAGCGGCCTCGGGCCCGCGACGACCGGCAGCGGCACGGGGCAGGCCGGCGCGCCCGGGCATGGGCCCTCGTCCGGACCGGCGTCGCGGACCGCGTCGAAGCCGGCGGCGCGCACGGCCTCGAGAAGCGCCGTCTCGAGCGGCGGCGGCGCCGTGGCCGTCGAAGGCGGCGTGGCGATCGCGAGGGCGGCGAGGAGCGGGAGCATCGCCGCCGGAGCTTACAGGGCCGCGTCCTCCCGCGGGGCGGTCGCGGGCGCACCCGCCGCCCGCCACCACGGCACGACCACCTCGACCCGCGCCGGCTCCACGGGCTGCCCGAGCCGGGGCATCACGAGCTCCGCGCCGCGGCGAGGCGCGAGCTCGAGCAGCGTCTCGGCGGGATCGTCCCAGGCGTGCAGCGCGAGGTTGAAGGTGCCCCAGTGCACCGGAAGGAGCTTTCCCCGCCGAGGAGCCGGAGCGCCTCGAGCGCGTTCTCGGGCCCGAGGTGGATCTGGCCCCACGCCTCGTGGAAGGCGCCGACCTCGAGCATGACGAGGTCGAACGGCCCGAGCCGCGCGCGGATCTCGGCGTACTCCGGCGTGAGCCCGGTGTCGCCCGAGAAGAAGACGCGGCGGTGCGCGGTCTCGACGACGAACGACGACCAGAGCGTGCGGTTGCGGTCGCCGACCGCGCGGCCGGAGAAGTGCTGGGAGGGCGCCGCGCGGAGCACGAGATCGCCGCCGCGCAGCGTCGCCGCCTCCCACCAGTCGAGCTCGATGATCCGCTCCGGCGGGACACCCCAGGCCTCGAGGTGCGCGCCCACGCCGAGCGAGGTCACGAAGGGCGCGCGCGACAGGCGGGCGAGCGCCCGCACGGTCGGGTGGTCGAGGTGGTCGTAGTGATCGTGCGAGACGACGATCGCGTCGAGCGGCGGGAGCGCCTCGAGCGGCACCGGCACCGGCTGGAACCGGCGCGGGCCTGCGAAGCGCCAGGGCGAGGCCCGGTCGCCCCACACCGGGTCGGTCAGGACGCGCAGGCCGTCGAGCTCGAGCAGCACCGTCGAGTGGCCGAGCCAGGTCGCGCGCAGGCCGGTCTCGGCCGGGCGGGCCCAGCCGGGGCGCGGGTCGCTGGCGGGGAGCGGCGCCGGGGGCTTCCTGACCGTATCGCCGAAGAACAGCTCGCCGAGGAGCGGCAGCGGCGAGCCCTGGAGGCCGGGGCCAACGGGCGCGGTGTTGCGGAAGGCGCCGTCGCGGAAGCGCGTGGAGGCGCGCATCCGCTCGAGGCGGAGACCGTGAACCTTCCCTCCGAGGGCGGGCATCATCCCGGGGGACTTAACGCCCCGCGGCGGGCGGCGCCGTCCCCGGGACGGGGCCCGCTACGCGGCCGCCTTCGCCTTCCGGGTGGAGGCGATCCACAGGTACGCGCAGAGGCCGACGAACGCGAGGGTCGAGACGATCTGGGAGACCGCGTCGTCGTCGTAGAACGGGGTCTTCACCCAGCTCTCCTCGAAGCCGGGCACGAGCCGGAGCGCCGCGCCGAACACGCCGCCGAGCGCGCCGCCCGCCATGAGCCCGGAGGCGATGATGACGCCCTTCTCGCGCATCGACTGGCCCGCCTCGCCGCCGGTGCGGTCGGCCTTCCCGGTGATGAGGTGGTGGAAGACGCCGCCGACGAGCGCCGGGGTGTTGAGCTCGAGCGGGAGGTACATGCCGAGCGCGAAGGTGAGCGCCGGGACCTTCAGCATCTCGAGGACCACCGCGATGAACGCCCCGACCGCGAAGAGGAGGTAGGCGACCGGCTGCTGGCTCATGAAGCCCTCGACGAGCGCCTTCATGATGGAGGCCTGCGGGGACGCGAGCACGGGCCTGAGATCCCCCTCGGTGGCCTCGCCGAACTGGAAGCTCACGTTGAGGATGTGGATGGTGAGGCCGGCCGCGGCGGCGGCGACGAGCACGCCCAGGAACTTCCAGCGCTCCTGCTCGCGCGGCGTCGAGCCGAGCCAGTAGCCGGTCTTGAGGTCGGTGATGGCCTGGCCGGAGACCGAGAGCGCGGTGCAGACCATGCCCGCCATCGCCATCACGAAGAACATGCCGGTGCGGCCGGAGAGGCCGAACTGCAGGAGCACGACCGACGAGATGATGATCGTCAGCATCGTCATGCCCGACACCGGGTTGCGCGCGGTGGTGGCGATGGCGTTCGCGGCGACGGTCGTGAAGAAGAAGGAGAAGACGATGGTGAGGAGGAGCCCGATGACGAGCGTGGTCACGGAGCCGTCGAGCGTGCCGAGGAAGATCGCGACCCCGAGCGTCGAGACGACCACGCCGATGAGGATGGTCATCACCGAGATGTCGCGGTCGGTGCGCTCGAGGTGCGCCTCGCCGCCGGAGCGGAAGGCCTTCACGGCGATGCCGAAGGAGGAGGCGATGACCCGGAGCGACTTCAGGATGCCGAAGATCCCGGCGGTCGCGATGGCGCCCACGCCGATGAACCGGACGTAGCCGCGGAAGATCTGGTTCGCGGTCATGCCCGAGATGGGCGCGGTCGCGGGGTAGACCGCCTCGGGGACGTGCTGGCCGACGTACCAGATGATCGGCACGAGCACGAGGTTCGAGAGCACGCCGCCCGCGACGAGGATCATCGACGACCGCAGGCCCATCACGTAGCCGAGGCCGAGGATGAAGCCGATGGCGTCGAAGCTCATGGCGAGCTTCGCCTTCTTCGCGAGCCCGTCGACGGCGGGCACGAAGCGGAAGTCGATGAACTCCTTCCAGACCTGGAAGGTGGTGACGAAGAAGTCGTAGACCGCCGCGATGCCGGTCGCCTGGAGGAGCAGCTTCGCCTGCGAGCCGCCCTTCTCGCCGGTGACGAGCACCTCGGTGATGGCGGTCGCCTCGGGGAACGGGAACTCCCCGTGCGTCTCGCGCACGAAGTACCGGCGCAGCGGGATGAGGAAGAGGATGCCGAGCGCGCCGCCGGCGAGGCAGATGAAGATGGTCTGCCAGGGGTGCGGGTCGAGCTTGAGGATGTAGAGCGCGGGCAGCGTGAAGATGGCGCCCGCCACCACCGCGCCGGACATGCCGCCGATGCCGGTGATGATGACGTTCTCGACGATGGACGAGCGCCGCGCGTAGACGCGGGCGAGGCCGATCGCGAGGATCGAGATCGGGATCGCCGCCTCCATGACCTGGCCGACCTTGAGGCCGGAGTAGGCCGAGGCGACCGTGAAGATGACGGTCAGGAAGACGCCCCACCCGATGGCCCGCGGCGTGGCCTCGGGCAGGGTCGCGCTCGAGGGCACGTAGGGAGCGTAGGTCTCGCCGGGCTTGAGCGGCCGGTAGGCGTTCTCGGGCAGCGACTTCGTGGCCGACTCGTCCATTCGGGATTCCCTTCCGGGTTGCGCTTGGAACTCGGGCGCGCAGTCTAGCGTCGGTGTAGGTTCTGCCCCAACGAAAAGGAGCCCGACACCATGGCGCAGGAAGCCAAGCTCGCGCAGACGACCGCCACCGCCATCCTCGGCATCGACACCCTGTGGGGCGGCGACGTCATGAACCCCTCGGGGACGGGCCGCTACATCGCGGACTCCTGGTACTCCGACGAGCCGCTCCCCGTCGCCTACACCCACCCCGCGGCCGCCCGGCTGCGCGAGACCGGCGGCGTCTCGGCGAAGCAGCCCGACGCCGCGGCCATCGACGCGTACCTCGCGGCGGTGGACGTGCGGGGCGCGATCGCCGAGCTGACCCAGGCCGGGAAGACGCTGGGCGGCCTGCGCGGCGCGTACCTCCAGGCGCAGGGCGAGAGCCTGGGCGTGATCTTCGAGCTCGTGCAGGAGCTCCTCCACCGCGGCCCCGAGGTGCCCTACGAGCGCGCCGTGATGGCCTGCACCGGCACGCCGCCGGAGCCGAGCGACCCGAGGGAGAAGCGTGAGCTCCTGCGCGCCCTCCTCGCGAAGGCCGGGTACGAGACCGGCACGCCACAGAAGCTGCTCGCCGCCGTGGACGCGTGGCGGAAGGACCGCCTCGTCCCGCGGAAGTCGATCCCCCAGCTCGCCGACGCGTACATCGCGCTCCTGGAGGAGGGCACGCGCAAGCACGTCGTGCCCTACCTGCCGGCCTCGCTCCACCACGTCCCGCGCGCCAACATCCAGTTCCTCCCCATCGAGAACGCCTGGTTCTCGGGCTCCATGAACTACGTCGGCCGGGCGCGGAACCCGGACGGCTCGCCGCGGTACGAGGCGACGTACGAGCTCAACGCGGCGCTCGAGATCTCGGTGCCGGAGTTCGCGCAGCTCGTGTCGCACGAGGTCGTGCCGGGGCACGTGACGAACTTCGCGCTCGCCCAGGGACTGTACGTGCAGGGGAAGCTCGGCTTCGAGGGCACCGTGCTCACGATGAGCACCCGCGGCGCGGCGCTCTCGGAGGGGCTCGCCAACAACGCGATGCTGATGGCGATGGGCGTGAAGGAGATCCACGAGCTGCCCGACCCGGACCTCCAGGCCGGCATGATCCTCGGGGTCCTGCAGGACGACGCGAAGAACCAGTCCTCGTGGCTGACCTGGCGCGAGAAGCGCCCGCAGGCCGAGGTCGCGGCCGTGCTCCGGAACGAGTACCTGTGCTCCGAGGAGCGGGCCGACAAGCTCTCCGGCGCCTGGGGCCGCCACCCCTTGAACGGCCGCATGTACCTGCCCGCCTACCGCGCGGGCACCGAGAAGGTCGCCGCGCTCCGCCGCAAGCACCCGCCGGAGAAGGTGATCCCGGCGCTCTACAACGTCTTCGGCCTCGTCGACGTGGTGACGATCGAGCGGGTCCTGTAGAGAGGCTGCGCGGTTCGGCCGCGCCCCGGATTGGGGTCTTACGGGGCCCGACGGGTGGCGGGACCCTTTCCACATGGCCCCCGTCCTCCGTGCGCTCGTCGCCGCCCTGGTGCTCCTCCCGGTGAGCGCGGCCGCCCAGGCGACCGCGACCCGGGCGCCGCGTCCCATCCACCTCGCCCTCGAGGCGCCCTCGGTGCCGGTGGTGCCCACCGAGCGCCCCGCCGACGTGAAGGGCGACGCGGCCGCCGCCGAGGCGGTGTCGCGCCGGTTCGACCCGACCGGCGAGGACCGGACGACCGCGATGGCGCCGGTCGTCGCGCGCGGCCCGGTGATCGTGATCGTGTTCCGGCCGGCGCGGGTGGAGGGCGAGACGCGGAACGCGCCGCCAGCGCAGCCCGTGTTCGTCGGGGTGAGCGTGCGGCGGTAGCTCAGCGCGGCGCCGTGGCCTCGAGCGGACACCGGCGCCAGGTGAAGCGCTGCGCGCCCTTGCCGTCCGCGCCCGCGTCCACGGTCGCCATGAGCGTGTCGTCGTCCAGGCGCTCGTAGCGGATCCGCTTCGGGAAGTCGTGCGCCGGGTTCGCGAACAGCACGAAGCGCGGCCCGTGCGACGAGAGCGCGAAGCGGACCGGGGGACGGCCCTGGGGCTGCGCGACGTAGGCGGTCTCGCCCGGCGCGAGCTCGATGCGGAGGAACTCGAAGGAGGTCGGCCGCCCGGGCCTCACGTCGCGGTGCATCCCGAGGAGGAGCCCGCCGCGCGGCGCGAGCCACACCTCCTCCTCGGTCGCGCCGCCCGAGCCGCCGCACCAGCTCCCCTGCATGAAGGAGAGGTCCGGGACCTCCGGCGCTGGAACCTTCGGAGCCTCGCCCATGGCGAGGAGCATCACGCCCACGATCCAGGCGGAGAGGGCCATCGCCCTGTCCTAAGCGGCCGGCTCCTTCGCCGCCCGCTTCGACGCGACGTAGACGAACGCGGAGAGCGCCGCGAACGCGAGGAGGCCGGTCCAGTTGCCCCAGGCCTCGAGCGCCTGGCCGAGGCCGCCGAGCTTCGTGAGGTCGGGCGTGAGGACGTGCCCGGTCTTGTCCTCGAGGAACTTGAGGAGCGCGGCGAAGACGCCCACGAGCGCCCCGCCCGCGATGAAGCCGGACGCGATGAGCGTGCCGCGCTCGTGGCGCGCGGCGCCCACCTTCTCGTCCTTCGAGGAGCGCTTCACGAGCCACGCCACGCTGGCGCCCACGACGAGCGGCGAGTTGAGGTCCATCGGCAGGTACATGCCGAGCGCGAGCGCGAGGCCGGAGACGCCGCAGAGCTCGGCCGCGACCGCGAAGACCGCGCCGATCGCGTACAGGAACCACGGCGCGCCGCCCGAGCCCATCACGCCGGTGAGCACGGCGGCCATCGCGTTCGGCTGCGGCGCGGGCATCACCGAGCCGGGGCCGAAGCCGTACACCTTCGCCATGAGGTAGATGACCGCGGTCGTCGCCGCGGAGGCGATGACCGAGCCGGCGAGGTTGCCGAGCTCGATCCGGCGGGGCGTCGCGCCGAGCCAGTAGCCGATCTTGTACTGGGTGACGAGCGAGCCGGACATCGAGAGCGCGGTGCAGACCACGCCGCCGATGAGGAGCGTCTGCAGCATGCCGCTCTCGCCCTTGAGGCCGAGCGACGAGAGCACGACCGCGGTGATGATGAGTGTCGTGAGCGTCATGCCCGAGATGGGCGTGATGGAGATCATCGCGATGGCCCAGGCCGAGACCGCCGCGAACAGGAACGAGACGCCGAGGGTGAGCCCGGTGGAGAGGAGCGCGAGGGTCGTCGCCCGCTCCTCGCCCGCGAGCACCGAGAAGCGGAAGTACAGGAAGACGACGACGCCGGTGCCGAGGATGCCGAGGAGCACGCTCGACATGTTGAGCGAGCGGTCGGTGCGCTCGCTCGAGCTCACCACGCCGCCCCTCGCGAGCCGGGCGACCTCGCCGACCGCGAGCCGGACCGCCTGCACGATGACCGGCGACATCTTGAGGATCGAGATGATCCCCGCCGCGAAGATGCCGCCGATGCCGATGGGGCGCGCGTAGGTGGTGAAGAGCGCGGCCGCGTCCATCTGCGAGATGAGCTGGGTGCCGGGCGGGATGACGGAGGCGATGTGCGGCCCCAGCCAGGCGAAGAGCGGGATGAGGACGAAGTAGGAGAGGAAGGAGCCGGCGAGGATGATCGCCGCGTAGTCGACGCCCATGATGTAGCCGAGGCCGAAGATGGCCGCGGTCGTGTTCATGGTGAAGACCGCCTTCACCTTGTCGGTGAAGCCCTGGAGCGCGCCGATGGCGGCGGTGGAGAAGGTGTCGGACCAGGCCCGCATCGACGGGCCCACGAAGTCGAACACCGCCGCGAGGCCGGCGGACCAGGCGAGCACGGTGGCGCTCTCGCCGCCCTTGTTGCCGGCGACGAGGATCTCGGTGGTGGCGCGGCCCTCCGGGAACGGGAGCTTCCCGTGGAGGTCGTGCGTGAAGTAGCGCCGGAAGGGCGCCAGCAGGAAGACGCCCAGCACCGCGCCGAGGAGCGGCACGAGGAAGATCTGCCAGGGCGAGGAGCGCCCCTCGAGGCCGAGGATGAAGACCGCCGGCATCGTGAAGACCGAGCCGCCGGCGACGATGCCGGAGGTGGCGCCGATGGCGAGCACGTTCACGTTCTCGAGCATCGTGGACGCCCGGCGGGCCATCGTCTTCGCGATGACCGCCGAGAGGCCGACCGCGAGGATCGAGATCGGGATCGCGGACTCGATGCCCTGCCCGAGCTTGAGCGCGATGTAGGTCGCCGCCGCGGAGAACACGACCGACCAGAGGACGCCCTGGGCGATCGAACGGAGCGTCACCTCGGGCGGCGCCGCGCTCGCCGGCACCGCCGGCTGGTACGTCTCGCCGGGCGCGAGCTCGCGGAAGGCGTTCTCGGGGAGCCCCTCGGGCGGAGCGGAGGGTGCGGCGGTCTCGGGCTGGGTCATGCGGGGCGGCAAGATAGCCCGAAGGTCGGGTGGCCGGTACAAGCTCGCCGCCCCGGGCGGCGCCTTGCCGTCGCGCCTGCACGCCTGTATAGGCTCGATCCGTGGATTCCCTCTCGCGCTCCGAGGCCCGGAGGCTCGCGCTCGCCGCCCAGGGGCTCGACCACCGGCCCGATCGCCGCCGGGTCGACGTCGGCACGGTGGCCGGCGTCGTCCGGTCGCTCGGCCTCGTGCAGATCGACTCGATCCAGCGGGTCGCCCGCAGCCACTACCTGCCGATCTTCTCGCGCCTCGGGCCCTACGAGCGCGCGCTCCTCGACCGGGCCGCGAGCGAGGCGCCCCGGCGGATCGTGGAGTCCTGGGCACACGTCGCCTCGTTCATCCCCGTGGAGCTGCACCCGCTGCTGCGCTGGCGCGGGGACGACTGGGAGCGCGAGGCCTGGACCTTCTCGCTGCGGCTCGCGAAGAAGCGGCCCGGGTTCGTGGAGGAGGTGCACGCCCTCGTCGCGAAGCACGGGCCGCTGACCGCGCGCGAGCTCGAGAAGCTCGTCGACGGCGGCGCCCGGCGCGGGAAGAAGGACTGGGGCTGGAACTGGTCGGACGGGAAGCGCGCGCTGGCGGTGCTGTTCTGGTCGGGCCGGGTCGTGTCGGCGGGCCGCAGCACCCAGTTCGAGCAGCGCTACGACCTCACCGAGCGCGTCGTCCCGCCCGAGCACCACCCCTCCGCGCCGCCGCCGCGCGACGAGGCGATCCGCGCGCTCGTCGAGCGCTCCGCCCGGGCCCTCGGCGTCGCGACCGCGGGCTGCCTGCGCGACTACTTCCGGCTCCCGCTCGCGGACCTGAAGGCCGCGCTCCCGGCGCTCGAGGAGGCGGGCGTGCTCGTGCCCGTCCGCGTGGAGGGGCTCGCGAAGCCCGCCTGGCGCCACCGGGACGCGCGCCTCCCGCGCGCCGCGACCGGCCGCGCGCTCCTCTCCCCGTTCGACTCGCTCGTCTTCGAGCGCAAGCGCACCGAGGCGTTCTTCGACTTCCGCTTCCGGCTCGAGGTCTACACGCCGGCCGCGAAGCGCGAGCACGGGTACTACGTGCTGCCGTTCCTGCTCGGCGATCGCCTCGTGGCGCGGGTGGACCTCGAGGCCGACCGCGCGGCGTCGCGCCTGCGGGTGCACGCGGCGTTCCTGGAGCCGGGCGCGCCGAAGGAGACGGCGGCCGAGCTCCGGGAGGCGCTCGGGGAGCTCGCGGCTTGGCTCGGGCTCGAGCGTGTGGCCGTCGGACGCAGGGCGGCGTCCGCGCTCGGGCGCTAGGCTGGCGCCATGAGCGAAGACCCGGGGCGAGGCTACTGGGAGCGAAACGCCGCGCGCTACGACCGCTCGATGGTGCTGCTCGGCGGCCCGATGCCGCGGACGCTCCAGCTCGTGGCGGAGGCGGTGCGGGGCGCAGGCGAGGTGCTCGAGGTCGCGGCCGGCACGGGGCTCGTGACGGAGGTGATCGCGCGGTGCGCCGCCCAGGTCACCGCGACGGACTACGCCACGGCGATGGTGGAGCAGCTGCAGCGCCGCCTCGTGGCGGAGCGGCTCACGAACGTCACCTGCCGCGTGGCGGACCTGTACGCGCTCGACCTCGCGCCCGGCTCGTTCGACGCCGTCGTGGCGGCGAACGTGCTGCATCTCGTCCCGGACCTCGAGGCCGCGCTCGCCGCGCTGGCGCGGGTGCTCCGGCCGGGCGGCCTCCTCGTCGCGCCGACCTACGCCCACGACGAGACGCTCCGGGCGCGGGTCGCCTCCAGGGTCCTCGGCGCGCTGGCCGGGTTCCCCGGCCGGCGCCGGTTCACGCGCGCGACCCTCGCGGCGGCCATCGAGCAGGCCGGCTTCTCGGTCGAGCGGCTCGAGGTCGTGCCGGGGCTCTTCCCGATCGTCTTCGCGGCCGGGCGGAAGTAGCGGGGGCGCAGACCGCCGCGGCGCTAACGGCCCAGCGCGCGGATGAGCGACGCCCGCGCGGTGGCCAGGTTGAACCGCGCCTGGACCTCCTGCGCCGCGGCGGTCGTCTCGGCGACCTGCGCGTCGTTGAGCTCGATGCCGCTGCCGAGGCCGTTCTGGTACCGCGCGTCCGCGAGGCGCAGCCGCTCCTTCGCGTTCGCGAGCGCCTCGCCGGTCGCCTCGAGCGACGCCCGGGCGGCCTGCACCGACAGCCAGGCCTGCTCGACCCCGAGCCGCACCGCGAGCTTCACCGACTCGGCCTGCGCGTCGAGGACCTCGAGGTTCGCCGAGGCCTCCCGCACCTGCGCCGCGGTCCGCCCGCCCTGGAAGAGCGGCCAGGTGAGCACGAGGCCGGCGTTCCAGGACTCCCGCGTGGAGGAGAGGTCCGGGCCGGCCTGGCCGATCTTGCCGGTGGCGTCGAGCGTGGGCGCGAAGCCCGACCAGCTCGAGCGCAGCGAGGCCGCCGAGGCGTCGCGCTGGCGCGCGAGCGCGGCGAGATCGGCGCGGCGGGAGAGGGCCTCGTTCACGAGCGCGTCGAGCGCGGCGTCCTCGCCCTGCACGGCCGGGAACTCGATGGGCGCGAGCGCGTAGTCGGTGGCCCCGACGACGCCCATGGCCTGGTTGAGGCGGGCGAGCGCGGTCGCGTAGTCGTTGCGGGCGGTGATGAGCTGGACCTGCGCCGAGGCGCGGTCGGCGCGGGCCTGGGCGAGGTCGATCTCCGGCCGGGTGCCGACCTCCACGAAGCCCTTCACCTGCTCGAGGTGCGCCTCGCGGTTCGCGAAGGTCTCCTTCGCGACCTCGACGAGGTCGCGGGCCGCGGCCGCGGAGAACCAGGCGGTGCGGACGCCGAGCACGACCGCCTCGAGCGTGTCCTTCTCCGACTCCTCCTGCGCGCTCGCCGAGGCGCTCGACGCCGCGCGGTTGAAGAAGGCGCCGAGGTCGACGATGGGCTGCGTGCCGGAGAGGCCGTAGGACCAGGTGTCGCCGGTCTTCAGCCCCTCGCCGCCCGCGCGCACCACGCTGCCGGTGCCGGTGATCTGCGGGAGGAGGGTGCTCGTCGACTGCCCGAGCCGGGCCTTCGCGGCGCGGGTCTGGGCGCGGGCGGCCCGCAGCTCGGGCTGGTGCGCGAGCGCGAGCGACTCGGCGTCGGCGAGCGAGAGGGGCGCCTCCGCGCCGGTGGGGTTCTTGACCGCCCGGGCGGGCAGCGCCGCCGCGACGGCGAGGAGGGCGACGAGGAGCCGCGAGGTGCGAGGCCTGTCCATGGCTGGGTTCATTCGAAGCGGAGCGCGGTGATGGGGTCGAGGCGGCTCGCCTTGAGCGCCGGGTAGAAGCCGAAGCCGATGCCGACGAGCGCGGAGAAGGCGACCGCGACGAGGATGATGTCCGGGCGGACCAGCATCGACCAGCCGAAGGCCGAGGCGAGCCAGGTGCCGGCGCCGACGCCGAGGGCGACGCCGATGAGCCCGCCGCCCACCGAGAGCGTGAGCGCCTCGACGAGGAACTGCAGCTGGATGTCGCGCGCCCGCGCGCCGACGGCCATGCGGACGCCGATCTCCCGGGTCCGCTCGGTCACCGACACGAGCATGATGTTCATGATCCCGATGCCGCCGACGAAGAGCGACACGGCGGCGATGGCCATGAGGAGCGTGGTGATGGTGCGGGTGCCCTCGGCCTGCGCGGACGCGACCTCGGAGAGGTTGCGGATCTGGAAGTCGTCCTCGGCGTCGAGGCCGAGCTTGTGGCGGTCGCGGAGCAGCGAGCGGATCTGGCTCTGGGCGCGGCCGGTGGCGTCGGAGGAGACGGCCGAGACCGCGATCTGCCCGGAGATGACGTTCTTCAGGCCGCCCTGGATCTTCTGCTGGAAGGTGGTGACCGGGATGATGACGACGTCGTCCTGGTCCTGGCCGAAGGGCGACTGGCCCTTCTTGTCGAGCACGCCCACCACGTTGAACGGCACGTTCTTTATCCGGATCACGCGGCCGATGGGGTCCGCGCCGACGCCGAAGAGCTTCTCGACGACCGTCTGGCCGAGCAGCACGACCTTCGTGCCGCCGTCCACGTCGGACTGGGTGAAGAAGGCGCCGGAGGCGACCGGCCAGTTGCGCACCGAGACGAACTCGGGCGTCGTGCCCTGCACCGAGGTGCCCCAGTTCAGCTCCTCGGCGGTGAGCTGGGCGCTCGTGCGGAGGATGGGCGCCGCGTACTTCACCGCCGACAGCTCGGTCTGGATGGCGTGGAGGTCGTCCCAGGTCAGGGTCGGCAGGGAGCCGAAGCCGCCCATCGCGCCGCCGCCCTGGGAGGAGCCGTTCAGCACCATGAGCATGTTCGAGCCCATGGCGGCGAAGGTCGCCTCGACCCGGGCCTTCGCGCCGTCGCCGATGGCGACCATCGCGATGACCGCCCCGGTGCCGATGACGACGCCCAGGCCGGTGAGGAAGGAGCGCAGCTTGTTGCGGGCGAGCGCGCGCAGCGCCACCCGGAGCGTCACGAGCCAGCTCATGCCGTCGCCTCCTCGTGCCCCTCGCCGGGCACCGCCGGCTTCGGGACCTGCCGGACGTCGTGCCGGACCTTGCCGTCGCGCATCGTGATCACCCGCGCCGCGTGCTCGGCGATGTCCGGCTCGTGCGTCACGAGGATGACCGTGATGCCGGTCCGGCCCAGCTCCTGGAAGAGCGCCATCACCTCGACGCTGGTGCGCGAGTCGAGGTTGCCGGTCGGCTCGTCGGCCAGGATCACCCGCGGGCGGTTCACGAGCGCGCGGGCGATGGCCACGCGCTGCTGCTGGCCGCCGGACATCTGGTTCGGGTGGTGGTCGAGGCGGCTGCCGAGGCCCACGCGCTCGAGCGACTCCTTCGCGCGCGCGTGGCGCTCGTGCGCCGGCACGCCGGAGTAGAGGAGCGGCAGCTCGCAGTTCTCGAGCGCGCTCGTGCGCGAGAGGAGGTTGAAGTTCTGGAAGACGAAGCCGAGCGTGCGGTTGCGGATCGCCGCCAGCGCGTCGTTGTCGAGCTTCGAGATCTCCTGGCCCTCGAGCAGGTAGCGGCCGGAGGTGGGCCGGTCGAGGCAGCCGAGCAGGTTCATGAGCGTCGACTTGCCCGAGCCGGACGCGCCCATGATCGCGGTGAACTCGCCCTCGGCGATGCCGAGCGAGACGCCGTCGAGCGCGCGGAGCTCGACGTCGCCCATGGTGTAGACCTTCGTGACGTCTTCCAGCTGGATGAGCGGGGCGCCCGCCATGGCCGCCTCCTAGAGCCCGCGCCGCATCGCCTGGGCGAAGCCGGACGGCGGGCCCTGCGCGTCGGTGACGACGACGTCGCCTTCCTTGAGCTCGCCCTCGACGAGCTCGGTGAACGAGCCGTCGGAGATGCCGGTGCGGACGCGCACGGGCGCGGGCTTCTCCTCGCGCATCACCCAGATCGTGCGGCGGTCGGGCGGCTCGGCCCCGCGCATCCCGCCGCCGCTCGGGCGCTGCCCGCCGGGACCGGCGCCGGGCTGGCCGCCACCCTGCGGGCGGCCCTCGGCGCGCTGGCCAGCCGGCGCACCGGCCTGGCCGCCGCCCTGCGGGCGCGACTCGGCGAGCATGTTCGGCGGCGGACGGAAGCGGAGCGCGGCGTTCGGGACCTTCAGCACGTCCTCCTTCTCGGCGTAGACGAAGGTGACGTTCGCGGTCATGCCGGGCTTCAGCTTCAGCTCCGGGTTCGCGACGTCGACCACCGCGTCGTAGGTCACCACGTTCTGCACGGTGGTCGGCGCGTTGCGGATCTGGCGGACCTTGCCGCGGAAGACCTCCGCCGGGTACGCGTCGACCGTGAAGCTCGCGTCCATGCCCTCGCGCAGCCGGCCCACGTCGGCCTCGGCGACCGAGGTGTCGACCTGCATGCGCTTCAGGTCCTCGGCGATGACGAAGAGGGTCGGCGCCTGCAGGGAGGCGGCCACCGTCTGGCCGACGTCCACGCTGCGCGAGATCACGACGCCGTCGGTCGGCGAGAGGATGTTCGTGTAGTTGAGGTTGACCTCGGCCTGGTGGAGCGCGGCCCGCGTCTGCGCGACGGTGCCCTCCGCGGCGGCGACGCCGGCCGCGCTCGCGTCGGCGGTGGACTGGGCGGTGTCGTAGTCGGCCTGGGCCACGAGCTTCTTGTCGAGGAGCGCCTTCGAGCGGGCGGCCTGGCGCGCGGCGTCGGCGGCCTGGGCCTTCGCCTTCGCGAGGTTGCCGGTCGCGGCGGCGAGGTTCGCGCGGGCCTGCTCGACGGCGGCCGAGAAGAGCTGCGGGTCGATCTTCGCGATGAGCTGGCCCTTCTTCACGGGCGTGTTGAAGTCGGCGTGCAGCTCCGCGATGCGGCCGGAGACCTGGCTGCCGACCTGCACGGTGACGAGCGCCGAGAGCGTGCCGCTCGCGGTGACCTTCGCGAGGATCCGGCCCTTCTCGAGCTTCGCGGTCTCCATCTTGACCGGCGGCCCGGACTTGGCCGTGCCGAGCTTCCAGGCGGCGAGGCCGCCGACGGCGGCCACGGCGACCACGATGGAGACGATGACGTTGCGCTTCGACATGGATGAGCTCCGGCGACGGGGAGGTCGTTGCGGCTGCTCGCGTGGTCCTTCGCGAGCCGGGCGGACTCGTACCACGTCCCCGACCCCACACGGGGCGGAAGGTTAACGGGCGACCCCGGGAGGCGCCCGCCCGTACGCACGGTCACGTCCCGCCGCGCTCACCTTCCCTCCCCTTCACGCTTCTTCACGCTCCGACGCTGCGCTACTTCCTCGCGTTCCTCGCCAGGAACGCGGAGACGCCCTTCGCATTCCGGGCCCGGGTCGCGGCGCAGAGGTCGGCCGCCTCGAGGGCCCGCGCCAGGGCCCGCGGCGCGCCCTCGAACTGCTCCGCGCGCGGCGTGAGGAAACCCGCGATCTCGGCGCGCCGCGAGGGGACGCACGCGCCCGCCGCCGCCGACACCGTGAGGCCGATGCCGTCGTCGGAGCGGGTGCTCGCGGCGATGGCGTCCCAGCGGCCGACGAGCGCCTTCCAGGCGATGGGCTGCGTCTCGGGGTGCCCGAGCTGCGCGCGCAGGATGGGCAAGGTCTCGCGCAGGTCGAACTGCGGGCCCGCGTCCGCGGCCGCCGTGCCCGGCGGGACCACGAGCGAGAGCGCCTCGCGCGCGAGGGCGGGGTCGCGGAACTCGCCGAGGGCGGCGAGGAGCTGGGTGCGCTCGGTGCGGTCCTCGGAGCGCGCGGCCTCCTCGACGATCCGCTCGAGGAGGGCGCGGTCGCCGAACCGCGCGGCGACCCCGAGCGCCGCCTGGGAGACCTCGGGCGGCACGGCGCCGCGATCTCCGAGCCACGCGTCGGCGAGCGCGCTGGCCTGCTTCACGAGCACCGGGTCCTTGCCGCCGCGGGCGGCGGCCTGCAGGAGCTGGCGGCGCAGCGCGTTCACCTCGGCGTCGTCGCCCTCGCGCGGGAGCCAGCCGAGCGCGCGGGCGCGCGGGCCGAACGTCCTCGAGAGGAGCTGCTCGTGGCGCACGCGGTCCTTCTGCGAGAGCGCGTCGTGGTTCACGAGCGAGAGGAGGCCGAGCGCGGCCTGCACGCCCATCCGGTCCGGCGACGCCGCGAGCGCGAGGCCGAGCGCCAGCGCGGCCTCCACCGGCAGGTCGCCGCGGTCCGCGAGGAGCCGCGCGTCGTTCGCGAGCGTGAGCTGCTCGCGCAGGTCGAGCCGCCCGGCGAGCGCGTCGAGCCCCTTCGCGGGGAGCGCCGACACCCAGTAGCCGGTGCCGCGCGCGTTGGGGTAGAGCCACTCCGGGCAGTAGGGGAGCGCGAGCTCCGCCCGCGGCGCGCCCGCGAGGCCGCACACCACCGCCGGCTCCTGGCCCTTCGCGCCGAGCTTCACGCAGACGGGCACGGTCCAGCTCCCCGGCGCGCTGCCGCCGGCCGCGAGGAACCGGCTCTGCGTCACCACCGCCTTCGCGCCACCGGGGCCGCAGGCCTTCTCGACCGCGAGGAACGGCGCGCCCGGCTGCTCGACGAAGCCGCGCAGCGCGCCCGCGACGTCCGCGCCGAGCGCCTGGCCGAAGGCGGCGACGAGGTCGTCGGTGGTGGCGGTGCCGTGGGCCTTCGCCTCGAGGTGGCGCTTCACCGCCGCCCGGAAGCGGTCCGGGCCCACGTAGGCCTCGAACATCGCGAGCACGGTGGAGCCCTTCGCGTACGTTATGGCGTTGTCGAACGAGCCCTCGATGTCGTGGACGGAGGCCACCGGCTGGCGGATGGCCTTCGCCGAGGGGAGGCCGTCGGCGGCGAGGGCCTGCGCCCGGCCGCCGACCCGCGCCTCGAGGAGGTGCCGCCAGGACGGCTCGAGCGCGTCCGTGACGGGCGCGTCGATCCACGAGCCGAAGGACTCGTTGAGCCAGGTGTCGTCCCACCACGCCATCGTGACGAGGTCGCCGAACCAGTGGTGCGCGAGCTCGTGGATCGCGATCTGCGCGTAGCGCTCGCGGCGCTGGCGCGAGTCGTCCTCCTTCTTGATGAGCGTGAGCGGCTGGCCGAGCGCGACGATGCCCGGGTGCTCCATCGTGCCCCAGAAGCGCGGCACCACGGCGACGTCGCACTTCTCGTACGGGTACGGCACGCCGGTCGCCTGCTCGAGGAGGTCGATCATCCGGCCGGTGACGGTGGCGGCGTACGCGGTCTCCGGCCCGCGCCCCTTCGGCACGAGGAAGCGCACCGGCACCTTCGCCGCGCCGCCGGTGCCGCCGTCCACGACGTCGAACGGCCCGACCACGAACGCGACGAGGTAGGTCGGCAGCGGCTTCGACCTCGCGAAGGTGACGCGCGTCTCCTTGCCGAGGTCCTCCTCGGCCTCGACCGGGGCGTTCGCGAAGGCGCGGTTGCCCTTCGGCACGCGCAGCGTGAGCCGCCAGGGGATCTTCGCCCACGGCTCGTCGAAGCACGGGAACGCGCGGCGCGCGTCGACGGGCTCGAAGAAGGTGTACGCGTACCAGTCGCCCTCGGCGACCGCATAGAGGCCGCGCGAGCGGACGCGGTCGACCTCGCCGGTGAAGGCGAGCTCGAGCTGCGTGGTGCCCGCGAGCGCGGGCGCGTCGAGCACGAGGCCGACGAGGTCGCCGGGCTTCCGCACCACGCGGGCGAGCTTCCCGCCGACGGTGGCGCGGCCGATGTCCATCTCCCCCGCGGCGTGCAGCCAGATGACGGAGGCCGGGGCGTCGAGGCGCACGGTGTAGCGCGCCTCGCCGGAGTGGTGCTCTCCGGCGGGATCGACGGCGAGGTCGAGCTCGCCCTCGAGCGGGACGACGGTCGAGGGGAGACGGAGGGCGGGCGGCTCGGGATCGGCCGGCGCCTGCGAGAGCGCCAGGGTGAGGAACAGGGGGGCGAGCATGCCCTCCTTGATAACGCGAGGTGGGCGTGATCGCGGTCGGGTCGTGGAGGAGGGCCTGCGTGGGTATCCAGTCGATGGATTACACGTCACGTCCGGGAGGGGAGTATTCTCCCCGCGCTCCAGGTTACGCCGTCAGGGGGCTTACGGACCGTAAACCAGTGGTTTTCCCGGGGGGATGGCGTCGCCATGGGCGGGTCGCGGCTGCTCCAGATCTGGGCATTCGTGCGGTCGAGCAAGGCCCGATCCTGGGTGGTGCTCGGCCTGGACGCGATCGCCACGCTCGCGGCGCTCCAGACCGCCTTCCTCCTCCGCTTCGAGGGCCAGGTCCCGGCCGAGTACGCCGCCCACGCGCCGGAGGCCACGCTCCTCCTCATCGTGCTCAGGCTCGGGGCGCTCTACCGGGCGCGCCTTCACCGCTGGTCCTTCCGGATGTCGGGCCTCTCGGAGGGGTTGCGGCTCGTCGTCGCGCTCGCCGCCGGGTCCGTCCTCTTCGTCGCGTTCTTCCACCTGTTCTGGGACGTGGTCTTCCCGCCCGGGGTCCTCGCGATCGAGTTCTTCGTGTCGCTCGCGCTCACGAGCGCCTTCCGGTTCACCCCGCGCATGGCCGCCGCGTGGCTGCACGAGCAGGCGCGCGCGCGCACGGCGGCGCGCAGCGCACCGTGATCGTCGGCGCCGGAAGCGCGGGCGACCTCCTCCTGCGCGACCTGCTCCGCTCGCCCGACCACGGCTACTCGGTGCTCGGCTTCGTGGACGATGACCCGGCGAAGGTGGGCGCCTGGATCGGCGGGCGCCCGGTCCTCGGGACGCTGGAGGAGCTCCCGCGGGTGGTGCGCGACCTCCACGCGACGATGGTGATGCTCGCGATCCCGCGGCTCCCCGCCGCCCGGATCCGCGAGATCCTCACGCTCTGCGGGAAGCTCAAGGTGAGCTTCAAGATCGTCCCGGCCTCCTTCGCGGTGCTCGACCAGAAGATCGGCACGGCGATGCTCCACGACCTCTCGCCGGAGGACCTCCTCCCGCGGGACGCCGTGGACTTCGACGGCGGCGAGATCCGGCGGCTCGTCGAGGGGCGCCGCGTGCTCGTCACCGGCGCCGCGGGCTCCATCGGCGCCGAGATCGCGACCCAGCTCGCGGGACACGGCGTGGGTGCGCTCGTGCTCGTCGACATGAACGAGAACGGGCTCTACCTGCTCGCCCGCCGGCTGCGGGAGACGCGGCCGGGCGTGGTGGTGCACACCCAGGTGGCGGACATCCGCGAGCCCTCACGCCTCCTGCGCCTCGGGGAGCGCTACCGGCCCGAGTTCGTCTTCCACGCGGCGGCGCACAAGCACGTGCCGCTCATGGAGGAGGCGCCGGAGGAGGCCATCAAGAACAACGTGCTCGGCACGCGCAACGTGGTCCGCATGGCCGACGCCTGCGGCGCGGAGCGCCTCGTGTTCATCTCGACCGACAAGGCGGTGAAGCCGTCCTCGGTGATGGGCGCCTCGAAGCGCATCGCCGAGCTCGTGGTGCGGGAGCAGGCGAGGCGGTCGCGCACGAAGATGACCGCCGTGCGCTTCGGCAACGTCCTCGGCTCGAACGGCAGCGTGGTGCCGATCTTCAAGGAGCAGATCGAGCGCGGCGGGCCGGTCACGGTCACGCACGAGGACTGCACCCGGTACTTCATGACGATCCCCGAGGCGGTGGGGCTCGTGCTGCTCGCCGGCCTCGGCGACTACGGCGACCTCTGCATCCTCGACATGGGCGAGCCGATCCGGATCGCCGACATGGCCGCGAACCTCATCACGCTCGCCGGCTTCATCCCCGGCGAGGAGATCCCGATCGTCTTCACGGGCCTCAGGCCCGGGGAGAAGCTGCACGAGGAGCTCCTCACCGAGGAGGAGGAGGAGACGCGGGTGGTCCGGAACCGCATCGCCGCCGCGCGCAGCCCGGCGCCGCCCCGGGACCTCGACGAGCGGATCGCCGAGCTCGGCCGGCTGGCGGAGGCGGGCGACCGGGGGGCGATCCTCGAGGGGATCCGGAAGATCGTGCCGACGTACGCGGCCCCGGGCGGCGGCGACGGGGCGCAGCCGCCCCGCGACGAGGGCGAGGTCATCCCGTTCCGTGCCACGGGCAGCCGTCCCCGCTAGGCGGGCCAGTCCCCGGACAGGATCCGCCCGTCTCACCTCTGGTATGGTGCCGACCCCATGAGCTCCCGACGCAAGGGCATCGTCCTCGCCGGTGGCGCGGGCACGCGCCTGTACCCCGCGACGCTTGCGGTCTCGAAGCAGCTGCTGCCCGTCTACGACAAGCCGATGATCTACTACCCGCTCTCGGCGCTCATGCTCGCCGGGATCCGGGAGGTGCTCGTCATCTCGACCCCGCAGGACACGCCCCGATTCCAGAGCCTGCTCGGCGACGGCTCGGCCTGGGGGATGCGGCTCGAGTACAAGGTCCAGCCCAGCCCGGACGGCCTCGCGCAGGCGTTCATCCTCGGCGCGGAGTTCGTGGGGAAGGACCCCTCTGCGCTCGTGCTCGGCGACAACATCTTCTACGGCCACGAGTTCCAGAAGCTCGTGCAGGCGGCGAACGAGCGGCCGGACGGCGCGACCGTGTTCGCCTATGCCGTGACCGACCCGGAGCGCTACGGCGTCGTCGAGTTCGACGGCGCGCGCCGGGCGGTGAGCCTGGAAGAGAAGCCCGCGAAGCCGAAGTCGAAGTACGCGGTGACCGGCCTCTATTTCTACGACCCGGACGTCGTCCGGCTCGCGAAGGGCCTCAAGCCCTCCTCTCGCGGCGAGCTCGAGATCACCGACCTCAACCGGCTCTACCTCGACGAGGGCAGGCTCTCGGTCGAGATCATGGGCCGCGGCTACGCCTGGCTCGACACTGGCACGCACGACTCGCTCGTCGAGGCCGGCCAGTTCATCGCGACCATCGAGAAGCGCCAGGGGCTCAAGATCGCCTGCCCGGAGGAGGTCGCCTGGCGCCAGGGCTGGATCGACGATGCGCAGCTCGAGAAGTGCGCGGTCGCGCTCGGCAAGTCGACCTACGGCGCGTACCTCAGGCACCTCCTCGGCGCGAAGGTCTTCTCGTGAACGTCCGCAGGACTTCGATCCCGGACGTCCTCGTGATCGAGCCGAAGGTCTTCGGCGACGCGCGCGGCTTCTTCCTCGAGAGCTGGAATCAGAAGCTCTTCGACGAGGCCGTGGGCCGCCCGGTCACGTTCGTCCAGGACAACCACAGCCGCTCCGGGAAGAGCGTGCTGCGCGGGCTGCACTACCAGCAGCCCCGCCCGCAGGGGAAGCTCGTGCGCGTGGTGCGCGGCGAGGTCTTCGACGTGGCGGTCGACCTGCGGCGCGGGTCGTCCACCTTCGGCCGCTGGTTCGGCGAGCGCCTCTCGGCGGAGAACAAGCTGCAGATGTGGGTCCCCGAGGGCTTCGCGCACGGGTTCCTCGTGCTGTCGGACGAGGCCGAGTTCCTCTACAAGACGACCGACTACTACGCACCCGAGCACGAGCGCTGCATCCGCTGGGACGATCCCGACCTCGCCATCGCCTGGCCGGTCTCCGGCGCCGCACCGCTCGTCTCCCAGAAGGACGCGAAGGGTAGCGGGTTCCGCGACGCCGTCGTGTTCGAGTCCACGGAGCGCTGACACATGAACGTCCTCCTCACCGGCGGCGCCGGCTTCATCGGCTCGAACCTCGTCCGGCTGCTGCTCGCCGAGCGGCCCGGCTGGCGCGTCGTCGTCCTCGACAAGCTCACCTACGCGGGCAACGCCGAGAACCTCGCGGGGCTCGAGACCAACCCGCGCTACCGCTTCGTGCGCGGCGACATCTGCAACGGCGAGCTCGTCGCCGACCTCGTGAAGACCGAGCAGCTCGACGCGATCATGCACCTCGCGGCCGAGAGCCACGTGGACCGCTCGATCCTCACCCCCTCGGTCTTCATCGAGACGAACGTGCGCGGCACGCAGGTGCTCCTCGAGGCGGCGCGCGAGCTCGGGGTGAAGCGCTTCCTGCACGTGTCGACCGACGAGGTGTACGGGTCGCTCGGGCCGACCGGCCTCTTCACCGAGAAGACCCCGCTCGATCCTTCATCGCCCTACTCCGCCTCGAAGGCGTCGAGCGATCTCCTGGCGCTCGCCTACGCGCACACCTTCAAGATGCCGGTGGTGGTGACGCGCTGCTCGAACAACTACGGGCCGTGGCAGTTCCCGGAGAAGCTCATCCCGCTCATGATCGCCAACGCCGTCCGCGACCTGCCGCTGCCGGTGTATGGCGACGGCATGAACGTGCGCGACTGGATCCACGTCGAGGACCACTGCCGCGGGCTCCTCGCCGCCCTCGAGCAGGGCCGGGACGGGCAGGTCTACAACTTCGGCGCCTCGAGCGAGCGGCACAACATCGACATCGTGAAGCAGGTCCTGAAGCTCACCGGGAAGCCCGAGGCGCTCATCAAGTACGTGAAGGACCGCCCCGGCCACGACCGCCGCTACGCCATCGACTCCACGAAGGCACAGGGCGAGCTCGGCTGGAGGCCGCGGCATGTTTTCGAGCAGGCGCTCGCCGAGACGGTCCGGTGGTACGTGGAGCACCGCCCGTGGTGGGAGCGGATCATCTCCGGGGAGTACCTCAAGTACTACGAGAAGCAGTACGGGGGCCGCTGAACGGCTCGCTTCCGGCGTGGAAGCCGGATGGCTGCACCTCTCCGTCCCGATGCGATGCGTGCCTCCGGAAGCTAGCGCTTCCGGTCGCCTTTCGGGGCGCGGCAGGCTTCGAGAAAGGCGCCGACGTCCTCGCTCGAAAGGAGGGGCTCGAGGCGCCGCACCTCATCGTCGGTCCATTCCCACCAGCGGATCTCCTGCAGCGCCCTCACCTGCTCGTCGCTGAAGCGTTGGCGGAGCTTCCTTGCCGGTACCCCACCGTAGATGGTGTAGGGCTCGACGTCCTTGACGACCACGCTCCTCGCGACGACCACCGCGCCGTTGCCGATGGTCGTTCCGGAGAGGATCGTGACACCGTGGCCAATCCAGACGTCGTGTCCGATCGTCACGTCTCCCTTGGTGAAGGGCACGCCGTCATCGTAGGCGCCGGGAAGCCCCAGGCGGATCTTCATGGGGAAGGTCGTGACCCAGGTGGTCGGGTGATTGCCACCGAGCAGGACGTGCACCTCGTCCGCGATCGAGGTGTAGCTCCCGATGATCAGCTTGCTGCCGTTGCGCCAGGTGTGCACCTGCGGAACGCCGTAGGTGTGCCTGCCGACGCGAACGGTACCGCGCGCGATGAGCTCGTGGTAACTGCCCGAGAGGTACGCGCCGCGCAGCATTACGAAGAGCCAGCCGAACAGCCGCCTCAACCACCGCTTCATCGAACCCCGGCCTTTCCGAGAATCCGCATGAGCTGAAGTCGCTCCGACGCGTTCATGCAGCCCACCAGGACGTGGACTCCTCCTCCCACGACCAGCAGCAGGCCGACGAGCGCCCGCGCCCCCGGTGCGAGCGCGCCCGCCATCACCCCCAGGACCACCAGCGCCACCATCCCCACGAACGGCCTCAAGCTGGCCTGGAGGGCAGGCAGGAGCACCGGTCTTCCCGAGATACGGCCGGCCACGGCCAGGTAGAAGGCGAGCTCGAGCACCAGCCGTCCCGACCAGGCGAATGCGGCTCCCTCCAGCCCGTACCGGCGGACGAGCACGTAGCAGAGCGCGAGCTGGATCGGCGTCTGAAGGATCATCGCCTTTCCGATGATGTCGGGCCTGCCGCTCGAAGAAACGAACACGTACGGGACACGCGTGAGGGAGTTCGCCCAGATCCCGACCAGCAGGATCTGCAGGACCCTGCTGCTTTGCGAGGCGAAGCCGGCTCCGAGCCAGAGCTGGAGCACGTCTCCCGAGAAGACGATCCCGATGGCGATGGGCACCACGAGGACGAGCAAGAGCCCGCGGTAGCCCTGGAGGAGCAGCTCGACGCCTCGATCTCGCTCACTGACGGAGTGAAAGCTGAAGGCGGGGAAGAGCACGGTGGACAGGCTGTTCGGCAGCGTCGAGAACTTCATGACCGCGTCCAGGGGCACGGCGTAATAGGCCACGGACGCCAGCGACTGGACTGCTCCGATCACGAAGCGATCCACGTACACCATGAGCGGACTGAGCACGCTCGAGACGGTGAGCCAGCTCCCGAACCTCAGCTGTCCCAAGAGGAGTGAGCGATCCAGGACCGGCCGGCTCCTGATCTCGGGGAACACCCGGGCAGCCAGCCACGAAGTCGCGAGCGTTCCGACGACTCGGTTCACCAGCAGCGCGGCGACGATCCACCCGAGGTCCTTCGTCCAGGCCGAGATCACCACCGGCAGGACGTACTGTGCCACGCTGACCGGGAGCTGGACCTTCACGGCGAGGTCGAACCGCTGGGCCGCGTGGAGCAGGCCCGTCACCGATGAGGCGCAGAGGAGGAGCGGGATGGCGACCGCGCACCAGCGGAACGCCGCCTGCGCCTCCATGACGAGCGGACCGCTGACGCCGAGCCGGCTCCCCACCAGCCAGGGGACCGCTGCGTAGAGCAGCGCTCCGCCGAGGACGCCCAAGAACGCCTGCGCCGCGACCGCTCCCCAGAACAGGCTCGGGATCCGGGCCTGGTCGCGCCTCGCGATCGCCTCCGAGACCGACTTGGTGACCGCGAAGCCTAGGCCGAAGTCGAGGATAGAGAAGTACCCGATGATCACCCACACGAGGGTCAACATCCCCACGCGCTCGTCCCCGAGGTTCCGGATGAGCGGCGGCACACACGCGACGGCGACGCCCGCGGGGACGAGCTGTCCAAGGAACGTGTAGGAGGTGTTCCTGAGGATGGCCATGCTCGGGCAGCAGCGAACAGCCGCTTGGTGGCCGCTTCGCGAGCAGGCCGGGTGACCGTCGGAACTCTAGCACGAAGGACCGCGGGCCTCGACCCGGCGTGATCCTGCCTAGACGCCGGGTGGGTTCGGCTTGCGGCGCCAACTTGGTCTCGACTAGTGTGGCGCCGCACCGGACCCGTCGGGTCGCCTTCGATCGAGGCCCGTGTGCTCCCGGATCCCGATGCTGGCGCGCCTCCCGAATCGCTGCCGTGAGTGGGGCCCGGCGATCCTCCTCTTCTCGATCCTGCTCGGGCCGATCGGTGCACTCTCGATCTCGGGCCGCACGCCCAACCTGTTCTGGTGCGACGTGCTGCTGCTCGCGTTGTTCCTGGTGGAGGTCCGGTCGGCAGTCACCCGTGGTGAGCCGCTGGCCGTCCCCGGGATCGGGCTGTTCCTGCCCTATCTCCTCCTGGCCTCTGCATCGCTGCTCGAGGCGATCGACCCGCTGGTCTCCCTCGCCGCCCTCAAGCTTCGGGTCATGGCGGCGTTGGCCTACTGGTACTTCGCTCTCTGGAGCCGGCGATCCGGCAACCTCAAGGATCTGGGGCTATGGGTCACCGCCTTCGGTGGGCTGCTCGGGCTCCTGATCATCTGGAACTTCCAGCAAGGGCTCCGGGGCGTCCCGGTCGGACCGGACCCGGAGGCAGTGGTGGCCTCGACCAAGGACCTCGCGGCGACCTCGTTCGGGCGGAGCAACTACCTGGCGAGCCTCCTCATCCTCGTGATGCCCGTGATCGGGACGGTCTTCTACCTGGGGAGGGCGCTGGCGGTCCGGGTGCTCGTCGGGGCGACGGCGGTCGCATGCGGGGTGGCGCTGCTGATCACCCAATCACGTGGAGGGATTTTGAGCCTCATCGCCGGGCTCGTCGCAGCCGTGGGTCTGGGCGTCCTCGGTTCGCGAGGACGAGCCCCCTCGGCGCGACGACCGCGCGCAGGGCCTCTGCTCATCGTGGCCGCGCTCGTGATCGCTGGCTCCGCCTGGCTGACGCCTCCCGACGCCGTGCAGGACCTCGGTGCCACATCCGAGTTCCTGGTGGAGCAATGGCAGGGAGGCGAGCTGGCCGGCAACCGCCAGGCGATCTGGAAGGCCGGCCTGGATCATGTCCTCGACCGCCCGATCCTCGGACTCGGCCTCGGAAACCAGCAGGTGGCGCAGGCTCACCTCGGCATGGAAGCCACCACCCACAACCTGTACCTGGACACGGCGCTGGAGCTCGGGGCCACGGGCCTGCTCGCGCTGGTGGCGCTCCTCGTGGCCATCGGGCTTCGCCTCCACCTGGCATGGCGGACCGAAGCCCAGCCCGAGGCCCGCTCGCTGCGCATGGCGTTGCTCGCGTCCTATCTCATCGCCCTGGTGAACGCGTTCGAGGAGCCCAGCTTCTGGGGCGCCCAGTACGCGATCACGCTGTGGTTCATGCTGGGGCTTGGTTGCGCCTCGCTCCCGACTGCTCAGGAGAATACGCCCCGTGGTTGAGCTGTCCGTCATCATCGTCACGTACAACTCGGCGCACGAGATCGAGGCCTGCCTGCGTTCCTTGCAGGCCGAGATCGCGAACTGGTCGCACGAGGTCTTCGTCGTGGACAACGCGTCGAAGGATCGAACCCTCGAGGTGATCCGCGACTCGTTCCCCTGGGTGAAGCTCGTCGCGAATGCTCACAACGCCGGCTTCCCCGGCGCGAACAACCAGGCCATCGCGGTCGCCACGGGGGAGTTGCTGTTGCTCCTCAACCCGGACACCGTGGTGCCGGAGCGCTCCATTGCGCGGATGGTCGCCGAGATGCGACGCGACCCGCGGCTGGGTATCTGCGGTCCCCGCCTCGTGGACGGCGACGGCAACGCCGCGGAAGACATCCGCCTGCCCTCCCTCGCCCGCCTGGCGCGTGACGTGATCACGGGCGAGCTCTGGCCCCGGCCGCCGCTGCCGCCGGCGCGGGTGGAGGCCCTGTCGGGCGCCGCGCTGCTGGTCCGGCGTTCGGTCGTCGAGAAGGTCGGGCTGCTCGACGAGCAGATGTTCTGGCGCGAAGACGTCGACTACTGCCGCCGTGCGCTCGAGGCCGGGTTCGCCGTCCGGCTGGTGGCCGACGCGACCATCGTTCACCTCGTGGGCCGCACGGCCGTCTCGAACCTCGCGCTCGCCCTCGAGAAGCCCATCTCGAGCGAGATCGCCTACTTCGCGAAGCACGGCGGCCGGGCCTTCGCCCTGAGCGCCACGTGCCTGCTCGCCCTGCAGACCTGCCAGCGCCTGCTCAAGTGGTCCTTCATCAGGATGGTGCGGGACTCGCCCGTCGCGCGAGAGCGGGTCCGTGCCTTCCGGACCACGCTGCGCCGTTTCCCGGAGTTCTACCGGGTGGCGGTCGCCCGCTACCCGGGCCGCTGATCCGCGCCCGCCTCGGCCTCGCCGCCGGGCGACGGCGTGGTCCCTCGCAGCAAGGCCATCAGAACGCCAGACCGCCACGCCTCCGTTCCCAGCGCCCCGACGAACCCGACGAACAGGGCGAGCAGCACGGCCGCGCGCTTCTTCGGCCGGGACGGCTTGGTGGGCAAGGTGGGCGGGTCGAGGACGAGGAAGGTCGATACGTCCCGCGCCTCGTTCGCCTTCGCGCCCTCGAGGCGCTCCAGCGCGAAGACCAGGGTCGCCTCTGCGACCTTTCGATCACGGTAGAGCTTCTCGAAGTCGGCCCTCAGCCGGGGAACTTCGAGGGCCACCGGGAAGAGCTCCCCCGTGGCCTTCGTCCTGCGAGCCTGCTTCTCGCCGGGCGGGCTCTCGAGCTGCGGCGCCGCCTGGAGACCGCTTGCCATGTCCTCCACGATGGACAGCTGGGCCTCGAGCCGCTGGCGACTCGACTCCTCGCGCGACGAGAACCGGCGGGCGAAGTCGACCTCCATCTGCTTCGTGATGCTCTGGTTGTTGAGCGCCGCGAGCGCCGCGACCACGGCCTTCGCCTGGGAGTCGAGGTCGACGATCCGGTGCTTCTCCTGGAACTCCCTCATCCGCGTCGCCGTCTCGTCGGCCTGCTGGCGGAGCTCCGCCACGCGCGCTTCGAGGAATCGCACCTCCTCGGACGCCGAGCTGACGCCCACGCGCCGGAACACCTTGTTCCCGTACTCGGCGAAGTACTCGAGCATTCGCTTCGCGAACTCCGGATCCTTGTCCTCGCAGGAGACCTGCACGAGCCCGGGCTTGGTGAGCATCCGCACGTCGCAATGCCGCCAGAGTTCGTCGCGGGCGTTCTCCTGATATTCCTCTCGATAACGTGCCCGCAGGTCGAACTTCTCGATCACGGCGTCGGTCACCGCGACGCTCTGGAGTACCGCGGTGATCCTTGCGGCATCCGCGCCTGCGGCGCCCTGGAGAAAGCCGGCCGCCAGGCCGCCCGCATCCGCGCCGGCGAGCAGGCTGCTCAGGCCGCCACCTCCGCCCTGCGCCTTCACGGGCATCACGGTCAGTACCGACTGGTACCACCTCGGTGCAAGGAGGGCGTACAGCACGCCGGCGACGCCGAACGCCGCGGTCACGAGGCCTACCCGCCGCAGCACGGCCTTGCTCCGGAGGAATGACAGGTCGAGTCTCTGTGTGGGGGCGGTGGGCATCGGGCTGGCTCGCGCAGAGAAGGCGCATCCTAACACAGCGGCCAGGCGCCTCGAAGACACGAGGGACTGAGCGCTCGCAGCGGCGCGATGCACGGGCCTCGCCGACCTCCTGCAGGGGTTGCGTCTCCTCCGACCAGCCGCGCTCGACTTCTGCTCGGGGGTCGCAGTAATGTCCGCGCGCTTGTCGCCGGACCGTCTTGGAGGAGCCGTGCCCCGAGCCTACACACCGGTCAAGAGGCTCCTCGACGTGCTGCTCGCGGGGACCGGGCTGGTCGTGCTCTCGCCCTTGCTGCTGGGGCTCGCCGCGGCGGTCCGGCTCTCGTCCCACGGTCCGGCGGTGTTCCGGCAGGAGCGGATGGGGCGGGGAGCTCGACCGTTCACCCTCTTGAAGTTGCGCTCGATGACCACGGACGAGGGAGGCCCCTCGGTCACCTCGGCGGGTGATCGACGCGTGACCCCGCTCGGACGCTTCCTCCGCCGGTACAAGCTGGACGAGCTTCCGCAGCTGATCAACGTGGTGCGTGGGGACATGAGCCTGGTGGGCCCGCGCCCGGAGGTCCGCCGCTTCGTCGAGGCGTTTCCGGAGGCTTACGCGGAGGTGCTCACCGTGAGACCGGGCCTGACCGACTACGCGGCCGTCGCGTATCGGGACGAGGAGACGATCCTGAGCACCGCCGAGGACCCGGAGGCGCTCTACCTGCGTGAGGTCCTTCCCCGGAAGATCGAGCTCTACCGCGAGTACATCCGGACGATGTCCCTCACGACGGACCTCCGCCTCATCCTGCAGACGATCGCGGTCATCGTGCGCCCATGAACGACTACATCCCCTTCGCGCTCCCGGATGTCACGCAATCCGAAATCGACGCCGTGGTCGAAGTTCTGCGGTCGGGCTGGGTCACGACCGGACCGCGCACCAAGGAGTTCGAGACCCGCTTCGCCGGAGCGGTCGGCGGCGAGCAGTGCGTGATGGTGAACTCCTGCACCGCAGCCCTTCACCTCGCGCTCGAGGCCGTCGGGGTGAAGTCGGGGGACGAGGTCATCGTCCCGACCATGACCTTCGCGTCCTCGGCCGAGGTAGTCCGCTACCTCGGCGCGGTCCCCGTCCTCGTCGACGTCAGGCCGACCGATCACAACATCGACCCTGCCGCCGTGGAGCGGGCCATCGGACCGAAGACGCGTGCGATCATCCCCGTGCATTTCGCCGGCGTACCGGCCGACATGCAGGAGCTCGCCGATCTCGCCCGGCCCCGCGGCATCCCGATCGTCGCCGACGCGGCGCACGCCTTCCCTGCCGAGTACCGGGGCCGCAACGTCGGCACGCTCGCGGACATCACCTGCTTCTCGTTCTACGCGACCAAGACCATCACCACCGGCGAGGGCGGAGCGGCGGTGACCGCGAACGAGGCCTGGGCCGACCGGATGCGGATCATGTCACTGCACGGCATCTCGCGTGACGCCTGGAAGCGGTACACGGCCCAGGGCAACTGGTTCTACGAGATCACCGCGCCGGGCTACAAATACAACCTGACCGATGTGGCCGCGGCGATGGGGCTGGCGCAGCTCCTTCGTGCGAACTCGATGCGGGATCGTCGCGCCGAGATCGTTCGCCGCTACACGGAGGTGCTCGGAGGCCGCGACGACGTCGAGCTTCTCTCGTGGGCACCGGACCGGACGCACGCTCACCACCTCTTCGTGATGAAGCCCCGCCTGGAACGGCTCAGCGTCGACCGGGACCGGCTCGTGATGGAGCTGAAGGACAGGGGCATCGGGTGCTCGGTGCACTTCATCCCGCTGCACATGCACCCCTACTACCGCGACACCTTCGGCTACCGCCCGTCCGACCTCCCGACCGCCGAAGGTCTCTTCCGCCGGTCCATCTCGCTGCCGCTCTTCTCCGCGATGAGCGACGCGCAGGTGGCCCGTGTCATCGAGGCCGTGGTCGACGTGCTCGACCGGTTCCGGCGATAGCGTGCCGGACCGGGACGCGCCTCAGGACTGGCGCGCCCGGGTCGCGAGGTGCTTGCGCAGGCCGCGGAGCGCGTAACGGACGAAGTATCCCGCCGCCACCGCTACGGGCAGGTGCTCCTGCTCCCGGTAGACGGTCCAGACCGCCCGGGCCGATTTCAGCTTGTTCGCGGTGATCGAGGTCCGGACCGCGCGGTAGCTCGCCAGGTCGCGTTCGAGTCCGCGGGCCACGATGCCATCCCGGCGCATCAGCAGCAACCACATGGCCCCATCCTGATTGCGACGGAAGGGCGGGAACCGGATCTCGCCGAGCCGTTCGCGGTCCAGCATGACGGTGAGGCAGCCGGGCTGCTCGACCAGCATCTCTCGATAGCCGATCGTCGCCGGAAAGGGGCCCGCGCGCCCGAGCTCCCGCCCGTCCTCCCCGATCACCCGGTAGCCGGTGTACGCGAACGCGTGCCCGTGCTCCCGCATGAACGCGACCTGAAGCTCGAGCTTGTCCCCGTCCCACAGGTCGTCGGCGTCCAGGAATGCCAGGAAGCGTCCTCTGGCCCGCTCGATGGCGGCCGTCCGCGCCGGCCCGGGGCCGCCGTTGCGCGGCATCCTGAGCAGGGTGATCCGAGGATCGCGCGCCGCGAGCTCCTGGACGATGCCGATGGTTCCATCCGTCGACCCGTCATCCGCGACGACCATCTCCCAGTCGGGCATCGACTGCGCCCTGACCGAGGCGATCGCCTGCCCGATGAAGCGCTCCGCGTTGTAGGCCGGCGTGATGACGGAAACGAGTGGGGGCATCCGTTCTCCTGAAGGCCGAGCGGACTGCGCCATCGCCGACCTCCTCGATCGATTTCCTTCTACTGCCCGTTCGCTTCGAATAGGCTGGGGCCATGCTGGAGTCCGACGAGGCGCGCTCCGTGCGCGAACGTTACCTTCGCCGCGACCCGGGCCACGACGCGGCACGGTACAGCCCGCTCACCCCTTCCGTCTACCTCACCGACCAGGAGCGGGAGCGGGCGATCATCGGCTTTCTGCGCTCCGAGATCCGGGCGCCGCTCTCTGGCCTGTCCGTGGTCGAGATCGGATGTGGAGGGGGCCGGAACCTGCTCGAGCTCATCAGCCTGGGGTTCGCGCCGGAGAACCTTCACGGGGTCGAGCTGCTCGAATCCCGCGCCGAAGCCGCGCGGCGCGTGCTGCCCTCCAGCGTCAGGATCTCGACCGGCGACGCGTCCGGGATCGTCATCCCACCCGCGTCTCACGACATCGTCTACCAGTCGCTCGTGTTCAGCTCCATCCTGGACTCCGCATTCAGGGCGGACCTCGCGCGCTCGATGTGGCAGTGGGTGCGACCGGGCGGTGGGGTGCTCTGGTACGACTTCACCTACGACAATCCCGCGAACCCCGACGTGCGGGGCGTGAAGGTCGCAGAGCTCCGCGGCCTCTTTCCGGAAGGTGTCTTCAAGATCCGGCGGGTGACCCTCGCCCCGCCGATCAGTCGCCGAGCGACCAGGGTCTGGCCCGGGCTCTACGGAATCCTGAACGCGCTTCCGCTTCTCCGGACGCACGTCCTGGCCTGGATCGGCAAGCCCGGCTGACGGTCACGCCGCTCACGCGCCCCGCTGGGCGAGCACGCGCGCATAGAAGCCGAGCATGATGTCCACGCTGCGCTCCCAGTCGTAGAGCTCGAGGACGCGCCGGCGCCCCGCTTCGCCCATCCGGCGCCGGAGCTCGGGGTCGCGCACCAGCCGCTCGATCGCGTCCGCCGTCCGGACGGGGTCGCGGGGCGGAACCACGATGCCGGTGGCCCCATCCACGACCACCTCCGGCAGGCCGCCCACGGAGGACACGACGACCGGCTTCCCGCAAGCGGAGGCCTCGAGCACGGCCACCCCGAAGCTCTCCTCGCCGGTCGAGACCGAGACCGAGACCGAGAGCATGTTCTGGTACTCGGGGACCCGGCGGTGCTCGACCCGGCCCGCGAAGACGGTGTCGCCATCGACGCCCAGCTCCCGTGCGAGCCGGCGCAGCGCGGCCTCCTGGGGACCCTCCCCGACGAGCAGCAGCTTGAGCGGACACCCGGGCAGCCGCTCCTTCAGGAGGCCGAAGGCGCGGATCAGGACGTCGATCCCGTAGATGGAGTCGAGGGTCTTCACGGTCCCGACGACGACGTCGGTCGGCTGGAACGGCGACGCGCCGGGCCGGGGGCTGAACTGCTCGGTGTCGATCCCGAAGGGCGTGATGCCGATCTCACGGGCGGTGTGCCGCCGGGTCCTCTCGGCCATGGCGTGGCTGGTCGAGAGCACGAGGTCGCTGCGGGCGAGGTTCCAGCGGATCAGCCGCCGGTGGAGCGGCGACTTCTCGGGCGCCGCGTAGATGTCGGAGCCCCAGACGGAGGTGATGAGCGGGTGGCCGGCGGCGAGTGCCGCCAGCGTCCCGTAGCCCGCCGCGTAGTGGGCGTGGACGAGATCCGGGCGGACGTCCCGGATGACCCGCTTCGCGAACGGGACGTCCAGGAAGTAGCCCGCGGGTGGTCCCCAGGGCGCGAGGTGCACCGTCACGGCCTCGTGGAGCGGCTCCCTGGGAGGGGTGAGGGTGAGGACGTGGACGGACCATCCGCGCTGCGCGATGGCGTTCACCCACCGGACGGTGTGGATCACGGCTGCGTTCGCGATGAACAGCGCAGTGGGCATTCGCGTGTCTCAGGGGCGGCCGCGGCGCGTTCTTGCTTCGGAGCGCGGCGATCCAGGCGAGGCATTCTAGTCCTGCTGCTCGTGGGCGTGAAGGTCGAGGTGGTCTGGCCTCTCGACTAGAGGCTGAACGCGCGCATCCAGGTCTCCAGGGAGAGGATCCGGAACAGCGCGAGCGCGCACTCCGTGTTCGCGCGGCGGTTGCGCGGCGCCTCGTACCAGCTCGACAGCGCGCGCGGGTCCACGTAGCGGCTCACCCGGAGGTCGCTGCGCAACAGGTCGGAGATGGGGACTCGCAGGTCCTGGAGGAGCCACCGGCGGTCCGGGGCCGCGAAGCCGAGCTTGGTGGTCCGCCACCGGACGCTGTCCGGGACGACCCCCTCGGTCGCGCACCGCACGGCGTACTTGCTCCAGCCGCGGTTCACCTTGAGGTGGTCCGGGAGCGAGATCCCGCGCTGGACGAGCCGATGATCGAGGAGGGGCACGCGCGCCTCCAGCGAGTAGGCCATGGAGGACCGGTCCTCCATCCGGAGGAGCTGGGGCAGGGTGTCGACGGTGAGGTCGTCGAGCTGGATCACCCGGAGCAACGTCGCAGCCGGCGGACGGCCGCCGCCACGTGCGGAGCGCCACCAGCGGGTCGCGGGCGTGCTGTCGTGCTGGAGCGCTTCCCGCCAGCGGCCGGTCAGCGCGACCCGGAGCACCGAGTCGAGGTTGAGCGCGCGGCGAAGGGCTGCGGGCAGGTACCGGTACCCGTTGCGGAGATCGAGCACGTACGGGTCGGCGTTCCGGAACGTCCGCGCGACCTCCAGCGAGGCCCGGCCCAGCCGCCCCGCCTTCAGCAGCGAGGCGATGTAGGCGTAACGGAACTTCGCGTAGCCCCCGAACACCTCGTCACCGCCCTGACCGTCGAGGAGGACCTTCACGCCCGCCTCCGCCGCGGCGCGCATCACCCTCCACTGTGCGTAGAAGCTCAGGCTGCCGAAGGGCATGTCCTGGTGCCACGCCATGCGCGGGAACTCGGACCAGAAGTCCTCGGCCGTCGGGAAGACGAGTCGCGGGTCCGCGCCGACGGAGCGGGCGGCTTCGAGGGCGTAGCCGCGCTCGTCGAGCCGAGGGTCGTCGTAACACGAGGTGAAGGTGAGCAGCCGGTCGCGGACGGCGGCGGCCGCGGCGGGATCCTCCCGACCGATGAGCCCGATGAGCCCGACGACGGTCGACGAGTCGACCCCGCCGCTGAGGCAGCTGCCCACCCGGACGTCGCTCGTGAGGTGCGAGCGGACCACCGAGACGAGCGCCTCACGCAGCCCTTCGACGTGGGCGCGATCGGACTGCGGGTGGCTCTCGGCGGCCTCGAACCTGAAGTAGCGCCGGAGCCCCACCCGTCCATCACCGCATTCCACCGTCAGGACGTTCCCCGCCGGGAGCGCCTGGATCCCCCGGAACAGCGTCCGCTCCTCGTAGTCGCAGTTGCCATGGACGAGGAAGCCCGCGACCGCGGCGTCGTCGGGTTCCCACGGGCAACCGGGGAGCTCGAGCAGGGCCTTGATCTCGGATGCGAACGCGAAGCGTCCGGACGAGGCCACGAAGTAGAACGGCTTGATGCCCAGCCGGTCCCGTGCGCAGAAGAGACGATCGCTCGCGGAGTCCCAGATGGCGAAGGCGAACATGCCGTCGAGCCGATCGACGCAGGCCTCGCCCCACTGGCGATAGGCGGCCAGCAGCACCTCCGTGTCCGTCCGCGACACGAAGGAATGCCCCTTCGCGGACAGCTCCACCCGGAGCTCCAGGTGGTTGTAGATCTCCCCGTTGAAGACGATCCAGGCGCTACCGTCGGGGGAGCCGAGGGGCTGGGCACCGCGCTCGGACAGATCGATGATCGAGAGGCGGCGGTGGCCCAGCCCGAGACGCGCCGGCGCCGGGTGGCTCGCCGCGCTCAGCCGCCGGTGACGCGTGTACGTGGCGCCGCCGCCCCTGCCGGACGCGAGCAGGAAGCCCTCGCCATCCGGCCCCCGGTGGGCGAGCCGATCCGCCATCACCTGCAGGACGAGCGGATCCAGCGCCTCTTCGCACGAGACGATGCCGACGATGCCGCACATTGGGCCACGAGCTTTCCGCGCGCCCTCCGAGCTTGCGTCGCGCGGCCGATCTACCCCTCGCGACTACTTTTCTCACGGTCCGTGTTGCCGAGCAAGGTACATCGGCGGGCGACCATCGACCCGGACCACCGAGGCTTCGTCCACGGGAGCCCACCCGCCATCCCCTGCCCGCGCGCGCATCGGTCGAGCAGGGCAGCTTCACCCCAGCTCGCCCGTCCGCTCCGCCCGCACCATCCGCTCCACGGTCTCGGCCATCCCGACGTGGGGCGACCAGCCGAGCACCTTCGCCGCCTTCGCCGGGTTCGCCTTGCCCTCCGAGATGTCGGACGGCCGGAGCAGCGCGGGGTCGGTGTCGACGTGCGCGCGCCAGTCGAGGTTCACCGCGGCGAACGCGGCCGCGATGAAGTCCTCGAGCGAGCTCGTCTTGCCGGTCGCGATGATGAAGTCGTCGGGCCGCTCCTGCTGGAGCATCCGCCACATCGCGTCGACGTACTCCGGCGCCCAGCCCCAGTCGCGGCGCACGTTCACGTTGCCGAGCTTGAGCCGCTCCCCGCTGCCGCCGGCGATGCGGACGGCGGCCGAGACGATCTTCCGCGTCACGAAGCGCTCGGGGCGCAGCGGCGACTCGTGGTTGAAGAGCACGCCGTTGCACGCGAAGATCTTGTAGGCCTCGCGGTAGTTCGCGACCACGAAGTGGGCCGCGGCCTTCGCGGCGGCGTACGGGCTGCGCGGGCGGAACGGCGTGTCCTCGGTGGCCGGCACGCCGAGCGTGTCGCCGAAGCACTCGCCGGAGCCCGCGTTGTAGAAGCGCACCGGCCGCTTGATGAACCGGATCGCCTCGAGGAGGTTGAGCGTCGCGAGCGTCACGCTCTCCATGGTCTCGACCGGCTGGTCGAAGGAGAGGCCGACCGAGCTCTGGCCGGAGAGGTTGTAGACCTCGTCGGGCTCGGTCTGCGCGAGCGCGGTGAGGACGCTCCGGAAGTCATTGGGCGCGACCGAGAGGAGCTTCACCCGGTCGCGGATCTTCAGCGCCTTCAGCCCCTCGAAGCGGCTGAGGTTCGCGTCGCGCGAGGTGCCGAAGACCTCGTAGCCCTTCGAGAGGAGCAGACGGGCGAGGTAGGCGCCGTCCTGACCGGAGACGCCGATGACGAGTGCGCGCAAGGCGACCTCCCGTGCTACTTCGCCGCGATCCAGCCGTCCTTCACGAGCAGCTCGGCCGTGAGCACCGCGCCGCCCGCCGCCCCGCGCACGGTGTTGTGCGACAGCGAGACGAAGCGCCAGCCGAAGAGCGGGTCGGGCCGGAGCCGGCCGATGGCCACGCCCATGCCGTTGCCGATGTCGCGGTCGAGCCGCGTCTGCGGGCGGGCGTCGTCCTCGAAGTAGGTGAGGAACGGCCGCGGCGCGCTCGGGAGCTCGAGCTCCTGCGGGCGCGGCACCCAGGCCTTCCAGGCGGCGAGGATGTCCTCGCGGGTGGGCTTCTTCTCGAACTCCACGAACGCGGCGGCCATGTGGCCGTCGGAGGCGGGCACGCGGATGCACTGCGCCGAGATCACCGGCACGGTGGCCTTCTCGATCGCGCTCGCGCCGAGCTTGCCCCAGATCTTGAGCGGCTCGTTCTCGCTCTTCTCCTCCTCGCCCTTGATGAAGGGGATGAGGTTGTCCTGCATCTCGGGCCAGGTCTCGAAGGTCTTCCCGGCGCCGGAGATCGCCTGGTAGGTGCAGACCGCGACGCGCCGGGGGCCGAAGCCCATGAGCGGGTGGAGGGCCGGGACGTAGCTCTGGAGCGAGCAGTTCGGCTTCAC
>JAXLYA010000003.1:0-499211 GCA_046351695.1 Anaeromyxobacter sp. | reverse complement strand
ATGCAGTGGTGGAGCTTCGCGACGATGGCGGACCCGCCGCCCTTGCCGTGGAGCACGTACGCGCGCCAGAGCGGGTGCGCGGGATCGAGCGCCTCGGAGGCGACCTCGCCGGCGAAGCGATCGAGCATGCGCGAGACCTGCCCGTCGACCCGCTTCAGGACGAGGTGGCGCGAGAGCTGGAAGTCGGGGTCGGGCTCCCAGGTGGCGAGGCCGAGCGGGCCCGCGTGCACCACCCGTTGCACGAAGCGCGGCCGGGCGGTGACCCGCTCCTCGATGAGCTTCTGCACCGCCTTCATCGGGATGCGGTCCTCGAAGAGCATCGCCGCGACGACGTCGGCGGTGTTCTCCGGCCGGTCCATGTGGAGCCAGGCGGCGTCCACGCCGGTCATGAGCTCGCGAGCGGGCACGCCTCCAGCCTAGCGCGGCCGCGCGGTGCGACCCCGGGTCCTTGTGTCGCGCTCCCTCCGGGTCGCACCCGTTCGCCCTTCCCCCACGGACCCTCTCCCGCCCGCTCGTGCCGAGCTCGTCGAAGCACGAGCCGGGGCCAGGATCCCCAGCCCGTCCGCCTGGGCCCGGAGCGCGTCCACGAGCGCCGCCGCGGCGGGCGAGAGCGGCACCGACCGCCTCCGGCGCACGAGCGCGGTCCCGCGCCAGAGGGGCGGGAGGTCCCGCGTGCCGAGCACGACGAGGGCCCCCCGCGCGAGGTCGTCGGCGACGTAGGTGCGCGTGAAGAAGCCCGCCCCGACGCCGGAGACGAGGAGCTGGCGGGCGGTCTCCATGGGCAGGTCCTGGCTCGCCCCGGCGCGCTCGGCGATGCGGTTCACCTCGGGGGCGTGCTGCTTCCACCAGCGCAGCCGGATGAACGGCCGGGCCTCCGTCGCGAGCTCCGCCTGCGTCACCGCGCCCCGGCGCGCGAGCGGGTGCGAGGGGCCCACCACGAGCGGGACGTCCTCCCGGAACGTCAGGAGCGGGGTGAGCTCCACGGTCTCCGCCTCCGCGCAGGGCCACACCAGGACCCCGAGCTCGGCGAGCCCGTCCACGAGGTGCTCCACGACGAGCTCGTGGTGACCGGACCGCACCGTGAGGTCCACCTCGGGCCGCTCGCGCAGGAAGGCCGCGACCGCGGGGCCGACGAGGCCTCCGGCGAGCGAGCCGAGCGTGGCGAGCCGGACCTTGCCCCGATGCCCGGTCTGCGCGAGCCGGGCCGCCTCCAGCCCCTCGCCGACGATCTCGAGCGCGCGGCGCGCGTGCGGGAGCAGCGCCTCGCCGAGCGCGGTGAGCGCGACGCGGCGGCCGCGGGTGAAGAGGGCGCCGCCCACCTCCGCCTCGAGCGCCTGCACGCGCGCGGACACCGTGGACTGCTGGACCCCCAGCGCGAGCGCGGCGCGGCCGAAGCCGCCCTCCCGGACGATCCGCTCGAAGGCGGCGAGGTGCTCGAGGTTCATGCCATCGACTCCTTCGATGGATGATACCCGTTCCATCGGCTCGATCGGAGGGCCACCTCGCGGCTAGGCTGCCCCTCATGAGCCCAGCAGCCTCGACGGCCCTCCGCCTCCGCCTCGCGACCGAGGCCGACGCCCCCGCGGTGGCCGACATCTACCGCCCCGCCGTGACCGACGGCTGGATCTCCTTCGAGACCGAGCCGCCCTCCGCCGTCGAGATGGCCGGCCGCATCCGCGGCGTGCTCGCGCTCATGCCGTGGCTCGTGTGCGAGCAGGCCTCGGACGGCCTCGTGGTCGGCTACGCCTACGCCTCCCGCCACCGCGAGCGCGCGGCGTACCGGTTCTCGGTCGACCTCGCGGTCTACGTCCGCGACGGCTGGCGCGGGAGGGGCATCGGCCGCGCGCTCTACGACGCGCTCCTCCCGATGCTGCGCGCCCAGGGCTACCGCGCCGCGCACGCGGGCGTCTCGATGCCGAACCCGGGCAGCGTGGCGCTGCACGAGGCGATCGGGATGACCCGGATCGCGCTCTACCCGAAGGTCGGCTTCAAGCTCGGCGGGTGGCGCGACGTGGGCTGGTGGCAGGTGGAGCTGCTGCCGCGGGAGGGCGAGCCGTTCGAGCCACGGCCGCTGCAGGCGCTCCTCGCCGACCCTGCGTTCCCGGCGGCGCTCCGGGAGGGCGAGCGGCGGCTCCGGTGAGGGGGCCTCAGACCTTCGGGTTCTTCCCGTGCGAGAGCACGAGGACGACGCCGGCGACCTCCTCGAGCACGAGCTCGAGGCGCTTCGCGACGTCGAGCTCCTCGAGCACCTGCTGGCGGGTCTCGGGGTCCGAGACCGCGGCCGCGGTGACGAGGTCGGTGATGGCGGAGGGGTCCGTCATCTGCGCGACCGCCTCGGCGAGCTGCGGCGCGCCGGACTCCACGGGCAGCCGGCGCGAGAGGTCGTAGACGATCTGCCGCAGCGCGTCGACCTCGTCGGCGAGCGCCTTCGGGCCGCCCTCCGGCCAGACGTCGTCGACGATCTCCGCCCGGAAGCTGCGGTAGCCGCGCTCGTTGAGCGGGTGCTCCTCGAGGAGGCGCACGCGCGCGACCCCGCGGACCACGATGTCGAAGCGGCCGTCCGGGTAGCGCTCCTCGGCCTCGATGATGCCGGCGCCGCAGAGCGGCCGGAGCGGCGGGCGCTGCTCGTTCGCGCCCGCGCGCGAGACGAGCGCGGGCACGCAGAGCACGCGGTTGCCGGCGAGCGCGTCGGAGACGAGCGCCCGGTACCTCGGCTCGAAGATGTGGAAGGGGGTCGGCGTGCCGGGGAGGATGGCCGCGCCGTGCAGCGGGAACACCCGGAGGGCGGCGCAGGCGCCTGCCAGCGCCGCCCTCGGATCCTTCGAGGCGAAGTCCTTCGCCAGGACCGCTCCCTAGCCGTGCGCGGCCGGCTTCGCGCCGGACTCGATCCGCATGCCGTAGAACGACCGGTACACGAAGAAGGTCGACACGGCGAAGAAGACGAGCGCGAGCGCCACGCGCAGGCCCGCCTGGCCGCTGCCCGTCATCTTGAGCCCGAGCTCGACGGCGAGGAGGCCGAAGAGCGTCGTGAACTTGATGACCGGGTTCATCGCGACGGACGAGGTGTCCTTGAAGGGGTCGCCGACGGTGTCACCGACGACCGTCGCGGCGTGGAGCTCCGTGCCCTTCGCCTTCAGCTCGGTCTCGACGATCTTCTTCGCGTTGTCCCAGGCGCCGCCGGCGTTCGCCATGAAGAGCGCCTGGAAGAGGCCGAAGAACGCGATGGAGATCAGGTAGCCGATGAAGAAGAACTCGTCGAGGAACGCGAAGGCCAGGGTGGAGAAGAACACCACCATGAAGATGTTCCACATGCCCTTCTGCGCGTAGATCGTGCAGATCTCGACGACCTTCTTCGAGTCCTCGACCGACGCCTTCTCGACGCCCTCGAGCTTGATGTTGGCCTTGATGAACTCGACCGCGCGGTAGGCGCCGGTCGAGACGGCCTGCGTGGAGGCGCCGGAGAACCAGTAGATGACGGCGCCGCCGAGGAGGAGGCCGAGGAGGAAGGTGGGCTTCAGGATCGAGAAGTTGCCCGCGACGCCCGCGAGGAGCGCGTTGAGGCCGGCGATGCCCTCGACCGCGCTCGTGCCCGCCTGGACCTTCGCGATGGTCACGATGATCGAGAAGATCATCGTGGTGGCGCCGACGACGGCGGTGCCGATGAGGACCGGCTTCGCGGTCGCCTTGAAGGTGTTGCCGGCGCCGTCGTTCTCCTCGAGGTACTCCTTGCCCTTCTCGAAGTTGGGCTCGAAGCCGAAGTCCTTCTTCACCTCGGCCTTCACGTTCGGGACGGCCTCGATGAGGGAGAGCTCGTAGACCGACTGCGCGTTGTCGGTCACCGGGCCGTAGGAGTCGACGGCGATGGTGACCGGGCCCATGCCGAGGAAGCCGAAGGCCACGAGGCCGAAGGCGAAGACCGCCGGGGCGGCCATGATCCCGTCGAAGCCGGTGGTGGTGGAGACCCCGTACGCGATCCCCATCAGCGCGGCGGTGACGACGCCCATCCAGTAGGCGGAGAAGTTGCCGGCGGTGAGGCCGGAGAGGACGTTCAGCGAGGGGCCGCCCTCCTTGGACGCCGTGACGACCTCACGCACGTGGCGGGAGTTCGTGGAGGTGAAGACCTTGATCATCTCGGGGATGATCGCGCCGGCGAGCGTGCCGCAGGTGATGATCGCCGAGAGCTTCCACCAGAGCGTGGTGTCGCCGTTGAGGTCGGGGATGAGGAGCTTCGAGACGACGAAGGTGAGGACCACCGAGACGATCGAGGTGAGCCACACGAGCTGGGTGAGCGGGTGCTCGAAGTCCATCTTGTCGGCGTCCCCGTACTTCGCCTTCGCGAGCATCTCGTTCACGAAGTAGGACCCGACCGACGCGATGACCATCATGACGCGCATCGCGAAGATCCAGACGAGGAGCTGGACCTGGATGTTCTGGGGCGAGACGGCGAGCAGGATGAAGGAGATGAGCGCGACGCCGGTCACGCCGTAGGTCTCGAAGCCGTCGGCCGACGGGCCGACCGAGTCGCCCGCGTTGTCGCCGGTGCAGTCGGCGATCACGCCGGGGTTGCGGGCGTCGTCCTCCTTGATCTTGAAGACGATCTTCATGAGGTCCGAGCCGATGTCGGCGATCTTCGTGAAGATGCCGCCGGCGATGCGGAGCGCGGACGCGCCGAGCGACTCGCCGATCGCGAAGCCGATGAAGCACGGCCCGGCGATGTCGCCCATGAAGAGGAGGATGAAGAGCATGATGAGCAGCTCGACGCTGATGAGCATCGTGCCGATCGACATGCCGGCCTGGAGCGGGATGGCGTAGGTCGGGAAGGGCTTGCCGCGCAGCGACGCGAACGCGGTGCGGCTGTTCGCGTAGGTGTTCACGCGGATGCCGAACCAGGCGACGCCGGACGAGCCGATGATGCCGACGAGGCTGAAGACCAGGATGATGGCGACCTTGCCCGGCCCGAAGCCCTCGGTGAGGAACCCGTAGTAGAAGATGATGATCGCGGCGATGAACGCCCAGAGCACCCCGATGAACTTGAACTGGGTGACGAGGTAGGTCTTCGCGGTCTCGTAGATGAGCTCGGAGATCTCGAGCATCGACCGGTGGACCGGCAGCGCCTTGAGGCTCCTCGCGACCCACAGGCCGAAGCCGAGGCCGAGCGCCGAGACGAGGATGCCGAAGAGCAGGAGGTTGTGGCCGCTGACGCCGCCGAGGAACGACTGGCTGGCGAGGTCGGGCAGGACGAGGTTGGCTTCACCGCCGCCGTGTTCCGGGGCCGCGAGCAAGAGGTTGGCGATCGAGGTCAACGCATTCATGCGGGACGGCTCCCCTCCGGAATTCGGAGAATCCGTGGAAAATCGGGTTGTTGCGGGGCGATAGGCCGCGCGAAGCCCAAACGGGAACGCCGGATACTACAGGTGCGCTTCCCGGTATGGCAAGCGTCTACGGGCGCTTGGGACACTTCTTGGCGCACGGCGCCGTCGATTGACGCGTCAAGCCAGCACACCTCGACGGGGGATCCCCGCGTACCTCGCGGGGATTCCCGGAGATCACCGCGACCGGATCACCAGGGACAGGGCGGGCACTAGAGGCCGGCCGTCGTGGCCTGGCCAGCGGCGGCGCCGGAGCCGGCGTCGAGGGCGGCGAAGTTGATGTTGAAGTAGCCGGCCACGCCCGCCGAGAACATCACGCGCTTCACGATCCGGAACGGGACCCCGGTGTCGGCCTGGATGTTCACCATGCCGTCCCACTTCTTGTTCGGGTCCTGCTGGTGGATGAAGTCCCAGCGCTTCTTCTCGTCGCGCAGCCGCTCCTCGAGCGCGGGGATGTTGAGGTAGCCGGAGTCCGAGTCGAGCTCGGCGATGTCGGCGACCTTCACGCCCGTGACGGTGAGCTGGTTCGGGGAGATCGCCACCACCGGCGCGATCTCGATGAGCTGCCCGTGCTGCGCGGTGGGGAGCTTGATGTCCTTCTGCATGTAGAGCACCTCGCCGGTGCTCGAGAACTGCTGCAGGAGGAAGATGACGAGCATCGTCATCATGTCGACCATCGGGACGACGTTGAGCTCCGCGTTGGTCGAGCGGTGGCCCTTCTCCATCTTGCCGCCGAGCACCTTCGACTTCGCGAAGCGCGGGGCGGGCCGCTTGCCGGGGGCGACGATCGGCATCTCTCAGACCCCGGTGACGGTGACCGCCATGAGCCCCGCGCCCATGGCGACGTCGATGACGTTGACGAGGCCGCCGTAGTGCACGGTGTCCTCGGCGGAGACGGTGATGGAGGAGGCCTCGGGGAACTCGCTCTTCAGCTGCTTCAGGCGGTCGGCGAGGGTCTTCACGTCGAAGCGGATCTTGCCGTCCTGGTCGCGGCCCAGCGTCGGGATGTCGATGTTGGTCCCGGTGGACGTCGACAGGTTGAAGCCGCGCTCGCTCATCGCGAGCGTGACGAGGAGCGGCTTCGTGGTCTCGGCCTGCTCGGCCTGCGGCGCGCCCTCGCCGAGCTGCTGCACCTGCAGGCGGGACACCTGCGTCCAGACCGCGGTGTAGAGGAGGAACGTGATCAGCGTCGAGAGGAGGTCGATCGCAGGGACGACGTTGATGACGGTGTCGAGGGACTTCTTCTTCCCTTTCCCGCCCGCCTCGGGCATTGCGCCGCCGCCCATGTCGACCTCCTTTCCGTCCTGACGTCAGCCCGCTCGTGCCGAGCGTAGGTCCGCGCAGCGGACCGAAGACGAGGCAGCGCCTACGCCTGCTCCTCGACCGCGGGCGACGCCGGCATCCTCATCTTCTCCTTGTTGGCGATGATGAGGTTGAGCACCGAGACCGCGGTCTCGTTGATCTCGTCGAGCATGTGCTGCGTGCGGCCCTGCAGGATCGAGTACGCGACGAGCGCGGGGATCGCGGTGCCGAGGCCGAACGCGGTGCAGTTCATGGCCTCGGAGATCGAGTTCGAGAGGATGGCGGCCTTGTCGGCCGGGTTCGCGTTCGCGACGGCGCCGAACGCGCCGATGAGGCCGATGATGGTGCCGAGGAGGCCGAGCAGCGTCGCGACGTTCGAGATCATCGCGAGGTAGCCGGTGCGCGCCTCGATCTTCGGCGACTCGCGCAGCGTCGCCTCGTCCATGGCGGCCTGCACGTCGGCCTCGCCCTTCGGGACGTTGATGAGCCCGGCCTTCACGACCGAGGTCAGCGGCGTCTTCTTCTGGGCGGCGGTGAAGCTGATCGCCTTGTCCAGGTCGCCGGCGTAGATGTACTTCTTCAGCTCCTTGAGGAACGACTCCTTGTCGGTCTTCGCCTTGAAGTAGAGCGCGATGACGCGGTCGACGATGAGGCCGAGCGCGAAGACCAGCGAGATGGCGATGAGGTGCATCGGCCATCCGCCCTCGTGGTAGTGCTTCGCGAGCGTCCCGAAAATGTCGCCCATCTGGGAGGGTCCTCCGAGGCGTGGGGTCGCCCTCAGTGAAGGGGCCGCGGGCCTTGGAGCGCGCGCGTTTCGAGCGACCGGGGTCTCAAGATCCCTAACACGGCATTTTCGCTCGGGTCAACGCGGCGGCCGGGGCTGATCCGCTCGCGCGGACGGCGCGCCGGGTGCGCGGTTGCCCCACCCGGAGCGGCCGTCGTACCCTCGCCTGCCGCTCTTCTCGGCAGCACCTGCCTCGATGCCGCTCGAAGCCTTCGCGCCCTATCGCCTGCCCCCGGGCAGCCTCACGAACGTCCCCTCCGGCGGTGACGCCGTCGAGCCGATCGTCGGCCCACCCGGCGTCGTTCCCGCCTCCGTGGTGGGTCGCGCCCTCGCGGACGTCCCTGCCGGGCTCGCCGCTCCGGGCGTCTCGCCCTGCCTCGCCGCCGACGGCCAGGCCGCCGGCATGGGCGGCCCGCCGCGCGCGTGCCTCTCCTCGCGCGGCCAGCGCGAGTTCGTGGCGCGCGCCGTCCAGGACGCCTGGGCCGCCGGCTTCGGCGGCGTGCTCCTCGACCGGCCCGACCACGGCCACGCGACGGTGCTCCTCGGCGCCGGCTTCTGCCCGGACTGCCAGCGCGACTTCGTGCGTCACCTCGCGCGCGAGTACGGCGATCACTTCCAGGCCATCGACTACCTCCGCGTCGCGCGCACCGCGCTCGTCGACGCGCCCGGTGCGGTGACCTTCGAGCGGCTCCCCTACGGCCGCGACTTCTGGAGCTGGCGCCACGACGCGCTCGAGCGCGCGGTCGCCGCCTACGTCCGCTCCGCGCGGGACGCCGCCCGCTCGGCCGGCGCGCCCGGGCAGACGGCGCGCGGCGGCGCGGTCGCCGAGAAGTCGGCGCGGACGTTCGACGTGGCGGTGCAGTTCGACGCGGTGGGCCCGAGCCAGCTGAGGCTCGCGCGGCTCGCCGACGGCGTCGTGTTCCCCGCCATCGCGCCGCCGAACGGGACCGGCATCGGCCTCCACCGGCTGCTCCGCGCGGTGATGCGCCGCCGGCCCGCGGCCGTGCAGCCGCCGCCCGGGCTCTCGCCCGCCGCGCTCGCGTGGCTCGCCGCCGTGGCGGCGACCTGCGGGGTCGAGCTCGCCGGCCAGGGGCCCACGCCGCCGAAGGAGGTCGAGCGCGTGCGCGCGCTCGGGCGGCAGCTCCGCGAGGCGGGCCGCGGCCCCGCGCAGACGACGCCGTTCGCCGAGGCGGTGCTGCTCTACTCGCCCGAGGCGGACCTCTGGTCCGGCGGGCGGCACCTGCAGGCCTTGCTCCGCGCCGCCGAGACGCTCGCGCTCGCGCACGTCCAGGCGCCGGTCGTCACGCGGCTCTCCGACGCGCCGAAGGACGTGCCGATCGTGCTCGCCGACCCGGGCGCGCTGCCGCCGCACGACGCGAAGGAGCTCCACCGGCGGCTCGAGGCGGGGCAGTCGATCCTGTCCTTCGGCAGCGCGGGTGAGGTCGACGAGACCGGCCGCGCCCACGAGGGAGCGCTCCCGCCCGGGAAGCCGGGTGGCGTGCGCGTCGGGGCCGGCACGCTCGCCGAGCTGCCCGCGCTCGCGCCGCTCGGCGGCGAGGACCCGCCTGCGCCCGAGGACGTCGAGAAGGCGCTCAACGCCGTGCTCGGCCGCGGGAAGCGCGCCGCGGGCGTCGCGGGCCGGCACCCGGTGCTGGTGGTCGTCGACCGGACCGAGGATGCGGTGCACGCGCACCTCGTGTCGCTCTCGAACGAGAAGGCGCAGGGCGTGACGCTGTTCCTCGGCGTGAAGCTCGCCGGCGGCGTGCGGAAGGCGCGCTTCGTGTCGGCGGACGGGACGGACGTGCGGATCCCGATGAACCCGTCCGGCCAGTCGCTCTCGACCGTGCTGCCGAGCTGGCAGGGCTACGCGGTGCTGTCGCTCGCGCCGTAGCCGCGCGTCTCGTCCCCGAGGAGACGATACGGCCGGACGGGCCCTCAGCGCTTCACGGGCAAGGTGACCGTGACCGTCGTCCCCTGCCCCGGCGCGGTCGTGAGCTCGACCTTCCCGCCGTGGCGGTCGACGATCCCCTGCACGATCGGCAGCCCGAGCCCGATGCCGACGCCCGGGCGCGTCGTGTAGAACGGCTCGAAGGCGCGGGCCGCCTCCTCGGGCGGCATGCCGGCGCCGTCGTCCGAGACCGTCACCTTCACCTTCTCGCCCTTCGGCTCGAGCGCGAGGCGCACGCGGCCGCCCGGCTGGACGGCCTGGGCCGCGTTCCGGATCAGGTTCACGAACACCTGCACGAGGCTCGGGCGGTTGCCCTCGACCGGGGGCACGGCCTCGATGACCCGCTCGACCACCGCGCTCGTCTCCTTGAGCGCCGGCTTCGAGAGCCGCGCCGCCTCGTCGAGCACGCCCTCGAGGTCGACGGGCTCGGTGCGCGCGCCGGTGGGCTTCGCGTAGGTGACGAGGTCGCGGGCGAGCCGCTGGATGCGCAGGCCGGCGTCGCGGATCGCCTTCAGCTTCTCGAGGTCGCTCGGCTCCTGCCCGCTCTTCGAGAGCTTCTCGACGAGCGCGTCGGAGTACATGTTCACCGCGGTGAGCGGGTTGTTGAGCTCGTGCACCACGCCCGCGACGAGCCGGCCGATGCCCGCGAGCCGCTCGGCGTGCTCCGCCGCGGCCTGCAGCGAGCGCACCTCGGTGAGGTCGCGGCCGATGGCGACCACGCCCTCGACGTCGCCGGCGGCGTTGCGGATCGGGGCGGTGTTCATCTCCACCCGCACCTCGCCGCCGTCCTTGCGGGAGAGCTGCAGCTCCTGGGCGTCCAGCGACTCGCCCGCGAAGCCGCGGCCGAGGAAGTCCTCGAGGCGGGCGCGCTCGAACTCCGGCACCCGCGACATCACCCGGCGGCCCAGGGCCTCCTCCTTGGTGATGCCGGTGAGCCGCACGAGCGTCGCGTTCCAGACGATGACCTCCATGTTGCGGTTCACGACCGCGATGAGCGCGTTCGCGTGCTCGATCAGCCCCTCGAGGTACGTCTTGAGGTAGGTGAGCTCCTCGATCGAGCGGAGGTTGCGGACGCCGAGCGCGGCGTGGTTCGCGACCTGGTGCAGGAGCGGGCCGTCGGCCTGCGGGGAGCCGGGCGCGCCGCGCTCGTACTCGAGGTTCACGATGCCGAAGAGCTGGCCGCCGACCGCGAGCGGCACCGCGGTCGCCTCCTCGCAGCGGTCGAAGAGCGGCTCGTCCTTCTCGGTGAGCAGGATGTTGTTCGACTCGAGGAAGGCGACGTCGAGGCCGACCTTCTCGGCCGCCGCGCGGCGGAGCGCCATGCGGCTGCGGGCCTGCGAGCGGAGCCGGCCGCGGGCGTAGAGCGTCGTGAGCGAGAGCGCGTCCGGGTCGACCAGCCGGATGCAGAACGAGCGCGCGGGGAAGAGCACCTCGAGCGCGCGCGCGAGCGCCTGCGTGATCTGGTCCTCGGCGCGGGCGTCGGCGAGGTCGCGGGAGAGCTGCAGCAGCGCCTGGTCGGCGACCGTGTCGTCGCCCCCGAGGCTCGGGTGCAGGAGCGCGGAGACGAGGAGGGGCTTGCCGGGCGCGGGCGCCTCGGCGGCGACGAGGTCGACGCGCGAGGTGATGCCGTCGACCCGGGTGCGGTAGCTCGAGACCTCGCCCGGCCGCGGTGGCTGCGGCGCGCCGTCGAGCGGCGGCAGGAGCGTCGAGAGGGGCTTCCCGATCACGTCGGGCGCGTCGAGGCCGAGCGCGCGCGTGAACGCGGCGTTCACGAAGGCGACGCTGCCGTCGTACGTGAGCGCGGTCGCGATGGGGTGGACGTCGTAGGCGAGCCGGAGCTCGGCGGGCGACGGGCCCGCGGGGGCGGCGGGGGGCGCCGGCCGCGGGGCCTTCGCCCTCGGCTTCGCCACGACCCTCGACCGTGCAGGCCGCTTCGCCTTCGCGCCTCGCTTCGCCACCCGGTGCCTCCGTGAACGGACAGTACCACGGGGTCCGACGCCGCCATGCCCCGCGGGTCGGCGACTCGCCGCGGCGCGCTATGCAGCGGTCATCCGAACGGCCGCACCTTTCCGTACTCGGAGTCGCGCTCGCCGGCCGCGCCCGCTGGACATCCCCGCACGGAGGGCGTCCACTCCGGCCATGTCGCGCGCCACGACGACGACGTCCTCCCCGTTGTACGCGAGGCTCCTCGGCGGGCTGGTCCGCCCCTTCCCGAACTTCGACTTCCCCTTCATCGTGCCCGTGAGGGCGCGCGCGGCGGCGCTCCTCCGCCTCCAGCCCGGGGCCCGGGTGCTCGACGCCGGCTGTGGCTCGGGGGGTTCCTTCGTCCACCTGGTCCGGGCGGTGGGCGAGGGCGGCCAGGTCGTCGGCATCGAGCTCGATCCGGGGTCGGCGTCCCAGGCCCGCCGGAGGATCGCGGCGAACGGATGGAAGAACGTGGAGGTCGTCGAGGGGTCCGCCGAGCAGGTCGACCTCGACGGGACGTTCGACGGGCTCCTGATGTTCGCGGCGCCCGACCTCTTCGCGGGGGACGGACCGCTCCGGAACCTCCTGCCCAGGCTGCGTCCCGGCGCGCGGATCGTGTTCTTCGGCGCGAAGACGTCCACCCGACGGATGGGCTGGCTCCTGAACGGGCCGATCGACCTCGCGCTGACGCGCTTCTCCCTGCCGACGACGCCGGGGCTCGAGGAGCGGCCCTGGCGTCACCTCGCGCCGCGGCTCCGCGAGCTCGAGGTGGAGGAGCTCTTCCACGGCGCCATGTTCCTCGCCGCCGGGACGTACGACGGGGGCGCGCCCGCCTGAGCTAGCGGAGGCTCGCGGCGTGCACCGCCGCGGCCACCACCTCGCGCACCGCCACGCCCCGCTCGCGGGCGCGGGCGAGGCAGTCGTCGTACTCGGGGTGGAGCCCCGTGACCCGGCCGGCGCGGCGGGCGACCTTCACCCGCACCTTCCCGTACGCGCTGTCGACCTCGATCATCGCGCGCTCCAGCGCCTCGCGCTCCACGCGATATCGGCGCACACCGAGCGTCGTGGTCTCCAAGAAGAGCGCCTCGGTGACGGCAGCCCGGCGGGGTTCCTCGCAGAGCGCGCCGAGGAGCAGGCCCGGGCGGCCCTTCTTCATCGTGAGCGGCGCCGCCCAGGCGTCGAGCGCGCCCGCCTCGAGCGCGGCCTCGATGGCGCGGCCGACGAGCTCGCCGGGGCAGTCGTCGAGGTTGGCCTCGAGGACCCAGAGGTCTTCGGACCCCGCCGAAGGCTCCGCTCGTCCTGAGCCTGTCGAAGGACGAGCATCCTCCCCGAGCGTCATCCGCAGCGCGTTCGGCCGGTCCGGCCAGTCGCGCGTCCCGAGCCCGACGCCCGTGCGCGTGGGCACGATCGCCGGCACCTCGCCGACCTCGGTCCACTCCGCGAGGATCACCGCGCCCGTCGGCGTGACCGCCTCGCCCGGCGGCCCGCCCGGCCGAACCGGCTTCCCGGTCATGAGCTCGAGCACCGCCGGCGGCGGCACCGGCATCGTGCCGTGCGCGCCCTTCACGAACCCCGTGCCGAGCTCCGGCGGCGCGCAGACGACGCGCGGCCAGCCGAGGAGGTCGAGCGCCACCGCCGCGCCGCAGAGGTCCACGATCGAGTCGACCGCGCCGACCTCGTGGAAGTGCACGTGCTCGACCGGCACGCGGTGCACCTTCGCCTCCGCGCGCCCGAGCCGCTCGAACGCCGCCCGCGCCGCCGCCTTGGCGCGCGGCGAGAGGCCGGAGCCGTCGACGAGCGCGAGGATGTCGGCGAGGTGCCGGTGCGCGTGCTCGTGCGGCGCCGCGACCCGGACGTGCGTGCCCGCGAGCCCGCCCTTCTCCGCGCGGGTCACCTCGAGCGACCAGCCGGGGAGGCCGAGCGTGCGGAGCGCGCCCTCCAGCGCCGTCTTGTCCACGCCGAGGTCGAGCGCCGCCGCGAGGAACATGTCCCCCGCGAGGCCGCCGATCGGCTCGAGCCAGAGGAGCGCGCTCACGTCATCCCCTCGCGATCAGCCCGGCCACGAACGCCGCGCCGAAGCCATTGTCGATGTTCACGACCGTCACGTTGGGTGCGCAGGAGTTGAGCATCGTGAGGAGCGGCGCGATGCCGCCGAGGTGCGCGCCGTACCCGACCGACGTCGGCACGGCCACGACCGGGCAGCTCACGAGCCCGCCCACGACGCTCGGCAGCGCGCCCTCCATGCCGGCGACCGCGATGATCGCCTTCGCCCGCGTGAGCTCCGCGTGGCGCCCGAGCAGCCGGTGGATCCCGGCGACGCCCACGTCGTAGACGCGCAGCGCCTCGACGCCCATCACCTCGAGCGTGACGACGGCCTCCTCGCAGACCGGGAGATCGCTCGTCCCCCCGGAGACGACCGCGACCGGCCCGCGCGCCGGGATGGTCATCTTGCCCTTGCGAAGCGTCCGCGAGACCGGGTCGTACGTCGCGCCGCGCACCGCGCGCTTCACCGGTGCCGCCTTCTCGGGCGCGAGCCGGGTGACGAGGAGCGGCCCCTTCGCCGCGAGCTTCCTCGCGATGGTCGCGACCTGCGCGCCGGTCTTCCGCTCCGCGAGCACGACCTCCGGCATCCCGACGCGGAGCATGCGGTGGTGGTCGACCGTCGCGACGTCGCCGAGCCGCTCGAACGGCGCGCCCTTCAGCTTCGAGATGGCCTCGTCCACCGAGGTGCGGTCCGCCCGCACGGCGGAGAGGAGCGCCCGGAGCGCGTGCTCGTCCATGGGGGGAGAGGTTTACCGCTGACCCGACCGGTCTCGCCAGTACCCGGGACGACGCCGGACGTGGGCCACGGCCAGAACCAGGATCTCTCCACCGTCGACGACATAGGCGAGCGCGAAGGGGAACCTCGGCAGGAGCAAGCGCCTGATGCCGGAGGCTTCTCCGATCCCGGGCCAGAACGCCCAGGCCACGGGATGCTCGGAAGCGGCATCGACCGCGCGGCCAACCTCTTCGACGAGGTCGAGACCGAGGCCTGCCAGCTGCGCGTCATACCAGTCGCCAGCCTCGGTCAGCTCGGCCGTTGCTGCGGGGTGGAACCGAACTCGCACGCGCTACCGGTGACGCCAGCGGTCGGTGAGCCGCTCGCGGAGGGATGACCAGTCTTCCGGGGCGCCGTCGCCTGTGCGTGCCTCTGCGGCCCGTCGCTGGAGCTCGGCGACCCAGGCATCGGCGGCGTCCGCGTCAGAAGCTTCGTCCAGGCTGTTGAGCAGCTCGTGGGCGAGCCGCGCGCGCTCGCGTGCTGGGAGTGCGAGCGCGCTGGAGAGCAGGTCGGAAGGCGCCGAAGCCATGGGTGGAGTATAGCGACCTCGTCCGACCCGCGCCCTTGCGCCCCGTCCTGGCTTTCGAGGCCGGTCGAGCGCTGGGGTCTGACCGCAGGGAGGAAGTGTTATACATTCGTAAGAACTGGGCCTCACCATGCGAAAGAAGCTGTCCGCCATAGGAAACAGCCTCGGGGTGGTCATCGAGAGGCCCATCCTTGAGCTTCTGTCCATCACGCGCGACACCGAGCTCGAGCTCACCACGGACGGCGAGCGGCTGATCATCTCTCCCGTCCGGAGGTCGAAGCGAGGCCGTGTCAAGGCGTCGCTCGAACGCGCCATGGACACCCCTGCCGAGAGCCTTCGGAAGGTTCGCACCCGGCTCGAGGGTCCACCGCTGACGGACGAAGAGATCGCGCGGCTCCGATCCAAGGGCAGGCCTTAGTTCGCGAGGCGCCGTCATCGCGACCGCGAGCCGGGCGACCCCAACCCCCTGGTTCGCTACTCGCCTGCCCTTCGTCGCTGATCGTCGGCCGCGGCCATCACGCTCAGCAGGCGCTCCAGGACTTCCTGCAGGGGGCCGGTGGTCTTGCCGTAGACGGCAAGCCGTCGCTCGCGAGCCGCGCGCCGGATCGAGATGAAGTGGCAATCGCCATCCCAGCTGAGATCAGAGGCGTCGCCGCGAAGCGCCGACTCATCGAGCCCGGCGAGAAGAGGCGCCAGGCGCGCCTCCTCGGTCGTCACGACCCGCACGTGCCCCGCGGCGTCGCCGATCCTCGCGCCGGTGTTGTCCACGATCACGAACTCGTACTCGGGGAACCCGGAGTTCGTCAGCTCGAGCATGACGGCGTCCCTTCCTGACTTGCTCCATTCGTCCAGCGCCTGGGCTCGACGAGGTTCCTCCGCCAGGCTGGCTTCACAGGACCTCAGGAAGTCGCGGCTGTCGACGGACCCGGTCGCCGCCTTCGCGATGGCATCGGCGTAGCGCGGGCGAGCGGAGGCGCACCCGGCGAGGGCAATGACCACCGCGGCCGAGCAGACGGCGCGGCGGGCCATCCCTCACCTCAACTTCAGATGCCCCAGCAGCCGCACGATCCGCTCCGGCTCCGGCATCACCAGGATCAGCCCCTCGAGCGCGCCCTGCGGCCCCGCCCAGGTGAACCGTGTCGCGAGCGCGACCGAGCCGGCGTGCGTGACGAGGCGTTCGACGCAGGCCTTGCCGCTGCCGCGCGAGAAGCTCGGCACCGAGAGGAGCAGCTTCTCGTTCACGAGCGTGCCGACCGCGGACACGAAGGCGGAGCCGACGATGTTGCCGGACTCCATGAGCGCGCTCTCGCTCATCCCGCCCCAGCCGCCCGCGGCGTCCGGCGGGAAGCCGAGGATCTTCGCGAGCGTCTCGGCGTCCTTCTCCGGGAGCGCGAGCAGCAGATCACCGGTGAGCGCGCCCTCGAGCTTCACGCCGACGGCGACGAGGTCCTGGCCGAGCGAGCCGAGGAACTCGGCGATGGCGCCGGGGCCGGTGCCGATCCACGCCTCCGGCACGTCCATCTCGAGCTGCTTCTTCGTGAGCTTCCCGAGCGCGCTGATGGCGCGGCCGCAGCCGATGGACGCGAGCTCCTGGAGCGCGTCCACCTCGCGGGTGCCGAAGGTCTCGCGGAGGTCCGCCACCGTCAGGCCGCTCCGAGGTGGGGCACGTCGAGGATGAAGACCGGGCGGCCGGAGCCGAGCACGGTCACCGCGGACAGGCCCGGCACGAGGTCGAGCGGCTGCGAGAGCGGCTTCAGCACGGCCTCTTGCTGGCCGAGGAGCCCGTCCACCGCGAGGCCGATGCGCCCGTCGGCGCCCTCGGTGATCACGACCGCGCGCGCGTCCTTGCCGTCGCCGGGCAGCCCGAGCAGCCGGGTGAGGTCCTGCACCGGCACGAGCTCGCCCGCGTACGGGAACACCGGCTCGCCGCGGGTGCGGTCGAGCTTCGAGAGCTGCACCTCGACCGCGCCGTGCACCTTCGCGATCGGCAGGCCCAGCACCTCCTCGCCGACGCGCACGAGCAGCACCGGCTGCACGGCCACGGTGAGCGGGAGGCGGAACGTCACCCGCGAGCCCGCGCCGCGCACGCTGTCGAGCTCGATCGTGCCGCCGATGGTCTCGATCGCCTTCTTCACCGCGTCGAGGCCGACGCCGCGGCCGGAGACGTCGGTGACGGTCTCGGCGGTCGAGACGCCCGGCAGGCACGCGAGCATGAGCGCCTCGCGGTCGGAGAGGTTCGCGGCCTGGTCCGGCGAGAGCGTGCCGCGCGCGACGGCGGCGGCCCGGAGCTTCCCGGGGTCCATGCCCTTGCCGTCGTCGTCGACCTCGATGATGACGCGATCGCGGTCGCGGCGGGCGTGCACCTGGATCTTGCCGGTGGCGGACTTCCCGGAGAGGAGGCGCAGGTGCGGCGGCTCGACCCCGTGGTCGATGGCGTTCCGGAGGACGTGCAGGAGCGGATCGGAGAGCTCCTCGAGGATGGCCCGGTCGATCTCGATCTCCGAGCCCTTCACGTCGACGTCGACCTGCTTGCCGAGCTTGCGCGCCACGTCGCGCGCCGTGCGCGGCAGCCGCTCGGTGACGAGCGCGAGCGGGGTCATGCGGACGGCCATGACCTTGTCGTGCAGGTCCTTCACGATCGCGTGCAGGCGGTCGACGCTCTCCTCGAGCACCGGCTTCGCGCCCTCGGGGACGATCTTCCCGACCTCGCGGATGCGCGCGGTCGCGAGGATGAGCTCGCCGACGGTGTCGAGGAAGCCGTCGAGGATCTCGGTGCGGACGCGCACGGTGCGCGCGGCGTCGGGGTCGGGCTTCGCGGCCCCGGCGGCGGCGGCCGTGGCCCCGGCGCCGGGCGCGGGGGCGGCGGGGACCGGGGCGGCGGGCTCGGCGGCGGAGAGCGTGACGCCGGCGATGTCGGAGATCTGGGAGAGGGCGCGCTCGATCGTCTGCAGCGCCTCGGAGGTCTCGAGGTCGACCTCGAGCGCCTTCTGCGGGATGCGGCCCGCGCGGAGGTCGTCGGCGGTCGGGCTCGACGCGATCACCGTGCCGAGCGAGGAGAGCTTCTTGAGGACGAGGAAGGCGCGGACCGCGGGCACCGGCGAGTGGCCGGCGATCTGGACCACCGCGGTGACCTTGCGGCGCGAGCCGCCCTCGGCGGCCCGGGCGGAGGTCGCGGGCGGCGAGACCGGCGGGGTCGGGGCCGGCGGTCCGGGCGGCGGCGTGGCGGCGGCGGCGACCGGCGCGGGCGTCGCGGCCGCGCGCACCGGGTCGTCCCTCGTCTCCGGCCCGCTTCGCGGGCCTGCGCCCGGGGCGGACGGGTGAGAGATCTTCTTGAGGGCCTCGGCGAGCCTCCCGAGCAGGTCCTCGTCGGGGGCCGGGTTCTGGCCGGAGGCGGCGGCCCCGACCATCGCCTGGAGCGCGTCGCCCGAGGCGAGCAGGAGGTCGAACGCCCCGGTGTCGAGCCGCGACGGGTCCTTGCGGAACACGTCCACGAGGTCCTCGACCCGGTGGGCGACCCGCGCGATGCCCTCGAGCTGCATGGAGCCGCTCATGCCCTTCACGCTGTGGGCATGGCGGAACAGCGAGTCGATCGCCTCGGTGGGGGACCCGCCCTCTCCGGCCAGCTTCTCGAGCCGGACGAGATCCCGCGAGAAGCCGGCGAGGTGCTCGCTCGACTCCGCGACGAACAGGGTCAGGTACTTCGAGAGATCCATGGCCTCGACCGCCTAGCGCGGGCCCTGCCTGTGAGAAGGCGAGGCCCTGCGAACACGGCCTCAGGCGTCGCCCAGCACCTTCTTCACGACCGACAGCACGTCCTCGGACTTGAACGGCTTCACGATGAAGTCGCTCGCGCCGGCCTCGATGGCCTCCATGACGAGCGACTCCTGGCCGAGGGCGCTGCACATCACGATGACGGCCTTGGCGTCCGACTTGATGATCTCGCGGGTCGCCTCGATGCCGCTCTTGAACGGCATCACGATGTCCATCGTGGTGAGGTCGGGCTTGAGCTCCTTGAACTTCTCGACCGCCTCGAGGCCGTTCGCCGCCTCGCCGACGACCTCGAAGCCGGACCCGGAGAAGATGTCCTTGATCATGTTCCGCATGAAGATCGCGTCGTCGACGATCAGGACTCGCTTCGCCATGGTTCCGATATCCCTCCGAAAGGCGCCCCGAAGCTACCACCGCTTTCCCGACCCGGACAACCCGCCTGCGCACCAAACGTGTGCGGGACGGACGCACCGGGGCGGGTCACCCCGACCCGAACAGGCGAGTTGCCTCCTCCACCACCGGTCCGGCGGCCAGCAGGGTGACGGCACCGGTCCGGGACGACGCGACCCCCACCACGAGCCCGCGCGGCGGACCGTCCGCGTCCGCCGCGAGCGCCTCGACCCCTACCACCCCGCCGATGAGGAGCCCGAGCGCGCGCTTGCCGTGATCGAGGATCAGCACCTGCGAGGTGCCGGCCACGAGCTTCTGCGCGGGCAGGCCGACGAGCTGGGCGAGATCGACCACCGCGACGACGCGGCCCCGGAGGTTCATCGCGCCGCTCACCGCGTCCGGGCAGCGCGGGACGCGCGCGAACGGCGGCTGCGGGAGCACCACCTCGCGCACCGCCTCGAGGGGCAGCGCGTAGCGTTCGGCGCCGACGCGGAAGACGACGTGCCTCAGAAGAGAACCCCTGCCGACCCCGCTCACCCTGAGTCCTTCGACTCCGCCGCCTTCGGCGGCTACGCTCAGGATGAACGAAGTCGAAGTGCCTACAGCTTGAACCGGCTCACCACCGTCTGGAGCTCGAGCGAAAGGTTCGTGAGCTCCTGGGCCGCGCTCGCCATGCCGGCGACGGCGGCGGTCTGCTCGCTGATCACCTTGCGGACGCTCTCGGTGGAGCTCGCGTTCGAGGAGGCCACGTCGGAGATGTGGTCCATCGCCTGGACCATGTCGGCCGAGCCCTGCAGCTGATCGCGGGCGGCCTGGGAGATCACGCCCACCTTCTCGGCGCCCGCGGCGGCGATCTTCGCGATGTCGCCGAGGGTGCGGATGATGGCGTTGAGGTCCTCGCGGCCGTCGCCGAGCTCGGACACCGACTCCTTCATCGTCTCGACCACCTTCGCCGCGCGGCCGGAGATGTCGGCGGCGAGCGACGAGATCTGCTCGGCGGAGCGGCCGGCCGACTCGGCGAGCTTGCGCACCTCCTCGGCGACCACCGCGAAGCCGCGGCCGTACTCGCCGGCGCGGGCGGCCTCGATGGTGGCGTTGAGCGCGAGGAGGTTCGTCTGGTTCGCCACCTGGGTGATGGCCTCGACGATCTTCGAGATCTCCTTCGTGCGCTCGCCGAAGGCGAACACCTGCTCGCTCGCGGCCTCGATGCGCGCGAACACCTTCTTCACCTTCTCGCCGGCGAGCCGGGCGGCCTCGCCGCCGGAGGCCGCGGCCGAGGAGGTCTCGGCGGAGGTGCGGGCCGCCTCCTCGGCGGACGACGCGGTCCGCTCGATGGAGGAGGCGATGTCGCCGATGACCTTGGAGGTGCGCTCGACGAGGTCGGACTGCTGCCCGGCGCCGGCCGCGATCTTCTCCATCGAGACCGCCACCTCGTCGGTGGAGGCGTTGACCTCCTCGGCGGAGGTCTGCAGCTCGTTCGCGGAGTCGGCGACCGACTGCGCGGTGCGCTGGATGCGGGAGACGAGGTCGCGCAGGTTCTCCTGCATCGTCCGGATCGCCTCGGTGAGGTCGTCGAGCTCGTCGTGGAAGGCCTTCTGCTCCTCCGAGACGACCGCGCGAGAGAGATCGCCGCGCGAGACCTCGACGGCGCTCTCCTTGAGGCGCCCGACGCGCGAGGTGCGGGCGATCGCGATCGTGAGCCCCTGACCCATCGCGACGGTGAGGAGCAGCACGACGAGGCCGCCGAGCACGGGGTTCTGCGCCTTCTCGAGGATGTACGGCACCGCGAAGAGCAGCACCGCGCCCACGATGACGTAGCCGGTGAGGATCTTCGTCTGGAGCTTGAACGTGAAGCCGGGCGGGCCCGCGGGCGGGCGCGACGCGGGCTCTCCGCCGCCGGAGCGGCCGCGGAGCGCCACGAGGTGCGGGGCGTCCTGCCAGCGCGCGCTGGGGCGGGTGGACTGCAGTCGCTCGTCTCGGCTCGGTCGCGCCACGGTCCCTCTGGGTCAGCAATGCCCCGGCGGAACGCAGGGCCGCGCCGATCCTAGACCCCCCGAGCGCGTTGTCAAAACGCGGTCGTGTGCTCCCTGCGCGTACCCGGCACCGGGTCTCCCGGGGGGGCGCCCGAGTGTCCCGGGCGCATGCGGTCAGGCGAGGTGATCGTGCCCGCGGGGCACGGCGACCTTGCGTCCCGCCGCGTCGAGGACGGTGACCGGCGCGTGTCCGGCACCGCCGTGGACGAACCGGCCGATCACGGTGAGCGGCACGCCGGCGCGCCGGGCCGCCGTGCGCGCGCGGGCGAGCCGCGCGGACGGGATCGCGAGCACGAGCTCGTAGTCCTCGCCGCCGGCGAGCGCCGCGGCCCAGGGCTCGGCCGCGCCGCGCGTGGCGCGGCGGTAGGCGGCCGAGCGCGGGATCGCCTCGAGCTCGAGCGCAGCGCGGACGCCGGACGCCCGGCAGACGTGGCCGAGGTCGCGCACGAGGCCGTCGGAGACGTCGATGCCGGCGTGCGCGAGCGGCGCGAGCGCCCGGCCCGCGGCGAGGCGCGGCGTGGGCCGGCGCTGCCGGCGGGCGAGGGCGGGGGCGGCGCGCGGCGCGAGCCCCAGCGCGGCGTCGCCGAGCGTGCCCGTCACGCAGACGAGATCGCCGGCCCGGGCCCCGGCGCGGAGCAGGGCCCTGCCGCGGGGCACCGCCCCGACCACGGTGACGGCGATGGAGAGCGCCCGCGCGCGGGAGACGTTGCCGCCGACGACCGCGATGCCGTGGGCGCGCGCGCAGGCGCCGAGGCCGCGCGCGATCGCAGGGGCGCGGGCGGCGTCGCGGGCCGGGAGCGCGAGCGCGACGAGCGCCCAGAGCGGCCGGGCGCCCATGGCCGCGAGGTCGGAGAGGTTGACCGCGAGCGCCTTCCAGCCGACGTCGAACGGGGTGAAGCGCCGGTCGAAGTGAACGCCCGCCACGACCTCGTCGACGGTCGCGACGAGCTCCTCGCCGCGCGGCGGCGCGAGCACCGCCGCGTCGTCGCCGACGGAGACGCGCACGCCCTCGCCGCGGAGCGGGAGGCGGGCGGTGAAGGCCTCGATCAGGGACAGCTCGGTCGGCCTGGCCATCCGGCCTACCGCCGCGCCCCCGGCCCCGGGATCGGGGTCATGGTGGGGGCGAGCACGCCGCGGATCGGGAGGTGCAGCGAGAACGTGGAGCCCCGCCCCGGCTCGGAGCGGACCTTCACGTCGCCGCCGTGCGCCTCGGCGAAGCTCTTCACGATCGCGAGGCCGAGGCCGGCGCCGCCGTACTCGCGGGTCGAGCTGCCGTCCACCTGGTAGAACACGTCGAACACGCGGGAGATGTGCTCCTCCGCGATGCCGATGCCGGTGTCGGTCACGTGGATCGCGAGCGTCTCCGGCGGCAGCAGCTGCGCGGTCACCGTGATCGCCCCGCCCGGCGGCGTGAACTTCACCGCGTTCGAGGCGAGGTTCACGAGGCTCTGGCGGATCTTGTCGCGGTCGGCCTGGATGCGCGGCAGCTCGCCGGGCTCGCAGGCGACCTTGAGCCCCTTCTTGCGCGCGAGCGGCAGGATCGTCGCGACGGCGTCGCGCATGAGCTGGCCGGGGTCGACCTCGCTGAGCACGAGCCGCACGCGGCCGGCCTCGATCTTCGAGATGTCGAGGATGGAGGTGATGAGCTGGAGGAGGTTCTCGCCCTTCTCCATGATGATGCCGAGGTACTCGCGCTGCTCCGCGGTGAGCGGCCCGCCCAGCCCCTCGAGCATCATCTCCGAGTAGCCGATGACGCTCGTGAGCGGCGTGCGGAGCTCGTGGCTCATCGTGGCGAGGAAGTTCGACTTGAGGCGGTCGAGCTCCTTCAGCTTCGCGTAGCTGTCCTCGAGGGCCCGGTTCTTGTCCTGCAGCTCCTTGTAGGAGAGCGAGATCGCCTCGATGTGCAGCTTCGCGGCGATGAGGTTCTTGTGGCCCGTGAAGACCATCACGTCCACGAGATCCATGAAGTGCTTCAGGATCTTCTCGGCGGTGCCCATCGGCACGCGCCGGATCTTCTGGACGTACTGGTCGGCGAGGCGCGCGTCGAAGTCCGCCGAGATGCCGGTGAGGCTGGAAGGCAGGTTGACGAGGTCCTCCGGCACGAACGGGCCGAAGACCACCCGGCCCATCGCGTCGCCCTCGTACATGATCGGCTGGGCGAGGTAGCGGCAGCCGGAGAAGCACTGGAACGGGACCGCCGCGGGCTCCTCGGGGATCGCGTCGGACTTCACCTTGCCGACCGTGGCGATGCACTGCTCGCGGCCCGCCGGCTTCGTCCAGATGTAGCCGCAGAAGTCGGCGTTGCCGACCTTCACGTCGACGAGCTTGTTGCCCGCCTCGTCGAACACCTTGAGGCCGACCCGGTACAGCTCCGCGAACGACTGGCACACGTCGGCGAACGCGCGCAGGTCGAGGAGGTCCTGGAGCGGGAGGCGCTGCTGCAGGAAGGACGGGGAGAGGCTCATCTCGGCTGAGCCTCCCGCGGGTTGAACCCGCGCATGTCGACGTGCGCGAAGATCTTGTCCAGGAACTCGCGCTCGGAGATCTGCCACTTCTGCTCGAGGCCGAACTGCTTGTCGATCGAGCGGTAGCAGCGCTGCACGAGGGTGTAGAGGGTCTCGACCACGCCCTCGCCGCGGATCGCGACCGCGCCGACGATGGGCGGCTTCACGAGCTCGGTGAGGTCCTGGAGCTCGTGGTCGCCGCGGGCGTCCTCGAGGTCGCGCTTGTTCATCTGGATGACGATCGGGAGCGTGCGCGGATCGAGCCCGTTCGCCTCCAGGTTCTTCAGCATGTTGTTCCAGTACGCGAGCGTCGCCGCGGCCTCGCTGCGCCGCGAGTCGGCGACGAACGCGACCGCGTCCGAGCCCTGCAGCACGATGCGCCGGGTCGACTCGTGCATGACCTGGCCCGGCACCGTGTAGAGCTTCAGCTTCACCTTCACGCCGGCCCGGGTCTTGAAGAAGACCGGCATCATGTCGAAGAAGAGGGTGCGGTCGTCCTTCGTGTCGAGCGTCATGAGGCGCCCGCGCACCTTGCCGTCGATGCGCTGGTAGAGCGCCTGCATGTTGGTCGTCTTCCCGCTGAGCGCGGGGCCGTAATAGACGACCTTGATGGCGATTTCGCGGGTGACCGCGTTGAACTGGACCATGCTGTCGGGGAGGCATCGTACCCCAACACCCCCGAGATCCAGAGCGGATCACCGCGCGGCGCGGGATCACATCTCCCGACCCCCCTACTAGGGGTCCACCTGGGTCCACCAGGCGCGCGCGTCCTCGACGTTCCGGAGCACGCGGGTGCGCGGCAGCGTCGTGAGGAACGCCTGGCCGTAGCGCTTCGTCACGATGCGCCGGTCGAGCACGGCGACGAGCCCCCGGTCGCTCGCCGTGCGCACGAGCCGGCCGAAGCCCTGCCTGAGCGCGAGCGCGGCGGCCGGGACCGACAGCTCGTTGAAGCCGTCGCCGCCGTTCACCTCGATCGCGTGCAGCCGCGCCGCGACCAGCGGATCACCCGGCGGCGCGAACGGGAGCCGGTCGATGATGACGAGCGAGAGCGCGTCGCCCGGCACGTCGACGCCCTCCCAGAAGCTCGCCGTCGCGAAGAGCACGCTCGGCTCCTCGCGGAACCGCTCGATGAGCTTCCCCTTCGGCGACTCGCCCTGCAGGAGCACCTGCCACGGGAGGTCGGCGCACGCGCGGTGGAGCGCGTTCATGTTGCGCGTCGAGGTGCAGAGCACGAACGCTCGCCCCTCGGTCACCGCCGTGAGCTGGCGCACCGCCTGGATCGCCGCCTCGAGGAAGCGCGGGTCGTTCGGCTCGGGCATGTGGTCCGGGAGGACCAGCGCCGCCTGCCGCTCGAAGTCGAACGGGCCGGGGTAGCGCGCCTCGGCCACGTCGAACTCGGGCGCGAGGCCGATCTGCCGGCGGAAGAACTGGAAGCTCCCCTGCGCGGCGAGCGTCGCGGAGGTGAAGATGACGGTGTCGGCGCGGCGGAAGAGGCGCGCCTGCAGCTCCTCCGAGACGTCGATGGGCGCCGCGCGCAGGAACACGCCGCGCCCGCGGGCCTCGGCGAAGTAGACGCGCGACGGCTCCTTCATCGCGGTGACCGCGGCGAGCTCGACCCGGAGCTCCCCCGCGCGGCGCGCGATCTGGGCGAGCTGCGGCGAGTCGGCGCCGGCGAGCGGCTCCCGCAGGGCCTCGAGCGCGAAGGTCAGGCGCTCGAGATCGCGCTCGAGCGGCTCGAGCACGTCGCGCTGGAGCGGGGCGCGGACGGACTCCTCGTCCCTCGTCTCCGCGGCGGCTCTCGCCGCCGCTCCGCTCGGGACGTGCGGACGGGAGCGACGGCCGCCGTAGCCGCCGCCCGCCCCGTAGCGTGAGGCGCCGCCGCGCAGCCCCGCCGCGACGCCCTGGAAGAAGCGCTCGCCGGACTTCCGGAGCTCGCCCGTGATCTCCTTCATCATCGAGGCGAGGTCGGGGCGATCCGCGACCGACTTCTGCGCGTCGCGGACGAGCTCCTCGATCCGGTAGGAGGAGACCTGCAGGCCGAAGTACTCGGTCGCGACCTCCTCGAGCGCGTGCGCCTCGTCGAACACGATGACGTCGTGCTCGGGCAGCACCTCGACGCCCGCGCGCGAGGTGCGGAGCGCGAGGTCGGCGAAGAAGAGGTGGTGGTTCACGAGCAGGACGTCGGCCGCCGCGGCGCGGGCGCGGGCCTGCGTGACGAAGCAGGTGTCGTAGAGCGCGCACTCGCGGCCGGTGCAGCTCTCGCTCGTCGCCGAGAGGTCCTTCCAGGTGCCGTAGCGATCCGGGAGGTCGAGCTCGGAGCGGTCGCCGGTCTGGGTGGAGGCGGCCCACGCCTGGATGCGCGGCCAGAACGCGGCGTCCTCGCGCGCCGCGAAGGTCGGCGCCCGGGAGAACTCCTCGCCCCGGGCGAGGCAGAAGTAGTTCGACCGGCCCTTGAGGTAGGCGGCCTCGAAGGGCAGCCCGAGCGTCTCCTTCAGGAGCGGGATGTCCCGCGTCCAGATCTGCTCCTGGAGCGTCTTCGTGGCGGTCGAGATCGTGACCTTCCGCCCGGACAGGATCGCGGGCACGAGGTACGCGAGCGTCTTCCCGGTGCCGGTGCCGGCCTCGGCGACGAGGTAGCCGCGGTCGCGGATGGCGCGCTCGACCGCGTGCGCCATCGCGAGCTGGTCGTCGCGGTGCTCGAAGCCCGGCAGCGCGCGGGCGAGGAGCCCGCCCGCCCCGAGCACGCCGTCGAGGGTCACCGTGTCGCCGCTCTCGGGGATCATCAGAGCGCCGGGCCTCGCGAGAGCAGATCGAACAGCTTCCAGGCCGCCCACGCGCCGAGCGAGGCGAGCGCCGAGTACGCGGCGACCTTGACCCACCGGGGCAGCGCCGCCGGCGCGGCGGTGCGCGGGAGCATGGCGAGCCCCTGCACGGTCGCCCGCTTCACGATCTCGTCGCGCCAGCGCGCGGCGATCGCGTCCGCCGGACGCTCGGCGAGCACCGCGCGGTACCGCGTCCCGGCGCGGGTGAGGCCGTCGAGATCGGCGAACCGGTTCAGGTAGGCCTTGTGCGCCGCGTCGTCCTCCCACGCGGTGAGGACCGCCGCCCAGGCGCGCGCCTCCTCCGGCGCGTCGGACGCGTCGGGCGAGGGGCCGGTGCTGTCGAGATCGGGGGCCACGCGGACCGGGCAGTCTAACCGAACGGGGGACCCCGCGCCCAGGGTGGCGCATCTCCACGCTGCGTCCGTGTAGAGTTCCACGATGCGCTTCCAGCTCGCCGTCCTCGCGGGCGCACTCGTGCTCGGGAGTCCGGCCACGGCCCTCGCCGCGGGACCGGTGCCCGGCCCGGCCGCCCTCGGCGGCTACCCGGGCTGCCTCGTCGTGCAGGAGGCCGGCGCGAAGGCTCCGCTGCTGCGGGTGGGCGATCAGTGCGCCGAGCGGGTCTCGACCTGCCCGACCGCGGGGTCCGGGTCCGCGGCGCCGCAGCCGGAGGAGAAGACCTCGCCCGACGAGCAGGTGGCGGTGCTCGACCGGCTCCGCGGCCTGTCGTCCCCGGAGTTCCCGGTCCAGGGCGCGCAGGCCCCGGGCGTCTACCGCGGCAGGTCCGCCACCTGCCCGAGGAGCGGTGCGGAGCCCGGCCTTGGCTGGTGGACGGGCTGGGTCGAGCGCGACGGCCGCGCGACCACGTTCGCGATGCTCGTCCGCGGCGAGGGCGCCACGGGCGCCACCGCCCGGCGGCTCGCCGAGGCGGAGCTCCTGCGGCTCGGGCTGCTCGCGACCGAGCCCGAGCCCGCGGCCCCACGCGACGCCGTCACCGCCGCGGCCGCTCCGCCGCCCCCGCCTCCGCTTCCCCCCCTTTCTCCCTGGACGCTCGTCTTCGACTTCGGCTGGGACTGGGGCCAGCAGTCGATCGCCATCGTCTACTTCTCGACCCACGAGGAGTCGATGGACGCGAACGACGGGCCGTGGCTCGCGCTCGGGGCCGGGCTGCTCCGCTTCCGCGTCGGCGGGGCCGCGCGGCACGTCGTGCTCGACACGCTCGTCGAGCTCGGCGTGAAGAAGAACCGCGCCACCGCCGGCGACGACGAGGTCGTCTACACGGCGATCCCGCTCGTCTTGCAGGAGCGGCTCACCTACCGGAGCATCCGGTTCGGCGCGGGCGTCGATCACCCGCTCCTGGCGAGGATCGACTACTCCGGGCCCAACCTCGGCAAGCGACGGACCACGCTCGACCGCGGGACGGGCCTCCTCGTCACCGTGGAGTACGTCGGCCACCGGCTCCTGGGCGCGACGGCGGGGGTCCGGGTGCTGCGGCAGTCCTTCCGGATGGAGGGCGGCGGGACGCTCGGCGCGAACGCGCTCGGCTTCGTGCTGCGCTGGGAGCTGTAGCACCGGCGGGTCGGGACGCCGGGCGGGTCCTCCGCCACATCGCGTCGATCCCCCCGACCCAAAGTACGGGTAGAGTCCGTGCATGCTCATCCACCTCGCCGCGTCGGCGGGCGCGCTCGCGCTCGCCCTGGGGACCCAGGCTGCTCCGCCCACACCCGGCCCCGCCGCGCTCGGCGGGTACGACGGCTGCCTCGTCGTGCAGGAGGCGGGCGCCCCGGCGCCGCTCGCGCGGCTGGGCGCCGCCTGCGCGGAGCGCGTCTCGCCTTGCTCGACGTTCAAGATCCCGAACGCGCTCATCGGCCTCGAGACCGGCGTCGTGACGGGGGCGGACACCCTGTTCGCGTGGGACGGCGCGAAGCGCCCCCGCGAGGAGCTGAACCGCGATCACACGCTCGCGAGCGCGATGCGCGCCTCGGTGGTCTGGTACTTCCAGGAGCTCGCGCGCAAGGTGGGCGCGGAGCGCATGAAGGCGGCCGTCGCGTCGATCCCGTACGGGAACGCGGACACCTCTGCGGGCGTCGACACCTTCTGGCTGGGCAGCTCGCTCCTGATCTCCGCCGACGAGCAGGTCGCGTTCCTCGACCGGCTGCGCCGCTCCGACCTCCCCTTCTCGCCTCGCGCCCAGCAGACGGTGCGCGAGATCCTCGTGCAGGAGGGGGTGACGAGCGGGATCTACCGCGGGAAGACCGGCAGCTGCGACGCGACCGCCACGGCGCCCCCCACCGGCTGGTGGGTGGGCTGGATGGAGCGCGGCGGGAAGGCCACCACCTTCGCGATGCTCATCCGCGGGCAGGGCGCGCGCGGGACCGAGGCGCGCCGGCTCGCCGAGCTCGAGCTCGCGCGGCTCGGCGTGCTCCCGCCGATGCCGGTGGCGCCGCCGACCGTCGCGCAGCCCGCGCCGACGGCCTACCCGCCCGCCGGCCCGCTGGCCGCCGCCCCACCTCCTCCCCCCGGCCCCGCGGCGAAGCCCCCGCCTCCCCCGCCGCCGGCCGCGGACCCGGTCCTCTTCGTGCTGGACATGGGCTACGACTGGGGTGAGACGCGCATCCTGAAGCTCACCTACACCGACAACACCAGCGACGAGCTCGACGCGAACGACGGCTGGTGGATCAGCGCCGGCGCCGCGGGGCTGCGCTTCACGGCGGGGCCGCTGTCGTTCGACTCCTCGGCGACGCTCGGCATCAAGTACAAGCGGATCGGCATCGACGAGGGCAACATGCGGTACCTCGCCTATCCGCTCGAGCTCACCGAGCGCGTCGTCTACAAGAGCGTGCGGCTCGGCGCGGGCGTGGACGTGGCGCTCTCCCCGTCCCTCAAGGGCGGCGGCGTCTTCGACGGGAAGGCGGAGCTCGAGCGCGCCGTCGGGCTCCTCGGCACGATCGAGTGGGTGGGCGGCTACCGCGTCGGCCACGGGGGCGGCGGCATCGGGATCCGGATCCTCCGCCAGCGCCTCCAGAACAAGGCCGGCGGCGAGAGCACGAGCGCGAACGCGATCGGCATCATGCTGCGCGTCGAGGGTTGACGCCCCGGCACGCGGCGCGACCCCGCGGGTGACCGCGAACCGGCCCGCCGGCTCGGGCCGGCTCAGGCCTTCAGGCGGGCGAGGATCGCCTGGAACCGGGGCTCGTCGCGCAGCGACGCCACGTCGGGATCGTGCGTGATCCACGCGCGGGAGCCCTCGCCCTTCGCGGCGGCGCGCTCGAGCAGGTCCAGCGCGCGCGACCGGTCGCCGGCGCGGGCGAAGTAGCAGGCCACGTTGTACAGCACGGTGAAGTCGTCGCCGCCGAGGGCCAGCGCGCGCTCGGCCCACGCCGCCGCACGCTTCCGCCCACCCACCTGCCAGTCCAGGGCGGCGCCGAAGTACAGCGCCCGCACGTCGTCGGGCGCGATGGCGAGGCGGCGCTCGGCGGCGGCGAGCCCGGCCACGCTCGCCCGGCGCGCGGCCTCGAGGTCGCCCGCGTTCTGCAGCGCGTTCTCGAGCATCGCCAGGGCGGCGAAGTCGTCCGGGTCGCGGCGCACCGCCTCCTCGAAGGCCGCCACCGCCTCGCGGGTACGGCCCATCGCGTGGAGCGCGCGGCCGTGGAAGTACGGCGCGTCGGCCCAGCCGGGCGCGAGCGCCTCGGCGCGGCGGAAGTCGGCCTCGGCCTCGTCGGCCCGCCCGAGCAGCGTGAGCACGTTGGCGTGCGCGAGGCGCGCCTCGGCGAGCTCCGGCGCGAGCCGGAGCGCCTCCGCGGCCGCGGCGAGCGCCTCACCGCGCAGGTCGCCGGCGCCCGGCACCGTGAAGTTCCAGGTGGCCGCCATCACGGCGACGTCCGCCAGCGCGGCGTGGGCGTGCGCGAAGCCCGGGTCGAGCGCGAGCGCCGCCTTCGCCGCGTCCCGCGCCTCGGCGAGGCCCGCGGGGCTGTGCCCCATGAGCGCGTGCCGCGCGCGCAGGTACAGGTCGTAGGCGCGCGGGTCCTTCGTCGCGCGGCTCGCCCCGGACGCCCGGAGCCGCCCCTCGTCGTCGCCGCCGACCCGGAGCCTGAGCGCCCGCACGACCGCGAGCGCGATCTCCTCCTGCACCGCGAAGGTATCCTCGAGCGCGCGGTCGAAGGACTCGCTCCAGAGATCGACGCCCGCCCTCGCGTCGACGATGCGCGCGGCGACCCGGACCCTCCCGCCCGCGCGCCGGACGCTCCCCTCGAGGAGCGTCGTCGCGCCGAGCGCCTGGCCCACCTGCCGGGCGTCGACGTCCTTGCCGCGGAACTGGAAGGAGGAGGAGCGCGAGACCACCCGCAGGCCCGGCACGCAGCAGAGCGCGCTCAGCATCTCCTCCGCCACCCCGTCGCAGAACCAGCCGTGGTCGCCCCCGGGCGAGAGGTCGGCGAAGGGGAGGACCGCGACGGAGGGGACGTTCACCACCGGGAGCGCCCTCACGACCGGCGCCGTCCGCTCGAGGCCCCGGGGCGTGAGGTCGTAGATCCAGGAGAGCACCGCCGCCGCCGGGAACCCCGCCGCGAGCCCGAAGACCACGAGCCGCATCGGCCCCTCGCCGAGGCCGAGGGCGTGCAGGATGGGCTCGGCGACCTGCAGCGCCCCGAACGCGACCACGCCGTACGCGAGCAGGACGCGCACCACCCGGCGCCGGCGGAGCTCCTCGTAGAAGGCGGCGAGGTCCACGGCGCGCGAGCCTACCCCGTCCCGCGCCGACGCGCCCAGAGGCGCCGCCGGGGCCTGCGATCAGCCGCGCCCGCGGTGCCGCCGGTAGAACGTCCGCGCCTTCACGCGGTTGCCGCAGAGCTTCATGTCGCACCAGCGGCGCGAGCGGTTCTTCGAGCGGTCGACGAAGAACTGCCGGCAGGTCGCAGAGGCGCAGCGGCGGACGAGCCGGAGGGTCTCCGCCGAGGTGACGAGCCGCGCCGCCGCGGTGATCACGGGGTCGAGCAACGAAGCCGGCCGCCCGGGCGTCACCGGAAGGTCCTCGACCAGCGCACCGGCAGAGGGACGCAGGACCACCGCGCTCCGCGACTCCGCGAGGAGCGCGTCGAAGCGCCGGAGGTCCTCGCCCGCCGGCGGACGCCCGGCGACGAGCGCGGCGACGAGGGCATGGAGGAGGTCCCTGAGCTCGAGGGCCCGCCGGAAGACGGCGCCCGCGGCGCGCGGGTTCGTCTGCTCGAGCGCGCGCCAGGCTTCGCCTGCCCGGGGCGTCAGGAGCCGGGCGCCGGCGGCCCAGTCCACGAGCTCCCGCCAGGACGTGAGCACGTTCTCCCGCACCGGACCGTCGTGGTGCTCGAGCGTGTTGACGAAGTCGAGGGCCAGATCGCCGGCCGTGTACGCGTACGCCATCCCGGAGGCCGCCTCCTCGTCACCATCATAACGCCCTTTGACAGGTTAGGTGGGCAGGGCGTAGGCTCATAACCGGTCCATCACGTTTCAGAGGTTAGGTCGTTCCCCGTGCCCTCCCCGGCTCCCTCGCCGCCCCGCGGCCTCCTCGTGCTCGCGTTCGCGGCGATCTTCGTCGTCTGGGGTACGACGTTCCTCGCGATCCGGTACGCGGTCGAGACGATCCCGCCCCTCGTCACGGCGGGCGTGCGCCACGGCACCGCGGGGTCCATCCTGTTCGCGCTCGCCTGGGCCCGGGGCTACCGCCCCCGCCGCTCCGACTGGCTCGCCGGCAGCGTGCTCGGCGCGCTCTTCTTCCTCGCCGGCCACGGCCTCCTGCACTGGGCCGAGCAGCACATCGCCTCCGGGCTCGCGGCGCTTCTCATCGCGACCGAGCCCATGGTGATCCTCGGGCTCGGCGTGGCCCTCGGCCGCCAGCGGCTCAACCGCTGGAACGCGCTCGGCCTCGTGGTCGGGCTCGCGGGCGTGGCGCTCCTCACGGTCCCCGAGCTCGGCGAGCTGCCGGTCATCGACCGGGCCATCTTCGCGACCCTGACGAGCTCGCTCGCGTGGTCGCTCGGCGTCGTGGTGGGCCCGCTCCTCCGGCTGCCGGAGCACCCGCTCGGCCGCGCCGCGGTAACGACGCTCACCGGCGGCGCGATGCTGCTCGCCCTCGCGGCGCTCACCGGCGAGCTCGCCGGCTTCGACCCGGGCGCCGTCTCGGCCCGCTCGGCGTTCGGGCTCCTCTACCTCGTCACCTTCGGCTCGGTGATCGCGTTCTCGGCGTGCTCGTGGCTCCTGCAGCACGTGTCGCCGACGCTCGTGTCGACACACACCTTCGTGAACCCGGTCGTCGCGGTGCTCGCGGGCTGGCTGTGGGCGGGCGAGCCGCTCGGCGGCGGGCTCGCGCTCGCCGCCGCGGCGATCGTCGCCGCGGTGGTGCTGGTGCAGCGGGGGGAGCGCTGAGAGGCACCGTCCCTGGATGGCCGGTGGACCGCGGTGGCGCATATACTTGGATCCGATGCGGCGCGAAGCTGCCATTTCGACCCTGCGGGGCCTCCTCCCGGCCTTGCGCCTCCAGTTCGGGGTGCGCGCTGTCGCGCTTTTCGGCTCGACCGCCCGCGACGAGGCTCGCGACGACAGTGACCTCGACATCTTGGTCGAGTTCGAGGTGGTTCCCCCGCTCGATGCGTTCGTGGGCCTGAAGCTCTTCCTCGAAGACCAGATCGGCCACAGGGTCGACCTCGTCACGCGTGACGCCCTCAAGCCGCAGCTGCGCCCGAACGTGGAGCGTGAGGCGGTGAATGTCGCCTGAGTCGAAGCGAGACTGGCGGCTCTACGCCGAGGACATCATCGAGGCGTGCGAGAAGGTGCGTCGGTACATCGCCGGCATGACCTTCGATGCCTTCCTGGCCGACGAGCGCACCCGCGATGCCGTGATCCGCAACATCGAGATCGTCGGAGAGGCAGCGAAGGGAATCCCCGACGATGTCGCGGCAGGTGCGCCCGAGATCCCGTGGCGAAACGTGCGTGGCATGCGGGATGTGCTGGCTCACGGCTATTTCAGTGCTTCCAGCGAGATCATCTGGGCTACGGCGACGACCCGCCTGGACGCAATCGAGGCAGCGGCGCGCCGGTTGCTCGGTGCTCAGACGCCCGACAGGTAGCCGATCAGCTCGCAGGTGACCGAGTCGATCCAGACGCCGTGGCCGCTGGGGCCGGTCGGGATCGTGATGGTGATGCCGTCGCCGGGGCCGGACGTGACCGTGCTCGGCCTCGTCGGGTAGCGGAGCCCGACGTAGAAGAACGACCGCGCGCCGACCGCGGCGCGCTGTTCCTCGTGGCCTTCCGCGTAGAACGGCACGGCCTCCACGAAGCGCTCCCAGCGGATCGGACCCACGAGCTTCGCGACGCGCATGCGCTCCACCGAGAAGTGCTGCGCGCGGGCGCTCTGACGGGCGATCTCGGTCGCGCGAACCTCCTCGCAGCTGCTCCGTCCGACTGGACCGCCCGGGTGCGCGCATCCGGCAGCGAGGATCGCGAGCAGCGAGACCGCAGCGACCACGCGCGACCGTGACTCGACCCGCCGCACCTGAGACCCGATCGCAAACGCTTCCTCGGAGGAAGTCGCGGGGCGTTCAAGACCCGCCCCGGACGCGACGATCGGCGCCGGCGCTCGCACCGCGCGCATCACGAAAGCACCACCACGAGGTCGTCCTTCTCGACCTTGTCGCCCTCCTTGAACCGCACCTCGGCGACGGTGCCCTCGGCCTTCGACTTCACGCTCGTCTCCATCTTCATCGCCTCGGAGACGAAGAGCACCTGGCCCACCGTGACCGGGTTCCCGACCTTCACGGCGAGCTTCACGAGCTTCCCGGGCATCGGCGCGCCGACGTGCTTCGAATTGCCCTTGTCGGCCTTCGGCCGCGCGGCGCCGTCCTTCGCGGCGGAGGCGTCCTTGACGGTGACGGCGCGCGACTCGCCGTTGAGCTCGAAGTAGACCTCGCGGGTCCCGTCCTTCTGGAGCGGACCGACGTTCGCGAGCCGCACGATGAGCGTCTTCCCCGGCGACATCTCGATCAGCACCTCCTGGCCGAGCTCGAGGCCGTAGAAGAACTGCGGCGTCGGGATGACCGAGGTGTCCGAGAACTCCTGCTGGTGGCGCAGGAGGTCGGCGGTGACCGAGGGGTACAGCATCCAGGACGCGAGCGCGGTGTCGGAGATGGGCTGGCCGGCGCGCTCGGCGGCCTCGGCGCGGAGCTTCTCGAAGTCGACCGGGTCGAGGAGCTCGCCGGGGCGGTGGGTGATCGGCTTCTCGCCCTTGAGGATCGCCTCCTGCACGTCCTTCGGCCACCCGCCGTGGGGCTGCCCGAGCATGCCCTTCATCATCCCGACCACCGACTCCGGGAAGACGAGGTCCTTCCCCTTCTTCACGACGTCCTCGGGCTCGAGGTCGTTCTTCACGAGGAACATCGCCATGTCGCCGACGACCTTCGAGCTCGGCGTCACCTTCACGACGTCGCCGAACAGGAGGTTCACCTTCCGGTACATGTCCTTGCACTCTTCCCAGCGGTCGAGGAGCCCGAGCCCGGCCACCTGCGGCTTGAAGTTCGAGTACTGGCCGCCCGGGATCTCGTGCGCGTACACCTCGGCGGTACCGCTGCGCAGCCCGGACTCGAAGGGCGCGTACCACTCGCGCACCGTCTCCCAGTAGGCGGCGAGCTGCTGGAGGCCGTCCGGGTCGAGGCCGGTGTCGCGCTCGTGGCCGGCGAGGCAGGCGACGAGCGTGTTGAGGTTCGCCTGCGAGGTGAGGCCGGAGAGCGGCGCGATGGCCGCGTCCACGACGTCGACGCCCGCCTGCGCGGCCTCGAGGAGCGTCGCGCCGGCGAAGCCGGAGGTGTCGTGCGTGTGGAGGTGGACCGGGATCCCGACCGCCTCCTTGAGCGCCTTCACGAGCTTCCGCGCCGCGAAGGGCTTGAGCAGGCCCGCCATGTCCTTCACGCCCAGGAAATGGGCGCCCATCCGCTCGAGCTCCCTCGCGAGCGAGACGTAGTAGTCGAGCGGGTACTTGTCGCGCTTCGGGTCGGTGATGTCGCCCGTGTAGCAGACGGCGCCCTCGCAGACCTTGCCGGACTTGCGCACCGCCTCCATCGCGACGGCCATGCCCTTCGTCCAGTTGAGCGCGTCGAACACGCGGAACACGTCGACGCCGCGCGCGGCCGCCTCCTGGACGAAACGCTCGACCACGTTGTCGGGGTAGTTCGTGTAGCCGACCGCGTTCGAGCCGCGGAGCAGCATCTGGAGGAGGAGGTTCGGCACCGCGGCGCGCAGGTCGCTGAGCCGCCGCCACGGGTCCTCCTTCAGGAACCGCTGGCACACGTCGAAGGTCGCGCCGCCCCAGGCCTCCAAGGAGAAGAGCCCGGAGGCGAGGTGCGCGGTCGCGGGCGCGACCCGCAGGAGATCGTAGCTCCGCACGCGGGTGGCGAGCACCGACTGGTGCGCGTCGCGCCAGGTGGTGTCGGTGAGGAGGAGCCGCTTCTGCGCGAGCACCCACCGCGCGAGCGCCTCGGGCCCCTGCTCGTCGAGGAGCTGCTTCGTCCCCTTCGGTGGCGCCTTCAGGTGGTCGTAGACCGGCAGCCGCGGCTCGCGGCACGCGGTGGCCTTGAGCGGGTTCGCGACGCCCGGCGAGCCGTTCACGATGACCTCGCCGAGCCAGGCGAGGAGCTTCGTGCCGCGGTCCTGCTTCACCGGCATCCGGAGCAGCTCCGGGTGCGCGTCGATGAAGGTCGTGTCGCACTGGCCGCTCGTGAAGAGCGGGTGCTCGATGACGTTCTCGAGGAAGCCGATGTTGGTCTTGACCCCGCGGATGCGGAACTCCTGCAGGCAGCGGTCCATCACCCGCGCCGCCTGAGGGAAGTCGAGCCCCCAGGTCGAGACCTTCACCAGCAACGAGTCGTAGTGCGGCGTGATCACCGCGCCGCCGAACGCGCTGCCGGCGTCGAGCCGCACGCCCGCGCCGCCGGGGCTGCGGTAGGCCTTCACGACGCCGATGTCCGGCGCGAAGCCGTTCTGCGGGTCCTCGGTCGTGACGCGGCACTGGATGGCGTAGCCGCGCATCTGGATGTCGGCCTGGCTCGCCATGCCGAGCTCGGCGAGCGTGGCGCCCTCGGCCACCCGGATCTGCGCCTGCACGAGGTTCCGCCCGGTGATCATCTCGGTCACCGTGTGCTCGACCTGGATGCGCGGGTTCATCTCGATGAAGTAGAAGCGGCCGTCCTTGTCGAGCAGGAACTCGCAGGTGCCCGCGCTGCGGTACCGGACCGAGCCCGCGATCTTCAGGGCGGCGGCGCAGATGGCCTCGCGCTTCGCCGGCTCGAGCGCGAGCGCGGGGGCGAACTCGACCACCTTCTGGTGGCGGCGCTGGATGGAGCAGTCGCGCTCGTAGAGGTGCACGAGGTTGCCGTGCCCGTCGCCCAGCACCTGCACCTCGATGTGCTTCGGGCCCTCGATGTAGCGCTCGAGGAACACGGTCGGGTTGCCGAACGCGGCCTGCGCCTCGCGGCGCGCCGCCGACAGGCCGGCGACGAGCTCCTCGCGGCTGCGCGCGACGCGCATGCCGCGCCCGCCGCCGCCGGCGGCCGCCTTGATGATGAGCGGGTACCCGGCGTCCTTCGCGAAGAGCAGCGCCTCCTCGTCGGTCTCGATGGGCTCGGGCGTGCCGGGCACGACCGGCACGTTCACCGCGATGGCGGCCTTGCGGCCCGCGACCTTGTCGCCGAGCCGGCGCTGCTGCTCCGCGGTCGGGCCGACGAAGAGGATGCCGGCCCGGTCGCAGGCCTCGGCGAAGTCCGGGTTCTCGGACAGGAAGCCGTAGCCCGGGTGGATGGCGTCGACGCCCTTCTCGACGGCGAGCGCGATGATGTCGTCGATCGCGAGGTAGGCCTCGATGGGCCCCTTGCCCTTGCCGACCTGGTACGCCTCGTCCGCCTTGTAGCGGTGCAGCGAGAAGCGATCCTCGTGCGAGTAGATGGCGACCGTGCGGATGTCGAGCTCGGTCGCGGCGCGGAAGATGCGGATGGCGATCTCGCCGCGGTTGGCGGCCAGGATCTTCTGGATCTTGCGGGGAGTCGTCGGGGGCATGGGCGGCTCTCCTCGGTCGGGCTCGGGTGAGCTTTCGAGGAGACCACGCGCGATCTGGCCTGTCCACGCCCGCGGAGGCGCGAGCGAGGAGCAGGGCGGCGGACCCCGGCGCCCCTGGTCATGGCCGGGGCCCGCCGCACCGGATCACCGGCCGATCCGATGAACGTCCCATGAATGCCCCGAACGCCGGAGGGCCGACAGGTGCAGTCCGCGAAAGTCGCCTGGGCCACCCCCCCCGGTCCCCGCCGGCGCAGGCGCGGCCCGGCTAGGCTCCGGTTCCCCCTGGGGAAAGCAGCTCCCCGTGTCGCGCCACAGCCTCCCCGCAGCGCTCCTCCCGCTCGCCCTCGCGGCCTGCGTGACCAACCCCTACTCCGGCACCGCCGTCCCGCCGGGCTCCTCGACCGCCTCCTTCGGCGGCGTCGTCTTCTCTTCCGTCGCGGGCGAGACGATCCGCGTCGAGGTCGAGCGCCCCTCGGGCGCGTGGACCTTCCTCGGCGAGGGGCCTGTGGATCGGTTCGCCGGCTGGGGCGCGACCGTCGTCGTGCCGGACGACGCCTGGCGCCTCGGGCCCTGCGGCGCCGCGCGGTTCCGCTTCACCTCGTCCGCGTCGGGCTTCACGCTTCCCGGCCTCGGCGCCGCCTGCATGGATGCGCTCGGGCCGAACCCGGCGCTCGTCCAGGCGGCGCCCTGCCTCGTCCAGACGGTCGAGCTCTTCCGCGGTCAGGTCCACGCCGGGAGCCTCGTCGTGAACGGCCAGGCCCAGGCCGACGCGCTCCAGTGCGTCACGGTCGTGCAGGGCGACCTCACGGTCGTGGGCGACCGCCAGGCGGGGCCGCAAGGGACCTACGCGCCGGGCGTCACCTTCACGTGGACGAACCTCGCCGAGGTCACCGGCAACCTCACCGTGGACAGCGGGCGCACGAGCGCCTTCCGGCTCCCGCGCCTCGCGCGCGTGGGCGGCGACCTCGACATGCTCTCCACCCAGTTCATCACGCTCACGACGACCTCCGGCGGGCAGACGCAGGCGGACACCATCGCGGCCACCTTCGACCTGCACCGCCTCGCGACCGTGGGCGGCGCGGTCCGGCTGCGCGACGGGAAGGACGGCTCGCTCTCCGGCAGCGCGCCCGAGCACGACTTCGGCCTCGACGGGCTCTGGCAGCTCGGGGGCGACCTGCGGATCGAGGTGCCGGTCTTCCCCTCCCGCGTCGTGGGCCTCCGCGGTCTCCTCGAGGCGCCGCGCAACGTCGTGCTCGATCTCGGCGCGACCGATGCCAACGATCCGGGGCTCCTGCCGGCGCTCTCGAGGATCCGTGGCGACCTTTCGCTCACGGTGAACCCACGCGGGCAGGCGGTCCTCCCTTCGCTGGGGCGGGTGGACGGGTCCGTCACGATCACCCCGCAGTCGAACGCGGTGACGTTCCTCCCGGACTTCCTGCCCTTGCTCGGCGAGGTGGGTGGGGAGGTGCGGATCACGGGCGCCACGGTGGCCTGCGGGCAACCCTGGATCAGGTCGCTCCGCTCGGTCGGCGGCATGCTCCGGCTGACGGGAGGCTCCCCGGAGGGCGCGATCGGCTCCACCGGGACGTCGCCGCTCGTCCTCGGCGGCTTCCTCCTGTCCAGCACCGGCGCCGCCGCCGTGCCGCTGCACGCCGACGTCCAGGTCACCGGGAAGAACCCGGTGATCGTCACCTCGAACCCGCGGCTCTGCCCGTGCCAGGCCCAGACCCTCGGCGCGAGCCTCGCGTCCCGCGGGTGGACGGGCGTCGTGCAGGAGCTCGGCAACGGCGCCGCCGCGACGTGTGGCGCCCTCTGCCCTGCCCTGACCTGCCCCTGAGGCACCTCTTCCGGGTGACGCGCGGGCCCACTGCTCGGCCGCGCGTCACCCGAACCCAGGGTAGTGACGGACGGTGTGTCCGTGCAGATTGCAGTGCATGCGAATCGCCGCCACCCTCGCCGTCCTCGCCGTCGCCCTGTCCGCACCCGCCGCCCGCGCCGCGCCAGACGATCCCATGGCCGCCTTCGCCTTCTACGTCTGGCAGCGCGGCACGAGCGAGACGACGGTGGACCGGACCCCCACCGCGAAGCGCGATCTCTTCGCGCCGATCATGGAGCTCGAGATCAACGACACGAGCTACTACTGGTCGCTGGGCTTCGACTGGCTCGCGCCGGAGTTCTTCACCCTCCTGCCCGACAGCTGGTACGACCGCGAGGGGCTCGCGAAGGACGAGGCGTTCCTGAACGTCAAGCTGGGCGAGTGGTACGACCCGGGCGCGAGGACGACCTTCGGCTACGGGTTCGAGTTCGACACGCGCATGCATTCCTACATGGAGGTCGCGGGCGGCGGATTGAAGGACAAGGTCCGCATCGGCATCGGCCCGAACCTCTGCTTCCGGACCGGCTTCCCGCTGCTCTGGACCGCGCCGAACGTCTCGCTCTACTACTACCCGTGGCCGAACGAGGGCTACTCGTTCATCCCGAAGGGCAAGTCGGGCTGGGGCTACCGGGTCGAGGTGCCCGTCTACTTCGACGTGGGCAAGCTCTTCTCGAAGCGGATCGACTTCTGGCTCGCCGCGAAGCCCTTCTACGGCTGGCAGTCCGGCTTCCACCGCAGCGACGACAGCACCGGCGAGAAGTGGAACTCGGAAGCGAAGACCAGCGGTGTCCGGGTCGGGTTCGGGTTCAACTGGTGAGCGGCGCGCGCTGACCCCCGCCGGGGTGGAGCGCGGCGAGCACCGCCTCCGCGAGCCGGTCCGCCTCCTCGTGGCCGAGGAACAGCTCCGGCTCGAGCACCTCGAGCTCCATCAGCACCGGCCCACGCGCCGTCTCTACGAGGTCCACGCGCGCGAGCGCCGGGGCGAACGGCGCGAGCCCGAGCACGCGGCGCGCGAAGGCCACCGTCGCCTCCGGCGGCGCCTCGCGCGCCCAAGTGCCGCCGTGCTCCTTCTGCACCCGGAAGTCGCCGGGGGCCGCCCGCTTCACGACGGCGTGGCTGAACGCGCCGCCGAGGAACACGAGCGAGCGCTCGCCGGCGGTCCGGATCTCCGGCACGAGCGCCTGCAGCATGGCGGGTCCCTCGACCTCGCCGGAGCTCACGAGCTCGGTCCGGTGCGCGCTCGCCGACACGAGCGGCTTCGCGACCGCCCCCGCCCAGCCGCGCGCCCGCACGACCTCGGCCACATCAGCGCGCTCGCGCGGCCCCAGCCACACCGTGTCCGGCACCGCCACCCCGGCCGCCGCGAGGCCGGCCAAGTAGCGCTTGTCGAGGTTCCAGCGCAGGAGCGCCGTCGGGTTCGCGCACGGCACCCGCGCCCGATCGAGCCGGTCGAGCCAGGCGAGGAACTCGCCCGCGCGCAGGTGGTAGTCCCAGGTCGAGCGCACGAACACGCCGTCGAAGGCGGCCCAGTTCGCGGCGGGGTCGGTCCACGCGACCTGCTCGACGGCATGCCCCCGCCCCTCGAGCGCGCGCCGGAGCAGCACGTCGCCCTCGGGCGCGCCCGCGCCGGCGCCGGGCGCGTGGGTGGCGATGGCGAGCCGCACGCGTGCTCAGGCCGCCGCGGGGGCCGCCGCCTCGGGCGCCGGCGCGACCTCGACGAACGCGTCGTAGAAGCCGCTCCCCTCGCCCCAGTCGGTCGGCTCCTCCGGCGTGAGCGCGTTCGCGCTCCGGCGCTGGCCGTCGGCGTCGTGCGCACCCCCGTACGGCAGGAACGCCACCCCGGCCCGCACGCGGTCCGAGACCCGGCAGATCGCGACGAGCTCACCGAGCCCGTTCCAGACCCGCACACGCTGCCCGTCGGCGAGCCCGAGGCGGCGGGCGTCCTCCGGCGCGAGCTCGACCTCGAGCGCTCCCTCGCGCCGGCGGTGGTGGTCGAGGTCGGCGTAGGTGGCGTTCAGGAAGTTGAGCGTCTTCGCCGTGATGAGCTGCAGCGTGCCCTCGGGGGCCACGCGCGGCGCGCCGTGGTGCGGGAGCGGATCGATCCCGAGGCTCGCGAGCGACGGCGCGACGAGCTCGGCCTTCCCGGACGGCGTCGCGAAGCCGCCGTTCGCGTAGGGCCGGTAGTCCTCCGGCACCGCGAGGCGCGCCCAGCCCTCCTCCACCAGGCGATCGAGGGTGACGCCGCGCAGCCACGGGTGCTCGCTCGTGAGCGCGGTCTGCACGAGCGCCTCGTCGGACTCGAAGAGGAAGGGCTCGGTGCGGCCGAGCGCCCTCGCGAGCCGGCGGAAGAGCTCGGTGTTCGACACCGCCTCCCCGCGCGGCGCGATGGCGGGCCGGTTGAGCCCGAGCACCATGTGGCCCCAGGCCGGGACCACGTCGAGGTGCTCGATCTGGCTCGTCGCCGGGAGCACGTAGTCGGCGTACCGGGCCGTGTCGGTCATCATCAGGTCGTGCACGACCGTGAACAGGTCGTCGCGGGCGAGCCCGCGGCGGATCGCGTTCTGGTTGGGCGTCGACGCAGCGGGGTTCGCGTTCCACACGAAGAGTGCGCGGACGGGCGGCGCGAGGGTCGTCGAGCACAGGTCGCGGCCGAGGTCCCGCATGTTGAGCGACCGCACGCCGGGCTTCCAGACCTCCTCCATGGCGAGCCGCGCGCCGCCGAGCGCCTGGCCCTGCATCGAGCCCGTCGAGCGGAAGATGCCGCCGCCGAGGTCCCTCCAGGCGCCGGTGAGCACCGGCAGGCACGCGAGGGTGCGGTAGGTCATGGCGCCGTTCACGTGGTGCTCGAGGCCGATGAGCGGCCGGAGCGTCGCGGGCCGCGTGGTCGCGTACTCGCGCGCGAGCCGCTCGACGTCCCCGGCGGCGAGCCCGGTGAGCGCGGCGACGCGCTCCGGCGGGTACTCCTTCAGCCGCTCGACGAGCTCCGGGTAGCCGGTCGCGTACCGGGCGACGTAGTCGTGGTCGACGAGCCCGTCGCGCACGATCACGTGCATCATCCCGAGGGCGAGCGCGGCGTCGGTGCCCGGGCGCGGGGCGAGGTGCCAGTCGGCCTGGGCCGCGGTGCGGGTCCTCACCGGGTCGATGCACACGAGCTTCGCGCCGCGGCGCCGCGCCTCCTCGAGCGTCGCCCAGAGGTGCATGTTCGTGACGAGCGTGTTCGTGCCCCAGAGCACGATGTAGCGGCTGTGCACGAGCGCGGCGGGGTCGATGCCGCGGCCCGTGCCGTTCGTCGCCGACATCCCGATGCCCGGCACCTCGCCGCAGATGTTCCGGACGAGCCGGCTCGCGCCGAGCACGCCGAACAGGCGCCGGTCGAGCGACGCCATCTGGATCATGCCCTGCGTGCCCGCGCTCGAGTACGGGAGGATCGCCTCGGCGCCGGACTCCGCGATGATGGCCTGGAGCCGCCCGGCGATGTCACGCAGCGCCTCGTCCCAGGAGACGCGCTCGAAGCGAGCCTCGCCCTTCGGCCCGACCCGGCGCAGCGGGTGCAGCACGCGGCGCGGGTGGTGCACGAGGTCGAGGTAGCGGCTCACCTTCGCGCAGAGCGCGCCCCTCGTGTACGGGTGCTCCTTCGCCCCGCGCATGGCCACCGCGCGGCCGCCCTCGACCGTGACCTCCCACGCGCACGAGTCCGGGCAGTCGTGCCCGCAGGTCCCGCGCACCACGCCGTCGCTCGCCAGCACCGGAAGGTTCGCCATGGTCCCCTTCTACCCGGACCGCTGGCACCCTTGAAGCGCCAGTTCCTGCGAGTACCATGGTGCCAGAGGAGACGCCCCTTCCGTGGCCCGCCACCCGCTCGCCGCCCTCGCGCTCACGCGAGGCCGCGGCCCCCCGCTGCAGCGCCAGCTCGTGGAGGGCGTGAAGGCGCTCGTGCAGCGCGGCGCGATCCGGCCCGGCGACGCCCTGCCCTCGACCCGCGACCTCGCCGCCGAGCTCCGCGTCTCGCGCAACACCACCTCGGCCGCCTACGACCAGCTCGTCTCGGAGGGCTACCTCGAGGCGCGCCCGCGCTCCGGCGTGTTCGTCTCCGGCGCGCTCGCGGGCCGGCTCCGCGATCCGGGCCCCGCGGGCCCGGCCCGGGCGCGCCTGCCCGAGGCCCCGCCGCTGCCGCCCCTCTCGTCGCCGCCGCCGTTCCGGCCCTGCTACCCCGACGTGCGCCTCTTCCCGCTCGCGCTCTGGAACCGCTGCCGCGCGCGCGCCCTGCGCGAGCATGGCCCCGCGCTCCTCCACTACCAGCCGCACCCGCTCGGCCTGCCGGCGCTCCGGCGCGCGCTCGCCGAGTACCTCGGCGCGAGCCGCGGCGTGCGCTGCACCTGGGAGCAGATCGCGATCACGACCGGCTCGCAGCAGGCGCTCTACCTCCTCGCCCGCGTGCTGCTCGGCCCGGGCAAGCCGGCGCTCATCGAGGACCCCGGCTATCCCGGCGCGCGCGAGGCGTTCCGGTCGACGGGCGCGGACCTCCGGCCCATCCCGGTGGACGGCGACGGCCTCGTGCCGCCCGCGCGCCTGCCGCGCGGCGCGGTCGTCTACACGACGCCCTCGCGCCAGTTCCCGACCGGCGCGCCGCTCCCCGTCGCGCGCCGGCTCGCGCTCCTCGCCTCCGCGGAGGCCGCCGGCGCCTGGATCGTCGAGGACGACTACGACTCCGAGTACCGCTACACGCGCGCGCCCTTGCCGAGCCTCCACGGCCTCGACGGCGGCGGGCGCGTGGTCTACGTGGGCACCACCTCGAAGGTCCTCGCCCCCGCGCTCCGCATCGGCTACCTCGTGCTCCCGCCCGAGCTCGTCGAGCGCTTCGCCGCCGTGCGCACGGTCGTCGACGAGCACGGCCCGCTCGTCGACCAGGCGACGCTCGCCGCGTTCCTCGACGCCGGCGCGTTCTACGGCCACCTGCGCCGCTGCCGGCGCGAGTACGCCGGCCGGCTCGACGCGTTCCTCTCGGTCGCGCGCGAGGTCGGCGCGCCGCTCGAGTTCCGCCACGCCGACAGCGGCATGAACCTCCTCGGCCGCTTCACCGCGCCGCCGCGCGACCCCGCCGGCCAGCGCCGCCGCCTCGCCGAGGCCGGGTTCTCCGTCCCGACGCTCGAGCCCTACCTGCTCGAGCCCGACGGGCCTGCGGGGCACCGGGTCCACCCCGCCGCGCTCTTCTTCGGCTTCAGCGCCTTCACGAGCGGCGCCATCCGCCAGGCCTGGCGGCGGCTCGGGCCGCTCCTCGCGCGGTGACCGCGGGACCCCTCGCTGGCACCCTCGCGCGGCGCGGATCTGGACCTTCTCATGGAGCCAGCGCCGCGCGAGCCTCGCGGCATGTCCACCCCCATGAAGCCGGCCTGCGAGCGCTGCGGGACCCCGTTGCCCCCCGAGTCGCCGGACGCGCGCGTGTGCTCCCACGGCTGCACCTGGTGCTCCGCCTGCGCGGCCGGACCGCTCGCCCATCGGTGCCCGAACTGCTCGGGCGGCCTCGAGCGTCGACCGATCCGCCTCGCGCTCCCGCCCCTCTCCGCGGGCTCCGCGTGCGAGCGCTCGCGGCCGTTCACGGCCCGCGCGCGGCGCTACCACGGCGTCGCGGTGCTCGGGGAGTGGAGGGTGAAGCGGTACGCGCTCTGGAGCGTGGAGCGCGCCCCGCCGGACGCCGCGGCGCTCGACGAGGCGCTCCGGCTCGCCCGGGCCGTGCTCGACCGCGCCGCCCGCGGGGGACTCGGCTTCGTGATCCTGCACCACGGCCGGGACGGCGACTACCTGCTCGTGGACTGGTGGAGCGACGAGGACGTGCTCAACCACCGCCTCCTCGTCCGGCCCACCGGGGAGCCCGCCTTCCGCGACCCGCGCCAGGCGTCATGGCTGGCCTGCGTCTGGGAGCTCGAGCTCGTCGCCGGCGAGCGCGACCTCTGGGTGGAGACCACCATGGCCGACCCCCCGCGGCCGTACCTCGAGCGCCACGTCGCGGATTCCACGGGGCGCGAGGCGCCGCGAACGACCGCCTCCTGAGCGACGCCGCGGAGGCAGGGCTCCGGAGCCCGCCGGCGGTACGCTCCGGGGGAGGCCGCCGCATGCCCCCCGCCTGGCTCACCGTCGCGCTCCTCCTCCTCACGTTCCTGGGCGAGTTCCGCACCTGGCGCGACTTCGCGGCCAGGAAGGCGCCGAGCGCCCAGGACCGGGGCTCGCTCCGGCTCAACAACGCCATGGGGCTCGTGTCGCTCGCGGCGGGACTCGCGACGGCGTTCGCCTTGCGCGGCGTCGCGGCGGTGGCGGTGCCGCCGTGGCTCGCGTGGGCCGGCGCGGCGGCCTCGGTCGCGGGCACCGCGCTCCGCGCGTGGGCGGTCGAGGTGCTCGGGCGCTGGTTCTCCCTCACCATCCAGGTCCGGCCCGGACAGCCGGTCATCGACACGGGACCCTTCCGCCTGGTCCGGCACCCCTCGTACCTGGGCGGCGAGGTCGCGCTCGCGGGCGCCGGGCTCGCGGCCGGCAACTGGATCTCGCCGCTCGCGTTCTGGCTGCCGTGGCTCGTGGCCCACGTCTACCGGATCCGCGTCGAGGAGGACGCCCTCCGCCGCACGCTGGGTGCGCCTTACGAGGCCTACGCCGCGCGGACCTGGCGGCTGCTTCCGCCCTTGTGGTGAGCGGATCGTCCCGCCGGGCTGCGCGGGATCACCTGGTGAGCGGAATCGTCGGTTCGCGTGGGACGGTCCGTTTCATGACAGGGACTCGAGCGACCCACGCGACCATCCACCGCAGGGGAGCTCCGTTCGAATCGGGCGAATTTCACGAGGTGAAGGACGCCCTCACCCGCCAGTCGGTCGCCGTGCCCCTGCGCCGCGCGCTGCTCCGGGCCTCGATCTGGCTCGTGCCCGCCACGGCGGTGCAGGTGGCCTTCGCGCTCCTCACGGACGTCCTGCACGGCGCCTGGACTCCGCTCCTCCTGATCGGGCTCGTCCTGGTCGCCCTCGCCGGCGCGGCCATCTGGCATCACCGCGAGCGCGCGGAGGTGGCGGCGCCCCTCCTCGTGCTGCTGGTCACCTCCGTCACGCTCCTCGGCACCGCCCGCTACGGGCCCCTCGCCGCGAGCGGCGCCTACCTCGTCGTCGCGGCGGTGCTCGCGCCCGCGCTCCTGCCGCGCCGCCTCGGGCTCGCGCTCGCCACGGGGGCGGTGCTCGCCTTCGTCGCGCTCGGCGCCTGCATGACCGCCGGCCTCGTGCCGCTCCCCCCTCCGGCCCTCTCCGATCTCTCGAGCGGGCTCGTGTGGACCCGGGTGGTCGTGGCGCTGACCGTCGCGGTCGTCTTCGTGGTCTTCGTGTTCCAGGTGGCCGAGCGGCACCTCCTCGACGCGCTCGCCGCGACGGCCGAGGCCCGCGCCCGCGCGCTCTCCGCGGTGCGCGAGCGCGAGCAGGCCGAGGCCGCGCTCGCCATGGCCCAGCGGGTGGGCTCGATCGGCTTCCTCGCCGGCGGCTTCGCGCACGACGTGAAGAACGCGCTCTCGGTCGTGAGGGCGGGCGCGCAGGCCCTCCGCAAGCACCCCGAGGAGGCGCAGGAGGTCGCCGCCGAGCTCGAGCTCGCGGCGTCGAGCTGCGTGGACGCGGCGCAGCACCTGCTCGCGCTCTCGCGCGATCCCTCCGAGGGCGGGCGGTGCCGGCCCCGCGAGGTGCTGGCCGGCCTCGCGCGCATGCTCCAGCCGGTGCTGCCGCAGGGCGTGACGCTCGAGGTGGACGCGCACGTCGACGCCGAGGTCGCGATCCCGGAGGGCAGCCTCACCCAGGTGCTCCTCAACCTCGTGCTGAATGCGCGGGACGCGCTGCCCGCCGGCGGGCGCCTCGTCCTGCGCGCGCGGCTCGACCCGCGTGACGGCGTGGTGGTCGAGGTCGCGGACGACGGCGTCGGCATGGACGCGGACACGCTCGCGCGGGTCTTCGATCCGTTCTTCACGACGAAGCCCGCGGGCGCCGGCACGGGCCTCGGGCTGCCGATGGCGAAGCGCAGCGTCGAGCGCGCGGGCGGCACGATCCGGCTCACGTCCGAGCCCGGGAAGGGCACCACCGTGCGGGTCGGGCTGCCCATCGCGGCCGGGCGCGGGAAGCACGTGAAGCGCAAGGACCGCGGCGTGCGCCTCGGCTGACCGGCGACCGCGCCGCGGCCGCCAGCCCACCCTCTAGATCCGCACGCCCACCGCGAAGCCCGGGAAGAGCCGCACGTTGCGCTTCGCGCCCTCGTGGAGCGACACCGAGCCGAGGAACTTCACGTCCTCGTGCTGCCCGGCGTCGACGGTGAACACGTTCACCGCCGGCGCGGCGAACACGGCGAACCGCGGCGCGAGCTGCCAGGCGAAGCTCGCGCGCAGGGTCGAGAGCTCACGGACGCCGGTGTCCGCGAAGGCGCCGTACTGGACCGAGCCGGACAAGGCGTCGACGTCGAGCGACAGGCGCGGCAGGAGCTCGGTGTGCACGCCGACGCCGAAGCTCGGCTGCCACCGCACCTCGCCCGCGTGCTTCCCGGCGTCGAGGCCGATCGCGAGGATGGTGTGGAACCACCGGTTCCCGAGCTTCAGGGCGACGTTGCCGCCGGGGTTCGTCTCGGTCGCGTAGACCTCGAGGACCTGCCGGCCTTCCTTCACGACGTTGATGAGGCCGATCGGGAGGTCGACGTCGTCGGAGACGTTGATGACGCCGACCTGCGCGCCGTTCACCTTCCCGCCGACGTTCACGACGCCCACCTGCAGGCCGGAGACGCCGCCCATGGCGACGTTCACCGGCGACACCTGGAGCCCGCGCAGCGAGCCCGCGTAGGCGACGCCGCCGGACACCTGCACGCCCTCGAGACGGCCCGTCGCGCCCGCGACCATGCCCGCCACCTGGATCGCCTCGGCGTCGCCGCCGGTGATCCCGGCGACCGCCCCGGAGACCTGGATGGCCTCGCTCTTCCCGTTCGCCCACGCGACCGCGCCGGCGACCTGCACGCCCTCGAGCGGCCCTGCGCCGGTGAACGCGCCCGCCACCTGGATCGCCTTCGTGGGCCCGCCCATCCAGACGGCCGCGCCGCCCACCTGCACGCCGCCGCCGGCGGAGGCCGAGTGGCCCACCGCGCCGACCGCGATGCCGTCCAGGACGTCCGAGTGGCTCCAGAGGAGGCCGAGCGCGAGCTTGTTGCGCGCCGGGCGCCCGGCGGCGTCGTTGACCGACAGCGGAGGCACGAGCGCGACGTCGAACAGAACGTCCCTCGACGGCGGGCGGGCCGTCGTGTCGACGACCGAGACGGTCGGCGCGATGGAGGACGAGGCCTCGGCGCCCGTGGCGACGACGTCGCCCCGCACCGCGTTCACCTCGGCCACCGCCGCGGCGAGCTTGTCCTGCACGACGACCACCCGCCCGTTGCCCGGCACCGCGAAGGTGCCGGCGTCCACGCGGTCGCCCCGCGCGATGCGCACCTGGTAGTCGCCCGGCGGGAGCGCGAGCTCGACCGGCGTGCCCTTCACCTTCCGGAGCTCCGCCATGAGCACGCCGCCGGCGTCGCGCACGAACACCCGCCCCTCGAGCACCTCCGGCAGCACGAGCGCCGCGCCCGCCAGGCGCAGGTCGGTGAGCACCACGTCGCCGGAGCCGACGAGGCCGATGTCGTAGGTCGCGTGCTGCGGGCCGGCCCGGGTGCCCTCGGTCTGCGCGAGCGTCTCGTGGAACGCGAACTGGTACGCCTCGTTGAGCGTGACCCGCCCGTCGCCGTTCGCGTCGGCGGCGCCGCGCATGCCGGTGAGGAGCGCGTGCGTGAAGAAGGAGGCCTTGATCTTGTCGGACTCCTGCGAGGCCTCGTCGGCGGCGCTGGAGGTCAGGAACGCGTGGCCGCGGAGGCGCTGGGAGGCGTCGAGGAGGAACGGCGGCCGGTGCACGCCGCCCTTCTCGCGGGTGAACGCGCCGGAGGCGCAGGAGTCCAGGATGGCGACGCGGACCTCCGCGGGCGTGCGATCGAGCTCGCCGCGGAGCTCCCGGTACGGCAGCCGCTCGTTGCCGAGGAGCAGCCCCTCGGCGTCGGAGTGGCCCGAGTAGTAGAGGAAGAGCTCGCTGCGGCCGCCGCGGGCCTTCACCTCGGCGGCGGTCCTCGAGACCGCCGCGATCGCGGCGCGCAGCGCGGCGGGGCTCGGGTCCTCGAGGAGCGCCACGTCGGCGGGCGCGACGCCGCCGAGCGCTCGCAGCACCTGGGAGACCTCGCGCGCGTCGGTCGTGGAGTAGCGGAGCGCCGTGCGCCCGGGCCCGCCCTCGCGGGCGCCGGCGACGATGGCGAAGCGGCGGGTCGGCTCGGCGGCGAGCGCAGAGGCGGGCGCGCCGAGCACGGCGGTCGCGGCGAGGGTGCACAGGGCCAGGACGGCGGCCGGGGTCTTCATGGCGTCACCTTGGGGAGGAGCGCGCTCGACTGGGCGAGCCCCTTCGGGAGCGGGAGGAGGGCCTGCCCGGCGTCGGCGCGCGCCGCGACGTCGCGGGCCGCGCCGAGCACGGGCGCGAGCCCGAACGGCTCCTTGCCGGTCACGAGCACGAAGCGCTCGAAGCCGGGGGCGTCGTCGAGGCGGAAGGACTCGGGGAGCAGCACCTCGCGCCCCGCGTCGAGCGGCGCCGCGCGGTCGCCGTCCATCGGCCAGTGGCGGGTCACGTTGCCCGCCCCGTCGATCGAGACGATGGCGCCGTAGGGCGCGCCGGCCGAGACGTAGCCGACCTGGATGAGGTCCCCGCCGCGGGCGCGCGCGCCGGGGCCGAGCACCTCGGCGCCGTCGGAAGTGCGGCGGTGGAGCACGAGCGTCGCGGAGAGCCCCTTCGTGCGCTCGCCGTCGACGCCGGCGTCGTCGCCCTGGCGCGGAGCGCGGAGGGCGAGCGGGACCGCCACGAGCACCGCGGCGGCCGCCGCGAGCCAGGGGGCGAAGGTGACGAGCGGCCGGCGCGGCGCGGGGCGCAGATCGGAGCGGCGGTGCACCTCGGCGGCGATGACGCGGGCGGGGTGGCGGAGGAGGAGCTCGGCGTCGGAGGTCCGCAGCGCGCGGAGCCGCTCCTCGCCGCCGGGCTCGGCCGCGAGCCGCGCGCGGAGGGCCTGGGCCTCGGCGGGCGGGAGGTCGTCCGCGGCGAGGCGCTCGAGCAGGTAGTCCGGGATCCGGGTCTCAGGCTGCATCGGCGGCCTCCAGCTTCTCCATGCGCTCCTTCAGCGTGCGCAGGCGCTTCCTCACCCCCGAGACCGAGAGCCCGACCTCCGCCGCGACCTCCTCGTGCGTGAGGCCGTCGACGAGGTGCAGCACCGCGATGACCGGCGTGGAGGCGAGCTCGTCCCGGAACGCGCGCCCGAGCTGGAAGCGCGCGAGCCAGGTCGCCTCCGGCGACTCGGCGCGGGCGATCGCGAGGACCTGCGCGTCGACGGGGTCGGTGGCGCGGCGCTTCTGGTTGCGCAGCCGGTTCAGGCAGAGGTGGGTGGCGATCCGGAGGAGGAGCGACGCCGGGGCGCGGTCGTCGAGGTCGTCCTGGTGCTCGAGCAGTCTGACGAAGGTGTCGTGCATGACGTCCAGGGCCGCCTCCGGGTCGCGCAGGAGCGACCGGCATCGCCGGAGGACCATCGGTCCGTACCGCTGGTAGTGGGCTTCGACGTCCAAGGGGCGTCACTCGCTCCTGTCGGTTAGAGGAACCCCGCACCCCGGCCGAACTGTCACCCGCGTCGCCACGCCTCAGCGGATGGCCGGAAAGCTACCTGTTTGCGCAGGCTTCTTGAAGAAACCCTCCCCGGGATTCCGCCATGAACCTCGCCGCCTTCGCCCTCGCCTTCACCCTCGCCGCCCCTCCGCCCGCCCCCGTCGCCCGGGTCGAGGCCGCCGCCGAGGTCCACCACGGCGTCGGGGCACCGGACCCCTACCGCTGGCTCGAGCAGGCCGCCGACCCCGAGGTGAAGGCCTGGACCCGCGGGCAGGACGCCCACACCCGCGCCGTCCTCGCGGCGTACCCGCAGACGAAGGGGCTGTACGCGCGGGTGAAGGAGATCATGTCGGCGGCCTATCCGTCCTGGTGGTGGCTCCACGAGGAGGGCGGCACGCTCTTCGCCATCGCCTTCCGCCCACCGGAGCAGCAGCCCCGCCTCGCGGTGCTCGCCTCGCTCGACGACCCGCGCGAGCGGACGATCGTCGACCCGAACGCGATCGACCCTTCGGGCAAGACCGCCATCGACTTCTTCGAGCCGAGCTTCGACGGGAAGCGCGTGGCCGTGTCGCTCTCGGTGAATGGCACCGAGGACGGCACGGTGCACGTCTACGACGTCGCGACCGGGAGGGCGCTGCCGGATGTGCTGCCGCGCGTGAACGGGGGCACCGCGGGTGGCAGCCTCGCATGGGCGGCCGACGGATCCGGCTTCTGGTACACGCGCTACCCCGCGCCGGGCGAGCGGCCTGAGGCCGACCTGCCCTTCTTCCAGCAGGTGGCGTTCCACGCGCTCGGAACCCCGGTCGCCGAGGACAAGGTGGAGCTCGGCCCCGAGGTCACCGAGCCGAAGATCGCGCAGGTCCGCCTCGAGGCTTCGCCGGACGGGAGGAGCGTGACCGCCCGGGTCGCGCGCGGCGACGGCGGTGACTTCGAGTGGTTCCTCCGGCGCGGCGGCGTCTGGACGCGGCTCGCGCGGTTCGAGGATCGGCTCGTCGACGGGCGGTTCGGACTGGACGGGACCCTCTGGCTCGTCTCGCGGAAGGACGCGCCGCGCGGGAAGGTGCTGCGCCTCGCGCCGGGCGCGCCGGCGGGGGCGGCGCCCGAGGTCGTCGTGCCGGAGGGGGTCGGCTCCATCCACGCGCTCGAGGTCACCGCCTCGCGGCTCTACCTCGCGGAGCAGATCGGCGGCCCGAGCCGGCTCCGCGCGCTCGGGCTCGACGGGAAGGGGGGCGTCGCCCTGCCCATCCCGCCGATCTCGCACGTGTCCGGGCTCGCCCGGGCGGGTGCGGGCGTCGTCTTCGGGGTGAAGTCCTTCCTCGCGCCGGACACGCGGTGGCGGGCCGACGACGCGACCGGCAAGGTCGACCGGACCGCGCTCTCGGAGCAGTCGGCGGTGTCGTTCGACGACTGCGAGCTCGTGCGCGACGAGGCGGTCTCCGCCGACGGCACGAAGGTGCCCGTCACGCTCCTCATGAAGAAGGGCACGAAGCCCGACGGGAAGAACCCGCTCATGCTGTACGGGTACGGCGGCTTCGGCATCTCGCTCGTGCCGAACTTCTCGGCGGTCCGCAGGGCCTGGCTCGAGCAGGGCGGCATCTGGGCGGTCGCGAACACGCGCGGCGGCGCGGAGTTCGGCGACGACTGGCACCGCGCGGGCGCGCTCGACCACAAGCAGAACGTCTTCGAGGACTTCGCGGCGGCGGCGCGGCTCGTCGTCGCGAAGCGGTGGACCCGGCCGGAGCGCCTCGTCCTCCACGGCGGCTCGAACGGCGGGCTGCTCATGGGCGCGATGGTGACGCAGTTCCCGTCGCTCGCGCGGGCGGTCGTGGCCGAGGTCGGCCTCTTCGACATGCTCCGGGTCGAGCTCCACCCGAACGGCGCGCACAACGTGACCGAGTTCGGCACGGTGAAGGATCCGGCGCAGTTCCACGCGCTGCGTGCCTACTCTCCCTACCACCACGTGCTCGACGGCGTCCCCTACCCGTCGGTGCTGCTCACCGCGGGCGAGAGCGACCCCCGCGTCGACGCCTACCACGCGAAGAAGTTCGCGGCGCGGCTGCAGGCGGCGACGTCCTCGGGCCGGCCGGTGCTCCTCAGGATCTCCGGCGGCGGACACGGCATCGGCGCCGGGCTCGACGACGAGGTCGCGCTCCTCGCGGACGTCTACGCGTTCGCCATGCACGAGCTCGGAATGACGTTCAAGCCGCTGCCGCGGCCGGCGGTGCCGGCCCGGAAGTAGGCCCGTCCGGGCTACATCGACACCGGCACCGGCACGAACGTGCCGACCAGCACCGCGAGCGACGCGGCCGCGACCGCGAGGCGCCAGCCGCCGAGCGACGGCTCTTCCACGATCGGCGGCGGGTGGCCGAGGCCGATGACCTTCCGCGTGATGAGCCACCACACGAGCCAGCTCCAGGAGAGGAGCAGGCCCGCCGCGAGCAGCGCCCAGGAGGCGAGCTCCCCCACCCGGCGCGCACGCTTCGCGCCGAGCAGCGCGAACGCGATGTGGCCGCCGTCGAGCTGACCGACGGGGAGGAGGTTCAGCGTCGTGACGAGGAGCCCCACCCAGGCGGCGAGCGCGACCGGGTGGATGAGCACCTCGCTCCCGTCCGGCACGCGCCCGAGCACGAGCCACTCCGCGCCGCGCATCACCAGGCTGTCGCCGAACGAGATGAGCCCGTCGCCCGGCCCGAACACCGCCTCGCCATGCAGGAAGCGCCACAGCATCCCGACCGGCGACGGCGAGAGCGTCTGGGTCGGCCCGAGGTCGGCGAGCGCGTGGACCTCCGAGTGCGCGAGCCCCCACGCGAGGATCGGCAGCGCCACGAGGAAGCCCGCGATGGGGCCGGAGGCGCCGATGTCGAGGACCGCGCGGCGGGTCGGGATGGGGGCCTTCATGCGGATCACCGCGCCGAGGGTGCCGACCCCGAAGGGCGCCGGGATGAAGTACGGCCAGGTCACGTCCACGCCGTGCAGCCGCGCGGTCACGAAGTGGCCCATCTCGTGGACGAGCAGGATCGAGAGGAGCGCCCCCGAGAAGCGCAGCCCCTCCCGGACCGGATCGGAACCCTCCGGGGTGAGCGCGCTCCCGACGAGGAAGGTGGTCCCGACCGTCGTGAGGAACAGCCCGAGCTGGAGCCAGGGGAAGGTGCGGACCGGCCTCGTCACGGCGTCCATCGTCTGGGGAACCTAAGCGCGGGGCGGCCGCGCAGCCATCCGGGCCTCGGACGGCGCGAGGACGTCACCCCGCGCCGGGGGCCGCGAGCTCCTGCGGCGTCAGCTCGCGCAGGCCGGCCCTGTCGACCGTGAGGTAGAAGAGCGGCTTCTCGGCGGTGCGCTTCGGCCCGAACGTGATGTCGCCGGTCGCCCCCGGGTAGGCCTTCACCGCCCCGAGCGCCTCGCGGAAGGCCGGGCGCGTCTGCGGGTGGCTGCCCTCGATGATCCGCCGCGCCATGCCGGCCGCGTCGAACGCGTTCGCCTCGATGATGCTCGGGGTCGCGCCCTCGAACTTCTTCTGGAAGGCCTCCACGAAGGCCTTCGTCTGCGGGCGGGTCGAGCCGGCCCAGAAGCCGTCGACGTAGATGGCGCAGCGCACGTGGCGGCCCGCGCCGCCGGGCGAGACGTCGAAGAGCGACGGGTCGAAGCCCCAGCCGTTCGAGCCGAGGAGCTGCACCGGCTGGAGGTCCTCGCGGCCGGTCGTCTTCTTGATGCGGGCGACCTCGTTCGGCTCGCAGGTCTGCGTGACGATGTCCTCGACCGCGAGCGCGGGGGCGATGAGCTTCACGTTCTGCGCGCCGTCGGGGATGAAGATCGCGTCGAAGTCGGTGACCGGGTCGAGCTTCTCCCGGGCCTTCTCGATGGCCTTGCGGCGCCGGAAGGGATCGGTCTCCTTCTCGGCGATCTCCTTGACCGTGTCCTTCCAGTCCTGCCGCTCGTCGAGGTAGAGCTTCCCGACGAGGCTCTGCACGAGCGGCGTGAAGGTGGTGCGGTCGGCCGCGTAGCTCTCCGCCGCCCGGACCTCGCCGCCGCGCGCCTCGACCTCGTCCCAGAACGCGTTCGCGAGCTCGGTGCCGTACGGCACCTGCGGCCACATGAGCGCGAAGCGCTTCATGCCCCGCCGCGCCATCATGAGCTCGGCGAGCCCGCGCGCCTGCGCAACGGGGGTGAGCATGTTCTGGAAGACGTTCGGGCCGGCCTCGGTGATGCCATCCTGGCGCGAGAGCGAGACGAACGGGACCTGCAGCTCCTCCGCGGTCGCGGCGGCGCGCTCCGCCTCGCCGGTCGTGACCCCGCCGATCACGACCAGCGCGCCCTCCTGCAGCGCGAGCTGCTCGATCGCCTGCGCCGCGCCGTCCGGCTCGCCGCGGGAGTCGCGCACCACGAGCTTGAACGCGGCGCCGTCGCCGAGCGCGAGCCCGACGCCGTCGAGGATGCGCTGACCGAAGGCCTTCTGCGGCCCGGAGAGCGGCACGGCCACGCCGATCACGTTCGGCTTCACGAAGGTGAGCCGGCCGATCCGGTCGACGAGCCCGCGCGCCTCGGCGGCGTAGGGGCCGTCGGGCCAGCGCTGCGTGACCTCGCGCGCGAGCTCCTGCGCCCTCGCGTACTCGCGCAGGTGCAGGTGGATCCGCGCGAGCTTCATCGTGAGCGCCTCCTGCAGCGGCGCGCCCGCGGGGTACGCCTCGCGGAGCTTCGCCACGTCGAGGAAAGGCAGGCGATCGACCGCGTCGGCGGCGTTCGCGATGGCGCGCGCACGGTCGTCGCCGGTCGTCACCTCGGCGAGCTCGGCCCACCAGCGCACGGCGTCCGCGTCGGCGCCCGCCTTCGTCGCGGCCTCGGCGGCGCGCGCCGCGGCCTCCGGCTTCGCCTCCGAGGGCAGCTTCCCGTAGAGCGAGCCGAGCGTGGCGAGCCCGTCCTTCGTGCGGCCGGTCTCGAGGTTCACGACCGCGAGGAGGTACTTCGCCTCGACCGCGCGGCGGTAGAGCGGGTACTCGGTCAAGAGCGTGGAGAGCGCGGACGCGGCGCGGTCGGGCTTCTGCGCCTGGCGCCAGCGCTCGGCGGCCCCGTGCAGCGCCTCGGCGGCGGTCGGCGTGCCGCGGTACTTCGCGGCGAAGGCCTCGAGCCGCGCGGCGCCGTCGGCGGGCGGGAGCGTCGGCACCACGGCCTGCACGTCGCTCCACTCGCGGCGCGCGACGTCGTCGGCCTGCTGGACCGGCATGACCTCGCCGTTCACGACGGCGGTGCGCTTCGGGCAGCCCAGGGGGCCCGCCACGAGGAGGGCGGCCGCCGCGAGCCACCGGACGCGAGGGTTGTGCATGGGTTCGGCCGTCCCGATCAGTTCGAGTCGAAGAGCTCCGACACCTTACGCCAGAAGCTCTTCGACTGGGGATGCGTGTCCTCGCCGGAGATCTCGGCGAACCTCTCGAGCAGCTCGCGCTGCTCTTTGGAGAGGTGCGTGGGCGTCTCGACCGTGACGCGGACGTGCTGATCGCCGCGCCCGGTGCCGGAGAGGCTCTGCACGCCCTTCCCCTTCAGGCGGAACACCTTCCCGCTCTGCGTCCCGGCGGGGATCTTGAGCTTCGCCGGGCCGTCGAGCGTGGGCACGTCGACCTGGCCGCCGAGCGCCGCCTGCACGAAGGAGATCGGCATCTCGCAGAGGACCTCGGTGTCCTCGCGCGTGAAGATCGGGTGCTCGCGCACCTGCACGACCACGTAGAGGTCGCCGGGCACGCCGCCGCCGGGCGCGGGCTCGCCCTCGCCGGAGAGCTTGAGGCGCGTGCCGGTGTCGACGCCGGGCGGGACCTTCACCTCGACCGTGGCCTGGTCGCGCGTCGCGCCTGCGCCGCCGCAGTCGGCGCACTTGTCCATGACGACGCGGCCCGAGCCGTTGCAGTGGTGGCAGGTGCGCGCGATCGAGAAGAAGCCCTGCGTGAGCCGGACCTCGCCCGCGCCGCCGCAGGTCGGGCAGGTGCGCGGGCCGGTGCCCGGCTTCGCGCCGGAGCCCTTGCAGGTGGCGCACGGCTTCGCGCGCGGGATGGTGATGCGCGCGGTGGTGCCGAACGCGGCCTCCTCGAAGGAGATCTCGAGGTGGTAGCGGAGGTCGGTGCCGCGCGCGCGGCCGCGGCCGCGCTGGCGCTGCTGGCCGAACATCTCGCCGAAGAGGTCGCCGAAGATGTCGTTGATGGAGGCGCCGCCGCCGAACGGGAAGTCGCCCGGCATCCCGGCGCCGCCGTTCACGTGGCCGAACCGGTCGTACCGGGCGCGCTTCTCCTGGTCGGAGAGGACGGCGTACGCCTCGGAGGCCTCCTTGAACTTCTCCTCGGCCTCCTTGTTCCCGGGGTTCTTGTCGGGGTGGTACTGGTGGGCGAGCTTGCGGTAGGCCGACTTGATGGCCGATCCGTCCGCGTCGCGGCCCACACCCAGCACCTCGTAGTAGTCGCGCTTGTCCAAGAGTTCCCGGGGGTTACGTGGTCTGGCCGGCGGGGGGACCCGTGGCCCGAGCCAACATAACGCACCGGAAGCGCTTGGCAATCCGGCGGGTCACGGACGGCGGGGCCGATCACCGGTAGCGCCGGAGTGGGCGGAGCTGCGGTAGTGAAAGGCCCCCATGGCCCACCTCGAGCCCGCGCCGCCAGGCCTGAGCGATCGCGTGGACCTCCTGTGGGCGGCGGGCGGCGTGTCCGGCACCACCTCGGAGGCCGTGTCCGGCACCGCCCCGGCGAGCCTGCAGGAGCTCTTCCCGGACGCGGGCGTGCACCTCCTCTTCCGGCGATCGCCCGCGGGCTGCCGCGCCGTGCTCCTCGGCCCCGCGGCGGAGCGGGCGACCGTGGAGCGTGCGCCGGGCGCGGAGTACCTCGGCGTTCGCTTCCGCGCGGGGCAGGCGCCGCGCCTCGCGGCGGTGGCCTCCGCGGCGCTCACGGACGCGCACGTCGACCTCGACGCGGTGGCGGGCGTCCCGGTGCCGGAGGTGGAGCGGCGGCTCGCGGCGCTACCGGACGTCCGGCACCGCTGCCGCGCGCTCGCGGCGCTCGCCTGCGAGGCGCCCGGGTGGCTCGTCGCGGACGCCGTGGTCCGCCGCGGCGCACGGCTCCTCGAGGAGGCGGAGGGGCAGCTGAAGGTGACGGAGCTCGCCCGCGCGCTCCGCCTCGCGCCGCGCAGCGTGGAGCGGCGCTTCCGGCTCGCGTTCGGCATGACGCCGAAGCGCTTCGCGCGGCTGGTCCGGCTCCGGTACGTGCTCGGCGCGCTCCGGGCCGGCGACCGCGAGACGCTCGCCGCGCTCGCGGCGGAGCTCGGGTACGCGGACCAGGCGCACCTCGTCCGCGACTTCAAGGGCCTCACCGGGCGGCCGCCGGGCGCGCCGGACGCGGCGCGGAACCGGAGGGTCGAGCGGCCGGAGACGAGGGTGGTGCATCGGGTCCGGCGTGATCCGGCCGAGGTCGCGGGTCGCCGGCGGTAGCGTCGGGTTTTCACAAGACGCCGCACCGCCGCGCGGCGAGGATGCGCCACGAAAGGAGGCGGACGTGGACGCGGCGACGAAGACCCTGAAGGCGGACCCGCTGGACGGCATCCAGCCGAGGACGATCGAGACGCGCTCCGGGCCCCTCGAGTGCGCGGTGTTCGGCGAGGGCCCGGCGGTGCTCTCGCTGCACGGCGCGATGGGCGGCTGGGACCAGGGGGCGCTGCTGGCGCTCACCGCGGGCGTGCCCGGCCACCGGTACCTCTGCCCATCCCGCCCCGGCTACCTCGGCACGCCGCTCGCGCGGGACCGGACGCCCGCCGCGCAGGCCCGCCGGTACGCCGACCTCCTCGACGCGCTCGGCGTGGAGCGCGCGGCGGTGATGGCGGTCTCCGGCGGCGGGCCGTCGGCGCTCCGGTTCGCGATCGACTTCCCGGACCGCTGCCGGGGTGCGGTGATCGTCTCCTCGGTGGTGCGCCGTCAGGACCAGCGGCTGCCGCTCGCGTGGTGGGTGCTCCGCGTCGCGCTCCGCTTCCCGCCGCTCGCCGAGGCGATGCGCCGGCGCTCCGCGCGAGATCCCGACGCGGCGGCGACCCGCTCCATCCCCGACCCCGCCGTCCGCGCGCGCACGCTCGCGCACCCGGAGGCGGGCCCGCTGCTCCGCGCGCTCTTCGCGAGCACGGGCCGGCGCATGGCGGAGCGGCTCGACGGCACCGAGAACGACGTCGCCGTCACGCGCGGCGCGCTCGACCTCCCGCTCGAGCGGCTCCGGGTGCCGGTCCTCGCGGTCCACGGCACCTCCGACGAGCTCGCTCCGTTCGAGAACGCGCGGGAGCTCGTGGCACGCGCGCCCCGCGGAGAGCTCCTCGCGCTCGACGGCGGGCGGCACGTGGCGATCTACACGCACCTCGAGGAGGTGCGGCCGGCGGTCGGGCGGTTCCTCGCAGCGCACGCGGACGAGGAGGAGGCGTGCAGCTGAGCCCCTGGAGGACCTTCCGCGCGGATGGCCCTCCGGGGTGCTTCCGCTCGCTTCAGGCCCTCTGCTTCACCGCCGCGTACGCCGCCTCGATGAGCGCCTCGAGCCGCGACTCGTCCACCGGCTGCCCGGGCCACAGCTTCACGTGCCGCATGCGCTTTCCCGTGCCCTCGAGCACGCCCGCCGGGTCCGGGAGCAGCGCGCCCAGGAAGAAGCCCACGTTCACGTGATCGCGCCATGCCGCGACGTAGCCGAACGCGGCCTCGCCGACGCAGGCGGTCGGTGCGCCGTCGTGCATGAGCTCCCGCACGTCGCGCCCGCAGCGGCGCATGCGCGCGAACCAGGCCTCGACGAGCGGCCGCAGGTCGGCCCGCTGCGCGCGGAGCCAGGCGTCGATCGCGGGATCGCGACGGACGGCGGAGGGGAAGCGCAGGAGGTCGTCCACCTTCTTCTCCCTGGTCCGCGAGCAGACGTCTGCGCCGCGATGCGGTGCCTCGCGCCCTAGGTCCCGCCCTGCTGCGCGTAGATCGCGTCGGCGATGCGGTACGCGGAGCCCTCGAGCCGGGTGAGGGCCTCCTTGATCGCGGCGACGTCCTCGCCCTTCAGCTGGCTCTTCAGGACCTCGAGGTCCGCCTTGATCTCCTGGAGGTCCTCCGGCTTCAGCGCGGAGGAGTACTCCTCGAGGCTCTTCTCGGTCGTGTAGATGAGCCCCTCGGCGTTGTTCTTGAGGTCCGCGAGCTCCTTCTTCTTCGCGTCGTCCTGCTTGTTCGAGTCGGCGTCCTTGATCATCCGCTGGATCTCCTCCTCGGTGAGGCCGGAGGAGGCGGTGATCCGGATCTGCTGCACCTTGCCGGTGCCGAGGTCCTTCGCGGACACGTGCACGATGCCGTTCGCGTCGATCTCGAACGTCACCTCGATCTGCGGGACGCCGCGCGGCGCGGGCGGGATGCCGACGAGCTCGAAGCGGGCGAGCGTCTTGTTGTCGCCCGCCATCTCGCGCTCGCCCTGCAGGACGTGCACGGACACGAGCGGCTGGTTGTCGACCGCGGTCGAGAAGACGTTCGACTTCTTGCACGGCACGGTCGTGTTCTTCTCGATGATCTTCGTGAACACGCCGCCGGCGGTCTCGACGCCGAGCGAGAGCGGGGTGACGTCGAGGAGGAGGACGTCCTTCACCTCGCCCTTCATCACGCCGCCCTGGATGGCGGCGCCCACCGCGACGACCTCGTCCGGGTTGACGCCCTTGTGCGGCTCCTTGCCGAAGAAGCGCTTCACGACCTCCTGCACCTTCGGCATGCGCGTCATGCCGCCGACCAGGATCACCGTGTCGAGCTGGCCGACGGTCACGCCGGCGTCCTTGAGCGCGGTCTTGCAGGGCTCGATGGTCTTCTCGACGAGGTCGCCGACGAGCTCCTCCAGCGTCACGCGGTCGATCGTCTCGGCGAGGTGCTTCGGGCCGGTGGCGTCGGCGGTGATGAAGGGGAGGTTGACCTCGGTCTCCGCGGCGGAGCTGAGCTCGTGCTTCGCGCGCTCGGCGGCCTCCTTGAGCCGCTGGAGCGCCATGCGGTCCTTCTTGAGGTCGATGCCGTTCGCTTCCTTGAAGCGCTTCGCGAGCCAGTCGATGATCCGCTGGTCGAAGTCCTCGCCGCCGAGGAACGTGTCGCCGTTCGTCGCCTTGACCTCGAACACGCCCTGGTTGAGCTCGAGGATCGTGATGTCGAACGTGCCGCCGCCGAGGTCGTAGACGGCGACCTTCTCGCTCTTGCCCTGGGTCTTGTCGATGCCGTAGGCGAGCGCGGCCGCGGTGGGCTCGTTGATGATGCGCAGGACGTTGAGGCCGGCGATGCGGCCGCCGTCCTTGGTGGCCTGGCGCTGGGCGTCGTTGAAGTAGGCGGGGCAGGTGACGATCGCCTCGGTGACGGGCTCGCCGAGGTAGTCCTCCGCCGTCTGCTTCATCTTCGCGAGGATCATCGCGGAGACCTCGGCGGGGGAGTACTTCTTGCCCTCCACCTCGACCCACGCGTCGCCGTTGTCGGCCTGCGCGATGCGGTACGGCACGAGGCCGAGGGTGCGCTTCACCTCGGGGTCCTCGAACTTGCGGCCGATGAGCCGCTTCACGACGTAGACCGTGGACTCGGGGTTGGTGATGGCCTGGCGCTTCGCGATCTGGCCGACGAGCCGCTCGCCGCCCTCGGTGAACGCGACCATCGACGGCGTCGTGCGCGAACCCTCGGAGTTCGGGATGACGACGGCGTCGCCGCCCTCCATCACCGAGACGCAGGAGTTGGTGGTGCCGAGATCGATGCCGATGACCTTGCCCATCGCCTAGCCCCCCTGCTCCTCGCCACCCGCCGGCGCGGTCACCGACACGCCCACCATCGCCGGCCTGAGCAGCCGGTCGTTCAGCGTCCAGCCGCGGGCGTGCTCGAGCACCACGGTGCCTGGCGCGTGCTCGGCCGTGGGCACCTGCATGAGCGCCTCGTGCTGGGCGGGGTCGAACGGCTGGCCCATGGCCGAGAACCCCTTCACGCCGTGCTTCGCGAGCGCCTGCTCGATGGAGGCGCGCACGAGCTTCACGCCCTCGGTGAGCTTGTCACCCGCGGGTGCGGCCGCGAGCGCGCGATCGAGGTTGTCGACGGCGGGCAGGATGTCCTTGAGGAGCTTCTCGTTGCCGAACTTCTGGATCTCGGCGAGCTCCTTCGCCGCCCGCTTCTTGTAGTTCTCGAGGTCGGCCGCGGCGCGGAGGAGCTTGTCGTGCTCGTCCTTCAGCTTCTCCATCAGCTCGCGGCCCTTCGCCTGCGAGAGCTCGAGCTGCGCCTTCAGGCTCGCCACCTCGGCGGAGTCCCCCGCCTCGCCGCCGACCTCGACCGGGAGGCCGTCGGGGAGCTCGGACGCTTCCGCGGGGTCGCCGTTGCCGCGCTCGCGGGCGACGCGCTCGACGGAGCGCAGGGCCTCGTCGATGGCGGCCTGCGCGATGTCCGCCTGGAGGGAGCTCTTCTCGGGCTGATCGGCCATGTCGGTGTGCGGATGAAGCGGGGGTGGGCCCGACGTCCAGGGGGGACGGGGCGAGACCCGGAGCGGTCATGATGACACGGCGCAGCCTCGCGGAACAAGGCGAGTTTCCATGCCCCCGGGATGGGTCCTAGGCCTTTCGTCGACGCCATGCGGCGCGAACGGCGCCGCCGGCCGCTGGCGGACGGGGCCTCACCGGCTGAAGGCCTTGGTCTGGAGCCCGAACCCGCGCACGTAGGTGGGGTCCGCGCCGTCGCCCGGGACGTCCGGCAGCTGGGAAGCCGCCGCACCGTCGCTCGCGGGGAGCGCGAAGGGGAGCTTCCCCGTCCCGTCGACGATGCCGAAGGCGACGTCGAGGGCGGCCTTGTCGCCGTACGGGTTCCCGGACATGGCGCCCGAGAAGTCGAGGTAGAGCGCGCTCACCTTGTAGGCGTCCGAGAGGAGCTCGGCGACGACCGACGGCCGCCACCCGTCGACGATCACGACGAGCTGGGCCCTCGAGCCGGCCCTCGCGTCGATGGCCGCTCGCGCGGCGGCGACCGGCGCGAGGACCTCCGCTTCGGTCGAAGCGTAGGAGAGCGCGCCCGTGGGCAGCTCGAGCGCGCCGGCGTCCGGGTCGAGCGCCCATGGCGCCTTGATCCGCACGAACACGTAGTCGGAGCAGGCCATCCGCTCGGCGGCGGTCGAGATGGGCGCGCCGCCCATCATGCAGGCCGGGTAGGCGTTCGTCATCTCGGTGTAGCCAGTCGCGACCGACCGCAGGTAGTCGAGGTCGAAGTCGCCCGCGAAGTAGGCGTAGTTCGGGATGAGGAGGTACGGGTTCCCCGGCGGCGCCGGCAGCACCTTCATCGTGCCGTTGCCGGCGTTGAAGGGGTCGTTCGTCTGCGTGCCGTTGCCGGCGCCGTCGAGCCAGCCCATCGGCTTCTGGACGTTCCTGAGGAGCACCATCCCGCGGTACATCGAGGAGAGGCCCACCTCGTACATCTCGTCGGTGGAGGTGGGCCCTCCGATGGTGCCCGGGGTCGTGGCGTCGACGTATGGGTCCTCGAAGAGGCCGAGCCGGAACGCGAGCGTGAGGACGCGCGTGGCGGAGGCCGCGACGCGAACGTCGTCGAGCCCCGCCGCGGCGAGCGCGTCGAGGTCGCCGAGCCCCACGAGGAGATCCACGCCCGCGCCGACGGCCTTCGCGATGCGCTGTGGCCTCGTCAGCCCCTCCACGCCCCAAGGCGTGCCGAGCGGCGCGAGGCCGGGCTCCTCGAGCACGCCCGCGGGCGCCACCACGAGGCCGCCGAAGCCCAGGTGATCGCGCAGGACGCCGGAGAGGAGGGTGCCGTTGAAGGAGGCGCCCACCTGCTCGAGCGTCGCCCCATTCACGGCGCCGCCGAAGGCGGTCCACGCCCCGGCCTCCGGGATCGCCCGGCCGGTCGAGACGCCCGCAACGCCGGCGGCGAGCGCGCCGTCGAACGCGCGCGCGTGCTCCTCGAACCGCCCGCCGGGATGGCTCGTGTACTTGCCCTTCGCGAGCCGCGCGTCGAAGCCGCCCTTCGCGGCGCCGGCGCCCGGCCATTCCCCGAGGACGACCGCGACGCTCGTCCTCCCGAGCGCCGCGCCCTGCGCGCCCTTCACGAACGCGCCCGCCATCGCCGAGACCGTCGCGGCGTCCTCGCCGAAGGTCCACGGCGCGCCCGGCCAGCGTGGATCGGTCGCGACGTTGGCCGAGGGCTGGAGCACCATCCGCACGCCGAGCGCCCGGTACTCCTGGGCCGCGAGCCGCCCCCAGGTCTCCACGCGCGCGAGGTCGCGGCCTGCGGCGAAGGCCGCCTCGGGTGGCCAGTAGGAGAGCCCCCTCACGTGCGTACGCCCCGGGCCGGTCGTGTGCGCGGGCGCCGAGGACAGGAGGAACGGCACGCCGAGCGCCGAGGCCTCGCAGCGCGCCTGGAGCGCGTTCGCCCAGCCCGCGAACGACCGCTCCGCCGCGACGACGTTCGTGGTGGTCTCCGGCCACCAGGTCGCCGACCCGGAGCGGACGCCCGCGTCGAGGAGCGCGGCCGTCACGGGGCCGAGCGCGCTCTTGCCGTCCGCCTGGACGTCGGCGAGCACCGGGTGGGCGAGGAGCGCGCGGCGACCCTCGACGCCGAGGCGCGCGGCGAGATCGGCCGCGCGCACGTAGGGTGAGAGCGTCCAGTCCTCGTACGGCGTGAGGGCGCCGTCGCCGTCGAGATCCTTGTACTTCAGCGAGACCGGGCAGAGCTGCGATTGCACCCCGGCGACGCTCGGGAACGTCCTCGTGAAGCCGAGGGTCTTCTTTCCGGAGGACGCGTCCACCGCGAGCGCGGGCTGCGTCGCGACGATCTCCGCCCGCTTCGCGACGTTGGCCGGGAGATCGCACTCGGCGGTGCAGGTGCCGGACATGCACAGCTCGGCGGCGTGGCAGTCGGCGTTCTTCCCGCAGGCGGGGTACGTGAGCTCGGCACACGCGTGCTCGGCGCAGCCCTGGCCCGCGGGGCAGTCGTCGGCGACGTCGCAGGGGACGACGTACGCGCAGGCGTCGCTCGCGCAGGAGGCGACGGACCCGGGCACCGGCGGGCAGTCCGACGGCTTCCTGCACGCGCCCTCCGCGAGCGCCACGCAGGCTCCGGCCGCGCAGTAGGTCCTCGCCGCGCAGTCCTCGTGCCTCGCGCACGCGGGTCCGGGCTGGTCGCCGTCCTTGCAGGCGGCGAGGAGCATCACGAGTGCGGCGAGGAGGGTGAGCCTGCGGTCCATGGTGTGCTCCTAGAAGGCCTTCGTCTCGAGCCCGAACCCGCGCACGAAGGTCGGGTCGGCCCCGTCGCCCGGCACGTCGGAGCGCTGGGCCGCCGCGGCCTCGTCGCTGGCCGGCAACGAGAGCGCCAGCTTCCCGGTGCCGGACACGATCCCGAAGATCACGTCGAGCGCGACCTTGTCGCCCTGCGGGTTCCCGGGCCGCGCGCCGGCCCAGCTCACGTAGAGCGCGCTCGGGCGATGGGCGAGGAGCTCGCTCACGACCGGCGGCCGGTCCGCGTCCACGACGACGACGAGCTGCGCCTGCGAGCCCGGGTGCGCGTCGATCGCCGCGCGCGCCGCGGCCACCGGCGCGAGCCACGACGTGTCGGTGCCGGCGTAGGTGATCGAGGGCGTGGGCAGCGCGAGCGGCCCGGAGTCCGGGTCGAGCGCCCACGGCGCGCGGATCCGGACGATCACGTAGTCGGAGGCCGCCATCTTCTCGGCCTCGGTCATCGCCGCGAGGGTCGGCACGCGGTTCGAGAGGACCCCGTAGCCGTACTGCACGGACTCCACCCAATCGAGGTCGAAGTCCCCGCCCAGGTAGAACCAGGTCGGGCGGCTCGGGCCGACGTACTCCTGGCCCGGCGGCGCGGGCAGCACGCAAAGCGTGCCGTTGCCGGCGTTCCCGTGGTCGCCGGTCTGCGTGCCGTCGCCGCTGCCGTCGAGCCAGCCCGCCGGCTTCTGTGCGTTCCGGAGCAGCACCATGCCGCCGTACATCGCGCGGAGCGCCTCGTCGGACGCCGCGGCCGCGAGCGCGGGGGCCGCGGCGAGCACGAGGACGGAGAGCCTGGATCGAACCGGGCGCGGCATCGACGTGGTACCCCCAGCCGGCGGGCGGCGGGCGCCCGGCGGCTCGAACGCCCGGAGCCGCCATCTTCCTCCTCGGTGCGTGAAGGGCAAGGCCGAGGACGTCGCACCCCGATCCGGGCGCTGCACCTCCGGTCCGCGTACGCTCCGTCAACGCCGGTCGCGGCGCGGACGCCGGGTCACGCCACCGGAAGCCGCACGCGGAACCGGCTGCCCTGCCCCGGGCGCGACTCGACCTCGATCCGGCCGCCGATCCCGGCCACGATCCCGTGACAGATCGAGAGGCCGAGGCCGGTGCCCAGGCCCGGACCCTTCGTGGTGAAGAAGGGCTCGAAGACCCGCGCGAGGACCTCCGGCGGCATTCCGCAGCCGCCGTCCTCGACCTCGGCGACCACCTCGGCCGCCTCGAGCCGGGCAGAGACCCGCACCCGCCTGTCGCGTGCGTCCTCGTGCGACACGGCGTGGGCGGCGTTGACGAGGAGGTTGAGGAACACCTGGCCCAGCCGCCGCTCGCTCCCGCGCACCGGCGGCGTGGCCTCGATCTCCTCCGACAGATCGGCGCAGCCGCGCAGCTCGTGCCGCGCGAGCGCGAGGGCCGAGCGCAGCGCCCGCGCGACGTCGGCCACCTCGGGCTCTGCGCGGTCGTCCCGCCGCGAGAAGACGCGGAGGTCCCGGACGATGTCCCGGGCCCGGCGGCCCGCCTCCATCGACTCGGCGAGGGCGGGCTCGACGCGCTCCACCGCCTCGGCGAGCGCCGCGGTCGATCCGCGCGCCTCCCGGAGCTCCTCCACGGCGAACTCGACGTTCACCAGCATCGCCGCGAGCGGGTTGTTGATCTCGTGGGCGATCCCGGCGGCGAGGGTGCCCACCGTCGCGAGGCGGAGCGCCTCCTCGGCCTGCTTGCGCTCCCTCAGATCGCGGGCGGCGGCGACCGCGTACTCGCGGCCGTCGAACGTCACCCGGCTCACGGCGAGCTCCCAGGGCACCGCGGCGGCGCCCTCGGCGCGGACGTGCACCTCGCGCACCTCCGGCCCGCCGCCGGGCCTCGCGAGCGCCACGAGGTCGTCGGCGCCGCCCGCGAGCGCCCGCCGGGCGGCGTCGTTCGAGTAGACGATCCGCCCGCCCGCGTCCACGCACAGGAGCGCGTCGTGGGCCGCGTCGGTCGCCGCACGCACGAGCTGGAGCTCGCGCTGCGAGCGCCGCAGCGCCTCCACGGCCTGGCCGCGCGCCTCCGAGACGACGGTGAGCCACAGGACCGCGAGGTGCGCGAGGGCCGAGAACGCCTGGGCCGACGCCGGGGCGCCGAGCACGGAGACCTCGGTGGAGAAGAAGCCGCGCCCCGCGGCCGTGCCGCCGAGCGCGAGCGTGGTCATCGCGGCGCATGCGAGCGTGGCGCCGCGCGCGCCGAACCTCGTCGCCGCCCAGACGAGCAGGGGTGGGAAGAGCGCCGGCCCGAAGGAGAGCTGCGCCCCACCGAGAAAGACGGTCCAGCCGACCGCCCCGACGAGGACCGCGAGCGCGGCCGCCTCCGCGAGGCGCCGGGGAGCCGGCCGCCCCAGGCGGTGCCCACACCAGGCGAGCACGAGGGGCGCGACCGCGAGCACGCCGAGCGCGGCGCCGAGCCAGATCCGGAGCCACGTTGCCGCGAAGCCCGGCCGGAGCCCCTCGAGGGCGAGGGCCGGAAGGGCCGCCATCAGGCCGGTCGCGACCCCGCCTCCTGCGAGGAGGCCGGCGAGCGTCCGCGCCTCGAAGGTGCGCGGGCGCCGGCCCCGGTCGAGCGCATCGGCGAGCCAGGCGCCGAGCGCGGGCTCGAGGACGTTGCCGAGCGTGAACACCGCCGCGAGCGCCGGCGACTGCCCCGCGGCGACGTTGAAGACGGCGACCGGCAGCGTGCCCGCGGCGAGGTACGCGGGCCACCGCCGCCGCGGCACGCACAGCAGCACGCCGAGCGCGAGGCCGCTCGCGGGCCAGAAGGTCGCGACGCCGCCCGGGCCCGGCGCGAGCGCGCCGCCGACGCGAGCGAGCGCGAAGACGGCGGCGGCGTAGCACGCCGGCCCGGCGCAGAGGCGCCGCGCGCCCGCTCTCTGGGTGTCCTCGATCACGACCTGCGCTCGGAGTGTATTCCAACGACCTTGGTAATCCAGTTGGCGTAAACGATCTTTCGCTTGTCCTTACATGTACGTCTGGACCCGCCGTCCGTGCACTCCCGGTCCTGGGCGCGGGGGGATTGCCCTCCTGGCCGCGCGAGCGCTGCGGCTGCTGAGGTCCTCCACCACCGACGAGTTCCCCTTCCGAGGGACCGCCGCGTCTCTTTCGAGCCGCCGCCGCCGGCCTCGGCTTCAGGCCGCCGCGGCCTGCACGAGCGCGCGGACGTTCAGGATGAGCCCGACCTGCCCCGCCCCGTGGATGCCCGCGCCGCCGAACAGCTCGACGTGCTCGAGCCCCGAGCCCAGGCTCTTCACGACCACCTGCTGCTGCGCGAGGACGTCGTCGACGAGCAGCCCGAACCGCCGGTCCTCCGACTCGAGCACCATCACGAGCGCCTCGGCCGGATCCCGGTGCGCGTCGGGGATCTCGAGCAGGCTCCCCAGCCGCACGAGCGGAAGGATCCGCCCGCGCATCGAGAGCGCCTCGTGCCCGCCCGCGCGCGTCTTCACCATGTCGGCGTCCGGGCGAATCGACTCGACGACCGCGAGGGTCGGCACGAGGAACTTCTCCTTGCCGCAGGCGATCAGCATGGCGTCGACGGTCGTGAGCGTGAGGGGCAGCACGAGCCGCACGGTCGTGCCGGCGCCGGGCGCCGAGGTGGCGTGAACGCGGCCGCGCAGCCCCTCGAGCCGCAGCTTGATGGCGTCGAGCGAGGGCAGCGGGCCGCCGCCGTCGGGGTCGCCCGGGGGCGGCCACGCGGCAGGGGCGAGGAGGAGCGCGTCCATCGGCGCGTCCGACGCGGGCTCCTGCCCGGCCGCGCGGAGCCGCTCGATCACGGCCGCACGGTCGACGCCCGCGCCGTCGTCGGCCACCTCCACGACGACCTGGCCGGCCTCGGTGCGCGCGGAGATCCGCACGGTGCCGCGCCCCTGCTTGCCGGCGGCCTCGCGGTCGGCGCGCGGCTCGATGCCGTACGCGATGGCCGCGCGCACGAGCGCCAGCAGCGGGTCCGCGAGGTTGTCCACGATGAGCCGGTCGAGCTCGGTCGAGTCGCCGTGGGTGACGATGCGGACCTGCTTCCCGGCGCGCCGCGCGAGGTCGCGCGCTCCCCGGGAGACCCGGTGGAAGAGCTCGCTCGCGTGGTCCATCCGCAGGCGCGTGCCGGCGTCGGTGAGCTCGCGAGTCACCTTCGCGAGCTGGCCCATCAGCCGGCGCCCGGCCTCCGAGGTCGCGCCGCGGAACTCCGGCACGCTCCTCAGCGCGGACTCGACGACCACGAGCTCGCCGATCGCCTCCATGAGGACGTCGAGCCGCGCCTGCTCCACCCGGGTGAGCACGTTGCGCTGGCCCTGCGCGGGCCCGTCGGCGCCGCGCGCGTGGCGCGCCTGCGCGCGCAGCGCCCGGCCGACGACCGAGGCGTCCACGAGGTGCGAGGCCACGAGCTCCTCGCCCAGGCGGCGGCCGCTCTTCACCTGCGCCTCGAGCGCGCGGTCGATCACCGCCTGCGGCACGTCGAACGGCGGCCCGGCGAGCAGCTCACCGAGGCGCTCGCCCCCACGGACCTCCGGGAGCGGCGCCTCGTCGACGCTGCCACCCGCGCGAAGCGACGCGAGCCGCTCCACGACCGGCGCGGCCTCGCCGCCGTCCGGCAGCGCGGTGCCGGCGTCGAGGTGGACGAAGATCTCGTCGAGGTAGGCGCGGACGAGGCCGCCCGCGTCGTAGAGGACGTCGAGGCCTGCGCCGCCGATCGGCGCGTTCCGATCGCGGTGGCAGCGCACGAAGGCGTGCGTGCTGGCCGTGAGCGGCGCGATGCCGTCGAGCCGCAGCGCCGCGGCCCGCGTCGAGATGGCGAGGTACGCGTCGTCGACCGCCTGCACGCTGAACAGGTGCGGATCGCGCTCCGCGTGCAGGAGCTGCTCGTCCAGCCCGTCGAGCACCTCGGCGGTCTCGGCGGCGAACTGGACGAGCTGCTCCGCGCGCGTGGCGGTCTCCTCCGCGCCGGTGGGGCCGGGATTCGAGCTCGGGTCCATGATCCTCCCGGCCCCGCGCGCTAGGCGCGGGCGACGGCGGCTTCGGGACGGGCGGAGGCCTGGGCCACCACCGCCGCGGTCGAGGCGAGGTCCGCCTCCGAGCTCGCGAGCACCCGGTCGATGTCGAGCAGGATGATGAAGCCCTTGCCCGCCTTGCCCATGCCGGTGATGTGCTCGAGGCGCATCCCGGTGCCGAACGACGGCGCGGGCTCGATGTCGGCGGCCCCGAGGTCGACGACCTCGCTCACCGCGTCGGCGATGACGCCCAGGGTGAGGACCTCGTCACCGGTCCGGGTCTCCACGACGAGCACGCACGTGCGCTTCGTGGTCGGCACCTCCTGGCGGCCGAACTTCACCGCCAGGTCCACGACCGGCACGACCGACCCGCGCACGTTGATGACGCCTCGGATGCTGGTGGGGGTGCCCGGCACGCGGGTGACGTCCTCGTACTGCAGGATCTCCTTCACCTTGAGGATGGGCATCCCGAAGTCGGTGCCGCCCACCACGAAAGAGAGGAACTGCTTCGCTTGCTCGGCGGCTTCGGTGGCGCTCACGGGTGTCACCTCCGCCTAGAACCGCTGGAAGCCGCCCTCGGCGTGCGTACCGTTCTTCTGCGCAGGCGGGGGCAGGACCGGGTGCTCGGGGGCCGTCGCGGCGGCCGGGGCGTGGGCGGCCGGGAGGCGCGCGGCGGGCTTGCGGACGCCGGCCGCGTGGCCGCCGCCGTTGCCGATCTGGAAGAAGGACACCGTCTGCAGCAGCGCCTCGGCCTGGCCGGACATCTCCTCGGCGGTGGAGGAGAGCTCCTCGGCGGCGGACGCGTTGCGCTGCGTGACCTGGTCGACCGTGGTCATCGCCTTCGAGACCTGGCTGACGCCCGTCGACTGCTCCTTCGAGGCCGCCGCGACCTCCTGGACGAGGTCGGCGGTCTTGCGGATGGCCGGCACGAGCTCGGCGATGAGCGCGCCGGACCGCTGCGCCACCTTCACCGAGGAGCCGGCGAGCTCGGAGATCTCCTTCGCGGCCTTCTGCGACCGCTCGGCGAGCTTGCGGACCTCGGTCGCGACGACGGCGAAGCCCTTCCCGTGCTCGCCGGCGCGGGCGGCCTCGATCGCCGCGTTCAGGGCGAGGAGGTTCGTCTGGTAGGCGATCTCCTCGATGATCGAGATCTTCTCGGCGATCGAGTTCATCGCGTCGACGGTCTGCTCGACCGACTTGCCGCTGTCCGCGGCGTTCCGCGCGCCCTCGTTGGCCATCTTCTCGGTCTGGCGGGAGTTCTCGGCGTTCTGGTTGATCGAGGCGCTCATCTCCTCGAGCGACGAGGTCGTCTCCTCCACGCTGGCGGCCTGCTCGCCGGTGCCCTGGGAGAGGGCCTGGGACGTCGCGGCGACCTGGGTGGCCGCGCTCGTCAGCGCCTCGGCGCCCCCGCGGACCTCGCCGACGACCTCGCGGAGCTTCTCGACCATCGTGTTGAGCGCCGCCGCGAGCTTGCCGACCTCGTCCTCGCTCTTCACGGCGATGGACTTCGAGAGGTCGCCCGCGGCGACGGCGGAGGCGAGCTCGAGCCCCTGCGCGAGCGGTCCGGCGATGGAGCGGGCGACGGCCACGCCCATGACGGCGGCCACGACGAGGGCGGTGAGGACGAGGAGGAGCATCAGCCGGATGGCCGAGGACGCCTCGCTCGAGTTCAGCTGGGCCTTCTCGCCTGCCTGGGAGACCTTCATCTGGGCGAGCTCGTCGAGCGCGTCCTGGGTCTCCTTCGCGGCCTCGCTTGCCGCCGCGCTGCGCATCACGGCCTTCGCCTCCTCGACCTTGCCATCGAGCCCGAACTTGACGATCTCAGCCTTGAACTGCTCGTAGCGCTGGTCGCTCTGCCTGAACTTCTCGAAGACCTTGCGGACGGCGTCGCTCTTGATCGTCTTCTCGAAGTGGTCGGCGGCGTCGGCGAGCGCCTTCTCGTGGTCGCGCAGCTTCCCGACGAAGGTCTGGCGCCGCTGTGCGTCCGTCTCGATGAGGATCTCGCGGAGGTTCAGCCGGACGCGCTGATAGCGCGTGCCCATCTCCAGGAGGTGATCGAGCGGCGCGGTGTTGACCTCGTACATCTCGGTGTCCCGGGCGTCGAGCTCGCGCAGGCTCTTGATGCCCCAGAACCCGACCGCGCCGGTGATGAGCGCGAGCGAGAGGAAGCTGACGAGGAGCTTCGTGGCGACGCGGAGATCGGCGAACCACTTCATGGGAGGTCGTCCTCGCGCGGACGTTGGGTGAACCGCCGGGGGCCGCGCTGGCCCGGCGTGGCGCGCTCCAGTGCGAAGGCCGTACCACCGGCACGATCCGCCGTGATTCGAGGGGGAGTCCACACGATCCGTTCATCCAGATCGGGTGGTGCTCGACCCTGCGACAGGGTGGCCGGGCCGCGCGGGACGATCCGGCTTTCGAGCGGAGCGCCCGGGATGATCGGTTCGACGCGGCCGGTTCGATCCGGTTCGGGTGGCCGGATTTACGGTCCGTTCACTGCACCGCACGGTCACGGGCACCGCACCCACGGGTCTCGCGCCGACGTCTCTTTTCTCCGCCTGCGCGTGCTCCCGCGCTGGTGCCGCCCTTGCAATGCGGGCCACGAGGCCGCTCGCGCCCGGAAGGTGACCATGCCGAGGAAGAAGATCCTGCTGGTGGACGACTCGTCGACCGTCCTCCTGATGGAAAAGATGATCCTGGCGAAGAACCAGTACGACGTCGTCGAGGCCAGGGACGGGCAGGAGGGCGTCGCGAAGGCGCTCGCCGAGAAGCCCGACCTCATCCTCATGGACGTCGTGATGCCGAAGATGGACGGCTTCGAGGCCGTGAAGCGGCTGCGCGCCGAGGCGCCGACGAAGTCCACCCCCATCATCATGGTGACCACCCGCGGCGAGCTCGAGAGCGTCGAGTCCGGCTACGCGTCGGGCTGCACCGACTACGTCACGAAGCCCATCAACGGGCTCGACCTCCTCACCAAGGTGAAGAGCTGCCTCGGGCAGTGAGGTGACCATGGCGCACCTGCACGCGGTGTTCGAGGACGTCGAGTCGGAGCTGCGGCAGCGGATCGCGTCGCTCCAGGAGGAGCTGCAGCGGACCTCCGACGCCTGGGTCGACTCGGCCGACCGGGTCAGCGAGTTCGTGCTCCTGCACGCGGCGGTACGGCAGATCCACGCGGCCCGCGGCCGCGAGGAGCTGATGCAGGCCCTCCAGGAGATCGTGATCAACGTGCTCGGCTCTGAGGAGCTCGTGATCCTGACGCGCGACGGCGGCGAGCTGCGCCTCGGCCGCGCGTTCGGCGTCCCGGAGGACCCGGTGCGCGTGCTGCGCCTCGGCGAGGGGCCCATCGGCGCGACCGCGGCGGCCGGCCTCGTGCGGGTGGCCGCGTGGGACGGGCCCTTCGAGGGCGACCCGAAGCTCACCGCCTGCGTGCCGCTCGTCGCGGGCGGCGAGGTCGAGGGCGCGATCGCGTTCTGGACCATGCTCGGCCACAAGCCCGAGCTCGTCGACTCCGACCGCGAGGTCATGGACATGCTCTCGCACCACGCCGGGCAGGCGATGCGGCTGCTGCGCCTCACCGGAAGGATCGCGTGAGACCTGCCGGGCAGCTCGCCCCGCCAGCGGCGGAGCACGGCGCGCCCGATCCCGAGGGCCGCGCCCGCGTGTACCTGCACGCGGGCCAGCTCTCGGCGCCGGCCTGGCCGGCCCAGATCACCACCGTCCTCGGCTCGTGCGTCGCGGTCTGCCTCTTCGACGCCGAGGTCCGGGTCGGCGGGATGAACCACTACCTGCTCGCCCAGCCGGTGAACGGCGAGCACTCCGCGCGCTTCGGCGCGGTGGCGGTGCCCGCCCTCATCGACGCCGTGGTGAAGGGCGGCGGGCGGCCGGGCTCCCTGAAGGCGAAGGTCTTCGGCGGGGCCGCGGTGACGAGCGCGAGCGGGCGCCGGTCGCTCGGCGCCGAGAACGCCGCGCTCGCCCTGCACCTCCTCACCGCCGCCGGGATCCCGGTCCTGCAGACCGACCTCGGCGGGCAACGCGGACGGAAGCTCATCTTCCACACCGACGACGGTTCGGCGTGGGTGCGACAGCTCTAGGAGCGCGCGATGGAAGAGTTCGAGATCGACAGAGAGGCCTTGCTCGGTGCGTTCCTCGCGGAGTCGGAGGAGGTCCTCGCGCGCATGGAGCAGCAGCTCGTCGCGCTCGAGGCCGCGCCCGGCGACGAGGAGGCCCTGAACGCGGTCTTCCGCGACGCCCACACCATGAAGGGCGGGTCCTCCCTCGTCGGGTTCGACGCGGTGAAGGAGCTCGCGCACGACATCGAGCAGGTGCTCGAGCGGCTGCGCAAGCACGAGCTCGTCGCGACGAACGCGGTCGTGACCCTGCTCCTCCGCTCGGTCGACGTGCTCCGCGCGGCGCTCGCCGACGCCACCGCCGGCAAGACCGCCCCCTCCGAGGCCACGCTCGCCTTCCGCAGGAGCCTCGCCGAGGCCGCGGCCGACGAGCCCACGCCCTGCGCGGCCCCCGCCGAGGCCGGCGCCGCCGCCGCCCCGGAGGCCGGCGCAGCGGCTGCCGCAGCCGCCGCGGGCCAGGCGCACGTCCAGGCCCGCACGCTCCGGGTCGACGTGAACCGGCTCGACCGGATGCTCGACCTCTCCGGCGAGATCGCGATCGCCCGCGGCCGGCTCACCGAGCTGCTCGAGCGCGGCGAGGCCTCCGGCGAGGAGGTCCTCGCGGCGCACCGCGAGACCGACCGGCTCTACCTCGACCTCCAGGAGCTCATCATGAAGGCCCGGATGGTGCCGATCGGGCCGGTCTTCTACCCGCACGCGCGCACCGTGCGGGACCTCTCCACCGCGCAGGGCAAGCACGCGCGCCTCGTCGTGGAGGGCGCCGACGTCGAGGTGGACACCTCGGTGGTGGAGCAGATCCGCGATCCGATCCTGCACATGGTCCGCAACGCCCTCGACCACGGCGTGGAGACGCCGGACGCGCGCCGCGCGGCCGGCAAGGACCCGATGGCCACGGTCACCCTGCGCGCCTTCCAGGAGGCGGGCTCGATGGTGATCGAGGTGCAGGACGACGGCGCGGGCCTCGACCGCGCTCGCATCGCCGCGAAGGCGGCGGCGAAGGGCATCCTCGAGGACCCTTCCCGCGCGAGCGACGAGGAGATCGCGCGGGCGATCTTCGAGCCGGGCTTCTCGACCAACGACGTGGTGACGGACGTCTCCGGCCGCGGCGTCGGCATGGACGTCGTGCGCCGGAACGTCGAGGCGCTGCGCGGCTCGGTGGGCGTGAGCTCGGCGCCGGGCCAGGGCACGACCATCTCGATGCGCGTGCCGCTCACCCTCGCCATCATCCAGGGCTTCCGCGTCCGCATCTCCGACCAGACCTACATCCTCCCGCTCGACGCGGTCGTCGAGTGCCTGGAGCTGCCCGCGGGCGGCGACGCGAACGCCGTCACCGGCGTCATGAACGTGCGCGGGAAGCCCCTCGCCTACCTGCGCCTGCGCGCGATGTTCGGCGTGCCGGCCCGCGCCGGCGCCCGGGAGAACATCGTGGTCATCCGCCACGGCGGCCACACCGCCGGCCTCGCCGTCGACGCACTCCTCGGGGAGTCGAGCACGGTCATCAAGCCGCTCGGCGCGCTCTTCCGGAACCTGCCCGGCGTCGCCGGCTCCTCCATCCTGGGCGACGGCCGGGTCGCGCTCATCCTGGACGTCGGCGGGCTCGTCCGCGAGGCGCTCAAGCGCACGGCGTCCGAGCTCGAGGCGCGGGCGGCCTGACGATGGCCGAGGCCGCCGCGAGAGCGCTCGTCGAGCGGGACGGCCCCGCGGCCATCCGCGAGCCTTCCGACGCGGACTTCGCGCGCTACCAGGTCTTCGTGAAGCGCGAGGCGGGCATCCACCTCACGCCGGTGAAGAAGGCGCTCCTCGTCGGCCGGCTGGCGCGCCGCCTGCGGGAGCTCAGGCTCGACTGGCGCGGGTACCTCGAGCTCGTGAAGGTCGACGAGCCCGAGCGCGTCCGCATGCTCGACAGCATCGCGACCAACGAGACCCACTTCTTCCGCGAGGCGGCGCACTGGGAGTACCTCGCCCAGGACCTCTTCCCGCGCTGGCAGGCGGAGGCCGACGCCGGCGCGCGCCAGCGGCGCGTGCGGGTCTGGAGCGCGGCCTGCTCGACCGGCGAGGAGCCGTACACGCTCGCGATGGTGCTCCTCGCCTCGTTTCCCGCCGGCTGGCGCCTCGAGATCTTCGCCTCGGACCTCTCGACGAAGGTGCTCGACCGCGCCCGGAACGCGACCTGGCCGCTCGAGAAGTCGGCCGAGATCCCGCGGGCGTACCTCGAGGCCTACATGCTGCGCGGCACGGGCGAGCAGGGCGGCCTCATGCGCGCGGGGCCGGAGCTCCGCGCGCTCTGCACCTTCCGCAGGGTGAACCTCCTCTCGGGCCCGTTCCCCGAGGGGGACTTCGACCTCGTCTTCTGCCGGAACGTCCTCATCTACTTCGACCACGAGACGAAGACCACGGTCGTCGACCACCTCGTGAACCGCCTCGCCCGCGGCGGCCGCCTCTTCATCGGCCACGCCGAGACGCTGGCCGGGCTCTGCCCGCGCGTCCGGCAGCTCCGGCCCACGGTGTACGGCCACGTCGGCGAGGAAGGCCGCGGGGGCGCCCGGTGAAGACCCCGCTGCGCGTGCTCGTGGTCGACGACTCCGCCGTCGTGCGGCAGGTGCTCTCCACGATCCTCTCGCAGGCCGGGATGGACGTCTCGACCGCGCCGGACCCGGTGATCGCGCTCCAGAAGATCGAGCGGGCGCGGCCCGACGTGGTGACGCTCGACATCGAGATGCCGCGGATGGACGGGCTCACGTTCCTGCGCCGCGTGATGTCCGAGCGGCCGATCCCGGTGGTGGTCTGCTCCGGGCTCGCGGAGTCGGGCTCGGAGGTCGCGCTGCGCGCGCTCGAGGAAGGTGCGCTCGACGTCATCGAGAAGCCGAAGGTCGGCCTGAAGGGGTTCCTCGAGGACTCGGCCGCGCGCCTCGTCCACGTGGTCCGCGCGGCGGCCGCCGCCGACCTCTCGCACAGCGCGCGGCGCCGCTCCCCGGGCGTGCCGGCGGCGCCGGGCCGGCCCCCGCCGCCCCCCGAGCCCGCCTCCTCGGCCATCAAGGCGACCACGCACAAGGTGGCGGTCATCGGCGCCTCCACCGGCGGCACCGAGGCGCTCCGGGTCGTGCTCGAGGCGCTCCCCCCCGACGCGCCCGGCATCGCGATCGTGCAGCACATGCCGGAGTACTTCACCGGCCAGTTCGCGAAGCGGCTCGACCAGAGCTGCCGGATCGAGGTGAAGGAGGCCGCGCCCGGCGACCGGCTCGTCCCGGGCCGCGCGCTCATCGCGCCGGGCAACCGGCACCTCGTCGTCCGCCGCACCGGCGCGCTCTACGTGACCGACCTCGTGGACGGTGAGCGGGTGGGCCACCACCGTCCGAGCGTGGACGTGCTCTTCCACTCGGCGGCGGAGGCCTGCGGGCGGAACGTCATGGGCGTCATCCTCACCGGGATGGGCGCCGACGGCGCGCGCGGCATGCTCGAGATGCGCAACGCCGGCGCGTTCAACGTCGCGCAGGACGAGGCGACGTCGGTCGTGTACGGCATGCCGAAGGAGGCGGTCGCCGCCGGCGGGGTGGACGAGATCCTCCCGCTCGAGCGCATCGCCCCGGCGATCGTGCGCTGGGCGCGGTAGCCCGCAGGTCGGAGCGAGCGCCGGCCGCTGCCGTATCGGAGGACGCCCCGTCCGGCGCGGGCGCTCGAGGCGGCGCGGCGGCATGACCGCCCCGCCATGCCCGTCACCCAGGCCCAGGTCCGCGCCGTCGCCCGCACGCTCGACGGCGTCACCGCCGCGCGCGAGGGCTTCTCGTTCGCGGTGAAGCGCGGCGCGAAGGACGTGGGCATCGCGTGGGCGTGGCGCGAGCGGGTCCACCCGCGGAAGGCGCGCGTGCCGAGCGCCGAGGTGATGGCGGTGCGGGTCGCGAACCTCGAAGACAAGGAGAGCCTGCTCGCGCTCGACCCCTCGAAGTACTTCACCGAGCCGCACTACGACGGTTACCCCGCCGTGCTCGTGCGGCTCTCCGCGGTGTCGCGGACCGAGGTGAGGAGGCTCCTCCAGGAGGCGGTGCGCGCGGCACTGCCGGTGAAGGCGCCGCGGCGGCCCACCCCGCGCTCGCCCACGCGGAAGCGGGCCGCGCGGGATCGCTGAACTCCTCCACAGGTGAAGAGATCCTCGTCGCCATCCACGCCTCGGCGGCGCTCCGCGCGGCCGAGGCGTTGGCTCCAACCTGCTGGATCTACTGACCTTCGCGGGTGCCGGACACGCCCGGCACGGTTGGCCCGGCACACGCAATAGGTGGCCTCAGGAAGTGCGCAGGTCACCCGAACCGAAGCAGGAGCCCGCCATGATGTTCGCCTTCGTCGCCGCCATGTTCTCCGTCGCCGTCGTCTCGACCCTCAACCACCTGGCCGTGCGGTAGTCCCGCCCGCCCCTCACCCGAGACCGAGAGCGCCATGGGCCACGAGTTCCTGAGCATCTACCCCGCGAAGGCCGCCGAGTACCTCCTCGCCGTCAGCTACCTCCTCCTCTTCATCCCCTTCTGGCGCTACGTGCAGGGCGCCCGCCGCACCGAGGTCCACGCCGGCGCCGAGGCCGCGATCCCCGCCACCGCGCACGCCGCGGTCGCGACCGCCGCCGCGAAGCCGGCCCCCGCCGCGAAGAAGCCCGCGCCGAGCCCGGCCGCCGGCTGGTTCCAGGTCCCCTCCGACGTCTACCTGCACCCGGGCCACACCTGGGCAAAGCTCCTCGCCGACGGCACCGTCGCGGTCGGCCTCGACGACCTCGCGCACCGGCTCGTCGCCGCGGAACGCACGTCGGTCCCGAGCGTCGGCGCCCACGTGTTCCAGGGCGACGCCGCCATCGACCTCACCGCGACCGGCAAGCGCGTCTCCGCGCTCTCGCCCATCGACGGCACCGTCGTCGCCGTGAACACGAACCGTGACGACGCCGACGCCTACGGCGCGGGCTGGCTCTTCAAGGTGAAGCCGTCGCGCCTCGCCGCGAACCTCCGCCAGCTCCACCAGGGCGCCGAAGCGCGGCTCCTCGTCGACGACGCCGCCGCCATCCTCGCCCGGCGCGCGAACCCCGAGATGGCACAGGTCCTCCAGGACGGCGGCGCCCCGGTCCATGGCATCGCCGCCGCGCTCGCCGGCGACGACTGGGACGCGCTCGCCCGCGAGATCCTCCGCAGCTGAGCCGCACCGCCGGAACTGCAGGCCCATCACGCGGCGGGTTCCCCCGGGAGCCCGCCGTTGTCGTTTCCAGAGGCCGCTCATCCTGAGCCCTTCGACAGGCTCAGGGCAGGCGGAGTCGAAGGCTGTGAACCCTGCGCACGCCACCTGCCGCTCCAACCCCGCAGGATCCCGCGCCTCGCCCCTCGGCCCGCCCCGTGCATTTCACCCGCGGCGGAGGTGGCACATGCCCTTCGCTCGCACGCTCGTGGTCGCGCTCGCCGCAGAGGACGCGCTGAGGTGCCCGTGATGCGCCGGGCGCTCGCCCTCGCCGCCGCGCTGGCGGCGCTCCCGGGCTGCTGGAGCGTCGCGTGCGTCGAGCCCACCGGCGGCGCGCTGATGCGCTGCTGGGAGACCGTCGACGGGATCCTCTTCCAGGAGGAGCGAGACCTCGACGGCGACGGCCTCGCGGATCACCCCGAGTGCGACGGTGAGTGGAACGACTTCTCCTCCTGCGGCGGGCTCGGCTACACGGCGCACTGCCCCGGCAGCGACTACCGCGTGCTTCCGGGGCAGGCCTCCTACGCGTGCCTGTGAGCAGGCGGGAGGGTCACGATGGGAGCGCTGCTTTGGGGTCTGGTTCAAGCGCTTGAACCGGATCGGAAATTCGAGCAATGCGCTGTGATGTCGGGCCCTTGCGTGCGGAAATTCGGCGGTTCATCCGGCTGAACCGCCCGGGCGTCACTGCGGCGATGCGCTGACCGACCCGGCTGGTAGATTCTCCTCGATGGCGAACGAACCCAGCTCGCCCCCGGACCACGACGGCGCGATCGTCTTCGACCAGACGCTCTTCGACGAGCTCGCTCGGATGACGCCCGAGGAGCGCCTTCGCCACAACGACCGCATGGTCGCCACCTTGCGGGAGCTCCGCGATGCCTTCGCAGCGGCCGGAAAGCCTGACCACGCTGCTCGCTCGTCTGGCGGCGAGCGGGACTGACTTCCTCCTGGTCGGCGGCCTCGCGGCCGCTGCCCAGGGAACGGCGCTGACCACGGTCGACGTCGACGTGGTCCATCGCCGGGACGCGGAGAACGTCCGACGTCTCCTTGCGTTCCTGCAGTCCGTAGGTGCGCGGTACCGTGGCCGGCCGCCGGGCCAGGTGCTCCGGCCCACCGAGGCCTTGCTCCTCGGCGAGGGCCACCAGCTCCTGTCGACCGACCTCGGCCAGCTGGACGTGCTCGGTGCGATCGAGGGCGGCCGTGACTACGCGAGCCTCTTGCCCGAGTCGGTGGAGCTGACGGTGGAAGGGCAGAGGGTCCGCGTCGTCAAGCTCGAGACCCTCGCCGCGCTGAAGCGCGGCTCCCGCAGCCCGAAGGATCAGCTGGTCGTTGCGATGATCGAGCAGGCGCTGAGAACCCGCGACCGGGGCTGAACGGCGCCCCTACTCCCGCCCCAGCGCCCGCGAGATCTCCCGCGCGGTGAAGTCCACGAGCGGGATCACCCGCGCGTAGTTCATCCGCGTGGGGCCGACGACGGCGAGCGTGCCGAGCACGTGGCCGCTGCGGCCGTACGGCGCGGCGACGACCGACACGTCCTCGACGGACGCGAACTCGCTCTCGGCGCCGATGAAGATCTGCACCTCGCTCGCGCGCAGCACGCGGTCGAGCACCCGCAGGATCCGGTCCTTCTCGGCGAACGCGCGGAGCAGCGCGCGCGCCTTGCGGACGTTCCCGAACTCGGGCGCGTCGAGGAAGCTCTCCTCGCCGCCGACGAGCACGCGGCCCTCGCTCGCCGGCGCGGCCTCGAAGGTCTGCTCGGCGAGCGCGAGCGCCTTCGCGAGGAGGTCCTGCAGCGCGCTCTGGTCGGCGCGCATGTCGCCGAGGATGCCCTCGCGGATGGACGCGAGGTCGCGCGCGGTGGGCTGGGACGCGCCGAGCTTCTCGGTGAGGTAGTGCGCGGCGCGCTCGAGCTCCGAGGGCTCCATGGGGAACTCGAGCTGGACGAGCTTGTTCGTGACGATCCCGGCCTCGGAGACGAAGACCGCGAGCACGCGGTTCTCGCGCAGGCGCAGGAACTCGATCTGGCGCACCGGGTCGGCGGCGGGCGTGGGCGTCGTGACGACGCCGGCGTGGTGCGAGAGCGAGTGGAGGAGGTCCTTCGTGCCCTCGAGGAGCTGGCCGACGTCGCTCGCCTCCTGGGCGAGCTTCTCGATGCGCTCGCGGTCGCTCGGCGCGGGCGGCCGGACCTTGAGGAGGGAGTCGACGTAGAGCCGGTAGCCGCGCTCGGTCGGGATGCGGCCGGAGGACGCGTGCGGCTTCTCGAGGAAGCCGAGCGCCTCGAGGTCGGCCATCACGCTGCGGACGGTGGCGGGCGAGACCTCGAGCTCGTGGCGCGCGATGAGCGGCTGGCTCGCGACCGGCTCGCCGGTGTGGATGTAGTCCTGGACGAGCGCGCGGAGGATCTCGCGTTCGCGTCGGTCGAGCTCGCCGGTGGGGGATGGCATGCCGCTACCCGTCCCGCCGCCTCACCTGCCCGAGAGGTGCAGCTCCGCCGCGGTCGAGAGCGACGCGAAGCGGCCCGCCGCGAGCGTGCGCCACAGCGGGGCCGCCTTCGCGCGATCGCCGGACGCCTCGGCCACGAGCGCGTCGAGGTGCGTGCGCTCCTCGGGGTTCACGTAGGCGAAGGCGATGCGGGCGAGGCCGTCGGCGTCGAGCCGGAGCGCCTCCCGCACGAGCCCGCGCGCGGAGAGGAGATCGCCGCGCGCGTCGGCGAGGAGCGCGAGCGCGTACCAGGGCTCGGGCCGCGTGGGGTCGAGGCCGCGCGCGGTCTCGAGCGTCGCCTGCGCGGCGGAGACGAAGCCGTCGGACGCGTGGAGCTGGCCGAGGTTCACGAGCGCGGCCTGCTGCTCGCGCGCGTCGCCGCCCGACACCACCTCGTCGAGCAGCCGCCGGGCCGCCTGGCCGTGCCCCTCGAGGGCGTACGCGACCGCGAGGTCGTTGAGCGCGCCGAGCCGGCCGGGGTCCAGCGCGAGGGCCGCCTCGTAGGCGCTGCGCGCCCCGCCGAGGTCGCCGGCGCGCAGCCGCTCGGCGCCCTGCCCGCCCGGCGCGACGAGCAACGCGAGGAGCGGCGCGGCGTCGTCCGGCACGCGCACGTCGGCCGCGCCGCCGCAGGCCGCGAGGGCGGCGAGGAGCGCGAGCGAGGCGAGGCGGTGGGTGCGGGAGACGGGCATGTTCGGGCTGCCTGGCAAGCAACCGACCGAGTGTAGCCACCCCCCCTCGGTGGATCAAGGAACCCCGCGCCCGGACGGGGGGAATCGGCCCGCGAAGTTCCGGCGCGCGAAGCGCCCGTTCTGACTAATATCCCGCGCCCTCGCCCCGCGCCGTGTCCACCCCCACCACGACACCCACCTCCCCCTCCGACCGGCTCCGCCGCGCCCTCGCCGAGGCGCGCGCGGCCGACGTGACCGGCCTCGTCGGCGCCGCCCGGGCGCTCGCCATCCGCGACCTCGTCTCGCGGGGCGCGGATCGCCTGCCCTGCGTGCTCGCGGTCGCCGAGGACGAGGAGGAGGCCGACGCGCTCGCGAAGGACCTCGTGTTCTTCCTGGGCGCCCCGGCGGTCGTGCGGGTGCCCGCCGACGCGGTCCTGCCGTACGACGACCTCTCGCCCGACCGCAACGTCGAGATGGAGCGGCTCGCGGCCCTGTCGCGGCTCCACCTCGCGCCCGCCGTGATCAAGGCGGTCGTCGTCTCCGCGCGCGGGCTCGCGCGCCGGGTGATCCCGCGGAAGATCCTCGCCGCCGGCGCCGACCTCGTCGGGAAGGGCATGGAGCTGCCGCGCGAGACGCTGGCCGCGAAGCTCGTGTCGCTCGGCTTCGCGCGCACGCCGCTCGTCGAGGACGCCGGCACCTTCGCCGTGCGCGGAGGGATCCTGGACCTGTGGTCGCCGGCCGACCCGGCGCCTGTGCGGCTCGAGTACTTCGGTGACGAGATCGAGAGCTGCCGCCGCTTCGACCCGCAGACCCAGCGCAGCGAGGAGGCCGACGCGGGCGAGGTGGTGCTCTGCCCCGCGCGCGAGGCGCTCTTCACCGACGAGGGCAAGGCCGCCGCGAAGCAGGCGGTGCGCGACATCGCCGAGAAGGTGGACCGTCCGACCTCCCGCGTGCGCGAGGTGCTCGACCAGATCGACCAGGGCGCGCCGTTCTTCGGCATGGAGGCCCTTCTCCCCGGCTTCCACGCGGGTGGGCTCGAGACGCTCTTCGAGCACCTGCCGCCGCGCTTCGCGGTCTGGCTCGACGACACGACCGGCATCGAGGAGGCGCTCTCCGACCTCGACGAGGAGCTCGAGCGAGAGCACCAGGCGTCCCTCAAGCGCGACGAGCTCGTGCTCCCGCCGGAGCGACATTTCCTCCCCTCCGCCGACGTCCTCGCCGCGATCGCGGCGCGCCCGCTCGTGCGCCGGCACCGCGTCTACGTCGGCCTGGGCGCGCCGGTGAAGTGGTCGCTCGAAGACACCGCCGGCATCCGCAGCGAGATCGAGGCCGCCCACGGCGAGGAGGGCGCGCTCACGCCGCTCTCGAAGCGGCTCGAGGAGTGGCGCAAGCGCGGCATCGCCTCCATCGTCGCGTGCGGCTCGGCCTCCGCCGCCGACCGCCTGCGCCGCCTGCTCGAGGACCGGCGGCAGCACGCGAAGCCGTGGCTGCAGCGCGCCGAGCCCGGGCTCCCGGCGCAGGAGGAGCTCTACGACCCCGCGGTGCACGTGCACCTGTTCTCCGGGGAGATCTCCGGCGGCTTCCTCGACGGCGAGGCCCGGGTCGCGCTCATCTCCGACGAGGAGATCTTCGGCCGCCGCGTCCGCCGGAAGGTGCGGAAGGGGCGCGAGGAGCACCAGTTCGCGGCGTCCTTCCGCGAGCTCGAGGAGGGCGACCTCGTCGTCCACGTCGAGCACGGCATCGGCAAGTACCTCGGCCTCACGAAGATGCAGATCCGCGGGATCGAGGGCGACTTCCTCGTGATCGCGTACGAGGGCGCCGACCGCCTCTACCTGCCGGTCGCGAAGCTGCGCCAGGTCCAGAAGTTCAACGGCGCCTCGCCGGACGGGCTCCGCCTCGACAAGCTCGGCGGGCAGTCCTTCGCGCTCCGGAAAGCCCGGGTCAAGGAGCAGCTCCTCAAGATGGCCGCGGAGCTCCTCGACGTGTACGCCGCCCGGGCGGCGCACCCGGGCTACGCGTTCGGCGAGCCGGACGAGAACTACCTCGCGTTCGAGGCCGAGTTCCCCTGGGAGGAGACGCCCGACCAGGCGAAGGCGATCGAGGACGTCCTCAAGGACATGAGGAAGTCCTCGGTCCGGAAGGAAGGGACCGGCAAGGCGCCGATGGACCGCCTCGTCTGCGGCGACGTCGGCTACGGCAAGACCGAGGTGGCGATGCGCGCCGCGATGCTCGCGGTGACGTCCAAGAAGCAGGTCGCGGTGCTCGTGCCGACCACCGTGCTCGCCTCCCAGCACGCCCGCACCTTCCGGGAGCGCTTCAAGGGCTGGCCGATCCGCGTCGAGGCCATCTCGCGCATGAAGACCGCCGAGGAGACGCGGCAGATCCTGAAGGACGCCGCCGCGGGCAAGGTGGACATCCTCGTCGGCACGCACCGGATCCTCGCGGCCGACGTTTCGTTCAAGGACCTCGGCCTCGTGGTGGTGGACGAGGAGCAGCGCTTCGGCGTGCAGCACAAGGAGCGGCTCAAGAAGCTCCGCAAGCTCGTCGACGTGCTCACGCTCACCGCGACGCCCATCCCGCGCACGCTCCACATGGCGCTCTCCGGCGCGCGCGACCTCTCCATCATCGCGACCCCGCCCGAGGACCGCCGCGCGATCCGCACCTTCGTCGCGAAGTTCGACCCGGCCCAGATCCGCGAGGCGATCCTGCAGGAGGTCCGCCGCGGCGGGCAGGTCTACTTCGTCCACAACCGGGTGCGCTCCATCGGCTCGATGGAGAAGTTCCTGAAGGAGCTCATCCCCGACCTGCGCATCGGCGTCGCGCACGGGCAGATGGGCGAGAAGAAGCTCGAGGAGGTCATGACGGCGTTCGTCGAGAAGAAGCTCGACGTGCTGCTCGCGACCTCGATCATCGAGAGCGGCCTCGACATCCCGAGCGCGAACACGATCATCGTGAACCGCGCCGACCACTTCGGCCTCGCGCAGCTGTACCAGATCCGCGGCCGGGTCGGCCGGAGCCGGGAGCGCGCGTACGCGTACCTGCTGGTGCCCGCGCGCCGGCCCATCACGAAGGACGCGCAGAAGCGGCTCGAGGTCCTGCAGCGCTTCAGCGAGCTCGGCGCGGGCTTCAACATCGCCTCGCACGACCTCGAGATCCGCGGCGCCGGCAACCTGCTCGGCAAGGACCAGTCCGGCCACATCGAGGCGGTCGGCTTCGACCTCTACACGCAGCTCCTCGACGAGGCGGTCCGCGAGCTCAAGGGCGAGCCGCCGCGCGAGGAGGTCGACCCGGACGTGCAGCTGCCGGTGCCGGCGATCATCCCCGACGCGTACATGCCGGACGTCCACCAGCGGCTCTACTTCTACAAGCGCATGGCGCAGGCCGCGACCGACGAGGAGGTCGACGACGTCCGCGCCGAGATCATCGACCGCTGCGGCGACGCGCCCGACGAGCTCGACGCCCTCTGCGAGGTCATGCAGGTGAAGGTCCGCCTGCGCGCGCTGGGCATCCGCGCGCTCGAGGCGGGGCCCGGCCGGCTCGTGTTCACGCTCGGGGAGACGGCGGCGCTCGATCCGTTCCAGCTCGCGAAGCACGTCACGGCCTCGAAGGGGACGCTCCGGCTCACGCCCGACATGAAGCTCGTCGCGACGCTCGGTTCCAAGGCCGTTCGCCCCGAGCCGGTCGAAGGGCGGACGGCGCCTGCCCCCGCGAAGTCCGGCCGCACCCACCTGAAGCGCGCGGAGACCGTCGCGCGGGTCCAGGCGGCGATCGCGAAGGCGCTCCCTGCCGCGACCGGGGGTGCGGGGGCGCCGTCCGCCGCGATGGAGATGGCGGCCGGCCGGGACCTCCTCAAGGCGGCCCGGGAGGTGCTCTCGGGGCTCGCCTCCTGCGCGCGGCCGGACGCTTGATCCTAGCGTCATTCCGTGCTCTTTTCCCTGTCCCACGGGTACGCCAGCGCCCCCGCGGTCGGAACAAGACCGCCCGGTCGTGCGTTCGCTCACCGCCTGGTTCACCACCCCAGTAAGGAGCTTTCAGACATGCGCCGTCTCCTCGCTTTCGGCCTCTGCGCCCTGGCCATCACCGCCTGCGGCGGCTCGGGCAAGAAGTCCGGCACCGGCCCCGTCATCGCGAAGGGCAAGGGCTTCACCATCACGGCGGATGAGTTCAAGGCCCGCCTCGACGAGCAGTCGCCCTTCATGCGCGCCCGGTACAACAACCTGGAGCGCAAGAAGGAGTTCCTCGACAACCTCGTCCGCTTCGAGGTGCTCGCCGCCGAGGCGCGCCGCATGAAGCTCGACCAGGATCCGGACGTGCAGAACACGCTCCAGAAGATCATGGTCCAGAAGCTCGTGCAGACGAAGTTCCAGGACCCGAAGGACGGCGCGTCGCCGATCGCCGACGCCGAGGCGCAGAAGTACTACGACGAGCACAAGGCCGAGTACCAGCGCCCGAAGCGCATCCGCGCCGCGGCGGTGACCTTCGTGTCCGACGCCGGCACGCCGAAGCGCAAGGCGGACGTGGCGGCCGCGAAGAAGGCGCTCGCGAAGCTGAAGGTCGAGGAGAAGAAGAGCCCGCTCGCCTTCAACCAGCTCGTCACCGAGTTCTCCGAGGACGCGGCCACCAAGGCCTCCGGCGGCGACCTCGGCTTCAAGACCCAGGACGAGCTCGCGGCCGCGTTCACGCCCGACGTCGCGGCGAAGGTCGCGGCGCTCGCGGCCGGCCAGACCACCGACGTCGTCGAGACGCCGAAGGGCGTCTACATCATGAAGCTCCTCGGCGCGCAGGAGGAGCTCAACCGGACCTTCGAGCAGGTGAAGCAGCAGATCGTGAACAAGCTCGCCCGCGAGAAGCGCACGAAGGAGTTCGACGAGTTCGTGAAGAAGCTCCGCGACGAGGCCGGCATCTCGGTCGACGACAAGGCGCTCGACGCCGTCCAGGTCGCCGCCGCGCCCGAGGGCGGGATGCCGCCCGGCATGGGTGGGATGCCCCCGGGCATGCCGCCGCACGGCGCTCCTCCGCCGGCTCCGGCCCCGGCCCCCGCGCCGGTCTCGAAGTAGCGAAGGCACGGTGAGGATCGGCCTCTCGATCGTGGTGGCGGCCCTCGGGCTCGCCGCCTGCGGCAGGTGCGGCGCGAGCCGGCCGGCCGCGCCCGCCGCCCCGCCGCCGGTGGCGGTGGTGAACGGCGAGCCGATCCTCCCCGACGCGCTCGCCCGCGAGCTCTCCGAGACGCGGGCGGGCGAGGCGCAGGGGCCGCTCGAGCCGGTCAAGCGCCGCATCCTCGACGACCTCGTGGCGCGCGCGCTCCTCCTGCAGGAGGCGCGCGCGCGCTCCATCGTCGTCGGCCAGGACCTCGTCGAGCGCGAGTTCCTCCGCGTCCGCGCCGAGTACCCCGGTACGCACTTCGACGACCTCCTCGCCGAGAAGCGCCTCTCCCAGGCGGACCTCAAGGCGCGCCTCAAGGACCAGCTCACGATGGAGCGCCTGCTCGAGCAGGAGGTCTTCCAGGGCGTGCAGGTCTCCGACCAGGAGATCGAGCGCTGGTACGGCGAGCACGCCTCCGAGTTCGAGGTGGCCGACCAGGTCCGCGTCTCGCAGATCGTGGTGGCGTCGCGCGACGAGGCGGTGCAGATCCGGGATCGGCTGCGGAAGAACCCGCAGACCTTCGCCGAGGTGGCGAAGAAGTCGTCCATCGCCCCCGAGGCGAGGAACGGCGGCGACCTCGGCTTCATCGCGAAGGGCGGGGGCTTCCCCGAGGTGTTCGACGTGACTTTCCAGATGGCGCCGAACGTCATCTCCGACGTGACGCCCTCTCCCTACGGCTTCCACCTGTTCAAGGTGACCGAGCGCCGCCCGGCCGGCCGCCGCACGCTCGAGCAGGCGAAGCCCGAGATCAAGGAGAAGCTCCTCCGGCAGAAGCGCCTCGCGGCGCAGGAGGAGTACCTCGCCGCACTCAAAAAGCGCGCCAAGGTCGAGATCGACGAGAAGGCGCTCGGCTCGGTGACCCCGTGAACCTCTTCCTCGCAGCCGTTCCCGCCCTCCTCCTCGCCGCCGACCCCGCCGCCGCACCGGCCGCGCCCGCCGACCAGGGTGAGGTGGTCGACCGCGTCGCCGCCGTCGTGAACGGCGACGTCGTGATGCTCTCCGAGCTCACCGACATCGCCGGCTCCGAGTGGGTCCGCGTCCAGGCCATGCCGGACGGCCCGGAGAAGCAGAAGGACCGCGCCGACATGCTGAAGAAGGTCTTCGCCCAGGTGCTCGAGCAGAAGCTGCTCGCGCAGTCGGCGGCGAAGGACGGGATCGAGATCACCGACAAGCAGGTCGACGCGTCCATCGAGGACGTGAAGACCCGCAACCGGCTCGACCAGGCCCAGCTCGAGGCGGCCCTCGCCGCGCAGGGCCTCGACCTCGCGACCTACCGCGCCAACACGAAGCGCGACCTCGAGGCGCTCTACGCGCTGCAGGAGAAGGTCCGCAACCGCGTGAAGATCGGCGACACCGATCTCCAGAACTACTACCAGACGCACGAGGGCGACTTCCGCGGCGAGCCGGAGGTGAAGCTCCGGCACATCTTCCTGCCGCTCCCGGAGAACGCGCCCGCCGCCGAGGAGAAGAAGGTCCGCGCCGAGGCCGACCGGATCAAGGCGCGGCTGCTCGCCGGCGCCGACTTCGTGGCCGAGGCGAAGAAGTCCTCGAAGGGCCCCTCTGCCGGCGACGGCGGCGACCTCGGCTGGGTCCGCAAGGGCACCATCGAGAAGGTCGACGAGCTCGTCGTCGCGATGAAGCCCGGCGAGATGACCGACTGGGTCCGCGTGGGCCCCGGCATCCACCTCTTCAAGGTCGACGAGAAGCGCCTCGCTGGCGCGAAGACCTTCGAGGAGGCGAAGGAGGAGATCCGGCAGAAGCTGTACGAGGGGCAGATGCAGGGCCTCCGCCAGCAGGTCGTCGGCGAGCTGAAGCGCGACGCGGTCATCGAGACGAAGCTCCCCGAGCTCGCCGACGAGGCCTCCGGGACGAAGTTCTCGTCGAAGCTGAAGTAGCCGCGCCCGCCGTCGCCGCCGGGTAAGATCCCGGCATGTCCCTCCCCCGCATCGCGATCAGCCTCGGCGATCCCTCCGGCATCGGCGCGGAGGTGACGGCCGCGGCGCTCGCCCGGGTGCGCGGCGAGTGCATCCCGGCCGTCTACGGCGACCTCGGGCTCTTCCAGCGGTGGTTCGCCGAGCTCACGGTGCCGGTCCTCGCGCGCGGCGCGGCGCCCGGGCGCTCCGGCGGTCTCGTGCCGGTGACCGAGCTCGCCGCGAAGGACGCCCGGCCCGGGAAGCCCACGCGGGCCGGCGCGGGCGCCCAGCTCGCGTACCTCGAGCGGGCGTTCGACGCGGTCGGGCGCGGGGAGGCCGACGCGCTCGTGACGGCGCCGGTGTCGAAGGCCCAGGTCGCGCGCGTCGTGCCCGGGTTCGTCGGGCACACCGAGTGGCTGGAGGAGCGCTCTCCCTCGACTTCGGGCTCGCGCAGCGAGCCCTACGCTCGGGACGAACGGACGCCCCGGTCGGTCATGATGCTCGCCGGCGAGCGCCTCCGGATCGCGCTCGTCACGAACCACGTCGCGCTCGCGAGGCTGCCCCGCCTCCTCACGCCCGCCCGCATCGCGCGGACGATCGACGTCACGTACCGCGCGCTCCGCGCCGACTTCGGCATCGCTCGGCCCCGGCTCGCGCTCGCGGCGTTCAACCCGCACGCGGGCGAGGAGGGCGCCTTCGGCGACGAGGAGGCCCGCGTGCTCGCGCCGGCGCTCGCGCTCGCGGCGAAGGCGGGCACCCCGGCGGCGGGGCCCTTCCCGGCCGACTCGGTCTTCTTCCGCGCCGCGCTGGGCGAGTTCGACGCGGTGGTCGCGCTCTACCACGACCAGGGGCTCATCCCGGTGAAGCTCCTCGACGCGGTCGGCGGCGACCCCGCGGTGAACGTGACGCTCGGGCTGCCGTTCGTGCGCACGAGCCCGGACCACGGCGTCGCGTACGGGATCGCCGGCAAGGGCGAGGCCTCCCCGGACTCGATGGTCGCGGCGATCCGGCTCGCGATCCGGATGGCCGGGGTCCGCGCGCGGCGGCGGCCGCGGTCAGCGCGCCGCTGACGTGACGCCGCGCTTGCGCGGCGGTGCGGACCGGAGGAAGCGAGGCTTCTTCACGTCCGCCGGCGCGGCGAGCGTGAAGCAGTCGCCGTCGAGCACGCGCACGGGGCGCTCGTCCAGCGCCTCGCCCGACGAGCGAACGGTCCAGGCCTCCTGCTCCTGCATGGACGGAGCGTACGTCACCGGGTCACCGGCGCGCCACGCCCTGGCGGGTGAGGGACCCGCTCCTCGCGGGGCGGGAGTGCCTCCCCGGCCGCGCTACACGTTGAAGCGGAAGTGCATCACGTCGCCGTCCTTCACGACGTATTCCTTCCCTTCCATCCGGAGCTTGCCCGCGGTGCGGGCGGCGGCCTCGCTGCCGAGCGTGACGAGGTCGTCGTAGGCCATGACCTCCGCCTTGATGAAGCCCTTCTCGAAGTCCGAGTGGATGACGCCGGCCGCGCCGGGGGCGAGGGTGCCCGCCTTGATCGTCCAGGCCCGGCACTCGTCCTCACCGACCGTGAAGTAGGTCAACAGGCCGAGCAGCCGGTAGCCGGCGTGCACGAGCCGGTCGAGGCCGGGCTCTTCCAGCCCGAGCGACGCGAGGTACTCGCCCCGCTCCTCGGGCGCGAGCGCCACGAGCTCGGACTCGACCTTGCCGGAGATGGCGACCCACTGCGCGCCCTCGGCCTCGGCGAGCGCCTTCACCGCGGCGACGTGCGGATCGGTGGCGGCCTGGCCGAGCTGCCCCTCGTCGACGTTCGCGATGTAGAGCACCGGCTTCGAGGTGAGGAGGAAGAGATCCGAGACGAGCGCCTTGTCCTCGTCGCCGAGCTTCTGCCCGCGCACCGGCGTGCCGGCCTCGAGGCCCGCCTTCACCTTGTCGAGCGCCGCGAGCTCGAGCTTCGCCTGCTCGCCCTGCTTGCCGGCGGCCTTCGTGTTCTTGAGCGTGCGCTCGCGGCGCTTCTCGATCGAGTCGAGGTCCTTCAGCATCAGCTCGGTCTCGACGACGTCGCGGTCGCCCTTCGGATCGACCTTCCCGGCGACGTGCACGACGTCCGGGTCGGCGAAGCAGCGCAGCACGTGGGCGATCGCGTCGACCTGGCGGATGTTGCCGAGGAACTGGTTGCCGAGCCCCTCGCCCTTCGACGCGCCGGCGACGAGGCCCGCGATGTCGACGAACTCGAGCGCGGTGGGGGTCGTCTTCTTCGGCTTGAACATCGACGTCAGCTTCTCGAGGCGACGGTCCGGCACCGGGACGATGCCGACATTCGGCTCGATCGTGCAGAACGGGTAGTTCGCCGCGGCCGCCTGGGCGGCGCCGAGGAGCGCGTTGAAGAGGGTGGACTTCCCGACGTTGGGGAGCCCGACGATGCCGATGGAGAGACCCATGTCACCTACCGCCCGGTCGCCCTGAGCCTGTCGAAGGGCGCTCGGTCATCGGAGCCGTGCCCCGTTCGTGCTTCGACAGGCTCAGCACGAACGGTCCTGCGAAAGAAAGCGAACGGCCCCGGGGGCCTGGAAGCCCGCCGGAGCCGCGAGGCGAGTCGCCCGTCCGCGACCGCTAGTTGGACGGGAGCTGCGCGATGTACTCGTCGACGAGGTGGCGCTGGGCCTTCTCGTCCAGGCTGCTCTTCACGAGCTTGCCCGCGGCGGCGATCGCGAGGTCGGCGACCTGCGCGCGGAGCTCGGCCTTCGCCTTCTGGATCTCCTCGGTCACCTGGCGGCGGGCGGCGGCGACGAGCTCGTCGGCCTCCTTCTTCGCCTTCTCGGTGAGCTCGACGCGGAGCTTCTCGACGTCCTGCTGGTTGCGCTTCGCGAGCTCGGCGGCCTCGCGCTGCGCCTTCTGGAGCGACTCCTTCTGCTCGGCCATGAGGCGCTCGGCCTCGGCACGCTCCTTCTTCGCGGCCTCGATCGCCTCGCGGATGGTCCGCTCGCGGTCGGCCAGCATCTTCACGATCGGGCCCCAGGCGAACTTGCCCAGGACGAAGATGAGGACGAGGAAGGTGATCGCCGTCCAGAGCGTCAGGCCGGGGTTGAGGTCGGTGATGCCGCCTGCGGCGAGGACCGTGCTGCCGGCGAAGGCCATGGGGGTCATGCGAGCTCCGTCGAGAAGAGGAACCACGGCTGCCCGGGACCCCTGGAGGAGCCCCGGGCGGCCGGTGAGGGCGCTACTTGATGGCGAGGAGGAGGCAGACGACGATCGCGAAGAGCGTCGCGCCTTCGATGAGGGCGGCCGCGATGATCATCGACGTGCGGATGTCGCCGAGGGCGGTCGGCTGGCGGGCGGAGCCCTCCATCGCGGCGGCGGCGAGCTTGCCGATGCCCATGCCGGCGCCGACGACGGCGAGACCGGCGCCCAGGCCGGCAGAGAGGTACGCGAGAGCGACGGGAGCCATGGTGTTTCTCCTTCGGTGCTGCTCAGCGCGGGATTGGCCGGGCCGCGTTTCCCGGGGCGCGACTGCGCTCGACGACCCACGGCCGGGAACCCTCCCGGCCGCGTGAACTGCGGATGCTACGCGTGCTGCGCGTGGCCGTGGTCCTCGTGACCGTGGCCGTGCCCGTCCCCGTGCTCCTCGTCGTGGCCGTGGTGCACGAGGCCGGACCCGATGAAGAGCGCCGAGAGCATGGCGAAGATGTACGCCTGCACGAAGGCCACGAAGAGCTCGAGCATGAAGATGCCGAGCGCCATCGGGACCGACGCCACCGCGACGAACTGCGACTTGAGCGCGAAGATCAGGCCGAGGAGGGCCAGGATGACGAAGTGGCCCGCCACCATGTTCGCGAAGAGACGGACGGTGAGGGCGAAGGGCTTCGTGAACAGGCCCAGGAACTCGACCGGGATCATGATCGGCCAGAGCCAGGCGAGGCTCTTCGGGACGCCGCCGGTCATGTGGGCGAGGAAGCCGCCGATGCCCATCGCCCGGATCGCCGCCCACTGGGTGATGACGAAGGTGAAGAGGGCGAGCGCGACGGTGACCGAGAGGTTCGCGGTGGCGGTCGCGGCGAACGGCACGAGGCCGAGCAGGTTCATGAAGAGGATGAAGAAGAACGCGGTCACGAGGTACGGCGTGAACCGGTCCGCGTCCTTCTCGCCGATGTTCTTCACCGCGATGTCGTTGCGGACGAAGGCGACCAGCACCTCGACGAAGTTGTAGATGCCGCGCGGGACGAGCGAGCGCTTGCGGGTCGCGGTGAAGGCGATGACGAGGAGGATGGCGCTCGCGAGCCACATCATCATGACGTGCTTCGTGGGCGTCATGTCGAGGCTGCCGAACACGAGCGGCCCGGAGACGGCCTTGCCGGTCTCGGCGTCGCGGACGGTGCCGAACAGGTGGTCGAGCTCGAGCTCGCAGTTCCACGCGAAGCCGTGCTCGGGGCCGTTCGGGCCCTCGGTCTCGCAGACGCCGGGGTACTCCATCACGCGGCCATCGGAGACGTGGTGCATCATCACGCCGCCGAGGCTCTCGTCGTGCTTGCCGCCGTGGTGCGCCGCGGCCGCGCCGTGCTCGCCGGCGACGGCGGCGCCGTGCTCCTCGTGGCCGGGGGCGGCGGGCGCGCCGTGCTCCGCCTCGACCGGCGCGAGCGCACCCTGCGCGGCGGGGGCGTGCTCGGCGGGCGCCGTGGCAGGGGCCGGTTCGTGCTGGCCGAGGGCGAGGACGAGCGCGAGGGTCGCGAGGTCAAGGGTCATGCGGCTCCCGTTCCGTGGCGGAGCGAGTGGACGTGGGCGGCCTCGAGGGCCGCGAAGACGAAGAACGGCACGAAGAAGGCGACGACGAAGGCGATGACGCTCTCGCCGCGGGTGGCGATGAGCACCGTCCCGAGGGCGACGAGCACGAGGCGGACGAGGAAGCCGACCGTCATGATCGCGAGGGCGACCTGCATGGGCTTCCGCGCCCCGGCGGTCTTCCCGATGGCGAGCATCGAGGCGAGCCCCGTGACGCCCGCGATCCCGGCGCCGACGAGGGCGCCCTTCGCGTGCTGGCCGGAGGCCGCGGCGACGCCGAGGAACAGGAGCGCGAGCGCGGCGGTGGCGAGCGTCCACTTCACCGACGGTCACCATCCTGCTTCTCGACGGGCGCGCCCTTCCCGGCCTTGTTCATGCCGAGGACCACCCGGAAGAAGCTGATGAACCCGCCGATCATCCCGACGACCGCTCCCACGATGAAGAACCAGGGGGTCCGGTTGCCGACCTTCTGGTCGAGCCAGTACCCCGCACCCGCGAACACACCCACCGAGGCGACGAGGCTCCAGGAGGCGCTGATGTACGGCGCGGCCTTCTGGTACCCGGAGGCGAGGCTCGAGAGCCCCTCCTCCTCGTTCCGGCGATCCTGCCCGTCCGGACCGGCCAACGACGCCCCTTTCGATGCCTCGACCCCGCCCGCGCGACGTCTCTGAGGCGGCTGCTGCGGTGGAGAAATTACCTGTGTTTTCGCGCGGGAAGGGCGGTTTCATCTAGCACGCGGGGACGAATCGGTCAACGCGATCCCGCCCTCGCCGGGGCCTGCCGGCGCGGGTGCCGGACACGGTCCGGGGGCCGGTGCCGGACACGCCCGGGGTGCGCGGAGGCCGTGTGGGCCAACCGCCCGAAAGGTGGAGGCATTTCGTCGCGGCGAGGGCCGCGGGATCAGGGCGGGGGCGAGGGGGCTCCAGGCGGATCGGTCGCGAGGAGCCAGCCGCCGTAGAGCCCGGTGCCGCCCGCGAAGGCCCAGGACGCGTAGGCGGTCAACCTGCCGAGCCCGGCGCCGAGCGCGTCGCGTTCCCTCATCGAGCTCGCCAGCGCGAACGTGCCCAGGACGGCGAGTCCCCCCGCGACGAGGAGCGCGCTCTGGCCGCGGACCTTCCGGCGCTCTCTCGTCTCCGTCGGACGACCGAGCGTTTGCGTCGCCGCCTGCCGGAGCGCCGCCTCGCGGAGCCGGCGGTCCTGCTCGCTGAGGGGGCGAAGTGCGGGACGCGGCGTGAGGTCGGCGGGCGGAGGGGCCTGCTCCGGCCGGACCGCGAGCGCGAGCGCGACGAGGGCAGGGGCGATGACGGTCACAGCGCTTTCCCCCCGGCGCCTCGAGGTGCGCCAGCACGGAAGCCCGGGGTCTCCGGGGAGTGGATGCCCCGGGACCCCGGCGGTGTGACATGCCCGGCGACGCTATTTCCCGGCCAGCGCCGCGAGCAGCCGGTCCACGTCGGCAGGGCCGTTGTAGACGTGCGGCGAGATGCGGATCCGGTCGCCCCGCAGCGAGGTCACGACCTTCGCGGCGTCGAGGCGCTTCCAGGCATCCCGGGTCGCCTCGGGCGACCCGGCGCGGACCGTGACGACGTGGCTCCGTCCCGTCGCGTCCACGGGGCCCGCGGGCTCGAAGCCGGCGGGGAGGCCGCCCAGGATCCGGTCGCCGAGCGCGCGCGAATGCGCCTGGACGGCGGCGGGCGAGATCTCGAGGAGGAGCCGCAGCGACTCGGCGAGCGGCATCAGGTTGAAGAACGACGCGGTCTCGTGCGCGTCGTAGCGGCGCGCCCCTGGGTGCAGCTCGACGGCCTCGGGGAGGTGGTTGAAGTCCTCCGAGCCGCGCACCGCCCACCAGTTGATGTCGCCGACCGCGAGCCGGTCGAGCACCGACGGCGCGAAGAGGCCGACCGCCGTGCCGTACGGGCCGAGCAGGAACTTGTAGGCCGAGGCCGCGTAGACGTCGACGCCGAGCGCGGCGAAGTCGACCGGCATGGCGCCCGCCGCCTGGCTGCCGTCCATGACGACGAGCGCGCCGACCTTCCGCGCCGCCTCGACGACCGGCGCGGGGTCGATCCGCCCGCCGTGCAGGTACGAGACGTGCGCGAAGGCGACGACGCGCGTGCGCGGGCCGATCTCCGCGGCGAGCCGCTCGCCGGAGACGGCGCCGGTCGGCTGGTCCGGATCCACCGTCCGCACGCGCACGCCGCGGCGCGCGAGCCACCGCCAGGGCAGATCGTTCGCCGGGAACTCGTGCCGGGGCAGCAGCACCTCGTCGCCCTCGCCGAGCCCGAGGCCGCGCGACACCACGTTCACGACCGCGCCGGCGCCCGTGACGAGCGCGACCGACTCCTCGCGCGCGCCGAGGAGCCGCGCGAAGAGCGTGCGCACCTCGGCCACGATGCCGACGTAGGTCGCGCTCGTGATCCGCCACGGGCGCTCCTTGAGCGCGAGCGCCTCCTTGCCCGCGCGCGCGGCGGCGAGCGGGATGGGGCCCTGGCTCGCGGCGTCGAGGTAGGCCGTGCCCTCGAACGGCGCGAAGCGATCGGCCCAGCCGGCGGTGCCCGGCATCGGCGGCTAGACCTTCGCCGCCTCGGCGAAGGCGGCCTCCGCGGCCGCGATCGTCTTCTCGACGTCGTCGGTCGTGTGCGCGGTCGAGAGGAACGCCGCCTCGAACTGCGACGGCGGGAAGTAGACGCCGCGCTCGAGCAGGCCGTGGTGGAAGGCGGCGAAGCGCTTCGTGGACGCCGCGCGCGCGGAGGCGGCGTCGAACACGGGCCTGTCGGAGAAGAACACCGTCAGCATCGAGCCGACCCGGTTCACCTGCACCGGCACCTTCGCCTTCGCGGCCGCCGCGGCGAGCCCCTCGGCGAGGCGCCCGCTGCGCTCCTCGAGCGAGGCGTACGCGGCGGGGGTCATGAGCCTGAGCGACGCCCAGCCCGCGGCCATCGCCATCGGGTTCCCGGACAGCGTACCCGCCTGGTAGACCGGGCCCGCCGGCGCGACGACGTTCATGACGTCGGCGCGGCCGCCGAAGGCGCCGACCGGGAGGCCCGCGCCGATGACCTTGCCGAAGGTGACGAGGTCCGGCTTCACACCGTAGAGGCCGCACGCGCCGCCGGCGGCCACGCGGAAGCCGGTCATCACCTCGTCGATGATGAGGAGCGCGCCGTGCTTGCGGCAGGTGTCGAGGAGGCCCTGCAGGTAGCCCGGCTTCGGCACGAGCACGCCCATGTTGCCGACCACCGGCTCCACGATCACGCAGGCGATCTTCGAACCGTGGGAGGCGAAGAGCTTCTCGACCGCGGGGAGGTCGTTGTAGGGCAGGGTGAGGGTGTGCTTCGCGACGTCGGCCGGCACGCCGGGCGAGTCGGGGAGGCCGAGCGTCTCGACGCCGGAGCCCGCCTTCACGAGGAGCGGGTCGCCCGCGCCGTGGTAGCAGCCGTCGAACTTCACGATGTCGTCGCGGCCGGTGAAGCCGCGGGCGACGCGGATCGCGGCGGTGGTGGCCTCGGTGCCGGACGAGGTGAAGCGCATGCGCTCGACCCAGGGCATCCGCTCCTGCACGAGCTCGGCGAGCTGGATCTCCCGCGGCGACGGCGCGCCGTAGGAGGAGCCGTCCTTCATGGCCTCCTGCACCTCCCGCATGACCTCCGGGTGGCAGTGGCCGACGATCATCGGGCCCCACGAGAGCACGTAGTCGACGTAGTCGTTCCCGTCGACGTCGATCATGTGCGAACCGCGGCCGCGGGCGATGAAGCGGGGCGTGCCGCCCACGCCGCGGAACGCGCGGACGGGGCTGTTCACGCCGCCGGGGAAGAGGGTGTTCGCCTTCGCGAACAGCTTCTCGCTGAGCTCGGTCTTCACGGGGTCTCCCTGGGGCTGGGCTTGTGCTTCGAGTGGTCGAAGGCGGTGGCCTTGTCGCCCGGCAGGGCGGGGGCCATCTTCTCGCGGCGCTCGCGGACGGCGTCGATCGCCGTGCGGATCGCCTCGGGGTTCGGGTGCTGGGGCAGCGCGAGCGCGTAGAGCTCGAGGGCCCGGTCGAACCGGTTCGCCTGCGCGTGGATGTGGGCCTGCCCCTCGAGCGCGCGCGCGGCGGTCTCGGGACGGGGGTGGCTGTCGATGAGCGCCTGGAACGCCCGCATCGCCTCGTCGTCGCGCTTCTCGAGCGACCAGGCCTGCGCGGTGAGGAGCTGGCCCTCCTCGGCGAGCGGGTCCATCGGCCACTTGTCGCGGAGCACGCGGGCTTCGACCCGCGCCTGCTCGTAGTTCTTGAGCTCGAGGTAGCACTTCGCGACCTCGAGCTGGTACCTCGGCGCCTCGGGCGCGCCCGAGCCCGCGACCTCCGCGTACTGCGCGATGGCGGCGAGGTCGTCGCGGAAGCGCTCGCGGTAGATGTCGCCGACCACGATGCGGGCGTCGCGCGCGTCCTTCGTGCCCGGCGCGATCGAGACGATGCGGCGGTAGTAGGAGATCGCGCCGACGTAGTCGCCGAGCTCGAGGTAGGAGACGTCGCCCGCGAAGCGCAGCGCCTTGAGGCGCACCGCCTGGTCGGACGCACCGAGCGGCGCCTCGCCGAGCTCGGCGAGGATCTCCTTGTAGGCCTGGAGCGCGCCGCGGGCGTCGCCGGCGACGCGCTTCGCGTTCGCGGCCTCCAGCTTGCTCGCCACCCCGCTGCACGCGGCCAGGGCGGCGGCCAGTATGAGTCCCATCACGCGCATCTTGGACCGCTCACCCCGAGCGCCCTTCGACTCCGCGCCCGCTTCGCGGGCGCTACGCTCAGGGTGAGCGGGTGGAGCCGAGGGGCGTCGGGTCACGTGGCCTCGGGCTCCCCGCCGTCCTCGCCCTCGTCCTCGGGGGCGCTCTCCACCGGCGCGGCGGTGCCCTCGGCGGGCGCCTCCTGCACGCCAGCCTCGGCGGCCTCGTGGCTCGTCTCGGCGACGCGGGCGACCGCGACGACCGACTCCTCCTTCGACTCGAGCGCGATGAGCCGGACGCCCTGCGTGTTGCGGCCGATGACGGAGATGCCCTTCGCGGCCATGCGGATGAGCATGCCGCCGTTCGTGATGAGCATCACCTCCTCGGCGTCGGTCACCGCCGAGGCCGCGACCACCGGGCCGTTCCGCTCGGTCGTCTTGATGGTGATGATGCCCTTCCCGCCGCGGCTCTGGACGCGGTACTCGGCGAGCTCGGTGCGCTTGCCGTAGCCGTTCTTCGTGACGGTGAGGATGGTGGGGGCGTTCTCGCCCTCGGCCCCGGCCGGCAGGGACTCGGCGGCGACGACCTCGTCGCCGTCCTCGAGCGTGATGCCCTTCACGCCGTAGGCGCTGCGGCCCATGGCGCGGACGTCGCCCTCCTCGAACCGGATCGCGATGCCCTGCGCGGTGGAGAGGAGGATGTGGCTCTTGCCGTCGGTGATGCGGGCGGCGATGAGCTCGTCGCCCTCCTCGATGCCGAGCGCGATGATGCCGGCCGCGCGCGGGCGCGCGAACTGGTCGAGGCGGGTCTTCTTGATGATGCCGCGGCGGGTGGCGAGGAACACGTACTGCGTCGCCTCGCCCGTGGCCTCGGCGCCGCCGTTCACCTCGACGGTCGCGTCCGCGGCCGCCTCGTCGCCGTTCGACGGCGGCTCGGGGAGCCGGCGCACCGGCAGGATCGCGGCGACCTTCTCGCCCTGCGAGAGCTGCACGAGGTTGACGATGGGCTTGCCGCGCGCGGTGCGGCCCGCCTGCGGGATCTCGTGGACCTTCAGCCAGTAGACCCGTCCGCGGTCGCTGAACACGAGCAGGAAGCTGTGGGTGGAGGCGACGAAGAGCGACTCGAGGAAGTCCTCCTCGCGGGCGGAGGCGCCGGTCTTGCCCCGGCCGCCGCGCCGCTGGGCGCGGTAGGCGGAGACGGCGTTCCGCTTCACGTAGCCCGCGTGGGAGACGGTGACGACCATCTCCTCCTCGGCGATGAGGTCCTCGGTCGCGAGGTCCGCCGCCTTGCCCTGGATCTCGGTGCGGCGCTCGTCGGCGAAGAGCTGCTTCACCTCGGCGAGCTCGGCCTTCACGACCTCCATGAGGACCTTGTCGGACGCCAGGATCTCCTTGAGGCGCGCGATGGTCTTCTGGATCTCGGCGAGCTCCTCCAGGATCTTCTGCCGCTCGAGGCCGGTGAGGCGCTGCAGCTGCAGCTCGAGGATGGCCTTCGCCTGGAGCTCGGAGAGCGCGAACCGGGCCATCATCTGGTCGCGGGCGGTGTCCCGGTCCGGCGCCTTCTTGATGAGCTCGATGATCTCGTCGAGGTTGTCGAGCGCGATCTGGTAGCCGAGCAGGATGTGCTCGCGCTCGCGGGCCTTCCGCAGCCGGTACCGCGTGCGGCGGGTGACGACGTCGCGCCGGTGCGCGATGAACCGCTCGAGCAGCTCCTTCAGGTTCAGGATGCGCGGCTGCCCGCCGTCGATGGCGAGCATCGTCACCCCGAAGCCGGTCTGCATCGCGGTGTGCTGGTAGAGGTTGTTGAGGACCACCTGCGCGTTCGCGTCGCGCTTCAGCTCGACGACGATGCGCATGCCCTCGCGCGACGACTCGTCGCGCAGATCGCTGATCCCCTCGATCCGCTTGTCCCGCACGAGCTCGGCGATGTGCTCGACGAGCTTCGCCTTGTTGACCTGGTACGGGATCTCGGTGACGACGATCGACTCGCGCTCGGTGCGCGGGTGCACCTCGATGGAGGCGCGCGAGCGGATCTGCACGTTGCCGCGGCCGGTCTCGTACGCGGCCCGGATGCCGTCCTGCCCGAGGATGATGCCGGCGGTCGGGAAGTCCGGCCCCGGGATGTGCCGCATCAGCTCCGGGATCGTGATCTTCGGGTTCTCGATGAGCGCGTTCACCGCGTCGATCGTCTCGCCCATGTTGTGGGGCGGGATGTTCGTCGCCATGCCGACCGCGATGCCGGCCGAGCCGTTGACGAGCAGGTTCGGGAAGCGGGTCGGGAGGACCTTCGGCTCGCTCGTCGTGTCGTCGAAGTTCGGCGCGAAGTCGACCGTCTCCTCGTCGATGTCGGCGAGGAGGAAGTCGGCGAGCCGCGCCATGCGCGACTCGGTGTAGCGGTACGCCGCGGCGGGGTCGCCGTCGACCGAGCCGAAGTTGCCCTGGCCGTCGACGAGCAGGTAGCGGAGGTTCCAGTCCTGCGCGAGGCGGACGAGCGCGTCGTAGACCGAGGCGTCGCCGTGCGGGTGGTACTTCTTCAGCACCTCGCCGACGACGCCGGCGCACTTGGAGTAGCGCTTGTTGTACTGCAGCCCCTCCGTGTGCATCGCGTAGAGGATGCGGCGGTGCACGGGCTTCAGGCCGTCGCGCACGTCGGGCAGCGCGCGCCCGACGATGACCGACATCGAGTACGCGAGGTACGACTCGCGCATCTCGTGCTCGATGTTGATCGCGGGGCGGTGACCGTCGCCGCCGGGCGGCGGAGCGATCGCGCCGTTCTTGCCGCCGGGGGGCGGTGCGGAACCTTCGGGCGGAGCGGGCGGGGTGGTCTCTTCGGCCATGGGCGGGTCGCTCTTCGAGGGCCTGAAGCGGTGCGTTGGAACGGGCCGGAGCGACTGGGTTTTCTACCAGAAACCCCCTGTTCCTTCAAGGGGATGAGCCCATACGACGACGCGCGCCGTATTCACATACGGTGCGCGTCGGCGCTGCGAAATCGCTGTGGCTCAGGGCCCCTGGAAGGCCCCCATCCGGGCTACCCGCCGCCGACGCGCATCCGGGCGGTGGCGCGCTTCACGCGGGCCGCCTCCTCCCGGTAGGCCTCGTCCTGCTCGGTCATCTTGAGCAGGCGGTTCTGCGCGTCCTCGAAGGCGCGCTTCGCGCGGTCGACGTCGATGTCGGCCGCCGCCTCGGCGGTGTCGGCGAGGACGATGACGCGGTTGTCGGCGACCTGGAAGAAGCCGCCGCCGATCGCGTAGCGGTGCTCCCGCCCGCCCTCGACGTAGACCAGCATCCCGGCCTCGAGCGCGGTCATGAACGGCTCGTGGTTGAGCCGCACGCCGAAGCCGCCGCCGGCGCCCGGCGCGCGGACCTCGTCGCACGTGACCGAGAGGACGCGGCGCTCCGGGGTGACGATGTCGAGTGTGAGGGCCATGTGTGCCTGTCCTGAGCCTGACGAAGGACCCGGTCGACGGACTACCCCGCGGCGAGCTTCTTCGCCTTCTCGACCGCCTCCTCGATGCCGCCCACCATGTAGAAGGCCTGCTCGGGCAGGTCGTCGTGCTTGCCGTCCACGATCTCCTTGAAGCCGCGGATCGTGTCCTTCAGCTCGACGTACTTGCCCTCGTTGCCGGTGAACTGCTTCGCGACGTCGAACGGCTGCGAGAGGAAGCGCTGGATCTTGCGGGCGCGCGCGACGGTGAGCTTGTCGTCCTCGGAGAGCTCGTCCATGCCGAGGATGGCGATGATGTCCTGGAGATCCTTGTAGCGCTGCAGCGTCTCCTGCACCGCGCGGGCGACCAGGTAGTGCTCCTGGCCGACGACGAGCGGGTCGAGGATGCGCGAGGTGGAGTCGAGCGGATCGACGGCCGGGTAGATGCCGATCTCGGTCAGCTTGCGGCTGAGCACGGTGGTCGCGTCGAGGTGCGCGAACGCGGTCGCCGGGGCCGGGTCGGTGAGGTCGTCGGCGGGCACGTAGATCGCCTGCACGGAGGTGATGGCGCCGTCCTTCGTGGAGGTGATGCGCTCCTGGAGCTCGCCCATCTCGGTGGAGAGCGTCGGCTGGTAACCGACGGCCGAGGGGATGCGGCCGAGGAGGGCCGACACCTCGGAGCCCGCCTGCGTGAACCGGAAGATGTTGTCGACGAAGAGGAGCATGTCGCGCTTCTCCTCGTCGCGGAAGTACTCGGCGATCGCGAGCGCGGAGAGCGCGACGCGGGCGCGGGCGCCCGGCGGCTCGTTCATCTGGCCGTACACGAGCACGCACTGCGACTTCGACAGGTCGTCCTTGTTGATGACGCCCGAGTCGATCATCTCGTGGTAGAGGTCGTTGCCCTCGCGGGTGCGCTCGCCGACGCCGGCGAACACCGAGAAGCCGCCGCGCTTCTTCGCGACGTTGTTCACGAGCTCCATCAGGAGCACGGTCTTGCCGACGCCGGCGCCGCCGAACAGGCCGATCTTGCCGCCGCGGAGGTACGGGGCGAGCAGGTCGATGACCTTGATGCCCGTCTCGAACGCCTCGATCTTCACGTTCTGATCGACGAGCTTCGGGGGCGAGCGGTGGATCGGGAAGAACTTCTGCGCCGACACCGGGCCGCGCTCGTCGACGGGCTCGCCGACGACGTTGAGGATGCGGCCCAGCACCGCCTTGCCGACCGGCATGTTGATCGGGGCGCCGGTGCTCTTCACGGCCATCCCGCGGACCAGGCCCTCGGTGGAGTCCATCGCCACGCAGCGGGCGGTGTTCTCGCCGAGGTGCTGGGCGACCTCGATGACGAGGTTGTCCTGGCGGGCGTCGATGCCGGGGTTCGTCACGGAGAGCGCGGTGTAGATGTCGGGCAGCGAGCCCGGCGGGAACTCGACGTCGACGACCGGGCCGATGACCTGGGTGATCTTGCCCTGCTGCGTGCTGGCGTTGGACATTTCGCGGGGTTCCTTTACCGAAGTTCCCTGAAGAGACGTGTTCCCGAAAGGCTGAAGGCTACTTGAGCGCCTCGGCGCCGCCGACGATCTCCATGAGCTCCTTCGTCACGGCGGCCTGGCGGGCCCGGTTGTACTGAAGCGTGAGCAGGCCGATCATCTCCTCGGCGTTCTTCGTCGCGCTCTCCATCGCGCTCATGCGCGCGCCGTGCTCGGAGGCGGCCGACTCGAGGAGCGCGCGCCAGACCTGCATCGCGATGTGCCGCGGGAGCAGGTCGGCGAGCAGCTGCTCGCGGGAGGGCTCGTACTTGAAGTCGATGTCCGCCTGGCCCGGCGCGGGCGGCGGCGTCTCGATCGGCAGGAGCTGGACGACGACGGGCTTCTGGGCGATCGCGCTCTTGAACTCGTTGTAGCAGAGGAAGACCGCGTCGACCTCGCCGGCGAGCCAGCGCTCGGAGTACTCCCGCGCGAGCTCCTCGGCCTTCTGGTACGCGAGGCCGGCGTGCACGCCGAGGTAGTCCTTGCGGACCGCGATGCGGCGGGCGCGGAAGTAGTCGCGGCCCTTCCTGCCGATGGTGGCGAGCTCGATCCTCGAGAAGCGCTCGCCGTTCTCGACCAGGAACCGCTGCGTGCGCCGGGCGATGTTGGAGTTGAAGCCGCCGGCGAGGCCGCGGTCGGAGGTGATGACCACCACCTCGGCCGTCTTCTGCTCCCGCGTCCTGAGCAGCGGGTGCGCCGCCTGCTCCTCGCCCGCCGCCCGCGCGGCGACGCGCGAGAGGGTCTGGTCGAGGAGCTGGGCGTACGGCCGCGTCTTCAGGATCGCGTCCTGCGCGCGGCGCAGCTTCGCCGCGGCCACCATCTTCATGGCCTTCGTGATCTGGCGCGTCGACTTGACCGAGCCGATCCGGTTGCGGATGTCGCGAAGCGATGCCATCGAACGGCTCCTTCGCTACTCGGCCTGGAAGATGCCGCGGAACTCCTTCAGCGCGGCGTCGAGCTGCTTGCGGATGCCGTCGTCGAGCGCCTTCTTCTCCGCGATCGTCTTCGCGATCTCCGGGTGACGGCCGTCGAGGAACTCCATGAGCTCCTTCATGTACCGGCCGACCTGGTTCGTCGGGACGTTGCGGATCCAGCCCGTGCCGTTCTCGTCCTTCTGCGTGGCGGCGTAGATCTGGATGACCTGCTTCTCGACCGGCATCGGGCTGTACTGGCCCTGCTTCAGGAGCTCGACCAGGCGCTCGCCGCGGGCGAGGGTGTCCTGGGTGGACTTGTCGAGGTCGGAGCCGAACTGGGCGAACGCGGCGAGCTCGCGGTACTGCGCGAGCTCGAGCTTGAGGGAGCCCGCGACCTGCTTCATCGCCTTGATCTGCGCGGAGCCGCCGACGCGGGACACCGAGATGCCGACGTTGATGGCCGGCCGGACGCCCTGGAAGAAGAGGTTCGACTCGAGGAAGATCTGGCCGTCGGTGATCGAGATGACGTTCGTCGGGATGTAGGCCGACACGTCGCCGGCCTGCGTCTCGATGATGGGGAGCGCGGTGAGCGACCCGCCGCCCTCCTTGTCGGAGAGCTTCGCGGCGCGCTCGAGCAGGCGGCTGTGGAGGTAGAAGACGTCGCCGGGGTACGCCTCGCGGCCCGGCGGGCGGCGGAGGAGCAGGGAGAGCTGGCGGTACGCGACGGCCTGCTTCGAGAGGTCGTCGTACACGATGAGCGCGTGGCGGCCGGTGTCGCGGAAGTACTCGGCCATCGTCACGCCGGTGTACGGCGCGAGGTACTGCATCGGGGCCGGGTCGGACGCGTTCGCCGCGATGACGGTCGTGTACTCCATGGCGCCGTACTGGCTGAGCTTGTCGACGACGCGGGCGACCGTGGACTGCTTCTGGCCGATGGCGACGTAGAAGCAGTGGAGGTTCTGCCCCTTGTTGTTGATGATCGTGTCGATCGCGACGGCGGTCTTGCCGGTCTGGCGGTCGCCGAGGATGAGCTCGCGCTGGCCGCGGCCGATCGGCACGAGGGCGTCGACGGCCTTGAGGCCGGTCTGCATCGGCTCGTGCACCGACTTGCGCTTCACGATGCCGGGGGCCTTGAGCTCGATCTTGCGGGTCTGCTTCGCGTTGATCGGGCCGCGGCCGTCGATCGGGTTGCCGAGGCCGTCCACCACGCGGCCGAGCAGCTCCTCGCCGACGGGCACCTCGGCGATCTTGCCGGTGCGCTTGACGGGGTCGCCCTCGCGGATGTGCTCGTACTCGCCCATGATGGCGGCGCCGACGTTGTCCTCCTCGAGGTTGAGGACCAGGCCGCGCACGCCGCCCGGGAACTCGAGCAGCTCGCCGGCGGCGGCGCCGGAGAGGCCGTAGATGCGCGCGACGCCGTCGGCCTGGCTCAGCACGGAGCCGGTCTCGGCGACGTCCACCTTCTTGCCGTAGTCCTTGATCTGCTCGCGGATGATGCGGCTGATCTCGTCGGCGCGGATTTCCATCGGGCTGTTCTCCGGTGCGGCGGTGCGGGTTGTTTCCTTCGGCTTCGGCCGCTCGCGCGGCCTGCGCTCGGGATCCGTCGGTTACTGCTTGAGCTCGCGGCGCAGGGCCTCGAGCTGGGACTTGATGGAGCCGTCGAAGACGAGCGAGCCGACGCGGGCGACGACGCCGCCGAGCAGCCCGGGGTCCACGGCGCGCTCGACGATGACCTGGTTCTTCGTGGCCTTCGAGAGCTTCTCGGCGAGCGCCTTCTCCGCGGCGGCGTCGAGCGGGACCGCGCTCGTGACCTGCGCGCGGATGCGGCCGAGCTTCGTGTCGGCGAGCTCGCGGAAGGTGCGCACGATGTCGCCGAGCGCCGCGAGGCGGTTCCGGTCGCCGAGGAGGAAGAGGAGGCTCGTCGGCTCCGCGTCGAGCTTCATCGCCTTCGCGAGGCCCGACACGATCTCCTTGCGCTGGTCGCGCGAGTAGACCGGGTTCTGGAGGACGTCCTTGAGGTCGGGAGAACCGTCGATGGCCGCCTGGAGCGCCACGAGGGCGTCCGACCAGGCCTCGACGCGGTTCTGTTCGACCGCCAAGCCGAACAGCGCCCGGGCGTACCGGCGTGCGATGGAACCGGAGGTCATAGGGGGCTTGCGAGGTATCACGCCCCGAAGGGTGCGTCAAGGTGATTCACCCCGGGATTCGCGGGCTTGGACCTGATTTGACAGTCGCGACCCCCGCCTTACGTTCGCCTCGCAACAAGGTCCCGAAAGGAGAGAAAGAAATGGCGATCCTGACTTGGCGTGAGCCCTTCCGCGATCTGGCGAGGCTCCAGGACGAGATGATGCGGGCGTTCGACGACCGCGGCTACAACGCGAGCGGCGAGTCGGTGGGCTGGACCCCGGCCGCCGACATCTACGAGGACTCGGAGGGCGTGTCCCTGCGCTTCGAGCTCGCCGGCGTCGACCCGAAGGACGTCGACATCCGCTTCGAGAACGGCGTGCTGACGCTCAAGGGCGAGCGGAAGCTCGAGAAGGCCGACCAGCGGCAGAACTACCACCGCGTGGAGCTCGCGTACGGGACGTTCACCCGCTCGTTCTCGCTCCCCGGCACGGTGGATCCGGACAAGATCCGCGCCGAGGCGAAGAACGGCGTGCTGAACGTGTTCGTGCCGAAGCGGGCCGAGGCGAAGCCCCGCAGCATCCAGGTGAAGGTCAGCTAGGCCCCGGGTGCACCCTGGAAATGCCACGGGCGGCCCAGGACGGGCCGCCCGTGTGCTTTTCGGGGGTATTCACGTACCGTGAACGCCCGTTCGATGTGGCCGTTCATCCCGACCCTTCGACTCCGCGGCCTCCGGCCGCTACGCTCAGGGTGAGCGGAGTCGAGGGACGAGGGTGGCGTGGGTTACTTGATGGCCTGGACCGGCGCCGGGCTCGTCGACGGCGCGGCCCCCTTCGCGTCGGCCATCTTGCACTGACCCTCGAACATCACGCCCTTCTCGATCATGAGCGAGGGGGCCTCGATGTTGCCGCGCACGCGCGCGGGGTGGTGCAGCTCGATGCCGGTCTTCGCGCGGACGTTCCCGTTGATCTCGCCGTGCACGATGATCGTGCCGCACTGGATCTCGGCCTGGATCTTCGCGCCCTCGCCGACGACGAGCACGTCGTTCGTGACGATGGTGCCGGTGAACTTGCCGTCGATGCGGACGGTCCCCTCGAAGGTGAGCTTGCCCTCGAACTCGGAGCCGCGGCCGAGGAGCGCGTTGAGCTCGCCGGTCGGGGTGGGGATGGAAGAGAGCTCCTCGCGCTTCAGCATGGCCATGGTTCCTCTCGCTCCTGTTCGTTGCGGCAGACTCGGGCGTCCCCGGTGCGGGAGAGCATTCTGTCCCGAGGACCGGGTCCATGGCGAGATCCCCGCCGCGACCTCTCCCGGAAGGACGTCCTGCTCCAGGTGTGGGTGCATCTGCCCCGCGGTGCGTCCTCGCGGGCGCCCGTCGCGACCGCCGCGCGGGACCGTACTGTCTACGCCCCGATCTTCGCGAGTATTCCGTCGAGCTCGTCGAGCGAGGTGTACTCGACCTCGAGCCGCCCGGCGGTGGCCGACTTCTGCACCACCTTGCACCTCGCGCCGAGCCGGCGGGACAGCCGGCGGGTGAGGTCCTTCACCGCGGCGGACGGGGCGTCGGGCGCCTTCTTCCTCCCCTTCATGGCGCGCAGGCGGACGAGCGCCTCGGTGGCCCGCACGCTCAGCCCCTCGCGCACCGCGCGCGCCGCGAGCTTCTTCATCTCCTCGGCGGACTCGAGGCCGAGGATCGCGCGGGCATGGCCCATGTCGAGCTGGCCGCCCTTCACGAGGTCGCGCACCTCGTTCGGCAGCTTCAGGAGCCGGAGCGCGTTCGCGACCGTCGAGCGGTCCTTGCCCACGCGCTTCGCGATGTCGTCCTGCGTCTGCCCGTCGCGCGAGAGGACCTCGTAGGCCTCCGCCTCCTCGATGGGGTTGAGGTCGGCGCGCTGCAGGTTCTCGACGAGCGCGAGCTCGAACGCCTGGCGGTCGGACGCCTCGCGGACGACCGCCGGGATCTCCTGGAGCCCGGCGCGCTGCGCCGCCCGCCAGCGCCGCTCGCCGGCGACGATGCGGTACTTCGCGCCGTGGCGGCGGACGAGGATCGGCTCGACCACGCCGTGCTCGCGGATCGACGCGGCGAGCTCCTCGAGCTTCGCCTCCTCGAACTGCTTGCGCGGCTGGGCGGCGCTCCGCTCGATCGCGTCGATCGGGAGCGTGAGCAGCGTGCGCCCGGCGATGGGCGTGACGACCGCGCCGGGCGGCGGCGCGTTGGAGAGGAGCGCGGCCATGCCGCGCCCGAGGGCGGGGCGCTTCGTGGTGCTCACGCGAGGCCTCCGGCGCGCTGGGTGACCTCGCGCGCGAGCTCGAGGTAGCTCTGGCAGCCCTTCGAGGTCACGTCGTAGAGCAGGATGGGCTTGCCGTGCGAGGGCGCCTCGGAGAGCCGCACGTTGCGCGGGATGACGGTGTCGAAGACCTGGTCGGCGAAGGTCTTGCGGATCTCGTCGGCGACCTGGTTCGCGAGGTTGTTCGGCGAGAACATCGTCAGCACGATGCCGTCGACGACGAGCTCGGGGTTCGCGCTCGCGCGCACGAGCTCGATGGTCTTGAGGACGTCGGCGAGCCCCTCGAGCGCGTAGTACTCGCACTGCAGCGGGATCATCGCGCCGCGCGCGGCGACGAGGCCGTTCACGGTGAGCAGGCCCAGCGACGGCGGGCAGTCGATGATGACGTACTCGTACTCGCCCGCGAGCTGGTCGACCGCGTGCTTGAGCCGGTACTCGCGCCCCTCCACCTCCGCGAGCTCGAGCTCGGCGCCCACGAGGTGCTTCGAGGCGGGCACGAGGTCGAGGAACTTGAGCTCGGTCTTCCGCACCGCCTCCTTGAGCGGCATGCCGTCGAGCAGCACCTCGTAGATGGACTTGTCGGAGTCGTCGCGCCGGATGCCGAGCGCGCTGCCCGCGTTGCCCTGCGGGTCGACGTCGATGAGGAGCGTCCGGCGCTCCGCCGCGGCGAGCGACGCCGCGAGGTTCACGGCGGTGGTGGTCTTGCCGACCCCGCCCTTCTGGTTGGCGATCGTGAGGATCCGGCTCATCGAGCCGGCGTCCACGAGCTTCGCCCCTGCCCTCTTCTTCACGTGTCGACCCCTTCCCTCGCCCCGCTGAGCTTCTCCACCCGCCCCGGGAGCTGCCCCCCGGGGCGCCGCGCGGCCGGTGGGACCGCGGGCGACGCATCCTCGCGGATCACCCTGACACCCGGGGCCGCCCCGGGGCCCCCGGGCGCGGGGTGGGTGTTCCACGTGGAACAGCCGGGCCTTCCCCGGGTTTCCGCGGGTGCCGGACACAGGCGGGGGATGAGCCCGTGGTGCACGACGGCCGGGCCGGGCCCTACATGTCCGGCACCCTCACGGCCGGGCGGGTGAGGGCCGACGCCCCGCTCGACCTGCCGGACGGCACGCCGGACACGGTCGTCCGGGCGTACCCCTCGACCTTCGCGCCCGGCCTCGCGACCCCCACGGCGGTGGCGGTCCAGGCGCGCTCCGGGGTCCTGGGCCCCCGACGTCGCACCGGGCCTCGAGGCCTTCGCGCGCTGCCGGCGTCGCGAGCTCGCCCCGACGTTCCACGTGGAACACCGCACCCCGTGCGGTGCGGCCGCACCAGGTCCACGCGCGCCCCACCGACGGGGCGCGCGGGCCTCGGTCACGCCCGCCAGGCGCCCGGGCCTCCCTGGAGCAGCGTGCTCCTCCGTCCCCTGCTGGCCCTCGTCACCCTGCTCCTCGCGCTCGCGCCCTGGCCCGCGCGCGGCGAGGACGGGGGCGGCCCCGGCCTCTACGCCTCGGGCACCCTGTCCGCCGGGCGCCTGGCCGTCTTCATGCGCCCGGGGCGGGTGCCGGACACCGAGCGGGAGTGGGCGGGGCACTCGGACGCGGCCCTCGGCCTCGCCACGTCGGCCGCCGCCCCGGTGCGGGCCGGGCTCGGCGTGCTGAGCGCAGCGACCCTGTCGGTGCACGGCAGCGGGTTCGCCCTCGGCGCCGAGGCGTTCGTCCGGTGGCGCCTCACGGGGGGCGCGGGGCTCGACGTGCGGCTCGGGCTGGCGCGGCCGGTCGCCGGCGACAACCGCGCCGGGCGCCTCTGGCTCCCGAGCGTCACGTGCGACGCCGGGCCCGCCGCGGTGGTCGTCGAGGGCAGGCTCGCGACCCGGGCTGCGCCGGCCTCGCCGCTCGAGGGCCCGCCAGGCCCCCGCGGCGGCCCCGACCTCGGGGCGTTCGTCGGCCTCCGGTTCGGCGGCCGGACCGGGGCCGGGGTCGCGGGCGTGCACGCCGCCGTCGCGGCCACCGTCGCGCTCCTGGGCGCGATGGCGGGGTCGATGGACGTGGGCCCGTTCCCGTGAGGTGTTCCTCGGGGAGCGCCGCGCGGACGGGCGCCGCGGCATGTTCCACGTGGAACGCTACCGCGCCCCGCCGCGGACCCGGACCCAGGTCTCGAAGAACGCGCGCGGCCCCGCCTTCACGAGCTTCACGACCGTCGCGCGGCCCTCGACGCGCTCGATGTGCCGCGCCGCGCGGGCGCCCAGCCGCGCGAAGAGCCGGTCCTCCTGCAGCCCGCGGTACAGCTCCTTCGCCAGCGGATCCGCGAGGCCGGCGCCCTCGGCGCGCTTCACGAGCTCCGCGTGGACCTCGAGGTACCGGGCCTCCAGCCGCTTCATGGTCGCCTCGTCGGACAGCGCCCGGTAGTCCTCGTCGTCGAGCGCCTTCTCCCGCTCGCGCAGCCCGAGCGCGGTCCAGGCCGCGAGCCCCTCGAGCGCGAGGTGGAACTCGGCCTCGGCGAGGAGGTCCGCCGCGGTGCCGCGCGCCTCGAGCGGGCGCGGCGGGTTGTAGGCGAGGAAGACGACCTTCTGGCACTCCTGCAGCGCCACGTACCGGAGCGCGCCGGGGTGCGCCTCGAGCCAGGGGTGCCCGGCGTCCACGCTCGCGTCGCCGGGGGAGGCGGTCCCGACGAGCGTGTCGCTGAAGATCAGGTGCAGGTGGATCTCGACGTCGGCGTCCTTCGGCACCGCCGCCTTGAGCGCGTCGCGCCAGACGAGGTCGCGCCTCAGCGGCCCCTCGAACTCGGCGAGGACCTTGCGCGCCTCCGGGAGCCGCTTCGCGAGGACGTCCCGCGGCGTGACGAGCCGGAGCGCGAGCTCGCGGGTCGAGGTCCGCGGCACGTCGGCCCGCTCGGCGAAGCGGGCGTGGGTGAGGAGGTGCGTGACCGCGGGCGTCGCGGCGAGGGACTCGAGCGCCTCCGGGTCCCCGGTCTCGACGTACGCGATCGCGTACTTCGCCGCGGAGGCGTCCAGCCGCACCGACGGGCCCGGGTGCACGGCCACCGGCCGGGCGGCGAGCGCGAAGGAGAGCAGGAGCGCGGCGGCGAGGGGCATCGGAGCGACCTCCGGCTCGAAGCCTAGCCTCGCCGATGTTCCACGTGAAACTTTCCTCGACACCGCGGCGACGCCGCTGCGCTCGGGACCGGGCGGATCGTGTCCCGACGGGAGGTTACCTGGCCCGGAAGGTCGCGATCGCGCGCGCCGCGCCGGAGCGCGGCAGCGTGAAGCGCTCGAGCCGCTCGAGCGAGAGGCCGGCGCCCCGGCCGAGCGCGGCGAGCGCGGCCTCGTCGGCGTCCCGGCCGAGCATCGCGACCACCCGGCCGCCGGGCAGCACGTAGCGCGCGGCGAGCGGGAGCCACGCGGCCGGCTCCGCGAACGCCCGCGACACCACGGCCTCGCAGCGCGGGAGCCGCTCGCGCTCCGGGTCGCCCTCCGCGCGGGTCGCGACCGCGCGCACGGGCAGCCCGAGCTCGGCGGCGACCGCCTTCACGAACGCGACCTTCTTCGCGACCGAGTCGACGCAGGTGACCTCGAGGTCCGGCCGGGCGCAGGCGAGCGCCGCGCCGGGGAGGCCGGCGCCCGCGCCGACGTCGAGGAGCGTGCGCGCGCCGCCGAGCGCGCCGAGCGCGAGGAGCGAGTCGACGAGGTGCTTCTCGGCGACCTCCGCGGGCGCGGTGATGGCGGTGAGGTTGACCTTGCGGTTCCAGGCGAGGAGCCGGTCGGCGTACCGCTCCAGCTTCTCCTGGGCGGCGGCGTCGACCGGCAGCGCGAAGTGCGCGAGGCCGTCCCGGAGCACGTCGCGGAACGCGGCGTCCACGGCTCAGGCCTCGTCGTCGTCTTCGGAGGCGTCGCCGCGGCCCACGCCCTTCGCGTCGCCGCGGGGCGCGGTGCCCGGCCGCCGCGGCGCCGCGGTGGTGCCCTTCCTGCCGATGGCGCGCTCGACGTCGTCCCGGTGCGCCGCGAGGAAGGCGGCGACCTCGGCGTCGGTCAGCTCGAGGTCGCGCAGCACGCCGTCGTACACGAACTTGAAGCCCGCCTCGTACTGCTTCTCCTGGAGCTCGAACGAGCGCCGGAGCACCGCCGCCGAGAACAGCCGCTCGTCGCGCGTCTTCGGGCGGGCCATCGGCTACGTCCCCGGCTTCTCGGCGGGGACGATGAGGAGCTGGCGGAAGAGCCCCTCGCCCTCGCTCCGCGTCGAGACGCCCTCGACGCCCACGAGGGCCATGTGGATCTGCCGCCGCTCGCGCGCGGAGATCGGCGCGAGCGCGAGCACCTTGCCGGTGCGGCGCGCGGTGGCCGCGAGCCGCTCCGCCATCGCCTTCACCGCGGGGTCGGTCTCGTCGGCGAAGCCGCCCACGTCGAGGTTCACCCACTTGCGCCCCTCGGTGCGGGGGTTCACGACGCGGTTCACGAGCACCTGCACCGCCTCGACGAGCGCGCCGCCGAGCTCGAGCGCGTTGCCCGCGTTCGGGGAGAGCGAGAGGCCGATCGCCTCGGGCGTCTCCTTCACGGCGACGGCGACGTCGCCGCCCATCCGCCGGAGGAGCTCCTCGGTGAACGCCTTCGCGCGGGCCACCTTCTCGGGCGCCTCGCGCGGCGGGGGCGGGGCGTTCTCGCGGTCGTCGCGGCCGTTCATGGTCGTCACCCCTTCGCCGGCGCGGTGGGGGCCGGCATGGCGCGCATCATGATCTGCTGCTGCGCGATGGAGAGCACGTTGTTGACGAAGATGTAGAGCGTGAGGCCGCCCGGCACCGCCAGCATCATGAACGTGAAGAAGCCGGGCATGAAGTACAGCATCATCTTCGCCTGGGCCGGGTCGCCCGGCTGCGGCGAGATCTTCTGCATCACGAACTGCGAGATGCCCATCGCGATGGGGAAGACGTAGTACGGGTCCTTGCGGGTGAGGTCCGCCATCCAGAGGAACGGCTCGGCGTAGAGCTCGACCGAGGTCTGCAGGGTCGCGTAGAGCGCGAACCAGATCGGCATCTGCAGGAGGAGCGGGAGGCAGCCGGAGAACGGGTTCACCTTGTTCTGCCGGTAGAGCTCCATCATCGCGACGTTCATCTTCTCCTTGTCGTCGCCGTGCTTCGCCTTGAGCGCCTCGACCTGCGGCTGCAGCGCCTTCATCGCGTTCATCGACTTGATCTGCGCGATGGTGAGCGGGAACAGCAGCACCTTCACGAGCACCGTGAGGAGGATGATCGCGACGCCCCAGTTGTGCGTGAGCCCCTCGAACCAGCGGAGCACGTAGAGCAGCACGCGGGCGAAGAGCGCGAAGGGCCGCGCCGCCCAGCCGTAGTCGAGGGCGGTGGAGAACTCCCGCCCGTAGCCGCGGAGCGTGTCGAGCTCCTTCGGGCCCGTGTACACCTTGAGTGAACTCGTCAGCGCCCCGCCCTGGGCCGGCAGGCGCACCGCGGTGAGGCCGGCGCCCTTGGTCGGGCCGTCGGCGAAGGCGCACTGGCCGGCCGGCGGCTCGGGGATCAGGGCGGAGACGAAGTAGCCCTGGTCCATGCCGGCCCACTGCACGACGCCGGGCTCGGTGGCCGCGCCCTTGCCGAGGTCGAAGCGGTGGGTCTCCTCGCCCGCCCGGCAGATGGGGCGGACGAACTCGACCGGCGGGCCGGCGAGGAAGCCGCGGGAGCCGGTCTCCGGCGGGAAGTAGCCCGGGTAGAGCACGACCACCCCCGCGCCCTCGGCGGCCGGGCCGGAGGCCTGGAGCTCGAGCGCGAGCTCGTGGGGCTTCCCGGTCAGGCGGAGCGTCTTGCGGATCGTGGCCTGGCCGCTCTTGCCCTCGAAGGTGATCGAGGTCGCGTCCTTCGCGACGATCCGCATCGAGGCGCGCGTGGACGGGTCCTTCGCGCCGTCGGCCGCGCCGCCCCACTCCGGGGTCGCGACGGTCGCGAGCGGGTAGGGCTGGCCCTCGGCGATGCGCACGAGATCGATCGGGACCTTCTGCCCCTTCGCGTCCTCGCGCGTGAACTTCTGGCCCTGCAGCACGACGTGCTTCACCGCGCCGCCGTGGGAGGAGACCGTCACCTCGAAGTCGGCGCCCTTGAGGACGTGGAGCTCCTCCGGCGCGTCGGGCACGGCCTCGACCGGCGGGACCGGCGCGGTGCCCGGCGGCGGCGCGGTCGTCGCGCCCTCGGGCCCGGTGGGCGCCGCGGCGGCCGGCGCGCTCGCGGTCTCGGGCCTCTTCGGCGGGGTCTTCGGCGGCGGGAACATCACCTGCCAGCCGAGGAGGATGGCCATCGAGACGACGGTGAACAGGATCAGGCGGCGGGTGTCGCTGGACACGTGAGGACCTCTCTCTTCGAAGCGAGCTGCTTCAGGGCACCGGATCGATGCCGCCGGGGTGGAAGGGGTGGCAGCGCGAGAGGCGCCGCACGGTGAGCCAGGAGCCGCGCAGCGCGCCGTGCTTCTCGAGCGCGCCCAGCGCGTAGGCCGAGCAGGTGGGGTGGAACCGGCAGGCCGGGGGGAGGAGCGGCGACACGAGCCGCCGGTACAGCTTCACCAGGAGTAACAGGAGCCCCCGGATCACGCGCGCGCGCCTCCGGAGGGCCCGCCGGACGGGGCGGGGCCGGGGTGCTCTCCGAGCCGGGCGCGGGCCGCCGCGAGGGCGCGGCGGATGCCTGCGAGACCTGCCGTGGGGGCGGTGCTCCGGGCGATCACGACCAGATCGACCGGCGGCCAGTCCGCGCGCGTCGCGCGATAGGCCTCGCGCACCCAGCGCTTCACCTGGTTGCGCACCACCGCGTTGCCGATCTTGGACGACACCGTGATCCCGATCCGCGGGACGCGCCCGCCGGCCGGGAGGGCGATCACGACGACATCACCGGCGTGGAGCCGCGTTCCGCGCTGCTGGACCCGCAGGAACTCACGGCGGCGACGCAGCCTCGCCGCCTTCGGCAGGTTCACTCGTGGTTCTACTTCTTCGGCGCGCGCGGCGCGAGCTTCTTGCGCCCCTTGGCGCGACGACGCTGGAGGACGTTGCGGCCGCCCGGGGTCTTCATCCGCTTGCGGAACCCGTGGGTGCGGTTCAGGCGGCGCTTCTTCGGCTGGTAAGTACGCTTCATGGCGGGGCAAACTCCACGATCGACGCCGGTGTGTCAAGGTTCGCGCGCGATCCGAGGCCGCGACCGCGGATCGCGCGGCCGACGCTCCCCCGATCGTCACATGGGGCGTTCGCAAAACCGCCGTCGTTTCGCGAAGGCTCGCGATCGCGAAACCTCTCGCTTGAACTCGCCACGGATCCTTCGCTAACTTGCGCCTCCACGCGACAGCACCTCGCCTGACTCCTCGCCGTCCCGCCGTACAAGCGCTCGCTCCAGGCACCACCGCCGTCAGCAACTCCGCGGCGGACGTCACCTTTTTCACGTCGTGGTCATCGGGCCCCCGGAAACATGGACCGACCTTCGGCAACCGCGCTCGACTCCGCCTCCATGGACGACCTCTGGGATCGCATCGACGCGTACCTCCGCACGCGCCTGCGCCCCGACCTGTACGACCGCTGGTTCGCGCCGCTCCGGCCGCTCGCCCTGGGCGAGGGCCGGCTCGAGATCGCGGCCCCCGACCGGTTCCACCGCGACTTCGTCGAGGACAACTACCGCGCGTTCTTCGAGGAGTTCCTGCCGAACCTCCTCGGGAAGGCCCTCCCGGTCGCCTTCGTGGTCGACACCACCGCGACCCGCCCGGCGCCGGCCGCAGAGCCGACCCCGCCGCCCGTGCCCCGCGCCCCGCCGTCGGCTCCGACCGTGACCCCGGGCGCCGACGCCGGCGAGCCGCGCGACGTCCGGCCGAACCCCCGGTACACCTTCGACACCTTCGTCGTCGGCGACTCGAACCAGTTCGCGTTCCACGCCGCGCGCGCCGTCGCCGACAACCCGGGCCACGTCTGGAACCCGCTCTTCCTCCACGGCGACTCCGGCCTCGGGAAGACGCACCTCCTCCACGCGCTCGCCCACGGCATCCTCGACAAGCGGCCGAACGGCCGCGTCGCGATCGTCTCGTCGGAGCGCTACACGAACGACTTCGTCGCCGCCCTGTCGCGCGGCGGCATGGACGAGTTCCGCCGGAAGTACCGCGAGTGCTCGGCGCTCCTCGTCGACGACGTCCAGTTCCTCGCCGGCAAGGACAAGACCGCCGAGGAGTTCTTCCACACCTTCAACGAGCTCCACGAGCACCACGTGCAGATCGTCCTCAGCTCCGACCGCTCCCCGAAGGAGCTGAAGGGCCTGGACGCCCGGCTCTGCTCCCGCTTCGAGTGGGGCATGCGGGTCCAGATCGAGGCCCCGGAGTTCGAGACCCGCGCCGCGATCCTCAAGAAGAAGGCGGACGTCGAGAAGATCGCGCTCCCCGACGAGGTGACGCAGCTCCTCGCCACGCACATCCGGTCCAACGTGCGCGAGCTCGAGGGCGCCCTGATGCGCCTCGCCGCGTTCGCGTCCTTGAAGGGGGAGCCGATCACCATCGCGCTCGCCCGCGACGTCCTCGGCGACCAGATCCCGCCGGAGGGGTACCGGCCGCCCATCGAGCGCATCCAGGAGGCCGTGGCGGCCCACTACGGCCTCACGGTGGCGAAGCTGACGTCCTCCAACCGCGAGCAGAAGGTCGCCCTTCCGCGGCAGGTCGCGATGTACCTCTGCCGCGAGCTCGCGCAGGAGAAGCTCCAGCTCATCGCGGAGAAGTTCAACAAGAAGGACCACACCACCGTGATCTCCGCCGTCGAGCGCGTGAAGTCGCTCATGGAGACCGACGAGGCGGTGAGAACCGCCGTCCGGACGCTGACCTCCGCGCTCGTCCCCTGACGGCTTTCCTATGACCTCGGGTGTCCTCGGGCGGGGCCGGGCACGGCGCCGACCCGCGGCATGCCCGCGCCCACCGTACGGCCCTCCGGTTGCAAAGGAAACCCTGCCTTCCATCGCCTTCCGGCCGATGTGGACAACCTGTGGATGGGGCCCGGGTAACGCTGGGGACGCCGTGCGGACTCGTGTTGACAGGTTTTCCAGCAGCGGGATACACAAACTCGACCCCACCCCAACCCCACGGATCGCCCGCTCGAAAACGCGAGTCGATCCAGGGAGTCAGGTCGGTTGTCCACAGGGGTGTGCCCCCTGCTGCTACGACGAGCTTCTAGATAAGAGGATCCCCACATGGAACTGAAGATCGGCATCGCGGAGCTCTCGAAGGCGCTGGGCCGGTCTCAGGGGATCGTGGAAAAGAAGAGCACGATGCCGATCCTCTCGCACGTGCTCCTCGAGGCGAAGAAGGGCGGCGGGCTGGTGGTATCGGCCACCGACCTCGACATCGCCGTCTCGTCCGAGCACCCGTGCGAGGTCGTGAAGGAGGGCGCCGTCGCGGTCTCCGCCCGCCACCTCTACGACATCGTCCGCGCGCTGCCCGAGGCCGAGGTCACGCTGCGCCGCGCGCAGAACAACTACCTCGAGGTGAAGAGCGGGCCGTCCGAGTTCAAGATCGTCGGCCTGCCCGCCGAGGACTTCCCGACGCTGCCGCGCTTCGAGAAGGTCCCGTTCACCGACGTCCAGGCCGGCACGCTCCTCGAGATGATCGAGCGGACCTTCATGGCCGTCTCGAACGACGAGACCCGGTACAACCTGAACGGCGTCTACTTCGAGCCGTCGGCCGAGGCGCTGCGCCTCGTCGCGACCGACGGGCACCGCCTGTCGATGTCGGAGAAGCCGCTCCAGGGCGGGTTCGGCCTGAAGCGCGGCGTGATCCTGCCGAAGAAGGGGCTCGCCGAGCTCCGGAAGCTCCTCTCCGAGGTCGCGGAGGCCGGCGCCGAGGAGGGCGCTGGCGACACGAAGCTCGGCTTCGTCGAGAACAGCGCGATCCTGCGCCGGCCGGGCGTCGTCCTCTCGATGCGGCTCATCGAGGGGCTCTTCCCGGACTACAAGCAGGTGATCCCGAAGACCGGCGACAAGGTCGTCTCGGTCGGCCGCGACCGCCTGCTCGAGACCCTCCGCCGCATCTCGATCCTGTCGACCGACAAGGCGCACGCGGTGAAGCTCGAGCTCGCGAAGGGCCACCTGCGCGTCACGTCCCAGAACCCGGACCTCGGCGAGGCGAAGGAGGAGGTCCCCGTCGAGTACGACGGCGACGCGCTGAAGATCGGCTTCAACGCGCGCTACATCCTCGACGTGCTCGCGGTGCTGCGCTCGAAGGACGTGAAGCTCGAGCTCGCGGACGACCTCTCGCCCGGCGTCGTGAAGGGCGGCGACGAGGTCGACCAGGGCTTCACGGCCGTCGTGATGCCGATGCGCATCTGAGCGCGGGGCCGTCTCGTTGCGGCTCCTCCGGCTCGCCCTCCAGGACTTCCGGAACCTCGCGGCGGTGGCGCTCGAGCCGTCGCCGCGGGCGACCGTGCTCGTCGGCCAGAACGGCCAGGGCAAGACGAACCTCCTCGAGGCGATCTTCCTCCTGACGACGCTGAAGCCGCTGCGCTCGTCGCGGCTCCCCGAGCTCGTGCGGCACGGGCAGCCCGGCGCGGCGGTCACCGGCGACTTCGACGGCCCGGGCGGCGTGCGGCAGGTCGCGGTGCGGATCCAGGACGGCGTCCGCACCGCGCTCCTGGACGGGAAGCCGCAGGAGCGGCTCGACACGTACTTCGAGGGGCTCGCGGCGGTCGCGTTCACGCCCGACGACCTCCTCCTCGTGAAGGCCGGGCCGGACGGGCGCAGGCGGTTCGTCGACCGTGCCGCGTTCAACCGCTGGCCGGCCGTGCTCGCCGAGGCGCGCGAGTACGTGCGGGCGCTGCGCGCGCGGAACGCCGCGCTGCGGGCCGAGGGGCCGACGGCGGACGAGGTGGAGGCGAGCTTCCGGGCGCCGCTCGTGCGGGCGGGCGCCCGCCTGCTCCGCCGCCGCCGGGACCTCGTGCACGAGCTCTCGCCGCGCCTCAGGGAGGCCTTCGCGCGGATCTCCGGCGAGGGCGCGCCCGACGCGCACCTCGCGTACCGCACGGCGGGCGGGGTGCGGGTCGGCGGCGGTGCCGAGGAGGACCTCGCCGCCGGGCTCGCGGAGGCCCTCGCCGACCGGCTGGAGCGCGACCGGCAGCGGGGCTTCACGAGCGTCGGGCCGCACGCGGACGACCTCGTGCTCGCGCTCGGCGGCCACGGCGCGCGCGGGTTCGGCAGCCAGGGTCAGCAGCGCGCGCTCGTGCTCGCGCTCAAGATCGCCGAGATCGAGAACCTGCGCGCGCAGAACGGTCGCCCGCCGCTGCTCCTGCTCGACGACGTGTCGTCCGAGCTCGATCCGGCGAAGAACCGGTTCCTCCTCGACTACCTCCGCGCGCTCCCTGGACAGGCCTTCCTGACGACCACCGATCGCCGCCTGCTCGAGCCCGCGGCAGGCCCCGACACGGCGTTCTTTCAGGTCGTGTCCGGCACCGTTTTTCCCTTCTGATCACGAACGGTTGAGAAGCGTCCGTGGGTCCCGGAGGGCCGTTGCCGGGCACCTCGCGGGCTGCTATACCCTTTCGACCTTCAAGCCGCCGAAAACCTTCGAGAAACAGCCCCCGAGCGGCGGTCCCAAGCAGCCGCGCGAGAACACCAGAGAGGCGCTCCTGGAAACCGCCGAGAAGAGCCAGGGCCCCGGGCCCGCGAAGTCCGCGACCGAGGAGTACGGAACCGACGCGATCAAGGTCCTCGAGGGCCTCGAGGCGGTCCGCAAGCGGCCGCACATGTACATCGGCGACGTCGGCGAGCGGGGCCTCCACCACCTCGTGTACGAGGTCGTGGACAACTCGGTCGACGAGGCGATGGCGGGCCGCGCGAACGAGATCAACGTCACGATCCACGCCGACAACTCGGTCACCGTCCTCGACAACGGCTCGGGCATCCCCGTCGGCCCTCATCCGACCGTGAAGGGGATGGACACGCTCGACGTGGTGCTCACGAAGCTCCACGCCGGCGGCAAGTTCGAGTCGAACGCGTACAAGGTCTCCGGCGGCCTCCACGGCGTCGGCGTGACCTGCGTGAACGCGCTCTCCGACTGGCTCAAGGTCGAGGTCTACCGCGAGGGCAAGGTCTGGGCGCAGCGGTACGAGCGCGGCAACCCGGCCGGCAAGGTCACCGCCATCGGCGAGACGCAGCGCCGCGGCACGCGGGTCACCTTCAAGCCCGACACGGGCATCTTCGAGGTCCACGAGTACTCGTTCGAGACGCTCGCCCAGCGCCTGCGCGAGCTCGCCTTCCTGAACGCCGGCCTCAAGATCACCATCGAGGACGAGCGCGCCGGCGGCAAGAAGTCCGAGTTCCTCTTCAAGGACGGCATCCGCGAGTTCGTGTCGTACCTCAACAAGGCGCGCGAGACGCTCTTCGACCCGCCGGTGTCGCTGCGGCAGGAGGTCGAGACGGAGCGCGGCACCGCGCTCGTCGAGATCGCGCTCCAGTGGAACGACGGCTACGACGAGAAGGTCTTCGCCTTCGCGAACAACATCCACAACCACGAGGGCGGCACGCACCTCATCGGCTTCAAGACCGCGCTCACCCGCACCATCAACGCGCACGCGCAGAAGAACAACCTCTTCAAGGACCTCAAGGACGAGCTCCCCTCCGGCGAGGACATGCGCGAGGGGCTCGCGGCCGTCATCTCGATGCGCCTGCCCGGCGCGAGCTTCGAGGGCCAGACGAAGACGAAGCTCTCGAACACCGAGGCGAAGAGCATGGTCGAGACCATGCTCAACGAGCGGCTCTCGGCCTGGCTGGAGGAGAACCCCAACCTCGCGAAGCGGATCTGCGGCAAGGTCGCCGAGGCCGCCCGCGCGCGCATCGCGGCGAGGAAGGCCCGCGAGACGGTCCGCCGCAAGGGCGCGCTCGACTCCGGCTCGCTCCCGGGCAAGCTCGCCGACTGCCAGTCGCGCGACCCGCGCGAGTCCGAGCTGCTCATCGTCGAGGGCGACTCCGCAGGCGGCTCGGCGAAGCAGGGGCGCGACCGCCGCATCCAGGCGATCCTCCCGCTCCGCGGCAAGATCCTGAACGTGGAGAAGGCCCGCTTCGACAAGATGCTCTCGTCGGAGATGATCGCGGTGATGATCTCGGCCCTCGGCACCGGCATCGGGTCCGAGGAGTTCGACATCGAGAAGATCCGCTACCACAAGATCGTGATCATGACCGACGCGGACGTGGACGGCTCTCACATCCGCACGCTGCTCCTCACGTTCTTCTTCCGGCAGATGCCGGAGGTGATCGAGAAGGGCTACCTGTACATCGCGCAGCCGCCGCTCTACCGCGTCGCGAAGGGCAAGAAGGAGACCTACCTCAAGAACGAGGAGGGGCTCGCCGAGTTCCTGATCGCGCACGGCACCGAGAAGGCGAAGCTCGTCGCCGGCGGGGCGGTGATCGAGGGCCAGGACATTGGCCAGCTCGCCCGCGAGGCGGCCGCGTACCGCGCGCTGCTCTCTCGCGTCGACCGCCGCCGCGACCGCCGCATCGTCGACGCGGCGATCCAGCTCGGCGACCTCGACCTCGAGCTCCTGAAGCGGCACGACGAGGTGAAGGAGCAGGCGCAGAAGATCTACGACAAGGCCCGGAAGCTCCACCCCGAGCTCGAGAACTCGATCGTGCGCATCGACCGCGACGAGGAGCACGGCTGCGACTCGCTCGTCTTCCAGACGAGCGTCGCCGGCGCGCCCCGCGAGACGCGGCTCGACCACAACTACCTGTCGGGCGCGGAGTGGACCGAGCTCGCCGCCCTGCACGGCGCGCTCGCCGAGATCGGCCCCGGCCCGTACACGCTCCAGGTCGGCGAGGCCGAGACCGAGCACGACACCATCTTCGAGGCCGTGGACGCCCTCAAGAAGGCGGCCGAGGCCGGGCAGAACATCCAGCGCTACAAGGGGCTCGGCGAGATGAACCCCGAGCAGCTCTGGGAGACGACCATGGACCCGGTGAAGCGCACGCTCCTGCAGGTCCGGGTCGACGACACCGTCGAGGCCAACGAGGTCTTCTCGGTGCTGATGGGCGACGCGGTCGAGCCGCGCCGCGAGTTCATCGAGAAGCACGCGCTGGACGTCCAGAACCTCGACATTTAGGTCTTCTTCCGCAGGAGGACTCCACATGCCTCGCGCCGCGTTCGCCGCCCTCGGGACGTACGTGCCGGACCGCGTCGTCACGAACGAGGAGCTGACCCGCTACATGGAGACGTCCGACGCCTGGATCCAGGAGCGGACGGGCATCAAGGAGCGGCGCTGGGTGCCGGAGGGGATCGGCAACAGCGACATGGCCCTCGAGGCCACGAACCGCGCGCTCGCGAAGGCCGGCTGGAAGGCCACCGACGTCGAGGCGATCATCTACGCCACGCTGTCGACCGACCACATGTTCCCGGGCGACGGCTGCTTCCTCAACGCGAAGCTCGGCATCCCCGGCGTCCCGGCGCTCGACATCCGCAACCAGTGCTCGGGCTTCGTCTACGGCCTCTCCATCGCCGACGCGTGGATCCGGGCGGGCGTCTACCGGCGCGTGCTCCTCGTCGGCTCGGAGATCCACTCGACCGGCATCGACGTCTCGACCCGCGGCCGCGACGTGGCGGTGATCTTCGGTGACGGCGCGGGCGCGGCGCTGCTGGAGGCGACCGACGACCCGAACCGCGGCGTGCTCGGCGTCGAGCTCCACGCGGACGGCCGCGGCGCGAAGGACCTGTGGACCGACGCGCCGGGCAGCAGGTACCACCCCCGGGTGCAGGTCGCGCAGATCGAGAGCGGCGCGATCTTCCCGCACATGGAGGGCCAGAAGGTCTTCAAGAACGCCATCGTGAGGATGCCCGAGGTGGTCCGCTCGGTCCTCTCGAAGAACGGCCTCACGCCGGCCGATCTGAAGCTCCTCGTGCCCCACCAGGCGAACCTCCGGATCGCCCAGATGGTCCAGCGCTCGCTCGAGCTGCCGGACGAGAAGGTCTGGAACAACATCCAGAAGTACGGCAACACGACCGCGGCCTCCATCCCGCTGGCCCTCGAGGAGGGCATCGCCGAGCGGGGCGTGAAGCAGGGCGACCTCGTGGCCCTGGCCGCGTTCGGGGCGGGTTTCACTTGGGCCGGGGCCCTGCTACGCTGGTAGAGCAGCTCAGGTCCCCTTCGAGCAGGAACGTCCGTGCCACGGAACGGTTCTGAGGCGTCGTCCAACGGCAGGACTGCGGACTTTGGATCCGCGTATGAAGGTTCGAATCCTTCCGCCTCAGCCAGCTCTCCCGCTGGACCCCAGAAGCCCGCCAACCTTCGCGCGGAGCTGAAGCCCTTGCCCCGTCCGGCGCTCATCATCCTCGTCGGCCTGGGCCAGGTGGCCCCGCGCACGCTCCACGACGCGGCCCACGGGTTGAAGGACGTGCTCGGCATCCCCTCGAAGCTCGGCCCCGGCCTCGACCGGCCGAAGTACGCCTTCAACGAGAGCCGCGGCCAGTACCACGCGACCTCGATCCTCCGCCGGCTCTCGCAGCTCGGCTCGGGCTCGAACCACGCGCCGGTCATCGGTATCTCCGACGTCGACCTCTTCCTGCCCGACGCGCCCTACGTCATCGGCGACGCGGACCGCGACGCGTCCGCCGCGCTGTTCTCGCTGTTCCGGCTCTCGCACGGCGACCCCGAGGTGGTGCGCAAGCGCGCCCAGGTCGAGACCGTCCACGCGGCCGGGCACCTGCTCGGCCTCTCGCACTGTCCGGACGCCCGCTGCGCGATGTTCCTGTCGCGCGACGCCGCGGACTCCGACCGCAAGGGCCCCGGCCTCTGCGGGGCCTGCCGCGCCGCGATCGGCCTCGAGCAGCCGCCGCGCCCATGATCGCGCTCTGCCAGCGCGCGGCCGGCTCCTGCGGCGCGTGCTGCGGCCTCTACAACGCGCACGACCTCTCCCGCGACGCGCTCCGCGCGGAGCTCCGCCGCCGGACCGCGCGCGTCGCCACGGCGCCGCGCACGCTCGCGGGCTTCCGCGCGGCCGCGGCCGACCTCGCGCCGGGGCTGCCCGAGCCGCTCTTCCCGTCGGTGCGGGTCTGCGCGCTGCTCGGGTTCCTCGACGCGTCCGAGACCCGGGTCGGCTGCCTCGCGCACCCGCTCTCGACGCGCGCGGCGGGCGAGGACCGCGGCCCGGACCTCCGCGACGCGGGGGTCTACGACGCCGGCATCTGCGAGAGCTTCCTCTGCCCGAGCCACTCCTGGCTCAACGAGGAGGAGGCCACGCTCGTCGAGCTCGCGACCGGGGACTTCCACCTCTACGGGCTCGTCGTCACCGACGTGCCGTTCTTCAGGGCCTGCCTCGCGGGCGTGGCGGCCCGGGCGGGCGAGGCCGTGCGCGCCCGCCACCTCGCGCACGCGCCGTTCGCGGCGGGGCTGAAGCGCCTCCTCGCGCTCAAGGAGGAGCTCGCGCCCGGCTCCGACGGCCTCTTCGGCGCGTTCAAGCCCGCGCCGGACGGCGGCGAGGCCCCGCGGCGCATCGACTACGAGGCCCTCGGCCGGCCCGCCTCCCCGTACGACGAGATCCTGCTCTGCGCGGGCGCGGACCCGCGGAGCGGCAACGACCTCGACGCGCTCGAGGCCGAGGTCGTGCGGCGGCTGGACGGGGCGGTGCGGGCGTTTCCCGGGGTCGTCCCTCGTCGCCGGGCCGCTGCGCGACCCTACGCTCGGGACGAACGGGAGTGAGCGCGCTCCGTTCGCCCCGAGCGTAGCCCGCCACCGGCGAGCGGAGACGAGGGGCAGTCCAGCTACGCCATCGCGTGCCCGTGCCCGCCGCCGTGCCCGCCGTGCATCCCGCGGCGGTGACCGCAGCGGCCGTGGCCGCGGCGCCAGGGGCCCTCGGCGACCATCGCGGCGAGCTCGGTGCGCTGCTCGGGGTCGAGCGACGCGTGCACGCGGGCGATGGAGCCGGCGAGCCGGGTGCGCAGCGTGGAGAGCTTCGCGAGCGGACCCTCGAGCGCGGCCGAGACGGCGGCCTCCTCGAGCGCGGGCTCGGCGAGGAGCTTCGCGAGGGCGGCGCGGACGCCGGCGGCCTCGCCGCGGAGCTCCTGGGCGTCGAAGAAGAGCGCGTCGAGCTCGGCCTTCAGGATGCGCTCCTGCTCGGGCTTCGCGCCGAGGCGGCGGAACAACCAGACCATGCGGGCGCGGGGGCCGTGCAGGCCGCCGCGGCGGGCGAAGCGCCGGAACGCGAAACGGAAGACGAGGCGGCGCAGGGCGCCGAGGACGAAGAGGGCGGCGATCGCGCCGAGAAAACCGGACCAGAACGGGGACATCGTTGCTGCCTCCTTGGCAGTTCGTTGGACGGTGCCAAGGTAGGGCCGGGCTCTTGCGTCCGGGTTTCGTGGACGTGAAGAAGCGTGAAGCTAATATCCCCCGTGATGACGCCCGCTCCCGTCGCCCTCGCCCTCGCGCTCGCGGTCTCGCCCGTTCCATCGCCAGCGGCCGCCGCCGGCCCCGCCCCCGGTGGCGCGAAGGCCGCGAGGGCCGACGAGGTGCTCCTCCTCGGCCTCCGCCAGAACCGGGGCCTCCTCACGACCTGGGTGATCGACGCGCACGGCGCCTCCTGCGCCGGCTCCGGCCTCGCCGTGCCGCGCAAGGACGGCTTCTGGCGCCTCGACCTCGTCGAGCGCAACGAGGGCGGCTTCATCGAGGCGCTCGTCCGCGCCCGCCCAGCCGCCGCGAAGCCGCGGAAGCTCGGGCCGCCGGGCGAGCCGACCTGCTCCGGCTCGAAGCACGAGAACGTCCTCTTCGTCGGGCCGGACCACGTGTCGGTCGAGCGGCTCGACGAGGGCTACTGCGAGGGCGCCGCGCACCCGTGGGCCGCGCGCACCCTCCGCACCTTCCGGCTCGACGACCGCGAGCACGACCTCGACGTGCGCGCGGTCTTCGATCCGTCGTCGGGGCCGCGCCTCGCGGAGGCCTCGCGGAGGGCCCGCGCCGCCATGCGCGACCGCGAGCGCGCGGAGTGCCTCGTCGAGGAGGGGCTCCCGCAGAGCTTCGGGCTCGTCCGGCGCGAGGGCGCGTGGATCGTCCGCGGCGCGCTCGACCACGGCAACGAGTCCTGTCGCGGGAACGTCGAGTACTACTCGGTCGACGTTCCGGAGGTCCCCGTCCTGCTCACCGGCTCGCCCGCGCCGTCGCGGCCCTGGACGGACTGGATCAAGGAGCACCCGGGCCTGCTCGACGTCGTCGACACCGGTCGGCTCGCGGTGCTCGTGCGCAGCGACGGCCTCGAGGTGCTCGCGGACGGGAAGAGCGTCGCGAAGGTCCCGCATCCGGGCGCCTCCCTCGTGATGGTCCAGTGGGCGAAGGGCAAGGCCGCGGCGCGCTGGCGGACCGAGGCGAAGAAGCTCCTCGACGGGCCGCTCGCGGTGCAGAAGTAGCGGCGTCCCCTCCGCCTCAGGGCGGCGGCTGCGCGGGCACCGGCGACCCCGCCGCGCGCCACTCGGCCCGTCGGCGGTCCTGCTCGGCCCTCCGCGCCAGCGCCTCCTCGAGCCCGCGCGGCAGCTCCGCGAGGCGCGCGCCGTTGAGCTCGATCGCGAGCAGGAGGAGCCCGCGGTCCTTGTCGGGCAGGTCCGCCCCGCCGGCGTCGAGCGCCGCCTGTGCGAACCGGATCGCGTCCTCGTGCTCCCGTTTCCGCTCGGCGAAGTAGGTCCGGACCTCCTCCTCGGTGCCGGTGCCGGACAGGACCTTGCCGTAGAGCACGTTCGCGGCCTTCGCGCGCTCCGCGCGGGCCTTCGCGACCTCGGGGTCGGAGGTCGGCGCGCCGGTCTCCCAGTAGAGGTTCCCGGCCGTGACCTCCCGGAGCTGGGCGAGGTCGAGCGGGTAGGGCCGGAGCGGTTCGCGGGGAACGGACGCTGACCCCGCGCCGGGGTCCGGAGAAGGGGTCGGCGGCGCCGCGACCGGGACGGGCGCAGACGAAGGGACGCGGGCGGGTACGGCGCCGGTGGACGCGAGGGCCTCACGCGGGGCGCTCTCACGCTCCGTGACGGGGCGCGTCGTGAACCAGGCGACCCCGGCGAGCGACGCGGCGACGACGACGACGGCGAGGGCGGCACGACGCATCGCGGTGGCTCCCGGTTCCGCCGGTTTCCTCTTGGGTCGCCTCCTCACGGAGCGTGGAGCGCGGCCGCGCGGACGGATAGGCGGTGTGCATCCCATGGCCGGTTGCCCGACCGGCCGCACCTCCCGGAGGGATGCTCCCATGCGACGGCTCCTGCTCGTCTCCCTGGCCACGCTCGTGCTCGCGGTCCCGCCGGCCGCGGCGCGCGCCCAGACGCTCACCGACGTCCTCGTCTCCGTGCTCGTGGACGGCGGCAACAGCTGGGCCTGGGAGAAGGTGGCGCTCCCGGGCGCCGTCTGCGGCAACGGCTCGCAGTACAAGTTCTTCGTCCACCGGACCGGCTCGCCGAACGTGCTGTTCTTCTTCCAGGGCGGCGGCGCGTGCTGGGACTACGACACCTGCAGCGGGCGCGCGGGCGTCCTCGGCGCCGCGAACCCGAACGGCATCCCGGACGACTTCATGTCGTCGTTCACCGCGAAGTACGTGTCACCCGTCGTGAACGGGGCAGACCCGGGCCTCGCCGGCGTGCGGCCGAAGACCCCGCTCGTCACGGCGGGCTGGAACGTCGTCTTCATGCCGTACTGCACCGGCGACGTGCACGTGGGCAACAACGTCGCGACCTACGCCGACCCGACCGGCGCCGAGCCGCCGCTCACCTGGCACCACGCCGGCTTCACGAACACCCTCGGGGCGGTCGACTGGACGCGCGCGAACTTCCCGTCCATCCAGAAGCTCCTCGTCACCGGGTACAGCGCGGGCGGCACGGCGACCGCCGCGGGCTACTACTTCGTGCGCTCGAGGCTCGCGCCGCAGAAGGGCTACTACCTCGACGACTCGGGGCCGATCTTCCCGGCGCCGCTCTCGACCTCGAACTCGCGGAAGCTCCACGACACCATCCGCCGCTCCTGGGCGCTCGACTCGGTCTTCGCGCTCCTGCCCGCGACCTTCGACCGGAACGACTTCGGCTCCATCAACCGGATGGTGGCGCTCCAGTTCCCGAACGACCGGATCGCGTACACGGGCTACACGCGCGACTACAACTACTCGCGCTTCAGCTACGAGCGGTTCCTCACGCCGAACGACGAGGCCTCCATCCACGCGTACTGGCTCACCGACCAGACCGCGCTCGTCAACCAGCTGAAGGCCTTCCCGAACACGAGCTACTTCGTCCCCTACCACCGGCCGATCAACGCCTCGCACTGCGACACGATCATCACCTTCATCGGCAGCCACGCGTGCCAGCAGATGCTCAAGAAGAAGTACTGGTGGGAGTACCTCGAGTTCCCCTGGGGCCAGACCTACAAGTGCTACAGCGAGTTCGTCCCGATGGAGACGTTCCTCGGCCGCTTCGTCGGCCAGGACGCCCAGGTCCGGATCGTCGAGCCGGCGAACGGCTACAACAACGAGGATCCCGGGATGAAGATCGTCGCGCCGCTCATCAACACGGCGATCGGGAACTGAGGGCGAACCCCTCCCCACCTCGCACCCCGTCTCCCGCCGGTGGATCGTACCCGCGGGGGAGGCGGGCTTGCCCGGGCCGTACGCGACGTGCTACCCGGACACTCGGTATGCCTTCCCCGTAGGCCAGTCCTGATCCCCGTTCGTTCGTGGTGACGCCACCCGCGGTGGCGTCGGCGCCGTCGTGTGTCGTCGCACGGCGACGCCTGATCCGCGCGAGCGCAGGCGTGATCGGACTGGCCGCCGCCGAGCGACCCACGATCCCGAGCCCGTCCGCGCCCCGTCCGCATTCCTGTGCCGCGCTTCCGGAAGGAAGCCTGGCAGAGTGCAGCACGCCGGAGGCGATCGCGTTCCTGCGGAACGCTCCGGCGGCCGCGTGGGCCTGCGCGTTCGACGCCGCGCTCCTCGGGCGCGCCGGTGTCCGGCTCGAGCGCTCGACCCCGTTCACCGTCGAGCGGGTGCCGCTCGCGGCCTGCTGGGTGACCGTGCGGTTCGCGCTCGCGGTCCCGATCCAGGCGCGGCTCGATCGCCTGCTGGCCCAGGAGCTCGGCGTCCCGCGCTCCAGGGTCCCGGCGCACGTCGACTCCGCGCGGGAGCTCCGCCGCCCGGTGTTCGACGGACAGCGCGTCCGCGTGCTCGGGCTCGACGAGGCGTCCCGTCGCGACCGCCTCGGGTGAGACCCGGCGCCCCGCCCGCCGCCGCTTCAGCGGATCGCCTTGCGCGCCACCTCGCGGATCGCGTCCGCGATGGGCACCGGGGCCTCCTCCTGCAGGTAGTGACCGGCCGGCACGGTGATGACCGATGCCCTCGGCAAGAGCTCCTGGTTCCGCTTCAGCGCCCGCGCGAGGATCGGGTCCTGGTCGGCCCAGACGATCGCGGCCGGCCCCGCGAAGGCGCCGGTGAACGCCTCGACCGTCCTCAGCCCCTCGAGCGACGGGTGCGCGCCGCCCGTCGGCACCATCCGCGCGAGCGCGAGCGGCGCCGCGCGGTCGGCCCGGTCGCGCAGCGGCCAGCGGTAGGCGAAGGCGACGTCGCCGGAAATGCTGTCCGGATCGGCCTGCGTGCGCTGGAGCAGGTTCTGCGGGAACCCGAGCCAGTGGAACGCGAGCTCGGCCACGCCAGGCAGGTTCGCGAAGCGGTGGAACGCGGTCGGGCGGTGGCCGTCGCGCGGCGGTCGGAGCACCGTGTTCGTCACGACGAGCCCGGCGAGCCGGTCCGCGAGGCCGGACATCGCGAGCACGCCGATGGGCCCGCCCCAGTCGTGCACCGCGAGCACCACCGGCGCGTTCCCGAGCGACCGCACGAGCCCGCGCAGCACCGCCGCGTGGCGCTCGAGCGTGTGCCAGGAGGGGTCGCGCGGCTTCTCGGAGAGCCCGAGCCCGGGAAGGTCCGGCATCACGACGCGCAGGCCCGTGCCGGCGAGCGCCCCCGCGACCTTCCGCCAGAGGAAGCCCCAGGTCGGGTTCCCGTGCACGAGGAGCGCGACGGGCGCCGCCGGGTTGCCGGCCGCGCCCGCCTCCATCACGTGGAGCCGGAGCCCCTCCACCTCGACGACGCGCCGCTCGAAGGCGCCGAGGTGCCGCGCGAGGCGCGCGGGCAGCTCGGGCGCGGTCGGGCGCGGGCTCGTCACGCGGCGGGGTCCGCCTTCTGCGTCTCCGGGGCAGGCTCCGCCTTCTTCGGCAGCCCGAGCGCGACGATCTCCGCGACGTCCATGACCTTCAGGCGGCCCTCACGGCCGGTCTCGTTGATGCCGTCCTTCACCATGGTGAGGCAGAACGGGCAGCCGGTCGCGACCACGCCGCCGGCGGCGCCGAGCGTCTCGTCGGCCTCGCGCACGCGCTCCTGGTTGATGCGCGTGCCGAGCTTCTCCTCGAGCCACATCCGCCCGCCGCCCGCGCCGCAGCAGAAGCCCTGGCGCCCGTTGCGGGGCATCTCCTTCACGTCCACGCCGGCCGCCGCGAGCGCGGCGCGCGGCGCCCGGGTCTCGCCGTTCCAGCGGCCGAGGTAGCAGGGGTCGTGGAAGGTGACCTCGCCGAGCCCCTCGGCCTTGCCGGCCGGGAGCTTCCCGTCGGCGACGAGCCGCGCGATGAGCTGCGTGTGGTGCACGACCTCGAACTTCCCGCCGAACTGCGGGAACTCGTTGCCGATGGTGTTGAGGCAGTGCGGGCACTGCACGAGGATCTTCTTCACCCCGTAGCCGTTCAGCGTCTCGACGTTCGCGGCGGCCTGCATCTGGAACAGGTACTCGTTGCCGAGCCGTCGCGCGGCGTCGCCGGTGCAGGTCTCCTCCTCGCCCAGGATCGCGAACGAGACCTTCGCCTCGCGGAGGATCTGCACGATGGCGCGGGAGACCTTCTTCTGCCGGTCGTCGAACGCGCCGGCGCAGCCGACGAAGAACAGCCACTCGAACGGCTCGCCGGAGGAGGCGCGCGGCACGTCGAGGTCGGCGCACCACTCGGCGCGCTTGTTGGAGCCGATGCCCCACGGGTTGCCCTGCGTCTCGAGCGCCTTGAACATGCGCGCGGCCTCGTCCGGGAAGACCGAGTCCACCTGCACCGCCTGGCGGCGCATGTCGACGAGGCGGGGCACGTTCTCGATGAGCACGGGGCACGCCGTCTCGCACCAGCCGCAGGTCGTGCAGGCCCAGAAGGTCTCCGGCGGGACGACCTCCGAGATCGGCGGGAGCTTCGCCGCGGCGGCCTCCTTCGCGGCGGCGTCCGGCGCGCGCACGAGCGCGACGAGGTCCGGGCCGATCTTCTGGATGTGGTGCCGGATGGCCCGGTTGACCTCCTTGTGCGAGAGCGGCTTCCCGGTCACGTAGGTCGGGCAGTGCGTCTGGCAGCGGCCGCACTCGGTGCAGCTGTACGTGTCCCAGGCCTCCTTCCAGGAGAGGTCCTTCACCGTCGCCGTGCCATAGCTCGCGTTCTCGCTCTCGAGGTCGAGCTTGCGGAGCGCGCCCGCCGGCGGGAGCCGTGCGAAGAAGACGTTCGGGAGCGAGGTGATGATGTGGAAGTGCTTCCCGTACGGGAGCACGTTCAGGAAGGCGAGGATGATCGCGAGGTGGATGAGGAGGGAGGCGAGCGCGAGGCCGTACCCGGCCTCGCCCGCGCGCAGGCCGGCCTCGTAGGTGAGCTCGGTCACCATGAGCCCGGCGATCATGAAGAGGATCACGACGCCCTCGGTCGAGAGCGTGAGGCGGTCGGGCTTCGTGACGAGCCGGCGCCAGAGGAAGCCGAGCACGCCCGCGAGCGCGCCGACGACCACCACGTCCTTCACGAACGCGTAGACCCGGCCGATCGGCTGGTCCTCGCCGAGGAGCGGGAGGTGGAACTCGGGGCCGGCGAAGCCGACGCCGAAGAGCGTGACGGTGCGGAGCGCGAGCACCATGAACGCGGCGAAGACGAGCACGTGCAGGAAGCCGGGGCCGGCCTCCTCGGGATCGACGAGCCGCTGCTGGCCGAGGCCGAACCGGGCGACGAGCGCCGCCCGCTCGCCCGCGCGGGAGACCCGGTCGTCGGCGCGGAACGCGCGCAGCGGCAGGAGCCGCCGCGACATGGTCCAGCCAAAGAAGCCCAGTCCGGCGAGGAGCATCACCGCGGTGAGAAGGGGCGCCATGACGCGGCAAGCTACCACCGCGGGTCGCGGCGGCAAGGGCGAAGGCAGGTCCCCGTAAAGAAAGAGAAAGGGCCGCCCCGGCTCGACCGGAGCGGCCCTCCTGGCCTTCGTCCGCCTCCCGGCGGCCGTCAGTTCACGCGGCGGCGGAAACTCTGCGAGCTGTTGTTCGAGTCATCCTTCTTCTTGTCGTCCTTCTTCTCTTCCTTCTTCTCGGGCTGCCGTGCGGGCGGCGGAGCCGGAGGCGGCGCGGGCGCCGGCGCGGGCTGCGCGCGGGGGCGGTCGTTCTCGACGGGCGCGCCGCGTGGGACGCCGGGGTTGCGGATCGGCGGGCTCATGCCGCCGGACCACGGACGGTCGGGCCGGCCGGGCGCGGGCGCGGGAGCCGGCGCCGGGGTCTCGACGTCACCGCCGCGGTTGCCATGGCCCGGGCCGCCGGGGTTGCCGCGGCCGGGGTTCGGGTTGCCGTTGCCCGGGTTGCCGGGCGGCGGGAAGCCGGGAGGCGGCGCCGGCTGCGGCGCGGGCTGCTGGCCGGGCGGCGTGCCGCCCTGGCCCGGGGGCGGGTTGCCGTGGCCGGGGGCGTCGTCGCCGCGGCCGGGGAAGCCGGGGCGGTTGCGGCCCGGCGGGAAGGGCTGGCTCGGATCCGCCGGCGGGCCGGGCTGCGGCGCGGGCTGCGGCGCCGGCTGCGGGTTCGTGCCCGGGTACGGCGCGGGCGCCGGGCGCTCGCGGCCGGGCATCGGCGGCGGGTAGGGCTGCGGTGCCGGCTGCGGATACGGCTGCGGGCTGGGCGCCGGCCTGGGCTCGCGCTCACGCGGATCGTACGGGCGCGGCGCGGGCGCAGGCGTCGGGTTCGGGCGCGGCGGCGGCGGGCGCACCGGCGTGGGCGCCGGGCGCGCGTCGTGCGGCGGGCGGGCCGGCCGCCACGGCGCGGGGGCCGGCCAGTAGTTCACCGGGGGTGGACGGTTGTGGCGCCAGGGGCCGACGTACACCCAGCCCTCGCCGCGGCGCCAGACGAAGTCGGCGCCCGCGCGCGGCGCGTAGTCGTGGTAGTGCGGGCCGGAGAGGAAGCACCACCCGCCGCCGGGCAGGGGGTGACCCGCGGTGTACGTGAACTGGTACGGGCCGGCGTAGGAGTAGTAGCCGCGGTCGAGCGTGTACCAGTCGACGTTGTCCGGGTAGTAGTCGTGCCAGTGGGCGCCCTCGAGGAAGCACCAGCCGCCGCCGACCTCCTCCGGGATCCAGTGCTGGCCGTAGTACCAGACCTGCAGCGGCGCCTGCTGCACGGGCTGCGGATACGGCTGCGGGTAGGGCTGCGGCGGGGGCTGCTGCGGGTACGTCTGCGGCGCGTAGGTCGGCTCGGGCGGCGGGACGTACGTGCTGCGGCTGCGCGTCTCGTAGACGTAGCAGCCCGTGCCGAAGGCGAGCGCGAGCGTGAGCGTGAGGATGCGCTTCATCGGAGGATTCCTCCCAGGGATCCGACGTGCAGGGGTGGCGCGTGATTCACGCGCCTGCGGGACGATCCTAGCAGCGCCCGTGCCACGGCCCAAACCCGCGTCCGCACGGGCGTCCTGACGCACGCGGGCGTGCCGCCCGCGCACGCGTGGGCCACCCCGCGGACTGCCTCAGTGGAGGGTGCGCTCGAGTGGGAGGGCGGGCGCGCGCACACCAGGGCGAGAGGGCCTCGTCAGCCGATCCGCCCGTGGATCACGCCCGCGTGCCGGGCGTGACCGAACTCCAGCGCGTGCTCCACGTACGCGCGCGCGATGTCGAGCCCGGTGGCGCTCTCGAGCCCCTCGAAGCCGGGCGACGAGTTCACCTCCATGATCTTCGGCCCGCTGCGCGCCTCCAGCATGTCGACGCCGGCGACCTCGAGTCCCATCACGCGCGTCGCCTTCACCGCCGCCTCGGCGAACTCGCGCTCGAGGGTGACCGCCTCGGCGACCCCGCCGCGGTGGATGTTGGAGCGGAACTCGCCGGAGCGGGCGGTGCGGCGCATGGCGGCGACCACCCGGTCGCCCACCACGAACGCGCGCACGTCCTTCCCGCGCGACTCGGCGACGAGCTCCTGGATGAGGATCTCCTGGCCGAGCGTCCAGAGCGTGTCGAGCATGGACCGCAGCTCGGGCTCGCTGGTCGCGATCATCACGCCCACGCCCTGCGTGCCCTGGATGAGCTTCACGATGCACGGGAGCCCGCCCACCTGCTCGAGCGCGGTCGGGACCTCCTCGCGGTAGCGGCACATCACCGTGCGCGGGATGGGGATGCCGAAGCGCGAGAGGAGCTGCAGGGCGCGCAGCTTGTCGCGCGAGCGGGCGATGGGGATGGAGGCCGCGAGGACCGGCACGCCCATCATGTCGAACTGGTTCACCACCGCGAGGCCGTAGCCGGTGATCGACGCGCCGATGCGCGGGATGACGACGTGGACCGCCTGCGGGAGCACGTCGGCGCCGCGGTAGAGGATGGCCGGCCGGTCGGGGCCGAGGACCATGTTGCAGCGCAGGGTGTCGAGCACCTGCGGGCGGTGGCCGAGGGCCTTCGCCGCCTCCACGAGACGCCGGGTGGAATACAGCTTCGGGTTCCGGGAAAGGATGAGGACGCCGAGGCGGCCGCCCGGGGGGACCGGTCGTTTCGCGGCCTTCGCCTTGCGCTTCTTCCTGGGGGGCGCCACGGGGTGGACCACGTTAGCGGTGGGCGGAGGTGGGAGCAACACGGCCGCCGGCCGTCCCACGATCTCGGCGGGGCCAGGAAGGGGCGCGGCGCCTGGTCCTCTGCCATGATGAAAGAAAAATGCCGCGGTCGATCCTCATCGTCGAGGACGAGGAGAACGTGTCCGAGCTCCTCGCCTTCGCGTTTCGCCGCGCGGGGTACGAGCCCATCGTGCTCCGCGACGGCCGCGCCGCCGTGGAGCACGTGCTCTCGAGCGAACCCGCGTCCGCGGTGCTCCTCGACGTCATGCTCCCCTGCCGCGACGGCTTCGCCGTGGCCGAGGTGATCCGCGGGGACGAGCGCTGGGGCGCGGTGCCGGTGGTGATGCTCTCGGCGCGCGCTGGCGAGGCCGACGTGCTGCGCGCCCGGGCCGTCGGCGCCGACGAGTACGTGGCGAAGCCCTTCAGCCCGCGCTCGCTCGTCGAGTGCGTGCAGGGGCACGTGGACAAGGCCAGGGGATGACCCGTCGACTGCCGGCGCTGCTCGTGGCCATGGCGGGCGCCGCCGGGGCCGGCCTCGCCGCGCCCGGCCGCGCCGCCGCAGGCGAGGTCGAGCTCTCCCACGCCGAGGACGTCCTCACCGGCGGGCAGTCCGGCTGGCGCGAGACCGCGCTGCGCCTCGACCTCACCGCGCGCGACCGGCCCGGCCTCGCCGCGCAGGCGAGCCGGGTCGAGCGCTTCGATCGCGTCGACGCCGCGTTCTCGGCCACGGCCTCGGCGCCGGTCGGCGAGCGGTGGGTGCTGTCGCTCGACGGCGGGGGCAGCGCGACGCACCACGTGCTCCCGGCGCTCACCGCCGGCGCCCGGGCGCAGTGGGCCCCCGGCGGCGGCCTCGTGGCGCTCGCCGCCGGGCGCCTCTCCCGGTTCCGGGCCGTGTCCGGCACCACCGACGTCGCCGTGGGCACGCTCGGGATCGAGCGTTATCTCGGGGCTTTCCGCGTGTCCGGCACCGGGTTCGCGGCGACGGTGTCCGGCGCGTGGGGCCTCTCCGGTGCGCTCGCCGCCGACGTGTACTTCCGCGAGCGGGACCGGGCCGGGCTCGTGCTCTCCGCCGGCCGCGAGCTCGAGAGCCTCGGCGGCGGCCGGGTGCTCGTGACCGGCGTGCGCGCGGTGGCGGTCGCCGGGCGGAGCGCGCTCGGGCGGAGCCCCTGGTCGGTGAGCTGGGGCGCCGGGGTCCAGCGGCAAGGCAAGCTGTACACGCGGACGGGGGGCCACCTTGGCCTGGTTCGCGAGTTCTGATCCGTTCGTCGTCGTCGCCTGGGGCGCGGCGCTCGCGACGTTCTCGCTCTCCGCCGCGCTGACCGTGCAGGTGCTCCGCGTGCGCCGCGCGACCGCCCTCCGCGAGGCCCGGCGCGACGCCTTCCTCGCCGCGTGGCGGCCGCGGCTGTTCGAGGCGGCGATGGGCGGGATCCCGCCGGCGCCGCCGGTGGCGCGCGAGGATCTCGACGCGTTCCTCGGCCTGTGGAACGACGTCATGGACGCGCTCGACGTCGAGTCGCGCGCCGCGCTCGGCCGGGTCGCGGAGGGCGCCGGGGCGGACACGGAGGCCCGCCGCCGCCTCGTCCGCGGCCGCCCGGTCGAGCAGGTGCAGGCCCTCCGGCTGCTCGGCCACCTCGGCCGGCCGGACGACTTCGACGCCGTCCACGCCCACCTCGACGATCCGCGCGCCTACCTCTCCCTCACCGCGGCGCGCGCGCTCGTGCGCATCGACCCGGGCCGCGCTCCCGCCGCGATCGTGCCGCGCATCGCGCGCCGGCAGGACTGGCCCGCCTCGCTGCTCGTCACCGCGCTCTCGAGCGCCGCCCCCGCCGCGGTCGGGCGCGAGCTCCAGCGGGCGTGCGCCGGCGCACCCGCCGACCAGCTCGTCCGGCTCCTCCCGCTCGTCGAGGTCGTGGAGCGGGGCGTGGCGGAGGAGATCCTCTTCTCGGTGCTCGCGCCCGACGCCGACCCCGAGGTCATCGCCTCGGTGCTGCGTCACGCGCGCACGCCCGGCCTCGTCGAGCTCGCGCGCGAGGGGTGCCTCCACCCATCCTGGGCCGTGCGCACGCAGGCCGCCAACGCGCTCGGCCGCATCGGCACCCCGCCCGACCGCGACCGGCTGCTCGCGCTGCTCCGCGACGGGCAGTGGTGGGTCCGGTACCGCGCCGCCCAGGCGCTCTGCGCGGGCCGGTTCGGCCCTCCGGCGTCGCACGCGGCGGACGTCATGAAGCTCGCCGACCGCTACGCGCGCGACATCTTCGCCCACGTGCTCGCGGAGGGCCGCGTCTGAGCCCGGGCGGCGCCATCGGCGTCGTCGAGGTCCTCTTCCTCGCGTACTTCGCGGGCGTGAACCTCCTCTACCTCGCGCTCACGCTCATCGCGGCGCGGGCCATCGAGCGCGACCTCGGCGCGAGCGTGTCCTGGGACCGCAAGGACCTCTCCGCGCTCGTCCCGCCGGTCTCCCTGCTCGTGCCGGCCTACAACGAGGGCGCCACCATCGCCGAGTCGGTCCGCTCGATGCTGCAGCTCGAGTACCCGTCCTTCGAGATCGTGGTGATCAACGACGGCTCGAGGGACGAGACGCTGGACGTGCTGAAACGCGAGTTCGACCTCGTGCCGTTCCCGGAGGCCTACCGGGTGGCGGTCCCGTCGAAGCCGGTCCGCACCGTGTACCGGTCGCTGCGCCACCCGAGCCTGCGCGTCATCGACAAGGAGAACGGCGGGAAGGCCGACGCGCTCAACGCCGGCATCAACGCCGCCCGCTCGCCGCTCTTCTGCGCGGTCGACGCCGACTCGATCCTCCAGCGGGACAGCCTCTTCCGCGTGGTGCGGCCGTTCCTCGAGGACCCGCGCACCATCGCGACCGGCGGCACGATCCGGGTGGCGAACGGGTGCCGGGTCTCCGAGGGCTTCATCGAGCAGATCGGCGTGCCGCGGGGCTGGCTCGCCCGCGTGCAGATCGTCGAGTACCTGCGCGCGTTCCTGTTCGGGCGGCTCGGCTGGTCGCCCTTCAACGCGGTGCTCATCGTGTCCGGCGCGTTCGGGCTCTTCCGGCGCAACGTCGTGCTCGAGGCGGGCGGCTACGCGCAGGGCACGGTCGGCGAGGACATGGAGCTCGTCGTCCGGCTCCACCGGCTGCACCGCGCCGCGGGCGCGCCGTACCGCATCGTCTTCGTCCCGGACCCGATCTGCTGGACCGAGGCGCCCGAGTCGATCGCGGTCCTGCGCAAGCAGCGGATGCGCTGGCAGCGCGGCCTCCTCGAGAGCCTGTCGGCGAACCGCGGGCTCCTCTTCCACCGGCGCGGCGGGGCGGCGGGCTGGTTCGCCTTCCCGGCGCTGCTCCTCTTCGAGGGGCTCGGCCCGCTCGCCGAGGTGACGGGCTACCTCGTGCTCGGCGTCACGGTCGCGACGGGGCACCTCTCCGGCCAGGCGTTCCTCGCCTTCCTCGTCGCGGCGACCGGGCTCGGCGTGCTGCTCTCGGTGAGCGCGCTCCTCCTCGAGGAGGTGTCGTTCCACCTCTACAAGCGCCCGGCCCACCTCGCGGCGCTCCTCGCCGCGATCGTGGTCGAGAACGCCGGCTACCGGCAGCTCACCGCGGTCTGGCGGCTCGCGGCGATGGTGGAGTGGGCCACCGGGCGGCGGCGCGCGTGGGGGGAGATGAAGCGCACCGCGTCGTGGGCGGCCCGCCCGGGGCCGTAGGGCCCGCGGCTGGCGCGCCGGGGGTGAGGCACCTACAACCCTGGAGGTCTCGAAGGGGAGACCGAGGTCCGCCGCCGGATGTCCAGCCTCTCGAGGTGCCTCGCGCCGCTCGCCCTCGCCGCGCTCGCCGCGTGCGGGAGCGGCGTGGACATGCCGGAGGCCCCGGCGCCGACCCTCCCGGTGATCGCGGTCCAGCCCGCCGACGTGACCGCGATCGAGGGCGCCCCGGCCGCGTTCCTCGGCGGCGCGACCGGCACGCCGCCGCTCAAGTTCCAGTGGGAGTTCAACGCGGACGGCAGCTGGTACGACGTGCTCGGCGCGACGCACCCCCGGTACACCATCGCGGAGGCGAGCCTGCTCGACGACGGGACGCTCTTCCGCGTGCGGGTGCAGAACGCCGCCGGGACCGCGCTGAGCCAGGCCGCCCGGCTGACCGTGTTGCCCGCGCCTGCACCCGTCCGGTGAGCCGACACGAAGCGCGGCGACCGGCCACGGGGGTTAGAACCCAGCGTCGAACCCCCTGGTCCCCTGGCTGCTCCGGAGTCGCTCATGACCGGTTTCGTCCCGCGGCGCGCCGTGCCCGGCCTGCTCCTCGCGAGCGCCCTCCTCGCCGCCTGCAGCGGCGGCTCGAGCGGCGACGGTTCCCCGGGCCCGACGGCGACCGCGCCCGCGATCACGGCCCAGCCGGCCGACGCATCGGTGGTCGAGGGCGAGCCCGCCGCGTTCGACGTGGCCGCGTCCGGCACGGCGCCGCTCGCGTACCAGTGGGAGTCGAGCCCGGACGGCGCGGCCTGGAGCGATCTGACGGGCGCGACGGCGGCGCACCTCGCGATCGCGACCGCCACGCTCGCCCAGGACGCCACCCGCTACCGCGCGCGCGTCACGAACGCCGCGGGCAGCGTCACGAGCAACGCCGCGAGGCTGACCGTCGCCGCGGCCGTGATCGCGCCGGCCATCACGACCGAGCCCGCCGACGCGACCGTCACCGCGCCCGCCACCGCCACGTTCACCGTGGTGGCCTCCGGCACCTCGCCCGCCTACGCGTGGTCGGTCTCCGACGACGAAGGGCTGAGCTGGAAGGCCGTCGACGGCGGCACCGCCGCGACGCTCGAGGTGAAGAACACCGCGCAGCCGATGAGCGGGTACCTCTACCGGGTCCACGTCTCCAACTCCGCGGGCGCCGTCGACAGCCGCGCCGCCTCGCTCACCGTCTTCTCCCCGGTCGCGCCGACCGTGACGCTCCAGCCCGAGCCGATCACCGTCGTCGCGGGCGACCCCGCGAGCTTCACCGCGGCGGCCACCGGCGACCCCGCCCCGACCGTGCAGTGGCAGTCGAGCACGGACGGCACGACCTGGACGGACCTCCCGGGCGCGACGGAGCCCACCTACGTGACCCCGTCGCGCGCGGCCGCCGACACCTGCACGCGCTACCGCGCCGTGTTCACGAACGCGGCCGGCAGCGTGCCGAGCGATCCGGGGCTCCTCGGCGTCGAGCCCGTCGCCGTCACGCCCGCGTACGAGGGCTTCGACTACACGCTCGGCACGTTCCTCTCCGGCGCGACCGGCGGCACCGGCTGGTCCGGTCCGTGGAAGGTCACGCAGCAGGGCCCCTCGAGCGTCATCACCGGCGCCTCCTCCGGCGCGATCGTCGCGGGCCTCGGCTACACCGACGGCGCGGGGAGGGTGCTCCTCGCCACCGGCGGCGCCTGGCAGGAGGCGAGCGCCATCTTCTACGGCCAGGGGCAGCGGCCGACGACCTCCGACGCCGGCACGAAGTGCACGAGCCGCTGGACGAGCTTCCTCATGAAGCACGCCACCGGGCCGACGAGCATCGACTACGTCACGATGACCCTCGGCCAGGGGTGGAGCTTCGGCTCCCCGGCGCTGCTCGCGGGCGTCGGCGGGACGAGCGTGTTCACCGGCTGCTTCTACTGCTCCACCGGCGGGTCCTCCTCGGTGATCCCGGGCTTCGGCGCGGACGGCGTTGCGTTCGTCCTCGTGCGGACCGACTTCTCCGAGACCGGCGCCGACACGATCGTGGCCTGGGCGAACCCGCCGCTCGCCGGGCCGCTCCCGGCGCCCGGCGCGAAGTCCTCGAACGCGAACTACGCCGCGGTGATCAACGGGGTCACGCTCGCCTGGGGAGACTACCGGTCGCACGTCTACGACGAGGTCCGGATGGGCATGACCCGGGCCGAGGTCACGCCGTTCAAGACCGGGCCCTGAAGGGTCGACGCGTTCGTTGATCGGACCCCCCACGGCTGCTAGAAAAGTCCTCTTTCCGCGGGAGTCGCGCCCCCGAGCGCCGGCCCCGCAGGTACCGAGGACCCGTGGACTACAAAGAGACCGTGAACCTCCCGCAGACGGGGTTCGCCATGAAGGCGAACCTCCCGCAGCGGGAGCCCGAGATCCTGCGCGGCTGGGAGGAGACGGCGATCTTCCAGCGCGTCGTCGCGCAGAACGCGGCCCGCCCCGGCGCGAAGCGGTACGTGCTGCACGACGGCCCGCCCTACGCGAACGGCGACATCCACATCGGCCACGCGCTCAACAAGATCCTGAAGGACATCGTCGTCCGCTACCGCAACCAGAAGGGCGAGGCGGCGGACTACGTGCCTGGCTGGGACTGCCACGGCCTGCCGATCGAGCTCAAGGTCGACAAGGAGCTCGGCAAGGCGAAGCGCGACATGGACCGGCCCGCGATCATCGAGGCCTGCCGGAAGTACGCGCAGAAGTGGATCGACAAGCAGCGCGAGTCGTTCAAGCGGCTCGGCGTGTCCGGCCGCTGGGCGACGCCGTACCTGACGATGTCGCGCGGCTACGAGGCCGCGATCGTCCGCGCGCTCGCCAAGGCGGCCGCGAAGGGCTTCCTCTACCGCGGCAAGAAGCCGGTCTACTGGTGCGTCACCGACCGGACCGCGCTCGCCGAGGCCGAGGTCGAGTACGAGGACCACACCTCGCCGTCGATCCACGTGGCGTTCGACCTCGTGGACCCGCTCCCGGACCCGAAGCTCGCCGGCAGGAAGGCCCGCCTCGTCATCTGGACCACCACCCCCTGGACGCTGCCCGCGAACCTCGCGGTCGCGGCGCACCCGGACTTCACCTACGTCGCCTACGATCTCAAGGGCACGGTCGTCGTCGTCGCGAAGGACCTCCTCGCGGCGTTCCTGGAGGCCTGCGCGCCGGACGAGCTCGCGGTGAAGTCAGTGCCGGTGCCGCACTCGCCGGAGGCGCACGCCGCCTCCACCGGCGGCGGCGCGGTCTCGGCCGAGCACCTCGTCGACCCGAAGCGCATCCTCGCGTACCTCGAGGGCAAGGACCTCGAGGGCCTGAAGTACCGGCACCCGTTCATGGACCGCACCTCGCCGGTCATCCTCGGCGACCACGTGACGCTGGAGGCCGGCACCGGCCTCGTGCACACGGCGCCGGGCCACGGCGCCGAGGACTACGTGGTGGGGCTCAAGTACGGGCTCGAGATCCTGAACCCCGTCGACGGCGCCGGCCGCTTCACGCCGGAGGCCGGGAAGTACGCCGGGAAGAAGATCTTCGAGACGAACCCGGAGATCGTCGCCGACCTCCACGCGTCGGGGCACCTCCTCTCCGACCCGAAGGCGTCCCTCAAGCACAGCTACCCGCACTGCTGGCGGTGCCACAACCCGGTCGTCTTCCGCGCGACCGACCAGTGGTTCGTCTCGCTCGAGCACGACGACCTCCGCCGAAAGTCGCTCGCCGAGATCCGCAAGGTCTCCTGGGTGCCGAAGTGGGGCGAGGAGCGCATCCACGGGATGATCGAGAACCGCCCGGACTGGTGCATCTCGCGCCAGCGCACCTGGGGCGTGCCGATCCCGGTCTTCTACTGCGAGGGCTGCGACGAGGCGCTCGTGTCGCCCACCGCGATGGAGCGCGTGGCGGCCGCGTTCGAGGAGGAGGGCATCGAGGCGTGGTACCGCCGCGCCCCGGCCGACTTCACGAAGGGCGAGAAGTGCCCGAAGTGCGGCAAGGACGCATTCCGCCGCGAGCAGGACATCCTCGACGTGTGGTGGGACTCCGGCGTCTCGTGGTTCGCCGTCGCCGAGCGCGAGGGCATGGGCGTGCCGGTCGACCTGTACCTCGAGGGCTCCGACCAGCACCGCGGCTGGTTCCACTCGTCGCTCCTGACCTCGGTCGCCATCCACGGCGCGGCGCCCTACAAGGCGGTGCTCACGCACGGCTTCGTGCTCGACGAGAACGGCCGGCCGATGTCGAAGAGCGCCGGCAACGGCACGACGCCCGAGGAGATCATCAACAAGTACGGCGCCGACGTGCTGCGCCTGTGGGTGTCCGCGTCCGACTACCGCGACGACGTGGCGCTCTCGCCGCAGATCCTCGCCGGGCTCGCCGAGGGCTACCGGAAGATCCGCAACACCATCCGCTACGCGCTCGGCAACCTCCACGGCTTCGACCCCGCGAAGGACGCGGTGAAGGTCGAGGACATGGAGCCCATCGACCGCTGGGCGCTCGGGCGCCTCGCGGCCTGGGACGAGAAGGTGAAGCAGGCCTACGAGGAGTACGAGTTCCACGTCGCCTACCACGCGACCACGCAGTTCTGCTCGGTGGACCTCTCGGCCGTGTACTTCGACGTGCTGAAGGACCGGCTCTACACCTGGAAGAAGGACGGCAAGGCCCGCCGCTCCGCGCAGACCGCGCTCTGGATCATCGCGCAGGACCTCCTCCGGCTCCTCGCGCCGGTGCTCTCCTTCACGGCCTCGGAGGCCTGGGAGTTCCTGCCGGGCAAGACCGCCGAGTCCGTGTTCCTGGCGGGGCTCCCCGATCGGAAGGCCCCGGCGGACGCCGAGGCGCTCGAGGCCCGCTACGGGCGGCTCCTCGAGGTGCGCGCGCTCGTCCAGGGCAAGCTCGAGGAGGCCCGCCGCGCGAAGCTCATCGGGTCCGGCCTCGAGGCGATGGTCACCGTGAAGGCGGACGGCGAGACGAAGGAGCTGCTCGAGGCCAACCTCGCGGAGCTCCCCGGGATCTTCATCGTGTCGAAGGTGGTGCTCGCCGACGGCCCGCTCGGGGCCGAGGTCGCCCGCGCCCCGGGCCAGAAGTGTGACCGCTGCTGGATGTTCACCGAGGACGTCGGGAAGGCGCCGGCGCATCCGACGGTTTGTGGGAAGTGCGCGGAGGCCCTGACGTGAGGCTCGGGAAGTGGCAGCTGCTCGCGGTGTGCTTCGTCGTGCTGGTCGCGCTCGACCAGTGGACGAAGTACCTCGCGGTCGAGCACCTCACCGCGCTCTTCACGCGGGTCGGCGCCGAGACGACGTTCGAGAAGGTGGCCCAGTTCTACAAGGCGCGCCACCTCGAGGGGCTCGCCACGGCGCCGTACATCGTCCACCCGGCGTGGTGGCGGATGAGCTACGCCGAGAACCCCGGCGCCGCGTTCTCGATGTTCAGGAACCTCTCGCCCGACACGCGGAACTGGTTCTTCACCGCGGTCATCGTCGCGGCGGTGATCTTCATCATCACGACGTACCGGAAGGCCCGGGAGGACCAGCGGCTCCTCCAGCTCGCGCTCGCGGCGGTGCTCTCCGGCGCCATCGGCAACTTCATCGACCGCCTCGCGCGCCACTACGTCATCGACTTCATCGAGTGGCACTGGTGGAACCGGCCGGACATCGCCTGGCCGACCTTCAACGTCGCCGACTCGCTCATCGTGGTCGGCGTCGCGCTCCTGATCCTGCACCCCGGCCCCGCGAAGGAGCGGGCGCCCGCGTCCGCCTGAGAGGCTCCATGCTGCCCGTCATCTTCACCATCGTGATCCCCGCCGGCTTCGGGAAGCCGGTCGCGCTCGGCCTGTTCGTCCTCTTCGTGGCCGGCCGGGCCATCGCCTACGTGCGCCGCTCGAAGGCCGAGGGGAAGCCGGTGACCTTCGTCCAGGCGCTCAAGGACGACGCGTTCCTGGTCGCGATCCTCGCGGCGATCGTGGGCGTGCTCTGGGCGCGCGGCCTCCTCGACGGGCGCCGCGAGCTGCCGCTCCACACCTACGGCCTCCTCATCGCCTCGGCGTTCCTCGTCGGCATCTGGCTCTCGCAGCGCGAGGGCGCGCGCCGCGGGCAGGACCCCGAGAAGATCGCCGACCTCTCCTTCTGGATCCTCGTCGCCGCGCTCGTCGGCAGCCGCGTCTACTACATCCTGCTCCACCTCGAGGACTACTTCGGCCCCGGCCGCTTCATGGCCGAGACCGCCATCGGCTCGGTGCCGCGCATCCTCGTGGTCTGGGAGGGCGGGCTCGTGTTCTACGGCGGCTTCATCGGCGCCGTGCTCGCGGCCATCCTCTACATGCGCGCGAACAGGATGAACTTCCTCGCGCACGCCGACACGATGATCCCGCAGGTCGCGCTCGGCCACTTCCTCGGCCGGCTCGGCTGCTTCGCCGCGGGCTGCTGCTGGGGCGGCCGCATGACCGGCGAGCACGCCTGGGGCGCGAAGTTCGGCACCGAGTCGCTCGCCTACCAGACGCTCGTCATCGAGAAGCCCGAGCTCATCGCGCCGGACCACCTGCACACGGTCGCGCTGCACCCCACCCAGCTCTACGAGGCCTTCGGCGAGCTCGGGCTGTTCTTCGTGCTCGTGCTCCTCATCCGCCCGCGCAAGCAGTTCCACGGGCAGGTGCTCGCGGCCTGGCTCATGATGTACGGCATCCAGCGGAGCATCACCGAGCTCTTCCGCGGCGACCTCGACCGTGGCTACCTCGCCGGCATCAACTCGGCGCAGTGGACCTCGGTGTTCATCTTCGCGGCCGGCCTCGCGGTGTGGGCGATCGGCCGCCGGGCGCGCGCGGCCCTCGCGCCGGCCCCCGCGTAGCCGTTTGCCCGGAGGCCGGGACGCGCCGTAGACTCCCCATGTGGCGCTCCCCCCGCGCATCCCCGGCAAGCCAGGCTCCCCGCAGCGGGCCGGCGGTCCGCCGCCGCAGGAGTCGGAGGCGGACGCGCTCGCGCGCGCGAAGCGCGAGAAGGAGCAGCTCAGCCTCGAGGTGAAGGAGATCGAGGAGGAGCTCGAGCGGGTGAAGGCCCGCTACGACCAGTACTTCCTCGGCTACGAGCGCCGCGAGCCGAAGCGCGAGCAGAGCGAGATCAGAAAGCGCGTCATGCTCGTGAAGGACGCCTTCACGCGCAACGCGGCCCTCAAGTTCCGCATCCAGTCGCTGCACGCGCGCTACCTTTCCTACGAGCGGCTCTGGGTGCGCAGCGCGCGCGAGAAGGAGGAGGGCACCTACCGGCGCGACCTCTTCAAGGCGCGGCTCCGCTCGAAGGACGCACCCGCCGAGCAGCGCCCGCCCACGCCGGCCGGCGGGACACCGGCCCAGGCCGCGCCGGTCCAGGTCGCCGAGCCCGCGAAGCCCGCCGCGGCCTCGGCTCCTGTGGCCGCCGCCGCGAAACCCGCGGCGTCACCGGCCCCCGCCGCCCCGCGCCCCGCCGCCGTGGACCCGAAGGTGAAGGCGCTCTTCGACCAGTACGTCGCCGCGAAGAGGCAGTGCGGCGAGGACGTCTCGAAGATCAGCCTCGACGCCGTCGCGCGCACCGTCGCGAAGCAGACGCCCGAGCTCATGGCGCGCTTCAAGGCCAAGGCCGTCGACTTCAAGGTCGAGGTGAAGGACGGCCGCGCGGTCCTGAAGGCGATCCCGAAGGTCTGACGCCCACCCGCGCCGGGTCCGCTCACCGGACTGCGGGGCCCGCGTCCCTCCGCAACCGCCCGCTGAGCCTGGCGGTCTCAACCTGCCATTCCGCCGTTGCCTTTTGGGCCGGGCGATCGTAGAACCGTCGCCCCGCGGCTCCGGCCGTGGGGGCATCGCCTGGATAGCTCAGCTGGTAGAGCAGGGGATTGAAAATCCCCGTGTCCCTGGTTCGATTCCGGGTCCAGGCACTCCATCTCGTCCGACATCGAAGGGGCCCCGGGACTGCAAAGTCCTCGGGGCCTCAGTGTTTTCGGGCGAGGGGAGCGCGTCGGAGTCGAGCGCGTCGCCGCGCTCGAGGGCGTGCGCGAGGAGCGACCTCTGGAGGTACAAGGCGAGAGCCAGGCGGCAGGTCCAGCGGCGAGGACCAGGTATGGTGGGCGGTGTCGCACGTCCTGGAGGTTGAGGGGTATGCGAGCACGATCACGGGTCTTCGGAACCACTCTCGCGGTCTGGTTCGCCGTTTGCGCGGCGGTCCTCTGGAGCCTTATGCGGCGGGCCGCGGAAGCACCGCCGGGGACGATTGACGACTACGCGCGCACCCCGAGCTACCAACTCGTGACCTTCGCGGTCGGATACTTGCCGAGCCTGATCGCAGTTCTAGTGGTGGTGCTCGGCGCCGAGTACGCCTACCTCCGAGTGACGGATTGCCCTCGTTCACGGACGGAACGGCTCGAGTAGCTGACTGCCGCGCAGCCAGGCGCCGAATGGAAGGTGCTTGAGCTGGAGCATCGTCCAGGAACCGGCGCGACAGGTTGCTCAGGGCTCCCGAGGGGATATAATCATGACCAGAGCGTGGTCATGATTAACGAAGCCCTCACCGCCGACCTCAGCCTCAAGGAGACGTCCGTTCTCTCGGGCGCGACGGAGAAGTCCATTCGCCACGAGCTCGCGGCCCGGGTCGCTCGGGCAGGCCGGACGCGGGGGCGAAGGCGGTTCAGCCCGAGCGAGGTGGTCTACTTCGTCCTCCTGAACGAGCTGCCGGTCGGGCTCGACAGGAAGCTCCGGACGGAGCTCTTCGAGCTCCTCGCCTCGCGGAAGGTCCGGTCAGGCCGGTGGCGCCGGGAGGCGCGCAGCCTCGTCCTGGAGGGCCAGGTCGAGGTCGTCCTCGCGATGGACGAGGTCGAGCGGCGGGTCGAGCAGCGGGTCGGGACGTTCCTGCGCGGCCGCGCCAGGGTGGTCTCGCGCCCTGACGTCCTCGGAGGCGAGCCCGTCTTCGAGGACACCCGGATCAGCGTCCGGTTCGTGGGGGAGCGCGCCCGGAACGGCGAGCCGGTCGCCGAGCTGCTCGAGGACTACCCCGCCCTCACCCACGAGGACGTCGAGTTCGCGAAGATGTACGTCGCCCTCGGCCGTCCGCCGGGGCGTCCGAGGAAGCGGCCCAGGTTCGTCCGCGGGTGACGGGTGAACGTCCTCATCGACGAGAACCTCACGCCGACGATGGTGGAGCGCCTCGCATCGAAGGGCGTGGTGGCCGTCCACGTGGCGCACATCGGGATGCCGGGGGCCACGGATCCCGAGGTGTGGCGCTACGCGTACGAGCACGACCAGATCGTGGTCACGCTCAACGCAGCGGACTTCCTCGAGCTCGCCGGCGGCGTGGAGCTCCACCCAGGCCTCGTCGTCCTCCGCGGCGCGGTCGGCCTCTCGCGCGACCAGCAGTGGGCCTGGGTCGAGCCGGCCATCGACCACCTGCTCGCCACCGGGGATGCCCTGGTGAACAGGGCGGTCCTCGTGACCGGCCCGGGGAAGTTCTCGGTCATCGACTTGCCGTAGCCGGCCCGCTGTCTCCGACGACGCAGCAGCTGGGTGGCTGCGACACCGAACTGAAGTAGGCTTCGGCGCGAGGTCGAACGGTCCCCACGCGTGGCTGCTGCTCGGCCCGCCAGCGAGCTACTCACAGGCGGTATGGACTTCACCCAAGAAGTGCTCCGGTACCGCGAGTGTGCGAAACACGTCTGGAACGTCTACTTCCAGCCGATGCGCGATGGCTGGCACGAGTTCTTCCCAGTCGAGAAGGCGCTGCTCGATGCGCTCATACTGTCCCAATTCGAGCGCCGACCTGGCCTCTGGGAAAGGCATCCCGACGGCTACCTCGACGCGCTCGTCGTGGTCCCAACCCGAGCGCCGGGCGGCCTGCCTGCGATGTTCGCTCGCCAGGTAGGCGAGAAGACCAATCAGTGGGCGGAAACGCGCCTCGACGACACGGTCGAGATGAAGTTCATCGAGTTCTTCGACTGGGCCAACTGCAACGATCCCCGCGAGTTCCAGTGGGTTCGCGCACGGGTGCTGGGGCCGACGGGACACGAGCTTCAAGGGGCCGACGTGATCGTCGAGTACGAAAACGTGCGGTTCGAAGCGGTCACGTGAGCCTCACGTCTGGGAGACCTGCTACACCGGCGCTTCAGTTACTCGCGCGGAACGGGAGTTCTCCTGTGCCGCCGCGGACCTGGCCACTTCCGAACGAAGCTTGAAAATCCCCGTGTCCCTGGTTCGATTCCGGGTCCAGGCACTCCATCTCGTCCGACATCGAAGGGGCCCGGTCCGCGCAAGCTGACCGGGCCTCAGTGTTTTCGGGCGCTGCGGTCTGCTTCATCGGAGCAGGGTCGGACTCCCCGAGGACCCTCGCGGCTCTACGGCGTTGACCAGACTCTGCTTCCGATGTGCTTCCGGTCGGCGGGGCTGCCGAAAAGCTCGGCACGGGCCTGGGTCGAACCGGTCATTGACCACCTGCGCGCGCGGGTGCCCTGGCGAACGAGGCGGTCCTCGCGGCCGGCCCCGGCGGGTTCACGGTCATCGATCTGCCGTAGCCGGCGTCGCTCTCTCGACTCGCGCGCCTCGAGCGGTCGAGCGGCAACTCACCGCCTGATGACACCCGCGTGGCGCATCGAGGGGAGGGCCACCCAGGCAACGAGTGCGGCAAGGATCAAGAAGAGCACGCCCGCAACGACGAGTTGCTGGAGCCGCGCGGCGCGCTGCAGCTGCTGGACGGCGTCCTGTCCAAGCGACCGTGGCTGGCCTTCCGTGGAGGGCTGCAGGAGTGGCGTGATCTCCAGCCCACCCATGAAGTTCCTGATGAGCGCGGAGATGGTCGCGAAGAAGCCCGAGAAGGACCACCACCCCAGCAGAAGACAGAAGACCGCGTGAGGGAGCCCTGCCACGAAACGGCTGGTGCGCGGAGGTACCCAGCGGACCTCCTCGGACACGACCGAGACGATGCCGAGGGACCACACGCGCTGGTACGCGACGATCGAGCCGCCGTGGTTTCGCAGGTTCTCCACGATCGCCTCGAGATCGGGAATGGGCTCGCGCGTGGACCAATGCAAGGGAATCACCGTGCGTCCTCCCGCTAGAACCTACTCTTCTCCGGGCCGCGCAGGCTGCAACTAGCTTTCGGCCGCAGTCCGCGGATTCGAGGCGATGCCCGGAGCAGGCTCCTGCAGGACGGGCTCCGGCTGCCGGCCGAAGCGTGTCACGTCGGCGTTTGCCGTCGAGATGAGTCTCGAGACGTCGTCCTGGGTCCTGAGGCTCGCCCGGGGTGGGACCATGATGCACGGAGGCAAGACGAGCCCGTCGCCGATCTTGGCCTTGAGACCTACGTAGGCGCCGTTCTCCACGCGAGCGTTCGCGCCAACCCGCGAGAAGTGGTTGACGCTGGCCCTCCCGTTGACCAGCGCCCCGGCGCCGATCCTGGCGCCGATCCCGACCGCACACCCGACCGCGACCTCCGACTCGTCCTCCATCACGACGCCGGGCGCCAGCATGCTCAGGTGTCCGACCAGGCAGTTCCGGCCGGTCTTGATCGAGTTGACGATGAGCGTGCCGTCGCGCAGGCACATGTTGGTGCCCAGGGTGGCGCGGTTCGCGAGGTAGGTGCCCGGCCCGAGGTCGAGGAGCGGCAGGTCGCGGATCCAGGTGTCGGGGTAGACCGTGAAGTCCATCGAGCCGCGGTAGCCGAAGAGCCGGAAGGTGAGCCACTTCAGCGGCGGCACCGTGAGGCAGAGGAAGTAGAGCGGCTTGAAGTAGTAGACCGAGGTCCAGCAGAGCCCGTACAGGCGGCGTGCCTTGTAGACCGGATGCGACAGGTCTCTCGGGAAGGTACCCGGCACGATCGCCCGCTGGAACGGCAGGCTGAGCGTGCCCGCCACGAGCACGAACAGCGTCGCGTAAGCCATGGGGCCCGCGAGGAGGAGCGCCGCGGCGAGCCAGGGCGACGGCCAGATGAACATCGGCGCGGCGACGAGCAGGAGCGGAACCCCGAAGATCAGTGCCACCACAGGACCGACGACGATACGGTACATGTCCCCCCCCCGGGGTCGTTCACTCGGAGCAACTCGAGTGCGCGCGCAGCCAACCACTTGACTGATCGTGACGCAACCCGAGGGAGGGTTCGCCCCTTCAACCCCGGGTAGTCATCTGGATGTGCCGAAGTGGGTGTTGACTCCACGTCGAGCGGGGTTGCGCCGCGCCGCGGGGTCGAGTGCATGCGCACGACCCGCGCGAGATGCGACCATCAGCCGCGGCGAGCCGCGTGACCCCCGGCTTCGCCGAACGCTCACCCCCCGCTCCACCACGTCCACTTCACCATGACCGAGTCGACCTTCGGCCCGCGCAGGAGCTCCGGCGTCCCGATCCCGCCCGGCGGCGCGCGGTCGCCCGCGGGCGGCAGCTCGCTCTGCGAGCGCGTGTACACGACGTAGATCGTCGAGCCGAGCCGGTACTCCCAGCGCAGCACCGCGTTCACGTTCACGACCGCGTCGTGGGCGCTCGGGTCCTGTCCGTAGGTGATCGGGACGAGGTCGGAGTGCGACAGCTCGCGCCGGCCCACGAGGGACGCGCCGTAGAAGGTGGGCCCCCACCGGATCGCCTGGCTGAAGAACTGGACGTAGAGCTGGGCGGTGAGGCGCGGCGTGAAGACGAGCTGCTGGCGGAGCGTGAGCGAGATGAACTCCGGGTCCTGCACGCCGAACACCGCGGTGCCGTCGTCGAGCGTCTCGATCCAGCGCGGGCCCTGGGGCTTCAGGCCGTAGGCGCCCTCGAGCCGGGTCTCGAGGCGCGGGTGCGGCCGCCAGCTCGCGTTGAGGTCCCAGCCCCAGCCGGTCTTCGCCCTGAACGGGCCCGCGGCGATCGTGCGGATGACGAACACGTCCCCGTTCGCCTGCAGCGCCTGGTGCGGATCGGACGCGAACACGAGCGCGACGAACCCGTCGCTCGTGCGCTCGAACGGCACGCCAGCACGGACGATCTCTCGCGTGTCGTACTGGAGCACCTCGAGGCCGACGCGCGCGCCGATCTTCTGGTACCCGGGCAGCTGCAGCGACGAGTAGACGTTCGTGTTCACGCCGCGCGGGAGCCGGCCGTCCGCGGTCCAGTTGAGGTCGAGGTTGTAGTCCACCTGGAACGCGTGGAACGGGCCGATGCCGTTCGGGCGCACGTAGTGGAGGTTCAGGTCCGCCCACTGGTAGTCCGCGAACGGCTGGAAGCCGATGCGGTTGAGGTCGAGCTTCGGCGGCTGGTAGACGTACTGCACGTCGAAGCGGAACGGCTCGCCGCCGAGCTTCCCCCAGCGCATGTGGCCGCCGAGCCCGAGGTCGCCCGCGCGCAGCACGGTGCCGTCCCGCAGCGTGCGGCCCGAGGAGCCCCCGCCCACCGCCTGGGAGAGCGAGAGCTGGCCGAAGCCGCCCCACTCGCCCGCGTCGTCGAGGTCGAGGGCGAGGGCGTTCGAGCCGGTGGCGCCGCAGCCGGCGCCCTCGTAGCAGCGCTGCTCGAGCGGCGTCGCGGCCGCCACGGTGACGCCGGTGCTGAGGTCGCCGGCGAGCTTCTTCCGCGCGACGGCCGCGAAGTAGTTGGTGGTCACGGGGCGCTCGGCGGGGAACGCGTCCTCCGGGCCGAGGCGGAACGGCTGGCGAGCGTGGAACCTGAAGCGCCGGTCGGGGTCCGCCTCCGGCGAGGCGCTCCCCGCCCCCATCACCACGGTGTCGAGCACGCCGACCTCGAGCCCGGCCCCGGCGTTCCCCGTGAGCTTCGCCGCCGCGAGGATGGGCGCGTCGAGGCCCACACGGCGCGAGTAGAAGAGCTGCTGCTGCGTCCCGTACTCGAAGCCGACGGGCTGGAAGATGTCGAGCCCCTCGAGGAAGAACGGCCGCTTCTCCGGGAAGAACTGCTCGAAGGTGGAGAGGTTCTGGATCACCTCGTCGGTCTCGACCTGCCCGAAGTCCGGGTTCACGGCGCCGGTGAGCGTGAGCTGCCGGGAGAGCGGGAGCTTGAGGTCGAGCCCGACGTCGAGGAGCGGATCCACGAGGCGCGGGTTCGGCCGGGCGGGATCCGAGTACTGCGGGCGCAGGATCCCGCGCGCGGCGACGTAGGGGAGGAGCTCGAGGGAGCGCGGCGGGTCCACGCCGGCGAGCCCTTCGAGGCGGCCGAGCCGCGACACCACGAGCTCGCCCGCCTTCCTCGGGTTCGCCTCCTGCGGGATCAGCACCGAAGCGAGCACCTGGTGCGTCCGCGACACGTGGCGGCGCACCACGAAGCCCCACGCACCGTCCGAGGGCTCGCCCAGGCGGAGCGAGCGGAATGGGATGGCGATCTCGGCGACCCAGCCCCGCTCCCCGACGTGGACGGCGGCATCCCAGACCGCGTCCCAGCTGTCGGTGGAGTTCACGTCGCCGAAGAGGAGCGCGTCGCGCAGCACGCCGGCGGCGTTCACGACGAAGACGTAGGCGGTGCGCCCGCCCGCGCCCGGGTCGATGGCCACCTCGACGCGATCGGAGGTCGTGTCCGTGTCGCGACGGGCGAGCTGGCCGACGATCTGGTCGGGCGACGGGTCGGAGCAGGTGACGCCGACGTAGAGGGTGGTGTCGTCGAAGAGGACCCGGACCTCGGTCGGGAGGCTCGCGGGCGCCCCGGCCTGGGGGAAGCTCTCGACGAACCGCGAGAAGGCTGGCGCCTCGCCCCAGTCCCGCTCGTCGAGCCGGCCGTCGAGGTGGACGTCCCCCGTGGCTTTGCGCGCCACGATGGCCTCCGGCTCGGCGGCCGTGACGGTCGCGCTGGAGAGCAGGCAAGCGAGGGCGACGACCCAGGGCTTCACGCGAGCGACCTCGGCTGGAAGATCACTCGATAAGGAGAGGCAGGACGCCGCACTGTGACGCGATCGGGATGGACCCACCCAGCGTTTCAGCCCCGGAGCAGCCGCGACCGAACCGAGGCGGGGGAATCCTGGCTAACCAACAGGCCCCGGGCGGGAGCAGAATGAGAACACCCATCCGGCGTGTGGCGGTCGCCCAGGAGGTTCCGGTGGCGCTCCTTCAGACCCCAGCGGTCTCCGACTTCCTCTCGGCCATGTTCGAGGCCGCGAGCGAAGGGCTGTGCCTCGTCGGCCCGGACGGCACCGTCATCCGGGCAAACGAGAAGTGGCTCCGCGCGACCGGGCTCCGGGCGGAGCAGGTCGTCGGCGCCGACATCATCGAGCTCTTCCCCGAGACCCGCGACTTCAGCAGGGCGCTGCACGCGCGGGCGCGGGCCGGGGAGCGCGTCGTGGTCCCGCGCCACCGGCAGGTGATCCTCGGTGACGAGACCTGGTGGGATGGCTCGCTCGCGCCGGTCGCGATGGAGGGCGGCGTCGGGATCCTCATCACGGCGCGGCAGCTCCCGCCGCCTGCCATCGCCCAGGCCACCGCGGCGCTCGCGGCGCTCCAGGTGGGCGTGTTCGTGCGCTCGGCCGACGGCGTGATCGTCTGGTCGAATCCCGCCGCCCGCGCGCTCCTCGAGCTCGACGAGGATCAGCTCGCACGCCGCCGGCCCCGCCCGGCGGGCTGGGGTACGTTCTTCGAGGATGGCCGTGCGACCGAGGACGTGCCCGTCGACGAGCGGCGGCGCCTGCGGGCGAGCCCCGGGGACCGGGTGCGCATCGTGTTCCCGGACGGCCGCCATCGGTGGGTCGCGAAGACCACCTCGCGCCTCGTGACCGAGGACGACCCCGGCGCCACGCTGACCACGATCGTCGACGTCACCCACGACGTCCAGAGCTCCGACGCCGCGCTCCAGCGGGCCCGCGAGCACCAGGTCGCGAAGCGGCTCAACGACATGGAGCTCGTCATCCGCCCGGACGGTCGGATCCTGGAGGCGAACGACAGGGCCCTCGCTGCCTACGGGTACACGCGGGAGGAGTTCCTGGCGCTGAACATCCTGGACCTGAGGATCGACGGCCAGCGGACCGTCCCGCCGCAGATGATCCAGGACCAGGACTTCGGCCTCCGCTTCGAGACCATCCACCGTCGCAAGGACGGCACCACCTTCCCCGTGGAGGTCAGCTCCCGCACCTTCGAGGTGAACGGGGAGCGCTTCCTGCACGGCATCGTCCGCGACCTGACCGAGCGGCGCGACGCGGAGCGCGCGGTGCGCGAGCGGCAGGACCTGCTCGACACCTACTTCCGGACGCCGGCGATCGGGATCGCGTTCGCCGAGAAGGGCCGGGGCGTCCTCGAGGCGAACCCGACCTTCTGCGCGATGCTCGGCTACTCGCTGGAGGAGCTGCGCGGGATGGACTGGCGCCGGTTCACCCACCCCGACGACGTCGCTCAGGAAGAAGAGGCGGCGGGCAAGCTCATCCGGGGAGAGGTCGAGAGCTACGCGCTCGAGAAGCGCTACGTGCGCAAGGACGGCACGACGTTCTGGGGCCTCCTCTCGCTCAGCGGGACCCGCGACGAGGCGACCGGGCGCGTGAAGGTCCTCGGGCTCGTGAAGGACATCGAGCAGCGCAAGCGCGCGGTGCTCGCGCTCGAGGAGAGCGAGCGGCGGTTCCGCGCGATGGCCGACGGCGTGACGGCGCACATCGCCGAGTTCGACGGCCCCGGCAGCGTGGCGTGGGTGAACCGGTCATGGCTCGAGTTCACGGGCCTGACGCAGGACGAGGTGAAGGGCGACGGCTGGCGGCGAAGCCTCCACCCCGACGACCTGCACCTCGACGCGGACGCGCGCCGGGCGGCGGCCGACGGGCAGCCGGGCTTCGTCTTCACCTGCCGGATGCGCGGGGCGGATGGGAGCTACCGCTCGTTCCGGGGCCACACCCGCTTCATGAGGTCGGCCACGGGCGAGGTGACGGCCCTCCACACGGCGTTCGACGTCAGCGACGAGCTCGCGGCACGGGAGCGTGCGGAGGCGCTCTCCCGCGAGCTGGACACGCTCCTGCAGACCGCGCAGGTCGGCATCTGCAAGGTGGTCGGCCGCAAGCAGGTCTGGGTGAACCGCCGGATGGAGGTGATGTTCGGCTACCCGCGCGAGGAGCTGACGGGGCAGCCCACACGCGTGGTCTACCCGAGCGACGCGGCGTGGGAGGCCTTCGGACGCGAGGCCTACGCCGCGCTCGCCGCTGGCCGCGGGGTGCAGGTCGATCAGGAGCTCGTGCGCAAGGACGGCACCCGGTTCTGGGCGCGCTGCTCCGGAATGGCGATCGATCCGGGGGACCTCGCGCAGGGCACCCTGTGGGTGGTCGAGGACGTCACCGAGCAGCGCCACCAGCGGGAGCTGCTCGCGGCGAGCGAGCGCCGGTATCGTTCACTGTTCGAGAATCTCTGCGAGGACGTCTCGGTCTTCGAGGTGGAACGAGACGCGGAGGGGCGACCGAAGGACTGGATCCTGATGGAGTCCAACGCGCGGGCGCGCGCCTCCGGGGGGAACGTCGATCACCTCGGCCACAGACTGACCCAGCTCGCCGGCCCCGGCAGCGCCCGGTACGTCCAGCGCACCGACGCGATCCTGGCCGGGGAGATCCGCGCGAGCGAGGTCTTCGTCCCTTCCCTGAGCAAGCACTACCTCGCGAGCGCGTTCCGCCTCGACGAGAAGACCATCGTCACGGCAGCGATGGACATCACCGACCGGGTGGCCGCCGAGGAGGCGCTGAAGGAGCAGTCGGCGCGCAACGCGCGGACGGTCGAGGAGCTGAAGGACGCCCTCGACCACGTGAAGACGCTCAAGGGCCTCCTCCCGATCTGCATGCACTGCAAGAAGATCCGCGACGACAAGGGCTACTGGGATCGGCTCGAGGACTACATCACCGACCGGACCGAGGCCGAGTTCAGCCACGGCCTCTGCCCGGATTGCCAGGCGAAGTACTACCCGGACGGCTGAGGGCGGGCGGCGCCCGGGCCCTCACGCCTCCCGCGCCACCGCCACGGCCACCTTCCGCCCCGCGATCGCGCGGACCGCGAGCACGGCGCCGTGGACCCCGGCAGCCACCGCGAGCGACACCAGCAGCCCGGGCTGGTTCACCATCAGGAAGAGCAGCGCGATGCCGTTCGCGAGCAGCGCGTCGGCGCCGCGGTTCCAGGGCGCGGCGTGCCGGAGCGCGTCGAGCGAGGGCGGGACCGGGCCGCGCGGCGCGGCGAGGGCGGCCGCGGCGAGCTGCTTGCCACCTCGCGCGACGACGCCCATCGCGAGGACGGCGCTCGCGACGAAGAGCCCGGCCGAGACCTCGAGCCAGCCCTCGCCCCAGCGGCCCTCGGCGAGCCAGAGGCCGGTGCCGAGCACGAGGAGCGAGGCGAGCGGGTTGAGCTTCGCGGAGTCGCGGGCGTAGCCGAGCCAGGGCAGGAGCGACTCGACGGTCGGCGCGCGCTTCACGGCCGCGTGGACGAGCGGCGAGGCGAGGCCGTGGCCGACCAGGGCGGTCGCGCCGAGGACGTGGAAGAAGACGACGACGGTGAAGGTGCTCATCTCGTGGGACCTCGCAGGCAGGAGAGCCAGGAGCATCGGGCTCGCCGCGGTTCGTGTGCGCGAGGTCTACGCCTCCGGGCGCCGATCGATTTCCTCAGAAGTCGCTCCCGGAACCCTAAGAATTCGCTATCGAGCGCCCACCCGTCCGGGGCCGTCACGCGGGGCGCGGAGCGCCGTTCCGACTCCGGGCCTCCCGCGGCCCGGGGAAACTCGCATGACGCGTCGGAAGTGGGTCCTTCTCGCCTTCGTCCTCTGGGCGCTCCTCGCGCCCGCTGCGCGCGCGGACGGCGCCCCGGAATGGCTGTCGCTGCAGGCCGGGAGGTTCACCGGTCACTCCGCCACCACCGGTGACCGAGATCTCGCGCAGACGCAGCTCGGGCTGCGCATGCACGGGTCCTGGGAGCGCACGGCGTACTGGGACACGGTGGGCGAGCTCGCCGTCCTGAAGTGCCGGGCGAGCTGGTTCTTCGACGTCGACTTCCTCGCCACCTGGTCGTTCGACCTCGGAGGCCTGTGGCTCCAGCCCGCGATGTCCGTCGGGATCCCCGTCGGGGCGATCGGGAGTCCGTACTACTTCAGCGGCTGGGACATCACGTGGGGCGCGGGCCTCACCGCGCGGATCCCGGTGGGCCCGCTGAAGCTCGAGGCACGCGGCGAGCCTGGGCGTGGCGTTCTAGCCCAAGGGTCCGGTAGGCTCCTGCGGGGAGCCCGTCATGACCACGCGGACCACGCTCGCGCTGCTCCTCGCCCCTGCCCTCGCGGGCTGCATCTACGTCACCGAGGGCAACTGCGACTGCGCGCCCTGCCCGCCGCCGTACGCGACCGTGACGGTCTCCGACGCGGCGACCGGCGGGCCGGTCGCCGGCGCGACCGTGAGCGGCGGCGGCGCGTCCTGGCTCTGCGCGCCGGATGCCGGCAAGACGCTCTGCACGCCTTTCGGTCCGCTCGAGGGCGAGGCGCCCATCGCGCTCGCAGTGTCCGCGCCGGGCTACGCGCCCGCAGGCACCGCCGTCATGGCCACCTATCCGCGCGTGGCGCGCGGGTCCTGCTGCGGCGGCTGCGCGACGTACGCCGCGGAGCCGGTCGCGCTGCAGGCGACGAAGTGAGCGCGCGGCCCGGCCCGGCGGCCTGACCCCGTCCGCCGCCGCACGCCCCATTCCGGCTGCGACAGAACGCGGCTTGTGGCCCTGGTGCCGGGCGCGGACCATGCGTCGCACCCGGCCCTCCCTGGCGCCGGGAGGGGAGCTCCACATGCTCGCGCGCGCGCTCGTCGCACTGGCGGTGATCTCGTCGTCCGGCCTCGCCCTCGCTGCGGAGGACGCCGAGGGCTGCAAGGACCCCGGCCTCTTCAGCCGGCTCCCGAGCTTCCACATCTACAGCTGCAAGGCGAACGACTTCGATCAGGCCAAGTTCTACGTCGCCCGCGACAAGCAGGAGACGGTCGAGGGCAAGCTCTCCGAGACGAACTACGCCCTCGACGACGGCGCGAAGCCGCTCTCCGGGCTGGCCATCATCCGGAACTTCCAGAACGCGGCGAGGAAGATCGGCGGCAGCACCGTGTACCAGTGGGAGGACGGCGGGCTCGTGGGGACGACGCTCCGGGTGAAGCAGGGCGGGAAGGACGTCTGGGTGGACGTCTCGGAGATCGTGGGCGGCTTCTACCTCGTCATCCTCGAGCGCGCCGCCATGGAGCAGCAGCTGACCGCGGACGCCGCGGCGCTGAAGGCCGGCCTCGCCGAGGTGGGCCACGTCGAGGTGCCCGGCATCCTCTTCGACACCGGCAAGGCCACCCTGAAGCCCGAGTCCGACGCCGCCCTCGGCGAGTGCGCGAAGCTGCTCGCGCAGGACCCGACACTCAAGGTCTACGTCGTCGGCCACACCGACAACCAGGGCCCGCTCGCCTCGAACCTCACGCTCTCCGCCGCCCGCGCCGACGCGGTCGTGAAGGCGCTCGTGGCCCGGTTCAAGGTCGCAACGGCGCGGCTCGCGCCCTTCGGCGCCGGCCCCCACGCCCCGGTCGCGTCGAACCGCGCCGAGGAGGGCCGGGCGAAGAACCGCCGGGTCGAGCTGGTCGCCCAGTAGGACCCTTCCGGGCCTGCGGGGTGGTGTCGATCCGGTTGCGTCTCGCCCGACGTACAGGCACACGACGCCACCGGGGAGACACCATGCGAAAGCTCATCGTTCACGAGTTCATGACGCTCGACGGCGTCATGCAGGCGCCGGGCGGGGTCGACGAGGACCTGGACGGTGGGTTCCCGCACGGCGGCTGGGTGATGCGGAACTTCCACGAGGACATCGGGAAGACCTTCGGCACCCTCATGCAGGGCGTGGACGCGTTCCTGCTCGGCCGGCGGACCTACCTCGGCCACGCGGGCGCCTTCGAGCCCTTGCCGGCGGGCGACTTCTTCGGCGACCTCATGAACGCGCCGAAGAAGTACGTCGTCTCGAGGACGATCGAGAAGCCGACCTGGCGCGACACCACCATCGTCCGGGACGACCCGGTCGCGTTCACGCGGAAGCTCAAGGCGCAGCCGGGCGGCACCATCCTCGTCGACGGCTCGAGCCCGCTCGTGCACGCGCTGCTCCAGGCGGACCTCGTCGACGAGCTGCACCTCACGATGTTCCCGGTGGTGGTCGGCCAGGGGAAGCGCGTCTTCCCCGCCGGCTGGAGCAACACGCTGAAGCTCGAGTCGGCGAGGCCGTACCCGAACGGCGCGGTCCACTTGCACTACCGGTCATCGCGCTGAGGCCCGTGCGGGCGGGGCTCGTCCGATGGTGCATCGCGCCATCGCGGAATCGATCACGGACCCGACCCGGACGGACCGTGCGGAACGCCGGGTACTGGCGTGCCCGCCCACCTTCGATTACACCAGCCAGCCGTGTACATCCTCCGCCAGGAGCCGGGCGACGCGCTCGTGCTCGACTCGATCGACGGCCACGCCGGCACCCGGCTGCGCATCGTCCACTTCGCCGGCTCCCAGGCGCCCGAGCTCGAGCTCCCCTCGCGCGGCCGTTGCCCCGTCGCGCCGACGCTGTCGCCGATCCGCGCGCTCCGCATCCTGAAGCGGCCCGGGCTGCTCCGCACCGCGCTCACCGCGGACGGCACGCTCGAGGTGAGCGGCCGCCCCGAGCTCCTCGCGCTCTACGCCGAGGCCTTCACCTTCGCGCCGCACGCCGACGGCGACGAGCACGTCCCCGAGCACGCGTTCCGCGACATGCTCGAGGACGGCTCGCTCTCGGTCGTGGTCCGCGCCGAGGAAGACCTCGCGCGCTGACGCTCCGGCCTCCGGTCGGGTGGGGAGCGCACTTTCCGTGCGTGCCACGGTGCGTCCCGGCATGTTCCGGGGGTCCAACCCTGGGCCGTTGGGAGCGAAGCCATGCAGAACGCAAGGTCGTGGGTCGTCGCCGGGCTGGCCGCGCTGGTCCTGGCCTGCGGAGGAGGCGGCAGCGGCGGAGCCGGCGACGGCGGCTCCGAGAAGCTGGCCTTCACGGTGCCCGGGCTCGGCGCGAGCGGCTTCAACTACACCCAGGGCACCTACCTGCTCGGCTTCGTCGTGAAGCCGAAGGCGGCGATCACCGTCACCCAGCTCGGCTGGTACGACGCGGCGCAGACGCCCGCGGATGCGGGCCAGGTCTTCGGCGCGCACGCGGTCGGGCTCTACGACCTGACCTCGGGCCAGCTCCTCGGCTCGACGACGATCGACGGCGCGAGCCCCGTCTCCGGGCTCTTCCGCTGGAAGACGCTCGCGGCGCCCGTCGCGCTCGCGAAGGACGGCGTCTACGCGGTCGTCGGCATCACCGGGACGAACAAGTACACGGTCGGCATCCTCGTCACCGAGGCGACGCTCGGCGCGGACCTCACGCTCCTGAGCGGCGCGGGCTACTCATCGACCGGGACGAGCAACGCGCCGACGCAGACGTCCACGCTGCAGGTGCCGAACGCCTTCGACGCCGGCAACATCTTCGGCAACCCGACACCCTCGGACGTGCTGCCCGACTTCGGGCCGAACTTCCGCTACACGGCGCCGTAGGCGGCGCGTCCGCCGCGCCGGCGGTCGAGACCGGGCGCCCTCAGAGCCCCCAGCTCATCCCGACGAGGAAGCTCGGCAGGAGCCAGGGCTGGTTCACGGCGGCGTTCGCGTCGCTCCAGGTGAAGTTCTCGCGGCCGTTGTTCACGTTGTTCGACGAGTAGGTGGCGTCGTGGCCGTAGAGCGTCTGGGTCGGGAACCAGTCGAGCGAGAGCGCCGCGGTGACCGCGAGGCGGTGGGTGACCGGCCAGGTCGCCCGGGCGCCGACGCCGACGCCCCAGGCGTCCGACGAGATGGTGAAGTCCTCGTTGCCGCCGACGTACTTGAAGCGCCCGCGGAACATCGAGTAGCGGACGCCGGCGAAGAGGCCGGTGTCGTCGATGCGCCAGACCTTCAGCTTCCAGACGGCGTCGGCGCGGAAGTCCCAGACGCCGCCGCTCTTCTCCGGCGTGCCGTCGGTGTTCTCGTTGATGAAGACGCGCCGCGCGGCGGCGGCGTCGCCCGGGTCGACGAACGCGTGGCCGACGCCCAGGTCGAACGCGAGCGGGACGCCCTTCCAGAGGTGCGCGGCGGTGCCCGTGAGGCGGAGCACGCCGCCACCCTGCCAGCCCCCGGCGGCGGTGACCGAGAGGTCGGCGGCGCGCGCGGGCGCGACCGCGAGGACGAGCGCGGCCGCGAGGGTGGACAGGATCGTGCGGGCCATGGTGCGGTTGCCTCCGGGCGGAAAGTGAGCGGATGTTCACCGTAGGTGTCGACCCCGGTGGCGTCAACGGCGTGTGGCTCGCACCCGGCCCTACACGCGGAGTATCAGGGACTTCGAGTGGAGGGCGCGCGCGGGGGTCGCACCCGGGCGCGGGGTCCAGGCTGGCGGAGACCGGGTCTCACCGCTAGATCCGGAGGGTGAACATGCCTGCGCCCGTCTCGATCGAGGCCGTCACGGCGCAGCTCCGGTCGCTCGGGGTGGAGCCCGGCGGCGTCCTCCTCGTGCACACCTCCTTCCGAGCGGTCCGGCCGATCGCGGGCGGGCCCGCGGGGCTCCTCGAGGCGCTGCGCCGGGCGCTCGGTCCGGAGGGCACCCTGGTGCTGCCCTCCTGGACCGGCGACGACGACACGCCATTCGACCCCGCGGCGACGCCGGCGGCCGAGGACCTCGGCGTGCTCGCCGACACCTTCTGGCGCCTGCCGGGCGTCGTCCGGAGCGAGCACCCGTTCGCCTTCGCGGCGTCGGGCCCGCGGGCGCGCGCGATCGTGGAGGGGCCGCTGCCGCTCCCGCCGCACGCGCCGGGCAGCCCGGTGGACCGCGTGCGGGAGGCCGGCGGGCAGGTGCTGCTCCTCGGGGTGGGGCACGACGCCGACACGACGATCCACCTCGCCGAGCTCCTCGGCGGCGCGCCGTACCGGGTGCCGCGCCGGATCACCGTGCGCGAGGCCGGGAAGGTGCGGACGATCGACTACGGCGAGAACGACTCCTGCTGCGGGCGGTTCTCCCTCGCGGACGGGTGGCTCCGCGCGCGAGGGGCGCAGGCCGAGGGACCGGTCGGCCACGGGCGGGCCCGGCTCGCCCGGTCCCGGGACGTCCTCGCCGCGGCGCTCGAGGCGCTCGCTCGCGATCCGCTCGTCTTCCTGCACGCGCCCGCGGACGGGTGCGCCGACTGCGACGCGGCGCGCGCGACGGTGCGCTGGGAGAGCGCGGCGCGGTAGACCCGGGCGGGCGTTCCGGGCGAACATGCCGCCGCCATGGCCGCCGAGGTCCCGACCGCGCTCGTCGTCCCCTGCTTCAACGAGGCCTCCCGCCTCGACGCGGGCGGCTTCGCGCGGCTCCTCGACCTCGCGCCCGCGCTCACGCTCTGGTTCGTCGACGACGGCTCGGCCGACCGCACCGTGGAGGTGCTCGAGCGCGCCGCGGCGCTCCGGCCGGGCCGCGCGCGGGTGCTGCGCCTCGAGCGGAACGGCGGGAAGGGTGAGGCGGTGCGGGCGGGCCTCAGGGCCGCGCTCGAGGCGGGCGCGGCGGTGGTCGGCTACGCGGACGCCGACCTCTCGACGCCGCCCGAGGAGCTCGCGCGCCTCGCGGGGCTCGCCGCGTCCCCCCGCGCGCAGGTCACGCTCGGCTCGCGCGTGCTGCTCCTCGGCCGCCACATCGAGCGGCGGCCGTCGCGCCACTACCTCGGGCGCGTCTTCGCGACCTTCGCCTCCATCGCGCTCGCGATCCCGGTCTACGACACGCAGTGCGGCGCGAAGTACTTCCGCGCCGGGCCCGCGCTCGACCGCGCGCTCGCGACCCCGTTCCGCACCCGCTGGGTGTTCGACGTGGAGCTCCTCGCGCGCCTGCTCCACGGCGGCGGGCCGGCGCTGCGGGTGGAGGACCTCGTCGAGGAGCCGCTGCTCGCCTGGCGCGACGCGGGCGACTCGCGCCTCTCGGCCTTCGCGATGCTGCGCTCCGGGCTGCAGGTGATCGGGCTCGCGGTGAAGCTGCGGACCGGCGGGTCACCGTTCTAGCGGCGGCCCCGTCCACGTGCCGCGCGGCCTACGCTCGTACACGGTGACGAGCGGCACGCCCATCCGCGTGACGGCGTGGATCGGCCGGCCCATCTCCGGCAGGCACCGGTACCGCGGCGTCGCGAGGAGGAGGTCCGGGTCCGCGTCGTACCGCACGAGCACGAACGGCCCCTCCCGCTGCGCCTCCCCGAGCCAGTAGCCGATGAGGAACTCCGCGGCGCAGTCGGCGACGCGCACGGGGCCCGAGGGCCGGTAGTGCCGGACGACGTCCTCGATCGCCTGCCGGTAGCTCTGGCCCCAGTAGTCGGTCTCGTACCGGCCCGCGGCGCCGGGGAGCCCACCGACGGTGACGCGGTTGAAGTAGACGGTCTGGTAGGGGTGGAGCCGCACCATGTCGACCACCGTGAGCCCGAGCGAGCCCGCCACCGCGGCGCCGAGCGCGACGCGCGCCGGCCGCGGCACCGCCGCGTCGCCGAGGAGCCGCACGAGCCCGGCCGCCATCAGCACCGCGAGGGGCGGCAGCACGAACAGGAACTGCCGGTGGCCGTCGTACATGACCGGCCGGAGCAGGAAGACCGTGAGGAACGGGAAGGCGACCGCGAAGCCGACGGCGCCGACGTCGAGCGCCCCGCGGAGCGGGCCCGGGCCGGACGGGCGCGCAGGCCGTGTCGGCGCCGGCGCCCGGCGCCGGCGGAGCGCGAGGCCGAGCGCGACGGCGCCGGCGGCGAGCGCGAGGAGGTGCGCCTCCGGGAGCGTGATGGCGAACCAGGTCGGCAGGTAGCGGAGCGGCAGCCGGAGCGCCCAGACCTGCTGGCCGTCGAAGAGCACGTTGCCGTTCCAGTCGAACCGCGTCGCCGCGCGGATCGCCTCGAACGGCCGGGTGAACGGCGCCTCCAGCGCCCAGGGCCAGCACGCGAGCATCACCGGCCAGGCGAGGGCGACGACCGCGAGGAGCCGCGGCGCGAGCGCGCGCGCGGCGGCGAGCGAAGGTCGGAGGCCGCGCCAGGGCAGGAGCGCGGCGGCGGTCCAGAAGAGCCCGGCGTAGCCGAGGAGGAACGCTCCGCCCACGCGGACGCCGAGCGCGGCGCCCGTCGCGAGCCCGGTGAGGACGACGAGCCGCCACGGCACGCGGGGCGCCTCGCGCGCGGCGCGGATCATCGCGAGGAGCGCCAGCGCCGCGAAGGCCGCGAAGGGGATGTCCTTCGGGTTCGCGAAGGCGTGGCCGTACCAGGCCGGTACGAGCGCGAGGAGGAGGGCCGCGAGGAGCCCGGCCCCCTCCCCCGCGACGAGCGCGCCGAGGCGCCAGGTGGCCGCGACGCCGGCGAGCCCGAGGAGCGCGGTCGCGAGGTGCCGCGCCTCGTAGACGCCGAGGGGCGAGACGCGGGCGAGCAGGTTCGCCGGGACGTCGAAGAGCCCGCCGTAGAGCCAGAGGTTCGAGAAGGTCATCGCCGAGCGGTCGGCGAAGCCGGAGGTCCACCAGCGGATGACGTGGTCGCCGTAGAGGCGCTGCAGCTCCTCGTCCCAGACCGTGCCGTAGCCGCGGAACGTGGCGAAGACGAAGACGAGGAGGAGGCCGAGGAGGCCGAGCCCCGCGAGGCGCCACCGCCGCTCCGTGCTGACGTCTGGGTTGACCATCCGTCGACTCGCTGCGCGTCTCACTGCACGTTCGGTACGTGTGGCCGGGACGGAGCGTCCGCGCTCGGGCGAACTCCGACCCCGATCGCCTCACGCGAGGGTGTAGCCTGGATGGCCGGGGGAGGGGAAGTCGATGGACGACGTGCGGAGCTGGTCGGCGAAGCCGGCCTGGCGAGGGTACGCGCTGGCGGTGGCGGCGCCCGTCGTCGCCCACTTCGTGCGGTCGGCGCTGCAGCCCTGGCTCGCGCCGCCGTTCATCCTCTTCTACCCGGTCGTGATGCTCGTCGCGCTCCAGTGCGGCCGCGGCCCGGGGCTCGTGGCGACCGCGCTCGCCTCCGCGCTCACGCTGGTGTTCGTGCTGCCGGCGAGCGGGCCCCAGACCGCGCCGGGGGTCGGCTTCGCGGTGGCGGCGTTCTCCGGCGTCTGCGTCGCCGTGAGCCTCCTCTCCGGCCGCTTCCGGGAGCTGCAGGAGCGCGTGGCCCGGTCGGAGGCGGAGCGGGACTTCCGCGCGCTCTTCGATCAGGCCGGCGTGGGCATGGCGGAGACCGACCTCGAGACGGGCCGGTTCGTGCGCGTGAACGATCGCCTGTGCGAGCTCCTGGGTTACCGGCGCGAGGAGCTCCTGGCGCTGCGGATCCAGGACGTCACCCACGCGGACGATCTCGCGAGCGCGCGCGAGGGCGTGGCGCGGATGCGGGAGCGCCGCGAGCCCTTCCGCACCGCCAAGCGCTACGTGTGCAAGGACGGTGCGGTCCGTTCGGTCCGGCTCACCGCCGCGCCGCTCGGGGCGCCGGGTGTGACGGCCCGGCGCGCCGTGGCCGTGATCGAGGACGAGACCGAGCTGCGCGCGCTCGGGGACCAGCTCCGCCAGGCCCAGAAGCTCGAGAGCGTCGGGCGGCTCGCCGGTGGCGTCGCGCACGACTTCAACAACCTCCTGACCGTGATCCTCGGCTGCGTGGAGGTCGCCCGGCAGGACCGCGCGGAAGGTCAGGCAGTGAGCCCTGAGGACCTCGACGAGATCCGCGGCGCCGCGCTGCGCGCCCGGGACCTCACCCGCCAGCTCCTGAACTTCGCGCGCAAGGGCCTCGTCGACCCGGTGCCGCTCGACCTCTCCGGGATCGTGCGCGACGCCGAGAAGCTCCTGCGCCGCGCCCTCGGCGAGGATTTCGAGCTCGCGCTCGACCTCGAGCCGGCGCCCTGGACCGTGGTCGCCGACCGGGGCCAGCTCGAGCAGGTGCTCGTGAACCTGGCGGTGAACGGCCGGGACGCGATGGAGTCGGGCGGGCGGGTCGCCGTCTCCGTGCGGAACGTCGGGGCGGAGGACGCCGGCCGGCGCTCGCCGCTGCTCTCCGGGCGGGAATGGGTGGCGCTCGCGGTCCGCGACACCGGCAGCGGCATGTCGGACGCGGTGAAGGCCCACCTGTTCGAGCCCTTCTTCACGACGAAGCCCGTCGGGAAGGGGACCGGCCTCGGCCTCGCCAGCGTGCACGGGATCGCCACGCAGGCCGGCGGCCACGTGCTCGTGGAGAGCGACGAGGGCAAGGGCACGACCGTGGAGGTGTTCCTGCCGAGGGGCCAGGGCCGCGCCGACGGCGGGGCGCACGGGGGCGGCGCGGCCGAGCTGCGCGGGAGAGAGGTCGTCCTCGTCGTGGAGGACGACGCGGCGGTCCGCGCGGTCACGACCCGGACGCTCGAGCGCGCCGGGTACCGGGTGCTCCAGGCGGTCGACGGCGCCGAGGCGCTCGAGGCCGCGCGCGCCCACCCGGAGGTGCGTGCGGTCGTCACCGACGTGGTCATGCCGGGCATGCCGCTCGCGGAGGTCGTGGAGGGGCTCCGCCGGACGCTGCCGGGCGTCAAGGTGCTCTACGTGTCGGGTTACCCGAACGACGTGCTGGGCGAGCGCGGGATCGCGGCCGCGCGGGACGAGCTCCTCTCGAAGCCGTTCCCGCCCGACGCGCTCCTCGCGCGGCTGCGACACCTGCTCGACGCGCCACCGGACGGCGGCGCGGAGGGTGCGGGCGCGGCGCGGGCGCGCTAGGCCGCGAGGCCGAGGGCCGCGAGCGCCTCGGAGCCGTGGGCCACGGCGCGGGCGAACTCGGCCGGCGTGCGGCAGGGCCTGCCGTTGCGCGCGTCCTCCTCGGCGAACTCCTGGATGACGGCCTGGATCGGGCCGAGCGGCCGGCCCAGCAGGAACGCGGCGTTCCGGCCGCGGTCGTACTCGGCGTAGCACTGCCTGTAGAGCTCGTAGAGCGCGGACGTGGTCATCGGGCCTCCCGCTGGCTCCGATATTTCCCCAACCCTACCCGCCGCCGCCCTGTCCTGAGCCTGTCGAAGGACCTCGTGGAGCCAGGCACCTCTCATCGTGATCGCCGCGATCGGCGATTGCAAGGCGGAGTGGTGACTACACGGTGAGCAACTGATCGTGGAGCGGGCACCGGTTCTCGAGCAGCGTCGCAAGCCCGCGGAACGAGATCGGAAGCGGCGCGGCGTGACGGCGTGCCGCGCGCTCCTGCCCCGAAAGAAAGTGCCGCGCGACGCCGTCTCGCCTCCCGTGAACGTGAGGCACAGGGGCGATGCCGCGTTGCGACGGGGCGCGGGCGGACGCCGCGTGTCCGGCACCCGCGATCTCGGGGGGTTGCGGGCGGCCGGGCCGTGGCCCGGGGCTTGCTCAGGGCCGCCCTCAGGGGACTCACACAGGGTGATGTAATCAACGTTCACGCCGTGCGTACGCAGCGTGCGGGGTGACGGAGGCGGTACCCGCGAGGGCCGGTGACGATTCCGCGCACCTCGGGGGTTCGAACCCCGAACCGACGAACTGCGCTGCAACGAACTGCGCTGCAACGAACCAGGGCGGCCGCTCCGAAGCGCCGCCTCGAAACACGGAGCTCGAAGGTCATGACGAACGCACTCTTCCAGCTGTTCACGCGAGCCGGCGCCGAGTGGGTGATGCTGCTCCTCGTCGCGCTCTCGGTCGCCTCGCTGGCGATCGCCCTCGAGCGCTTCCTCTTCTTCACGCGCAACGGCCGCGCGCTGACGCCCGACCTCCTCGCCCTGCTCTCGGGCGGGAAGCTCGAGGAGGCCCAGATGCGCGTGGGCGGGCGGCCCGGCCTCGAGGCGCAGGTCGCGCGCGCGGCGCTCGCCGCGGCCGACGGTGGCCCGGGCTCGGTCGACCAGGCGGTCGCGGCGACCATCGCCACCGCGCGGCCCGGCTACGAGCGCGGTCTGTCGTTCCTGGGGACCCTCGGCGCGAACGCGCCGTTCCTGGGGCTCTTCGGCACGGTCGTCGGCATCATCCAGGCGTTCTCGCAGCTCTCGGTCGGCTCGGCGAAGGGCCAGGCCGCGGCCCAGGTGATGGGCGGCATCTCGGAGGCGCTCGTCGCGACCGCGGTCGGCATCCTCGTCGCCATCCCGGCGGTCGTCGCCTTCAACGGCTTCCAGCGCTGGCTGAAGAACCTGACCGCCCGCGCCGAGGCCGTCGGCCACGCGCTGCGCACCCACCTCGAGCGCGACGACGTCCGCGAGCCGGCCCTGCGCCGCGCCCGCGACCAGCGCGCCGCCTAGGAGCGACCCATGGCCGGCCACGCCACCGCGGGCGACGACGCCATCACCGGCATCAACGTCACCCCGCTCGTCGACATCGTCCTCGTGCTGCTCATCATCTTCATGGTCACCGCCAGCTACATCGTGAAGGACGCCATCGATGTGGATCTTCCTCGCGCCGCGTCCGGCGGCGAGACCGTGGGCGAGACCCTCTCCTTCGCCATCGACAAGGACGCGAAGCTCTTCCTCGACGGGCACCCGGTCGACCCCGCCGCCGCGCGGGCGGCGGTCCGGGCCGCGGTCGGCCGCTCGAAGGACGCCCGCGCGCTCATCGGCGCCGACCGCGCCGTCGCGCACGGCGAGGTCGTCGCGCTCATCGACCTCGTGAAGTCCGAGGGCATGGCGAAGTTCGCGATCCAGATCGTCCGCGACGACGCGGCGAGGGCCGCCGCCGGAGCCACGCCGTGATCGCGCTCGAGCCCACCTCCACGCCCCGCAAGCGGATCCTCGCGCTCGCCGCGGTGGGCTCGCTCGCGCTGCACGCCGGTGGCATCGCGCTCGCGGCGCACCTGCCGCCGCCGGCCGCCGAGGTCCGCCCGCCGCCGGTCGAGGTCGCGTTCGAGGTGACCGAGCCCCCGCCGCCCGCCGCGCCGCCGAAGGCCGAACCCCCGCCACCCGCGCCCGCGCCCCGCCCTGTCGTGGTGAAGGCGCCGACCCCGGCGGAGCCGCCCCCGCCGCCGCCGCCGTCCTCCGAGCCACCTCCGCCGGAGCAGCCGAAGGCCCGTGCCGTCCCGCGCGTCGGCATCACGCTCGGCTCGACCACCACCGGCGGCGGGTTCGCGGTCGGCGTCGGGAACACGCTCTACGGCAAGGCCTCCACCACCGCCGCCGACCCCCGGGACGTGAAGCCGTACGCCGGCCCGTCGACCCCGCCCTCCCGCCTCTCGGCGCAGCCGCGGCTCGTCGGGCGGCCCGAGGTGCCCTACCCGCCCGACGCCCGCAAGGCCGGCGTCGAGGGCCGGGTGCTGCTCCTCCTCCGCGTCGCGGCCGACGGCCACGTGGCCGCCGCCACCGTCCTCGCAGAGCCCGGCTCGGGCCTGGGCGAGGCCGCCCGCGCCGCCGCGCTCGCCTTCCGGTTCACGCCCGCGCTCGTCGAGGGCGAGGCGGTCGAGACCGAGCTCCGCTTCACGTACACGTTCGTCCTGGAGTGAAACCATGCTGCCCCGCCTCCTCGTCGCCGCCCTGATCCTGCTCGCGCTCGGCGCGCTCCCCCCGCGCGTCCGCGCGGACGAGCCCGCCGGCGTCCTCACGAAGCCGCCCGCCGTCGTCCAGGACGCGGCGCCCGAGTTCCCGGAGGCCGCGAAGGCCGAGGGCGCGACCGGCGTCGTCGCGCTCGAGCTCGAGCTCTCGGAGAAGGGCGAGGTCGTGGACGCGGTCGTGACCCAGCCCGCCGGGCACGGCTTCGACGAGGCCGCGCTCGCCGCGGCGAGGAAGCTCGTCTTCTCGCCCGCCGAGGTCGACGGGAAGCCCTCGCCGGTGCGCATCGAGTACCGCTTCAACTTCACGCTCGCCGCCGCCCCGGCGCCGGAGGCGCCGCCGCCGGTGAACCTGCGCGGCCGCGTGGTCGAGCGCGGCACGCGCGAGCCGGTGGTCGGGGCGCTCGTCACCGCGGGCGGGAAGCGCGCGGTCACCGGCGCCGACGGCCGCTTCGAGCTCGCCGGCGTGCCGGACGGGAAGGTGCAGGTCGTGGTGGAGGACGGCGCGCACGCGACCTTCAAGAGCGAGGAGGAGATCCTCCCCGGCCAGGCCACCGAGCTCACCGCCTGGGTGCGCCGCACCGCCGCCGACGCCTACGAGCTCACGGTCGTCGGCGAGCGCGAGAAGAAGGAGGTCGCGCACGTCGCCCTCTCGTCGATGGAGGTCCGCAAGATCCCGGGCGTCTCCGGCGACGCGGTCAAGGTCATCCAGAACCTCCCGGGCGTGGCCCGCCCGTCCGCGATGTCCGGCGAGCTCATCGTCCGGGGCGGCAACGCCCGCGACACCCGCGTCTACGTGGACGGCCACGAGGTGCCGCAGGTGTTCCACTTCGGCGGGCTCACGAGCGTCTACTCGTCCGACCTCATCAAGGACGTCGAGTTCGAGGCGGGCAACTTCGGCGCGCGCTACGGCCGCGCCATCGGCGGCCGGGTCAACCTCGAGACCCGCGATCCGGGCGAGAAGGTCCACGCGCTCGCCGACATGAACCTCTACCACGCGACCGCGCTCTGGGAGGGCAAGGCCGCCGAGGACCTCACCGTCGCCATCGCCGCGCGCCGGTCCTACGCCGACGCGCTGATCAAGGCGGCGGCGAACCAGATGGACGACCCGCCCACGCTCTCGGTGGCGCCGCGCTACTACGATCTGCAGCTCAAGGGCGCCTGGAAGCCCCGGCCGGAGGACACGGTCCGCTTCGACGTCTACGGCTCCGACGACCGGATGAAGATGACCGGCTTCGACTCCGGCACCCTCGAGAACATCGACGGCATCAACTTCGGCACGAAGTTCTGGGCGACCTCGCTCCGCTGGACGCACCGCTTCGACGAGGACACCCGGCTCGAGCTCGACCTCGGCGGCGGCGTCGCCGAGTTCGACGTGGACCTCTCGACCGTGTTCCAGGACCACGAGAAGGTGCCGAACACCACCGGCCGGGTCGAGCTGCACCACACGTTCGGGAGGCGCGCGCGCATGGTCGCGGGCTTCGACGGCACGGGCTACCTCGGCGCGCAGCTGACCGTCACGGCCCCCGAGATCCCGCCGCCCGGGGAGGTGCCTTCGCCCGGCGCCCCGACCCGACGGTTCCACAAGTCGACGAGCGCAGGCGAGGGCGGCGTGTTCGTCGAGGGCACCTTCGAGCCGGTGGACGGGCTCACCATCGTCCCGGGCCTCCGCGCGGACGTGCACCGCACGCTCCAGACGCTCTCCTGGGTGGACCCGCGGCTCGCGGTGCGCTGGAAGGTCGGCGAGAACCTCGCGCTCAAGGGCGCGGTGGGCCTCTACCACCAGGCGCCGCCGATCGTGTACATGACCCGCGAGTGGGGCAACCCGGACCTCGGCCCGGAGGGCGCGCGGCAGTACGCGCTCGGCGCCGAGCAGCGCCTCTTCGGCAGGGTCTCGCTCGACCTGCAGCTCTACTGGAAGGAGCTCTACGACCTCGCGCTGCCGTCGAGCGCGATCGTGGAGCGCGACGGCCAGCAGGTGCTCGAGCGTTACCGCTCGGCTGGCACCGGCCGCTCCTACGGTGCGGAGCTGCTCCTGCGCTGGGACCCCGACGGCCGGTTCTTCGGCTGGGTCGCGTACTCGCTCTCCCGGACGAAGCGCGACCAGACCCTCGCAAACGGCTCCTCCATCGAGACGCAGGGCGACGCCTACGACCAGCCGCACAACGTCGTGGCGGTCGGCACCTGGGAGCTGCCCGAGGTCTGGGACGGCCTCTCCGCCGGCTTCCGCCTCCGCTACACGAGCGGCAACCCGTACGAGCCGATCGTCGGCGCGATCTACGACGCCGACGCCGACTACTGGTCGCCCATCGGCTCGGGGAAGTACTCGCGCCGCCAGCCCGCCTTCTTCCAGGCCGACGTGCGCGTCGACCGGAAGTGGACGTTCCGGACGTGGACCTTCACGGCCTACCTCGAGGTGCAGAACGCGACGAACCGCAAGAACCCCGAGGGCGTCGCGTACTCGGCCGACTACTCGCAGAAGGGCTGGATCACCGGCCTGCCTCTCTTCCCCGCCTTCGGCCTCCGCGCGGAGTACTGAAAGTGAATGCCATGAAGAACCTCCCGCTCCTCGCCGTCGCCGCCGCGTTCGCGGCCGCCTGCAACCAGCCGGACTTCACGAAGCCCATGGAGGTCACGAACCTGCGCGTCCTCGGCGCCCGCGCCGAGCCGCCGGAGGTCGCCCCGCCGGGCGACGCCGCGGCGCCGTCGCAGGCCACCCTCGGCGCGCTCGTCGCGCACCCGGACTTCGCCGCCGACCCGGCCCGGCGCGCGACGGTGCTCCACATCGCGTGCACGCCCGCCCCCGGCGCGGCCGGCGCGACCCCGTGCAGTGCGCTCGCCGAGCTCACCACCCCCACCGACGTGGTCGGGCTCGTGGACGTCGCGCTCGCCTGCAGCTCGCCCGGGCTCGGCAAGGCGGGCGGCGTGACCTTCGCGGGCATCGAGGCGTGCGGCGCGGCGGGGTGCGAGCCCGTCACCGTCCGGCGCGACCCGGCCGACGCCGGCTCGAGCGTCACGCTCACCTCGCCGCGCTACGAGGTCCCGGCCGCCGCGTCGCTCGCGTCGCTCCCCGCGGGCCACCCGGACCGCGTGAACGGCGGCGAGATCACCGACCTCGTGCTCGCGCTCGACGCCGCGCCGGCCGCGCTCGCGCCGACGGTCGCGGTCGCCGACGGGTGCGCGGCGCTCGCCGCCGTCGCGCAGAACTTCGCCGCGCGGTGGGCCGAGCGGCCGGGCGTCACCTCGCTGAAGCGGCTGCGCCTGCGCGGCCCGGAGGCGCCCTCGCCCGCCAACCAGAACCCGGCGCTCTCCGGCATCTCGCTCGCCGGCGCTCGGCTGCCCGCGCCGGGCGCGGTCCCCGCGACGATCGCCGCGGGCGCGAAGCAGGACCTCCTGCCGGTGCTGCCGGGCGATCCCGCGGCGCTCGCCGAGCGCTACGTGGAGACCGACGCCGACGGGAAGCCGGTGCGCGAGAAGATCGAGGAGTGGGCGTACGCCTGGTTCACGACCGCGGGGGAGCTGAAGGACGCGTACACCCGCGGGGTGGACGACCCCGAGGAGCTCACCGCGCCCGGCGGCGGCACGAGCCCCGTGCCGATGCTCGTCTGGCTGGTGGTCCGGGATCTCCGCGGCGGCGTGAGCTGGACGGCCGGGTCGATCGTCGTCCCGGCGCGCTGAGGTCCGGCGAGGCCGGCCAGGCCCCGCGTGACCATCGGGCGTGAAATGGAAAGGCCCCGCTCCGGCGACGGAGCGGGGCCTCGCGCTTCAGGGCCTCACGGGCCTACTGCCCGGCCGACCAGGTGATGCCGAGGCCGGTGATCCAGACGTTCGTCTTGTAGCTGCCCGGGAACGCCACGGTGCCCGTCGCGGTCTGCTTGTCGCGGTCGCCGTAGAAGAGCGCCCAGTTGAGCGCGAACGCGTTCGAGGCCTTCCAGGTGAAGCCGGTGGAGACGCCGGTCGTGTTGGAGTCGGGCAGCGTCGGCGAGAGCGTGTCGGTCTTCAGGCCGGAGAAGTCGCGCATGAGGCCGAAGCGCAGCTCGAAGGACGGGTTGACCGTCCACTCGACGCCGCCGCGGACGACGTGCCCGTCGCCGTAGTCGCGCGGGACGATGAGCGTGAGGCCCGCGTCGCCGACGAACTTGTCCTCCTTGTACACGTTGAAGCCCGCGTAGTTGTACTGGAGGGTCACCAGCACGGCCTTCGACACCTGGTAGGACGCGCCCGCCGCGATCTGCATCGGGAAGGGAAGGTCCTCGGAGACGCCCTGGTCCTGCGTCGCGGCGCCCGCGATGGAGTCCGGCACGCTGAAGTGGCCGTCGCCCTTCGTCTTCATCGTCGCCTTGTTCTTGAAGTCGACGCCGAGGCGGAGCTTGTCGGTCACCTGGACGTCGGCCGAGAGCTGGAAGGAGAGGCCGCCGCCGTTCGCGGAGAGCTCGCCGAAGGAGCCCTGGAACGGCTCGATGCCCTGCTTCAGGTACTGGATGCCGTAGTAGTAGATGAGGCCGCCGCCGACGCGGAACATCGGGGTGATCTCGTAGCCGGCGTTGAGGTAGCCGCCGAGCACGCGGCGCTCGACGGTGATGATGCGGCCGCGGCCCTGCCAGTCCTCGTCCCACTTCATCTGGCCGCCGCCGGGGACGCCGAGGCCGCCGCCGATGCCGAGCTTGTGGCCGCCGGCGTTGAGGCCGTAGGCGAGGAACAGCGCCACCGGCGGCGTGGGCGCGAAGTTCGTGGTCGCGTCACCGCTGAGGCCGGAGGCGCCGTCGCTCGGCGCGGTCCACTTCGTCTTGAGCGACAGCATCGAGCCCGCGAGCGAGAGGCTCAGGCCCTCGGGGATGCGCGTGAGCGAGGCCGGGTTCTGGTACGTGGCGGCCGCGTCGCGCTGGGCCGCGACGCCCGATCCGGACAGCGACAGGTCGCGGGGGTTGGTGTTGATGACCTCGAACCCGCTCGCCGAAGCGAGCGCGGGGACGAGGAGCGCGGACAGGATGACGATCTTGAGCGTGCGCATGTTCTCGATCCCCTTCGGTTACGGGAGGGTGCGGGTGGTGGGCGGGACGACGCCGAGCAGGTACCCGGCGGCGTCACCCTGGACGGTGGCCGCGTTCGCGGGCGTGACGCCCGAGCCCGCGAGCATGCCGTGGGAGACGGACCCACCGGCGGCCGTGGCGCTGTCGTAGAACGTCTGGTCGGCGCCCATCACGTTGTAGAGCAGCAGGTTGAACGGGTTCGGGACGACCGCGTCGTTCTTCGCGATCTGCCCGTACCCGGCCTTGGCCGTCATCGCGGTCGCGCCGGTGGGGTCGGCGAGCAGGTTCGGCAGCATCGCCTTCTTCACGTGCAGCGCGTAGTTGATGGGGTCGCCCGGATCGAGGATCCACTTGGCGACGTTGAGGGTCTTGAGGTACGCGGCCGCGATGTTCGCGTCGAACGCCGGGTCACCGGGGGTGATCTTCGCGCGGGTGTAGCCCGGGATCAGGGTCGCGAAGAGCCCGTCCACGTTCGCCTGGAAGGCGGGCGAGTTCGTGAACACGTCGGTCACGGTGCCGCCGCCGACCGAGAGCGAGCCCTTCGTGATGCGCGGGTTCGTGGCGACGACCTGCGTGCCCGCGATCGAGCCGAGCGAGATGCCCTCGTAGAAGATCTGGGTCGGGTCGACGGCGACGCCGAGCGCGAGCGCGGCGGAGGCGAACGGGTTCGCGGCCGGCTGCGGGGAGAGCGGGGCCGGCGGCCGCGCGAGCGCGAGGCCGAGGGCGGACTGGTCGAGCACGTTCTGGCGGAAGGCGTCGCGGGTGCGGAAGAAGTTCGCGCTCACGAAGTAGCGCGAGCCGTAGTTCGCGCCCGCGGCGGTGAACACCTTCGTCGTGCCGGTGGTGCAGGTGCCGGGCGGGGTCGCGTCGCCCTGGCCGGCCGCGCCGGTGAACGGGGTGCAGACGCCGTCGGCGCCCCCGTTGTCGCAGTCGGAGTTCGCCGAGCACCAGTTGCGCTCGCCGTGGAGCGGGAAGTCGATGGCCGCGGCGACGAAGCCGGCCTGCGCGAGGCTCGAGGCCACCGCGAGCATCGTGTCCTTCGAGCCGTTGAGGCCGTGGCCGAAGATGACGAGCGGCGCGCACTTCACCGCGCCGCCCGTGCCGGGGCAGGCGTTCGGGACGTTCGCCGGGTTCGGCACGGTCACGTACGCGTTCAGGTTGGTGAGCAGCGTCGCGGCCTTCGTGGCGAGGGCCGGGTCGAGCGCGCCGGTGGTCTTGTCGATCGCGTCGACCGACTTGAAGGTCACCTTGTAGAACTTCGCGACGCCGGTGGTCGGCACGCTCGCGGGCGGCGTGAACTCCGTGGCGATCGTCGGCGTGAAGATGGCGGCGGCGGCCGTCTTCTCCATCGAGTACGGCAGCGCCGCGAGCTGCAGCGAGACGTTCGGGACCGTCTGCGTCTTGAACGTGTACGCGAAGGCGACGTCGGCCTTGGTGGTGCCGGCGGGCAGCGCGGTCCACACCGGGGCGAGGTTCGCGCGCATGTCGCGCAGGCCGCGGGCGGTGTCGTCGGAGACGCCGGAGAGGGCCGAGACGCCGGTCGTGTCGCCGGCGGTGCCCGTCGCGGGCTCGGCGGTCATGCCGAGGAGGATCTTGCCGACGGTCGGGGTGACCATCGCGGCGCCGGTGACGCCCTTCACGCGCTTCGTGACGACGACCGCGTAGATGGTGTTCGAGCGGAGCGGCGGCAGGTAGATGGTCGTGGACGCGTTGAGCGGCGCGGGCACGGCCGGCTGCAGCCCGATGGCGACCGAGCACCCGCCCGCGATCGGGCAGGCCGCGCCCGAGGGCGTGACGATGGCGGAGGGCTGGGCGACGTAGCCGGCGGTGGCCGGGTTCCCGCCGCCGCCGACGGTCGCCTTCAGCTCGGGCACCATGGTCGCCGTCTTCGTGGTGGTGCCGGTCACCGTGTAGAGGAGGACGTTCGCGCCGTTGACGGTCGAGGCGTCGATCGGCGAGGAGGTCTGCGCGAGCATCATCGCGGTCGTCGAGAAGCCGTCGAGCGTGGTGAGGCCGGCCGCGGCCGCGCCGAACGCGGGGTTCGTGATGACCGTGCCGTCGGCGTCGGTGCGGAGGAGGTCGATCGGGAGCGGGACGACGCCGGAGCCGGAGTCGACGAGCACGGCGGGGCCGGCGAGCGCCGGGGCCACGTTGAAGGCGGCGATGGAGGCGGTCTCCTCGACCGGCCACGCGGAGGTGACGACCTGGAACGGCGCGAGCGCGGGGGAGGCCGCGTCCGGGGCCCAGACGTTCGCGCCGGAGACGGTGGCGGTCTTCCAGCTCACCGGCGTCCAGAGCGCCTTGCGCACGCCCTCGAGGAGCGCGATCTGCGAGGCGGGCAGCGCGCCGAGCGGCTGGTTCTCCTTCTTCGTGAGGTCGCGGTTCGGGATGGCGAGCGCGACCGCCGTGTCGGCCGAGATCTCCTTGCCGGTCGTCGTCTTCACGCCGTTCGGCCCGCCGCGGACCGCGAACACGTAGCGCGCGCCGGCGTCCCAGCGGCGGGCGCCCGTCGCGTCCGCCTTCTTGCGGAGCGTGAGCACGCCGGCCGTGGCGCTCTTGTCGTAGTCGACGGCGGTCGGCGCGGCCGTGCCGTTCACCTTGAAGAGCGCGACGGTGGAGGACGTCACCGTCGCGAGGTCGATCGTCGGCGCCGTGTCGGCGACGTACGCGGACCCGTCCCACTTCTGCGCGCGGAACGGGATGTTGATCGTGACCTCCTGGTCGACGGGGAAGCCGCCGGCATCGACGAACGCCTGCAGGAACTCCTTCTGCGCGGAGGCGGGCAGCGTGGGGACGCCCGCGAGCGCGAGGTCGTTGGGGGTCGGGATGTTCGGCGACACGAAGGCGGCGAACACGATGTCGCTCTTCATCGGCTCCTGCTTCACTTCCGTGCAGGCGGCGAGTCCGAGCGCGGCGGCTGCGACGAGCGCAACGCGGCGGGCGATCATCATCGAGGCTCCTCAGGGTGCGGGCGACGAAGAAGAAGGTGCGTCAGGTGGCTGTGAGGGAGTGAGGCGAACCACCTGATTGCCGATCGCAGACTCCAAAGTCAACAAAGCGCGAACGTCTGGCTCCAATTCGGGTGAGCTCGCAATAACGCAATGCAACAAGCCTCCGGCGCGTGACGCGTCGCGCAATCCCAAACCGGTGGTGCCGGACACAGCGTCCGCGGTGCCGGACACGTGACCGTCGGAGAACTCAGCGGTCGACGCCCCGGCCGGGAGGCGCGGGCCCACGCGCCGGACGCTCGGTGGTAAAAGGCAGCCGCCTCGTCACCGGAGGGGGCCGTGAAGCCATGACGCCGATCCCGTCGCTCGACGCGCTGCTGGACGCCGCGCGTGCGCTCGGTCCGCTCCGCCTCGCCGTGGCCGCCGCCGAGAGCGACACCGCGCTCGCCGCCGCCGCGCTCGCGCGCTCGCGCGGCATCGCGGAGGCGGTGCTCGTCGGCGCGCCCGACGCGCTCCGCGCGAGGCTGCGCGCGCTCGGCGAGGATCCCGCCGCGTTCCGCCTCGAGCCCGCGGCCGACGACGCCGACGCCGCGCGCCGCGCGGTCGCGCTCGTGCGGGGCGGCGAGGCGCACGTGCTCCTCAAGGGCAAGCTCGGCACCGGCGACCTGCTGCGCGCCGTGCTCGACCGGAAGGAGGGCCTGCGCGGCGAGGGCCTGCTCTCCGACGTGCTCGTCGCGGACCACCCCGTCTCGCCGGCGCCGCGGCTCGTCGGGATGACCGACGGCGGCGTGAACGTCGCGCCGACGCTCGACGAGAAGCGCCAGATCCTCCGGAACGCGGTCGCGCTCTTCCACGCACTCGGCGTGGAGCGCCCGAAGGTCGCCTGCCTGTGCGCGGTGGAGACCGTGAACGAGAAGATGCCGCACACGGTCGAGGCCCGCGCGCTCGCCGACGAGGCCGCCCGCGGCGCGCTGGGCGCGTGCGAGGTCGCCGGGCCGCTCGCGCTCGACAACGCGCTCTCGCCCGAGGCGGCGCGCGCGAAGGGCATCGACCACCCGGTCGCCGGCCACGCCGACGTGCTGCTCGTGCCGAGCATCGAGGCGGGCAACCTCCTCGGGAAGGCCTTCACCTGGCTCGCGCGGAAGCCGGTGGGCCACGTCATCCTCGGGGCGCGCGCGCCGGTGCTCATCCCGTCGCGCGTCGAGTCGAAGGACGACAAGCTCGCCTCCATCGCGCTCGGTGTCGTCGCCGCGGCCCGGGGGGCGTTCCGGTGAGCCCGGTCCCCGACGACCGCCTCGTCCTCGCCGTGAACCCCGGCGCGGGCTCGACGAAGCTCGCCCTCTTCCCGGCCCCGGGCGACGCCGCGCTCCGGGAGGAGAAGCTCGAGCACCCGGAGCTCATGGCGCGCCCGGCGGCGCGGATGGTCGAGGAGCTCCCGGCGCGGCTCGGGGCGGTGCGCGCGTTCCTCGATCGCGCCTCGGTCGGCCCGGGCGCGCTCGCGGCCGTGGTGGGACGCGGGGGCCTCCTGCCCCCGCTCTCCGCCGGCGCCTGGGAGGCCGACGACGCGATGCTCGCCGACCTCGCCCGCGCCGAGCGCGGGGAGCACGCCTCCAACCTCGGCGCGCCCATCGCGCGCGCCATCGCGGAGGCCCGCGGCTGCCCCGCCCTCGTCGTCGACCCGGTCGCGGTCGACGAGCTCGAGCCGGTCGCGCGGCTCACCGGCCTCCCCGGCGTGGAGCGCCGCAGCTTCAGCCACGCGCTCAACATCCGCGCTGTCGCGCGCCGCCACGCCGCCGCCCGCGGCGTGCCCCTCGCGTCGCTGCGCCTCGTCGTTGCGCACCTCGGCACCGGCATCTCGCTCGCCGCGCTCCGCGACGGCCGCATGGTCGACGTCGTGAACCCTCAGGACGAGGGCCCCTTCTCCGGCGACCGCGCCGGCGGCGTGCCCGCGACCGCGCTCCTCGACCTCTGCTTCGCGCCGGGCGCCGAGAAGAAGTCGCTCCGCCGCCGCCTCTTCGGCGAGGGCGGGCTCTACGCGCACCTCGGCACCCGCGACGTGCGCGAGGCCCTGCGGCGCGCGACCGCCGGCGACGCCCGCGCGGCGCTCCTCGTCGACGCGCTCGCCTACCAGACCGCGAAGGCGGCGGCGGGCCTCGCCGCCGCGCTCGAGGGCAGGCTCGACGCCGTGATCCTGACCGGCGGGCTCGCCTTCCTCCCGGAGGTCGTCGAGGCCGTCCGGCGCCGCGTCGCCTTCCTCGGGCCGGTCGACGTGCAGCCCGGCGAGGACGAGCTGCGCGCGCTCGCCGAAGGGGCCTGGCGGGTGCTCCGCGGAGAGGAGGCGCTCAGGAGTTATGCCAACCGGAACGGATAGTTGGGTCGTGTCCGGCACCCCCGGATCCCGGGCCTGCGACAGAACGCCACTTTTCTCGTTGCCTCGGCTTGCTGCACTGCGTAAGGTTCCAACCCCGTCGCATTGACTCCAGAATCAGGAGCGTCCCGCATGCCTCTGAAGATCCTGGTGACCGCGAAGCGCGTCGAGGACCCGGAGTCGAAGATCAAGGTCCGCCCGGACGGCGCCGGCATCGTCACCGACGGCGTGAACTACAAGATGAACCCCTTCGACGAGATCGCCGTCGAGGAGGCGCTCCGCCTGAAGGAGAAGCACGGCGGCGAGGTGATCGTCGCCTCCATCGGCTCCGACAAGGCGACCACCGAGATCCGCGCCGCGCTCGCCATGGGCGCCGACCGCGGCATCCTCGTGCGCCACGACGGCGCGCTCGACCCGGTCGTCGTCTCGGCCATCCTCGCGAAGGTCTGCGAGCAGGAGAAGCCGGACCTCTGCATCCTCGGCAAGCAGTCCATCGACGACGACCAGAACCAGGCCGGCCAGTACCTCGCCGAGCGGCTCGGCGTCGGCCAGGCGACGTTCGCCTCCAAGAACGAGAGCCTCGAGTCGGAGGCCGAGCAGAAGAAGCAGCCGGGCCTCGAGCTCTCCGCCGACGGGAAGAAGCTGTCGGTGGTCCGCGAGGTCGACGGCGGCGTCGAGACGCTCGAGGTCACGCTGCCCGCGGTCGTGACGACCGATCTCCGCCTCAACAAGCCGCGCTTCGCGTCGCTCCCCGGCATCATGAAGGCGAAGAAGAAGCCGCTCGCGGAGCTCCAGGCCGCGGCGCTCGGCGTCGACCTCGCGCCGAAGGTCATCGTGAAGAAGCTCTCGGAGCCCCCGGCGCGCAAGGGCGGCGTGAAGGTCGCCGACGTCGACGAGCTCTGGAACAAGCTCCACGCCGAGGCGAAGGTCCTCTAGGGCCCGGGAGAACGACCATGTCGAACGTCCTCATCGTCGCCGAGCAGTTCGCGGGCACGCTCCGCAAGGCCTCCCTCTCCGCCGTCGCGGCCGGGAAGCAGCTCGCCCAGCGCACCGGCGGGAAGCTCACCGTCGCGCTCCTCGGGAAGGGCATCGCCGCCGCGGCGCAGGAGCTGTCGTCGTACGGCGTCACCGTCCTCGCGGCCGACGACGCCGCGCTCGAGCACCCGCTCGCCGAGGCGTACGCCCCGGTCATCGCGCGCCTCGCGAAGGAGCAGGGCGCGGCCTACGTCGGCGCCGCCGCCACCGCGCTCGGGAAGGACCTCCTCCCCCGCGTCGCCGCGAAGCTCGAGGCCGGCATGGCCGGCGACGTGCTCGCCTTCGGCGGCGACGGCGCGGCCGTCACGTTCAAGCGGCCGATGTGGGCGGGCAACGTGCTCGCCGAGGTCGAGCTCGCGACCGCCGTGAAGGTGTTCACGGTCCGCCCCACCGAGTTCGCCGCCGCGGCGAAGGAGGGCGGGGGCGCGGTCACCGCCGTCCCTGCGGGCGTCGACGCGGGCGCGCTGAAGACCCGCTACGCCGGCTTCAAGGAAGTGAAGAGCGCCCGGCCGGACCTCGGCGAGGCGCGCGTGGTCGTCGCGGGCGGCCGCGGCACGAAGGGCGACTTCAAGGCCGTCGAGGCGCTCGCCGACGAGGTCGGCGCGGCGGTCGGCGCGAGCCGCGCGGCGGTCGACGCGGGCTGGGTGCCGAACGACTGGCAGGTCGGGCAGACCGGCAAGGTGGTCGCCCCGGAGCTGTACGTGGCGGCGGGCATCTCCGGCGCCATCCAGCACCTCGCCGGCATGAAGGGCTCGAAGGTCATCGTGGCCGTGAACAAGGACGCCGAGGCGCCCATCTTCGCCATCGCGGACTACGGCCTCGTCGCGGACCTCTTCCAGGCGCTTCCCGCCCTCACCGCGAAGGTGAAGGCTTCGAAGTAGGGAGTCCACGACGACGATGACCGAGCAGGACCTCGCGGACCTGGGGGTCCACCGCATCGCGGTGCCGGTGCCGTTCCCGCAGGCGGGCGGCCCGGTGAACCTCTACCTCGTCGAGGAGGCCGGCGGCGGCGTCATGCTGTTCGACGCCGGCCTCGGCTCGGACGAGGGCAAGGCGGCGATCGAGGAGGGCTTCCGCCGCCTCGGCCGCCGCTTCGACGAGGTCACCCGCATCGTCGTCTCGCACGGCCACGTCGACCACTTCGGCGCGGCGCGCTTCATCCAGGAGCGCCACGGCGGTGAGCTCCCCGTGTACGCGCACCTCGCCGACCAGCCCAAGATGACCGAGGCAGGCCCGCGCTGGGCCGAGCTCGCGCCGCGCTACGGCGCCTACCTCGTGCGCCTCGGCGTCCCGCCGGACGTCCTCGCGGCGGTCGCGAAGGAGGGCGAGCGGAGCCACGGCTTCTCGAGGCGGCTCGCCTCCGCCATCCCGATCGGCGAGGGCGACGTCGTCCGCACGAAGCACCTCGCGCTCGAGATCCTGCACATGCCCGGGCACACGCCGGGCCTCCTCTGCGGGTACGACCGCGCGCACGGGATCATCCTCTCCGACGACCACCTCCTCGAGAAGGTGTCGCCGAACCCGCTCATCGAGCTCGGCCCCGACGGCCTGCCCTCCGGCTTCCGGCCGCTCTCGGCCTACCTCGCGAGCGTCGCCCGCATGCGCGCGCTCGACCTCGCGCTCGTGCTGCCCGGGCACGGGCCGCCGTTCGCCGGCCATCGGGCGGTGATCGACAGGCTCGTCGGGTTCTACGGGACCCGGCAGGAGAAGATCCTGGGCCTCCTCGGCGGCGAGGCGAGGACCGTCTACGAGGTCGCCGCCGCGCTCTTCCCGCGCGCGCGGCCGAACGACGTGTTCCTCACCGTCTCGGAGACGATCGCGAACCTCGAGGTGCTCGAGGATCGCGGCGCCGTCCGCCGCGCGGACGACGGGACGATCCGCTTCGCGCGGGCCTAGGATCCGTTCACCCCGAGCGTAGCCGCCGCGAAGCGGCGGCGGAGACGAGGGGCCCTCGCGTCAGGTCGGCCGCGCGAGCATCTCCTCCTCGAGCGTGCCGTGCGGGTGGCCCTTGGGCAGGTCGGTGTGGACCGGCGTGCGCCGCACCGGGTGGTGGTGCATCGGCTTCACCATCGAGAGCACGAAGAGCACCGGCGCCACGAGGAGCGCGCTCAGGCGGGTGGCCGGGTCGAGGTCCGGCAGGAACAGCGCCGCGAACGGCATCGCGAGCGCGATGAGCGTGATGCCAAAGCGGAGCGCGTGCTTCCCGGGCGCGGCCAGCGCGAGGACGAGCACGATCACCGCGGCGGCGACCGTCAGGCCGAAGGAGAGCGCGGTCTGCGGCAGGAAGAAGGCGGACGCGAACAGCCAGGTGGCGACGAGCAGCACGTAGGTCAGGAACCTCATGGCGGCCTCCGGCCCTCGGGTTCCAGGCACGGCCGCTCGTCCCGAGCCCCGAGCTTGTCGAGGGGTCAAAGGACGGGCCCCTTGCAGAACCGAGGGACACCCCGATCGTGCCGCCGCGGGCCGGATCGCAGAAGCCCGCCGCAGGGGTCGCCACCGAGGTGTGCGCAGCGTGGCCACACCCTCGACAACCGGCCGCTGTTCGGGCATTTCTTCGAGCCCCATGCTCGACCTCCTCGCGCAGCCCGAGACCTGGGCGTCGCTCGCCACGCTCTCCCTCATGGAGGTCGTGCTCGGCATCGACAACGTGGTCTTCCTCGCGATCCTCGCGGGGCGGCTCCCGCGGGCGCAGCAGCCCTCCGCGCGCCGCCTCGGCCTCGCGCTCGCGCTCGGTACGCGGCTCCTCCTCCTCTTCTCCATCACCTGGGTGATGGGGCTCACCGCGGAGCTCTTCCACCTGTTCGGCCGCGGCTGGTCCGGGCGCGACCTCATCCTCGCGGGCGGCGGCCTCTTCCTGATCGCGAAGGCCACCTTCGAGATCCACGACAAGCTCGAGGTGAAGCACGAGGAAAACGCCGCGAAGGCCGCGGCGCAGGCGGCGTTCTGGATGGTGATCGCCCAGATCGCGCTCCTCGACGTCGTGTTCTCGCTCGACTCGGTCATCACCGCGGTCGGCATGGCCCAGCACCTCAGCATCATGATCGCCGCGATGGTGGTCGCCATGCTCGTGATGCTCGTCTTCGCGGGGCCCATCGGCGACTTCGTCGAGCGCCACCCGACGATGAAGATCCTGGCGCTCTCGTTCCTGATCCTCATCGGCGTGATGCTCGTCGCCGAGGCCCTCGGCCAGCACATCAGCCGCGGCTACGTCTACTTCGCGATGGCGTTCTCGTTCGGGGTCGAGCTCCTCAACATGCGGATGCGCAAGGCCCACGCCGCGCCGGTGAAGCTGCACGGCCCGGGCGAGGATGGGCCGCCGCTTGGCTGACCTCGCGCTCCTCCTCCTCACGCTCGCCTGGGGCACGACCTTCTACTTCGTGAAGGGCGTGCTCGGCGTCGCACCGCCGGGCGTGTTCCTCGCGGCGCGCTTCCTCGTCGCCTCGCTCGTGCTCGGCGCGGTGGCGCTGGCGCGCCGCGACCGGGTGGGCCCGCGCTTCTGGCGGGACGGCCTCCTGCTCGGGCTCGCCATGTGGGGCGGCTTCGTGCTGCAGACGATGGGGCTCGAGCACACGACCCCCGCGCGCTCCGGCTTCCTGACCGGGCTCGCGGTCCTGATCGTGCCGTTCGTCATGCGCTTCGCGCTCGGCCGGGCGGTGAAGCTCGCCTCCTGGGCGGGCGTGGCGCTCGCGGTGGTGGGGCTCGCGCTCCTCACCCGGCCGTGGACCGACGACCTCGCCGGCGCCATCCGCCTCGGCGACGCGCTCACCGCCGGCTGCGCGGTCGCCTTCGCGATGCAGATCGTCTGGACGAGCGAGTTCGCGCCGCGCCACCCGCTCGTGCCGCTCGTGCTCCTGCAGGTCGGCGTCACCTTCCTCGGCGCGGTGCTCATGCTGCCGTTCGAGGAGGTCGCCATCCAGCCGGGCGGCGTGCCGCGCTTCGCCGCCACGGTCGCCTACACCGGCGTCGTGATGACCGCGTTCGCGTTCTTCGTCCAGAACTGGGGCCAGCGGCACACCACCGCGGTACGCGCCGCGCTCATCTTCGCGCTCGAGCCGGTGGCCGCGGCGCTCTTCTCCTGGGGCGTCGGCGGCGAGCCGCTCTCCGGCTGGGACTGGGCGGGCGGCGGGCTCATCGTGCTCGGCGTCGTCGCCGGCGAGGTCGGCGGCGCGCTCGAGAGGCCCTCGCACGCGGAGCACATCCCGGCATGAGGACGGCGTCCGCGCGCATCGTCGCCGTCGCGGGCCTCCTCGCGCTCACCGCCTGCCCCGGCGCGCCGCCCACGCCGCCGCCTTCGCCGGCGAGGACAGCCGACCTCGCGCTCGTCGAGCTCTCCCCCGACGCGTTCCCCTCCTTCTCCGACGACCTCGACTGGGCCGGGCTCGACGAGGCCATCGCCCGCTCCGAGGACGCGCTCGCGCGGATCGCCGCCGCCGACCCGGGCCGCACCTTCGCGTTCGGGAAGGAGCGGGTCCCGCTGAAGCGGCTGCAGGCGACCCTCGCCCGCTTCCGCGAGCTCGCGGCGGCGCGGCCCGCGCCCGCCGACCTCGACGCCGCGCTCCGCCGGGAGTTCCGCGCCTTCCGCTCCACCGGCGACGGCACCGGGAAGATGCTCGTCACCGGCTACTACCTCCCGGAGCTCCGGGGCTCGATGAAGCGGGAGGGCCCGTTCCAGATCCCCCTGCACGCCGCGCCGGACGACCTCGTCACCGTGCGCGCGAAGGACTTCCCCGCCCTCTCCGAGGACCTCGTCGGCAAGGTCGAGAAGGGCCGGCTCGTGCCCTACCCGACGCGCGCGGAGATCGCGGGCGGCGCGCTCGCGGCGCGGCGGGCGGAGCTGTTGTGGGTGGACTCCGAGGTGGACGCGTTCTTCCTCGAGGTGCAGGGGAGCGGCGTGGTCCGCTTCCCCGACGGCACGCTCCGCACCGTCACCTACGCCGGCAACAACGGCCACCGCTACGAGTCGCTCGGCGCCGAGCTCGTGCGCCGCGGCGCGATCCCGCGCGAGCAGATCTCGATGCAGACCATCCGCGCCTGGCTCGCCGCGCACCCCGAGGCGCAGCGGGAGCTGCTCGACCGGAACCCGAGCTACGTCTTCTTCCGGCTCTCGGACGCCGCCATCGGCGCGCTCGGCGTGCCGGTGACCACCGACCGCAGCGTCGCCGCCGACCCGCGCGTCTTCCCGAAGGGCGGGCTCGCGTTCCTCGAGTCGGAGCGCCCCGTCGACGCGACGCCCGGCGGGCCGATGCGGCCGTTCGCGCGCTTCGTGCTGGATCAGGACTCCGGCGGCGCGATCCGCACCTCCGAGCGGCTGGATCTCTTCCTCGGGCACGGGGCGTACGCGGCCGAGGCCGCGGGCCGCATGAAGCAGCCCGGGCGGCTGACGTACCTCCTGCTGCGGTAGCGCCTACCGCACCACCCGCGCGATCGACTCCTTCCACGCCGCGGCGGCGGCGCGGTCGGGCGGGCCGATCACGATCTGGTGCCGGCCGACGAGCGCGAAGAGCGGCCCGGAGAGCTCCGGGAAGCGGGCGCCCAGCTTCGCCTTGAGCGCGATGGTCGTCATGCCCTCGCCGAGCGCGGCGAGCACGTCGGCCTCCTCCGGCGCGAGCTCCGGGTCCACGCGCGGCGCCGGCCCCGGCGCGAGCGAGGCGTCGAGCGGGAGGCGCGCCGGCGAGTAGGAGAAACCGCCCAGGCCCGGGTAGGCCTCGAGGATGGCGCGGAAGAACGGCTTCGCCGCCTCCACGCTCGCGGGCGTGAACGCGAGCCCGGTGTGCCACGGCGCCTTGTCGGAGACCCAGACGACCTTCCCGGTCACGGTGACCGGCGAGTTCACGCGGTCCTCCTTGAGCTCGAGCGTGAGCTCGCTGCCGAGCGGCAGCGGCTCCGCCGTCACGATCTGGCAGCCCGACGAGCCGAGGTCGTACGTCGGCGAGCCCCAGAAGCCGCCGCGCGGCAGCGCGATGCGCGCGTCGCAGCGCACGGGCACGCGGGGATTGTGGCGGGGGTTCTCCAGGAACTCCATGGTCGTCACCTCTCCTGGCCGATGCTACCGATCGTCCACCCCGGAGGGCACGGGTCGGTAAAGCCCCGGGGCAACCCGGCGCAGCCACGGCGTCCGGACGCACCGGGTGCGTTCACTCCCCGAGCCGGCGCGGAGCGACCGGGTGGATCGACCGGCCCAGGGCCGAGACCACGTCGGTGATCTTCTCGACGCCCGCCACCGCGTCCGCGAGCACCTCGGCGCGCTCGGCCGGCGGGAGGTCGTCACCGGCGAGCGAGCGCAGGTTGGTCCGGAGCGCCGCGAGCGGGCTCGACATCTCGTGCACGACGCCCGCGGCGAGCCGGCCCGCCTCGAGGAGCGCCTCGGCCTCGGCGCGGAGGCGATCGGCCTCCACCCGGGCGCGCTCGCTCCCGGCGAGGGCCTCCATCGCGTCGACCCGGTCGTTCGCGGCGGCGACCTCGTCGGCGAACAGCCGCCGGGTCATCACGGTGCCGAACACGGCGAGGATCGCCATCGCGCCGGAGAGGACGCACCAGGCGCCGAGCTGGACCGGGCTCTGCCCCTCCTCGAAGCGAATCAAGAACCCGCCCATCACGCCGAACAGGCCGGTGATGGCGGCGGCGGAGGGGAGGTCGGGGAACGCCACCAGCACCGCGAACGGCGCCGCGAGGAACATGCCCTCGAAGAGGCTGCGGGTGCCGCCGGTCAGGGCGATGATCGAGACGACGGCCGCCCCGGTGGCGGTGCCCGCCAGGTGGCCGCCCGCGACGGCCAGCCTGATCCGGCCGCGCTGCTGCGACCAGGCCGCGAAGAGGACCGCCGCCACCCAGCCGGTCCGGATGAGGGCGGTGAGCCGGAAGTTCGGCTGGATGAAGTCGATGGGGTAGCAGGCCGCGATGAGCGCGGCGCCGAGCAGGCTCCCGCGCCGCTGGTAGCGCAGGGCCTTGTCGGCGAAGTGGAGATCCCGCGGCACGGGCGGAGTGTAGGCGAGCGCCCCGGCGGGCGGGCAGTCCCGTGCCCGGGGTCCCAGGGGGCTCGACGGACCGTCCGGCTCCCGTGCGTCAGGCAGCCAGGGTATGAGTGCACCCGTGACGAGGGGACGGCCCATCGAGCTGCACCGCGGCGAGCTCCGGGTGACCGGCACCGCGCTCGCGCTCGACGCGCGGCGGCGCGCGGCCTGCGCGTTCGTCTCGCACGCCCACGGCGACCACATCGGCCGCCACGACCGGACCATCGCCACCGCCCCGACGCTCGCGCTCATGCGCCACCGGCTCGGCGAGCCGCGCCGGAAGCCCACCGAGGCGCTCCCGGCCGGGTACCGCGCGCCGTTCGGCCTGGGCGAGCTCACGCTCGAGCTCTTCTCCGCGGGCCACGTGCTCGGCTCGGCGCAGCTGAGGGTCTCGCGTGGCAACCTCGCGGTCGCGTACACGGGCGACCTCTGCACCGAGCCCACCCACGCGGCCGAGCCGGCCGAGGTCGTGCCCTGCGACGTGCTCGTGATGGAGTCGACCTTCGGCCACCCGCGCTACGTCTTCCCGCCGAAGGCCGAGACGCTCGCCGCGATCCGGAAGTTCGTCGACGACGCCTTCGCCGACGGCGTGACGCCGGTGCTCCTCGGCTACGCGCTCGGGAAGGCACAGGAGATCCTGAAGTACCTCTCCGACCTCGGCTACAGGTGCCGGGCGCACCCGACCGTGCAGGCGGTGAACCGGGTCTACGAGGCGCACGGCGTGTCGCTCGAGAACGTGCGGCCGCTCGGGCCGGAGGGGCCGGCGCGCGACGAGGTGGTGGTCGCGCCGCCGAACCTCGCGCGCGGCGCCGCGATGCGCGGCGTCGGCAGGAAGCGCACGGCGATCCTCACCGGCTGGGCGGTCGACGGCGCGCGCTGGTTCCGCGGCGTCGACGCGGCCTTCCCGCTCTCCGACCACGCCGACTTCCCGTCGCTCGTGCGCTACGCGAAGGCCTCCGGCGCGGGCCGCGTGTTCACCGTGCACGGCCACGCCGGCCCGCTCGCCGCCGCGCTCCGCAAGGAGGGGCTCCGCGCCGAGCCGCTCAAGGAGCAGGCGCAGCTCGAGCTGCTGTAGTCGCTCTCCCCTGCGAAGCGCAGCGGAGCAGATCCGGGGGGGCCCCGATCCAGCTCCGCTGGTCGGGGCGGGGGGCTACGCCCCCCAGAAACTCAGTTCACCACGTTCGGCGTCCCCGCGTCGTAGCGGGCCTTCGCCGGGAGCGTGGTCGTGGCGCCGGTGAGCGGGTTCACCCACGGCCACGCGCTCGCGCCGAAGAAGGCCGGCTTCGCGGTCAGGTAGAACGAGTTCGGGATGGTCTTCGCGCCGGCGGCCCAGACGACGCCGTTGTTCACGTTGTCCCAGTTGCCGTCCCGGAAGATGTGCGAGGCGGAGTAGCCGTTGTCCCAGTTGCCGCCGCCGCCGCCGTAGTTGTCGCCGAGCCGGTAGATCGGCGCGCCGCCGCCGGTCGAGGACGGGTTCGACTCGTACTTCGAGCCGCCCTTGAGCACGTTGCCCACGTAGGCGTGCCAGTGGGTCCACCCGTCCATGCCGACCGCGCGCAGGTTGCCGCTCATGCCGCCGGCGGAGTTCTGGCCGTGGGCGTAGTTGCGCAGGTGGACGTGCCAGCCGGAGTTGCCGTGGGTGGTGTCGCCTCCGAGGTTCGGCGTCCAGTTGCCCTCGATGAGGTCGTGGTGCGTGAAGTTGGCGTGGCAGTCGTCGATGCCGTTCTCCTGCCAGCCCGGGCTGTTCCAGATGTGCGCGTCGTCGACGTAGTTGTAGGCGATGACGTTGCCGCCGCCGGTGGAGTTGAGCGCGATCGGCTTGTTGTTGCGGATCGAGATGTTGTTCTCGACGAGGCACGCCGACGAGCCCACGCCGATCACGATGCCGTAGCCCTGGCCGCCCGGGTTCTCGTCGGCCGAGCCGTGCACGTAGGAGTCGCGCACGACCACGCGGTAGCTGCGGCCGACGCCGACGTTGTAGCCGTACTTGCCGGGGTGGGCCGGGTCGCCGCTCCAGCGCTCGCCGTCGGCGTCGACGTTCTTCACCCAGCCGTAGGCGACGTAGCTGAAGACCACCGTGCCGCCGGGGAAGCCCCACATGTTGTTGCCGCCGGCGACCGCCACGTTCTCGATGCCGACCCAGCGGTTCCCGACCGGCACCGACGCGGTGTTCTTCGGGACGGTGCGCCACAGCTGCGCCTTCGCCGAGACCGGGAAGTCGATGTTGATCGGGTCCTTCAGCGTGAGGGTGTTGCCCGAGATGGCCGTGATCTCGTTCGTCTGCATGGTGGAGCGCCAGGTCGGGTTGATGTTCTTCGCCGCGTTCGCGGCGCTCGTGAGGTCGGTCACCGAGACCATGTTCGGCGCGCCCGTGCCGGGGCCGTTCCACGAGAAGCTGGGCTGCCGCTTGAAGTACTCGCCGTCGTAGAACCAGATGTAGCCGCCGTTGAACCACGCGCCGCCGTTCTGGGTGGCGGCGCCGTCCTGCCTGTCGATCGTGATGACGTCGCCCACGACGTAGGCGCTCGCGCTCGCGGCCTGCACGGTCGTCGCCCCCTTCACGGCGTCGGCCGTGAGGTCGGTGACCGCGAAGCTCGCGTCGGAGGAGCCGGTCCGGTGGCCGAAGAGGATGACCGTGCCGTAGTCGTTGATGGTGCCGGCCGCGGCGATGCGGGTCGAGTCCGCGCCCTCGCCGCGGATCGTCACGTTGTCGACCTTCACCACGATGCCGACCTGGCCGCCCGAGTTCGTCTGCGGGCTCACGTAGTACGTGCCGGCCTTCAGCTTCACGATCTTGCGCGCGGTCGGCGTGGCGGCCGCGCCGGCGGCGTTGATGGCCGCCTGGAACGCGCTCGAGAACGCGGCCGCGTTGCCGGTGCCGGCGAGCGCCGGGTTCACCGAGTAGCCGCCGTACGGATCTCCGTTCGGCAGCCAGACGGTCGCCGGGCGCACCGGGTCGTCGTCGCGCGGGATGCCGCCCGGGATGCCGGGGTCCCACGTCGAGCGGAGGTCCGCGGGGAGGATGGACTGGTCGATGGGCGACGGCTGCACGACCGTGATGCCGAGCGGCGCGTTCGCCGTCGCGGCCTTCGAGTCGGTGACCGTGACCGTGAACGAGGCGGTACCGGTCGCCGCGGGCGTGCCGGTGATGGCGCCGGTGGCCGGCGCGAGCGAGAGGCCGCCGGGGAGCGCGCCCGTGGTGATGGACCAGGTGTAGGGCCCGGTGCCGCCCGTCGCCGCGAGCGTGGCCGAGTAGGCCTGGCCGGTCGCGCCCTGGGGCAGCGCGCCCGTCGTGATCGCGAGCTGGGTGGGCGGCGGCGGCGCCTTCACCGTCACCGTCGCGGAGCCCTGCCGCGTGGGGTCGGCCGTCGAGGTGGCGACCACGTGGAACGTCCCGGCGGTCCCCGGCGCCGTGTAGAGCCCGGCCGCGCTCACCGAGCCGCCCGTCGCGCCCTCCTGCACCGTCCAGGTCACGGTGACGGCCGCCGCGTTGGTCACCGTCGCCGCGAACGCCTGCGTGCCGGAGGTGAGCACCTGCGCGGCGGGCGGGCTGACCGCGACCTCGATGCCCTGGGCGCCGCCGGGCGTCGTCGCGGTGGCCTGACAGCCGAGCGCGAGGACGGCGAGGAACGCGAGCGTGGTGAGGCGGTGGGCCATGGACGATCCCTTCGGTGTGGAGCGGGCGCCCAGGCGTCGGGGGAACGCGGGACAGCCGTGCTCCGGACAGTGGCCCGGGTGCGGGTGGCCGGCAACCCCCCAACGCAGCGGAGCCGGTGTGGGAATTCTGCTCACGTGTCGGATGCTTGGGCCCATTCGGGCCGGGGAAACCGGTGGTGCCGGACACGCGCTCCCGGCGGTGCCGGACACGCGAGATCCCGGGGGTGCCGGACACGCGGGCGGCGGTGCCGGACACGAGCGCGCAGCCCCGAGCGGATCGCGCCCGGGCCGCCCGGCGCGGGCGTAGCGTCGAGGCGTGGGCCGGCTCCTCCCAGCGCTGCTCGCCCTGTCTCTCCTCGCCGCCTGCGAGCCGCTCGACCGCGACGTCTTCCGCTGCGAGGAGGCGATGGCGCGGGTCCTCGACTGCTGCCCGTCCGTGAAGTCGAGCCCGGTCGCGTGCGAGTACGGTGCGTCCCCGCTCGGCCCCCACGTCCGAACGTTCCCGAAGGTCGACTGCCTCGTCGGCCTCTCCTGCGCCGGGCTCGAGGAGCGCGGCGCCTGCGCCTGGGCCGAGGCAGGCGGGAAGGACGCGGTGTGCCCGTGACCGCGCGCGCCTCGCTCGCGGCCGCCGCGGCCGCGCTCGCGCTCCCGCTCGCGGCGGGCGCGCAGGCCACGAAGGCCGCGCCGCGGGAGTTCGACTCCGTGACCTCGGGTGAGTTCCTCCTGACCGCCGGCACCTCGGTGCTCGAGGGCGTGGGCGAGAGCGCCTGGGGCGTGCGGCTCGGCCTCGGCCGGACCGGCGTCGCGAGGCGGCCCTGGGGCGGGCCGGGCGCGCTCGGCTGGCTCGTGACGGCGGCCTACCAGCGCGGCCTGCGCGACGGCGGCGCGCCGGTGGACGAGGCGCGGCTCGGGCTCGGCGTGCGCGCGCGCACCGGAAGGTTCGGCGCGGGCGCGGACGCGGAGCTCCTCAGGCTCTCCGTGGACCGGGCCTCGCGGTCCGGCTCGCTCGTCGCCACCGGCGCCAGCGTAAGGCTGTCGGCCTCCCTCGACCTCACCGAGCCCTACGCGCCTGTCGCGTTCGTCGCAGTGATCGACGTGGGCCTCGCGGGCGTCGGGCTCTTCAAGCACGAGAGCTACGAGCCCTCGATCACCGGCGGGCTGGGGCTGCGGTTCTGACGCCGGGCGGCCCGAAACGAGACGCGGCGGGCCCCTCGGAAGGGACCCGCCGCGGAGCGCGTCCAGCGGGGACCGTGCTAGCTGCGCAGCAGTTCGCGGGCGAGGACGTCCCAGTCGTCGCCGGCGAGAGCGGAGGCGAGGCCGTGGACCGGCGTGCCACCGTCCTGGAGGACCATCGCCATCTGGGGGTCCGCACGGAGGGCGAGGAGCTCCGCGGCGTCCTCCATGAGCTTCTTCGCGGCGGACCCGGAGTAGAGCTGGCGGAAGTTCGCGGTGAGGCGGGAGGGCTTGACCTTGAAGAGCCAGTCGCCGTCCTGCTTCGAGTTCACGGCGACGACGGTGCCGTCGACGGGAGAGAGGGCCGAGACGGACTTCCCGGAGGCCATGAGGTCGATGGCGGCCTCGCCCTGGACGACGTGGGCGCCGACGTGGGGGGCCGAGGTCTTCTCGGCGGCGACGAGGCGGGTGGCGAGGTCATCGAGGCCGACCGCGACGGTGCCGTCGGCTTCGAGGCGTGCCCAGGTGTGGCCGGGGTGGAGCCAGGCGCCCGCGGGTGGGGCGGCGAACCAGTCGGCGCCGGGGCGGGGCGCGGGCTTCTTCGCGGCGGCGGCGGGCTTCGCGGCCACGGCGACCGGGGCGGCTTCGGCCATGGCGGCGGCGGGGACGTTCACGCGGACGTCTGCGGTCGTCTCGGCGCGGCGGGCGCCCTGCACGTAGCGCCAGAAGGGGATGAAGAGGAGGAGGTAGCTGACGGCGAGGAGGTACTCGGCGGCCTTCGCGGGGTAGATGCTGAGGAACTCGTGGCCCATGACGCGCTCTCGTTCTGCCAGGTGCTTCGGCGGTGACTCGCGGGCGGCGCTGCCGCCGGCGTGCTGCGTTGAGGTTGACCGCGGGTGACTAGCGGGTGGCCAGGTGGTTGAGGGTGGAGACGACGGCGGCCCCGAACATCGCGACGACGAAGGCGAACATCATGGCGAACTCCCGTTTTCGGTTTGGGTGACCTGCGCACTTCCTGAGGTCACCTATTGCGTGTGCCGGGCCAACCGGACCGGGCGTGTCCGGCACCGGCGGAGTGACGTGATCTCGCTGGGTTAGCTGCGGCAAGGCGGCGGCGAACGGCGCCGCCGCCGTGCGTTTGCCGACGAAGATCTCTTCACCTGTGGAGGAGTTCAGCGATCCGCCCGAAGCGCTTCCGCCTCAGCGGTCCCGCTCGTCCTGCTCGAGGACGCGCAGGTCCTCGGCGCGCGGGCGCGCCGGCGCGCTCGTCATCGCCATCACGCCGAGCGCGGCGACGACGAGCACCACCACCGCCACGAGCGCCGGCCTCCACGGCCGGATGCGCCACGCGTACGGCCGCTCCTCGGCGCGCTTGAACCGCGGCAGCGCGGCGTACTCGCGCCACGCCTCCTCGCGCGCCCGCGCCGCGCCGGCCGGGTCGCCGAGCCCGTCCAGCGCCTTCGCGAGGAGATACCGCCCCTGCACCGTCCCCGGCCGCGCCGAGACGAGCGCGACGAGCGCGTCCCGCGCGCCGGCGAGGTCGCCCTTCCCGAGCCGCGCCCGGCCGAGCTCGAGGTCGATCTCGCCGAGCCGGTACCCGGGCTCGAGCGAGCGCGCGAGGCCGAGCACGCGCTCCGCCTCGGCGTGCTGGCCGGTCCGGTCGAGGAGCACGCCGTAGAGGAAGGCGGTGTGCACGTCCTCGTCCCCGGCCTCCAGGTTCGGCCGGAGCACCTCGAGCGCAGGCGCCGGCCGCCGCGCGTCGAGGAGCAGCTGCGCGAGCTCGAACCGCGCGCGCCGGTCGGAAGGGTTCGCGGAGAGGGTCCGCTCGAGCTCGCCGCGGCGCGCGCCGCGCCGCCACCAGCGCAGCGGGTCGGGCAGGAGCCTGAACGTGACCCGGTCGCCGAAGAACCAGACGGCGAGGAGCACGAGCGCCGCGGTCACCGGGCTGCCGGTGATCCACGAGAGGAGGATCCAGAGGAGCCAGCTCGTGCTCATGACCGCGCATGCTAGCGCAGCTTCACCCCGAGCGAGAGGCCCTCCGCGGTGGGCAGCATCGTCGCGAGGAACCGTCCCCCGCGCGCGAGCCGCTCGGAGAAGGTCCGGAGCGCCGCCATCGCCGCCGCGTCCTCGCCGGCCGGGCGCTCCTCGTGGACGTGGCCGAAGCCGAAGGTGTTGTCGGCGAGGAGCACACCTCCTACCCGCAGGTGCTCCGCTGCCCAGTCGAGGTACGCGGGGTAACCGGTCTTGTCGGCGTCGACGAAGACGAGGTCGAAGGGCCCCTCCGCCTCCACGTCGCGCAGCCGCTGGAGCGCCTTCCCGAGGTGGATGCGCGCCTGCGGCGCGACCCCGGCCTTCTCGAACGACGCCCGCGCGACCTCCGCGTTCCGGGGCTCGAGCTCGAACGTGTGCAGCACGCCCGCGGGCCCCATGCCCCGGAGCAGGCACACGCCGCTGTACCCGCCGAGCGTGCCGATCTCGACCGCCTTCCGCGCGCCGGCCAGCCGGGCGAGCACCTCGAGGTGCCGCCCGTCGAACGACCCCACCGCGATCGCCGGCAACCCCTCGCGCACGGACCGCTCGCGGATCTCGCGCAGCACCGCGTCCTCGGGCGCGTACGTCGCCTCGGCCCACGCCGAGAGCGCCGGATCGCCCTGGCCGAACGCCTTCACGGGAGGAGAGCCCATGCCCCGGTCCTAGCGCCGGCCCCGCGCCGCCGCCGCGCCGGGCCGTGGTAGAACCCGCCCGTGATCACCCTGACGGTCTCCGCCGACGCGACCGGGCAACGGCTCGACAAGTACGTCCGCAAGGCGCTCCGCGACGTGCCCCTCAGCCACGTCTACAAGATGTTCCGGACGAGGAAGATCCGGGTGAACGGCGCCCGCGGGAAGGCCGAGCAGCTCCTGCAGGGCGGCGACACCATCGTCATCCGCGGCGACGAGGAGCGCCTGCTCGAGAAGCCCGCCGCCGGCCCCGCCGGCGGGGCGCCCGGCGGGCCCAGGCAGGACAGGGTGAAGGTCACCTTCGGCGTGCTGTACGAGGACGGCGACCTCCTCGTGGTCGACAAGCCGGCCGGCCTCGCCGCGCACCCGGGCACCGGCATCGAGGGCGCGACGCTCGTCGAGATGGCGCGCGCGCACCTGAAGGTCCCCGCGAACGTCCCGCCCGGCGAGTTCAAGCCCTCGCCCGCGCACCGGCTCGACCGGGAGACCTCCGGCATCGTCATCGTCGCGAAGACGCGCCGGGCGATGGTCGGGCTGACCCGGACCTTCACCGAAGGTGACGAACTCGCGAAGGCCTACCTGGCGCTCGTGAAGGGCAAGATGCCGCGCGAGGCGGGCACCATCGACCAGCCGCTCTCCGAGCACGAGCAGACGGCGCGCTCGAAGGAGAAGCGCGGCACGAACTTCCAGGAGGCGATCACGCGCTGGAAGGTGGTCGCGTCGATGAAGGAGGCCTCGCTCCTCGAGGTCCGCATCGAGACCGGCCGCACGCACCAGATCCGCCGGCACATGGAGTCGTCCGGCCACCCGGTGGCGGGTGACAAGCGCTACGGCGACTTCAACTTCAACCGCACGGTGAAGCAGCGCTGGGGCCTGAAGCGCATGTTCCTCCACGCCTGGAGGCTCGAGCTCCCGCACCCGGTGACGGGCGCGCGCCTGAAGCTCGAGGCGCCGCTCCCGGCGGAGCTCGTGGACGCCCTCGGCAGGGCGAACCTGCAGGGGCCTGGAAGCGCCCGCCCGGCCGCCCGCCCCGGTCCGAAGGACCCGACCCGCGCGTAGCGCCGCGGACGCGGCCGCTGCCGAAGGAGCCTTGAGGCGAGCCGCACTCCGCGCATAGATTCGTCTCCACGTGACCGACACCCCCGAGAAGACCCCCCCGCCGAGGATGGTCGTGGACGGGCTCCCGCCGCGCCGTGCGTGGTGGAGGGCGCTCCTGCGCTGGACCCTGTTCCTGGGCCTCGGCGCCTTGAACGCGGCGGTGGTCGCGGGCGTCGTCGTCTACGTCGTCTTCTCGCGCGACCTGCCGGACCTCCCGAAGCCCGAGGACTACCGGCCGCCGATCATCACCGAGCTCGTCTCGGCCGACGGCCAGATCGCCGGCGAGTTCTTCACCGAGCGCCGCAAGGTCGTCCCCTACGAGCGCATCCCGAAGCGGCTCGTGCAGGCCTTCGTCGCCTCCGAGGACCAGTCGTTCTTCGACCACGGCGGCATCGACCTCAAGGGCACGCTCCGCGCCGCCATCAACACCTTCGTGCTGCGCAAGCGGGTCCAGGGCGGCTCGACCATCACCCAGCAGACCGCGAAGTCGCTCCTCATCTCCAAGGAGGGCTTCGCGCAGGGCACGAAGAAGAGCCTCTCGCGGAAGCTCCGCGAGCTCATCCTCGCCCGGCGCCTCGAGCGGGAGCTCTCGAAGGAGCAGATCCTCTGGCTGTACCTGAACGGCGTCTACCTCGGGCACCACAGCTACGGGGTGCAGGCCGCCGCCGAGAACTACTTCCGCAAGAACGTCGAGGACCTCACGCTGGAGGAGGCCGCGCTCCTCGCAGGCCTGCCGCAGGCGCCCTCGCGCTACTCGCCCTTCTCCCACCCGGAGACCGCGAAGGAGCGCCGCCGCTACGTGCTCCGCCGCATGGCCGAGGAGGGCATGATCACGCAGGACGAGCGGCAGCGCGCCGCCGAGGCCGAGGTGAAGGTGCACGGCCTCGACGACATCTTCCGCGAGACCGCCCCCTTCTACGTCGAGACCGTGCGCCGCGACGTCGTCGCCCGCTACGGCAACGACCGCCTCCTGCGGGATGGCCTCCGGGTCGAGCTCGCGATGGACCTCGAGGGCCAGCGCGCCGCGCAGGCCGCGATGCTGAAGGGGCTCATGGAGGTCGACCACCGGCAGGGCTACCTCGGCCCGGTCGGGAAGGTCGCCGGCGAGGAGAAGAAGGCGCTCGCCGCGCGGCTCGCGAAGGCGTGGCCGGAGGGCGCGGTCGGGCCCGGCGACTACGCCGTCGGCATCGTCGAGCGCGTGGACGACAAGGCCGCGGAGGTCTCCATCGGCGCGAACCGGGGCCTCCTGCCGATCTCCGGCATGCGCTGGGCCCGCAAGGTGAACCCGGAGCAGCGCTACCCGGACGCCCTCATCGCCCGGCCCGCGACCGCGGTGAAGGCCGGCGACGTCGTCCTCGTGCGGCGCGTGTCGCGAGAGGAGCTCGTGAAGCGCGAGACCGACGCCGGACCCATCGGGAAGCCCAAGGAGGTCCCGGAGGCGCCGCTCCTCTTCTCGCTCGAGCAGGAGCCGAAGCTGCAGGGCGCGCTCGTGTCGGTCGACCCCTGGTCGAGCTACGTGATCGCGATGGTCGGCGGCTACGACTTCGACGCCTCCGAGTTCAACCGCGCCTTCCAGTCGTGCCGGCAGCCGGGCTCGGCGTTCAAGCCGGTGCTCTACTCGGCCGCCATCGAGAAGCTCGACTTCAACCCGGCCACCATCCTCACCGACGCGCCGATCGTCTTCCGCGACGACGAGAACAGCTGGAAGCCGCAGAACTACGGCGAGGAGTTCAAGGGCGACGTGACGCTGCGCACGGCGCTCATCAACTCCATGAACATCCCGGCGGTGAAGACCTACGAGGCGCTCGCCGCGAAGTACGGCATGCCGGTGCTCGCCGACTGGGCGAAGACCCTCGGGCTCTCGACGCCGGTGAAGCTCGAGCTCGGCAGCGCGCTCGGCAGCTCCTGCGTGAACCTCTGGGAGCTCACGAACGTCTACGCGCTGCTGGCGCGCTACGGCGAGAAGCGCCCCTCCACCTTCGTGAAGCGCGTGCTCGACCGCGACGGGAAGCTGCTCGAGGATCACGCCGACGCGCGCGACGCCTGGGTGCCGCTCTCCGAACGGCTGGCCGGCGCGGTGGCCGAGGTGAACCGGCCGGTGACGCGCGTGATGGAGGACAAGACCGCCTACATCCTCGTGCACCTCCTCCGCGAGGTCGCGACCGTCGGCACCGGCGCGCGCGCCGCCGCGCTCGGGAAGCCCGCCGCCGGCAAGACCGGCACCACCAACGACTCCTTCGACACCTGGTTCATGGGCTTCACCCGCGACGTCGCGACCGGCGTGTGGCTCGGCTACGACATCAACGAGACGCCGCTCGGCCGCTACGAGACCGGCGGCCACGCCGCCCTGCCCATCTGGCTCGACTTCATGTCCGCGAAGCTCCGCGGCCGCGAGCAGCCCGAGTTCGAGCCGCCCGAGGGCATCGTGCAGGTCCGGATCGACCCGGAGACCGGCAAGCTCGCGCGGGAAGGTCAGAAGGGCGTCGAGGAGCCGTTCAAGGTGGGCACCGAACCCACCGAGGAGTCCGAGCAGGAGAAGAAGGAGGACGTGAAGGACCTGTTCATGCAGTGATCTCGCCGAAGGCCCGCGAAGCGGGCCGTAGTCCTGAGCGTGGGCCCGCGGAGGCGGGCCGAAGTCGAAGGCCGGGTTTTCGTAACCGGCCGAAACCTGGGGTACAGTCGCGGGGTCCCGGGCCCTTCTCGCGCCCGGCGCGGACCCCGATGAACCAGCTCCTCCAGAGGCTCGGCGTGAAGCGGACCCTCCTCGTGGTCCTCGCCGCGGCCGCCATCATCTCGGCGTCGCTCACCGGCCTCCTCCTCGGCCGCTCCACGCTGGGCGCGCTGCGCGTGGAGCTCCACCGCCGCGCCCAGGCGGAGGCGAAGCTCGTCGCACGCGAGGTCGCCTCGCCGATGACGGCGGAGCTCGACAGCGAGGTCGTCGCGACCCTCAACTCGACCTACCGGGATCCCGACCTCGTCTACGTGGTGATCGTCCGCCCCGACTTCACCTACGTCGCCTCCGACGTGAAGCCCGGCGTCGGCGTCGAGCCGGAGACCCTGCGCAAGCGCCACCTGGAGCGCCGCGACACCGGCTACGTCGAGGGCCGCGACCTCCTCGGCGTCACCGTGCCGATCGAGGTGCCCGTCGCGGGCGGCCTGAACCGGACGGTCGGGTACGTGCTCGCGGGACTCTCCACCGCGCGCAACGCCGCGACGGCGGCCAGCATCATCGGCTGGCTCGCGGTGGAGGTGCTGGTCGGCGGGGTGGTCCTCGCGGTCCTCGCCTTCTTCGCCATCTCGCGCCTCGTCCTGAAGCCCCTCGAGCAGATGGGCCAGGTCGCCCGGCGGGTCTCCGACGGCGACCTGCAGGCCCGCTCCGACAAGCTCGGCGACGACGAGCTCGGCGTGCTCGCCGAGGCGATCAACCGGATCGGCGAGAGCCTCAACGAGACGCTCACCCGCGTGCAGAACGTGACCGGCGGCGTCGCGACCGTCATCGACCGCATCTCCCGCACCGGCTCGGCGGTCTCCTCCGGCGCCGGCACCGTCTCGTCGGAGGCCGTCAAGACCTCCACCTCGATGGGCGAGATGATCGCGAGCCTCAAGGGCATCGCCGACAACGTCGAGGTGCTCGCGCAGAGCGCCGAGGAGTCGTCGTCGTCGATCCTCGAGATGGCCGCCACGAACGACGAGGTGGCCGAGAACATCCAGGCGCTCGCCGCGTCCGTCGAGGAGACCACCGCCGCGATCGAGGAGATGACCTACTCGATCAAGGAGGTCGCGAAGAACATCGAGGACCTCTCGGCGACCACCGAGGAGACCTCCTCCTCGATGAACGAGATGGACGTCTCCATCTCCCAGGTCGAGACGAACGCCAACGAGACCGCGAAGCTCTCCGAGCAGGCCCAGCGCGACGCCGAGATGGGCGCCGAGGCGCTCTCCCGCACCCTCGCCGGCATCGACAAGATCAAGGAGTCGTCGAAGGAGGCCGCGAACGTCATCGAGGCCCTCGGCAAGAAGACCGCCGCCATCGGCAACATCCTGAACGTCATCGACGACGTCGCCGAGCAGACGAACCTCCTCGCCCTCAACGCCGCCATCCTCGCCGCGCAGTCGGGCGAGCACGGCAAGGGCTTCGCGGTCGTCGCCGACGAGATCAAGGACCTCGCCGAGCGCACCGGCGCCTCGACGAAGGAGATCTCCGACCTCATCCGCGCGGTGCAGGAGTCCTCGCGGTCCGCGGTCAGCGCCATGGACCGCGGCGTCCGCAACGTCGAGGAGGGCGTCCGCCTCGGTCAGGAGACCGAGACCGCCCTCAAGAAGATCCAGGAGTCGTCGCAGAAGTCGACGCAGATGGTGAAGGCCATCGCCCGCGCCACCATCGAGCAGGCGCGCGGCTCGAAGCAGGTCACGATGGCCATCAACCGCATCGCCGAGACCGTGCAGCAGATCGCGAGCGCCACCGCGGAGCAGGCCCGCGGCTCCGAGCAGATCATGAAGAGCGCGGAGAAGATGAAGGCGATCACGAAGCACGTCGAGCGGAGCGCGCAGGAGCAGGCGCGTGGCTCGAAGCAGATCACCCGCGCGATCGAGTCGATCTCCGAGATGGTCCACCACCTGAACCGCGCCCAGAAGGAGCAGACCAAGGGCTCGGAGCAGGTCATGACCGCGGTCGTGCAGATCAAGCAGGTCGCCGAGGCGCAGACGCACTCGGTCCGCGACCTCGAGGCCGCGATCGTCGACCTCGCCAGCCAGGCCGAGATCCTCCGCGGCGAGGTCCGGCGGTTCCGGGTCAGCTGAGTCTCCGGGGGCCGTAGGCCCCACCCCTGGATCAGCTCCGCCTGGCCGCAGCCCTCGCCTGCGGCGGAGGCTTCGCTGGGGTTGCGTTCTGCAACGTCCGCTCGTCCTGAGCGTAGCGGCCTAGCGGCGCTTCCGGACCTTCCGCGGCCGCGGAGTCGAAGGACGAGCGGTCGCGCCGGGCTTCTTCGCGAGCGCCACCAGCACCTTCCACTGCGCCGCGCCGAGCGGCACCACCGACAGCCGCCCCTGCTTCACGAGCGGGGACCGGGCGAACGCCTTCTCGGCCTTCAGCCGCTCGAGCGTCACCGGGTTCGCGAGCGGCGCCTGCGGCGCGAGATCCACGCAGACCAGCCTGTCCGAGCCGGGCTCGGGGTACGCCGCGCGCGCGACCTGCGCGATGCCGACGGCCGCCTTCTCGCCGCCCGTGTGGTAGATCGCCGCGAGGTCGCCCTCGCCCATCGCCTTCAGGTTGAGCTGGGCCTGCGGGTTCGCGACCCCGGTCCAGGCCGTCCGGCCCTCCCGGACGAGGTCGGCCCAGGAGTACGTTCCAGGCTCGGTCTTGAGCAGCCAGCGGTTCATGCGCCCGGAGTAACCGAGGCGCGGTGCGGGCGCAACGGGGGGCACCCCGTGGATCCCTCCGCGCGCCCCCTGTGGTAAACCGGTTCCCCTATGTTCGGCCTCGGGATGGGCGAGATCGTGATCATCGCCATCCTGGCGCTTCTCCTGCTCGGGCCCGACCGGCTCCCCGACGCGGCGAAGCAGCTGGGTAAGACGATGCGTCAGCTGAAGAGGCACACCGACGATCTCAAGGAGCAGTTCGAGGCCGAGCTGTACGCCGAGGAGCGCGGGGCGGCGAAGCCGTCGCTCGTCGCGCCGATCCCGACCGGCAAGCCCCAGGGCCCCGCGGAGCCGCCGCCGCCCGCCACCGTTGCCAACGTGCCCGGCCTCGAGGCCGCGCTCGTGGGCGACGAGCCCGCCCCGGCGCCCGCCGCCGCCGTCGCGGCCGCCGCCCCCGTCACCGCCGCCGAGAAGCCCACCGCATGAGCGCCGTGCCGACCCTGCCGCCTCCCGAGAAGCCGAACGAGCCCGAGAACGAGGTGAAGCTCAGCTTCTTCGACCACCTCGGCGAGCTGCGGAAGCGCCTCACGCAGGCGCTCATCGGCGTCGCGATCGGCATGCTCGCCGTCGGCGTCTTCACGAGCGAGATCTTCGACTGGCTGATGGTGCCGGTGCTGCAGGCGCTGCCGGAGGGCGCGAAGAAGCTCAACTACACGGATCCCATCGAACCCTTCATGATCTACCTGAAGGTCGCGATGTACGGCGGCATCTTCGTCTCGGTGCCGTGGATCCTGTACCAGCTCTGGCTGTTCGTCGCGCCCGGCCTCTACAAGAAGGAGCGCGGCATCGTCGTGCCCTTCATCGTGTCCGGCACGCTGCTCTTCTACACGGGCGCCGCGTTCTGCCGCTGGCTCGTGATGCCGCCCGCGTTCCCGGCCATCCTCGCCATCGCGAACTCGCAGACCCTCACCCCGATGCTGACCATGAGCGCGACGCTCTCGCTCGTGCTCGCGATGCTGCTCGGGTTCGGGATCGTCTTCGAGGTGCCGGTCGTCATCGCGTTCCTCGCGATGATCGGCCTCGTCGAGGCGAAGACGCTCGCGAAGTACCGCCGCTTCGCCATCGTCGTGAACGTCGCCGCGGCCGCGATCATCACGCCGACCGGCGACCCCATCAACCTCGCCATGATGGCGGTGCCGATGATCTTCTTCTACGAGATCGGCATCGTCCTCGCGCGCATCCTCGGGAAGAAGCGCAAGGACGACCAGGCGAAGGCGCTCGCGAAGCTGTCCGGGTAGCCGCCGCCCCGGGCGCGCGCGCCACCGCGCAGCCTCCCGCGGGCCGGGGGCGGCCCCCGATTCCGACCCCCGCCGTCCCGTTCCGGGCGTAGCATCCGCGCGTGCTGGCGCTCCAGGCCGTCCTCGCCCTCTACGCCATCGTCATGATCTGGCGTTACCTCCCGGCCGCGATCCGGGGGGTGAAGGGCGAGCGGGGCTCCCGCACGTACGTCGCCCTCTTCATCGTCGCCATGGCCGTGGCCATCCTGGTCGTGGCCGTGAAAGACCTCGCCCGGAGCCTTATCTCCAGGTAGCCCCAGGAGGCACACCATGAAGCGCGCCGGTTCCCAGGACGTCGTCATCCTCGCCGCGAAGCGGACCCCCTTCGGGACCTTCGGCGGCATGCTCAAGGACCACACCGCGACCGACCTCGCGGTCCACGCCGCGAAGGCCGCCATCGCGCAGGCCGGCGCGCCCGCCGACGACTACGGTCACGTCGTGGTCGGCAACGTGGCGCAGACCTCGCCGGACATCATCTACATGGCGCGCCACGTGGGCCTGAAGGCGGGCCTGCCCGAGCGCATGCCGGCCCTCGCCGTGAACCGGCTGTGCGGCTCCGGCTTCGAGGCGGTCGTGCAGGCGGCGATGATGATCGAGACCGGCCAGGCGGAGGTCGTGCTCGCGGGCGGCACCGAGTCGATGAGCCAGGCGCCGGTCATGCTGCGCGGCACGCGCTGGGGCTTCCCCCTCGGCAAGCCCCCCGTCTCCGAGGACATGCTCTGGTCGGCGCTCACCGACGCGCTCGCCGGCATGCCGATGGCGATGACCGCCGAGAAGCTCGCCGAGCAGTACAAGATCACGCAGGACGAGGTCGACGAGTACGCCGTCTCGTCCCAGCGCCGCTGGGCCGCCGCGCACGAGGCCGGCCGCTTCGCGAAGGAGCTCGCGCCGCTCGAGATCAAGGGCAAGAAGGGCCCGGTGGCCTTCGACCGCGACGAGCACCCGCGCCCGGAGACGACGGTCGAGGGGCTCAAGAAGCTCCCCAAGGTCTTCAAGAAGGACGGCGTCATCCACGCGGGCGCGGCGTCGGGGATCTGCGACGGCGCGGCGATGCTGGTGGTCGCCTCGCGCGCGTACGCCGAGAAGAAGGGCCTGAAGCCGCTCGCGCGCCTGACGAACTGGGGCCACGCGGGCGTCGATCCGACGGTGATGGGCATCGGCCCGGTGCCGGCGATCCAGAACGCGCTCCGCCGGGCGGAGGCGAAGCTGTCCGACATCGACCTCTTCGAGGTGAACGAGGCGTTCTCGCCGCAGTACCTCGCGGTGGAGAAGGAGCTCGGCCTGCCGCGCGACCGCACGAACGTGGACGGCGGCGCCATCGCCCTCGGCCACCCGCTCGCGGCCTCCGGCGCGCGCATCACCGCGCACCTCGTCTACGAGCTCGCCCGCCGCGGCGGCAAGGCGGCCGTGGGCGCGGCGTGCATCGGCGGCGGCCAGGGCATCGCGGTCGTGCTCGAGGCGATCTAGATGGCGCGTCGGGGCGGCTTCGAGGACGTGTTCTCGTTCGGCGGACGCGTGGCGCCGGGGGCGGGCTTCCTGCTCGCGGCGCTGGTGGTGCTGTTCCTCGCCGACAACCTCCTGGGCCGCGCCGCCACGGCGTGGCTCGCGCTCTCCCCGCCCGAGGTGATCGCGGGTGGCCAGCTCTGGCGCCTCGCGACCTGGACGCTCCTCGAGGGCCAGCCGATCAACCTGCTCTTCGCCGGCCTCTGGATCTGGCAGACCGGCGGCCAGCTCGCATGGGGCTGGGGCACCGGCCGGTTCCTCGGCGTCTGGTTCGGGATGACCGTCGGCGCGGGCCTCGTCCAGACGCTCGTCGGCTGGGTGCTCGGCGGCAGCTTCGCGGCCCTGCAGGCGAGCCCCTGGCCGATCCTCGTGGCGCTGCTCCTCATGTGGGCCATGGCGCACCGGGGCGCGCAGATGAGCTGGTTCGGCGTCCTGCCGATGACCTCCGAGACGCTCGCCTGGGTCATCCTCGGCGGCACCGTGCTCTTCGCGATCGCCTCGCCCGCGCGCGGCACGTTCGTCACGAACTTCGCCGCGCTCGGGATCGCCTACCTGCTCGCCGGCCCCGGCCTGCCGTTCCGGCGCTGGTGGTACCGGATGCGCGCCGAGCTGCACGTGCGCGACTCGAAGCGCCGCGCCGCGCGCTCGAACCTGAAGGTCGTCGGCAAGAACGGCCAGAACGACCCGCCGCGCTGGATGAACTAGCGGGTCGTGAGGATCCGGGTCCGCAGATCGAACCAGGCGTCGTGGATGGCCTCCCGGCGGGCCTCCTTCGTCAGGTACCAGATCCGATCGGGCAGCGACGGCGGCGGGACCCCCGCCCAGCGCGCGACGGGTTCCAGCGCGTCCAGGAGGTCGTGGGCGCAATCGTCCGTGAGCTCACGGTCGAGGACCTCGACCACGGTCCCCTCGAGGCGAGGGTCCCTCACGCCAGCGACCATCGGAAGGACCCTGACCAAATCGCCGACCCCGCTGGGCTCGGCCACGAAGGATCGCACGAGCTCTCCGCGCTGCCTGGGCGTGAGCTTCCGGGCGAGCGGCGTGAACTCGACCCGCATCTCCTTCACCGGATCCCACGTCGATGACTCGTCGAGATCCATGAGGCCGTTCCAGCGGGTCGCGGCGTGCGCCGTCGCCTCGAGGAGCCACGCGATCCGCTCGGCTTCGGTCACCTTCCCGCGCTGCTGGAGCGCGAGCGCCTTCTTCGCGAGCGTGCGGTACGCGTCGAGGCCAGCGGGGTCCAGATAGAGCGTGCCGTAGCTCAGGCCTACGGGATGCCACCTGCCGTCGTCCTCGCCCGGCGCGAGCGTCCAATCCTTCCCGAGCGTGAGGAAAGCGAGCACGGTCTCGCCCACGACGAAGCGGCCGGGTGCCGGACAGACGAGGTTCTCGGGCGTGGAGACCGGTACCTCCGACAGCGAGCGCTCGCCCTTCCAGGTCTCGAGGACCCGGAGCCGCTCCTTCGACTCGACGCGGGCCACGACGACGAGCCGGGAGCTCTCGAGTTGGCCCCACAGCGGTTGAGGTGGGATGGGCTCCGCGAACGCTGGCGGGGAGAGCGCCAGCCCGAGGAGCGTGGCAGCGACCAGGGAGGACTTCTCGCTCCATCCCATGCCGCGACGTTAGCGATCGCGGCGGAGCTTGTGACGCACGAAGCAGCGCACGGGCCGGAACACGCAGCGAGCGGCACGCCCCGGGAGGGCCATCCACGTGGCTCATCATCGATCACATCCCGTCCCTGGCCCGCCAGCCGAACTGGAGCAACAGGAGAGCTTCGTAGCCTCGGCTGAGGGACTGCCAACCTGGTGGTCCGTTGTTCGAGATGTGGCCGCCGAGCTGGGCAACGGCCCGCAGTGCATCCTGGGCCGTTGGGTCTGATGGGATGTCGAGCTTCGGAAGTCGGGGTTCCCCGAGCTTCGCCACGGCCTGAAGCACCCGCACCTGCTCTTCGTTGAGGGCATCGGAAGCTGGGGCTTCAGGGCGCACCCGCGCGACCGTTCGCAGCAGGAGAATCCGCCACGCGATGACGACGAACATTGCGAGCGCATTGACCAGCGCCCGATAGGACTCGAGCTGTCTTCGTTCGAGTGCGCAGCCGGACTTCAGCGCCTTGAAGAACTCCTCGATGGTCCAGCGGGCCCGGTAGAAGTCGACCACCGCCTCCACCTCCGAGACGGTATCGATCGGCTCGGTCGTGAAGAGCCGCCAGGAGACTGGCTCGACGCCCTTGGGCGTGCCGACCTCTTCGACTGTCACGACGTTCACGCGCAGCGTCGGGCTGTGCGTCACGAGGCGTGCCAGCTTCGGGCGGGCGATCTCCAGCGATGCGGCCCGAATCCGGAGACGTGCATTTCGTTCGGCCCGCGGCGGGTGGATCTTGCGCTCGGCCGCTCGAGGACTCGTTTGCCTGCGCGACAGCGGGACCGTGCGCTCTACGAACACCTCGCCTCGGTCGGCAGCGGAGAAGAGCCGCTCATCGACATCGCCTGCGAGCGCCCTGTCGTGCCAGATGCGGATGACGAAACGCGCTCCTGCCTGTGCCAGCGTGTCGATGGTCTCGTAAGAGTCGGCCTCACGGTCCATGACGTGGATCGGGTGAGGGAGCCTCTCCTCGACCTTGAGCGCGAGTTCGGCCCAGCGCGTGCGTTCGTGAGTCGTGTTGGTCCGTCGCCGCTTCGCGTTGCTCTTGGCTGGGCCGCGCACGAACGTGTGCAGGCCCACGATGCCTTGCGGTTCCCTCGAGCCGTCTGCAGCGACCGCCATCGCCATGTGCGCGAAGAAGCCCTGCCCTTGGCCTGACTTGTTGATCCTGCCGAGGCCCTCCCGACGACTCGTGCCCCCGAATCCCAAGCTGGTCGTATCGTGCACGACGATCGGCGACCGGCCGCCGATCCTCTCGAGCGTCCGCTCGAAGTGAGGCGTGAGAATCGAGGCGGGAGTTACTCTCCCATTTCCGAGGAACCTGTAGACGCCCTCGAGTTCGCCGTCCGAACCCGCCGCCTTCGGGAATCCCGCCGCCGGCGCAACCGCCAGGCATCCCGCGATCCTCACCAGCCTACGGGACAGCCTCGCGTCGCCAAGGTCGGCCCCGGCGAACTCATCGGCCACTTCGGGGACTGAACGGGCCATCCCACGCTTGGATCACGCCCGAGATCACGGCGCAACATCTGTAGGATCATGAGCCACGTGGATGGGAAGGGCTGACGTGAACGGGAGCACCCCAGGGTGAGGGCCGGGCGCAGACATCTGCCGGCCTCGAGCCGGGTGCCGCGGACTCCTACCGCGTCAGCCGCTGCGCAGGGAGGCGCGCCCGCAGCGCTCGCCACGCCTCGCGGACGGCGGGACCCTCGAGGCTCCAGATGTTCTCGGGGATCGTGGACTCATCCACGGCGAACCACCTCGCCACGGGCCGCAGCTGGAAGCCGACCCACCAGGCGACCTCCTCGGCCTTCACTGCGCGGTCGAGGAGCTCGACGATCGTGGCGTCGAGACTCGGATCCTGCACGTCCCAGAGGAACGGCAGGAGATCGGAGATCCTGGCCCCCGAGCCCGGGTCCGCCACGAAGGCCCGCGCGAGCCCGGCGCGCTGCTCGTGGGTGAGCTTCGACGCCAGCGACCGAGGGCGCCGGTCGGGCGGGACCATCCGGATGAACGGGTCCTCGAGGTCGTGGAGCCCGTCCCAGCGGGTCGCCGCGTGCGATGCCGCGTCGAGGAGCCACGCGATCCGCTCGTCGTCGCTGACGTTCCCTCGCCGCTGGAGCTCGAGCGCCGCGAGGGCGAGCCGCCGGAAATGAGAGACACCGACGTCGTCGGTGTAGACGAGCCCGTAGCTCAGGCCGTACGGGTGCCACCGGCCATCGTCGTCCTCGGCGAGCTGCCGCCCGTGGGCGAGGAAGGCGATCACGAGCTTGTCGACCTCGAAGCGGCCCGGCGCCGGGCAGATGACGTTCTCGCTGGACGAGACCGCGAGCACCTCCTCGTGCGGGCCCTTCCAGGTCTCGACCACCCGGAGCCGATGCTTCGACTCCACCCGGGCCAGCACGATGCGCTCGGCGCCCTCGACCTGGATCCAGAGTGACCGGGGCGTGATCGGGTACGCGGAGGCGACCGCCGGAACCACCGAGGCCAGCGCGCCGGCGATCAGGAGGCGCAGCAAGCGCCGTCCCGGCCGGAGCGCGCCGCCCGCGGGCATCACCCCACCGCCACCTGCTTCACCGCCGCGCGGTAGATCCAGATGCGGCCGGTGTTGGTGCGGTTGTCGGCGGGGACCATGAAGAACCCGATCCCGCCCTCCTGATAGTCCGGGCTGAAGCCGGCGACCTGGCGGCCGTCCTTGAACGTCACGCGGACGCGCTTGCCCTCGGCCGCGGGCGGCGCCTCGCCGGGCGCGAGCATGAAGAAGATGGCCTTCACGCGGTCGGCGCCGAGCACCTCGGGCTCCGCGCTCGGCGACGGCGCGAGGCCGAGCACGGGCGAGGCGAGGTCGGCGTCGGTGAGGACGCCGCGCTTCACGAGCCCCTCGAGCGTGTGCACGACCACGCGGTGCACGCCGGGGACGTAGGCCGCGGTCTGCTGCGGCTCCTCGACGTCGAGCTCCTCGATCGGCAGCGCGTCGTCCTCCGGGGCCGGCGCGGCCGGTGGCGGCGGCGCGATCACCGCGGCGGGCTGCGGCTGGGGCGTCAGGACCGGAGGCGGCCGGCGCGCGATGCCCGGCGGCGGCGCGGCCGGCGGCGGGGGCGCCACGGGCGCCGGCGCGACGGGCCGCGCGGACACCGCGGCGGCCGCGGCCGCGACCGCGGCGGGCGACGGCGAGGGCGGGAACGGCTCGGCGATCGTGGACGGGAAGTCGAGGTCCGGCGCGGCCTCGCCGGCCGCCTCCGGGGCCTGCACGATCTCCTCGATGACCTCTTCCTGGACCGGGGTCTCCTCGACCTCGACCGGCCCGAGGTCGACGCTCTCCACCGGCTCGACGAACTCGTCGGCCTCGAGCTCGGGGATCTCGTCGATCGAGGGCATCGGCTCCGGCGGAGGCTTCGCCGTCGGCGCGATGGGGGCGGGTGTGAGCGCCGGGCGGGAGATGGTGCGCGGGGCGGGTGCCGGCGCGGCCACCGGCGCCACCACCGGCGCGGCGCGGAGCCCCGGCGGCGGGCCCACCGGGGCGCGCGGCGTGGCGGGCGGCGGCGTGGGCGGCGGCGCCGGCGGTTCCGGCTCGCGCCCGAGGTCGAGGCTGTCGAGCGCGCCGAGCTGTGGCTCGGCCTCCGGCTGCGGCGCCGAGGCCGGCGTCGCGCCGGGCCCGCCGAGCGCGAGCGGCGGCGCGGAGATCGCGAAGAAGTCGTCGGCGACGTCGCCGGTGAGGTCGGGCGCGGACCGGTCGAGCTCGACCGGCGCGCCGAGGTCGGGCTCCGGCTCGGGGTCGGTGAGCTCCGCGCGCTGCTCCCAGGGCTGGTCGGCCTCCGGCGCGGCGCCGGCCCAGTCGGGCGAGCGCGCGTCGGCGGCGGCGTCGAACGAGCCGCCCGACGCGAGCGCGAAGCCCTGGTCGAGCGCGGCGTCGGGCTGCCAGCTCGGCGCCTCGGCGTGGGTCGCCTCGTCGCCGAGGTGCGCGACGGGCGGCGCCTCGTAGCCGGTCACGCCGAAGCCGGCGTTGTCGTCGTACTCGCCCGGCACCGCCTCGAAGCCCTCCGGGAGCTGCGCGGGGTCGATCGCGGACGCGGCCGCGGCGTCGAACGGGAGCGCGCCGTCCTCGGGGGCCGGCGCCACGAACGACGCGGGGCCCGCACCGTCGTACTCGCCGAGCGCGACCTCGCCCTCCGGCGGCTGCACGGGCGCACCGCTCGGGTCCCACGCGTCCGGGAACGCGGCGCCGGTGGCGTCGGCCTCGGGCACGAGCGCGTAGGGATCGTCGGCCTGCGCGGGCGCGGGCTCGCCCGGGTACCCGACGCCCTCCTGCGGCGCCGCGGCCGGCGCGGACGCCGCCCAGTCGCCGTGGGCGCCATCGGCGTCGGTCGCCATCGAGAAGGCCGGGTCGCCCTCGACGAGCGTCGCCTCGGGGAGCTGGGCCTCCTCGGCGGGCATCGCCGTCGAGGGCACGTGGTCGGCGTCGTACTCCCCCGGCGCAGCCTCGACGGCGACCGCCGCCTCGACGGGCGCGGCCTCGGCGCCGGCGAGCGACGCGGGGTCCCACGCCGCGTCGGCGGGCGCGGCCGCGTACGGATCCGCGTAGGCCTGCGCGTTCGGGTCCCAGCCGGCCTGCGCGGCGGCGTTCGGGTCGTAGGCCTGCTGCGCGTTGGGATCCCACGCCGCGCTGGGATCGTAGGGCTGCTGCGCGGCGTTCGGGTCCCAGGCGGCGTTCGGATCCCAGCCGGCCTGCGCGGCGGCGCTCGGGTCGTAGGCCTGTTGCGTGTTCGGATCCCACGCGGCGTTCGGATCGTAGGGCTGCTGAGCGGCGTTCGGATCCCAGGCCGCGTTCGGGTCCGCGTACGCCTGCTGCGTGTTCGGGTCCCAGGCCTGGTTGGGATCGTAGGCCTGCGCCTCGCCGGCGGCGGCCTGCAGGTCGGCCGCGTAGGCCGCGGGCTGCTCCTCGCCGCCGAGCGACGACGGATCGAAGAGCGCGTCGGCCGGCGCGGCCGGGGTCTCGAGCGGGGCGAAGGGCTGCTCGGCCCAGGCCGCCTCGACGGCCTGCGCCTCGGGCGCGGGCTGCGCGAAGGTGCCGGGCGCGGACGAGAAGAACGCCTCCTCCGCCGGCGCGAGCTGCTCCGGTGTGACGGGCTCGGGCGGCGGCGGCGGGCGGTTGCGCAGGCCGGCTGGGAGGAGCGACTCCCGCAGCTTCGCGGCGGCCGCGTTCACGTCGAAGCCGCCCCGGGGCGCGCCCACGCCCTCGGGCCCGACGAGCGCCTTCAGCTCCGCGTGCCGCTGCCCCTCGGCCGGGGTGAGGCCCTGCGCGAGCCGCTTCTGCTCGAGGGCCCGATACTCCTTCAACACGCTGCGCTGGTCGGACATGGGAGTCGGCTGCTGCGTCGAGTGGGTCCCTCGCTCCGGCCTGCCTCGGGCAGGCCTACGCTCGGGATGAGCGGTCTCAGGAGAATCCGGCCAATGATAGCCCGGGCCAAGCCCGCAGGAAAACGGGAGGCCGGCTTGCGCGGGGGCCTCTTCGCGGGCATGTAGGTCGCGCGTGAAGCGAGCACTGCCGGTCGTCGGAAACCGCCCGAAAGCACCGCTCCCGGCGAGGGAGCGATTCCTCCCGATCTCGCGCGATGACATGGCCGCGCGCGGCTGGGACGCGCTCGACGTGCTGATCGTGACGGGCGACGCCTACGTCGACCACCCGAGCTTCGGCGGCGCGGTCATCGCCCGGGTGCTCGAGGCGCGCGGCCTCAAGGTCGGCGTCGTCGCGCAGCCGGACTGGCGCTCGCCCGCCGACCTGCTCCGCATGGGGAAGCCGCGCCTGTTCGTCGGGATCACCTCGGGCGCGATGGACTCGATGGTGAACCACTACACCGCGCACAAGCGCAAGCGCTCCGACGACGCCTACACGCCCGGCGGCGAGGCGGGCCGGCGCCCGGACCGCGCCACCTCCGTGTACGCCCGCCTGTGCCGCGAGGCGTTCGGCCCGACGACGCCGATCGTGATCGGCGGCATCGAGGCGTCGCTGCGCCGCATCTCGCACTACGACTACTGGGACGACCGGGTGCTCCCCTCGGTGCTCGTCCCCTCCGGCGCCGACCTCCTCGTCTACGGGCAGGGCGAGAAGCCCATCGTCGAGATCGCACGGCGGCTCGCGGCGGGCGAGGACGTGTCCGGCCTCACCGACGTGCCCGGCACCGCGGTGCTGCTGCCGGACCTCGCCATCGCCGACCTCGGCTCGCGCCCGCGCAAGACGCTCGAGCTGCCGAGCCACGAGGACGTCGCGCGCGACAAGAAGGTCTTCGCCGAGTTCAGCCGCCTCTACCACCTCGAGCACAACGGCGACAACGCGCGCATCCTCGTGCAGGCGGTCGGGAGGGGCGCGCAGAAGCGCTACGTCGTCGTGAACGAGCCGATGGCCGCGCCCACGACCGAGGAGCTCGACCGCATCGCCGAGCTGCCCTACGTCCGCGACCCGCACCCGATTTACGGCGGCGCGCACATCCCGGCGATGGAGCAGATCAAGTGGTCGATCCAGATCCTCCGCGGCTGCGCGGCGGGCTGCTCGTTCTGCTGCATCACCGAGCACCAGGGGCGCGACGTCTCCTCGCGCTCCGAGGCGAGCGTGCTCCGCGAGCTCGAGACCCTCGCCGCGCGTCCGGACTTCAAGGGGACGATCACCGACGTCGGCGGCGCGACCGCGAACATGTGGCAGATGGGCTGCGGCAGCCCGGAGGCGCACGCGGTCTGCCGGCGCGCCTCCTGCGTCTACCCGACCGTCTGCAAGTTCTTCACCACGGATCACGGCCCGCTCATCGACCTCTACGAGAAGGCGCGCGCGGTGAAGGGCGTGAAGCACCTCTTCGTCGGCTCCGGCGTCCGCTACGACGTCGCGCAGGCGGACGAGCAGAACGGCGCGCGCTACCTCAAGGAGCTCGTCGCGCACCACGTCTCGGGCCAGCTCAAGGTGGCGCCCGAGCACGTGTGCGAGCCCGTGCTCGCCGTGATGAAGAAGCCGAAGGTCGACTCCTTCGAGCGCTTCCGGAAGGACTTCGCCCGCTACACGAAGGAGGCGGGCAAGGAGCAGTACCTCGTCCCGTACTTCATCTCGTCGCACCCGGGCTCGTCGCTCGAGGAGGCGGCGCAGCTCATGGAGTACCTGCAGCGCAACAACTGGCGGCCGCAGCAGGTGCAGGACTTCATGCCGACGCCGATGACGCTCGCCTCCGACATGTTCTGGTCCGGGTACCACCCCATGACCGGGAAGCCCGTGCACGTCACGCGCGACATGCACGAGAAGAAGCTGCAGAAGGCGCTGCTGCGCTGGGGCGACCCCGCGAACAAGCCGCTCGTCGAGGAGGCGCTGCGGCGGACCGGCCGGCTCAAGCCCGGGCAGCGGCTCGGGCCGGGCATGCGGCCGCCCGGCCCTGGGCCGCGGCGCGGACGGCCCCTCCGTAAAACGCCCACCCGCCGCCCCTGAGCGCTCACCCCGGGTGAGCCCGGCCCCGGCGCCCGGATGCCCGGGAAGCCCCTCGAAACGGCCCCTTGGCCCGTGTCCGGCACCGGCCCGCCGCGTGCTCGTCTGGGGCTCCGAGGTGGCCTTGGAGCTCACGGTCGACGGACGGTTTCCCGAGTGCCTGATCGGCCACGCCGGTCCGCTGGCGGTCTGCGTCTGGCGCGACTCGCCGACGGTGCCCGCCCTCGAGGCGTTCGCGCGCTGCGAGGAGGACCTCCTCAGGACGCACCGGCGCATCAGCTCGCTCGTCGTCGTGCGCGAGCACAAGGGCCACGCCGCGCGCCCCGACCCGGTGGTCGAGGCGCTCGAGGTCCGGCTCGCCGACGTCCTCTCGCCCCGCACGCTCGGCGCCGCGTTCGTCGTCGAGGCCCACGGCATCGCCGGCGCCATCGCGCACGGCGCCCGCGCGAAGCTCATCCCGCACCTCTCGACGCCGAACGAGGCCTTCCCGCGCGTCGCCGACGCCCTGCAGTGGCTCGCGCGGCTGCCCGGCCAGGCGCCCGAGCTCTACGCCGCGCCCGAGCTCGCCTGCGACCTCGAGCTGCTCGGGCGGGGCGACCGCGACGCCTGAAGAGGGCGTGACGGGCACGGACCGGTCTTTCGCGTCAGGATGGGGCGGGGTGGGCCGACGCTCGCCCAGGGAGACGCGCGTGAACGGAACCGGACCGGAGGAACTTCGAGCCCTGCTGGGCCGCGCGGCGGAGCTCGCGGGCGGGTGGCTGGGCTCGCTCGAGCAGCGCGGCGTGGGCTCGAGCGCCCCGCTCGCGTCGCTGCGCGCGGCGCTCGGCGGACCGCTCCCGGACGGCCCCGGGGACCCGCGCGAGGTCATCGAACGGCTCGCGGCCGCGGCGGAGCCGGGGCTCGTCGCGTCCCCGGGCGGCCGCTTCTTCGGGTTCGTCGTGGGCGCGAGCCTGCCCGCGTCGGTCGCGGCCGACTGGCTGACGACCGCCTGGGACCAGAACGCGGGCCTCGCCGTGCTCGCGCCGTCGGCGACCGTGGTCGAGGAGGTCGCGCACCGCTGGCTCGCCGAGCTCCTGGGCCTGCCCGCCGGAACCTCCTTCGCCGTCACCACCGGCTGCCAGATGGCCCACTTCACCTGCCTCGCGGCGGCGCGGCACGAGCTCCTCCGGCGCGCGGGATGGGACGTCAACCAGGCCGGCCTGCAGGGCGCGCCGCGGCTGCGCGTCCTCGCCGGCGAGCGGCGGCACGTCACCATCGACCGGGCCCTGCGCTTCCTCGGGCTCGGCCAGTCCGCGCTCCGCCCCGTCGCGTGCGACGGGCAAGGGCGGATGGTCCCCGCCGCGCTCGCGGCCGCGCTGGGCGCGGAGGAGGGCGTCGCCACCCTCGTCTGTGCGCAGGCCGGCGAGGTGAACACCGGCGCCTTCGACGACCTCGCCGCGATCGCCCGGCTCTCGGCCGCCGCCGGCGCGTGGCTCCACGTCGACGGCGCCTTCGGCCTCTGGGCGGCCGCGAGCCCTTCCCGCCGCGGGCTCCTCGCCGGCGTCGAGCAGGCGGACTCCTGGGCGACCGACGCACACAAGTGGCTGAACGTGCCCTACGACTGCGGCCTCGCGTTCACCGCCCACCCCGCCGCGCACCGCGCCGCGATGGGCGTGACCGCCGCCTACCTCGAGCCCACCTCGCCGGACGCCGGCCGCGACCCCGTCGACTGGACGCCCGAGTTCTCGCGCCGCGCGCGGGGCTTCACGCTCTGGGCGGCGCTGCGCGCGCTCGGCCGCCGGGGCGTCGCCGACCTCGTCGACCGGTGCTGCGCGCACGCGGAGCGCTTCGCCGCCGCCCTCGCCGCCGAGCCCGGCTGCGCGGTCCTGAACGACGTCGTGCTCGATCAGGTGCTCGTCCGCTTCGGCGACGACGACGCCGCGACCCGCGAGGTGGTCCGCCGCGTCCAGGCGGGCGGCGAGGCCTGGATGTCAGGCACCACGGTGGACGGGAAGGCCGCCATGCGGATCTCGGTCGTGAGCTGGCGGACGACGGAGGTCGACGTGGACCGCGCGGTCGAGGCGATCCGGCTCGCCTGGCGGGCGGTGCGGAGCCGCTGAGCGGAGCGGCCGCTCAGGGGTGCGCGCCGAACGCCGCGAGGAAGCGCCCGCCCTCGTCCACCGTGGTGAGCCCGCAGCCCGCGTTCACGTCCACGGTGGTGCCCGGCCCGCCGACGGTGCAGGCCGCGGCGAGCGCCGAGCACTTCGCGTTCGCGACGCACATGCAGTCGCCGGCGTCGGTCGACGCGGGCACGGCGTGACCGAGCCCGAGCGCGCCGATCACCTGCCGGGCGGCGTCGTGCCCGGTGGCGGCGTCGAAGACGAGCCCGACGTGGTGCGGCCGCGCGCCGGTGCAGTCGACGGGCGCCGCGCCGAGCACCCCCGCGGGCAGCCCGGCCTGGGTGGCGGTCCCGCCGAGGACCACGAGATCGTAGCCGCCGCTCGCCGGCCGGGTCGTCGTCACGAGCACGTCGTAGGGCGCGAGGACCGCCTTCACCTCGTCCACGATCGCCTGCACCTGGGCGGCGCGCGCGCCGTCCCCCGCGCGGTAGGCCGGGAGCGTCGTGGTGCCGGACACGAGCTGCGAGGTGTTCGTCGCGGGATCGTCCGGCCCCGCCGTCAGACCCTGCCCCTCTGCCTGGAGGAACAGCACGTGCGCGCCGGACGCCGGCTTCGGGCCGGAGACGGACGACGAGGAGCCGCCGCAGGCGGCGACCACGAGGAGCAGGCAGGCGAGGGGTCTCATGCGAGACCTCGTCTAAGGAGGACCGCGGGTCCCGTCCAATCCCGGGCGGGCGGAGCGGACCCGACTGGAAACGCCGCGCCCCGCCGGGATAGCTTCCCGGCTCCATGGCTCCGACCCCGGAACAGGCCGCCCGCCACGCGCGGCTCGCCGCCGCCGACCACCGGCACCTCTGGCACCCGTTCACGCAGATGCAGGGCTGGCTCGAGGAGGACCCGCTCATCGTCGACTCGGCGGAGGGCATGTTCCTCACGGACACGCTCGGCCGCCGCTACCTCGACGGCGTCTCCTCGCTCTGGTGCAACCTGCACGGGCACCGCGTGCCGGAGCTCGACGCGGCGGTGAAGGCGCAGCTGGACCGGATCGCCCACTCCACGCTGCTCGGGCAGGCCTCCACCGCCTCGATCGAGTGCGCCGAGGAGCTTGCGCGCCACCTGCCCGCGAAGCTCACGCGCATCTTCTACTCGGACGCCGGCGCGACCGCGGTCGAGATCGCCCTCAAGATCGCCTTCCAGCACCACCAGCTCCGCGGGGACCACGCGCGCACCGAGTTCATCGCGCTCCGCGGCGGCTACCACGGGGACACCGTCGGCGCGGTCTCGCTCGGCGGCGTGGACCTCTTCCACCAGATCTTCGGGCCGCTGCTCTTCCAGGTGAACCGCGCGCCGCAGCCGTACTGCTACCGGTGCCCGCTCGCGAAGTCGCCGGAGTCGTGCGGGATGGCGTGCGCCGACGAGGTGGAGAAGCTCTTCGAGGCGAAGCGGGGCAAGATCGCCGCGCTCGTGCTCGAGCCCGTCATGCAGGGCGCCGACGGCATGGTCGCCCAGCCCCCCGGGTACGTGCGCCGCATGCGCGAGCTCTGCGACCGGCACGGCGCGCTCCTCGTCTGCGACGAGGTGGCGACCGGCTTCGGCCGCACCGGGAAGACCTGGGCGGTCGAGCACGAGGGCGTGGTGCCGGACGTCCTGACGACCGCGAAGGGGCTCACCGGCGGCTACCTGCCGCTCGCCGTCACCGCGACCACCGAGCACGTCTTCGAGTCCTTCCTCGGGCCGTTCGAGTCGAAGCGGACCTTCTTCCACGGCCACACCTACTGCGGGAACCCGCTCGCCTGTGCCGCGGCCACGGCGTCGATGAAGCTCTTCTCCGAGCGGGTGCTCCCGGCCCTGCCGCGCCGCGTGAAGGTGCTCGAGGAGGCGCTCCGGCCCGCGCTCGAGCTCCCGAACGTCGGCGAGCTCCGGCAGCGCGGGCTCATGGTCGGCATCGAGCTCGTGAAGGACCGGCGAACGAGGGAGGAGTACCCGTACGCGCTCCGGGCCGGGCACCAGGTCTGCCTCGCCGCGCGCCCGCTCGGCGCGCTGCTCCGGCCGCTCGGGAACGTGGTCGTCCTCATGCCGCCGCCGGCGATGCCCGACGCGCAGCTCCGGGAGCTCGCCGGGATCGCGATCGAGGCCATCCGGCGCACCGCCCCGGGGCTCGCCTGAGCATGCGCGGGCTCTTCGTCACCGGGACCGACACCGGCGTCGGGAAGACCGAGGTCTCGTGCGCGCTCCTCGAGGCCGCGCGGGCGACCGCGGTCGACGCGGTCGGCATGAAGCCGGCGCAGTCGGGCGTCACCGCCGACGAGCCCTCCGACGCGCAGCGCCTGCGCGAGGCGTCCGGCCGGTGCGAGCCGCTCGAGGCGCTCTGCCCCTACACCTTCGAGGCGCCGCTCGCGCCCGCGGTGGCCGCGCGGCTCGCCGGCGTCGCCATCTCCATCGAGCGGATCGAGGAGGCCGCGCGCGCGCTCGCCGCCCGGCACGCCACCGTGCTGGTCGAGGGCGCGGGCGGGCTCCTCGTGCCGCTCACCGACGAGCTCACCTACGCCGACCTCGCGGCGCGGCTCGGCCTGCCGGTGCTGGTCGTGGCCCGCGCCGGGCTCGGCACCGTGAACCACACCGCGCTCACCGTGGAGGCGATCTCGAGCCGGGGGCTCAGGCTCGCGGGGATCGTGCTCAACCGGACCACCCCCACCGACGATCCGTCGGTGCCCCACAACGCCAGCGAGATCGCCCGCATCACCGGCCGTGAACCCATCGCGATCCTGCCGTGGGAGCCCGATATCGAGGCCCGCGGGCGCGCCCTGCGATCCATCCTCCGCGGAAAGATCCAGTTCTAGGCGAGCGCGGCGAAAAATGGATCGAGCCCGCGATCGATCGTAACGATCGCGCGTCGATGCCGACCGTCGTTGACCTCACCCTCGTGTCCAAGGCGCGCCGCGTCCTCCACAAGACCCTGGAGGAGCGAGGGCTCGGGTTCTTCCTCAAGCCCGAGTCCCGCCGCACGCCCCGCCTCGATCCCCGCCGCATCGCCTGGATCGTCGAGCTCGCCCGCCGCCAGGTCGGCCCGCGTGCCCGCAAGGATCCCGACGCGCTCGCCCGCACCCGCCGCGTGCTCCGCCGGGAGTTGATCCGGCGGCTCGCCGAGGCGATGCTCCAGGCCGGGCTGTAGCCGCCCTCCGGAGGTCTCCCGTGCAGAGGCTCCTCGCGCTCTCGGCGCTCGCCGCCGTCCTCGCCGCTCCCGCCGCCGCGCGCGCCCAGCCCGTGGTCGGGCTCCGGCTCGGCTGGGCGGTGCCCGCGGGGCAGTCCGCGAAGGGCTCCGATCTCTCCGCGATCACCTCCGGCGCCGCGTTCGGTGAGGTCGACGCCGGCTGGCGCGTGTGGCGTGGCCTGACGATCGGCGCGTACGCGAGCTACGGCGTCGCGCGGATCGACACCTACCTCGACAACGAGTACCAGAAGCTCGGCGAGTCCACCCGCGGTGACGTCACGCACGTCGGAGTGCGGGCGCAGTGGGACTTCTTCGGCCTCGCGCAGGGGATCGAGCCGTGGGTCGCCCTCGGCGCCGGCTGGGAGCGCGCCGGCTTCGACGTGGGCGGCGCCTACGCCTACACCGGCTGGGAGCTCGTCCGGCTCGAGGCCGGGGCCAGCTGGCGGGCGTGGCGCGGACTTTCGGTCGGGCCGTACGCGACCTGGAGCCTCGGGCGCTACGCCCGGCTCAACGGCGGGTCGTTGCCGGGGCAGGCCGGTCACGCCTGGGCGGCGTTCGGGCTGCGAAGCACCTGGGATTTCTAGGTCCCACACCGCTCACCTGCGCGACGGCGCGCACTCCCGGCCGGGTACAGAGTAATCTGCCGGCCGCGTGAGCTCCCGGGCTGCCCTCCTCCTCGCCGCCGCCATCGGCGCCGCCGCGTGCCACGACGCGCCCGGCCCGGCCGGCTTCTGGACGCGGTACCACCCGGAGCTCCTCGAGCGCCACGAGTTCGCGCAGGACGGCGCGGGCGGCCGGCGAACGCTCTACTGGCAGGCGCGCGGCGACTTCCGGTTCTCGGTGCGCGACGTGATCGCGTTCGCGGCGTGGAACGACTGGACGCCCGCCGACGGCCCGCCTCCAACCGCGACGCACCTCACGATGCCCGCGACCGTGCTCCGCTTCCACGCCCGCGCGCCCGGCGAGGCCGCGAAGGGCGCCGCGCCGCCCGCGTTCGCCGAGATCGCGAACGACGGGACCGCGCTCGTGATCACGCACGCGTGGGGGACCGCCGCATCCCCGCCGGCCGCGTCGAAGGCCACCGTGGCGGTGCCCTAGGAGCGCCCCTCGGCGCGCCGCCGCCACAGCAGGAACCCGCCGCCCACGAGCGCCGGCGGCAGGAACCCCGCGACGAACGAGCCGGGCCCGCTCGTGAAGAACGCGTTCGCGACGAGCGGCAGCGCCGCCGAGGCGAGGAACCCGGCCGCGGCGGCGAGGACGACCCCGAGGAGCCGCGAGGGCCAGCGCAGGCGCAGCGCGGTCGCGAGCGCGAGCGCCACGGCGAGGCCCGCGGCGTTGCCGATCGGGACGAGGAAGAGCGCGTGGCCGTGCGCCCAGGCGTCGCCCGCGCCCTGCGGGGGCACTACGCGCCCTTCCCGCTCTGCCTCGCGACGTAGCGCAGCCGCAGGTCGGTGAGGAGGCTCTCCATGAACTTCGCCTCCTCCTCGGTCAGGTTGCCCCGCGTCTTCTCCTTCAGCATGGCGAGGATGTCGATCGTCTGCTTCGCGAGCGGGAGGTCCGGCTCGGCGGGCGCGCCGGTCTCCGGGTGGGGTGCGTCGCCGAGGTGGATGAACGCGCTCGACGCGAGCGAGAGCACGAACGTGTAGAAGTCGATCTGCCCCGGGTCCTTCGTGTCGGTCACGGCCAGAACCTCCTGACGGAACCTGCCACCGGCAGGGCCGCCGCGCTACTCGAAGTCGAAGGCGATGCGCTCCGCCGCGTACCCGCGCCGGAAGAGCAGCACGAGCTGGCCGGTGCGGCGCGCCGCGAGGGCGGCCTTGTTGAAGTCGGCCACGGTCGCGATCTCGCGCGAGTTCACCTCGAGCACGAGGTCGCCCGCCATGATCCCGGCGCCCGCCGCGGCCGAGCGCGGGGCGACCTTCTGCACGACCACCACCGTGCCGCCCTGCACCCGCTCCTGGCCGAGCGTGAGCCCCGTCCGCCGGAGCACGAGCCCGGCGATCTGGCCGCCGCCGAGCTCCACCGCCTTCACGAGCACGGTGCGCTTCTGGCCGTTCGTGGAGAGCTCGAGCTTCGCGGTGCCGCCGATCGGGAGATCGCGCACGCGGAACCGGAACTCCTCGGCGCTCTCGGGCGAGAAGCCCTGCACCGCCTCGACCCGCTCGCCCTTCTTGATGCCGGCCTGCGCCGCCGGCGAGCCCGGATCCACCGAGGTCACCGCCACGCCGCCGCGCGCGCCCTCGGCGCTGCCTGGGGGCGCGGGCAGGTCGTCGACCTGGAGGCCGAGGTAGCCCTCGCGGACCTCGCCGTGCGCGATGAGGTCCTCCGCCACGCGGCGGGCGCGGTCGATGGGGATCGCGAAGCCGATGCCGGCGCTCCGCTCGCCCAGGATCGCGGTGTTGATGCCGATGAGCCGGCCCTCGATGTCGAGGAGCGGGCCGCCCGAGTTGCCGGGGTTGATGGAGGCGTCGGTCTGCAGGAAGTCGAAGAGCTGGCGGTCGCCGCTCCTGAAGGAGCGGTTCACCGCGGAGAGCACGCCGGTCGTGACGGTGTTCGCGAGGCCGAACGGGTTGCCGATCGCGATCACGGTCTCGCCGATGAGGAGCTCGTCGGAGCGGCCGGTGGTGATGAAGGGCACGCGCTCCTTCGTCTCGAGCTTCAGCACCGCGAGATCGGAGGACGGGTCGGCGCCCACGACCTTCGCGAGGAGCTCGCGGCCGTCCACGAGCTGCACGCGGAAGCGCGCGCCGCGCTCGACCACGTGGTTGTTCGTGAGGACGTAGCCGTCGGGCGAGACGATCACGCCCGAGCCGAGCGAGGTGACCTGGTAGCCGCGGCGGTAGCGCGGCCGCTCGAAGAGGTCGGAGAAGAGGTCGCCCGAGGAGCCGCGCGAGGGCACGCGGATGCGCACGAGCTCCTCGGCGGAGACGTTGACGACCGCCGGGCGCACGCGCTCGACGGCCGCGACGACCGGGGTCCTCCTGGCCTGGGCTGGGGTCGACTCGGCGCGGGGCAGCGCCTGCGCGAGCGCGGAGGCGGGGAACAGCGCGAGCGCGGCGGCGATCGCCGCGCCGGTCGAGGAGCGCTTCACGACTGCGCGGTGTCCTCGTCCTCGAGATCGTCGTCCTCGTCGTCGAAGTCGTCGTTCTCCATCGTCGACTCGACGGCGATCGCGCGGTCCGCGAGATCCTCGAGCGCCTTCAGGTGCTGGGTGAACTCCTTCTCGTCGAGGAGGCCCTTCCTGAGGTACCGGTGCGAGACGCGCTTGTCGAGGTGGCGGGGGTCGATCTCAGCCATGGATTTGACTCCGGATTTTCGGGAGGGGCGGACAATATGCAGCGCCTTGCGGGGGCGTCAAGCGCGTGTTACCCGGGACCCGTGTCCGGCACCGGCGCCCCCACCGTCCCTGAAGCCCGGCGCGACCGCCTGGCTCGCCTCCGCGGGCTGTACGTCATCGTCGGAGGGCGCGGCGCCGAGGCCGCCGCCGGGCAGGCGAGGGCTGCGCTGGAGGGTGGGGCGGCCGTGCTGCAGGTGCGGGTGAAGGACGCCCCGGCCGGCGAGATCCTCCGCGCCGCGCGCGAGGTGGTCGCGCTCGCCGGCGGCCGCGCGCTCGTCATCGTCAACGATCGCGCGGACCTGGCGGTGCTCGCCGGCGCCGACGGCGTCCACGTGGGCGACGAGGACCTGCCCCCGGCGGAGGCTCGCCGGGTCGTCGGGCCGGACCTCCTCGTGGGCCGCACCTGCCGCACCGCGGCCGACGCGCGGCGCGCGCTCGACGAGGGCGCCGACCACGTCGGGTTCGGGCCGATGTACGTCGCCCGCGCGAAGGTCGTCGACGCCCCGCCGCGGGGCCTGCCCGCGCTGCGCGCGCTCGCCGGGGAGCTGCCGGCGCCGGTCGTCGCGATCGGCGGCATCGACCTCTCGAACGTCGGCGAGATCGCCGGGGCGGGCGCCGCCTGCGCCGCGGTCATCTCCGCCGTGCTCGACGATCCCGACCCGCGCGCCGCCGCCGCGCGCCTCGCCGCGGCGTTCGACGCGGCCCGCCCCGGAGCCCGCGCGCCATGACCCCTCGCCCCCGCATCGGCCTCACCCTCGACGCCGCCGACCGCCGCTACGAGCTCCCGCGCGCGTACGCCGACGCCATCCTCGCCGCGGGCGGCCTGCCCATCCTGCTCCCGCACGCGCCCGAGACCGCGGGCGCGTACCTCGCGCTCCTCGACGGCCTCGTGGTCTCCGGCGGCGCGTTCGACGTGCCGCCCGACCTCTACGGCGAGGCCGCGCGCCCGGAGCTCGGCACGACCCGCCCGGAGCGCACCGCGTTCGAGAAGGACCTCCTCGAGGCCGCGCTCGCCGCGGGCCTCCCGGTGCTCGGCGTGTGCGGCGGCATGCAGCTCATGAACGTGGTGCGCGGCGGGACGCTCTTCCAGGATCTGCCGGCGGACACCGGCATCCAGGGCCACGAGCAGCCGCCGCCGAAGGACGTGCCCTCGCACGAGGTGCACGTGACGCCCGGCACCGTGCTCGCCGGCATCGTCGGCGCGGCGCCGCTGCGGGTGAACTCGACGCACCACCAGGCCGTGAAGGAGCCCGGCGCCGGCGTTCTCGTCTCCGGCCGCGCGACCGACGGCGTGGTCGAGGCGATCGAGCTCCCCGACCTGCGCTTCGCGCTCGGCGTGCAGTGGCACCCGGAGGCGACGTTCAGGAACGACCCGCGCCAGGCCGCGATCTACGGGGCGCTCGTGGCCGCCGCGCGGGAGCGGGGACGGTGAGGAGGCCCCGCGTCCTCGTCGTCGCCGGCCTCGATCCGACCGGCGGCGCCGGGCTCGTCGCCGACCTCGAGGCCCTCGCGGCCGTCGGCGCGACCGGCTGGGCCGTCGCCGCCGCGCTCACCGCGCAGGGCCCCGGCGCGCTCCGGCCCGGGCGCGCGCGCGGCATCCGCCCGACGACGCCCGACTTCCTCGAGGACCAGATCGACGCGCTCCTCGGCGCCGAGCGCCCCGCGGCCGTGAAGACCGGCATGCTCGGCACCGCCGCGCTCGTCGCGGCCCTCGCCGATCGCCTGCGCAGGCGCCCCTTCACGCGCGTGCCCGTGGTCGTCGATCCCGTGCTGCTCGCGACCTCGGGCCTCCCGCTCCTCGAGCGGGGCTCGGCCTCCTTCGCGGAGGTCCTCGCCCCGCTCCTCGCGCGCGCCCGCGTCGCGACGCCCAACCTGCCCGAGCTCGCGCTCCTGACCGGCCTCGACGTGTCGACCGAGGCCGCCGCCGTCCGCGCCGCGCGGCTGCTGCCGTCGAAGGCCGTGGTCGTGAAGGGCGGGCACGCCGAGGGCGCGCCCGTGGACCTCCTGGTGGAGGGCAAGAGGGTCACGCGCCTCGCCGGCCGCCGCCGCCCAGGCACCGCGCGCGGCACCGGCTGCCGGTTCGCCTCCGCGCTCGCCGGCTTGCTCGCGCGCGGCGAGCCGCTCGAGGCCGCCGCGCGCGGCGCGAAGAAGGTGGTGGAGCGGTACCTCGACGGTCGCTAAGACCCCGTCGCGACCTTCTTCCCCGCCTTCGTCCAGCCGTCGATGCCGGCCGGCATGATGAAGACCTTCGTGTACCCCGCCTTGACGGCCGCACGGGCCGCCTGGTGGCAGGCGTGTCAACGCTCGTTCTTGCAGTAGAAGACGAGCCTCGTCGCCTTGTCGGCGGGGAGCTTCGAGGTCGGGTCGAGCTCGCTCCAGATCGCGCCGGGGACGTGGCCCTTCGCGTAGACCTCGGGGCCGTTCACGTCGAAGATCTTCGCGTCGGGCTTCCCGACCAGCGCCTCGACCTCGTCGATCGAGAGGCTGCCGAACGGGTCGGACTCGGCCCGCGCCAGGCCCGCGCCCACGAGGAGCCCGGCGAGCGACAGCGCGAGGGTGAAACGCTGCATGAGGTGGCTCATGCGCCGGTCATAGCGGGGGCTGGGTCCCGACGCTCGCCGGGCGCCCTCCGGAGGAGCCGGACTCCGTACGGGAGCATCGCGGCGGTCATGACCAAGGCCGCGATCAGGTTGACGATCTCCGCGCCGTCGGGGAACCCGATGAACGGAAGAGCGACGAGGAGCAGCCAGGGCTGCCAGGGTGGAAGGACCTTCGCTCGCAGCATCGCCACGGCCTGCACCATCACGCCGAGCGGCATGAGCACGAGCCCCCACACGACGGGCATCCACCCCTTCATCGAGAAGATCGCCACGAGGCCGGGCAGCATGGGCGTGAACTCGTCCTCCGGCAGCGTGTCGAGCGCGCTCATGGTCAGGCAGAGCGCGCCCTTGTCGGCCGCGAGCAGGCAGGCGCCCACGACCGCCATCGCCGCGCCGGCGAGGCCGGCCCGCGCCCCCGGCGTCTCGTCGAGGAGGCGCATGAACTCGAGCGCGAGCACGACCATGAGCGCGGTGTTCAGGGTGACGAGCACGTGCACGAGCTGGAGGAGGCCGTTGCCGTGGGCCCGCGCGACGAGCGCCATCGGGTCGAGCGCGGGGTGCGGCGAAAGGAGGGCCGGGTGCGCCGCGAACGCCACGACCCAGACCAGCGGGAAGACGATGAAGCACACGCCCGTGCCCATCCGCTTGAAGCGGCGCAGCGCGAGGTCGGTGGCCATGTGGAGGCTCCTCCGGTGGGTCGAGGCTGGACCCCGGCCGGGACGGGCGCAGCGTCGACGATGGGGCGGGCGACAATGCGCCACGGACCGCCGCGCGGCCGCTCGCGCGCGCCGCACCCGTCGGGTTAGGTTCCCGCGGTGCCGCACTTCTCTGGGCTGCCGCTGCGCACGCCGCGCCTCCTCCTCCGCCCGACCACCCCGGCGGACGCGCCGGCGCTCCTCGCGCTGCACGCGGACCCCGAGGTGATGCGCTACTGGGGCACGGGCCCGTGGACCTCGCTCGACGAGGCCCACGCGTCCATCGCCCGCGACGTCGCCGGGCTCCAGCAGGGGACGAGCCTCCGCCTCGCGCTCGAGCGGCTGGAGGACGCCGCGTTCCTCGGGCACTGCTCGCTCTTCGCCTTCGCCGAGCCCTCGCGCCGCGCCGAGGTGGGCTATTGCCTCGCGCGCGACGCGTGGGGGAAGGGCCTCATGGGTGAGGCCCTCACCGCGCTCCTCCGGTACGGCTTCGAGGCGCTCGGCCTCAACCGGGTGGAGGCCGACATCGATCCCAGGAACGCGGCGTCGGCGCGGAGCCTCGAGCGGCTCGGCTTCGTGCGGGAGGGGCTCCTGCGCGAGCGGTGGATCGTCGGGGCCGAGGTGTCGGACACCGCGCTGTACGGGCTCCTGCGCGCCGACTGGGACCGCCGCCGCGCCGCTACGGCCCGAGCCGGTAGCGCACCGTGAGCTCCACGTAGTCGGTGACCACCTCGCCCATGCCGGCGGCCTGGCCGCTCGCCGCGGCCGGGACGAGGCCGAGGTAGAGCCCCTTCTGATCGCCGACCATGAAGCGCTTCCGCTCCGCGACGGGGATCGCGCCGAGCGCCGCGTCGCCGGAGAGCGTCCAGTGGAACGTCGCGGTCGCCGACGGCGACGCGGTCGCGGAGGACGCGAGCGTGCGCCAGCCGCGGTTGTCCCAGACCTGCAGCGAGGCGCCCGGGGTGGCCGTGCCGCCGGGCGCGCCCGAGCCGCCCCCCACCCAGCTCACGTCGAGGTCGAGAACGTCGTACGCGCGCGTCACCTGCGCCGCGTCGAAGCCGAAGCTCGCGAGCTGCCCGGGACGGTCGGTGCCGCCGCCGCTCCACCACCAGGTGTCCATGGTGGCGCCGACGCCCGAGTTGAAGACGACGGCGACGCCCTTCTGGCGCTTCGTGTCGAAGGTCATGCCCTCGTACCGGTTCGGGTCGGGGAAGCCGTCCCCGTAGAGGTCCACCGGGAAGACGCGCGTCCACGCGCTGCCGTTCCACTCCCAGAAGTCGTGGCAGTTGATCCCGCCGTAGTCGTCGACGCAGTTCACGTTCGAGACCACCGCGCCCGGCGCGCCGCCGGAGAGCAGCGCCCGGTTGCGGGCCGTGTCGAAGACGAGGCCCGCGCCGGTGCGCTTCGAGGGCTGGGTCGCGCTCGCGGCGCCGCCCGGCGAGAGGTTCGTCCAGGTGGTCCCGTTGAACGACCAGAGATCGTTCTGGTCGACGAAGCTCGCGTTGCCGCCGAAGAGCAGCACGGGCGAGCCCGCGAGGCCGGTGGCCCGCGTCGCGGCGCCGCCGTACCGCGCGCTCGGGCCGGTGCCCGGGCACGTCGCCGTGCCGGTCCAGGCGCCCGAGGCGACCTCGAACGCGTCGCAGTAGTAGCTCGAGCCGTCGTAGCCGCCGAGGAGGAGCGCCCCGCCGGGCGAGGCGCGCGTGGACGGGCTGAGCGTCGCGTAGTGGCGCGCCGCCGGGCTCGTCCCGCCGATCGCCGTCCAGTTCGTGCCGTTCCAGGTGTAGCCCGCCGCGAGCTCGGCGCCGTTGTAGCCGCCGAACATCGCGACCACGTTCGAGCCGGGGATGTACGCCGCCGCGTAGTTGCTGCGCGCCGCCGGGATCGTCGCGGGCGCGCCCTTCGCCCACCGCGCCCCGTCCCAGAGCCAGGTGTCGGAGGAGTAGCCGCCCGCCGCGAGGAGCCCGCCGAAGAGGACCACCCGGTCCCGCGCCGCGTCGTAGACCGGGGTGACCCCGCGCGTGCCGGGCGGCGCGGAGCCGGGCGCCGTCACCTGGACCCAGGTGCTGCCGTCCCATTCCCACTCGGTGCCGCACCAGTTGCTGCCGCACTCGGCGTTGCCGAAGCCGGCGACGCCGCCCACCAGGATCGTGCGCGCGCGGTCCGCGTCGTAGTAGAGCGTGGGCGTCGCCCGGCCGGTGGGCTTCGCGCCGGTGCTGCAGGGCGCGGCGGTGCAGGCCTCGGTCCACGTCGCGCCGTCCCACTCGAAGATCCGGCCGTCGAACCCGCCGGAGGGCGTGCCGCCGAAGAGCACCGCCTTGCCGCGGCCCGGGTCGAACGTGAGCCCGGGCTCCACCCGCTGCGCGGCGGTCGCGCACGCGCCGGCGGAGCAGACCGCCTTCCACGCCGCGCCGTCCCAGGTCCAGGTCGTCGCGTCGTAGCCGCTCGCGACCGCGCCGCCGACGAGCACGGTCACCTTCCGCACCGGGTCGTAGACGAGCTGGTGGCCGCTCCGCGCCGCGGGCCGCGTGGTGGTGCAGGGCGCCGCCGTGCAGAGCTTCTTCCAGGAGGTGAAGTCGGTCTCCCAGACGTCGTCGAGGAGCGCGTTGTTCGAGGCGGCCTTCCCGCCGAAGAGGATCAGCCGCTGCCGCGCCTCGTCGTACGCGACCTGGTGGTCGGTGCGCGCGGGCGGGTTGCCGTCGCCCTCGGGGTCGGACATCACGAACTTTCGCCACGAGCTGCCGTTCCACTCCCAGAGGTCGGTGCCGTCGTGGAGCACGGAGGCGCCGCGCCCGCCGGCCCACACGAGCGGCAGGTCGTAGCCGAGGGCCGGGTTGCCGTCGCCCTCGGGGTCGGAGATCACCGGCTTCGACCAGGGCGCGCCGCGGCAGGACTCCCACTGGCTGCAGAAGAAGCCGGAGTCGCAGCCGTCCCAGCTCTGGCCGGCGAAGTAGACCCGGCAGCCGCGCACGGGGTCGTACGCCGCGCCCTGCTGCGCGCGGTAGCCGATGGGCGCGTACGCGAACGCGGGCTCCCAGGACGGCGCGCCGCGCACCGAGGCGCCGGTCCCGTCCTTCCTCGACACCTGGGCCGGCGTCGCGAGCGGCTTCGCGCCGAACTGCCAGAGCGTCGGCGTCCAGACCTCGCGCCCCTCGAACGCGTGCGGGTTCGGGAAGACGCGGCCCGGGATCTTGCCCTGGAGCGTGGCGGTCCAGGCGACGTCGCGCACGAGCGCGGCCTGCTGGCCGTTCGCGGCGCTCGCGTCGGCGTCGCTCACGTTCCCCGCGGCGTCCACCGCGGCGACGTAGAGATCCGGCGCGTCGCCCATGAAGAGCTGGAACGGCGCCGCGTCCCCGAGGTCGCCGCCGAAGCTGCCGTCCGCCGCGGCGGTGGTCCGGCCGATCTCGCGGCCGACGAGCGTTCCCTGCGGGGACACGACGAGCGGCGCCGAGTAGGCGATGACCGTCGCGTTCGCGGGCGCGGCGCCCGCCGCGCCCTTCAGGAAGAACGCCGGCGCGCCGGCGGTCGTCTCGCTGCCCCACGGCACCCGGTGGAACAGGACCGCGTTCGCGGTGCCGACCGCGGGCGTGGCCGGCGTCTTCGTCGAGATCGCGACCGTGCCGAGCGAGGCGTCGGCGAAGTTGCCTGCGAGGTCGGTGAGCCGCACCGAGAGCGGGGCCGCGCCGTCGGGCAGCCCCGCGGCGAGCGTCGCCTCGTAGACGAAGGAGAGGCCGTTGCCGGAGACCTGCGCGAAGGTCACCGCGGCGGCGCCCGAGCCGAGCGTGACGACCGGCGCGCCCGCGCCGCTCGCCACGACGAACTCGGTCGTCGCGAAGCCGACGCGCACGCCGGTGCCGACGGTCGCGGCGGTGACGTCGCGCACCGGGCTCGTCGCGGGCGGGGTGAGCGTGACGGAGACGACGGGCTCGTTCGAGGCGTCCTGCAGGATCCCCGGCGGCGTGAAGTCGAACACGACCGCGTTGCTCCGGCTCGCGGGCGCGAGGTTGCCGGTCACGTCGGAGAGCGTCGCGACGAAGTCGGCCACGCCCTCGGGGTCCGAGGCCGGCTTCGGGACGTAGGTCGCCTCGTACGCGTGCGTGGCGGCGTCCTTCTCGGCGATCGCGAGCGCGAGCGTCTCGCCGGACCCGGCGAACGTGAGCGTCGCGGCCGAGTCGCCGCCGAGCGCCTCGGTGGTCGTGAACGCCACCGTGACCTTCGAGGTCGTCGCGCCCACCCGCTCCGGCGTGACGACCGGGGAGCCCACGAGCCCGGGCGCCGTGACGTCGCCGCCCGCGCGGAAGCAGCGGCCCTGGTTCTGGCGGCAGACGTAGCCGTCCGGGCAGTCGGCGTCGGACGCGCACGAGACGCGCGCGCCCTCGGGGAGCTTCAGGTCGGCGCTGCAGGCGGCGAGGACGGACGCCGCGAGCGCGGCGGCGAGCGTGGCGAGGCGGTGCATCCCGCGATGGTCTCGCGCGACGCAGGGTTCGCACAACGGCCGCCGCGGACGTCCCGGGCCGTACGCCCCGCCCGGGCCTGTAGCGACGACGCCTACCTCACGGCGAGGCCTACCCCTCGCGCCGCTTCTCCATCTCCGCGAAGTAGGTGGTCGTCTTCATGAAGACGAGCGGGATGGTGCCGACGGGGCCCTGGCGCTGCTTCGCGACGATGAGCTGGACCTCCTGGGTCTCGCTCTGCTGCTGGGGCTGGCCGTCCTTCGACTCCTCCTCCTGGCGGTGGAGGAACATGACGACGTCGGCGTCCTGCTCGATCGCGCCCGACTCGCGGAGGTCGGAGAGCATGGGCGGCTCGCCCTTGCGCTTCTCGACGCCTCGGTTGAGCTGCGAGAGCGCGATGATCGGGCACTCGAGCTCCTTCGCGAGCCCCTTCAAGGAGCGCGAGATGGTCGCGATCTCCTGCTCGCGCGACTGGTTCTGCCGGTCGGAGGGCGCGTGCATCAGCTGGAGGTAGTCGATGCAGACGAGGTCGAGCCCGCCGTTCTCGCGCTTCAGCTTGCGGCACTTCGAGCGGAGCTCGACCGGGGTGAGCACGAAGTTGTCGTCGAGCCACATGCTCGCCCCGCCGACCTTGTCGGCGTGGGTCGCGATCTTCTGCCAGTCGTAGGTCGAGAGCTGGCCGGCCGAGAGCCGCCGCCAGTCGAGCTTCGCCTCGGACGCGAGCATGCGCAGCGCGAGCTGGTCGCTCGGCATCTCCAGCGAGAAGAACGCGACCTTCTTCCCGTGCTTCGTGGCCGCGTGGGTCGCGATGTTGAGGGCGAAGGCGGTCTTGCCGACCGAGGGGCGGGCGGCGAGCACGATGAGCGCGCCGGGCTGGAGCCCGAGGGTGTTCTTGTCGAGCGTGGGGATGCCGGTCGGGACGCCGGTGATGGGCGAGAGGCCGGACTGCACCCGCTTCTGGACGGCCTCGAGGTTCTCGAGGGCCTTCATCACCGGCTCGGAGATCTTCCGCAGCGTCTCGACCGAGCTGCCCTGGCCGGCGCTGAAGACCTCCTGCTGGGACGAGTCCAGGTAGTGCTGGACGTTGGTGCCCGACTCGTAGCCCCGCTCGACCACCTGCTGGGCGGTGAGCATCATCTTGCGGAGCTGTGAGAGTTCGCGCACCGTCCGGGCGTAGTGGCGGATGTTGGCGGTCGTGCCGATGGCGCGGGCCAGCGAGAGCGGCAGCTCGCGCGGGACCGCCCCGCCGAGGAGGCCCTTCGCGTCGAGCCGCTGCTGCACCAGGATCGGGTCGATCGCCTTCGACTCCTTGGCGAGCTCCTCGCACACCGAGTAAACGTGCTGGTGCGCCATCAGGTAGAAGTCGCCCGAGCGCAGCTCGGCCGCCACCTGGTCGAACGCGGTCTCCTCGGTCAGGATCGCGCCGAGCACGGCCTGCTCGGCGTCGACGCTGTGGGGGAGATCCCGGCCGGTCCGGAGGGAGACGGGCGCTTCTGGCGCGCGGCGTGCGGGGTCCTGATCGGCCATCGGAGCGCGGCAGACTAGCAGCCGGATCCGACGGGGACACCGTGGATGTGCTGTGGACAAGGCGGGGAAAAGCTGGGGAAAACGCGGGGGATCACCCGGTGGATGGGCGGTGGAGCGGACGTGGAAAGCCTGTGGATGGTTCGGCGGGGCTCACCCGGCGGTGTGAGGGGGTTCTTGGGGCTCGGGTGGAGAACCCACCGGGAACCGGGCGAAACTTGCCCGGCCTGGGCGGCTCGCGTGCCCATCACGCCGAAGCCCCTTCGAGCCTCCGGAGCCCGCGCATGACCCGCCTCGCCCGCGCCGCCGCCGCCCTCTCCCTCCTCGCCGTCGCCGCCTGTGGGTCGTCCTCGTCCGGCACCGGCCACCGCATCGGCGACGAGACCTTCGTCTCCTCGCCTCCGGGCGGCGGCAGCCGCGGCGGGCCCGTCGGCGCCGGGGACGGCGCGGCCGGGTCGCCGAGCGCGTCGCCGGCGCCGCCGACGACCGACGGCAAGGGCACCGAGGCGGCGAGCCGCGCCGTCGAGGAGTCCGACCTCTACGCGCGGAGCGGGTCGACCCTGCTCGTGCAGAACATGTGGCGCGGCCTGCAGGTCCTCGACCTCGCCGATCCCGCGCACCCGAGGCTCACCGGACGGCTCCCGCTCCGCGGCACGCCCGCCGGCCTCTACCTCCGCGGCACGACCGCCATCGTCCTCGCCCGCGACCACCTCGCCTGGTCGCTCGTGGACGACGTCGCGGTGCCGGAGGTGACCTCGCTCCTCTGGACGGTCGACGTCTCGAACCCCGCCGCGCCGAAGGTCCTGTCCGAGACCCGGCTCGCCGGGCAGGTCCGGGACTCCCGCCTCGTCGGCGACGCGCTCTACCTCTTCACCGGCGGCCTCTCGTGGTGGGGCATCGGCCCGGTCGCGGCCGCCGCGCGCGCGCCCGGCGCCGCGGGAACGGCGGCGGAGGCCATCGCGCCCGCCTCCGGCGACTACGGCGTCTCCTCCTACGACCTCTCCGACCTCGCCGCGCCGAGGGAGGTGGACGCGATCGACTTCCCGACCGCGGCGTGGGGCTGGGACCTCCACGCGCACGTGGCCGACGGGCGGATCACGATCGCCGCGCCGGGCTGGGACACGACCGGCGCGTTCACGAAGCTCGTGGCGGTCGACGCCCGCGATCCCTCCGGCAAGCTCGCGCTCGGGGCCGCCGTCACCCTGCGCGGCACCGTGCAGGACCGCTGGGCGATGGACCTCGACGCCGCAGGCGGCACGTTCCGGGTGGTCACCGCCGACGGCTGGAACCTCGGCGCCACGCTCACGGTCCTGAAGTGGGCCACGCCCGGCACGGTCGCGCCGCTCTCGCACCTGCACGTCGACGTCCCCGAGACGCTCACCGCGGCGGCCTTCGAGGGAACGCGCGGCTACCTCGTCACCTCCGTGCGCGTCGACCCGCTCTGGGTGATCGACCTCTCCGACCCCGCGAAGCCGGCGGTCACCGGCGAGCTGAAGATGCCGGGCCAGCTCGACTTCCTGCGCCCGCGCGGCGACCGCCTGCTCGCGCTCGGCCACACCGCCGAGGCCGGCAAGGCCTTCCAGCTCCACGTGTCGCTCCTCGACGTCGCCGACCCCGCGAAGCCCGCGCTCCTCGTGCGCCGCACCTTCGGGCCGGACTGGGGCTGGGTGCCCGCCTCCGCCGACGACCTGCACAAGGCGTTCGTCGTCGCCGGCGACCTCGTGATCGTGCCGTTCGAGGGCTGGGATCAGGCCGCCGGCAGCTGGGCCGGCGGCACGCAGCTCCTCACGCTCTCGGGCGACGCGCTCACCCTCGGCGGCTTCGTCGCGCACGCGGGCGACATCCAGCGCGCGTTCCCGCTCGGCGCGCAGGCGCCCGGCGTCCTCGCCGCGTTCTCGAACGCGAAGCTGCAGACGCTCGACGCGACCGACCGCGCGAAGCCGTTCGAGCTCGCCTCCCTCGACCTCGCGCGCGAGGTGACCTCCATCGCGGTCGTGGGTGGCGCCGCCGCCGAGCTCACGGGCGAGGCCTGGCGCGGCACGGGCGAGCTCGTCGTGGTGCCGGCCGCCGATCCGGACGCGCCGGTGCCGGCCGCGCGGTTCGCGGTCGACTCCGCGTGGGGGAAGCTCTTCCGCGACGGCACGGTGGTCTGGACGTTCGGCAACGACTGGCGCACCGGCAAGACCGTGCTCGAGGGCTTCGACCTCGCCGACGCGGCGAAGCCGGTGCGCCGCGGGAAGCTCACGGTGCCGGCGCCCGCGTCGGGCGGCTGGTGGTGGGTGAGCGACGCCGTGAAGGTCGGGCGCGCGCTCGTCGCGAGCCAGTCGACCTGGACCTGCGAGGCCGTGAAGGGCTGCGAGTCGCACACCCAGCTCCTCGTGCTCGGCCTCGCGAACCCGGACGCGCCCGCGGTGGTCGCGACCGTCGAGCTGCCCTCGAACGCGTGGACGGGCGCGCTGCGCGCCGTCGGCACCGACCTCTGGTACACGCAGTACGCCTGGGAGGGCGACACGGCGGTCCGCTACTTCGTCGGGAAGGTCGGGCTCGCGAACCCGGCGAGGCCGGTGCAGGGCGCGCCGGTGAACGTGCCGGGCGAGTTCTACTCGGCCTCCGACGACGGCAGCACGCTCTACACGACCGAGATCGAGTGGCCCGCCTCCGGCCCGTACGTGGCCACGGGGGAGCCGCGGACGCGCTTCCACACGCTCGCGCTGACCTCGCGAGGCACGGCCCGGCTCGTCGGGACCGTCGAGACCGCAGGATACTTCTGGGGCGCGGTGCGGTCCGGCGCCCGCGCGTTCGCGGCGGGCACGGTCTGGTCCGGCTCCGGCGCTTCCACCACCACGTCGGGCGCCGTCGTGACGGTGGACCTCGAGCGCCTGAAGGTCGCGAACGTGCTCGCGACCGACGCCTCGTGGCCGCAGGTCCTCGCGGCCGAGGGCGGGAAGCTCTTCGTGGCGGAGCACTGGCCGCTCGCCGCCATCGAGGTGTACGGCCTCGCCACCGGGAAGCCGGTGTTCGAGCAGGCGGTGCCCACGTTCGGCTGGACCTGGCAGGTGGTCGTGGAGGGCGGCGTCGCCTACCTCCCGTCGGGACCGTACGGCGTGGTGCGGATCCCGCTGTAGGCCTGGCATTCCGCAGTCGCACCGGAGGGCGGACGGGGCTAGAACGGGGGCATGCGCATCGCCCCCGTCCGCCTCGCCGCCGCCGCCCTCGCCCTCGCCACCCTCGCCGGATGCGCCGGCCTGAAGGACCTCGCCGCCGCCGCCTTCACGAAGCCGAAGCTCGACTTCAAGGGCGCCGTCGTCGAGGGGCTCGACCTCGAGGGCGCCACCATCGGCCTGCAGGTCGACCTCACGAACCCGAACGGCTTCGGGCTCGACGTCGCGCGCGTCGGCTGGACGCTCGACGCCGAGAACACCCGCGTCGCGACCGGCGACATGCCCGGCGGGCTCGCCATCCCCGCGAAGGGCACCGCCCCGCTCACCATCCCGGTGCGCCTGCGCTGGAAGGACGTGCCGGGCATCCTGAACCTCTTCACGTCCCGGCACGCCGACGGGCTCGGCTACAAGGCGGCGGCGACGGTGGGCGTGAACACGCCGATCGGCGTCGTCGAGCTGCCGGTGTCGCACGCGGGCACGGTGAAGCTCCCCGCGCTGCCGGCCTTCTCCATCCAGGGCGTCTCCGTGAAGGGCGTCTCGCTCTCGGAGGTGACCTTCGACGTGAAGGTCGGCGTGAAGAACCCGAACATGTTCTCGATCCCGGCCGGGAAGCTCGGCTGGTCGCTCGCGCTCGGCGGCGGCGCCCCGGTCGCGCGCGCCGAGAACGCGCCGCTCGCCGGCGTGGCCGCGGGCCAGACCGGCACCATCGACATCCCCCTCAAGCTCGACTTCCGCTCGGCGGGGCGCGCGGCGATGGACGTCGCGAGGGGCGGCGACGTGCGCGTCCAGATGAAGGGGACGGCCGACGTCGCGGGGCTGCCGATCCCGCTCGACCTCGACACGACGGTGCCGGCGCGGAGGTGACCGCGGGCCGACGAGGGCGGCGCCGGACCGCGGGCAACAAAAAAGCGCCCGCGCGGGAATGGGAGCCGCGGGGCGCCTTGAGGCCGGCGAGGGAGGGGGGGTGCCGACCCTGTTTCGAACGTATTCGGCGGACGGCGGGGCGGCAACTCGGTAGCGGGGTATCGAGTCGGTCCGATGGGGCCCGCCCATGGTGGGGTAACGAAGCATTATCGGGGCAAACCCGAGGATCGATCAGGCAATCGATGGCTGACGCGGTGAACGACGATCTCCTCTCGGCGGACGAGCTGCGCCACGCGTGGCCCGCGCTGTCGATGGAGGAGCGGCTCGAGGGCTTCCACGGCCTCGTGCGCGGCGACGCGGACGACTTCTTCCTGGATCTCAACGCCGCCGACCAGGCGGAGCTCCTGATGGCGCTCCCGCCCGAGGAGCGGCGGCTCTGGATCCGGCTGCTCGCGCCCGACGACGCCGTCGACGTCGTGCAGGGGCTCCCCGAGGCGGAGCGCCCGCGCTTCATGGAGCAGCTCGATCCGGTCTCGCGCCGCGAGGTGAGCGCGCTCCTCGCGTACGCCGAGGACGCCGCCGGCGGCCTCATGAGCCCGCGCTTCGCGCGCATGCGGCCGGAGATGACCGCCGACGAGGCGATCCGTTACCTGCGCCGCCAGGCGCGCGAGCAGGCGGAGACCATCTACTACGCCTACGTGCTCGACCCGGAGCAGAAGCTCATCGGCGTGGTCTCGTTCCGCGACCTCCTCACCGCGACGCCGGAGGCCCGCGTCGACGGCCTCATGAAGCGGGACGTCGTGAGCGTGCCGGACACGCTCGACCAGGAGGCGGTGGCGCGCCTGATGGCGAAGGAGGACGTGAACGCGCTGCCGGTGGTCGACGGCGAGGGGCGCATGCAGGGCATCGTGACCGTCGACGACGTGGTCGACGTCGTCCAGCAGGAGGCCACCGAGGACATCCAGAAGCTGGGCGGCATGGAGGCCCTCGACGCGCCGTACCTCGCGACCGGCTTCCTCGAGATGGTGAAGAAGCGCGCCGGCTGGCTCGCGGTGCTGTTCGTCTCCGAGATGCTCACCGCGACCGCGATGAGCGGCTTCGAGGAGGAGATCGCGAAGGCGGTGGTGCTCGCGGTCTTCGTCCCGCTCATCATCTCGTCGGGCGGCAACTCCGGCTCCCAGGCCTCCACGCTCGTCATCCGCGCGATGGCGCTCGGCGAGATCACGCTCGGCGACGCGCTGCGGGTGGCGCGCCGCGAGCTCGTCACCGGGCTCTCCCTCGGGGCGATCCTGGCCACCATCGGGGTCGTGCGGATCTTCATCTGGCAGGGGCTCTTCAACTCCTACGGCCCCATCACGCCGCTCCTCGCCGCGACCGTGGGCCTGTCGGTCGTGGGCTGCGTGAGCTGGGGCACGTTCGCGGGCGCGCTGATGCCGCTCGTGATCCGCAGGCTGGGCTTCGATCCGGCGAGCGCGTCGGCGCCGTTCATCGCGACGCTCGTCGACGTGTCGGGGGTGGTGATCTACTTCACCACAGCGAAGTTGATCCTGGGCATTTCCTAGGGTGGCGCCGGCGGCGCGGGTGCTCGATCCGGGGGCCGGCCCCGAGTCCGGGTTGGTACGCACCCGCGTCCCACGGTCACAGTGCTACACGACGCGCGGTCCGTGCGGCATTGATCGCTCCGTCACCCCCTGGAGAACGCGTCCTTGGATCCGAAGCCGGGCTACCAGCTCGACCTGCAGCAGCTCGAGGTCGAGCACCGCCAGATCCACCGCCGCATCGAGCGGCTGCAGGCCGCGCTCGCCGACGGCAGCGCCGCCGACGTCCGCGCGGGCCTCCAGTTCCTCGAGCGCTACCTCGTGGAGCACTTCGCCCACGAGGAGGCCTGGATGGAGGAGCGCGGCTACCCCGGCGCGCTCGAGCACGCTCGCCACCACGCGCTCCTGATCGCGAAGCTCGGCGACGCGCGCCGCGCGCTCGAGCTCATGGGCTCCGCCGTGCGCGCGGTGCACTCGGTCGTGGTGGCCCTCGACCGGCACCTCGACGTGGAGGACCTGAAGCTCGTGCGCTTCCACCAGGCGCGCGAGAGCCTGCGCAGGCTCGCCGGCGGAGAGCGCCGCGAGCGCCGCACGCCGCTGCCGGGCCGCCCGCCGGCGCCGCCGCCGGTGCCGGACGACGGCGCGGCGACGCGGGGGCGGTAGGGCGCGAGGGGTCCGCGGCGTTCCGGGGGCGCGACGAAGTCGCCGCCCGCCTCCCGTCCGGAACGTGCTATTCGGGGGCATCACGCATCGTGCGGGTGCCGTCTGCCCGGGGGACTCCGTGACGCGCCTCCACGCCTTCCTGCTGGCCCTCGCCTGCGCGGCGGAGCCCGGCTGTACGCCGCGCTCGCGCGGCGACTCGACCGCCGAGGAGGGGGCTCCGGCGCCGCCGCCCCCGGCGAGCAGCCGCCCGCGCCCGGTCGCGCGCTACGACGTGACGATCCTGCCGCCCGAGCGCGGCCCCGGCGGCGCGCGGGTGCCGGGGCGGGCGGTGTTCACGATCCTCCCGGAAGGTCGCGACGGGCACGCCGGCACGAACCCTCCGCGCACGGTCGAGCTCAAGGGCGGGCCCTTCGTCTGGGGCTACACGGACGCGTGCTTCACGGCGGGCATCTCGACCCCCGTCACCGTCACGAACTTCCTCCCCGAGCGGCTCGCCGACGTGCACGTCGCCTTCACCATCGACGACGCGGAGCACCCGCTCTGCGGCGCGCAGGCGCAGCCGACGGGCGGCGAGCCGCCGCTGCCGAAGACCACCGTCGTGTTCGACCCGCCTCCCGCCCGCGCCGGGCCGAGCGGGTACCTCCAGTACGTCCTGCCCGACCAGTATCCGAAGCGCGTGCTCGCGGGCTCGCCCGTCGACGACGGCTCGGCACCTGGCGGCGCGGCGACGGTGGACTGGGCGTTCGTGTACCTCGTCGAGGAGGCGCCGCCCTTCCACCTCAAGGCAGATCTCTGGGCCGACCCGTACCCGGCGGCGCCCACCGCGCTCCCCTTCCCGGTCGTCGAGCCGGGCGAGCCAGTCATTCTCCACATCGTCGACGTGGGGGACCAGGTGATGGGGACCCTGCCGGCGCGGGTCACCGAGGCGGACGTTCGCGTCTGCGACGCGCCCTTCGCCGCCGACGGCAGCTGCAGCGGCGCCGAGCTTCCGGCGCTCGCGTTCGTACGGAATACCTACCTGTACGTGGTCGAGGTGCTGACCTACATTCCCGAGGCCGTCGTCCCCGGCCGCACGTACCACTACCGCGCCGTCGGGATGTGGGACTCCGACGGCAACGCGGCGACGCCGCCGGTGCGCGGCTCGTTCCCGCTCGCGACCACCTTCGTGGCGATGGGGCTCCCCGCCGTCGCGACCTACCCGCTCCCGGGGCCGCCCGACGCGTTCGTCTGGACGGTGGAGGGAGCGCAGGTCACCGCGCCGGATGGACGGCAGGTGCTCCGGATCTGCACGAGGGAGGACTGCTGGTTCGACCCTCCGCCGTGGACGATCGTCTACTCGACCTCCAGCTTCACGGCGGTCGAGACGGCGCCCGGCTCGGGGACGTGGCGGTACGAGGCGGACGCCGCGGAGATCCAGGCTGCGCTGCGGGCGTCGGTGTCGAACGGTCCATTCTACCTCGCGGTGCGGAACCTCCGCCCGGCCAGCGAGGGCGCATGGCGGCAGGCCGACGCGCCCTTCTACTACTACTGGCCCCTCTCGCCATGAGGGGCGGCGCGGCGAGCCTGGCGTTCGGCCTCCTCCTCTCGGCCTGCGCGGGCGAGGCCACCAGCGATCCCTCGGGCCCGTGCGGCGAGCCCGGCGACGGCTGGCTCACCTACACCACGCGCCGTGCGGGCCAGTTCGACGTCCGGCTCGTGCGGGAGGACGGCGCCTGCGACCGCGCCCTCGCGGAGAGCCCGGCCGAGGAGCTCGACGGCTCCCTGTCCGCGGCGGGCCGCGTGGCGGTGCACTGGGTCTGGCGGGACGGGCGAGGGCGGCTCGCCGTCACCGACCTCGCGAAGGGTTCGATCCGCGAGCTCGACACCGGTCCGCTCGTGGTCGCGAACCCGGCGGTGAGCCCGGACGGTCGGGCGGTCGCGTACGAGGGCTCGCTGCCGCCCGCCGGGCCGGAGCTCCACGTCCGCTCGCTCGCCGACGGCACCGACCGCGTCGCCGCGCCGGATCCCGCCGCCGACGTCGCGCCCGCCTGGACCGAGGGCGGCCGGGCCCTCGTGTTCGGCTCGATGCGCGGCGGGAGCTACCAGCTGTGGCGCGTCCGACTCGACGGCTCCGAGCCGGTGCGGCTCACGGACGACGCGCGTGCCGCCCTGCGCTGCGGTGACGGGGCCTGCCCGGTCAACGGCCGGGCGGCACCGCGGCCCGACGGGACCGCCGTCGCCTTCGCGCGGGCCTCCGGAGCGGGCGCGAGCGTGGTGGTGCTCGAGCTCGCGACCGGGGAGGAGCGGCTCCTCGCGGACGCGCTCGACGCGGAGCCGTCGTTCAGCGCCGACGGGCGCCGCCTCGCGGTCATGAACCTCGATCTCGGCGACCCCGAGGTGCTGATCCGGGACGCCGCGACGGGCGCGGTGGTACGGCGGCTCACGGCATCGCCGGGCGTGGACGGCTCGCCGGCCTACGCTCAGGGCTTCGGCGGCCCGGCGGGCGGCGGCGGAGGAAGCTTCCGCAGCCGCGCAGCCACCGTCGAGCCCTCCGGCGCCCACGTGCGGGCCTTCTCGAGCCAGGCGTCGCGGTCCGCGGTGTTCCCGAAGGAGTGGTAGAGCAGGCCGAGGTTCATCGCGAACTCCGCCTTGCTCGCGGCCTGGTGCTCCCCGCAGAGCGGCACGGCGCGGAGGTACGCCGCGATGGCCTCCTCACGCTGCCCGAGCTGCACGAAGACGTACGCGAGCTCGCCGTGGAGGACGCGCGCCGGTTCGTCGACGCGGCCGTCCTGCTGGCGCGCGTGGAGAGCCTCCCGCTGCCGGACCCGCGCCGCGCGACCCTTCGCGCCTGGCTGGACAGGGTCGGCGCCGGCGGCTGAGCGCGGCACGACGGCTACGGCAGCGCCGCGAGGTAGTCCTTCGCCTGCTCCACCGTCGCGAAGAGCTGGAACTCGCGGCCGGTGATCACCTTCACCGCGGTGAAGACCATCCGCTGGAGCGGCCCGAGGCCGGTCACGCAGGCGGCCCGCACGTGCGGGCGGTTGCCCTCGACGAAGGTGCGGAGCTTGTCGACGAGGCGCCGATCGAGCGCAGCGCCCTCCACGTGCGTGATGGTCATGACCGAGGCCGGTGGCTGCGCGCGGATCTCGGGGGCGGCGAGGTCGGCGAGCTCGACGATCTGCTCGTAGTTCAGGTGGGACGCGTCGATCAGGAACAGGCGCTTTCCCTTGTGAACGACGAAGCGTGCGCGTCCGCGGAGGGCTGGGTCCGTCATGCGGCCGCCAAGCTACACGCGTCGGCGGCCGGGAGCGAACCCTGAGGGGTGGGGAGCCGCACGCAGGGTGCGCGGCGAGCGCCCGGGGTTAGGCCTCCCACATGCGCCGACTGCCTGCCCTCCTGCTCTCCTGCCTCGCCGCCTGCTCCGGCGGCGGTGGCGGAGGCGACCCGAAGCCCGCGGACCCCTGCGACCCGAGCCCGTGCTTCGCCGGCGTCGCGTGCACGGCGACCGGCGCCACCTTCGCCTGCGGCGCGTGCCCGGCGGGCTACGAGGGCAACGGCGTCACCTGCGCCGACGTGAACGGCTGCGCCGGGAACCCCTGCGCGCCGGGCGTGACCTGCGCCGACGTGCCGGCGCCCGGCGCCGGGTTCACCTGCGGTGCCTGTCCTCCCGGCCAGGCGGGGGACGGGATCACGTGCGTGGAGGCGGACGGCTGCGCAGGCAACCCCTGCCTCGCGACCACGACCTGCACCGACGTGCCCGCCCCGGGCACGGGCTACACCTGCTCCGCGTGCACGGCCGCCTCGTGCCCGATCTTCCGCGCGCTCGCCGGCCCGGACAAGGACGCCGTGGCCGGCGCAGAGGTGACGCTCACGGCCGAGGTGCTCGGCAACAACGGGGCGTACACCTGTGCGTGGACGGCGACCGGCGCGGCGGCGCTCGCCGGCTGCGTGGTGAAGGTCTCGCCGGCCGCGACCACCGAGTACACGCTCACCGTCACCGACGCCTCCGCCCGGACCGCCTCCGACGCCGTGGTCGTCCGCGTCGCCGGGCTCCTCGCCGACGCGGGGCCCACCCGCAACGTCCCGGCCGGCGGGAGCACCACGCTCACCGCGACCTGGAGCGGGGCCTCCTGCGCCGACGGGGCCTGCGTCACCTGCGCCTGGAAGGACTCGGCGGGCATCTCGGTCGCGAACACCTGCTCGACCGACGTGTCCCCCGCGGTCACCACCGCCTACACCCTCACCGTCACCGACGGCGGCAACGGCCGGACCGCCGCCGACACCACCACGGTGTTCGTCCTCGGCGAGCCCGCGCGCCTGTGCGGCTGGGACGTGGTCGTGATGACGAGCAACGAGTACCCCACGGCGGCAAACCCGAACTACCTCTGCGACGCGAACCAGATCGCCCGCCGGCAGACCGTGAACGGCAAGCCCGCGGTCGTGCTCTCCGACCTCGTGGTCGGGAACGCGAAGATCGTCGGGTACATCTCGGTCGAGACCTCCGCGGACGACGACCTGATCGGCTTCCTGTGGGGGTGGCAGAACCCGAAGCACGCGTACCTGTTGACCTGGAAGCAGCTCAGCCAGAACTGGACCGCCGCCTGCGGCAACGCGCCCGCGGGCATCGCGGTGAAGAAGCTCGACGGCGCGGCGGCGAGCCCCGCCACCGTGTCGTTCAACGCGAGCTTCGGGTTCAACGCGACCGACTACGCCTACAGCTGCGCCGACCTGTGGTCGCAGAGCCGCGCCAACGACGCCCTGCTCCGCGACGACACGATCTTCCTGCTCGCGCCGCAGGACGCCGGCGGGTACACGGGCGGCTGGGCGGACTTCACCACCTACCGGTTCGAGTTCTACTACACGCCCTCGCGCACGAAGGTGCTCGTGTACTCGGACGACGCGGCGACCGGCTCCACCGCGAACCTCCTCACCTCGTTCACCGTCGAGGACTCGAGCTACCCCGAGGGCAAGTTCGCCTTCTTCTCGAACTCGCAGGAGCAGGTCGCGTTCGGCAACTACACGCTCGCGTCCCTCGACGGCTTCGCGGCGAACGCAGGGCCGGACCAGACGGTGGCGCCGGGCGGCACCGCCCAGCTCACGGGGACCGCGGAGCTCGCCGTGCCGCCCTACACGTGCACGTGGAAGGACGCCGGCGGCGCCACCGCCGGCACGGCCTGCGCGCTCGGGGTGATGCCCGCCGCGACCACGACCTACACGCTGACGGTCACCGACGCGTTCGGGAGGGCCACCTCCGACGCGGTCACGGTGAACGTGGGGACCTGAGCGGGTGCGGGATCCCGGGGAGCCCGCAGGCGATCACGCGGTTCATGGCGAGGGGGCTCCGGCCGCCGGCGTACGCCGGGACGGCGCTCCTGCCCCGGACCCCGTGCGCTATCATCCACGGGTGGACCCCGACGACCGCGTGCTCGCCCTCCTCGCCGCCGGCGACACCTCCGGAGCCGCCACCGCGGTGATCCAGGCCTTCACCCCGGTGGTCCTGAGCTACCTGAGGCCCGTGCTCCGCGACGAGGAGGACGTCAAGGACGCGCTCTCCATCTGGGCGGAGAACGTCTGGAGAGGCCTGCCGGGCTTCGAGCGGCGCTCGTCGCTCAAGACCTGGTGCGTGCGGCTCGCGTGCAACGTGGGGCTGAACTTCCGGGATCAGGCGCACGTGAGGCGGGTCCGCCGCTTCGATCCGGGCGAGGCCTCCGCGCTCGCGGAGGACTTCCGCACGGCGACGGCCCTGAGGATCGAGCGCCAGCGACGCGGGATCCTGGCGCTGCGCGAGGAGCTCACGCCCGAGGAGCAGACGCTGCTCTTCCTGCGCGCGGACCAGGAGCTGCCCTGGGAGCAGGTGGCGGTGATCCTCGGGGAGGGCGGGACCGCGGTCCCCCCCAACACGCTCGCGAAGCGCTTCGAGCGGCTGAAGGAGCGCCTGGGGCAGCTCGCCCGGGAGCGCGGGCTCCTCGACTGAGGGTCCGGATTTTCGTCGCAGGGGGTGTCACCTCCGGACGGGAACCCTGTCCAAGCTCCAGCGGGACGCGAGACGGGGGTCGCCCGCGTGGAGTCTTCATGAGTGATCGTCCGGGTCAGCTGCATTTCGTGGTGAAGCAGACGCGGCTGGGCGTCGTCCGCGACGTCGCCGTCATCGTGCTGTGCGCCGTCATCCTGGCGGTCATCGCCGTGGATCTCGCCTGGGGTACACCACCCCAGGCCAGGCTCCCGGTGAGCGCGCGAACGTCGGGGTAGGGCGGGGGGCGCCGCGGGGCCGGGCCCGGCGCGTGGCATCCGCCTGCTCCCTTCGGGTACGCTCGCGCCGCCAAGGTGCGGACCCCGGACGAGAGCGACGGAGAACCCACGGCCGGGCCCGGCGCCGGCGTCGAGCCCGGCACGCTCTCGCGGCTGATCCGCGCGATCGCGGCCGACGAGGACGCGCGGGCCGAGCCGGGCGCGCCGGCGCTCGAGCCGGGCGCACGCGTGGGCCGGTTCCGGCTCGTGCGCGAGCTCGGGCGCGGCGGCTTCGGCGTCGTCTACGAGGCGGAGGACACGGCGCTGCCGCGGCGGGTCGCGCTGAAGGTGGTGCGGACCGGTCCGCGCGCGGCGCTGCGCAGCGAGCGGCTCCTCGAGGAGGCCGAGGCGGCGGCGCGCCTCGCCCACCCGAACATCGTCACGCTGCACGACGCCGGCCGCTCCGAGCACGGCCCCTACCTCGTCCTCGAGCTCCTCGACGGTGAGGTCCTGCAGCGGCGGCTCGCGCGCGGCGCGCTGCCGCCGGCGGAGGCCGTGCGGATCGCGACCGGCGTGGCGCGCGGGCTCGCGCACGCGCACGGCCGCGGCGTGGTGCACCGCGACCTCAAGCCCGGCAACGTGTTCCTCACCCGCGACGGGCAGGTGAAGGTGCTCGACTTCGGGCTCGCGCTCGCGTTCGGCCTGAAGCGGGTCGAGGGCGGCACGCCGGCGTACATGGCGCCCGAGCAGTGGGCGGGCGAGGACGAGGACGAGCGCACCGACGTGTACGCGCTCGGCGTGCTGCTGTTCCGCATGCTCGCCGGCCGGCTCCCGTTCGAGGCGGGCGAGGACGGCCGGAGGGTGCCCGACGGAGCCCGCGCCCCGGCGCTCGAGCTCCCCGGGCTCCCCGCCCTCGGCGAGCTCGTCGCGATGATGCTCGAGCTGGACCGGGCCCGCCGGCCGCGCGACGGCGCCGAGGTGCTGCGGGCGCTCGAGCCCATCGAGGCGCTCCTGAGGAACGCCGGATCGGAAGCCCCGGGTCCCGAGGCCATCGGGGTGAGGCCCGCGCCCGGTGCGCCGCCCTGGTGGAGGCGCGGTGGGGTCCGGGCCGCCGGGCTCGCGCTCCTCGTGGCCGTCGCGGCCGGAGGCGCCGTCGCTGCGCGCCTCCTCCGCGCCCCGCCGCCCGCCCCGCGCCCGGTCGTGGCCGTCGCCGACGTCGACAACCTCACCGGCGATCCCGAGCTCGACGGGCTGGGCGGCCTGCTCTCGACGTCGCTCGAGCAGTCGCGGGACCTCGAGGTGCTCACCACCGAGCGGCTCCGGGAGCTGTCCGCGCAGGCGGGCCACGCCGCCGGCACCCGCATCGACGAGGCGCACGGCCTCGAGCTCTGCCGGCGCGCCGCGGCCGACGCGCTCGTCGTGTCCACGGTGCGCCGCCTCGGCGCCGTGTACGCCGTGGAGGCGAAGCTCGCCGAGCCCGGGAGCGCGGCCCACCGCGCCACCTTCCGCGAGGAGGTCCCGGCGAAGGAGGCGCTCCTCGCCGCGCTGGACCGGCTCGCCGGACGCCTGCGCGAGGCCCTGGCCGGGCGGGGGCGCTTCGCGGCGGCGCCCGGAGTCGGTTCGCTCGTGACGGCGAACCTCGAGGCGTACCGTCACTACGTGCGCGGGCGCGAGGAGTACCGCAAGGTCGAGTACGCCGAGGCGGCGCGCGCGTACCGGGCCGCCCTCGCGGTGGAGCCCGACTTCGCGCTCGCGCATTTCGAGCTCGCGCGGATCGGGCGCCTGGGCGAGCTGCCGCGGGACCTCGCGGCGGGACACCTCTCCGACGCGCTCCGCCTCGCGTCCCGGCTCCCGGAGAAGGAGCGGCGCCTGCTCGAGGCCTGGCGGCTCGCCGACGCGGGCGACGCCGACGGGGCCGAGCGGGCGTACGAGGCGCTCGCCGAGGACTTCCCGAACGAGGCGGACGTGGCGCTCGAGCTCGGGCAGCGCCTCGCCGGGCGGGATCGCGTCGAGGCGGCGGTCCCGTACCTGAAGCGCGCGAGCGCGCTCCGGCCCGGCGACATCATCGCGGGCTGGGAGCTCGCGAGGGCGCTCGGCTGGCTCGGCCGCGCGGACGAGGCGGTGGAGCAGGCCCGCCGGCAGCGCGCCGCGAGCCCGAGCCCGGGGGCGACCGTGGTCCTCGGGAACGCCCTCGAGGTGGCGGGGCGATTCCAGGAGGCGGCGGCGCTCGGGCGCGAGGCCCTCGCGGAGGGGGAGCCCCAGGGCCGGTCGCTCGTCATGAGCTCCTCCCATGCGGCCGAGGACTTCGAGGCGGTCGAGCGCGAGGTGCAGGCGAAGCTCCGCGCGCCGCTCACGACCGATCGCGCGCGCGCCCGGGCCAACCTGGCGGCGACGCTCGTCTGGCAGGGCCGGCGCGCCGAGGCGCTGCGCGCGATGGCGGCCGCCGAGGACGGCGACTTCCCCGCCTTCATGACGCGGTTCCGGGTCATGCTGCTCGCGGGCCTCGCGCGGCCCGCCGAGCTGCGCGCCGAGGCGGAGCGCCTCGCGGAGCTCGACCCGGAGAACGCCATCCTCGCCGCCCCCGCGGTCGCATGGGCGGGCGATCCGGGCGCGGCGGCGCTCCTCGCCCGGCGCCTCGCGCCCTCGCCCGCGAACGGCCAGCTGTACGCGGCGGTGGTCGGATGGCGCGCGGGCGACGCGCGCGCTCTCGAGGAACTGCGCCGGCTCGCCGGGGCCCACGCCTCCGGCGAGCTCCTGGACGGCCTCTTCTTCGGCGAGGCCGCGCTCGAGGCGGGCCGGGTCGACGAGGCGCGCGCGGCGCTGGAGCGCTTCCTGCAGCTGCCGGTGAAGACGGCGTGGGCGGCGTGGGCGAAGCCGCGGGGGCGCCTCAGGCTGGCGCAGGCGCTCGAGCGGCTTGGCCGCCGCGACGAGGCGAGGGCCGTCGCCGCGCGCCTCGCGGTCACCTGGCAGCGCGCCGACGCGGACTTCCCGCCGGTCGCCGAGCTGCGCGCCCTCGAGGGGCGGCTCTTGCGGTAGCGGGGACGCCCAGCACCACCGCGTGAACGAGCCCGCGGTCCGGTCCGACTCCGGCGGCGGCGTCGGCGAGCACCGCAGAGAAGGCGCAGGTCGGGACCGCGGCGAGCCCGAGGTCGCACGCGGCGACGAGCAGGTTCTGGGCGACGTGGCCGGCCTCGAGGAGCACCGCCCGGAGGTGCGCGGGGTGGCCGTACTTCCAGGCCGTTCGGGCCCATGTGGCCTCGAGGAACACGATCGCCGCGGCGCCGTCGACCCACGTCTGTCCGCCGAGCAAGGCGCTGCCCGCTGGCTGCGGGCCGATCCGCTCCGGCGCCAGCGCCCGGGCGCGCCCGTCGTACCGGTACAGCCCGGGCGCGAGGCCGCGGACCCGGCGGACGCTCACGAGCCCCTCGACGGGCTGCCGCGCGCCGCCAGAGGGCGCGAGCCGCAACGCGACCTCGCCGAGGTCCGGGTCGCGGACCACCGCGCGCACGCCGAGGCCGGCGAAGAGCACGTCGGCGAGCGCGGTGCGCGACAGCGCCGCGTGCGAGAAGGCGCGCATGCTGCGCCGGCGGAGGAGGTGAGGCAAGACGCCCGAGCGCGTGCGCGGAGCGGGGAGCGGGATCGTGCTGCGTCCCCGGGCGGAGGGCAGCGTGGGCGGCGGGAGGCGCCGGGCCTTCGCGGCGGCCTCGGCGAGCGAGCCCTCGACGGTGGCCCATGGCGTGTGGCGGCCCAGGTGCCAGAACGCTCCGGCGATCGGGCCCCAGGGCCAGGCGTCAGCCAGCGCGGCGTCCTCCCGGTCGCGCCGGCTCCCGCGCTCGACGAGCACGCCGGCCGCGAGGAGGCGAAGCACGGTGGCGCGCGGCGACGCGTCCCCGGCGGCGCGCAGCCGCGCCTCGACCGCCCGGGTCTCGGTCCATCCCTCGAGCGCGCCGACCAGCCCGGCGGCCTCGCCGAGCGGCACCGGGCGCCCCACGGCGTAGTTCTCTCCCACGAGCGCGCCGGCGTCGGAGCGCGCGAGGAAGGTGCGGGCGCGGCGGAGCGCCGGCGGCCGGCTCACGTGCCGCGCCGGCGCCGCGGCTTCGAGGGCCGCGGCTTTCGCGGCGCCGGCTTCGCGGGCTTCTTCGGCGCGGGGCGGCGCGCGGGTGCCCTGCGCGCGGGGCGGGAAGGCGCGGTTCCGGGGTCGTCCAGCGGGAAGCCGATCATCGGCTGGAGGACGTCGGTGGGCGCGCAGGGCTCGCCCGCGAAGGTGGCGCGCCAGAGCGCCTTCAGGAGCTCCAGCACCGAGGCCGCGTCCCGGCCCGGCGGCAGCCGCGCGGCGAGCGCGTTCGCTTCCTCGAGCGGTGCGAGGACCTGCTGTTCGACCCACGCTGCGCGCTCCACCTGCCCCAGCTCCTCGTCGAGCCAGGTCGCCCGCTGATCGAGAAACGCGATCGAGGCCTCCAGCAGCGCCTTCGCGACGTCCGCTTGCACTCCGTCCATGGTCGCCCCCCTGAACAGGGACATCCCATCCGGGCGGACATGACGGGACACGACGTCGCGGATCGGCAGCCGACCGGGCACGGACGTCTGCGCCGCTTCCTCCCCCCTCCTGGGGCGTCGGCGAAACCTCGTGTCCGGCACCGGGTTCTCCGGGCGCTCCCCATCCACGTGGATGGGGACCTCTGCGCCGCCTCCCATCCGCGCGGATGGCTCATCCACGGAATGCACGCCTGCGAAGCCGGACCCTCCGTTCCTCCCGGGGGGCGTATCGTCGCCGCATGCGCGCCACCCTGCTGCTCGCGCTGCTCCCCATCCTCGCCTCCGCGCAGACGTCTGCGCCGCCGGACCCGGTCCCCGCGCTCGCCGCGGAGGTGCTGCGAGCTCAGCCCCTGGCGCGTGGGCGACTGGGCCCGCACGGACGAGCGGGTCCGCGCGCTCGACCCGCTCGCGCGCGAGCGCCTGCTGGCCGTCCTCGACGAGCCCCGCGCTGGTGGGCGCCGCCGCTCAACCTCTACCCGGGGCTTTGGCCTCGGCTCGCTCGCCTCGGGCGACCCGCGCGGCGTCTGGCTCTCGGTCGCCGACGGCGCGGCCACGCTCGTGCTCGCGGCGGGCGTGCTCGTGTCGTTCGGCGAGGGCGGCGGCCGGCCGCCCGGCGAGGTGGACCGCGCGAAGCGCGTGGGCAACGGCCTCATCGCCGGCGGCTTCGGCCTGCTCGCGGTCTCGCGCGTCGCAGGCCTCGTCTTGCCGTTCACGTTCCACGGCCGCGCGCACCACGAGCTGTCGCGCGCGTTCGCAGACGCACCGGCGGCGCCGAAGGTGGCGGCGTTCGTCCTGCCGGTGCCGTCGTCGCGCGGCGCGGGCGCGGTGGGCGGGGTGGCGGTGGCGTTCTGAGCGCCGGCGACGCCTCAGGCGCGCGAGCTCGCCTCGGCGGCGCAGAAGCGTGCCTTCCAGACGATCGAAGCGCGCATCGCTGCGCTGAACGCGCGGGACTTCGACCTCGCCGGGGCGCGGCGGGCGTGCTCGTCGAGGACGCTCTGGCGCCCCTGAGCGGGCCATCGCGGGTGCTTCATGAGTGACGCCCTCCACCTGATCTGCCGCGCCTACGTGGCGCGAACTGGAAAGCGCGTGCCGTTCCTGGAGCGCGCCATCACCGCCCCACGGCCGGCCTTGGTGCCGTCCGACGACGAACACCGCACGCGAGCGCGCAGGCGCGGTGACGGGCGGACCGCTGCGCCGCTCCCCTACGCCCCCCCGCCCATCCCCCGCACGATGAAGTAGATCGCCTCCGGGTGGTGCAGCACGATCGCGGAGGTCGACTGCTCCGGCACCATCTGGTGCGCCTCGGTCAGCGACACGCCGATGGTCTTGTCGGGCTCGAGGAGCCGCCACACCTGCGTCTGGTCCGCGAGGTCCGGCCAGCTCGGATAGCCCGGCGAGTACCGCTTCCCGCCGCCCTCCGGGATGCCGAGCTCGAGCCGCACCTTCCGGTGCCAGTACTCCGCGAGGGCCTCGGCGGCCTCGACGGCGAGGCCGTGGAGGAACAGGCCGCGCGTGTAGTCGCCGCGCGCCTGTGCCTCCTCCGCGAGGTGCGAGGCCTGGTCACCCACGGTGACGACCTGGAAGGTGGCCACGTCGGACCCGGGCTCCTCGCGGAACCAGTCCGCCAGGCACAGGTGCCGGTCATCGGGCTGCCTCGGCAGCTTCAGGCGCGCGAGCTCGGCCTTCTTGTTGGCGGGGTCGAGGACGACGAGGTCGTTGCCCTCGGCGTGCACCGGGAAGTGCCCGTACACGACCTTCGGCTGGAGCCAGCCCTTCGCCTTCGCCTCGGCCTGCAGCTCGGCGAGCTTCGGGCCGAACTCCTCGCGCACGAGCTTCTCGTACTCGGCGCCCTTCGCGCGCACGCCCCACTGGAGCTTGTAGAGCTCGTCGAGGTCGAGGAGTGGCCAGAGCTCGTCGATGGAGATGGCGCCGGACGGCACGACGCGCTTCCCCCAGAACGGCGGCGTGGGGATGCGCGGGGCGGGGGTCACGTCGGCGCGGCGGATGGCGGGGGCGGCCGCGATGGCCGGCGCGGCCGGCGCGTCGCGGTTCGCGGTCGCCTTCTGGAGCACGGCGCTCTTCACGACGTCGCGGCGGTTCGGGTCGACGAGCTGCTCGACCACCTCGAGCCCCTCGAACGCGTCCTTCGCGTAGAAGACGCCGCCGGCGTACGGGGTGCCCCCCTCGACGAAGTGCGCCTTGTAGCCGAAGCGCCGGTTGATGGCGGCGCCGCCGATGATCACCGGGAACGACAGGTTCCGGCGGTGGAGCTCCTCCACGCAGAACGGCATCTGCTTCGAGGTCGAGACGAGGAGCGCCGAGAGGCCGATCGCGTCGGCGTTGGTCTCGACCGCCTTCTCGATGATGGTGGCGACGGGGACCTGCTTCCCGAGGTCGTGCACGGTGAACCCGTTGTTGACGAGGATCGTCTTCACGAGGTTCTTCCCGATGTCGTGCACGTCGCCGTAGACGGTGGCGAGCACCACGGTGCCCTTCGTCGTGCCCTCCTTCTTCTCGAGGAACTGCTCGAGGTGGGCGACCGCCTTCTTCATCACCTCGGCGGACTGCAGCACGAAGGGCAGGATCAGCTCGCCCGCGCCGAACTTGTCGCCGACGTCCTTCATCGCCGGGAGCAGCACCTCGTTCAGCACCGCCACCGCCGAGCGGCGCGTGAGCGCGTCGTCGATGAGCGCCTGGATGCCCTCGGGCTTGCGGTGGAGGATCTGCAGGTGGATCCGCTCCTCGGCGGTCTTCCCGGCGAAGACGTCCTCCTGCACGACCTGCTTCTCGGCGCCCTTCGCGCCGAAGTGCTCGATGAGCCGCGCGAGCGCGTCGGGGCGGCGGTCGAAGACGAGGTCCTCGGCGAGCGCGCGCTCCTCGGCGGGGATCTGCGGGATGGCCCGGATGTCCTTCGGGTTCACGATGGCGAGGTCGAGCCCCGCCTGCACCGCGTGGTACAGGAACACCGAGTTCACGACCTCGCGTGCCTGCTTCGCGAGGCCGAAGGAGACGTTCGAGACGCCGAGCGTGGTGAACACGCCCGGGTTCTCCGCCTTGATGCGCTTGATGCCCTCGAGGGTCTCGACCGCGCTCCGGCGGTACTCGTCGGAGCCGGTCGCGAGCGTGAAGGTGAGGCAGTCGAAGACGAGCGCGTCCGCCGGGACGCCGTACTCCTTCGCGACCGCCACGAGCCGGCGCGCGATCTCGGCCTTCCGGTCCGCGGTCTGCGCCATGCCCTTCTCGTCGATGGTCATCGCGACCACCGCGGCGCCCCAGCGCTTCACGAGCGGGAGGACCTTCTTCACCCGCTCGCCGGACTTCTCGAGGTTGATCGAGTTGACGATGCAGCGGCCCGGGTAGGTCTTCAGCGCCGCCTCGATCACGTCCGCCTCGGTCGAGTCGACCATCAGCGGCGCGTCCACGCTCTGGGCGAGCAGCTTCACGAGCGTGCGCATCTGCGCGGTCTCGTCGTCCCGCTCGTTGAGCGCCACGCAGACGTCGAGCACGTGCGCGCCGGCGTCCACCTGCCCGCGCGCGATCTCGACGAGCCCCGCGTAGTCGTCCGCGAGGAGCAGCTCCTTCACCTTCCGCGAGCCCTGCGAGTTCACGCGCTCGCCGACGACCAGCGGCCGGGGCTCGAGGTCGAGCGGCACGGCCTTCATGGCGCTCGAGAGCTCCGGCAGCGCGCGCGGCCGGACCCGCTTCTTCGTCTCCACCGGGCGGATCTTCTCGACCACGGCCTTCAGGTGCGCCGGCGTCGTGCCGCAGCAGCCGCCCACGATGTCGACGCCGCCCTCGACGACGAAGTCCCGGAGCGCGGTCGCGAGGTCGTCGGGGGAGAGCTTGTAGACGGCCTTCCCGTCCACGTTCTCGGGCATGCCCGCGTTCGGCAGCACCGAGATGTAGTGGCTGCACTTCTCGGAGAGCGTGCGGATCGAGGCCCGCATCTCGGCGGGGCCGGTCGAGCAGTTGAGGCCCACGCAGTCGACCGGCAGCCGCTCGAGCGTCGCGAGCGCGCTTCCGATGTCGGTGCCGAGGAGCATGCGGCCGTTCGCGTCGATGAGGGTCGGCTGGGCGATGAGGAAGACGTCGCGCATCAGCTCCCGGCGGACGGCGTCCACCGCGAGCACCGCGGCGCGCAGCTCCAGCATGTCCTGCTGGGTCTCGATGATGATCGCGTCGACGCCACCCTCGACGAGGCCGCGGGCCTGCTCGAAGAAGATCCGCTCGAGCGCGTCGGAGGTGATGTTGCCGAGGGCGGGGTCGCTCGAGGAAGGCAGCATGCCGGTCGGGCCGATGGAGCCGGCCACGAAGCGCGGGCGGTCGGGCGTCGAGAACCGCTCGGCGGCGCGGCGGGCGAGGATCGCCGCCTTGAAGTTCACCTCGTAGGTGCGGTGGCCGACGCCGTACTCGTCGAGCTTGAGGCGGGACGAGCCGAACGTGTTGGTCTCGACGACGTCGCAGCCGACCGCGTAGTAGCGGGCGTGGATGTCCTCGATGAGGTCGGGGCGGGTGAGCGTGAGGAGGTCGTTCGCGCCCTCCTTGCCGCCGAACTCGGCCGCGGTGAGCTGGTGGCCCTGGATCTGGGTGCCCATGGCGCCGTCGAAGACGAGGACGCGGCGCTCGATGGCTTCTCGGAAGGTCACTGTGGGGGTCCTGACGCGGGGCCGTCCGCTGGGGCGGAGGCCCGGGAAGCCCTTTCATAACAGGGACAAAGCCGCGGATCGAGTCCCCGGCGGACGAGCTGCCGCTTTGACGGAGGGGCGGGCCGCACCCAGCCGCCGGAGGGACTCAGCCCGCGAGCAGGTTGTTCGCGGTGTGGACGGCGATCGACGGGAGGAGCGACCCGGTCCGCCAGGCGAGGTACCCGAGCGCAGCGCCCTGCACGAGGAGGAAGGCGAGGCTGAACGCGACCTGCGGCGCCGGCACGCCCTGCGCGAGCCACCCGGGCGCGTGCATCGCCGCGAAGAGCGCCGCCGTGACGGCCTGGGCGCGGACCGCGCCGCTCCAGCGGAGCTGCTGGCGCAGCACGAAGCCGCGCATGAGGACCTCCTCGAGCGCGGCGCGGAGGAGGGTGATCATGAACCACGCGGCCACCCCAGGCCACGCGGAGGCCGCTCGCGTGCCGCCGCCCGAGCCCGCGAGCGCGGCCGCGAGCGCGAGGTACGCCGCGGCCACGAGCGCCGCGGCGGGCCACCCGCGCCGCTCGACGGGCGTGGAGAGGCCGAGCGCCTCGAGCGCGGGCCTCGGGTCGCTCGCCCCGAGGTAGAGCGCGACCGGGACGAGCCAGAACACCGCGCGCAGCAGCACCTGGAGCGGCGCCTGCGCGGCGGCGGGCCAGTACGCCTCCTCGAGCGGCAGGAGGAAGGCGTTGTGCAGCGCCCAGGCGCCGAGCACGGCGGCGGTGACCCACCAGAAGCGGCGAACCGGCATCCGGGCATCGTAGCCGAACGCGCCCGACCTCCCGCCACCGGGTGCGACGATTAGCCCGGTCCCCCTGGCTTTGACGCGGGGTCTCCGGCGGGTCACGCTCCCCGTGAACGCGTCGCGCGCGGGGGTGCGCGGCCGGCTCACCGCAGCACGCGCAGCTCGCAGCAGGGGAGACCACATGACCGCCTCGTTCTCGCGCCACACCGTGCGCACGGCACTCGCCGTGCTCGCGCTCGCCTCGGGTCCGCTCGCGTGCGGCAGCCACGCTCCTGAGAAGGCCGCCGCCGCCACGACCCGCACGCAGGCGAGCGCCGCGGTGGTGACCGCGTGCGGGGGCGCCCAGACCTGCACGCCGACCGACGCGCACGCGCGCCACCAGGCGAACGGCCTCGACTGCGTCTCCTGCCACCCGTGCGGCGGCCAGTTCGGCTTCAAGGTCGGCTACACGTTCCCGGGCGGCACGACGATCCTCCCGACCGACCACTACACGCCCGCCTCCGGTTCGACGCCGGCCTCCTGCACCGTCGCCTGCCATGCGCCGATGGGCTCCCCGTCCGCGCCGGTGACCTGGAACGCGGCCTCGCCGCTCGCGTGCGTCGGCTGCCACGACGTCGCGGCGCTGCTCACGCGCTTCCCGACCCACCCGGCCGTCTCGCCCACCGCCTCGCGCGCCGACTGCGAGGCGTGCCACAGCATGGACCTGCACACGACCGGCACCGTGAAGCTGCAGGGCCACCCGGCTGCGTGGATGGACCGCGCGAGCGCCGGCTTCCACGCGCCTGCCGCGAACCGCGGCCTCGCGACCTGCAAGGCCTGCCACCGCGCCGACCTCTCGGGTGGCCTCACGAACGTCGCCTGCACGAGCTGTCACCGCGCGAGCGGCACCGCGAACGACTTCGCGAAGTGCACGGCCTGCCACGGCGGCACCGAGAACGCGACCGGCGCGCCGCCCGCCGCGATCTGGGGCTTCGCCGGTGACCCGAACCGCGGGGGCGGCACCGCCGACCCGGTCCGCGTGGGCGCCCACACCGCGCACGTCAGCGCCGGCCAGTTCGGCCCGGCGTTCGGCTGCGAGACCTGCCACGTCACCCCGCCGAGCATCGTCGCGCCGGGCCACATCGACGACACCGCCGGCACCCCGGTCGCCTCGCTCACCTTCGGCGGCCTCGCCGTGAACGGCGGCCCGACGCCGGGCTGGACCCGCGGCTCCGCGACCTGCTCGAACACCTACTGCCACGGCGCCTCGCTGCCGGGCGGCGCGCTCACGAACCCGGTCTGGACCGCCGGCGCGGGCCAGGTCTACTGCGGCAGCTGCCACGCCGTGCCGCCGCCGCCCCCGCACGTCGCCGTCGACACGACCGGCGGCTTCGGCGTCTGCAGCCCGTGCCACACGGACACCGTCGACGCCGCGGGCCACATCATCGCGGCGGCCGCGGGCGGCAAGCACCTCAACGGCTTCATCGAGGCCTCCGGCCACGACGCGAACTGGATGGACCGCACGAGCCCCGGCTTCCACGCGTTCGCGGCGAACCGCGGCCTCGACAACTGCAAGCCGTGCCACGGCGCCCAGCTCGAAGGCGGCTCCGTCCGCACGGCCTGCACGCAGTGCCACAAGGCCGGCGGCCCGGGCAACGACTTCGCGACCTGCACCGCCTGCCACGGCGGCAATCTCGACGCGACGGGCGCCCCGCCCGCGGCCATCTGGGGCTATGCCGGCGACCCGCTCCGCGGCGGCGGCACCGCCGACGCGCTCCGCGTGGGCGCACACCGCAAGCACGTCGCGCAGGCCACTGGCAAGTCCATCGACTGCGCCGCGTGCCACGTGAAGCCGGCGGTCTGGACGGCGCCCGGCCACGTCGACGACGCCACGCCGGTCGCCACCGTCACGTTCGCCGGCGCGCCCGGCGCCGTTCCCGCGGGCGCGCCGGCGACCTGGAGCCGCGCGACGGGCTCCTGCGCGGCCACCTACTGCCACGGCAACTACCAGGGCGAGTTCCACTACACGACCTGGGACTGGGCGCTCGACGCCCCGATCGACAACGTCTTCACGTACGTCGGCAAGAAGGCGACGCCGGGCTGGCTCGACACCGGGCTCACCTGCGCGTCCTGCCACGGCAACCCGCCGTCGGGCGGGGTGTGGCACTCGCCCTACCACGGCAACAACGTGGCCTACACGAAGTGCCAGGTCTGCCACCCCGACGCGTCGACCTCGACGACGGGCGCGAACGTCATCACGAACGCCGCGATGCACGTCGACGGCAAGGTGGACGTGGCGCCGACGTGGGTGAACCGCTGCTTCGGCTGCCACTGACGCACCCCGAGTCGAGGGCGGCGCCCGCACCGGACGGGGCGTCCGCCCTCACTCCCCGTCACGACGGCGCGGCGCGGGGGTAACCTCCCGCGCATGGCCAACCCGGACCGCGCGGCGATGATCCGCTCCTTCGTGAAGGCGCTGGTCCTCCCGGCGCTCACGCTGCTGCTCGTGCCGCTCGGCGCGATCGCGTTCACGCGCTACGGCGAGGCGAAGCTCGACGGCCAGCTGCGCGCCGCGATGACCGCGCAGATCGAGCGGTCTGCGAAGCTCTCCCCGGACGAGAAGGTGGAGTGGAAGGCCTTCGTCGCGGCGCACCCGCCCTCGGCGGCCTGCACCGACGCCGCGCCCGACGCGCAGCGGTACCGCGCGATGGTGTGCGAGCCCTGGGGCGAGGTCTGGCAGTTCGCGATGGCCGACCGGGTCGCGCTCGCCTCCGCCGTCGTGGGCGTCCTCGCGCTCCTCGGGGTGGGCGTGCTCGGCCTGGTCGCGTTCCGCAGCCGGGCAGCCCAGTACTGGAGCTTCATGCTCGGCTGGCGTGCGCTCGTGGCCGTGACCGTGCTCGAGACGATCGCGCAGGGCGCGCTCCTCGTCTGGCTCTCGTACTGGGTGACCGCGCTCCTGTTCGAGCGCTACGTGCCGAAGCTGATCTTCGTCGCGGCCATCGCCGCCGCCGGCGCGGCCTACGCGATCGTCAAGGCGGTCCTCACCCGGCCGCCGGAGCCCGAGCCGCTCGAGGCCGAGGCGCTCCGCGAGGAGGACGCGCCGGGGCTCTGGGCGCGCGTGCGGGAGCTCGCGAGCCGCGTCGGCACCGCGCCGCCGGCGACCATCGCCGCGGGCATCGACGACAACTTCTTCGTGACCGAGTACCCGCTCGCGCTCGCGGGCGGCGCGGCCCCGGGAGGGCGGCTCCTCTACGTGAGCCTGCCGCTCCTGCGCACCCTCGCGCCCGCCGAGGCGGCGGCGGTCCTCGGCCACGAGCTCGCCCACTTCAAGGGCGGCGACACCGCGGCCTCCGCCCGCCTGCAACCCGCGCTCGCCCGCTACCACGCGTACACGGGCTCGCTCGAGGGCAAGGGGCTCACCGGCCCCGCCGCCGCCGTCATGCGGCTCTACCGCGCCATCTTCGAGCTCGCCCTCTCCCGCGAGCAACGGCGGCGCGAGCTCGTCGCCGACGCCGAGGCGGCGCGGGTCACCTCGCCCGCCGACGTCGGCCGCGCGCTCGTGAAGGTCGTCTCGTACTCCAGCTTCCGCGCGCGCACCGAGCGGGAGCTCTTCGAGCAGCAGGTGGCGCACGAGGGCGGGCTCTCGCTCCGGGGCCGCATCGACGCCGGGCTCGCCGCCCACGCCGCCGCGCCGGGCTTCGTGGAGCACGTGCGGGGGGCCCGGGTGCCGCACCCGTTCGACTCGCACCCGCCGCTCGACGACCGCCTGGCGGCCGTGAAGGCCGGGACCCGGCTCGAGGACGCCGCGGCGATCCTCGCGGAGCGGCCGGAGCGCACCTGGGCGGACGAGGTCGAGACCGCCGAGGCCATCGAGGAGCGGCTGTGGGGCGCGTACGAGGGGCGCTTCCAGGCGGTGCACGAGGAGAGCCTCGCCTGGCGCTACCTGCCCGCGACCGAAGCCGAGCGCGCCCACGTGGTGAAGTACTTCCCCGACCGCGCGTTCCCGACGAAGGACGGCGGCGAGGTGCGGATCACGCACGAGGGCGTCGTGCGCGCCGACGGGCAGCGGATCCGCTTCGTCGAGATCGCCGCCGCGAAGGTGGACGCCGGCACCTTCACCGAGGGGCTCGTCCTCACCCGGGCCGAGGGCGCGCCAGGGGAGAAGACCTTCAAGGTGAAGCTGAAGCCGCTCGGGAAGGGCGCCGACGCCTTCAAGGCCGCCTTCCAGCACTACTGGCAGCGCGACCAGGTGGCGCGCCAGCACGCCGCGGGTGCGGCGGCGTAGCGCGCGGGCCCCCGTCCGCCCCTCCACCCGCGCACCCCGGTGGGCGTAGCATCGTCATCGTGGCGACGGCGCTCCACGAGGCCCGGTTCTGGGAGCCCGTGCCCGGGCGGCCGGGCACGGTCCGGTGCGCGCTCTGCCCGCGCGGCTGCCGGCTCGCGGAGGGCCAGGCGGGCTTCTGCGCGGTCCGCGCGAACGCGGGCGGGCGGCTCGTCCTCTCCACCTGGGGTCGGACCACCGGCTTCGCGGTCGACCCCATCGAGAAGAAGCCGCTCTCGCACTTCCGGCCGGGCGCGAGGGTCCTCTCGTTCGGCACCGCGGGCTGCAACCTCGGCTGCCGCTTCTGCCAGAACTGGTCGATCTCGAAGGCGGAGCTCGACCTCGTCTCCTCCGAGCCCGACTGGACCCCGGACCGCGTGGTCGGCCTCGCGCGGGCCCGCGGCGCCCCGGGGCTCGCGTTCACCTACAACGATCCGATCATCTGGGCGGAGTACGCGCTCGACGTCGCGGCCGCCGCCCACGCGGCCGGGCTCTTCACGGTCTTCGTCACGAACGGCTACGTGTCGCCCGCGGCGCGCGCCGAGGTCTTCGGGGGGATGGACGCCGCGAACGTCGACCTCAAGGCGTTCACCGAGGACTTCTACGCGCGCCAGACGCTCTCGCACCTCGCGCCGGTGCTCGACACGCTCGCGTGGCTCGCCCGCGCGGGCCGGACCTGGGTCGAGGTCACGAACCTCCTCATCCCCGGCCTGAACGACGCGCCGGCCGAGACGCGCGACCTCGCGCGCTGGCTCGTCGACCACATGGGGCCGGACGTGCCGCTCCACCTCTCGGCCTTCCACCCCGCGTACCGGCTCACCGACCGGCCGCGCACGCCGCCCGCGACGCTCGTGCGCGCGCGCGAGCTCGCGATGGCGGCGGGGCTCCGGTACGTCTACACCGGCAACGTCCACGACCCGTCGGGCCAGACGACCTGGTGCCCCGGGTGCGGCGCGGCAGTGATCGAGCGGGACGGCTACGTGGTGGGGGCGGTGCGGCTCGAGGCCGGCGCGTGCGCCGCGTGCGGGACGCCGATCGCGGGGCGGTTCAGCTCCGAAGACCGCCCATCGCGAGCGTAGGCGCGCGATGCGCGCCGGAGTCGAGGGACGTCAGGGCGTCTCGGGCAGCGCGATGCCGCAGGCGATCTTGCCCTGCTCGCTCGCGACCCACGTGCAGAAGGCCTCGCCCGAGGGCGCCTTGCAGGTCTTGAGGTGCGCGTCGCAGAGGTCCTCCTGCGCGTTCGTCGGCTTCGCGCGGGAGAGCTCGTCGTCGATGGCGTTCTCGCACGACTTCTTCGTGGCGCCCGAACCGCGGCACTCGCAGAGCTTGTAGCCGAGCTCCTGGCAGGGCGTGGAGCACGCGCCGGCGCCGGCGACGAGCAGCAGGGCGAAGGCCCAGGTGAGGAGGTTCCGCGGCATGAGGGGGCGGAGGATCACCGTTTGCAGCCCCAGGGTCAAGGCATGTGAATGGCGCCTGGCCGAGGGCCGTCCTAGGGTGCAGGCATGGTAACCGCGATCACCCTCGCCTTGTTCCTCGCCGCCCCTGCCCCGTCCCCGGGCACCCCGCCGGAGCGTCCGGCAGCGCTGCCGGCGGCGGCGGTGGACCCGGCGGCCGCGGCGCTCGCCGCGAAGGTGCAGGCGTTCTACGACCGCACGAAGGACCTCACCGCCCGGTTCCGCCAGACGTACACGTACGCGGGCTTCGGCCGGAAGCAGGTCTCCTCCGGGAAGCTCTCGGTGAAGAAGCCCGGAATGATGCGCTGGGACTACGAGAAGCCGGAGCCGAAGACGGTCGCCGTGAAGGGCGCGCGCCTCGTGCAGTTCGAGCCCGAAGCGAACCAGGCCTACGTGGACGAGCGCTTCGACTCGACCGCGCTCTCCGCGGCGGTGACCTTCCTCATCGGCAAGGGCGACCTCCAGAAGGAGTTCGTGCCGTCGCTCGAGCCCTCGGGGACGCTGCGGCTCACCCCCCGGCAGGCCGACTCGCGGGTGGCCTCCGTCTTCCTCTCGGTGGCCGCCGACGGGCAGGTGGAGGCGACACGGGTCGTGGACGGGTCCGGCAACGTGAACGAGATCCGGTTCGAGGACGTCCGCCGGAACGTCGGGCTCGCCGACGCCGCGTTCGAGGTGAAGCTCCCGTCGAACGTTCACAGGGTGGCGCCGCCGGGCTAAGCTCCCCGGACCATGGCAGACCCCATCCTCGTCGCCCGTGGCACCGGTGCGTCCGGCTCCCCCGTCGATCTCCACCTCCTGCCCGGGCTCGCCAACCGCCACGGCCTCGTCACCGGCGCCACCGGCACCGGCAAGACCGTGACCCTGCGGGTCCTCGCCGAGGGGCTCTCGCGCCTCGGCGTGCCGGTCCTGCTCGCGGACGTGAAGGGTGACCTCTCCGGCCTCGCGAAGCCGGGTGGCGACAGCCCGAAGGTGCAGGAGCGCGCGAAGCAGCTCGGCATCACGCTCGAGCCGGCGGCGAGCCCCACCGTGTTCCTCGACGTCTTCGGCGAGGCCGGCCACCCGCTCCGCACGACGCTCTCGGAGGTCGGGCCGATCCTGCTGGGGCGGATCCTCGAGCTCAACGACGTGCAGGAGGGCGTGCTGCAGGTCGCCTTCAAGGTGGCCGACGAGAACGGCCTGCTCCTCCTCGACACGAAGGACCTCCGGGCGCTGCTCGAGCACCTCTCGAACAACGCCTCCGAGATCCGCGCCCGCTACGGCAACGTCTCGCCGACGACGGTCGGTGCGATCCAGCGTCAGCTCCTCGCGCTCGAGTCGCAGGGCGCCGACAGGCTCTTCGGCGAGCCGGCGCTCGACCTCGCCGACCTCCTCCGCACCGACCTCGGTGGGCGCGGGCAGATCACCGTGCTGCACGCCGAGCGGCTCATCCGCACGCCGCGCCTCTACGCCACGCTCCTCCTCTGGATGCTCTCCGAGCTGTACGAGAACCTCCCCGAGGTCGGCGACCCGGAGAAGCCGCGGCTCGTCTTCTTCTTCGACGAGGCGCACCTCCTCTTCACCGACGCGCCGGCCGAGCTCCTGCAGAAGGTCGAGCAGGTCGTGCGGCTCATCCGCTCGAAGGGCGTGGGCGTCTACTTCGTCACCCAGAACCCCATCGACGTGCCGGACACGGTGCTCGGCCAGCTCGGCAACCGCTTCCAGCACGCCCTGCGCGCCTTCACGCCGCGGGACCAGAAGGCGGTGAAGGTGGCGGCGGAGACCTTCCGCCAGAACCCCGGGCTCGACGTCGAGAAGGCCATCTCGGAGCTCGGGGTCGGCGAGGCGCTCGTCTCCTGCCTCGACCCGAAGGGCACGCCCACGCCGGTCGAGCGCGCCTTCATCATGCCTCCGCGCTCGCGCCTCGCGCCGCTCACGCCCCAGGAGCGCGCCGAGGTGATGGCGAGCTCGCCGCTGCGCGGGAAGTACGACGCCGCGGTCGATCGCGAGTCGGCCTACGAGCGGCTCAAGGTCGCGGCCGAGCAGCAGCCACCGCCGCCGGCCCCGGCGCCGCGCGGCTCCGCCGCGTCGACCGCCGCGACCGCCGGCATGGGCGCGGCCGCGGGCGCGCTCATCGGCAAGATGGCGACCTCGGCGGTGCGCGCGGCCGGCACGCAGATCGGCCGCGAGATCATCCGCGGCGTGCTCGGCGGCCTCCTCGGCGGCGGCCGCAGCCGGCGCCGCTGGTAGGCGCCGCGCCCGGGGCGGCCCGCGCTACGCCCGCGCGCCGCGGGCGGGCGCCGCCCGGCCGTAGGTGAGCCAGCGCCAGAGCCACTCGGCCGGGCCGAGCTCGAACCGCGAGACCCAGAGCGCGGCGAGGAGCGCCTGCGCGAGCCAGGTCGCGATCGCGAGCGCGAGGCACGCGTCCGGTGCGAGCGCGCCGTAGAGCCCGAGGCCATAGGCGTAGGCGATGGTCGTGAAGAGCGCCGACTGCCCGAGGTAGGCCGAGAGCGAGACCCGCCCGAGCGGCGCGAGGGCGAGGAGCAGCCGGGCGCGCCCGCGGGCCCAGGCGAGCAGGAGCGCGGCCGCGAGGCCGAGCGCGAGCGCCGGCGCGCTCGCCGCGTGGAGGCCGGTGCCCAGGGTCACGGCGCTCATCCTCGCGACGCCGCCATGGACGAGCCACGCGTAGACGAGCTCGCCCACGCCACCGAGCGTGATCCCGGCGCGGGCCACGCGGCCGAGGAGCACCTCGTGCTCGCCGGGGTGGGAGAGCACGCCCTGCTCCACGGCCCAGCCGCCGGCGAGGAAGAGCGCGAGGAACTGCGGCAGGAAGGCGAAGGTCGCGAACCAGGTCGTGAGGAACAGGCCAGCGCGGTGGCGGAAGAGCTCGCCGTAGGTGCCGTGCCCGAAGATGGCGAGGGCCTTCGCGACCGCCGCGTGCGCCTCCTCGACCGCCCCCGCCGACAGCTTCGTGAGCGCGTCGGGCCGGACGAGCTCGACCACCGTCATCGCGAGGCCCGCCGAGCACGCGAGGAGCGGCACGAGGGCGAAGAGCCCGAGCGCCCACCGGGCCCGCGATGCCGCGTCGCGCCCGTGGAAGGCGAGGTACCAGACCAGGCCCACGAGCGCGTAGCCGGCGAGGATGTCCCCGTGCCACAGGAGGAGCCCGTGGGCCGCGCCGATGAGGCCGAGCGCCGCGAGCCGGCGCGGCAGCACCGCGGGCGCGCGCGCGCCGAGCCGCCCCGCCTGCAGCGCAAGCCCGGCGCCGAACAGGAACGAGAGGAGCGTGTACGCCTTCCCGACGAAGAGGAGGTGCATGACGGCGAGGGCGCGGGGCGCCGCGCTCTCGGCCCAGGGAAGGTTGAAGACGCGCTCGTCGGGGCCGAGCAGGATGGGCGCGTTCACCGCGACGACGCCGAGCAGCGCGAGGCCGCGCAGCGCGTCGAGCGCGGGCAGGCGCGCCGCCGCCGCGAGCGGCGCGGGCGGGGGTGCGGGGCTCGCTGGCCCCGCGAGGGGCTGTTCGCCGGTGCCGGCCTCCACGCGGCGCAGGTTAACCCATCTTGGCGCACACGCAGGTGTTGCAGGCGACTCGCCGTCGACTGCGCCGGCCAGCCCCAGGGTCCGGTCCGCACCCGACGGAACGTGAGGGCACCCCAGGCGGTCCGCGCGGTTGCGGAGACCGGTCATGGGCCGGGCCCTTGCACTGACCGTCGGTTGCGGCGGGTCACCTCGGCCGGCCGGAGATGTGAGGCGATGAAGGTACACTGGAGCCCCAAGCTCGCGATCGGCGTGCCCGTGCTCGACGACCAGCACCGGGAGCTCTTCCGGCGCGTGGCCGCCCTGCTCACGGCCATGGCCGACAAGCACGGGGGCCTCCACGTCCGGCAGACGTTCCAGTTCCTCGATCGCTACGTGGAGCAGCACTTCCGGGACGAGGAGAAGCTCATGCGCGAGAGCGGCTACACGCTCCTGTCGGCGCACCAGGCCTCGCACGCGCGCTTCGTGGCGGAGCTGCGCAAGCTCGAGGCGTTGCTCGAGGAGGACGGGGGTAGCGCACGTTCCAACGTGGCGGTGCGCACCGGCGGCCTCCTGTGCGACTGGCTGCGGGCGCACATCGCCTCGAGCGACCTCGACTTCGCACACCACCTCGCGGCCCGCGACCCCGCGGCGGCGGAGCCGGTCAGCGGCATCGCCTGAGACGTACCGTGAAAGAGGTTCGGGGATTGACCGAGTCCCCCCGCGCCGCGGCCGAGGTAAACCTTCCGCCGTGGCCGTGACCTGGAACGAGCGCCTCGCCATCGGCGAGCCCGAGATCGACGCCCAGCACCGCGAGCTCTTCGAGCGCGTGGACGCGCTGCTCGTGGCCATGCGCACCGGCGCGGGCCGCGAGCGGCTCGAGGAGATGTTCGGGTTCCTGCAGCGGTACGTCCTCGAGCACTTCCAGGCCGAGGAGGCCCTCATGCGGGCGGAGGCCTACCCGCACCTCGCCGAGCACCGCGACCAGCACGAGGCCTTCATCGTGAGGATCGTGGGCATCGAGGAGCAGCTGCGCGAGCACGGGCCCTGCTCCTCGTACGTGATGAACGCGAGCGCGCTCCTCTGCGAGTGGCCGCGCGAGCACGTCGCCGACGCGGACCGTCACTTCGGTCAGCACCTCGCGCTCCGCCGCCGCCGGGCCGAGTCCGCGCCAGCCTGAGCGAACGCGCCCACGCTCGGGACGGGCAAGGGCGGGCCCTAGCCGACCACCGGCAGCTTGCCCTTGCCTTGGCCCTTGTCGCCCTTCGGGGCGGGCGCCTTCGGCAGCGGCCTCGACGCGCGCGCCGGGTCGCGCTCCACCACGCGGCCGACGAGGTCGTACTCGTGCGCGTCGGTGATCTCGACCGTCACGAGCTCGCCCGGGTACGCCACGCCGTCGTTCACGTAGGTGAGGCCGTCGATCTCCGGCGCCTGCTGCGCGTGGCGGCCGGCGAGGAGGTGCTCCGTCTCCTCGGCGCGCCCCTCCACCAGCACCTCGAGCCGGCGGCCGATCATGCCCTGCGAGAGCTCGGCCGAGATCTCCCGCTGCAGCTCCATGATCCGCGCATGCCGCTCCTTCTTGAGCGCCTCGGGCACCTGGTCCGGCATCTCCGCCGCCGCGGTGCCCTCCTCGCGCGAGTACGTGAAGACGCCCAGCCGCTCGAAGCGCTGCTCCTCCACGAACCGGAGCAGGTCCTCGAAGTCCTCCTCGGTCTCGCCGGGGAGGCCCACGATGAGCGAGGTGCGGAGCGCGATGCCCGGGATCCGGGCGCGCAGCTTCGCGAGGAGCTCGCGCAGGAACACCGAGTCGCGGCCGCGCTTCATCGACCGGAGCAGGCGGTCGGACGAGTGCTGCAGCGGCATGTCGAGGTACTTCACGATCTTCGGCTCGGCCGCGATGACGTCGATGAGCGCGTCCGGCACGTCGCGCGGGTAGGCGTAGTGGAGCCGGAGCCAGCGGACCCCTTCGACCTTCGCGAGCTCCGGCAGCAGATGCTGCAGCCGGACCTTGCCCGGCAGGTCGTACCCGTACGCGGTCAGGTCCTGCGCGACGAGCGAGAGCTCGAGCGTCCCCTGCGAGGCGAGCTGCGTCGCCTCCGCCACCACGTCGTCGACCGGCCGGGAGCGCTGCGCGCCGCGGAGCGCGGGGATGATGCAGAAGGCGCAGGCGTTGTCGCAGCCCTCGGCGATCTTGAGGTAGGCCGTGTGCGACGGGAGCGAGTTCACGCGCGGGGCGGCCGCGGAGTGCACGAAGTCCGGATCCGGCGCGACGAGGCGCTTCGCCTGCGCGTCCTGCACCACCTTCGCGATCTCGCCGTACGCGCCGGTGCCGAGGAAGTGGTCCACCTCCGGGATCTCCGCCATCAGCTCCTGGCCGTGGCGCTGCACCATGCACCCCGCGACGACGAGCTTCCGGCAGCGGCCGTCCTGCTTGTGCTGGGCGAGCTCGAGGATCGCCTCGACCGACTCCTCCTCCGCGCTCTGGAGGAAGCCGCAGGTGTTCACGACGATCACCTCGGCCTTCGCCGGGTCCTGCTCGAGGCGGAAGCCCTCGCGGACCAGGGTGCCGAGCATGAGCTCGGAGTCCACCCGGTTCTTCGGGCAGCCGAGGGTGTGCATGTAGACGCGCGTCGACATCGTGCTCCAGCCGGGGAGGGGACGGGCCCCCGGGACGGGCGGATCTAGCAGGACGGGTGGCCCCGGGCAATCTCACCGGGTCAGGGCCGCCCGCAGCGCCGGGGCGCGCGCCGCGAAGTCGGCGAGGAGCGCGCAGTAGGCCCGCTCGAGCGTCTCGGCGTGGTCGCTCGCGTCGATGTAGGCGACGCGCTTCTCGGCCTCGCCGTGGAAGCTGCCGAGCTCCACGGGCGCCGCGCCCGCGCGGAACAGGCGGGCGGCCACGTCGAGCTCGCTCCTCACCGGGCCCCTGAGCTCCGTCCACCTCGCCGCCTCCGAGTTCGACGCCGCCCGTGTCAGCCGCAGCTCCAGCCGGTCGCCGGGCTCGTTCGGGTCCGCTGCGCGCGTGCCGAGCAGGGCCGCCACGTCGGCCGCCAGCGTGGCCCCGAGCTCGGCGGGGACGATCCTGTGGACGACGTTGCCGTGGCGGTTGAACTGCGTGCCGATCGGGACCGGGCGGTCCGGCTCGGTGGCGGGCACGACCGGCAGCGGGACCGAGGGCGAGGTGGCGGCCGGCGGTGCCGGACAACGCAGATGGAACGTCTGTGGCCGCTGGACGACCGCACAGCCCGCGGAAGCGGCTGCGCCCAGGCCGACCGCGAGAAGGGTGAGGCGCATCGGCGTCCTCCGTGTCCGGCACCGTAGGACGTCGTGTCCGGCACCGCCCGGACCGGCGGGGGCCGGGCGGCGTGGGCACCCCGGCGGGGGTACAGGACGGCGAACCTTCCGGAAGAGCGACGCACCCGGCGCGGACGCCGGGACACGCGGCGCTGCGGCCCGCCGGACACGCCGGGCTCCAACCCCGCGTCCGCCAGGCGGATCCGCCGACGGCCCCGGGCTTGCTCTGGGCAGGGGGCCATGAAACGGCTCCTCGCCATCGGCTTCGTCTGGCTCGGGTGCGGCCTCGCCTGGGCGATCCTCGGCACCACCCTCGGCGTCCGCAGCGGGGAGGTCTCGGGCAGCCTGCTCCCCGAGGTCCACGCGCTGTGGGGCCCGCCGCTGCAGCAGGCGCCGCCTGGCGGCACCGGCACCGAGACGCACCGCGAGGTGCAGATCGAGACACACTTCGACGAGAAGCAGAAGCGCTACTACGAGGTGAAGCGCGAGGTCGACGTGACGACCGAGGTGCCGCTCGTGCTCGCCTCCTCGCGGGTCGAGGCGAGGCTCGCGCTCGAGCACCGGCAGAAGGGCCTCCTCTGGTTCCCGACCTACGCGGTGGACCTCCGCGCGGCCTACGTCCTCCGGAACGAGAGCGCCGAGGCCCGCGACGCGAAGATCCTCCTGCCCATCCGCCAGGACGGCGTGACGTACGAGGCGTTCGAGGTGCTGGACGGCGAAGGGAAGGCGGTCGACGCGGCCTTCGAGGAGGGCCACGTCCGGCTCGACCGGCGGCTCGGGCCCGGAGTGGAGTCGGCGTTCACGGTGCGTTACCGCGCGCGCGGGACGGGCAGCTGGAGCTACGGCGCGCCAGGCCGCGGGCTCGGCGCGGAGCCGGGCCGGGCGCGCGACTTCCGGCTCGAGCTCACCACCGACTTCCCCGACGTCGACTTCCCGGCGGGCTCGCTCTCGCCGACGCGGCACGGCCAGGTGGCCGGCGGCTGGAAGGGCGTGTGGGAGTCCCCGCAGATCGTCGGCACGCAGGTGGTCGGCCTCGAGCTCCCCCAGCTCCTCAACCCCGGGCCGCTCGCGGCGCGCATCACCTTCTTCGCGCCGGTGTCGCTCCTGTTCTTCTTCTTCGTGGTCTCGATCCTGCTCGCCGCCTCCGAGCGCGCGCTCCACCCGATGCACTACTTCCTGCTCGGGTGCGCGTTCTTCGCCTTCCACCTGCTCTTCGCCTACCTCATCGACCACGTCGCGGTGGGGCCCGCGTTCGGGATCGCCTCGGCGGTGGCGGTGCTGCTCGTCGTCTCGTACGCGCGGCTCTTCCTGCCGCTGCGCACCGCGCTCCTCCGCGTGGCGCTCCCGCAGGTCGTCTTCCTGGTCCTCTTCTCGTGGACCTTCTTCTGGAAGGGCTTCACCGGCCTCGCGGTGACCGTGGGGGCGGTGCTGACGCTCTTCGTGGTGATGCAGCTGACCGGCCGCCTCGACTGGGAGGTGGCGCTCGCGCGGGGCGGGCCGCGGGCGCCGCCGAGGCCGGCCTCGACGCCGGGCTAGGCGTACCTCCGTGCGTCGATCGTCTTCCCGGTGAGGTCGCCCTCGACCGAGGCCGCGTACGCCTTCGCGCAGGCGGCCGCGGAGATCGCGCCGGGGGCGTCCATCCCGAGCTTCCGGAGCGTCTCGGAGATCCAGGGCGGGCTCACGACGTTGATCCGGATGCCGCGCGGGGCCTCGAGGGCGGCCCCCGCGGCGAAGCCCTCGAGCGCCGCGTTGACCATCGAGATCGCGGCGCCGCCCGGCATCGGCTCGTGGGCGAGGACGCCGCCGGTGAGCGTGATGGAGCCCTTGTCCGCGAGGTGCTGCATCGCGAGCCGCGCGAGGTTCACCTGGCCCATGAGCTTCGAGCGCAGCCCCACCTCGTAGTCCGGCCCGGCGAGCGCGGCGAGCGGCTTGAACGCCGCGCTGCCGGCGCAGGAGACGACGGCGTCCACGCCCTTCACCGCGTCGAAGAGCCGCCTCAGCGAGGCCTCGTCCTCGAGGTTCGCGGCGGGGCTGCCGCTGCGAGAGACGCGGACGACCTCGTGGCGCGCGGCGAGCGCGTCCGCGACGGCCTTGCCGATGGTGCCCGTTGCTCCGACGACGACGATCTTCATGTCCGGCTCCGTGCGCTGGGGGCGGTACTCATGCGGCGCGGCCGGGAGGTCCGCAAGGCTCCCGCGGGGTCAACCCTTGAGGCGCGCCGCGAGCACGAGGCAGGCGACCCCCATCCCGAGCCCGAGCACCACGCCCGCGATGCGCGCCTCGCGGCCCCAGGTCAGGTTCGACATGCGGGCGCGCACGGCAGGCGGCACGACGAGCAGCTGCACGAGGGTGAGCGACATCGAGTAGAGCCCGAAGCTCGCGACGAAGAGCCAGCTCGCGCGGAGGAACCCCGCGACCACCGGGATCGCCACGGCGAAGCTCGCGAGCGCGGCCTGGGAGAGCCAGCCCGCGCGGCGGACCGCGGCCCGCTCCGCCTCGTCCTGCGCGTGCTCCAGGTAGAGCCGCGTCTCGCGCCGCATGGCGAACGAGCCCGCCACGCCGGCGGCGCCGACGACGAACGCCGCCAGCCCCGCCGCGCCGGCGACGCCCTTCGCGACGACGCCCACGCCGGTCGCCGCGCCGGCGGCGGTCGGGACGCCGGTGCCGAGCGCCGCGAGCACCGCGGCCGTGAAGGCGGCGCCGGGGGCGGTCCGCTCGAAGAGCTCGCCGGCCCGCGCGAGGAGGTCCGCGCGGAGCGCGGCGCGGGCGCGGGTGAGCCGCTGCCAGACGGCCTCTTCCGAGAGCCCGAGCAGCCGAGCGACCTGCGCCGCGGAGCGGCCCTCGCGGTAGTAGAGGACCACCGTCTCCCGGGCGTCGTCCGGCAAGGCCGACATCGCCTCCGCGAGCGCGCGGCGCTCCTCGGCGGCGAGGAGCCGCTGGGCGGCGTCGGGCCCGGCCTCGACCGCGGCGTCGAGCGCGCTCGCGGCGGCGTCGCCCGTCACGAGCCGGCCCAGCTTCTCCCTGGCCTCCCTCGCCCGGCGCCGCGCGAGCTCGCGCAGCCACGGCAGGAAGCTCGCCGGGTTGCGGAGCGCGGAGAGGTCCCGCCAGGCGTGCAGGTAGGCCTCCTGCGCGGCGTCCCGCGAGGCCTCGAGATCGCGGGTCTCCGCGGCCGTGATGGCGGTGACGAGGCCGCTCGTGGCGGTCACGACGCGCCCGAAGGCCTCCCGGTCGCCGCGCGCGGCGAGGGCGACGTCTTCGTGCAGGGCGGCGAGCGAGGCGGGGCTCATGAGGACCTCCGGAGTCTTGCGGGTGTGCGTTCCGCAGACAAGGGAGGACGGGGCGGAGGAACCTGACGGACGGGCCCGCGCGGGCGCCGGCGTCAGCGCCCCAGGGCCAGCAGCGCGAAGAAGAGCAGCGTCGCGCCCACGGCGAGCAGGAGGTGCAGGCGCAGGCCGGGGCCGGTGGGCATGTCCCGTCGGACGAAGGACCGGCGTCGCGGGTTCCCGATCCATCGGGTTCGGTGGCCCGGCTCTTCCCGGCGCTCTACCTCCGGCTGCACCGCCGCCGGCCGAAGGGCGGCCACCGGGCGGACGGCCAGCCGATGGCCGCGCTCGTCGAGGCCGCGGAGACCCTGGAGCCGGCCGCGCCCGCCCGCGGAGGGCCGCGCGCGGCGACGCCGGCGCGGCCCCGGGCGCCGGCTACGGCTTGTAGGCGCCGCAGACCACGATCACGTCGCCGACCTTCTCGAGGTAGGCGACCTTGTGCTCGACCTGCTTCGTGGCCGGGTTCATGAACTTGTACTCCTGCCAGCCCTTGCCCGCCTTCTTCGCGAGCTCGACCCGCTCCTTCACGAAGAGCTTCCCGTCGGCGTCCTTCTCCTCGAGGAGGTTCTTGCCGATGCGCTCCTTCTTCGCGCCGTGGGCGACGCACTTGCCGTCGAGGTCGTAGACCATGATGTACAGGTCACGGAACGTGAACGCGCCCTTCGGGTCGCTGAAGGTGGCGAAGGCCTTCTCCTTCCCCTCCTTGTTCAGGTACTCGACGGCCCGGTGGACCATCGCCTCGGCCTCCTTGGTGGTGGCGCGCTCCTGGGCGGCGGCGAAGAGAGGGAGGCAGAGGACGAGCGCGGCGACGATCGACTTCATGCGTGACTCCTTGTCGTGGGCAGCGCGGCCCTCGCCGCGCGCGCCCGGGGGGTGGGACGCTCCTCGCCCCGCCGCTCGAGGCGGAACGAGGCGACCATGGCCGCGAGCTCCTGCGCCTGGGCGGAGAGCTCGGACGCGGCGGAGGAGGACTCCTCGGCGCTCGCGGCGTTCTGCTGGGTGACCTTGTCCATCTCGGTCACCGCGTGGTTGACGTGGCCGATGCCCTCGGCCTGGCTGCGGGCGGCGGTCGCGATCTCCGAGACGATCGTCGAGACCTTGCCGATGCCGGCCGCGATCTCGTCGAGCTTCCCCGCGACGTCGTGGCCGGTGGTCTCGCCCTCGGCGGCCTTGGTCACGGATTCCCGGATGAGCCCCTCGGTCTTCGTGGCGGCCTCCTTGGCGCGGAGCGCGAGGGAGCGGACCTCCTCGGCGACGACCGCGAAGCCGCGGCCCGCCTCGCCGGCGCGGGCGGCCTCGACCGCGGCGTTGAGCGCGAGGAGGTTCGTCTGGAAGGCGATGTCGTTGATGTCGCGGATGATCTGCGAGGTGCCCTCGGCGCTCGCCTTGATGCTCGCGAGCGCCTGCTGCATGAGCTGGACCGCCGCCGAGCCGCCCGCGGCGTCGCCGCTGACCTCCCGCGCGAGCTCGTTCGCGGCCTCGGCGCTCTGGGTCGCCTGGCGGGTGACCGTGGCGACGCCGTCGGTCGCCTGGGTCGTCTCCTGGATCGCGGCGGCCTGCTCGGAGGCGCCGGTCGCGACGGCCTGGGAGGACGACGCGATCTGGCCGGCCGCGCTCGAGACCTGCTCGACCGCCGCCGCGACCTGCGCGAGGGCGTCGTGCAGGGCCGTCGCCGTGCCGTTCACCGCCTCCTTGATGCGCGCGTGGTCGCCCACGTAGGCGCCCGACATCCGCGCGGTGAGGTCGCGCGCGGCGAGCTGCTCGAGCACGCTCGAGGCCTCGTTCACCGGCGCGACGGTGAGGTCGAGCGTGCGGTTCACCCCGTCGACCACCGCCCGGAACTGGCCCTGGTGGCGCGCGGCGTCGGCGCGCTCCGAGAGGTGGCCCGCGCGGGCGGCCTCGGCGAGCCGGGCCGAGTCGGCCACGAGCCGCGAGAGCGCCTCGATGCACCGGTTGAGGTTGTCGCGCAGCGTCGCGAAGTCGCCCTGCCAGGTGGCGGTGATCGGCGCGGGGAGGTCGCCCGCCGAGATCCGCGCGACGTACTCGGCCGCGACGCCCATCGGGCCCGCGAACGCGTCGAGCGTCCCGTTGAGCCCGCGCACGAGCTCGGCCCAGTCGCCCTCGAAGCGCGCCGCGTCGGCGCGGACCGAGAGCTGGCCCCCCACCGCGGCGTGGGTGAGGCGGTTCACCTCGGCGGCGACGAGCCGGAGGTTGTCGCGCATCCGGTCGAGCACCTCGTTCGCGACGGCCTGCTTGCCCGGGAGGCGGCGCAGGGTCTTCGCGAAGTCGCCGCTCGCGTACGCGCGCAGGGCGTCGAGGATCTCGGCGATGGTGTCGACGTGGAACCTCACCGCGCCGTCGACGCCGGTCGCCACCTCGGCCCACGCGCCGGTGAACTTGCCCGCTTCAACGTAGACGTCGGTGTCGCCCGCCGCGTGGGCCTTCGCCATGCCCTCGAGGTCGCCGACGAGCGCGCCGAGCGAGGCGATGCAGCGGTTCAAGGCGGCCTCGATGGTGTGGAAGTCGCCCTGCCAGCGCTCGGAGAGCGGGGGCGGGATCTCGCCGCGGGAGATGCGGTCGAGATCCTGCGTGATCCGGCGGAGCGGGGCGTCGAACGCGTCCATCGTGGCGTTCATGCCGGCGATGATCGGCTGGAACTCGGGCGCGAGCGTCGTCGGGTCGGCGCGCACCGAGAGGCGGCCATCGGCGACGGCCTCCTCGAGCGCGTGGGCCTGGGCCTGCAGGCCGTCGAGGCCGCGGCGGACGCCGCGTGAGATCGCGATGCCCAGGCCCGCGACGAGCGCGACGGCGACGAGGAACGCGAGCGCGACGCCGCCCGTGGCCCGTCCCTCCACGGCATGGGCCGCGGCGTCGATCTCGGCGGCGCTCTGCCCGACCTCGGCGCCCGCGGCGGCGAGGGCGTCGAGGAGCGTCCCCGTGTTCTTCTGCAGGGCCTCGAACTCGGCGGTGACGGTCGACTGGATGGCGGCCGCCTCGGCGAAGCGGTCGGCCACGGCGTCGCGGGCGGCCGCGGCCTTCGCGAGCCGCTCGGCGGTCGCGCGCCAGGCCTGGACTGCGCCGGCGACGTTTCGGCGCGTGGCGGCCGCGCCAGCCGCGGCCCGGTCGTACATCGTGGTCGCCTCGGCGAGGGCGCGCTGCTGGGCGGCGAGCGCCTCGAGCGACGCCGCGTGCTCCTTCACGGTGAGGTTGCCGTTCTCGACCGCGGCTGCGACGTTCGACGCGCGGGCGATCGCCGCGGAGAGGTCCTGGAGCGCGTGCAGCGCGGGGACCTGCTGCTCGCCATAAGCCGACGAGATGCGCCCCAGGGCCCGGGTCGCCCACGCACCAGCGCCGCCGACGATGGCGAGGAAGACGACCGCCGCCACGATGAGGATCTGCACCCGCCGCGCGATGCTGAGGTTCATGGACGCTCCGAGGCCGCGAAGGCCGGGCCATGAAGGCCGGGTCGGGGGGTGCATCGGGAGGGCCAGCAACACGGACGGTGCGTGTGCGGGAATTCCCAGCGTCGACGGAGCCCTGCGGCCCATCCTCGAGGTCCGGCTCACGCCTCCGGGCGGTGCCGGACACACCCGGGTCAGGACCCCAGGTGGCCCCGGCCGAGAGCGAGAGAAGGCCCGCGCGGGCCGTTCGACGGTGGGTGCCGGGCCGGACCGCCGCCTCAGGCGGTGGCGAGCGCCGCCCAGTCCGGCCGGGCGAAGTGGGCCGTGAGCGCGTCGAGGAACGCGCGCACGCGGGCGGGCACGAGCCTCCGGTCCGCGTGCAGCGCGTGCAGGCCGGCGGGCTCCATCGGGTGGTCCTCGAGCACGCGCACGAGGCGCCCGGCGGCGAGCGCGGGCGCGGCCATGAAGTCCGGCATGACCGCGAGCCCGAGCCCGGCGGCCGCGGCTTCGCGGAGCACGGTGCCGTCGGTCGAGGCGAGCCGGCCGCGGGCAGGGTAGGCCCGCGCGGCGGCGCCCCGCCCGAAGCGCCACTCCGCCTCGAGCGGGACGACGGCGTAGTGCAGGCACTCGTGGTGGACGAGGTCGGCCGGTGCCCGCGGGGTGCCGGCGCGCGCGAGGTAGGACGGCGCGCCGACCACGACGAGCTCCACCGGCGCGAGCTTCCGCGCGACGAGCGACGACGGCTGGAGCCGTGCGACCCGCAGCACGACGTCGAGCCCACCCGCGACGAGATCCACCTGCCGGTTCTCGGTGGTGAGCTCCACCTCGACATCGGGGTGCGCGGCGAGGAACGCCGCGAGCGGGCGGGCGAGGTAGGTCTGCGCGAAGGTGATGGGCGCGTCGACGCGGACCTTCCCGGCCGGGCGCTGCCGCACGCCTGCGACGCCCCGCTCCGCCTCCTCCGCGGCGGCGACGAGCGCCGCGCACTGCTCGTAGAAGCGCAGCCCCTCCTCGGTAGGCGAGAGGCGGCGGGTGGTGCGCGCGAGGAGCCGCACGCCGAGGCGGCGCTCCAGCGCGGCGATCCGCTTCGAGACCGCCGACTTCGCGAGCCGCGCCTCGTTCGCGGCGGCGGTGAAGGACCCGAGGCGGACCACCCGCGCGAAGAGGGCCATGGACGCGAGCTCGTCGAGGCGCATCGAGATCGTTCTCCTGAGGGAAACAGTGATGTTCCCCGACCGATCTACCGGGCCCGCGCGCCGGGCGCTACCACTCCCCGCGTCGCAACGCCGCGACCTCGACCGGAGCACCCCCATGAACCGCTTCCTCCGCACGGACACCTCCCTGACCCTCGCCGCGCAGCGCGCGGTGCTGGGCCTCGTCCTCTTCCCCCACGGCCTCCAGAAGACCGCCGGCTGGTTCGGCGGCTACGGCTTCGACGGCACCATGGGCTACTTCACCGGCGCGCTCGGCATCCCGGCGCCGCTCGCGTTCCTCGTGATCGTCGCGGAGACCGCGGGCGCGGTGGGCCTCGTGCTCGGCCTCGGCACGCGCCTCGCCGCCGCGGGCGCCGCGCTCGTGATGGCGGGCGCGGCGGTCATGGTCCACGCGCCGCACGGCTTCTTCATGAACTGGGGCGGCCAGGCGGGCGGCGAGGGGTTCGAGTACCACCTGCTCGCGCTCGCCCTCGCGCTCCCGCTCGTCGTGCGCGGCGCCGGCCGGTTCTCGATCGACGCCTGGCTCTCGGCGCGCCTCGGACGTGACGGCGCCGCCGCCGTTCAGGGCGCGGCTGCGCGGGCGGTGTGACCTCGGGGCCCCGGGCGGTTGCCGACCCGCCCCGGTCCGTGGTCCCGCGGCGCCATTGCCGGGGGCGTCGGGCTAGAGTCCGAGTCCATGCGCGTGGTCATGGCGACGTTCGGGACCGCCGGCGACGTCACGCCCTTCGTCGAGCTGGGCCGGGTGTTGCTCGCCAGGGGCCACGAGGTGGAGGTGGTCACGGACGCGGCCCACCGCGACGCCGTCGAGGCGCGCGGCCTCGCGGCGCGCACCCCCATCCGCCGGTACGACCCGGTCGCGCTGACGAGCGAGCCGAGGTACGCCGAGCCGGGCCTCGGCCCCTATCGCCTCTGGCGCGACGTGTTCGTGCCGCTCGTGCCTGAGATGTTCCACGCGGTCCGCGCAGCGCTCGCGCGGCCGGCGGCGGTGGTGGTCGTCCACCCGTGGTCGCACGGGGCGCTCTACGCGGCGCGAGCGGCGCGGACCCCCGTCGCCTCGCTGGCGATGGCGCCGGTCACCTGGTGGTCCTGGACCGATCCCGGCCTCTACTCGCACCAGGCGCTGCCGGTCCCGCTCCGGCGCTTCCTCATGCGCTGGCCCGTGCGCTGGCTCCTCGACGGCGTGTTCGGCGCCGGCCTCGCCCGGGCGAGGCGGGAGCTCCAGCTTCCGCCGCTGGAACGGCCCTTCTTCGCGCTCGGGCGAGAGGCGGAGGTGGCGTACGGGCTCTGGTCGCCCCTCCTGCGCGGTCCCGCCGCCGATGATCCCCGCGGGGCCACGCTCTGCGGCTTCCTCCGTGGTCCGCCCGCGCCGGGCCCGCTCCCCGCCGCGCTCGAGGCCTTCCTCGCGGCCGGCCCCGCGCCGGTGGTCGTAGGGGTGGGGTCGCTGCTGCCGCCCATGGCCGGCGCGCTCTACCTCGCCGCGCGGGACCTCGCGCGCGCGATGGGCGAGCGCGTGGTCCTGGTCGGCGCGGAGCCTGGGCTCGCCGCGCCGGACGCGCTCGTCGTTCCGCACGTGCCGTACGCGGCCTTGTTCCCCCGCGCGCGGGCCGTCCTGCACCACGGCGGCGCCGGGACGCTCTCCGAGGCGCTGCGCGCCGGGCGCGCGCAGGTGATCGTCCCGTTCGGCAACGATCAGTTCGACAACGCGGACCGCTGCGAACGGCTCGGCGTCGCCCGGTCCATTCCGCGGCCCCGGTTCACGCCGCGTCGTCTCGAGGACGCGCTCGCCTGGGCGCTCCAGCCCTCGAGCCGGGAGCGCGCCGAGCAGGTCGCCGCGCTGCTCCGCGCGGAGCGAGACGGCGCGGAGGTGGTGGCCGGCGACCTGGAGGGCCGGTTCGGGGGGTGACCTACTTCACCGGCGCGGGCGGCGGCTGCTGCGCGGCCTCGCCCGCCGCCTCGTTCCGCTCGCCGCGGCGCTCGACGCGCTCGCCCCGGCGCTCGCGGCGCTCCCCCTGCCGCTCCATGCGCTCGCCGCGGCGCTCCATCCGCTCGCCCTGGCGCTCCATGCGCTCCCCGCGCCGCTCGGCGCGCTCGGCGGCGATCGGATGGCCGTTCGCGTCGAGCTTCTCGGCGCGCTCCTGCAGCCGCTCGCCGCGCTCCTCGCGGCGCTCACCCCGGGCCTCCTTGCGCTCGCCGCGGTTCTCGCGGCGCTCGCCCTGGCGCTGCATCCGCTCCCCGCGGCGCTCCTGGCGCTCACCCCGGGTGGCCTGGTCCGCGCGGCCGGCGATCGGGAGGGACAGCAGGGCGGCGGCGATGACGGTCGTGACGATGCGGTTCATGTTCAGGTCTCCGTGGCGGTTCGGTCAGGGGACGCTGCCGCCGTTCATGAGCTTCAACCCGCGATCCCGGCCCCGGTTGCGGTCCCCCGGGGCACCAGTGGTGCCGGACACGAGAAAGTCCTGAAAATCCGGGGTCATGGCCAAGAAGAAGCCCCCGGGGCCTCGCGGCGCCCGGGGGCTCAGGTCTTCAGGTCGGTACAGGCCAGCGAAACCCGCCAAACCTGCCCGTTCGCCCCGAGCGTGGCCGCCGCCAGGCGGCGGAGACGAGGGGCGCCCCGGACTACGTGGGGTTCGGCACGTCGATGTGCAGCTCGACGCGGCGGTTCTTCGCCTTGTTCTCCGCGGTGTCGTTCGGGGCGACCGGCTTCGTCTCGCCGTAGCCGATGGCCGAGATCTGCTCCGGCTTCACGCCGCGGGCGACGAGCACGGTCTTCACCGCGTCGGCGCGCCTCTCGGAGAGCTTCTGGTTGAACTCGGTCCCGCCGGTCGCGTCGGTGTGGCCCTCGATCTTCACGCGGTCGTCGCCGTACTTCGCGACGATGTCGCCGACCTGGACGAGCTGGTCGACCGCCTCCTTCTTGAGCTCGGCGGAGCCGACGTCGAAGAGGATGTCGTTCTTCATGTTGACGAGGATGCCCTTCTCGGTGCGCTTCGCCTCGGCGACCTTCTCGAGCTCCTTGTGCTGCTTGTCGAGGTACAGGCCGACGGAGCCGCCGGCGAGCGCGCCGACGCCGAGGCCGATGAGCGCGCCCTTCTTGCCGCCGATGAGGGCGCCCACGCCGGCGCCCGCGGCGCCGCCCGCGCCGGCCCCGATGGCGGTGCCCTTGCCGGCGGTGGCGCAGCCGGCCGCGAAGGTGATGGCCGTGACGGCCGCGAGGGAGAGGACGAGGTTGCGCTTCACGGTGACTTCTCCTTGAAGAGGTGGACTGGACCGAGCGTGATAGCGGACGCGTTGCGCGCGGCCCACCGGAAACATCCCGACCCCCCAATGCGATTCCGGCGAGCGAGGGGCGCACCTTACGGTACACGCCCGCACCCGGAGTGGGTCGATGGGACTACTCCCGGCCGCGGGATCTGAGCACGGCGCGGATCTCGACGAGATCGTGCATTTCGCCGCGCCCCATTCCTTCACACTGCTTCGCCTCGCGGTCCCAGGCCTTCGCGGAACGCAGGTGCTCGGGCCAGAACGGGTAGGTCCGGCACTGGCGCGGCCGCTCCGGATAGACCGTGCAGCCGTCCTTCCAGAGCGCGCAGTCGCCGTCGTCGGTGAGCCGGATGGTCTCGTGCCCGTCCACGCGGCGGACGTACTTACGGTCGAACGCGGCCGGGGTCATGCCGAGGTGCTCCGCCATCCGCCCGAGCTCGTGCTCGGTCGCGTAGACCACGCCCTCGTGGCCCCCGCGGCAGCAGCCGTGACAGCCCGTGCACTCGAAGCGCAGGCCGCCGGCGTACCACGGCTGCCTCTGTTCGCGCGGCGCGGCCACGTCAGTCCCGGAAGTTCTGGAACTGGAGCGGCAGCCCCAGGGAAGCGCCGCGGATGCGCTGCATCGCCGCCTGCAGGTCGTCCTTCTTCTTGCCGCTGATCCGGACCGCGTCGCCCTGGATCGCCGCCTGCACCTTGAGGCCCGACTCCTTGATGAGGAGCACGAGCTTCTTCGCCTCCGGCTGCGGGATCCCCTTCTTCAGCCTCACGAGCTGCTTCACCGCGCCGCCGGCGGCGGGCTCGACCTCCTGCGGGTCGATGCCCTCGAGCGGCACGCTGCGCTTCGCGAGCTTCTCCATGAGGACGCCGAGGGCGGCCTCGCAGCGCCCGTCGCTCGAGGCCTTCACGAGGATCGAGCCGTCCTTCTCGCGCTCGAGGTCGGTGTTCGTGCCCTTGAAGTCGAACCGCTGCGCGAGCTCCTTGCGCGCCTGGTTGAAGGCGTTCTCGACCTCCTGCAGGTTCAGCTCGCTCACCACGTCGAAGCTCGGCAAGGTTCCTCCCTACAGCTCCAGCACCACCGGCAGCACCGCCGGCCGCCGCGCCCCGGAGCGCCGGAAGAACCGGCGCACCGACGTCCGCAGCACCTCCTGCACCTCGTTCACGTCCATCCGCGCCGCGGGCGACAGCTCCTCGAGCGCGCGCACCACGTCGCCGCGCACCTCGGCCTCGGCGAGGTCGAACCCGGCCACGCCGCGCGCGTACAGCTCCGGCCCGCGCACGACCGCGCCGCTCGCCTTCTCGACCACCAGCACCGCGATCACGAGCCCGGCCTCGGCGAGGAGCCGGCGGTCCTTGATGACGAGCGGCCCGACCTCGTCGCCGATGAGCGCGTCGCGATCGACGTACACGCGCCCGGTCGTGGCGGTCTCGCGCACGCGCGCGCCGAGGCCGTCGAGCTCGAGCACCTGCCCGTCCACGATGAGGTGCCGGCCGGCGACGCCCTCCGCCGCGGCGTGCGCCGCGTGGCGCGCGAGGTGGCGGTACTCGCCGTGGATCGGCACGAAGTGCTCGGGCCGGGCGAGGGCGATGAGGCGGCGCTGCTCGTCCTGGTGCGCGTGGCCGGAGACGTGGAGCGGCGTGAGCCCCTCGTACGCCACCTCGGCGCCGCGCCGGCAGACCTCGTTCACGACCTGGCCGACCGCGATCTCGTTCCCCGGGATGAAGCGCGAGGAGAGGATGACGAGGTCGCCGGGCTCGATGGAGAGGTCCGGGTGATCGCCGCGCGCGAGGCGGGCGAGCGCGGCCCGGGGCTCCCCCTGCGTGCCGGTCGTGAGCACGCAGAGCTCGCGGGGCGGGAGGTCGCGCGCCTGGTCTGCGCCGATGGGCTGCCACGCGGCGATGTCGAGGAGCCCGAGCTGCCGGGCGGTCGCGACGTTCGCCTCCATCGCGCGGCCCAGGAAGCAGAGCCGCCGCCCCGTCGCGCGCGCCGCGCTCGCGATCTGCTGGATGCGGTGCACGTTGGAGGCGAAGCAGGCGACGAACACGCGCCCGCGCACCGTCGCCATGTGCTCTTCCAGCGTCGGCCCCACCAGCGACTCCGAGAGCGACGAGCCCGGGCGCTCGGCGTTCGTCGAGTCGCTCATGAGGAGGCGCACGCCCCTCCTGCCGAGCGCCTCGATGCGGTCGAGGTCGGTCTTGGGGCCCGCGACCGGGTGCGCGTCGAGCTTGAAGTCGCCGGAGTGGAGCAGCGTGCCCTGCGGCGTCTGGAGCGCGAGGCCGCAGGCGTCGGGGATGGAGTGCGTGACGGCGATCCACTCCGCCGAGATCGGCGCGGCGTCGCCCGCGGGCCGCACGTCGCCGGGCTGCACCTCGCGGAGATCGGCCTCGACGCCCGCCTCGGCGAGCCGGGGCCGGAGCAGGGCGAGCGTGAAGCGCGTGCCGTAGACCGGCACCTTCACCTCGCGCAGGAGGAGGGGCAGCGCGCCGACGTGGTCCTCGTGGCCGTGCGTGAGGAAGACCGCGCCGATCTGCTCCTTCCGCTCGCGCAGCCACGCGAAGTCCGGCGCGATGACGTCCACGCCGATGTTCTCGTTCGGGAACATGACCCCGCAGTCGACGACCGCGATGCGGCCGTCGGCCTCGACGGCCATGCAGTTCATGCCGACCTCGCCGAGGCCTCCGAGCGGGACGATGCGGACGGGGGGCGCCACAGGGCGGACAAGATAACCGCACCCGGGCCCCCTGTGCCGGACGGAGGCGAGAGCGAGGATCCGGGCTCCCTGGATCCCGGATCCCCGCTCTCCGCGGCCGTGGCGCCCGGCGGTCGGGCGGCGCACGGCACCTCTTTCGGAAGGGGCCGGCGTACACGGCCCCCACTGATTGAGAACAGGCGAACCGCCGGATGTGACCCGACGCGGCGAACCCCCGGGCGGGCCGGGCCGAAAAGGGTTATCCTTCGCGGCCTTGCACCGTGTCCGGCACCGGCCTCCCCGGCCGCCCCCCCGGCCCGGCGCCGACCGCCCGCCCGATGGCCGACCCCCTCCTCGACGACCTCAACGACGCCCAGGCCGAGGCCGTCCGGCACGGGGAGGGGCCCCTGCTCGTCCTCGCGGGCGCTGGCTCGGGCAAGACCCGCGTCATCGTCCACCGCATCGCCCGCATCGTCCGCGACGACCACGTCGTCCCCTGGCAGATCCTCGCCGTCACCTTCACCAACAAGGCCGCCGGCGAGATGCGCGAGCGGCTCGTGAAGCTGCTCGGCGCCGCGGCGGGCGAGCTGTGGGTCCAGACCTTCCACGCCTTCGGCGCGCGCTTCCTCCGCCGCGAGGCGGCGCGCGCGGGCCTGCCGCCGTCCTTCGCCATCTACGACGACGACGACCAGATCCGGCTCGTGAAGCGGATCATGGCGGAGCTGAAGGTCGAGGAGGGCGAGCCGCTCTCCGCGCGCGGCGCGCTCTCGCGCATCGACCGCTGGAAGAACGCCGGCCACCTCTCGACCGAGGTGAAGCCCGGCGCCTACGACGTCGAGGGCGAGCTCGCGAGGCAGATCTGGGTCCGCTACGAGGCCGCGCTCGCGCGCGCCGGCGCCGTCGACTTCGGCGACCTCATCGTGCGGCCGCTGCGGTTGCTGGAGGCCGACGAGCAGCTCCGCCGCCGCTGGGCGCTCCGCTTCCGGCACGTGCTCGTCGACGAGTTCCAGGACACGAACCCGGCGCAGTACCGGCTCATGCGCGCGCTCGTCGGCCCGAAGCGGAACGTCTGCGTCGTCGGCGACGACGACCAGGCCATCTACCGCTGGCGCGGCGCCGACGTCTCGAACATCCTCGGCTTCGACGGCGACTTCCCGGGCACGAAGGTCGTGAAGCTCGAGCAGAACTACCGCTCGACGCGCAACGTCCTCGACGCCGCCCACGCCGTCATCTCGAAGGCCCGCCGCCGCCGCGAGAAGCGCCTGTGGACCGAGGCGACCTCCGGCGAGCCCATCGCCCTCATCGTCGGGCAGGACGAGGGCGACGAGGCCGAGCGGGTCGCCCGGGGGGTCGCCGCCGAGAAGGCGCGCGGCACGACCGGCGAGGAGATCGCGGTCCTCTACCGCACGAACGCGCAGTCGCGGCCGCTGGAGGCCGCGATGCGCGCCGCGCGCATCCCGTACGTCATCGTGCGCGGCACGAGCTTCTACGACCGCGCGGAGGTGAAGGACGCGGCCGCGTACCTGCGCCTCGCGCTCTCGCCCACCTCCGACCTCGACCTCGAGCGCGTCATCAACAAGCCCCCGCGCGGCATCGGCGACAAGACCGTCGACCGGCTGCGCGCGCACGCGACCGCGAAGGACGTCTCGCTCTACGAGGCGCTCGTCGACCGCGACGCGATGGACGAGCTCAAGCCCGCGGCCCGCCGCGCGCTCGGCGAGTTCCACGCGGTCATCGACGGCCTGCACCGCGAGGTCGCCACGATGGACGCCGGCGTCGCGGTGCAGGAGGCGCTCCGCCGCTCGGGGATGATGGCGCGCCTCGAGGGGGCCCGCACCGACGAGGACGCCGAGCGCGCAGAGAACCTCGCCGAGCTCGTGCAGGCGGCCCGCGAGTTCGACGAGTCGCTCCTGGGCGAGCCGCCGCCGACCGACCCCGAGGAGGTCCGCCCGCCGCCGCTCGCGCGCTTCCTCGAGAACATCGCGCTCCTCGGCGAGGCCGACGCCGAGACGCCGGAGGGTCGCGTCGCGCTCATGACGCTGCACGCGGCGAAGGGGCTCGAGTTCGAGGCGGTGTTCCTCGCCGGCATGGAGGACGGCACGCTGCCTTACGAGCGGCCCTGGTCCGACGACGGCCCCGCAGAGCTCGACGCCGCCGCCGACGAGGAGCGCCGGCTCTGCTACGTCGGCATGACCCGCGCAAAGAAGCGGCTCACGCTGTCGTTCGCGCGGCGCCGCATGACCTTCTCCGGCGGCGGCCCGACCTTCCGCGGCATGGAGCCGTCGCGGTTCCTCGGGGATCTCCCGCCGGAGCTGTTCGGGTTGCCCGGCGGCCGGAGCGCCCAGCCTGCCACGGCCCAGCCCCGCGGCCCGGTCATCCGCCGCCACCCGGGCGCGCTCGACGGGGAGCCGCACATCGAGCTCGACGACGGCGACGCGCCGCCCTCGCCGCCGAGCTGGGCGGGGCGCCCCTCGTCTCCGCCGCCGCGTGGCGGCGGCTACGCTCGGGGCGAACGGATGGGTGGGCGGACCCAGTCGAGGGAGACCACCATCGACTACGACTTCGACCAGCGCCCCGACGCGGGCCGCCAGGCCTTCCCGCCCGGCACCCTCGTCGCGCACCCGTCGCTCGGCGAGGGCCGGGTCGTAGCGTGCGACGGCGCCGGCGGCGACGCGAAGGTCACCGTGATCTTCGACGGCTCCGGCGAGAAGCGCGTCGTCGCGAAGTTCCTGAGGCGTGCGTGAGCAAGCCGCGGGGGATGCTCGCCGGCACCGTGCGTCCTGAGCCTGTCGAGGGACGCGCGGTGGGCGCCGGCCGCTGGCTCCCCCCGCTCGTCCTCACCCTCCTCACCCTCGCCGTCTTCGCGCAGACGTCCGCGTTCGGCTTCGTCAACCTCGACGACGACCACTACGTCTACGAGAACCGCCACGTCCTCGCCGGCCTCGGCCGCGCCGGCCTCGCGTGGGCCTTCGGCGGCTTCCACGTCTGGAACTACCACCCGCTCACCTGGCTCTCGCACATGGCCGACGTCTCGCTCTTCGGTCCCTCGCCCGGGCCGATGCACGCGGTCAACGTCGGGCTCCACCTCGCCGCAGCGCTCCTCCTCTTCGCGTTCCTCCGCGCCGCCACCGGCGCGACCGTGCGGAGCGCCGCCGTCGCCGCGCTGTTCGCGATCCACCCGCTCCACGTCGAGTCGGTCGCCTGGATCTCCGAGCGGAAGGACGTGCTCTCCACCGCGCTCGGCTTCGCGGCGCTCCTCGCCTGGGTCCCCTGGGCGCGGCGCCGCTCGCGGCCGGCGTATGCCGCAGCGCTCGCGCTCTTCGCGCTCTCGCTCCTCGCGAAGCCGATGCTCGTCACGTTGCCCGCGCTGCTCCTCGTCCTCGACGCGTGGCCGCTCGGGCGGCTCCCGCTCGGTTCCGGTCGGGAGGCGGCCCAGGCGCTGCCCCGGCTCGTCCCCGAGAAGCTCCCGTTCCTCGCGCTCTCCGCGGCCTCGAGCGCGCTCACCGTGGCCGCGCAGGCGAGCGGCGGCGGCGCGGACTCCGCGGTCGCGCACCTCCCGTTCGGCCTCCGGCTCGCGAACGCGGTCGCCTCGGTGGGCGCCTACCTCGGCCAGACCTTCTGGCCCGCGGGGCTCTCCGCGTTCTACCCGCACCCCGCCTCCTCCGGCGGCCCGGCCCTCGCCGCCGTCACGGGCGGTGCCGCCGCGCTCCTCGTCCTGAGCGCGCTCGCCTTCGGCGAGCGCGTCCGCCGCCCCTGGCTCGCCGCGGGCTGGTGCTGGTTCCTCGGCACGCTCGTGCCGGTCATCGGCCTCGTGCAGGTCGGCTCCCAGGCACGGGCGGACCGCTACACCTACGTGCCGCTGGTGGGCGTCTTCGTCGTGGCCGTGTGGGCGGCCGGCGAGCTCGCCTCCCGCAGCCAGGCCGCCCGGCAGGCCGTGGTCGTGTCCGCGATCGCAGCCGTGCTCGCGCTCGCGTGGGTCGCCCACCGCCAGGTCGGCGCCTGGCAGGACGGGGAGACCCTCCATCGCCACGCCCTCGCGGTGGACGGGAAGAACTGGAAGGCCTGGCAGGGGCTCTGCGCGGCGGAGCTCGACGCAGGCGGCCTCGACGAGGCCGCGCGCCACTGCGAGGAGGCGCTGCGCCTCTTGCCCACGTTCCACGACGCCTGGAACACGCTCGGCGTCGTCCGCGCCCGGCAGGGCAACCACGCGGGCGCGCTCCGGCACTTCGAGCGTGCGCTGGAGCTCCGGCCCGGGTGGTACCTCGCGCTCCGGAACGCGGGCGCCGCGCTCGGCAACCTGGGGCGGCCCGCCGAGGCTGCCCAGCGCCTCGCCGAGGCCGTCGCCGCGCGGCCCGACGAGCCGGACGCCTGGGCCATGCTCGCCACCGCCTGCGCCGACTCCGGCGACCTCGCGAACGCGCGCGCCGCGCTGGCTCGGCTCGAGACGATCGACCCCGAGCGCGCCGCCCGGGTCAGGGCGCGGCGCGTCTTCTAGGTCGCCACCTCGTCCCTCGACTTCGCCGCCGCTTCGCGGCGGCTACGCTCGGGATGAACGGGGCCGTTCGGCCACTTCGTCGTATCCAAGACCCGTGAACTGCAGCAGGCAGAAGCCGTTCCCGAACGGATCCGCCAGCATCGCGATCCGCCCCCACTTCTTCTCCTTCGGCCCGCCCTCGAGCTTCGCCCCGGCCGCGACGGCCCGCTCGACCGCGGGCTCGAGCGCGTCGACCGCGAGGTCCAGGTGCACCGGGGTCCAATGCCGCCCGTACTCGCGCCGCGTGTTCACGCCCGGCGCCGGCGCGGACCCCTCCTCGTTCGCGAGGAGGTACAGCGGCGCCTCGAGCCCGAGGAGCTCCACCGCGAACGGCCCGAACCGCCGCCCGGGCCGCAGCCCGAGCGCCGCCACATAGAACCGCTCCGCCGCCGCGAGGTCCGGCACGTCCACGTTCACGAGGAGCCTCATGCAGGCCGGTGTACCGGCCGCGGGGCTCCGGCGCTACAACCCGGGCATGGACCTCGGACTCGCGGGGAAGGTGGCGGTGGTCACGGGCGGAAGCCGCGGCATCGGCCGGGCGATCGCGGAGGAGCTCGCACGCGAGGGCGCGCGGGTCGCCATCGGCGCGCGCGGCGAGGGCCCGCTCGCGGACGCGCTCGAGGCGCTCGAGGAGGCCGGGCCCGGCCCGCACCTGGCGGTGCCCGCCGACCTCGAGACCGACGCCGGCGTCGAGGCGCTCGTGTCCGGCACCGCGGAATCGCTGGGGGGCGTGGATCTCGTGGTCGCGAACCTGGGCGGCTCGGGCGCGCGCACCCACGCGGCGGCCGACGAGGCCGATTTCCGCGCCATCGTGGAGCGGAACTTCTTCTCGGCGCTGAAGCTCGTGCGCCGCACGGTGCCGGAGCTCCGCCGGCGCGGCGGCGGGGCGGTCGTGCTCGTGACGTCGATCTGGGGCCGGGAGACGGGCGGTGGCCCGTCCTACAACGCCGCGAAGGCGGCCGAGATCTCGCTCGCGGCCTCGCTCGGCCGGGAGCTGTTGCCCGAGAACATCCGCGTGAACGCCGTCGCGCCCGGCTCCATCGAGTTTCCCGGCGGCGGCTGGGCGCGGCGGCGCGCCGCCGACCCGCAGGGGATCGCCGAGTTCGTGAAGCGCGACCTCCCCGGCGGCCGCATGGGCCGGCCCGAGGAGGTCGCCGCGGTGGTGGCGTTCCTGCTCTCCGCGCGCGCGAGCTGGGTCAGCGGCGCGTGCTGGACGGTCGACGGCGGCCAGTCGCGGGCGTTCTAGCTCGGTCGTGGCGGGGTCAGTCCGGGCCGGCCCCGGCCGGGGGCGCGTCGAGCGCAGCCTGCCCCGCCACGACGAGGGAGATCCCGCCCGCGAGCCCGCCGTAGCGCGCGGTGGCCAGGCCCTCGCCGCACCCCAGGAACGAGCAAGTCCGGACCCGGTAGGTCCGGCGCGCGGTGCCGAGCGTCGACTGGGCCCAGAGCGCGAGGCCCACCGCGATCTGGCGGGGCCCCAGCCACAGGACCGCGCGTGCCGTGCCGTATCCGAGCCCCGCGCCGCCGTCCGAGAGCACCTCGGTGGTCCCTCCGAACGACGCGCCATCCTCGGGCGCGTAGAAGCGGCGGCCGACGGCGGCGACGAGCTCGAGCCTCCGCTCGCTCGCGCCGGCGGCCACCCAACCGCACGAGGCGCCGACCCAGCCCGACCTCGCGGCCGCGAGCGCAGGCGCCTCGTACCCCCCCTCGACCCCGAGCCGCAACCGGCGCCCCGCCCAGCCGAGGCGGCCGGCGAGGTGCCAGGCGGCGTGGGCATCGCCGTCGAGCTGTTCGCTCACCCCGACGCCCGCCCCGAGCTCGTAGAGGAGCGCCCCGCGCGCGGGATCGAACGGCGGTCCCCGCGCCACGGCTGCCTCGACGGGCTCCGCTGCTCCGGCGAGGCCGGCGCGGAAGGACTCGGCCGCCTGCTTCACGGCGCGCGCGGTCGCAAGGCCGAGCGCCCCCGCGTAGGTCGCCGCGGCCTCGTCGCCCCGGCCCCGCACCGTGAGCGCCGCCTGCGGCCGGCCGCCCGCGGGTGAGACGAGCGAGGTCACCTCCACGTCGACGCGCACGTGCACTCCCTCCCGCCAGGCGGTGCCACTCACCGCGGAGAGCACGACTCCCGGCGCCGACCCCCCCGCGGTGTGCGGCGGTGACGCGACGGCGCCGAAGTCGAGGGCCAGCGCACGTTCCCAGGCGTCGGCCACCTCGGGGCCGAGCGCCGCCGTGTACTCCGACGCGCCGGGAGCACCCCCCGTGAACGGCACGCGAAGCACGACGGTGGCTGCGGCGACCTCGGGGCCGACCTCGAGCGACGCAGGCCCGGCCGCCGGGGCCCGCGCGGGCTCGAGCGGGAGCCGCTCCGGGACGACCGTGGCGCGGAGGACGCAGCCCGAGGCGAGGAGCGTGAGGGCAGCGGCTGCCCGGACCATGCGTCCATGCTACCGGATCCCGGTCCGTGCGCGGTCGAGCGATCGCGTCCGTCGTCGCGCGCGGAGACCTCGAGGTGTCGGCGGGCCTCCTCGACCGTCACACGCAGGGGGGCTTCGGGCGCTGGCCTCAGCGCACGAGGCGGGCCCACCCCGCCGCGAGATCCATCGCCGACGCCACCGCCGCGTGGAGCACGGCACCCCACCAGAAGCTCCGGCTGCGGAGCGCGAGGTAGCCGAGCGCGATCGCCGCGACGATGCTGCCGAGGGCCTCCGGCTCGGGTTTGGCGTGGTGCTCGAGCGCAAAGGGGAGGGCGAGCACGTAGATCGCCGGCAAGCCCACGCGCCGGTACAGCCCGAACAGCAGGAAGCCGCGCCAGAGCGCCTCCCACGCGACGAAGTAGAGCCAGTAGGCCGCCTCGTACGCGAGGAAGAGGCCCGCGGACGCGGTGGCGCCGTCCGCGAGGGGGTACTTCGCGGCGAACACCGGGGTCCGTGCCGCGACGAGCACGGCGGGCAGCATGACGACCCAGAGCGCGCCCGCCACCTCGAGCCCGAGCCGCGCCCGTCCGGGGCCGAAGCCGTACTCCCGGAGCGGCTCGCCGAGGAGCGCGAGCAGCAGGACCGGCGCGAGGAGGAAGAGGACGGCGTCGCCGAGGAACCACCCGAGGTGCGGCGCGATCGAGCCCCACGCGCCGAGGTCGTGCCCGGCGAGGAGCCGGGACACGTTCGCGGGCCGGACGTGGTGCTGGGAGACGACGAGGAGCGCGGCCGCAGCGCAGGGGATCGTGACCGCGGCGGCGTCGAGCCTTCCGGGGAGCGGCACCGGAGGGAGCTCCCGGTGGAGCCAGGCGGCGAGGGCGCGCATGCGGAGAGCTTACGCTCCCTCGGCCCTCCGGGGACGCGCTCCGCGGCTTGACGGTCTCGGGGCGGCCGTGCCGTCATCCCACGGTGACGTCGATGGCCGCGACGCAACGCACGCTGATCCTCGGCATCGTCGTCGCGGCGCTCGCGACCTTCGCGCTCGTGACCGCGGACCTGGCGTACGGCGGCCGCCCGGATCCGCCTGCGCTGCGCGCCGCCGCCACGCTGCTCGCCGGCCCGTGGCGGTTCCGCGCGGGCGACGACCCGCGGTGGGCCGACGCCGGCGCCGACGACTCCACCTGGGAGACGATCGACCTCACCGCCCCGCCCGGCAGCCACGACGGCGACGTGGGCCTGCCCGACTACGTGGGCGGGTGGATGGCCCGGGGACATCCCGGTCATCACGGCTACGCCTGGTACCGGCGCGCGGTGGAGGTGCCGCCCGGGCAGGAGCCGTGGGAGCTCCTCGGGCCGACCCTCGTCGAGGACGGCTACGCGCTCTACTGGAACGGCCAGCTCCTCGGCGGTTCGGGCCGCCTCGGTCCGGACCCGCGCCTAGTCGGCACCCGGCCGATGAGGTTCGCCTTGCCTCCCGGCGCGGCGGGCACCCATGGCGTGCTCGCGATCCGCGCGTACATGGCCGAGAGCTCCGGCGCGAGCGCGGACGGCGGTGGCGTGCACATCGCGCCCATCCTCGCGCCGCGGCCCGTCGCCGACGCGCTCCACCGCGTGCAGTGGCGCCGGACGATCGCCGGCTACGTCGTCGACGCCGTCGAGCCCCTGGCGATGCTCGCGGTCATCGCCCTCGCGGCGTGGGGCTGGCGCCGCAGCGAGCGCCGGGGCTTCCTGCTCCTCGCTGGCGTCGCGCTCGCGCTCATGGCGGCGAGGCGTCGTCGCGGTGGGCGCGCGCATCGCCCGCGCCGGGCCGGCGCGGTTCACCGCGCTCGTCACCTGGGCGGCGATCCTGGCCGGGCTGTTCGGCGGGGAGCTGCTCGAGCCGCTCGGCGTCCCCGGCATCGGGTTCCCGTTCGGCATCGGCGTGTCCCGGACGCAGTTCGTCTACGCGGCCGCCATCCCGCTCTCGGCCCTGGCGATCGTGCGGACCTTCCCCACGAGCGGGCTCGATCGCCTCTAGTTGCAGCCGGCCCGCCGGACGCGGACGTGCCCCTCCGCGTCGAGCCAGCCGATGACGCCGAGGTTCACCGAGAAATCGCGGACCTCCCCGGGCACGCCAGCGTTCACGGGCACGGGCTGCAGCTCCCAGCTGCCGTTCCAGCGGCGGCTGAGCAACAGGTCGTTGCCGAAGGCGTCGCGCTCGATCCAGTAGACGGTGGGAATCGGCGCCCAGGGGTCGAGCACGGTGCCCCGCGCCGCGCGCGACGGGTTCACCGAGAGCTCCGTCGGCGCATCGAAGACGAGCCCGTCGTGCGACTGGCTCGCGACGGGACGCCCACCCTCCGTCCACGCGACGGCCTGCCAGCCCTCGCGGCCCCAGATCGACGGCGCCGACGCGTCCTGCGCGAGCGCAGCGATCGAAGGGATCGGTTCCCAGAACGGTGGCGCCACGTAGCGCACGCGGGCGGCGGCCAGCCGGCCGGGCTCGCCCGGCGCAGTCTCGACCCACACCGCGTAGATCCAGTCCAGATCACGGTAGGTGTCCGCGCCCGTCTGGACGCGCTCCGTCCAGTACGCCAGGGCGGGCTCGTCGGCGGAGCGCGGAGCTGAGGGTGGCGGAGGGTCGAACGGGAACGTGTACATCCGGATCACCCGGCCGCCGCCCTCGACCGCCTCCGACCAGGCGGGGAGGCGCTTCCCGAGGAGCATGAAGGGGTGGCGCGCGTCCTGGGCCGGGTCGAGGTTCCGGGACACGCCGTACACCATGATCTGCCCGGGCCCCCCGGCGGTGGACTCGATCCATGCCAGCGCGGTCGGCTCGCTCACGACGGCACCGGGGCTGCCGCCCGTGCTCCGGATCCACCCGCTGACGCCCCGAGACAGATGAACGAGCCGGCCGGCGTCGGCCGTGCCCGGTGCCGCGACCGCGAGCACGTCGTAGTAGTCGAAGTAGATGGACGGCGTGCCGTAGCAGGCGTTCGGGAGGACGACCGTGATCTCGGAGTAGGCACCCTCGGCCGGCGGAAACGGCTCGAGCCACGTGGTCTGGGCCCGATTGCACGAGACCGTCGAGCGCAGCCCCACCTCGTCCTCGACCGTGGCGACGAGCTGCTGCGAGCGCCAGAGCGGTCCGACCTCGGTGGCCCAGGTCGGGCAGATCTGCTGCGCGGTCGAGCTCGTGCTCCCGAACGTCACCGCGGCGGTGTCCGCGCCGAAACTCACCGCGGCGTCCACCACGCGCGCGGGCTCGTCGAGCGAGACCACGAAGCAGCCCGGGGCGGTGTCGATGCAGCGGACGAGCGCAGGCGGGCTGCGATCCACCCGGATCCGGGGCGCTTCGCCCTCGATGGTGAGGTCCGAGTCGCCCTGCGGAGTGGCCTCGACCTCGTAGAGGCCCTCGGGGACCTGCGTGGTGTCCCAGGCGAGCGTCCAGCCTCCGGCGGCGTCGATCCGGCCGAGCCGGAGGCTCCCGGCGGTGAGCTCGACGTAGGTCGGCGGGTCGCCGGAGACGGGCTCGAGCCGCAGCGCCACGGTCCCCAGCGTGCCCTGGGACGTGGTCCTCCAGGCGAACGTGGACGCCTTGCCCGCGAGGCGAGTCCAGGTGAACCGCCACCCGGCGTGGGCGGGCGGGTCGACGATGGTCGGCGCCACCTCGAGGGTCGCCGCGCCGAGCCGGTCCAGGCTCTTCCCGAGCGCGACGCGCAGCGTGTGCCCGTCGGGCAGCACCGTGGCCGCCGACGGCTGCCCGGCGAAGGTGGCGTCGTGCGCGACGAGCTCCGGCACGAGCGGCCGCGTGAACCGGATCTCGACCACGAGCGGAGCGTCGGTCACCGGATCGGTCGCCGCGTAGGCGCCGTCCGGCGGTTCCACCGACGAGACGAGCTCGCGGCCGCGCCTCACGCGCAGTGTCCGCTCCACGGAGCGCACGGCCGAGCCGTCGAGCGCGCGCGCGACGAGCACGTGGTTCCCGTCGCGAAGCCCGGGAGCGAGGTCGACGTCGAGGGGGAGGTTGGCGGGGAACGCCCCGGGGATCCGCTCTCCGTCGATCTCGAGCGCGATCCGCCGCACCGGCCCGCGCACCTCGAGCGCGACCCATGCGCCACCCTGCAGCTCCCCGTCGGGCAGGAGGGTGAGCCCCCCCGAGTCGGAGAGCACGCAGCCCGCGAGCGCGGCGACGAGCGCGGCGAGGGCGAGGCGTCGCGCGCTCACCAGCCCCTCCAGCTGCCGTCGAGCGCGACCGCGAACCACGGCACGACCTTCCCGTCCGTCGAGGCGAGCGCACCGGCGTCGAGCGCGAGGTGGGCGAGCGCCAGCCGCGCGACGGCCGCCACCGCGCCCGCAGGCGAGGACCGGCGCGGCGTCCACCAGGTCTCAGCGACGAACGCGACCTGGCCTGTGACCCACGCGGCGCCCGCCGCGCCCACGACGATCGGGTCGAAGCCCCCGAGCCGCGCCGCCGCCGCGACCGGCGGTCCGGCGTAGACGGTCGCGTGGAGACGGGGACCCCCGAGCGCTGCGGCGCCGTGCAAGGAGGTGGTGGTCGCGCCCTGGGACCGGACCGCGGTCACACCGGCCGAGAGCCGCACGCCGGCGAGCTCGAGCTGGCCGGTGACGTCCAGGCGGGTGCCCGTCGGGGGGACCGGGTCGCCGAAGAGCAGGGGCGCCTCGAGCGCGGCCGAGAGCACGAGCCAGTCCAGGGCGGCGGTCTCGAGCCCGAGCGGGCACTCGAGGGAGCTGCGCAGCGTCCACTCGCCGCGCCGGAGCGCGCCGGGCTGGGGCAGGTGGACGTAGCGGAGCCGGGACGGGTCGGACCACGCGCGCATCGGCATGACCGGATCCTGGAACTCGGCGCGGCCGAGGTCCGCCTCGGCCACATCGACCTCCTCGCCTTCCAGGGTGCGGACCCGCAGGACGCCGTCACCGCGCGCGAGGAGGACGCCGTCCAGGGTCCGGTCCTTGGTCACGAGGAGCACGCGCGGAGGATCGCCCGGGCCGCTCTTCCCGGGATCGGGGAGGCGGCCCACGATCGCGCCGGGCGCGAGGCGGAGCACGGCGTCGGAGGCGAGCGCGATCCCGGGGGTCCCGTCGGGCTCCACCACGAACCGGCCCGCGAAGCGACGGGCGTCGCCGAGCAGGAACAGGCCGCGATCGCCCGGGCGCGCGGGAAGCGTGAGCGGCGCGGTCACGGGCTCGACGGCCTGCGGCGTGGCGGGGGGCTCGGAGGCGAGCGCGAGCGCGAGCAGCACGAACGGTGTGTACGGCATCCTCTCCCCCCGGGTTCCCAGCCTAGCCGACCGCGACGAGCACGCGAAGTGAAGAAGTCGCTTCCACTCACGGCGCGAAACGTGGTGTCGTCGAGGGCATGGGGGAGGGTACCGTGCGCATTCGCCGCAGGTCGCGCGTGCTCGCGTGGAGCCTCGCGGCGGCGGTCCTCGCGTGCAAGCAAGAGGCGCCTCCGGCGGACGGTCACCCGGGGGATCCCGATCCCGTCGCCGTCGCGCTCTCGCTGGAGCCGCTCGATCCGGAGCTCACGAACGCGAGCACCCATGGCGTCCTGATCCACGCCTCGCCCGCGGTGCCGGTGTCGATCGAGCTGGACGGGACGGCGGTCGCCCAGGGCCGCGACCTCGACGTGGTGCGGGTGCCGATCGACGTGGCCCAGGACGGGCCCCACGCGCTCGTTGCCGCGGCGCGCGTCGACGGGGTGCGGTTCGAGAGCGCCCCGCTCGCGTTCCGGGTGGACCGGACGCCACCCGCGCTCGTCGCGCTGTCCCCGGACGTGGGCGTCGCCCTGCCCCCGGTCGACGTGGCGGCCACCTTCGGCGAGCCCGTGACCCTCGTGAAGGCGGAGCTGGTGGTCTCCGGGGCGGCGGTGTACGAGCCGCCGAGCTCGCTCTCCGCCGATGGCCTCACCGTCCGGGTGTCGGTCGGCTGGTTCATCCTGAAGGCCACGAACGTGCGGGTCGTCGTGAAGGACGCGCTCGGCAACGTCGGCACGTACCTGCTCGGCCCGTGGCTGCCCGGCCCGCTCGAGGTGGAGCTCTCCGGCGTGCCCGCGGGACCGCTGCACGGGACGTTCACGCTCTCGGCCCGGTGGCGCGGTCCGACCTACCTCCACGTCCTGGTCGGGGGCCTCCGCGGCGCGATCCTCGAGGCGCCCGCGGGCCCGGACGGCTGGCGCGAGGGGCAGGCGGAGATCGACACCCGCGCCGTCTCCGACGGCCCCACCACCGTCAGGCTCTACTCCGACGGGTACGAGTCCCGCTACGAGCAGTGGACGATCGACAACACGCCGCCCGCGCTGGTCTCGTGCGGCCCGCCATCGGGCCGGATCGACGACGCGCCGTCCGGCGCGGGGATCGTGGCGAGGTTCGCGGAGCCCGTGACCCCGGTGGCAGCGCCGGGCCCTCCCGCGAAGGAGCTCGTGCTCGTCGAGAAGGTACGGGAGCCCTTGCCGTACACCTGGCGCGGTGAGATCCCGCAGGTGCGCGACGCCGCCGGGAACGTCGTCGGACCGCTTCCCTGCGGGGAGGTGATCTTCCCCGTCTGGCGTGCACCCGCGGGCGCGGGGCCGCTCCCGCTCGGCCCGCTCGGGCCGGCCATCCGTCTCTTCGCCGCCGGAGACGGCGTGAGCGTCGAGATCGCCTCGCTCGACGACGGCGTCGCCTCCTTCATCCACGGCGGCTACCTGCTCGCCTACCCGACGCCGCCCGAGCCGATCTACGCGTGGGGCGCCGACGGCACCATCCGGTCGAGCTCGATCGTCGTGGGGACGCGGGCGGCGGCCTGGGTCTTCGCCGCCGACTTCGCCTCGAGCCTCACCGTCTGGACGACGCCGGACGCGGTCGAGGAGTTCGTGGGCGTCACCGCGGCCGCGCGCTTCCCGCAGCGCGTCGCCGCGGTCGCGGAAGACGGCGGCGTCGCCTGGACGGACGGCCCCGCCGGCGAGCGCGTCCTGCGGGCCTCGTGGCGTCAGCGGATCGGCCGGGCCACGCTGGACGCCGGCATGGACCCGACGGCGGAGGTCGAGGGCGGTGCGCTCGCCGCCGGCTCCACCCGGCTTGCCTGGCTCGAGCGCGCGCCGGGGGGACCCGCATGGCTGCGCCTGCGGGAGGCAGCGGGCTCGCCGCTCGCGTTCGGGGCGGCGATCGGCCCGCTCAACGCCGACCCCGGGGCCTCGGCCTCGGAGCCCGCGCTCCTCGCGTCGGCCTCCGTCGATGCCGTGGCCTGGACGGAGGCGGGCAAGGTGCTCATCCGCACCCGAGCGCCGGGCCAGGCGGACTACGGGCCCGCCATGGTGGCGAACGCCGACCCCGCCCGCCTCGCACGTACACCGTCACTCGCCGTCGACGCGGATGGCCCGGTGCTCGCGTTCGTCGAGGCGACGCCCTCCGGGGACCGCATCGAGGTCCGGCGCTGGCGCGGAGACGCGTGGGTCCTGGACGGGGGGCTCGAGGGGAACCTCGAGGGGCTCGACCTCGGCGCGAGCGGCGCCGAGGTGAGCATCGCCTGGCCGGGCGTGCTCTGGCGCTCGGCGGGCGAAACGCGGATGCGGGTCCGCAACCGCTGACGCCCGCCCCCCGGCTCAGTACACGTCGGCCGGCGACAGCTTCACCGGCCGGCCGATCGGATCCTCCGGGCCGCGAACGGGCTCGCGCGCGAGCGCCGGGTCGAATGCGCAGGGGGCCTCGGGCGGCTCGAGCACGGCCTCGCCCGACTCGTCCATGGCGGGCTGGAACACCGCCCAGGCCTGCACGGTCCCGTCGCCGTCGATGTCGGCCTCCGCGCAGGCGGCCCAGGCGACGTTGCCGTCCTCGTCCTCCTCGGCGGCCACCTGGTACACGAAGTAGGTCGCGGGCTCGACGGACCAGCCGAGCTCGGCGGCGAGCGCGCGGTCCTCGGGGCTCCAGACGAGCTTCGACGAGCCGGGGGCCTGCTCGGCCGGCAGGCTGAGCTGCACGATGCCGTTGCCGGCCTCGGCGTGCAGCCGCTCGGCGACCGCGAGCGCCGAGAGGTTCGTGCGCGCCTCGACCTCCTTCGCCCGGACCTGGAACTTCACGAAGTTCGGGATCGCGATCGCGGCGAGGACGCCGACGACGCCGATCACGACGAAGAGGCCACCCGCGACGGCGGCGACGATGCCGCCGGTCCCCGCGGGGCGGCGCCGGACGACGACCGTGCCCGCGACGTAGTCGTGGAGCGCCCGCTTCCTGTCGGTGAAGCCGGCGACGACGAAGCCGAGCTGGAGCGGGAGCGCCGAGAGGATCTTCGCGAAGAACCGTCCGCTCGCGCGGCCGAACGACAGGCGCTGCCCGTCGGCGGTCTCGACGGCGAGGCCGAGGGCGCGCTTGCCGAGGGTCGCCTGAGCCGGCGACGACTCCAGGAGCGCCCAGTAGAGCCAGACGCCGACGAAGATGACGAGGTAGAGGAGCCCGAACAGCACGAAGAACGCGGCGCCCGGCTCCTGCCCGTCCTTCGAGACGAGCCCGAGGACGACCCCGACGATCCCGAGCAGGACCATCACGGCCATCTCGCCGAGCCACAGGACGAGGCCGTCCACGAACTGCGCGAGGAAGCGGATCCAGAACCCGGCCGGCCGGGGGAAGCCGTCCAGCGGCGGCGCGGGCTGCGCGGGCTGCTGCGAGAACGGCGCCTGGGGCTGCTGCGCGGGCTGCGGCTGACCCTGCGCCTGGCTGAAGCTCGACCTCTGCTCGGTCACGCGGACGACCCTCCCGGACTCGAGAGCCTACCCGGCGCCGCGGCGGGCGTCGCGGTAGAACCGGCGCGATGGAGGCGGGCGACGCATTCCTCGAGCTGGACGGCTTCTCCGGGCCGCTCGCGTTCCGGGCGCCGGGGGCGGTCCACGTCGCGCGCACGCTCGCGGAGGTGCGGCCGGTGCTCGAGGCGGCCTCGCGCGCGGGGGCGGAGGGGCGATGGGCCGCCGGCTTCGTCGCCTACGACGCGGCGCCCGCGTTCGATCCCGCGCTGCGCGTCCCGGGCGCCGCAGGCCCCGGCCCGCTCGCCTGGTTCGCCGAGTACGAGCGGCCCGCGGAGCCGGACACGTTCGCGGAAGGTGAAGCGTCCCTCGGCCCCCTCACGCCCGACGAGGACGCCGCCGCCCACGCCGCCGCGGTCGCACGCATCCGCGAGGGGATCGGCCGCGGCGACTTCTACCAGGTGAACCACACCTTCCGGCTGCGCGGCCCGTTTCGCGGCGACCCGCTGGCGCTCTACCGCCGGCTGCGGGCCGCGCAGGGCGGCGGGCTCGGCGCGTGCCTGCACACGGGTGACCGCGCCATCGTCTCGGCGTCGCCGGAGCTCTTCCTCGCGCTGCGCGGCCGCGACGTCGCCATGCGCCCGATGAAGGGGACCGCGCCCCGCGGCCGCTGGCTCGAGGAGGACGCGCGCGCCGCCGAGGTGCTCGCCGCGTCCGCGAAGGATCGCGCCGAGAACGTGATGATCGTCGACCTCGTGCGGAACGATCTCGGCCGCGTGGCGGAGCCGGGCTCGGTGCGGGTGACGCGCCGCTTCGAGGTGGAGCGGTACCGGACCGTTCTCCAGCTCACGAGCACGGTCGAGGGGCGCCTCGCGCCCGGGCACGGCCTCGTCGACCTCGTCGCGGCGACGTTCCCCTGCGGCTCCGTGACCGGCGCGCCCAAGGTCGCCGCCATGGCCCGCATCGCCGCCGAGGAGCGCTCGGCGCGCGGCGTCTACTGCGGCGCGATCGGCGTCGTCGCGCCCGGCGGCGACGCCTGCTTCAACGTCGCGATCCGCACGGTCGAGCTCGCGCTCGCCGCGGCGAAGCCCCCGTCCGGCCAGGGGAAACTCGTGTCCGGCACCGCGGGATCGCGCGTGTCCGGCACCGGCGGTTCCTCCGTGTCCGGCACCGCGACCGCCGGGGTGGGCGGCGGCATCACCTGGGATTCGACCGCCGCCGGCGAGCACGCCGAGGCCCTCGCGAAGGCCGCATTCCTCACCGCGCCGCCGCGACCGCCGTCGCTCCTCGAGACGCTCCGCCTCGAGCAGGGGCGCTACCCGCTCCTCGCCGGACACCTCGCCCGGCTCGAGGCCTCCGCGCGCCACCTCGGCGTCCCGCTCGACCTCGCCGAGGTCCAGGCGGCGCTCGCGCGCGCTGCGACTCCGGGTGGAGATGCCCGGGTGCGGCTCGTGGTCGCGGGCCGCGGCGCGGTCGAGGTCGAGCGCGCGCCGCTCCCGCCGCGCGTCGACGCGGCGCTGCCGGTCGCGCTCGCGGCCGCGCCCGTCTCGCGCCGCGATCATCGGCTCTTCCACAAGACGACCGACCGCGCGCCGTACGACGCCGCCCGCGCCGCACGGCCGGACGCCTTCGACGTGCTCCTCTTCAACGAGGAGGGCGAGGCGACCGAGTTCACGATCGGCAACCTCGTCGCCGAGCTCGAGCTGCCCGGTGGCGGCGTCGAGTGCGTCACGCCGCCGCGCGACGCGGGGCTCCTCGCCGGCGTCCAGCGGGCGGCGCTGCTCGCGCGCGGCGAGGTCGTGGAGCGCACGGTCCGCGTGGCGGACCTCGGGCGGGCGCGCCGGCTCTGGCTCGTGAACGCACTGCGGGGCCGGGTGCCCGTCACGCTGCAGGACGCCGATCCGCCCGCCCGCGCCCGGGAGTAGACTCGCGGTCGTGACGGCGCGCCTGCGCTACCGCTCTCCCGTGGGGCCCCTCTTCGTGGAGGCGCTCGACGAGGGCGTCGTCGGGCTCTCCTTCGGGGACGCCGGCCCGGGGCGCGCCGGCGTCTCGGCGCGCGCCCGCAGGCACCTCGACGCGGCGCGCGACGCGCTCGACGCCTACTTCGCGGGCAAGCCGCCGAGGCTCCCCGAGCTGGTGCTCAAGGGATCGCCGTTCCAGGAGCGCGTCTGGCGTGCGCTCCTCGACATCCCGTGGGGCGAGGTCCGGACCTACGGCGAGATCGCGGCCGCGCTCGCGCTGCCCGGCGCGGCGCGCGCGGTCGGCGGGGCCAACCACCGGAATCCCATCGCGATCCTCGTGCCATGCCACCGGGTCGTGCAGACGAGCGGGAGGCTGGGCGGCTACGGCGGCGGCGTGGACGTGAAGCGCTGGCTGCTCGCCCACGAGGCGGGCCACGGGCCGGCCCTGAGACTCTGATCCGGCGGCCCCGGGTGCGGCGCCTGCTTCCTTGCCCTGCCTCCGGAGGGTGCGTAGCATCCGAACCGTTCACGAGCGGTACCGCGCAGCACCAGGAGAACCACAGTCATGGCAAGGCTCCTCGCGATGATCCTCGCCGGCGGCGAGGGCCGCCGGCTCGACCCGCTCACGCGGGAGCGCGCGAAGCCCGCCGTGCCCTTCGGCGGCCGGTACCGCATCATCGACTTCGTCCTCTCGAACTTCGCGAACTCCGGCATCCTCAAGATGAAGGTGCTGGTGCAGTACAAGTCGGAGTCGCTGAACGCGCACATCCAGCGGGGCTGGCGGCTGACCGCGCTCCTCGACCAGTACGTCGAGCTCGTGCCGGCGCAGATGCGGGTGGGGCCGAAGTGGTTCGAGGGCTCGGCCGACGCGATCTACCAGAACCTCAACATCATCACCGACGAGCAGCCCGAGTACACCTTCGTCTTCGGCGCCGACCACGTCTACCGCATGGACGTGCGCCAGATGCTCACCTACCACAAGGACCGCCAGGCCGACCTCACGGTCGCCGCGATCCCGGTGCCCGTGGAGGAGGCGAGCGAGTTCGGCATCATCGAGGTCGACAAGGAAGGCCGGATGGTCGGCTTCGTCGAGAAACCGAAGTCGAACCCGAAGACGATGCCGGGCGATCCCACGCGCTGCCTCGCGTCGATGGGCAACTACCTGTTCGGCACCGAGTGCCTCGTGCAGGAGATCATGCGCGACGCGGCCGATCCGGACAGCGCGCACGACTTCGGCAAGTCGATCGTCGCGAAGATGTACGACCGCAAGCGGGTGTACGTGTACGACTTCAACACGAACCGCGTGCCGGGGCAGGGCGAGAAGGAGCGCGGCTACTGGCGCGACGTCGGGAGCCTCGAGGCCTACTGGCAGGCCAACATGGACCTCGTCGCGGTGGATCCGATCTTCTCGCTCTACAACGAGGAGTGGCCGATCTCCACGATCCAGCACAACTTCCCGCCGGTGAAGTTCGTGTTCAACAACGAGAAGGAGCAGCGCATCGGCCACGCCACCGACTCGCTCGTGTCGGAGGGCTGCATCATCTCCGGCGGCCAGGTGAACCGCTCCATCCTCGGGCCGGCGGTGCGCGTGAACTCCTACGCGTCGGTCGAGGAGTGCATCGTCTTCGAGAACGTGAACATCGGCCGGCACTGCAAGATCCGGCGGGCGATCATCGACAAGCACGTGTCGATCCCGCCCAACACCACGATCGGCTTCGACCTCGAGGAGGATCGCCGCCGGTTCCACGTCACCGAGAGCGGCATCGTGGTGATCCCGAAGGGCATGCGGATCGAGCCGGAGCCGGCGACGGCGGCGGCGCCCAAGAAGTAGCTACCGCGCCCAGTAGTACGTCCACTTCACGAGGACCGAGTCGGTCGTCGGCCCGTGCGCCAGCGCCTGCGGCGCGAGCCGGTGCGGCGCGGCGACCCCGTCACCCGGCTCCGCCTGCGAGCGCGTGTAGACGAGGAACAGGGTCGACCCGGCGCGGTACTCCCAGCGCATCACCAGGTTGACGTTCAGCCCGACCTCACGGAAGTCCGGATCGTCGATCGCGAAGGTCGCGGCGGTCGCGGCCGGCACCTTCGCGTAGTCGCCGTAGCCCACCCGCGTGTCGCCCCCGGACGCCACCCGGAAGTTCCGGTAACGCCCGTACGACGTGAAGAGCTGCGCGTAGCCCTGGAGCGTGAGGCGCGGGGTGATCACGAGCTGCTGGCGCAGCGTGAGCGAGAAGAGGGGCGCGCGGAGGTCGGCGAAGACGCGCTGGCCGGCGAACGGGTTCGCGGGGTCGTTCGCGCCCGCGTCGTCGACGTAGCGGGTCGGCCAGCCGGTGTGCTCGGCGTCGAAGCCGACCCGGGTCTCGACGCGCGGGTGGGGCCGGAAGCGCACGGTGGCGTTCGCGCCATAGAACACGGTGGCGTCGAAGCCGTCGTGGGCGCGGGTGCGCCCGCCGCCCGCCTGCACCACCACGCCCACCGGCCGCTCGCTCGAGCTGTTCAGGAACACCTGGAACCAGTCGGTGGTGGGGCGGCGCTGCGCGGCGCCGGTCTGCGAGATCTCGCGGACGTCCCAGGCCTCGAGGTCCTGCGCGACCACCATTCCGACCCAGTCGAACGAGCGGAGCTGGACCTCGCCCTCCGCCCAGACCTGGCCCCAGCGGTTCAGGTGCCGCGCGTCGGTCGTGAACGCGTTCTCGAACCCGACGGTGGCGTCCCACTGCTGGAACGGGCCCTTGCCCTCCGGCTCGTTCCAGAGGAGGTAACCGCGGGTGAATTCCTCGTTCTGGGTGCGCTGGTAGCCGGTGGCGTTGAGGTCGAGCCTCGGCGAGGAGTAGACGTGGTGGAGCTCGCCGCCGAGCCCGCGGCCGCCGTTCTTGCCGGCCGCGACGAAGCCGCCCCAGCCGAGGTCGCCGCGCGACAGCACCACGCCGTCGCCGAGCGTCCGCGACGGCGGGCCGCCCTGGACCTGGGAGCCCGTGAGCTGCGCCTGCAGGAACCACTCCTTGTCGGCGGAGCGCCAGGAGGCGTCGGTGGAGGCGGCGTTGCCGCCCTTCGCCGTGCAGCGGGGCTGCCCGTCGTCGGCCGCGAGGTCGCCCGCGGAGCAGAGCGGGTCGAGCGGCAGCGCGGACGCGAGGGAGAGCCCCACGCTCGAGCCGGGCGCGGGCTGCCAGCGCCCGACCGCCGCGAGGAAGTTGCGCGCCGCGGGCTGCTCCTGGGGCAGGGCCGAGCGCGGCCCGACCTGGAGCGGCTGGCGCCACGAGAACCCGGCGCCGCCGGGCGGGTGCGCCGGGTCGGACGTGAGCGTGCCCCAGCCCGCGCCGTTCACGATCGTGTCCAGCACGCCGATCTGGAAGTCGTCGCCGAGCTGCCCGGTGACCTTCGCGGCCGCGAGGATCGGCGCGTCGAGGCCGACGCGGCGCGAGTAGAAGAGCTGGAGCGGCGAGTTGTGCGTGCCACCGAGCCGGATGGGCTCGAAGAGGTCCATGCCCTGCTGGAAGAACGGCCGCTTCTCCGGCAGCTGGAGCTCGAAGTTGGAGAGGTTCTGGAGGATCTCGTCCGCCTCGACCTGGCCGAAGTCCGGGTTGAGCGTGCCGACGAGCGCCATCGAGCGCCCGAGCGAGGCGCGGAGATCGAGCCCGAGGTTCATGACCGGGTCGACGAGGCGCGGCCGGGCGCGGTCCTGGTCCGGATCGGTCGGGCGCGACGTCACCCGGCCCGCGACGTACGGCGCGAGCTGCACCTCGGGCACCGGCGCCATGTCGGCGAGCCCGACGAGCGGCCCGAGCCGGGCGATCTGCCCGCGCGCGCCCGGCGGGATGACGCAGGTGAGGACCTGCTCGTGCGTCCGCCCGACGACCCGCTTCACCGCGAAGCCCCAGGTCTGCACCGGGGCCTCGCTGTAGCGCATGACCGAGAGCGGGATGCGGAACTCGGCCGACCAGCCGTCGGGCCGCTCGGCGGTCGTGGCCTCCCACACCGCGTCCCAGGAGAACGAGGTCTTGTCGCTGTCGAAGATGAGCGCGTCGGAGAGCACGCCGCCCGCCGTGGCCTCGAAGTAGTAGCCGAGGCGGCCGTCGCGCAGCGGGTCGACCACCACGGCGACCATGTCGGAGTACGGCGCGGTGTCGCGCCGTCCGAGCGGCCGCTGGACCTTCGAGGGCTCGCGGTCGTGCGCGACGACGGCCACCCAGAGGTCGCGATCGTCGTAGAGCACCCGCACCTCGGTGTCCTGCGACGGGCGGGCACCCTGGGTCGGGAACGCCTGCACGAACCCGTCGAAGACCGGCGCGGTGGCCCACGCCTCCTCGTCCACCTGGCCGTCGAGCACGATGGGGCCGGAGCGCTTCGCCGCCGTGATGGGGTCGCCGGCCTGGGCCGCGCGCGCGGCGATGGGGCCGCAGGCCAGGGCGAGCGCGAGGACGAGGGCGGCGCGGCGGAAGGTCATGGGCGACGTCGGACGAGCAGGGTTACGCGGGGCGTGGCGGCCGTATTTCGAGCCCGGAGCCGAAGGGAGACGCCTGGAACGGGTTCGTGACCGCCGCGGCGCGGCATCGCTGTATCGCCGGACGCGGCGCGCCGCGCAAGTCCGCCACCCGGGCTCCTCGCAGGCCTACGCCGTACGACCCGCGCCCACCGCCCGGGAGGCGAGCCAGACCGTGCGCCGGCCGCTCTCCGGGTCCTCGACGACGTGGGTGATGACCGCGAAGCCCTGCGCGGCGAGGTGGTGGCGGTACTCCTCGGCGGAGAGGCTCGCGTGGTAGAGCGGCTCCCCGTGCCAGCGCCCGACCCGGACGCCCGCGCCCGGCCCGCTCGTGAAGGCGGGGCGTCAAGCCCGGCGCCACCGCACGAGCCGGAACCCGATCGCGAGGATCGCCGCCGGCAGCCAGATCCAGAGCGCCTCGGAGCGCAGCACGGCGAGCCCGCGCTCGGAGAGGAACCGCCCGAGCCCGATGGGCGAGACCTCGATCACCCGCCAGGGCGCGAAGAACCGCTCGTCGGAGAGGGGCCAGAGGAGCGCCACGCCGAGGCCGCCGTTCGTGATCGCGTCGAGGAGCGGGTGCGAGAGCGTCGCGAGCCCCACGAGCAGGAAGGCGCGGAGCCGGGTGGTGCGGAGCGCAGGCGCGGCGGCGGCCGCGAGCGCGCCGAGGAGGAGCGCGAAGGCGATCGAGTGGCTCGCGCCGCGGTGGCCGATGGCGTCGCCGTACGGGATGCCGGCCTTGAACGCGAGCACGTCGGCGTCGGGGAGCATCGCCCCGAGCACGCCGGCGGCGATGAGCCGCGGCGGGACGGCCCGCGTCCCGAGCCCTGCGCCGGCCGCCAGCGGGACGGCGGTGTGGGAGAAGATGGTCGGCACGCTACCCCAGGAACCCGATCACGAGGTTCATCGCGAGCGCGATGATCGCGGTGGTGAAGGCGAAGGACTGCGCGGCGTGGAACAGCACCGCCCTCCGGAGCTGGCGGCTCGAGATGGCGACGTCGGAGGTCTGGAAACACATGCCGATCGTGAAGGCGAAGTAGGCGAAGTCGAGCTGGTCGGGCGGCTCGTTCCCCGGGAAGGCGAGCCCGCCCGGGCCCTCGGCGTCGTCCCGGTAGTAGAGGTGCGCGTAGCGCAGCGCCCAGGAAGTGTGGGTCAGGAGCCAGGAGGCGACGACCGCGAGGAGGCACAGCACGAACCACCAGGCCGCGTGCCCGGGCGCGAGGTGGTGCGCGCGGCGCATCACGAGCACCGCGGAGAAGAGGCTGGCCGTGCTCGCGAGCACCGTGAAGACCCAGACCATGCGCCGGCCCGGGTCCTCCCCCGCCGCGCGCCGGCGCGTGTGTGCCGCGTCCTCCCGCCAGATGACGGTCCACGCGAGCGTGAGCAGCACGAGCGCGAAGACGTCCCAGGCGGCGACGGCGCGGAGCGCGAGGCCCTCCCCGTTCACGGCGAGCGCCGTCACGGCGGCGGCCGCGGCCGACACCCCGAGCCGCACGATGGCGCGGCGGGGGGACCAGCGGGCGACGGCGCGCAGGGTGCTCACGGGTGGGGGATTGTAGCCCGGACGTTCTGTCGCTCCAGCCTTCGGCCCCACGCCCCGCCGTCCGGTGGTATCCGTGGGGGGCCTTCGACCACCTCGACCCGCCGGAGACCGCCCGCCATGCCCACCACCCAGGAGAACCTCGCCACCGCGTTCGCCGGCGAGAGCCAGGCGAACCGCAAGTACCTCGCGTTCGCGCGCCAGGCGGAGAAGGAGAACCTCCCGCAGATCGCGAAGGTCTTCCGCGCCGCGGCCGAGGCCGAGACGATCCACGCGCTCGCGCACCTCAGGAACATGGGCGGCGTGAAGTCGACGCTCGAGAACCTCGAGGCGGCGGTCGCGGGCGAGACCTACGAGGCGAAGGAGATGTACCCGCCCATGGCGGCGCAGGCGAAGGCCGAGGGCCACCCGGCGAAGACGATGCTCGAGTGGGCCGGCAAGGCCGAGTCGGTGCACGCGGAGCTCTTCCAGCAGGCGCTCGCGGCGCTGAAGTCCGGCGCCGACCTCTCGCAGATGGAGGTCTACCTCTGCCCGGCGTGCGGCCACCTCGAGTTCGGCAAGCCCCCCGACCGCTGCCCGATCTGCAACGCGCCCGCCGCGAAGTACGTGAAGGTCGCCTGAGCAGATTCCCACCGCTCGCCCTGAGCGTAGCGGCCGCGTCAGCGGCCGCGGAGTCGAAGGGCGGGCGGACCTCAGGCGTCCGGATCGCCGTCGAAGTAGTCCGCCTGCTTCGCCTTCTCGAAGATGAAGCGCTTGCCCGTCGGGTACGCGCCGAGCACGAACGCGATCTTGCCGGAGTCCGGGTACTCGACCAGGTCGTGGCCGAAGGCGGCGGAGAGCCCGAGGTAGCGGAACGGCTCCTTGCCGTCGTTGACGAGCTGGTGCGCGGGGCCGCCGGCCGGGAAGGACAGGTAGTCGCCCGGGCCGAGCTCGGTCGTGCCCTCCGGCGTGCGGACCTTGGCCTTGCCGGAGAGGACGTACAGCGCCTCCTCGGTGACCTGGTGCGCGTGCAGCGGGAACGACTTCTTGCCCGGCGCGAGCTCCCAGAGCCCCGCCTTGAGCTTCTCGCCGCCGAGCTCCTGGCGGCGCTGGTGGTACTTGCCGCGCTGCAGGGAGTCGGCCCACGCGCCGGTGCCGTTCTTCACGATCTTCATGTCGCCTCCTGGATGGCACGAGATCCTAAGGGCCGCAGGTCCGCGCGCCGCACGACCTCACGGGGTCCCCCGTCCGCCGTCCGAGCCTCCCGGTAGACTGCCCGTGCAATGGCCACGAAGAAGCGGTCCCTCATCGCGCCGCCCGGCGGCCCGGCCTCCGGCCCGCAGGCGCGCCTCGCGCAGATGCGGATCGTCGCGCAGGACCCGTCGGTGCGCGGGAGGCACGGCGAGATCCTCACCGCGGTCGTCGACGTGCCCGCGGAGACCCTGGCCGCCGGGCCGCGCGGCTACCGCGTCCACGTCATCGACTACGACGCGTCCACCGGGCGGCTCTATCCGCCGGTCGCCTACGACCGCGAGGCCGGGGGCTGGCGCGCCGACCCCGCCGCCGAGGTGACCGAGGACGTCATCCTCCGCGACCCCGGCTTCCACGCGCAGAACGTCTACGCGATCGTGATGCGGACGCTCGCCCGCTTCGAGTTCGCGCTCGGGCGGCGCATCGGGTGGGGCTTCGACGTCACCGGCCACCAGATCAAGGTCGCCCCGCACGCCTTCGAGGACGCGAACGCCTTCTACTCGCGGCGCGACGAGGCGCTCCTCTTCGGCCACTTTCCGACGCGCGACGGGAAGGGCCACGTCTTCAGCTGCCTCTCGCACGACATCGTCGCGCACGAGACGAGTCACGCCGTGCTCGACGGGCTCCGCAAGCGCTACATGGACCCGTCCTCGCCGGATCAGGCCGCGTTCCACGAGGGCTTCGCCGACGTGGTGGCGCTGCTCTCGGTGTTCGCCGTGAAGGAGGTCGTCCGCGCGCTCATCGACGTGCCCGCCGGCGGGAAGGCCGGCGAGCACGGTCCGCTCCGCGACGTCTCGGTCGCGGCGCTCAGGCGCTCGGCGCTGTTCGCGCTCGGAAAGCAGTTCGGCCAGGAGATGGGCTCCATCGGCCGGAGCGCGCTCCGGGCCTCGGCGGATCTCGTCGCGAAGCCCGGTCTCGCGAGCCACCCGGAGTTCGACGAGCCCCACCGACGCGGGGAGATCATCGTCGCCGCGGTGCTGCACGCGTTCCTCGCGATCTGGTCGCGGCGGCTCACGGCGCTCCGGGCGCACGGTCCGGTCGACCGCGACCGCGCGGCGGAGGAGGGCTCGGACATCGCCGACGACCTCCTCACCGTCGCCATCCGCGCGCTCGACTACTGCCCGCCGGTCCACCTGCGCTTCGGCCACTTCCTCTCGGCGATGGTCACCGCCGACCGCGAGGTCCGGCCGCGCGACGCGCGCTACGGCGTCCGCGACGCGCTCGTGGCGTCCTTCGAGGCGTTCGGGATCGGCCACCAGTCGGTGGGCCGCAAGGGCGAGGCCCGCAGCGACCCGGGCTGGCAGCAGGCCACGAAGAAGTTCGACTACGACCGCACGCGCTTCGAGTCGATGCAGCGCGATCCGGACGAGGTGTTCCGCTTCGTCTGGGAGAACCGCCGCGAGCTCCGGCTCTTCTCCGGCGCGTACACGCGGGTGCTCTCGGTGCGGCCCTGCGTCCGCGTCGCGCCGGAGGACGGCTTCACGCTGCGGGAGACCGTGGCCGAGGTCTTCCAGCAGCTCTCGATGCTCGCGGGCGAGCTCGGGGCGCACGGCATCGAGAAGCCCGCGGGCATGCCCGACGACACCCCCATCATGCTGCTCGGCGGCGTCACGCTCGTGTTCGACGAGTACGGTCACGTGAAGTACACGATCGGCGACTCGGTCCACGACCCGTCGCGGCCGAACGTGCAGGCCCGGCAGGGCGAGCGCCTGAAGAGCCTCTGGGACCACGGCTTCTTCCGGAAGGCCGCCGCCGCCGGGCGCCGCTTCTCGGCGGTCCACCGGGCGCGCAGCCTCGACCCCGTCACGCAGGCGAGGGAGGCGTGGTGATGGCGCCCGCCCTGAAGGCCGCGCGGCTGTTCACCTATCGGGTCGGGTTCGGGGACTGCTTCCTCCTCCGGCTCGAGTACGACGACCGGCCGCGCCACGTGCTCGTCGACTTCGGCACGACCTCCGCCGCGATCGATCCCGCGGGGCCGTCGCTCGAGGACATCGCGAAGGAGCTCGCCGCCGACTGCCAGGGAGGAAGGCTCGACGCCATCGTCGCGACGCACCGCCACCGGGACCACGTCTCCGGCTTCGCGGGCGCGCCGTGGAAGATCCTGAAGCAGCTCCGGCCGGGCCTCGCGGTCCTGCCCTGGACCGAGGCGCCGGACGCGCCGGTCGACGGCAGGCTCGTGCCGACCGGCACGCGGCTCGCGATCGGCGAGGCGTCGGTCGCGCACGCGCGCACCCTCCAGGCGATCCACCGGGTCGCCGCGGCGGCCGTGAAGGAGCTCGAGCGCCGCGGCGCGGAGGAGGCGCGCGACGAGGGGCCGGACGACGCCGACGAGGACGGGGCCGCCGCCTGGGACGCCGCCGACCTCGGCCCGCCGTCGGTGAACGCGCCCTTCCCGAAGCGGCTCGCGGCGCAGCTGCGCTTCGTCGGGCTCGACAACCTGCAGAACCCGGAGGCGATGGCGAACCTCCGCGGGCTCCCGAAGGTCGACTACGTCTCGTACGGGTCGAGGACGCGGCTCGAGGACCTGCTCCCCGGCGTGAAGGTCCGCGTGCTCGGGCCGCCGACGCTCGCGCAGACGGACGCCATCCGCAAGCAGCGCACCGTCGACCGGGACGAGTTCTGGCACGTCATGGCCGCGGCCGGCGAGGAGGTCGTGCGGCCCGGCGGCCCGGACCTCTTCCCCGGCGTGAAGACCGTCGGCCCGAGCGCGCTGCCGCTCGAGACCCGCTGGTTCCTGAAGCGGCTCGACGCGCTCCGCGCCGAGGAGCTCTACGGCATCGTCCGCGCGCTCGACGACGTGCTCAACAACACGAGCGTGATCCTGCTGCTCGAGCTGCCGGTGAAGGGCGGGAAGCCGCGGCGGGTGCTGCTCCCCGGCGACGCGCAGCTCGAGAACTGGAGCTACGCGCTCGGGCGCCCGGGCGTGAGGGAGGCGCTCGCCGGCGTCGACGTCCTCAAGGTCGGCCACCACGGCAGCCTCAACGCGACGCCGAAGACGCTCTGGAACCTCCTCGAGAAGCGCGGCGGCCCCGGGAAGCGCGGTCGGCTGCGCACCGTGCTCTCGACGCGGAAGGGAAAGCACGGCTCCGCGCTGCGGGGCACCGAGGTGCCGCGCAAGCCCCTCCTCGAGGCCCTGCAGAAGGACTCGGACCTGACCTCGACCATGAAGGGCAAGGCGGTCCCGCCGATCGAGATCGTCTGATCGGCCCCTTACCCGCGCACCCGCTGCACGAACCACCAGCGGTGGCCCTCGGGGTCCACGGCCTCGTAGGAGCGGTCGGCCCAGAACTCGGCGCCGTAGTCGCTCGTCGTCGGCTCGACCGCGATCGTCGCGCCGGCGGCGCGGGCGCGGGCGCAGTGCGCGTCGGCGTCGTCGACGTAGAACATGAGGCTCGAGGTCACCTTCCCGCCGAGCGCCTTCGGGCTGACCTTGAGGTCCTCGCCCGGGCGGCCGCGGCCGCCGAGGCTGTTGACCATCACGAGCGCGCCGTCGAGGACGAGCTGCGAGTGCTCGATGCGGCCGTTCTGGCCGGGCACCACGAGCTCCGCCTCGAAGCCGAACGCCTTCTGGAGCCAGGCGATGGCGGCCCTGGGATCCTCGTAGTGGACCGAGACGCTCATGCGAGGCCAGCCGCGGGGAGGTGGGCGCATGCCGAGAGCGTGCACCCGGGCCCGCCCGGAATCCACCCGCGGCCCCGATCAGGGCCGGGCCGGCTCCGGCGCGCAGGCGAGCTCGCCCGCGTCGACCACGAGGGCGTCGGAGCGGGGCACCTCGAAGGTGACCCAGCAGGCCTTCTCGCCCGCGCGCAGGTGCGCACGCGCCGGGCCGGGCGGCACGTCCTCCGCGAACAGCCGGCCGTCGCGCCCCACCACCGCCTCGATCGGTCCCGCGGCGGTCGCGATGGTGAGCGCGGCGAGCTCGGCGGGCACCCGCCGCTCGCCCTCCAGGAACACCGCGCGGCCGCGCAGGCCCTGCCGCCGCCTGGGCTCGAAGCGCACGACGACGCCGCCGCGGCGCGGGGGGGACACCCGCCGCGAGGTCGGCACCTCCACGCCGGGCGGGAAGGCGTCGGGATCCACCGAGAGCCGGTTCGGCTGGTGGGAGACGAGGTCGGGGACGAGCACGCCGGCGCCGGAGTCGGTGCCGACCGCGGTGCCGTTGCGGCGCACCGGCACCCGTTCGCCGCCGGGCACCTCGACGAGCGCGAACGCGTCCTGGATCGGGCGGGTGGCGAAGAGCGAGCCCCCCACCCACGCGAGGCCGCCCGCCACGCCGAGCTCGTAGCTCCGTCCCGCCGCGGTCCGGCTGGCGCGCCCCGTGAGCTCGCCGCGCTCCCCCCGCGCGCGCAGCTCCGCCGAGCCCGTGAGCTCGACCTCCCCGCCGGGCAGCTCGGTCCGCTCGGCGGAAAGCCGCGCGCCGAGCCCGGCGCCGGGCGGCGGGGCGCGCTGCAGCTGGAGCGCCGCGCGGCCGCGGTCGTCGCGCCAGCGCTGGTCGAGCCCGCCCCACCACCGCTCGCCGAAGGCGCCGCTCAGCGTGACGAACACCTCGGCGCGCGCGGTCGAGTCCCAGGTCCGCCGCAGCGTGGCGACGAGCTGCAGGCTGCGGCCGAGCGGCCGCTGCCACGAGGCCGCGGCGGCGAGCACGTCCGGCCCGGTGCGGGCGGCGGTGCCGGACACGGAGGCGCCGAGGGTGCCGAGCCAGGGCACCCCGGCGCCCGCGCCCAGCGAGGCCTCCAGACGATCGCCCGCGGGCGAGCGCGGCGCGCCCGGCCGCGTCCAGCCGGCGGAGGCGGCGGCGAGCGCGGCGTGGAGGCCGAAGGCGCGCGTGGCGTAGGCGTGCCGGAGCTCGAGCGCGGCGCCGGAGCGGGCGCCGGCCCGGCTCGCGCCGAGGGCGAGCTCGAGCTCGCCGAGGGGGCCGAGGATCGCGGTGGCCGAGGGGCCGCCCGCGACCCCGGCCCGGTCGGCCTCCAGCGAGGCCCCCAGGGTGAGCGCGCGGGCCACGCCGCCGCGCGCCGAGGCCACGAGCGCGGGCGTCCCGTAGCGGAAGCTCTCCCGGCCGAGCGCCTCGCGCGCGAACCCGGCGCCGAGGGTGAGATCGACGAGGCCGGGGCGGAGCAGGCGCGAGGACAGGTAGTGGCGGGAGTCGACCCGGGTCTCGCGGCCGTAGGCGTCGCGGATCACGAGCGTGACGTCGCGGCCGCCCTGCCCGGCGACGAGGTTCCTGAGCTCGAACTCGCCCGCCGGGATCCGGCGGCGCTCGAGCATCCGCCCGTCCACCCACAGCTCCACCTCGGACGGCGTCTGGAGGACGCCGGCGAGGTCGAGGCCGGGGCTCGTCGAGAGGAGCGGCGCGACCGACGGCGTCGTCTCGTACGCCACCCCGCCGATCGCCCTGCCGCCCAGGCCGGGCAGCCCGGACCCCACGAGTGCGTCGCCGACGGTGAGGCGGCCGCGCGAGGCGGTGAAGTCCCGGGTCGCGGCCGACAGGAGCCGCAGCGGCGCGCGATCTCCGGGGAGGCGCTGCGTGAAGGTGGAGGCGACGAGCCAGCCGTCGACCGGGCGGACCGCCACGTCGGCGGAGAGGTCGGCCCGCGGGCGCTCCGGGGCCGGGGCGGTCGAGAGGTGCGCGCCGTAGTTCACGATCGCCGAGCGGGCCTCGAGCACCTCCACCGGGCCGGCCGGCGGGGCGGAGAGGTCGACGAGCGTGCGGCGGAGGAGCCTGGGCGCGGCGGTGACCTCGAGGGTGGCGCTCGCCTCGTCGACCGCGAACGAGACCTCCGGCGCGAGCGCGCGGAGCGAGACCTGCCCGGCCGCGTCGGCCGGCAGCCGCTCGGGGTCCCGGAAGCCGGCGTCCGCGAGATCGGCGACGGGCACCCGCACGTCGCCGTCCGCGGCGAGCCGGACGAACCGGACGCCCACGTCCTCCGCGTTCACCACGAGGCGCAGCACCGCGGGGCGAGCCGGCGGGGGCTGCGGCGGCTCGCCGGCGGGCGCGCGCGCCGGGGCGAGGGCAAGGGCGAGGAGCGCCGCGAGGAGGGCGGAGCGGAGGCGCACGGCGGCCCTAGCGCGCGGCGGAGGCTCCGGGCTGGGCGCAGCCTCCGGGCGGGAGCTCGAGCGACACCGGGGGCACGCTCGTCCCGTCGGAGAGGTCCGCCCCGACCGACAGCACGCGCGCGGAGGCGCAGTCGCCCGGATCGAGCTTCAGGGAGTAGACCGCCGAGGCGCCGGCGAGCACGTACCAGCCCTTCGCCTCCCGCTCGAAGCGGACGCCCCCGGCGGCGTCGACGCCCTCGACGCGGAGGCGGCGCACCTTGGCGTGGACGCTGCCCGTGTTCTCGAGGCGAACGTGGACGAGGCCGCCGTCGAGCCAGATCCGCTGGAGCCGGCGCTGGCGCACCTCGCGGCCCGGCTTCACGAAGAGCGGTACGCCCATGCGGAAGGTCATCTTCACCATCGGCTCGCCGGCCTCCCCGACCGGCAGCTCCTGCAGGTAGATCCGGTAGGCGCGCTCGGCGTCGGCGCCGGCGGGGAGCGCGTCGAGCCCGACGCGGAGCACGCGCTCCTCGCCGGGGCCGAGCCGGAGGAGCTCCGGGAAGATCACGAGCTCGGGGGCGGGCTCGTAGCGCTCCGCTCCGTCCTCGCCCTGCGTCCAGCGTGCGGCCTCCACCTGGAGCGACGCGGAGGTGGCGCCGGTGTTCCGCACCACGAGCGCGGCCGAGCGGCGGCTCGCGTCGAGGACCAGCGGGATGGGCTGCACGTCGAACGGCCCCGCCTGGGCGAGCGCAGGGCAGAGGGCGAGGAGGAGCGGGAGCGCGCGCTTCATGGCCGCCTCACCAGTCCACGACCACGTTCACGACGTCGGAGTACGAGCCGTTCTGCGGCGTGCGGTTGAAGAAGCTCGACGGGTAGATCTTGCCGAACACCGTGAACGACTGGGCGGCGCCGCTCGCGATGTTCACGGCGCCGCGCGGCCCGACCGACACGAGGCACCCGATGCGCCCCGGGACGCAGGCGCTGCCCCAGATCTCCGTGTAGGCCTTGTCCTTGAACAGCTGGTACGCGAGCAGCTGGAACGGGTTCCCGCCGGCCAGGCCCATGTTGCGGGTGCCCTCGACGCCGCCGGGCCCGATGAGCGGGATGAAGTGGTTCCCGGCCTCGAGCTTCACGAGGTAGTCGGTGCCCTCGGTGCAGGTGACCTCGATGGAGCCCTCGGCCGTCACCGCGCTGCCGGAGAAGGCGCCGAACGCGATGTCCGAGGCCCGCACGTCGGAGCACGCGCCGACGACGGTGGCGCTGACGTTCATCGAGGTGTTGATGGAGCCCGCGTACGCCTGGCGAGCGACGACCGCCACGGCCGCGAGCGCGGCCGCAAACCACAGCTTCCTGTTCATGGGGTTCCCCTGTCGGGCCGGTCAGGGGGAGCCGGCCCTTCCACCCACCGCGCAGGACCGTTGCGAAACCCCTCAGGCCCGCTTGGGTCCCGCTCGCCCGGGCCCCGGCGTGTCCGGCACCGGTGCGTGTCCGGCACCGGTGCCCCGCGGAGTGTCCGACCCCCGCGCTACAGTCCCATCCCGATCGGGCCCTCCGGCCCGGCCGGCCCGCGCGCCCATGCTCCGACAGCTCACCAACGACTTCTCCTGGTCGAAGTCCCGCCACGAGAAGTTCAAGGAGTGCCGCAGGGCCTACTGGTACACGTACTACGGCTCCTGGGGCGGCTGGGAGGCGCCGCGAGGCTCCGAGGCGCGCGAGCTCTACGTCCTCAAGAAGCTCTCGTCGCGCTGGCAGTGGGCGGGCCACACCGTGCACCGCGCGGTGAAGGCGACGCTCGACCGCGCCCGCGTCACCGGCGACTTCTGGCCGGTCGACCGCGTCGTCGAGCGCGCGCGCCTGCGCGCCCGCGCCGAGTGGGCCTCCTCTCGCGACAAGGCGTACTGGGGCGAGCCGTCGCGCATCCCCGGGCTCGTCGAGCACGAGTACGGCGAGGTCGTGCCCGACGGCGACTGGAAGCGGCTCTGGGACGCGACCGTCGAAGGCTCGCTGCGCGCCCTGTGGGCGTCGCCCACGTGGGACGAGATCCGCCGCACGCCGGCGAAGGACTGGCTCACGGTCGACGAGCTCGTGGAGTGGTCATTCGAGGGCACGAAGGTGTGGCTCGCGATCGACTTCGCCTACCGCGACGCCGACGGCCGCGTGCACGTCCTCGACTGGAAGACCGGCAAGGAGCGCGGCGTCGACCACGTGCAGGTCGGCATCTACGCGCTCTACGCCAGGGACCGCTGGCAGGTGCCGGTGGACGGTGTCGTGGGCGGCCTCGTCTACACGGTGCCCGAGCAGCCGGGCGGCGTGGCCGAGCGCATCTCGGTGGCCGTCGACGCGGCGTCGCTCGACGCGACCACCGCCGAGATGCGCACCTCGATCGCCTCCATGAAGTCGGTGCTCGCGGACCCCGAGAAGAACGTCGCGGACCCGGCGCAGTTCCCGCGGCTCGAGGCGCGCGACGCGTGCCGGCGCTGCCCCTTCCGGCGGCCCTGCGGGCGGATCTGAAGCCCACACGGGGGCTCCTCCTCGTTCGGGTACGGGCGCCCGCCCGGGACCCGGTTAAGGGCCCTCGGTCCGATCCAGGACTCTCGAGGAGGCTTCATGAAGGCGAACAAGCTGCTCCGCGTGCTCGTCGTCGGCGGCATCGCGCTCGCCGGCTCGGCCGGCGCCGCGCGCGCGGACGACAAGCCGGCCGGCGAGGCCCAGAAGGAGGCGAAGGCGGCGAAGGGCGACGCGAAGGCCAAGGACGCCAAGGCGGCCAAGGAGAAGGAAGCCAAGGAGAAGAAGGAGAAGGACGAGAAGAAGGCCGAGGAGGCCGGCGGCGTGAAGGGCTGGTGATGGCCCTCGGCGGGCCGCCAGCGGTGCGGGCCGTCGCGGCCGCCGCCTGGCGGTTCCGCCACGTCGTCGAGTGCGACGCAGAGCTCCGGTTCGCGCGGCTCGCGGACCGGATCGAGCGGACCGGGCTGGCGCCCGCGCTGGTGGAGGTCGCCCGCCGCGCCTCGGCCGACGAGCGGCGCCACGCCTTGCACTGCGCGCGGCTCGCCGCGGCGCTCGGCGACCCCGTGCCGGACGTGCCGCCGCCCCTGCCCGCCGACGTCGCGCCGAGAGGCCTCGACGAGGAGGACGCGCTCACCTACGAGCTCGTCGCGGCCTCCTGCGTGACCGAGTCGGAGAGCGTCGCCGTGCTGACCGCGCTCCTCCCGGCGGCGAAGGACCCGGCGCTGCGCGGCGCCCTGCACGAGCTCGCGCGCGACGAGGTCGTGCACGCGCGGCTCGGCTGGGCGTGGCTCGCCATCGCCGCGGCCCGCGGGCGGACCGGGTTCCTCGGGCGGTGGCTTCCGGACATGCTCCGCGGCACCGTCGACGACGACCTCTTCGCCGAGGTCGCGCCCGCCCGCGAGGACCCGGGGCTGCTCGCGCTCGGCGTCCTGCCGCACGCGCAGAAGCGCGCGATGTTCGTCCGGACGCTCGAGGAGGTCGTCTTCCCCGGCTTCGACGGCGCAGGGGTCGACACCGGGCCGGCGCGGGCGTGGCTCGAGGCGCGGAAGGCGACGCGCCCCTGAGTCACTTCCCGGGCGGGCCCACGAGCTCCGACACCCGGCCGCTCGCCGGCTGCTCGATGCGGATCGGCCGGCGGCGGGGGCCCTTCTCGATCCAGTAGATCGCCTTTCCCTCGAAGCCGTCCTGCTCGACCCGGAAGCAGTCGACGCCGGCGACCTGCTCCTCGCCGGTCACCTTCAGCTCGAGCTTCGCGAGCACGTTCTTCTGCGGGTCGAGCGCGTCGAGGCTCCACACGGCGCCGGCCTTCAGCGGGAGGAGGCGCGGGAGCACGGGCTGCTCGACGGGATCCACGACGGGGCCCGGGGCCGCGACCTCGGCGTCGGTGGAGCGGCCCCACGGGCCGAGCAGGGTGTTGACGGCGATCTTGCCGGCCTCGTACCGCATGCGGCTGTCGACGCGCACCTGGTCGCCGATGGCGATGATGGCCTGCGAGCGGAGCGGGCGGAGGTCCTCACCGAGCGTGCCCCACACGGTCTTCGAGAAGCCGGGCTCGATCATGTTCACGAGGACCTCGAGCTCCTTCCCGCTGCGGGTGAGGGCCACGGTGAAGAAGCCAGGCTTCCCACCGGCGGTGGTCCGGTACGTGAGGAGCTCCGGCTGCTGCGGGAGGAAGGAGGCGTCGAGCTTCGGGGCGGGCGCGGGCGCACCCTCGGCGCCGAGGGCCGGGAGGGCGAGCGTGAGGGCGGCGAGCACTGCGAGGAGCTGCGCGATCATGTGTTCACTCCGTGTATGCTTTGTCCGACAAAGCATCAGGGCGCGGGAGATCCACTCCCGGCGGCGCCCGGCGCCGGGGTCGGTGCTGTGGCTTCGCTTCCGGGGACTGCTCAGAGCTGCGAGGCGAGGAGCGACTTCAGCTGCTTCACGTACCCGAGGAAGGCCGCGCGGCCCTTCTCGGTGAGGCGGTAGGTCGAGCGGGGCTTCTTGCCGGCGAAGCCCTTCCTCGCCGCCACGTACCCGGCCTCCTCGAGCTTCGTGAGGTGGACGGAGAGGTTGCCGTCGGTCGCGCCCACCCGCTCGCGCAGGTGCGTGAACTCGGCCTCGTCCAGCGTCGCGAGGAGGGAGAGCACGGCGAGCCGGACCGGCGCGTGGACGATCGGGTCGAGCTCGGGGAGGTCAGGCACGGGCGCCTCCGGCCCGCTCCTGCGCCATGAGCCAGAGCCCGAAGGCGACCTCGCACAGGAGCGCCGCGGCCGCGAAGGCGGCCTGCCCGGCCGCGGCGGGGGCGCGGGTGACGACGAGCGCGGTCACGAACCAGGCGGCGCCGACCGCGACCTGCGGCCGGAGCTCGAGCATGAGCCCGCTCGCGAGGTTCGCGCCGCCGAGGAGGAGGAGCGTGAGCCCGAGGACGACCTCGCGCGACAGGCCGCCCGCGGACGCGATCACGACGAGCGCGAACAGGCTCACGACGAAGGCGTTCCAGACCGCGGCGACGCCGCGGGCCGGCTGCGTGCGCGGCTGGCCGCGGCGCAGCACCGTCGCGAGCACCGCGGTCGCGACGCCGCAGCCCATCATCGTGACGCCCCACGCGAGGTCCTGCTGGCCGGGCGCGAGCGCGCTCCAGGCGAGCGCCGCGAGGTGGCCCGCGCCCCAGAGCACGAACGCCCAGCCCCAGCGCCAGGTCGTCCGGCGGCCGTCCGCGATCATCTTCTCGATGAGCTCGAGGCGCCCCACGAGCTCCGTGCCTTGCGTGCCGTGCTCCGTCATCGCGACCTCCATGCAAAGCACTTTGCAACACAAAGTCAGTCAGGTCAAGGTCAGTCGTGTTCTCCTGGAGTCCCGGGCACTTCACCCGTGTCCGGCACCGCCGGGATCAGCGTGTCCGGCACCGCAGCTTCAGCGCCCGGACCGCCACGCCGCCGGGCAGCGGCACGCGGACGGCGGGGCCGTAGCGGAAGCCGAGCGACTCGTAGAACGCCACGGCGCCGGGCGCGGCGAGCGCGACCATCGAGGCGTGTCCGGCACGCCGGGCGCGGGCGAGGAGCGTCCGCACGAGCCGCGCCCCGACGCCGCGTCGCGCGTGGCGCGGGTGCACGAAGCAGGCGCTCAGCTCCCGCCCGTGCATCGCGGCGTAAGCCACGACGCGCCCCCGGTGCTCCGCGACGAGGTACCGCTCGCCGCCGACGCTCATGGCCCACCGGTGGTAGAGGGCGGGCAGCGAGGACCACGCGGCGAGCGTGCGCGCGGGCACGGTCCCGCGCGCGAGCCCGAGGATCGCCGCGCGCATCACCCGGGCGCAGGCGTCGGCGTCGGCGAGCCGGCCGGCCCGCAGCCTCACCGGAGCGCCGGCGCGCGGGCTCACGGCCGCGCGGCCGCCCGGAAGACCGGGTAGAGCCGGTAGCTCCGGTCCCAGGAGGGATGGCGCCTCGCCCACCAGTCGAGCCGGTCGTCGCGCCGCGTGGCGCCGGCGGCGGGCTCCTTCCCGGCGGGCGTCGACGAGTCGGGCGGGAAGGCCTTCTCGAACTCGGCCTTCACGGCGGGGTCCCTCAGCTGCTCGCGCGCCCACACCTCGAGCACGTAGGGCTCGATGTACTCGGCCCGGATGAAGTGCGGGTTGAACTCGCCCCACGCGAGGAGCGAGTCCGGCGCCTCGGGCTCGAAGAGGCTCGCGGCCATGACGGCGCGCGGCTGGGCCACCGGGATCCAGAGCGCGCCGGCGCGGACCTCGTGGCGCTCCGGCCGCCACGCGCCCTTCACGGTGAGCCGCTGCCGGCCCTCGTTCGACGTCGCGCCGAACTCGACCGAGTCGGCGCGATAGGCCTCGACGTCCGCCGCGCCGACGGTCGCGCCGACGCGCTCGTACCGCACGCCGTGGAGCTTCAGCCGCTCCTCGAGCCCGGCCGCGTGGGCCGCCGGCACGATCCAGCCGCCGGCCGGGAGCTTCACGGTGAGCGAGGGCTTCGGGTCGTGCCGGACCGGGACCTCCAGCACCGCGGGGGTGTTCTCGTCGTAGACCGGGATGGGCGTGCCGGTGATGACGGACGCCGGCCGCGTGTAGGCGTAGCCCTGGAACGGGAACTTCTCCACGCGCTCGCCCTCGCTCCAGGCGAGCACGGCGTCCCTGCCGGCGAGACCGTTCGCGGCCGCGTCCGCGGCGTCCTCGGCCGCGCGCCAGGCGGCGCCGCGCTCCGCGCCGAGCGCGAGCAGCACCTCGACGAAGTCGACCGCGGTCTTCACCCGGTGCGCGTACGGCCGCCACGAGTGCGCCTCGTAGAGGATGCCGAGCCGGTTGCGGGCGGCCCAGTACGACTGCGAGAAGCGCGGCGGGGCGACTCCGGTCGCGAAGCCGCTCGTCGGGTCCCGCTCGTCCTCGAACGACGGGTAGAAGTCGAGCGGCAGGTGTCCGCGCGCGGTCATCCGCTCCTGGAGCGCCAGCGAGAGCGCGTCCCCCACCGGCCGCAGCGACGGGTCCCAGCCGAGGCGCGGCTCGACCATGATCGAGACGTCGTGGCGGAACTTCGAGCCGTCGGTGACGTGCAGGTCGGCGTAGACGACCGGGTCCCACTCGGAGAGGAGGCGCAGCATCGCGCGGGTCTCCGGCGCGTCGGCCTTCACGTAGTCGCGGTTGAGGTTGAGGTTCTGGGCGTTCGTGCGCCAGCCACCCTCGGCGGGGCCGCGCTGGTTCGGGCGCTGGTCCGGGCCGAAGCGCTCGTGGCCGTCCACGTTGAAGACAGGGACGAACACCGCGGTGATCCTCGCGAGCGGCCCGCCGTCCTTCGAGGCGAGCAGGGGCCGGAGCGCCATGAAGCCCGCGTCCTTCCCGTCGAGCTCGCCGGCGTGGATGGCGCCGTGGAAGAGCACCACCGGGCGCCTCCGCGCGCGGGCGGCCTTCGCGTCGAGCACTCCGTCGGCGCTCGCGGCGAGCGCGACCATCGGCCGGCCCTCGGGCGTCTCGCCGAAGGTGAAGCAGCGGGCGCGCTTCGGGAACGCCGCGGCGTGTGCGCGGCAGAGCGCGACGGCCTCGTCGTAGCGGCCGGTGCGCTCGAAGCCGGACTTCTCGGCCGTGGTCAGGAGGTCGGGGGAGGCCGCGACCGCGAGTGCGAGCAGGGGGGCGAGCATGGGGCGGCATCATAGCCCGGCGCTCGACCCGGGCCGTGCGCCGGGAGCGGGGCCGGCCTGCGCCCCGGGTCAGGGCTTCGGGTGCTCGAGCAGCCACGCGAAGACGTCGTGGCCGAGCCTGCCCAGGTAGACGTCCTCGAAGATGTAGTGGCTCCCGTCGGGGACGAGGGTGAACTTCGTCTCCCGGCGGGGCGGCGCGGGGCACGCCGCGAGCTGGCTCATGACCGTCTGCTCCGCGGTGGGGCCGTCGCGCTCCCCGTGGATCGCCCAGATGGCGACCCCGCCGAGCTCGCAGCCGGCCCTCACCCAGGCTGCGCCGGGATTGCCCGCCAGGAGCACGGCGGCCGCGACCCGCTGGCCGGCGTAGGTGCCCAGGTAGTCCCAGGCCGCGTTCGCGCCGCAGGACAGGCCGGTCAGGTAGACCCGCTTCGCGTCGACGCGGTAGCTCGCCAGCGCCCAGGTGAGGAAGGCGTGCACCTCGTCGCCGGACGGGCAGCCGCTGCCGACGTGCTGCGGCGAGAGCACGATGAACGGGCGGTCCGCAGGCCAGGCGCCGTAGGAGATCATCGCGGGGACGGCCCAGGTGGAGAGGTTCGGGACGAGATCGGTCGTCCCGTTGCCGTTGCCGGCGATCCCCTGCAGGAACACGAGGAGCGGGCGCGGTGTGCCGTCCTCGTAGCCGGGCGGCAGGTACTCGAGGAACCCGTTCGGTGCGGAGGTGGAGCCGAGCGGGCGGGCGACCTGTGGCGAGAGGTCGAGGGGGACCGTCACCTGCTCGCCCGCGGCCGCGGCGGTGAGCGAGAGGGAGCGCACCGGCCCCGGCGACGGCGGCGGCGTGTAGAGCACGCTCGCGCCCGATGCGGCGGAGAGGGAGCCCACGGGGGTCGAGAGGCTCCAGCTCGCGTCGCGGGGCGCGCCGGCGACGCTCGCGGCGAAGGCCAAGGGGCCGCTCCCCGGGACGATCCCGCGCGCCCGGCGTGGAGTGACGGTGAGGGGCGCGCCGGCGCCGAGGCGGTACAGCCCGACCTGGAAGGCGGTGGACGGATACCGGAGGTAGTCGAGGTAGTCGAGCAGGGCCACCGCGAGCTCGAGGTGCCCGTCCCCGTCGAGATCGGCGGCCGCCGGGGCGTACGCGTGCGCGTCCGCCACGGCGCGCACCGCTCCGCGGAAGGTGCCGTCGCCCGCACCCAGGAGGACCGTCACGGAGGGTTCAAGACGGTCGAAGGAGCCGATGTCGAGCGCGGTCAGGCTCGACACCAGGACGTCGGCCGCACCGTCCTCGTCGAGATCTGCGATCGCCACGGCCGACGGCGCCCGGGAGACGGCCACGTCCTCGCGGGGCGCGAAGAGCCCGTTGCCTCTTCCGCGGAAGACGCCGAGCGCGCTCGCCGCGTAGTCCGCCACCACCAGGTCGAGCGCGCCGTCGCCGTCGAGATCGCCGAGCGCGAGGCCGCGTGGCTCGGGGCCGCTCGCGAAGTCGCGACCCGGCGTGAAGGTGCCGTCGCCCACGCCGAGGAGCACGCGGAAGCCCCACTCGCCCGCGACCGCCACGACGAGGTCGGCGCGCGAGTCGCCGTCGAGGTCGCCGGCGGCCGTCACCCCGAGCCCGACGCCCTCGGCGACCGGGACGGCTGGGCCGAACGTCCCGTCGCCGCGGCCCCGGAGCGTGTAGACCGAGCCACCCGCATGTGCCCCCTCGAGGACGAAGCCGCCAGGCTCGAACGGTGCCGGGCTGACCACGAGGTCGGGGTGCCCGTCGCCGTCGAGATCGGCGAGCTCCACCCAGCCGCCCGGCCCGCCCGTCACGAGGTCGACGCGGGCGTCGAAGGTCCCGTCACCGTTCCCGGTGTGGACGCTGACGGAGCCGGCCCGGCGGTTCGCCGAGACGAGGTCGAGGCGACCGTCACCGTCGAGGTCGGAGAGGAGGACCTTCCACGGGCCGGCGCCGGTCGGGACGTCCGCCGCCCGCCGGAAGGCGCCCGCGCCCGTGCCCAGGAAGACGGCGACGGCGTCCGCGCCGTCGAGCGCGACCGCGAGATCGGCGTGCCCGTCTCCGTCGAGGTCGCCAGCTGCGACCGTCGCCTGATCGGCGCCGTACCGGAGCTCGAGGCCGCCGATGGGGCGAAGGGCGAGGCCAGCCGGGGCCGCAGGCACCTCGAGCGGCAAGCTCGCGACGCAGGTCACCGCGATCGAGGTGACGTCGGTCTGGCCGACGGCGCCGGCGCCGTTCGCCACCCGGCACGTCTGGCCCACGGGCTGGCAGAGGACGCCGACGTCGTAGACCGTGCCAGGCGCGACCCGTTCCGGGAAGGCGAAGCGCGTGTCCCCGGGGTTCAGCTCCAGGGACGTCAGGGACGGCGAGGTGAGGACGAGCCCGTGGCCCGCGAGGCCGGCGATCGTGCCGCCGATCGAGCGGGGTGAGGTCCCGCCGTTCCCGCCGCTGCAGGCGGTGAGCACGGACGGAACGAGGGCGAGGAGCGTTGCGGCTCGACGGGACGCGGTCACGTTCAACCTCCTGGGAGAGAGGCCGTCGCGAGGTCGCGCTGGAGAATGACACCGCGGGCGCGCCGCGGGCCGGGGATCCATGGGGTCGTACGGACGGGCCTGCCGGGCGGCCGCGCGCGCACGTGCGCAGGGTCGGGGCTGACGCGGCGTCCGACACCCGCCGGACTCCGCCTCGCCGCGTGGGTGAGCCGCTCGCCCCGCTCGTTCCCGGCTTCGGCGTTGCTGCGCAACGCCGAAGAGCTAGCCGTGCGCCGTGACCTGCCGGAGCATGTCGAGCTCCTCGAGGGCCTTGCCCGCGCCGATCACGACCGACGAGAGCGGGTCCTCGGCGAGGAACACCGGGAGGCCGGTCTCCTCGCGGAGCAGCACGTCCAGGTTCTTGAGGAGCGCGCCGCCGCCGGCGAGCACGATGCCGCGGTCGGCGATGTCGCCCGCGAGCTCGGGCGGCGTGCGCTCGAGCGTGACCTTCACCGCCTCGACGATACCGTTGATGGGCTCGGAGAGCGCCTCGCGGATCTCGCTGGAGGTGACGGTGAGGGTACGGGGCACGCCGGCGACGAGGTCGCGCCCCTTGATGTCCATCGTGAGCTCCTCCTCCGTCGGGTACGCGGTGCCGATGCCCATCTTGATGAGCTCGGCCGTGCGCTCGCCGATGAGGAGGTTGTACTTGCGCTTGATGTGCTGGATGATCGCCTCGTCCATCTTGTCGCCGGCGATGCGCACCGAGCGGCTGTAGACGATGCCGCCGAGCGAGATCACCGCGACGTCGGACGTGCCGCCGCCGATGTCGACGATCATGTTGCCGGATGGCTCGGTGATGGGCAGGCCCGCGCCGATCGCCGCCGCCATCGGCTGCTCGATGAGGTAGACCTCGCGCGCGCCCGCCGACTCGGCCGCCTCGCGCACCGCGCGCTTCTCCACCTCGGTGATCCCCGACGGGATGCCGATGATGATGCGCGGCTTCACGAAGCTCTTCCGGTTGTGCGCGGTCTGGATGAAGTACTTCAGCATCGCCGCCGTGACCTCGAAGTCGGCGATGACGCCGTCCTTCATCGGCCGGATGGCGACGATGTTGCCCGGGGTGCGCCCGAGCATCTCCTTCGCCTCCTTGCCGACGGCGAGGACCTTGCGCAGGCCGCGCGCGTCCTGCTGGACGGCGACCACGGAGGGCTCGTTCGAGACGATCCCCATCCCGCGGATGTAGATGAGCGTGTTGGCGGTCCCGAGGTCGATCGCGAGATCGCGGGAGACGATGTTGTGCAGCCAGTTGAGCACGGGGGTTCCGATGTTAGCAGGGCGTCCGGGGGCCTGAGCAGGATCTTCGGGTGCGAGCCGTCCGGCGGGGTCGGTCCGGGCCGGCAGTATCGGTCCGGTCGCCCCCGATGAACAGGGGCGAGTGGGTGCGAATTCTCGCCCGGCGGACCCCTCGAAAGACTCGCCGGCGGGGCCGGTGTGCGACGGCCGGTGACGCGGACGGGTCGACCGGCCGAACCGACCGGGCGGTCGCCGGGAGGGCAGATATCGGGCCGGCGGGCGGGTGTCCGGCACCGGCTCCGGGCGTGTCCGGCACCGCCTCCCGGACCGCCCGTCCGCGCGTGGGTCCCCGGTTCAAGGGCCCGGCGTCCGCCTTGGTACGGGGCGCAACGCGCTGTAGTCTCGCGCGGATGGCGACGGACCCTGCCTCGCCGCAGCAGCCACCGTGCTCGAAGTGCGGGTACCTCGCCGACACCTCGGCCGGGCCCGTCAACTTCTGCCCGGCCTGCGGCCAGGACCTGCGCCAGGCGGGCGCCTCCACCCCGAAGACCCTCAGGCACGCGTACATCGGGCAGGTCGTCGCCGAGCGCTACCGGCTCCTCTCGCTCGTCGGCGAGGGCGGCATGGGGGCGGTCTTCAAGGCCGAGCACGTCCGCATGGGCAAGGCGCTCGCGCTCAAGATCCTGCGCGGCGACTACGCGGACGACGAGGGGGCCATCGACCGGTTCCGGACCGAGGCGGCGATCGTCTCCCGCCTCTCGCACCCGCACACCATCGCGGTCTTCGACTTCGGCGAGGTCGAGGGCACGGGCGGCCTCTACCTCGCGATGGAGTACGTGCCGGGGAAGGACCTCGCCCACCTGCTCAAGGGCGAGGGCAAGCTCCCCGAGGAGCGCGCCGCCGAGATCGGCCAGCAGATCCTGGGCTCGCTCGCCGAGGCGCACGAGGCGGGCATCGTCCACCGCGACGTGAAGCCCGGCAACGTGATGCTGATGCAGGCGCGCCCGGGCGAGGACTTCGTGAAGGTCCTCGACTTCGGCATCGCGAAGTTCCGCGACGAGAAGGGCTCGCTCACCGGCGCGGGCACCATCATCGGCACGCCGAGCTACCTCGCGCCGGAGCAGGCGCGCGGCGACGACGTCGACAACCGCACCGACCTGTACGCGCTCGGGTGCCTCCTCTACGAGCTCACCGCGGGCCACCCGCCCTTCGTGAAGAAGACGCCGATGGAGGTCGTCGGCGCGCACCTCAGGGAGGAGCCGCCGCCGCTCGAGCGCGAGGCGCCGCACGTCTCCACCCGCTTCGCCGAGATCGTCCACCGCGCGCTGCAGAAGAACCCCGCCGATCGCTGGCAGAACGCCGATCAGATGCGCGACGCGCTCCTCGCGCTCGGCCGCGGGACGCCCGCCCCGGAGGGCCAGCTCCCCGCCCACTTCACCACCGGCGAGCTCGAGATCGCGAACCGCGACGACTTCAAGGAGTTCGAGGCGCAGCTCGCCGCGCTCGAGCGCAGCCACCGCGCCCTGCCCATGGCGCTCGCCAGCGCGGGGATCGCGGTCGTGCTCGCGGCGCTCGTCGCCTGGCAGTGGGACGCCGTCTACGGCCTCCTCGCCCGGAAGCTCCCCGCCGTCGCGCAGGCCGTGCCGGCCGCGCTCCGCCCCGCCACGCTCTACGACGGCAACGAGCACGAGCCGAACGACGTGCCCGACCAGGCGAACCCGCTGCCCATCCCGCCCGGCCCCGAGGGCCAGCCGGCCGGCGGCGTCGCGGTGATGCGCGGCTTCATCGGGCCGAAGCTGTCGGAGGACGCCGGCGACGCGGACATCTACCGCATCGAGGTGCCGAAGGAGGCGGGCCTGCGCGTGCTCGTGGCCGAGTGGCACGGCGAGAAGCCGGGCGAGGGCATCCGCGGCCTGGACGTCGCGCTCTCGCTCAACCGCGCGCGCGAGGGAGGAGATCCGCGCTCGTCCGCGCCGCTCGTCGCGACCGTGAACCGCGGCGGGGCGGGCCGGCCCGAGATGCTCGCCGCCTCGGTCGAGCCCGGCACCTACTTCCTCACGGTCCGCGAGGTCCACGCGAAGGCCACCGGGCCCGTCGAGAAGCCGAGCGATCCGTACGTGCTCGAGCTCCGGCTCAGCGAGCCCGGTCCCGGGCAGGAGCTCGAGCCGAACGACGCGCCGGACAAGGTCGCGGCCCGCTTCCAGCGCTACCCGGAGTGGCGCGAGCTCGCCTCCCGCAACGTCCTCGGCGAGGGCAGCCCGGTGCGCGGCGACACCAGCGCCGAGGACTGGGACACCTGGGCGGTCGCCCCGCGCCAGCCCGGCGAGGCGCCAGAAGGGATCGTGGGCATCCCCGAGCCCGACCTCGCGCTCGAGGCGAAGCTCTGGACGCCCGACGCGAAGGACCTCGAGCCGCCGTCGCCGCCCGCCGACCGGGTCCGCTTCGGGAAGCCGCAGGCCGCCCGCCCGGGCGAGATCCTCGCGGTGAGGCTACCGGGCGTGCCCCGCGCCGAGGCGCCGGCGCTCCTCGCCGTCCACGCGGCCAGCGGCGCGGGCAGCTACGCGCTGCTCGGCCTCGGTCAGGGCGCCGCCGCGGCCGCCGCGGTGCGGGCGGAGGTCGAGGCGCTCGCGCGCGACGGGCGTGAGGTCGCCGCGCTCCAGCTCGCCGCCGCGTACGCGGGCCTCGTGCCGCGCGCGCCCGGCCGGGCGGAGGCGCTCGTGGCCGCGGGCCGCATCGCCGAGTCGCTCGCCGACCGCGTCGACCCCGAGGTCGCCGCGCTGCACGACCGGGCGGCGAAGCTCCTCGGCGCGCCCATCTTCGAGGCCGCCGGCAACAACAAGGTCCGCTACCGCGGCGCCTTCGAGGCGCGCGTCTCCGGCGAGGGCCGCCCCGCCGAGGAGGCCGGGCTGCGCCTCGTCCGGCTCGCCGCGCCGTGCACCTCGCAGGAGGTGGCCGCGCGCGCGGCCGCCTTCCTCGCGCGGAAGCCCGCCGCCGACCTCGCCGAGGAGGCCCGCCTCGTCCGCGCCCGCGCGCTCGAGGAGGCCTACTTCGCGGCGCCGAAGGAGAAGGGCCGCCTCAAGGCCGCGCAGGACGCGTGGAAGGCGGTGGGGACCACGGGCCGGAACGCCACCGAGGCGAAGGCCCGGCTCCGCGCGCTGTCCGCGAAGACGCCGGCCCGGGCGAAGACCGCGCCGGTCTGCGAGTAGGCAGCGCTCACCGCCGCCCCGCCTCGATGGCCCGGGCCTCCTCGGCGAGGCCCTCGACGACGGCGTGGAAGCCCTTGAACTGCTCGATCCGCGCGGACGGCAGCCGGCGGCGCAGCTCGGCGGCGATGCGCGGCACCCGCGCGGTGCCGCCGGTGCAGCAGACCACCGTGACCTCGCCGGGCGAGACGCCGGCCTCGGCGAGCGTCGCGTCGAGGCACCCGAGGATCGCGTCGACCTCGCGCTGGCTCCCCTGCTCGAACGCGCGGCGGGTGAGCGGCTCCCTCACGTCGATGTCGGCGTACTCGAAGCGCACCACCGTCTTCTCCGCCTCGGACACGGCCCGCTTCGCCTGCTCGATGGCCTCGAAGAGCGCGAAGCCCTGCGTGTCCTCGACGAGCACCCGGAGCTGATCCATCCGGCGCTCGTCGTCGGCGCCGAGCGACCAGCGGCGCACGTCGTCGAGGAAGCTCGCGACGTCCCGGCGCTGCAGCATCGAGAGGTGCGCGGGCGAGAGGAGGTGGCTCATCACGCCGCTCGGCATCGTGAGCACGTTCTTCCCGAACGGAACCCGGTACTGGACCTCCGCGCCGAAGTGCCGGCTCACGCGCTCCCGCATGATCGAGGCGTCGAGCGCGTCGCCGGCGATGCCGACGCCGCCCACCGCGAGCACGTCGCCGCCGGCGGCGTCGCCGGGCGCGAGGCGCAGCACGGTGAAGTCGGAGGTGCCGCCGCCGAAGTCCCCGACGAGCGCGAGCTCCTCCCGGGCCGTCGCCGCGCCGAACGCGCGGGCGGCCGCGATCGGCTCGGGCAGGAAGCGGACCTCGTCGAAGCCGGCGGCCTCCGCGGCGCGGCGCAGCCGGCCCTCCGCGAACGCGTCGTCCTCGCCCTGGAAGTGCACCGGCCGGCCGAGGAGCGCCCGCTTCACCTCGACGCCGAAGTGACGGTCGGCGCGCTCGCGCATCGTGCGGAGGAGGTGCGCCACGAGATCCTCGGCCGAGACCATCCGGCCGCGCACGACCGTGCCGCGGAAGTTCTTCGAGCCGAGGTGGTGCTTCACCGACCGCAGGAGCCGCGCCTCGCCGCCGTGCTCGACGTACTGCGCGAGCGCCGCGGCTCCGACGAACGCCCCGCCCTCGTCCGGGAAGCACAGGATGCTCCGGAGCACGGTCGGGTCGGACGCGTCCGGGTCGAGCGGCACCGGCGGGAAGGTGCGCTCCGCGCTCGCCGCCGCGAGGAGCGAGTTCGAGGTGCCGAAGTCGACGGCGTAGAGGGTGGGGCGGTCCGGCACGGAGCCGGGGGAGATAGCACGCCCGGCGGGGCCGGGCACGTCCCGGCCCCGCCAGGACCGTTCGCGTCACTCCGCGCAGGCGCTCGGCGCGATCACCGAGGTGTTGGCGTTCCAGGCGCGGCCGACCGGCGCCGGGACCCAGCGGTCGAGCCGCTTGCAGCGCGTGGCGGCGCTCACGCCCTCGCCGAACGGCGCCCAGAACCAGCCCGCGTCGTCGTCCCACTGCCAGCCGGCGTAGTCCTCCCAGCCGAGCACGAACGCGAACTCCGACTCGGTGCCCTGCCGGAGCAGCCCGGTTTGGGGCAGGAGGCCGGCGTCGAGCAGCGTGCCGAGCTCGAGCGCGAACACGCCGTCGCCGAGGTCCTCCATGCCGGCGACGCCCCAGCCCCAGGTGCCGCTCTTCACGCCCACGAACGAGAGGTCCCAGGGCCAGCCGCGGTCGACGAGGGCCTTCGTGTCGAGCACGAGCCGGAGATCCTGCTTGCCGAACTTCTGGAGCCGCACGCCGGGAGCGACGAGCTCGCCGGTCGCGCCGGCGGGGATCACGAGCGTGCCGTTCGGGCCGGACCAGATCCAGCCGTTGCCGTAGGAGCGCTCGTACATCACGTCGATGAGGCCATACCCGAAGGCGTCCTCGCCGGCGGCGGGCGGGTAGGCGAAGGCGACCATGCCGAGCACGTGATCCCCCGGCTTCGCCCCCGCGGGCTCGTGGCCACCCGTGGTCCACGGGCCGTCGTCGAACAGCGCCGGGAAGCCGTAGAGATCCACGCCGCCGCTCCAGCTGTCGTCGCGGACGAGGAGCCGGGTGAAGCGGTCGACGAAGAACCCGCCCTTCCACTTCAGCCCGAGGTCGCCGTACACGCGGTTCTCGCGGTCGTCGACGCTGAAGTTCACGACCACCGTCCCGGCCGGCTGCACGTACGTCGGGGCCGCAGCCAGCGCTTCCTCCGCGGCGCCGGTCCTCCCATCGGCTCGCTGCTCGCAGGCGGTGCACGTCAGGACCAGCACCAGCGCGGCCAGGCACGTTCTCATGGCTTCCTCCGCTTGCTGCGGCCGCCCGCGAGCCCCTGGTGCACCCGCGGGGCGGTCGCTCCGGGGCACGAGTGAGCGCGTACGCATCGTCCGCGTCCAGCGGGGCGGTTGGGGTCCCGCGTGCGTGCGCGGTGGATGAGCACCCAGGGCGGATCGCCGCGCGCCGGGCGGGGCGCGGCGGGGCGCCGTTCACGGGAGGTGTGCGACAGCGGTGCGCTGCAAAATGAAAAGGGCCAGCCCGGAGGCTGGCCCTTCGTGTGCTCAGGATGAGCGGTTCCGGCGAGGCTAGGCCTCCGCCTCGACCGTCAGCTTCACCTTGGCGACGACCTCGGAGTGCAGCTTCACCGGGATCTCGTGCGCGCCCACGGTCTTGATGGGCTCGGCGAGGTCGATGGAGCGGCGGTCGAGCTGGACGCCGCGGGCCGCGAGGGCCTCGGCGACGTCGAGCGCGGTGACCGAGCCGTACAGCTTGTCCTGCTCGCCGACCTTGCGCTTGAGCGTGATCGGGGTGTCGTTGAGGCGCTTCGCGACGGCCTCGGCGGAAGCCTTGAGCTTCGCCGCCTTGGCGGACGCCATCGCCTTCTCGTGCTCGAGCTCGCGAACGTTCTTCGTGCTCGCCGGCACGGCGAGGCCGCGCGGGATGAGGAAGTTCCGCCCGTAGCCGGGCTTCACGTCCACCACCTCGCCGCCCTTGCCGAGGTTGTCCACGTCTTCACGGAGGATGAGCTTCATGGCTGGCCTCTCTCAGATCTGCCCGACGGTGTAGGGCAGGATCGCGAGCATGCGGGCCCGCTTGACCGCGGTGGCGACCTCGCGCTGGTGCTTCGCGCAGTTGCCGCTGATCCGCCGGGGAATGATCTTGCCGCGCTCGGTGAGGAAGTACTTGAGCTGGCCCTGGTCCTTGTAGTCGACCTTCAGCGCCTTGTCGGCGCAGAACCGGCAGACCTTGCGACGGCCGAAGCCGCGCCGCCCACCGCCCTCGTCGCCGCCGCGGTCGTCGCCGCCGCGCCCGCCGCCGAAGCCGCGGTCCTCGCGGTCACCGCCGCCGTAGCCGCCGCCACCACCGCCGCGGCCGCCGCCGTACCCGCCGCCACCACCACCGAAGCCGCCGCCGCCACCGCCGCCGAAGCCGCCGCCGCGGGGACCGCCGGAACCGCCACCCATCTTGGGACCGCCCATGTCAGGACGCGCCATGGCCTACTCCTCCCGCTCTTCCGAGGGCTCGGCCTCGAAGCCGTCCTCACCAGGGGTGAACTCGCCGCGCTCCTCGCGAGGCTTGGTCTCCTCCTCGGGGGCGGTGATCTTGACGTCCTGCTCCACCTGGCGCGCCTCGAAGTCCACGTCCTCGGCCACCTTCACCGACTGGAACTTCTGGACGACGTCGAGCATGCGCAGGTTGCGCTCGAACTCGGCCACGAGGCCGGGCTTGCCGACGTACAGGCAGTGCATGTAGAGGGCCTTCGGGTTCTTGCCGACCGGGAAGGCGGTCTTCCGCTTCCCCTGGTTCGTGAACCGGATGACCTTCCCGCCCTCGCGGCTGACCACGCCGCGCAGGCGCTCCTTGATCTCCTCCACCTGGTCGTCGGGCGTCTCCGCCTTGAGCAGGTAGATGGTCTCGTACTCGCGCACGAGCTGCTTCGTCTCGGGCATCTTGTGCTCCCCTCGGGTCTGAAAGCGGCGGTTCACCCGCCGCGAGGAGTCCCTGTGAACCGCGGCCCGGCCCCATGCCGGTCCGCGGGTGAAACCGTTCAGCCTTCCTGCCCTGCGCCGCCGGCGTCCTTCTGCCGGCGGTTGATCTGGTTCATCGCCTTCGCGGCGCCGAGCTCGCAGGCGAGCCGGGCCGCCTCGGTGGCGCGCTCGAGGCAGTCCTCGAGCTCCGCCTCCGCGCCCTTCGGGAACTTGCCCAGCACGTAGTCGGCCGGGTCCATGAACTGCGGCGGGCGGCCCACGCCGACCCGCACCCGCGCGTAGTTCGTGCCGCCCACGTGCGAGTTGACGCTCTTCACGCCGTTGTTGCCGCCGTGACCGCCGCCGACCTTGAGCTGCACCCGGTACTCGGCGAGCTCGAGGTCGTCGTGCACGACCACGAGATCCTCGAGGCCGAGCTTGTAGAAGCGCAGCGCGGGGCCCACGGCCTCGCCCGACGCGTTCATGTAGGTCGTGGGCTTCATGACGAGGACGCGCTCGCCGGCGAGCTTCCCCTCGGCCAGCTCCGCCGAGAACTTCTTCTCGGCGGCGAAGTCGGCCCGGAGGGCCTGCGCGAGCCGGTCGGCGACGAGGAAGCCGACGTTGTGGCGCGTGCGTGCGTACTCCGGACCGACGTTGCCGAGGCCGACGACGAGCTTCAAGGGGACCTCTACTTCTTCCCCTTGTCGCCGCCCTTCGCGGCCGGAGCCGCGGCGGCGGGAGCGCCACCCTTCGCCGGCGCGGCACCCGCGGCGGCCGGAGCAGCGCCAGCGGCGGGAGCGGCACCCGGGGCGCCCGGAGCGGCGGCGGCGGCACCCTCGGCACCCGGAACCGCGGCGACCGGAGCGACGACCTCCTCCTTCTCGGGCACCGACACGAAGACGACCACGTAGTCGGTGGAGTACTTGAACTTGCAGCCCTCGGGGGCCTTCAGCTCGGAGATGTGGAGCGACGAGCCGATCTTGATCGGCGTGACGTCCACCTCGATCTTCGCCGGGATCTTGGTCGGGAGCGCCTCGAGCACGATCTCGTGCGCGGCGATCGACATGATGCCGCCCGCGGCGACGCCGTCGGCGCGGCCGGTCGTGACGACCGGGACCGAGACCTTCACCGGCTTGTCGAGCGCGACCTCGAGGAAGTCCGCGTGGAGCAGCTCGCGGGAGACCGGGTCGACCGCCCAGTCCTTGAAGAGGACGTGCTTCTCGGCGGCGTCGGTCTTCAGCGTGAGCAGCGTGTTGAACTTGTTCGGCGTCTCGAGCGCCAGCATCAGCGCCTTCGGATCGACCGCGAGGTGGGTCGGGGTGGCCTTGCCGCCGTAGACGACGGCGGGGATGAGGCCCTTCTGACGGAGGCGGCGCGCGGGGCCCTTGCCCTTCTCGGTGCGGGGCTGCGCGGTGAGGACGTTCGACATGGCTCTCTCTCCCAGTGGACTCGCCTTCCGCTGCGTGCGGATTCGAGGGGCCGGTTCGATGAGCTACCCGGTCCTGGGTGGCGTGCTGTGGTTGTGTGCTGCCTGGACGGGACCCGACGGCCGGACCCCGAGGAACGCGGGTTTCTACGGGAAAACCCGGGCCGCGTCAACCGCTTGGGTCGTGTCCGGCACCCGCGGTTCGCGTGGATCGGCTAGATCCGCGGGATCAGGGCCACCGGTACCAGAGCCCGAGCTCGAGGTAGTCCGTGTCGAGGGTCGCCCGGTCGAGCCCAGCGCCATTCGTCCCGTCCGGCTGGACGGCCAGGATCACCTCGTTCCCCGTGAAGATCCGCTGGATTCGCCGGGCGTCGAGGTCGCCCACGCCGGTCGACGTGTCGAAGCCCCGGCAGCCGGCCCCGCAGGCGGAGGCCGGGATCGCACGCCAGCCGGTCCGGTCCCACACCTTGAACCCCGCGGTCGTGACCGGCGAGGCGCCGGCCTTGCCCGAGGCCGTGCCCACCCAGCGCGCCTCCACGGCGGAGACGAGCGGCCTGACCGCGCTCCCGGCGGTCGCCGCGTTGAACCGGGCGACGAGCGCCGGGCTGCCCGCCGGCTCCGGGTCCCACAGCCAGGTCGAGGGCTCGCCGTCGTGCGCGGTGTTCACGCCCCACAGGTAGATCGCGGGCGGCGGCGCGCCGCCGTTCACGAGCATGCCGCCCGAGTCCGGGTCCCAGGCCGCCGCGTGGAACGACCGCGCGCCCGGCGGCGTGTCGCGGGGCCGGGGCGCGAGGCTGGGCACAGGCTGCCAGGTGTCGGCCTTCCACTCCCAGACGACGTCGTAGCCGGCGGGGAGGAGGTGCTGGGCGGGCGTCACGAAGAAGCCGTCGGCAGGGTTGCCCGTGTAGTCGCTCCCGGCGAGGTCGGAGCCGCCGTAGAGGACGACGACGCCGCGCCCGGGATCGGTCACGAGCGTGTGCCCCGTGCGCGCGGGCGGGCTCTGCGCCGAGGTGCCGGGCGCCCACGAGGTCCCGTTCCAGAGCCACGTGTCACCGAGGGTGACGGCGAGCGACGTCGCGCCGCCGAAGAGCAGCACCTGGCCCGCGGCGGGGCTCGCCATCGCCGGGCCGACACGGGCGGGGGGCGCGGCCGCGGCGCAGCCCGGCGCGGTGCAGAGCTGCGTCCACCCGGCCGGCGGCACGAGGCGCCAGGTGTCGCCCTTCTTCGTCGTGGGCGGGCCGCCGGTCGGCGGGCCGCCGCCGCTGGGCGCCGGGAGCCAGTCGCTGCCGCCGAAGGCGATCACGCCCGCGCCGTCGCCGGCCATCGCGTGGAGGTAACGCGGCGAGGGCGCGCCGGTCTCGCAGCCGGTGGCCCCGCAGGCCTTGGCCCACACGTCGCTCACGAGCTGCCAGGCGCCGGCCGAGGTGGCCTGGAAGCCGCCCGGGTCGGAGCCCGCGAAGGTGACCGGCGCCAGCGGCGACGCCCCGCCATTCGGCGTCGGGCTCGCGAGCGGCGCCTCCGAGAGCCCGGGGTCGCCCACGCCCGTTCGCACCCACCACCGTCCGCTCCGGAACGTCCACAGGTCGGTCCCGAGCTTGCCGCCCCGCATGACGGGTCGGCCCGAGGTCGGGTCGAGCGCCGCCGCGTGGTGCGTCGAGCCGGGCGGGGTGCCGAGGAAGAAGTTCGCGACGCCGCCCGCGTCGACGTCCTGCGCCCAGGCCGTGCCGTCCCAGGTCCACACGTCGCCCCAGACACCCGGGTTCCCCTGGTAGCCGAAGCAATCGCAGTACGTGCCACCGGTGAGGATCACCTTGCCCCGCAGCCCGTCCCAGACCATCGCGTGGTCGTAGCGCGGGCCCGGCCCGGCGCCCCCGCGCTGCGTCCAGGTCGCGCCGTCGAAGGTCCAGGTGTCCTGGAACGCCGGATCGGGCAGGGGGGCGCCCGCCGGGAGCGCGGTCTTCACGTACGCGCCCGTGCACGCGGTGCCCGTGGTGTTGCCGCCGAAGAGCACGTGCTCGCCGCGGGCGCGGTCGTAGACCATCGCGGCCCGGACGCGCGCGGGCGGGCGCGACGAGAGGCACGGCTCGGCCGTGCAGAGCTGCTTCCAGCGCGCGCCGTCGAAGCTCCAGGTCTCGCGGCGGTCGACGCCGAGGCCGAACGCGACGAGCTCGCCGGTGCGGTCGTCGAAGCTCGCGCCTGCGGGCGGACCGCTCGGGCGCGTCGCGAGGCACGTCGCGTCGGTGCAGGTCTCGCTCCACCTCGACCCGTCCCAGCTCCAGGTCGCGACGGCCGGGTTGAACGAGAGGTCGGCCGGGGTGGCGGCCCGCACGAGCCGGGCCACCGGGTCGAACCAGAGAGCGCTGCCCGGCAGCTCGAGCCAGGAGAGCCCGCCCTGGCACGCCTGGGTCCCGCACTCGGAGATCCACGCGGCGCCATCCCAGCGGTACTGCGCGCTGCCCTGCCGGAGCATCAGCACGTCGCGGGTGCCGTCGAAGACGAGCCGCGCCGTGCCGGGCGAGGGCGAGGACGAGAGCGCCGACGGCACGGGCAGGCGCCAGCGCCGCTCGAAGCCGCGCGCGGCGAACGGGAAGGAGTTGGCGTAGCCGTACGCCGAGTTCTTGCAGGTCGCGGCGATCTCCCCGCCGCTCGAGCCGTCGCGGTAGCCGCCCGCCACGTAGGTGGTGCCGGACACGGGGTCGTAGGCGATGCCCTGGCGCGTGCGCCCCTCCGGGCTCGAGCTCGCGAGGGTGTCGAGCTGCCACCAGGTGCCGCCCCCGCTCGCCGGGACGGCCGTCCCCTCGGCGGTGGCGAGCGCGGCCCCGGGGAGCTCGTCGGAGACGCGCTGATCGCGGAACGGCGCGAGCCAGGGCGTCGTGAAGGCGCGGTGCGGGTTCGAGAGGGGATCGCCGGCGAGCTTCCCGCCCAGGGTGGCGCGCCAGAGCACGTCGCGCACGCGCGTGGCCACGCCGCCGCCGGAGAGGTTGCCCGCGGCGTCGGCGACGCGCAGGAAGACCTGGTCGAGGTCGCCGCTCGCGAGCACGAAGCGCGGGGTGCCGGACGGTCCGCCGAACGCGCCCTTCGCGCTCGACTGCGCGCGGCCGAGCTCGCGGGTGGCGCCCGCGTCGGAGTAGACGAGCACCCACGCGCCCGGCTCGACCGCGCCCTCCTCGCCCTCGAGGAACAGCCCCGCCGCGCCGTCCGGGCCGCCCCAGGGCGCGCGCACGAGCCTGATCGCGCGCGCGGCGACCACGTCCGGCTCGCCGGGCGCGCCGTTGTCGAGCGAGAGCTTCGTCCCGGGGAGCGTCGCGTCGGTCGCGTTCCCGGCCGCGTCCACGAGCGAGGCGACGACGTCGTAGCTGCCGCCGAGCGCGCCGGCGGTCGCGGCCCAGTCGACCTCGAACGTCCAGGTGTTGCCCGCGCGGCCGAAGAGCTTGAAGGCGAGGCCGGTCGCGGGCGAGGTGTGGAGCGCCGGGGGGCCGACGTCCTCGGACGCCGTGAAGCTCACGAGCACGCGGGTGGTCGCGTTCGCGACGCGGGTCACCTGGGCGACCTCCCGCGCGAGCGGGTTCTGCGAAGGGTCCGGGAGGAGCACCACGGTCGGCGCGAGCTCGGCGGGTGCGGCGAGGACCTCCGGCGCCACGAAGTCGAAGGCGACCGAGGCGGCGAGCGTGCCGGCGAAGCGGTTGCCGACCGCGTCCTCGAGCACCGCCCTCAGCGGGAAGGACGCCTGCGTCTCGGCGCCGGTCGGCGCGTAGGTCGCGAGGTAGCGGTGCCCGGTCGCGGGCTGGGTCGCGTCGAGCGCGAGCGCCCCGAAGCTCCGCTCGGTGGCGCCATCCTCGAAGAAGACGCGCGGGGTCCCGGCGAGCACCTCGTCGGTGACGAGCGTCAGGGCCAACGGGTCGTGGCCCCCGCCCGGCGCGAGCCCTGCGACGGCCGGCGCGACCGTCACCGAGAGGACGACGGGGGCGGTGAGGTCGCTCGCGTTCGAGGGCACGCAGGCGCCCGTGGACGCATTGCACCGGAAGCCGCCCGGGCAGTCGGCGTCGCCTCCGCAGGACACCTTCGCGCCCTGCGGGACCGAGACGTCGACGGAGCAGGCGGCGAGGGCGAGGGCGGCGAGGGCCACCGCGAGGCGGGCGCCGGACCGGGGGTCGGGGACCATCCCCCGGTTCTAGCCGGGCGCGGCGCCGGTTCCCTGTACGGAGGGTGAAACCGACCCACCGGGGCTCCCGGCGACGGGTGAACCGGAACGGACGTCACCGCTCATCCGAGCGTGGGCCCGCGGCAGCGGGCCGAGGTCGAAGGACGCAGCGCGCTAGACGAACAGCGACGACAGCGAGTCCGCCGAGTGGATCCGGCGAATCGCCTCGGCGAGCAGGCTCGCCACCGTGAGCTGGCGGATCTTCCGGCAGGCGGCGGCCTCGGGGCGGAGCGGGATCGAGTCGGTCACGACGACCTCGTCGATCGGGCTCTTCGTGATCCGCTCGGCCGCGGGGCCGGAGAACACGCCGTGCGTCGCGTAGGCGAAGACCTTCGTGGCGCCGTTGTCGACGAGCGCGTTCGCCGCCTGGGTGAGGGTGCCGGCGGTGTCGATCATGTCGTCGAGCAGGATGGCCTGCTTGCCGCGCACGTCGCCGATCACGTTCATGATCTCGGCGACGTTCGGCTTCGTGCGCCGCTTGTCGACGATGGCGAGGCCGCAGCTCAGCCGCTTGGAGTACGCGCGGGCGCGCTCCACGCCGCCGGCGTCCGGCGAGACCACGATGATGTCCTGGCCCGCGCCCTCGAACCGCTTCTTCATCTCGCCGAGCAGCACCGGCGCCGCGTAGAGGTGGTCGAACGGGATGTTGAAGAAGCCCTGGATCTGGCCGGCGTGCATGTCCATCGACACGACGCGGGTCGCGCCGGCGGCCTCGAGGAGGTCGGCGACGAGCTTCGCGGTGATCGGCGCGCGGGAGGCGACCTTCCGGTCCTGGCGGGCGTAGCCGTAGTAGGGGAGCACGGCGGTGATGGAGCCCGAGGACGCGCGCTTGAGCGCGTCGATCAGGATCAGGAGCTCCATCAGGTTCGCGTTCGCGTCCGAGCAGGTGGACTGGATCACGAAGGAGTCGAGGCCGCGGACGTTGTCGGAGATCTCGACCTGGATCTCGCCGTCGGAGAAGCGGCCCACGGTGGCTCGCGCGAGCGGCCGCTCGAGGTCCTTGCAGATCGCCTCGGCGAGCGGCTTGTTGGAGTTGCCCGTGAAGATCCGGTAGTCGCGGTGCCCGCTGCCGTTGCCGTTCCTGTAGTCCATGCCTGCTCCCGGGTTGGGGCCGCCCTGGCCGTCGCGAAGGCGTCACTCATACTCCATCCCTCCGACGCCGACACGGGCCGCGGGCCCGGCGGCCGCGGAGCGGGCGGGCGAGCGTACCGACGGTGCGAGGGGGCGCCTGATCCGCGTCAGGCGAGGACGGCTAAACGTCTATTCGTCCGCGAGCGACTCGGTCCCCGTCGGGCGCGGCCCGGGGGCGGCGAGGCCGCCGCCCTTGCGCATCTCGCGCTCGTACTCGGCCAGGATCTGCCGCTCCATCTTCTCGCGGGTGTCCGAGTTGAGCGGGTGCGCGATGTCCTTGAAGGTCCCGTCCTTGCGCCGCTTCGCCGGCATCGCGATGAAGAGGCCGGTGTTGCCGTGGATCACCTTGAGGTCGCGGATCACGAAGCAGTGGTCGAGCGTGATCGTGACGTAGGCCTTCAGCTTCTCCTCGTTGACGGGGAAGACGCGGACCTCGGTGATCTCCACGATGTCACCCCCGGTTGCCGTGAGACCGTCCGCGCGACGAGCACCCGCACCGCGCGGCCGACCTCCTTCGAGATGATCGTCGCCGCCTTCGAGGCGGAGCGCCGATCTTCGAAGACTCCGAAGACGGTAGGGCCGCTGCCGCTCATCATAACAGCGGCCGCACCGGCGCCGCTCAGGCGGCGCAGGAACCCCTCTAGGACCGGACGCTGCTCGAGGCACGGCGGCTCGAGGTCGTTCCCCAGCAGGGACCGACCGAACGGACGAGGGCGGGGCAGGTCCGGCACCTCCCGTCCTTGCCGCGAGGCGTCGAGCCAGCGGTACGCCTCGCCTGCCCGGATTCCGAGCGCCGGATCCTCCGGGAAGAGCAGCACGAGGTGCTGGACCGGCACCTTCGCAGGACGCAGCCGCTCGCCCTGGCCCCGGGCCCAGGCGGGGCCCTCACCCAGGAAGAAGGGCACGTCGGAGCCGACCTCGAGCGCCAGCCGCGCGAGGGTCCGGTCGTCCTTCACGCGGAACGCGCGGGCGAGGCAGCGGAGCACCGCCGCCGCGTCGGAGGAGCCGCCGCCGAGCCCCGCGGTCACCGGGATGCGCTTCACGATCCTGATCGCGATCGCCCGGTCGACGCCGAACGCGGCCTTGAACTTCTCGGCCGCGCGGGCGGCGAGGTTCCCCGGTCCGTCGAGCTCCGGGCGGCCGGGCACCTTGCAGGTGACCGGGCCGGGGCGGCTCCCGATGCGCACCTCCACGGGGTCGCCGAGATCGAGCGGCACCATGAGCGACGCGATGTCGTGGAAGCCGTCGGCGCGGAGGGCGCCGACGCGGAGGACGAGGTTCACCTTGGCGGGGGCGAGGGTCACGAAGCGCACGGCCCGGGCTCTAGCACGCTGGGTCGTGCGACGCGAGGTCCGTGGATTCCGCGTCCGGGCGGACGCAGGATGCGCGTCCTTCTTCCGGCCCGTCTCTCCCGGACCGAACACCACAGGAGCATCCCAGCCATGACGAAGAAGCTCGCAGCGTTCGCAATCCTCGCCGTCCTCTCCGCCTGCCGCTCCGCCTTCATGGAGGAGCCGGTCACCCGCCTGTCCGCCCCGCCGGCGGCGCAGCTCTCGGCCACGGTCGCCGCCGCGACCGAGCTCCGCCGGGCGCCGTCCGCCGACGCCGCCTCCGCCGGGCCGGTCGAGGCCGGCGCGCAGGTCCAGGTCTCGCAGGAGGTCGTCCACGGCTTCCGCCGCGTGAAGCTCGCGGACGGCAAGACCGGCTACGTCGACGCGAAGGCCCTGACCGTCCAGGGGTCTCCCGCCGGCGCTTCGAAGTAGGTCACCTTGCCCGTGGCCAGGGGGGCGGGGGTGTGCTCTACACTCCCGCCCCATGCGCGACCGGGCCTACGACAGCGTCCCCTTCAGGTTCTCGGAGCTCGAGCACAAGTACGGCTCGAACGTCCACGTCCTCGCGAACCCGCTGCTCCTCTGGCAGCTCGCGAACCTCTGCTCGAAGGAGACGAAGCAGCCGGAGGTGAACCGGCTCGTCCGGTCCATCTACGACCACCTCATCCGGACCGTCATCGCCGCCGAGTTCCCGCGGCGCCGGGTGGCGGTGCCCACCCGCATGATCGACTCCTCGCCCCGCGCCATCTTCGAGGGCGAGGTCGTCGACAAGGACGTCCGCGCGGTGACGGTGAACATCGCCCGCGCCGGCGCGATCCCGTCGCAGGTCGCCTATGACCTCCTCAACGAGGTCCTCGACCCGCAGCTCGTCCGCCAGGACCACATCATCATGAGCCGCATGCTCGCCGAGGATCACCACGTCGTCGGAGCCGGCATCGGCGGCATGAAGATCGGCGGCGACGTCGACGGCGCCTTCCTGCTCTTCCCGGATCCGATGGGCGCGACCGGCGGCTCGCTCGCGACCGCCATCTCCACCTACAAGGAGAAGGTCCCGGGCAAGGCGAAGAAGATCGTCAACATCCACCTCATCGTGACGCCCGAGTACGTGAAGAACATGACGGCGACGCACCCCGAGGTGGTCATCTACGCCGCCCGCCTCGACCGCGGCCTCTCGGCGCCCGACGTGCTCGACACCGTGCCCGGCACCCGCTGGGACGAGGAGCGCGGCCTCGACGAGCGGCAGTACATCGTGCCGGGCGGCGGCGGGCTCGGCGAGCTCATGAACAACGCGTGGGTGTGAAGATGGGCGAGCTCGCTTCCGGCTACGACGTCCACATCTCCGAGGCCGACCTCGCGAAGCGCGTGCGGGAGCTCGGGGCCGCCATCACCGCCGACTACCGGGGCAAGGAGCTCACGGTGGTGGGCGTGCTGAAGGGCAGCTTCCTCTTCCTCGCCGACCTCGTGCGCGCGATCGATCTCCCCGTGAAGGTCGACTTCATGGGGATCAGCTCCTACGAGGGCACGAAGTCGACCGGCGTCGTGCGGGTGACCTCCGACCTCTCGCGCCCGGTGACCGGGCAGCACCTCCTCCTCGTGGAGGACATCGTCGACACCGGCCTGACCGTGAGCTACCTCCTCGAGAACCTCTCCACCCGCCACCCGGCGAGCGTGAAGGTCGCGGCGCTGCTCGAGAAGCCCGCCCGCGCCAAGGTGAAGGTCCCGATCGCGTACCGCGGCTTCGAGATCCCGGACGTGTTCGTGGTGGGTTACGGGCTCGACCACGACGGGGTGGGGCGCAACCTGCCGTTCGTGGGAGTGCCGAAGGCGGCCGGGCGTTAAGCTCCCGTCAGGCTCCCGCTCGCACGGAGAATCCGCGTGGCCGAAGACTACAGGCAGAGGGGCAGCATCCGGACGCTGCTCGGGGCGCTCGTCATCCTCGCGCTCGTCGCCGCGGTGGTGATGCTGCTCTCCGAGCGCAACCAGCGCACCTGGTACCTCGTGCCGGACGAGGGCCGCCTCGTCGTGATGCACGGGACCCGGCTGCCCTTCGGGCGCGAGGCCTACAACCCGGTCGAGCCCGAGCTCCAGCAGGCGTACGCGCCCGTGGTGCCGCCGCCGGGCTCGACCCTCCCGCCGGAGAAGAGCTTCGACGAGCGCGCGCTCCTCGATCAGGCGCTCTTCACCGTCATCGAGGGCTGGGCCCGCGGCGACGTCGACAGCGGCGTGAAGGAACGGCTCGCCCGCGGCATCGAGTACCTGAAGCGCGCCGAGCGCCTGCCCGGCCTCTCCGCCGAGCAGCACCAGGTGCTCGGGGCGCTCCGCGCCGAGTCCGGCTTCTTCGAGGCGCAGGGGCTGCTCGACCGCGCGGCCGCGGATCTCCGCGGCGCGACCGAGCGGCTCCGCGCGGCGGCCGGCTCGCGGTCGCCGCACGCCGCCGACGCGCGGCTCCTCCTGAAGGAGCTCGAGCCCGCGGTCGACTCCGTGCTCACCGCCGTCCGCCAGGGCCCCCGGCCGATCGTGCCCCCCGGGGGCGCCCCGACCTCCGGCGCCCCCGCGGCGGACGGCGCGGTCGAATCGCCCCGGCCGGAGGCCCCGGCGCAGCCCGGGACCCCGGCCGCCCCCGCCGCGAAGCCCTGATCCGCGGGCGATAGCACTTACCGTTTCACCCCGGCCACCGGGGGCGGTGTAACATCGCCCACGATGTCCTCCTTCCACGCGCGGAACGGCGCGGGCGAACTGCTCGCGCGCTACTCCTTCCTCGAGCCCCTCCTCGCCGGCAAGCGGGTGCTCGAGATCGGCGCCGCGGCGGTGACGGGCGGACAGAGCGCGCTCCTCCTCGCCGAGCGCGGCGCCGCGGCGGTGCTCTCCATCGAGCCGCCCGGCACCGACCTCGAGCCGGCGCGCGAGGCGGGGCACCACCCGTTCGTGCAGTTCAAGGACATCCGCCTCGAGGAGCTGCGCCCCGGCACGTTCGACCTCGTGCTCGCGTGGGACGGCGCGCGCTTCGCCGAGGAGCCCTCCGAGGTCCCGCGGTACGCGAAGCTGCTCGCGAAGGGCGGCCGGCTCGTCACCGCGATCCCCGCGGACGGGCCGGCGCTCGGCGACGCCGCCGGCGATCCGGCCGTCGCGCCGGTGCCGTTCGAGGCCTTCGCCGGCGCGCTCTCGGCGGTCTTCCCGTGGGTCGAGGTGGCGACGCAGTCGGCGGTCGTGGGCTGGGTGCTCGCGATGGGCGAGCAGGGCCCGGACCCCGAGCTCGGCATGGACGGCACGCTCGCCGGCGACGCGGCCGCGGCGGCCTACGTCGCGGTCTGCGGCGAGACGTCGGCGAAGCTCACCGGGCTCCAGCTCGTGGCGCTGCCGTTCGGGCCGCTCGCCGACGCCGCCGCCGAGGCGGCGGAGCGGTCGGCGTCGCTCGCCGGCGCGCGCGAGGAGATCGTGGCGCTCGCGGGCGAGCGCGACCAGGCGCGGGCGGAGCTCGACGGGCTCCGCGCCGAGCGGGACCAGGCCCGGGCGGAGCGGGAGGCGCTCGCCCAGGAGCGGGACGCGCTGCTCGCGGAGCGGAGCGAGGCGGTCGCCGCGCGGGAGGCGCTGCTCGCGGAGAAGAACGCCCTCGCCGCCGAGCGCGACGCCGCGGCGGCCGAGCTCGACCGGCTCCGCGCCGCGGTCGCGAGCCACGAGGTGGCCCGCGAGGCGGCCGAGTCCGGCGCCCGCGCCGCCGAGGACGAGGCGGCCCGGCTCCAGGAGGCGCTCGCGCAGGCCCAGGCCGCGCAGGCCGAAGCCCGGTCCGCGCACGACGCGCTCGCCGCGGCGCACGCGGAGGCCCAGCAGGTCCACGCCGAGACCCTGCAGGCGCACACCGAGCTCAGGACCGCCTTCGCGGCGCTCGAGCTCTCCCACGCCGAGGCGGGCCAGGCCGGCACCGCGCGCGCGGAGCTCGAGGCCGCCCACGCCGAGCTGCGCGGCGCCCACGACGCGCTCGCCGCCGAGCTCGAGTCCGTGCGCGTGGAGCTCGCCGCCGCTCGCGACGACCGGGCGCGCGCGCTCGACGAGCAGCAGGCCGCGACCGCGGCCTGGGAGGCGTCGAACGCGGAGCTCGAGAAGCTCCGCGCCGAGGCCGGGCAGGCGTCCGGCCAGGCCGGAGAGCTCGCCGCGCTGAAGGAGGCGCTCACCCGGGCGGAGGAGGAGCGCGACCGGGCCCACGCCGAGGCGCAGGCGATCCGGGGTGGTCAGGTGGAGGTCGAGGCCGCGCTGCAGGCGGCGCGCGCCGAGGCCCAGGCCGCGAAGTCCGGCATGGAGGCCGCGCTCTCGCGGGCCACCTCCGCCGAGTCGCGGCTCGCCGAGCTCGAGGAGCAGGTCGAGCAGCACGGGCGGGTGGCCGACCGCGAGGCCGAGTCGCGCCTCGCGTTCGCCGCCGACGCCGAGTCGGAGAAGCGCCGCGCCACCGAGCTCGAGGAGGAGCTCGCCGCGGTCCGCTCCGAGCTGCTCGAGGCACGCGCCGACGCGTCCATCGCGCAGCGCGACCTCGAGGCCGCGCGCAACGAGGCGGAGAAGTGGCAGGCCCAGGCCGAGATGCCGCCGGTGCTCGACGAGGCGCTCAGCGTCCGCGACCAGGCCCTGCGCGAGCGGGACCAGGCGATGCGCGAGCGCGACCTCGCCGTGCTCGAGGCCGAGCAGCTCGAGGGCCGGCTGCGCGCCGTCGAGGCGCAGCGCGAGTCGAGCGGCGCCCGGGCCGAGGAGGCCGCGCGGCTCGCCGCCGCGCTCGCCCGCGCCGAGGAGGCCGCGCGCGAGGCCGAGGCCGTGCGCGAGGGGCTGGAGGCGCAGGTCGCCGAGCTCGGCGCGCGGCTCGAGTCGGAGGAAGAGCGGCTGCAGCTCGCCGAGGCCGCCGCCGTCGAGGCCCGCACCCGGCTCGAGGTGCTCGAGACCACCGGTGGTCCGGCCCCCGCGACGATCCCCGCGTCGAAGGACGAGCTCGAGCGGGTCCGCGAGGAGGCCACGACGATGCGCGCGGCGCTCGAGGCGGAGCTCGCGAGCGCCCGCGGCGCTGCCGAGGAGGCCCAGGCGCAGGTCGCCGAGATCGCCGCGGAGCTGCAGGCGGTGCGCTGGGAGAAGGACGACGTCGAGCAGCGGCTCGCGAAGGCGCAGGGGCTTTCGAACCGGCCGTCCTAGGGGCACGCCCATGCCCATGCCCGCCGGCGCCCGCCGCCTCGTCCTCGTCGCCGCGCTCTTCGCCTCGACGCTCGGCTGCGATCAGGCCACGAAGCGCATCGCGGTGGAGCGGCTCGTCGAGGGGCAGCGGCACTCGTACGTCGCCGACGTGGTCCGCCTCGAGCGCGTCCGGAACCCGGGCGCGTTCCTGAGCCTCGGCGCGCGGCTGCCGGACGGCGTGCGGGTCGCGCTCTTCACCTGGGGCTCCGGCGCGATCGTGCTCCTCGCGCTCGGGATGGCGCTCTGGCGCGGGCTCTCCACGCCGGCCGCGGCGGCGGCGGCGCTCATCGCGGCCGGCGGCGCCGGGAACCTCTGGGACCGCGTGCAGACCGGCGGATGGGTCGTCGACTTCCTGAACCTCGGCGTCGGCCCGGTGCGGACCGGGATCTTCAACGTGGCGGACGTCGCGCTGATGGCGGGGGCGGGGTTGATGATCGTCGCGGGGCGGCGGCGCGGGCCCGCCGCGCCCGTCAGTACTTGAACGGCGCCGACACCTTCGCGAGCTGGGTGCGGATCCCCTGGCCGAGCTCGCCCGTCCCGAGCATGGCGGTCGACGCGTTCCCGAGGCACCACGCCTCGTGCGCTTCCGAGACGCCGCAGAGGTTGCCCGCGGCCGCGGAGAGGTCCACGAACTTCTCCGTGGACGGGAGCGGCCCCGCCGCCATCCCGGAGATGAACGGGAGCGAGCACGAGATCGCGCCCGCCGTGGTGACGCCGCAGAAGTTCACCCGCGTCGGCGCGGCCGCCTTCCAGGTGCCCATGTTCGCGGGGAACGCCGCCTTCGGGACCTGGTTGCCCCAGCAGTACGTGAGGCCCGCCGCGGTGCGCGCGCAGGTCTCGTCCCCGATCGCGAGGAGCGACGCGAAGGTCTGGCCGGTCGCCTGCACCGGCGCCGGCGACGGGCGGCAGAGGCCGGTGACGCCCGGGCAGGTGCTCGGGGCCGTCGAGCCGAGCTGGTTCTTCGTGCCCTCGCCCCAGCACGAGACCGCCCCCGCCGCGTCGAGCGCGCATGCGTGCGCGTCCCCGACGGCGACGTCCTTCCACGTGGTGCCGGTGCCGATGGTCGCCGGCGGCGCGAGGCAGCCGAAGGTGCAGCTCGCCTCGGCCGCCGCGCCCGTCGTCACCGGACCGGTGTTGCCCCAGCAGACGAGCTCGCCGCCCGTGGTCACGCCGCACGCGAGGAAGCGCCCCAGCGCGATGCGCGAGAACCGGCGCCCCGCGAGGCCGGGGATCTCCCGCGGGTAGTCCTCGGCGCCGAGCGGCCCGAGCCCGATCGCCGTGCCGCCGCCCCAGCCCCAGACCCGGCCTTCGGCGTCGAGGCCCAGGGTCGCGGTGTCGCTCGTGACGAGCTGTTGCCAGGTGTGGCCGCCGGACACGGCCACCGGCCGGACCGAGCACTCGGAGGTGAACGCGGAGATGCCGTCGTCGCTGACGACGCAGTCGTCGGTCATCTGCAGCGTGCCGAGGGGCGCGAGGCCCCAGCAGTAGCCCTGGCCGCCGGTCGAGACGCCGCAGACGTGGCCCTCGGCCGTGTAGTTCGCGACGTGGACGGTCGCGAAGGCAACCGGATCTGCGAGCGCGGTGCGCTCGGCGTCGATGGAGCCAGAGGGCCAGGGCTTGCCGCAGCCGGCGGCGAGGAGCACGGCGAGGATCGCGATCCGGTTCATGGCGCTCACCACCCCGCTCCCAAGGAGACGGTCCAGCTCGTGTCCTGCCCCTTCGTCCAGTCGAACGTCGCCCGCGCGTAGACGGGCCCGAGCGCCACGGTCGCGCCGAGCGCCGAGCCGTACTGCGTGGGGTCGCTCGGGCCGTCCACCGGATCGCCGCTCCGCGCGTAGACCTGCATGTCGCGGCTCACGAGGCGGACCTGCGGGATCGCGAACGCGATGACGCTGAAGCGCTGCGAGCCCACGAGGCGGTAGGAGAGCCCGAGGCCCATCGGCACGATGCGGGTCGTGAGCCGGGCGTTCATGCGCAGCCCGTCCGCGTTCACGAGCCAGCCCTGCCCGTACTGGAACCCGAGGAGCATGCAGCCGTTGAACCGGCGCTCCGGGTTCCGCTCCTCGAGGTCGTGCGTATACCGGAAACCGGCCGAGGTGAGCTTCGACCCGTTGGGCGGGTTCTTGAGCTTCACGTAGTTCACCGAGAGCGTGCCCCGGTCCACGTAAACGCCCGCCGTCGCGGTGACCGACTCGACGTCGTCGTACCCCGCCTGTGCGAAGACGAGGGAGGAGGGGATGCCGTAACACTCGCCGGCGGCCGCGCACCGCGGCGCGGCGAGCGCGGCGGCGGCGACCAGGGCGGCCGCGAAGGCAGGGATGGGTCTCAAGGCCGTCCTCCTCGGCGCGGGAAGCGCCGGGAGGGAGAACGGGACGAGCAGCGGGACGTGACGGGCCCCCGTGGGGCGGGCGGGGCTCTCCATGGCCGGGGGCTCGTACCCGCGCTCGCTCCGGACGGCCTCGCCGCAGGCCGCGCCGAAATAGCCCCGTACGCACGCCGTATTCCGCAGCATCCATGGACTCCGCGAAGCCTCCGAGCACCGCGCGCCCCCTCGTCGACTCCAGGATCCCCGTCCGGCTCAGGCTCTCCGCGCTCTGGGCCGCCGTGACCCTCTGCTACCTGTACGGCGACTTCTTCGGACTCTTCGCGCCGGGCCGGCTGCAGTCGATGCTGGACGGCCGGATGGGCCCCCTCGGGCAGGCCACGCAGGGCGTGCTCGCCGGCACCGCCCTCATGATGGCGATCCCGAGCACCATGGTCTTCCTGACGCTCGCGCTCCCGGCGCCCGTCGCACGCTGGGCGAACGTCGTGTTCGGCCTGACCTTCACGCTCATCATGCTCGCGACGATGCCCGGTGCGTGGGCCTTCTACGTCCTGCTGGGCGTCATCGAGGTCGCGCTCACGCTCGCGGTCGTCGGGTACGCGTGGACCTGGCCGCGGGAGGGCGGGTGAGCGTCGCGCCGGAGCGCAGGGGATACGCGCGCACGGCGGGCCTCCTCTACGCCGTCGTCGTCGCGACGGGGATGTTCAGCCTGGGCTACGTGCCCTCTCGCGTGATCGTGCCCGGAGATGCCGCGGCCACCGTGAGGGCCCTCACCGCGCACGAGGGGCTCTTTCGCGCCGGCCTCGCCGCGAGCGTCGCGTGCTACGTGGCGTTCCTGCTGCTGCCGCTCGCGCTCCACCGGCTGCTCGCGCCCGCCGGGCCCGCCGCGGCGGCGCTCATGGTGGCCTTCGCAGCGGTGAGCGTCCCGCTCTCGTTCGCCGCCGTCGCCCACCGCGCCGAGGTGCTCGCCCTGCTCGCCGACCCCGGGCTCGGCGGCGCGGCGCTGGAGGCCGAGGTCGCGCGCGCGCTGCGCGCCTACGGGAACGGGCTCCTCGTCGCGAAGGTGTTCTGGGGGCTCTGGCTCCTCCCGCTCGGCTGGCTCGTGTGGCGCTCCCGCGCCGTCCCGCGTGCCCTGGGCGTGCTCCTCGCCCTCGGCTGCGCGGGTTACCTCCTGGAGGTCTTCGGGAAGCTCCTCACCCCGGAGTACGCGGGCTCGACCCTGGCCCGCCTCGCGACCCTGCCCGCGGCGCTCGGCGAGCTCGGCACCTGCCTCGCGCTGCTCGTCGTGGGGTTCTGGCCGGAGCGGCGCGAGGGGGCGGTCGATCCGGTGACCTGAACCTCGGGGCTACCGCCACCAGGGGTCGAGGGGAGGCGGGCTCGCCGGCTCGACGAGCGCGCCGAGCCGCGGCACCACCAGCGTGACCCCGGCCCTCGAGGCCGCCTCGGCCACCTCGTCCGCCGGTGCGTTCCACGCGTGGAAGGCGAGGTTGAACGTGCCCCAGTGCACGGGCACGAGCACCTTCCCCCGCACGTCCTGGTGCACGCGCACGGCCTCCGCGGGCGACATGTGGATCTGCTGCCAGGTCCGGTCGCAGGCGCCGATCTTCACGAGCGTGAGATCGAACGGCCCGTGCTTCTCGCCGATCCTCGCGAAGCCATCGAAGTAGCCCGAGTCGCCCGAGAAGAAGAACCGGTGCGCCGGCCCGGCCACGACCCACGACGACCAGAGCGTGCCGTCGCGGCGGAGGGGGTTCCGGCCCGAGTAGTGGCGCGCGGGCGTCGCGGTCACCGTGAGCGGGCCGACCGTCGCCGACTCCTCCCAGTCGAGCTCCGCGACCTGCCCGGCCGGCACGCCCCACGCCTCGAGGTGGGCGCCGACGCCGAGCGGGACCGCGAAGCGCGAGCCCCGCGCCGCGAGCGCCTTCACGGTCGCCATGTCGAGGTGGTCGAAGTGGTCGTGCGAGACGACGACGAGGTCGATCGGCGGCAAGGCGTCGAGCGCGATCGGCGGCGCCTGGAACCGCTTCGGCCCGACGAGCGTGGAGGGCGAGCAGCGGTCGGAGAAGACCGGATCGGTGAGGACCCGCGCGCCGTCGAGCTCCACGAGCGCGGTGGCGTGGCCGATCCAGGTGACCCGCAGGCCCGACCCGGGCGGCGTCGCGTAGTCCGCGGCGGTCCGCGCGACCAGCGGAGGCGGGACCGCGGGTACGCGTTGCTCCTTCCCGAAGAGCTGGTGCTGGAGCATCTCCCAGGTCGAGCCGGGCTCCATCATGGCGGTTGGAACGGAGTTCACGAAGACGCCGTCCCTGAAGTTCGGCGACCGCCGCGCTCGCTCGAGCCGCGCGCCCTCGAGACGGCCCCCGAACGTGGCGAGCCAGGAGGTGGAGGCGAGGGTGGTCACGAGCGCTCCTGCCAAGACGGCCGCGACGCCGAGCGCGATCGCGCGGCGGCGGCCGGGGCGGCGGGGCGAGGGTCCGAGCGAGGGAAAGTCCACGGGTGGGCCCGGATTGTACCCCCGGGCGGCCGCCTCCTGACCGGCGCCGCCGAATTCACCCCCCGCCGCCCTTCCTGCTATCGTTCCGGGACCATGGCCACCGCTTCGGACCCCCAGCGCCGCTACGAGCGCATCGAGACCGATCTCCCGTGCCGGCTCTTCATCCCGGGGCACGGTGGAGCGCTCAACTTCGAGGCCTTCTGCACCTCGCGCAACCTCGGCCTGGGCGGCATCTTCGTCCAGTCGAGCTTCCTCCTGAGGCGCGGCCTCGAGCTCCACGTCGAGCTCGGCCTCCCCGACGGTCCGCTGCCCATCCGCTCCCAGGTCGCGCACGTCGTCGAGCTCGAGCACGACGAGCTCGTCTCCGGCATGGGCATCGAGTTCCTCGACGTCGATGCCCACGGCCGCGAGACGCTGCTCCGCTACTTCACGCCGACCCGGTACGAGGCCTTCTACGGGGCGTTCATCGACGAGTTCCCGCACCTCAAGAAGCCGCTCCCGCTCCGCGACGTCTCGCTCGTCCTGAACCTCTGGGAGGAGTGGAAGATCCGCGGCGAGGGCGGCCCGCGCCTCACCGCGAGCGGCGCCCCGCCGTCGGTCGGCCGCGCCGCCCGCGGTCGGCCCGCGCCGCTCCCGGCGACGACCACCAAGAAGCGCTAGGCGGGTGCTTCCGGGGAGGATCGCGCCGTGAAGAAGGTCCGGCTCGCCTTCCTCTGGCACATGCACCAGCCGCCCTACCGCGACGCGACGAGCGGCGAGGTGCTCCTGCCGTGGGTGCGCCTGCACGCCACCCGCTCGTACCGCGACATGGCGTGGATCCTCGAGCGCCACCCGGGCGTGCGCTGCACGGTGAACTTCACGCCGGTGCTGCTCGAGCAGCTCGAGGAGGCGGCGCTCGGCGCCGGGCGCGACCGCTTCCTCGACCTCAGCCTGCGCGAGCCCGCCGATCTCGCGCCATCCGAGCGCGCGATCCTGCTCCGCTCCTTCTTCATGGTGAGCTGGGACCGCCACGTCCGCCCGGTGCCGCGCTACGCGGAGCTCCTGTCGAAGCGGGGCCGGGACCTCCGCGGCCTGGACGTCGAGCGGCTCGCCGCGACCTTCACGCCCGCCGAGCTCCGCGACCTCGCGGTGCACTTCAACCTCGCCTGGATGGGCTTCTCGGCGCTCGAGGACGACGCCGGGCTGCGTGCGCTCGTCGCGAAGGGCCGGGACTTCGACGCCGCGGACGCGGCCTACGTCGTCGAGGCGCAGCGGCGGCTCCTCGCGGAGATCGTCCCGCGCTGGCGGGCCCTCGCGGAGCGCGGGCAGGTCGAGCTCTCGACCACGCCCTACTACCACCCGATCCTCCCGCTCGTCTGCGACACCGACGCCGCGAGGCGGGCGCTCCCCGACGCGACCCTGCCGCCGCGCTTCGCCTGGCCCGAGGACGCTGCCTGGCACGTGCGCGAGGCGATCGCCGCGCACGCGCGGCACTTCGGCCGTCCGCCCGCGGGCACCTGGCCGGCGGAGGGCTCGGTGTCGCCAGAAGCGGTGGCGCTCCTCGCCGGCGAGGGGCTCTCCTGGGCGGCGTCCGACGAGGGCGTGCTGCTCGCGTCGCTCCCCGGCGACGCCCCGCGGCTCTCCTCGCTCTACCGGCCCTGGCGCGTCGAGGCCGGCGGGCGCGACCTCCCGATGCTCTTCCGGGACCGCTCGCTCTCCGACCTCGTCGGCTTCACGTACTCGAAGGTGCCCGCGGCCGAGGCGGTCTCCGACATGCTCGGCCACGTCGCCTCGGTCGGCCAGGCGTGGGAGGGCGCCGGGCTCCCGGGCCAGGCGACCGTGGGCGTGTTCCTCGACGGCGAGAACGCCTGGGAGCACTACCCGCGATCGGGCCACGCGTTCCTCGACGGCCTGTGGGGCGCGCTCGAGAACGACCCGCGCATCGAGACGGTGACGATGAGCGAGGCGACCCGCGACGCGCAGGGCAGGGTGGAGCGGATCCACTCCGGCTCCTGGATCGAGTCGTCGTTCCGGATCTGGATGGGCCACCACGAGGACCGAACCGCGTGGGCCGCGCTCGGGAAGGCGCGCCGGGCGGTCGCCGACGCGGAGCGCGCGGGGAGCGCGACGCCCGACCGGCTCGCGGCGGCGCGCCGGCACCTCCACGCCGCCGAGGCCTCCGACTGGTTCTGGTGGTACGGCGAGGACTTCACGACCGAGCTCGCCGCCGAGTTCGACGCGCTCTTCCGCGGGCACGTCGTCCGCGCGTCGCTCCTCGTCGGCGCCGAGCCGCCGCCGGAGGCGCAGGAGCCCATCAAGCGCGCGGGCACCGCGCAGCCGACCGGCGTCGAGGCGAAGCCGCTCTCCGGGCCCACGGCGCTCCTCACGCCCACGCTCGATGGGCGCGAGACGACCTACTTCGAGTGGCAGGGCTCGGGCCTCTACAGGCCCGGCCAGCACCGCGGGTCCATGTATGGGGCCGCCCAGGGCTTCAACGTCCTGCGTTACGCGTTCGACCTCGAGCAGCTCTACCTGCGACTCGATCCCGCCGAGTCGCCCGCCCGCTCCGCCGAGGTCGCGACGACCGTGCGCGTCGTCGTGCTGTCCCGCGAGCACCAGCGGTGGGTCGATTTCGAGGTCGCACCCGGCCGAGGGAAGCGGCCGGGCCGGAAGGGCTCGGCCGAGGTCGGCGCCTCCGCGATGGAGGAGATCCTCGAGCTCGCGATACCGTTCGCCGACCTCGGGTTGAAACCCGGTTCCAGGTTCGCCCTCGCCGTCCACGCGCTCCGCGGCGAAGTGGAAGTGGAACGGCTGCCGAGATTCGGGTACGTCAACCTCGTCGTGCCCGACGCCGACTTCGAGCGGCTGCACTGGCGGGTATGACGCGGGGGGGACGTTGGACGAGGCGACGCGCAAGCGCGGACCGCGGGACGGCGGCGCGGAGGCCGGCGGCACGGGCAACCCGCGCCTCGTCATCGTCGAGGGCGACGACGTCACCGGCCTCTCGGTCGCGCTCGACCGCGAGGTCACGCTCGGGCGCGACCCCGGCTGCGACGTCGTGCTGCCGAGCGAGGACGTCTCCCGCCGCCACGCGCGGGTGACCCCGGAGGGCGGCGGGCACCTGCTCGTCGACCTCGGCTCCACGAACGGCACGCACGTCAACGGGTGGAACGTCCAGAAGCGCGTGCTGCGCTCGGGCGACCGGCTGCAGATCGGCCCGTTCACGCTCCGGTACTTCGACGCCGGCGCCATCGAGGCCCGCGACCTCGAGGAGGTCGGCCGCCTCGCCCGGCTCGACCCGCTCACCGGCATCCCGAACCGCCGCGCCTTCGAGGAGACGCTCGGCCGCGCGTTCGCGAACGCGCGCCGCTCCGGCCTGCCGTTCGCGGTCGTCACCGCCGACCTCGATCACTTCAAGGTCGTGAACGACCGGCTCGGGCACCTCGCGGGGGACGCGGTGCTCTCCGCCGTGGCCGGACGCCTCGCCGCGGCGCTGCGCGACGGCGACGTGGTCGCGCGGGTCGGCGGGGAGGAGTTCGCGGTGGTGCTGCCCGGCGCCGGGCTCGCCGAGGCCATCGAGGTCGCCGAGCGCCTGCGCATGCGGGTGGCCGAGTCGCCGATCATGGTGAGCGACGACGCGCTCGCCGTGACCGCCTCGTTCGGCTGCGCCGCGCTCGCGAAGGACGACGAGGAGGCCATCGCGCTCCTCGTGCGGGCGGACCAGAAGCTGTACGCCGCGAAGGCGGCGGGCCGGAACCGGGTGATGGCGTAGTCACGCCCTGACCTTCCCTCGCGAACGCCCGGCCGAGGCGGGTTTGCGCGTGTCCGGCACCCGTGTCGTCGCCGGGGTGCCCTGTCGCACCGGACCGGCGGTCCGCATTCGACGGCCGGGCGAATCGGCCCCGCTTTGCCCGGCGGTCTCGCCCCGCCCGGGTTAGAGTCCCGCCGCGTGTCCGGCACCCCAACCACGAACGACGCCTCGCGCGGCGTGATGTCTCCCGCGCTCGTCTCCCTCCTCGTCGTCGTCTTCATCGACATGCTCGGCTTCGGGATGGTCATCCCCGTGATGGCCCTCTACGCCGAGCGGCTGGGGGCCTCGAGCGGACAGACCGGCTGGCTCATGGCCAGCTACTCGGTGATGCAGTTCGTCTTCACGCCGATCTGGGGCCGCCTCTCCGACCGCATCGGCCGCCGACCGCTGCTCCTCGCCTCCATCGCGATGACCTCGGTCGCGTTCTTCGCGTACGCGCTCGCGCCCACCTTCGGCTGGCTCCTCGCCTCGCGCCTCTTCGCGGGCGCCGCGACGGCGAACCTCGGCATCGCCCAGGCGTACGTCGCCGACGTCACGAAGCCCGAGGACCGCGCGAAGGGCATGGGGCTCATCGGCGCCGCGTTCGGGATGGGGTTCGTGCTCGGGCCGGCGATGGGCGGCATCCTCTCCGGCCGCTACGGCCTCTCCACGCCGGGCTTCGTCGCGGGCGCCCTCGCGGCCGCGAACGGCGTCCTCGCCTGGTTCGTGCTGAAGGAGCCGGCGAACCGGGTCATCGCGCAGCGGAAGGGCCGCCTCACCGCGCTCTTCGAGGAGCTCGGCCGCCCGGGCATCCGCCGCGTCATCGTCATCTACTTCCTCGTCGTGTTCGCGTTCGCCGGGATGGAGTCGACCTTCGCGCTCCTCTCCGAGCACCGCTACGGCCTGCGCGCCGACACGGTCGGCTACGTCTTCGGCTACATCGGCGTCATCATCGCCATCGTGCAGGGTGCGCTCATCGGCCCGCTCACCCGGCGGTTCGGCGAGCGCACGCTGCTCGTCGCGGGGCTCCTGCTGCAGGCCGTCGCGTTCGTGATGCTGCCGTTCATGCCCGGCATCCCCGGCCTCCTCCTCGCCTGCACGCCGCTCGCGGCGGGGAGCGGCTTCTCCACGCCGGCGCTCTCGTCGATCCTGTCGCGCTGCGCGCGCCGCGAGGACCAGGGCGGCACGCTCGGTATCGGCCAGTCGGCCGCCGCGCTCGGCCGCGTGTTCGGCCCGGTGACCGCGACGCACGTCTTCGAGGTCGTGATCGCGGGGCCCTACCTCGTGGGGGCGGCGATCATGCTCGCGATGGCGGCGCTCGGGGCGACCCTGAGGGTGCCCGGCGCCCGCGCCGGCGACGCGAACGGCCTCGCCGAGGAGCACCTGGGGTAGGCTCTCGCCATGCCGGAGCTGAGGCGGGACCCGATCGTCGGACGCTGGGTGATCATCGCGACGGAGCGGGCGCGCCGTCCGATGGACCCGCCCGCGCCGCCCCCGCCGCCGCCCGGCGGCCGGCTCTGCCCGTTCTGCCCCGGCCACGAGGACAAGACGCCTCACGAGGTGCTGGCGCTCGGCCGGCCCGGCCACGCGCCCGACCAGCCCGGCTGGAAGGTGCGGGTCGTCCCGAACCGCTTCCCGGCGCTCAAGATCGAGGGCGACCTCGACCGCGGCGCGGAGGGGGTCTACGACCGGATGAACGGCATCGGCGCGCACGAGGTCATCGTCGAGACGCCGGACCACGCCCGGCAGATGAAGGACCTCACCGACGCCGAGCTCACCGACGTGCTCGCCGCCTTCCGGGCCCGCAGCCTCGATCTCCGCAACGACCCGCGCTTCCGCTACGTGCTCCTCTTCAAGAACCACGGCCGGGCGGCCGGGGCTTCGCTCGAGCACACGCACTCCCAGCTCATCGCGCTCCCGGTCGTGCCCCGGCAGGTCTCGGAGGAGATCGAGGGCGCCCGGCGCCACCACGACCACAAGGAGCGCTGCATCTTCTGCGACATCGTCGCCCAGGAGCGGAAGGAGCGCGCGCGCCTCGTGTACGAGAACGAGGACTGCGTGGTCGTCGCGCCCTACGCGCCGCGGAGCCCCTTCGAGACCTGGATCCTGCCGCGCCGGCACGAGTCGAGCTTCGACGCCGAGCCGCGCGAGCGCCTCGCCGGCTGCGCGCAGGCGCTCGGCACGACGCTCCGCCGCCTGGCCGCCGCGCTCGGCAACCCCGACTACAACTTCATGCTGCACTCGAACCCGCTCCGCGACGCGCCCTCGCCGAGCTACCACTGGCACATCGAGGTCATGCCGGCGCTCACGCAGGTCGCCGGCTTCGAGTGGGGCTCGGGGTTCCACATCAACCCGGTGCCGCCCGAGGAGGCGGCCGAGTTCCTCAGGAAGTTGCCGGGCTAGCAGGCCAGGCCGGCAGGGTCTACGCTCCCATTCGATGGAGATCCTCTTCGTCGCCTCCGAGGTCGCGCCCTGGTCGAAGACCGGAGGGCTCGGCGACGTCGCGGGCGCACTCCCCGAGGCGCTCGCCGCCCGCGGCCACACGGTCTCGATCGTGACCCCGCGGTACGGCTCCATCGACCCCGCGAAGCACGGGCTCGAGCCCATGCACGGCGCCGTGCGGGTGCGCGGCGAGGCGACGTCGCTCTGGGTGAAGCGGGGCCGGGCGCCCGTCTACTTCGTCGAGCACGAGCTCTTCTTCGGCTCCCGGCGCGGGCTCTACGCCGACGGCCAGCACGACTACGGCGACAACGCCCAGCGCTTCGCCTACCTCGCCCGGGCCGCGCTCGCGCTCCCCGGCGCGCTGGGCCTCCGGCCCAAGATCGTGCACGTGAACGACTGGCAGACCGGGCTCGTCCCGTTCCTGCTCGGCCACGAGCACGGGCAGGACCCGAACCTCGCCGGCGCGCGCACCGTCTACACGATCCACAACCTCGCCTACCAGGGCGTCTTCCCGAAGGACGCAGTGCCCGCGCTCGGCATCCCCTGGAGCGCGTTCCACTGGGAGCAGCTCGAGTTCCACGACCAGCTCTCCTTCATGAAGGCCGGGCTCGTCTTCGCGGACGCGCTCACCACCGTCTCGCCCACCTACGCGCGCGAGATCCTCGGCGAGGAGGCCGGCCACGGCCTCGACGCGCTGCTGCGCGCGCGCTCGGCCGACCTCTCCGGCATCCTGAACGGCATCTCGACGGACGAGTGGGACCCCGCCCGCGACCGCCACCTCGCGGCGCCGTTCTCGGCGGAGGACCTCTCCGGGAAGGCCGTGAACAAGGCCGCGCTGCAGCGGGAGCTGGGCCTCGCCGCGCGCCCGGACGTGCCGCTCCTCGCGATCGTCTCGCGCCTCGCCGACCAGAAGGGCATCGACCTCGTGATGGCGGCCCTCCCCGAGCTCATGGCGCACGACGCGCAGCTCGCGGTGCTCGGCAGCGGGCGGAAGGACTGGGAGGAGGCGCTCCGGCAGGCCGCCGCGACGCACCCGGGGCAGGTGGGCGTCCGCATCGGCTTCGACGAGGGGCTCGCGCACCGCATCGAGGCGGGCGCCGACGCGTTCCTCATGCCGAGCCGCTTCGAGCCGTGCGGGCTCAACCAGATGTACTCGCTGCGCTACGGCACGGTGCCGATCGTGCGCGCGGTGGGCGGGCTCGACGACACGGTCGAGGACTTCGACGGCCACGCGGCCGGCACGGGCTTCAAGTTCAAGGACTACGCGCCCGCCGCGATGATGACCGCGGTGCGGCGCGCGCTCGAGACCTACCGCGACAGGAGGGCCTGGCGCGGCCTCGTCGTGCGCGGCATGGCCGAGGACAACAGCTGGGGCCACAGCGCCGCCGGCTACGAGGCGCTGTACCGGAAGCTCGCGGGGTAGCGGTAAGGTCTCCCCATGCCGGTCACGCTGACGCCCGAGGCGAAGCAGCAGGCCCTCGTCTCCATCAAGCGCTTCCTCCTCGAGGAGCTCGACCTCGACGTGGGCGATCTCAAGGCGGGCTCGGTGCTCGAGTACTTCCTGAAGGAGCTCGCGCCGGTCGCGTACAACCGCGGCGTGGCCGACGCGCAGCAGTTCTTCGCCGACCGGGCGCTCGACCTCGAGGGCGCCTGCCACGAGGCCGAGTTCGGGTACTGGGCACCGGCGCCCGGCAAGCGCGGGCGGTAGCCGGGCGCACCGCGTAGGGCGGGTGGGCGCGGCTACTCGAGCCCGATCTCGCGGAGCTCGTCGTCGTCGAGCCCGTGCAGGTGGCCGAGCTCGTGCTCGAGCGTGATGCGGATCTGCTCGAGGAGCTCCTTCCGGTCGCGGGCGATGCGGATCAGGTTCTTCCGGTAGAAGACGATGGTCCGGCAGACCGGGCCGTCGGCCGCGGTGCACGCCTCGGCCTCGGGCGGGCCGCGGAAGAGCCCCAGGATGCTCGGGGAGAGCGGCGGCTGGACCGCCCGGAGGTCCTCGGCGTCGGGCAGGTCCTGCACCTCGACCGGCACGCCGCGCAGCGCCCGCTTCTCGTCCTCCGGCAGCCGCGCGACGGCGGCCTGGACCTCGGCCTTGAACTCGGCGGCGCTCATCCGGAGCTCCGGCTCGAAGTCGCGCGGCGCGAGCGTGCGGGCCTTCGCGAGGAGCTGGGAGGCGCGGCGCTCCTCGCCGCGGCGCTCGGCGAGGAGGCCGAGCTGGTGGAGCGCCCACGGGTCGTCGGGCGAGAGCTGCAGGGTCCGCTCGAACGCGCGATGGGCCTCCTCGAAGCGGCAGAGCTCGAAGAGCGCGACGCCCTTCTCGTAGACCGCGTCGGCGTCGTCCGGAAGCGCGGCCACGGCGCGCTCGAGGAGCGGCAGGGCGAGGTGGCTCCTGCCGAGGTCGTTCTGCGCCATGCCCGCGACGAGCGCGTTGAGCCCGGCGGCGTCGCGGTCCTTGCGGGCGGCGGCGGCGCGCATGCCCCGCAGGGCGAGCTCGAGGCCGGTCTCGAGGTTCTCGCGCGCGGGGCCGAGGCGCCGGACGTAGAGGTCGGCGGCGCCCTGCAGGGCGCGCGGATCGTCGGCGTCGATGGCGAGCGCGCGGGCGTAGGCGGTCTTCGCGTCGTCGAGCCGGTCGAGGGCGGCGAGCGCCGCGGCGCGGGCGGTCAGGGCCGGCACGCTGCGGGGATCGGCGGCGAGGGCCGCGTCGGCGCAGGAGAGGGCGCGGTCGTTCGCGCCGGCGTCGAGCTGGTCGAGGGCCTCGTCGGTCAGCGCAGCCGCCGAGGCGCCGTGGCCGCCCGGGCACGTGACGGGCGCGCGGGCCGCCCGCTGGGGGCGGGCCTCGGCCCGGCCCACGCAGAGGCTGGCGGCCAGGGCGAGCCCGGTCGCGACGCGATACGCCAAGGACATGAAGCCGTGAGCTTGCCACAGCACCGGCCCGCCAGCCAGACGCAGGGGTGCAGGACAACCGGGAGTGCCGGACACGCCCGGCGGTGCCGGACACGGGCAACCGGCGGTGCCGGACACGCCCGGATTCCGCCGGGACGCCCCACCCGGGAACGCCGGAAATCCCCGGCCCCGGGCGAGCATCCGCCGATGCGCTCGACCACCGCGACCTTCCTCGGCCTCCTCCTCGCCACCGCATGCTCCGCGCCGCGCGCCCTCGAGGGGCAGGCCGCTCGCCCGGCGCCCGCGCCCGCGGCCGGCGCCCGTTCGGCCGCCGCCGAGTCGAAGCCGGTGAAGCCGCCGGGCTCCGACCTCACCCTGCCCGGCGAGAAGCACCTCCGGAACGTCCGCCAGCTCACCTTCGGCGGCGAGAACGCCGAGGCGTACTGGAGCTTCGACGGCCAGAAGCTGATCTTCCAGGCCACCCCGCGCGGCGCGGAGTGCGACCAGCAGTACGTGATGAACGCCGACGGGGGCGGGAACGTCCGCGTCTCGAACGGCCAGGGCCGCACCACCTGCGGCTACTTCTTCCCCGCGGGCGACCGCATCCTCTGGGCCTCCACGCACGCGTCCGGCCCCGCCTGCCCAGCGAAGCCGGACATGTCGCTCGGCTACGTCTGGAAGCTCGACGACTTCGAGCTCTACACGGCGAGGCCGGACGGCTCCGACGCGAAGGTCCTCTCGCCGGCCCCCGGCTTCTACACCGCCGAGGCGACCGTCTCGAAGGACGGCTGGATCGTCTTCACCTCCACGCGGGACGGCGACCTCGAGCTCTACAAGATGCGGCTCGACGGCTCCGGCCTCGTGCGCCTCACGCACGAGAAGGGCTACGACGGCGGCGCCTTCTTCTCGCCGGACGGCAAGCAGATCGTCTACCGCCGCAGCCGCCCGAAGGACGCCGCGGCGCTCGCCGACTACGAGGCCCTGCTCGCGAGGAAGCTCGTCCGCCCGACGAAGCTCGAGATCATGGTCATGGACGCCGACGGCACGAACGTGCGGCAGGTCACGCACCTCGAGGCCGGCAGCTTCGCGCCGTACTTCCACCCGGACGGCAAGCGCATCATCTTCTCGTCCAACCACGGCGACCCGCGGGGCCGGAACTTCGACCTCTTCCTCGTGAACGCCGACGGCACCGGCCTCGAGCGCGTCACCACGAACGAGTCCTTCGATGGGTTCCCCATGTTCTCGCCGGACGGCAAGAAGCTCGTCTTCGCGTCGAACCGGAACGACGAGCGCACCGGCGAGACGAACCTCTTCGTCGCCGACTGGGTGGAGTGATCGGGATCAGATCGAGGGGCGTGACGAATCTTGCCTTGCGCCGCACGTGAGGGCGGTCCAACCTCGCGGTCGCGTGCGCTTCCTCCCGCTCCTCGTCGTCGCCCTGCTCATGGGCCCGTCGTCCGCTCGCCCCGAGCCCGAGCCCGGGGCGGCCTCGAGGGAGACGGGGCCGGAGCCCGACCGTTCGTGGGAGGCGCTCGGCTTCGTGCCGGTGGACCTCTCGCGCCGCGAGGCCGATGCGCGTCCGCCGCCCGGCGCGAGCGGGTGGAACACGCTGCTCCGGGAGGCGCGGCTCGCTGCGGAGGCCGCGACCACGCCGGAGCAGCGCGCGGCGATCGACGGCGCGATGTCCTCGGCGCGCGGCGACGCGCTGCACGAACGCGCGATCGTGGAGGCGCTGTTCCTCCTCGGCGGCTCGCCCGGCCCGGCGGCCTGGGCGGCGGTGCGCGCCGGAGAGCGCTGGCCGGTCCCCGCTGCGACCGCGAACGACGTCGGGGTGGTGCTGTACGCGGCCGGGCTCGCGGGGCGCGCCTGGGACGCCTTCGCGCTCGCCCGCAGCTCGGCGCCCGGCTCGGCGCTCGTCGCCGAGAACCAGGGCTGGGCGGCGCTCGCGGTCGGCGACCCCGGCGAGGCGCGCGCCTGCTTCGAGGAGGCCGCCCGGCTCGCGCCCGGCCGCGCCGGGCCCCGCCAGGGCCTCGCGGTCGTGGCGCTCGAGGTGCGCGACGCCGGGGGTGCCCTCGGTCCCTCGCGCGACGCCGCGGCGCTCTCGGCCTCGCCCGCGAGCCGCGCCCTGCTCGCGCGCGCCGGTGGCTCGCCGGTGGACGAGGACGGCGAGCTCGGCTCGCTCGCCGAGCGCCGCCTCGCGCTCCTCGGCGAGCGCGCGCCGCGGCTGCCGGCCGGCGCCGGCGCCTGGGACCTCCAGCTCGTGCCGCACGCCCTCGCCTTCGCGCGCATGGCCGACGCGCTCCGTCCGGGCGCGCCGCCCGTGGTCCCGCCCGAGCCCGCCGCCGACGCCCCGGCCGCCGCGCCCGGGCGCCTGGTGCGTGCGGAGCGCCTGCCGGACCTGCTCCTCGAAGACGTGCGCGCCCGGCTGGCCGTCACCGCCGGCGCGGTGCTCGACGCCTTCGAGGCGACCGTGAGGGTGGAGCTCGCCGACTCGGCCCGGCGCCGCGACCGCGTCGCCGCCCGCAGCGCCGAGGTCCGCCGCGCGAGCCGCGAGGACGGCGTGGCGGTGGCCGGCGCGGCGGCCGCGACCTGCCGCGACCGCGAGGACGAGGACCAGTCCACGCACCTCGTGCTGAAGCGCAAGTTCGACGAGGCGGACAGCACGCTCCGCGAGGCGGCGGAGCGGGCGTGGGCGCTCGGCGCGCCGCTCGTCGCCGCCATCGCGGATCCGCCGCGGCGCGCGCGCGCCGAGGCCGCGCTCCGGGGCGAGCTCCTCGCGATCGAGACGCGGCTGCGCCGCGCGGTTGTGGCCTGGGCGGATCACCTCGCGATCCCCGCGCTGGGCTGCGACGCGGGCCCCGGGGGCCCGATGCCGCTCGAGCCGCTCCCGGCGCGCTGGCCGGCGCCCGAGGTGCGCGGGTGCCAGACGGGCCGGCTCGATCTCGGAGGCGTGGTCCTCGACCTGACGTGCCAGAGCGTCGCGGCGCCGGAGCTTCCTCCCGAGCTGTTCGGCGGCCCCGGCCGCGCCGACGCCGAGCGGTCGCTCGCGTGCGCCCCCGGCGGCGGCGATCCGCTCGGCGCGCGGGCGGTCCTCGGGCTGGTCACCGCGGTGGGCCAGCTCGCGGTGGACGCGGACCTCTCGGTCTCCGGGCTCCTCTCGCCCACGCCCGTCCGCGCCGGCTGCGCGCTCCGCGCCGGGCCGCGGCTCGCACGCTAGGGGCCGAGCCTCGCCACCGAGAACGGCCCGAGGTCCACCGGCGGCACGCCGCCGAGCAGGGTCGCCCGGATCGCGTCGGCGGTGACCGGCGCGAGCAGGATGCCGTTGCGGGAGTGGCCGGTCGCGTAGAACAGGCCCGGCACGGTGGAGGCGCCGAGGATCGGCTCGCCGTCCGGGCTCGCGGGCCGGAAGTTCGACCACGTCTCGACGACCGGCGCCTTCGCGATCGCGGGCGCGATCTCGACGCCCACCTTCAGGACGTGCAGCAGCCCGCCCGCCGTCACGGCCTTCTCGAAGCCCACGTCCTCCATCGTGGCGCCGCAGAGGATCCGGCCGTCCGGGCGCGGCACCACGTACCCGTGGCCGGAGAAGACCACCCGCCTGAGGAGCGGCGGCCGCGTGTCGACCACCGCGATCTGCCCGCGCACCGGGCGCACCGCGCGCGGTGGCAGGCCGTGGCCCTCGACGAGCATGCTCCACGCGCCGGCGGCGAGCACGACCGCGCCGGCGTCGATGCGGCCGGTCTCGTGGTCGACGCCGACCGCGCGGCCGCCCTCGGTCGCGATGCGCCGGACCTGCCCGGTCACGAAGACCGCGCCGGCGCGGGCCGCGGCCATGGGCACCGCGCGGGCGAGCGCGCGCGCGTCGACGGAGGCCTCGTCGGCGAAGTGGAGCGCGCCGCGGGTCTCGGGCGAGAGGCCGGGCTCGAGCGCGAGGGCCGCGTCGCCGTCGAGCACGTCCACCGGGAGGCCGTGCGCGTGGAGCTGCTCCGCGCGGGAGGCCAGCACCTTCGCGTGGTCGTCGTCGAGCGCGGCCTCGAGCGTGCCGAGGGCACGGTAGCCGACGTGCATGCCGGAGAGCTCCTCGACGAGCGCGACCCACGACGGGTAGCGCTCGAGCGAGGCGCGGCACAGGGCGTAGAACGGGCCGGGCTCCGCGGCCTCGACGCCGGGCGAGAGGATGCCGCCCGCGGCCGAGGACGCCTCGGCGCCGGGCACCGAGCGCTCGAGCACCACGACGCGCTTCCCTGCCCGGGCGAGCGCGAGCGCGACGGCGCCGCCCTGGATCCCACCGCCCACCACCACGACGTCGGCCACGGCCATAGGGCGCGGAGGTTACGCCGGCGGTGGAGGGCGCGCCACGGGTGACCGGCGCGGCGGGCGGCCGCGCACCGGGGGACCTAGGGCAGGGTGGTGCGGGCCGCGCCGTTCCGTCCCGGGCCGAGCCCGTTCAGGAGGAGCTCGAACACGTGGCGGCGCCACGCCTCGGGCTGCAGCGGCGCGTCCACGAACGGCCGCGCGGCCTCGCGCGCGGAGGCGACGAGCGCGGCGAGCCCGCCGACCGTCACCACCGCGAGCACCGGGTCGAGCCCGTCGGTGACCTCGCCGCGCGAGGAGGCCAGCGTCGCCGCCGCGCGCCGCACCGGCTCGAGGAGCGAGGGGTCGGTCTGCGTCAGCTGCGAGAGGAACGGGGCGCCGTCGAGGTATTCGCGGATGATGACCTGCGCGCCCATCGGGTCCTTCATCATCGCGTCGAGGTACGCGCCGATGACGGCCTCGGGCCCGCCGGGGCCGGACTCGACGAGCCGCGCGATCTCGTTCGCGGAGGTCAGCCAGACGGCGCGGAGGATGTCGAGGTACAGGGCGCGCTTCGACGCCCAGTGACGGTAGATGAGGGCGACGTTGCAGGCCGCGCCCCGGGCGATGCCCTGGACGCGGGCGCCGTGGTAGCCGCGCTTCGAGAACTCCACGCGGGCGGCGTCCCAGATCCGCTCGGCGATTCCGGGCCGGGGAGGGCCGAGCTTCCGGTTGGCGACCGAGCCATCCATCCCCGCGTGGATACCCGTACCTTTGATTTAGGTCAAGCCTTGAAGCCCCTTCCAGGGGCGCGCGTCAAGCCGGTTCCTGCCGACCGAGGGTCGATTCCGGAGCTCCCACCGGGACCGCAGGTGCCGGACACGACATCCGTTCGAAGAATTCCTCAACGGTGGCGGCCCGATCTAGCGGGGCCCGTCGACGATCATCAGGTCCGACATGGTGATCCGGACGAACGCGTAGGCGAGCGCTCCACCTTCGCCGAACCGGACGCCGTCCATCCGCACGACGCCGGTCGGGTCGGGCGGGGCCACCGCCCGGAACGGGCTGCGCGCTCCGGTTGCGAGGTCGACCCTGTCGATGCGCGCCGGGAGCGTCCCGGGCGTCGTCACGAGCAGGCCGCCGTCCGGGGACCACCCGAGCGGCAGGTCCCCCGGCTCGAGCCTCCCGGCCGGGCGCGACGTCCCGCCGTCGAGCGCGATCCGCGCGAGCGCGCCGTCGGCCGTCGCCGAGAGCACCGCGTCCCCGTCGCGCGTCACCACGAAGCCGACCGGCTCGCCCTCGCCGAGCGGCGCCGGCGCGCCGCCCTCGAGCGGCACGCGCAGGAGCCCGAGCCGGCCGCCGGGCCCGTGCGCCCGCACGATCGCCTCGGCGTGCCCCGGCCGGAAGCGCGCCTGCACGGGCTCGTACCCGGGCAGCGCGACCTCCCGCGGCACGCCCTCGCCGGTCGGGTAGAGCACGAGCTTGCCCTCGTGGCCCGGCGCGATCGCGAGCGCCCATGCGCCGGTCGCGTCGAGGTCCTGCGCTGCGCCGTCGCCGAGCCGGACGGCGTCGCCGCCGTCGAGGCCGCGCAGGTAGACCCGCGAGCGCTGCCCCACCGCCTCGAAGCTCTCGTCGAAGAGCACCCGGCCGCGCGCGACGTCGAGCGCGGCGAGGTTCGAGCCGTCGAGCCAGGAGAGGTCCCGGTCCGGCGCCGCGCCCGGTCCGGCGACGCGCAGCTCGCGGCGGAAGAACTCGCGCTCGAGGAGGAGCCGCCCGTCCGGCGCGACGTCGTGCAGGATCGCGCGCATCGGGTAGCGCGCGAGCGGCCGCACCCGCCCCTCGAGGTCCACCGCCTGCACGGGCGGCATCCACTCGAAGCGGTCGCTGCCCGCGAACGCGATCTCGCGGCCGCCGGGGAGCCACGCCAGGATCGGGTCGCTCGCCTGGAGCCCGTCCACGAGCGCGCGCGGCTCGCCGCCGCCGAGCGCGAGCACGTAGACCGTGAAGAGCGGCGCCGTCGTCATGAACGCGAGGTACCGCCCGTCCGGCGAGAACCGCGGCGTCGCGAGGGGGCGCGGGCTCCGGAAGCGCACCTTCCCCGGCGGGTACTCGAGCACGTGCTCGCCGCCCGGGAGGCGACGGGTCACCGCGAGCTCGTCGCCGCGCGGGTCCCAGTCGGCGCCGGTCGCGTCGGCGTAGATGGCCCGCGGCGCGCCCTGGCCGGGCGGGAGCCGCGCGAGCGTGCCCGCGCCCATCGTCGCCTGCAGGTAGCGGTCCTTCCTGAGCACCGCGATCTCGCCGGTGCGGGAGACCGCGAGCACGTCGCCCGTGACGCCGAGCGGCCGGACCTCGCCGTCGAGGAGGTCGACCCGGAAGAGCTCCGCGGGGCGCCCGTCCCACGAGGCGCCGAGCACGACCGTGCGCCCGTCCGGGGAGAAGCGCGCGCGGAGCACGTTGCCGCGCTGGAAGGTGATCCGCTGGAAGGACGGGAGGGCCCCCGCGGGCGGCGCGGCGGCGCGCGCGAGGAGCCAGCCGGCGCCGCCGCCGAGGAGCGCGCCGGCCACGAGCATCGCCGCGAGGGCGAGCCGGCCGGGGCCGCGGCGAGGCGGGGCGGGGCGCGGCGCCGGCGGCGCGTCGCGCAGCGGCGCGAGGGCGGCCTCGAGCGCGCCGCCGTCGGCGTAGCGCTTCGCGGGGTCGAGCTCGAGGCAGCGCCGGATGACCTCGTCGAGGCCGGCGGGTGCGCCGAGCGCCGGCGGGAGCGGCTCCGGGCCGTCGCGCATGAGCGCGATCTGCCGCTCGATGGCGTTCGCGCCCCGCCCGGGCGGGCGGCCGGTGACGAGCTCGTGCAGGACGAGCCCGAGCGCGTAGACGTCGGAGCGCGCGTCGACCGGCAGCCCGCCGATCTGCTCCGGCGAGAGGTACCCGAGGGTCCCCTGCATGACGCCGCCGGTGGTGTGCAGCGCCCTCCCGAGCTTCTCGGTCTCGGCGTGCTCGAGCGGCTTCGCGAGGCCGAAATCGAGCACCTTGCAGCGGCCGTCGAGCGTGAGGAAGAGGTTCTCGGGCTTCACGTCGCGGTGGACGACGCCCTTCGTGTGCGCGGCGTCGAGCGCCGAGGCGACCTGGGCCGCCACGTCGATCGCCTCCGCCACCGGGAGCGGCCCGGCGGCGAGGCGCGCGCGCAGGGTCTGGCCCTCGAGGAGCTCGGTGACGAGGACCGGCTGGTCGTCGAACCGGTCGAGCCCGAGCACCTGCAGGATGTTCGGGTGCGCGAGCTGGGCGAGGACGCGGGCCTCGCGCTCGAGCCGGGCGAGCTGCTCCGGGTCGCGCGCGAGGGGGCCGGACAGGATCTTGAGCGCGACCTGCCGCTGCAGGAGCGGGTCGAACCCGACGAATACCGAGGCGTTGCCGCCCGACGAGAGCGGGCGGAGCACCTCGTAGCCGCCCACGCGGTTGCCGGCGATCACCATCCCGGCGGCAGCTTACACCGCGGATCGGCGGGCGCCGTCGGCGCGGAGCCCCGGAATGGCCGGGAACTTTTACCCGCCCGGGTTCGTCCAGCACGCACATACTGTGCGGCTGTACGATCTCGTACTCGACCCATTTAATTCACGATTTCGGAACACACCCGGACCGTTACTCAGCTACAAAGTGGGTAGCCGTGATCCAGCGTGACGTGAAGAGCGCCTTCCCCCGCCCCGTGTTCCTGCTCGTCGCAGCCGGCGCGACCGCGCTCGCGGTGGTGGCGGGCGCGACGGCGACGCTCGCGCTCGCCGGCCTGATGGCCGGCGTGGGGCTGCGCCGCGCGCTCGCCGGGCTGGTCGGGGCGCGCCCCGCCCCGAGCCGCGCGCAGTCCTGGCGCAAGCTCGTCGACTGAGGCTATGCCTCCCCGGGGAGCCGACGGCTCCCGGGAGACAGGCCTGGCCGCGCCGCGCACCATCCTCCACCTGGACCTCGACGCGTTCTACGCGTCGGTCGAGCAGCTCGACGACCCGCGGTTGCGCGGCCGGCCGGTCGTCGTCGGCGGCACCTCGCGCCGCGGCGTCGTCTGCGCGGCGAGCTACGAGGCGCGGAGGTTCGGCGTGCGCTCCGCGATGCCCACCGCGCGCGCCCACCGGCTCTGCCCCGACGCCGTGTTCCTCCCGCCGCGCTTCGACCGCTACACCGCGCTCTCCTCGCAGGTGTTCGGCATCTACCGCAACTTCACGCCGCTCGTGGAGCCGCTCTCCCTCGACGAGGCGTTCCTCGACGTGACCGCGAGCCGGGCGCTCCGCGGCGAAGGCAGGGAGATCGCGACCGCCATCCGCCGCGAGGTGCGCGAGCGGACCGGCCTCGCGGTCTCCGCCGGGATCGCCGAGGTGAAGCTCGCCGCGAAGATCGCGACCGACCTCGGGAAGCCCGACGGGCTCGTCGAGGTGCCGGCCGGCGGCGTGCGCGCGTTCCTCGCGCCGCTCCCGGTGGGGCGGCTGTGGGGCGTGGGGGAGGTCACCGAGGCCGCGCTCCGCCGGATCGGCGTCGCGACCATCGGCGACCTCGCGAGGCTCCCGGAGAACGCCGTCGCCGCGGCGATCGGCGCGAACGCCGCGCACCACCTCCGCGCGCTCGCCCTGGGCGAAGACCCGCGCGAGGTGGTGCCGGACGAGGCCGCGAAGTCGGTCGGCTCGGAGGAGACCTTCGAGGAGGACGTGCGGGACCGCCGGGCCCTCGAGCGCTCGCTGCTCGAGCACGCGCTCCGGGTCGGCCGGCGCCTCCGGGCCCACGGCCAGGCGGGGCCGGTCGTCACGCTCAAGATCACCTACGCCGACTTCACGCAGGTGACCCGCCGCGTGACGTTGCCGGCGCCCACCGACGACGACCGCACCATCTACGAGGCCGCCCGCGCCCAGCTGGATCGCATCGAGGCCGGGCGCCCGGTGCGGCTCGCCGGCGTGGCCGTCTCCGGGTTCGAGGCGCCCGCGCCGCGGCCGCAGCTCGACCTCTTCGCCGCGCCGGCCCCGCCGCCGGGCGGCGGCGTCGCCCCCTCCGCGGGCGACCCGCGGCGCAAGCGGCTCAACGCGGCGCTCGACGCGCTCGCGACGAAGTTCGGCGAGCGGGCGGTGCGCCCCGCGGACCTCGACGACGGCCCCGCGGTCGTCGGGCAGGGCCGGTACAGGAAGCCCCGCGGCGACGGGGGCTGAGCGGGACGGCGAGCGGCGAGGCCGCGCCGCGCTTCACGGCGCCCGGTAGCGGACCCGCACCTCGAGGTAGTCGGCGGCGACGACCGCCTCCCCCGCGCCGTTCACCGGCGCTACGCCGCGCCTCGCGGGGTCGACCGCGGGGCCGGCGGGGCGGCACTGGAAGGCCGCGAGCTCGCGGTCGGTGAGGAGGAACCGCGCCGCCTCCGCGGCCGTGCCGCTCGTCCAGTCGATCCGCGCGGACGCCGGCGCGGCGAGCACGCCGCCCGCGGTGAAGCCGCTCGTCGAGGCGCCGAGCTTCGTCCAGCCGCCGGTGCCGAGCGTGCCCGCCGCGCGCGACCAGCCCCACAGCGCCGCGCCGGTCGCGGGCGCGTCGTAGGGCGCGAAGTACCCGCCGCAGCTCGCGCGCACGCGCAGGGCCTCCACCGTCGCGGGGTCGATCGCCGCCGGCGCGGTCGAGACCGTGAGCTGCACCGCCGGCTGCCGGCCCGGCGGGGCGTCCCACTCCCAGCTCTCCTGGGAGATCGTCGCGGAGACGCCGCCGAACGTCACGGGACGGCCGCTCGTCGGGTCGAGCCCCACCGCGTTGCCGAGCGCCGCGGAGGCACCGGTGCCGAGGTCGCTCGGCCACCACCCGGTGCCGTCGAACTCCATCGGCAAGGCGTACGTCGTGTGGCCGTCGTAGCCGCCGAACATGAGGGTGCGGTGCTGCACCGGCGCCCAGGCGAGCCCGAACGTCGCGCGCGCGGTCACGCCGAGGTCGGGCGCGAGCTGCGTCCACGCGGCGCCGTCCCAGGCCCAGACGTCGCCGAAGGTGTTCGCCGCGTCGCTGCACCGGGCGAAGACGTCCTGCGGGAGGTCGCAGCCGCCGAACACGAGCACGCGCGCGAGGTCCTCGTCGTACGCCATCGCGTGGTACGCGCGCGGGCCCGGCGACGCGGCGCCCGCGGCGGGGGTCCGGTTCGACCACGCGCCCGCCGAGAACTCCCACACGTCGCCGAGCGCGGCGCCGCTCGAGCCGCCGAACATGACGAGCTTGCCGCGCGCCTTGTCGTACGCGAGCCCGGCCCCGGTGCGCGCGGCGGGGCGGCTCGCCGGCGAGACGTCCGTCCAGGAGGAGCCGGTCCAGGACCACAGGTCGTTCCGGTACACCGGCGCGCCGCCCGGGCCCATGCCGCCGAAGAGCATCGCCCCGGTGGGCGTGGGCGCCATGGCGTGGCCCACGCGCGCGGAGGGCGAGGGGACCGTGGTGACGTCGGTCCAGGTGCCGCTCGCGTAGCGCCAGGTGTCGGCGAGCACGTCGCCGGCGTTGAGCGGGTTGTTGTTCTTCACGCCGCCGAAGAGCAGCGCGCCGCCGCCCGCGGCGTCCGCGGCCATGGCGTGGTGCTTGCGCTGGGTCGGGAGCGGCTGCGTCGCGGGCACCTTCAGCCAGCGCCCGGCCGGGGAGAGGCGCCAGGTGTCGGCGGGCACGAGGATCGAGAAGGAGCCGACGCCGCCCGCGAGGACGAGCGTGCCGGAGGCGTCGTCCCACGCGAGCGCCGCCTGGCCGCGCCCGTCCGGCGCGGTCCCCGCGGTCGCCGCCGCGACCCAGTCCGCGCCGCTCCAGGTCCAGACGTCGGAGGCGCCCGCGTTGCCGCTCGTGGTCCCGCCGACGAGCACGACCTTGCCGCGGACCGGGTCCCACGCCGCCGCGGCGTACACGCGCGCGCCCGGCGCGGAGGCGGCCTTCACGAGGTGCCACCCGCCGTCCCACTCCCAGGTGCCCGCCACGGTCGCGAAGGCGTCGTCGAATCCGCCGTAGAGGACGAGCGTCTTGCGCCCGGCGTCGTACGCCATCGCCGGGTACATGAGCCGGCCCTGCGGCCCGCCGGTCGCGCCGTCCTTCGCCCAGGCCTTCCCGTCGAAGAACCAGAGCGCCGCGCTCTCCCCGTCCCAGTATGCGAGCTTGCCGCGCCCGGCGTCCCAGGCGGACGCGCCGCGGCCGCAGTTGAGCGGCGCGTCGCCGGACGGGGAGGGGAGCGCGCTCCAGCGGACGCCGTCCCACTCCCAGAGGTCGCCGAGGCAGAACTGGCCGCTCCCGCCGAAGAGCACGACCGTGCCGCGCGCGGGGTCGTACCAGAGCGCGCCGCCGGAGCGCCGCGGGGGCGACGCGCCCGCCGGCCGGGCCTTCGTCCACCCCTGGCCGTCCCACTCCCACGTGTCGTCGAGCGCGTCCGCGGACGAGCCCGGTACCGACGAGCCGCCGAACAGCACGAGCCGCCGGCGCGCCGGATCCCAGGCCATGGCGGCGCCGCCGCGCCCGGAGGGGAACGCGTTCGCGCCGCTCGGGCTCGCGAGCCAGCCCGGGCTCGAGGCGACCGCGAGGCTGCGGAACGCCACCGTGCCGTCGTCGTCCGGGGCCGCGAGCTGGCCCGGCACCGCCGCGAGCTCGTCCGCGGTCATCCCGACCGGCGCCTGCGCGAGCGAGGGCGCGACGGCGCTCGTCGCGGTGATCTCGTGCACCGCCCGCCCGAACGCGGGCGGGTTCGCGGTCGCGATCCACTCCGCGGCCTTCACCTGCACCGGCGCCGACTCGTTGCCCGCGTCGTCGAGCCCGGTGACCCAGGCGAACCCGGTGTCGCGCGGGTCGAGCGCCTTGCGCTCCCAGCCGGCCGCGACCGGGGCGAGGACGCCGAGGAGCGTCGTCCTCCCCGCGCTGGCCCAGACCCGGACCTTCACGAGCGGCCGGCCGGCCGGGAAGGTGAACGCGGAGGCGGGGAGCGCGGCCGCGGTCGAGAGCGCGTCGGCCGGGGCCAGCCCGAAGAACGGCCCCGCCGGCACGGTGAAGCTCCCGAGGTGCTCGTCGGCGGCGGCGCCCCACGGCGACCGCACGAAGCGGACGGCGGCCTGGTCCACCGCGAGCACCGGCGCGCTCGTGCGGACCGTGAAGGTGGTCGGCAGCGCGACCGTGGCGGAGTTCCCGACCGCGTCGGCCCAGGTGACGGTCGTGCCGTACTCGCCGTCGGCCTGGCCGGCGGGCACCGTGGCGCGGAAGATCGCGACCCGGTCGGTGGAGGCGGCGTCGAGGGTGAAGGGGAGCTTCACCCCGCCCGGCCCCTGCACCTCGAGCGCAGGCGCGGGCGCCGCGGCGAGCAGCTCGGTGGGCACGACGGTCACCACGACCTCGGTGCCCGGGCCCGCGGCGGAGACCTGGGCGAGCGGGTTGCCGGCGGCGGGCAGGAGCGAGGTCGAGGAGTTCGCGCGGGCGGGCGCGGCGAAGTCGAAGCGGGCCGAGCCGAGCGGCAGGAGCGTCGAGCGGTTGCCGGCGAGGTCCACGAGGTCCGCCACGAACCGGCCGTCGGCCGCGGGCTCGTCGCCGGCGGCGGTGTACGTGAAGGCGTAGCGGTGCGCCGCAGGGTCGGAGTGCGCGGCGTCGGGTGCGAGCGGCCGGAGCGCGCTCTCGCCCACGTCGACCCGCACCTCCGGCGCCGAGACGAGCGCCTCGGTGACCTCGAACGCGACGGAGACGACCCCGTCCTTGCGCACGACCGCCGGGGACACGGTCGGCACGCCCACGAGCGAGGGTGCGGTGGCGTCCCCGTTGTCGGAGGCCACGCACTGCCCGAGCGCCGCGCGGCACGTGAATCCGGACGGGCAGTCCGAGGACGTCACGCACGAGACCTTCGCGCCCGCCGGCACCTCGAGCGAGGGGCTGCACCCGGCGAGCAAGGAAGAAAGGAGCGCGGCGAGTTGCACCTGGAGTCGGGTCGGAAGCATCGCACCTGCGACGTTAGCGCACGGGTGATGTAGGTAAACTCGCCGCCCCCCGGACGGGGGCGGTGACCGAAACCGTACGGCCGTGACCTGGCTCACAGACCGTGAAGCCAGCGCGCTGGTAGCCGTGCGCGGTCGCCTGGCTCGTCGATGGACGCGAACGTCTCGGGGCATGGACGATCAACCGTTCGCACGCGATGTGAAGGTAAGATGACCGTCCCCCGAGTTTCGATCACCCCGACGTCGCAGGGCGCCGCCAGCCCCGTCCACATGGATCTGAACGCAGCATCACTTTTCGTGCGTGTCGCGAGCACCCTGAGCTTCACGGCCGCCGCCCGCCAGCTCGGCCTGCCGCGCTCCACCGTGTCGAAGCGCATCCTCGAGCTCGAGGAGGAGCTCGGGGTGAAGCTCCTCAACCGCACCTCCCGCGCGGTCGAGCTGACCGAGGCGGGGAGCCGCTTCCTCGTCCACGCCCACCAGGCGATGGCGCTCCTCGAGCAGGCCGGGGTGAACGCAGGCGCGACCGCGCACAGCGTGGCCGCCCCGGTCCGGATGGCGGTCCCCCGCCTGCTCGCGCAGACCTTCGGCGCCGAGTTCGCCCGCCGCGTGCACGCGCGCAGCCCGGGGCTCCGGCTCGTCGTGGACGTGACCCTCGAGGCCCCGGAGCTGGTCTCGGGCGGCTACGACCTCGCGGTCGGCTTCGACCTCGGGCGGGCCCGCTCGCGCAGCCGCAACGAGCGCACCCGCGTGCTGCGCGAGGCGGCCCTCTCGGTGGTGGGCAGCCCGACCTACCTCGCCGCGCACCCTGCGCCCGAGCGGCCCGCCGACCTCGAAGCGCACGCCATCCTGGCCCTGACCGGCGAGCGCGGCCAGGTGACCTGGCCCTTCACCTCGAAGGGCCGGGCGGTCCACGTGCAGCTCGAGCCGCGCCTGGGGTTCACCGACGCCCTCGCGCTGAAGCGCCTCGCGATCCAGGGGCTCGGCCTCACCATGCTGCCGACGCTGCTCGTGGAGGCCGAGCTCGGGCAGGGCCTCCTGCGCGAGGTGCTCGGCCCCCACCGCCCGCCGCCGCTCCGGGTCGTGCTCACCACCCGGGAGAGCGGCCCGGCCCGCGCGCCGCTCCAGACCGTCGTCGAGGTCCTCCAGGACCTCGCGGCCTCGCCCTGGCCGCTCGGAGGCGCCGCGTGACGCCCGACCCCGTGGCCCTCGCGCCCGTCCCCGCGATGGATCTCAACGCGGCCGCGATCTTCGTGCGGGTCGCCTCCACGCTGAGCTTCTCGACCGCCGCGCGGGCGCTCGGCGTGCCGCGCTCCACCGTCTCGCGCAAGATCGCCGCGCTCGAGGCGATGCTCGGGGCGCGGCTGCTCGAGCGCACCTCCCGCGCGGTGCGCCTCACCGACGCCGGCCGCCGCTTCCAGGAGGACGCCGAGCGCGCCCTCGTGCTGCTCGAGCGAGGCCGCGACGAGCTCGCCGAGCTCTCGCCCGTGCAGACCGGCGAGGTCCGCGTGCTCGTGAGCGGGGTCGCCGCGGAGTGGCGCCTGCTCGGGCTCGTGACGCGCTTCGCGACCGATCACCCGCGCGTCCGGCTCGTGATCGACGTGCGCGACCGGCCCGACGAGCGCGACGCCGACTTCGACGTCGTGGTGCGCACCGTGCCCCGCGGCACCGCCCGGCGCGACGAGGTGGAGCTGTGCGCGTCCCAGCTCGTGGTGGTGGCGAGCCCGTCCTACCTCCTCCACGCCGGCACCCCTCGCGCGCCCGCGGAGCTGCGCGCCCACGCGATCCTCGGTCGCTCCGGGGACAAGGGCCCGGTCGCCTGGCAGTTCCAGGACGAGGGCGAGGCGCTCGGGGTCGAGCTCGAGCCTCGCATCGCGGCGGCGCACGTGCCGCTCGTCGCGAGGCTCGCGGAGTCCGGCGCGGGCATCGCGCAGGTGCAGCGCTTCCTCGTCCGGGACGCGCTCGACGCGGGCCGGCTCGTGGAGCTGCTCGAGCGGTTCCGCCCGCCGCGGGCCGCGCTCGTCGCGCGCACGCCGGGGCGGGTGGTGCGGCCGGTGGTCCGCGCCTTCGTGGACGCGCTCCGGCGCCACCACCTCGATCTCGGCGACGCCACGGGGCCCTGAGCCGGCGCGGCCGCCCGCCCGGTGGTGCTCCTGCCAGGGGTGGGGCCTACGGCCCCCCGGTGCAACTCAGTGCCGCAGCGGCGGCGGGCCCGCGGCCTTGCGGACGCGGTCGAGGATCTCGTCCATGCCGACCGACTTCGGGATGTAGCCCTGGGCGCCGAGGAGCTCGGCCTCCCACTCGAAGCCGTACGCGGAGAGGATGAGGATCGGGACGGCGGAGGACTTCGCGTCGCCGCGCATCCGCTCCATCACGCCCCAGCCGTCGAGGACGGGCATCTTGAGGTCGAGGAGCACGATGCCCGGCGCCTCGTCGGCGACGCGCTTCAGCGCGACCTCGCCGTTCTCGGCGCCCTGCACCGGGTAGCCGGCCTCGAGGAGGACCTCGGAGAGGGCCTCCCGGAAGTCGTCGTCGTCGTCGACGACGAGGATGTACTGGCCGGGGGTCATTCCGCGCCCTGCCCGGGGGCCGTCCTCGGCTCCCGCGAGAGCTCGTCGGCGATCTCGTCCGCGATGCGGCGGGCGTCGGCGATGCGGTCGGGCTCGAGCGAGACCGCGCCGACCACCGGGTGCCCGCCGCCGCCGTAGCGCTCGCAGATCTTCGAGATGTCGTGGGGGCGGGCCGGGCGCGCCCACGGGTTCGAGCCCACCGACACCTTCGCCCGCTTCGCGTCGCGGGTGACGGCGACGACGTAGCTCGCCTGCGGGAAGAGGTCGTAGGCGATGAACTTGTTGGGCGAGGTGATGCCGCTCTCGGAGAGGTCCATCCGGACCACGCCCTGGACCTGGCGCGCGAGCTTCTTCACGACCTCGACGTTGCCCTGGTGGCGCGCCTTGAGCGGCGCGAACGGCCCGGCGATCCAGGGCTCGGCGGCGAGCTCGGCGAGCGGCCGGCGCTGCATGGCCTCGATGACGCGGGTGGGGAGCGCCGGGTCCTGGGTCGCCTCGAGCACCGTCATGACGTGCAGGGCCGGGGCCTCGAGCCGCACCGCGGTGGAGGGCGACTCGAACCGGGCGGCGTCGATCACGTCGGCCCACCGGACGAGCTCGTCGAGCTCGGGCGCCTGCCAGCCGAACCGCGCCGCGACCGTGCGGGCGATGAAGCCAGCGCAGGAGGGCGCCTTCGGATCCCAGAACTTCGTGGGCGAGCGCTCGGCCTCGTAGGCCGCCCGGTCCTCCGGGGTCGGGAAGCCGCTCGCGTGGTGATCGAACCACCAGTGAAGGCGCGGATCCCGGGAGTAGCGGAAGTCCACGCAGGCGTTCACGTCGCCGTCGAAGGCGTCGGCCGGGAAGGCGTTGCCGAGGGCGTGGTGGAGCGGCTCGTAGCGGACCTGGGCGCCCCGCGCGCCCTCCCGGTCGGAGAGGAAGCGCGAGACGATCGCCGCGGAGGCGCAGCCGTCGAAGCAGTTGCCGTGGTAGAGGATCTTGAGCTGCATCTGGCGTGAACCTGAGGTCCCCGGCAGCATAGCCGCAACGCGAGCCCGCACGGCGGCTTCAGAGCGCCCGGGCCCCAAGCGTGGTCCGCCCTCCGTCGCCGCCGGACCCACGGCGCCGGCCTCTCGCCCGGGACGAGCGCAGGGGTCCCCTGGAGCCCGGACGCACCGGCGAGCCGGGAGCCGGCCAGCCGGGCGGGTCCGCGGTGGCGGCCCCGGGACCCTGCGGGTACACTCCGCCTCGGCCATGGAAGCGATCCGCGTCGGCGCGCTGCTCGAGGACAACCGGTTCGACCTCCGGTTGCAGCTCCTCGCCGGCAAGCAGGGACTCTCGCGCCGGATCAGCTCGGCCCGGATCCAGAAGCCCGGCCTCGTGCTCGCGGGCTTCACCGAGAACCTGCACAAGGAGCGCGTGCAGGTCTTCGGCAACACCGAGATGAGCTACATCGCCACGCTCGCGAAGGAGCGGGTCCGCGAGGTCATGCGGATGTTCTTCCAGCAGGACGTGGCCTGCCTGGTCGTGACGAAGGGGCTCGAGGTGCCGCCGGAGGTGGTGGCCGCCGCCGACGAGGCGGGGGTGCCGCTGCTCCGCACCGTCCACCTCTCCTCCACCTTCATCGAGTCGGTGCAGTCCTGGCTCGAGGACGTCCTCACCGCCCAGACCTCGATGCACGGGGTGCTGCTCGACGTCTTCGGCGTCGGCATCCTCCTGCTCGGCAAGTCGGGCATCGGCAAGAGCGAGATCGCGCTCGACCTCGTCATGCGCGGCCACCGCCTCGTCGCCGACGACATCGTCGACGTGAAGCGCAAGGCCGCCGACGCGGTCTTCGGCGCCGGCTCCGAGATCATCAAGCACCACATGGAGATCCGGGGCCTCGGCATCATCAACATCAAGGACCTCTTCGGCGTCGCCGCCATCCGCGAGCGCAAGAAGATCGAGATCGTCCTGGAGCTCGTGGAGTGGGACCCGTCGGTCGAGTACGACCGCCTCGGCGTCGAGGAGAAGAAGTACCGGGTCCTCGACGTGGAGATCCCGATGCTGGTGGTGCCGGTCCGGCCCGGCCGCAACATGACCACCATCGTCGAGGTCGCCGCCCGCAACCACCTCCTGAAGCTCCAGGGCCACCACTCCGCGCGGGAGTTCCAGGAGCGCCTGAACCGCGCCATCGCGCTCGCGCCCGGCGGGCGCGTCGGGGAGACCGAAGTTGAGTGAGAAGCGAGTGAGCGAGGACGGCGCCGGGGGCGACGGACCGCGGGTGGTCATCCTCACCGGGCTCTCGGGGTCCGGGAAGACCACCGCGCTGCGCGCCATGGAGGACGCGGGCTACTACTGCGTCGACAACCTCCCCATCGTGCTGATGGAGAAGCTCATCGAGCTCTCCGGGCACACCGCGGGCGAGGTCTCCCGCATCGCGCTCGTGGTGGACGCCCGCGAGGGCCGGTTCCTCGGCGAGGCGCCGCGCATCATCGGCGAGCTCCGCGCGAAGGGCATCGACGTCGAGGTCCTCTTCTTCGACGCCTCCGACGAGTCGCTCGTCCGCCGCTACAGCGAGACCCGCCGCCGCCACCCGCTCGCCGGGGAGGGCGGCACGGTCCCCGACGGCATCGCCGCCGAGCGCGCCGCGCTCGCGGACCTGAAGGCGGTGGCGGACGAGGTGGTGGACACGACCACCCTCAACGTCCACGAGCTGAAGCGGCTCGTGGCCCGCCGCTTCGTCGCCTCGCAGGAGGCCCGGCTCGGCGTCACGGTGGTCAGCTTCGGGTTCCGGTACGGCATCCCCACCCACGCCGACCTCGTCCTCGACGTCCGGTTCCTGCCGAATCCGTTCTTCATCCCGGAGCTGAAGCCCTTCCCGGGCACCGATCCCAGGGTGGCGAGCTTCGTGCTGGGGCAGCCGGACGCGAAGGCGTTCCTCGAGCGGCTCAACGACCTCCTCGGCTTCCTCCTGCCGCGGTACCGGTCGGAGGGGAAGACCTACCTCACCATCGCGATCGGCTGCACCGGCGGAAAGCACCGCTCGGTGGCGCTCGCCGGCGCCCTGACCGAGCGCCTCGAGGCGAGCGGCCAGCCGGTGCGCCTGTGGCACCGCGACGTCGAGAAGGAGTAGCGGCGACGCCCCGGGCGTCGTCCCTGGGTCCGGGTACCCACGGAGAAGTGCTGGTATCGGATCGCGAGAGGGACTAAAGATGCGCCGCGCGAGGCCGGCCCTGGCCCTGGCGTGGAGGCAACTCGAATGATCGGAGTCGTGGTCGCCACGCACGGTCGCCTGGCCGAGGAGCTGCTCCGGACCGCGGAGGGGATCGTCGGTCCCCTCGACCGGTGCGAGGCCATCAGCATCGGCTCGAACCAGTCGATGGAGGACTGCAAGGCCCGCCTCGAGGAGGCCGTGCGCCGCGTCGACGAGGGGCAGGGCGTCCTCGTCCTCACCGACATGTTCGGCGGCACCCCCGCGAACCTCGCCCTCATGCTGCTCGACGAGCGGCTCGAGGTGGTGACGGGCGTGAACCTGCCCATGCTCATCAAGGTGGCCTCCGCGCGCTCGAGCGGCCTGCCGCTCGCGGAGGCCGCGCAGCTCGTCACGAACCACGCGCAGAAGAACATCTCCGTCGCCTCCGAGGTGCTCCGGGCCCGCGCCCGGCCGCGCACCTAGCGCCACCCGCACCCGGGCCGCCGCCTGAATGCGGCGCCCCCTCCGCCCGTCCTGATCGAGCCGTGATCGCCCTCCTCCGCGTCGACAACCGCCTCCTGCACGGGCAGGTCCTCGAGACCTGGATCCCGAAGCTCCGGGCGACCCGCGTGGTGGTGGCGGACGACCAGGCGGCCCAGAACCTGCTCGCCCGCACGGCGATGACGCTCTGCCTGCCCCCGACCGTCGAGGCCGAGGTGGTGCCGCTCGGGGGGCTCGACTGGCAGGCGCTCGCGGCGGCGAAGGACCAGGTGCTCGTGCTCGTGCGCGACGTCGAGGCGCTCGCCCGGGCGCGCGAGGGTGGCCTCGGACCCGCGGAGGCGCCGCGCGTCAACGTCGGCAACGTGCACTTCGGCGCCGAGCGGCGCCCCGTGACCCCTTCGGTGTGGCTCTCCGGGCCGGAGATCCGCACCCTCCGTGACATGGAGGCGGCGGGCTTCGCGGTGGAGGTGAGGGCGATCCCGACGGAGCCCCCCACCGGGATGGCCGAGATCGAACGCCGGTACGCGGCGCCCTGATCGGCTAGGATGGACGAGGTGCCCTACCTCGCCCTGGCCATCGTCGCCGGCCTCGCCGCCGTGGAGCGGAAGGGCTTCCTCCAGGCCATGCTCTCCCGGCCGATCGCGCTCGCGCCGATCACGGGCTGGGTGCTCGGGGACCTGAAGGGCGGCGTCCTCCTCGCGGCGCCGCTCGAGCTCCTCTGGCTGGGCGCGGTGAACCTCGGCGCGGCGCTCCCGGTGCACGAGGCGCTCGCCACCGCCGCCATCACCGGTGGCGCGGTGCTCGCCGGGCGCGCCATGGGCCTGCCCGTCGGGCCGGAGATCGCGCTCCTCTCGACGCTCGTCGGGATCCCGCTCGCGGTGCTCGGCCGCTCGGTCGACCGCTTCACCGAGACCTGGAACGAGCACCTCGCCGACCGCGCGGAGCGGCAGCTCGCGCAGGGCCACGTGAAGGCCGCGGCGCGCACCAACCTGCGCGGCCTCCTCCTCCCGTTCGCCGTCGGCGCGGTGCTCGCCCCGCTCGGCGCCGCGCTCGCGGCCCGGATCGTCCCGCCGGTGCTGGAGCGGGTGCCGGACTGGGCGCCGCTCCGGCTGGGCTTCCTCGCCTTCGCCGCCTTCGCGTGCGCCGCCGGCGCCCGCGTGATGCGGGCCCGCACCGCGCCCGGCTTCTTCTACGCGGCGCTCGCCGGCGCGGTCGTGCTCGGCCTCGTCGCGGGGGGCCACCGGTGAGCGGCCGGCTGCCCCGCCGCACGCTGGTGCGCGTCTTCTGGCGGTGCCTGTTCCTGCAGGCCGCCTGGAACCGGCGCGGCATGCAGAACCTCGGCTTCGCCTACGCCATCGACCCCGCGCTGCGCCGGCTCTACCCGGACGAGGGCGCGCGCGTCGAGGCGCTGCGCCGGCACCTCGGCTTCTTCAACTGCCACCCGTACATGGCCTCGGCCATCGTGGGGGGCGCGATCTGGCACGAGGAGCGGGTGGCCGCCGGCGAGGAGCCGCGCGACGGCGCGCTCCAGTACAAGGCCGCGCTGCAGGGCCCGCTCGCCGCGCTCGGCGACGGCTTCTTCTGGACCGCGCTCCGCCCGTTCTCGGGCGCGCTCGGCGCGATCGGCGCGCTCGTCTTCGGCTGGCCGGGCGTGGTCGCGGCCATCCTGCTCTACAACGCGGTGCACTTCGCCCTGCGCGTCCAGCTCTTCCGCGCCGGGTACGGCGGCGGCGACGCGGTCGTGGCGCGCATCGCCGGGCTCGGGCTCCCGGTGCTCGCCGACCGGCTCCGGGCGGCCGGGGCCGCGCTGTGCGGGCTGACGGCGGCGGCGGTGGTGCTGATGGCGGCGGGCGCGGGCGGGCTCCCGGCGGCGGGCCTCGCCGCGGCGGCCGCGCTCGGCGGCTACCTCGCGCTGTCGCGGGGGGGGGGCCTCTTGCCCACGGCGTACGCGGTCGCGGTCCTCGCGGTCGGGGCGGCGGCGGTGCTTCATGGCTGGAAGGGGGGCGGATGAGCGGCGCGCGGCAGGAGCGGACCTTCAAGATCGTCAACACGCTCGGGCTGCACGCCCGCGCCGCGGCGGTGCTCGTGCAGACGGCCAACCGCTTCAGGGCGGAGATCCACCTCGAGAAGGACGGCAGCCGCGTGAACGGCAAGAGCATCATGGGCGTGCTCACGCTCGCCGCCGCGAAGGGCACGAGCATCGTGGTCACCGCCGAGGGCGACGACTGCGAGGCCGCCATGGCCGCGCTCGCGAAGGTGATCGAGGGCGGGTTCGGAGAGACATGACGCCGGTCGGGACCTCCATGCTGGTGGGCATCGCCGCCTCCCCGGGCGTCGCGATCGGCCGCTGCTGGCCCATCGACCGCCGGCGGGTGCGCGCGCCCAAGCGGAGGCTCGGCCCCGAGGAGGTGGAGAACGAGCTCGGGCGCCTGCGGACCGCGCTCGAGATCTCCGAGCTGCAGCTCGCCGAGGTGCGCGAGAAGGTGGCGCAGGGCGCCGACAAGCTCGGCGCGCCCGAGCACGCCGCCATCCTCGACATGCACCGGATGATGCTCAAGGACGAGATGCTGGTGCACGAGGCCCAGCGGCTCATCCGCGAGGAGCGCCTCAACGCCGAGTGGGCGGTGAAGCGCGCCATCCGCAAGATCAAGAACGCCTTCCACGAGCACGCCGACGAGTACTTCAAGGAGCGGCGCGCCGACGTGGACTACGTGGGCGAGCGGGTGCTGAAGAACCTGCTCGGCCAGACGCCCGACGTCGACGAGCAGCCGCCCGAGGGCGCGATCATCGTCGCGCACGACCTCTCGCCCGCCGACACCGCGCTCCTCCTCCACGACCGGAAGGTCGCCGCCTTCGTGACCGACGGCGGCGCGAAGACCTCGCACACCGCCATCGTGGCGCGCGCGCTCGAGGTCCCGGCGGTGGTCGGGCTCGGCAAGATCACCTCGCTCGTCGACCGCGGCGACTGGCTGGCCGTCGACGGCGCGCGCGGGGTGGTGGTCGTCAACCCGAACGCCGACGAGCGCTCGCAGTACGAGGAGGCCCGCGAGCGGTACCAGGCCGAGGAGCGCGCGCTCCTCGAGACCGCCGCGCTCGCCTCCGAGACGCAGGACGGCCTTCGGGTGAAGCTGTGCGGCAACATCGAGTTCGCCGAGGAGGTCCCGAGCCTGCTGTCGCACGGCGGCGAGGCGGTCGGGCTCTACCGCACCGAGTTCCTCTTCCTGGGCCGCGCCGAGATGCCGAGCGAGGAGGAGCACTTCGAGGCCTACCGGCGCGTCCTGGAAGGGCTCGCCCCGCGCCCGGTGACCATCCGCACCTTCGACCTCGGCGCCGACAAGCTGCCCGCCGGCATGCGGGTGGCCGCCGACAACCCGTCGCTCGGCCTGAGGGCCATCCGCTACTCGCTCCGCCAGCCGGACATGTTCCGCACCCAGCTGCGCGCGCTCCTGCGCGCCTCGGTGCACGGCAACCTCCGCATCATGTTCCCGATGATCTCGGGGGTGGCCGAGCTGCGCGCCGCGAAGAAGCTCCTCGCCGAGGTGCGCGCAGAGCTCGAGCTCGCCGGGGTACCGGTCGCGCCGCAGGTGCCGGTGGGGATCATGATCGAGCTGCCCTCGGCGGCGCTCATCGCCGACCGGCTCGCGGCCGAGTCCGACTTCTTCTCGATCGGCACGAACGACCTCATCCAGTACACGATCGGCATCGACCGCCGGAACAAGGACGTCGCCTACCTCTACAAGCCGCTCCACCTCGCGGTGCTGCGGCTCATCCGCACCGTCTGCGAGGCGGGCAAGGCGGCGAAGGTGCCGGTGGCGATGTGCGGCGAGATGGCGGGCGACCCGATGAACGTGCTCGTCCTCGTCGGGCTCGGGGTGAACGAGCTCTCGATGAACGGGCCCTCGATCCCGCTCGTGAAGCGGGTGCTGCGCGCGGCGAAGGCCTCCGACGCCCGCGCGCTCGCGAAGCGCCTGCTCGACCTCACCACCGCGGACGACATCGAGCGCGAGGTGAAGGCGGAGATGCTGAAGCGCTTCCCGGGGCTGCTCGCCGCGGATCCGACCCTCGGCCCGGCGGGCGGTTAGCCGCCGAGACACGTTCTCTCCGCGCGAGACACGTTCTCGCGCCGGGGCCCGGCCGTCCGTCGACTAGGATGCGCCCGTGTCCGTGCCGCTCACGCCGCGCCGCACCGGCCCCGCGAAGTCCCTCAACCCCGCCGCGGGCGATCACGTCGTGACCGCCGAGCCGCGCGAGCTCATGGCGGCGCGCGCGGCCGCCGAGGACGCGCTCCAGCGGTTCCCCTACCTCTCGGCGCGCTACGCCGCTCGGGGCGGGGCGTTCACCGTGAGCGACGGCGCCTGGCTCGTGCTCCTCGTGGAGCGCTCGCCGCAGCACCGGCGCTGGGAGCTCGACTGGCTCGCGAGCGTGCTCATCCACCGCGGCATGCCCCGGCGCATGCTGGAGGTCTACCTGCCGGTGCTCGCGGCGACGCTGACCGCGGCCTGGCCGGAGCGGGCGGCCGAGTACCGCGCGCTCGCCGAGGAGGGGGAGCGGCTCGCGGACCTCCGGCGCGTGGTCCTCCCGGACGCGGCGGTCCTCGCGGTCGAGCGCGCGTTCGTCGCGCGCGCCGCCCCGGACGCGCCGTTCTCCCCGCGCGGCGTGGGCGAGCTCCTCGCCTCGGGCGTCGCCGACGTCGCCTGCGGTCTCCCCGCCGGCCTCGCGAAGCTGCTCCCCTGGCTCGTCGACCCCGACCGCTTCCCGCCGGCGTGGATCGGCGCCGTGCACGCGGCGGCCGGCGAGGCGCGGGCGGCGCTCGCCGCTCCCTGAGGCGCGGCGAAGGTCTCGCTGCGATAATCTCTATCGGTGAAGCCGGCGGGGCCGCCGGCGGCCCGCGCGGGACCGCGCCCAAGCGCCCGCCACTACCGGTGAACTCCGATCTCGCTTGAATGGCGCCGCGGTGCACCTACCGTGGATCGCGTGACGGCGACGCTCTACATCCTCGCGGCAGCGGCCGGGCTCGGGTACGCGGCGCTCTCCTTCGCGCTCGGTACGCTGGGCGGCGACGGCGACGGCGGCGGGGGGCACGGCCACGCACACGGCGACGGCGGGCACGACGGGGACGCCGGGGACGCGGACGCCGACGCGGGCGAGGGCCTCCCGCTGCGCTCGCCCACCGTGCTCGCCGCGGCCGCCGCGGGGTTTGGCTTCGGGGGCATCGGCCTCGCCGCGCTGGGGCTGCCGCCCGCGGCGCACCTCGCCGGCGCGCTCGCCACCGGGCTCGGCCTCGCGCTCGGGGTGGCGGTCTTCCTCGCGCGCGGCGTCCGCGGGATGGACGCCACGACCTCCGCCTCGCCCGCCGACTTCGAGGGCGCCGAGGCCGAGGTCACGACCCCGATCCCGGCGGGCGGCCTGGGCGAGATCGCGCTCGAGCACGCGGGGCTCCGGTACACCGGCCCCGCCCGCGCGGCCGGCCCCTGCGCGCGCGGCGCGCGCGTGCTCGTCGTGCGCGCTCGCCCGGACGGCGTTTACGACGTCTCTCCGCTCCCGCGCTTCGCGGCGAGCGGCCACGCAGCACCCGAGGAGGAGTGACGTCATGTTCGAGCTTCCCTTCGCCACCATGGGCGCTGGACTCGGCCTCGCCGCGTTCGTCGTGCTCACGCTCTGGCTCGTCACGAGCCGGCGGAGGAACGTCGGTCCCAATGAGGCCCTCATCGTCTCGGGCCGCCGCCACCGCGCCGTCGGCGCGGACGGGCAGACGGTCACCCGCGGCTTCCGCATCGTCAAGGGAGGCGGCGCCTTCGTCTGGCCGGTCTACGAGAAGGCCGAGGTGCTCTCGCTCGAGGTCCTGACCATCGACGTGAACACGCCGGAGGTCTACACGGACCAGGGCATCCCGCTCCGCGTCGACGGCGTCGCCCAGATCAAGGTCGACGGCACCGACACCGCCATCGCCACCGCGGCCGAGCAGTTCCTCGGCCGCTCGAAGGAGCAGGTGATGACCGTCGCCCGCCAGACCATCGAGGGCCACCTGCGGGCGATCCTCGGCGGCATGACGGTCGAGGCCATCTACAAGAGCCGCGACGCGTTCGCGCAGCGGGTCCAGGAGGTGGCCGCCGGCGACATGGCCAACATGGGCCTGCGGATCATCTCGTTCACGCTCCGGGACATCAAGGACGCCACCGGCTACCTCGACGCGCTCGGCAAGCCCCGCCTCGCCGAGGTGAAGCGCGACGCCACCTCCAAGGAGGCGAAGGCCGGCAGCGAGGCCCAGATCGCGCAGGCGCAGGCCACCCGCGACGCGGCCATCCAGGGCGCGAGCGCGAAGCAGGAGGGCGACGTGGCCCGGCTCGGCGCCGAGACCCGCGTCGCCGAGGCCACCCGCGACTTCCAGCTCCGCCAGGCCGAGTACGCCGCGGCGATCGGCCGGCAGCGCGCCGAGGCGGACCTTGCCTACGACCTGCAGAAGCACAAGACGAACCAGCTCGTGAAGAAGGAGGAGGTGGCGGTCCAGGTCGTCGAGCGCGAGCAACTCATCCAGGTGCAGGAGAAGGAGATCCTGAGGCGCCAGAAGGAGCTCGAGGCCACGGTGCAGAAGCCGGCGGAGGCGGCGCGGCTCGCGGCGATGCAGGCGGCCGACGCCGAGCGCTACAAGCTCGCCGCGGAGGCGGCGGGCCGCGCCGACGCCCAGAAGTCGGAGGGCGTCGCCCGCGCCGAGGTGGTCCGCGCCACGGGTGACGCCGAGGCGCAGGCCATCCTCGCGCGCGGCCAGGCCGAGGCTGAGGTCATCCGGCTGAAGGGCCTCGCCGAGGCGGAGGCGATGAGGAAGAAGGCCGACTCCTACCAGCAGTACGGCGCGGCCGCGGTGACCGAGATGATGGCGAGGATGCTGCCCGACCTCGCGCGCGCTGTGGCCGAGCCGCTCTCGCGCATCGACCGGATGGTCATCGTCGGCGGCGACGGCGGCGCGGCGAAGGTGACGGCGGAGGTGGCGAAGGTGATCGCGCAGCTGCCGCCGGTCATCGAGTCGGTGGCCGGTGTCTCCCTCGAGGAGCTCGTCTCGCGCATCCCGGGCATGGGGCGGGCCGAGCGCGCGTCCGCCGGCGGGGCGGCCGGGGGTGCGGTCGGCGAGGTGACGGCCACGAAGAGGTAGCGCGGCGCGGAGGAACCTGGCCGGGCCGGCGCAACCCCTGCGCCGGCCCGGGCCGGGCCCGGCGCGTCCGCCCGGAGCCCTCCGCTGGACGAACGTCCGCCATGTTGACAGGGCTCGGCGCGGGCGCGTAGGTTGCGTCCCCGCTAGGAGAAGACCATGTCCGCGACCTCCCACCTCTTCACCTCCGAGTCCGTCACCGAGGGCCATCCCGACAAGATGGCGGACCAGATCTCGGACGCGGTGCTCGACGCCGTGCTCCGCCAGGATCCGCGCGGGCGGGTGGCCTGCGAGACCCTCCTCAAGACCGGCTACGTCATGATCGCGGGCGAGATCACGACCAAGGCCAAGGTCGACTACCCGCGCCTCGCGCGCGAGGTCGTGAAGCGCATCGGCTACACCTCCGGCGAGATGGGCTTCGACGGGAACACCTGCGCGGTGCTCGTCGCGGTCGACCAGCAGTCCCCCGACATCGGCCAGGGCGTCGACACCGGCGGCGCGGGCGACCAGGGCATGATGTTCGGCTACGCCTGCGACGAGACGCCGGAGCTCATGCCGGCGCCGATCCAGTACGCGCACGCCGTGACGAAGCAGCTCGCGAAGGTCCGCAAGGGCGGCCGCGACTTCCTCCGCCCGGACGGCAAGAGCCAGGTCACCGTGCAGTACGAGGACGGCAAGGTCGCCCGCATCGACACGGTGGTCGTCTCGACCCAGCACGCCGAGGACGTCTCCAACAAGCGCCTGCACGCCGTCATCCGCGAGGAGGTCATCGCGAAGGCGCTGCCGAGGCGGCTGATGGACAAGAAGACCAAGATCTTCATCAACCCGACCGGCCGGTTCGTGATCGGCGGCCCGATGGGCGACACCGGCGTCACCGGCCGCAAGATCATCGTCGACACCTACGGCGGCATGGGCCGCCACGGCGGCGGCGCCTTCAGCGGCAAGGACCCCTCCAAGGTCGACCGCTCGGCCGCGTACATGGGCCGTTACATCGCGAAGCACGTGGTCGCCGCCGGCCTGGCCTCGCGCTGCGAGGTGCAGGTCGCCTACGCGATCGGCGTCGCCGAGCCGGTCTCGGTGCTCGTCGACACCTTCGGGACGGCGACGGTGGACGAGGCCCGCATCGCGAAGGCGATCCGCGCCACGTTCGACCTCACCCCGCGCGGGATCATCGAGTCGCTCGACCTCCTCAAGCCGGTCTACGAGAAGACGGCCGCCTACGGCCACTTCGGCCGCTCCGAGAAGAGCTTCACCTGGGAGCGCATCGACCGGAAGGACGCCCTCGCGGAGGCCGCCGGGGCGAAGGTTCGCGCGGTCGCCGGATAGGACTGTGTTTCGAGGGGGCGTCCCTCGACTCCGCGGCTTCGCCGCTACGCTCGGGATGACCGGGCCAGCCCCCTCCCCGGATCAGCTCCGCTGCGCTTCGCTGGGGGTCTCGACCCGTTGGAGCTCGAGCTCGACATCGGCTTGCTCGCGGAGGGCGAGGGGCGGAGCTTCCGGCTCGGCACCGGCCGCTACGTGCTCGTCTCCCGCGTCGACGGGGCGCTCCGCGCCATCGACGACGTGTGCAACCACGGCGGCTGCAAGCTCTCCGACGGCTGGCGCGAGGGGCGGAGCATCGTCTGCCCCTGCCACGCGCTCGCCTTCGACGTCGGGGACGGGAAGCTCCTCACGCCGACCCCGCTCGCGACCGACCAGGTGACCTACCCGGTCGTCGGCGACGGGCCGGTGATCCGGCTGATCCTGCCGGGGTAGCGCCGACCCTCCGGGCGGGGCCCGGAGGCTTGATCCCGGGCGGCGGATCGTTATATCCGTCCATCCGGATGGACGCATGACCCGCACCGCCGCCGCCCGAGAGACCGCCCGCACGGAGGCGCTGTTCGCCTGGATGGAGGCGATCGGCGACCCGACCCGCCTGCGCGCGCTCCGCGCGCTCGAGCGGCAAGAGCTCTCGGTGCTCGAGCTGTGCGAGGCGCTCGCGCTCCCGCAGTCGACGGTGAGCCGGCACCTGAAGGTGCTCGCCGACGGCGGCTGGGTGACCGCGCGCCGCGAGGGCACGCAGGCGTTCTACGCGTGGGCCGCCGAGCTCGACCCGGGCGCGAGGAAGCTCTGGACCGTCGCGCGCGCCGAGAGCGAGGGCTGGCCGGTGGTCCGCCAGGACGCGGACCGGCTCGCCGCGGTCCGGGCGCGCCGCGGCGGCGCGCAGAAGTTCTTCGCCGGCGCGGCCGGCGCGTGGGACGGGCTGCGCGCGCAGGTCTACGGCCGCGGCTTCGGCGTGGAGGCGTTGCTCGCGCTCGTGCCGCCCGCGTGGACCGTCGCCGACCTCGGCTGCGGCACCGGCGCGCTCACCGCCGAGCTCGCGCCGCGCGTCCGCCGCGTGGTCGCCGTCGATCAGTCCGCCGCCATGCTCCGCGCGGCGAGGAAGCGCGCCGCCGACCTCCCCAACGTCACCTTCCACGAGGCGGACCTCGCGGCGCTGCCGCTCGAGGACGCGAGCGTCGACGCGGCGCTCCTCGTGCTCGTGCTCGCCTACCTCGAGCTCCCCGAGGCCGCGCTCCGCGAGGCGGCGCGCGTGGTCCGCCCCGGCGGCCGCCTCGTGGTGCTCGACGCCGCCCGCCACCTCGACGAGGGCCTGCGCCGCCGGATGGGCCAGGCCCGCCCCGGCTTCACGCCCGACGAGCTCGAGCGGCTCGTCGAGCACGCCGGGTTCCACCCCTCACCGGTCCGCACCCTCCCGCCCGAGCCGGGCGCGAAGGGCCCGGGCCTCGTCGTCTGCGCCGCCGAGAGGCTGGCGACCCAGGAGCTCGGCTCCGAGAAACGCTGAACCCGCACCCGGTACCCAGGAGAAGACCATGGCCGTCCCCGCGAAGAAGCAGCAGGCCGCCCTGAAGGCGGTCCCGTCCACGAAGCCGGAGCAGAAGCCGCTCGAGTACAAGGTGAAGGACCTCTCCCTCGCCGAGTGGGGCCGCAAGGAGCTCGACCTCGCCGAGAAGGAGATGCCGGGCCTCATGGCGGTGCGCAAGGAGTACGGCAAGAAGAAGCCGCTCGCCGGCCAGCGCATCACCGGCTCCCTGCACATGACCGTGCAGACCGCGGTGCTCATCGAGACGCTCACCGAGCTCGGCGCCGACGTGCGCTGGGCGAGCTGCAACATCTTCTCCACCCAGGACCACGCCGCGGCCGCGGTCGTCGTCGGCAAGCGCGGCACGGTCGCCGCGCCGGCCGGCGTGCCGGTCTTCGCGTGGAAGGGCGAGACGCTGGAGGAGTACTGGGACTGCACCGAGCGCGCGCTCGACTTCGGGAACGGCCTCGGGCCCACCCAGATCGTCGACGACGGCGGCGACGCGACGCTGCTCCTCCACAAGGGCGTCGAGTTCGAGAAGGCCGGCAAGGTCCCCCGCGCGAAGGCCTCCGACTCCGAGGAGTGGACGGTCATCCTGAAGCTCCTCGCGAAGGAGCTGAAGAAGGACCCGAAGCGCTGGACCCGCCTCTCCGCCGCCTGCGCCGGCGTGACGGAGGAGACCACCACGGGCGTGCACCGGCTCTACGAGATGCAGAAGGCCGGCACGCTCCTCTTCCCGGCCATCAACGTCAACGACTCGGTCACGAAGTCGAAGTTCGACAACCTCTACGGCTGCCGCCACTCGCTCGTGGACGGCCTCAACCGGGCGACCGACGTCATGCTCGCCGGGAAGCTCTGCGTCGTCCTCGGCTACGGCGACGTCGGCAAGGGCTGCGCCCAGGCGCTGCGCGGGCAGGGCGCCCGCGTGGTCGTCACCGAGGTCGACCCCATCAACGCGCTCCAGGCGACGATGGAGGGCTACCAGGTGGTCCGCGTCGAGGACGTCCTCGAGACGGCCGACGTGTTCGTCACCGCCACCGGCAACCTCGACGTCATCACCGTCGACCACATGGCGAGGATGAAGGACTGCGCCATCGTCGGGAACATCGGCCACTTCGACAACGAGATCGACATGGCCGGCCTGAAGAAGGTCGCGAAGCGCGTCAACATCAAGCCGCAGTACGACGCCTTCGTCTTCCCCGACAGGCACCGGGTGCTGGTCCTCGCCGAGGGCCGGCTCCTCAACCTGGGGTGCGCGACCGGCCACCCGTCGTTCGTGATGTCGAACTCCTTCACGAACCAGGTCCTCGCCCAGCTCGAGCTCGCGACGAATCGCGCCGCCTACGAGAAGAAGGTCTACACGCTGCCGAAGCACCTCGACGAGAAGGTGGCGGCGCTGCACCTCGAGCAGATCGGTGCCCGCCTGACGAAGCTCACGAAGAAGCAGGCCCAGTACCTGGGCGTGTCGCAGTCCGGGCCGTTCAAGCCGGACCACTACCGCTATTAGCGGTGTATACGTCTCCTCGGGGGGAGACATGAACCGCAGGCTCGACTCGAGGCGCCTCGAGACGTTCCGGGTGGTGGCACAGGTCGGGAGGATCTCCGCCGCGGCGAAGGTCCTCCACCTGTCGCAGCCCGCCGTGACGGCGCAGATCCGGCAGCTCGAGGAGGAGTGCGGCGCGCCCCTCTTCGTCCGCTCGCCCACCGGCGTCGTGCTGAACGACGCCGGCCAGCGCCTCCTCGAGTACGCGCAGAAGGTCGACCACCTCCTCCACGAGGCGGCCTACGCGGTCCACGAGGGCGACCGGCCGGGCGAGCAGCTCGTGCTCGCCGCGAGCCAGACCACCGCCGCCTCGGTGGTGCCCCGCTTCGTCGCCGCCTTCCGGGCCCGCCGTCCCGGCCTCGGCGTGCGGGTCGACGTCGGCAACACGACCGAGGTGCTGCACTGGCTCTCGACCGGCGCCGTGCCGCTCGGGGTCGTGGAGGGCCTGCCCCGCGCCGCGGGCGCCCGGCTCGAGCCCTTCCTGGAGGACGAGCTCATCCCGGTCGCGTCCACCGGGGCGCCGCGCGAGGTGCTGGCGCTCGAGAGCGCCGAGGATCTCGGGGAGGTTCCCGTGGTCTGGCGCGAGGTCGGCTCCGGCTCGCGGGCGGTGGTCGAGCGCGCGCTCGAGAAGGCGGGCCTGAAGCGGAAGGCCCACCCCGGCGACCTCGCGCTGGGGTCCAACGACGCCGTCCGCGCCGCCGTGCTGATGGGGCTCGGGCTCGGCTTCATGTCGAAGTGGACCATCCAGACCGAGCTCGAGGCCGGCCGGCTGCGCCACGTGCCGCTGCCGGACCTCCGCGTGGTGCGCTCCTTCGCGTGGGCGCTCCCCGCCGGCGAGGTGGGCGGCATCGCCGGCCAGTTCCTGAAGGAGTCGCGCCGGGTGGTCGGGGACCTCTGGTCGACGGGCGAGCGGGCGCGGCGCCAGAACACGTTCACCGCCTGAGCGGATCGTGGTACCCCGGGCCATGCCCGCGCTCCTGCGCCGCGAGGACTCCTGGGCGATCCTGCTCGCCCTCCTGCTCGTCGCGGGCGGCGTGGTCGCGTTCGCGGCCGGCGCCGAGGGGCTCTTCCGGCGCATGGCGCTCGTCTGGCCCGGCTGGTCGAGCGACCTCGGGCCGCTCCTCGCCCACCTCTCCGCGCATCCGGAGACGCCGTTCCTGCTCGGCGGGCTCTCGCTCGCGGTGCTGACCGTCGCCGACTGGGCGCTCGGCGGCACGCCGCGCCGCTTCGCGGCGGGGTTCGCGGCGCTGTTCGTGGCCTCGCTCGTCGTCACCGCGCTCGGGTCGAACGCCGTCCTCAAGGGCTGGCAGCTCGAGACGCCGGTCATCGCGCTCCTCGTCGGCCTCGCCATCGGCAACCTCGTCCGGCTCCCGCCCTGGTTCACCGAGGCGCTCCGCACCGAGCTCTACGTGAAGATCGGCATCGTGCTCATGGGCGCGACGCTCCCCTTCACGCTCGTCGTGCGCGCCGGGCCCACCGCCATCCTCCAGGCGACGATCGTCACGCTCGCGACCTTCCTCACCATCCACCTCGCGGCCACGCGCCTCTTCGGCCTCGACCCGCGCTTCGGCGCGACCCTCGGGGCCGGCGGCTCGATCTGCGGGGTCTCCGCCGCGATCGCCATCGGCGGGGCGGCCCGGGCCGAGAAGCACCACGTGTCGATGGCGATCTCGCTCGTGGTGGTCTGGGCGGTGGCCATGGTGCTCGCGCTGCCGGTCGCGATCCGCCACCTCGGCATCCCGCCCGGCCCGGGCGGCGCCTGGATCGGCAACAGCGAGTTCGCCGACGCCGCGGGCTACGCGGCCGCGGCGGCGCTGGGCGACGAGCGGGCGGTGAAGACCTTCACGCTCATGAAGGTGATCGGGCGGGACATGTTCGTGGGCGTCTACGCGCTCGCGGTCGCGTTCCTCTCGGTCACCCGGTGGCATCCGTCTCCAGGCGGAGAGCGCGCGGGCGCGGGCGAGATCTGGGCCCGCTTCCCGAAGTTCATCGTCGGCTTCTTCGTCGCGTCGCTCCTGGTGACCGCGATCCTGACGGCGCTGCCGTCCGCCGCGGTGCCGCGGTTCGAGGCGGACGTGCTCGGCCCGCTCAAGGCCGGCCGCAACTGGGCGTTCACGTGGACGTTCCTCTGCATCGGGTTCACGACCCGCTTCCGGGAGCTCGCCCGCGCGGGCTGGCGGCCGGCCGCCGCGTTCACGCTCGGCGTGGCCGTGAACGTGCCGCTCGGGTGGTGGCTCTCGACCGTCGTCTTCGCGGAGCACTGGCTCTCGATCCGCTGATCGGGGGGGGCGAACCCCGCGGCGTCCGTGTCTTTTCGGATGCGCCATCAGAAAACCTGATGGCCCCGGGAACGCTGGGAAACCGCGATCCCGCACCTCCCCCGGTCCCGGCGGTCCGCGCCGCGCTCCGCAAGCGCTGCGCTGCGCGGCCTGCCGCACCCGGCGGCCCGCCGTGTTCGCGCCGTGATCGCGCGCGGTTGCGAGGCGGGTGGTGCACCTTGGGTGTTTTCACCCAGTGTGTGCGCGCTCCCGCGCAGCCGCAGGCGCCTCTTTGACGCTCCGTCATCACGCCCGTAGCGTGCCCGGCAACGAACGATCGGGCGCGGCTCCTGGGGGCCGCGCCGGAAGGGGAGACGGCACATGACGATGGAGTTCGGGCGCAGGAACTGGGTGAAGCTCATCGGCGGCGCCGGCGTGGCGGCGGCGGCGACCAGGGTGCTGGGCGAGACGACCGCCGCGCCGGGCGCGAAGGGCATGGCGGCGATGCCGTGGCCCTACCGCAAGCTCGACCCGGCGGCCACCGGCGAGCGCGCGTTCAAGGGCTACGCGAAGGGCCACTGCATGTACGGCACGTTCGAGGCGCTCGTCGGCGCGACGGCCGAGCAGCTCGGCGCCGAGTACCAGGGCTTCCCGTACGAGATGATGACGTACGGCGCGGGCGGCGTGCAGGGCTGGGCCACGCTGTGCGGCTGCCTGAACGGCGCCGCGGCGGCGTTCCAGATCCTCTCGCCGAAGCCCGAGCCGCTCACCGACGCGCTCTACAGCTGGTACGAGAAGACCGCGCTCCCGGACTTCGTGCCCCAGGGCACGAAGTTCCCCAACATCCCCTCGGTCGCCGGGTCGCCGCTCTGCCACCCGTCGATCTCGAAGTGGTGCATCGCCTCGAAGAAGAAGTCCTTCTCGGCGGAGCGCAAGGAGCGCTGCGGCGTCCTCACCGGCGCGGTCGCGAAGAAGGCGGCCGAGCTGCTCAACGACCAGCTCCTCATGACGGCCGCGCTGCCGGTCATGATCGACGACGCGACGAAGAAGTGCGCCTCCTGCCACACCGACAAGGGCGCCCTCATCGAGAACGCGCGCACGAAGATGAGCTGCGGCGGCTGCCACTTCGCGCTCGGCACGAAGCACAAGGACATCTGAAGCCCGTAGACGGACCGGCCCGCGCGCGGCGGTCGCGCGCGGGCCCTCTCACCGCGCAGGAGGAAGCATGAAGAAGTTCACGCTGATGGTGGCGGCGCTGGCGCTCGCGACGTTCGCGGGCCGCGCGCACGCGACCGAGAAGAAGGAAGCCCCGAAGGACGCCGGCAAGGTCGAGTTCAAGGAGGCCATGCCGGAGCCCCGCACGCTCGAGGGCTACCTCGAGCAGGACAAGTTCTACTGGGACTGGCTGAAGAAGAACCACCCCGTCTTCAAGTACGAGAAGGAGGGGCGGCTCGTCGGCAAGTACACGATCTCCGATCGCGAGGAGGAGTTCGTCGAGTTCGGCGGAGGCAAGAAGTACTCCGAGGCGAGCAAGCGGCCGGCCTCGATCACCTACCGCCTGCCGGCGGAGTCGTTCGTCGACCTGCCCAACAAGTTCGTCGGCCCGGAGAAGTGCGGGGAGTGCCACCCGGCCCAGTACGAGAAGTGGCGGAAGTCCCGCCACCGCATGGTGGTCCGCTTCCCGGACGAGATGGTCGAGTTCGGCGGCGCCGCCGGCCTGAAGAAGCAGTTCTACAAGACCTCCGACGCGACCCCGCTCACCGACGGTCACACGCCCGACTACATCTACGCGATGATCGGCACGCCGCGCACGAAGTACGGCTTCATCGATCCCTTCCTCGTCCGCGGCACGTACCACGTCGAGGGCGGCACGCTGAAGGAGGGCACCGGCAAGATCGTGGCCGGCGGCAACCAGTTCTCGCTGACCTGGGCGCGCGAGCTCACGCCCGAGGTGGCGAAGAAGATCCAGGCGTGGATCCCGAGCTTCCCGACCACGATGGAGGGGATGGGCGACAGCGGCTCCGACCACTGGGGCATGACGTCCTACGGCGCGAAGAACAAGAAGTCGATGCTCTTCCAGCCGGGCACCTCCTACTGCGAGGTCTGCCACTCCTGGAAGTTCGACTTCAAGAGCCAGGACGAGTTCCTGAAGGCCCTCGGAAACCCGACCGAGCTCCGCAAGCACACGATCAGCCAGGGCATCGGCTGCGAGGAGTGCCACGGCGCCGGCGCGCACCTCGTGGGCGGCAACAACCGCCTGCCCTCCAACTGCGAGCGCTGCCACCAGCGCTTCGCCTGGAACCCGGACGACGCGAAGAACAGCCCCGACGCCGCGTTCAACGCCTACTTCAAGTCGAAGTGCCCGTCCTGCGGCACCGAGGGCTCGCAGTCCTTCTACTCGGCCCACATGAAGTCCGGCATGAACTGCAGCACCTGCCATGACCCGCACGAGGTCACGCAGAACGACTGGAAGGACAACTACACCGTCCCGGCCATCAAGAAGACCTGCGACTCGTGCCACCCGGAGCAGGCCAAGTTCGCGAAGCAGTCGGAGATGCACGGGTCGAACTCCTGCTCGACCTGCCACATGCCGACGATGATGAGCTGCGAGAACTTCTCGGCCATCCAGTTCCCGGACTACGCCGGCTTCGACAACGTCCGCGCGTCGCACATCTGGAAGATCAAGGTCGACCCGGAGCTGAAGTCGCTCAACCCGCCGCCCGGCCAGCCGCGCGACTACAAGGGCGGCGACGCCGGCCCGTGGCGGCTCGCGAAGGAGGGCGGGAAGTCCTACCTCGACCTCATGTGGTCCTGCGGCCGCACGACCTGGGCCGAGAAGGGCGTGCAGGACGCGGGCGGCTGCCACAGCCCGGTCCTCTCGCAGCTGCCGAAGGAGCTGCACTTCACCAACCAGAAGATGATCTACGAGAAGGTCATGGCCTGGGAGAACCCGGTGAAGGCGGGCATCGCCGAGGTCAAGGCGGCCCTCGCGAAGGTCCGCCCGGCCCTCGCCGCGTCGAAGCCCGGCAACGCCAACGTCGCCCAGGCGGCGCTCATGGCGAAGCAGGCGCAGGACATCGTGGACGCCATCGAGAAGGACGGGTCGAACGGCGTGCACGCGCCGAAGTACACGCGCGAGCAGGTCAACCAGGCCCGCATCCTCGCCGCGGGCGCGCAGAAGCTCACGGCCGGGATCAAGGTCGTGTCGATGAAGTAGTGCTGTAGTCCCGAGCAGGAGGAGGGCGGCCGGGTTCCGAGCTCCGGCCGCCCTCTTCGTCTCGGGAGGAGCACGGTGATCATGAAGCTCGCCACCCTCGCCCTCGCCGCCGCGCTCGCGGCGCCCATGCCGCCCGGCCCGAAGGACCGCTGCGCCGTCTGCGGCATGCAGGTCCTGGGGCACAAGGCCTGGATTGCCCAGGCCCGGTTCCGGGACGGGAAGCTCGTCTTCTTCGACGGCGCGAAGGACCTGATGCGGTTCCTCTACGACGTCCCCGGGTACGCGCCTGGCCGCACCGCCGGGGAGCTCGCGGAGTCCTGGGTCACCGACTACTACGCGCTCACCCCGGTGCCGGCGCGCGACGCCTGGTACGTCGTGGGGAGCGACGTGATGGGGCCGATGGGCAAGGAGCTCGTGCCCTTCGCGAGCGAGGCGAAGGCCCGCACCTTCGCGAAGGACCACCGGGGCGAGCGCGTGCTGCGCGCCGCCGAGCTCACCGCCGCGCTCCTCGAGGCGCTCGACCGGTGACCGTCCGCCCCTCCACCGCGCTCGCCGCGCTCTTCCTCGCCTCCGCCCTCGCCGCGGCCGGCCTCGCAGCGCACGCCGCCTGGACCCGCCCGGCCCTCGACGCCGCCGCCGCCCGGAACGCCGCGCTCGTCGCCCGCCTCGGCCTCACCGATCTCGCGCTCTTCACCGAGGCCCGCCACACCCGCAACCCCTCCATGGCCGACCGCTTCGCGCCCTTCGGGGAGCACCCGCACGCCCTCGAGCACTTCCCGTCCGGCTCCCTGGTGCCCGCGCCATGACCGCCCCCGCCTCCGCCCCGGGCTGGCGGCTCGCCCTCGAGCGCCAGCGCAACGTCCTCGACTTCACGCTGCGCTCGCTCGCCCGCCGGCGCGCGCGCAACCTCGCGCTCGTCGCGGTCCACGCGCTCGTCGTCTACCTGCTCGGCTCGGTGCTCTTCCTCACCTCGTCGCTCCGCTTCGAGGCGAGGCGCCTGCTCGCCGGCGCGCCGGAGCTCGTCGTGCAGCGGCTCGCCGCCGGCCGGCACGACATGATCCCCGAGCGCCGCCTCTCGGAGGTGACCGCGCTCGAGGGCGTGGTCTCGGCGCGGGGCCGGCTGTGGGGCTACCTCTGGGACGAGGACGCTCGCGCCAACTTCACCGTGCTCGTGCCCGAGACCTTCGAGGCCGCGCCCGCGAGCGCGATCGTGGGCGCCGGCGTCGCGCGCCTGAGGCACCTGAAGCCCGGCGACACGCTGGTCCTGCGCGCGTACGACGCCGAGCCCATCGGCCTCGCGGTCTCGGAGATCCTCCCGCCGGAGTCGGAGCTCGTGGCGACCGACGTCATCGCGGTCACCGCGGTCGACTTCCGGCGCCTCTTCGGCCTCGACGCCGACGTCTTCACCGACCTCGCGGTCCGCGTGGCGAACCCCGCCGAGATCCGCACCGTGGCGACGAAGACCCTCCGCGCGATGCCCGACGTGCGCGCCATCACCCGCGACGACATCGCCCGCACGTACGAGGCGATCTTCGACTGGCGCGGCGGCCTCGCGGTGCTCGTGCTCGCCGGCGCCGTGCTCGCCTTCGCGATCGTCGCCTGGGACAAGGCCTCGGGGCTCTCCGCCGAGGAGCGCCGGGAGATCGGCGTCCTGAAGGCCGTGGGCTGGGACACCTCCGACGTGCTCCTCCTCAAGACCTGGGAGGGCGCCGCGACGAGCGCCACCGCCTTCGCGATCGGCGCGCTCGCGGCCTGGGTCCACGTGTTCCACACCTCCGCGCCCCTCCTGCGCGCGGTCCTGCAGGGCTGGTCCGGCCTCTACCCCGACTTCCGCCCGGCGCCGCACGTCACGCTCTTCGAGCTCGTGAACCTGTTCCTCCTCGCGGTCGTGCCCCACGTGCTCGCGACCCTCGTCCCTGCGTGGCGCGCCGCCACCGCCGACCCCGACGCCGCGATGCGGTCCTGAGGAGAGCGACCGTGATCGAGCTCCGCGAGGTGACGAAGACATTCCACGAGGGCCGGCCCGGCGCGTTCACCGCGGTCGCCGGCGTCTCGCTCGTGCTCCCGGCGGGCAGCTTCACCGTGCTCCGCGGCCCGAGCGGGGCCGGCAAGACCACCCTCCTCGCGCTCCTCGGCTGCATGGCCCGGCCCACCTCCGGCCGGATCCACGTGGACGGGCGGGAGACGACGAGCCTGCCCGAGCGCTTCCTCACCGAGGTGCGCCGGTGCACCTTCGGCTTCGTGTTCCAGCGCTTCGAGCTCCTCGACGGCCTCACCGCCCTCGAGAACGTCCTCGTGCCGGCGCTGCCCACCGGGGAGCCGCGCCGCACCTCCGAGCCACGGGCCCGGGCGCTCCTCGAACGGCTCGGCGTCGCGGGCCGGGCCGGCACGCCCGCCGGCCGCCTCTCCGGCGGCGAGGCGCAGCGGGTGGCCATCGCGCGCGCGCTGGTGAACGATCCCCGCGTGCTGGTCGCCGACGAGCCGACCGCACACCTCGACTCGGCGCGCTCGCGCGAGATCGTCGAGATCCTCCGCGGCCTCGCGACGGAGGGGCGGACGGTGGTGGTGGCGAGCCACGACCCGCTCGTGCACGACGCCCCGGGCGTCGACCGGGTGGTGTCGCTGCGCGACGGCCGGATCGTGGAGGAGGCGGCGTGATCCAGCACCCCGCCGTGCTCGCGGTGCTCGGCGCCTCCGCCGCGGTGGCGGTGCTCGTGCTCCTCGCGGGCCGGTGGGCCGCGGTGATGCTTCGTCACTGGGATCCCTCTTCGGGCTCCGAAGCCCAGCTCGCGCTCGAGCGGCGCACCCACCTCGTCACGGCGTCCCTGCAGCTCGCCTTCTTCCTCCAGATCCTCTCGCTGTTCCTCTTCGTGCACACCGCGGGGGCGATCGCGCCGCTCCTCGTGGGCGCCATGTGCGCTGCGGGCGTGCTGCGCGCCGGGCCGTTCGGCTACCTCGCGCTCGCGGCGAAGGTGGTCGGCGCGGTGGCGGCCGGGGTGTGGCTCGTCGTGAACCGGGCCGACGCGAGCGCGCCGGAGCAGCCGCTCGTGCGGGAGAAGTACCGGCTCCTGCTCGAGCTCTCGCCGCTGCCGCTCCTCGACGCGGCGCTCTCGTACGCGTTCTTCGCGGGCCTGAAGCCGGACGTGCTCACCTCGTGCTGCGCGAGCCAGTTCGGGCGGGGGGCCGGCCTCGCGGGCGACCTCGCCGGCCTGCCCGCCGCGCCGGTGGCGGCCGCGCTCTACGGGGTCGCCGGCGTCGCGGCGGCGTCGGCGCTCTGGCTGCGCACGACGGGGCGCGGCGCGCGGCTCCTCTCGGCCGCGGCGGCGCTCGCGCTGCCGGTGGGGCTGCTCGCCGTGGTCGCCTTCGTGTCGCCGTACGTCTACGAGCTGCCGACGCACCACTGCCCGTTCTGCCTGCTCGAGCCGTCGTACGGCCACCTCGGTTACTTCCTCTACGGCGCGCTCCTCGGCGGGGTCGTCGCCGGGCTCGGGGCCGCCGCCGTCGCGCCCCGGGGCGCGCCCGCCGCGCCGGCGGTCGCCGGGGTGCAACGCGGCCTCGCCGCGGCCGCGGCGGCCTGCTTCGCGATCTTCCTCGGCATCGTCACCTGGGCCGTCGCCTTCTCCGGACTCCGCACATGAACGCCGCCCGCCGCCCGCTGCTGGCGCTCGCCCTCGCCGCCGTCGCGCTGCCCGCGCACGCGGGGCCGCCCTTCGTCGTCGACGACCCCGAGCCCCTCGAGCCGGGCGGCTGGGAGGTCTACGTCGCCTCGCAGCTCTCCTTCGAGGGCGGCCTCGCCGGCCCCGCGCCGCTCCTCGAGGTGAACCATGGCGCCTGGAGGAACGTGCACCTCCACCTCGCGATGCCGCTCGCGCTCTCCCGCCCCGACGGCGGCCCCGCGCGCTGGGGCCCGGGCGATCTCGAGGCGGGCGCGAAGCTGCGCTTCGTCGAGGAGGACGAGGAGGGCGGCTGGCGCCCGCAGGTGGGCGTCTTCCCCATCGTCACGCTCCCCACCGGCTCGGAGGCGCGCGGCCTCGGCGAGGGCGCCGCGACCGTCTTCCTTCCCCTCTGGCTGCAGAAGGGCGTCGGGTCGTGGACCGTCTACGGCGGCGCCGGCTGGCGCACCGCACTTCGCAAGGGCGCGTCCGGCGCCTGGTTCGGCGGCGCGGTCGTGCAGCGCCACCTCGGCCCGGTCCTCCTCGGGGTGGAGCTCTTCCACGAGACGGGCGCGGAAGGGGAGGCCGGGACCACCCGGGGCGGGGTCGGCGCCGTCTGGGACGTGGGAGAGAAGGTGCACCTGCTGGGCGCGGTGCGGCGGTCCCTCGCGGGCGCCGCCGCGCCGGACGCGTACCTGGGGTTGCTGCTCACACCCTGAGTCGGGTGCCGTGGCTTGCGGACCGTCGGTGCGGTAACTTCCGCGCTCCCCCATGTCCCTCCTCGCCTCCGTGCTGCTCGGCCTCGTCCAGGCCCTCACAGAGTTCCTCCCGGTCTCCTCCACCGCGCACCTCCTCGTGAGCGGCGAGCTCCTCGGCTTCAGCCTCGAGGACCCGCTGTTCCGCGCGTACGTCGCGATCATCCAGACCGGCACCACCATCGCCGTGCTCGCGTACTTCCGGCAGGACCTCGCGCGCCTCGCGGGCGCCGCCCTCGGCTCGCTCGCGCGGCGGAGGCCCCTCGAGACCCGCGAGTCGCGGCTCGCGTGGTCCATCGCGTTCGCGACCCTGCCCGCCGGCCTCGCAGGGCTCCTCCTCGAGAAGCGCATCGAGGCGCTCGGCAACTGGGTGATCGTGGGTTCGCTCACCGTGCTCGGCCTCGTCCTCCTCGTCGCGGAGCTCGCCGCGAAGCACGTCCGCACGGTCGAGGACGTCGGCTTCGTCGACGCGCTCCTCGTCGGCTGCGGCCAGGCGGTCGCGCTCGTCCCGGGCTCCTCGCGGTCCGGCTGCACCATCACGACCGGCATCCTGCTCGGCTTCACCCGCGAGGCGGCGGCCCGCTTCTCCTTCCTGCTCTCCATCCCCATCACGCTCGCGGCCGGGCTCTACAAGCTCGTGAAGACGCTCCCCGTGCTGCGCGGGCACGGCGACTGGATGCTGGCCACCGCGGTCGGGACGCTGGTGTCCGGGATCGCGGGTTACCTCGTGATCGGCTGGCTCCTGGGCTGGCTGCGCACCCGCACGACGTACCTGTTCGTCGGGTGGCGGCTCGTGGCGGCCGCGGTGCTGGCGGTGCTGATCTCCCGGGGGATCCTGCCGGCGGGGTAGGGCCCCCGGATCTCGGTACAGGACCGCCCCACCAGCGCTTGACGGTACGGCCCCGGTTCGTGCCATACGTTTTCGCGTGAAGCTCTATCCCGTGGTGATGGCCGGCGGCTCCGGAACCCGGTTCTGGCCGCTCTCCCGGAAGTCCCGCCCGAAGCAGTTCCTCGCGCTCGCGGGCGACGAGCCGATGCTCGCGGCGACGGTGAACCGCATGCCGCCGCTCGCGAAGCTCGCGGACACGTACGTGGTCTGCGGCCCGGGCCACGTCGCCGCGGCGCGCAAGATGCTGCCGCGGATGCCGGCGAAGAACTTCCTCGTCGAGCCGGTGGCGCGCAACACCGCGCCCTGCGTCGGCCTCGCCGCGATCCACGTCGCCGCGCGCGAGCCGCGCGGCATCATCGCGATGCTGCCCGCCGACCACCACATCGGCCGCCCGGCGGCGTTCCGCGAGGCGGTCGCCGCCGCCGCGAAGCTCGCCGAGAAGGGGCACATCGCCACCATCGGCATCCGGCCCTCGCGCCCCGAGACCGGCTACGGCTACCTGAAGCTCGGCGCCCGCCTCGCGACGAAGACCCCGGCGACCCGCTCGAAGTCGACCGGCGCGCCGCACAAGGTCGAGCGGTTCGTCGAGAAGCCCGACGTCGTCACCGCCGCCCGCTACCTCGCCGACGGCTCCTACCTCTGGAACTCGGGCATCTTCGTCTTCCGCGCCGACGTCATCCTGGAGGAGATCCGCCGGGCGATGCCGGTGCTCGGCGAGCTGCTCGACTCGATCGAGCGCTCCCTCGGCGGCGCGTCCTACCCCCGCACCCTGAAGCGGGTCTTCCCGGAGTGCCCCTCCATCTCCATCGACTACGGGGTGATGGAGAAGAGCCAGCGCATCGCGGTCGTCCCCGCCGAGTTCGGGTGGAGCGACGTGGGCAGCTTCGCCGCCCTGCCGGAGGTCCGCGCGACCGACCACCTCGGCAACGTCGCGGAGGGCGACGCGATGGTCATCGACGGCCGCAACAACGTCGTCCTCGCGCACGGCAAGCGGCCGGTCGCCGTGATCGGCATGGAGGACGTGGTGGTCGTCGACGCCGGCGACGCGGTGCTGGTGTGCCGCCGCGACCGCGCGCAGGACGTCCGCAAGGCGGTGGACGAGCTCGCCCGCACCGGCCGGGACGGGCTCCTCTAGCGCGAGGGCCCCGACCGCCCCCATGGCGCTGTCGCCGACCATCTTCCGCGAGTACGACGTCCGCGGCCTCGTGGACCGGGACCTCACGGAGGAGGCGGTCCACCTCGTCGGGAAGGCGTTCGGCGCGAAGCTCCGCGAGGCGGGCGGCCGCCGGGCGGCCGTGGGGCGCGACGCCCGGCTCTCCGGGCCGCCCTTCGCCGCCGCCATGTTCTCGGCGCTCCGCTCGACCGGCGTCGACGTGGTCGATCTCGGGGTCGTGCCCACGCCGCTCGGCTACTTCGCGACCCACACCGCGGGCGTCGACGGGCTCTGCATGATCACGGGCTCGCACAACCCGCCGGAGTACAACGGCCTGAAGCTCGGCCTGGGGACCGCGAGCTGGTTCGGCGAGCAGATCCAGGAGCTCCGGCGCGTCGCGGAGGCCGGTCGGTTCCCCACCGGCGACGGCGCGCTCTCGACGCTCGACGTGGTCGCGCCCTACCAGGCCTACGTCCGCCAGAACCTCCGCTTCGGACCCCGGAAGCTCAAGGTGGTCGTCGACGCCGGGAACGGGACCGGCGGCGCGGTGGCGGTGCCGATCTTCCGGGCGCTCGGCCTCGAGGTCGTCGAGCTCTACACCGAGCCCGACGGCACCTTCCCCCACCACCACCCCGACCCCACCGTGGAGGAGAACCTCCGCGACCTGAAGGCGAAGGTGCGCGAGACCGGCGCGGACGTCGGCATCGCCTGGGACGGCGACGCCGACCGCGTGGGCGCCGTGGACGAGCGAGGCGAGGTGCTCTGGGGCGACCGGCTCATGATCCTCTTCGCCCGCGCGGTGCTCGCCGAGGTGCCCGGCGCGGCGATCGGGGCCGAGGCGAAGTGCTCGCAGACGCTCTTCGACGACATCGCCGCCCGTGGCGGGAAGCCCTACATGTGGAAGGCGGGCCACTCCATCATCAAGGCGCGCATGAAGGAGGTCGGCGCCGCGCTCGCGGGCGAGATGAGCGGGCACGTCTTCTTCAAGCACCGCTGGTTCGGCTTCGACGACGGCATCTACGCCTCCGCGAGGCTCCTCGAGCTCCTCAGCCACGCCGACCGGCCGATGTCCACGCTCCTCGACGACGTGCCGGAGACCTTCTCCACCCCGGAGCTCCGCGTCCCGTGCCCGGAGGAGCTGAAGTTCGAGCTCGTGAAGCGGGCGCAGGCGTGGTTCTCGGCGCGGTACGAGACCATCACGGTGGACGGCGTGCGCGTGGTGTTCCCCGACGGCTTCGGGGTGGTCCGCGCCTCCAACACCCAGCCCCTCCTGGTCCTCCGCTTCGAGGCGAGGACGCGGGAGCGCCTCGCCGAGATCGAGAAGCTGGTACGCTCCAGGGTCGAGGCGCTCATGAAGGAGCTGGGAGGCTAGACGGTGGGACGGCTCGCGATCGGCGTGGACCTCGGCGGGACGAACGCGCGCGCGGCGGTGGTGGACGCCGACACCGGCGAGATCGTGTCCGCGCACAAGGAGCCGCTGCACGATCGCACCCCGCTCTCGGTGGTCCGGGTGGTGAAGGGGGCGGTGGAGCAGGCGGCCCGCTCGGCGGGCATCCCGGTGGCGGGCTCGGTGGGCGTCGGCGTCGCCGGCCAGTGCCTCGGCCGGAGCGGCGTGGTGCTCAACGCCCCGAACCTCGGCTGGCGCGACGTCGCCTTCGGCGACCTCCTCTCCGTCGCGCTCGGCGTCCCGGTGCGCATCGCGAACGACCTCTCGGTCGCCGCCTGGGGCGAGAAGTGCTTCGGCGCGGCGCGCGGGCTCGACGAGGTGGCGCTCGTCTTCGTCGGCTCGGGCGTAGGCTCCGGCCTCATCCTCGGCGGCCGCCTGCACAACGGCGCCACCGGCGTCGCTGCCGAGTTCGGGCACATCAAGGTGCGCCCCGCGCGGCTCACGACGCGCGCGCGGGTGTGCGGCTGCGGGGAGACGGGCTGCCTCGAGGCGTACACCTCCGGCATGAACGTCGCCGCGCGCGTGCGCGAGGAGCTCGCGGCCGGCGCCGTCACCAAGGTGCGGGACCTCGCGGGCGGAGACCTCGCGCGCGTGAACGCGTCGCTCGTCGACGACGCGGCGCGCGCCGGCGACCCCTACGCCCGGGAGCTCTGGGACGAGGTCGGAGAGCTCCTCGGCACCGCGATCGCGAACCTGGTGACCCTCCTCAACCCCTCCCGGCTGATCCTGGGCGGCGGCGTCCTCCTGGGGGCGCCGACCCTCGCCGGGCTCGTCCGGGGGCACATCGACGCCCATGTCTCGCGCTCCGCGGCCCGTGCACTCACGGTGGAGCGCGCCGGGCTCGGCGACGACGCTGGCGTGATCGGCGCCGCGGTGCTCGACGGCTGAGCGCTGGTATTCGCTGGTTTCCGTCGCATTGCCGGTACGTGAAGACGCACCAGGGGTGCGATATGCGTGCCCCGTATGTCGTACGCACGGTGACAGTCTCGGAGCGTATCGATCACGGCGCGTGAAGTGGACTCATCCGATCCGGCCCACTGCGTCAGACACCCGCTTGGATCGCTCGCCAGATCGGAACGATCGTCGAGAGAAAAAGGCGTGTCGCTTCCTTGACGAGCTTGATCGCGACACGCTAACCTCCGTCGCAGTTGTCCATTCTTGAAAGTCCATCGACTTCGAATGGACGTTCCGAGGAGGGAACACCAGATGGCGAAGAAGACCGCGAAGAAGAAGGCCACCAAGAAGAAGGGCGCGAAGAAGGGCAAGAAGTAGCTTCTCGCACCAACGTGGTTCGCTGCGGCCGCCTTCGGGCGGCCGCTGCATTTTCGGGCTCTCATCTCCACACTCGGTCATGTCGCTGGACGCACGCGAGCTCGAGGCCGTCGTCGCGGAGCTCGCCCCGCTCGCGGGCGCGCGGCTCGCCGAGGTGCGGGTCCACGCCGAGCGGGCGCTGACCCTCGAGCTCGCGACGCCGGCGGGCGCGGTCCACCTCCTCCTCAGTGCCGAGCCCGACGTCACCCGGCTCCACGTCGCCACCCGGCGGCCGCCGCGGCTCGACGAGCCGCTCGCGTTCCAGGTCGTGCTGCGCCGAGAGCTCGCCGGGGCGCGCCTCCTCGCGATCGAGCTCGCCCCGGGCGACCGGCTGGTCTCGCTCGCCTTCGCCGCGGCGGGCGGCGAGCGCCGCCTCGTCGCCGAGCTCACCGGGCGCCACGGCAACCTCGTCCTCGTCGGCGCCGACGGCCTCGTCATCGCGACCGCCGGCCGGAACCTCTCGCAGCGGCGCGAGCTCGTGCCGGGGAAGCCGTACCAGCCGGCGTCCGCGCCCGGCCCGCTCGGCCCCGACCGCGGCCGCTTCGCGCCCGCCCCGTCCTCGCCGTTCCCGCTGTCCGCCGCGATCGAGCGTCACTACCTCGCCGTCGAGGAGGAGCGCCGGCTCCAGGAGGCGAGGAAGCGCCTGCGGGAGCCGCTGCGCGCCGGCGCGGCCCGCCTCGGGCGCGCGCTCGAGAAGCTCGCCGAGGAGGCCGCGCGCGTGCCGGCCGCCGAGGAGGACCGCCGCGTCGCCGACCTCCTCAAGACGAACCTCCACCGCGTGAGGCGCGGCATGGCCTCGGTGACGGTGACCGAGTGGACCGCGGAGGGTGCGCGCGAGGTCACGGTCGGCCTCGACCCCGCGCTCACCCCGCAGGCCAACATGGAGCGGGCCTACCGGCGCTACCGCCGCATCGTGGAGAGCGCGACGCGGGTGGCGGCCCGCACGGCCGAGGTCGAGGCGAAGCTCCTCGCGGTCCGTGCGCTCCTCGCCGCGCTCGACGGCGCCGCGCACGAGGACCTGCCGCGGCTCGAGCGCGAGGCGAGGAAGCTCGGCGCCGGCCCGCGCCCGCCGCCGCGCCCGAGGAAGCGCCGCGACGACGCCCCCGCGCTTCCGTACCGCGCCTTCCGCTCGCTCGCCGGGGTCGCGATCCTGGTCGGCAAGGGCGCCGCCCAGAACGACGCGCTCCGCAACCGGCACGCGCGCGGCAACGACCTCTGGCTGCACGCGCGCGGCGTGCCCGGCTCCCACGTGATCGTGCGGATGGGGAAGGGCGCCGGCCCCGACCAGGAGACGCTCCTCGACGCGGCGCACCTCGCGGCGCACTTCTCCGACGCGCGCGGCGCGCCGCTCGTCGAGGTGGCCTGGACCCGCGTGAAGTACGTGAAGAAGCCGAAGGGCGCCGCGCCGGGCGCCGTCGAGTACCACCAGGAGAAGGTGCTCCCGCTCCGCGCCGAGCCCGGCCGCGTCGAGCGGCTGCTCGCCGAGGAGGAGACCACCTGACCACCCGCCGGGCCGGGTGAGAGGGCGGCCCTTGATGGGCGCGCGCCCGGCCGCTGTAGAATCCCGCGCGTGACGAAGCAGCAGGCCTCCCGCCAGCTCGCCCTGTTCGAGCCCGGCCGCACCCGCGAGACGCGCGCCTCCGCGCTCGAGCTCGCCGACACCCTCTCCGGGCTCCTCGGCGAGCGCGTGCGCCTCACCGTGCACGACAACCGCTCGACGATGGTCTCGTTCCGCCGCGAGGAGGGCGAGCTGCAGTACCGGGTGCACCACATGTTCCTCGAGGCGCCCGGCGAGGTGGTCGACGCGCTCGCGAGCTTCGCGGGCGGCCGGCGCCAGCCGCGCGGCGCCCGCAAGCGGGCCGGCCAGCGCATCGACGCGTTCGTGCGCCAGCACCGCGCCCGCATCGCCCCGCCCGACCTCGAGGGGCTGCAGCCCCGCGGGCGGGTCCACGACCTCGAGGCGATCTTCGACGCCCTGAACGCCCGCTGGTTCGAGAACAGGATCGAGGCGCGCATCGGCTGGGGACCCGTCCGGCTCGGGCGCCGGCGCCGCACCGTGAAGACCGGCGTCTACGTCCACGACGGGAAGCTCATCCGCATCCACCCGACGCTCGACCGCCCCGAGGTGCCGGAGTTCTACGTCGCCGCGGTCGTCTTCCACGAGATGCTCCACCAGGCGGTGCCCGCGCGCGAGGTGAACGGCCGGCGCATCGTCCACGGCCCCGACTTCCGCCGCCTCGAGCGCGCCTACCCGGACCACGAGCGGGCCCGCCAGTGGGAGGAGCGCAACCTGGGGCTGCTCCTCTCCTCGCCGGCCTAGAACCGAGCGCGCGGGCCCGACCTGCGCCATGATGGGGATCCGGCGCCGCCCGGATCTCCATGCCCCGCACCGCCGTCACCGCCGCCGCGCTCGTCCTCCTCGCGCTCGCCTCGCCGGGGTGCCTGTGGAGCCGCGGCACGCCGGAGGAGCCGATCGTCTCCCGGCTCGAGCTGCGCGGGGTGAAGCGTTTCGACCCGGACGAGGTCGCCGCCGTGCTCGCGACGCGCGGCCCGGAGGCGCAGCTCTTCCCGCCCCGGAAGCTCGGCTACCGCCTCGACCCCGACGCGCTCGCCGTTGACGCGCGCCGGGTCGAGGCCTGGTACCGCGACCGCGGCTACTACGGCGCGAAGGTGAGCGGGGTCGAGGTGGTGCCGGACGGGGCGGGGCGCGCGAAGATCGTCGTCACCGTGAAGGAGGGCGACCCGGTCAGGGTGCGCGCCGTCGCGATGGACGGCCTCGACGAGGCGCCGGAGGCGAAGGCCCGGCTCGGGAAGGCCCCGCTCGAGGTCGGCGACGTCTTCAACGTGGCGGCGTACGACGCCACGCGGGACGCGCTCCTCGCGGCGCTGAAGGGCACTGGCTGGCCGACCGCCGCGGTGACCCAGCGCGCGCGGGTCCTGCCCGAGGAGGGCGCGGTCGACGTCACCTACGACGTGAAGCCCGGCCCGCGGCTCCGCTTCGGGCCCATCTTCGTGGCCGGCACCTCGGCCGTGTCGCGCGCGCTCATCAAGGACCAGGCCGCCGCCGACGTGAAGACCGGCGAATGGTACGACGCCCGGAAGCTCGAGCTCGCGCAGGCCCGGGTGTTCGCCCTCGGCGTCTTCTCCGGCGTGCGGGTCACGACTGGATCGCCCGCGCCCGGCGAGACGGCGGTCCCGGTCGTCATCGCGGTGCGCGAGGCGCCGTTCCGCACGCTCCGCCTCGGCCCGAGCATCGGCATCGAGACCACGCGCTGGGAGGCGCGCGGCGTCGCCGGCTGGACGCACCGGAACTTCGGCGGCGACCTGCGCCGGGTGAGCGTCGACGGGCGGGTGGGCTACGCGTGGCTCCCCACCGCGCTCGAGGCCGCCCGCAACCCGGGCTCCGACGGCGTCCGCGTGGGCTGGGTCGGCGAGCTCGTGCTCGAGTACGCCCAGCCCGCCGCCTTCACCCGCTACGTCGACACGAGCGCGAAGCTCGACGTCGAGAAGGGCATCGAGCTCGCCTACCGGTTCTGGGCGCAGCGCCTCCAGCTCGGCCTCCCGCTGCGCTTCTCCCCGCGCTGGACGCTCGTGCCCTCCTACAACCTCGAGGTCTACGAGCTCTCCGACGTCCCCTCCGGCGACTCCACGAGCCAGCGGCCGGTGCTCGAGAACTGCCCGAACACCGTCTGCCTCCTGTCGTACCTGGAGCAGCGGATCGCCTTCGACCACCGCGACAGCCCCGTCGAGCCGCGCAGCGGCTTCTACGCGGCGGTCGCGGTGCAGGAGGGCGTGAACCTCGGCGGCTACGGCTACCGGTACCTGCGCGTCCTGCCCGAGCTGCGCGGGTTCGTGCCGCTCGGGCCACGCACCGTGGTCGCGGCGCGGGCGCGCGGCGGCGCGCTCATCCCCGTGAGCGAGTCGGGCAACCCGCCCATCGTCGCGCGCTTCTTCGCCGGCGGGCCGAGCTCGAACCGCGGCTTCACGACGCGCGGGCTCTCGCCCGCGCCGGACGGCGTGCCCATCGGCGGCAACGGCCTCCTCGAGGGCTCCCTCGAGCTCCGCCAGGGGCTCCTCGGCGCGCTCTCCGGCGTGCTCTTCACCGACGTGGGGCGCGTGCTCGGCGAGGGCGGCTCCCCCACCGCGTACCAGGAGGTGCTCGACGTGTCGCGCCTCGAGCTCGCGGTGGGCGGCGGGCTGCGCTACGCGACGCCCTTCGGGCCGGTGCGGCTCGACGTGGGCCTCAGGCCCCGCAAGTTCGCCGAGGTGCGCGGCTTCCGGAGCCTCCTCGGCGGGCAGTTCCCCGGCGCGGTGCACATCTCGATCGGGGAGGCGTTCTGATGCGGGCGCTGCGCCTCACGCTCGCGATCATGGGCTGGACGCTCGCCGGCGCGGCGGCGCTCGCGGGCGTCGCGATCTCGGCGGCCGTCCTCTGGGCGCGCACGCCCGCCGGGCGGGAGATGGTCGCCGCCCAGGTGATCGGCCTCCTCGATCGCCAGCTCGCCGGGCGGTTCACCCTCGGCAGCGTGGGCGTCCTGCCCGGCGGCGAGGTGGAGCTCAAGGGGCTCAAGGTCTACGACCCCGAGGAGCACCTCGTCCTCGAGGTGGGCCGGGCCTCGGTGGGCGCCGACGTGACGCGCCTGCGGGCGCGGGTCATCGCGGTCACGCTCGAGTTCGACGGCGTGAAGGTGCTGCTCGACGAGGACGAGGACGGGAGCCTCTCGCTCGTGCGCGCGTTCGCGCCGACCGAGCCCTCGCCGCCCGACGCGCCCTCCACCGGCCCCTCCTTGACGATCCGGGTGAACCGGCTCGCGCTCCGCGACGGGTCGGTCTGGTGGCGCGCGGCGGACGGGACGACGCGGCTCGACGCCAGGGGCCTCGCCCTCGACGGCCGCGGCGCGTACGGGCCGGGGCTCGCCGAGCTCGACCTCGCGGCGCGGGCGCAGGTGGACGTGCCGGTGGAGGCGCCGTTCGAGCTCGCCGTGCGGGCGTCGCGCGACCGGGACCGGCTGTGGCTGCCGGTGCTGCGGGCCCGGCTCGGCGCGACGGCGCTCGAGGCGGCGGGGGAGGGTGACCTCGCGAAGGGGAGCGGCCGGCTCGCGGTGACCCGGCTCGCGGTGGACCGGGGGCAGGCGCGCGCGCTCGCGCCGGCCGCGGGCGACGGCGCGGACCTCGGCGCGAAGGTCTTCGTGGAGACGGACGGCCGGCTCGCGACCGCGGCGGTCGTGGTCGCGCCCGCCGGCGCGGGCGGCTCGGCGCGGGCGGCGGTGGCGGTGCGGCCGGGCGACCTCGCCTCCGGCGCCACGCCCGCCGCCGGCCTCGACCTCGCGCTCGACCGGCTCGACCCCTCCCGGCTCCTCGCCGAGCTCCCCGAGGGCGCGGTGACGCTCTCGGCCCACGGGGGCGCCGCCGGCACCTCGCTCGACGACGTCCGGGGACAGGTCGAGGCCCGCCTGGAGCGGTCGAAGCTGCGGGGCGTCGCGCTCGGCCCGGGCGACGTGAAGGCGAAGGCGGACCGCGGCGACGTGGACGTGGCGCGCCTCGCGCTCGCCGGGCCGGGGGTGTCGGTCGACGGCGCGGGCCGCTGGCGCCGGAAGGGGAACGTCTCCGGGCGGCTCACGGTGGACGCCGCCGATCTCGCGGCGGCCTCCCGCGCCGCGGCCCGGCTCACGGGCCGCCCGGTCCCGCCCGCGTCCGGCGCCGCCCGCCTCGACGCCACCGTGTCCGGCACCGGGCAGGCCCCGGTCCTGTCCGGCACCCTCACCTCGCCGGCGCTCGCCTGGGATGGCGCCGCGGTGCGCGGCCTCCAGGCCCGGGTCACCGCCGCGGGGCCCGCGAGCGCCGCCCGCGGCTCCGTCGAGCTCACGGCCGACGCGCTGAGGAGCGGCGCCGAGGACGTGGCCCGGAAGCTCGGGCTCACCGCGCGGCTCGAGGGCGACGAGGCGAGCGTGTCCGGCACCGCCGTGGTCCCCTCCCTCGGCGCCCAGCCGGTGGCCCTCTCGGGCCACGGCACGCTCGGCGCGCGGCGCGAGCGGCTCGCGGTCCGGGAGCTGTCGCTCGGCTGGCCGGGGGAGCGCTGGGCGCTCGCGGCGCCCGCGACCGTGACGCTCGGCGGCCCCTCGGTGGACCGGCTCGAGCTCGAGAGCGGCGACCAGCGGCTCCTCGTCGAGGGCGGGATCGGGGCCCCGGGCGCGGGTGGGAAGCCCGGCGGGACGTCGCTCGACGCCCGCGTCCAGGCCGTGCGGCTCGACCTCGGCCGGCTGCCGAGGGGCCTCCTGCCCGCCGGGCTCGGCGGGCGCGTCCAGCTCGAGGGGCGCGTGTCCGGCACCACCGCGCGGCCGCTCGCGGCCGCGAAGTTCCGCGTGACCGACGCGACCGCGCAGGGCTTCGACGGGCTCGGCGCCGAGGGCGACCTCGCCTGGGACGGCCGCGAGCAGCGCGCCCGGGCCGCGGTACAGCTCACGCGAAAGCTGGGGGGGCGCGTGGAGTTGAGCGCGGACGTGCCGGTGCCGCTCGCCCGGCGCCGCCCGGAGCCGGTCTCGGCCCGGGTGACGGCCGAGGCGCTGCCGCTCGCCGAGGCGCTCATCGCGGCCGGCGAGGACCTGCCGCTCGACGGGAGGGTCTCCGCGTCGCTCCTGCTCCAGGGCACCACGGCGGACCCCGCGCTCACGGCGGAGGTGACCCTCGCCGACGGCGTGTGGGACGACCTCTACCCGCTCGAGGCCAAGGTCGCGCTCGCCGCGCCCGGCGAGCGCGCGGCGCTCGACGCCTCGCTCGTGGTCGACGGCGGCCGGGCGCTCACCGCCCACGCCGAGCTCCCGCTCGACCTCGCCGAGGCGCTCGCGCGGCCCGCCGAGGCGGCCGGGAAGCTCGCGAAGGCCCCGCTCCGCGCCGACGTGGCGGTGCCCGCCTTCGAGCTCCTGCTGCTGGCCGGCGCGGTCGGCGTCCCGCGGGACCTCACCGGCACGCTCGACGCCGCGGCCCACCTCGAGGGCACGCTCGAGGCGCCGCGGGGCACGATCGGCGCCGAGGTGAAGCGCGTCGCGGTCGCCGGCTACAAGGAGCTCGCCGCGCGCGCCGAGGTCCGGCTCCTCGCCGACCAGGTGGCGCTCCAGGCCGGCGCCTCCATCGCCGGCGCCGAGATCCTCCGCGCGAAGGGTTCGCTCGCGGGCGCGCCCGAGCGGCTCGCGAGGGCCGGGGCCCTCGGCCGCGCGAAGCTGGCGCTCCACGCGGAGGTCCCCACCGTGGACCTCTCCCGCGCCTCCTCGCCGGACGTCGCGCTCGGCGGCGTCCTCGCCGGCACCGCCGACCTCGAGGGCACCCTCGCCGCGCCGGCGCTCACGGCCTCCGTGTCCGGCACCGACCTCACGGTCCAGGGGAAGCCGCTCGGTGCGCTCGACGCCGGCGCGACCCACGAGGCCGGGAAGACCGAGCTCATGGCGCGCCTGAGGCCCCGGACGGGCGGCGAGCTCCGGGCCGTCGGCACCGTGACCGCTCGCCTCGGGCTCGGCGCGAGGGACGACCTCGCGCAGGCGCCGGTGGCCGCGCGCCTCGTGGCCGAGGACGTGGACCTGGGGTTCCTGCCCGCGGCGGCGCCCGGCGTCGTGCGCGAGGCGCAGGGGAAGCTCCAGGGAGAGGTCCGCGCCGAGGGGCCGCTCTCCCGGCCCAGCCCGCGCGGCCGGCTCACCGTGAAGGACGCGCGGCTCGCGGTGACGGAGTACGGCGACTGGAGCGGCATCGGCGTCGACGTGGAGGTGAACGACGACGCGGTCGAGCTGAGGAAGCTCGAGGCCCGTCGCGGCAAGGGCACGCTCCAGGCGCGGGGCTCGGTGCGCGGGCTCGCCGGCCGCTCCGCCACCATCGAGGCGAGCGCCGCCCTCGACCGGCTCACCGTCGCGCGGGCGGGCATGGACCTCGCGACCTTCGACATGAAGCTCTCGGCCACCGGCAGCTACACGAACGGCACCGCGGAGGTCGAGGTGAAGCTGCCGGGCGGCACGGTCACGCTGCCGAGGAAGCTGCCGCGCTCGCTCCAGTCGCTCGAGCAGCGGCCGGACATCGTGGTGGGCCCGCAGCGGGAGCGGAAGAAGCCGCCCCGCCCGAAGGCGGCGCCGGGCGCGCCGGCGCCCGCGGGCGAGGCGCCGCTCCGGGTGGTGGTGCACACCGCCGTGCCGGGCCAGCTCTTCGTGAAGGGCGACGACCCGCGCGTGAACGTGGAGCTGAAGGCCGACGTCACCTACGAGCTCGTGGGCGGCGGGGACTACGCCTCGGGCGAGGTGACCGTGGTCCGCGGCTTCGTCGAGCCCATCGGCGGCCGGCTCTTCGAGCTCGCCCGCGGCAGCGTCCAGTTCACCGGCGGCCCGCCCACCGCGGCGCTCCTCGACGTCGAGGCCCACTGGGAGAGCGCCGACAAGTACAAGGTGACCGTCAACGTCTCGGGCCCCATGCTCGAGCCGCAGGTGAAGCTCTCGTCCCAGCCCGCGCTGGAGGACGCGCAGATCGCGCTCCTGATCGCGACGGGGCGCACCGAGCTGAAGCGCGGCTCGGGCGAGGTGGGGTCGCTCACCGCGACCGACGCGGCCTCGAAGGCGCTCGGCGTGGTGGTGTCGAGCGCGTTCAAGAACATGCTCCAGAACAAGCTGCCGATCGACACCCTCTCGTTCGACACGACCTCCGTGCAGGCGGGCACGTACCTGCCGAACTCGAAGATCTACATCGGCTACACGTACCGGTTCGACGCCGCGCTCGACAAGGGCCAGAACCAGAACGAGGTGTCGGTCGAGTACCAGATCACGCCGCGCTGGACGCTGGAGTCGAGGTACGGGGACGGGCAGTCGGGCTCGGCCAGCCTCATCTGGTCGAAGGACTACTGACTCGGCCCCGCGCCCGCCCGCGGCGCCGTTCGAGCCGCGTCCTCGCGCCCTCGTGGGCTCCGGGCGCGGCGGCCTTCGCGACCCGGGCGATGGTGTCGCGTACGAACCGGTGGGCCGCGTCGCCGTCGAACCGCGGGTGCCAGACGAGCGAGAGCGCGTAGGGGCGGAGCGGGAGCGGCGGCTCCGCGATCCAGAGCCCGAGCGTCGGGGCCATCTGGACGGCGATCCGCTCGGAGACGGTGAGCAGGTAGTCGGTGCGCGTCGCGAGGAACAGCGCCGGGAGGAAGTAGGGGATCGCGCGCACGACCCGGCGGCGAAGGCCGCGCTCGGCGAGCACGTCGTCGAGGTACCCGCCCGGCCGGCCGCGGGGCGCGATCTGGAGGTGCGCCTCGGCGAGGTAGGCCTCGAGCGTGAGGCGCTTCGCGAGGGCCGGGTGGTCCGCGGCGAGGGAGAGGGAGAGGGAGAGGGAGAGCTTCGTCCGGTCGTGCATGTGAGGCCTCTCGGGGGCGGTGACCGGGAGGGCCACACGCGTCCGCTGTGGATAGGGCTCCCGGGACCACAGTCCATTCGGCCGCGTGCAGCCGGGATGTGCACGGCATCGAATGGTCGCGGGGCGCCCCGCCCGTCATGAGCAGGTGAAGCGGCGCGAGCTCCCGGGGTGCCCGGGAGCTCGCGAACGTCCTCGTCTGGCGACGAAGGCTGCCTACGGCGCGTACACGAAGATCGTCGGCGTCGGCAGCACCGCGTCGTTCCAGAACACCCGGCCGCTCGGCTCGACCACCGGCCCCGACTTCGTCGAGTAGTGGTCGCTCACCTCGACGCCGTCGTCGGCGGGGTCGGCGCTCGGGATGGTCGGGTAGGGCGCGTTGACGTTGCGCAGGTAGACCGAGAGGCCGCCCAGCGTGCCGGGCGCGACCCAGGCCACCTGCGGCCCGGCGAGGTCGAAGTCGACCGAGGTCGAGTTGAAGGGGCCCACCTGGACGTAGGCGTCGTCGGTGGAGTTGAACCTGCGGTCGACGCCCGCGTCGATCACCGAGAGCACGTAGCTCGAGGTGAAGCTGGCCGGCTTGTTGTTGAAGTCCGCGAACAGGATCCGGTCGCCGGACAGCTTGAAGTAGAACGCCGTGACCTGCGTCGCGGTGCCGGGATAGGTGAGCACGGAGGTGGTGTCGTCCGCAGTGCCGAAGAGCCCGTCGGCGCCGGCCTCGAGGATGCACACCCGGTTGTTGCCCGCCGCGGTGGTGCACTCCCACGCGGCGTGCCGCGCGGAGACGCCCAGGCTCTTCGGGCCGCCCGTCGGCAGCGACGAGCCCGCGGGCGCCGTGGCGCTCACCCGCACCTGCCGCGTGACCGCGGGGGTGACAGGGTCGGGGTTGACGTCGGAGACCACGACGGCGGGCGTCGTGCCCGCCGCGTCCACGGCGGGGTAGATCACCCGGTTGTCGCCCACGGCGATGCCGATCGAGCTGCCGATCTGGTTGCCGCCGTAGCCCCAGCCCGCGAGGTCCACCGCGAGGCGCGCGGGGGCGGTCGCGGAGAAGAAGTCGCCGGAGGGATCCTTCACGTGCGCGTAGATGTGGCCGGCGTTGTTCCCGACGGCGAGGGCCTCGCCGTAGGCGACGATCGGGCCCTCGGCGTCGAGGCCGCGGAAGTTGCCGCAGCCGGAGCAGGTGGTCTCGAGCCCGTCCGGCATGCGCGCGGTGAGGCCGGTGCGGCCCGAGAACACGAGCGCGCCCGCCCGGTTCGACCTGAGGGACGCGCTCGTCGAGCCGGTGAGCGTCTCCCAGCGGAGCGTCGTGAGGTCGGCCGCGTGCAGGTCGTCCTCCGAGCCCGAGGTGACCGTGAAGTAGACCCGGCCGTCGTGGATCGACGGGGACCTGCGGTTCGCGGTGGTGGGCAGGAGGAGCGCGTAGGAGTCGTCGCTGTCGGGGGCGGTCTGGGCCTGGAAGGCGCCGTCGGCGCCCGCGTACCAGTGGCCGATGTAGCTCGTCGAGCCGGACGAGCCGATGAGGGCGATGTGACCCGCGTCGATGGCGAGCTGGCTCGGCGAGAGGCCGGACGAGCGGGTCACCTCGGCGGGGTCGTCTCCGGTGCCCGGGCCCTCGAAGAGGCCGTTCGCGCCCGGCCGCCAGACGTGGATGAGGCCGGAGCTCTCGACGATCGCGAGGAGGCTGCCGTCGCGGCTCACGTCGATCCAGTTGCCGCTCGGGCCGATGGAGAGCGGGTTCGAGATCGTCGTCAGGGTGCCGCCGAAGCCGGCCGCGCCCGCGCTGACGATCGTCCAGTTGCCCGAGGTCGGGCCGTTGTTGAAGGACTGGAGCCGGTAGAGGAGCGCGTTCCCGGCGACCTTCACGTAGGCGACGTAGCCCGGGTCGTTGGCGACGACCTGCACCGGCGCGCCCACGGTGTCGTCGGAGGTGCCGCAGACGCCGTCGAGGCCCGGCTGCATGTCGGCCACCATGACGCGGCCGCGGAAGTTCGCCCCGAACTCCTGCTCGATCCAGGCGAGCCGCTCGCAGCGGGTGCCGGGGATGACGGTGCCGGACACGGCGTGCATCACGTAGGCGCCCTGGGCGGCCCGCACCGTGACGGGGGCGGGGTCGTCGACGGTGCAGAAGAGGCCGTCCGTGCCCGGGCGGCGCAGGAGGACGACCGTGCCGTTCACGTCGGCGTGCACCACGCCCGCCGGCGAGGCGGGCTCGGCGGCCACGTTCTCGGCCGAGGTGCTCGCCGTGGTCGGCGACCCGGTGGTGGCGAGCGAGCACGTCCGGTCGGTCGCGTCGTACCGGCCGTTCGCGCCGAGGACGGTGAGGTGCGCGGTGAACGCGCTGAACGCGGAGCTCCCGGTCTTCCAGGTCATGAGCCGGCTGCCGACCCGCGCCGTGCGGTCGACCGCGGGTCCGGTCATCAGCACGTCGAGCACGTCGCCGTTCGCCACCTCCTGCTGGGAGCCGCTGCCCACGTTGCCGGCCGCGTCGACGGCGCGGACCGCGAACCGGGTCGTCGAGGCGCCGCGGAGCGGAACGCGCACGCCGGCGAAGGTCGTGCCGTTGCAGAGCAGGCGCGCGTCGGTGCACCCGCAGCTGCACGGGTTGTAGACCACGCGCCCGGTGGTGAGGCTCTTCGGGCGGCAGGAGGGGTTCGGGCAGAGCGGCGCGAACCCGGCGCCGGTGTCCACCTCGACCCAGGAGATGTCCTGCCAGTTGCCGGCGTTGAGGGGCTGGTCGCTGGCGGGCGCGGTGACGAAGAAGTCGACGTAGTTCGAGTGGACGGTCACGTCGGCCGAGTCGTAGACCGGCGCGACGGTGGGGCCGGTCGGCGGCAACAGATCGCTCACGATCTCGGTGACCGCGAAGGAACTCGCGTTGCCGGCCTTGTCGCGGGAGCGCGCCCAGACGCAGTTGCGCGCGTTCTGGCTCAGCGAGGCGGCGAAGCCGGCCGCGGTGGCCTGCGGCGAGGCCGGGCTCACGCAGGACGGGGTCGCGCCGCAGGAGGCCCCGCCCGCGGTGCCGGTGCACGCCTCGTACTGCAGGAAGTTGGGCGAGGCCTCGGCGCCGGACAGCGTCACCGCCGCGCTCGTGTCGTTCACCGAGTTGCGCGCCGTGGCGATGGTGGGGAGCGGCGGCAGCGAGCTGTCGAGCACGACGCTCGCGCTCGTCGGGGTCCCCGCGTTGCCTGCCCAGTCGACCGCGCGCGCCCAGAGCGTGTAGGTCCCGTCGCCGGAGGAGAGGGAGAAGGCGAGGCTCGCCGGCTGGCCCGCGGTGATGCCGGAGCTCGTGTCGGCCCAGGCCGGCAGCGGGCCCACGAAGGTCTGGTAGCCGCGCAGGTTGGAGCCGGGAGAGGTCGCGTCGGTCGACTGGGTCGTGATCGGCACCGAGATCGAGGTGAGGTTCGTGTAGCCCGGCTGCGCGGTGCCGGGCACGGACGGCGCGCCGAGGACGGGCGAGTTCGGCGCCACGGCGTCGGTGCAGCGGAAGGATCCCGGGATGGCCTTCGCCTCGCCCTCGGCGACGACGACCTGGCCGATGGCGGCGCAGGTGCGGTTCGTGCTCGTCGCGGTCACGGTGTACGTGCCGGGCGGCACCGCGGCGGACCAGGCGCCGTTCGCGGCGGTGGTGGTCGCGGCCGTGAAGGAGGTGCCGTTGAAGGCCGCGCCGGCAGCCTGGACGGCGACGTTCGCGCTCGTCGCGTTGTTGCCGCCCCCGTTGACGTTGTCCCACAGCACGACGGTGCCGGAGGCCGAGCCCGCGTTCACCGGCAGGACGAGCGTGGTGGCGACGTCGACGTCGGCGTTCGCGACGGCGAGCACCGAGGTCGCGCTCGAGTTGTAGTTCGGCTTGCGCGCCGTGACGGTGAACGGCGCGCCGAGCGCGCTCACCCGGACCTGCGGGAAGCGGTAGGTGCCCGAGGCGTCGGTCACGGCCGCGGCGACCGGCTCGTCGGTGCCGGTGAGCGACACGACCACGCCGGAGAGATCGGTGCCGGGCGAGAAGCCGGTGAGCGCGCCCGCGGAGAGCGACACGGTGCCGGTGATCGCGCCGCGCGAGGCGGCGAGCGTGACGTCGAAGAGGGTGAGGTCGCCGCCGGGCGACGAGACCACCTGGACCTCCTGCGCGTCCCAGCCGGTCCGCTCGAAGCGGACCACCTGCGCGCCGGAGCCCACGCCCGGGATGACCCAGCTGCCGTCGCCGAGCGTGAGCGTGGAGAGGGTGGTGCCGATCACGCGGACGGTGGTGCCGGCGAGGCCGGGGGCGGCGAGCCCCTCGGCGAGGCAGCGCCCGCGCAGCACGCCGGGGATCGCGGGGAGCACCTGGGCGGGCGCGCTCACCGTCTTGTGCGAGAGCACGATCGCCTGCGCGTGCTGGGCGGTGTAGCCGGTCTTCGTGAACGCGAGGTCGTAGGTGCCGACGGGCAGCGAGCCGACCGCCCAGACGCCGGAGGTGTCGGTGAGCGCGGCGCCGGCCACGTTCGTCGTCGCGGCCTGCGTCACGGTCACGAGCACGCCCGAGCTGTCGCCCGAGCCCTCGAGCGTCGCGAGGCCGGTGAGGTCGCCGGTGTCGCGCACGAGCGTGACCGCCGGGAGGTCGGTGGTGGTGTGGGGGGCGACGGTGGCGGTGGTGGCGACGGTCGCGTAGTTCGCGAGCTCGAAGGTGACGTTGTACGTGCCGGCGGGCACGAGCCCCTGGATGCCCCAGCTGCCGTCGGCGGCGGAGGCGCCGGTGACCTCGAAGGGCGAGCCCACGAGCGTGAAGCCCTTCACGCGGACGGTCACGCCGAGCTGGGTGGCCGCGCCCTGCACGAGCAGCGTGCCCTTCACGCCGCCCGGATCCCAGTCGAGCGCGACCGCGCCCGCGTCGTTGAGGGCGTTGCCGCTCACCTGGACCTGCACGCCGGTGGGCGCGAGGAACCCCGAGCGCGCCACGTTGACGGTCTTCGTGCCGGCGGGCACGCCGGAGAGGAGGAAGCCGCCGGCCTCGTCGGTGAGCGCCGCGCCGGGGAGCCCCTCGATGCTGACGCTCGCGCCGGCGAGCGGGGCGGCGCCGAGCACGCCGAACGACTTCGAGGTGATGGTGCCGGACACGCCGCCGCGGGAGATCTTGAGCGAGAGGTCCGGCACCCCGACCTCGCGCGTGCCGTCGTCGAGGGTGACCGAGATGCCCGTGACCGCGGCGGAGTCGTAGCCGCTCGCCACCGCCTGCACCGAGTAGGTGCCCGGCGGCACGTCGGCGATCCGGTAGTGCCCGGTCGCGTCGGTGTCGGCCCCGTAGCTCGTGCCCGGCACCGAGACGTGCACGCCCGCGAGCGAGGGCGCGACCGCGCCGGGCGCCTCCAGGGCCACCTTGCCCGCGAGCGTCGCGCGCGCCTGCTGCGTCGCCGGGGTCGACGGATCGAAGGGGTTCGTGTGATCGAGGCTGCCGCACGCGCCGAGCACGAGGCTGGCGAAGAGGACCAACGAGCGACGGAGCATCTTCCCCTCCAGAGGGATCCGGGCGCGCTTGGGCCGCGTCGCAGGGGACGACGCAGGGTACGGGCCCCGGTCCAGCCACAGTAGGAGGGTCGCGCGGGAGGATCCAGACGCCGGTCCGTGGGGCATCGACTTGGGGTGAAAAGGAGTGGAGGTGGGAAGAGGTGCGACCGCCCTTCGGGTGGGTGCATTTCGCGGGGTCCGGCGGCGCGTGATGGCGGTCACCGGGTGAGTGCAAATTGAAAGGGCCGGGCGGGCGGTGCGGGCGAGCGGCGCCGGCGGGCGCGGTCCGCGGGAAGACGGCGCGAGGTCCGGATCCGGCCAGACGCAGGGCGGCGCGAGGCGCTATCGGAAGAGGGATGGACCGAGCCTTCCGCTTCGTCGCCTTGCCCGCCGAGCGCTTCGCCACGCTGTTCGAGGCCTCCGACGCCGAGCTCCGCGCGCTCGGCGCGCGCCTCGAGCGCGCGGACGCGAAGCCGGGGTTCCCGTGCCGTGCGAGCCTCCAGGACGCGGAGCCGGGCGAGCGCGTCGTGCTCCTGCCGTGGGTGCACCTCGACGTCGCGTCACCCTACCGGGCCTCGGGGCCCATCTACGTGCGGGAGGGGGCCGTGACCGCGCGGCCGGAGCCCGGCGAGGTGCCCCCGTTCCTCGCGACGAGGCTCGTGTCGCTCCGGGCGTACGACGGCCGGGATCTGATGGTGGACGCCGAGGCCGTGTCCGGCACCGAGGTCGAGGCCGGGATCCTGGCGCTCTTGCGCGAGGACCGCGTGAAGTACCTGCAGGTGCACAACGCGCGGACGGGGTGCTTCCTGTGCGGGGTGGTGAGGGAGGGTTAGGCGGGGATGGGAGCGCGGCGTCGCGCGAGGAACACGAGAACGACGGAGGCCACGCCGCCGAACGCCGTGCCGAAGTAGGACCCGGCGTGAATACCCCAGGCGGTCAGGAAGCCGGGCACGTCCGGCCCCCACCCCACGAACGTGGCGGCGTCCTTCGCGAGCTTAGCCGGGGCCGCGTCCCGGAAGGGGGGACTCGCTGGGGCGCAGCAAGAATGTCAGACGCCCACTGTACGCTCGTGCAGCATGGTGCCCGGCTGGAACATCCCGGAGGTCGGCGCCCTCGGGGGCGCGGTGAGCCCGCTCGGCGGCGAGCTGCCGGCGTCGCTCGCGGCCTACCGCTCTGCGCTCGACCTCATCGAGGTGCCGCCGCCCACCGAGCGGAAGTTCGTCATGCGCGAGGCCGCGGCGCAGCTCATCGACGCGCTCGCGGTGCGCATCGCCCGCGGCCGCGGCGCGCTCGACCTCGTCATCGGCCAGAAGCTCGGCGAGCTGTGGAACGTCTCCGGCGAGCTCGACCTCGGCTACTCGCAGGTGCACGACCTCGCGCGGGAGAAGCTCGACATGGGCGCGAGCTTCGCGCGGCGGCTCCTGCGCCTCGAGCGGAACCTCCGCGAGCGGCCGCTCCTGCGAGCCGCGCTGTTCGCCGGCGAGATCACGCGCAGCAAGGCCGAGGTCGTGATGAAGCGCGCGAAGGGTGAGGAGGAGGCGCGCTGGGTCGAGGCCGCGAAGCAACTCACGGTGCGCCAGCTCGTGCAGGCCGTGAAGAACGTGCCGAAGAACGCCTCGCCGGTGGAGACGATGCCGGCGCCGATGGCGGCTGCCACGGATACGGCCACGGCCACCGCCGCGACCACGACCACGTCGTCGCCCCCCGTCGACGACGACATGTCCGAGCCGCCCTGGCGCCACCTGCGCCTGTGGCTCGGCAAGAAGGCGGCGCCGATCGTCCGCGCGGCCATCGACCTCGCGCGGTACCTCGACGAGGCGCCGCGCACCATCCCGGAGTGTCTGCGCTTCATGGCAATGGAGTACCTGTCTTCGCACGCGGCGCCCGAGGTGCCCGAGGGCCAGAAGCCTTCGCCCGAGTACCTGGGCCAGCCCTACGAGCTCCGGCCGGAGCTGCGCGAGGTCCTCGAGAAGCAGTCGAAGGAGTGGGCCTTCCTCTTCCGTCCGCTCGCCGTGCCGGCCCCGGTGCTCGAGGAGACCTCGCCGCCGGACGCGTACTCGATCCTCGCGGAGCTCGTCACGCTCGTGAAGCTCCGCAACGCCTGGGACGAGGAGCTCGGCCGGGTCCTCCTGCGCCTCAAGACGCTCGGCCTCTGGCGCACGATGATGTTCGCGTCCTTCGAGCACTATGCCGACGAGCGGCTCGGACTCGGCGCCTCGAACCTGAAGCAGCGCATCGCGCTCGAGAAGCGGCTCGCGGACCTGCCCCCGCTCCGCGAGGCGATGCGGTCGGGCAAGGTCTCCTACGAGCAGGCCCGGCTCGTCGCGAAGGACGCCACCCTGGAGACCGTCGAGGCGCGCATCGCCGACGCAGCGGGGAAGACGGTGCTCGCGCTGCAGCGTGAGGTGGAGGCGAAGGTGGAGGGCCAGATGTGGGACGCCGGTTTCCTCGACGTCCCGGTGCCCGAGGAGGTCGATTCGCTCCTCGCCGAGGCGGTCCGGGCGGCGCGCAAGGCCGCCGGCCATTTCATCTCGACCGAGGACGCCCTCGAGGCCATCGCCCGGCACTGCCTCGACACCTGGACGCCGCTCGTGGAGGAGAAGCTCAAGAAGGCCCATCCGGTGACGCTGCGCGACGAAGGCGAGTGCAAGGTCCCCGGCTGCTCCCGGGTCGGAGACGAGGTCCATCACATCGAGTTCCGCAGCCAGGGCGGCCCCGACACGCCCGAGAACGAGGTGGAAATGTGCAAGCCGCACCACCACCGCGGGGTGCACGCCGGGAACATCTCGGTCACCGGCAGCGCGCCCGACAAGCTCGTCTGGATCCTGGGCTGGAGGGAGGTGGCCGCGGCGAAGGGGCACTGAAACCTCATCCGGAAGCTCCTCCTGTCGCACCGGGAGCACCGCGAAAGCCCAGATATTCCGGCGGCTTCTTGGCCCCGACGCGGGGTCCAGGTAAGTTCACGAAGCGCCGAGGGCACCCCGTCTAGGATGCCCATCCCCCCGGGGCCTGCACGGCCCGGCGGCGCGGGAGACCGGATGCGTTCGACCCAGGAATACTCGTGGCTGCGCTTCAACCGGCGCGTCCTCGAGCAGACGCGGCGGCCGGACTTCCCCGTCCTCGAGCGGCTGCGCTTCCTCGCCATCTGGGCGACCAACCTCGACGAGTTCTTCTCCGCCCGCATCGCGCGGCCCTTCAACGACGAGCGCGGTACCCCCGCGTACAAGAAGCTCCTCGCCGAGGCGCGTGAGCAGTCGAACGTCGCCGACGACGTCTACGACGAGTTCCTGCCGGAGCTGAAGGACATCGGCATCCGCATCGTCCCCGAGGCCGACCTCACCCGCGAGGAGCGCAACTACTTCGGCGCCTACCTCGCCGAGAAGGTCGTCACCCGCACCGACGTGATGGCCGGCGCGAGCCTGCGCGACATGGTGAGCCGCTCGCTCTACTTCGCCGCCGGCGAGGGCGTGCTCGAGCACCTCGTGCGCCTGCCCGCCGGCGTGAAGCGGCTCCTCGAGATCCCGGGCCGCCCCGGCACCTTCATCCGCATCGGCGAGCTCCTCCGCGCGCGCAGCGACCTCCTCTTCGGGAAGGCACTCCCGCTCCACGAGCTGCGCATGGTGCGGCTCACGAGCTTCGACCAGGCCACGATGGAGTGGGACGAGCTGCCCGCCGCGCTCGAGTCCCGCCTCGAGGGCAAGGTCTGCCACCTCGAGGTGGAGCGCGGGTTCCCGCCGCACTGGACCGAGTCCATCCGCCTCGCCCTCGGGCTCGAGCCGGACGAGGTGTTCCAGGTGCGCCCGCCGCTCGACCCGCGCTTCGTCTCGACGCTCGTCGACGCCGGCCCCGCGGAGCACAAGTTCGAGAAGCTGAAGGCCTGGGTGCCGCCCCGCTTCGAGCGCGCGCCGTTCGACCAGATCGACCGCGGCGACGTGATGCTCTTCCACCCGTACCAGGGCTACGAGGCGGTGGAGGCGTTCGCGCACGCGGCGGCGACCGACCCCGAGGTGAGCGCGATCCGGATGACGCTCTACCGGGTCGGCGACGACAACGTGCTCGCCCAGTCGCTCATCGACGCCGCGAAGGCCGGGAAGGACGTCGCCGTGCTGCTCGAGGCGCGCGCCCGCTTCGACGAGCTCCAGAACCTGGAGTGGGGCCTGCGGTTCCAGAACTCGGGCGTGAAGGTGCTGGAGCTCCCGGAGAAGAAGGTCCACGCGAAGGTGTTCTGGGTCCGGCGCGGGCGCCGCGAGTACGTCCACCTCGGCACCGGCAACTACAACACCCGGAACGGCCGCGCCTACACCGACTTCTCGCTCTTCACCGCCGATCGCGGCCTCACCGGCGAGGCCCGGGCGTTCTTCGAGGCGCTCGAGGAGGGCGCCGCGCCCGCGCCGCGGTTCATGCGCACCGGCAAGGCGGTGCGGAAGCTGCTGCTCGAGCTCATCGCCGCGGAGGCGCGGCCGGGCGGCCACATGGTGCTGAAGTTCAACCACATGACCGACCCCGCCATCCTCTCCGCGGTCGCGAAGGCGGCGCGGGCCGGCGCGCGGGTCGATCTCCTGGTGCGCACCACGCTCACCGAGCTCGCGCCGGGCGTCCGGGCGCGCAGCATCGTGGGGCGGTTCCTCGAGCACGCGCGCGTCGCGGCGTTCCGGGCGGGCGGGCAGTGGAAGGTGCTCGCGGGCAGCCTCGACGCGATGCCGCGCAACTTCGACACCCGCTTCGAGCTCTTCTTCCCCGTGACCGATCTCCTCGCGAAGAAGCGCGTCCTCTCCGAGCTCGCCGCGCAGCTCGCCGACGACGTGAACGCGTTCGACCTGCTCCACGACGGCAGCCAGCTGCCGCGCTGGGGCGGGAAGGTGAACTCGCAGGCGGCCGAGGGGCGCCGCCGGCTGCGGAGCCTCGGCGAGCCGCCGCGGTCAGCGAAGGGCCGCCGGACCGCGGCCGGCAAGGCCGGCAGCGCCAGCAAGGGCCGGGCGGCCGCGCGCAGGCTGGCGGGCTGAGTCGCGCTCGCCGCCGGGTCCCGCCGCCCGCTCGAGCCTGAACTCCGACACCATCGCCGACAGCTCCTCGGCCTGGCCGTTGAGCTCGGCGGCGGCGGAGGACGACTCCTCGGCCGAGGCGGCGTTCTGCTGCGTCACCCGGTCGACGTCGTCGATGGCGGCGGTGACCTGCGCGATCGTGCCGGACTGCTCCTGGGCCGCCGCCGAGATCTCCCCGACGATCGCGGCCACCCGGTCGATCTCCCGGCCGAGCTCGCCGAGCCGGGAGGCCACCGTGGCGCTCGTGGCCTCGCCCTCGGCGGTCTGCGCGACCGATTCCTTGATGAGCACCTCGGTGCGGACCGCGGCGTCCTTCGCGCGCAGCGCGAGCGAGCGGACCTCCTCGGCGACCACCGCGAAGCCGCGGCCGGCCTCGCCCGCGCGGGCGGCCTCGACGGCCGCGTTGAGCGCGAGGAGGTTCGTCTGGAACGCGATGTCCGAGACGTCCTTGATGATCTGCGAGGTGCCCTCGGCGGAGGCGCGGATCTTCGCCATCGTGCCCTGCATGTGCGAGACGGCCTCCACGCCCTGGCTCGCGGCGCCCTTCGCCTGGGCGGCGAGCGCGTTCGCCTGCCCGGCGCTGTCGGCGGCGTGGCGGGTCGACGCCGCGACGGTCTCGAGCGACTGGTTCGTGCGCGCCAGCGCCGAGGCCTGGTCGGAGGCGCCGTTCGCGACCGCGTGCGAAGTCGAGGCGATCTGGCCGGAGGCCGACGAGACCTGCTCGGCGGCGGTCGCGACCTGCGCGAGGGCGGCGTTGAGGGCGGTCACCGTCGCGTCGAGGGCGACCTTGAGCCGGCCGTGGTCCCCCCGGTAGGTGCCGTTCATCCGGGCGGTGAGGTCGCGCGCCGCGAGCTTCTCCAGCACCGCGGTCGCCTCCTGCACGGGCGCGATGGCGGCGTCGAGCGTGCGGTTCACGCCCTCCACGATCATCCGGAACTCGCCCTGGTGCGCCGAGGCGTCGGCGCGCGTGGAGAGCCGGCCCGCGATGGCGGCCTCGGCGAGCGCCTCGGTGTCGGTGACGAGCCGCCCCACGGCGGTGATGCAGCGGTCGAGGCTCTCGCGCGTGTGGTCGAAGTCGCCCGGCCAGCGGTCCTCGATCGGCGGTGGCACGTCGCCCTTCGAGATGCGCTCGAGGAGCGCGGAGGAGTCCCGGATCGGCCGCACGACGGCATCGAGCGTGCCGTTCATGCCCTCCACGATCTTCCGGAAGTCGCCCTGGTGGCGCGCGGCGTCGGCGCGGACCTCGAGGCGGCCCTCCACGCCGGCGCGGGCGAGGGCGCCCGCGTCCGCGACGAGCGCGTTCACCGCGTCGATGCAGGTGTTGAGGTCGTCCTGCAGCTTCCTGAACTCGCCCTGCACCTCGCCCCGCGCGCGCTCCGGGATCTCGCCGCGGGCGATGCGGGCGACCACGCCGGCCTGGGCCTTGAGCGGTGCGACGAGCAGGTCGAGGATGCTGTTGATCCGGCCGAGGAGCTTGCCGTTGTAGCCCGAGTACCGGCTGAGGTCGGCGCGGACGTCGAGCTTCCCCTCGGAGGCCGCCCGCTGGAGGAGGTCGATGTCGGCGTTGCGCTGGAGGACCACGTCGATGAGCGCGTTCCAGGCCCGGCGCGCCTCGTCGTGCTCGCCGCGATCCGCGGCCTCGACCTTCCCGGGCAGCTCGCCCATCGAGACCTTCTTCGCGAAGCCCCAGCTCAGGCGGTAGCGCGTGACCACCGCGGCGACGGCGGCGTGCGCCGCAGCTGCGGCGGGCGCCTGGGCGGGGTCGAGCCCGGCGGTGGGCGGCGGGGCGTCGAGCGCGCCGGCCTCGGTGGAGGCGCGGAGGCCCTCGAGCGCGGCGGCGAGGGCGGCGTCCCGGCGGCGCAGGGCCGCGGCGAGCCAGGCGGCCGCGACGAGCGCCACGGCGGCGCCCGCGAGCGCGTGGACCGCGCACGCGACGGCGGTGAGCGCCCCGGCGACGAGGAGCTGCACGCGGAGGGTCTTCGTTCCGGACATGACGGCTCCCGTGCCGGCACGTGGGGCGCCGGCTCATGAGTATTCGAGAGCAGGCTCCGTGCCACCTTGCCGCAGTGGGCCCGGGTCCGACCCGGGCCGAAGCGCCCGCGAACAGGCAGAGTTTCCCGCCAGTCCGCGCGGCGAATGCGACGGCCCGCGGGGTCGCGCCGACCCGGGTCCGGTCAGTTCCTGAGCTCGACGTCCTCGCGGTCCGCGCGCGCCGGCAGCGCCGGGGCGGCGGCCGGCCGGGCGAGGCCGCGGCGGGTGTCGAGCTGGAAGCCCGCCACCATCGCCGACAGCTCCTCGGCCTGGCCGTTGAGCTCGGCGGCGGCGGACGACGACTCCTCGGCGGAGGCGGCGTTCTGCTGCGTCACCCGGTCCATCTCGGCGACCGAGTGGTTCATCTCGTCGATCGACGTGGCCTGCTCCTTCGCGGCCACCGCGATCTCGCCGATGATCGCCGACACCTTCTCGATCGAGCCGCCGATCTCCGCGAGCTTCGAGGAGACGAGCGCGCTCGTGCGCTCGCCCTCGCCGGCCTGGGCGACCGACTCCCGGATGAGCGACTCGGTGCGCGCCGCGGCGTCCTTCGCGCGCTGGGCGAGCGAGCGGACCTCCTCGGCGACGACCGCGAAGCCGCGCCCGGCGTCGCCGGCGCGCGCCGCCTCGACGGCGGCGTTGAGGGCGAGGAGGTTCGTCTGGAACGCGATCTCCGAGACGTCGCGGATGATCTGCGAGGTGCCCTCGGCGGCGGTCCGGATCTTCGTCATCGTGCCCTGCATCTGGGTCACCGCCTCGTTGCCGTGGCGGGCGGAGCCGCGGGCGTCCTGGGCGAGCAGGTCCGCCTGCGAGGCGTGATCGGCGGCGTCCTTGATGTGGCGGGAGACGTTGTCGAGCGAGCCCAGCGTGAGCTGCAGCGAGGCCGCCTGGGTCCCGGCGCCCGAGGCCACGGCCTGGGAGGACGAGGCGATCTGCGCCGCCGCGGAGGAGACCTGGTCGGCGGCGGCGGCCACCTGGGCGAGGGCGTCGTGGAGGGCCTCGCCGGTGGCGTTGAGCGCGTGCTTCAGGCGGTCGTGGTCGCCCTGGTAGGCGCCGGACATCCGGGCGCGCAGATCGCGCTCGGCGAGCCGCTCGAGGACCTGCGTCGCCTCCTGGACCGGGGCGATGACGGCGTCGAGCGTGCGGTTCACGCCCTCGACGATGCGGCGGAAGTCGCCGTGGTGCGGCGTCGCGTCGGCGCGGGTGGAGAGGTGGCCGGCCACCGCGGCCCCGGCGAGGCCGTTCGCGTCGCCGACCAGGCGCTGGATGGCGCCGATGCAGCGGTTGAGGCTGTCGCGCACCGCCTGGAAGTCGCCCGCCCAGTCGGCGGTGATCGGCTCGGGCACGTCGCCCTTCGAGATGCGGTCGAGGAACTTCGCGGAGGTCTGGAGCGGGTGGACGACCGCGTCGAGCGTCTCGTTGACGCCCTGCACGACCTTCTGGAAGTCGCCGTGGTGCCGGCTCGCGTCGGCGCGCACGTCGAGGCGGCCCTCCACGCCGGCGCGCGCGAGGAGCTTCGCGTCCTCGACGAGCGCGTTCACCGCGTGGATGCAGGTGTTGAGGTTGTCGCGGATGACCTGGAACTCGCCCTGGTACTCGGCGGTGATCGGCGCGGGGACGTCGCCCTTCGAGACGCGCGCCACCACCTCCGCGGAGGTCCTGAGCGGGCCGACGAGCGCGTCGAGCATCTGGTTGATCTTGCCGAGCATGGCGCCGTTGAAGCCGAGGTACTTCGCGGTGTCGGCGCGGACGCCGAGCCGGCCCTCCACCGCGCCCCGGAACAGGAGCTCGAGGTCGGCGTTGCGGCGGTGGACGGTCTCGATGAGCTGGTTCCAGGCGAGCTTCGTCTGCTCGAACTCGCCCTGGAGATCGGCCTCGACCCTGGGCGGAACCTGTCCGTTCGAGAACTGCCGGACGTACTCGGCGTTCATCCGGAAGGGCACGGTGAAGGCGTCGAGGGTGTCGTTGATGCCCTGCACCACGCCCCGGAACTCGGGGTCGATGGCCGCCGCGTCGCCGCGGACGTCGAGGTCGCCGCGGGCGACGGCCCGGTGCAGCCTCGAGGTCTCGGCGAGGGTCGTGTCGATGACGCGGGTGATCCGGAGGGCGACGAAGTGGCCCATCACGATGGTGAGGAGGGCGCCCAGGGCCACGGTCGCGAGCTGGAAGTTCATCTTCCGGTCGGCGGAGGCCTGGGCCTCGGCGGCCATCTCGGCGCCGTCCTTCTTGAGCCGCTCCATGGAGGGCCCCAGGCTCTTCATGACGGAGAGCGAGGCCTTCGAGACCTTCGGGTACACGGCCCAGAGCGCGTCGGCGAAGTCGGGGCTCCCGTCCTTCGCGCGCGCCACGGAGAGGTACTCGCCCGCCGCGGCGCTCCAGGCCTCGAGGCCCGGCTGCATCTCGCGCCACAGCCGCCAGTCCTCCTCGTCGTGACGCTGGCCCTCGTAGTCCTTCCGCGCCGCGGCGAGGCGCCTCAGCGCCGTCTCGAGCCGGTCGAAGGTCCGGGCCTTCATGTCGCCGTTCGCCATGATCGGCGGGGCGAGCATCGCGTTCATGGACCGCGCCCCGAGGTCGAGCGCGTCGTTCACCTCGCCGATCGTGATCGCGCTCGGCAGCTCCTGGGTGGCGACCTCCTGGAGCTCCCTGGAGAGGCCCCGGGCGGTGAACCAGCCGATGAGGCCGACCACGGCGGCCATCAGGGCCGCGAAGGTGACACCCGCGAAGATGAGCCGGCCGATGCGAGAGCGAAGGATTCTCAAGGTGTGCTCCGGTGTGCGCGCGCGAGGGCGCCCGTAGGACCGGGAGCACGGGTCGTGCCACGGAGGGCCCGTGTCCCTCCGCATCGGAGCGCGCGCCGCCGGCGGGGCGGGACGGACCCAGGGTCGGTGACCGGGAGCGGCTACTTCCCGAGGAGCGTCCCCAGGCTCTTGCGGTGGCTCCGGGAGAGCCTGAGGCGCGCGCCGTCGCGCAGCACCACCGTCCACTCACCGTGCGTGGCCGGCTCGAGCGAGGACACCCGCGCGACGTTCACGATGGCGCCGCGGTGGATGCGCGCGAAGCGGCGCGGGTCGAGGCGGGCCTCGAGCGACCGGAGCGGCTCGCGCACGAGCCAGCTCTTCTCGCCGACGTGCAGCTCCGCGTAGTAGTCCTGCGCGCCGATCCAGTCGATGTCCTCGACCGGCAGGAGGCGCACCGAGCCCGAGTCGCGCACCGCGATCCGCTCGAGCGCACCGCCCGGCGCGACGGCGTTCTCGGGCGCGTTGCCGAGCGCGCCGAGCTTCTTGGCGAGGTCGAGCGCCTGCCGCTCGCGCACCGCGGCCTTGCCGCGCGCCAGCGCCTCGGCGAAGCGCTCGTCGGAGAACGGCTTCATGAGGTAGTCGACCGCGCCGACCTCGAAGGCCTGCAGCGCGTGCTCGCCGTGTGCCGTGACGAAGACGACGCGCGGCGCGGCCTCGCCGCCGCGGAGCGCCTCGGCGAGCTCGAGCCCGGTCGCGCCCGGCATCTGCACGTCGAGGAAGACGAGGTCCGGCTGGTCGCGGCGGAGCGCGAGCGCGGTCTCGGGCCCGGAGCGGCATTCGGCCACGAGCGAGACCTCCGGGTCGCGGGCGAGCAGGAGCCGGAGGGTGTCGCGGGCGGGGGCCTCGTCGTCGGCGACGACGGTCCGGACCGGGGTCGAGATCACGCTGCCTCCTCGCGGCGCGCCGCGCGGTAGGGGAGGGTGACGCGCACGACCGTCCCGCCGCCCTCGGCGGGGGTGAGCGCCACCGAGGCGGTCGCGCCGTACAGGTGGCGGAGCCGCTCGCGGGTGTTGCCGAGGCCGATGCCGGCGCCGCTCGTGGCCTCGTCGGAGCCGGCGCCGGTGTCGCGCACCTCCAGCACGAGGAGCGCCGCCGAGCGGCGGGCCGAGACCTCGACCTTGCCGGGCGCCTCCGACGGCTCGATGCCGTGCCGCACGGCGTTCTCCACGAGCGGCTGCAGGAGGAAGCGCGGGACGAGCGCGTCGAGCAGCGCCGGGTCGACGTCGGTGCGGGTGGCGAGGCGGTCGCGGAACCGGGCCTTCTCGAGCTCGAGGTAGTGGGTGGCGAACGCGAGCTCCTCCCGCAGCGAGACCTCCTGCTGCGGCCCGCCGCGGAGCGCCATGCGCAGGAGGTCCCCGAGCCGCGCCACCGCCGACACCGCCGCCGACTGCTCGCCCGAGCGCACGAGCGAGCCCACGGTGTGGAGCGCGTTGAAGAGGAAGTGCGGCCGGAGCTGGGCCTCGAGCACGCCGAGCCGGGTCTCCGCGAGCTGCTTCTCGAGCTTCGTGGCCTCGAGCTGCCGCTCCATGAAGAGCCGGTGGTACTCGAGCGCGTGCCCGATCGCGAGCACCGCGAAGTAGCTGTAGATGGAGAAGTTCGCGGTGCGGGTGACGAAGGCGGCGAAGGTGGGGTTGCGGTACGGGCCGAGCCAGGGCTGCACCGCGAGCCCGATGAACGCGTCCAGCACCGCGGTCACGAGCGCCGGGAGGACGTGCAGGGGCAGGTTGCGCTTCCAGGTGGCGCCGTTCACCGGGAACTCGCGCGCGAGCCGGAAGATGACCGGCGTGTAGAGCGCCCAGACCCACGACTCGATGAGCAGGCGGGCGAACTTCTTCGGGGTGAGGGGATCGACGACCGTGTGATCGAGCGCCTGGATGTACACGTAGGCGGCCGCCCCCAGGGCGACCCCCGTCCAGCCCGCCCCGACGACGAGCGCGAACCTCGAGCGTGGCGACAGGCGATCGAGCACGGTTCCTCGCTGCACACGGTAACGCGCGACGGGCCGTGCGGGCCAGCCTCGCGGGGCGACCCTCGCGGGCCGGACCGCAGCGAGGCGACCCGCTGCACCGCGGGACCGGCTGGCTGCAACCCGGGCCCGGGACGCGGAGTCGACGTGGAGCGGCCGGTGGTCAGCCGATAAGGTCACCGTCATGAGCCCGCCGCTCGTCCGAATCGCAGGCCTGGTCCTCGCCGCGACCCTCGCGCTCGCGCCGTGGCGGACCGCGCCGGCCGCCCCGGGTGCGCGCGAGGCCCTCGTCGCCGCCGCGGACGCGCTCGCTGCGAGCGTGGCGCGGGACGGCTGGGCGGCGGCCGTGTCGGCGGTGCTCGCCGAGGACGCGGTCTACCTTCACCCCGGCGAGCCGCTCGTGCGCGGCCGCGCGGAGGTCCAGGCGGTGCTGGCGCGGGCCACCGCGGGCGCGCCGGGCGGTCCCGGCGCGACCAGGCTGCGGCGCCTCGTCGCCGGCACGTCCGCCGACGGGTCGCTCGGCTACGCGTGGGGCTTCCTCGAGGCCGGCGGCGCGCCGCCCGGGAAGCCGGCTGGCACGCCGCCCGCGAACACCGCCGGCACGCCGCCCGAGAAGACCGCCGGCCGCTGGCTCGCGGCCTGGCGGCGAGCCCCCGCCGGCACGACGCCGGGCGGGTGGAAGCTCGCCGCGCTCGTGCGTGCGAACGCGCCCGACGCGAAGGGCGAGGTGCCCGCGGACGCGCCGCTCGCGCGCGGGTACGCCGGCGTGGCGAGGCCGGGCGACCCGGCCGCGCTCGCGCGCGCCGCGGCAGAGGCGGACCGCGCCTTCGCCGCGCGCGCCGAGGAGGTGCGCGCCGCGTCCGGCTACGGCCCGGCGTTCGGCGAGTGGGCCGACGCCGCGGCGATGATGCCGGGGAGCGGCGGCCTGATGTGGGGCGCCCCCGCGATCCGCGCCGGCTACCGCACCGAGCCCGGCGAGGCGCTCGCCTGGGCCCCCGATCACGCGGAGGCCGCCGCGAGCGGCGACCTCGCCTGGACCTCGGGCCGCGCCACCTGGCGGGGCGGCGGCGAGCAGGTCTTCACGAAGTACCTGACGATCTGGGCCCGGCAGGAGGACGGGACGTGGCGGTGGTTGCTCGACCTCGGCAACCGCCGCCCGGGGCCCTGAAGGGAAGTCGCACGGCGGTCGCGGCCTCGTGCGGGATAGGCCGCAGCCCACGAGACCCGGCCGCCGTGCGGCGATGCTCTAGGCGCCCGGCCCGCTCCGCCGCGGGTTCAGGTGCAACGTCGCCCCGCCGCCGGCGATGCCGTTCACCCGCGCGGTCCCGCTCTCGAGCTGCCGGCCGGTCACCGGCCCGGACATCACCATCCGCGCCGCGGGGCCCTCGCCGGCCCAGACCTTCACGAGCACCTGCTCGTCCGGGCGCACGAACAGGTAGACCGCGCGCGGCGTGAGCCGGGCGCTCGGGCCGGGCACCGGGGAGCTGCGCCAGACCACCCGTCCGCGCTGCTCGACCTCGAGGAAGAGCGCGCCGGGCATGCCCGGCGGCGCCTGGAGCTCCGCGGAGGCCACCTGGAGGGCGCGCGAGCCCTGCTCCGGCTGCGACCAGTCGCGGGAGAGGTTGTCGCGGTCGGCGATGACCTGCAGCCGGTCGACGGCGCCCTCGGGCTGGTCGCTCGGGACGGCCTCGACGCGCAGCTCGAGGAGCGCGTTCGTGGTGAGCCGCGCCTCGCGGTTCGAGACGAGGTCGGCGATCCGCACGTTCACCGTCCCGGCCTCGACGGGCGGACCGACGCCGTCGTCGTGGGAGACCCGCAGCGTGACGACGCGGTCGTCGAAGCCGTTCGAGAGCACGGTGAAGCTGCCGTCGAGGAGCTGGTACGCCCCGCGCCGCGGGCCCGCCTGCACGGCGCGGCCGTCGGGGAGGGAGATGGTGACCGCGAGGTTCGGCTGGTTCTGGGCCGGGAGCCGGCGGGCGATCTCGAGCGCCAGGTTCGCGTTGATGCCGTTGCGCCCCGCGACGATGGCGATGAGCCGGTCGACGTCGCCGCGGGCGCCGGCCCACGGCCAGCCGTCCGGGCGGACCGGCTTCACGAGCACCGAGCGGAGCACGATGGCGTACGGGCGGAGCTTCACCCGCTCGAGCTGCGCGGCGGCCTCGCCGCGGTCGAGGTTCATCTGCGCGGCCTCGGCGAACCCCCGCTCGGCCTGCACGAAGTCGCGCCGCTGGGCGGCGGCGAGCCCGCGCGCCATGGCGCCGGAGTAGCGGGAGAGGGGCGCCGCGCGCGACTGCGGGCGGAGCGCCACGGCCTGCTTGTAGATCGTCTCGGCGTCGGCGTAGCGGCCCTGCGAGAGCGCCTGGTCGCCGGCGACGGCGAGGCGCTCGGCCTCGGCGTCCTTCCAGCGCTCGTACTCGACCTGGACCGCCTGGAGCTGGCCGCGCACCGACGGGTCGACCTGGGAAGCGAGGTTGAGGAGCTCGATCGCGGCCGGGTACTGCGCGAGGCCGCGGAGCCGCTGGGCCTCGCCGGTCGCGCCGGCGACGACGCCCGGCGACGCGCCGGAGAGCGCGCTCGTGACGGCGGGGTCCTGGCTCGCCTGGCGGGCGGAGAGGAGGAGGTTGAGGGCGCCCCGGTGGTCGCCCGCGGCGGAGGCGCGGCCCGCGTTCTGGATCCGGAGCAGCGCGGCCTCCCGCGAGGCGGCGGCGCGCATCGCCGTCATCGCGGCGTCGCCCGGATCGAGGTTCACGACGTAGTCGCTCTCGGCGAACGCGCACTCGACGTCGCGCGCGCCCCAGCACGCGTTCGCGTGGCGGCGGGCCTGGTCGAGCGCGGCGGCCTTCGCCTGCGCGTACTTCGCCTGGAGGTCCTTCTTGCCCGGGTCCTTCTGGAGCGCGGCGGCGTACTGCGCCTCGGCGGCCTTCCAGTCGCCGGTGGCGGCGGCCTTGTCGCCGGCCTTCTCGGCGCTCGCGCACGCGAGCGCGAGGGTGAAGGCGAGGGCTGCGGCGAGGTGGCGGGAGCGGAGCATGCGGGGTCCTCCGGGAGTCGGGGGGACCACCGTAGCCAGCCCCCGCCGGGCCGCGCAAGTTGCCGGCGGTCGAGGGCGCGGCGCCGATGTAGGAGCCGCTATCGCCCGGCGCTCACCCCTCGCCGGCCTTCGGCGGTGCCGGATCGACGGGCTGCGTGACGTCGAGCGGCCGGGGCTCGAGCTCGGCCGGCGGCGGCGGCGTGGGCTCGGGCTGCGCCGGCAGGAGCGGCTCGGTCGGCGCGACGCGGGTGGCCTTCCGCGCCGCCCTGAGCGCCTTTTTCCGCGCGCGCTCGGCGCCGTCCCAGGCGGCGAGCTCGGCGAGCGCCGCGAGGCGCGTGGAGCGCCCCCACGCGACCGCCGCGGTCGCGAGCGTCGCGAGCACGAAGCCGATCACGGTGGACCACGCCGGCCAGAGCGGCAGCCGCCCGCGGAGCGCGAGCAGCGCCGCCGCGACGGCGAGCGCGAGGCCGGTGCCCACCGCGCCGACCACGATCGTGGCGACCGGCCGCCGGATCACGAGCCACGCGCCGGCGACCCAGGCGAGGAACGCGCTGCGGCGCCCCGGTTCGGCCGCGAAGTGCGCGCGGCCCGCGTCGAGGGTGAGGTGGGCGAGGAACACGACCACCGCGGCGGCGGCGAGCGCCGCGCGCGTCCGCGCGTCGGCGGCCGACTCGAGCGTCACCTTCTTCGCGGCCTCCTCGGCCGCCTTCACGATGCCCCCGGCGATCGCCGCCGCGACGCCGAGCGGGATGGCGGCGACGAGGAGCGTCCGCACCATCCGGCCCCACAGGTCGCCGGCGGAGGCGAGGAGCCCCCGCATCCGCATCGGCTCCGCGGCGCGGGCCTCGGCGAGCGCGGCGCCCGCCGACCAGGGGCCGACGAGGAGCGCGAGCACGAGCGCGGCGGCGAGGCCATAGGTGATCGAGCGGGAGAGGTTCTCGCCGTCGAAGAGCACCTCCATGACGATCGGGGTCGAGAAGCCGCCCTCGAGCGCCGCGGCCCCGGGCCAGGCGTCGAGGCGCTTCGCGAGGTACGCCCAGAGCGGCGCGACCCCGGCGATCGAGGGGAGGAGCGCGAGGCCTGAGAAGAGGGCGAGCACCCGCCAGCGGGAGCCGCGCGCGAAGCCGATCCGGAGGAGGCCGAGCAGGGTGGGCTTCACAGGGCCTCCACGAGCGAGAGGAGGACGCGCAGGAAGCTCTCGGCCCCGAGCGCGACGCGGGCGGACACCCCGTGCTTCGGCTCGCGCAGGCGCGCGGTGGCGGTCCGGTCCACCTCGAGCTGGAACCCCTTCTCCGGCGTGAGCGCGGCCTCGCGCACCTTCGTGTCGCGCACGACCTCGAGGCGCAGCCAGCGTTCGCCCGGTGGCCAGGGCACCTTCTCCGTCGAGCCGTCCATGTAGGTCAGCACCACCTCGCGCGGGACGGCCGCGCCGTAGCGGCGGAGCTTCACGACCGTGCGCCACTTGAAGGGCCCGGGCTTCTTCTCGTCCGGCTCGCCGTGCTCCTTCTTCCAGGCCTTGCGCGCCTTCGAGACCTGCTCGTCGCGCGCCTCGTCCTTCAGCTCGGCGACCTTCCCGTCCTCGCCGGGCACGAGCCCGAGCCCGGGCAGGACCTCGGTGCTCGCGACACCCTCCACCCGGTCGTCGACGGGCTTCGCGCCGAAGACCTGCTCCTCGAACCAGCGGTCGACGATCGCGCGGCGCGCGTCGGTGCCCGCGGCGTCGAGGAACGCCTGGTGGAGGTCGGCGGTGGAGGGGTGCCGGTGGTGCCAGCGCTGGTAGTAGAGCTTCATCGCCGCGGCGGCGGTCTCGTCGCCGATGAGGCCGGCGAGGTCCTGGAACGCGGTCGCGGTGCGCCCGTAGACCATCCCGTAGCTCCCGCTCGACCAGCGGTGCCAGGAGTTCCCGGCGATGGTGTCGGCAGGGGTGCGGTCCGCGGCCGCGCTCGGCCGCTCCATGAGCCAGCCGTCGAGCTGGAAGTCCTTCGCACCGAGAAACTTCAGGGCCGCGGGCGTCTTCATGTCCCAGGGCTGGCCCTCGAGCATGCGGTTGTCCCACCACTCGTTGAGCCCCTCGTCGAGGAACGGCTCCTCGAACTCGTTCGAGGCGAGGAGGCCCATGAAGTAGCCGTGCCCGAACTCGTGCACGGAGACGAAGCGGGCCGCGCCCACCGCGTTGAAGGGGAACGCGTTCGTCGCCGCGCTCGTGAAGAAGGTCTCGTACTCCATGCCGCCCGCCTCGAAGGCGTTGTAGGGCGGGACGATGACCGAGACGTGCGGGTAGGGGTAGGGCCCGAGCGTCCGGGAGAAGTAGCCGAGCGCGGCCACGGTCGCGTCGAGCGACTCCTGCGCGGCCGCCGCGTACTCGGGTGCGTAGAAGCACTCGACCTGCACCTCCGGGCTCCCCGGGCCCCGGTAGGTGGCGACGAGCGGTTTCGGGTAGCCGTCCCAGGCCGTGAAGACGACGTCGTGGACGTCCTCGACCCGGAAGCGGTGCGTGACGAGGCCCTCCTTGCCGGTCTCGGCGGCGCCCTGCCGCACGCCGCTCGCGGCGACCGTGTAGCCGGCGGGCGCGACCACCTCGAGGTCGTACGCGCCGAAGTCGGCGTAGAACTCGCTGTGCAGGTGGAACTCGTGGCAGTTCCAGCGCGGCTTCGTGGCCCCGCGCTCGCCCGGCAGCTCGAGCACGCCGATCTTCGGGTACCACTGGCCGACGAGGTGGAAGGTGTCGAAGTACCCGGTGCGCGCCATCACGCGCGGGAGCTGATCGAAGAAGGCGAGGTCGAGCACCGTGCTCCCGCCCGGCGGCACCGCCTCCGGCAGGTCCACCCGGACGACGGTGTGGTCGGTCTCGGGGCCGCCGTCGGGGTGCACGAAGGTGCGGGCGCACTCCTTCCCGCCCTGCTTCACCGAGCGGAGCTCGATGCGCCCCCACTCGCCCTCCTCGAGCGAGACGTCGGTCCGGAACGCGCCGTAGCGGCGCTTCTCGGTCTGGAAGGTCGACCCGTCCGACTCGAAGGCGTTGAGGTAGAGGTGGAGGTAGACCGCCTTCACCGGGACCGCGCTGCGGTTCCGCCAGGTGAGCTTGCCGGTCCCGTCGACGGTGTGCTTCACCGGGTCGAGCACGGCGCGCAGCTGGTAGTCGGCCACCCGCTGCGAGAGGGTCGGCTCCTGCCCCGTGCGCGGGCCACCCCAGGCGTCGGGCGCGGACGGCGTGCGGACCGCGCCGGCGTCGGGGCCGACGAGCTCGAGCTCGGGCGCCGCCGGCGGGGTCGGCGCGGGGGACGGAGCGGCCTGGCCCGCGGCGAGCAGCGCCGCGGCGACGAGGGAGGGATGGACCATCCCGATCGTCTAGCAAGGGAACCCCCGCCCGGGGAAGCGGGATCCCGGGGGCCAGCGCCGACCGTACCTGGCGAAGGGCGCTGCGCGGCGTCAGAAGACGCGCGCCGGCCCCGGACCGCGCTCGAAGGAGGCCGCGGCCTCGCGCGCCTTCTGCCGCGCGAGGGGGAGCGCCGCCTTGACCTCGGCGGAGAGCGTCTCGCCCCAGGCGAAGTCGCGCCCGGAGACGGTCACGAGCGCGGCGGGCGGGGCCCGGCCGTGCAGCGCGGAGGCGAGCCCGAGGATCTCCTCGGGCATCAGCGCGTGGATCACCGCCGCGCGGGCGGGCTTCGGGCCGATGCGCTGGACGCGCACGTCGCCGGGCCGGCCCTCGACCGAGGCATCCAGGAACAGCACCCCGTCCGCCGCCGCCACCCGCTCGGCGTGCTCGGGGAGGAGCTCCTGCACCTCCACGATCTCCACGCCCGGGAGCACGGCCTCGAGGCCGGCCGCCACGGCGCTCCCGGCGCCGTCGTCGGCGCGCACCACGTTGCCCATCGCGATCGCGAGCAGCTTCATCTTCAGCGGACCCTCCGGTCGAGGAGCTGCCCCTCGGCGCCCACGAGCGCCACCTCGAGCGGCATGCGCCCGTCGGCGTGGGTGGAGCACGAGAGGCACGGGTCGAAGGCGCGGATGCCGGCCTCGACGCGGTTGAGGAGCCCCTCCTCGATGCGGGGCTTGCCCGGGGTGATGAAGTGCTTCGCGATCTGGGCCACCGTGCGGTTCATCGCGAGGTTGTTCTGGCCGGTCGCGATCACGAGGTTGACCTTCGTGAGCAGGCCGCCGCGCGCGACCTCGTAGTCGTGGAACAGGGTCCCCCGCGGCGCCTCGCAGGCCCCCACGCCCTGGAGCCGGTTGCGCATCGCGACCGCCTCGACGTCCTCGGAGAGGATGTCGGGCCACTCGAGGAGCTCCTGGACCCGCTCCACCGCGTAGAGGATCTCGACGAGCCGGGCGTAGTGGTAGTGGAAGGAGGAGAGCACCGCGCCGCGCCCGAGCTGCCGGAACTCGGCGAGCTCCGCGTCGGCCTTGGGCGTGCCGCAGTAGGTCGCGACGTTGAGGCGCGCGAGCGGGCCGACCCGGTACATGCCGTCCGGGTAGCCCTGCGGCTTGAAGAAGGGCGACTTCAGGTAGCTCTGCTTCTCGCCCGCCTCGCCGATCCACTGCGCGTAGTCGGCGGGGTCGACCTGGTCCTGGACGATCTCGCCCTTCTCGTCGACGAAGCGGAGCTTCCCGTAGGTGTGCTCGAGGCCGCCGTCCTCGGTGACCATCCCCATGAACATCGAGGGGAAGTTGCCGAACACGCGCGCCTCCTCCTGGCGCTCGTCGAGGGTGCGCTTCCAGTAGGCGAGGGTGCGCTCGGCGATGGAGAGCGCCTCGGGGATGCCGGCGCGGATCTTCTGGCGGCCGGCCTCGGTGAGCGGCGCGGCCACGCCGCCGGGCACCGCCCAGTGCGGGTGGATGCGCTTGCCGCCGAGGACCTCGATGGTCTCCTGGCCCCACTTGCGCAGCCGCACGCCGTCGCGGGCGACCTCGGGGAACTTCGCGGCGAGCCCGAACAGGTTGCGGGACGCCGGCTCTGCGTCGAAGCCGAGCAGGAAGTCCGGCGAGGAGAGGTGGAAGAACGACAGCGCGTGCGACTGCACGAGCTGGGCGAGGTTCATGATCGAGCGCAGCCGCTTCGCGGTGGGCGGCACGTCGACCGCGAGGATGGCGTCGGTCGCCTTCGCCGAGGCGAGCAGGTGCGAGACCGGGCAGATGCCGCAGATGCGCGGGGTGATGACCGGCATCTCGCGGAAGCTGCGCCCCTCGCAGAACTTCTCGAAGCCGCGGAACTCGGTGACGTGGAACTTCGCGTCCTCCACGTCGCCGCGGTCGTCGAGGTGGATGGTGATCTTGGCGTGCCCCTCGATGCGCGTGACGGGGTCGATGACGAGGCGCTGGGCCATGGCTAGCCGAACCTCACCTTCTGGCCGAGGTCGGGGAGCTTGCCGGCGAGGAGGTCGACCACCGCCGCGTGGATGAGGTCGGGGTGGGTCGGGCAGCCGGGCAGGAAGGCGTCGACCTTCACGACCTGGTGCACCGGCAGCACCCGGTCGAGCAGCTTCGGCACGATGCCGGGCTCCTCCGGGATGCCGGGGTTCACGTCCACCGCGTCGCGGTAGGCGCGCTCGAGCACCGGCAGCGCCGAGCCGAGGGCGTTCCGGATGGCGGTCACGTTCCCGTTCACCGCGCAGTCGCCGAAGGAGACGAGCACCTTCGTCGCCTTGCGGATGACGTGGATGAGGTGGAGGTGCTCCTCGTTGCAGATGGCGCCCTCGACGAGCGTCACGTCCACCTTGTCCGGGAACTTCTTCGCGTCGGCGATGGGGCTGTAGACGAGGTCCACCTGGTCGGCGAGCGCGAGCAGGCGCTCGTCCATGTCGAGGAACGACATGTGGCAGCCGGAGCAGCCGCCCATCCACACGGTGGCGACGCGGGCCTTGATCGGCAGGGTTCTTACCGGATCCACTGCTTCTTCTCCCGCGCGTTACGGATGTAGGTGAGGAAGTCGCGCCGCTTCTCCATGCCCGTCGCGGCGGTGGCCTTCTCGAAGAGCGCGCCGGTGGGGCAGACGTTCACGCACTTGCCGCAGCTCGTGCAGGACTGCGCGTTGCCCCAGGGCTGCGCGAGGTCGGTGATGACGCGGGTGCTCGCCCCGCGCGAGGCGAGGTCCCAGGTGTGGGCGCCCTCGATCTCGTCGCACACCCGCACGCAGCGCGTGCAGAGGATGCAGCGGCCGTGGTCGAGGATGAAGCGCGGGTGCGACACGTCCATCTCGGTCTTCGGGTGCTGGTACTCGAACCGCACCGAGTCCATCCCGACCGCGTAGGCCGCCTGCTGGAGCTCGCACTGGCCGTTCGCGGTGCAGATGGCGCAGACGTGGTTCCGCTCGGCGAAGAGCAGCTCCACGATCTCGCGGCGGTACTTCATCAGGCGCGGCGAGGAGGTGGTGATCTCCATCCCCTCCTCGGCCCGGGTGACGCAGGCGGGGAGGAGCTTCGCCGAGCCCTTCACCTCGACGAGGCAGAGCCGGCAGGCGCCGATGTCGCCGAGGCCGTCGAGGTGGCAGAGGGTCGGCAGCGGGACGTCGTGCTCCCGGCAGACCTGCAGCAGCGTCTCGTCCTCGCGGGCGGAGACCTGCTTGCCGTTCACGGTGAGGGTCTTGACGGTCATGCCCGCACCTCCGCCGGGGCCGGCGCCATCTGGCAGACGCCGGCCGGGCAGCGCTTCTCGACCACGTGCGCGAGGTACTCGTCCTTGAAGTAGCGCAGGGTCGAGACCGTCGGGTTGGGCGCGGTCTGGCCGAGGCCGCAGAGGCTCGTCGCCTTGAGCAGCTCGGCGAGCTCCTCGAGCTTCTGGATGTCGTCGCTCGTGCCCTCGCCGCGGGTGATGCGCTCGAGGATCCGGTGCATCTGCACGGTGCCGGCGCGGCAGGGCACGCACTTGCCGCACGACTCGTCGCGGCAGAACTCCATGAAGAACTTCGCGACGTCGACCATGCAGCTCGTCTCGTCCATCACGATGAGGCCGCCCGAGCCCATCATCGTGCCGACCTCGAGGAGCGAGTCGTAGTCCACCGGCAGGTCGAGGTGCCGGGCGGGGATGCAGCCGCCGGACGGGCCGCCGGTCTGCGCCGCCTTGAACTTCTTGCCGTTCGGGATGCCCCCGCCGATGTCGTAGATGATCTCGCGCAGCGTGATGCCCATCGGGACCTCGATGAGCCCCGTGTTCACGATCTTGCCGGCGAGCGCGAAGACCTTCGTGCCCTTCGACTTCGCGGTGCCGATGCCCGCGAACCAGCGGCCGCCGCGGTTCACGATCTCGGCGACGTTCGCGAAGGTCTCGACGTTGTTGATGAGGGTGGGCATGCCCCAGAGGCCGGCCACGGCGGGGTAGGGCGGCCGGGGCCGCGGCGAGCCGCGCTTCCCCTCGACCGAGGCGATGAGCGCCGTCTCCTCGCCGCACACGAACGCGCCCGCGCCGATGCGGACGTCGATGCGGAAGTTGAAGGCGCTGTCGAAGATGCGGTTGCCGAGGAGCTGGAGCTTCTCGGCCTCCTTGATGGCGTTCCTCAGGCGCTTCACCGCGAGCGGGTACTCGGCCCGCACGTAGACGAACCCCTGCTCGGCGCCGACCGCGTACGCCGCGATGGCCATGCCCTCGAGCACGCGGTGGGGGTCGCCCTCGAGGACCGAGCGGTCCATGAACGCGCCGGGGTCGCCCTCGTCGCCGTTGCAGATGACGTACTTCTTCGCCCCGGCGGCCTTCGCGACCGTGCTCCACTTCAGGCCGGTCGGGTAGCCGCCGCCGCCGCGGCCGCGCAGGCCGCTCGCGGTGATCTCCTGGACGACCTCGGCGGGCGTCATCTCGGAGATCGCCTTCTCGAGCGCGGAGTAGGCGCCCGCCGCGATGCAGCTCTCGATGCGCTCCGGGTCGACCACGCCCGAGCCCTGCGTGACGATGCGGGTCTGCTTCGCGAAGAACGGCGCGTCGGCAGGGACCTGGCGGTCCTTCGCGCCGCCGCCCTCGGTGCCGAGGCCGGCCACGATCTCCGCGGCGGAGAGCGCGTCCGCGCGCTCGTAGAGCCGGTGGGTCTCGACGCCGTCTGGCTCCACGGTCTCGACCGACACCATGGTGCCGGCGTGGCAGAGGCCGAGGCAGCCCGTCCCGTGGACGAGCACCTCCGAGCCCTTGCCGGAGTCCTGCACCTCCTGCTCGAGGGCCGCCTTCACGCGCTCCGCGCCGAGCGACTGGCACCCGGCCGCCATGCACACGCCGACGCGGTGCTGGCAGCGGCGGCGCCGCGCGGACTCCTGCTCCACGATCTGCCTGAGCTCGTCGCCGGTCATGTCGCGGTCCACTCGCGGGTGCGCTTGAGGACGGTCTCCTTCGTCTGCTTGCCGGAGACCTCGGAGTCGAAGACCACCGCCGGGGCGATGCCGCACGCGCCGACGCACCGGGCGACCACCACCGAGAGCTTCCCGTCCGCGGTGGTGCCGCCGGCCTTCACCCCGTGCGCCTGCTCGACCGCGCCGAGGATCTCGCCCGCGCCCTTCACGAAGCAGGCGGTGCCCATGCACACGGTGCAGGTGTGCTCGCCCTTCGGCTTCAGCGAGAAGAGGTTGTAGAACGTGGCGACGCCGTAGACCCGGGAGAGCGGGAGCGCGAGCGCCCGCCCGACGTAGACCAGCACGTCATCGGAGAGGAACCCGAAGAGCTCCTGGGCGCCGTGAAGCACCTCGAGGAGCGCGTCGGGCTGGTGCTGGTGACGCCGGATCTGGGCGTCGAGCATCTTGAACCGCTTGTCGCCGCTGGGATGGCCCTGGGCGACGCGAGCCGGAGCCGACATGGCGCGACCGTACACCTGGACCCGGCGTGCGTCACGCGCAGTGCCTGCGCGCGGCAAAGTGGCCGAGCCGGGCGCGCAAAATTCGCGCGCCCTCGGGCTTCCGCGGGGTGATCGGATCCTGGGCCGCAGTCCCCGGCGGCCTTCAGGTCTTCGGGTGCTCCGGCACCACCAGGTGGAAGTGGCAGCCGTTGCAGTCCATCTTCGAGCGCGCGTCGTCGCGGGCCGCACCCTGGGTGTGGCAGCTGCCGCACTGCGCGGCGGCGCTCGCCGGCACCACCGGGAGCGCGCGCCCGGCGAGCTGGGTGTTGAGGAGCTCGGTCGTGCGTCGCGCGACGGAGGCCACGAGCGCGCCGCAGCGGTGGACGCGCTCCGGATCGTCCGCCTTCTTCCCGGTCGCGGCGCACCAGCGGGCGATCGAGACGTGGCAGAGCGGCGAGCCCGCGATGGTCTGCGCCGCGGCCGTGGAGGAGGTGAGCTGGACGTTCGGGAGCGGCTCGCGCTCGTACCAGGCGAACAGCGAGTCGACGATCGGGCCCGGCTCCTTCGAGAGCAGGTGGATCGCCGCGGCCGCGCCGTTGAGCGCGCCGCACACGGTGCCCCAGCCGCCGATGCCGTCGGCGCCGTACGCCATCACGTCGAACGGGAAGTTGTGGTAGCGGCCGCCGAGCTTGTCGGCGGCGCTGCCGACGAGCGCCTCGAAGGTGCCGTACATGCAGCGCTTGTGGTCGAAGCCCTTGAAGGCGCGGAACGCGACCTGGTCCGGCTCGAGCTTCGGGTACGGCCACGGGACCGACCGGAACCGCTCGTCCTCCTCCGCGTTCGACTTGCGCACCGCCGCCACCGCCGCGGTGGCGCCGCCCCCGACCGCGAGCACGCCCGCGACCCCTGCGAAGATCCGCCCGAAGTTCCTGCGACCCGTGACGACGTCGAACATGATGGGCCCTCCCCATTGCAGCGCGCGCTTCAGCGCGCGCAACGGAAAGCCTAGGCCCGTCGCACGGGTCGCGAGCCCGGGCCCGGGGTCGCAGCCCCAAGCCGGGAAGGTCCGAGCGGTGCGGCCCGCAGGCGCGCGACGCCCCGCCTCACGCCGTCGGGGCCGCCTCCACCTCGCCGGCCGGCTCCCCCTTCGCGACGAAGGCCGCGGCGGCGAGGTCGCCCATGACGTTCACGGTCGTGCGGCACATGTCGAGGAGCCGGTCGACGCCGAGCACGAGCCCCACGCCCTCCACCGGCACGCCGATGATCCCGAGGATCATCGCGATGAACGGGATGGACGCGGTGGGGATGCCCGCCGTGCCGATGCCGGCGAGGACGCAGAGCGACATCGCCACGATCTGCTGACCCACCGTGAGGTCGACCCCGTACACCTGGGCGAGGAACAGCACCGTGACGCCCTCGAACAGCGCGCTGCCGTTCTGGTTCATCGCCGAGCCCGCGGTGAGCACGAAGCGGGACACCCGGCGCGGCAGCTTCAGGTTCTCCTCGGCCACCCGGAGCGCGGTCGGCAGCGTCGCCGACGACGAGGCCGTCGAGAACGCGGTGAGCATCGCGAGGCGCGAGCCCTGGAAGAAGAAGCGCGGGCTCATCCCGCCGAGGTACCTCACCGACAGCGAGTACACGCCGAAGAGGTGCAGCGCGAGCCCGGCGATCACGACGAGCACGTACAGGAGCACCGGCTTCACGACCGCGAGGCCGAGCCGGGAGGTCATCACGAACAGCAGGCAGCCGACCCCGAGCGGCGCGAGCTTGAGGACGATGGAGATGACGGTCATCGAGACGTCGTAGACCCCCTGGAGCACCTCGCGGAGCTTCCGGGCCGGCTCGCCGTCGGTGAGGGCGAGGGCGATGCCGAAGAAGAGCGCGAAGAAGATGAGGCCGACGTAGTCGCCGGTCGCGGCGGCCTTCACCGGGTTGTCGGGCACGAGCGCGAGCACGAACGCGCCCACGGTGTCGCCCGCCGGCGCCGCCACCGGCTTCACCGCGCCGCCCGCCTGGCGGGCCAGCTGGCGCACCTCGTCCGGCAGGCCGCGGCCCGGGCCGACGAGGTCGACCAGCACGAGGCCGATGACGACCGCGACGGCCGACACGACCACCGTGTAGCCGAGCATCTTCGCGCCCATCCGGCCGAGCTGCCGGAGCTCGAGCTCGGAGACGCCCAGGACGAGCGCCGAGAAGAGCATCGGCACGACGATCATGAAGAGGAGCCGGATGAAGAGCTGCCCGATGGGCTGCGCCAGGTCCTTCGCGAGGGTCTCGACCCAGGCCGCGCCCGGGGCGAGCAGGTTGGCGGCCACGCCCAGGGCGGCCCCGAGGACCACCGCGACGATCATCTTCCGGTGCATCCGCGGTCCTTAGCGCGGCGGGGCCCGGCCGGACAAGCACCGTCGGTCTCACGGCCCGGATGGGCCCGCGGACGTTGCGTCCGGGAGCCGGCGAGCTACCGCCAGGCCCCGGCGCGCGCGTAGACGACCGCGAGCGGGACCTCGTCGACGTAGAACCCGGCGACCGGCCGGTCGGAGCGGAGCGCCGCGAGCACGCGGTACTCGGCGTCCCGGCCCGCGCCGTCGAGCGGCACGACCGCGAGGTCGGCCTCCTCCGCGCCTGGCACGATCGAGAGGTCGCTCCGCACCAGCCCGGCGCGGGTCCACGCCCGCACCGCCTCCGGCGCAACGCCCAGGAACGCGACCCGCGCGCCGGGCCTCGCCCGCAGCGCGAGCGCCTCGAGGACCCCGGCCGCGCCCTCGCCGCCGGCCTGGCGCGGCAGGCCGCGGGTGGCGGCTCCGGTCGCGCCGCCGGCGAGCTCGTTCCAGGCCGCGGTGCCGGGCGCGTCGCGCAGCGCCGCCAGCCCCGCGGGCACGAGCGTCGCCGCGAGCACGAGCGCGAGCGCCGCGCGCGGCGCGGAGGGCCAGGCCGCGTGCGTCGCGACGTCGGCGGCCCGGGCGCCGAGGAGCGCCAGGAAGGGCAGCGCGGGGAGCACCGGCGCGACGCCCGGCCCGGCCGGCACGAGGCCGAGCGCGGCGCCGGCGAGCGGCGCCGCGGCGAGCGCGAGGAGGAGCGCGTCGTCGGAGGCGACGGCCGGATGGCCGCCCTTCCCCGTGAGCGCGCGCGCCGCGCGCAGCGCCGCGATGGCGGCGCCGGCGACGTCGAGGAGCAGGAGCGCCGCGGGCACCGTGAGGCCCACGAGCGCGAGCACCGCGAGCGGTCCGGCCATCGCGCCGAGCGAGGGCGCGGCGCCCGCGCCGAGCGCCGAGAGCGCGCGCAGGATGGGCGAGGGCCAGAGCGCGGGGGAGGCCGCGACGGCGAGCGGCAGCCCGAGGGCGGCCATCGCGGCGAGCGCGACCGGGACGCCGTGCAGCCGGGCCTCGAGGCCCTCCGCGGCCTCCTCGGCGGCGGGCCGCGCCACGCGCCCGAGCACCGCGGCGCCCGCGGCGTGGAGCGCGAGCGCGGGCAGGAGCACGAGGAGGTCGATCCGCACCGCGACGGCGAGCCCGAACGCCACGCCCGCCACGGCCGCGCTGCGCAGCCGGGCCACCCGGGAGTCCGCGCCGGCGGCGGCGCGGTAGCCCCACGCGGTCGCGAGCGCGAGGGCGGTCGCGGCGAGGTCGGGGCCGGCGGCGAGCCCCGCCGCGAGGTGCCGCGGGGCGATCCAGAAGAGGGCGGGCGCGACGAGCGCGCCGGGCCGGCCGGCCACGGTCCGCCCGAGCGCGGCGAGGAAGAGCGTGAGCAGCGCGCCCGCGAGCGCGGTCGCGAGGCGGGCGGCGCGGACCTCGCCGGCGGCGGGCCCGGCGGCGGCGACCGCGGCGCCGGTGAGGGCGTCGCCCAGCCCGGCGGGCGCGGAAGGTTCGGGGAGCGCGCCCCGCGTGACGAGCGCGGTGAAGGCGGCGGCCGCGGCGCGCCCGCGCGCGATCGCCGCTCCCTCCGGCCGCGACACCCAGGGATGGCCGGACAGGGCGGCGAGCGCGACGAAGGCGGCGAGGCCGAGGGCGAGGGGCGCGGCGCCGGACGTCGCGAAGGCGAGGACGCGGCGCTTCACGGCGTCGTCACCGCGTCCAGGCACAGGTCGCCCACCGGCGCCGCGGCGGTGAGCACGAGCGCGACCTCGCGGGCCGGGCCGGCGAGGCGCGCGGTGTCGACGCGGAACGCCGTCCACCCCGCGGTCGCGACCTCGGTGCCGCCGATCGCCTCCCCGTCCACGACGACCGAGATCCCGACCTGCCCGGCGGGGCCGTCCGCGACGCCGGCGTGGCCGCGCAGCCACCGGCCGACCGGCGCGTCGCGGAACGCGAGCGCGAGCGGGGCGGGGAGCGGGCCGGCGGGCGAGATCGAGAGGCAGGGCCGCGCCGCGCCCGCGACCTCGCGCAGGGTGCGCTCGACGCGCGGGCCGCCGGGGCCGCACGAGAAGCCGGCCGCGGTGGGCGCGCAGGCCGCGTCCCCGAGCTTCACGGTGAGCGCGCCGGCGCGGTCGGGCAGGAACGCGAGCGGGAGCACCGGGTCGACGAGGTCGAGGCGCGCCACCGCGAGCCGCCCGAGCGCCACCCGCTGGCCCTCGACCGCGCGCGGCCCGACGAGCGTCTCCACCCCCGGGCGCGCGCCGCGGACACCGGAGAGCGACACGACCCAGAGCCGCTTCACGCCGGGGAGGTCGCCGCCGGCCACCGCGGCGGCGGGCACCACCGGCACCGCGGCCGGGAGCACCTCGCGCGCGCGCTCGGCCCAGGCCGGCTCGATCGCCACCGCGTCGCCCGGGCGGGAATCGCGCTCGAGGAGGGCGCGCGCGGCGGCCCACTCGAGCGGCGTCGGCAGCCGCCGCGCGGCGAGCGCCGGCGCGGCGACGGACCAGGCGCCCGCGGCGACGAGGGACAGCAGGAGGAGGATGGCGAGCGTGCGGGTGACCGGGGGCCGGTCGATCCAGGCCTGGCGCAACCCGTCCATCGCCGCCCGCCGCCGGATGCGCGCGGTGTCGACGATGTCGCCGGTGATCTCGCGGACCGCCGCGTCGAGCAGCGTCTGCCGGCGGGGCTGCGGGCCGTCGTCCGCACCGGTCCTGTGCGGGTCCTCGCTCAGGGGCGTCTCAGGTCTTCGCGAGCCGGACCACCCGCTCGCTCTTCTCGCGGCAGAACGTGCAGAGGTCCATCTCGGGGTTCGCGGGCAGGTTGGGCGACCACGAGGGGTGCATGGCGCACTTCGCGTCGTAGCAATGGTGCAGGCCCCACAGGTGGCCGACCGCGTGGGTGGACTCGCGGGCGAGCCGGCGCCGCCAGGCCTCCACCGAGGCCTCGGTGACGCCGCGCGCGGGGAAGCGCGAGGTGGAGACGACGGCGCGATCGCCGCCGTAGAGCGCGAAGCCCCAGCACGGCGGCTCGCCGAGCGGGCCGGGCGCGAGCGCGAGGGGGGCGGTGGTGAGGTAGAGCACCTTGTCGTCCGCGAACGTCCGGACGCGCTCGACGTCGGCGAGGAGCGCCACCGCGTCGACGCGGCCGTCGCGCTTCGTCGCGTCGCGCGGCATCGAGCGCTGGCCCGCGAACTCGGTGCCGGCGCCGAACGCCCGGTAGAGCTGCTTCACGAGGAAGGCGACGTCGCCCGGGTCGAAGTCGTCGAGGGTCGCGACGCGGATCACTTCTTCCCCTTCTTGGCCGCCGGCTTCTTCGCGGCGGCGGGCTTCTTCTCGGCCTTCTTCGGGGCGGGCTTCTTCTCCGGCTTCGGCGGCGCCCTCTTCGCGGCCGGCTTCTTCTCCGGGGCGTGCTTCTCGGGCGCGTGCTTCTCCTTCGCCGCGGGCTTCGCCGGGGCCTTCGCGCCCTTCTTCGGGGGCGGGGCTTCCTCCGCGGCGGGCGATTCGCCCTCCGCCGCCTCGCCGCCCTCGCCCTCCGCGGCGGCCTCGCCTCCCTCGCCCGCGGCGGCCTCGCCTCCGGCCTCCGCGCCCGCGGCGCCGAGCGCCGCGTCGAGATCCCCGCCGCCGAGGTCGATGCCGAGCTCGCCGAGCCCGAGGTCGTCGAGCCCGTCGCCCTCCTCCTCGGCGGCCGCCGCCGGGCGGCGCCGCTGCCGCGGGGGCAGCACGACCGGCTTCGGCGGGGGCTTGAGGTCGAACTTCGTGCCCGGGGGCGGCATCAGCGCGTAGTCGATGTAGTCCTCGGCGAGCCCGCCCGGGACGCCGAGCGACACCGCGACCTCGTTCACGAGCAGGTGGCGCGCGTTGTCGTACTGCTCGCGCTCCTTCGTCGGGAGCGGCCGGATGCGCGAGAGCGCGTGCAGCCCCTTCACGACCTCCGCCACGCCGAGCACGCCGCCCGCGATGAGGCGGTCGGCGTTGTCGCGGTGGCGGATCTTCCAGTCGAGCTCGGGGTCGTCGAAGGTGGCCGCGAGGTAGTGGAAGACGCCCTCCATCTGCTCGCCGGAGGCGACCCGGCGCAGGCCGATGGTGGGCACCTTGTTGCGCGGCACCATGACCGTCGCGCCGTCCTCCTCGCGCTTCATCTTCACGAAGAGGAGCTTCTGGCCGGAGATGTCCTTCTCCTCCATGCCCTCGACGGCGCAGACGCCCTGGTTCGGGTACACGACGCGGTCGCCCGCCTTGAGCTCGGCGGCGTCGGCGATCACGCCCTCGACGGGGAGCATCGCGTCGCGGTTGTCGTCGGGATGACGGGGAGGGGGGCCTCGCACGGTCCATTGCTCCTACCACGCGATCCGGGGGGCATCAACCGCGGCCGACCCCTCGATGGAGCGCTCGTGCGCGCGCCCGACGAGGCGCGGGCGGGCGCCCGTCTCAGATGTGCCCGCCGAGGTCGTTCTGGCCGGTCGGGCTGCCGGCCGCGCTCACCTTCACGGCGGCGCTCCTCGTGCCGCCGGCCGAGTCGGTGACGGTGACCGTGTCCGTCCCGGCGTTCGGGCCGGCCGTGTACGCGCCGGTGTCGGGGTCGATGGAGCCGCCGGAGGCGTTGCCGGTCAGCTCGTAGGTGTAGCCCCCGGCGCCGCCGGAGGCCTTGAAGGCCACCTGCCCACCGGCCACGACGCTCGCGCCCGTCGGCGACAGCGCGAGCGGGACGGGCTTGCCGGCCGCGGCCGGCAGGGCGAGGGCGAGGAACGCGACGGCGGCGAGGACGCGGGCGGCGGCGGGCGCGAGGCGGCGCATGTGTGATCCCCCTGGGACGCCTGGTTCACGAAAAGTGAATCCGGCGGCGACCCGGAGGCTCTAGGCGGGCGGGCCACCCACCGCAAGGACGGGGCGGGTTCCTCCCTACGGCGCGATATCGCCGCGGACGGCCGCGAAGCGGGGGTCCGCGCGCAGGGACGCGGCGGTCACGTAGCCGTCCCGGCTCCTGAGCGCCTCGCGCAGCGCGTCGAGGGCGAGGTCCCGCCGGCCCGCCGCGAGCGCGGCGTCGGCCATGGCGGTCCGGATGTTCGCGCCGGAGAGCCCCTGGGCGCGCAGGAGGTCCCGGGCCACCCCGAGCTCCCGCAGCGCGTCGGCGTTCCAGCCCAGGCCGGCGTAGCAGCGGGCGAGGAAGACGCGGGGTCCGACGTACTCGGGCACCTTCTTCACCTCCTGCTCCAGCGCGGGCCGCGCGGCCTCGAAGGCCGCCTTCGCCTCCGCGGCGTGCCCGAGGGCCGCGTGGGCCTGGCCGACCAGGAAGGCGCGGGGTACGAGCGGGGAGGCCGAGACCGGGTCGGGGAGCGCGCCGCGCGCCTCGAGCTCGAGGGTCCGCTCCGGGAGGAGCTGGAGGAGCTCGCGCAGGTACCGGGCGCCGTCGCCCATGGTCGGCCAGGCCCGCGGCATCTGGGCGAGCGCCCGCGCGGGGGACTCGAGCTCGCCGGTCTTCCAGTGGCTGACGAGCCCGGTGAGCGCCGTCGCGAAGGCGTCGCCCGGCTCGATCGCGAGCAGCCGCGCGAGCTCGCGCTCGGCGTCGTCGTGGCGCCGCACGCTCGCGAGCGCGAGCGCGTGGTACGCGGCGACCGCGTAGGAGCGCGGGTCGAGCGCGGCGGCGCGGTCGAGGTCGGCGAGCCCGAGGTCGACCTCGCCGGCGTCGACCCGGATGAACCCGAGGTAGGTCAGGATCTGCGCGTCGCCGGGCGCGACGTGGGAGGCGGCCGCGAACGCCTCGACCGCCGCGCGCATGTTGCGGGTGCAGTAGTAGGCGATGGAGCCCCGGGCCGCGTAGGTCTCCGCCGCCGCGGGGGCGCGCTCGGCGGCGCGGTCGGCGCTCGCGCGCGCCGCGGCGCAGTCCCCCTTCCACTCCGACAGCACCTGCGAGAGCTTCGCGTGGGCGAGGGAGAACCCGGGGTCCCGGGCGATGGCCTTCCCGAGGAGCTCCTCGGCGGCGCGGTTGTCCTCCTCCACGCCCATCGACCGCTCCCAGAACGTCACCGCCCGCAGGTAGAGATCGTGCGCCTCGCGATCGCGGGTCGGCTCGCGCCCGAGCTCCTGGCGCTCGGCGCCGGAGATGCGCGCGCCGAGCGTCCGGGCGATGTCGAGCGCCACCTCGGTCTGGATGGCGAAGGTGTCGGCGAGGTCGCGGTCGTAGCTCTGCGCCCACATCGGGCGGCGGGTGGCGGCGTCGACGAGCTGGGCGGTGATCCGCACGCGCTGGCCGGCGCGCTGCACGGTGCCCTCGAGCACGCTCGCCACCCCGAGCGCCGCCGCGATGGCGGGGAGGTCGCGGGCGCCCGGCGCGTACTGCTGCACCGAGCTCCGCGCGATGACCTTGAGGCTCGCGAGCCGGGCGAGCTGCGTGATGATCTCGCTGTGCACGCCCTCGGCGAAGAAGGCGTCCTCGGGGGAGGGGCTCAGGTTGCTGAAGGGCAAGACGGCCACCGACTGCGCGTCCTGCGCCGGCTTCGCGGCCCGGGCCGCCACGACGAAGTGCAGCGCGACCCCGGGAAGCGCGGCGAGGACCCCGATGGCGACGACCGTGAGCGTGACGCGCGGGCCGCGCGTGAGCTCCGCGGCGGCCTCGTCGCCGTCGCCCTCGGCCTCGGCGGTGCGCTCGATCCCCTTCGCGGTGATGTCGAAGACCCAGGCGAGCGCGGCGGCCACCGGGAAGCCGAGCCCGAGCCCGATGACCGCGGCCGTCAGGATCCAGTCCGGCAGGTGGAGCCCGTTCTTCACGGGCTCGACGACCTGCAGGATCGCGAACGCGGCGATGCCGTAGCCCGCGAGCGCGCTGAAGACGCGCCGGCGGCGGAGCTCACGGACGAGCGCGGAGAGGTTCACGTGGGAGGGAGGCTAACGGGCAGACGGGCGTCCGGCCAGTACGCGGTCCCTCCGGCCGCGCCGATCGAGCGGCGGCGCGGGCGGAACCCGCCGCCTTGGTGCGGCCCTCGGCGGGTCGGGAGCCTACCGCTCGGGATCGAGCTGCGCCGCGCGCAGGCGGCGCGCCGCGAGGTCGACGTACGCCTCGTCGCGCTCGAGCCCGAGGAACCGGCAGCCGGACTGGACCGCGGCGACGCCGGTGGTTCCGGAGCCGGAGAACGGATCGAGGACGAGGTCGCCGGGCGCCGCGCTCGCGGCGAGCACGCGCTCGAGGAGCGCGAGCGGCTTCTGCGTCGGGTGGCGCCCGTGGACCTTCTCGCGCGGGCCGGGCGTGGGGAGCGACCAGACCACCTGCTCACCCTCGGCCTCGGGCATCTGCCAGAGATCGCGCATCTGCTTGCCGCCGTTCTCCTCCTTCATCCGCTTGTAGTTGAAGCGGTGCGCGAGGGGGCGGCTCTTCGACGGGCTCGCCCAGAGGATGAGCTCGGTCGAGTGCGTGAACATGCGGCAGGCGAGGTTCGGGGAGGCGTTCGGCTTGTACCAGGTCACCGTGTTGAGGAGGTGGTAGCCGAGCTCCTGCATCGCGAAGCCGATGGAGAAGATGACGTGCTGGGTGCCGGACACCCAGAGCGTGCCGGACGGCTTCAGCACGCGGCGGACCGCCTGGAGCCAGCGGGCCTGGAAGGCGTGGTCGGCCATGACGCCGTTCGAGGCGTCCCACTCGCCCTTGTCCACCCGGACCCGGCGCCCGCTCTGGCAGGTCGTGCCGCCGTTCGACAGGTGGTACGGCGGGTCGGCGAACGCCACGTCCACCGAGTGCGGCGGCAGCTTCTCGAGCGCCTCGAGGCAGTCGCCCGCCACGATCGCCCACCCCTTGCCCCGCGCCGCGGTGTTCGGCAGCGCATCCCACGCCCTGAGATCCAACCGTCGCGCCATCGTCCGCCAACTGTATGGGCGATATCGATCGCGTCCATTTTTCGGCCGCGCGGAGGGTGAAAGGGGCGTTTCAGGAGGTCGGCGGGCGGGCGACCGGCCGCGCGAGCCCCTCCAGGGAGCGTTCGAGGAGGGTCGAGAAGCGGGCAGCCATGACCCACCGCTGCAGAAGGAACGCGAGGAAGAAGAAGCCGGGATAGAACGCGAGAGGGAAGGGGGACGCGATCGCGATCGAGGCGAACACGGCGAAGAAGACCACGGCGACGCTCGTGAAGACCCACTGGGCGCGGCGGAGCTCCAGCTGGAAGCGCACGAGGGTGCGGTTGCCCTGGAGGTCGCCCACGCGCACGACCCCGTCCCGAACGTTCCTGGGAGACTCCAGTTGCTCGACCAGAAGTGCGCTGGAAACCCATCGAACTCGAACCACGCCGCGCCGCCCTCGACCTGGACCTGATCCGCCTTGCCCCGCTCGAGACCGGCCCGAACGGCGCGGACGAGCGCCGAGGCTTCCACGCCTTCCCGGACCTCGAACGTCGCCTCCCGCGCGATCGTGAACAGGTGCACGTGCCGATGGTACCAGCCCCGTGACCCGGCCCGGCTTTCGCGCTAACTGAAGGCCCGCCGATGCCCGCCCTCACCGCCGCCTTCGTGAAGGACGCCGCCCGCCGGGCAGGCTTCCACCACGCCGGCGTCGCCCGGGCCGGGCCGCTCGACCCGCGCGCGCTCGACCGGATGATCTCCGCAGGCGCCCACGCGGACCTCGAGTGGCTGAAGAGCCAACGCGGGGAGCGGCTCGACCCGGCGCGCCTGTTGCCTGGGGTCCGGAGCGTCCTCGCCCTCGCGCTCGCGCACGGGCCGAACGGGCTCCCGGCGCCGCCGCCCGCCGGGCACGGCGAGGTGGCGCGCTATGCACGGGGCCGCGACTACCACGCGGTGATGAAGAAGAAGCTCCGCGCGCTCTGCGAGGCCCTCGAGCGCGAGGACCCGGGCCTCCGGACCTTCGCGTCCTCCGACCTGGCGCCGGTCATGGAGAAGGTCTGGGCCGAGCGGGCGGGGCTCGGCTGGATCGGCAAGAACGCCTGCCTCATCACCGAGCAGCACGGGAGCTGGGTCGTGCTCGGCACCGTGCTCCTCGACCGCGACCTCGAGCCCGACGCGCCGCACCCGGAGCGCTGCGGCACCTGCGAGGCGTGCCTGCCCGCGTGCCCGACCGGCGCCATCCCGGAGCCGGGGTTCGTCGACGCGCGCCGCTGCATCTCGTACTGGACCATCGAGCGCCGCGGCGAGGTCCCGCCGGAGGCCGCGGCGGCGCACGGGCGCTGGGTCTTCGGCTGCGACGCGTGCCAGCTCGTCTGTCCGTGGAACCGCAGGCCCGATCCCGTGGGCGACCCGGACCTCGCCGCGCGCCCGGGCCAGGCGGCGCTCCCGCTCGACGCGCTCCTCGCGCTCGACGAGGCCGGGTTCAGGAAGCGCTACGAGGGCACGCCCCTCGCGCGGGCCCGGTACGACGGGCTCCTCCGGAACGCGCTGCTGCTCGCGGGCCGCGAGGGCGACCCGCGCCGGCTCGCGGCGGTCTCGGCCCACCTCGCGAGCCCGCACGACGGGGTCCGCGCCGCGGCGCGCTGGGCGGCGGAGCGGCTCGCTTCGGGCGGCGATCCCGGCTAGATTCCGCGCCCCCGTGGCCGTCCACCTCGTCATGCTGCTGCACTCCGTCATCTCGGCGGGGACCTACCTCGCCGCGAAGCGCGCGCTCGACGAGCTGCCGCCGTGGGAGGTCGCGCTCGTGCGCTTCACGCTCGCCGGGCTCGTCTTCGGCGGGCTGCTCCTCGCGCGGAGGGCCCGCATCGCGCGGAAGGACCTCCCCGGCTTCCTCGCGCTCGGCTTCGTGGCCGTGCCGCTCAACCAGGGGTTCTTCCTCGCCGGGCTCTCGCTCTCGACGCCCGGGCACGCGGCGCTCCTCTACGCGCTCACGCCCATCTTCGTGTTCATCCTCGCGCACCTCCGGCTCGGCGAGCGGGTGAGCCTCGCGAAGCTCCTCGGCATCGGGGTCGCGTTCGCGGGCGTGGTCATCGTGCTGCTCGCGCGCGGCTCGGTCGCGTTCGGTGGCAACCCGCGCCTCGTCGTTGGCGACCTCCTCATGCTGCTCGCGGTCGTCGCGTGGGCCATCTTCGCGGTCGCCGGCAAGGTCTACGCGGAGCGCTATGGCGCGGTCGTCTCGACCTCCACCGCCATCGCGCTCGGCGCGCTCATGTACGTGCCGGTCGGCCTCTGGATGAGCGACTTCCACCGGCTCGCGAACACCTCCGCCGCGGGCTGGGCGAGCCTCGGCTACCTCGTGTTCTTCACGAGCGTCGCCGCGTACCTCCTCTACTACTGGGCCCTCGCGCGGGCCGAGGCGAGCCGGGTCGCCATCTGGTCGAACCTGCAGCCCGTGCTCACCGCCGCCGCGGCCTGGGCCCTCTACGGCGAGCGCCTCACGGGGCCGTTCCTCGTGGGCGGCGCGATGGTGCTCCTCGGCGTCGTGCTGACGGAGCGGGGCTGAGCGCTCGCCTCGCGGCGCGGCGTGGCCTTCGTTTCGGCGTTAAGCTCCCCGGCGTGAACGCGCAGGAACTCTCGCTCGCCCGGACCGCCTGGGCCGCCGGCCCCGTGGAGGCGCGCGCGCTCGTGCGCGCGTCCGGCGAGGACGCCCGGGCCTACGTCAACCGGATGTCCACCCAGAAGCTCGACGCGCTCGCGCCGGGCGAGACCGCCTTCGCCGCGCTGCTCGACGCGAAGGGGCACCTCCTCGCCGACCTGCAGGTGCTCGGGCGCGAGGACGGGCTGCTCCTCGAGCTCGATCCCGCCGCCGCGGCGACCGCCATCCCGCACCTCGAGAAGTTCGTCATCGCCGACGACGTGACCTTCGAGGACCTCTCCGCCGCGCTCCGCGTGATCCCGGTGCTCGGTCCCGAGGCCGCCGCGCACCTCGACGGCGTCCCCGGTGACCGCCTCGAGAGCCGCCGCCGGGGCGTCGCCGCCGTGGATCTCGTCGTGCGCGCCGGCGAGGCCGAGGTCGTGCGCGCCGCGCTCGTCGCGAAGGGCGCCGCGTCGCTCGACGCGGACGCGCTGGAGCTGTTGCGGGTCGAGGGCGGCCGCCCGCGCTGGGGCGCCGAGCTCGACGGGAGCCGGCTGCCGATGGAGGCGGGGCTCACGAAGGAGGCGATCTCCTTCTTCAAGGGCTGCTACGTCGGACAGGAGGTCGTGATGCGCGCGACCGCCCGCGGCCGGCTGCAGAAGGGGCTCGTGCTGCTCGGCCTCCCCCCCGGCGCCGCCCCCGGCGCGAAGCTCCAGGCCGGCGGCCAGGAGGTCGGCTGGATCACGAGCGCCGTCGATGGTCCCGACGGCCGCGTCGGCCTCGGCTACCTCCGTCGCGCCCACTGGACTGTCGGCGAGCGCGTCGCCGTCACGAGCGGCGGCGAGGCCGAGGTGCGGAAGGTCGTCGTGGAGGAGCCGGAGCTGTAGCTCGGCCTGCAGCTGACCCGCCCGGCGCGCTTCCCCGCCTGCAAGGGCCAGGCTGAGAGGTTGCCGGCTGTTCACTGAGGGTAACTTGATTGGGCGGACGTTGGAGAGTGGTCGCCCGCTGCCGATCTCTGCCGAAATCAAGCTCTGCAACGCTGCGTGCCGTCCCTCGTCTTCGCCGCCGCGCTGCGGCGGCTACGCTCGGGACGAACGGGGCGGGGGGCGCGCTTCGGGCTCGTGAAGGTAAATGCGCGTCCCCCACGCACGGAACGCGGCGGAAACGCGGGACGGGCCGAAGCAGCGGCGGGGGTGCCCCCGACCGGTTCGGTCCCGCCCTCCCTACGCCTTCGCCTCCGGCAGGTCGTCGTCGCCGACGTCCTCCGGCGGGGACCGCACGCCGAGGTCCTGGCGGAGCCGCGCGAGGTCCGCCTTCAGCTCCGCGCGCACGCTGCGGATCTCCGCGCGCACGTCCTCGATCGTGTACCGGATCTCCTCGGCCGAGATGCCGAGCGCGCGGCGGCGGAGCTCGCCGAGGAGCGTCGAGAGCAAGCTCATGACTTCTTCTTCATCGGGCAGGCCGCGATGGCGGAGTTCGGGTCGACGGCGTCGCTGCCCTCGACCACCTGCGCGACCTTGCCGTCCTGGCCGATGACGAAGTTCGCGCGGCTCGCCACGCCGACGAGCGGCATCGTGCCGCCGTACTGCTTCGAGACCGTGCCGCCCGGATCGGACAGGAGCGAGTAGGGGAGCTTCAGTTCGTCCTTGAACCGCTTCTGCGTCGCCACGTCGTCCACCGAGACGCCGAAGACCTGGGCGCCCTTCCCGGCGACGTCGCCGTACTTGTCGCGGAAGTTGGAGTTCTGCTTCGTGCAGCCCGGGGTGAAGGCCTTCGGGTAGAAGGCCAGGATCACCGGGCCGTTCTCGAGGACCTTCGAGAGCGTGACGGGCTTGCCGTCCTGGTCCATGAGCGTGAAGTCGGGGGCCTTGTCGCCGACCTTGAGCGGCGTGGCGGCGAAGATGAGCGCGGTCAGGGCAGAGAGCATGGCGCCCTCCTTAACGGGCCGGCCCCCGCCGGGCAACGCGGCCCGCGGGGCGCGGCGGGCCGGCCCCGGCTAAGACACGGACCACCCGACGGGGACGCCCATGATCGAGAAGCTGCACCTGACCGACGCGGAGTGGAGGAAGCGCCTGACGCCGGAGGAGTACGACGTGCTCCGCGGCCACGGGACCGAGCGGCCGGGCACCGGCTGCTTCCTCGGTACGAAGGAGCCCGGCACGTACGTCTGCGCCGGCTGCGGCAACCCGCTCTTCCCGAGCGGCACGAAGTTCGAGTCCGGCACCGGCTGGCCGTCGTTCACGAAGCCGGTGTCGGCGGACGCGGTGGTGGAGATCGAGGACCGCTCCTACGGCATGCGCCGGGTCGAGGTCCGCTGCGCCCGCTGCGACGGCCACCTCGGACACGTGTTCCCGGACGGCCCGCCGCCCACGGGCCTGCGCTACTGCATGAACTCGGTCGCCATGAAGCACGTGAAGGCGGGTTGAACCCCTCCACTCCAGGTGCGAGGCGCCCCCACACGCCCGCCTGACTCGACGGGGGTTCCTCCCAGGCGGGTGGCGCCGCGCGCGCCCGAACGGCGACGATGGCCGTCAGGTGTCGCGACTCCCCCACAGCCTCGCCGCCCTCGCGACCCTCGGCGCGCTCTCCGCCTGCGCCACCGGCTCCGGCGGCGACGCCTCCGCGAACGTCGCGGGCCGCAACCGGCGGGTGGAGGTGCTCGACCTCATGTCGAGGAAGGCGGACGCGGCGCCCATGGACACGGGCCCGCTCCCGGGCGGCCGCCCGCGCGGGAGGTCGCTCGACCGCGCGGTGAGCCGCACGATCGAGGGCCACCGCCGCGCCTTCCAGTCCTGCCTCGAGCGCACCTCGAAGGGCGCGCCGGTCCGCACGCGCGCGACGCTGCTCCTCAAGGTGCGCGCGAGCGGCGCGGTGTCCGACGCCCGCGTGGTCGAGAAGCACGTGCAGGGGCGCCCGCTCGGGCAGTGCCTCGTCGACGCCTCCTACCGGATGACCTTCCCGGCGTTCGACGGTCCGCCGCTCGAGGTCAGGGTGCCCCTCGACCTCCAGGCCCAGTGACGGGCCCGGCGGACGTGGCGAGCCTCGCGAGCGCGGCCACGCTGCGGGGGTACGCCCAGCCGCGCCACATCGTCCGCGGCAGATAGAGCGCCTGGAACGCGCGGAGCGCACGCGCAGCCTCGGCGCCGCGCCCGTGCTCGGCGGCGAGGTCGGCGTAGAGGAAGAGCGGCGGGAGCCGCCAGGCCGTGACCGGGTGCTCCGCCGCGAGCGCACGCAGGGCCTCGAGCCCGCGGTCCACCTCGCCGGCGCGGATCGCCGCCACGCCCGCGTACGCGCGCGCGGCGACCGAGCCCGGCGGGAGCCCGGCCGCGAGCCGCGCGGCGAGCGCCGCCTCGCCCACCCACGCGAGCCCGGCGGCGTGCTCGGCGGCGTCGGCCGGCGAGACCGCGAGGAGCTCCTCGACGCGGGCCCGCGCCTCGGCGCGCCCGAGCCCGAGCGCGTGGTCGACGCGCAGCGCGAGGTGGAGCGCGTCGCGCGAGAGCGCGGGCCGCTCCTTCACGAGCGCCGCGAGGCGGGCGTCGCCCGCGCGGGGCTCGCCGCGGTAGGCGTCGAGCGTCGCGAGCGCGTAGGCCGCGAGCGGGCGGCCCAGCGTGCCCGCCGAGGCGAGCGCCGCGAGCGCGGCCTCCGCGTCGCCGTACCGCCCCTCCAGCACGAGCGCGGCCACGAGGTCCTCACGGGCGACGAGCCCGCCGCCGGCGTCGACGCCGCTCCGGGCCGCGCCCTCGGCCGCCGGCAGCTCCCCGAGCCAGCCCCTCCCGATCGACACCGCGTGCCACGCGGCCGCGTCGCCGCGCGCCTCCCAGGCCGCGATCCGCGCGCGGAGGTCGTCCCTGCGGCCGGTCGCGCCCAGCGCCTCCGCGAGGAAGCCCTGCGCGCGCGGCGAGCCCGGGTCGAGCGCCGCCGCCTTCTCGAGCCAGGGGAGGGCGGCGGGGAGGTCGTCGGCCGCGCGCAGCGTCGCCCCGGCCTCGAAGAAGGCCTCGGGGTCGTCCGGCCAGCGGCGCGTCGCCTCCCGGTAACGGGCGAGCGCCTCGTCCGGACGCCGGTCGATGCGGGCCTTCCAGGCCTGCGCGAGGAGCCGCTCCTTGTCGGGCGCGCCGCGGGCGTGCTCGAGCGCCTTCTCGATGGCGAAGCGCTGCTCGGCGCGGTCGCCGCCCTCGCTCGCGCTCCAGGCGGCGAGCCGGTACCACGCCGCCGAGAAGGCGGGGTCGCGGGCGAGCGCGTTCCGGAAGAGCGCGCCGCAGTCCTCGCCGAGGGTCGGGCGCGTCGCGCACTCGGTGCCGAGGACGTACCAGCGGTGGGCCTCCGCGTCGGCGGCCCCGGCGCGCGGCGGATCCGGGGCGGCGCGGCCGGCGAGGTAGCCGACGACGGCGGTTGCCACCGCGAGGATGCCGCCCGCCGCGAGCGCGAGGCGCAGCCGCCGCCGCCCGGGGCGGAGCTTCCTCGCCGCTTCCTCGAGCGCCGCGAGGAACGCCGCGGCGCTCGACGGGCGCCGGGAGGGGTCCGGGTCGCGCGCGTTCGCGGCGAGCGCCCGGAGCGCGGTGGGCGCGCCGGCCCCGTCGCCGAGGGCGTCGCCGAGGAGCACGCCGAGCGCGAAGAGGTCGGTGCGGGGGTCCTCGGCGCCGCCGGCCCGCTGCTCCGGCGCCATGTAGCCGGGGGTGCCGCCCTTCACGCCGTCGCGGCCGAAGACGTGGGCGAGGCCGAAGTCGAGCACCTTGACCTCGCCGCCCGCGGTGAGGAACACGTTGCCGGGCTTGAGGTCGCGGTGCAGCACGCCGCGCGCGTGGGCGTGCTCGAGGGCCCGCCCCACCGCGCGCGCCACGTCCACCGCCTCGCGGGCCGGGAGCGGTCCGCGGACGAGCCGGTCGGCGAGCGTCTCGCCCTCGAGGAGCTCGAGCACGAGGTACGGCCCCGCCTCCGAGCGCCCGACGTCGTGGAGGGTGACGATGTTCGGGTGGTGGAGCGCCGCGACCGCAGCCGCCTCCCGCGCGAGCAAGGCCTCGCGGGCGGGGTCGCGCGCGTGCCGGCCGGGCCGGACCGCCTTGAAGGCGACCCGCCGCCCGAGCTCGGTGTCGAGCGCCTCGAGCACGACGCCGAAGCCGCCGCGGCCGAGCTCCCGCACGAGCTCGAAGCGGCCGATCCGCTCGCCGGGCCGCGGCGCGCGGGCCCAGGCGTCCGCGAGGTCCGCCTCGGGGGCGCTCGCGAGCTCGGCGATGAGGGCGGACAGCCCGCCCCGCTCGGCGGGCGCGGTCACGGTCAGTCGACGAGCCCCCGCTCGCGGGCGAGCCCGGCGAGCCGGTCCTTGAGCCGCTCGAAGCGCTTGCGCAGGGCGGCCGGCGAGACGTCCTCGCCGGTCTCGGCGAGCGCGGCGGCGACCTCGTCCCACTCGAGCCCGCGGTCCACCCGCAGGACGAGGAGCGTGCGGTCCTCCGGCGAGAGCTCCGAGCGGAGCTGGGCGAGCCGGTCGCGCCGGGAGCCGGGCTCGAGCCCGGAGTCCGGGGCGATGGAGGCCGCGAGCCGCGACGCCATGCTCGTCGGCAGGTGCTCGCGCCGGACCTTGTAGCCCTCGCGCATCACCCGGGCGGCGGCGCGGTACGCGACCCGGTACGCCCAGCCGCGCAGGGAGCACTCGAACCGGAAGCCGGGCAGACCCTTCCAGAGGTCCTCCGCGAAGAGCGAGAAGGCGTCCCGCGCATCGTCCGGCTCCAGCATCGAGAAGAGGTAGCCGAGCACGCCGGGCCCGAGGGCCTCGAGCGCGCGGGTCGCGGCGGTCGCCTGCTGCCCGGCGGCGAGCTCCTCCCGGATCTGCCCCTCGAGGTCCACGGCCGGAGTGTACCGTCCCGTCCGCCTTCCGAGGTAGCGGACGGCCGTGGGTCGACATCGTCCGCCCGTCAGGGGCGGTCCGTGGTTGAATCGGGAGCGCATGCGCCTCCCAGCACGCACTCCGTCCGAGGCCGAGGGGCTCTCCGCGCTCGCCGCGGAGATCGGCGGCAAGGGCGCCGGGCTCGCCGCGCTCGCCGGGCTCGGCATGCCGGTGCCGCCCTGGGTGCCCGTGCTCGCCTCCACCTGCGACCGCGTGCTCGCCCGCGCCCGGACCGAGATCGACGCCGCGCTCGTCGGCCTCGGCGCGGGCCCGCTCGACCGCGCCGCCTGCGAGGACGCCGCGCGCCGGATCGCCCGGGCCATCCGCGAGGCCGGCTTCGTGCCCGCCGACGCCGAGCGCCTCGAGGCCGACCTCGCCCGCGCGCTCCCCGACGATCCGCAGCTGGCGGTCCGCTCGTCTGCGATCGGCGAGGACGGCGAGCTCGACTCGTTCGCGGGCCAGCTCGACAGCTTCCTCGCGGTGCCGCGCGCCGACGTGAAGGACCGGGTGCTCGACGCCCTCGCCTCAGCCTTCGGCGCGCGGGCGCTCCTGTACCGGCGCGCCCGCGGCCTGCCGCTCGACGGCATCCGCGCGGCGGTCATCGTGCAGCGGCTCGTGCCGGCCCGGCGCTCCGGCGTGATCTTCACGGCCAACCCCACGACCGGCGACGCCGCGGAGGCGGTCGTCGTCGCGGGCTTCGGCCTCGGCGAGGGCGTGGTCGGCGGGCGCGTCGCCGTCGACGAGTGGACCTGCGAGCTCGCCTCGGGCGCGGTGCGGCGGGCGGTGCCCGCCTCGAAGCGGACCCGGGTCGTGGCCGCCGCCGAGGGCGGCACGCGCGAGGAGCCGGTGCCGCCGTCCGACGTCGAGTTCCCGGCGCTCTCCGAGGCCGAGGTCGCGCGGCTCGTCGAGATGGGCCGCGAGATCGGCGCGGCCGCCGGCGTCCCGCAGGACGTCGAGTGGGCCATCGATCCGGCCGGGAAGCCGTGGATCCTGCAGGCGCGCGCGATCACCACGCTCGCGCGCGGTCGAGAGCACGTCTTCGACGGCGCGAGCGTCGTCGAGGGCTACCCCGGCCTCACGCGCCCGCTCACCTTCACGACGCTCTGCCGCTCGCAGGCGACCACGCTGCGGGAGGCGGCCCGGCTCCTGGGCGTCCCCGCGGACGTGCTCGGCCGCGAGGCCCGGGTGTTCGACCAGCTCTACGCGCTGCTCGAGGGCCGGGTGGTGCAGGACCTCGTCGCGTGGCGCCGGGTGGTCGGGCTCACGCCGGGGCTCGAGTTCCTGCTCGCGGGCCTCGACGAGCAGCTGGGCGTGCCGGGCCGGGCGGGCGGCCGGACGCGCAAGGAGCGGCGCGCGGGCCGGCTCGCGCGGCTGGGCGGCCGCCTGCGCCTCCTCGCGCTCCTGCGCGCGCACGCCCGGCTCGCGGATCGGTACGTCGCCGCCGTGGACGACGAGCGCGCGCGCCACGCCCGGCTCGACCGCGGCGCCCTCGACGCGCACGCGCTCCTCGAGGAGCTCGAGGCGCTCTCGCACCGGGTCGACCGCCTCGCGGCGGCCGTGCCGCTCAACGACCTCTTCACCTCCCGCCTGCACGCGCGCGTCGGGCGGCTCCTCGCGCGCTGGGCGCCCGGCGACCCCGCCGTGCTGGGCGACGCGCTCCTCGGCCGGCTCACGAACCTCGAGAGCCTCGAGCCGGCCCGGTCGTTCGCCGAGCTGGCGGAGCTCGCGAGGGCGGTGCCCGACGTCGTGCACGCCCTCGAGTCCACGCTGCCGCCCGCGGAGGCGTGGGCCGCCATCGAGTCGGAGCAGGCGACGCGCGCCTGGCGCGGCGCGCTCGGCGAGCACCTCGAGCGGTTCGGCGAGCGGACCGTCGAGGAACTGAAGCTCGAGACGCCCCCGCTCTCCGAGCGCCCCGACGTGTGCGTCGCGCTCGTGCGCCACGCGCTCGTCCCGAGCGCGCTCGGCCAGGGGGAGGCGCCGGCCGTCGCCGAGGCGCGCGCCGCGGTGGAGAGGGCGCTCGAGGGTCACCCGCTCCGCCGGGCGATCCTGGGCTGGGTGGTGCGCCGCTGCCGCGAGGGGCTCCGCCGCCGCGAGGCCCTGCGGCTCGCGCGGGCGCGGACGGTCGGCATCGCGCGGACGCTCTGGCTCGCGCTCGGCGGGGTGCTCGTGAAGGACGGCCTCCTCGGCGCGCGCGAGGACGTCTTCTGGCTCGGGGTGGACGAGCTCTCCGGGCTCGTGCGCGGGCAGGCGCTCGACGCCGAGCCCGCGAAGGTGGTCGCGGCCCGCAGGGCGGCCTGGGACGCGTGGGGGAGGCGGCAGCCCGCCCCGCGCATCGTGACCCACGGCACGGTGCACGCCCGGCCCTTCCCGCAGGCGCCCCGGTCCACGCCCGATCGCGCGGGCGAGCTGCGCGGCCGGGGCTGCTGCCCGGGGAAGGTCCGCGGTCCGGCGCGCGTGGTGAAGGACGCCGCCACGGCGCCGCCGGTGCGCGGCCACGTGCTCGTCGCGCCCTCGACCGACCCGGGCTGGATCTTCCTCATGGTGTCCGCCGCCGCGCTCGTCTCGGAGCGCGGCAACCCGCTCTCGCACACCGCCATCGTCGGCCGCGAGCTCGGCATCCCGACGGTGGTCGGCGTGCCGCGCGCCACCGAGCGCTTCGCCGACGGCGAGACGCTCGAGGTCGACGGCGCGGCGGGGACCGTGAAGCGCGTCGCGCGGTGACCCTACCGCCCGCCGGCGCGGTTCACGCGCTCGACGAGGCGGCGGGCGCGTGCGACGGCGTGGGCGCTCGCGCCCTCCACCGGCACGAGCTCGGCGCGGCGCAGGACGCCGGGCGTGCGCACGAGGCGGAGCGCGACCGCGCGGGCGGGGTGGGGGAGGCGCTCCGCGAGGCGTGCAGCGGAGCGGTCGTCCGGTGCAGCGACGAGCGCCGACGCGCGGAGGTGATGTGCGGCGAGGAGGGACGCCCCACCAGAGCCGTCGAGCACGAGATCGGCCGCGGTGATCGCCTCCTCGAGGTCCGGCGTGAACAGGATGCCGTCGAGCACGCGCTGCCGCTCGCCGCGCGTGAGCGCGCCCGCGCCGGTGGCGGCGTCCACGAGCTCGCGAACCCCAGTCGCGGCGCGCTCCAGCGCCTCCTCCGACGGGTCGTGCAGCCGGACCGCGCAGCGCGCGAGCGCGCACAGGAGCGCCCACGCGGCCTCCGCGTCACCCGAGCCCAGGATCGCGACCGTCTCGACCTCCTGCACCTTCCCTCCCGGGAGGGGTGTATTCCGCCGGGGTTCGCGCTGGCAAGCGGGCGCCTCCGACCGTACAAATGAAGCATGACCTGGACCCGCGCCGCCGCCGCCCTGGCCGCCCTCGCGCTCGCCGCCTGCGGCCCTTCCAAGGAGGAGGAGCGCCTCAAGACGCTGAAGCAGCAGTGCGAGGCCTCCGTGGGGGGGACGATCCGCGATCTCGAGATCACCTACGGCGGGCTCGACATCCAGATCCGTGCGCTCGGGGTGGACCAGAGCGGCAACCTCGTGCTCGCCTGCGGCACGGACATCTCGAAGCTCCAGTGCACCTCCGACGCCGACCGGTGCATCCTGGGGTTCTTCTTCCCGCGGTCGAGCGATCCGGGCACCTGCGGCGCGACCGGCTGCTACTTCACCTGCGAGGTGCGCGCGGACCTCGCCGACCTCGCCGCCCACCAGGACGACCACCTCGCCACCATCTGCGGCGCGCGGTGGGATCAGCACCTGGACGTCCCGCCCTTCTACTACGACCCGTACCTGTTCGAAGTGAACCTGAACTGAGGTCCGCCGTGATCCGCCGCCCGACGAAGCTCGCCGCCTCCCTCTGCGCCGCCGCCGCCGCGCTCGTCCTCGCCGCGTGCGGGGACAAGTGCCCGACCGAGTCGCCGAACATCGACAAGGTCCCGAGCTGCACCTACCCGCCCGGCGCCACCGCCTCGGTCACCATCCGCGTCTGCGAGAAGTGCAACCAGAGCGCGACCACCTGCCAGGTCGACATCCAGGGGCAGACGATCCAGCTCGACCCGCTCAGCGAGGCCTGCTCCGACGCGTCGTCGTGCTCGGGCGCCTCGTGCAACATCAACCCGAACATCACCTGCTCGTTCCAGGTCCCCGCGACGACCGGCATCTACACGCTGCTCGTGTACGACCCCGGGACGAACGGCCCCAAGCAGGGGACGCTCACGGTGGCGCAGGGCGCGGTCGCGAGCTGCGCCTTTCCCTGAGCCCTCGCACCCCGCACGGATGGTAGAGTCGCCCCCCGCGCGCCGCACCCTGGCGGCGCGCGAGGAGGGCCGACATGTCCACCCACCGTGACGAGTGGCTCGCGACCGCGGGCCGCGACCTCCCGCTCGACGCCGCCACGCTGTTCCCCGAGGGGGACGGCTTCCTGGAGCGCCGGCGCGCCGCGCGGCGCGCGGGTCAGGTCGCGAAGTTGCGGCCGGTGCTGTCGAGGCTCGAGCCGGGCGAGGTGGTCCGGTACGTGGCGCTCGGCGCGTTCTACAAGCTCGCCGAGGCCTACTTCACGGGCTACTGGGTCTCCTACCAGACCAACCTCACCGCGCTCGTCCTCACCGACCGGCGGCTGCTCCTCGTCCACTGCAGGTCGAGCGGCGCGCCGCGCGACGTGAAGAACCAGCTCCGGCTCGACCAGCTCCGCGAGGTGAAGCCCCGCGCACTCTTCAGCGGCGCGACGTTCCTCCTCGCCGACGGGTCGAAGCTCTACTACCAGGGCGTCCCGAAGGTGGACGCGCAGCGCCTCGCGGCGCTCGTCGCCGCCGCGCGCGGCGCCTCGCCCGGCCCGGCCGTGGCGCCGCCCGGCGCGCCGGCGTCGCTCGAGCACCTGTGTCCGTCCTGTCTCGCGGTGGTGCCGGGACCGGCGGCGAGCGCGCGCGCCTGCCCGCGGCCGGAGTGCCGCATCCCGTTCCGCGACGCCCGGCGTGCCGCGCGGCTCTCCGCGGTCGTCCCGGGCATGGGCGACCTGTACCTCCGCCACCACCTCTTCGGCGCGTGGGAGTTCGTGGTCTCGATCGCGCTGCTCTGCTTCGCGGTGTTCATGATCGCGGACGCCGCCACGGGCCAGGCGGCCGTGATCGCGGCCGTGGCGGGGCTGCTCTTCGTCGTCCTGCCGCGCGTCATCGACTACTTCCTCACCCTGCACATGGGGAAGAAGGGCTACATCGCGCTCGCCGACCGGCCCGCGCCGGGCGGCGACGTGCGCAACCTGCCCGCGTTCCCGCGCTGGGCCATGGCGCTCTTCGCCGTGGGGGCGATCGCGGTCCTCGGCACGGCGGCCGGCGCGGCCGGGCGCGCCGGCGAGCGGAAGGCGGTCCGCCGGGCGATGGAGGCGGCCACCGCCGCGCGCTTCGACGAGGCGCTCGCCGCCTGGGGCGAGGCCGAGGCGAAGCAGGTGACCGGCAAGGAGGACCTCGCCGACCTCGTGCTCGCGCTCCTGCGCGCCGGCGACGTGCTCGACGCGGAGCGGCTCATGGCCGGGCTCGCCGGGGTGCAGATCGAGGACGCGAAGGCGAAGGAGATCGACGCGTCCTACGGGCGGTACTCGGAGGCCTTCGAGCGGTACGAGCGCGGCATCCGCGCGCTCGGCGAGCGCGACGACGAGGCGGCGTGGAAGGAGCTCGACCCGGCCTTCCCGGTGCTCCGGACCGTGAAGCGGCCGCCCGTGCCCACGACGCGGGCCGAGGCCGCGCTCGAGCTCGCCGAGGGCGTGCTCGCCGGCCCGGAGCAGCCGACCTGGGAGAACGTCGCCGCGGTGACCCACCTCGTGGAGCTCGGCAAGGGCGGCGGCGCCCGCCTCGCGCTCGTCGAGGCCCGCGTCGCGGCCGCCTCCGGCGAGGGCGACGAGGCCCGCGCGAAGCTCGCCGCCCGCGGCGCGAGGCCCGGCGGCCCGAACTGGGGCCTGCTCGAGCTCGAGACCCGGCTCGCCATCGCGAAGGACGCCGCCGAGGCCGCCGCCGTCGCCGCCGAGGCGAAGGCGCTCGGCGAGCTCGAGGAGAGCCTCGCCGCCCGGCGCGACGCGATCGTGCAGGGCGCGGCGGGGGTGGGGAAGTAGCGCTACGCGAACCGCACGCCCCGCCGCATCGCGCGGAGGCGGCGCACGCGCTCCTCGATGGGCGGGTGCGTCGAGAAGAGCTTCAGGAAGCTCGCGCCGCCGCCGCCGCGGAGCGGGCTCACGATGAAGAAGTGCGCGGTCGCGGGGCCGGCGTGATCGTACGGGATGACCTCGTTGCCGCGCTCGAGGGTCTCGAGGGCGTCGGCGAGGGCGTCGGGGTCGCCGCAGAGCTCGGCGCCCGAGGCGTCCGCGCCGTACTCGCGGGAGCGGGACACGGCGAGCTGGATGATCATCGCGACGAGCGGGGCGAGGAGCGCCCAGGCGAGCGCGGCGATGGGGTGGCCGCGGTCGTCGTCGGAGGAGCGGCCGAAGCCGAGGATCGCGCCCCACTGGATCGCATGGCCGAGCGCCGAGACGAGGCCGGCCACCGCGGCGGCGACCGTCGCGATGAGGATGTCCCGGTTGCGGACGTGGGCGAGCTCGTGGGCGAGCACGCCCTCGAGCTGGCGCCGGTCGAGGATGCGCAGGATGCCCTCGGTCACGGCGACCGCCGCGTGCTCGGGGTTCCGGCCCGTCGCGAAGGCGTTCGGGGTGGGCGAGGGGATGACGTAGACCCGCGGCATCGGCATGCCGGCCTTCCGCGTGAGCTTCTCGACGCTCTCGAAGAGCTGCGGCGCCTCCTGGCGGGTGACCTCGCGCGCCCGGTGCGCCATGAGCGCGATCCGGTCGGAGAACCAGTACGAGACGAAGTTGATGACGAGGCCGATGCCGCCGAACAGCAGCATCCCCCCGGTGCCCCCGGCCATCTGCCCGCCGATGGCGAGCACGCCGATGAGAAGGCCCATGAGGGCGGCGGTCTTCAGGTAGTTCCGGCCGAAGCCGGCCGGGCTGCCGGACGGCATCCCGCGCACGGGGGTGGGGTCGTTCCAGGACATGGCCTCCTTGTAACCACTGGCCGCCCAGCGTCAATCCGACGGGGAGTGCAAGGGCCCGGATCCACGGTCGGTTTTTTCGCTCCGGGGGGATCCCCGTGATAAGGCTCGCGAAAGCGGGCGGTATCGCCCGGAGGTGGTGATGGGGATGGCGGCCAAGAAAGTGGCGGCGAAGGTGGCCCCGCCCCCGGCGACGAAGAAGCCGGGGAAGGGGAAGGTGAAGCAGAAGGAGCAGCTCGAGCTCGTGAAGACGCCGCCGGCGAAGAAGCCGGCCGCGGCAGCTCCGGCGCCCGCTCCGAAGGGCAAGGGCAAGGCTCCCGCGGCGCCGCCGCCCGAGCCCGAGCTCTCCGAGGTCTCCGATTCGGCCTCCGAGCCTGCGGCTCGGATGCCAAAGCGCCGCGCCACCGCCGAGCAGATGGCGGCGAAGCAGCGCGAGATCTCGATCTCCGAGTTCTTCACGAAGAACCGGCACCTCCTCGGCTTCGACAACCCGTCGAAGGCGCTCCTCACGACGATCAAGGAGGCGGTCGACAACTCGCTCGACGCCTGCGAGGAGGCCGGCATCCTCCCCGAGCTCACCATCGAGGTCCGCGACCTCGCGCTCGACGCGAAGGGTGAGGGCGAGCTCACGAAGGGCGAGGGGCGCTTCGTGGTGGTCATCGAGGACAACGGCCCGGGCATCGTGAAGGCCCAGGTGCCGAAGATCTTCGGCAAGCTCCTCTACGGCTCGAAGTTCCACCGGCTGAAGCAGTCCCGCGGCCAGCAGGGCATCGGCATCTCGGCGGCCGCGATGTACGGCCAGCTCACGACCGGCCAGCCCATCCGCGTGGTCTCCCGCACCGGCAAGGGCAAGCCGGCCCACTCCTTCGACATCCAGATCGACACCCGCAAGAACAACCCGGTCGTCACGCGCGACGAGACGCTCGACGACTGGCACCAGGAGCACGGCACCCGCGTCGAGCTCGAGATCGTCGCGAACTGGCAGCAGGGCCAGCGGTTCGTGAACCGCTACGTCGAGCACACCGCGCTCGCGAACCCGCACGCGACGGTGCACTACGTCCGGCCGCGCCAGGAGAAGCTGAGCTTCCCGCGCGCCACCGAGGAGCTGCCCAAGGAGGCCATCGAGATCAAGCCGCACCCGCACGGCGTCGAGCTCGGCGCGCTCATGCTGATGGCGGGCGACTCGAAGAGCCACGACGTGAAGGGGTTCCTGCAGACCGCCTTCAGCCGCGTCTCGGCCACCGTCGCCGACGAGATCGTCCAGCGCGCGGGCATCAAGGGCAAGGTCCGCCCCCGCGACGTCGCCGAGGACCGCGACCTCGCCGCCCGCCTGCACAAGGCGCTCGGCGAGACGAAGATCATGAACCCGCCCACGAACTGCCTGTCGCCCATCGGCGACGAGCTCATGAAGCGGGGGCTCATCTCCTTCCTCAACGTCATCGAGACCGACGGCCCCGAGGAGGAGGAGCAGCTCGACCTCGATGGCGCGGCGAAGAAGAAGAGTTCGAAGAAGGAGAAGGACGCGAAGGCGGCGGCGCCCGAGGTGCCCGACGCGCCGCCCGAGGAGGGCGTCGAGAAGATCAAGGGACACAACTACTTCATCGCGACCGTCACCCGCCCGCCCAAGGTCTACCGCGGCAACCCGTTCCAGGTGGAGGTCGGCCTCGCCTACGGCGGCTCCTGGCCGGCCGACAAGCCCATCGAGCTCTTCCGCTTCGCGAACCGCGTGCCGCTGCTCTTCCAGAAGGGCGCCTGCGGCACCACCGACGCGATCGTGAAGACCGACTGGCGGAACTACCTCCTCTCGCAGCCGAAGGGCTCCCTGCCGGTCGGCCCGATGGCGCTCCTCGTCCACATCGCGTCGGTGTGGGTGCCGTTCACGAGCGAGGCGAAGGAGGCGCTCGCGCACTACCCGGAGATCATCCGGGAGATCCAGCTCGCGGCGCAGGAGTGCGGCCGGAAGCTCGCCACGCACATCCGCAAGAAGAAGCACATGGACTACCAGCTGCAGCGGCGCAGCATCTTCGAGCTCTACATCGAGGAGGTCGCGACCGCGATCGGCAAGATCACCGGGAAGGCGCGCGACGGCATCAAGCGCGACTTCATGCGGATCGCCGAGAAGGTCACCGAGGCCGAGCTCGAGCAGCAGGACGCCGAGCTCGAGAAGGCCTCCGAGAAGATCTCGAAGAAGCCCCGCCGGGCTGACGAGGACGAGTAGCCATGGCCCGCCTGAACGCCGTCGACAAGAAGACCATCGCGAAGATCGAGAAGCTCGCCGAGTCGGTCCTCAAGGCCACGAAGACCGGCAAGAACCCGTTCGTCGAGATCCCGATCCGCTCGCTCGCCAACGTCCGGTTCAACGAGAAGAAGCGGCTCATCGAGCTCGGCTCGCAGCGCCAGAAGCGCTTCTTCTTCAACGTCTCGATGGCGAAGAAGTTCATGCAGACCTTCCTCGTGTCGGAGGCCTGCCAGGAGCTCGTCGAGTCCGGCAAGACCACCAGCATCCGCGACCTGTACTACATGACGAAGCACACGGTCGGGGACACGAAGCAGAACACCTTCGAGGAGCAGGACGAGTCCGACCCGATCATCGAGGACCTCGAGGTCTCGGTGGACGCGCTCCGCGAGGAGCTGCACCTCTTCGCCTCGCGCAAGGGCACGATGGTCGGCCCGATCACCATCCGGGACTCGGGCGACACCATCGACCTGCGCAGGATGGGCTCGGGCGGCTGGGGCGTCCCCTCGATCGTCGAGGAGAACGTCATCGAGTTCGGCAAGCACGAGGCGAAGTACGTGCTGCTCGTCGAGAAGGACGCCGTCTGGAGCCGCTTCAACGAGGACAAGTTCTGGAAGCGCCAGAACTGCATCATCGTCCACGGCGGAGGGCAGCCGCCCCGCGGCGTGCGCCGCCTGGTGCGCCGGCTCAACGCCGAGCTGAAGCTCCCGGTCTACGTGCTCGTCGACAACGACCCGTGGGGCTTCTACATCTACTCGGTCGTCAAGCAGGGCTCGATCAACCTCGCCTACGAGTCGATGCGCATGGCGGTGCCCGACGCCCGCTTCATCGGGCTCTCCTCCTTCGACAAGCTCACCTACAAGCTGCCGTCCAACGTCTCCATCAAGATGGACGACGGCGACGTCTCCCGCGCGAAGCAGATGCTCGCCTACCCGTGGTTCCAGGCGAAGCAGTGGCAGCAGGAGATCCAGGAGATGGTGAAGTCGGGCGTGAAGTACGAGCTCGAGGCGCTGTCGCGCCGCGGCATCAGCTTCATCACCGAGGAGTACCTGCCGAAGAAGCTTCGCGAGCGGGACTGGCTGGAGTAGAAGAGGCCGCTCACGGAATCCCGCTCATCCTGAGCGTAGGGCCCGCAGCGCGGGCCCGAAGTCGAAGGACCCAAAGACGAAAAGGAGGCCGCATCCATGGCCAAGAAGGGCAACCGCTCCAAGAAGAAGATCGGCAACCGTTCGAAGGTGAAGCGCATCCAGGCGAAGCGGAAGCGCGGGCTGTCGATCAAGCGCAAGCGCCGCGCGAAGCGCAGCAACCGGTAGCGCACCTCGTCCCTCAGCAAGGGATGGCAAAGCTCGCCAGGACCTCCGCGGTCCGGCGAGCTTCGTCTTTTCGGGAGTCGCAGCCGCCGCCGGGCGGCGGCTGCGGGCTCAGGCGTCGTGCAGGCCGCCGCGGCCGCGGATGCCGTCGGGGCCGTCGATGCCGGGGCCGGTCGGGCAGTGCAGCTCGAGGCAGAGCGGGCAGTACACGAAGCGGGTGCTGCGCGGGGGTACCGCCGCGAGCGACAGCACGTAGTCCCACTCGCCGCTGCCGTCGGGGCGGACGGTGCGGCGGCAGCAGGTGCACTGCTCGATGCCGCCGCCGGGGCAGCGGTACGCGTCGCCGTCGGCGTCGAGGGGGGGATAGACCTCTGCGAGCGGCAGCTCGCGCACGGTGCGGTGCACGACCGCGACCGCGACGAGCGCGCCGGCGGGCGAGAGGATCGCCTCGAGCCGGGTCGCCACGAGCCGCGCGGTGACGCCGTCGTTCGCCTCGGAGGTGTGGATGACCGCGCCGCCGGGGCCGTTGCCCTCGCGGCGCATCGCGCGGTGGAGGAGCACGGCGTGCACGCGCCGCGGGTCCTCGCCCTGGATGCCGTCGAGCCAGCGCGTGCCGACGAGGCCCGCCGAGCCCGCGTGGGTGCCGCCGCCGTTCACCGAGGCGAACCGATCCCAGGCCTCGTTCACGAAGAGGACCACGCCGTCCGCGTCGAGCAGGCAGGCGGGCTCGCGCAGGCTCGCGAGCTGGTGCATCGCGTGCGCGAAGGGCGAGGGGCGGACTGTGGCGGCGCGGACGGCCATCCCTCCTGGGGATTGCAGCCCGGGTGCCACGTCCAAGCGCCCGTAAACAGGAGGTGTTCCATTCGGTACGGGCGACCCCGGGTCCCCTCCACCACGTCGGCGCACCGCGCGGCCCGTGTGAGCGGAGGTGAGCCGCGTTGCGGGCGAGGCCGTCCGCGGGCAGATTCGCCGCCGATGCCGCCCGCCATCGGCGCCCCCGCCCCCGCCGCGAGCGCCCTCGACGCCCTCGCGACTGCCGCGGCCCCCGTGGATCTCGCCGCCCTCGCCGCGGGCGGGCCCCTCGTGGTCGCCTTCACGAAGCGTGACTGCGGGGCCTGCGTGGCGCTCGCGCCGGCCCTGCCGCGCCTCGCGGCGATCCCCGGCCTCGCGGTGGCGGTCGTCTCCCAGGACCCGCTGCCCGCCGCGGCCGCCTTCGCCGCGGCGCACGGCTGGGCCGCGCCGCTCCGGGTGCTCGTCGACCCCGAGCCGTGGCCCGCCTCGGACGCCTGGGCCACGGTCGCGACGCCGACGATCGTGCTCGTCGAGCGGGGCGGCCGCGTCGCGGAGGTGCTCGAGGGCTGGAGCCGCCAGGACGTGAACGGGTTCGCCGCGCGCGCCGCGGCGCTCGCCGGCGCCGCGCCGGTCGTGGTCTCGCCGCCCGGCGAGGGCCCCGACTTCCGCCCCGGTTGAAGCGCGCTCAACGCGCCGTAGGTCTACGGCGCAGGGACTCCCCGTCAGGAGGAGAACTGTGGTCTTGAAGCTGATCGTCGGGCTTTCTCTGACCGGGTTCGGGCTGGCTCTGGGGGGCGCGCTCGCCGGGCTCTCCTGGCGGAGGAGCGGCGTCACGACTCGCGAGGCGTGGCTGGCCGGGAGCGACCTTGCCGCTCACCCGGAGCGCTACGTTCGGCCGGACCGGGTCTTCATCGTGCGTGTTCTGAATTTCGCCGGGATCGGCCTCGTGCTGGCGGGGGTCCTCCTTCTGGTCGCCGAGCTCATCCGGCATCCGACCTAGGGAGGACCTTGGCTCGACGGCTCCGCGCCGACATCTGCCGAATTCAAGTTACGGCGAGACAGGCCGGCCCCTCGTCTCCGGCCCGCCTGCGGCGGGCCTACGCTCGGGGCGAACGGGGGTCCTGAGAATCAGGCCGAACGGACGGGCTGCCTGGGCCTACAGCGCCTGCTTCAGCAGCGCCCGGTCGATCCCGAAATACGGCCCGCAGCGGTCGAGGAACCCCTCGAGCGCGGCGCGCGGGCCGGGCGCGAGCCGGCGCTGGAAGAGCGCGGGCAGCGCCTGGCGGGCCTGCTCGGCGCTCTCGGCGTAGCCGTCGGGCGTGAGCGAGCCCTCGACGAGGCGCCAGCGCAGGAAGAGCAGGAACGTCTGCACCACGTCGCTCATGCAGTACGCCACGATCCGGTCGAGGTCGCCCGAGGCGTGCAGCGCGAGCACGTCCTCGCCGGCGACGTCCTCCTTGCCGGGGAGCCCCACGAGCTTCGCGTAGAGGTCGAGCGGCGCGGCGGCCGCGCCGGAGGGGCCGGCGAGGAGCTCTTTGAGATCGAAGTGCCCCGGGCCGCTGCCGCGGCGCGCGGGCGAGACCCACGGCGGCGCGGGCACGCCGTGCTTCAGCGAGCGCAGCTCGAGCACCGGCAGGTCGAACCCCTTGCCGTGGAAGCTCACGAGCGAGGCGCCGTCGAGGCGGGACCAGAAGGCCTCGAGGAACTCCGGCTCCGGCTCACGGCGCTCCGACCAGTCGGCGACGTCGACGACGCGGATCAGCCCGCCGTCCTCGACCGCCTCGAGCACGCAGGCCGCGATGGGCCGGTGGTAGGGCAGGGGGAGGAAGTCGCTCCGGCCGCCGGTGCGGGCTCGCCGCTCGGCCAGCACGTTGCGGAGCTTCTCCGGGTAGGGAAGCGACGGGTTGCCGTCGACCGCCGAGACGAGCGCCTCGTCGGGCACGGTCTCGAGGTCCAGGGTCAGGAAGCGCCGCACGGAACGAAGGGTGCCAGGGGGGTCTGACAGCCCCAGACCTTCAGGCTTTTCCGGTTGTACCCATCTGGGTTTGACACAGAGCGGCAAAAGTTCGACTATCTTGACGCTATGCGGCAATGACGCACGGTCAGTACACGCCGCGCACGCTTCAACAGGCCGGGACCCACCGGCCGAGCACGAAAGGGAACGAGACCATGGCCGTCACGATGAGCGAGCTTCCGAAGGGCAAGGAGCTGAACGCGATGCTGAAGACCCAGATCGCGAACCTGCAGCAGACCCTCTCCACGCTGGAGACCGAGGCCCGCGGCCGGCTCCGCGGCGTCCTCGAGAACGGCAACACCCGCCTGCTCGAGCTCGACGGCGCGCTCGCCAAGGTCTCGAAGGACGACTTCACCGCCGCCGCGCTGAAGAAGCAGCTCGACGGGCTCCGCCACAAGGCCGAGGGGCTGCGCGACGACGCGATGAAGAAGGTCGAGGACGTCCCGGCGGTCGCGGTCGAGAAGTTCGTCACCTCGACCCGCGCCCCGATCCAGAACCTCGCGAAGAGCCTCGCCGACTTCGCGAAGAAGCTCGAGGCCGCCGCGCCCGCGAAGAACGGCGCGAAGAAGGCCGTGAAGGCGGCGGGCGAGAAGGTCGAGAAGGCCGCCGAGAAGGTGGAGAAGGCCGTCACCGCGTAAGCGGGTCCCTCGACGAGAACGAGAACGGGCCGGGAGGGAGTCCTCCCGGCCCGTGCCGTTTCTGCTCCGGGATCGGACCTACGGCTTCGTCACGCCGAGCTCGCTCGCCGCGCCGGTGCCCTTCGCGGTGAGCAGCATCGTGTAGTGCGCCGGGTCGGCCTTGCCGTCGTCGTCCGGCTTCGCGCCGGTGTGGATGGTCTTCACGTTGCCGCCGGGGATCCCGTCGACGAGGAACCACTCGACCGACCCGCCCGCCGCGTCGCCGAAGACGACGTGGCGCGCCTTGAACGTGCCGGCCGGCACGGTGACGGTGACGATGCCCTTCGTCGCGCCCTTGATGCTCTCCGGGGTGAGGCGCTGCGGCGGGACGTAGTACGTCTGCTGCGTCACCGGCATCTCCTTGCCCTCCTTCTCGTTGGGCATCTTGGCGCGCATGCGACGGAGCGTGTAGTCCTTCTTGTCGAAGAGCCCCTCGATGATCATCGTCGACTCGGCGGGCTTCTTCGGGTCGGCGACGTACTTCACCTTCCACCAGGTGGCGCCGCCCTCGTCGAAGAGGTACGCGCGCTCGAGCGTCATCTCCTTCGCCTCGTCGCCCGACGCCTTCTCGTTCGGGATCGACCAGCGGGTCCACTCGCCCGGCTTGTACGGCGTCTCCTCGAGCGAGTAGCCGCCCTGCGAGAACGCCATCGCGAAGATGAACTGCATGTAGAACTGCATCATGTACGGCGACATCGTCGCGCCGACCTTCGCGGCGGCGGCGTTGCCGACCTGGTTGCCGACCTGATCGCCGACGCGATCCGAGGCGGTGCCGACGGCGCGGTCGGTGATGCGGCCGACGATGCCGCCCGCCGAGGGGATGCCGAAGCAGGCGGTGAGGGAGAGGGCGCCCGCGAGGGCGGCGATGGTGAGCGTCGAAGAAGTGCGCATGGAAGGAGACCCTTTCCAGGAGAGGAGACGAGCGGTTCCCCTGGTACTCCGGGCTGCCCGGTCGGGCAATCCCGTAGTTACGGAGCGGGCGGCGACCCGTCCGGACGCGGGAGGCCCGTCCGGGGCGCGGCGCGATGGAGCGCCAGAAACACGAAGGCCCCGCGCGAGTCGCGCGGGGCCTCGGGTGCACGTGGTGCGACGTGCGGCCTTACGGGTTCTTCGCGTGGCAGGCTTCGCAGTTCGACGAGGCGGCCGTGCCCTCGAACGACGTGAAGATCGTCCCGTCCTTCGGCAGCACCGCCTCGCCCACGCCGTTCACGTGGTGCTCGAGGTCGATCATGCCGTAGCCCTGGTGGCAGCGCTGGCAGGCGACGGCGGGCGCCGGCGCCGGCGCGGTGTGCCAGGCGTGGCCACCGACGAGCTGGTTGCCGGCCACGGCGCCGCCGAGCGTGGGCGTGAGGTTGTGGCAGTCGCCGCACACGAGCGAGGCGCCGCCCCAGGTGACGGTCTTGCGGGCCGCCCCCTCGAGCGACGCGCCGTTGCCGTGGCAGTAGATGCCGGAGCAGGTCCCGCCCGCGTAGGCCGGCGTCGCGCCATCGGCGGAGGCGAGCGCGCCGAACTTCACGTCGACCTTCCCGTCGATGTGCGCGAGCGAGGTGACCGCCGGGTGGCACTGCTCGCACGACAGGCCCTTCGCGAGGATCGTGCCGTTCACGTGGGCGGGGTGCGAGCCGGTCGCCGGCGCGGCCTTCGCCATGTCGGTCGCCGGGTCGAACACGGCGACCTGCTCCGTGCCGTGACAGAAGGTGCAGTTCGCCTGCCAGCTCGCGAAGCCCTGCGCCTGGTGGCAGGAGGCGCAGCTCGGGCCGAGGCCGTCGATCCCGGTGAGCGCCTCGCCGTGGCACAGCTTGCAGCTCGTGAACTGCGCGGCGATCGCCGCGACGCCGTGCTCCGTCTTGAGCGCGAAGTTCTTGGGGTGCGTCGGCTCGCCGCCTTCCGCGACGTTGCGCGAGCTACCGCAGGCGCCGAGGAGGAGCGCGACGGGGAGCGCCAGGTACTTCTTCGAGCTGATCGCCATGGATTCCCTCGGGAGGTCGGGCGCCGAGCTGCACGGCCCGATAGGGTCGTGCGTACCTTCGCGCGCTTTGTCGCGGAGCGCAAGGTCCCGGGGTCGCAAGCGTTCCGTTACTCCGTCTCAGTATCCGCGACGCGCTGCGGCCTGAACCCTGGTAGGAAAGGTGCCATGGCAACCCTCTACCCCTTTCGCGCGCTGAGGCCTCCGGCGCGCCTCGCCGGCGAGGTCGCCTCGCCCCCCTACGACGTCATCTCGACGGCCGAGGCCCGCACGCTGGCGCGCGGAAAGCCGGACAGTTTCCTGCGCGTGAGCCGCCCCGAGGTCGACCTGCCCGAGGGGACCGACGAGCACGCGGAGCCGGTGTACGCAAAGGGCGCAGAGAATCTCACCGAGCTCGTCCGCCGGGGCGTCCTCGTGCAGGACCCCGAGCCGCGCCTCCACGTCTACGCGCAGGTCATGGGCAACCACCGCCAGGTGGGGCTCGTCGGCTGCGCGTCGGTCGGCGAGTACGACGCGGACGTGATCAAGAAGCACGAGAAGACGCGGGCCGACAAGGAGGACGACCGCGTCCACCACGTCGACACGCTCGGCGCGCACGACGAGCCGGTGTTCCTCACCTACCGCGCCGACCGCGAGATCGACGCCGTCGTCGCCGCGGTCACCGCGACGAGGCCCGAGGTCGACCTCACCACCGCCGACGGCGTGCGCCACACGACCTGGGTCGTCCCCGCCGACGCCGGCGCGCGCATCCAGGCGCGCATGGCCGCCATCCCCACGCTCTACGTCGCCGACGGCCACCACCGCTCCGCGGCCGCATCGCGCGTGCACGCGAAGCGCAGGGGCACGCCCGGCGAGCACGACCGGTTCCTCGCGGTCGTGTTCCCGCACGACCAGATGCAGATCCTCGCCTACAACCGGCTGCTGCGCGACCCGAAGGGCCGCTCGCCGGAGGCGCTGCTCGAGGCCCTGCGGGCGCGCCTGGACGTCGTCCCCGCCACCGACCCTCGCCCGGAGGGCCCGCTCTCGTTCGGCGTCTACGCCGCCGGCCGCTGGTGGCGCGCGAAGGTCCGCCCCGGCACCTACGACGCGAAGGACCCGGTGGCGTCGCTCGACTGCGACCTCGCCCAGAACCAGATCCTCGCGCCCATCTTCGGCATCGACGACCCGCGCCGCTCGAAGGACGTCGACTTCGTCGGCGGCATCCGCGGCGCCGCCGAGCTCGAGAAGCGCGTGAAGGAGGAGGGCTGGTCGATGGCGCTCCACCTCTTCCCGACGCGGGTCGAGCAGGTGATGGCCGTCTCCGACGCGGGCCTGATCATGCCGCCGAAGAGCACCTGGTTCGAGCCGAAGCTGCGCTCGGGGCTGTTCGTGCATCCCTTCTAGGAGCGAGTGATGACCGCGCTGCGCGTGGTGAAGCGGCTCGACGCCCGCCCGCTCCGGGCCCAGGGCATCCACCCGGTCGACGAGGTGCTCCGGGATCTCGCGGCGCTCGCGCCGGGTGAGGCCTACGAGCTCGTCACGCCGCACGTCCCGGGGCCGATCCTCGAGAAGGCCGCCGCGATCGGCGTGCGGGGAACGAGCTTGGAGACCGGCCCGGGCGAGGTCGTGACGACGTTCACGCGGGGTTAGCGCGAGAGCGATGGAACGGCTCGAAGGGGCCCGGCTGGCCCGCCAGCGTGATCCGGATGGTCGCTGCGGTCACCCTGAGCACACCTTCCGGGCCGGAGAGGTCGATCTCCACCCCGCCGTTGAGGTCGCACGGGAGCGGCAGGAGGTTCGCGAAGCGCTGACCCTTCACGGTCGCGGCGCCATCGCTGATGGAGATCGGCAAGGAGGCTGGCTCCTGCAGGATCGCCGCTTCGGAGAGGACGATCTCCGCGTCCTGGTACCATCCTTCGCCCACATCCCACCCCGGACGTCCGTCGCTGCGGTGGATGAAGAGCGTCGCATCCAGGACGACGTCGCCGCCGTTCCGGCGGACGCCGATCAGCGTGGCATCGTGGAACTCTGCGGCGAGCCCTGCCATCACGGCCTCATGGTCCAGTTGTCAGCGCTGGTGCGCTTCAGGACACAAACGTCTCGAGGACGATCAGGTCTTCGAATCTTCTGAAGTCGGTCACGTTCAACGTGGCCAGCCGGGTGATGCCGTGGGCGCGCATGCTCGCCACGATGTTGGCGTCGTGGATCTGCTTGCCTCGGACCGAATACCGGCGAACCAACGCCAGCAGGTCCGCGAGCACGAGTTCGCTGTCCTCGAGGACGACGCAGCTGCCTCGCCACTCGGCCAGGACGGCGAGCGCCTCGGGCGGCTCGAACGACCTGTTCTCGACAGGGCCGCGGGTGAGTACCACCATGAACTCGCGGCAAACCTGGGTGGAGAAGCAGATTCCCGCTCCGGCCTTCGCGAGCCGCTCCAGATAGGCTGTCACCAGTGCATGGCTCGGATGGCCCTCCACCGAGGCCGCCACGATGACGTTCGTGTCGACGAAGACGAGCTCAGCGGCCATCGTCGCCGTAGAGATCCTCGCGCTGGAGGTCCCCACCGATCCATCGCCCGGCGCTGGCCTTCAGCACGGGAGGGTGGAAGTCCTGAGGAAGTGGGCGTGATGCGTGGCGAGCGCGGACATCCGCAAGCACCCGCTCCCGTTCTTCCGGAGTCAGGTTCGCCAGCTCCTCGGCCAGCCGCTTGAGATCGCGCGCATCCCTAGCCACGCGGAGAGCATAGCACCGCCTCTCGACGCGTGCAGGCGGCCCACTCCCGCGCCCCACTCGCCCGGTCAACCCCGCCCCGGCTCCGCAGCACCCGCCCGCCGCTCCCGCGCGACCCCGAGCAGCACCCCGCCCGTCGCCACCGCGCCGGCCGCGGCGAGCACCGCCGGCCGGGGATCGCCGAGCCGCTGCGAGAGCGCGCCGGCGAGGATCGGTCCGAGCATCTGGCCCACGCCGTAGACCGCGCTGAGCGTCCCGACCATCCGGCCCGGCGCCTCGGGCGAGAGCCGGCGCGCGGCGGACATCGCGAGCGTGGTGATCCCGATGAACGTGCCGCCGAAGAGCGCGGCGCCGGTGAGGGCCGCCGCGGCGCTCGACGAGAGCGACGGCAGCGCCATCCCGACCGCCTGCACGCCGTGCGCGAGCGCGAGGGTGCGCCGGCCGCCGAGGCGGTTCCCGAGGCCGGACCAGAGGAGCGCGGAGGGCGCCGCGGAGAGGCCCGCCAGCACCCACGTCCACGGGGCGAGCGCCTCGAGGCCGGGCGTGCGGCGCACGGCGGCGACCGCGAAGGTGCCGCTCACGATGTAGCCGAGCCCCTCGAGGAAGTAGGCGGCGGCGAGGAGGCGGACGCCCATGCCGACGCCGCCGGCGCCCGCGGCCGGCGCGACGGCGGCGGCGCCCGGGGCCGGCGGCCTCGTGCGCGTGAGGGAGGCGAGGCCCGGCACCGCGAGGACCGCCGCCGCGCCGCCCAGCACGAGCCAGGGCAGGCCGGCGCCGGACTCGACGGGCGCGAGCGCGGACACGGCGCCCGAGAGCGCGATCCCGAGCCCGACGCCGGCGTAGAGGACCCCGGGGCGAGAGGCCTCGCCCTCGAGCGCGGCCGCGGAGCCGAGCACGAACACCACGCCGCTCGCGAGCCCGGCGGCCACCCGCAGCGCGACCCAGGCCCCGACGTCGACCGTCGCCGCCGAGCCGAGCGCCGCGAGCGCCGTGAGGACGAGTCCGGCCGCGAGCGCGAGGCCGCGCCGGGGCGAGGCCGCGAGCCGCCGGCCCACGAGGACGCCGGCGAGGTACGCGACGAGGTTCGCCGACGCGATCGCGCCCATGACGTCGTCGCCCACGCCGAGCGCGCGCTGCGTGGCGGGGAGGAGCGCCGTGTACGCGAAGCGGCCGATGCCCATGGCCGCCGCGAGCGCGGCGCCGCCGGCGAGGGCGCGGGCGAGGGGAGAGGTGGGGGCCGGGCTCGGCAGGCGATGAGACGTAGGCGCGGAGCGGGCGGAGCGCCAGCCCATGGGGCGCCCCTCGTCTCGTGCCCGCCTGCGGCGGGCCTACGCTCGGGGCGAACGGGAAAGGGTTGCCCCGGCCTTCGCGGGATCGCCGGCCCTTCGAGGAGGACCGTCCTACGCCCGCGCGCCCGGCCTCGCGAGCGCCCTGCGCTTCACGGCGACGGCCTTCGTGGCGCCGTCCTCGAGCTTGAAGGTGGCGACCATCGCGCCGAGCTCCTCGGCCTGGCTGTTGAGCTCGATCGCGGCGGACGACGCCTCCTCGGCGCCGGCGGCGGTCTGCTGCATGGTCTTGTCGACCTGCGAGATCGCCTCCTCGACGGACTCGATGCGGGCGGTCTGGGCCTGGGTCGACCCGGCGACGGCGCCGATGACCTCGGTGACCCCGTTCACCTGCGCGCGGATGCTCTCGAGCATGCGGGAGACGTCGGCCGCGGTCGCGCCGCCGCCGGAGGCCTGCTGCACCGACTCCTTGATGAGGACCTCGGTCTTCTGCGCTGCGTCCTTCGAGCGCAGCGCGAGCGAGCGGACCTCCTCCGCGACGACGGCGAACCCGCGGCCCGCCTCGCCGGCGCGCGCGGCCTCGACCGCGGCGTTGAGCGCGAGGAGGTTCGTCTGGAAGGCGATCTCGTTGATGTCCTTGATGATCGAGGAGGTGCTCTCCGCGCTCTTCTGGATGCCGATCATCGCGCGGGTCATGCCTTCCATCGCGGCGACGCCCTTCGTGGCGACGTCGCGCGCCTCGCGCGCGAGGCCGTCGGCGCGGGAGGCCGCCTCGGAGGCCTTGCGGGTCTCCTCGGCGATCTTCTCGAGCTCGCCGTTCACGCGCTCGACCTCGCCGGCCTGGGCGGTGGCGTTGCCGGCCACGTTGTGGGCGGCGGTCGAGATCTCGCTCGAGGCGGTGGAGACCTGGAAGACGGCCTCGCTCACCTGCGCGAGCGCGTCGGCGAGGGCCTCGGTGGTGCCGTTCACGGCCCGGACGAGGGCGCCGTGGTCCCCGGCGTAGGCCTCGCTCGCGCGGGCGGTCACGTCCCGGGCGGCGACCTTCGAGAGCACCCGGAGCGCCTCCTGCTGCGGCGCGGTCATCGCGGCGAAGGTGCCGTTCATGCCCTCCACGATGCGGGCGAAGTCGCCCTCGTGGCGGGAGGGATCCGCGCGGACGGAGAGGGTGCCCTCGTGCGCGGCGGTGGCGAGGAGGTCGGCGTCGCGGATGAGCGCGACGAGGTTCGCGCGGACGCGCTCGATGACCTCGTTGATCAGGGCCTGCTTGCCGGGGAACCTCTCGAGCTCCGCCTCGAAGTCGCCGCGGCCGAACGCGTCGACGCAGGCGAGGGCCTTACGCACGAGGGCCGCGTTCTTCGTCGCCATGGCGTTCACGCCGTCGGCGACGTGGCGCCAGTCGCCCTGGAAGCGCGCCGCCTCGAGGACGGCGTCCATGTCGCCCGCGTCCTGGGCGGCCGCCATCTCGCGGAGCTGGCCGGCGAGGCCGACGAGGTTGCCTCGGACCGCCTCCACCACGTCGTTCATGCGGGCCTTCTGGCCGGGGAGCCGCTCGAAGCGGGCCGCGAAGTCGCCGCGGCCGAAGGCGTCGACGGCCGCGAGCGCCTTCTGCGAGTCGGCGAGGTGCGCCTCGACCATCCGGTTCACGCCGGTGGCCATGCGGGCGAACGCGCCCTCGAACCGGCCGGCCGGTACCCGTACGTCGATCTCGCCGCGGTCGTGCGAGGCGCTCATCCGCTCGAGCTCGGCGATGAGCCCGCTCACCTCGTGGATGCAGCCGTTGATGCTCTCGCGGATGGTCTCGAACTCGCCCTGGTAGGGCCTGTCGATCGGCGGCGGGATGTCGCCGCGGCCGATGCGGGCGACGTAGTCGGAGGTGAGGTCGATCGGCTGGACGAACGCCTCGACCGCCTGGTTGAGGCCGGCGACCAGGGGGCGGAACTCGGGATCGATCGCGGCCTCGTCGGCCCGGAAGCGCAGCTCGCCGCGGTGCACCGCCCGCGTGACGTCGCCGATCGCGGCCCCGACGCCCTTCACGGCCTCCTGGAGCCGGCGCCCCACGCTCCAGGCGATGAGGCCGACGAGGGCGGCGAGGAGCACGCCGGCGCCCACGACCTCCAGGAACGAGACCCGGATGGCGTCCTTCGTGTCCGCCTCGATCTCGCCGGTGGCCTTCGTCGAGCTCGCGGCGAGCGCGTCGACCGCCGCCCGGTGGGCGAGGTAGAGGGCCTCGGCGCGGCGGAGCGCGGCGCCGCCCGCGGCGTCGTCCCCGCGCACGAACGCGGGCGCGACCTCGGCCTGCAGCGCGTCCAGGAAGGCCTTCCCGGTCGCGTTGACGGCGCGGGCCTGGTCGAGCAGCACGCCCGGGGGCAGGTCCTTCGCCCAGAACGCCCAGCGGTCCTCGAAGTCCTTCGCGAGCGCGGCGATGCGGTCGCGCCCGGCGGCCTGCTGCCCGGCGTCGTGGTCGCCCGCGACGGCCATCTTCGAGGCGGTGAGGTACGCCTCGATCGCGTAGAAGGGCGGCGGCAGGATGTCGGCCACGAGGTCCTTCTGCTGGACGATCCGCCCGTAGACGGGCCCGTTCACCTGGACCTTCGCGCCGGCGGCGAGGGCGAGCGCGGCGAGGGCCGCGAGCCCCACTGCGAAGGCGGCGATCATGAGGGTGATGCGGGCTCGGGTCGTCATGGTCATTCCTCCAGCCTCGACACGGGTTCGCCTTTCATGTCGCGTGCCTCGGTGCGGAGCGCGCCGTTTGGCGCAAACACCCGTTCCACTGGACGATTCGCGTGGTTGTCTCGGGGTAGAACCGGACCCGGGGTGCGCCATGGACGCACCGTCGAACCCCGGGGCCGCCCTCATACCGTCCTCGCCCGACGCGCGATGTCACCTGAAGTGAACTCCCTCGTGTGTGTGGAGGTGCGCTTCTCCGTGACACTGGCGGCGGGCATCGGCTAGCCTCACCGCGCCTTGTCCGCGCTCGTGGTCAATCCGGCCGTGGCGACGGCCCTCGTCAGCGGGGCGGTCAGCGCGACGACCTCCGCGGCGGCGTTCCTCATGGGCCGGGCCGGGCGCTGGAAGGACTTCCGCCGGTTCGGATGGGTGGCGCTGACCGCGGCGGGCGGGTCCTTCGCGAACGCGGGGAACACGCTCGAGGGGGTGTCGCCGGCGTGGACCGGGCGGGTCCAGTTCCTGCTCCTCGCCCTGCACGTCCTCGCGTGGCACGGCTACCTCGGGGCCTGGTCGGGCGTCGCGCTCGGGCGGCGCGCGACCGCCGGGCTGCTCGCGCTCACGGCCCTGCCGGGCGCGCTCGCGCTCGTGCCCGGGCTGCTCTACTCCGACGCGTTCACGCTCAGGTACGTCGCGTCGATCGGCGTCACCTACCACGACGCGCAGGTGACGGCCTCCGGCAACGTGCTCCTCGCGCTCCCGTGCGTCGCCGCGCTCTGGGCCTACGCGCGGATCGTGCGCCACGCGCGCGCGGGAGGGGTGGCCGCGCCCAGGGCGCACCTCGCGGGCGGCGCCCTCCTCGGCGTCGTGGCGGCCCACGACGCCATGCTGACCCTCGGCGTCGGGCTCCCGACGCCGTACCTCCTCGACTTCGCCGCCTACGTGCCCATCATCGGGATCGGGCTCGCGGCGCTCGACCGGGTCGGCAGGGCGTCCGCCGAGCTCGCCCAGCTCCGGGACCGGCTGGAGGCGCGGGTCCAGGAGCGCACCTCCGAGCTCGCGCGCGCGAACGCCGCGCTTGGCCGCGCCGAGCGGCTCGCGGCCCTCGGCCAGCTCTCCGCCGGGGTCGCGCACGAGGTGAACAACCCCGCCGCGATCATCTCCTCGAACGTGAACTTCGTCGCGCAGGAGGTCGGCGAGGCCGCGTCGCCGGAGGTGCGGGCAGCGCTCGAGGACGCGCGCAGCGCGGTCGGCCGCATCGCGGGGATCACGAAGCAGCTCCTCGTGGCGGGGCGGGCCGCCGCCCAGCCCATGTCGCTCGTGCCGGTCGACGTCGCGGCCTGCGCCCAGGTCGCCGCGCAGGCGGCCCGGGCCCGCGGCGCCCCGGAGGTGCAGGTGACGCTCGCCTTCGCGCCGGGGCTGACCGCGCTCGCGCAGGGTGGGGCGCTCGAGCAGGTGCTCTCGAACCTCGCCGTGAACGCGGTCCAGGCGATCCCGGCTGGCCGGGCGGGGAGCGTGGTCCTCCGCGGCGAGCTGCAGGGCGACCGGGTCGTCCTCACGGTCGAGGACGACGGCGAGGGCATGGGCCCCGAGGCGCTGCGCCACCTCGGCGAGCCGTTCTACTCCACGAAGCCCGTCGGCGTCGGGTCCGGGCTCGGGCTCGCGGTCGCGCGCGGGCTGACCTCGGCGATGTCCGGCGCGATCGTCTTCGAGAGCGACCCGGGCCGCGGGACGCGGGTGCGGGTCACGCTCGGGAGGGCGGACTCGCTTCAGGAGCTTCACCGCCCGCAGGAGGCCACCCCGCCGCCGGGGCCGGCGCCAGCGCGGGCGCCCCTCCGGTGAGCGGGCGGCCTGGCCACGCGCGGTGACCTGCGCTAGGAACGGGCGCATGACCCCGAAGCAGCGCACCGCGCTCAGGGAGGCCCTCGAGCGCACGAAGGCCCAGGTCACCGCCTCGGCGCCCGCCCGCATCGAGCCGAACCGCACGGACCCTGTCGCCGCCGGCGTGGCCGACGAGGACGCGCAGGCGCTCTCGGAGATGCTCCAGGTGCTCGCCTCCGAGCGGAACCGCGGGCAGGCGGTGCTGCTCGGGCGGATCGACAGGGCGCTCCGGAAGCTCTCGACGGCCCCCGAGGACTACGGCCTCTGCGAGGACTGCGAGGAGGAGATCCCGCTCGCCCGCATGAAGGCGATGCCGTGGGCCACGCTCTGCGCGCCGTGCCAGGCGAAGGCCGAGCCCCGCCGCGGCGCGGGGCGGAAGAACCTCACGGATTTCAAGTAGCGGTCCCTCGTCTTCGCCTCCGCGGCGCGGAGGCTGCGCTCGGGACGCACGGCGCGCGGGAGCTACGCCGCGTCGAGCGCGGCCCTGAGCTCCGCCAGCAGATCCCGCCAGTCCTCGACGCCGACCGACACGCGCACGAGCGCGTCGGAGACGCCGCAGCGGCGCAGCTCGTCGGGCGAGAGCTCGGAGTGGGTGGTCGAGGCCGGGTGGCACGCGAGGCTCTCGACGCCCCCGAGCGACACCGCGTTCTTCATGATGTGCAGGTGGCGGAGCACGTCGAAGGCGGCCTTCTTGCCGCCGGCGAGCTCGAAGGCGAGCACGCCGCCGGGGAAGTCGCACTGCGCGTCGCGGATGCGCACCTGCTCGGGGTCGGTGAAGAGCGAGGGGTAGTGGAGCCGCTCGATCTTGGGGTGGCCGGCGAGCGCCTCGGCGATGTGCTGCGCGCTCTTCGACTGCCGGTTCATGCGCAGGTTCACGGTCGGCAGGCGGCCGTCGAGCATCCAGCACTCGTCGGGCTGGAGGATGTTGCCGAGGATCGCGCGGGTGCCGCGCAGCCGGCTGATGAGCTCCGGGTCCTTCGCGAGCACGAGGCCGCCGAGCATGTCGGAGAAGCCCGAGAGGTACTTCGTCGCCGAGTAGACGGCGAGGTCGGCGCCGAGGGGCAGGGGGTGCTGGAACGCCGGCCCCATGAACGTGTTGTCGATCGCGACGACCGGGCGCTCGCGGTGGCGCGAGGCGGCCCGGACCGCGTCGGTGATGTCGGTCATCACGAGCGTCGGGTTGGCCGGCGTCTCGATGAGGATGAGCCGCAGGTTGGACGCGCCCTCGATGGCCGCGCGGATGCCGGCGGTGTCGCCCGCCCGCACCGGGATGCCCTTCATGCCCCACGGCTCGAGGAGCTGGTGGATGAGGTGCTGGGTGCCGCCGTAGATCGGCGTCGTGTAGACGAAGCTCGCGCCCGGCGCGCAGAAGGTCGTGAAGACCGTGGAGATGGCCGCCATGCCGGAGTTGAAGACCGCCGCGGCCATGGCGCCCTTCTCGAGCGGCACGACCTGGTCCTCGAGGATCTCGGCGTTCGGGTGCGAGAGGCGCGAGTAGATGAGGTCGACGCTCTCCCCGGGGCTCGCCTGCTCCTTGCCGAGCGCGATGCAGAACGCGCGCTCCGCGTGCTCCGGGCTCTGGAAGACGTAGGTGGACGAGCGGAAGACCGCGGGGCGGGCGGAGCCGACCGACAGGCGCGGATCGAAGCCGCGGGTCAGGACGGCGGTGTCGGGGCGGACGACGTAGGAAGGCTTCTTGGAGTCGGGCACGTTGCGTCCTCCGAAGGGGTCGAACGGGCGCACCATACCCCGTCCCGTCCGGGATGAAACAACCCGGCCGGGCCCGCGTAAGACAGGGCATGGTCGGCTTCCTGCTCTGGCTGCTCCTGTTCATCGTGTGCTGGCCGCTCGCGCTCCTCGCGCTCGTGCTCTATCCGCTCGTCTGGCTCCTGCTCCTCCCCTTCCGCGTCCTCGGGATCGCGGTGGACGGGGTGCTCGGGCTCCTGAAGGCGATCCTGTGGCTCCCGGCGCGCCTCCTCGGCGGGCCGAGGGCCGTCCGGGGTTAGCGCGCCGCGTCGCGGCCCGGCCAGCTGCACCCGGAGGGACGCTGTGAACCGGTGGTGCGGCCGGGTTAGGAAGTCGCCCACGCATGAGCCCGACCGAGCGCGCGATCGAGAGCCTGCCCCCGCACCTGCGCCGGTTCGCGGTCGCCCAGGACTACGCGGCGTACACGCCCCGCGACCATGCGGTGTGGCGGCACATCCTCCGCCGCCTCACGGCGCTCCTCGAGGGCAAGGCGCACCCGCGCTACCTCGCCGGCCTCGCGGCGACCGGCATCGAGGTCGAGCGCATCCCGAGCCTCGACGAGATGAACGAGCGGCTCGCCCGCGTCGGGTGGTCGGCGGTCTCGGTGCGCGGCTTCATCCCGCCGGCGGTCTTCACGGAGCTGCAGTGCCGGCGCGTGCTCGCCATCGCGGCGGACATCCGCACCCACGAGCACATCGAGTACACGCCGGCCCCCGACATCGTGCACGAGAGCGCGGGCCACGCGCCCTTCATCGCCGACCCGACCTACGCCGAGTACCTGCAGCGCTGCGGCGAGGTCGGGTTCAAGGCCATCGCGTCCGCCGAGGACCAGGCGGTCTTCGAGGCGATCCGGAACCTCTCGGTCGTGAAGGAGGACCCGAGCGCGCCCGCGGCCGAGGTGAAGCTCGCGGAGGAGCGGCTCGCCGCGGCCTCCGCGAGCGTGCGCTACGCCTCCGAGTCCACCCGCGCGAGCCGCCTCTACTGGTGGACGGCCGAGTACGGGCTCGTGGGCGAGCTCTCCGCGCCGCGCATCTACGGCGCCGGGCTCCTCTCCTCCATCGGCGAGGCGCGCCACTGCCTCTCCCCCGAGGTCGTGAAGCTGCCGCTCACCGCCGGGTGCGCCGACCAGGTCTACGACATCACGCGGATGCAGCCGCAGCTCTTCGTCGCGCGCGACTTCGACCAGCTCTTCGAGGTGCTCGAGGCCTTCGCGGCGACGCTCTCCTGGCGCCGGGGCGGCGACCACGGCCTCGAGACGGCGCTGCGCGCCTGCACGGTGAACCACCTCGTGCTCTCCGGCGGGCGCGAGCTCACCGGGCGGGTGGTCGAGCGGCTCACCGGCCCGCGGGACCTCGCGCCGGGGCTCTCCACCATGCTCGCCCGTCTCGAGGGGCCGGTGCTCGTGTCGCGGGGCGGGGTGGCGCAGGGGAAGCCGTGGCCCGGCGAGGTGGTGGTGGCGTTCGGCGACGCCCGGCTCCCCGACCGCGGCGCCTTCGAGGTGCGGCTCGCGGGCGGCCTCGTGCTGCGCGGCTTCGCGGTGGGCGGCGGCGAGGTGGTGGATCTCTCGGGCACGCGCGAGGGCCGGGCGATCGCGCTGCCGTCCTGGGCGCTCCTCTTCGTCTCCGACGGGCTGCCGTCGGTGGCGGGCGGCCCGGCGGATCCCGCCGCGTGGGACCGCTGGTTCGGCGATCTCGGCAGCTTCACGGAGGGCGAGGGCGAGGCGCGGGCCCGGGCCGCGAAGGCCGCGGCGCTGCCCGACGCGCTCGGCGCGCTCTACGCGGAGGTGCGCCGGCTGCGGGAGGCCGGCGGCGCGACCCGCGAGCGGCTCCTCGCGATCCGCGACGCCGCGCGGCTCTACACCGAGGACTGGCTGCTCGCGTCGGAGGTGGAGGAGCTCCTGCCCCTCGTCGCAGGGGCTGCTTCGCCCCTCGACTCCGGGGCTGCTTCGCAGCCCCTACGCTCGGGGTGAACCGGCCCGGAGGCCCTCCCGAGGTCAGTTCGGCTTCGCCGGCGGCCCCTCGCGGACGGGGTCGAGGCTGGCGCTCGCGGGGTTGTTCCGCGCGAGGAACTCGCCGAGCGGCACGTCGTTCACCCGGGTGTGGTAACGCAGCCACTCGGGCATGCGCGTGCGGACGATCTCGACGAGGCTCGCCGTCGGGCCGGCGCGGGCGATCTCCTGCTGCACGCCGAGCACGTCGGAGACGAGCATGTCGTGCGAGGTCTTGTGGCGGAGCCGCTCCGGGTAGAGCGTCTCGACCATGATCCGCTCCTCGGCGGCGAGGTGGGCCACGAGGGCCTCCCCGAAGCGGTTGAGCGCGACGAGGAGCGCGTCCCCGGGCAGCTCGATGGCGTCCGCGGCCACCCGCAGCAGCCGGAAGAGCCCGCGGTGCTGCGGATCGAGCAGGTCGTGGTTCAGCGTCAGGTCCGGCGTCCACTCCGTCGACATGTCCGGCTCTCCCCCTGGGAGCAACAAACCCGACTCCGGGTGGAGCGGCAAGTGCTCCGTTCCCTGGACACCTCGCTCGCGCGACACCGAGACACCTCGCTCACGCGACACGGTCGCGGTGGGAGGGTGGGAGAGGGGCGCAGCAGGGGGTGGCGGTAGGATGGAACCCTCGCCGAGGTGAACGTCAGGAGGCGTCCGGGATGGAGGCGCGGCGCAGCGCAGGGGTCGCGGGGCGAGGCTGGTGCTGCGTCACCTCGTCCAGCCAGAGCTCGCGCGACCACGCGAGCGTGCCCGCCGCGGCGAGCCAGGCCGCCGAGGCCGCGATCCTGGGCGTGCTCGCCGTGGCGGCCGGGATCGCCTTCCTCGGCCGCGTCGCGTCCGAGGTGGGAGGCCCGGCGGCCGGGTGGGTGTGCGGCCTCGGGCTCGCCCTGTCTCCGAACGCGCTCGTCGCCGGGGTGGAGCTCCGGTCCTATCCGCTCCTCCTCGCGCTCTCGTGCGTGCTGTTCGGGGTGGTGGCGGCCCTCGCGGCGTTCGCCGCGCTCGCGCCGGCGGCGTGGGCGGACCGCGCCGCGCGCCGCCGCTGGGCGATCGGCGCCTCCGCCGTCGCCGCGGCCTCGGTGCCGCTCGCGCCGTTCGCGCTCGCCGCGCTCCGGCTGGGCCCGAACGCGGGCGCGCCGGGGCTCGAGTCGCAGGCGGGCGCGGGCGAGATCGCCGCCGGGGCCCTGCGCCTCGGCTGGCGGCTCCTCGGTGGGCATGCCGCGGGCGCGGCCTTCTTCCTGCCCGCGGCGCTCGCCGTCGGGGCGACGGCCGCGCTCGCGGCCCTCGCGCTCGCGGGCACGCGCGCGGGGAGCGAGGCGCGCGGGGCGGCGCGCGGACTCGCCCTGGGCCTCGGCGCGGGGCTCGCGGTCACGTTCGCCGCGCGCCTCGTCGCGCGCTCGTTCGACGCGCTCGTCCCCTCGTACGCGGCCTGGGCGCTGCCCCCGGTGGCGCTCCTGACCGGGCTCGCCGTCGCCGCGGCAGGGCGCGCGCGGACGGCGGCCCTCGCGCTCGGCGCGGTGCTCGTCGCGGGGCAGGGGGCCGCCGCGGCGACGCTGCTCGCATGGCACGAGGTCTTCGCGTGGGCGCCGTCGGGCCGCCTCGCCGCCGAGGTCGCCGCGGCGGGCGGGCCGGAGGGCGTGCTCGTCGTGCACGACGGGGACGTCCGCCACGCCCTGTGGCCGCTGCGGGTGCTCGCGCCGCCGGCGCTCCGGCAGGAGCCGATCGACGCGCTCCGCGCGCAGCCCGAGCGCCTCGAGGGCACGCGCCGGGTGCTGCTCGTCACGACCCGCGCGCTCGACGCGGCCGCGCTCGGCGCCCTCGTCCGCGGCGCGGCGCCGCCGGTCCTCTCGGCGCCGGAGACGCGCCGGTGGCTCGAGGCGCGGGGCTTCCGGGGCTCCGGAGGCCGCACGCTCCCGGGCTTCCGGGCGTGCGAGGTGGAGCGGTTCGAGCGGCCGGCGGGTGTCAGCGCACCACGCTGAACCGCCCGTCGTCGAGCCGCGCCAGGTGGTCGAGGTCGGGCGGGAGCTCGTCGCCGTGGTGCGAGACGACGACGAGCGTCGTGCCGCGGGCCGCCTCCTCGGCGAGGAGCGCGAGCGCGGCCGCGCGGGTGGCGGCGTCGAGCCCGGCGAGGGGCTCGTCGAGGAGGAGCACCTCGGGCCCCGGCGCGAGCGCGCGCGCGAGGAGGAGGCGGCGCACTTCCCCGTACGAGAGCCGCGCGGCGTCGCGGCCCTCGAGCGCCAGGACCCCGAGCCGGGCCATGGCCGCCCGCGCCGCGGCGAGCCGGTCCGGGGGAGGGTCCTCGCCGAGCCCGATGGCGCCGTCGAAGCCGGACGCCGCGATCCGCTCGGCGAGCCCGCCGTTCCGGTGCCGGGCCTGCAGCTCGGGCGAGACGAGGCCCACGCGCCCGGCGAGCGCGAACCGGTCCGCGTCGGCTCCCAGGTCGAGCCGGATCGCGGTCCCGGTCGCGGGCTGCTCCTCGCCCGCGAGGAGCCGGAGCAGCGTCGACTTCCCCGCGCCGTTGCCGCCCACCACGCCCCAGCGCTCCCCGCGCCGCAGCGTCCAGTCGACGTCGCGCAGCACCGCCCGGCCCTCGACGAGCACCGTGACCCGGTCGAGCCGGAAGGCGACGGGCGCCCTCGCCGTAGCCGCGCCGGCGCCGGCCGGGCTTCCCCCCGCTCGTCCCGAGCGTGGGCCCGCCAGAGGCGGGCCGGCGTCGAAGGACGAAGGACGTCCCCCGATCGGCCGCTCCGTCCCCACCACCCGCCCGCCCTCGAGCCGGACCCGCTCGTGGAACCCCGGGCCGATCTCCTCCTCGCGGTGCGTCGCCATCGCGACCGCGGTGCCGCCGGCGAGGATGGCGGCGACCGCCTCGAGGAACGCGCCGCGCGCCGCGGCGTCGAGGCCGTCGGCGGCCTCGTCGAGGAGGAGCGCCAGCGGGCGCGGCGCGAGCGCCCGCGCGAGGAGCACCCGCCGGCCCTCGCCGCGCGAGAGCTCGAGCACCGAGCGGCCGAGGAGGTGCGCCACGCCGAGCGCGTCCGCGACCTCGCGCACGCGGGCGGCCTCCGCCGCGGTGGCCGGCGCCTCCGGGTAGATCGCGCCGCAGAAGCCCGAGCGGATGACGGTCTCGACGCCGAGGTCGAGGTCGCGCCGGACGTACAGGTCCTGCGCCTCGGGCGACACGAGCGCGATCCGCTCGCGCGCGCCGATGGGGCTCTCCGAGATCTCGCCGCCGACGTGGAACGTCCGGCCGCCGCGGCTCGCCGGGTGAGGCCACGCGTCGCCGCGGAAGAGCCGGAGCACGGTCGACTTCCCGGAGCCGTTCGGGCCGGTGAGCGCGAGCCCCTCGCCCCGCCGGAGCGTGAGCGAGACGTCCTCGACGAGCGCGCGGCCGGCGAGCCGCACGTCCACGCGGTCGAGCACGACGAGCGGCGGCGCGGGCGTCACGGCGCCGCCCCTGGCCCGCCCCGGATCCGCGCCGCGATGGTGCAGGCCTCGCGATCGCCCGCGGCGCACGCCTCCTCGAAGCGCAGGAGCCCTTCGTACGGGTCGCGCGGGCGGCCGTCGCCCGTGTAGAGCCGGTACCCGAGCATGTGCGCGATGGAGGCGATGTGGCGGCGGACGTCGGCGCGGAACTCGTCGTCCACGCCCGGCCGCGCGGGCCGGTCGAGCGGGCGGAGCAGCGCGAGCGCCTCCTCGAGGCGGCCCTCCTGGGCGCGCGCGAGCGCCCGGTAGAAGCCGAACGACTCGCCCTTCATGCCCTGCTGGGCGGCGTCGTCGAGGAGCCGGTTCGCCTCCATGAAGTCCCGGCCCCGGAGCGCCTCGTAGATCCGCCCGCCGAGCTCGAGCGTGTCGTAGCGGGTCGGGCCCGGGCGCGGCCGGAGCGCCAGCGCGAGCGCCACCGCGAGGAGCGCGGTGGCGGGCAGGGCGGCCCGCCAGCGCGGGGCGGGCGCGAGCCGGCCGCGCGCGCCCGCCGCGCCCGCGGCGAAGCCGCCGGCGAGCGCGAGCCGGTCTGGCCCGAGGAGGTCGTTCCAGGCCGCGCCCGCGGGGAGCACCGCGGGTGCGAGCGCGTCGGCGAGGAGCGCCGCCGCCGCCCAGGCGAGCCGGGGCCGCAGCGTGCGGGCGAAGGGGCCGTCGCCGGCGGCGTGCAGGACGAGCAGCGCCGCCGGGAGCCCGAGCACGACGCCCGCCGAGCCCGTGGAGACGGTGTCCGCGCCGAGGAGGGTGGCGGCGCCCGCGCCGGCGGCCGAGGCCACCCACGCGATCACGAGCCAGCCCGTGCCGAGCGTCGCCTCGAGCAGGCTGCCCACGAGGAGCACACCGAGGGCGTCGCCGATCACCCGGCCGCCGGACGCGTGCAGGAAGGGCGCGGTGAGGAGACGCCAGGCCTGCCCGTCCCACACCCGGCCACGCTCGAGGGCCCCCCACGACACGAGGGACAGCTCGTCCCCGGCGCCACGGGTCGCGGTCCACCCGTAGGCGGCCGCCATCGCGATGGCGAGCGCCAGCGCACCCGTACCGATGGTGATCCGTGTCGCTGGGACGGGGGGCGGCATCCGGCCGAGTGTACCGGGGCCGTGGGCGGGTGTAACCCGGCACTTCCGGCTAGGATCCTCGGCGATGCCGGAATTCGTGTTCAACCCCCGCCGCTCGCCCCGCGCGCCGGTGCGCTGCCCGACGCAGATCATCACCGCCCGCGGCACCGTGGACGCGACGACCGAGGACGTGGGCATGCGCGGCGTGCAGGTCGTGTCGCCGAGGCAGCTGCACAAGGGCGAGCCGATCCGGCTGATCCTCGCGCACCCCACGCTGAAGCGCGCGCTCGAGATCGCGGGCCACGTGAGCTGGGTGTCGCCGCACGAGCCCTGGCGCGCCGGCGTCGCCTTCGACGAGCAGGGGCTCGCCGCGTCGCGCAAGTGGTACGAGCAGCTCGTCGAGGCGAACCCGGGCCTGCCGACGCTCGACCGCGTGCCGGACCGCATCGCGCTCGACGCCGCCGTGTTCCTCGGCGCGCCGCCGCGCTGGGTCGTCGACTTCACCGTGGACGAGGCGCTCGTGCTGCGCGCCATCGGCAGCGGGGCCACGCTCGAGGACCTCAAGGTGAAGCTGCGCGACCGGTGGGGCGCCTGCCAGCGCGCGGTGTTCTCGCTGCTCGCGCGCCACCACGTGACGCTGCAGCGCGGGCAGGGCGTGCACCCCGACGCCTGGAAGCGGATCCTCGCCGACCTCGAGGCCGAGGCGGCCCTCGGCGAGATCGCCTCGTTCACGCCGGCGCCCGCGGCGGCCCGGCCCGCGCCCGAGGTCGCGGCCCCCGTTCCTGCGCCCGCCCCGGCCCCCGCCGTGAAGAAGCGCTCGGCGGACGCCGAGGAGTGCCTGCAGCGCGGCCTCGCCGAGCTCGGCAAGGGCAACATCGCGACCGGCGTGGCCCTGCTCCGTCGCGCCGCGCAGCTCTCGCCGGGCGACGAGGAGATCCTGACGACGCTCTGGAAGGCCTCCTCGACGGCGGCCTCGTCGCGCCGGGCATAGTTCCTGAGCTTTCGGCCCGACCCATCCCGAGCGAAGGCCCGCAGCAGCGGGCCGAAGTCGAGGGAGCATCCCTGCGTTTTCGCGGCCGTTCTTGAACTCGCCTCGCGGCGCTGGTACCACGTCGGGACACCCCGACCGAGGGCCCCCCACGATGTTCAAGATCGTCCGCCGCGAGGCGTTCTCCGACACGACCTTCCTGTGGGAGGTGGAGGCGCCCGACGTGGCCGCCTCCGCCGAGCCCGGCCACTTCGTGATGGTTCGCCTCCACGAGGGCTCGGAGCGCATCCCGCTCACCGTCGCCGACTTCGATCGCAAGCGGGGCACGATCACCATGGTGATCCAGGCCCTCGGCAAGACGACGAAGGAGATGATGGCCCGGTACGGGGAGGGCGACGCGTTCGACGACTTCGTCGGCCCGCTCGGCCTCCCGCAGCACGTCGGCAAGGTCGGCCACGTGGTGCTCGTCGGCGGCGGCCTCGGCGTCGCGCCGGTCTACCCGCAGCTGCGCGCGTTCAAGGCGGCGGGCAACCGGACCACCGGCGTCATCGGGTTCCGGTCGAAGGGGCTCGTCTTCTGGGAGGACCGCTTCCGCGACCACTGCGACGACCTCGTCGTGTGCACCGACGACGGCTCGTACGGGAAGCCGGGCTTCGTCACGCAGGCGCTGAAGGAGCTCTGCGAGAAGGACAAGCCGGACCTCGTCGTCGCCATCGGCCCGCTGCCGATGATGAACGCCTGCGTCGAGACCACCCGCCCGTTCGGCGTGAAGACCATGGTCTCCCTGAACGCGATCATGGTGGACGGCACCGGCATGTGCGGCTCCTGCCGCGTGACGGTCGACGGCAAGGTGAAGTTCGCCTGCGTCGACGGCCCGGACTTCGACGGCCACCAGGTCGACTTCAAGGAGCTCACCGCCCGGCAGCGCCGGTTCAAGGCCCAGGAGGCCGCGGCGGGCGAGGACTACGCGCACGTCTGCAACCTCGAGAAGCAGCTCTTCGAGGAGAACAAGCGCAACTACAAGAAGCTGAAGGACCTCACGCCCAAGCAGACGCACATGCCCGAGCGCGACGCGCTCGAGCGCGCCCGGAACTTCAAGGAGGTCAACCTCGGCTACCGCCTCGAGGAGGCGCTCGTCGAGGCCGAGCGCTGCATCCAGTGCGCGAAGCCCACCTGCGTCGCGGGCTGCCCGGTCGGGATCGACATCCCGAAGTTCATCCGCCACCTCATCGTGCGCGACCTCGACGGCGCGCTCGGCGCGATCCACGGGTCGAACCTGTTCCCGTCGATCTGCGGCCGCGTCTGCCCGCAGGAGTCGCAGTGCGAGGCGCAGTGCATCCTCGCGAAGAAGATGGAGCCCGTCGCCATCGGCCGGCTCGAGCGGTTCGTCGGGGACCACGCCATCCCGGAGGCGCCCGCCGGGCGCCGCGTCGCCGGCCTCGGCAAGGTCGCGGTGTGCGGCTCCGGCCCCGCCGGCCTCGCCTGCGCCGCCGACCTCGTCCGGATGGGCGCCGACGTCACCGTGTACGAGGCGCTCCACGTCGTGGGCGGCGTGCTCCGCTACGGCATCCCCGCGTTCCGGCTCCCGCGCGAGATCATCGATCGCGAGGTCCGCTACCTCGAGTCGCTCGGCGTGAAGTTCGTGACGAACCGGGTGATCGGGAAGACCTTCACCGTCCCGCAGCTCATGAAGGATCGCGGCTTCGACGCCGTGTTCCTCGGCGTGGGCGCCGGCGCGCCGGCGTTCCTCGGCATCCCGGGCGAGTTCGCCGGGCAGGTCTACTCGGCGAACGAGTTCCTCACCCGCGTGAACCTGATGGGCGGCGACCGCTTCCCGTACCTCGACACGCCCATCGCGCTCGGGAAGAGCGTCGTGGTGGTGGGCGCGGGCAACACCGCCATGGACTGCCTGCGGGTCGCGAAGCGGCTCGGGGTCCCCACCGTGCGGTGCGTGTACCGCCGCAGCGAGGCCGAGGCGCCCGCGCGCATCGAGGAGCTCCGCCACGCGAAGGAGGAGGGGATCGAGTTCCACTTCCTCCACTCGCCGACCGAGATCATCACCGACGAGGGCGGCAACGTGAAGGGCATGAAGGTCGAGCGGATGGTGCTCGGCGAGCCCGACGCGAAGGGGCGGCGGAAGCCGATGGGCACCGGCGAGATCGTCGAGCTCGCGTGCGACACCGTCATCGCCGCGCTCGGCACGAAGGCGAACCCGATCGTCGCGGGCTCCACCCCCGGCCTCCAGACCGACCCGCGCGGCAACATCTCGGCCGACGACGGCGCCCCGGGCGCGACCCAGGCGACCAGCCTCCCCGGCGTCTTCGCGGGCGGCGACATCGTGACCGGCGGCGCGACCGTGATCCTCGCGATGGGCGCCGGCCGCCGGGCCGCGCGCGCGATCGGCGCGTATCTGTCCCTGGGCAAGAAGTGGCCGCTCGCGCGCGAGGACGTCGACGCCTTCGAGCCGCCCACCCCGGCGCTCGAGCCGGCCGAGGCGGCCTCGCGCTTCGCCGGGGCCACCGCGCCGGCGGGCGCGCTCCAGGCGGCGGTCTCCACCTGCCCGCGCTGCCACCAGCCGATCGAGGGCGACGAGTCCTACGTCTGCTGCGCCGGCGCGTCGCTGTCGTGGCGGTGCACCTCCTGCGGCAAGGTCGACGAGGGCTTCGCGTTCCCGTACGGCCAGTGCCGCGCCTGCGGCGGCAAGCTCGAGACGGCCAGCCCGCGCGAGGTGGGCGGAGCCGCGCCGCTCGAGGCGGTGCGCACCGCGTTCGAGATCGAGCTCGGCGGCATGGCCTTCTACGGGCGCGCGGCCGAGGAGGCGAAGGACCCCGAGCTGAAGGAGCTCTTCGGCCGGTTCGCCGGCATGGAACGCGAACACATGGCGACGCTCTCGCGCCGCTACCACGTGCGCCCGCCGGACCCGTCGGAGGGCTTCCACACCGATCGCGCCGCGGTCTACGCCGGCATCCCGAGCCACCCCGAGGACCCCGCCAACCTGTTCCGGATCGCCATCGCCTTCGAGCAGCGGGCGGTGGAGTTCTTCGAGGGCAGGGTGGGGCAGACCGCGGCGGGCTCGCCCGAGCGGCAGCTCTACCTGGAGCTCGCCGCCGAGGAGCGCGAGCACGTGGACCGGCTCGTCACCGAGCTCGAGCGGTGGAAGAAGGGGCAGCGCGGGCTTCTCTGATCGGAGGCGGACCGCCAGGCGCCCCGGCGCACCCCGGGGAGGGCCCGCCTTTTCCCGGTTTGCCCGCGAGTCGACTTCGGGTTAAGGCCTCCCTCTCTCCGGAGGGTGGACCATGCGGCTCGACGACGACGGCGATCGCTCGAACGTGGAGGACCGGCGCGGCCTCTCCGGCGGCGCGGGCGTGAAGCTCGGGCTCGGCGGCACGCTCGTGCTGCTCGTGCTCTCCCTCGTGTTCAAGCAGGACATGTTCGCGCTGCTCGGCACCTCGCCGGGCGGCACCGGCGGCGGCGCGGTCTCGCAGGAGGAGGCGCAGCAGCGCACGGCCGCCGAGCAGGCGCTCGAGAAGACGGCGGTCGCGACCTTCAACGACGCGCAACGGCGGTTCGCCTCGATGGTGCGCGGCTACCGGCCGGCGAAGCTCGTGCTGTTCTGGGACCAGGTCGACTCGGGCTGCGGCGCGGCCGA
>JAXLYA010000002.1:0-726668 GCA_046351695.1 Anaeromyxobacter sp. | reverse complement strand
GGCCGGTGGCCGCCCGATCAGCTTGCCCTCACGGCGTGCGCGCTCGATGCCCGCCTTCGTCCGGTCGATCAGCCGCGCTCGCTCATTCTCGGCTACCCAGCCGAAGATCGCGACGAGAAGAGGCCGCACCGCCTCCTCCGGCCCGTGGCCGGCCGGCGTGGGCCGCGACCTCGGTGACCTCGACCAACCGCCGGCCCGCGACCACGCGCACCCGGATCGACTTCGCCGCCGCCCAGCGCTGCACGCTCCTCTTGCAGACGCCGGCTTCGGCCGCCGCGGGGGCGAACGGAAGCCACGTCTCCTGTCGCGGGGTGGGCGCCATGAGTCACCTTCCTGCCGACGTGGGCCGGGACGTCGAGGGCAGGACACCGAGGACGCGCAGCGCCGCAACGAGGCGCGTCGCAGCGGAGTAGAACTCGACCGCCGCAACCTTCACTTCCTCCCGCGCGGCTGCCCGGCGGTCGCGGGTCGCGGCGGCGCGGCACGATGGCCCGCAATACCGCGCGTCGGCGCGAGGGCGGCCCGATGCTGTAACGGGCCGAGGAAGGCCACAGCGGGCGCAGGGCGGGCTCGGAGGGTCGAACAGGTCCTCGGTGTCGCCCCCGCCGCCGATCTCGTGCCGCACGGGCTCGGGGGGCGTTCCCGGGGGCGTTTGAGAGGGATGGCGGGTCGCTTCGGTCATCCCCTCCAGAGTTCCTGAACCCAAGCCGCAGTGCAACCGTCACTCACGGTGTAGAGGCGGGTCAGCGCCAGAGTCTGGGCGAGCGGGTGGCGGACGAGGCAACGCCGGGTTCCGTTCGTACCGCGACTGGCCGCATCACGTAGGCGCTACCCAGCGCGCCGCCGACGTCCGCGGCGGCGCAGGAACTCCTCGTGGTGGCGCTCTTCACAGCCACGACGGCTGTCACGTGGTGGTTCGGCGCGGCCGACGAAGCGCTTGAGGGGCGGAGCGCCGCCCCTCGACGCAAGTCGCGGGCGTCTAGCGTCGCCTGTCCATCAGCGCGCGAACCAGCGCGTCGGATGCTGATCCGGGGCTGCGTGGCTCGGTGGTCGGGGTCAAGGTGAAGCTGTACCCGAAGCGCCAACCCGCGCCTCCGGGCCCGCCCTTCGTTCCGGGCTGGGCGAGGGCCAGCTTCTCCCAGGCCCGCGCCGCGTCCTCGTTAAGGAACGGCCCGTAGGGCTTCCAGTCCGGCGGGTTCCCGTGCTCGGCCTTCCTGCGCCTCAAGTCATCACTCAGCCCAACGTAGATCGTCATCACGCACCTCACCTCTTGAGTGGCCCGCGGTTTTGGACGGGCTCCACAGCACGGCGCGGCGGATCTGCCACGCCGCAATGAGGGGACCATGGGAGCCTGACACCGACCCTCAGTAGCCCTCACTTGTCGTGAGGGTCGGTCACGCCCAAGCGTCGCGCATGCGCTGGGACGCAGCGCGTCGATGGGTCACGCTAATACCTACAGCAGTCGAAGCGAGGCGCGCCGGGGGACTACGGAGGCACCGGAGAGCCTCAATCCGACAGCCCGTTCCGGTAGCATGCGGCCCGGGAGGCGGCATGCCGACGTGCTTCGTGATCCAGCCGTTCGATGGCGGCAAGTTCGACAAGAGGTTCAACGACGTCTACGCGCCCGCAGTGAAGGCCGCGGACTTGGACGCGTACCGCGTTGACCGAGACCCGTCGGTCTCGATTCCCATCGAGTCCATCGAGAAGGGCATCCGCGACGCGGCGGTGTGCCTCGCTGAGATCACCCTCGACAACCCGAACGTGTGGTTTGAACTCGGGTTCGCGCTCGCTTGCGGGAAGGAGGTCATCCCGATCTGCTCGAAGGAACGCGAGGGGCGGTTCCCCTTCGACATTCAGCACCGGAACGTCATCACGTACATGACGGAGTCCGGGAGCGACTTCGAGCAGCTTCAAAAGCGAATCACCGAACGTCTCCGCGCGGCGATGAAGAAGGGGCGCGATCTCGACAAGCTAGCCGAGACGCCGCTCCGCGGGTCCGAGGGGTTGAAGCCGCACGAGATCGCGTGCCTTGCGGTCGTGATGCAGAACACCAGCACCCCGGGGATCGGTGTATTCCCCTACACGATTACGAACGACATGCAGCGCGCGGGTTTCACTGCCCTCGCCGCGAACCTCGCCCTGCACTCGCTGCTGAAGAAGGGGATGGTCGCCATCTTCGAAGGTCGCGACGAGCGCGGGGAGCACTTCACCGGCTACGAGATCAGGCCACCGGGCCACGACTGGCTGGAGGCGAACCAGGACGCGCTGGATCTTCGCGAAGGCGACGGCGGGTCATCGCCACAGGACATTCCGTTCTAAGGCGCGCGCCTTCCCGACAGGCCCTGTCTGGCGTGCGGCCACCGGCCTCGGGGTCTTCACGTCTGGCCGTCTTCGTCCTCGTCGTCATCGTCGTCGTACGGTTCATCGGCACGGCGCGGGCGAGGTGGCCACTTCCCGATGGTGAGGACGTTCGCATGCTCGATCCGCTTCGAGAAGGCAGCGCGTAGCTCCCCGTCGGTTTCGAGGTTGCGGAAGTACGTCTGCGCTCCCGACACGAGCGCCGCATAGAAGTCCTCGGCGTTCAGGATGAGAATGCCTCCGGGGCCGGTTGTCAGGTGCTGCTCCGTGTGGTGGTGCGTGAGGGCGAACGGTCCAGTGGAGAATCCGTGGACCGCGTCGTTCCGGAGAGCCCAGAGGTCCTGCGCCATGTCCCTGAGCGGGTCCGGCAGGTAGCGATGGACGAACTCCCGAAAGCGAGGCCCGTTCTTGGAGTGGGGCAGGATGAAGCTGCCCAAGGTCTCCATCGCGGTCAGCGAACAAACGAACGACAGGTAGGCGCCATCGTCGTTCAGGAGAGACGGTACTCCTCCCAGGAAGATTCGGCTCAGGTTCTTGATGACCTCCCTGCGACGCTTCTCGTCAGCGGGGCCGAAGATCTTGAGCACGGGGCGCCTCCCAGGACCGTGAGTCTACCGCCAACCGCCGCCCTCACGCGCGGTGAGGCGCGCCGTGCCTAGTCACCCGCGCATCCACCGGCGAGGGTGCTGGATTCACTGAACCGAGTCAGTGGACCGTGCGGCTTCATCCGTAGAGGCCCGGGGAGGCGGGCCGGGAGGCACGATCTTCCCCTTGCCGAAGTAGCAGGGCTCGGTGCCCGGAGTGCGTTCCCATGGAACCCAGGTGTGCTTGCGTTGGGCCCCGTAGACCAGATCGAGGTGCGAGATCTGGACGCGCTCGTCGCCGCTGATGGTGAGAGTCACCGAGCGCATCTTGCCGAGGTCGAGGTCGGTCGCATCGGTGAGTCGGTTGGCTCCAACACGTTCGCCGTGACGGTCGATCACGAAGAGTTCGTGAAGCGTGGTCGCCACTTCACCGCGGTTCTCGATCCGAAGCGTGATCACTTCGGGCTGGAGGCCAGCGCCGGCCGCCTCGTTCATCACCCGGTTCTCGCAAACGACGAGGTCAGGCTTCGGCTCGTTGGGAAAGATCGTGACCCACGATGCCACGAAGGCCACAGCGCCACCGATGAGGACGATGGCGCGCTTCATCCAAGGGCCGCTGGCGGCCCACCACTGCAACAGACGGTGAAGGCGCGACTTGGGCATGGCCGAGATGTATCAAGAGCGCGCGACGGGGCGAAGGAGCCTCGCGGCCATTCCCGCCCCGTTACACCCTGACCGCCTCCCGGCGCGCTCCGTGACCCTGTCGCATCGCGGACTTGCCTCCCCCGAACGGGCTGCAAATCTGCCATTCGGCGGTTCGACTCCGCCCGGTGCCTCTTCCGGAAGCCCTCGCGCGAGCGGGGGCTTCTCTCTTCTGGGCGGCCTGCCGGAATCGGCCCGCGCAGGATCGTGCGCTACCGGGCGCCGCCCGCGGCCCCGAAGGCCTGGAGGCTGTCACCGAGCGCCGCCGAGAGCGCCTCCGGTCGCGAGAAGAACGGTGAGTGCGAGCCGTCGAGCGTGAGCACCCGCGTGCACGGCGAGTCCGCCTGCATCCGGCGCTGCAGGGGCAGCGTCACGGCCCGGTCCTCGAGGCACTCGACGTAGACGCGCGGCACCCGGCCCCAGCGCTCCGGCGTGAGCGCGAGCGGCGTGAAGCCGGGCCAGTTCGGCTCCGGCTCGAGGAGCGCCTCGGCGAGCGCGACGACGCCGGGCGGGCAGTCGTGGTAGAGGGCCGAGCGGTACGCGGCGGGGTCGAGCCGGTGCGTCTGCCGGCGAGCCGGGAGCAGCCGGGCCGCGAGGGCCCGGGCGACCGGCGAGGAGAGATGACGATGCCGCTGCGGCTGTGCGCGACGAGCACCGCCGGCTCGCCGAGCGCGTCCACGCGCTCGAGCACCGCGTCCACCATCCGTTCGAGCGTGACCGCCCGCGCCGGCGTCCGGTCGCGCCCGTGCCCGGGCAGGTCGAAGGCGATGCCGCGGTGACCGTCGCGCTCGAGGAGCGGGAGGAGGCGGTGCCAGTTCCAGGCCGCGTGGAAGGAGCCGTGGAGGAGGACGAAGGTGGCCATGACGCGAGCATCGCCCCGGCCGCCGGCGCGTGCTCGCCGCAACCGGACCTCGCGGCTCCGCCGCTCCCGGGAAGTACGCCGCCGCGGGTCCGCCCCACAAGGGGCCCGGCCCTCCGCTGGCGGAACACCGCAGGGGTCCGCGACACGGTAGGAAGACCCTTCGTGGTCGCAGGAGGTTCGCCGCCATGAACCGCCCCCGCTTCGCCGCCCTCGCCCTCGCCGCCGCCCTCGCTGGCTGCGCGGGGGACGGGGACAAGCCCTCCGGCCCCCGGAAGCTCTCGCCGATCAACTTCTCGGGGCGCGGCTGGCACGTGAAGCAGTACGAGACCGCGAAGTGGGACCCGGGCCCCAACTACTTCTCGCCGACCGACGAGAACCTCTGGGTCGACGAGAAGGGCTGGCTCCACCTGCGCATCACGAAGCGGGACGACGGCCGCTGGTACTGCGCGGAGCTGATCTCCGACACGCCGCCGGGCTACGGGACCTACGTCTTCACCGTGGGCTCGCGGGCCGACACCCTCGACCCGAACGCCGTGCTCGGGCTCTTCACCTTCGACGACGTGCTCGACGGCGCCATCGTCAACAAGTACCGGGAGCTCGACTTCGAGCTCTCGCGGTGGGGGCAGCCGGCGAACCAGAACGCCCAGATGGTGGTCCAGCCCTGGTCTTACGCGGCCGCCAACCTGCACCGGTTCGACATCGACAACGCCGTCTCGGTCGACACCGTGCACGGCCTCACCTGGACCGCCTCGGGCGTCAGCTTCAAGAGCGCGTACGGGACCGCCTGGCCACCGGCCGAGAAGGACGTCATCTCGACGCACACGTACACGGGGGCCGCGACGCCGACGGCGCGCAACGCGCTCGTCCGGCTGAACCTCTGGCTCGTCGACGGGAAGCCCCCGCTCGATGGGCAGCCGCAGGAGATGATCGTGAAGCGGTTCGACTTCATCCCCTGAGGGCCGCGCGGGGGTGCCGGCCGCGCGCGTCAGCGGGGCCGCGACGGCGGCACGCGGCCCGCGCCCTGACGCTCGACCATCCAGCCCGGGTACTCGGGCGGGAGCGCGCTCACCTCGGCGAGCGTCGCGAGCTCCTGCGGCGTGAGGGTCACCTCGACCGCGGCGAGGTTGTCCTCGAGCTGCTCGACGTTCTTCGCGCCGATGATGACCGAGGTCACCGCCGGGCGGTGCAGGAGCCAGGCGAGCGCGATGCGCGCGACGGAGACCTTCCGGGCCTCGGCCATGGGGCGCATGGCGTCGACGCACGCGAAGGCCCGGTCCTTGTTCACCGGCGGGAAGTCGAACGAGACCCGGCGCGAGCCCTCCGGACCCTTGCCGTCCCGGCCGTACTTCCCGGAGAGGAGCCCGCCGGCGAGCGGGCTCCAGACCATGAGCCCGACCTTCTCGGCGCGGAGCAGCGGCACGACCTCCCGCTCGAGGTCGCGGCCGGCGATGGTGTAGTAGGCCTGCAGCGAGGCGAGCCGCGGGAGGCCGAGCCGGTCGGCGATCCCGAGCGCCTTCATGAGCTGCCAGGCCGGCCAGTTGGAGACGCCCACGTACCGCACGTGGCCCTGCTTCACGAGGTCCTCGAGCGCGCGCACCGTCTCCTCGACCGGCGTGAGCGGGTCGAGGCCGTGGATCTGGTACAGGTCGACGTGGTCCGTGCCGAGGCGGCGGAGGCTCTCCTTCACCGCGTCCATGAGGTGGCCGCGCGACGAGCCGCGGTCGTTCGGGCCCGGCCCGACCTGGCCGTGCGCCTTCGTGGCGAGGACGTAGTCGGAGCGCCTGCGGCCGCTCGCGCGGAGCGCCTTCCCGGTGATCTCCTCCGAGAGCCCCTCCGAGTAGACGTCGGCGGTGTCGATGAAGTTGATCCCGCCGTCGAGCGCGCGGGCGACGATGCGGTCCGCGATCGTCTGGTCGAGCTGGCCGATGGCGGTCCAGAAGCCCTTGCCGCCGAAGGTCATGGTGCCGAGGCAGAGCTCCGAGACGAGCAGGCCGGTGTCGCCGAGGGGGTTGAGGTGCATGGGCATGGCGGATCTCCTCCGGGGGCTTGCCCGATCCGTGCGGGCCTCGGTCCCGGTGCACGGAAGCATGGCGCGGAAGCCCCGGCCCCGGTAGACCGAAGCTCCCAAGTTCTTGCACGATCCTGCCAGGCGGTCCCCTTTCATGGCCAACCAGCCCGATCTCGCCGAGCTCCGCGACCTCATCGCCCGCCACTGCATCGCGCCCCGCCTCGAGACCGCGGTGCCGCGGGTGCGGCTGCTGCGCGCCGAGGCGCCGACCCGCCCGGCGCCGCTCGTCTACGACGCGAACGTCTGCTTCATCGCGCAGGGCGCGAAGCGGGTGGCGATGGGCGGCCGCAGCCACGACTACGACGCCGGCAAGTACCTCGCGGTCTCGGTCGACCTCGCGGCGACCGGTCAGATCGTGCGCGCGAGCCCGCGCGCGCCGATGCTGGCGCTCTGCCTCAGGTTCGACCGCGCGCTCCTCGCGAGCGTGCTCCTCGAGCACCCGGCGAGCCGCGCGCCCGCGTCCGCCACCGGCGCGGGGCTCGCGGTGAGCCCGATCACGCCGGAGCTCCTCGACCCCGTGCTCCGGCTCGCCCGGCTCCTCGACCGCCCGCGCGACGCGGCCGCGCTCGCGCCGCTCGCCGAGCGCGAGCTCCTCTACCGCCTCCTCGACGGCGAGCAGGGCGCGCTCCTCCGGCGGATCGCGCTCGCCGACTCCCCGGCGGCCCGCGTGGGCCGGGCGATCGGCTGGATCCGCGAGCACCACCGGGAGCCGCTCCGCGTGGAGGCGGTCGCGAAGCTCGCGGGCATGAGCCCCTCCTCGTTCCACCGCCACTTCAAGGCGGTCACCGCGATGAGCCCGCTCCAGTTCCAGAAGCGCATCCGGTTGAACGAGGCGCGCCGGCTGCTCCTCTCCGGCGAGGGTGACGCCGCGAGCGCGGGCTTCGCGGTCGGCTACGAGAGCCCGAGCCAGTTCAGCCGCGAGTACAGCCGGCTCTTCGGCGAGCCGCCCCGCCGCGACGCCCTGCGCCTGCGGCAGGCGGCGCGCGACGGGGTCGCGGTGGTCGCGCAGGAGTGAGGGGCGCCGCGGGGCACCCGGCATCTCTGCCGAATTCAGGATGCGGGCGAACGGGGCGTCCCTCGTCTCCGCCTCCGCTTCGCGGAGGCTACGCTCGGGACGAACGGGTGGAGTGGCTGGCGCGGTCGCGCGAGCGGCGCGGGTTCTGGGGTCTACCCCGGCAGGAACACGCCGCTCGCCTTGTCTCGCCGGCGGACGTTCGCGTCCAGCCAGCGCACGGTGTCGACGAGCGTCTCCTGCGGGTCGCGCGGCGCGAAGCCGAGCTCGCGCTCGGCCTTCGAGGAGTCGCAGTACCACCACCGCTCGCCCATCTCGGTGGAGTGGGCGTCGAGGTCGGGCTCGGAGCCGCGCCAGTCGTGCCACCTCTCGAGCAGCTTCGCGCCGGCGACGTTGAGCTTCGTCGGGAGCTTCAGCACCGGCGCCTCGACCCCGGAGATGCGCGAGAGGCGCTTGAAGAACTCGGAGAACCGCATGTTGGCGCCGCCGAGGAGGTAGCGCTCGCCGGGGCGGCCCTTCTCGAGCGCGGCGACGAACGCCGCGGCGACGTCGCGGGCGTCCACGAAGGAGATGCCGCCCGACGGCATCGCCGGGATGCGCCTCTCGAGGAACTTGTAGACGACGTCGGTCGAGCTGAGCCGCGCGTCCTCGGGGCCGAGGAGGAGCGACGGGTTGAGGCACACGAGCGGGAGCCCGGTGTCCCGGTGGATCCGGAGCGCGGCCTTCTCCTGGTAGATCTTGGAGAGGTAGTAGGGCCAGTCGGCGACCGTGACGATGGGGTAGTCGTCGTCCTCGGTCGCGACCCGCTCCTCCTTCGACACCGCGATGGTGCCGGAGGTGGAGGCCATCACGACGCGCTTCACGCCCGCCGCGGCGCAGGCCTCGAGCAGCACCCGCGTGCCGTTCACGTGGAGGTCGTAGAGCGCGCGCGGGTTGCCCGGGTCGAAGTCGACGCGGCCGGCGAGGTGGAAGACGGCGTCCACGCCGTCGAGCGCGGCCTTCACCGCGTCCGGGTCGGAGACCGAGGCCTGTACGACCTCGGCGCCGAGCTTCCGCGCCGCGGGCGCGTCCGAGCGCTGCAGCGCGCGCACGCGGTGCCCGGCCTGCACGAGGAGGGGCAGGAGGTGGGTGCCGAGGAAGCCGGTGGCGCCGGTGACGAGGAGGTTCTTCACGGAGATTCGGGCTCCGGGGTCTTCGCGTGGTGGTGGTGCTTTTGCCCCGCCGGCTTCGGCTCGGTGGCGGGGGCGGGCTCCACGGCCGGCGCGGCCGCGGCGGGGGGCGCGGGCGGCAGCCCGTCCCGCGCGCGCAGCCACTCGGCCTCGAGGGCGCGGACCGCCTCCTCCATCGCCGCGGTCGCGACCTTGTACGCCTCGCTCCGCGACATGGACGCGGTCCGGCGGCGGAGGTCGTCCACCCGGATCGGCGCGCCGATGCGCACCTCGAGCTCGCCCGGCTTCATGCCGAAGAACGAGGTGCCCGGCGGGAGCACGTCGTGCGTGCCGGCGAGGTGGACGGGCAGCACGTCCACGTTGGCGTGCAGCGCGAGGTAGCCGGCGGTCGGGAAGAACGCCTTCATCCGGCCGTCGCGGGAGCGGGTCCCCTCCGGGAAGATGAGGAGGTGGTACCCGCGCTCGAGGGTGCGCCCGGCCGCGGCGAGGCTCTTGCGGAGCGAGCCCTCGCGCTCCATCGGGACGAGGTTCGTGAAGTTCTCGAAGTAGGCGCGCTTGAGGCGCGTCGAGAAGAAGTAGTCCCGCGCGGCGAGCGCGGCGAGCCGGTCGCCCTCGACGCCGAGCGCCACCTTGACGAGCCCCATGTCGAGGTGGCTCGCGTGGTTGGCGACGACGAGGAAGTTCCGGTCGTGGGGCACGTTGCCCTCGCCGAGGAGCTTCGTCGTGTGGAAGGTCCGGTAGAGGAGCTCCTGGCCCTTGCCGAGCACCTTCCGGCCGAGCTTCGCGAGCGCCGGCGGGATGTCGAGGTCCTCCGGCGCGCCGTCGGCCTCGTCCTTCGGCTTCGGGGCGGAGGCGGCGCTCGCGGCGGCGCGGTGTCCGGAGGCCGCGACCACCCGGGCGAGCTCGCCGACGGTGTGCACGCCCTTCAGGTCCTCGGCGGCCGACGACGGCACGCCCGCGACCTCGAGCGCGGCGGTGAGCTCGGTGAGCATCAGGCTGTCGAAGCCGAGGTCCACGAGCCGGGTCGCCGCCGAGAGCTCGGCGCGGGGCTTCCTCGACACGTCGGCGACGAGGTCGAGGATCCAGCCGTCGCCCTCGCGGTCGCGCCCGCCCTGCCGCGAGGACTCGCGGGCCCTGCGCCCCTTCTCGGCGGCCGCCTCGAGCCGGAGCAGCTCCTCCTTCACGAGCGGCCGCTTCACCTTGCGGGTGGCGGTCTTGGGGAGCTCGCCGTCGACGACGTGCCACACCTTCACGCGCTTCGCGAAGGGCAGCCTCGCCGAGACCTCCCGGACGTGCGCCTCGATCTGCTGGCGGACCTCACCGCGGTCGCGGTCGCGCCAGTCGGGCACGATCACCATCGCGACCTTCTCGCCGGTGCCGTCGGGCAGGCCGACCACGCACAGGTCCTTCACGAGGTCGGGCTCGCGGTACGCCTCCTCGACCTCGTCCGGGTACACGTTCTTCCCGTTCGCGTCGATGATGACGTCCTTCTTGCGCCCCACGAGCGTGAGGTTCCCGTCCCCGTCGAGCTTCCCGAGGTCGCCGGTGTGGAACCAGCCGTCCTTCATCACCTGGCCGGTGAGGTCCGGGTCGACGCCGGGCTGCTCGCCCCCGCGCCAGTAGCCGAGCATGACGTTGGGGCCGCGGGCGATGACCTCGCCCACGCCCTCGGCGTCCGGCTCGTGGATCCGGAGCTCGACGCCCTGGATCGCCGGGCCGACGCTGCCCTTCGGGATGTCGCCGTCGGGGGTCGAGACCGCGAGCACCGGCGAGGTCTCGGTGAGGCCGTAGCCCTCGTAGAGATCGAAGCCGTAGTCGAGGAACGCCTTCTGGACCTCGGGGTCGAGGGCCGAGCCGCCGGAGACGAGGATGCGCAGGCGCCCCCCGAACCGCTGGTGGATCGGCCAGAAGAGGGCCTTGCCGAGGTTCCAGCCGAGCGACGAGTCGCGCAGCCTCGCGTTCGCGTCCTGCAGGAGCTCGAAGGCCTGCTCGACGATGCCCGGCTTCGCCGCGAGCTCCTGGGTGATCTTGCGGTGCAGGAGCGACCACAGCGCCGGCACGCCGATCATCGCGGTGACGCGGCCGGAGCCGAGCGCCTCCGAGATGCGGTCGGCCGTGAGCTCGTCGAGGTAGGCGACCTCGGTGCCGCGCGAGAACGGCACGAGGAGCCCGCAGGCGAACTCGAAGGTGTGGTGGAGCGGGAGGACGGAGAGCATCCCGTCGCCGGGGCCGAGGTCGAAGATGGCGGAGAGGCGCGCCACCAGGCTCGCGAAGTTGCGGTGCGAGAGCATCACGCCCTTCGGCGTGCCGGTGGTCCCGGAGGTGAAGATGAGGGAGGCGAGGTCCTCGGGCGCGGCGCGCACCGGCGGGGCGGCCGGGCCTCCGGCCTCGAGCGCCTCGGCGAAGGTGATCGCCCGGGCGCCGGGCACCGCGGCAGCGGCGAGCACCTCGAGGCCCGGGTTGCGGTCGGCGGCGTCCTCGGAGAGGAGGCCCAGCTTCGCGCCGGCGCTCCGCCAGAGGTTCGCGAGCTCCTTCTCGGTCAGGAGCGGGTCGACCGGCACCGCGGCCGCCCCGGCGCGCAGGATGCCGAAGTAGGCGATGGCCCACTCGGGCCGGTTCTCGCTCGCGAGCAGGACCCGGTCGCCCCTCGCGACGCCGCTCGCGCGCAGGTGGCCGGCGATGCGGTCGGAGAGCCGGCGCACCTCGGCGAAGGTGAACTTGTCCTTGTGCGCGCCCTCCATGCGGAGCGCGATGCGGTCGGGCCAGCGCTCGCAGGCGGCCTCGAAGAGCTCCACGAGGTCGCGGTGCTGCTTCGGCGGGTGGACCTTCCGGTCGGCCTCCTCCTCGAAGCCGGGGAAGACCCACTCCTCCATGCCCTTCATGTGGACGTCGAGCCAGTAGCGGCGCCAGTCGATGGCCTCGGGGTCCCAGGCGAGGAGCTGGCGCTCCTTCGGGCCGAGCCGCTCGCGGATCTCGCGCATGCCGGCGCAGGAGAAGACGTACTTGTTCTCCCAGACGAACGGCAGGTACAGCTTCCACATCGCGTCGGCGCGCTCGATGACGGTCGAGGCCTCGTCGATCTGGTCGGCGAGCCGTTCGGCGAGCGCGTTGACGCGCGGCGCGCCCCACGTCGGCACGTCCTCGCGGAGCAGCTTCGTCGCGACGCGCGCCAGCTTCGCGAGCGCCGGCGAGCTCGTGAGCTCGAAGCGGGTCCGGCCCACCGAGTACGGCTCGATGCGCGAGAGGAGCTTGTTCCAGGTGGAGTTGCCCTCCTCGCGCTCGCGGTAGAACCGCCGCCGGTAGATGGCGGTGAGCTCGATGGAGCGGCGGACCCAGAACGGGTTCACGTCGCCGGTCGCGAGGTGGAACACGCGCCCGGCGGGCGCGGCGGCCGGGCCGTGCTCCTTGCGGAGCGCTCGCCGCTCGAGGAGCTCGGCGCCCGCGGCGAGGATGCCCGCCGCGACGAGGTCGACCGGCACCACGTCGAGGATGGCCTTCTCGGCGGCCGGGAAGCTGCGGTGGCCGCGGAGCGCCATCCACGCGAGCGGGGCGCTCGTGGTGAAGCCCTCGTTCCAGCCGGGGAAGGGGAAGCGCAGCGCGCTCTCGACGATCGAGGGGCGCACGAGCGCCCAGTCGACGTCGCTCCGCGCGATGGCCTGCTCGCCGAGGGACTTCGTGTACGTGTAGGTGTTGGGCCAGCCCCAGTGCCGGGCGCGGTCCATGCCGGCCTTCACGAGCTCGGCGGTGACCCACACCCGCTTCTCGCGACCGATGGCGAGCCGGAGCGCCTTCTCGTCGCCTTCGGCGCGCCCCTCGTCGCGGAGCCGCTCGGTCGCGCGCTGCCGGAAGAGCGAGAGCTGCACCCGGTCCTCGGCGCGCTGGCGGATCTCCTCGATGCGCTTGCGACAGTCGGCGAGCTCCGCCTCGACCGAGAAGCCCTCGCCGGAGAGGGCGGGCTGCTTCGGGCGCCCGACCACGCCCTCCTTGCGCGGGAAGTAGCCCTCCACCGCCTCGTCCTCGTAGACGACGCCGTCGCGGTTGCCCGCGACGTAGCAGGTGGAGACGTGGAGCAGCGCCGCGCCGGTGCGCCGGCAGAGCTCCACCGCCGAGAGCGCGCCCTCGACGTTGACGCCGAGCGCGAGCTCGAGCGACGGGTCGAAGTCGACGAGCCCGGCCGAGTTGACGACGAGGTCGAGCCCGTCCAGCCTCGCGAGGTCGGCCTCCGAGATCCCGAAGAGCGGATCGGTGACGTCGCCGGCGATCGGGACGCACTTCTCCCGGAGGAACGCCTCGAACCCGTCGCCGTGGCGCGCGCGGAGCGGGTCGAACGGGCGGCTCGCGGCGACCTTGCCGAAGAAGCGCGCCTCGGCGGTGCCGCCGGTGCCCGGCCGGACCACCACGAAGACCTTCCCGACCTCCGGGAACCGGTCGAGCAGCATCGTGAGCGCGACCTTGCCCACGAAGCCGGTCGAGCCGGTCACGAGCAGGCGCTTCCCGGCGAGGCGCGCGCCCGCCTCGAGGCGCGGCGCGCGCCCTGCCTCTGGGCGCTGCGCGCCGGGGGAGGGTGTGCGCGGGTGGCTCATCCGAGGTTCTGGGTCATGAGGATGGGCGGCACGTGGAGCATCGCGATCTCGGCGCCGCGGCCGTGGACCGAGCGCGCCATGTCGATCGCCTCGGAGAGCGTGAGCGCGGAGTCCCAGCCCATCATCCGCGGCACGTGCTCGTTGTCGGCGCCGACCGCGATGATCCGGCCCATGTGCTGGCGGCCGTTCTCGCCCCAGTACCACATGAAGAACGGGTGGGCGCCGTGGTACGCGTTGCCGGTCCGGTACATGTGCACGTAGGCCGGGTTCTCGGCGAACTCGCGCTCGTACTTGCGCTCGAGGACCTGCGAGTCGCGGGTCTCCGGCAGGAGCCGGTGGAAGAACTCGATGTAGCTCGGGTGGTGCTCGGGGTCGAAGCTGTCCGAGCACGGGTGGGTGATGATGAGCGTGCCGCCCTTCTTGAGGAGCGGCTTGCCCCGGTAGAAGTTGAAGAAGTACCCGCTCGCCATCACCTGCACGAGCAGCGGGTTCAGGATCGAGTTCACGTTGTACGGCGACACGAACGGGATCCCGATGATCGCGATGTCGGCCTGGAAGTCGAGGTCGACCGCGTACTGGTTCCAGGAGGCCTCGAGGATCTTCGCGTGGGTCGGCTCGGTGCGCCCCGCCGCGACCGCGATGACGTCGTAGGCGGCGGGCACCGCCTGGAAGATCTTCCGCTTCGCGGCGGCGGGCAGCCGCTTCAGCATCGCCCGCATGCCCTCGGCCTTGAGCCGGTCGAGCTCGGTGAAGTGCTCCTCGCGCTTCATCAGGAAGTCGAGCGGCCCGTCGAACATCCGGTTGTTGATGGTCGTCTCGATGTGGAAGACGTCCACGTGCTCGTCGATCATCCGCCCGATGCGGTCCACCGAGCGGTGCATCTCGGAGCGCTCGGGGTCCATGTACGAGTGGCTCTTCCGGATGTGGTGCGGCGTGTGGTGCGCCTTCACGCCCTCGTAGTTCGTGAGCCCGGTCCCCATGGACTTGTGGCCGCCGTCCATGGGCACGAGGTTGAGGTTCACGTAGATGACGAGGTCGGACTCGGCCGCCCGGCGGTTGAGGATGACCTTCTCGCCGTGGTCGGTGGTGCCGAGGGTGACGCAGCCGTCGGGCGCCTCGGCGTCGTGGTTGTAGTAGCGGTCCGGGTAGAAGGCGTCGAAGATCTTCTGGCCCACCATCCGCTTCATCTCCGCCTCGGTCATCCGGCGGTGGAGCGCGATGGCGATCACGAGGTGCACGTCGTCGACGCCCGCCTCGGCGAGGAGCGGCAGGATCACCTCGAGCACCTGCTGGCGCACGTCCGGCGTGCGCATGGGCGGCAGCGGGAGCGAGATGTCGTCGATCGCGATGGTGACCTTCATCCCGGGGCGCAGGAGCGCGTGGAGCGGCGGGCTCTCCTCGGGGTGGTGGATGGCGTGCCAGATGGCCGCCTTCACGTTCGAGAGCCCCGCGACCGGCGGCTTCGGGTAGATGACCTTCGTGCCGACCGGGAGGTCCTCGATGAGGATGTCCTCCCCGGAGAACATCACGCGCGGCGGGGAGTCCCGCTCGATCGTGACGATGGGGTCGGTGGCCGAGTAGAAGCGTTCGAGGGAGCGGGGCTCGCGCATGGGGGTCTTCTGTCAGGCCTCGGTGGTGCGGACGATGGGCCACTCGTACGCGCGCGCGACCCGGGCGAGCTTCGGCTCGGGGTTCACCGCCGCGGGGTGGCCGCAGATCGCGAGCATCGGGTAGTCGGAGAACGAATCGGAGAACGCGAAGCTCTTCTCGAGCGCGATGTTCTCGCGCACGCAGTAGTCGCGGATGACGAGCGCCTTGTGGGCGCCCTCGATGATCGGCGGGATGACCTGGCCGGTCGCGACGCCCTGCACGAAGCGCATCTTGTTGGCGATGACGTCGTCGGCGCCGAGGTGCTTCGCGAGGTCGCGCACCGTGAAGTCGAGCGCGCCGGTCACGAGCACGATCCGGCAGCCGGTCCGCCGGCACTCCTCGATGAGCCGCTTCGTGCCCGGGAAGATGGCGGGCTTGAGGACGTCCTCGAAGAGCTCGGAGGCGAGCCCCTCGAGCCGGTCCTCGCTCTGCCCCTCGTAGTACCGGTAGAAGAGCTCGTTGAAGACCTTCCGGTTGATGCGGTCGGTGACCATGAAGAGCGGCACCGACGCCACCGTCTTCACGGTCTTCCAGGCGGTGCCCAGGATGGTCCCCTGGTTCATCGCGTAATAGGCCTGGGCGTGCACGATGTTCGTGCTCACCAGCGTGCCGTCGACGTCGAAGAACGCCGCCTTCTGCTTCTCCATGGGATGGGAGGTCGTAGACCGGGCGGGGCCCCCTGCGCAAGTGGACCGTTGGTGCCTCGACCCCGGCTTCCGGCCCGCTCGGCATGAGCGGATCCGGAAACGCCCGTTCAGAGGAGCCCCTCCTTCACGTACCACGCAGCGGCGCGACCCACCGAGTCGGCGAGCGGCGTCGAGGCCACGAACCCGAGCCGGTCGCGCGCCTTCGACGGATCGCAGACCCAGCCCGGCGCGAGCGCCTGCGCCGCGAGCTTGCGGTTGAGCGGGAAGCGGCGGCCGGTGAGGGCGCGCACCGCCTCGCCGGCCTCCGCCACGGCGCGGACGAGGACCCCGGGCACCGTGACCCTGCGGACGGAGAGGCGCAGCGCGTCGGCGACCGCGAGCATGAGGCCCTGGGCGTCGGTGAGGTCGGGCGAGGCCAGGAAGAAGACCTCGCCCCTCGCCTCGGGGCGCTCGGCGAGGAGGAGCATCCCGCGGGCGCAGTCGTCGACGTCGATCCAGGAGAGCGGCCGGCGGCCGCCGGTGAAGCCGACCGCGTACCCGGCCCGCGCGATCTTGAAGAAGAAGAGGTTCTCCTTGTCGCCGGGGCCCATGATCCGCGGCGGCCGCGCCACCGCGACCGGGAGGCGGTCGGCGTAGGACAGGGCGATGCGCTCCGCCTCGATCTTCGAGGCGCCGTAGGGCTCGACCGGCGAGACCGGGTCCTCCTCGCGCCGCGGGGTCGCCGAGGGGCCCGCCGCCGCCATCGAGCCCGCGAGCACGAAGCGCCGGAGCCGGGGCGCCGCCGCGAGGCAGGCCTCGAGCGCGAGCCGGGTCGAGCCGGCGTTCACCCGGCGGAACTCCTCCGGGTCGGTGGCCCGGCGGACGCCGGCGAGGTGGAAGACGTCGTCGCAGCCCTCGACCGCCGCGCGGAGCGCGTCCGCGTCGGTCGCGTCGCCGACGAGCACGCGCGCGCCGAGCGCCTCGAGCGCGGGCGAGGGCCGGCGCACCAGCGCACGCACCTCGTTGCTTCGAGACCCGGTGCCCTGGCTGGCGAGCAGGCGCACGAGCGCCCGCCCCAGGAATCCGTCCGCCCCCGTCACGAGCGCTCGCATGGCCGGCGATTGTACCCGGCGCGCGGCGGGCGCGTGGAGTCGTCCCGCCCGCCGCACCCACCGTCTCGGGTGGCGACGCTAGCCGCGGCTCGCGCGCTTGCGCTCCGCGGCGGCGCGCGCGAGCGCGGCCGCCGCCCAGTCGATGGCGGTGTGCTCGTCGGCGAGCGCCTTCACCTCGACCGGGAGGTGGCGGAGCGAGACCATCGCGGAGAAGGCGAGCGTGCCGAGCATCAGCGAGCGGGCCCGGGTGATCACCGCCAGCACCGCGACGTCGGCGCCGCGGTCCTCGAGGACGCCCAGCCACCAGGCCGCGCTGCCGGGATCGAACGAGGGGCGCTCGCCGAGGTCGATCACCACGGCGACCGGCCCGCCGGCCGAGGCGGCGCGCAGCCCCTCGAGCAGGGCCTGGCGGCCCTCGGGCGGCGGCGCGGCGCCGTCCTGGCGCAGGAGGTACACGCGGGTGGCGTTGGTCTCGTACAGGCGGATCTCCCTGGAACCGGTCGCGAAGTCGCTCGCGAAGGTAGCAGCGGGCCCGGGCGGGCGAATGCCCGTGTCCGTGGGCCACACGAACCTCGGACGCCCGGGTCGCGGGACGACCACCCGGTACGTCGTGGGCTCCCGCGACCTCGACTAGAGTGCCGGCATGGCCGACCTGCGTTCCATCTGCCCGTTCGACTGCCCCGACGCGTGTGGGCTCTCCGTGCACGTGGAGGGTGGGGTGGCGGTGAAGGTGCGAGGCGACCCGGCCCACCCCTACAGCCAGGGCACGCTCTGCCCGAAGATGAACGGGTATGAACGGAGCGTGCACTCGCCGGCGCGGCTCACCACCCCGCTCGTGCGCACGGGCCCGAAGGGCAAGGGCGAGTTCCGCCGGGCGAGCTGGGACGAGGCGATCCGCCTCGTCGCCGACGGGCTCCGGGCGGCCGCGGCGGAGCACGGCGGCGAGGCGATCCTGCCCTACTCCTACGCGGGCTCGATGGGCGTCGTGCAGCGGAACGCCGGCTTCGCGCTCTTCCACGCGCTCGGCGCCTCGCGCCTGGAGCGCTCGATCTGCACCCCGGCCCAGGACGCGGCCTGGACCGCGGTGATGGGCGCGACCGCCCAGCCCGGCCCGGACGCGCTCGAACGCGCGGACCTCGTGGTCGTGTGGGGCGCGAACGTCGTCGCGACGAACATCCACCTCGTCCAGCGCCTCAAGGACGCGCGGCGGCGGGGGGCGAGGGTGGTCCTCGTGGAGCTCTACCGCCACGAGGGCGCGGACCTCGCCGACGAGGTGCTGGTGGTGCGGCCCGGCTCCGACGGCGCGCTGGCGCTCGCGGCGATCCACGTGCTCGCGCGCGACGGCATGGCCGACGAGGCGTTCCTGGCCCGCGAGGCGGTGGGCTGGCCGGAGCTCCGGGCCCGCGCGCTCGCGGAGTGGTCGCCGGCCTGGGCGAGCCCCATCGTCGGGCTCCCGCCCGGGGAGATCGAGCGCTTCGCCCACACGCTCGCGAAGGCGCGCGCGCCCACGCTCCGCCCGGGCGGCGGGCCGTCGCGCCACGGGAACGGCGCCGCGAACCTGCGCGCGGTGGTGGCGCTCTCGGCCGTGCTCGGCGCGCCGGGCCGTCCGGGCGGCGGGTGCTGGATGTCGACCTCCTCCTCGCAGGCGTTCGACCTCTCGGGCTGGCAGCGCCCGGACCTCCTCCCGCGCCCGGTCCGCACCTTCACCATGAACGGGCTCGGCGACGCGCTGCGCGACCCCGGCGGCGGCCCCCCGGTGAGGGCGATGTACGTCTGGTGCTCGAACCCGGCCGCCGTGGCGCCCGACCAGAACGCCGTGCTCGCGGGGCTCGCGCGGGAGGATCTCTTCCTCGCGGTGCACGAGCGCTTCCTCACCGACACGGCGCGCTTCGCCGACGTGGTGCTGCCCGCGACGTCCTCGCTCGAGCACGCCGATCTCTACCGCTCCTACGGCCACTACACCGTGCAGCGGGTGCGGCCGGTGGTCCGGCCGGTGGGGGAGTCCCTGCCGAACCTCGAGACCGTGCAGCGCCTCGCCCGGGCGCTCGGGCTCGCCGACCCGGTCTTCTCGATGGACGCCGACGCGGTGATCACCCGCGTGCTCGACGACTCGATCCGCACCCGCCCGGACTGGTGGCGCGGCGTCGACCGCGCCGCCTTCGACGCGGGCGAGCCCGTGGTGCTCGCGCCGCCGCCCCGGGCCCGCCGCGCCGACGGCGGCGAGGCGTGGGGCACGCCCTCCGGCCGGATCGAGCTCGTGAACCCGCGCCACGCCTCCCCGCTGCCGGGGTACCTGCCGTCCCACGCCGAGCGCGAGGCGAACCCGCTGCCGCTCCGGCTCGTCACCGCCCCGGCGCTGCACACGCTCAACTCCACGTTCCAGGAGCGCCCCGAGCTGCGCGAGCGGAACGGCGTGATGCCGCTCCTCCTCGGGCGCGAGGAGGCCGGCCGGCGCGGGCTCGCCGACGGCGGGCGGGTCGTCGCCTGGAACGCGCTCGGCGAGGTCGCGTTCCGGCTCGTGGTCGACGAGGGCGTGCCGCCGGGCGTCGCGGTCGCGCCCGGCGTCGCCTGGCTCGAGCACACGCTCTCGGGCCGGAACGTGAACGCGCTCACCTCGCAGCGCCTCACCGACGAGGCGTTCGGCTCGACCTTCTACGACAACCGGGTCGACATCCGGCCGGGATGACTCCGACGGGCCAATGGTCCGAGAGCGGTAAACGAACGGTTCTCACCCGCAGCGGGTGCACGGTTTGACCCCGACGAGGGTCAAAATGCGCTCAAACTCCGCACGCGTTGCGCGACAATTTCGCAAGTGAGTCCGCGGACCTCCGGTGAATTGACCCGGGAAGTTTGCCCCTGTTCGGACCCATTTGGCTCCTGTATGGTGCGCCGCGCATTCTCACCCGGGAGGGGAACGTCTCATGAACGATTACCGTTACGACCACCAGACGGTCCAGGGCTTCATCCTGTCGGCCATCTTCTGGGGGGTCGTGGGCATCGTGCTGGGCCTCTTGATCTCGATTCAGCTCTGGGCCCCCGCAGCCAACTTCGCGCCCTACCTGACCTACGGGCGCCTCCGCACCGTCCACACGAACGGCCTCGCCTTCGGCCTGGGCGTGGGCGCCATCTTCGGCCTCAGCTACTGGATCGTGATGCGGCTGACGAAGCGGCCGCTCCTCTTCCCGAAGCTGGCGCGCTTCCAGCTCTGGCTCTTCAACGCGGGCATCGCGCTCGCCGCGGTCTCGCTCCTCGCCGGCCAGACCCAGTCGCTCGAGTACGCCGAGCTCGAGTGGCCCCTCGACATCGCGATCGTCGTGCTCTGGGTGATGTTCGCCGTGAACGTGATCGGCACCATCGTGAAGCGCAAGGAAGAGCAGATGTACGTGTCGCTCTGGTACGTGCTCGCGACCGTCGTCGCCGTCGCGGTGCTGTACATCGTGAACAACCTGTCGATCCCGGCGGGCCTCACGAAGAGCTACCACCTGTTCGCGGGCGCGAACTCCGCCAACGTCGAGTGGTGGTACGGCCACAACGCGGTCGGCTTCGTCTTCACGACGCCGATCCTCGCGATGTTCTACTACTTCCTCCCGAAGTCGACGGGGCTGCCCATCTTCAGCCACCGCCTCTCCATCGTCGCCTTCTGGTCGCTCGTGTTCGCGTACCTGTGGACCGGCGCGCACCACCTCGTCTACACGCCGATCCCGGACTGGCTCCAGACGCTCGGCATCATCTTCACCATCTTCCTCATCGCGCCGAGCTGGGGCTCGGTCGTGAACGGCTACTACACGGTGGGGCAGGACTGGTCGAAGATGCGGTCGAACTACCTGACCAAGTTCTTCGTCCTCGGCATCACCTTCTACGGCCTGCAGACGGTGCAGGGTCCCACGCAGGCGTTCCGCGTCGTCTCCCAGCTCATCCACTACACCGACTGGGTCCCCGGCCACGTGCACATGGGCACGATGGGCTGGGTGACGATGGTCACGACGGCGTCGATCTACTACGTCATCCCGAAGATCTACGGGACCGAGATCTACTCCGAGAAGATCGCCAACACGCACTTCTGGCTCGTGCTCGTCGGCCAGCTCCTCTTCTCGATCACGATGTGGATCACCGGCATCCGCCAGGGCTGGATGTGGAAGGCGACCGACGCGAACGGGAAGCTGCTCTACCCGAACTACATCGACACGGTCGTCGACAACTATCCGATGTGGCAGGCCCGCACGTTCGCCGGCGTCATCTTCGCCGTGGGCATGCTCTTCTTCGTCTACAACGTGATCATGACCATCCGTAAGGGCCGGGCCCTCGAGGCCGCGGCGCCTGCGGCGGCCTCGGCGGCGTAGGGGAGACGACCATGGCCAACAAGATCTACTCGCAGCCGGTCCTCTTCACGGTCCTCGTCGCGGTCACGGTGCTCGTCGGGTCCATCGCCACGATGGCCTACCCGATCTTCCGGCAGGACATGCAGCAGAAGGTGCCGGGCCTGAAGCCGCTCGGCGCCCTCGAGCTCGCGGGGCGCGACGTCTACCAGCGCGAGAGCTGCAACGCCTGCCACACGCAGACCGTCCGCCCGCTCCGCTCCGAGATCGTCCGCTACAAGGGCAGCCGCGCCGAGGTCCCGGGCGCGCGCTACTCGCTCGCGGGCGAGTTCGCCTACGACCACCCGTTCCTCTGGGGCTCGAAGCGCACCGGCCCGGACCTCGCGTTCGAGGGCTGGATCAAGCCGTCGAAGGACTGGCAGGCGCAGCACCTCGAGAACCCCCAGGCGCTCGTGCCGCGCTCCAACATGCCGGCGTACGCGTTCCTGAAGCAGGAGGCCATCGACGCGGCCGAGCTCCAGGCCCACATGCGCGCGCTCCGCACCGTCGGCGTCCCGTACACCGACGAGGACATCGCCGGCGCCCCCGCGGCGGTCGGCGGCAAGAACAAGCTCGACGCGCTCGTCGCCTACGTCGTCTCGCTGGGCAAGGCGGTCGACCGCTCGAGGAAGCCCACCTCGATCGACCTCGCCGAGGTGAACCCGCTCGCCGGCAACGCGGACGCCGCGAAGCGCGGCCGCCGGGTCTTCGAGGACAACGGCTGCGCGGCCTGCCACGGCGAGGAGGGCGAGGGCATCGACGGCGTCGCCCCGAGCCTCATCGACAACCGGTTCCTCGAGGTCGACGGCGACATGCCCGACGCGGCCTACGTCGGCATGATCACCTTCGGCAGCGACGCGAAGCCCGCGCTCGGCCGCCCCGGCCGCGCCGACGGCGGCATGCCGGCGGCGGAGCTCGCCGAGGACGACGCCTGGGCGCTCGTCACCTGGCTGCGCTCGCACAAGAAGCACGAGGAAGCCGATCACGGCGGCACCACCCACACGACGGGGAAGGAGTAGCCATGGCCGATCTCGAGCAGAACGACGACCTGTCGAAGTTCGAGGCCAAGGAGACGGCCCACAAGATCCCGGTGGGCTGGGCCATCCTCTTCTGGGGGCTCGTGCTCTGGATGCCCTACTACCTGTGGACCAACTCGCCGGCGCTCGGCGGCTGGTCCCAGTCGCAGGACGCGGACGGCGGCGCGAGCGCCGGGGCGAACATGACCGCCACGATCATGTTCACCGTCCTCCCGACCGCCGCGGCGATCGGGCTCTGGATCATGTTCGCGACCAGGAAGAAGAAGGGCTAGGGGCCGCGCCATGACCCCGGACGTCGCGTACCTCGTGTTCGGCATCACGCTCGTGGTGCTCCTCATCGGCATCACGGCCGTCTCGTACTCGCGCCGCCGCAAGGACCGGGTCGAGGCGCCGAAGTACAAGATGCTCGAGGATGACGACCGGTAGGCTCCACCGCTGGCGCCGCGTCGCGGGGGCAGCCCAGGCCGCGGCCTGGTTCGGGCTGCCCTTCGTGACCATCGGCGGGGAGAGCGCGCTCCGCCTCGACGTCCCGACCGGCCGGCTCCACGCGTTCGGCGCGTCGTTCGTGCTCGGAGAGGCCTGGGTGGTGCTGCTCGCCACCCTGGTCGTCACCTTCCTGTTCCTCGCCGTCACCCTGCTCGCCGGCCGCGTCTGGTGCGGGTGGGGCTGTCCCCAGACCGTCCTCGGCGATCTCACGCGCTGGATCGAGCCCGAGAAGCGGCGCCTGCCCCGGCGCTGGCGCCGCCCGGCCGGCTTCGTCCTCACCGCGCTCGTCTCGCTCGCGGTCGGCGCGGCGGTCGTCTGGTACTTCGTCACGCCCGGCGACTTCTACCGCGGCCTCGCCGCCGGCACGCTCCCCGCGCCCGCGCTGTGGGGCTGGCTCGTCACCGCGGGCGTGGTCTTCCTCGATCTCGCGTTCCTGCGCGCGGACTTCTGCGCCACCGCCTGCCCCTACGCGAAGCTGCAGGGTGTCCTCTTCGACCGGCACACGCTCGTCGTCGCCTACGACCGGCGGCGCGACGCCGACTGCGTCGACTGCGGCGCGTGCGTGCGGGTCTGCCCGACCCGCATCGACATCCGCGACGGCCTGCAGATGGGCTGCATCGCCTGCGGGCAGTGCATCGACGCCTGCCAGCCCATCATGGCGAAGCTGAAGCGAGCGCCCGACCTCGTGGGCTACGCGCACGGGGAGTTCGGGCAGCCGCCGCGGCCGTTCCGCCCCGTGGTGGCCGCGCTCGCCGGCGCCACCGTGCTCCTCGCGCTCGTCCTCGGCGTCGTCGTCGCCCGCCGTCCGCTCCTCACCGTCGACGCCATGGCCGACGCGGCCTTCCGCACCCGCCGGGCCGCCGACGGGCGCGTGCTCGCCGCCTACTCGGTCGCGGTGGAGAACCGCGGCCGCGCCGCCGCCGACGTGACCCTGGTGATGGCCGCGGGCGGCGAGGCGCTCGAGCTCCACCCGGCGACGCTCTCCCTCGCGCCCGGCGAGCGGCGGCAGTTCCGCGTGGTCGCGACTGCGCGTACACTCGCGCCCGGCCTCTCGAACGGCGAGCTCGTCGCCGAGGCCCGCTGGACCGACGCTCACCCCCCGGAGCGCCGGGCCCGTCCGTTGACGGTCACCGCCCCCGCGGCGCCGTGACGCCGTGCCCCCGGGGGGCGCAGTGAACTCTCAGCGGCTCGCGAACGGATCCCCGATGAAGAACCCGACCCTCAACGTCGTCGTCGCCGTGGCCACCGTGGGGGCGCTGGGCGCCGTGGCCCTCACGATGTGGGTCGGCGCGAAGGTGCGCGAGGACACGGTCGTCGCGAAGCCCTACGAGGAGGGGCTGCGCCAGGCCGCCGACCGCGAGGCCCGCGAGCGCCTGCGCTGGGACGTGAAGGTCGAGGGCGGGGCGGTCGCCGCCGGCGCGGGGACCATCACCTTCGCGGTGCTCGACGGCGCCGGCAAGCCCCTCGACGGCGCCGAGGTCGAGGTGGCGCTCTCGCGCCCCGACACCTCCCGCGACGTGAAGCGCGCGAGGGCGGTCGCGATCGGCCCCGGCCGCTGGGCGGCCGACACCGGCGTGTCCGGCCGCGGCGAGTGGCTCGTGGCGTTCGACGTCTCGAAGGGCGCGGACCGCCTCCGCATCGAGAAGGCCGTCCGCTCCGCCGACGCCTGCGACCTCGGCGCCGGCCCCTGCACGCTGCCCGCCGGCGACGCCGAGCTGACGCTCGAGCTCGGGCCCCGGCCGCTCCGGACCATGGCCTCGCTCGCGGCCGTCGCGAGCCTCGCCGCGGGCGGGAAGCCCGTCCCCGGCGCCGCGGTGAGGGTGTCGCTCGCCATGCCGGGCATGCAGATGGGCGAGAACGTCGTCGTCCTGAAGGAGGACGCCCCGGGGCGCTACGTGGGCACGGCGACGGTGGTCCGCTGCATGTCGGGGCGGAAGGACTGGGAGGCCACCGTGGAGGTGACGCTGCCCGGCCAGGCCGCGGGCCCCGAGGCGAAGCGGACCGCGCGGTTCCCGTTCAAGGTGGTCGAGTGAGCGGGGCCGCCGCGTGACCGACGCCGTCGCGATGGCGCTCGCCACGGGGTTCCTCGGCGGCTTCGGCCACTGCATCGGCATGTGCGGCCCGCTCGTGGGCGCGATGGTGTTCTCGGCGGGGGGGCCGGCCGCGGCCCCGGCCGCCGGCGGGCGCGCCGCCGCGGCGCACGCGCTCAAGGGCCAGCTCGCGTACCACGCCGGGCGGATCACGACGTACACCGTGCTCGGCGGCGTCCTGGGCCTGACCGGCGCCTTCGTGAACGTGGCCGGCCGGCTCGCGGGCTTCTCGCAGGCGGTCGCGGTCGTCGCCGGGTTCTTCATGATCCTGCTCGGCCTCGGGGCCTCGGGTGCCTCGGCGCTCCTGAAGCAGCTCGAGGCGGCGGCGTCGGGCAAGCTCATGCGCAAGGTGCGCGGGGTGCTCGGCGCCGCGCCCGGGAGCCTGTACCCGGCGGGCCTCGCGCTCGGCTTCCTGCCGTGCGGGCTCTCCTGGACCGCGTTCCTCGGGGCCGCCGGCACGGGCAGCCTCGGCGAGGGGCTCGCGCTCTCGCTCGCCTTCGGGCTCGGGACGCTCCCGGCGCTGCTCGCGGCGGGCGTCGCCGGGGCGTGGCTGTCGGTGAGGGCGCGGGGCGTCCTGTACCGGCTCGGCGGCGTCCTCGTGGCGGCCATGGGCGTGCTCTTCGTCTGGCGCGGGCTGCACGGGTGAGCGAGCAGGGCTGCGCGCACTGCCTGTTGCCGGTCCCTCCGCACGAGGAGGTGCGGGCGGTCGTCGGCGGCGAGGAGCGGATCTTCTGCTGCGTCGGGTGCCGCGGCGTCTACGAGATGGTCCACGCCGAGGGGCTCGGGAGCTACTACGCGTCCCGCCGGTGGGACGGTCCTGGCCAGGCGGTGTCGTCCCTGCCGGAGCCGGACCTCGCCGCGATCCGCGAGGCGGTGCGCGAGTCGAGCGGCCCCGAGGGCGCCCTCGCCGAGGTCGACGTCTACGTGGACGGCATCCACTGCGCCTCCTGCGTCTGGCTGAACGAGCGGATGCTGCAGAAGACGCCCGGCGTCGCCTACGCGCGCGTGAACTACGCGACCCACAAGGCGCGCATCCGGTTCGACCCGGCCGCGGCGCCGCTCGAGGTGGTGCTGGGGCGCATCCGCGCCGCGGGGTACGTGCCGAAGCCCTGGAGCGAGGGCGGGCAGGCGGAGGCGCGGCGGGCGGAGGTGAAGGACCTCCTCGTGCGGCTCGGGACGGCGGGCTTCCTCGCCTCCCAGCTCATGATCTACCAGGCGGCGCTCTACGCCGGGTACTTCCAGGACATCGACGCCGCGACGCGCCGGCTGATGGAGTGGATCTCGCTCGGGCTCACGCTGCCGGTGCTGCTCTACGCGGGCGCGCCGTTCCTCCGGGCGACCTGGGCGGGCCTGAAGCACCTGTCCTTCGGGATGGACGCGCTCGTCGTCATCGGCTCGTGGGCGGCGCTCGGCTACAGCCTCTGGCAGATGGCGCGCGGCGGCGAGGTCTACTTCGACACAGCGACCATGATCCCGACGCTCGTGCTCGTGGGCCGCTACATCGAGGCGGCCGCGAAGGGGCGAGCGAGCGAGGCGGTGGCCCGGCTCTCGGCGCTCGCGCCGCGCGAGGCGCGACGGCTCGAGCGCGGGCCGGACGGCGCGGAGGTGGTCCGCTCCGTCGCGGTCGCGTCGCTCGCCGCGGGCGACCTCGTGCGGGTGGTGCCCGGCGAGCGCGTGCCGGTGGACGGGGTGGTGCGGGCGGGAGACTCCGAGGTGGACGAGTCGCTCCTCACCGGCGAGTCGCGGCCGGTCGGGAAGCGCCCGGGCGCCGCGGTGGTCGGCGGCACGCTGAACGGCCACGGCGCGCTCGACGTCGAGGTGACCCGCACCGGCAAGGACACGGTGCTCGCCGGGATCGTGCGCGCGGTGGAGGAGGCCCAGGTCAGGAAGCCGCGCATCCAGGCGGTGGCGGACCGGGTGGTCGGGGTGTTCGTGCCGGCGATGCTCGTGCTCGCGGCAGGGACGGTGGCCGTCTGGCTCGCGCGCGGGGCGCCGCTCGATCAGGCGGTGATGACCGGCATCTCGGTCGTGGTCATCGCGTGCCCGTGCGCGCTCGGGCTCGCGACGCCGGTCGCCATCATCGTCGCGACCGGGCTCGCGACCACGCGGGGGATCCTCATCCGCGGGGGCGACGTGCTCGAGCGGGCGGGGAGGGTGACCGACGCGCTCCTCGACAAGACCGGGACCGTCACCCGGGGGAAGCCGGAGCTCGTGGCGGTGGTGCCGGTGGGCGGGGCCGACCGCGGCCGCCTCGACCGGGACGGCGCGCTCGCCCTCGCCGGCGCCGTCGAGGCGCGCAGCGAGCACCACCTCGGGCGGGCGATCGTCGCCGCCGCGCGGGCGGCGGGGGCGCCGGCGCCGGACGTCTCGGGCTTCCAGGCCATCCCCGGTCGCGGCGTCGTGGCGAACGTGGACGGCCAGCCGGTGCTCGCCGGCAACCGGGCGCTCCTCGCCGAGCGCGGGGTCGCGGTCGGGGACGAGGCGGAGGCGGGCGCGCGCGGGCTCGAGGCGGAGGGGCGCACGGTGGCGTTCCTCGCGCGCGCGGGCCGGGTCGAGGCGCTCCTCGCGGTCGCCGACGTGGTGCGCGACGAGGCGCCCGCGGCCGTCGCGGCGCTGCGCCGGGCCGGGATCGCGCCGCAGATCGTGAGCGGGGATCACCCGGTGACGACCGCCGCGGTCGCGGGCGGGCTCGGGCTCGAGGCGGTGGCGGAGGCGACGCCGGTCGACAAGCGCGAGGTGGTCGCGAAGCTCCAGGCGAAGCGCCGGCGGGTGCTCTTCGTGGGCGACGGGATCAACGACGCGCCCGCGCTGTCGCAGGCCGACGTGGGCGTCGCGATGGGGCGCGGGACCGACGTGACGCTCGAGAGCGCGGACGCGGTGCTCGTGCGGGACGATCTCAGGTTGCTGGGCGAGCTCGTGATGCTCTCCCGGAAGACGACGCGGGTCATCCACCAGAACGTGTTCTGGGCGTTCGCGTACAACGTGACCGCGATCCCGCTCGCGATGATGGGCCTGTTGCACCCGATCGTGGCCGCGGCCGCGATGGCGGCGAGCTCGGTCATCGTGGTCTTCAACTCGGCGCGCCTGAAGGGCGCGCTGCGGTAGGATCCCCGCGTGAACCTCGCCGGCCTCATCCTGCTGTCGCTCGGCCTCGGCCTCGGGGCGTGGGCGTTCTTCATGTGGACGGTGAAGAGCGGCCAGTACGAGGACCCCGAGGGCGCGAAGTACCGGATGCTCGAGGAGGACGAGGGGGTGCCGGGGCCGAGGGAGGGGAAGCAGGAGCGGAAGCAGGAGCAGGAGAAGCTGAAGCAGTAGCTGAAGCAGAAGCTGAAGCTGAAGCTGAAGCTGGGTCATGCGGCGGCCCCCTGTGCGAGGGGCTGGGTCGCGAAGGCGACGGGCGGCGCTTCTTCCCGGTCCTCCGGATCCAGCACGGCGAGCTCGAGGCCGTCGCGCTCGAAGAACTCCCAGACGAGGTCGTCGGGCGCCCTGCCGCGGACGCGGATGAAGCCCTGGTGGATGGCGACGAGGTGGTGGGCGGCGCAGAGCGCCACGAGGTTCCAGGACTCCGAGCCGCCGCCGTGGGAGCGGAAGCGGATGTGATGGACGTGCTGGGCGGCGTGAGAGCAGCCGGGGACCTGGCACCTCCCCTGGTCCCGCTTCATCACCTCGTCGGCCTTTTTCCAGAGGGCGAGGGCGAGGTCGACCCAGGTCTCGGTGAAGTGCGCGCTCATCATGAAGAGCGCCTGGCCGGGGGTGAGGGGGGCGCCGGCGCGCAGGCGCGCGGCGGTGACGGCGTCCTTGAAGAGGGCGTCGACGTCCTTCGGGACGGGGAACCTCACCTCGCCCGTGCGCCAGATCTGACGATCCTGCTCCTCGCGGACCTCCCGCTTCGTGTCGAGCGCCGGCTTCGCCGCGGCCGCCTCGATGCGCGCCTTCACGTCGGCGGGCGTCGCGACCTTGGCGACCGCGCGGGCCTGCTCGTAGGAGAGGGTGCCGTCGCGCAGGGCGGCCCGGAGCTCGGGCAGAGGCCGGAGGTTCCGCTCGAGCGTCATCCGCTGGCGGGCGGTGGACGGCGCGATGCCGAGGACCTCGACGCAGAAGGCCTCGAAGCCGCGAACGCGCTGAACGTGTTCCACCTCGACCTTCCAGGCCCGGAAGAACTTCACGAGCACGAGGGCCCGGCCGAGCCGCTCGTCCTCCGGGATCCGGTCCTTCACGAGCGCTTCGAGCTCGCGGAGGAGGATGCGCGGGCGGGGGCGTGGCCAGGGAGGGGTGGCAGGCCCGGCTGCCGGAGGGGTGGGGCGCGCCAGATCTGACGATCCCGTCGGGCCCGCGCCATCACGCGCCACACCTGACGATTTCACGCAGGCCTCGGCGCCAACGTCTTCACGCGCCACACCTGACGATCCGTCCTCCAGGTGCTCCGGCAGCGGGAACCCGCCCAGGAACTCCATCGAGATCGCCTGGAGGACCTTCCAGCGGGGCGCGTCGAGGTGGCCGAGCACGACGGACGCGATCCCGAAGGCCTCCTCCACGCCCTCTCGGTGGACCGGGTCGTCGTCCAGCATCGCGAAGAGCTCACGCCAGCCCTGGTCGTACGGATCCGTCCCCGGCTTCGTGGCCGCCTCGAGCTCCCGCACCGACCGGACCTTCGCGAGGTCGAGCCAGCGCCGCTCCTCGCCCCCGAAGGCGACATCGACGATCGCGTCCGCTTTCCGGAGCGAGAGCTCGCCCGCGACGACCGCCTCCCTGACGAGCGGCCGCGCCGCGAGCTTCCCGGCCATGGCCGCGAGCCACCGCGCATGCGCCGGATCGATCCCGAGGCGATCCAGCGCGAGGTCGCCGATGCCGTTGTAGCCGAGCTTCAGGTCGTGCTGCCGGAGCGCCGCGAGCCCCTCGCCGAGCGTGAGGTCCTTCGCGCCGCCTCCCTTCGCGAGCTTCACCGTGAGAGAAATGAGCCGGGCCGCATCCACCTCGGGAAGCGCGAGCAACGCGGGCGCGTCCTTCGCCGCCGCGGCGCGCGCCTCGAGCCGCGCGAGGAAGGCGTCATCCCCCTCTGCCGCAGCGCTTTCCGCGATCTGGAGCCGGCGAGCCATCTGAACGGAAGTCTAGTGCCGAGGTCTGACGCTCGAGGGTCCAAACCGGGTTCATCGCTGACACTCCGGACCGGGGACCTCGCTCCGGCGCTCGGTGAGAATCGCCGGCCGCCGGGTTATCGTCGCGCATGCCCCTGGCCCGCCTCCTCCTGGTCGTCGCCCTCACCACCTCGTGCGCGCCGGTCGTCAAGCTGACGAGCGGTGAGCCCACCCCGGCGGGCACGCAGCCGGTTCGCCTGAACGACCTCGCGTTCGAGCGGCCCGCGAAGTTCGCGCTCCGGGACTTCGGGAACGGCGTGGGGCTCAGCTTCTGTGTCGAGCGTGACGTGCGGTCCTGCGGTTCGCTCAGCGTGGTGCTCCCGGGGGACCTCCGCGCCGAACAGTGCCGCGACCCGGTAGCGGTGGCCGCGTGGCTGAAGGGTGCCATGCAGAAGGCGCCGGAACTCGAGCCCGCCACCGTCGCGGGTCTCCACGGCTGGCTCCACGACGGCAAGGACGTTTCCTTCCCGACGCTCGTCCTGTGTGCCCCCGAGGGTGCCTGGAGGATCTCCACCTTCTACTGGGGCCCCAAGGCCGAGGGACCGGCGCGCGGCGCGTTCCGGATGTTCATGGAGACCGCGCGCTTCGTCCCGGCCGGGTAGGGCCCGCTCCCTCCCTTCCCGCCCGCGGGGAACTGCTATCAAACGTGATAGCAGCGACGGCCCTCCTCCCCCCCCTCACAACCTCCCGCACCCGTGCCGCCCCGGCCCGGCCTCGTAGACCGTCGCGCCCGGCTCCGAACGGACCGGGCGCATGCCTGGATCGCAGCGTCCCGGCAGCGCAGCAGGCACCCGGATCTCCGCGCCGGTGTTCGGCGGCACCTCCACCTCGATCCCTGCCCCCCGGCGCCAGCGCACGGCGGCGCGGCCGTGGGGCGTCTCGACCGACGCCGCCGCGTGGTCGAGCCCGGCCCCGGGCACGAACGGCGCCACGCGCAGCCTGCGGTAACCGGGCTCGATCGGCTGGACTCCGGCGAGGTCCGCGACCATCCAGTCCACGATCGAGCCCAGGAAGGCGTGGTCGCGCGAGCGCTCGTCGCCGCCCCAGCCCTCCCAGAGCGTGTCCGCGCCCAGCGCGCCGACGAGGTATCCCCAGCTCGGGTAGGTCGTCTGGAGCGCGAGGCGCACGGCGAGGTCGCCGTGGCCGTGCGCGGTCAGCACGGGCAGGAGCACCTTCGTGCCGAACGCGCCGGTGGAGAGGTGATCCCCGCGCGCGGCCACGTCGTCGGCGATCCCGTCCACCACCGCCCGCACCCGCCCCTCGGGCACGATCCCCCACGCGACCGCGACGCCGTTCGAGGCCTGCCGGTACGGCGCGCCCGCCGCCTGGTAGACGTTCCGCGCCGGGTCGAAGAAGCGCGCGTTGACCGCCGCCGCGATCCGGTCGGCGAGCCCGTCGTACGCGGGCGCTTCCTCGACGCGGCCGAGCGCGCGGCAGATCGCGGCGAAGGTGCGCGCCTCGTGCGACAGCGCGGCGCTCGCGAGGAGCACGTCGTCGGAGCCGGCGCCGGGGTTCAGCCAGTCGCCGTACGTGTGGCCCGTCCACAGCCAGCCGGCGGGCTCGACGAGGCCCGCGGCGCGGTCGAGCCAGCGCCGCATGAGGTCGTGGTTCTCCTCGAGCACGCGGAGGTCGCCGCGCTCCTGGTAGAGGTCCCAGGCGAGGAGCACGTGCGCGCCGGACCAGAGGGGGTCGTCCAGGTAGGGCGCGAACGGGCCCGCGCCCGGCCAGGGCACCATCACCCCGAGCGCGCCGTCGGCGCGCTGGGCGTCGCGCCAGTCGGCGAGCCACTTCTCGTGGAACCGCTCCACGCCGAGGAGGAGCAGCGCGGACCTGCCCCACAGCCACCCGTCGGCGGCCCACCCCGACTTCTCGTACTGCGGCGAGTCGGTGGGAACCGACTGCAGGTTGTGCTCGATCGTGCGCCGCTGTGCGGCCCAGATCGCGTCGAGGAGCGGGCTCGAGCTCTCGAACGTGCCGGTGTGCGGGACGTCGGCGTGCACGACCCGGCCCTCGAGCGCCACGATCTCGGGCGCGCCGCGGACCTCCACGTAGCGGAAGCCGTGCCAGGTGAAGCGCGGCTCCCAGCGCTCGTCGCCGCCGCCCGCGAGGACGTACGCATCCTCCTGCGGGCCCGCGTACATGACGGAGGCGTCCACGGCGCCGTCGGCGAGGAGCTTCTCGCCGTAGCGCAGGCTCACGCCGTCGCCGCGGAGCCCCCGCAGCGTCACGCGCGCCCAGCCCGCCGTCACGCGGCCGAGATCGAAGACCTTCACGCCCGGCGAGGGCGAGGTCACGGCCACCGGCGTGACCGTCTCGACGACGCGCACCGGCGGACCCACCCGCGCCCGGAGCGCGCCGCGCGGGCCGGCCACCTCCTCCGCGGCCGCCCACGCCCCGTCGTCGAACCCGGGCCGCGTCCACCCCGCCGGCTCCTCGCGCGCGTCGTGGTGCTCCCCGGTCCGGACGCCGTCGCTGCGCGTGGGCCCGTCGGCGACGCGCCAGCCCGCGTCGCTCGCGACGCGGACGGTCTCGCCGGAGGCGAGGGTGACGTCGAGCTGGAGGAGGAGCGCGTGCGGCGCGTTCCAGGCCGCCTGGTTCCAGCCGTAGCCGTCGAGGCCCGAGGTCGCGTAGAAGCCGCGCCCGAGCCGCACCGCGAGCGCGTGCGCGCCGGCGCCGAGCAGCGCCGTCACGTCGTAGGTGTCGTACGCGACGCGCCGGTCGTACGCGGTGAACGCGGGCCCGAGCACGTCGTCGCCGACGCGCGCCCCGTCGATCGCGACCTCGTGGAGCCCGAGCCCCGCGACGCGCAGCACGGCGCGGACCGCGGGCGTGGGCAACGTGAAGGCCTTGCGGAGGAGCGGCGAGGGGGTGATCCGCACCGTGAGGCCGGGCCGGGGCTCGTCCCGCCCGATCCAGCGTGCGGTCCACCCAGCCGTGTCCGGGGCGGTCTCGAACCTCGCCCAGGCGCTCGGGCCCGACCAGCGCCCCGCGGCGTCCTCCAGGCGGACGCGCCAGGCATGGGCCTCACCTGGCGCGAGCGCCGGGCCCGCGTAGGCGACGCGTGTGGCGTCGCTCCGGACGGCGCCGCTCGACCAGACGAGCTCGCCGCCGGGCTCGCGCCGCACCTCGAGCGCGTACGCGGCCTGCCGTGCGCTCGCGCCGGTGGGCGAGAGCCGCCAGGCGAGCCGTGGCGAGGAGACGTCGACGGAGAGCGGCGCGACCTCGCCCTCCGTGGTGAGGTCGACCGGGATCGCCTGGGGGTCCCGGGCGCAGGCCGCGGCGGCCAGGGTCCCGGCGAGGAGGAGCGGGCGGCGCACGACGCTTCGTACCACCGTTCGGCGGTACGAAGCGTTCCGGTCGTCGCGCCGCTAGAACGTCACCTGCGTGCGCGACCGCTCCGGGAGCGCCGGGGCCTCGACGATGCCGCGCTGCTGGAGGAAGCCCGCGAGCTTCCGGTCGGTCTGGCCGATGTGCGCCCAGAGCCAGTCGCCGATCCAGCCCCGCAGCTTCTGGGTGAGGTCGGAGGTGACGCCCTGCGCGCCGAACGAGGCCTGCAGGTCCTGGTAGGTCTTGATGAAGCGGGTGTGGGCGGCCTTGTGCATCGGGTAGTCGGGGTACCCGGTCTGCTCCATCAGCGTCTGCTCCATCCCGAAGTGGTCGACGCAGTACGTGCCGAGGAAGTCGAAGAGGCGGCCGATCTCGCCCGTGCGGTTCGTCTTCACCGCGTCGAGGAGCGCGCCGAGGCGCCGGAAGAGCTCCTGGTGCTGCGTGTCGATGTCGTGGTGGCCGACGGCGATGGCCGGCGTCCAGACCAGCGTGGAGTCGTCGTCCTCGTCGTCGCGGGTGATCTGTCCGCCCACGCCGCCCGCCAACGGCGCGGCGTCGCGGTCGAGCTGGAAGCTCGCCACCATCTCGGCGAGCTCGTCGGCCTGGGCCGAGAGCTCGGAGGCGGCCGAGGAGGACTCCTCCGCGGAGGCCGCGTTCTGCTGGGTGACCTTGTCCATCTCGGAGACGGCCTTCGAGACCTGGTCGATGCCGGACTTCTGCACCTTGGCCGCCGAGGCGATGGTGTCGACGATCCCGGAGACCTTGCCGATGCCGGCGACGATGTCGGCGAGCTTCGCGGTCACCTGCCGCGACATCTCCTCGCCGTGGCCCGCCTGCGTGACCGACTGCTTGATGAGCTCCTCCGTCTTCTGCGCGGCCTCCTTCGCGCGCAGGGCGAGCGAGCGCACCTCCTCGGCGACGACCGCGAAGCCGCGGCCGGCCTCGCCGGCGCGCGCGGCCTCGACCGCCGCGTTGAGGGCGAGCAGGTTGGTCTGGAACGCGATCTCGTTGATGTCCTTGATGATCTGCGAGGTGCTCTCGGCGGACGCGCGGATGCGGTTCATCGTCGCCTGCATCTCGTCCATCGACTTCGCGCCGTCCTCGGCCGAGGTGCGGGCCTCGCGCGCGAGCGCGTTCGCCTTCTGCGCGTCGTCGGCGGCCTGCTCCGTGATGGAGGTGACCGAGCCCAGGCTCTCGGAGGAGGCCTGGATCGCGGCGGCCTGCTCGGACGCGCCGGCCGCGACCGCCTGCGAGGACGCCGCGATCTGCGTGGCGGCCGAGGAGACCTGGTCGGTGCCGCCGGCCACCTGCAGGAGCGCGTCGTGGAGCGCCTGCGCGGTCGCGTTCGTGGAGCGCTTGATGCGGGCGTGGTCGCCGCGGTACGCGCCGGTCACGCGCGCCTTCAGGTTGCGCTTCGCGAGCTCGGAGAGGACCTTGTCGGCCTCCGCCACCGGGGCGATCACCGCGTCGAGCGTGCGGTTCATGCCGTCCATGATCACCGCGAAGTCGCCCTGGTGCGCCTTCGCGTCGGCGCGCATCGAGAGGTGGCCGTTCACCGCGCCGTCGACGAGCGCGGAGCTGTCGTTGACGAGCCGGGTGATCGCGGCGATGGAGGTGTTGAGGCTGTCGCGGACCTTCCGGAAGTCGCCGCGCCACTCCTCGGTGATGGGCGTGGGGACGTCGCCGCGGGAGATGCGGTCGAGCGCGTCCGACGCCTTCTGCAGGGGGCCGACCAGGGCGTCGAGGGTGGCGTTCACACCCTCGACGATCTTCCGGAAGTCGCCGCGGTGGCGGTTCGCGTCGGCCCGCACGTCGAGCTTGCCCGCGACGGCGCCCTCGGCGAGGACGCGGGTGTCGGCGACGAGGGCGTTCACCGAGTCGATGCAGGCGTTGAGGTTCTCGTTCAGCACGGCGAACTCGCCGCGGGCCTCGCCCTGCATCCGGGGCGGGAGCTCGCCGCGGGAGATGGCGGCCACCACCTGCGCGGAGGCCTGCAGCGGCCGCACGAGCGCGTCGAGCATGCCGTTGATGCCGGCGATGACCCGGTTGTTGGCGCCCTTGAACAGGGCGGCGTCGCCGCGGACGCCGAGCTTGCCCTCGAGCGCGCTCTGCAGGAGGCGGTCGATCTCCTTGCCCCGCGTCTGCACCATCGAGACGACCTCGTTGAGGTTGTCCTTCAGCGCGTTGAAGTCGCCCTGGTACTGGGCGGTGACCGGCGTGAGCGGCTGGCCGTTCGCGATGTCGCCGATGACGCGGGAGGCCTCGCGGATGGGGCCCTCGAAGGCGTCGAGGGTCTGGTTGAGGCCGGTGACGAGCGGGCGGAACTCCGGGTCGACCACCTCGGGGCTCGCGCGGAAGGTGAGCTCGCCGCGGGAGACGGCCTCCTCGGCGCGGTGGAGCTCCCGCTCGAGGGTGCCGACGGTGCGGCGCAGCTTGAGGCCGATCCGGAAGGCGACGAAGCCGACCACCGCGAGCACCGCGAGCGCGATGAGCGCGCGCTCCAGGAGGTTGGCGGTGAGCTCCTCGCGGGCGTTGGCCTCCGCGGCGGCGACGCTCTTCCCGGCGAGGGTGGAGAGCTCGGTCACCGCCTGGCGGTGCGTCGCGTACAGCGGCGCCGCGGCGGTGAGGGCCTTCTCGGCGTCCTCGTCCCGGCCCGCGAGCGCGAGCGGCACGACCGCCTGCTGCAGGTGGTCGATGAGCGCGCGCCCGGTCGTGCGCGTCAGGGCCGCTGCCCGGGCGAGCTCGCCCGCCGGGAGGTCGCGCGCCCAGCGGGCGTGGGACTCGTCGAAGGCGCGGGAGAGCTCCTCGAGGTGCCTGGCGCCCTCGGCGCGGTCCCGGAGGTTCCTCAGCTCGTGGGTCGTGAGGAACGCCTCGAGCGCGGAGGCCGGCGGGGAGAGCACGTCGGCGATGAGGTCCTTCTGCAGCGCGATGTCCTTGTAGAGGGGCCCGTTCACCCGGACGCGGCCGCCCATCTTCAGGTCGACGAAGGTGAAGACCGCGAAGCCGAGGCCGAAGAGGCCGATCATCGACAGGATGCGCGTGCGCAGGGTCATTGGGGTAGGTCCGTCCGGGCAGGGCCGCGCGCCGTGGGTAGCCGCGGTGAGGCCGGGTGGAGTGAGCGTTTGCACGAGCGGAGCCATCGGCGCCCCGGGGGCGGCGGAGAAGAGCCGTCTTCCCACGGGCACTTGCGTGTGTAGGGCGTCTGCCCGGCACGGACGTCAGGTTCGACCCCCTCTACCCGGGGTTACACGAGACCCGGTTCCGGAGACCCTCGCGACCGGTGCGGCCGCGCCGCGCCGGGTTCGGGGATACCTTCTCTCCCATGCCCCGCGTCGCCGAGATCGAGGTCCTCGAGGACTACACCCACCGTGCCCGCCTGGACGAGGGCTTCCTGCGCCTGAAGCGGCTCACCGCCCGCAACCGCCGCGCCGACGGCACGTGCTCGCGTCCCTACCCGATCGACCTCGTCGACCGGCCCACGCTCGACGCCGTCGCGGTCTGCGTCTGGGCCCGGACGGCGACCGGCATCGAGGTCCTCACGCGGCGCGGCCTGAGGCCGGCGGCGTACTTCCGCCGCGGCCGGACGCCGGTCCTGCCGGAGCCCGAGTACCTGCTCGTGGAGGAGCTCGTCGCCGGCGTGCTCGAGCCGGGCGAGCTCGGCTTTCCGGCCCTGCAGCGCCGCGGCGCCGACGAGGTGCACGAGGAGGCCGGCCTCGCGGTCGAGCCCTCGCGCCTCGTGAAGCTGGGCGGGCCCTTCTTCCCGCTGCCGGGCATCGTCTCGGAGAAGATCCACCTCCTCGAGGTGGAGGTCGAGAAGCCGGACGGCCACGGAGATACCTACGAGGCGCCGGGCCCGGGGGACGGTTCACCCCTGGAGGAGGGCGCCCTCCTGTCCTGGCGCGGGCTCCGGGCCGCCCTGAACGCCTGCGAGTCGGGCGAGATCGAGGACGCCAAGACGGAGCTGGCGCTCCGAAGGCTGGCCTCCCGGCTCGCTGCCCCTTAGAAAGGGGACATGGCCAAGCGGCGGGGGCGGGGTCCGCGCACGCGGATCGAGCGCGACACGATGGGCGAGCTGCGGGTCCCGGCGGCGGCGCTCTACGGCGCGCAGACGGCGCGCGCGGTGGAGAACTTCCCGATCTCCGGCCTCGTGGCCCACCCGGCGTTCGTCGACGCGACGGTCCGGATCAAGATCGCCGCCGCGCGCGCGAACGCGAGGCTGGGGCTGTTGCCCCGGGTGAAGGCGCGCGCCATCGAGGCGGCCGCGCGCGAGGTGCTCGCCGGCCACCACCGCGAGCAGTTCGTCGTCGACGTCTACCAGGCCGGCGCCGGCACCTCGCACCACATGAACGTCAACGAGGTCCTCGCGAACCGCGCCGCCGAGCTCCTCGGGAAGGCGCGCGGGGATCGCACGGCGGTCGATCCGAACGACGACGTCAACATGGCGCAGTCGACGAACGACGTCGTGCCGACCGCCATCCGGCTCGCCGCGCTCGAGCTCGCGCCGCCGCTGCTCGCCGCGCTCTCCGACCTCGCCGGCACCTTCGAGAAGAAGGCGAGGGCCTGGGACCGCGTCGTGAAGTCGGGCCGGACGCACCTCATGGACGCGACGCCCATCCGGCTCGGCCAGGAGGTCTCCGGCTGGGCGGTCGCGGTCCGCAACGCCGCGCGGCGGATCCGCGACGTGCTCCCGGAGCTCTCGCTGGTCGGCCTCGGCGGCACCGCGGTCGGCACCGGCGTCAACGCGCACCCGCGCTACGCGGCGCTCGCCGCGAGGGAGCTCGAGCGGCTCACCGGCATCCCGCTCCAGCCGCACCCGAACCCGTTCTACGCGATGCAGTCGCTCGCGCCCTTCGCGGCGCTCTCCGGCGCGCTCCGCGTGGCGGCCCTCGAGCTCGTGCGCCTCTCCGGCGACGTGCGGCTCCTGGGGAGCGGCCCGGCCACGGGCCTCGGCGAGCTCCGGCTCCCGGCCGTCCAGCCCGGCTCGTCCATCATGCCCGGGAAGGTGAACCCTTCCATGGCCGAGATGCTCTCGATGGTGTCGTACCAGGTCATCGGCCTGGACGGCGCGATCGCCTGGGCCGCCGCGGCGGGCCAGCTCGAGCTCAACGTGATGATGCCGCTCGTCGCCTTCGACCTCTGCCACGCGATGGAGGTGCTCGCCGCCGCGGTGCACACGTTCGACCACCGCTGCGCCCGCGGGCTCGAGGCCGACACGGATCGATGCAATGACTACGCGGAGCGGACGGTGAGCCTCGCGACCGCGCTCGCCCCCCGGATCGGGTATGTCCGTGCGGCGGAGATCGTGAAGGCGTCCCTGTCGAGCGGCCGTGGGATTCGCGAGGTGGCCGTGGAGACCGGTACGCTGCGTGCGGGCGAGGCGCGGCGGGTCCTGGATCCGGCGCGGCTCACGAGGCCGGGGAGGCACTGAGCGGGGGGATGAGGCGCATCGGCGACATGCTGCTCGCGAGGAACGCGTGCACGCTCGAGGGCCTCCACGCGGCGCTCGAGAACCAGGTGCTGTTCGGCGGCCGCCTGGGCACGAACCTCATCGAGGCGGGCGCCGTGCGCGAGGAGGACCTCGCCGAGGTGCTGGGCGCGAAGTACGGCGTGCCCTGGCTCGCGGGCGACGACCTCACCCCGGACCCGGCCGCGCTCGCGCTCGTGCCGGCCGACCTCGCCGACCGCTGCAACGCGGTGCCCTACAAGGTCGAGGGCCGGCGGCTCACCGTCTGCTGCATCGAGCCCGGCGCGCTGGGGCTGCTCGACGAGATCTCCTTCGTGTCCGGCAAGCAGGTCACCCCGGCGGTCGTCACCGAGACCCGCCTCGCGCACCTGCTCCGCGCCCACTACCGGGTGGACCGCCACCTGCGCGCTGTGGCGATGCGCTCCGGGATCCTCCGGCCGCGCGCGCCCTCCGAGGACCCCGGCGCGGCGCGCCCGCCGCGCGCCCGCGCGTTCGACCCGGTGACCGGGCAGGTGGTCGAGCAGGAGGGGCCCGCGCTCCTCGGCCTCGCCGGCGACGACGAGGACGCGTCGGACGCCCCGGGGGCGGGCGCCGCGGCCCTCGCGGACGCGCCCGCGCCGCCGCTCCCCGGCGGCGTGCCGGCCCTCGACCTCTCCGCATCCGTCGCGGCCGAGGACGGGCCGCTCGAGGGCGAGCCGCTCGAGGGGGAGTCCGTGGAGGCCGCCCCGCCGCGCGGCCGCCCGGAGCCGCCGCCGCTCGAGCTGCCCTCCTTCACCCGAGATCTCCTCGCGAGGCTCGCGCTCGACCGCGGCGAGCCGCCCGCGGCGCCGGCGCGCCCCGGCGAGCCGCCCGCGGAGTGGCCGGTCGACCTGCAGGTGTCGCTGACGGCCATGGCGGCCGCCCGCGACCGGGAGGCCGTGCTCGGGATCCTGCTCCGCCACGCCGCCGGCCGGTTCTACCGCACCGTGCTCTTCCGGCTCGAGAACGGCTTCGCGTGCGGCGCGGACGGCCGGGCCCCGGGGCTCGGCCCGGAGTCGCTGCGCACGCTGCTCCTCCCGCTCGGCGATCCGGGCATCGTCTCGGCGGCGGTCCTCCACGGGATGACGGTCGACGGGCCGCTCGCGCACGTCGAGGCCGACTGGAAGCTCGTCCAGGCCATCGGCGGCGGGCCGCCCCTCTGCGGCGTCGCGGTGCCGATCCTCTGCGAGGGACGGATCGTGAACGTGCTGTACGCGGACCGCGGGCCCGGCGGCGCCCACGACCGGGCGTCGGCGGACGATCTCGGGAAGGTCGCGGAGGCGGCCGGAAGGCGGTATGACCAGCTCCCTGGACGGGAGTGAATGGCCGCCACGATCTTCTACTTCATGCTGCCCGACGACGAGCGCGCGCTGTTCCGCGTGCTCGCGCGCCGCGAGCTCACGCTCTACCCCGAGCTCATCCCCCCCGGCTTCGCGCCGATCCCCGTGCACGAGGACTCGGTCGAGCGCCTCGGCGACGCGCCGAGCTGGTACATGGCGGCCGAGCGCCTGGGGCCGGTGATCGTCCACCCGGTGAAGCGCGGCCCCGACCGCGGGATGCTCGTCATCGAGGAGATCCCGTCGCCGGTCTTCCACTACGAGCGCTCGGTGCCGAACGAGAAGGGCGAGCTCGTCCAGGGCCGGCTCTGGGCCGAGCTCGACGTCAGCGACGACCCGACCGACCGCAAGGGGAAGCCCCGCGGCCTGAGGTCGGTGTTCGACGAGATCACGACCCTGTTCAAGAAGAGCTGGCGCCGGAGCGAGCCGAAGGGCAGCTGGATCGGCCCGAAGGCGGCCGCCGCCTGGAAGCGGGGGGAGCTCGTGCTCCGCGAGGCCGGCCACAAGGGCAAGGCCTACGGGGTCTGGCGTTGACGGGGCGGTCCGGGACGGGTACACGGGACCCTTGACGATGCACGCCGCCACGCGCTACAAGGCCGCGCTTGTTGCGTTCCTCGCGCTCCTCCCGGGCGCGGCGCTCGCCACCGAGGTCGCCGGGGCCACCCTCCCGGACGACGCCGTGAAGGTGGCGGACCGCCGGTACAAGGTCGGCCGGGGCTTCGAGGAGACGCTGAAGTTCTACCGCCAGGTCTACGGACCGAGGTACCGGCGGCGGCCGATCGCGGATCTTCCCGCCGTGAAGGCCGTGCACATCGAGAACCCGGACGCGAAGCCGGGCAGGTGGGAAGGGTTGAACGTCTACGAGCTGCGCGGCGAGACGAGGGTCTACGTCCTCATCGCCGAGGAGCCGGAGAAGAAGCAGCCGTAACGAGGATTCTTCCGGCGCCGCGCCGGAAGAGCAGTCGGGCCGCTGAGCGCCCGAGAGAGAGATTGGGGGATCGTCTAACGGCAGGACGCCAGTCTCTGGATCTGGCTATCAAGGTTCGAATCCTTGTCCCCCAGCTGTATCGCCTCACCCCGCATCCCGGCGTTGACTGCCGCAGCGCCCGCGGGTAGAAGCAGGGCTCGAAAAATGGCCCGTTAGTCTAGCGGTTAGGACGTCGGCCTCTCACGCCGAAAACATGGGTTCAAATCCCGTACGGGTCACCAGCATCGGCCCCGCAGCCCTCGTCCAGCTGCGGGGCTTTTTCATGCCCGGCGCCTTCTTTCCGGCCGCGGCGACCCCGGTCCGTGCACACTGAGGACCGCGCATGGCCCGCGTCCCGCTCACCCTGCTCGTGATGGCCCGGAACGAGGCGCACCAGCTCGGGCGCTGCCTCGACTCGGTGCCGTTCGCCGACGAGAAGATCGTCGTCGACTCCGGCTCGAGGGACCGGACCCGCGAGGTCGCGGTCGCGCACGGCGCGCGGGTGGTGGACCAGCCGTGGCTGGGGTTCGGCCCGCAGCGGAACCACGCGTCGTCGCTGGCCCGGAACGACTGGATCCTCTTCCTCGACGCCGACGAGGAGCTCTCGCCCGCGCTCGCGGAGGAGATCGAGGCGCGGCTCCCGGCGCTCGAGGAGGAGGGGAAGGCCGGCGCGTGGCTGCTCCGCTCGGCCTCCTACATGGGCCGGCCCATGCGCTTCTACCGGCCGCTCGTGGGCGAGAAGCAGGGCCGGCTCTACCACCGCGGCCGGGCGCGCTGGACCGACGTGCGCGTGCACGAGACCATGGTGTTCGGCGGCCCGGCCGAGACGCTGCGCGCGCCGTTCCTGCACCACCAGAGCCCCACGCTCGTGCACCAGTCGCTGAAGACGCTGCGCTACGGCGAGCTCAAGGCGCAGACGCGGGTGGACGCCGGGAAGCCCCCGGGCATCTGGGCGCTGCCCCTCGTGTTCCTCGCGGCGTTCGTGCGCGACTACCTGTTCCGGCTCGCGTTCCTCGACGGCTGGCGCGGCCTCGCGGTCGCGTGGCAGGACGCGAGCTACGCGGCGTACCAGCGGCTGCGCGCCTATGAGCTGACCGTGAACCCGGCGTCGCGGTCCGAGGCGGCGCGGGCGCTCGAGCAGCACGGCCTGGACGACTGACCGGGCCGCGGCCGCCGCCGGGCCGCGCCGATCGCCCCGCGGGGCCCTGTCCCTGGATCCGGGGAGGCGCGGCGCCCGCGCCGTTCCGGATCGTCCGGCTGCGCGGAAGGAGCGTCCCGGACCGCGAGCCCCGGGGGGTGTGGCGCCGTCGGGGACCACCGCACACCCCCGCCGGTGGGGTACCATCCTGGGCCTCAGGGGGAACACCATCTTGCGCATCATCGCGACGCTCGCCGCGCTCGCCGTCCTCACGGCCTGCGGCTCGAGCACGAAGACCGGCTCGTCGGCCGCCACGGTGGCGGTCCAGGGACCGGCCGGGCCGCAGGGCCCGAAGGGCGACACCGGCCCGCAGGGGCCGCAGGGCCTCCAGGGCGCGCAGGGGCTCCAGGGCGACGTCGGACCGCAGGGCGCCACCGCCATCGTCGACACCGTCTCGCTGGCAGGGACCATCGCCGCGATCGGCCGCGACGAGGCCAAGGACTTCGTCTTCGTCGGGCCCACCGCCGCGGTGGGGCTCCTCGACGGCCAGCGGCTCACCGCCTCCGGCACGCTCGCGCTGGGGACGCGCTCGGGCGAGGTCGAGGTGTCGCTCACGTTCTGCCTCGCGAAGAAGGACGCCGCGCCCGCGCCGCTCGTCGCCGACGTGTACCAGAACGTCGACGTCGGCCACATGCGCCACGGCTACCCGGTCGTCGCGACCGCCATCCCGGGCGCCGGCACGTACACGTTCGGCGCCTGCCTGCGCCGGGTGCCGCCGCCGAAGAAGCGGGACGGCGACCACAAGGACGACCACGACGACGACCGCTGGGGCGACTGGCGCCGCGGCTGCTCGGTCGCGATCGACGACAACGACTACGCCATCTCCTGGGCGCAGATCTCCCGGTAGCGCCCCCGCCTCCGTCGGAGGCCCCGTCACAGCGCGCGCTGACCCGTCCGCAGGGCGTGCGCGCCGGGGCAGGTCGGATGGCCCGGGTTGCGCCGCGCCTCGGGGTGCCGCCGAACCCCCTCGCGTCGTGGGCATCCTGCCGAAGGGCCCTCGCTCGACGACGGGCAGGGGCGGCAGATCCTGCCGTGGCGTCGATATCTTGCGGGCAAGGGCTGCCTGCGCCGCCCCGCGCAGCCCCGGGGGCGGCGGGGGTGGACGCCATGGCCCGGAACTCGCACATCGGGCCCAGCGGAGCCGCCCCACCGCATGACGCCCCCCGGGACCAAGACCAGCAGCAAATCGGCCGCTGCCCACGCCCAGTCGAAGGGGCGGGTGCTGCTCGTGGACGACGACCAGCTCGTCCTCCACTCGTGGCGGCGCATCCTCAAGGCGGCGGGCTACGCCGTCGAGATCCTCGAGGAGTCCCGGGAGCTCTCCGGCCTCCTGGCCCGCGACCACTTCGAGGCCGTCATCACCGACATCCGGATGGCCGGGCTCGACGGCTTCGGCGTCCTCCGGGTCGTGCACGAGCTCGCCCCGGACGTCCCGGTCGTGCTCGCCACGGGCTCCGCCGACCTCCAGTCCGCGATCCAGGCCGTCGAGGCCGGCGCGTTCCGTTACCTGCAGAAGCCGGTGGGCACCGACGAGCTCACCGAGGCCGTCTCCGACGCCGTGCGCACCTACCGCCTCGCGGTGGCGCGCGAGCAGGCGTTCCGCCTGGTCGGCGAGGAGGCCGCCCGCGCCGGGGTCCGCGCCCGGGCCGACCTCGAGGAGCGCTTCGAGCGGGCGCTCGCCACGCGGTGGATGGCTTACCAGCCGGTGACCGACTGGCGCTCCGGTGAGGTCTTCGCCTACGAGGCGCTGCTCCGCACCGACGAGCCGTCGCTCGCGCGCCCCGACCTCTTCATCCAGGCCGCCGAGCAGCTCAACCGCCTCAACGACATCGGCCGCTCGGTCCGCCAGGCCGTCGCCACCGGCCTCGCGCACATCCCCGACGGCGTGGTGGCGTTCGTGAACCTCCACCCGCTCGACCTCGACGACCCGGACCTCTACGACGAGGAGGCGCCGCTCTCGAAGCAGGCCCGCCGGGTGGTGCTCGAGATCACCGAGCGCGCGTCGCTCAACGACGTGAAGGACCTCGGCCCCCGGCTCGACGTGCTGCGCGGGCTCGGGTTCCGCATCGCGGTCGACGACCTCGGCGCCGGGTTCGCCGGCCTCGCCTCGTTCGCCCGGCTGCGCCCCGAGGTCGTGAAGATCGACATGTCGCTCGTGCGCGGCGTGGAGACCGACCCGGTCCGGAAGAAGCTCGTCGGCTCGATCACGCGGGCCTCGCACGACCTCGGCATCCTGGTGGTGGCGGAAGGCATCGAGTCGGAGGCGGAGCGCGAGGCGCTCGCCGGGCTCGAGGTCGACCTCCTCCAGGGCTACCTGCTCGGGAAGCCGGCGCGGGCCTTCATGCCCTAGTCCCCGCAGGTGCTTCAGCACCGGCGCAGGGGGCTGAAGCGCCCTCGGCACTTCCCACTTTTCCACAGACATGGTCGCGGGTTACCTCCCCCGGGTCGGGGCCGAGGTGGTTGTCCGCCCACATCGCGATTCACTTTCCGTCGTGATACGGATCAACCGCACCCAGACCATCCGATGAACGCGCTTTCCCGCCTGGCCCTCGCCTCGTCCCTCTCGCTGGCCGCCTGCTCGCCGTCCGACTCCGGGTCCGGCCCGCAGCCGCCCGAGTTCACCTGCCCGATCGTGGCGGCGCCGGCGGCGCCCACGTTCGCGAAGGACATCGGGCCGGCGCTGGTGCAGAGCTGCGGGTCCGCCTCGGTGCAGTGCCACGGCGCGCCCTTCGGCGGCGACACCGCGAAGGGCAAGATCGACTTCTCGAACGACGCGGGGCGCACGGCCGCGAACGTGTACGCGGCCCTCGTGAACAAGACGCCCGCGAACGCGCCGGCCGGGTACGTGCTCGTGAAGCCGGGCGATCCGGCGGGCTCGTGGCTCGTCGTGAAGCTGAGCGAGAACGATCCGGGCGGCGTCGGCCAAGCGTACGGCAACCGGATGCCGCTGCAGCTTCCGAATCTCTGCGCGACCACCATGGACGCGCTCACGAGCTGGATCTCCCAAGGGGCGCCGCCGTAGGCGGCAGGAGGAGCGGCAGATGGCGATCAACATCAACACGGCGCGGTCGACGCTGAACCAGGCGGACGTGCTCCACCTGGCGCGGCGCGCGGGCTTCGGCATGACGCCGGAGCAGGCCACCGCCTTCATCGCGGCGCACGGGGGCGGGGCGAGCGGCCAGCTCGTCGACGACTGGATCGACGGGACCGGCATCGATCGGAGCGCGTTCACGTCGGCCCTTCCGAGCGCCGACCCGGTCTCCGAGGGCGGCCAGGACGCGAGCAACGGCGGCGTCGCGCAGGCGGCCACCCCGGGGCCGCACCCGTACATGGTGCAGGGCCAGTACGCCTACCGGAACAGCTTCTCCCGGGCGCAGGCGTTCCTCACGTTCCGCATGCAGTACGACCCGTACCCCTACCCGGAGCGGATGGCGCTGTTCCTCCACAACCTCTTCGCGACGGGCTGGTCGAAGGTCGACAACGCCGCCCTCATGCTGAACCAGTGGGACCTGCTCACCCAGGTGGGCAAGGCCGCCGCCGCGCAGGGCGCCCAGGACCTCGCGATCTTCGACAACATCCTCGTCGAGATCTCGAAGGACCCGGCGATGCTCGTGTGGCTCGACTCGGTCCGCAACAACGCGAGGAACGGCGCGCCGAACGAGAACTACGCCCGCGAGGTGATGGAGCTCTACAGCCTCGGCGTGGACAACGGCTACAACCAGAACGACATCACCGAGCTCGCGGTCGCGCTCGGCGGCTGGAACTTCTCGGTCGCGCCGGGCGACGTCTCGACGAACCCCGCCAACCCGGAGGACCGGCGGCCCGCGAAGGGCACGTTCCGCGTCTACGACGGCGGCACGCTCCCGGCCGGCGAGCTGCGCTGGGACCTCAACGAGAACGTCCAGCTGCCCAACATGCGGAACGACTCCGTCCCCCTGACCTACCTCGGCACGACCTTCTCGAACGTCGGGGCGCCGCCGGCCGGGCAGGCGAAGGGCGAGCCGCTGATCCGGCAGATCACGAAGCTGCGCGGGACGCAGAGCGCGACCTTCCTCGCGCGGCGCCTGCTCACCCACTTCGTGACGACCCAGTTCACCGCCGACGAGGTCAGCGAGCTCGCGGCCTTCATCGTGACCGCGAACTTCGACCTGCGGGTGGTGATGAAGGCGCTCCTGAAGAGCGAGTACTTCTACTCGGACAACAACCGGTTCGCGCTCGTGGAGGGGCCGGTCTCCTGGATGGTCCGCGCCGCGAAGCTGCTCGGCAAGGACGTGTCCGCGGCGGCGAACTACCCGGCCTGGGCGCTCGCGGTGGGGGCGTTCGACAACCTGGGCATGAAGCTCCTCGATCCGAACGGGCCGAACGGGTGGAAGGAGGACACGGCCTGGCTGAACTCGAACACGGTGCGGTACCGGACCCGCGTCGCCGCCGCCGTCGCGCTCGCCGAGACCACGAACTACCAGGCCAGCAAGGAGGCCGCGTCGAAGACGTACACGATCTTCCCGACCGACCCGGCCACCTGGTTCACCACCGCCCCCACGAACGCCGGTGAGGTGATGGCCCGCCTCCTCGAGCTGCTGCAGCCGGGCACCATCCCGGTCGCGGTCCGCCAGAGCTGGCAGGCGGCCCTCTTCACCGGGACGTTCGACTGGTCCACCGACGCGACGAAGCGCGCCGCGCGCGCGCTCGCGTTCCTCATCCTCTGCTCGCCCGGCGGGCAGGTCTACTAGGAGGCCGCCATGACGATCACTCGACGCGAGTTCATCCAGGGTGTCGGCGCGGCGGGCCTGGCCACGGCCGCCGGCTGCGGCGCGACGCGGGTGGAGCGCGAGCCGGCGCTCCCCATCCCGGCGAAGCCCATCCTCGTCGTCATCTTCCTCGACGGCGGGAACGACTGGCTCAACATGATGATCCCGATGAAGGGGGCGAACCGCGCGACGTACGAGGCGCTCCGGCCCAACATCAAGATCCTCACCAGCCAGGCCTACGACCTCGGCGACCAGGACGCCGGCATCGTCGACTCGATGACCGGCTTCGCGGACCTGCACTCCCGCGGCCGGGTGGCCTGGTTCCCGGGCATCGGGATGCCGAACCCGAACCTCTCGCACTTCACCGCCGGCGACCTGTGGGGAGAGGGGCGGGCGCAGCCGAACAACACCGGCTGGCTGGGCCGCTTCGCCGACGACATGTTCAACGCCAACGACGTGCTCCGTGGCGTGACGGTCTCCGGCGACGTGCCGCTCATGTTCCGCGGCGCGACCCGCAGCTTCATCTCCATCTCGTCGGGCTCGGGCTTCGTCTACCCGTCCTGGCTCCGGGCCGGGCGGATCGGCAACCCCTACGACCCGAACGTCCTCGAGAACCAGTGGGCGGCCGCGGTGCAGGCCACGCAGTCCGGCACCGGCGGCCAGCAGCACGCGCTCGACGCCGCGGCCACCACCGGGAAGCTCTTCTACGACGCCCAGAACAGGTTCGGCGCGGACGGTTCGCTCGCCGCGCGCACGCCCTCGGTCCCGTACCCGGGTGACCAGGGCTACGCCATCGCGGGCGTCTCGGGCGGCCTCGCCGGCCGGCTCAAGCTCATCGCCCAGATGATCCAGGCCGACCTCGGCACCCAGGTGTTCTTCGCCCGCATCGGCGGGTGGGACACCCACTCGAACGAGCTCCGCGACCACCCGCAGCTGATGCGGCAGCTCGGCGGCGCCATCAAGTCGTTCTACGACGACCTCGCCAGCATCGAGACCGCCGACGGCAACGCCCAGGCGCGCACGATGATCTACGCCTACAGCGAGTTCGGGCGGCGCATCCCGGAGAACGACGGCGGGACCGACCACGGCACGGCGGGCCTCGCGTTCGCGGTGGGCCGCTCGGTGATCGGCGGCTTCTACAGCGACTACCCGAACCTCGCCGACCCGGACGGCAACAAGAACATGAAGTTCACGCTCGACTTCCGGTCGGTGTACGCCACCGTCCTCGACCGCTGGCTCGGGCAGACGTCCGCCATGACGAACCAGAGCCTCGGCACGAGCTACGGCCGGCTCGCGTTCCTCTAGCAGGACGTCGATGCAGTCCGCCCTCCGGAGCCCCGCATACGCGGGGCTCCCGGGCGGGGCGGGGTGGGCTATAAGGCTCGCCGGGAGAACCCGTGGAGCCGAGACGCTTTCGCCGCTACCAGGCCGCCTTCGCCGTCGAGCTGTCGGTGCAGGGCCAGCTGCAGACCTGCCAGGCCGACGACCTCGGCGCGGGCGGCTGCCGGGTCCAGCTCCTGATGCCCATCCCGCGCGGCACGATGGTGCGGGTGCGGCTCCGCTCGGAGAACGTGCCGTTCGAGGTGGCCGGGATGGCGAACATCGCCTGGTCCACGCGCGACCCGCCCTACCGCGCCGGCCTCGCCTTCTCGGAGCACATGCTCGAGGACGCCACGCGGTTCATGACCGCGATGCTCGGCCCGGTGGCGGTCGTCTCCTAGGGGTCAAGTCCTTCCACTTGACACTTGCGGCGCCCCGGGGCCGGGCACCGCTTGACACCTCACTCCGGGTGATCACGATGGTGTCGTGGCCCGTCCTCCACGCATCGATCTGCCCGGCGCCTGGCATCACGTGATGCATCGAGGCGCGCGCCGGGCGCCCATCTTCCGCAGCGACGACCACTGCCTGCTCTTCCTCGACGGACTGTCGGAGGCGACCGAGCGCTTTGGCCTCGAGGTGCACGCCTACGCGCTCATGCCGAATCACTACCACCTGCTCGTGCGCACGCCCGACGGGAACCTCTCCCGGAGCATGCGGCACCTCAACGGCACCTACACGCAGCGTGTGAACCTCCGGAGCGCATGGGACGGCCCCCTCTTCCGGGGCCGCTTCCGCAGCCAGATGGTCGACAGCGAACGCTACCTCGACCAGGTGTTCGCCTACGTGCACCTGAACCCGTTCCGCGCGGGCCTCGCGAAGCGGCTGGACGATCCCTGCTGGACGAGCCTGCGGGCCTACCTCCGCAAGGAGCGCGCTCCGGACTGGCTTCGCACGCGGGTCTTCACCGAGCGGTTCGGCGGCGCGCGCGCCATCGCGAAGGCCCTTCGCGAGCTCCGCACCGGCGAGGTGCGGTTACCGGTGGAGCTCGACCTCGAGACGGGGTGGATCAGCTCGGACACCGCGGCGCGCTCGGGGCCTGCGGTGCCGGCCGGTCCAGGGCCGGCGCCCGTCGTGGCGGGGGAGCTGCTCGAGCTCGTCGCGAGGATCGCCGGGTGCTCCGTCGAGGCGCTCCGGCGTCCCGAGATGGGACCGCGGGCGAACCCGGCTCGCCGGTTCGCCGTGTGGGCGCTCAGCCGCGCGCAGACGATGTCGCACCGCGACATCGCGAGGCTGCTGGAGATGAGCGAGGCCCAGGTCGCGAAGGTCCTCTGGCGGCTGCGGCGCGAGGCTCCGCCCGCGCCGCTCCCCACCTGGATGGCCGCGCTTCGGGACGGGCAAGTGGAAAGTGGAAGCACTTGACCCCTGCGACCGTCGGACGCAGCGGGTGCGCTCCGGGGTGACGCGGCACCCCGACCACGGGCGCGGGGCTTGCGAGCTTGCGGCAACGGTGCGTATGGCGATGGCACCAACACCCTGGCGCCACACCCCGGAGGTCACCCATGTCCGCAGCGCGCCGTGTCCTCGCTTCCCTCCTCCTCGCCTCCCTCGCCGCCTGCTCGAGCGGCGGCAACGACGGCAACAAGCCCGGGGCGGGCCTCGAGGACATCATCCCCCACGTGGCCACGCAGGCCGGCGTGACCGCCGCGAAGGTCTGCGCCGCGCTCCCGGCCGCCGGCAGCGGCCCGACCCTCGACGTCACCGCGCCCGCCGCGGTGCTGCCCGGCGGCTCCGCCCTCTACGTGGTCGCGGGCTCCGGCTCCTACGACACGCTCTACATCGCGGTCGCCGGCACCGACTGCTACTGGATGCTCACGGTCCCCGCGGGCACGACGCAGACCGTGGTCGTCACCGTCGGCCAGAACGCGCCCAGCACGTTCAACCTCGTCTTCGGCGGCTCGAGCGGCGGCGCGGCCGGCGCGCGGGAGACCATCCCGGTGACGCTCACGTCCGTCGGCACCGGCAAGGTGCAGGTGAGCGTCTCGTGGGACGTGGAGTCGGACGTCGACCTCCACCTCCAGATGCCGACCGGGACCGAGATCTACTGGGACAACGACATCGACTCGGCCACCGGCGCCATCCTCGACCTCGACTCCAACCCGGCCTGCTCCATCGACCACGTGAAGAACGAGAACATCACCTTCACGAAGGACCCGCCGCACGGCACCTACAAGGTGCTCGTGGACTACTACGACTCGTGCCTGGTCACGCAGACGAAGTACGTCGTCACGACCACCGTGAACGGCGTGACGAAGACGTTCTCCGGGACCTTCACGGGCGACGGCGACGGCGGCGGGCAGGGCGACGGGGTCCTCGTGACCTCGTTCACGTACTGATCGGCGTGGACTCGCCGGGGGCGCGCCCCGCCCCCGGCCGTCTCACCCGCGCGCAGACGTCTGCGCCGGGGGCGCGCCCCCGCTCAGTACCGGAGCCCGAGGATCCCGAGCCCCACCACGTTCCCGGCGATCGCGATCCCGCCGAGCACGGCCGGAACCATGAACTTCGCGCGCAGGGTGGGCCGCTCGACCGCGAACTTCGCGGCCACGAAGAACCAGAGGTATCCGAAGAGGAAGATCGGGATCCCGCCCAGGAGGCCGCGGTTCCACCAGGCGTAGTCCCACATCAGGAGCTTCCCGGAGTTGAGCGCGTTCTCGACCACGACCGCGAAGGCCGACATCCCGATCGCCCAGAACCAGCGGTCGGGGACGCCGAGGATGCGGGCCTGCGGGTCGGGCCCCAGGCACTTCCACCAGACGATCCCGGCGAGCGCGAACATGAACATGATCTCGACGTTCCAGCCGACGAGCGTGCGCAGCGCCGTGGGGCCGGGCGCGAGCCAGAGCGCGCTGTAGCCGGTGAGCGCGAGGATCCAGCCGTTGATGGTCTCGTTGACGAAGTCCGCCGAGAAGAGGGCGAGCCCCGCGACGACGCAGTTCCAGTCGCCGGAGCGCCGCGCCTCGCGCAGCTCGGTGGCGTAGACGAGCAGGAGGACGATGAGCAGCGGCACCACGTACCACTGCAGCGTGGTCCAGTCCCTGAGCCCGACGAGCGCCTGCCTGGCCGATTCGGTCATGTCTCCTCCCGCGGGCCCGGAGCCCGCGCCCGGGGGAGGTCCCCGGCGCGCCGAGCGTACTCCTGCCGCGCCCCGCTCGCGTCGCTCTCGGTGAGCGCGGCCGGCCGCCTCCCTCCAACGCGCGCGACCGGACCCGGCGGGCTCATCCCTTCGCAGGCGGCCGGGCGCCGCGGGCGCGCGCCGGGATCCAAGCGGACCCGACCCGCGGTCTACCGTAGCCGCTCCTCCAGGATCTTCCTGACCTCGGCCGCGTCGGCGGCCTTCCCGGCTTCGCGCATGGCGGCGCCGAGGAGCACGCCCATCAGCTTCTGCTCGCCGCCCTTCAGGCGCGCGAACTCCGCCGGGTGCGCGGCGACGGCCTTGTCGACCGCGGCCGCGAGCGCGGCCCGGTCCGACACCTTCTCGAGCCCGAGCTCCCGCGCGAGCTTCTCGGGGTCGCCGCCCTGCTCGACGAGCTTCGCGAGCAACGTCTTCCCGGCGGCGGGGGTGACCCGGCCGGACTCGACGAGCTGCACGAAGCGGTTGAACATCGGCTGCGAGAGCGGGAGCGCCGCGAGCGGCCGGCCCTTCGCGAGGACGAGCAGGTCGTTCGAGAGCCAGCGCGCGAGCGCGCGGCAGTGCGCGGGGCCGGAGGCGAAGGCGCCCTCGTACCAGAGCGACACGGCGGCGTCGGCGGCCACCACGTCCGACTCCTCCTCGTTGAGGCCGATGGCGCGCAGGCGCGTCCAGCGGGCGGAGAGGGCGCCGTCCTTCTCGTGCGCCTCGGCGCGGAGCTCGGCGCGGCTCCTCACCGGGGCGGCGGGGGTCTCCTGGGCCTTCCGCTGCGGGGCGGAGGCCTCGGCCTGCTTCGCCCAGGTGTCCTTCAAGGTGATGGTCCGGTTGAACACCGGCGCGCCGGGCCTCGAGTCGACCGGGTCGGCGAAGAAGTAGCCCTGGCGGAGGAACTGCCAGCGCGAGCCGGCCTCGGCCGTGGCGAGCGCCGGCTCGGCGCGCGCGCCCTTCGCCACCACGAGCGAGCCCGGGTTGAGCACGTCGAGGAAGTTCGCCTCGGCGTCGGGCTGCTCGACCGTGAAGAGCCGGTCGAAGAGCCGGACCTCGGCCGCGACCGCGCGGGACGCCTCGACCCAGTGCACGGCCCCGAGCCCCTTCTTCTCGGCGCCGCCCTCGACGAGCGCGCAGCGCAGGCGCGCGGGCCGGCCGTCGGGGCCCTTCTCGACGCCGTCGCAGCGGATCACGTGCGCGCCGGCGAGCCGCACCTCGCGGCCCGGGGCGAGGCGCTTCCAGTCCTTCGGCGGCTCCTCGGCGAAGTCGTCGCGCTCGACGAGGAGCTCCCGGCCGAACGGCACCTTGCGGGTCCCTCCCCGGGAGGGCTCGGCGGGCCACCAGGGCACCTCGAGCTCCTCGATCTTCCCGGCGGGCCAGTTCTCGATGGTGACGGGCAACGGATCGATCACCGCGAGCGCGCGGGGCGTGCGGGCCTCGAGGTCCTGCCGGATGGCGTACTCGAGCTTGCCGATGTCGACGAGCGAGTTGTTCTTCGCGACGCCGATGAGCTCGGCGAAGTCGCGGAGCGCCTCCGGCGTGACGCCGCGGCGGCGCATGCCGGCGATGGTGGGCATGCGGGGGTCGTCCCAGCCCGAGACCCGCTGCTCGTTCACGAGCTGCAGGAGCTTCCGCTTCGACATCACGGTGTAACCGAGGGCGAGCCGCGCGAACTCGTACTGGTGCGGGCGGGGGTCCCACGGGCCGAGGTGGTCGAGCACCCAGTCGTAGAGCTCGCGGTTCGACTCGAACTCGAGCGTGCAGATGGAGTGCGTCACGCCCTCGAACGCGTCCTCGAGCGGGTGCGCGTAGTCGTACATCGGGTAGATGCACCATCGGTCGCCCGTGCGGTGGTGGTGGGCGTGGCGGATCCGGTAGAGGAGCGGATCGCGCATGAGCACGTTCGGGTGCGCCATGTCGATCTTCGCGCGCAGCACCATCTCGCCGTCCTGGAACTCGCCCTTCCGCATGCGGCGGAAGAGGTCCAGGCTCTCGCCCACCGGACGATTCCGGAACGGGCTGTTCGTGCCGGGCTTCTCGAAGGAGCCCCGCTGCTCGCGGATGGCGTCCTGCGCCTGCGTGTCGACGTAGGCGTGGCCCTCGCGGACGAGCCGCTCGGCGCACTCGTACATCTTCTCGAAGAAGTCGGACGCGTAGTAGAGGTGCTGGCCCCACTCGCCGCCGAGCCAGCGCACGTCGCCCTGGATGGCCTCCACGTACTCGGTCTCCTCGGTGACCGGGTTCGTGTCGTCGAAGCGCAGGTGGGTGCGGCCGCCGAAGGCGCGGGACAGCCCGAAGTTGAGGAGGATCGACTTCGCGTGGCCGATGTGCAGGAACCCGTTCGGCTCGGGCGGGAACCGCGTCACGACGCGGCCCCCGTTCCGGCCCGCGGCGAGGTCGTCCTGGATGATGTCGGCGAGGAAGTTGCTGGGCTTGCGCTCGGAACCGCTCATGGATCCAGGCGAATATCCCACACCGGGCGAGGGCGCAACTCTGCGCTTCCGGGGGGCTCGGCGCCCCCCGCCCCGCCGAGCGGAGCTCGTCGGGGCCCCACCCCGGCAGCAAGCAATGGACCCGGGGTGGGCGCTATCGCCGCAAGGCGCCGCCTGGCCCGGCCTGGCATCCTGCCCCGCCATGCAGACCGGCAGCTTCGAGACGAGACCCTTCCCGCCCTCCCGCCACGACATCGTCGACGCGCTCGAGGTGGGTGTCCGCCGACACGTCGTCCACGCGCTCCTCGAGCTCGACGTGACCGCGGCGCGTGCGCGCCTCGCGACGGCCGGCCCGGGCGGCGGGAAGCTCTCCTTCACCGCGTTCCTGGTGGCGAGCCTCGCGCGCGCCATCGATGGCGACCGGCTGCTCCACGCCTGCCGCGACTGGCGCGGGCGGCTCGTGCTCTTCGACGAGGTCGACGTCGTGACGCTCGTCGAGGCGGAGCGGGGCGGGGTCGCGATTCCGCACGTGCTCCGCGGCGCGAACCGGCGCACGGCGGTCGAGCTGCACGAGGAGCTCCGGCGCGTGCAGGCGGAGCCTCGCACGAGCGCCCAGCGCGCGGGGGCGCTCGCGCGGCTCTCGCGCTACGTGCCGGGGGTCGCGCGCCGGGCGTTCCTGCGGCTCCTGCGCCGGAGCCCGCGCCTCATGAAGCGCTCGGCGGGGACCGCGCTCGTCACCTCGGTCGGGATGTTCGGGACGGGCGGCGGCTGGGCCATCGGCATCGTGCCGCTGCACACGCTCGCGCTCACCGTGGGTGGGGTGGCCTGGCGGCCCTGGGTGGTGGAGGGGCGGGTCGTGCCGCGGGAGATCCTGCCGGTCACGCTCTCCATCGACCACGACGTGGTCGACGGCGCGCCGGCGGCGCGGTTCGCGGCGCGCCTGCGGGAGCTCGTGGAGCGCGCCCTCGTGCTCGAGGGCTCAGGTCACTGACAGTTGATGGGCGGGATGCGACCGCCGAACTCGAGGTGCAGGTAGAACTGCACGTTCTCGTTCCCGGCGTCCACGCAGTACGCGTTCAGGAGGTGCTGCAGGTCGCCGTGGAAGACGTAGCGCGCGACGAACTGCGCGAGGCGCTGCTCGGTCTCGACGGCCCGGCCGAGCGCCTCGTCGTGGCCCGAGAGGTGGGGGAGCGCGCTCGCCTGGTGCCGGGGCAGCTCCCAGTCCGGGGTCCGCTCCTCCCGCACCGAGACGTCCTCGAAGTACTGGCGGTCGTCGGTGTTGACCCGCGTCTCCTCGCCGATGAGCCGCGCCATCGCCGGCTCGTCGAGCCAGAAGAAGCCGGCCACGCGCGCCACGGTGTCGAGCTGGAACCGCCGCGCCTCGAACCACGGGGGCAGCCCGTCGAGCTTCGCCTGCAGCGCGCGTGCGTCGACGAGGAAGGGCTCGGGCGTGGCCAGCAGGAACGCCTGGTCGGAGCCGTACACGTGCCAGAGGGTCGCGGTGGGGAAGACGCTGCGGAAGGTGTTGAGGAGGATCCTCAGCCGGGCGCCGCGCATCGTGCGATCGACGGGGAACCACTGCGCGAAGACGCCCCCGGGGCGCAGCCGCGCCTTCACCGAGCGGTAGAACTCCTGCGTGTAGAGGATCCAGCTGTCGTAGGCGCGCGGGTGCGTCGAGTCGGAGACGATGACGTCGTAGGGCTTCCCGCTCGTGACGAGGTAGTTGCGGCCGTCGTCGGCGTGGAACCGGAACCGGGGCTGGTGGAAGACGTCGCCGTTCACCTCGGTGAACAGGTCGTTGATGCCCCGGACGTCGGGGTTCAGGTCCACGACGTCGAGCGAGGACACCTCGTCCGAGGCGAGCACCGAGCCGGCCGTGATCCCCGCTCCGAACGCGATCACGAGCGCGTCCTTGGGCGCCGCCGACGGGTGCACCATCACCGGCAGGGCGCCGAGCAGCTTGAAGAGCTGGACGTGGAAGAAGCGCGTCGAGGCCTCCTCCACGCCGTTGAGGTACATGTCGCGGTAGGCGCCGATGCGCTCGTCCTCGTGCTCGACGACGGTCACGTTGGCCGCGCGCCCCTCCAGGGCCAGCCGGACCTGGACCCGGCCCATGCCCGGCCGGTTCGCCACCTTGTCCGCGTAGAGCCCGGTGATGCTCGGCACGAGGGCCGTCAGGAGGACCGCCGTCACCGCCACCACCGCGCCCGCGGCGGCCCAGCGCGGCGCGCTCCTGCCCGGCGCGAGCAGGTCGACCATCGCCACCGCGACGCAGATCGAGGCCAGCCCGACCAGCACGCCGTGCGCGCCGATGACGGGCACGAGGAAGTGGTTCACGAGCCCGGCGCCGAGGACGCCCCCGGCGGTGTTGAGCGCGTAGAGCGTCGCCGCGTCGCGGGTGGCCCGGCCGCGATCCTGCGGATCCAGCATGCGCACCGCGATCGGCAGGAGCGCGCCGAGCGCCACGGTGGGCGCCGAGATGACCGCGAGCACGAGGAGCCGGTTCTGGGTCGGCTCGTAGGCGGTGCTGAACCCGCCGAGCGAGAGGATGACGTACGGCGCCACCAGGAGGAGCGCGGCCGCGGCGAGCGCGAACACGCCGAGGAGGCGGCCGCCGGAGCCGGTGCGGCGGGTGACGAGGCCGTGGAGCCACGTCCCGAGCACGGCGCTGATCCCGGTGCCGATCAGGAACCCCGTCAGCACGAACGCGAAGACGGATCCCCGGTTGCCGATGAAGAGGATCACGAGCCGCGTCAGGAGCACCTCGTACGCGAGCGCGACGAAGCCGACGCCGAACGTCGCCACGGCGAGGAACCGGCGCAGGTCCGGACGGAGGGCGGCCGCGTCCGGAGGCGGCTGCTCCACGGCGGCGCCCGCCTTCGCCCGGTCGAGGCGCCCGGCCGCGAAGGCGAGGCCGGCCGCCGCGACGTTGAGCAGGGAGGCGCCGACGAGCGTCGCCTGGACGCCGTGCTCGAAGACGAGCCGGTGGCCGGCGACGAAGCAGCCGACGGCCGCGCCGAGGGTGTTGATGCCGTACAGGAGGCCGATGCGCGTCGTCCGCCCGGAGGCGCTCTCCGCTCCCGAGATCATGGCCGGGAAGGTCGCGCCCATGAGCAGCGCCGGGACGAGGAGGGCGGCCATCGTCACCACGACGCGCACGGCGGTGAGGAGGGCGCGCGCGGGCACGCGGACCGCGAGGCCGGAGAAGGCCGTGGCGAGGAGCTCGAAGAGCGCCGGCGACGCGAGGATGTAGGCGCCGATGGCGAGCTCGAGGGCGAGGTAGAACCCGAGCGACGCGCGCCGCGTCGCGAGGAGCCTGCCGGCGACGTGGCTGCCGATGCCGAGGCCGCCCATGAAGACGGCCGTGATCATCGCGGTCGCGCTCAGGGAGTTGCCGACCACCACGATCAGCATCCGGTTCCACGTCACCTCGGCGAAGAGGCTGCTCGCGCCCGAGGCGAAGAAGGCGCAGTAGACGAGGACCGAGAAGAGGGCCGATCGAGGGCTCGCCACGAGACGGGGCACGGGAACTCCCTTGGAGTCGGCTCGAGGTCGCGTCGAGCCGGCCCGCATTGACGCCCGTTCGCCCGTGTCGGTCAACTCACGGCGCGACGCGCCAGGCCGCGTCACGCGGGACAGTGACCGAGGGTCATTGCCGTGCGCCCGCGGCCGCGGGGAGCGGGGCGCGAGGTCCGGCTCAGCCGATCAGCGCGATCGCGTCGTCGAGCCGCTTCAGCGTCTCCTCGCGGCCGAGGATCTGGACCACGTCGTACATGCCCGGCGACGCGGTGCCGCCGGTGAGCGCCACGCGGACCGGCTGGGCGATCTTGCCGAGCCCGAGGTTGCGCGCCGCGGCGGCGTCCTGGAAGAGCTTCTCGAGCCCCGCGGTCTCGAGCGAGGGCAGCGCCGCGATCCCGTCCCGGATGGCCTTCAGGATGGGCTGGGTGTCCTTCGTGAGCTGCTTCTCCTTCGCCTTGGGATCGAGCTGGATGGGCGCGTAGAAGTAGCGGAACTGCTGGACGTACTCGCCGAAGGTGCGCGCGCGCTCCTTCGCGACCTCGCAGACGTGCCGCAGCTTCGCGTCGTCGGCCGCGGGCAGGCCCGCCGCGACGAAGTACGGCAGCGCCTTCCTCGCGAGCTCCTCGGTGGAGAGCTTCTTCAGCCACTCGTGGTTCACCCAGGCCATCTTGTCCGGGTTGAACACGCCGGCGGTCGCGCCCACGTCCTTGAAGTCGAACGCCGCGACGAGCTCGTCGCGGGTGAAGAGCTCCTGGTCGCCGTGCGACCAGCCGAGCCGCGCGAGGTAGTTCACGACCGCCTCGGGCAGGTAGCCCATGTCGCGGTACTGCGTGACCGAGGTCGCGCCGTGACGCTTCGAGAGGCGGGCCTTGTCGGCGCCGAGGATCATCGGCAGGTGCGCGAACTTCGGCACCGGGAAGCCGAGCGCCTCGTACATCAGGATCTGCCGGGCGGTGTTGTTCACGTGGTCGTCGCCGCGGGCGACGAGCGTGATGTTCATGGTGACGTCGTCGACCACCGCGCCGAAGTTGTAGAGCGGCATCCCGTCGAAGCGGAGGATGACCTCGTCCTGCAGGGTGTCGTGCGGCGTCGAGATGACCCCCTTCACGAGGTCGTCCCAGCTCGTCTCGGTGCGGCCGTCCGGGATCCGGAACCGGATGACGTGCGGCTTCGCCGGGTCGTACGGCCTGTCCCGGCACGTGCCCGGGTACTTGAACTGGCGCTTCTCGGCCTCGGCCTGCTTGCGGAGGACGTCGAGCTCCTCCTTCGTGCAGGTGCAGGCGTACGCCTTCCGCTCGCGCACGAGCTTCATGGCGTGCTCGCGGTAGATCTCCCCGCGCTGGGTCTGGAAGTAGGGCGGGTTCGGGCCGCCGACCACCGGGCCCTCGTCCCAGTCGAGGTCGAGCCACTTCATCGCGTCGAAGATCGCGGCCGTGGCCGCGTCGGTCGACCGCTCCCGGTCCGTGTCCTCGATCCTGAGGACGAACGTCCCCCCGTGCCGCCGCGCGTGGAGCCAGTTGAACAGCGCGGTGCGGGCGCCCCCGATGTGGAGGTAGCCGGTGGGGGAAGGTGCGAAACGGACGCGGGGTTTCGGTTCCATGGCGGGCGCAAGCTAGCACAGGTAGACTCGAAAGATGCTCATGAGGCTCCTCCCCGCGACCCTCGCGGTGCTCGCCGTCGCGGGCGCCGCCGCGCCCTCGCGGACCCCCGCGGCGGTCTTCCTCGAGACGAGCGTGGAGACCGTCGCCCGCGCCTCCGACGCGGTCGTCCGGGGCCGGGTGGTCTCGCGCTCGAGCTTCTTCACGCGCGACCACCGGACCATCCTGACCGAGGTCGTGGTCGAGGTCGCGGAGGCCTGGAAGGGCGCGCCCGGGGCGCGCGTGCGCATCATCGTGCCGGGCGGCCAGGTCGGCGACCTCGCGCAGCGGGTGGACGCCGCGCCGCCGTTCGAGGACGGCGAGCACGTGGTCGTGTTCCTCTCCCGCCGCGGCGACTTCTTCGAGCTGAACGGCCTCGCCCTCGGGAAGTTCCAGGTGTCGGGCGGCGACGCGGTGCCGGCGCTCGAGGGCATCCACTTCCAGGGGAGGACGCTCGCGGCGGGCGAACGGGCGATCGGCCCGATGCGGCTCGTCGAGCTCCAGCGCCGGGTCGGCGACGCCGAGGTGTCGCGGTGATCGCCGCGCTCGCCGTGGCCGCGCTCGTCGCCGGGCAGACCGTGCCGCAGTACGTCCGCTCCGCCGACCCGGACACGAAGGCGTGCCTGTACTGGAAGCCGCGCTCGATCACCTACCACGTCAACCCGGCGCGCACCGCCACCTCGACCTCGTGCGGCCCGCTCTCCACGACCGACTCCGCCGCCGCGAAGGCGGTCGAGGCGGGCTTCGCCGCCTGGACCGGCGCCCAGGAGGCCTGCACCGACCTCGCGCTCGTGCGCGGCGCCGACACGACCTCCATCAAGCTCGGCTACGACCCGAAGGGCGCGAACGAGAACCTGGTCGTGTTCCGGAAGGGCTGGTGCTCGCAGGATCCGAACGCGAAGAACGATCCGTGCATGACGGACCCCTCCATCCGCTGCGGCGACACCTACAACTGCTTCGAGAACACCGGCAACCTCGGCGGCACGAACATCATCGCGCTCACCACGACGACCTACGCGCCCTCCACGGGTGAGATCGTCGACGCCGACATGGAGTTCATCGACTGGACCGGCGCGTCGTCCGGCACGGCCCTGGGGACCACCCGCCTGCAGGGCTGGTACTTCACCTGCTTCGCCCCCACGGGGAGCGACCACGCCTGCACGACCTACGGCGAGGCCGGCTGCTACTACATGGACCTCCAGAACACGGCGACGCACGAGGCCGGGCACTTCATCGGCTTCGCGCACACGTCGAACTCGGACCTCACCATGGCGGCGACGGCCTCGGTCGGCGAGGTCTCGAAGCGCTCCCTCGCCCAGGGTGACGTCGACGGCGTCTGCGCCGTCTACCCCAAGGCGGGCGCGACGCTCACCTGCGTGACCGCGCCGAAGAAGAAGGGCGGCTGCGGCACCGGCGGGGAGGGCGTGCTCGCGCTGCTCGGCGGGCTCGCGCTCGCGAAGCTGCGCCGGCGTCAGCGCACCACCGCCGCCGCGTAGCCGACCACGCGCCGGTCGTCCCCGTTCACCTCGCCGGAGTTCCCGTACCGGACGAGCTCCGCCGTGCGTGCGCCGCGGGCGAGGGCGGCGAGCAGCATCACCGTCGCCGGCACGACGCCGCACATCGTGATGCCCTCCCGATGCACGACGTCGTAGAGCCCGCGCGGGTCGAGCGCGAGGAGCCGCTCGAGCGCGCGGTGGTCGAGGGCCCGCGCCTCGCGCGCGCTCACGTAGTGGCTCATGTCGGACGAGGCGACGACGAGCGCCCCGGTGGCGGTGCTCGCGGCGGCGACCGCGCGCGCCACCGCCTCGCACGCGGCGAACGAGAGGTGCGAGAGGCACAGCCCCGCGATGCGCACGCCGGGGTGGGCGCGCTGCAGGAAGGGCACCTGCACCTCGAGGGAGTGCTCGAGGCGGTGGGCGGCGACGTCGGGCGCCGCGGCGGGCTCGCGGCCCGGTCCCGGGGGGGCGAGCAGCGCCGCGGTCAACTCCGCGTCGATCGGCACCTCGCCGAGCGGGGTGCGCCAGGTCCCGTCCGGCCAGAGCGCGGCGGGCTCGCCGAGGCCGGTGTGGTTGGGGCCGAGGACGATCACGCGCCCGGGGACGGCCACCCGGGCGTAGCCCGCGCCGGCGATGGCGCCGGAGTAGACGTAGCCGGCGTGGGGCGCGAGGAGGCCGAGCGCCGGCGCGGGCGGGGCGGGGGACGCGAGCCAGCCGTCGACCTCGCGGGCGAGCGAGGCGGGGTCCGCGCCGTAGAAGCGGCCTGCGACCGCGGGGTCGCGATCCATGGCGCCGTGCAGTATAAACCCTCCAGATGAAGAAGGTCCTCGTGGTCGACGACTCGCAGGCGGTCATCGACGCGCTCTCGGGCGCGCTCGAGGACGCGGGCTTCGAGGTCGTCTCGGCGATGGACGGCGAGGCGGTCTTCAAGAAGCTCGCCGAGACGGGACCCGACGCGCTGCTCGTCGACATCTACATGCCGAAGCTCAACGGCGCGGACGTCTGCCGGCTCGTGAAGACCCACCCGCACTGGAAGAAGACCTTCCTCGTGCTCATGTCGTCCCGCATCCAGGACCGGGAGATCGAGACGTACCGGCGGATGGGCGCGGACGAGATCCTGAAGAAGCCGCTCGACCCGGCGGCGGTCGTCGCGCTCGTCCGGCGCGCGCTCGGGGCCTAGCACCGCGACCGCGGGTGTGGCGCGCGCCGCGGCTTGCCGCGCCGCCGGCTTTCGTGGAAGGGTGCCGCCCGTGCAGGAGCGGCACGGCCAGGCGGCGCTCGGGCTCGCGGCGGTGGCGGCCGTCATGGCGGCGCGCTACCAGCCGGCGTTCCTCTTCTACCCGGTGGCGGCGTTCTCGGCGGGCTTCCTCTTCCTCGCGGCGGGCTTCGCCGCGCCGCGCGGCCGGAGCGCGCTCCTCGGCGCTGCGGGCCGCTGGGCCGCGGTCGCCTGGGCGGGCGCCGCGCTCGCGGTCGTCCTCGCGGTCCCGCTCGCGCGCGCGGGGCTCCCGCCCCCGGGCGCGATCCCGGGCGGCGCCGGGGAGGGGCTCCTCCAGGCGGCGCTCGCGCCGCTCGGGCTCGCCTCCGCCCCGGGGCTCTTCCCGGCGGGCTGGGTGCTCGCCGCCGCGGCGGCGGGGCTCGCGCTCTTCTCCGTCCTCGCGCCGGCGCCGGGCCGGGCGTCCAGCGCGTGGATCGGCGCGGCCACGGCGGCGCTCGTCGCGGCGGCCGCGGGCGGCGACGGGAGGCTCGAGCCGGGCGGCCAGCTCCTCCTCGCGCGCCTCGCCTTCGCGCTCGCGTTCCTGCTCCTCGGCGCGGCGCTCGCCGCGAGCCCGGCGCTCGCCCGGCGGCTGCGCGCCCCGGCGGTGCTGGTGGGCGGGTTCCTGCTCGTGGACACGATCGCGAAGAACGGGGGGGGCCTCGGCTACGCGATCGAGCGGGGCAGCCTCGGCGGGTCGCCCGGGCTCGCGCTCGTGACCACGGCCGCCATCGCGCTCATGGGCTGGTCCCTCGCCGGCTACGCGGCCGAGGTCGTCCCGCCGCGCTCGGCGCTCCTCGCGGTGGGGCGCGCGTGGGTCGCGGTGCTCGCGCTGCACGCCGCGGTGCTGTTCCTCGTCGACCTCGCCTTCGTCGGCGCGGGGCTCCTCGCCGCCGCCGACCTCCCCACCGCGGCGCGCACCTTCAAGCTCGACCGCTGGTGGCTCCTCTACCTCGTGCCGGCGATCGGGCTGCCCGTCCTTCGACTCCGCCGCCGCTTCGCGGCGGCTACGCTCAGGACGAACGGACGGGAGGGGCCGAGCACGGGCGACGGGGCGAGCGGGGCGGGCGAGGGCGAGGGGGCGAGCGGGGCGGGCGGGGCGAGCAAGGGCGAGGGGGCGAGCGGGGGGCGGCTGCGCCACGTCGACGTGATGCTCGCGTTCGGCATCGTGATGGTGGTGATGGGGCACCACCACCAGCCGCCGTACCTGTTCCTCGACGCGTACACGTTCCACATGCCGCTCTTCTTCTTCGCGTCCGGGTACCTCGCGACCGCGAAGGAGGGCCTCGGCGCGAAGCTCCGGTTCCTCGGCGGGAAGGCGCGCGGCCAGCTCCTGCTCTACTTCCGCTGGAACCTCTTCTTCGCGGTCCTGACGTTCCTGCTCGCGCTCGCAGGCGTCCGGCTCGGCTACGCGATCCCGGCCTTCGGCACGCGCGCCGAGGTGCTCGCGTCGCTGCGCGGCTTCTTCGTGCAGCCGTTCGAGGACGGCCACCAGTACCACCTGTACCTCGCGGCCTGGTTCATCCTGCAGCTCTTCCTCGTGCACGTGGCCTTCCAGGTGGTCGTCTGGCGGCCGGGGAAGGCCTGGGCGACCGCGGCGCTCGCCGTGGTGGCGGCGCTCCTCGTCCCGGTGCTCGAGGCGGGGCTCCAGAGCTTCGAGGACCTCCGGCTCACCGGCGTGCGCACCGCGCTCGCGCTCTTCTTCTTCCTCGCCGGGCACGTGGTGCGCCTCCACGAGGGGCGCCTCGCGCGGGTGCTCCTCGCCCCGTGGTCCCTCGTCGCCGCGTTCGCGCTCGTCAACGTGCTCGCGGTGAACCTCGGGAACATCCGCTACAACTTCGTGCTCGGAAACGTCTCGAACGTGCGGGTCTGGGTGCCGGTCGCGACGAGCCTCCTCATCGTGCTGATGGTGTTCCAGCTCGCGCACCACGCCGCGCGGTTCCTGCCGGACCGGTCGCCGGTGTACCTCCTGGGCCGCTCCACGCTCGACGTCCTCGTCTGGCACTTCACGGTGTTCCTCGCCGTGAACGCCGTCCTGTGCGCGCTCGGCCTCGTGCCGTTCGAGAAGCTGTCCGACAACTGGTACGCCTGGGAGCGGGAGAAGAGCTGGCTCCTCTACGAGGTCCCGGCCCTCGTGTTCCCGGTGCTGCTCCGCCGCTGGCTCGACCGGCGGCGCGGCCTCGTCGCCGCCGCCGCGCAGGCCGCCGCGCGCCCCGCCCGCCGTGAAAGGAAGGCCCGCCGATGATCGCCCACGCGCCGCTCGCCGCCGCCCTGTCGCTCCACCTCGCCGCGGGCCCGGCCGCCCCGTCGCGCCAGGTGGACCTCCTCACGCCCTCGGGCGCGGTGTTCCGCGCGTTCGAGGTGCACCCCGCCCAGGCCGCCGGCGCCGGCCTGCAGGTGTCCTACGCCGCCGAGACCGCCGACCCGGCGCGCCTGGCGCGCGACGCGGACGCCGTCGCCGCCGCGGTCGGGCCGGAGCTCGCCGCGGCGAGCGAGGTGAAGCTGACCGTGCGCGCCGTCGGCCGGGCGGGCGCGATCGAGCACGTGTACGAGCCCGCCGGGCCGGGCTTCCGGCGGGCGAAGGGCGCGCCGCGTGCGGAGGGGGCCCTCGCGCCCCACCCCGCGGCCGGGGCCGCGGTCGATCGTGCGGACCGCGAGCGCACCGCCGCCGCGGCCGCCGCCGGGAAGGCCTGGGTGCTCCTCCTGGACGACGGCCGGCCGGAGGCCGCCATCGCCACCGCGGCGGCCTCCTTTCGCACGGAGATCCAGACGACCTCGCAGTGGGCGCAGCTCATGGGGGTCAGGAAGGCCCTGCGCTACCCCGCGACGCGCACCGAGCGCTACCGGACCCAGTCGCGCGACGCGTCCGGCGCGTGGGTGATCGCGACGCAATACGAGACGCGGGGCCCCGACGGCGTGCGGTTCCTCGAGCGGGTCACGCTGCTGGAAGAGGGCGGCGGCTGGAAGGTCGGGGGCTACGGCATCCGGCCCGTGCTGGGGCCCTAGAACGCTCGTCCTTCGACTCCGGGCCGCTGCGCGGCCCTACGCTCAGGATGAGCGGCTGGAGAGACCCAGGCTACTTGAGCCCGTCGCGGAAGGCGCGCGGGGTGAGGGCGGTGATGCGCCGGAAGGTCACCGAGAAGTGGCTCGGCGTCGCGAAGCCGGTCTGCAGCGCCACGTCGGTGATCGACAGCGCGCGGTTCCCGAGGAGCTCCTTCGCGCGCGCGATGCGGGCCTCCAGCACGTACCGGTGCGGGGAGCTGCCCGTCGACTGCTTGAAGGCGCGGGTGAAGCGGAAGACGTCCATGTCCGCGAGCTCGGCGAGGCGCTGCAGCGTGAGCGCCGCGTCGAGGTTGCCCGAGATGTGATCGAGCACGCGCCGCAGCTTGGGGCTCGGCAGCGAGCTCGCCGGCGCGAGGGGAGGGGCGCCGCGCAGCGGGTGCTCGGCGAGGTGCGCGAGGAGCACCGAGGCGAGCTTCTCGACCCGGGCCGCGGCGGTGGGCGTGTCGGCCTTCGCCTCGGAGGCGAGCGCGAGGAGGACGTGCTCGACGAACGGGTCCTCGCCGCCGACGACCGGCAGGACGGGCGCGCTGGCGTGGGCGTCGAGGAGCGTGGACTCGACGAACCCGGGCGCGAGCTCGACGAAGAGCACGTCGGCAGGCTGGTGGGTGCGGACCGCATGCTCGTACGCGGCGGGCCAGAGGCCGACGCCGTGGTGGGCCACGCGGTGGCTCTCCCAGTCGCGCCCTGGCAGGCCGAGGTCGAGGACCGCCTCGCCGGAGAGGTGCAGCGTGAGGAGGTGGTTCACGAGGTGGCCCTGCGGCTCCTCGCAGGGCTCCACCGCGAACCTCGCAGCCCCCACGGCGTCCCAGGTCCTGACGAAGCCGCGCGGGCCTCCCTCCGCCGGGGCGTAACACCTCGGCGTCCCGCGCTCGACGCGCGCGAAGAAGGCGCCCGGGGCGCCGGGGGAGAACATTCCGGTGGGACCGTAGCCGGGTCGGAGGTGCCCGGGCAAGAGGCAGCGCGGGCGCAGGAGTCGATCGACCCGTGGTCGTTTCGTGCCCCTTCGAGGGTCACCGGGTACCGCGCCATCACGCGATGCGGCAACGCGTCCTGGGTCGATCCGCAAGAAACCAAAAATTCGGAAACCGAATGATCAAGAACCCGGAAGTGGGCGAGGGGAGAAGCGCGCATGGTCCGTGTCCTCCGGGCACCCACCCACCCGCACCACCAGGAGCAGCCATGCGCGTACCGAAGAACGTACTCTTCGTCTCGCTCGTGCTCGCCTTCGGTCTCGTCGCGTGCAGCGACACCGAGACGAAGTACGTGGATCGAATCCCGGACTGCAGCCCGACCTACCCGACCGGCCAGTGCGCCTCCGGGCAGTCGTGCTCGCAGGGCGCCTGCGTCGCGACCGCCTCGCTCTGCAGCGCGACCAACACGACCGGCAGCTGTCCGACCGGCTTCCAGTGCTACGGCGGCGGCTGCATCCTCGCGGCCTCGGTCCCTGCCGCGTGCAGCCCGACCGTGCCGAACGGCACGTGCGACGCGGGCAAGACCTGCTTCATGGGCGCGTGCGCCACGACGGAGAGCATCTGCTCCGCCACGAACCAGTCCGGCACCTGCCCGACCGGGTGGGCGTGCTACGGCGGCGGCTGCATCATCGCCTCCGCGGTCCCGCCGGTCACCCCCGGCGAGGTGGACCCCTGCGCCGCGCAGGTGACCACCACGCAGCCGACGCTCGGCTTCGCGCCGGGCAAGCCCACGAAGACCGGCGGCGTCGCGTACACCTACGACCACGACAACAACTCGGCCACGGCCGCGATCGAGGTGCCGTACACGCAGCGGGTGAAGATCACCGTGGACGGCAAGGACTTCCGCGACCTCAACGGGAACACCCAGCTCGACCGCTACGAGGACTGGCGCTACTCGCCGCTCTGCCGCGCGCGCGACCTCGTGAAGCGGATGACCGTGCCCCAGAAGGTCGGCCTCATGAACTCCGGCGGATCGCTCGGCAACGGCTCCACCGACGGCGTGCTCGCCGACTCCACGGTGAAGAACATCGCGTACTGGAACTACCGCCAGGGCCTCACCCGCTTCGGCTTCACCGGCACCCAGCTCGCCACCTACTTCAACAACGTCCAGGCCATGGCGGAGGGGCTCCCCCTCGGCATCCCGGCCATCATCTCGGGCGACCCCGTCCACTCCATCAGCGCGTCCATGGCCGCGGACGGCACGCTCTCCATCTCGAAGTCCACGCTCTGGACCAACTGGCCGAGCACGCTCGCCCTCGGCGCCATCAACGACCGTGACCTGAGCCGTCGCCACGGCGACTGCGTCCGCCGGGAGTTCATGGCGGCCGGCCTGCGCTGGCAGCTCGGGCCCATGGCGGACAGCTCCACCGAGCCGCGCTGGGGCCGCGTCCCCGGCACGATGGGCTCCGACCCGGTCGCGGTCGCGAAGCACGTGGAGGCCGTGGTGATCGGCTTCCAGGGCAGCGCGACGGGTGACCTCCGGAACGGCATCGCCGCGACCCTCAAGCACTTCCCCGGCCACGGCGCCGAGGACGACGGCATGGACGCCCACACGTACCCGGGCCGGTTCAACGTCTACCCCGGCAACAACCTCGAGGCGCACTTCATCCCGTTCCAGGCGGCCTTCGACGTGGGCGCGGCGGCCATCATGCCGTGCTACTCCGTCTACAAGGAGCAGTACGCCTACGACCCGCTCCAGATCCCCTCGGGCTTCTCCTACGAGTTCATCACCAAGCTCGCGAAGCAGAAGATGGGCTTCACCGGCATGGTGACCGGCGACTGGGGCACCGCGAACAACATGGCGTTCAACATGGAGAACTGGACCTACGCCGAGCGCGGCGCGCAGTGGCTGCACGCCGGCTCGCACCAGTTCGGCAGCGACTCGAACACCGCCTTCCAGCAGGCCTTCGACGCGGGCCTCGTGACCGAGGCCGAGATCGACGCCGCCGCCGAGAAGATCCTCGAGCTGACGTTCAAGGTCGGCGCGTTCGAGAACCCCTACACGAACGTGACGGCGACGGCGACCGCGATGCGCACGGCGGCGGACCGCCGGGACGCCTTCGAGGCGCAGAAGAAGGCGATCGTGCTGCTCCGGAACGTGGACCACGCGGCCTCCACGATCCGGTACCTCCCGATCAACGGCACCCGGTACTCCGACAAGACGGGCGGGACGGCGAACGCGCCCGACGTGGGCGAGTTCCACTGCGACACGAACGGGGATGCGAAGGTCTCGGTCTACTACGACGGCGCCTACGACAGCATCGTCGGCCCGACCGACGCGGAGGCCACGAAGCAGGACGACCTCGGTGACCTCTACGGCGACTACAACTACACGTCCGCCGGCAGCGGCACCGCCGGGGTCGCGGGCTACACGCTGCCGGTCGAGGCGACGGCGGACATCACGAAGGCGGACATCGCCATCATCCGCATCGTCCCGCGCGCGAGCGCCCGCACCTTCGAGGGCCTCCTCTCGTACGACGGCGTCCTCACGCCCGACCAGCTCGTGAACCAGGTCGACGGCAGCCTCGCGGCGGCCGCGGCGTCGAAGAAGAAGGTGCTCGACGCGCTGCGGGCCCGCGACGGCTACAAGAAGTCGGATGGGACCGTGGTCCTGCCGACGAACGCGACGCTCAAGATCGTGCTCGTGCAGCAGACCACGCGGCCCGGCATCGTCCGGCCGTTCATCGTCGGCCTCGTGAGCCTCGACGAGCTCGCGGGTCAGGCGGGGTCGTACCCGAGCGTGTCCGACGAGGCGAACATCAACCAGACCGCCACGTTCACCGGCGTCGACGCCTTCCTCGCCGACTTCGGCGCGTACGACCGCGCGGTGCTGGACTTCGTGTTCAACAAGAACGTCCCGACCGGCTTCACCTACGGCTCGGCGCGCCTGCCGATGGAGATCCCCTCTTCGGATGCGGCGGTCCGTGGCCAGCTCGAGGACCTGCCGAACGATTCCTGGCAGCCCTCGTTCATCAACGGCGCAGGATCCGCCCTGCCAGCGAACTAGCCGGACCAGCGGTTGAGGGGGGGCCGGCCCGGCGCAAGTCCTGCGCCGCGCCGGCCCTCGCTCTTCGAGGTGACGCAGCGCGGCCAGGCGGCTTCGGTTCATGGCGCAGCTGCAAGAAACCGAAAACAAAAGATCAAGAACCGGGAAGCCCCCTGCACGCACACCGGGCACGCTGCGCCCCAATTCCGGGCGTCCGCAGCGCAACCGCTTCTCACCGAAGGAGCTCCTAGATGCGAGTCACGATTCAGAGGATCGGCATGGCCGCGCTGCTCGCGCTCGGCCTCGCCGCCTGCACCGAGACCGAGGTCAAGACCGTCGAAGTCCCCGTCCCCGTCCCCGGTGAGATCCCGGCGTGCAGCCTGGACTATCCGATCGGCCTCTGCCCGACGGGGCAGACCTGCAAGGCGGGCGTCTGCGTCGCCTCGGTCACGCCCGAGCCGGTCGATCCCTGCACGGTGAAGGTCAACACCGTCCAGCCCACCCTGAAGTTCGCGGTCGACTTTGCCGCCGCGACCGATACGGCCGGCCGCATCGCGCCGAGCGGCAAGGTGCTCGGGACGGGCGCCGCCGCCTACACCTACGACGACGACGCCAACACGGCGACCCCCGCCGTCGAGGTGCCCTTCACGAAGAAGTCGAAGATCACGGTGGACGGTCTCGACTTCCGCGACCTGAACGCGAACGGGACCCTCGAGAAGTACGAGGACTGGCGCTACTCCGACGTCTGCCGCGCGAAGGACCTCGTCGCCCGCATGGCCGTGAAGGAGAAGACCGGCCTCATGGGTGAGTCGAGCTCGATCGGCTCCGGCACGACCGACGGGATCTTCGCCCAGTCCACGATCAACGCCCTCTTCGTCGAGAACCGCCGCCAGGCGCTCATCCGCCTCGCGGACATCACCCCGACCCAGTACCAGACCTACGTCAACAACCTCCAGGCGATCGTCGAGGGCTCGAAGTGGGGCATCCCGTTCGCGATCACCGCGGACCCGGTCCACTTCGTGACGCAGTCCACCTCGGCCGCCGGCGTGCAGACGCTGTCGATCACCCCGGCCGTCTCGCAGTGGCCGAACCCGATGGGCCTCGGCGCCATCAACAGCGCCGACGTCGCGTTCCAGTACGGCGACACCGTCCGCAAGGACTTCATGGGCATCGGCTTCCGCTGGCAGCTCGGCCCGATGATGGACTCCGCGACCGAGCCCCGCTGGGCGCGCTTCATCACGATGTTCGGCGAGCAGCCCGATCACGTCGGCAAGATCGGCAAGGAGGTCATCCTCGGCTTCCAGGCGGGCAAGGCGGGCGGCCTCCGCGGCGGCATCGCGGCGACCATGAAGCACTTCCCCGGCGCCGGCCCCGACGAGGACGGCCGTGACTCCCACGGCTACCGCGGCAAGTACAACGTCTACCCGGGCGGCAACTTCGACAACCACGTCAAGCCGTTCACCTTCGCCATCGACGCCGGCGCGGCCGCCGTCATGCCCTGCTACTCGATCGAGAAGGGCATCTACGAGTGGAACCCGGAGCAGTTCGGCACCGCGTTCTCGTACGGCATGATCACCCGGCTCCTGAAGAACGAGCTCGGCTTCGACGGCATGGTCACCTCCGACTGGGGCACGATGTCCGGCGCGGCCTTCGGGGTCGAGGCGCTCAGCCAGCCCGAGCGCGCGGCGATCTTCGTGAAGGCCGGCTCGCACCAGCTCGGCAGCGACTCGGTCACGATCGTCCAGGCCGCCTACGACCAGGGCTTCCTCACCGAGGCCGAGATCAACGGCGCGGCGACGAAGATCCTCGAGATGACGTTCAAGCTCGGCCTCTTCGAGAACCCGTACACGAGCGATGCGATGACCGCCCTCGCCCGCAACGCCGAGGCGATGCAGAACGGCTTCGACGCGCAGAAGAAGGCGATCGTCCTCGTCCAGAACGCGGGCACCACGAACCCGGGCCGGCTCCCGATCTCCCAGACCCGCTACAGCGACGTGGCCGGCGGCACGGCCGGCGCGCCCGACGTGGGCGAGTTCGCCTCCGACGCCGACAAGGACGGCACCATCGAGGTGTTCTTCGACGGCGTCACCGACGCGCTGAACGGCGCCGACCGCTACAGCACGGCGCCCATCAACGCGCTCACGGGGCTCTCGCCGGTCCTGGCGGCCGACTACGACTACCGCGCCGCGGGCGCTGGCACGGCGGGCACCGCCGGCTTCAAGCTCCCGATCGTCGCGGCCGCGACGGCCGCGGACGCCGACATCGCCGTGCTCCGCATCACGGCGCGCAAGGGCACCTACTCCGGCCTCGACGCGGGCGTCCCGCTCTCCTTCGACGCGCCGTACCCCGGCATCAACACCGACTCCGGCCGTGCCCCGGCCGTCAAGGACGCGCAGAAGGTCATCGACCTCTTCCGCATCCGCGACGGCTACAAGAAGGCCGACGGCACGGTCGTCCCGGCCGCGAAGGCGACCCTCCGCATCGTGCTCGTGATGCACATGGACCGCCCGAGCCCCGTGACGCCGTTCATCAACGGGCTCAAGACGCTCGACGAGCGCGTGGGCTGCGACCCGGCGGGCAGCGACGCCGCGAAGGAGCTCTGCTACCCGGTGGTCTCCGACGACGCGAACGTGAACCCGGTGGCGGTCACGACCACCACGGCCACGGCCCACGCCGGCGTGGACACGTTCCTCGTCGAGTTCGGTGCGTACGACCGCGCGGTCCTCGACTTCATCTTCAACAAGAACGTGCCGACCAACCCGGCCGGCTACGCCTACGGCGCGGCTCGGCTCCCGGTCGAGTTCCCGCGGAACGAGAAGGCCGTGAACGAGCAGTACGAGGACATGCCGAACGACTCGTACTTCCCGCTCTTCGTCACGGGCACCGGCTCGGCGCTCCCGGCCAACTAGCCCGGGCGTGAGGTGCAGTAGCAGCAAAGCCGCCGGAGAAGGCGCGCCACGCCGGGGAGCCCGGACTCCTGACGTGGGCGCCCTCTCCGCGGCCCCGGGGCCCACCGCGCACTGCGCGGGGTGGGTCGCGGGGCCGGATTCGGCAGCAGCGAGGATCGACGCACCGTCTTACGGCGCCCCCCGCGCCGCAACTGGAGCAGGCAGGAGAACGCGCACATGACGAACAGGTTCGGTTGGCTCATCGCGTCGGCGGCCCTCTCGGCGCTCGTGGCGTGCGGTGGCGGAAGCGGTCCGGAGCCGGTCACTCCCGAGTGCACGACCCACGAGCAGTGCGCGGCCGGCAAGTACTGCAGCGACGCCGGGACCTGCGTGGATCTCTCCGCAGGGGCCTGCCGCAAGGAGGCCGACTGCTCGGCCACCCAGAACTGCGTGAACCAGGTGTGCGTCGCCCAGGCGAGCTGCACCACGCACGATCAGTGCCCTGCCCAGCAGTACTGTGGGTCGGGCAGCGCCTGCGTGCCGGAGACGAACCCCGGCGTCAGCTGCCACAAGACCGCGGACTGCAACACCAGCACCCAGACGTGCCAGGCGAACGTCTGCACCGCGAGCGGCGACGAGTGCGCGAAGACCAACAACGCGGCGAGGAAGGCCGCGCTGCTCGCCGCGCAGCCCGCCCTCGCCGTGAAGGCCGGCACCGGGAAGACGGTGAAGACCCTCCCGAAGACCTGGACGAGCCTCGACGGCGACACGACGAAGACCTGCTCGGTCGACCTCCAGTTCAAGGACCTCAACAACGACGGCGCGCTCCAGCCGTACGAGGACTGGTCGCTCACCGCCGCGGAGCGGGCCGCGGACCTCGCCGGCCGCATGACCGACGCGCAGAAGGCGGCGCTCGTGCTCCACCCCGTCTTCTCCGACGTGCCGAGCGGCGCGGGCACGCCGTCGGCCGCCACGCTCGCCCTCGTGGACGCCGGCGTCCGCTTCGGCCAGACGGCCGCGACGACCGCGCAGCTCACCCCGCGCGCCGCCTGGGCGAACGCGATCCAGGAGCGCGCGGAGGCCGCCGCGCTCGGCATTCCGTTCGTGCTCTCCGCGGCCCCCGCGCACAGCGCGGTCGGCGGCCGCACCGTCGCGAAGGGCTATTCGCAGTGGCCTTCCGAGCTCGGCCTCGGCGCGACCGGAGACGTCGCGGCCGTCAAGAACTACGGCGCCGTCGTCTCGAAGGAGTTCCGCGCGATCGGCGTCCGCATGGCGCTCGGCGTCTCGGCCAACCTCGCGACCGAGCCGCGCTGGTGGGGGACGCAGTTCTCGTTCGGTGAGGACTCCGCCACCGTCGCCGACATGGTGGACGCGTTCGTGAACGGCCTCCAGGGGGACAGCCTCTCCTCGACGGGTGTCGCCGCTGTGGTGGGTGACTTCCCCGGCGCCGGCGCGGCCAAGGGTGGCTTCGACGCGCGCTTCTCGAAGGGCAAGTTCCTCTCCTTCTCCGGCACCCACTTCGACGATCACGTGAACGCGTTCAAGAAGGCGATCGCCCGCGGCAGCGCGGCGGTGATGCCGTCCTACGGCGTGCCCGAGGCCGGCGCCTGGACCGGCCAGGGTGGCGTCGCGGGCGCCTCGATCGAGCAGGTGGGCGCCTCGTTCAGCTCGAAGCTCCTCACCGACCTGCTCCGCGGGACGCTCTCCTTCTCCGGCCTCGTCGTGGCACCGGCCGGCGTTCTCGAGGACGCCGGGCTCGCGCCGCTCGGCGCCCCCTGGGGCGTCGAGGGGCTGACGAAGGCCCAGCGGGTCAAGAAGGCGGTCGACGCCGGCGCGGACCAGTTCGTCGGCCTTTCCGATGCTGCCACGGTCACCGCGGCGGGCCTCTCCGCGGCCCAGCTCGACGCGTCCGCGAAGCGCGCGCTCGCCGTCACCTTCCGGCTCGGCCTCTTCGAGAACCCGTACGTCGACGCGGCGGCGGCGCCGACCCTGTGCGCCACCGAGAGCGCGAACAACGCCGCCCTCGACGCGACCAACAGCGCGATGGTGCTGGTGGTCAACAAGCAGAAGCCCACGGGCTGGCTGAACGGCACGGGCGACGGCAACCAGACCGGTGACAAGGGCAACGCCGGCAACGGCACCCAGAAGATCCTGCCGGCGCCTCCGGGCGCGCCGTACATCGCGGCCGGCTGCGACTACTACATCGCCGGCGACTTCGATCCCGACTACGTCAACTCGGTCTCGACGGGCTACGGCAACATGACGAACGACGCGCCGATCGTGAAGGGCGTTCCCACCACGACCCCCGCGGCCCGGATGGCCCTCTCCGACTACATCTTCATCCGGATCGCGGCGCCCTACCTGGCCGACGCGGACACGGGCACGTTCGCCTACGGCATCCCGTCCCTGAGCTACGCCGCGAACGACGCGACCGTGCTCGCCCCGGTCCAGGCGGCCCGGGCGGCCATCTCGGCCTGGACCGGACCGCCGGCCTCGCAGACGCAGATCGTCGTCTTCGTCGACGGCGGCCGCCCCTCGGTGCTGGGCGAGCTCACCGGGGCTCCCAACGCCGTCTCCGGCCTGTACGTGGACTGGATGGGCCTCACCCCGCCCAAGATCACCGACAAGGTCGCGCTCGACGTGGCGTTCGGCATCGTCAACGGTCGCGGCAAGCTGCCGGTGAGCCTCCCTGCGTCCGAGTCCGCGGCGGGCTCCCAGCTGCCCGACGTGGCGGGCGACGGCGCCGACGCCACCTTCGTCCGGACCTTCGGCATCAACACCAACCGCTACGAATAGGACGACTGTCTCCATGATCGCCAACGAGAAGCCGCTCCTCGTCACGCTCGCGCTCGCGGCGGCACTCTCCGCCGCGGGCTGCGGCGAACCCTGGGGTCCGCACCCGATCGACAAGAAGGGCCCCGATGTCGACACCTGCGACAAGGCCGTCCGCGCGGTCGGCCTCCCCTGCGAGGACCCCGAGGTCGTCCAGGCGCTGCAGCTCCTCCGGGCGATGACGCTCCAGGAGAAGGTCCAGCAGATGTCCGGCCGGACCTACGACGTGAACAACATGTTCGACCAGGCCGACAACAAGCGCCTGGGCATCCCCGGCTACCGCTACATGGACGGCCCGCGCGGCGTCCGGTGGATGAACACGAACTACGGCACCACCGTCTTCCCGGTCGCGGCGGCGCGAGCCTCCTCCTGGAACCTCGACATCGAGCAGGCGGTCGGCGACGCGGAGGCGGACGAGATGCGGTACCTCGGGCGCCACGTCCTCCTCGCCCCGACCATCAACCAGGTCATGCACCCGCGGTGGGGGCGTGCCCAGGAGTCCTACGGCGAGGACTCGTTCCTCCTCGGAGAGATGGGCGCGGCGTTCATCCGCGGCGCGCAGGCCGCCCCGACGAACCCCGCCGACTGGCGCATCCAGGCCTGCGCGAAGCACTTCGCGGCGAACAACATCGAGGACCAGCGCATCTACGTGAACGCCGTCCTCGACGAGCGCACGCTGCGCGAGGTCTACCTGCCGCACTTCAAGCGGGCGGTCGACGAGGGCGTCGACGTGGTGATGTCGTCCTACAACCGCGTCAACGGCTCGTACTCGGGCTACTCGAAGGGCCTCGTCCGCGACATCCTCAAGACCGAGTGGAGCTACAAGGGCTGGGTGGTCTCCGACTGGTTCGCGAAGGGCAACACCCTCGCGTCGCCGGCCGCGGGGCTCGACGTCGAGATGCCGTTCAGCTCCGGCATCTTCCCGGACATCTTCGCGTCGGCCTACTTCTACGGGAACCTCCTCACCGAGGCCGTCACCCAGTCCAAGGTCTCGGTCGAGTACGTCGACGAGGCGGTCCTCCGCATCCTCTACGCCAAGGTGCGCTCGGGCCTCCTCACGAAGTGGAAGTACACCGACGCGAACCCCTCCGACCCGAACGTCCAGTGGGTTGCGACCGGCTCGAGCTGGACCCCCTGGCTCACGAAGGCGGACGAGACCCAGGCCATCGCGCTCACGGCGGCGCGCCAGGGCATCACCCTCCTGAAGAACGGCCCGTCGAAGTCGCTCGCCGACGACGTGCTCCCGCTCGACGCCGGCGCGATCTCGAAGATCGCCATCCTCGGCAAGTACGGGTACCAGGAGAACATGGGCGACAAGGGCTCGTCCGACGCGAAGGCCGTCGACGGAGAGCTCGTCATCACGCCGTGGGAGGGGCTGAAGGAGGCGCTCGGCGCCACCAACACCTCCCGCACGAGCTGCGGCTCCGCGGCGAAGTGCGTCACCGCGGTGGAGACCTACACCGGCAACGAGGCGCTCGTCGGCGCCGCCGACGTGGTGGTCGTGATCGGGGCCTACTTCCCGGCCGACCTCGCCCGCTCGCCGTCCGGCGAGGAGGGTGAGTGGAAGGACCGGGAGTCGATGCTCCTCCCGCAGCGCGACATCGACAACATCAACGCCGCCGTGGCCCTCAAGAGCTCGAAGCCCGCGCTCAAGGTCATCGTCGTGCTCAAGAGCGGCGGCGCGGTGATCGTGAACCCCTGGGAGAGCTCGGTGGACGCCATCGTGATGGCGTGGTTCGCCGGCATGAAGGAGGGCACGGCCCTCGGCGAGATCCTCTTCGGCGCGGTCAACCCGAGCGGCAAGATCGTCCAGAGCTTCCCGGTCGCGGAGTCGGACCTGCCGGCGTTCGAGAACGAGGAGCAGGGCGACGTCCAGTACGGCTACTACCACGGGTACCGGTGGCTGGACCGGCAGAACAAGGCGGCCAAGTACCCGTTCGGCCATGGCCTGTCCTACACGACGTACCAGTACTCGAACCTGCAGGTGGAGACCCCGACGGTCGCCGCCGACGGCGCGGTGACGGTGAAGGTCGACGTGAAGAACGTCGGCCCCCGGACGGGCTCCGAGGTGGTCCAGCTGTACGTGGGCTTCGCCAACACGAAGGTGACCGACACCTGGGGCCGGCCGAAGAAGGAGCTCCGCGCCTTCGCCCGCGCCGAGGACATCGCGCCGAACGAGACGCGCACGGTGACGCTCACCGTGAAGGTGCCGACCCTCGCGTACTGGAACGTCGCCGCCCACGAGATGCAGGTCGAGAAGATCGCCTATCCGTTCTGGGTCGGCCCGTCCTCCGACACGACCGACGCCAACGCCCAGCAGGGCACGTTCACGGTCCAGTAGGACCGGCGACCGAGACCAGGAGACCTCGAGATGAACGCCAAGACGCTGACCGCCGCCGTGCTGCTCGGGCTCGCCGTCCCCGCTGCCGTGCTCGCAGAGGAGGCCCCGGCCACCCGGCCCGACGCCGCCGCCCGCGACGCGGAGCCCCGCCGGTCCTTCTGGGGCTCCGAGCCCGGACGCCCGTACGACGACACGAGCAACTACACGCTCCCGGTGCTGCCCATCGAGCTCTCGGGACAGGCGTGGCTCGACATCGGCTACCTGCAGCAGAAGAACACGCAGGTCGGTTCGTACGACAAGAACGTGAACTACGCCCAGGGTCGGTTCGTGCTCGGCGCGGCCTACCGCCGGGACTTCGGCGGGCTGTTCGCCGAGGCGCGCGCGCAGTTCGTCGCGTTCGACAACGAGCGGACCAAGTCGCAGTACGAGTCGCACACGCAGGACGCCTTCGTGCGGGTGGGCGGCAAGGCCTGGGACGTCCAGGTGGGCCGCTTCTACGCCTGGGAGCCCTACTGGCGCGGGGTGGGGATCGACCGGTACACCGCCGAGGAGGCGGGCGCGCTCGGGGGCCCGTCGATCTACCGGCTCGACGCCGCCATCGGCCACAAGGACGAGGCGGGTCAGCTCGCGGCCCACTGGTATCCCGTCGAGTGGGCGGCGTTCGAGCTCGGCTCGGTGTACGGCCAGGAGTCCGAGCAGAACAACCTCGGTGTCCGCCCGGTCCTGGCGCTCCGCAAGTACGGCTTCCTTCTCACGGGCGGCTACGAGTACCTCCAGCAGCGCCCGCAGGACGACTCGCAGAAGGCGGAGCAGACCACGAAGGGGTTCGCGGGCCGGCTGCAGTACACCGCGTTCGGCGCCACGGTCGCGGTCGAGGCCTCCAAGGCCAGCTACGACGTGACGAAGAGCGATGGTCTCGTCGACACGGACCTGACCCTGGACAAGACCTCGATCGGCGCCTTCGTGCAGGCCGATCTGCTCCGGGACTACACGCTCGCGGGCGGGTACCATCTGACGACCGCCAAGAACGAGCAGAAGGAGACCAACAAGCATCACCAGGCCTTCCTGGCCGCCATCTACAGGTTGCCGGTGCCGGGCCTGTCCGTCTGGGGCGTGCTCGGCTTCGCCCGGGCGCAGCTCCAGGACATCGACTCGAACGCGGCCTGGGAGAACGACATGACCTCCTTCCGCGTCCGCCTGCAGTACGAGTTCAGGTGACCGTTGCGAGCGGTCCGGCGGCGAGGACCGCGGGTGGCGCGGGCGGGTAGGATGGGGCGGGTGGCGGACGCAATTGACGGCAAGTGAGCGTGACCATGTCGGGATCACCAACGAGGATCGAGATCGTCGCCCCGCTGTCCGGCGTCGTCGTGCCGCTGGACTCGGTGCCCGATCCCGTCTTCGCGCGGAAGATGGTCGGCGACGGCGCGGCGATCGATCCCACCTCGGCCGAGGTGCTCGCTCCGATCACCGGTGACGTGACCCAGCTCCACTCCGCCCACCACGCGCTCGCCATCACGAGCGCGGCGGGGGTCGAGGTCCTCGTCCACGTCGGCCTCGACACCGTGACCCTGGCCGGGCGGGGCTTCACCCCGCTCGTGGCCCTCGGCGACCACGTGGAGCGCGGCCAGCCGGTGCTGCGGCTCGACCTCGACGCCATCGCCCGCACCGCGCGCAGCCTCCTCACGGAGGTGGTGGTCACGAACGTCGAGCGCGTCACCCGCCTCGAGGCCACCCGCGGCCTCGTCGAGGCGGGCCGCTCGGTGCTCCTCACCGTGGAGCTCGGCGGCGTGCAGGCCCGCGCCGCCAGCGCCGGCGGCGAGACGGTGCGGTCGGCCCCGGTCGCGATCCCGAACCGCGTCGGCCTCCACGCCCGGCCCGCCGCGGTGCTCGCCGGCGAGGCGAAGAAGTACCAGTCGTCGGTCACGCTCGTGCGCGGCGCCGACCGGGTGAACGCGAAGTCGGTCGTCGCGATCATGGGGCTCTCCGCCCAGCAGGGCGAGCAGGTGGTCTTCGAGGCCACCGGCCCGGACGCCGCGGCTGCGGTCGCCCACCTCGCCGGCCAGCTTGCCCACGGCCTCGGCGAGAAGGAGTCGGACGCGCCCGTCGCGCCCGAGGCCCGGCGCGCGCCGGTCCCGCGGGTGGCGCCGAGCGGGTCGAACGAGCTCGTGGGTGCGCCGGCGTCGCCGGGGCTCGCCATCGGCAAGGTCTTCCAGCGCCGCCACGCCGCCATCTCGGTCGACGAGAAGGGCGGCACGCCCGACGAGGAGCGCGCCCGGTACGCGGCCGCCGTCCGCGAGGCGGCCCGGCAGATCGACGCGCTCGAGCGCCACGCCGGCGACCCCGGCAAGGCCGCCATCCTCGACGTGCAGCTCGCGCTGCTCGAGGACCCGGACCTCATCGAGACCACCGAGCGGCTCCTCTCCGAGGGGAAGAGCGCGGCGTTCGCGTGGCGCGAGGCCTACACCGGCCAGGCGGCGAAGCTCGAGCAGCTCGAGAACGCGCTGATGCGCGAGCGCGCGGCCGACCTCCGCGACGTCGGCGGGCGGCTCCTCGGGCTCCTCACCGGCGCCGCGACGGCGCAGGCCGAGATCCCGCCCGGCTCGATCCTGATCTCCGACGAGCTCTCGCCGTCCGAGGTGGCCGCGCTCGACCCGAAGGTCGTGCTGGGCTTCTGCACGACGACCGGCGGCTCGACGAGCCACGTGGCGATCCTGGCCCGCTCGATGGGCATCCCGGCGGTGTGCGGCATCGAGGAGCACGCGCTCAGCCTGCCGAACGGCCTGAGGGTGGTCATCGACGGCGCCATCGGCCTCGTGAAGGTCAGCCCGGACGAGGGGCACGTGGTCGCCGTGAAGCAGCGCATGGCCGACCAGGCGGCGCGGCGCGAGCAGGAGGCCGCCGCCGCCGGCCAGCCCGCGCGCACGCGGGACGGCCACCGCCTCGAGGTCGCCGCGAACGTGGCGACGCTCGAGGACGTGAAGGCCGCGCTCGCCTCGGGCGCCGAGGGCGTGGGGCTGCTCCGCACCGAGCTCCTGTTCGCGGATCGGGACGCGGCGCCCTCCGAGGACCAGCAGGCCGCCGAGTACACGGCGATGGCCGAGGCGCTCGGCCGCGACCGGCGCTTCATCGTGCGGACCCTCGACGTGGGGGGCGACAAGCCCCTCTCGTACATGCCGCTGCCGAAGGAGCAGAACCCCTTCCTCGGCCTGCGCGGCATCCGGGTCAGCCTCGCCTACCCGGACGTGTTCCGGACGCAGCTGCGCGCCATCCTGCGCGCGGCGCCCGCCGGGAACCTGCACCTGATGTTCCCGATGGTGGCGACGCTCGAGGAGCTGCGCCAGGCGAAGGCGCTCCTCGCCGAGGAGCAGCAGCGCATCCCCCGCGCCGTGAAGGTCGGCATCATGGTCGAGGTGCCCTCGGCCGCGGTGATCGTCGAGCAGCTCGCGCGCGAGGTGGACTTCTTCTCCATCGGCACGAACGACCTCACCCAGTACACGCTCGCGATGGACCGCGGGCACCCCCGCCTCGCCCGGCAGGCCGACGCGCTCCACCCGGCCGTGCTGCGGATGATGGCGATGACGGTCGAGGGCGCCCACGAGCAGGGGAAGTGGGTGGGGGTCTGCGGCGGGCTCGCGTCCGACGCGCTGGCCGTGCCGCTCCTCGTGGGCCTCGGGCTCGACGAGCTGTCGGTGAGCGTGCCCTCCATCGCGCCGGTGAAGGCGGCGATCGGGCGGCATCGCCTCTCCGAGTGCTCGGAGCTCGCGACCGAGGTGCTGCGCTGCAGGACGACGGCGGAGGTCCGCCAGGCCCTCGTGCAGTTCGACGAGGCCGGCGCCCCCGCGAAGGTGCTCACATGACGACGACGGCGGCTGCGGCGGGAGAGGGCGCGCTCACGGGCGCGTTCGGGTTCCTGCAGAAGATCGGCAAGTCCCTCATGCTGCCGGTGGCGGTCCTGCCGGTCGCGGGTCTGCTCCTCGGCATCGGCGCGGCGAACTTCCACTGGATGCCGCAGGTCGTCTCCGACCTGATGCGCATGAGCGGCGACGTGGTGTTCGGCAACATGCCGCTCATCTTCGCCATCGCGGTCGCGCTCGGGTTCACCGAGAACGACGGCGTCTCGGCCATCGCCGCGATGATCGGCTACACGGTCATGCTCGCGACCATGGGCGTGATGGCGAAGGTCTGGGGGCTCCAGCCGGTCGTCATCATGGGCATCGCGTCCATGCAGACCGGCGTCTTCGGTGGCATCCTCGCCGGCGCGCTCGCCGCGTGGATGTTCAACCGCTTCTACCGGATCTCGCTGCCGCCCTACCTGGCCTTCTTCGCCGGCAAGCGCTTCGTGCCCATCGTCACCGCGCTCGCCGCCATCGGGCTCGGCTTCGCGCTCTCGGTCGTCTGGCCGCCCATCGGGCGCGGCATCAACGTCTTCTCCCACTGGGCCGCCGTCGGCGACCCGCGCCTCGCGGCGACGCTCTACGGCTTCGTCGAGCGCTTGCTGGTGCCCTTCGGGCTCCACCACATCTGGAACGCGCCGTTCTTCTACGAGATCGGCAGCTTCGTCGACCCGGTGACCGGCAAGACCGTCACCGGCGACATCCAGCGCTACTTCTCCGGGGATCCGACCGCGGGCATCCTCGGCGGCGCCTTCCTCTTCAAGATGTGGGGCCTGCCCGCCGCCGCCATCGCCATCTGGCACTCGGCGAAGCCGGAGAACCGCACCGCCGTCGGCGGCATGATGATCTCCGCCGCCCTGACCTCGTTCCTCACCGGCATCACCGAGCCCATCGAGTTCGCGTTCCTGTTCGTCGCCCCGCAGCTCTACCTCCTGCACGCGCTCCTCGTCGCGACCGCGCAGTTCCTGTTCGCGACCCTCGGCGTGCACATGGGCTTCACCTTCTCGCAGGGCGGGATCGACTTCCTCGTCTTCAACGTCCTCAACCCGTTCTCGCAGAAGTGGTGGCTCGTGCTCGTGTTCGGGCCGATCTACGCGGGCATCTACTACGTCACCTTCCGCGCGGCGATCCGCTGGCTCGACCTCAAGACCCCGGGCCGCGAGGACGCGCCGGCCGCCCAGGCCGCCACGGCCTCCGGCGGCTCCTCGAAGGCGCGCGACCTCGTGCTCGCGTTCGGCGGCCGCCCGAACCTGAAGGCCCTCGACGCCTGCATCACCCGCCTGCGCATCACGGTCGCCGACCCGGCCCGGGTGGACCAGGCGCGGCTCAAGGCGCTCGGCGCCACCGGCGTCGTCGTCATCGGCAACGGCGTGCAGGCGATCTTCGGGCCGCTGTCCGAGAACCTGAAGACCGACATGCAGCTCTACCTGGCCTCTGCGGGGTCCGAGGCGGACGGGGCGGCGGGGAAGGCCGCTCCGCCCGCCCCGGCGTCCCCCCCGGCGCCGGCGCCTGCCCTCGCGTCGGCGGCGGCCGGCGCGGACGCCTGGGTCGCCGAGGCGGCCACCCCGCTCCTGCGTGCCCTCGGCGGTCGCGAGAACCTGCGGTCGCTCGACGCCGTCGCGCTGACCCGCCTGCGGGTCGTGCTCGCGGACCCAGGCCGGTTCGACGAGCCGGGCGCCCGGGGCGCGGGCGTCATGGCGGTCATGCAGGCCGGACCTGGTATCCTCCACCTCATCGTGGGTGAGCACGCCGACAGGCTTGCCGAGGCGGTCAAGGCAACGTGACGAGGGGGCTCCTCGCCGGCCTCGCCGCGATCGTGCTCCTCGCCGCGGGCGGCGTCGGGCTCGTGCTGTCGCTCGAGGGACCGGTGAAGGGTCCCGCCGCCGCGCCGCCGCCCCCGGAGGCCGCAGCGCCCGTCCCGGCGCCGATCGTGCTGTCGAAGGGCACCGCCCCGGCGCCCCCGCCGCGCGAGGCGCCGCCGAGGCCGCGCGAGCCGGGGGAGGGCACCGCGAAGGAGACCCTCCCCGTGGACCTCGCCGAGCGCGCCGTCGCGCTCCAGGCCTGGACCGCGGAGATCAACGGGGCGCTCCACGCCTACGCCGACCGCGTGCGGCCGTGCCGGCTCCTCCACACCGAGGTCCTCCTCACCTTCGAGTCACTCGACCGGCGGGTGCGGGTCGTGGACGTGAAGGCCACCACCCACGACCCGAAGGAGTTCCCGCCCGCCTTCCCGATCCCGCCTCCCGAGGACCCGGGCGCGGTCGACTGTGCGCGCCGGCAGCTCCTCGACGTGATCCTCTCCGTCCCGTCGGCCCGCGAGGGCCGCCGCTGGGAGACGATCTGGGTCGTGGAGTAGGGCCCGGCCGTCCGACCTTCGTCCCCCGTCCCTCGCCGTTCGTTCCTCACCGTTCGTCCCTCGCCGTTCGTCCTGAGCTTGTCGAAGGACGAACGGTGCCTCGGGGGCGAAACGCGCCTCCGCGACGGCGCTTGCTCGGACGGGTTTGAGGCGGAAGAGATCGCCGGAACCGTTGCCGTTCCACGGCGGTGATCGGCGGCAGCAGGCCTGCGGACCATGGGCGCGTGACGGCGTCGTGCGCTGAAGCGCACGGCGCCGTCCCCGCGTCATGGTTCCTTGGCCTGCAATGCTGCGATGTGGAGACGGAACCTCGCCCGTCGCTCGCTGCGCGCCGCTGCGGAGGCGCGTTTCGCCCTCGTGGGTAGCGGACTGAGGTCGGCCGAAACTGCTGGGTGGCAGGTGTTGTACTAATGGTGGAGAGGATGCGGCGAAGGACGACGGCAGCGGCGAGGCCAACGCCAGCGCCAGTCCCAACGCCAGCGCCAACCCCAACGCCCAACGCCGCCTCCAACCTCAGCCCGTTGGTCGTTCATCAGCACCCAGCAGTCACGGCCGCACCACCGTTCTCCACGCCCGAGAGCCAAACGGGCCTCCGCAGCAGCGCGCAGCGAGCGACGGGCTCGGTACGGTCCCCAGTATCCTAGCAGTGCAGGCCAAGGAACCATGACGCGGGGACGGCGCCGTGCGCTTCAGCGCACGACGCCGTCACGCGCCCATGGTCCGCAGGCCTGCTGCGGCGATCACCGCCGTGGAACAGCAACGGTTCCGGCGATCTGTTCCGTCTCAAACCCGTCCGAGCAAGCGCTGTCGCGGAGGCCCGTTTGGCTCCCACGCAACCGCGTGCCCACAGCGGAGGCCCGATTGGCTCCCACGCAACCGCGCGCCCACAGCGGAGGCCCGATTGGCTCCCACGCAACCGCGTGCCCACAGCGGAGGCTCGATTGGCTCCCACGCAACCGCGTGCCACCAGCGGAGGCCCGTCAGAAGCTGGCCAAAGATGATCCTACGGCTGCACCTCGAACGCCTGCACGAGCACGTTCGACTTCTGCGGCGGGGTGGGGCCGCCGGGGTTGTAGACCGCGACGTCGTACTTCGCCGGGATCGCCGCGAGCGTGTCCAGCATGACCTCGATCGAGGTCGCGCCCACGACCGTCGTGTCCGCCTTCGGCACGGCGTAGTCGGTCACCCCGATCGCGGCGTTCGAGATGTGGACGGTCGAGCCGCCGTTCCCGAGCGCGTCGGGCTTCGCGAAGTTGGTGCCGGTGAGGGTCACCTTCACCTTGTTCGTCTGGCGGGGCGCCGCGGTGGGGCTCAGCGACGTCAGGGTGGGCGGCCCTGGCGTGATGTTGAAGGTGATCGTGTTCGAGTCCGTCGCGCCGGCGTTCCGCACCGCGAGGTCGTACGTGCCGGTGTTCTTGCCGGCGAGCGGGAGGGAGACGTTGATGGTGGTCGGGGGCGAGCCGGCCGGCGTCGAGCTCGGGACGAGCACCTGGCCGCCGAAGATCACCCGGATCTGGTCGAAGGGAGCCCTGAGGTTGCTCGCGGTGAGCACCGTCGCGACCGTCTCGCCCTGGGCGCCGCCGCGCTTGGTGGAGTCGCGGAGCACGGCCACGTTCGAGAGCACGCGGAAGGAGAATGGCGCGGAGGTCCCGCCGCCCGCGTAGCTCGCCCGCACCTGCCAGGAGCCCTCGGGCTTCCCGGTGAGATCGAGCGTCCCGACGATCTTGTCGCAGGCGCCCGGGCAGTTCGGCGTGCTCGGCGAGGAGAGCGCCGCGAAGCTCCCGCCGGGCGGCGCCGCCTCGAGGAAGCTGCCCGCCGTGAACCCGCTGCCGGCGAGCGTGAGCACGACCACCTCGCCCTGGTAGCCGGTCCCGGGCGAGAGGCCGCTCACCACCGGCGGCTGGCCGCCGGCGAGGATGGTGAGCGCCTGGGAGGTGAGCTGGACGTCGTCGTCGTTGCGGACCGCGAGCGTGTGGCTGCAGGTGCCCGAGGCGCAGGCCGGCATCTTGAGGTTCGCGACGAGGAGCTGGGTCGGATCGAGGAAGGTCGCGTTGAGGGTGGCCGCGGTGGCCTTCCCCTCGTCGAAGATCGCCTTGCTGTTCGCGTTGAAGCCCGTGCCGCCGAGGGTGACCGTCACGAACGTGCCGGCCTCGGCGATCGAGGGGCTGATGGCGGTGAGGGTCGGCTTCGGGCTCGCGATCGTGAGCTTCGCGGGCAAGGAGGCGTGATCGCCGGTGGCGGGGTCGATGTTCACCACCCGGAGCTGGTACTCCCCGGAGGGCGGGAGCAGCGTCGCGTCGACCGTGCACTCGAGCTTGCCGTCCACGGTCGCCTCGGTGGGGAGCGAGGTCGTGAGGAGCTGTGGCGAGCTCAGGCGGCACTGCGAGTTCCCGCCGAGCCCGGTGCCGCTCACCGTCACGTCGGTGACCGCGCCGGTGAGGATCGAGCTCGGGGTGAGCAGGGTGATCGTGGGCGACGGGACCGTGATGTCGAGCGGGCGCGCGTTCGAGACCACGTTGTCCGGGTTCAGGATCCGGACGTACCAGGTGGTCGGCGTCTCGACGGAGAGGTCGAGCTTGTACGAGAGCTGGGTCGAGGAGCCGCCCGCCTCGGGGGAGAGGAGGAGGAGGTCGCCGTCGCCGTTCACGGTCCTCAGCTTCGCGCCCGCGCCGAACCGCTCGCCGGTGACGGTCACCGTCACCGGGAGCGCGCCGCCGTTGTCCGCCGCGGCCGGGCTGATGGAGGTGATGAAGGGCGCCACGGCGGAGGCCGGGCCGCACACCCCGTCGACGCACCGGTTTCCGTCGCCGCAGGCCTGGGCGCAGGCGCCGCAGTTGAAGGCGTCGGTCGAGAGCTCGATGCAGCGGTTCTGCTCCGGGCAGGTCGTCTCGCACTTCGTCGGATCGAACTTCGCCGTCTTCTTGCACCCGCTCGCCGCGGCGAGCGCCGCGACGGCGAGGACGAGCAGGGCCCCGCCGCCCGGCCGCGGCGCCCGGCGGCGCCGCGCGAGCGGCACCGCGAGCAGCGCGAGCAGCGCGCCGAGGGGCCCCTGCCCGCCGCCCGCGCCGCACCCGCAGCCGCCGATCTTGCTCTTCGCCTTCGTGCCGGGCGTCTCGCCGCCGCCGGCGAGCCCGCCCGAGCCGCCCGGGTTCTCGACCGAGTAGCACTGGCCCCCGACGCAGGCGCCCGCCGGGCAGGTCACGCCGGCGCACGGGTCGTCGACGCAGAAGCCCGCCTTGCAGACCTGTCCCCGGCCGCAGCCGACGCCGGTGCACTTGTCGTCCTGGCAGACACCCTCGACGCAGAGCTTGCCCGCCGCGCAGGTGATGCCCGCGCAGGCGTCGACCACGCAGAAGCCGTCGTCGCCGCAGCGCTCGCCGGCCTTGCAGGAGACGAAGGTGCACGCCTGCACGCAGAGCCCCTCGCGGCAGAACGTGCCGCTCGGGCAGGTCACGCTGCCACAGGGATCCGCCTCGCAGGCGCCCTGGCGGCAGAGCTGACCGGCGGGGCAGCCCGTGAAGTAGCAGGCGCCGCCCGTGCAGGAGCCCGAGACGCAGGTCGAGCCCTGGCCGCAGGTCACGCCCTCGCACGGGTCGGCACAGGCGCCGAACCGGCAGGCCTCGCCCGGCTCGCAGGTGACGCCGCCGCAGCCGCCGGCCTGCTGCCGGCAGCCCGAGCCGCCCTGGCAGGCGTAGCCCTCGGGGCAGGGCTGCTCGGTGCCGCACACGGCCGGCACGCAGACGCCGACCTCGCACTGGTAGCCGGTCGCGCAGACCGCGCCGTCGTCGACGACCCCGTCGCAGTCGTTGTCGAGGCCGTCGCAGGGATCGGCGGGGGAGGGCAGCGTCTCGCCGCTGCACCCCTCGGCCCACTTCCCGTTCACGCACGCCTGCGTGCCCTTCTTGCAGACGCCGCGCGGGTTGCCGCCCGCGTCGGTGGAGCTCGCCGGGCCGTCGTAGCAGGCGCGGGTGGTGCCGGTCTGGCACTGGCCGCAGCCCTCGTCGGTCTGGCCGTTGCAGTTCTCGTCCGCGGGCGTGCCGCCCTGGGGCGTGCAGATCTCGGCGGGCAGCGGCACCACCTCGCCCGTGCAGGCACCCCAGCCGGTCGCGCCGCAGGTCTGCGTGCCCACCTTGCAGGTGCCGACGCCGGCCGTGCCGGCGGGGCCCGTGTAGCACTGCCGGACCTGGCCCGGCGAGCAGACGCAGGCCGCGTTGTCGATGAAGCCGTCGCAGTCCTCGTCGGCCGCGACGTTGTTGCCCTCCGTGCAGACCTCGGGCGTGGGCAGGACCTGGCCGACGCAGGCGCCCCAGTTGCCCTCGGTGCAGGTCCGCACGCCCTGCTTGCAGACGCCCTTCGGCAGCCCGGTCTCGTTGTCGATGGTCTTCGCCGAGCCGTCGTAGCAGGCCTCGGTGAGGTCCTCGTCGACGAGGCCGTTGCAGTTGTCGTCGAGGGCGTTGCAGACCTCGTCGGCCGGCAGGACCTGGCCCACGCAGGCCGACATGCCGTAGGTGCCGTCGCCCCGCGGGACGCACTGGCTGATGCCCTCGCGGCAGAGCCCGACGTTCTTCGTGCCGGTGGGGCCGTCGTAGCAGGCCTTGTCGAGCCCCTCGTCGACGAGGCCGTTGCAGTCGTTGTCGAGCCCGTCGCAGATCTCGTCGGAGGGCTGGTTCACCTGCACGCAGGTGGGCGCGGGGGGATCGCCGGCGCACTGCAGGCGCCCGAGCGCGCAGACGCCGAGCTTGCCCGTGTCGCACGCGACGCCGCTCGCGGTGCAGCCCGCGCCGAGGTTGAAGAGGGTGTTGAGGACGAGCCGGGTGCCGCCGATCTGGAAGTTCGAGTCGGAGTAGCTGTGGCCGCCGAGGTACACGATGGTGCCGCGGGTGCCCGCGGTGGGCCGCACCGTGAAGAAGTCCCACAGGTCGTTCGGCGACTGCGCCGAGATGAGCCGGATCGTGCCGGGCTGGTAGGCGCCGGTGTTCGGCGACGGGGCGGTGAGGTTGGGCCGGAAGACGTCGATGGCGCCGCTCTGCGGCTTGAAGACGAAGTCGCCGATCTGCAGGAGCGGGGAGGCGAAGTTCGGCGAGGTGTCGGCGGGCGAGCTCGCGTTCGTCGGGTCGGGGAAGCGGATCGGGGTCGTGTACGCGACCTCGTTGCCGCTCTCCGAGTAGCGGAGGCCGGTGGTGCTCTGGAACCGGGTGCTCGGGTCGCCGTCCTGGTAGTTGCTCGTGTAGGTCGTGGTGGCCTGGCCGGAGTTGCGCGTGAAGGTGCCCTCGAAGCTGCCGAGGCCCGCGCACTCCGCGAAGAGGTCGCCGCCGGCCGCCACGAAGCCGCCGATGGTCTTGAGCACCTGGTCGGTCTTCGTGGTCGAGTAGAGCGTCGCCGCGCAGGCCGAGCCCGAGGAGTAGTCGGAGCAGGAGCCGGGCGCGAGCCAGTGGGGCACCCACAGGATCTGGTAGCCGTTCTTGCCGAAGTTGCTGGTCTTCCAGTCGGTCGAGCCGGCCGCGGGCTGGAAGTCCTCGATGCCGAGGCGGTCGTAGATCTCGCCGTGCGTGCCGGTGGCGGTGCCGGCGGCGGTGCCCGACCCGATGCCGGCCTTCGAGAGGTAGCCCGAGATCACCGGCTCGGCGTTCTTCGGGTCGGAGATGGTCGGCGGGTTCGAGCTCGAGCGGTTGCCCGAGCCGATGTTGAGGAGGGCGAGCTTCGGCGGGACGGTGCCGCCGGCGCTCCAGCCGCCGGCCATCACCTTCTTCACGAAGCCGCTGAAGGCCACGTTCGCGACGTGGACGTTCACGTTCGAGAAGTTGGTCTTGTACTGCTGGAGGATCCTCGAGGCCTTCTCGAAGTCCGAGCCGTCCACCACGAACGGGCCGCCGCGGTACGCGATGACGTGCTGGGTCGTGGGCAGCGCGGGCGCCGTGGTGGCGAGGTCCGGCCTCACGCCGGCGGCCCAGTCGTAGAGCACCGCGGGCGCGCCGCCGTCCCACTGGATGCGGAAGTCCTCGTCGGCCGCCTTCGTCTTCGCGCCGTTGATGACCCAGTAGACGGCGACGTCGTTGCGGATGAGCTGGTACACGAGGCCGTACGCCTTGACGACGTCGCCGGGGTCCATCGCCTGCGGGCAGGTCGAGGGCGCGGGGAGCGAGGTCGTCGTCCAGTTCGCGTCGGTCATGGACTGGTAGCAGCGGTCCATGGGGATCACGAGCGAGAAGCGGGCGAAGGTCTTCGCGCCCTCGCCCGTCCCGCCGCACGTCGGCGCGAGGAGCGGCAACGCCCCCGCGACGAGCGCGATGGGGACGAGGCCGGCGAGCAGGCGGTGACGGCGGGGGGACGTGGCCATGTGCGTGGCTCCCTCTGGAACCTCGTCAGGTTAGCACGCGCTCCCGGGTACGCCGAACCCACGGCCGGCCCTCCGGGCGCACCTCGGCCTACACCCGACGGCGCGCGCGGAACGCGAGTTTGACGGGCCTCCGCCCGCGTGAGAGACCGCTCATCCAGAGCGTAGGTCCGCGTCCCGCGGACCGGAGTCGAAGGAAGGGCCGTGGCCGTTCCCCCCGACGAGGCGCGCACCCACCCCGGCGAGGCCGCCGGCCCGGCCGACCCGCCGCCCGTCCTCGTGCGCACGTGGCTGCTCGCCGTCGGCGGCATCCTCGGCGCGAAGCTCCTCTCGCTCGTCGAGCCGACCGGCCTCCTCGGCGCGAACCTCGCCGGGGTGGCCGCGGTCCTGTTCGTGACGCTCCCCGACCGGCGGCTCCGCCTTCGCGGCGAGGGCTGGGAGCGCCTCGGCCTCCCCGGCGCCGGGCCCGGCGATCCGGTGATGCGCCGGGACTGGGCGCGCGGCGCGCTCTGGGCGCTCGGGACCTGCGCGGTGGTCTTCCCGCTCTTCGGCCTGGGCTTCTGGGCCTTCTCGCGCGCGTTGCCGTCGCTGCCGCCCGCGCTCGCCCACGCGCTCGCGCCCTACGGCGCGCCCGCCGCGTTCACCTGGCGCGCGCCCGAGGGGCTCCTCTGGCGGATCCCGGTGCAGCTCCTCGTGGTGGCGCTGCCGGAGGAGCTCTTCTACCGGGGCTGGATGCAGACCTCCTGGGCGCGGGCCACGCCCGGCGCCGGCCGTGCCTTCCTCGGCGCCCGGCTCGGCCCAGGCTTCCTCGCCACCCAGGCGCTCTTCGCGGCGGGTCACCTCGTGGCGCTCGAGCCCTGGCGGCTCGCCACCTTCTTCCCCGGGTTGCTCTTCGGCTGGCTGCGGGCGCGCACCGGCTCGGTCGCGGCCCCCGTGCTCGTGCACGCCGCCTCGAACCTCTTCCTCGCCACGCTCGAGGCGAGCTTCTACGGCTGACCGCGAGTAAGGAGCCCCCATGGCCCAGACGACCCGCGAGATGCTGGAAGAGCTCGAGGAGCGCACGCTCCACCCGCGCGCCGCCCGGTCGTCCCGCACGCAGGGCCGCGAGCGGCCCTGGCGGGAGGACGACGAGCGCCCCGCCTTCCAGCGCGATCGCGACCGCATCGTCCACTCGAAGGCCTTCCGCCGCCTCGCGGGCAAGACGCAGGTGTTCCTCGCCCCGAAGGGCGACCACTACCGCACCCGCCTCACGCACACCCTCGAGGTGGCGCAGGTCGCGCGCTCCATCGCCCGGGCGCTCCGCCTGAACGAGATGCTCGTCGAGGCGATGGTGATGGGCCACGACCTCGGCCACACGCCCTTCGGCCACGCCGGCGAGCGGGCCCTGAACGCCCTCGTCCCCGGCGGCTTCCACCACGTCGTGCAGTCGCTCCGGGTGGTCGAGGTGCTCGAGCGCGACGGCGAGGGGCTCAACCTCACCGCCGAGGTGCGCGACGGGATCCTCCGCCACTCGAAGGGCAAGGGGAACGTGCTCCTCCAGGGCGGGCAGAAGTCCCTGACGCTCGAGGCGGAGATCGTCCGCCTCGCCGACATCATCGCCTACGTGAACCACGACCTCGACGACGCGCTCCGCGCCGGGCTCTTCGGGGAGGGCGATCTCCCGGCCGGCATCCGCGCCACCCTCGGCGCCTCGCACTCCCAGCGCTTCGCGACGCTCGTGCACGACGTCATCCAGACCTCCGACGTCGACGGCGGCGGGCACATCGCGCTGTCCCCCGCGGTGCACGAGGCGCTGCTCGCGCTCCGCGACTTCCTCTACGCCCGCGTCTACGAGAACCCCGTCGTACACGAGGAGTTCGTGAAGGCGCAGAAGATCCTGAAGGACCTGCACGCCTGGTGCCTCGAGGACCCCGCGCGGTTCACCGCGCGCTCCGGGCTCGCCGGGCGCGACGCCGAGGAGCTCGGGCGTGCGGTCGTGGACTGGCTGTCGGGGATGACCGACCGGTTCGCGATCTCGACCTGGGAGGAGCTGTACGTGCCCCGGCCCTGGGGCGCGTGAGGCGCCTCTTCAGATGGGGGACACGGACACCGACAGGTTCCGCCCCACCGCGACCACGCTGCCCTCCGGCACCTCGATGAAGCCGTTCGGGGAGGTGAGCCGGTTCGCGAAGCAGACCGCCTTGACCGCCCGGTGCTGCCGGAACGCCGGCTGGCCGTCGGTGGCGTCGACGCCGAGGCCGTGGAGCGGGCAGGGGAGCAGCCCCTCGAAGAGCGCGTAGTAGAGCGGGCCGCCGCGGCGGGACGCGACGAGCATCCGCCCGTTCGTGGCCGCGAGCACGAGCCGGCTCGGGCGCTGCTCGCCCGCCTCGCGGGCGAGCGACTCGATCACCCGGACCGTCCGCCCCAGCGCCCGCGCCGCCGCCGCCGGCTCGAGATCCGGGTCGTCGACCCGCCCCTCCGCGCGGAGCTGGTCGAGGAAGAGCATGAAGGCGTGCTCGGAGTCGGTGTCGCCCCCGATGGCGCGGCGCAGGAAGTCCGGCAGGGCGGCGACGAGGCGCGGCTTCACCTGGGGCCAGCCGGAGATCGTGCCGTCGTGGGCGAACAGCCACTGGTGGTGGCGGAACGGGTGCGTGTTCTCCTCGCGCGACTTGCCGACGGTGGCCCGGCGGGCGTGGGCGAGGAGCGCCTCGGAGTCGACGTCACCGGCGAGCTCGGGCAGGCCGAGCAGCGAGGCCGCGCCGGACGGGCGGTGGCCGAGGAGGACGCTGCCGCCCTCGTAGTAGCCGAAGCCGTAGGCGTCCGGGGGCAGGTCGGCGGCGCCGCCGCCGAGCGTCACGTGCCCGGCGAGGCGGGCCAGCTGGCACCGCATCAGGCTGGCATCGGTCTGGAGCACGGCGACGAGCGCGCCCATGGTTCTCCCGGGTCCGAATGTAATAACGGATCGGGGTGACAGGGCCATTCCCGCCGGCGCGCACACACCGGCGGGCGCAGGAAGCCGACGCCGCGTGTTTGACAGGGTCGAGATCCGGCCGCTAGGATCCCTAAACCGGCGTGATCGCTGGCTCCACACGCCCATCACCCACCGACCTCAATGAGCGACGACGGCATCGCGATCGGCATCGACCTCGGTACGAGCTACAGCTGCGTCGCCGCCGTCACGGAGGCGGGCGCGCCGCCCCAGGTGCTGCTCAACGAGTGGGGCGAGCGGACCCACGCCTCCTGCGTGTCGTTCCTCGAGGACGGCACGGTCCTCGTCGGCAACAACGCCAAGAAGAACATCATCACGAACGCCGAGAACACCGTCTACTCGGCGAAGCGCCTCATCGGCCGCTTCTTCTTCTCCGACGAGGTGAAGAAGGCGCAGGCCGTCATGCCGTATGGCATCGTCGAGGGGCCGAACAACTCGGTCCGGGTCCAGGTGAAGGGGAAGAACTTCGCCATCCCGGAGATCTCCGCGCTCGTCCTCAAGGAGATGAAGGCCATCGCCGAGACGGCGCTCGGCCGCGAGGTGAAGAAGGCGGTCGTCACCTGCCCCGCCTACTTCAACGACAACCAGCGCCAGGCCACCAAGGACGCCGGCCGCATCGCCGGGCTCGAGGTGCTCCGCATCATCAACGAGCCCACCGCCGCCGCGCTCGCGTACGGCTTCGGCAAGGACATCTCGCAGAAGATCTGCGTGTACGACCTCGGCGGCGGCACCTTCGACGTCTCGATCCTCGAGATCGGCAAGGACGTCTTCGAGGTGCTCTCCACCGCCGGCGACACCTACCTCGGCGGCGACGACTTCGACGATCGCATCATGACGTGGCTGGCCGACGACTTCCTCCAGAAGCACGGCCTCGACCTCCGGCAGAACAAGTACTGCCTGCAGATGCTGAAGGAGGCCGGCGAGACCGCGAAGATCGAGGTGGGCCGCAACGGCAAGGCCGAGATCTTCGTCCAGGGCATCTGCCAGGCCCCCGAGGGCCAGGTGCTCGACCTCACCCAGCACCTCGAGCAGGACCAGTTCAACCGGATGGTGATGGACCTCGTGCAGCGGACCTTCAAGGTCTGCGACGAGGCGCTCCAGTCCGCCCGCCTCACCGCCGCGGACATCGACGCGGTGATCCTGGTGGGCGGCCCGACCCGCCTCCCGATCATCCGCAACAGCGTCCGCCACTACTTCCAGAAGGAGGCGATGACCGGCATCGACCCGGACGAGGTCGTCGCCCTCGGCGCCTCGATCCAGGCGGCGGCGCTCCTCAACAGCGAGGCCGCGGTCTACGGCCAGGCGAGCTACCTGCTCGACGTGACGCCGCTCTCCCTGCGGGTGGGGACGGTCGGCGGCTTCACCGAGAAGATCATCGACAAGAACACCCCCATCCCCATCGAGAAGTCGAAGACCTTCACGACCAGCCGCGACGGCCAGGACAAGGTCCGCATCCGCGTCTACCAGGGCGAGTCGAACAAGGCGGACGAGTGCGAGCTCCTCGGCCAGTTCGAGTTCACCGGGTTCCGCGTCGGGTACCGCGGGGAGGTCTCGATCCAGGTCACCTTCGAGATCGACTCGAACGGCATCGTGAACGTGTCCGCGACCGACCTCGAGACCGGCCAGAAGACCTCCACCACCATCAGCCTCTCCTCCGGCCTCTCCGAGGACGACATCTCGAAGGCCGCCGACGCCAACGCCGAGATGGAGCTCGCCAAGGACGTGCGCGCCGCCTAGGCGCGCCCGCCGCGCACCGACACCATGGAAGCGCAGTTCCTCATCGAGGCCGAGACCCTGGCGACCGTCCTCGACCAGCTCGACTACTACAACGTCCTCAAGATCCCGCACTCGGCCACGCCCGCCGAGATCAAGCGGGCGTACTACCGCGAGTCGCGCGCGTACCACCCCGACCGCTTCGCCGCGCACCCCTCGGCGGAGCTGCGCGACGTGGTCGGGAGGATCTACCGGCGCGTGAACGAGGCGTACACGGTGCTGCGCGACGACCAGAAGCGCACCCGGTACCTCGCCGACGTCACCGGGCCCGACCGCGCGAGGAAGCTCCGCTTCACCGAGGCCGAGGAGGTCCAGGTGAAGGAGCAGGCGAAGAAGCGGATCGAGGAGCAGTTCGGGACCACCCCGAACGGCAGGAAGTTCTACGCCTCGGCGGTCACCGAGGTGCAGGCCGGCCGCTGGGACGCCGCCGCCCGCCAGCTCCGCTCGGCCCTCATGTACGAGCCGCAGAACGCGAAGTTCAAGGAGCTCCTCGCGCAGGTCGAGAAGGAGCTCGAGAAGACCCGCGGGAAGGTCGACAGCTTCAAGATCAAGTGAGCCGGCCCCTGGCCCTCGATCTCGTCATCCTCGCGCTCCTCGTCCTCGCCGCCCTCTCGGGCGCCGGGTCGGGCGCGCTCAAGCAGGTGATCCAGCTCGTCGCCTACGTGCTCGCCGCCCTCGCCGCGCGGCTCCTCGCGGCGCCCATCGCCTCGGGGCTCGAGAGCGCGCTCCCGGCCCCGCTCGCGCGTGCCGCCGCGCCGACGCTCGTCTTCCTCGGCGCGGCCTCCCTGCTCGGCCTCCTCGGCGCCGCCGCCCTCCGTGGCACCGCCCTCTCCCGCGCCGTCCGCTCCCCCGCCGACCGCGCGGGGGGCGCGCTCCTGTCCGGCGCGAAGGTCCTCGTGGCGGCCTGGGTCGCGCTGTCCGCGGTGGCCCTCGCCGGCGACGCCCTGCCGTGGATCGGGTCCCGGGCCTCGACGAGCGAGTTCGCCTCCCTCGCCCGGGAGCACAACCTCGTCCAGGCGGTCCTGCCCGAGCAGGTCCGGAAGCTCGAGGACCTCGGGAAGAGGCTGCCAGGGAAGCTGTAGGCCTCCCCCCGCTGCGAAACATCCCGACGATGGGTCGGCTCTCAGTACCCGGCGCTCTTGATGAGCGCGTTCGCCTCGGCGGGGTGCGCCTTCGCCTCGAGGAGCGCGGTCAGCATGAGCGGGACCACGATGGTCGCGTCGGACTCGACCACGTACATGGGCGTGTCCTTCGTGAGCTTGTCCCAGGTGATCTTCTCGTTCGGGGTCGCGCCCGAGTACGAGCCGTAGGACGTCGTCGAGTCGGAGATCTGGCAGAAGTAGGCCCAGGGCTTCACCGGCTTCGAGAGGTCGTACTTGATCGACGGCACGACGCAGATCGGGAAGTCGCCGGCGATGCCGCCGCCGATCTGGAAGAAGCCGACGCCCTTGCCCTCGGAGAGGGTCTCGTACTGGTCGTAGAAGGCGGCCATGTACTCGATGCCCGACTTCACGATGAGGGCCGAGCACTCGCCGGTCTTCACGTGCGACGCGAAGATGTTGCCGAAGGTGGAGTCCTCGTGGCCGGGGACCACGATGGGCAGCTGGGCCTTCGCGGCGGCGAGCAGCCAGCACTCCTCGGGGTTGCCCTCGTGGGCGGCGGCCGGGATCTTCTGGATGAGCTCGTAGAAGTACTCGTGCCAGAAGCGGCGGCCGTTCTTCGCGGTGGCCTCGGTCCACATCGGGACGATGATCTTCTCGACCGCGCGGAACGCCTCGTCCTCCGGGATGGAGGTGTCGGTCACCCGGCGCATCCGCTGCTCGAGGATGCGGGTGTCGTCCTCCTTCGTGAAGTAGCGGTAGTCCGGGAAGTCCTTGTACGCGTGGTGGGCGACGAGCCGGAAGAGCGACTCCTCCAGGTTGGCGCCGGTCACCGACAGGCCGTGGATGAGGCCGGCCCGGATGGCGGGCGCCATCGTGATGCCGAGCTGCGCCGAGGACATCGCGCCGGCGACGGCCCAGAACATCCGGCCGCCGGACTCGACGTGCCGCCAGTAGGCGAGCAGCGCGTCCCGCGTCGCGCGAGCGTTGAAGTTCTTGTAGTTCCGGAGGACGAGCTCGAAGGTGGGCAGGTTGGAGGAGGCCATGGCGGGCCCCTCTCTAACACGGCGGTCCGACGGATTCAGCCGCCGTATTGCGTGGGGTTCCGGTCCCGCGGTGGGGCCGGGGAGGGGAGGGCCGTTCAGCCCTGCGGCGTCGCCCGGGCGCCGGCCGCGTCGAGCTGGACGAGGCCGATGTTGCCGCCCTGGCCAGGCTTGAAGGCGAGCTCGGCGAGCTTCGCCTGCCGGTAGACGTCGAGCATCCGGTCCTGGCCCAGCCGCCAGACGTGCACCATGGTGCACTGGGTCGAGTGGCCGCAGGCGTCCTCGCCGTCGAGGCACACGTTGACCGCGACCGGGCCCTCGACCGCCTCGATCACGTCGAGGAAGCTGATGTCCGTCGAGGGGCGGGCGAGGGCGTACCCCCCGTGCGGTCCGCGGGTCGACCGGACGAGGGCGTGGTCCACGAGGGTCTTCAGGATCTTCGCGAGGAAGTCCTCGGGGACGTCCATCTGGCGGGCGATCTCCCGGAACGGGACCACCGCCTCGGCCGGGATGCTGGCGAGGTAGATCATGGCCCTCAGGCCGTAGTCGATCTTCCGGGAGATGCGGAGGACGTGCTGCATCCGGTTGACTATCCTAGCACGCCCTGCTTCAGAAGGCTTCGAGGTGCGGCACATGGCGGACGGAGACGGCGGCACGATCGACCTGCACTCCCACAGCCTCGCCTCCGACGGCCAGTACCCGGCCGCCGAGGTGGCGGCGCTCGCGGCCTCGGCGGGCGTGAAGGTGTGGGCGCTGTGCGACCACGACACCGTGGCCGCGCTCCCGCAGGCGGCGGAGGCCGCCGGGCGCCTCGGGGTGCGGTTCGTGCCCGGCATCGAGCTCAGCTGCCACGTGAGCGATCGCGAGCATCGCGAGATCCACCTCCTCGGCCACTTCGTCGATCCCGCCTCGCCCGGGCTGCGCGCCTTCGAGGACCTCCTCGCCGACCACCGCCGCCGGCGCATGGGGGAGATCGTGAAGAAGCTGGCGGCGCTCGGGGTGGTGCTCACCGAGGCCGACATCGAGAAGCACAGCGGCGGGAAGACGATCGGCCGCCCGCACGTCGCGCGGGCGATCGTGGAGACGGGCGCGGTCCTCAACGTGCGGGAGGCGTTCGACCGCTACCTGGGCGAGGGCAAGCCCGCCTACGTCGGCCGCTACCGCCTCCTCGCCCAGGACGCGGTCGCGCTCGTGCGGGACGCGGGCGGCACCGTGACGATCGCCCACCCCGGCCTCTCCGGCCTCGAGAAGCCGGCCATCGAGTACCTCCGGCAGGTGGGGGCCGCGGGCATCGAGGTGCACCACGCCGAGCAGAACCCCTCGATGCGCGAGAAGTACCTGCGGCTCGCCGAGGCGTACGACCTCGTGCCCACCGCGGGGTCGGACTACCACGGCCCGGCGATCTCGCCCGACCGGAAGTTCGGCGGCGTGACGATGGACGCCGACGACCTCGCGCGCCTGGAGGCGCGGCGGCCCTGATCAGGTCCGCGCCGCGACGCCGGGCTGGATCACCGCGCGCCGCCGGGCTGCGACGCGCCCCTCACGCCCAGGGCCTCGCGCACGGCGCGCTCGACGATCGGGTTCATGAGGGCGTAGCCGGCGGCGTTCGGGTGCACCCCGTCCTCGCTGAGCGCGGGCGGCAGGCCGCCCCGCGCGTCGGCCAGCGGGCCGAAGAGGTCGGCCCACGCGGCGCCCTTCGCCGCCGCGAGCGCCTTCAGGCGGGCGTTGAGCGCGCGGATCCTGGCCGGGGGATCGCCGCCCGGTCTCCACGGGTAGTCGTACGCGGGCACGAGCGACGCGAGGACCACCGCCACGCCGCCCGCCCGGGCGAGTTCGATCATGGAGGTGACGTTCGAGACGGTCACCTCCTCGCGGTAGGGGCCGTCGTTCCCGGCGACGTCGTTCGTGCCGGCGAGGATCACGACTGCCGCGGGACGGAGCTCGAGGACGTCCTGCCGGAAGCGGAGCAGGACCTGGCGGGTGGTCTCGCCGGCGATCCCGCGCGCGATCCACGGCCGGCCGCGGAACAGCGCCGCGCCGTCCCGCGGCCAGGCCTCGGTGATCGAGTCGCCGACGAGCACGACCCGCGCCTCGCCCGGCGCGGGGGGGCCGAGGCGCGCGTTCGCCTCCCGGTAGCGCTCCGGGCCGGCGCTGGCGGCGAGGGTCGCAGTGACCACGAGGGCGAGGCGCACCGGCGAACCTCCTGTCGAGGGGGCGACCCCGAGGTGGGCCAGCTTGCCCCGAACCGGCGCCGGCTGTCACCCCCTCGCGCGGGGACTCACGGGATCGAGAGCTCGACCGTCCCGCAAAGGCAGGCCGCCCGCGCCGCCCTACGGCCGGAGCACGTGGGTCTGGATGGCGTGCGCCGGGATCCGCCCAGGCCGTGCCTCGGCGCCGACGCGGAGCGTGAAGTCCGCGGCCCGGCCGGTCGCGTTGAGGAGCACGATCGCGGTCGCGCCGTCCGGGTTCCGGAAGGCGATGGCCTCCGGCGCGCCCGCCGCCGCGCGCGAGGCGATCCGCCGCGCGCCCGGCTTCACGAACCGGGAGAAGTGGGCGATGGCGTGGAACGAGGGGCCGTAGCGGACCTCCTTCGTGCGCGTGTCGACGATGACCGGCGCGTCGCAGAAGTTGCCGACGTGGTTCGGGCCGCCGCGCTGGTCGAGCACGACGTTCCAGTCGATCCAGCCCTCCACGAAGTTCGAGAGGTCGCCCATGATCTGGTGGGCGTAGCGCTCGGCGTTCTCCCACAGGCCGATGCGCGCGCCCTCGACGGTGCCCTCGGTGAAGAGGAGGTGCTTCTCGGGGTGGGCGGCGTGCACGCGGGCGGAGGCGGCGAAGTCGTCGCTCACGTACCAGTGCACCCCGAGGCCCCACAGGTACCTCGCGGTGGCGGGGTCGCCCAGCATCGCCGCGGCGCGCGCCTCGAGCCGGTCCCGGTTGTGGTCCCAGCCGAGCAGCTTCACGCGCGCGAGCCCCGCGCGCTCGAGCGCCGGGCCGAGGTGGTCGCGCACGAAGTCCCGCTCCTCCTCCGGCGAGTACTCGCAGGACTCCCAGCGCTGCGCGGCCTCGGGCTCGTTCTGCACGGTGAGCGCCCAGACCGGGAGCCCCTCCCGCTCCATCTCCTCGACGAAGCGCACGTAGTACGCGGCCCACGACGGCGCGTACTCCGGCCGGAGCTTCCCGCCCCGGTCCATCGCGCCGTTGGTCTTCATCCAGGACGGCGGGCTCCAGGGCGAGGCGAGCAGCCGGAGCCTCCCCTGGCCGCCCGCCGCCGCCTGCGCGTCGTGGAGCAGCGGCAGGAGCCAGCGGCGCATCGGCTCGAGCGAGAAGCCGTGCAGGTCGTAGTCGCCCGGGACGGGATCGAGCTCCCACATGTGCAGCGAGAAGTCGCACGAGTTCACGTGGGTGCGCGCGAGCGTGTAGCCGAGGCCGTCCACCGGGTCGAAGTAGCGGCGCAGCACCTCCGCGCGCCGCGCGGGCGGGAGCTGCGCGAGCACCCAGGCCGACGACTCGGTGAGCGCGCCGCCGAAGCCGAGGATCTCCTGGTAGGCCTCCCCGGGATCGACGGCGATCTCGGGGCCGCCGGCGCCCGAGGAGGCGGGCGGGGCGAGCGGCGCCTTCCCGTCGCGGGAGGTCTCGTAGGCGGTCCAGCGGGGCGAGGGCGTGGTGGCGAGCATGCAGGCGAGGAGGGCGGCTGTGGCCGTGGGCGTCACGGGGGAACCTCCGGAGGCCCCGTGTTAGCCGACCGCCAGGGGGCCGTCCAGCGCGGGCGGGAACGCGACCGTCACCTCGAGCCCGCCGCCGGGGCGGTCGGAGAGCGCGAGCGCCGCGCCGTGGGCCTCCGCGATCGCCTTCACGATCGCGAGCCCCAGCCCGCTGCCGGGCTTGCCCGAGGCCTGGGCCGCGGCGCCCCGCTGGAAGCGCTCGAGCACGCGGCCGCGCTCGTCCGCCGGGATGCCCGGGCCGGTGTCCCAGACCCGGAGCTCCGCGCCGCCCCCGGGCGCCGCGGCGGCGCGGACGCCGGCCCTGCCGCCGCGTGGCGTGTAGTGGACCGCGTTGTCGAGGAGCGCCTCGACGAGCTCGCGGATCGCGCCGGGGGCCGCGCGCACCCGCAGGCCGGCGGCGGCGTCCACCTCGAGCGCGATGCCGGCGAGCTCCGCGCGCGGGGCGAGGAGGCGGACGGCGTCCCCGAGGACGGGCGCGAGCTCGACGTCCTCCCGCGGCCCGGCCCGGTCGGCCTCGTCGAGGCGCGACAGCTGCAGGAGGCCCTGCACGAGGCGGCCGGCCTCCGCGGCGGCCTCGTCGACCTCCCGCAGGGCGGCGCGGTAGGCGCCCGGGTCGCGGTCGCGGCGCAGGGTGACCTCGGCGCGCGAGCGGATGGTCGCGATGGGCGTGCGCAGCGCGTGGCTCGCCCGCGCCACGAGCTGCCGCTCGCGCTGCATCGCCTCCTCGAGCCGCCCGAGGAGGGCGTTGAACGCGGTCGCGAGGCCGCCGAGCTCGGGGTCGAGGCCGGCCGTCGCGACCCGCCGGTCGAGCGAGCGCGCGCCGATGGCGTCGACCTCGCGCGCGAGCCGACCGAGCGGCGCCAGCGAGGCGTGGGTGAGCGCGGCCGCGGCGAGCGCGGCGAGGAGGAGCGCGACCGCCACCGCGACGAGGAGGCCACGCCGGAAGGGCCCCTCGAGCGCCGCGAACGGGGAGGTGGTGCCGGCGAGCTGCACGACGGCGGTCCCGCCCCGGCCGTGCTTCTCGCGCAGCGGGAAACGTCCGGTGGCGACCTTCCAGGGGCGGCCGGCGCCGTCGGTCACGACCTCGAGCCGGGGCTCGCCGCCGGCGTCCGCCGCGGGCCACGGGAAACCCGGGCGCGAGGTGAGCACCTCGCCCCCGGGGGCGGTCACGCGGTACGGGTGGGCGGGGTCGTGGTTCGGGGTGCCGTGGTCCTCGTCCTCGTCCTCGAGCTGGAGGGCCTCGCCGTCCTCGTACTCGAGGCGCGCCGCGAGCCGCGCGGCCCGCTCCACGAGCTCGCGATCCGTCGCCTCCCCCGACCAGCGGTGGAAGGAGCGGTCGAGGAACCCGCCGAGCGCGAGCAGGGCGGCGGCCACGAGGCTCACCACGAGGAGGACGAGCTTCGCGCGGAGGGTCACCGGCCGGCCTCCGGAGCCACGAGCCGGTAGCCGGCGCCGCGCAGCGTGACCACGAGCGCCGCGCCGTCGAGCCCGGCGGCGTCGAGCTTCCGGCGCAGGCGCGCCACGAAGACGTCGATGACGTTCGAGTCGCGGTCGCTCTCCTCGTCGTAGAGCTTCGCCGCGATCTCGGTGCGCGAGAAGGTCTTGCCGCGGGAGAGGGCGAGCAGCTCGAGCAGGGCGAACTCCTTCGCGGAGAGGTCGAGGGGGGCGCCGTCCACCGAGGCCACGCGCGCGCCGAGGTCGAGGGAGAGCCGCCCGACCTCGAGCACGTTCCTGGCGTGGCCCTGGCTCCGGCGCACGAGCGCGCGCACCCGCGCGAGGAGCTCGTCGAAGGCGAAGGGCTTCACGAGGTAGTCGTCCCCGCCCGCGTCGAGCCCGTCGACCCGGTCCCGCACCTCGCCGAGCGCGGTGAGGAGCAGGACCGGGGTGCGGACGCCCTTCGCCCGCAGCCGGGAGAGCACCGTGAGGCCGTCGAGGGAGGGGAGCATCCGGTCGAGCACGATCGCGTCGAAGGCGATCTCGGAGGCGAGGTGGAGGCCGTCCTCGCCGTCGTGGCACACGTCCACCGCGAAGCCCTCCTCCGAGAGCCCGTCGGCGATGGACCGCGCGAGCGGCCGGGTGTCCTCGACGACCAGGATTCGCATGGGCTCAGCCCCGGGGGATCTTCACCCGATCCTCGTCGAAATCCCAGCCCGCGGCGCCGGCGTGGCAGGCCTGGCAGTTCGCCCAGGACTTGATCGCCGGGCGGGCGATCGCGCCCGCGGGCACCTCGCGGTGCTCGCGGACGAACCAGCGCTGGCCGGAGATGCGCGAGGGGTCGCCGACGGCCGCGCCGCGGTCGGGGCCGGCCCCGGCGACGAGCCAGGCCTCGACGCGGGCGCGGGCGGGCTCGTCGAGCGCGGCATCGACCCCGAAGTGGCGGTCGAGGCCGGCCATGACGCCGCGCCAGCCGGCCGCGGGCAGGAGGGAGGGCGGGTAGGCGAGGTGGCAGGCCCCGCACTCCTTCGCGTAGGTCGGATCGATCGCGGCGGCGGAGGCCGTGGCGCCGCGCCCGGCGCGTTCGCTGCGGCCGCGCGCCTCACGGCCCTCGTGTTCCTCGTGCTGCTCGCGTTCCCCCTGCTCCCGCTCCCGCCCGTGGTCGCCCGCGGAGGCGAGGGTGGCGGTCGCGGCGAGGAGGGCGACGGCGAGCGCGGCGTGCTTCGGCTGGATCTTCATGGTGGGGTCCTCGGCTCAGGGGGAGAGGAGGTAGGTGACGAAGTGCCCCTTCTCCTCGGGGGTGCACTCGCGGCCCAGCACCTGCGTGCAGTTGCGGCGGAACCACTTCTCGACGTCGCCCCGGTCGGTCAGTCGGGCGGGGTTCGCGGCGGGCGCGAGCGGCTCGACCACCTTGCCGATCGGCGTGCGGCCGGTCCGGCGGGGGTCGTCGGTGTGGCAGGTGGCGCACGACACCTTCTGCCCGCCCTGCACGTGCTCCGCCGCGTAGATCCGGCGCCCCTCGGCGGCGGAGAAGCCCGCGAACCCGGGCCGGGCCGCCTTCGCGGCGGCGGCGTACTCGTCGAGGAGGGCGCGGGAGACGTCCCCGCCGGCCGCGGCGCGGGAGGGGACCCCGAGCAGGAGCCCGAGCCCGAAGGCGGCGGCGGCCCCGAGCGCGATGGCGGTCGCGGCGCCGGCCGCGCGGGCGAGAGGGAGCCAGGACGGGGCGGGCGCCGGGGTGGGCTCGCCGTCCGGCGCGCGCTTCCTCCCGGTGATCATCCCGAGCACGAGGTTCTGCCGCTCGAGCAAGGACGACCCGACGACGCCCGCGACGTGCAGCCCGACGAGGACGAGCAGCGCGACGGAGAGCCCCTCGTGCACCTCCTTCACGGCGTGCGCGCCTCCCTTCGAGAGGACGCCCGAGAGCGGGCCCTGGAACTCCGGCCCCGCGTACACGAGCGCGCCGGTCGCGGCGAGGCCGGCGAGCACGGCGAGGAGCGCGACCACCATCGCGCCGCCGAGCGGGTTGTGGGAGAGGTGGAGGGTGGGGCGGCCGCGCAGGAGCTCGCGGGCGTAGGCGAGCACCTCCCGCGGGCGCTTCACGAAGCTCGAGAAGCGGGCGGGGCCCGGGCCGACGAGGCCCCAGGCCAGCCGGGTCACCACGAGCGCGACGACGGCGAGGCCGAGCTTCACGTGGGTGGGGACGAGGGCGTCCTCGTCGGAGGTGAGGAACGAGCCCAGGACGGCGAGCGCGAGCCCCCAGTGGAACAGCCGGACGACGGGATCCCAGACCTTCACGGTTCTCATCTGACGTGTCTCCTCGCGCGGGGTGGGAGAGACCCCGAGCTGCACGCGAGGCTAGACGACGGCAGATGACCGGAACGTGAACGGCCGGGCCCCGGCGCCCTGACCCGCCCGGCGGGCCCGTGGTACACCTCGGGCCGTCGATGCTCGACGTCCCCGCGATCCCCGCCCACCGCGAGCGCTGCCCCCGGTGCTACCGCGCCCGCCGCGCCTGCTGGTGCCGGCACCTCAGGCCCACGCCGAGCGCGACCCGCGCCTGCATCCTCCAGCACGTCCGCGAGCGGAAGACCGCGATCGGCACCGCCCGCATGGCGCACCTCTCGCTGCCCAACTCCGAGCTCCACCTCGGGGTCTCGTTCGAGGGCCACCCGCGGGTGCGCGAGATCGTGGCCGCCGAGGGCACCATGCTGCTCTTCCCGGGGCCGGGGGCCGTAGACCCGGCCGCGCTCCGGGGGCGGCCGCCCCGCACCGTCGTGGTCGTCGACGGCACCTGGTCCCAGGCGAGGAAGCTCATCCGCCTCAACCCCTTCCTGCAGGCGCTCCCGCGCATCGGCCTCGCGCCGGAGCGGCCGAGCAACTACCGCATCCGCCGGGAGCCGTCGGCCGACTGCGTCTCGACGATCGAGGCGCTCGTGCACCTCCTCGGCGCGCTCGAGGGCGCGCCGGAGCGGTTCCTGCCGGTGCTCGAGGCCTTCGACCGGATGGTGGATCTGCAGCTCGAGGAGAAGGCGCGCCGGACCGGTCCCCCGCGCCGGCTCGAGCGGCGGGGCCCGCGCCGGCCGCGGGTCGACGCGACGGTCGCCGAGCTCGCGAGGCGCCCCGCGGACGTGGTCGCCATCTACGCCGAGGCGAACGCCGGGGCCTCCGGGGGCGCGCCGGACGGGAGCACCGGGGAGCCGGAGCTCCTCCAGCTCGTGGCGGAGCGGCCCGCGACCGGCGAGCGCTTCGAGGCCGTCATCGCGCCCCGGCGGCCGCTCGGCCCCGGCGTCGCGACGCACCTCGAGCTGCCCGCAGGGCGGCTGCTCGCGGGCGAGCCCGCGGCGGAGGCCCTCGCGCGCTTCGCCCGGTTCGTGCGCCCGGGCGACCTCTACTGCGGCTGGGGACCGTACGCGCTCGGGCTCCTGCGCGCCGAGGGGGCGCCCGTCGTCGACTTCGCCGACGTGCGCCTCGCCTGCGCGCGGGTCCTGGGCCGCCGCCCCGGCGGCGCCGAGCAGGCGGTGCGGCTCCTCGGCCGGCCCGAGCTGCCGCCGCAGGCCGGCCCCGGCCGCGCGTTGCGCCGCCTCGCGTGCCTCGTCGAGGTCCAGCGGCGGCTCGTGGCGCGGTCCCGCGCCGCCGCCGGAGCGGAGGCGGCGCTCACCGGAGCGTGAGCTGCCGCGCGCGCTCCGCGCGCTTCGCGGAGAGCTCGACGCCCACCGCGTCGAGGCCGTGCAGGTTCGCGACGGCGAGCATCGTGCCGACCCCGCAGAAGGGGTCGACCACCGTGCGGCAGGCGGTGTGCTCGAGGAGGAACCGCGCGACGGCGTCGCACGCCGCCCGGCCCATCGCGCGCGCCCAGGTCATCTCGCCGAGCGCGGGCAGCACGTCGGCCGACGACTGCTTCGGCGCGAGCCTGAGCGCGCGGCTCGCGCAGAGGAGGTGCGCGTACGCGGGGCGGCCGAAGGTGGTGGTGCCCGCGGGCGCGCGGCAGACCACCTTGTGCCAGAGGAGCTGCGCCCCGGCCCGGTCGAAGCCGGCGTGCACGAGGTGGCCCTTGTCGATCCAGCGCCCGTCGTGCTTCACGTCGGTCTGGTAGAAGATCGCCACCGCGTCGTCGGCGACCGCCGCGCAGGCGAGCGCCACCGTGTCGACGAACCAGGCCTTCCAGCCCTCGACCCCGAGCCGGGGCACCTCGGAGTGGTCGGGGAGCGAGGTCACGACGGCGTGAGCCGCCGGGAGGCGGCCGCGGGCGAGGAAGGCGACGCCGTCGCCGGTGATCACCTCTCGGTGGGGGCTCACGCGAGACATGGTAGCGCCTCCCGCACCCGCGGTAGGATCGCTGCTTCTCCCTGATCCGAGGAGTTCCCCTTGCGCGTCCGCCACCCGCTCGCCCTCTCCGCCCTCGCCGTCTCCGCCGCCGCCGTGCTCGCCGGCTGCGCCACCATCTTCACCGGCACCTCCGACGTCCTCCGCTTCGAGGCGAACGTCCCGAACGTGAAGCTGACCGTCGACGGCCAGTACCTCGGTGAGCTGCCGCTCACCGTGCCCATGTCGCGCAACTTCATGGGCGGCCGGCAGTTCATCGCGAAGTTCGAGCGGGCGGGGTACCAGACCCAGGAGTTCCAGCTCAGGCGCGAGTTCAACGCGGTGGCCATCCTCGACGTCTCGAGCACCATCACCTCGGGCGGCATCGATCTCATCACCGGCGCGCTCATGAAGTTCTCGCCCCTCGACTACCACGTGCAGATGGTCCCCGCCGGCCAGGCCGGCGCGCCGGAGGAGCGCAGGAAGCTCGACGCCTGGCGCTTCGCGGTCATGAACCACCGCGCCCTTCAGCGCGATCTCGCGCGCGGCGGCGGCGAGGCGCTCGACGCGCTCGCGGCGGTGATGGCCGGGGACGACGCGGGCGCCCGCGACGGGATCCGCTCGAAGGCGCTCGCGGCCACGCCGGACCTGCTCAGGACCGAGAAGCCGGACGCCTTCGTGGCCCGCCTGGACGCCGCGCTGGAGGGCGACTCGGCGTTGAGCCGCTTCCGCATCTAGTGGATTCTTGATCCGGATCATCGGGCGGTGCGTTCCGCGCCGCCCGTCCCGGTACGGTGCGCCAGTTCGACGCACCGTGACGTCGGATATCCGCGGTACCTCAGCGGTTTTCGAGCGGATTGCACTGTCGGTTGGGTGGATTTCGGGGGACAATGACGTCCCTCGGGAGGCCCCCCACCCCGTGGCAGCGAGCACCGCAGCGTTCACGCACAGAGAAGATGGACTCGCCATCGGGATGGCCGAGCTCGTCCAGGCCCTGCCCGCGGCGGTGCTCTGCTTCGACGCGCACGTGGGACGGATCTGGCTCGCGAACCGCCGCGCCGAGGCGATCCTCGAGCGCGGCGAGGGCGAGCTCGAGGGCCACACCATCGACGAGGTGTTCGCGCCGCTCGCCGCGCTGCGCGCCATCCGCGCGACGCCGAACCCGGACCGCCACCGCACGGTGATCCTGCCGAGCGGGCGGAAGCTCCTCGCCGGGTTCACGCTCGCCGATCTCCCGACCGAGTACGGCGCGGAGTGCCTGCTGCAGTTCCAGGACATCGGCGGGTGGGCGCGGCTCCGCGAGGAGCGCGACCGGCTGATGCAGGTCGCGACGGTCGGCTCCGCGCTGCCCGCGCTCCTCCACGAGCTCAAGAACCCGCTCGCCTCGGTGACGACCACCGTCGAGGTCCTCCTCGAGGAGGTCGACCCGGGCCACGTGCAGACCCAGCTGCACGCGGTGCTCTCCGAGCTCCGCCGGCTCCGGCTCTCGATCGACGGCGTCGGCGCGGTGGGGCAGGGGCTCAGGACCTCGCGCGACGAGGTGGTCGACATGGCGTGCCGGGAGGCCTACGCGATCATGGCCACCCGCGCCGAGCGCGCGGGCGTCGTGTGCCGCGCGCACGTCGACGACATGCCGCTGTTGCCGCTCGACCCCTCGGTGGTCCGGGCGATCGTCTACAACCTGCTCTCGAACGCGATCCAGGCCTGCGGCAAGGGCGACGCGGTCAACCTCTACGTCCACCTCACCGACGACCGGCGCCAGCTCGAGCTCGTGGTGGTGGACGACGGCCCCGGCATGACGGCCGAGGTGCTCGAGCACTGCACCGAGCTCTTCTACACCACCCGCCGTAACGGCAGCGGCATCGGGCTCGCGCTCGTGCGCGGCGCGGTGGACGAGGCCGGCGGCGAGCTCCGGATCGAGTCGGTCCCCGGCTTCGGGACGTGCGTCACCGTCCTCGTGCCGGTGGCCCCGCCCGGAGACGACGACGCCCGGATGACGACGCGCGGCGCGCGCGAGGAGTGACGATGGCCAGGATCGACGAGCTCAACAAGGTGCTGCGCGCGCTCCAGTCCGGGACCCCGGACATCGAGGCGAGCGCCCTCATCTCGGAGGACGGGCTCATCATCGCCTCCGCGCTCCCGCAGCACATCGAGGAGGTGCGGGTGGCGGGCATGAGCTCGACGCTCCTCAGCCTCGGCATGCGGGCCGCCACCGAGCTCGGCCGCGGCGGGATCGAGCAGGTGATGATCCGCGGCGAGACCGGCTACGCGCTCATGGTCACCGCCGCGCCCGGGACCCTGCTCCTCGTCCTCGCCACGAAGGCCGCGCGCCTCGGGCTCATCTTCCTCGACGTCGGTCGGACGGTCGAGCTGATCAAGAAGATCCTCTGAGTCACGCCCCGCCACGCTGCCACGAGGCACCCCCATGCCCCACGTGACCCTCTTCGACAACGGCAACCACCACAACGTCCTCCTCGAGGACCTCGACGCCGGGATGGCCGTGCAGGCCAACCAGCACGTCATCGTGCACGGGCACGCCGGCGCCATCCTCGACCCGGGCGGACACAAGGTCTACAACCGCGTGCTCTCCGCCACCCTCGGGCTCCTCAAGGGCGGCGAGCTCCGCTACCTCGTGCTCTCGCACCAGGACCCGGACATCGTCGCGGCGGCGAACGGCTGGCTCATGACGACCGACGCCGACGCCTACTGCCCGTCGCTGTGGACCCGGTTCGTGCCGCACTTCGGGCTCGACCGGCTCGTGGAGCGGCGCCTGCACGGCGTGCCGGACGAGGGACAGGTGCTGGACCTCGGCGGCTCGCCGCTCATGCTCCTCCCCGCGCACTTCCTCCACTCGCCCGGCAACCTGCAGGTGTACGACCCGGTCTCGAAGATCCTCTACTCGGGCGACCTCGGCGCCTCGCTCGGCATGACCTACCGCGAGGTCACCGACTTCGACGCCCACGTGCAGTACATGGAGGGCTTCCACCGCCGGTACATCGCCTCGAACAAGGCGATGCGCCTCTGGGCCGCCATGGTGCGGAAGCTCGACGTCGAGACGATCGCGCCGCAGCACGGCGCGGTGATGCGGGGGAAGCCGCTCGTGGAGCGCTTCGTGGCGTGGTGCGAGGGGCTGGAGTGCGGCCTCGACCTCATGAAGGAGCTCCGGGCCCCGGCCCGCTGAGCGAGGGCTTCCAGCTTGTCGAGCGTGCTCCTCGTGGAAGACGAGCCGGTCCTGCGGGCCTCGATGGCGCGCGGGCTCGCCCGCGTGCTCGACGTGGAGGTGTGGGAGGCGGGGACGGTGGACGAGGCGGTGGCGCGGATCGCCGCCGCCGCGCCGGCCTGCATCGTCTCGGACATCGACCTGCCGGGCCGCACCGGCCTCGAGCTCATCGGCGAGCTCGCGCGGCGCCGGCTCGACGTGCCGCTCCTCTTCGTCTCGGCCTACCTCAAGACCTACCGCGCCCAGATCCCGCCCAACGCGCGGGTCGAGATCCTCGAGAAGCCGGTGCCGCTCGAGCAGCTCCGGGCCTGGGTGCTCGCGCGGCTCGGCGAACGCACCCCCGCGGGCGCGCCGTTCGGCGTGACCGACTACGTGCAGCTCGCGTGCATGGGCCACCACTCGGTGGAGATCGCGGTGACCTGGGCGGGCGGCGGCGGCCGGATCGTGGTCGCGCACGGCACCATCTGGTCGGCGCGCGACGGCGCGGGCGAGGGGCTCGCGGCGTTCCGCCGGCTCGCGTTCCACCGCGGCGCCGGCGTCGAGTGCCGCTCGCTCATGGGGGATCCCGGCAAGCGGAGCGTCGAGGAGCCCTGGGAGGTCGTGCTCCTCGAGAGCGCGCGCCTCGTGGACGAGGAGCGGCACGCCGGCGGACCGCACGCTGCGCCGCCCGCGCCCCCCGGGCCGACCTTCGAGGAGCACTGGGACGCCGGGGTCGAGGCGCTGCTCGCGCGCGACTTCCCGGCGGCCCTCGCGGCGTTCCTGCGGGCCCGGGCGCTCCGCCCGGACGACGGGCGGGTGATCGCCAACCTGAAGCGCCTCGCCGAGCTCGGCTACCCCGAGCCGCCGGCGGGAGGCGGGTGACCGATGGCGAAGCGCATCGCGGTGGTGAGCCAGAAGGGCGGGGTGGGCAAGACGAGCGTGTCGCTCAACCTCGCGCTCGCGCTCGCGGAGCGGGGCCGGCGGACGCTCGTCGCCGACCTCGACCCCCAGGGCGGCATCGGCCACTCGCTCGGGCGCGGCGACGACGCCCTGGCCGGGCTCGCCGACCTGCTCATGGGCCGGGCCACGCACGAGCAGGCGGTGCTGAAGACCCGCCTCGCGACGCTCGCGCTCCTGCCCCGCGGCCGCCTCTCACCGGTGGACGTGCCGGAGTTCGAGGACGGCGTCGGCGCGCGGGGCGTGCTCGGCGAGGTGCTCGGGCGCCTCGACGGCGAGCTCGACTACGTGGTGCTCGACGCCCCCTCCGGGCTCGGCCGGGTGACGCGGGCCGCGCTCGCCGCGGCGGACTTCGCGCTCCTGCCGGTGCAGGCCGAGCCGCTCGCGCTCCGCTCGATCCAGCAGACGCTCGAGGTGCTCGCGGCCGTGAGGCAGCGCGACAACCCGCGGCTCGAGCTCCTCGGCATCCTGCCCACCATGGTGCAGAAGGCGAACGAGGCGTCGATGGACGTGCTCTCGGAGCTCTGGAGCGGCTTCGGCGGGCTCCTCGAGACCGTGATCCCGCGCTCGCCGGTGTTCCTCGAGGCGAGCCAGGCGGGCCTGCCGGTCGGCTACCTCGCCGGCCCGCCGTCGCCGGAGGCGCGCCGCTTCGAGCTGCTCGCCGCCGAGGTGGAGACGATCGTGAAGGGGAAGGAGGCGGACCGTGGCGGACAAGCCCGTCGGGAGCTCCTCTGACCTCGAGCGGGCGCGGGAGATCTCGCGCCAGCTGCGGGGCGGGAAGGCGACCGGGCAGGTGGGTGCGGGCGGAGCGAGCGTGGGCGGCTTCTCCGCCTCGCGCGCGAGGGCGTTCGGCGAGCCGCGCGGCCCGGAGCCCGTGCCCGCCGAGGCGCTGCGCCCCGCCCCCGCGGACGCGACGCGCCCCGCCCCGCCGCGCTCGACGCCGCTCCCGCAGTCCGAGCTCCCGCCGCCCATCCGCCGCATGACGCCGGTCTCGGTGCCGATCATGACCACGGTGCCGCCGCCCGCCGAGGACGCGCCGTGGGAGGTCATCCTGGAGTGGTGCCGCCAGTCGCTCTCGGCGGAGGCCGCGTTCGTGATCGACGTCCGCGGCCTCCTGGTCGCGAACTCCGGCGCGCTCACCGACGATGACGCGCAGGCGATGGGCGCCCGGCTCGTGGCCGCGCTCGCCCAGGCCGACGAGCTCGAGCACGGCACGCCGGTGCGGATCCTCGTCATCGATCTCTCGCAGCGCCGGCTCACGGGCCTGCGCCTCCAGGCCGCGAGCGGGGGCCTCCTCACGCTCGGCCTCGTCTCGGCGCGCCCGCTCGCGAGCGGCGCGGCGGCGCTCCTCAAGAAGGCGTTCGCGCGGAAGCTCGCGGAGGGGTAGGGGAAGGTGGATGCCCAGCAATCACGAGGTGTTGCGGCGGAGAATTCGCCGGTTCAGCCGGCTGAACGGGTCTCCTGGTGGGGCCCGCGCCGAGGCGCTGCCGAGCGCGCGCACTCCTTGCCCGCCTCCGCGGAGCGTAAGGTGCTCCGGTGCCTCCCCTCCGCCGCGCCGACCACGCTCTCCTCCCCCGCGCTCCGGAGCCGTCCGACCTCCAGGGCTGGAGCCGCCTCGCGCTCGACGGCGTCCTCGGCCTGACCGGCGTCGTCGAGGCGATGCACGAGACCATCGCGCGGTGGCCCGGCTTCGGCCCGGGGCCGAGGTCCGGGCGCACGCGCGGGCTCACCGGGCTCGTCTACTCCGCCGTCCGCGGCGTCACCCGCGCGACGGGGCTCGGGGTCGACCTCGCGCTCGCCGCGGCCGCCTCGGGCTCGACCCCCGCCGCGGGCGCCGAGGACGTCCCGGCGTCGGCGCGACGCGTGGCGATCCAGGCGGTGCTGAACGGGGTCGTGGGCGACCACCTCGCCGAGACCGGGAACCCGCTCGCGATCGCGATGCGCCTGCGGCGCGATGGGCGCCCGCTCGTGCTCGAGCGCGAGGCGCTCGCGGCGGCCCTGCCGGACGCCGGCGGGGCGCCGCTCGTGCTGGTCCACGGCTCGTGCTTCGACGACCTCCGCCGGCTGCGGGCGGGCCACGACCACGGCGCGGCGCTCGCGCGCGATCTCGGCTTCACGCCGGTCTACCTCCACTACAACACCGGCCTGCACGTCTCGACGAACGGCGGCGCGCTCTCGTCCCTGCTGGACGCGCTCGTCGCGGCGTGGCCGACGCCGGTGACGCGGCTCACGCTCCTCGCCCACAGCATGGGCGGCCTCGTGGTGCGGAGCGCCTGCGCGCAGGCCGAGCGGGCGGGGCACGCCTGGCGCGGCCGGCTCTCGGACGCCGTGTTCCTCGGCACCCCGCACCACGGCGCGCCGCTCGAGCGGGGCGGCAACCTCGTCGACGTCGCGCTCGGCGTGAGCCGCTACTCGGCGCCGATCGCCCGGCTGGGGAAGATCCGCAGCGCGGGCGTGACGGACCTCCGGCAGGGCAGCGTCTCGGAGGAGGACTGGGCCGGGCGCGACCGCTTCGCGTGGCCGCAGCCGCCGCCGCGGCACGTGCCCCTGCCGGCGGGCGTCCGGTGCTTCGCCGTGGCCGCGACCACCGCTGCGGGCGACCACGCGCCGGGCCGGCTCCTCGGTGACGGGCTCGTGCCGCTCGACAGCGCGCTCGGACGCCACGCCGACCCGGCGCGCGACCTCCGGTTCCCGGAGGAGCGGCGCGCGGTGGTCCGCTCGACCGGCCACGTCGAGCTGCTCTCCAGCGCGGAGGTGTACGCGCGGCTCCTCGCGTGGCTTGGCGAGGGGAGAAGCCAGGGCGCCGGTGGTCCTGGCTGAGGGCAGCTCCTCGAGGCCCCTACCTCGACGCCGGGGCGCGCCGCTTGCGTCGGGGAGTCGCGGCCGGTTTCCGCGTCTTCGCCCTGTGCGCGCCCGCCCGGGCCGCCTCGTACCGCTTCACCCACTCGCCGCTCGGCACCCGGCGGATGGCCTCGGCGATGACGTCGAGCGCGAGGTCCTCGACGCGCTTGAAGCGGAGGCAGCTCTTGCCGAGGTCGAGCCGCTTGCCGGCGCGCGCGAACCCCTCGCGGAGCAGCCGTTCGATCGCGGGGTGCCCGGCGGCCATGAGGTAGAGCGAGCAGCCGTGCTTCTGGGCAGCGAGGTTGATGTACGGGAGGGGGGTACCCGGGCTCGCGTGGTAGCCCGCCGGAAAGACGCGGAGCGGGACGTAGAAGCCGATCATCCCGTACTGCATCCCCTCCTCGACGTCGCGGTCGACGGTGGCGCGCAGGAAGGCGCGGACCGCCTCGACCGTCGCGCGGCGGTCGGCGGGGAGCTCGGCGAGGTACTGCATCACGGTCGTCGCCTTGCTCTGCATCGCTCCCCCGGGGCTCGAGCTCCCTGCAGCCTTTCACCTCGGGGCCGCCGGCGGCAAGCGCGAGATGGGTGGCTGGCGCACCCTCGATCCGGGTGGATGAGCCACCCGTTCGCAGGCGTGCTCGCTCCGGCTGGCCCATTTCGGGACCCCGCGTAACGCTGCGGGGCCCCACCCGACTCTCCGCCATGGTCGACGCGGCCTTCGCCGCGCACCACACGGAGAACACCGACATGAAGATCCTCGAGCCAGCCCTCGCCGCAGCCGCCGTCCTCCTCGCCCTCTCGACCGCGCCCGCGCGCGCCGGCGACGACGCCGCCCAGTACCGCGTCGTCTTCACCGGCACCTGGACCGCGGCGACGCATCCGCTCGAGTACCCGAAGGCGGGCCTCCTCACGGGCCCGCACTTCTCGGGGCTCATCGGCGCGACGCACGCGCGCGGCTACGCCATCTTCGCGCCCGGCACGTTGCCGACGCCGGGGCTCGAGCGCCTCTCCGAGGAGGGGAAGCACTCCCCCCTCGACGCCGAGATCAAGGCCGCCATCGCCGGGGGGAAGGCCGGGGTGCTGTTCGAGACCGGCCCCATCCGCGACATGTCGAAGACCGAGATGGCCCTGTTCCGCGCCGACGCCGCGCACCCGCTCGTCTCCGCCGTCGCGATGATCGCGCCGTCGCCCGACTGGTTCGCGGGCGCGGCCGACGTCGACCTCCGGGAGGGCGGTGCCTGGGTGGAGTCGAAGGAGGTCGTGCTCTACGCCTACGACGCCGGCGGGGACGACGGGACCACCTACGAGGCGCCCGACCAGGACGCGAACCCGAAGCACCCCACCGCGCTCAACGACTCGCCCCACTTCAAGCGCGGCGCCGAGCGCATCCCGGTCGGCCGACTCTCCTTCACGCGCGTGCCCTCCGCGCAGGTCGGGTCGCGGTGAAGCGGCGGGACACGGGCCGCGCTCCCGCCCTCGTCGCCGCGCTCGCGGTGGCGGCGGCCGGGGCGGGCTGCGCGCTCGTGCCCCCCACGGCGGGGCGCGGGGAGGCGGTGAACCTCGCGCTCGCCGGCGACCTCGCCTACGTCGCGCTCGGCGAGGCGGGGCTCGGTATCTACGACCTCGAGGCCCGCCGGATGGTCGCGGTGCTCGCGCCCGAGGCGGGCGCGGGCAGCGTCGACGACCTCGCCGTCGCGGACGGCCTGCTCTTCGCGCTCGACGCGCGCACGCCTGGGTACCTGACCACGTACGCGCTGGCCGAACCCTCGCGGCCGCGGCGGACCGCTCCGCCGCTGCCCGTGCCGGTCGAGCCGTTCTCCGGGGTCTCGGCCTCGGCGGGTCGGGTGGTGGTGTCGGGCGGCACGAAGCCGCTCACCCTCGCGACCTACGGCGCGGACGGCGCCCTCTCCGTCACCGCCACGACGGACCTCGGCCGCGGGCAGCCGGACGTGCTCGTCGCCCCCGGCGGCGCGCTCGCCTTCGTCTCGACCCACTTCTCGCTCGTGCGCGCCACCTACGGCGTGACGGCGCTGGCCCTCGACGGCGCACCGCGGGCCCTGTCCCGGATCGAGATCGACGGGGCCGGCTTCACGCCGGGGGCGGCGAAGCCGGCGAACTTCGCGCTCGAGACCGCGCTCGCCGGCTCGGCGCTCCTCGTCGCGTCGGGCGCCGGGCTCTCCGTGCTCGACGCCTCCGACCCGGCCGCGCTCCGGCAGCTCGCCCACCTCACGCTGCCGGTCCGCCCGGTGAACGTCGACACCGAGGGCGGGCTCGCCGCGCTGGTCGGCAGCGATCCTTCACCCACGCTCGTGCTCGTCGACGTGTCCGAGCCCGCGAGGCCCGCCCTGGTCGCGGCGCTGCCCCTCCCTCCAGGCGCGTCGCCCACCGCGGTCGCGCTCGACCGCCGGCGCATCGTGGTGGCGGCGCGGGCGGCCGGGGTGCTGGTGGTGAACCGGGACGCCGCTGCGCCTGCGCAGGCCGCCCGGGCTCGCGACTGACCGCCCGCCGTCACCTCGGCGGGTGCGTGTGTGGCGCCGCGAACGCGAGCACCGCGGCCCTGCCCGGGCCGCGGTTCTCGATCGCGTGCTCGACGCCGGCGGGGCAGAGCACCACCTCGCCCGGGCCGAGCGCGGCCTCCTCGCCGCCGACCGTGGCGACCGCCGTGCCCTCGAGCACGACGTAGAGCTTGTCGGAGTCGGCGTGCACGTGCGGCTTCTGTTGCTGGCCGACCTCCATGCAGTAGACGTCCGCAAAGAAGCGCGCGGTCTCGAAGAGGTTCAGCTTCTGGAGCTTCGCCGCGTCCCAGCGGCGGACGTCGAGGCGCTTCTTCTCGAGGGGCATGGCGACGAGCCTAGCCGATCTCGGCGAAGAACGCGGCGAGGTCCCGCGCGAGGAGCTCCGGCTCCTCGGCGGCGGCGAAGTGCCCGCCGCGGGGCATCTCGGTGAAGCGCCGGACCGCGTAGAGCCGCTCGATCCACTCCCGCGGCGGCGAGCCCTCGGAGGCGAAGCAGCGGTCGAACCGGGCGAAGGCGGTCGGGACGCGGATCACCTCGCCGGGCCGGAGCGGGGCGCCGCGCCACCGGTTGTCGTGATAGTCGCGCATCGAGGTCGTGATGCTCTCCGTCGCCCAGTAGAGCGTCAGGAGCGTGCAGAGGAAGTCGGGCGACACGTGCGCGAGGAGGTCGCCGCCCGAGTCGCTCCACGTCCGCCACTTCTCGAGGATCCACGCGGCGAGCCCGGCCGGCGAGTCGTTCAGCGCGTATCCCAGCGTCTGCGGGCGGGTGGACTGGATGGCGGAGTAGCCGCGCTCGACGGCATCCCACCGGCCGACGTCCTCGAGGTACCGCGCCTCGGCCTCCGTCAGCGGCGGGGACCCGCCATCCAGCGGCGGCGACAGCTCCGGGGTCGTCAGGTGGAGCCCGAGGATCCGATCGGGCGCGTCGAGCGCCATGTACGAGGAGACCCCGGCGCCGAAGTCGCCTCCGCCGGCGGCGTAGCGATCGTAGCCGAGGCGCTGCATGAGCCGGTGCCACATCCCGGCGACCGTCCGGTAGTTGGCGTGAGCGGGCCTCCCGGAGAAGCCGTACCCGGGGAGGGACGGGAGGACCAGATCGAAGGACGGCCCGGCGATCCCATGCCTCGCCGGATCGGTGAGGAGCGGGACGAGCGGCAGGAGCTCCGCGAACGCGCTGGGCCAGCCGTGGGTCAGGATGAGCGGGATCCCCTTCCCGTCGCGGGCGCGCTCGTGCACGAAGTGGATCGCGACGCCGTCGACGTCGGCCCGGAAGTGCTGGAACGCGTTCAGCCGCGCCTCCTCCCGCCGCCAGTCGAAGCCGTCCGCCCAGTAGGTCAGGAACCGCCGGAGGAACCCGAGCTCGGTGCCCTGCTCCCAGCCGATGCCAGGCACCTGCGCGGGGAGCCGGGCCTGGCGGAGCCGCCGCCGCAGGTCCTCGAGCGTGGCGTCCTCGACCTGGATGGTGAAAGGCGCGGGGGTGAGGGCCACGTGCGCCACCATAACGCGGCGTGGAGGCCGGCGAGAACCATGCTACGAAGACGTCGTGTCGAGCCGCCGGTTGCCGCTGAGCCTCACCGCCGCCGCCCTGCTGTTCGCGGCCCTCCCTGCCCACGCGTGGGACCCCCGCTGGGAGTACGCGGTCTCGGCGGGGTGGGGGAGCGGCATCGACGTGAACTCCAGGATCGACAAGCTCGAGCTGCGGGTCGCGGCGACGCGCCGCTTCGCCCCGTCGCTCTCCGCGGGGCTGGAGCTCGCGGGGGTGCGCTTCGACGGGACGCGGGGAGGGGTCGTCGCGGACGCCTCCGGGTTCACCGCGCTGCCCGTCGCGCGCTGGCACTTCCTGCGGTTCGGCGAGTCCTCCTGCGCCTTCGAGTTCGGGTTCGGCGGGTCCCGGTTCGCGCGGCCGTTCCCGCCGGGCGGCACGCGCTGGAACGGGTACTCGGCGTGGGGCCTGGGAGCGGACCTGGACGTCGGCGCCGGGCTCGGCGTCACGGGGGGCATCCGGTTCCTCCACCATTCGAACGGTCGCGGCCTCGTCACGGACAACCCCGCCTACGATGGCCTCTCGCTCCACCTCGGCCTGAGGTACGCACGGTGATGGCGCCCGCGCTCGTCCTCGCGCTGCTCGCCACGGCGGGTGATCCACCGCACGACGCGGGGCTGCGGCTCGTCTCGGCGGAGGCCCTGGGCGGCCTCTACCGGGCGGACTACTCCACGGTGGGCGGCCAGACCCGCGGCTTCGGCGCCGCCCAGCTCTCGCTCGGAGTCCCGCTGCCCGGCCCGCTGCGCCTGCGCGTCGACGCGCTCGGAGGGCGGTTCGGCCAGGGGGAATGGGTCGGCTCCGGGGCGGTGCGGGCCTACGCGTGGCTGGGGCGGTTCGTCGCCGGCGCCTCCTGGGGGCACACCGAGCTCCAGGGCGGCATCCGGAGCGACACGTTCGCGCTCCACGGCGAGGTCGAGGAGGAGGCGTGGTTGCGGGTCGTCGGGAGCGTGGGCGTCGAACGGAAGAGCTTCGGCGACGACCTCCGCTTCTGGGAGCTCTTCCTGCGGCTCTACCCGTCCGATCGCTGGCTCGCGTCGGCGGGCGTGTCCTACGCGGTCAGCGATCTCAAGCAGACCCGCGCCGACGTCGTCCTGCGCGGGGAGTGGGCGGCGGTAGAGGGGCGCTCGAGCACGCTCGCCTGCTATGCCCAGTACGGAGGGAACCTGTACACGAAGGTCGCGGTGGGACTCGTGCTCTACCTCGACGGCCTCCCCGCCTCGGCGCGCGACCGCCGCGAGGCGCTCGCCGGCGCCCGGTTCAAGTGATCGCTTCGCCCCGCACGAGCGCGTCCAGCGCCGCGCCCGCGGACTGCCTCAGTACGGCACCCCGCCCTCGGCCTTCAGCCGATCGATCCACATCCGCTCGAGCGCGGCGAGATCGTCCTTCGGGTCCCAGGAGGGCGCCGCGTCCTTCGGCGGCTCGAGCACGTCGAGCACCTTCACCTCGAACGCCTCGGGCCCCATGGCGCGCCAGTCGTCGCGCAGCGCGACGTTCGGGTTCGTGCCGGGGGTGATCTCGACCTTCAGGCGGTTCATCCCGCCGCGCAGGTTGAGCGCCTGGCGCACCTGGAAGCGGCCGTTCCGGAGGTTCCGGATGACGAAGACGCCCATGGGCTCCTTCGCCTCACGGTACTGGCGCTTCAGCGCGGCGCGATCGGTCGACATGCCGACCGTCTACCACGGGCGCCGGCGGGCTGCAGCGGCCCGCCCGGGAAGCCCGCCGCAAACGAAGAGGGCCGGCGGTGCGCCCGCCGGCCCTCCAGGTGCTGCGAGAGGCTCGTTACTTCGCCTTCGGCGCCTCGGCCGGCTTCGCGGCCTCCTTCTTCTCCTCGGCCTTCGGGGCGGCCTTCATGTCCTTGGCGTCCTTCTTCTCCTCGGTCTTCGCGGCCGGGGCCTTCGCCGGCGCGGCGTCCTTCTTGGCCTCGTCCGCGAACGCGGGGGCGGCGATGGCGAGCACGAGCGCGGCGAAGATGGCGTTCTTCATGGGGGCTCTCCTCATGGGACGGGTGGACGGGCGTGTGTCCCGGGCCCGCTGTGCTCGCATCGGACGTGCCACGGGTGCACTCCCGGAAGAATCGGGGGTTGGCCGCCGGGAGCGCCCGGGGCTGGGGAGATCCGGGACGGACCGCCTCCCGGTCCGTCCCATTCCTCCACGGTGGGTCACCCTCGTCCGAGGGAGCCGCGCGCTCAGCCGCGGAACATCCGGACGGCGGCGCCGGTCCAGTCGATCACCGGCTGCCACCAGAGGCCGAGCACGAGCACGCCGGTCGCGAGCCCGCCGAGCATCAGCTGGTCGAGCCAGGCGCGCGGCAGCGGCTTCACCTCGCCCTCGGGCAGCTCGTCGAGGAACATCGCCTTCACGATCCGCGCGTAGTAGTAGAGCGAGATCGCCGTGTTGATCGCGCCGCAGAGCGCGAGGAGCGCGTAGCCCGCGCCGCCCGGCCCGCCCACCCGCTCGAACACCGCGTAGAACAGCCACCACTTCCCGGCGAAGCCGGCGAGCGGCGGGAGCCCGGTGAGCGAGAAGAGGAACACCGCGAAGGTGATCGCGGCGAGCGGCTGGCGCTTCGCGAGGCCGCGGTAGTCCTGGATCGACTCGGAGCCCGTCGCGTCGGCGACCCGGATGACCACCATGAAGGCGCCCAGGTTCATGACGAGGTACATCACGAGCTGGATCATCACCGCCTGGGTGCCGCGCTCGGAGGCCGCCGCGAGCCCCATGAGCGTGTAGCCGGCCTGCGCGATGGAGGAGTACGCCAGCAGGCGCTTCAGGTTCGTCTGCGAGAGCGCGGCGAGGTTGCCGAGCGTCATGGTGACCGCGGCGACGACGCCGATGACCGCCGGCCAGGGCACGCCGACGAGCGCGTCGGCGAGCGGCGCGCCGAGCGGCATCGAGAACGCGACGTGGAAGAGCCGGAGCGCGAGCGCGAAGCCGGCGGCCTTCGGGCCCACCGAGAGGAACGCCGTGAACGGGCTCGGCGCGCCCTCGTACACGTCCGGGCACCACATGTGCCACGGCACGGCCGAGATCTTGTAGCCGACGCCGGCGAGGACGAAGACGATCGAGACGACGAGCGTGAAGCGCACGGCCGCCTGCGGCAGCCCGAGCTGCGTCTGGAGCACCGCGAGGCGCGGGCCGATCTCGCCGATGGCGGTCGTGCCGGTGAGGCCGAAGAGGTAGCTCATGCCGAAGAGCATGACGCCGGAGGCGACCCCGCCGAAGACGACGTACTTCAGCGCCGCCTCGGAGGCGCGGCGGTCGTTCCGCCGGAAGCCCGCGAGCACGTAGCTCGGCACCGAGACGAGCTCGATGGCGAGGTAGATCATGAGGAGGTCGGTGGCGCTCGCCATCAGGAACAGGCCCAGCACCACCGTGAGCAGGAGCGCGTGGAACTGGCCGATGCGCGGGGCGGGGAAGTCGCGCCCGAACCCGGCGAGCACGACCGTCATCGCGCCCGCGCCGAGGAACAGCCAGCCGAAGAAGCGGGAGAAGGCGTCGGACGCGATGAGCCCGGCCCAGAGGAGCTTCTCGCCCTCGGGGCGGGCGCCGTGCAGGAGCGCGACCACCGCGAGGGAAGCGAGCGCGGCCGCGGTGAGGAGGCCGGTCCGGCGCGGGTGCTTCCGCAGCGCCGCGTCGAGCACGAGCACCACCATCACGGCGGCGCCCAGGACGAGCTCCGGGAGGAACGCGGCGACCGAGCCGACGTTGTCCTGGACGATGGGGAGGAGGTTCTCCATGGGTTCCTCGCCGGTCCCCTAGCTCGGGATCGAGCGGACGATCGCGTGGAGCGTGCCGTTGACCGCGCTCAGGATGAACTGGGGATAGAAGCCCAGGAAGATGGCGATGACGCCGAGCGGGTAGAGCGTGATGCGCTCGCGCCAGTTGAGGTCCGGGTAGCCCGCGTACTTCGGGTTGGGCGCGCCGAGGAACATCCGGTGGATGGCCCACAGGTAGTAGGCCGCGGTGAAGACGACGCTCGTCGCCGACACCACCGTGTAGAGGGTGAACGTCGGGAAGGAGCCGGCGAACACCAGGAACTCGGAGACGAAGCCCGCGAGGCCGGGGAGGCCCAGCGACGCGAAGAAGGCGAGGCCCATGATCGCCGTGTACTCCGGCAGCTCCTGGGCGAGGCCGCCGAAGCCCTCGATCTCGCGGTGGTGGGCGCGGTCGTAGATGACGCCGACCACGAGGAACAGCATCGGGCTGATGATGCCGTGGGTGAAGAGGTTGAGGACCGCGCCGGACATGCCCGTGGGGGTCATCGCCGCCATGCCGAGCAGCGTGAAGCCCATGTGCGAGACCGACGAGTACGCGATGAGCTTCTTGAGGTCCTTCTGCCCGAGGCAGACGAGCGCCGCGTAGACGATGTTGATCATCCCGAGGACGGCGACCGCGTTCGCGGCCCAGTGCGTGGCCTCGGGGAAGAGCGGGTAGTTGAAGCGGAGGATGCCGTACGGGCCCATCTTGAGGAGCACGCCCGCGAGGATGACCGAGATGGGCGTGGGGGCCTCGACGTGCGCGTCGGGCAGCCAGGTGTGGAACGGGAACATCGGGATCTTGATGGCGAACCCGATGAAGAAGAGGACGAAGCAGAGCTTCGCGAACTCCATCCCGAGGATGGGCGCCGCGGTCGTGAACCGGCCGGCCGCGCCCTGGCGGGCGAGCTCGACGAGGTCGAAGGTGTGCTGGACCGGGGTGCCGTCGACGAGCGTCGAGGGGCCCGACGCGTAGTACACGCCGATGATCGCGAGCAGCATGAGCACCGAGCCCGCGAGCGTGTAGAGGAAGAACTTGATGGCCGCGTACTCCTTGCGCGGCCCGCCCCAGATGCCGATGAGGAAGTACATCGGCAGGAGCATGACCTCCCAGAAGACGTAGAAGAGGAACATGTCCAGGGCGACGAAGGTGCCCATCATGCCCGTCTGCAGGAGGAGCAGGAGCGCCATGTAGCCCGGCGTCATCCGGACCGAGAAGTGCGGCTTCGCGTGGTGGCCGCCGTGGTCCCCGTGGGACCCTGCCTCATGAGGCTGGGTGATCCCCGCCATCTCCGCGTCCTTCGCGCCCGACCACCAGGGCATCGAGGCGACGGTCGCGACGAGCGAGATGAGCCCGGAGAGGAGCACCATCGAGATCGAGAGCCCGTCGACGCCGACGTGGTACTCGACGCCGAAGCTCCGGATCCAGACCGCGCGCTGCACGAGCTGCGGGCCCGCGTCGGCGGACTGGTAGAAGGACCACGCGTAGATGGCCGCGACGAAGGACAGCGCGCTCGTGAGGAGCGCGATGGCGCGCGCGCCCTGGTCGGCGACGCGCTTCGGGAGGTTCGCCGCGTAGCGCACCGCGACGAGCACGAGGATGGCCGCCGACCCGAGGAGCGGGGCGAAGGTGGCCCAGGTGAGGACGTTGCCGGCGTCGAACATGGGGTTTGGGCTCCGGTCGAAGGCTCAGCGAACGAGGAAGTTGAGGAGGACGACGAACAGCGCTCCGCCGAGCGCGCCGTACAGGTAGGTCTGGATCCGGCCCGTCTGCAGGCCGCGCATGGCGCGGCCGGCCCGGCCGGTGAGGGTGGCGACGAGGTTCACCGCGCCGTCGACGAGGTGCGTGTCGATGGCCGCGTCGATCCAGCCGAGGAACCGGCCGACCGCGCCCACCGCGTTCACGAGGCCGTCGATGACGGCGCCGTCGAAGCGGGAGAGGCCGCGCGCCGTCGCGATCGCCGGGCGGACCACGATCCGCGCGTAGAGCGCGTCGACCCGCCAGGCCTGGTTCACGAAGGTCCACGCCGCGAGGAAGCGGGCCTTGAGGGCCTCCGGCGTCTTCGAGCGGGCGTCCGCGTAGAGGGCGCGGGCGATGAGCCAGCCGACCGTCGCCGCGCCGACCCCGAGCGCCTGGAACAGGTACTCCATGGCGTGCGGGAACTCGGTGAACGGCACCGTGGGGCCGGCCGGGAGCGACGGCGCGAGCCAGGCCTCGAGGAGCGGCTCGTGCCCGGTCCAGGCCAGCGGGAGGCCGAAGAAGCTCATGAGGATCGCGCCGGCCGCGAGCACGATCAGCACGGCGGTCATCGCGACAGGGGACTCCTTCGGCAGGTGGCCACCGTGGTGCCCGTGATCGGCGTGAGCCGCGTGAGCCGCGTGTCCGGCATCGGCCCGCTCATCCTGAGCGTAGCCGCCGTGAGGCGGCGTAGTCGAAGGATGAGCGTCGTGTCCATGCCCTCCGCGGTAGGCGCCGGTGAAGGTCATGTAGTAGCTGCGGAACATGTAGAAGGACGTCCCGGTCGCGGCGACGAGCCCCGCGAGCCAGATCGCCGGCCCGAGCCAGGGCGTGGGATGCCCGAAGAGCTCGAGGTGCCGCGCGGTGAACGCCTTCCAGAGGATCTCGTCCTTCGAGTAGAAGCCGGACGCCACCGGGAAGCCGGCGATGGCGAGCGTCGCGATGAGGTAGGTCCACCGCGTGATGGGCATGAGCTTCCCGAGCCCGCCCATCTTCCGCATGTCCTGCTCGTGGTGGCAGGCCATGATGACCGAGCCCGACCCGAGGAAGAGCGCCGCCTTGAAGAAGGCGTGCGTGACGAGGTGGTAGACGCCGGCCCAGTAGGTGCCCACCCCGACGCCCACGAACATGAAGCCGAGCTGGGAGACGGTGGAGTAGGCGAGCACCTTCTTGATGTCGGTCTGGACGACGCCGATGGTCGCCGCGAAGAACGCGGTGAGGCCGCCGATGAGGGCCACCCAGCCCATCGCCGAGGGCGAGAGCGCGTAGACGAAGTTGAGCCGCGCGACGAGGTAGACGCCGGCGGTCACCATGGTGGCCGCGTGGATGAGGGCGGAGACCGGGGTCGGGCCGGCCATCGCGTCCGGCAGCCAGACGTGCAGCGGGAGCTGGGCGCTCTTCCCCATCGCGCCGACGAAGAGGAGCATCCCGACCACCGCGAGGGCGGGCAGCCCGAGCACGGTGATCGACTGCAGGTGGTGGGCGAGCCCGGTCTCGGGGAGCGCGATGAGATCGCGCAGCTCGCGCCAGTTCACGGTCGGCGCGACGTGGGCCGGGACGCCGGTGCCCCAGGCGCCGGCGAGGAGCCAGAAGAGGAGCAGGAGGCCGGCGAGGAAGCCGAAGTCGCCGACGCGGTTGACGACGAACGCCTTCATGCCCGCGGCGGCCTTGTCGCGGTCGCGCCACCAGAAGCCGATGAGGAGGTAGGAGGCGAGGCCGACGCCCTCCCAGCCGAAGAAGACGACCGCGAGGTTGTCACCCATGACGAGGGTGAGCATCGCGGCGGCGAAGAGGTTGAGGTACGTGAAGTAGCGCCAGTAGGCCTTCTCGTCGTGCATGTAGCCGGTCGAGAAGACGTGGATGAGCGTGCCGATGCCGGTGACCACCAGGGTCAGCGTCATCGAGAGCGGGTCGAGCGCGAAGCCGAGGTCGACCTTCAGCGGCCCGGCCACCGCGAGCGTCCAGGCGGTGTCCTGCAGGAACCGGTGCGAGGGCTCGAGCCCGAGCAGGGTCACGAAGGCGGTGACCGCGAGCAGGAAGGCGACGGTCATCACGCCGACCGCGACCGCGTGGATGGGCGCGTTCCCGTACCGGGCCTGCAGGCGCTTCCCGAACAGGAAGTTCCAGGTCGCCCCCAGCATCGGGAGGAGCGGGATGAGCCGCAGCCACGACACCGTGGTCGTGACGAGCGGGGCGAGCTCCAGGGTCTCGTGTTCCACGGTCACTCCCGGAGCAGGTCCGCGGCGCGGACGTCGATGGTCTTCGTGGTCTGGAAGATGGCGAGGACGATGGCGAGCCCCACCGCCGCCTCGGCCGCCGCGAGCACGATGACGAAGAGCGCGAAGGCCTGGCCGGCGCCGCCGCCGCCCACGTACCGCTCGAAGGCGACGAAGTTCACGTTGGCGCCGTTCAGGATGAGCTCGACGCCCATCAGGACGCCGACCGCGTTCCGGCGGGTGGAGACGGTGACGAGCCCGAGCGTGAACAGGAGCCCGCCGACGACGAGGAAGTGCGCGAGCGTGATCATTCGGGCCGGATCTCCTTGCGCGCCATGACGACCGCGCCGACCAGCGTCGCGAGCAACAGGAGCGACGCCACCTCGAAGGGGAGGAGCCACTTCGTCAGGAACGCGTTGCCGATGGCCTGGGTGGTCGGGGCGAGCGCCCCGGGCTCCCGCACGTTCCAGGGGGTGAGGAACGCGACCGCGCCGAGCACCGGCGCCACCGCGACGAAGAGGAGGAGCCCGCCCCAGAGCCCGACGCTCGTGTTCGAGACGGTGACCTCGGTGATCTTGCTCGTCAGCATGACGGCGAAGAGCACGAGGACGAGCACGCCGCCGATGTAGACGAGCACCTGGGTGATGGCGACGAAGTCGGCCGAGAGGAAGACGTAGAGGCCGCCCACCCCGAGCAGCGCGGCGAGGAGCCCGACCGCGCTGCGCAGGATGTTGCGCGAGAGCGCGACCGCGGCGGCGCCGCCGACCGCGACCGTGGCGAGGAAGTAGAAGAGGACGTCGGGCAGGCCCCAGGTGCCGAGGTCGGGCCGGGCGCCCTGCGCGAGCGCGGGCTCGATGGCGAGGCGGCCGATGCTCCACACGAACGCGACCACGAGCGCGGTCGCGACGGCCCAGAGGGCGAGGGCGCGGAGGCGGGTCACTTCGGCTCCTCCTTCTTCGGCGCCGCCGCCACGGCCGCCGGGGGCGGTGCAGGCGGCGCAGCGGGCGCCGGCGGCAGGAACACCGGCGCCGCCGCGTCCCAGCGGTGCGACTCGAGCTTCGCGCGGACGAGCGTGCCGAGCGGGGCGCGCGGGTAGTGGTCGGCCGACTTGTCGACCTTGTAGACGGGGAACGGCGCGAGGGGATCGGCCCAGCGCACGACGAGGTTCCGCACGTGGCGCTGAGAGCCCTCGAACTCGCGGGTGTGCTGGATGGCGCCGGTCGGGCACGGCTCCACGCACAGGCCGCAGAACATGCACTTCGAGAGGTCGATGTCGAACTGGTCGACCACGCGGACCTTCGGGTTCGCGGGGTCCTTCTCGAGGTGGATCGCGATGACCGAGATCGGGCAGGCGCGCTCGCAGGCCTGGCAGCCGGTGCAGATCGCGGTGTCGACCTCGAGGAAGCCGCGGTAGCGCGGCGGGAGCATGTCCCGCACCGGGATCTCGGTGCGGTCCGGGTACTGGATGGTCGTCGGCCGCCGGAGCAGGTGGGAGAGCGTGATGCTGAGCCCGTCCCAGATGGACGTGAAGGAGCGGAGGACCGGGGCCGCGTAGTCGCGCAGGGCGTTCATGGCGGTCACCAGTTCGTGAGGTCGACGCGGTCGCCCGCGGTCGCGAGGTTCCGGAAGGTCTTCCGGAGGAAGACCGCGCCGACGGCGATCGCGGCGACCGTGAGGAGGATCCCGGTCGCGAGCCCGACCGCCGGCACCGCCGCGATCAGGATCTGCCAGAGCAGCGTCACGAGGAGCGCCGCGAAGGCGAAGGGCACGAGGTACTTCCAGCAGAGCGTCATCATCTGGTCGACGCGGATGCGGGGCAGCGTCCAGCGCACCCAGACGATCACGTTCACGACGACGAGGGTCTTCAGCGCGAAGACCGCCATCGAGAGCACCTGGAGGCCCCACCAGCCGAGCCCGGGGAGCTCGCCCGCGCCCTTCGCGGCCTCGAAGGTCTGGGCGGTCGTGAAGGGCACCTGCCAGCCGCCGAAGAAGAGGCAGACCGACAGCGCGGCCATGATCCAGAGGTTGCCGAACTCGACCAGGAAGTAGAGCGCGAACCGGAAGCTCGAGTACTCGGAGAGGTAGCCCGCGACGAGCTCGGACTCGGCCTCCGGGAGGTCGAACGGGGTGCGGTTGCCCTCGGCGAGCTGGGAGATGAAGAAGACGAGGAACGCGAGCGGGCCGGCCGGCGAGGTGAACACGAACCACTGCCAGGGCCACGGCCCCTGCGCGCGGATGATGCCCTGGAGCGAGAGCGTGCCCGCGAGCATCACCGGGACGAGGATCGCGATGCCGGCCGGGATCTCGTAGGAGATGACCTGGGCCGCGGACCGCATGCCGCCGAAGAGCGCCCACTTCGAGTTGGACGACCAGCCGGCGAGGAGGATGCCGACCACCACGAGCGCGGTGACCGAGACGACGTAGAAGACGCCCACGTCGAGGTTCGCGGCGACGAGGCTCTCGCCGAAGGGCAGGGCCACGAAGACGAGCGCGAAGCCGGTGAGCACGAAGTACGGCGCCGCCCGGAAGAGCGCGTGGTCGGCGTCGGCGGGGACGAGGTCCTCCTTGAAGAGGAGCTTCACCGCGTCGGCGACCCACTGGAAGAAGCCGCCGGCGCCCACGCGGTTGTAGCCGACGCGGCTCTGCATGCGGGAGGAGACCCGCATCTCCCACCACACCGTCATGCCCGACACCACCGCGCCGAAGTTCACGAGCACGAAGGCGAGCAGGGCGACCGAGACGCCGTAGAGGAGCTGGTGCCCGGTGGCGGACCACGTGTCGGGATCCCAGCCGGTGCCGAGCAGGGCCCCGAGCTTCTTCACGAGCGCGGTCATCATCGCGGGGCGCGAGATGGGGGAGAGCACCAGCACCGCCGAGAAGAGCAGGGCGGGGAGCCCGAGCCCGAAGGCGAGGGTGCCGAGGACGACGCCGCGCGGGTTGGCGCCGATGCGAGGGGTGCGGTCGTGCTTCTTTCGCGTCATCGATCGATCTCCGGGGCGACGACGTCGAGCGAGGCGATGAGCGCGACGAGGTCGGCGAGCATGAGCCCGCGCGAGACCTCCTCGATGACGCCCATCGCGGTGAAGCTGCCGGTGCGGACCCGGACCCGGTGGGCCTTGTCGGTCCCGTCCGACACCACGTAGTAGGCCATCTCGCCGCGGGCGGACTCGACCTTCGCCTGCACCTCGCCCGGCTCGGGCTTCACCTTGCGCGGCACCTTGGCGGTGATCTCGCCCTCGGGGAGGCTCTCGAGCGCCTGCCGCACGATGCGCGAGGACTGGCCCATCTCGAGGCAGCGGCAGTAGTACCGGTCGAAGCAGTCGCCGACCGTGCCGACGAAGCCCTTCCCGACCGGGACGTCGAACTTGAAGTTCGCGTACGCCCCGTAGGGCGCGTCGCGGCGCAGGTCGAAGTCGACGCCGGAGCCGCGCAGGTTCGGGCCGGAGAGCGAGTAGTCGATCGCCATCGGGCCCGGGATGACCGCGACGTTCGCGAGGCGGCGGACGTAGACCTCGTTGAACGAGATGAGCCGGTCGAACTCGCCCAGGAAGCGGTCGAAGTGGTCGAGGAAGTGGAGGCAGTCGTCGCGCCAGCCCTCGGGGAGGTCGAACGCCACGCCGCCGATGCGGTGGTAGTTGAAGGTCAGCCGCGCGCCGCAGAGCGCCTCGACGAGGTCGTTGATCTTCTCGCGCTCGCGGATGCCGTGGAGCATCGGGGTGAAGGCGCCGATGTCCATCGCCATGGTGCCGACGGAGACGAGGTGGCTCGCGATGCGGGAGAGCTCGCACGAGATGGCGCGCAGCCACTGGGCCCGCGGCGGCGCCTCGATGCCGAGGAGCTTCTCGACCGCGAGGGCGTAGCCCTCGTTCGCGAACATCGCGGCGACGTAGTCGACGCGGTCGGTGAAGGGCATGAAGCCCGGGTAGCCGACCTGCTCGCCGATCTTCTCGATGCCGCGGTGCAGGTAGCCGACGTCGGGGATGGCCCGGCGGAGCACCTCGCCGTCGGTCTCGACGAGGAGGTTGATGACGCCGTGGGTGGAGGGGTGCTGCGGGCCGAAGTTGAGGATCATCTCCTCGCGGCCGGCCTCGATCTTCCTGAGGATGAGCTTCTCCACGTCAGGCCTTCCCTTCCGTGGGGGGCGGCACGGCTGGCGGGGTGGTGGGTCCGTTCGTCCCGAGCGTAGGCCCCGCGCCAGCGGGGCCGGAGACGAGGGGCGAGCCCCCCGCGGAACGCAGCTCGGCCCGCTTCACCTCGTCGAGCCGGCGGAGCTCCACGAGCGGGTTCTCGCGCTCGTTGGAGATGCCGTGCCAGCCGCCCGCCTCCACGTAGTCCTTCCGGAGCGGATGGCCCTCCCAGTCGTCGGGCAGCATGATCCGCCGCGGATCGGGGTGGCCCTCGAACGTCACGCCGAAGAGGTCGAGCACCTCGCGCTCGAACCAGTCGGCCGCGCGCCAGACGCCGGTGAGCGAGCGCACGACCGGGGCCTCGCGGGGCAGCTCCACCTTCACGCACGCGCCGTGGCGGTGGCGGAAGGACCAGAGGTGCAGCACCACCTCGATGACGTTGCGCGCGGGCCAGTCGAGGGCCGTGAGGTCCTCGAGGCAGTCCATCGCGAGCGCGGGGTCCTCCTTCGCGAAGCGGCAGACCTCGACGATCGCGTCCTTCCTCACCGTGAAGAAGGGGTCCCGCTTCGTCTCGGCCATCGGGCCGACGGCCTCGCCGAACTTCCCGGCGAGCGCGGCCTGGATCTCCTGGGGCGTCATCGCGGCGTTCTCCGTGGGCCTGGCGGGGCGGGGCTACCGGGCGCCCTGGCGGATGGGCCGGCGCTTGAGTGACCAGCGCTCCTGGCGGACGATCTCCTGCAGCCGGATGAGCCCCTCGGTGAGCGCCTCGGGGCGCGGCGGGCAGCCGGGCACGTAGACGTCGACGGGGAACATCTTGTCGACGCCCTTGCACACCGAGTACGACTGCTGGAAGAGGCCGCCGCAGTTCGAGCACGAGCCCATCGAGATCACGTACTTCGGCTCGCTCATCTGCTCGTAGAGCAGCTTCGCCCGCTCGGCCATCTTGTAGGTGAGCGTGCCGGCCACGATCATGAAGTCGGCCTGGCGCGGGCTCGCGCGCGGGATCGCGCCGAAGCGCATGAGGTCGGCGCGCGGGCCGCCGGTCTGGATGAGCTCGATGCCGCAGCAGGCGAGGCCGAAGAGCAGGTACCAGAGCGAGCTCTCGCGGGCCATGTTGATGAGGTGGTCGAGCTGGCTCGTGTGGAAGAGGGTGACCTCTCCACCGGCCGAGGGTGCGTAGTTCTGGGGCATGTGTCCCCCGCGGCGGCCTAGGCCGCCGCCTTCTTGGGCTGCTGGTTCTCGGACGGGACGACGGTCTCGGGGCCGGTCGGGGAGGCGGGCCTGGCATCGGTGGCCCGGAGCTCCTTCACCCAGTCGAGGTCCCCGTGGGCCCAGGCCCAGGCGAGGCCGACGATCAGGATGAGCGTGAAGACCAGGATCTCGAGGAAGGCCACCCACGCGAAGGAGGCCCCCGCGTTCACCCAGGCGCGGTAGACGACCACCACCGGGAAGGTGAGGGCGATCTCGACCTCGAAGACCACGAACACCAGGGCCACGAGGTAGAAGCGCGGGTTGAAGTTGAACCAGGCGGTCCCGATGGGCCGCTCGCCGCACTCGTAGACGCTCGCCTTGTCCGCCGAGGGGAACTTGGGACCCACGAGGCGCGACAGCGTGATTCCGCCGAGGGCGAAACCGATCGCGACGACCGCAAAGACCAGAACTGCGCCGAACTCGAAGCCCACGGGTTCCTCCGTACTCCGGCGGGTGGGGCGTGGCTATCCAGGCGACAGGATTAGGTTTTCGGGGGCGCAGCATACAGAAGGGGACCCCGAAGTCAAGGGGCACCTGCGGCGCCGCACCGCATCCCGTGGTGACCGGTCGCAGGGGAATCCCGACCGGCGGTACGGGCCCGGCAGGCGGTCCTCGCGTCCGGGAAAAGCGTTGACAAGCCGAGTCATCACCGGCATTTGGAGGACGCCCTCACACAGGCACCGTGGCAAGCTGTCCCCCCCAGCGCCCATGACCGCCCTCCAGACCTATTTCCCCATCGGCATCGTCCTGTTGGTGGCCATCGGCATCGCCGTGCTGATGGTCGGCCTCGCGAACACCCTCGGTCCGCGGCGCCCGAGCGCGGTCAAGCAGACGCCGTTCGAGTGCGGCTCGTTGCCCGTCGGCTCGTCCCGCGAGCGGTTCGGCGTGAAGTTCTACGTGGTCGCCCTGCTCTTCATCGTCTTCGACATCGAGGCGATCTTCCTCTACCCGTGGGCCGTGCTCCTCCTGCCGAGCGAGGGCTACCCCGGCCTCGGCTGGCCCGGGTTCGTGTCGATGGGGATCTTCGTCTTCACGCTCGTCGCCGGCCTCGTCTACGTCTGGAAGAAGGGCGTCCTCGACTGGGCGGATTAGGCCGTTAGATAGGAACCGCGATGTCCACCGACCTCGAAGCCGTCCCCGCGATCACCACCCGGCGAGAGGAGGCCCAGGGCTTCCTCCAGAACCTCGTCTCGAAGGGCCTGGGCTGGGCGCGCAAGTACTCGCTCTTCCAGTACCCGTTCGTCACCGCCTGCTGCGGCATGGAGTACATGACCGTCGCCTCGGCCCGGTACGACGTCGACCGCTTCGGCGCGGCGCTGCCCCGCTTCTCTCCCCGGCAGGCCGACCTGCTCATGGTCGTCGGCACGGTGAACGTGAAGCAGGCGCCGATCCTGAAGCGCATCTACGAGCAGATGGCCGATCCGAAGTGGGTCATCGCGTTCGGCGTGTGCGCGTCGTCGGGCGGCTTCTACGACAACTACGCCACGGTGCAGGGCATCGACCGGATCGTCCCGGTCGACGTCTACATCCCGGGCTGCCCGCCGCGGCCGGAGCAGGTGCTCGACGGGATCATGCTCCTGCAGAAGAAGATCCAGGACCAGCACCACAAGGTCATCGACCGCAAGCCCCTGCCGACCCTCGCGGGCGAGCCGGGGACGCGCTGAGGAAGGCCCCATGTCCAAGGCCGCCATCGCCGCGCTCGTCGAGCGCTTCCCGGACGCCGTGTACGACGCCTACGAGGGCGTCGGCGGCGACGACTGCGCGTTCGTGAAGAAGGAGCGCATCCTCGAGGTCTGCCGGTTCCTGAAGGACGACCCGAGGCTGCAGATGAACCTCGCGCCGTACATCACGGCGGTCGACTACCTCGGCCAGGACCCGCGCTTCGAGGTCGTCTACAACCTCGTCTCCACCCGCACGAACCAGCGCGTGCGCCTGAGGGTGAAGGTGCCCGAGGCCGACTGCGTGGTGCCGACCGTCACCCCGGTCTGGCGCGGCGTGGACTGGTTCGAGCGCTACTGCCTCGACATGTACGGCATCCGGTTCGAGAACCACCCCGACCCGCGGCGCCTGCTCATGTACGACGAGTTCGTCGGTCACCCGCTCAGGAAGGACTACCCCCTGAAGGCGCGCCAGCCGCTCGTGCCCGAGCGCCAGGTCGACGACATCTTCCGCGGCCCCGGCCCCGCCGGCCGCGACTAGGGACAGGCCATGGATCCCACGACGCCCACGAAGCCGGCCCGGCCCCCCTCGGAGCTCGACGCCCCGCTCGACTCGAAGCGGATGGTGGTGAACCTCGGCCCGTCGCACCCCGCCATGCACGGCGTCACGCGCGCGGTGGTGGAGCTCGACGGCGAGATCATCACCGACATGAAGCTCGACATCGGCTTCCTGCACCGGGGGTTCGAGAAGAGCTGCGAGAACGTGACCTGGACGCAGTGCTTCCCGTACACGGATCGGCTGAACTACGTCAGCTCGATCATGAACAACGTCGGGTTCGCGCTCGCCGTCGAGAAGCTCTGCAAGCTCGAGGTGCCGGAGCGCGCGACCTACCTGCGCACCATCACCTCCGAGATCCACCGCATCTGCGACCACCTCACGCTGGTCGGCGCCATGGGCATGGAGCTGGGCGCGATGACCGTGTTCCTCTACGGCATCGAGGCGCGCGACATGCTGTGGGACCGCCTCGCCGAGCTGTGCGGCGCGCGGCTCACCTCGAACTACGCCCGCATCGGCGGCGTCGCCCGCGACGTGCCGGACGGCTGGATCGAGAAGACCACCCGCACGCTCGACCGCGTGGCCCTGCTCCGCGACGAGATCGACGGGCTCCTCACCCGCAACCGCATCTTCCTCGACCGCACCCGCCACACCGGCGTGGTCACCCGCGAGGACGCGATCGACCTCGGCTTCACGGGGCCGTGCCTGCGCGCCTCGGGCGAGCCGTGGGACCTGCGCAAGGCGCAGCCGTACATGCTCTACGACCGGTTCGACTTCGACGTCCCGGTCGGCTCGAACGGCGACAACTTCGACCGCTACCTGATGCGCATCGAGGAGATGCGCCAGTCCGACAAGATCGTCCGCCAGGCGTTCCAGCAGATGGGCCCGGGCGACATCATCGTGAAGGACTTCCGCTACGCCCTCCCGCCGAAGCCGCTCGTCTACGGGACCATCGAGGGCGCGATGGCGCACTTCAAGCTCGTGATGGAGGGGATCAAGGTCCCCGCCGGCGAGGCCTACGGGTACACCGAGGCGGCGAACGGCGAGCTCGGCTTCTACGTGGTGTCCGACGGCGGCGGCCGGCCGTACAAGCTCGGCCTGCGCGCGCCGGGCTGGCCGATGCTGGCGGCGCTGCCCCACATGACGAAGGGGCACCTGCTCTCCGACCTCGTCCCCACCTTCGACAGCATCAACATGATCGGCGGCGAGGTCGAGCAGTAGGCCCGCCCGGTCCCCCCCCGAGAACGACCATGGCCGAAGAGAACAAGCCCAGCGCGCCGCCGCCCCCGCCGAAGCCCGCGGGTCCCCCTCCTGAGCGTAGCGGCGCCGCAGGCGCCGCGGAGTCGAAGGGGCCGCCGCCCCCGAAGAACCCGGGGTTCGTGACCGCGACCATCGACGGGCGCGAGGTGGTGGTGAAGCCCGGCACGACCGTCATCGAGGCCGCGAAGGGGCTCGGGATCGACATCCCGTACTACTGCTACCACAAGCGCCTCAGCATCGCGGCCAACTGCCGGATGTGCCTCGTCGAGATGTCGAACTCGCCGGGCGGCAAGCTCCAGCCGTCCTGCCAGGCGACGCTCGCCGAGAACGTGGTCGTGAAGACCGACACGCCGCGCGTGAAGGACCAGCAGCGGGCCACCCTCGAGTTCCTCCTGCTCAACCACCCGGTGGACTGCCCGATCTGCGACCAGTCCGGCGAGTGCAAGCTGCAGGACTACTACATGACCTTCGATCGCCAGCCCTCCCGGCTGGACGTCCCGAAGGTCCAGAAGAACAAGCGGGTGAAGCTCGGGCCCCTCGTCACGCTCGACGAGGAGCGCTGCATCCTCTGCACGCGCTGCGTGCGCTTCATGCGCGAGGTCGCGAAGGAGCCGCAGCTCGGCGTCGAGAACCGCGGCAACAAGAGCGCGATCACGACCTTCCCGGGCCAGCCGCTCGACTCGAAGTACGCCGGCAACGTGGTCGACATCTGCCCGGTCGGCGCGCTCACCTCGACCGACTTCCGCTTCCGCGGCCGCGTCTGGTTCATGAGCTCGGCGCGCTCGGTCTGCACCGGCTGCTCGCGCGGGTGCAACACGTTCCTCGACTACCACGACGGCGTCACCTACCGGTACCGGCCCCGCGAGAACGAGGCCGTGAACCAGGAGTGGATGTGTGACGACGGCCGGCTCTCGTACAAGTACCTGAACAACGGCCGGGCCCGGCTCGCGAAGGAGGGCCGCGGCGCCGCTGCGCAGACGCTCGCGCTCGACGCCGCGCTCCAGAAGGCCGCGGAACAGCTCTCGACGGCCGCGAAGGCCGGGGTGCTCGGCGTGCTCCTCTCGCCGGTCGCCTCGGTCGAGGACCTCCTCGCCGCCGCCGTCGTCGCGAAGGACGCGCTCGGCGTCCGCGAGGTCTTCGTGGGCGGCCGCCCCGACGGCCGCGAGGACGCGTTCCTCAAGAAGGCCGACGAGAACCCGAACCGGAAGGGCCTCGAGCTCGTCGCGAACGCGCTCGGCCTCGCGGTCCGCCCGGCCGCCGACCTCGCCGGCCTCGCCGAGGCGAGCAAGGTGAAGGCGATCTGGGCCGTCGGCGCGGAGCTCGCGGACGCCGCGCTCGCCGCGCGCCTCGGCAGGGCCGAGGTGGTCGTGGTCCAGGCCTTCGGCGAGGCGCCGCTCGCGCACCAGGCGACGCTGCTCCTCCCCGCGGCCACCGTCGCGGAGTCGGACGGCACCTTCGTCAACTTCGAGGGGAAGGCCCAGCGCTTCGAGATGGCGTACTGGCCCTCCGGCGACTCGAAGCCGCACTGGTGGCTCGCCGCCGCGGTCGGCCGCGCGCTCGGCCAGCCGAGGCTCGCGTTCCAGAACGCCCGCGAGGTCCACCTCGCGCTCGCGCCCCGGCTCGGCGACGCGCTCGGCGGCTACGCCTTCGACGCGATGCCGTCGATCGCGAGGCGCCCGGGCATCGTCCCGCTCGCGGCCGGCACGGTGGACGGGCGCCTGCCCGGCTACCGCGACCGCACCGACCCGGGCATCACCGAGGACTACCGCAAGACGCTGCCGGTGCTGCGCCAGGGGGAGACGCCGTGAACCGCTTCTTCGGCATGGTGGTGATGCTGCTCGTGCTGGTGGGGCTGCTCGTCGGCTTCGGCGCGCTCGCCTACCTCTCCGCGGGCGCGCTCGGCGTCGGGCTGAACAACCTCGTGCACTGGTTCACCGGCGAGACCGGCCTCGACCCGGTGCTCGTGTACTACGGCTCGTCGATCTCGAACGTCGTCTTCCTGATGCTCGTGGCGATGATGATCTCGGGCTCGCTCCTGACCGTCGCCGAGCGGAAGTGGTCCGCGCTCCTGCAGAACCGCATCGGCGCGAACCGCATCAAGGTCTTCGGCTCGGCGCTCGGCGGCATCCCGTTCCTCGTCGCCGACGCGCTCAAGATGCTCACGAAGGAGCGCGTCGAGCCGCAGGGCCTCACCCGGATCCTCTACGAGCTCGGCCCCATCCTCGCGTTCGCCCCGGTGTTCGCGCTCTTCGCGATCATCCCGGTCGGCCCGGCGCTCCCGCTCGCCTCCCTCTGGGGCGGCGCGCAGGGCGCCATCGACGTCCCGCTGCAGGTCGCCTCGATCGACGCGGGCCTCATCTACCTCTTCGCGCTGGCGTCCCTGCAGGTGTACGGCACCTCGCTCGCGGGCTGGTCCTCCAACAACAAGCTCGCGCTCCTCGGCGGCGTCCGCGCCTCCTCGCAGATGATCTCCTACGAGGTCTCGCTCGGCCTCGCGCTCGTCGGCTCGATGATCGCGTTCCGGACCATCCGGCTCGACGAGATGGCGCTCGCGCAGGCGGTCCCGGTCATCGGCGGCATCCCGGCCTGGGGCATCCTGCTCCAGCCGGTGGGCTTCCTCATCTTCTTCGCGTCCGCGTTCGCCGAGACGAAGCGCGCGCCGTTCGACCTCCCCGAGGGCGAGTCCGAGATCGTCGGGTACTTCATCGAGTACTCCGGCATGAAGTTCGGCCTCATGTTCCTCGCCGAGTTCGTCGAGATCGTGGTGCTCTCGGCGACGGTCACCGCCGTCTTCCTCGGCGGCTGGCACCCGTTCGTCTCGCCCGAGTGGCTGCGCGCGCAGGTCTCGCCCCTCTGGTTCGGCGCCATCTGCGCGGGCGCCTTCCTCGTGAAGATGATCGTGATGATGTGGCTGCAGATCACGATCCGCTGGCTCCTGCCGCGCTTCCGGTACGACCAGATCCAGAAGCTCTGCTGGAAGATCCTGCTCCCGGCGGCGCTCGTGAACGTGTTCGTCACGGCGGCCATCGCGCTCCTGTCCTACGACGGGACGCCGTCCATCGACCCCGAGGACCTCCGGCCGCTCGCGTGGCTCGGGTTCGGCACCATCGTCGTCATCGCCATCGTCACCGCCGCGGTGAACTCGTCCGCTCATCCGGAGCGCAAGGCCGGCGGGGCCCACGGTGGACACGGGGCGCACGGCCACGACGAGCACGCGCCGGCCGCCGCCGCGGGGGGGCACTAGACCATGCCTTACCAGCTCGACAACCGCCCGCCCGACCTGCGCGAGTCGATGTACTTCCCGGAGATCGTCCGGGGCATCGGCCAGGTGGCGAAGCACTTCTTCCGGAACCTGTTCTTCGCGCGTGACCGCAACCCCGACGTGCTCGAGCGCCCGCGCGGCTTCGGGTACTCGGACAACATGACGGTGCAGTACCCGGAGGAGCGGACGCCGTACCCGCCCGGCTACCGCGGCCTGCACCGGCTCGTGCCGCGCGAGGACGGCAACCCGCGCTGCGTCGCCTGCTACATGTGCGCGACGGCCTGCCCGGCCCAGTGCATCTACATCGAGGCGGGCGAGCTGCCGGACGATCCCATCGAGAAGTATCCGGTGAAGTTCGTCATCGACGAGCTCCGCTGCGTGGTCTGCGGCTTCTGCGTGGAGGCGTGCCCGAAGGACGCCATCCGGATGGACTCCGGCGAGCACACCCCGCCGTCGTACACCCGCGCCGCGCAGGTCTGGGACGAGCACCGCCTCCTGCGCGGTCCGCCGGTCTCGTACCACTACGACCCGTGGCTCCGCAGGCCCTCGGAGCTCGCGCCCGAGCAGCTCGAGAAGCTCCGCGCCGCCGCCCGCCCGTTCCCCGAGAACGCGACCGACGAGGCGAGCCAGACCCCCGGCTTCTCGGTCCGCGCGCTCGCGGCCGAGGCGAAGCTCCGCATGGAGCAGGGGAAGTAGGCCGGGAGGGACGGTGCGGACGGACCGCATCCGTTCGCCCCGAGCGTAGCCGCCGCGCAGCCGCGGCGAAGACGAGGGGCGGTCCTCCATGCTCTGGCCCCGCCCCCGCACCTGGCTCGCCGGCGCCGCGGTCGTGGCGGGGGCGGCCTGCGCGGTCGCGGGCGGGCTCCACGCGCACCAGCACGCCGACGCGCTCGTGCCGGTGCTGGTCTCGCTCCAGCGCTGGACCCCGTTCTACTGGGGCCAGGAGCGCTACGGCATGCTCGTCCCGCTCCTCGCGCTCCCGGTCCGCGACCCGCTCTGGAACCTCCTCCTGCAGCGCCTCGTGCTCGCGACCGCGAGCCTCGGCGCCGTCGTGCTCCTCGCGCGCCACGTGCTCCAGGAGCGGGACTGGCGCCTCGCCGGGCTCCTCTCCGCGGGAGCGCTCCTCGCGCTCGCGCCCGCACCGTGGCTCTTCGAGTGGCTGGTCGATCAGCCCTACGGGCTCTCGCTGGGCGTGGCGCTCCTGGGCCTCGCCCTCGCCGAGCCGGACGATCGCGGCCGCCGCGGGGGAGGGCAGGTGGGCCTGGGAGCCTTCCTGGTCCTCCTCGCGCACTGGGTGAACGCCGGCGCCGGGCTCCTGCTCCTCCCGCTCGCCGTCGCCCGCGCGCTCGTCGACAAGGCCGAGAAGGAGCTCCTGCCCGGCCCCTACCGGACCGGCATCCGCGATCGGTTGATCCTGGACGTCGCGCTGCTCCTCGCCGGCCTCGCCGCCGGGCAACTCGCGTTCCCGCTCCTCGCGGGCCGCGAGGTCGACGCCTCGCAGGCGTCCGGCCTCCTCCCGCTCGCGGAGTGGCCGGGCGCCTGGGCGACGCTCGTCCGGGACGCCTGGGCCCTCGGCGCGGGCTGGGCCGGCGCCCTCGCGCTCGCGGCCGGGCTCGGCGTCGCGCTCCTCGCGCTCGAGCGCGAGGGCCGCCCCGCGCTCCCGCGCCTCCTGCTCCGCTCCCTCGCGCTCCTCGCCGCCGCCGTCGCCTACGCGCTCCTCGCCGGCGCGCTCCGCTGGGTGGCCATGAACGGCTTCCACTGGCGCTACCTCGCGCCGAGCTTCGTGCTCGTGCACGTCGCCGCGTTCTCGCTCCTCGCGGAGCCGGTGGCCCGTGCCGGGGTCAAGTCCTTACCCTTTCCACTTGGCTCGCCAAGGGGGCGCCCAAGTGGGAAGTGGAATGTCTTGACCCCTCTGCTGCCGGTCCTCGGGGCGCTGTGGACCTTCGGCCCGCCGTCGCCGTCCCGCGTCCTGGGCGACCTCGACCGCACCGCCGGAGCGCTCACCGCGCGCGTGCGCGCGGCTCGCTGCGACGCGCTCGCGGGCGCGTACTGGACCGTCTGGCCGGCCGTGTGGCACGCGGGCTGGACCGCCGGCGACGCGCGGGCGCTCCACGGCCTCACCGACCGCGCCGGCCCCACGGTGCCGCTGTGGGCCCGCCCCGGCGCACGCGTCTGCGTCGTGCTCGGGGAGGACGCCGAGGCGGACCGCTGGCTCTCCGCGTACGGCCTCGTCGGCACGATCAGCCGGGTGGCCCTCCCGCCCCCGATGGACTAGATTCCGCCCCCCGCGGCCCGTTCGCTCGAGTCCGCCGCACCCGCACGAGAGGAAGCACCGCCGATGCCCCAGTACGTGATGTCGATGATCCGGGTGTCCAAGATCGTCCCGCCCAAGCGCGAGATCATCAAGGACATCTCCCTGTCGTTCTTCCAGGGCGCGAAGATCGGCCTCCTCGGTCTGAACGGCGCGGGCAAGTCCACGGTGCTCCGGCTCATGGCGGGCGTCGACGACGCGTACTCCGGCGAGATCACCCGGATGAACGTGAAGATCGGCTACCTCCCGCAGGAGCCGGTCCTCGACGCCGAGAAGACGGTGCGCGAGGAGGTCGAGTCGGCGCAGGGCGACGTCGCGGCGGCGCAGAAGCGGCTCGAGGAGGTCTACGCGGCCTACTCCGAGCCCGACGCCGACATGGAGAAGCTCGCCGAGGAGCAGGCCCGGCTCGAGCACGTGATCGCGACCGCCGGCGCGGACACCGGCACCGCCCTCGAGATCGCCGCCGACGCGCTCCGGCTCCCGCCCTGGGACCAGAAGATCGGCGTGCTCTCCGGCGGCGAGAAGCGCCGCGTCGCGCTCGCGAAGCTGCTCCTCTCGAAGCCGGACATGCTGCTCCTCGACGAGCCCACGAACCACCTCGACGCAGAGTCGGTCGAGTGGCTCGAGCAGTTCCTCACGCGCTTCCCGGGCACCGTCGTCGCCGTCACGCACGACCGCTACTTCCTCGACAACGCCGCCGAGTGGATCCTCGAGCTCGACCGCGGCCGCGGCATCCCGTGGAAGGGCAACTACTCCTCGTGGCTCGACCAGAAGGAGCAGCGGCTCGAGCTCGAGCAGAAGCAGGAGTCCGCCCGCATCAAGGCGATGAAGCAGGAGCTCGAGTGGGTGCGCCAGAACCCGAAGGCGCGCCAGGCGAAGTCGAAGGCCCGCCTGGCCCGCTTCGAGGAGCTCTCCTCCGTCGAGTACCAGCGCCGCAACGAGACCCAGGAGATCTTCATCCCGGTGGCCGAGCGGCTCGGCGACCAGGTGGTGGAGTTCAAGAACGTCTCGAAGGGCTTCGGCGACCGGCTCCTCATCGACGACCTCAGCTTCATCGTCCCGCCGGGCGCCATCGTCGGCATCATCGGCCCGAACGGCGCCGGCAAGTCGACGCTCTTCAAGATGATCACCGGGAAGGAGCAGCCCGACTCCGGCGAGGTGAAGATCGGCCAGTCGGTGAAGCTCGCCTTCGTCGACCAGAGCCGCGAGAACCTTACCTCCACGAAGACCATCTTCGAGGAGCTCTCGGGCGGCTCCGACCAGATCACGGTCGGCAAGTTCACGATGCCGAGCCGCAACTACATCGCGCGCTTCAACTTCAAGGGCGCCGACCAGTCGAAGGTCGTCGGCACGCTGTCGGGCGGCGAGCGCGGCCGGCTCCACCTCGCGAAGACGCTCATGACGGGCGGGAATCTGCTCCTGCTCGACGAGCCCTCGAACGACCTCGACGTCGAGACCCTGCGCGCCCTCGAGGACGCGCTCCTCGAGTACGCCGGCTCGGTCATGGTCATCAGCCACGACCGCTGGTTCCTCGACCGCATCGCCACGCACATCCTCGCGTGCGAGGGCGACTCGAAGTGGAGCTTCTTCACCGGCAACTACCAGGAATACGAGGCCGACAAGAAGCGCCGCCTCGGCGAGGAAGGCGCGAAGCCGAAGCGCATCCGGTACAAGCCGATCGCGCGGTAGGGGGCGAGGCCTGCCCGCGCCGGGCAGGAAATTCGCGGAGCGCATCCCCTCTCCCCCGACGCGTAGCGCTGGGGAAGAGGGCCAGGGTGAGGGGGCCGGGGTGCGCGAACTCGATGCCTGAACACGCGGGATGGTTCTACTCCGCGTGCGGGTGACGCCAGCGTGGTGTAGCCTCACGCCTCATGAGCCTCGTGGATGACGTCGCCAGGGCCAGGCTTCTGATTGAAGGAGCGGAATCCGCGCTCGAGCAGGCGATCGCGAAGGGCGACGCCGCTCTGACTCATCTCAATGCCTCCAGCATGGTCAGGTTCGGTCTGATGCACGGGCTCATGAAGTGGCGGACCGGCGCCGATCCTCGCGAAATGCTGATGCGGGGAGTGAAGGCGATCCGCCGTGCCCGGGAGTGGCTGCTGGGGAGGGGGAACCCCTTCGGCCTGGCGGACGCCATCCCGTGGGAGGCACTCTGGTTCTCCGAGGACCTGCTGGGTGAACCGCGAACGGCAGGCGCGCCGCCCAAGATGCCGAAGGTCGCCAAGATCGTTCACCTGGACCGGGCGATGCTGGCCGCCCTCGCTGGCCACGAAGGTGCGCTGGATGCTGAAGTGGAGCGTCTCGCGCGCGGGAAGCGAAAGGGGCTCGTCCTCCGCACCTACGCGACCTACGCTGCCATCCTGAAGTCAGCCGACGGGAGCGCGCTCCTCTCGGCGATCTCGGAGGCCGAGGATAACTTCGTCCAGCGCGGGGGAAGCCGCGAGTACGAAGGACTGGTGACCAGCGAGGGCGGCGGAGCCTACAACGTGAAGGTTGTGGACTACCGCCTCGCCGCGGCGCTCAAGCGGGTCGAGTATCGTGGGCCATCTCTGCACGCTTGGCGCTGGTCCTAGAATTTCATCCGGATGAATTCCAGGGACTGCCTGCTGGCGCTCCTTCCTTGCCGCCAGGGGCGCGGCGCCGTGCATCCGGGTTCTAACCTGGCTATGATGGCCATATGGAGAAGGCCACCATCTCCCAGCTGAAGGACCGCCTCAGCGCCTACCTCAAGAAGGTGCGCGCCGGGCGGAGCATCCTGATCGTGGATCGCGACGAGCCGATCGCCCGGCTCGAGCGCATCGCGGGTGGCGGGGCGGAGGACGACCGGGTCACGCGGCTCGAGCGCACCGGGCTCGTCCGGCGCGGCACCGGCCGGCTCGACCTCGCGGCGCTGAAGAAGGACCCGCCGAAGGCCCGGGCGAGCGTGCTCGGGGCCCTCGCCGAGGACCGCCGGGAGGGCCGGTGAGGTTCTGGGACGCGTCCGCGATCGTCCCGCTGCTCGTCCACGAGCCGGAGCGCGCGCGCGTGCTCGCCCTGCTGGAGGCGGACCCCGAGCTGCTCGTCTGGTGGGGGACGCCCGTGGAGTGCACCTCGGCGCTGGCGAGGCGGGAGCGGGAGGGAGCCCTCGCGGCTGCGGCGGTGACCGAGGCTTCCGGCCGGCTCAGGAAGCTCGCCGAGGCCTGGCAGGAGGTGCTGGCGGTGGATCCCGTCCGTGCCACCGCGCAGCGGCTGCTCAGGGTCCACCCCCTCCGCGCGGCCGATGCGCTGCAGCTCGCCGCCGCGGTGGTCGCATCCGAGCACGAGCCCGCGTCGCTCCCCTTCGTCTGCCTCGACGAGCGCCTCTCCGAAGCCGCCGCCCGGGAGGGCTTTCCCGTCCTGTCCGGGTGACCGGCCCTTGGCCCCATCCAGGCCGTCCCCACGCCCGTAAGGCCCGGCGGTCTCCTCCGTCATGGAGACCGCCATGCGCCCCCCGCTCGCTGCCCTCGTCGTCGCGCTCCTCGCCGCCTGCTCGGGCGGGGCGGCGCAGAAGCCGCCCCCGTCCAGCCCGCCGCCCGGGCCCCCGCCGCCCACGGACGAGGTCCCGCACGCCGAGGTCGAGCTCCTCGTGCAGCGCTTCCAGGCCGGCGGCCCGTGGAGCTGGTACACGATGGCGCCCGACGGGAGCCGCGTGGAGCCGTTCCTGGGCATCCCGCAGGAGGTCGCCGCGGCGGTGCCTTCGCCCGACGGCCGCACGCTCGCGCTCGTCCGCTCCCCGGAGCTCGACGGGCACCTCTGGCTCATGGACCGCGGGTCGCGCGCGCTGACGCCGCTCATCACGGGCGACTTCGCGGTGCACGAGGCGGCGTGGTCGCCGGACGGCACGCGGCTCGCGGTCGCGTACTCCGACCTCTCGGTCTCGGAGGACATCATGGTGATGAACCGCGACGGCTCGGGCCAGGTGAACCTCACCCCGGATCCGCTCCCCGCCACCGTCGCCGACCGCGGCCCGGCCTGGTCGCCGGACGGCGGCACGCTCGCGTTCTCGTCCAACCGCACCGGCCGCACGCGCCTGTGGCTCATGGACCCCGCCGGCGGCACCCTGCGCGCGCCGCTCGCGGAGGCGCTCCCGGACGCCACCGAGCGCGCGCCGGTCTGGTCGCCGGACGGCGCCTGGCTCGCGTTCCAGGCGGTGCGCTTCGACGGCGAGGCCGCCGAGGTGGGCATCGGCATCGCCCGCCCGGACGGCACGGGCTACCGGCTCTTCCCGCTCGCACACCGCTTCGCGAACGTGGCCTGGTCGCCGGACGGGCGCATCGTGTACGCCGCCGCGGTCGTGCACGACTGGGAGCTCCACGCGCTCGACCCCGCCACCGGCGAGGTCGAGAACCTCACCCACCACCTGCTCCACGACGTCGCCGCGCGCCCGCTGCGCCGGGCCGCGCCGCCGGCGTGGGCCGGCCTCGCGGCGCCGGTCGCCGTCGACGCCGGCGCCGAGAACACGCCCGCGCTCGCCGCGGCCGACGTGGATGGCGACGGCGACCTCGACCTCGCGGCGATCTCGACCTCGCACGCCGGCGTCGCGCTCCTCCTCAACGACGGCCACGGCGCCTTCACGCCGATGGGCCACCTCGAGTCCGTCGAGGGCGCCCGCACGCTCGCCGCCGCCGACCTCAACCGCGACGGCTTCGACGACCTCGTCGTGGGCGGCCCGGCGGGGCTCCTCCTCTACCGCGGCTCCGCGGGCGGCCCCGGCCTCGCCGAGGCGCGCGCGCTCGAGGGGCAGGTCCTCGCGCTCGGCACGGGCGACTTCGGCCTCGACGGGCCGACGGAGCTGGCGGCGCTCGTGCGCGGCGGGAACGGCGTCGCGCTCCACGCCCAGCTCCACGGCGTGAACGCCGAGGACACGTTCCAGTTCCTGGTGGACGCGCCGCTCGACCTGTCGTGGGCCGTGACGGCGTGCACCGCCGACGCGACGGGCGAGGGGTGGCAGGACCTCGTCGTGCTGCTCGCGGGGCCCGGGGCCTCGGTCGCCGTCGTGCCCGGCCAGGGCCCGTCGTTCGTGGCCCCGTACGCGGCCGCGAGCGGGCTCGGGCTGAACGAGGGCGACGCCGCGGCCTGCGCCGACCTCGACGGCGACCGCCGCGCCGACCTCGCGATCGTGCGACCCGGCGGCGCGCTGCGCGTGCTCCTCGCCGGGCCGGACGGCCTCGGCGCGCCGGCGACGCTCGGCGCCGGCGGCACCGCGGTGGTCGCGGCGGATCTCGATCGCGACGGCGACGTCGACCTCGTGGTGGCCGATCCCCGCGGCGCGCTCCGGTTCCACCGCAACCTCGGCGACGGCCGCTTCGCGGCGCCGGTGACGCTGGCGGAGGTGCGGGCCTCCCGCGTCGTCGCCGCCGACCTCGACGGCGACGGCTGGCTCGACCTCGCGGTCGCCGACACGGAGGGCGGGATCCGGATCTTCCGGAACCGGGGTGGGTCACCGGGCTGAGACCCGCACGCACCGTACCGGCCCAGGCGGTATTCGCGGGGTGGCCCAGGGCAGGGCCACCCCGCTGCGTTACAGGTCGACCACCTGGGAGGGTGAGGGACCATGCTGCGTGCACGAGGCGGGCGTTCGACGGCGAAGCGGATCCTGGCCTGCGCGGCCGCGGCGGCGCTGGCCGCCTGCGGCGGAGGTGGTGGCGGCGGGCAGGAGCCCGTCCCGGCGCCGGGCGTGTCGGCCCCCGCGGCGGCCACCGCGCTCGAGCTCACCTCCGTGACCTTCACGGTCGTTTCCTCCGGCGCCGTGACCTCGATCCGCTGGCAGAAGGACGGCGCCGACCTCGCCGACGGCACCGACGCGAGCGGCGCCGTCGTCTCCGGCGCGTCGACGCCGACCCTCGCGCTCGCGGAGCTCCCGCTCGCCTGGAGCGGCGCGAGCTTCCGCGCGGTCGTCTCCGGCCCCGGTGGCTCCGCGACGAGCGCGGCGGCGGCGCTCACGGTCGAGCCCCGCGCGCTGACCTTCTTCCACACCGACTTCGAGGAGGCCGCGCTCGTCCCCGAGCTCGCCCCCGGCCAGGCCGCGATCGACGGCGTGCAGCTCTACGCCGGCCTCGGCGGCGCCGTGAAGTTCGCGGGCCACTTCCTCCGCAGCCCGACCGGCAACACGGTCACGCTCACGCTCGCGGGCCTGCCGTCGCACCAGTCGGTCGACGTGCTCTTCCTCTTCGCGGCCATCGACTCGCTCGACGGCACCGGGACCTACCCGCAGGGCGACTTCTTCCGGGTGGACGTCGACGGGACCCCCTTCTTCAGGGAGTCCTTCGCGAACGCGACGGCGTCGCAGGTCCAGAGCTACGTGCCTCCCGTCGGCGTGGAGCTCGCCCGGCGGGTCAACCTCGGGTTCGGGGGACCGGACGGCTACTACACCGACAGCGCCTACGATCTCGGCGCGGACCCGAGGTTCTCGGGCATCCCGCACACCGCGGCCACGCTCACCGTCACGTTCGTCATCGAGGGCCCCGGCATCCAGGATCTCGCCGACGAATCGTGGGCGATGGACGAGCTCCGGGTCGTCCTGCACCGTTAACCGACGGTCCGGGTCACGCCGGCCCACCCCGCTGACCCGCCCGTTCACACGGGGTGTCGTGTGCGGAGCGTCCGTGCTCTGATGTGCGTGTGACCTCCACCGACCCGAGCCTGGCCGCGGATCACGGCCCGCCCGAGGCGGAGGTCGAGGCCCGCACGCTCGAGGCCCAGGTCGAGGCGCTGTACGCGAAGATGCCGCTGGCGGTCGGCACGAACGTGCCGGGTGCAGCGGCGGTGGCGGTGCTGCTCTGGGAGCGCGGCGACCGGGGACGCATCGTCGCCTGGCTCGCGGCCCTGGGGGTCGTCATCGCCGTGCGCTTCGCGCTGATGCTGCTCCACCGCCGGAGCCCCGACCGGAACCGCGACGCCGCCCGCTGGGCGCGCCGCGCGATCGTGAGCGTCCTCGCGACGGGGCTCCTCTGGGCGGGGGGCGTGGTGGCGCTCCTGCCGGGCGCGCCGCTCGAGGAGCGGCTCGCGGTCTACACCGTCCTCACCGCGCTCGTCGCCGGCGCGGCGGGCACGCTCGCCGACTTCATGCCCGCGTTCACGGCCTACGAGGTGCCGGTCGTCATCTCGGCCACCTGGGTGATGTCGAGCGCGGGGAGCGCCCTCGAGCGCTTCCTCATCCCGCTCGCGCTCCTCTACGTGGTCGTCATCTGGCTCGTCGCGAACGTCAGCGGGACGCGGTTCCGCACCGCGCTCGCGCTCCGGTTCCGGAACGAGGCGCTCGTGGACGGGCTCGCCCGCGCCCGCGCCCGGCTCGAGGCGCTGAACGCCGAGCTCGAGGCGAAGGTGAAGGAGCGGACCGGCCGGCTCGTCCGCGCGGAGCGCGAGCTCGCGCACACCTCGCTCCTCGCGAGCGTCGGCAGCCTCGCGGCGGGCGTCGCGCACGACGTGAACAGCCCGCTCGCGGGCGTGCTCGCGAACCTGTCGTGGCTCGAGCGCGAGCTCGAGGCGCCCGGGCCGGCGGACCGCGAGGGCGTCCGCGAGGCGCTTGCCGAGTCGCGGCAGGCGGCGGAGCGGGTCCGGGACGCCGTGAAGCAGCTCTCGCAGGTGGCGCGCGGCGACGGCACGACCGAGGCCCTGGACCTCGGGGAGATCCTCGCGGCCTGCGCCACGCTCACCGCGCCCGCGCTCCGGGGCCGGGCGCGGCTCGTGCGCGAGGTGCCGGCGCTGCCGCCGGTGCTCGCCGACCGCCCGAGCCTCGCGAACGTCTTCCTCACGCTGCTCCAGCGCGCCGCCCGCGCGGCGCGCGCGGACGGCGGGCAGGGCACGCTCCGGCTCGGCGCCCGCCTCGAGGCGCGCGAGATCGTGGTCGAGCTCGCCGACGACGGCGTGCCGCTCGAGGAGGACGACCGGGCGCGGCTCGCGGGATCGGCGTTCGGGGGAGGGGATGCCGCGCTCTCGCTCTGCCACGACACCGTCGCGCGGCTCGGCGGCCGCATCGAGGTGAGCGCGGGCGAGCGCGGCTCGGTGGTCGCGGTGCGGCTGCCGGCGGCCGCGCCCGAGGCCATCTGACGCGGCCGGCCGCGCGCGGGCCGGACCGCCGTGGCGCTTGCGCGCGGGCCGACCCGCGGCGAGGATGCTTGGAATGCCCGCCCGCCTCGCCCTCGCGCTCGCCGCCTGCCTCGCCGTCCTCGCACCCGCCGCCGCGCGCGCCGGGTCGCCCTTCTACGGCGCCATCCGCGTGGGGGCGCTCGTCCCGACGGAGCTCTCCGGCTTCGGGACGGCCTTCGCGGTGGAGCTCGGCGCCGGCTGGTGGGTGACGCCGCACCTCTCGGTCGAGCTCGCCGCGGGCCGCAAGTCCCTCACCGGCCCGGGCGGCTTCACGTCCGCGGCCACCGCGCTCCCCGTCGACACGACCCTGACGCTCTTCCCCATCACGGCGACCGCCCGCTGGGCCCTCTGGCACGGCAGCTGGCGCCCGTACCTCCTCGCCGGCGGCGGCGTCGAGGTGACGCGCGTCCGGCCCGTCGAGGAGGTCGCGGGCAAGGGCCCGCTCTCCACCTCCTGGAGCCGCGCCGTCCCGCTCGGCCAGGCCGGCGCCGGGCTCGTCTACCAGGCCGACGAGCAGCTCGCGTTCGGCGCGGAGGCCCGCTACGTCGTCGCCCGCACGAGCCACGGCGGCGGCGACCTCGCCGCCGACGGCGTCCAGGCCGAGGCGACCATGGAGTTCAGGTTCTGAGTGTCGAGGGGGCGTCCTTCGACTCCGTTCACCCTGAGCCTGTCGAAGGGCTCAGGATGAGCGGCCGCGCGTGGCTCACGCCGCGGGAGGGTTCGCGTCCGCGGTGAGCACCTCGCGCTGCCGGAGCGGCGCGATCCGGGCCAGGAAGAGGAACCCGGGCGCGGCCATCACGGTGGCGCAGAGCGCGAAGAACACCGGGTAGCCCACCTGCTCCACGAGGTAGCCGCTCGGGAGCCCCGCGGCCCAGCGGCCGAGCCCGAAGAGCGAGGAGAGCAGCGCGAACTGGGTGGCGCTGTAGCGCTTGTCGCAGACGCGGAGCAGGAGCGCGCCCTGGGCGGCCGACGCCATGCCCTGCGCGCCGTACTCGCTCGCGATGGCGACGTAGGTCCAGGCGCGGGTGGCGAGGTCGAGCGGGGGGAGCCCGCCGCACTGCGCCGCCGCGAGCGGGAGGCCGCGGGTGGTGGCGGCGACGGAGTAGATGACGTTCGCGCCCGCCTGCAGCGCGCCGAAGATCCAGAGCGCGCGGCCCAGGCCCATCCGGTTCATGAGCGCGGCGCCCACGCCGGCCCCGACGATGGTCGAGATGAAGCCGATCGACTTCACCGCCGCCCCGGCCTCCGCGTTCGTGAAGCAGAGGTCCTTCAGGAACGGGTTCACCATCGTCCCGCCCATGTTGTCCCCGAACTTGTAGAAGATCAGGAACAGCGCGATCGGGATCGCGTCGGAGCGCGAGAAGAACGTCCGGAACGGCTCGACGACCGCGCTGCCGAGCGAGCGCGGCGGCGCGGCCGGGACGTCCGGCTCGGGCGCGGCGAGGGTCACGCCGACGAAGGCCGCGAACAGCACGCCGAGGAGCAGGAAGACCACCGGCCAGCCGAGCCAGTCCGAGGCGGAGACCGCGAGCGCCCCCGCGACCAGCATGCCGAGCCGGTAGTACATGATGCGCAGCCCGGAGACCGGCCCCTGCTCGTCCTTGTGCAAGGTCTCGACCGCGTACGCGTCGATGGCGATGTCCTGCGTCGCCGAGAGGAACGCGATCCCGACCGCGATGAGCCCGATGAGGAGCGGGACGCCGTCGAGCGGATCTCCGGCCTGCTTCGCGGCGAGGGTGCGCCAGGCGAACGCGGCGAGGCCGCCGAACGCCGCCGCGAGCGCGAGCTGGCCGAGGATGATCCAGCTGCGCCGGCGCCCCGGCCACGCGAGCGCGTAGCGGTCGACGAGCGGCGCCCAGAGGAACTTGAACGTCCAGGGGATCGAGACCCCCGAGAGGAGCCCGATCGTCGACCGCTTGAAGCCGAGGTCCACGAGGAAGAACTGCAGGCTGTTGAAGACCCACCCGAGCGGCATCCCGGACGAGATCGAGAGGAGGCCGAGGAGCTGGACGCGCCTCGTCAGCAGCGTGGGCTTCTTCGCGGGTTCCAAGCCAGGGGAGGGTAGACGCCCCCCGGCCCGGTCACAAGGATCCGGGCGGTCCCTCGACTACGTGGCCGCTTCGCGGCCACTACGCTCGGGATGCACGGGTCCAGGAAGGGGCTTCACCGCCGCCCGGAACGCCTCGACCGGGAGCGTGTTCAGCACCCGTCCGCGCTCGATCCACCCGCGCCGGGCGGTCACGACCGCGAGCGGGAGGTACCCGAGCGCGTGGACCGAATGGGCGTCGACCGACAGCACGATCGGGATGTTCCGCTCGCGGGCCATCCGGAGCATGCGCGGGTCGGCCTCCATCCGCTGCGGGTCGCCGTTCACCTCGATGGCTCCGCGGGAGGAGGCGAGCGCGTCGAGCACCGCCTCGGCGTCGCAGTCGAAGGGATCCCGCTCGCCGAGGAGCCGCCCGAGCGCGTGCCCCCAGATCTTGAAGAAGGGCTGCTTCATCGCGGTGACCAGCCGGGCGGTCATCTGCGCGCGGTCCATCTTCATGCGCGAGTGGATCGAGGCGATGACGACGTCGAAGCGCGGGAGGAGGTCCTCCGGAACGTCGATGCGCCCGTCGTCGAGGATGTCGGCCTCGGTGCCGCGGAGCAGCTTCACCTTCACCTGCTCCTGGACCGCGGCGATCTCGTCCCACTGCTTCAGGAGCCGGTCGCGGTCGAGCCCGCCCGCGTAGCCGGCGGCGCGGGAGTGGTCGGTGATGGTCAGGTACTGCGCCCCGCGCGCCTCGGCGCCGCGGGCCATCTCGAGGAGCGTGGCCTTGCCGTCCGACCAGGTCGTGTGCGCGTGCACGAGGCCGCGCACGTCGGAGAGGGCCACGAGGTCCTTCGGCAGCCCCGGGCCGCCGGCGGCGGCCGCCTCGAGCTCGCCCTGGTCCTCGCGCAGCTCGGGCGGCACGTAGGCGAGGCCGAGCGCGGCGTAGAGCCCCTCCTCGGAGGCGATCGCCACCTTGTGCTCGGGCAAGAGCTCCGACTCCGGCACCCCCTCCGCGAGCCGGTAGAGCCCCCACTCCGACAGCGTGAACCCGCGGTCGCGCGCGAGGCCGCGGAGCTTCACGTGGTGGGCCTTCGAGCCCGTCAGGTGGTGAAGCAAGGTCGGGAAGTCCTCCGGCGGCACGATCCGGAGGTCCACCTGCACGCCGGTCGAGAGCCGCACCGAGGTCTTCGTGTCGCCCTGGCCGAGCACCTCGGCCACGCGCGGGAAGGCGACGAGGTGCTTCCCGAGGGCGGGGCCGTCGGTGGACGCGGCCACGACGTCGAGGTCGCCGACCGTCTCGCGGCCCCGGCGCGCCGAGCCGGCGAGCTCGGCCCGGAGCGTCGCCGGGTGGGCCCGCACGTGCGCGAGGAGCTCCGCGCCGAGCTCGAGCGCCTCCTCGAGCACGATCCGCTTCTCGGCCGGCCGCTCCTTGAGCCGCTTCAGCCCCTCCAGGATCTTCTGCTCGGTCTTCTCGCCGAAGCCCTTCAGGCCCCGGACCTTCCCGGCGAGGCAGGCGGCCTCGAGGTCGGCGAGCGAGGCCACCCCGAGCTCGGCCCGGAGCGCCTGGATCTTCTTCGGCCCGAGGTCGGGCACCTGGAGGAGCGCCACCACGCCCGGCGGGTGCGCGGCCCGGAGGCGCTCGAGGAGCGGGATCTTCCCGGTCTCGAGCCAGGCCTTGATCTTGCCGTCGAGCGCCTCGCCGATCCCGGACACCGAGAGCAGCCGGTCCTCGGCGGCGAGCCGCTCGAGGTCCTCGGTCAGCCCCTCCACCGCCTGGGCCCCGCGGTCGTAGGCCCTCACCTTGAACGGGTTCTCGCCCTCCATGGTGAGGAGGGCGCCGATCTCCCGGAGGTCGCGCGCCAGGGCGAACTTGTCGGCCATGGGTGGGTTATAGAGGGAGCCCCGAGCCCGGGCAGTCACAAAGGTGGCAGTCACGGCTCCATGCAATGACCCGTTCGCCCCGAGCCCCTCGGCAGGCTCGGGGCAGGCGAAGACGAGGGGCAGGAGAGGATCGAATGGGCCACGAGGAGCACCGCAAGGAAGCGCCGCAGCAGCTCAAGGTCTTCGTCGTCACCGCCTCCGACACGCGGGGCGAGGCCGAGGACACGAGCGGCGCGTACTTGAAGGAGCGGGTCACCGCCGACGGCCACGAGCTCTGCGGCTACCGCATCGTGAAGGACGAGCCCGCGCTCATCCGCGAGGCCCTCTCGGCGGCGAAGGCGGCCGGGGCGGACGCGGTGCTCGTGAACGGCGGCACCGGGATCACCGGCCGGGACCGGACCTACGAGGCGGTCGCCGGCGTCCTCGAGAAGCGCCTCGACGGGTTCGGCGAGCTCTTCCGGATGCTCTCCTACGCCGAGATCGGCGCCGCGGCGATGCTCTCCAGGGCGGTCGGCGGCGTGTGGGAAGGGCGGGCGGTCTTCTCGATGCCGGGCTCGTCGGCCGCGGTGCGGCTCGCCTGGGAGAAGCTCATCGCCCCGGAGCTCCGCCACGTGGTGCGTGAGGTCCGGAGGGATCGCTAGGTGGAGCGCGGCCGCGGCGGACCCTTCGGGCAGGTGCGGGCGGGCGAGGGCGCCGCGGTCGGCTGGGCGTTCACCTACTTCTTCTGCCTCATCGGGTCGTTCTACGTGCTGCGGCCCATCCGCGAGGAGATGGGCATCCGCGGCGGCGTCGACCAGCTGCAGTGGAGCTTCACGGCGACCTTCCTCGTCATGCTCGTCGCGGTGCCGGTCTACTCGGCGCTCGTCGCCCGGGTGCCGCGCGCGCGCGCGGTGCCGATCGTCTACGCCTTCTTCGCGGCCTGCCTCGTCGCCTTCCACGTCGCCTTCCGGATCGATCCGCACCAGCCCGTCGTCGCGCGCACGTTCTTCACGTGGCTGTCGGTCTTCAACCTGTTCGTGGTGACGGTCTTCTGGTCGCTCATGGCCGACCTCTTCACGAGCGAGCAGGGGCGGCGGCTCTTCGGGCTCGTGGCGGGCGGCGGCAGCGCCGGCGCGCTCGCCGGCTCGGCGCTCACGGGCTCCTTCGTCCACGCGGTGGGGGTCGCGAACATCCTGCTCTTCTCGGTCGCCCTCCTCGCCGGGGCGGCCTTCTGCGCGACCCGGCTCGCCGCCTGGGCCCGGGCGTCGGGGCGCGGCGTCGCCCCCGGCGCGCGCGACGCGGATCCGCTGGGCGGAAGCGCCTGGTCCGGCTTCGCCGCGGTGGTGCGCTCGCCGTACCTCCTCGGCGCCGCCGCGCTGATGCTCCTCTTCACGCTCGGCTCGACGTTCCTCTACTTCCAGCAGGCGCGCATCGTCGCGCAGGCCTTCCCGGACCCCGCGACGCGCCCGGCGCTCTTCGCCTGGATGGACTTCGCGGTCTCGCTCGGTTCCCTCGGCTTCCAGACGCTCGCCACCGGGCCCATCGCGGCGACCTTCGGCCTCCTGCCCGCGCTCACGGTCGTGCCGCTCGTCACGACCGCCGGCTTCCTCGTGCTCGCCGCGGTGCCGGGCCTGTGGAGCCTCGTCGCGTTCCAGGGGCTCCGGCGCATCTCCGAGTTCGCCTTCCAGCGCCCGGCGCGCGACGTGCTCTACACGGTCGTGTCGCGCGACGAGAAGTACAAGGCGAAGAGCTTCATCGACACGGTCGTGTACCGCGGCGGTGACACCCTGGGCGGCTGGGCGTTCGAGGGGCTGAAGGCGCTCGGGCTCTCGGCCTCCGCGCTCGCGCTCTCGGCCGTGCCCTTCGCGGTGGGGTCGATCTTCGTCGGCGTCTGGCTGGCCCGCGAGCACGCGCGCCGCGAGCGCGCGGCGCCCGGCGCGGTGCCGGTGGGAGCGCCCGCGGGCGCCGCGGAGGTCCCCCGGTGATCGGCCGGCGCCGGTTCGTCGCGGGGGGGGCCGCGGCGGGGCTCCTCGCGATCGGCCCGCGTGCACGGGCCGCCCGTCCGTCGTATGAACCGGGCCGCATGCTGACGCGCAAGATCCCCCGGAGCGGCGAGGCCCTCCCGGTCATCGGGCTCGGCACCTGGCAGACCTTCGACGTGGGCGGCGACGCGAACGCCCGGGCGCCGCTCGCCGAGGTGCTCGAGACCTTCCTCGCGGCGGGTGGCCGGGTCGTCGACTCCTCGCCGATGTACGGCACCTCCGAGGAGGTCGTGGGCGACCTCCTCGCGGCCGTGAAGGCCCGCCACCCGTTCGTCGCGACGAAGATCTGGACCCGCGGCAAGGCCGAGGGCGAGGCGCAGCTCGCCGACTCGATGAGGAAGCTCCGCGTCCGCACGCTCGACCTCGGGCAGGTGCACAACCTGCTGGACCGGGAGCACCACCTCGCCACCCTGCGCGACCGGAAGCGGGCCGGCCTCGTCCGGTACGTCGGCATCACCCACTACACGAGCTCCGCCTTCGCCGACCTCGAGCGGCTCATGCGCACCGAGGCGGTCGACTTCGTGCAGCTGCCGTACTCGGCGGCGGTGCGCGGGGCGGAGGCGCGCCTGTTGCCCGCGGCGGCCGACACCGGGACCGCGGTGCTCGTGAACCGGCCCTTCGAGGAGGGCGCGCTCTTCGCGCGCGTGCGCGGGAAGCCGCTCCCGGACTGGGCGGAGGGGCTCGGCTGCACGAGCTGGAGCCAGGTGTTCCTGAAGTTCATCCTCGCCCACCCGGCGGTGACCTGCGTCATCCCGGCGACGGCGAAACCCCGCCACCTCGAGGAGAACGTCGAGGCGGGCACGGGGCCGCTGCCGGACCGGGCGCTGCTCAGGAAGATCGCGGCCGCCGTCGAGTAGGCGGCCGCTTCACGAGGAGGAGAGACCATGGCCGTGACCCGCAGGACGTTCCTCGCCGCGACCGCCGCCGCGGCGGCCGCCGCCGCGCTGCCGCGCGCGACCCGGGGCGACTCGAAGACCGCGTCGTCGAAGCCCGCCCCGAAGAAGATCCTGATCCTCGGCGGCACGAAGTTCCTCGGCCCCGCGCTCGTGGAGGCCGCGCGCGCGCACGGCCACACCGTGACGCTCTTCAACCGCGGCAAGACGAACCCGCACCTCTTCCCGGAGCTCGAGAAGCTGCAGGGCGACCGCGACGGGAAGCTCGACGCCCTGAAGGGGCGGAGGTGGGACGCCGTCATCGACGACTCCGGCTACGTGCCGCGCATCGTGCGGATGTCGGCCGAGCTCCTCGCGCCGAACGTCGGCCAGTACATGTTCGTCTCCTCGATCTCGGTGTACCCGGACGGCGTCCCGGACGGCGCCGACGAGACCGCCGCCGTGCAGGTGCTGGCGGACCCGAAGAGCGAGAACGTCCGGCAGGACTACGGCGCCCTCAAGGCCGCCTGCGAGAAGGCGGCCGAGGCCGCGCTGCCCGGGAGGACCACGGTCGTGCGCCCGACGCTCATCGTCGGCCCCGACGATCCGACCGACCGCTACACCTACTGGCCGGTCCGGCTCGACCGGGGCGGCGAGGTGCTCGCGCCCGGCGACGGGAACGACCGCACGCAGGTCATCGACGTGCGCGACCTCGCGGCGTTCATGATCGGCCTCGTCGAGACGAACACCCCCGGCATCTTCAACGCCGCCGGCCCGGAGCAGCCGCTCACCATGCGCGGCCTCGTCGAGGCGACCGCGAAGGGCGTCGGCTCGAAGGCGACGGTGACCTGGGTGCCCGCCGCGTTCCTCGAGGCCGAGAAGGTCCAGCCCTGGAGCGACATGCCGAGCTGGATCCCGAAGGGCCCGGAGTCCGGCGGCATGGCCGTCTCGAACGCGCGCGCCATCGCGAAGGGCCTCCGCTGCCGGCCGCTCGCCGACACGGCCCGCGACACGCTCGCGTGGTGGAAGAAGGAGCCCGAGCAGCGGCAGAAGGCGCCCATGAGGGCCGGCCTCCCCGCAGATCGCGAGGCCGCCGTCCTCGCCGCGTGGAAGGCGTCGAAGAAGGGGTGAGGTCCCGGTCCGCCCCTCGTCTCCGGGCCGGCTTGCGCCGGCCCCACGCTCGGGGCTAACGGTTCGTACCCTGGACCCGCGAGCTTCCAGTTCCGTTCGTCCCGAGCGTAGCGGCCGCGCAGCGGCCGCGAGGACGAGGGACGCCCTCGGGCCCCTTCTCGACCGCCTGGACGCGACGCTCGACCGCTCCGCGCGCCTCGCGGCGGATCCGGTCGAGCTCCCGCGGCGCTACGCGAGCCCGGACGACCAGGAGGTCGCGGCGCTCGTCGCGGTCTCCCTCGCCTACGGCCGCGCCGACGTCTTCAAGCCCATCGTCGCCGGCGTGCTCGAGCGGATGGGCTCCTCGCCCGCGGCGTTCACCGAGGCCTTCGCTCGCGCTCCGGACCGCGCCGCGTTCCGGGGCTTCCTCTACCGCTTCAACCGGCCGCCCGACCTCGCGGCGCTCGCGGCCGCGATCGGCGAGCAGCGCCTGCGGCACGGCTCCCTGGGCGCGCGCTTCGGCGCGCTGTTCCGGGCGCACGGAGGCGGCCCGGAGGCGCTCCGCCCGGCCCTCGCGGCGTTCGCCGGAGAGCTCCGGGACGCGCCGCAGGTCGGCGCGATCCTCGCGGCCGCGCGCCGCCCGCGCCGCGGCCTGCGGCACCTGCTCCCGGATCCCTCCGGCCCCGGCGCCTCCAAGCGCTGGAACCTCTACCTGCGCTGGATGGTCCGCGGCCCCGACGCCGTGGACCTCGGCGCGTGGCGCGACGCCGGCGTGCCGCGCGCGGCGCTCGTGGTGCCGCTCGACACGCACGTCCACCGCGTCTCGCGCTGCCTCGGCCTCACGCGCCGGAACGACGCCTCCTGGCGGACCGCCGAGGAGATCACCCGCGGGCTCCGGCGCCTCGACCCCGACGACCCCGTGCGCTTCGACTTCGCCCTGTGCCACCTCGGCATGAGCGGGCAGTGCCCGGCGCGCCGGTCGCCCGAACGCTGCGCCGCGTGCCCGCTCGTCGAGGCGTGCGGCCGCGGACGCGGCCTGCGCCGCTGAGCGGGCGGCGGCGGAGCGCCTCAGTCCGGCTTCGCCACGCCGGCCTGCGGGGGCGGGCCCCGGTAGCCCTCGCAGCGGTAGAGCTCGAACGTCGTCACCGGCGCCTCGCCCCGGAGCGGCACGAGGGACGGGAGCGGCGAGAGGGTGGTGCAGGCCTCGGCGAGCCGCCTGCAGGTGTCCTTCTCGCGGAGGTCCCGGACGACGAGCCCGGTGCGCCCGGCCAGCTCCGCGGGCTCGAACCAGTACCGGTACTGGAGCCCGTGGTCGCCCGCGAGCTCGCTCGACCAGGTGCGCGGCCGGCCGGCGAGGTAGTAGCCGAGCTCGGCGGAGACCTTGTAGTTGCAGCCGGCGACGAACGCGTCCGCGGGCAAGGCCGCGCGCTCCGCCTCCACCCGCGCCGCGAGCTCGCGCCAGCCGGCGGAGCCCTCGTCGCGCGCGGGGAACGGCACCGCCGGGACGAGCGGCACGAGGTGGACGTACACGCCGCCGACGAGGGCGACCACGAGCGCGGCGAGGCCGGCCCTCCGCCGCCAGCCGCCCTCGAGGAAGAGCGCCGCCGCCGCGGCGAGCGCGGCGGGGTAGGCGGGCGCGAGCCAGTTGCCCTTCACCCAGTGCACCGGCGAGACGACCGCCGCGATGAGCATGAGCGGCGCGGCGAACACGAAGCAGAGCCGGAACGCGTCGTCCGCCCGGCGCCGGAACGCCTGCACCACGGCCTCGACGAGGAGGACCAGCATCACCGGCGTGACGAGCCCGGCCTGCAGGCCGAGGAACCGGCCGACCAGGACCGGCCGGAAGTGCGAGGCGTGCGCCCGCTCGGTGGTCTGGAAACCGAAGCTCGCCCAGCCGTGCCGGGCGTTCCACACGACCACGGGCGAGAAGAGCGCGAGGGCGAGCACGGCGCCGAGCCACGGCCACGGGGTGGCGAGCTTGCGGCGGCCGCGGGCGTCGAGGAGGAGCACGGCGAGGATCTGCGGCAACAGGAGCGCGCCCGTGTACTTCCCGAGCATCGCCCACCCGGCCGCCGCGCCCGCGAGCACGAGCCAGCGCGGCTCCTCCTCGTCGAGCGCGCGCACCGTGAAGTAGAGCGCCATCGCCCAGCCGGAGAGGAGCGGCCCGTCGGGCGTGATGATGACCTGGCCGAGCGCGAAGAGCGGCACCGAGAGCCCGGCCGCGAGCGCCACCAGCGCGGCGCGCGAGCCGAACAACCGCCGCGCCGAGAGCCAGAGAAAGACTGCGAAGACGGTCGAGTGGAACGCGGCCGCGAGCCGGATGGCGCGCTCGGAGTCGCCGAACGCCGCCGTGAACGCGCGGATGGTCCAGGCCGCGAGCGGCGGGTGGTCGAAGTACGACAGCGAGAGGTCCCGCGACCAGGTCCAGTAGTAGGCCTCCTGCGGAGACAGCGCGAGGAGGCCGGCGTAGCCGACGTGGAACGCGGTCGCCAGCGCGAGGAGACCGAGCGCGAGCCGATCCAGCCTGGGGTCCGGCGCCTTCACGGTCACACGCGGCGCAGCCGCTGGCGCAGCTCGAGGACGATCTCCCCCTCCCGGAACACCCGCACGGTGCCGGTGGTCTGGGAGACGGTGATCGCGACGCACTTCGACTCGGCGGTGATGGAGGCGGCGGCGGAGTGGCGGGCCCCGAGGCCCATCGGCAGCTTCACGTCGCGGGACATGGTGAGGAGGTAGCGGCCGGCGGCGAGCACGACGCCGTCCTCGCGGATGACGAACGCGCCGTCGAGGGCGGAGAAGGTCTTCACCGCCTCGCGGATCGGCGGGTCGAGCGCGTTGCGCTCCGCCTCGCTGATGCCCTGGAACGGGTTGAGGATGAGCTGGCGGCTCTTCTCCATGACCGCGGTGGCGTCGCCGACCACGATGATGGTGCCGACCGGGTTGCCCTCGTAGCCCTCCGCGCCGATCTCCATCGCGGTGTGGATGAGGCTCTCGACGACCTGCGACGAGAACTCCGGCGGCAGCCCGAGCGTGTCGACCCGGATCTTCTCCTCCGGGTCCTCCGAGCCGATCTCCACCTTCACGAGCGTGTCGACGACCTTGTCCTGGCCCGGGCCGGACAGCGCGAGCACGGTGTCGCCGTCGCGGAGCAGGCCCGCCGACTGGGCGGCGACGACGGCGACCTTGATCTTCTCGATGCGGGTGTAGTCGTAGGGCGGGATGAGCACCGCGTTGTACTTCTTCGCGCGGAGCTCCTTCGCGATCGCCTCGGCGGTCACGGCGTAGACGAGCTTCTTCTTGATCGGGCGGCCGCGGATCTCGCTCGGCGAGAGCGGCTGGTCGGACACGAGCAGGAGCCGGTCGACGTCCGAGCGGCCGGTGAGCACCAGCGCGCCCCTCAGGAACTCACGGTCGAACTTGCCCTCGGGCATGGCGGGAGTCTCCGCCGAGGTGGCGACCCTGTAAAGGTTCGGGACCACGCGGCTTCTCGGCGGTTCGATGTTCGCCCGGGTCGGCTTGACACCGGGGTGGCCGAAGACTAGCTTCCTCCTCCTTTTTCGGGCCGATATCCCCCCTGGCGCGTGTCAGCGAGGTTCGCTTGAACAAGAAGGACATGAAGAAGTTCAAGACGATGCTCGAGGAGTCGAAGAAGCAGCTCCTCATGTCGGCGAAGAAGACGCTGACGGAGGAGTCGAGCTTCGACACCGACGACCTGCCCGACGAGATCGACCTCGCGTCCAGCGAGTACTCGCAGTCGATGATCTTCAGGCTGCGCGACCGCGAGAAGTTCCTGCTCGCCAAGATCGACAAGGCCCTCGCCCGCATCGAGAACGGGACCTTCGGCATCTGCGAGAAGTGCGAGGAGGAGATCTCGGCGAAGCGCCTCGAGGCGCGGCCGGTCACCACCCTCTGCATCCGCTGCAAGGAAGAGCAGGAGCAGAAGGAGAAGTCGTTCGGGTAGCCGCTAGGCGTCGACGCGCAGGAGCTGCCCGCCGACGAGCAGCTGGTCGCCGTTGCCGAGCTCGATCGAGCCGGCCACCTTCACGAACGTGCCGTTCGAGCTGCCCACGTCGACGAGCGTGATGCCGTCCGGCTTCACGTCGAGCCGCGCGTGGCGCGCCGACACGTAGCGGTCGTTCGGGAAGGTCACGTCCCCCGCCTCGCGGCCGATCGCGTTCTCGCCCTCCTTGAGCGGGAACACCTCGCCGAGCCCGCCGCCCTCGAGGAGCTGGGAGAGCCGGTACCGGAAGCCGGAGTCCGGGGTCCCCCAGGGCCGCGCCGCGCCGTCGACCGGCGGGGGCGGACGCACGAGCGGCTCCACCCGCAGGAGCTGGCGTCCGATGCGGAACTCGTCGCCGACCGAGAGCCGGCGGGCGGAGCGGATCCGGATGAAGGTCCCGTTGACGCTCCCGAGGTCCTCGACCGAGAGCGCCCCCCCGCGGAGGGAGAAGCGGGCGTGCCGGGGCGAGATGGTGGCGTCCTCGGCGATGCGGATGTCGCCGTCGACCCGGCCGCAGACCGTGTCGGTCCGGTCGAGGACGTACACCGCCCCCGGAAGCCCGTCGTGGCGGACCGCGGACAGGCGAACCTGGGTGCCGCCTGCGGCCGCGGCGGGTGCCGGCGCGGGCGGCGGGGCGTCCGGGACGGGGGCGCCGTGCACGCCGGTCCCGGTGGCCTGCCGCGGGGGTGGAGAGGGCGGGGGTGGAGGCGCCGCCGCGGGGGCCGGGGCGGCGGACTGGACGGGGCTGCCGCAGTGGCCGCAGAACTTGAAGCCCGGCTGGAGGGGCTGCCCACACTTCGTGCAGAGGGCCTCGGTCGGGGGAGAGGCCGGCCGCAGCGACTGGCCGCAGTCCAGGCAGAACGCGAACGTCGCCTCGTTCTCGCGGCCGCACCGCGGACACCTCGTGCTGCTCGCCATGGTCCCGCATTTCGCCACGGCCCGCCCCGCCGGTCAAACCGGATTCCGCAGGGGCCCTGGACCGACGGTGGGCGCGCACTTTCCCCGAGGTCTCGCTAAGATGCGGCCATGCGCGCCTGCCCCGAGTGCCGCCAGTCCATCGAAGACGACAGCCGGTTTTGCCCGTTCTGTGGCGCGGCCGTCGCCCCCGAGGAGGCGCCGGACCCGTTCATCGGGCGGACCGTCAACGGCAAGTTCCGCGTCGAGGCCCTCCTCGGCCAGGGCGGCATGGGCCGCGTGTACCGCGCCCGCCACCTGACGCTCGACCGGCCGGTGGTGCTGAAGATGCTCCACCAGGCGTACTCCGACGATCCGCAGATCGTGCAGCGCTTCCAGCGCGAGGCGCGCGCGGCCTCGAAGCTCAACCACCCCAACTCCATCGCGGTGCTCGACTTCGGTAACGCCGAGGACGGCACGCTCTTCATGGCGATGGAGTTCCTGGGCGGCCGCGACCTCGCCCGCGTCATCGCCGAGGACTTCCCGCTCGGCGACGCGCGCATCGCCCGCATCGGGGCGCAGATCCTCTCCGCGCTCGCCGAGGCGCACGCCCAGGGCGTGATCCACCGCGACCTCAAGCCGGAGAACGTGATGGTCGAACCGCGGCGCGACCAGCCGGATCACGTGAAGGTGCTCGACTTCGGCATCGCGAAGATCATCTCGCCCGGCGCGAACGAGCCGAAGCTCACCCAGGCCGGCCTCGTGTGCGGCACGCCGGAGTACATGAGCCCCGAGCAGGCGAAGGGCGCCGAGCTCGACGCGCGCAGCGACCTCTACTCGATGGGCGTCATCCTCTACCAGATGGCGACGGGTGACCTGCCGTTCACCTCCGATACGCCCGTCGGCTACCTGACCGCCCACCTCTCGCAGGCGCCGGTGCCGGTGCGCACCCGCCGGCCGGACCTCCCGATCTCCCCTGCGCTCGAGGGCGTCATCTCCCGCGCGCTCGACAAGGATCCGGGGAAGCGCTTCCAGTCGGCGGAGGAGATGAGCAACGCACTCGTCGCCGCCGCGAAGGGCGCGAAGGAGCCGGCGCGGCAGACCGCCGTGCAGATGGCGGCGACGGCGCCGGCGGCGAAGGCCCCGACGCAGGCCGCCGCCCCGGCGCCCACCTACGCCGACGCGCCCGCGGCGCCGAAGAGCAAGGTCCCGGTGATCGTCGGCGCGATCGTGGCGCTCGCGGTCGTCGGCGGCGGGGCGGTCGTGTGGATGACGAAGAAGGAGGTCTCCGACCGCCAGGGCCACCCCGACTCCATCTCGCCGCAGCAGGCGCAGGTGACGCCGCCCGCCCAGCCGGTCCAGCCTCCGCCGCAGGCCGTGCAACCGCCGCCGGTGGACCCGCCGAAGATCGACCCGGTCGCGCAGCAGGTGCCCGCCGATCCGCCGAGGCAGGACCCGGCGCCGGTGCCTGGCCCGACGAAGGTGACGCCGCCGAAGGGCGCCGACCCGGCGAAGGCGCTCGCGCTCTACAAGCGCGCCGAGGCGAAGCGCGGCGAGATGGACATGGACGGCGCGATCAAGCTCTACCTCGCCGCCGAGGCGGCAGACCCCGGCCTCGCCGACGTCCAGAAGCGCCTCGGCCTCTGCTACCAGCTCAAGGGCGAGACGAAGAAGGCGCGGACGCACTACACCCGCTACCTCGCGACGAACCCGCCGGACGCCGCGAAGGTCCGCACGATCCTGGACACGCTGCAATAGCGCGACGCGGCAGCGGGGGCCGGCCGCCCAGCTCCAGGTGCCTCCTTCGCAGCAAGTGAACCCTCGGGGGGCGCGCGGCCCGCGCGGTTCTTCCGGTTCGTCCTCTCCTACACTGTGGGTGTGGCGCGTTTCTCCACGCCCGGGGTGTACGAATTCGTACACCTGGCCCCGCCGGGGACCTGTCGGCCAGCCAAGCGCCTGATACGAGCCCGTTCTCACTCGGAGCGAAACGCGTCCCTGGCGCGGCTCGCCTCCCTCGGGGAAGGGAAAACTCCATGGCCCATCGGAGCAGGCTCGTACTCACGCTCGCGCTCGCCGCTGCCGCCTGCGCGCGCGGACCCTCGGATCGGAAGGACGACGGCGGCGGCGCTGCGCTCGCGCCGGAGGCCGTCGCGCAGATGGAGGCGATCCTCGCGGCGAAGGCGGCCCGCACGCCCGCGCAGCTCAAGATCTCCTCGCAGCTCCTCTACCTCCGCGACGGGCTGCCCGGCGCCGACGTGAAGGCCGGCGTGCTCGAGAGCCTCGAGCAGCGCGACGAGCTCAACCGCGTGCTCGTGGACCTGAAGGGCGACCTCGGCGCCGACCTCGACGTGGAGGTCGGGCTCCTCGGCGGCAAGGTCGTGAACGCCATCCCGGTGCACCGCAGCGCGCGCGTCTGGATCGACCTCGGCCGCCTCGAGGACCTCGCCACCCTGAAGGGCGTCCAGTCGGTCAAGATGGCCCACCTCGCCGCGACCACCCGGCACGACCCGCCCGCGCACTACGGGCTGAAGTCCTCGTTCAACGTGTCGCGGAAGGAGCAGCTCGCCGCGACGCAGAAGGCGCTCGCCGAGCTCGCGTTCGCCCCGCGCCAGGGGACCCTCGCCGCCGTCAGCGACGGCGCCGCCGTGACGAACGCCGGCGCGGTGACCTCCGCCGGCGCGCGCGCCCACGGCGTCGAGCGGGCCCGCAAGTTCTACAACGTCGACGGAACGGGCGTGAAGGTCGGCGTCCTCTCCGACTCCGACGACTTCAAGGAGGCCTCGATCGCCTCCGGCGACCTGCCCGCCGACACCGTCACGGTCCCCGGCCAGGACGGCCGCCCCGGCGGTGGTGAGGGCACCGCGATGATGGAGATCGTGCACGACCTCGCGCCGGGCGCGAAGCTGTTCTTCGCCTCCGCGTTCAACGGCCCGGAGAGCATGGCCGAGAACATCCGCACCCTGCGCTTCACCTACGGCTGCGACGTCATCATCGACGACGTCATCTACTTCTTCGAGCACCCCTACCAGGACGACATCATCGCGCAGGCCGTGGACGACGTGGTCGCGGACGGCGCCTTCTACGTCTCGTCCGCGGGCAACCAGGGCAACTACGACGACGGGACCTCCGGCACGTGGGAGGGCGACTTCCGCTCCGCCGGCACCTTCGCCACCCTGCCGAGCGGCTACACCGTGCACGACTTCGGCAACGGCACCATCGGCAACCGCATCGAGCTCGGCGGCGGGCCGATCATCCTGCACTGGTCGGACCCGGGCACGCTCGACGTGCCGGCCTCCGGCAACGACTACGACATCTTCGTCGTCACGCCGGACATGCGCTCGGTCGCGGTGGCCGCGACCGACATCCAGGACGGCAACGATCAGCCGTTCGAGTTCCTCGGGTTCAACGTGCCGTCCGAGTACCGGGTCGTGATCGCGAAGAAGCCGGGGGCCGCGAACCGCGCGGTCCGCACCCTGATCTTCGGCGGCGAGTACGCGCTCGCGACCGCGAGCTCCACCTACGGCCACAGCGCCGTGAACGACGCGGTCAGCGCCGCGGCGGTCGACGTCGCGCTCGCCGGCACCGGCGAGTTCACCGGCGGCCCGACCACCCAGGTCGAGCTCTTCAGCGCCGACGGCCACCGGAACATCTTCTACCGGCGCGACGGCACCCTCATCGGCCCGGCGGCGACCTTCCTCGCCGGCCACCCGGAGGACCGCTGGAAGCCCGATCTCGCCGGCGCCGACGGCGTCTCGACCACGCTGCCGAGCGGGAGTGGTCTCAACCCGTTCTTCGGCACCTCCGCCGCCGCCCCGCACATCGGCGCGATCGCCGCCCTCCTGAAGCAGGGCAACCCGGTGGAGGACGGCTGGCACATCAAGCAGGCCCTCTGGAACACCGCGACCGACATCGAGGCGAAGGGTGAGGACCAGGACTCCGGCAACGGCGTCGTGGACGCGTTCAAGGCCCTGAAGGCGATCGGCGCGAGGCCCGCGGTCTTCCTCTCCCTCGTGGCCAGCACCGCCACCCCGGGCGGCGGCGCCTCCGCGATCAACCCGGGCGGCTCCGGGACGCTCGCCGTGACGCTCAAGAACGAGGGCGGCGCGGCGGCCCGCGGCGCCACCGGCACGCTGACGGCCCTCACCCCGGGCGTCACGGTCACGTCCGGCACCGTCGCGTTCGGCGACATCGCGTCCGGCGCCTCCGCCACGAACGCGACCCCGTTCGCCTTCACGGTGTCGTCCTCGGTCGTCTGCGGCACGCGGCTCCAGTTCAACCTCTCGGTCGCCTTCCGCGGCAACGGGACGAGCCCCACGGTCTTCTCGGTCCCGGTCCAGTCCGGGGCCGCCTCCGGCACCCCGACGGCGTTCTCGTTCACCGGGCCGCGCGCCGCGATCCCGGACAACAACGCCGCGGGCGTGAACATCGCGATCCCGGTCTCCGGCATCGGGTCGGTCGCGAACGCGACCTTCTCCATCGACGGCACGACCTGCTCGACCGCCGCAGGCTCGACCACGGTCGGCCTCGACCACACCTGGGTCGGCGACCTCGTCGCGAAGCTCACCTCGCCGGGCGGCGTGACCGTCACCCTGTTCTCGCGCCCGGGCGGCACGAGCAACAGCGGCAACAACTTCTGCAACACCGTGCTGACCGACGCCGCCGGCAGCTCGATCCAGGGCATCACCTCCGCGGGCGCGCCGTGGACCGGCTCGTTCGCGCCGGCGACGCCGCTGTCGGCCTTCAACGGCACGGCCGCGGACGGCACCTGGACGCTCAACGTCTCCGACCTCGTGTCGATCGACACGGGCGGCGTCCGGGCGGTCACGCTGAACCTGAGCGGGTTCAGCTGCGCGCCGTGAACCGGTAGCCCTGCATACCGGCAGCCCCGCGCAGCGGGGCTGCCCTGCATGAGTGAGCATGTAGCCCCGGAGGTCCGCGAGGGCCTCCGGGGTCTTGGCCTTCTCGGGGGTGGGCAGCCCGCCGGAGGCGGGCTGCCGTCATGCCACCGCCACCCGCAGCACCTCGCGGCCGAGGCGCACGCAGTCGCCGTCGCGCAGCTCGCGCTCGCCGTGCGGCGGCACGCGCACGAAGGTGCCGTTCGACGACGACAGGTCGCGCAGGCGGGCGTTGCCGTCGGGCTCCACCAGCACCTCGGCGTGGGCCTGCGAGAGGAAGGGGTCGTCGCCCAGGTTCACGGCGCAACCCGCCCGGCCGATGGTGACCGACGGGCCGCCGCGGACGTAGACGCGGCCGGCGGCGCCGCCCTCCATCCACTCCTCGATGACGACCGCGTTGCCGGTCGGGCGCGGCGCGCCCAGGCGGCGGGTGCCGTCGGGCGGGCCGGGCGGCGAGGGGGGCAGCGGGCCCGCGTAGCGCAGCAGCCGGTCGCCGACGACGAAGTGGTCGCCCGGGCGGATCGGCACCGAGAGGCCGCGCAGGCGCAGGTAGAGGCCGCCCGGCGCGCCCTCGTCGCGCACGTGGAGGTTGCCCTCCCGGTAGAAGAACGTGGCGTGGTGCGGCGCGAGGCAGGGGTCGTCGGGGAAGATGACCGCGCCCTTCGTGCGGCCGGCCTCGACGCTCTCTGCGTTGAGCCGGAACGTGGACCCCTCGTTGCCGCTGCCGCGCTCGAGCACGAGCTTCGCGCGGCCCGGCGTGAGCGCGCCGAAGATCTGGGTGGCCGTCTTCACGCCCGGGGCGGGCGTCGTCCGCATGACCGCGGTGCCCCGGGGGCCGAGCGGCTGACCACAGGAGGCGCAGAACGCGCCCTGGGCGTCGGCGCCGCAGCGGGGGCACTTCGTGACGAGGGCGACCGGGCCGCCGGGGCCGGCCGGCGCGGGCGGCGTGACGTCGAGCGGGGCGGCCGGGCCCGAGGCCCGGGCCTGCGAGGGCACGAAGCGGGTCGCGGCGGGCTTCGGCCGGTTGGCGGCCGCCGCGGGCACCGCCGGCGTCACGGCGGGCGCGGCGGCGGCGGGCGCGGGCGGGGCCGGGGCGGGCGGGGGCGGGGCGGGCTCCACGGGCTGCGTGCCGAGGGGCTTGCCGCACGCGGCGCAGATCTTCACGCCGGGCTCGTTGTAGGCGTCGCACGAGCGGCAGACCATGCCGAGGATGCCGGTGAGCCGGCCGAGCTCCACCTCCTTCCCGCAGGAAGGACAGGCGCTCATCGTGAGGTCCAGGGTCGCGCCGCACTGCTTGCACTTCAAGGGGAGCTCCTCCGCGGCCGTTCGCTGCCGGCGCCCCGCACGTTAACCCGCGGCCGACCGCCTGCTCAACTCCCTCACGCGGTTGGCGTCCCCGAGCACGATCAGGGTCTCCCCGCCCTCGAGGCGGAGGTCGCTCCCGGGGTTGTAGACGAGGGCGGCGCCCGCGGTGGCGGGCTTCACCGCGAGCAGCAGCATCCCGTGGGCGGCGAGTCCGAGCTCGCCGACACGCTTCTGCGCGAAGGGCGAGCCCGCCGGCACCGGCAGCTCCTCGATCCGCAAGGGCTGGCTGCGGTCGCGCATCATGACGTCGAGGAACGAGACCACCTCGGGGCGCACCATCTCGCTCACCATGCGCAGCCCGCCGATGGCGTTCGGCGAGACCACCGCGTCGGCCCCCGCGCGCTTCAGCTTCCCGTCCGCGCCGGCCTCGATGGCCTTCGCCACGATGCGCAGCTTCGGGTTGAGCGCACGGGCGGAGACGGTGATGAAGAGGTTGTCCTTGTCCTCGGTGAGCGCGGCGATGACGCCGCTCGCGCGCGCGATGCCGGCCTCCTCGAGGAACTGGTCGTGGGTGGCGTCGCCGACCACCGCGCCGCAGCGGTGCTCCTGCGAGATCTTGCGGGCGAGCTCGGGGTCCCGCTCCACCACCACGAACGGCACGCCGATCGCGGCGAGCTCCTTCACGCAGTGGATGCCGGTCGCCCCCGCCCCGCAGACGATGACGTGGCCCTTCAGCTTCTCGAGTTCCCTGTCCATCCGTCGCCTCCAGGCGAGGCCCGAGATCTCGCCCTCGATGAGGAACGCCGCCGCGGTGGTGGCGAACCAGCCCACGACGACGAGCCCGCCCACGAGGAGCAGGATCGTGAAGGGCCGCCCGGCCGGCTTCGCGGCGAGGGGGAGGATCTCCCCGAACCCGGCCGTCGAGATGCCGATCACCGTCTGGTACAGGCAGTCGAACAGGGACCAGTCCCCGCCGCCGATGACCCAGTAGCCCGCCGTGCCGAGGGCGACCGTGAGCGAGATGGCGAGGGAGGCGAGGACCAGCCGACGGACGGGCATCCGGCCGGATGGTAGTCCACCGCCCGCCCGGGTGGGGGTCCGGTGGCGCCCGATGCCGCACCGCGTTATCGAAAGGAGAGGCGCTTGCCGCGCCGCAGGGCGGCCGGTACCCTCGGAAGACTGGCTTGCTGCGACTGAACGACATCCTCGACCGGGTCGCGACCTACCACCCGGATCCCGATCTCGACCTGATCAAGAAGGCGTACGTCTACAGCGCCAAGGTGCATCAGGGGCAGATCCGGAAGTCGGGCGAGCCTTACCTCGTCCACCCGCTCGAGGTCGCGGGCATCCTCGCCGAGCTCAAGCTCGACGAGGCCTCCGTCGTCACCGGCCTGCTCCACGACACCATCGAGGACACCCTCGCGACCCGCGAGGAGATCGAGGGCCTGTTCGGCAAGGAGATCGGCGAGCTCGTCGAGGGCGTGACGAAGCTCTCGCAGTTCTCCGCCGCGAACACGCAGGAGGAGAAGCAGGCCGAGAACTTCCGCAAGATGGTCGTCGCGATGGCGAAGGACATCCGGGTCCTGCTCGTGAAGCTCGCCGACCGCACGCACAACATGCGGACGCTCGACCACATGAAGCCGGAGTCCCAGCAGCGGATCGCGCGCGAGACCATCGACATCTACGCGCCGCTCGCGAACCGCCTCGGCATCCAGTGGGTGAAGAGCGAGCTCGAGGACCTCTCGTTCAAGTACCTCGAGCCCGCCGAGTGGAACGACATCTCCGGCCGCATCGCCGCCCAGGCGCGCGAGAAGGAGCGGTTCGTCGAGGAGATCGTCCAGAACATCCGCCAGAAGCTCGTCGAGTCCGGCATCGAGGCCGACGTCACCGGGCGCGTGAAGCACGCCTACAGCGTGTGGCGGAAGATGCGCGCGCTCGACGTCGAGTTCGACCAGATCCAGGACGTCATCGGCTTCCGGGTGATCGTGGAGAGCGTCGCGCGGTGCTACGAGTCGCTCGGCATCATCCATGCCCTGTGGAAGCCGGTGCCCGGGCGCTTCAAGGACTACATCGCGATCCCGAAGCCCAACCTGTACCAGTCGCTCCACACCACCGTGGTGGGGCCGCGCGGCGATCGGATCGAGGTGCAGATCCGCACGAAGGAGATGCACCGCATCGCCGAGGAGGGCGTCGCGGCGCACTGGGCCTACAAGGAGAAGGGGCGCGACGGCAAGGGCGCGGAGATGTCGAAGAAGGACGCCGAGCGCTTCGGCTGGCTCCGCCAGCTCGTGGAGTGGCAGCGCGACCTCGACGACCCGCGCGAGTTCCTCGAGACCGTCAAGGTCGACCTCTTCAGCGACGAGGTCTTCGTCTTCACGCCGAAGGGCGAGGTGAAAAGCCTGCCGCGCGGTGCGACCCCGGTCGACTTCGCCTACACCATCCACTCGCAGGTCGGCGAGCACACCGTCGGCGCGAAGGTGAACGGCAAGCTCGTCCCGCTCCGCTACAAGCTGCGCAACGGCGACACCGTCGAGGTGCTCACCTCGCCGCACTCGCACCCGTCGAAGGACTGGCTCACCTTCGTGCGCACGAGCCGCGCGCAGGCCCGCATCCGCCAGTTCATCCGCCAGGCCGAGCACCGCCGCTCCATGGAGATCGGCCGCGAGCTCGCGGAGCGCGAGTTCCGCCGCTTCGGCGTCACGCTCAACAAGCTCACGAAGGGCGGCGAGCTCGAGAAGGCCGCGCAGGCCCTCGGCTACCGCGTCGCCGACGACCTCATCGCGGCGATCGGCTACGGCAAGATCTCGCCGCAGCAGGTGCTGTCGCAGATCCTCCCCGCCGAGAAGCTCGCCGCCCCGGCCCCGGCCGACCAGCCGGGGCCGACGTCCGTCATCACCGAGATGTTCCGCAAGGTCGCCCGCCTGCCCACTCAGACCGGCGGCGTGCGGCTCAACGGCATCGACGACGTGCTCGTGCGCTTCGGCCGCTGCTGCAACCCCGTGCCGGGCGACCCCATCGTCGGCTTCATCACCCGCGGCCGCGGCGTGACGGTGCACACGGTCAACTGCGACAAGATCCTCGGCATCGACCCCGACCGCCGGGTGGACGTGTCGTGGGACGTGCGCGGCGAGTTCCGCCGCCCGGTGAACCTGCGGGTCATCACCTACGACAAGCCCGGCATCCTCGCGAAGATCTCCCAGACCATCAGCGACACCGGCGTGAACATCTCGAGCGCGTCCTGCAAGACCACCCCCGGCGAGAAGGCCGTGAACGACTTCGAGGTCACCATCGCCGACGTGAAGCAGCTGAACGCCGTGATCCGCTCGATCGAGCGCGTCGACGGCGTGCAGTCGGTGCGGAGGGTGTGAGGGTGAGGTGGGGCGTACAGTCGGGCTCGAGGGCGCCCACCGGACTCCGCACACCGCTCGTCCTGAGCGTAGCGGCGAAGCCGCGGAGTCGAAGGGCGAGCGTCCTGCCTGTCTTCCTGGCCGCTTCGCTCATCACCGCCTGCGCGACCAGCCAGGAAGCGTTCCGCGCAGCCCTGTGCTCGCCCGCCGGCGCGCGCGAGGAGGGCGCCCGCGACGCGGCCGAGGGGAAGCCGATGTCCGCTGCGTTCGCGGACCCGTGCGACGCCGCCGCCCGCCAGCCGCTGCTCGACGTCTACCGCGTCGGCTACGTCGAGGCGGGACAGCAGGGCGCGAAGTCCGCGCCCCCCGGCGCCCTGCCCGCGAAGCCCCCCGCCGCCGCTCCAGGCGCCCGCGCCTTCCGCTGCGAGACGTCGCCCTTCGGCTCGCCGTTCGTCGCGTACGGTGCCACCGACCGCGCCGCGCGCGAGGCGGTCGTCGCCGCCTGCACCGCGAAGCACGGCGCGGGTCAGTGCACGGACGTGAAGTGCGGGGTGGGGGAGTAAGGTTCGGGAGGGAGCGCGGAGGGGCGAACGCAATCCTCTCCTCCGGCGACCGGCTCCTTCGCGACCGAGACCTCGGCGTTGCGGCTTGCGTTCCGCTCCTCGCGCGCCTCGCGAGTGGCCGCCTTGCAGCGCTCGATGTGCGCCCGACCGTAGCGCAGGAACGCACGATACTGGTTGTGCGCCCGGCACTTCACCGGCAGCGGGACGCGCTGACGCATGCCGGGCGTGGGCTCCTGTTCCGGAATCGGTCGCGGCCGGGCTGGCGCGATGAACCCAAGCCGCTTGCCGTGCTTTTCGAAGGAGTCCGAGAGCATCTGGTCGAAGATCCCTTGGAGGTCGCCGTCGGGGTACTTGTGCGCGAGGAAGCCCGTGAGCCGGTCGAGCTTCTCCTTCTGGTCTCGGTCGAGGCCGATGCGCCACTGCCAGCGGCCGTCCGCGACGGGTTCGACGCGACTGCGCTCGGGCGCGCGGGAGAGTGGGGCAAGTAGGGGCAGTGGGGCAACCGCGACGCCGACCGCCGGAGAGGAAACGATTGCGGGCGTAAGAACCATCACTGGTGGAATCCCGCCAGGGGCGTCCGGTGAGTCGAGTTCCGGGCGCGTCGCCGGTCGAGCCGTGGGGACCGGCAGCTTCCGGAGCCCGTCCGCCGGAACCGTCCGCGGATCGCGACGACGAGCTCCTCCGTCTCCCGCTTCGAGAGGTGGGTGGCTCTTCTGACGAGGTCGTCCACGTTCTCTGCCGTGAGGACCGAGGAGAGGACGCCGAGCTGTGTCGTGTTGAGGAGCCCCTCCGCGAGCGCGACCTCGAGCTGGGGGAACTTCCGGATGAGCCGCATCGCCGTCAGGCGGCGATACGCCGTGCCTTCCGCCAGGTGGAGGTTGCGAACCAGGTACTCCCAGGTGGAGCTGCACGCGAGCGCGGCGAAGGCCTGCTCGCGATCGAAGATGTCGAGACGGCGCAGGAACTCGACGAGTCCACGCCGCACCTTGCCGACGAGGGAGCGGAGCTCTGCGTCGAGGGTCTGGATGTCTGCGAAGCGCATGGGCTGCTCCCTTGTACGAACCGTGAACGGATACGTTCGTTCAGTAGCTCGGGTGTCCGACGCTCCGTCGGCCCTCACTTCGCCCGCGGCGGCCCCGCGGAGAGGCGCATCCAGCCCGACCCTCCCTCACCACGTTCGCCCCCCACCGTCTCCCATCCCCGGCTACATTCGCGCCATGAAGACCCCCATCGCGTCGCCCTCGGCCCCGAAGGCCATCGGTCCCTACAGCCAGGCCATCGAGGCGCGCGGCGCGCGCACGCTCTGGCTGTCCGGGCAGATCCCGCTCGACCCGGCGACGGGCGAGCTCGTGAAGGGCGGCATCGAGGAGCAGACCTCGCGCGTGATGGAGAACCTCCGCGCGGTGCTCGCCGCCGGCGGCGCCACGTTCGACCACGTCGTGCGCTGCACCATCTTCCTCGCCGACCTCGGCGACTTCGGGAAGGTGAACGAGGTCTACGGGAAGTGCTTCACCGGCACGCCGCCGGCGCGGGCCACCGTGCAGGTCGCGGCGCTGCCGCGCGGCGCGCGGGTGGAGATCGACGCGATCGCGGTCGTGGACTGAGGCGGGCCCCGTTCGCCCTTCGACTGGCTCAGGGCGAACGGTGCCGGCGGCCGCGGCGCGGACCACCGTCCGCCCGGCGGACCTCTGGGGCTGGACCGTTCCGGCGTAACCACGCGGACGGACTCGGGCCGGGCTCCGGCACGCCCTGCGCAATGGCTCGAGGCATGGCCCGCCTTGTCGCCGCGCTGCTCTTCCTTCTCCTCGGCTGCTCCGCCGGGCGGCCCGCGCCGCTCTCGCTCGGGTTCGCGTCTGGGCCCGACGGGCCGCGCCTCCGCCTGAACGGCGTGAACGTGGGGGACTCCGCCCCGGAGGCCGCGGCGCTGCTCGGCGCCGGCGACACCGTGTTCTCCGCTCCCGGTGGCGCGCGCGCCCGCGTCCGCTGGACGGCGCGGAGCGGGCGCGTGGACTCCCTCTTCCTCCTGCTCGAGGGCTCCCCGCCCGCGCTCATGCGCGCCCGCCTCGTGCTCGCGCGCGCCGCGATGCGCGCGGGCCTCGTCTGCGGGCCCGAGGGGTGCGCGGCGCGGGGCGGGGAGGGCGCCGTCGTGAGGGTCGCCTCGGTCCTCTCCTGGCCCACCCACGTCGAGGCCGCGGACGCAGGCCCGCCCTCGCCCGCGGATGGGCTGCCGATCGCCGCCCTGGAGGTGCAGCCATGAGCGCGCCGGCCACCCGGCTTGATGGAGGCACGGGTGGTCAGTACGATGTGACCATGAAACTGCGCGCCCGCCGGACCATGACCGCTGCGCTCTTCAAGGCCCGCTGCCTCAAGGTGCTCGACGACGTCGCGAAGCACGGCGACCGCGTGCTCATCACGAAGCGCGGCAAGCCGGTGGCCGAGCTCGTCCCCCTCGAGGCTCCGAAGGGCAAGCCGCTCCGCGGGAGCGTGCTCTTCTTCAAGGACCCGCTGGCGCCCGTCGACGTGGAGTGGGAGGCAAACCGGTGATCGTCCTCGACACCCACGCCTGGGTCTGGCTCGCGACGGACGACCGGCGGCTCGGCAAGGCCGCGCGTCGCAAGCTCGAGGCCGGCGGGCCTCGCGGCGTCTCCGCGATGAGCTGCTGGGAGCTCGCCCTCCTCGTCGCGCACGGCCGGCTGAAGCTCGACCGGGATCCACTGTCATGGATGGAGGCGGCCCTCGAGGAGCTCCGCGTCGAGGTCGTGCCCCTCACGCCCGCGATCGCGGCGCTGGCCGCGGGGCTGCGCGCGCTGCGAGATCCGGCCGATCAGGTGATCGCCGCGACGGCGCTCTCGGTCAGCGCCGAGCTCGTCACCGCGGACGAGGCCATCACCCGGTCCGGACTCGTCCGGACCCTCTGGTGACGCCGGCAGCCCCTCCCTCTACGGCTCCAGGTACTCGTACTGCTTGCCGGAGTAGTTGCGGAGCACCCAGCGCTTGCCCTCGTGCGAGACGACGTACTGCGGCTGGACGGGGATCTTCCCGCCGCCGTTCGGCGCGTCGACCACGAAGTGCGGCACCGCGAGGCCGGAGGTGTGGCCGCGCAGGTGCTCGATGATCTCGATGCCCTTCTCGACGGGCGTGCGGAAGTGGCTGATGCCGCGCGAGAGATCGCACTGGTAGATGTAGTAGGGCCGGATCCGCATCAGGAGGAGCTTGTGGTTGAGCTCCTTCACCACCTTCGGATCGTCGTTCACGCCCTTCAGGAGCACCATCTGGTTGCCGAGCATGCAGCCCGCGTCGGCGAGCCGACGGGCGGCCTCGAAGGCCTCGGCGGTGCACTCCTTCGGATGGTTGAAGTGCGTGTTGACGAAGACCGGGTGGTGCTTGCGCAGCATCTTCACGAGGTCGTTCGTGACGCGCTGGGGCAGCGTGACGAGGTTGCGCGTGCCGAGCCGGAAGACCTCGACGTGCGGGATCGCGCGCAGGCGTCCGAGGATGTAGTCGAGCCGGTCGTCGGAGAGCGAGAGGGGGTCGCCGCCGGAGACGACGACGTCGCGGATCTCCGGGTGCGCCGCGATGTACGCGAGCGAGTCCTCGATCTGCTTCTTCGCCGCGGCGGTGGTCGGGTCGGAGACCTTCCGCTTGCGGGTGCAGTGGCGGCAGTACACCGGGCAGTTGTGCGTCGTGTAGAAGAGGACGCGGTCCGGGTAGCGGTGCGTGATGCCCGGCACCGGCATGTCCCGCTCCTCGGCGAGCGGGTCCTCGAGGTCGGAGGCGAGGATGTTGAGCTCGCCCATCGTCGGCACCGACTGGAGGCGGATCGGGCAGTTCGGATCGTCCCGGTCCATCAGCGCCGCGTAGTACGGCGTGATGCCCATGTGGAACTCGGAGTCGGTCTCCTTCACCGCGCGCCGCTCGGCGTCGGTGAGGTTGAGCACCTTCTCGAGCTGTTCGAGCCGGGTGATGCGCTGCTGCTGCTGCCAGGTCCAGTCGTCCCAGCGCGCGGACGGGTCGTTCGCCCAGATCGAGCGGCTGCCCGGCGGGAAGCGCGAGGTCACGTTCGCGACCGGGCGCGGGTCCGTGGCCGGTGCGTCGGCCGGGGCGATCTGAGGAATCGTCGACATGCGGTGGGCTCCCCGCGCGGGACGTGTGAGGGCGGTCCCGGCGCGCGCCTTTCTAATACAGATCCCGGCGCGTTACACCCCCGTTTGACCCGCCGATTGGGGGCGGCTAACTTCCGCGCCCCATGCCGTGGCAGGACCTCTTTCCCGGCGTCTCGGAGGCCGACTGGCGCGACTGGCGCTGGCAGCACCGCAACGCCCTGCGCACCGCCGCCGACCTCGCGCGGATCGCCGACCTCACCGAGGCGGAGCGCCGCGGGCTCGCCCTCGCCGAGGGCCGCTTCCGCGTCGCGGTGACGCCGTACTACGCCTCGCTCGTCGACCGCCGCCACCCCGCCTGCCCGGTGCGGATGCAGGCGATCCCGACGGCGGCGGAGGGCGACCACGCGCCCGGCGATCTCCGCGACCCGCTCGGCGAGGAGCCGCACCGGCCCGCCCGCGCCATCGTGCACAAGTACGGCGACCGGGTGCTGTTCCTCGCGGTCGACCGCTGCTCGGTCTACTGCCGGCACTGCACGCGCCGCCGCATCACCTTCGAGGACGGCGAGGGCTTCGAGAAGGCCGCGGTGGACGAGGGGGTCGCCTACGTCCGGGCCCACCCGGAGGTCCGCGACGTCATCGTCTCCGGCGGCGATCCGCTGGTGCTCTCCGACGAGCGGCTCGAGGCGGTGCTCGCCCCGCTGCGCGCGATCCCGCACGTGCAGCTGCTCCGGCTCGCCACCCGCGCCCCGGTCACCTGCCCGATGCGCGTCACCCCCGCGCTCGCCGCGATGTTGCGCCGGCACGCGCCGCTCTTCGTGGTGACGCACTTCAACCACCCGAAGGAGCTCACGCCCGACGCCCGCGCCGCCTGCGAGCTCCTCGTCGATCACGGCGTGCCGGTCGAGAACCAGTCGGTGCTGCTCCGCGGCCTGAACTCGTCCGCCCGGATCCTCACCGACCTCAACGAGCGCCTGCTCACCGCGCGCGTGCGGCCCTACTACCTGCACCAAGGCGACGTCGCCGAGGGCACCGCCCACCTGCGCACGCCGCTCGAGGCCGGGATCGCGATCCTGGCCGAGATGCGCGGCCGCACGAGCGGCCTCGCCATCCCGCACCTCGCGGTGGATCTCCCCGGCGGCGGCGGCAAGGTCACCATCCAGCCGCAGTGGATGCTCGGCCGCGAGGGCACGAACACGGCGTTCCGGAGCTACAAGGGCGACCGGTACCTCTATCCGGATCCCCCGGAGACCGACGTGCGCTGCCCGTACGAGGAGGTCTGGTACGGGGCCGGGGCCTCCCCTCGCCAGGGTTGAGCTACTCCCTCCCGGAGTCGGGCTCGAAGAGCAGCAGCGCCGTCGCCGTCGCCGCGACCGGCGCCTCGTCGGCGCCGCCCGGCAGCCACACCCGGCCCGCGTTCATCGTCTCGACCATCGCGACCGCCGCGCCCTCGCGCTCCAGCACCCAGCCGGCGGGCGTGCCGAGCGGGATGGGCGTGCCCTCGAGGGCGTGCACCGAGCGCAGCGCGTAGCGTTCGCCGCCGGGGCCCCGCAGCTCGCCCAGGTAGGCCGGCACGGGCCGCCCGGTCGCGCGCACCGCGAGCGTCCACGTGCGGCCGTCCGCGCCGCGGAACGCGCAGGCGAGCCGCGGCTGCCCGGAGGCGCCCTTCACGTCGAGGGCGAGCGAGCCGGCGAACACCTCGAGCGTGCGCTCGTGGCACTCGGCCGCGAGCGCGCCCGACGGGCCGCTCGAGGTCCAGGCGTACGGGCGTGCGGAGCCCGCGACGCCGGCGCCCGGGGCGAGCACCTGGAGCGACCAGCCGAAGGTCGTGTCGCCGGAGACCGGGCCCGTCGCGTACGGCCCGAAGCCGAGCGGCGCGCCCCAGCGGCGCGGGTTCGCGCCCGAGACGGCGAGGGCGGGCACCGCCGCGAGCGCCGGCTCCGGGCGGACGCGGGCGGCGGCGCAGCCGGCGGCGCCGAGGGTGAGGTGGACGAGGGCGAGCGTGAGGACGGCGAGGCGGGACATGGCGGCTCCTTTCGACAGGAGACCGGCCGGGCGCCCGCCCGCGGGAACCTACGCCCCAGGAGGGGTGGCCGCGGCCTTCGCCCGCCGGTGGCGCATCCAGCCGATGAAGCCGGGCAGGAGCGAGATCGCGATGACGATGATCGCGACCTTCTCGATGTGCTTCTCGAGGTTCGGGACGCTCGTGCCGAGCGCGTAGCCGATGAGGGTCATCGACAGGACCCAGAGCGCGGCGCCGAGCACGTTGAAGAAGGTGTAGCGCCTGTAGTCCATCTGCGCGGCGCCCGCGACGACCGGCACGAAGGTCCGGACGATGGGCAGGAACCGCGCGAGCACGATGGCCTTTCCGCCGTGCTTCTCGTAGAACGCCCGCGCGGCGAGGAGGTGCTCGGGCTTCAGCAGCCGGGACTCGCTCGTGAACAGGCGCGGCCCGATCCGCGAGGCCATCCAGTAGCTCGAGATGCCGCCCAGGGCCGCGGCGGGGATGATGAGGGCGTTGAGCGTCCACATGGAGAGGTCGCCCTTCGCCGCGTACACTCCGGCCATCACGAGCAGGGAGTCGCCGGGGAGGAAGAAGATGAGCGCGCCGGTCTCGGCGAAGACGACGAGCGTCAGCCCCGGGTACCCTCCCCAGCGGATGAGCTCGCCGGGGTCGCGGATGACGCCGATGATCCAGTCGAGGATGGCCACGTCGCCTTTCTAGCATGAAGATCTCCGAGTTCGATTTCGACCTCCCGGAGGAGCTGATCGCCCAGGAGCCCGCGGCGCGGCGGGACGCGTCGCGCCTGCTCGTGCTCCCGCCCGGGGGCGCGCCCGAGCACCGGGCGTTCCTCGACCTGCCCGGGCTGCTCGCGCCCGGCGACCTCCTCGTGACGAACGACACCCGCGTGATCCCCGCGCGCCTCGTCGGCACGAAGCCCTCGGGCGGGAAGGCGGAGCTGCTCCTGTGCGAGGGCCTGGATCCCGAGGAGGGCCGGCTGGGCAAGCGCTGGCGCGCGCTCGGCCAGGCCTCGAAGCCCATCCGCGCGGGCACGACCCTCCGGTTCGGCGACCTCGAGGCGAAGGTGCTCGAGGCGGAGGGGGAGGGCTTCTTCGTCGTCGAGCTCTCGGAGGGCGGCGCCGCGCTCGAGGCGGCGCTCGAGCGCGCCGGGCGCATCCCGCTCCCGCCCTACGTGCGGCGCGCGCCCACCGACGCCGACCGCGAGCGGTACCAGACGGTCTTCGCGCGCGTGCCGGGCAGCGCCGCCGCCCCCACCGCCGGGCTCCACTTCACGCCGGGTGCCCTCGAGGCCCTCGAGGCGCGCGGGGTGCGCCGGGCGACGGTCACGCTGCACGTCGGGCCGGGCACGTTCCTGCCGGTGCGCGGCGAGGACCTCGACGCCCACGTCATGCACGCCGAGCGCTACGAGGTCCCCGAGGAGACCGCCCGCGCGCTCGAGGCCTGCCGCGCCCGGGGGAACCGGGTCGTGGCGGTGGGCACGACCACGCTCCGCACGCTCGAGAGCGCGTGGCGGGACGGCGCGGTGCGGGCGGGCCCGGGCCGCACGACGCTGTTCGTGAGGCCGGGGCACGCCTTCCGCGCGGTGGACGCCCTCGTCACGAACTTCCACCTGCCGCGCTCGACCCTCCTCGTGCTCGTCTGCGCCCTCGGGGGGAAGGAGCGCGTGCTCGCCGCGTACCGCGAGGCCGTGGCCCGGCGGTACCGCTTCTTCTCTTACGGTGACGCGATGCTGCTGCTCGTTCGCTGAGCAGCGCCCGGGGGCGGCACCGGGGGCGCCCCGAGGCACGGTGTCCCGGGGGCAGGGGCTGTCCGTCCGTGCTATAGGTTGACCCAACTCCGGAGGAGGGCGTCGCGCCGTGCACAGCGTCTCGGTCAACGTGGAGCCGGATCAGTACCTCGCCGGCTGGCGTGCCGAGCACGGGGCGCTCTTCATCCCGGCGCTCTCCGAGGCGCGCGTCGGCGAGCACGCGGCGGTCCGGGTGGGCATCTACGGCCAGTCCATCCGCGCCACGGTCTTCGGCCGCATCTCGGTGGTCCGCCGGGTCGGCCGGCCCGCGCTCCCGCCCGGCGTCGAGCTGCAGCTCGATCGCGGGAGCCTCGCCGCCGCCGGCTTCCTCGCGATGGCCGCGCGCGGCGAGCCGGTGACCTTCCGCGAGCGCGAGCCGCGCTACAGCGCCGAGCGCCGGATCGGCGTCGAGCACGGCGGCGTGCCCTTCGAGACCACCACGCTCAACGTCTCCGGCGGCGGGTGTGCCGTGCGCTGGCCGGGCCAGCTGCCGCTCGTCGGCGACGTCGTGCAGCTCAAGCTCACCGAGGGCTTCTTCGGCACGACCTCGAAGGCGATCGTCTGCTGGAACCAGCCCGGCGGCGCGAGCGAGCGCAGCGTGGGCCTGCGCATCGTGGCCGCGGGGCGCGCCTGGAAGGGCCTCGTGAAGGACGCCGCGAAGACCGCGACGCACGCGGCCTGATCCTTCCCTTGACGCCGCGGCACCCGGCGGGGTGAAGTCCGGCGCGGCATGGTCCGCTACCAGCTCCTCTCGACCGACGGCGCGGCGCGCCGGGGCCGGATCTTCACCGATCACGGCGCCCTGGAGACGCCCATCTTCATGCCGGTCGGCACGGCGGCGACCGTGAAGACGCTCGAGCCGCGCGACCTCGAGGCGCTCGGGGCCCGCTTCGTCCTCGGGAACACGTACCACCTCTACCTCCGCCCCGGGCACGAGCGGATCCAGCGCCTCGGCGGCCTGCACCGCTTCATGGCGTGGAGCGGCCCGCTCCTCACCGACTCCGGCGGCTTCCAGGTCTTCAGCCTCGGCGAGCGTGGCCCCCGGGGCGGTAACCCGGAGGCGAAGGGCAAGGGCCCCGGCCTCGTCGCCATCGGCGAGGACGGCGTCACCTTCCGCAGCCACCTCGACGGCTCGAAGCACTTCCTCTCGCCCGAGCGGGCCATCGAGATCCAGGAGGCGCTCGGCGCCGACGTGATCATGGCGCTCGACGAGTGCCCGCCGGCGCTCGCCGACCGCGGGCACCACGAGCGGGCCCTCGCCCGCACGCAGCGCTGGCTCTCCCGCTGCCGGGACGCCTGGCGCGAGGCCGAGGACGCGAAGCTCTCCCAGGCGGCCGCCTCGGGCGTGCCGCGCCCGAGCTGCTCCCTGTTCGGGATCGCGCAGGGGGGGCTCCACGCCGACCTGCGCCGGCAGGCCATCGAGCAGGCGGCGCTGCTCGACCTCCCCGGCTACGCGCTCGGCGGCTACGCCGTGGGCGAGGAGCCGGCGGAGATGTGGGCGGGCGTGGCCCGGGACGCGCCGCTCATGCCGGCGGACCGGCCCCGGTACCTCATGGGCGTCGGCACGCCCGAGGATCTCCTCGCCGGGATCGCGGCCGGCATCGACATGTTCGACTGCGTGCTGCCCACCCGGACCGCCCGGAACGGCCTCCTCTTCACGAGCCGCGGGAAGCTCGTCATCCGGAACGCCGTCCACGCCGACGACGAGCGCCCGCCCGACCCGGCGTGCCCCTGCTACACGTGCCGCACGTTCTCCCGGGCCTACCTGCGACATCTCTTCCGGGCCGGCGAGATGACGGGCCTCAGGCTCAACACGATCCACAACCTGCACTTCTATCTCTCGCTGATGGCCCAGGCCCGCACGGCCATCGACGAGGGCCGCTTCGAGGCCTTCCGCAGGGACCGCCTCGCGGCCTGGAAGGCCGCGGGGGAGGGGTAGGGGGTGGGGCACCGTTCCCCTTGCTCTCACGGCGGAAATCACGCTAGAACACGACGCTTTTCAGCCCAGCACACCCCACCGGAGCAACACCTCACATGTCTCCGCTCCTCCACGCGTTCGTGTCCCAGACGGCCGACGGAACCCCGGCGCCGAACCCGCTGTTCCAGTTCCTGCCGTTCATCCTCATCGCCGTCGTCTTCTACTTCGTCTTCTTCCGGCCCCAGGCGAAGCAGGCGAAGGAGCACGCGAACTTCCTCGCGCAGCTCAAGAAGGGTGACGAGGTGGTCACGCAGGGCGGGCTCGTCGGCGTCGTGTACGCGGTCGAGGACCGCACCGTGACGGTCGACGTGGGCGCGGGCACGAAGGTACGCATCGTGAAGCAGCAGATCACGGGACCCTGGAAGCAGGTCGAGGCGCAGCCGGCCAAGACCGAGGCGAGGAAGTAAGGATGGAACGCTCCTGGTACTGGCGCGTCGGACTGGTCGTCGCGGTCGCGCTCTTCTCGCTCTGGCAGCTCGTCCCGAGCTGGTTCTACTTCAAGCTCCCGCCCGACGTGCGGAACGGCGACGCCTACGACCAGACGGTCCCGGGCTGGGCGCCGAAGGCGAAGAAGCACCTCAACCTCGGCCTCGACCTGCAGGGCGGCATCCACCTCGCGCTCGGCGTCGACGTCGACCGCGCCGTGAAGGCGAAGGTCGCCCGCCGCGCCGACGAGCTCGCCGAGTTCCTCAAGGGGAAGAACGTCCCGTTCGAGTCCTGCCAGCCGGTCGGCGACGGCTTCGCCCTCGCGGTGAAGGCGGCCGACCCGGGCCTCGTCGAGAAGACCGTCCTCGACACCGCCGGCTACGGCGACGAGATGTTCACGCCCGCCGGCGCCGAGCCGGGCACGGTCCGCTTCGCGTTCCGGGAGGCGGTCCTCACCGACTTCAAGAAGAAGTCGGTCGACCAGGCGGAGAAGGTCATCCGCAACCGCGTCGACAAGTGGGGCGTCACCGAGCCCGACATCAAGCGCAAGGCCAACAACCAGATCCAGATCCAGCTCCCGGGCTTCAAGGATCCGGGCAAGGCGAAGGAGCTGCTCGGCCGCACCGCCCAGCTCGAGTTCAAGATCGCCGACGACGAGAACGCCGCGCTCGACGCGCTCCGCGGCGGCGCCGGCGTCGAGGGCGGCGCGGGCCTCGCGGTCTGCCCGGGCGGCCGCCAGCTCGAGCTCCCGCTGCCGCAGGGCGGCTGCTGGGGCGCCGAGACGGTGGAGCTGCCGGGCGGCAACTCCCGCTCGGTCACGGTCCTCTACGCGAACACCCGCAACGAGCTCGAGAAGCTGATCAACGAGCGGGTGAAGCCGCTCGTCGATCCGCAGAAGAGCCTCGTCGGCATCGGCGAGGAGATCATCGAGCGCCCGCCGGTCCGCTTCAGCGTCTACCGGACCTACCTGCTGCGCGCGAAGACCGAGCTCACCGGCGACTACATCGCCGACGCCCGCGCGGTCATCGACCAGTCGCAGCAGTTCGGCCAGTCGGGCCGGCCGCTCGTGACCTTCCAGATGTCGCCCGAGGGCGGGCGGCTCATGGAGAAGCTCACGACCGACAACCTCGGCCGCCGCATGGCCATCGTGCTCGAGGAGAAGGTCGAGAGCGCCCCGTACATCCAGGGCAAGATCTCGACGAACGGCCAGATCACCCTCGGCTCGGGCCGGAACCCGCAGAAGCAGTTCGAGGAGGCCACCGACATCGCGCGGGTGCTCAGCTCCGGCGCCCTGCCCGCCCCGGTGACCATCTCGGAGGAGCGCACCGTCGGCGCGACCCTCGGGCCCGAGCTCGTGAAGAAGGGCACCGTCGCGGCCCTGGTCGGGCTCATCGCGGTGCTGATCTTCATGGTCCTCTACTACCGCGGCTCCGGCCTCGTCGCCGACGTCGCGCTGGTCCTGAACGGCCTGCTCGTCCTCGCCATCATGGCGATGATCGGCTCGACGCTCACGCTGCCCGGCATCGCCGGCTTCGTCCTCACCCTCGGCATGGCGGTCGACGCGAACGTGCTCATCAACGAGCGCATCCGCGAGGAGATGCGGGGCGGGAAGACGGTGAAGCAGGCGGTGCAGCTCGGCTACGACCGCGTGTTCTGGACCATCTTCGACTCGCACGTGACGACGCTGGTCGCGGCGGTCGTGCTGATGAACTTCGGCTCCGGTCCGGTCCGCGGCTTCGCCGTGACCCTCGCCATCGGCCTCGTCGCCTCGATGTTCACGTCCATCGTGGTGACCCGCGTCATCATGGAGTACTTCACGCGCCACGAGACGGCGCGGCTGAGCGTCTGATGGAATTCAAGACCTTCGACATCGTCCCCCACGGCACGAAGTTCGACTTCGTCGGGAAGCGCCACATCGCGGTGGTGCTGTCCCTCGTCGTCAACCTCGCCGTGATCCTCTGGTCCATCCCCGCCATCCACGGGCTGAACTTCGGCGTCGACTTCGCCGGCGGCACCGAGATGGAGGTGAAGTTCGCGCAGGCGGTCGACGCGGGCGACATCCGCAAGGGCGTCGAGGCGCTGGGCTTCACCGACGCCTCGGTGCAGACCTACGGCGCGACCACCGAGAACACCTACCTCATCCGCGTGGGCCGCGTGGCCCTCATGACCGACGCCGACGTCCAGCGCGTGGTCGAGGCGGTGAAGAAGGCCGGGCTCCCGCTCACGAGCTCCTCCTTCAACGCGGAGTTCGGCGACAAGATCGACCTCCAGTTCGCGACGCCGCCCACGGTCGCGCAGCTGCGCCAGGTCGTCGAGTCGGCCGGCGTCCGCGTCCGCGAGGTCCGCGAGGAGCAGGGCATCACCGCCGGCTCGAAGAGCTTCGCGATCATCACCCAGGGCATCCGCGACCAGATCGAGCGCGACCTGGGCGCCCGCTTCGGCGAGGCGAAGCCGGAGGTCCGCCGGGTGGAGTACGTCGGCCCGGCCGTCGGCCGCGAGCTCCGCAACCAGGGCTTCAAGGCGATCATCTACGCCATGGCCCTCATCGTCGTGTACGTGGGCCTCCGGTTCGACTTCAAGTTCGCCCCGGGAGTCATCATCGCCCTCATCCACGACGCGGTCGTCACGCTCGGCTACTTCGCCTTCAGCGGGCGCGAGTTCAACCTGACCTCGATCGCCGTCATCCTCACCGTGGTCGGCTACTCGGTGAACGACACGGTCGTCGTCTACGACCGCATCCGCGAGACCCAGCAGAAGTACAAGGGGAAGACGCTCTCGGAGATCGTGAACATCTCGATCAACGACGTCCTCGGCCGCACCTTCCTCACGTCCTTCGCGACCGCGCTCTCGCTCGTCGGCCTCCTCGTCTACGGCGTCGGCACCATCTTCGACTTCTCGATGGCGATGCTCTTCGGCATCATCTCGGGCACGTACTCGACCTGGTTCATCGCCGCCCCGATGACCATCTGGCTCGAGACCCGCGCCCACACGAAGCCCGCCGCGGCGGCCGCCGCGGCCCGGGCGGCCAAGTAGTGGAGCAATAGACCACACCGTTCCGAAGCACCGTGACGGCCTCGCCCCACCCGGGCGGGGCCGTTCGCTCTCGTGTGGGAGGTCTCGGCGACCCCGGCGGCCCTTGAAAATCGGCCCTCTTTGGGCCAAGAAGGCAGGTGGCCGGTTCCCCTGCCGGTCGCCCTGGGAGGGTTCACAAGATGCTCCGTAGGTCCGCCGCGCTCGCCGCGTCGCTCGTCGTGTCGCTCGCAGCATGCTCCGGAGGTGGTGGTGGCGACGGAGGGGGAGGGGGAGGCGCCGACACCACGCCGCCCACCGTCATCGCGGTCGGCCCCGGCCAGGACGCGACGGCCGTCGCCGTCGCGACCACCGTGGGCGTCCAGTTCAGCGAGAAGGTGGACTGCGCGACGATCACCGCCGCGACCTTCTTCCTGCGCCAGGGCCTCTCGACGGTGGTCCCGTCGACGGTCGCGTGCCAGAACGACCTCGCGGAGCTGACCCCCACCGCGCCGCTCGCCGCCGGCACGATCTACAACGCGACCGTGACCACCGGCGTGAAGGACCTCGCCGGGAACGCGCTCGCGGCCCCGTTCTCGTGGAGCTTCACGACGGTCACGAGCTCGGGCTTCACGATGAGCGGCACGATCTCCGCGCAGTCCGGCCAGGCGGTCGACGTCGACACGGCGGACCCGACCCCGTCGGCCTCCGGCGGGAACAACGACGACGTCGCGCACGCCCAGGCCCTGCCCTCGACGGTGACCGTCGGCGGGTGGGCGTCCCTCGTCGCGACCTCGAAGGTGGCGGCCGACCCCAACGACTACTACACGGCGAAGCTCGCGGCCGGCCAGGTCGTCACCCTCGTGCCCGCCGAGGCGACCGGCGCCGACGTCGACCTCTGCGTCTTCGAGCTCGCGAACCCGTCGAACCAGCTCTGCTCGAACAACGACGTCGGGCAGACGGAGCAGATCTCGCTCACGAACGCGCTCACCGTCGGGATCCAGGTGACGGCGTTCGCCGGCTCCACCAACTACACGCTCGTCATCGGCCAGGGGAAGACGGCGGCCACCGCCTCCGCGGTCCGGTTCGGCACGCCCATCGTGCCCGGCGAGCTCCTCGTCCGGTTCCGCGACGGCGCGGTCTCGGCGCGGGCCGCCGCCGGCGGCCCGAAGAACCTCGCCGCGAAGGCGGCCGAGCTCGGCCTCGTCGCGCTCGGCGGCGACCTCACGGGCGGCCCCGCGCACCTCGGCCTCCCGCTCGACCCGGCGCTGCGCGCCGCCACGCTCGCGAAGCTCGGCGTGAAGCCCGTCGCGCTCTCCTCGGCGATCCTCGACGACGAGGCGACCGCGCGCCAGGAGACCTGGAACCTCATCACCGCGATGCGGGCCCGCGACGACGTCGCGACCGCCGACCCGAACTACATCTTCCAGCCGCAGGCCGTCCCGAACGACGCCTTCTACCCGTACCAGTGGCACTACCCGCTCATCCAGCTGCCGCAGGCCTGGGACATCACCCAGGGCTCGAGCGGCGTGATCGTCGCGGTCGTGGACACCGGCCAGGGCGCGAGCCACCCGGACTTCCCGGCCGGGAAGCTCGTCGCGGGCTACGACTTCATCTCGACCGCGGCGATCTCCGGCGACGGCGGTGGGCGCGACGGCGACCCGACCGACCCCGGTGACGGCGCGAACGGCACCCCGAGCTCGTTCCACGGCACGCACGTGGCGGGCACCGTGGGCGCGGCCACGAACGACAACTCGGGCTCCCCGACCGGCTACAACGGCGGCGTCGCCGGCGTGGCCTGGGGCTCGAAGATCATGCCGGTGCGCGTGCTCGGGAAGGGCGGCGGCACCTCGGCCGACATCATCGACGGCGTGAAGTGGGCGGCCGGCCTCGCGGTCTCGGGCGTCACCCCGGCGGCGAAGCACGCGGACATCCTGAACCTCTCCCTGGGCTGCCAGAACTGCTACTCGGCCACCGAGGAGGCGGTCTACCAGCAGGTCCACGACGCCGGCGTGTTCGTCATCGCCGCCGCCGGCAACGCCAACACGAGCGTCAAGGGCTACCCGGGCGCCTACAACGGCGTGACCTGCGTGGCGGCGGTCGACTCGCAGAAGCAGCGGGCCCCGTACTCGAACTTCAACGACGCGGTCGACATCGCGGCGCCGGGCGGCAACACCGGCGTCGACCTCGACGGCGACGGCTACGCCGACGGCGTGCTCTCCACGATGATGGAGCAGGACGCCGTGACGCCGTCCTGGAAGTTCTACCAGGGCACGTCGATGGCCTCCCCGCACATGGCGGGCGTCGTCGCGCTCATGAAGTCGGTCTGCAGCACGCTCACGCCCGCCGACCTCGACACCCTGATCTCGACCGGCAAGATCACCGACCTCGTGGGCGGCAAGACCGGGAAGTCGAACGAGTTCGGCTACGGGCTCGTGAACGCGCTCAAGGCCGTGCAGGAGGCCCAGGCGAAGTGCAGCGTGGCGGTCACGACCGCCCTCAAGGTGGACCCGGTGGTCGCCGACTTCGGCAACACCGGCGTGAACCTGACCCTGACCGCCTCCAAGGTCGGCTCGGGCACGCTCTCGGTCACCGGCGTCACCGACGACGCGGCGTGGCTGGCGGTGACGGAGACCACGGTCGACGCCTCGAAGCTCGGGACGTACACGGCGACCGTGAACCGCACCGGCCTCGCCGACGGCGCCTACAAGGCCCTCATCACCTTCAACTCCAGCGACGGGAAGAAGGTGACCGTCGCGGTGACGATGCGCGTCGGCGCCGCGGCCCCGACCACCGGGGACGCCGGCTACGTCTACCTGCTCGTCATCGATCCGAACAAGCCCGACCCGGTCACGGGGGGCGGCGGGCGGGGCTCCGGCGGCACGTACACCTGGCAGTTCACCGGTGTCCCGGCGGGCAAGTACATCCTCGTCGCCGGCACCGACTCCGACGACGACGGGTTCATCTGCGACGACGGCGAGGCCTGCGGGGCGTGGCCCACGCTGGGTGTCGTGACCCAGCTCGACTTCACCGGCAACAAGACCGGCCTCGACTTCACGGTCGGCTTCGACCCGGGCACCGGCCTCGCGTCGGCGGGCGGGGACGCCGTCACGCTCCCGGCGGGCGGCGTGAAGCGCCCGCTCGTCGTCCGTCCGCTCGGAGGTGCCAAGTGAACCGGAAGCGCGCGGTCGCGGGCGTGGTCGCGGTCCTCCTCCTCGCCGGCGCCGACGGCGGCGGCTGCAAGTCCGACCGCGAGGTCGCGGTGCGGGTGGTCGGGGCCGGCATCCAGTGCGGCGGGGGCGGGGACTTCCCCGTCGTGAAGCGGCTCGCGAACGAGCAGGCGCTCGTCGCGGCGCTCTCGGTCGGCGGGGTCGCGCCGGCGAAGGTGCCGCAGATCGACTGGGCGAAGGAGGCCGTGGTGCTCATCACCGACGGCCAGAAGCCGACCGGCGGCTACGCGGTCGAGCTCGCCTCCGACAAGGCGCCCGTGAAGGACGGCGCGGCGGGCATCAAGGTCGCGTTCACCGTCCCGCAGGACGGGATGATGACCGCCCAGCTCGTGACGAGCCCGTGCCTCGTCGTCGCGATCCCGTCGGAGGGCCTCACCGGCGTCGGCGCGATGGTGCGCGACCGGGTGGTGGCGAAGACCGGGCTGTAGGACGCCCGCGGAGCGGCCGGGGTCGGCTTCAGGCCCCGGCCGCCTCCTCCGCGAGCTCGCGCTCGGCGAGCACGCGCAGGCGGTCCTTGAGCCGCTCGAAGCGCTTGCGCAGCGCCGCGATGCCGGCGGGCTTGCCGCCGGCGGCGAGCGCGGCGGCGACCTCGACCCAGTCGAGCTCGCGGTCCACGCGCAGCACGAGCAGGGTCCGCTCCTCGGGCGAGAGCCGCTCGCGCAGCCGCGCGAGCCGCTCCTTGCGGCCCCCCGGGTCGGACGCGGTGGCCCCGGGCGCCGCGGCGCGCGAGGCGAAGCTCGTCGGGAGCGACTGCCGGCGCCGCCGGTAGGCGCCGCGGAGCGCGCGCGAGGCCGCGTGGGTCGCGATGCGGTAGGCCCAGCCGCGCAGCGAGGACTCCCAGCGGAAGCCGGGCAGCCCTCGCCACACGTCCACCTCGAACGCCGAGTAGACGTCGAGCCCGTCGTCGCCGGGCAGGACCGCGAGGAGGTACCCGAGGACGCCGGGGCCGAGCTCGCGGAGGACGGTCGTCGTCGCCGCGTCCGGCTCGCCGGCGGCGAGGAGCGCGCGGACGCGCCGCTCGAGGGAGGACGGGCTCACCGGGCCGCCTCCGCGCGGCCGCCCGCCGCGAGGAGGCGCGCCACGACGAGGTCGGCGGAGCGCGGGCGGTCCTCGGGCCGGGCCTGCACGAGCTCGGCCGCGAGCTCGGCGAGGGCGGCCGGGGCCCGTGAGAGATCGAAGAGCTCGCGCAGGAGCGCGCCGAGGGCCCACAGGTCGGTCCGGGCGTCCTCGCGCCCGCCGAGCCGCTGCTCGGGCGCCATGTAGCCGGAGGTGCCGCTCTTCGAGGGCGCGCGGCGGCGCCTGAGGAGGTGGGCGAGCCCGAAGTCGAGCAGGCGGGGGCGGCCGTCGGCGGCGAGGAACACGTTGGCCGGCTTCACGTCCCGGTGGATGAGCCCCTGCGCGTGGACGTGGGCGAGGGCCCGCGCGACGGCCAGCGCCACCTCGAGCGCGGCGTCGAGCCCGGGGCGGCCGCGCGCGAGGCGGTCGCGCAGCGTCTCGCCCTCGAGGCGCTCGAGCACGAGGTAGGGGCCACCGCGCGTCCAGCCGGCGCCGAGCACGGCCACGACGTTCGGGTGCTGGAGGCGGCGGGCCAGGCCCTCCCGCGCGAGGTCCTGCGCGGCGTTCGCGGTCATGCGGACGGGTAGAGCAGGGGGCGTGCCCGGCGCGTGTGATGGATGGAAACCTCCGATTCGACTCGCGTTCCGGGTAATCTCGTCCCGCCCCGTGGCCTGCGGTCCACACCGCCCAGCCGGGGGGCCCCGCCCCGTGTGGTGTGTTCCCACACGCGGGCGTGTGTCCGGTGGGGTGAACCGGGCCATCACGGCCCGTAGAGTCTGGCACCGGGCCTTGCAGGGCTGTCAAAGCGCAGCGCTGCCGCGAGGCCGGTCGCCGGCGGGGACGGAGAGACGATGGGAGAGGGAGCTCGAGTCGCGGCGTTCCTCGCCGGCGCGGCGGTCCTGGCCTCGGCGCCGGGGTCCGCGGCGGCGCAGGACGCCGCGTTCTGGGACGTGCCGGTGGTCACGCCCGCGGGGCAGGCGTCGCGCGTGTCGGAGTCGCCGTCCACGACCTTCGTGGTGACCGGCGACGAGCTGCGGCACGCCGGCGCGGCCACGCTGCCGGAGATCCTGCGGCGCATCCCGGGCCTCGACGTGCGGCAGATGACCGCGATGGACGGGCAGCTCGGCCTGCGCGGCTTCGCCTACGAGCTCGCCGACCGCATCCTCGTGCTCGTGGACGGCCGGACCGTGTACGTCGACTTCCTCGGGGCGACCTTCTACGAGGCGATCCCGATCTCGGTCGTCGACATCGAGCGGATCGAGGTCGTGCTCGGGCCCGGCGCCTCGGTCTACGGCTCGAAGGCGATGCTCGGGACCGTGAACATCATCACGAAGTCCGCGCTCGACTTCCCGGGCGTCGAGGCGCGGCTCGACGCCGGCTCGGCGGCCGAGTACCGGCTCGGCGCCCGCGCCGCCGCCGTGACCGGGCCCTGGCGCCTCCGGGCGACGGGCCTCGCGCGCAGCCTCGAGCTCTTCGATCGCGACGTCCGCGGCAACGCGGGCGGGGGCACGCTCCAGGCCGCGTACAGCCCGAACGCCGGCACCGACGTCTCCCTCGAGGCGGGCGTGATGAGCGGCCTCACCTACCTCATCCCGACCGCGCGCCGGATCGACGGCTTCGAGGCCACCCTCGCCCACGCCCGCCTGCAGGCGCACCAGCGGCTCGGCGGGCCCGGCTCCCCCGCGGGCGACCTCGCGCTCGACCTCGTCTGGAACCTCACCCGCGTCGACGCGCCGACGTTCCCCACCACGGCCACGCCCATGTGGGCGCGCGGGAGCACGCCTTACGCCGAGCTCAGCCACGCCCTGCGCACGCGGGTCGGCGGGGCGCCGCTCTCCCTGCGCTGGGGCGCGGAGGCGCGGCTCCAGACGGTGAAGTCCACCATCACCGCGCGCGAGGCGGACATCTGGAACACCGCCGGCTTCGCGACCGGCGAGGCCGTGCTCGACCGGTTCCGCGTCACCGCGGGCCTCCGGTTCGACCACTCGACCCTGTCCGGCCGCAGCCTCTCGCCCCGCTTCTCGGTCGTCTGGACTCCGGCCGACGGCCACCAGGTGCGCGCCGCGTACAACACCGGCTTCAACGATCCGAACCTCCTCACGCGGTTCGCCGACTTCTCCATCGGACCGGGACCGGCCGGGCACCTCATCGGCGACCGGCACCTCGCGCCCGAGCGGGCGGCCTACGGCGAGCTCGCGTACGCGGGCTCGATCACGGGCGCGCTGCACGCGTTCGCCTCGGCGTTCACCTACCGCTTCGACGACTGGATCAGCCTCCAGCCTGCCCGCGCCACCGCGGCGGGCGTCCCCTACGGCAACAACGCCGAGGGCGTCGACGTGGTGGGCGGCGAGGCGGGGCTCGAGGTCGCGCCCTCGCAGCGCATCTCCGGCTACGCGAGCTACGCGCTCCTCGAGGCGGCGCACGCGTCCGACTACCCGTACTGCGGCGTGAAGCCGCCCGGCTCGCCGAAGCACAAGGTCGGCGCGGGCGTGCGGGTGGGGATGGGGCAGGGGGGGTACTTCACCGCGGACGGCCAGTGGGTGGCGGCCTCCGACATCGCGCGGCTCGCGACGCCCGGCCAGGCGCCCGCGGGCTGCACCTTCGCCCCCGAGCACATCGGCGCCTACCTCACGGTGTCGGCGCGGCTGGGGTGGGCCTTCGGCAACGGGCTCGACCTCTCGGTGGCGGGCTCGAACCTCCTCGACGACGGCACCCGGCAGTTCTCGGGCGCCGAGCGCCCCGAGCGCCGGGTGATGGCGACGGTGGCCGTGAGCCGCTGAGGCCCCAGGGATGCGGAGCGCCGTGGACGCCACCCTCACCGCCGTCACGATCGCCCTCGCGGTCGTGCTCGCGCCGTCCGCGGCGGCGCGGGCCCCGGCCGAGGAGCAGGGCGTCTGCATCCTCTACTCGGAGGTGGAGGCGCCGGTCGACCCGGTGCTCGTGCTCGGCGAGACCGGCACCGGCAAGACGGCGGTCGCGAGCGCGGTGCACGCGCTCGGCGGCCGGCGCGACCGGAGCTTCCGCACGGTGAACTGCACCGAGCTCGGCGCGGGCGACGTGGCGCTCGCGAACGCGAAGCTCTTCGGGCTCGGCCGGGGCAGCGGCCTCGGAGGCGTCCCGAAGGACGGCCAGCCCGGCCTCCTCGACGAGGCGGACGGCGGCGTGCTGTTCCTCGACGAGGTCGGGAGCCTCCCGGTGGAGGCGCAGCGGCTCCTGCTCCTACCGCTCGAGCGCCGGCCCTTCAACCCGGCCGCCGGCCGGGGCGAGCCCCGCACCGTGGACGTGAAGTTCATCGCCGCGACGAACCGGGACCTCGCCGAGGACGTCCAGGCGGGGCGGTTCCCGCGCGACGTCTTCGAGCGGCTCGCCGGCAGCGTCATCCACCTGCCGCCGCTCCGGGCCCGGCCCGAGGACGTCGGCCGGCTCGCCGTCCACTTCCTCGGGGAGCTCGGGCGCGAGCTCGGCGAGGCCCCGCTCGGCGTCGGCCCCGCCGCCGCCGAGGCCCTCGCGCGCTACGGCTGGCCGGGCAACGCCCGCGAGCTGCGCCGCACGGTGCGCCACGCCGCCCAGCGGGCCCGCCTCGCGGGGCGCGCGAGCGTGGAGCGGGAGGACCTGCCCCCGGAGCTCTGGCCCCGCGCGACGCCGGCGGCCGGCGTCGCCGCGCCGGCGGGGGCGGCCCGGGCCGGGGCGGATCCGCTGGCCGAGGCCGGCTTCACCGAGGTCGAGCGGCGGGAGATCCGCGCGCTCGTCGCGACCGGGTTCCGGGTCGGCGAGGCGGAGGCGCTGCTCGGCTACTCCCAGAAGTCGCGGACGCTGTCCCACCGGCTGAGGGGGATCGAGCTCAAGGCGCTCGACGTCGCCGGCTGCGATCCCCGGGCCGCCGCGCGGCTGCTCGTGCCGGCCGACCCGGTCTTCTGGGCGGTGGTCGAGCGCCGCCTCGCGCGCGCGCTCGAGGCCGCCGCGCGGAACCTCGAGGTCCCGGATCGCACGCTCATGCTGCTGCGCACCGAGCACCGCCGGCACGCCCTGCGGGTGATGGCCTTCCTGCGGAAGCGGCCGGCGTAGCAGCGTCAGAGATCGACGCAGTCCACGAACAGCACCTCCTCGGCGCCGCGGATCTTGCCGAGGAGCGCGTCCGGCGGCCGGACCGCGAGGTCGATGCTGCAGGAGGCTGCGCGCGCCTCCTCGAAGACCGTGTTCTGGACCTCCTCCACGTTGATGCCGGCCTCGCGCACGACGCCGAGCACGTGGGCGAGGACGCCGACCTTGTCGAGGTGGCGCACGACGAGGCGGGCCCGGGCCGGGGTCTTCTTCGCGACGTTGACGCAGTTCGGGACCTCGCCGGTCCGGACGAACGCCCCGACGATCCGCACCGCCTCCCGGGCGATGGCGTCCTGGGCCTGCGCGGTGGACGCGCCGATGTGGTGGGTGCCGTAGACGTTCGGCAGCTGCCCGAGCTCGCTCGTGAAGTCGGCGGTGCCCTTCTCGGGCTCGCCCGGGAACACGTCGGTCGCGACCCGGATCTTGCCCGCCTTCGCCGCCTCGAGCAGCGCGGCCTGGTCGACCACCTCGGCGCGCGCGGTGTTGATGAGCCCGGCCCCGGGCTTGAGCGCACCGAGGACCGCGGCGTTCACCGCGCCGCGCGTCTCCGGCTTCAGCGGCAGGTGGAGCGAGAGGTAGTCGGCGGCGCGCGCCAGCGCGACGAGGTCGGCCGCGCGCTCGACGCCGAGTCGCTTCGCGCCCTCGTCGTCGAGCGACCGCGACCAGGCGACGACCCGCATGCCGAGCGCCTGCGCGCGCTTGACGGTCTCCTTGCCGATGGCGCCGAGGCCCGCGACGCCCAGCGTGCGTCCGAAGAGCCCCTGCGCGTCGCTGAACTTCTTCTTCTCCCACTTGCCGGCCCGCAGGCGCTCCACGTTGTCCGGGATGCGCCGGTCGAGGGCGAGCAGGAGCCCGATGGCGAGCTCGGCCACCGCGATGGCGTTCTGGCCCGGGCAGTTCGTGACGAAGACCCCGCGGCGGGAGGCGGCCGCGACGTCGATGGTGTTGACCCCCGCGCCGGCGCGCACGACGAGCGAGAGCGCCGCAGCCTTCTCGAACACCTCGGCGGTCACCTGCTTCGACCGGACCACGAGGATCGAGGCGTCCTTCGCGGCCTCGGGCAGATCCTTCACGGACACGTCCGGCTGGAGCGCGACCTCGAGCCCGAGGGCGGTCAGGTCCTGCACGCGGTCCTTCGGGAAGGCGTCGGCGATCAGGAGCTTCACGGGAGTCCTCCGGCGAGGGTTGGGAAGCCGGGCGCAGCCTAGCCGGGGTCCGGGCGTCAGGGAACTGGCGATCGCAGGTCCAGGGCCCGCCCGGGAGGGCCCCACGGCCGTGCCGGCGCGTGGTCCGGCTCTTGCTCTTCTCCCTGCCCGGAGGTCGTCCATGGTCAAGCTGGCGGCATGGGTGCTCGGGCTCTCGCTCGGCCTGACGTGCGGTTGCGGTGAGGGCTCCGGCGCGGCCGGCGGATCCTGCAGCCCCGTCCCGACCGCCGGGCCGTTCCTGCAGGGCTCCGTTCACGAGACCGGGGTCTCGACCGACGTCGCGCTCCTGGGGCCCGGCTTCCTCGTGCTCGACGGCGGGGCGTTCGTCGCCCTCTACACGCGCGACGGCCGGCTCACGGTCGACGACCGCGGGGTGCTCGTCCACGTCGGCGGGCCCGCCGTGAAGGCCTTCCCGGCAGGTGACGCCGGCCGGGACCCCCGCACGCTCACGTTGCCCGTGATGGATCCTCCGGCGGCGACGACCGTCGTCGGGTGGGCCCTCAACCTGAACTCCGACGCGGCGATCCAGCGCTGGGACGCCACCGATCCGGAGGGCACGTCCTCGTTCACGAGCACCGTCAGCGTCTACGACGCGCTCGGCGTCGAGCACAAGCTGCAGGTCTTCTTCGCGAAGGTCGCGCTCGGCGCCTGGGAGTGGCACGGCATGCTGGATGGGTCCGAGCTCGCCGGCGGCACGGACGGGACGCGCCAGGTCGTCGCGGACGGAGGGCTCACCTTCAACACCGACGGGACGCTGCAGGCCCAGACCCGGGGCAACGCGCAGCTCCGCCCGCGAGGGGTCGCCGGCGCGCAGGACGTCCGGTTCCACTTCGGCGACGACCGCGCCTCGGGAGGCACCGGGCTCGCCGGCGCCTCCCAGTTCGCGTCCGCCTCCAGCGCGACCTGGATCGGCCAGGACGGCACGGCCACCGGGTACCCCTCGCGGATCGACGTCGAGCGCCTCGGCGAGGTGGTGGTGAGCTTCACGAACGGGCGCGCGCGCGGGATCGGCCGGCTCGCCCTCGCCGCCTTCGCGCGGCCCGAGCAGCTCACGCCCGTCGCCACCGGTGTCTACGCCGCGGCAACGGCCTGCACCGGCGCACCGTCCTGGGCGCCGGCGGAGGGGATCGGAACGACCTTCGTGGGCGGCGCGCTCGAGGCGCCGTTCGGGCAACCCTGAGCGCGGGCCGCCGACACTCGGGAATCGCCGGAGGCCCGTGGGCTCACCCGGACCCCCCGTCCGGGCGGACCCGTGGTAAGCCCTGCCCGGGAGGGTTCCGTGGCGCGTCGCGCCTCGCCGAGGTCCGTGCTGCCCGTGCCGGCGCGAAGGCTCGCGGCCGTCGCCGCGATGACCGCGGCCGCGGGGCTGCTCTTCTCGGCCGACGCGCAGCCGCGCGACGACGTCGCGGCGCTGGGCGGAGAGCTCGTCTACGGCGGCGACGCCGACTTCCCGCCCTACGAGTACCTGGACGCGAACGGCCGGCCGGCCGGGCTCAACGTGGACCTCGTCCGCGCCGTCGCCCGCCGCGAGCGGCTCCAGCTCCGCATCGAGCTCCACCCGTGGCCGGAGGTGGTCGCGGGGATCCGCTCGGGCCGGTTCGACCTCGCCGCGATGTACCGCGGCGACGCGCGCGCCGCGTTCGTGGACTACGCCATCGCGCACGAGCTCGTCTACCACGAGCTGTTCGTGGGCCGCGGCTCGGGGTTCGCGCCGCAGTCGCTGGCCGACCTCGCGGGCCGGCGGGTCGCGGTCCAGCGCGACACCCGCGCCGAGGACGCGGTCGCCGCGCTCGAGCCCGCCCCGACGCTGCTGCGCTACGAGAGCGAGCCGCGCGCGCTCCGGTCGCTCGCCGCCGGCCAGGTCGAGGCGGCGATCGTGACCCAGGCCGTCGGGCGGCCCTTCGTCGAGCGGCAGGACCTGGCCGGGAAGATCGGCGTGTCGGGGCCGCCGGTCCTCCTCACCGAGTACGCGTTCGTGACGGCGAAGAACCGTCCCGCGCTCCTCGACCGGATCAACCGCGGCGTGCAGGCGGCGAAGGCGAGCGGGGAGTACGACGCGCTGTATGACCGGTGGATCCGTCCCGACCGGTCGGCAGAGCGCCTGCGGTACGCCGCGTGGGCGCTCGGCGCGGCCGCGGTGCTCGTGGCGGGGGTCGTCGCCTGGAACCGCACCCTGCGCCGCCGCGTCGCCGAGCAGACCGCGGCGCTCCGGCGCCAGGTCGAGGAGCAGGCGCGGGCCGAGGCGGCGATCGCGCAGCGGGACCTCGCGCTCAAGCAGGCCTCCAGGCTCGAGGGCATCGGCCGGCTCGCGGCGGGCGTCGCGCACGACTTCAACAACGTGGTCACCGTCATCGTCAGCCACGCCTCCATGCTCAAGGAGGACCTCGCCGGCCGCGCCGAGGCCGAGGAGGCGGAGGGCATCCTCGCCGCGTCCGACCGCGCGAAGCGCCTCACCCGGCAGATCCTCGCGCTCGCGCGGGATGCGCCGGCGGAGGTCGAGCGGCTCGACCTCGGGGCGCTCGTCGAGGGCATGCGGCGCATGCTCGATCGGCTGGTGGGCTCGGGCATTCACGTGGAGGTGGCGCCGGCGCCCGGGCCGCTCCCGGTGGAGGCCTCGCCGACGCACCTCGAGCAGATCCTGCTCAACCTCGCCTCGAACGCGCGGGACGCGATGCCCGCGGGCGGGCGGCTCCGGGTGTCGCTCTCCCGGGTGGAGGCGGCCGCCGCGCGCGCTCCCGGGTTCGACCCGGTGCGCCCGTGCGCGGCGCTCACCGTCGAGGACACCGGGGCCGGGATGGACGCCGCCACCCAGGCGCGGATCTTCGAGCCCTTCTTCACGACGAAGGCCGGCGCGGAGGGGACCGGGCTCGGGCTCGCGACCGTGTTCGCGAACGTCCACCGGCTCTCCGGGCGCGTCACGGTGCGGAGCGCCCCGGGCGCGGGCTCCACCTTCACGGTCTTCATCCCCCTCGCCGGGCCCGCCCCGGCCGCCGTCGCCCCGGTCGCGGCGGAGGGCGCGCGGCTCGACGGGCTGCGGGTGCTCGTGGTGGACGACGACGCGGCGGTGCTGGCCGAGGCGCGGCGGATCCTCGCCGCCGCCGGCGCGGAGGTCTTCTCCGCCGGGGCCGTCGAGGCGGCGCGCGCCGCGGTCCCCGCGGGGCCGCCGCTCGCGGTCCTCGTGACCGACGTGGTGATGCCGGAGGGGACCGGGCCGGCCCTCGCCTCCGACCTCAGGGCGCGCTGGCCCGGGCTGCGCGTGCTCTACCTCTCCGGGCAGGCGCACGCGGGGCTCGCCGTCGAGCGCGGGACCGCGTTCCTGGGGAAGCCGTTCTCGCCGGCCGCGCTCGTGGCGGCGGTGGCTCGCCTGTCAGCCGCCCGTGCTACCTGACCCCTCGTGGACGGTGCGGCGAGGCGGCGGTGGGTCGAGACGGCGGTCGACGGCGGGGCCGCCGAGCGGCTGGCCGGCGCCCTGAAGCTGCACCCCCTCGCGGCGCGGGTCCTGGCCGCCCGCGGGCTCGCCGACCCGGCCGCGGCCGAGGCGTTCATCGCGGCGCGCATCCAGGATCTGCCCGACCCCTTCACGATGAAGGGCATGGACGGCGCCGTGGCCCGCATCGCCCGCGCGCTGGAAGCGGGCGAGCGCATCGCCTGCTACGGCGACTACGACGTGGACGGGGTGACCTCGACCACGCTGCTCGCCGGGTTCCTGCGGGCGGCGGGCGCCGACGTCGTCACCTACGTCCCGCACCGGCTCGTCGAGGGTTACGGCCTGAACGGCGACGCCGTCGCGAAGCTCGCGGCCCAGGGCGTGAAGCTCCTCGTCACGCTCGACTGCGGCATCACGGCCGCGGCGGAGGTCAAGACGGCGGCGGGCCTCGGGCTCGACACGGTCGTGGTCGACCACCACACCGTGCCGGTGGAGCTCCCCGCGGCGGCGGCGATCCTGAACCCGCACCAGCCCGGCTGCGGCTACCCCTCGAAGGACCTCGCGGCGGTGGGCGTCACCTTCGCGCTGGTGATGGCGCTGCGCAGACGTCTGCGCGAGGCGGGGCGCTTCGGCGCGACGCGGCCCGAGCCGAACCTGAAGGAGGCGCTCGACCTCGTCGCGCTCGGCACGGTCGCCGACGTGGTCCACCTCACCGGCGCGAACCGGCTGCTGGTGCGGGCCGGGCTCGAGGTCCTCGCGACCACCCGCCGGCCGGGCCTCAAGGCCCTGAAGCGCGTCGCCGGCGTCGCCGACGGCCAGCCGGTCTCGGCGGGCCAGGTGGGCTTCCGGCTCGCCCCGCGCATCAACGCGGCGGGCCGGCTCGACGACGCCGGCCGCGGCGTGCGGCTCCTCCTCGAGACCGACCCTGCGCGGGCGCAGGCGCTCGCCGAGGAGCTCGACCGGGAGAACCAGTCTCGCCAGGAGATCGAGCGCCGCATCCTCGACGAGGCGACCGCCGACGCCCGCGCCCGGGTGAAGGAGGGCGCCCGCGGCCTCGTGCTCGCCCGCGACGGCTGGCACGCGGGCGTGGTCGGCATCGTGGCCTCCCGGATCGTCGAGCGCTTCCACCGGCCGGCGGTGCTCATCGCGATGGAGGAGGGCGCCGGGAAGGGCAGCGGCCGCTCCATCGAGCGGTTCCACCTCTACGACGCCCTCGCCGCCTGCTCCACGCACCTCGTCCGGTTCGGCGGCCACAAGCACGCGGCCGGCGTCACCGTGGCCCGCGACGCCCTCGACGGCTTCCGCGCGGCCTTCGAGGCCCACGCGCTCGAGCGGCTCGGCCCGGACGACCTCGTGCCCCGCACCCGCATCGACGGCTGGGTGGAGGCGCCCCAGGTCACCGAGAAGGCCGCCGAGGACCTCGACCGGCTCGCGCCGTACGGCGCCGGCAACCCGGAGCCGGTGTTCGCCATGCGCGGCGCCCCCGAGCGCGTCCGGCCGGTGGGGGCGGGCGGGGCGCACCTCAAGCTCGCGTTCGGCCGCGGCCTCGACGCCATCGGCTTCGGCCTCGGCGACCGGCTCTCGCTCTGCGGCGGGGGGCCCGTGGAGGCCGCCTTCACGGTCGGCTTCGACGAGTGGGACGGCACCCGCCGGCTCCAGCTCCGGCTCAAGGACCTCCGGGCGGTCGAGCCCGGCTAGCCGCCCCGGGCGGCGCGGAGGAGGCCGTCCCGGGCGGGGCGCGTTCGCCTTGACGCTGCGCGCTGCATGGTGTGATCTGCGCCTTCACGTCTTCATCCGGACGAAAGGCCAACGACCGTGCCGCGGTTCATCAGCGAGCTCAAGCGAACCCACACCTGCGGGCAGCTCACCGACGCCGACCTCGGCAAGGAGGTCGTCCTCTTCGGCTGGGTGAACAACCGCCGCGACCACGGCGGCGCGGTCTTCATCGACCTGCGCGACCGCGAGGGGCTCACCCAGGTGGTCTTCGAGGAGGACGTCCGCCCCGAGGTCCACGAGCTCGCCGGCCAGCTCCGGCTCGAGTTCTGCGTGGGCGTCCGCGGCAAGGTCGTCTCCCGTGGCTCGAACGTGAACCCGAAGCTCAGGACGGGCGCCATCGAGGTCCACGCGACCGACCTCGAGATCTTCAACCGCTCCGAGCCGACGCCGTTCCCGATCGAGGACAAGATCGACACCTCCGAGGAGAAGCGGCTCGCGTCCCGCTTCCTCGACCTGCGCCGGGCGCCGCTGCAGCAGACGCTCATGACGCGCGCGAAGGTGAACCACCTCACCCGCACCCACTTCACCGAGCACGGCTTCCTCGAGCTCGAGACGCCGTTCATGGTGAAGTACACGCCGGGCGGCGCGCGGAACTTCCTCGTCCCGTCGCGGCTCAACCCGGGCAAGTTCTACGCGCTCGCCGAGAGCCCGCAGCTCTTCAAGCAGCTGTACATGATCGCGGGCTTCGACCGGTACTTCCAGATCGTCCGGTGCTTCCGCGACGAGGACCTGCGCCTCGACCGCCAGCCCGAGTTCACCCAGATCGACGTCGAGATGTCGTTCGTCGAGCAGGACGACATCTTCCAGATCATCGAGGGGCTCGTCGTGAAGCTCTGGAAGGACGTGCTCGGGATCGAGATCCCGCGCCCCTTCCCGCGCATGGTCTTCGCCGAGTCGATGGCGAAGTACGGCAACGACAAGCCCGACCTCCGCTTCGACATGCCGCACGTCGTCCTCACCGACATCGTCGCGTCCCACCAGGGCGGCGGCGTGCCGATGATGCACGACGCCGTGAAGGGCGGCGGCATCGTGAAGGCCATGAAGGTCCCGGCCTCCGCGAACCTGTCGCGCACCGAGACCGACAAGCTCGAGGAGTTCGTGAAGGGCATGGGCGCGAAGGGGCTCGCGCGCGCCAAGGTCAACGAGAACGGCGAGTGGACCCAGTCCCCGCTCGCGAAGACCATCACGCCCGAGATGCGCCACGCCATCAACCAGGCGTGCGGCGCGGGCCCCGGCGACCTGCTCCTCTTCCAGTTCGGGAAGGAGTCGATGGTCCACACGGTGATGGCCAACCTCCGCGTGCACCTCGCGAAGAAGCTCGGCCTCATCCCGGAGTACGGCTCGGGCGGGAAGTGGAACTTCCTGTGGGTCGTGAACCCGCCGCTCTTCGAGTACGACGAGGAGTCCGGCCAGTGGGCCGCCGCGCACCACGCCTTCACGCGGCCGCACGACCAGGACCTGCAGTACCTCGAGACCGATCCGGGCAAGGTGAACTGCTACCGGTACGACCTCGTGCTCAACGGCTTCGAGATCGGCGGCGGCTCCATCCGCCTCCACGACCCCGAGGTGCAGAAGCGGGTCTTCAAGGCGATGGGCATCTCCGACGAGGACGCCCGCGCGAAGTTCGGCTTCCTGCTCGACGCGCTCAAGATGGGCGCGCCCCCGCACGGTGGCATCGCGCTCGGCATGGATCGGCTCTGCATGCTCCTCACCGGCGCCGAGTCGCTCCGCGACGTGGTGGCGTGGCCGAAGACGCAGAAGGGTACCGACCTCATGACCGGCGCCCCCGGCGACGTCGACGCGAAGCAGCTGCGCGACCTCTACGTGAAGAGCACGTTCGAGCAGAAGTGAGCGGGGCGGCCCGCCCGGGCCGCCCCCTCCCGCCGCCTATCCCGGCGTCGCCGACTGGAACATCCCGAGGAGGTTCCCCTCGGGATCCTTCACGTACGCCGACCAGCCGATGTCGCCGATCGCGGTGCGCGGCACGACCTGCCGCGCGCCCAGCTGCTCGGCCTTCGCGAGCGCGGCGTCGAGGTCGTCGACGCCGACCGTGCACACGAACGCGTTGACGGCGGCCCGCGGCTCGGGCGCGGGGCCCATGCGCTGCAAGAGCCCGCCGTCGATGCCCGGCCCCTCGCCGGTGCGCACGAGCCAGTAGGCGACGTCGCTGCCGCCGTACGCCTGGAAGGCCCAGCCGAACAGGGCCTCGTAGAACCGGATGGCGCGGGCGGGGTCGGCGGCGTGGATCTCGAAGTGGACGGGGCGGGGCATGGTCGTCTCCTCGGATCCGGGAGATGCGGGGCCGGCGTTCGTGACGCCCGCCGGGCCGCCCGGCACGGAAGGGGCGTGCGGCTAACCTCGGGCGCGCGACGGGGTCGGGAGCCCAGAACTCGCGCCCCCGAGGTCCCGATGCTCGCCACCGCGCTCCTCCTCACGCTCGCCGCCACCCCGACGCCGGCGAAGCCCGACCCACGCCTGGACGCCCTCGTCGACGCCGCGCTGGCGGGCTCGAAGATGCCGGCCGCCGAGGTGGCCGTCGTCCAGGGCGGCAAGGTGGTGGCCTCGAGCGTCCGCGGCGTCCGCGAGGCCGGGAAGCCCGACCCGGTGACCGAGGACGACCGGTTCCTCGTCGGCTCCTGCACGAAGCCCATGACCCGGATGCTGCTCCTCAGGCTCGCGCAGGCAGGCAAGGTCGATCTGGGGAAGACGCTCGCCGCGGCGCTGCCCGACGTGCCGATGCTGCCCGCCTACCGCGACGCGACGCTCCGCGACGTGCTCCGGCACACCGCGGGCCTGCAGCCGTACACCGAGATCTCGCCGGTGAAGACGCCCGGGTTCTTCGAGCTGAAGGGCAAGACGCCCGTCGAGCGGCGCGCCGAGTTCGTCGGGAAGCTGCTGCAGGAGCCGCCCGCCGGGGAGCGGGGGAAGTTCCTGTACTCGAACGCGGGCTACGCGCTCCTCGGCGTCATCGCCGAGCGCGCGTGCGGGAAGCCGTGGGAGACCCTCGTCGCCGAGGAGGTCTTCGCGCCGCTCGGGATGAGGACCGCGAGGGTCGGGCGCACCGAGGAGCTCGGCCTCGGCCCGAGCGCCGTGGGCCACGCGCGGACGCCGGACGGCTACCTCCCGAACCCGAGGGTGCCGCCCGTGAGCGGCGTGCTCGCGCCCGCCGGCGCCGCGAACCTCACGCTCGCCGACTTCGCCGCGTTCGCGGCCGCTGAGGTCGCCGCCGAGGCGGGCCGCGCGACGCCGTACCTCGGCGAGAAGGCGGTCGCGGAGCTCGCGGCGCTGCGGGGCGGGAAGGCCGAGGAGGGTGGCGTGGCGCTCGGCAGCGAGGGCAGCTTCACGGCGGGCCTCGCGACGTGGCCGTCGAAGGACACGGCGATCGTGGTGCTCACGAACGGCGGCTTCAGCGGCGAGGTCGTGGAGGGGCTCGCCGAGGCCGTCCGCGCGGCCTACGCGTCCGACGCCCGGCCGCTCCAGGCCGGCCCGCCACGGCCGCCGCCGGGCGCCGGCCCCGGAGGCCCGGGCCCCCGGCTCGGCGTCGCGCTCCGCGTGGAGCCGGGCGGCGAGGGCGTGGTCGAGCACGTCGCGTCCGGCAGCGCCGGCGAGGCGCTCGGGCTCCAGGAGGGCGACCGGATCACGGCGGTCGACGGCGCCGCGCCCGGGAAGCTCATGGGCGAGCTCCCGAGGGCGCTCACGAAGCCGGGAGCGAAGGTCGAGGTCGTGCGGGAGGGGAAGGCGCTGGTGCTGACGGGGAAGTGAGCCGCGCTCAGGCGGCGAGCGCGAGCGGCGCCCCCGCGCCCGCGGCCTCCTCCGCGAGCGCCGCGACGTGGTCCGCGTCGTCGGACGCGCTGACCACCGCGTCCGCGCCGAGCGCACGCAGTGCGTCGCGGTCGCGGGCGGACAGTCCCTCGCCGCGGACCACCACCGCGAGCTCGCGCTCGCCGCCGGCCACGCGGACGAGGTCGAGCAGCGCGGCGGCGCCGCGGCCGGGGAGGTCGAGGTCGGCCACGACCACGTCGAGCGAGAGGAGGTTGTCGAGGAGGAGCTCGACGCCGCGCGCGCCGTCGGTGGCCGCGAGGACCTCGAAGCCGCGCTGCTCGAGGCCGGTGACGAGCGGGTAGAGCGTCTCGTGGTCCTTCGCGAGGAGGAGGGCTCTCGGGTTCCGGTCGGCGGGCGTCATGACTCCTGGACGGCCCCGCCCGCGGGCCATTCACGGTGCGGCCGGCCGGCGACAGGCGCCGGTGTGGGCGTGAGTGGCGGGCACGGTGGCCGGGTCCGCTCGCCCGTGCGACCTCTCGAGACCGCGCCGGCGGATCGCGAGCGGAGCTACACGCCCCTTCCGTTACAATGTCCGGACATAGTTGTCTGAAACAACAAAGCCGAATGTCAGCTATTTGCCTGGCACTGCAGACAGGACAGCTCGGTCCTCGCCGATGAGGACGACCGCGCCCCCGCCGAGGACGCCTTCATCGGGCCGGAGGAACACGAACCAGAACGGTCGGGCGCGGGTCTCGGCGGCGAGGGCTCGCGGGTCCTGGGACACGCTCCACGGGACGTCGCGCACCGACTCGTACCGCGCGACGAGGGCGCGACGGACCTCGACGTCCGGGTACCGGCGACCGGTGCAGCTGCGGGCCGTGCGTGCTACCCGGCCGCGACGCCCGTCCCGAGCTGGCAGCTCACGCCCGTCCCGCCGTGCCCGCAGTAACCGTCCGGGTTCTTCGCGAGGTACTGCTGGTGGTAGTCCTCCGCGTAGTAGAACGGCGGCGCCTCACGCAGCTCGGTCGTGATCGGACCGAACCCGCGGGCCTTCAGGGCCGCGGCGTAGACCTCGCGCGTCGCCTCGGCGGCGCGGCGCTGGGCGTCCGAGTGGACGTACACGGCGGAGCGGTACTGCGTGCCGGTGTCGTTGCCCTGGCGCATGCCCTGGGTCGGGTCGTGCGCCTCCCAGAACGCCTTGAGCAGGCGCTCGTAGGAGATCTTCGCGGGGTCGAAGACCACGCGCACGACCTCGGTGTGGCCGGTGCGGCCGGTGCAGACCTCCTTGTACGTCGGGTTCGGGGTGTGTCCGCCCTGGTAGCCGACGGCGGTCGCGTACACGCCGGGCAGCTTCCAGAAGGCCTTCTCCGCGCCCCAGAAGCAGCCGAGGCCGAAGTCGGCGAGCTCGAGGCCGGCCGGGAACGGGGGGACGATGCGGTTTCCGTTCAGGAAGTGCGTCTCGGGGACGGGGAGGGGCTCGGGGCGGCCGGGGAGCGCTTCCGCGGCCGTGGGGATCGACGAGGGCTTTCCGAACATGGTCGACTCATAACGTCTCGGGGGACGTCGAGCCGTTACATCCCCGTCCGGGGAGGGCCGCCGGCAGCGCCCGTCAGAACGTCCAGCCCACCGTGGTGGTCACGCCCCGGGCGCCGACCGGGGCGAGCTCCACCTGCAGGTCGAGCGACTTCGTCAGCGTCGCCACGACCCCGAGCGCGGCCGACCAGCGGTTCGCGTCGTGGCCGTGGAGGCGCTTGTCCTCCCAGCGCCAGCTCGTCGGTCCTGCGAAGACCTTCGCGGCGACGTACGGCGCCCAGCGCTCGTCGAAGGCGCGCCCCACGGCGAGGCCGAGGGAGAGGTCGGTCACGTCGAGCCGGCCGCCCTCGGCGCTCCTGCCGCGGACGAGGCTCATCCCGAAGGTGGCGGTCACGAAGGGCTCCTCGTCGAAGCCCTCGATGACCCGCCAGGTGGCGGTGGCCTGCGCGAACGGCCCGGCCCCGAGGGACCGCGGGCGGGCGGTGTCGGGCTCCGGATCGGGGTCCACCGACCCGAAGGCGTGGCCGCCCAGGGCGAGCGACACGAACAGGTTGTCGGAGAGCCGCTTCACGAACCCGAGCTCGACGCCGCCGGTGGTGAGCCGCAGCGGCAGCTCGCCCAGGTCCTCCCGCGTGTCCCCGGCCCCGCCGAGCGCGAACAGGCGGAAGCCGCGGTCCGCGGGCTCGTCGGGAGAGACGAGGTCGCGGGGGATCGCGACCGGCCCCGCGGGCATCAGGGCGCCGGTCGCGCGCGCCGCGGCGGGCAGGGTCAGGGCCGCGCAGAGGAGCGCGGCGCGGCAGGCGGAGGGTCGCATGGCGCCGATGATACCGCCGTCCGGGGCGGCTCGAAGGTAGACTCCTGGGCCGTGCGGGATCACTTCGACGTCATCGTCCTCGGGGGCGGCGCCAACGGGGCGGGCGTGGCGCGCGACTGCGCGCTCCGGGGCCTCTCGGTGCTGCTCGTCGAGCGGGCCGACTTCGGCGTGGGCGCCACCGGCAACTCGTCGGGGATGATCCACGGCGGCATCCGCTACATGCTCTCCGGCCGCGCGGTCACCGCGCTCGCCTGCCGGGACTCCGGTTACATCCAGCGGATCGCGCCGCACCTGCTCTTCCGGATCCCGTTCCTGATGCCGTTCGCGTCGAAGGGCGAGGCGGCGACGCTGTACGAGCGGGCGGCCTGGTACGCGACCGAGGTGTACGTCGGCACCTACGACCAGTTCCAGCCCTTGAAGCGCGGGAAGCCCTCGACGCGCGTCACCGCCGAGGAGCTCTACCGGCTCGAGCCCGCGCTCCGGCCCGGCCTCGCCGGCGCCGTCACCCTCGACGAGTGGGGCATCGACGCCTTCCGGCTGTGCGTCGCGAACGCGCTCGACGCCCGGGCGCACGGCGCCGACGTCCGCACCTGGACCGAGGCGCGCGACGTCCTCACCGAGGGCGGCCGCGTCACCGGCGTGCGGATCCGCGACCGGCTCACCGGCGAGGAGGCGGTGGCCCGCGCCCCGGTCGTCTTCAACGCCACCGGCGCCTGGTCGCCCCGCTTCGCGGGCAAGAACCGGGTGAAGGTGCCGATGCGGCCGGGGAAGGGCGTGCACCTCACCCTCGACCGCCGCTGGTCGCACTACGGCGTCATCCTCTCGGCGGTGGACGGGCGGCAGATGTTCCTCATGCCGCACGAGAACGAGTCGATCATCGGCACGACCGACGACGACTACTACGGCGACCCCGACGACCTCGAGGCGACGAACGACGAGGTCGAGTACCTGCTCGAGGGCGCCGCGTCCCTCGTCCCCGGCGTCCGCGGCGCGCGCGTCACCCGGGCCTGGTGCGGGCTGCGCACGACGATCTTCGCCTATGGCCCGGGCGAGGACGCGCTCTCCCGCGAGCACCAGCTCCTCGAGCACGCCGCGGAGGGCGCGGGCGGGCTCCTCTCCTTCGTGGGCGGGAAGCTCGCGAGCTACCGCGCCCAGGCGGAGGAGGCGACGGACCGGATCCTCGCGCTCCTCGGCAAGGCGCCCGTCGCGTGCAGGACGCACGCGCTGCCGCTCCCGGGCGGCGACGCCGTGCCCGCGGCCCGGGACCTCGCGCGCGAGTTCGGCGTGGCCGCCCCGGTCGCGGCCCGGCTCGCCTACCGCCACGGCAGCCGCGCGCGCGAGGTGCTGCGGCTCGTCAAGGACGACCCCCGGCTCGGGCTCGTGCTCTGCCGCGACGAGGCGATCCTGGCGGCCGAGGTCGTGTACTGCGTGCGGCACGAGCAGGTGCGCCGGCTCCAGGACCTCCGGCGGCGCTGCCGCGTCGCGGTGGGCGCCTGCGGCGGGCTCGACTGCGCGCGGCCCGCCGCCCAGCTCGCGGGCAAGGAGCTCGGCTGGAGCGCCGAGCAGGTCCGCGCGGAGCTCGCCGACCTCCTCGACCAGGGCTGGCGCGAACGCCGGCCGGTGCTCGACGGGACCCAGCTCGCGCAGGAGGAGCTCCTGCGCGGCGCCCACGGGGCGGCGGAGCTGCCGTGGTGAGGCGGGCGGACGTCCTCGTCGTCGGCGGCGGGCTCGCCGGGGCCGTCGCCGCGCTCGCCGCGCGCGAGGCGGGCGCCTCGGCGGTGCTCGTGCGCCGCTCCCCGGGCGCGACCGCGCTCTCCTCCGGCGCGATCGGGGTCGCCCCCGACCTCGCCGCCGCGCCCGGCGACCCGCTCTCCTGGCGGCGCGGCCCGGTCGACGCCGCGCGCCGGCTCGCGGCGCAGCGCCCCGCCCACCCGTACGCGGTCGTCGGCGCCGGGCTCGACCGCCTCCCCGAGGCGCTCGCGTTCACGGCCCGCGAGCTCGCGGCGGTGCTCGCGCCTCCGCTCGACCGGCCGCGCTTCCTCGCGACGCCGTTCGGCACGGCGGCCGCCGTGGCGACCTGCCAGCGCACGATGGAGGCGGGCGACCTCCTCGCGGCGCGGGGCCCGGTCGCCGTGGTCGGGTTCCGCGGCCACCTCCTCTTCGATGCCGCCCTCGTGGCGGCGGGGCTCGCCCGCTACCAGGCCCGCGGCGGCCCGGAGGTGCGCGCCGCCGAGGTGGACCTCCCCGGTGCCGGGCTCGAGGCGGCCCGCCCGCACGAGCTCGCCCGGGCCCTCGACGCGCCCGGCGCGGCCGAGGCGCTCGGCGAGCGGCTCCGAGCGGCCTTGCCGCCGGGCACCGCGGTGGCGCTCCTCCCGCCGGTGCTGGGGCTCCAGCCGCAAGGGCTCGCGAGCGACGGCGCCGTCCACGCGCGGATCGCCCGCGCGGCCGGGCTCCCCGTGGCGGAGACGCTCTCCGACGTCCCGAGCGTACCGGGGCTCAGGCTGCAGGCGGCCCTGGAGGCCCGGCTCGCCGAGGCGGGGGTCGAGGTCGTCACCGGCAGCGCCGCCGGGACCACGCCGGACGCGCCGCTCGCCGTCGCGGACGCCACGCTCGAGGCGCGCGCCTGGGTGCTCGCCACCGGGCGGTTCGTCGGCGGCGGGATCGCGCGCAGGGGCCGGCTCGTCGAGCCCGCGCTCGGGCTCCCGGTGCAGGCGGCGGAGGGCCGCGAGGCCGGGGTCCACCTCGCGGACCGCCCGGCCCAGCCGCTCACGCTGCGGGACCGCCGCGCGCCGCAGCCGCTGCTCTCCGCGGGCCTCCGCGCGGACGCGCGCCTCAGGCCCCTCGACGAGCAGGGCCGCCCGGTGCACCCGCGGCTCTTCGCGGCGGGCGCGGTGCTCGGCGGCCACGAGCAGGCGACCGACGGCACCGGCCTCGGCGTCGCGCTCCTCACCGGCTTCCTCGCGGGCAAGGCCGCCGCGGCCGCCGCGCGCGGGGAGGGGACCTGACCGTGCCGCGCGTCTCGGTGGTCATCCGCTGCTACGGCCACGCCGCGCTCCTGCCGCAGGCGGTGGGCTCGGTCGTGCGGCAGACGTATGCCGACTGGGAGTGCGTCGTCGTGAACGACGGCAGCCCCGACGACACCTCCGGCGCCTTCCGCGCGCTCGCCGCCGCCCACCCCGGCAGGGCGCTCCGCCTGGTCGAGCAGGAGAACCGCGGGCCCCCGGGCGCGCTCGACGCGGGCATCGCCGCGGCCACGGGCGAGCTCGTCCTGCCGCTCGACGCCGACGACCTCCTGCACGGCACCTTCCTCGAGAAGACCGTCGCCGCGCTCGATCGCGATCCCGGCGCGGGCGTCGCGTTCACCGACGTGCTCCTCTTCGAGGACGGTGGCGCGGCGAGGCGCGCGCTCATGGGCCCGTTCGACCTCGCGAGCCTCGCGGAGCGGAACCGCCTCGTCGTGACCTCGCTCTTCCGGCGGCGGCTCTGGGAGGAGGCCGGCGGCTTCTCCGACGACCTCTCCGCCGGCTACGAGGACTGGGACTTCTGGCTCTCCTGCGCCGAGCGGGGCGTGCGGGCGGTGCACGTCGCCGAGCCGCTCGCCTTCTACCGCGTGAAGGGCGGGGCGGGCGGTGCGCGCAGCAACGCCGCGCTCGCCCACGACGCCTCGCTCCGGGCGCTGCTCGTGCGCCGCCACCCGAAGGCCTACAGCCCCGCGGCCCGCGCGCTCGCCGAGCGGGTGCTCGCGGAGTCCCCGCCGCCACGGCGGCCCCGCCGCGACGCGCAGGAGGACGCCTGACGATGGCCCGCCCCGCCGCCCTCGCCTACCTCGCCTGGCGCGCCCTCGTCGCGCACCCGCTGAAGAAGCTCTTCCAGCACCGGGGCACCGGCGAGGCCCGGTTCCTCGCCCACTACGCCGGCGCCGAGGGGCTCCACCCGACGAGCGCCGCCGACCGGGAGGCCGCGCAGGCCGCAGCGGCCTGCATCTCGTGCGGCCTGTGCGAGGCGGGCTGCGCGCTCGCCGCCGCGGACCCCTCCGTGCGCGCGCTGGGGCTCCACGCGGCGTTCCGGCTCTACAGCCGCAACCTCGCGGACCTGCCCGCCGCGAAGGACGCGCTCGACGCGTGCGCGGGCTGCGCCGGCTGCGACGCGCTCTGCCCCACCCAGGTGCCGATCGCGCGCGTCGTCACGACGCTGCGCGCCATGGCCTCTCGAGCCACCGGGCCCGCGGCCGTGGTAAGCCACGGGGACGCATGAAGCCCTGGCTCATCGTGAACCCCGAGAGCGCCTCCGGCCGCACGGGGCGTCACTTCGACAAGATCGCGAGCGCGGTGCGCTCCGCCGTGGGCGAGTTCGAGTGCGCCTTCACGAAGGCGCGCGGCGACGGGAAGCGGCTCGCCCAGGAGGCGCTCGCGGCGGGCGGCAAGTTCGTGGTCGCGGTCGGCGGCGACGGCACCGCGAGCGAGGTCATCGACGGCCTGCTCGACGAGGGCCGGCTGCGGGATCCGGACTCCACCTTCGGCTTCATCCCGCGCGGCACCGGCGGCGACCTCCGCCGCACGCTCGGCCTCGCCGAGAACCTGCACGAGGCGGCCCGCGCGCTCGCCGGCGAGCGCACCGTGGTCGCCGACCTCGGCCGGGTGGCGTTCCGCGCGCACGACGGCACCTCGCAGCTGCGCCACTTCGCGAACGTGGCCGGCTGCGGCATCTCCGGGGCGGTCTCGTCGCGCATCGACGGCCTCAAGTTCACCGGGCCGCTCTCCTACATGCTCGCCTCCGCCGGCGCGCTCATCGGCTGGTCGGACCCGAAGGTGCGCTGGCGCATCGACGGCGGCGAGTGGCACGAGGAGGGCGTCACCGCGCTGTCGGTCTGCAACGGCCGGTTCTTCGGCGGCGGCATGAAGGTGGCGCCGGACGCCCGGATGGACGACGGGCTCTTCGACGTCGTGATCTGGAAGGGCTTCGGGCTGGTGGACCTCGTCACGAAGCGGAGCACGCTCTACGACGGCACGCACGTGAAGCTGCCCAACACCCGGGTCTTCCAGGGGCGCACCGTCGAGATCGAGCCCGTCGGGGACGCCGAGGCGCTCCTCGACGTGGACGGCGAGCACCCGGGGCGGGCCCCGGCGCGGTTCGACCTCCTCCCGAAGGCCCTCAAGATCCGGCTCGGGAGTGGGTAGGATCCGCGGGGAATGACCGTCCTCGCCCTCCTCCTCGCCCTCGTCGGCTCCGCCCCCGCCCCCGCGGGCGCCCCGAAGCCGGGCCTCGCCGCGACCGGCGCGCCCGATCCCCTCCCGGTCGAGGTGTCCGGCCCCGCCGACCTCGAGACCCTCTGCCAGGCCCTCGAGCCCGCGGAGCGCCTGCGCGCGAAGGGGGACGCCCTCGCCGAGGACGCCCAGGAGGAGCGGCGCGACCTCGCCTCGGTCGCCCGGTACCGGGTGACGATCCCCGCGGGGCGCCTCTACTTCGCCCCGTACGCCCGCGGGGAGGCCCGCCTCGCCCTGCAGGACGCCGTGCTGCTCGGGTTCGGCGCCGCGCGGCTCTACTGCGCGACCGAGGTGGGGCTGCCGGTCGAGGCCGAACTCGACACGGCGAAGCGGCTCTTCGAGCTCCAGCGGAAGGGCGAGCTCTCGCTCGAGCTCGTGTTCGACCTGCCCGACGACGCGACCTGCTCCCGCGGCCGCCCGCGCACCCTCGCGGTCGAGCCCGTCTCCTGGCGCTGGCGCGCCGGTGAGGAGGTGCTCGCGCTCGGCGGCGCCGCCGGGGCGGACCGCACGCACCTCTCGGCGGCCCTCGGGGCCCGCTCGAAGGTGACGGTCGGCGAGCCGCTCTCCGGCGCCGCCGCCGCGCAGAGGGCCGTCGCCGCGCGCCAAGACGCGCTCGGCGCGTGCTACGCGGACGCCCTGCGTCGCGCGCCGTCGCTCGACGGGGTGCTCGTGGCGGAGATCACGGGCGCCGGCGGCCCGGCCCCGAGGCTCACCGGTGACTCCGTCGGCGACGAGGCGCTCGCCGCCTGCGTGCGGAAGGCCCTCGCCGGCGTGACCGCCGCCGGCGGCCCGGCGACGGTGCCGATCCGGTTCGAGCTGCAGCGCTAGTTGTAGACCGCGAGCCCCAGGAACGCGGCGACGCCCTTGTCCTTCTCGTTCGAGGCGTAGCCCGCGAGCGCCTGGACGCGGACGGTGCCGCCCGCGAACGTGACGCCGAACGCCGGGCCGGCCACGAGATCGTGCTTCGTGCCGTTCGTCGCCCCGCGGTAGCGGCCCTCCACGCCGAGGTCGAAGATCCGCGAGAAGGTCGTCCGCGCGGCGGCGGCGCCCTCGACGTCCACCGTCTCCTCGCCGTAGCCGACGGTGGCGGAGCCCATGAGATCGAGCTTGCCCAGGGAGAGGCCGCCGATCATCGAGGCCTCGACCTCGGCGCCCTCGGGCTCGAAGCCCTCGGACTTGAGGCGGACACCGGCGGTGAGGCCGTCCACGAGCTTGAGCCGGACGCCGGCGTTCGGACCGGCCTCGCCCCTGAGGTAGGAGACGCCCGCCGTCAGCGCGAGGCGGTTCGTGACCTGCCAGCGGCCGGAGAGGAAGCCGGTGGCCTCACCGGCCTCGATGCCGCCGCCGCTGTCGACGACGACGGTGCGGTTCTCGGGGACCGACGGCGCCTCGATGACGAGGCCGCTGTGGTCGGTGCCGGCGAGGACGAGGGCGGCGGTGATGGCGGTGAGGAGCACGGGGAGAACCTCGTGTGGGCAGGGCTGAGGCTGAACGGAAGGTCGAATCGAAATTGTACCGGAGGGGCCCCGCGGCGCGGAACCCCTCCGGTACGCGGGTCACTTCTGGGCCACGGCCCCGGTCCTCGCCACGGCCGTCGAGGCGTTCGGGACGAGCGCCGGGAACGGCGTGTTGGTGAGGCCGCCGATCACGAGGTTGCCGATCTCCCACCCCGGCGCGCCGGTGGACTCGTCGGAGCCGGTGCGGAACCGGATCCTGACGTCCTGGCCCGCGAACGCGGTGCCCGCGTCGATGGTGACGTTCGCGAACGCCGGCCACCCGACCATGCGGTTCACGAAGGCCGGCCGGCCGGCGCCGATCGGCGCGGACGTGACCGTGTTGAGCGCGCCGTTGTACGGCGTGCCCGGCACGCTCGCCCAGGTCGCGCCGCCGTCGTTCGAGATCTCGACGACGCCGCCGTCCCAGCCGCCGTTCTCGAACGAGAACCGGTGCGAGAACGAGATGGTCAGGGGATCGGTGCCCACCTTGAGCACGGGCGAGGTCATCATCTGCTCGTCCGGACCGTCCGGGCGGACGCCGTCGTTCTGGCCGTTGTTGTCAGGACCCCAGAGGACGTTCTGGGTGGGCGAGAGCGCCCGGAACTGGAAGGCCGCGATGTTGGGCATCGTCGTCGCGCCGCCCGAGGCCACCCACGGCGAGACCTTCGCGTCGAACGTGTCGGTCGCCGAGGCATTCTGCACCTCGTCGTAGTTCACGCGCTGGGTCGAGGTGACCGTGTACCCGCCGGGCAGGATCGCGTCGGCCTCGATCCGGATCGTGTAGTCGACGGTCTCGACGCCCACGGCGCCCGCGAGCGCGACCTTCACGAACCTCGTGCGGTCGTCGCGCCCCTCGAGCGGGGAGACGTAGACCACGTTGCCCTTCGGGAAGGTGACGTGCGGGTTCGACGAGGTGACGGTGATCTTCACGTTCCTGAGCAGGGTGTAGCCCTGGTTGAGCACCTTCACCGCGAGGTGGCCGCGCTCCCCGTTGTCGAGGACGCCGTCGTGGTCGTTGTCGCAGTCGTCGTCGTCCTCGCCGCGGTCGGAGAAGACCGCCGAGACGAACTCCACCTGCGGGAGCTCCCACACGCCGCGGCCGTAGGTCGCGATGCGCATGGAGCCACCGTCCGGCGGCATGTAGATGTCGTTCACGCGGACCGCCGGGAGGCCGGTGCCGAAGAGCGCCCAGCTCGCGCCGCCGTTCTTCGACGCGTACACCCCGACGTGGGTCGCCGCGTAGATCGTCTGCCGGGTCGCGTCGCGCGGGTCGAACAGGATCCGCGTGACCGGCAGGTCCGGCAGGCCGGTCGTCATCGGCGTCCAGACCGCCGTGGCCCAGGAGTCGGTCGGGTTCGCGAGGGTGCCCTTGAGCACGCGCACCGCGCCCGCCGCCTGCGCCACGGAGGTGACCCAGAGGTGCTGGTTGTCCTGCCAGGTCACGTTCGTCACGAAGCCCTGGTACCCGGGCACGAGCGCGATGAGGTTGAGGTCGGTCCAGGTCGCCCCGCCGTCGGTGGTGACGTCGAGGAAGCCGCCGCCGGCGCCGACCGCGATGCGGTTGAGGTCGGTGGGCGAGACGCCGAGGTTGTACGGGCTCGAGCGGAAGCGGCGGGTCGTGGGCAGGCCCGTCGACGTCGGCGCGATGGCCGAGCCGATGCGGGTCCAGGTGAGGCCGCCGTTGTTCGAGCGCCACACGCGGGAGTTCGAGAAGTGGAAGAAGACCTTGCCCGTCGGGTCGAGGCCCGCGGGCGCCGGCGTGATGGAGGTGAAGAAGCCGAAGCCGACGTCGGAGAGGCCCGAGGTCGCGCCCGCCCAGTTCTGGAACCGGTCGGGGACGTTGTTCGACTGGTTCGTCCGCATCGAGGAGCCCTGCGACGAGCCGATGACCGTGTTGGTGTTGTCCTGGCTCCAGGCCGCGCCCATGCCGTCGCCGCCGATCACCTGGTCGTGGATCGTGCCGTTGTCGGAGCGCAGGCGCGTGCCGTTGTCCTGCAGGCCGCCCAGGATCGCGTTCGGCAGCTTCGGGTTGCCGGTGATGGTGTAGTAGAGGTGCGTCGCGAGGCCGTTGTTCTTGTCCGACGAGAAGGTCGCGCCGTCGTCGGTGGTGGTGTTCATGCCGCCGTCGTTGCCGAGGATGAGGGTCGGCGTGCCGGTCGTCTTGAACGCGGCCGCGTGGTAGTCGGCGTGGGCGTACGGCAGCGAGGGCACCTGCTCGTAGAGCCACCAGCTCTTGAGCGTCCAGGTGGCGCCGCCGTCCTTCGACTGGGCGGCGGCGAGGTTGCCGCCGATCCAGAGCGTGCCCCGGGAGGCGTCGCGCGGGTCGACCACGATCATCTGGTCGTACCAGCACTGCGACTGGCAGATGTTCATGTTGGCCATCGAGCCCGCGACCGGGTTGGTCGGGATCTTGGTCGAGTTCGTGCCGGTGCCGAGCCAGGTGACGCCGCCGTCGTTCGAGCGGAAGACGTCCGCCATCTGCGCGTCGCCCACGGTGGACGAGTAGGCGTACACGACCGCTTCACCCGGGTTCGCGGCGGCGAGGGTCGTGCGGCCCACGCTGGTGAAGCCACCGCCGGTGTTGGCGATGGGCGCGAAGGTCGCGCCCTTGTCGGTGGAGAGCCACAGCGTCGTCGGGGACGGGCACTGCAGGCCGCCGAAGCCCACCGGGCACGGCTGCGCGGCGACGAGCCAGCCCGCGCTCGTCTTCTGGATGCTCCAGACCGACTGGCCGTCGAGGGCGGGGACCGAGGCGTAGGTCGTGCCGCCGTCCGCGGAGCGGAAGAGGCCGACGTCGGTCGCGGCGAAGACGACGTCGGTCCTGCCGCTCGTGTCCACCTTCACGTCGCGCACGGAGACCGCCGCGCCGAGCTCGACCGGGGCGGACCAAGACAGGCCGGCCGTGGTCGACCGCACCATCGCGCCGCCGACCGTGATCTGGTCGTAGGGGTCGCCGAGGCCCAGGTACAGGGTGGTCGGGTACTTGCCGAACGCGACCGCGCCGCCGCCGGTGGTCGGCAGGTCGTCGGTGAGGACGGTCCAGCGGGTGTTCGGGGAGCTCCAGTTCGTGGTCACCCACAGGCCGCCGCCCGAGGTGAGGACGTAGACGACGTCCGAGAGGAACGGGTGGGGGAGGATCGTGCGCATGCGGCCGGAGTCGCGCACCTGGCCGGTGAAGGAGCCGTTCTGCTCGTAGCGGGCGCCGGTCGGGCCGACGTTCACCCAGCGCGGACCGGAGAGGTACTTCTTCCTCCCGTACTCGGCGCCGAGGCGGAGCAGCCGCGAGCGGAAGTCGGCGGACGACTCACCCCAGGCCGCGCGCTCCCAGTCGAGGCGGTAGCCGGGATCGTCGGCGTCGAACTCGCCCTTCTCCTCCTCGCCCCTCGGCTCGGTCTCGGCCTCGAGCGCGCCCTCGGGCTTGCGACGCTCCTCGACGAGCGCGGTGCTGTCGTTCGGCGGCTTCACCTCGCGCTGCTGCGCGGGCTGCCGGTTGCACGCGGCGAGGAAGCCGAGCAACACGGCCGCCCTGAGCCAGGTCCCCTGGTTCGTCATCTCGTTGTCTCCTCGGGCGTCCCCGGGCGCCCTCTGGTTGGATGGAGCCCGGCGTCCTGCCCCTGCGCGGGAGGTCCGGGATCCGGTCATGGAGTTGCGAGTCCCTCCATTCGCGAGGGCGCTCGCGGAATGCACGGACCGTACGGAGCGGTACGCCCTCCGCACCCCGTCGAGGTGCACTCGCAGGCGAAAAGTGATCGTTACTCGGGGTGCGCCCTAGCCCGATGGGCGCAGCGCGCCGCGTCGAGCCAGCGCGCGGCGGCGCGCCAGGCCGGCCCGCGCCGGGCGCGGCGCGTCAGTCGTACTTCGCGTAGCTCTTCTCCTCGACGATCGCGCTGCCGAGGAGGTCGTTGATCTCGCGCTTCACGACCGCGCGGCGGTCGTTCGTGCGGTACGCCATGCGCGCGGCCTCGACGAAGCGCGGGCCGTAGTCCTTCGCCCGCTCGAGGTCGCGCAGCACGTCCTCGTTCTCCCAGAGGACCTCGTTCACCCGCCGGAGCTCCGCCTCGAGCTCGGCCATGCGCGGCGAGCGCGCGAGCGCGTCGGCGCGGGCCTTCGCGAGCGCGTCGAGCTCGCGCTGCACGTTCGCGAGCTTCGCCGGGTCCTGGATGCGCGCGAGCTTGATCTGGAGGATCGTGACCTTGTCGATCATCTCCCCCCACGACACCTCGACCATCACCGACATGGCGCGCCTCCCGTCCCGTCCAGCGACGCCGCCGAGTCTCGCCTCGCTCCGCCGCCGGGGCAAATGGCTGGCGCTCGCCCGTCACGGTTCTGGCGGCGCCGGCGCTCCGTCAGCGAGGTGACGCCCGATTGGCCAGCGGTTCCGGGCGCTTGGACCCGTGGTCGCCCGCAGGCACACCCGTTGCTCGAGGTGGACCCGACCCGGCCCGCGGCCACGGCGGGGCGACCTTCGGAGGCAACGCGAACATGCACCTCATCCACCGCAAGACCTGCCGCGTGTGCGGCTCGACCGCGCTGAAGCCGGTCATCGACCTCGGCGAGCAGTACCTCCAGGGCTCGTTCCTGAAGCCCGGGAAGGAGGAGCCGCCGCTCCGGAAGATCCCCTGCACGCTCTCGCGCTGCGACCCGACCCAGGACGAGCACGCCTGCGGCCTCCTGCAGATGGAGCACTCGGTGCCGCCCGAGGTGCTCTACAGCGCCTACTGGTACCGCTCCGGCACGAACGCCACGATGCGGAACCACCTGAAGCGCATCGCCGAGGAGGCCGAGGCCATGGTGAACCGCAACGCGGTCACCGCGCTCGACATCGGCTGCAACGACGGCACGCTGCTCCGCGCCTACTCGAACCGGGTCGAGAAGTTCGGCATCGACCCGTCCGACGTCGCCTCCGAGGTGAAGGACGGCATCACCGTGGTGAAGGACCTGTTCCCGTCGCCGGAGCTGACCCAGCTCCTCGGCGAGCGGAAGGTCGACATCGTGACCTCCATCGCGATGTTCTACGACCTCGAGTCGCCGGTGGACTTCGCGAAGAACATCCGCGAGGTGCTGGCCGCCGACGGCGTGTGGATCCTCGAGATGAGCTACATGCCGTTCATGCTGCAGATGAACAGCTACGACACCATCTGCCACGAGCACCTCGAGTACTACTCGCTCTCGGTCATCGAGAAGATCCTCGGTCGCGCCGGTCTCAAGGCCGTGCGGGTGTCGACGAACGACATCAACGGCGGCAGCCTCCGCGTCTACGCCGCGCGCAACACCTGCCTCAAGTACCGCAAGGCCGAGTGGGCGCAGGAGATCGCGAAGATGCGCCAGGACGAGTTCGACCTCGAGCTCGACACCGACAAGCCGTACCGCCACTTCCAGGACCGCATCAACGTCCACAAGGACAAGCTGAACGCGCTCCTCAAGGGGCTCAAGAAGGACGGGAAGCGCATCCACATCTACGGCGCGTCGACGAAGGGCAACACCATCCTGCAGTGGTGCGGCATCGACAGCCGGCTCATCGACATGGCCGCCGAGCGCAACCCGGACAAGTACGGCGCGCGCACCATCGGCACCGACATCCCGATCGTCTCCGAGGAGGAGAGCCGGAGCCTGAAGCCCGACTACTTCCTCGTGCTCCCGTGGCACTTCCAGGAGGAGTTCCTCGAGCGCGAGAAGAAGACGATCGAGAGCGGGACGGGGATGATCTTCCCGCTCCCCGAGATCCGGATCGTGAAGGCGCCGTAGGCGCCGGTGCTCCGGATGCAGCGCGCGCTCGTCACCGGCCTCGCGGGCCAGGACGGCTCGTTCCTCGCCGACCTCCTCCTCGCCGAGGGTGTCGAGGTCCACGGCACCGTCCGCCGCGGGGCTCCGGCCGACGCCGGGGCGCACCCGCGCCTCGCGCGGCACCGCGGCGACCCGCGCCTCGTGCTCCACCCGGTGGAGCTCGAGGACCGCGCCGCGGTGCGGGCGCTCGTGGCCGAGATCGGGCCCGACGAGCTCTACCACCTCACCGGGACCCGCAAGCCGGTCGACTCGGTCGCCGCGGGCGAGGCGCTCCTCGAGGGCGCCATCGGCACCACCCACGCGCTCGCCTCGGCGCTCCACGCCGCGCGCCCCGGGGCGGGCTTCTTCTTCGCCGCCTCGAGCGAGCTGTTCGCGCCCGACGCACCGTCGCCATGCGACGAGCGCACGCCCTTCGACCCGCGCTCCGTCTACGCCATCGCGAAGGCGGCCGGGGTGGGGCTCGTGCGCCACTACCGCGAGCGGGGCCTCCGCGCCGCCGCGGGGATCCTCTTCAACCACGAGAGCGCCCGCCGCGGCCCCGGGTACGTGACCCGGGCCATCTCCGCGGGCGCCGCCCGGGTCGCGCTCGGCCTCGCACGCGAGGTCGCGCTCGGCGACCTCGACGCCCGCCGCGACTGGGGCCACGCCCGGAGCTTCGCCCGGGCCATGACGCTCATGATCCGCCGCGACGCCCCCGAGGACCTCGTCCTCGCGACCGGCGCCGCCCACACCGTCCGCGACTTCGCCGCCGCCGCCTTCGCCCACGTCGGGCTCGACTGGCGGCGGCACGTGGTCGTGGACCCGGCCATCCCGCGCCCCCCGCGCCCGGGCCTGGTCGGCAACCCCGCCCGCGCCGCCGAGCTCCTCGGCTGGCGCGACGACGTGCCGTTCGAGCGGCTCGTCGCCGAGATGGTGGACGACGACCTCGAGACCCTCCGCAGGAGAGAGCGATGAGCGACCGCAAGCCGCGCGGCCTGTTCGTGAACCCGAAGAAGGCCCAGTGCTCGATCTACGAGTCGGGGCGCATGATGTACGAGTGCCTCCTCCGCTCGGAGCGCTACGACCTCGACTGGCGCGAGATCGACCAGCGCGACCCGAAGATCCAGGGCGGCTACGACTTCTACGCCTTCAACTACCACCACGTGACGATGGGCTGGCTCGATCTCTCGACGCTCGCCCGCCTCGGCAAGGCGCCGAGGTTCACGTTCGTGCTCGAGGTGAACCCCGGCGACCCGTTCGTCCTCTGCCCGAAGGACCGGTTCGACGCCTACCTCCCCCTCGACCCGTCGCTCGTCCACCCCGACCCGAAGGTCTTCCCGTTCCCCCGGCCGGTCGAGCCGGCCGTGAAGCTCGCCCCGTACGTCGAGCGCGAGGTGCCGGTCATCGGCTCCTTCGGCTTCGGCACGCCGGGGAAGGGCTTCGAGCTCGTGGTGGAGGCGGTGAACCGCGAGTTCGACCGCGCGAAGGTCCGCATCAACATCCCGCCCGGCACCTACGCCGACCCCTTCACGCAGATCATCCACGCGCGGTCCTACCCGGAGTACCTCGGCGACCTCGCCCGCGCGGTCGCGAAGCCGGGGGTCGAGGTCGAGGTCACCCACCGGTTCATGGGGGACCAGGAGCTCATCGACTGGTGCGGCCAGAACACGCTCAACTGCTTCCTCTACAACCGCGACCAGCCCGGGCTGTCCGCGACCACCGACCAGGCCATCGCCTCGCGCCGGCCGCTCGCCGTGGGCACCAACCCGACCTTCCGCCACATCCACCCGTACCTGCGGCCGTACCCGTACCGGAGCCTGAAGGCGTCCATCGCCGAGTCCGGGCCCGAGGTGCTGCAGATGGGCGAGGACTGGGCGGCCGAGCGGTTCGCCGCGCGGTTCGAGGAGGTGCTGGCGCGGTTCGAGCTCCTCCCGGCGCCGGCCTCCACGGTCACGCTCCGCGCGAAGCCGGAGGTGCAGCGGCGCAAGGTCCTCGTCGTCAACCATCCGGAGAAGGAGTGTGGCGTCCACCAGTACGGCGAGGACGTCACCCGCGCCCTCCTCCGCGCCGAGCGGTGGGAGGTCTTCTACGCGGACTGCGCCGGCGAGGTGGAGCTCCGCCGCGCGGTCGGCGCCGTGAAGCCCGACGTCACGCTCTACAACCATTACCCGGCGACGATGCCGTGGCTCACGCCCCGGGTGACCCGCGGCCTGCCCGGCGTCCAGGCCGGCGTGATGCACGAGGTCACGCAGGAGGCGGCGGACGCCGCGGACGACGCGCTGTTCGACTTCCACGTCTGCCCGGATCCGACCCTCCTCGAGCGGAACCCCATCGCGCTCCGGGTCCCCCGGCTCGTGCCGACCTACGTGAACACGCAGCGGCTCGTGGCCGACCGGCTGCGCATCGGCACCTTCGGCTTCCCGTTCGAGGACAAGGGGTTCGTCCGGCTCGTGGAGCGGGTCCAGGAGGAGTTCGACGAGGCGGACGTCCGCATCCACATGCCGCCGAACGCCATCGTGGCGGGCGTCCCCGACCTCGCCCAGCGCTGCAGGGCCGCGGCGACGAAGCCGGGCATCCGCGTCATCACGAGCGAGGTCTTCGCCGACCGCCGGGCGGTCATGGACTTCCTCGCCTCGAACCACCTGAACGTCTTCCTGTACGACGTCCACAAGCGGGCGGGGATCTCGTCGGTGGTCGAGAAGGCGATCGCCGCGGGGCGTCCGGTGGCGGTGTCGAAGGCCGGCATGTTCCGGCACGTGCACCACCTCGAGCCCTCCATCTGCGTCGAGGACCGGAGCCTGAAGGAGATCCTCGCGACGGGCTACGCGCCGCTCGTGCCCTGCCTGCTCGACTGGCAGGAGCCCGCGTTCGTGAAGGGCTTCGAGGAGGTGCTCGACCGGATGGTCGCCGAGCACGCGCGCCGCGCCGCGGCGCCGGCGGTCCGCGCCCCCGCGGCGGCGGCCCCCGCGGCCGGCCTGCGCACGGTGCGGCTCGGGCGAGGCGCCCCCACCGCGGCCCCCGCGCCCGCCTCCGGCGAGCCGTCACCGGCCGGGGTGCTCAACCGCGTGCTCGACGATCGCGCCCGCGCGCACTACGCGCCGGTCGTGGAGGAGCTCTTCCGGCTCGCGCCGGCGATGATGGCGCGCAAGATCCCGGCCGCGAACGTGCAGCAGGCGTTCGTGTTCGACACGGTCCGCAGGCTCCTCGCGAACCACCGCGCCCCGCGGGTGCTCTGCGTGGGCGCCTTCGAGGACACCGCCTCGGCGGGCGTGAAGGCCTGCGGCTACGCGGTGGAGGAGATCGACCCGGCGCTGAACTGGGACCTCGACGCCTTCTGGCGCCGGCCCGAGACGCAGAAGGGCTCCTACGACGTCGTCTTCTCGACCTCGGTGATCGAGCACGTGGAGGACGACGAGCTCTTCGTCGCCCAGATCGCGGACCTGCTCGCGCCCGGCGGCCACGCCGTCCTCACCTGCGACTTCAACGACGCCTACCGGCCCGGCGACAAGGTGCCCGGCGAGGACTTCCGCTTCTACACCTCGCGCGACCTCGGCGAGCGGCTCCTCGGCCGGATGCCGGGGTGCCGCCTCGCGGACGCCCCCGCGTGGCAGCACGGCCCGCCCGACTTCGCCTACGCGGGCATCCCGTACATGTTCGCCTCCTTCGTGGTGAGGAAGGACGGCGGCGCCGAGGCGGCCCCGCTCGCCCCCCGTCCGGGGAAGCGGCTCCGCGTGAACCGCTCGAGCGGCTACGTCATGGGGCCGCAGCGCTAGGGGAGCCGCCCGTGCCCGCCGGCTCCCCACGCCAGGTGCTCTGGCTCCGGCCCGACGCGGTCGGCGACAACCTCATCGCGTTGCCGATGCTCCCGCACGTGGCGCGGCGGTACCCCGGCGCGCGCATCACCGTGGTGTGCCAGGAGGTGGTCGCGCCGCTGTACGAGGCCTGCCCGCACGTGTCGGCCGTGGTGGCGTTCCGGCGCGGGCCGGCGCTCGCCGACGAGGCCTACCGCGCCGCGCTGTTCGCGCGGGTGGCCGCCGCCGGCGCCGACCTCTGCCTGCACTCCGTGCACTCGCGCGAGCCGCTCGGGGACCTGCTCGCCCACGCCTCCGGCGCCGGAGAGGTGGTCGGGTTCGGCGGCGACACGACGAACATGACCGCCGAGGAGCACGCGCGGCTCGACCGCGTGTACACGCGGCTCCTGCCGCCCGAGCCGCACGACCGCCCGGAGGTGGACCGGCACGTCGCGTTCCTCCGCGCGCTCGGTTGCGAGGTCGCGGGGCTCGAGCCGGCGCTCTGGCTCCCGCCATCGGCCGAGGCCGAGGCGGACGCCACCCTCGCGCGCCTGGGGCTGCGGGCGGGCGAGGCCATCGCGGTCTTCCCCGGCACGACCGCCGCGACCCGCCGCTACCCGCGGCTCGGCGAGGCGCTGCGCCCGCTCGCGGCCGAGGGCATCCCGCTCGTCGTGCTCGGGACCGAGGCGGAGCGCCCGCTCGGCGACGCCGTGCTGCGCGAGGCGGGCGGCCGGGGGGTGAACCTCAGCGAGGGCCAGCCGATCCTGTCCACGGCGGCGCTGATGCGCCGCACCCGCCTCGCGGTGGGCGTCGAGTCCGGCCTCGCCCAGCTCGCCGCGGCCGCGGGCGTGCCGCACGTCGTCGCGCAGGGCGGGGCGTTCTTCGGCCGCTTCCTCCTCACGGGTCCGCTCACGAGCGTCGCCGCGCTGCCGCTCGACTGCTACGGCTGCGCGCAGGCCTGCCGCCACCCGCGGCACCACTGCCTCACCGACCTCGACCCCGCGGTCGTGACCGCGGCCATCCGCGCGGCGCTGGGCGGCCCATCGGCCCGGCCCCGCCTGCACGTGCAGGGCTGGTTCTCCGGCTCCGCTCATCCCGAGCGTGGGCCCGCCGCCGGCGGGCCGGAGTCGAGGGAGCCCCGCCTCGACCTCTCCCGTGCGCTGGCGCTCTCGGCGCGCGCGGAGCTCCACACCGAAGAGCCCGCGGGCGCCCCCGGCGCCGCGACCCCTGGAGGAAAGACCGTGGCCCGGACGACCGTCTTCTGCGCCGTGTGGCACAAGGATCCGCAGCGCGTCGAGCGGCTCAGGGGGCACCAGGCCTCCCTCGACGCCCAGCTCGCGCCGGTGGAGCGGATCTACGTCTTCGACGGCAACGACACGCCGCCCGACTGGCTGAAGGGCAAGGTGGTGGTGTCCCGCGAGCCGCTGGGGCTCTACGAGGCCTGGAACGTGGCGCTGCCGCTCGTCCGCACCGAGTTCGTGATGAACCTGAACCTCGACGACCGGCTCAACCCCGAGGCCGTCGACCTGTACGAGCACGCGCTCGACGCGGGGGCCGATCTCGTGGGCGGCGACTGGCGCATCTGCTTCACGCAGGAGGAGGCCGACACGCCGGAGCCCTGCGCGCCCGCCGACGCCCTCCCGATGGTGACCGAGTGGCCGCCGCGGCCGGGCAGGAAGGCGCGGCTCGGCAGCGGCACGCGCACGCCGGGCACGTTCGGCCCCGCCTGCGCCTGGCGGACGGCCCTGCACGGGCAGATCGCGCGCTACCCCTGGCAGTTCGGCGACCGCACCCCGATCCGCGTCATCGCCGACGCGGTCTGGTGGATGCTGCTCGAGAAGACCGGGAAGAAGCTCCGCCGCATGCCGATCATCGTCGGGCGGTACCTCTCCGACCCGGTCAACCAGGCGGAGTTCCGCAGCCCGGCCGACGCCGAGCACGAGAAGCTCGCGCGGGGTGGGATCGAGCTGGTGTAGCCGCGGTCACTCGGGCAGCTGGAGATCCAGGCCGACCTGCCGCGCCAGCGCCACGAGCGTGGGGTCGGGCGTGGTCACGACCCAGGTGCTCGCGCCGGCGAGCAGGCGGGCCCAGCCGGTGTCGTCGGCGGGCGCCTCGATGAGGACCATGTCGACGTCGGCCGCCTCCGAGACCGCCTGCAGCGCGGCGGGCGGGCTCGAGAGGAGCGGGCCGGGGAGGGCGACCGCGAGGGTCACGCCGGCGTTGCCCGACAGGCCCTGGGCGAGCGCCGCGACCGCCTCGATCCAGCCCGGACCCTCCTCGAGGTCCGGGGCGACGAGCACCTTCACCGGCCTCGAGCCGCGCCACGGATCCGGGATCGCCTCCGCGCGCTGGCCGAGGCGGTCGGTCGGGCGGGCGCCGACGACGGCGCGCACGAGCGTGAGGCCGTCCTCCATCCGGGCCGGGTCGGCGCCGAGCGCCTCGGCGAACTGCTTGAGGAGCGGCGCGGCGGCCCCGGGCTGCGTGCGGGTGAGGACCACCTCGTCCTCCGCCGCGAAGCCGACGTCGCCGAGGCTGTCGAGCATCGCGCCCACCGTCGAGGGGCGCAGGCCGGCGCCGGCGGGCCAGTGGCCGCTGCCGAGCAGCGTCACGAGCGCGGCCTCGTGGGTGGCGTTCGGCGCGACGACGACCAGCCGGCCGTCGTCGGCGAGCCAGCGGCGCAGGTGGCGCAGCGTCGCGTTCGGCACCTGCAGCGTCGAGAAGTCCTCGACGAGCACGACGTCGAAGTAGCCGTCCGGGTAGGGCAGCTCCGGCGCGGCGTCGGCCGCGAGGCGGTACGTCGCGGTCAGGCGCGAGCGGGTCAGGCCGCGCGCGCAGGGATCGAGGCCCACCACCTCGGCGGCGCCCGCCTGGAGCAGGGCGGCGCCGACCTCGCCATCTCCGCAGCCGACGTCCAGGATCCGCCGGCCCGAGGGGGCGGTCACGGTGATCACGTCGGCGACGTCGAGGGGCGGGGAGGGCGGGAGCTGGCTCATGGGCGAAAGCTCCCACGCGTCCGCGCACCTCGCAAGCTCACGACCGCGCCTCCGCGAAGGGGGGAGCGGCTGCCCGGCGCTCAGCGGTCGAGGGTGTCCAGCATGACCCATCGCTGGGCCATGCCGGCGGTGAGCGTGCAGACGCCGCCCAGGGTCCGCATGACCTCCTCGCCGACCCGGATCCCCCGGGGATCGAGGCCGATCGCCTCGCCGTAGACCGCGATGGCGTCGTAGCCGAGCCAGCCCGCGACGCTCGCGGTGAGGAACAGCCACGGCCACGCCACGATGCCGCCGCCGAGGGCGCGGGCCGCGTGGAGCACCGGCACGGCCACGAAGAAGAGCGCGCCGTCGAGGACGTCGGTGAGGCAGTCGGCGATCGCGACCGGGTCGCCCTGCAGCGCGACCGGGAAGCGCTCGACGAGGTCGGGGCCGGCGAGCACCGCCGCGATCCCGAAGGCGATGACGCGCGAGACGACGTGCGCGGTCGGGCTGGTGGGGTCGAGGCCGGACCCGCGCCAGGCGCCGGACAGCACGAGGTAGCCGGCCACCGAGAGCGCGCTCCAGAGCACGTTCGAGACGAAGATCGCCCAGGGCGAGCCGGCCGGGTCGGGGGGGAGCAGGTGCGCGGTGCGCGGCCCGACGAAGAGGACGATGGCGGCGAAGGCGAGGTAGGCGCCGCCGAGGAGGAGCCAGCCCGGCCGCTGCGGCTCGCCCTCGCGGAAGGTGGTCGCGGCGATCACCGCGCCGCCGGCGGCGGCGACCCAGAGCGCGAGGCCCCAGCCGAAGTAGGCGCCCGCGAGCTGGGCGGGATCCCGGATGGCCCACGCGAGCGGAAGGGGGACGAGCGCGACGAGCGCGACGGTGACGGCGAGCAGGCGATAGCGCGCGTGGCGGGGGGCCATCGCCGCCATCTAACCACAACGCCAGTAGGCCGTCGCGACCAGGCTCCGCCGCTCCTTCGGCTCGGCGCGGCGGCGGAGCTCCGCGAGGGCCCGATCCTTCTCGGCGTAGCGCTGGGCCTCGGTGGCCCTCAGGTCGTCGAGCTTCTTGCGGTACTCGCGCTCGGCCCGCTCGAGCAGCGCCCGGCGGTCCTTGAGCGGGAGGTCGGAGGCCTCCTCGCGGGCGGCGCGCGCCCGGATCCAGGCCGCGCGCGCGTCCTCGACCGCCTTGCGCGGTGCGGCGAGGGCGTCCTCGGCGGACCGGTCCCAGCGCTCCCGGGAGGCGTCGAAGGCCGTGCCGGAGCGCTCGGCCACCTCGGCGGCGATGCGGGCGAGGGCGGCCGCGAGGGCCTCCTCCTGCGCCGGGCCGACCGGCACGAGCGCGGAGGGCACCGGGCGGGGGCCCTTGCGGTCGCCGGAGAGATCCGCGGCGGGCAGCGCCGCGAACGCCTCGGCGTCCTCGGCGGAGAGCGCGGTCCAGCGCTCGCCGTCGCACCAGAGCACGAGGTGGACGACGCGCTCCTCGGCGACGAGCGCGTCGAAGCCGCACTTGTAGACGAACCACCAGCCCTCGCGCCCGGCGAGGCGGCCGAGCTTCGCGGGCAGGCTCGCCGCGGGCAGCTCGAGGAAGGAGACCGCGTCCTGCGGGCGGGCCTTCACCTTCTCGGCGGCCTCGCGGACCTTCTTCGCGCGCCCGCGGCGCGCGGCGGGACCGTCGCCGGAAGGGTTCTCCTCGCCCTCGAGCACCGAGGCGACGAGCGCGTCCTCCTCGGCCTCGCGGCGCTCGACGGCCTCCTTCGCGGCCTTCTCGGCGATCCGCAGGCGCCCGCGGACCTCCCCGTCGAAGCGCTCGAAGAGCAGCGTGCGGGCCGCCGCGAAGCGGGCCGAGATGCGCGCGTCGAGCTCGGCCCGGAGCTTCGAGAACGCCTGGTCGATCTCCTCGCCCGACCGGCACGCCTGGTAGATCTCGAGGATCCGCTTCTCGAAGTCGATGCCGCTGCCGAGCGCGCCGAGGACCTCGTCGGAGGAGCCGAAGACGCCGTCGAAGAGCGCGAGCTTCTCGGAGAGCAGCGTGTAGAGCCGCTCGTCGGCCGCGTTCCGCCGGTTGAGGAAGTTCACGACGAGGACGTCGCGCTCCTGGCCGTAGCGGTGGCAGCGGCCGATGCGCTGCTCGACGCGCTGCGGGTTCCACGGCAGGTCGTAGTTCACGACGAGGTTGCAGAACTGGAGGTTGAGCCCCTCCGCGCCCGCCTCGGTCATGAGGAGGATCTGGGTGCGGTTCTTGAACTCGTTCACGAGCGCCTGGCGCTTGTCGGCGCCCGAGACGTCGCCGGAGAGGCAGGTGACGGTGTAGCCCCGCTTCTCGAGGAGCTTCGTCAGGTACTCCTGCGTGCGGCGGAACTCGGTGAAGACGACCGCCTTCTCCGGCCAGCCGCAGGCCTTCGCCACGGTGAAGGCGCGGTCGAGGCCGCGCACGAGCGCGTCGCCCTTCGCGTTCACCTGGATGGAGCGGGCGAGCCGCGCGCACTCCCGCAGCTCCTTCAGCTCGTCCTTCATCTTCCGGACGGCCTGGGGGCCCTTCGGGCGCGCGGGCAGGGCGCTCGCGTCGTCCATCAGCTCCTCGGCCTCGTCCTCGAAGCCGTGGAGGTCGAGGAGCAGGTCCGCGTCGGCCTCCGCCTCGGCGCCCGCGAGCTTCAGGTCGAGCGAGTCGGCGAGCCGCTCGAGCGTGGCGGCGAGGGCATAGGTCGAGGAGGCGAGGATCTTCCGGTAGACGAGCAGGAACAGCGCCCGGCGCGCGAGCGGGATGCCGTAGGTGTCGTCGCGGCGCAGGTAGTCGGAGACGCGGTCGTAGAGCGCCTGCTCCTCGGCGGACGGGGCGAAATCCTCGACGCACGAGCGGCGCGCCGTGTACTTCACGTACTCCTTCACCTGGCGGCGCAGCGTGCGGACCACCACCGGCGCGAGGCGGGCCTTGAGATCGGCGGCCTTGTCCTCGGTGAGCTCGCCCGAGGCGTACTGGAGCCGGAAGGCGTCCTCGGTGCCGAGGAGGGCGTCGTCGATGAACGCGGCCAGCCCGAGGAGCTCCATGAGGTCGTTCTGGAGCGGGGTGGCGGTGAGGAGGAGCTTCGGGCACTTCCGGAGCGCCTTCCGGAGCGCCTGGCCGGTGCGGTGGTCGCGCCGGTAGGCGTTGCGCAGGCGGTGGGCCTCGTCGATGACCGCGACGTCCCAGGGGATGCGCTCGATCTCGGTGGCGTGCATCGCCGCGAACGGGTGCGAGCAGATGACGATGCGCCCCGTGTCGAAGGGGTTGAGGCGGTGGCCCGCCTTCGCGGCCGCGCGGACCGAGTCCCCGTCGATGACGTCGGAGTCGAGGCCGAACTTCGAGGAGAGCTCGTCCCGCCACTGCGCCCGCAGCGAGGACGGGACGAGGATGATCGCGCGCCCCTTGCCCTCGGCGGCGAGCTGGGCGAGCACCATGCCCGCCTCGATGGTCTTGCCGAGGCCGACCTCGTCGGCGAGGACCGCGCCGCCGGTGGGCAGGGCGGCGAGCGCGAACGCGGCCGCCTCGATCTGGTGCGGGTTGAGGTCGACGGCGGAGTGGGCGAGGGCGGGGGCGAGCCGCGAGGCGCCTGCGCCGGAGCGCGCGGTGAGCGCCTCCGCGGCGATGCGCTGATGGAACGGCGTGAGCGACGCCCGGGACGCGCGCGCGCGCGATGAAGCGGCCGCGCCGGTCGAAGCTGCGCTCATCGAAGCTGCCTGGGACCCGCCCATCCGACCCGCCACCCTTCCCACGACGCCCACGGCGCAACATCCGCCCCGTCCCGCCACCCTGCCGGGACCCTGAGGGAGGGACTCTAGCACACTCGATCCCGGGCGCGGGGCGCGGTACGTTCGGCCCCTCCCGTGAAGTTCGTCTGCCACAGCTGCGGCAAACGCTTCGCCAGCGTGGACGAGCCGTTCCCGGGCCGCGTCTACAAGATCCGGTGTGGCCGGTGTGGGACCCTCCTGACGGTCCAGGCGCCGGTGCCGTGGGAAGCGCCCGGCTCGCTGGAGCTGCCGCTCGAGGTCGCGCCGCCCGAGGTCGCCCCGGACCGCGGGCCCGCGCCGGCCCCGGCCGTGCGCGCCGCCCCGCCGCCGCTCCCGGCCCCGCCGCCCGCGCCCGGGCCGCCGGTCCCTCCGGACTACGGGACCGAGGAGATCCCGGTCGACCTCGGGCTCTCCGACGAGCTGCCGCTCCTGCAGCGGAAGCACCGGCGCCGCGAGCGGAGGATGACGATCGGCATCAGCGCCGCCGCCGCGGCGGGGCTGGTGCTCATCGTGGGGCTGATGCTGAGGGCTGCTGCGGGAGCAGGAACGGGTTCAGGAACAGGAACAGGCGCAGGTACGGGTTCGGGATCGGCTGCAGCGACGGCATCGGCGGCGGCGGCACCTGCTCCGGTTCCTGCTCCTGCCCAATATCCCGCCTATCCGATGCCGACCGGGCCGGTCGCGAAGCCCGCCCCGGCGGCCGTCGCCGCGGTTCCGCCGGCGACCCCGAAGCCGGCGGGCGCCGATCGCCCTCCGCGCGCCGCCTCGAGGCCCGCGGCGCGTCCGCCGCCCGCGCCTGCCCCGCCCGCGCATTCGCCCGCCCCGACGAGCGCCCGCGTCGCGTTCGAGGGGCAGCGCGGGAGGCCCGCGGCGCCGGCGGCGCCCGCCGTCGACCCCGGGCTCGCGGCCTCGACGCTCCTGCGCAAGCAGGACGCCCCGGTCCGCACCGGCCTGCCGGACCCCACCGAGCTCTCGCGCGTGCTCGACGGGCGGCGCGCCGCGCTCGACGCGTGCTTCGACTACGCGGCGACCTCGGCCGGAGGCGCGGCGTGGCAGGGCCGCGCCGCCCAGCTCGTCGTGAGGGTGGCCGGCACCGGCGCGGCGACCGCGCGGGTGGACGACCCCGCGCTCGAGCCGACCGAGATCGCCGCCTGCCTGCGCCGCACCATCGCCCGCACGCCGTTCCCTGCGTTCGCCGGCGAGCCCGTCGAGCTGCGCGCGCAGGTGGGCCTCCCGCGGGAGTGAGCGGGCCTGAACGCGCGGTGAACTGCGGCGGCGGGTCACACCGAGAGAAAACCGCAGGGACGACGGAACTCTTCTAGAATCGACACGTCACCCGTCGTGTTTCCCTTGCCGCGCGCGGCGCGGGTGGTTGAATGCGCCGCATGAGAACGCTCCCTGGCGTGCTCGCGACGCTCGCCGCGCTGGCCCTCGGCACCACGGCCCGCGCGGCGCCGCCGCGAAAGGGCATCGACCTCGCACCGTGTCAGCTCTCCCCACCCGGCTACGGCGCGCAGCGCGTCGCCGCCCGCTGCGGCACCCTCGAGGTGCCGCTCGTCGAGCCCGCGCCGGGCGAGGCCATCCCGGCGGGCGCGCGCACCCTGACGCTCCGGGTGGCGGTGGCCGGGGCGGAGGGCTCGCCCGCGCCCGACGCCGTCTTCGTGCTCGCGGGCGGTCCCGGCCAGGCCGCGACCGAGGTCTACCCGCAGCTCGCGAAGGCGTTCCAGCGCATCCAGCGCAAGCGCGACCTCGTGCTCGTCGACCAGCGCGGCACCGGCGGCTCGGGCAAGCTCGAGTGCCCGGAGGTGCCGCAGCCCGCGGTGGGCCGGCCGCTCTCGCCGGAGGAGCAGCGCAAGGTCGTGGGCGCGTGCGCCGCCGCGCTCGCGAAGCGCACCGACCTCGACGCCTACGACACCGTCACCTTCGTGCGCGACCTCGAGCGGGTCCGCGCGGCGCTCGGGTACGAGAAGGTCAGCCTCGTCGGCTTCTCCTACGGCACCCGCGCCGCCCAGGTCTACGCGCGGGAGTTCCCGGACCGCGTGCGCGCGCTCGTCCTCGACGGCGTCGCCCCGATGTCGATGAAGATCGGCGACACCTTCGAGCCCGACGGGCAGGCCGCGATCGAGAAGCTGCTCGCGCGCTGCGCCGCGGAGCCCGGTTGCCAGGCTCGGTTCCCCGACCTCAGGAAGGACGTCGAGGGGCTCCTCGCGAGGCTCGCCGCCGCGCCGGTGAAGGTGGAGGTCCGCGACGCGCTCACGAACGAGCCGAAGGGCCGCACCTTCGGCGCCGACGAGCTCCGCCAGGTGCTCTTCTCCTTCGCCTACACCGGCGAGACGGTCGCCCTCCTGCCTCCGCTCGTCCACGCCGCGGCGGGCGGCGACTTCGCGCCGCTGGCGGGCGCGGTCCAGATCGTCTCCGGCGACATCGAGACCACCATCGCCCGGGCCATGCAGCTCTCGGTCATCTGCAGGGAGGACATCCCCTTCTACGAGAAGGCGCCGCCCGCGGGCGGCGGCTGGTTCGGCTCGAAGGTCCGCGACCAGTTCCTGAACCTCTGCGCGAGCTGGCCGGTGAAGCCGGTGGACGACGCGGTGTTCCGCCGGGTCGTGAAGATCCAGGCGCCCGCGCTCCTCATGTCCGGCGAGGCCGATCCGGTCACGCCGCCGCGCTGGGCGGAGCTCGCCGCCCAGGACCTGCCGAGGGCGAAGCACCTCGTCCTGCCCGGCCAGGGGCACGGCGTCTTCTTCCGGGGCTGCATGCCCCGCGTCGCCGCGGCGTTCCTCGAGGCGGGGACCGCGGACGGGCTCGACACGGGCTGCCTCGAGCGCGTGCGCGCCGCGCCGCCGTTCCTCGACGCGCAGGGGGGCTCGCCGTGATCGCGCTCGCGGGGGTGAAGAAGCGGTTCGGGAAGGTGGAGGCGCTCCGGGGCGTGTCGTTCGAGGTCAAGGACGGCGAGGTCACCGGGCTCCTCGGGCCGAACGGGGCGGGGAAGACCACCGCGCTCCGCGTGCTGTACGGCGTGCTCGCGCCCGACGAGGGCCGCGCCACCGTCGACGGCCTGGACCTGGCCGCCGACCGGATCGCCGCGCAGCGGCGGCTCGGGGTGCTGCCGCACGCGCAGGGGCTCTACCCGCGCCTCACGGCGAAGGAGCACGTGCGCTACTTCGCCGAGCTGCAGGGCATGGAGGGCGCGGCGCTCGAGCGGCGCGTCGACGAGGTGCTCTCGCTCCTCGACATGAAGGAGATCGCCGACCGCCGCACCGACGGGTTCTCGCAAGGCCAGCGGGTGAAGGTGGCGCTCGCGCGCGCGCTCGTGCACGACCCCCGGAACGTGGTGCTCGACGAGCCCACGAACGGCCTCGACGTCGGGGCCACCCGCGCCGTGCGGGCGCTCCTGAAGCGCCTGCGCGACGAGGGGCGCTGCGTGCTGTTCTCGTCGCACGTCATGCAGGAGGTCGCGCTCCTGTGCGACCGGGTGGTGGTGATCGCGCGCGGCGAGGTGGTGGCGCAGGGCACGCCGGAGGAGCTGCGCAGGGCGACCGGCAAGGAGAGCCTGGAGGACGCGTTCGTGGCGGCCATCGGGTCCGAGGAGGGGCTGGGATGATCTGGAAGCTCGCACGCACGGTCTTCTGGAAGGAGCTCCGGGACGGGCTCCGCGACCGCCGCACGCTGTCGATGGCGCTGCTCTTCCCGCTCATGGGCCCGCTCGTGATGGCCGGGTCCTTCTCGCTCGTCACGAAGGACGTGAAGTCGGCGATCGAGGACGCGGTGAAGCTCCCGGTCGTGAACGCGGAGCGGGCGCCCGAGCTCGTCGCGTTCCTGCGCGAGGGCGGGCTCGACCCCGTCGCGCCGCCCGCCGAGCCCGACAAGGCGGTCCGGGCCGGCGACGTGGACGTGGTGCTCGCGATCCCGGAGACGTTCGCGGAGCACCTCCGCGCGGGGAAGCCCGCGCCGGTCCGGCTCTACGTGGACGAGTCGCGCCGCGCGGCGAAGGTCACCGCCGACCGGCTGCAGGATCGGCTCGAGATGTGGAGCCGGCTCACCGGCGCCCAGCGGCTCATCATGCGCGGCGTGCACCCCGCGGTGGTGGAGCCGCTCGCCATCGAGAAGGTGGACGTCTCCACCGCGGAGAGCCGCGCGGCGATGCTCTTCAGCGTGATGCCGTACTTCCTCGTGCTCGCGATCTTCATCGGGGGCATGTCGACCGCCATCGACATGACCGCCGGCGAGCGGGAGCGGCTCTCGCTCGAGCCGCTCCTCGCGAACCCGGTGCCGCGCCAGGCGCTCGTGCTCGGGAAGATCGCGACCTCGTCGACCTTCTCGCTCATCGCGCTCGCCGAGACGTCCATCGGCTTCGCGCTCCTGCCGGTCCTCGCGCCGCTCGAGGCCCTGGGCGTGTCGATGAAGCTCGACCCCGCCGTGGTGCTGCAGCTCTTCCTGCTCTGCATCCCGCTGCTCCTCGCCGCGAACGCCCTCATGGTGGTGGTCGCGGCGCGGGCGCGCTCCTTCCGCGCCGCGCAGAGCACGATGAGCTTCCTCATGCTCGTGCCGGCCATCCCCGGCTTCGTGCTCGCGATGACGCCGGTGAAGGAGAAGCTCTGGATGAAGCTCACCCCGGCGCTCGGCGAGCAGCTCGTGATGGTGCGGCTGCTCCGCGGCGAGCAGGTCGCCTTCCAGGACGCCGCGATGGCGATGGCCGCGAGCCTCGTGCTCGCCGTCGTCCTGGTCCGCGTCGCCTCCCGCCTCTTCGAGGGCGGGAAGCTGCTCTTCGACAAGGCCTGAGGAGGACCCTCGTGAACGCCCGCCTGCTCCCCGCCAACCGCGCCCTCCAGCTCCGCTGGGGCACCCGCGCGCTGCTCGCCGCCGGCGCGCTCGGCCTCGTCTCGACGCTCGCCTCGCTCTGGGCGCTCGAGTGGATCGCGTGCGGCCTCCTCGTCGCCGGCGCGATGGTGGTCCACCTCGCGACCCTCTGCACCGCCTGCGGCCGCGCGCGGATCCTCGAGGTGCTCGCCGGGAAGGACGGGCCGTGTCCGTGCGGGGGGCGGGGGAGAGGATGAACCGCGAGGTCCACTTCAAGAGCGACGCCTTCAACACCACGGAGCAGAAGCCGACCTTCGTCAACCCCGGCTGCTACGGCGACGACGTCTGCCGGTGGATGATCGAGAAGCTGGCGCCGCGCGGCCACGTGAAGTCTGGGACCGAGCCCATCGGCGAGGACTTCGGCTGGGCCTTCGAGTTCTCGGTGGATGGCGTGTCCTACTTCTTCGTGGTGGGCCACCGCCCCGACTACCCGGACGAGCCCGGCGATTGGATCGCCTGGGTCGAGCGCGCGAGCCTCCTCGCGAAGCTGACCTTCCGCTCGAAGCAGGTCTCGCCAAAGGCGATCGAGGTGGTGAACGAAGTGCTCTCCTCGTCTCCCGACATCCGCGACCTGCGCTGGACGCCGGACTCCACGTGAACGGGTTGCGCAGCGGGCCGCGCCTGCTGCGCGTGCCTCGCGCCGCACCGTCAAATCGTCAAACCGTGTGATGACGGTAGGTTGGCCGACGAAATTCGGTTTCCCTACCGGTAGGGAAATGGTCCCGGCCGAAGCCCCTCCTTCGGGCTTGGTTCAAGCGCTTGAACCGACGAGATAAGTTGCGCAACCGACCGCCATGACTTGAGATTCACTGAAGGTCAAGCCGAGCGCCCCTCGCCGCCCATGAAGAAGGGCGCCGCCCTCGCGGACGGCGCCCCTCGAAACGCAGGGGGACCCGAAGAACTCGGGTCCCCGAACCGGCGGCTAGTTCCCCGCCGCCCCCGCCTTGACCCCGAGCTCCTCGAGCAGGTTCGTCGCCTTCGCGACGTTCTGGAGCGACCAGAGGAGGTACCGCACGTCGACGAAGATCGACCGGGTGGAGGCGGGATCGAACGCGAGGTCGCTCGTGATCGACTCCCACGTGCCGTCGAACATGAGCCCGACGAACTCGCCCTTGCCGTTCATGACGGCCGAGCCGGAGTTGCCGCCGGTGATGTCGACCGACGCGAGCGTGTTCACGGGGACGTCGCCGAGCTTCGGGTCGACCCACGGGCCCTTGCCGGCGGCCTCCTGGGCCTTGATGGCCTCGCGCACCGGGGCGGGGACGTCGAAGTCGGCGTCGCCGGCCTTGTGCTTCTCCAGGACGCCGGCGAGCCGGGTCTGGGGCACGTAGACCATGCCGTCGCGGGGCACGACACCTTCGACGAGGCCGTAGGTGACGCGCAGCGTGCCGTTCGCGTCCGGCGAGAGGAGCCCGCCGGCCTTCGCGAGCCGGGCCTTCGCGTAGAGCGGCGCCCAGCGCGAGCGCGCCCCCTCGCGGGCGTACTTCTGCGTCTCGAGCTCCTTCTCCATCGGCGCGAGCGCGATGGCGAGCTTCACGAAGCCGTCGGTCGAGGACTGCAGGTCCTTCCGGCTCGCCTTCTCGAAGAGCTCGAGCCGGGCGGCCTTGTCGCCGAGCTTCGTCGAGGCGTAGAGCCCGTCGAGGAAGGCGTCGATCTTCTTCGCCGCCTCCTCCTTCGCCAGGCCGGGCGCGAGCCCCACGGCCGCGTCCACGGCCGGGATCCGGCTCGCGGCGGGCAGCGCGGCGACGTCGGCGAGCGTGTAGCGCAGGAGCGCGCGGTCGGCGCCGACGTCGAGGGAGCGGTCGAGGCGCTCGAGGCCCTCCCTGAGGCGCGTCCAGTTGCGCTGCATGAAGTCCGGCTGGCGCTCGGCGTCCGGCTTCGGGCGCTCGTCGGCCATCTTCCAGAGGGTGCGGGCGGTGCTCATGAAGGACGCGGAGCGGCCGCCCGCCGGCATGAGCTCCGCGAAGAGCGCGTCGCGCTCCCGGGTCTGGGCGCGCTGCGCCTGGATGGCGTCGATCTTCCCGATGACGTCGCCCCACTCCTTCTTCCGGCGCGCGTCGGCCTCGATCCAGGCCTGGAGCGCCTGCTCCTCGCCGGCGAGCTCCCCGAGGATGTTGAGCCGCGCCGCGCCCTCGATGACGCCCTTCATCTTCTTCATCGTGTTCGCGAGGCCGCGGACGCGGGTGGTCACCTTGATGCCGGTGGCGCGGCTCTTCGCGGAGAGGTCCGCGAGGATCGCGAGCATGTCGCCGTAGCGGCGCACCGTGCGCGGGTACTGCCACTCCAGCATGTCCTTCACCTCGGCGACCGTCTGGAGCCGGTAGGTGCGCCCCGGGTAGCCCGCGACGAGGGCGAGCTCGCCGGGCGAGATGCCGGCCGTGTTCACCGGCAGGTGGTGCGCCGGGCGGTAGGGGACGTTCTCCTTCGAGAACGGCCTCGACTTCCCGTCCTTGCCGACGTAGGCGCGGTAGAGCGAGAAGTCGCCGGAGTGGCGCGGCCACATCCAGTTGTCGACCTCGCCGCCGAAGTTGCCGACGTTGTTCTGCGGCGCGTAGACGAGCCGGACGTCCTCGATCTCCAGCTGGCCGATGGCGAAGTACCGGGCGCCCTCGAAGAACGAGGACACCGTGCAGCGCAGCCCCATCTTCTCGCACTTGCCGGTCTCGTCCTTGACCCGCTTCTCGACGAGCTTCGCGCGCGCGACGTCGTCCATGCGCGGGTCGAGCTTGCCCACGACCTCGTCGGTGACCTCCTTCACGGAGACGGTCACGTAGACGCGCGAGCCGGGGCCGTTGGAGAGCTCCTCGTCGCGGGTGCGGGCGACGTAGCCGTCCTCGACGAGGTCGCGCTCGGGCGTCGAGTTGTACTGGAGCGCGCCCTGGATGCAGTGGTGGTTCGTGGCGATGAGGCCGTCCGGCGACACGAAGGACGCCGAGCAGCCGCCGAGCGACACGATGGCGCCCATCGGCTGGCCGGTCAGGTCGGCGAACGCCTTCGCGTCGCCCTTGAACCCGAGCGTCTGCAGGCGGCCGGCGAGGTCCGGGATCTGCTGCGGCATCCACATGCCCTCCTCGGCGCGGGCGGAGCACGCGAGCGCGAGGACGGCGGCAAGGGCGAGCATTCTCAAGGGGAATCCCTCCGGGAGAGAGGGGCTCCGTTAGCACGGCCCTACCGAAGGGGCAACCGCCTACAGGGCCCCGGTGGCCTTCGCCTCGAGGTAGCCACCCACGGCGGCGGCGGCGAGCTCCCGGGCCGGCACCGACACCACCCGGACCCCCGCGGCGGCGAGGCGGGAGCGGGCCGCCTCCCGCTCGTCCAGGATCCGCTCGGCCGCGAGCCGCGCGTAGGCCTCGTCCGCCGTCGCGGGCCGGGCGCGGGCCGCGTCGGCCACCTCCGAGTCGGCGACGGCGGCCACGAGCACGAGGTGGGTGCGGCGGAGCAGCGCCGCCCGGGCGAGCAGCGCGGCGCTCGTGTCCGGGTCGGCGAGGTCGGTGAAGAGCACGACGAGCGCGCGGCGGCGCTGGCGCGCGGCGAGCGCGTCGAACGCGGCGCCGTAGTCCGACTCCTCGATCCGCGCCTCGGCGGCGTGGAGCGCCTCGGCGAGCGGTCCGAGCTGCCCGCGGCCGGAGCCCGGCGGCACGACCCGCTCCACCTCCGCGCCGAAGAGCACCGCGCCGGCCCGGTCGCCCCGGCGCGAGGCCGCGCGCGCGAGCGCGAGGGCGGCGTCGACCGCGTGGTCGAGCTTGGTCCGTCCATCGGCGAGCCGCGCCGAGAGGAGCCGCCCCTCGTCGACGAGCAGCCAGACGGTCTGGTTGCGCTCCGGCTGCCAGGCGCGCACCACCGGCGCGCCGCGGCGGGCGGTCGCCTTCCAGTCGACCGAGCGGAGGTCGTCGCCGGAGAGGTAGGGCCTGAGCGACTCGAACTCGCGCCCCTCGCGGTGGCCCCGCACGCGGTGCCGCCCCGGCTCCGCGGCCTCGGCCCCGGGCAGCGCCGCGAGCGCGCGCAGATCCGGGTAGACGCGCACCTCGCGCGCGAGCGGGAGCACGATGGGGCGGGCCGCGAGGCCGAGCGGCCCCGGGGCGCGGAGGTGGAGGTCGCCGAAGCGCGCGGCGCCGCGGGCGCGCGGGACCGCGTCGTAGGCGAGGGTCGCCGTCGCGCCGGCGGGGAGCGCGACGCGCGTCCGGTGGCCCGAGGCGTCGAAGGAGGCCGGGGGCGCGTCGGCGAGCTCGAGCCGGACGGCGCGGGGGCCGAGGTTCTCGAGCACGAGCTCGACCCGGTTCGGCGCGAACGCGGAGAGCGGCTCGCGCACCCGCCGCTCCGCGCGAAACCACCCCGCGCGCGGCGCCCGCCACGCGTCGGCGAGCGCGAGGGCCACCACGGCCGCGTCGAGGGCGGCGAGCGCCCACGCGAGCCACGGCGCGCCGGCCGCGGCCACGGCGAGGACGCCGCCGAGCGCGAGGAGCAGCGCGGTGCGTGGCGTGGGGACCGGCATGCCGGGCGCCGGGCTACCGCGGGACCTCGACCGCCTCGGTGAGATCGCGCACGGCGTCGTCCGGCGTCGCGCCCTCGAGCTCCGCCTCGGGCCGGAGCACGAGCCGGTGCCGCAGCACCGGGAGCGCCGCGGCCTTCACGTCGTCGGGCGAGAGCCACTCGGCGCCCGCGAGCGCGGCCCGGGCGCGCGCGGCGGCGAGGAGCGCCACCCCGGCGCGCGGGCTCGCGCCGAGGCGCACGCGGGGGAGCTCGCGGCTCGCGCGCACGAGCCGCGCGACGTACTCGAGCACCGGCGGCGCGACCGGCACGGCCCGGGCCCGCGCGCGGAGCGCGGCGAGCCCGTCGCGGTCGAGCACCGGCCGGACGCCGGCGGCGTCGAGGTCGTGCCCGTCGAAGCCGGCGGCGGCGCGGCGGAGGATCTCCCGCTCGTCGTCGGCGGCGGGGTAGTCGACGCGGACCTTCATGAGGAAGCGGTCGGTCTGCGCCTCCGGGAGCGGGTAGGTGCCCTCGTACTCCACCGGGTTCTGCGTCGCGATGACGAAGAACCCGGCCGGCAAGGGCTCGCGCCCGCCGTCGAGCGTGACCTGGCGCTCCTCCATCGCCTCGAGGAGCGCGGCCTGCGTCTTCGGCGGCGTGCGGTTCACCTCGTCGGCGAGCAGCACCTCGGTGAAGATGGGTCCGCGCCTCAGCTCGAACTCCCCGGTCTGCGCGCGGTAGACGCTCGTGCCGAGGATGTCCGCCGGCATGAGGTCCGGGGTGAACTGGATCCGCCCGAAGCGGAGGTCGAGCGCGCGGGCGAGGGCCTTCGCGAGCAGCGTCTTCGCGACGCCGGGCACGCCCTCGAGGAGCACGTGCCCCCCGGCGACGAGCGCCCAGAGGAGCTGCTCGACGGGCTCCCGCTGGCCGACCACGGCCTTCGCGATCTCGCGGGTGAGGGTGTCGGCGCCGGGGCTGGACATGACCACCGGTCTACCACGGCGGGCGGCGGAGCCGGCTGAAGGCCGGCTGTGTCGCGGGCGCGGCTGCCGCCCGCCGGCTCAGTCCTCTCCGAACAGGAACCCCAGCCCGGCCTGGAACACCGGCCCCTTGAGCGCGAACTTCGCCTCGACGTCGGTCGGGAGCGAGCGCGACAGCGGCACGAGGGCCGAGAGCTCGGGCAGCATGCGGATGCCGCCCACCCGGAACGCGAAGCCCATCGAGGCGCCGGCGAAGAACACCTTGCCGGTGCCGTCCTTCGACTTCACGAGCAGCGCCGAGCCGCGCGGCGACAGCACGAGCTGGTTGCCGCCGCCGGCGTTGAAGCCGACCGGCACCGAGAGGTGCGCCCAGCCGAAGGCGCCCTTCGACCAGGGATAGAGCGAGAGGGCCGGGGCGACCGCGAGGTCGAGGCCGCGGTCGGCGGAGCGCGACCGGAGCACCTGGATCTTCGAGCTCACCTCGTAGCCGACCGGGAAGATCTTGCCGCCGACCTCCACCCGGTCGGAGACGCCGTAGCGCGCGCCCATCTCGAGGCCGGGCAGGCGGTCGGACACGGGCGCGCCCTCGTCACCGACCGAGAAGTCGCCGAGCGAGCTCACGCCGGGGGCCACGTAGTACTGGTAGGTGCCCTCGGGGATCGTGCGCGCCGTCCCCATCGTCGAGATGGAGGGGCAGCCGGCGAGGGCCACGAGGGCGGCGGCGAGGACGAGCTTGTCGAGGTGGAGCTTCTCGAGGCGGAGAGTCTCGAGGCAGGGCAGGCGACGGCCGTTCATGGTCTTCGTCTTCTCCCGGTGCGCGAGGATGAGCGCTCAACCTAGCGCCCACCGCTCCCAGGGTAAAGACGAGGTGGATGTGGGTTTGTCACTTACCGCGAAGGGCGTCGTCCAGGTCGGCGCACGCGCGCACCACCGCGAGGAGCGCGTCCGGTCCGGGTTGCCTCGCGAGGGCGGTGCGACCTCGCTCGAAGGCGGCGAAACCGGCAGGTGAGCGGGCCTCGAGGCGGAGCGCGGCGTCCGCGTCCGGGAGCCGGGCCGGGATCCCCGCCCGCCGCTCGAGCTCCCGGCGCGCGCGCGCCCACGCGGCGCGGGCAAGCTCGCCCTCGGCGGCGGCGCGCCGGTAGAGCCCCGCGAGCGCGCGGAGGTAGTCCCGCGCGGTCCGCCCACGCCCATCGGAGGGGGGCGGCCGGATCGCGCCGAGGCGCCGGCCCCGCGCGACGGCGTAGGCGCCGAAGGCGAGCAGCGCCTGCCCCGCGAGCGCACCCAGGGCCGCCGGCGGGGGGCGACCGCCGGTGCGGGTCTCGAGCCAGCGCTCGTCGAGGGCGACCGGGCCTCGCGCGGCGAGGCGGGTCAGGAGCGTGAGCGCACCGCCCTGGGCGAGCCGCGCGTTCGTGAAGGGCTCCGGCCCCGCGAGGAGCAGCACCTCGCCGCGTCCGAGCCGGAGCGCCGCCGCGGCGACGGCCTCGCGGACGCCCGCGATCGGCAGGGCGTCGCCGCCCGTGACGACGAGCTGCCCCTCGCCCACGGGCAACACGAGCCCCTCGACGAGCGGGTGGGGCGCGAGCGGCACCGCCATGCGCGCCCCGGGGGCGGGCGCGAGCCGCACGCCCAGGCGCGCCTCGAGCGCGGGCTGCGGCGCGCGGCCGGCCGCGAGGACGAGCGTGCCTCCCCGCGCGGCGTGCTCGAGGAGCGCGTCGGCCTCCCGGGCGTCGAGGGAGGCCGCGGGCGCGGCGACCACCACGACCCCCTCGCCCGGCGCGGGCGGCGCGTCCCCGGCGCGCACCACGGGCGCGGCGACCCCGCGCCCGAGGAGGAACGCGCGGGCGGCGGCCAGCCCGGCGGGCCCGGTGTTCTCGGCCGAGGGCAAGGGGTCGAGCGCGGCGGCGGCCTGGCGGCGCTGGCCCACCGCGGTGCCGGCGAGCACGAGGGCGAGGGCGAGGACCACCCCGGCCGCGGCGAGCGCGCGCCTCACCGCCGCACCGCCGCGTCGATGGTCCGCGCGCGCTCGACCGCGTCGCGCGCCTCGAGGCGCCCGGCGCGCGGCCGCCGTACACCGCGCCGTCGAACCGGCGCGCGAGCGGCGCGAGCGGCCCGGCGAGCGCGGGGTCGCGCGCGGCGACGGCCCGGACCACCTCGTCGTTCGTGAGCGCCCGGCCGCGCGGGAGCCGCCCGGCGCGCTCCAGCGCGGCGAGCGCGGCGAGCATCGCCTCCCGCACCGCGGCCCGTGCTCACCCCGCGCGAGCGCGGTCTCCGCGCGCGCGAGGGCCCGGTCGGGCCCGGGCCCACGGCGACGGCGGCCCGCGGGGCCGGGGCGGGCGCCTCGCGGCGGCCGCGCCGGCGGCGGCGGCCGAGGAGGGCGAGCCCCCCGCGCCGCGGCGGCGCCGAGGAAGAGCGCGCGGCCGAGGCCGGCCCAGCGCTCGGCCTCCGCGCTGCCGAGCTGCTCGATGACCCAGTCCCACGCGTCGAGGAGCAGGCGCCGGAGCACGACCGGGTCGGCGCGGGCGCGGCGGAACTCCGGGCGGGCGAGGAGCGCGTCGAGGGCCGCCCGGTCCGCCGCGGTCGCCTCCGGCAGCGCGGGCAGGGCCGCCGCGGCGCAGTGGCCGGCGAGCACCGCGCGCAGGCGGCGCGCGGGCGCGTCGAGCGCGGCGCCCGCGGCGTGGGCCCCGACGAGCTCCTCCGCGGCGCGGGTGACGGCGCCCAGCGGCCGGCCGGCGCCCTCCTGCCGGAGCCGGGCGACGAGCCCGGGCGCCTCCTCGGCGAGGGCGTGATCGTCGAGCGCGCCCGCGGCCGCCAGCGCGGCCGGACAGCCCGGCGCGGCCGGGGGCGCGGCGCCGAGGGACAGCGCGAGGGCGAGGGCGAGCGCGCTCACCGCCCGAGCCCCGCCGCCCAGCGCTCGAGGTCGAGCCCCTCGGTGCGGGCGCGCCGCTCGAAGTAGAGGACCACCACGGCGACGAGGCTGAACGGCTGCAGCGCCGCGCCGGCGAGCGCCTCGAAGAGCCCGAGCGCGAGCTCGAGCGGCAGCGGGAGCGGCCCGAGGGGGAGGCCGAGCGGGCCGGGCGTCCCCACGGCGCGCACCGCGATGGCCCGGGGCAGGCCCGCGATCGCGTTGACGGCGAGCACGAGGAGGAAGGTGGCGAGGAGCACGAGCGAGGCGCGCACGCCGGGCCGCTCCAGGAACGGCCCGCCGGGCGGCGGCGCCATGAGCCGGCTCGAGCGCAGGAGGGCGGAGGGCCCGCGGAGCTCGACCGCCGCGGCGGCGGGCGCGAGCACGAGCCGCACGAGCGCGACGACGAACGCGACGAGCGGGAGGAGCACGAGCGCGACCGCGGCCGCGACGAACCCGGCCGTGGATCCGGCCCGGGCGAGCAGCCAGACGCCGGGGAGCGCGGCCACCGCCGGCGCCGCGACCAGCAACGCCCCGTGGAGGGCCGCCGCGGAGAGCACCGCGGCGGCGAGCCTGCCCCACCGCGCGGACGGGCGGGGCCGCGGGTCGAGCGACGGCGCGACCACCACGGCGGTGACCGCGGTCCCCACGAGCTGCAGGAGCAGCAGCGCCACGAGGAGCACGGCGAGGGCCGCGCCGAGGGCGGGGAGGGCCTCGGCCGCGCGGGCGGGTGCGGTGACGAGCGCGAGCACGTCGTCGAGGCGGGAGGCCTCGAGCCGCGCGAGCGCGAGCGCCGGCGCCTCGACCACGAGCATCGCGAGGAACAGCGCCCGGAAGTGCCGGCGGGTGAGCGCGACCGAGCGGTCCACCACCTGCCCGAGGCCGAGCGGCCGGATCGCGAGGTCGCGCGCCATGACCGCGCGAGTGTACCTTGACGGCGGCCCGGTCCGGGGCCATACGTCCGGACTCCGGAGGAGCGACGCGATGGCGGAGCAGCAGGGCATCCAGATCAGGCTGAACGGCGAGCTCAGGGAGATCCCCGAGGGCCTCACCATCACGGGGCTGCTCGCGCACCTCGGCGTGAAGGCGGTGCGGGTGGCCGTCGAGCTCAACGACACGGTCGTCACGAAGGATCGCTACGAGGCGCAGCGCATCTCGAAGGGCGACTCGGTGGAGATCGTCGCCTTCGTGGGCGGCGGCGCGCCGGCCCCGGACGACGCCTGGCTCCTCGGCAAGCACCGCTTCACGAGCCGCCTGCTCGTCGGCACCGGCAAGTACCCCGACTTCCCCACCATGAAGCGGGCGCTCGAGGTCTCCGGCGCCGAGGTCGTCACGGTGGCGGTCCGCCGCCTCGACCTCTCGAAGACCGGCGAGGCGTCGCTCCTCGAGTGGATCCCGAAGGGCATGACGCTCCTCCCCAACACCGCCGCGTGCTTCACCGCCGACGAGGCGGTCCGCACCGCCCGGCTCGGGCGCGAGCTCGGCATGGGCGACCTCGTGAAGCTCGAGGTCATCGGCGATCGCCGCACGCTGTTCCCGGACGTGGAGGGGCTCGTCGCCGCCGCGCGCACGCTCGTGGGCGAGGGCTTCACGGTGCTGCCCTACACGAACGACGACCCGGTGACCGCGAAGAAGCTCGAGGACGCGGGCTGCGCCGCGGTCATGCCGCTCGGCGCGCCCATCGGCTCGGGCCTCGGGCTCCGCAACCCCTACAACCTCAGGATCATCATGGAGACCGTGAAGGTCCCCGTGCTGGTCGACGCCGGCGTCGGCACGGCGAGCGACGCCGCGGTGGCGATGGAGCTCGGCGCGGTCGCGGTGCTCATGAACACCGCCATCGCCGAGGCGAAGGACCCGGTGCTGATGGCGGACGCGATGCGGGCGGGGGTGGAGGCGGGGCGCAAGGCCTTCCTCGCGGGGCGCATCCCGATGAAGCTGCACGCCGCCGCCTCGAGCCCGATGACCGGGCTCATCGGCTCCTAGCTCCGGGGCTTCACGAAGTACCCGGCGCAGCGCCAGGCGCCGCCGTCCCTCAGCATCGTCACGATCTCGGCGGCCTCGGGGAGCTTCTCGAGGCCGCTCTTCCAGCCGAACACCCACGCGTCGGCGCCGTCGACCTTCATCGGCGCCGCCCGGTCGAGCGCGCGCGCGGTCACCTTCCCGAGCTGGCCGCGGACGCCCTGCGCCTGCAGGACCCAGCGCTCCTTCGTCACCTTGCCGCGGAAGAGGGCGGAGGCCTCGTCCCAGCTCTGCTCGTACTTCCCGGCGTCCATGAGCCCGAGCCACGCCTCGGCCGCCTTCGCGGCCTCCGCCGCGGCCGGGTCGAGCTTCGGCCCCGTCGCGGCGGGCGCCGTGGCGGGGGCGGCGGCCGGCGCCTCCGCGCGGGCGGCGAAGGCGAGCGCGGCGAGGCCGGCGAGGGCGAGCGTGCGGACGGTCTTCATGGGGCGGCTCCTCGCTGCGGGAGGTGCGGTCAGCCCTGCGGCTGGATCTTCTGGAAGGACTCCGGCACGAACCGGAAGACGCGCGAGGGCATGCCCCACGACCCCGCCTGGAACCCGGCGCAGATGCGCTCGTAGGCCTCCGGGTGCTGGTGGGGCTGGAACTCCTCGACCACGCCGGGCAGGGCGAAGCCGGAGAAGTCGTCGAGGTCGAGCACGAGGCGGGCCTCACGCGTGTTCGACTTCAGGTTCATGTACGTCTTCAGGGCGAGGCCGTCGCCGTGGTAGAGCGCGAGCTTCCCGTCCTCGACGGCGTGGTGGAAGACGAACCGGGGAGAGAGGTTGGCCGTCTCGCCCACCGCCACCACCGCGACCTTCACCCCGCCCACGATCTCCTGCAGCTCGTCGTAGGGGACGCTCTCGAAGAACTTCAGGGTGTAGGGGCTGTGGTGCACGGTGTAGGTCTGCGCGCCCTTCACCGTGAAGCCCCCGCCCGCGGCCGCCTCGACGAGGTCGGCCTCGACGACGCCGGGGCCCACCGCCCGGGACTTCACCTGGTAGCCCTGGTACTGCTCGAGCCGGGTCACGTGGACGGTGACGCACTCGCCGCGCTGCGGGGCGCGGGGCAGGGCGCCCGCGAGCTGGATGCGCAGCTCGCGGGGGGTCGGCCCGGGCGAGATCCCGCGCAGCGCGTGGATCGAGACCGAGGCGCGGGAGCCGGCGAGGCTCGTCGTGCCCATGAAGGAGAGGACCTTCTCGGCGCGTACCGTGGGGAAGTGGCTCGCCTGCTTCGCCTTCTGCGCCTCGAGGAACTCGAGGAAGGACTGCAGCTCGCTCGACACGGGGCCCTCCCGTCGGCACGATGAGAAAACGGGGGCGAGCTTACGGATGGGCGTTCCGGTTGTCCACCTGATCACGGATCGGCGCGTCCACCCGGATCCGGCGGCGCGCCTCAGGCAGGCGCTCGCGCCGCTCGGCCCGGGCGGCGCCGCGGGGCGCGTGGCCGTGCACCTGCGCGAGAAGGACCTCGGGGGCGCGGCGCTCCTCGCCGCCGCCCGTGCGCTCGCGGCCGCCTGCCGCGCCACCGGGGCGCTCCTCCTCGTCAACGACCGGCTCGACGTGGCGCTCGCCGCGGGCGCGGCCGGGGTCCACCTGCCCTCGGCCGGCGTGCCGCCGGCCGAGGCGCGGCGCCTGCTCGGTCCGGGAGCGCTCGTCGGCGTCTCCTGTCACGGCGCCGCCGACGTGGCCCGGGCCCGGGACGGCGGGGCGGACTACGCCACGTTCGGCCCGGTGTTCGACACGCCCTCGAAGCGCGCCTACGGTCCGCCGGTCGGCCTCGCCGCCCTCGCCGACGCGGCCCGCCTCGGCCTGCCGCTCGTCGGGCTGGGGGGCGTGGACCCCGGGTCCGCCCCCCGGGTGATGGCCGCCGGCGCGCGGGGGGTGGCCGTGGTGCGCGGGTGGCTCGAGGGGGCCGACCCGCGGGTCGACCTCGCCGCGCTGCTCGCGGCGGGCCTCGGGGCCGTCGCGCCTTGACCGGTGGTGCAGGGATCGCTACGGTCGCGTCCCATGAGCCAGGCCGTCCCGCGCGGGCGTGAGTTGCTCCGCAGCGTCTCGATCTTCTCCGAGCTGGACGCCGCGAGCGCGGGTGAGCTCGAGCGCCTCGCCCAGGTCCGCGACTACGACGACGGCGCGGTCATCGCCTCCCAGGAGGAGCCGGGCGACGCGCTCTTCGTCCTCGTGAAGGGGCGCGTGAAGGTCGTGCTCTACGGCGACTCCGGCCGCGAGATCATCCTCAACGTCTTCAAGGCGCCGGGGGACTTCTTCGGCGAGATGAGCCTGCTCGACGACGAGCCGCGCTCCGCGACGCTGGTCGCGAGCGAGCCGTCCCGGCTGCTCGTCCTCTCCCGGGCCGACTTCCGCGCGCACATCCAGCGCCACCCGAAGACGGCGCTCCGCGTCCTCACCGAGCTCTCGCACCGCCTGCGCCGGGCCGACGAGGTCATCGGCAACCTCGCGCTCCTCGACGTCTACGGCCGGCTCGCCGGCAAGCTCAAGGAGCTCGCCGAGGCCGAGGGCGAGGTGACCGAGGACGGCTTCCTCGTCCGGAGCCGTCCGACCCAGGCCGAGATCGCGGCGACGATCGGCACCTCCCGCGAGACGGTCTCCCGCGCGCTCTCCGAGCTCGCCCGCCGGGGGCACATCGTGCTCTCGGGCAAGCGGCTCGTCGTGAAGCGCAGCTTCCTCGCCCAGATGTCCGCGGGCGAGTAGGGCTCAGGGCCCGAGGGCGATGAAGTACTGGTAGGGCAGGAAGGCCCGCTCCTCGAGCACCCGGAGCCCGGCGGCCCTCGCCGCCTCCAGGAACTGCTCCCGCGACACGCGGTGATCGGGCGGCGGGCCGACCGGCAGGTCGCCCGCGTGGAAGTCCACGTTCACGAGCCGCCCGCCCGGCCGGAGCAGCGCCGCGAGCTCGCGGAGGTACGTGGCCGGCTCCGGGAAGTGGTGGAAGGTGTTCACGACCAGGATCACGTCGACGGGCTCGGGCGGCACGCCGCGGCCGTCCTCGGCGAGGTGGATGGCGACGTTCGCGAGGCCGGCCTCCCGCGCGCGCTCGGCGAGGAGCGCGGTCATCCGCGGGTCGGCGTCGATCGCGTGGACCCGGCCGCCGGGCGCGACCGCGCGGGCCATCCGGAGCACGAACACGCCGGGGCCCGGGCCGATCTCGCAGGCCACGGCGCCGGGCCCGAGGCCGAGCGCCGCCACCACGAGGTCCGGCTTCTGCCAGGCGTCGCGCTCCGGGTCGAGGAGCTTGCCGAGGTACTGATCCCAGTGCGCCGGGTTGCCGTGCCGGTCGCGGTGGCCGCCCTCGCCGTCGTGTCCGTGGTGGCCGTGCCCGTGGCCGTGGCCGTGCGGGTGCCCGCCGTGCCCGCGCCCGTGTCCGCCGTGGTGGTGGTCGCCCATGATCGTGAGAGCCCCTGCACTCCGTCAGGGGTTCCGCTATATTGCCCCGCCCATGGCCGTGCCCGTCTACGAGATCTCGAAGGACTTCATGTTCAGCGCCGCGCACCAGATCCGCTTCCACGGCGGGAAGTGCGAGCGGCTCCACGGGCACAACTGGCGCATCCGCGTGCACGTCCGGGCGTCCGAGCTGAACCGCATCGGCATGGTCGTCGACTTCGCCGACCTGCAGAAGCTCGTCGCCGAGGTCGGCTCCCGCTTCGACCACCAGAACGTGAACGAGATCCCGCCGTTCGACCAGGTGAACACCACCGCCGAGCTCCTCGCGAAGTTCTTCCACGACGAGGTGAACGCCCGCCTCCAGGGGTCCGAGGGCGGCCGGGTGCGGGTGTCGAAGGTCGACGTGTGGGAGAACGAGGGTTCCCTCGCGGTCTACCGCGAGGAATAGCAGGGACGCGAAGCGAAGCTTCGCGTCCCCGCCTCTGGGCTCGACACGCCCTTGCAGGTGCCCACGCCTGCGCCCCCGTAGGCCCGCCGTCCCCGGCCCCCGTACACCTTGCCCCGCCGCCACGGCACAGGCCGGGGTGCGCGAGCGTCGCCTCGCGCGAAAACCCGCCGGTGCGCGCGGTCCCCACGTGAACGCCCCGTCAGCCGCCCCGGAAAAAGGGGTGAAGGGATGACCAACGCACCGTCCGTGAACGCTCCGGGACGTCGCCCGCCCGGGGGTCGAACGCACCTTCAGGTGGCGCCGCGTGCGACGTCGCCGGAGCGCTCCCGCCGTCGCCGCACACCGCCGAGCCGCGCCCGCGGGACGCCGGAGGGCCGGCGCGCCGCGGGGCGCGAGAAAAGCCGGGCGTGGCAGCGCCGCCCACGTGAACACGGTTGCAGCGGGGCGGGGCGATGGGGGGAGGCGAGGCGATAGCGCCGCCCCCCCCCCACCGACCTCACTTCAGGTAGGTCGTCTGCACCGCCGCGCCGGCCGACGTCGCCCGCTCGACGGTGGCGGCGCCCTGCTCGGCCTTCCGCGCGAAGTCGAGGACGTCCTTCGGTGCGGCCGGCGCAGGCGCGGAGGAGGGGCGCGGGGCGTCGTCGGCGAGCGCCTGGGCGACGTAGGAGGCCACGAGCTTCTCGCGCACCCGTGCGAAGAGCTTCGGCGAGGCGAACCACTCGACCGCGACGACCTCGCCGTCGATCGCCACCGCGAGGCCGGCGGCCGCCGGGGCCCGGGCGAGCGCCTCGGAGAGCTCGCGCGCGACCGGCCCGGCCTCGCCGGAGAGCTTCCGCGCCGCCGCGCGGTAGGTGCCGGAGCTCGTCTCGGTGCCGAGCTTCCGGTTCGAGCGCGCCACCTCGTCCCACACCTTCTGCTGGTCGCCCGCGAGCGCGGTCTTGCGCAGGCCGGGGTGGACGAGCGCGCCGCCGCTCTCGAACGCGCGCCCGCCGCTCCAGCGGCCGTGCTCGACGCAGAAGACCGGCACCGGCTGGCGCGAGCGGGGCGCCAGCACGAGCGAGCGCCCGACGATGCGGTCCTGCTTGCCGCCGAGGAGGAGCTCCCCCGCCATGAGCAGCACCGGCCGGTCGCCGTCGTTCCGGACCTGCAGCGCGTTCACGTCGCCGCCCGCGCCCGCCTCCTCCACGGCGAGCACCTTCGCGCGGCTCGCCTCGTCGAGCGTGAGCGGCTCCGCCCCGGCCGCTCCCGCCGAGGGGCGGACCGAGAGCGGGAAGACCGAGATGTTGCCCTTCGTGATGGGCGCCCCCACCGAGACGCCGTCCGCGAGGGCGGCGACGGGCGTGCCCGTCCCCTGCGGCGCCGCGAGGAGCAGCAAGAGCCCGATTGCCTTGATTGCCATGTGAGCCTCCCGCGGCCAGAGGACCGCGCTGCCGGGTGGAACGCACGACCGCCCGCCGGGATCTGTCGCCGGGCGCCGTCAGCCCCCCGCGGTACGTTCCGGCGCCGTGTCCGCGCTGGTCCTCACCTCCACGCCGCTCGCCGCGGCGAGGGCCGCGCGCCGCCTGTGCGACGCGGAGGGCGGGGTGCTGTTCGGCCCGGCCGTCACGACCCTCGACCGGCTCGCGGGCGCGTACCTCGCCGACGCGGGCGACCGCCGCCCCGTCCTCACCTCCCTCGCGTTCCGGCTCCTCGCGGCCGAGGCGGGCCGCGAGGCGGGCGGGCCGCTCGCCGGCGTCCGGGCGGAGGACGGGCGCGGCGCCGGGCTCGCCGCGGCCCTCGCCGAGCTCCGGCTGGCGGAGCTCTCCTCCGACGAGGCCCACGCGGCGGCGCTCCTCCTCGAGGGCGCCGCGCGGGAGCGGCTCCTCGCGCTCGCCGGCGCGCTCGCGCGGCTCGAGGCGCGGCTCGCCGACCTCTCCGCGCTCGACGAGGCCGCCGCGGTCCGGGCGGCCGCCACCCTCGCGCGGAAGGCGCCGGTGCCCGGCCAGCCGGGCCGCCTCGACCTCCTCGTGGTGGACGGGCTCTCGGAGGCGGGGCCCGCCGCGACCGATCTCCTCCTCGCGCTCGTCGCGCGCGCGGGGCGCGCCCGGCTCGAGCTGCCGTACTTCCCGGATCGCCCGGACCTCTCGGAGCCCGCGGAGCGGCTCCTGCGCCGGCTCGAGGAGGGGGGCGGCGGGCCGCGGGGAGCGGGCGCGCCGGCGATCGTCCTGCGCCACCTCGAGGACGGGCGTGCGCCGCGCCTCGCGGCGCTGCTCGCGGCGTTCCCCCCGGGCGCGGCGCCGGCGGGGCCCACGGCGCGGCCGCCCGTGGGCGACCCCGGGGGCGCCGGGCTCGTCTCCGCGATCGCGGCGGCGGGCGAGGAGGGGGAGCCCGACGCCGTCGCGCTCGCGGTGGAGCGGCAGCTCGAGGCCGGGCTCGCGCCGGGCGACGTCGCGGTGATCTCGGCCTCCCCGCGGCGCCTCGCGCGGCCGCTCGCGCGGGCGCTCCGCGCGCGCGGGATCCCGTTCGCGCCGGGCCGCGGCGCGCCGCTCGCCGAGAACGGCGCGGTCCGGGCGGCCCTGGCGGTGCTCGGCGCCGCCGGGGGGCTCGACCGCGCGGCGCTCGAGCGGCTCGTCGCCTCCACCTACCTCGCCCCCGCGGGCGGCCCCGGCGCCCGCTCGCCGGCCGCGCTCGCCGCCCAGCTCGACGCGGCCGGGGCCATCGAGGGGCGCGGCGATCCGGCGGAGGCGCTGCGGCGGCGGGAGGCCGCGCTCGCGCCCGGGGCGGTGCGGGCGCGCACCGCGGCGGCCCGCGCCCTCGACGCCGCCGAGCACGCGGCGGCCCTGGCCCGCGCGCTCGCCGCGCCCGCCACGGCGCGGGCCCACGCCGCGCGGCTCGTGCAGTTCCTCGACGCCTCCGGCCTGCGGCGCCGGGCGGCGCACGCGGGTGTCGAGACCGCCGCGGCCGATCTCGCGGCGCTCCGGCGGCTCGAGGAGGCCGCCGACGCCGTCGCGCGCGCCGCCGGGCTCGCCGGTCACGGGGCGGCGCCGATGTCCGCCCGGGACTTCACGGCGCTGCTCGAGGTCGCGGTGGACGAGGCCTCGACGCCGGTGCCGCCGGGGCCGGCCGCCGGCGCGGTGGAGCTCTGGTCGCTCGAGGAGGCGCCGGTGCTGTCGGTCCGCGGCGTCGTCCTCGCGGGCTGTGGCCGCGGCTGGCCGGCGCCGGCGGGGGCCGAGCCGGTGCTGCGCGATCCGGAGCGCGCCGCGCTCGCCCGCGCGGCGCGGCGGCCGCTGCACCTCCCGCTCGCCTCGGGCCGCCGGGCCCGCGCGCTGCACCGCGCGCTCACGGCGATGGCGGCGGCGCGCGATGCGCTCACGTTCACCTGGGGCGCGCCCGGGCCGGCGGGCGCCGCGGGGCGCGACGGTCCGCTCGCACCGGCGGTGGCCGAGGCGCTCCTCGCGGTGGGCGTGACCCCGCCGCCTGGCCCGGAGCCGCGGCCCCGGCCCACGCCCGGGCCGGGGGCGCTCGCGCGCGCCGCCGTGGAGGCGGAGCGCCGGGCCGGCGTGCCGGGCGCCCCGCACGCCGGCGCGGTCCGCGGCCGCGCGCTCGCGGTGCTCCAGGCCGCGCTCCCCGAGGCGTGGTCACCCTCGCAGCTCGAGAAGTACGCGGAGTGCCCGTTCCGGCTCCTCCTCTCGCGCTTCGTGCGCCTGCCCGACGACGACCCGCCGGACCTCGACGCCTCCGCCCGCGACGAGGGCTCCCTCCTGCACCGCGCGCTCGAGCTCTTCCACCGGGCGCGGATCGCGCGGGGGGCCGGGCCGCTCCGCGGCGACGGCGCCGAGCGCGCGGATCTGAAGGCCGCGCTCGACGCCGCGATCGCCGGGCTCGAGGGCGAGGGGCGGGCCGGCGACCCCGCGGCCTGGGCGGGGCGGCGCGAGGTGCTCGCCGCGCGCCTCGAGCGCCACCTCGCGGCGGAGGCCGAGGCCGCCGACGCGCTCGTGCCGGTCGCGGTCGAGCACCGGTTCGGAGGACGCCGTCCAGGGCCGGGGCCCCAGCGGCCTCCGCTCGAGGTGTCCGACGGCGGCGCGACCGTGCGGCTCGAGGGGCGCATCGACCGGGTCGACGCGTCGCCGGGCCGGCTGCGCGTGGTGGACTACAAGGGCGGCAAGAGCGACGGCCGGGTGGACCACGGCGCGCTGCTCGACCCCGAGACCTGGGGCGAGAAGAGCTTCCAGGTCCCCACCTACCTCCTCGCGGCGGCGCGCGACTTCCCCGGCCGGACCGCGCTCGAGGCGCGCTACGCCTTCCTCCGCTCGGCCGACGCGAAGGGCGAGGCGTACGAGGTGCAGGACGGCGCGCCCGCCGGCGCCGAGGCGTTCGCCGCGAAGGTGGTCGGGCTCGTGGGCCGCATCCGCGCGGGCGCGTTCCCGCAGGTGCCGGGCGGCTGCGAGCACTGCCCGTGGCCCGCGGTCTGCCGGCCCGAGCGGACCGCCGCGCCGCCCGCCGACGGACCGGGGGAGGGGCCGTGACGATCCGCTGGAGCGAGGCGGCGCTCGCGCTCTTCGAGCTCTCGGCGCCCACCGCGGTCTCCGCGGGCGCGGGCTCGGGCAAGACCACCGCGCTCGTCGAGCTGTGCGTGCGGCTCCTCTCCGGGGAGGCGCTCGGGACGCCGTGCGACCCCGGGGAGCTCGCCGCGATCACGTTCACCGAGCGCGCCGGCGCGGAGCTCGTGGAGCGGCTCCGGGCGGCGGTGGCCGCGCGGGCGGCGGCGAGCCCCGCGGCGGAGGCCGCGGGCTGGAACGGCCGGCTCGCCGGGCTCGACCGGATGGCCGTCGGCACGATCCACGGCTTCTGCGGCCGGCTCCTGCGCGAGCACGCGCCCGAGGCGGGCCTCGACCCGGACTTCGCGGTGCTCGACGAGGAGCGCACCGCGGCCTGGATCGCGGCCGCCGCGCGGGCCGCGGTGATGGCCGCGCTCGACCGCGGGGACCTCGACGTGCGCGCGCTCTCGGCGCGCGACGGCGTCGGGGCCCTCGCCGCGTCGGTGGGCGGGCTCGTGCGGGCCCGCGCGACCCGGGGCGAGCAGGGCGCCCCGGAGCCGGCCCTGGCCGATCCCGCGCCCGCCCTCGCCGCGCGCGAGGCCGCGCTCGCGGCCGGCGCCGCGCTCTGCCGGCGCGGGGGTGGGCGTGTCGGCGGCGGTCGCGGCCGCGCTCGCCGCGCTCGGGCCGGCCGAACGCGCCGGGTCGCTCGAGGCCGCGGCGCTCGCGCGGGTCGAGGGGCTGAAGCTCGCGTCGAAGGGCGGCCGGCTCTCGGGCGACGCGAAGGCCGCGCGCGACGCGCTCGGCGCCGCGGTGGATGCGTGGCTCCGCGGCGCCGCCGACGTGCAGGGGCTCCCCCAGCGGCGCGCGCTCGCGGCGCTCGTGGCGGACGCCGAGGGGCGCTACCAGGCCCGCAAGGCCGCGGCCCGCGCGGTCGACTTCGACGACCTCCTCCGGCTCGCGCGCGACCTCCTCCGCGCGGACCCGGCGCTCCGCGCCGAGCTGCGCGGGCGGTACCGCGCGCTCCTCGTCGACGAGTACCAGGACGTGAACGCGGTCCAGCAGGACCTGTTCGATCTTCTCGGGGGGCTCGGCCCTGCATCTCGAGGGGGCGTAGCCCCCTCCCCGGGGAGCGGAGCTCCACGGGGCCCCTCCCCGGATCTGCTCCGCTCCGCTTCGCAGGGTCGTGGCGCGGGCCCCGTGCTCGTCGCCGTCGGCGACGCGAAGCAGTCGATCTACCGGTTCCGGGGCGCGGACCTCGGGGTGTTCACCCGCCTCCTGCGCCGCTTCGAGGCCGGCGAGGGGCGGGTGCTCCACCAGTCGGAGAACCACCGCTCGGCGCCGGCGGTCGTCGACCTCGTGAACGCCGTGTTCGAGCGCGCGATGCGGCCGCCCGCCGGCGAGGCGCCGCGCGACGACGAGCTGGCGTTCTCGCCGGCCGACCGGCTGGTGCCGCGGCGGCCGGAGGGCGCGCGTCCCGCGTGCGAGCTCCTCGTGGACGCCGAGGGCGGCAAGGCGGCCGAGCTGCGCGCCCGCGAGGCCGAGGCGATCGCCCGCCGGGTGCGCGCGCTCGTCTCCGGCGCGGGCGGCGCGCTCGTGCGCGAGCGGGGCGCGGACGGGCAGGAGCGGGCGCGCCCGCCCCGGCCCTCGGACGTCGCGCTGCTCTTCCGGCGCCTCACCGAGGTGGACGTCTACGAGCGGGCGCTCCGCGCGGCGGGCGTCCCGTTCCGGGTCGCGCGCGGGCAGGGCTTCTACCAGGCGCCGGAGGTGCGCGACCTCGGCGAGCTCCTCGCGGCGCTGCTCGATCCGGACGACACGGCCGCCTGGGCGGCGCTCCTGCGCTCGCCCCTCTGCGCGGTCGCGGACGGCACGCTCTTCCTGCTCGCCCGCGGCGGCCTCGCACGGCTCGGGCGGGAGGACGCCGGCGCGGTCCGCGCCCGGGTGGAGGCGGAGGCCGGCGCGGGCGCGGTGCCGGAGGAGGAGTGGGGCCGGCTCGGCGCGCTCCTCGGCACGTACGCGGCGCTCCGGCCGCTCCGCGACCGGCTGCCGGTGCACGAGCTCCTCGCGCGCGCCGTCGAGGCGCTCGAGCTCGAGGCGGCGCTCCACGCGTCGCCCGGCGGCGAGCGGCGGCTCGCGAACGTCCAGAAGGCGCTCGCCCTCGCGCACCGCTTCCACGACGACGGCGGCGGGGCGCTGGAGCTCTCCCGGCACCTCCGGACCATGGCCGAGCGGCCGCCGCGCGAGCCGGAGGGGGACCTCGAGGCGGGCGACGCGGTGGCGCTCCTCTCGATCCACCAGGCGAAGGGGCTCGAGTGGCCGGTCGTGTTCGTGCCGGACCTCGGGGCGCGGCCGATCCAGGACCGCCCGCGGCCGCTGCTCGACGCCGAGGGGAGGCTGTGCGCGCCGGTCGTCGACCCGCTCGCGGACGCGGTGCGGACGACGGCGTCGCTCGAGGCCGCCCGGGCCGCGGACCGCCGGTCGGCGGCCGCGGAGTCGAGGCGGCTCCTGTACGTCGCGATGACGCGGGCGCGGGACCACCTGGTGCTCTCGGGAGAGGCGACGAAGGGGAGCGGGGAGACGTGGCGGGCGATCCTCGAGGGGGCGCTGGCGGAGGTGCCCGATCAGGACGCGCTGGTGAGGAGGGTCGCGACGGGGCAGATGGAGCTGGGGGGAGGCGGAGGAGCAGGAGCGGCAACGGGAGCAGGTGGAGCAGGAGCAGAAGTGGAAGCAGAAGTGGAAGCAGAAGCAGAGGCGAACGCGCGGACCGGGGCGGCCAACGCTCCTGCTACCGCTTCTGCTACGGCTACCGCCCCTGCTTCCGCTGCTCCTCATGCTGCTCCTGCTCCTGCTCCTGCTCCTGCCTCCGCTCCTGCTCCCGCTCTCCGTCTCGCCGTCACCTCCCTCTCCGAGGCCTTCCGCTGCCCTCGCCGCCATCACTTCGCCCACGTCCTCGGCCTGCCCGAGCCGCGCGGCGTCTCCGGCATGCAGCCGGGCGACGATCCGGGCCGCGCGACCGTCCGCGGCACCCTCGCGCACGCGATGCTCTCCGAGGCGGACCTCGCGGCGCCGCCGCTCGAGCGGCGGGCGCAGCTCGCGGCGGTCGCGGCGCGGCGCGGGCACGATCCGGAGGCGCGCGGGGTGAAGAAGATCCTCGTCGAGACCGCGAGGTTCCTCGACTCGGCGGCGGGGAAGGAGCTCGCGAAGGCGGCGCGCGCGGGGAAGCTCCGGCGCGAGGTGCCGTTCCTGCTCCGGCTCGCCGGCGAGCCGGGGCCGGGCGCCGGCGCGCTCTACCTCGACGGCGCGATCGACGCGCTCCTCGCGCGCGAGAAGGGCGAGCTGTTCGTCGTCGATTACAAGTACGCGCTCCCGCGGCCGGGCGCGGCGGAGCGGTACCGCTTCCAGCTCACCGCCTACGCGCTCGCCGCGGCGCGGGCGCACCCGGGCGCGAAGGTCCGCGCCGCGATCGTGTTCCTCCGCGGCGACCACCGCGTCGTCGAGCTCACGCCGTCGGCGGCCGAGCTCCGCGCGTTCGAGCGCGACGCGCCGCGGCTCGCGCGGCTCGCGCTCGGAGGAGAAGTGCCGACGGCGGGTGCGCTGGGACGCTCGGTGGAAACGTGCCGCTCGGAAGGGTGCGGCTTCGTCCCGCGGTGCCACCCCGCGAGCGGTTGATGCGCGGGTCGGCCCTGCGGCGAAGCGACCGCGTCCGGACCTCGGCTTTTCTCTTGCCGGGCCTCCTTGCGTGTCCGTAGATTCGCACCGGCCCGACATCCCCCCCGTTCCGGGTGGGGCACTCGAACGAAGCCTGGAGGAAGTCATGCAGGAGCGTACGACCGCGCGCGTGAAGGAGATCCTGTCCTGGTACGACTCGGACAGCCCTGGCACCCGCGCCAACCTCTACCGCCTGCTCATGACCGGCACGCTCGCCGGCACGGGCAAGCTCGTCATCCTGCCCGTCGACCAGGGCTTCGAGCACGGCCCGGCGCGCTCGTTCGCGAAGAACCCGGCCGGCTACGATCCCGAGTACCACGTGCAGCTCGCGATCGAGTCCGGCTGCAACGCGTACGCGGCGCCGCTCGGCTTCATCGAGGCGATCGCGCACAAGTACGCCGGCCAGATCCCGCTCATCCTGAAGGTCAACAACTCCGACTCGCTCTCGAAGCTCGGCGGCGCGCCGATCTCGGCGGTGACCTCCTCGGTGAAGGAGGCGGTCCGCCTCGGCTGCGCGGCGATCGGCTACACGATCTACCCGGCCTCCGACGCCCGGAACACGCAGTACGAGGCGCTGCGCGCCCTGACCGAGGAGGCGAAGCAGGCCGGCCTCGCGGTCGTCGTGTGGAGCTACCCGCGCGGCACCGGCGTGTCGAAGGACGGCGAGACGGCCATCGACGTCGCGGCTTACGCGGCGCAGATCGCCTGCCAGCTCGGCGCGCACATCGTGAAGGTGAAGCCGCCGAAGGCGTTCCTCGAGCAGGCCGAGGCGAAGAAGGTCTACGAGGAGCAGAAGATCCCGACCTCGACGCTCGCCGAGCGCGTGAAGCACGTCGTGCAGAGCGCGTTCAACGGCAAGCGCATCGTCATCTTCTCGGGCGGCGAGGCGAAGGGCACCGACGCGGTGCTCGAGGAGATCAAGGGGCTCGCCGCGGGCGGCGCGTTCGGCTCGATCATGGGCCGCAACGCCTTCCAGCGCCCGAAGGCGGAGGCGCTGAAGCTGCTCGCCGACGTGATGAAGATCTACCAGCCGTAAGGCGCGGCGCCGCAGCGCGGTCCAGCCGACCCGGGCCCCCGCGGGGGGCCCGGGAAGGGTTTCAGCCCCACGGGGCGCGTGCGTTCGGTGAGAAACGCACGGAACATGCCAGCCGACGTGCCTTTTTCCTTGCCTCGCTCGGCGGGCGGGGTTTATAGGGCGTTACCTTTTGCGAATCGCGTACTTCGGCGGTGCACACGCACCGCCCGGGTAGCGAGGACACCGGGGCATACTCCATGAGGCTTTACCCGAAGGTCATCCCGACGATCGCCCGAGAGGTCGTGCAGACCCTCATGCAGGACGGCGACATCGAGGTGGAGACCCTCCGCATCTCGGACGCCGAGATGGACATGGCCGCCATCATGAAGGAGTACCTCGCGGCCGAGGAGCGGGTGAACGCGGCCACGCGCGAGGCGCTCGAGCGCCGCGGCTACGACCAGTCCCGGTTCAACCAGGTGAAGCGCGAGATGGCCGACGTCCGCGGCTTCAAGATGGGCGACGAGGGCATCGAGTACGTCATCGGCCAGATGATCGAGTTCCTGCTCATCTCCAGGAACGTCGAGGAGGTCTACTCCGACGACCACTCGATCCGCCGCAAGGTGAACCAGATCTTCAAGAAGCACCTCGACGTCGACGACGAGATCGACCGCGAGGCGCGCGCCCGCCTGAAGCACCTGCAGGAGGGCACGGCGGCCTGGGACATCGAGTACCAGAAGACCATCGAGCTGCTCCGCCGCTCCCGGGGCCTGATCTAGCCGCCTCCGCGCCCGTGCCCCCGCACGAGCCCGACCGCTCCGCGACCACCGGGCGCCGCCTCGCGGCGCCGCCTGCCCGCGTCCTCGCCGCGTTCACCGACCCCGCCCGCCTCGCGCGCTGGTGGGGGCCGGCGGGCTTCACGAACACCTTCGAAGTCTGCGAGCCCAGGCCCGGCGGCGCGTGGCGCTACACGATGCACGGCCCGGACGGGAAGCACTACCCGAACGAAGCCCGGTTCGTGGTCGTCGCTCCGGACGAGGTCGTCGTCGAGCACCTGAACGCGCCGCGGTTCGTGCTCACCCTCGCGCTCGCGCCGGAGGCCGGCGGCACGCGGCTGACCTGGACGCAGACGTTCGAGACGGCCGCGCTGCGCGACCAGCTGCTCGCGTTCGTCGGCCCCGCGAACGAGCAGAACCTCGATCGGCTCGAGGCCGAGATCGCGCGCGGGTAGCGGCCGCGCGGGCCGCCGTCAGCGGCGCCGCGCCCGGGCCAGCGCAGCCTCGTACCCCCGCAGCTCCGGCGTCGGCGCGCGCTGCAGCCTCCGCAGGCCGTCGACCGCGCCCGCGAGCGCGGCCGCCGCGCCGCCGGCGTCGCCCGCCGCGAGGAGGTCGAGCCCGAGCTGCCCCTCGAGCCGGGCCCGGAGGAGGTCCGCCTCCGGCCCCTCCGCCGCGGCGGACCCCTCGCGGTGCAGCGCCGCCGCGCGCGCGGGCGCGCCGGCGAGCGCGCGCGAGGAGCCCTCCACGAGGAGCGCCTCCGCCGCGGGCGCGCCCCCGGGCCCGCGCCCGGGCGAGCTCGTCCCCGCGCGCGCGCGCTGCCCGTCGAGCGCGAGCGCGTGGGCGAGCCGCAGCCGGGCCGACGCGGCGCGCGGGTGGGCCGGCCCGACGACGCGCTGCTCGACCTCCGCGACGGCCTCCAGGTCCGCCAGCGCGTCGCCTGCGCGCCCGAGCGCGAGGAGGGCGCGGCCGCGGGCGTCGAGCGCGGTCGCCTCGATGTGCGTGCCCGGCAGCGCCCGGCCGCGCAGGGCCCGCACCGCCCCCTCGGCGTCCCGGAGCGCCTCGTCGAGCTCTCCGACGAGGAGCTCGTGCTGGGCCACGCGCGGGAGCACGAAGGCGAGCACCGTGCTCTCCGGGCCGAAGAGCGCGCGCGCGTCGGCGGCCGCGGCCCGCAGGAGGTCGGTCGCGGCCGCGCGGTCGCCGCTGGCGCCGAGGGCCACCGCGCGCACGATGCGCGCCTGGACCAGGCTGGCGGTGCGCGGCTGCCCGCCGCCGAGCTCGCTCGCGATCTCGAGCACCCGCGCGGAGAGGCGCAGCGCCTCGTCCACGCCGCCGGCCTGCGCCTGCGCGAGGGCGAGCGCCATGTCCGCGTTCAGGGCGAGCCGGGTGCGCTCCCCACCCGCGGCGAGCGCGACGGCGCGCGCCTCCTCCGCGAGCGCCACGGCCCGGCGCGGGCGGCCGCGCGAGAGCTCCAGGAACGCCCCCAGCCGCAGGGCCTGCCCGACCACGTCCGGCGTCGCCCAGGGCGCGGCCCGCAGGCGGGGGAGGAGCTCCGTCAGGTCGGCCTCGAACGCGTCGATCCGTCCACGGAGCCGGTGCACGTCCGCGCGGGCGAGGCGCGCGAGCAGGGTGAGCCGATCGGCGGGGCCGAGCGATCGCTCGCCGTCCTCCACCGCCTCGGCCAGCAGGCGGTCGGCGGCGTCGAGCGCCTGGAGGTGCACGAGGCTCGTGCCGATCTCGGTGAGGAGCTCCACCCGGAGCTCGGGCCGGGCGCCGAGGTCGCGGTCGATGCGCGCGCGGGCCTGCTCGAGGAGGTCGGCGGCGGTGAGCGGGCGGCCGGCCACGTAGGGGTCGGCGGCGCGGAGCAGCGAGACGATGAACGTCTTCGCCTCCTCGGCGCGGTCCCGCTCGGCGAGGGCGCGGCGCGCGGAGAGGAGCGCCGCGCCGGTGGTGAGGAGGAGCGCCGCCACGCCGAGGGCCGCCGCCGCGGTCGCGAAGGGATGGCGCAGGAGGTGCTTCCTCAGCCGGTAGAGGGCGCCGCCCCGCCGCGCGAGGACGGGGAGGCCCGCGAGGTAGCGCCGCACGTCGTCGGCGAAGGCGTCCACGGTCGGGTACCGCTCCTCCGGCGCCTTCCGGAGCGCCTTCAGCACGATGGTGTCGAGGTCGCCGCGGAGGGCGCGCGCCACCGCAGGGTCCCGGGCGGCCACGCTCGGCGGCCGTGCCTCCGCCTCCAGGATCGCGTCCTCGAGCGCGCGCCGCGAGGGCGCGTCGAACGGGCGGACCCCGGCGAGGAGCTCGTACAGGACGACCCCGAGCGAGAAGACGTCGGACGCGACGCCCTGCGGCTCCCCGCGGATCTGCTCGGGCGAGGCATAGGCGGGGGTCAGGGCGGGCGCGCCCTGCCGCGTGACGGCCGCCTCGGCCGCCCCGGCGCCGCCGAGCAACCGGGCGATCCCGAAGTCGAGCAGCCGGACGTCGCCATCGCCGGTGACGAGGAGGTTCGAGGGCTTGAGGTCGCGGTGCACGACGAGGCGGCCGTGCGCGTAGGCGAGCGCCGCGGCGGCCTGCAGGAAGAGCTCGAGGCGGGCGGGGACGAAGAGCCGCCGCGCGCGCGCGTGCGCGTCGATGGGCACGCCGTCCACGAACTCGAGCGCGAGGAACGGCTGTCCGTCCTGGGCGACGCCCGCGTCGTAGAGCCGCGCGATGCCCGGATGCGCGAGGCCGGCCAGGATGTCCCGCTCGCGCGCGAGGCGCTCGGCGAAGCCCGCCGCGTCGCGCGGCAGCTTGAGCGCGACGGCGCGGTCGAGCGTCCCGTCGGCGCGGCGGGCGAGCCACACGGTCGCCATGCCGCCCTCGCCGAGCACGGTCGCGAGCCGGTACGGCCCGACCAGCGCGCCCGGGCTCCCGACCGCCGGCCTCCCGGCCGCCGGGGTGGCGAGGTCTGGGCCGGCCGGCGCCGGGCCGGGGAGCGTGGCCGGCCCGAGGTCCGGCAGCGTGCGGAGCGGCGCCCCTCCCTCGAGGAGCGCGCGCAGCCGGGGCGCGAGCGCGGCGTCCTCACCGGCCAGCGCCGCGAGGAAGCGTTCCCGCTCGCCGGGGGAGAGGTCGAGCGCCGCGTCGAGGAGCCGGTCGAGGCGCTCGTACTCCGCGGGGGCGACGCCGAAGGGATCTCCGGGCACGCCCGTTCGGTACCGGGTCCGGATTCTCACTGCAAGTGCGGGCGTCACGCCGCCGGGGTGCCCGGCCGGGGCGCGCTCCGGCCGGACGGAAAATTGACCCTCGATATCGCTGGATTACGCTCGTCCCCTGGGCTGGGTACGGGGTCGGGGCGGAAGGAGCGGGCGTGGGCGGGCGGGTCAACCACCGGGGCATCCGGGGCAGCGCGGCGCTGAGGACGGCGCGGGTCGATCCCGCGGCCGTGCCCGCCGAGCGCCTCGAGGCGGGCGAGATGCGCCGCCTGCCCTTCGGCGGCGAGCTGCTCGGCGCGGTCCGCGTGCGCGCCGCCTACGCGCCCATCCCGCTCGAGGCCTTCGACGACGCGGCCGGCCGGCTCCGCGCCGAGGAGCAGGCCGCGTACCTGCAGCTGCTGCGGCTCTCGTGGGGCGAAGGGCGGAACTTCTGCCGCATCGCGAAGCGCGATCTCGAGGCCCGGCTCGGCCTGTCCGAGCGCCGCCTCCTCCGCGTGCTCGACGCGATCGTCGCCGCAGGGCTCGCGCGCCCCCTCCACCGCGACAACCGCGGCACCCTCTGGCGCGTGCTCCTGCCGCGCGAGGCCGACGGTGCGCCGCTCGGCGACGACGTCCTCTCGGGCCGCGCGGTGCTCGAGGCGCTGCCGCCGCCCGCCGCCGCCGCGTCCCCGGCCCCGCCGCCGCGCCCCCGGCGCACGGCCGCGCCGGACGAGGCGCTCGCCCGCGCCCTCGCCGAGGCCCGCGGCGCCACCGATCCCGACGGCCTCGCCGCCGCGGCCCGCGAGGTCCGCGAGCTCGTCGCCGAGGGCCAGAGCCCCGCACGCATCCACGCCGCCATCGAGGCCGTCCGGCGCCGCCAGGCGCGGGAGGCCGGAGGAACCGCATGAGCCACAAGACCGCCGCCGCCGTCGCCCGCGCCGTCCAGTCCGTCCAGGCCACCCTGGCGACGACCGCGGTGCGCCCCGCGCCGCGCGCCGCGCCGGCCGCGCCCGCCGTCGGCCCGGTCGAGGCGCTCCGCCAGCGGCTCGCCGACCGGAGCGCGCGCGAGCACGTGGTGCTCGACTTCCTCGAGGACGACCTCGCCGAGGCCCGCGCCGCGCTCTCCGCCGTCGCGGCGTACGTCGCGAACGTGGACGCCGCGCTCCGCGATCCGGAGCCGTCGCAGGGCCGCTTCCTCTCGCTCGCCATCGGCGGGGCGCCCATCGAGAAGATGGAGGCGCTCTCGCAGACGCTGTCGTCGCTCAGGCGCCGGCTCGCGCAGGTCGCGGCGCGGATGTAGTCCCTCCCTCGACTCCGCCTCCCGCTGCGCGGGAGGCTACGCTCGGGCCATACGGCCGAGGATCACGGTGACCGCACCGAGGTGAGCGTCACGCTCGCCGGGCCGACGTCGAGCTCGGTCACCGCGGCGACGAGCAGCCGCCGGGCGTCGCGCGAGAACCACAGGTGCACCTCGTACGCCTTCGCGTCCGCCCGGCCGTCCGCCCGGCGGCCGGTGAGGTCCACGCGCACGGTGTCGAACTTCCCGGCCGGCGTCTCGACCTTCTCGCGGTCGGGCGCGACGGTCGCCTCCACCCGCCAGTAGCGGCCCCGGCCCACGGCGTCGAAGCAGAACCGCTCGCCGGCCTCGAGGCGCGCCGCGCGCAGGAGGTAGACCGTCGAGACCGGGTCGAGCACGTCGCCCCTCCGCTCGAAGCGCGACGCCCCCCGCTGGTCGCCGGTCGCGCTCTCGAGCACGACCTCCGCCGCGGGCGGCCGGAGCTTCGCGTCGGAGGAGCGGTGGACGCCGCCCTCCTCGGACTCGTCGCGGTAGCGCTCCGGGAGGAGCGTCGCGGCCTCGACCCAGGAGAGCCCCACGGCGACGAGCTTCTTGAGCGACGAGACCTGCGCGGTGGTCCGGGCGCGCGCCTTGAGCGGCACGATCCTGCCCGCCGACATCGGCCGGCCCACGGCGAGCTCGAGGTCGCCCGCCTTCACCATGCCGAGGAGGTCGAGGTCGTAGGTGAGCGTCTCGCCGGTGCGGAAGGGCCGGGCCCCGGGCGCGGGCAGCGGCGGGCCGCACCCGCCCGCGAGGGCCGCCGCCACGAGCGCCGCGGCGATCACCGGCTCACCTCGCCGTGCGCGCCGCGAGTGGCTCCGCGAGCGCGAGGAGCTCCGCGTCCTCGTAGGCGTCGCGGATGACCTTCGGCCGGATCGACTCCACCGGGAACGGGTGCTCCCCGCCCGGCTCCTCCGGCCGGCCCGGGTAGAGGCCGGCGCCGTCGCCGTTCCCGGCGAACGCCCTCGGATCGCGCCACGGATCGCGGGTCCACGCCTGGAGCATATCGTAGCGGGGCGAGCCGGACAGGCCGCGGGTGAGGGAACACCCGTCTCGAACCTGGCCGCTGCAAGGCGGCGGAGGCGAGCGGCTCAGCGGGCGTCCGCGGTCAGCGGCGCGCCCGGCGTGTAGCGCTTGAGCGCGACCACCATGCTGCCGACCGCGAAGTCCGCCTCGACGCGCAGGAGCACGTGAGCGTCGTCGGTGGTGACCCACATCGCGAGCGGGCGGGACGACGAGAACTTGCCCTCGATCTGCGTCTCGACCTTCAGCTTGAACGCCTCGAACCGCCCGGCGGGGGTCTTCACCTGCTCGCGCCCCTCGACCTGCATCACGAGCGTGGAGGCCTTGTTGCTCGCGATGACCGGGACCCGGTAGGTCTGGCCCTCGGCGAGCGGCTGCAGGCGCAGCCACATGAAGGCGCTCGTGAGCTCGTGCACGTCGGAGGGCACGTCGAGGTTCTTCACCTTCTTCCTGCCCTTGCGCTCGATGGTGACCGTCGCCTTGCCGTTCTCGCGGTCGAAGCGGGTCGAGTCGACGTGCAGGTCGCCGACCTCGTACGCGCGCAGGTCGGAGCCGCGCGAGGAGCGGGTGGTGTGGTCCCAGAACGAGACCATGTGCTCCTTGATGTCGAACAGGCTCGCGATGCCGCCGGTCTTCGCCTGGAAGGTGACCGGCCAGATGCTGCCCTGGGGCGCGCCGACCGAGATGCGGGCCTCGCCGGTGGGGAGGCGCAGGTACGTGACCTGGTAGACGGCCTCCTCGCCGGGCGTGAACGCCTCGGCCCGGGCGGGGGCGGTCGCGGCGAGGGCGAGGAGGGAGGCGGCGAGGCTGAGGATCATCCGGGGTGTTCTCCGCGGCCGCATGCCGGAACGACGGCCGGGCAGGCCACTGTATTCCATGCGCCGATCCTAACCCAGGGCCGGGCCCGGCGCGGGGCACCCACACACCCACACCCGATCCCGTGTACGCTGCGGGCCGGGGAGGGGCCAGCGAGATGCCGTACGACCGGACGTACGACGACGAGGACGAGAAGCAGCCGGGTGGTGAGGGCGCGGAGCGCCGCTTCAAGGACTTCGACTGCCCCGACTGCAGCGCGAACAACCCCTGGGACGACGGGTTCGGCAACGGCGACGAGATCCGCTGCTACTACTGCGGCCAGGAGTACCGGGTGACGGTCACCGACGAGGGCCGGCTGAAGCTGAAGGGGATCTAGGGGTCGGCCTTCGGAGGCCGCGCGCCATCCCTCGACTCCGCGGCCGCTGGCGCGGCCGCTACGCTCGGGATGGGTCGGCCTTCGGAGGCCGCGCGCCAAAGATGGCGCTGCCGACCCGCACGAAGGTCGAGCCCTCCTCGAGGGCGGCCTCCCAGTCGGCGCTCATGCCCATCGACAGCTCGCGCAGGCCGAGCCGGTCGCGCAGCGCCCGGAGCGCGCGGAAGTGCGGGCGCGGGTCGTCCTCGGGCGGCGGGATGCACATGAGCCCGGCGAGCTCCAGCGCGGGCAGCGCCTTCACCGCGGCCGCGAGCGCCTCGGCCTCCGCGGGTGCACAGCCGCCCTTCGACGCCTCGCCGCCGGTGTTCACCTCGAGGAAGATCTTCAGCGTCTTCCCGAGGGCCGCCCACCGCTTCGAGAGCTCGCGGGCGAGCTCGAGCCGGTCGACCGCGTGGACGCAGGCGACCCGCCCGGCGAGCAGCCTCGCCTTGTTGGTCTGCAGGGACCCGATGAAGTGCCACCGGAGGTCGGCGAGGTCGGCGAGCGCGTCGGCCTTGGCCCGCCACTCCTGCGCGTAGTTCTCGCCGAAGTCCCGGACCCCCGCGGCGTAGGCCTCGCGGATCGCCTCCGCGGGCTGGGTCTTCGACACCGCGACGAGCGTCGCGCCGGCCGGGATCCTGGCGAGGATCGCCCGGGCGCGCTCGCCGACGCTCACGGCGACTCCCAGGGCAGGGGGAAGCCGGCGTGCCGGAGGAGCTCGATGGTCTCGCCGAGCGGGAGCCCGATCACGTTCGAGACCGAGCCCTCGACGCCGGCCACGAAGACGCCGCCCGCGCCCTGCAGGGCGTAGGCGCCGGCCTTGTCGAGCGGCTCGCCGGTCGAGACGTACCAGTCGATCTGCGCGGAGGTGAGGCGCTGGAAGCGGACCTCGGTCGTCACCACCGCGTCGAGCTCGACCCCGAGCGTCCCGGCGTTCCTGCGCACGCAGACGCCGGTGAGGACCTCGTGGACCTCCCCGGAGAGGGCCCGCAGCATGCGGCGCGCGTCGGCCTGGTCGGCGGGCTTCCCGAGGATCGCGCCGCGCACGACCACCGCGGTGTCCGCGCCCAGCACGACGTCGCCGGGCACGGCGCGGGCCTTGTCGCGGGCGACGCGCAGGACGTAGTCGGCCGGCGCCTCGCCCGGCCGCTGCGACTCGTCGGCGTGCGCGGGGCGCACGTCGAGCGCGAGGCCCAGGCCGGCGAGCAGCTCGCGCCGGCGTGGGCTCTGCGAGGCGAGGACGAGGCGGGGCACGGCTACCGCCGGGCGCCGGGCGCGACCTCGGCGAGGTAGCCCTCGTTCTTCTCGATCTTCGCGGCGTCGCGCAGGGTCTTCACCCACGCCTGCTGCGCGACGTAGCTGCGCTGGCGGCGGAGGGCGTCGGTGGCGGCGTCCTTGTCCTTCTCCCACTTCGCCGGATCCGGGCGCTCGCGGGTGACGACCTCGGCGACCACCGGGCCGGCCGCCGTCTCGTACACCTTCGGGAGGAGCGTGCCCGCGTTCGCGGCGAGGGCCGCGTCGCGCAGCTCCTTCACGAGGCCGAGCTGCGGGACGACCTCGGAGCTCGCCTCGAACGTGCCGGTCTCGGCGGCGGCGAGCTCGCGGCCCCCCACCTTCGCCTTGAAGCCGGCGAGCTGCTTGCCCGCCTCCTTCACCTTCTGCGCGGCGGCGAGGGCGGCGGCGGCCTTCTCGGCGCCGAGCTTCACGGCGCGCTCCTTCGCGATGAGCTCCTTCGCGATCTGGAGCTTCGCCTCCTCGAGGGTGGTGGTCTTCGCGGGGACGACCTCGTCGGCCTTCACGAGGTGCCAGCCGGCCTGCGTGCGCACCGGCGCGGAGACCTCGCCCTTCTTGAGGGCGAGCGCGGCCTTCACGAAGGCCTCGTCGTAGAGCCCCTCGGCGACGTAGCCGAGGTCGCCACCCTTGAGCTTGGTGTTCTCGTCGTCGGAGAGCGACGCGGCGACGGCGCCGAAGTCCTCGCCCTTCTTCACGCGGGCGGCGGCGTCCTCGATGCGCTTCCGCGCGGCCGCGTCGGCGGCGGCGTCGGCGCCCTCGGCCACGCGGGCGAGGACGTGGCGGACCTTGGCCTTCGCCTTCTGCTCGAAGCGCGCCTTGTTCTCGTCGTAGAAGGCCTGGACCCGGGCGGCCTCCTTCTGCGCGAACGCGGCCGCCTCGGCGTCGGTGGGCTTCACCTCGGCCTCGAGCGCGGTGCGGGGAAAGAGGACGTACCGGAGCGCGACGCGGTCGTTCGCCTGCTCCCAGGTCTGGCGGACGTCGGCGGGCGAGACCTTCACGGTCTGCTCCACGGCGCCGGTCAGCTGCCGGTAGAGCATGTCCTCGCGGATGGCGTCCTCGAAGCGCGCCTCGTTGCCGAAGTTCTGGCGGGCGATCTCGCGGTAGGCCGCGCGGTCGAACTGGCCGTTCACGAAGAACGCCTGGTTCTGGGCGATCTCCTTCGCGACGTCCTCGTCCGGGATCACGATCCCGCGCCGCTTCGCCTCCTGGATCACGACCTTGCGGTCGATGAGCATGTCGAGGGCCTGGGTCGTGAGGCCGAGCTGGGCCGCCAGCTCCCGGGTGAGCTGCCCGCCCGACTGGGCGCGGTAGACCTCGAAGAGCCGGTTGACCTGCTTCTCGAACTCCAGCGCCCCGACCACCTCGCCGTTCACGCGGGCGGCGTACTGGGCGGTACCGCCGGAGACGCCGCCGCCCTTGTTACGGGAGAGCGAGCCCGGCCCACCGAAGTAGATGGCGAAGATGGTCGCGAGGCCGAGGATGATGATCCAGCTGAACAGGCCGCGCTTGTTGTCACGCAGGACGTCGAGCATGAAACGGGTGCTCCCGGTTGTTGAAGGGTCGGCGCCCCCTCACGGGAGCGCTGCGAGGTTGAACACCCTAGTCAACAGGGGCTAAAATGCAAGTGATTCCGGCCCCCACGCCGGATCCTGCGCCCTAACCAGCAGCTGGAGTCAAAGTCGCGTGCTCGCGCTCCTCAGGCGGTACCGAGAGCTCATCCTGGTCTCGGTGCTCCTCCTCGTCCCCCTCGGCGTGTTCTTCGCCCACGCGCGCAAGCCGAGCGAGCGCACGCGCCTCGATCGCGCGGTGCTGTGGCTCACCACGCCCCTCGAGCGGGGGGTCGCGTGGGCCGTCACCGGCGCGATGAACGCCTGGTCGGGGTACGTCGGCCTCCGCCACGCGCACGAGCGGGCGCTCGAGCTGTCGCAGGAGGTGAACCGCCTGCGGCTCGAGCGGCTCGAGCTCCTCTCGGAGCGCGCCGAGGTCGAGCGGCTCCGGCACCTCCTCGCCTTCCAGACCGGCGCTCCGGAGCGCACCTACGTCGGCGCGCGCGTCATCGGCGTGAAGCTCGGGCCCACCGGGCTGCAGCTCCTCACCCTCGACCGCGGGCTGAAGGACGGCGTCGACCGGGCGATGCCGGTCGTGGTCGCGAACGGCGTCGTGGGGCGCGTGCACAGCGTCTCCGACGCGACGGCGGACGTCCTCGTGCTCTCCGATCGCAACAGCTCCATCGCGGTGCGGGTCGAGCGCACCCGCGCCCGCGCGAACGTGCGCGGCCTCGGGAAGCCGGACGCCGCCCGCCTCGACTACGCGCTCCGCTCCGAGGACATGATCGAGGGCGATCTCCTCGTGACGGCGGGCACCGACGGCGTGTTCCCCCGCGGGTTGCCGGTCGGCCGCGTCCACCACCTCGAGAAGAACGCGCACGGGCTCTTCATGGACGCCCGGGTCGCGCCGGCCGTCGACGTGACCCGCATCGAGGAGGTCCTCGTCGTGACCCGCTGGGAGCGGTCGAACGAGGCGATGCCGGCCGCGCTCGCGCCGGGGACCGCGCCGTGAAGGCCCTCGCGCACGTCCTCGTGGCGCTCCTGCTCGCGGCGGCGCAGGCGGCGCTCCTCGCCTGGCTGGGGGGCGGGGCCTTCTCGCTCTCCCTGCTCGCCTCGGTGGTGGTCTACCTCGGGCTGCACGAGAACAACGTCGACGGCTCGGTGGCCGCCGCCGGCACCGGCTACGTGCTCGACGTCGTGACCGGCGCGCCGAAGGGGCTCCACACCTTCCTGTGCGTGCTGCTCTTCGTGCTCGCCCGGGCGGTCGGCGCGGCGGTCGACGTGCGCGGGCGGGCGCCCTTCGCGGCGCTCTCCGGGCTCGCGGCGGCGGTGCTCGCGGTGGGGGCGCTGCTCCTCACCCGCTTCACCTCGGCCCCGGAGCTCGCGCCGGGCGCGAACCTCGCCGGTCGCATCGCGGTGGAGGCGCTCTGCACCGCGGCGGCCTCGCCGGCGGTGCTCGCGCTCCTGCGCCGGGTGGACCTCCTGTTCGACCGCGAGGAGCCGGGCCTCCTGCCCTGATCGCGAGATGTCGCTCCTCCCTCCCAGCGCCCCGGGCGCCTCGCAGAAGGACTTCAGGCCCCGCCTGTTCTGGGCGACGGGCGTGATGGTCGTCGCCTTCCTCGTGCTCCTCGGGCGCCTCTACCAGCTGCAGGTGCTGCGCGGCGACGAGTTCAAGGAGAAGGCGGACGAGAACTTCGTGAAGGAGCTCCGCCAGCCCGCCGACCGCGGGCAGGTGCTCGACCGCAACCGCCGGATCCTGGTGGACGCGCGCCCCTCCTACGACGTGTCGCTCACGCCCTACTTCTGCGGCAAGACCTGCGAGGACGTGCTCTCCCGCCTCGCGACGATGCTCGCGATGTCGGAGGAGGAGCTCGAGCGCGCGCGCAACCAGCTCCGCTCGGCGAAGAAGCTCGAGCGCTTCCGCCCCTTCACCGTGAAGGTGGACCTCCCGCGCGAGGAGCTCGACCTCTTCCTCGCGAACCAGATGGACCTGCCGGGCATCGACGTGCAGGCGACGCCCCACCGCAACTACCGCTACGGCTCGCTCGGCGGCCACCTCATCGGCTACATGAACGAGGCCGGGCCGGACGAGCTCAAGAAGCTCAACGACGACCTGCAGCGGGACAGGGCCCCGCAGTCGGCCTACCTCGTGGGCGACTACGTCGGCCGCCGCGGGCTCGAGCGCCGCTGGGAGCGCGAGCTGCGCGGCGTGGACGGGAAGGAGCGTGTCCCCGTCGACGCGAAGGGCCGCCGCAAGGACGACGCCGACGAGCTCATCCCCGAGGACCAGCGGGTGGTCCGCTCCACGCCCGGCCACAACCTCGTGCTCTCGATCGACTGGCGCCTCCAGGAGATCGCCGAGAAGGCGTTCCCCGCCACCGCCGGCGCGGTCATCGCGATGGACGCGAAGACCGGCTTCCTGCTCGCGCTCGTCGACCGGCCCGCGCCCGACCCGAACAAGATGTCGGGCCGCATCACCTCGGCCGAGCTCGCCGCGATCCACGCCGACCCCTTGCAGCCCGAGCTCTTCCGGGCGATCCAGCAGCACTACCACCCGGGCTCGACCTTCAAGGCCCTCACCTCGATCGCGGCCATGGAGGAGGGCGTCTTCAAGCCGACCACCCAGGTCTACTGCCCCGGCCACTTCACCATGGGCAAGTACCGCTGGCGCTGCGACAAGGAGTCGGGCCACGGCTACGTCGACTTCGAGCACGCGCTCGGCGCGAGCTGCGACGTCTTCTTCTACGAGGCGGGCGCCCGCCTCGGCGCCGACCCGATCGCGAGGTGGGCGAACGCCTTCGGGCTCGGCGTGCCGACCGGCTTCGACGTCGCCGGCGAGGTGCCCGGCATCGTGCCGGACGTGAAGTGGCACGACGCCCGGATCCCGGGCGGTTACCAGCGCGGCATGCCGGTGAACCTCGCCATCGGGCAGGGCGACGTGAACGTCACGCCGATGCAGCAGGTGGTGTTCTACGGGGCGCTCGCGACCGGGATCGTCTGGAGGCCGCAGGTGGTGCTCCGGGTGGAGGACGCCGACGGCCGCGTGCTCCAGCAGTTCGCGCCGCAGGAGAAGTCCCGCCCGCGCATCGCGCCGGAGACGCGGGCGGCGGTGCTGAAGGGGCTGCTCGCCGCGGTGAACGAGCCGTACGGCACCGCCTACGGCGTCCGCCCCAAGGACCTCGAGGTGAAGCTCGCCGGGAAGACCGGCACCGCCCAGGTCGTGAAGATCGGCGCGGTCCGCCTCAAGGCCGCGCAGGTCCCCTACGCGCAGCGCGATCACGCGTGGTTCGTCACCTTCGCGCCGGCCGACGATCCGCAGATCGTGGTGGTGGTGCTCAACGAGCACTCCGGCTTCGGCGCGTCGAACGCCGCCCCGACGGCGGTCGAGGTGGTGAAGTCCTGGATCCGGCTGAAGGCGCAGGACGACGCCGAGCGCGCCGGGACGCCGCCGGGCACGGCGCCGGCCGGGTCGCCCGCGCCGGCCCCCACGTCCACGCCGCCGCTCGCGCCGTGGAAGCCCTGGAAGCCGCAGATGGGCGAGCTCGACCCCGGGGACGCCCGGCCCGAGGTGAAGCGTGGCTGAGATCAGCTTCTCGGCGTCGCCCCAGCGGCGGATCTTCGCCCACTTCCCGTGGCACCTCGCGTTCGTCACGCTCGCCATCTCGGTGATCGGGATCTGGAACCTCGCCTCCGCGTCCCGCAGCGCGCACGCGCCGGTCTGGATCCAGCAGAGCTGGTTCATGGGCGCCGGCGCCATCCTCGCGCTCGGCATCTGCCTGTTCGACACCCGCACCTTCCAGCGGCTCGCCTGGCTCGCCTACGGCGGCACGGTGGGGCTCCTCCTGCTCGTCTTCGTGAAGGGCAAGGTGGTGATGGGCGCGCGGCGCTGGCTCGACCTCGGGCCGATCAACCTGCAGCCCTCCGAGCTCGCGAAGCTCGCGGTGGCGCTGGCGCTCGCCGCCTGGTTCAGCCACGACGCCGAGAAGCGCGGGAAGGAGGGCTACGGGCTCACCGGCCTCCTGATCCCGTTCGCCATCATCCTCCTGCCGGCGGTGCTCACCCTGAAGCAGCCGGACCTCGGCACCGCGCTCATCATCGTCGCGACGGGGATGACCCAGGTCCTCTTCGCGCGCGTGCGCTGGAAGACGCTCGCGGTCCTCGCCACCGTCGCGGTGAGCGGCGCGGTCTTCGTCTACCCGCACCTCAAGCCGTACCAGAAGAAGCGGGTGGAGACGTTCCTCGATCCGGGCAAGGACGCCCTCGGCGCCGGCTACCACGCGACGCAGTCGATGATCGCGGTCGGCTCCGGCCAGGGCTTCGGGAAGGGCTGGGGGCAGGGGACCCAGACCTACCTCTCGTTCCTGCCCGAGCAGCACACCGACTTCATCTTCTCGGTGTGGGCCGAGGAGCGCGGCTTCGTGGGCTGCCTGCTCCTCCTCGCGCTCTACTTCGTCCTCATCGCGAGCGCGATCGAGATAGCCGGGAACGCCCGCGACCGGTTCGGGAGCTTCCTCGCGGTGGGGCTCGTCGGGATGCTCTTCTGGCAGGTCACCATCAACGTCGGCATGGTGACCGGCGTCCTCCCGGTCGTCGGCGTCACCCTGCCGCTCATGAGCTACGGTGGCTCCTCGGTCCTCGTCATCTACGCGGCCATGGGGCTGCTCGCGAACCTGGGGATGCGGCGGTTCGTGAATTAGCGTTCCGCTCGTTCGCACCTGCGGACGGTGCTGTGGGCCTCGGGCGCCCGGGGTATCGGATGCGTTTGCCGACGGAGTGAGGGAGCGACGGATCACGCACGCCGCGCGCGGCGTCTCCCAGCGTCCAACGTCCAGCTCACCGGCCAGGGCGCTGATCGTGCGCCGCCTGCACCACTCGCCACCACATCCCACCGCGCCTCCCTCGCCGCGAGGCGCCGGGGTCGCCGTGACGGGCCCATCGCGAGCACGGCGAAGCGGACCGCGCGATCCGCGGCGGCGTGGATCAGAAGTGCGCAGGCGGCGGGTGTCTGAGGTTGCGGGGACGCAACGCGTCCCCCGCAACCGAGTTCCGCCGCCCGCCGAGCGGAAACCTCGTTCGCCGCGGGCAAGACGCCGCGCGCAGCGCCGGGCCCGGAACGGCGAGCCCCGGCGCCTCGCGGCGCACGGTGACGCACAGCGGGGGGAGGGGAGGAGGAGGCCTACGTCATGGCCTTCTTGAGCGACTCCTCGAGCTTCGCCTTCGGCACCGCGCCGACGATGGTGTCGACCACGCGGCCGCCCTTGAAGACGAGGAGGGTCGGGATGGACCGGATGCCGTACTGCTGGGGCACCTGCTGGTGCTCGTCCACGTCCATCTTCGCGACCTTCACCTTGCCCTTGTACTCCGAGGCGAGCGCCTCGACGTGGGGCGCGATCGCCTTGCAGGGGCCGCACCAGACCGCCCAGAAGTCGACGAGCACGGGGACGTCGGACTTCAGGACCTCCTTGTCGAAGGTGGCGTCCTGCAGGATGACGAGGTCGTTCGAGGCCATGGTCTTTGCTCCGTTGGAAGGCTTCGGGGGGCCTTGTTTAGCCGCTGGGTCTGACCCTGGCAAGGGTGTCGCCTTTGGTGGTAATTTCCGCGCGTCACCATGGCGGGACTCCTCTTCGTATCGCAGGCGATGCTCGATTCCTGGGCGGACCAGGGGAAGATCGACTTCGTCGGCAACGTGATGACCCTCCTCTCGGGGGAGGGGTCGGGGAGGAGCTACGCCCTCGAGCCGGCGATCCGGTTCATGAAGCTCCTGTCGGGCGAGACGGACCCGAACGCCCTCGTCCACAAGGTGAAGCCCATGTCGCAGCTCAAGGACATGGGGGCGGAGCCGGCCGGAGACTCCTGCATCGTGGGGGACCTCGTCTACGAGGTGCAGCAGGGGTTCCTCGCCGAGGCGAGCGTGCTGCAGGCGGCCGCGACGGCGCCCTCCGGGCCGGCCAAGAAGAAGCCGGCCGAGGAGGCGCGCTCGAAGCCGCTCGGCGGCGCGCCGCTGCCGAAGGAGCTCGAGGAGAAGCGCAAGGAGGCCGAGGCCCTCGCCCGCTTCCTGCTGGACAACCTGTCCTGACCGGGCTCCCTTAGGCCCGGGAAGAAGCCATGAGCATCGAGATCCTACGCATCGCAGCCCTGCTGTACGTCGTCGGCGCCGCCGGCTACATCCTCTACTTCGCGCGCCCGCGACACACCGCCGCGGCCACCTTCGGCTTCTGGTGGCAGCTCGGCGGGTTCGTCGTGCACGCGATGGCCATCGGCGCGGGCTGCGCCGAGTTCGGCGGCCGCGAGTTCTTCGGCCTGCGCGGCGGGGTGGTCCTGCTCGTGTGGCTCGTGACGGGCGCGTACCTGCTCCTGCACCGCTTCTACCGGCTGCCGAGCCTCGGGGCGTTCGTCACCCCGTTCACGCTCGTGCTGCTCACGCCGGCGCTCTTCGGGACGCCCGGCCACCCGGACATCGCGCCGGAGATGGTCCGCCACCCGGCGATCACCATCCACATCATGTCGGCCGTGCTCGGGGTGGCCCTCTTCGCCATCGCGTTCGGCGTGGGCGTCATGTACCTGCTCCAGGAGCGCGAGGTGAAGGGGAAGCGCTTCGGCGCCCTCTTCTCGCGCCTGCCCTCCCTCGACCAGCTCGACCGCATGAACCAGCGGCTCGTGCGGGCGGGGTTCGTCGTCTTCTCGGTCGCGCTCGTCGCCGGCACCGTGACGGCGACCAGCGTCTGGAAGACCGCCTGGTCCTGGGACCCGCAGCAGGTGGTCTCGGTCGGCGTGTGGCTCCTGTACGGCGCGATGGTGCAGCTGCGCCACTCCGGCTGGCACGGCCGCCGGTACGCGCTCCTCACCCTCGTCGGCTTCGCCATCGTGATGAGCTCGATGGTCACGATGAAGATGATCCCGGGCATCACGCGCCACACCGGCAACTACGGGCTCACCGAGCCCGGCGGCGCGCCCGCGACGATGGAGGCGCGGCCGTGAAGGAGCTGTTCCTCGTCGGCCTGTCGCACAAGAGCGCGCCCATCGAGGTCCGCGAGAAGGTCGCGCTGACCGGCGACGCGCTCAAGGTCGCGATGCAGGCCCTCAAGGCCGAGCCCGGGGTGGACGAGGCCTTCGTGGTCTCGACCTGCAACCGGGTGGAGGTGTTCGTCCACGCCGAGACGGAGGCCGCCGCGCGGGGGTTCTTCACCTCCCGCTCCCAGGCCGCCGGCGACCACGTCTACGTGCGCCGCGGCGTCGAGGCGATCCGGCACCTGTTCCGGGTCTCGTCGTCGCTCGACTCGATGGTCGTCGGCGAGCAGCAGATCCTCGGGCAGGTGAAGGAGGCTTACGGCCTCGCGAGCTCCGCCCAGACCGCGGGCTCCTACATCTCGCGCCTGTGCAACCGCGCCTTCTCGACCGCGAAGCGCATCCGCACCGAGACCGAGATCGGCCGGGGCGCGACCTCGATGTCCCAGGTCGCGGTCGAGCTCGTCGAGAAGATCTTCGGGGACCTCAAGGGCCGGGCCATCCTCCTCGTCGGCGCCGGCAAGATGGGCGCGCTCTCGGCGAAGGCCCTCGCGGTGCTCGGCGCGGACCGGATCCTCGTCACGAACCGCTCGCCGGAGCGCGGCCTCGCGCTCGCCGAGCAGGTGGGCGGCCTGTTCCGGACCTTCGAGGAGCTCCCGCGGCTGCTCGTCGAGGCGGACGTCGTGATCGTGTCCACCGGCGCCCCGACCTACGTCGTCACGAAGGAGCTCGTCGGGACCGCGATGCGCTCGCGCCGCTCCCGCTCGCTCTGCCTCATCGATCTCGCGGTGCCGCGCAACGTCGACCCGGCCTGCGCCGAGATGGGCGAGGTCTTCGCCTACGACGTCGACGACATGGAGCGCGTCGTCAACTCCACCCAGGAGGCCCGCAAGGGCGAGGCGCTCCGGGCGGAGGCGATCGTGGAGGCCGAGGTGATGGCCTTCGCGAAGGAGCGGGAGACCCGGGCGGCCCTGCCGGTGCTCTCCGAGCTCCGGCGCCACGCCGAGCAGATCGCCCGCGCCGAGGCCGAGCGGACGCTCGCGCACCTCGGCCAGAAGCTCGACGAGAAGGGGAAGCGCAGCGTGGAGGCGATGGCGCAGGCCATCGTCAACAAGCTCCTCCACGGCCCGACCTCCCGCCTGAAGGAGGCCGCGGCCTCCGGCGACGGGACCCTGCCCACCGCCGCGGCCGACCTGTTCGGCATCGCGGGGGAGCAAAGCCCCGGCGCGTCGCCGGACCAGAAGAGACCCGAGCCGCGCGCCCCCGACCGCAAGGCGGCGTCGTCCGAGTCGTAGCCAGGAGAACACGAGACATGATCCGCATCGCGACCCGCCGCAGCCCGCTGGCGAAGTGGCAGGCCAACCACGTGGCCGACCTCCTCCGCGCCCAGGAGCCCGGCCTCGAGGTGGTCCTCCACGAGCTCATGACCAAGGGCGACCGCATCCTCGAGGTCCCGCTCGCCGAGGTCGGCGGCAAGGGGCTCTTCGTGAAGGAGATCGAGGACGCGCTCCTCAAGGGCGACGCCGAGATCGCCGTGCACTCGATGAAGGACCTCCCGGCCGAGCTCGCGCCGGGGCTCGTCATCGCCGCGGTGCCGGTGCGCGAGGACCCGCGCGACGCGCTCTGCTCGCCGCGCTGGAAGACGCTCGACCAGCTCCCGAAGGGCGCGAAGGTCGGCACCTCCTCGCTCCGCCGCGGCGCCCAGCTGAAGGCGGTGCGCCCCGACCTCGAGCTCCACGTGGTGCGCGGCAACGTGCAGACCCGCCTCAACAAGGCGACCTCCGAGCTCGACGCGGTCGTCCTCGCCTACGCCGGCCTCCGCCGCCTCGGCCTCGCCGAGCACGCGACCCAGGTGCTCTCGCCGGACGAGATGCTCCCGGCCGTCGCCCAGGGCGCGCTCGCGCTCGAGGCCCGCGCCGCCGACGCCGCCACGATGGCGCGCCTCGCCCGCCTCGAGCACCCGGAGACCCGGGTCCGCATCGAGGCCGAGCGCGGCTTCCTCGGCCGCATCGAGGGCGGCTGCCAGGTGCCGATCGCCGGCCACGCCACCGTGGAGGGCGGGACGGTGAAGATGCGCGCGCTCGTCGCGTCGCTCGACGGGACCCGCATCATCCGCGGGGAGCGGAGCGGCCCGGCCGCGTCCGCCCGCGCGATGGGCGTGGCCCTCGCGGAGGACCTCCTCTCGAAGGGCGCCGCGGCCATCCTCAAGGAGGCCGAGGGCAAGGCGGCGGCGCTCTCGGCCCCGAAGCGCCAGGGGTAGGCGTTGGCCGGCCCCCTCGCCGGGCGCGCCGTGGTGGTGACCCGCGGCCGCGGCGGGGAGGACGAGCTGTCCTCCCGGCTGCGCGCGCTCGGCGCGGACGTCCGCGACGTCCCCGCGATCGCCTTCGCGCCGCCCGCCGACCCGGGCCCGCTCGACGCCGCCCTGCGCGCGCTCCCGTCGCACGCCTGGGCGGTCTTCGCCAGCACGACCGCCGTCGACCGCACCCTCGAGCGCATGGCCGCCCTGGGCGTGCCGCGCGACGCGCTCGGGCGGCTGCGCCTCGGCGCGGTCGGCCCGGCCACCGCGCACGCCCTCGAGGCGGCGCTGGGCCGCGCCCCGGACCTCGTGCCCGCGGAGGCCCGCGGCGAGGCGCTCGCCGCCGCGCTCGGGCCGCGGGTGCGCGGCGCCCGGGTGCTCGTGCCGCGCCCCGCGGAGGGGCGCCCGGAGATCCTGGCGGGGCTCGCCGCGGCGGGCGCCGAGGTGGTCGCCGTCGAGGCGTACCGCACCGTCCCGGCCGCGCCCGAGGCGTTCGCGCCGCTCGCCGGCTGGCTCGCGGCGGGCGAGATCGCGGCCGTGGCGTTCGCGTCGCCGTCGGCGGTCCGGGCGGTGGTCGCGGGGCTCGGGCCGCGCGCGCGCGCGCTGCTCGGCGCCGCCGGCCTCGTGCTGGCGGCCATCGGGCCCACGACGGCCGAGGCGCTCCGGGAGGAGGGCCTCGAGCCGGGTGTCGTGCCGCCGCGGCACACGGGCGGGGACCTCGCCGAGGGGATCGCGGCGCGGCTCGGTCCGCGCTAGAACCTCCACCGTGCCGGGGCGGAAGGACGAGGTCGAGGCGGTCGAGGGGCTGGTGCGGATCCGCATCGCGCTCGAGCGCGCGCCGGGCGAGCCCGGCCCCGACGACGACTGGCTGTGGGCCGAGCCGCTCGGCGCCGGCCGCTACCGGATCGAGAGCTGCCCGTTCTTCGCCTACGGCCTCTCCCGCGAGGACGTGGTGCACGCGCCCGGGCGGCCGCCCTGGATCGACGGCGTCGTGGAGCGGGGCGGGCACCGGACGCTCCGGCTCGCGCTCGACGTGGGCGAGGAGCTCGGGAGCGAGCGGATCGGGCGGCTCCTCGCGGCGGTCGTCCGGCTCGGCTGCACGCACGAGGCGCTCCGGCCGAAGCTCGTCGCCATCGACGTGCCTGCGGCCGCGCCGCTCGAGGAGCTCGCGCGGCTGCTGGAGCGCGCCGCGCGCGACGGCGCGCTCGTCTGGGAGTGGGCCGATCCGCGCCCGTCCTGACGCGCGCACCCTGGCGGCAGGCTCCCGACCTCCACGCACCTCCGTGAGGGGCCCCGGGCCCCGCGGGGGCTTGCTCGCCCGCCCGCCCCGACCCACCCTCCGCGGATGCGGACGATATGGCGGGTGGGGCTGCCGCTGCTCGGCTGCCTCGCGCTCCTCGCCCTGGGCGCTTCGCAGATCGTCAACGAGGCGGCCCGGGCCTGGTTCCTGCGTGACGTCGCGCTGCGGGCGCGGCTCGCGGCGGCCGGCGCGCAGGCCGCCCTCGCGCCGCTCGTGGCGGGCGGCGACCGCCGGCGGGCCGCGGCGCTGCTCGAGGACCTCACCCGCGACGAGCGGGTCATGGCGGCGGAGCTCTGCGACGAGGCGCTCCTCCCCGTGGCGCGGACCCGGAGCTACCCGGCGCAGCTCTCCTGCGCTGCGATGCGCGCGCGGGGCGCCGGCGCGGAGGGCACGGTCGAGGACCAGGTCGACGGCGGCCGGGTGCTCGCGAGCCTCCACCCGCTGGTCGCGGACGGTGCCCCGCGGGGCGTGCTCGTGCTCGTGCACGACCTCTCGTTCATGACCCGCCGCGAGGAGGCGATGCGCCGGTTCACGCTCGGCACCTTCGGGCTCGTCGCGCTCCTCGCCTCGGTGCTCACGGTGGCGCTCCGGCGCGCCTCCTGGCGGAGCTGGACGGACGAGCTCCGCCGCATGCTGCCGCTCGCGCGGGCCTCCCTGCCCCTCGGGGCCCGCCCGCCGCGGCAGCAGTTCCAGCCGCTCCTCGCCGACGTGCGCCGGCTCGTCGAGGACCTCGCCGCCGAGCGCGGCGCCGCGGTCGGCCCCTGGTCCGCCGCGCGGCTCCAGCACGTGCTCCGCGAGGCCTTGCACGGCGAGAGCGTGGTCCTCCTCGCGAACCGCGAGCCCTACGTGCACGCGCGCGGGGAGGGCGGCGAGGTGCGGGTGCTCCACCCGGCGAGCGGGCTCGTCACCGCCATCGAGCCCGTCATGCGCGCCTGCTCGGGCACCTGGGTCGCGCACGGCAGCGGGGACGCCGACCGCGACACCGTGGACCGGCACGACCGCGTCCGGGTCCCGCCCGGCGAGGAGTCCTACGCCATCCGCCGGGTGTGGCTCTCCCGCGAGGAGGAGCGAGGCTACTACTACGGGTTCTCGAACGAGGGGCTCTGGCCGCTGTGCCACCTCGCCGACACCCGGCCCGAGTTCCGGGCCGCGGACTTTCGCGAGTACGAGCGGGTGAACCGGCGCTTCGCGGAGGCGGTCTGCGAGGAGGTCGAGGGGAACGACCCCATCGTCCTCGTGCAGGACTACCACTTCGCGCTCGCGCCCCGGATGATCCGCGAGCGCCTGCCGCGGGCCACCATCCTCAGCTTCTGGCACATCCCCTGGCCGAACGCGGAGCGGCTCGCCATCTGCCCGTGGGCCCGGGAGCTCCTCGACGGCCTGCTCGGCTCGTCGATCGTCGGGTTCCACACCCAGCAGCACTGCAACAACTTCGTGGAGGCGGTGGACCGCTTCCTCGAGTCGCGGATCGACCGCGAGCGGCAGAGCGTGGTGCAGGCGGGACGGGAGTGCCTGGTGCGGAGCTACCCGATCTCGATCGAGTGGCCGAACCACTGGGCCGACGCGGCCCCGCCCGTCGCCGACTGCCGGCGCGAGGTGCGGCGGCGCCTCGGGCTCCCGGCCGATGCGCTCCTCGGCGTCGGGGTGGACCGGCTCGACTACACGAAGGGCATCGAGGAGCGGCTGCTCGCGGTGGAGCGCGCGCTCGAGCGGTTCCCCTGGCTGCACGGGCGCTTCACCTTCGTCCAGCTCGCCGCGCCCAGCCGCACCCTCATCGAGCGGTACCGCGCGCTCGACGCGCGGGTGGAGGCGCTCGCGGCGCGCATCGACGCGCGCTTCGCGAAGGACGGCTGGCGCCCGGTCGTGCTGCTCCGCAGCCACCACGAGCCGCCGGCCATCTTCGAGTTCCTGCGCGCCGCCGACCTCTGCTACGTCTCCTCGCTGCACGACGGGATGAACCTCGTCGCGAAGGAGTTCGTGGCCGCCCGGGAGGACGAGCGGGGCGTGCTCGTGCTGTCGCGGTTCACGGGCGCGGCGCGGGAGCTCTCCGAGGCCCTCGTCGTGAACCCGTACGACCTCGAGGAGGCGAGCGCGGCGCTGGCCACCGCGCTCGCCATGCCCGCCGAGCAGCAGGCCGAGCGGATGCGGGCGATGCGGCGCCTCGTTGCGGAGTTCAACGTGTACCGCTGGGCGGGGCGCATGCTCGTGGACGCGAGCCGGGTGCGGCAGGCGGGCCGGCTCTCCGACCGGCTCACGATGGGCCTGAGGCCCGCGGAGGACCTCGGCGCGTAGCGGTGGAGGTGCACGTGGGTGGCGCTCCCACCGCGGACGAAGGGGTGTTGTCGCCGCCGCGCCTTCGCCCGACACTCGTCGTGCATGCGCGTCCCCCTCCTCCCCGTCGTCCTCGCGCTCGCCGCCTGCGGCGCGCCGGAGCGCACGCCGCCACCGGGCGACGGCGGGGGAGGCGGAGGAGGCGGAGGAGGTGACCTCCCCGCCGCCGACGTGACCGTCGCGGTCGACACCACCACCGGCCGCAGGGCGATCTCCCCGCTCGTGTACGGCTACAACGCCGGCACCCGCGCGGAGGCGCCGCCGGGCGCGACCTGGCTCCGGCTCGGCGGCAACCGCTGGACCGCGTACAGCTGGGTGAGCAACTACTCGAACGCCGGCTCCGACTGGGGGCCCTACTCGAACGACACGTTCATGGGCTCCCCCGCGGACGGCCCCGCCGCCGCCGCCCGGACCACGCTCGACGACGCGAAGGGCACCGGCGTCGGCGTGCTCGTGACCATCCCGATGCAGGGCTGGGTGGCGAAGGACGCGGCGGGGAACGTGAACCCCGACGGTCCGCTCGCCGATCACTTCGTGCCGATGGCCCCGCGGAAGGGCGCGGCCTTCACGCTCGCGCCCGCCGCGGCCTCGACGACGGTCTGGGCGGACGAGCTCGCGAACTGGTGCTCGAGCCGCTGGGGCGCCGGCGCGGGCCTGGGCTTCTCGCTCGACAACGAGCCGGACCTCTGGTCCTCGACCCACCGCGAGATCCAGCGCACCGCGCTCACGTACGCGGCGTTCCTCTCGCGCTCGACCGAGTGGGCCGCCGCGCTCAAGGACGCCGTCCCCGGCGCGCAGGTGTTCGGGCCCGCGAGCTACGGCTGGGCGGGCTACGTGAACCTTCAGGGCGCGCCCGACGCCGCGGGGCGCGACTTCCTCGACTTCTACCTCGACGGGATGAAGGCGGCGTCCGGCGGCCGGCGCCTCCTCGACGCGCTCGACCTCCACTTCTACTCGGAGGCGTACGGCTGCGGCGTGCGCGTCAACGACGCCACGAGCGCGCAGCGCAACTCCGACTGCGTGGTCGCGGCGCGCGTGCAGGCGCCCCGCTCGCTCCACGACGCGGCCTACAAGGAGCCCTCCTGGATCACCGGCTGCTGCACGAACGGGGAGGGCATCCGCCTCCTGCCGCGCATGCTCGCGAAGCTGGACGCGCACTACCCGGGCACGCTGCTCTCGATCTCGGAGTACCACCACGGCGGCGGGGACCACGTGTCGGGCGCGGTGGCCCAGGCCGACGCGCTGGGCGCCCTCGGCCGCGGCGGCGCCCACGCGGCGGCGCTCTGGCCGCTCCAGGCCGACGAGTCCTGGCCCCGCGCGGCGTGGCGCGCGTACCGGAACTACGACGGGGAGGGGCACGACTTCGGCGACGTCTCGGTGCCGGCGGTCTCGACCGATCTCACCCACGTCTCGGGCTGGGCCGCGGTCGGCGCGTCCGATCCGGACCGGGTCACGGTGGTCCTCGTGCACCGGCCCGGCGCGACCCTCGACGGCCAGGGTAACCCGGCCGGCGTCGACGGGAAGGGCTCCCGCGTGGTCCGCGTCGCGCTCACGCACGCGAGGCCGCTCGCGCACGCCCGGGCGTGGCGGCTCGAGGGCGGCGCGAGCCCGGCGTGGACCGCGCAGGCGGCCGCGGTGGTCCAGGGCACCGTCACGCTGACGCTGCCGTACCTCAGCGTCACGGTGCTCGAGCTCACGCCGTGAGCTGCGCGTTCACCGGGGCTTCTTGCCGGGCTTGGCCGGCGGCTTTCCGGCCGGCTTCCGGGGCGCGGGCGCGGCGGCCCGGCGCGCGGCGCGCGCGGCCTTCTCGGCCTTCCGCCGCGCGAGGAAGCCGAGCGGCGCGGTGGGCTCCGCGGCGGGCGGCTTCACCGGCGCGCCGGCGACGGTGACCGGCGCGGGGGCCGGCGCCGCGTGGGCGCGGGCGGGCTTCGCGGCGGCGGGGCGGTGGGGCTCGGGGCGCGCGCCGCGGGGCGCGAGCGTCCAGTGGAAGAGCCGCTTCACGACGAGGGTCGCGTAGGCGCCGGGGGGCAGCGTGAACGCGACGTTCACCCGGAGGCGGCCGCGGTTGAGCTCGTCGGGCTTCGCCTCGCCGACCGCGAGGCGGCCGGGGACGCTGAAGAGCGGGCGCTCCTCCGGGTCGAAGTGGATCTCGGGCGTGCCGGGCACGGCGAGGTCGGCGAGCCCCATGTCCTCGCGGCCGAGCACCGAGAGCGCCGCCTTCTCGACCGCGGCGTCGGCGAAGCGGGTCTTCGGGGCGAGGAGGGGGAAGGTCTCCTGGAGCTTCTTCGACGTCGCGGGGTCGAGCTCGCGCGGGAAGAGCAGCGTGCCCGCCTGGTAGCGCAGCGAGAGGAGCCGCTGCACGCCGACCACGTCGCGCAGGTACGCCTTCACGCCCTCGTTCCAGAGCCAGCTCTGGTAGGCGAACACCTGCAGCGCGCGCCAGCGCGGCTCGGTGCGCAGGAACGCCCCGCGCCAGTCGCCCGGGTGGTCGCGCAGGTACCGCACCACCGGCGTGTACCGGTCGGCGCCGGGGTGCGGGTTGCGCGCCGCCCACTCGCCCCAGTGGTCGCGCCACCAGGTCTTCACCTTCGCGTCGTCGGAGCGGTCGAGCTCGCTCGGGCGGGCCAGCACGTTCTTGAGCGCGGTCTCGAACTCGCCGCGCATGAGCTCCTTCACGACGAAGCCCTGGCCGTGCTTGAGCGAGCCGAACCGCTGCGAGTCGAAGTAGTTCACGACCCCGAGCCGGCGCACCTCGGCGATCGACCCGGGCAGGCGCGCGACGTCGTCCTCGCCGAGGTCGCGCACCGTCACCGCGAACCGGTTGGAGGTCGTGTTCTCGGCGGAGAGCGGGGTCGCGGAGCGGCCCATGTACTTGAGCCGCAGGTCCGTGTCCTGGACCTCGATCTGGCCCCCCTCGATGGCGATGAGCTGGGTCGTGCGGCCCTGCTTGTCCTTCAGGCCGCAGTACGAGACCGCGGCGCGGGGGATGCGGAACGTCGAGCAGATGCGGTCGACCGCCTCGAAGGTCGAGAGCTTCTGCTTGTCCATGAGGTAGACGTGGTGCCGCCCGCGGGGGTCCTCGTCGAACCGCCAGGACTCGGTGACCTGGAAGTCCTCGGGGCGCTGCTTGAGCTTCATGGGGCCACTCCTACCGCGAATCGCCGCCGCGCGCGCTGGCGTCGTGACCCCGATCGAGTGTAAGAGCGGGGCGAGGCGCGGAGGCTGCGATGTTCGAGTTCCTGCTGATCCTGCTGATCGTGGTGGTGCTCTTCGGGGCGCAGAAGCTCCCGGCGCTGGGCGCCGGGTTCGGCAAGGCCATGCGCAACTTCAAGCAGGCCGCGAACGGCGAGGCGCCCCCGAAGGACACGCCCGGTCCGGGCGAGCCGCCGCGGGTCTAGCGCGGCCGCTCCTTGTAGAAGATCGTGATCGTGAGGCAGTGGAACTCGTCGTCGGACGACTGGGTGACCACCCGGTCCACGATCTGGAGGTCGGCGTTGGCGCGGATCCAGCGGGTGATGGTCTCGCCGAGCTCCTCGCGCTCCTTCGCCTTCGTGGCGGAGAACACCTTCACGCCGGTGAAATCCATCGGGCTTCCCTCGCTCACGTCGCCGCCTCCCTCGCCTGAAAACCCCCGGAAGTATGGCCGAGCCCCGCCGGGACCGTCAACAAACGGGCCGCGATAACACCCGATGCCGGCTGGGAGTTTTCCGCCCACACCGCCCCGTGGCGCCCGCGCCGCACGGCCTGCCCGCGCCGGGCCCGCCGCCCGAGCGCCGCGCTTCCTCGGGACGGGGGACCATGCTACTCACGGCCCGGTTCCGGACCGTCCGTCCACGAGGGGAGCGGGGCATGCTCATCGACCTGCACGTGCACAGCCACCACACCCGCGGCTGCAGCCTCGCGCCGCGCGACGCCGTCCGTCGCGCGAAGGAGGCGGGCCTCGACGGCATCGCCATCACCGACCTCAACACGCTCGACGGCCTCGAGGAGATCCGGGCCGCCGGCGCCGCGGAGGGGCTCGTCGCCCTGTGCGGGGTCGAGGTCGCGACCGACCACGGCCACTACCTCTGCTTCTTCCCCGACCCGGCGAAGGTGCCCGCGCCCCCGCAGGTCTTCGGCTCGGCGACCCCCTGGCCGGTGCGCGACGTGCTCGCGAAGGTGAAGGAGCTCGGCGGCGTCGCCGTGGCGGCGCACCCCTACGACAAGACCATCGAGCGGCCGAGCGGCGACTTCGTGTTCACGCTCGACGGCCTCGCGGCCATCGAGGGGCTGAATGCGCGCCGCAAGGGGCCGGCGAACGACCTCGCCGTCGAGGCCGCCGACCACCTCAACCTGCCCTGCGTCGGCGCGTCCGGCGCCCACGAGGCCGCCGAGATCGGCAAGGCCGCCACGCTCTTCCGGGAGCCGGTGAAGACCGAGGCCGACCTCGTCGCGCAGCTCCGCGCGGGATCGGTGTTCGCGGTCGCGATCGGGGTCACGCCCACCGGCGACACGGGCCACGACCGGGGCCGCGGCGACCGCGGCGGCCGGGATCGCGGCGACCGGCGCGGCGGCCACGGGGGCGGCCGGGGCGGCGGGCGCGGCGGCGACCGGGCTGGCCCGCGCCGGGGCGGGCGCGGCGGGCGGGACCGCTTCTAGGAGCTCAGGGGCGCTTCTTCTCGAAGCGCACCAGCCGGTCCTCCTCGAAGAACGCGGTCCGGCGGCCGCCGGGCCACGTCCACTCCTCGGTGTTCGCCGGGCGGTCGATCTTCTTCCGCTCGGGGAGCCCCCACGCCATCTCGACGGCGCGGGTGCTCATGCCCTCGAGGAGCTCCTTCCTGAAGACCGCGTTGCGCTGCTCCTCGGGGAGCTGCCGGTAGAAGACGCCCGGGTCGTCGACCGCGAGCACGCGCTCGAGCTCACCGCGGACGTCGTCGTAGGTGACCGCGGTCTGCGAGAGCACGAGCACGAGCGGCCGGGGCTCGCCCGCGAGCTCCAGGATCGCCCACGGGTGGTAGCGGGGGGACATGACGACCCGCTTCGCGATCGTCCAGCCGGTCGGGAACTGCACCTCGCGCACGCGCACGGCCGTGCCGGGGGCGAGGACGCGCTCCGGGGCCGGCGCCTTCACGGCGTCGCCGCCCGGCGTGCGGACGAGGTCGAGCTCGGCGGGCGGCTGGTCGGACAGGAGCGCCCGCGCCGCGTCGCCGTAGAACGGCGAGACGTACGCCGCCACGCGCAGGTGGCGGATGGCGCCGGAGAGCTCCTTCGCCACGCGGTCCCGCTCCCCGTCGGGGATCACGGCGGCGGGCGTGCAGGCGAGGAGGCCGAGCGCGGCGGCGAGGAGCAGGGCGTGGCGGGGCATGCCCCTTCTTCGCAGAGGGCCGGCGCGCGGGCAAGGTCCCCACCTGGCGCGCCGCACCTACCCACCCGGCCTCGCCCCGGGCTGCGCGCCCTCGCGCGGGCCACGCGCGCCGTCGCACCGGCGGTGCGCCCGCCGGGGCGCTAAGCTCCCTCCATGGCCGCCCTCACCGAGAATGCCCGGCACGTGCTCGAGCGCAGATACCTCCTGCGCGACGACGAGGGGCGCGTGACCGAGACGCCCGAGGAGATGTTCCGCCGCGTGGCCCGCGGGGTCGCGGCGGCCGAGCCCGAGGGCGAGCGGGGGCGCTGGGCGGAGCGGTTCCTCGCCCGGATGGACGCGCTCGAGTTCCTGCCCAACTCGCCCACGCTGATGAACGCCGGCCGCGCGCACGGCCAGCTCGCCGCCTGCTTCGTGCTTCCGGTCGACGACGACCTCGGCGCGATCTTCGACGCGCTCAAGTGGGCGGCGCTCATCCACCAGTCGGGCGGCGGCACCGGGTTCTCGTTCTCGCGCCTCAGGCCGGCGGGCGACGTGGTGCGCACGACCCACGGCGTCGCCTCCGGGCCGCTCTCGTTCATGCGCGTCTACGACGCCGCGACCGAGATCATCAAGCAGGGCGGCGTGCGGCGGGGCGCCAACATGGCGGTGCTCTCCGCCGCCCACCCCGACGTCGAGGCGTTCGTCGACGTGAAGCGCGGGGCGGGCCTCGAGAACTTCAACCTCTCGGTGGCCGTACCCGACGCGCTCTTCGCGGCAGCGTTTCACGGCGACGCCTGGCCGCTCGTGCACCCTCGCTCCGGCGCGACCGTCCGCACCGTCGACGCCGAGGGGCTGCTCGACCGGATCGCGCAGGCCGCCTGGCAGTCGGGCGAGCCCGGGCTCGTGTTCCTCGACCGGGTCGAGGCCGCGAACCCGACGCCTGACGTCGGCCGGTTCGAGGCGGTGAACCCGTGCGGCGAGCAGCCGCTGCTCGGCTTCGAGGCCTGCACGCTCGGCTCGGTGAACCTCGCGCGCTTCGTGCGCGGCGGCCGGGTGGACCACGACGCGCTCGCAGCATGCGTGCGGGACGGGGTGCGCTTCCTCGACGACGTGCTCGACGTGAACGCGTGGCCGCTGCCGCAGATCGCCGCGATCAGCGGCCGCAACCGGAAGATCGGCCTCGGGGTGATGGGCTTCGCGGATCTGTGCGTCGCGCTCGGGCTGCCCTACGACGGCCCCGCCGCGCTCGCGCTCGCCGACGAGGTGATGGGGCTCGTGCAGCGGACCGCCCACGAGGCCTCCGCGGCGCTCGCCCGGGAGCGGGGCCCGTTCCCCGGCTGGGCGACGAGCGCGCCCGCCGCGAAGGGGCTGCCGCCCCGCCGGAACGCGACGGTGACCACCATCGCGCCGACCGGGACGCTCTCCCTCATCGCGGGGTGCTCGTCCGGCATCGAACCGCTCTTCGCGCTGACCTACCTGCGCCGGGCGCTCGGGGACGCCGAGCTGCGCGAGGAGCACCCCGCGCTCGCCGCCGCGCTGAAGGCGGCCGGCGCGGAGGGCGCGCTCGCCGAGGTGCGGGCGCTCGGGCGGGCCCGCGGCGTCGCCGGCGTGCCGGAGGCCGTCGGCCGCGTCTTCGCGACCGCGCACGACGTGGCGCCCGAGGCCCACGTGCGCATGCAGGCGGCCTTCCAGAAGCACGTGGACAACGGCGTCTCGAAGACCATCAACCTCCCGCGGGGCGCGACCGCGGAGGACGTGGCGAACGCCTACCGGCTCGCGTTCGAGCTCGGCTGCAAGGGCATCACCGTGTACCGGGACGGCTCCCGGGAGCAGCAGGTCCTGACCGGCGGGGCGGTGCGCTCCGGGGAGTGCCCGCAGTGCCAGGGCGAGCTCGTGCTCGCCGGCGGCTGCCGGACCTGCAGCCGGTGCGGATGGGCGAGCTGCGAGACGACGGAGTAGGCCCGCGCAGCGGGCCGGAGACGAGGGGCGGGGCTCCCCGCGCCTCACGGGCAGGCCTGGAGCCCCTGGATCCACTGGGTCACGACCTGGACGCCCTGCTGGTCCACGACGAGCCGCCCGATGGGCGGCATGCGGTGGCCGTCGAGCCGCTTCATGCGCTCGAGCACGATCGAGGTCGACGGCGAGCCGGGCGCGACGAGCTTCGCGTTCGCGATGCCGAGGTCGCCGATCGAGGGCGGGAGCCCGCAGGTCTTCGTGTCCTTCAGGAGGGTCGCGTAGCGCAGGTCCATCGTGGAGGGCGTCGGGCCGCCGGGCTGGTGGCAGTGGGAGCAGTTCGAGTGGAGGTACGCGCGGGCGCGCTCGGCGAGCGGGGCGGTCCCGAACGGCTCGGGGTACGCGGGCAGGTTGGCGGGCGGCTGCGGGAGCGTCACCATCCCGAGGTGCGCGAGCGTATCGAGCTGGTTCGCGGTCCGGCCGGTGCTCGGGTAGGTGAAGAGCCCGTTCTGCTGCGGGAGCTCGAGCCCGAGGCTCCGGCCCGCCGCGCCGGTGTGGCACTGGAGGCACTGCTGCTCGGAGGGGTAGACCCAGGTCTGCCCGGCGAGCGCCTTCTCCTTCCCGCCCACGACCTTCGTCGCGGCGGTCTCGGCGTCGTTCCACTCGTAGCTGTACCCCGCCCAGGTGCCGTCGGTGTGGCGCATCAGGAGCCGGGTCTCGATCTTCTTCCCGCCGAGCTTGAACTGCTTCACGAGGACGGTGCCGTTCGGGAAGTCGAGGTCGTTCGTGGCGGTGACGGTGGCCTGGGTCCCGTCCGGCATCGCGATCCAGCGCTGCTTCACCGCGCCGTCCGACCAGAACGGCGCCTGGAGGGCGTACGGCACGAGCACCGAGCCCGGGCCGTCGGGGGCGACCGCGCTCGGGCACGCCTGCGCGAGGTCGGAGGGGACGGTGTCGACGCCCTGGCCGACGGGGTCGATGCGGTAGAGCCGGCCGGCGCCGAAGTCGAGCAGGTAGACCTCTCCGGCCACGTCCTCGGCGAACGCGGAGATCGCGAAGCCGGCGTGGAGGACGTTCGTGAGGGAGCCCGAGACGCCGGGGTCGTGCGCGTACACGTCGCCCGCGCCGAAGTCGGCGAAGAGGTAGCGCCCCGCGAACGCCGGGATGCGCGCGCCGCGGTAGACGTAGCCGCCGGTGACCGCGTACGGGTCGGTGGACAGGTGGGGGTACTCGGTGACGGGGTCGGTGAGCAGCCCGCCGTTCAGCATGCCGCCCGGGGACGGGCAGGACGGGTAGTTCGCCCCGCAGTGCCGGCCCTCGCGCACCGGCCAGCCGTAGTTCTGGCCCTTCTCCACGAGGTCGACCTCCTCCCAGCTGTTCTCACCGACGTCGCCGACCCACAGGTCGCCGGTGGCCCGGTCGAAGGAGAAGCGCCACGGGTTGCGGAACCCGAACGCGAAGATCTCCGGGCAGGGCTGCGCCGCGGAGCGGCCCGCCGGCGGGCACTGTGCCACGCCCGGGCCGGCGAACGGGTTGTCGGCCGGGATCGCGTAGCCGGCGCCGGTGCCGGTCACGTCGAGGCGCAGGACCTTCGCGAGGGTCGTGCCGAGGTTCTGCCCGCTGCCGTAGGTGTCGTAGTCGCCGCCGCCGTCGCCGAGCGTCAGGTAGAGGTAGCCGTCCGGGCCGAAGGCGAGGTCGCCCGCCTTGTGCGTGTCGCTCGGCTGGTCGACGACGAGGACCGGCTGCTCGCCCGCGGCCGAGGAGTCGATGGTGAGCCCGCCGTTCGAGGTGTGGAACCGGGAGAGGTAGGTGCGGTACGGGTTACCGCGCGTGTAGACCAGGAACACGTCCGGCACGGCCGGCCACTGCGGGTGGAAGGCCATCCCGAGGAGCCCGAGCTCGCCGCCCCACACGACGCGGTCGCTGACGTCGGCGAAGAGCGTCCGCGTCGTGACCGTCGGCGAGTTCTGGAACGCCCAGACCTTGCCGCTCTGCTCGACGACGAACCACCGGGAGGTGTCGCCCGGCGCCTGCAGGGCCTTCACGGGGAACGAGAAGGAGGGGAGGCCCGGGAAGACGTCGGTGCGGTCGAGGCCGGCCGAGGGCGTCGGCCGGGCCGGGGCGAGGCAGGTCGTGTTCGACGGACGGGCGTCGAGGCCGGTCGGGGAGATCGCCGAGGGCGTCGTGACGCCCGCCGCGGGCGACGAGTACGCGGAGGCGTTCGCGGCGGGCGAGGCGTCGACCGCGCGGACCGCGTAGGCGTAGGTCGTGGTCGGGGCGACGGCGTCGTCCTGGTAGCTCGCCGCGGGCGCGGAGACCGAGCCCACCACGACCCCGTCGCGCTGGACGTCGTACGCCGCGACGCCCGACGCGTCGGTCGCCGCGTTCCAGCTCACCACCACGCGCGTCGGGGACACCGCGGTGGCCACCACGTTCGACGGCACGGACGGCGGCGTGAGATCGGGGGCGGCCGGGGTGGTGGCGCTCGCCGGCGGCGAGGAGGGGGCCGAGACGTTGGCCGGCGCGGCGAGGTCGAACGCGCGGACCACGTACGTGTAGGTGGTCTGGGGCAGGACGCCGAGGTCCTCGAGGGACGTGGCGCCGGGGCCGAGGGTGGTCTTCACGCCGTCGCCGCGGGTCACCTCGTAACCGCCGAGCCCGGCGCCCGCGTCCGTGGACGCGGTCCAGGTCACGACCACGCGCTGGTGCGACGTCGCGGTCGCGACGACGTCCTGCGGGACCGTGGGCGGCGTCGTGTCCGGCACCACGGGGGTGGTGGCGCTCGCGGGCGCGGAGTCGGCGGACACGTTCCGCGGCAGCGCGGCGTCGAAGGCGCGGAGCCGGTACGTGTAGGTCGTGGCGGGCTGGACCTGGAGGTCCTCGTAGCTCACCGCGCCCGCGCCGAGCGTCGCGACGAGCGCGCCGTCCCGGCGGAGCTCGTAGCCGTCGAGGCCCGCGCCCCCCGCGTCGGTCGACGCCGTCCAGGTCACGAGGATCCGGGTGGGTGCGCTCGCGTGCGCGAGGAGGTCGGCGGGCACGGTCGGCGGCGTGAGGTCGGGCGCGGCGGGGGTGGTCACGCCGGCCGCGATGGAGTCCGCCGAGGCGTTCGCGGGCGTCGCGGCATCGAACGCGCGCACGGTGTACGCGTAGGTCGTGGCGGGCTGGACCGTGAGGTCCGCCCAGCTCACCGCGCCGGGGCCCACGGTGGCGACGAGCGTCCCGCCCCGCCGGACCTCGTAGCCGGCGAGCCCCGCGCCCCCGGTGTCCGTCGACGGCGACCAGGTGACGTTCACCTTCGCGTGCGACGCCGCCACCGCGACGACGTCCTGCGGCACCGAGGGCGGCGTCGTGTCGGGCAGGGGCGGGGTCGTGACCCCGGCGGGCGCCGAGGCCGCCGAGGTGTTGGGCGGCACCGCCTGGTCGAAGGCCTTCACGGTGTACTGGTAGGCGGTCTCGGGGGTGAGCCCGTCGTCCTGGTAGGTGGTGACCGCGGTGGTCCCCACGAGCGCCCCGTCCCGGTAGACGAGGTAGCCGCCCACCCCGCTCGACGCGTCCGTCGAGGGTGTCCAGGTCGTCACCACCCGGTTCGGGGTCGGCGCCTGTGCGGTGACGCCCTGGGGCGTGGTCGGCGGGGTCCGGTCGTCCTCCGGGCCAGGCTTCGTGCCGGCGGCGTCGGGAGAGCACGCGGCGAGCAGCGCGAGCGCGGCGGGGGCCGCGAGGCGGGTGAGGCGAGCCATGGTGGAGAACCTCCGGGGTGGACTGGGAGATTTACCGTGAGGCGCACCCCGGGCAACCCGGGCTGCGCCCCACCCCCGAGAGGGCGGCCGTCAGGCCGCGCGGCGCGCGATCCGCGCGACGAGGTTGTCGAGCGTCCGGTCGGTGCCCTCCTTCACGCCGAGCTTCGTGAACATCTCGAGGTGCTCCGCGGAGGCGCAGCGGATCTCCACCGTGAGCCGCGTGCCGGTCCCCTCGGCGGCGAACGCGACGGTGCCCACCGCGCCCATCGCGTCGAACACGAGCTCGGCGGGGCGGTTCACGACGCGGTAGACGCCCTCGAACGGCGGCGCGTGGCCGTCGTTCACGAACCGGAACGCGCCGCCGACCCTCAGGTCGACCTTGCACTCCACGAGGCGCCTGCCGTCGGGGTCCCACCACTCCGTCAGCTCCTCGGGGCGGGTCCAGGCGTCGAAGACGTCCTCGCGCGGCGCGGGCAGCGTGCGCTGGAAGACGATGGTGTGCCGCGCGTGGTCGACGCGGCTCCGGGTCTCGGTCATCGGGGTGCTCCCTTCCTCTTGGCCTTCGTGTCGAGGAACGCCGCGAGGCCGTCGAGGCGGCGCTCCCACTGCTCTCGGAACGGGCGGAGCCACGCGTCGACCTCACGCAGCGGTCCGCCCACGACGAGGCTCCGGGGCCGCCGCTGGGCGTCCCGGGCCTGGACGATGAAGCCGGCCTCCTCGAGGAGGCGGAGGTGCTTCGAGACGGTGGGCTGGCTGAGGCCGGACGGCCCGGCGAGCTCCGAGACGGTCGCGGCGCCCTCGGCGAGGCGGGCGAGGATCGCCCGCCGGGTGGGATCGGCGAGGGCGGAGAACACGAGGTCGAGCCGGGCGTCGGAGTCCATAGCCAAATGGCAATATAGCCATTTGGCTATGGAGTCAAGCCCCGCTCACCGCCACTCGCCTTCGAGCACGAACGGCGCCCAGTAGAAGGGCGACGCGTACGCCGGCTCCCGGCGGAGCTCGAGCTGGGCGCGGCGCAGCGCGGCCGCCGGCCTCAGGCCCTCCTTCAGCATGGCCCGGTAGAAGCGGCCCATGAGCTCCGCGGTGGCGACGTCGTCGACCTGCCAGAGGCTCGCGACCACCCGCGGCGCGCCCGCGTACATGAAGCCGCGGGTCAGCCCCACGAGCCCCTCGCCGCGGATCTCCTGCCCGAGCGCGGTCTGGCAGCCGGAGAGCACCACGAGGTCGGCGCCCAGCTTCAGCCGGTAGATGTCGGGGAGGCGCAGGAACCCGTCGCGCGGCGCGCCCTCGCGGTCGACGAGCGACAGCACGACGCCCGAGCGCTCGGGGTGGCCCGCGTCGACGACGCCGTGCGTGGCGAAGTGGACGATCCGGTAGGAGGAGAGGGCGGGGCCGGTGGCGGTCTCCCGGCTCGCGTCGAACCCGAGCGCCTCGAGCACGGCGCCTGCGGGCGCGGTCCGGGCGATGGCGCTCGCCTCCTCCCGGGAGAACGGGAGCCGCGCGAAGCCCTCGCGCGTGGCGCTCGCCTCCCGGCGCGCGTCCCCCGCCGGCCCGGCGGCCACGGGCCCGGCCCGCAGGCGAGGGTCCTCCTTCTCGAACACGGGGTCGGCGAGCACGGCGAGGAGGTGCGGCGCCCGGGGACGCGCGGCGGCCTCCCGGCGGAGCGCCGCCAGCGCGGACGCCGACGGGGTCCGCACGAGCTCGTGGGATGCGACGAGCGGCGCGCGGCGGCCCCCGGGCGCCGGGAGCACCGCGAAGGGCACGTACTCGAGCGCGCCGGAGGTCACGAGCGCGAGTCGCCGCCCCTTCCAAGGGCCGCGCAGGCGGGCCGCGAGGGGATCGAGCAGCATGCGCGAGAGCTCCGCCGCGGCGGCGTCGACCGCGGCCTCCGCCCGGCGGGTCCGCGGACCCGCCCCGGTGCGGTGCCGGGCGGTGAGGAGCTCGACGAGGCGGCGCGCGGCAGGCTCGACCGCGTCCCGGGGCGGGAGCTCGAACCCCTCGATGGCGCCGGGGGTCACCGCGAAGACCCAGCTGCGCTTCGCGCCGAGCGCGAACTCGAGCAGCACGGTGGCCTCGTCCACGAGCGCCTGGATCTCCGGCGCCTCGAGCGGCTCCGGCAGGCGCAAGGCGGCGTAGCCCGGGCTCGCCCGCCGCACCTCGGCGGCCGCCTCGCGCCACTGGCCGGCGAGCGTGACGAGCTCCCGCTCGGCCTCGGCCGCCCGCGCCTCGCCGTTCTTCCCGGCGAGGAGCTTCGCCTGGGCCGCCGCCTTCGCCGAGAGCGCGCGCCGGAGCGCCCGCTCCCGCGCCGCGGGGCCGGCGTCGGCGCCCTCGCGGAGGTCCACGCGCGCCTCGGAGAGGAGGTCGAGCAGGCCCCGCGCCCGGCCGCGCTCGGTCACCGAGAGCGCCTCGGCGGCGTGGCCGCGGCCGGGCTCCGCGCGCTCGAGCGCCATGAGGACGTCGACGAGCTCGTCGTAGCGGTCCTGCTGGCGCGCGAGGAACGAGGAGCGCAGCTCGACCTGCAGGAGCCCCGTGCGGAGCGACTCCGCCCGCTCGATCCCCTCGAGCATGGCCGCGCGCGCGCCGGTGAGGTCGCCCCGGGCGACGCGGAGCCGGCCGGTGAGGGCGAGCGCCGCGGCCTCCGCCGGCGCGTCGCGCGCGGAGCGGACCCGCGGCAGCGCCTCCGCGAGCGCCGCGTCGGCCTCGTCGAGCTCGCCGCGCGCGAGGCGGACCTGGGCGAGCGTGGACCAGGCGATCCCCTCGAGCCGGAGTCCCCCGAGCGCGCGGTACCGCCTCAGCGCCTCCTCCGCCGAGGCGAGCGCGCCGTCGCGGTCGCCCTCGAGGAGGTGCACCTCGGCGAGGGCGCGGTGCACGCTCGCCTGGCCCGGGGCGTCCTTCAGCTCGACGCGGATCGCGAGCGCCTTCTCGAGCGCCTCGCGCGCCGGGCGGGCCTCGCGCGTGCCGGCGTACGAGACGCCGAGGGCCCCGAGCGCCGCGGACTCGCACGCGGTGAACTTGATCCCGCGGCAGAGGGCGAGGGCCTCCTCGAGGAGCCGGCGGGACTCCGCCACCTCCCCGACCTGGGCGAGCACGGTGGAGACGTTGTGCAGGAGCTGGCCCTGGTTGCGGACGTCGCCGGCCTTCCGCGCGAGCGGGATCGCCTCGCGGAACGCGTCGAGCGCGGGCTGGAACTCGCCGGCCGCGCGGCGGGCCATCCCGATCCGGTTGAGGACCTGCGCGGCGCCGCCCGGATCCTCGTCGCGGTCGCGCACGGCGAGCCCGCGCTCGAGCGCCTCGATCGCCTGGTCGACGTCCCCGAGGTCGAGGTGGGCCCGCCCGAGGTCGTTCCAGGTGACGCCCTCGCCCTCGAGCGATCCGGCCTGCCGCCGGAGCGGCAGCGCCTGCTCGTGCAGCGCGAGCGCGGCCCGCGGGTCGCCCTGGGCATTCTTCAGCCAGCCCATGCGGTTCAGCGTCTCGGCCTCGTAGAAGACGTCGCCGGTCTCCCGGTGGATCGCGAGCGCCTCGGCGTAGGCCTGCTCGGCCGGCGGGTAGTCGTAGCGGGCGTACGCGACGAGCCCGACCTCGGACAGCGCGCGGCCCTCGTCCCGCCGCCGCCCGGCGGCGCGGAACCGGGCCGCCGCCGCCGCGTACCGCTCGCCGGCCTGGGGCAGGTCCTGGAGCTTGTAGGCGAGCCCGGCCATCGACGCCTGCGTGAGCGCCAGCGCCGCGTCGTCGCCCGCACGGGCGAGCCGCTCGAGTGCGGCGGCGTAGCGCTCGAGCGCCGCGCGGCGCTTCGAGGGCTCGCGCGAGAGCCGGGCGGCCTCGGTCCAGATCCGCCGGGCCTCCTCGAGGTCTGCGTCGGCGGGGGACGGCGCCCGGGTCGAGACGGTCACGCGCGCGCGGGCGACCCAGCCCGCCTTCGACGGCGAGGCGAGGCGGAGCACGTGCCGGCCGGCCGCGCCGGTCGTCGCGGCGAGGACGAGGCGCGAGAGGCCGCCGAGATCGACCGCCGCGAGGTCCACCCGCGCGAGTTCCCGGCCGGCGGGGTCCAGGAGGACGGCGGAGGGATCCGTGTCCGCCACGTCGACCTCCACCTCGACGCGCCGGCCGCCCTCGAGCGCCACCGGGACGTCGAGCGCCGCGCCACCCCGCAGGGAGAGCTCGGCCGTGGTCCCCGATGCGAGCGGAGGGAGCGGCTCCGAGGCGAGGGCGGCCGCGGGCGTGCAGAGCGCGAGGAGGAGGAGCCGGGCGAGGAAGGGCACGGGAGAAGCGTCGTTTCCGAAAGGGCCTGCCCGCACGTCACAGATGGGGGCATACGGGAGAAACCTTCCCGATTCCGCAGGAGAATCGACCCGATGCGCCGCGCCCTCACGTCGGTGGGCTTCGCCCGTGTGCTCGCCCGCCTCGACGCGGACGAGCGCCGCGCGGCCGCCGCCTACGAGGCGCTCCGCGCGGCGCTGGTCCGCTTCTTCGAATGGCGCGGCGCGCCCTCGCCCGACGAGCACGCCGACGAGGCGCTCGACCGGCTCGCGGCGCGGCTCGAGCACGGCGGCGACGTCGAGGACGTCCGGGGCTTCGCGCTCGGCATCGCCCGGCACGTGCTGCAGGAGGCGCGGCGCCGGCCGGAGGCGAGCCGGACCGTCCAGGTCGAGGAGGGCGCGCTCGACGCGCTGCGCGGTCCCGCGGCCCTCGACGACGAGGGACCCTGGCTGCCGTGCCTGGAGGGGTGTCTCTCCCGGCTCGCGCCCGAGAGCCAGAGCCTCCTGCTGCGGTACTACGAGGGGCGAGGCCAGGCGCGGATCGACCGCAGGGCGGACCTCGCGCGGGAGCTCGGGGTGAGCGAGGGTGCGCTGCGCAGCCGCGTCCAGCGCCTGCGGGACGGCCTCGAGCGCTGCGTGCTGGGGTGCGCGGCGGCGGGCGAGGACGGACCGACACGGATCGACCCGCCGGGACAGGGGTGAGGGGAGCCCGCGCGATGCTCGACGGCCACGCAGACCCATCGTTGAGACGGTACCTGCTCGGCGAGCTGCCCGGGGCGGAGGCCGAGGCGCTCGAGGCGCGCTACGTGGCCGACCCGGAGCTGGTCGAGCGCATCCGGGAGGCCGAGACCGACCTCGTGGACGACTACGCGGCGGGCCTGCTCGAGGGGGCGGAGCTGCGCGCGTTCGAGGGGCACTACCTCGCGTCCGAGGCCCACCGCGCGCGGGTCGCGGTCGCCCGCGCCCTCGCGCGCGCGGCGGCGGGGCGCGCGCCGGAGGCGCCGCGGGGGAGGGCGCGCCCGACGCTCGGCGCGGCGCTCGCGCTCGCCGCGGGGCTCGCCGCGGTGGCGGCGGGCGTCTGGCTCGTCCGCGGCGGCGAGGCGGCCGCACCCGCGCGGCCAGCGCCGGCGGTGGCGGCCGGCCCCGAGGCTCCGCACCCCGAGGCCGGGCCCGCCGCGCCGCGCGCGCGCGTCCTCGCGACGTTCGCGATCTCGCCGCTCCACCTCCGGGGCGCCGGCGGGCTGCCGACGCTCCGGATCCCGCCAGGCGCGGACGAGGTGGAGCTCCACCTCGAGGGCGACGCGCCTCCGCGTGGTGCGCTCCGCTTCGAGCTCCGCACGGTGGGCGGGACCGAGGTCGCCGCCGGGGCGGCGCGCCCCGGCGCGGCGCCGGGGCAGGCGGGGACGCTGACGGTGCCCGCCGCGCGCCTCGCCCCCGACGACTACCTCGTGACGCTCGCGGGCGACGCGGGCGACGTCCCGCTCCGCTACGCGTTCAGGGTGACCGCGCGCTGAGATCGGGCGCCGCACCGATGAACCTCGTGCTGAACGCGCGCGACGCCATCGAGGGGAACGGCGCGATCACCGTGACGGTGGATCGCGTGCAGCGCGCCGGCCGGTCCTGGGCCCGGGTGTCGGTGAGGGACACGGGCCCGGGCGTCGCGCCCGAGATCGCGAGCCGCGTCTTCGAGCCGTTCTTCACGACGAAGGAGCCGGGGAAGGGGACGGGGCTCGGCCTCGCCGTCGTCGAGGCCGTGGTGAGGAGCCACGGCCAGCGGCGCTGGCTACCGGGTCTGCCTGGCCGCGGACGGTGAGGCCGCGCTCGTGCGGCTTGCGGAGCACCCGGACATCCGCCTCGTCGTCACCGACCTCGCGATGCCGAGGCTCGGCGGCGACGAGCTCCTCCGGCGCCTCTCCGGACGGGTGCGGGCGCTGCTCGTCTCCGGGTATGCGTCCCACGCGGTGAGCCTCGACTCCGGGGCGTTCGTGCTCGCGAAGCCCTTCTCGTCGACCGAGCTGCTCGCCCGGGTGCGTGAGGTGCTCGACGCGCCGGCGGAGCTGTCGGCCGCGGGGGCGTGACGCGCCCGGCGCGAGCCCCTACGGAGCGCCGCCGCCCGACCCCTCGGACTCGCCGTGCCGCGCGAAGCACTCCGGGCACATGCCGTGGGTGAACGTGACGTCGGCGCGGGCGCTCACGTAGGCCTCGAACTGCTGCCAGGTGCCGGCCTCGTCGCGGATCTTCGAGCACCAGGCGCAGGTGGGGAGCAGGCCGCGGAGGATCTTGACCCGCTGCACCTCCTCCTCGACGCGCGCGGCGAGGACCGCCTCCTGCCGGCGCAGGGCCCGGATGCGCAGGAGCGGGCCGATGACGAGGATCGCGAGGAGCGCGCTCGCGACCGCGATCCCGAACGCCCGCGTCTGCCAGAGGTGCGGCTCGATCTCGAAGGCGAGCGTGGAGGGCGGGCCGAACGCGCCCGAGCCGTTCGCGGCCATGACCTCGAAGGTGTACCGGCCGGGGCCGAGGTTCGTGTAGTGCGCGACGCGCTCGGCCTGGGCGTCGACGAACTCCTCGTCGAGCCCTGCCAGGCGGTGGCGGAAGCGGAGGCGGTCCGCCGCGGAGAGATCGAGGCCGGTGTAGCGCACCTCGAGGCGGCGGGTGCCGGCGGGCAGGGAGAGGCCCGCGGAGGGCGACAGCACCCGGACGTCCGCGACGAGCTCCTCCACCCGCGCCGGCGGCGGCCGCGGGTTCGCCTCGACGCGCGCCGGGTCCACCGCCACCGCGCCGTGGATGGTCGCGAACCACAGGCGCCCGTCGGAGGCCCGCCAGGCGGAGGGCGAGATGCCGCCGTTGCACTCCCGCTCGCGCATGCCGTCGGCGGTCCCGAAGGACATCACGGCCAGGGTCCGCCGCCGGCCGGCGGCGACCTCGTCGAGCTCGCCACGGGACACCCGGGCGATCCCGTGCGAGCCGGAGAGCCACAGGTGCCCCGCGCCGTCGTCGAGGATGGCGAACACCGTGTCCTCGAGCAGCCCGTCGCGGCGCGTGAAGCGCCGGGCGTGTCCACCTGCGATCCGGAGCAGCCCGTCGCCGAGCGTCCCGATCCAGAGCGCGCCGCCGGGGTCCGCGAGGAGCGCGGTCACGTCGCCGCGGATCTGGATCCCGTCCGGGAGCTCCGGCGGTACGAGCCGGTCGCCCTCGACGCGCGCGAGCCCGGCGGTGGTCCCGACCCACAGCGTGCCGTCGGCCTGCTCGGCGAACGTGTTCACGCGGTCGCCCGCGAGCCGGGCGTCGGACTCGATCGCCCGGAAGCGCTCGCCGTCCAGCCGGTAGACGCCGTGCGCGGTGCCCGCCCAGATCGCTCCCCGGGCGTCCTCGTGGAGGGCGCGCACGAGGGCGCCGTTCAGGCCTTGCTCCGGCCCGAAGCGGGTGGCGGCCCCGGGGCCGAAGCGCCAGAGCCCCGAGGGCAGGCCGACCCAGAGCCGCCCCGCGCGATCCTCGAGCAGGCCGCCGAGGCTCTCGCCACCGAGCTCCTTCGGGTGGACGCGCCGGGGCCGGCCGTTCGTGACGAGGTCGAGCCCGGCGTCGCTCGCGACCCACATGCCGCCCGCGCGCGCCTCGTGGACCGCCCAGACCACGTCGTGCGCCAGGCCCTCCTCGCTCGCGATGGTGACGGCCTGGCCCCAACGCCAGCGGTACACGCCGCCCGACTCGCTGCCGAACCAGAGGTCGCCGCTCGCGTCCTCGGCGAGCGCCTGCACGCCCGCGGGGACGCGGCGGCCGCCGAGGACCTCGAGGCGATCGCCGGTGAGCCGCTGGACGGGCGCGGCCTCGACCCCGAACCACACCGCGCCCGTGCGATCCTCGAGGATGCCGCCCACGAAGGCGGGCGGGCCGGCGAGCGGGACGCGCTCGAAGGTGGTCGCGCCCGGCCTGCGGCGCGCGGCGCCGGCGTAGGTGCCGACCCAGAGCGTGCCGTCCCGTCCCCCGACGATCCGCACCACGGTCCGGTGCGGGAGCCCGGCGCTGCCCAGGACCTCGAGGCGCCCTCCCGCGACCCGCGCCAGCCCCTCGCTGCCGCCCACCCACAGGGCCTCGCCCACCGGCGCGAGCGAGAGCACGCGCTGCCGCGGGAGCCCCGCGAGCTCCTCCGGCGGGCGGCCCGGGCGGACCCGGCGCACGCCGTGGGCCTCGGTGGCGACCCACACCCCGCCGTCGCCGTCCGGGGCGAGGTCCGTCACCGACGCGTCGGCGCCGAGCGGTACGGTGGCGAACGCGTCGCCGTCGAGGCGGGAGAGGCCGCGCCCGGTCCCGATCCAGAGGGTGTCGCCCACCTCGAGCAGCGCGCTGATCTCGTTGCCGGCGAGCCCCGGGGTGTCGTCGACCGCGTGGACGTGGAACCGGACGCCGTCGAACCGGACGAGCCCCTCCTGCGTGCCGATCCAGAGGTACCCGCTCCTCGCGGCGAGGAGGCGGTGCGCGGTGTTGTGGGGCAGGCCGTCGCGGTAGGTCCACCGCTCGCGGATCGCCTGCGAGAGCGCCCGCTCCTCCGCGGCGCGCGCGGGGAGCGCCGCCGCGGCCGCGATGGCGGCGAGGACGAGGAGAGCTCTCGAGGAGACGGCCGTGCGCTCGCCTCGCCGCGTCGGCGGCGCCGCTAGGCTGCGGCCTGCGTGGCCGGGGCGCGGCACTCGACGAGCGAGATGCGGCCCTCGGCGTCGTGGTGGACGACGCAGACCGAGGCCTCGCGGCCCTGCTCGATCACGCGCTCGGACACCTCGAACCGGCGGGCGTACTCGGCGACGGGCAGGCTCTCGGGCGCGTGGGCGCGCTGGCGGGGCAGCTTGTGCCACGCCATGAGCGTGCCCGACGTGCCGGCGATGGCGGCGAGGGAGAGCGGCAGGTTACCGGCCGCGGCGGGGAGCGCCTTCATGAACGACGGCGAGAACTGCGGCCCGAGCAGCGCGAGGCTGCTCGCGCCCTTGAGCAGCGGGGCCCACAGCCAGAGCCAGCCGCCCCAGAGGGCGGCCGTGGAAGCCTCGGACGCGAGGCGCTTGTGCCAGGCCAGGCGGTCGCTGGCCTCGATGATCAACGACGACTTCATGGGTCTCCATCCTGGCCGGCGCCCCCCAAGGCAACGACCCAGGCGAGGGCGCGGTTTACCTGATCGTACGTTTCCCGTCCAGCTTGACGCGGGAGGGGGCAGGCGCATTCAAGGACGGATGCCGCGATCCGGGCTGACCCAGCGGGCCCGGGCGCCCCTTCCTCTAGCAATGACGCGGGGATAGGCCGCAATGGTGGTCATGCAGCCGATCATCCAGAACGCCACCGGATACCAGATCATCCAGAAGAGGGTCTTCGCCAGCCCGCGGTCGTACCGCGCGTCGAGGCCGGTCGAGAAGGCGAACTGGAGGAGGCAGACCAGAGAGAGGAGGACGCCCCCGGATTGTGGGACGAGCGGCGAGCTGACCGGGGGGAGCATGCCGTGCGGCAGGACGAGCCCGGCGATCCACGCCAGGAACAGCAGGAGCATCGCGTAGGCCCACGCCGCGCTGAGCAGGTTCTCGAGCAGCAGCGGCCAGAGCAGCCGCTGCGCCGGCTGGAGCCAGGCGTCCACGTTCTTGAGGAAGGTCTGCGCGCCGCCCATGGCCCAGCGCAGGCGCTGCTTCCAGAGCCCGCGCAGCGTCTCGGGCATCAGGATCCAGGTGAGGGCGCGCGGCTCGAAGCGCACGTCCCAGCCGGCCCGGTAGAGCTTCCAGGTGATGTCGATGTCCTCGGTGAGGACGTCGGCGCTCCAGTAGTCCACCTGGTGCACGGCCGAGCGGCGGAACGCGGTGATGACGCCGGAGACCGTGAAGATGCGGCCGAAGGTCCGCTGGGCGCGCTTGATGGTGCCGACGATGCACGAGAACTCGCCCACCTGGACGCGGCCCAGGATCGTGGAGCGGTTGCGGATGCGCGGGTTGCCCGTGACCGCCGCGACCGTCTCCTCCTCGACGAAGTGCCGCACGAGCCAGTGCGCGGCGTGCCGGTCGAGGAGCGCGTCGCCGTCGATGCAGACGAGGATCTCGTGCCGCGCCAGCAGCGTCCCGGTGCGCAGCGCCATCGCCTTGCCCTGGTTCTCGGCGAGGTGGATGACGCGCAGGCGCGGGTGCTGCGCGGCGAGCCGCTCGAGCACCTCGGCGGTGCGGTCCCGGCTGCCGTCGTTCACGGCGATGACCTCGAACTCGGGGTAGTCGAGCGCGAGCGCGTGGGTGATGGTCTCCTCGGCGTTCTCCTCCTCGTTGAAGCAGGGGATGAGGACGGTGACGGGCGGCGTGTTCGCCAGCGGGACGGGCTCGTCGAAGCGCGGCGACTCGCGCTCGTCGCGCCACCAGAAGATGGCGGCCCCCACCATCCAGACCCCCGACATCGCGAGGGGGTACCAGAAGACGAAGGAGAGCAGGGCCTGCCAGGCGGCGGCGAGGGCGTCCAAGACGGTCCTCTACTTGGCGGGGGTCGGCGGGATCGGGCGCTGCGACAGCACGCGCCGGATGATCGCCGGGTCGGGGTGGTTGATGAACGGCGAGTCGGGGTAGTAGCCGACGTGCACGACGCCGAGGTCGAAGAGCGTGCGGATGGTCTCGGCGAGCTCGTTCGACGGGATGGGCTTCGAGTCCTCGCGCCAGTCCACCGCCTGGAGCTCGAAGATCACCTTCTTCATGGCGTGCCGGATCTTCACCTCGGCGACGAGGTCGCGGAAGTACGCGCCGGGATCGGGCGCGTTCTCCATGTACGGCATGGCCATGATCGCGGTGAAGTCGTAGCGGGCGATCGAGTTGTCGAGCGACTGCGCGTACCAGACCTCCGCGCGCGGCTGGAGCACCACCCGGGAGTAGAGGTTCCGCGCGACCACGAGGCCGGGCTGGCCCGCGCGCACGATCGCGGCGAGCTCCATCGCGAAGTCGTCGAGCGCGTTGATCTTGAAGATGGTCCAGCGGCCGACGAGGTCGTCCGACTTGCGGATCTCCTGGATGCTGCCCGGCAGGCCCCAGCTCCGGTAGGTCTCGAGCGCGAGCGGGCTCGCGTCCTCGCGGTCGGAGAGGGTGAGGTCGTCGTGGAAGAGGAGCCCCTCGAAGGTCGCCGACCGGGCGAGGTCCTCGTAGATCTCCTTGATGGCCTGGCGTGCCTTCGGCGAGAAGGGCGAGAGCCGCTTGTAGGCCATGTCCACGCGGCCGGCGTTCTCGCCCGGCGCGCCGGGCAGCGCGGTCACGACCTCCTTCGCGGCGGGATCACCCGCCGGCAGCTCGAACGCGAGCGCCGGCATCCACGCGTAGAGGCGGCGCACCTGGGTCCGGGTGCGGATCTGCCAGGCCACCCGGTTGAAGAGGTCGGCCCGGGTGGGCAGGCGGCGGCAGGGGAAGTAGACCGCGTCGGCCGAGCCGTTCGCGTCCGGGTCGGCGAAGGCCTGCAGGTAGACCGCGTTCACGTTGAGCCACTGCAGCCGGTCGAGCAGGTGCGACAGGTTCCGCTCGATCTGCGCAGGGTCGTCGTCGTAGATGGCGTCGAGGTCGACGTGGGCGATCGACTGCGGGCGGTCCTCGTCGGTGAGGTCCTCCTCGCGGTACTCGAGCTCCTTCTGGAAGGCGGGCAGGGTGAGCTCGGCGGTGACGATCAGCCGGCGGAGCGCGAGGAGCGGCGTCTCGGGCCAGTTCGCGCCGTCCTCGAGCGTGAGGCCGACCTTGTAGCCGAGCTTCTCGGCGATCGACATCGTGGTCGCGTTGAAGCGCCCGTAGGGCCAGGCGATGACCCGCGGCGGCTTCCCGGTGCGGCGGGTGACCTCCGCCGTGCTCTTCGCGAGGTCGGCCTCGATGCGCGCGCGGTAGGCGCCCTCGTCCTCGTACCGCTTCTTCTCCGGGAGGTAGCGGCGGGCGGTGGCGGCCGGCTGGGTGTTGCCCTGCGGGTTCGCGACGAGGCCGCGGTGGAGGTCCCACGAGTGGCTGCCGATCTCGACGAGCCCGCTCGCCGACATCTCCTTGATGGCCTCCCACGACAGCATGACCGAGCGCGGCCGGAGCTTGCCGTCCACGTCGATGGTGTCGCGCTGCTCGAGCCAGCTGCCCACGACGCTCACGACGGCCGGGATGCGGAACATCTTCAGCACCGGCCAGGCGTGGACGTACATCGACTGGTACGCGTCGTCGAAGGTGACGAGGACCGCCTTGTCCGGGAGGTCGCGCTTGCCGGCGCGGTTCGCGATGACGTCGTCGACGCTGACGAACCGGTACCCGTGGTTCCTGAGCCAGTCCATCTGGCGCAGGAAGTTCGTGGGGGTGACCGTGTAGGCGGGCGCGAGCGCGTCCTGCTTGTCGGTGATCTCGTGGTAGCTGAGGATCGTGAGCTCGCCGCGCTCGCGGGCCTGGGCGAGGGCGGGCGCGAGCAGGCAGAGGAGCAGGAGGGGCCGGACGAGGTGCGGGACGCGCATGCGAGGGCGCATCCTACCCGAAGGGGCCGGGGATTGCCCCAGCGCCCGCTTCAGTCCTTCTTGGCCTTCTCCCCGAGCTCGTGGGACCGCTTCGTGGCGGCCTCGACCGCGGCGATGAGGCCGGCCCGGACCCCGGCGACCTCCATCGCGTGGACGCCCGCGATGGCGGTGCCGCCCGGGCTCGTGACCTGGTCCTTGAGCTGGCCAGGGTGCGCCCCGGTCTCCAGGATGAGCTTCGCGGACCCGAGCACCGTCTGGGCGGCGAGCGCGAGGGCGACCGGGCGGGCGAGCCCGACCTTCACGCCGCCGTCGGCGAGCGCCTCGATGGCCACGAAGATGAACGCCGGGCCGGAGCCGGAGAGGCCGGTGACCGCGTCGAGGTGGTGCTCCTCGACGACGTGGGCGATGCCGACCGCCTCGAAGAGCCGCTTCACCTCGGCGAGGTCTGCGTCGGTGGCGTGCGCGCCGCGGGCGAGCGCGGTCGCGCCCGCGCCGACCAGGGCGGGGGTGTTGGGCATCGTGCGGACGATGCGGACGCCGGCGCCGAGCTTGCGGGCGATGCCGGCGATGGGGATGCCGGCGGCGATGGAGACGACGAGCTTCTTGTGGTCGATGGCGGGCGCGATCTCCTCGAGGAGCGCGTCCATGGTCTGCGGCTTCACCGAGAGCACGAGGATGTCGGAGGCCTCGGCGGCCCCCCGGTTGTCGCCCGTCACCGCCACGCCGTAGCGCTGCGCGATCTCCTCGCGCCGCGGCGCGCGCGGCTCCGAGCAGATGATCTCCTCCTTCGCGGCGCTGCCCGCGCGCAGGAGGCCCTTCACGAGGGCCTCGGCCATGTTGCCGGTGCCGAGGAACGCGATCTTCTTGCCGAGCGACATGCCCCGACCTTACCGCCCCGGGGCGCGCCTGTCGCGAACGCCTGCGCGCTCGATATCGGGCCGGCTACGGGTGGCCCTGGTCGTGCGGCACGATCACGTCGACCGCACCCTGGGTCGAGTTGCCGGCGGCGTCGGCCGCGGTCACGGTGACCGTGTAGGTCCGCCCGGGGCCCCGGCCGTCGCGCTCCGCGCGGAGCCTCACGTGGTGGGCGTCCACGATCACGGCGTCCACCCGGCAGCGGTCGGGCGCGACCGGGGTCGTGCCCTCGCGCGCGGTCACGGACAGCACCGCCGTGGGCGGCGCGCCGGCGCCGGCGGCGCAGGCGTCGACGAGCCCGTAGCCGATCGTCACGTCGACGAGCCGGTGGTTCGGAGGCCAGAGCAGGGAGGGGGTCGCGGTGACCGCCGTGAGCGACGGGCCGGTCCGGTCCACCACGGTGACCGCGGCCGTCGCGGTGGCGGTGGCGCCCGACGCGTCGGTGACCGTGAGGGTGACGGCCGTCCGGCCGAGCGGGTAGGGCCCGGGCGGCGCCTGCGTCACGGTCACCGGGCCGCCGTCGGGGTCGTACGAGCCCGCGTCCACCGAGGCGGCCGCGGTGCAGGCGGGCCCCGCCTCGACCTCGACGTCGCGGGCGCGCGCCACCGGCGGCACGTTCTCGAGCTTCTCCCACATCGCCACGTAGGCCTCGGCGGAGGAGAAGAGCGGCCTCAGGTCCGCGTCGGAGACGCCGGAGGCCGTGAGGTCGCGGAGGAGGTCCGGGTACATGCCGATGTGGGCCATCCCGTCGACGTTGAAGTCGAAGCTCCGGTTCCCGGCGACGCTGCGATCGAACGAGCGGCCGAGGATCGTGAAGGGGTACGAGAACGGCGCGCCCTGGTCGGCCCTGCGGTCGCCGTCGCACGCGTCCGGGCCGAAGCGTGGGGCGGGCTCGAGCGCCATGCCGTTCATGTCGCTGCCGAACGCGACCGCGCCGCCCTTCATCGCCTCGGCGACGTGCAGGTAGACCTGCGCGAGGGAGCGCGAGGAGGTGCCGCAGTCGTTGGGCACGCGCGAGGCGACGAAGGAGGTCGCCGCGCCGCCCGCGGGGAAGGTGCCGATCTCGGCGGTCGAGCCCTGGTGCAGGATCACCGCCGGGAGCCCGCCGAGCGCGCGCAGCCGCTCGAGCTGGCGGGCGGGCTTCGAGCCCTCCGAGCGCAGCTGCCCGAGGTTGATGTCCAGGAAGGAGGAGTGGCCCATGACGACGCCCGGGTAGCGCCGGGCCTCCGCGAGGCCGAGCGCCTCGTCGAGCGCGAGCGCGTCCATGTGGTCCACGTCGATGATCATGCCGCGGTCCATCATCGCGAGGACGAGCGCGCGGCCGAGCGGCTGGAGCGGCCGGGCGTTGCAGTGCGCGCCCGGCGGGGTGGCGGGCGGGGTGAGGCTTCCGAAGAGGAGCGCGAGGGCGGGGTCGACGCTCTGGCGGTACTCGAACCCCTCGGCGGAGCAGTCGCGGAGGTGGAACCAGTCGCCGGTCGCGAGCTTGTTCGCGTAGTCGAAGAGCGGGTTGTAGACGGCGGCGCCGCCGAACGCGTTGTCGAAGACGTGGACCGGGTAGAGCGTGCGGACCCCGAGCGCGTGGTAGCGGTCGAGCGCGGCGGCGACGGACGCCTCGGTGCAGCCGCCCGCGTTGCAGCCGAAGAGGTCGTCGACCTCCATCCCGAGCACCACCGCGAGCTGGCCGCGCTCGATGGCCCGGCGCGCCTCGCGGCCGGAGGTGACGATCCGGTACCAGCCCAGGCCGGGGCCGCCGGCCTGCTGGTCGATCCAGGCCTCGAGCGCGTGCGCCGCGGCGAGCTGGCGGTCCACCGCGTCCATGTCGGCGCAGCCGAAGCCGGGCCGCTGGTTCGAGAGGTGGCAGAGCACGCTGTTGTTCACCGCGTGGAGCACCATCAGCTTCAGCCCGCCGTCGTGCGCGCGCTTCAGCCAGTCGACGTGCGCCTGCTGGTGCGTCGCCGTCTTCCAGTGCGGCCAGCCGTCGAAGTCCGGCGCGCCGCCGACGCCGTGGCCGACCCGGCCGGTGACGGCGAGGCCGATGAGGTCGCCGAGTCCGAAGGCGCCGTGGACCGGCGTGCCGAGGAAGGGGACCGGGAGCACCGGCAGGCCGAGCGGCGTCACCGCCGCGACGTCGGCGAAGTCGCAGCGCGGGACGGCCTTCGCGAGGTCGCCGCTCGGGTCCCACGGGGCCCCCCAGAGCATGAGCCCGCCGAACCCGAGGTTCGCGAACTGGTGCACGTGGAGATCGGCGAAGCCGTCGATCGGTGGGGGCGGCGCGGCGGCGGCGGCCGACTCGGCCGCCGGCCTCGTGCAGCCGGCGAGGCAGGCGACCACGACGGGCGCGACGAGCGCGGCCCGGGCGGCGCGGCGATGGCGCGGCATGTGAGGCTCCCCTCGGCGTCCAGGGCGGGGGGCACCGCCGCGGTCGCCTCCCCGGGTCCTAAGCGACTCGCGGGCCCGGCGCCCACCGGTCGCCACCGGGTCGCCAACGCATCGCGTCACGCGCCGGACGGTGCGTCCCGGGATGGCGCGCAGTCCCCGGCCCCGGCATGTGATCCGGGGAGCAGCCAGGCGGGGGTCCGGTGTCCTACGGGGGATCGATCGAGCAGGTCAGCGTCCAGCCCGGCGCGATGTCCGCGCTGCTGGAGGAGCTGTTCCGCTCGCCCGCGCCCCGCGCCGGCGCCGACGAGCCCGCGCTGCCGCCCGGCACGCGCGTCGGACGCTTCGAGCTCCGGAGCGTGCTCGGGCGCGGGGGGTTCGGCGTCGTCTACGAGGCGCTCGACGTCGAGCTCGGCCGGACGGTCGCGTTCAAGCTCGTGCGCCCGGGGCGCCGCAACCCGGCGCGCGAGGCGCGGCTCCTGCTCGAGGCGGAGGCGGCGGCCCGGCTCTCGCACCCGAACATCGTGACGCTCTTCGACCTCGGGCGGAGCGAGCACGGGCCGTACCTCGTGCTCGAGCTGTTGCGCGGGGAGACGGTCGGCGCGCGCGCCGCCCGGGGGCCGCTCCCGCGGGCGGAGGCGCTGCGGATCGCGACGGAGGTCGCGCGCGGCCTCGCCCACGCGCACGCGGCGGGCGTCGTGCACCGCGATCTCGCCCCCGGCAACGTGTTCGTCTGCGACGACGGGCGGGTGAAGATCCTCGACCTCGGGATGGCGCAGGCCTTCGGCAAGGAGCGCGTCGACGGCGGCACCCCGGGCTTCATGGCGCCGGAGCAGCGCGCGGGCGGCGAGGAGGACGCGCGCACCGACGTGTGGGCCCTCGGCGCGCTCCTCGCGGCGATGCTCGGCGGCGCGCCGCCGCGGGGCCGGCTCGGGAAGGTCCTCCGGCGCATGCAGGCGGAGGCACCGGGGGACCGGTACCGCGACGCCGGAGAGGTCCTCGTCGCCCTCGAGCAGGCCTCGCCGGAGCGCGAGGCGGCGCGGCGAAGCACCTGGCTCGCGACGGGCGCGGCGGCGATCGCCCTCGCGGCGATGGTGGGGGGCTGGCTCTGGCTCACCCGGCCGGCGCGCGTGGAGCTGCCGGGGCCGGCGGTGGCGGTCCTGCCGTTCGAGGACGCCTCGCCCGGGCACGACCAGGGCCACCTCGGCGACGGCCTCGCGCAGGAGGTGCAGGAGGGGCTCGCCCGGCGCGCCGGGCTCCGCGTGACCGGCTTCGCGTCCTCGCGGCGCGCGCGAGGGCTCGCACCCGCGGAGGCGGGGGCCCGGCTGCAGGTCGGGGCGCTCGTGCAGGGCGCGCTGCGCAGGGTGGGCGAGGAGCTCGAGGTCGACGCGCGGCTCGTGCGCGCGGCCGACGGGAAGGAGCTCTGGAAGCGCACGCTCACGGCGAAGGCCGACGGGGGCGCGTTCGAGCTGCAGCGGCGGATCGCGGTGGCGGTCGTGGAGGCGCTCGGGCTCGCCGAGGACCGCGCGCCCCCGGGCGGGCACACGCCCGCGCCCGCGGCGTACGAGGCCTACCTGCGCGTGCGGGCCGTCGTCTACACGGACGGTGACGACTGGCCCGCGCTGCTCGCCGGCATCCGGCGCGCCACCGAGCTCGATCCGGAGTTTGCCCAGGCCTGGGCGCTCCGCGCCGGGCTCGAGTTCTCGCAGACCCCGACCGAGACCATCCCGTTCCCGGAGCGCTGCGCGCGCGGGCTCTCCGCCGCCGACCGCGCGGTGGCGCTCGCGCCCGCGCTCGGCGAGGCGCGCGCCGTGCGGGGGTGGCTCCGCGTGAACTGCGGGCTCGACTGGGAGGGGGCGCGGGACGACTTCCGGCGGGCGCTCGCGCTCGAGCCCGGGAGCCCCGAGGTGCTGCGGCGGGCGGGCGCCTTCGCGCTCGAGGACGGGGCGCGCTTCGACGAGGCCATCGGGCTCATGCGCCGGGCCGCCGACCTCGATCCGTTGACCACCGTCCACTGGACCTGGCTCGGGCGTGCGTACTGGGGGGCGGGCCGGCTGGCGGAGGCGCGCGGGGCCGTCGAGCGCGCGGTCGCGCTCTCGCCGCGCACCTGGGCGAGATCGCTCCTCGGCTACCTCGACCTCGAGGAGGGGAAGCCGGAGGAGGCGCTCCGCGAGTTCGAGCGCGAGGGCGTCTCGGAGTCGGCGCTCCTGCGCGGCCGGGCGCTCGCGTACCACGACCTCGGGCGCCAGGCCGAGGCGCAGGCGGCGCTCGACGAGATGATCCGGAAGTACGGGCCGGACAACCACTACGGCCAGGCCACGGTCTACGCCTGGTGGGGGGACACGGACCGGGCGCTCGCCGCGCTCGAGCGGAGCGTCTCCGCCGACACCTACGGCAAGGTCGAGGCGCGCTGGGACCCGCTGCTCCGCCGGCTGCGGGCCGACCCGCGGGCGCTCGCGCTCCTGCGGCGGGCGGGGATCCCGGAGTGAGCCGCGTGCTCGCCACCCTGGCCTCCGGCGACGAGGCCGGCGCCGCCGAGCTCGCGCTGCGCGACCACGGTCCGGCGGTGCTGCGTTACCTCTCCGGGCTGCTGCGCGACGCCGACGACGCCGACGACGCGTTCTCGATGTTCGCCGAGCAGGTCTGGAGGCGCATCGGCACCTTCCGGGGCCCGGGCGGCTTCGAGGTGTGGCTCTTCCGGATCGCGTTCCGCGAGGCGATGCGCCTGCGCGACGAGGCCTGGCGCCGGCGGAAGCGCGCGCTCCCCACCACCGACGCCCACCGCATCGCCGCCGAGGTCCGCAGGACCGCGTCCGTCTCGATGGAGCGGCGCCTGGACGCGCTCGAGAAGCTCCGCGCGTCGCTTTCGCTCGAGGACCAGCACCTCCTCGTCCTGCGCGTCGACCACGGGCTCTCCTTCGAGGAGATCGCGGGCACGCTCGGCGAGGGCGAGGCGCCGCTCGAGGAGGCGACGGTCCGCAAGCGCTTCGAGCGCGCGAAGGCGCGCCTCGCGCGGGCGGCGAAGGACGCCGGCCTGCTGGAGTGACCCGGGGCCGCCGTCGCGACGGGCCCGGGGCGGTCAGGGCACCACGTTCGGCGTGCCCGCGTCGTAGCGGGCCTTCGCCGGCAGCGTGTAGGTCGTGCCGGTGGTCGGGTCCACCCACGGCCAGGGGTTCGCGCCGAAGAAGTCCGGCTTCGCGGTGCGGTAGAGGCTGTTCGGCAGCGTGTGGCTCGAGCCCGCGTTGTGCCAGGCCTGCGTCGAGCGAACCCAGTCCCAGTTGCCGTCCCGGATGGCGGTGTCGAAGACCTTCGTGTCCTCGTGGTACGGGTTCTTGTCGTCCCAGCCGAGCAGGAAGATCGAGGGCGTGGAGCCCGCGTCGGTGCCGCGCCCCTCGTAGACCCAGCCCGACATCTCGCCCGCCGCGCCGAGCACGTTGCCGACGTAGGTCATCCAGTACGAGTAGGCCTGCGCCCCGGCGCAGCGCCGCGGACCGGCCTGGTCGCCCACGAGGTCGTTGATGACGTGGCCGGTGTCCGGGTTCGTGAACGTCGAGCGCGTGCCGCGCAGCCAGTTGCGGAACACCGTCATGTAGACCGACGAGCCGTGGGTGGTGTCGCTGTCGAAGTTCGGCCCGTAGTTGCCCTCGAAGAGCACGTGGTGGGGTCCGACCATGTGCGAGGCGTTGAGGTGCACCTCGACCCAGTTCTCGGCGTAGCGGATGTAGCCGTGGTCCACGTAGTTGTAGCCGAACACCGAGCCCGCGCCGCTCGCGCGCGCGACCATCACCTTGTTGGTCTTCCGGGAGACGTTGTTCTCGACGAGGATCTCCGAGGAGGCGTTCGCGAACGAGATCGCGTAAGCGCCGCCGCCCGGCGCCGCGAACGAGGCGTCGTGCACGTACGAGTCGCGGATCTCCGACTGGAACGAGTGGTTCATCGCGAACCCCTCGCCGGTCCACTGGGTGACCTCGACGTTCCTCGCCCAGCAGCGGTAGGTGGCCTCGAAGCGGATCGCGCCGTCCCCGCCGCCGATCGCGGTGAGGGCCTCGACGCTCGCGCCGCGCACGTGGGTGGAGTCCGCCGGGTAGCGGGTCACCTGCGCCTTGTGGGCCGCGTCGGACCGGTAGTCGATGTGGAGCGGGGTCGTGAAGGTGATGGTGTTGCCCGAGACGCTCGCGATCTCCTTGAGCTCGTTCGTCACCCGGTCCTGCCGCGAGAACCAGGAGGCCGCGTCGCCGCCGGTCGGGACGGTCGCGGTGAGCGGGTCGTCGAGCACGTCGTCGGGCGGGTTGTGCAGCGTCCAGGTCACCCGCCCGTCGAGCGAGCCCCAGATCTGCCCGCGCCCGAGCGGCGAGTCGCGCCACTGCGAGTTCGAGAGCTCGTCGACGAGCACGATCTGCCCGGTCGCGAAGCCCGCGGCGCTCGAGACGGTCACCGAGGTCGCGCCCTTGGCGCCGTCGGCGGTCAGGTTCACCGAGGTGCCGCCGCTCGTGGACGGCCAGCGCTGCGGGCCGATGATCACGATCGGCTGCGCGTCGGGGACGCCGTCGACGTCCGGCTTGGAGCCGTTCGTCTTCAGGAGGATCGTCTGGCCGGCGCCGGCGCCGCGCAGCGTGACGCCCTTCGAGATGAGGACGTAGTCGTTGACCCGGAAGGTGCCGGCCGAGAGCTGGACCACCGCGCCCGGCGCGCAGGCGTCGAGGGCGGCCTGGATCGCGCCGGACGCCTCGGCGGTGCCGTTGCCGTACGTCGCCGCGCTGAGGTTCGCGCAGACGGCGGTGCGGCTCGGGATGCCGCCGTTGAGGCTCACGCCCGGCTTCCACTGCGTGGCCCGGTCCGCGGCGAGGACGTACGCCGGTCCGCCGCCGCCGCCGCCCGCGGCGGTGACGTTGACCTTCCCGGTGCCGCTCTTCGAGCCGTCCGCCACGAGCGTCGCCGTGACGGTCGAGAGCCCGGTGGCGGACGACGCCGTGTAGAGGCCGCTCGTCGAGATCGTGCCCCCGCCGGTCACGGACCAGGTCACGGCGGTCTCGGTGGTCCCGGTCACCGCGGCGTTGAACTGTGCGGTCTGGTTCACCGCGATGCTGGTCTGCGACGGGGAGACCGTGACGGTGATCCCGCCGCCTCCTCCTCCTCCTCCTCCGCCTCCACCTCCACCGCCTCCGCCGCCGTCGGGCGCGTACGTCGGCGCCTTGCAGGCGAGGAGCGCGGCGGTGAGCGCGACGAGGGCCTGTCGCGAGGGGGACATTCGGATTCTCGAGCGCAAGGCGGAAGCAACCTCCAAGGGCTCCATGAACCTACACGCGCGGTCGCCTTCGAGTCACGGGGACCGGCCCGGGCACCGGGCCTGTCTTTCGGGTGTTCCCGGCGCACACAGACGGGGCGCCCACCTCCGGAGGAACCCGTGTTGCTCGGTCAGCGCGCTCGTCCCCGGCGCGAGGGACACGGACGTCCCCGCGTGCCTCAGCCCTCAGCCCCGCTCCGCGAGCCGCCGGACGGCGAGCCCGCCGAAGAGCACCGTGATGCCCGCGAGCGCCGCGAGCGCGAGGGTGGGCGGGACGAAGCGGAACTGCGTCACCCCCGCCGCCGCGAGCGCGAGCTGGTTCAGGTGGAACGCCGGCCAGACGACCACCCAGGGCTCGAGGAACGCCGGCAGCGGGATGAAGAGGCCCGAGAGCCAGATCATCGGCAGGAAGACGACGTTCGAGATCGCGGGGGCGGCCGAGCCCGAGACGTGGGTCCCGATGAAGAGCCCGACCGCGCTCATCGGGAGGGTGCCCGCGACGAGCACCGCCAGCATCGCCGCGACCTGGCCCGCCGGGAGCGGGAGCGTGCCGGTCACCGCCGCCGTGGCCACCACGAGCGCCATCGCGAGCGCGGCGATCGCCGCCGCCGCGCCCATCTTCGCGATCACGACCGCGCCCGCCGGAACCGGCAGCGCGCGCTTCAGGCGCAGGAGGCCGGCCTGCCGCTCGAGGGCGAGCGCGCAGCCCACCCCGAAGAGCGACGGCATCGTGGCCGCGAAGACGAGCCAGCCCGAGAAGAGGTAGCCCGCGAGCGCCGGCTTCGCGGCGACCGCGTCGCCCGCGAGGACCACGCCGAAGAAGAGGAAGATGGGCGGGGGCAGCGCGAGGAACGGGAGCGCGAAGGCCGGCGTCCGCAGGACGCGCAGCGCCTCGTGGCGCCACTCGGAGAGGTACGCGCCGAGCACGCGGGCGCCGGTCATGGGCGCGGTGGAGGGGGCGGCGAGGGCTGCGGACGTCGTCGGGCCGGTCATGCGGCCTCCCGGGTGAGGGTGGTGAAGGCCTCGGCGAGGCCTGCCTGGTGGACCTCGAGGTCGCGGACGCCGGGGTCCTCGGCGAGGAGGCGCCGGAGCACGTCCTCGGCCCCGGTCACCGTGATGAGGACGCGGGGGCCCTCGGCGGCCACGGCCAGGACGCCGGGCCAGCCGCGCACCGCCTCCGGCGCGAGCCCGGTCAGGCAGCGGATCCGCCGGTGCGAGACGAGCGCGCGGACCGCGGAGACGCTCCCCGTCGCGAGCAGCCGGCCGCGGGAGAGCACCGCCACCCGGTGGGCGAGGGCCTCCGCCTCCTCGAGGTGGTGGGTGGTGAGGACCACGCCGGCGCCCCGCTCCACCATCGCGCGCACCGTGCACCACAGCGCCTCGCGCGCCTCGACGTCGAGGTTCGCGGTGGGCTCGTCGAGGAAGAGGAGCGCGGGCCGCCCGCACACGGCGACGGCGAACTGCACGAGCCGCTTCTGGCCGCCGGAGAGCGTGCCGTACCTCCTCGCGGCGAGGGGCTCGAGGCGGGTCAGCGAGAGCACGTCCGCCACGCCGAGCGGCGCCGGGTAGGCGCTCGCGGCGAGCGCGACGAGCTCCCGCACCGAGAGCTCGGGCGTGAGCTCCACGTCCTGCATCATCACGCCCACCCGGCGCCGCGCCGCCGCCTCGCGCGGCGGGAGGCCGCCGAGCGTCGCCTGCCCGCCGTCCGGGTCGAGGAGCCCCAGCCACAGGCCGATGGCGGTCGACTTGCCCGCGCCGTTCGGGCCCAGGAGCGCGACCACCTCGCCCGGGCGCACCTCGAGATCGAGGCCGTCGAGCGCCACCGTGGCGCCGAAGCGCTTCGTCACCGCCGAGAGGGCGGCGAGGGGCGGGGCCGCGCCCCCGGGCTCCGGCCCCGTCGCGGGGGGCGCGGCGGGCGCCGGCGCGGGCGCGTGCGGCAGCCGGCGGCCGTTGAGCGTCTGGCCGATGAAGGTGCCCCGCACGAACCAGCGGTAGGAGAGGAGCAGGACCGCGAGGGCGACCGCGACGATGGCCGGGAACTTCACGCTCCAGTGGAGCGGCAGCGGCCCCGCGAGGACCTGCAGCGCGGCCACGAGGGGCAGGTGGGCGAGGTAGATCCAGTAGGAGGCGTCGGCGAGGTAGCGGAGGCGCGGGGAGGGGCGCGAGAGGAAGCGCACCGCGAGCCCGACGAGGGCGAACGTCCAGCACCACGCGGCGAGGCCGTAGAGCGCGGCGTACGCCGCGGTCGCCGCGCCGCGGGGCGCCGGGACGAGGACCGGCGACGGCCCGGCGATGGCGAGGCACGCGGAGGTCGCGGCGGCCGCGACGGCGAGGTGCGCGGGCCAGCGGCGCGCCCAGCCTTCGAGCAGGTGTGCCGCCTGCCGGTGGACGAGCCAGCCGAACGCGACGGCCGTTCCGTAGCCGGCGAGCGCGGGCAGCTCCGGGATCAGGGACCGGTCGGGCGTGGGGATGCCGAACCAGATCACCCAGTCCTCGCGGAGCGCGAGCGCGGCCACCAGCGGCAGCGGGAGGACGAGCGCGGCCGCGCCCGTGCGCGCGAGGCGCCGCACGGCGGCGTCGGCGAGGGCGCCGAGGTCGAGCCGCAGGCGCCCCGCGACGGCGAGCGCGAGGCCCCGGGCGGCGAGCACGAGCACGTAGAGGACGAGGAGCTGGTACAGGAACCACAGGTGCGTGAGCGGGAACGCTCCGGGCGGGGGTGGCGGCAGGCCAGCGGGCGGAGGCGGAAGGGTTCCGCCGAAGGTCTCGCGCAGCCCCCACAGCCAGACGGCGGTCACGGCCGGGAACAGCACGAGCCAGCCCGCGACGAGCGGGACGAGGATGCGGCGCAGGCGGTCCCGCCAGAACCCCGCCGCCCCGCGCCGGCGGAAGAGCGCCCGGGCGAAGAAGCCGGCGACGAGGAAGAACAGCGTCATCCGGAACACGTGGGACGCGAACACGAGCACGCCGATCGCCGCGCTCGGCGAGGCGTCGACCCGCGCCCAGAGCCCGGGCGGCAGGCCGGGCAGGAAGGAGAAGCCTGCGTGGAAGAGGACGCCGAGGACGAGCGCGAGGGCGCGCACGGCGTCGAGGGCGTGGAGGCGTTCGTTCGGGACGGGCGGCGTGGACATGAGGCTCCCCTGGCCGCGCCGCGAGGCGCGGAGGACGTGGGATCGGGACGGTGGAGAACGGGCGTGGCGGCGCGCTACACGAGGTCCGGTCTTCGCGTGGTGCGCCAGACGGCGAGGGCGAGCACCGCGACCCCCAGGGCGAGCTCGGCGGCGATGATGGCCAGGACGTCGGCCGACCAGACCGCGGCGGCGCCGGCGTGGTTCGCCTTCACAGAGGGCAGGGCGAGCAGGAGCGGGATGACGAAGTTCACCGAGATGTTCCCGACGGTGATCGCCGCGGCGTTCCAGCCGTTCGAGCTCTTCGTGAGCCCTACCGCGAGGAGCGCGCAGAAGTAGAGGAACAGGTAGGCGAGCAACGCGAGCCAGAACGGGAGGATCCCGTCGGGCAGCTCGGTCGCGCCGATGAGCGCGACGGTCGCCCCGGTGAGCACGAGCCAGGGCACCCCGAACGCGATCAGCGACGCCGCGACCTTCGAGAGGGTGACCTCGAGCGGGGACACCGGCAGGCTCAGCACGAAGACCAGCATTCGCTCGCGCCGCTCCTGCGCCACCCCGTACAGCACCACCACGATGTTGAGGATGACGAGCGCGCAGATGAGCGACACCCCGGCGACGTACGTCAGGAGGCCGCCCGCGGGCATGAGGGCGAGCGCCGCGAGCCCGCCCGCGAGCGCGCCGGCGATCGCCCAGCGCAGGAGGTAGAGGTCCTTCACGACCAGCGGCCCGACGATGGCGCTCACGGCGTCCCCTCCCGGCGGGTGTGCATCACGGTCGCCACGAAGATCTCCTCGAGGGTGAGCCGCTGGACGTCGCGCACGACCGCGCCGGCCCGCTCGCACGCGGCGTGGACCGCCGGCGAGTAGTCGCGCGTCGTCACGACCGCGACCCGGCCGTTCACCGACGTCTCCACCGCGCCCGGAAGGGCGGGTGCGGGCGCGCCCGGCCGGAGGTCGAGGGCGAGGCGCCGCCACCGCTCGAGGAACGACTCCTTGTCGCGCGACTCCACCACCCGGCCGCGGTCGAGGAAGGTGATGACGTCGGAGATCTGCTCCACGTCCTGCGTGTGGTGCGACGAGAAGAGGATGGCGCGCCGCTCGTCGCGCACGACGTCCATGAGCTCGGTGAGCACCTCGTGGCGGGCGACCGGGTCGAGGCCGGTGGTGGGCTCGTCGAGGAGGAGCAGGCGCGGCCGGGGCGCGAGCGCCAGGAGGAGCGTCGCCTTCACGCGCTCGCCGTGCGAGAGCGCGCCGATGGTCTGCTCCGGGTGGAGGTTGAAGCGCCGCAGCAGCTCGGCCGCGTAGGCCTCGTCCCAGCGCGGGCGGAGCGCCCGCACGAGGCGGATGTGCCAGGCGAGGGTCGCCTGGCCGTAGAGGCGCATGTCCTCCGAGACGAAGCCGACCTCGGCCTTCGCCGCCGCCGCGTCGGTCTGGAGCGTGCGCCCGAGGACGCGGATCTCGCCGCGGTCCGGGCGCACCATGCCCATCAGCAGGCGGATGGTGGTCGACTTGCCGGCGCCGTTCGCGCCGACGAGCCCCATCACCTGCCCCGCCTCGAGCCGGAGCGACACGCCGGAGAGCCGGAAGAAGGGGTAGGCCTTGTCCACCCCGGAGAGCTCGATCAGGGCTTCGCTCACTGTTCCTCCTCCTCGGCTCGGGCGCCCTCGCGCTCCGCCACGCCGCGCAGCTCCGCGGCGAGCGCGTCCGGCGACAGCCCGAGCCGCCGTCCCACCTCGGCCGCCGCGACGAGGTGGCCTTCGAGCTCGCGGCGGCCGAGCTCGAGCCCGAGGCCTGGCCGCTCGGCGACGAACGAGCCGCGGCCCTGGCGCGTGACGATGACCCCCGCGCGCTCGAGCTCCAGGTAGGCCCGCTTGACGGTGATGACGCTCACCTGCGTCTCCGCGGCGAGCGCCCGGATCGACGGCAGCTCGTGGCCCGGCGGCCAGTCGCCGAGCGCGACCCGCTGCTGCACCTGCTCGATGAGCTGCAGGTACATCGGCCGGGCGTCGGCGTGGGAGATGTGCAGGCCGCTGTGCATATCCAGTATGCACACTATGCACGGCTCGCCCCCGGCCGCAAGAGGCCCGTCCAGGGCTATGGTCTGGCAGCGTTTTTCCCGCATCCTCGAGGCCCACCATGACCGAGCTCCTCGACTTCTCGCCCGAAGCCGTCGCCGCGAAGCTGCGCGACCTCGGCGTCTCACGCTTCGCGCTCACCTGGGACGACGCCGCCGGCCGGCTCGCCGCCTCGCACCCGGCGCTCGAGCCGCTCGCGCGAGCGATCGAGGCCGACGCGCGCGACTTCGACCGGCACGAGGGCCTCTTCGTCTCGGTCGCACCGGGCACGGGCGTCCTCCAGTCGGCGGTCGTGCACCGGACCTGCCGCGGCCAGGCGGCGGGCGGTGTCCGCTACTGGCGCTACGACACCTTCCGCGACTTCCTGCGCGACGGCCTGCGGCTCGCGCGCGGCATGACCCACAAGAACGCGCTCGCGGGGATCTGGTGGGGCGGCGGGAAGGGCGTGATGGCCCGCGGCACCGGCCGGGACGACGGCACGCCCGGCTTCCGCCGCCGCGTCTACGAGGAGTTCGGCGCGCTCGTCTCGAGCCTGGGCGGCTGCTACGTCACCGCAGAGGACGTCGGCACCTCGGTGGAGGACATGGCCGCGGTGTTCTCGCGCACCCGCTTCACGACCTGCATCCCGCCCGAGCTGGGCGGCTCCGGCAACCCCTCGGTGCCGACCGCGCTCGGCGTCGTGCGCGGCATGGAGGCGGCGTTGCGCCACCGCGGCATGGGCACGCTCGCCGGGAAGACGGTCGCCATCCAGGGGCTCGGGCACGTCGGGACGCCGCTCGTCGGCTACCTCGCCGAGCGCGGCGTGGCCGCGGTCGTGGGCGCGGACGTCGACCCGGGCCGCGAGGCGGACCTCCGCGCGAGGTTCCCGGGGCTGAAGCTCACCGTCCGCACCGTGCCGCGCGGCGACGCCTCCATCCTCTCCGAGCCCGCCGACGTGGTCTCGCCCTGCGCCACGGGCGCGATCCTCGGGCCCGCGACCATCCCCGCCATCCGGGCGCCCATCGTCTGCGGCGCCGCGAACAACCAGCTCGAGGATCCGGCCCGCGACGACGCCGCGCTCGCGGCGCGCGGGATCACCTACCTGCCGGACTTCCTCGTGAACCGGATGGGCATCGTGACGTGCGCCGACGAGCAGTACGGCTACGTCGACCGCGACCCGTCGATCGCGCGCCACCTCGGCGACGACTGGGAGAACGGCGTCTACCGGCTCTCGCTCTCGGTGCTCGAGGAGGCGAAGCGCACGGGGCGCACGCCCCACCGGATCGCGCTCGAGCTCGCCGAGGCGCGCTCGCGGGAGCCGCACCCGGTCTGGGGCCACCGCGGGAGGCTCATCATCCGCTCGCTCGTCGAGCGGGGGTGGGGCGAGGGCCGGTGACGCTGCTCGCGGATGTCTGCCTGGGGCTCGCGCTCCTCCTCTGGGCCGTTCCGGTGCCGCTCCTGCTGCGCGAGGCGCCGAGGGCGAACGACGGCGGGCTCGTGTGGGGGGCGGTCTTCGCGGCGCTGCCGCTCTGGGGGCTCCTCTGGGTGGCGCTCGCCATCGCGACCGCGCGCGGCGCGCTCGACTGGGTGGTCCGGGCCCGCGGCGCCCAGCACGCGCTCCTCGCGCTCGCCTGCGCCGCGCTCGCCGTCGTGACGGTGCTCGCGATCGTGGGGCGGTGGGAGCCGGCCGCGCAGCTCCCGTGGGCGACCCGGCCGCTCTCCGGCTGGGGAGCGATCGCGCTGCCCGCCGCCGCGCTCGCGTTCGCGGCCGCCGCACTCCACCCCGGGCTCGCCGCCGCGGTGCCGCCGGCGGCCGTGCGCATCCCGTTCGCGGCGGCCGCGCTCACCGGGCTCCTCGCGGGCGCGGGGCTCGTCGTCGAAGCCGTGCAGTCGGCCGCCGCGCGGGAGGCGGCGCGCGCCGCCGAGCTCGCCGAGCGGGACTCGGAGCGCGACCGGGAGATCCTGGCGCGGGTCCGGTCGCTCGAGCCCGAGGACGGCTTCGCGGAGCTGCTCGGCTTCGCGAACCGGTTCGAGCAGCCGGCGATCCGGGAGGAGGCGATCGCCCGCGCCCGGCGACACCCGCGCTTCGACGCGGCGCTCCTCGAGGTGCTGCGGGGCGGGCTCGCCGAGAAGGGGCTCGTCTGGATCGACGCCGTCGAGGTGGCGGACCCGGCGGCGGTCGCCCCGGCGGCGCGCGACGCCATCCGGGTGCTCGCCGCCTCGGCCCGGCGCGAGCGGCAGCGCGCCCACTTCCTGCGCGGGGACGAGCTCGACTGGGACACGCGCCTCGCGGTGTCGGCGGCGGACCGGCTCGCCGGCCGGGGCGTCGACTTCGCGCCGGCGCTCCGCGAGCTCCGCGCCGCGATGGACGAGCCCCGGCCCGGGCAGCCGGTGCGGATGCGCGCGGCGGACGTCCTCGATCGCTGGCTCGCGGAGCACGCCCGGTGACCGCCCTCGAGCGCTTCCAGGCGAGCCTCCACATCGACTACGAGAAGTGGCACGACGGCGTCGGCTTCGACCTCGAGGCGATCCGCGGGGCCTCGCCGGAGGAGCGGGCCGCCATCGAGGGGATCCTGCTCTCGCGCGGGACCGAGGGGTGGCGCGAGGTCGAGGCGCTCGCGGCGCTCGGCACCCCGCGCGCCCTCGAGGCGCTCCGGGCCGCGGCGGGCCAGGGCAGGAGCGAGGTCCGCGCCGCGGTGATGCGGTACGCCCCGGAGGCGGTCACGGCCGCCGAGCGGACCGCCGCGCTCGTCCACGCGCTCGAGCACGGCACGTTCGGCGACGGGCTCTCCGAGGCGATCGACCTCGCTGCGGAGCATCACCCGCCCGAGGTGATCGAGGCCCTGCTGCGGGGCGCCGCGCGGGGATCGGGCGATCGCGCGGTGCACTTCGCCGCGCTGCTCCTCTTCGTCCACGGGAAGACGTCGGCGCCGTTCGACTGGGCCGAGCGCCCCTTCTTCCTGCGCTTCGCCGACGGGGGGCCCGGGCGGGACGAGGCCTTCCGGGACCTGTGCGCGCGCCTCGGCGTCGAGCCGGCGCGCCACCTCACCTCCGGGTGAGGGTCACCCGATGATGAAGTCCTCCTTCTGCACCGGGCCCTTCTGGAAGCGCTCCACGTCGAAGCGCTCGAAGATCTCGTCCTTGCCCTTGCCGGTGAGCCAGTCCGCGTAGAGCTCGCCGACGGCGGGCGCCATCATGAAGCCGTGCCCGACGAACCCGGAGCACTGGTGGAAGTTCTCGTAGCCCGCGGGCCCGAGGACCGGGTTGTTGTCCGGCGTGACGTCGTAGCAGCCCGCCCACTGGCGCAGGACCTTCTGGCCGGCGAGCACGGGCAGGATCTCGGTCGACGCGCGCGCGAACCGGGCGAGGAAGTTGAGCGTCGAGCCCATCACGACGCCCTCCGGCTCGTGGGGGTCGCCCATGCCGCCGACGATCTCGCCGCGGCCGTCCTGGGAGAGGTAGAGCCCGTTCCCGAGCACCGACACGAGCGGGTCGAGCCAGGGCTTGAGCGCCTCGGTGACGAGGATCTCGTGGCGGGTGGGGCGGTTCGGGAGCTTCACGCCGGCGAGCGCCGCGATCTCCTTCGACCACGCCCCCGCGGCGAGCACGACGGTGTCGCAGGCCACGCGCCCGCGGTTCGTCACGACGTGGGTGATGCGCCGCCCGGAGGTCTCGAAGCCGGTGACGGCGGTCCAGGTCCGGACCTTCGCCCCCAGCCGCTCGGCCGCGCGGGCGTAGCCCCACAGGAACGGCCACGGGAAGACGACCGCGTCGTCCGGGTTGTGGCTGGCCGCGAGGAAGCGCCGCGCGTCGAGCTCGGGCACGACGTCGAGCGACTCCTGCGGCGAGAGGATGCGGGTGCGCATCCCGTGGGCGCGGTGGAGCTCGGCGTTCTTCTCGATGCGCGCGACCTGCTCCTTCGTCGGCGCGAGGAAGAGGTAGCCGGTCGGGCGGAACCAGACGTTCACGCCCATGTCGGTCGCGAAGGTGTCGCAGAGCTCGAGCGACCGGCGCGCGAGCCGGATCATGGTGGGCGTCGACCACTGCGCGCGCACGCCGCCGCCGTTCCGGCCCGAGGCCCCCGCGTTGAGGTACGCCTTCTCGAGCACGAGCACGTCGGTCTGGCCGCGCTTCGCGAGCTCGCTCGCGATGGCGAGCCCCTGGATGCCGCCGCCGATGACCACGACCGCGGCGCGCTCGGGGAGCGGCTCGGCGCGCGGGAGCGCCGCAGGGGGCGCGCCCGGCGCCTCGGGCGGGGGCAGCGGCACGCCCTCGTCGAGGGCGAGGCCGTCCGGGTCGAGCGCGGCGAGCGCGCCGAGCGCCGTCGGCACGAGCGGGGGGCGGGCGGTGAACGGCGTGATCTCGGCGGGGGTCGCGCCGAGGCGCAGGAGCTCGCGCACGACCGCCGCCGTGCAGGTTCGCCCCTGGCACGGGCCGGTGCCGAACCCGGTGTAGCGCTTCACCGACTCGAGGTCGCGGTGGCCCGCGGCGAAGGCCTTCCGCACCTCCGAGACCGTCACGTCCTCGCAGGCGCACAGCACGGTCTTCGTCATCGCGCCGCCTCCCCCGCCCGCCGGCCCGCCTCGCGGGCGCCGGCCCCGTCCATCGCCCCGGTCGCCTCGCCGGCGACCCACAGCCCCGCCACGCCGGTCGCGCCGTCCGCGGCGGCCTCCACCGCGAACGCTTCCAGCCCGGCGTCGAAGCGCACCCGCGCCCCGAGGGAGCGGGCGAGCTCGGTCGCCGGCGCGGGCGGCATCGCGACCGCCACGACGTCGCAGCGGATCCGCGCGAGCGCGCCGGTGGCGACGCCCTTCACGCGCCTGCGCCCGAGGACCCGGGCGCCGGCGAACTCCGGGAGCCGCTCGACCGCGAGCCCGGCGCCCGCGAGCACCGCGGCGTGCGCGTTCGCCTCCGGCCCCTCGCCCAGCACCGCGGCGCGCGCGCCCGGCACGACGCCGTGCTCGGCGATCGCCGCCGAGAGGCCGCGGGCCGCGTGCACGCCGGGGCGATCGCCGTTCGCGAGCTCCGGCGTGACCGCGTGGCCGCCGGGCGCGAGCAGGACGCGCGCGGGGCGCACGAGGCGGAGCCGGCGGGGCGGGCCGTCGACGCCGAGGCCGGCGATCACCGTCCCGCCGTCTCGCCAGAGGCCCAGCACGGTGGTGGAGGTCGCGATCTCGCCGCCGGCCGCGCGCACCGCCGCGGCGGCGCGCTCGGCCCAGGCGAGGTCGGGCTCGCCGGGCAGCGGGAGCCGGCAGCGCAGCCTCCCCCCGATCCGCGGCGCGCCGTCGGCGACGAGCACCTTCAGCCCGCCGCCCGCGAGCGCCTCGGCCGCCGCGAGCCCCGCGGGGCCGGCGCCGACCACGAGCGCGTCCCAGGGCTCCTGGGCGACGGGGCCGGGCGCGCGCTCGGCCGCGAGCGCGGCGGGGGCGGGGAGCTTCCCGAGGCCGGCGAGGTGGCGCGAGAACGCCACCGTCGCCCGGTTCAGGAGGCCGTTCCACGTCATCAGGTGGTGGTGGTCGAGCCCCCCCGCGAACACGGTGTCGATGACGCCGAGGAGATCGTGCTGCGCGGTGGGGAGGCCGTTTTGCGTCTCGACGACGAGGCCGTCGCGGCACGGCGTGCGGCAGGCGCGCTGGCTCGGCAGCCCGTCCACGCGCACGAGGCAGCTCATGCACGCGCCCGCCATGCAGTAGGGGCCGCGGGGCCGGTGGTACTTCGCGCTGCGCGCGAGGAGCGGGCGGCCGGCGGCGAGGAGCGCGGCGGTCACCGGCTCGCCGCGGCGGGCCGGGACGGGCTCGCCGTCGAAGAGGATGGTGCAATCGGGCTCGAAGGAGGGCAGGCGGGGCATGCGGGCGCGCGCAGTTTGGCCGGGAGGCCTCCCCGGGTCAACGCGCGCGGCCACGCCGCGCCGCCCGGCCGCGCCCCGGGGCGAACCGCCGGTTTCACCCGCGGTCCTGCGATGCGTCCGGTCTTGCGGCCGTGACCCGGATGGGGCTATGCGGGAAAGGGGAGGGAGCCGCCCTGGAGAGGCCGCTCGACACGCGAGGTCTGCAGGTGCCGGGCCCCGGCGTGCCCGCGCTCGAGGAGCTGTTCCGCACGATGCAGCAGGGCGTCGTGTACCACGACGCAGCCGGGCGGGTCTCCGCGGCGAACCCTGCCGCCTGCCGGGTGCTCGGGCTCGAGCCCGACGCGCTCATGGGGCGCGCGCCCCGCCCCGAGGGCTGGCGGCTCCTGCGGGAGGACGGCACGCCGCTGCCGGAGGCCGAGGAGCCCTGGCGCATCGCGCTCGGCACCGGCCTGCCGGTGCGCGGCGTCGTCCTCGGCGTGCGCGGCGGCGCGCCCTCGAGCACGCGCTGGGTGCTCGTCACCGCGGTGGCCGAGTTCCTGCCCGGGGCGACCGCCCCCCACCGCGTCTACGTCACCTACGACGACATCACCGAGCGCCAGGTCCAGGCGCGCGTCCAGGCGGCCCAGCTCCGCATCCGCGCGCTCGACGCCCGCGCCACGCTCGTGGAGCTGCTCCGCGCGACGGTGGACGAGGCGGAGCGCCTGACCGGCAGCGAGCGCGGCTTCGTGTGCCTGCTCGAGGGGGACCCGCCGGCGCCGTCCGCGGGCACCTGGTCGAGCCGCGCCCTCGAGGCGATCGGCCCGACCGGGCCCGCACGGCCGCCGCCCTTCGCCCCCGAGGACGCCGCCGCCGAGGTGATCCGGGAGCGCCGCCCCGTCGTCCGCGAGTCCGGACCCGGTGAGGGGCCGCGCCCCGCCCGCGAGCTCGTCGCGCCGGTCGTCCGCGCGGGCGCGGTGCGCGCCGTCCTCGGGGTCGCGGAGAAGGCGGGGCGGTACGACGAGGGGGACGTGAAGCTCGTCACGGCGCTCATCGACGCGGCCTGGGACGTGCTCGACCGTCGGCGCGCGCTCTCACCCGCCAGCTGCTCACCTTCGCGCGGCGCCAGCCGGTGCGGCCCGAGGTCCTCGACCTGAACGAGACGGTCGAGGGCACGCTCAAGATGCTCCGCCGCCTCATCGGCGAGGACATCTCGCTCGAGTGGACGCCGGGGCAGGGGCTCTGGCCGGTCGAGGGACCCCACCCAGCTCGACCAGGTGCTCGCGAACCTCGCCGTGAACGCGCGCGACGCCATCGCGGGCGCGGGCCGCATCGCGCTCGCCGCGCGGAACCGGGTGATCCACCCCGACGAGGCGGCGGCGCATCCGGGGTGGCGGGCCGGCGACTACGTCGCGCTCACGTTCCGCGACTCGGGGGCCGGCATGTCGCCCGAGGTCCGCGCCCGCATCTTCGAGCCCTTCTTCACGACGAAGGAGCGGGGCCAGGGCACCGGGCTCGGCCTCTCGACCGTGCACGGCATCGTCACGCAGGCGGGCGGGTTCATCGAGGTGGAGTCCGCGCCAGGGCAGGGCGCCGCCTTCGAGCTCTGCCTGCCGCGCACCACGCGCCGCGCGCCCGCCGCGGAGGCAACGCCGGAGGCGCCGGTCGCGGGCGGGCGCGAGACGGTCCTCGTCGTGGAGGACGAGCAGGCCCTGCTGCGGATCTCCCGCGCCGCGCTCGAGGGGCTCGGCTACCGGGTCCTCGCCGCGGGCTCGCCCCGGGAGGCCTTCGAGGCGTCGGCGGGCGCCGGAGGCCGGATCGACCTCGTGGTCGCGGACGTCGTGATGCCGGAGCACTCGGGGCGCGAGGTGGCGGAGCGGGTGAAGCGCGAGCACCCGGAGGCGAAGGTGCTCTACGTCTCGGGCTACCCGGCCGACGTCCTCGGGCGGAACGGCATCCTCGGGGACGGCGTGCGCCTCCTCCCGAAGCCGTTCGGGCGGCGCGAGCTCGCGCGGGCGGTCCGTCAGGCGCTTGACGAGGGGTGACGCGCGGGCGCGCGCGCGAGGCGGCCCGGACCCAGGGCAGATCGCAGCGGGGCCGGACGCCGCGTTGAAGCGCGGGCGCCGGCGTGCCGATACTCCGGGCGGAGCCGCGTCACGAGGGAGCCCCTACGCTCGACCTCGCCGGACCGAACGCCACGTCGAGCCCGCCCGAGCCGGCGCACGCCGAGCTCGAGGCGCTCTTTCGTTCGATGGAGCTCGGCGTCGTCTACCACGGCGCCGACGGGCGGATCACCGCCGCGAACCCCGCGGCCTGCCGGATCCTCGGGCTCGAGCAGGCCCAGCTCGTGGGCCGGGACCCGGTCGACCCGGAGTGGGGCGCCGTGCGCGAGGGTGGCGCGCCGCTCCCGGCGGACGACCACCCGGCGATGGTGGCGCTGCGCACCGGGCGCCCGGCCCGCGGCGTCCTCATGGGCGTCCGCACCTCGAGCCTCGCGCGGACCCGCTGGCTGCGCGTGAGCGCGACCCCCATCTCGAAGCCGGGCGCCGCCCCGCACGCCGTGCTCGCGGTGTTCGACGACCTCAGCGAGCTCGTCGAGCAGGAGCGCGTCGCGGCGGCCCGCCTGCGGATCCTCGAGCGGGCCTCCACGGCGACGCTCGAGGAGCTCCTCCGCGCCACGCTCGACGAGGCCGAGGTCCTCACCGACAGCCGGATCGGCTTCTTCCACTTCCTCGAGGAGGACCAGGTCACGATCAAGCTGCAGACCTGGTCGACGCGCACGCTCCGCGAGATGTGCAAGGCGGACGGCGCGGGTGCGCACTACCCGGTGGCCAAGGCCGGCATCTGGGCGGACGCCGTGCGGCAGCGCCGGACCGTCGTCCACAACGACTACGCGAACGCCCCGAACAGGAAGGGCCTGCCGCCGGGGCACGCGCCGGTGAGCCGGGAGATCGTCGTGCCGGTCCTCCGGGGCGGCGTCGTGCGGGCGATGATCGGCATCGGCAACAAGGCGGTGGACTACGACGAGCGGGACCACCGCATCATCGCGGCCTTCGCCGACCTCGCCTGGGACATCGTCGACCGGCGCCGCTCTGCGGACGCGCTCGCGGCGAGCGAGCGCCGCTTCCGCGACCTCACGCTCACGCTCGGCGACTGGGTCTGGGAGCTCGACGGCCAGGGCCGCTTCACCTACGTCTCGGACACCGTCACCTCGGCCCTCGGGTGGCTGCCGTCCGAGCTCCTCGGGAGGACGCCCTTCGACCTCATGGAGCCCGGCGAGGGGGGCCGCGTCCGCGCCGAGCTGGACGTCATCGCCGGCCGCCGCGCGCCCTTCTTCGACCTCGCCTGCGTCATGCTCCACAAGGACGGCTCGCGCCGCGACGTCCTCGGCTCGGGCGTGCCGGTGCTCGGGCCGGACGGCGCGGTCACCGGGTGGCGGGGCACGGATCGCGACGTCACGGCCCGCAAGCGGGCCGACGCGGAGCGCGAGCGCCTCCGCGAGCAGCTCGGCCAGGCGCAGAAGATGGAGTCGGTGGGCCGCCTCGCCGGCGGGGTGGCGCACGACTTCAACAACATGCTCTCGGCGATCATCGGCTACGCCGAGCTCGCCCGCGACGACGCCGAGCGCGGCTCGGAGCTCGCCGGCAACCTGGACGAGATCCTCACGGCGGCGCGCCGCTCGGCGGACCTCACCCGCCAGCTCCTCGCGTTCGCCCGGCAGCAGCCCATCCAGCCCCGCGCGCTCGATCTCAACGACGTCGTCCAGGGACTCCTGAAGATGCTGCGCCGCCTCATCGGCGAGAACGTCACGCTGGCGTTCGTCCCGGGCGCGGGGCTCGGCGTCGTCGAGGTCGACCCGAGCCAGGTCGACCAGGTGCTGGCCAACCTGACGGTGAACGCGCGGGACGCCATCGGCGACCGCGGCCGGATCGAGATCGGCACGTGCAACCGCCGGGTCGAGGCCGCCGAGGCCGAGCGGACCGGCCGCCGCGCGGGCGAATACGTGAGCCTGTGGGTGAAGGACTCCGGGGCGGGGATGACCCCCGACGTGCAGGCGCGCCTCTTCGAGCCCTTCTTCACGACGAAGGAGCGCGGCAAGGGCACCGGCCTCGGGCTCTCGACCGTGGACGGCATCGTCTCGCAGAACCACGGCTTCATCGAGGTGACCAGCGCGCCGGGCCGGGGCTCGGTGTTCGAGATCTGCCTCCCGCGGCTCGCGGCCACCCCGTCGCCGAGGGGAGACGCAGCCGAGGGCGCGCCGATCCACGGCGGCCACGAGACCGTGCTCGTGCTCGAGGACGAGGACGCCCTCCTCCGCATCGCCCGGGCGACGCTGGAGGGGCTCGGCTACCGGGTGATCGCGGCGCGCACGCCGCACCAGGCGCTGGCGCTCGCGACGGCGCAGGTCGGCGCGATCGACCTCGTGGTCTCGGACGTGGTCCTGCCGGAGATGAGCGGCGTGGAGGCGGTGGAGCGGCTGCGCGCGATCCGCCCGGGCGCGAAGGTGCTGTTCGTCTCGGGCTACCCGGCGGAGGCCGCCCGTGCGCACGGGCACCTGCCGGAGGGCATGCGGCTCCTCGCGAAGCCGTTCGGCCGGCGCGAGCTCGCGCGGGCCGTGCGCGAGGTCCTCGACGCGCCCCGAGCCGCGCTGTAGCGTCCCGCCATGGCGCGGGCGCGACGGGTCGCGGCGAGGCGGGTGGCGGTGGTGACCGGCGCGGGGAGCGCCGCGGGGATCGGCTTCGCGGCGGCGGCGCTGCTCGCGGAGCGCGGCTGGGCGGTCGCGATCTCCTCGACGACGGCGCGGATCCACGCGAGGGTGCGCGCGCTCGGGGCGCGCGGGGCGGAGGCCGCGGGCGCGATCGCGGACCTGTGCGACCCGCGCTCGGCGCGCGCGCTGGTCGAGCTCGCGCTCGAGCGCTTCGGCCGCGTCGACGCCGTCGTGAACAACGCCGGGATGGGCCGGGTGGGCGCGCCGGAGGTGGTGAAGCCCTTCGCGGCGCTGACCCTCGAGGAGTGGCGGGAGAGCCTCGAGACGAACCTCCTCACGGCCGTGAACGTCACGCGCGCGGCCCTGCCGGCGCTGCGCCGGAGCGGGGCGGGGAGGGTGGTGAACGTCGCCTCGGTGACGGGCCCGCTCGTCGCGAACCCGGGCGAGAGCCCGTACGCGGCCGGCAAGGCGGCGCTCGTCGGCCTCACCCACACGCTCGCGCTCGAGCTCGCCCGCGCGGGCGTCACCGCGAACGCGGTGGCCCCCGGCTGGATCGCGACGGCGGCGAGCACCCCCGCCGAGTTGCGCGCGGCGCGCGCGACGCCGCCCGGCCGGGCCGGGACGCCGCGGGAGGTGGCCGAGGTGATCGCCTTCCTCTGCTCGGAGGGGGCCGCGTACGTGAACGGCGCGGTGATCGTGGTCGACGGCGGCAACGCGCTCGTGGAGCGGAAGGCGTGAGCGCATGGCCGCCGTCAGGCGGCCATGCCTCGGGTCGGCGCGCGTCAATCGGTTGACGCGTGGTCCTGAAGGCCGGCGTCCCCGAGTCCCCTGCAAGCTCGCGCGCTTGCCTCGCGCGCGGCGCGGTCGCCGCGCGTGGCGACCGGGCTCACCCCTTGCACCACAGGCCGCCGCGCCCGGATCCCCGGCCGCGGAGGTGCCTGCATGAAGAGCCTCACGCTCGTGAACGTCAGCCAGGGCTCCAAGGAACTGGACTCCCCTGACCGCGCCCGCGTCGCCCGTTTCGAGACCGCGACAGGGGTGTACTTCCTCCCAACGGACGCCCCGGGCGACGTGGTCATCGCGGCCATCAAGGCCGGGCAGATGTTCGAGCCACACATCATCCAGGCGGCCAGCGAGTACATCACCCGGGACACGGTGGTGCTCGACGTGGGCGCGAACTTCGGCCAGATGGCGATGGCGTTCGCCCGCGCCGTGGGGCCGGGGGGACGCGTCTACGCCTTCGAGGCGGATACCTTCATCGCGAAGCTCCTGCAGGACACCCTGGTCGCGAACGGCTCAAGGAACGTGGTGCCCGTGTGCCATGCGGTGTGGGACACCTGCGGAGAGAAGAAGTTCTACCCGGAGCCGGACTTCAAGCGCTTCAGCTCCTACGGTTCGTACGGGCTCGATCCTCGCGCCCAGGCGGGTCGGGTCGTGGAGACCATCACGATCGACAGCCTGGACATCAGGGATCCCGTCAGCTTCATGAAGGTGGACATCCAGGGCAGCGATCTGTTCGCCCTGCGCGGCGCCCGGGAGACCATCCGACGGCACCAGATGCCGATCCTCTTCGAGTACGAGGAGCAGTTCCAGAAGGAGTTCGGGACCTGCCTCGAGGACTACCTGGCGTTCATCGATTCCATCGGCTACCGGACGGAGCGGATCATCGACGGGATCAACTACCTCATCGTGCCGCGCGCCCGGTCGTCGTCCTCGCGAGGCCTCCGGGTCAACCGGAGCGCCGGCGATCCGGGCCCGCATGGGTGACGAGACCATCCAGCTCGACCTGATCGCCATCCCGCGCTGACGGCCCCGCTACCCGCTCACCGTCTTCTGCGCCGCGAGGAACCTCCGCCTGCGCGCCGCGAGGGCGGCCTGGGTCGGCTCGGCGACCGGCATCTCGACCTCCAGCTTCTGCAGCGCCGCCACGCGCTCCTTCGCCGGGGGGTGCCGCGAGAAGAACCCGCCCTTCGCGGCCGCGCCCTCGAGCCGCGACAGGAACGCCGCGAGCGCGGTCGGATCGTACCCGGCGCTCGCGAGGATCTGCGCCGCGAGCGCGTCCGCCTCGAGCTCGTTCTTCTTCCCGAACCCCTTGTCGAGCACGAAGTCGGTCCCCGCGTCGACGACCTTCCCGAAGAACGCGTGGACCACCGAGTCGGTCCCCTCGAGCAGCTTCCCGGTCAGCTGCTCCTGCTTCCGGGCCGCCTCGATCGGCTGCATCGTGTGCCCGAGCTGCACGTGCGCGATCTCGTGCGCGATGACCGCCGCGAGCTCGTCCTCGCTCTGCGCCGCCTTCAGCACGCCGGTCGTCACCGAGATGAACCCGCCCGGCGCGCCCGCCGCGTTCACGGCGCCGGAGGTCACGGGCACGAAGAAGTAGCCCTTGAGCGGGTACGGCCGGCTCTTCTCGTCGCGCAGCTCCGCCGCCGCGAAGGCGAGCGTCGTGCCGACCTTCCGGACGTACGCCGCCGCCGGGTGCGAGGGCTGGAGGACCTCCCCGCCGATGCGGGTGAGCACGCTCGCGCAGACCGTCTTCCCGAGGAAGTACTCCTGCTCCATCGTGTACGTGGAGGTCTTCGCGAACTCCCCCGAGGCGACGGCGTCGCCGAGGTTGTCGCCGATCTTCCCCGCGTTCCGGTCGATGGCGCGGTTCACGAAGTCGCCGCCCGCCACGCCGGCGAGCTGGGCGCAGGCCGCGAGCGTCAGGACGCCCGCCACGGCGAGCAGGGTCCGGGCATTCACTTGTCACCTCCCAGGCCACCCTCGACGGCGAAGCGGTCCATGTCCTCCGGCGCCGGCTCGCCGGCGGCGACGTGGGCGTCGATGGCCCTGAAGGCCGGGGCGAGGTCCGGCTTCTCGCCGCGGTACTTCTTCTCCTCGTCCTCGCTGAAGCCGCGCGCGGCGAGCTCGACGTCGCGCTGCGAGCCCTGGCCGCCCGAGGCGAGCTCGCCCGCCTCGCGGTCGGACCAGGCCGACTCGTGGACCCAGCACTTGCCGCCCCCGGGGCCGTCGAGGCGGGCCCAGGCCTTCTGGCGCTCGGCGATCTTCACCTTCTGGCCGGCCGTGATCCTGGCGGTGCAGGCCGCGCCGTAGAAGCGAGGCGCCTTCATGAGGCGGACGCCCTCGCGCTTCACCGTGACGGTGTCGCCGGGCTGGGCGGCCGGGGGGGCGGCGGCGGCGGGCGCGGCGAGCGCCAGCGCTGCGAGGAGGAGGGTGGGGCGAGGCATCTCGGGGCTCCTTCCAGGTTCACTTGTCGTGCAACTCGTAGACGCCGTTCCAGCCGTCGGGAGGGGGAGCGGCGAGGAACGCGTCGCAGCGCTCCACGTAGACGCGGCACGGCTCGTCGGCCGGGCGCCCGGCGCCGAGGGAGACGAAGCCCGCGCGCGCGCCGGCGAAGTCCCGGGCGCGGTACGCGGCGACCGCCTCCTCCCAGCGGGCGAGCCAGGCCTCCTCCTCCGGCGGGAGCGCGCCGCGCTCCGCCACGAGGACGAACACCGGGACGCCGACGTTCTTCCCCTTCACCTGCAGGAGGTCCATCGTCCGGAACACGAAGCGGTCGCCCGCCTTCTGCCGGGTGCGGTCGCCGACGAGGATCTCGGTGCCGTAGGCCTTGTTGGCGCCCTCGAGCCGGGAGGCGAGGTTCACGCCGTCGCCGAGGACGGTGTACTGCGCCTTCCTCACCGAGCCGATGTTGCCGGCGACGGCGTCGCAGGTGTTCACGCCGGCGCGGGCGAAGAGCTCGACCCCGAACCGCGCCTTCCACTCCGGGCGCAGCCGGTCGAGGTTGGCGCGGAGCTCGAGCGCGGCCCTGCAGGCGCGGGCGGCGTGGTCGGCGTCGGGCACCGGGGCGCCCCACACGGCCATGATCGCGTCGCCGACGTACTTGTCGACGTAGCCGGCGTTCCGCTCGACGATCTCCGCCTGCGCGGAGAGGTAGGCGTTGAGGAGCTCGACGAGCCGCTCGGGGTCGAGCCCCTCCGACACCGTGGTGAAGCCGCGGATGTCCGAGAAGTAGACCGTGAGCTCCTGCTTCGCGCCGCCGAAGCGGTCGAGGAGGTCTCGCCGGTCGAGCAGCGTCTGCACGAGGGCGGGCGAGGTGTACCGGCCGAGCGCGTCGTGGATGAAGCGGCGGTCGCGGCGCTCGGCGGCGAACATGCGCAGGTCGGCGGCGAGCGCCGAGAGCACGCCGCCCGCGAGCGGCACCCCGGCGGCGAGCCAGACGCCGCGCGCGAGGAGCGCGGAGGAGGCGGCCCAGCCGGCCGCGACGAGGCCGGCGACGCCGAGGGTCGAGAGCGCGGCGGTCACCGCCGGGCGGATGGAGGCGAGCGCGAGGAGGCCGACGGCGAGCGCCGCGAGGAGCGCCACGCCGAGCGCCGCCGCGGCGTCGGCGAGCGGCGTCGCGCGCGTGACGAAGGCGCCGCGCAGGAAGCCGTCGATCGCGGTCGCGACGAGCTCGGCGCCGACCGCGTTCGCGTTCACCGGCGTGGGCCGCTTGTCCTTCCCGGCGGTGACCGTGACGGACACCACGACGACCGCGTCGCGCAGCGGCGCGAGCGCCTCCGCGGCCGGCGGCGTGCCCTCGCCCTCGCGAGCGAGCGACGCGCGCAGGAGGTCGGCGGCGGAGACGAGCGGGTACACGCTCGTGGGATCGGGGTTCCCGTCGTAGGCGCCGAGCCAGCGGACGAGGACCCGGCCATCCGGGTCTCCCGGGGCGCCGGCCGGGTCGGCGCCGAGCGCGAGCCGGGCCGCCTCGAACGGCAGCGACCGGAGCTCGCCGGCCGGCGTCGGGTAGGCGTGCCGGAGCGCGCGGACCCGGCCGTCGGGATCCGCCTCCTGCGTGACGCCGCCGATGGAGGTGGCGGCCTTCTCGAACCGCGGCAGCGGCCGCACGACGTCCCAGCGCGCCGGGACCGCCGCGTCTCGCGAGGCCGCGGCCGCGAGCACCACGCGGCCGCGCCGGAGCGCCTCCTCGAGCGCCGCGTTCTCGTCGGCGAGGCTGCCCTCGAGCGGGTCGACGAGGAGGACGTCGAGCGCGACCACCCGGGCGCCGGCGCGCCCGACCTCGTCGAGGATCGCCGCGAGGGCGCTCCGCGGCAGCGGGTAGACGCCCCCTGCGAGGGTGACGGTCGCGTCGTCGATCCCGACGAGCACGATCCCCGGCGAGGCCCGCTGCGAGGCGGCGACCGAGCGGGCGCGCACGTCGTAGAGCAGGCGCTCGACCGCCTCCGGGCCGCCCGGCCGCAGCCAGGCGACCGCCGCCGCGGCGAGCCCCACGGCGAGGCCGGTGCCGAGGGCGGCGCGGAGCTTCCTCACGGAGGCGGGGGTCACGGGGGCGCCGATTGTATCAAGCGGCGGGCCGGGCGGGGCCGCGTTAGCCTGTACCCCGTGGCGGTGATCTTCGTCTTCGTGGACGGGGTGGGCGCGGGCGACCGCGACCCGGACGCGAACCCGCTCGCGCGCGAGGCCTTCCTCCTCTCTCGCTTCGCCGACGGCGAGGGTGCGCCGCTGCCCGCCGGCGGCCGGGCGGTGCTCGCCGACGCCCGCCTCGGTGTCCCCGGCCGCCCGCAGTCGGCGACCGGCCAGACGACCATCCTCACCGGCGAGAACGCCCCCGCGCTCCTCGGCCGCCACCTGCTCGGCTTCCCGAACGCGGCGCTCCGCGCCGTGCTCACCGAGCGGTCGATCTTCCGCGCGGCCGCCGCGGCGGGGCGGCGCACGGTGTTCGCGAACGCCTACCCGGTTGCGTACCTGCGCGCGCTCGGCCACGCCGCCGACGGCGAGCCGGAGTTCTCGATGGGCAAGCGCCGCGCCCGCGCCGCCGCGACCACGGTCGCGTACGCCGCGGGGCAGGCGCGCTTCCGGACCTGGCGGGACGCCCGCGACGGGGCCGCGCTCACGCACGACGTCACCGGCGCGCGCGCGCGGTCGCACGGCGCCGACCTGCCGCTGCGCACCCCGGAGGAGGCCGCGGCGATCCTGCTCGGCCTCGCCCGGGGCGCCGACCTCGCGCTCTTCGAGTTCTTCGAGACCGACGAGGCGGGCCACGCGCGCTCCATGGAGGCGGGGCTCGACGCGCTCCGGCGGCTCGACCGGTTCCTGCGCGCGGTCGTCGCGGGGCTCGGGCCCGGCGACGCGCTCGTGGTGGCGAGCGACCACGGCAACCTCGAGGACCTCCGCACGCGCAACCACACGCTCGCCCCCGTGCCGGTGCTCGGGTTCGGCCGGGCGGCCGGGGACCTCGGCGGGGTCCGCGACCTGACCGGGATCGCCCCGCTCCTGCTGGGTCTCATGGGGTGTGCCTTGCCGGCCCGCGCGGCGGAGGGGTAGAGGTTCACCGTGAGGCGCACCTCGTCACCCACGGTGCTCGCCGCGGTCCTCCTCGCCGCGCCGCTCGCGCTCTCGGCCTGCGCCGGGGCCCGGCCGCCGCCCGTCGAGGTGCTCTCGTTCCTCGAGGTGCAGGCGGACGGCGCGAGCTTCCGCGTCGTGTACGGCCCCGCGGACGTGAAGGAGGCGCGGCAGGTCGCCCGGGCGCTCGGGCGGGCCGCCCCGCGCGCGCAGCGGTTCGCGCGGCTCAGCTCGCCCGTGACGCTCACCGTCCACCCGGGTCACGACGCGCTCGAGCGGGCGGTGGACCGGCCCGGCTTCGCCTGGCTGCTCGCCTGGGCCCGCGCCCGCACCGTGGACCTGCAGTCGCCCCGCACGTGGGGCCGCGGGCTGTGGCGGTTCTCGGGCGCGACCGACGCCGAGGTCGAGGAGCTCCTCGTCCACGAGCTCACGCACTGCGCGATGTTCCAGGCGGCCGGCGGGGAGGGTACCTGGGTGCTGCTCGAGGTGCCGCGCTGGTTCGAGGAGGGCATGGCGAGCGTGGCCGCAGAGCAGGGCTACCGCCGCGCCACGCTCGCGGAGCTGCGCCGGCACTGGCGCGCGCAGGACGAGCGGCACGCCGGGCTCGGCGACGGCTGGGCGCTGCGCCCCTCCGAGCGCGAGCCGGAGCGCGGGCGCGAGGGCGACCCCTTGCTCGACCCCGATCCGATCTACCGGGAGCGCGCCGACCTCGTGTACGGCGCCGCGCACCACGCCTTCGCCGCGCTGGTCGCGCGCCACGGCGACGGCGCCGTGCGCGAGGTCATCACCCGGCTCGCCGCGGGCGAGGGCTTCGCGCAGGCCTTCCGGGCGGCGATGGGCGAGCGCCCGGACGCGTTCGCCGAGGCGTTCCGGGCGGAGGTCGTGGCGGGGGGCGGGCAGCCGTAACTGCCGGGGGTGGGGCCCCGACGAGCTTTGCTCGGCGGGGCGGGGGCGCGCCGAGCGCCCCCGTGAAAGTCAGTCTCGCCGGACCACGCTCGCCACCAGCCACAGCCGGTCGCCGTAGGCGGCCTCGGCGCAGATCCACAGGCGCACCGGCTCGCCGCCCACCTCGACGCGCGCGCCGGACTCCGGGCCGAAGATCCACTCCCGCGCCTCGCCGCCGCCGCCGGTCTTCGGGGCGCCGGCGTGGGGGCCGAGGAGCGCGAGCGAGATGGCGATGGGATCGCCGGGCTCGGTGCCCACGACCTCCACGTGCGTCACGAGCCCCTCGCGGTCGGCCTCGAGCGTCGCGACCGCGGCGAGGTCCTCGCCGTGGAACCAGGCGAGGTCGGGCTCTCCGAGGTCGAGGTTGAGGCGGCGGCGTCCCTCGGCGTCGAGGTCGAAGGGCGTGGCGAACGGGCGCCAGCCGGTCGCGGCGAACGCGTCGAGCGCCGCGCGGCGGGGCTGGACGAGGATCGCCTCGAGCGGCGGGAAGGGGACGGCGGCGGCTGCGGTGTCGCTCATGGCGCGGCTCCGGCGGGCTTCGCGGCGGGCGGGGCGGTGGGCGCGGCCGCGGCGGGCGGCGCCCACGGGGGAGGGAGGATCGGCGCGCGGTCGGCGGCCTTCGTCACGCGCTGGAGCTCGATCTCCCCGACGAGCGCGGACGGCGCGAGCGTCGAGACCGGCACGTAGCCGCTCTCGGCGCCGCAATAGCCGTTGAAGGCGCGCGACTCGCCGCCGGTCGCGAGCACCTTGTTGACGCTGGCGAGCGGGGTGCCCACGAGCTCGACGCCGCGCACGAGCTCCTCGGCGCCCGTGCGGGCGTCGACGCGGTAGACGAGGCGTGGGGTGCCCTTGAACGCCTGGTACCCGAAGGACATCGTGTTCGTGTTGCCCCCGGTGATGTCGCGGATGACGAGGCCGTAGGGCTTCCCCTGCCGGCGCGCCTCGGCCATCAGGAGCCGCTTCAGCTCCTCCGGCGAGACCTGCTTCCTCGACTCGAGGACGAGGTTCGACATGCGGGCCATCGGCGCGCGCGCGCCCTGGCTGCGGCCGTGGCCGTTCGAGCGCTCGAAGGGCTTCACCGGGCGCCGGGAGAGGAGGTACGCCTCGAGCCTGCCGTCCCGCACGAGCACCGTGCGCTGGCCGGGCACGCCCTGCTCGTCGAAGGCGTAGGCGCCGTTCAGCGGCAGGCCGCCGTACGCGCGGAGGGTGGGGTCGTCCACGATGGTGAGGAAGGGCGGCAGCACGGGCTTGCCGACCTGGCCCTTGTAGGTCTGGCCCTCCTTGTCGTCGTCGACGCGCTCGCCCTCGAGGCGGTGGCCCACGGCCTCGTGGAAGAGCACGCCGGTCGCCTCGGGCTCCAGGATCGCCGGGCCCGTGTATGGATCGATGACCGGCGCCCTGCGGAGCGCGAGGAGCTCCTGCACGACCTTGGCGGCCTCGGCGCGGAGGCGCTCCGGGGTGGGGAGGTCGGCCTCCGCGCGCACGTACCAGTCGCGGCCGGCCTCGAGGAGCTGGCCGTCGGGGGCGCGGGTCAGCGCGAGCAGGTGCGCGCCGTAGATGACCTGCTCGGTGACGAGCTCCGAGCCCTCGCTGGAGGTGAACCAGCGGACCTGGCGCTCGGCCTCGACGCGCAGCGACCCCTCGAGGAGCTCCGGGTGGGCACGGAAGGCACCGGTGACGTCGCGCACGACGCTGGTCCAGCGGGCGCGGTCGAACGGGAAGGCGGCGGGCGGGTCGACGTGCCGCGAGGGCGCCTCCCGGCTCATGCTCGGCGCGCGGTCGGCGTCGTCCTGGCGGTAGACGCCGCGGGACTTCTTCTTGAACCAGGAGGAGAGCGCCTCCTTGTAGCGCTCGTCGGTCGCGAGCCAGAGCGCGCCGCGGAGGGCGGTGGTGTCGCCGTCGACGGGCGCCTCCTTCGGGACGAACCAGCTCGGCTGGTCGCCGCCGAAGACGAGGACGTTGTCCTCCTGGCTCGAGGAGTCGAGCGCGTAGCTCCCCACCCGGAGGTCCACGTAGAGGTTGCGGTCGTGGCGGGCGTCGTCGTCGAAGAGCGCACCGAAGCGGCCGCCCACGACCGCCTTCGAGACGTCCTTCACCTGGTACGAGAGGAAGTACGGCGCCTCGTAGCCGTCGAGCCGGAGCCGCTCCATCGAGCGGGTGAGCTCGTCGCGCATGGCGGCGAGCACGGGCAGGCGGCCGTCCGCGGTCCCCGCCGGGGCGGGCACGGGCGGGGCGGCGGCCGTGAGGGAGGCGGCGAGCAGCGCGGCGATCATCCGCTCACGTGTAGCACGGCGGGGGTCGGCGCGCCGCGACGCCGCGGGGGAGGGTACGAACCTGGAGTCCGCGCGCTCCCCGTGTAAACTCACGCGGAGTGCGCGTCCTCGGCAAGTACCGGCTCCAGGAGCTCCTCGCGTCCGGCGGGATGGCCGACGTCTGGCGCGCCGAGTTCACCGGCGCGGCCGGCGTGGTGAAGGAGGTCGCGCTGAAGCTCGTGCGCGGCGAGCACGAGGCCTCCTCCGAGTTCGTGCGGATGTTCGTGGAGGAGGCGCGGCTCGCCTCGCGCCTCGGGCACGCGAACGTGGTCCAGGTCTTCGAGTTCGGGCAGGTCGAACAGGACGGGCTCGGGTCCGCCGGCGGCACCCGCTACTACATCGCGATGGAGCTCGTGCGCGGCCACCACCTCGGCAAGGTCGTCGAGCGCGCGCGGGAGAGGGGCACCCGGCTCGGCCTCGCCCGGGCGGTCCACGTCGCGGCCGAGGTCGCGAAGGGGCTCGCCCACGCGCACCGGCTCGCGGAGGGCGGCCGGCCGCTCGGCATCGTCCACCGCGACGTGTCCCCGCACAACGTGCTCGTCTCCTTCGAGGGCGAGGTGAAGCTCGCCGACTTCGGCATCGCCCGCGCCGAGAGCCAGGCCGGGCTCACCGCGCCGGGCACGCTCAAGGGCAAGGTCGCGTACATGGCGCCCGAGCAGGCGCGCGGGGCGGCCGACGTGGACGCCCGCGCCGACCTCTTCGCGCTCGGCGTCGTGCTCTGGGAGCTCTGCGCGGGGCGCCGCCTCTTCGCACGCGAGTCGGAGGGCGCGACGCTCGCGGCGCTGCTCGCCGGCGACCCCATCTCGCCGCCCTCGGCGTGGAACGAGGACGTGCCGCCCCGCCTCGACGCGGTGGTGATGGCGATGCTCGCCCGCGACCCCGCGGCGCGGATCGCCACGGCCGACGACGTCGTCGCCGCGCTCTCCGGCGTGCTGCTCGAGCTCGCGCGGTCGCACGAGGACGTGGACCTGCGAGGGTTCATGGCGCGGGTCTTCCCGGAGGGCCCCGCGCCGGCGACCGCGCCGGAGCCGACGAAGGTGCGCACGCCGCGGCCGGAGGCGCCGGCGGCCGCGCCGGAGGACGAGATCACGCGGACCGCGCCGGCGACGCGGAAGGCGCGCGCGTGGAGGGCGTGGGGAGCGGGGATCGCGGCGCTGGCGGTGGTGGGGGGAGGGTGGGTGGCGCTGCGGGCGGGGAGCGGGACAGCGCCAGCAGCTGCAGCTGCACCAGGAGCAGGAACAGGAACAGGATCAGCACCAGGATCAGCACCGGCGTCGGCATCAGGAGCGGCACCTGCAGCAGCAGCTGCTCCTGCTCCTCCAGCTGTTCCTGCTCCCGATCCTGTTCCTGATCCTGGTCCTGATGCCGCTCCCGTTCCTGCTCCTTCTGCTCCTGCGCCTCACCCCGCCGCGCCTCACTCCCTCGACGATCCCCCTCGCCGGCCCCGCCCCCGCGTCCTCGCGAGCTCCGACCGCCTCGACGGCCTCCCCGTGCCCCCCGCGTCGACCGGCACGGGGCTCCTCTTCGTCGAGTCGTCCCCCTGGGCGCCGGTGCTCCTCGACGGCGTCCGGGTGGCGGACTCGACTCCGGTGCTGCTCCGCCTCACGGCGGGCGCCTACCAGGTCCGGCTCGAGCGCCCCGGCTACCGGCCGTCGATCGCGACGCTCCGCGTGATGGCCGGCCAGCGCAAGCGCCACACCCCCCGCCTCGTCCCTCGTTAGCGGCCCCCTCGGGGACGCCCTGAGCCGCCGCGCACCACGCGCGGCGAGGTGAGGCCATTCGCCCGTTGCAAAGGGCTACTCAATGGACTACCTTCGAAATCAAGTTTTCAGTGGCGGATTTCAAATGGCGTATTTTCAAGCGAACCACCGGGCGCGATGAACCTCCTGGACCTCAGCGAGATCGAGCGGATCGAGGCCGAGCGCGCGAGCGGCATCACGAGCGTCGAGGTCGTGAAGCTGTTCGAGGCGCGCGGCGCGAAGCTCTCCGCGTCGACCTTCAGGAAGTACGTCCAGCTCGGCCTCTTGCCGCGCAGCCGCCGCGTGGGCCGCAAGGGCAAGCACACGGGCTCGACGGGGCTCTACCCGGCGTCGGTGGTCCGCCGCATCGCGGTCATCAAGCGGATGATGGCCGAGGGCTACACGGTCGAGGACATCCGCGGCAGCTTCGTCACGGTGCGCAACCGGCTCGAGGACGTCGAGACCGGCCTGCGCGACCTCGTGAAGGACCTGTCCGCGAAGGCGCGGGTGCACCCGCGCCGCAGGCGGTTCGAGGAGGAGCTGGAGCGCGCGGAGCGGGAGGCCCGCACCGCGCTGAGGCGGCTGGAGAAGGTGGGCGGAGCGGTCGCGACGGTGTCGGGCGGCATGGCCGGCGTCGGGTAGCGACCGGGGCCCCGGCCCGGGGCTTGGACGGCGTGCGGCGCGTGGGCGCCGCGGGGAAGGGTGGGCAGGGGATGAACGGTGCCAATCGTGGCGAGCAGCCAGCGCAGCCGGTGGAACTCGAGGACCCGCACGGGGAGCTCGAGGCGAAGGCGGTCGAGGTGGCCGGCGGCGAGGCCGGAGACGAGGCCGCAGACGAGGAAGGCAAGCGCGGCCGCCGGCGCTCGAAGACCATGTCGCGCAAGGAGATCGCCCGGGAGCTGAGGCGCCAGCGCGCCTTCGGCCTGGTCGATCCCGAGCTCGAGTCGATCATCCACGAGGTGGAGTCCAGGCGGCCGCGCTCGCGCGCGGACTGCGCGCAGGGCCCCCGGCCCTGCATGTTCATCGCCTGCAAGCACCACCTCTACCTGGACGTGAACCCGTCCACGGGCTCCATCAAGCTCAACTTCCCCGACAAGGAGGTCTGGGAGCTCGAGGAGACCTGCGCGCTCGACGTCGCCGACCGCGGAGGCATCACGCTCGAGGAGGTCGGGTCGATCATGAACCTGACCCGCGAGCGCATCCGCCAGGTCGAGACCCGGGGCCTCGCGCGCCTGCGCGAGATCGCCGAGGACGAGCCGCGCTCGGGGGAGACGTCGACCCTCCCGCACGACGGCTGGTAGTTCGTAACCCTTGCCGGATGGCGGCGGACCACGGTAGGTACGGCAGCCTCTCTTCCGGAGGTTGCCCCCCATGGTCCGCCGCGCGCTCGTCTCGGTCTCCGACAAGGCCGGGCTCGTCCCGTTTGCCCGCCGCCTCGCGGCGAAGGGCATCGAGCTCCTCTCCACCGGCGGCACGCAGAAGGCGCTCGCCGAGGCGAAGGTCCCGGTGGTCTCGGTCGGCGACTTCACCGCCGCCCCGGAGATCCTCGGCGGCCGGGTGAAGACGCTCCACCCCCGGGTCCACGGCGGCATCCTCTTCCGGCGCGGCCTCGCGTCCGACGAGGCCGACGTGAAGGCGCGGGACATCCCGCCCATCGACCTCGTCGTCGTGAACCTCTACCCGTTCCGCGAGGCGGTCGCGGCCGGCAAGGCGTTCGCCGAGTGCGTCGAGGAGATCGACATCGGCGGCCCGACCATGGTGCGGAGCGCCGCGAAGAACGCCGAGCACGTCGGCATCGTGGTGGACCCGGCCGACTACGACGCGGTCGCCTCCGAGATCGAGGCCACCGGCGCGCTGTCGCGCGAGACCCGCTTCCGGCTCATGAAGAAGGCGTTCGCGCACACCGCCGCGTACGACGCCGCCATCTCGGAGTGGCTCACCTCCCGCGAGGCGCCCGAGGCCGCCCCGGCTCACTTCCCGGGCGTGCTCGCCGCGACCTTCGACAAGGTGCAGGACCTCCGCTACGGCGAGAACCCGCACCAGGCCGGCGCGTTCTACCGGGCCGGCCGCGAGCCCGAGGAGCCCACCGTCGCCTTCGCGAAGGTCCTGCAGGGGAAGGAGCTCAGCTACAACAACCTCCTCGACCTCGAGTCGGCGCTCGCCTGCGTGAAGGAGTTCGACGAGCTCGCCTGCGTCGTCATCAAGCACAACACGCCCTGCGGCGTGGCCCTGGGCGCCACGGTCGCCGAGGCGTTCGCCCGCGCACGGGAGTGCGACCCGGTCTCCGCCTTCGGCGGCATCGTCGCGCTCAACCGCCCGGTCGACGCCGCGGCCGCCGCGGAGCTCACCTCGCTCTTCCTCGAGTGCGTCATCGCGCCCGGCTACGACGACGCCGCCCGCGCGGCGCTCGCCGCGAAGAAGAACGTGCGCCTGCTCGAGGCGCCCCGCCTCGGCTCGCCCCGCGCGAGTTGGCGCCGCCGCCCCGAGGAGGCGCGCGAGGTCCGCAGCATCACCGGCGGCCTCCTCGTCATGGATCGGGACCTCGGCAGCGTCCGCCGCGAGGACCTGAAGGTCATGACGAAGCGCGCCCCGACCGAGCAGGAGTGGCGCGACCTCGCCTTCGCCTGGAAGGTCGTGAAGCACGTGAAGTCGAACGCCATCGTCTTCGCGAAGGGCGACCGCACCACCGCCATCGGCGGCGGCCAGACGAGCCGGGTCGAGTCGGTGAAGACCGCGGTCATGAAGGCCCAGCTCGAGGTGAAGGGGTCGGCGGTCGGCTCGGACGCCTTCTTCCCGTTCCCCGACGGGGTGGAGGAGATCGCGAAGGCCGGCGCCACGGCGATCATCCAGCCGGGCGGCTCGATGCGGGACGCCGAGACCATCGCGGCGGCCGACCGGGCCGGCATCGCCATGGTGGCGACCGGCATGCGCCACTTCCGTCATTAGCGGCGTCTGGTAGGCTCACGCCCCGTGACCCCGGGGACCGTGCAGCTCTCCTGCAGCCGCTGCTTCAAGGTGTTCGACGCGCCGGAGGACCGCGCCTCCGCGGTGCCGCTCTGCGACGCCTGCGCCGCGCGCGGCCCCTCGCCGTCGCGCGGGCGGCCCGCCGGGCGGCCGGCCGGCGCCCGCGCCGACCGCCGCGCGGTCGTCGCCGCGGTCGCGGCGGGCGCCGTGCTGCTCGGCGCGCTCGGCGGCGTCGCGTGGTGGCGCTCGCGGCCGCCCCCCGAGCCGCCCTCGCCCCGCCGCGGGGAGGTGCAGGACCGCATCCAGGGCTGGAAGGCGGCCGGGCTCGTGCCGGCCACGCCCCCCGGCGATCCGCGCCGGTTCGCCGAGGCCCGCGCCCGCGAGGCCCGGGAGCTCCTCCGGGCCGACCAGCCGGCCCGCACGCGGGAGGCCCTCGCGGCGTTCCGGCAGGCCGTCGCCGCGGATCCCACCGTCGTGGCGGCCATCGCCGGCTTCGCCGAGGCCGTCGCGGACGCCTCCGACGAGGACGCCGACGCCGAGGAGCTGCGGGCGGCCCACCTGTTCCTCGACGCCGCCGCGGAGGCCGCCCCGAAGGGCGCGCCGCCCCGCGCCGCGCTCGCCGCGGCCCGCGCCCGCCTGCTCCTGCTCGTCGACGCCGCCCGGAACCTCGACGAGGCCCGCGCGGCCGCCGGCGCCGCGGTGGCCGCGGCCCCGGGCGACGCGGCCTCGGCCCTCGCCCTCGGTCTCGCGACCGCCGTGAGGGAGCCGGCCCGCGCCGCCGACGCGCTGCTCGAGGCCTACCGGAAGGACCCGGGCGATCGCCGCCTGCTCTCCGCCGCCGCGCAGGCGCGCCGGGCCGCGGGGACGGAGGCCGACGCGCTCGCGCTCGCCGAGGAGCGGCTCTCGATCGACCCGGGCCACCCGGGCTCCCTGCACCTCGTGGCCGAGATCCGGGAGGCGGCCGGCCAGCGCAAGGAGGCGCGCGCCGCCCTCGAGCGCTGGCGCGGCGCCGAGCCCGACGCCTGGGAGCCGCTCTATCTCCTCGCGCGCCTCGCCTGGCAGGCGGACGGGGATCTCGCCGGGGCGAAGGCCCTCGCCGCCGACGCGCTGCCGCGCGCGAAGGGCGCGTTCGCCGCCTCCCGGGTGCTCGCGCTCATGGCGGGGATCCTGCGCGCCCAGGGCGACGACGCCGGCGCGAAGGCCCGGGCGGCCGAGGCGGTCGCGAAGGTGCCCGGCGCGGCGCCCGCGCGCTTCCAGGCGGCGCTCTCGGCCTGGCGCGCCGGCGAGCCCGCCGCGCTGCGCGAATCCGCCGGCGTGCTCGGCGACCGGGCGGGGCCCGCGGTGGCCAGCCTGCTCGCGCTGCGCGCCGGGGAGCTCTCCGGCCGGCCGCTCGAGGCCTTCGAGGCCTGGAAGGAGGCGCGGGGGCTCGAGGCGGATCCGCGCACCCTCCTCGCCGCGGCCGCCGCCCTCCACCACGGCCTCGCCGAGAGCCCGGCGCTCGAGGTCGCGCGGGCCTTCGTCGCCCGGGATCCCCTCGAGGTGCGCCTCGAGCGCGCCCCGGGCGACTTCGACGAGGGGCCGGGCCCCGCGGCGGACGCCTGCGATCGCCTCGAGGCGCTGGGCCGCGCCGCGCGCGAGCGTGGCGAGCGGGCGCTGTCCGCAGCCGCCGCGTGCCACCTCGCCTTCGGCCACGGTGTCCGGGCCGAGGCGCTCGCGAAGGCGGCCGGGAGGCTCACCCCGCAGGCCGCGGCCCCGCAGTGGATCCTGGCGCAGGTGGCGCTCGACCTCGGCAAGCCCCGGGTCGCGTTCCCGCTCGCGAAGGGTGCGGTCGAGGACGACCCGGGGAGCGCCGTCGCCCGGGAGGTCCTCGCCCGGACGTACGAGGCCTTCGGGCGCGACGCCGACGCCGCCGCGGAGCGGGCGAGCCCGTCCGCGCAGCGGGGCGGCCTCGTGACCACCCGGCTCGCCGTGGCCCGGGCCGCGGCGCGGGCGGGACGCCGCGACGAGGCCCTCGCGCTCGCGCGGGCGCTCGCCGCCGACCGGCCCGACCTCGTCGCGCCGAGGGCGCTCCTCCTGGCGCTGTCGCTCCGGTAGCGCGAGGCGGCCCGGCGCGTCGGCCGGCCGTGGTATAGAGGCGGTCCCGCATGCGCGTCCTCGTGGTCGGCTCGGGCGGCCGGGAACACGCCCTCGCCTGGAAGATCTCCCGCAGTCCCCTCGTGCGCGAGCTGTTCGCCGCGCCCGGCAACCCCGGCATCGCGAAGGTCGCGACGCGGGTGCCCATCCCCGCCGACGACGTCGAGCGGCTCGCCGCGTTCGCGCGCGACGAGCGCATCGACCTCGTGGTCGTCGGCCCCGAGGGCCCGCTCGTCCTCGGGCTCGCCGACCGCGTCTCGAAGCTCGGCATCCCGGTCTTCGGGCCGGGGGCCGGCGCGGCCGAGATCGAGGGCTCGAAGGCGTTCGCGAAGGACGTCATGCGCGCGGCCGGCATCCCGACCGCCGACTACGAGGCGTTCGACGCGCCGGAGCCCGCGCTCGCCTGGGCCCGCGCCCGGGGCGGCCGGGTGGTGGTGAAGGCCGACGGCCTCGCGGCGGGGAAGGGCGTCGTCGTCTGCGGGTCGGTCGCGGAGGCCGAGGAGGCGCTCCGGACCATCCTGGTGGACCGCGTCCACGGCGGCGCCGGCGCACGGGTGGTCGTCGAGGAGCGGCTCACCGGCCCCGAGGCGAGCTGCATCGGCTTCACCGACGGCGAGCGGGTCCGCATGCTGCCCGCCGCGCAGGACCACAAGCGCATCTTCGACGGCGACCAGGGCCCGAACACCGGCGGCATGGGCGCCTTCTCGCCCACGCCGGAGGTCTCGGCGGAGCTCCTCGCCACGGTCGAACGCGACGTGCTCGTGCCCGCGGTGCGCGAGCTCGCCCGGCGAGGGAAGCCCTTCCGCGGCGCGCTCTACGCCGGGCTCATGCTCACGCCCGCCGGCCCGCGCGTCCTCGAGTTCAACGCCCGCCTCGGGGACCCCGAGACCCAGCCGCTCATGATGCGGCTCGCGGGCGACGTGGTCCCGGTGCTGCTCGCGGCGGCGAGGGGCGACCTCTCGGGGGTCGCGCTCGAGGTGGACCGCCGCGCGGCGGCCGGTCTCGTGCTCGCCGCCGAGCACTACCCGGCGAAGCCGGCGGCGGGCGACGTGATCGAGGGCGCGGACGGGCCGTTCGAGCCCGACGTCCAGGTCTTCCACGCCGGCACCGCGCTCGACGCGCAGGGCCGGCTCGTCACCGCCGGCGGGCGGGTGCTCACGGTCTGCGCCCTCGGAGAGGGGGTGGCGGACGCGGCGGCGCGCGCCTATACGGCCGCCGCTCGCATCCACTTCCGCGGCGTGCAGTACCGCCGCGACATCGGGAAGAGATCATGACCGCTCCTCGCGTGCTCGTGCTGATGGGTTCGGACTCGGACTGGGAGGTCATGTCCGAGGTGAAGAAGGCGCTCGACGACCTCGGGGTCGGGAGCGAGGTGCACGTCTCCTCGGCGCACCGCACCCCCGCGCGGACGGGCGAGCTCGCCCGCGGCGCGGCGGCCCGGGGCATCCAGGTCATCGTGTGCGGGGCCGGCGCCGCCGCCCACCTCGCCGGCGTCGTGGCCGCCGAGTCCGAGCTGCCCGTGCTCGCCGTGCCGCTCGCCTCCTCCGACCTCCAGGGCCTCGACGCCCTGCTCGCCACGGTGCAGATGCCGGGCGGCATCCCGGTGGGCACGCTCGCCATCGGCAAGGCCGGCGCGAAGAACGCGGGCCTGCTCGCGGGCCGGATCATCGCCCGCACCGACCCGAAGGTGGCCGAGGCGATCCGCGCCCAGCGCGAGCGGATGACCGCGGAGGTCCTCGCGAAGGACGCCGCGCTCCAGAAGAAGCTCGGCGGCTGACCGCCCCGGTGAAGCTCCTCGACCGCTACCTGGCGCGCGAGATCCTCCTGCCCTTCGGCGCGGGGGTGCTGTTCCTCACCCAGCTCCTCCTCGCCACGCAGATCCTCTCGCAGGCGAAGGTGCTGTTCGGGTCGGCGGTGTCCCTGTGGGACGTCGGCTCGGTGATCGTCTTCATGATGCCGCACTTCCTCGGGTACGTGCTCCCGATCGCGTTCCTGCTCGGGGCGGTGCTCGGGATCGCGCGGCTCTCCGAGGATCGCGAGGTGGTGGCGCTCGGCGCGGCGGGCATCTCGCCGGTCCGGCTCGTGCCGGTGCCGGTCGCGGCCGGGCTCCTCGTGGCGGCCTTCGGGGTGTGGCTCTCGGTCGAGGTCGAGCCGCGGGCCCTCGACGCCGCCACCGACCAGCTCGTGGAGGTCGTGAAGAAGAACGTCCGCAGCGACGTGAAGGAGGGGACGTTCTACGACCAGATCGCCGGCTTCGTGCTCTACGCCCAGCGCGTGAAGGACGGCCGGTGGGAGAACGTGCTCGTCTACGATCGCACCGACCCGGACGCGGCGGTGCTCGCGCTCGCGCGGCGCGGCCGGCTCGAGCCGGTCGGCCGGGGCCAGGACATGCGCCTCGTGCTCGAGGACGGCGAGGTCCACCGCGAGGACGGCGGCAGCGACGACTACGTGATCGCCGGCTACGCGCGGGCGGAGGTCGTGCTGGGCATCGGGAGCGTCTTCGCCGAGCGGAGCGCGCTCGTGCGCGCCTCGAGCGACACGCTCGACGAGCTCTCGGAGGGCGCCCGCGCGGCGCGCGCGAAGGGCGACCTCGGCCTCGCGCGCCGGCTCGAGGGCATCCTGCACCGCAAGATCTCCGCGCCGCTCGCGGTCCTGCCGTTCGCGCTGCTCGCGGTGCCGTTCGGCGCCTCCCGGCGCGGGGGCCGGGCCTTCGGCATCGGGGCCATGATCGCCGCGGTGGTCGCGCACTACATCCTCCTGCGCCTCGGCGAGGTGGCCGCCCAGCGCGGGGTCGCACCGGCAGCGCTCGCGCTCGAGCTGCCCAACCTCGCGCTCGGCGCGCTCGGCGTCGTCCTCCTCGTCCTGCAGGCGCGCAGGGGAGCGGGGGCGGTGCGGTGATCCTCTTCCGCTACGTCGCCTGGAAGACGCTGGGGGCGTTCCTCGGCGCGCTCGTGGGCGTGCTCGCGGTCTTCCTCGCCGTCGACTTCGTGGACAACGCCCCCCAGCTCACCGGGGCGGGCTGGATCTGGCCGGCGCTCGAGCTGTACGCGAACAAGTCGGCGGTGGTCGTCCGGCAGATCGCGCCGGCGGCGATGATCCTCGGCGCCGCGATCGCGGCCTCGGGCCTGAGGCAGACCCGCGAGTGGGTGGCGCTCCGCGCGCTCGGGCTCGGGCCCTGGCGGCTCGCGGTCCCCATCATGGCGGTGATGCTCGTGGCCGGGCTCGTGCTCGTGGTGGTGCACGAGGCGGTGGGCGTGCACGCCGCCGACCGGGCCGAGGAGATCCGGGCCGAGCGCTTCGGCCGCAAGCAGGACATCCGCCGCCGCGAGGCGAACCGGGCCCCGAAGCGCTGGTTCCGCGGCGCGAGCGGCCAGCGCATCTACCACCTGCGCGGGAACCTCGCGGGCGGCGGGTTCGAGAACGTGACCATCTACGAGGTCACCCCGGACTTCCGCCTCGCGCGGCGGATCGACGCGGAGCGGATGCGCCCCGTCGACGGCGCCTGGGCGCTCGACGAGGCCGAGGAGCGGACCTTCCAGCCGGACGGGACCGTGACGCTGGTGCACGACGCCGAGCGCCGGATCGTGCTCGACGAGCCGCCGGAGGCGTTCGCCATCGCGCCGGGGCGCCCGACCCAGATGAGGTTCCCGGCGCTGGTGCACCAGATCGGCGTCCGCAAGCGCTCCGGGCTGCCCTACGCGGACTTCGAGATGGAGCGGTACAACCGCATCGCGTACCCGTTCTCGGGCGTGCCGGGGGCCATCCTGGCGCTCGCGCTGGCGCTCCGCCGCAACCGCAAGGGCCACATCGCGGCGGCGCTGCTCGAGTCCGTCGCCGTCTCGCTCGCCTTCTGGTCCGTCCAGGGCGTGACGGTGGCGCTCGCCCTGTCGGGGCGCGTGCCGGCCTGGGTGGCCGCCTGGGCGCCGCACCTCATCTTCTTCGCGGCGGGCGTCCTCGCCGTGCGCCGCTCGGCGTGATCGGCCGCCCGGCGCGTTTTAGGGACGCGCCCGCCTTGCGCCCCTCGGGGCGGTGATCTAGCGTCCGGCCCCCTATGGCGGAGATCGTCCCCTTCAGCGCGATCCGGTACGCGGCCACCCGCGGCCGCGCGCTGGGCCTGCAGCTGGCCCCGCCGTACGACCAGGTGAACCAGGAGCAGCGCGACGAGCTCCTCCGCCGCAGCCCGCACAACGTCATCCACCTCACGCTGGGCGAGACCCGGCCGGGCGACGTGCCAGGCGCCGACCGCTACACGCGCGCCTCCGGCTACCTCAGGAGCTGGCTCGACGAGGGCGTGCTCCGGCGGGACCCGTCGCCGGCGATCTACCCCCTCGAGCAGAGCTTCTGGTCGCCCGACGGCCGCAACCTCCGCCGCCGCGGGTTCATGGCGGCGGTGCGCCTGCACCCGTTCTCCGACGGCATCATCGTGCCGCACGAGAAGACGCTGCTCGCGCCGAAGGCGGACCGCCTCGAGAACCTGAAGCACCTCCGGGCCGACGTCTCGCCGCTCTTCGGGCTCTACCGGGACGACGGGCAGGCGACCGCCAAGGCGCTCGACGCCGCGACCGCCGGCGAGCCGATCGCCGAGACCGACACCGAGGACGGCGTCCACCAGCGCCTCTTCCGCACCGACGACCCGGCGCTCGTGGCGGCGTTCCAGGACATCCTCGCCCCGCGGCGGATCTTCATCGCCGACGGCCACCACCGCTACGAGTCCTCGCTCGCCTACGAGCGCTGGCTCGACGAGACCACGCCGGGCCTCCCTGCGACGGGCGGGCACCACCACGTGATGATGTACCTCTGCCCGATGAACGACCCCGGGCTCTTCATGTTCGCCACCCACCGGCTGCTCTTCGGGCTCGAGGGCTTCTCGCTCGACGCGTTCCTCCCGAAGCTCGAGCGGTTCTTCCGGGTGGAGGTCATCGACGAGGATCTCCGCCGCCCGGCAGGGCGGGCCTGGGCGATCTCGAAGCTCGCCGAGCACGGCGGGAAGGCCAGCACGTTCCTGATGGTCACCGCGGCGGACCAGCGGGGCCGGCTCGTCACGCTGCGCGACGACGCGGATCTCGCCGACGCCGGCCTGCCCGCGAGCGCGACGCTGCAGGCGCTCGACGTGACGGTGCTGCACTCGATCGTGCTGCAGGGCCTCCTCGGCTGCTCGCCCGAGGCCCAGGCGCGCCAGGAACACCTGACCTACGTGCGCGACACCGGCGAGGCCGTGAACCGGGTCCTCTCCGGCGAGCACCAGGTCGGCTTCCTGCTCAACCCGACGCCGATGTGGCAGGTCGAGGCCCTCGGCGACGCGGGCGAGACGATGCCGCAGAAGAGCACGCTCTTCCACCCGCGGCTCTGGAGCGGGCTCGCGATCCGGGAGATCGTGCCCACCGGGCCGGCGTAGTCCCGCGGTTGACTTCCCCGCGGGCCTCCGGTTGCATCGATCGCCTGGACGCCTACGCCGCCACGCTGGCCACGGAGCGCTTCGTCTTCCGGGACCTGAAGGAGGTCCTCGCGAAGGCCTCTCCGCCGAAGGCGGGCGACCGGCTCGCCGGGATCGCCGCAAGCTCGGCGCGGGAGCGCGTCGCGGCGCGCACGGTGCTCGCGGACGTGCCGCTCTCACGGTTCCTCGAGGAGCTCGTCGTCCCCTACGAGGACGACGAGGTCACCCGGCTCATCGTCGACGGCCACGACGCGGCGGCGTTCGCGCCGGTGCGGGAGCTCACGGTCGGGGAGCTCCGCGAGTGGCTGCTCCGCTACGAGACCGGGCCGGCCGAGCTCGCGGCGGTGGCGCCCGGCCTCACCCCGGAGATGGCCGCGGCGGTCTCGAAGCTCATGCGGAACCAGGACCTGGTGCTCGCGGCGAGGAAGTGCCGGGTCGTGACCCGGTTCCGCAACACGCTCGGCCTCGAGGGCCGGCTCGCGGTGCGCCTCCAACCCAACCACCCCACCGACGACCGCGCGGCCATCGCCGCGGCCGTGGTCGACGGGCTCCTCTACGCCTGCGGCGACGCGGTCATCGGGGTGAACCCGGCGACCGACAGCCCCGCGGTGATGGAGGACCTCCTCCGGGAACTCGACGACGCGATCCAGCGCTTCGAGCTCCCGACGCAGTCCTGCGTGCTCGCGCACGTGACCACGGCGCTCCGGGTCATGGAGCGCGGCGCGCCGGTCGACCTCGTGTTCCAGTCGGTCGGCGGCACCGAGGCCACGAACCGGAGCTTCGGCGTCGACCTCGCGCTCCTCCGGGAGGCCCGCGCTGCCGCGCTCGCGCTCCGGCGCGGCACCGTCGGCGACGACGTCATGTACTTCGAGACCGGGCAGGGCTCGGCGCTCTCGGCCGACGCCGCCCACGGCGTCGACCAGCAGACCTGCGAGGCGCGGGCCTACGCCGTCTGCCGCGCCTTCCGGCCGCTCCTCGTGAACACGGTCGTGGGCTTCATCGGGCCCGAGTACCTGTTCGACGGGAAGGAGATCGTCCGGGCCGGGCTCGAGGACCACTTCTGCGGGAAGCTGCTCGGCCTGCCGATGGGCGTCGACGTCTGCCACACGAACCACGCCGAGGCGGACCAGGACGACATGGACGTGCTGCTCACGCTGCTCGGCGCCGCGGGCGTGAGCTACGTGATGGGCGTCCCCGGCGCCGACGACCCGATGCTGAACTACCAGTCGACGTCCTTCCACGACAGCCACTACCTGCGCCAGGTGCTCGGTCTCAGGCCCGCCCCGGAGTTCGAGGCGTGGCTGCAGCGCGCCGGGATCCTGGGCGAGGACCTCCGCCTGCGACAGGTCGGGCCGGCCCACCCGCTGCTCGCCGGGAAGGGCGGCGCCCGGTGACGCGCTCCCGCGTCGCGACGCCCGACGCCTGGGCCGCGCTCCGCGCGAGGACGCCGGCGCGAATCGCGCTCGGGCGGGCGGGGGGTTCCCTGCCCACGGCCGAGGTGCTCGCGTTCTCGGCGGCGCACGCCGCCGCCCGCGACGCCGTCTGGTCCGCGCTCGACGAGGACGCGCTCGCCTCCGCGCTCGCGCCCGCGGGGCTCCCGGTGCTGCGGCTCGCCTCGCGCGCGCCGGACCGGCTGACCTACCTGCAGCGACCGGACCTCGGCCGGCGGCTCTCCGAGGACTCCGAGGCGCGGGCCGCCCGCGCGGGCGCGGCGGGGCCGTTCGACGTGGCCCTCGTCGTCGGGGACGGGCTCTCGGCGCTCGCGGCCCAGCGGCACGCGCCCGCGGTGGTGACCGGGCTCTGCGAGGCCCTGCGGGCCCGCGGCCTCACGCTCGCGCCGCTCGCGACCGTCCGGCAGGCGCGGGTCGCCGTCGAGGACCCGGTGGGCGCGGCGCTCCAGGCCCGCCTCGCGATCGTGCTCCTCGGCGAGCGGCCCGGGCTCGCGAGCGCCGACGGCCTGGGCGCGTACCTCGTGCACGGGCCGCGCCCGGGCCGCACCGACGCCGAGCGGAACTGCGTCTCGAACATCCGCCCCGAGGGCCTGCCCCCGGCGGCCGCGGTGGAGCTCCTCACCTGGCTCGCCGCCGAGGCGCTGCGCCGCGGGCTGTCGGGCGTGGGGCTGAAGGACGAGCGCGCGCTCGCCCCCGCCCCCGCCCGCCCCGGACTCACGTCGTGATGTGCGTGCCCAGCACCTGGAGGAACTTCGCGAGCCAGTCCGGGTGCGCCGGCCACGCCGGCGAGGTGACGAAGTTGCCGTCCACCACCGCCTTGTCGATCGGGATGTCGGCGTACTCCCCGCCCGCGAGCCGGACCTCCGGGGCGCAGGCCGGGTAGGCCGAGATCTTCTTGCCCCGGATGACGTCGGCGGCGGCGAGCACCTGGGCGCCGTGGCAGACCGCGGCGATGGGCTTCTGCGCCTGGGCGAACGCACGGACCGTCGCGATCACCTTCTTGTCGAGGCGGATGTACTCGGGGGCGCGGCCGCCCGCGATGACGAGGGCGTCGTACTGCGCGGCGTCCACGTCGGCGAAGGTGGCGTTGAGCGCGAAGTCGTGGCCGCGCTTCTCGCTGTAGGTCTGGTCGCCCTCGAAGTCGTGGACCGAGGTGCGGATCTTCTCGCCCGCCTTCTTGCCCGGGCAGACGGCGTGCACGGTGTGCCCGACCATCTGCAGCGCCTGGAAGGGCACCATCGTCTCGTAGTCCTCGGCGTAGTCGCCGACCAGCATGAGGAGCTTCTTCGCCATGGCCACCTCCGGCCGCGGAGCGATGCACCCGGGATGGGCGCGCGCCCGCCAACGCCCCGGCCGTCAGGCCGAGGCCTTCCTGCCGTGAGCCGAGAGCAAGCCCGGTGCCACCGCGGGTGCGTGCTGGAACCGGTGCTTGGCGCGGCGGTGTGGAGCGGCCGCCGACGCGTCGCGCGACACCCGTCGCGTTCCGCGACAGCTACAGCCCGTGCCGTCGCATCAGCCGGTACAGCGTCGACCGGGCCACCCCGAGCGTCCGCGCGGCGGCGGAGAGGTTGCCGCCCGACTGGTCGAGCGCGCGGCGGAGCGCCTCGGCCTCCGCGTCCCTGCGGCCGGCGGGGCGCGGCGACGTCGCGAGGACCGGCGCCGGGCCCGCCGCGGGCAGGTGCTCCGGGAGGAGCTCCGGCGCGCCATCCGCCTCGACGAGCGCCACGCGGAGCGCGGTCTTGAGCTCGCGGACGTTGCCGGGCCAGGCGTGCGCGGCGAGCCGCTCGAGCGCCGCCGGGGAGAGCCGGGGCTCCGGACGGCCCTCCTCGCGGGCGATGCCCTCGAGGAGCCCGGCCGCGAGCGCCGGGAGGTCGCGCCGCGCCCGAACCGGCGGCAGCGAGAGCTGCACGCCCTGGAGCCGGTAGTAGAGGTCGGCCCGGAACGCGCCGCTGCCCACGAGCGCGGGGAGGTCCCGGCAGGTCGCGCAGACGAGCCGGAAGTCGGCGCGGCGCTCCTCGGTCTCGCCGAGCCGCGCGTAGGTGCCGTCCTCGAGCACGCGCAGCAGCGCGGCCTGGAGCGCGGGCGACATCTCGGCGAGCTCGTCCAGGAAGAGCGTGCCGCCGTCGGCCGCCGCGAGCTTGCCGTCCTGGCCCCGCGCCCTGGCGCCGGTGAAGGCGCCGGGCCCGTGGCCGAAGAGCTCGCTCTCGAGGAGCTCGGCGGGGAGCGCGCCGCAGTTCACCGCGACGAACGGCCCCGCGGCGCGCGGGCTCGCGGCGTGGATGGAGCGGGCGAGGAGCTCCTTCCCGGTGCCGGTCTCGGCGAGGAGGAGCACCGGGAGCGTGGAGCGCGCGAAGCGGCGGGCCCGCTCGCGGGCCTCGGCGAGGGCGGGGTCGTCGCCGAGGAGGGCGGCGAATGCGTCCTCGCCGGAGGGGAGGGCGGCGCGAGGCGCGGGCCGGGCCAGGCGCCCGGCCGGCAGGACGAGCTCGCGGGGCAGCCGGCCACGCCAGGCCCCGGCGCGGGCCGCGGACTCGATGGCGGCGGCGAGCCCCTGCACGACCACGCTCATGAGCGGATCGGCGTTCCCCATGTCGCCGGAGAGGTCGAGCACCGCGAGCGCGCGCCCGTCCGCGTCGCGGATGGGCGCGGCGTAGCAGGCGAGCCCGTGCGCCGCGCGGTCGAAGTGGGCCCGCCCGAGCACGGCGACGGGGCCGTCCTCGGCGAGCGCGGTGCCGATGCCGTTCGTGCCGCGCGCCGCCTCGTCCCACCGCGCGCCGCGCACCACCCCAGCGCTCAGGGCTCCCAGCACCTCCGTGCCGTGCGAGGCGAGCACGACCCCGTCGGCGTCGGCGAGGATGAGGGCGAAGCCGCGGCGGGAGAGCACCGCGGAGGCCTCGGCGACGAGCGCCTCGGCGCGGGCGAGCACCGGCTCGAGCCGCTCCCAGCGCGTCGTGAGCACCCGGTCGTCGAGGGCAGCGCCCGGGCGGCCCGGGGAGGCGCCGAGCGCGCGGGACCGCTTCCAGCGCTCGACGAGGGGCGCGAGGTCCGGGCCGGCGGCCACGGGGAGCCCGCGCTGGAAGCGCTCCCAGAGCTCGAGGTCGGGTTCGACGAGCGTCAGCATCCGGACCTCCCGGTGCGGTGGACGGTGCGCCGTGCAGTGTAGCCGAGGTCACTGCGGTCCCGCTGGGGTCGGATCCTTGCGCCGGAGGCCTCCTGGGGCCCAAAGACCCCGCATGAGCTTCGTCGTCCCCGGGGACGCCTACGACCGCTTCGTCGGCCGCTACTCCCGCCTGCTCGCGCCGCGCTTCGTCGACTTCGCCCGGGTGGGGGCGGGGCCGGTGCTGGATCTCGGCTGCGGCCCGGGCGCGCTCACCGCGGAGCTCGCCGCGCGGCACGGCGCGGACCGGACGGCGGCCGTCGATCCCTCGGAGCCCTTCGTCGCGGCCTGCCGCGCCCGGGTTCCCGGCGCCGACGTCCGGCTCGGCGCGGGGGAGGCGCTCCCGTTCCCGGACGCTCACTTCGGCGGGGTGCTCTCCCAGCTCGTGCTCTCCTTCGTCAAGGACCCGGGCCGGACGATCTCGGAGGTCAGGCGCGTGCTGCGCCCGGGCGGCGTGGTGGCGGTCTGCTCGTTCGAGGAGCGCGGGTTCGAGCTCGCTCGGACGTTCTGGGAGGTGGCGCTGAAGCTCGACCCCGCGGCGCCCGACGACGCGCGGCTGCCGTTCCGGCACCTCGAGCCCATGCTCGCGCTGCTCCGCGGCGCGGGGTTCTCGGACGTCTCGAGCGGGCTCATCGAGTTCGACGTGGGGTACGAGGGCTTCGACGCGCTCTTCGAGCCGCTCCTGCAGGGCGTCGGTCCGCCCGGCGCCTGGCTCGCGGCGCAGCCCGAGCCCGTCCGCGCGGCGATGCGGGAGGGCTGGTTCGAGCGCCTGGGCCGCCCCACGGGGCCGTTCAGCCTGCACGCGATGGTCCTCGCCGTGCGCGGCGTGGCGTGAGGCACGATGCCGCGCTGACCGGCGTCAACCAGCTGGGCGGCGGCGCGTGGTACCTACCGTGAAACCGAACCGGGGGTACCGATGTTCCGCGCGCTCCTCGCCGCTCTGCTCCTCTCGACGCTCGCCGCCTGCGGGGGCGGCAGAAGTTGCACCCTCGATGACGACGGGAACGCCTGCACGGTCGAGGCCTGCAGGGACGGCGCGACCGTGCACACGCCCGCCGCGCTCGGCTCGCCGTGCTCGGCGGGGGGCACGCTCTGCGACGGTCACGGGGTCTGCATCGCCGCCTCCTGCGGCGAAGGGGTCGTGAACGGCAGCGAGCTCTGCGACGACGGCAACCTCTGGGACGGCGACGGCTGCGACTCGAACTGCACGCCCACCGGCTGCGGAAACGGGATCGTGACCGCCGGCGAGGAGTGCGACGACGGCAACCGGACCGGTTCCGACGGCTGCGACGCCACCTGCCACGAGGAGCCCAGCGCCCTCGCGTTCGCCTACGTGCCGCCCTCGCTCGTCCGCGGGCAGGCGCGCGCGCTGGTGCTCACCGGGACCTTCAAGGGCGGCACGCGAGACGTCACCTCGAAGGCCGGCTGGACGTCGAGCGCCCCGGCGGTGCTCACGGTCGGCGCCGGCGAGGTCCACGCGCTCGCCGGGGGCGACGCGACCGTCACGGCGAAGCTCGGGGCCGCGACCGCCCAGGTCGCGCTCCACGTGCACGCCGAGCGCATCGCGTTCGTCACCTCGGCGGCCGGGCCGGGCAACCTCGCCGCCTGGGCTGGCAGCTCGACGGCCGGGCTCGCCGGCGCGGACGCGGTCTGCGGGCGCCTCGCCACCGCGGCCGGGCTCTCGGGGACCTACCGCGCCTGGCTCTCCGACGACGCCCACGACGCCTACTGCCGCGCGCACGGCCTCCTCGGCAAGGTGGACCAGTCCTGCGGGCTCGCGGCGCTGCCCGCCTCGGCGGGCCCCTGGATCCGGACCGACGGCCTGCCCTTCGCCGCGGGGATCGCCGCCCTCGTCGGCGGCCATGTTCTCTACCCGGCCCGCTTCGACGAGCTGGGGCGCAAGGCCGAGGAGGCGGCGCTCTACTACACGGCCACCGGCGCGGACGGGGCGCTGCGCGTGGCGGCGGCGGCGGGGACGTGCGGGAACTGGTCGGGTGGGGCCGGAGCGACGGTATGGGGCGGGGGCGTCGCGAGCGGCCCGGAGGGCTGGACCGAGCTCCAGCTCCTGTTCTGCAACGACGGCGGGCGCCTCCTGTGCCTCGAGATCGGCGCCGGGCCCGGCCCCGCGCTGGAGCCCTTCGCGGTCCCGGGCAAGCGGGTGTTCGCGACGAGCGTCCACGGCAAGGGCGATCTCTCGGCGTGGGCCGGGGCGGGCGGCGCGAGCGGCCTCGCTGCCGGGGACGCGATCTGCGCCTCACGCGCCGCCGCGGCGGGGCTCGCGGGGACGTACCGTGCCTTCCTCGGCGATGCGACCCACCTGCCCGTGGACCGCGTCACCGGCGCCGGGCCGTGGGTGCGGGTGGACGGCGTCCGCGTCGCGGCGACCCGCGCGGAGCTCGGGGCGAGCCTCGTCGCCTCCGTCTCGGTCGACGAGCTCGGCGGGGTCGCGAAGGGGCCGTTCTGGAGCGGCGGCCTGACCGAGCAGGGGCTGCGGTCGTCCTGCGGGGGCTGGAGCTCGTCGGCGGCCGGCGTCGTCGGCGTCTACGGGCTGACGTCCTCCAGCACGCCGGAGTGGAGCGCGCTCTTCGAGGCGAGCTGCGGCGAGTTGCTGCCGATCGTCTGCTTCGAGGAGTGATCGGTCGCCTGGCCGTCACCGCACCCGCGCCGCCGAGAGCCGGAGGCCCGCGAGGGCGCCGGTCCGGCGGCCGGGCGCGCCGCGGTCGGCCGAGCCCTCCACGAAGAGCGCGAGCGGGCGGTCGTTGACCGCGAGCACCGTCCACTCCGCGGACGCGCTCGCCCGCAGGTACGCGCCCGCCTTCCCGCGCCCGTCGACGCGCAGGGCCGACCCGGCGCGCGCGTCCACCTCCGCTGCGAGGAGGCCGTCCCGCGACTCGGCGCGGATCGACGCGACGCCGCCCGTGAACGGCACCGCCCGGTTCACGGGGTGGCGCCCGCGCTCGAGGTCCGCCTCCCACGCAGCCTCCGGGCCGAACGCCGCCCGGCGCAGCCCGAGGAGGCTGCCCACGTCGAGGAGGAGCGCCGCCCGGAGCGGCACGACGCGGAGCCGGTCGGGGCGGGTCGCCTCCCACGCCGCCGCGCCCGCGTCGGCGCGGAGCCCCACGTCGAACGGGAAGGGGATGCGCAGGGGGGAAGGGCCGGGCACGAGCAGGAACGGGCTCGTGCGGCGCCGCACGAAGGTGCCGCTCCATGCGACCGCGGAGGCCGCGTCGAGCCGCGGGCCGCCGGCCCAGGGCGCGCGGGGACTGCCCCCGGCCGAGAGCCCGAGCGCGAGGAAGGTCTGGTCGCGGAGCCACTCGAGCGCGCCCGCCGGGCTCCGGGCGTCGGTGCGCCAGCGCGCCGCCGCCCGCAGCGCCCACGCGCCAGCGTCGCCGCTCCCGCCGCCGCCCGCGAGCTCGAGCCGGCTGCCCGGATCGAAGCAGACCGGGAAGGTCCTGCCCCGGGCGTCGGTCACGCGGCATGGATCGTCCGCGGCCGCGGGGGGTGCCGCGACGAGGAGCGCCGCGAGCGCGAGGGCGGGGCGCACCACGGGCTTGGGCCCCTAGAGCCGGTCCTGCGCCGGCGCGCCACGCGGGGCCGGTGCGCCGAGGTTGAAGCGCAGCCAGGAGGTCGCCTCGAAGCGCCAGCCGGTCGGGTAGCCCGGGACGTCGTCGCGCTGCCAGGCGCGGGCCTCGAGCACGAGCGAGAGGGGCTGGTCGTTGACGGCGAGGAGCACGACCTCGTACTGCGCCGTCCCGGTGAGCCGCCGCCGGCGCTCCTTGAGGGGCGGGCGGGCCTCGTCCTTCGGCTGGAAGGCGCCCTTCTCCTCCGGCACCACCGCCTCGCCGAGGACGGTGGCGCGCAGGTGGTGCAGCCCTGCCCGGTCGAGCCCGAGCTCGAGATCGAGTCCGCCGCCGGGCGTGAAGGCGCCGCCCCGGAGCTGCTCGGCGACCTCGTAGCCGGCGCCTGCCCTGAGGCGCACGTAGGACGCGAGGTCGGGGGAGCGCCACAGGTCGAGCGTGAGGGCGGCGGGTCCGAACGCCTCCCGGTCGTACCAGTTGCCGGCGTCGGTCCGGATCGACTCGAGGCGCGCGAGCTCCACGAACCACCCGGCGTCGAAGTCGAGGTCGAACCGCCGGGGCGTGCCGACGAGGGTCGTGATGCGCAGGAGCGGGTTCGGGTGGGTGCGGCTCATGTCGACCGACGCCACGAGGACGTCGGCGAGGTGGCCGTCGAACGACGCGCGCGTCTCGAGCGCGCGCCAGCGCAGGACGGTCCGGACGCCGCCGGCCTCGGAGGGCTGGTCCCACCGGATGCCGAACGTCGCGGTCGGTCCGGCCGCCGGGGCGTTGCCCGCCGTGTACCCCGCCCCGAGCCAGAGCCGCCGGTCGAGGTCGAAGGCCACCTGCATCGCGCGCTGCCGCTCGTCGCGCCGCCACCCGGGCGCGATCTCCGCGGCAGCGGGCGCGAGCCGGAAGCCGTCGGCGGCCAGCGCCTCCTCGCGCAGCTCGGGGCCGCCGCACGCCGGAGCCCGCTCGAGCGGCCCGCGCGGCGCGCCCGCGGGGTCGAGCTCCGCGTCCGGCGCGACGAGGCAGGTGAGGGTGGCGCGGTCGCACTGGGCCCGTGCGCGTGACCCGTCGCTCCGCACGAGGCAGCTCGTGGGCGCGCCCCAGCGGAGGAGCGGGGCGCCCCCGGGGACCGGTCGAGGCGCGAGCGCCTCCGGGGGGACGGGAGGCGCCGGCTGGGCCAGCGCGAGCGCGAGCGCGAGGGTGGGGAACGGCATGGGCGGCCTCCGTCGCGAGTCTGATGCGCCGCCCGGGCGGCGTGTGACGCCGCGGGGTCACTGGGGCGCCGTGTCGCAAGGCGGGCCCGACCCGGAGCCCCGCCGGGTTCCCCCGGGCCGCCACATGCGCTAGAAAGCGCCCATGCCATTTCCCCAGGAACGTCCCCGCCGTCTGCGCCGCACCGAGGCGCTCCGCGCCCTCGTCCGCGAGACGCACCTCGCGCCGGACGACCTCGTCTGGCCGCTCTTCGTCCGGCCGGGCAAGAAGATCCGCAACCCGGTGAAGAGCATGCCGGGCGTCTTCCAGCTCTCCGTCGACGAGCTCGTCGAGGAGGCGCAGGCCGGCTACGCCGCGGGCGTCCGCTCGGTGATCCTCTTCGGGATCCCGAACCACAAGGACGCCACCGGCTCGGGCGCCTGGGACGAGGAGGGCGAGGTCCCGCAGGCGGTCCGCGCGCTGAAGCAGCAGGTGCCGGGCATGGTCGTCATGACCGACGTCTGCATGTGCGAGTACACCGACCACGGCCACTGCGGCATCCTGAAGGCGCCGAAGGCCGGCGCCGCGCCGGGCGCGAAGCCGGGCGAGCTCGGGGTGGACAACGACGCGACGCTCGCGCTGCTCCAGAAGGAGGCGGTCGCCCACGCCCGCGCCGGCGCCGACATCGTGGCGCCCTCCGACATGATGGACGGCCGCGTGGCGGCGATCCGCAGGGCGCTCGACGAGGACGGCTACCAGGACGTGCCGATCCTCTCCTACGCCGCGAAGTTCGCGGGCGCCTTCTACGGCCCGTTCCGCGACGCCGCGGAGAGCGCGCCGGTCGAGGCCCCGGGCGTGCCGAAGGACCGCAAGGGCTACCAGATGGATCCCGCGAACTGGCGGGAGGCCGTCCGCGAGGTCGCGCTCGACGTCGCCGAGGGCGCCGACATGATCATGGTGAAGCCGGCGATCCCGTACCTCGACATCGTCCGCGTGCTGCGCGACCGCTTCGAGCTGCCGCTCGCCGCGTACCACGTGTCCGGCGAGTACGCGATGATCAAGGCCGCCGCCGAGCGCGGCTGGATCGACGAGGCGCGCGTCGCCCTCGAGACGCTGCTCTGCTGCCGCCGGGCGGGGGCCGACCTCATCCTGACGTACTACGCGAAGGAAGCCGCGGGCTGGCTCACCGGCCGGCGCTAGGCCGGGTGGGGGTCTCGGTGGGGGAGGGCGCTCACAAGGTGGTCGAGGTCTCGCCGGTGGTCGAGGAGACCCTCGAACGCGCCCTCGACCACTGGACCGCGGAGGGGTACGACTTCCAGTCGATCCACTTCGTGATGCGCGAGGGCTCCCACCGGCCTGCGATGGCCTACCTGTTCTTCCTCCGGCGTGCGCCGGACGGAGACGCGTAGATGCGCGACGCGCGTCCCGAGGGCAGCCCTTACCCGAAGGCCGATCTCAGCCTGCGGCTCCTCGCGCGCTTCGCCGACTTCACGCTCGCCTTCGTGGTCGGGCTCACGGCGCCGCAGGTCGGGCCGCTCCTCGCCGCGCTGTACCTGCTCGTCGCCGACGGGCTCCTCCACGGGCAGTCGATCGGGAAGCGGGTCTTCGGCATCCGCACCGTGATCGTCCCGCACGGCGAGCCCGCGCGCTACCACGAGTCGATGCTGCGGAACGCGCCCTTCGCGCTCGTGGCGGTGTTCTACGCGGTGCCGATCCTCTGGCCGGTCTTCTTCGTCGCGGGGGTGCCCATCGTGGCGTTCGAGGCGTGGATGATCTGGACCGACCGCCACGGTGTCCGCATCGGCGACATCTTCGCCGACACGCAGGTCGTGGACGGCAAGGTGACGGCCGGCGGGGCGGAGGTGGCCGGCCTCGCCCCGGTGTCGCCCCTGCCACCCGGCTCCTCCTCCGCCCGCGAGGCGACGCCCGCGCGCGCGGCCGCCTGACCCGACCACCCAGCCATGCGCATCGCCCTCACGCACAACCTCCGCCTGTCCGACGACGAGGACGAGGCGGAGTTCGACACCCAGGCCACGGTCGATGCCCTCGCCGGCGCCATCGAGCGGCTCGGCCACTCGGTGGAGCGCCTCGAGGTCTCCGGCCCGGCCTCCCGCACGGTCGCGCGGCTCGAGGCCTACGGCCCGGACCTCATCTTCAACACCGCCGAGGGGCGGCGGGGACGGTTCCGGGAGGCGTTCTTCCCGGCGCTCTTCGACGAGCTCGCGATGCCGTACACCGGCTCCGACGCCTACGTCCTCGCGCTGACCCTCGACAAGCAGCTCACGAAGCTCGTCCTCGCCCAGCACGGCGTGCCGACGCCGCGGTGGCAGTACGTCGAGGAGGTCGGGAAGCTGCAGGTGAACGCGCTGCGCTACCCGGTCATCGTGAAGCCGAACTTCGAGGGCTCCTCGAAGGGCATCACCCAGGACTCGGTGGTCGAGGATCCGCTCCGGCTGCACGAGGTCGTGACCGCGGCGCTCCAGCGCTACCCGGCGGGCGTGCTCGTGGAGGAGTACATCGTCGGCCGCGACGTCACGGTGCCGTTCCTCGAGGCCGCCGCCGCCGACCGGGGCGGCGTGCTGCAGCCGGTCGAGTACGTCATCGACGAGGCCATCGCCGGGAACCGCAAGTACTCGATCTACGACTACGACCTGAAGACCAAGATCGACCAGGCCGTCTCGGTGCGCGCGCCCGCCAAGGTGAAGCGGGCCCAGGCGGAGCGCATCCAGCAGATCTGCCAGGTGGTCGTGAAGCAGCTCGGGGTGCGGGACCTCGGGCGCACCGATCTCCGCATCGCGGACGACGGGGCGGTCTACTTCCTCGAGATCAACGCGCTGCCCTCGCTCGAGCCCGGCGCGAGCATCTACGCCGCCGGGGCGCTCGAGGGGCTCCACCAGGACGCGGTGCTCGGGAAGGTCATCGAGAGCGCCACCCGGCGCTTCAACATCCCGGACTCGCGCAGCCGCCGCGGCCGCCCGCGGCGCCAGGAGCACCTCAAGGTCGGCTTCAGCTTCAACGTGAAGCGCATGACGCCCGACCTCGCCGGCGAGGCCGACGACGAGGCCGAGTACGACTCGCCGAAGACGCTCCAGGCGATCCGCGAGGCCATCGCGAGCTACGGGCACCAGGTCATCGACCTCGAGGCGACCCCCGACCTCCCGGTGCAGCTCCTCTCGACGCCGGTCGACGTGGTCTTCAACATCGCCGAGGGCTTCAAGGGGCGGAACCGCGAGTCGCAGGTGCCCGCGCTCCTCGAGCTCCTCGACATCCCGTACACCGGCTCCGACCCCGCGGCGCTCTCGGTCTCGCTCGACAAGGCGCTCGCGAAGCGCATGGTCCGCACCCACGGGATCCTCACCCCGGACTTCTGCGTCATGCAGACCGGGAAGGAGCGCCTCCCCCGCGAGCTCTCGACCTTCCCGATGCTCGTGAAGCCCGTCGCGGAGGGCACGTCGAAGGGCGTCACCCGCAAGTCCATCGTCCACGACGAGACCGAGCTCCGCGAGGTCGCCCGCGAGCTCATCCAGAAGTACCGGCAGCCCGCGCTCGTGGAGGGCTACGTCGCGGGGCGCGAGTTCACCGTCGGCATGCTGGGCGAGCGCCGCCCGCGGGTCCTGCCGCCGATGGAGATCGTCTTCCTCGACGAGACCGATCCCACGCCGATCTACTCGTTCGAGATGAAGCAGGACTGGAACGACAAGATCCGCTACGAGGTCCCGGCGAAGCTCTCGCCGAAGGAGCTCGACCGGCTCGAGCGCGCGGCCCGCGAGTGCTTCGGGGCCCTCGGCTGCCGCGACGTCGCCCGCATCGACTTCCGGATGGACGCCGAGGGGCGGATCTTCTTCATCGAGGCGAACCCGCTGCCCGGCCTCGCCCCGGGCTGGTCCGACCTCGTGCTCATCGCGAAGGCGGCGGGGATCGAGTACCGGAACCTCATCGGCGAGATCCTCTCGTTCGCCATCCGCCGCCACCAGGAGCGGGAGCGCGAGCGCGAGCGGGCCCGGCGGGCGCAGGCGCACGAGGCCGGCCAGGCAGGTCCCCTGCGGAACGGAGGTGGCGCGTGAGCGAGCAGCCCCAGAAGCCCGCGCGCCGTCGCGCGCGCGACCTCGGCATCCGGGTCGGCCGGTACAAGCCCGGCCGCTTCAACGCCATCACCGACGTGGAGGGCGTGAAGGTCGGCCACGCCACCGTCATCCGCGGCGCGGGCGGCCCCCTCAAGGCCGGGAAGGGGCCGGTGCGCACCGGCGTCACGGCCATCCTGCCCAACGAGGGCAACGTCTTCGAGAACCGGGTGGTCGGCGGCGGGTTCGTGCTGAACGGGGCCGGCGAGGTCTCGGGCATGACCCAGCTCCTCGAGTGGGGGCTCGTCGAGACGCCGATCTTCCTCACGAACACGCTCTCGGTCGGCGCCGTGTCCGACGCCGCCGTGAAGTGGATGATCGACCGCTACCCCGGCATCGGCGACGAGCACGACGTCATCATCCCCCTCGTCGGCGAGTGCGACGACTCCTGGTTGAACGACATCGCCGGCCGTCACGTGAAGGAGGAGCACGTCCACGAGGCGCTCCGCGCCGCGAGCGACGGGCCGGTCGCCGAGGGCAACGTCGGCGGCGGCACCGGGATGATCACCTGCGACTTCAAGGCGGGCATCGGCACCTCGAGCCGCAAGCTCCCCGAGGCCCTCGGCGGCTTCACGGTCGGCGTGCTCGTCATGTCGAACTTCGGCGTGATGCGGCAGCTCCGGGTCGGCGGCCTGCCGGTGGGCGAGGTGCTCGAGGCCCGCTACGCCGCGATGCCGCGGCGGTCCAAGAACTACGGCTCGATCATCGCGGTGGTCGCGACCGACGCCCCGCTCGCCACCCACCAGCTGAACCGCATCGCGAAGCGGGCCTCGCTCGCGGTGGGCCGGGTCGGGTCCTCCGCGATGCACGGCTCGGGCGAGATCATGCTGGCGTTCTCGACGGCGAACCAGGTGCCGCGCGAGTCGCGGAAGATGGTCTACCGGATGAAGCTCCTCCTCGACCCGCGCATCGACCCGCTCTACGAGGCGGTCATCGAGGCGACCGAGGAGGCCATCCTGAACGCGCTCTGCATGGCCGAGGACCTCGACGGCGCGAACGGCAACGTCTGCCGGGCCATCCCGCTCGACGACCTCGAGGAGCTCGTGCAGGGCTGGGAGGAGGAGCGGGCCCGGCTGGTCGCCGCCCCGCGGCCCTCGGCCCCGAGGCCGCCCCGGGCCCCGGAGCCGGACCGGGGCAAGGTGTAGGCGGTTCCGCTGTTTACCCGGACGCGGGCTTGCTGATAGAAAGCGCGTCCCAAGGAGAACGAATGGCCAACTCGAAGAGCAAGCACATCCGCGTGAAGTCCCGGAACCGCCAGAAGTGGAAGGCGCGCAAGAAGCGCCAGGCGGCCGCGAAGAAGACCGCGGCGAAGAAGTAGCACCCGCCTAGAAGCGGACCGCGAGCCCGACCTCGGTCCCGCCGAACGACAGCCGCGGCGCATCCTTGCCGTCGCCGTACACCCTCAGCCGACGGTGGCCGTAGGTGAAGGCGAGCGATCCCGCCCGGAAGGCGAGGGCGAGCCGGCTGTCCTCGACGAGCACCGGCGCCGGGCTCAGCCGTGCGTGGCCCTCGATGCCGAGAGGGCCCACGAGGCCGAGGTGCATGGAGACGCCGACGCTCGGCCCCACGAGCACGCTGCCGCCGTAAGGCTGCGAGGCGTAGGCGCCGGCGTCGGGGATCGACAGCACCGCGCCGCCGACCTCGAGCCGCACCCGCACGTTCCGCTCCGACACGAACGAGAACGTCCCGAACGCGGAGGCGACGCCCAGGGTCTGGGTGCCGCTGACCGGGTTCACCTCCGTCGAGCTCTTCGACCCCTGCGCGAGCGCGTCCACGCTCGCCTCGAAGCCGAGCCGGCGGCCGTCGATGGCGAGCCGGAGCCCCGCCACGCCCGCGTGCTCGGTGGCCGCCCCGGCGAAGTGCATCGTGGTCGTGACGCGGTCGGGCTGCGGCTCGGGGAAGGCCACGCCCTCCGGGCGCTTCATGTCGAGGCCCGGGTAGACCGGGTAGTAGCCCCAGCCCCAGCTCCAGCCCCACCAGAACGGCGACGCCGGCGCGGAGGTCGGCTCCGGGAACCACTCGCGCCAGAAGCGGGGGCGGTAGGGATTGGCAGGAGCAGGTTCAGGAGCGGCAGCGGGAGCAGCTGAAGCTGCAGCTGGAGGAGAAGCTGAAGCCGAAGCGTCTGCAGGCGCGGCGGGGGGCTCGGCCGGGGCGGCCTTGGGGGCGTCCTCCGCTCGCCCTGAGGCTGCGGCTGGGGCCGCGTTGGGGGCTTGCTCCGCTCGCCCTGAGCCCTGAGCCTGTCGAAGGGTCGAAGGACGTGCGTCCGGGGCCTCCGCCGGGGGCTTCGCGGGCGGCTCGTCCGCCCCGGCCACGGGGGCCAGGGTGAGGGCGGCGAGGAGGGCGAGCGCGCGGCGCATGTGTCGGTAACCAGTGTAGAACGGCTCCCTTCCGCGCGACAGAACCACCTTGACGCGTCCGGGCCTTACGCGCTAATCACTGCCCTCCCAGCCGGTCCGAAGGGTCCGGCGGGGGAAGGGCACGAAGTGAGTTTCTCGGACTTCCTCGAGACGTTGCGGGACCGGGTGGTGCACCGGTCGCAGGTCGGCAAGCGAAAGCTCGACCGGACCAAGGTCCGCCGCAAGCTCGACGAGGCCAACCGGGTCCTGGGAGAGCGCTTCAGGGCGCTGTGCCAGTCCGGGCGGGTCGAGGTCCCGCAGGAGCTCGGGAAGTACCTCGACGCGGTGAAGGGCCTGGAGGAGCAGCTCCAGGAGATCGACCGCAAGCTGGAGGCGCTGAAGAACGAGCACCTCAAGCCGCAGGGCAGCACGACGTAGCAGCGAGCAGCACGTAGCACGACAAGTGAATACGGGCCCGTGGCGCAGCTGGGAGCGCGCCTGAATGGCATTCAGGAGGTCACCAGTTCGATCCTGGTCGGGTCCACCAATACGCTGAATCAAGACGGGCGCTTCGGGTCACTCCGGGGCGCCCGTCGCCTTTGGAGCAGCCGAGGCGTCCGCGGGATGTCTTCCCCTTGCCTTGGGGCGCGGCGAATCAGGGCGCTCGCACGAGCGCGACGGTGTTCGGCAGGTACTCGGGGCACTGCACTTCACATCCACATCGGTCGATCCGGTATCCCGACGGCGCGAGCTGGAGGTCCTTCGGGAGGTAGCCGGGGGCGGCGACAGTGATCGCCACCTCCGCGACTGGCAGCTGCCAGGGCATGGACGTGCAGTGGGTTGCGCCGTCGACCTCCGAGCAGGTCCACGGCACATCGCCTCCGACCACCGTCGCTCCGGAAACTGGCCCCGGGTGCAGGGCGTCAGTGATGGCCATGGTGGCCCATCGGGGACAGGGCGAACATTTCGGGCAGTCGCCTTCACAGGCAACCGCGAACGCGGCGATGAGCAAACCTGGGAGGAGCGCAGCGCGCATGCTGGTCACGCTCTCGCCCTGAGTGAATGCCGTCAAGCGGGAAAAGGGTCGCGTGGGTCGCGCATCCCTACCCGTGTACGCCGGCGATCGGTTGGCTGGCGTGAGAGTCCGCACCCACTCAGCGTGGCCAGGAGAACTGGGATGGGGGCGCGGCGCATGCGTGGCTGGATGTGCGAGCCACCCGTCGGCGATCTGATCCTGGGCGACGCGCACGTGGGGGCTGGGTCGCGAGGGGCCACGGGGCGTCGCCACGGTCTGGCTCCAGCCCTTCCCGCCGAGCTTCAAACGCGAGAAGTGCGGCAGCCGGCGCGACGTCAGCTCCTTCGGAAAGCTCGAGATCCCGCCGACGGCCTGGCGCGGGTCGGCGCCGGTCTTTCAGACGCCCGTGGCATCGGACGTCGCCATCGTGGAGCTTTCACCGCCTCCGTGAAGGGGAGGGGGCCGCCAGGGCGGCGAGGAGGAGGCGCATCGCCCGAGCATGCCTGCGCGGCCGCGGCTCACAGCATCCGGAGGTTGCAGCGGATGGGGCTTGACCACCTACACGGACCCGTGGCCCGCTCGATCGCAGGCCATGGCCTCGCCCCGGCGTCACCGCGTCCTCGCTCCCTTCCTCGTCGCGGCGGTGGCATGCGCCGCGGCCCCGTCGACCGGCGGCAGCGTCGCCTTCCCCGCCGGCAATCCGGACGGCCACTGCACGAGCCTCGCCCTGCCCACGGGCGCGCTCCTCGCCGACACCTCGCACCCGACCACGATCGTGGGCACCGGCACGCCGGCCTCCTGCACCTTCGCGGCGCTCGACGCGGCCGTGAAGAGGGGCGGCGTCGTCACCTTCGACTGCGGCCCCTCGCCGGTGACCATCGCGGTCACCGCCACGCTCACGCCGCCCACCTCCAACGCCTACGCGAACGAGCCGCCGGTGAACACGGTGATCGACGGGGGGAACAAGGTCACGCTCGACGGCGGTGGTGCGGTCCGGATCCTCTCGTTCGTGCACGAGGGCAGCTGGCAGAAGAACCTCGATTCCTTGACGCTCCAGCACCTCGCGCTCGCGCACGGGAAGGCGACCGGGACCCAGGCCATCCCGGCCTGCACGGCGCTCCCGAACGACGGTTGCTCCACCGGCTTCGACGACGGGCAGGGTGGGGCGCTCCTGATGCGCGACGGGCAGCTCCGGATCGTCGACGTCACCTTCACCGGCAACGAGGCCGCGCTCCTCGGGCCGGACACCGGCGGCGGCGCCATCTACCTCCTCGGCACCGCGACCCCGGCGTACGTCGTCGGGAGCACCTTCCGGAACAACAAGGCCAGCAACGCGGGCGCCTTCGGGATGCTCTGGGCGGGCACGTTCGTGATCGACAGCCTGTTCGAGGGGAACGCGGCGGTGGGCCACGGCGCGAACAACGACGACGCCACGAAGTGCGCCTGCGTCCACGCCGGCCAGCACCAGACCGGCTCGGGTGGCAACGGCGGCGCCATCTACAAGGACGGCGGCGACGGCGCGGACGTCACCCTCTGCGGGACGCAGGTGCGGGACAACGCGGCGAACGAGTTCGGCGCGGCGGTGTTCCTCACCGGCAACGGGTCGCACGCACAGCTCGCCCTGTACGACTCGCTCTTCAAGAACAACACGAGCCCGGTTCCCTACTGGCAGTGGTGCGCCGGCGTCTCGACCGACAACCCGCACCAGGCGAGCGCCGCCTCCTCGTCGCCCGCTCCGGTGAACACGAGCTTCTGCGACGCCGCCGGGAAGTGCACCGCGACCTGCTCGTCGTGAGCTTCCGACCCACGAGCGCCCTCCGCGCGGATGGCCCGGCAGGGATGCGTCCGCGCCGCAGGCGTACGCACCGGGCCGGGCGCAGCAAGCGGGGGAGGCCCGCGTGCTCCCGGGCCTCCCGTCTCCTCCACCGGCTCAGCGCGCCGCGAGGCCCGCGGCGCCCGCGGGCAGCACCGCGCCCGCGATCGGCGTGAGCGAGCCGTCCTGGCCCACCGCGAAGGCGTCGATGGCCCCGCTGCCGCCCATGAGCGCGTACAGGTAGCGGCTGCCGCCCGAGAGGGCCTCGTCGGTGACGCCGGCGCCGAGCGCGGGCGCCGTGCCGAGGAAGGTGATCGACCCGTCGTGGGCGATCGCGAAGCGCGAGACGGTCCCGCTCGCCGCGTTCGTCTCGAAGGCGTAGCGGCCGTTCCGCGTGACGACGAGCCAGCACGGCGCGTTCCCGCCCGCCGGGACCGCGGCGCTGATCGCCCGGGCGCCGTCGTCCTCGCTCACCTGGTACGACGACACCGTCGTCGAGGCCGCCTCGGTGACGAAGATGCGGCCGCGCCGGTCGAAGTCGAACCCGAACGGCCCCTGGCCCGCGGCGGGGGAAGGCAGCGCCGGCCGGGCGACGTCGTCCTCGACCGGGAACGTGTCGATGACCGAGAGCGCGCGGAGGGTCACGACGAGGACGTCGCCGTCCGGGCTGAAGGCGATCTCGGCGCCGTTGGCGTTCGGGGCGCTCAGCGGCCGCGCGGAGTGGGGGATGGGCTCGAGCTCGCCCCGGTTGCCGATCCAGAAGCCGGCGATGCCGTCGCTGCCCTGGTTGAGGACGTAGAGCACGTTCCCGTGCACGGTGAGGCTCACCGGCCGCACCCCGCCGGAGTCGACGACGTCGGCGAGGGCGAGGCCGCGGTGGTCCACGCGGAACGACGAGATGCTGTTGCTGCCCGCGTTGACGGCGAAGAGCCAGCGGCCGTTCTGGCTGAGCGCGACCGCCCCCTGCGAGCCGAGCCCGCGGCCGAGGCCGTTGCCGCCGGTGCGGTAGCTGCCCGCGGCGGCGAGAGAGCCGTCGGCTGCGCGCCGGAACGCGAGGACCGCGTTGCCGGCGGCCGCGTTCGACTGGGTGTAGACGGCGCCGGCCTCGAGGCCGCCGCCGTCGTGGGCGCGGGCGAGCCCCGCGGTGAGGCCGGCGGCGAGGATCACCGTGGCGAGCGCTGCACGGCCGGACATGCCGGCGAGGTGACGGAACGACATGGGTGTTCTCCGTGGCGGGACCAGTCCGCGACCGGCATCAGGCCGGCGCAGCTGCCGCGCAGGCCCTCCGTCGCGCTGCCCGGTGAGGCGTTACGCGGAGGCCAAGGAGGGCCGTCGGTGTAACGTCCGGCGGGGTGGGCGCACGGGGCGCGCGCCTGCGGGCGCGCGGGGTGTCACGCCGCCGCGCCCACCTCGGCGGCGAGGCGCCGCCCCTGGGCCTCGCGCTCCGCGCGGAAGCCGGCGTCGCCGGCGATGAGCCGGGCGGCACGGGCGGCGATGTAGGCCGCACCCGAGGCGTGCCCGGCGCTCGCGAGCGCCGCGCCGTCCGCCGCGAGCGCAAGCACGATCCGGACGGGGTCCGGCGCGGCGCCGGAGGCCGCGCGCGCCGCCGCAGAGAGGGCGGGGAGCCCGTCGGCGCGCTCGAGGGCGTCCGCGGCGCCGGGGAGGCCCGCGGCCCGCGCCGTCGCGGCGGCCGCCGCGGCGAGCCGCCGGGCGCAGTCGGCGGCGAAGCGGGCCGCGCCGCCGGAGGTCCAGGCGTCGACCGGCTCGAGGAGGCGCGCGCGTCCGGCCACCACCTGCACCGGCGTGACCGAGATCTCGCCGCCGAGCTCCACGCGGAAGAGCTCCTCGTCGATCCACCAGGCGAGCTGGCCGGGCAGGCAGGCGTACACCCCGTGGCGCCGGCCGCGGGCCTCGCGCGCCTCGACCCAGGGGCCAGGCGCCCCGGGGGAGGGCAGGGGCCAGGCGAACCGGCTGAACGGGCCCACCGCGCCGCGCTCGAGGAACTTGTACGCGATCACCGGTGCCCTCCGGTCCCGCCCTTCCAGCCGCGGAAGGCGGCGAGGAGCTCGTCGCGCGTGCTCGCGGGCACGCTCTCCTCGGTGAGCTTCCCTACGACCGCCACCGTGGTGCGCACCTGCTCGACGTACACGCGGCACGGCGGGCAGTAAGCGAGGTGCAGCTCGAGGCGCGTGCGCGCGTCCTCGGCCATGCGGTCCTCGAGGTAGTCGGTGACGAGCTCCACGAGCTCGGCGCAGGAGATGTCCGGTCGGTCGTCGCTCACGGGTGCTCTCCCCCGGCCAGCAGGGCCTCGATGGCGGACCGCACCCGGGCGCGCGCGCGGTGGAGCAGGACCCGCTGGTTGCCCTCGGAGATCCCGAGCGCCTCGCAGGCCTCCTCCGACGACAGCCCCTCCACGTCGCGCAGCACGATCACCGCGCGCTGTGCGGCCGGGAGCCGCTGGATCTCCTCGTGCACGCGGCGGGCGGTCTGGTGCGCCGCGAGCCGATCGTCGGCCCATGCCTCCGGCGGCCGCGACCACTGCCCCGCGTAGGCCTCCGCCGCTGCGTGGAACCGGTCGGGGTCCACCGTCGGCCCCTCCCCGGTGTCGTGCTCGGCGAGCGCCGAGAAGGGGACGTCGCGCTCCCTCGCGCGCCGCCCCTTCGCGCAGTTGGTCACGATCCGGAAGAGCCACGTCCGGACGCTGCTGCGCGACTCGAACGCGTGCACGCGCTTCACGACGCCGAGCCAGGCCTCCTGGGCGACGTCCTCCGCCGAGGCCCGCGACCTCACGATGGCCGAGGCGACCCGCACCATCTCGGCGTGGTAGCGATCCACGAGCGCGAGGAACGCAGCCTCGTCCCCGGCCTGCAACGCCTCGACGAGCGCCCACTCCTCCACCCCGGGGATGGAGGCAGGCAGCGGGTCCGGAGGACGGACCTCGCCGGGGCTGTTCGGGCCGGGCGGCACGCGCGGGATCACCATACCCCACGAGTCCAGCGAGGGAGGGGCGCGGTTACGGCCTCTCGGTCCGCGTCCCACCAGGGTGCCTGGTCCAGGCGGGACGCGCAGGGCCCGCGCGACGGTGATGACGTCCCGCGGCGCGCACGGCGCTGGTGCTGCGAGGCTACCCACGGCGCGACCTCCAGATCCCCCTCGTCTCCGGCGCGGCCGCGCCGTTACGTGGCCTTTCGGGAGTGGAGGGCGGGCCGCGCGGGTGGGGTTACCCGACCTTCCGGATCGCGTCGCCGCGCCGGCGCGAGATCCAGGTCACGAGCGCGCGATCGGTGCCCGCGACGTGCTGCTCGATGTAGTCGCTGAGCAGCCGCCGCGCGGTCGCGATCAGCTGCTCGACCCCCTCGCCGACCTCGATCTCGGCCTCGAGCCAGCGCACCTGGCGGAAGACGCTCGCGTGTCCGGCCTTGTGGGTGACGGCGAGCGGGTACCGCGCCACGGCCATCAGGTGCTCCTCGTGCGCCGTGTGCTCGAGGAACGCCGCGTGGAGCGCCGCGAGGCCCGCGCGCGCCGCCTCCCGGTCACCGCTCGCGAGCACGGCGAAGAAGCGCTCGACGCCCTCGAGCAGGGCGCGGTGCTGCGCGTCGATGGTGTCGTCGCCGGTAAGAAGTTCAGGCCGCCAGGACATCGTTCACCTCGGCCGCGAGAGAGAGCAGGATCCGGACCACGCCTGCCGGGGCTTTCCTGCGTGAAGTGGCGCGCCGGAGCGCGCGGAACCCTGCGCACGGCCGAGCGGTTCACCGGCCCGGACCGAACGTCCGGGGCGCAGGACGGCGGGGGTGATGGTCCACCCCCGGGTGAGCCCCGAGGGGCTTTCGTGGGTGTAGGCGTGCGCGCACCCCGCGCCCCGGCGGCGGAACCATCTGCGAACAGGCTCGAAGGAGGAGGGCCCGCCCGCACCGCAACCTTCCTGGCGGGCGCGTGTTCGAGCAGGCGGACCCGCTGAACCCTCTCTCAGGAGCCGACATGAAGCGCCTCTCCCTGTTCCTCGCCGCCGCGTTCCTCGCCGCCTGTGGCGGCGCCTCCCAGAAGACCACCGTCGACCTGCTCTCCGCGAGCGCGCCGTCGTACGACGCCGTCGCGATGGACGTCACGTCGGCCGACGCGGTCGCCCCGGCGCTCTCCGAGGCCGTCACCCCGGCCGACCTCTCCGAGCTCGCCGGCATCCAGGCGGCCGTCGCCGAGGATCCCTGCCACCCGCACCTCTTCGTCCGCACGCACGACACCGCGCGGCGCGTGAACCGCCACCTGTGGCACGCGCTGCGCCACGTCGCGCTCGCGATGAAGGGCAACCCGGTCCAGGTCGGCGAGAGCGCCACCTGGGACAAGGTCGGGCCGGCGATCGAGCGGAAGTTCACGATCACCCGGACCGGCGACACGACCTACACCTGGACCCTCGAGCTCAAGAAGCTCACCGACGCGGCCTTCACCACCGTGACGACCGGTGACGTCGACCGCCAGGACGCGACGAAGCCGGGCGAGGGCTCGGGCCACGTCTCCATCGACCTCACGAAGCTCGCCTCGGTCACCGGGCAGGACGTCGCCGGCACGCTCGCGTTCACCTTCTCGTCGCTCGCCGGCACCCGCACCGTCGTCGCCGACGCGAAGGACGTCATCTGGGACACCGATGCCCTCTCCGCCGTGAAGGCCGCCCCGCGCTCCACGCACCAGGTCTACACGCACGAGAAGGGCAAGGGCGGCAGCCTCCTCGTCGACGAGGACATGGTCTTCGCGTGCCCCTCGAACCCGTCGCTCCTGCCCGCCGACGTCTCGCTCGTCTCCCGCTGGTACCGCACCGCCGCCGGCGCCGTGCACGGCCGCTCCGACGCGCTGATGGTGAACGGCCAGCTGCCCTCGCACCAGATCGACCGCGTCGTCGGCGTCACCTGCCACGCCTCGCCGGAAGAGGGCTCCTCCGACTTCGCCGAGAGCTACTGGCTCATGAAGGCCGAGGACGCGGCGGGCGCGACGATCGTGGGCGCCTCGCACGAGGTGAACGGGACGGACGCGAGCGCGTGTGATCCGCAGTTCGGCGCCGTGCCGGTGCTCGCGGACGGCTCGAAGGACTTCGACTTCTCGAAGATCGACTTCACCGGCTCGACCCCGTACCCGTTCCCCGGGATGTGAAGCACCGCTGAACCGGAGCCCGGGCGTTCCCCGACGCCTGGCCCCACGCGCCCCGGCCGCCCTCGCGGTGGCCGGGGCGCGGCCGTTCCTGCGCCCCGAACAGGGGGTGTCTCCGCGGCCGTGACCTGCGTCATGCCCGTGCGCCGGGTGCGGGTGCTACCGTCCCTCCACCCATCTCCAGGTGTTCCTGCGGCCCCCCCCTGGCCGACCGGACCGTGGAGCGGAGGGGACCATGTCTCCGCGCCGATCGCTGCACCCGCGCGCCCTCGTGATCGGGCTCGCCGCCGGGCTCGCCGCGTGCTCCCCCGCGCTCGAGAAGCTCCCCGGCACCGCGCAGCTGACGTGCGCCACCAGCGACGACTGCCCGGACGGCTGGTTCTGCCAGTCCGCGATCGGCAAGTGCGTGAGGGCCGACTCGACCGGCGCGCCGCCCGACGTCGTGGGGGCCGCGACCTTCGATCACACGGTGGCCCGCGCCGGCACCGCCATCACGGTGTCGTTCACGGTCTCGACGGACCTCGCCGCGGCCCCGCTCGTGGAGCTCACCAGCGGCGCGGGGCGCGAGGCGTTCGGCGAGAAGAGCCACGACGGCCGCAGCTGGGCGTTCGTGCTCCTCCTCGGGCAGGACGCGCCCGAGGGTCAGCACCCGGTGGTCGTCACCCTGATCGGCGCGAACGGCGCCATCGCGACCGACCGCGCGCTCGGGAGCGTCACGGTCGACTCGACTGCGCCGTCGATCACCCGGATCGACCCGCTCACCCGCTTCGTCGCGGCCGGCCAGACCGCCACCGTGGAGGTGACCTTCGGCGAGCCGGTGGCCGCGCCGTTGCTCCACCTCGGCGACCTCGCCGGCACGCTCTTCAAGCCGGCGGCGACCGCTCAGGCCACCGTGTGGCGGTTCACGTACGTCGCCACCGGCGCCGAGGCCGAGGGCGACGCGAACGTGGCCGTCGAGGTCTCGGACGCCGCCGGGAACGCGCGCACCCAGACCGAGGCGAAGGCCTTCGCCTTCGACTTCACGAAGCCCGGCCTCGCCGCCGCGCCGGAGGTGGCGACGGCGGTCGTCCGCCCCGGCCAGCAGGCGGTCGTGCGCCTCACGGCGACCGAGGTGCTCGCGGGCAGCCCCACGGTCGAGCTCGTGGGCAAGACCTCCGGGACGGTGCTCCCCCTCGCGGTCGCCGAGGCCGTGGGCGCGCGCTACACGTTCGGGCGGCTCGTCCTCGACGCCGATCCGACCGAGACCTACGACGTGCGCGTGCGCGGGCTCGCCGACCCGGCCGGCAACGCCGGCGCCGACGTGATCGGGGGCACCCTCCGGATCGACGCAACCGCGCCGTCGCTCACGGCGGGGCCGACGCTCGACAAGCCGGGCGGCCAGTACCGCGCCGGGGAGAAGATCTCCGTCACCTTCACCGCGAGCGAGGACCTCCAGGGCCCGCCCTCGGTGCACCTCACGACGACCCCGCCGCTCGCGCTCCCCTGCGCGGCCGGCGCGAACCGCGCCTGGGCCTGCCAGACGGCCGCGGCGCTCACCGGCGCCGAGGTCCCGGCCACCGCCCTCAACGTGCTCGTCGAGCTCGTCGACCTCGCCGGCAACGTCGGCTCCGCCAGCGGCACGGCGGTGCTCGACTTCACGCCGCCCGGCGCCGTCGCGGGCTCCATCGGCCTCTCGCTCGTCCCGCCCTCCGGGGCGCTCGTGCCGTCGGTCACCGCGCTCGGCACGGGCGGCGCCGTGCGGGTCACCTTCACCGCCGACGAGCCGCTCTCCCTGAACCCCGTCGTCGCCACCCTCACGCCCGAGGCGCTCCCGCTCGCGCTCACGAGCCAGGCGGGCACGACCTACACCTACGAGGCGACGCTCTCGGGCGCGCACGCCCAGGGCGCCTACGCCCTCCAGGCGACGCTCACCGACCGGGCCGGCAACGTCGGTCAGGTCGCGATCACCGGCGGCGGCCGGACGCTGACCGTGGACACCGCCGCGCCGGCCTCGCCCGGCGTGAACACCGCCTCGCTCGTCGTCTTCGACCGGGTGCCGTGGGGCACGCCGGCGACGTCGAACCGCCCATCCTTCAAGGTGACGGGCGGCGCGGGGGCGGTGGAGGGCACGGCGACCGTCATCGCCCTCGACGGCGCGGCCTCCGCGGGGGCGGTCGAGCTCGGCCGGACCGCCGCGGCCGCGAACGGGAGCTTCTCCCTCGCGCTGCCGGCGTCGGATCGCACGCAGGTCTGGATCCTCGCGGTGGACGGCGCGGGCAACGCGAGCGGCGGCGGACAGGCCGTGCGCGTCCGCGACGTCACCTGGACGGCCTCGCTCACCGGGAAGGTGCCGGAGTCCGTCATCGAGAACCCGCACGTCCTCGAGGCGCGTTCCCGCTGGCTCGGCGCCGTGCAGCAGGGGGGCTCGACCGAGAAGGCGCTGCCCGCCGACACGACGGGCGCGCTCGCCTGGAACCAGGTCCAGACGGCGACGTGGCCGGCGGCTCCCGCCGTCATCGCGCAGGATCCGCTCCGCGGCAGGCTCGTGGCCTTCCGCAACGACGGCACCCGCGAGCTCTCCGAGTTCGACGGGTCGCACTGGACGACCCTCCCGTTCACCGGCGGACCGAAGGTCGTCCAGTCCGCGGTGTTCGACCCGCGGCGCGCGGAGGTCGTGGTCTACGCCGACCCCTGCGACGGCGGCTGGGTGCTCTGGTCCTGGAACGGGGCCCGGTGGAAGGCGCTCGGGCAGGGTGTGTCGTGGACGAGCTGGCTCGCGGGTGGGCTCGCCGGGCCGGGGCCGCACAAGCCGGGCGTCCTCACGCTCGACGAGCGCACCGGGGACCTCTACCTCTCGATGGGCTACTGGATCGGCGATCCGCTGACCTGCGGCGACCAGGCCGGTCAGATGGACCTCGCCACGTACCGGTTCGACGGCACCGCGTTCACGCCCTTCGCCGGCGCCACCGGCAACGGGAGCCTCTTCGGCTACGACCCGGCGCGCGGGGTGGTGGTGCGCCGGGACGCGGCCGGGCTCGTGACGGAGTGGAACGGCGCCGCCTGGTCCACGATCACCATGGGGGATCCGGAGGGCGACGGCAACCCGGCGGCCACGGTCACCCTGGAGCGCTTCGCCTGGGACCCGCTCGCGGGCAGGCTGGTGGCGCTCGTCGGCGGCACGCTCTGGCAGTACACCGGCAGCTCCTTCAAGAACCTCTCCGCGACGCCCGCGACGGCGATCACGACCGACCACCTGGGCGCGCGGCTCATCGGGATCTCCACCGCGGGGCTGTACGCGGGGAGCGGCGGGCTCGCCCCCGTCGCGGCGCCGGCCACCGCGCTCTCGCCGGTCGGCCTCGTCTGGAACGCGACCGCGCATCGGATGGAGCTCTTCGACGGGGCCGGGGCCGTCTACCGCTGGAGCCAGGGCACCTGGGTCGCGCAGGCTCCCGTGGGCGGCGTCGCCGCCCCGACGACGCTGTCCGGGGCGTGCGCCTACCCGGGCGGCGGCGCCTTCGCCTGCGGGGCGGCCTGCTACCAGTGGACGGGCACCGCGTGGTCCTCGAACGCCGCGGCCGTCCACCCGAACCTCGTCTACCACCCGGGCCTCGGCGTGCTGGGGATGGACGGGAACGCTCGCATCTGGCGGCTCTCCGGGAGCACGTGGACGGCGGTGGAGACGAACGGGGACACGCCCTACTGGAACGGCGACCCGGAGTACTCGCCGGCGCTCGGCGGCCTGGTGCACGGGGCGAGATCGAACCCGTTCTCGACCGACAACAACCTCTACCGGTGGACCGGCTCGGGGAACTGGACGATCCACTTCAGCGCTCCCGGCTACGGGCTCGTCCGCCCGATCGCCGCGGACGGCGCGAACCGGACCTTCGCGCTCCACGACTTCCAGACGACCTACGCGGTGAACGCCACCGCTCCACCCGTCCAGGTCGCGGGCATCGACAATCCGTACGCGGTGGACTTCCCCACCGCGGGCGTCTCCGCCTGGAGTCCGGACGATCAGGCCGTCTTCCTGGCCAGTGGGAGCACGACCTACCGCCTCGAGACCGAGGGCACGAGCCGGCCGGGCCACCTGTTCCGGTTCTCCTGGCCCGCGTCCGGTGGGCCCGACCTCCGCGCCTGCCTCGGCGCGGGCACGGGCTGCCAGATCACCCGGGTCGACCTCGCCTGGTCGGGCGTCGCGACCGGAGACCGGAACACGCAGACCTCGAACGCGACGCTCCAGGTGCTCGACGGCCTGCGCTTCACGCCGGTCGCGAGCGGGACCTCGAGCGGCGTCGCCGGGGTCGCGTCGCTCGCCGCGGCGATCACCGACCGGAACCTGATCGGTCGCCTCGCCTTCGGCCCCGGGGCGGAGCTCGTCGCCGCGACGACGGTCGCCTCGGGCACGCTCACCGCTGCCGCGCAGCTCCGCACCGACTCCGTCACGGCGAAGGTGACCTACCGGCTGCCCTGAGGGCGAGTGCGCGAACGGCTGGCGAGAGATCGAGCAGCACCTGCTCGAGCGCCGGCCAGCGGTCGAGCACGCCGCCTGGCCTGGTGTCGGCGTTCAGTTCCACGGCACTTAAAGAGGCCCTTCCATCCCGGCGAGGTTCGGGGTCTAACCGAGGCCGCCTCGGGGCGTTCGGCGAGGAATCCCATGGCCGCTCGCGTGCCCCATCCCTAAACCTCTTGGCAGACTCTTGGCAGGAGCCGACCTTCGAATGTCACTTCAGAGATCCGGCATCGTCCTCGTCGTCCTCTCCACCCTCGCGTGTGCGACCCCCGGCAAGGGTGAGTCTGGCGCGGCGAAGATCCCGCGCGGCGGGCGCCTGCACCTCGCGGGAGAGCCCCTCCCGGTTCCCAACGTGATGCCGGAGGGCGAGATCCGCGAGAAGTACCGCGAGGCGCTCATGGCCGAGCAGCGGGCGCACGAGGCCGATGACGCCGGCAAGAAGCCGGAGGCGCGGGCGCTGTACGTGCAGGCGGCCGACGGCTTCATGGGCTTCGCGAACAAGTACACGGGCTCGAACTGGGACGAGTCCCTCCGGTACCACGCGGCCGAGCTGTACATGGAGGGCGGGCGCCTTCCGCAGGCCGTCGGCACCGCCGAGACCCTCGCCGAGAACGCGAAGGATCCGATGTCGAAGGCGCTCGGCTGGCTCCTCGCCGCGAACGCCCGCGTCCGCGCGAAGGACCTCCAGCCGCCCCGCATCATCCCCGCCGAGGAGCGGAAGAACCCGCCGCAGCCCCGGGAGCTCACGAGCAGCTGGAAGAGCTTCACGGACGCCGCCCGCGAGGCGCTCGCCGCCCCGCCGCCCGCCGCGGAGGCGGGCGGCGAGCCCCCGAAGCGGAGCGTCAGCCTCGCCCAGCTCGCCCTCGTGGCCGGGCAGGCCGAGTTCGCCTTCGACCGGATGGAGCCCGCCCGCGGGCTCCTCGCCGGCGCGCTCGAGCGCGGGGCCGGCCAGCCGGAGCTCTTCGCCGCCGCGGCGCCGCTCTACCTGAGGACCTGGGCGGACGCGGGCGACACCCAGGGTTACGAGGCCGCCCTCGCGAAGCTGCGCGCGCAGGCCCAGACCCTGGCGCAGGCGGGCCCGCCCGCGCAGGGGACCGGCGACGGCTCGTCGGACGCGAAGGCGGCGGATCCGGTGAAGGCCGTCGACGCGGCGGACTTCTCGATCCGCTACGGCGCGGCCCGGCGCCTCTTCGAGCAGGGCAAGTATGCCGAGGCGGGCGGCGCGTTCGAGCAGCTCGCCGAGGGTGGCAAGGGCGGCGACCCGGCGGCCGCGCTCGACGCGGCGGGCTTCGCCTGGGAGAAGGCCGGCGACGCCAAGAAGGCCGCGGCGCTCCGCGAGAAGGTCGTGAAGGACCACAAGGACTCCGACGTCGCCCCGGGCGCCACGCTCGCGCTCGCGGGCCTGCGCTCGAAGACCGGCGACCACGCGGCCGCCGCGAAGCTCTACGAGACCTGGCTCGAGCGCTGGCCGAAGGGCACGCAGCGCTGCGCCGTGCTCCGCAACGCGGCCATCGCCTCCGATCAGGCCGAGCAGTGGGTCGAGGCGGCGAAGAAGTACGAGCGGTTCGCCGCCGACGCCGACTGCACGAAGGAGAGCGCGGACGGCGCCCTGCTCGCGTATTACCGTGCAGGCCGTCTCTACGACTACTTGAAGAAGAAGGCGGAGGCGAAGGCCGCGTTCCAGCAGGTGGTCGCCGTGCAGGGCGCGAAGTCGCCCGAGGCGCAGCAGGCCCTCGAGGACGCGAAGAAGCGCGTGAAGTAGCGGGTCGAGCGCAAGGCGGTCCCGGGGCGGGGGGGGGGGGGCCGCCCCCCCCCCCCGCTCCCTGCTAGGCTCCGCCGCCGAACGAACCCCCGAGGAGCCCCATGTCACTTCGCACGCTCGCCGCGCTCGCGCTCGTCGCCGCGTCCCTCCCGGCGCCCGCCGCCGACGCCCATCCCTTCAACGTCGACGACCTGGTGGCGCTCCGCCGGCTCGGCGAGTTCCGCGTCTCGCCCGACGGCGGCCGGATCGTGTACGGCGTCTCCACCGTCGACCTCGCCGCCAACAAGCGGCGCACCGACCTCTGGCTCGTGAACGCCGACGGCTCCGGCGCGCGCCAGCTGACGCACACCCCCGAGTCCGAGGCCAGCCCGCGCTGGGCGCCCGACGGCAAGGCGATCTACTTCCTCGCGAAGCGGGGCGGCGAGACGACCCAGGTCTTCAGGCTGCCGCTCGACGGCGGCGAGGCGAGCGCGGCCACGGCCCTGCCGCTCGACGTGGGCAGCTTCGAGGTCGCCCCGGACGGCAAGGGGCTCCTCGTGTCGCTCGACGTCTACCCGGACTGCGCCGACCTCGCCTGCACGGTGGACCGCGCCGCCGCGAAGGCGAAGGAGAAGGCGACGGGCCGCGTCTACAAGGAGCTCCTGTTCCGCCACTGGGACGAGTGGGAGGACGGGCTGCGCTCCCACGTCTTCGCGGTCTCGCTCGCCTCGCCGGCCGAGGCCAGGGACGTGATGAAGGGCCTGGACGTCGACTGCCCGACGAAGCCGTTCGGCGGCGACGACGACTACGCGCTCACGCCCGACGGGAAGGGCGTCGTCTTCTCGGCGAAGGACGTCGGCCGCGCCGCGGCGTGGTCCACGAACTTCGACCTCTTCCTCGCGCCGCTCGACGGCTCGGCGGCTCCGAAGAAGCTGACGACGAACGAGGCGTGGGACGCCGGCCCGGTGTTCTCGCCCGACGGCAAGTGGCTCGCCTACCGCGCGATGCGCACGCCGGGCTACGAGGCGGACCGCTGGCGCATCATGCTGCGCGCCTGGCCGGGCGGGGCGGAGAAGGAGGTCGCCGCCGGCTGGGATCGCTCGGCGCACGGGCTCACCTGGTCCGCCGACGGGAAGACCCTCTACGTCACGGCCGACAACCTCGGCCACACCGGCCTCTTCGCCATCGACGTCGCGTCGGGCGCCGTGAAGGAGCTCGTCTCGACCGGCAGCGTCGGCGGCGTCGCGGTCGCGAAGGGGAAGCTCGTGGTCGCCCGCGACGATCTCAGGAGCCCGGCCGACCTCCACACGCTGAAGCCCGACGGCACCGGGCTCGCCGCGATCACGAAGCTCAACGCCGACCTCATGGCCGGGTTCAGGCTCGGCGAGGCGGAGCAGTTCACGTTCGCCGGCTGGAACGGCGAGAAGGTCCACGCCTGGCTCGTGAAGCCGGTCGGCTTCGATCCGGCGAAGAAGTGGCCGGTCGCGTTCCTCATCCACGGCGGCCCGCAGGGCTCCTTCGGCGACCACTTCCACTACCGCTGGAACCCGCAGACCTACGCCGGCGCCGGCTACGCGGCCATCATGGTCGACTTCCACGGCTCCACCGGCTACGGGCAGGCGTTCTCCGACAGCATCGGCGGCGACTGGGGCGGCAAGCCTCTCGAGGACCTGCAGAAGGGGCTCGCGGCGGCGCTCGCGAAGTACCCGTTCCTCGACGGCGATCGGGTGGCCGCGCTCGGCGCGTCCTACGGCGGCTACATGATCAACTGGATCGCCGGGGCGTGGCCCGACCGGTTCCGTTGCCTCGTCGCGCACGACGGCAACCTCGACGAGCGCTTCGCCTACTTCGCGACCGAGGAGCTCTGGTTCCCGGAACGCGACCACGGCGGCACGCCCTGGGACAACCCGGCGAGCTACGAGAAGCACAACCCGGTCAACCTCGTGAAGAACTGGAAGACGCCCATCCTCGTCATCCACGGCGGCAAGGACTTCCGCGTGGTCGAGACCGAGGGCATGGCGACCTTCACCGCCGCGCAGCGGCGCGGGGTCCCCTCCGAGCTCCTCTACTTCCCGGACGAGAACCACTGGGTCGTGAAGCCGCTCAACTCGATCCAGTGGCACAAGGCCGTGCTCGGCTGGCTCGACCGCTGGACGAAGCCGGCGGAGGCGCCGAAGGTCACGCCGGTCGCGGGGAAGTAGGCCGCGCCTCGAGGCGATGGACGGGCGGGCCGCTCCGGGGACGGGGCGGCCCGCGGCCATCTCAGGGCTCGTAGAGCTCGGCCTCGCGGGTGGCGTCCTCGGCGAACTCCTCCACGTGGAGGCCGCCCGCGAGGATCACCCTGCCGTCGAGGAGCACGGCGCCCACGACACCCGCGCCGTGGAAGGACCAGGTGTTCGTGGTCGCGGACCAGGTCGCGGTGGCAGGGTCATACAGCTCGCCCGCGACCCCGTAGCCCGCGGGGTTGTCGCCCGCTGCGACGAGCACCTTCCCGTCCGGAAGGAGGCCGGCGAAGTGGAGCGCGTGCCCGGTCGACATGACACCCACCGGCAGCCAGGCGTCGTCCTGCTCGCGCCACAGGTAGGCCGAGCGCGTCTCGCCGGTGCACCAGACGTTGCTGATGCAGCCACCTGCGGCGAGGACCTCGCCGGAGCGCAGGACCGTGAGCGTGATGCCGATCCGCGCCGCGGGCAGCGGGGCGGCGACCGTCCAGACCCCGCTGGTCGGGTCGTAGAGCTCCGCGGTCTCGGTGCCGCTCGTGCAGTCCGGGTTGTCGCAGCCGCCGGCCACGAGGACCCTCCCGGATGGCAGGAGCGCCACACCGTGGTGGAAACGCGCGTGGTGCATGCCTCCCGTCGCCGTGAACCGGTCGGTGTTCGGGTCGAAGAGCTCGGCGCTCGCGACCGGCTCGCCGGCGCTGCCGGCGGTCCGCGTGAGCCCGCCCGCCACGAGGACCTTGCCCGACGTGAGCGTCGTCGCCGACGGGACGAGGCGGCCCGTCGCGAGGTCACCGTCGGTGCGGGACCAGCTCAGGATGACCGAGTCCCAGCGCTCTGCCGACCGCAGGGCAGTGTCGTCGGCGCCGTCACCGCCCACGAGGAGCACGCTCCCGTCGGAGAGCTGCGCCGCGCCGTGGTATCCGCGAGGAACGCCGAGCCGGCCGGCGGCGGACCAGGTCTCCGTCCGTGGGTCGAACCGCTCGGACGTCCCCACGACCCAGCTCACGCCGCCGGTCAGGCGGTCCCCGCCTGCCACGAGCACGGTGCCGTCGGCGAGGACCGTGGTGGAGGTGAAGGCCCGCGCGTGGGACATGGGATGCGTGGGCCTCCACGCGCCAGGGCCGGAAGGCCGCTCCTTCTCCTCCGAGCTGCACCCTGCGAGCGCCAGCGCCGCCGCAGCGGCGAGCGCGAAGCTGCGTGCGATGCGTGCCATGGGGCCTCCTGGTGCGAGGTGGCACCAGCGTGGGCCCGCGCGATCGTGACCGCAACCGACAGTCCGGGTTCGCGCGAACGACTGCGGTGCCTCGCCCGCGGGTCGGGACGGTTCCAGTACGCCCGGTGAACGTGCGGCGCCGCGCCTCGACCCCGGTGGGCCCGGCGTGGGCAAACGGGCCGCCGATCGAATGCGCAGGGGCGTTACGCGCGGCTCGCGACCTCGAGCTCGAGCGCCCGGCCCGCCAGGGCGGGCGGCCGGTCCGGCGGCGGGTGGGCGAGGAAGGCGGCCACGATCTTGCCGAGGTAGAGCTCGAGCGGCTCGTGACGGAACCCGAGCTCGTGCTCGACGCGCCGCGGGTCCAGGAACGACATCCAGGCGCCGCTGAAGGGCGACACGGCCGCGGGCCGGAGCCCCGCGGCGACGAGCCGCTCCCGGGCGACCGGCACGAGCGGGCTCCGGGAGCCGAGGAGGTCGCGCAGGCGGCCGATCATCCCGGCGAGCGTGGGGGTCTCGTGCTGCGCCACGTTGTAGGCGTGGCCGAAGGTGTCGGCGCGCAGGAGGATCTCGACGATGAACCGGGCGACCTCGCCGCCGTAGACGTGGCGCACCGCGTGCGTCCCGCCGTCGGGGAGGAGCACCGGCCCGCCGTCGAGGAGGCGCCAGAGGTAGCCCTCCATGCGGCGGTGGAAGTCGCGCTCGCCGTTCACCATGGGGAGTCGCAGCCGCGTCGCCGGGAACCCGTGGCGCGCGTGCGCCTCGGCGAGGGCGTCCTCGCAGGCGCGCTTGTCCACGCCGTAGGTCCATTCCTCGAGCTCGTTCGGCTCCGCCGGGCGCGGGAGGAGCGGGCCCTCGTAGTCGCGCTCCGAGGCGGGCCGCGGGCAGCCGTCGCGCACGAGGTAGACCTGGCCCGTCGAGATCATCACGTGGTGGCCGACCCGGCCCTGGAACACCTCGGCCGCTCGCCGCCCGTCCTCGCCGGTGTAGGCGGCGAGGTCGACGACGGCGTCGAACGTGCGGCCCGCCACGAGCCGCTGGAGGTCCCGGCGCCGGTCGCCCACGAGGCGCTCCGCCCGACCGCCGAAGGGATCCGGGAGCGACCCGCGGTTGAGCAGGGTCAGGCGGTGGCCGCCGGCGAGGAGCCGGAACCCGAGCAGCCAGCCCACGAAGCGGTTTCCGCCGATGACGAGGACGTGCACGGGGACGGATTGTAGACTGCCGCGCCATGGACCACGAAGCGTTCCGCCGCCTCGGCCACGCCCTCGTCGACTGGGTGGCCGACTACCGCGAGGGCATGGCGCGCCTGCCCGTCATGAGCCGGGTGAAGCCGGGCGAGGTGCGGGCGGCCTTCCCCGCCGCGCCGCCCGCGAGGGGCGGCGGCCTCGAGGCCGCGCTGTCGCTCCTCGACCGGGCGGTCCTGCCCGGCATCACCCACTGGAACCACCCGGCCTTCTTCGCCTACTTCCCGTCCAACACGAGCTACGCGTCGATCCTGGGCGACCTCGTCGCGGCCGGGCTCGGCGCGCAGGGCATGAGCTGGCAGACCTCCCCGGCCGCGACCGAGGTGGAGGAGGTCGTGATGTCCTGGCTCCGCCAGCTGGTGGGCCTGCCCGAGGCCTTCACCGGCGTGGTGCAGGACACCGCCTCCGGCGCGACGCTCACGGCGCTCCTCTGCGCGCGCGAGCGGGCGAGCGGCTTCGCCCAGAACGCAGGTGGGCTCGCCGGCGGCCCGCCGCTCGCGGTCTACGCCTCCGACCAGGCGCACGCGTCGGTCGAGAAGGGGGCGCTGCTCGCCGGGTTCGGGAAGGCGCACCTGCGCCTCTTGCCCACCGACGAGGCCCACGCGCTGCGGGTGGACGCGCTCGAGCGCGCGATCGCCGAGGACCTCGCGCGCGGCTGGCGCCCCGCCGCGGTCGTCGCGACCGTGGGCACGACCGGCACCACCGCCGTCGATCCGCTCGCGGCCGTCGCGGAGGTCGCGGCGCGCCACGGGGCGTGGCTGCACGTCGACGCGGCGCTCGCGGGCACGGCGATGGCGCTCCCCGAGTGCCGGCCGCTCTGGGCGGGCGTGGAGCGGGCGGACTCCCTCGTGTTCAACCCGCACAAGTGGATGGGCATCGGCTTCGACTTCAGCGCCTACTACGTGCGCGATCCGCAGCACCTCGTGCGGGTGATGAGCACGAACCCCTCCTACCTGCGCACCGCGCAGGACGGCGCCGTGAACAACTTCCGGGACTGGGGCATCCCGCTCGGGCGCCGCTTCCGGGCGCTGAAGGCCTGGTTCCACCTCGTGGACGAGGGCGTCGAGGGCCTGCAGGCGCGGCTCCGCCGTGATCTCGAGCACGCCCGCTGGCTCGCGGCCCAGGTGGACGCGGCGCCCGGGTGGGAGCGGCTCGCGCCGGTGCCGTTCCAGACCGTGGTGGTCCGGCACGTGCCGCCGGGCGTCGCGGACGAGTCGCGCCTCGCCGAGCACAACCTCGCCATCGCGGCGAAGGTGAACGCGGGCGGGCGCGCGTACGTGACGCCGAGCGTGCTCAAGGGCCGGCAGACCTTGCGGCTCTCGGTGGGCTCCGCCCGGACGGAGCGTCCGGACGTCGAGCGGCTCTGGGCGGAGCTCTGCACGGCCGTGGAGCAGGCGGCGGGGTAGGGCGGCTCGCCCGGATGGGCGGGGTCGCGGTCCCGGACGATTCATTGTGGACAAGCTTGTCCACAATGACCTAGCCTCCGGGGCGTGTTCCTCTCCACCACCACCGTCCACGCCCTCCGCGCCATCTCGGTGCTCGCCGCCCGCGGCGAGGCCGTGCAGGGCAGGGAGCTCGCCCGCGCGCTCCGCATGCCGCCCGACTACCTCGCGAAGGTGCTCGGCCGGCTCGCCCGCGCCGGGATCGTGAAGGCGACCCGCGGCGCCCGGGGCGGGTACCGCCTCGCCCGGCCGCCCGAGCGCATCGCGCTCGGCGAGGTCGTGCGCCCGCTCGAGGGCGCCCGGGCCCGGCCCGGCTGCCTGCTCCGCCCCGGCTCGGCCTGCAGGGGGCGCGGCGCCTGCGCGGCGCACGAGGCGTGGAGCGGCGTGAAGCAGGCGTACGAGGAGTTCCTGGACCACACCAGCGTCGCCGACGTACGGCACGACAGGTAGCCCGCCGGCCCGGCACCGGCACCGCAGCGCTCGAAAGGAGCATCCCATGGCGAAGCTCACGAGGCGCGAGTTCCTCGAGGCAGGGTTCACGACGGCGGTCGTCGGCGCGGCGGGGATCCCGCTGCCGGTGCTCCCGGCGGAGGCGAAGGGCTGGACCTGGGACAAGGGCGTCTGCCGGTTCTGCGGCACCGGCTGCGGCGTCCAGATCGCGACGAAGGACGGCCGGGTGGTCGCGGTGAAGGGTGACCCGGACAGCCCGGTGAACCGCGGGCTCCTCTGCGCCAAGGGCTACGCCTGCGCGCAGATCATGTACGGCGAGGACCGGCTCACGAAGCCGCTCCTGCGCAAGCGGAACGGCAGGTTCGACAAGCACGGCGACTTCGAGCCGGTGTCCTGGCAGGAGGCCTTCGACGTCATGAAGGCCGAGTGGACCCGCGCCCACGCGGCGCTCGGCCCGACCGGGGTCGCTGTGATGGGCTCCGGCCAGTACACGATCATGGAGGGCTACGCCGCCGTGAAGCTCGTGAAGGCGGGCTGGCGCTCCAACAACCTCGACCCGAACGCCCGGCACTGCATGGCCTCCGCGGTGGCCGCCTTCATGCAGACCTTCGGCGTGGACGAGCCGTCGGGCTGCTACGACGACATCGAGCTCACCGACTCGATCGTGTGCTGGGGCTCGAACATGGCCGAGATGCACCCCATGCTCTGGGCGCGCATCGTCGACGAGCGGCTCCGCCGGCCGACGTACAAGATCTTCAACCTCACCACCTACGCGAACGCGACCTCCGAGGCCTGCGACGTCGAGATCGTCTTCCGCCCGAACGCCGACCTCGCCATCTGGAACTACCTCGCCCGCGAGGTCGTGAAGCGCGGCGCGGTGGACCGGGCCTTCGTCGACGCCCACTGCGCCTTCGCCGCCGGCCCGACCGAGATCGGCTTCGGCATGCGCCGCGACGACAAGGCCGCGTTCGAGGCCGAGAAGGACACCCGCCTCCGCGAGCGCACGGTGGTGCTCACGAAGGAGGAGGCCGCCGCCCGCGGGCTCGCGCCCGACGCCCCGCGCGAGCGCGCCCAGGACGGCGCCGCCGCGCCGCAGAAGCACTGGCTCATCTCGTTCGAGGAGTTCGCGAAGGGGCTCGAGCCGTACACGCTCGACTTCGTGGCGCCGCTCGCGAAGGGCGATCCCGACGAGCCGCTCGAGGCCTTCAAGGCGAAGCTCCAGGCGCTCGCCGACGACTACTGCGACAAGGCCAGGAAGCAAGTCTCGTTCTGGACCATGGGCTTCAACCAGCACACCCGCGGCACCTGGGTGAACGAGCAGGCGTACATGCTCCACCTGCTCACCGGGAAGCAGGCCCGGCCGGGCGCCGGGGCGTTCTCGCTCACCGGCCAGCCCTCCGCCTGCGGCACCGCCCGCGAGGTCGGCACCTTCGCGCACCGGCTCCCCGCCGACATGACGGTGGACGATCCGAAGCACCGCGAGCACGCCGAGGAGCTCTGGGGCCTGCCGGCGAGGACCGTCAACCCCAAGGTCGGCAGCCACATCGTCCAGATGATGCGCGACCTCGAGGACGGAAAGATCCGCTGGCTCTGGGTCCAGGTGACGAACCCGTTCCAGTCCACCGCGAACGCCAACCACTGGATCGAGGCGGCGCGGAAGATGGACAACTTCATCGTCGTCTCGGACGTCTACCCGACGCTCTCGTCCAAGGTCGCCGACCTGATCCTGCCGTCGGCGATGATCTACGAGAAGTGGGGCGGCTACGGGAACTCGGAGCGGCGCACCCAGCTCTGGCGCCAGCTCGTCGATCCGCCGGGCGAGGCGCGCACCGACGTCTGGCAGATGATGGAGTTCTCGAAGCGCTTCAAGCTCTCGGAGGTCTGGGGCGAGCAGGCCGTGCCCGGGCTCGAGGCGGAGGGCTTCGAGAAGGGCAAGCTGCCCTCGGTGCTCGAGGCGGCGAAGGCCGCCGGGCGCGGGCCGGACGCGACGCTGTACGACGTCCTCTTCGCGACCCCGGAGCTCACGAAGGTGCGCTGGCCGGACCCGGTGGCGAAGGGGAAGAGGAACGCGACCGTGCAGGCGGGGAAGCTCGCCTGGTTCCCGGAGAAGGCGCTCTTCGAGGAGTACGCGCGGTTCGGCCGCGGCCACGGCCACGATCTCGCGCCCTTCGACGTCTACCACCGCGACGACGTGCGCGGCCTGCGCTGGCCGGTCGTCGACGGCAAGGAGACGCTCTGGCGCTTCAACGACGCGCACGACCCCTACGCGAGGAAGGGCGCGGGCTACGACTTCTACGGTCCCTTCGCGAAGAAGCTGCCGCAGGGTGACCTCGCCGGCCCGAAGCCGGGCGACCCGGTCGCCATCCCGGGCCGGGCGAAGATCTTCTTCCGGCCCTGGCAGGAGGCGCCGGAGCTGCCCGACGCGAGGTTCGACCTCTGGCTCTGCACCGGCCGGGTGCTCGAGCACTGGCACTCGGGCACCATGACGCGCCGGGTGCCGCAGCTGAACGCGGCCGTGCCGGAGGCGCTGCTCTTCATGCACCCGAAGGACGCCGAGGCGCGCGGGCTCAAGATCGGCGAGCTCGCGTGGATCGAGTCCCGGCGCGGGCGCATCCAGGCGCGCGTGACGGTCGGCGGCCGGAACCACGTGCCGCGCGGGCTCGTGTACGTGCCGTGGTTCGACGAGGGCGTGTTCATCAACAAGGTGACGCTCGACGCCACCTGCCCCATCTCCAAGGAGACCGACTACAAGAAGTGCGCGGTCAAGGTCTCCCGCGCGACGCAGGTCTGATCCCGAGGAGGCCGCCCATGACCACGCTCCGCGTCTCGCTCGCCGCCCTCGCGCTCCTCGCCCTCGCCGTGCCGCCCTGCGTCCGGGGCGGCACCCCCGACACGAAGCTCGGCCTCTCGAAGACGAGCGTCTTCGAGGTCCCCGCGCCGCCGGCCTACAAGGCCGAGGACTCCACCCCCGGCGAGAAGCCGCTGCCGAAGCGCTTCTCGACCGAGATCCCGCCGGTCATCCCGCACGGGATCGACGAGCTGCTCCCCATCACGCGCGACTCGAACGCCTGCCTCGCGTGCCACGATACCCCCGGCCCGAAGAAGAAGGGTGAGCCGACGCCGATCCCGGCCTCGCACCACGTCGACTTCCGCCACGGCGGGCAGAAGGTCGAGGCCGTCGCCGGCGCGCGCTGGGTGTGCATCTCGTGCCACGTGCCGCGCACCGACGCGAAGCCGCTCGTGGGGAGCAAGTTCAGGCCGTAGGGCGGGGAGGGGAAGAGAGGCGACGCGGGGCGGTCCTTCGGGGTCGCCCCGCGCTGCTTCGGGGGCGGAGAAGGAAGCGGACTCGGAGGCGGAGGCGGAGTCGGAGTCGGAGTCGGAGGCGGAGGCGGAGTCGGAGGCGGAGGCGGAGGCGGAGGTGGAGGCGGAGGCGGAGGCGGAGGTGGAGGCGGAGGCGGAGGTGGAGGCGGAGGCGGACTGATGGTGATTCCTCTCCCCACCGGGGGAGAGGGACTCAGAGTGAACGTGCCGCCGGCGGGTGAGGGGGCTGTCACCCGGCACATTTCGGCCGTGGGCTGCGTCTGCTGTTGACGGCGCACGTTTCGCGCCGGGCCTCCGGTGAGCGTGGGCGGGTCCAGGGCCCGTCACGAAACCTGCGCCGGGAGGGGGCAGACGCAGCCCACAGCCGAAAGGAGCCGTTCCCCATGTCCTCCAGCCCTTCTTCCTCTTCTTCCTCCCCCTTCATCGCCTACGACGTCTCGCTGTCGATCGTCTCTTCGCTGCGCGAGCTTCGCGTCGCCATCGCTCGCCGCGACTCCTCCCTCGCCGATCAGCTCTCCCGCGCGGCGTCCTCCATCCCGCTGAACCTCGCGGAGGGGAACCGGCGCGTCGGGAAGGACCGCCTCCACTCGTTCCGCATCGCGGCGGGCAGCGCGGACGAGGTCCGGGCCTCGCTCCACGTCGCGCTGGCGTGGGGGTACGTCGCTCCCGGCGACGCGGACCCCGCCCTCCGCGCCTGCGACCGGCTCCTTGGCATGCTCTGGCGGCTGACCGCGCCGCGGGCGGCGTAGGCGGCGCTCGGGCGGGGCCTCGCGAGACCCCGCCCGGTCACGCCTCACCGCGTGAGCCCGCACAGCAGCCGCTGCACGCGATCCGCGGGCGCGAGCGCGGGGAGCGTCGCGCTCCGCGCGAGGTACCCCAGCGCCTCCGCGACGTCGAGGCACGCGGCCACTTCGGCCGCGGACCCGAGCGCGACGCGGAAGTGGTGAGGGCGATCCTTGCCGATGCGGCGATTGCCCTCGGCGACGTTGAGCGGCACGGAGGTCACCGCGCGGCGGAGCTGGTCGGCGAGGGACGGATCGTGGCGGAGGATGACGGGAAGCACCCGCGCGACCTCCCGCGCGAGCTGGAGGGAGACGTCGTAGGCGTGGAAGGCCGGAGCGGGAGCGGGATTGGGAGCGGGATCGGGATTGGGAGCGGGAGCGCGATCGGGAGCGGGAGTGGGAGACATCGGGAAGGTCCTTTCGGATGGGGGCTGCGTCTGCCCCACCTCCCGGCGCAGGTTTCGTGACGGGCCCAGGACTCACCCGCGCAGACCGGAGGCCCGGCGCGAAACGTGCGCCGTCCCAACAGACGCAGCCCCCAGCCGGAAGGAACCGAGCCCGCGCATCCTTCGACTCCGCGGCGCGCGTTCATCCCAGGTCACACGAGAGCGCCGCTACGCTCAGGATGAGCGGGCGAGCAGCCCCGCGCCTCATCCCGCTCCCGATCCCAGTCCCGTTCCCAGTCCCGTTCCCAGTCCCGTTCCCAGTCCCGTTCCCAGTCCCGTTCCCAGTCCCGTTCCCTTTCCCAGTCCCAGTCCCGCTCCCAGTCCCAGTCCCGTTCCCAGTCCCGATCCCGTTCCCAGCCCCGATCCCGGTCCCAGTCCCGCTCCGGATCCCGGTCCCGCTCCCGAACCTTCTACTTCTTCTCCTCCTCCGCCTCCCCCGCCCCGAGGAGCGCCGCGAGCGACGGACCGCCCGCGCCCGTCCCCAGCCGCCGCAGGCCGTCGAGGTGGTGCACGAGGAACTCGCGGTTGTCGCCGACGACGAGGTTCTGCATCTCGAGCGCGCCGATGCGGTCCTCGGGGGTGAAGGCCGGCTCCTCGACGCGCTCCATGGAGAGCTTCTCCGGCGCGTAGCTCATGTACTGCGCCTTCGTCGCCACGAAGCTCCAGTCGTCGCCGCGGCGCAGCTCGAGCTTCACCTCGCCGGTGACCGCGGTCGCGAGCCAGCGGGTGAGGGCCTCGCGGAGCATGAGGGCCTCGGGATCGAACCACTTGCCCTCGTAGAGCAGGCGGCCCAGGCGGCGCCCCAGGGTGAAGTACATGTCGAGCGTGTTCTCGTTGTGGATCGCGGAGAGGAGGCGCTCGTAGGTGACGTGGAGGAGCGCCATGCCGGGCGCCTCGTAGATGCCCCGGCTCTTCGCGTCGATGACGCGGTTCTCGATCTGGTCGCTCATCCCGAGGCCGTGGCGGCCGCCGATGCGGTTCGCCTCGAGGAAGAGCTCGTAGTCGGACCCGTAGCGCTTCCCGTTCAGCTCGACCGGGCGGCCCTGCTCCCACCCGACGGTGATCTCCTCGGTCTGGACCGCGACCTCGGGCTTCCAGTGCGCGACGCCCATGATCGGCTTCACGATCCGGATGCCGGTGTCGAGCCGCTCGAGGTCCTTCGCCTCGTGGGTGGCGCCGAGCACGTTCGCGTCGGTCGAGTAGGCCTTCTCGGCCCCCATCTTGTACGGGAGGCCCCGCTTCTCGAGGTAGGCGCTCATCTCGGTGCGCCCGCCGAACGCGTCCACGAAGGCCTGGTCGAGCCAGGGCTTGTAGATCTTGAGCGTCGGGTCGACGAGGATCCCGTAGCGGTAGAACCGCTGGATGTCGTTGCCCTTGTGCGTGGAGCCGTCGCCGAAGACGTGCACGCCGTCCTCGCGCATCGCGCGCACGATCGCGGTCGTGGTCACGGCGCGGCCGAGCGGCGTGGTGTTGAAGTACTTCTTGCCGCCCGACGACAGGTGGAACGCGCCGCACTGGATCGCGGTGATGCCCTCGCGGACCATCGCGTCGCGGCAGTCGACGAGCCGGGCCTTCACGGCGCCGTGCTGGAGCGCGACCGGCGGGATGTCGGCCGGGTTCGCCTCGTCGGGCTGCGCGAGGTCGGCGGTGTAGCAGTGCACGGCCATGCCCTGCTCGGCCATCCAGGCGACGGCGGCGCGGGTGTCGAGGCCACCGCTGAATGCAATGCCGACGGCGGTGCCCTTCGGAGGGAGGGATCGGTAGATGCGGCTCATGAGCGGGAGAAGTAGCAGAAAGACGCCCCGGAGTGGGGGCCTCGCCGCGCCCGCCGTACCGCGAACCCGTGACCCCCCTCACATGCCGGTCGCCTGCTCCCCTGTTACCATCCTCCCGATGAGGTCCCCCCGCCTCCTTCCTCCGCTGCTCTGCGCGGCGCTCGCCGCCTGCAGCTACCAGTACACGAACCCCGCGGAGGCCCTGCGCGCCGGCGAGGTGCGCGGGCGGGTGCTCTACGATCCGGGCGCCGGCGTCGAGCCGGGGGCCGGGATCTCGGTCAGCCTGAAGAACTCCGACCTCACCCAGGTCTCGCGCGAGACCGGGCTCTTCGTGGTGCTCCCGCTCCCCGCCGGCCGCCACACGCTGCTCTTCCGGAAGGGCACGACCTGGGCGATCGAGCGGAGCGTGGAGGTGCCGCTCGGGAGCGACGGGCAGCCGGAGGGCGTGTCGCTCGGCGACGTCCGCCTCCTCTACTCCGCCGAGGTCTCGGGCACGCTCGGGGGCGTCGGCGGCCTCGGGGTGCAGGGCGGGATCGTCGTCGACGAGACCACCGGCCTCACCGCGAGCCTGTCGGGCAGCGCCAACGACGCGTTCTCCTTCCCGGTGCTCTCCACCGGCACGCACCGCCTGAGCGTCGCCGCCGCCACCCCGGGCGGCAACCTCGTCGGCGGACCGGTGGACCTCGTCGTGCCCGAGGGGGCCCAGCAACAGGCGATGCGGCTCCCGCCGATCACGATGCGCCCCGCCGCGGGCCAGGGCCGCCTCACGTTCAAGGTCCAGACGGTCGGCGCCGCCGTCGACCCGACCCAGGTGGCGGTCACCATCTCGGGCGTGCCGGGCACCGTCGCGCCGGACGCGAACGGCGTCGTCGATCGCCTCGTCCCCGAGGGCCTCCACGAGATCTCGCTCGCCCCGCCGCCCGCGAACGTGGTCTCGGTCCCGGGGCACGGCGACGTCGCGAGCATCGCCTCGGCGCTCGTGAACCCGCCGTCCACGTCGGTGAAGGTGGTCGTCCTCCAGGACGAGGTCGCCGACGCCGGGCCCATCTACCTCGTCGCGCCGGACGCGCTCTCGCAGACGCTGCTCGGCTGCACGGTCGACGCCGACTGCGCGTGCCTCGGCGGCTCCTGCCAGACCGGAGACGGCACGTGCGGCACCGAGGGGCTCTGCCAGAACTGGACGCCCCCGCCCGCCGCCCCGGCCACCACTCCGTTCTGCGTCGTCCCGACCGACAGCAACTTCTGCTTCCCCTCCGGGACGAGCGGCACCGGCTGCACCTCCAGCCAGTTCTGCGTGCCGCTGCCCGGCTCGACCGGCTCGTCCGGCTTCTGCCTGCCCTGCGGGTCCACCTGCACGTTCGACGGCCAGGCCGTGACGCTCCCGGTCGCCGGGGAGTGCGGCGTGCCCACCGGCCCGCAGACCATCGTGGGCAGCCTCGCGGCGGAGTATGTCGACGAGCTCGGCCAGCCGACCGTCGGACCGCCGCGCCTCGCGCCCGGGTTGGCCGTCGGCGCCGTGCAGGTCGGGACCACGCGGTTCATCCCCGGGACCTACGACGCCGCCTCCGCGGGCTTCACCATCCCGAACGTCCCCTCCGGCAACTACTTCCTCGTCACCGACGAGCGGGCCGGCGGCGGCGTCTACGCCGGGGTCGAGAGCGCGGTGCGCGCGAAGTCGGCGGTCTCCTTCGTCTCGGGCCGCCAGACCGCCACCATCCCCACCACCACCACCACCGTGAACCTCACCCTGAGCGGGCTCGCCGGCTGGCAGGCCTCCGACCGGCTGAGCGTGATCAGCGCCGGGGCCGGCACGAACGGCGACTTCCTCGTGCCCGGCCTCACCGGGGGCGCGACCGGCGGGAGCTTCGCCCTGAACTGGCCGGTGGACCTGCCCGGCTCCGGCCTCCCCGACGGCTCGATCGGCGACACCCTGCGCGTCTGGCAGCTCGGCACGGTGACCGTCGCGAACACGGCGCCCGGCACGGTGGTCCGCGACACCGTGGCGGCGACGCAGCTCGCGCCGCCGGCGGTGGGCGACGGCTCCTCGCTCGTGCTGACGCTCGGCGCGCCGGCCGCGACGCACCCGCTCGCCTACACCTTCCAGGAGAGCCCCTGGCTCGGCATCGGCGCGGACATGCCGGCGTCGTTCGTGACGCCGCTCCGCTCGGCCATCCGCGTGCACGCGCTGCCGCACGGCGTGCCGTTCCCCTGCCCCACCGGCGTGGACGCAACCCTGTGGCTCGCCCAGACGCCCACCGGCGCCGGTGACTACTCGGTGAACACGACCTACGGCTTCCCCCTCGACGCGAGCTGGCTCGAGGTGCTCTGGGTCCGGTACGTCTGGCAGGCGTCGTTCACCGCCAACGGCGCCTCGGTCCCCGCCCTGGCGCAGCTCTCGGCCTACAGCCACTGGCCCGTGGCCACCGCGCCCGCAACGCCCACCCCGGTCGTCGGCGCGCCGAAGGCCCTCACCCTGAACGGCATCGACGCGACGAAGCCGCTCGCCGGGACCGGCCCGACGCCGCTCCTCGCGTGGTCGCCGCCCGCGCTCGGTACGCCGACCCGCTACCAGGTGGCCGTGAACCAGGTCGTGAACCAGGCGGGCACCACCGTGCTCCAGCCGGTCGCGTACTGGCAGGTCTACTCCGCCACGCAGCTCCGCATCCCGGAGTCGATCCTCACGGTCGGCAACCAGTACGTCGCGCTCGTGAGCGCCATCGTCACCCCCAACGACGGCATCGACTCGCTCTCGCCCTTCGTCGGCGACTTCCCCTTCCACCTCGCGACCAACGTCACCGCGATCTTCACGCCCTAGGGAGATCCTCCTTGAGAGCCCTCGCCGCCCTCGCCACGCTCCTCCCGGCCGTCGCGCTCGCCCAGGCGGTCCCGCTGCCGCCGCCGCCACTCCCGCCGCCGCCCGCCGGCACGCGGCCGGTCACCGCCACGAAGCCGCCCGTGAAGGCCAACCGGCTCGTCGTGCCGGACTTCACGCTCGCGGGCTCCGCCCACCCCGACCTCGCGCGGGTGCTCTCCGACGCCGCCGCGCAGGGCGCGCAGGCCGCGCCCGACGCGGCCGTCCTCTCCCAGTCGGAGATCGTGGCCGCGCTCGGCCTCGACCGCATGAAGCAGATGCTCGGCTGCGGCGACGAGGTCGCCTGCCTGTCGCGGCTCACCGGCGCCACCGAGGCGAACCGGGTGCTCGCGGGCTCGCTCACGCTGCTCGACCGCACCGCGCTCCTCTCGGTGAAGTACGTGGACGTGAAGGAGGGGCGCTCCCTCGCCCGCGCCACCTCGACGCTCGTCGACCCCACCGAGGCCGAGCTCGCCGACGCGGCCCGGCGCCTCGCCCACGAGGCCGTCACCGGCCAGAAGCTCGACACCACCGGCACGCTCCGCATCAAGGTCGACCGCCCCGGCGCCGCGGTCACGCTCGACGGCAAGGCCCTCGGCGACTCGCCGGTGGCGGCGGTGCGGCTGCTGGAGGGGCCGCACAGCGTGGTCATCCAGAAGAAGGGCTTCGTGCGCGCGTCCCAGACCGTGACCGTGCGGGCGGGCCAGGACGCGCTCGTCGACGTGCAGCTCGTGCCGCTCGCGCTCCTCGGCGAGTCGGCGCGCTCCAGGCTGTGGAGCTGGGGCTGGGCGTCCGCGGGCCTCGCCGCGGCGGGCACGGTCGGCGGGATCGTCTTCGGCCGGATGGCCGACGCGAAGTACCAGGACTACAAGGCGACGACGAGCCGCTCCCGGGCGGTGGACCTGCGCGACCAGACGAAGTTCAGGGCGACGCTCGCGAACACGTCCTGGGGGCTGGCCGGGGCCGGCGCCGTGGCGGCGGGCGCGCTCCTCACCACCGCCGCGATCCAGGACGCGCGGGCGGCCCGCGAGCTCGCCGACACGACCGCCTCGGTCCTCCCGGTGCCCGTGCCCGGGGGCGCGATGATCGCGGTCGGGGGGCGGTTCTGATGCGCCCCGGCCCCGCCCCCGCCGCCGCGGCGCTCGCCGCCGCGGCGCTCGCGCTCGGCGCGTGCAGCTACGACTACCGGAACGCCGCCGAGGCGCTCTCGGCGGGCGAGGTCCGAGGCCGGACGGTCGCGGACCGCAACGGCGCGACCGGGGCCGCCGGCGGCGTCACGGTGACGCTGAAGGGCGCGGCGCTCAGCCAGGCCTCCCGCGCGACCGGGCTGTTCTCGGTCTCTCCGCTGCCGACGGGGCGCCACACGCTCCTCTTCCGCAAGGGCACGGCGCTCGCCGCCGAGCGCGAGGTGGACGTCGCGTTCGGCAAGGACGGGCAGCTCGAGGGGCTCGCGCTCGGGGACGTGCGGCTCCCGAAGGCGGTCTCGGTGACCGGCCAGGCCAACCTGCCGATCGCGAGCACCGCGGTGCGCCGCTGGGGCGTGGCGGTCGACGAGGTCTCGGGCGCCACCGCCCGCATCGACGCGAACGGCGCGTTCTCCTTCCCGGTGCTGTCGGCCGGCGACCACCTCCTGAAGCTCTACCTGCTCGGCGACACCGCCGGCGTGCTCGGCCACTTCGTGGGCGGTCCCGTCGTGCTGGCGCTCGGCGAGGCCGACGCCGGCAAGGTCATCGACCTCGCCCCGGTCACCCTCCACGCGGCCGCCGGCAACGGCCGTGCGCAGCTCCGGGTCCGCGGCGTCGGCGCCGACCTCTCGCCGGGCGCGGTCACGATCACGGGGCTCCCCGGCGCGACCGCCGACTCGACCGGCCTCGTGGACGTCACCGTCCCCGAGGGCCACTACGTGGTGAAGACGCAGGGCCCGGCCGCGCTCGACGGCCCGGGCGCGGCGCTCGAGCTCGTGGTGATCGCGGACCTCGTCGCCGACGGCGGCACGCGCTACTTCGTGAAGCCCGACGCCGCCACGCGCGCCGCCCGCGCGTGCACGGGCGCCGCCGACTGCGCCTGCCTCGACGGCTCCTGCACGGGCACCTGCACGTCCGGCGTCTGCGCGACCGGCTTCGCGACGCCCGCCGGGCTCGTCCCGGCCTCGGTGAGCTTCTGCCCGGCCTCCGCGCTGGAGTTCTGTGCGCCGACGGGCTGCGCGACGAGCGCCTTCTACTGCGCGTACCCGTCGCCCGGCGCCGGGAGCTGCCTGCCCTGCGGGGTCACCTGCACGACAGACGGCGCGTCCACCCTCGCCGCCGGGCCCGACCCGCTCGAGTGCCCGCCGTAGGGCACTCCGCCGCACCCGGCGCGGCGAGGCGCCGGGGCGCGGACCTGTAAGCACTTCCGAACGCGCTGTTCGCCCCCCTTGACGGAAGGGTCCGCCCGGGCTCAAAGTAACCAAGTGGTTACCTGCGCCGCGCTCCCGGCCCGGCGCGTGCAATCCGTGGGGCCCGTGCAGTCCATCGACCCCGGAAGGAGCACCGTCATGAAGAAGATCCTCGCCGTCGCCGCCGCCCTCGCCGCCCTGTCCGCCACCCCCGCCCGCGCGGAGGAGCCCGCCGCCCGCGTGGAGGTCGCCCCGCTCGTCGGCGCCTACATCCCGATCCTCGACCAGCGCAGCTCGCTCGACCGCGCGCTCCTCGCCGGCCTCGTCGGCACGTACGACTTCCACCCGAACGTCGCGTTCGTGGGCTCCGTCGCCTGGGCCGGCACGAAGAGCGCGGGCGAGGCGCTCGACCTCTTCCAGTGGGACATCGGCCTGCAGGGCCAGGTCCCGTACGCGCTCACCGCGTCCTGGACCCTGAAGCCGTTCGTCGGCGTGGGCGTCGGCACGCGCACCTACGACTTCCGCCACGCGGGCCTCGAGACCCAGACCGACTTCCACTTCTACTCGGCCGCCGGCGCGTCGCTCCGCCGGGGCGCGCTCGACGTGGGCCTCACGCTCCGCCACGAGCTCACCTCGGGCGGCCCCTACGGCGAGTCCGAGACGCGCGGCAACCTCGCGCCGTTCGCGTCGGTCGCGTACCGCTTCTAGGCCGCCGCTACTTCCCGAGCATGTAGAGCTGCCAGAGATCCCGGTGGCTCATCGCGAGCATCGGCTGGATGGCGAGCACGCCGGTCCGGCCGATGCTCTTCTCGAGGTAGGCGAGCTCGGCGAAGGTGTCCCGGGTGGCCTGGTCCACCGGCGGGTCGAAGCCGCTCTCCCGCATCATCAGGATGCCCTTCGCGCGGAGCGACAGCTCGGTGTGGAGCCGGACGTAGCAGAGGAGGTCGGCGACCACCGGCCCCTCGAACTTGCCGCGCAGCGCGTGGAGGTACCGGCCCACCGGCGAGTCGGCGAACTCGCCCGAGTTGAGGAGCTCGAGCATCGCGGTGTCGGCGTCGAAGCCCTTCCCGAGCCAGTCGCCCACGCTGCGCTCGCTGCGCAGGAAGACCGCCCACAGGAGGGGCGGGAGCACGAGCAGGATCCCGAGCGTGGAGGCGCGCGGGGAGAAGTAGAACTGGTTGAAGCCCGCGTGCAGCGCCACCGCGAGCAGGAGCCCCGGCACGAAGGCCGCCGCCCCGCCGCGCCGCTCCCACAGGGAGAGCCCCAGCACCCCGACGATCGCGGTCGCGCCGCCGTGCATGAGCGCCGTGCCGAAGCCGCGCACGATGAAGGTCGAGACCGGGGCGTCCGGCAGGAGGCGCAGGTACCAGAGGTTCTCGGCGGCGGCGAAGCCGGCCCCCGCGCCGAACCCGAGGATCGCCGCGTCGACGAGGAAGCCGATCCGGTGGGTGCGCACGAGCGCCACCACCACGAGCGCCTTCAGGCACTCCTCGACGACCGGCGCCACCCAGCGCGAGTAGGCCGCGAGGGAGAGGTGCCCGCCGTCGAGCACCGCGGCCGCGACGGGGTAGCTCGCCGCGGCCACGAGCGCGCCCGCCGCGGCCACGCCGAGCACGAGCCGGAGGCGCACGAGCTTGTAGCTGTCGAGCAGGAGCAGCGCGGCGAGGAACGACAGCACCGGCAGGAGCCCCACCCCCGCCCGCACGAGCGCGCCGTTCACGGCCCCGCCCTCCCCGGCCCGGGCCGGATCACAGGATCTTCAGCGAGAGCATCCACGCGTCGGTCCGCCGGCCCATCGGCTCGAAGCCCACCGCCCAGCCGCCTGAGAGCGTCATCTCGTACCAGTGCATGACCATGAAGCGCAGGTCCACCTGCACGCCCGCGTCGCCGCGCAGCGAACGGGAGAGCGGCCCCGGCGGGAGGTCGGCCGGGTCGAGGAGGAGCCCGGTCGCGAAGAGCGAGGGACGCAGCCAGTTCAGGTAGAAGGCGGGCGTCCCGGCCCGCTCGAACACGATCGGCGGCAGCTTCAGCTCGACCTGCTCGCGCGCGAAGCTCTGCGCGCCGAACGCGTCGATGGCGAAGCCCGGGAGCGTGTCGAGGTCGCGGTAGCGCTGCGGGGCGCGGCTGTCGACCCAGTTGTTCTTCCAGCCGCCGAAGTAGAAGCCGGCGAGCGGATCGGCGCGCTCGCCCCCCGAGAGGCCCGCCGAGGTCCGGCTCCAGACCGAGGCGTGCGCGAAGAGCGGCAGGCCGAGCGAGAGCGCCCCGTGCCCCTGCGGCACCACCGTGCGGTACGCCCAGCTGCCGTCGACGCCGAGCTCCCACGAGACCCCCTTCTCGTCGTCCACCGCGCCGAGCGACCGGCGGAGCATCGCGTAGCGGAGCGTCGCGGAGGCGGTCCCGAGCCGGGTGACCGGCGAGCGGACGTTCTGGTAGCCGGGCAGGGCGTCGAGGCCTTCGTAGAAGGCGGCCTCGAGCGCGAGATCGAGCCGGCGGGGCAGGTCGTGGACGAGCGCGCGGTCCCAGCCGAGCTTCGTGGCGAGCCCCTTGCGGCTGCGCTTCGTGGGGCCGAAGAGGTCGTAGAAGTCGGAGCGGTTCCAGGAGACGCCGGCGTGCCACCCGAGGTAGCGCCAGTCGAGCGCCGCGTGCGGCCGCTCCCGCTCCGGCACCGCCGCGTCCACCGAGTACGCCGCGGTGAGCCCGAGCGCGCCGAAGCGGAGCGCATCCTCGAGCTCGAGGTGCCAGCCCGCGGCGATGGAGTCCTTGTACCCCTCCATGACCGGGTACCCACCGTGCACCGACAGCTCCCGGAGCGGCACGTAGGGCGCGCGCCGGAGCGGCGCGATCGCGGCGGGGTCCGCCTTCGAGGGTGGCGGCACCTGCCAGGTCGTGACGAGCGGCCGCCTCGCCGCGAGCTCCGCGCCGAGGAACCGGATCGCGCTCACGTCCTCGAGCGGCCGCGGCGCCTCGAGCATCGCCGGGACGAAGCCCTCGCCGGTGTAGTGGAAGACGACGAGCCGCCCGTCGGGCAGCGGCACCGGGCGGAAGAAGCCCGACTCGGCGTTCGTGACCGCGTCCACCTTGCCGGTCGCGACCTCGTAGCGGAACACGTTCGACACGCCGGTGTAGTAGGACGTGCCGTAGAGCCACCTCCCGTCCGGCGAGAAGACGAACCCCTCCGGCACCGACTGTCCGAACCGGAACTCGGAGAGCGGCTTCGCGTCGCCGGCCTGGAGCTTCGCGAGCTCCCAGACCCGCAGGTACTGGTCCCCGTTCACCTCGCTCGTCGAGGCGGAGAGGAGCTTCCCGTCGGGCGACACGTCGAGGTCGTACGGCACGACGCCGTAGGGGAAGGTGAGGACCTGGCTCCACTCCCGGTAGGGCGCGGGGATCCGGACCAGCGTGGCGAGGCCGCTCGCGTGGCGCACGCCCCACAGCGCCTGCCCCGCCCCGTCGAAGGCGAGCTCGCCGATGCGCTGGTCCTCGAGCAAGAGCCGCTCCTCGCCGGTGCGGACGTCGAGGGCGCGCACGTCGCGCAGGGCGTAGTTGTCGCTCGTGTAGAAGAGGGTCTCGCCCTTCGGGTCCCAGGCGAGCGAGGTGACCTTGTAGAGCATCGCCCCCTTCACGTCGGCGAGCCGGCGGATCCTGCCGGTCTTCACGTCGAGCGCGCCGACGTGCTCGACGACGCCCGGGTAGCGGAACGCGCCGTAGAGCGTGCCGCTCGCCGCGTCGAAATGGGCGCGCGAGACCGAGCCGACCGCGCGCGGCACGAGCTCCTGGAACGGAGTCACCGGGTGCCTCCGCACCTCGGCGAGGTTCCGGGTCTGGAAGTCCTTCTCGAACGCGATCCAGTCCTGCCAGGCCCGGTCGAGCGTGAGGCCGAACACGTGCTCGAACTGCGCCGCGTAGTAGGCGGAGCTGCCGGGGTCCCGCCGCAGCCAGGCGACGACCTTCTCCGGCCCGTGCGCGAGCGCGAGCCAGGTAAAGAAGCGCGTGCCGTAGAGGTACGCGTTCACGCCCACCTGGAAGTCGACGCGCGTGCCGAGCGAGACGAGGCCGAGCGGGTCGTAGAACCTCGCCCCGTCGCGGACCATCGCCCGGAACACCATCTCGTCGTAGCCGCCCTGGGCGCGCCCGAGCCCGCCGCCCATCCACGTCTCCATGAAGGTGGCGCTGCCCTCGAGGTACCAGCGCGGCACGTTGAAGCGCGGGACCGTGAGGTAGCTCCAGAGCAGGCTCTCCGGGTGCTGCGCCGACGGGTAGATCTTGCCCAGCAGCGCCGCCCGCCAGAACCGGTCGCCCGCGCTCGACACGTCCATGGTCGCGACGTGGACGAGCTCGTGGTTCATGAGCGAGTAGAGCCGCTCGCTCGCGGGGTACGTCTCGAACGCCAGCGAGAGCGGCGCGATGTCGAAGGTGAGCCCGTTCACCGGCGTCGCGCTCGCCGACGCGTTGCCCCAGTCGGAGAAGTCCTTGAGGAGCACCGTCGTCCGCTCGGAGGGGACCCACCCGAACACCCGGCGCTGCCACGCGATCGAGTTCGCGAAGGTGCGCAGCGCGTGCGGCTCGAGGTAGTCGAGCGTCGGGCTCGGGAAGACGAGGCGGAGGTCGGCGGTGTCGACGGCGGTCAGCCCGAGCGGGCTCGCGGCCTCCTCGGCGCGGGCGGGGCCGGGGAGGAGCGCGACGGCGGCGGCCAGGACGGCGAGGCGTCGGTGCATCGGGCAGCTCCCGGGGGGCGGAGGCGGACCGTCAGCATAGAAGCGGCGAGGCACCGGGTCACTCCCGCGGGCGCGGGAGTGGCCGGTGCCTCCGTGCCTTCGGGGTGCCTCGGCAGCACCCCGGCGCAGGCCTACCGCTGGACCGCGTTCGCCGACATCGCGCCCGCCTGGAGGGCGTTCGCGAAGTTCGGGTCGCGGGCCATCGCCGCGAAGCCGGGGTCCTTCGCCATCGCGGCGAACGCCTCGGGGCTGCGGGCGAGGACCGCGATCGCCTCGGGGGCGCGGGCGAGGTTCGCGAACGCCTCGGGCGCCTTCGCCATCGCGGCGAACGCCTCGGGGTTCCGCGCGAGCACGGCCATCGCGTCGGCCTGGCGGGCCAGGTTCGCGAACGCCTCGGGCGAACGCGCCATGGCCGTCATCGCCTCGGGCGCCTTCGCCATCGCGGCGAACGCCTCGGGCGACTTCGCGAGCGCGGCGAACGCCTCGGGCTGGCGGGCGAGGGCCGCCATCGCCTCGGGCTGGCGGGCGAGCGCCGCGAACGCGTCGGCCTGCTTCGCCATCGCGGCGTGAGCGGACGGGTTCCGGGCGGCCGCGGCGAACGCGTTCGGGTCGCGGGCGAAGCGCGCGAAGGCGTCGGGGCTCCTCGCCATGGCGGCGAGGGCCTCCGGCGACTTCGCGAGGGCCGCGAACGCCTCGGGGGACTTCGCGAGCGCCGCGAAGGCCTCGGGCTGGCGCGCGAGCGCCGTCATCGCCTCCGGCTGGCGTGCGAGGTTCGCGAACGCCTCGGGGGCCTTCGCCATCGCGGCGAACGCCTCGGGGGTCCGCGCCATGGCGGCGAACGCGTCCGCGTGGCGCGCCATCGTGGCGAGCGCCTCCGGGTTGCGCGCGAGCGCCTGGAACCGGGCGTCGGCCGCGAGCGCGCGGAGCGCCGGGTCCTTCACGATCTTCTCGAAGCTCTCCGACTGCATGAACTTCGCGAGCCCCGCGTCGCCGAGCTTCACGTCGGACGCCTGGGGCTGCTCCGCCCGGTACCGCTCGGCGGGTGCCACCGTGCCGGCGGCGTCCTTGCCACCGTCCTTCACGAGCACCAGCACGACGGCCACGGCCGCCACCGCAACGCCACCGAAGATCGCGAATCGCTTGTTCATGGAAGGGTGCCTCGCAGGGAAGGGACTGCTCCTACTTACATTCGACCGGTTGGAAAGTTGGAAGGCCTCCACGGAGGCGTCGGCGAGGCCGTGGGGTGGCGCGACCTTCGGCACCCGTCCGAGGTCGTGGAAGAGCTGGCGCAGCGCGTCGAGCTCGGCGCGGGCGGCGGGATCGGCGTCGACGAGCCGCTGGAGCTCGGCGGCCTCCTCCGGCGACGCCTCGCCGTCGAGCACGGCGTGCATGAGGGCCTCGCGGTGCGTCACGCGGCCTCCTGGCCGGCGAGCAGCGCGCGCAGCCGCTGGCGGGCCTCGAAGAGCCTCGACTTCACGGTCTTCTCCTCGAGGCCGAGGACCTCGGCGATGTCGCGGTACGAGAGCTCGTCGAAGTGGCGGAGCGTGAGCACCGCGCGGTCGTCGGCGGAGAGCCGGTCGAGGGCGGCCTGGATGCGCCGCGCGCGCTCCTCCTCGACGAGCCCGCCGTCCGGCCCGGCCCCCTCCGCGACGAGCTCCCCGGCGGGCAGCTCCGCCTGGCGGCGGTTCCGGCGCGCGGCGTTCAGCGCCGCGTTGAGGGCGATCCGGTAGATCCACGAGAAGAAGCGGCGGCCCGGGTCGAACCCGTCGAGCCGCTGCGACACCTCCATGAACGCCGCCTGGATCACGTCCCTCGCGTCCTCCGCGTTGCCCAGCACCCGGTAGGCGGCGTTGTAGAGCGGCCGCTGGTACCGTTCGACGAGGGTCCGGAACGCCCGGGCGTCTCCGCCCCGGCAGCGCGCGACGAGCGCCTCGTCCGGTTCCCTCGTGGCCATTACACCCGGACGGCCCGGAAGTTGGACGGGGGGCGGCTCACGGGAGGGGCTCGATCTCCAGGATCTGGTCGAAGCCCGAGTACCGGAAGATGTCGCCGAGGTGGCGGCTGACGCCGGCGAGGCGGAGCTTGCCGCCGCCCGCCAGCAGCCGCTTGTGGGTCTTCAGGAAGACGCCCAGCCCGGCCGAGGAGACGTACTCGAGCGCCCGGCAGTCGAGCGTCACGACGCCCTGCTTCCCGTCGAGGAACGCCTGCGCGGCCGCCGCCTGGGCGGCGTCGAGCCTGCCGGAGAGCACCACCTTGCCGTCGGCGCCATCACCCACCGTGAGCATGCGCGTCCCCCTCCGTCGTGAGCGTCTTCCAGAACGTCGTGCGGCCGAGCCGCTCGGGCTCGCGGTACGCGTAGGTCATGCCGTCCACCATGCGGCGGATGAGGTGCAGGCCGAGCCCGCCCGGCCGCCGCGCCTCGGCCGGCAGCGTGACGTCGGCGTCCGGGGCCGCGGTCGGGTCGAAGCGATCCACCCCGCGGTCGAGCAGCGTCACCTCGACGCCGCGCGGGATCGGCGCGACCTCGAGCACCACCTCCTCCGCCCCCCCGCCGTACTTCACCATGTTCGTGAAGAGCTCCTCGAACACGAAGTCCACGGGGGCCCGGAGCGACGGGTCGATGCCCTGCCGCCGGAACGCCTCGCCCAGGAACGCGAACGCGCCCTCGAGCGCCGCGAGCTCGCGCGCGAGCCGCGTCGCCTCCCGCGGCGCCGCGCGCTGCACGAGGACGGCGGTCATGTCGTCCTCCTGCGGCGCGCCCCGGGCGAAGGCCGTCACCGCCTCCTTGAGCCGCCGCGCGAGCTCCTCCGGCGGCCGCCCGCGATGCTCGCGCAGGAGCACCTCGACCCGCGCCTGGCCGAACTCCTCGCCCTCCGGGTTCCGGTGCTCGAGGTAGCCGTCGGAGAGGAGCACGAGCAGGTCGCCCGGCGCGAGCTCGAGCTCCGGCGCGGGCCTGAGCTTCGTCACGGGCATGGCGGCGAGCGGGAAGCTCGTGGGCCCGTGCACGTCGCACGCCCCGGTCGCCGCGCGGTAGACCAGGATCGGCCCCTGCCCGCCGGAGTGGTACCGGAGCCGGTGCGCGGAGGGGTCGAGGACGCCGATGAACGCGGTCACGAACTTGTCCGGCGGCAGCGTGTCGGCGAGGTGGTCGTTCACGCGCGCGAACGCGGTCTCGAGGTCGGTCCCCAGGCGGAAGGCGAGCCGCAGCATCGCCTGGAGCTGCGCCACCGCGAGGGCGGGGCCCATCCCGTGCCCGGTCGCGTCCGCGAGCACGACGAGCAGCCGGCCGCCGGGCAGGGGCGCGAGGTCGTAGGTGTCGCCGCCGGTGAGCGTCGCGGGGTCGAACGCGCCGGCGAGCGCGTAGCCGGCGACCTCGGGCATGGCCGCCGGGAGCGTGCCGCGCTGCACCTCCCGCGCGAGCTCGAGCTCCTGGCGCATGCGCGCGCCCTCGAGGAGCGCCTCGGTCATCCGCACGCGCTGGAGCGCCACCGCGCACTGGGCGGCGAGCACGCCCGCGAGCGCCTCGTCGGAGGCGTCGAACACGCCGCCGGCCTTGTTGAGGAGCTGCATGACGCCGACGAGCACGTCCTCGTGGTCGACGAGCGGCAGCGTGAGCACGCAGCGGGTCCGGTAGCCGGTGCGGCGATCCATGGTCGGATCGAAGCGCGGGTCGGCGTAGCAGTCCGGCACGTTCACGATGCGCCGCTCCCGCGCGCAGCTCCCCACGAGCCCGGTGCCGGCGGGCACCCGCACCGCCTCGAGATCGCCCGAGAGCTTCAGCACGAGCTCGTCGGTCGCCGCGTCGTGCAGCCAGACCGAGACCCGGTCGGCGCGGAGCACCTGCTTCGCCGCCGCGACCACCTCGCGGAGCATCGTGCCGAGGTCGAAGGGGGCCGCGAGCTTGCTCGCGACCGCCAGGATCGGCTCGAGGTCGCGGGCGGTGAGGTCGGGGAGCGGCCGGGCCAGGGACATCGAGCCGGCAGTATGTCAGAGCGCGGAGGGCGGGAGGACGTCCCTTCACTCAGGGTAGTGCACCCCGGAGGGGCGAACCCGCGGGAGGAGGGCCGCGCCCGCGCGACCGCGGGGCTCAGCCGCCCGCGTCGATCTTCGACGCGGCGCGCACGCCCGACTCCCAGGCCTCGGCCTGCGTGTTGTGCGAGCCGTCCAGGGGCCGCCCGTCGACGGCCGCCGTCCAGCGGTGCTCCGCGACCTTGGTGACCACGATCTCGTGGCTCCCGACGGTGAAGGTCACGGGCCGCACGGGCAGGGAGGGGATGACGGGGCTGCGAGCCATCCACCCACCGTACGCTTCGGGAGCGCCCGCGTCGATACCCCCCATGGCCACCCGGGCCCTCCCCCGCTAGGATGCGCGCCATGCTCCGCGCCCTCGGCCCCGGCGCCCGCCTCGCGCTCGCGCTCGTCGCGCTCGCCGCGCTCGTCACCACCGTCGCCGCGATCCTGTTCCTGCGCGACGTGACCCTGCTCGACCCCGCGCTCGCCGGGGAGGCCTGGCGCACGGCCACCGTCGCGGCGGTCTCCATCGCCATCGCGACCCTGGCGATCGCCCTCCTGCTGCGCGCCCTCGCGGAGCGCAACCGGGTGACCGAGGCCGCGCTCGCCGAGGCGCAGGCCGAGCGGGCGGCCCGCCGGCAGGAGCTCGAGACCATGCAGGCGGTCATCGACTCGATGGCGGACGGGCTCCTGTTCATCGACGCGCAGCGGCAGATCGCGCTCGTGAACAAGGCCGGCCGGGTGCTCCGCAACCTGAAGGACGGCCCCGGCGGCGCGCTCGACGACTGCCACCCGGCCGCGGCGAAGGCCATGCTCGACCGCGTCATGGGGTGGCTGCAGGCCGGCGACGACTCGGGGCCGGCCCACTCCATCATCAAGGAGAAGGAGGGGCGCTTCGAGACGACCTACGCGCCGGTGCGGTCGACCACCGGCGCCTACCTCGGCACCGTCATGGTCATCCGCGACATCGCCGAGCGGCGCCACCTCGAGACCCGGCTCCTCGACGCGGAGCGGCTCGCGGGCCTCGGGCAGATGTCCGCGCAGATCGCCCACGAGCTCCGCAACCCGCTCAACGCGATCGGCGGCGCGGCCCAGTACCTCGCCCGGAGGCTCCCGGACGATCCGGACGTGAAGGAGTACGCCGCGCTCATCGGGGACGAGGTCGAGCGCGTCAACCGCTTCATCTCCGAGCTCCTCGGGCTCTCGAGGCCCATCGAGCCCGTCTACGCGCCCGCCGCCGTCGGCCGGATCCTCAAGGAGGCCGCGCAGCGCGCCGCCCTCGCCCGCGGGCTCCCCGCCGACGCGATCCGGCTCGACCTCTCGAAGAACGTGCCGCCCCTCGACCTCGACGCGCCGCTCGTGACCGAGGCCGTGGTGAACCTGCTCGCGAACGCCCTCGACGCCGGCGGCGCCGAGCCGCCCGAGCTCGCCTGCCGCTTCGAGGCCGACGGCGGCACCGGCGAGGTGGTGGTGGAGGTGCGGGACCGCGGCTGCGGCATCCCGGAGGACAAGCTCGAGGAGGTCCAGCGCCCCTTCGTCACCACGAAGACCCACGGCACCGGCCTCGGCCTCGTCATCGTGCAGCGGACCGCCGCCGTGCACCGCGCGCGGCTCGAGCTCGGGCGGAGGGAGGGCGGCGGCACGGTCGCGACGCTGCGGTTCCCGCTGCGGCGCCTCGCGGCGCCCGCGGCGGAGGTGGCGCCGTGAGCCGGGAGGGGCTCGTCCTGGTCGTCGACGACGACCCGGGGACGCGCAAGGTGGCGAAGGCGAACCTCGCGCTCGAGGGGTTCGAGGTCCTCCTCGCCTCGAGCGGCCAGGAGGCGCTCGCGCGGCTCGTGGAGAGCGACCCCCTCGCGCTCGTCACCGACCTCAAGATGCCCGACCTCGACGGCATCGCGCTCATGGAGCGGGTGCACGCCGACCGCCCGTGGCTGCCGGTCGTGCTCGTGACCGCCCACGCCACCGTGGAGACGGCGGTGCAGGCGCTGAAGCGCGGGGCGCACCACTACCTCACGAAGCCGGTGCGCTGGGAGGAGCTCGCGCTCGTGCTCCGCAACGCCATCGCCCACGAGCGCGCCCGGCGCGACCTCGAGCGGCTGCGCGGCGAGCTCGAGCGCGCGAGCGGGTTCGAGGAGCTCGTGGGCGACGCCCCCGCGATGCAGGAGGTCTTCAAGATCGTCGAGCAGGTGGCGGGCGCCGACGCGACCGTCCTCCTGCGCGGCGAGACCGGCACCGGCAAGGAGCTCGTCGCCCGCGCGGTGCACCGGCGCTCCCCCCGCGCCGCCCGCCCGTTCGTCGCGGTGAACTGCACCGCGGTGCCCCGGGAGCTCATGGAGTCCGAGTTCTTCGGGCACGAGAAGGGCTCCTTCACCGGCGCCACCGCCCGGCGGCAGGGGCGCTTCCGCGAGGCCGACCAGGGCACGCTCTTCCTCGACGAGGTCGGCGACCTCGACCTCGCCATCCAGGGGAAGCTGCTCCGCGTCCTGCAGGAGCGCGAGGTCACCCGCGTCGGCAGCGACCGGCCCGAGCCTGTGGACGTGCGGGTGATCGCCGCGACGAACCGCGACCTCGAGGCCCTCGTGAAGGAGGGCCAGTTCCGCGACGACCTCTACTACCGCCTCAACGTCATCCCCATCCGCCTGCCGCCGCTGCGCGAGCGCCCGGGCGACCTCGCGCCGCTGCTCGACCACTTCCTGCGCTCCTTCGCGGAGCGGTACGGCCGGCAGGTGCCGCTGCCGCCGCCGGAGGTGCTCGCCGCCGCGCGGGCCTACCCCTGGCCCGGCAACGTGCGCGAGCTGCGGAACCTGTGCGAGCGCGCGGCGCTCATGGGCTGGGCCGCCGTCGCGCCGCTCCTCGGCCCGAAGACCGCGCCCGCCGCCGCCGGCCCCGCCGAGGAGGCGGAGTTCAGGCTGCCGCTCCTCGACGCGCGCGCCCGGCTCGTCGAGCGCTTCGAGCGCGAGTACCTCACGCGGCTCCTGCGCGAGCACAAGGGCAAGGTCGGCGAGGTCGCCCGCGCCGCCGGCATCGCGGAGCGGAACCTGTACGAGAAGCTGAAGGCGTACGGGCTGTCACGGGACGACTACAGGTAGGGAGACGGAGACGGAGACGGATCCCGATCCGGATCCCGATCCCGATCCGGATCCGGATCCCAATCCCAATCCCGATCCCAATCCCGATCCCAATCCCAATCCCAATCCCGATCCCAATCCCGATCCCGATCCCGATCCCGCCTCGCCCCCGCGACGCCCCGTCGCAGATGTCCCGGTCCGCGCTCCGGATGCGCGCATCCGACTCCGGGCCCTTCCACGGAGCGTAACCCTTCGTTTCGCCGGCCCCGCTGCGCTGGCGCACCCGTTGCTTTGCCTCCGCCGGTCCACCACCCGGAGGCCCCATGCGATCCCGCATCCTCGTCGCGCTCGCCGCCCTCTCGCTCGCCGCCCCGGCCCTGGCCGCGGCCCCGAAGCGCCACCTCGACACGAAGGGCGAGCCGGAGTGCGCGACCTGCCACCGCGCCGACACCGAGAAGGTCTTCGCCGCCTGGGAGAACTCCCCGCACGGGCTCGCGCTCGTGAAGTGCGTCGCCTGCCACGGCTCCACCGGGGCCGACTTCAAGGCGAGGCCGGCCGCGACGGCCTGCCGCTCCTGCCACCCGGCCGAGGCCGAGGCGCTCGCGAGGAAGCCCGTGAAGGACTGCTTCGCCTGCCACGACCCGCACACCCTCACCGCCAACCCGCACCGCTGATCCCGAGGACGCCATGAGCCCCATGAACCGCCGCGACTTCCTCAAGGCCTCCGCCGCCGCCTCGGCGCTCGTCGCGATCGGCTCGCGCGCGCAGGCCGCGCCCGCCGACCCCGAGGGCCTCACCTGGACGAAGAGCGTCTGCCGCTACTGCGGCACCGGCTGCGGCCTCTTCGTCGGCGCGAAGGACGGCAAGGTCGTCTCCGTCAAGGGCGACCCGAAGAACCACAACGCCGGCTTCCTGTGCCTCAAGGGCTTCCTGCTGCCGCAGATCATGAACGCGGGGGATCGCCTGCTGCACCCGCTCGTGCGCAAGGACGGGAAGCTCGTCCGGGCGAGCTGGGAGGAGGCGATGACGCTCGTCGCCTCGCGCTTCAAGGCGGCGATCGCCGAGGGCGGCCCCGACGCGGTCGGCTTCTACGGCTCGGGCCAGGGGCTCACCGAGGAGACCTACGCCGCGAACAAGCTCTTCAAGGGCGGCCTCAGGACCAACAACGTCGACGGCAACCCGCGCCTCTGCATGGCCTCCGCGGTGGCCGGCTACGTGAGCACCTACGGCAAGGACGAGCCGATGGGCTGCTACGAGGACATCGACCACGCCGACGTGATGCTGCTCGTCGGGTCGAACACCTCCGAGGCCCACCCCATCATCTTCCGCCGGATCGTGAAGCGGAAGCAGACCGGGAAGGACGTGAAGATCATCGTCCTCGACCCGCGCCGCACGCCCACCTCCCGCGTCGCCGACCTGCACATCTCCTTCACCCCCGGCACCGACCTCGCCATCCTGAACGCGATGGCGAACGTCCTCTTCGCCGAGGGGCTGGTGGACGAGGCGTTCATCGCGAAGCACCTCGCCTTCGGCGAGGGCACCGAGGCCAACAAGGCGCTCGCCGACTACAAGGCGTTCCTCGCGGCCTACACCCCGGAGAAGGCCGCGGAGCTCTCCGGCGCGAAGGCCGAGGACATCGTCCAGGCGGCGCGGTGGTTCGGCGAGAAGGGCCGCACCGCCATGTCCATGTGGACGATGGGCCTCAACCAGCGCACGAAGGGGGTCTGGGCGAACAACCTCGTCCACAACCTCCACCTCGTCACCGGCAAGATCGGCCTCCCGGGCTCGACGCCGTTCTCGCTCACCGGCCAGCCGAACGCGTGCGGCGGCGTCCGCGACGGCGGCGCGCTCGCCCACCTCCTCCCCTACGGGCGGCAGATCGCGAACGAGAAGCACCGCGCCGAGGTCGAGAAGCTCTGGAACGTCCCGGCGGGCACCATCGCCCCGAAGCCCGGGCTCGCCACCATCGACATGTTCCGCGCCCTCGAGGAGGGCAAGCTCAAGGCGCTCTGGGTGATGTGCACGAACCCGGGCCAGAGCCTCCCGAACGCCAACCGCTACCGCAAGGCGCTCGAGAGGGAGGGCGCCTTCGTGGTGGTGACCGAGGCGTACCACCCCACCCGCACGAGCGAGCTCGCCGACGTGGTGCTGCCGGCCGCGCTCTGGGCGGAGAAGGAGGGCGTGTACGGCTGCGGCGAGCGGCGCTACCAGCTCCTCGAGCGCGCCGTGAAGCCCCTCGGCGAGGCCCGGCCGGACTTCGACATCCTCCGTGACCTCGCGACCCGCCTCGGGCACGGCGCGCTCCTGCCCGCCACGCCCGCCGCGGCGTGGGACGAGCTCCGTGCGCTCGCGAAGGGCACCGCGTACGACTTCACCGGCATGACCCGCGACCGGCTGAAGGCGGCGCCCGGCCTCCTCTGGCCGCTCCCGGCCGAGGGCCACCCCGGCACGAACCGCCGTTACGTGAAGGGCGAGGACCCGCTCGTCCCCGCCGACGCGCCCGACCGCATCCTCTTCTACGGCCGGCCCGACAAGAAGGCGGTGGTGTGGCTCCGCCCGCAGAAGGCGCCGGAGGAGGTCGTCGACGCCGAGTACCCGCTCTGGTTCACCACCGGGCGCATCATCGAGCACTGGCACACCGGCACGATGACGCGGAACTGCAAGGAGCTCCGCCAGGCGAACTACGAGACGCTGGCCGAGCTCCACCCGGACGACGCGGCGGCGCTGGGCGTGAAGTCGGGCGACCCGGTCAAGGTCACCTCCCGGCGCGGCAACGTGGTGTTCAGGACCCGCGTCACGCCCACCGCGCGGAAGGGGCTCGTCTTCGCGCACATGCACGACCCCGACCGCATGTGCAACCTCCTCACCATCGACGCCGTGGACCCGGTCTCCCGCCAGCCGGAGTTCAAGATCTGCGCGGTGAAGGTGGAGAGGGCGTGACCACCGTCGCGGGCGTCCTGCTCGTCACCACCCCGGGCGCCGCCCCGCGGGTGGCGGCGCGCCTCGCCGCCGCGCCGGGCATGACGCTCGCGGGCGGCGACGGGGACAGCCGCGTCGCCGCGGTCTGGGAGGCCGAGGACGGCGAGGGGCTCGAGGCCCTCGCCGCGCGCCTCCTCGCGGAGGACCCCGAGGTGCTCGGAGTCTTCCCGACGTTCGTGGGCGACGACCAGGAGCCGTAGGTGCGGGGGTGGCTCGCGCGGCTCTTGGGCGCCCCCGCCGCGCCCCTCCGCCCGCCGGGCGCGCTCGACGAGGACGCCTTCGCGGCGCGGTGCATCCGCTGCGGGCGCTGCGCCGAGGTCTGCCCGTACCGGGCGCTGCGTCCGGCGGGCGCGCGGCTCGGCCTCGACGCGGGCACGCCCGAGGTGGTCGCGCGCGAGGCGCCGTGCTGGCTCTGCATGCGCTGCCCGCCGGTCTGCCCGACCGGCGCGCTCGCCGACGTGCGCCTCCCTCGCGACGTGCGGATGGGCCGCGCGCGCGTCGACCCGGGCCGCTGCTACGCGCACCAGGGCGTCATGTGCCGGACCTGCCTCGACGCGTGCCCGCTCGTGGGCGAGGCCATCGTGCAGGACGAGGAGCTGCGGCCGGTCGTCACGGAGCGCTGCGTGGGCTGCGGCCTGTGCGAGCACCGCTGCCCCGCGGGGCCCGCGGCCATCGTCGTCGTGCCGCGGGGGGCCGCGTGAGGCGCGCCCGCTTCGGCCCGTGGCGGCGCGCGGCGCAGGCCGCGGTCGCCCTCGGCTACCTCGCCCTCCCCTTCCTCGGCGACCCGCACCTGACGGGCACGCTCGTCGCGCTGAAGCTCGGCCCGGTCGACCTCGTCGAGCCGGCCGCGGCGCTCGGCGCCCTCCTCGCCGCCGGCGGCGCGCCGCTCGCCCTCGCGCTCGCGGTGCTCCCGCCGGTCGCGCTCGCCGTGGCGCTCGGCCCCGTCTACTGCGGCTGGGTCTGCCCGTGGGGCGCGCTCGCCGAGGGGATCGACCGCCTGCGCGCGCGCGGTGCCCGCCGGCCGCCGGGTCCCACGGCGGCGAGGCCGCGGGCGCGGCTCGCCTGGCTCCTCGGGCTGCTGGCGGCCGGGGCGCTCGCCGGCGTCCCGCTCGCGGCGGTGCTCTCGCCCCCGCGGCTCGCGACCGTGCTGCCCCTCGAGGCGTTCTCTGCCCGCGCGCTGCCCGTCGCGACCGGCGCGCTCCTCCTCGCCTTCCTCGGGCTGGAGCTCCTCGGCCCGCGCCGCCTCGTCTGCCGCGTGCTCTGCCCGGCCGGCGCTGCCGTCGCGCTCCTGCGCACGCGCGCCACCTGGGGACCGCGCTTCCGGTCGGAGGCCTGCCGCTGTGGCGCGGCGGCGGCGTCGCCCTGCCGCGAGGCCTGCCCCCTGGGGCTGGACCCGCGCGCGCTGGCGCTCCTCGACGGCTGCACCTCGTGCATGGCCTGCGTCGACAGGTGCCCCTCGGCGGCGCTCGTCGCGCTGCGGCGGCGCTGAGGGTCGCCTCCGCCGGGGGAGCGCCCGGCCGCCGCGTCGGATGCCCGCATCCGAAGCCCGCGCCCTCCATCCGATCCCGCCCGCGCGGGAGCGGCCCCGCCAGGCACGGGCGGCCCTGGTTTCGCGGTCTTGGAGGGGTGCCTCGACCCTTCGTCGCTGGCGCGGGGCTTGCGATAGGCGCGATGCACGCAGCGAAGGCTGTCCGCCCCCCACGAGGCCACTTCATGAAGAAGACGACCCGCGGAATGACCCTGCTCTCGGTGCCCATGGCGCTCGTCGCCGCCACGGCAGGCCTCCTGCTGGGGCTCGGCGCCTACGCGTTCCACTACGCGAAGGGCTCCTCCTACCTCGGCAACGACCCGGCGACCTGCGCGAACTGCCACGTGATGCAGGGCCACTACCAGGGCTGGCAGGCCGCGGTGCACCACAACGTCGCGACCTGCAACGACTGCCACACGCCGCACACGCTCGTGGCGAAGTACGTCGTGAAGGCCATCAACGGCTACCACCACTCGATGGCGTTCACCCTCGGCAACTACCCCGACGTCATCCGCGCGCGGCCCATGAGCTCCGCGGTCGTCGAGGCGAACTGCCGCCACTGCCACGCCGACCTCGTCGAGAACGTCGCCCACGGGGGCGGCGTCTCCTGCATCCGCTGCCACGCCTCCGTGGGTCACCTCAAGTAGCCGCCCGCCCTCACCGCCTCACGCACACCGAGAAGGAGCACACGATGTCCCTCGAGACCAACCAGCCCAAGAAGCGCGGGCTCCTCATCGCGCTGCTCGCCGGAATCTTCGCCCTCGTGGCGGTCGGCGTGGCGGCCCTCCTCGTCAACATCGCCGAGCGGAAGTCCGAGGCGAAGAACACCTTCGTGAAGCTCGTGGAGGTGACCGAGGACGACACCGACCCGGCGAAGTGGGGCACCAACTGGCCCCGCGAGTTCGACGCCTACAAGCGCACCTCCGAGCAGACCAGCACGAAGTACGGCGGCGCGGTCGGCACGGCCGAGGGCGAGTTCTCGCCGCAGAAGTCGGCGCGCGACCCGTGGCTGAAGCGGGTGTTCGCGGGCTACCTGTTCGCGGTCGACTACCGCGACCGCCGCGGTCACGCCTTCATGCTCCAGGACCAGGAGCAGACGAAGCGCAACGTCCCGGCCGAGGGCAAGCAGTCCGGCAACTGCCTCCACTGCCACGGCTCGATCATGCCGCTCTACAAGAAGCTCGGGAAGGAGGCGGCCCCGAACGCGCCCGAGGCCGACCAGATCCAGGCGGGCCTCGCGAAGGTCGGCGAGATGAGCTACTGGGACGCGCACAAGGCGCTCGAGCAGCTCGGCGGCGGCAAGGCTCACCCGGTCTCCTGCGTGGACTGCCACGACCCGAAGTCGATGGAGATCCGCGTGACCCGCCCCGGCTTCATCGCCGGCATCCAGAAGCTCGCCGCCTCCGACGCCGCCGTGCCGCACCTGCCCTCGATCGAGCGCTGGCGCAAGGGCGACAAGGCGAAGGCCTACGACCCGAACCTCGACGGCACCCGCCAGGAGAAGCGCTCCTTCGTCTGCGGCCAGTGCCACGTCGAGTACTTCTGCGGCAAGGGCACCACCATCTTCTTCCCCTGGGCGAAGGGCCTGAAGGTCGAGGACATGGAGGCGCAGTACAACGCCACGATGATCAAGGAGAAGCGCTTCAAGGACTGGGTGCACGCCGAGACGGGCTTCGAGGTCCTCAAGGCGCAGCACCCCGAGTTCGAGATGTGGAGCCAGGGCGTCCACGCGCGCTCCGGCGTCGCCTGCGCCGACTGCCACATGCCGTACAAGCGCGAGGGCGCGCAGAAGATCTCCGAGCACTGGGTCCGCAGCCCGCTCCTCCAGATCAACCGCTCCTGCGCCGGCTGCCACCCGTACGGCGACGACGAGATCAAGGCGCGCGTCGAGGGCATCCAGGACCGCCACTTCGCGCTCATGACCCGCGCCGGCAACGCCGCCGTCGCGATGATCGACGCCATCGTGGCCGTCCGTAAGCCCTACGACGACAAGGCCCGCGAGGCCGCCACCGCGAAGGCGAAGGCGACCCTCGAGGCGAACGCCGACTTCCAGAAGCTCGAGAAGGAGGCGCAGGACAAGAAGATGGGCGCCGAGGTGAAGGCCAACCTGCTCGCCGCCTGGCGCGCCGAGGTCGAGAAGAACCCCGCGCTCAAGGAGCTCGAGGAGCTGCAGCGCGCCGCGCAGTGGCGCCTCGACCTCGTCGCCGCCGAGAACTCGATGGGCTTCCACGCGCCGCAGGAGATGGCCCGCATCCTCGGCGAGTCGATCGACCTGTCGCGGCAGGCCCAGGTGAAGGCGGCCGTGCTGTCCGGCGGCGTGCTCGCCGTCTCGCCGCCCCCGGCCACGCCGGTCTCGGCCGCGAAGAAGTAGGTCGCCCGCCCGGTAACGGGCGTCCGAGCCGCCCGCCCCGGTCCGCCGGGGCGGGCGGTGCCGTTTCCGGGGCACGGCGCGCGTGAGCTCCCCGCGCGCGGGCGCGCGCGTCGAGCGGTCGCAGCCCATCGCGGTAACCCGGGTTCACCCGTAGTCTCCGAGATCCGGCGGCGTACGGTCAGTGCGTCCCCGACCCCCTGACGGAGGCCCACCATGTATCGCACCTGGTTGGTCGCGATCGCCCTCGCGCTCGCGGCGTCCGCATGCTCCAGCTCGGAGAAGAAGCAGCCCACCCCGCAGGCTCCTCCCACCCAGGCCGAGATCGCCGCGGCCATCGCGGACGCGAACCCGGCCGACACCGACGGCGACGGCCTCCCCGACGAGGTCGAGAAGAAATACCAGTCGGCGCTCGGCACCGACTGGCAGAAGGCCGACACCGACGGCGACGGCGTGAACGACGGCGTGGAGGTGCTCGGCGCCTCGTGGCTGTGGGTCGCCACCCACGGCCAGTCGGGCGCGGTCCCCGGGCCGGAGCTCGCCGGGAACGCGAACGACGCCGCGGTGGTCTCGCAGGCCGACAGCGACGGCGACGGCGTGTCCGACTACCTCGAGGTGTTCGGCTACGACTACGACATCGAGGCCGGGCGGTTCGTGGCGAAGGCGAACGGCTACCACACCGACCCGCTGCAGTGGTCGAGCGACCAGGACGCCTACTCCGACGGGCAGGAGGTCTCCGGCATCAACATGGACGTCGCCGTGCGCTGGCCCGGCACCCACCCGCTCGTCCCCGCGTACCCGGACATCCAGGTCGACCTCACCGGGTACTCGCTCGCCCTCACCGACACCGTCACGTACGGCGAGGGCGGCTCGATCGCCCGCGAGACCAACTGGAGCCGCACGGTCGAGAAGTCGCACTCGCTCGCGGAGGAGGTCGGCCTCGAGATCAAGGTCGGCGGCGGCATCGGCAAGGACGGCGTCAGCTTCTCGGGCGAGGTGACGACCTCGGTGAAGGTCACGAACACCGACACGACCACGGTCTCGACCGCCTCGGGCGGGAGCGTCACCGACGAGGCGAACTGGAGCACCGCCACCACCTCGACCCCCGCGGAGGCGGCCGCGATGAAGCTGCACGTCAAGGTCCGCAACCGGGGGACCGCCCCGGCGAGCAACATCGTCCCCACCCTCTCCCTGCGCATCGGCGGAGCCGACGTGGCGACGTTCGAGCCCCCGAGCCTCTCGGTCGCCAACCTCCTCCCGGGCGCGGCGTTCCCGCCGGACGGGAACGTGTCCTGGGTGATCGACTCGGTCGCCGCGGACCGGAAGCTCTTCCTCACCGACTGGGAGCTGCGCGCGCTCGAGTCCCGCGCACCGGTCAGCCTGGGCGTCGCGCAGAAGCGGGCCGACGTCATGCGCCTCGAGGACGGCAAGTGGGTCTCGGTCGGCGACGCGGGCGAGTACCTCGCGCGCATCGTCTCCACGAGCGCCGACATCTTCGCCGACGTGGGCGCGGGCCCCGACGGCATCGAGGGCAACCTCTTCCACGTGCGGGTGGCCGCGAACGACTCGGCGTCCTCCCCCATCGTGACCCTCGGGGACGCGCTCGCGTGGTCCATGGGCTTCCGCCAGGACGGCGACCACTACGCGGTGGACTACCCGGAGGACGACGGGACCGTGACCAAGGTGCCCCTCACCGGGAAGGTCTCGGACACCGGCATCGTGCTCGACGACGGCTCCTGGCGCTGGCAGTTCGACGCGCTCACGCTCGCGCTGAACGGGTACCTCGATCCCGACTCGCTCGACTTCGACAAGATCCTCGCCCTGCGGCTGTACCCGGGCTCCCGGATCGGCCTGCGGGCACCGCGCCGCCGGGACGAGTCGGCGCCGATCATCTACACCGCCTGGGCGACCTCCTCGCGGACCGACGCCCACGTGGTGGTCTGCGCGTCCGACTACGACGGCATCGCGAAGGTCTGGATCCCCGGCGCCGACGGCACGCCGGTCGAGCTCAACCCCGACGGGCGCGGGCCGTACTTCTACTCGCGGGCGGTGCCGTTCGCCCTGCCCGCGAGCGGGACGAAGGTCTGGGTGGAGAGCACGCGCACGCAGGCGGGCACGAACGAGCCGCTCAGGGCCTCTCGGGAGCTGCGGGTCCTCTACGAGCTCGAGCCGAAGCCCGCCGTCATCGAGGCCATGACGCTCAACCTCGGCGCCGGCTCGACCGTGACGGCCCTCTCGATCAAGGCCTGGTCGCCCACGGGCGGGATCAAGTCGGTGAAGCTGTTCGACAACACCGTCACGACCGGCGCGTTCAACCCGGTCCAGAACCTGTTCGAGAACCCGAACGGCTGGGTCTGGAGCACCACCGCCGCGCTCCCGGTCTACGACCCCAACCAGCCGAACAAGCTGCGCATCGTGGTCGAGACCACCGAGGGGCTCTACACCGTGAAGTCCCTCAGCGAGAACCAGGACTACGCGCCGCTGAAGGCCGGCAGCTTCGGCATGGGGGCGCAGTTCGACTGGACCTGGACCGACGAGTGGTGGATCACGATCGCCGACCTCGACTTCGGGGCCCAGCCGCGCATGGCGGGCTACTACATCGAGCAGGACTACTGGGGCAACCCGGACAACCTGCTCGCGCAGTGGAAGGCGACGGTCGCGCCGGGCGTGGGTGAGCCCTGGCCGATCGCGACGCAGGGGCTCGCGGACTTCTACTTCATCCTCCCGAGCTGCAACGCGCTCCTGGGCTTCTTCGAGGAGGCGATGCCCGCGCCCGGCCTGTACGAGGCCTACTACGCCGGCGTCAACCGCCGGACGATCGTCGATGCGTACAACGCGGGCCAGTTCACGAAGGGCTGGCTGAAGAACGGGAAGGCCCAGCAACCTGCCTGGGGCTTCGCGTACGGGAGCGTCTTCTTCTTCAAGACGCCCGAGGGGCGGTTCGGCAAGCTCCTCATCACGGACGCGTCGGGCTTCCGGGACGGCTGGACCGAGACGTGCGGCGTCGGCTTCCACGCGAGCTACGCCATCTACAACGCGCCCTGACGCGAGGGACGGATGACGCCACGGGGCCGCGCTCGCCAGCCTGGCGGGCGCGGCCCTCGCGCGTCCGGCCCTCGTCGTCCCGGGGCGCCACCGCCTGCCGGGCGTGCTTCCAGGCCTGCCGCGCCATGGGCGCGCACGCGTGACGTTGTCGCGCGCCGCTGCGCGCGCGGCGAGCACGCCGCCCGGATCGTGCGCAGGTCGCGGCCCCGCACCCCGCGTGATCCGCTCGCGATCCGGGCCGGGCCTCCCCCTAACGTCGCGGGTCGAGGCCCGCGGTCCGGCGCGCGGCCGTCGAGAACCTCGACGAACCCACGATCACTTACATGTGCGTTCAGTGAAATCTGGGTGACGCGACTTCCCGGACCCGCGGTTCGAGCGTACAATCGCACCTCGTTCGTCACTGGTAGTGACGCACGCCACAGCGTCCCTCCCCGTCGCACGATCCGCACCTCGAGGCGAGCACCATGGACCGCGATCTGGCTTCCCGGTACGTCCACTTCTTCCATCCCCGGCTCAACACGCTGCTCTGCGGCTACGTCGGCGCCCGCGTCGGCTGGGCGACGCGGCCGGAGCAGGTCGACTGCCCGGAGTGCCTCGCGAAGCTCGACGCCCAGGGCCTCGGCCGCGGGGCGATGCCGCCGCGCGCCACGCCGCTGCCGATGCGCCCGCTCGGCGGGCACCTGCCGCACGCGTAGCCCGGCGGGACCGGGTGGGCCGCGGGCTTGACCCCGCCCCACCGATCTCCCTACGACTGAGGCACCCCCTGAGAGGTGCCCGTGATGCGCCCCCTCCCCCGTTGCGCCGCCGCACTGCTCCTCGCAGCGTCCGCGTGCTCGACGAAGCTCGACCTCCCCGACGGCGCCGACGTCACCTGCACCCGGAGCGGTGACTGCCCGGCCGGCTACACCTGCGTGCTCGAGGCGAGCCGCTGCGTGCGCTCCGACGCGAGCTTCGACGTCGCGAAGGTCGTCGCGGCCTCCGTCGCGATCACGCCGGCCCTGCCCCGGGCGCGGGGCGCGAAGTCGACCATCGCCTTCACGCTCGACCGCACCGTGAAGGCGGCGCCCACCGTGCGCCTCGCCTGGATCGGCGGCGACGCCGCGGCGACGCTGAAGCAGGCGGGGGCGGACGGGAAGTCCTTCACCTACGAGTACACCGTCGGCGCCGCCGAGCCCGAGGGCTACCTCACGCTCGTCATCGACAGCGTGAGCGACGCCGGCGTCCCGTCGCGCTTCGACAAGACCCAGGCCATCCCGCTCGACTTCACGCCGCCGGCCCTCGCCCCCGACACGCTCTCGACCGGCTTCGCCGTGCCGCAGGCGGTGAAGGACGTCGTGGGCTCGGTGAGCGCGCTCGGCCTCGGCGGCGAGGCCACCGTCCACTTCGCGGTGACCGAGGCCGTCGACGGCGGCGCGACGCTCGAGCTCGAGCCCGCCGAGACGCTCGGCCAGGCGTGCGACGCGCCCGTCGGCACCTTCTTCACGTGCCACGTCCCGCTGACCGGCGCGCCCGCCGCGCAGGGCGCCCACGGCCTCTTCGCCCGGGTGAAGGACCCGGCTGGCAACGAGGCGCGGCTCTCGCTCGGCTCCCTCGGCATCGACACCGTGGCGCCCGCCGCGCCCGACGTCGTCACCGCGGGGCGCATCCTGTACACGCGCATCCCGTGGGGCGCCGACGCGACCTCGGGGGTGCGGAGCTTCTCGGTCCAGGGCGGCGCGGGCGCCGTGGAGGCCGGGGCGCGGCTCGTCGTGTTCGACGGCGCGACCATCGCGACCGCCAGCCGGATCGGCGCCGGCCAGGCCGACGCGAGCGGCGCGGTCCCGTCGTTCGGCCTCGTCCCCGCCGACCGGGCCCGGATCTACGTCGCCGCGGTCGACGCGGCCGGCAACCTGAGCGACGCCGACCCCGCGATCACCGGCGTGCAGGCGGTGCAGGTCCGCGACGTCGAGTGGACCGCGACGCTCACCGGCAAGACCGCCCTCGACGGCTTCACGAACCCGCACCGGCTGCGCGGGCTGGGCATCCTCGCGGACGGCGTCCTCGCGCGGAGCTCGGCCGAGCGCTCCGACTCGGGGACCCTCGGCCGCCGGGACGGCGTGGGCCTCGCGGTGGAGGGCGCTGGGACCTGGACGAAGCTCGACCCGCTGGGGACCCCGCCCGACGCGAACTACCTCTCCTACACCGACACCTGGCGCGGCCAGCTGCGCGGGCTCGTCATCGGCTCGGCCGGCGTCCAGACCTGGCTCGCGACCGGCACCGGGTGGCTGCAGGAGCCGGTGGTGGACCCCGAGTTCGACGGCAACCCGGCGCTCGCGGCGAACGGCGTGGCGTTCGACGCCCAGCGGGGCGAGGTCGTCCTGGCCGGCTCGGGCTCGCTGTCCGGCGACACCTGGGTCTTCGCGAACCAGAGCTGGCGCTTCGTGCCCGGCTCGGGCGCGCCGAAGGTGGACGGCGGGACGATGGTCTACGACGACAACCTCGGCAAGGTGCTGCTCTTCGGCGGCGTGGGCGCCGCCGGGCCGACCGCGGCGACCTGGGCGTTCGACGGAAGCACGTGGGAGCAGGTCGCCTCGACGGGACCCCAGCCACGCTCCGGGGCGTACGCGTTCTTCGACCGCAGCCTGGGCAGGGTCGTGCTCTTCGGTGGTCTTCGCGTCCTGACCGGCGGCGCGACCGACTGCGGGGGCGGGCTCACGACCACCGCGAACGGCCCGTGCTGGTACCGCGACACCTGGCTCTGGGATGGCCAGGCGTGGACCCGCAAGTGCGACAGCACCACCGCGGATTGTGGGGTCGAGCCGACCGGCCGCCAGTTCGCCATGGCCGCCTGGGACCCGAGCCGCAAGCGCGGCGTCTTCTTCGGCGGCGGCTACGGGCCCGACTGCGTCACCGCGTCGACCGAGATGTGCCAGGACCTCTACGAGTGGAACGGGAGCGCCTGGTCGAGGCCCACGCCCGCGGATCCCACGGCCGACGGGAGCGCCCCGGGCCGCGTCACCGGGATCTTCGGGTGGGAGCCGATCCGCGGCCGCCTGCTGCTCGCGGGCGGCGAGGACGAGTTCGAGGCCTGCGGCGGCCTGGGGCTCTGCCGGCGGACGTGGTGGTGGGACGGGAGCGACTGGCAGCTCGTGGCGGACCACACCCGCGCGGCGCCGTTCGTGCGCGGGCTGAGCGTCTTCGCCTTCGACGCCGCCCGGGGCGAGCTCGTCTTCGCGAACGGCGACTTCACCGACACCACCTGGGCCTTCAACGGCCGGTTCTGGACCTCGTACGCGGCCGGCAATCCCCCGGCCTCCAACTACCCCACCTCCGCGGGGACGCCGAACGGCGTCTTCCGCTTCGGCGGGCTCGCGGCGGGCAGCTCGAACCCGCTCCCGGACTCCTACAGGCGCACCGGCACGACCTGGTCGACGCTGACCACGTCCACGCCGAAGCCCTCGGGGCGTTACCAGTCGGGCACGACGTGGAACGGCGGCGCGGCGATCCCGCACCTCCTGGTGTTCGGCGGCGGGTACTCCCAGGCCACCGGGCCGTGCCCCGCCGGGAACACCTCGTCCCTCTGCCTCCTCGACGACACCTGGGGCTACGCGGCGTGGGGCGCCGCCGTCTGCGGCGCGGCCGGCACCCTCTGCTGGCGCAACCTCGCGAACGGCGGGCCGCCCCACCGCTACTTCACTCCGCTCGTCGCGATGGCGAACGGCGAGGCGATCCTGTTCGGCGGGAGCAGCAGCAGCGGCACGCTCGGCGACACCTGGCGCTGGAACGGCACCGCCTGGTCGCAGGTCGCCGGGGCGGGTCCCTCGGCACGGACCTCGCCGGTGGCGGCCTTCGACGCCCGGCGAGGGAAGGTGCTGCTCGCCTCGGGCAACTCGCCCTTCGCGCCGGACTGCGGCGCCGCGGCGACCGGGCTCGCCTGCCCCGACGTCTGGGAGTTCGACGGCACGGCCTGGAAGCAGCGGGTGGTCGCCGATCCGGAGAACGACGGCAGCTTGCCCGCCGGCGAAGGCGTGGGCGCCTACTCGACCGACGGCGGGGTCTATGCGCCCGGCGGAGGGTCCGGGCGGCTCTGGCGGTGGGACGGCGGCTTCGCGCAGCGCCCGGCCGTCGCCGCCGAGCTCGACTTCTCCGCGGCGGGCGCGCCGGCCGCGTCCACGATCGAGGCGGTCACCGCCGCCGCGACCGTCCGCGCCTCCTCCCAGCTCGCGGGCGGCGCCGCCACCGGCGACGCGCAGCTCCTCGTGGGTGAGCCGCTCGGCTGGCGCACGGTGGCCACCGCCGCCTCCGGCGGCGCCGGCGGCGCGAGCCTCGGCTACTGCGCGTCCCGTGTGGCGGCCGCCGGCTGCGAGGTCCGCCGCGGGGGACAGCTCCTGCTCGGGCGGAGCGGCACGATCGTCGTCGCGGCCGCTCCGGCCGGGCAGAACGGCACCGGCATCGCGAACGTCGCGCTCGACTACCTCGAGGTGAAGGTCCGGTACCGCATGCCGGACCCCGCGGAGGAGTGAAGGATCACCCCGGCCTCTCCCCCCGCGACGCGGAGGGAGAGGGCCGGGGTGAGGGGGGAACGGCTCGCCTAGTGCTTCGCCGCCGCCGCGGACCCGTACCCGGTCTGCGCGCGGACGTACTGGTCCTCGAACGCCGCGATCTCGGCCTTCGCGCGCTCGGTCCCGTCGAGCTTCGAGAAGACGAACGCCGCGAGGAACGCCGCCGGCATCGCGAAGAGCGCCGGCTGCTCCCACGGGAAGATCGGCGCCTTGTTGCCGAGGACGTTCACCCAGACCGACTTCGACAGGAACACGAGGGTGAGCGAGAGGACGAGGCCGGTGAGCCCGCCCGCGAGCGCGCCGCGGGTGGTGAGCCCGCGCCAGTACATCGAGAGGATCAGCACCGGGAAGTTCACGCATGCGGCGATGCCGAAGGCGACGCCCACCATGAACGCCACGTTCTGCTGCTCGAAGAGGATGCCGAGGGCGATGGCGGTGACGCCGAGGCCGATGGTCGCGATCTTGGAGACCCGCATCTCGGTCGCCTCCGACGACTTCCCCTTCTTGATCACGCGCGCGTAGAGGTCGTGGGAGATGGCGGACGCGCCCGCGAGCGCGAGGCCGGAGACCACGGCGAGGATGGTGGCGAACGCCACCGCCGCGAGGAACCCGAGGAGGAGGTCGCCGCCGACCGCCTTCGCGAGGTGCATGGCGACCATGTTGTTGCCGCCGACGATCTTGGTGGTGACGCCGGCCGCCGGCACGACGCCCTTCTCGAAGAAGGCCACGTCCTTGCCGACGATGGTGATGGCGGCGAGGCCCATCACGAAGATGACGTTGAAGAAGTAGCCCACGAAGGCCGAGGCGTAGAGGACCGACTTGCGGGCCTCCTTCGCGTTCCCGACCGTGAAGAAGCGCATCAGGATGTGCGGCAGGCCCGCGGTGCCGAACATGAGGCCGAGGCCGAGGGAGACCGCGTTGATCGGGTCCTTCAGGAAGCCGCCCGGCGCGAGCAGGTTCTTGCCCGCCGCGGAGAGCGCGCCGTCGGCGCCCTTCGTCCGGGTGACGTCGGAGAACTGCGCGATCGCCTCCCTGGCCATCGTCCCGAACGAGAAGCCGAAGTGCGAGAGCGCGAGCAGGGCGACGATGGTGCCGCCGATCAGCAGCATGCCCGCCTTGATGATCTGCACCCAGGTCGTCGCGATCATGCCGCCGAAGATCACGTAGACCATCATGAGCGAGCCGACCGCCACGACCGCGACCTCGTAGGGCAGGCCGAAGAGCAGCTTGATGAGCTGGCCGGCGCCGACCATCTGGGCGATGAGGTAGAAGACGACCACGGTGAGCGACGAGACCGCCGCGAGCGTGCGGACCTTCGTCTGGTCGAGCCGGTACGAGCTGATGTCGGCGAAGGTGAAGCGCCCGAGGTTGCGCAGGCGCTCGGCCATGAGGAAGAGGATGATCGGCCAGCCGACGAACCAGGCGATCATGTAGATGTAGCCGTCGTAGCCCTGCGAGTAGACCATCGCGGTGAGGCCGAGCAGCGTCGCGGCGGACATGTAGTCGCCCGCGATGGCGAGGCCGTTCTGGAAGCCGGTGATCCCGCCGCCCGCCGTGTAGAAGTCCATCGTCGACTTCGTCCGGTTCGCGGCCCAGTAGGTGATCATCATCGTCAGCGCGACGAAGACGAGGAACATCACGATCGCGTGGACGTTGAGCGGCTGCTTCTCGGTCTGGCCCTCGAGCGGCCCCGCCGCCGAGGCGAGCCAGGGGAGGACGACGAGGAGGAGCCCGGCGATCGCCTTGCCGGCGCCGCCGCCGCCCTCCTCCTTCACCGCCTCCTTCACGACCTCCTGGGTGAGCTGGTCGAACTCGGAGTTGGCGCGCCGCACGTACAGCGCGACGAGCACCCAGAACCCGACGAACATCGAGAGCTCGCAGACGATGCCGAGGGTGAGCACGCCGCCCTCCGAGAGCGGCTGCGCGAGCACCGCCGGCGCGAACGCGACGAGCAGGATGTAGCCGTAGAAGCAGACGAGCACGATGGAGGAGAGGAGCCACGCGAACCGGCCGCGGCGCTGCTCGAGCTCGTGGAACTTGGGGTTCGCCCGGATCCGTTCGTAGACGGCGCTGCTCATCGATCGGCACCTCTCTCGCCGCGGCTTTCGCGCGCGGGCTCAGGGTTCGCGTCGTTGAGTCGATGTGCCCCCGTCGAGGCGGCGGCACCCATGCGGTACGAGTTGCCGCAGCCTGCACGACTGCCCGTACGGGTGCAAGCGCACGCTTGCACCCCAGCCAGGTTCCTCGGGAAAACGAAAGAGCCCCAGGATCGTGTGACCCTGGGGCCCAGCCCTCAGCGTGTCTTGATGCGGTGCGGCACCCCTCGGCTCCGGCGCGCGGCGCGCGCCTACGCTCGGGGCGAACGGGCCGTCCGCGGAGCGCGTTCTTACGGCACCTTGAACCCGAACCGGTGACAGTGGTCGCACCAGTTCTGGGTCGCCTTGTGCTGGCGGTGGCAGACGTTGCACTCCATCTGCGCGCCCCAGTGCGGCGACGCGTGCGGGTTCTCCGGCTTCACCGCCGCGGTCTTCGCGGCGAGCGCCTCGCCCGGGCCGTGGCAGGAGAGGCAGCGCTCCGCCTCGACGAACGTCTTCTTCTTCGCCTTGCCGTGGCAGTCCGCGCAGGAGACGCCCTTCGCCTGGTGCGCGTCGGCGGAGAACTTCTCGCCGGCGGCGGCGGCGAGCGGCAGCGTGAGCGCCGCGAGGAGCGCGAGGCGGGCGAGCTTCTTCGTGATGGTCATGGTGGTGTCCCTTTCGTCCGTTCGCGCGTCAGGCCCAGGGCTTCTCGGCCGCCGCGTTCTTGCCGGCGATCCGCCCGAACACCACGCAGTCCGCCATGGCGACCGAGCCGAGGCGCACCGCGCCGTGCACGCCGCCCGTCACCTCGCCGGCCGCGTACAGGCCGGCGATGGGCGCGAAGTCGAAGCTCTGCACCCGGGCGTCCTTGTCGATGTCGAGGCCGCCCATGGTGTGGTGCACCCGCGGCCACAGGCGCATCGCGTAGAACGGCGCCTGGACGGTCTGCTTCGAGTCCGGGAAGAGCTTGCAGTCGAGGTCGGTGTCCTTCCCCGCCGCGACGAAGCCGTTCCAGCGGGCGACCTGCTCGAGGAACGGCTGCACCGGGATGCCGTAGTTCGCGGCCACGGCCTCGAGCGTGTCGAACTTCTTCACCGCGCCGACCTCCATCGCCTTGTGGAGCACCTTCGGCACGACCTGCTTCTCGATGGCGTAGCTGTCGCCGACGATCACCGCCGGGTGGCCGAGCGCGATGATGGCGTCCGCGCGCTCCTTGCGGTTGCCGGTCTCCTTGAAGAACCGCTTGCCGGTGACCGGGTCGACCATCAGGCCGTAGCCGACGATGCGCTCGCAGACCTGGGGCGTGTTCCCGAAGCCGGGCTCGTCCGGGCTGGTCCACGGGCCGAGCTGGATCCAGTCCATCTGCACGTCCATCGCGCCGATCTTGCAGGCCGCGAGCAGGGCCTCGCCGGTCGCGCCGGGGTGGTTGGTGGACTCGAACACGTCGGTGATGCGCGGATCGTGGATGCTGCGCAGCCGCTTGTCCTGCGAGAAGCCGCCGGAGCCGAGCACCACCGCGCGGCGGGCCTTGATGAACACGGTCTCGCCCGACTTCTCGTCCGGCCAGTCGTAGCCGCGCTTCACCTCGACGCCGACCACCCGGCCGTCCTTCACGACGAGCCGCACGAGCTTCGTGCGCATCGAGAACTTCGCGCCGAGCTCCTTCGCCTTCGCGAGCAGCTTGTTCACGAGCTCGGAGCCGGACTGGTTGACGGTCTGGACCGACCGCTTCACCGAGTGGCCGCCGTGGAAGTTGAGCCGGCCGTAGCGGGCGCCCACGAACGACTTCGTCCACTCGAGCGCCTCGTTGGAGCGCTCCGCCACCAGGCGGGCGAGCTCGAGGTGGTTCAGGCTCGCGCCCGCCTTCAGCATGTCCTTCAGCATCAGCTCGGGCGAGTCCTGGACGCCGGCCTCCTTCTGGAAGGAGTTGCCCGCGGCGCAGAAGTCGCCGCCGTTGATGATCGAGTTCCCGCCGTGCACCGGCATCTTCTCGATCACGAGCACCTCCGCGCCGGCGACCCGCGCCTCGACCGCGGCCGAGAGGCCCGCGAAGCCGGTGCCGACCACCAGCACGTCCGTCGTCTCGTCCCACCGCCTCGGGAGCTCGGGGGGGGCCGCCTCGGCCGCCGCGGGGGCGAGCCCGGCGGCGGCGGTGCCCACCGCGCCGGCGGCCAGCCCGGCCGCCTTGAGGAACTGGCGCCGCGCCAGGACCTTCTTCTCGTTCTCTTCGTGGCTCATCTCGTGTCCTCCGCGACGCGCCGACGCGGCGCCCGCACGCGGAGCCGGGAGAGCACGCGGCGTGCCACCGGACGAAGCGCAATGAATCCGCGCGGGCGCAGGCCCGCACGCGCGGGCGCGGCGCGCCGCTTCTCGAACCGAGAAGGCGAAGGGCCCCGTTCGCCCCGAGCCTGTCGGAGGGCGGACGGGCGGGAGGCCTCACGCCTCGCCGTACGCCTTCAGCTTCCGGTAGAGCGTCGCGAGCCCGATGCCGAGGGCCTCCGCCGCCTCGTGCTTGTTGCCCTTCGTGGCGCGCATGGCGCCGAGGATCGCCTCCCGCTCCACCTGCTCGAGCGGGCGCACCCCGCCGCGCACCTGGGCGGCGGGGGCCGCGTGCCGGAGCTCCTCCGGGAGGTCCTCGGGCTTCACCTGCGCGCCGCCGCACAGCGCGACCGCGTACTCGATCGCGTTCTGCAGCTCCCGGACGTTGCCGGGCCAGGCGTGGCGCTTCAGGAGCTCCCCCGCCTGCGCCGAGATGCCGGTGACGGGCCGGCGCATGCTGCGGGCGAGGCTCGCGAGGAAGAAGCGCGCGAGCGGGAGGACGTCCTCGGGGCGCTCGCGGAGCGGCGGGATCCGCAGCTCGATCACCCGCAGCCGGTAGAAGAGGTCGCGGCGGAACCGCCCGGCGGCGACCTCGGCGGCGAGGTCGCGGTTCGTGGCAGCCACGATCCGCACGTCCACCGGGCGGGTGCGGGTCTCGCCGACCCGGCGGATCTCCTTCTCCTGCAGCGCCCGCAGGAGCTTCACCTGCATCTGTGGCGGCACCTCGCCGATCTCGTCGAGGAAGAGCGTGCCGCCGTTCGCCGCCTCGAAGAGGCCGATGCCCTCGGCGTCCGCCCCGGTGTAGGCGCCCTTCGCGTGCCCGAAGAGCTCGCGCTCGAGGAGGGAGTCCGGGATCGCGCCGCAGTTCACCGCCACGAAGGGCTTCGCCGCGCGCGGGGAGTCGCCGTGGAGGAGGCGCGCGACGCGCTCCTTGCCGACGCCGCTCTCGCCGCTCACGACCACCGAGCTGTCGGTCTTCGCGACCACCCGCGCGCGCTCGAGCATGCGGCGCATCGGCTCCGAGCGGGTGACCGTCCCGGCGGGATCGACGTCCTCCCGCCCGAGCATCCCGAGCTCCTCCCGCCGCGCGCGCAGCTTCCGCTCGGTGCGCTTGAGCTTCGCCGTCACCTCCTGCAGCGCGAGGTCGATCGACTCGGCGCGGTAGTACGGGAGGATCCGCTCGAGCGCCTCCTCGGAGAACCCCTCCTTGAACCGCGCGTGCACGTGGCAGCCCGCGTCGCCCTTGCCGGCGCAGCGGTCCTCGACGAAGTAGACCTCGCGCCCCTCCTTGAAGCTCACGTAGCCGCTCGCGAAGCCGGTGGTGGTCCAGCAGACCGCGTCGTCGGCGCGCCCGAACATGAGCAGGTGCTGCTCCGCCTCGTAGGAGTGATGCCAGCTCGTCGAGACGAGCGGCGCCTCCCCCAGGCCGTCGGTGCGGACGTTCTTCCCGAGCACGAACTGGCCCCACAGCGGCGGCAGGTGCGGCCCGGCGAGCCCCTCCGCCCAGAGATCAGGGTGCTCGCGCCGGAGCGCCTCCCCCGTCCGCCAGCCGTGGGCGAAGCCGAACCGCGTCAGGATGCCGCGCGCGGCGAACAGCCCCACCGTGTCGATGAGCTCCTTTCGCAACAGCCCCAGCGCGACCGCGTCGAACAGGATCGCGCGCTCGCCCATCAGGCGGATGACGCCGCCGCGGGGCTGGAAGTCGAGCAGTTCGCGGAGGTCCAGGTCGTCGGCACGCATCGTCGCACCCCGTTCTCGAATTGATAGCATTCTTATCATTTCGAGTCTCGCGGACCCTGCGTGAATCCGCCGCAGGCCCCCGAACCTCCGCCGTCCCGGGCCCTCCCGGTCCCCCGCGGCCCCGCCGCCGCCGTGGCACGGGCGGTGCTTCGTGGGCGCCGCAGACCACCACGCGCGATCGACGGGCCTCCCGCCCGCGCGCGCACGAACGAGGACGCTCATGAAGACCCATGCGCTCGCCCTGCTCGCCCTGGTGCTCGCCCTTCCGGGCGCGGCCGCGGCGCAGAGCTCCGATCTCACCTTCTACGGCTCGCTGATGGAGTTCGGCGACGCGGTCGCCACCACCGGCGCGACCGCCACCACGAACCCCGTCGGCGCCGCACAGGTGCCCACCTTCTCCGGCGCCACCCTGCCCCGCCGTGCGCGCCTCACCTCCGGCACCTCCAACCTCGGCTTCAAGGGGCAGCTCGAGCTCGTCCCGGGCCTGAAGGCCATCTTCCAGGTCGAGAGCGCGGTCAGCCCCGACGGCGACGCGCCGAACGCCTGGGCCTCGCGCAACAGCCAGGTCGGCCTCTCCGGCGAGTGGGGCACCGCCTTCTACGGCCTCTGGGACACGCCCTACAAGGCGCCCATCCTGATGGTCGGGCCGCTGCGGGGCCTCAACCCGTTCGACAACGCCATCACCGCGAACCCCGGGTTCAACGTCCCGGGCACCACCACCCAGACCGGCCGCGCCAACGCCAAGGCCGACGCGAGCTTCAACCGCCGCCAGGGCAACTCGCTCCAGTACTGGTCGCCGAAGTTCCACGGCCTCTCGGCCCGCGTGGCCTACGGCTTCGACGAGTCGCGCACCGCGAAGGGCGCCACCGCCGCCGGCATCGGGCCGCGCCTGTACTCGGCGCTCCTCTCCTACGACCTCGACACGCTCGGCGTCCGCTACGGCTACGAGCGCCACGTGGACTACTTCGGCCTCGCGCAGCTCGGCGGGAACGGCCCGACCTTCGCGAACGGCGGCTCGACCGATCAGGCGCACGAGCTCGTCGCGTTCTACGGCTTCCCCACCGGCACGAAGCTCTCCGCCATCGTCGAGCGGCTCTCCTACGAGAACCGTGACACCGCCGCCGGCGCCGTGAAGTCCTACACCCGCGACTCGTTCTACGTGCTCGCGCAGCAGCGGTTCGGCGCGCACCAGGTCTGGGGCTCCTACGGCAAGGGGCTCGAGGGCGACTGCAAGAAGGTCGGCGGGGCCGCCTGCTCCACCGACGGGCTCTCCGGCACGCAGATGGCGCTCGGCTACTCGTACTCCATCACGAAGTCCTTCGACGTGTTCGCCGCCTGGTACCGGATGGTGAACGGCACCTCCGCGAGCTACTCGAACTTCCCGCCGGTCGGCACGGTCGCCCCGGGCGCGGACGTCTCGGGCTTCGGCGTCGGCCTGCTCTACACGTTCTCGGGCTCGTTCGTGAAGCCGGAGCCTCCGGCGGCGGCGCCGGCTGCGCCGGCGGCCGCGAAGTAGGCTTCAGCCGGGCCCCTCTGCGCTCGGGGAGAGGGGCCCGGCCCCTGAGTCCGGATCCGGATCCGGATCGGGATCGGGATCGGGATCGGGATCGGGATCGGGATCCGGATCGGGATCCGGATCGGGATCGGGATCGGGATCAGAACGCGAGCCGGAGGCCGCCAGCGAGGGACCAGCCGGGATCGCCGAGGCTCCAGCTGCGCCGCGAGCCGAAATCGTCGATGACGCTGCGCGAGAGGTCGACGGTGATCGCCGTGCCGCGGATCCCGGCCTCGCGCGCGAGCTCGCGGGCGCTCGCCGGATCCACGTCGTCGAGCCGGAGCGCGAGCCCCACGAGGAGCCCGTAGCCGTGCGTGGCGCCCGCGACGGTCCGCTGCGCGGTCCCCGACGTCCACCACTGCCAGCGCTCGACCGACACCCGCGCGTACGGCTCGAGCGGCACCCCGAGGCGGCGAAGCGCGGTGAGCCGGCCGCCGGCGAACACGGAGAGCGGCGCGAGCGTGAGCGCCGTCGCGTCCCCGCTCCGCGCCCACGCGCCGGTGTCGTCGAGGTACAGCCCGCGGCCGGTCGCCCGGTGGAAGCCGGCGCCGCCGCCGAGCTCGAGCGCGAGGGGACCGACGTCGATCGCGCGCGCGAGCTCGAGCCGCACCATCGGGCCGCGCCCCTCGCCGATGGAGAGCGCGTACGGGGAGGCCGCCCCGCCGAACTCCGCGTCCACGTCCGGGCGGAACCACTGCAGCCGCAGCGACACGTCCGCGCGCGCCGGGGCTGCCTCCGCGGCGGGCTCGTCCGCCAGGGTGGGCGCGGCCGGCGCAACGAGGAGGAGCGCGGCCATCCCTGCCCGTGCGCCCCGAGCGTGGCCGCGGCGATGCCGCGGCGGAGACGAGGGGCGCCGCCTGACCAGCAGCCCGAGCACCGGCAGCGCCCACAGGGCCGCCCCGCCGCCGCCCTGTCCGCACCCGCCCTGCTCGACGCCGCCGCTCGCCTTGTAGACGTCCCAGAAGCCCTCCACCGGCTGCGGGGTCCCCGTCGTGAGCGCGGAGGCGGCGCTCTCGTTGCCGGCCTCGCTGTAGGCGACCACCCAGACGTCATAGGTCGTCCCGTCCTCGAGCCCGGCGATCCGCGCCGAGGTGGACAAGGTCTTCGCGGACGACCAGGTCGTGCCGCCCGCCGACGCGTAGGCCCGGTAGGTCTTCGAGTCGGCCGGCGCCGCGGTCGTCGCGGCGCCCTCGGCCCAGGACACGTACAGCGCCCCCTCGCCCGGGACCGTGGCCACCGAGGCCGGCGCCGGCGGGGAGGTGAAGTCGAGCCTCAGCGCCGCGGAGGCGGTCGTCACCGTCGCGCCCGCGGCGTCGAGGAGGCGCAGGCAGACGTACACGCGCACCGAGGTGCCGGTGCAGTCGGTCGCCTTGCCCGCGGCGGAGAGGAGGTCCTGGACCGTGATGGCCGCGTCGCCGCTCACCGGGTACGCGGTGCGCGAGGTCGAGAGGCCGTCGACGAGCACGGCCGTCGTGGCGTCGGTCTCGTCGCAGCCGGCCGCGTCCGAGCCGAGCAGCTCGAGCGACGCGCCGGTGGAGGTCCCGAGGTCCCAGGTCATGGAGACCGAGGTGTCGCTCGCGGCGCCGCAGGCGGCCCGGCCGAGCACGGGCTCGTCGAGCGCGAGGGTGGCGGCGCGGGCCGCGGCCGGCGCGGCGAGCGAGAGCAGGAGGGCGAGCGTCCGGTGGGTGGGCCTCATGCGGGACAGCGTCGCCGCCGCCCGTTCTCACGGCATCACGGCCTCATGCGCGAATGTTCGAGCGGTGGCGCACCCGCATTTCGGTGCGGCCGCACCTTCCCTTCGTTCCCGGCGGCCGGCCCGGGCGGGCACGGGCCGGGACCACGCGTGATCGCTCCGGTTCCTGGCGGCGCGCGCCCGGCACGGGCGCTGCATTTCCGTGGGCCATGGACCTCGACCCCACCGCCACCGTGGCGCAGCTCGTGCTCTCCCACCCCTCGCTCGCGAGGGTCTTCCAGCGGCGCGGCATCGACTACTGCTGCCGGGGCGGCGTCACCGTGGCCGAGGCCTGCCGCGGCCGGGGCCTCGATCCCGCCGCCGTGCAGGCGGAGCTCGCGGCCGCCCTGCCCGCCGGCGGCGAGGCCGCCGCGGAGGATCCACGCGCGCTCTCGACCGCCGCGCTGCTCGCCCGCATCGTCGACCGCCACCACGGCTACCTGCGCCGGGCGCTCCCCTTCGTCGAGCCGCTCGCCGCGAAGGTCGCGCGGGTGCACGGCGACAAGGAGCCGCGGCTCGAGGAGGTGCGGTCGGTCGTCTCGGCGCTCTCGGCCGCCCTCCTTCCGCACCTCGAGGAGGAGGAGAAGATGCTCTTCCCGGCGCTCGCGGCCCGCACCACGGATCCGGACGTCATCGCCCGCGAGCTCGAGCGCATGCTCGCCGACCACCTGGAGGTCGGCGCCATGCTCGGGCGCCTGCGCGCACTCACCGACGGCTTCGTCCCGCCGGCGTGGGGCTGCAACAGCTACCGGGTGCTGATGGCCGAGCTCGAGGCGATCGAGGCCGACACGCTCACGCACGTGCACCTCGAGAATCACGTGCTCGCGCCGCGGTTCGCGGCCCCGGGCCGCTGAGCCCGCTACTTCGCCGGCTCCGACGCCACCCAGCGATCGTAGGCCTGCAGGTCGAAGAGGTTCGTGTACCCCTTCGCCCTCAGCGTCTCGGCGGCGATGCCGGAGCGGCGGCCCGTGCGGCAGTAGAGGAGCACCTTCGTCCCGGGCGGCCCGAGCTCGGCCGCGCGCTTCTCGATCTCGTCGAAGGGGATGTTGACGGCGCCCGGCACGTGCCCGGCCGCGAACTCCTGGGCGGTCCGCACGTCCACCACCTTCACTCCCTCCTTCACGAGGCGGTGGGCCTCGGCGCCGTCCACGAGCTTCGCGGCGGGACCGTCCGCCCAAGCGGAGCCCGAGCCGAGCCACGCCGCCACCACGACCACCCGGAAGAGCTGCTTCACCATCGTGCGACCTCCAGACCTGGACACCGAAGCCCCGGGCGCGCCAGCACCGGAGCAGGGGACCTCGGATGGTTCCTAGGCGGGTGGGAGCCCGCGAGCACGGAAATGGGTTCGCGTCAGGGCCACGGCTCCGCCGGCTGGCATGCCCGCACCGCGTTCTTCCCGGCCCGCTTCGCGGCGTAGACGCCCTCGTCGGCGGCGCGAAGCAGGGTCTCGACGTCGGCGACCCCCGGGCCCCGGGAGGCGACGCCGATGCTCACGCTGCCGCGCCACACCCCCCGGTCGCCCACCGGCACCTCCAGTGCGGCGATGGTGGCCCGCAGCCGCTCTGCGAGCGCGAGCGCGCCCTCGAGGGAGGTCTCGAGCGCGATGACGAGGAACTCGTCGCCCCCGAGCCGGCAGACCTCGTCGTAGCCCCGCACGCAGTTCCGGAGCGCCGTCGCGAGCGTGCGGAGCACGACGTCGCCGGCCTCGTGGCCGTGCTCGTCGTTCACGGGCTTGAAGGCGTCGGCGTCCACGAGGAGCACGCTCATCGCGCGGCCCCAGCGGGACGCGCCGGCCCATCCGCGGGAGAGCGCCTGCATCGCGTAGCGGCGGTTCGGCAGCGCCGTGAGGGCGTCGGTCAGCGCGAGGCGCTCGACCTGCTGCACCATGTCGCGCAGCTCGGCGTTCGCCGCCGTGAGCGCCTCGGTGCGCTCGCGCACCCGCGCCTCGAGGGTGTCGGCGAGCACGGTGAGGGCCCGGTTGCGCTCGACGAGCGTCTCGAACAGCGCCCGCATCGAGGCGAGGAGGGTCCCGGTGGCCGGGTCGCCCCCCCGCTCGGCCTCCGCGAGCGCCTCCGCGGGCGTGCGCCCTCGCGCGATGGCCTGGAGCTGCCGGACGAGGGCATGGTCGGTGCCGAGGATGTGGTAGGTGAGCCAGTGGACGAGGTAGGCGAGCAGGGCCCGGGCCGCCCCGAGCGGATCGCCCACCGGGTGCGCGACCATCGTCTCGACCTGCGCCACGAACTCCCGGTGCTCCCGGCGGTGCGCCTCCTGGTGACGGGGGTCGGCGCCCCCCGCGACCATCAGCCCCTCCTCGGTCCTGAAGTGGTGGCGGGCGTACTCGAAGAGCTCGTCTCGCACGGGCGCCAGCGCGTCGGGCTCGAGCTCGTGCCGCTCCTCGAGGAGCCTCGACAGGGCGCCGATCAGCTCGACGAGCCGGCGGTGCTGGCCGTCGACCTCGGCGTCACCGGTCTCGAGCTGCGGGCTCCACTGGAAGATCGGCACGGGCGCGAGTGAAGCACGGGTCCCGCCCCGTGAACACTGACCTGCGGCAAGTCCGCTACCCCGGCAGGCAGCGCGCCAGGAGCGCCCTCAGCTCGGCGAGGCCGAAGGGCTTCCGGAGCGAGCCGGCGAACCCGTGCGCAGCGGGATCCTTGAGCGCGTCGCTGTCGGTGAACCCGCTCATCAGGACGGCCTTCGCCCCGGGGTCCCGCTCGCGGATGCGCCGCAGCGCCTCGAGGCCGCCCGCGCCCTCGCGGACCGTGAGGTCGAGGACCGCGAGGTCGAACGGCTCACCCGCCTCCCGGGCCGCCGCCCAGCGCGCCGCCGCCTCCCCGCCCTCGGCCGCGGTCGCGACCGCGCACCCGAGCTGCTCGATGGCGTAGGCCACGTTCCGGCGCAGCGGCTCCTCGTCGTCCATCACGAGCACCCGGCCCCGGCGGACCCGCGCCGGCAGGGGCGTGGTCGGCGCGTCGGGCACGACCACCACCCCGGGGCTCGCCGGCAGGAGCACCCGCACCCGGGTCCCCTGCCCCGGCGTCGAGTCGACGTCGATCGCCCCGCCGTGCTTGCGCACGACCGAGTGGCAGATCGTGAGCCCGAGCCCCATGCCCTTCTGCGCGCCGCGGTGCTTCGTCGAGAAGTAGGGGTCGAAGACCCGGGGCAGCGCCTCCGGGGAGATGCCGACCCCGGTGTCGGCCACCACGAGCTCCACGCAGTCGCCCGTGACCGGGCCGGCCCGCTCGCCGCGCCGAGCCGCACGTTCCGGAGCGTGACGGTGACGACGCCGCCCGCGGGCATCGCCTCCCGCGCGTTCAGGACGAGGTTCCGCACCACCTGCGCGAACTGCCCCTCGTCGAGCTCCGCCGTCCAGAGCCCCGGCTCGACGACGAGCCGGCGCGTGACGTTCGCGCCGGTGAGGGCGAGCGTGGTCGAGTCGCGCACCACCCGCTCCACCTCGGTCACGCGCCGCACCGGCGCGCCGCCGCGCGAGAAGGTGATGAGCTGCTGGGTGAGATCGCGCGCGGCCATCACCGCCGCGACCACCTCGTCGAGCGGGTCGCCCTCCGCCGCGCCGCCGCGGCCGTCCGTGCGGTCGTCCATGCGCGCGAGCTCGACCCCCATCAGCACGGTGGTGAGGAGGTTGTTGAAGTCGTGGGCGAGGCCGCCCGCCAGGATCCCGGTGGACTCGAGCTTGCTCGCCACCAGCCGGTCCGCCTCCATCCGGTGCCGCCCCGTGACGTCGAGGGCGATGCCGTCCCAGCGGACCGATCCGTCGGCGAGCTGCCCGGGCGCCGCGGAGAGCTGCAGCCACTGGGCGCCGCCGGTGGGGGAGCGGACCTCGACCTCGGCGGTGAACGGGGTGAGCTCGCGCGCGGAGCGCTCCTCGAGCGCCCGGATCCGTCGTTGCTCCGGCTCCGGGGAGAGCCCGTAGATCGTCGCCGGGTCCCGCAGCGCGTCGGCGACGGTCACCCCGTGCACCTGCTCCACCCCGGCGCTCGCGTAGGTGAAGCGGCGGGCGCCGTCGGGCGCCATCACGACCTGGTACACGTACCCGCCCGGCAGGTTGTCGCCCAGGCGCCGCAGCCGCTCGTGCGCGTCGCGCAGCGCGAGCTCCGCCCGGCGCCGCTCGGTGACGTCCCGCCAGACGCACTGGTAGATCTGCTGCCCACCGGCCTGGATCACCTGCGCCGTCACGTGGATGTCGCGCAGCTCGCCGCCCTTCGTGCGGTGGAGCGTCTCGTAGTCGGAGCGGCCGCGCTCCAGCACCTCGTCGATGCGGCGCCGGAGCTCCTCGTCGGTCTCCATCGCCTCGATGTCGCGGAGGTGGAGGCGCCCGAACGCCTCGCGCGAGTAGCCGAGCTGCACGTGCGCGGCGGTGTTGAACTCGATGATCCGGAGGGACGCCGGGTCGAGCACCACCATCCCGTCCGGCGACGCGTCGAACAGCCACCGGCGCCGCGCGGCCTCCCCCGCCGTCGCGCGCACCAGCGCCCGGCGCGTGAGGCCGAACGTGACCAGGGCTCCGAGGAGCGACGCGAGGAGGAGGGCGGCGACGGCCTGGGGATCCACGGAGCGTGGAGCCTACGCCCAGCCGCTCCCGGCCGCTGCGATCAAAGTCGCCGTCCGGGCGCGCACCGCCCGTCCTGGTCACTTCGATCGGGAAGGGCTCGAAACCCTCGTGATGCCGGGCGGGGACCGGATCGACGGTGGGTCAATCGCGGCGGGGCCGGTGCGCCACGAGGTAGGCGATCCAGCCGGGCTGGTTCTCGGCGTGCCGGCGGAGCACGTAGCGCGTGTCGTCGACCGGCGCGACGTCCCAGTAGACCCCCACGTCGACGAGCCCCGCCTCCTCGCAGAGCTCGGTCAGCTCGGGCAGCGTCCAGAGCCGCCAGTCGTAGTGGAACACGCGGCGCAGGCGCGGGCGGCCCGGCACCTCGAAGTGGATGGCGGCGCGCAGGTGGTGGGTGATGGGGTCGAACTTCTCGTGCTCCCAGAAGTAGCGGACGCCCTTGTTGACCCGCCGGCTCTCCACGATCTCCTGCTGCGACTCCCAGCCGCCCTGCACGTCGAGGACGAGCACGCCGCCCGGGGCGAGCGCGCGCCGGGCCGCGGCCAGGTACGCCCGCATCGCCTCGCGCGTCTTGAAGACCCAGTAGCTGTAGTTGAGCGCGACGATCGCGTCGAAGTCGCGCCCGTTCGGCCGCCGGACGTCGGCGGTGACGAGCTTCAGGCGGCGGGCCGCGGCGCCCAGCTCCGGCAGCCGGTGCTCGCGCGCCCAGGCGTGCACCCCGGGGTCGAGATCGACCGCCGTGGCGGTGCGGTCCGCGCCGCGGCGCACCCACTCCGCCGAGACGAGCGCCGTGCCGCTGAAGTCCTCCCGCAGGCGGCGCGCGGGGCGCCCCGCGCGGCGGAGGAAGCGCTGGATGATGTCCACCTCCGACGGCGCGTCCTGCACCGAGGCCTCGTAGAGGCGGTGGAGATCGACCGCCTCGTGGGCCCTGCCTACCCCGGACCTCTTCCTGGACGGCTCGTCCTTCGCCGCGCGCTTCCTTGCCTTCGCCATGGCCGCGCAACATCGGGCAGCTTCGCCGCCCGCGCAAGCGGAACGTTCAGCGCACGAGCACGATCGACACGTCGGCGACGTTCGTGCCCGTGGGCCCCGTCCGGAGCAAGGAGCCGAGCGCGCCGTGGAAGCGGTGCGAGTCGTTCGCCGCGAGCGCGGCCACGGGGTCGAGCCCGAGCGCCGCGGCCCGGCCCGCGAGCGCGGGCGACGCGAAGGCGCCCGCGGCGTCGGTGGGGCCGTCGACGCCGTCGGTGGACGCGGCGAGGAGGACGACCTCCCGCGCGGGCCGCGCGCGCGGGAGGGCCGCGAGGAAGGCGAGCGCGAGCTCCTGGTTACGGCCGCCCTTCCCGGTACCCTTCACCGTCACGGTGGTCTCGCCGCCCGCGATGACGCACGCCGGGGGCGCGAGCGGGAACCCGGCCCCGGCGACGTCCCCGGCGATGCCGAGCAGCGCGAGCGCCGCCTCGCGCGCCTCGCCGGTGAGGCGGGAGGTGAGGACGAGCGTCCGGTATCCGAGCGCGCGGGCCCGCGCCTCGGCGGCGAGGAGCGCCTGGCGGTTCGTGCCGACGAGGACGTTCGTCGTCCGCGCGAGCGCGGGATCGCCGGCCTTCGGCGTCTCCTCGAGCCGGCCCGCCGCCCCCTCCTCGAGCGCGCGCACCGCGGCGCGCGGCGCCCCGCCCCGGACGCCGTACCGGTCGAGCACCGCGAGCGCGTCCGCGTAGGTCGTGGGGTCGGCCACCGTCGGCCCCGACGCGATCACGTCGAGGTCGTCCCCGACCACGTCGGAGAGGAGGAGCGCGAGCGAGGTGGCCTCGCCGAACCCGCGCGCGAGCCGGCCGCCCTTCACGCGGGAGAGGTGCTTCCGCACGCAGTTGAGCTCGTGGATCGTCGCCCCGGACGCGAGCAGCGCGCGGGTGACCTCCTGCTTCTCCCCGAGCGTGAGCAGCGGGCGCCCCGCGGCGTCGACGGCCGGCGCGCAGAGGAGCGCCGAGCCGCCGCCCGACACGAGCGTGAGGACCAGGGTCTCCGCGTCGAAGCCCGCGGCGAGCGCGAGCAGCGACTCCGCGGCCCGCACCGAGCCCTCGTCCGGCACCGGGTGGCTCGCCTCGACGAGCCGGATCCGGCGGAGCCGCTCGCCCGCGCCCGCCTTCGCGACCACGAGCCCGCCGTCGATCCGGTCCCCGAGCACCGCCTCGACGCCCTGGGCCATCCGGGCGGAGGCCTTCCCGAAGCCGGTGACGACCACGCGCCGGAAGCGCGAGAGGTCGACCGAGGTCGCGCCGAGCTCGGTCGAGACCTCGAGCACCTCGCCGCGCAGGGAGAGCGCGCGCCGGATCATCGGCGCGGGATCGACCCGCTCGACCGCGGCGCGGAAGATCGCCTCGGCGTCGGCTCGCAGGGCGTCGCTCAAGGGTGCCTCCCGCCCGGAGCATACCCGTGCTACGCCTCCCTCCGACATGCCCTTCGACTTCGAGGCCGCCCCGGCCCCGGCCATCGACTCCGTGAAGTGGAACCGCTGGGCAGGCCGCGACGTCCTGCCGATGTGGGTCGCCGACATGGACTTCGCGGTGGCCCCGGAGATCCAGGAGGCGATCGCGCGCCGGGTCGCCCAGGGGGTCCTCGGCTACGCCCAGCCCTGGCCGTCGCTCGTGGAGGCCGTGCTCGAGCACCTCTCGGCGGAGTACGGCTGGGCGGTGGACCGCGCGTGGCTCGTCTGGCTCCCGGGGCTCGTCTCCGGCCTGAACGTGGCGTGCCGCGCCGTGGAGGGCGGCGGGTTCACCGCGACGCCGATCTACCCGCCCTTCCTCTCCGCGCCCGCGCGCCTCGCCACCGCGCCGCTCCGCCGCGGGCCGGCGCGCTGGGAGTGGGACCTCCCCGCCGTCGAGGCGGCGCTCGCGCCCGACACCCGCCTCTTCCTCCTCTGCCACCCCCACAACCCGGTGGGCCGGGCCTGGGACGAGGCCGAGCTGCGCGCGATCGACGCCCTCGCCGAGCGGCGCGGGCTCGTCGTCTGCTCCGACGAGATCCACTGCGGGCTCGTGCTCGAGCCCGGCCGCCGGCACGTGCCCTACGCGACCCTCTCCCCGGAGGCCGCGCGCCGGAGCATCACGCTCATGGCGCCCTCGAAGACCTTCAACGTCCCGGGGCTCGGCTGCGCCTTCGCGGTGATCCCGGACGCCGGGCTGCGCGGCCGGTTCAAGCAGGCGATGAGCGGCATCGTGCCCTACGTGAACGCGCTCGGCCTCGTGGCGTGCGAGGCCGCCTTCCGCCACGGCGGGCCCTGGCGCGCCGCGCTCCTCGAGCACCTGCGAGGGAACCGGGATCGGCTCGCCGCGTTCCTCGCGGAGACCCCGGCGCTCGCCTCGACGCCGGTGGAGGCGACCTACCTCGCCTGGATCGACGCGCGCGGCACGGGGCTCCCCGATCCGCACCGCCACCTCGTCGAGGCGGGCGTGGGGCTCTCGGCCGGGAAGGACTTCGGTCCGCCCGGCGCGTACGACGGCTTCGTGCGGCTCAACTTCGGCTGCACCCGCGCGCTCCTCGAGGAGGCGATCGCGCGGATGCGCCGGGCGTTCGGGAGGTGACGATGCGGTTCGTGGCGCTCCTGCGCGGCATCAACGTGGGCGGGCGGAACCTCATCCGCATGCCGGCCCTGAAGGCCTGCTTCGAGGCGCAGGGCTTCGGGCGCGTGGAGACGTACATCCAGAGCGGCAACGTGCTGTTCGACGCCTCCGGGAGCGGCCGCGCGCTCGCCCCGGGCATCGAGCGGGCCCTCTCGGAGGCGTTCGGGTACGCGGCGAGCGTGGTGGTCAGGAGCCGCGCCGAGCTCGAGCGCGTCGTCGCGGGGGCGCCGCCGCGGTTCGGCGCCGCGACCCACCGGTGCGACGTGGTGTTCCTGAAGCACCCGCTCGACGCCCGGACCGCGCTAAGCCACGTGAAGACGCGCGAGGGTGTCGACGAGGTCCACGCCGGGCCCGGGGTGCTCTACTTCTCGCGGGTCGCAAAGCTCGCCGCCCGCAGCCAGCTCGTCCGGATCGTCCAGACGCCGATCTACCCGAGCGTCACGATCCGGAACTGGAACACGACGACCCGGCTCCTCGCGCTCGCGCGGGAGTAGGCCCTACCCCACGAACCGCCGCGCGTTCCGGAAGAGCCGCATCCACGGTCCGTCCTCGCCCCAGCCCTCGGGGCGCCAGGAGTGCTGCACCGCGCGGAACACGCGCTCGGGGTGGGGCATCATGATCGTCACGCGCCCGTCGGGCGTCGTCACCGCGGTGAGCCCGCCCGCCGAGCCGTTCGGGTTCTCGGGGTAGTGCTCGGTGGGGCGGCCGTGGTGGTCGACGAACCGCATCGCCACGAGCCCCCTCGCCTGGAGCGCGCGCTGCGCCTCGGGCGACGCGAACTCCGCCCGCCCCTCCCCATGGGCGACCGCGATGGGGAGCCGCGAGCCCGCCATGCCGGCGAGGAGCACCGAGGGGCTCTCCGTCACCTCGACCATCGCCACCCGGGCCTCGAACCCCTCCGAGCGGTTGCGCACGAAGCGCGGCCAGCCGCCCGCGCCGGGCACGAGGTCGTGCAGGTTGGAGAGCATCTGGCAGCCGTTGCAGACCCCGAGGCCGAAGGTGTCGCCCCGGCCGAAGAACGCGAGGAGCTCCTCCCGCGCGCGGGCGTTGAAGAGGATCGACTTCGCCCAGCCCTCGCCGGCCCCGAGCACGTCGCCGTAGGAGAAGCCGCCGCAGGCGGCGAGGCCCCGGAAGCCGGCGAGGCTCACCCGGCCGGCGAGGATGTCGCTCATGTGGACGTCGACCGCCTCGAAGCCGGCGCGGTCGAAGGCGGCGGCCATCTCGACCTGCCCGTTCACGCCCTGCTCGCGGAGGATGGCGACCTTCGGCCGCGCGCCGCGGCCGACGAACGGCGCCGCGACGTCCTCGGCGAGGTCGAAGGTGGCGTGCGCGGAGAGGCCCGGGTCGGCGGGGTCGCACCGGAGCGCCTGCTCCTCGTCGGCGCAGGCGGGGTCGTCGCGGAGCTGCTGCATGCGGTGGGTGGTCTCCGACCAGGCGGCGCGGAGCGCGCTCCGCCGCGCGTCGAGGAGCACCTCGGCGCCGCGACGGACGAGGACGCGCTCGCCGGGGACCGGCCGCCCGAGCTCGTGCACGTGCTCGCCGAGCCCCTCGGAGGCGAACGCCGCCTTCACGGCGGCGACGTCGCCGGCCCGCACCTGGAGGACCGCGCCGAGCTCCTCCGCGAAGAGCGCCGCGAGCGCGTCGCCGCCGAGCGCGGCGAGCTCCACCTCGAGCCCGCAGCCGCCCGCGAAGGCCATCTCCACGAGCGTCACCGCGAGGCCGCCGTCGGAGCGGTCGTGGTAGGCGAGGAGCTTCCCCTCCGCCGCGAGGCGCTGCACCGCAGCGAAGAACCCGCGCAGGAGCTGCGGGTCGTCGAGATCCGGCGGCTCGGCGCCGAGCTGCCCGTACACCTGCGCGAGGCCGGATCCGCCGAGGCGGTGCTTCCCGCGGCCGAGGTCCACCAGCACGAGCGCGGTCTCGCCGCGCTCCGCCCGGAGCTGCGGCGTGAGCGCCCGGCGGACGTCGGTGACCGGCGCGACGGCGGTGACGATGAGGGAGAGGGGCGCCGTGACCGACCGCGTCTCGCCGCCCTCCTGCCAGACCGTCCTCATCGACATCGAGTCCTTGCCCACCGGGATGGCGACGCCCAGCGACGGGCAGAGCTCCTCGCCCACCGCCTTCACCGCCTCGTAGAGCCGGGCGTCCTCGCCCGGGTGGCCCGCCGCGGCCATCCAGTTCGCCGAGAGCTTCACGTCGCCGAGCGCGCGCACCGGCGTGGAGGCGAGGTTCGTGAGGGCCTCCGCGACCGCGAGCCGCGCGGAGGCGGCCGCGTCGAGGAGCGCCACCGGCGTCCGCTCGCCCATCGCCATCGCCTCGCCGGCGTACGTGTCGTAGCCCGCCGCGGTCACCGCGGCGTCGGCCACCGGCACCTGCCACGGCCCGACCAGCTGGTCGCGCGCGACGAGGCCCGTCACGGTGCGGTCACCGATGGTGATGAGGAAGGTCTTGTCGGCGACCGCCGGCAGCCGGAGCACGCGCTCGAGCGCGGCCGCCGGGGTCACGCCCTCGAGCCGGAGCGGCGCGGCGGGCGGGGCCTCGCGGCGCGCCTCCCGGTGCATGCGGGGCGGCTTCCCGAGGAGCACCTGGAGCGGCATGTCGATGGGGCGGTCCTCGAGGAGCTCGTCCTCGAGGACGAGCCGGCCCTCCTCGGTCGCGCGGCCGACCACCGCGTACGGGCAGCGCTCGCGGGCGCAGAGCGCCTCGAACCGCGCGAGCGCCTCCGGGGCGATGGCGAGCACGTACCGCTCCTGCGCCTCGTTGCACCACAGCTCGAGCGGCGAGAGGCCCGGCTCGTCGGAGGGGACCTTCCGGAGCTCGAACACCGCGCCGCGGTCGCTGTCGTGCACGAGCTCGGGGAGCGCGTTCGAGAGCCCGCCGGCGCCGACGTCGTGGATGGAGACGATGGGGTTGTGGTCGCCGAGCGCCCAGCAGCGGTCGATCACCTCCTGGCAGCGCCGCTGCATCTCGGCGTTCTCGCGCTGCACCGAGGCGAAGTCGAGGTCCTCGGCGGAGGCGCCCGAGGCCATGGACGATGCCGCGCCGCCGCCGAGCCCGATGAGCATCGCGGGGCCGCCGAGCACGACGATGGCCGCCCCCGGCGCGAACTTCTCCTTCTTCACGTGTCCGGGCCGGACCATCCCGTACCCGCCGGCGATCATGATGGGCTTGTGGTAGCCGCGCACCTCCTTGCCGCGCGGCCCCTCGACCTCGAGCTCGAAGGTGCGGAAGTAGCCGGCGAGGTTCGGGCGGCCGAACTCGTTGTTGAACGCGGCGCCGCCGAGCGGGCCGTCCGTCATGATCTCGAGCGCGGAGACGATGCGGCCGGGCTTGCCATGGTCGGCCTCCCAGGGCTGGACCGCGCCCGGGATGCGCAGGTTCGACACCGTGAAGCCGGTGAGGCCCGCCTTCGGCTTCGCGCCGCGGCCGGTGGCGCCCTCGTCGCGGATCTCGCCGCCCGAGCCGGTGGCCGCGCCCGGGAACGGGGAGATCGCGGTCGGGTGGTTGTGCGTCTCCACCTTCATGAGGATGTGGACGGGCTCGCGGGTGGTGCCGTACGCGCCGGTCGCGGGGTCGGGGAAGAACCGCCCCGCCTCGCTGCCCTCGATGACCGCGGCGTTGTCCTTGTAGGCCGAGAGCACGCCCCCCGGGCTCGCCTCGGTCGTCCGCCGGATCATCTGGAAGAGCGAGCGGGGCTGCGGCACGCCGTCGATCGTGAAGGTCGCGTTGAAGACCTTGTGGCGGCAGTGCTCCGAGTTCGCCTGCGCGAACATCATGAGCTCGACGTCGGTCGGGTCCCGGCCGAGCCGCCCGAACGCGTCCACGAGGTACGCGATCTCGTCCTCCGAGAGCGCGAGCCCCATCTCGCGGTTGGCGCGCGCGAGCGCGGCCTTGCCGTCCTTCCCGAGGGCGACCTTCCGGAGCGGGCGCGGGGCCTCGCGCGCGAAGAGCCGCGCGGCCTCGGCGGCGCCGGCGAGCACCGACTCCGTCATCCGGTCGTGCAGCGCGGCGAGGAGCGCGCGCTCGTCGGTCACCGCGCCCGCGACGGTCCAGGCGATGCCGCGCTCGACGCGGCGGACCTGCGAGAGCCCGCACAGGTGCGCGATGTCGGTGGCCTTCGTGGACCAGGGCGAGATCGTGCCGATCCGCGGCACGACCCACAACCGCCTCCCGTCCAGCTTCGCGCGCTCGGCCCGCGGCCCGTACGTGAGGAGCTTCCCGAGCGTCTCGAGGGCGGCCCCGTCGAGCGCGGCCTCCGAGTCCACGAGGTGCACGAACTCCGCGGCCACCGCGGTGACGCCGGGGTTCCCGGCCCTCACCCGCGCGAGGCGGCGGGCGAGGCGGGCGGGGGTGAACGCGGGGGCGCCGGCGAGGTGGAGGACGGGCATGGCGCGGGATCCTGCCGCGCGGCCATCCATCATGCAAACGCATCTTTGGCATATGAGCTATCATGTTCGCTAATGCTGAACCCCCTCGACAGCGTCCAGCTCCTCGCCTTCGTCGCGGTCGCCCGCGAGCGCGGCTTCTCGCGCGCGGCCCGGCGGCTCGGGCGGACCCAGTCCGCCGTCAGCCAGGCGGTCGCCCGCCTCGAGGCGGACCTCGGCGCGGCGCTCTTCGTGCGCCGCGGCCGCACGACCGAGCTCACCGCCGCCGGCCGCACGCTCCTCGAGCGCGCCGAGCGCGTGCTCGACGAGATGGCCCGCGCCCGGGCGAGCCTCGCCGGCGCGGGCGAGCTCGAGGAGGGCTGGCTCACGGTCGGCACGAGCGACACGCTCGCCTACTACGTGCTCCCGCCGGTGATCGCCGCGTTCCGCGCGCGCCACCCGCGCGTGGAGCTCCGGCTCGACAACCGCCCCTCGCCCGCCACCGCCGAGCGGGTCGCCGAGCGCGGCGTGGACGTCGGCGTCGTCACCCTGCCCCTCCCCTCCGACCTCCGCGCCGGGGGGCGCCCGCTCCTCGAGCGCGTGACGGTCGAGCCGCTCGCGCCCCAGCCCGAGGTGGCCATCTGCCCGCCCGGCCACCCGCTCGCGCGCCGCCGGCGGGCGGACCTCGCCCAGGTGGCCCGCCACCCGCTCCTCCTGCTCGACCGCTCGACCGGCGCCCGGGCGCTCCTCGACGCGGACCTCGCCCGCCTGGGCCTCGCGCCCGCGGTCGCGATGGAGATGAGCAGCGTCGAGGTCCTGAAGCGGCTCGTGGAGCTCGGGCTCGGGGTCTCGATCGTCCCGGGCCTCGCGGTGGAGCGCGAGGTGGCGGCGGGCACGCTCGCGGCCGTCGCGCTCTCCGGCCTCTCGTTCGAGCGCACCCTCGGCCTCGTGGTGCCGTCGGGCGGCCCGCTCCCGCGCGCGGCCGCGGCGTTCGCCGACGCGGCGCGCGAGGTGCTGACCCGCCAGCCGCGCTCGCCGCGACGCCAGGGAGGCACCTCGTGACCACCCCGACGCTCACCTCCCGGCGGGCAGGGCCGCCTCGATCGCCTTCCGCAGCGCGGACGACATCGGCTCGACGTCCGACGGGTAGTGCGCGAGCACCTTGCCCGAGGCGTCCACGAGGTACTTGTTGAAGTTCCAGTCCGGCGCCCCGCGGCCCTCGGCGGCGAGGTGCTGGTACAGCGGGATGGCGTCCTTCCCCTTCACCGGCACCTTCGCGAAGAGCGGGAACGTCGTCCGGTACTTCAGCTCGCAGAACTTCTTGATCTCCGCGTCGCTGCCCGGCTCCTGGCGCCCGAAGTCGTTCGAGGGGAACGCGAGCACCTCGAGGCCCCTCGCCCGGTAGGCCTGGTAGAGCTCCTCGAGCCCCTTGTACTGCGGCGTGTATCCGCACTCGGAGGCGGTGTTCACGACGAGGAGCACCTTCCCCGCGTAGCGGGAGAGCGAGACCTCCGAGCCGTCGTTGGCCTTGACCTGGAACGCGTGGACGCCCACGGGGGCACCTCCGGCGACGAGCGCGAGCGAGAGCGCGAGGGGGAGCATGCCCGGCTGCTTAACCGGCCGGGCGCGGCCGCGCCACGTGGCCGCGCACGTGGATCGCGATGGCGTCGGCGACCACCCGCACCCGCGCCAGGCGGCGCGCGTCCGGGTGCATGGCGAGGTACACCGGGCGAGGCGGGATCTCCGGCAGCATGCGGAGCGGCGTGAGCCCGTGGAGGTCCGCGACCGTGGTCGGGAGCGGGCAGACGCCGATCCCCTGCGCGACGGCCGCGGCGCAGGTCACGAGGTTCGGCGCGAGGAGCACGCGGCGCGCGCTCCGCGCGTGCTCGGCGAGCCAGGTCGCCTCGGGCCCGCGGGCGAGCTCGCGCGAAGGGGCGATCACCCGGTGCCCGGCGAGGCCGTCCGCCTCGGGGGGACCGAACGCCTTCACGTAGGCCGGCGACGCGTAGAGCCCGTGACCGACCGCCCCGAGCCGCCGCGCCACGAGGCTCGCGTCGGGCTCGGTGAGCCGGACCGCGAGCTCGGCCTCCCCGCGCGCGAGGTCCACCCGCGCGTTGCCCGTGACGAGCTCGATCGAGAGCTCCGGGTGCGCCTCCACCAGCGCCGGGATCGCGTCGGCGACGAGCTGGCGCGCGGTGGTCTCGGTGGTGGCGACGCGCACGAGGCCGCGGACGCCCGGCCTCCCCACGCGCATGCCCTGCTCGAAGCGGGTGAAGGCCCCCGCGACCTCGGCGATCGAGGCGAGCACCGGGGCCCCCTCGCCCGTCGGCACGAGGCCGGACGCGGTGCGGAGGAACAGCGGGAAGCCGAGGGCGGCCTCGAGCGCGTCGAGGCGGCGCCCGGCGGTCGTCTGGTGCACGCCGAGCGCCACGGCCGCCCCCGAGAGGGTCCCCGCCTCGTGGGCGGCGAGCGCCACCCGGAGGTCGTTCCAGTCGAGCATGTTCTGCATCTTCGCATGTCATGTATGCAGATGATCGCATTTCGCCGGGGCCGCCGCCGCCCTACGTCTCGGGGGCGAAGGCGGCGCCGGGACGGCCCGCCCCTCACGAGACGAAAGGGACGCACATGAAGATCGGGATCCTGGGTTCGAGCAACGTCGGGCAGGCGCTGGCGACGGGGCTCAAGGCGGCGGGGCACGAGGTCCGCATCGGCAGCCGCGACCCCGCGAAGCTCGCCGCGTTCGCGAAGGCGCAGGGCGTCGGGCACGGGACGTTCGACGAGGTGGCGCGCGGAGCGGAGGTGGTGGTGCTCGCGGTGAAGGGGGACGCCGCCGAGGCGCTCGCGAGGGAGCTCTCGAGCGCGCTCGCGGGCAAGGTGGTCCTCGACACGACCAACCCCATCGCGGGGCCGCCGAAGGACGGGGTGCTCCCCTACTTCACCGCGGCGAACGAGTCGCTCCTCGAGCGCGTCCAGAAGGCGGCGCCGAAGGCCAAGGCCGTGAAGTGGATGAACTCGGTCGGCTCGGCGTTCATGGCGCAGCCGAAGCTCCCGGGCGGGAAGCCCACCATGTTCATCTGCGGCGACGACGCGGGCGCGCGCGCCGTGGCGGCGAAGCTCTCGGGCGAGCTCGGCTGGAACGTCGAGGACGTCGGCCCGGCGGGGATGGGCCACGCGCTCGAGGCGCTCTGCCAGCTCTGGTGCGCGCCGGGGTTCCAGCGGAACGACTGGGCGCACGCGTTCGCGGTGCTGCGGCCGTAGCCCGCGCAGGGGCGCCCCTCACGGAGCGGCGGCGGGCGCGGCGACCGCCGCCGCGGACCGCCGCCAGACGATCCACGCACCGATCCCGAGCACCGGGTCGAGCACGAGGAACGGACCGACGAGGTGGACGTCCACCGCCCCGGTCGCGGCGAGCGGCCCGAGGAAGAACGGCACGAGCAGCCGGTCCACGACCGTGGCGAGGCCGAAGGAGTCGGCGCGGGTGCGGGCGCCCATCACGTAGAACCAGCCGATGACCGCGAGCGAGAACCCGGCGAGCCGCACGAGCCCGGCCTCCCCGGCCTGGAACGGCGGCGCGCCGGTGAGCACCTGCGCGGCGCCCGGCCAGAAGTAGAGCTGGAGCCCGAAGGCCAGGTAGAGGAGCCCGTTCCAGCCGACGTAACGGGAGAGCGGCGTCGAGCGCGGCGACGACCAGAGCGTCTCGAAGAACCCCATGGAGGACCTCCGGGAAGGCAGGACCCAGGGCTAACCGGCGCCGGGCCGCGCGCCCGGCCCGGTCGGGGCGCCACGGGAGGCGTGCTCAACGCGCCGCGGCGGCGCGGATGATCTGCTCGAGCGCGCCGGCGTCGACGTCGGCGAGCCGCTTCACGTAGAGGCAGCCCTTGCCGGTGTCGTGCTTGCCGAGCTTCGCGAGCAGCGCCGGCGTCGCCGCGGCGAGCACGCCGTAGAGCGTCAGCGCCTGCTTGCGCGGCGAGAAGCCCATCTTCATCCACGGCACCTCGCGGCCATCGGCGTAGCGGATGACGCTCGTGCCATAGCCCACGATCGCCTTCCCGTACATCGCGCCGGGGGCGCCCGTCGCGGCGGCCATCCACGCGTCGACGCGCTCGCAGTCGGCGCGGGTCGCCGCGTCGAGCGAGGCGAGGTACGCCGGCACCGGGGCGCCGGTCTTCACGGTGATCATGCCCTTCCCGGCCGGCTTCTTCGCCGCCCGCGCGGGCTTCGGCTTCGCGGCCCGCGGCGCGGGACGGCGGACGGGCTTCTTCGGGGTCTTCTTCGCCATGCGTGCAGCTTACCCGGACGCTCCGACCGGGCGTCCGGGGGCCCGGCTGGGGCGCTACCTAGTGCTGCCCGGTGGGCACGCTCGTGCCGCGGATGGCGAACGTGAAGTCCTCGCCGCCGGCGAGGTGGACCGCGACGGTCGCCTCGTGCGGGCCGAACGCGCCCAGCCCGTCGAACCCGATCGAGAAGGTCATCGCCTGCCCGGGCGCGAGCGTGGCGGCGCACACGTCGAGGAGCGCGAAGCGCGCGGTGTCGCCCGAGGCGATCTCCACGAAGGGCGGGCCGCGGAGGACGACCTCGCGGTCACCGACGTTCACCACCTGGAACATGGCGAACTTCGGGCCGATGGGGTTCCCGATCGTGCCCGCCGTCCAGGTCCCGAAGTCCGTCCCGTTCGCGACCGAGGGCGCCGCGTCGCCGCCCGGGATGGCGGAGACCGTGCCGTCCTGGGCGAGCCCCTGGACCTCGAGCGTCACCGGGTCGGCGACCGCCGAGGGGTCCCTGCTCGAACCGCAGGCCGCGAGGATGAGGAGCGTGGAGGCGGCGACGGAGGGCGTGAACAGGCGCAAGCTAACCTCGGGGTAAGGGTGAGCCGACCATCACCCGCCACCGCGGCCCGGTGGGACAAGGATCGTCGCCTGTGCCCCTCCGGGACGTCGGCCCGCCAGGAACGCGTAGAGCGTCGGGAGCACGAGCAGCGTGAGGAGGGTCGAGGTCACGAGCCCTCCCATCACGACCACCGCGAGCGGCCGCTGGATGTCCGCCCCCGAGCCGGTCGCGTACAGCATCGGCAGGTGCCCGATGAAGCTCGTCAGCGCGGTCATGAGGAGCGGCCTGAAGCGGAGGTCGCAGCCCTGCTCGACGGTCTCGGCGACGGTGAGGCCACGCTCGCGGAGCTGCCGGAAGAAGGCCACCAGCACCACGCCGTTCTGGACGGCGATCCCGAGGAGCACGATGAACGCGACCGCCGCCGAGACGGAGAGCGGCATCCGGAAGAGGACCACCGCGACGACGCCGCCGACGAGCGCGAACGGCAGGTTGAGGAGCACGAGCGCCGCGTAGGCCACCGACCCCAGCGCGAGGTAGAGGAGCAGGAAGACGAGCGCGAGCGCGACCGGGACGACGATCGCGAGGCGTTGCATCGCGCGCTCCTGGTTCTCGAACTGGCCGCCGAGGCGCAGGTAGTAGCCCGCGGGCAGCTCCCGCTCGATGCCCTGGATGCGCGCGCGGACGTCGTCGACGAACCCGCCGAGGTCGCGGCCCCGGACGTTCGCCTCGACCACCACCCGGCGCATCCCGTTCTCGCGGCTGACCTGGGCGGGCGCCTCGACGAGCTTCACCTTCGCGAGCTGCGCGAGCGGGACGCGCGTCCCCTCCGGACCCGGCACGAGGAGCCCGCCGATCTGCTCGATGTCCCGGCGACGCTCCTCCGGGAAGCGGACGGTGATGGCGAACCGCCGCTGCCCCTCGATGAGGGTCGACGCGACGCGGCCGCCGATCGCGGTCTCGATCGTGTCGTTGACGTCGCCGACGCGGATGCCGTGGCGCGCGGCCGCCTCGCGATCGATCTCGAGGTCGTACTGCGGCATGCCCGAGACCTGCTCCACCTTCACGTCGCCGGCGCCCGGCACGCCGCCGACCGCCGCGCCGATCCGGTCGGCGAAGCCCTTCAGCACCTCGAGGTCGGGCCCGAACACCTTCACGGCGAGGTCGCTCTTCACGCCGGAGATGAGCTCGTTCACCCGCAGCGCGATCGGCTGGGAGAAGGAGAGGCGCAGCCCCGGAACGCCGGAGAGCTCCTCCCGGATCGCCTCGACGAGCGCGGCCTTGTCGCGGCCGGTGCCCCAGGCCCGGCGCGGCTTCAGCATGACGAAGACGTCGGTCTGCTCGGGGCCCATCGGGTCCTCGGAGATCTCGGCGCGCCCGGTCTTCGAGACGACCGCCTCCACCTCCGGGAACTCGCGGAGCCGCCGCTCCAGGTAGGTGGCGACGTTCACCGAGCCCGCGAGCGACGCGTTCGGCAGGCGCACGACGTTGATCGCGATCGACCCCTCGTCGAGCGGCGGCATGAACTCCGTCCCGATGAGCGGGACGAGCGCCGCGGAGAGGACGAGGAGCACGCCGCTCACCGCCAGGGTCCGCCGCGGTTGGGCGACCGCGCGGCGCAAGAGCCGCAGGTAGCCCTGGTGGAAGCGCCGGACGAACCCGAACTCCTTCTCCGGGGCCTGCCGCAGCAGCGAGGCGGAGAGCACCGGGATCACGGTCAGCGCGACGCCCAGCGACACGAGGAGCGCGATCAGCATCGTCGTCGCCAGCGGCGCGAACATCTTCCCCTCGACGCCCTGGAGCGCGTAGAGCGGCACCAGGATGACGGCGATGACGAGCACGGAGAACGCCACCGGCCGGGCCACCTCCCGCAGCGCCATCGCGACGACGTCCTGGCGGCTTCGCTCCGCGTCCTCCGCGAGGTGACGCCGCACGTTCTCGACCACCACGATCGACGCGTCCACGACCATCCCGACCGAGAACGCGAGGCCGCCGAGCGACATCAGGTTGGAGGTCAGCCCCGCCCAGCCCATCACGATGAACGAGACGAGGAACGTGAACGGGAGCGAGAACAGCACGACCACCGACGTGCGCAGCTCGGCGACGAAGAGGAACAGGACGAGGACGACGAAGACGCCGCCCTCGAGCAAGGCGTCGACCACGGTCTTGATGCACGCCTCGATGAGGGAGGTCCGGTCGTAGAAGACGCTGATCCGCGCGCCGGCGGGGAGCGTCGGGCGCGCCGCCTCGATCGCGTCCTTCACGCCCGCGACGACGTCCTTCGCGTTCGCCCCCTTCAGCATGATCACCATGCCGGCCACGGCCTCGCCCTGGCCGTCCCGGGTGACGGCGCCCTGCCGGGGCTCCGCGCCGATGACCACGTCGGCGACGTCCCGGACGTAGACGGGGGAGCCGTCGTGGGCGCCGAGCACGATCCGCTCGACGTCCGCGACGTCGCGCACGAGCCCGACGCCGCGCAGGTAGGTCTGCTCCCAGCCGGAGACGACCACCCCGCCGCCCGCATTCCCGTTCGAGCGCTCGATGGCCTCGGAGACGTCGCGGACGCCGAGCCGGTACTTGACCAGGCGGTCGGGGTGGACGAGCACCTGGTACTGCTTCACCTCGCCGCCGAAGCTGTTCACCTCGTTGACGCCGGGGATGGGCCTCAGCTGCGGCGCCAGGATCCAGTCCTGGATCGTCCGCAGGTCCATCGCGGAGAGCCCCTCCCCCTCCAGCGTGTACTGGAAGATCTCCCCGAGCCCGGTCGAGGTCGGCCCGAGCTCCGGCTCGACCCCGGGCGGCAGGGCATCGCGGGCGCCGGCGAGCCGCTCGAAGACGAGCTGCCGCGTCCAGTAGGTCTCGGCGCCGTCCTCGAAGACGACCACCACCTGCGACAGCTCGGCCTTCGAGAGCGAGCGCACCTGGGTGACGCGGGGGAGCCCCCGCATCGCCTGCTCGATGGGGAAGCTGATCCGCTGCTCGACGTCCACCGCGGCGAGCCCGGGCGCCTTCGTGAGCACCATGACCTGCGTGTTGGTCACGTCCGGGAACGCGTCGATGGGGAGGCGCTGCCAGGCGAGCCAGCCCGCCACCGAGAGCGCGGCGGTGACGACGAGGACGAGCGCGCGGTGCCTCAGGAGCCACTCGATGTTCGGCATCGCGCGCCCCTAGTCCGCGCAGCCCGCGCCCATCTTCGAGCGCAGGACGTCCGACTTCAGGAGGAAGGCCCCGTCGGCGGCGAGCGTCTCGCCGCCCTGCAGGCCCCCCTTCACCTCCACCCACTCGCCCCACCTCCGCCCCGGCTCGAGCGGCCGCCGGATCCAGAAGTCCCCGTGGTGGTGGACGAAGACGAAGGTGCGCCCCTCGTCGGCCATCACCGCGGCGGCGGGCACGGCGAGCGCCTCCTGCGGTCCCGGCAGGAAGACCCGGACGCTCGCGAACATCCCGGCGCGGAGCCTCGCGTCGGGGTTCGCCACCGAGACGCGCACCTTCACCGTCCGCGTCCGCTCGTCCATCGAGGGGCCGACGAACTCCACGGTCCCCTGGAACGCGGCGTCCGGGAACGCCCTCACGCCGACCTCGGCGCGCAGCTTCCCGCTCCGCTGGGCGTCGAGCACGCGCCCGAGCTGATCCTCGAGGAGGTCGGCCCACACCCACACCGACGAGACGTCCCCCACCGTCACGATGCTCTCCTCCGCCTTCACGAGCTCCCCAGGGACGGCGTGCATCTCGAGCACGAGGCCGTCGGCGGGGGCCCGGATCACGAGCCCACCGCCGCCGGCGCGCCGGCCTCCGTCGCCGAGACGCGCCAGGTCGCCCGCCCCCACGCCGAGCCGGGCGAGCTTCTCCTCCGCCGCGCGTGCGCGGATCTGGGCCGCCTCGAGCTCCTGGCGGGCGGCGAGGTGCTCCTTCTCGGAGGAGATCTGCTCCCTGCGGAGCTGCTCCTGGCGGTCGGCGCTCGCGCGCGCCAGGCGGAGCGTCGCCTGGGCGGAGAGGAAGTCGCTCTCGGCCTCGCCGAGCTGGACGCTCTCGAGCTCCACGAGCGGCTGCCCCCGCCGGACGTGCTCGCCGAGGGAGGCGTGGACCTTCAGGATCGTCCCCTCGATGCGGGGCGAGACATGGGCGACCCGCCGCTCGTCGAACCGGACCTCGCCGGTGAGCGTGATGGGCGCCTCGACCCGGCGCCTCGAGGCCGCGGCCTTCCGGACGAGGCCGCCGTCGACGAGCTTCGCCGGCACGCGCACGACGCCGACCTCGTACCGGCACTCGTCGCACTCGAAGGTCTTCTTGCCGTGCTCGCACGTGAGCGCGAGGAGCTCGTCGACGGGCCGGTCGAGGTCGGAGCGCTCCGCCGCCTCGGCGTGGTCGTGCGCGTCCTCCTGCGCGGCGGGCGCCTTCGGGGCGGGCGGAGGCGCGGCGGTCTCGGCGCGGTGACACGCGGCGGCAGCGATGGCGAGAACGAGCACGGCGAAGCTCAGGGCGTGACGGTTCATGGCAGCTCCCCACCGGAGAGAAGGATGAGCGACCCGCAGGCGAGGTCGCGATCGCGCGCGCTCGCGAGCGCGGCGCGGCGGGCCTCGAGCACCACCCGCCTGGCGTCGATGACGTCGAGGATCCCGGTCTCGCCGAGCTGGAAGGTCCGCTCGAGCACCCGGGCCGACTCCTCGGCGCGCGGCAGGACGCCGGTGCGCTGGCGCTCCTCCGCGGCGCGGGCGCGCCCACAGGACGCCTCCGCCGCCGCCAGGGCCGCCTCGAGGCCGCGCCGCTCGGCCTCCGCCCGCCTCGCCTCCGCCGCCGCGAGCGCCTCGGCGCGGCGGACCTCACCGGACCTCCAGTTCCAGAGCGGCAGCTCCACGGTGAGCCGGCCGCCGCGGGCCTCGCGGTCGAGCTCGCTCGAGGCGAAGACGCCGACCGCGAGCGCCGGGAACCGGGACCGCCTCGCGACGGAGGCCTCCGCGTCCGCGACGGCCGCGCGTGCCGCCGCGGCCCGGACCTTCGGGTGGCGCGCGAGCGCACCGGGCGCGGCCGGCCCCGGGAGCGCGGGCGCGGGCTCCACCCCCGCCACGGCGCCGCCCAGCCAGACGCCCAGCTGGGCGAGCGCGGCGTCCCGCGCGGACGTCGCCGCGTCGAGCTCGGCGCGGACGCGCTCGAGCTCGAGCTCGACGCGCGGCACCTCGACGGGCCGGCCCTCGCCCGCCTCCACCCGGCGCCGCACGAGCCGGGCGAGCGCCTCGACCTGGTCCCGGGTCGCGGCGAGCGCCTCGACCTCGCGCGTCCCCGCGCCGGCCACCACGTAGAGGCCCCACAGCTCCGTCCCGACCTCGGCGCGGAGCGCCTCGGCCTCGGCGCTGAGCTCGTCGACCGTCGCCCGGGCGGCCGCCATGGCCGGCCCGCGCCGGGCGAGCCAGTCGAGGGGGAGCGTGAGGGCGAGGCCCCACTCGTCGCGACGGGCGTCACCGTCGCGAGCGAGGCCGCGGCCCAGCTGCGCCTCGACCTCGGGGTTCGGCGGCGCGCCGGCCGCGGCGAGCGCGCCGTGCGCCCCCTCCGTCCGCGCGCGCGCCGAGGCGAGCCTCGGGTCCCGGTCGATGGCGGACCGCACGTCCGCCCAGCGGATCACCTTCCCGGCGGGCGCCGCGTCCGCGGGCCACGCCGGTCCTGCGGCGGTGAGCGCGAGGGCGCACGCCGCCAGCTTCATGTTCGTCACGTGAGGCTCCGATGCACGGATGAGCGGGACCGCGCCTTGGCGCGGCCCACCGGGGCGCGAGCGAGCGGCGGGCGCGAGGCCCGCCGGCGCTCACGGCGACCTGGCCCGGCTCAGCCGATCGGAGGGCGGAACAGCCGGGTGGGCTCGCCGCCCGACTCGAGCGTCTGGACCGCGGCGAGCGGCTCCAGCGGGAGGTCCTGGCGGGTCAACCGCACGGCCTCGCGGGCGGCGCCGAGCGCCTGGCTCGGGCAGCACGTGCAGTGGTGCAGCGTCGTGCCGCAGCCGTGCTCGCCGCCGCGCTCGCTGCCGCAGGGGTCCGTGGCCGTGTGCGGGACGTGCCCGTCGAACGCCACGTGGACCACGGCCTCCGCGACCTCGGCGAGGTCGGGGGCGAGTCCGGTGACGAGGACGAGGACGAGGAGCCAGCGCACGGCGGACGGCATCCTAGTGGCTCGCGGGAGGGCGGCGCAACTGCTAGTCTCCCGCGCCCTTCGCGAGGAGCCTCGCCGACCGTGGACGCCATCATCAGCTCCTTCTTCCTCGTCGCCGTCAGCGAGATGGGCGACAAGACCCAGCTCCTCGCCCTCGCGCTCGCGAGCAAGTACCGCAGGCCCTGGGTGGTGATGGGCGGCATCCTCGCCGCGACCATCCTCAACCACGCGCTCGCCGCCGGGGTGGGCGCCTGGATCTCGGCCCACGTCCCTCCCCGCGTCATGGCCGGCTTCCTCGCGGTCACCTTCATCGGGTTCGGGCTCTGGACGCTCAAGCCCGACACGCTCGACGAGAACACGAAGCCCGACCGCTTCGGCCCGTTCGTCACGACCGTCGTGCTCTTCTTCCTGGCCGAGATGGCGGACAAGACGCAGCTCGCGACCGTCGCCCTCGCCGCCCGCTTCCAGTCGGTGCTCCTCGTCACGACCGGCACCACGCTCGGCATGCTCGCCTCCGACGGCCTCGCGGTGTTCCTGGGCGAGAAGCTCGCGCAGAAGGTGTCGATGAAGTGGATCCGCGTGGGCGCGGCGGGCCTGTTCTTCGTGTTCGGCGCCGTCTCGGGCTGGGCGGCGATCCAGCAGACCTGAGGCCCGAGGCCTCGGCGGCCGCTCAGGCCACCGGCGCGCGCTTCACCTTCGACTCACCGTCGACGTACAACCAGCGCCCGCCGACCTTCCGGAAGCGGGAGCGCTCGCGGAGCGCGTAGCTGAACCGGGCGTCCCGGGAGCGCGCCGTGAACTCGACCACACCCTGATCGTCCGACGGGCCGCCGGCCTCGGAGCGGTGGACGGTGAGCCCGAGCCAGGTCACCGACGACGCGGCCGCCTCGAGCGCGTGGCGCTCCTCGGCGGTCGCCGGCGCGTCGTGCGTGGCGAGGAGGTAGTCCGGCAGGCAGCGCACGAAGGCCGAGTAGCGCGAGCGCATGAGCGCCACCGCGGTCTCGGCCGGCCGCGAGCCGTCGTGGCGCGGGCCGCAGCAGGTCGCGTAGCGCTCGCCGCCGCAGGGGCAAGGTTCGTCGGAGGCAGGGGCCATGCGGACCCGAGGATAGCGCCTCCTGGAGCCCGGACGGGCACTCATACCGGGCGCACCTTGCCGCCCGCGCATGACGCGCGTAACTGGGCTCGCGACCCGCGCTCTGCGCGCAGCCAGGAGGACCCATGCCGCTCTCGCTCGAGGAACTCGTCGCCCGCCACCCCTTCCGCGCGGCGGTCGCCTCGCCGTCCGGCGCGCTGGGGACGGTCGACCTCGAGGACTCCGCCCGCCGGCAGTGGGCGGTCGACGTGCGGCGAGATCCCCGAGGCCGCTACCTCCAGTTCCGCCCCATCGGCGTCGACCTCGAGCGGTTCCGCGCGAGCGCCGACGGCCACCGGCCGGACGAGTGGCTCGGCATCACGCCGCTCGAGTGGACCGCGTTCGCGCTCGTCGCCGGTGGCCCGCGCGGCGCCGAGGCCGCCGGCGACGAGGCGGAGCTCGCGCAGCACGTGCGGCGGCTCCTCGATCGGATGGTGAGGGACGCTCAGCACCGCGGGCTCGTGTTCGACGAGGACGAGGCGTGAGCGGCCCCGTCACGCGCTACCTGGAGGCGGACCACGTGGCGCTGCATGCGCTGCTCGAACGCGCCGTGGCCGTACCCGGCGCGGTCGAGCCGGCGGCGTACGCCGGGTTCCGCGCCGGGATCCTCCGGCACATCGCCATCGAGGAGAAGATCCTGTTCCCCGCCCTCCGCGGTGCGCGTGGTGGCGAGCCGCACCCGGACTGGCGGCGGCTCCGGATCGATCACGGGGCCATCGGCTCGCTCCTCGTCCCCTTCCCCACGCCCGAGCTCGTCACCGAGCTCCGCTCGATCCTCGAGCCACACGACGTCGTCGAGGAGGGCCCCCACGGCGTTTACGCCGACGGAGACGTCATCGCCGCCGTCGAGGCCTCGGAGCTGGTCGAGAGGATGCGGGCCTACCCCGCCGTGCGCGTCGCGCCGCACCGGGACGGCCCGCGCCTCGCCCGCACCGCCGCCGAGGCGCTGGCGCTCTCGGCGAAGCAGCTGGCGGTGCGGGAGGAGCCGTAGCGGCGGTCCGTTCGGCGCATGTCCGTCCCCCTCGTACGATGCCGCTGGTGAGGTGGCCGGCAGCTGGGCGCACCTGACATCCCCGGCAAGGCAGGCACGTCACCGCCCACCCACACGAAGGGAGGTCGTGACATGAGCATGCTCTACATCGGCGATCTGCGCGGATTCGACGTCGACGGCGGAGACGTCAACGGACACCTGCCACCGTCCGCGGCGGCTGGCTTTCCGCCGGTCCGCGACAACCACTTCCACGGCGCCATCCAGGAATGGGCCCACAAGAAGGGCACAAAGCTCGAGACGCTCGACTTCGACGCCTACGTCGCGCGGGTCACGAAGCAGGAGGCGCTGGAGTTCTTCTCCTTCTGCTACGAGCCGGATGCCTACGGGGCGCCCCCCGAGAAGCTCGGCGCGCTCCGCGAGTCGCTCGAGGCGCTGCCCGCGGACGGGGAATACGGGGTGGTGTCGTTCTGCTATTGAAGGAGCTCGCGATGCGCGAAGAAGAGCCAGACGTCGTCCGCGGGCTGTACGAACTGGCCAAGGCAGGAAACTGGTCCCGGGTGCTGGCTGCGCTTGTGGGGGAGCGCGAGCTGGCGGCGAGCTGCAGCCGTTACCGGCGAGCCACGTCCGGGTGGACGTTCCTGCACCAAGCCGCCTACTCGGGCCACGAGGACGCGGCGCGAGCGTTCATCCGCCTGGGTGCCTCCACCACGGTGCGCGCGAAGGATGGCGAGACGCCCGAGGCGGTCGCCGAGCGGCGTGGACACCGGGACCTCTCGCGGCTCCTGCGGGCCGCCGCGCAGACAGCCGACTCCTCATGGGAGGCTCCCGCTGACCCCGCTCTCCTCCCCAGCAGCTGCGCCTGGGAAGGGAGCGCGAGGAGGACCGCAGCCCGCGAGCTGCGAGTCGCCTACGCCGGAGCCGTCATCGTGATCCCGCCCGGCGCCGCGTATCACGTGGACTCATTCGAGCGAGTGCTCGTGGGGTGGCACGGGACGTACGACCCTCCGTGCGGGATGGATGGCGAGCCGATGGTCTGAGCAGCGCGGTGCTCATCACTGCAGCCGCGGTACTCTCTTCCGCAACAGATCAGCCCGCGCAGCTGCATCGTCGGCGAAATGGAGAGCCCTGTGGCAGTTGGGGCAGACGCCGGCTGCATTGCTGACGAAGTCCGGCCCGCCCTTGGCCAACGTGCGGACATGATGAACCTCAAGGTACCCCTGCCCGTCCGCCTTGGAAAACGGCGCGCTCCCCCCGCACGCCTCGCATTTCCCGTTCGCAAGCTTGAGCACCGCCGCCACCACGCTTGGATCTCTCTCGTAACGCATGGTGGACCCAGCGAGCTTCCGGGGCTTCTCGATGCCCGGAGGATTCGTCGGAACCTCGCCCATCAGGATCGTCTTTACCCGCTTCTCGAGGACCTTCGGGTCGTCGCTGGGCCGAAGATGGACCGGCACCTTCCAGCGCTCCTTGACCTGACGATACTCCTCGTACCTGTTCAGGACGCTGGCGTCGACGTGCGTGGGCTGCTCCTGCAGGAGAGCCCTCCCCCTCGAGGTGATCCGCGTCGGGCCGGCCGCCCGTCCCTCTACCAGCCTCGCGTATCGGAGATGAATCCACGCCCACGAGCAATTCGTTCCGAACCTCCGTGACACCAGTGTGCGCGGATCCAAGGCGAGCCTTCCCGCGACTTCGGACACCCAGGCCGGGCGATGCCAATCACGACCGTCGCCCAGTGCGATGAGCAGGGGAAGCGTGATCTCCGATGGATGGGGAACGGGCATCTCCGCATCCTCGCACTCTTTGGATCACCTTGGGGCGGTCCTACCGGGTAACGATCCAGGTGGTTCGCACCCCGATGATTCCCCTCACGAGAACCACGGCAGCGTCGGATAGCAGTACCAGAGGCGATCCGCGCAGACTCACCCCTCCAAGACACCTGCGAGTAGAGTACAACCCCTGAGCTCGCGGCCAGTTCTAACCGCCGCCATCACGCTCTTGAGTCACCTGCATTTGTGCTCCCAGGTGCCAGGCACATCCGCGGATGGCCGAGAACGCGGTTCACGCGCGGTCAGGTTGCGAAACGTTGATAACCGTGGACGCTCGCCTTTCCATCCGCTCCGCCCATCGCGCGCTATCTTCCCACCCGAGCAAGACATAGTCGGCCCGAACGGAATCTGACTGCGCGAGGGCGCCCAGCATACCGACCAGGTCTTCGAACGAACCTTCGCCTGATTTGTGATAGCCGAAGATCATCACCTTAAGTGGCGCCCGGCATTCCACCAACTTGGCGAAATCGTCCACGACAGCCTGGACGTGCAGATCGCGGGTCTTGCCTCCCCACTCCGACTCGCACGCAAGGTCAAGATAGCGCTCGTGACGTTTGGCTTCGCCGCTTTGAACGGCTCGCAGATGTCGCACCAGACCCGCGTTGCTTGGATACCTGGTCCAGCAAGCGTCATACAGCCACTCGCCCACGTCCCCATCCTCCCCGTACCGGCTGTTTCGCTTTGTGGCGTTCAGGACGTACCTACTGGGATAGACGTCGTACCCTAGGTTCTTGCCAATACTCACGACGATATTCAGGAGGGCGTTAGTCCACTCCGGCGCACCTCGGTCATTGAGAGTCACCGCCGCCGCTTCGCGGCACTTTACGGCTCGCGAAAGCGTACGCTCTGCCAATGCCTTGTCGAAACTGGCGAGGAACTCCTGGCCGGTCGGCACTCTCTTCACGATGTATCCTCCCTGAGCTTGGCGACTCCCCGGACCCCGTCCCGCTGCCGAAGCGCGGCCCCTTCGGCGTTCGGTAACAGGTGTTGGCCGTTAGCCACGGCCTTGGCGTTGCGACTTGCCCACCGCGATGGGTTCCTCCAGCGCAAGTCGCTGGCCACCTTCGAACCGATAAGGCAACAAGTGAAGGTCGAAATGGCTATTGGCAGCCTGGAGGGCATTGCCGCCTGCAAGTACGTTGTCGACGTCGTCGGCGTGCACGAAGGCCCAGACCTCTAGCTTCGGCGACGCCTTGCGGGCCTTGCTGTACCCGAGCGCACGGTACGTGACTGCCGGCGCCATGGCGAGGAGCCGCTCCAGCGCGGCCGCGTACGCGACCCCCTGGGCAAGTGCATGCCGAGCGTCGCCTCTAGGACGCTTGATCTCGAAGACCTTTAGCCGGTGGCCACCTCGCCCCCGCGCCAGGATGTCGGCGTGGCCCAGCGCTGGCGCCACTGCCACTTCCGGAATCGCCCCGCTCGCAGAGATGGGGAGCGGGAACTGAAAGGGCTGTCGCAACATCTGGACCGGCTGGTTCTGTCGCAACTCCTTCAGCTTCTTGGGCCCCTTCACCTGACGCATGGCGCCGAACAGCGCGCTCTGGACCTTGGCCTCCAGCTCCTTCTTGGGAAGGTCCTGCAGCCGCGCCGCGAGGAACTTGAGCACTCGCCGGTCCGCCCAGTCGACGTCCACGCTTTTGGGCCACTCGCCTTTCCAGGGCTTCACCGGCCTGAAGATCCTCTTGCCATTCTCCTTGAGTGCGACCTCACCCACGAGCCGGCCATGGATCCGGACATCCAGCGTGGCCTTGGGCTTGAGGAGCTTCCCTGTCGTGGAGAAGAACTCCATCCCTCCCCTCCGGTTGATGCCGGGCAGCGGCTTCGTCTCGTCGTCCTGGAGCGCGACCAGCCGACCGAGATACTGAACCACTGCTTCCGTTCGCTCTCTCCCCGCCTCACTGGCAAGCAGGTTCTCCACCACGGCCACGATCTCGTTGACGGTCATCCGGTTGCCCTTTCGACGCTCCACCAGGCTCCATCGGCTCGCGCCACGGTTCTAGGAATCATCCGAGCGTACAGGTCTGGTTCGGCCGTGTGGACCGGGATCACGCAGCCGGGCCGTACCGCATTCACCAGACGTTGCAGATCCCTAACGTACGCGTGCCCTGACACGTGGTGAACCTCGAGCGGCACGCTGTGTTCCGCGAGCCGGTCCAGCATCCGGCGTTCCGCCGGCTGCGACAGATAGCCTCGCCACATCGACCAAATCGCGAGCGCGCCATCCAAGGCGCCACCGCGCTCGAGCTCGCGGATCATGGACGGACGCAGCATCACGACCAGCTCGCCCGCGCGCCGACCCAGATTCTCCGGGAACACCCTGGCCTCCCGGATGCCGTCGGTCCGCTCGAAGGCTCGAGCGTTCTTGACCTGGATCCGCTCGCGCACCCGGCAGTACACCTCGAGGCCTTCGTCCCCTGGAACCGGAACGCCCGGTGCCCGCGCGGTCGCGGCCAGGGTAGCGGTGTAGAGGTCCACGACCAGCGTCCGGCCCGCGGCCCGCGCGGCCTCGAAAAAGGTCCGGGTCCGATCCAGGTTCTGCGAAGACCACGCGGCGAGCACGAGCCCTGGCCACTCCCGGAACCGGCGCGTCAGCGTCGCACGGAGGGCGTCCTCGCTCGGTCCGTCCCCTTCCCGGCCGTCGCCGATCTGCGTCCCCTCCATCAGCATCGCGTGGACGCCGTGCGGAGGGTCATCGACGAGCCGCTCGAACGGAGATCGATCGTTCCCGTGGGCGCGAAAGTCGCCGGTGTAGAAGAGCCGGCGTCCGCCGGCCTCCACGAGGAGCGCGAAGGCGTCGAACGCGCTGTGCTCGACCAGGTAGGGTGTGATGCGAAAGGGGCCGATCTCGAACGGCTCCCGGTCGCGCAGTGGCCAGCGCGGCTCGGGCAGCGGTGCCCGGCCGGTGAAGAATTCCGCTTCGCGCAGGATGCGAGCCGCCACGGGCCCCATGGCGAGCGGAATGTCAGGTCGGACGTGAGGCACGAGCCCGCAGTGATCGCCGTGCAGGTGCGAGATCACGATGCCGAGCAGCGACGGATCCGGAGCCCCGAGGCCGGCCACGTCGGGAAGTGGCACCTCTCCCTCGAGCGCGTCGAGGGGCATCCCGAGGTCCAGCAGGATCCGCTGACCGGCTGCCTCGAGCTCCACGCAGTTGCCGCCGACCTGGGTGGCGCCTCGGTGGATCCGGGCGCGGAAGTTCACGTTCACCGGCCGGACTCTAGGATCGGGGCGGACCTGGTCGACGCGAGGAGACCCATGATCGGGCGGCTTCTCGCCCAGTTCTCGGCTCGTCGCCGCTACTTGCGCGACCCCACTGCCTGACGCGTTCCCCACGCCTCGAGCCACTGCTCCGCCTCGAACAGCGGAACCTGGGTCTCGAGGTCCTCCTCGTCCGTCTCCGCCACCCGCCAGCCCGCCTTCGCGAGGCCGGCGTACCCGACCTCCCCGAGCTCGCGGTCGGGGACGAGCGTGACCTTGCCACCGGCGACGACGGCTGAGATGCGGAGCTCCGGGATGGCCGAAGGCGCGCGCAGCCTCACGAACTTCACGCCACGGGCGGCGCCGATCCGCCGGGCCATCGCGTCGACGAGCTCCGGCGTCCCGGTCAAGCAGAGCGCGACCGGCTCGGAGGGCAGGAACGGGACGGCCTGAACGAGCGCGCCGCTCGCGCCCACGAGCTCGTCGAGCTGCATGACGAGCGGCCCCTCCTGCGGCCCGTGCTTCGCGAGCCCGGCCAGGAAGGCGCGGGCGAGCTGCAGCGCGCCCCGGTGCTTGTCGGGCTGGAAGGAGACGAACACCTGGCGGTCGAAGTCTCGTCCGGCTTCACGCATGGAGCACCTCGGCTGAAAGGTCGTCCTCGCGGTTCCGGGACACTCTAGGTGCCCCACGGACACGCCCGGCCCACGCGGGTCGCCGCGCAGGGGGCTTGTCCGCACGGTGTCGCCTCGGCAGCGTGGCCCCACCCGTCCGAAGGACCATCGCCCATGCTCGTCGAAGCCCAGGTCACGATCGCCGGAACCCAGGCAGCGGCCTGGGCCGCCATCACCAACATCAGGGGCGCCGCGGACATCATCACCGGCGTGAAAAAGATCGAGATCGTCGAGGAACCCGCGACTGGGCTCGTGGGGCTCAAGTGGCGGGAGACGCGCCTGTACTTCGGCGAGTCCGCCACCGTGGAGAAGCGGATCACGAGGGCCGACGACGGCGCGTTCTACGAGACCCGGGCCGAGATGGACGGCTTCGTCTTCATCACCACGATGACGGTCTCGGAGGCTGGAGGGAGCATCCGGCTGACCAGCACGCACGAGACCCAGGCGCAGGGCATCGTGGCGAAGCTGAAGTCGCTCCCGATGGTCTTCTTCCGTGGCGTGCTGAAGAAGGCGATCCTCCAGGACCTCACCGACATCAAGCGTGCCGTCGAACGGCGGTGAGTCGCCGGCCGGACTTCAGCCCGGACGCATCGTTGGGTAGGGTCGCGCACGTGACCACCCCGAGCACGGCGCGGCGCGCGACCTCCGCGGTCGCCCTCACGGCGGCGCTCGCCCTCTCCTGTGGCGGCGGAGACCAACCGGGCGCCTCGACGCCTCGCACGCCCGCCGCCCAGTTCGACGACCTCTGGGCCGACTTCGACCGGACCTACCCCTACTTCGTCGAGAAGGACGTCGACTGGGACGCCGCCCGCCTCACCTTCCGCGCGCGCGCGGCGGCGGCGGCCACCGAGGCCGAGCTCGCCGGGATCCTCGGCGAGATGCTCACCGTGCTCGAGGACCAGCACGTCGCGCTCCTAGACCCGTCCGGCCGGTGGGTGCCGACCTGGACGCCCACGCGCGCCCCCAACTTCGACGCGGCCGTGCTCGCCACGTACGCCTCGAGGTGGAGCGTGGTCGCCGACGGGACCTGGAGCCACGGCCACATCGGCGCGGTCCCCTACGCCGTCATCCGCGACTGGAGCGCGGCGCCCGCTCACTTCGACGCGTGGCTCGATTCGGTCCGCGACGCTCCGGGGCTCGTCCTCGACGTCCGGATGAACCCGGGCGGCAACAACCAGTACGCGCTCCAGGTGGCCGGCCGCTTCGCCGACGCGACCCGGGTGGCCGGGCTCGTGCGCACCCGCAACGGCCCGTCGCACGGCGACCTCGGTCCGGCGCAGGCCATGCGGGTGTCGCCGGCCGGGAGCTGGCAGTTCACGAAGCCGGTGCTGCTGCTCGTGGGCGCGCGCTCCGTGAGCTCCACCGAGGACTTCGCCTCGGCGATGCGCGAGCTGCCACACGTGACGCTGGTCGGCGATACGACGGGCGGCGCGAGCGCCAACCCCGCGCGGAGGAGCCTCGAGAGCGGGTGGGGCTACACGGTCTCGACCTGGTTCTTCACCACGCCCGACGGGCTCGTGGTGGAGGGCCATGGGATCCCTCCTCACGTGGCCGTCGCGGCCGCGCCGGCCGACTTCGCCGCCGGCGTGGACCCGGTGCTGGACTGGGCCGAGACGTGGGCCGCGCAGCCGAAGGTGGCGCGCCCCTGAGCCGACGGGGTATGTCCGCCCGATCTGGATGATGGGAGACCGTGCCCGCTCCCGCCCCCGCCCAGGGCTCCTTCGCCTTCGCGCTGTGCGCGACCGCACCGCTCCTCCTGGCCGAGCCCGTCGGCCGGCCGCAGGCGCCGTCGTGGCGCACGCGCCTCGCCCTCGGTCAGCGGACCGTCCTCGTCTCGTTCACGGTCTCGCGCGACGCGGCCCGCCTCCGCCTCGAGGCGCAGCACGATGCCCCCGGCGCCTGGGCCATCGGGCTCGACGTCTGGCACCGGCCCATCTGCAGCGCCATCATCCAGTCGGACTCGCCGGAGCGCCTACACTGGGCGCTGACGCCCCGGGCCCACGCCGATCCGCGGGAGTTCTTCGGCTACGCGCTGCGGTGGATGACCCGCAAGCTCGCGGGCGAGACGCTGGTCCGGGCGCGCCTGCGGGCCGTCGCCGCTGGCGTGCTGCCGGTCCTGCACCGGGCCGCCGCCGCCTGCGCCGCCGTGCTCGACCCCGCGGCTCGCCGCGTGGCCCTCGGCTTCGGTGCTCCGGTCCGCACGCGCGTGGCCGGTGCGCTCGCCCAGGCGCCGCGCGGCTGGCTGGCCCAGGCCGCCGCCGCGCACCCGGGCCTCGTGCTCTTCGGCCTCGCGCTCCTCGAGGCCGAGGAGACCCAGGAAGCGGGCTCGCGACTCCTGAGCGACCTCGCCGAGGGGAGGCGCCTGGCCGCGGCGCTCGATGCGGCGGTCACCGGCTGGTCCGAGGCGCTCCCTGTCTGGGCGCGGCAGGACGAGCTCCATCACGGATCCATCCGCGGAGCGTTCGCCGCGGCTTCGGAGCAGGGCCGCGAGGGCGCGGCGAGACTGCTCTCGGCGCAGAAGCTGCTCATCCGGCGCACGGGCCCCTGGTGCAGCCTGGGCACGCTCCTCGTGCCTCCGCCGAGCCGGTTCGCACCCGAGGACGTGCCGGCGAGCCCCCGCGCGAACGCCGCCTGGTTCCGGGTGATGAAGGTCCCCGGGGTGACGGTGAATGGCCACCCAAGGGCGCCGGACCCGCGGCTGCAGGAGGCCTTCGGAGCCTTCGCCTCGCGGCACGCGCTCGCGCTGTCGCGGCCTCCACGCGGCATCACCCTCGAGGCGTGGCTCTCCGCGATCGTCGAGGCCGTGCGCGGAACGGGACGCGTTCCGACCCGGGCGACGGATCCCGCCCGGCTGGTGGCGCTGGTCGACGTGGAGGCCGTGAGGCGGGCTGCGGCGGCGCCGGTGCGCTTCATTCCGGAACCTGGCCCTCCGCAGCCGGCCGCCGCGGCCGCACCGCGCCCGCCGCCCGGCACGATCTCCGAGCAGCGCTTCCCTCCCTGGAGCTCCGAGCGCGCGAGCGTGGTGCAGCTGACGACCGTCCAGGAGCTTCGCCTCGAGGGCGCGCGCATGCACAGCTGCGTCGCGACGTACGCCCCGCGGGTCGAGCGCGGCGATCTCATCGTCTTCTCGGCGCGGGTGGACGGGAAGCCGCTGACGATCGCGATCGTGCGCGTGATGAGGGGGTGGCGGTTGTCGGAGTGGGCGGGGTTCGCGAACCGCGGACTCACGCGGACCGAGCGCGAGGCGCTACGGCCGTGGCTCGAGGCGTCCGGGATCGTCGCGGTGCGGCCCCGCGGGTGACGTGGCGCGACAGGTTCAGCCCAGAAGCAGGCCCAAAGACAAAGCCCCCGAAACCGAGGTGGTTTCGAGGGCTTCTGAGTCGGGGAGACAGGATTTGAACCTGCGACCCCTTGGTCCCGAACCAAGTGCTCTACCAGGCTGAGCCACTCCCCGGTGCTGCGTGCCGGCCCTGGAACTGCGCGGGATCGGGAGCCCGCCGGCCGACGTAAGGTGGCGTGGATACTGGAGTGCCGAGAGGGTGTCAAGGGGGTTCAGCGGACCCGACGCGCCGCGCCGGTGGTACCCACAAGTGGAGTGTGACGGGTGCACTCGGGCGGGCGGACCTGCGGTGGTACGATCCTGCCGTCTTCCTTCTCCTTACTCCCTGGTCCCCCTGCCAGGTCCGGAGCTCCGATGCGCAAGCTCGCACCGTTCCTCCTCGCCGCCGCGGTCGCCGCGCCGACGCTCGCCGCGGCGCAGGCCACGAAGAAGCCGGCCGCCGCCGCGCCCGCGAAGCCGTCGACCGTGGTGCCGCTGCCGCCGCCGCCCACGATGGCGCCCCCGGCCAGCGCCGCCTCCCCCACCCCGGACCTCCGCCCGGCGGCGCCGGCGGCGCCGGCCCCGGCGAAGCCGAAGCAGGCGCTCCGCCTCGCCATGCCCGACGTGAAGGTCACCGGCGACCTCCCGCCGCGGCAGACCACGCTCTTCGAGACCTCGCTCCTCGCGGAGGTCCGCAAGCTCGACGGCGTCTCCGCCATCGGCATGAGCGAGATCCGCGAGATGCTCTCCTTCGAGTACCAGCGCCAGATGCTCGGGTGCCAGGCCGACGAGGCCTGCCTCGCCGAGATCGGCGGCGCGCTCGGCACCGACGAGATGGTGCACGCCGCCATCATCGTCGAGGGCAAGACCGCGAACCTCACGCTCAAGCGCATCAACATGCGGACCGCGCGCGTCACCGGCACGCACACGAAGCGCCTCACCCGCGCGAACGGCGAGGAGCTCCTCTCGGCGGTCGGCCCGGCGGTGCAGGAGCTCTTCCAGGACCGCACGCTGCGCCCCGGCATGACCCGCGGCGTCGACAAGGCGGTCGCGCTGCGCCTCAACCCGCCGCCGCTGCCGAAGTGGCCGTTCTACGCCACCGCCACCGCCGCGCTCGCCGCGGTCGGCGGCGGCGCGGTCATGGGCTACCTCTCGAAGGACGCCCAGAACCAGTACAACAGCCTCGCGCAGCGCGCCCTCACCGAGAGCGTGCCGGGCGCGCAGCTCAAGGATCTCGAGACCACCGCGAAGAGCCGCGCCAAGAACGCCAACCTGCTCTTCGTGGTGGGCGGCGTGCTCGGCGTCGGCGCCGGCGTCGAGGCCCTCTTCACCGACTGGCACGGCTACCGCGCCCAGGTCGACGTCGGTCCCCGCTCCGGCGGCGTGTCCGTCGGCAAGAGCTTCTAGCCATGCGCGCCAGGGGGGTCGTGGCGACGGCGCTCTGCGCCGCGCTCGGCGTTGCATGCTCGGGGGAGGTCAATTCACTCCCGGTAGGTGCGCGGGTCACCTGCGCATCCGACGCCGACTGCCCGAGCGGCTTCTTCTGCTCGCAGGCGCTCGACCGCTGCGTCGAGAAGGGGGGCGCGGACCAGACGGCGCCGGCGCTCTTGAACCCGCAGGTCAGCCCGGCCCGCGCGCACGCCGGCGACACCGTCACGGTGACCTTCACCGCGAGCGAGGACCTCTCGAGCGAGCCGTTCGTGCACCTGCAGGGCTCGACCGTGCCCCTGAACCAGGCGAACGGGGTGGGGCGCGACTACACGGTCCAGTTCTCGGTGACCTCCGACCTCGGCGCCGGCACGAAGACCGTGCTCGCCACGCTCGTGGACCTCTACGGCAACGAGGCCACCGACCAGCTCGTCGGCTCGTTCGAGCTCGACCTCACCGCACCCGGCGCCGTCGCGTCCGACTTCAGCACCCGCTTCGCGAGGAAGGGCACCGCGCTCGACGTCACGGTCACCTTCGACGAGCCCGTGAAGCCCTCGCCCGCGCTCACCTCGGGCGGGAAGAGCTTCGCGGCAGCCGCCGTCGGCGTGGGCGCCACCCAGTGGAAGTTCTCGCGCACGCTCGACGGCACGGAGCCCGAGTCGGGCGACGTCAAGTTCGCCCTCGCCGCGGAGGACCTCGCGGGCAACGTGCTCGAGTCCACCGTCGCCGGCGGGGTGACCTTCGACTTCACCGCCCCCACCGTCCTCGACGCGAGCGTCGCGACCCCCGCCGTCCGCCCGGGCGGCACGATGCTCGGCACGATCCAGTTCTCCGAGACCCTCGGCGCCGCCCCGGTGGTCACGCTCGTGCCCACCGGCGGCGGGGCAGCCCTCCCGGTGACCGCGAGCGCGATCAACGGCGCCACCTACGCCCTCTCCTACGACGTGCCCGCCGGCGCGGCCGACGCGACCTACACGGTGACGCTCGTCTCGGGCGCCGACCCCTCGGGGAACCCGGTGGCGGGCAAGAGCCTCGGGGCCTTCGCGGTCGACTCGACCCCGCCCGCCATCTCCGCCGCCGCGGTGACGAAGGCGAGCCGGCTCTACAAGGCCGGCGACGGCGTCACGGTGACCTTCACGCTCGGCGAGGCACCCGCCGCCGCGCCGCTCGTGAAGCTCGACGTGGGCACCGCCACGCTCGGCTTCACCTGCGCCGCGCCGCAGGGGCTCGCCTACACGTGCACCTCGAGCGGCCCCGTGCTCGGGACCTTCCCGGAGGGCGGCGCGAACGTCTCCATCAGCGCCGCGGACGGCGCCGGCAACGTCGGCACCGCCTCCGCGCCGCTCGTGCTCGACTTCACGCCGCCCGGCCTCGCGAGCCCGCCCTCGGCCCGCTACCTCGGCTCGTTCACCACCCGGAACGTGAACGTGCAGGCGGTCGGCACGGGCTCCTCCTGGGAGGTCGTGCTCCTCACCACCGAGCCCCTCGGCTCGCCGCCCACGGTCACGGCCGTCGCCCCGGGCGGCGCGCCCACCCGCACGCTCACGCTCACGCAGGCCAACGCGGCCATGACGAGCTGGACCTTCACGCTCCCGGCCGACCCGACGGCGTATCCGCCCGCCACCTGGAGCGTGCAGTGGAACCCGATCGACGTCGCGGGCAACCAGCGTGCGACGCCCGTCCAGCTCGTCACCGTCGAGGTCGACGGCACGCCGCCGCCCGCGCCCGCCCCCGGCGCCGCGGCCTCCCCAGGCATCCTCTGGACCCGGAGGCCCTGGGGCACCGACGCCGACGCCGCGCCGGTCCTGCAGCTCGACGCCTCGCTCGTCTCCACCGGCACCGACGCGATCGCCATGGTCGCCTGGGACGGCCCGGGCGCCGGCGCCAAGGAGGTCGGCCGTCACGCGCCGTCCTTCGGCCAGGGCCCGTTCACGATGCAGCTCGGCGCCGATCCAGCCGAGCTCTACGTCTCCACGCTCGACAAGGCGGGCAACGAGAGCCCCCGCACGCGCGTCGTCGACGTCGCGTGGACCGCCGCGCTCGCCGGCAAGGTCCCCGGCTCCACGTTCGAGAACCCGCACCGGCTCGAGGCGCGGACGCGCACGCTCGGCGCGCTCACCCAGCTCGACTCGGTCCAGGCCTCGGGGGCCGCCGTCGGCGTCGCGGGTGACGCCGCCAGCCTCGTGACCACCGCGTCCGCGCTCTGGCGGCCCGCCGCGGGCCAGGACGCCCCGGGCGCCCGCGTCCTCTACACGATGGGGGCGGACCCTGCGCGCGGCGTGGTCGTGGTGGCGAACGGCCTGCTCGCGAACTCCACCTTCCCGGGCGACCTGTGGGAGTGGAACGGCGCGGTGTGGCGCCAGATCCTGCCGACGGATCCCGAGGGCGACGGCAACCTCTCGAAGACCTACTCGGGCCCGCTCGTGTTCGACCCGATCCGCGGCGGGCTCCTCGCCTACACCGGGGCGCTCGTGCTCTGGAACGGGACGAGCTGGAAGACCCTCGGCGCGGGGCCGGTGGCCGGCGGCATCCACGCCTGGGACGCGAAGCGCGCGGTGCTCGTGCTCTACGGCAACGACGGCGTCACCTACGAGTGGAGCGGCGGCCCATGGAAGACCGTGCCGACGCCGCAGAACCCCTCGCCGGTGCGGCAGTTCTCGGCGCTCTACTTCGACACCGAGGTGAACCAGACCTGCCTCTACGGCGGCCGGACGCAGGCCGGGGCGTATCAGGGCGACCTGTGGTGCTACGACGGCACGACGTGGACCTCGGTCGCGACCGCCGGGGCCACCACCCCGTTCCCGCGCAGCGACTACGCGTGGGCGTGGGACGCCGGCCGCAAGGAGCTGTTCCTCCAGTCCGGGCGGCCGGAGCTCTCCACCACCGTGGACGGGAAGACCTGGGTGCTGCGCAGGGTGGCCGGCGTCCCGACCTGGTTCGACGTGACGCCCGCCGCGCTGAACCTCCGCCAGCACTCGGCGGCCTACGACCCCACCACGAGGCGCGTGGTGATGTTCGGCGACTCGACCGCCCCGGCCACGCTGCGCGCCTGGGACGGCGCGGCGTACGCCTCGCTCGCCCCCGGCGACCCCGAGGGCGACGGCAGCCCGGCCGTGCTCTTCCGGACCTCGACCCCCGTGTACGTGCCGGGGCGCAGCCGCGTCGTCTTCCCCCAGCAGGGCAGCACGCTCGAGACGTGGGAATGGGACCGCGTCTCCTGGGCGCACAAGGCCACCGGCGGCGCCAACGCGTCGTCGGGCGGCAGCGCCATCGGCGCGCTCGGCTCCGACGTGCTCCTGTACGGCGGCAACGCGCTGAACGTCGCGCTCGGCGACACCTACCGGTGGAACGGCACCGCCTGGTCGCTCCTCGAGGCGGCGACGCACCCCGTGGGCGCGTTCGATCCGAACGGCAAGTTCCGCGCCGAGGCCGGCACGGCCACCGACACCGTCGGCAACAAGCTCTACCGGGTGGGCGGGTACGACTCGTACTTCGACACGAGCGCCCACCAGCAGTGCACGCTCGACGTCTGGGAGTGGACGGGCGCCACCTGGGCGCGCTCCACCGGCGGCGGTCCGGCCTGGAACGATCCCGAGGGCGACGGCACGCCCTCCGCCTTCGTGAACCTCGTCGTGCCGCCGTGCAAGTGCCGCGACCACGTGGTCTGGAGCCCGGCGCTCTCCACGCTCCTCCTCGTCGACGACTCGGCCAACTTCTCCTCGGGCACCTACGTGGTCTGGGAGTGGCGCCGGGCGACGACGAGCTGGGCGAAGCACACGCTCACGGGGCCTCAGCCGTCGTCCCTGACGGCGTTCTTCTGGGACACCACCCTCGGCGCGCCCGTGCTCTTCGACAACAACGGCGGCTTCGCCGTGGACCTCACCGGGAACCGCCTCGTGGCGCTCACCTCCGCGAACCCGCTCGGCGGGGCCACCCCCATCACGCCCGTGGTCGCGTTCGACACCGGCACCGGCCAGGCGGTCTTCGTCGAGGCGTCGCCCTGGACCTGGGAGTCGCCCGCGAAGGGCTCTCCGGCCCAGCTCTTCAGCGCCGACTACTCCCGCGCCGGCGGCCCGGACCCGGCCGTCTGCGTCGCGAACGCGTCCTCCTGCCCCATCCAGCAGATCGACCTCGCCTGGACGACCGGCGCGACCTCTCCCGCAGGACAGAACGGGGTGGCGCTGCAGGGCTGGACGGGAGGCTGGCAGGACCTCGTGACGAACAACGCCACGGCCGTCGCGCCGCTGCGGACCCTCTGGACCTGGACCCCCGCCTCGACGATCCCCGCCGCGCTGCTCTTCCACGGCTCCGCGCGGGAGCTCTCGTTCCAGGTCGTCCCGCGCGGCGCCTCCTCGGGCGTCACCGCCGCCCAGCTCGCCACCGACGCCGTGGCCGTCACCATCCGCTACCGGAGACCGTGACCGATGCCCACCCTCGCCCGCGCACGTCGTCTCGCGCTCCTCGCCCTCCTCTCGCTGGCCTCGGCCTGCTCCGTGAAGGTCGAGGACCTCGCCCCCGGCGCGCTCGTGACCTGCGCCGCCGACGCCGACTGCCCGGCCGGCTTCTTCTGCTCGAAGGCGCTCGGCGGGCGCTGCGTCGAGAAGGGCGGCTCCGACCAGACGCCGCCGTCGGTCGTGAGCTCGAGCGTGACGCCGTCGGCGCGCGCCGGGACGAACGTCGTCATCCAGTTCGAGGTGAGCGAGCCCCTCGCCACGGATCCGGTGGTGTCCTTCCAGGACGTGGCGGGCGCGCTCGGCGAGGCCAGCCACGACGGCCTCAAGTACAAGGTCGAGTTCCCGGCCTCCTCCGACATGCCGGCCGGTCCGCACACGGTGGTGGCGAAGCTCGTCGACCTCTTCGGGAACGAGACGCCCACCGCGCCGCTCGGCACCCTCACCCTCGACTTCACCTCCCCGACGGTCTCTTCCGCCGCGTTCTCGCCCGCGCGCGCGAAGCTGGGCAGCACGCTCCACGCCGACCTCACCTTCTCGGAGAACCTCGGTGCAGCGCCGACCCTGACGGTGAAGGACACGGCCGTCACCCTCACCCCCTCCGGTAGCGGCAACACCTGGGCGTTCGACCTCACCCTCGCGAGCGCCGCGACGCTCGCCGAGGGGCCGCTCACCTTCGTCCTCCACGGCGCGGACGCGGCCGGCAACCTGGTGGACGCGACCTACGCCGACAAGGTGACCACCGACTACACCCCGCCCACCGTCGCCTCCGCGCAGGTGGGTACGCCGTCGGTGCGGGCGGGCGACGGCTTCGTCGCCGGCGTCACGTTCTCCGAGCCGCTCGGCACCACGCCCCCGATGGCCTCGCTCGTCCCGGTGGGAGCGGGCACGGCCATCCCGCTCCAGGTGAGCACCATCGACGCCTCCACCTACGCCCTCTCGTACGACGTGCCGCTCGGCGCCGCGAACGGCACCTACACCCTCACGCTCGTCTCGGCCGCGGACCGCGCCGGGAACCCCGCCGCGCCGGGGCCGCTCGGCGCTGCGGGCGCGGTGCGCTTCGACTCGACCGCGCCCGCCATCACGGCGCTGACGCCCGATCACGCGAACCGCCTCTACCGCCGCGGCCAGCCGGTGCAGGTCACGTTCACGCTGAGCGAGGCGCCCGCCGCCGACCCCGACGTGCGCCTCGAGCTCCTCCCCACCCCGCTCGCGATGCCCTGCACGCACGCCGCGCTCGCCTACACCTGCACCTCGGCGGCGCTCGCCGGCACCGAGCTGCCCCAGAGCGTCGTGAACGTCTCGGTGACCGTCGCCGACCCCGCCGGCAACGTCGCCACCGGCGGCACGAGCGTGGTGCTCGACTTCACGAACCCCACCGTGCTCTCCGCCGCGCCGGGCCGGTCCGCCTTCGCCGCCGGGGCGACCCTCTCGTACACGGTCAGCGTCTCCGAGCCGCTCGCCGCGGCCCCGACGCTCGCGGTCCAGCGCGCCGGTGTGGACGCGCCCGGCTTCTTCGGTGCGCCGAGCGCCCAGAGCGCCACCACCTTCACGTGGTCGCGTGCCGTGCCGGCCGGCCAGGACGGCGCCTACACCGTCACGGTCGCGGTGACCGACGAGGCGGGGAACGCGGCCGCGGCGGTCGCCGGGACGGGCTTCTCGGTCGACACCGCCTTCCCGTCGGCGAGCGGGATCACGGTCGCGCCCGCCAAGGTCGCGTTCAAGGCGGGCGACCGGCCCACCCTCTCGTTCACGACGAGCGAGAGCCTCTCCGCGCCCACCGCGAAGCTCAACACGGCGACGCCCATCGGCGCCACCTGCACGCCCGCCGGGCCGGCGACGAGCTTCAGCTGTCAGCTCGACCGCGCGCTCGCGGCGACCGACCTCCCCGAGGGCCCCGCCGCCTTCCTCGTGACGCTCACCGACGCCGCCGGCAACGTGGGCTACGCCTCGACCGCGCTCACGCTCGACTACACCCCGCCCGCCCTCGCGAGCGCGCCCGCCACCCGGTACCTCGGCACGTTCGCGACCCGCGGCGTGACGGTCCAGGCGGTCGGGACGGCCTCGTCCTGGGAGCTCGCCATCCTCTCCGCCGAGCCGCTCGCCGCGGCCCCGGTGGTGACCGCCGGCCCGGGGACCACCGCGACCCGCACGCTCACGCTCGCGAGCTCGAACGCGCCGGTGAACACGAGCTTCGTCTACACGCTCGACGCGAGCGCCACGGCCTACCCGGCCGCGACCTGGAACGTGCGCTGGACCCCGACCGACCTCGCCGGCAACGCGCCCGCAACCGCGCAGAACATCGCCACCGTGGACGTGGACGGCGTCGCGCCGGCCGCCCCGCTCACCGGCACCGCCGCCGCCCCCGAGCTCACCTGGACGCGGATCCCGTGGGGCACCGACACCGACGCGACGCCCGTCTACCAGCTCACCGCGACGGCGACCTCCGCCGGCACCGACGCGAAGACCGTCATCGCCTGGGACGGCTCCGGCGCCGGCGCCCGCGAGGTCGCCCGGGCGTCTCCGAGCGGCGGGCCGCCCTTCGTGCTCACGCTGGGCTCCGACCCGGCGGACCTCTGGGTCTCCTCCCTCGACAAGGCCGGCAACGAGAGCCCCCGCACCCGTGTCGTCGACGTCGTGTGGACCGCGAGCCTCGCCGGGAAGGTCCCCGGCTCCACGTTCGAGAACCCGCACCGGCTCGAGACGCGCACCTACTCGACGAAGGCGCTCGTGCAGACCGACGCCGTCGAGGTGGCGGGCTCGGCGCTCGGCGTCCGGGGCGACGGGCTGGTCGTGACCACCACGGCCCGCGGTTACTTCAAGCCGGTCGCCGGCACGGCCAACCCGGCGCCCCGCCGGTTCTTCGCGATGGCCTCCGACCCTGGCCGCGGTGTCGTCGTGCTCTTCGGCGGTCAGCTCTCCGGCGGGGGCACCCCCGGGGACACCTGGGAGTGGGACGGATCCGCCTGGAAGCAGGTCATCCCGGTCGATCCCGAGGGCGACGGCAACCCGCCGACCTGGTCGAACGTCCCGATGGCCTACGATCCGGTCCGCGGCGGCGTGCTCCTGCACACGACGAACCTCTGGCTCTGGAACGGGCGGAGCTGGAAGAACCTCGATCAAGGGAAGTTCAACCCAGGCCTGCAGCCGGACGCCTCGATGGCCTGGGACGTCGCGCGCGGCGTGCTCGTCAGCTTCGGGGCAAACTACGGCAACCCGACCTGGGAGTGGGACGGCACGAGCTGGCGGGACGCGACGCCGGCCGCCCCCGCCGACTCGCCGCCCGCACGCTCGTACCACAAGGTCGCCTGGGATCCCGTGCGGCAGCGGGTCGTGCTGTTCGGCGGCATGACGCTCGGCTCGGCCTTCCTGAACGACACGTGGACCTGGGACGGGTCGAAGTGGACGCAGCTCACGACGGCGGGAACGATGCCGGGACGCGAGTCCCACGCGATGGCCTGGGACCCGGTCCGGAACGAGCTCGTCGTGCAGGGCGGCTGGGTCGCCGGCCCGCTCAAGGACGGCAAGACGTACGCGCTGCGGACGATCGCCGGTACGCCGACCTGGGTGGACGTGACGCCCGGCGCCGGCCCGCTCACCTTCGCCGAGCACGTCGCCACCTTCGACACGCGCCAAGGCCAGGTGGTGGTCTTCGGCGACTGGACCGGGGCGCAGCTTCAGGCCTGGGACGGCACGGCGAAGAGCTGGTCGGTCCTCGCGCCCGGGGACCCGGAGGCGGACGGGAACCCGACGTACTCATCGTTCTCGAGCCGGGGCGATCTCGTCTACGTGCCGGGCCGAGGCCGGGCGGTGTACGTCGAGGCGAACCAGCGCCAGACCTGGGAGTGGGATCGCGCGAGCTGGGCGCGCAAGGTGAACGGCGCGGGCCCCACCGCCCGGATCGACGCGACCATCGGCCGCTACGGCTCGAACGTGATCCTGTTCGGCGGCAGCCAGTTCGCCTCCTCCATCGGCGACACCTGGAGCTGGGACGGATCGGTCTGGACGCAGCGGCTCACGCAGACGCCCGCCACCCGTTCGCCCCTCGGGTGGTACGAGACCTACCGCCAGGACGCGGGCATGGTGAACGACCTCACGGGCCGGCTGTTCCGCTTCGGCGGCGCCGACCAGTACTCGGGCGGCATCCAGTGCTACTCGGACATGTGGGAGCTCACCGGGGTCATCACCTCGCTCGTCTGGACGAAGTTCCCCGCCTGGAACGACCCCGAGAACGACGGCAGCCCGACCTCGGGCAACAGCCTCGCCGACACCTGCTTCACGCGCGGGCTCCTCGCGTGGGATCGGCTCCGGAACTCGATGGTGTTCTACAAGTGGCCCGTCGTCTGGGAGTACCTGCCCGCCAGCAACAGCTGGCGCCGGCACGACATGGTCGCGCCTCTCCCGGACTCGCGGACCCAGGGCGTGTTCTGGGACACCACGCTGGGCGCCGTCGTCGTGCTCGACCCCGTCCGCGCCTACGCGCTCGATCTCGTCGCGAACAGCTTCGTGCCGCTCGACGTCGCGAACGTCTACGGCCCGGTACCTCCCTCGGATGGCATCTGGACCTTCGACGACGGCGCCGGGCGAGCGGTCGGCCTCGAGCAGATCGCGTGGACCTACGACTCGGGCACGGCCTCGGGGCCCGCCCAGGTCTTCACGGTCGACTCCTCCCGCGCGAACGGACCGGACCCCTCGGGCTGCGTGAACCGCGCCACCTGCCCGATCCAGCGCATCGACGTGTCGTGGTCGGGCGGCGGCACGGCGCCGGCCGGCAACGGGGCGAAGCTGCAGGTCTGGAACGGTGAATGGGTGGACGCGGCGGTCAACGCCTCGCCGGCAGTGACGCCGTCGCTCATGACCTGGACCTGGACCAGCGCCTCGCCGTTCCCGGCCTCCAGCCTCTTCCACGGGGCGGCGCGGGAGCTCTCCCTGGCGCTCGTCCCCACCGGTGCGACGACCGCCGCCGGCGCCGCGAGCACGGCGACCGACGGGCTCTCGGTGACCATCCGCTACCGGAGGCCGTGAGGGCTCACCGCACGCACACCGCCTCGATCTCGTCGACCTCCTTCGGCGCCGCGGCGGTCAGGTTCTCCTGACCGTCCGCGGTGACGAGGACGTCGTCCTCGATGCGGATGCCGACGCCGCGCAGCTCCTTCGGCGCGCGCTCGTCGTCCTCGGCGACGTAGAGGCCGGGCTCGATGGTGACGACCATCCCGGGCACGAGCGGCCGGGACTTCCCGTCCACGTGGTAGTCGCCGGCGTCGTGCACGTCCATGCCGAGCCAGTGGCTGGTCCGGTGCATGTAGTAGCGCCGGAAGGCCTTGTCCTCGATGCGCGCGTCCACGGGGCCCTCGAGGAGCTCCAGCTTCACGAGCGCCTCGGTGAGCCCGCGCACGACGCCCTCGTGGATGCCGTCGATCGTGGCGCCGGGCTTCACGGCGAGGACGGCCTGCTTCTGCACCTCGAGGCACGCCTCGTAGAGCTCGCGCTGCGCGGGGGTGAACTCGCCGGAGACCGGGAAGGTCCTGGTGATGTCCGCCGTGTACCACTCGAACTCGCCGCCGGCGTCCACGAGGCAGACCTGCCCGTCCTGGAGCACGTCGTCGCCCGCGCGGTAGTGCAGGATGGTCGAGTTCGCGCCCGCGGCGACGATGGTGCCGTAGCCGGGCCCGGTGCAGCCGCGGCGCCGGAACAGGTACTCGATCTCCGCCTGCACCTGGCCCTCGCGGCGGCCGGCCTGGCCGTCGCGCATCGCCTGCATGTGCGCCTCGGCGGAGATCTCGGCGGCGCGGCGCAGGCGGGTGAGCTCCTCCGGCGTCTTCACGAGCCGGAGCTCGTGCACGATCCGCCCCGGGTCGACCACCGCGCCCGGCGCGCGCTTCATGAGCCGCCCGCCCGCGCGCAGGTTCCCGAGGAGGCCCACCACCCGGGCGTCCCACTCCGCCGAGAACCCGAGCTTGTACCAGAGCGTCGGCGCGCCGTTCAGCCACTCGGTCAGCTTCGCCTCGAGCTCGCCGGGCACGTACGCCTCGTCGGCGCCGAACCGCTCCTTCGCGCCCTCCACCCCGGCCCGCTTGCCGTTCCAGATCTCCTTCTCCTTGTCGCGCGGCCGGACGAAGAGCACGAACTTGCGCTCCCCCCCGTGGGCGACGAGGACCGCGGCGCCCTCCGGCTCGTCGAGCCCGGTGACGTAGGCGTGGTCGGAGTCCTGGCGGAACAGGAACTCGCTGTCGGCGTTGCGCGGCTGCTCGACCGCGGCGGGCAGGATCATCACGCCGCCGCCCCGGCGCTCCATCTCGGCGAGGATCCGGGCGCGGCGGTCGGCGTGGGCCTTGGGCTCGAAGGGCATGGCGCCGAGGGTTATAGCGCGGGACGGGCCAGGCGGTCGCGGCCGACCGCGAGACCTCGGCGTGGTAGCTTCGCCGCGTGACACCCAAGGTCTCCTCCGCCCTCGCCTGGGCCGCCGCGGCCGCCCTCTCCGTCCTCTGCTTCGCCTTCCAGAACCGGACCGGCCCGACCTATCCGCTCGAGGGGCGGGTCGACACCGCCCGCGGCCCGGTGGCGTTCAAGCTCCTGCGCTCCGAGGAGATCGGGAACGACCTCGCCCTCGTCCTGCCCGGCCCGGTCCCGGACGGCCTCGCCGCGCAGGTCCGCTACCGCCGCTACCGGTCGCACGACGCCTGGTCCACCCGGGCCTTCGCGCCGGGCACCTTCCGCCTCTCCCGGCGGGGCGTGACGGAGGAGGTGCAGGGGCTCGGCGCCACGCTGCCCTCGCTCACCGAGCGGGCCGGGAAGTACGAATTCCTCGTCGACCTCGAGGACGGGACCGGCTGGCGGTCCATCACGGGCGACCAGCCCGTCTACGCGCGCTACAAGGCGCCCGTGCCGCGGCTCCTCGTGCTCGTGCACGTGCTCGTCATCTTCCTCTCGCTGACGTTCGGCCTGCGCACGGCCATCGAGGCCCTGCGCGGGGGCCCGGTCACGGGGCTCCTGCGCGCGACCATCGCCTCCTTCTTCCTGGGCGCGTTCGTGCTCGGCCCCGCGATGCAGGAGTTCGCGTTCGGCGTGCTCTGGTCGGGCTGGCCGTTCGGCCACGACTGGACCGACAACAAGGTCGTCGTCGAGCTCCTCGCCTGGGTGGTGGCCGCCGTCGTGGCCGCGCGCTACCCGGCCCGCGCACGCACCGCCGTGCTGACCGCCGCCGCGGTGATGCTGCTCGTCTACTTCATCCCGCACAGCATCTTCGGGTCCGAGTACGACTACACCCGCGGCGCCGGCCACGGCACCGCGGGCTGAGGCCTACTCCGGCATCGCCTGCCCGCACCAGCTCCGGAACGACTCCCGATCGAGCTCGGACGCGAACGGCGCCGGCTCGAGCCAGAGCGTGTCCTCCGGCGGCGCGCCGAGCGGCACCACGACCTCCACGAGCTCGTCCCGCCTGAACACGGTCAGCCAGAGCGTCCCGCCCGGCCCGCGCTGGCAGAGCCGGTCCCACAGGCCGGCCCGGTCGATCCGGAACCCGCTCTCGGCGACGAGCTCGTCGTCGGCGTAGAGCCCGGCCCGGTGCGCGGGCGAGCCCTCCCGCACCTGCTGCACCACGAGCTTCGACCCGGGGGCGAGGTCCGCCCCGAGCCAGCCGGGCCGCGGCGCCTCCGCGTCGTCCCGCTTCCCGGCCGTGCCGCCCTTGTCCTCGAGCCCATGGGCGGCGCGCCGGTGCATGACGAGCCCGACGGTCTCGACGTCCGGCCGCGCCCGCTCCGTCCCGCGCACCCAGCGGTCGAAGAACACCCGCGCCTCCTCGGCGCCGGCGAGCCGGGCGACCTCCGCCTCGACGCCGTCCTCCGGCACGCCCGTCGCCTCGTACCGCCCGAGGAGCGCGCGCAGCACGTCGTCGAGCGAGGCGCCGTGGCCGCGCAGGAGGAGGTCGAGCGCGAAGGCCACGATCTCCCCCTTGAGGTAGTACGAGATGGCGCTGTTCACGCTGTTCTCGTCGGGCCGGTAGTGCTTCACCCAGGCGAGGAAGCTCGCCTCCTCGACCGACATCTTCCGCGCGCCCGGGGTTCGCTCGAGCGTCGTGAGCGCCTGGCCGAGGTTCCTGAGGTGGGAGCGCACCGGCACGAGCCCCGCCCGCACGAGCGCGAGCCCCTCGTAGTAGGAGGTCGCGCCCTCGAACCACCACAGGAGGCGCGTGTACTGCTCCTGCCCGTAGTCGAACGGCACGAACGCCGCCGGGCGGAGCTTCTTCACGTTCCAGACGTGGAAGAACTCGTGCGAGACGAGCCCGAGCGTCTCCTCGTAGGCGTCCTTCGGGAAGAACTGGTGGCGCCCGATGGAGAGCGTCGTCGAGGCGGCGTGCTCGAGGCCGCCGCGCCGCTTGTCCACGAGGTGCACGATGAAGAGGTAGCGGTCGTACGGGAGCCCCCCGAACATCCGCCCGTGCTCCTCGACGATGCGCGCCGCGTCGTCGGCGAGCCGGCCCTCGTCGAGGTTTCCCCGGCCCCAGATCGCGATCTCGTGGGGCTTGCCCATCGCGGTGAAGGGCACGAGCCGGTGGGTGCCGATCTCGAGGGGCGAGTCCACGAGCTCGTCGTAGTCGCGGGCGGTGAACCGCGTGGGGCCGCCCGCGAGCGCGGTCGAGACCTTCCAGCCCTCGGGCGGCTCCACGAGGAGCTCCTGCGGCTCGCGCTCCCGCCCCGGGATGTAGGGAAAGACGGCCGCGCCGTTCAGGTAGCCGTGTGTCCCGTCGAGGTGACACGTCCTCACCGTGAGCTCGTTCGCGTAGACGCGGAAGCTCACCACCACGCGCGCGGCGCCGGCCGAGTCCACCCGCAGTCGCCGCTTGTCCAGCCTGTGGACGGGGAGTGCGCGCCCCTGTCCGTCCGAGGCGGCGAGCCCCTCCACGTGCCGCGCGAATTCGCGCACCAGGTAGCTGCCCGGCGTCCACACGGGGAACGCGAGGTCGAGCGTCTCCCCCGGACGGTCGACCTCGAACTCGAGGTGAAAGAGATGCGTATGCGGCTCCGGCATGCGGACACGATGGCGCATGCCCGGGAATGTAGCCCGGGATCAAGGTCGGGATCCGAGGTTCTGGTAGGGGTACGCGACGGGGGAATCACTCGGATGGAGGGCGAAGGCAGCAGGTTGCCCGGCGGGCGCGAAGAGCTGCGGATCCACCTCCTCGGCCGGTTCGAGGTGGTCCGTGCCGGCGCGCCCGTGCCCGCGTCCGCGTGGCGGCGCCGCCGCCCGGCCGACCTCCTGAAGCTCGTCGCGCTCGCCCCCGGGCGCGGCCTCGGCCGCGATGCGGTGATCGACGCGCTCTGGCCCGACAAGGATCCGGCCTCGGGCGCGAACAACCTGCACCGCGCGCTCTACGATCTCCGCCAGATCCTCGGCGGCCGCCACGTCGACATCGAGCGCGGCAAGGTCGCGCTCGCCCCGGAGGCCTGGCTCGACGTCGACGCATTCGAGGCCGCCGTCGCGGACGGCTCGCCCGACGCGCTCGGCACGGCGGTCGCGCTCTACCGCGGCGACCTCTGCCCGGAGGATGCCGACGCCGACTGGCTCGCCCGCCGCCGGGCGAACCTGCGCGGCCGCTTCGCGGAGGCGGCCCTGCCGATCGCCCGCGCCGCCACCGAGCGCGGCGACCCGGCGGCGCTGCCGCTCCTGCGCCGCCTGCTCGCCGCCGATCCGGCCATCGAGGAGGCGCACCTCCACCTCGTCCGGCTGCTCGCCGAGGCGGGGCGCCGCGCCGAGGCGCTGCGCCAGTTCGACGCGTGCGACGCCGCCCTGCGCGCGTCCGGGCTCGGCGGCCCGGGTGACGCGCTCCGCGAGCTCCGGGCGGCGATCCAGCGCGGCGAGATCGGCCGCGCGCCGGCGCGGCAGGCGCTCGACGGCGCGCGCCGCGCCGCCCGCCGGCTGCTCGGCATGCACGAGCCGGGGCCGGTGCGCGGCCGCGGTGGCCTCGTGCTCCTGCTCGAGGCGCTCCTCGAGACCGGCCACGGCACGCTCGTGCTCCTCGGCGAGCGCGGCGTCGGCAAGACCCGCCTCGCGGTCGAGGGCGCGCGCCTCGCGCAGTCGCGTGGGGCCACCGTCCTCTGCGGCGTGGCGGGCGCCGGGGCGGAGGGCGAGCCCTACGCGGTCTTCGCCGACGCGTTCTCCGCCGAGCGCCGGGCCCACCCGGACTCCCCCGATCCGTTCTCGGCGCTCCAGGCGCCCGGGCGCGCCTCGCCCGAGGCGACCCGGCGGCGCGTCGTCGAGGCCGTGGCCGACGCGCTCCGCGAGCTCGGCGGCGGCAAGCCGCTGTACCTCCTCCTCGACGACCTCCACGAGGCGGACGAGTCGTCGCTCGACCTCCTCCACGTCCTCGCCCGCAGGGCCCGCGAGCTCCGGCTGGTCGTGGTCGCGACCTGCAGCGAGGAGGCCCTGCACGCCGGCACGCCCGCCCAGGCGGCGCTCGCCCACCTCGACGGCGCCCGGCTCGCGCGCGGCGTGCGGGTGCCCCGGCTCGGCCTCGCCGCGGTCCGCGAGCTCGCCGCCGACGTGCTCGGCGAGGAGCCTCCCGAGCCGCTCGTCGAGCAGCTCTACCGCGTCACCGACGGCTCCCCGCTCGTGGCGGAGGAGCTGCTCCGGGCCCGCCGCGAGGCGCCGGGCGCCGAGCAGCCGGCCGACGCCGCCGCGGCGATCCGCGCCCGGCTCGGCCGCCTCGGGCAGGGCGCCGCCACGCTGCTCGCCACGGCCGCCGTCGCGGGCCAGCGCTTCGACTTCGAGGTGGTCCGCGCGGTCTCGGGCCTCACCGCGCACGAGGCGCTCGACGGGCTCGAGCGCGCGCTCGCGGCGCGGCTCGTGGACGAGGACGGCGCCGGCTACCACTTCCACCACGCGCTCGTGCACGAGGTGCTCTACGAGGCGGTGCCGCAGGGCCGCCGCGCCGAGCTTCACGCGGCCATCGCCGACGCGCTCGAGGCGGGCTCGACCGCGGGCGGCGAGCCACCCTCCGAGCTCCTCGCGCACCACCGGCTGCGGGCGGGCCGGCCCGAGCTCGCGCTCCGTCACCTCGTCGCGGCGGGCCACCGCGCGGCGTCCCGCGCCGGCCTCCGCGAGGCGCTCGCGTTCTTCGGCGAGGCGCTGCGGCTGCTCGCGCGGCCGGGCGCGGGCGAGGCGGCGCTCGTCGCCGAGGTCCTCGAGGCGACCGCCGGGGTCCAGCTCGCGCTCGGCGAGCTCGGCGGCGCGGCGCGGGCCTTCGCCGACGCGGCCCGGACGCTCGAGGCCGCCGGCGAGGGCGATCCGCCCCGGCGGGCCCGCGACCACCGGCTGGGCGCGCTCGCGCTCGCCTCGGGCGGCGCGATGCGCGCCGCGTCCTCCGAGGTCGACGAGGGGCTCGAGGCCGCCGGCGAGGGCGACGAGGCCCCGGCCCTGCTCCTCCTGCGCGCGCGCCTCCTCTGGCACGACGGGAAGCTCGCCGAGGCCTGCGCCGAGGCGGAGGCCTCCGCCTCCCGCGCCGACGCCCTCGGCGAGGCCGCCCCCGCGACCGCCGCGCGCGACCTCGCCGCCGTCGCGGCCGCCTCCGCGCCCTCGCCCGCGGGCGGGCACGCCGATCCCGCCGCGCTCGTGCTCGATCCCTTCGCGTCCGGCGTCGAGGACGACGCCCGCGCCTGCCTCGACCTCGACCTCGTGCTCTGGGAGCGGGACCTCCTCGGCGATCGCACCGCCGCGGACCTCGCCCGCGCCGCCACCGCCTACACCGCGCGGATGCGCGCCCGCGAGCGGCTCGACGCGATGGCGGTCGGGCGCCACGGCACCGGCGTGGCCGCGCTCGCCGCGGGCGACCTCGAGCTCGCGGAGGCCGACCTCGAGGAGGCGCTCCGGGGCCACCGCGCCACGGGCTCGTCGCTCGGCGAGGCGCTCGCCCTCGAGCGGCTCGCCACGCTGAAGGTGGTCCGCGGCGCGCACGAGGAGGCGCTCGCCCTGGTCGACGAGGGCGTCCTCGCCGCCGAGCGCGGGGCCATCCGGCGCCACGCGCTCACGCGGCTCTACACCACGCTGGCGCGCAGCCGCCTCGCCGCCGGCGCGAGCCACGCCGCCGAGGACGCGCTCCGGGAGGCCTCCGCGTCCGCCGCCCGCCACGGCACCTGCGCCACCTGCGACGCCACCCTCCGCGCCACCGCGGTCCGGGTGAGCCTCGCCCGCGGCCGGTTCGCCGACGCGCAGGCCGAGGCCGCCCAGCTCGAGGAGGTCGCCCGCCTCCGCGGCGGCCGGGTGCTCGTCGCCGTCGCCCGCCTCGCCCGCGCGCGCGTGCTCGCGGCGGAGGGTCGGACCGCCGACGCCATCGGGGCGCTCGCCGCCTCCCGGAACGCGTTCTTCACCGCGGGGCTCCGGCTCGACGCCGCCATCTGCGCGCGGATCGAGCGGAGGCTGAGGGATCCGGCGGAGCCGCTGCCGGGAGACGTCGCGCTGCTCGAGAAGCTGGTGCTGGCGGACGGGGACGCGTAGGGGGGGGCGGAGACGGATCGGGATCGGGATCCGGATCGGGATCGGGATCCGGATCGGGATCCGGAGTCCGGATCGGGATCGGGATCCGGATCGGGATCCGGAGTCCGGGTCGGAATCGGACCCGGAGTCGGATATAACGCGCCCCCATGGATCCCTACGGCCTCCGCCGCGTGGTCTCCCCGAAGGGCGTGCTCCCCCAGCGCGCGGACGTGCTGGACCCCGCGCTGCCGCTCGGCGACGACGAGCTCTCCATCTCCGTCGACGCGCTCAACGTCGACGCGGCGAGCTTCAAGCAGCTCTCCGGCGTCGCCGGCGGTGACCCCGCGAAGATCGCCGACGAGGTCCAGAAGATCGTCCGCACCCGCGGGAAGCTCCACAACCCCGTCACCGGCTCGGGCGGCATGCTCATCGGCCGCGTGAAGGCCATCGGGCCCGCCCACCCGGCGGCCGGGAAGCTCCGCCCGGGCGACCGCCTGGCGACGCTCGTGTCCCTCACGCTGACCCCGCTGCGGATCGACGCCATCCGTGCGGTCCGCCCCGCCATCGACCGGGTCGAGTGCGAGGGCGAGGCGATCCTGTTCGCCTCGGGCCTCTGGGCCGCGCTGCCCCCGGACCTCCCGGAGACGCTCGCGCTCGCGGCGCTCGACGTGTGCGGCGCCCCCGCCCTCGCCGCGCGCTACGTCCGGCCCGGCATGCGCGTGCTCGTGCTCGGCGCCGGCAAGTCCGGCGCGCTCGTCTGCGCCCACGCGCGGGAGCTCCTGTCCGGGAACGGCGAGGTCGTCGCGTGCGACCTCTCCCCCGCGGCGCTCGCGGCGGTGCAGGGCGCGGGCGTCTGCGACCGCACGCTCGCGCTCGACGCGACCGACGGCGTGGGGGCGCTCGCCCGCGTGCAGGAGGCGGGCGGCACCTTCGATCTCGTCGTGAACTGCGCGTCGGTGCCGGGCACCGAGATGGCCTCCCTGCTCGCCGTGAAGGACGGAGGCACCGTCCTCTTCTTCTCGATGGCCACGAGCTTCACGGCCGCGGCGCTCGGTGCCGAGGGCGTCGGCAAGGACGCCGCCCTCGTCATCGGGAACGGGTACGTGCCCGGGCACGCCGACCTCACGCTCGGGGTGCTGCGCCGGAATCCGGGCCTGCGGCGGCTCTTCGAGGAGCGCTACGGCCGCTGACCGGAGGGGGCGGCCGGCCGCTGCATCTTGCGAAGCCTCGGTGGGATGCACACCCTCGGCCGGTGCACTCCACCGACGGACCCGCGCGGGCCGGAGCCCTCCCGCCTTCCGGTCCGGCCCGACTGCTCTACGAGCACCCGTCGATGGCCGTGGTGTACCTGCGGGGGCCCGAGCTCGTGGTGGAGCACGCGAACGCGGCGGCCCGCGCCATCTCGCCGGGGGTCGATCCGGTGGGGATGCCCGTCCGGGAGGTCCCCGGCTGGAACGTCCGGCGCTTCGAGCGCGAGCTCGTCCGGCTGCTCCGCGGCGAGCGGGTGGAGCTGCGGGACGTCGACCTGGCGCCCGGCCCGGAGGGCGCGCGCCGGCACTTCACGGTCGCGCTCGACCCCGTCCTCGACGCCGAGGGGCGCGTCGAGGGCGCGCTCGGGGTGGCCTTCGAGACCACCGGCGCGGTCCGGGCCGAGGCCCGGGCCGACCTGTTCGCGCGCATGGTGTCCGAGCTCGCGGCCGACCCGGACCTGGGCGCCGTGGCGCGCAATTCCCTCACCCGCGCGGTCGAGCTCCTCGGCGGCGTGGACGGCACCGTCTGGCTGAAGGAGGAGGACCACCTCCGCTGCGTGTACGAGAGCCCCGAGGCCGGCCGGCTCGGCCACGCGATCCCGCTCAGCGCGGCGCCGATCCTGGCACGCGCCATCGAGCGCGGGCAGCCCGAGACCCTGACGGTGGAGCAGGCGCCCCCCGCGGTGCGCAGCTGGCTCGAGCGCCTCGGGCTGGAGGCCGCCATCGCGCTGCCGCTCGCGGCGGAGCCCGCGCCCGTGGGCGTGTTCGTCGTCGCCGACCGGGTCGCCCGCGCCCGCTCCGGCGCGGACGTCTCGTTCGGCCGCGCCGTCGCAGCGCAGTGCGCGCTCGCCATCCAGCGCGCCCGCGCGAGCCGGGCCGAGCGGGTCACGCGCGAGCGGCTGCAGAAGAGCCAGCGGCTGACCGCGGCGCTCGCCGCCACGCGGACGCCCGCCGACGTGGTCGCCGCGATCCTCGACGACGGCCTCGGCGCGTTCGGCGCCGCGGCGGGCGTCGTCACGCTCCTCGATCCCCAGGACGGCGGGCAGCTCCGCGCCGTGGGTTGGCGCGGCTACCCCGACGCGCAGGTCCGCGCGCACCAGGTGCTCCCGCTCACGGCGCCGCTCCCCATCGCCCGGGCCGCCGCCGAGCGCCGGGCCCAGTGGCTCGGCACCGACACGGAGCGGAAGGCGGCGTACCCGGGCTGGGACCGCGGCGACCTCATCGACGCAGTGGCGTGGGCTTGCCTGCCGCTCCTCGTCGAGGACCGCTGCCTCGGAGTGGTCGGCCTGGCCTTCCGCGAGGAGCAGACCTTCCCGGCCGACCTGCGCGACGAGATGGTCTCGCACATCCGCAAGTGCGCGCAGGCGCTCGAGCGCGTCCAGCTCGACGAGGCCCTTGCGCGCGAGCGGTTGCACCTCTCGGCGATCCTCGACGCCCTCCCCGCCGGCGTCTCGGTGGCCGACGCGAGCGGCCGGGTCATCATCGTGAACGCCACCGCGCTCGCGCAGGCCGGCCCCGGGGAGCAGCTCCTCGGGCGGAGCGCGCTCGCGGCGGTGCCGGTGGGCGCCGCCCACCCCGACGGCCGCCCGGTCCTCGCCGCGGAGCTTCCGCTCGCGCGCGCGCTCGCCGGAGAGCGGGTGGAGCGCGAGGAGGTGCGCGTCCCGGTCCCGGGCGGCCGGTTCCGCGCCCTGAGCCTGTCGGCCGCCCCGCTCCGCGAGGGCGACGGCACGATCTCCGGCGCCGTCGAGGCGGCGTGGGACGTGACCGCGCAGAAGGAGACCGAGGGCGCGCTCCGCACCGCCACCGTGGCCCTCGACGTCGCGAACCGGCAGAAGGACCAGTTCCTCGCGATGCTCGCACACGAGCTGCGCAACCCGCTCGCCGCGATCCGCAGCGCCGCCCACGTCATCCGCGGGCGCGCCGCCGACGGCCGCGACTCGAGCCGCGCGGTGGGGATCCTCGAGCGTCAGGCCGGGAACGCCTCGCGCATCCTCGACGATCTCCTCGACGTCTCGCGCATCACCCGCGGCCTGGTGGAGCTCCGCAAGGAGCGGGTGCAGCTCGACGACGTCGTCGCGAGCGCCGTCGAGTCGCAGCGCGGCCTCGCCGACTCGCTGAGCCACCGGCTCACCGTGCGGCTCGCGCCCGGCCTCGAGATCGACGGCGACCCCACCCGGCTGGAGCAGATCGTCGCGAACCTCCTCAACAACGCGGTGAAGTACTCGCCGCCGGGCGGCAGCATCACCGTCGAGCTCGCCGCCGAGGGCGGGCGCGCGGTGCTGAGGGTGTCCGACCGCGGCAGCGGGATCCCACCCGAGCTCCTCCCGCGCGTGTTCGAGCTCTTCGTGCAGGGCGAGAGGGGGCTCGCCCGGACCTCGGGCGGCCTCGGGCTCGGGCTCACGCTCGTGAAGCGCCTCGTGGAGCTGCACGGCGGCGAGGTCTCGGCCCGCTCGGACGGGGCCGGGCTCGGCAGCACCTTCGAGGTGAGGCTGCCGCTCGCGGCGCGGGCGCAGGCGCCGGCCCCGCGCCACACGCCGGTGCCGGCCGGGTCCCGGCGCGTGCTCGTCGTCGAGGACAACGCCGACGCCGCCGAGACGCTGGTGGAGGTGCTGAAGCTCCTGGGCCACGAGGCGCGCTGGGCGCCCGACGGCCCCGCGGCGCTCGCGCTCGCGGAGCGGTTCGCGCCCGACGTCGTGCTGCTCGACATCGGCCTGCCGGAGATGGACGGCTACGAGGTGGCGCGGCGCCTGCGGGCCAGCGCGCGGGGTGAGACCCTCCAGATCGTCGCCGTGTCGGGCTACGGCCAGCTCGAGGACCAGGAGCGGGCGCGGGCCGCCGGCTTCGACCTGCACCTCACGAAACCCGTCGAGCCCGCCTCGCTCGCGCGGGCCGTCGGCCGGGTGCCCGAGCCGCAGCGCGCGCCGCACTGAGCGCGGGGCGCGGGCACCGGGACGGGGCCGGCCAGGGCGCACCCGGGGTCACGCAGGATGGACTCCCGACCCGGCAGGGTCGCGAAAGCGCTGCGCCCGAATCGCGCCCTGGCGCAGACTCCACTCGAGGTGAAGGCGCCAGCCGCCCCGCCGGGGGCGCACCGGAAGGGGCTGCGGAGCGAGGGCGGGGTATCATGCGCCGGGGCCGTGGCGGAGCTGGTAGACGCGGGGGACTTAAAATCCCCTGCCGCGCGAGCGGCGCCCCGGTTCGATCCCGGGCGGCCCTACTCTCCGTACGACCGAACCGATCTCCCGCTGCACCGAGAGTACGCCCGGGGCCCGCCCGAGCCCGCGTGAGGGCCCCTCGCCCGTGGCATTCCGCTCGACGGCGCTTCCCTTGCAATATGGGCCGTCGATGCTCGGCGAGACCACCACCTCCGGCCACACGTTCTCCGGCGCGGCGCGCGCGCGGGTGCTCCTCGTCGAGGACGATCCCGACATCCGCGAGTCGCTCTCCGAGGCGCTCCGCTACGAGGGTTACGAGGTGGAGCTCGCGTGGCACGGCCGGGAGGCGCTGGCGCGGCTCGCGCGCGATCCGCTCCCCGACGTCATCCTGCTCGACCTCATGATGCCGGTGATGAACGGGTGGGAGTTCCGCGAGGCGCAGCTCGAGGACGCCGCGCTCGCCGACATCCCGGTCGTCGTGATCTCGGCCCAGGCGCCGGGCGCGTGCGCGCCGGACCGCTACCTGCCGAAGCCGTTCAGCCTCGGCGACCTCTTCGCCGCGATCGACGAGCTGGTCCCGCCGCGCCTCGCGGCGTAGGCGCCCGGCTCAGGGGTCGCCCCGCCGCTCCGGCTCGCCGAGCAGCGCGCGCACGAGCCCCGACTCGCGGCGGAAGAACCCCTCGGTGTGGAAGCTCTGGTCGAGCCGCAGCACCTCGAAGTCGAGGTGGTGCCCGAGCTCGTGGAGCAGGGTCCTCAGGAAGGTCCGGAACGCCACCACCCGCCCCTTCTTCGCGGTGCGCATCCACACGCGGATCCGGGCCGGCTCGTCACCCGTCGTGTAGAGCCCGTGCAGCTCGCCCCACGCCTCGCTGGGGCGCACCGCGAGGATGTCCACCCGCGGCGGGGCCGCGCCGAGCGCGGCCGACAGCCCCGCGCAGAGCGCGACCGACGCGTCCCGGACCGCGCGCGGGTCGTCCGCCGCGAGGCCCGCCCGGAGCGCCTCCACCCAGGGCGCGAGCGCGTCCCGGGCGCCCTCCGGGACGCGCCACGGACCGGCCGCGTCGCTCCTCCGGTAGGTCGCCTGGTCCCTCCGGGACAGGCGTGCATAGTAGCCAAACGGCAGGGGAAACCTCCCTGGGCCCGTGTTATAAGGCCCGCCCGTGCTCGAGACCGTCGCCAAGGGCTTCAAGGCCGCAAGGAACAAGCTCTCGGGGCGCACCGAGATCACCGCCGAGGTGGTCGACGACGCCCTCCGGGACATCCGCGTCTCCCTCCTCGAGGCCGACGTCTCCTTCGACGTCGTGAAGCGCTTCGTCGCGCGCGTCCGAGAGAAGGCCATCGGCGAGGTCGTCGAGACGAAGGTCAAGACCGCGAAGGGCACGCTCAAGGTCGGGCCGCAGGACCACTTCATCAAGATCTGCCACGACGAGCTCGAGGGCCTCATGGGCCCGGTCGACACGTCGCTGCGCTTCGGCAAGGACCGCGGGCGCCCGACCGGCATCATGATGGTCGGTCTTCAGGGCTCCGGCAAGACGACCACCGCCGGCAAGCTCGCGAAGAAGCTGCTCGACGAGGGCAAGCGGCCGCTCCTCGTCGCCGCCGACGTGTACCGCCCCGCCGCCGTCGACCAGCTCAAGGTCCTCGGCGAGAAGCTCGGCGTCACCGTGTTCCACGAGCCGGGCGTCGCGCCGCCGGCCATGTGCCGCCACGCCCTGGACGCCGCCGCCCGCGAGAAGGCCGCCGTCGTCATCTACGACACCGCCGGCCGCCTCGCGATCGACGACGAGCTCATGCAGGAGCTCGAGCAGATCAAGGGCGAGGTCGCCCCCGAGAACATCCTCCTCGTCGCCGACGCCATGATCGGCCAGGACGCGGTGAAGACCGCGGCCGAGTTCGACCGGCGCCTCGTGCTCGACGGCTTCGTGCTCACGAAGCTCGACGGTGACGCCCGCGGCGGCGCGGCGCTCTCCATCAAGGAGGTCACCGGCAAGCCCATCAAGTTCCTCGGCATGGGCGAGTCGCTCGACCGCCTCGAGGAGTTCCGGCCCGAGGGCCTCGCCTCCCGCATCCTGGGCTTCGGCGACGTCGTCGGGCTCGTGAAGGACTTCGAGCAGCACGTCGACGAGGAGACCGCGGAGCGCGACGCCGCGAAGATCCTCTCCGGCGACTTCACGCTCGACGACTTCGTGAACCAGATCCGCCTCGTGCGGAAGATGGGTTCGCTCGGCGACATCATGGAGAAGTTCCCGCTGTTCGGGGAGCTTCCCGAGGGCTTCCAGTTCGACGACAAGGCGCTCGACCGCATCGTCGCGATGGTCGACTCGATGACGAAGACGGAGCGCGCGCGCCCCGACCTCGTCGACGAGCGCCGCCAGAAGCGCATCGCCAGGGGCTCTGGCCGCTCCGAGAAGGAGGTCAAGGAGCTCCTCAAGCACTACAACCAGATGCGCGGGGTCATGAAGCAGGTCGGCTCCGCGCCCGGCCTCCTCGCGCGCCTCCCCGGCGTGAAGCAGCTCATGCAGCTGCGCCAGCTGCAGGGCAAGGGCATGGAGGACGTGCTCGGCGCCGACGCCGGAGCGGTGGAGCAGGCGCTGCGCGGCGGGATGATCCCGCCCGAGGCCGCGAAGGCCATGGGGCTGCCGAAGGGGTACACGCCGCCGATGGCCGCCGGCGCCATGGCCCGCGCCCGGATGATGGGCTATTCGCCCGAGCCCATCGCGCTCGAGTCCCGCGCCGACCAGGAGGCGCGCCGCAAGAAGCGCAAGCAGGAGCGGCAGAACAAGAAGAAGAACCGGAAGAAGAACAAGCGGTAACACCGCCCTTCCGGCCTTCCCACGCTCGCGCGACTGCGCGTCCGTCCCCGGGCGCGCTACGACATCCCCCGACATGCCTCCGCCCGGACCCCGGAGCCGCGCGCTCGCCGCCTACCGCGCCCAGCCCCACCGCCCGCCCTCGTGCGCGGGCGGCGTGTACCCGGAGGATCCGGTCGCCCTCGCCCGGGCGCTCGACCGCTGGCTCGAGCTGCCCGCCCCGCGCTGGCCGGACGAGCCGCCTCGCCTCGTCGTCGTCCCGCACGTCGACTTCACCCGGGGCGCCCGCGTCTACGCGCCCGCCGCCCGCGCGCTCGCCGGCGCCGACGCGGACCTCTACGTCGTGTTCGGCACCGCCCACGTCACCCCGCCCCACCTCTTCACGCTCACCCGCCTCGACTACGCGACCCCGCTCGGCTCGATCCCGACCGACCGCGCGCTCGTGGACGAGCTCGTGCGGCGCCTCGGCGAGGACGAGGTGCTCGGCGACGAAGACGTCCACGCCGAGGAGCACGCCATCGAGCTCCCGCTCCTCGCGCTGCTCCGCGCGAACCGGCGCCCGGCGAGGATCCTCCCGGTGCTCTGCTCCTCGATCTCGCAGCTCAAGGACCCCGCCCGCGCGACGCTCGCCTTCCTGGACGCGCTCGGCCGCGAGCTGCGCGGCCGCAACGTCTGCTACGTCGCCGGCGCCGACCTCGCGCACGCCGGGCCCATGTACGGCGACGCCCGTCCGCTCGACCCGGTGGAGCGCACCGAGCTCGCCGCGCTCGACCGGCGCACGCTCGCCGCCCTCGAGGAGGGCGACCCCGAGGCGTTCTTCCGCGAGGCGGTGCGCCAGGACGACCGGCGCCGCCTGTGCGGGGTCGCGCCCATCTACGCCGCGATGAAGGCCTCCGGCCTCGGCGCCAAGGTGCTCGGGTACGCGCAGTGGACCGACGGCCAGGATCTCGTGAGCTTCGCGGCGGCGGCGGGGTAGCGCGCCTACCGGAACGCCGCGATCCCGGTGATCTCCTCGCCCACGATGAGGGTGTGCATGTCGTGGGTGCCCTCGTACGTGTAGACCGACTCGAGGTTCGCCATGTGGCGCATGATCGGGTACTCGCCGACGATCCCGTTCGCGCCGAGCACCGTGCGCGCCCGGCTCGCGATCTCCCGCGCGGCGTTCACGTTGTTCATCTTCGCCATCGAGACCTGCGCCGGGGTCACGACGTGCTGGTCCTTCAGCCGCCCGAGCTGCAGCGCGAGGAGCTGGCCCTTCGTGAGCTCGGTGACCATCCACGCGAGCTTCTCCTGCTGGAGCTGGAAGGACGCGATGGGCCTGTCGAACTGGACGCGCTCCCGCGCGTAGTCGAGCGCGCACCGGTAGCAGGCGTCGGCTGCGCCGAGCACGCCCCAGGCGATCCCGTAGCGGGCCTGGTTGAGGCAGGAGAGCGGGCCCTTCAGGCCCTTCACCCCGGGGAGCAGGCCTTGCTCCTCGTCGACGATCACGCCGTCGAGCACGAGCTCGGAGGTCACCGAGGCCCGGAGCGACCACTTGCCCTTCATCTCCGGGGCCGAGAAGCCCGGGGTCCCCCTCTCGACCAGGAACCCGCGCACGCCGTCGTCGGTCCGGGCCCACACCACCGCCACGTCCGCGATGGTGCCGTTCGTGATCCACATCTTGGTGCCGTCGAGCCGCCACCTCCCTCCGGGCTGGCGCACCGCGCGGGTCTTCATGCCGGCGGGGTTCGAGCCGAAGTCCGGCTCGGTGAGGCCGAAGCAGCCGATGGCCTCGCCTGCCGCGAGCTTCGGCAGCCAGCGCTGCCTCTGCGCCTCCGTGCCGTAGGCGTGGATGGGGAACATCACGAGCGAGCCCTGCACGGACGCGAAGCTCCGGATGCCGGAGTCGCCCCGCTCGAGCTCGTACATGAGGAGGCCGTAGGCGACGTTCGAGAGCCCGGCGCAGCCGTACTCCGGCGGGAGCGTCGGGCCGAGGAAGCCGCGCGCCGCCATGCCGGCGACGAGCTGCCGCGGGAAGGTCCCCGCCTGCGCGTGCTCCTCGATGACCGGGAGCACCTCGGCGTTCACGAACGCGCGGGCCTCCTTGCGCACCATCCGCTCCTCCTCGGAGAGCAGCGCCTGGAACCCCATGTAGTCGGTGAGCTCGGTCGACGTCGCCATCTCGTCCCTCCTAGCCGTGCCGCAGCGCGGAACGGACGTTGTCCACGAGGTTCCTGAGCCGGGGGCCGACCTCGCGCTCGAGCCGCTCGCGGCTGGTCTGGAACGCGGGCCCGCTCGCGCTGAAGACCAGCACCTCGCCATCGCCCGTGACGAGCGGCGCGGCGACGGCGTGGACCTCCTCGCGCCAGTCGCCGAGCGAGAAGCAGAGCCCGTGCTCCCGGAAGTCCCGCCGCGCGCGGTCGAGGGCCTGCTTCACGCCGGGCCAGTCCTTGCCGGCGTCCCTCCGGAGCTCCTCGAGGAGCTCCCGCCGCGCCGGGTCCGGGAGGCCGCACACGAGCGCGCGGCCCATCGACGTGGAGGCGATGGGGATGCGCGCGCCCGCCTCGAGCTGCAGCGCGAAGGTCGAGGCGCTGCGGTAGGTGTCGAGGTAGACCATCCCGAGCCGGTCGCGCACGCCCAGGTTCACCGAGACGCCCGCGTGCTCCGCGAGCGCCTGCATGAGCGGCCGCGCCACCCGCCGGGCGTCGAGCTGGCCGAGCATCGCGTACCCGAGCGAGAGCACCGCCGGGCCGAGCGCGTACTGCTCGCGCTCGGGCGCGTGGCGCAGGTACCCGAGCCGGGTGAGCGTGTGCGTGAGCCGGGAGACCGTGGGCTTCGGGAGGCCCGTGCGCGCGGCGAGCTCGCGGTTCCCGAGCCAGCGATCGCCGGGGCCGAACGCGCGCAGGAGCTCGAGCCCGCGCGCGAGCGCGGTCACGAACTGCCGGTCCTTCGGCGCGGCGGCGGACATCCCTGGGGCCGAAGGTGTCCGAGGCCCGTTCCGCTGTCAACCGGGATGATCTAGACTTTCGGAATGTCATTTCGCACAGCGGAACGACCGTCCCGCCCCGGCCCGCTCGGCCACCTCCGCGTGCTCGACCTCTCCCGCGTGCTCGCCGGGCCCTGGGCCTCGCAGGTGCTCGCCGACCTCGGCGCCGACGTCGTGAAGGTGGAGCGCCCCGGCGCCGGCGACGACACGCGGGGCTGGGGGCCACCCTGGCTGCGCGACGCGGAGGGCCGCGAGACGTCGGAGTCCTCCTACTTCCTCTCCGCGAACCGCGGGAAGCGCTCCATCACCGTCGACCTCGCCCGCCCCGAGGGCCAGGCCCTCGTGCGCCGGCTCGCGGTCCGCGCCGACGTGCTCCTCGAGAACTACCGGGTGGGCGGCCTCGAGAGATACGGCCTCGACTACACCTCGCTCGCGCGCGAGCACCCGGGCCTCGTCTACTGCTCCATCACCGGCTTCGGCCAGACCGGGCCCTACCGGCACCGCGCCGGCTACGACTTCCTGCTCCAGGCGATGGGCGGGCTCATGAGCGTCACCGGCGCGCCGGACGGCGAGCCCGGCGGTGGGCCGATGAAGGTCGGCGTCGCGGTCACCGACGTCATGACCGGCATGTACGCCGCGACCGCGGTCCTCGCGGCGCTCGCCCACCGCGACCGCACCGGGCAGGGCCAGCACGTCGACCTCTCGCTCCTCGACGTGCAGGTCGCGATGCTGGCGAACCAGTCCCAGGCGTACCTCACCACGGGGCGGCCGCCCCGCCGCCTCGGCAACGCGCACCCGAGCATCGTGCCCTACCAGAGCTTCCTCGCCGCCGACGGTCACCTCGTCGTCGCGGTGGGCAACGACGGCCAGTTCGCGAAGCTCTGCGAGGTGCTCGGCCTGCCCGCCCTCGCCGCCGACCCGCGCTTCCGGACGAACGCCGCGCGGGTCGAGCACCGCGACGCGCTCGTGGCGCTCCTCGCGCCGGTCCTCGCGGGACGCCCGAGGGCGGCGTGGATCGTGGCGCTCGACGCGGCGGGCGTGCCCTGCGGGCCGATCAACGACCTCGCGCAGGTGTTCGAGGATCCGCAGGTCCGGCACCGCGGCATGCGGGTCGAGGTCACGCACCCGCGCGCCGGGAGGGCGGCGCTGGTGGCCTCACCGATCCGGCTGTCCGCCACGCCGGTGGTGCCGCCCACGGCGCCACCCGCGCTGGGGCAGCACACGGCCGAGGTGCTCGCCGAGCTGGGCGTCGCCGAGGAGGAGCAGGCCGGGCTGCGGAGGGCGGGCGTGATCTAGGGGAAGACCGTCACCTCGAACGGCGTCACCGCGTCCACGAGCGTGTCGTTGAACCAGCGCATCCCGACCGCCTTCCCGGCGAAGAGCCGCGCCGCCATGGCGGCCTTGAGCTGGCCCGCACCGTCCACGAGGTAGACGACGCCGGCGGTGTAGCGGTCGATGGTGTCCACGCCGCTCGGGTAGACGAGCCGCGGCGCGTCCGCCGGCAGGAGCCCGGCGTTCAGGGCGTCGGCGGGCAGGTACCAGCCCATGCCCGCCGGGTCCTCGGGCCGCGCAGGCTTCGGCGTGAGGGAGGCGGTCGGCGGGAAGCTCCAGCCCGTGCCGCTCGCCGCGATGGGCATGCCGGAGACGATGAGGTCCGGTCGCGACTGCCCGGCCCGCACGCCCACGAGCTGGGTCGCCTGCTGCCACCGGGCCTGGAACGAGCCGGTGTCGCACGCGCCCGCGCGCTCGGCCTCGGCCACCTCGACCCCCTGGATCGCGGCGTCGGTGACCTCGAAGAGCCGGATCTGCGTCCGGCACCGGTCGTTGCCCGCCGCCTGCTTCCACTCGCGCAGGTAGGCCACCCAGACTCCGCCGCCCTGCCGCGGCATGACGGCGACGTCGCCGTGGTCGGAGGCGGTGGGGAGCCAGTCCTGAGACGCCCCCAGGTCCGCGACCGGGAAGAGCGGCCGGCGGCTCCAGGTCGAGGGGCGCCCGGCGGCGGCGCGCTCGGCGACGACGAGCTGCAGGCCGAACGTGCGGTACACGACGTACAGCCGGCCGCGACCGTCGACCGTGACGGCGCCGGGCTCGTCCACCTCCTCGCCCGGGGCGCTCACCGGCTCCCAGCCCGCGTCGGTGCCGGTCCAGCCTGCGAGCCACAGCCCGAAGTTCACCCGCGCCGTGAGGTACGGGTAGCCGCGCCCGTCCACCGCGACGAGGTAGTCGCCCTGCACCGCGCCGGCGTTCGCGGTGACGATGGGGAAGTAGGAGTACCCCGTGGCCCGGGGCGCGGCCGCGCGGAAGCCGACCGTGGTCGGCGGCCCGAGCGGGCGGGCGTCGACGGTGACCGGGACCTGCTCGGTCACCGTGCCGGCGCGCACCGTCAGCGTCGCGGAGCCCTGGGCGACGCCGGTCAGCGTGACGCCGTCTGACTCGACGCGGGCGACCGAGGGGTTCGAGGAGGTGACGGTGACCGGGAGGTGCGAGGGCTTCCCCTTCACCTGCCCCTCCTCCACCACCGGCCCCGCGAGCGGCACGAACGGCCGCTCCTCGCCGACGCCGAGGCGGACCTCGCCTGGCGGGAGCGCGACACCCGCCGGCGTGCCGCCCCAGAACACCACGTTGAAGGGGCCGAGGGCGTTCGGCGCGTTCACGGCCATCCCGGTGCCGCGGTCCACCGCCTGCACCCGGCAGCCGATCCCGGGGATGTAGTTGTAGCCGGTGGCGGAGAGCGTGAGCCGTTCCCTGCCCGGCGCCACCGTCTCGCGCCTCTGCGTGAGCCCGATCCACCCCACGGTCGCGTCGATGGGTCCGCCCCACGCGAAGGCGTAGTCACCGGCCTTCGCGAGCGAGCCATCCTTCAGCCGGAGCTCGACCTCCAGGACGAACTCGGCGCCGAAGGGGACCGGGGTCCACTCGTGGACCGCGGGTCCCCTGACGAGGACGATCGTGGGGAGCTCGGACGGGCCCTCCGCCACCTCCTTCGGGCAGCCGGTCGAGAGGAGGGCCGTGGCGAGGAGGGCCTGGAGCGGCGCGGCGTGACGAAGCGTCAAGAGGACTCCGGGGCGAACGGGGGAGCCTCGCTCATAATGAAAGGCGGGTGGCAGGGATACCCCACGGACCTGGGATTCCTTCGCGCGGAGGCATTAGGTGGGCGCCATGAACGTCACCGCCGTCACCCCCATCCTCAACGTCTCCGACGTGCCCGCGAGCCTCCGATGGTTCGAGGCGCTCGGCTTCCGGCGCTGCTTCACGTTCAACGACGGCGGGATGATCCGGGACTCGGCCGACGCCGACGCGCACGGGCCGGCCCAGTTCGCGAGCGTGGGGGCGGGGGAGATCGAGATCTTCCTCTGTCACGACGGCCAGGGGCTGCGCGGTGGAAAGCCGGCGGTGCCCGGCGGCGATGACGACGCCGGCGCGACCTGGATGACCCTCTGGGTCGGCACTTGCCGCGAGGTCGACGAGGCGTTCGAGCGCGCTCGCGCGGTCGGGGCGACCGTCATGGCGCCTCCGGTCGACGAGCCCTGGGGCGTCCGCGAGCTCAGGCTCGCCCACCCGGATGGGCACGTGTTCCGGGTGAGCGCACCCGTGGGCCGGTGAGACCGGCGCGGCACGGGTTGCCCGGGCCGTGCCCCGCTACCGCGCGGGCACCACCTCGAACGCGCCCCGCACGCCGAAGCCCAGCCACGCGTGAAGGGCCGCGTCGGGTGGCGCGCCCGACGAGGTCCCGAGCGGACTCGAGACCTCCAGCCAGCCGTAGCGCCCGATCCCGCACTGCACGAACGGCCCCACCGCGAACCGGTCGCGCAGCCTCCACTCCGCGCCGCCCATGAGCCGCAGCTGCGGCCCGCGGAGCTTCACCGTCCGCTCGTCGCCGCCGATCGAGACCTCGTCCGCTGCCCAGCCGTACCCGAGGCCGGCGCCCGCCCACGGGCTCGCGCCGAGCTTCTTCACGATCGGGAAGTGCCACGTCGCCTGCACGCCGAGATCGAGCGTGTGGCCCGAGCAGCTCGCGGAGGAGACGCAGACGTCTCCCACGCCCCCGACGCCGTAGCCGAGGTAGCCGCCGACCGCCAGCGCGGGGAGCTTCTTGAACGGGCGCGCCTCCGCCTCGAGCTGGATCGGCAGCTGCCAGGAGAGCTCGCGCGACAGCGGGGCGGACTTGACGGCGTCGCCCACCGGGAGCCCGAGGCCGAGGCGGGCGCCGACCTCGACCTGGGCCGCGGCGAGCCCCGGCGTCACCACGACCGCCAGCGCCGCCGCGAACGGCAGGAGGCGGCGGCGCCTGCGGAGCGCGAGCCCCAGGAGCGGGAGGAGCGCGAGGCCACCGGCCCCGCCCGTCGAGCAGCCCCCGCCGCCCGCGTCCTGCTTCGCGGCGGCCACGAGCTTCACGGAGCCGCTGCCCGGGTCCCACGTGACCGACGACGCCGTGGAGGGCGCGAACGCCAGCGTGAGCGTCTGCGCGCGCCAGCTCTTCACGGTGAGGTCCACCTGAGCCTCGCCGTGCACGACCGTGGCGGTCACGCCCGCGCCGCTCGTCGCGACCCCCTCCTGGCCGGGCACGGGCACGATCGGCTCCGGGCCGGTGATGGTGACCGTCCCGCCGGGCGAGAGCCCTCCCACGACCGGCCCGACGGCGATGGTCAGGTGCGCCACGCCGCCGCCGGCGGAGAGCACCGAGCCGAGCACCTCCAGGTCGACCTGCGCCGTCACCACCGCCGGGACGCCGGTGTTGGTGAGGGCGAAGACGGCCGGGGCGGCGACGCCCGGCGCCGTGGCGCGCACCTCGTAGGCGCCCTTCCCCGCGTTCGCCGTGGCGGTCACGCTGGCGAGCCCCGCGGCGTCCGTCGTCGCGGAGGCCGCGGAGAGCGTCGCGGCCTGCACGGCGCCACCGTTCACGACGGCGTACGCCACCGCGACGCCGGGCACCGGGTTCTGGTAGGCGTCTCGCACGGCCACCTGGAGCGGCGCCGCGAAGGCCTGCAGCACGCCGGCCGACTGCGGGTTGCCCGAGGTGATCGCGATCGAGCCCGGGAGCCCGACGAGGTTGGTGAGGTCGTAGGTGGCCGCGGTGAGCCCGGTCACCGTCGCCGTGGCCGCGTAGGCGCCCGGCGTCGTGCCCGCGGTGGCCGTCACCTGCGCGGCGCCCTGGGCGTCGGTGATGCGGGACGCGGCGGAGAGCGTGCAGCCCGCCCCGCTCGCCGGGCAGGCGAACGCCACCGTCACGCCCGGCACCGCGTTGCCGAAGGCGTCGCGGACCGTGGCGACGAGGGCCGCCGGGAACGCCTCGCCCACCCGGGCAGACTGGCCGGACGAGCTCGCGCCCGCGGAGATCGCGGCCGGAGCACCGGGGAGGTTCGTGAGCGCCAGGACCGCCGGCGACGCCGCGCCCGCGACCGTGGCCGTCACGTCGTAGCCGCCCGCCACCGTGCCCGCGGTCGCGGTCACCGAGGCCGTACCGGCTGCACCGGTGGTCGCGGTCGAGGCCGAGAGCGTGGCGCGGGCGCCGGAGGCCGGCGCCGCGAAGGCGACCTCGACGCCGGGGACCGGGTTCTGGTGCGCATCGCGCACGAGCACCACGAGCGGCGCGGCGAAGGCCGTGCCCGCCGCCGCCTGCTGCGAGCCGCCCGACTGGACGGCGAGGGTGCTCGGGGCGCCGGGCAGGTTGGTGAGCGAGAACGCGGCCGGGCTCGAGACGCCCGGCGCGGTGGCGTTCACGACGTAGGCGCCCGCGACGTCACCCGCGCGCGCCGAGACCTGGGCCGCGCCGGAGGCGTCGGTGGTCGCGGTGGTGGCGAGGAGGACGGCGGTGGCCCCCGTCGCGGGGCTCGCCCACGTCACGGTGACCGAGGGCACCCCGTTGCCGAAGGCGTCCTTCACGGTCACGGCGAGGGCCTGGCCGAAGGTGGCGCCGACGGTGGCCGACTGCGTGGCCCCCGCGGAGGCCGCGGCGATCGCCGCGGCCGCGCCCGGCTGGTTCGCGAGGTCGAAGGTCACCGGCGTCGCGACCCCGGCGGCGGTCGCGATCACCTGGTAGGTGCCGGCGACCGTGCCCGCCGTGGCCGTGACCCGGGCCTCACCGGCCGCGTCGGTGGTCACCGCCGTGCCGGAGAGGACCGCGCGCGCGCCGGTCGCCGGCGCCGCGAACGCGACGGCCGCGCCCTGGATCGGGTTCCCGCGGGCGTCGTTCACGCGCACGACGAGCGAGGCCGCGAAGGCCGCGCCGACGGTCGCGCTCTGGGCGTCACCGCTCACGCGGAGCAGCGCCGCCGGGACGCCCACCGCGTTCGTCAGGTCGAACGTGGCGGTGTGGCCCCCGGGGATGGAGGCGGTCACCGCGTAGCTGCCGGAGGTGTTGCCGGTCGTGGCGGTCACGCTCGCCGTGCCGTCGGCGGCGGTCACCTTCGTGGTCGCGGAGAGGATCGCCCGCGCGCCGCTCGCCGGCGCGGACCACGTCACGGTCACGCCGGGCACCGGGTTCCCGAAGGCGTCGGTCGCGCGGACCCCGAGGGCGACCTGGAACGGGAAGCCGCCCGACTCGGCGGTCTGGGGTGTCGACCCCGCGAGCGTGGCGACCGCGGCCGCCGGCCCGGGGTCGTTGGTGAGCGCGAAGCTCGCGGGGGTCGCGACGCCGGACGCCGTCGCGGTCACCGCGTAGGACCCCGCGACCGTCCCCGCCGTCGCGGTCACGCTCGCCGTGCCGGCCGCCGAGGTGGTCTCGGTCGTCGACGACAGGCTCGCCTTCGCCCCGCTCGCCGGCGCCGCGAAGGCCACCTGGGCTCCCGGCACCCCGTTGCCGAAGGCGTCGGTCACCTTCACCTGCAGGGCGGTCGCGAACGCCGTGTTCACCGTCGCCGACTGCCCGTCGCCCGCCACCCGGACGACCACCGAGGCGGCCCCGACGGCGTTCGTGAGCCCGAAGCTCGCGGGCGTCGCCACGCCCGTCACGGTCGCCGTCACGGCGTAGCTGCCCGTCACCGTCCCGGCCGTCGCGGTCACGCTCGCGGTGCCCGCCGCGGACGTCGTCGCCGTCGTCGCCGACAGCGCCGCCCGGGCCCCGGAGGCGGGCGCGGCGAACGTCACCGTCGCGTTCGGCACGGGGTTGCCGTGCGCGTCGTCCACCCGAACCTCGAGGGCAGCCGCGAACGCGGTGTTCACCGTGGCCGACTGGGCGTCACCGGAGAGCTTCACGAGCGCCGCCGCGGGGCCCGCCGTGTTCGTGAGCGCGAAGCCCACCGGCGTCGCCACGCCGGCCGCCGTCGCCGTCACGGTGTAGCTCCCCGCCACGAGCCCCGCGGTCGCGGTCACGCTGGCCGTGCCCGCCGCCGAGGTGGTCGCCGTCGTCGCCGAGAGCGAGGAGGTCGCCACCCCGGCGCCGGACGCCGGCGGCGCGTAGGTCACCGTCACGCCCTGGACCGGGTTCGCGAACGCGTCGTCCACCCGCACCTGCAGGCCGGTCGCGAACGCGGCGCCCACCACCGCCGACTGCGGGCTGCCGGCCACGATCGTCACCGACGCCGCGGCGCCGGTGGAGTTCGTGAGCGAGAAGGAGGCCGAGGACGCGCCGGCCGCCGACGCCGTCACCGCGTAGGCTCCCGCCTTCGTGTTGGCGGTCGCCGTCACGCTCGCCGTGCCGCCCGCGGACGTCGTGGCCGACGCCGCCGACAGCGCGGCCGACGCCCCGGTCCCCGGCGCGGCGAACGTCACCGTCACGTTCGGCACCGGGTTCGAGAACGCGTCGTCCACCCGGACCTGCAGCGCCGTCGCGAACCCCGTGTTCACGGTCGCCGACTGGCCGTCGCCCGCGACCTTCACCACGACCGACGCGGCGCCCGGAGCGTTCGTGAGCGCGAACGACGCGGCGGGCAGCGCCCCGACCGTCGCGGTCACGGCGTAGCTCCCCGCGACCGTTCCGGCCGTGGCGTTCACGCTCGCGAGGCCGGCCGCCGAGGTCACCGCCGTCGCCGAGGACAGCGTCGCCTTCGCCCCGGTCGCGGGCGCCGCGTAGCTCACCGTCACGCCCGGGACCGCGTTGGAGTACTGATCCTGCACGCGGACCTGGAGGCCCGTCGCGAACGCGGTGTTCACCGTCGCCGACTGCGTGCCCCCCGCCACGACCGTCACCTGGGATGCCGCGCCCGGGTTGTTGGTGAGCGAGAAGGTCACCGCGGGCAGCACGCCGACGGTGGCCGTCACGGAGTAGCTCCCCACGACCGTGCCCGCCGTCGCCGTCACGCTCGCGAGGCCGGCCGCCGACGTCGTCGCCGTCGCGGGGACGGTGGCGGTCGCCACGCCTGCCCCGGCCGGCGCCGCGTAGCCGACCGTCGCGCCCGAGACCACGTTCCCGTACTGGTCGTCCACCCGCACCTGCAGGCCGGCCGCGAACGCCGTGTTCACGGTCGCCGACTGCGTGCCGCCGCCGACGATCGTCACCGTGGCCGGCGGCCCAGCGGTGTTCGTGAGCGCGAAGCTCGCAGGGGTCGCCACGCCCGCGGCCGCCGCGGTCACGTTGTAGCCGCCCGCCACCGTGCCGGCCGTGGCGTTCACGCTCGCGGTGCCGTCCGCCGCCGTCACCGCGGAAGGCGCCGAGAGGCTGGCCTTCGCGCCGCTCGCCGGCGCGGTGAACGTCACCGTGACGCCGGGCACGCCGTTGCCGTAGGTGTCGCTCACCTTCGCCTGGAGCGCCGTCGTGAACCCCGTGTTCACCGTGGCGGACTGGCCGCCGCCCGTCACGACCGCCACCCCCGTCTGCGCCCCGGGGTTGTTCGTGAGCGCGAAGCTCGCCGGGGTCACCACGCCCGCCACCGAGGCCGTGACCGCGAAGCCCCCCGACTTCGTGTTCGCCGTCGCCGTCACGCTCGCGAGGCCGGCGGCCGAGGTGGTCGCCGTCGTGGCCGAGAGCGTGGCCGAGGCCACGGCCCCGACCGGCGCCGCGTAGGTCACGACCGCGCCCGGCACCACGTTGCCGTAGGTGTCGGTCACCTTGACCTGCAGGGCCGCCGAGAAGGCGGTGTTCACGGTGGCCGACTGCGCGTCGCCGGCCTGGACCGCCACCGTCGCCGGGGCGCCGACCGTGTTCGTGAGGCCCGCCGTCGCGCTCACGGAGCCCGTCTTCGCCGTGAGCGTCCACGCGCCCACGACCTGGCCGGCCGTGACGCCGACGCACGCGTCGCCGCTCGCGTTCGTCACCACGGCGGTCCTCGCCAGGACGCCGGTCGCGCCCGAGCCCGGGAAGGTGAAGGTCACGGGCAGGTTCTCGAGGGCGTGCGTGGCCCCGTCGTCCGCGTGGAAGCAGACCGGGTTCGTGAAGGCCGCGCCCACGGTGGCCGACTGGCCGCCACCCGACTTGAGCGCGAGCGCGACGGACCCGCTCACCGTGAAGGTGTTGTCGGACCAGTCCATCGTCTGGCCGGCCTCGTTCGCGACGGTGACCCGGTACGTGGCGCCCGGCAGGAGATCGGCCGGCAGGGTCCAGGACCACGTGCCGCCCGTCACGCCCGACGCGAGGCGGCGGTCGAAGACGCCGTCGCGCCAGAGCTCGATGGCGACCGAGGTGACGCCGGTCGCAGTGTAGGTGATCGGCTGCGTCGAGCCGATGGCCCAGGCCTCGCCGCCGTTCGGGGCGGTGACGGCGATCGTGGAGGTGTCGGTGACGGTCGGCACCGTGAAGATGCCGACGTGCGTGCGGACCTGGCCGTCCACGCCGGAGATCATGACGTTGTAGGTGCCGGGCCCGAGCGGTGGGAACGTGGCCGTGGCGGCGCTGTCGTTCTGCACGTTGAACGTCGTGACGTTGTAGTCGCCCACGTGGAGGGTGGCGACGCCGGCGGAGAGCCCGAACCCGAACAGGTTGACGGCCGTCGGGGTGCCCGCGGTCCCGGTGCCCGGCGTGACGCCGGTGACGTTCGGCACCGCGCCGCTCACGGACGACCAGACGCCGGAGAGCGTCGCCACCTGGCCGTCCGGGTTGACGACCTGCACGTCCTGCACGCCGGCGGGGACGAGGTCCGGCGTCGCGACGAACAGGAGCCCGGCGCCGAGCGAGGTGAAGTCGATGGCCGGCACCGGGATGCCGCCGACCTTGACGGTCGCGCCCTCGAGGAAGCCCGCCCCGGAGATCCACATGCTCGCGAACTTGGTGCCGGCGGCCGGCCAGACGCCGGTGATGACCGGCGCCGGGAGGGCGCCGCCGGAGGAGACGGCCACGTTGTCGATCGTCCAGCCACGGAAGGCGTTGTGGGTCGTGTCGGCGTCGAACAGGAACCGCACGTTCACCGTCTGCCCGGCCCACGCGGAGAGGTCGAACGCGTAGTGCCGCCACGCCGGGCGCATCGAGGGGCCACCGCTCGTGAAGCCCTCGACGGGGTCGATGCCGGGGTTCCAGGCGGGGTTGAGGATGCCGAGCTGCTGGAAGGTGCTCCCGCCGTCGCTCGACAGCTGGACGATCATCTTGTCGAAGCCCTGGAAGCCCTGGCCCTCGATCTCCCACCAGGCGTCGAACTCGAGGAGGTTCTTCGCCGCCGCGGTCAGCGCCACCGGCGGCGAGGTCAGGGTGCCCGTCTGCGCCGCGGTGGAGGTGCCGTAGGCGGCGATGGTGTACCCCGACCCGACGTAGGTGCCGGTCGCGTCGAGGCCGAACCACATCACGTTCGTGCCGCCGCGCGCGGGGAGGTGGCCGCCGTCGTCCGGGAGGAGGACCGCCGCGCCGGGGTAGAGCGCGGGGATGACCTTCAGCTGCTCGGGGTGGGTGACGATGTGCCAGTTCGAGGTGCCGGACGTCGTCGCGGTGGTCCACGCGCCGACGCCGCCCTCCCAGTCCGCCGAGAGGAGCGTCGTCGGGAGCGTCGCCGCCTCGCGGCGCTCCGCGGTCACCGTGCGCGCGGGCGTTCCCTGCCGGCAGGCGGCGAGGGTGAGCGCGAGGACGACGGCGGCGGCGCTGCGCGAACGGAGGCCGAGGCTTGCGGACATGTGCCGCTCCTTCCCACGGAGCGACGGGCCGAGGCTCGGGTCGTTCCGGGTCGGTGCTGAGGTGGTGTCCACACTCTGCACCGTTCGGTGCGCCCGTGCCTTGTCCATCACTCATGGTGGGTCGATCGGCCGCGGCAAGATGCGCCAGCGTCTAGGTATTTCGCGCGGCGATCGGGATCGCGCTGGACCGGTGTCGAGGGACGTGCGCCGCGGCGCGCGCCGCGAAGGTAGGGTCCGCGGAACGGCCGCCCGGCGGCCCTTGTGCGGGATCACCGCGCCTCGCCGGAGCGTTCAGGGCGCGAAGTCGAACCGGACCTCGACCTCGGCGGCCCTCCCGTCCTGCGTAGCCGGGAACCACCACTTCATCACGCGCTCGCTGACGCAGCGGCCGATCTCGTCCGGCAGCGTGGTGCCCTTGCTCTGGCAGGCCTCACCGACGGAGCCGTCCGGGTTCACGGTGAAGTGCAGGAGCACGGCCCCCCGGGTGCCCGGGTGCGCAGCCAGGTAGCTGCGGTAGCACGGCTCGAGGTCCGGGCGCTGCGTGTAGACCTGCGTGTTGACCGCGCGCGCTTCGAGCGCGCCGGTGATCTGGATAGGCGCGGGCTCGGGGGTGGCCGAGGTCCGGGCCGCGAGGAGACCGGCCATCGCGACCAGGGAGACCAGGAGCACCCGCCTCGGCCGCGCCTTCGTTCCGTCCAGGATCATCGTGATCCTCCTCTCGAGCTGCGTGGGCCGGGCCGCCATGGCGAGCGACCCCGATCGCTCGAGCCCGAGCTCGAGGAGGAGGCCCGCGTAGCCCGCGGGCTCGATCACGCCCGCCTCCAGCACGGCGAGGTCGCAGGCCTGCTCCCGCGCGAGCGTGAGCTCGCGGCTCGCGAGGCGCACCGCGGGCCAGAACCAGAAGACCGTCTCGACCACGGCCTGCAGCGCGAGCCAGAGCGGGTCGCGGCGGCGCAGGTGCGCGAGCTCGTGCGCGACGATCGCGTCGAGCGCCGGGCCCTCCACGCCGACGGGCAGGACGAGGACGGGCCGCCACACGCCGACGAGGCGCGGGCTCGAGACCTGGAAGACGAGGCGCGGCGCGGCCACGCCCATCCGCGCGGCGAGCGCCTCGACCCGGGCCGGCGGCGCCACCACGGGCCCGAGGGTCCGGAGCGCCGCGCGGTGGCGCGACCCGCGCCGCAGGGCGAGCGCGAGCGCGACGAGCCCCCACGCCCACACCGCGACCTCGAGCCAGGCCGTCTCCCTCACCGCCCCGGCGGGCGCCGTCGCGAACGCGACCACCGCCCCCACCGCCGGCGCCCCCTCGACGAGCGGCGCGCCCGCCGCGGGCGAGAGCTCGAACGAGGGCCCGAAGGGCACGAGGAACTTCGCGAGGGCGAGGCCGAACAGCACCGCGCGTGCGGACGGGTGCGCGCCCCGGAGCGCCGTCGCACCGAGCGCCCAGGCCACGGCGAGGAGCGCCGTGCCGTGGAGCACGCCGCTCGCGAGCCAGTGCGCGACGGCGGCGGTCACGCGGAGCGCCCCCGGTCCTTCCGCTTCCTGCGCGCGATGGCGTCCTTCATCCGCTCGACCGCGTCCGGCGTCAGCACCTCCGCCTCCACGAGGTGCAGCGCCAGCTCGTCGGCGTCGCCGTCGAACACCGAGGCGACGAACGCCCTCAGGCGCTCGCGCAGCACCGCCTGCCGCCGCGACGCCGCGGTGTACAGGAACGGCTCGCGCTCGCGGTCCACCTTGGCCGCGCCCTTCGCCACGAGCCGGCCGAGCAATGTCATGACCGTGGTGTACGCGAGCGAGGTGCCGTGGAGCGCGTTGTACCGCTCCCGCACCTGGGCGACCGTGGCGCCCTGAAGCGCCCACAGCACCTTCAGCACCTGGAACTCCGTCTCGCTGCTCGGCGCGCGCATGGCCCGGGTTCACGGCCTCCCGGGTTGATTACTACACCTGTAGTAGCCCGGCCGCGAGCGCCCACGATGGGGCGTCCGGGAGCCCTCCTCGAGCCCCCGGCGCGGAGAGCGCGGCGAGGCAGGCCCACGCGACGGCGGCGGCTCGCCCTGGGTCTCCGCGGCCGGGACGGACATCCGGAGCGTCAGCGATGTGTCCAGTCTGGCCCTGGTCTGTCAGACCCCGGCACTACACTTCCGTTCAGATGCCTCGCCGACTCCAGATCGCGGAAAGCGCTGCGGCAGAGGGGGATGACACCTTCCTCGCGCGGCTCGAAGGTGTCGCCGCGGCGGCGAAGGACGTGCCCACGTCGCGTGTGCTTCCCGAGGTGGATGCGGCCCGGCTCATTTCTCTCACGGTGAAGCTCGCGAAGGGTTGCGGCGCGAAGGACCTCGCGCTCGGCGAGGGGCTCGCGGCGCTCCGGCAGCACGACCTGAAGCTCGGCTACAACGGCATCGGCGATCTCGCGCTGGATCGCCTCGGGATCGATCCGGCGCACGCGCGGTGGCTCGCGGCCATGGCCGGGAAGCTCGCCGTGCGGCCGCTCCTCAGGGCGGCGGTGGTCTCGGGGGAGCTGTCGCTGCGGAAGGCGGACGCAATCGTCGACGTCGCCTTCGGTGACCAGGAGCGGCGCTGGCTCGAGCTCGCGAAGGTCCGGACGGTGCGGGAGCTCGAGGCGGCCACGAAACCGGGGACGGATCCGTACGACCAGGGCTGGCGTGAGCTCCTCGCGAAGCTGGACGACGACCCGGTCCAGCGAGAGGGCGTGAAGGAGGCCTTCGGGATCGCCTCCGTCGTGCTCGGGGACCTCGACGCGCCCCGCTGGAAGGTCCTCCAGGCGATCTCGATGGAGTTCCTGGGCGGATTCCCGCTGCCGGAGCACCTCGAGGGCGGATCGTCAGGTGTGGCGCGCGGCGAGGCCGGGCCAGATGTGGGGCGCGGCGGCGTCGACGCGGAATCGTCAGGTGTGGCGCGGGTCAGTCCCACCCCCGCCCCTCCGGCCGCCGCACCCGCCAGCCCTCCCTGGCCCCGCCCCCGCCCGCGCGTCCTCCTCCGCGAGCTCGAAGAGCTCGTGAAGGACCGGATCCTGGAGGACGAGCGGCTCGGCCGGGCCCTCGTGCTCGTGAAGTTCTTCCGGGCCTGGAAGGTCGCCGCCCTCCCGCAGCACGGCATCCGCGGCTTCGAGGCGTTCTGCGTCGAGGTCCTCGGCATCGCGCCGTCGACCGCGCGGCAGCGGATGACGCTCGAGCGGAACCTCCGGTCCTTGCCGGAGCTCCGGGCCGCCCTGCGCGACGGCACCCTCTCCTACGAGCAGGCGCGCGCCGTCGCCAAGGTCGCGACGCCCGCCGACGTGAAGACGCGCATCGAGACGGCCGCGGCGAAGCCGGCGCTCGACACGAGGCGGGAGGTCCGCGAGGAGCAGGATCGTCGGATGTGGCGCACGGGCGAGGTGAAGTTCCCCGTCCCGAAGGACGTCGACGCCCTCTTCCGCGACGCCGTCACGTCGGCGCGCCTCCGCGCCGGCCCCGGCCTCACCCCCGGCCAGGCGCTCTTCATGATGAGCGCGCACTTCACCGAGACCTGGGTCGACCTCGCCCTCGCCCTCGGGAAGAAGGCCGACGAGGTGATGAAGCGTGACCAGGGCCGCTGCCAGGTCCCCGGCTGCTCTCACCGGGCCGAGCACGTCCACCACATCCGCTTCCGCTCCCACGGCGGCGGCTCGGAGTCCTGGAACCTCGTCGCCCTCTGCGTCGCCCACCACCTCGTCGCCATCCACCAGGGCTTCATCCGCGTCAGCGGGAAGGCCCCCGACGAGCTCGTCTGGGAGTTCTTCGAGCGCGACGGCCTCGAGCTCGCCGTGCTGGACCCGGACGATCCCGCCGAGGCCGCGAATGCGGTCGCACCGCCCGCTGCCGAGGCCGCCGCGTGACCGCCGCTCCCGCCCTACTCCCCGTCGCCCTTCGCCTTCGCGCCCTTCTTCGGCACGACGAGCCCGCGCGACAGGCGGCGCAGCACGCGCTGCAGCTGGCGGCGCTTGTAGCGCTCGTGCGAGGAGTCGCCCTCCTCGTTCGCCTTCGCCGTCGCGGCGTCCATGATCTGGAACTCGACGAGCGAGAAGACCACCCGCCCGAGCTCGTCCGCCATCGGATCGAGCGGCGGGATGAGGTCGTCGATCCGCACCGGGAGGTCGACGACGAAGTTCAGCACCCGGTACCCGCGCCCCGAGAACTCGTTGCGCGGCGCGGCGGGGTCGCGCGCCTCGAGCTCGATGGGGAGCTGCAGCTGCTCGGCGACCTCGGCGCCCTTCGGGTGCGCCTCGAGCAGCTCCGAGAAGCGCACGAGGTTGTTCTGGGTCTGCCCCGGCAGCGCGAAGTTGAAGGGGAAGAGCGTCTGGGTGAGGTGCCACACGACCGAGACGATCTGGTCGGGCCGCTCGGTGACCACCCGGTAGCGCACGCGGTCGAACACCTGCGCGGCCACCGTCTCCCGCTTCGCGAGCAGCTTCGTGACGAGCGAGGGCCGCGGCTTCCGGTTGCCGGCGAACTCCACGATCGGCAGCCCGGCCATCCGCATGCGCTCCGCCTCGCCCATCACGCGACGGTGCACGCGGTCGGCGAGGTCCGCCTCCCGGATCGGCGTGCGGAAGAGCAGCTCGCGCGCCTCGAGGTGGTGGATGACGTGCATCACCTTCAGCACGACGCACGCGATGCGGCGGTACTTCTTCGGCTCGAGCGCGCCCGAGGCGAGCAGGAACAGCTCCCGCACGTCCTCCGGCCGCGCGACCGGCTCCGCCACCCGGTACCCGAAGGCCGCCCGCAGGTACTCCACGGCCTGGAGCAGGATCGCCCTCACCCGGCGCTCGTCGCGAAGGTCCTCGAGGTCGAAGAGGTTGAGCGCGAGGAACGCGTCCACGTCCCGCGGCGTCTCGAAGTCGAGGCGCCGCCAGTCGATGACCGAGCCGCCGCGCAGGATGAGGCGCAGCATCTCGAGATCGGCCGGGCCCATCTCGGCGAGCGTGCGCCACTTCGCCGTGCCCGGCGGCAGGCCTGCGGTGATGGTCACGCCATCGATCCTTGCTGCGGGGCCCTGGCCGGCGCTCTAGAAGCTGAACGGGAACGTGACCGGCTGGCCCGAGGTCTGCGACCGCGGGAACCGGATGTTCTTGATGACCCCGCCGATGCAGGCGGCGAACTGGCCGCTCGCGTACTCGGGCGTCACGCAGCGCACGTCCTTCGGCGTGCCGTCGCCCGCGATGGTCCACGCCATCTTGAGCGTGCCGGACGCGTCCGGGTCGCGCGCCTTCTGCTCCGAGACGCAGCGCCGGAGCGAATCGACCCGGCCGGCCACGGCCTCCTGGATCTGCGAGGTCGAGACCGAGGCGGGCAGGCTCCCCCCGCCGCCACCCGGCGCGGGCGGGACGTAGACGGACCGGCCGCCCTGCTGCGCGGAGCCGCCGAGCGCCTCCTTCAGCGCGGCGTCGCCGTCGTCGAAGTCGAGCACGCCGCCGCCGCCCTTCTTCGCCGGCGCGGGCGCCGGGGCCGGGGCCTCGCGCGCGGGCGCGGGCTCGGCGCGGGCGATGGTGGTCTTGCCGCCCTTCTTCACGGCGTCGCGGCCGCGCTTCGCCGGCGGCTCGGCGGCGGCGACCTGGGGCCTCGGGGCCGGCTCGGCGGCCTTCGGCGGCTCGACCGGCGCGGGCGGCGGGGGTCGGCCCTGGGCGGCTCCGCGGCGGCCGGCGCGGGCTGCGTCGTCGCGGCGGGCGCGGCGGCGACGGCCGTCGGGGCGGGCTGGGCGGCGGCGCCGGAGCGGGCGCGGGGCTCGGCGCCGGGGCCGGCGCGGTGGCGACCGGCGCGGGCTTCGCGCCGACGTCCAGGCCGGGCACGTGCAGGAGGCCCGTGAACACCGCGGCGGCGACGCCGCCCGCGACCACGAGCAGGGTCACCACCACGCCCGCGAGCACGCCGCGCGAGCGGCGCTGCTTCGCGGCGGACTGGGCGATCGAGGAGACCTTCCGCTCCTCGGTCTTCTCCATCCCCTTGATGGCGAGCGGGATGGCGCCGGTCGGATCGACCCCGCCCTCGGGCAGGTTCATCGCGTCGACGAGCGTGCCGCCGGCGGGCTTCGCGGCGGGCGCGGGCCTCGCCGGCTCCGGGGCGTTGCGCGCGGCGATCTCCTCGTTCGCGAGCGCCGCGAGGGCGCTCGCGCCGGCCGGCTTCCAGCCGGGCTCGGGCGCGGCGGGCGTGCCCTTCGCGGGCGTGCCGCCGGCGGAGGCGGCGGAGACCGCCGGCATCCCGGTGGAGGTGGAGTAGCGCGGGGCGGAGTCGCGGGCGGCCTCCATGGCCGGGCGCGAGGGGCGCGCCTTCGCGCGGGGGACGGTGGCGAGGTACGCCGAGAGGTCCTGCACGGTCGAGATGGGGGTCCAGTCGCCCATCCCCGGCCGCCAGGCGAGCGAGTCGGGGGTGATCTCGCCGCCCTCCCACTTCTTCTTCACCTCGGCGAGCGGCAGCGGGCCGACCTGCGCCTGACCGATGGCGACGTACCACTCGCCGGCGGGCGGCTCCGGGGCCGTCGCGATCTTGGCCGCGTCCGCGGAGGTCATGGCCTGCGTCGCGTCGGGGTTGTCCCCCCCGCCCCCGCCGAAGGCGGAGTCGAACGCCTGGCCGAGCTCGGCGTCGAGCCCGGCGCCGGGCGTCGGGGCCGCGCCGCCAGCGTCGGGCGCGGGCGCGTCGGCGGCGCCGGCCTCGGCGTGCCGGACGTGGATGACGTTCCCGCACTTCTTGCAGCGGACCTTGACCCCGGCCGGCCCGACCTTCTCGTCCGAGATCATGTACTGCGCGCTGCAGCGTTCGCAGGTGAATTTCATGGGTAAGTCCGCGTGAATCCTAGTCTTGGGCCGGGCTGACCGTCAACGCGCGCCCGCGCCACGCCGCTGAGGCCGCCGCCTCAGGTGGTTACGACGCACGAGAGCCCGAGACGATCTCGGAGGGTCCCGTAGGTGTCGGTCAGGCAGAACGACTGGAGGTCCTTGACCCGGGTGTCCTCCCGGAGCTTCGAGACCTGGGGCTTCTCCGAGAGGGCGCCGCGCTTCGCGAGCTCGAGGTCCCCGGCGAGCAGGGTCGCCACCCGGTTGGACGTCAGCTCGGCGCCGTCGAGGTAGGCCCGCACGTCGCCCGGGTGCTGGACGTCGCAGTAGTTCCGGGCGAGCACCTTGAGGGCGTTCTTGCGGACCTTCTCCGGCAGGGTCCGGTCGAGCTCCCGCTTCAGCTTCTCGACGAGGTGCGGATCGGCCGTGACGACGAACCGCGAGGTCCCCACCGAGCACGCGGCCTGGAACACGAGGTCGAGCTGCTCGTGCGGCATGAGCCGGGCGAGCAGCATCTCCGGCCTCGCGAAGGTCATCGCCTTCGCGAGCGCGAACCAGAGCTCCTTCTTCGGCCGCTCCGCGAACGCGTCCTCCACGACGCCCACGCCGATGGGCTCCGTCGGCAACAGCTGCAGCCGGCTCGGGAGCTCCTCCCGGCGGAAGAGCCGGAGGCCCTTCATGCCGAGCGTGCGCTCCACGTACTTGAACATGTTCGCGAAGAACAGCATCGACCCCTGGACGTCGATCTCGTCCTTCTTCGGGTTGATGCCGAGGTCCTTCTCCTTCTGCACGAACATGCCGCGGGCGTGGACCGCGAGCAGCGTGAGGATGTCCGCGAGCGGACCCTTCACGCGCTCGTGCTTCACGAGGTCCCACATCGCGTCGTCCATCGAGCGGCTCGCCTGATCGCGGGCGAACTTGCGCAGGCGGGAGACGACCTGGACCTCCTCCTGCGTCGCGCCGCCGACGAGGTGCACGAGCACCTGCGCGGCGGAGTACGCGAGGTCGTACTCCTTGCGCTGGGCGTGGAGCTTCACGAGCGCGGAGGCGGCCTTGTTCGGCTTCGCGCCGAGCTTGAGGAGCTGGCGGTAGGCGCCGATCGCCTCGCCCTCCTCGCCCGGCTTCGCCGTCGCGAGCTCGGCGTAGACCTCGAGCGCCGCGGCGTCCTCCGGCTCGGAGCGGGCCACCACCTGGTACGCCGTGCGGGCGCCCTCCTCGTTGCGGAGCACGTTGCGGTAGAGGTCGCCGAGCGCGCGCCACAGGCCGGCGCGGGCGCGGGCGGCGTCGGGCGTCTTCGGGAGCCGCGCGATCATCCGCACGTACGCCTGCTCGAGGTCCTCCCAGCGGCTCTGGCCGCCGAGGATCTCCTCCACCTGGGCGAACGCCTGCACGAGGCGCGGGTTCGCGTCGAGCGCCTTCTCGAGCTCGACGAGCGCGGCCGGCTCGTCCTTCACCTCGGCGCGCAGGATCTCGGCGCGCGAGAGGTGCATCTGCGCCGCGCTCGGCCGGTCGGCCTGGACCTCGGGCCGCTCGAGGAGCTGCGCGAGCACGTCGGCCGCCTTCTGGCCCTGGCGCGTCTCCTTGTAGAGGCCGAGCAGCGCCTGGGTGACCGGGAGCGAGGTCGGGTCGACGCGCGAGGCGCCGAGGTAGGCGTCGATGGCCTGGTACGGGTCGTGGAGCCGGTCGCGGCAGGCCTCGCCGAGGGCGACGAAGTTCTCGAACTTCGCCGGGCCCTCCTGGAGCGGGAGGAGCCGCTGGCGCTGCTCGACCACGCCCTCCCAGTCGCCGAGGGTCTCGAGGACGCGGACGAGGCTCTTCCTCGACGGCTCGTGGTTCGCGTCGATCTCGAGCGCCTTCTTGAAGGCGCCGACCGCACGGTCCTGCTGGCCGAGCTTGTCGGAGATCTCGCCGATCTGCCAGTGCGTCTCGACCACCTCGAGGTCGGTGAGGCCGTCGCGGTGGTGGATGATGATGCTCGTGAAGATCCGCAGCGCCTCGTCCCACTGCCCCTCCTGCACGAGGAGGTGGCCGAGCCCCTCGAGCGCGGGCAGGTAGGTCGAGTCGAGGTCGTACGCGCGCCGGTGGCAGGCGAGCGCCTTCTCGCGCTTGCCGAGCTTCTCGGCGACGTAGCCCTGCCGGTAGCACTGCCGGCAGAGCTCCTTCGGATCGCCGTAGCCCTGGATCGCCTCGACGCACGCGTCGAGCACGCGCTCCGCGTCCACCCAGCGCTGGTCCTGGATGTAGATGTCGGCGAGCGGGCGGGCCGCCTCGAGGTGGCCCGGGGCGCGCTTCAGCGCCTCCTCGTAGTACTTCGCCGCGCCCTCGCGGTCGTCCTTCTCCTCCTGGTGGAGGCGGCCGACCTCGGTGTAGAGGCGGGTCTTCTCGGCGGCGTCGGTGGCGTACCGGGCCTCGTCGAGGAGCATCTCGAGGTAGGAGCCGCGGTCGCGGCCCCGCTCGGCGATGCCCTTCAGCGCGCGGACCGCGGGCAGGCACCCCGGGTCGAGCGCGAGGGCCTTCTGGTAGGCCTCCTTCGCGCCGTTCACGTCGAGGAGCATGTCCTCGAGGATGCCGCCCATCCGGACGTGGAGGTCGACCGCGTCCTTCGCGCCGCCCGCGATGCGGGCCTCGCGCTTCAGCATGTCGAGCGCCAGGTTCCAGTTGCCGGAGCGCTCGTAGAGCCGGCCGAGCGCGGAGACCGCCTGGCGCGACTCGGGGTCGAGCTGGAGGGCGTGGTTGAAGATCGCCTCGGCGCGGTCGACGCGGGCCATCTCCTTGTACCAGACCTCGCCGATCTGGACCTCGAGCGCCACCTGGTCGCGCCGGTCGGTGACGAGCGTGAGGTGGTGCTGGAGCACCGTGATGAGGCGGTCCCAGGACTTCGCGTCGCGGTAGAGCCGCTCGAGCGACTTCACCGCCGGGAGGTTGCCGCCGTCGAGCGAGAGGATCTGCTCGTTCTTCTCGGTGGCCGCCTTCGCGTCGTGGAGCTTCTCCTCCTGGATGCCGGCGCTCTTCGCGAGGATGTGCGCCTGCTCGACCGGGTCGCTCGTGAGCGCGACCTGCCGCTCGTAGACCCGGTTCAGCTCGGCGAAGCGGTCGAGCTTCGTGTAGAGCCGCTCGAGGCCGGAGAGGGCCTCCTGGTTCGCGTCGTCCATCCCGAGGACGGTGCGGTAGGCCTCGACCGCGGCCTCGTCGTCGGAGATCTCGTTCTCGTAGAGCGAGGCGATCGCGAGCTGGTAGGCGATGCGGTGCTCGTCGGTCGCGGCGAGGTCGCGGGCGCGGGAGAGCACGCCGGCGAGGTCCTGCCAGCGCGCCTCGCGCCGGTAGATGCCGGTGAGCGCGTCGAGCGCGGCCGGATCGGACCCGTCGAGCTCGAGCACGCGCCGGAGCGCGGTGACGGCCTCGTCGACGTCCTTGAGCTCGCCGTCGTAGAGCCGGGCGACCTCGACGAGCGTCGCCTTCTTCTCCGCCATGTCGGCGGCCGCCTCGAGCTTCTGCTCGAGGGTGATGACGAGCTCGCGGACGCGGCCGCGGCGCTTGAAGAGGTGCGTCAGCGCCGCGAGCGCGTCCGGGCTGCCCGGATCGGCCTCGAGCGCGCGACGGAAGGCGCTCTCGGCGCCGTCGGCGTCGTCGAGCTTCTCGTCGCGGAGCTTGCCGAGCCGGAGCAGGATCTGCGCCCGCACGATGCCCTTCGACTCCTCGGCGACCTGCTCGTAGATCTCGGAGAGCTCCTCGTTCGCCTCGGTCTCGGCGGCGAGCCGCTCGCAGGCGGCGAGCGCCTCCTCGTCGGCGGGCGCGGCCGCGACCACGCGCGACCAGGCGAGGAACGCCCCCTCCTTCTGGCCGAGCCGCTTCTCCTGGATGCCCGCCGCCTCCTTCATGAGGGCGAGCCGCTCGGCCGGGTCGGCCACCTGCGGCGCGAAGGTCTCGGAGACCCGCGCGTAGAGGCGCCAGTTGCCGGCCTCCTGGTGGATCGCCCGGACCGCGTCGAAGGCGCTCCGGTTGCCCGGATCGAGCTCGAGCACCTTGTCGAGCGCGGCGGCCGCGGCGTCGGGCCGCTTCTGGCCCTTCCACAGCTCCGCGACCGCGAGCCAGGCCGGGATCGCCTCGGCCGGCCCGCCCTGCTCGGCGAGCAGGGCCGCCCGCGCCTCGGCGGCGCGCACGCCCTCGGCGCCCGCGCCGGTCTGCCGGAAGACCTCCTCGATGCGGACGAGCTCCTCGGCGGCGTGCGGCTCGATGTCGAACGCGAGCTTCGCCTGCTCGGTCGCCTCGCGCTTGTTGCCGGCGCGGAGCAGCACCTCGGCGAGCTCGAGCCGGACCCGCTTCACGCCCGCGGCGTCCTCCTGCAGCGGAACGAGGCGCCGGTAGACGCCGGCGAGCGCCTCCTGCTCGCCCTGGGCGGCGTAGATGTCGCGCAGGGACTCGAGGGCCCGCTTGTTGCGCGGGTCGGAGTCGAGCACGGCCTTGTAGCTCGCGACCGCCTGGCCCATGTCGCCGAGCTTCGTGCCGAGCACGAGGCCGAGCTTGTCGTTGAGCCGGGCGATCTCCCGCCGGTCCACCGTGGCGGAGAGCCGGACGCGCAGGTGCGCCGCGAGGTCGCTCCAGCGCTCGCCCCGCTCGAAGAGCTCCTCGAGCGCGGCGAGGGCCTGGTCGTGGCGCGGCTTCTGGGTGAGGAGCTCGCGCCAGAGCGCGACCGCGTCGTCGACGCGCCCGAGCTCGGCGGCGAGCCCGGCCAGCTTCACGATCACCCGCTCCTTCGCCGCCGCGTCGCCGGGGGCGGCGCGCTGCGCGTCGAGGTTGCGGTAGAGGTCCTCCTTGCGGCCGGCGCCCTCGTAGAGCGCCTCGAGGGCGCGCAGCGACGGCAGGTGCCGCGGGTCGGCCCCGAGCGCGTGCTCGTAGGCCTCGGCCGCCCGGTCCTTCTGCTCGAGCATCTCCTCGCAGAGCTGGCCGAGCCGGAAGAGGATCGCGACCTTGTCGGCGGGCGCGGTGGCCGCGGCGGCGCGCGACGACAGCACGTCGGCGAGCTCCGGCCAGGACTCGAGCTTCGTGTAGATGCGCTCGAGGGCCGGGAGCGCGAACTGCGCGGCCTCCGGATCGAGGGCCTGGGCCCGGCGCAGGTAGGGCGCCGCGCCGGACGGGTCGGAGAGCCGCTCGTCGAGGAGCCGGCCGATGACGAGCGAGACCGCCGCCGCGTCCACCGGCGGGAGGCGATCCACCTCGTCCTGGTAGATCGCGCAGAGCTCCTCCTCGTGCCCCGAGGCCTCCGCCGACCTCTCGAGCCGGGCGCGCACCTTCGCGTCGGCCGGGTCCTCGCGGAACGCCTTGCAGAGGGCGAGGAACGCCATCTCCGGATCGTTCAGCTTCTGCTCGCGCACGTCGGCGAGCTGCAGGTAGAGGGCCTTGCGCTCCACCGCGTCGGGCCGCTCGCCGGCGCGCATCTCGAGCACCGCCGCCTGCCGCGCGGCGTCGCCGCCCTGCGCGTAGGCCATCTCGAGCACGAAGCCGACCCGCGGGTGGCCCGGGTCGCGCTGCAGCCAGGCCTCGAGGCGGGCGATCGCCTCGGGGTGGTCGGGCCGCGCCTTCAGCACCTCCTCGTAGAGGGCGAGCGCGCCCTCCTTGTCGAGGAGCCGCGCCTCCTTGAGCTCGGCGAGCCGGTACTTGAGGGCGAGCACCCCCGCCTCGTCGCCGGCGGCGGCCGCCGCCGGGACCTCGCGCGCGAGCACCTCGCCGAGGTCGACCCAGCGTTCGGTGCGAACGCAGAGCCGGTCGAGGCGCGCGAGCGCGTCGCGGTCCTCGGGCCGGAGCTCCAGCAGCCGGCGGGTGGTGAGGATCGCGCCGCCGGCGTCGTCGAGCCGCTCGTCCTGCACGGCGGCGAGGTCGGCGAGCAGCGTGGCGCGCCTCGCGTCGTCGGGCTCGATGGCGAGCGCGCGGCGCAGCGCCTGGGCGAAGGCCTCGGGCTCCTGGCCGCCGCGGAGCGCCTCCACGAGGCCGTGGCAGGCCTCGGCGTCCTCCGGGAGGAGGTCGAGCACGCGCTGCCAGGCCTCGGCGGCCTTCGCGGGCTCGGGCCGGGCGAGGCGGGCGATGCGGCGGAGCAGCTCGCCGCGGGTGCGCGGCTCGCGGGCGCGGTCGGCGTTCTCCGCGAGCAGCGCCGCGAGCTCCTCGGCGGAGCCGGCCTGGGCCGACCACTTCTCGGCCGCCTCGAGCGACTCGAGCGCGTCCGGGTGCGCGGCGAGCGCGCGGCTCGCGGCGACGAAGGCGAGCTCGGCGTTGCGCATCGAGCCGCCGTAGACGTCGGCCACCCGCCGGAGCAGCGCGGCGCGGGCGACCGGGTCGGTCTCGTTCGCGGCGCGGGCCTCGAGGGTCTCGACGAGCTTCTGGTGCTCGCCCTCGGCCGCGTACACCGGCTCGAGGACGCCCGCCGCCTCGATCGCGGAGGCGCCCGAGCCGCGGGCGAGCTCCTCGAGGGCGGTCAGCGCGCCGGGGTGGCGCGGGACCTTCGCGAGCACCTCGCGGAAGGCGAGGAGCGCGCCGTCCGGGTCCGCGAGGCGCTGCTGGCGGATCCGGCCCAGCCGGTAGCGCAGCTCCGCCGCGTCGGCGGCGAGGTTCGGGTTCCTGTCGGCGAGGGCGACCTCGCGGGAGAGCACGTCGGCGAGCTCGTCCCAGCGCTCGGCGGTGTTGAGGAGCTTCCCGAGGAGGCGCAGCGCGTTCGGGTCCTCGGGGTCGACCGCGAGGATCTTCTTGTATGCGTCCACGGCGCCGTCCCGATCCGAGAGCTGGTCGGCCATGATCTTCGCCACCTCGAGCAGGAGTTCCTTCTGCGCCGACGCGCCCGGCGCGACGTCGGCCAGGCGGCCGAGCGTGCGGGCGAGATCGCGGTGCGCGCCCAGCTTCCGGTAGACGCGCGCGAGCGCGCCGAGCGTCTCCGGGGTCGGCGCCTCGCGCGCCACGTCCTCGTACCAGCGCGCCGCGGCGTCGAGCCGGCCGAGCCGGTCGGCCGCCACCGCCGCGAGGCGGCGCTTCATCTCGATGGCCGCCGCGGGCGGGAGCCCGGGTGCGCCGGCCGCGGCCTCGAGGGCCGCCGCGAGCTCGCCGAACGCGCCGGTCGCCGCGGCGAGCCGCTCGAGCTCGGCGCGCACGGCCGGGGCGTCCTCGCCGCGCGAGGCGGCGAGGTCGAGCTCCCGCGCGCGGGCGAGGAAGGCCTTCTTGCGGTCGCCGAGCCGCTCGTGCAGCGCGGCCACCTCGGCCAGCAGCGGCGCGCGCTCGGCCGGGTCGGCGTGGTCGAGCCGGAGCTCGAGCAGGCCCACCAGGCGCCGGGCGTCGCCGGCGGCCCGGAACACGTCCTCGAGCGCGCGCGCGGCGGGCTCCCGCGCGTCGGGGCGCGCGAGCAGGCGCTCCAGCCCGGCGACCGCGCGGGGCTCGCGCGGCCACTCGGCGAGGAGCTCGGCGTGGGCCTCCACCGCCCGGCGGGGCGACGGGTCGGCCTCGAGGAGCGCCGCGCGGCGCAGCAGCACGGCGAGCCGCTCGTCGGGACCGGCGAGGCCGGCCAGGGCGAGGAGCACCTCGAGGTGCTCCTCGGAGGCCGGCTGGCGCGCGAGGATCCGGTCGAGCCCCTCGAGCGCCGGCGCGGACGCCGGGTCCTCCGCGCGCGCGGCGCGGTAGGCCTCGAGCGCCGCGGCGGCGTCGCCGAGGTCCTCGCAGAGCTTGCCGGCGTGCAGCCAGTGGCCGGCCCGGGCCGGGCCCTCCGCCTGGCCGACGCGGTGCCGCGCGAGGACCAGGATCTCCCCCGCCGAGCGCGACGCCTGGTAGAGCTTCTCGAGCTCCGCCATCGCCTCGGCGTCGCCGGGCGCGGCGTCGAGCAGGCGCTTCCACGCCTCCACCGCGGCCGCGCCCGCGCCGCGCTCGGTGCGCAGGCGCGCGCCGCGGCGGGCGAGGTCGAGCGCCTCGGCGCCCTCGGCCCCGCGGGCCGCCTCGTCCCAGGCCGCGGCGAGCTCGTCGAGCTTGCCGGTCGCGCGGGCGAGCCGCTCGAGGTCGGCGCCGGCCCCGGCGCGCGCCGGGCCGGCCTCGCCGAACGCGCGGCGGGCCGCCGCGCACGCCCCGGCCGGATCGGCGAGGTCGTGCTCCAGGATCGTCCGCACGTCGTGGAGGAGCTGCGCGCGCTCCTCGGGCTCGGTCACCGCGCCGAGGCGCGCCTCGCGGGCCGCCACCCGGCGCGCGTGCTCGCCCGCCGCGGCGAGCGCCGGCTCGGCGGCGGCGAGCGCCTCCCGGCCGACCGGGCCCGGGGTCGCCGCGAGCGCGGCGAGCGCGTCCACCGACGCGGTGCGGGCCGGGTCGCGGCGGACGAGCTCGGCGTGCAGCGCGAGCGCGCCGGCCGGGTCGCCGAGCCGCGTGCGCCGGAGCTCGGCGAGGCGGGCCGCGGTGTCGAGGTCGAACGCGCGCGCGAGGCGCCGCTCGAGGGCGATGGCGAGGTCCCGGGGCCGGTCGAGCTGCTCGTGCAGCCGCTCGAGCGAGGCCTGGGCCTCGGCGTCGGCCGGGGCCATGCCGGCCACCGCCGTCCAGGCGGCGGCGGCGCGGCCGAGGTCGCGCAGCCGCGTCTCGGCGACGGCGGCCTCCTCGCGCAGCGCGTCCTGGCGGATGGCGGGCTCCTGTGCGGCGCGCCCGATCTCGGCGCAGACGTCGGCGAGCTCGCCCCAGCGCTCGCGGGCGCGGTGCAGGCGGCGGAGCGCGGTCAGGGCCTCGCGATCGCCCGGGTTCGCGGCGAGGACGCGCTGCCAGCCCTCGGCGGCGGAGGCCGGATCGCGCCGGCGGTCCGACCACTCGGCGCGCTCGCGGAGGATCGCGAGCCGCTGCTCGGCGGGGGCCTTCTCGGCGAGCTCGTCGTAGACCTTCGCGCAGGCCTCGAGCTCCTGGCTCTCGGCGGCCAGGCGGCGCAGCTCCGCGCGGAGCGCCGCGTCGGCCGGCGCGTCCTTCACGGCGTCCGCGACGTCGAGGAACGCGAGCGACACCTGGTCGAGCTCGGCCTCGTGGATCTTCGCGGCGGCGAGGCGGGCCTCGGCTCGCTCGGCGGGGTCGCGCAGCGCGCGGGCGCGGGCCTCGAGGGCCTTCGCGCGGCGGCGGGGGTCGGGATGGGACGCGAGGGCGCCCGCGGCGGCGAGGGTCGCCTCCGGGTTCGCGCCCTCGAGCACCGCCTCGAGCGCGGCGAGGGTCGGGGCGTCCTCGGGGTTCGCGGCGTAGGCGGCGGCGAGCGCCTCGGCCGCGGTGACCGGGTCGCCGAGCGACGCCTGGATGCGCGCGCTCTCGAGCGCGGCCTTCGAGGCCTCGGCCTTGTCGGGCACGCTCGCGGCGAGCGCGGCGAGGGCCTTCGCCCGGCCGGCGGCGTCGCCGGCGGCGCCGAGCGCCGCGGCGAGCCGGCCGAGCAGGCGGGCCTTGCCGTCCTGCGGGGTGACCTCCACGGCCTCGCGCAGCGCGGCCGCGGCGCCGGCGGGGTCCTTCAGGTTGTTCTCGAGCACCTCGGCGCGCTGCGCGAGCAGCGCGGCCTTCTCCGGCCCGACGGTCGCCTGGGCGCGGCGGGCGAGGAGCGCGTCGGCGTCCCGCCAGCGCTCGGAGGCGAGGGCGACGCGGGTGAGCGCGGCGAGCACCGCCGGGTCCGCGGGGCGGAGCTCGAGGGCGCGGTGGAGCTGGGTCGCGGCGTCGTCGTAGGCGCCGAGGTCCTCCTCGGCCACCGCGGCGGCGCGCACGCGCAGCGCGGCCTCCTCCTCGGGCCGGCCCTGCAGGCGGCGGGCGGCCTCCTGGAGCAGGCCGTAGAGCTCGCGCTGGGCGCCGACCTGGCGGGCGAGATCCTCGCAGCGGCGGCGGGCCTCGGCGTGGTCCGGCGCGGCGCGCAGCGCGGCGGCGGCGTCGGAGAGCGCGCCGCGGAGGTCCCCGAGGCGGTCGGCCCGGATCTGCGAGGCGTCGAGGAAGGCGCGGGCGCGCTCGCGCGGATCGCCGCCCGCGGGGAGCTTCCTCCCCACGAGCTCGAGGGCGGCGGCGTGCTTCGCGGGCTCGTTCGAGGAGGCGTAGACCGGCACCAGCGCCTGGGCGACGCGCAACCCATCGGCGCCGCGCGCGGCGAGCCGCTCGAGCAGCGAGGTCGCGTCGGCGACGAGGCCCGGCCCGATGCCGCCGGCGGCGAGCACGGCGATGGCGAGCGTCGCGGCGTCCTCGGGGCGGCCGAGCGGGTCGGCGAGCAGCTCGGCGCGGGCGAGCTCGAGCGCGGCGCGCTCGGACGGGCCCTTCGCGCGGGCGGCCAGCGCGGCGAGCACGCCCGTGCGCTCCTCGGCGGCCCGCGGCCCGCTCTGGGCCTCGAGCGCGGCGTGGAGCCCCCACAGCGCCTCCTCGTCGGTGGGCGCCGCCTCGACGACCTCGCGCCAGACCCCGGCCGCGTCCTCGTAGCGGGCGGCGTCCTGCCAGAGCTTCGCGAGCTTCACCGAGAGCGAACGGCGCTCGTCCCCCGAGGCGGCCTTGCGGCGCTCGTCGAGGCTGCGCGCGAGCTCCTCCTGCTGGCCCGCCTTCGCGAGGCAGGCGTCGAGCGCGGCCTGCGCGCCCTTGTCGTCGGCGTCGACCTCGAGGAGGGCGCGCCACGCGCGGACGGCCTCCTCGGGCTTGCCGAGGTCGCGATCCACGATCTCCGCGACGCGGCGGAGCAGGGTCTTCTTCGCCTTCAGGTCCGACGCGTCGTCCGCCGCCGAGCGGTAGGCCCGGGCGAGGTCGCCGAACGCGTCGGCGCGCGCGGCCGCGCCCTCCATGGCCTTGCGGGTCTGGGCGCGGGCCGGATCGAGCGCGAGCGCGCGGGCGAGCGTGCGCAGCGCGTCCTTCGGCTTCCCGAGCCGCTCCTGCTGCACCTCGGCGAGCCGGTCGAGCAGGCGGACCTTCTCGGCGGGGTCCACGTCGGAGGCGAGCGCGCCCTCGAGGAGCTGGGCGAGCCGCTGCCACTCGCCCGCGTCGGCGAGGAGCGGGGCGAGCGCGGTCGCGGCCGGGAAGTGGCCGGGGTCGACACGCAGCGCGGCCTCGAGGTGGCGGCGGGCGCGGGCGGGGTCGGAGAGGCGGTCCTTCGCGAGCTGGGCGGAGCGCACCCGGAGCGGCGCGTGCGCCGGCTTCTCCGGCGCGGCCGAGAGGTGCCGCTCGAGCACCCCGAGCGCCTTGTCGAAGCGGCCCGCGTCGGCGTGGTGCTCGAACGCCTGCAGCGCGGCGCTCTCGCAGGCGGGGTCGAGCTCGAGCGCGCGCTCGAGGGCGGCGAGCGCGGCGTCGGCGTCGCCGAAGCGCACGAGGTCGACGCGCGCCATCTCGAGGTGCAGCGCCACCTGCGCGGCGCGGTCGCGGGTGCCCGCCGCGAGCTTCGCGAGCGCGTCGGCGTGGCCGCGGTGGTCGCCCCGCTCGGCGAAGGCGCGGCCGAGGAGGTCGAGCGCGAAGCCGTCGCCGGGCGCGAGCGCCCAGGCCCGCTCGATCCGCTCCAGCGCGCGCGGGGCGCCCTCGGGGTCGTAGGCCACGTGCAGCTGCGCGAGCCGGAGCTGCAGCCCGGCGGCCTCCCGGCGATCGGCCGAGGCGGCGGCGCGCGCGTCGAGGGCCTTCGCCTCGTCGCGCCACGCGCGGGGGATCCCCTTCAGCCGCTCGCGGGCCTCGGCGGCGCCGGGCGCGCTCCGGTCGAGGGCGAGCGCCTCGATGAGGGCGTCCATCGCGAGGCCGTGCTCGAGCGGCTCGTCGACGAGCGCCGCGCCGAGCCGGGCGTACTCCGCCGCGAGCCCCGGGCGATCCCCGCCGAGGTCGCGCACGGCGTCGAGCATCCGCTTCGCCTGCCCGAACCGGCGCAGCGCGACGAAGCACGCGAGCGCGCGGGTGCGGGCCTCCGCGAGGGTCGGGTCGAGCCGGCAGGCGCGCGCGTACAGGAGCGCCGCGCGGTCGCGCCGCCCGAGCCGCTCCTCGTGGACCTTGCCCGCCCGGAGCGTCCGGCGGGCGGCCTCGGCCGGATCGTGCGCGCCGCCGGCCTCCCGCTCGAGGACCGCAGCGAGCGCGGCCCAGTCCTCGCGCTCCTCCAGGATCTCCGCCACCGCGCGGAGCGCGTCCCCGTGGGCTGGCTCCGACTGGAGGACGCGCCGCCACAGGCCCTCCGCCCGGGCGGTGTTGCCGAGCTGGTTCCGCGCGAGGTTCGCCGCGCGCGCGAGCAGCGGCGCGCCGGGCTCGGGGACGGCCTGCGCGCGCCCCTCGTAGAGCGCGATGAGGTCCTCCCAGCGGGCGGCGTTCTCGTAGAGGCTCTCGAGGGCCCGGAAGGAGCCCACGTCACCGGGGGCGGCCTCGAGGGTCTCGAGGTGCAGGCGGATCTGGTCTTCCGAAGCCGGTGCGCTCACTGGTGGTTTCGCTCGGCGTGAAGGTTGGGCCGGCCAGGCAGGGGACGCGAAAGTATAGGGCCGCCCACCCGGCAGGGTCAACGGAACGACCGGCGATTTCCCGAGCCCTTTCGGGCGGTTGACCCGTCCGAACGGCTCTCGTGGGGGGAGGTGCGCGGGGGCGTTTCTAGAAGGTGTACCGAACCGTCGGGTACACCGCGAACCCGACCGTCCCCGCGCTCGCGGCGTACGCGACGTCGGTCACGACGCCGACCGAGAAGTGGCGCAGGCGCGTGTAGTACTCGACGCCGGGCCCGCCCGCGACGAGCAGGTCGGAGTCGCCGAAGAGCCCGGTCGGCTTCGCGAGCACGTAGCTGCCGCGCGCGTGCACGAACGCGAAGAAGCGCTCGTAATCGTTGGGATCCTTCGAGCCGTAGAAGGCCCAGCGTACGTCGGCGCCGCCGCCGAACAGCGAGAACGCCCCGTAGTCGATGCTCGCCTGCTGGTTCGTGCCGACGCCGAAGAGCGAGATCGAGAGCCGCGTCCCGAGGTCGACGCCCACCGAGGCCGTCACGAGGAGCCCGCCCGCTCGCCCGCCGCCCTTCCCCGCGTACGGGAAGTCCGCCGTGTTCTTGGTGGGGGTGTCGAGGAGCGACAGGTAGCCGGCCTCGAACCCGACGAAGAAGCCGCGCTCCACGTCGCGGAACTTCGCCGCGCGCGGGTCGGTCTGCAGCTCCGGCGCCGACTCCTGGGCGAGCGCGGCGGCGGGGAGGAGCGCGGCGAGCGCGAGCGCGAGGAACCTCGTCATGGCCGTCTCCCCTACTCCGCCCCGCTGCCGGCGGAGCGCAGGATCCACGGGTAGGTGATGATGGCGAAGCCGCCGCCCTTGGGCTTCGGGAACGCCCAGGACTGGATCTTCGCCATCATGCACTCGTGGACCTTCGCGTCATCGAGGGTCGTGGCGGAGGCGTCGATCTTCGCGCCGGAGGCCGAGCCGTCGGCGTTGATGACCCAGGTGACCGAGACCTTGCCCTGCAGGCGCGGGTTCACCTGCAGCTGCTGCGTGTAGCAGTAGCGGATCTGGTCGGCGTGCTCCTGGATGACCTTGCGGATGAGCTCCTTGTCGATCGCGCCCTGCACCGTGGCGGGGCCGGTCGTCACCGAGAGCGGCCGGTCGGACTTCGAGCCGAGCCCGCCCACGCCGGTGCCGTAGTTGCCCATGCCGCCGCCGCGGCCCTTCGTGCCGACCGCGCCGATGCCGATCGTCTCGCCGGTGCCGCCGCCGCCCGAGCCCGAGCCGCGGATCCCGAGGCCGCCGAGGCCGTAGCTGTCGCCGACGGTCGGGCCGAACATGTTGCCGACCGCGCCCTTCAGGTCGCCGCCGAGGCCACCCGAGCCGAACACGGTCGAGAGCCCGCCGCCGCCGCCGCGCCCGAGCGCCGCGAGGAGGCCCGTGCGCTTCACGAGGTCCTTCGCGTTCGGGTCGATGGCCTTCGGGGCCGAGCGGGAGTTCGTCTTGGGGGCGTCCTTCTTGCCCATCTGCCCCTCGTCGCCCTTCGCCTTCGCGGCCGCCTCGCCGTCGTCCTTCTTCTGCGGCTCGTCGGACTTCGGCGCGGACGCGGGCTTCGGCGGGGGCTCCGCCGGCTTGATGATGAACTTCGCCATCCGCTGCGGGTTCTTGAAGAGGTCGTCGGCGACGACGTCGGTGTCGTACGGCCAGTTGTTCGCCGCGACCACGAACCCGGAGAGGAGGAAGAACAGGACGAGGAAGAGGTTCAGGAACTGGTAGTTGATCCCCTCCCAGAAGGGCGCGCCCTTCACCTGCCGCGGCACGCGGGGCCGCGCCTCGATGGCGAGCTTGCCGACCTCGGCCCGGACGGCGCCCTTCTTCGGCACCGTCACGCTGAAGCCGCCGTCGACCTTGCCCTCCGGCTGCGCCTTCTTCTCGCGCACGAGCTGGCCGAAGGTCTGCTTGCCCTCGGGCAGCACGACGACGCCGTTCATGCCCTTCGTGAACGTGAAGCGGTAGTCGCCGCCCTCGAACGTGAGGACCGGGAGCTCCGCCATCGGGAGCCCCTCGAGCTTCAGCGCGCAGCGGTCGGTCTCGCCGACGAGCACCGGCGTCTTCGGGCGCACCCAGGTGTGCGCGTCGAGGAGCGTCTGGCCCCAGAGCAGGCGGAGCTCGACGCCGAGGTCGGGCTCGGCCGAGAGGTCCTCGAGCACCGCGGGCGTGGTGATGACGTGCGCGCCGGTGTGGCGCCGCGGGGCGGGCGCCTCCTCCTCGACGGCGGGCATCGGGGCCGGGGCCTGCACCACCGCGGGCGGCGGCGCGGCCGGCACGGCGGCCTCGAGGGCGGCGTGCGTGCCGTTCGTGCGCTTCGCGGGGGCGGGCTTCGCCGCGGGGGCGGCCGGCTGCGGCGCCGCGGGCTTCGCGGCGACCGGGGCGGGCTGTGGGGCCGGCGCGGCGGCCGGCGGCACCTGGACCGCCTTGTTGACCATCGTGGCGCGCGGCGCGGGGGCCGGCGCGGGCTTCGGCGCGGCGGCGACGGGCGCAGCCGGGGCGACGCGGGGCGCGACGGGCGCCGGGGACGGCGCGGCGGCGGGCGGCGGCGCGGCCTCGGCGGGCGCGCCGCCGGCCTCGAGCACCAGCGTGAGGCCGCCCTGCCCGAGCATGATCTGGTCGCCGAACTCGACCTTGCCACGGCTCACCTTCTTGCCGTTGACGAAGGTGCCGCCGGTCGAGCCCATGTCGATGATCGACACGTTGCCGTCGGGCGCGAGCTCGATGACCGCGTGGATGCGCGAGAGCTTCTCGTCGTCGAGGACGAGGTGGGCCTTGTCGCCGCGTCCGATCTTGATGATGTCGCGGGTGAACTGCTCGCTCTTCACGAGCGCGTCGCCGCGGAAGACCTTGACGGTGATCGGGCTGGGCATGGGGGTCGCGGCCTAGAGGTCGGACGACGACTGCATGACCTTGTCGTGCCAGTTCTCGCGGATGCGGATGAGGTTCGAGTGCTGCACCTTCTTGCGGCCCTCGATGTACTCCCCGTCGGGGCGCTTCAGGTCGCCCTCGATGGTGTCCTCCTCGAAGTTGATGACGGTCTTCTTCTCGTACTCGACACGCGGCGCACCGTCGCCGGACGCGGGCTGCGGCTGCGCGCCGGCGTCCTGGGCGCGCGCGGGGGCCGCGAGCGCGAGGAGGAGCCCGGTGGTGGCCGCGGCTGCCGTGAGGAGGAGCGTCTTCGTCATCGGAACCTCTCGAGGGTGAACGATCCTATCACCCGGTCCGGCCTGTCAGAAAGGTGGCCACGCCCCGTTCAGGGCTTCCCGCCCTGCGCCGGCGGAGGGGCCTGCGGGGGTGGCGGAGGCGGCGGGGCCTTCAGGAGCTCCTCGGCGGCCTTCTTCTGCGCGGCCTCGGCGGCCTTCCTGTCCGACTCCGCCTTCATCTGCCGCGCGGTCTCGGCGAGCTTCCGGTTCTCGGCGAGGGTCGCCTCGCACTCGCGCACGAGCTTCGTCGCCTGCGGGCTGCCGGCGGGGACGCCGCCCGAGCGCAGGTACGCGGTCAGCACGGGGATCGCCGCCTCGCACTCGCCCTTCACCTTCCCGAGGAGCACGCCCTTCGCGAGCGTCGCCTCGGGGAGATCGGCGCCGCCGAGCTTCTCGGCCCGATCGTAGGCGGCGAGCGCCTCGTCGGCCTTGCCGGAGTGACGGAGCGCGAGCCCCTTCGCGAGGACCACCCGGGCGTCGTCGGGGCGCGCCGCGAGGATCGCGGTGGCGTGCTCGTCGACCGCGCCCCACTGGCCGCCGTCGAGGGCCTGCTGGAGGAGCGCGTAGCGCGCGGGCAGGTGGCCCGGCGCGAGCGCGAGCGCGCGCCGGAACTGCACCGCCGCCGCGGCGGCGTCGCCCTGCTGCGCGTACGAGAGGCCCTGGAGCTCGGGGAGCTCCGGGTCCTTCGGGGCGAGCTTCTCGGCGCGGCGGGCGACGAGGCGCGCCTGGGCCGGCTGCCTCTTGCCGAGCGCGGCGCGGGCGAGCGTCTTGAGCGCGCCGACCGAGCGCGGATCGCGGAGCAGCGACTCCTTCGCGAGCCGGAAGGACTCCTCGTACTGCCCCGAGGCGAGGTAGAGCGCGGCGAGGCGCTCGCGCGCCATCGCGTCCTCGGGGAAGTCGCGCAGCACGCGGGCGTACGCCGCGGCGGCGCCGGGGCCGTCGCCGCGCGCCTCGGCGAGCACGGCGAGGTTCACCATCGCCTGGCGCAGCGTGGGCTTCGCCTGGAGGGCCTGCTCGTAGGCCTCGCGCGCCTCGTCGGCGCGGCCCTGGCGCTCGAGCGCGACGCCGAGGTTGAAGCGGCCCTCGGCCACCTCGCCCTGGGCGAGGACCGAGCGCCACCGGCGCTCGGCCTCCGACCAGTCGACGGCGCCGCCGCCCTCGAGCGCCTTCGCCTGCGCGCGGGCGGCGTCCTCGAAGGCCCGCGTGGCCGGGTCCGTCGAGCCCTGGGCCTCGGCCTGGGACTGCCGAAGGCCGGTGCCCGGGGGCGGCGGGGGCACCGGGACGGCGGCGGCGCGGGGCCTCCCGCCCGCGGCGGGGGGCGGCGCGTCGCCGGCGCCGGCGGCGCCCGAGGAGGCGCAGGCCGAGAGCGCGGCGGCGGCGGCGAGCGCGAGGAGGCGGGTGCGGTCGGTCACGGCAGCAGATCCTCCTCGTCGTCCTTCTTGCCGTCCTTCTTCGACTTCTTCTTCACCGGCACCGCCTCGTCGGGGATGACCCGGTTCTGCGGATCGGTCGGGTCGATCGGCTTCGCGGCCGGCCTCGCCGGGCCCGCGCCGGGCTGCACCTTGAGCGGCGCCAGCGGAGCGTCGGCCTTCTTGCCCGCGGGGCGCTGGGCGGGCGCGGCCTGGACGGCGGCGAGCGGGCCGTAGCCCCGCGGCGTGGGCCGGGGGGCGACCCAGGCGACCGGCGCGGCGAGCTCGCCGGTGGGCGAGTACTCGTCCGGCTTCGCCTTCGCGAGGAGCTCGTTCACCTTGCGGGCGCAGTCGTTCACGACCGCGTAGTCGCGCGACGTCTTCGCGGCGAGCTCGAGCCCCTCGACCGCCTTCGCCTCGAGCGGCTCGGCGAACTGGGCGAGCTGCGACTTGTACTCGTCGACCGCCTCCGCGTTGTTCCGGAACTCCTTCGGCACCGGCACCGCGAAGAGGGCCTCGGCGTAGCGCCGGTAGCCCCAGGCGATCTTGTAGAGCGCGCAGATGGCGGGATCGGGCTGCTTCAGCTTCACGATCTCGCCGTAGGAGGCCTCGAGCTTGTTGAGCTTCTTCGCCTTCACCTCGAGCTGCGCCTTCAGGTACTTCGGCGCGACGTTGAGGGTGATCCGGTCGTACGCGTCGAACTCCGGCTCGAGCTCGAGGTACTGGGCCTGGGCGACGAGCGCGAGGCCGCGATCCTTCACCTTGTCCTTGTTGCGCCGCCAGTAGGCGAGCCCGAGGTCGTACGCGTCGCGCCCGCCGCGGGCGTTGCCGTTCTTCTCCATGAGGAGCGCGATCCGGTGCTGGATCGCGAGCCACTCGTCGGCGTCGGCGGCGTACTTCTTCTGGTGGAGCTCGAGCTGCCGGAGCTCGAACGCGGGCTTCTTCTGATCGCGGTAGAGGTCGGCGAGCGCGAGGGAGAGCTTCGCCGCGTCCGCGCCGTCCGGCCAGGTCTCGAGGTATGCGGTGATCGCCGCCTCGGCGCCGGTGAGGTCGCGCAGCTCGCCGCGGAAGACCGCGACGTTGATGATGGCGTCGGAGGCCTTCTTCTCCTCGTACTGCCCGGCGGGCGCCGCGACCGGGGGCGGCGGCGGCGGCGCCTTCTTGCCCTTCTTCGCCTTCGGCGGGGGCCGGGCGGCCACCGCGCCGCCGTCGCGCTGCCGCTTCCAGTCCCGGAAGTACCGCTCGTAGAGGTCTGCGGCCTTCTCGAAGTCGGCGATCGCCTCGAACGCCTCGGCGTTGTCGTAGTTCGCCTTCGGCACGAGCGCGTCGTTCGGGAAGCGCTGCAGGAACTGCTCGCGGACCTCCATCGCCCGGTCGAGCCGGCCCGCCTTCACGTAGTCGACCGACGCGTTGTAGAGCGCGGTGGAGGCGAGCTTCGACTCCGGCCAGTCGCGCGAGAACACGAGGTACTCCTCGGCGGCGAGCTCGTACTCCTTCGACGCCTCGCGCTGCTCGACGATCTTGAACGCCGACTGCTCGATGACCCGGGCGAGGTCGTCCTTCAGCGCGGGGTGGGCCTTGAGGAGCGCGGCGTTGGCGTAGAACCGCTTCGCCCAGGCGTTCACGTTCCGCCAGTCGCCGAGCAGGTTGTACGAGTCGAGCACGAGGTTCGTGGAGTACTTCGCGAGCTCGTGCGACGGGTGCTCGAGCGCGATGCGCGTGAAGTGCGCGTTCGCCTCGGCGAACTGGTTGTGGCGGTAGTAGAGGTTCGCCGACTTGTAGGCGACCTCGACCCACTTGTCCCCGGCCGGCTGGTACTTGAGGTACCGCTCGCAGGCGTCCACGAGCCGGCGGCGCAGCGGCGCGAAGGGGATCTGCTTCTTCGGGTCGGTGAGCGGGATCTTGTCGGTCTCGTCGAGCTTCTTCACGACGAGGTCCCAGGCGAACACCGAGGCCTCGAGGGCGTCCTTCATGAGCTTCCCCGGCTTCGGCCGGCCCGGGACCTTGCCCTCGACGCTCGCGACGTCCATGAGCGCGACCTGGTCGTACTCCTCGCCGGCGCCCTGGAAGTCGGCGAGGGCGTAGCGGAGCTCGCCGTGGTTGAAGCGCATCTCGTAGGCGGGCGGCGCGTCGGGGAAGACGTCGAGGTAGTCGCGGTAGACCGAGGCGGCGAAGCCAGCCACCGGCTCGTCGCGCGTCTTCTTCCACTCGATGTGGTAGTTGAGCGCGAGCGTGCGCAGCGTGTTCTCCGCGTTGGCGCGCGCGTCGGCGAGCGCCTTCTGGCCCTTCTCGGTCTTCGCCTCCTGCGAGCCCTTCTCGATCTCGCGGAGCAGCTCCACGAACCGGTGCGCCTGGCGGACCGCGTCCTCCTTGCGGCCCATGCGGCCGGCGGAGGTCACGATGCGCGACTGGAAGAAGGGCGCCTCGATCGACAGCGGCCGCTCGCGGATGAGCCGCGCGTAGACGATGATCGCGGCGGGGTCCTTCGCGTCGCCGTAGTAGATGTCGGCGAGGTTCCGCAGCATCTCCCACCAGAAGTTCTCGCCGCCGACGCGCTTGAAGTCCTCCTGCGCGCCCTCCGGCCGGCCGACGTGCGAGTAGGTGCGGACGTAGTCCTTGCGCGCCTCCTTCACGAGGGCGAGCTTCTTCTCGGCCGGGACGGTGCTGGTGGGGAGCTCGCCGAAGTAGATGACGGCGCGGAACATGTCCATCGCCTGCTCGTGCTCGTTCAGGTTGTAGTGCACCCACCCCTGCTTGTAGAGCGCGTAGCCGTAGACGTTGCTCTCCTGGTAGGTCGCGGCCTTCTGGTAGGCCTCGAGCGCCTTCTTGAGGTTGCCCACCCGGTCCGCGGTGGACGACCTCTCGAAGTAGTACTCGCCGAACGCCATCCAGCAGTCGGGCACGTAGCGCGAGTTCGGGAACTTCGTGATGAGGGCGCGGTACGCCTTGAGCGCCTCCGGATCGTTGCGGTTCCGCCGGGTGAGGTTCTCGGCGAGGAAGTAGAGCACCTCGTCGAGGCGCGGGTAGCTCGGGTACTTCGAGATGATGGCCTTGTAGAGCGCGACCGCCTGGACCTGGAGCTTCTGGGTCTGGGCCTCGAGCTCCTTCTTCTCGGCCATGAGCCGGTCGATCTCGCGCGGGTCGCCGCGGGTGCCGAGCGCGATGAGCTGATCGTCGCGGCGGTTCGACTCGAAGAAGTAGTACTGGCTCTCCTCCCAGAGGAGCTCGGCGAGGCGGAAGTACCACTGGGGCATGTCCGCCTCCTCGCCCCCGCCGAGCTCGATGAGCTTGCGGAGCGACGCGATCTCCTCGGCGCGCTTCTCGGAGATCTTGACCTCGGTGACCTTGCGGAACTGCTCGAAGGCGACCTTGGGGCCGGCCGGCGCCTCCTCCTTGCGCTTGCCCTCCAGCTTGCCCTGCAGGCTGGCGTCGGGGCTCACCTCGCGCTTCGCGCCGAGGTCGGCGTCGGGGCCGGACTTGCGCTGCTGCGCGTGCGCGGGCACCGCCGCCAGGAGCGACAGGGCGAGGCCGGCGGCGAGGGCTCGGCTCATCGGGATCCTCCGGGAGGTTCGAGTTCCGTGCCGGGGGTGGGGTCCCGGCCCCAGCGACCCGGGCCGGGGGTGGGGCCCCGGCCCCATCAACGACGTCAGGGCGAGGACGTTCCGCGCGGCCGGTTCAGGCGGTCCTTGCAGCCCTTCGTGAACGTGTACGTGTAGGTGCCGAGCTCGTCGCGCCAGAACTCGCCCTCGTAGGGCCAGTAGAGGTGCTCGTCGGAGGTCGCGGTCGAGTACTTGAGGTTCTTGATGACCTCGACCTGCGAGCCGGCGATGAGGGCGCCCTCGAGCGCGTCGCGCTCCTTGCGGGAGACCTCGATCTGGATCCGGAGCCCCTGGGCGAGCAGCGTGCGGAGCTGGTCGCGCTCGTACTCGAGCTTGCCGCGCGCCCGCAGGCCGGCCTCGTCGGCGAGGCGCGCCCGCTCGGCGCGGAGCCGGTCCTCGATGTCCTTCGCGAGCGCGGACTCCCGGAAGGCCTTCGAGCGCGCCGAGAGCGCGGAGGAGGCCTCGAGGTCGATCTCGCCGATGGTCTCGCGCAGGCGGGCGAGGTTCAGGTCGGTGTCGGCGAGCCGGGCGATGCGCCGGTCCATCGGCGCGGCGGTGGGCCGCCCGCCGCGGGCCACGCCCTCGAAGAAGTCGGCCGGCGCGCCCTCGCGGGAGGTCATGCCCGCGAGCGCGTCGTAGAGCGGCTCGTAGCGGCGCGTGAACGCCTCGAGCACCTGGCGCGCCTCGGGGTAGCGGCAGTTCTCGTAGTAGACGATCGCCTCGAGGATGAACGACTCGGGGTAGTACTCGTCCTCGAAGTACGGCGACTGGAGCGTCAGCAGGTTGCCGAGCGTCTTCTCGTAGTCGCCCACGCGGTAGTGCGCGTAGGAGGCCTCCCACAGCCCCTCGAGCCAGCGCGGGCCGCCCCAGGGCATGCGCCCGTAGTAGAAGATCGCGTAGCGGTTCTGGCGGCTCTCGTAGTGGACCCGCGCGAGCTGCAGGAACGCCATCTCGCGCACGTCGAGGTCGACGCGGCGGTTGCGCTTCGGGTTCTGGAGGCGGACGACCTCCTTGAACGACTCGATGGCGCCGTCGGCGCTCCCCTGCGCGTAGAGCACGAGGCCGGTGAGGAACCGGGCCCGCGCGAAGGTGTCGCCGCTCTCGGCGGCGAGCTCCGCCTCGTCGGCGCCCTTCTTCGCCTCGGGCCTCGCCTCGCTCGAGCCCGCGGACTCCCGCACGAGCCCGGCGAGCCGGCGCGCCTCGTCGAAGGCCTTCTGCGCCTCGCCGAGCCGGCCGGCGTCCTGCAGCGCCCGCGCGCGCTCGAACTCGTACTTCGCGACGAGCAGGTGGAAGCGGTCCTCGTGCGCGGGCGGGAAGCCCGCCGCGGCGTGGCGCGCCACCCGCGAGAGCACCGGCTGCTCGTTCTTCAGGTTGCGGCCGACGTAGAACACCCACTCGAGCGCCGAGTGGTAGAAGCGCGAGCCCTGCGGGCCGCGGTCGAGCACCTCGTCGAACGCGGAGAGCGCGGCGTGGTGCAGCCCGGCCCGCTCGAGCGCCTTCGCGCGCTGGTAGCGGGCCTCGTCGTGCGCCTCGGCGAGCGAGGGATCCCGGACGATCGCGTCGAACGCGAGCGCGGCGCCCTCGGCGTCACCGCCGTCGAGGAGCTTCTTCGCCGCGCCGAGCTTCTCCTTCGCGGCGCCGCCACCGAGGTCGAGCGGCGTCAGCGAGAGGCCGGGCTGCGCGGGCTTGGCGCCCGCGCGCGCGCGGCGGCGGCACCGCCGGCCTCGGCGCGGCGGGGCGGGCCTCCTGCGGCGGCGGGGGCGGCACGACCGGCGCGGCGGGCGCCGCGGCCGGCGCCTGGGCCGGGGCGGCCGCGGGCGGCGGGGTCGGCTGCGGGACCGGCGCGGGCGGCGGGGCGGCGCGGGTCTCGGCGGGGCGCGCGGCGGGCTTCGACGCGGCGCCCTTCGGCGGCTTCGCGGCCTTCTTCGCGGCCGCCGCCTTCTTGGCGGCGGCGGCCTTCTTCGGGTCGGCCTTCTTCGAGGTCTTCTTCGGCGCGCCGAGGTCGAGCCCGAGGTCCTGCGCGGACGCGAGGGGGGCCCCGAGGGCGAGGACGGCGGCGAGGAGGGCGTGGCGGGCGCGCATCGCGGTGCTCACCTCTTGGCCCCCGGGAAGAAGAAGGAGGCGCCGAGCTCGGTGAAGAGCTGGGACTGGAGCTTCTTGTCGGTCCCGCCGTTCGGCACCTGCACGCGGAAGAGGTAGTCCTTCACCTCGAGCCGCAGCGCCATCCACGGCGTGAGGAACGCGCGGACCCCGAGGCCGACGTGGCCGCCGAAGGTGCGGGCGATCGCGGGCTCGCCGCCGGCGTCGCGGAGCTCCGTCGCCCGCGTGGCGGAGATCACCTCGCGGTAGGAGACGAGATCGCCGCCGGCCAGGATGGAGAGGTCGAAGTGGGTGACCTGCTCCGAGAACGCGTTGAGCTTGCCGTAGACCGGCGACCACGCGACCTCGAGGCCGTACACCGCCTTGAGATCGCCGGGCACCTGGTACAGCTCGTACGGCGTCGCGTCGCGGCAACCCGAGTTCGCCGGGCAGAGCGTCGTGGACTTGGTCGCGCGGGTGATGCCCGCCGCGGCCTGCGCCGAGACCGAGAGGAACTCGTTGAGGTGGTACCCGACCTTCACGCCGCCGAAGTACTTCGTGAAGAAGGCGTCGTTGAGGGAGAGGTTCCCGGAGAGCGTGGCCTCGAAGCGGCCGGCCTTCTCGTAGAGCTGGCCCGAGACCGGCGGGATCTTCCCGGCGAAGGCGTCCGCCTTCGACTGCGCGCGGGCCTCCGGGGCGAGGGCCACGGCGGAGAGGACGAGCGCGACGGCGAGCCGGCGGGCGGTCATGGGTAGGCGTAGTCGAACGTCGGCGGCAGGAAGAACGAGACGCCGACGTTCGCGACGAAGACCTTCTGGATGGTCCCGGGCACCGACTGGATGGGCTGGTCCGGGTACAGGGTGGCGAGGAGCCCGAGCTCGAAGGCGAGCCAGCTCTTCGGGTAGAAGCGCACGCCGCCGCCGAAGTCGGTCGCGAGGTGCGGGCCCTCGTCGCGCGGCGCGAAGCTCGTCGCGCTCCACACGAGACCGAAGCCCGCCGCGAGGAACACGTCGAAGTGGACGATGTCCTTCGACAGGAAGGAGGCCTTGCCGTAGATGGGCGACCAGACGCCGTCGACCATCGCCTGCCGGTAGAGCTGCGAGGTGAGGAGCTGGCTCTGGAAGGCGAGCTTGCCGTCCCGCACGTTCTCGGTGCGGTAAGGCGTGTAGTAGGTGCCGCGCACCGCGAGCGCGAACGTGTCGCCGAGCGAGTACGCGAGCCGGAGCCCTCCGCCGAACTTCTGGTAGAAGGCGTCGTTCACCGTCAGCGCGAACGTCGGCGCGATCTCGAAGCGGCCCTTCTTCAGGAAGCCCTTCTTCTGGACCGCCTTCACCTTGTCGCCGAGCGCGACGTCCTGGGTGAGCGCGGGCGGCGGCGGGGCCTTCTTCGCCGCCTTCTCGGGCGCCTGCTCCGGCGCCTTCGCGGCGGGCTTCTCCGCGGGCTTCGACAGGTCCAGCCCGGGCGCGTCGGGGGGCGGCTCCGCCGGCGGCGCCGGCTTCGCCTCCTCCGGCTTCGGAGCGGGCTTCGAGAGATCGAGGCCCATCTCCTGAGCGCGCCCGGCGCAGGGGAGCGCGGTCATCGCGAGCACGGCGAGGAGTGCGGTCGGCTTCATGGAAGGATGAGGCATCCTAGCCAACAGGGAGGGGTACGGGCAACGTGGCGGCCCCCCGTGCAAGGGATGTCCAAACGAGTCTGTAGGCGGTCCTCCTCCCTGGGGACGCGCCCGGGGGGCTTCCTTGTGGGCACCTGGTCTGCGTGCTAACGATCCGGGCCGACCATGCGCCTCATCGCCCACGCGCTCGTCGCCGTCGTCGCGGCCGTCACCCTCGGCGCCTGCCAGGATCCCGACGTCGGCCGGCCCTGCCGCCTGAGCTGGAACGCGGGCAACGATCCGCCCGCGCCCACGCCGCAGACCGCCGCGGGCGACTACTTCGAGACCGGCAACCTCGGCTGCGACGATCTCGTCTGCATCGTCTCGCCCGCGCCCGCCGGCGCGCGCTACTCGAGCTGCGCCGACGCGACGAACGGCGTCTGCGGCTACTGCTCGAAGCCCTGCGTGTCGAACCGCGACTGCTCGACCGACAAGACCGGGCTCGTCTGCGACCTGTTGCTCCTCGATCCCGCCTTCGTCGCGACGCTCGACGACGCCACCCGCCAGCGCTACCTGTCGGACGTGGCGTTCTCCTCGTACTGCGTCGTCCCCCGGTGAGGCGCGTCGTCCTCCGCGCGGCCGCGGTCCTCGCGGTGGCGGGCGCCTGCTCGGCCCGTCCCGGCAACGCCGCCGCGCCCTCCGCCCGGGTCGTGGTCGAGACCGCCGCCGGCGCGCGCCACCCCGTCCGCGTCGAGGTCGCCCGCACCGACCCCGAGCGGGCCCGCGGCCTGATGCACCGCGAGAAGCTCGACGACGACGCGGGCATGCTCTTCCTCTTCTCGGAGAGCGAGGAGCACGCGTTCTGGATGAAGAACACGCTCATCCCGCTCGACATGCTCTTCATCGCCGAGGACGGCGCCGTCGTCGGCATCGTCGAGCGCGCCACGCCGCAGACGACGTCGCTGCGCACGGTCGGGCTGCCGAGCCGCTTCGTGCTCGAGGTGAACGGCGGCTGGTGCGCCGCCCGCGGCGTGAAGAAGGGCGACCGCGTCCGCTTCGAGAACGTGCCGCGGTTTTGAGGGAACCGTTCGTCCCGAGCCTGGCGAAGGACGAACGTTACGGCTTCTTCAGCAGCTTCGCGGCCACCACCGGCCCGAGCGCGTCCGCCATCAGGCCCTCGACGACCGACTCGAACGCCTCGCGCTCGGAGTCGGCGGTCCACACGAAGCGGATGCCCATGCCCGGCTCGTCGCCGGAGGGGCTCGCGTGGACGACCTCGCCGTTGAGCTCGAAGGGCGCGTCGCGGCCCGGGACGGCGAGCCGGAAGAGGAAGCGCGTGCCGATGGGCAGGGAGCGCCTCGTCTTGATGAAGGTGCCGCCCTTCGAGATGTTCTTCGTGTAGTCGGCGAAGAAGGTGTTGAGCTTCTTGTAGTCGACCTTGAGCTCGATCGGCGCGCGCGCGTGCTCGCGGTGGTCCCTGCCGCTGTCGCCGTTCTCGCTCATCGGCCGTCCATGTTATCCCGGTGAGGCCGGACCGGGTAGTTACCGACCCGCCAGAAAGGGAGGCCGACATCTCCACCCTCGCCGAGCCCGAGCGCCCCGCCCCCCGCGGGTGGATCGCGCTCGCCGCCGGGGCCGCGGCCGTCGCCGGGTTCCTCCTCGCCGGCCTGCCCACGCTGGACGCGCCGGGTTACGAGCTCGGCGAGCTGCTCGCGCTCGCGCTCGGCCTCCTCGCCCCGCTCGCCGCCTTCCCCGCGGCGCGCGCCCTCGCGGCGCGCGCGCCCGTCCTCGCGGCGATCTCGGGCGCCGCGCGGCTCCTCGCCGTCGCGGGCGCCCTCGCGGCGGGCGCCGCGCTGCGCGCCGTCCTGGGCCCGTGCGCGGCCGCGACGCCGGCGGCGTGGTTCGTCCCGCTCCTCGCGGTCCCGTCCGCGGCGCTCGGCGGCGCGACCGCCGTGCTCGCCTGGGTCCTCGCCGGCGGGCGGCGCGGCCGGGCCGCCGCGCTGTACGCGCTCGCCGTGGCGGGCTCGCTCGCGTGGACGCTCCGGACCGCCTGGACCGGCCCGGCCGCCTTCGGGCACGACCCGTTCCTCGGCGCCTGGCCCGGGCCGGGCGTGCTCTACGACGAGCCGGTCGCGGTGGACCTGCGCATGGTGCTCTGGCGCGCGGGGGCGCTCGGGCTCGCCGTCGCGGCCGCGGGCGCCGCCGGCCTCGCCGGCCCGCGGCGGCGCCCGCTCGCGGCGCTCGCCGCGCTGGCGCTCGGCCTCGCCGGCGCGTGGGGCGCGGGCGCGGCCCTCCACGCCGAGGGGCTCGCCGGCGACCGCGACGCGATCCACCGCGCGCTCGCGGGGCGGCTCGAGGGCGAGCGGTGCGTGCTCGTCCACGCGGGCGAGAAGCCGCGCGCCGCGGCGGCGGCGCTGCTCGCCGACTGCGAGTTCCACGCGGCGGACGTCGCCCGGCTGCTCGGCCTCGAGCGCCCGCCGCGCATCACGGTGTTCGTGTACCGCTCGGCGGCGGAGAAGCAGCTCCTCACCGGCGCCGGGCGGACCGACTACGTGAAGCCGTGGCACCCGGAGATCCACGTCGTCGACGGCGCCCTCCCCCACCCCACGCTCCGCCACGAGCTCGTCCACGCGCTCGCCGCGGCGCTCGCGCCCGGGCCGCTGCACGTGCCCGCGCGCCTGCGCGTCGTGCCGTCGCAGGCGCTCATCGAGGGGCTCGCGGTGGCGCTCGACCTTCCGCGCGGCGGCTACACCGTGCACGAGCTCGCCCGCGCCGCGCGGGACCAGGGCCTGCTGCCCGATCCGGTCGGCCTGTTCTCGCCGGCCGGCTTCTTCGGCCAGGGACCGGCTCGCAGCTACACGACCGCCGGCAGCTTCATCGCCTTCACGCTCGAGCGCCACGGCCCCGCCGCGATCGCGCGCGCCTACGCCGGGGAGGACCTCGCGGCCGCCGCGGGCGTGCCGTGGCCCGAGCTCGATCGCGCCTGGAGGGCGTCGCTCGACGCGGTCGCCACCCCGCCCGGCCTCGCGCTCTCGGCGCGCGCACGCTTCACGCAGCGGTCCGTCTTCGCGCGGCGCTGCGCCCGCGAGGAGACCGCCCTGCTCGCGGCCGCGGGGAGCGAGGCCGCCTGGGGGCGCACCGCCGCGGCCTGCGCGCTCTACGCGCGGGCCGGCGCGCTCGGCGACGAGGCCGGCGCCTGGCGGGCCCGGGCCGACGTGCTCGTGCGGGCGGGCGACCTCGACGGCGCGGCGGCCGCGTACGCCTCGGCCCGCGCCGCCGCGGGTGAGGGCTCGCCGGCGGCGCCCGGCCTCCTCGCGGCCGAGGGCGACCTCGCGTGGCGGCGGGGCGACCTCCCGGGGGCCGGCGCGCGCTGGCGGGCGGCGCTCGCGCTCGCCCCGGACCGCGCCGAGGCGCGGCTCCTCGAGGCGAAGCTCCTCGCCGTCGCGGAGCCCACGCTCGCGGAGGCCGCCCGCGCCTACCTCCTCGGCGAGGGCGACCCCGCCGTCGCGCTCGCGCGGGTCGCGCGCTCGCCCCACCCGCTCGCCGCCTACCTCCTCGCGCGGCAGCTCGCCGGGCGCGGCGAGGCCGCCGCCGCGGTCCCGGAGCTCGAGCGCGCCGCGGCGGGCGGGCTCGGGGGCCAGCTCGGCGACGAGGCGCGGCTGCTCCTCGGCGAGGCGCGCTGCGCGGGCGGGGCGCCCGCGGCGGGCGCCGCGCTCCTCGGGGAGCTGCGCGCGCGCTGCCGGCCGCGGCCGACCGCGAGCGCGCGGCGGCCGGCGTCAGGCGCTGCTCCGCCGCCGCAGGCGCTCGATGACCGCGACCGGGTTCGCGAAGCCCTTCCTCATCAGCCACCAGCCGACCTTCACGCCGCCGAGGGCGAGCACCGAGAGGTAGCCGTGCGCCACGAGGCGCCCGGTGGGCGCGTCGAGGTGCAGGCCCACCTTCAGCGCCGGGTCGCGCTCGAGGACGAGCTCGAAGAAGGCGATGCCGAGCGCGCCCACGTCGTCGCCGGTCACCGCGGTGACCCGCTCGACCGCGCCGGGCGGGAGCCGGAGCGTGAAGTCCGGCCGGCCGGAGGGCCCGGGGCGGACCTCCGGCGCACCCGCCTCGCGCGTGAAGTGGGCCGGCCCCTCGACGAGCGCGAGGTCCACGCGCGCGTCGGCCGAGAGGGCCGCGGTCGCGCGGGCCGCCGCCGGGGAGGTCGCGAAGAAGTCCTGGAGCCGCTCGAGGCTGGTCGTCATGCGAGGCGGATCCGACCACGCTTCGGGGCCGGGCGCGAGGCTTGACCGGGGGGCAGGCCCGGGTGAGAGTCGCGGCCCATGACGACCCACCGCGCCCTCGCCGCCCTGGCCCTCGCGCTCCTCGCCGCCGCCTGCGGCCCGAAGCGGTTCCCCGGCACGGAGATCCCGGACAACGACGACACCCGCGGGGTGGTCCAGGCGCTCGAGCGGTACCGCGACGCGCTCCAGAGGCGCGACGCCGGCGCGGTGCTCGCCCTCGCCTCGCCCGACTACTTCGACAACGGCGGCACGCCCGACCCGGCCGACGACCTCGACCGCGCCGGCCTCGAGGTGCAGCTCCCCCGCGACCTGAAGGGGCTCGAGGGCTACCGCGTCCAGTTCACGCTGCGTCGCGTGGACGTGGTGAAGGACGCCGCCACCGCCGAGGTCTTCTTCGAGCAGTACTACCGGGTGAAGACCCCGAACGGCGAGGTGCCCCGCCGCGACGCGGACGTGCACCGGTTCGGGCTCGTGCGGACGCAGCGCGGCTGGCTGTTCGCGTCCGGGTTGTAGTCAGCCCTCGTCGTCCTCGTCGAGGTCCGGCGGCGCGCCCGCGGCGCGGCCCTCGCCGTGCAGCCCCCACTGCGCGATGCGCTTCAGCACCGTGCTCTTCGCGATCTTGAGCTCCTTCACGACCGCGGCGCGCTTGCCGGCGTTGCGGCGGAGCGACAGCCGGATCACCTCGCGCTCGACGTCCTCGAGGGTCAGCCCCCGCACGTAGAGCGCGTCGTCGTCGGGCGTGGCCTCGGCCGCGGCGCGGGTGTCGTCGAACGTCACCGCCGAGGCCGGGATCACGAGCCCCTCTCCGCGGAAGAGCAGCGCCCGCAGCACGACGTTCCGGAGCTGGCGCACGTTGCCCGGCCAGTCGTACGCCTCGAGCCGCGCGATCGCCTCGGCGCTCCAGGCCACCGGGAGCCCCCGGGGGGCCGCCCGCGCGAGCATGGCGTCGGCGAGCGGGCGCACGTCGCCCCGGCGCGCGCGGAGCGGCGGGAGGGTGACCGGCACCACGCAGAGCCGGTAGTAGAGATCCTCGCGGAAGCGCCCCGCCCGCACCGCGGCCCTGAGGTCCCGGTGCGTCGCGGCGACGATCCGGACGTTCACCTGGAACGGCCGGGCGGCCCCGACCCGCTTCACCTCGCCGAGCTCGAGCGCGCGGAGCAGCTTCGGCTGCAGCTCGAGGGGCAGCTCGCCCACCTCGTCGAGGAAGATGGTGCCTCCGTCGGCCTCCTCGAAGGCGCCCTTGCGCTGCCGGTCTGCGCCGGAGAACGCGCCCTTCTCGTGGCCGAAGAGCTCGGCCTCGATGAGCGACGCGGCGATGGCCGAGCAGTTGACGGGGATGAACGGCCCCTCCCGGCGGGCGGAGCGCGCGTGCAGCGCGCGGGCGACGAGCTCCTTGCCGGTACCGGTCTCGCCGAGGATCGTGACCGCGGCGTCGGCGGCGGCGACCCGCTCGACGAGCTCGAAGAGCTGCCGCATGCCGGCGTCGCCGGAGATCATCCCCTCGAACGCCTCGGCCGGCGGCGCGGCGGGCGCCTCCCCGGGCTCGAGCACGAGCTCGGCGTCGCCGAGCTTCACCGCGAGCCCGAACGGCAGGTCGGCCTGGGCCACCCGCGCGCCGGCGATGAAGGTGCCGTTCGTGGAGCCGAGGTCGACGAGCGCCCAGGCGCCGCCGCGCGGCTCGACCCGGAGGTGCCGCGCCGAGACGAAGGGATCCTCCACCCTCACCTCGCAGGCGCCGTCCTTCCCGACGGTCACGCCGCCCGGCCCGAGCGGCACGACCTGGTCGGCGCCTCCCGCCCGGACGCGGAGCCGCGCCGCGGGCGGGGCGCCCCCGCCGGGCCCGCCGCGCACGCGGGTCTCCCCGGCCTCGGCGCGGGTCACGCCGCCGTCGCCGGCGGGCGAGGCGCGGAAGAGCGCGCGCCAGCCGCCGAGCGCGACCTCCGCGCCCTCCTCGAGGCGCGCCTCGTGGACCTCGCGGCCGCCCACGCGCGTGCCGCGGCCGGAGCGGTCGAGGAGCCGCCACCCGTCACCGAGCGGCTCGACCAGCGCCTGCACGCGGGAGAGCGCGGGATCGGGCAGCGGGACGTCGCACTCGGGGGAGCGCCCGATGCGCTTGGGGCCGTCGAGCGGGACCCGGAGCAGCTCCTCACCGTGGCGGAAGAACGCGAGCTCGGCCATCCGGCGCAGCGTACCGGACGGAGAGTGCACCCGGAGAGGCCCTGACGGAGCGTCCGGCCTTGAACCTCAGCGTTCCAGGAGATTCTCGAACGCCGGGTCGCCCTTCAGGGAGTCGAACATGGGGTCCGTCGCGAGCCACCCCTTGACCTTGGCGGCGTCCTGGCCGAGCGCCTTCTCGAGCTCCGGCAGCGCCTCGTCGGGCCGGCCCCAGAGCGCGTAGAGGGCGGCGAGGTCGTAGTGGACGAGGAGCTCCCCGGGGGCGAGCTCGCCGGCGCGGCGGTAGGCCCGCTCGGCCTCGACGTAGAAGCCCTTCTGCGCGTAGCAGATGCCGAGGTCGAGCTGCGCCTCGTGGTTCTTCGGGTCGAGGCGGACCACCTCGCGCAGGTGGGCGATGGCCGCCCGGTGGTCGCCCTCGTCCATGAGGAGCGCCGCGAGCTCGTGGCGCGGCACCGGGTCCTTCGGGTCGAGCGCGATGGCCGCCTCGAGCGCCTTCGCGGCCTCCTCGGGCTTCCCCTGCTCCGCGAGCGTGAGCCCGAGGTTGAGGTGCGCGTCGGGATAGCCGGGCTCGAGCTGGATGGACTCGCGGTACTCCGCGGCCGCCATGTCGCCGCCGTGGCTCGCGAGGAAGCAGGCGAGGTTGTAGTGGGCGGTCGCGCTCTCGGGCTCGAGATCGAGCGCGAGGAGGTACTCGCGCAGCGCCTCCCGGTAGAGCTTCTTCTCGGAGTAGACGGTCGCGAGGTTGTCGTGCGCGTGCGCCGAGTCCGGATCGAGCGCGATGGCCTTCTGGAACTCGGCCACGGCCTCGTCGAGCCAGCCGCGGTCGGCGAGCTCGATGCCCCGGGAGTTGTGCTCGTCCGAGCGGCCCTGATCCGGCTTGTCGCGGCTCACGGACGGGAGTCTACTCCGGGGGATGACGCGGCGCTCGACGCACCTCGCGGCCGTCCTCGCGGCCTCGGCCGCGGTCGCGCTCTCGCCCGCCTGCAGGAAGCCGCCGACCGACGAGGAGCTCGTCCGGGCCGTCTTCGCGCGGGCCGCGGCGGCGGCCGAGGCGAAGCGGCCGGGCGACGTCGTCGCCGACGTGTCGGAGCGCTTCCGCGCGGGCGACCTCGACCGCGACGGCGCGCGGCGGCTCGCCGCCGGCGTCATCCTGCGCGGCGGCTGGGTCTCGGCGTCGGTCGCGGGCGCGGCCGTCCGGGTCGAGGGCGACCTCGCCTCGGCCGTGGTGGACGTGGTGCTCGCCCGCGCCGGCGGCGCCCGCCCGCTCGCGGAGCTCCTGCCGGGCCAGGCCTCCGTGCACCGCTTCGACGTCCGACTGGCGCGCGAGCCCGACGGCTGGCGCGTCACCGCCGCGCGCTGGCGGCCCATCGACCTCGGCCGCGCCCTCGACGGCCCGCCGGAGCCCGCGGGCCCCGCCGATCCCGTCGACTGACCCGGCCCCGGGCGCCGAACCCGTCGATTGACGGGGGGCCCGCGCGTTGCGATCCTCGGACCGCACCATGGCCCTCTACACCGAGCTCGACCCCGCGGAGATCACCGCGGCCCTCGCCGCCTTCGGCCTCCCGGCCCCCTCCGCCACGCGCCCGGAGCCGAAGGGCTCGGTGAACACGAACCACCACGTCTGGGCGGGCGGCGAGCGCTACTTCTTCCGGCTCAACGAGGGCAAGGCGCTCTCCGACGTGGCGTTCGAGGCCGAGGTGCACCGCTACCTCGAGGAGGCCCACCTCCCGGTGCCGCGCCTGCTCCGCACGACCGCAGGCGAGGGCTGGGTGATGGTGCGCGGGAAGCCCGCGATGCTCTTCGCCTACGCGCCCGGCGAGGAGATCACCCGGGACGAGGCGGAGGCCCCCCGCTGCCGCCTCCTCGGCGAGCAGCTCGGCCGCCTCCACGACCTCGCCGCCGGCTTCCAGGCCACCCGCGCGAACCCCTATGGCCCGCCCCGCGTGCGGGCGTGGCTCGACGAGCTGGAGCAGCCGCCCCACGACCCCGAGGTCGACGCCGCCCGCCCGATGCTCGAGGACGAGCACGCCCGCGCCGCGTCGCTCCCGGGCGCCCCGCGCGGCCTCGTGCACGGCGACCTCTTCGTCGACAACGTGCTCTGGCTCGGGAACCGGATCTCGTCGGTGCTCGACTGGGAGATGAGCTGCGTCGACCCGTTCGCCTACGACCTCGGCGTCTCGGTGAACGCGTGGTGCTACACGGACCGCTTCCAGCGCGACCGCGCGCACGCGTTGCTCGAGGGCTACCGCGCGAGGCGGAGGGTGGAGCCGGAGACGCTGGACGCGATCTACGCCTACGCCCGCTACGCCGCGCTCCGGTTCACGACGTCGCGGATCCACGCGTTCCACCAGACCGCGCTCGGCGCCGACCGCCTCGCGTGGAAGGACTGGCGGCGATACCGCGACCGGCTCGCGGCGCTGCGCGAGATGGGCGAGCGCGGGTTCCGGGACCTCGTGGGCCTCTGATCCGGATCCGGATCCCGATCCGGATCCCGATCCGCCTCCCTAATGGAACGTGTGCTTCGTCCCCTCGTCCCGCCTGAGCACGGTGAGCGGGCTCGTGTCCTCCGGCAGGTCGATGGCGTCCGTGCGATCCGCGAACCCGTTCCGCGGCACCGCCAGGGCGCCGTCGAGGAGGCGGGAGATGGCGGCGTCGAGGTCGAACTCGCTCGCGAGCACCGGCTTCACCTGCATGCCGGTCGCGAAGGCGATCTCGTCGAGGGCCATGAGGTTGGCCGGGTCGGCGAGCGCCACGACGAGCGGCCCGCGCTTCGTCTCGGAGAGCCGCGCGAGCGGCAGCACGCGGCGCCCGCGGATCAGCTTCTCGGGCACGAGGTTGAGGACGTGGCGCGGCACGAACCGGTCGCCGATCTCGACGAACGGCACGCCGAGCTGCTGGCCCACGGCCTGGAGGAGCGCGTCCTCGCGCATGAAGCCGAGGTGGATGATGGCGCGACCGAGCCGCCCGCCCCACTTCCGCTGATGGGCGAGCGCAGACTCCAGCTGGGAGCCGTCGATGCGGCCCTGCTGGACGAGCATCTCTCCGATGCGAACGCGCGACATGGCGACCTCACCCACCGTAACCTTCAAACCCCTGTTTGCTTCCAGGCTCCCACAAGGGGCTCGTTGTCCACACGCCTCCCCACTGCGAGGCGCGTGCCGGGCTGTGCGCCCGGGGCTACCTCTGAAGTGTAGCTCACTTGTGCCCGGATCAAGAAAACCGGGAAGTGCCACGGGGACACACCCGGGTGTCGGATGACACACCAGCTGCCCCTTCAGGGGAGGCCAGGGGCGTCCCGCGCCACACCGGGTGCGATATCGCCTACTTCGTCTTCTTCGGCGCGGCGGCCGGCTTCCTGAGCTCGGCGAGGCGGGCCTTGGCGCGCGCGGCGGAGCCGCTCTTCGGGTAGCGGTCCACGACCTGCTGGAGCAGCGCCTTCGCGTCGTCCTTCATGTCGAGCTTCAGCATCGCGTCGGCGGCGCCCACCAACGCGACCGGCGCCTCGGCGGCCTTCGGGAAATCCTGGGCCACCTTGCCGTAGGCGAGGAGCGCCTCGCGCCACCGGCGCTGCCCGGCGAGGAGATCGCCGGCCTTGACCCCCGCCTCGGCGGCGCGCGGGTCGTCGGGGAAGCGGCGCACGAACTCCTCGTAGAGCTCGCGGGCCACGCCCTTGTCGCCGGAGGTCTCCTCCTTCTTCGCGAGCTCGAGCAGGCCGGTCTTGTCGTCCGGCTTCGGCAGCGCCTGGAGCTTCTGGCGCGCCTCGTACTGGTCGAGGGCGCCCGCGCCCTTCAGCGCGGCGAGGCGGCCCTCGGTGTCGGCCTTCACCGCCGCGATCGACTTCTCGAGCTCCGCGAGCTTGTGCTGCTCGACCTCGAGCTCGCCGCCGAGCTTCGCGAGGTCGTCCTGCACCTTCTGCAGCTGCACGCCGAGGTCCGCCCCGGAGCGGCGGGCGGCCTTGTTGAGCTCGTCCAGCTTCTCCTGGACCTCGGCGATCTTCGCGTCGGCCTTCGCGACGCGGTCCTTCACGAGGGCGCGCTGCTCCTCGAGCTGCTTCTCCTGCTCGGAGGCCGAGGCCTCGAGCTTCTCGATGCGGGCCTCCATGAGGCGCCCGCGCTCGAGCGGAACCCAGCAGCCCGGGAGCAGCGCGACGATCAGCGCTGCCCCGACGACCGCGTGCCCGCTCCCGCTCATGCCGAGCGTGGGCCCCTTGGAGCGAAGCTCCGGGAGCCGGAGTCGAGGCACGCGGACGCTCATCAGCGCTCCACCTGGAACTCGTCGCGGCGGTTCTCCGCCCAGCAGTCCTCGGTGGCCTGCTTGCAGAGCGGCTTCTCCTCGCCGTACGAGACCGTCTCGATCGCCGCGGAGACGCCGAGGTCGGAGAGGTACTTCTTGGCGGCCTCGGCGCGGCGGCTGCCGAGCGCGACGTTGTACTGGGTCGTGCCGCGCTCGTCGGCGTGGCCGGAGACGGTCACCTTCTTCGCCGGGGCGCGCTTGAGGCAGTCGGCGAGCTTCTGGAGCGAGTCCTGCGACTGCGCCGTGATCGCCGACTGGTCGAAGCCGAAGCGGATCGTGAACGCGCCGGCGTCGGCGCACTCGGGCGGGACCGCGCCGACCTTCGAGGCGTTGTCCTCGGGCTTCTTGTAGTCCGGGTTCGTCACGCAGCGCTCGCCCTGGCACATCTGGCCCTCGGCGCAGTCGGCGTCGGCGCCGCACTGGGGCTTCGGAACGCACTTGTTGGTGCGGCACACGAAGCCGGCCTTGCAGTCGGCGTCGGCGGCGCACTCCTGGCAGCGGCCCTGGACGCAGACCTTGCCGTAGCCTTCCTGGCTGGCGCAGTCGGCGCTCGACTGGCACTCGCCCTTCTCGGGCTTCTTGGGGCAACCGGTGACCGCGAGTGCGGCGACGGCGACGGCGAGGAGAGAGATGCGGCGCATCGGGAGACCTCCGGATGAGTGTGTCGAGAAAGCGGGTGCCGCGAAATTCACTCCTTCACGGCCCACCTGTCAAAGCTTTTCGACCCGGAAACAGGACCCTCGCATTACCATTCCCGCATGCCCGCCACGGTGCTCCTGGTCGACGACGAGAAGAACATCCTCGTGACGCTCTCGCGCGCGCTCACCATGGAGGGGCATGTGGTCGAGACGGCGAGCGGCGGCCGCGAGGCGCTCGACAAGATCGCCGCACTCCCGGTGGATGTCGTGGTGATGGACGTGCGGATGCCGGACCTGGATGGGTTGGCCGTCCTGGAGAAGGCGCGCGAGACCCGCCCCGGATTGCCGGTCGTCATCATGAGCGGCCACGGCTCGCTCGAGACGGTCCGGAGCGCCTTCAAGCTCGGCGCGTTCGACTACCTCGAGAAGCCCATCACCGAGAAGGACAAGCTCCTCGTGGCCGTGCGGAACGCGCTGGCCCTCCGGGAGCTCCGCGAGGAGAACGCGCGCCTGCGCCGCGCCGCGCAGGAGCCCGCCCCCGCCGACATGATCGGGGGCGGCCCCGCCATGCAGCGGCTCCTGGACGTGATCCGCCGCACCGCCCCCTCGGAGGGGCGGGTGCTCGTGACGGGCGAGAACGGCACCGGCAAGGAGCTCGTCGCCCGCGCGATCCACGAGGGGTCCCGGCGGAAAGCCGCACCCTTCGTGAAGCTGAACTGCGCGGCCGTCCCGGCCGAGCTCATCGAGAGCGAGCTCTTCGGCCACGAGCGGGGCGCCTTCACCGGGGCGGTCGCGGCCCGCCGGGGGCGCTTCGAGCAGGCGGACGGGGGCACGCTGTTCCTGGACGAGGTCGGCGACATGCCGGCCGCGATGCAGGCGAAGGTGCTCCGCGTCCTCCAGGAGAACGAGTTCGAGCGGGTCGGCGGGCGCGAGACCCTGCGCTGCGACGTCCGCGTGGTCGCGGCGACCAACAAGGACCTCGTGGCCGAGGTCGCGGCGGGCCGGTTCCGCGAGGACCTCTACTACCGGCTCGCGGTCGTGCCGATCCACGTGCCGCCGCTCCGCGACCGGCGCGAGGACGTGCCCGCGCTCGCCGAGCGCTTCCTCGCCGAGGCCTGCGAGCGGAACGGGCGCCGCCCGATGCGGCTCTCCCGCGAGGCGCTCGCCGCCCTCCAGAGCCACGGGTGGCCCGGCAACGTGCGCGAGCTCCGGAACCTCGTCGAGCGGCTCGCGATCCTCTCCGACGGCCCGGAGATCGGCGACGCCGAGGTGGCGGGCGTGCTGCCGGGCGCCCGCAAGCCGCGCCCCGACCGGCTGCGGGCCGGGGCGTCGTTCCACGACCTCGTGGAGGAGGCGGAGCGCGAGATCGTGCTCGCCGCCCTCGAGGAGCACGCCGACAACGTGTCGGACACCGCCCGCGCGCTGGGGCTCGAGCGCAGCCACCTGTACAAGAAGATGCGGGCGCTCGGCATCCGGCGGGACGAGGCGTAGGACGCCGTGTCCCGGGCCGCCCGGGGCGGCGTGTCGCGGCGGACACGCCGGGGCGGGGCGGGCGGAATTCCGCGTGACGGCGCGGGTTCTCGACAGGAGCGCCGGGTGGCACGTCCGGTGCTGTAGCGGACCCGCAGGTACCCCATGGATCGCCCGACGCCCGCCTTCCCGCCCGGCCGGACCGGCGCTATCGTTCCCGCCCTCCCCGTGAACGACACCCGGAAGACCCCGCGCGCCCGCCCCCGGCGACTCCTCCGGGGGCGCGCCCGGCGCGTCGTCGCCGTCCTCGCCGGCCTCCTCGCGCTCGGCCTCGCCGCCGGCGGCGGCGGCGTGTGGCTCGCGACCCGGGAGCTGCCCGCCTTCGACAAGCTCGCCGACTACGCGCCGAGCGTGTCGACGCACGTGTACGGCGCCGACGGCAAGGAGGTCTTCCAGTTCGCGCGCGAGCGCCGGACGGTGGTGCCGCTCGACGAGCTGCCCGAGCACCTGCGCAAGGCCGTGCTCGCCGCCGAGGACGCGAAGTTCTACCAGCACGAGGGGCTCAACTACCTCGCGATGGGCCGGTGCCTCCTGAAGGGCCTGCTCCGCGGCGGGGTCGCCTGCGGCGGCTCGACCATCACGCAGCAGGTGGTGAAGACCTTCCTGCTCTCCTCCGACGGGCGCCTGAAGCGCAAGGTGAAGGAGTTCGTGCTCGCGCCGCGGCTCGAGGAGAACCTCTCGAAGGACGAGATCCTCTACCTCTACCTGAACCAGATCTACCTCGGACACCTGCGCTACGGGATGGAGGAGGCCGCCCGCTTCTACTTCGGCAAGAGCGTCCGCGACGTCACGCTCGGCGAGGCGGCCACGCTCGCCGGCGTGGTGCAGTCGCCGATGCGGCTCTCCCCGGTGAACCACCCCGCCCGCGCGAAGGAGCGCCAGCGGTACGTGCTCCGGCGCATGTTCGAGGAGGGCTGGATCACGAAGGCCCAGCTCGACGAGGAGAACGCGCGCCCGATCGTCACCCACCCGCCCGAGCCGGACCCGCCGGGCGCCTGGTACGCCGACGCCATCAGGAAGGTCCTCGACGAGAAGTACGGCGCCGAGGTGGTCGAGACGCAGGGGCTCGAGGTCGACGTCGCGATGGACGCGACCCAGCAGCGCTACGCCGAGCTCGCGCTCTCCGCCGGGCTGCGCGCCGTGGACCGCCGGCAGGGCTGGCGGGGGCCCGTCGTGCACCTCGACGAGGCGCGGGTGAAGGCGGCGATGCCGCTCTGGCGGGCCTCGCTCGCCCGCGTCGAGCCGCCGCCCGGCGAGGTCTGGGTGTGGGACCTCGCGAAGGTGAACCCGGAGGACATCGAGCCGGGCGAGGAGGCGCCGAAGGACGTGGCGCGGATGGCGCGCGCCCGGCCGCTCGAGGTGGGCGACGTCTACGCCGGCCTCGTCACCGAGGTGGAGGAGAGGTCGGCCACCGTGGACCTCGGGGCGGCGACCGGCGCCATCCCGCTCGCCGACGTGGCCTGGGCCCGCAAGTGGAACCCCTCGCAGGCGACCGCCGCGCCGAAGAAGATGGCGTCGGTGCTCGCGGTGGGCGACGTGGTGCAGGTGCGGCTCATGCCCGCGAAGGCCCCGCCCGAGCGCCTCGTCCGCGAGAAGAAGCCGCTCCCGCTCTCCCTCGAGCAGACCCCGCTCGTGCAGGGCGCGCTCGTCGCCCTCGACCCCGCCACCCGCGGCGTGCGCGCGCTCGTCGGCGGCTACGACTTCGCGACGAGCCAGTTCAACCGCGCGCTCCAGGCGCGCCGCCAGCCCGGCTCGGCGATGAAGCCGTTCGTGTGGGGCGCCGCGATCGAGTCGCGCCGCTTCACGCCGGCGACGGTGGTCTACGACACGCCCGACGTCTACCGCGACCCCTGGACCGGCAAGGAGTGGAAGCCGCGCAACTTCGAGAAGGACCAGTTCGACGGCCCGATGCTCCTCACCGCCGCGCTCGCCCACTCCAAGAACACCGTCTCGGTGAAGCTCACCGACGCGCTCGGCGTGGACGCCGTCATCGGCTTCGCCCAGCGGATGGGGATCGCCTCCGAGCTCCCGAAGAACCTCACGCTCGCGCTCGGCACCGGCGAGGTGCAGCCGCTCGAGCTCGTGAACGCGTACGCGGGGCTCGCGGACGGCGGGCGCTACGTCCCGCCGGTCATGATCCTCCGCGTGCGCGACCGGCACGGGAACGTGCTCCTCCAGGAGACGCCGTCGGCGCCGGTGCCCGCCGCCGTGGCGGCGCCCAGCCCCGTGCCCGCCGCGGGCGAGCCGCCGCCCGCCGGTGCCCCGCCCGACGGCGCGGCGCCGCCCGCCGACCCCGCCGCGCCGCCCGAGTTCACGCTCCCGGCCATCGGCACCCGGCCGGACGTCGCGTACGTCGTGACCGACATGATGCGCGGGGTGGTCGAGTACGGCACCGGCGCCGCCGCGAAGTCGCTCGCGCGCCCGATCGCCGGGAAGACCGGCACCGCCCAGGAACACCGCGACGCCTGGTTCGTCGGGTTCACGCCGGAGCTCGTCGCGGGCGTGTGGATCGGCTTCGACGACCACGCGCCGCTCGGGCCCCGCGAGACGGGCGCCGTCGCCGCGCTCCCGGCCTGGATGTCCTTCGTGCAGGCCACGCTCGGTGGCCGCCCGCCCTCGCCCTTCACCCCGCCCCCCGGCGTGGACGTCGCCCGGATCGATCCCGCGAGCGGCATGCTCGCGCCGGACGGCGCCGCCGCCGCGCCCACCCTGACGTTCCTCACCGGCACGGCGCCGACCGAGACCGCCGCCGCGAACCGGCAGTCGGCGCCCCAGAACTTCTTCATGGAAGATCGGTGACGGTCCTCCTCGCCCTCTCCCTGCTCCTCGCCGCCACGCCGGCCGATCCTCCGCCGGCCCTCCCCGCGCTCGCGTCGAAGCTCGCCGCCGACCTCGGCCCGCCCCAGGACGACCGGCGCGCGGTGGCGCTCCTCGTGGTGACCCGCGCGCCCGGCCTCGCGGCCCCGCTCGCCTCGGCGCTCGAGGCGGCGCTCACCGGCCGCGGCTACGTCGTGACGCCGCTCCGCACGGCGGAGGACCCGGAGGGCGCGGCGCGCGCGGGCGGGCAGGACTGGCTGCTGCGGGTCCAGGCCGGGCTCGTGCCCGGGCGGCGCGAGCTCTCCTGCGTGGCCGAGCTCGTGCCGGCGTGGCCGTCCTTCTTCCTGCAGCACCGGCCCGGCGCCCACGCGGTGCCGCCGCGCGTCCTCGACGCCCGCGTGCCCGCAGATCCGGCCACCGCGTGGCTCGCCCGCGAGGTGCGCACCCCCGGGGCACCGCTCGCGGCGATCCGGCCGCTCGCGCGCGTGCCCGGCCGCGTGCTCGCGCTCGCGATCGGCGAGGTCCTCGGGCCGGGCGCCCCCGCGCTCGCCGTGGTGACGACCGACGCCGTCCTCCTGCTCTCCCCCGCGGGCGCGCCGCTCGCCCGCCGCGAGGTCCCCGCCGGCGCCCGGCGGCCGGTCCGCGGCGACGCCGCGGTGGTCGCGATCGCCGACCTCGGGGGCGGCCGCCTCGCCTACCAGCACGCGGGCAGCCCCGCCGCGGAGGTGCTCGCGCTCGAGGACGGGAAGCTCGTGCCCGCGGGCGCGCTCGCGCTCGCCCCGCTCTGCGCCGGCGAGGCGGGGCCGCTCTTCGGCCGCTTCGCCCCGGGGACGGGCCTCCTCGAGGACCTGCGCGTCCGCGCGGTCGACCCCGCCGCGGCGCCCGCCTCGCCGCGCCTCCTCTACGCGGTCGCCGCGAGCCCGCGCTCCGGCGCCGTCGCCTACGCCGCGCTGTCGGCGGACCTGAGGCTCGCGCTCCTCGGCCCGGACCTCGCGCCGGCCGGCCCGCCGCTCGAGGGCGTGGGCACCGGCTTCGCGCTCGCCGACCTCGACGGCGACGGCACGCCCGAGGTGGTGGCCTCCTCGCCGGATCCCGCGTCGCCCGACCGCGTGCGCGTGCTCCCGGCGCGCGCCGGCGCGGCGCCGCTCCTCGAGGGCCCCGCCGTCGAGGGCGCGCTCCTCGCGGGCGCGGGGGGTGACCTCACCGGCGACGGCGTCGCCGACGCCGTGCTCGCCGCCGCGATCTCCACGCCCGACGGGCCCGCGACGCAGCTCTGGATCGTCACCGCCGATCCCCGCACGCCCGGGGGCGCGCCGTGACCGCCCTCCGGCGCCTCGGCGGCCTCGCGGCCGCCGCCCTGATCGCGCTCCCGGCCGTCCCGGCCCGGGCCGGCGTCCGGCCCGCGCACGGCGGCCCGTTCCGGCTCGCGCTCCCCGCGCTGCCGTCGACGCTCGACCCGGCGCTCGCCGTCGAGCCGCAGGACGTCGCCGCGGCCCGCGCCACGAGCGCGCCGCTCCTGGAGCTCGACGCCGCCGGGCGGCTCGCCCCGGGCCTCCTCGAGGAGGTGCCGGTGCCGGACCCGACCGGCCGCACCTACCACCTCAGGCTCCGCCCCGACCTCCGCACCTTCGACGACCGGCCGGTGGGCGCCCCGGAGCTCGCCGCCGCGTTCGGGCGGCTCGCCGCGCCGGCGACCCGCTCGCCCCACGCGTGGGCGGTCCTGCCGATCCTCGGGGCGGAGGCCGCGCTCGCCGGCAGGGCGCCCGCGCTCGCCGGGGTCTCGATCGTCTCGGAGCGCGAGGTGCTCGTGACCCTCGAGCGCCCGCTGCCGGGCTTCCCGCGGGTGCTCGCGGCGCTGCCGCTCGCCCTCCCCGGCCTCGGGCCCTTCCAGCCGCCGCGCGCGCCGGCGGCGGGCGACGCCCTCACCCTGCCCGCGAACCCGCGCTGCCCGCGCGGCCCGCCCTACGCCGCGGCCCTCGTGCTCGTCGCCGCGCGCGACGCCCGCGCCGCCGCGCGCCTCCTCGAGCGCGGCGAGGCCGACCTCGTGCTGCGCCCCGAGCCTCCCGCGGGGCGCGCGGGCCCCCGTTCCCCGCCCTCGCCGCGCTCGTGGCCGCGGTCGAGCCGGCGCGCCTCGGCGCCGCGGCCCCGCCGCTCCGGGCCGCGCTCGCGGGGCTCGACCGGGCCGACCTCGCCCGCCGCCGCCCGCGCGGCTCCGCCGAGCCGCTCGCGACCCTCGTGCCGGGCGCGCTCCTCCCGGCGGGCGACGCCGCGGTCGAGGCGGCCTCGGCGCCGGCGGGCGGGCTGCCGCGCGAGGTGAAGCTGCTCGTCCCGGAGGGCTCCGCCGACGCGCGCGCCGCCGCCGACCGGCTCCAGGTCCGGCTCTTCGACCTCAAGGTGAAGGCCGCCGTGGAGGTCGCGCCGCGCGCGCGCTTCGAGGAGCGGCTCCTCGCTCACGACTACGAGGTGGCGCTCGTCCCCGTGCCGGTGCTCGCCACCGACCCCGCCCTCGCGGCGGCCCAGGTCGCCTTCGCGGTGCGGGGGACGGACGGCGCCCGGCGGGCGCTCGCGGCGATGGCGGCGGCGATCCCGATGGACCAGCCCTCGGTCGCGGTCGCGCTCGCGCGGGCGCTCGACCTCGTCCCGCTCTTCGCGGGGGCGCCGCGCGCGGCGCTCGGCCCGGCCGCCCAGGGGCTCCTGCCGCGGGCCGACGGGGGCTTCGACGCCGGAGAGCTCTGGCGCCTCGGAGGCGGCCCGTGAGCCTGCGCGCCCGCCTCGGCCTCGCCTTCGCGCTCTTCGCGGCCATCCCGCTCGCCGCCGCGCTCGTCCCGGTGTCGCGGGCGCTCTCGGCCTCGCTCGCCGCCGAGCACGCCGCCCGGCTCGACCGCGCCGCGCTCGCGGTGGAGGGCGAGCTCGACCGGCTCGCGGCCGGCGCGGCGGGCGCGGTCCGCGAGCTCGCGGGCGGCCCGGAGGCGGAGGCGCTCGCCCGCGACCTCGCGTCCGGGACGCTCGACCCGGCCACGGCGCAGGAGCTCGCGGCGGGGTGGATGACCGCGCGCGGCCTCGACGTGCTCGCGGTGCTCGACCCGGAGGGCCGGGTCGTCGCCTCGGGCCACATGCCCGGCCGCGCCGGCGACCTCGACCCGGACGCCGCGCGCCTCACGCGCCTGCCCGCCGGCCGCGCCGCCGCGGCGCTCGTCGAGCGCGCGGGGCCCGACGGCGTCGCGCGCGTGCTCGCCCAGGTGGCCTGGTTCCCGCTCGCGGGCCCGGGCGGCCTCCGGCTCGCGGGCGGCCTCGCGCTCGGCCCGGAGCGGGCCGCCCGCCTCGCCGCGCTCACCGGCGGCTCGGTGCGCGTGACGGCGCCCGACGGGGCCGAGCTCGCCTCGGCCGAGGCCGCTTCGCCGGAGCTCTCGCCGCTCGCCCGCAGGGTCCAGGCGGTGCTCGGCGGCCCCGGGCTCGCCGCCCGCCCGGTGCGGGTCGGCGCGCCCGGCGCGGAGGCCGGCACGGTCGAGGTGCGGCTCGGCTCGGCGGGCCTGTGGCGCGCGCAGCTCGGCGTGCTCGCCGCGTTCCTCTCCGCGCTCCTCCTCGGCAGCCTCGCGGCCGGCGTCGCGGGGGCGCTCCTCGCCCGGCGGGTCACGCGCCCGCTCGACGCCCTGCGCGCCGCGGCCGCGCGCGTCGCCGGCGGCGAGCTCGGCGCCCGGGTCGGCGTCACGGCCTCGGGCGAGGTCGGCGAGCTCGTCACCGCGTTCGACGCGATGTCGGCGGAGCTCGCGCTCGGCCGCGCCCGGCTCGCGCAGGCCGAGCGGGTCGCCGCCTGGCGCGAGGTGGCCCGGAGGCTCGCGCACGAGATCAAGAACCCGCTCACGCCCATCGCGATGAGCGTCGAGACGCTGCGGGACGCCAAGGAGGCCGGCCGCGCCGACTTCGGCGAGATCTTCGACGAGTCGACGCGCGCCATCGGCGAGGAGGTCCGACGGCTGAAGAAGATCGTCGACGAGTTCGGCCGCTTCGCGCGGCTGCCGCCCCCGGAGCGCGCGCCGGCGGCGCCCGAGGAGCTCGTGCAGGCGGTCCTCGCGCTCTTCCCGGAGCCGCCCGCCGGGGTCACGCTGCGACGGGAGGTCGAGCCGGGCCTCCCACGGGTGCTCGCGGACCGGGATCAGGTGCTGCAGGTGCTCCTGAACCTCGTGCGGAACGCGCTCGAGGCCCTCGGGACCCGAGGCGGCGCCGTGACGGTGTCCGCGCAGGGGCTCGCGGAGGGGCTGGTCGCGATCACGGTCGCGGACACGGGGCCGGGGGTCGCGGCGGAGGACCTGGCGAAGCTGTTCGAGCCGTACTTCACCACGAAGGAAGGCGGCACCGGCCTCGGCCTCGCGATCGCGAGACGGATCGCGGAGGAGCACGGCGGGGCGCTCGAGTACACCGGGTCCGGGAGGGGCGCGGCGTTCACGCTGACCCTGCCGGTGGCGGAGGAAGCGGCGAAGGCGGGGTGACGGCGGGGATCGGGATTCGGAGTCGGACTCGGACTCGGACTCGGACTCGGATTCGGATTCGGATTCGGATTCGGATTCGGAGTCGGACTCGGATTCGGAGTCGGGTTCCGTCTGAAAGCAAGTCCATCCTGAGCGTAGCGGCGCTCCCGTCTGACCCGCGGTGATGGTGCGCCGCGGAGTCGAAGGATGGGCGGTGCCGGCTCCTTTCGGTCGTGGGCTGCGTCGGTTGGGACGGCGCACGTTTCGCGCCGGGCCTCCGGTCTGCGCGGTGGGTCCTGGGCCCGTCACGAAACCTGCGCCGGGAGGTGGGGCAGACGCAGCCCACGACCGAAAGGAGTCCCGATGTCCTCCACCTTCCTCGCCTACGACGTCTCCCTCGAGCTCGCGCGGGCGGTCCGTCCGCTGATCGCGCTCGTCGCGCGACGGGATCCTTCGCTCGCCGACCAGCTCAGGCGCGCCGTCACCTCGGTGCCACTCAACGTCGCCGAGGGGAACCGCCGCGTGGGGCGCGATCGCCCGCACCACTTCCGCGTCGCGCTCGGCTCCGCCGCCGAGGTCGCCGCGTGCCTCGATGTCGCGGAGGCGCTCGGGTACCTGGCGCGGGAGGCCGCGCGGCCGGCCCTCGCGCCAGCGGATCGCGTGCAGCGCCTGCTTCGCGGGCTCACGCGGTGAGGGCTCCCCGGGCGGGGCCTCGCGTGGCCGCCCGGAAGGCGGCTACGCGGCCCGCGGCGCCGTGAGACGCCACAATCCGAATCCGAGTCCGACTCCCGATCCGGATCCCGATCCCGATCCGGATCCCGATCCCGATCCGGATCCCGATCCCGATCCCGCTCCGCCCTACCTGACCGGCGTCGCCTTCAGCGCCGCCTTGCCTTCCTTCACGTAGACCTGGAACCGGACGGTCCGGCACTGGTACTTCGCGACCAGCGTCGCCTTGTTCGACTCCAGCTTCGCGCGGAAGCGCTCGAAGGTGAGCCCCTCGGAGGGCTCGCCGCACTCGGCGCGGGTGCGGACGAAGTCCTGGAACACCTGCTGCCAGTGCGAGGACTCGTCGTCGGGGCCGGTGACCGCCGGCATCGTCCGGGTCATCTTCGCGTCCGGGATCGGCGGCGGCGCGGCGCGGGCCGGCGGCTCCGGGGTGGCCGCGGGGGCCTCGAAGCCCGGCGAGGTGGCCGGGCGGACCGGCGCGGCCTGGAAGGGATCGCCGGACAGGCCCGGCTCGGCCGCCTTCTGGCGCGGCGGGCGCGACGGGAAGTCGAAGGCCGACGGCTCCGCCTCGGGCGGCGGGGGCGGCTCCTGGAAGAGCTCGTGGGTGGCGGTGCTCGGGACCGGGATCGCCGGCTCGCGGCCGACGCCCTCGGCGGCGTGGGCCGCGCGGTTGAGGGCGTTCGCGATGGTGCCGAGCTTGCCCGCGAGCGGCGGCGCCCGCGCGGTGAAGTCGCCGCGCTCGATCTTGTCGGCCGCCTGCAGGAGCGGCTCGGGCACGGCCGAGACGATCTCGGAGGGCTTCACGAGGAAGCCGAAGAGGACGCCGAGGAGGAGCAGCACGGCGAGGAGGGCGAGGCCGCGCCACTGCAGCGCCGCGGTCGCGGCGAGCGCCGGACCGGCCTGCGTCGACAGGACGAGGGCCGCGCCCTTCAGGCCCTCCACCGGGACCGCCACCGCGCGGTGGGCCGGGGCGCCGCCGAGGAGGCCGAGCTTCGGGAGGACCACCGGGAGCGCGCGGCCGACCACGTCGACCTTCCCCATCGCGCCGACGTCCACGGGCTTGCCGCCCGCCTTCGTGGCGGCGGCGACGATCGCCAGCGCGTCGGCGGGCGGGGCGTTGCCCGCCGGCTTGAGCTCGGTGCCCGCGACGGTGACCTCGACACCCGCGGTCGAGGAGAGGGCGCGGGCCCAGGCGTCGCCGATCGGCGCGAGCACGACCACGCCGGCGCCCTCGCCGGCGGGGGCGCCCGCGGCGGCGAGCAGCTTGCCGTCGGCGCGCGCGAAGGCCGCGCGCGCGGTGCCGTCGACGGCGCCACGGAGGAGCGCGTCGGCGTCGCCGCCCACCGGGCGGCGGGCGAGCGCCGCCGCGTTCGCGGCGGAGATGGTGCGGCCGGCGGGCGCGCCGAGCGCCTGCTCGGCGCCCTCGAGCGCGGCGCCGGCGGCCGCGGCCTGCGCGGCGTCGTCCTGCGCGGGCTCGGCGGGCGGCGGCGGCGGGGGGACCTTGCCGCCGCGACGGGGCGCCGGGGCGGACTCGACGCGCGGGGCGAGCACGGCGCGGAGGGCAGGATCCCGGGCGGCGAGCGCGGCGACCCCGGCCGTCTCGCGGAGGCTCGCGCGGAGCGCGGCGGTCGCCTGGGCGGACGCGCTCGCGAGGCGGGCGTCGAGGGCCGCGAGCGCCGCGGCCTTCTCCCCGCTCGCGTGCGACAGGAGCGCGGCGGCGCCGGCGGCCACGACGAGGAGCGTGAAGATCCACACCTTGAGCCGGTTCACGGGGAATCCATAGCCGGTGCCCGGGAGGGTGTCAAACGGCGGAACCGTGCCCGCCGGGCGGGCATCGGCCCGTCATTTCAGGGCATTTCCGGCACGTTCACCGGAAGAGAACTGCGCGCGTGCGCCCGCCGGCGAGGCCGCGCACCACGCGGACGAGCCGTACGCTCTCGCCCACGAACCGGCCCCACCAGCCGAGGAGCGGCAGGCAGAGCGTCACCGCGCCCGCCGGGTGGCCGAACACGAGGAGCACGAGCCCCGCCGAGACGACGAGGGAGCCGAGCGACCAGAAGAAGGAGGTCGCGCCGGGGCGCGGGCCCACGAGGAGCCGCACCCGCGAGCCCTCGTCGGTGCGGTCGATGCGCGCGTGGGCCTCGAAGAGCGCCATGGAGCCCGCCGCCGGCACGATCCGCAGGACGAGGTCGTCCCCGACCTCCTCGCCGGCGAGGCCGTCGCCCGCGCGGAACAGGGTCGGCGGCTCGGCCGTCTCGATCATCCGCCGCAGGGCCGCCCGCACGACGCCCGGCGGGAGCCCGAGCTCCACCGTCAGGGTCTCGCGCGGGACGAGGTGCATCCTCGAGGACGATAACGTGCCCGGTGCCGGACGTCCTGCGCCCGGACGCGCAGCCCCAGTTGGTCACCCGCGGGAGCGGGGCCCGCCGCGGGCGGTCCGGCGCGGACGGACCTCAGGCGTCCCGGGGCACCGCGATCATCCGCTCGAGGGCGCGGCGGGCGCCGGCGGCGACGTCCTCCGGCACCGTGACCACGTGGCGCTCGCGCAGGAGCGCGTCCCGGACCATCAAGAGATCGATCATCTTCATGTACGGACAGTGCATGCGGCACCCGAGGCACCCGTCCGCGATGACGAACTCCTTGTCGGGGTAGCGGTTGCGCATCTGGTGCACGATGCCGTGCTCGGTCGCGACGATGAAGGTCTTCGCCGACGGGTGCCGCCCCACCGCGCCCAGCATGGCGGTGGTCGAGCAGACCTCGTCCGCGATCTCGAGGACGTCGGCGCGGCACTCGGGGTGGGCGATGATCACCGCCTCCGGCCGGTCCCGCTTCACCTTCTCGACGTTGGACGAGCGGAGCACGTCGTGCACCGGGCAGGCCCCGTCGTAGACCACGACCTCCTTCTCGGGAACCTTGGCCTTCACCCAGGCGCCGAGGTTGCGGTCGGGCGTGAAGAGGATCTTCTTCTCCGGGAGCGAGCGCACCACCGAGGCGGCGTTGGCGCTCGTGCAGCAGACGTCGGAGAGCGCCTTCACCTCGGCGGTCGAGTTCACGTAGGTCACGACCGCGTGGCCCGGATACCGCTCCTTCCAGTCCTCGAGCGACTCGGGCGTGATGGAGTCGGCGAGCGAGCAGCCTGCCGAGAGGTTGGGCAGGAGCACGCGCTTCCCGGGCGCGAGCACGCAGGCGGACTCGGCCATGAAGTGCACGCCGCAGAAGACGATGGTCGACTGCGGCACCTGCTTGCCGGTGATCGCGAGCTGCAGGGAGTCGCCGACGTGGTCGGCCACCCGCTGGACCTCGGGCAGCTGGTAGTTGTGGGCGAGGATGACCGCGTCCTTCTGCTTCGCGAGGGCGCGGATCTCCTCCTCGAGCGCCCGGACCGCGTCCGGGGCGAGGTCGGAGCCGGCGGCGGGGTGGGCGACCGGATCGTGGATGGGGAGCACGGGCAGGCTCATGACCGACGTTCTATCGCGGCCGGGGCCCGCGCGCGCGCCGGACTTGCGGGCGGGCCCCGCCGCGGGGACAACGGTGGGGTGAAGTTCGCCGTCACCACCCCGCTCCGCCCCGAGCCGGCCGAGGAGGCCGCCGCGGCCGACGCCGCCCGGCGCCACGGCGTGGCCTACGCGCCCCGGGGCAAGGCGGCGCTCGAGGTGGTCCGGAGCGCGGCCGGCGTCGAGGCGCTGCTCGTGCTGTCCCGGACCCGCAGCCTCCTCGTGCTCGACGGCGAGGCGCATCCGTGGTCCCCGGGCATGGGCGCGCTGCGGGTGAAGCGGCTCCGCGACGTCGTCGCCGGGCGCGCGCCGCCCGGCGGCACCCGCACGGATCCCTTCCTCGAGGCCTGCGCGCTCCGGCCCGGCGACCACGTCCTCGACGCGACGCTGGGGCTCGGCGCCGACGCGCTCGTGGCCGCGGAGGCGGTCGGCCCCGGCGGCCGTGTGACCGGGCTCGAGCGGGCGCCCGCGCTCGCGGCCTGGGTGGACGAGGGCCTGCGCCGCCTCGACGACCCCGCGGCCGCGCGCGTCGAGGTCCGCGCCGGAGATCACGGCGCGGTCCTCGCGGGGCTGGCCTCGGCGAGCGTCGACGTCGTCGTGTTCGACCCGATGTTCCGCCACGCGCGCGCCGAGCCGGGCGGGTTCGACGTGGTGCGCCGGCTCGCCGAGCCCGCGCCGCTCGACCCAGGGTCGCTGTCGGCGGCGCGCCGCGTCGCGCGGCGCTGGGTCGTCGTCAAGGACGGCGCCCCGGGCTGGGATCTCGCGCGGCTCGGCCTCACGCCGCTCCCGAGCGCGCGCGGCGCCGAGCGCTACTACGCGCGGGTCACGGCCGAACGGCCGGGTGGGGAGGATCCCGACTCGCCGGGTGTGCGATGATGCCCCCTCGATGTCCGGGGCGCGGGAAGCGATCGTCCAGAGCGTGGTGTCGTCGGGGGCCTTCTCGGCCGTCCTCGCGCTCGCGCTCGCCTACACCTGGCGGCTCTACCGGCAGCGGTACCTGCTGCTGTGGTCGGCCTACTGGGCGATCTACCTCGGGGTCTGGATCCTCGACGGGTGGATGAACTACGAGGGCTTCCCGCCCAACTCGCCGGGCTGGGTGGCCGCCCGCGCGGGCATGACCTTCGGCGCGCTCGGGGCGCGCGCGTTCCTCGCGCTCGGCGTGCTCGACTTCCTCGGCCATCGCCAGCCGCCGTGGCGCTCGGTCGGCGCCGTCGCGCTCGCGGTGATCGCGCTCGCCTCCCTGAGCCTCGGCACGCAGGCCTGGGTGGCGGTCGGCGGGCCGGGCTGGATCGCGATCCCCTTCCGCACGTACGCCATCGGCCTGTGCGTCACCGGCTCGATGGCCTGGCTCGTCCTGCGCTCGGACACCGCGCCGCCGTCCCGGCTGCTCGGGGTCTCGCTCGCGGTCATCGCGTTCTCCGACCTGTGGGACCTCACGGTCGAGGTCTTCGTCGCGAGCCCGTGGACGAGCAGCGGCCAGGCGCTGTACCTCTCCTACTTCGTCGTCCACCTCACCTACGGCGTGTTCGCGGCGGGAATGCTCGCCGCCGCGATCGGCACCGAGCGCCGCCGCGCCGAGCGCGCCACCGAGGAGCTCCTCCGCCGCGACCGCGCCGTGCAGGACGCGCAGCGCCAGGAGACCATCGGCCAGCTCGCCGGCGGCCTCGCCCACGACTTCAACAACCTCCTCACGGCGGTCATCGGGCACGTCGCGCTCGTGCGGGACGCCCTGCCGCCCGGGTCCGAGGCCGCCCACGACGCCGACGTGGCCACCGAGGCGGCGGAGCGCGCCGCGCGCCTGACCCGCCAGCTCCTCACCTACGCCCGCCGGCAGCCCTCGGCGCCGAAGGTGCTCGACCCGAACCAGGTGCTCGTGCAGCTCGACCGGATGGCGGTGCCGCTCCTCGGGCCGCGCATCCACCGGCGCCTCGCCCTCATCGAGCAGCCCTGGATGGTGGTCATCGATCCCGGCCAGCTCGAGCAGCTCCTGCTCAACCTCATCGTCAACGCCCGCGACGCCATGCCGGAGGGCGGCTCGCTCCGCCTCGAGACCGCCAACGAGGTGCTGGGGATGGGCCCGCGCGCCGAGGACGCGAGCCGGGTCCCGGCCGGCGAGTGGGTGCGGATCTCGGTCGAGGACACCGGCCACGGCATGGACGCGGGGACGCGGGCGCGGATGTTCGAGCCCTTCTTCACGACGAAGCCGCCCGGCCGGGGCAGCGGCCTCGGCCTCGCCGCCGCGCAGGGCATCGTCCAGCAGGCCGGCGGCAGCATCGGCGTGCGCTCCGCGCCCGGCCGCGGGACGCGGATCTCGGTCTTCCTGCCGCGGGCCCGCCAGGCGGCCGCCGAGGCGCCGGCCCCGGCCCCGGAGGCGTCGACGCCGCGGGGCAGCGAGACCGTCCTCCTCGTGGAGGACGATCCCAACGTCCGCGCGCTCGCCGCCCGCGCCCTCGAGCGGCGCGGCTACGCGGTCCTCACCGCCGCCGACGGCGAGGGCGCGCTCCACCTCGCCGCCTCCGGCCTCGAGCGGGTGGATCTGCTCGTGACCGACGTCGCGATGCCCGGCATGGACGGGCGGGCGCTCGCGCGGAAGCTCCGCCAGCTCCGCCCCGAGCTGCCGGTGCTGTTCATCTCGGGCTACCTCGCGAGCGGCCCGGACTCGCTCGAGGGGCCGTTCCTCCCGAAGCCCTTCACGCCGGACGCGCTCGCCCTCCGCGTGCGCCAGACCATCGACCTCGCCCCGCCCCGGAACTCGCGCGCCCCCGCGCGCTGACTCGACGGAGGTTCACATGCCGCCCCGCCTCGGACGCCGCCCGTTCCTCGGCCTCTCCCTCGCCGCCGGTGGTGCGCTCGCGATGGGCGCCGCGCGGCCGCGCGCCGCCGCGCCCGGAAGCGGGGCGCGGCGCCCGGAGCTCGAGGAGGCGACGCTCGCCGGCCTGGGCGAGGCGCTCGCCTCCGGGAAGCTCACCGCCCGAGGGCTCGCGGACGCCTGCCTCGCCCGCATCGAGGCGGTCGACCGCCGGGGCCCGGCGCTCCGCGCCGTCGTCGAGACCAACCCCGACGCCCTCGCCATCGCCGAGGCGCTCGACCGGGAGCGGGCCGCCGGCAAGGTGCGCGGGCCCCTCCACGGCATCCCGGTGCTCGTGAAGGAGAACATCGACAGCGCCGACCGCATGCTCACCACCGCCGGCTCGCTCGCGCTCGTGGACGCGCCCCGCCCGGCGAGGGACGCGCTCGTCGTGGAGCGCCTCCGCGCCGCGGGCGCGGTGCTGCTCGGGAAGACCAACCTCTCCGAGTGGGCGAACCTCCGGGGCGATCGCTCCACGTCGGGCTGGAGCGGGCGCGGCGGCCTCACCCGGAACCCCTACGCCCTCGACCGGAACTGCTCGGGCTCCTCCTCCGGCTCCGCCGCCGCGGTCGCCGCGAGCCTCGTGCCCGTGGCGGTCGGCACCGAGACCGACGGGTCGATCGTGAGCCCCTCGAGCCTCTGCGGGCTCGTGGGCGTGAAGCCCACCATCGGGCTCGTGTCGCGGACCGGCATCATCCCCATCGCGCACAGCCAGGACACCGCCGGCCCGATGGCCCGCTCGGTGCGCGACGCGGCCCTCCTGCTCGGCGCGCTCGACGGCCCGGACCCCGAGGACGCGGCGACCACGGCGGCGGGCCGGCCGGGCCCGCGCGACTACCTCGCCGGCCTCGACGCCGGCGCGCTCGCGGGCGCCCGGCTCGGCGTCGTGAAGGGGCTCCTCGGCCAGCACGCCGCGGTCGACCGGGTGATGCGCCCGGCCTTCGAGCTCCTCCGCGGGCGCGGCGCGACCCTCGTCGAGGTGGAGCTCACCTCGAAGTCCTACGAGGCCGCCGAGCTGCAGGTCCTCCTGTACGAGTACAAGGCCGACATGGCGGCCTACCTCGCCCGCCGCGGCGGGAAGCTCAAGGGGCTCGCCGACATCGCCGCCTTCAACGAGGCCCACGCCGCCCAGGAGCTCTCCTGGTTCGGCCAGGAGCTCGTCCTGCAGGGCGCCGCGAAGGGCGGCCTCGACGCGCCCGAGTACCTCGCCGCGAAGGAGGCCTGCGCGAACGCCCGCAAGGAGCTCGAGGCGGGCCTCGAGAAGGAGAAGCTCGACGCCTTCATCGGGCCCACCGACGGCCCGGCCTGGGTGACCGACCTCGTCAACGGCGATCACTACGGCCCGTCGTCCTCCACCTTCGCCGCCGTCGCCGGCACGCCCCACGTCACCGTCCCCGCCGGCGACGTGCACGGCCTGCCGGTGGGCCTGTCGTTCTTCGGCCGCGCGTGGTCCGAGCCCAGGCTGCTCGCGCTCGCCTACGCCTTCGAGCAGGCCTCGAAGGCCCGCAAGGCGCCGACGTATCCGGCGACGCTCAAGCTTCTCTGACCCGATCCCGATCCCGATCCCGATCCGGATCCCGATCCCGATCCCGATCCGGATCCCGATCCCGATCCCGATCCCGATCCCGGTCCGGATCCCAATCCGTCTCCGTCTCCCCCTCAGGCCTGCGCCGCCGCCTCCGACGACTCCGCGGCCGGCGCGGCCTTCCTGAGGAACGCCTCCGGGTGCTCGAGCCGCAGCGCGTGCCGGAGCACGTCGTCCGCGCTCTCCACGAGCACGATCTCGAGCTTCTCGCGGACCTTCCGCGGGATCTCGCGGACGTCCTTCGCGTTCTCCTTCGGGATGAGGACCTTCTTGATCCCGCCCCGGTGCGCCGCGAGGACCTTCTCCTTGAGGCCGCCGATGGGGAGCACCCGGCCGCGGAGCGTGATCTCGCCGGTCATCGCGACGTCCTTGCGGACCGGGTGGCGGCAGAGCGCGGAGACGAGCGTCGTCGCCATGGTGATGCCGGCGGACGGGCCGTCCTTCGGGATGGCGCCCTCCGGGACGTGGACGTGGATGTCGACGTTCTCGAGGAAGCGCTCGTCGAGCCCGAGGAGCTCGGCGCGGGAACGCACGTAGCTCATCGCGGCCTGGGCGGACTCCTGCATCACCTCGCCGAGCTTGCCGGTGATGGTGACCTTGCCCTTGCCCGGCATGACCTGCGCTTCCACGGTGAGGAGCTCGCCGCCGAGCTCGGTCCAGGCGAGGCCGGTGGTGAGGCCGATCTGGTCCTCCTCCTCCGCCGTCCCGTACCGGTACTTCTCCGGCCCGAGGTACTTCTGCACGAGCTTCGGGGTCACGACGTACTGCGGGCTGTCGGCGAGCCCCTTCTTCAGCACGTCCTTCGCGATCTTCCGGCAGATGGAGCCGATCTCGCGCTCGAGCGAGCGGACGCCGGACTCCTTCGTGTAGCGCTGCACGAGCGAGCGGAGCGCGCTGCGCCTGAAGGTGACCGAGACGCCCTCGAGGCCGTTCAGCTCCTTCTGCTTCGGGATCAGGTACCGCTCGGCGATCGAGATCTTCTCGAGCTCGGTGTAGCCGGCGATCCGGATGACCTCCATGCGGTCCTGCAGCGGGAGCGGGATCCCGCCCATGGTGTTCGCCGTGCAGATGAACATGACCTTCGAGAGGTCGTAGTCGAGGTCGAGGTAGTGGTCGTTGAAGGTCGCGTTCTGCTCGGGGTCGAGGACCTCGAGGAGCGCGGCCGACGGGTCGCCGCGGAAGTCGGTGGACATCTTGTCCACCTCGTCGAGCAGGAACACCGGGTTGCCCGCGCCGGCCTTCTTGAGCGACTGGACGATCTTCCCGGGGAGCGCGCCGATGTAGGTGCGGCGGTGGCCGCGGATCTCGGCCTCGTCGCGCACGCCGCCGAGCGAGATGCGGACGAAGTTGCGCCCCATCGCGCGGGAGATCGACTTCGCGAGCGAGGTCTTGCCGACGCCGGGCGGGCCGACGAAGCAGAGGATGGGGCCCTTCACCTTCTCGACGAGCTTCTGCACCGCGAGGTACTCGAGGATGCGCTCCTTCGGCTTCTTGAGGCCGTAGTGGTCCTCGTCGAGGATCTTCTCCGCCTCGACGATCTCGAGCTTGTCCTCGGTGTACTCGGCCCAGGGGAGCGTCAGGATCCAGTCGATGTAGTTCCGGACGACGGTGGCCTCGGCGCTCATCGGGCTCATCATCTTCAGCTTCTTGAGCTCCTTCTTCGCCTTGAGCGTGGCCTCCTTCGACATCTTCTTCGTCCGGATCTTCTCCTCGAGCTCCTGGATCTCGTTCTTGAACTCGTCGCGCTCGCCGAGCTCCTTCTGGATCGCCTGCATCTGCTCGTTGAGGTAGTACTCCTTCTGCGTCTTCTCCATCTGCTTCTTGACGCGCGTGCGGATCTTCTTCTCGACCTGCAGGATCTCGATCTCGCCCTGCATCAGCTGGAAGAGCTTCTCGAGGCGCGCGGTCGGCGACTCGGTCTCCAGGATCGACTGCTTGTCGTTCAGCTTCAGGGAGAGGTGCGCGACGATGGTGTCGGCGAGGCGCGCAGGGTCGTCGATGGAGGCCACCGACGTCAGCATCTCCGGCGGGATGCGCTTGTTGAGCTTGACGTAGGTCTCGAAGGTCGAGTGCACCGAGCGCATGAGGGCCTCGAGCTCGACCGTCCGCTCGACGTTCTCCTCGATCTCCTCGGCCTCGACGAGCAGGTACTTGTCCGAGTCGAGGAACTGCTTCACGCGGGCGCGCTGCTTGCCCTCGACGAGGACCTTCACCGTGCCGTCGGGGAGCCTGAGGAGCTGGATGAGCGTGCCGATGGTGCCGGTCGCGAAGATGTCGTCGACGCCGGGCTCGTTGGTCTTCGCCTTCTTCTGGGCGCAGAGCAGGACGGCCTTGTCGGTGGACATCGCCTGCTCGAGCGCGGCGATGGACTTCTGCCGGCCGACGAACAGCGGCACGACCATGTGCGGGAAGACGATGATGTCGCGCAGGGGGAGGAGCGGCAGGGTCCGGGTGGACCTGCCGGCGTCCCGCTTGCCGTCGTCGTTGCGCGAGAAGATGGACACGTCTGTTGCTCCTTCGCGGTCCGGTGGGAAGAACCGGCCCAGGGGGGACAAGGGTACACCGGATCTAACGGCCGAGACGGTCCGGTTCTTCGAGGGCAGGTATCACCCGATGACCGGCGCCTCATCGTCCGCTGACGGGCGGATCCGGGACACCTCGGCGGGACCACCCGGGAGGTCGCCGGCCCGCCTGGCGTCCCCGGTCCCGGGGCTGATAAGAACCCGCTCGCCATGACCTTCGACGAGGCGGTCACCCTGTTGCGGCGCTCCGAGGTGGGGAGGCGCACGTTCGTCGCCACCCCGTTCGGGAAGCGGCTCGTCACCTACGCCGACCTGACCGCGACCGGCCGGGCGCTCGGCTTCGTCGACGAGCTCGTCGCCGCGATCCGGCCCTACTACGCGAACACGCACACGCACATCTCGACGACCGGCCGCACGATGTCGCGGCTGCGCGAGGAGGCCCGCGCCGCGATCGCGCGCTCGGTGCACGCCTCGCCCGACGACGTCGTGCTCTTCGTGGGGAGCGGCGCGACCGCCGCGGTGAACAAGCTCGTCGGGCTCCTGGGGCTGCGCATCTCGGAACCCCTGGACCGCCAGTATCACCTCGCCCGCCACATCCCCGCCGCCGAGCGGCCGATCGTGCTCGTCTCGCCGTTCGAGCACCACTCGAACGAGCTGCCGTGGCTCGAGTCGGTCGCGGAGGTGGTCGAGGTCGGCCTCGACGCCGCCGGCCAGATGGACCTCGCCGATCTCGAGGCGAAGGCGCGCGCGCACGCGGATCGCCCGCTCCGCATCGGCGCGTTCTCGGCCGCGTCCAACGTCACCGGCGCGCTCACCGACGTGCGGGCGGTCACCCGCATCCTGCACGCCCACGGCTACGCCGCCTGCGTGGACTACGCCGCGGCCGGGCCCTACGTCCCCATCGACCTCCACCCGGGCGATCCCGCCGAGGCCATCGACGCGATCTTCGTCTCGACCCACAAGTTCATGGGCGGGCCGGAGGGCTCGGGCGTGCTCGTCGCGCACAGGAGCCTCTTCCGGAGCGAGACGCCGGAGCGCCCCGGCGGCGGCACCGTCGAGTACGTCGCCGCGTTCGAGCGCCACTCCGTCGACTACACGCCGCACCTCGCCGAGCGCGAGGAGGGCGGCACGCCCGACATCCTCGGCGACATCCGGGCCGGGCTCGCCTTCCAGGTGAAGGAGCTCGTGGGGCCCGCGCGGATCCTCGAGCACGAGACCGCGCTCGCCGCCCGGGCCATCGCGCGCCTCGGGCGCCACCCGCGGCTCACGCTCTACGGCCCGCACGACGCGCCCCGGCTGCCGATCCTCTCCTTCAACGTCGAGGGGCTGCACCACGACCTCGTCTCGGCGCTCCTCGATCACCTCTTCGGCATCCAGAACCGCGCGGGCTGCTCCTGCGCGGGGCCGTACGGGCACCGCCTGCTCGGCATCGACCGCACGCGCTCCGAGGAGCTGCGCTCGGCCATCTCGTGCGGCGTCACGGGCCTGAAGCCCGGCTGGGTGCGGCTCTCCCTGCCCTACTACGCGACCGAGGACGAGGTGGAGTTCCTGCTCTCCGCGGTCGAGTTCGTCGCCGAGCACGGCGAGGCGTTCGTGCCGCTCTACCGGCTGGGCCTGAAGGACGGCCTGTGGACCGTCGCCGGCACCCCGCCGGCCGACCCGCGGCCGGTGGGGCTCGACCTCGCCTCCATCGAGCGCGCCGCCCGGCACGGCGTGCCGCCGCCCGAGCAGAGCCGGGCCGAGCTGACCGAGGAGGAGGCCGCCGCGCTCCGGCGCGGGTACCTCGAGGAGGCCCGGGCGCTGGCGGCGAAGCTCGAGGAGCGCTGGAGGCAGGAGCCGCCGAGGTGGAACCCGGGCACCGGCGACGCGATGGTCGACGGGCTCACGTGGTTCCGGTACGTGAACGCGTCCCTCGACTCCGCTGCGGCTGACGCCGCAGCTACGCTCGGGATGAACGGCCGAGGCTGAGGGCGTCTCCGTCCTACGCGCTCTCGGCTTCCTTGCGCATCACGACGAGCGGCTGCTCCTTCTTCTCGATCACGTCCTCGGAGATCACGATCTCCTGGACGTTCCGGCGGCTCGGCACGTCGTACATGATGTCGAGCATCGCGTTCTCGAGGATCGCGCGGAGGCCGCGGGCGCCGGCCTTGTTCTTCATGGCGGCGCGGGCGATGGAGCGCAGCGCGCCGTCGGTGAACTTGAGGTTCACCCCGTCCATCTCGAGCAGGCGGCGGTACTGCTTCGTGAGCGCGTTGCGCGGCTTCGTGAGGATGTCGATGAGCGCGGGCTCGTCGAGCTCCTCGAGGCTCGTGATGACCGGGAGGCGGCCCACGAACTCGGGGATCATACCGAACTTGAGGAGGTCGTCCGGCTCCACCATGGCGAGGAGCTCGCCGACGTTCTTCTCCACCTTGGAGGCGGCGTCGGACCCGAAGCCCATGCCGCGGCCGCCGGAGCGGCGCTCGATGATGCCCTCGAGGCCGCAGAAGGCGCCGCCGCAGATGAAGAGGATGTTGGTGGTGTCGACCTGCAGGAACTCCTGCTGCGGATGCTTGCGGCCGCCCTTCGGCGGGACGTTCGCGACGGTGCCCTCGATGATCTTGAGGAGCGCCTGCTGCACGCCCTCGCCCGACACGTCGCGGGTGATCGACGGGTTCTCGCTCTTGCGGGCGATCTTGTCGATCTCGTCGATGTAGACGATGCCCTTCTGCGCGCGCTCGATGTCGTGGTCGGCGGCCTGCAGGAGGTTGACGATGATGTTCTCGACGTCCTCGCCGACGTAGCCGGCCTCGGTCAGCGTCGTGGCGTCGGCGATGGTGAAGGGGACGTTGAGGATCCGCGCGAGCGTCTGCGCGAGGAGCGTCTTCCCGGAGCCGGTCGGGCCGAGGAGCAGGATGTTCGACTTCTGCAGCTCGACGTCGTCGATGGCGACGCGGCTCTCGATGCGCTTGTAGTGGTTGTGGACCGCGACGGCGAGGGTCTTCTTCGCCCGCTCCTGGCCGATGACGTACTCGTCGAGGATCGTCTTGATCTCGGAGGGCCGCGGGACGCGGAGCTTCTGCTCGCGCTTCTCCTCGCCGGCGATCTCCTCGGCGATGATGTCGTTGCAGAGCCCGATGCACTCGTCGCAGATGTAGACCGTCGGCCCGGCGATGAGCTTCTTCACTTCCTTCTGCGACTTGCCGCAGAAGCTGCAGCTCAGGGTCTCGCGCTTCTCCACGTGAAGTCCTCTCGCGGGCCTGTCCCGGCGTCCTCTCGGTGCCTCGGCATCGAAGCCGGGGCCGGTCGAAGGGGGCATCCGGCCCCCTCCCCCATCTTACTGGTCCTTCTTCGCCGCCGCCTTGTTGTGGACGATCACCTGGTCGATCAGCCCGTATTCCTTGGCCTCTCCGGGGCCCATGAAGTTGTCCCGGTCGGTGTCCTTCTCGATGCGCTCGACCGGCTGCTTCGTGTGCTTGGCCAGGATCTCGTTCAGCTTGGCCTTGATCCGGAGGATCTCCTTCGCCTGGATCTCGATGTCCGTCGCCTGGCCCGAGAAGCCGCCCAGGGGCTGGTGGATCATGATCCGGGCGTTCGGGACGGCGAAGCGCTTTCCGGCCGCGCCGCCGGCGAGGAGGAAGGCGCCCATCGAGGCGGCCTGGCCGAGGCAGATGGTGGACACCTGCGGCTTCACGTACTGCATGGTGTCGTAGATCGCGAGGCCGGAGGTCACCGAGCCACCCGGGCTGTTGATGTAGAGGCTGATGTCCTTGTCGGGGTCCTCGGACTCGAGGAACAGGAGCTGGGCGATGATGACGTTCGCGACGTCGTCGTCGACCGGGGTGCCCAGGAACACGATGCGGTCCTTGAGCAGGCGCGAGTAGATGTCGTAGCTCCGCTCGCCGCGGTGGGTCTGCTCGACGACGAACGGCATGGGGATGTAGGGCATCGGTTCCTCTCTTCTTCTCCGTCCTGCGCCCGGGGCGCCGCCCCGGATCCTGGTTCTAGGCCGGCGCGACCGCCGCCGCCATGAGCGCGAGGACCTTCTCCTCCCGCACCCTGCTCTTTAGCGCCTCGCGCTGCTCCACGCCGCGCATCTGCTTCTTGAGCATCTCGAGGGGGACCCCGATGTCCTCCGAGAGGCGCCCGAGCTCCTTCTGCAGGTCCTCCTCCGTGACCTCCACCTTCTCGTGGTCCGCGATGGCCTCGAGGAGGAGGGCGCCGCGCACCTGCTGCAGCGCCTGGTCGCGGAGGTCGCCACGCATGCGGGCGAAGTCGAGGTCCATGTTGCGGATGTCGAGGCCCGAGCGGGCGAAGCGCTCCGCCGCACCCTCGATCATGGTGTCGATGGCGCGCTCGACGAGCGCGGGCGGCACCTCGAAGGAGTTCTCCCCGAGCGCGGACTTCACGAGCGCGTCCTTGAACTCGCTCTCGACCTTCCGGGTCTCGCGCCTCTCGAGGTCGGTGCGCATCCGGGCCTTGAGCGCCTCGAGGGTCTCGACCCCCTCGAGGCCGATCTCCTTCACGAAGGCCTCGTCGAGGGCCGGGAGCACCTTCTGGCGGAGACCGCGCAGGGTGACCGACATCTTCGCGACCTTCCCGGCGACCGCGGCCACCCGGTAGTCGGCGGGGAGCTCCTGCTCGAACTCGACCGTGGCGCCGACCGCCTTCCCGACGAGCTGCGGGATGTTGCCGTCGAGCATGGTGCCCTGCTCGAGCTTCACGGTGACGCCGTCCGCGTCGGAGCCGTCGAACGGGGCGCCGTCGACCGTCCCCCTGTGGTCGATGACGGCCCAGTCGCCCTCCTTCGCGTCGAGGCGATCGGCGACCGGCTCGAGCTTCGCCGCGCGCTCCTGGAGCTTCTTGAGCTCCTCGTCGATGAGCGCGTCGGTGACCTCCGCGGCCTTCTTCTCGACCTTGAGGCCCTTGTAGCCCTTGGGCTCGAACTTCGCCTTCACCTCGACCTTGGCGGAGAACTTGAGCGCCTGGCCCTCGGCGAGCGGCTCGGTGATGGAGACCTGCGGGGGCGCGACCGGCGCGATCGACTCGACCTTCACGGCCTCGACGAAGGTGTCCTGGACGAGCTTCTCGAGCACCTCGCCCTCGACCTCCGGCTTGTAGTGCCGCTCGAGCACGTTGCGCGGCGCCTTGCCGGGGCGGAAGCCCGCCACCTTCACCCGCCGGGAGAGGCCGCGGTACGCCCGCTCGAGCTCCTTCGCGACGCGCTCCGGGTCGACCTCGATGGTCACCTTGCGCTCGACGGGGGAAACGTTCTCGACCTGGATCTTCATCGTGGCTGACTCCGGAGGTGCAGTGGTTTCGGGCGGGTAGCGATACGGCCCGCGGCGGGGCGGGTCAAGCGGCAAGTGGGCGGGGAGGGACTCGAACCCTCACGCCTTTCGGCTCCAGATCCTAAGTCTGGTGCGTCTGCCAGTTTCGCCACCCGCCCGTGTGTCGCGAAGGCCTGAGTCCCGGTGTCCTACCACGCACCGGGCCCATGCGCCCGGGATCGTGGTAGGAGAGGGCCGCCTTGGAATCACCGCACGATCACGCCCCCGACGGCCGCTGCCTGCCGACCTGCCCCGCCTGGTCGCAGGGGGTCCTCGGCCTGTACGCGCTCCAGCGCCGCTACGGCGAGATGCTGGAGGCCTGCCAGGAGGCGGCCGCCCTCGAGTTCGTGCACGTGGCGCCGGCCGCACCCGGGGTCGAGCTGCCCCGTTACCTCGAGGCCGAGGACGTCGTCCGGGTGAACCTGGTGGTCGGGCGCGACTGCCCGGAGCTCCTGCTCGACGAGTGGGGCATCCGGTGCACCCTCACCTTCCGCGGGCTGCGGCACGACTGCGCCTTCCCCTGGCCGTCCGTCCTGGGCGGCGGGCTGAAACCCCCGGTCAAGAAGCGCCCTCGGTTCGGGGTGATCCAGGGCGGCCGCAAGGACTGAGGTTCGCGGGGGCGTAGCCCCCGCCCCGACCAGCAAAGCTGGACCGGGGCCCAACCCCGGATCTGCTCCGCTTCGCTTCGCAGGCTCAGAACCCGACGTTCGCGCCCACCAGCACCGTCCGGCCGGGCGCCGGCAGCCCGAGCTGCGGCACCACGGTCGCGTCGGTGACGTTGTCGGCGCGGACGAAGAGCTCGGCCGTCCTGCCGCCCTCCCACCGCACCCGCCACCCGACCCGGACGTCGATCGCGAGCGACGTCGGCAGCGCCACGAAGCTGCCGTCGTCGGCGAGCGAGTACGCCCGCCCGGTGTAGCTCGCCGAGACCCGCGCCGACGCGCCCGCGGGCGGGGCCCACCCGAGCGCGAGCCGGCCGAGCGTGTCCGGCTTCTCGGCGAGGCGCGTCTCCCCGCCCGGCGCGCCGGCCACGCGGCGGGCCCGCGAGACGACCAGGCTGCCGTCGGCCTCGAGGTGGTGCGGCAGGAGCGCCACCAGGGCGAGCTCCGCCCCGACGACCCGCGAGCCCTCGAGGTTGATCCGCTGGCGCCGCGGCCGGGTCTCGCCCGGCAGCGTGACCGAGCGCTGGTCGATGGCGTCCCGGGTGCGCGTCCCGAAGGCCGTCAGGCCCGCCCGCACACCGGCGGCCCGCACCTCGACGCCGGCCTCGCCGAGGAGCGAGGTCTCCGGCTTCAGGCCGGGGTTGATGAGGAACTGGCCGAGCGCGTCGCCGAAGAGCTCGCGCAGGGTCGGGAACCGGACCTTCCGGCCCGCGGCCGCGCGGAGCCGGACCTGCCCGAGGTCCTGCGTCACGCCGACGCTCGCGCCGAGCCCGTCGAAGCGGTCGAGGTCCGGCTTGTCGCCGGTGCGGATGGGGGACATCGCGTCCCAGCTCATGCCGGCCGTGATCGCCGCGCCGGACCAGGGGGCGGCGTCGAGGGCCGCGCCGCTCGAGAAGGTCGCCTGGCGGTAGACGAGGCGCGGCGCGGGGGTGGCGGTCGCGCCGAAGGAGAGGTCGCGCTGGAGGTGGGTGGACGAGAGGCCGTTCACCGCGAGGGTGAGCCCGGCCAGGCCGAGCGCGTAGCGCCCGGTGAGCCGGCCGCCGAAGGTCCGGTCGTCGTCGTCCTCGCGGGAGCGGACCGTCGTGTAGGTCGCGTCGGCGTAGGCGTCGATGAGCTGCACCGACCGGCTCGCCCAGGCCGAGCCGCGCCAGCCGAGCCGCGGGAGCGGGGCACCCTCGGCGGAGACCACGGCCATCGTGGTGCGGGCCTCCGGGTACCGCCAGAAGCGGACGCGGGCCACCGACGGATCCCGGTGGCCCTCGGGCGCGATCCCGCGCTCCGCGTCGAGGTGGGCGACCGTGAGGGCGAGGGAGGTGCCGCGCCCCCCGTCCCAGCCGCCGCGGGCGGCGATCGCGGTGGTGCGGGCGTCGGTGTTGGTCCGGAGCGCGCCGTCCGGCTGGCTGAACGCGAGGTCCGCCCCGGAGGCGAGCGCCTGGCCGTCCGCCTGCGCGTGGGTGACGCCGAACGACCAGCGCCAGGGGCCTTCCCCCGCGCCGTGGCCGGCGGAGAGCTGCAGCCGGCCCCCGGTGCCGCCCTGCACCTCGGCGACCGCGCGGCGCGCGCCGCGGCTCCAGCCGGTCGCGAGCTCGACCACGCCGCCCGCGACGTTCGTGCCGTACTCGACCGGCGCCGGGCCCTGGACCACGGCGATGCGGTCCACGAGCGGCGCGGGCACGAGCGAGAGGTCGACGCGGTTGTCCCAGGGGACGTTGAGCGGCGCGCCGTCGAGGAACACCGCGAGCTGCCGCTCGCCGGAGTTCCTGACGTAGACGAGGGTCTCGCCGCGCGAGTTCGTGCGCGCCTGCGCGCCCGGGACGGCCTCGAGGAGCTCCGCGGCCGAGCCGGCGTCGAGCGGGTCCAGCGCCTCGCGGTCGAGGTGGGTCGTGGTGACGCCGGGCGAGTCCGCCTTCCCGGTGCGGATCACCATCGTGTCGAGCTCGACGGCGTCGGGCTCGACGGGGACCTCGACCTCGGCCGCGGCGGGATCGGCGAGCCCGAGGCCCGTGGCGAAGAGGACGCGTGCGAGTCTGCGCATCCCCCGACCGTAGCCGGGCCCCCGCACTCGGTCCACCGACCGTGAGGGCCCTCGAGGGGCCTCAGCGGGTGTGGACCGTCACCGTGGCCGAGAGGCCGGCCCGCATCGCGAGGTCCGCCGGCGCGTCCGTCCACGAGATCCGGACCGGCACCCGCTCGACCACCTTCACGAAGTTGCCCGACGCGTTGTCGGGCGGGAGGAGCGCGAAGCGCGCGCCGGTGCCGCCGGAGAGGGTCTCGACCTTCCCGTGGAGCGTGTGGCCGGGGTACGCGTCGACCTCGACGTCGACGGCCTGGCCGGCGCGGATGCCGCCGGTCTGGGTCTCCTTGAAGTTCGCGACGACGTAGGTGGACGCCGGCACGAGCTGGCCGAGCGCCTGGCCGGCCTGGACGATCTGCCCGACGCGGGCGCTCACGCGGGAGATCGTGCCGCGCGCCGGGGCCTTCACGACCGCGTAGGAACGCTGGAGGCGCGCGAGCTCGAGCGCCGCCTCCGCGCTCCGCACCCGCGCGTTGGCGAGCGACTCCGCGGCGAGCGCGGCGGCGTACTGGGCGCGGTTCGCGCCGGCGCCGGCCCGGGTGGTCTCGGACGAGAGCCTCGACTGGTCGTAGCGCTCGGCCGCGATGGCGCCGCCCTGGCGGAGCGCCTCGGCGCGGTCGAGGTCGAGGCGGGCCTTCTCGGCCTCCGCCTCCGCGCGCGTCACGGTCGCGCGCGCGCCGGCGACCTGGGCGACGGCGGAGGCCACCTGCGCCCGCGCCGTCTCGAGCTCGGCCTCCGCGGCCCTCACCTTCACCTGCAGGTCGGCGTCGTCGAGCCGCACGATGGGCTCGCCCGCCTCGACGACCGAGTCGGACGAGACGAGCACCTCGGCGATGGTGCCGCCGATGCGGGGCGCGACCGCGACGACGTCGGCCTCGACCTGCGCGTCGTCGGTGGTCTCCTCGCCGCGCAGGAGGAAGGCGCGCGCGCCGAGGCCGGCGCCCAGGACGAGGACGACGAGCCCCACGGCGAGCGGGGCGCGGCGCTTCTTCTTGGATGGTTCGGCCGCGGCCGGCGGCGTCGCGGCGGGCGCCACCTCGTGCAGCTTGCGGTCGGGATCGGCGGGGGGCGTCATCGGATCACATCTCCATCTCGGCGTGCGGCGGCTGCGTCGCCGGCGCGCGCTTCACCTTCAGGAAGAGCAGCAAGGGCAGGATGAGCAGGAAGAGGATGCCCGTCAGGAGCAGCACGCGGTCGAAGGCGATGACCATCGCCTGTCGGGTGAGGGTCCCGTCGAGCGCGCGCAGCGCGGCGTCCCGCGCCGCCGCCGGGTCGAAGCCGCGGGCCGCGAAGCCCCCGGCGAGCGCCTGGAGCCGGTCGACGACCTCGGGCCGATCCAGCGTGAGGTGGCCCGCGAGCGCGTGCCGCGCCTCCGAGCCGTGACGCGAGAGCAGGGTCGCGAAGATCGCGAGCCCCATCGACGCGCCGGTCTGGCGGAGCAGCGAGTTGAGGCCGGTCGCGTCGGCGAGCTTCGCCCGCGGGACGTTCGCGAGCGCGGTGGCGGTGAGGGGGACGAAGAGGCAGCTGAAGCCGACGCCCTGCACCATGATGGCGTGGACGACGCCGGCGGAGCCGGAGTCGAGGTTGATCCGCGACGCCATGAACGAGCCGAGCGCCACGAAGAAGACGCCGCACGCGATGAGCGCGCGGGCCGGGACCTTGCGATAGAGCCGGCCGACGATGGGCGTCGCGACCATCATCACGAGCACGCGCGGCATGAGCGCGAGCCCCGACTGCATCGCGGTGAAGCCGAGCAGCTCCTGCATGAAGAGCGGCAGGAGGAACATGCTCGAGAGCATGATCGCGAACATCACCGCGCCGATGAGGGACGCCGAGGTGAAGACCGGGTCCCTGAACAGCCGGAGGTTCACCGCCGGCACCGGGGCGGTGAGCTCGCGCCAGACGAAGAGCAGGAGGGCGCCCCCCGACAGCACCGCGATGGCGGTGATGCCGCGCGACTCGAACCAGTCGTGCTGCTGCCCCTCCTCGAGGAAGAACTGCAGGGAGGCGAGCCCGATCGCGAGGAGCGCGATGCCGAGCCAGTCCATGTTGGCGCGCTGGTGGACGGCGGCCGCGGCGTTCGCGCTGCGCACGTCCTCCGGCTCGTGGACGAAGCGCGTCACCATGAACAGGCCCAGCGCGCCCACCGGCAGGTTGATGAAGAAGATCCAGGACCAGTGGAAGTTGTCGACGATCCACCCGCCCAGGGTGGGGCCGATGGCCGGGCCGAGCATCACCGCCATGCCGAAGAGGGCCATCGCCGTGCCCTGCTCCTCCGGCGGGAAGGTCTGGCGGAGGATGGCCTGCTCGGTGGGCTGCAGCGCACCCGCGCCGAAGCCCTGGAGCGCGCGGGCGAGGACGAGGGTCCACAGGCTGCCGGCGAAGCCGCACAGCGCCGAGCCGCCGATGAAGAGCACGAGGCTCGCGAGGTAGACCCGCTTCTGGCCGAAGAGCCGGCCGAGGAAGCCGGTGAGCGGCATCACGATGACCGTCGCGATCGCGAAGCCGGTCGAGATCCAGGTGATCTCCTGGACCGTCGCGCCGACCGCGCCGCGGATCTGCGGCAGCGCGACGTTCACGATCGACGTGTCGATCGCGCCCATGAGCGTGCCGAAGGTCACCGAGAGGGTGACGAGCCACTTGTTCACGGGCGGGCGCGCGGTCACCGGCCAGCCCCCCGGAGGAACAGCTCCGCCACCGCGGCCTCGGTGGCGGCGAAGTCCTCGCCCGAGACGAGCGCCTGGATGAGCAGCGTGCGCGCGAGGCCCACGAGCGCGAGGCCGAAGCGCTCCCTCCCGTCCTCCCGGACCGCCCCCGCCTCCACGCCGCGCGCCACGAGGACGTCGGCGCGGGCGCGGAGCGCGTCGAGGAGCGAGCCCCGGGGCACGGCGCGGGCGGGCCCCTCGCCCGCCTGCGCCAGCCGGGAGAGGAAGCGCCCGTGGGTCCGCACGTGCTCGCCGAACGCGGCGAGGAGCCCGCGGAGCTGGGCCTCGAACGGCCTCCCCTGGCCCGCCTCGAGCGCGGCGTCGAGCCGGGACAGCAGGGCCTCCCGCCGGGCCTTCGAGAGGGCGGCCACGAGGGCGTCCCGGTCCTCGAAGTGGTTGTAGAGGGTCCCCACGGCGACGCCGGCGTGCGCCGCCACGCGGTCGAGCCGGGCGGAGAAGCCCTCCTCGCCGAAGACGTGCTCCGCCGCCTCGAGGATGGCCCGCTGGGCCTCCTCCTTCATGCGATCGCGCAGCCGCTGTGTTGAACCGACCTTCATCTTGATGAATCCAGATTCATTTCGTGAGCGTGATCTAGTGACTCCGCGGCGCGGCGTCAAGCCGCACCGGACCGCCGCCGGGGTGGGCCCCTCCAGAAAGGAAAAAGGCCCTGGCCAGAGGCCAGGGCCTTTCGCGCGAGCGTGGACGGGGACCGGCGCGGGCCCGAGGCCGCGCAGCCGCTCCGCCGGTGTGCGCCCGGACGGCTACTTCTTCGCGGCCTTGAGCGCGTCGTTCTCCTTGACGAGCTCGGCCATCGACTTCTGCATGCGCGCGACGTCCTGGTTCAGCTGGAAGATCTTCTCCTCCAGCTTGGACTTCTCGTCGCGGAGGCGGATGTAGCCCTCGACGACGCCCTGCACCTGGGCCACGAGCGCGAACTGATCGACGTTCTGCATGACTTACCTCCGGTGAGAGGCCGCGCCTCGCGGCGGGGCCCTGAAAGACGAGAAGCCCTGCGCTGGCAGGGCCTCTCGAGTGAGCGCGGAAGGAATCGAACCTTCAACCTATGGATTAAGAGTCCATTGCTCTGCCAGTTGAGCTACGCGCCCGGAGAGCTTGCTGATCTCTGCGTGAAGCGACCGCCGCTACAGCGCCCTGCTGCTACGGAAGCGACGGAGGGCCGCCGATCTAGCAGCCCCCCGCCGGTGTGTCAACGATGGTGGATGAAGGCCGGGCCGTCAGAAGAAGCTGCCAGGGAGGGGCCCCGCGGAGCTTCGCTCCGCGGGGAGGGGCGGTCCGTCCTCCCCGAGCGTAGGCCGCTGAGCGGCCGGAGCCGAGGGGCGAGCGCCCCTCGAAAAACAGGGTGAGTAAAGGGGCTCGAACCCTTAACCCCCGGATCCACAGTCCAGTGCTCTACCAATTGAGCTATACTCACCGTAAACGTTGACGGCCACGGCCTTCCGCATTTTCCAGCGCGCCCGGAGGGAGTCGAACCCCCGACCCGCGGCTTAGAAGGCCGCTGCTCTGTCCAGCTGAGCTACGGGCGCTTCCTTCATCCACCATCATGTCAAAGAATCGGGGCGGCGGGATTCGGACCCGCGACCTCCTGCGCCCAAGGCAGGCGCGCTACCAGGCTGCGCTACGCCCCGGGAAGCAGAGCCCCCCGGGGCGCCGAGCCCCCCGAGGGAGCGCAGTACCTAGCTTTTCGCTGCTTTTTCGTCAAGGAGGCACCGATCGAGCAGCGGCCGGAGCGCCCGCATCGCGGCGCCCCGGTGCGAGATCGCGTCCTTCTCCTCGGCCGAGAGCTCGGCCATGGTCCGGCCCGGGAACGCCTCGGTCTCGAACAAGGGGTCGTACCCGAACCCACCCGTCCCCCGGCGCTCGAACCCGATCCGCCCGCGACACGTGCCGGCGACGCTCCCGACGACGCTCCCGTCCGGCCGGGCGAGCGCGACGACCGCGCGGTACTCGCCCCCGCGCCGCTCCGGCGGCAGGCCCGCGAGCGCGGCGAGCAGCTTGTCGTTGTTCCGCTCGTCGCGCTCGGCGCGCCCGGCGACCGCGCCGAGCTCGGCGCGGCCCGCCTCGGCGAGCTCGCACACCGGGCTCGCGGGCGCCGGGCCCGGGTCGAGCTCCGACCACCGCGCGGAGTGCACACCCGGCGCGCCGCCGAGCGCGTCGACGCAGAGCCCCGAGTCGTCGGCGAGCGCGTGGAGGCCGGTCAGCCGCGCGTAGGTCGAGGCCTTGTGCGCCGCGTTCTCCTCGAAGGTGAGCCCGTCCTCCGGGACCTCGGGGAGCGGGCGGCCGAGGTCGCCCACCGCCACGATCTCGACGTCGAGCCCGGCGACGAGCCGGCGCAGCTCGCGGACCTTCCCGGGGTTGGTGGTGCCGAAGAAGAGCTTCATGCCGTGTCGCCTCGCCGCCGCGTCGCCCTACGGCTTGCCGCCGAGGGCCGCGAGCTGCAGGTCGCGCAGCCGGGCGATCCCCGCGAGCGCCGAGTCGAGCATGCGGTCGAGGTCGGTGCGGGGGAAGGCCTTCCCCTCCGCGGTGCCCTGCACCTCGACGAGCTCGCCCTCCCCGGTCGCCACCACGTTCATGTCGACCTCGGCGGTGGAGTCCTCGCCGTAGTCGAGGTCGAGCCGCACCTCGCCAGCGACGATGCCCACCGAGACCGCGGCGATGTTCCGCTTCACCGGGTTGCCCTGCATGCCCTTGCGGCCCGCGATGGCCCGGGCGGCGAGCGCGACCGCCACCCAGCCGCCGGTGATGGCCGCCGTGCGCGTGCCGCCGTCCGCCTGGAGGACGTCGCAGTCGATCGTGAGGGTCCGGGGCCCGAGCGCGCGCAAGTCGACGGCGGCGCGGAGGGCGCGGCCGACGAGGCGCTGGATCTCGAGGGTCCGGCCGCCCTGCTTGCCGCGGGCGGCCTCGCGCGGCATGCGCTCGTGCGTCGAGCGCGGCAGCATGCCGTACTCCGCGGTGATCCACCCCGCGCCCGTGCCCATCACGTGGGGCGGGACCTTCTCCTCGACCGAGGCGGTGCAGAGCACCTGCGTGTCACCGAAGCGGACGAGGCACGAGCCCTCCGCGTGGCGGGAGATCCCGGTCTCGAGCACGACCTTGCGGAGCTCGCCGGCGCCGCGTCCATTCGTTCGCATGGCCCCGGCGAATACCACAGAACCCCGCCGCGCTTCGAGCGAGCGCGTCCTTCCCCGGGCCCGGACGGACGTGCTGTGATGGGCCCATGCGCCCGCTCCTCCTCGCCGCCGCCCTCGTCACCGGGATGCTCACGGCCTGCGCCGGCCCGCAGCGCGCCGAGCACAAGAACCTCTGCCCCGGCTCACAGACGCGCTGCACGACCGACGAGATCTGCTCCTGGGACTCGACCCGGAGCTGCTTCGTGTGCATCTGCCGGGAGCCCGAGGCCGGGCCGCAGAAGCCGGACTGGGTGCCCGACCACACGCCGCCCTCGCCGCGGGGCTGAGCCTACCGCCCCGCCCGCTTTCCCTGCCCGCGGAACGCCGCGACGCCCTCGGCGATGGCGGTCGCGATCCGGTCCTGGTACGCGGGGTCGCGCAGCCGCTGCGACTCGTCGGGGTGCGAGATGAAGCCGAGCTCGAGCAACACCGCCGGCATGCGCGCGCCCGCGAGCACGTAGAACGGCGCCTGCTTCACCCCGTGGTCCTCCACCCCGAGCGCCGCGAGCAGGCGGTCGTGGAGCGCGTACGCGAGCCGCGAGGCCCCCTGGAGCGAGGCCTGGTCCTCGAGGTCGCTCAGGATCGCGGCCACCGGATCGTTCGGGTCGGCCACCGGCTCGCCCGCGAGGCGATCGGCGTTCTCCCGGGCCGCCACCGCCGAGGCGGAGGCGTCGGAGGCGCCCGCGGAGAGGAAGTAGGTCTCGAGCCCGGCGTAGGTCCGCCGCTGCTCGGCGGTGGGCATCGAGTTGAGGTGGATGGAGAGGAAGAGGTCGGCGCGCAGCGCGTTCGCGACCGCGGCACGGTTGGCGAGCGGCACCGAGATGTCGCCGGTGCGGGTGAGCACCACCTTCACGCCCGCCCTCTTGAGCTTCGCGGCGGTCCGCCGCGCGATCGCGAGCGCGAGATCCTTCTCGCGGTCGCCGGCCGGCGAGAGCGCGCCCTCCTGGTCGCCGCCGTGGCCGGGGTCGACCACGACGACGTAGGCGGGCGCGCGCCCGGCGCAGAGGCACAGCGCGAGCGCGAGGTCGGCGAGCACCACGCCCGGATCCTACACGAGCTCGAGCGCCGGCGCGCCGGCCAGGACCTCGCCCACCCTCACCGCGGGTACGCCCGCCGCGACGAGGTCGCGGAGCACGGCGTCCGCCCGGGCGGGATCGACCGCCGCGAACAGGCCGCCGTTCGTCTGCGCGTCCGCGAGGAGCTGCGGGAGGAGCGGGTCGAGCCCCTCGGGTGCGCGGACGTGCGGCATGACCCACTTCAGGTTGGCGCGGCTGCCGCCGGGGACGACGTCCTTCGCCGCGAGCTCGCGCACGCCCTCGAGGAGCGGCACGTCCGCCGCGCGGAGCCGCAGCACCACCCCGGAGCCCTCGGCCATCTCCCAGCCGTGGCCGAGCAGGCCGAAGCCGGTGACGTCGGTGAGCGCGTGCACCGCCCCGCTCGCGGCGAGCACCTCGCCCGCGGTCCGGTTGAGCGCCGACATGAGCGCCACGATGCGCGCGACGAGCTCCGGCGAGGCGAGCCCCCGCTTCACCGCGGTGGTGGCGATGCCGGTACCGAGCGGCTTCGTGAGGAGCAAGGCATCGCCGGGGCGCGCCCCGACGTTCCGGAGGATCCGGTCGGGGTGGACGAGCCCGGTGACCGCCATGCCGAACTTCGGCTCCGGGTCGTCGATGCTGTGGCCGCCGAGGATCGGGATGCCGGCCTCCCGGGCCGCGTCGGCGCCGCCGCGCAGCACCTCGCCGAGCATCTCCATGGGGAGCTTCCCCACCGGCCAGCCGACGAGGTTGAGCGCGAAGAGCGGCCGGCCGCCCATGGCCCAGACGTCCGACAGGGCGTTCGCGGCCGCGATGCGGCCGAACGCGTAGGGGTCGTCCACCACCGGCGTGAAGAAGTCGACCGTCTCGACGATGGCCTCGGTGTCCGACAGCCGGTACACGGCGGCGTCGTCGCGCGTGTCGTGGCCGACGAGCGCCCGGGGGTCCTCGGTCTTCGGGATGTGGCGCAGCACGTGCGCCAGGTCCGCAGGGCGGATCTTGCAGGCTCAACCCGCACCGTGGGACAGGCTCGTGAGCCGGACGACGTCCTCGGGCTTCATGCAGGGTTCCTACCCCCGGACCGCGCCGGGGGCAACCGCCGCGACGTGCGGCGCCGCGCCCTCAGGCCTTGTCGGCCGCGAGCTGCAGGTAGAGCTCGGCGTTGCGGTTGCCGGGCGAGATCTCGAGCACCGTCTTCCAGTGCCCGACGGCCTCCTCCTTGCGGCCGGCCGCGAGGAGCGCGAGGCCCAGGTTGAGCCGCGCCGGCACGTAGGTCGGGCTCTGCTTCACGATCTGCTCGTACTCCTTCATCGCCGCCTCGCGCTCGCCCGCGTCGCGGAGCGCGCCGGCCAGGCGGGCCCGGATGTCCACGAAGTTCGGCCCGAGCGCGAGCGCGCGGCGGTAGTCGGCGATCGCCTCGCCGTAGAGGCCGCTCGACAGGTACACGTCGCCGATCTCGGCGTACATGTTCGCGAGCTTGCCCTGCACGAAGCGGTCGAGCTTGCCCTGGTTCACCCCCGAGCGCGCGAGCGCGTGCCGGTAGGTCTCCTGGGCCTCCTTGTACTTGCCGGTGTCGTTGTAGGTGACGGCGAGGTTGAGCGCGGCGTCGGTGTAGCCGGGGTTGATCCGCAGCGCGGCCTCGAAGGCCCGGAGCGCCTTCTGGTACTGGCCCTGGTCGTGGTAGATGACCCCGAGCATGTTGTAGACGTCGGCGAAGGACTGGTTCTCCTCCACCACCTGCGTCAGGTACTGCTCGGCGAGCCCGTACTCGCGCTTCATGTAGTAGCCGCGGCCGAGGGTGAGCGCCTGCTTCAGGGTGTCGTCCATCGCGGCCTCCGTCTCTGAAGACTCCGTGCGTGGCGGGTGCGGGACCCGGCGCCCGGACTCTACCAGGGTTCGCGGCTACAACCCCGCGACGATCCGCCAGCGTCCGTCCTCCCAGGCGAGGTCGTAGCGGGCCCGCAGGGCCCTCGGGGGGCCGTCGCCCACCGAGAGCTCGTAGTCCTCGCCGACGGTCGCCGTGTCGCGCTCGACGCGGATCTGCCAGCCCTTCACCACGAGGCGGCGGGCCGGGGCGGAGGCGAGATCCTGCTTCAGCCGGGCGAGCAGGGCCGCCCGCCCGCCCTCGTACCGCTCCGAGACGATGATCCGGTAGAGGTCGAGGTCCCCGCGCTCGAAGCCGTCGAGCCGGCGGAACAGGACCGAGAGCGCGGACCGGAGCTTCCTGAACTGCGCCCCGTCGGCGCACCACCCGGCCGCGTTGCACGGGGTCATCGCGAACGCCTCGCGCCCCAGGTACGAGAGCGACGCCCTGTGATCCTTCCAGGTCACCTCGCCGGTGCCGTCCACCACCGCGAGCACGCTCGCGCGCTTGCCCTCGACCTGGACCGAGACGTCCGAGTAGGTGAGCGGATCGAGCGTGGCGAGCCCGCCCGCGGAGAAGCCGTAGACGTCGCCGAGGCGGACCTTCCGCTGGCCGGCGATGGCCTGGCGCACCTGCGTCTCGGGGCTCGTGACCACCGCCCGGGCCGCCTCCCGGCCGGCCCCACCCTCGCGGAAGAGGAGCCAGCCCGCGGCCGAGGCCACCACCACGAGCCCGAGCGGGAAGAGGAACGGCGCGCCGTGCCGCGCCGAGAGCGCGCGCCGTCGCAGCGGATCGAGGCCGGCCCGGTCCGCGGGGGGAGGCTCAGCGGATGGAGGCAAGGAGCTTCTCGGCCTCGGGCCGCCGCGGATCCTGGGGGTGCTTCACGATGAGCTTCTGGAGCGCGGTGCGGGCCCGGTGCTTCTCGTCCATCTTGAGGGACGCCTCGGCGAGCTTGAGCAGCGCCTCCGGCTCGCGGGGCGAGCCGGGGAACTTGTCCACCAGCATCTCGTAGCGCTGCGCCGCGCCGGCCCACCGCTCGCGCTTCCAGTAGAACTCGGCGACGTACCAGTCGTGGGCGGCGAGCCGGCCCCGCGCCTCGCCGAGGAGCTTCACGGCCTCCTCGTGGTACTTCGACTTCGTGCGCGTCCCGACGAAGTTGTCGAGGAGCTCGACCGCCTTCTCGACCTCGCGCTGGTCCTTCTCGTACGCGGCCGGGAAGAGCCAGAAGTCGCCGGGGGCCTGCTTGAGGTGCGCGAGCGCGGCCCGGAACTCGGCGTAGTCGACCTCGTCGTGGGTCGGGTGGAGCTGGGCGAACTGCGTGTAGGCCTCGGCGGCCTCGAGGAAGCGGTCCTGCCCGAACTTCGTGTCGGCGAGGCGCAGCTCCGAGAGGGTCGCGAACCGCGAGAACGGGTACTTGAGCCGGACGTACTCGAAGAACTTCACGGCCTCGAGGTCGTTCTTGGCCTTCGCCTCGTCGACGCCGAAGTTGTAGTTCTCCTCGGCGGACTTCCCGTACTTGAGCTCGCCGGTGATGGTCGTGTGCTGGGTCGCGCAGCCCGCCACGAGGGCGGCCACCGCGAGGGCGAGGGGGGAGGTCCGGAGCAGGTGCATGGGCGCGGGAGGATAGCAGAGGGTCCCCCCGCGTGCATGGCCTCGCGAGCTCCCGGGGGGCCCTCGCCCTACTCGTCCGGGTCGGATTGCCAGCCGCCCCCGACCACGGTCCGGACCACGCCCCCGCTGAACCCGCGTCCGAGCAGGAACCGGGCGAGCCGGTTCCGGCCCTTCTCGTCGAGCGCCTCGAGGCCGCCCCGGGCGCGCCGCTCGGCGAGCGCCCGGCACAGGGCGAGCTCGCTCCTCGAGCGCCCGCCCGCCGCCTCGAGCGCCTCCGCCACGGCCGCCCGCGCCGCGTCCCGTCCGATGCCCGCGAGCGCGATCTTCTGCTCGGCCACGCGCGGCCCCACCCGGCCCGGGCGGAGCAGCGCCCGGGCCCGGCCGGCCGCGAACGCGCGGTCGTCGAGGTAGCCGAGCCCCGCGAGCCAGCCCATGACGGCGTCGGCCTCGCCGTCGAGCTCGGCCTTCGCGAGCTTCCGGCGCAGCTCCGCCTCGGTGTGCGCGCGCCGGGCCACCGCGCGGAGCGCGAGGGCCTTCGCCCGCTGCAGCGGGGTCTCGGGGGTGGAGGGCGGCATCGCCGGCGGCAGGGTACCGCCGCAGGCTGTCAGGAGCCCCTGCGAAGCGCAGCGGAGCAGCGCCCGCTGCCAGGGGTGGGGCCCCGGCGAGCCGCCTCGCCGGGGCGGGGGCGGTCCGTTCATCCCGAGCGTAGGGCCCGCTCCAGCGGGCCCGGAGTCGAGGGACGAGCGCCCCCGGCAACTCAGAACCGCTCGATCTGGAAGTCGTCGTCGCCGCCCGCGCCGGAGGGGCCGGGCTTCGGCGCGGCGGGCTTCGCGGCCGGCGAGACCTTCGCCACGGCGGCCTGCTGCGGCGCCGGCCGGACCCCGGGGGCCGCGGGCGCGCCGGGGCGGGCGCCGGCCTCCGGCGCCTTCTCGAACGAGTCCCACTTCGAGTCGCTCGTGCCCGAGATGCCGGAGACGCGCAGCGCGAAGTCGTCCGGGTTGCTCGCCTGGCGGAGCGCCTCCTCGTAGGTGATGACGTTCGCCTTGAGGAGGCTCATCAGCGACTGGTCGAAGGTCTGCATCCCGTACGACACGTGCCCCTGGGCGATCGCGTCCGGGATCTCCTTCGTGCGGTCCTTGTCCTCGATGAGCTCGCGCACGCGCGCGGTCGCGAGCAGGATCTCGACCGCCGGCACGCGGCCCTTCCCGTCGGCGCGCGGCACGAGGCGCTGCGAGACCACGGCCTTCAGCACCGAGCCGAGCTGGAGGCGGACCTGCTTCTGCTGGTACGGCGGGAACGCCGAGATGATGCGGTTGATGGTCTCGGTGGCGTCGAGGGTGTGCAGCGTCGACATCACGAGGTGGCCGGTCTCGGCGGCGGTGAGCGCCGTCTCGATGGTCTCGAGGTCGCGCATCTCGCCGACGAGGATCACGTCCGGGTCCTGGCGCAGGGCGCTCTTCAGCGCCTGGCCGAAGCTCATCGTGTCGACGCCCACCTCGCGCTGGTTGACGATCGATCGCTTGTCCCGGATGAGGAACTCGATCGGGTCCTCGATCGTCATGATGTGGCAGGTCTCGGTCGTGTTGATGTGGTCGATCATCGCGGCGAGCGTGGTCGACTTGCCCGAGCCGGTGGTGCCGGTGACGAGGACGAGGCCGCGCTGCTCCCCCGCGACCTTCTCGAGCACCTTCGGCAGCATCAGGGACTCGATCGTCTGGATCTTGAAGGGGATGACGCGGAGGACGACGCCGAGCGTGCCGCGCTGCTGGAAGATGTTCACACGGAAGCGGCCCAGGCCGGGCACGCCGTAGGCGAGGTCGACCTCGTTCGTCTGCTTGTACTTCTCCTTCTGGTAGTCGTTCATGATCCCCAGGGACATCCGCGCGATCTCCTCGGGCGGGAGACGGCGGGCGTCCTTCAGCGGCACGAGCGCGCCGTCCACCCGGAACATCGGCGGGAGCCCCGCCTTGAGGTGGATGTCGCTCGCTCCGGCGCGCAGCGCGACCTGGAGGATCTCGTTCAGTTCCATCGCCCCGGGAGCGTAGCACCCGGCCCCGGGCAGGGCCACCACCGGCCCCGGGGGACACGGACCGTGCGGCGCGTCGCGTCCCCACGTCGCGGAGGGTGATATCGAGCCCTGCCCAGGGTTCGTCCGCACCCCATACGGTCGGCCGCCGCCGAGCGACGGCCGACCTACCTGTGCGGAAAGCGGAAAGGCCGGCCTCCCTCGCGGGAAACCGGCCTCGCGTGTGTCTCCACAGGCAGCTTTGCCGTCGCGGAGCGACGGCAAAGCGTCTAGCGCTTGGAGAACTGGAAGCGCTTGCGGGCGCCGGGGCGGCCGTACTTCTTGCGCTCGACCGCGCGGGCGTCGCGGGTCATGAAGCCGGCCTTCTTGAGCACCGGGCGGAACTCGGGGTTGAGCTCGCAGAGCGCGCGGCTGATGCCGTGGCGGATCGCGCCGGCCTGGCCGGAGAGGCCGCCGCCGGACGCGTTCGCGAAGATGTCGAGCTTGCCCATCTGATCCACGAGCTTCAGCGGCTCGACGAGGATCATCTTGGACGTCTCGCGGCCGAAGTACTGATCCATCGGCCGGCCGTTGATGACGATGTTGCCGGTGCCGGGGACCATCCGCACGCGGGCGACGGCCTCCTTGCGGCGGCCGACCACGATGTTCGCCTGGGTCGCCATGTCTTTCCTCACTTCGCGAGCGCGAGCGGCTCGGGCTTCTGGGCGGCGTGCGGGTGCTTGTCGCCGGCGTAGACCTTGAGCTTCGTGAGCATCTGCCGGCCGAGCGCGCTGCGCGGCAGCATCCGGCGCACGGCGTTCTCGAGGATCTGCTCCGGGTGCTTCGCGCGGAGCTTGTTCATCGGCGTGTGCTTCGCGCCGCCCGGGTGCATCGTGTGGGTGAAGAAGGTCTTGTCCTCCTCCTTCTTCCCGGTGAACCGCGCCTTCCCGGCGTTCACGACGACGACGAAGTCGCCGGTGTCGAGCGAGGGCGTGTAGAGGGGCTTGTGCTTGCCCTTGAGGACGGAGGCGATGCGGCTGGCGATGCGGCCGACCGTCTGGTCGCCGGCGTCGACGAGCCACCAGTGGCGGTCGTTGAGCGCCTCGGCCTTCGTCGCGCTGTGCGTGGTGCCTTTGGCCATGACTTTTGAACCCGGGTGCGAATGGAAGCGTGTTGCAGTGAAAGCGCTCGTCGAGACTCGGCTAATCCGGATTTCGGACCCGCGGAGATCCCGCGATGGGAACCGCGGCTTTTAGACGAGGGTCGCCGGAATGTCAAGGACGGCCGGAGACTTGCGCCGCCTCCGCCGCGGCGCCCCACGAAGCCCGCGTGATACCACGGCTTCTCCCGCCGATCACGCCCCGCCGCCGAGCCGGGCCCGGAGCGCCGCCATGACGCTCGCGGTCGCCTCCGCGACCTGCTCGGGGGTGCCCTTCGCCGCCGCCGGGTCGATCACCTCGGAGGAGGCCTTCGGCAGATCCTCGAGGAACCGGGAGGGGGTGCGGGGGATCACCTTGCCCCGCTTGATGCGCTGCGAGGCCCTCGTGAGGGTGAGGAGCTCCCTCGCGCGGGTGATCCCGACGTAGCAGAGCCGGCGCTCCTCGGAGAGGTCGCGGGCCTCGCCCTGGATCCCCGCCGACGGGAGGAGGTCCTCCTCGAACCCGACGAGGAACACGACCGGCCACTCGAGCCCCTTCGCCGCGTGGAGGGTGAGGAGGTTCACGCCCTCCCCCTCCACGGGGTCCTCCTCCTGGCGCGAGTCGAGGGCGAGCCGCTCGAGCCAGCGCGCGAGCGACGGCTTCGCGGCGCGCTGGGCGTGGTTCTCGAGCGAGCGGAGCACGCCGTCGATGGCGTCCACCTTCCGCTGGCCCGCCTCGACCGACTTCACCGTCGACCGCGCGTGCGCGTAGAGGTCGACCTCGGTGACGAGCGCCTTCGCCGCCTCGGCGAGGCCCGGCCCCTCGAGGCGCGGGCGGTGGCGGTCGAGGAGCACCAGGAACGCCTGGATCCGCTCGGCCGCGCCGCGCGGGAGGTCGGGCACCTCCGCGGCGCGCTTCATCGCGGCGCCGAGGCCGATCTTCTTCTCGATGGCGAAGTGCTGGATCCGCTCGAGCGACGAGTCGCCGATGCCGCGGGCCGGCACGTTCACGATGCGCGCGATCGAGACGTCGTCCTCGGGGTGGGCGCAGGCCTTCAGGTAGGCGAGGAGGTCGCGGACCTCGGCGCGGTCGAAGAACGCCGGCCCGCCGTGCACCTCGTGCGGGATGCCGGCCTCGCGGAAGGCCTCCTCGAACGGGCGGCTCTGGGCGTTGAGCCGGAAGAGCACCGCGAAGTGCGAGTACGGCCGGCCCTCCTGGCGCTGCCGCGCGATCTCCTCGGCGACGTAGGACGCCTCCTCTTCCTCGCCGGGGAGCGCGAGGACCCGGACCTTGTCGCCGTCGCCCGCGGTCGTGAAGAGCTTCTTCGGGCGCCGGTCCGGGTTCTTCGAGATGACCGCGTTCGCGCAGGCGAGGACGTGCCCGGTGGAGCGGTAGTTCTGCTCGAGCCGGATCACCTTCGCGCCCGGGAAGTGGCGCTCGTAGGCGAGCACGTTCTTCACCTCCGCGCCGCGCCACCCGTAGATCGACTGGTCGTCGTCGCCGACCGCGCAGACGTTCCGCCGCTCGCCGCCGAGCTGGACGAGGAGCGAGAGCTGGATCGCGCTCGTGTCCTGGTACTCGTCGACGAGGAGGTACCGGAAGCGCCACTGGAGCTTCTGCAGGATCTCCGGGTGCTTCTTGAGCAGGTGCACCGGCCGGCAAACGAGGTCGTCGAAGTCGACCGCCCGCTGGGCCTTGAGCGTCCGCTCGTAGCGCGGGTAGACCTCGGCCGCGACGAGGTCGTAGTCGTCGCCCTGCCCCTCGCCGCGCGGGACGATCTTCGACTTCCCGGCCGACTTCGCCTTCGAGATGAGGCCGAGCACCTTCTGGGCGTCGAACTTCCGGTCGTCGATCGAGAACTCGTTCATGCAGCGCTTCACGATCGAGAGCTGATCGCCCGAGTCGCAGATCGAGAACCGCTTCGGAAGCCCCGCCGCGTCGTGCTCGGTGCGGAGGATCCAGAGGCCGAGCGCGTGGAACGTCGACACGAACACGTCGACGCCCGCCGCGCCCGCGAGCGCGGTCACCCGCTCGCGCATCTCGCCGGCGGCCTTGTTGGTGAAGGTGACCGCGAGGATCGACTCCGGGTCGACGCCCTTCTGCATCAGCCAGGCGATCCGGTGCGCGATGACGCGGGTCTTGCCGGAGCCGGCGCCCGCGAGGACGAGGAGCGGGCCCTCGGTCGTGGTCACGGCCTCGCGCTGCGGCGGGTTGAGCGTCGAGAGGTCGAGCATCGGGGGAAGTGGCGCTTCTAGGACGGCGGAGCGGATGGGCGCAAGGGGGTTGGGCAGGAGCAGGAACCCGGTCCTGCTCCTGCTACCGCTCCAGCTTCCCCACCGCCCGTGCCATGTCCTCCGCCATCGGCGCCCGCACGTCGACCTCCCTCCCCTCCGGCGACGGGAACGCGAGCCGCTCCGCGTGCAGCGCCTGCCTCGCCATCAGCTCCGAGGCGACCCCGTAGACCGCGTCGCCCAGGACCGGCCACCCCGCCTCCCCGAGCTGCACGCGGATCTGGTGGGTCCGCCCCGTCTCGAGCCGCACCCGCACGACCGCGGCGCCCTTCAGCCGCCGCTCCACCCGGAACGACAGCCGCGCCCGCCGGTGCGTCTCGAGCCGCGTCGTGTACCGCCTGGGATCGCTCGGGTCCTTCCCGTAGGGCGTGTCGAGCCGACCCTCGTCGGGCAGCGCCATCCCGGCCGTCGAGACGATCGCGACGTACTCCTTCAGCACCTTCCCCGCCTCGAACGCGGCCTTCAGCGCCGCGAGCGCCCGGTCGGTCCGCGCGAGCAGGATCGCCCCGGTCGTGTCCCGGTCGAGCCGGTGCGGCAGCCCGGGCGCGGCCCGGCCGGCGACGTCGAACCGCCCGATCCGGCTCGCGGCGCCGACCACCGATTCCGACCGGGGCCCGGCCGGCTCGACCGCGAGCCCGGCCGGCTTCGAGACCACGAGGCACGCCGGGTCGTCGTGCAGGACCGGCAGGTCCGGGCCGAGCGCGAGGACCCGCCGTGGCTCCGGGCGCTCGATCTCGATCACGTCGCCCGCCGAGAGCCGGCGCAGCGGCGAGGCCGTCCGGCCCCGCACGCGCACCTGGCCCGCCTCCACGAGGCCCCGCGCCTCGTCCACCCTCACCGACAGCGCCGCCGAGAGGAAGTGGTCGAGCCGCTCCCCCGCCGAGGCCGCCGGGACCTCCATCGTCTCCCGCGTCACCGCGCCATCCTGTCACGAAGGGGACCCTGTGCTAAGGGTGCAGGCGGTCGGCCGGGCCCGCGCCGTCTTCGGACGGAGGGGACCGGCCTGGGGGAGTCGAATGCGGAGCCTCTCGGTCGAGCTGAAGCTCGCCGCGGCGATCCTGCTCGTCGTGCTCGCGGCGGCGCTCGCCTCCGCCCGGCTGTCGGGCGAGGTGTACGAGCGCGCCATCGCCGCGACCGCGATGGAGAAGCTCCGCCGCGCCGCCGACCTCCTCGGCGTGCACGAGCGGGCCGAGGTCGAGCGGCTCGGCTCGGTCCTCGACGTCCTCGCGAACGACGACGCCCTCGTGAACGCGTTCCTCGCCCGCGACCGGGAGGCCCTGCTCCGCCTGACGCAGCCCGTGCTCGCGACGCTCCGGACCCGCGACCGGGTGACGCACTGGTACTTCTTCCAGCCGGACGGCTCGGTCTTCCTGCGGGTCCACCGCCCGGAGCTCTCCGGCGATCGCCCGGCGCGGCTCACGCTCTCCAGGGTGGTGGCGTCCGGGCAACCGTTCGCCGGCAAGGAGCTCGGGAAGACCTCCTTCGCGCTCCGGGTGGTGCGGCCGTGGCGGCAGGGGGACCGCATCATCGGCTACCTCGAGCTCTCCGAGGAGATCTCGAACTTCCTCGCCGCCATGAAGGCCCGCACCGGCGACGACTACGGGCTCCTCGTCTCCAAGAAGCGGCTCGATCACGAGGCCTGGCGGGTGGCGCTGAACGGGCGGCCCGACACCTGGAACGACCGGCCCGACGCGCTCGTCGTCGACGCGACCTCCTTCGACGAGGGGATCGTCGACTTCTCCGGCGACCTCGAGGCGGTGCCGGACGAAGGGGCCTTCCTGGGCGAGGCCCAGCACGACGGCCGCACGCTCGTGCGCGGCGTGTTCCCGGTCCACGACGTGAACCAGGTCCACGTCGGCGGGCTGTTCGTGATGCGCGACGACACCGGCGACCGGCGCGCCATCCGCGGCGGGCACCTCCGCGCGGCGCTCGTGATCGTCGGCGTCGCGCTCGGGGCGGCGCTCGCGCTCGGGCTGCTCGTGCACGCGCTCGTCTTCCGGCGGCTGCGGCGGCTGCGCCGCGAGATGGAGTCGCGCGCCGCGGACGCGGCGGTCCCGGACAGCCGGGTGATCGACCTGCGCAGCGAGGACGAGCTCGGCCGGCTCGAGCTCCTGTTCGACCGGATGCTGTTCCCGCTCCGGCGGCGCGACGTGGTCGGCCGCGAGGAGCGAGACCGGTGACCGCGCGCCTCACGCCGCGGCCCCGCCCGCTCGCGACCCCGCCGCCGCTCGACACGAGCCCGGTGCGGGACGTCCTCGACCGCATCCCGCGCCGCCACCGGCTCTCGACGCGCCTGCTCGTCATGGCGGTCGTGCTGGCGGTGGCCGCGCTCGGCGGGGTGTGGGCCGCCGAGCGGCGGATCACCCGCGACTTCACCGCCCAGGCCGAGCGCTCGGCCTCGCTGCTCGCGCAGGCCGTGCAGACCGCCACCCAGGAGGCGATGGAGCGCGCCCAGCCCTCGCACGCATACGACCAGCTCGGGCGCGTCGCCCACCTCGACGGGATCACCTCGGTGCGCGTCGTCAACAAGGAGGGCCGGGTGGTCTTCTCGACCGACCCGGCCCAGCTCGGCAAGGTCGCCTCGAAGGCCGAAGGCACCTGCCTCGCCTGCCACGCGACCGACACGCCGCGCTCGCAGGCGCCCATCCCGGACCGCTCCCGCTACGTCGAGACCCGCGACGGGCGCGTGCTCCGCTTCGCCTCCGCCATCTACAACGCGCCCTCCTGCGCGACCGCGGAGTGCCACGCCCACCCGCAGGGCCGGCAGGTGCTGGGCGTGCTGGAGCTCGGCGTCTCGATGGCGCCGGTGGACCGGGACGTGATCGTCTTCCGCAGCGGCTTCATGGCGCTCGTGTCGTTCGGCATCGTGCTCCTCGCCATCGCGCTCTACCTCTACGGCCGCTCGGAGATCATCGAGCCGGTGGCCGCCCTCCTCGAGGGCACCCACCGGGTCGGCCGCGACGAGCTCGACCTCGAGATCCGGGTCCGCTCGAAGGGCGAGCTCGGCGTGCTCGCGATGTCGTTCAACGACATGACCCGCTCGCTGCGCCGGCTCGAGGACGAGCTGCGCCTGCTCATGCAGCACCTCGAGGAGCAGGTCGACGAGCGGACCGCCGAGCTCAAGGCCGCGCAGTCGGTGCTGGTGCGCACCGAGAAGCTCTCCTCGCTCGGGAAGCTCTCGGCGTCCATCGCGCACGAGATCAACAACCCGCTCGCCGGCATCCTCACCTTCGCGAAGCTCGTCTCGCGGACGCTCGCCGAGGGTCCGCCCGACGGCCCCGGGCTCGCGAAGCTCCAGAAGAACCTCTCGCTCGTCGAGCGGGAGGCCCAGCGCTGCTCGGCGATCGTGAAGAGCCTCCTCGACTTCGCGCGCGAGCGCCCCATCGCGCGCAAGGAGGTCGACGTCAACGCGGTGATCGACGAGGCGCTCTCGCTCGTGGGCCACCAGGTCGCGCTGCAGGGCGTGGCGCTCGAGCGCGACCTCGCGCCGCTCCCGCCCATCGTCGCGGACTTCGGCCAGCTGCGGCAGGCCATCGTGAACGTGGCGATGAACGCCTGCGAGGCGATGGGGGGCGCGCCGGGCGCGAAGCTGCTCGTCCGCTCGCGGCCCGCGGGCCTCGAGATCCTGATCCAGATCGCCGACAACGGCCCCGGGATCCCGCCAGAGCGGCTGCAGAAGATCTTCGATCCCTTCTTCACGACGAAGGAGAAGGGCACCGGGCTCGGCCTCTCGGTGGTCTACGGCATCATCGAGCGCCACGGCGGCAAGGTCGAGGTCGACAGCGCCGTGGGCCAGGGCACGGCGTTCACGTTCCGGCTGCCGCTCGCCGGCCCGCCCGCGCCCCCCGAGGCGCCCGCGCAGGGCTGAGCCACCGGCCCGGCCGCCATATTTCCCTTCCCTCCTTTTCCGGGGCAGGATGAGCGGCGATGGCCGATTCGCGCCGCCGCCCGCCATCCCGCTCGCCGATCCCGACGCCGCCCCCGCGTGGCGCGCCGCGCCCGCCGACCCTCGCCCGCCCCGCCCCGCGCAGCGCCGCCGGCGCGCGGCCGGCGCCGCCGCAGGCCCCGCCCCGGCGTCCGGGAGATCACGAGCTCCGGCTTCTTCGACACCACCCGCGCCGCCCGCCCCGCGGCGCCGCCGGCCCGGCCGGCGTCCACGCCCGCGCGCGACCTCGACCGCCCGCGCCCTGGCGTCCGGGAGCTCACCGGCTCCGGCTTCGTCGACACCGCGCGCGGGGTGGTCGAGCCTCGCCAGCCCCCGCCGCCGGTGATGTCGGCGCGCGAGTTCCGGAGCGAGCTCCAGCGGCTCATCCGGGCCTACGGGGACGAGCAGGCCAACCCGGGCTCGATCTCCTGCGAGGGGTGCCGCCGCTGCGAGAGCTGCATGTTCTGCGTGGACTGCGAGGAGTGCTACCGCTGCACGCACTCGCGCGGGTGCCAGCTCTCCTCGCACCTCACCCACTGCGTCGACTGCGTAGGCTGCCACGACTGCGCATACTGCGTCGCGTCCGAGAACTGCACGCGGTCGAACTACCTGCTCCTCTCCCGCAACTGCTCCGAGTGCAGCTACTGCTTCGGGTGCGTCGGGCTCTCCAAGAAGGACTTCCACATCCTCAACGTGAAGTACACCCGCAGCGAGTACTTCCGGATCGTGAAGGCGCTCCGCGCCGAGCTCGGGCTCGGCGAGGAGTAGCTTCGCCATGCCCCTCTCCGTCCTGCTCGCCCTGGCGCTCGCCGCGCCCTCGGTCCGCCTCGCCCCGCCCGCCGCGCGCCCGGGCGACGCCGTCCTCGTCACCGTGCTCGGCGCCCCGGGCGAGGCCGCGCCCCAGGGGACCCTCGCGGGCCGGGCGCTCGCGTTCTGGCGCGACGGCGACGCCTGGCGCGCGCTCGCGGCGCTGCCCATCGAGGCCGCCCCCGGCGACGTGCCGGTCGAGGTGAGGGCCGGCGGCGAGGGCGCCCGCGCGGCGCTCCTGGTGGTCGATCCCCGCTTCCCGTCGAAGACCCTCCGGCTCCCCGAGAAGTACGTGCACCCGCCGAAGCGCGTCGCGCGCCGGCAGGCCGAGGACCGCGCCGCGTTCGCGGCCGCCTACGACCGCCCCTTCGAGCCCGCCCGCTTCCGGCGCTTCGCCTACCCGCGCGAGGCGGAGCGGACCGGCCGCTTCGGCGACCAGCGCCTCGTCAACGGCACGCAGCGCTCGGTCCACTACGGGCTCGACCTCGACGGCGCGAAGGGCGCGCCGGTCGAGGCCGCCGCCGACGGCGTCGTCGTGCTCGCGCGCGACTGCTACCTCTCCGGCAACTCCATCGTGCTCTCCCACGGCGCCGGCGCCTTCACGGCCTACTTCCACCTCTCGCGCATGGAGGTGAAGGTCGGGGACGCGGTGCGGCTCGGCGACCGGATCGGCCTCGTGGGCGCCACGGGGCGCGCGACGGGGCCGCACCTGCACTGGAGCGCGAAGGTCGCGGGGCTGCTCGTGGACCCCGAGTCGCTCGTGCTCATCGACTTCGCGGCCGGCACCGCGCCGCCGCGCGAGCCCCGCGCGCCGCCGCCCCCGGCCCCGGCCGCCCGCGCCGCGCCCGAGGGGCTCGAGGCGGCGCCGCCCCCGCCTACGGACGGAGCGCCCGCTCCGCCGAGATGACCTCGCGCATCGAGGCCACGAGCGCGGGCGGCCCCGCCACCACGTCGCCGGTCTCGAGCATGCGGTCGCCGCCCTCGAGGTCGCACACGATCGCCCCGGCCTCGCGCGCGAGGAGGATCCCCGCCGCGAGATCCCAGGGCTTCAGCTTCTGCTCCCAGAAGCCGTCGAACCGGCCGCACGCGACGTAGGCGAGGTCGATGGCCGCCGAGCCGAAGCGGCGCACCGCGCGCGCCCGGCGGATGAACGAGCCGAAGAGCCTGAGCGCGAAGTCGTGGTTCGCGTGGATGTCGTACGGGAACCCGGTGACGAGGAGCGAGCCGAGGAGCTCGCCGCGGCCGGAGTGCCGGATGGGCGCGCCGTTCAGCGCCGCGCCCTCCCCGCGGCCGGCCGAGAAGAGCTCGTCGCGGAGGGGATCGTAGGTCGCGCCGGCCGCGAGCCCGCCCGCGTCGGACACGCCGACCGTGACCGCGAAGTGGGGCACGCCGTGGGCGTAGTTGGTGGTGCCGTCGAGCGGGTCGACGAAGAAGCGCAGCCCGCCGGGCGGCCCGCCGGACACGCCCGACTCCTCGGCCAGCACCGCGGCCTCGGGGAACCGCGCGTGGAGGAACCCGAGCAGGGCCGCCTCGCTCGCCTTGTCGGCGTCGGTGACGAGGTCGATGCCGCCCTTCAGCTCGATCGTCCGCTGCTGGCCGAACTTGTCCTTCAGGATGGCGCCGCCCCTGCGGGCCGCCTCCGCGCACGCCGCCCTGAGCTCCGAGACCTGAGACACTCGACCCACCCTCCAGCCCGACGAAGGAGAACGCCGGCGACGCCGCGCTCGGCTAGACTCTGCGCATGGTCTACAAGATCCTCGCCGCCGTGCGCACCGTCTTCCTCGCGTACCTCATCTTCTACACGATCAAGAACACGCCGATCCTGTTCGGCCTGCCGGACGACATCAACGAGCCGCTCCGGATCTGCAAGAACGCGTTCTCGGCGACCAGCAGCGCGACCTGGATGGCCATCGGCTGGATCGGGTTCGAGGTGGTCGTCGGCTGGTGGCTCGCCCTGAGGAAGCCGGCGTCCGCGAGCGCCGCCCCGCCCGCCTCCCCCGCCGGCGCCCGCTGATGTTCCGCCGCACCCGCGCGCTCGTCTACCGGGCCCGATCCTGGCTCCACCGGCGCGAGGTGGCGGTCTGGTACGACGCGCGGTACCGGCTGCCCCTCTCGAGCCTGGAGTCGTCGGCCGGGCTGGAGCCGCGGCGCGCGGACTACGCCGCGTGGTGGCTCCGCGAGTGCGGCGCGGTCCCGAAGGGCTCGTTCCACACGCCGCGCCGCGCGACCTACGACGAGCTCTCCCGCGTGCACACCGCCGAGCTGCTCGAGCGGCTCGGCCAGCCCGCGCAGGTGGCCTCGATCTTCGGGGTCGACCCGAGCGACGTGCCGCTCGACGAGGTGATGACGACGACCCGGCTCGCCTGCGGCGGCACCGTCGCGGCGGCCCGCGAGACGCTGCGCCGCGAGGTGCCGGCGCTCAACCTGCTCGGCGGGTTCCACCACGCCGCCCCCGGGGCGGCCGGCGGGTTCTGCCCGGTGAACGACGTCGCGGTCGCGCTCGCCGCGCTGCGCGCCGAGGGCTTCGGCGGACGGGCGGTGGTGCTCGACCTCGACGCGCACCCGCCGGACGGGATCGCGGCGTGCCTCGCGAACGAGCCGAAGGCCTGGGTGGGCTCGCTCTCCGGCTCGGACTGGGGCCCGCTCCCCGGCGTCGACGAGACGGTGCTGCCGGAGGGCACCGGCGACGAGGCGTACCTCGAGGCGCTGGGGGCGCTCCTCTCCCGCATGCCGCGCCCGGACCTCGCCTTCGTCATCGCGGGCGGCGACGTCCTCGCCGGCGACCGGTTCGGGAAGCTCGGCCTCTCCCTCGAGGGCGTGCGCGAGCGCGACCTCCTCGTCGCGACCGAGCTCGAGGGCCTCGCGCAGGTCTGGCTGCCGGGCGGCGGCTACTCCGACGACGCGTGGCGCGCGCTCGGCGGCACCGGCATGGCGCTCGCCACCGGCTCGCTCGCGCCCATCCCCCGCGACTACGACCCGCTCGACCGGCGCTACGCGCGGCTCGCGAGCGAGCTGTCGCCGGAGGAGCTCACCGACACGAACGAGTTCAACGCCGACGACCTCGCGGAGGCGCTCGGCTTCACGCCCACGAGGCAGCGCCTCCTCCTCGGCTTCTACACCGCGGCCGGCATCGAGCACGCGCTCTTCCGCTTCGGCTTCTTCCAGCAGCTCGAGCGGCTCGGGTACCGGCACTTCCGCGTCGCGTTCGACACGACCGGCCTCGGCGAGCGGCTGAAGGTGCACGGGGAGTACGAGAACCAGGAGCACGTGCTCGTCGAGATCGTCCTCGAGCGGCGCCGCGTGGCGGGCGTCGAGCTCCTCTACGTGCACTGGCTCTCGCTCCGCAACCCGCGCGCCCAGTTCAGCCCGCGGCGCCCGCGGCTGCCGGGGCAGGACGTGCCGGGGCTGGGGCTCGCCCGCGAGGTGGTGTTCCTCCTGCAGCGGATGGCCATCCGGCTCGGCCTCGGCGGCCTCGCCTACCGGCCGGCCTGGCTCCACACCGCCTACGCCGCGCGCCACGACCTCGTGTTCGCCGACCCGGCGCGCCAGGGCCGGTTCGAGGCGCTCCTGCGCGACCTCGGCGACGTGCCGCTGCTCGAGCTCACCCAGGCCGTCGCGGACGGCCGGGTGCTCATGAACGGCGAACCCTACGTGTGGGAGGCCGACGAGATGGTCTACTGGCTGCGCGAGGCGCCGACCTCGCCGGAGGAGATCCAGGCCGAGCGCGAGCGGGTGCGGTTCACGCTCGTGCCCGCCGGGAGCGCGCCGAGGCCCGCCGCGGCCAAGGCCTGACGCTCACTCCGCGAGCAGCCCCAGGATCTCCTGCTCGAGCTCCGGGCGCATCGACGGGTCGAACCCGCGGTGGACCTTGCGCACCACGCCGCGCCGGTCCACGAGGAGCGTCGTCGGGAGGGCGCCGATGCCGAGCGGCAGGGCGGTGGTCTCGCCGGAGGGGTCGAACAGCATCGGGTACGAGACCGGGATCCGGAGGAGGAAGGCGCGCACGGCGTCCGGGTCCTCGTCCACGGCGACCCCGTAGACGGCGAGGCCGCGGGGGCCCTGCTCGCGCTGGAGCCGCTCGAGCTCGGGCAACAGCTGCGCGCAGGGGCCGCACCAGGTGGCCCAGAAGTCCACGACCCTCACCTTCCCGGCCGCGTCGGCGATCCGGAGCGTGCCGCCGTCGAGCCCCCGGCCCTCGAGATCGAGGCGGCGGCCGACCAGGCCCGCCGGGCCTGCGGGGCCGGAAATCGACGGGCGGTGCGCGCAGGCTGCGACGAGGAGCGCGGTGGCGAGGAGGAAGGCACGCATTGGGTGTGGAGGGGTATAGCGCCTCGGGGGCCGCCGTGCCGCCCCGGGTAAGGCCCTAACCCCAGCAGGAAACAAGTGTTTCAACCCCCGAAATGATCCCGGACAAGATTTTTGCCGGCGGCCTGTGCCAGGGTGTCGCTGGCGCGGAGGGGGTCCCGAGTCCCGCGTCTCAAACCCATCGAGGCGAGGTCCCTGATGCGGAAGACATTGACGCTCCTGGCCGCCGTCCTGGCGAGTTTCTCGACGGCCGCCCGGGCGGACACCGTGGAGGTCTCCTCCACGACGCTCCTGAACGCAGGTCCGCAGACGCGCGGCGGGTCCCCCGGGACCGCGCCCGATCTCGTGAACGTGGCGCCCGCCTACGAGATCCTGAACCTGTCCGCTCGCAACGTCACGAACTCCTTCGCGAAGGACCTGACGCTCGTGGTCTCGAGCTGGGGCTCGGTGGAGATCGGCGACCACCGCTGGGACGCGGGCACCTCCGGCGGCCTCAACGCCGACCTGCAGGCGGCCTACGTCCAGGGCCGCGTCGCGGGTGACAAGCTGCTCGTCCGGCTCGGCCGCCAGCAGGTCATGGCCGGCGTCGGCCGCATGCTCCACCTCGACGGCGGCGAGGCCGCGCTCGACTTCGCGGGCCTGCGCTTCTCCGGCTACGCCGGCCTCCCGGTGTCCCAGCGCTTCCAGTCGCGCTCGGGCACGGTGAGCTGGAACCCGGCCGGCGGCGACCTCGCCTACGGCGGGCGCGCCTCCTACTCGTTCGCGCCCCCCGGCTTCTCGGGCAAGGTCTTCACGCTCGGCGCCTCGGCGAACTTCGTCGAGGACGGCGGCGACCCGGTCCGCCAGGAGGTCGGCGGCGACGTCCGCTGGCAGCCCACGGCGAGCCTGACCTTCTCGGGCCTCGGCGCGTACAGCCTCTACGACTCGCGCTTCAGCGAGGGCAACGCGGCCATCACCTGGGCGGCCTCGAAGAAGCTCTACGTCACGGCCGACTGGCGCTTCACGGCCCCGGACCTCTTCCTCTCCCGCACCTCGATCTTCTCGGTGTTCTCGCTCGAGCACCGCAACGACCTCGGCGGCGGCGTCACCTACGAGCTCGCCCACGGCCTCGAGGCCGGCCTCGACGCGCACCTCGCGATCGAGCCGGGCGAGACGGGCTCCAAGACGTACTACGGCTCCGACGGCGAGGCCGAGCTCGTGTGGAAGAAGGGCACCACGCGCGCGGGCCTCGAGGTCTCGTACCTCGACAGCCTCGACAACGGCTACTGGGGCGCGCGGGTCTTCGGGCGCCGCGACCTCGGCACCCGGCTCTTCGCCGCGGCCGACGTGATGACCTACATCTTCCGCGCGCGGGTGAACGGCGAGCCGATGGCCGTCACCGGCACCGTCACCGCCGGCGTGAACATCGCGCGCGGCTTCAGCGCGGTCCTCGCCGGCCGCGCCTCGATGACCCCGTACCTGGAGCAGGCCTTCGACGTCATGGCGAAGCTCGTCTACAACCAGACCTACGTGGCGAAGGAGGTGCGGTGATGAACCGGCTCCAGCGCCTGGCCCTGGCCCTCGCGTTCGCGGCCGCCGGCTGCGCCCGGTACGAGGCCCCGCGGATCGCGGAGAAGCGCCCCGAGATCCACGTCGCGCACTCCGCGCATGACGAGGGCACCGCGTCCTGCACGGACTGCCACGAGGGCATCGACAAGGCGACGTCGCTCGCGAAGAGCCACCGCCCGACCACCGAGAAGTGCGCCGAGTGCCACGAGGGCGACAAGGAGAAGATCGTGGAGAAGTGGGCGCCGCCGCCGGCGCGCCTCTCCTTCAACCACGCGCTCCACCTCTCGAAGGTCACCGGGAAGAACCAGACCGAGAAGTGCGGGACCTGCCACAAGAAGCTCCCCGACCCGGGCGACGAGGTCGCGGCGCCCTCGATGGACACCTGCACGGGCTGCCACAACCACCAGAACGACTACGCCGCGGGCCGCTGCCGCCCCTGCCACGTCGACATGAAGGGGCTCCAGCCGGAGAAATACTTCGCCCACGGCGGCGACTGGCTGCGGATCCACGGCGCCCAGGCCCGGCCCACCGCCGAGAGCTGCGCGCAGTGCCACGACCAGACCTACTGCACGGCGTGCCACTCCCCGCAGACCGCCGCGGCGCGCCCGTCGGTGATCTTCCCGGAGGCGGTGGACTCGTCCTTCATCCACCGCGGTGACTACGTCTCGCGCCACGCCATCGAGGCCGGCGCGAACCCGGCGAGCTGCCGCCGCTGCCACGGCCCGCAGTACTGCGACACCTGCCACACCACCGCGAACGTCTCCGCCAGCGCGGGCGCGAGCGCGTTCAGCCCGCACCCGAAGGGCTGGGCCACCCGCGGCGCTGGCGAGAAGTTCCACGGCGACGCCGCCCGCCGCGACGCCTCCTCGTGCGCCGCGTGCCACGACCAAGGCGGCCGGAGCCTCTGCGTCGGCTGCCACCAGGTCGGCGCCGCCGGCGGCAACCCGCACCCGAAGAGCTGGAAGCTGAAGGCCGGCGACATCGCGTCGAACGCGATGTGCCGCACCTGCCACAACAAGTAGCCCGGTCGTACGACGGGGGATCCTCGGGCCCGGCCGCAAAAGCGGCCGGGCCTTTTGTTCAGGAGCAGTTGCAGGAGCAGGAGCGGCAGCAGCTGTAGCTGTAGCTGTAGCGACAGAAGCGCAGCAGGGTGAAGGCGCAACCACCTTTCCGATGCCCCCTGCCACTGCAGGTGCGGTTCGGGCTCCGCCCTCTAGCTTCTGCTTCAGCTTCAGCTTCTCCTGCATCTGCTCCTGCTGCAGCAGCTGCTGCAGCTGCTGGTCTTCACCCCAGCAGCTTCCCCCAGATCCCCCCGAACGCGCCGTTCGACATCGCGACCACCACGTCGCCCTTCCGCGCCGACGCCTGGATGGCCGCGACCATCTCGTCCACCGTGCCGAATGCCCCCGCAGCCTTCCCCCCGGCCCGGATCCCCGCGACGACCGCGTCGAGGTCCAGCCGCTCGTTCTCCGGCACCCTGTCGGTCGGCGCCGGCCGGAGCAGGAACACCTCCGCGGCGGCGGCCCACGTGGCCGGCGACGCGTAGTCGGCCTGGTGCAGGTTCCGCCGGCTCGTGTTGGAGCGGGGCTCGAACGCCGCGAGGAGCCGCGCGCCGGGGTACGAGCCCGCGATCGCCGCGAGCGTCTTCTCGACCGCGCGCGGGTGGTGCGCGAAGTCGTCGATGACGGTGACCCCGTTCGCGACGCCGCGGACCTCCTGCCGCCGCTTCACGCCCCTGAATGCCCCGAGCCCGGCCGCGATCTCCGCGGGCGAGAGCCCGAGCGCCGACGCCGCAGCCGCGACGCCGAGCGCGTTCTCCACGTTGTGCGCGCCGCCGACGGGCATGAGCACGTCGCAGAGCGCCTGGCCCCGCCGCACCAGCGTGAACCGCGCGCCCTCCGGCGAGAGCGCGAGCCCGCGCGCCTCCCAGTCCGCGCCGGGGCGGTCGACGGCGTACGTCTCGACCTTGCAGCGCGCGGCGGAGGCGATCCGCTTCACGCTGTCGTAGCTCGCGCACGCGGCGAGGAAGCCGTCCGGGGGCATCAGCGCCACGAACTTCTCGAAGGCGCTCTCGTAGTGGGCCTCGTCCCGGTAGATGTCGGCGTGGTCGAGCTCGCAGCTCGTGAAGATCGCGGTGCGCGGGCGGTAGTGCAGGAACTTGGGGCCCTTGTCGAAGTAGGCCGTGTCGTACTCGTCGCCCTCGACGACGAAGTGCGGCCCCTCGCCGAGACGGAAGTTCGACTCGAAGTCGCGCGTGACGCCGCCGACCAGGAACGAGGGATCCCGCCGCGCGTGGAAGAGCAGGAACCCGAGCATCGCGGAGGTGGTGGTCTTCCCGTGGGTCCCGACGACCACGCAGCCGTGGCGCGGGCCGATGAACCGCTCGCCGAGCGCCGCGGGGAACGACACGTGCGGGAGCCCGCGCTCGCGCATCGCGGCCGCCTCGGGGTTCACGGCCCGCACGACGTTGCCCACCACGACGAGGTCCGGGCGCGCGCGGTCGAGGTTCTCCGCGGCGTACGGCGTCAGCACCTCGATGCCCCACTTCGCGAGCTGCGTCGACATCGGCGGGTAGACGTTCTCGTCGGAGCCCGTGACCTCGTGGCCCGCCGCCTTCAGCATCCCGGCGAACGAGCCCATGCCCGTGCCCGCGACGCCGATGAGGTGGATGCGCTTCACCTTCGCCCAATCCGTCATGTCACCTCATCCGATGGAGAGCCCGTCCGCGACGGCGTCGTGGACCGCCCTCCGGAACGCGAGCATCCGCGGCCGGTCCGCCTTGCCGCCGGGGTGAACGTGGTTCGTGAGCACCGCCACGGCGACCTCCGCGTCGAGGTCCAGCCACAGCGAGCACCCCGTGTAGCCGAGGTGGCCCACCGCCCCCTTCGGCCCCCTTCCGAGGCGAGAGCCGATGGACGACTCCCCGGTGGGCGTGTCCCACCCGAGCGCCCGCCCGCTCCCGGGCGTGACGGCGTCGCGCCGGACGAACTCCCGGGCCGCGTCCGCCGGCACGGGCGACCGCCCTCCGGCGAGCGCGTCGAGCCAGGCCTGCCCGAGCGCCGCGACCTCCTGCGCCGTCGAGAAGACGCCCGCGTGCCCGGCGCCGCCGCCGACCGCCCAGGCGTTGTCGTCGTTCACGAGGCCCTGCGAGATCCCGCCCCGGGCCTCGCTCCAGCCGGTGGGCGCGAAGGCGCGCCCCGCATAGGCGGCGTGCGCCGCGCCGGCGTCGAGGCCGTCGACGAACGCGGTCGAGGTGAGCCCGAGCGGGCCGAACACCCGCCGGGCGGCGAGCCGGGAGAGGAGGTCGCCGCCGAGCGCCTCGACGAGGAACCCGAGCGCGAGGAAGCCGACGTCGGAGTAGACCGCGCGCGAGGACGGCGCGGCCTCGAGGGGCTCCGCGAGCACCGCCGCGCGGACGAGGGCCTTCCCCGCGGCGAAGGGCCCCGCGAGCGACACGAACGGCGGGCGCGGGCCGGGCGGGAGGAAGCAGGCCCGGGCGGAGGGGTCGGCCGCCGCGGCCGCGTGGTACGGCCGCAGCGCGGGCAGGCCCGAGGCGTGCGCGAGGAGGTGCCGCGCGGTGACGGGCTCCTTCCCGCCCCGCTCGAAGCCGGGCAGCGCGGCGGCGACCGGCGCGTCGAGGTCGAGCGCCCCCGCGTCGGCGAGCTGCGCCGCGAGGGTGGCGGTCGCCATGACTTTCGTGAGCGAGGCGACGTCGAACAGGTCGTCCCGGGCGAGCGCGCGGGCGCCGGGCACCGGGACCTCGCCGTGCCAGGACGCGTGGACGAGCCGCCCGCGCGCGAAGACCGCCGCCGAGAGCGCCGGCGCGACGCCGTCCGCCCGCGCCCGCTCGAGCACACCCGAGACCGTCGCGAGGACCGGCGTCACGCGGTGAGGCTCCCGTCGTCGAGCCAACCGTCGAAGGTGAGCCTGGGCTCGCCCTCCTCGCCCGGCCCGGGCGCGACGAGCGTGACGCGCGCGCCGAGCGGCAGGGCGAAGTTGGCGTCCTCGTGGCCGGCGGCGATTCCCTCGATGACCGGCACGCCGAGCGCCTTCGCCGCCCCGCGCGCGACGTCGAGCCCGCGCTGCACGCCGAGGTCGCAGTCGGCGAACTGGCCGAGCGCCACGCCCGCGACGCCGTCGAGCGCCCCCGCGAGCCGGAGCTGCGTGAGGTACCGGTCGATGCGGTACGGCTTCTCCCCGACGTCCTCGAGGAGGACGATGGCGCCCGCGAGCGGCGGCAGCCACGGCGTGCCGGCGAGGTGCGCGAGGAGCGTGAGCGAGCCGCCGAGGAGCGGCCCGCTCGCGCGGCCGGGCGTCACGGAGGCCGTGCCGACGAGCCCCGCCCCCGGCGCCGGGCGCTCCCACGCCCCCGTCCTCGGCGCGGTGCGGGCGAGCAGGCGCTCGAGGTGGTCGACCGCCTCCTCCGGCGCGCGCCCGAGCTGCGTGAGCACCGGCCCGTGCACCGTCGCGAGCCCCGCCCGGTTGAGCGCGGCGTGGAGCACGCAGATGTCCGAGAAGCCGACGAGCGTCTTCGGGCGCGCGACGAGGGGCGCAGGGTCCACGCCCGGCAGGATCCGGCTCGCGCCGTAGCCGCCGCGCGCGCAGAAGATCGCGGTGGCGTCCGGGTCCGCGACCGCCTCCCGCCACTCCTCGAGGCGCCGGGCGTCGTCGCCCGCGAGGAAGTCGGCCCGGGCGGCCAGGTCGGCGCGGTGCCGGGGCACGAGCCCGAGGCGCCGGGTGAGCACCTCGAGCCCTCGCCGGAACGCGTCGGCGTCGAACGGGCTCGAGGGGGCGATGACCCGGACGACGTCGCCGCGGCGGACGGGGGGCGGGAGGCGCACGACGCGGAGGATACACGCAGTTCGGGCGGTTCGCCTCCCGGCCACGACGCACTGCGTGAAACCCACCCGGGGCAGACGATTCGTCTCGAAGAGGTGCATCCTGTCGAGACGATCCCTTCCGTCTGGCTGTAGAGTCTCACGTTCACCCACCGCGACCGGCGCCGCCGTCCCCCGTGGCGCAGCGGCCGGAGCGTCAACGCCGAGAAAGGAGCGCGCGATGAAGAAGGAGCCGCAGCTCGAGGGCGAGGTTTTCTACCCCTCCGCCGAGGTCGTCTCCCAGGCCCGCGTCAAGGACTGGGACGCGATGGCGAAGAAGGCGCTCGAGGATCCCGACGCGTTCTGGGCGGCCGAGGCCGAGGAGCTCGAGTGGTACCGCAAGTGGGACAAGGTCTGCGATTCGTCCGAGAAGCCCTTCTTCAAGTGGTTCAAGGGCGGCCAGGTCAACATCGTCCACAACTGCCTCGACCGCCACCAGCGGACGTACCGCAAGAACAAGCTCGCGCTCGTGTGGGTCGGTGAGAAGGGCGAGGTCCGCACCTACTCGTACTTCGCGCTCAACCGCGACGTCTCCAAGTTCGCGAACGTCCTGAAGGCGATGGGCGTGAAGAAGGGCGACCGCGTCACGATCTACATGCCGCGCGTCCCCGAGATCGTGATCGCGATGCTCGCGGTCGCGAAGCTCGGCGCGATCCACTCCGTCGTGTACGGCGGCTTCTCGACCGACTCGCTGCAGGGCCGCATCGAGGACTCCGAGTCGCGCGTGGTCATCACCGCCGACGGCGGCTTCATGAACGGCAAGATCGTCGAGCTGAAGAAGACGGTCGACGAGGCCGTCCGCCGCTGCCCGACGGTGGAGACCGTCATCGTGGTCCAGCGCACCGGACACGAGGTCCGCATGGAGGCGGGCCGCGACTACTGGTACCACGAGCTCATGAAGCTGCCCCTCGCGACGGGCGTCTGTCCGACCGAGGTGATGGACTCGTCCGACCCGCTCTACATCCTCTACACCTCCGGCACGACCGGCAAGCCGAAGGGGCTCGTCCACGGCCACGGCGGCTACATGGTCGGCGTCTACTCGACGCTGAAGTACGTCTTCGACATCCGCGACGAGGACCGCTACTGGTGCGCCGCGGATCCGGGCTGGGTGACCGGCCACTCGTACATCGTCTACGGCCCGCTGCTCATGGGCGCGACGACGTTCATGTACGAGGGCGCCCCGACCTACCCGTACCCGAACCGCTGGTGGCAGCTCGTCGAGAAGTACGGCATCACGATCCTCTACACCGCGCCCACCGCGGTCCGCGGGCTCATGCGCTTCGGCGAGTCGTGGCCCAACCGCCACGACCTCTCGACGCTGCGGCTCCTCGGCTCGGTCGGCGAGCCCATCAACCCCGAGGCGTGGAAGTGGTACCACCGCGTGATCGGCAAGGGCCGCTGCCCGATCATGGACACCTGGTGGCAGACCGAGACCGGCATGTTCCAGATCACGCCGACGCCGAGCGTGCCGCTGAAGCCGGGCTCGGGCACCCGCCCGTTCTTCACCCAGAAGGCCTCGATCGTCGACGAGGCCGGCAAGCCCGTGCCGGACGGCGAGGAGGGGTTCCTCGTCCTCGAGAACCCGTGGCCCGGCATGGCGGTCACCATCTACAAGGACCACGAGCGCTGGGCGAAGCAGTACTGGTCGAAGTACCCGGGCAAGTACATGGCCGGTGACTCGGCCAAGCGCGACAAGGACGGGTACTTCTGGGTCATCGGCCGCACCGACGACGTCATCAAGGTGTCCGGCTACCGCCTCGGCACCGCCGAGATCGAGAGCGCCCTCGTCAGCCACCCGGCCATCGCCGAGGCGGCCGTCATCGGCCTCTCGCACGAGGTGAAGGGCCAGGCGATCCACTGCTACGTGCTCCTGCGCCAGGGGTTCCAGGGCTCGCCCGAGCTCGAGGATCAGGTGAAGCAGCACGTCGCGACGCACATGGGCCCGATCGTGAAGCCGGAGAAGGTGAACTTCGTGGACGCGCTCCCGAAGACCCGGTCCGGCAAGATCATGCGCCGCGTGCTCAAGGCGCGGGCGCAGGGGCTGCCCGAGGGCGACGTCTCCACCCTCGAGGAGTAGCGTTCCTGGGGATACGGCACGGCCGCCATGGTAGAAAGGCGCGCCGTGCCGTCGCTCCTCTCCTTCCTCCGCCAGCCGCGGGTCCAGCTCTTCGGGCTCACCGGGCTCGTGTGGGCGCTCGTCCTCGCGGTGCTCGTCGCCGCCTGGCCGGTGCTGCTGCCGTTCGTGCTGGCGGCGCTCGCCGCCTACGTCATCGACCCGCTCATCCAGCGGATCGTGCGGATCGAGCTCAGGGGCGGCCGCCACCCGCCGCGCTGGGCCGGCGTCATCGTCGTCTACCTCCTGCTCGGCGGGTTCGGCTGGCTGCTCGGCGTGTCGGTCGTCCCGCAGATCTACCGGGAGGCGATGCGCGGGCTGGGGGAGGTGCGCGAGTTCCTCGCCGGCGTGACCCCCGAGAAGATCGAGGGCTGGTCGCGCGCGATCGACGCCTTCCTCCAGCGCTACGGGATCCCCGTCGACGTCGTCTCGACGAACGCGGGGCCGTCGACCGTGGGGCGCCTGCAGGTCGACCTCGACGCCGCGATCGCCGAGGCCATCCGGGCGACCAGCACCAGCCTGCGCGGGCGGGTCGGCGACGTGCTGCGCCTGTCCCAGGCGCTCATCGCCGGGGCGTTCCAGACCATCTTCTTCGTGGTCCTCCTCTTCATGCTGACCGCGTTCATCTCGATGGACGCGCCCCGGATCCTGCGCTTCCCCGAGACGCTCGTGCCGACCGGCTGGCGGGACGACGTCCGGCGCCTCCTGCACGGCATCGACGCGGGGCTCGCCGGGGTGGTGCGCGGCCAGCTCACCATCATGCTGGTCAACGGGGTGCTCACCCTCGTCGGCCTCCTGATGCTCCGGGTGCCGTTCGCGTTCGCGCTCTCCGCGCTCGCCCTCCTGCTCTACGTGGTGCCGATCTTCGGCACGATCCTCTCGACGGTGCCGATCGTCCTGCTCGCCCTGGGCGCCGGGGGACTCCCGAAGGCCCTCCTGGCGCTCGGGTGGGTGCTGTTCATCCACGCCCTCGAGACCTACTTCCTCAACCCCAAGATCATGGGCGATGCCTCGAAGATCCACCCCGTCCTGATCGTCCTTGCCCTCGTGATCGGGGAGCGGAGCCACGGGCTCGTCGGGGCCCTCCTGGCCGTGCCGTTGGCCTCGGTGTTCGTGGCCATCTTCCGCTTCCTCCACAAGAAGCTCGCGGTCCTCGACGAGCGTGCACGCGCCGCCGGGCCCGAGGAACCTCCGGAGCCGGCCTGACGCCGGCCTCGACCTGCCGCACCTCGAAAGGAAGAACCATGAAGCTCGCCGTTGCCGCCCTCCTCGCTGCCCTGACCCTCCCCGCCGCCGCCGAGACGCCGGCCGCACCGCCCGCGAAGCCGGCCGCGCCTGCCGCGCCGGCGAAGGCCGACGACGAGAAGGCCTTCTACGGCGTCGGGCTCGCCCTCGCCCAGAACGTCGAGATCTTCGCGCTGACGCCCGCCGAGCTCGAGACGGTCGTGAAGGGCCTCCGGGACGGCGTGGCCCACAAGCCGAAGTACCCGATGGACGAGAAGCTCAACGCCGCGATCCAGGAGCTCGCCCGCTCCCGCAAGGCGGTCGCCGACAAGAAGCAGGCCGACGCGAGCCCGGCCTACCTCGCCAAGATGGCCGCCGAGAAGGGCGCGAAGAAGTCGCCCTCCGGCGCGATCGTCATCTCGCAGAAGGAGGGCGCCGGCGCCTCGCCGGGCGCGAAGGACAAGGTGAAGGTGAACTACGCCGGCACGCTCATCGACGGGAAGGAGTTCGACTCCTCCTACAAGCGCGGCCAGCCGGTCGAGTTCCCGCTCGACCAGGTCGTGAAGTGCTGGACCGAGGCGCTGCAGATGATGAAGGTCGGCGGCAAGGCGAAGGTCGTCTGCCCGTCCGACATCGCCTACGGCCCGAACGGCCGCCCGCCGGTCATCCCGGGCAACGCCGTCCTGACGTTCGAGATCGAGCTGCTCGAGATCGTGAAGTAGCGGCCGCCCAGGTCGAACCCGGGCCCGCCCTACCGCCGCGCGGCGGTGGCGCGGGCCCGGCGCTTCTTCGGGGCCGCCGCGGGGCGGCGGGAGGTGTAGAGCACCTCGCTCCGCCCGGTCACGCCGTCGTGGCTCTCGACGTGCTCGGGGACGACGCGCACGAGCGCGAGGTCCCGCTGGGCCGGACCCTCGGGGAACCAGCGCGACCAGGAGCGGTCCCACAGCTCGAGGGCGAGCTTGCGGTCCCGGAAGATCTCGCCGCGCCCGGAGATCGAGAGCGTCGTGCCGTCCGCCGCCGTGAAGGTGAGCGCGCACTGCGGCTCGCCCTCGAGGTCCTTGCACTTCTTCGAGCGGGCGGAGGTCGCGAACCAGATCTCCTCACCCCGCACCTGCTGGCGCATCGCCATCGGGCGCGCGTGGAGGTGCCCCTCCGCGCCCCGCGTGACGAGCAGCGCCGTCGAGAAGCCCGACAGGAGCGCGGCCCAGCTCCGGTCCTCCGCCATGCGGTGTCTCCTTTACGCGTCGGACTGCTTCTTGAGCTCGGAGGCGAGGTCGTTGAGCGCCTTCGCCTCGCTCGCCACGTTCTGGGTCGAGGTCATCGTCTCCTGGGTGGCGAGGTAGATCTCGTTCATCGCCTTCAAGACCTGGTCGATGCCGTGGTCCTGCTGCTGGGCGACCACCGCGATCTCCTTCGCCGCCTGCGACGAGTCCCGCAGGGCCGCGGCGAGCCGCTTGATGGTCTCGCCGCTCTTCGAGGCGATCTGCGCGCCCTGCTCGGCGCGCTGGGTGCCGAGCTCGGCTGCGGTCATGGCGGCGAGCATCGCCTTGTGGACCTCGGAGAGCACCACCTTCACCTGCGCGGCGGCCCGCTTCGCGTCCTCCGCGTGGTGGCGCATCTCCCCGACGACGTCGGAGAGCCCCGGGGCGGCCGCGCCGGCGCTCTTGACCTCCTGGTCCGCGTGCTCGGCGAGGCGCTGCGACCGGTCGGCGATGAAGTTCACCACCGTCGCGATCTCGAAGATGTCCCGCATGCGCGCGTTGAGCGCCTCGATGCGATCGGAGAGCCCGCGCACCTCGGTGGTGAGCGTGCCCATCAGCTTCTGGCTCTCGTCGAGCGCGTCGAGCCCCTCGAGGGAGACCTTCTCGCCCTGCCGCGCCAGGCCGATCACCGTCTCCGCGGTCAGGGCGGCCTTCGTGGCGGTCTGGCCGAGCTGACCCATGGTCGCGGTGGTCTCGCGGACCGACGCCGCGGTCTCGGCGGTCATCGACGAGAAGGACGAGACCGTCGAGAGGAGCGACTGGGCCGCGGCGACGAGCTCACCGGCCGCGGAGAGCGACTCCGTCTTGCGGGTCCCGGAGAGCGCGAGGAGGCTGTCCTGGCGCATGCCGACCATGCCGGCGAGCACGGTGAGGACGATCGGGGCGGTGTCGATGATCCAGAGGAGCGGCGACGCCTGGGCGCGGATGAGGCCGCGCGGCCCGACGCCGTAGCCCTGGTGAAGGGCCTCGACGATCGTCCCCAAGAGCGGGAATGCGAACCCCAACAACGCTCCCCACAAGGCGTACCGGCGCGCGTACATGGATCTACAGATTGTCGCAGAGGTCCGGTGCGCCCGCCAGTCCGCCCGCGCGGCGGCTTGGCCGTACCTTCGCGAGGCCGCCCGCGATCTGGTAAACCGGGCACACCCGGGCCTCCCGATACCGGCCACCGACATGCGCCTCGCCGCGTTCTCCTTCCGGTCGAAGATGCTCCTCCCTGCCCTCGTGGCCTCGGGGGCGATGCTGCTGGCGACGATCGCCGGCGCGTGGCTCCTCTCGGGGTCCGTCCAGGAGCTGGGTCGCCTCGAGTCCAGCCACTTCCCCCGCCTGCAGCTGGGCCGGGAGCTCGAGGTCCGGCTCGCCGCCCTCGAACGGCAGCTCGAGGACGCCGCGGCCACCGCGGACGGCAGCGGTGTCGCGGCGGCCGACCAGCTCGAGTCGGAGCTGCGCCACCTCCTCGAGACGACGCCCGCCTCCGCCCTCCCCGCCGCCCGGCGCGACGCCCTCGTCGACTCGGTGGAGGGCTGGTACCACGACGCCCGGAAGGTGACGCTCAAGGTCGTGAAGCGCGACCCGGGCGACGGCATCCAGGACGCGGTCAAGTCGTCCGCCGCCCGCTACAAGATGCTCAAGGCCGACGTGGGCGAGCTCGTCGCGCAGGCCCAGCGCGACGTGAACGACGGGTTCGCCCGCGCCCGTGGGCTCCAGACGAGGGTCTACACGTGGGGCCTCGGGGCGGCCTTCGTGGCCGCGATCGCCGGCCTCGGGCTCGCGGTGTTCCTCGCCCGGACCGCCTCCCGCTCGCTCGAGCGGCTCGCCGGCGCCGCGCTCGAGCTCGCCGAGGGCGACCTCGGCCGGAAGCTCGAGATCGAGGGGGACGACGAGGTCGCCGCCCTCGCCGGCAGCTTCCAGCGGATGGTGGAGCGGCTGCGCGCCATCGTCTCCACGCTCAAGGACGCGGCCCAGGAGCTCTCGGCCTCGGCCGCCGACCTCGTGGAGCACACCGAGGGCCAGACCGCGAACGTGCAGCGGCAGGCCACCGGAATCACCGAGACGAGCACCACCACCCGCGAGCTCGAGCAGACCTCCGTCATGGCCGCCTCCCGCGCCGCGGCGGTGCTCGAGGTCGCGCGTCGCGCCGGGCAGATGAGCGAGACCGGCCGCGAGGCCGCCGACCGCAGCCTGGACGGGCTGAAGGACATCCAGGGCAGCGTCGACGCGCTCGTGACCCGCAGCGCCCACCTCCTCGAGCAGGCCAGGCAGGTCGGCGACATCGTGGAGACCGTCCGCGACCTCGCCATGCAGTCGCACGTGCTCTCGCTCAACGCGTCGATCGAGGCGGCCCGCGCCGGCGAGGCCGGGAAGGGCTTCGGCGTCGTCGCGAGCGAGGTCCGGGCGCTCGCCGAGCAGTCCGGCCAGGCGGCCTCGAACATCGCCCGGATCGTGAAGGAGATCCTCGGCGCGATCCAGGCGACGCTCGAGAGCACCGAGTCCGGCACGCGGGGCATGGAGGGCTCGATCGCCCAGATCCGCGCCTCGGGCGAGAGCCTGCGGGAGATCGGCGGGATCGTCGGCGAGACGAGCGAGGCCGCCCTGCAGATCGCCGGCGCCGTGCAGCAGCAGTCCCAGGGCGTCGCCCAGATCGCGGCCGCCATGCGCGACCTCGACCGCGGCATGGAGGACACGGTCGGCCGCATCGACCGCCTCCGCGACGCCGCCTCGCGGCTCTCCGAGACCGCGACCCGCATCTCGATCATCGCCGACGGCTTCCGGCTGTAGCGGGCGGGCCCTCGCCCGCGGCACCGCCGCGCCCGGCGCCAGACGTCACGGCGCGAGGCCGCCGCGCGCCGCCGGCGGCGGTGAGATCCGACCGGCGCCGGTGCGCGGTGCCTTGGGGAAGCGGTTCGCGCACCGGGGCCGGGTCGGAGGCGGGCGCGCCACCATGGCGCGCCCCCCGCTCCGGTTGTCCCGCGCCCCGGGTGCGGCGCTCGTGCGCCACCGTGACGGAATGTTCGCGCCGGGCGCGGCCCCTCGCCGTGGCGCGCGCCTTGCTCCGAGGAGCCTCCGGGGAAGCGGAGGAGCTCACGCGATGCGCATCACCAACAGCACCACCACGAGCGCCGTCCAGGCGATGTCCCTCACCACCACCGCCGCCGACGTGACGGGCGAGGCGAGCTTCGACCCGGGGTCTCCCCCCGACGTCTCGAAGATGGCCGACCTCCTCTCGCGGCTGCAGGCGCTGCAGACGTCGGATCCCGAGAAGTTCAAGGCGGTCATGAAGCAGATGTCCGAGCAGCTCTCGACCGCCGCGGACGGCACCCAGGGCCGGGAGGCCGGGTTCCTCGCCGACCTCGCGGACCGGTTCGCCGAGGCGGGCGAGACGGGCGACCTCTCGCTCGTGAAGCCGCCGGACGGCCCGCCCCCGGGTGCGCCGCCGCCGAAGGGCGCGAAGGCCTACGAGGAGCAGGCCGGTTCTGCCGGGCAGTCCTCGCAGCGGGTCGACCTCGCCCAGCTGCTCCAGTCGATCCTGGAGGGCCCGGCCGCGTCGGCCTCGTGACGCTGCGTCAACGGGCTGCCGGCAGCACCAGCGTGAACGTGCTGCCGGCGCCCGGCGCGCTCTCCACCGTGAGCGAGCCCCGGTGCGCCTCGGCGATCCGGCGCGACAGGGAGAGCCCGAGCCCCACCCCGCCGGTCGCCCGCGTCCGGGAGCGGTCCGCGCGGAAGAACGGCGTGAACAGGTGCGGGAGGTCCTCCGGCGCGATGCCGGCCCCGCGGTCGGTGACGGCGACCTCCACGCCGCCGGCGCCCGCCCGGGCGGCGAGCCGGATCGGCTCGGGCGCGGGAGAGTACTTGCGGGCGTTGTCGAGCAGGTTCTCGACCGCCCTGCGGAGCATCACCCGGTCCGCCTCGACCGCGGGCAGCGCGTCCGGCACCTCCACGACGACCTCGCGGTCCGGGTGGCGCTGGCGCAGCCGGTCGGCGGCGTCGCGGAGCAGCGCGGTCAGGTCGAGCCGCTCCATCCGCAGCGGCGGGGTGCCGGCCGAGGCCGGCGGCGCAGCCGCGGCGAGCTCGAGCCGGGCGCTCGCGAGCACGTCCGCCACGAGCCCCTCGAGCTCGGAGAGGTCCTGCGAGATGTCGACGAGCGACGCCCGCGCGACGGCCGCGTCGCCCTCCTCGGCGAGATCGAGCGCCACCCGGATCCGGGCGAGCGGGGTGCGCAGCTCGTGGGCCACGTTCGCGACGAGCTCGGTCTGGCCGCGCAGCGTGGTCACGAGCCGGTCAGCCATCTCGTCGAACGCCTGGCCCACCTCGCCGAGCTCGTCGCGCCGGCGCAGCCCGGAGCGGGCGGTGAGGTCCCCGGCGCCGAAGGCGCGCGCGGCGGCCGCGAGCCGGCGCAGGGGCCCGGCGAGGTACGCGCCGAGCAGCCCCGAGGCGACGGTGAGACCGAGCACGGTGAGCACGAGCGGCAACAGCCCCCCCATCGCGCGGTGCTCGACCGGCGACAGGACGACGTAGCCGGTCGGCGCCTCCGGCGGCCCGAGCCGGAACGCCTCCGGGCACGGTCCCGGGAAGCACGCCTCGCCGCCCACGTGCGCGCGCCCGGTGCGCGCGAGCATCGCGAGCTCCCGGGGCGTGAGCGGGGGCGCGTCGCGGCCCGCGACGCGCGCGCCGTCCCAGCGGTGGACCGAGGCCAGCATCCCGGCCTCGCGCTCCACCCGGCCCACCTCGCCCTCCAGCGCGACCGGGTCGCGCGCCATGCTCGCGAGGTTCCGGACCACGTACGGCCCGCCGCCCGGGGGCGGCCCCCCCGGCGGCGGCGCGACGAGGTGCAGGGTGGCGAAGACGCCGGTGACGCTCACGAGCACCGAGGCGACGGTGACGCCCCAGATCCGGAGGGCGAGCGGCGCGAGCGGGCGGCTCACGGCTCGTCGCCCGAGGCGAGGAGGTAGCCCGCCCCGCGCACGGTCTTGAGCATGCGCGGGTTCCGGGGATCGTCGCCCAGCTTCTGGCGGACCCGGGAGATGTGGGCGTCGATGGAGCGATCGAAGGCCTCGTCGGCGCTCCCCTTCGTGAGGTCGAGGAGCTGCTCGCGGGTGAGCACCCGACCCGCCCGCTCGGCGAGGACGCGCAGGAGCACGAACTCGGCGGTGGTGAGCTTGAGCGGGCGGCCGTCGAGGCTGCCGCTGAAGTCGCGCGGCCACAGCTCGAGGCCGCCCACCCGGATGACGTCGCGCGGCGGTCCGACGGCGCCGCGGCCCCGGCGCACGAGCGCCTTGAGGCGCGCGAGCAGCTCCCGCGACGAGAAGGGCTTCGCGAGGTAGTCGTCGGCGCCCATCTCGAGGCCGAGGACCCGATCCGCCTCCTCGCCGAGCGCGGTGACCATGATGATGGGCACCGCGGTCCGCGCCCGGAGCTCGCGGCAGATCTCGAGGCCTCCGAGGCGCGGCAGCATGAGGTCGAGCACGACCACGTCGTGCTGCCCCTTGAGGGCCTCGGCCAGGCCGAGCCGGCCGTCCCCGATGACGGTCACCGAGTGGCCGTGCGTCTCGAGGTAGCGCGCCGTGAGCGCGGCGAGCCGCTCGTCGTCCTCGACGAGGAGCACGCGGAAGGTCTCGCCGCGGGTCGGTTCCGGGTTCTCCACGTCCGCATCCTGCCACTTCGGGAGGGCCCCCGGGACGGTCCGCACATTCCGTCATCGGACCGTGGGTCCACACCCAAGGAGGCCGCCGGGGGGCCGGGCGGTCGCCCCGATGGGCCCGTTATCCCACCTGGACCGCTCCACCCCTGGGAGGAAACAGACCATGACGAGGCCCCTCGCCGCGGCGCTCCTCGCGCTCGCGCTCGCAGCGCCCGCCCGTGCCAGCGACGACGACCGCGACCCCGAGCGCGACCGTCAGCCCCGCATCCTCTCGGTCGACTCCGACGCCGAGCACGTCTTCGTGAACGGCACCGGCTTCGGCGTCGCGCAGGCGCCGAGGGTGCTGCTCGGCTCGACGCCGCTCACGGTGGACACCTACTCGCCGACGACCATCGTCGCGCGCCTCCCCTCCCCCGCGCCCCGGCCGGGCACCTACGCCATCACGGTGAAGACGAGCGAGAACCGCCACGGCGAGGGCGGCGAGGCGAAGGGCTTCTACCTCACCATCGGCGCCGTGGGCCCGCAGGGGCCGCAGGGCCCGAAGGGCGACACCGGCCCGCAGGGCGTACAGGGGCCGCAGGGCGCGGTGGGCCCGCAGGGCATCCCGGGTCCGGCCGGGCCGGCGGGGCCGCAGGGGCCCCAGGGGCCGGTCGGACCGACGGGGCCGACCGGGCCGCAGGGGCCGCCGGGCCCGGCCGCGAGCACCGGCGCGGCGCCGGCCAACATCAAGCCGCCCCCGGCGCCCGACCCGGACAAGGTCTGCCGTGGCAACGGCGGCCTCTTCATCCGGATCCCCGCCATCAACGAGTACGACTACCGGCTCTCGGACTCGTCCTGGAGCTACGAGAATCCGGTCACACTGGGCGGTGGGGGAGGCGGCGGGAGCACGGGCGGGAAGATCACCTTCGGCGACCTGTCCTTCTCGGTCGCGGCGGGCGACCTGTCCACCTCGCTCTTCGAGGACGCGGCGACGGGCAAGCACCTCGACAAGGTCGTCCTCACGGTTGCGGGCGTCGACTCGCGGGGGGACCCGTGTACGAAGCAGGTTCTCTTCTTCGAGAACGTGCTCGTCCGGTCCGGCGGGATCTCCATCTCGGAAGACTCCGACGTGCACGAGAACTACGCGCTCGTGCCGCTCAAGGTGTCGCTCTACTACCGCGCGAACGACCCCGGGGCGGCGCCCGTGTGCTGGGACCTCACGAGGGCCCAGAAGTGCACCGCCCCCGACACCCCGCCCATCATCGGCCCCATCCGCCCGGGCCCCGGCTCCGAGACCTCCGCCCGCGGCGTCGAGCCCGCCGCCCGCAGGACCCGCTGATCGATCCCTCGCCGTCCCAGGAACACGGGGTTCGCGACATCCCGCCGCACCGCTAGGTTGACGCTCCGTCTCTCCACCGGAGGTCAACCTTGCGTACGCATCACGTCCGGCCCGCGCTCGCGGGCCTCCTCCTCGCCGTCACCGCCGCCTGCGCGCCGCAGCGGCTCTACGTGAAGAGCCGGGAGGCCTACGCGAAGGGCGACCTCGCCACCGCGATCGCCTACGACCGCGCGGTGGACCGGGACGGCCGGGCGCTCCCCCGGGGCTGGGACGACGAGCGGGCGGCCCGCCACGCCCTCTGGCTCCGGAAGGAGGTCGCGGCGCTCGGGGCGCACGACGCCTCGAACGCCGCCGCCCACGCCGCCGCCCTGCGCGGCCTCCTCGCGGACGCGCGCGAGCGCCGGCTCGAGGCGGTGGCGCTCCCGGTGGTCCGCCCGGGCCTCGAGGCGGTCGCCGGCGTCCGCTGGCCGGAGGTCGAGAAGCTCGCCGCCGCCGGGCGCCACGGCGAGGCGGCCGCGCTCGGCGAGCAGCTCGTCGAGGACCTCGAGCCGGCCTCGCGGTTCAGGAAGGGGCTCGCCGCCGTCCGCGCCGACGGCGCCCGGCGGGCCGCCGCCGCGGCCGAGCTCCAGGATCCGGTCGCCCGCGCCCTGCGCAACCGGCTCCTGCGCCAGCTCGACCCCTCCCGGCCCGTCGACGCCGCCGCCGAGACGGCCGTGCGCGAGCGCCACGGCTTCAAGGTGGACCTCCAGGCGGCGGGTGACTGCCTCGGGCTCGCCGACGCCGTGAGGGCGGCGATCCCGGCCGGCGGCGCCTCCGCGCTCGTGGCCCGGCTCGGCGTCTCCTCGTGCGACGTGCGCGACCTCTCCGACGCCGCCCGCCGCGCCGGCGAGTACGAGGTGAAGGACATCGTGGTCGAGAAGGTGCCGGTGATGGAGCAGTTCGAGTCCTGCCGCGAGAAGACCTCGTACCTGGGCCAGATCTGCCGCACCGAGACCGAGGCCGGCGGCTGGGTGAAGCAGATCTGCAGCCCGGTCACCGACACGACGACGAGCTGCCGGAAGGACTTCAAGATCGTGGAGCGCTCCGAGGAGCGGATGCGGACGCGCACGCTCGTCGAGGCGTACGACGTGGCGCTCCGGCGCACGGTGGCGGACGTCGCGCTCGAGCTCCGCCTCGAGGCCGACGGTCAGCTCGTGGTGCTGCCCGTCCGCGCCTCGGCCGGCTCCTCCTGGCAGGAGCAGTACACGACCCGCAACCTCGGCTCCCGCAGCTTCGACGACGCCGCGCGCCGCCGCGAGGTGGCGGGCGACCTCAGGAGGCAGGTCGCCGACACGGTCGCGCAGGCGGTGCAGTTCCTCCAGGCGAAGCGCTCCCGGCAGCTGCGCGAGGACGCCGCCCGGGCCCGCGCCGCGGGCGAGAACCCGCGCGCGGAGGGGCTGCTCTTCCTCGCCGCGCTCGCCGACGCCTCCGCGCTGCCCGCCCTCGCCGACGCGCTCGCGCCGTCGGGCGTCTCCGCCGACATGGCGAAGGCCGCCGTCGCCGCCGGGCCGCTGCCCGTGCCGGCCACGGCCGCCCTCGCCCCGAAGCTCCCGGCGGTCCCGCTCGACCTCTCCCGCGAGGACGCCCGCGCGATCCGGGACTCCTACCTCCTGACCGCCGAGCGCCGCTCGATGAACCAGACCGGGATCGCGGTCGGGGCGATCGCGCTCGAGCCCTTCGGCACGGACGGCAAGGCGCTCGACCGCGCGAACGGGTTCGAGGTCTTCCTGGGCGGCTACTCGCGCATCGGCGCGGTGGGGCCGCTCGTGGCGCAGGTCCGCACGCGCTTCGGCGGCGGCAAGGGGCTCGGCGGGCGCTGGTTCTACGACATCGAGGGTGGCCCCTCGGCGGGCCTCCGGCTCGGGCCGCTCTACCTCACCGGCTACGCGGGCGGCGGCCTCGACGGCACGAGCGGCGCGACGGCGAACGTGGACCCCCTCCCCGGCGCGAAGGACCTCCGGCTGCCGATGGCGCCTTACCTGCTGTGGGGCGCCCGGGGCGGCTTCGTGTTCGAGAACCCGCTCGCCATCGACCTCATGGCCTGCAAGGCGCGCCGCCTCGTCGACAAGGTGGGCGCGAAGGAGGAGGACCGGGCGGAGGCGCGCTTCATGTGGGCGCTGACGAACGGCTTCGGGCCGTCGCTCACGCTCCGCTACGCGGCCTACGCGCTCGACCCCGGCTCGCCGTTCCGGCCCATGGCGAGCGCCGACCGGCTCGCGCGCACCTTCTCGGTACTCGTCGGGTACAGCGCGACCGCGGAGCGGGCGTACTGATCAGCGCCGGTCCGCGCCCTTCGCGACCTCGAGCACGAGCTTGCCGCGCATGCCGCCCGCCTCGATCTTCCGGTGCGCGTCGGCGACCCGGTCGAGCGGGAGCACCGCGTCGATGACGGCGCGCACCTGCCCGCGCTCGGCGAGCGCGGCGAGCGCGTCGATCTTCACCTTCGCGCGCTCCAGGAACTCGAAGTGGACGGTGAGGTTCTTGCCCACGGCGCCGGACAGGTCGCCCGTGCAGGAGACGCAGCCGGTCATCCGGCCGTAGGGCTTCATCGCCGGGACGGTGCGGGACAACAGGTCGCCGCCCACCGTGTCGAAAGCGACGTCGAGCCCCTTGCCGCGCGTGAACCGGACCGCGGCCTTGGCGAAGTCCTCCGCCGTGTAGTCGACGACCTCGTCCGCGCCCAGGCCGCGCACGAGCGCGTGGTTCGCCGCCTTCGCGGTCGCGAGCACGCGCGCGCCGGCGGCGTGGGCGAGCTGCACCGCGATCGAGCCGACCCCGCCCGCGCCCGCGTGGACGAGCACGTCCTCGCCGGGCCGGACCTGCGCGAGCCGCACGATGGCGTCCCACGCCGTGCAGCCCGCGAGCGGCAGGCTCGCGGCCTCGAGGTAGGTGAGGTTCGGCGGCTTCGGCGCCACGATGTCGGCGTCCACCACGTGCAGCTCGGCGTAGGTGCCCTGCCGCCCGAAGATCCGCGGCGTGTAGAACACCGGGTCGCCCTTCGAGAAGCCGGCGACGCCGGGGCCGAGCGCCTCCACCGTGCCGGCGGCGTCGTAGCCGATGATCGCGGGCGGCTTCACCTGCGCCCAGCTCCCGGCGTGGCGGATCTTGTAGTCGACCGGGTTCACCGAGGTCGCGAGCACGCGCACGAGGAGCTGCCCGGGACCCGGGGCCGGGTCGGGCGCCTCGACCGCCTCGAACACCTCGGGACCGCCGAACGCCTTGATCTGGATCGCCTTCATGGCCCGGGCTTAACACGCCGGCGATCGCGGCGCTTGACCGCCCCGGCCGGGCCGCGCTACAAGAACATGAACATGAGAATCATTCTCACTATCGTTCTCGGCGCCGCGCTCGCCCTCGCGGCCGCCTGCGGCGCCACCCCGGCCGAGCCGCCCCCCGCCGCGCGCCCCCTCTCCCCCCTCGCGCAGCTCGGCGAGCGGATCTTCGAGGACACGTCCCTCTCCGCCTCCGGCCGGATGGCCTGCGCCACCTGCCACGACGAGGCCCATGCCTTCACGCCGGCGAACGGCCTCCCGGTCCAGCTCGGCGGCGCCGGCCTCGATCTCCCCGGCACGCGCCAGGCCCCGGCCATCCGGTACCTCGCCCTCTCCGGCCCGTTCCGCTTCGAGGCCGACGGCACGCCGGCGGGCGGCTTCTTCTGGGACGGCCGCGCGGCCTCGCTCGCCGACCAGGCCGCCGGCCCGTTCCTGAACCCGGTCGAGATGGCGATGCCCTCGAGAGCGGCCGTGGTGGAGCGGCTCGCGGCGGCGCCCTACGCGGACGCGCTCCGCGCGCTCTTCGGCCCGGCGGTCTTCGACGACGTCGACGGCGCGTACACGCGGATGACGCTCGCCATCGAGGCGTACGAGCGCGAGGACGTGGCCTTCGCGCCCTACTCGAGCAAGTACGACGCCTTCCTCCGCGGCGAGGCGCGGCTCTCCGACCAGGAGCTCCGCGGCCTCGCGCTCTTCAACGCGCCCTCGAAGGGCAACTGCGCGGCTTGCCACCCGTCGAAGGGCAGCCCCGGCGGCGCCCCGCCGCTCTTCACCGACTTCACCTACGACGCGCTCGGCGTGCCGCGGAACCCGGCCATCCCGGCGAACGCCGACCCGGCCCACTTCGACCTCGGCCTCTGCGGCCGGCCCGAGCTCCAGCACCGCCGCGACCTCTGCGGCGCGTTCAAGGTGCCGTCGCTCCGGAACGTCGCGCAGCGGAAGGTCTTCTTCCACAACGCGCGGTTCACCTCGCTCGAGGAGGTCCTGCACTTCTACGTCGAGCGGGACACGAACCCGGAGCGGTTCTACCCACCGGACGGCCAGGGCGGCGTGAGGAAGTTCGACGACCTCCCGCCCGAGCTCCACCGGAACGTCAACGTCTCGGAGCCGCCCTACGACCGGCGGCCGGGCCAGCCGCCGGCGCTCGACGACGCCGAGATCGCCGACGTGATCACCTTCCTGAAGACCCTCGACGACGGCTTCACCCCGTAACCCGCAGCTCACAGGAGTCACCGCCATGCCCCGCCTCGCCCTCGCCGCAGCCCTCGCCGCCGCCCTCCCCCTCGCCGCGCACGCCGCCGACGCGCCCGAGACCCGCATCACGAGCTACGGCGAGCTCGTCTACCAGCGGCCGATCGACAGCCCCCGCGACGCGCAGGCCGACCTCCGCCGCCTGGTGTTCGGCCTCGAGCGCACCTTCGACACCTCGACCTCCTTCGTCGCGGAGATCGAGGTCGAGCACGCGATCGCCTCCGCGGAGGACGCGGGCGAGGTCGCCATCGAGCAGGCGTTCATCGAGCGGCGCCTCGGCGACGTCCTCACCGCCCGGGCCGGCCTGCTGCTCATCCCGATGGGCTTCCTCAACACGAGCCACGAGCCGACGACGTTCCTCGGCGTGAACCGCACCTTCGTCGAGCAGGCGATCATCCCCACCACCTGGCGCGAGGGCGGCGTCGCGCTCTCCGCGGCGCTGCCGTCGGCGGTGACGCTCCAGGCCGGCCTCACGACCGGCTTCGACCTCTCGAAGTGGGACGCGGCCTCCGGCGAGGGCCAGGAGGAGCCGCTCGGCTCCATCCACCAGGAGCTCCAGCTCGCCCGCGCCCACGACGCCTCGGGCTTCCTCGCCGCCGACTGGCGCGGCGTCCCCGGCCTGCGCCTCGGCGCCTCGGCCTTCCTGGGCGGCGTGAGCCAGGGCCAGCCCGGCGTGCCGCGCTCGACGCTGCTCCTCTGGGACGTCCACGCGCGCTGGTCGCCCGGCAAGCTCGACGTGGCCGCCCTCTACGCGCGCGGCTCCTTCTCGAACACCCGCGCCATCAACCTGCCCCTCGTCGGCCAGACCTCGCTCGTGCCGGAGGCGTTCGACGGCTGGTACGCGCAGGCCGGCTACCGCGTCTGGGAGAAGGACGGCATGGCGCTCACGCCGTTCGCGCGCGTGGAGCAGGTGAACACCGGCCGGAGCTACGCCGACCTCGGCCCGGGCGTCACGCCCGAGGCGCTGAAGACGGAGACGGTCGTCACCGCGGGCGCGAGCTTCCACGTGACGCCGGAGGTGGTCGTGAAGGCGGACTACCAGCACTTCTCCGAGAACTCGGCGGGGACCGCCGTGAACGTCGGCCTCGGCTGGGCATTTTGACCGGACGCGGGCTCGGGTAGGCTCCCGGCATGGCCGTGGACCTCTACACCGAGCCCGATCCCATCGACCCCGACACGCTCGCGAACCTCGGTCCGCTCGCGCCCCTCGCCGGAAGCTGGGAGGGGCGCGGGGAGGACCTTCACCCGGTCGCCGAGGGCGAGGAGAAGGAGCCCTACCTCGAGCGGATCGACTTCGAGCCCATCGACCCGCAGCCGAACGGCCCGCAGCTCCTCTACGGCCTGCGCTACCACGTGTTCGTGACGAAGGTGGGCGAGACCGAGACCTTCCACGACCAGGTCGGCTACTGGCTGTGGGAGCCCGCGACGGGCGGGCTCTGGCAGACGCTCGCCATCCCCCGCGCGCAGGTCGCGCTCGCGGCGGGCCGCGCGAGGCCCGGCGACCGGACCTTCACCGTGAAGGCCGAGCTCGGCTCCCCCACCGCCGGCATCGCCTCGGGCCCCTTCCTGCACGAGAACTTCCGGACCGAGTCCTACGCCTGCACCTTCACGCTGAACGCCGACGGCACGCTCTCGTACGAGCAGGACACCGTGCTGCGCATCGCCGGGCGCTCCGAGCCGTTCCACCACACCGACCGCAACGTGCTCCGGAAGGTCGCGGGCCCGGTGAAGAACCCCGCGCTCCGGTGAGCCGCGCGCTCGCGCCCTCGCCGCGCCCGCCGCGCGGCCTCGTCCGCCTGGGCAGGCCGCCCGGGCGGCTCACCCACGGGCGGTGGCTGCCCGGGCCGCGGCTCGCGCCCTCCATCGAGCACTTCTGGTACGTGACCTGGGCCCTCCCCGCCGGCGTCCGGCACGTGCAGGCCTCGCTGGGACACCCGGTGGTGCACGTGGTCGTCGAGGGCGGGGCGGCGAGCGTGGTCGGCGTATCGCGCGGCCGCCACGAGGCGGCGCTCGAGGGCCGCGGCTGGGTGCTCGGCACGAAGTTCCTGCCCGGCGCGTTCCGGCCGCTCCTCGGCGCGCCGGTGTCGACGCTCACCGGGCGCCGCGTGCCGCTCGCGGACGTCGTCGGCGCGCGGCGGGCCGGCGCGTACCTGCGCGCGGTCCTCGCCGGCCGCGACGGCCGGGCGCGGATGACCGCGGCGCGGCGCTTCTGGGAGGAGATCCTGCCGCCGCCCGAGGGCGATCTCGAGCTCCTCGGCCGGCTCCTGGACGCGGCCGCGCACGACCGCGCCATCCGCCGGGTGGAGGACCTCGTCGAGCGCTTCGGGCTCTCGAAGCGCGAGCTCCAGCGCTGGTTCAGGGACGCGGTGGGGATCGGCCCGAAGTGGGCCATCGCGCGGTACCGGCTGCACGAGGCCCTGCTCGCGCTGGAGGCCGGCGCGCCGGGCGGGCTCGGGCGCCTCGCCCACGACCTCGGCTATGCCGACCAGGCCCACTTCGCCCGCGACTTCAGGGCGCTGGTCGGCATGCCGCCGTCGGAGTACCTGCGGAGGAGCCGCGGCTAGAAGCCCATCTCCAGGGTGACGCCGAGGATCGTGTCGGTGTTCACCTTCCCGGGCGCCGGCTTCGAGTCGTAGGCCACCGTGTACGCGACGCCGAGCGTGAGCGCGGTCGCGAGGCGGGTGGCGAGCTTCGACACCGACTTCACGAGGACGCGGGACTCGCCCTGGACGTTCGGGATGACCTCGGCGTCCTCGGTGAAGATCACGTTCTTCGTGTTCTGCCAGCGGAACGAGAGGCCGGCGCGCGGGCCGAGGAGCTCGGCGTCCTTGATGTCGCGGCCGGTCGCGGCGACGGTGCCGTAGTACTGCCAGCGGGACTCCTTCGCGTACCGGAGACCGAGGTCGGTGCGGAGGAAGAGCTCGCGGTCGCCCTCCCACTTGTCGTTCAGCCAGACGTAGCCGAGACCGCCCTCGCCGTAGCCGCGCCACTCCACCGAGGCGACGTGGTCGGTGTCGAGGCCGGTCAGGGCGTACACGCTGAGGTGGTCGCCGAACTTGCGGTCGCCGCGGAGCTGCGAGGTCGCGCCGAGGGCGACGGTCTGCGGGTCCTGCGTCTTGTCCACCGGGCGGGTGCGGCCGTAGACACCGCCCGCCTTGAACTCGAGGGCCCAGTCGGCCCAGTTGCGCTTCGCGCCGAGGACGGCGGTCGAGGTGATGGTGCTGGTGTTGCCGGTGAGGAGGATGAGACCGGCGCCGGCGGTGCCCTTCCACTCCTCGGGCGGCTTCGGGGCGGCCGCGTCCTGCGCGGCGGCGGTGGTGGCGAGGCAGGCGACGAGGACCGCGACGAGCTTGTTCATGTGGTGTGGTTCTCCTGAGGGTGCGGGCAGAGCATCCAGGCGGGGGCACCCCCGTGCAATCGGGAAAAACCAACCTGCTTGGGTATCCCGGACGCCTGCGGTAAACCGTCACCCGCCATGGCCGACGCCCCCGCCACCCTCGCCGCCTCGCTGCCCGCTCCGGGGGAGTCGCTCGCGCCCGACGCGATCCTGGACCGCTTCGTCTCGTGGGTGGCGGGCACCGGGCTCGAGCTCTACCCGCACCAGGAGGAGGCGATCCTCCACCTGCTCGACGGCGAGCACCTCGTGCTCGCGACGCCGACCGGCTCGGGGAAGTCGCTCGTCGCGACCTTCCTGCACTACCAGTGCATGGCGGAGGGCAAGCGCTCCTTCTACACCTGCCCGATCAAGGCGCTCGTGAACGAGAAGTTCTTCGAGCTCTGCCGCCTCTTCGGGCCGGACAACGTGGGCATGATGACCGGCGACGCGGCGGTGAACCGCGACGCGCCCATCGTCTGCTGCACCGCCGAGATCCTGATGAACCTCGCCGTGCGCGAGGCCGCGCCCAGGGTCGACGCGGTGGTGATGGACGAGTTCCACTACTACGGCGATCGCGAGCGCGGCGTCGCCTGGCAGGTCCCGCTCCTCCTGCTCGAGGACACCCGCTTCCTCCTCATGTCGGCGACCCTCGGCGACACCCGGGCCATCGAGGCCTCGCTCGAGGCCACCACCCGGCGCAAGGTCGCCTCGGTCAAGAGCGCCGCGCGCCCGGTGCCGCTCGACTTCGAGTACCGCGAGACGCCGCTGCACGAGACCCTCGAGGACCTCGTCGCCTCGAACCGCGCCCCGGTCTACCTCGTCAACTTCACCCAGCGGGCCGCCGCCGAGCAGGCGCAGAACCTCATGAGCGCGAACTTCTCCTCGAAGGAGGAGAAGGCCCGCATCGCCGACCAGCTCGTCGGCTTCCGCTTCGACTCCCCCTACGGGAAGGAGATCCAGCGGTTCCTGCGCCACGGGATCGGCCTCCACCACGCCGGGCTCCTCCCCCGGTACCGCCTGCTCGTGGAGAAGCTCGCCCAGGGCGGGCTCCTCAAGGTGGTCTCTGGCACCGACACGCTCGGCATGGGCGTGAACGTCCCCATCCGCACGGTGCTCTTCACCCAGCTCTGCAAGTTCGACGGCGAGAAGACCGCCATCCTCGCGGCCCGCGACTTCCACCAGATCTCCGGCCGCGCGGGGCGCAAGGGCTTCGACGATCGCGGCTACGTCCTCGCCCAGGCGCCCGAGCACGTGGTCGAGAACAAGAAGCTCGCCGAGAAGGCGGCCGCCGGGAAGAAGGTCGTGAAGAAGCAGCCGCCGCAGAAGGGCTACGTCCACTGGGACCGGAGCACCTTCGAGCGGCTGCGGGAGAAGGAGCCCGAGCCGCTCGAGAGCCGCTTCGAGCCCACCTTCGCGCTGCTCGTGAACCTGCTCCAGTCGGAGACCTCGGCGCGGGGCGGCGGGTACGGGCGGCTCGTGGAGCTGATCGGCCGCTCCCACGGCAACGACTACACCCGCGCGAAGCACCGCCGCTCCGCCGCCCAGCGCCTGCGGACCCTCCGCCAGGCGGGGCTCGTGGAGCTGCACCGGGTGGAGGGCTACCGGGGCGCCTACCTGCGCCCCGCGCGCGGGCTGCAGAAGGACTTCTCCATCTTCCACACGCTGTCGCTCTACCTCCTCGACACGCTCCCGCGCATCTCGCCCGAGCGCGACACCTACCACCTCGACGTCCTGTCGATGGTGGAGTCGATCCTCGAGGACCCGGACGTCGTCCTGTGGAAGCAGCTCGACCGCGCGAAGGGCGAGGCGGTCGCGCGCATGAAGGCGGAGGGCAAGGAGTACGACGAGCGGATGAAGGAGCTCGAGACGGTCGAGTACCCGAAGCCGAACCGCGAGTTCACCTACGCGACCTTCGACGACTTCGCCGCCCGCCACCCATGGGTCGGCCACGAGAACATCCGCCCGAAGTCGATCGCGCGCGAGATGGTCGAGAAGTGGATGACGTTCGCGGACTACGTGCGCGACTACGAGCTGCAGCGCTCGGAGGGCGTGCTGCTCCGGTACCTGACCGAGGCGTACAAGACCCTCGTGCAGACGGTGCCCGAGGGCTACCGCACCGACGACCTCCTCGACGTCATCGCCTTCCTCCGCGCGACGGTGCGCGGGGTGGACTCGTCGCTCCTCGACGAGTGGGAGCGGATGCGCGACCCCGCGTACCAGGCCCGGCTCGTGGACCCGAAGGCCGCGGTGGTCGAGGCGCTCGGCCCGCCGCCGATCTGGGCCGACAGGAAGGCCTTCGCCGCGCGGGTGCGGAACGAGCTGCACGCGCTGCTCGTGGCGCTCGCGCGGAAGGACCACGCCGCGGCGCTCGCGGCGCTCGCGCCCGGCCAGGCCTGGGACGCGGCGGCGCTCGAGAAGGAGCTCGCGCCCTACTGGGCGGAGCACCCGCGGATCGACGTGACCCCGGCCGCCCGCCGGGCCCACCACACGACGCTCGTGGAGGACGGCCCGCGCCGCTGGAAGGTGACGCAGGCGATCGTCGACGAGGCGGGCGAGCACGACTGGGCCATCCACGCCGAGCTCGACCTCACCGGCGCCTTCGACCCCGAGCAGCCGCTCCTGACGCTCGTGCGCGTCGGACCCTGAGCTACGGCCTCCACATCTCGGCCGGCAGCGCCGCCGGGAAGCCCGCCTGCTCGACCACGGTCTCGCCGGTGTTCCGCCCGTTCGCCCAGTTCACCTCGCGGAACGCGACGAGCACGCCGTCGACGAGGCGGTAGTCCTCGTACGTCGTGATGAACTCCACCTTGTCGGCGCCGGTGGAGTAGCCGCGCGAGCGGACGATCCGTCCGCTCGTGGGGTCGAGCGCGGTCTCGACGACGAGCCCCGGGGCGTACGGGAACGCGAGCACGCGGACCTTCTTCCCGTCCACCACCTGCTCGCCGCGGTCCTCGAGCCGGGCCTCCCAGTTCGCGAGCGTGGCGGGGAGATCGAGCCGCACCGCCTGCAGCATCATCGAGGCGAGGTACCCGCCGCGCGCCTCCTGCCCCTGACGCCACCCGCGATCGCCGTCGACGACGCGGATCTCGCCCTCCTCGCCCGGCCACTGCACCTCGACGCGCAGGCGGCCGCTCCGCTCGTAGACGCGGCCGATCTTCCCGGCGGCGCCCGGGTGGAGGAGCGAGGTGACCGTGCCGACCTGCTGCTGGCGGGCGGCCTTCGCGAGGGCGGCCGGCCCGCCGTGGGCCTGCACGCAGCGCGCGACGAGCGCGTGGACGGCCTCGCCCCCGGCGGGCGGCGCGCGCGGCGTGGCGGGCGGGGTCGTGGCGAGGAGCGCGGCGGCGAGCGTGGCGAGCATGGGTCGGGGAGTCTCCCCGAGCGGACGGCCCGGCGCAACGGGCGTGGCGCCGGGCCAGCGGGATCCGGTTGACATTCGGGGCCGGCGGGCTCATAGCTTCGCACCCCCATGCTCTCCTCCCACCGCAACGGTCCGAAGCGCTGGCCCCGTGGCCAGAAGTTCGCGCTCACCGCGGCGGGGCTGGCCGCCGACACGGCCCACCGCGAGACCGTCGCGCAGGCCCGCGCGAGCGGGCGCAACGCGCTCGACGCCGCGCTCGTGGCCTGGGCAACCCCGCTCGCCCTCCACGCGGGCGACGGCACCGTGCTCGGCGAGCTCCGCTCCGGGCGGCTCGGCGTGCCGGACCTCGTCGAGCGCCTCGAGCCCGCCGGGATCCAGCCGGACGAGGTCCGCGGCGCGCTCCAGCGGCTCGTCGCCGCCGGGCTCGTCGAGGCGATCCCGCTCGCGTCGCAGATGGCCGCCGGCTAGCTGTCGGCCCCGGCTCGTCCCGGTTCCGTTCACCCCGAGCGTAGCCGCCGCGCAGTCCGTTTGCCCCGAGCGTAGCCGCCGCGCAGTCCGTTTGCCCCGAGCGTAGCCGCCGCGCAGCGGCGGCGGAGACGAGGGGCGGCGGAGACGAGGGGCGGCGGAGACGAGGGGCGGCGGAGACGAGGGGCCGACCTACCCGTCTTCCCCGCGCCGGTCGGCCTTCTTGCCGGCCTGGTGCTTCTTCTCGCGCAGCCGCCGCTCCTTCGCGCCGCGGGACGGCTTCGTCGCGCGCCGCACCTTCGGGCGCACCGCCAGCGCCGCGAGCCGCTCGCGCAGCCGCTCGAGGGCCGCGCCGCGGTTCTGCGACTGGCTGCGCCGCTCGGTCGCGGTGACGGTGACGCCGGTGGGCGGGTGCGACAGCCGCACGCCGCTCTCGGTCTTGTTGCGGTGCTGGCCGCCGGGCCCGCCCGCCACGAAGAACTCGAGCTCGCACTCGGCGAGCAGGGCCTCGCCGGGCAGCGAGACGGCGCGGCGCGCGGCCGCGCGGACGGCCTCCGGGATCATCGGCTCCCCCTCTCCTCCGCCGCGTTCGGGCGGTCGCTCACGATCCTGCCGTCCACGAGCGTCACGATGCGGTCGCAGCGGGCCGCGAGCCTCGGGTCGTGGGTGACCACGAGGAAGGTCGTGCCCGCCTTCCGGTTGAAGTCGCGCAGGAGCTTGAAGATCTCGTCCGCGCTGTGCGTGTCGAGGTTGCCGGTCGGCTCGTCCGCGAGCACGAGCTTCGGCGCCATCGCGAGCGCGCGGGCGATCGCCACGCGCTGGGCCTGGCCGCCCGAGAGCTTCGAGGCGCGCCGGTCCACGACCGCCTCGAGGCCGACCTGCCTCAGCAGGAACGCGCCGCACTCGACCATGCTCGGGTCGGGCCGGCCCTTCGCGGCCATCATCGGGATCATCACGTTCTCGAGCGCGGTGAACGCGGGCAGGAGGTGATGGAACTGGAAGACGAAGCCGATGCGGGTGCCGCGCACGCGGGTGAGCCCGTCGTCGTCGAGCGCGCCGGTGTCCTCGCCCGCGACGGTCACCGTGCCGGCGGTGGGCCGGTCGAGGAGGCCGATCAGGTTGAGGAGCGTCGACTTCCCGGAGCCGGACGGGCCCACGAGCGCGGTGAACTCCCCCGCGGCGAGCGTGAGGTCGACGCCGTGGAGCACGCGGGTCACGGACTCGCCGTCCCCGAACTCCTTCACCACGCCCTCGAGCCGGAGCGCATCCGCGGGCGGCGACGCGGCCTCAGCCATGGCGGATCACCGTGGCGGGGTCGAGCCGCGCGGCGACGCGGGCCGGGAAGACGGCCGCGACGACGCCGGTGCCGATGGCGACGGCCGCCGCGAGGCCGAAGAGCCCGGGGGTGAGCTGGATCGGGAAGAGCGCCTCGCCGTACGGGTTCTTCACCGCGGCGGCGAAGCCCAGGGCCATCAACGTGCCCAGGCCGGCGCCCAGCACCGACCCCAGCACGCCGACGATGGCGCCCTCGGCGAGGAAGATGCGGAGCACGGTGCCGGTCGGCGTGCCGGTGGCCTTGAGGATGCCGATCTCCCGCGACTTCTGGATGACCGAGACGCCGAGCACGCTCGCGATGCCGAGCGCGACCGCCACCACCACGAAGAACTGGATCATCGCGGAGGAGGACGACTGCGAGCGGAGCGCCGTGAGGAGCTGGGCGTTGAGCTTCATCCAGCTGTCGGCCACGAGGCCGGTGCGGTCGGCGAGGCCGGCGGCGATCCGCTCGGCCTGGAAGACGTCCTCGACCTTGAGCGCGATCGAGGTCGCCCCGCCGGCGAGGTCGAGCAGGGTCTGCGCGGTGCGGAGCGAGCAGAGCACCCAGCGCTGGTTCACGTCCTTCGCGCCGAGGTCGAAGATGCCGGCGATCGTGAAGAGGTCGGTGACGCCCTCCGGCGTGGTGAGCCGGAGCTTGTCGCCGACGCCGAGCCCGAGGTCGTCGGCGAGCACGGTGCCGATCACCACCTCCGGGCCCTCCACCCGGAACCGGCCGGCCTGGATCCGGCCGGCGATCCGGATCACGGCGTCGAAGCTCTCCTCCTCGACCCCGCGGAGCGCGACCGGCTTCGAGACGTCGCCCCGGCTCGCGAACGCGGAGCCCTCGGCGGACGGGCTCGCCGCGACGACGCCGGGGCTCGCGCGCGCGACCCTCAGGACCTCCTGCCACTGGTCGATCGAGCGCTGCCGCTCGGGCGCGCGCTCGATGGTCGCGGCGATCGCCTCGCCCGGCGCGGGCGGCAGCACGCGGGCGACCCGCTCCGGCCGGCGGAGCACGACGTGCGCCTGCGAGGAGAGCGTCTGGTCGATGAGCGTCGCCTGCAGGCCGGAGATGAGCGCGGTCAGGAAGATGATCACCGCGACGCCGACCGTGGTGCCGCCCAGGATGAGCGCGGTCTGGGCGCGCCCCTCGCGCAGGTAGCGCAGCGCGACGAAGAGCTCAAAGGGCACGGGCGAACCCCGCGGGCGGCGCGAGCGCGCTCGCGCGGACCCGCTCGCCCGGCTCGACCCGGCCGGACGCGGGCGGGATCACCGCGTCGCCGGCGGCGAGCCCCTCGGTGATCTCCACGTACCCCTCGCCCCGCAGGCCCAGCTTCACCGGCCGGCGCTCGGCCCGCCCGCCCGCGACGGCGAGCACCCAGGGCGACGACGCCGCGTCGCGCACCGCCTCGGCGGGCACGACCAGGGCCTCGGCCTTCCGCCCCACCTCCACGTTGACCGACACCGTCATCTCCGGGCGCAGGAACGCGGGCGGCTCCGCGACGGCGAGGCGGACCTCGACCGTGCCGCGCGCCGGGTCGACCGAGGGCGCGATGAAGGTGACCTTCGCCTTGAAGGGCGCGGCCGGGTGGGCGTCGGCGACCGCGGAGGCCTCCTGGCCGAGCGCGAGCACGGCGAGGCTCTTCTCGTCGGGCTGCACGGTGAGCCGGGTCTCGCCCTCGCGGGAGAGCACGAGCACGGTCTTCCCGGTGCCGACCACGTCGCCCGGCTCGACGTCGCGCAGGAGCACGCGGCCCGCTGCCGGCGCCCGGAGCGCGCGGTCCTCGAGCGCGGCGCGGGCGACCTCCTCGGCCGCCTGCGCCCCGCGGAGCGCCGCCGCCGCGGCGCGCTGGTCGGCGCCCTCCGCGGTCGACGCCGCCTGGGCGGCCGCGGCGTCCTGCGCGCTCTTCGCGACGTCGAGCGCGCGCTGGGCGTCGTCGCGCTGCTGGGCGCTCGCGGCGCCGGCGTCGTAGAGCTTGCGCACCCGCTCGAGCTCGGCCTGCGCGGAGGCCACCTTGAGCTGCGCCTGGCGGAGGAGCTCCGCCGCGGAGCGCGCGCCCGGCCCGCGCACCTGGTCGAGCCGCGCGGCGGCCTCGGCGGTGCGGGCGCGGGCCTGCTCGAGCGCGGCGGTCGCGGCGGTGGCGTCGAGGCGGAGCATGAGCTGGCCGGGCCGGACGAGATCGCCCTCGTCGACGGCGACCTCGAGGACCTGCCCCGGCGCGAGCGGCGCGAGCGCGATGCGCGCGGGCGACATGACCCGGCCGCTCGCGACCACCCGCTGCACGAGCGGGCGGACCGCCGCGACGTGCGCGCCGACCTCGCGGGCGCGGGCGGCGCGCCAGGCGACGAGGAGGACCAGCCCTGCAAGGACGACGGTGACCACGCGGGCCCGCGGAGTCGCCCAGGCGGTCCGCGCCGCGCGGCGGACGAGCGCTTCCTTGGCCATGCGCGTCGAATACCACCGGTCCGGGCGGCGAGGCACGAGTTTCGCGTGGCCAGCTCACCGCCCCGCCCTCTCTCCCCCGCTCATCCTGAGCGCAGGCGCCGCGCCCATCACCCCCGCTCATCCTGAGCGTAGGCCCGCCGCAGGCGGGCCGGAGTCGAAGGATGAGGTACCCTGCCCCCGTGTCCCGCCGAAACGTCCACCCATCCGACGCTTCACGCTGGGTGTTCAACCGCATGGCGGGCGACTATCCTCGCCGGCCCGCCTACCCTGCGGCCCTCGTCACGCGCCTCGCCGCGCTCGCCGGCGGCCCCGGTGCGCGCGTGGCCGACCTCGGCGCCGGGACCGGGCACCTCGCCCTGCCCCTCGCCGCCGCCGGCCTCCGGGTGACCGCCGTCGAGCCCGCCCGCGCGATGCTCGACGTCCTCGCGGACGCCGCGTCCCACGCCGGTCTCGCGGTCGAGGCGGTCCACGCCGCCGCCGAGGACACCGGCCTGCCCGGCGGCGCCTGCTCCCTCGCCGTCCTCGCCGACGCCGCGCAGTGGGTCGACCCTCCCCGCGCGGGAGCCGAGCTCGCGCGGCTCCTCGCGCCTGGCGGCCGGGCGGCCTTCGTGGTGCCCGCCTTCGCGCCCACGCCGTTCATGCGCGCGCTCGGCGAGCGCATCGCCCAGGCGAACCCGAAGGCCCGCCCGCGCCCGCCGCCGGTGGAGGCCATCGCGGCCGCCGCCGGGCTCGCGCTCGAGGGGCGGGAGGTCCTACGCGACGACGTCGCGCTCTCCTTGGGCGACCTCGACGCCGTGCTCCGCGCGCACTCCTACGTGGGCCCCGCGCTCGGGCCCGCCGGCCTCGCGGCGCTCCTCGCCGACGCCCGCGCCCTCGCGGCCGCGCACGGCGGGGCGGTGTGGGCGCGGGAGCTCGGGCTCGCGTGGACTCGAGCGCGTGGCTCAGGGTGACGCCGGCTCGGAGACCCAGCCCGACGCGGAGGTCGCCGCGGTGCACGAGCTCCAGGTGACGCGGACCGCGGCCCGCGTGACCGCGGTGGGGTCGTCCACGAGGATCCGGCCCTCCGACGTGCCGCGGGCGACCGGCTGCGGGCAGCCCTGCGGGAACTGGTCGGCCAGTACGGCCGCGACGTAGTCGCGATCGAAGCCGACGTCGAAGTCGAAGACGGACCACCACGGCCCGGCCAGCCAAGACCGGCGTGGGGTACCCGGTTCGTGGCTCCGCTCCACGGTGCCCTTCATCCCCTCGGGCGAGAGGGAGAGCTCGGCGTGCTCGTCGAGCTCGCTTTCGTAGGGGCTCGTGGGGCGGCCGATGCGGGTCGAGAGCGTCCACGACAGCTCGCCCGAGCCCTCGCCCCGCGGGAACCAGGCCAGCCAGCCGTACAGGCGGACGCGCTCCGGGCTCCCGGCGGTCACGACGTCGAGGGTGCAGTCCACCACGAGGCGGCCCCGCTCCGTCCAGGAGCAGCCCCGGACGTCGGCGGACGTCCAGGGCGCGTATTCGGAGTCCGCGACCGAGGCCCGCCCGGCGTGCCAGCCGAACCAGGCGCGGGCGGCGAAGAGCCCGTCCACGTCGAAACCGTCTCGCGCCAGGGTGACGAGCTCCTCGGCGTGCAGCAGCGCGAACTCGGCGCCCTCTCCCGCGTCGGGGGTCATCGGGACGACGACGGAGCGCGCCGGGTTGACGGGCTCCGCGCCATCGCCGCAGGCCATCAGGGCGGCGGTGCACGCCGCGAGCACGAGGGAACCGAGCGCCGAACCACGCATGGGGCCTCCGGGCGAGGATCAGACTGCCTCCCACACGATGGGTCAACTCCGATGCCGCGAACCGGTCCTCCCGTGCGGCCGCTCCCGGCCGAGGGAGGCCGGGAAGGGGCGAGCCCCGACCCTACCCCCCCAGCCGCGGATGCTCCTCGCGCCACTGCTGGACCGCGAGGCGCCGCTCCCGGAGCTCGTGCGCGACGTACTCGCGGATGGAGCGGTCCAGCCTGGGGTCGAGGAACGCGTGCGCGCTCCAGGTCTCCGCCGGCTCGAAGCCGCGGGCGACCTTGTGCTCGCCGCCGGCGCCGCCCTCGAAGATCTTCGTGCCGCGGCGGATGCACTCGTCGATGGAGTGGTAGAGGGCGACGTTGAAGTGCAGGAACGGGTGCTCCTCCGAGCAGCCCCAGTAGCGCCCGTAGAGCCGCTCGGCGGAGGCGAGGTTGAACGCCATGCCGATCATCCGGCCGTCGCGCCGCGCCTCCACGACCTCCACCGCGTCCGGGAGGCCGCGGATCGCCGCCTCGTAGAAGCGCTGGTTCACCCAGCGCATGCCCCAGACCATCTTGTCGGTCGTGCGGCGGTGGAGCGCGAAGCAGGCCTTCGCCCAGCCCTCCGGGTCGCGCGAGAGCTCGTCGCCGCGGACGGTGCGGATGGTGATGCCCTGCTCGGCGGGCGCACGGCGCTCGCGCCTGAGGGCGTTGCGCCGCTTCGAGGGGAAGCGCCCGAGGAAGTCGTCCGGGCTCGCGTAGCCCGCGTTCACCCAGTGGTACTGGAAGTCGATGCGCGGGGCGAGGCCGGCCGCCTCGAGCTCCGCCGCCTCGTCCGGCCCCGGGAAGAGGACCTGGATCGCGTGCATGCCCTCGCGGCGCGCGAGCGCGCGGGCCTCGTCCACGATCGCGGCGACGATCGCGGCGCGGTCCTCGCCCTCGGCGGCGAGCACCCGGCGGCCGGTCGTCGGGCTGAAGGGCACCGCGAGGAGGAGCTTCGGGTAGTACGGGACCCCGGCGCGCTCGGCCGCGGAGGCCCACTGCCAGTCGCGGGAGAAGTCCCCGTCGGAGCCGTCGCGCCGGTAGGCCGGCGCGGCCCCGACGAGGGTGCCGCCGCGGCGCGCGAGGAGGTGGCGCGGGTGCCAGCCCGACCGCGGGGAGGCCGACCCGCTCGTCTCCATGGCCGCGAGGAAGGCGTGGCGGAGGAAGGGGGTCGCGGCAACCTGCTCGTGCGCGTGGAGCGCGTCCCAGGCCTCCGCGGGCACGTCGAGGATGGAGTCGACGACGGTGATCTCGAGGCCAGGCACGGAGTCCCTCCTCCCATAGCGGGGTGTCGCGCCGCGGCGCAACGTGGACCGCTCCCGAAGGGGGCACCCCTGTGGCCTCGCCAGACTGCGGGTCCTGCGCTACACCCACGGCCGATGCGACTCGCCACGCTGAAGGACGGCAGCCGGGACGGGCGGCTCGCCGTGGTCCGCCGGGACGGCGCCGCGTACGCGGACGCCGGGGCCATCGCCCCCACGCTCCAGGCCGCGCTCGACCGCTGGGACGCCTGCGAGGGCCCCCTGCGCGCGCTCGCCGCCGAGCTCGACGCCGGGCGCGCGCCCTCGCGGCCGCTCGACCCTAAGGCGCTCCTCTCTCCCCTGCCGCGCGCGTACGAGTGGGTGGACGGCTCGGCCTACCTCACCCACGTCCGCCTCGTCCGCAAGGCCCGCGGCGCGGAGCCACCGCCCACCCTCGAGACCGATCCCCTCGTCTACCAGGGCGGCTCGGGCGTGCTCCTCGCACCGACCGAGGACCTCCCGCTCCCCGATCCAGCGTGGGGCATGGACTTCGAGGCGGAGGTCTGCGTCGTGCTCGGCGACGTGCCGCGCGGCACGACCGCCGCGGACGCGGGCCGCCACGTGCGGCTCCTGCTCCTCGCGAACGACGTCACCCACCGGAACCTCATCCCGCCCGAGCTCGCGAAGGGCTTCGGCTTCTTCCAGTCGAAGCCGGCGACGGCGTTCTCGCCGTTCGCGGTGACGCCCGACGAGCTCGGCGGGGCCTGGCGCGACGGCCGGCTGCACGCGCGCATGCACGTGCGCTGGAACGGGAAGGAGGTCGGCTCGACCGACACCGGCCCGGAGATGCACTTCTCCTTCCACGACCTCCTCGCCCACGTCGCGAAGACCCGCGGCTTCACGGCCGGCACCATCCTCGGGAGCGGCACCATCTCGAACGAGGACCCCGCCCGCGGCTACTCCTGCATCGCGGAGGTGCGCGCGCGGGAGATGATCGAGCACGGCGGCGCGAAGACGCGGTTCCTGCAGGCCGGCGACACGGTCGAGATCGAGGTGCGCGACGCGGCGGGCCGCTCGCCCTTCGGGACGATCTCGCAGCGGGTCGTCGAGGCGAAGGCGGTGGCCCCGTGAGCTACCGCCTGTACTCCTACTGGCGCTCGTCGTCGGCGTGGCGCGTGCGCATCGGGCTCGCGCTGAAGGGGCTCCCGTACGAGTACGTCGCGGTGAACCTCCTCGAGGGCGAGCAGTTCTCCGACGCCCACCAGGCGAGGAGCCCGCTCGCGCAGGTGCCGGTGCTCGAGGTGGAGGAGCGCGGCCACGTGCTCCGGCTCGCGCAGTCGATGGCGATCCTCGAGTGGCTGGACGAGCGCCACCCGACGCCGCCGCTGTTGCCGCGCGACCTCGACCGGCGCGCCGAGGTGCGCGCGCTCGCCGAGCACGTGAACTCCGGCATCCAGCCGCTCCAGAACGCGGCGCCGCTGAAGATGCTCCGCGAGAAGGAAGCCGGCTACGACAAGGTCTGGGCGCGCCACTGGATCGCGCGCGGCCTCACCGGCCTCGAGCGGGCGGCCGCCGCCACGGCCGGCCGGTACTCGGGCGGAGACGAGCCGGGGCTGGCCGACTGCTACCTCGTGCCCCAGCTGTACAACGCGCGCCGCTTCGGGATCGACCTCGCGCCGTTCCCGACGCTGCGCAGGATCGAGGAGGCGTGCGGCGCCCTCCCGGCCTTCCAGGCGGCCCACCCGGACCGCCAGCCCGACGCCCCGCCGCCGGAGAAGAGGACGCCATGACGACCAAGCTCGAGCCCCTGGGAATCCGCCGCGTCGAGGCGCTGCACTACTACGTCCACGACCTCGGCCGCAGCCGGCGCTTCTACACCGAGAAGCTCGACTTCGCCGAGGTGGCGGTCTCGAGCCCCGCGCTCGAGAAGGCGGGCCACCAGACCTCCGCCCTCTTCCGCGCCGGGGACGTGAACGTCCTCTGCTCGCAGCCGATCGGCGAGGGCGGCCGCGCGTGGCGCTACCTGCGCAAGCACCCGGACGGCGTCGGCACGGTGGTCTTCGAGGTCGAGGACATCGAGAAGACGTTCCGCCTGCTCGAGGAGCGCGGCGGCACGCCCATCGAGGACATCCAGACCGATCGCGACGAGGGCGGCACCTACCGCACCTTCCACATCACGACGCCGCTCGCCGACACGACCTTCCGCTACGTCGAGCGGAAGGGCTACCGCGGCTACCCGGGCATGGTCGTGCACCCGACGCCGAAGGGCGGCACGAACAAGCTCGGCTTCGGCCACATCGATCACCTCACCTCGAACTTCCAGACCATGAAGCCCGCGCTCCTGTGGATGGAGCACGTGCTCGGCATGGAGGAGTTCTGGGAGGTGCAGTTCCACACCCAGGACGCCGCCTCCGCGAAGCGCGCCGCCATCCAGGCGCAGAAGGGCTCCGGCCTGCGCTCGGTGGTGATGAAGGACATGGCGTCCGGCGTCGTGAAGTTCGCGAACAACGAGCCCTGGCGGCCGGCCTTCAAGTCCTCCCAGATCAACATCTTCAACGAGGACCACCGCGGCGACGGCATCCAGCACGCGGCGCTCACCGTGACCGACATCCTCTCCTCGGTGAAGGCGATGCGCGCGGCCGGCGTGCAGTTCATGCCGACGCCCGGCACCTACTACGACGCGCTCCCGGACCGGCTGAAGACGACCGGCATCGGCAAGATCGACGAGAAGATCGAGGACCTCCGCAAGCTCGAGATCCTCGTCGACGGCGGCGCGCCGGGCTCCTACATGCTGCAGATCTTCCTGCGCGACTCCGCGGGGCTCTACGGCGAGTACGAGGCCGGGCCGTTCTTCTACGAGATCATCCAGCGCAAGGGCGACCAGGGCTTCGGCGCGGGCAACTTCCGCGCGCTCTTCGAGTCCATCGAGCGGCAGCAGGAGCAGGAGGGCCGTTTCTAGATGCTCGACCGGGTCCAGCAAGGGGCGGTGCCGCGGAAGCACCACATCGCCTTCCGCGACGCCGCGGGCCGCCTCCTCCACGAGGAGGCGTACACGCGCGCCGGCTTCGACGGGCCCTACACGCTCGCCTACCACCTGCACCGGCCGCACGCGACCCGCGCGGTCGACACGCGCCACGGCTTCGCGCCGCCGGAGCCCGCCCACCCGGGGAAGCTCCTGAAGCGCCACTACCGCACGGGCGCCTTGCCGGCGGTGAAGGGGCCGGCGATCGACACGCGGGTCGCGCTCCTCTTCAACGCCGACGTGGTGGCGGGCATGGTCACGCCGACCGAGCCCGACCCGGTCTACTTCCAGAACGGGGACGGCGACGACCTCATGTACGTCTTCGAGGGCGGGGGTGTCCTGCGCTCGCTGCTCGGGGACCTGCGGTTCGAGAAGGACGACTACGTCTTCGTCCCGCGGGGCCTCCTGCACCGCTGGATCCCCGATCCCGGCCCGCAGCGCTGGCTGTCGCTCGAGTGCGCCGGCGGCGTCCACCTGCCGCGCCAGTGGCGGAACGACACCGGCCAGCTCCGGATGGACGCCCCCTACTCGCACCGGGACTTCCGCCGCGTCGAGTGGAAGGGCCCGCTGGACGAGGGCCTCCGCGACGTGGTCGTGAAGCGGGGCAACGCCTTCCACGGCTACCGGCACGAGCACTCGCCGCTCGACGTCGTCGGCTGGGACGGCGCGGTCTACCCGTTCGCGTTCCCGATCCTGAACTTCCAGCCGCGCGCCGGGCTCGTGCACCTGCCGCCGACGTGGCACGGGACCTTCGCGACGCACGGCGCGCTCATCTGCTCGTTCGTGCCGCGGGTGGTCGACTTCCACCCCGAGGCGATCCCCTGCCCGTACCCGCACGCCTCGGTGGACGTGGACGAGATCCTCTTCTACGTCCGCGGCGAGTTCACCTCGCGTCGCGGGGTCGGCCCGGGCTCCATCTCGTTCCACCCGGCCGGCGTCATGCACGGCCCGCACCCCGGGGCGTACGAGGGCTCGATCGGAGCGAAGACCACGAACGAGCTCGCGGTCATGCTCGACTGCGCCGCGCCGCTCGTGCCGACGAAGGCGGCGCTGGGGATCGAGGATCCGGGGTACCAGGACAGCTTCCTGTAAGCTTCCCGCCCGCGCCCCTCGCGACTATCCTGCCGCCCATGATCCCCTCGGAGTGGCCCGGCCGTCCCGTGTGGGCCGAGGTCGACCTCGACGCCATCGCGCGCAACGTGAAGCTCCTCGCGGCGCGTGCCGCGCCGGCGAAGCTCTGGGCGGTCGTGAAGGCGAACGCCTACGGCCACGGCGCCGTGGCGGTCGGCCGCGCGGCGCTCGAGGCCGGCGCGCAGGCGCTCGTGGTGGTCGCGGTCGACGAGGCCGAGGAGCTCCGCCAGGCCGGCATCACCGCGCCCATCCTGGTCGTCGGCTGGACCCCGCCCTCCGACGCGTCGCGCGTGGTGAAGCTCGGCCTCCGCGTGGCCGCCGGCTCCGCCGAGTTCCTGGAGGCCCTCTCCGCCGCCGCCCGCGGCGCCGCGCGGCCGGTCGAGGTGGACCTCGAGCTCGAGACCGGCCTCAACCGGCACGGCCTCGCGCCCGACGCGCTCGTCGCCCTCGCGGAGCGCGCCCGGGCGCTGCCGGGGCTGAAGATCCAGGGCCTCTTCACGCACTTCGCCGCCGCCGAGGAGGGCGACCAGCGCTTCACGCGCCGGCAGTTCGACGTCCTCAGGGCCACCGCGGCCCGGGTGCCCTGGATCCCGGAGAAGCACTGCTCGGCCTCGGCGAGCGTGCTCGTCGACCCCGAGATGAGCCTCGACGCGGTCCGCACCGGCCTCTCCATCTACGGCTACAAGCCCGCGCCCTGGGTGGGCGCCGACGCCGAGCTCGTCCAGGCGCTCGCGCTCCGGGCCCGGATCGCGCGGGTCATGGAGGTCGAGCGCGGCGCCACGGTGGGCTACGGCCGCACCTGGGCCGCGGCCCGGGCCTCCCGCGTCGCGCTCGTGATGGCCGGCTACGCCGACGGCTACCGCCGCGGCCTCTCGAACCGCGCCCACGTGCTCGTGCGCGGCCGGCGCGCGCCGGTGGTGGGCCGCGTCGCCATGGACATGTTCATGGTCGACGTCACCGCGGTGCCGGGCGCCGCGCCCGGCGACGTCGCGACGCTCATCGGGAAGGACGGCGAGGAGCGGGTCGACGCCGACGAGCTCGCCGCGCTCGCCGACACCATCTCGTGGGACGTGCTCGCCGGCGTGGCGGCGCGCGTGCCGCGCCTCTACCTGCGCGGCGGCGCGGTCGCCGCCGTCTCGACGCTCACGGTGCGGACCCCGGCGCCCCCGGGGCCCTGATCACCGGCGCCGGGCCCTCGCCCGCCGGCGGCTCCTTCTCGGCGTCGAGCGCCATCATGAGCGCGTCGATCGCCTCGGCCGCGTTCTCCGGCGCGGTCGAGAGGTCCGCGCGCTCGAGCCGTCCCCAGTCCACCCGGGCCACCTCGTCGCGCGCCGAGACGAGCACGATCGCGCCGGTGACCTGGTTGCGCACGTCGGTGCGCGGCGCGGCCCACGGGTTCTGGGCCTGGACGCTGTCCATCGGCTGCACGCGCACGAACCGGTAGGTGAACGCGACGGCGTCGAGCCCGGCCTGCCGCACGAGGTCGCCGGCGCCCTCGGCGATGCCGAACACGACCCCCCGCCGCGCGTCGAGGGCGGGCCCCTTCCACGGGTCGAGCCGGTCGTGCAGCGCGGCGAGCGCCTTCGCGCCCTCGGGTGTCGGGGCCTCCTGGACCACCGTCCAGCCCCGCCGGGCGAGGGAGTCGGCCACGCCGTCCATGAGGTCCTTGCCGGGCGCCTTCTTCTCGGCGCCCTTCTCCCGGAAGACCGCGACCTTCTGGACGTCCGCGAAGGCCGGGCCGACCCGATCGGTCCGGGGCCGGGCGGGGCCGCCGCCGGCCGAGGCACACCCCGAGATGGCGAGGACCACCAGGAACGACGAGGCCGCGCGCTCGAGCACCATGAAACCTCCCACCCGACTATATTCGCCGCCCATGACCGTCACCGTAGAGACCGGCACCACGCTCCAGTTCGATCGGTTCTGGCGCTGGCTGAAGCGCCACCCGAACTGCATCCTGCGCGCGGGGACGCCCGACAGCTTCCTCTACGACCACGAGGATCTACACTGGCACCTCGAGGAAGAGGAGGACCGGACCCCGACGGTCCAGCTCCTCCGCGGCAAGCAGCTCCTCGCCGAGCTCGTGATCGAGGTGCGCGAGGTCCTCTTCGTGCAGGCCATGCCGGATCCCGACGCGGAGGACGGGGCGTACCTGTTCGAGCTCATCGGCGGCGGCGACGAGCCGTACGCCGTGTACCACTTCTCGGTCGCGCACGGGTTCGACGAGGGCCAGGCCCACAAGCCTGCGCTGAAGCAGTGAGCCTCGGCGCCTACGACGCGCTCGACGCGGTCGGCCTCGCGCGGCTCGTCGCCGCGGGAGAGGCCACCGCCCTCGAGCTGCTCGAGGCTGCGCTCGCGCGGGCCGACGCCCGCAACGCCCGGCTCAACGCGATCGTCACCCGCGACGACGCCGGGGCCCGCGCCCGCGCGCGGGGCCCCCTGCCGCGCGGCCCGATCTCGGGCGTGCCCTTCCTCTGGAAGGATCTCCACGCGGCCTGGGCGGGCCAGACGCTCACCGGCTCCTCGCGCCTGAGGGCCGGCGACCGGCCAGGCGTGAACGCGCTCGTCGTCGAGCGCGGCCTCGCCGCCGGGCTCGTGCCGTTCGGCCAGACCAACCTGCCCGAGTTCGGGATCATGGGGACGACCGAGCCCGCCTTCCGCGGCCCGACCCGGAACCCCTGGAACCTCGCGCGCTCCTCCGGCGGCTCCTCGGGCGGCGCGGGCGCCGCGGTGGCCGCGCGGATCGTCCCCATGGCGCACGGCACCGATCACGGCGGCTCGGTGCGCATCCCCGCCTCCGCGTGCGGCGTGTTCGGCCTCAAGACCACGCGCGGCCGCGTGCCCTTCGCGCCGGACGCCTCCGGCGTCTGGGACGGCTGGGACTCGCACGGCGTGCTCTGCCGCTCGGTGCGCGACGCGGCGGTGTTCCTGGACGCGTTCGCGCTCGGCCCCGCGCCGGGCGACCCCCACCCGCTCCCCGCGCCGGCGCGCCCGTTCTCGGAGGCGCTCACCGCGCCCCCCGCGAAGCTCCGCATCGCCTTCACGACCGCGCCGTTCTTCAGCCACGCGGTCCACGCCGAGTGCCGGGCGGCCGTCCACGAGGCGGCGAGGCTGCTCGAGGGGCTCGGGCACGAGGTCGTCGAGGAGCGGCCGCCGTTCGACCGCGAGCGGCTCGTGCGCGCGTACCTCGTCGTGCTCGCCGCAGGGGTGGCGGCCGACGTGGCGGAGTCGGAGGCCGCCCTCGGCCGGAAGGCGCGCTGGGAGGAGCTCGAGCCCGAGACCTGGGCGCTCGCGGTGGGCGGCCGGGTCCTCTCGGCCGTCGAGGTCGCCGGGGCGATGCGCGAGGTCCACCGCGCCGCGCGCGCGCTCGCGCTCTTCCACGAGCGCTACGACCTCCTCCTCACCCCGACGCTCGCGCAGCCGCCGGTGGAGCTCGGGACCCTCGGCGCGCGGGCCCACGAGCGCGCCGCGCTGAGGGTCTTCGCGGCGGTGCCGAACCGGCTCATGCTCGAGCAGCTCTTCCAGCAGCTCTCCGAGCGGAGCTACGAGGCCACCGGCTTCACCATGCTCTTCAACGAGACCGGCCAGCCCGCGGCGAGCGTGCCCCTGCACTGGACGCCCGACGGGCTCCCGGTGGGCGTCCAGCTCGTGGGCCGGTTCGCGGACGAGGCGACGATCCTGCGGGTCGCCGCCCAGCTCGAGGAAGCCCGGCCGTGGAAGGACCGGGTGCCGCCGGAGCTCGAGGCGCCGGCGCGGTAGCGTCACTCGTGCCGGAGCGCCTCGATCGGATCGAGGCGGGCTGCCCTGCGGGCCGGGAAGAACCCGAACCCGACGCCGATCGCCGCCGAGAACAGGAACGCGGTCGCGACCGTCCCGGGCAGGAACACGAACGGCACGCCGAGCAGCGAGGCGAGGCCCCACGACGCCCCGAGCGCGAGGACGATCCCCGCGAGGCCGCCGAAGCTCGCGAGCACCACCGCCTCCACGAGGAACTGCGCGAGCACCTCGCGCTCGAGCGCCCCGATGGCGAGCCGGATGCCGATCTCCCGGGTCCGCTCGGTCACCGAGACGAGCATGATGTTCATGATCCCGATGCCGCCCACGAGGAGCGACACGGCGGCGACCGCGCCGAGGAGCGCGGTGAGGAGCTGCGTCGTGCCGGTGAGCGTGCGCGCGAGCTCGTCGGTGCTCATCACGTGGAAGTCGTCCTCCTCGAGCGCCGAGAGGTGCCGGCGCTCGCGCATGACCCGCTTCACCTCGGAGATGGCGTCGGCCGTCGACTCGCCCTCGCGCGACGTGAGCATGAGCATGCCCACGTCGGTCGACCCCGCGATGCGCCGCTGGAACGTGCGGAGCGGCACCACGACCACGTCGTCCTGGTCCTGCCCCATGCCCGACTGGCCCTTCGCGCGCAGGAGCCCCACCACCTGGCAGGCGAGCTTCCCGAGCCGGAGCTGCTGGCCCACCGGGGAGGCGTCGCCGTAGAGCTTCGTGCGGACCGTCGCGCCGACCACGCAGACCGCGGCGCCGCTGCGGGCCTCCGACTCGCTGAAGATCCGCCCGTCCTCGAGCTCGAGGTTCTTCACGCCGAAGAAGGCCGGCGTGGAGCCGGTGACGCTCGTGGTCCAGTTCGAGGCCCCGGCGATGGCGGTGGCGGAGCCGTTCGAGACCGGCGCCGCGCCTGCGAGCGCCGGCACCTCCCGCAGGAGCACCTCGGCGTCCTCCGCCTGGAAGGGCTTCGACTTCGTCGCCTGGCCGGGCCCCATCCGGTGGCCGGGCGCGACCATGAGCAGGTTCGAGCCCATCGCCGAGATCTGCTGGCGGACCGACGCGGTCGCGCCGGTGCCGACCGTGACCATCACGATGACCGCCGCGACCCCGATGACCACCCCGAGGATGGTCAGGACGGAGCGCATCACGTTCCTGCGGAGGGCGCGGACGGCGAGGTGGAGGGCGTTCGCGAGCATCAGCATCGGACGGGCTCCAGGTTCGGGCGGTCGGACTCCACGACGCCGTCGACGAAGCGCACCGTGCGGCGCGCCCACGCCGCCACGTCCGCCTCGTGCGTGACCACGACGAGGGTGATCCCGCGCTCGTCGTTGAGCCGGCGGAGCAGCGCCATCACCTCCCGCGAGCGCGCGGTGTCGAGGTTGCCGGTCGGCTCGTCGGCGAAGAGCACCGCCGGGCCGGTGACGACGGCGCGGGCGATGGCCACGCGCTGCTGCTGGCCGCCGGAGAGCTCGGCGGGCGTGTGGTCCTCCCGCCCCTCGAGGCCGACCGATGCGAGCGCCTCCCGGGCCGCGGCGCGGCGGCGCCCGGCCGGCACGCCGCGGTACACGAGCGGCAGCTCGACGTTCTCGAGCGCGGAGGTGCGCCCGAGCAGGTTGAACCCCTGGAAGACGAAGCCGAGCTGGAACCGGCGCAGCCGCGCGCGCTCGTCGCGGGAGAGCGCGCCGACCTCCACGCCCGCGAAGCGGTAGCTCCCGCCCGACGGCACGTCGAGGCAGCCCAGGATGTTGAGCGCGGTGGACTTGCCCGAGCCGCTCGGGCCCATCACCGCCACGAAGTCGCCGCGGCCGATCTCGAGATCCACCGCGCGCAGCGCGGTGACCGCGGCGGAGCCCTCGCCGTACACCTTCGAGACCCCGCTGAGCTCGATGAGCGCGCTCACGGCGTGCTCCCGGCCGCGGCCGTGCCCACGACGACGCGGGCGCCCTCGGCGAGCCCGCCCGCCGTGACCGCGGTGAGCGCGCCGTCGGTGGGCCCGAGCGTCACCTCGACCGGCTCGGGGCGGCCGTCGCGGAGCACGTGCACCCGCGGGCCGCCGGCCTGGGCGGCCGGGGCGGGGCCGTCGCCGGGCGGCCGCGGCATGAGCTTCCCGAGGATGCCCGGGGGCCCGCCGGGGGCGGCGCCGCCCTGCCCGCCGGGCGGCGCGGGCGGCGACCAGCGGAGCGCCGCCGCCGGGACGAGGAGCGACCCGTCCGCGCGCTCGACCACGATCGACGCCGTCGCCGTCATGCCCGGGAACAGCGCGAGGTCGTCGTTGTCGACCGCGAGGACGGTCGTGTAGGTCACGACGCCGCTCGAGGTGGTGGCCCCGAGCCGCACCTGCGCGACCCGGGCGGTGAAGGTGCGGCCCGGGAAGGCGTCCACGGTGAAGCGCGCCTCCTGCCCGGCCTTGACGCGCCCGACGTCCGCCTCGTCGACCGCGACCTGCAGCTCCATGCGGCGCAGGTCCTCCGCCACCGTGAAGAGCACCGGGGCCGAGAGGCTCGCGGCGACGGTCTGCCCCGGCTCGATCGAGCGCTTCAGCACCACGCCGGTCACCGGCGACCGGACCACGGCCTTCGTGAGATCCACCCGGATCGCCTCGAGCGCGGCGCGCGCCTGCTGCGCGGAGGCCTCCGCCGCGGCGAGGTCGGCCCGCGCGCGGGCGAGCGCGGCGGTCGCGGCGTCGAGATCCGCCTGGGCGGGCACCTTTCCGCCGGACTTCTCGCGCACGGCCTCGAGCCGCGCGAGCTGCTGGCGATCCTCGTCCACGGTCGCGGCCGCCTGCGCGACCTTCGCGCGCGCCGAGGCGAGCGCCGCCTCGTTCTGGGCGGCCTGCGCCTCGAGCTTCGTGGTGTCGAGGCGCGCGAGCACCTGGCCCTTCTCGACGTGCTGGTTGTAGGTGGCCTCGACCGCGCGGACGACGCCGGAGAGCTCCGAGCCCACGTCCACCTGGTTCGTGGGCTGGAGCGTGCCGGTCGCGCTCACGGCGACCGTGAGCGTGCCGCGCTTCACGGCCTCGGTGCGGAAGGAAGGCGGCCTCGCGCCGCCCGAGAGCAGCGCGGCGGCGAGGCCGGCGACGGCGAGCGCGCCGCCGCCCAGGAACCACCAGCGGCGGCGGGACGGGGCGTGCGCGCCGAGCCCGAGCTGGGCGGCGAGGCCGGCGGGGGAGAGGTCTGCGGTAGCGGTCGAGACGGACGCGGGGGTCATGTGGACTCCTGGCTGCCCGCGGGGGTCCAGCCCCCGCCGAGCGCCTTGTAGAGGCGGATGAGATCGGAGGCGGCGTCGCCGTCGCTCTTCGCGAGCGCGTCCTCGACCGTGACGACCGTGCGCTCGGCGTCGAGCACGGCCGTGAACGCGACGAGGCCGGCGCCGTACTGGTCGTGGGCGAGGGAGGCCGCCTGGCGGGCGGCGTCGGCCGCCGTCGCGAGCGCCGCGCGGCGAGCCTCCTCGCGGTCGAGCGCGACGAGCGCGTCCTCGACCTCCTGGAGCGCGGTGAGCACCGCCGAGCGGTACGCGACCCGCGCCTGGACGAGGGCGGCCTCCTGGGCGTCGACCGCGCGGGCGAGCCGGCCCGCGTCGAAGATCGGCGCGAGGAGGCCGGAGGCGAGCGAGCCCGTCACGAGCCGGCCGGCGGAGAGCGACTCGAGGCCGATGGAGCCGGAGAGCGTGAGGGACGGGTACCGCGCCGCGACCGCCACGCCCACCTCGGCGGTCTGCGCGGCGAGCCGCCGCTCGGCGGCGCGCACGTCCGGGCGGCGCGCGAGCGTGGACGCCGGCACGCCCACGGCGACGGCCCGCGCCGCCGCGGGCACCGCGCCCGGGGCGGAGAGCAGCGCGTCGAGCGCCCCGGGCTCCTCCCCGGCGAGCACCGCGAGCGCGTTCCGGTCGGAGGCGATCGCCGCCTCGAGCGGCGGGATCGCGGCCCGCTCCTGCTCGAGGTTCGCCCGCGCCTGCTCCGCGTCGAGCGCGGTGGTGAGGCCCGCCTCGGCGCGCCAGCGGGTGAGGTCGGCCGTCTCCTGGAGCGCCGCGAGGTTGCGCCGCGCGAGCGCGAGGCGCGCCTCCCCGGTGCGCAGGGAGACGTAGGCGAGCCCGACCTCCGCGGCGAGGCTGACCTCGGCGTCGCGGACGTCGGCCTCGGCGGCCTCCACCGTCGCGCCCGCGGCCTCGAGCGCCCGGCGCTTCCCGCCGAAGAGATCGAGCTCCCAGCTCGCGTCGAGGCCGGCCTGCCAGGTCGACTGCGCCTGCCAGGCGCCGCCCGACGCGGCCCGGGTGCCCTGCCGCGCGGCCTGACCGGACGCGGTCACCGACGGGGCGAGGTCCGCGGCCGCGCCGCCGCGCCGGGCGCGGGCCTCCCGGAGCCGCGCGGCGGCCGCCTGGACCGTGAGCCCGCGCGCGCGGGCGCGCTCGACGAGCGCGGTGAGGGTCGGATCGCCGAGGCCCTCCCACCAGCGCGCGAGCGCGGCCTCGCCGGAGGAGGCCGGGGCGGCGGAGGTGGATGCGCCCGCGGCCGGGGCCTTCCCGGCCCAGGCGGCTCGGGCGGCACCCTCGGGGCGAACGTACTGCGGCCCGACGGCGCAGGCGGCAGTGAGGAGGAGGGGGACGATGACCAGGGGTGCGCGGCTCTTCATGCCCCCGACCGTAGGCCCGCACCCGGAAGCGCTGATTTCCCGGGTGTGACGGAGTGTTCGCGCGAGGGAACGCGGCCGGGTTCCCGCGAACCCCCTTGCACGCCCCGGGAACGGGTGTTAAACGGACGCGAATGCCGATTCGCAGCACCGAACCCTCCGTTCCGTCCCGCCGCGAGCGCGCGCGGGAGCACGCCCGGCGCGACATCCTGCTCGCCGCCGCCGAGGTGTTCTCGCGGCGCGGCTACGCCGCCGCGACGCTCCAGGAGCTCGCCGAGGCCGCCGGCTTCGCGGCGCCCTCGCTCTACCGCTACTTCGGGAGCAAGGAGGAGATCTTCCAGAGCCTCCTCGAGCTCCTCGCGGAGGACTTCGGCGCGACCTTCACGTCGCCCGCCGATGCCTCCCTCCCGCTCCCGGTGCGGCTGCAGGCGCTGTTCGCCGAGCAGTCGAAGCTCGCCCAGCGCGAGCACCACCGCCACATGATCGCCCTCATCCGGCTGCCCGACGCGTCCGAGGCGCTCGCGGCGCTCGGGAAGAAGCTCGACGGCCGGCACACCGGCCTCGCCTTCTACGAGCAGCACATGATGGGCTGGCTGCACCGCCACGTGAAGAAGGGCGAGCTCCGCGTCCCGGCCGCCGTCGCCGCGCGCGCCATCGCCGGCCTCGCCTTCGCCTTCCTGGGCTGCCCCGCAGACGGGGAGGCCCCCGACCCCGAACTCCCGCGCCAGCTCGCGGACCTCGTCCTCAACGGAATCGCCGCGCCGATCGACGGCCGGCGTGGAGCCTGAACGACCATGACCCGCACCCAGCTCGCAGCAGTCGCCGCCGCCTCCCTCGCCCTCTCTGCCTGCGCCGGCCACGGCGACAAGGCCACCCTCCCCGCCCCCGGCGAGGCCCCCGCCCGCGCCGTGCGCGTCGCGAAGCCCTCGGCCCGGGTCGAGACCGGCCTCTCGAAGGCCACCGGCACCATCCGCTCGCTCAACGAGGCGACCCTCGCCGCGAAGGGCACCGGCCAGGTGAAGGCGGTCCGAGTGCAGGTGGGCGACAAGGTGAAGAAGGGGCAGACGCTCGTGGAAATGGACGACGCGATGGCGCGCATCCAGGTCGCGAACGGGACGGCCGTGGTGAAGCTCGCCGAGGCGAACCTCGCGAACGCCGAGCGCGATCTCGCCCGCGCGAAGACGCTCCGCAGCGAGGACGGCATGGCCCAGGCCAGCCTCGAGAAGGCCCAGACGATGCGCGACGTCGCGGCGGCCCAGCTCGACCAGGCGAAGGCCGGCCTCGCCCTCGCCGAGCAGAACCTCTCCGACACGTACATCCGCGCCCCGTTCGACGGCGTCATCACCGCCCGCTTCCACGCGGCCGGCGACACCGTGAGCGCGGTCCCGGTCACCCCGCTCGTCGGCATCACCGACGTCGACCACCTCGAGCTCCGCCTGATGGTCCCCGAGGCGCTCGCCGCCTTCGCGAACCCGGGCACCGCCATCACCGGCGTCGCGACCCTCAACGGCCAGAAGTTCGGCGCGAAGGTGCGCGCGAAGGGACCGTCGATCGATCCCCAGAACCGCACCCTCGAGGTGCTCGCCGACGTGGACCCGGGCGCGGGGCTCAAGCCCGGCACGATCGCCACCGTCGACCTCGGCGCCTTCGCCGTGAAGGGCGACCTCTTCCTCCCGACCTCCGCGGTGCGGACCGAGGGCCAGGCCACCTACGTGCTCGTGGTGGACGGCGGCAAGGCCGCGCGCCGCGACGTGAGGTCGTCCGGCGTGAACCCCGGCACCGTCGCCGTGTCCGGCCTCGCGCCCGACGCGCAGGTGGTGCTCGACCCCGGCACCCTCGCGGCGGGCGACGCCATCGTCCCGCTCGCGGACTAGCAGGTACAGGAGCCCGCCGTGATCAAGACCTTCATCAGCCGCCCGGTCTTCACCGGGATGCTCGTCCTCGCGGTCGTCGTCTTCGGCCTGTCCGCCTACCCGAAGATCGGCGTCGACCAGTACCCCAAGGTCGAGTTCCCGTTCGTCACCGTCGTCACCGTGCTCCCCGGCGCCGATCCGGAGACCATCGAGGAGCAGGTCACGAAGCCCCTCGAGGAGGCCCTCAACACCGTCACCGGCCTCGACACGCTCCGCTCGGTCAACGTCGAGAACGTCTCGCAGGTCATCGTGCGCTTCGAGCTCGAGCGCAACGCCGACGTCGCCGCCCAGGACGTGCGCGACAAGGTCCAGGCGACGCTCTCGAAGCTCCCGCGCGAGATCCAGACCCCCATCGTCCAGAAGCTCGACCTCGGCTCGCTCCCCATCGTCACCCTCGCCTTCTCGGCGCCGGTGCCGATCGAGGAGCTGACCCGGCTCGCCGACGACGTGTTGAAGCCGAGCCTCCAGCAGGTCGCGGGGGTGGGCTCGGTGGACGTGCTCGGCGGGCAGAAGCGCGAGATCAACGTGGTGGTGGACCCCTCCGCGCTGAAGGGCGTGGGGCTCGCCCCCTCCGACGTGGTGAACGCGCTGAAGGCGCAGAACGTCGACGTCCCGGGCGGCCGCACCCTCGAGGTGGGCGTGGAGCGCACGGTGAAGCTCGCCGGCGAGGCCCACACCGTCGAGGAGCTCCGCTCCATCGTGGTCGCGAGCCCGGGCGGCGTGCCCGTCCGGCTCGGCGACGTGGCCCAGGTCGTCGACGGCCCCGCCGAGGCCCGCTCCTCGGCCCGCCTCGGCGACCGCGCCGCCATCGGCCTCGTCATCAAGAAGCAGTCGGGCGCCAACACCGTCGAGGTCGCCGAGGTGATCAAGGAGACGCTCCCGCGGCTCCAGGCCCAGCTCCCGAAGGGCGGCGAGGTGAAGCTCGTCTTCGACGGCGCGAAGTTCATCAAGGGGTCCATCGACTCGGTGAAGGAGGACATGGTCATCGGCGGCATCCTCGCCGTGCTCGTCGTCCTGATCTTCCTGCGCAACTGGCGCTCGACCCTCGTCTCCGCGGTCGCGCTGCCGACCTCCATCATCGGCACCTTCGCGGTGATGCACGCGCTCGACTTCACCTTCAACGTCGTGACGATGCTGGCGCTCACCCTCTCGATCGGCCTCCTCATCGACGACGCGATCGTCGTGATCGAGAACATCGTGCGCCACATCGAGCACGGCGAGTCGCCCTGGGAGGCCGCCCGCAAGGGCACGAGCGAGATCGCCCTCGCCGTGCTCGCGGTGACGCTGTCGGTGGTGGCCGTGTTCGTGCCCGTCGCCTTCATGGAGGGCATGATGGGCCGGTTCTTCTACCAGTTCGGCGTCACGGTCGCGGTGGCGGTGCTCATCTCGTACGCGGTCTCCATGACGCTCACGCCGATGTTCTCCGCCCGCGTGCTCCGCACCCACGAGGCGCACGGTCCGGTCTTCGCCGCCATCGAGGGCTTCCTCACCCGGATCGAGCGGATCTACCGCCGCGCGCTCGGGTGGGTGCTCGACCACCGGGCCGTCACCATGGCCGTGGCCACGGTCGTGCTCTTCGCGACGTTCGGCATGGCCCGCTTCCTCAAGACCACCTTCATCCCGACGCAGGACATGTCGCTCGTGAAGGTCACCCTCGAGCTGCCGTCCGGCACCACGCTCGAGGAGACCCGCCGGCAGCTCGACGACCTCTCGCGCCAGGCGCTCGCAGTCCCGGGCGTGAAGGAGACCTTCGCCACGGTCGGCGGCGGCGCGCTCGAGGAGGTCAACAAGGGCGAGATCCTGGTGGACTTCGTCCCGCGCAAGCAGCGCACCTACGGGCAGGAGCAGCTGAAGAGCCACCTGCGCGCCACGCTCCGCTCCAGCCCGACCGCGATCGTCTCCGTCCAGGACTACAACCCGATGGCCGGCGGTGGCAACCGCTCGCAGCCGGTGCAGTTCAACCTGCGCACCTACGACCAGGAGAAGCTCCTCCTGGCCGTCGAGAAGACCCGCGCGCACATGCTCGCGAACAAGGGCTACGTGGACGTCGACACCACCTGGCGCACGGGCAAGCCCCAGCTCGAGGTCGAGGTGGACCGCGAGCGCGCGGCCTCGGTCGGCATCCCGGCCGCCATGCTGGGGCAGAACGTCCGCGCGCTGATGGGCGGCGACAAGGTCGCCGACTTCCGCAGCCACGGTGAGACCTACGACATCAAGGTCCGCCTGCCCCCCGCCGTGCTCGCCGACCCCGGCGCGCTCGGCTCGGTCCCGGTGCGCGCGCCGTCCGGCCAGCTCGTGGAGCTCCGCGCCGTCGCGAGCGTGGTGCCGGCGCTCGGCCCCTCCCAGATCGAGCACCAGGCGCAGATCCGCCAGGTGACGATGCTCGCCGAGCTGAAGGGCTACGCGATGGGCCAGGCGACCGTCGACCTCTCGACCTTCGCGGAGAAGGAGCTGAAGCCCCTCGGCGTCACCTACGACTTCGAGGGCCAGGCGCGCGAGCTCGGCAAGGCCGGCAAGGCCTTCGGCATGGCGCTGCTCCTCGGCATCGTGCTCGTCTACATCGTGCTCGCGGCGCAGTTCGAGAGCCTCGTGCACCCGTTCACCATCATGATGTCCCTGCCCTTCGCCGTCATCGGCGGCATCGGCGGCCTGCTCATCGCCGGGCAGTACATGTCGATGATGGCGATGATCGGCTTCATCATGCTGATGGGGCTCGTGACGAAGAACGGCATCCTCCTCGTGGAGTTCACGAACCAGCTCAAGGAGGCCGGGAAGTCCACGAAGGAGGCGCTCCTCGAGGCCGGCCCGATCCGCCTGCGCCCGATCCTCATGACCTCGGTCGCGATGATCGCCGGCATGATCCCGGTCGCGCTCGCGACGGGCGACGGCGCCGAGATCCGCGTCCCGATGGCGGTCACCGTCATCGGGGGCCTGCTCACCTCGACGGTCCTCACCCTCGGCATCGTGCCGGTCGTCTATTCGCTCCTCGACGGGCTCCGCCAGCGGTTCTGGCACCCCGCGAAGATCGAGGGCAAGGACGAGGAGGCGGCCGCGGCGGCCGGACTGCACACGGTGGCCAAGTAACGTGATCCGCTTCGACGGCGTCTCCATGCAGCACGGCAAGCAGGTCCTCTTCATCGAGGCCTCTGCCGTCGTCCACCGCGGCGAGAAGGTGGGCCTCGTCGGCCCGAACGGCGCCGGCAAGTCCACCCTCTTCCGCCTCGTCACCCGCGACGAGGCGCCCGACGAGGGGTCGGTCTCCGTCGACCGGGGCGTCACCGTCGGCCACTTCGGCCAGGACGTGGGCGAGATGAAAGGCCGCAGCGCGGTCGAGGAGACGATGGACGGCGCCGGCCCGGTCTCCGAGGTCGCGGCCGAGCTGCACCGGCTCGAGCACGCGCTCGCCGACCCGGACCGGGCCGACGAGATGGAGGCGCTCGTCGAGCGCTTCGGGCAGGTGCAGGCCCGCTTCGACGAGCTCGGCGGCTACGCGCTCGAGGCGCGGGCCCGCGAGGTCCTCGCCGGACTGGGGTTCTCGCCCGAGATGCAGGACGGCGACGTCGGCGCGCTCTCCGGCGGCTGGAAGATGCGGGTCGCGCTCGCGCGCATCCTGCTCATGCGGCCCGACGCGCTCCTCCTCGACGAGCCCACCAACCACCTCGACCTCGAGTCGATCATCTGGCTCGAGGAGTTCCTGCACGCCTACGAGGGCGCGGTGCTCATGACCTCGCACGACCGCGAGTTCATGAACCGGGTGATCACGAAGATCATCGAGATCGACGGCGGCGAGCTCACCACCTACTCGGGCGACTACGACTTCTACGAGCGCGAGCGGGCCATCGCCGAGTCCCACCAGCAGGCCCAGTACGAGCGCCAGCAGGCGATGCTCAAGAAGGAGCTCGCCTTCATCGAGCGCTTCAAGGCGCGCGCGTCGCACGCCGCCCAGGTGCAGTCCCGGGTGAAGAAGCTCGACAAGATCGAGAAGGTCGAGCCGCCGCCCACGCGCAAGACCATCGAGTTCGAGTTCCGCGCCCCGCCCCGCTCCGGCGAGGACGTGGTGCGGCTCGCCGGCATCCAGAAGGCCTACGGCGCCCGCAAGGTGTACGACGGGCTCGACCTCCTGGTCCGCCGCGGCGAGCGCTGGTGCATCCTCGGCGCGAACGGCGCCGGGAAGACGACGCTCCTGAAGCTCGTGGCCGGCGAGTCGAAGGCCGACGCGGGGGAGGTCACCGTCGGCGGCAGCGTGAAGATGGGCTACTTCGCCCAGCACGCGATGGAGCTCCTCGAGGGTGAGAAGACGGTCTGGGACACGCTCCAGGACCGGTTCCCGCGCGCCTCGGTCGGCTCGCTCCGCACGCTCGCGGGCTGCTTCGGCTTCTCCGGCGACGCCATCGAGAAGAGGTGCCGGGTGCTCTCCGGCGGCGAGCGGGCCCGCCTCGTGCTCGCGACCCTGCTCTACGACCCGCCGAACCTGCTCGTGCTCGACGAGCCCACGAACCACCTCGACGTCGGAACGAAGGAGATGCTGGTCCGCGCGCTCTCGGGCTACGAGGGCACGATGATCTTCGTCTCGCACGACCGGCGCTTCCTGGCCGCGCTCTCGAACCGGGTGCTGGAGCTCGACCCGGCGGGCGCGCGCCCCTACGGCGGCGGCTACCGGGAGTACGTCGCGAGCACCGGCCGCGAGGGCCCGGGCCTGCGCCACCTCACGGGCGGGCGGGCCTAGACCCCGTAACGGCGACCCTGCACGAGCGGCTCGACCTTGCCGTCCGTGAGGTCGAGGTCGTCCGGCATGTGCGTGAGGCGCATCTTCCGGCGCAGCTCCGCCGGGAGCGCCGCGAGCTTCGCGTACGGCGTGTGGATGCCGTGACCGGTCTCGTGGACGATCGCGTCGCAGCCGGAGAGCCAGTCGATGAGCCCGGCGTCGTAGGCCGTGTCGGCGGAGACGCCGAGCGTCTTCCCGCCGGCGTGGATCCGCAGCGCGTAGGTCGGCACGTGGTGCAGCGTCCGGCGGGTCTCGATCCGGAACGGCCCGATCTGCACGGGCTTCGTGTCGTCGAGCGCGGTGAGGTCGAAGTAGTCCCCGAAGGCGCGCGGCACCGGGCCCCAGGTCTGGTTGTCGGCGATGGAGTCCATGCCGCCCGCGAGCCGCCCGTCCCACAGGCGCCGCGAGGACTCGGGGTGCATCGCGAGCATCACCCTCTGCTCGAGCGCGAAGTACGCGTACAGGCCGAAGCCCTCGAGGCCCGAGCAGTGGTCGCCGTGGATGTGCGTGATGACGACCGCGTCGAAGCTGCCGACGTCGAGCCCCGCCTTCGACTCGAGCGAGCCCTCGCGCAGCACCTTCCGGATCGGGTGCGGGCAGTCGATGAGCAGCCAGCGCCCCCCGGACTCCACGGCGAGGCAGGCCGAGTAGTGCCTGGCCGAGAAGGCGTCTCCGACGCCGAGCGCGATGTACGAGAGGCCCATTGCGAACCGTTAGATTCGTTCTAAACGAGCCCCTCGTCCAAGACTGTGACCCCCCTCACAGTCCCCCACCGGTGCCGGGCGCTATCGGATCCCGGCCGGGATGGTCGTGCTAGCGTCCCGGCATGCCCACCTCCTTCGACACCATCGTGGTCGGCGCCGGCCACAACGGCCTCGTGCTCGCGGCGTACCTCGCGAAGGCCGGCGAGAAGGTGCTGGTCCTCGAGAGTCGCGACCGCGTGGGCGGCGCCTGCACCACCGAGGAGCGCTGGCCTGGCTTCCACGTGTCCACGGCCGCTTACGTGGTGAGCCTGTTCAGGCCCGAGATCGTGCGGGACCTCGAGCTCGCCCGGCACGGCTACCAGGTGCTGAAGCGGGACCCCTCCTCCTTCACGCCCTTCCCCGACGGCCGCTCGCTGCTCATGGGGCCCGACCGGGCCATGACCCTCTCCGAGGTGTCGAAGCTCTCCCCGCGCGACGCGGAGCGTCTGCCGCGCTACGAGGCGTTGCTCGAGCGGATCGCCGGCGCGATCGAGCCGACCCTGGCGGAGACGCCGCCCGACCCGTTCGCGCGCAGGCTCGGCGACCTCGTGAAGCTCGGACGCACCGGCTGGCGCTTCCTCGCGCTCGGGAAGGACGGCCCGGCCGCGCTCGAGGTGCTGACCGGCTCGGCGCGGCAGATCCTCGATCGGTGGTTCGAGTCCGACGCGCTCAAGGCCACGCTCGCGACCGACGCGATCATCGGCGCGTGGGCGTCGCCGTCGACGCCGGGCACCGCCTACGTGCTCTTCCACCACGTCATGGGCGAGACCGACGGCGTCCGCGGCGTGTGGGGCTACGTGAAGGGCGGGATGGGCAGGCTCTCCGAGGCCATCGCCTCCGCCGCCCGCGCCGCCGGGGCGGAGATCCGGGTGAACGCGCCCGTGGCGCGGATCCTCGTCGAGGGCGGGACCGCGACCGGCGTCGTGCTCGGCGACGGCACCGAGCTCCGGGCGAGGCGGGTCGCCTCGAACGCCGACGCGACGCGCACGCTCCTCGGGCTCGTCGGGGAGCAGCACCTCCCGGCCGAGGTCGTCGACGGCGCGAAGGCGATCGACTACTCGTCCGGCACCGTGAAGATCAACGTCGCGCTCGACGCGGTCCCGAACTTCCGCGCGCGCCCCGGGAACGGGCCGCAGCCCTGGCACCGCGGCACCATCCACGTCTCGCCGACGATGGACTACCTCGAGAAGGCCTTCGACGACGCGCGCGCCGGGCGGCCGTCGTCCGACCCCATCCTCGAGTGCACCCTCCCGTCGGTGGTCGACCCGACCGTCGCCCCGCCCGGCAAGCACGTGATGTCGATGTTCGTGCAGTACGCGCCCTACAAGCTCGCGCAGGGGAGCTGGGACACCGAGCGCGACCGGTTCGCCGACCGGTGCTTCGACGTGCTCGAGGAGTACGCGCCGGGCTTCAAGGCGTCCGTGCTGCACCGCGAGGTGCTCGCCCCGCCGGACCTCGAGGCGCGCTTCGGCCTCACCGGCGGCAACATCTTCCAGGGCGCGATGACGATCCCGCAGCTCCTGTTCATGCGGCCGCTGCCTGGCCTCTCCGACTACCGGACGCCCATCCGCAACCTCTACATGTGCGGCGCGGCCACCCACCCCGGCGGCGGCGTGATGGGCATCTGCGGCTACAACGCCGCCCGCGAGATGCTGCGCGACCGGCGGCGCGGGTGGCCGGAGCGGCGGTAGGTCAGCGTAGCCGCCACGCCACCCCGAGCTCCGCGAGCGCGACCGCGCCCATGAGCGGCTGCCAGAAGCTCGCGTAGCCGATGAGCAGCACCTGCACGGCGATCCAGCCGGCCAGGATCACCCCGGCGGCGAGCGCGGCGAGCCGCGCGCGCGGCCGGCGCGCGGCCACGAGCGCGCCCGCGGCGAGCTGGGAGCCGCCGACCACCGCGAGGAGCAGCGCGCCCGGGACGAGGAAGTCCCGGAACGGCGTCGGCGCGAGCACGGCGAGCGGCATGCCGATGCTCCCGCCGTCCGGGTGGAGCACCCACTGCGCGCCCACCGGCACCGCCCCGAGCGCCACGAACGCGGCGAGCGCGACGAACGCCCAGCGCACGGCTCAGCCCTCCGTCTTCCAGGACGCGACGGCGGCACGGAGCCGGTCGTAGCCGTCGAGCTCGCGCGGCACCACGATGGCCTGGCCGCCCTTCGCCCGTACCACGACACCCGCCGGCGCCTCGCCGACCGAGGCGACCTCGGCGCGCGGGATCCGCGTCTCCGGGTAGCCCACCACCGTGCGCACGAGCGCGTCGGGCTCGAGCACGATCGTGAACGAGGCCCACCGCTCGCGGAAGCGGGTGAGGCGCCGCCGCCAGCCCCAGTAGGCGAACACCGCGAGGATGACGAGCCCGACCGCGAGCGCGCGGTAGCCGCCCTCCTGGTCGCGCAGCCCGGCCGAGAAGAGCGCGACCACGATGAGCGCGACCGCGCCCACGGTCAGGAGGAAGCGCAGGTTGAGCCTGCGCGCCATGCCCTGCATCGCGTCGGCGCGCAGGCGAAACGTCTCGGGACCCTGCAAGCTAGCCGCCCTTGTGCGCGTGCGCCTTCGGGAGGAGCGCGGCGTCCGCGTTCGGGTGGCACTTCTTGCACTGGGCGACGGTCGGCATGACGAGCCCGGCGGCCGTCGCCTTCGCGCGGTCCTTCATCACCGACGCCATCCAGTAGTCGCCGCCGTTCCCGTGGCAGGCCTCGCAGTCGACGTTCTTCGCCGGGTGCTTCGAGGCCTCCCAGGAGGCGTGCTGGACCTTGTGGCACATCTTGCACTTCGCGGCGCCCACCTTGGCGTGCGTGGACGCGGGCTCGGCGGGCGCGGGCGCGGGGGCCGGCGCGGGCGTGGCCGGCTTCGGCTCGACCTTCGGCGCGGGCGCGGGCGAAGGCGTGGGCGTGGGCGCCGCCGGCTTCGGCTCGGGCTTCACCCCCGGGTTCGGCGTGGGCGCCGGGGCCGGCGCCACCACCTTCTCCTCCAGCTTCGGGGCCGGCGTGGGCGCGGGCTCCGGCGCCGGCGTGGGCGCGGGCATGGCGACCGGGGCCGGCGCAGGCTGGGCCTCCGGCTTCGGCTGGGCGGGCGGCGGGGCCGGCGGCGCGGACGATCCGCACGCGAGCGCGGCGGAGGCGACGAGGGCGAGGATGGCGTGGCGCATGGGTGTTCCTCCGGCGCGCATCCTAGCCCAACCGCCCGTGCCCGCTCCATCTAGGTGACGGCCGGGGTGCGGCCGTGGCCAGGGCCACGGCCACGGATGCCCGCGGCCCGCGAGCGCCCGCACCGCGAGCGCGCGCGTCTCGGGGTCCTTCGACTCGAGCAGCCCCTTCAGCACCTCCGCCGGCGGCTCGTCGAGCTCCACGAGCGCGCGGATCTCGGCCTTCCGGACCTTGTCGTCCTTCTCGGCCTGGAGCGCCCCCGCGATCGCGGCGGCGACGCCGCGGTCGGCGATCTCCGACAGCGCCCAGGCCGCGGCGAGCCGGACGTCGGCGTCGGGGTCGCTGAGCGCGGTGACCAGCCCCGGCGGCGCGGTCCGGAGCTCGAGCTGCCCGAGCGCCCACGCCGCGGTCTCGCGGACCTTCGGCTCCTCGTCCGAGAGCGCCTTCGCGAGCGCCGGCTCCGCGCCCCGGGCCTCGAGCTCGCCGAGCGCCCAGGCCGCGGTCTCGCGCACCTCGACCGACTCGTCTGCGAGCGCGCGGGAGAGCGCCTCGACCTGGTCCTTCGCCTCGAGGTTCCCGAGCGCCCAGGCGGCCATCTCGCGGACCGGGACCGCCTTGTCGCCCGCGAGCGCCGCGGCGAGCGCGCCGGCGCCCTGGCGATCCTCGAGCTCGCCGAGGGCCCAGGCCGCGGTGCGGCGGACCTCGGCGTCCTCGTCCGCCCGCAGCACCTTCCCGAGCGCCTCGACGGCGCCCTTCGCCTCCATCCGCCCGAGCGCGGTCGCGCTCGCCGCCCGCACCATCGGCTCGCGATCCTTCAGCGCCGCCTGCACCGCCGGCGCCTGCCCTTCGCCTCCATGCGCCCGAGCGCCCACGCCGCGTTGGCGCGGACCTCCCTCGCGCCGTCGGCGAGCGCCCTCGCCACCGGGGCCGCCTGGGCCGAGGCCTCCATCGTGCCGAGCGCGAGGAGCACCGCCGCGCGCTCGGGGGCGGCCGCCGCGCCGAGGCGCCCGGCGACCTCGGCCGCGAGCGGCGCGGAGTCGCTCCGGCCGAGCAGCGTCGCGGCCATGTGGCGCTCGCAGGGATCGCCCGCGCCGAGCGCCGCCACGAGCGCCCGCGTCTCCTCCGCCGAGGGGGCCGGCGCGCGCCCGCGGAGCCGCTCGCGCATCGCGGAGGTCACCGGGAGCGACGGCGCATCGAACCCGTGCCCGCCGCCGTGCCCCACGCCGTCGATCGCGAGCGCACAGAGCGCCGGGGCCGCGCCCCGCGCGGCGGTCAGGAGATCTCGCAGGTCGCCGCCCTGCGGGGCGGCCACCGCGGTGGTGAAGCCGAGGACGGCGGAGACGATCGCGGAGCAGACGGCCATGGGTTCCTCCTTCGTGCTGCGGTGTTCCCGGATGCTGATTTTTCAGCACACCTCCGCGCGCGACGACGCCCTCGCGAGGAGGCCCGCCGCGGGTGGTCACTCAGGGCATCGGCCTCGGATCCGGCCTGGGCCACGGCCAGGGCCAGGGGCCCGGGCCCTTCCCGGCCAGCATGGCGACGACGCGGGCGCGCAGCTCGGCGTCCTTCGACGTGAGCGCCTGCTCGAGCCAGGCGCCCTCGGCGTCGCCCAGGAAGGCGAGCGCCCGGAGCTGCGCCTCGCGCGCCTCGCCGTCCTGCTCGGCCCGGAAGGCTGCCTCGAGCGCCTTCGCGGCCGAGGCGTCGGGCAGCTCGCCGAGCACCCACGCCGCCGCGAGCCGGACGTCGCGCTCGGGGTCGCGGAGCGCGCCCGCCGCGGCGGCCTGCGCCCCCGGGGCCCGGCGCTGGCCGAGCGCCCAGAGCGCAACCTCGCGCACCTCGGCGTCGCGGTCCTTCACGGCGTTCACGAGCGCGGCGGTGTCCCCGTCCTCGCGCTGGCCGAGCGCCCAGGCGGCGGTCCGCCGGACCTCGGCCGCGCCATCGGAGCGCAGCGCGGCGCTCAGGGCGGCGCCGACCGGAGCGCCGCGTGCGCCCGCGAGCGCCCAGGCGGCCGTCTCGCGCACCGCCTCGTCGCCGTCGCCGCGGAGGGCGCCGAGGAGCGGCTCCGCCGCGGAGGCCTCGCCGCGATCCTGCGCGAGCGCCCAGGCGGCGGCCTTGCGGACCTCCGCGTCGGGATCCGTCGCCAGCACCTTCGGAGAGCAGGGCCGCGCGGCCGCCGCAGCGGGCCGGTCGCGGGCGTGGCGGGCGCGGCCGGCGTGGCCGGCTCCGCGGCTCCGCGGCCCGCGGCGCGGGCCGCGCCGGGCGCGGCGCGCGCGGGCGGCGCCGGCTCGGCCGCGGGTCCGGGCGCCGCAGGCGCGGGCGCTCGCCCCTCGACAGGCTCGGGGCGAACGGCAGGAGCCGGCGCGGCGGTCGTCGCCGCCGCCGCGGAGACCGTGACGAGCGCCGCCGCGAGCGCGAGCGAGAGCCCGGCCCGGGCGGCGAGGCCCGGCGCCCCGCGGCGGACGGCGGGGTCGAGCAGCGCCACGAGGCGCCCCTCGAGCTCCCGCACCCGCGCCATGGCGAGCGCCGCCGCGGGGACCCCGGGCCGGCGGGCCGCGGCGAGGATCTCCACGAGGTGGGTGGCGTAGTCGCTGGGGCGCGCGCCGCACGCGAGGACGTGATCGTCGGCCGCGCGCTCGGCCTCCGCCCGCAGGCGCGCCGCGCCCCACCACGCGAGCGGGTGGAACCACCACGCCGCGCGCGCGAGGCCGGCGAGGGCGTGCACCGCCGGATCGCGCCGCCTCACGTGCGCGAGCTCGTGCAGGAGCACCACCGCGAGCCGCGCGTCGTCCCACCCCGCCGCGTGCGCGGGCAGGACCAGCACCGGGCGGAGGAGCCCGTACGCGAAGGGCATCGCGACGGCGTCGCTCACGAGCAGGCGGGGCGGCTCGTCGAGGCCGAGCCGGTCGGAGAGATCGATGAGGAGGTCGAGCCGCCGCGGGTCCGCGCAGGGCCGGGCGGCGCGCACGAGCCGCCGGGCAGCGCGCTGACCGTCGAGCGCGCGGAGCGCGAGGAGGACCGCGCCCGCGGCCCAGGCGAGCACGGCGACCGCCGCCGGGTCGGGCGCGAACGCGGACGTCGCGGCCGGCGCGGTTCCGGGCGGCGCCTCCGGGGCCGGGCGGAGCCGGAGCGCACGGTCGGGCGCGGGCGACGCCGGCCCGGCGTGCACCTGCGCGGGCGCCACCGGCGGCGTGAGCCCGGCCGGCCGCGCCTCGACCGGCGCGGGTACCGGGAGCACCTCGAGCCGCCACGGGCTCAGCCAGACGGCCGCGGGGAGCACGAGCGCCGCGCCGAGCGTCAGCGCCCAGGCGAGGTGCCGGGCGCCCGCGGACGCACCGCGGAGCGCAAGGGCCACGAGGGCGCCCGCGCCGAGGAGCGCGGTCGCCTTCGCCACGAGGAGCGCGAGCTCGAGGGCCATCACGTCACCTCCCCGCCTTCTTCGCCGCGCGGATGCGCTCGCGCAGCCGCTCGAGCTCCGCGTCGGAGAGCCCGGCGTCGCTCATCTCGAGGAGCGCCGTCACCGCCTGCTCGGCGGAGCCCTCGAAGAAGGTCTTCACCACGTGCTGGAGCGCCTCCGTGCCGGCCCGCTCCGTCTCGACCGCGGGCAGGTACACGTACCGAGGCCCGTCCTCGCGGTGCGTGACGAGCCCCTTCTCCGCGAGGATGCGCAGCACCGAGCGCACGGCGGAGTAGGTGGGCGGGTCCGCGAGGTCGCCCAGCACCTCGGCGACCGTGGCCTCGCCCCGGCGGAAGAGGACGTTCATGACCTGCCGCTCGCGGCGGCTGAGGGACTCGGAGACCTTGCGTGGCATCGGTGCTGATTTTTCAGCACACGCCCGCGGACGTCAAGCCCGGCCCCCGGAAGGGAGGCTCCGCTACAGGTAGCGGTTCATCTTCCGGAGCCGTTCCGCGACGATGGAGAGCAGCACGCGCGCGAACGCGGGGTCCTTCCGCACGATCTCGTCGAAGCGCGCGGCCGGCACCTCGGCCACCTTCGAGTCGAGGAGCGCCGACACGCTCGCGGCGCGCGGCGAGTCGTCCACGAACGCCATCTCGCCCACGATCCCGCCGGGCCCGACGCGCTCCATGGTGATGCCGCGGATGGTGATCTCGAGCTCGCCCTCGAGCACCACGAAGGCCGAGTTGCCCTGCTCGCCCTCGCGGAAGAGCGTCTGGGAGGCGCGGACCTGCCTCGCCTCGCCGCCGGAGAACAGCTTCAGCAGGAGGTCCTTCGTCGAGACGGCCATCGCGGACCTCCGGGGCGGACGCTAGCCCTTCTTCGCCTTCTTCTTCGGGGCGGCGGCCTTCTTGCCGCCCGCGGCCTTCGGCGCCTTCGGGGGCTTCGCCGCCGGCTTCTCGGCGCCCGCGGCCACGGCCTTCGGCGCGGTGGCGGCGCCGACGTCGGCCTTCGCGCCGCGGCGCTTCGGCTTCCCGCGCGCGGCCCGGCGCCCGGCGTCGGGCGAGGCGAGCGCGGCGCGGCGCTCGACGAGGAGCTCGACCGCGCGCTCCCAGGTGAGCTCGGCGGGATCCTCGCCGCGGCGGAGCGACGCGTTCGTCTCGCCGTCGGTGACGTACGGACCGAAGCGGCCCTCCTTGAGGACGATGGGCTTCCCGGAGGTCGGGTCCTTCTCGAAGGAGGCGAGCGGCGGCTTCGGCGTCCCGCGCCCGCGGAAGGTCTTCGGCTGCGCGAGCAGCGCCTGCGCCTGCTCCAGCGTCAGCGTGAGCACCTCGGCCTCTCGATCCCCGCCGAGGTTCCGGGTCTCCTTGCCGTGCCGGACGTAGGCGCCGTAGCGGCCGTGGTCGACCACCACGTCCTCGCCGTCGACGTGGCCGAGGACGCGCGGCAGCGTGAGGAGCGAGAGCGCCTCCTCGAGCGTCAGCGTCTCCGGCTTCATGTGCGAGAGCAAGGAGCGGGTCTTCTCCGGCTTCTCGCCCTTCGGCGGCTCGCCGAGCTGCACGTACGGGCCGAAGCGGCCGGTGCGCACGATGATGGGCTTCCCGCTCGCGGGGTCCTGGCCGAGCGTCTTCCCGCCCTGGGGCGTCGCGAGGATCTCGACCGCCTTCGCCACCGAGAGCTCGTCCGGCGCGAGCGACTCCGGGACCGTGGCGGTCTGCTCGCCCTTCTTGAGGTACGGGCCGTAGCGCCCGACCCGCACCACGATCTCCTCCCCGTCGTCGGCCTTGCCGACCGGGATGGTGCTCATGAGCGCGGCGTCGATCTTGCCGAGCTCGCGCTCGGAGCGGCCCTTGAGGCCCGGGCGCCGCTTCGTCCCGAAGTAGAACTCCTTCAGGAACTCGAGCTTCGCCATCTCCTTGCCGGCGATCTTGTCGAGGTCCTCCTCGAGCTCGGCGGTGAAGGCGTACTCGACGAGGTCTCCGAAGTGCTCCTCGAGGAGGCGCACCACCGGGAAGCTCACCCACTCCGGCACGAGGGCCTGGCCCTTCTTGCGGATGTACCGGCGCTCCTGCAGCGTCGCCATGATGCTGGCGTAGGTCGAGGGCCGGCCGATGCCGAGCTCCTCGAGCTTCTTCACGAGGGACGCCTCGGTGTAGCGGGCCGGCGGCGAGGTGGTGTGCGAGAGCGGCTCGAGGCCGGAGACCGGGACGGTCTGCCCCTCCTCGAGCTTCGGGAGCGGCGCCTCGCGGTCCTCGAGCTTCGCCTCGGGGTCGTCCTCGCCCTCGACGTAGGCGCGCAGGTAGCCGGGGAACGAGATGGTGCGGCCGGAGGCGTTGAACTCGGCGTGCATCCCGCCCGCGGCCGGGGCCTCGAGCCGGACGTTCACCGACTCGCCCTCGGCGTCGGCCATCTGGGACGCGAGCGTGCGCTTCCAGATGAGCTCGTAGAGCCTCAGCTCGAGCGGCGAGAGCTCGCCCTTCACCTCGTCGGGCGTGCGGAACGTGTCGCCCGCCGGGCGGATGGCCTCGTGCGCCTCCTGGGCGTTCTTCGACTTCGACGCGTAGCGGCGCGGCTCCTTCGAGACGAACTCCTGCCCGAAGAGCTCGGCGATCTGCCCGCGCGCGGCGGCGAGCGCCGTCTCGGAGAGCGTCACCGAGTCCGTGCGCATGTACGTGATGTAGCCGCGCTCGTAGAGCCCCTGGGCGGTGCGCATGACCTCGCGCGCGCCGAGGCGGAGCTTCCGGCCCGCCTCCTGCTGCATCGTGGAGGTGATGAACGGCGGGCGCGGAGAAGAGCGGTAGGGCTTCCGCTCGACGCGCTTCACCGTGAAGGCCTTCCCCTCGAGGGCCGCGGCGAGCTTCTTGGCGGTCGCCTCGTCCACGGGGCGGGCGTCGCCCTGGAGCTTGCCTTGCGCGTCGAAGTCCTTGCCGGCGGCGACGCGCTTCCCGTCGAGGGCCGCCAGGGCGGACTGGAACTCGGGGGCGGTGGGGTGCTTCGCCACGACGTCCCAGTAGGCGACCGAGCGGAACGCCATGCGCTCCCGCTCGCGCTCCACCACGAGCCGGAGCGCGGGGGACTGCACCCGGCCGGCCGAGAGCCGCGGCTTCACCTTCTTCCACAGGAGCGGCGACAGCTCGTACCCGTACAGGCGGTCGAGCACGCGGCGGGTCTCCTGCGCGGCGACGAGCCCGCCGTCGATCTCGCGGGTGTGCTCGAGCGCCTCCTGGATGGCCTTCTTCGTGATCTCGTGGAAGACCATCCGGTGCACGGGCACCCGGGGCTTCAGCTGCTGGTGGAGGTGGTAGGAGATGGCCTCCCCCTCGCGATCTTCGTCGGTCGCGAGGTAGAGCTCCTTCGCCTCCTTCAGCGCGGCCTTGAGCCCCTTCACCACGTCGGGCTTCGTGACGACGTAGGTGGGCTCGAACCCGTTGTCGACGTCGATCTGCAGGCCGCCGCCCTCGGGCAGGTCCACGATGTGGCCCACCGACGGCATGACCCGGTACCCCGAGCCGAGGTAGCGCTCGATGGTCTTCCCCTTGGCCGGGGACTCGACGATGACGAGGGCGTAGGACCCCATTGCCCGGCACGGATAGAGGGGAACCCCCCGCAAGGTCAAGCTCCCGACCTTTTTTCCTCGTCGGGGTTCGCTCGACCGGGCGTGCGTCCCCCCCGAAGGTGCCCTGCCGGCGCCCCGCCGGAGATCCCGGAGAAAACGGGCGTTTTCGCGAGATATCGCCCGATGGCAGGCGTCAGGGGCGCCTGCTAGACAGGGTGCTCCGATGGCGGACTTCGTTCATCTGCACCTGCACACCCTGTATTCGCTCCTCGACGGCGCCATTCGCATCAAGGACCTGATGAAGACGGTCCAGGCGAAGGGCATGAAGTCGGTCGCGGTCACCGACCACGGCAACCTCTTCGGCGCCATCGACTTCTACAAGAAGGCCAAGGAGGCGGGCGTGAAGCCCATCCTCGGCCTCGAGGCCTACGTCGCCGGCGAGAAGGGCCGCACCGATCGCTCCGAGCGCATCGGCCGGCACCTCATCCTCCTCGCCAAGAACGAGGAGGGCTGGGCGAACCTGCGCACGCTCTCGTCGCGCGCGTTCACCGAGGGCTTCTACTACGACCCCCGCATCGACAAGCAGCTCCTGCGCGAGCACTCGAAGGGGCTCGTCGGCCTGACCGCCTGCCTCGCGGGCGAGGTGCCGCGCCTCGTGCGGCAGGGCGACATGGACGGCGCGCGCCGGGTCGCCCGCGAGTACCGCGACATCTTCGAGCCGGACTCCTTCTTCCTCGAGGTCCAGTCGAACGGGATGAAGGACCAGATCGAGGTGAACGCGAAGCTCGCCGAGCTGTCCGAGTCGGAGGGCATCCCGCTCGCGGCGACCGCCGACGCGCACTACGTGGACCGCAAGGACGCGAAGGCCCACGAGGTGCTGATGTGCATCGCGTCGGGCAAGACGTTCGCCGACCCGAAGCGCATCCACCACGACACCGACGGCCTCTTCATCGCGGGGCCCGACGAGATGACGGCCGCCCTCCCCGGCTTCGAGGAGGCCATCGCGAACACGGTGCGCATCTCGGAGATGTGCAACGTGGAGCTGAAGCTCGGGAAGTCGTTCCTCCCCCGCTTCGCGCTGCCGGACGATCAGTCCGAGGATGGCTACATCGTGAAGCTCGCGCGGGAGGGGCTCGACCGCCGCTTCCGCGAGATCGACGGCAAGTACCCGCACGACCGCGACCTCTACCGGCAGCGGCTCGACATGGAGCTCTCCGTCATCCAGCGGATGGGCTTCTCCGGCTACTTCCTCATCGTCCAGGACTTCATCAACTGGGCGAAGGAGCACCAGGTGCCGGTGGGCCCGGGCCGCGGCTCCGGCGCGGGCTCCATCGTCGCCTGGTCGCTGCGCATCACCGACCTCGACCCGCTCCGCTGGAACCTGCTCTTCGAGCGGTTCCTCAACCCCGAGCGCGTGTCGATGCCCGACTTCGACGTCGACTTCTGCCAGAACCGGCGCGACGAGGTGATCGGCTACGTCCGCGAGAAGTACGGCAAGGACAACGTCGGCCAGATCATCACCTTCGGCTCGCTCAAGGCGCGCTCGGTCATCCGCGACGTCGTCCGGGTGATGGGCCTGCCCTTCAGCGAGGGCGACCGCATCGCGAAGCTCGTCCCCGACCCGGTGCAGGGCAAGACCCCGCCCTTGAAGGAGCTCGTGTACGGCACCGACAAGGCGCCGCCCGAGCCCCGGCTCGAGGAGATGTACAAGAAGCCCGCCATCCTCTCGCAGTGGGTGGATCCGCAGGGCAAGCAGCAGACGGTCACGACGCGCGACGTGCTCGACATCGGCATGGCGCTCGAGGGGCTCAACCGGCAGGCGGGCCTCCACGCCGCCGGCGTCGTCATCGCCGACAAGCCGCTGTGGGACTACGTGCCGGCGTACAAGGACGACAAGTCCGAGATGCTGGTGTCGCAGTTCGCGAAGGAGGAGGTCGAGGCCGCCGGCCTCGTGAAGTTCGACTTCCTCGGCCTCAAGACCCTCACCGTCATCGACGACGCGCTCCGGCTCGTCCGCGGCAACCACCCCGAGCGCAAGGACTTCGAGGCGAAGGACATCCCCCTCGACGATCCGGCGGTCTACGAGCTCATCAGCCGCGGCGACACCGCGGGCGTCTTCCAGATGGAGTCGTCGGGCTTCACCGAGATGGTGGTGAAGATGAAGCCCTCGCGGTTCGAGGACGTCATCGCCGCCGGCGCGCTCTACCGCCCGGGCCCCCTCGACCAGAAGCTCGACGACGGCCGGACGATGGTCGACGTCTACATCGACCGCAAGCACGGCCGGGAGAAGGTCACCTACCCGCACCCGACGCTCGAGCCCGTCCTCGAGCCGACCTACGGCGTCATCGTCTACCAGGAACAGGTGATGCAGATCGCCCAGGTCCTGGGCAACTACTCGCTCGGCGGCGCCGACCTGCTCCGGCGCGCGATGGGCAAGAAGAAGGCCGAGGAGATGGCGAAGCAGCGCGCCATCTTCATGAAGGGCGCGGCCGAGAAGCAGGTCGACGAGAAGATCGCGACCTACGTCTTCGACCTGATGGAGAAGTTCGCGGCGTACGGCTTCAACAAGTCGCACTCCGCCGCCTACGGCCTCCTCACCGTCCAGACCGCCTGGCTGAAGGCGCACTACCCCGTCGAGTTCATGGCCGCGCTCATCTCGAGCGAGGCCTCGAACACCGACAAGGTCGTGATGCACATCTCGGAGGCCCGCGGGAGCGGCATCGAGGTGCTGCCGCCGGACGTCAACGAGTCGGGCGAGGCGTTCGGCGCGTTCCCTCCCTCGCCGGGAGCCAAGGCCGAGAACGGCAAGCCGTCCAAGGGCCGCATCCGCTTCGGCCTCGGCGCCGTGCGCGGCGTCGGCGAGACCGCCGTGCAGGCCATCCTCGAGGCGCGCAAGGACGCCGGCCCCTTCAAGTCGCTCCACGACTTCGCGTCCCGGGTCGACACCCGCCGCGTGAACAAGAAGGTGGTCGAGGCGCTCGTGAAGTCCGGCGCCTTCGACTGGGAGGGCGTGCCGCGCTGGCAGCTCTTCGCCGGCATCGAGGGCGCGTTCGCGGCCGGCGCCTCCGCGCAGGCCGACCGCGCCTCCGGCCAGGCGAACCTCTTCGGCGCCCTCATCGCCGCGGCGCCCGTCACGCCGCGGTACCCGAAGGCGGGCGAGCAGCTCGGCGACCTCAAGGTCGAGGAGTGGCCGGAGCGGGTGCGGCTCGCCTTCGAGAAGGAGGCGCTCGGCTTCTACCTCACCGGACACCCCCTCGCCGGGCACGAGAAGGAGGTGCGCCGCTACGCCTCCACCACGTGCGCCGCCGTCGCGCGGAAGCGCCACGGCGACAAGGTGGCGGTGGTGGGCGTCGTCGCGTCCGTCCGCGAGCGCATGAACAAGGAGAAGGGCACGCGCTTCGGCTTCCTCACGCTCGAGGACCTCACCGGCACGGTCGAGGTCATCTGCTGGGCCAGCCGGCCGGGCAACGGGCAGCGGCCCCCGCAGAAGGGCTGGACGGACTGGGAGCACCTCGCGAAGTCCGACGAGCCCGTGCTCGTGCACGGAGAGGTCCGCATCAACGACCGCGACGCCGAGAACCCGAAGGCCGAGATCACCGCCACCGAGATGGAGGCGCTCTCCGCGGTGCGCACGCAGAAGACGAGCGAGATCATGCTGCGGCTCGACGCGGATCGACTCTCCGTCGACCGCGTGAGCGAGCTCAAGGGGCTGCTCGCTCGCTTCCCCGGCGGCTGCGCCGTCACGGTGCGGGCGGTCATCCCGGAGCAGAGCGAGACCACCATCGCGGTGCCGCTGAAGGTGCAACCGACCGACGAGCTCCTCGAGTCGGCCCGGCGCATCGGGTTCGAGGTGGAGCTCCGGTAGGCGGATCCGGAGCGCCGCTGCACGGAACCGGGAGTCCGGCGGGCCGCTGCGTCCCGCCGGACTTCCGCAAGATCGTTCGGTTCTCGGCCGCGGCCCCTTACGCTACGTGAGTACCCGAGGGCTCCTCGGGGCCGCTCCGATTGGGCCGATTGTCGCGGGACAGACCCGACCCTGCCCAACCCGAAAAAGGCACTTGGGGTCCCCCGTAGCGGGTGACCAGGCGCCCGTAACCCGGTTAGTATACGCACAGCTACACCGGCACACACTTGAGGGGGGTGTTCTGGTCATGATGCGCGCGAACGTTCGCGTGCCCGCTCCGCGCGGCGCCGCTGCACACGCCGATGCGTCCGGGCTTCTTCGCTGCGACCGCCAGGCCGAGGAGATGCTGAAGGTCTTCTTCGGCGACGCCGTCGACGGCGGCATGGTGCCGGCTGAGCTCCGCGGCCTCTCGGAAGCTGCCCAGAACGGCGTACCGGGGATCCGCCGGACGCTCGTGATGGAAGGCCACGGCGAGCGGCTGCGCATCGAGGTCACCGCGGTGGGCAAGGGTCGCACCCAGCTCCACCTCTGGCGCGAGCCCCTCCCCGAGGCCATGACGATGGGGCCGGAGCCGGTCGCCTCGGCGCCCTCCGACGGGCTGACCCAGCGCGAGCGCGAGGTCGCCCTGCTCGTCGCGGACGGCCTGCGGTCCCGCGAGGTCGCCGAGCGGCTGGGCATCGCCTCCCAGACGGTCAAGAGCCACCTGAAGACCATCTTCGACAAGCTCGGCGTGCGGAACCGCGTCGAGCTCGCCCGCCGGCTGACCCAGCTGTAATTCTGGAGGGGGCAGCCCCCTCCCCTGGCGGAGCAAAGCTCCGCCGGGGCCCCTCCCCGGATCTGCTCCGCTGCGCTTCGCAGAGGCGTGGCCCAAGCCTCCCACGTTGCGGGCCCCCCGCCCTTCGGCCATGATCCGGCCGCCGCACAGGCGCCGGAGGGGGTCCCCATTGTCGAACCCGATCGAGGATCGCGCGAACGAGCTCATCACCGCAGGCGACCTCCGGGGCGCCGCGGAGGCGATCGTGCGCGACCACGGGCCGAGCATCCTCGGCTACCTCGCCTCGGTGCTCCGAAACGACGCCGACGCCGCCGACGTGTTCTCGCAGTTCACCGAGGACCTCTGGCGCGGCCTGCCCGGCTTCCGCGGCGAGTGCCCGGTGCGCGTCTGGGCCTACCGCGTCGCGTGGCACGCGGCGGCGCGGCACCTGCGCGATCCCTACCGGCAGCGCGGCCGCCGGCTCGAGACCACGGAGCTCTCGCGCATCGCCGACGAGGTCCGCTCGAGCGTGCTGCTCGGCCGGGGCGAGGCGCGCCAGCAGGGCATCGACCGGCTGCGCGCCCAGCTCACGCCCGAGGAGCAGACGCTGCTCGTGCTCCGGCTCGACCGGAACCTCGCCTGGCGCGAGGTCGCCATCGTGCTCGCGGAGGACGGCGCGCCCGTCGACGAGGTCGCGCTCCGCAAGCGCTTCGAGCGGCTCAAGTCGAAGCTGACCGAGATGGCGCGCGCCGAGGGGCTGCTCGAGTAGCGCCGCGCGCCCGGGCGGCACCCGGACGCACCGGCGACCCCGCCTCCCGGGCGCGCGACCCGCGCCCTTCGGGTGAGTCGGCCCCACGTGGGACCCGCTCCCACCACCGGGCAGGCGAGCGAGAGCCCGCCCGGAAGCCCGCGTGACCACGCCCTCACGGGGAGCGCGGGTAGCCCCATCGAGGCGTGGCCCCGAAACGGACATGTCGGGTCTGCACGCTGAGTCAACGCGTCACGAAATAAGCTGGACCCGCTCCTGTACAATGGGCGGTGAGGTCGATGGTTCGAAGCCCACGGAGGAGAAGGTCATGAGGAGCGCGAAGATCGCCGGCCAGATGTTCGAGAACGTCCCGAGGCCCTGGGGGCTCGCGGGGGCGGTCACGATCATGGTCTGGATCTTCCTCGTGCTGGCGTTCGTGACGGACGCCGTGCCCAGCTCCACGAGCGAGGACTGGCTCTACAAGGTCGAGGCGCGCCGCGCGGCATGGGCGCAGCAGCTCTCGGCCCGCGAGACCCGGCCCCAGACGCTCGCGCAGCTCCGCAGCGGCGCCCCGCGCGCCAACTGAGGAAGGTCAGGCGGGGGGCAGGAGCGGCAGCACCTCGGCGAGCGCGCCGAGGAACGCGTCGACCTGCCCCTCGTCGTGCGCCGCGGTGAGGGTGACCCGCAGGCGGCTCGTGCCCCGCGGCACGGTCGGCGGCCGGATCGCCCGCACGAAGAAGCCCCGCTCGCGCAGCGCCCGCGACGCCGCGACCGCACGCGCCTCGGTGCCGAGCACCACCGGCAGGATCGGCGCCACCACCCCGTCGAGCACGAAGCCGAGCCGGGCGAGCCCCGCCTTCGCGCGCGCGGCGAGCGCGTTCACCCGCTCCCGCCGCGCCGGCTCCTCGCGCACGATGCGCAGGGCCTCGAGCGCCGCCCCGCACGCCGCCGGCGGCAGCGCGGTCGTGAACACGAACGGCCGCGCGCGGTTCACGAGCCAGTCGACGAGCCGGCGCTCGCCGCCGACGTACGCCCCGAAGGCGCCGAGCGCCTTCCCGAGCGTGCCCATCCGCACGTCCACCCGGCCCGCGACGCCGAGCGCCTCGGCGAGCCCGGCGCCGGTCGGGCCGAGCACGCCGGTCGCGTGCGCCTCGTCGACGTACAGCATCGCCCCGTGCCGCGCGCAGGCCTCCGCGATCGCGGCGAGCGGCGCGGCGTCGCCGTCCATCGAGAAGACCGCATCGGTGACCACGAGCTTCCGCTTCGCGGTCGAGCGCGCGAGCCGCGCGGCGAGGTCGTCCGCGTCGGCGTGCCGGTAGCGCACGAGGTCGGCGCGGGAGAGCAGCGCGCCGTCGATGATCGAGGCGTGGTTGAGCTGGTCCGAGAAGATCGCGTCGTCCCTGCCCACGAGCGCGGGCGGGACGCCGGCGTTCGCGTGGTAACCGGAGTTGAAGAGGAGCGCCGCCTCGGTCCCCTCGAACGCGGCGAGCGCCCGCTCGAGGCGGCCGTGGACGGGGAGATCCCCCGCCACGAGCCGGGAGGCGCCGCTGCCGGCGCCCTCGGCGAGGGCCGCGTCGGCGGCGGCCCGGCGCAGGCGCGGGTCCGAGGCGAGGCCGAGGTAGTCGTTCGAGCAGAGGTTGACGAGGCGCCGGCCGCCGACCTCGACCACGGGACCCTGCGGCGAGCCGAGCGGCTCGAGCGTGCGCCGGAGCCCCGCCTCCTCGAGCTCGAGGAGCGCGGCGTCGAGCCAGCCGAGCCGCGGCGATCCCGGGGGCGGGCCGGCGGTCACCGCACGACCGGCAGCGAGCGACGGTCGGGCCCCGCGGCGGCGACGTTCCAGTCGGCCTCGGTGGGCGGGCGGTGCTCGAAGGCCCAGGGCTTGCCCGTGGACGGCGGGCGGAGCCTGAGCCCCTGCGCCTCGACCATGCCGACCGTGGCGTCCGGCGCGCGCCCCGCGCTCGTGAGGTAGTTGCCGACCATCGTGCCGTCGGCGCCCGCGCGGAAGATGTCCACCTGCCGGTCGCCGAGGTTCACCTCGCGCCCGCCCATCACGAACAGGTGGACCGCGGGCATCATCAGGCGGAAGACCGCGATCGCGGCGAGGCACTCGCCCGGCGTGATCGCCTTCACGCCCGCCAGGGGCGTGCCGGGGCGCGGGTTGAGGAAGTTGAGCGGGATGTGCTCGACCCCGAGGTCGCGCAGGGTCTCGGCGAGCTCGACCCGCTGCTCGGGCGTCTCGCCCATGCCGAGGATGCCGCCGGTGCAGAGCTCGAGGCCGAGCCGCTTCGCGGCGCGGATGGTCTCGAGCTGCTCGTCGTAGGAGTGCGTCGTGCAGACCCGGTCGAAGTGGCTGCGGGCGGTCTCGAGGTTGTGGTGGAAGTGGATGAGGCCGGCGGCCTTCAGGCGCGCGAGCTCGGGCTCGCGCATGAGGCCGAGCGAGGCGCACGGCTCGATGCCGGTCTCGCTGCGCAGGCGCCGCACGGCGTCCTCGAGCGTCGCGAGCTCGGACTCCTTCGCGAGGCGGGTGCCGGAGGTGACGATCGAGAACTCGCGCGCGCCGGCGCGCTCGGCGGCCTGCGCCTGCGCGACGATGTCCTCGGCCGGGATGAGCGGGTAGACCGGGGACTCCGCCTCCGGGAAGTGCGCCGACTGGGCGCAGAAGCCGCAGTTCTCCGCGCAGCGGCCCGACTTCGCGTTCGTGATGCCGCACAGGGAGACGCCGTCGCCGTGCACCGCGCGCCGGACCCGGTCGGCGCGCTCGAGCAGCGCCTCGAGCGCCGGCCCCTCGGTGTGGCGGATGAGGCGCAGCGCCTCGTCCACGGTGATGGGCTCGATGCCCTCGGGCAGGGCCGGGGCGGCGCGCGGGAAGTCGTGCATGGGGCGGCACCCTACCGGCCCGGCCCCGCGCTCGTCAACCGGTGAGCCGGGTACAGGTTGACGATGCAACCACCCGACACGACAATCAAAAAGCGCGAGACCTGCCCGGGGTGACGGCCCTCACTTCGCGCTCCGGGCGCCGTCGCGTACTCTCACCTCCATCGCCTCCAACCCCGACACCGTGGCGCCCGCGGCGCCCTCCGACGAGCACCTCATCGCGCCCGGCCGCCTCGCGGAGCTGCTCGAGGACGTCGCGAAGCTCCCGCCCGGCGCGACCGAGCCGGCGTGGTCGGTCGCGCTGACGCCCGGCGCGTTCGTCGGTCCGTACGAGGTCGTGCGGGTGGCGGGCCGCGGCGGCCTCGCCGACGTGCACCTCGCGCGCGAGCGCGCGACCGGCCGCACGGTCGCGCTGAAGCTCTTCCGGCCCGGGCCGCGCCTGCGCGCGCTCGTCTCGGAGGAGTCGCTCCGCGCCGAGGCCGACGCCGGCGCCCGCGTCGAGCACCCGAACGTCGTCGGCTACTTCGACGCGGGCACCTGGGCCGGCGGGCCGTTCGTCGTCTCCGACTGGCTCGAGGGTCGAACGCTCCAGGAGCGGCTGCGCGAGCGCCCGCTGCCGGAGGCGGAGGTGCTCGCCTTCTCCCGGCAGATCGCCGCCGCGCTGGAGGCCGCGCACGCCTCCGGCGTCGCGCACCGGGACCTCGAGCCGGGCAACGTGCTCCTCCTCCCCGACGGCCGCGTGAAGGTGACCGGCCTCGGGCTCTCGCGCCCGAGCGGCAAGAACCTGTCCGCTGGCGGCGCCCCGCCCTTCCTCGCGCCCGAGCAGTGGCGCGGCGAGCCCGGCGACGCGCGCTCCGACGTCTTCGCGCTCGGCGTGATCATGTTCCAGGCGCTGACGGGCAACATCCCGTACGCCGTGGCCGGCAGCCACACCGACGCGCTCGAGCGCGGCGCCACCCCGCGCCCTGCCGGCGTCCACTGGGAGCTCGCCGACGTCGTCTCGAGGTGCCTGCACCGGGACCCGCGGCGCCGGTTCCGGGACGGCGCGGAGCTCGCCCAGGCCCTCGCGGCCTACCAGCGCGGCGGGCGCCTGCCGCGCCCTGCCCGGCGCGCGGTGGCCGTCGCGGCGGCGGTGGCCACGGTGGCCGCCATCGTGGCCGGCGGCCTGTGGGTCCGCGGCCGTGGCGGCGGAGCGACGGTGCCGGTGATCGTGCTCGACGAGGTCGACACCACCCGCACCGAGGCCTTCGCCGGCGTCTCGGAGCTCCTCGCGCGGGCGCTGGCGCCCTCGGGGCGCGTGCGCGCGATCCCGCGGGGTGACCTCGTGGGCGCGGCGCGGGCCGGCGGCACCGGGCGGCTCGACGTCGCGGCGGTCAAGCCGGCCTGGGACGACCTCAAGGCGCGCTGGGCCCTCGAGCTCACGCTGCGCCGGCTCTCCGCCGGGTTCGTCGGCGAGCTCACCGCCCTCGACCCCCGCACCGGCGATCGCGCGTTCACCGTGGCCGAGCGCTGCGACGACCTCTCCGACGCCGTCGAGATGATCGACCGGCTCGCGCGCCGCGCGCGCCTCGAGCTCGGGGAGCCGCCCGCCGAGGTGGACGGCCGGCCCGCGCGCCTCGCCGCGAGCTACACGCCCGACCTCGAGGCCTGGCGCTGGTACCAGGCGGGCGCCGCGTGCGTCTCCGGGCCCCGGGCGCCGGAGCGGCCCTGCGACGGGCCCTTCAGGGAGGCGGTGGCGAAGGACCCGGGCTTCGGGGCGGCGCAGCTCGCGCTCGCCGTGCTGGGGCTCGAGGCGGGCGCCGACGTGGAGGGGCAGCGGACCCTGCTCGCGCCGGTGACGGCCGCCGGCGCGCGGCTGCCCGAGCGCGCCGCCGCGCTCGCCGCCGCGTGGCGCTCGGCGCTCGCGGGCGACGACCGCGCCGCGGCCGCCGCGTACGAGCGGCTCATGGCGGCCGACCTCACCGACCGCGACGCGCCGCTCCTCGCCGCGGACCTCGCCTGGCAGCGCGGGCGGCTCGAGGAGGCGGCCACCCTGCTCGAGCGGGCGCAGCGCGCCGCGCCGGCCGACCCCTGGGTGCAGGCGCGCCTCGCCCGCGTGCTCGGCCACCTCGGCGACAAGGGCCGGCTCGAGTCGCTCGCGGGCGCGCTCGCCGCCGGCGGGCGCACGCCGGGCACGCTGCACGTGCTCTCCGTCACGCGCGGCTGGCTCGGCGACGGCCGCGCGGCCGCCGCCGCGGCCGACACCGGCAGGAAGGCCGGCTCGCCGCTCGCGGCCGACGACCTCGTCCACGCGCTCGCCTTCTCCGGCGACCTCGAGGCCGCCGAGCGCGCCGCGCGCGAGGACCTCGCCGCCGCGCCGCCCGCCCGCCGCCCCTCGCGGCGGGTCCTCCTCGCCGAGACGCTCGTCGAGCAGGGGCGCTGGAAGGAGGCGCAGAAGGAGCTCGACGCCGCGCTCCTCGAGGCCGGGCCCGCCGACGCGTGGGTCCGCACCCGCCGCGTGGAGCTCCTCGCCGGCCGCCGCGACGAGGCCCTGCTCCGGAAGGAGCTCGCCGCCCTCGAGCCGCTCGCGCCCGCCCGCGCGGCGGCCTGCGCGAGCCTCGCCGCCCAGGCCGGCGACCTCGCCGGCGCGGCGCCGTACGCCGTGCACCTCCAGGCGGGCTCGCCCCCGCGCGCCTCCACGCCGCCGTCGCCGCCTGGCGCGGCGGCGACGCGGCCGCGGGCGCCTCGGCGCTGCGCGACCTCGTGAAGGAGCGGCGGAAGGATCTCGGCGTGCCGGCCGAGGCGGCGCCGTTCCTCCTCGGCTTCGCGCTCGAGGACGCCGGCGACCACAAGGCCGCGATGGACGCCCTGCACGCCGCGCAGGCGCTCTACGAGCACGGCGGCGTCCGCCCCTGGGCGCTCCCCCGCAGCCGGCTCCAGCTCGCGACCGCCCTCGCCGGCGCCGGCCGCCGGGTCGAGGCGGGCGAGGAGCTCGGTCGCCTCCTCGGGGCCCTCCAGAAGGCGGACCCCGACGACGGCCTGCTGCGCGCCGCCCGCATCCTGCAGGTCCAGTTCGAGGGTCGGAAGTAGTCCCCGGGCCGGGTGACGTAATTCACTTCTGGTGACGACGGCACCCGCGAGGGACCGCCTCCGCGACGCACCCGGACTTGCCGTCGCGGCGGTCGCCCTGTAACGGTCCGTCAATGCGCCCTGCCCCCCTCGCCGTCCTCGCGGCGACCCTCCTCCTCGCCGCTCCCGCTCGCGCCGACTTCTCGAAGGCGAAGCAGGGCGACAAGCCCAAGGACTGCCCGAAGGGCAGCTTCCTCGACCTGCGGCTCGACGACCTCTCGGCCGGCTCCGAGTGCTGGAAGTGCCCCGACGGCTTCGCCCGGACCGCCTACGGCGTGACCGAGGACGACGCGTGCTCGAAGGCGGGCGGCGAGACCTTCAAGGAGGCCGACTACAAGCACTCCTGGGGCTGCGACGAGGACGAGGGCGAGTTCTTCGACCCGCGCAAGGGCGGCGAGTGCTGGAGCTGCCCGAAGTCGAAGCCGCGCCGGACCGCCTACAAGGTGACGAGCGACAAGGCGTGCGCGACGAAGGAGCTCATCGGCGAGAAGCTCGGCCCGGCGAAGTTCGAGCACAAGTTCAAGGGCTGCGGCGGCCGGTCCTTCTACGACCCGCGCAAGGGCGGCCAGTGCTGGAGCTGCCCGAAGGGCTTCACGCGCACGGCCTACGCGGTGACCGACGACAAGGCCTGCGCGAAGCCCGCGGCGGAGTCGCTGAAGCCGGCGACCCGGGTCTCGAAGTACGGCTGCGAGGCCGGCGAGTTCTGGGACCCGCGCAACGGCGGCGAGTGCTGGAGCTGCCCGAAGGGCAACTTCCGCACGGTGAACCCCGTGGATGGGCCGAGGGCCTGCACCGACCGGCTGCTCGACATCTTCGCCGCGGACACGAAGGTCTTCTGCCGGCAGCTCGTCGGCGCGCTCGCGAAGGGCGACAAGGGCTACGACGACCTCCAGAAGCTCGTCACCCCGTACGTCGACGCGGTGAAGAAGCCGGTCGAGCAGAAGCTGGACGACCTCTCCGACCTCGTCACCGACCTCGACGAGGTGCAGAAGCTCCTCGACCAGACCGTGGGCCGTCTCGACGGGAAGGTGATGGACGACGCGAAGACGTTCGCCGGGCGGGTCGGCGCCGCGCAGGGGAAGCTGAAGGCGATGCTCCTCGACGAGAAGCTCATGTGCGACAGCGGGCCGAAGGAGGTCGAGGCGCGCATCCGTGAGCTCAACCTCACCGACGCCATCGCCCAGAACTTCATCGCGATCGGCGTGAGCAGCACCTTCATCCACCCGACCTACCACACGGCCATGGACGTCGGCCTGACCTGGGTGACCAACCTCAACGGCGAGGGCGGCCTGTACGCCTCGGTCGGCCTCGGCGCGACCTCGTCGACCGAGCTCGCCTCCGCCGGCGTCGGGGCGATGTTCTACCCGAAGACGAAGCTCTCCGACTTCGCGACCTCCCCGGCGCCCGGGCTGACCGTGAGCCTCGGCAAGGGCCCGGGCTTCGACAAGGCGGCCGAGAAGATCCCCGGCCTCGCGCAGGCCACGGCCCTCGTGGACTCCATCGAGGTCGGCTGGAACTGGGATCCGAAGACGCTCCCCACGCTCGGCTTCTCGAAGGGGCTCGTCGCCACCCCCGCGAAGGGCAAGGCGCTGCTCGCGGCCTCCGCGTCCGGCGGCTGGGACTTCCCGATCCTCACTTACGCGAACTGGAAGGCCCGGTGACGCGCCCCCTCGCGCTCGGCTGCCTCGGCGCCATGGTGGCCCTGCTCCTCGCCGCCGCGCCGCGGGCGACCATGGCCGATCCGCCGCCCCCCGGGGCCGGCTACGTGCCCATCGCCGGCTCCTGCCGCGGCCCGGGCTGGAACCAGGGCGGCTGGCCGCGCTACGAGGGCCAGGGCACGCCCGCCGAGTGCCGGGTCCTCTGCGACGACACGCCCGGCTGCACCGGCTTCGACCTCGCCCGGCCCGACGGCGACACCTTCGACTGCAACCTGTTCGGCCACGCGCCGTTCGTGGGCGAGGGCGGCGCCGACACCTGCTTCACGTGGGTGCCCCTCGACCAGGCCCCGCGGCTCGCGCTCGTCGCCGAGGCGGGCCGCTGCGAGGGCCCCGTCCCGCGCGACGGCGAGCGTCGCCGCGGGTGGGGACCGAAGCGTGCCGGCGAGCGGACGCTCAACGAGGCGATCGCGCTCTGCGCGCGGACGCGAGGCTGCACCGGCGTCGAGCTCGGCCGGCCCCGCGGGGACCGCTTCGAGGTGCGCCTCTTCACGGGCGCACCGGTGCGCGGCGGCGGTGGTGACTCCGCGCAGTGCTTCGTGTCCGCGGCCCTGCCGATGCACGCGCCCCGGCGCGAGCCGCCCGTCTACCGCGACCCGCCACGCGAGCCGCCGCCCTACCGCGAGCCGCCCCGCCCGCCGCCCGCGCCCTTCGACCCGCGCAGCGTCGTGAAGGTCGCCGGCCCCGCCTGTCCGGGCGGCTACCTCCCGGTCACCATCGGCGAGGTCGACGCGCACCGCGACGCCGTCTGCGGCCGGCTCGACCGCTGGGACGTCGCCTGGCTCGCCGGCGGGGCCTCGATGGACGGCCCTGGCTACGGCTGCAAGGTGCGCGGGCGCGAGGAGCGGAGGCTCGGGCACAGCCTCTGCCGGCCGGAGCTCGCGGGCGGGGGGCAGTAACCCCGGGCCGTTTGCCGCGCGCGCGATCGGCTCGCCCGGAGGTGGCGCCCTCGCTCGTCCCTCGCCTGCCTTCGCGCAGGGTGAGAGCGTCGCGCCACCATGCGCACCCGCGAAGAGGCCTTCTGGGACCGGCTCGCGAAGCACTTCGACTGGCTCGAGAGCAAGGACGCGCCGATCAACGCGCGGATCGTCGAGCTCACCCGGCGCCACCTCGCGCCCGGCGACACGGTGCTGGACTGCGGCTGCGGGACGGGCACCGCGGCGCTCGCGCTCGCGGGCGGCGTGGGCCGGGTCGTGGGCATCGACCTCTCGCGGAACATGATCGAGCGGGCGACGGCGAAGTGCGCCGCGGCCGCCGTCACGAACTGCTCCTTCCTGCACGGCACCATCGAGGACCCGGCGCTCCGGGAGCGCCCGTTCGACGCCGTCCTGGCGTTCTACCTGCTGCACCTGCTCGACGACGCGCCGCGGTTCCTGCGGGCGGCGCGCGGCCTCCTGAAGCCGGGCGGCCTCCTCGTCTCGGCCACGCCTTGCCTCGAGCGGACGTCCTACGGCGTCGTCCTGCCCCTCGCGGGCCGCCTCCACCTCGTCCCGCCGATCGCCCTGTTCTCCGTGACCGGGCTGGAGCGGCTGATGACCGACGGGGGCCTCGAGCTCGTGGAGTCCGTGTGCCTCCACGACAGCGGGAAGCAGCAGTTCATCGTGGCGCGGAAGCCGGCGCGAGGCGCGCCATGACGGCCCGGCGCCTCGGGGTCGCGCTGGCGCTCGCCGCCTGCACCTCCGCGCACGCGCAGCCCGCCGCACCGCCCCCGCGGCGCCTCTCGCCCGATCGGCTCCGGGCGCTCACCGAGGAGAGCGAGCGGAAGATCCAGGCGATCCTCGCGAAGGAGTTCTACCTGCCCGGCCTGGCGATCGCGCTCGTGAGCCGTGAGGAGCTCGTCTGGGTGAAGGGCTTCGGATACCGGGACGCGGCGCGGACGCGGCCGGTCGACGGCGACACCATGTTCGGGGTCCTTTCGATCTCGAAGCCCGTGACGGTGACTGGAGTCATGCTGGCCGTGCAGGACGGCCTCCTCGACCTCGACGTCCCCGTCCGCAGGTACCTGCCCGAGCTCTCCATCCAGACCCGCTTCGGCGGCGATCCCCTCTCCGGGATCACGCTGCGCCACCTCGTGTCCATGACGGCGGGCCTGACCCACGACGCGCCGGTCGGGAACAACAGCGACGCCTCCTCGCCGTCCTACGAGGCCCACCTCGCGAGCTTCTCGCGGACCTGGATGCGCTTCAGGACCGGGGAGCGCATGGAGTACTCGGGGCTCGGGACCGAGCTCGCCGCCCGGTGCCTGGAGCGGGTGGTGCGGCGGCCCTTCCCGGCGTACCTGCAGGAGCGGCTCTTCGCGCCCCTCGGCATGACCCGCAGCACGTTCGACCACGCGGCGATCCGGCGCGAGCCGAACCGGGCCGAGGGGAACAACAAGCTCATCCCCGTGCTCCCGGTCGAGATCCCGATGCTCGCGCCGGCGGGCCTGTACGCGAGCGCCTCGGACCTCGCCCGGTTCGTCCGGTTCCACCTGAACGCGGGGCGGGTGGACGGGCGCGTGCTCCTGCGCGAGGAGCTGGCCTCGGCGATGGGGACCCTCCCCTTCCCGCTCGACGGCCAGGTGAGCGGCTACGGCCACGGCCTCTGGGTGCGCCGGTACCACCTCGGCGGCGAGGAGGTCCGCAGCCTGGATCACGGCGGCGGCGGGTTCGGGTTCCTCTCCCAGATGAAGTGGCTGCCGGACCTCGGCTACGGGGTCGTGGTCCTCACGAACTCGTCCGATCAGGAGTACGGCCACGAGCAGATCGCGGAGGACCTCCTCGTGCGGCTCATCGAGGAGCTCACGGGCCGCAGGCCCGCGGGACCTTCCGACTGGCTGGCCCGGCACGCGCCGGCGCCGTCGGTCGACCCTTCCTACGTGCCGGCCGGCCTCGACGGGCGCTACAACGGCACGAGCGACGACAAGGTGTTCGCGACCCGGGGCGGCCGGTTCGGCTTCGCGAACGGGAACGCCTTCGAGCCCCTGACGCCGGTCTCGCCGCTCGAGTTCACCTCCAGGAACTACCTCTACCGCTTCGTCCGCGGGGAGGACGGCGCGCCCGTGGCCGTCGTCCGGCCGTACGACGGGACGAGCTGGGAGTTCGGCGAGGGGGACGCGACGCCGCGCGGCCCCGGCAAGAAGGCTTGGGCGGTCTTCGTCGGCTCGTACGTCCGCCGCAGGTTCGGCGTGGGCGAGAAGCAGTACGAGGTCGCGCTGCGGAACGGCTGGCTCCACCTCGTGGGCGGCGGGCAGGACTTCCGGCTCGTGGAGCACCTGCCGGGCCTCTTCTTCACGCCCGACGGGGAGGCGGTCGACTTCCGCGGCCCGCTCCCCACCTACCGGAACATCAAGCTCTACCGGGCGCGCGATCTCGCGCCGCCGTGAGCCTCGTCGCAGCGGGGCTACCCCCTTATCGAGGCCCGCCATCGTGCCGAGATCGAGGCTGGGGGTGTCTCATGACGTCACGCCTGTCGCTGTCCGCGGTGCTCGTCCTCGCGCTCGCCTGCGGGTCGAAGGACGGTCCGGCACCCGTCGAGGCCTGCCCGCTCCCCGGCCTCACGAAGGGCGTGGCCCTCTCGCCGGCCGGCTTCCCGCTCGACTACGCGAAGGTCCCCGAGTTCCTCGCCGAGGTGAAGGCGTTCCGGGACTCGGGCGTCATGTGGAACGGCGCGTGGCGGGACGACGCGGTGGCGGGGACGGACGCGGGGACGGTGCCGCTCGCCGCGCAGCTCATCTCCGACTCGGCCGCCGCGAACTGCTACACGCCGGTGGTGGTGTTCGGGTGGCGCTCCGGCTCGACGCTCTTCGTGAAGGTCCCCTCCGACGCCACGAACGACTGGACCAACGCCGGCGCCATCGCGGCGTTCCAGGCGATGCTCGCGGCCTACGCCGCCGCCGAGCGGCCGCCGTACGTCTTCCTCGGCAACGAGAACGACTTCTACGCGGAGCAGTCGAGCGCGGGCTACGCCGCGTGGCTCGCCGCGTACGGCACCCTCCGCGACGCGGTGAAGGCGGCGTCCCCCGCGACGCTCGTGGGGCCGGTCTTCAACTTCGAGCACCTGTCCGGCACGGGCGCCCTGAACGGCTGGACGACGACGCACTGGTCGGCGCTCACCGACCACGACCTCGCGAAGGTGGACGTGGTCGGGCTCACGGTCTACCCGTTCTTCCAGCACGCCACGGTGGCGGCCGTGCCGGACACGTACCTCGCCCCCCTCTTCGCCCGGATCGGCGCGAAGCCGGTCGCGATCACCGAGACCGGCTGGCCCGCGGAGAACCTGGGGGGCCTGGATCCGCCCTGGAGCACCTCGGAGAGCGAGCAGGTGGCGTACGTGGCGAAGCTCTTCAAGTTCATCGAGGGCCGGGACGTGCGCGTCGTGAACTGGCTCTTCCTGAACCCGATGGTCGACCCGGGCGGGAGCCCCGTGGAGTGGAAGCTCTTCGGCAGCGTGTCGCTGAGGGACGCCGCCGGCCAGGCGCGCCCGGTCTACTCGGCCTGGGCCGCCCGCTGACGCGGCTCGGGTGCCTGCGCCCCTGTCGGACCCCCGGGCTACCCTGCACGGATGTCCCGCACCGGCGCCTCGCGCGCGAAGACCGTCTACGCCTGCGCCGAGTGCGGCCACTCGAGCCCGAAGTGGCTCGGGCAGTGCCCCTCCTGCAAGCAGTGGAACACCTTGCAGGAGGAGGTCGCCGCGCCGGAGCCGAAGGCCGGCGCGCCCGTGCGCGGCTGGGGCACCTCCGGCTCGACGAAGCCGGTGCCGCTCCGCGAGGTCACCGCCGACGTCGAATTGCGCCGCCACACCGGCATCGCCGAGCTCGACCGCGTGCTCGGCGGCGGCGTCGTGCCGGGCTCGCTCGTGCTCCTCGGCGGCGACCCCGGCATCGGGAAGTCCACCTTGCTGCTGGCCGCGCTCGACCGGCTCGCCCGCACCACGCCCGAGAGGCCCGTGCTCTACGTCTCCGGCGAGGAGTCGGCGCGGCAGGTGAAGCTCCGCGCCGACCGCCTGCAGGTCTCCGCCCCGAACCTGCAGGTGCTCGCCGAGACCGACGCCGGGAAGGTCCTCCACGCCGCCGACGCGCTCACGCCCGCCGCCGTCGCGGTCGACTCGATCCAGACGCAGTACCTCCCGGAGCTCCAGAGCGCGCCCGGCACGGTCACGCAGATCCGCGAGGTCGCCGCGCGCCTCATGGCGTACGCGAAGACCACCGAGACGCCGGTGTTCCTCGTCGGCCACGTGACGAAGGACGGCTCCATCGCGGGCCCGCGCGTGCTCGAGCACATGGTCGACACCGTCCTCTACTTCGAGGGCGGCGGCGCCCACCCGTACCGCGTGCTGCGCGCGCACAAGAACCGCTTCGGCTCGGCGAGCGAGATCGGCGTCTTCGAGATGAAGGCCGGCGGCCTCGCCGAGGTCCCGAACCCCTCCGCGCTCTTCCTCGCCGAGCGCCCCGAGGGCGCCTCCGGCTCCGCGGTCACCGCGGTCCTCAACGGCACCCGCACCATCCTCTGCGAGATCCAGGCGCTCGTCTCCGACGCCGCCTACCAGGGCGGCACGCCGCGCCGCACCTCGCTCGGCCTCGACTCCGCCCGCGTGGCGATGCTCGCCGCGGTCCTCAAGAAGAAGCTCGACCTCGAGATCTCCGGCTGCGACATCTTCGTCAACGTCGCCGGCGGCCTCAGCATCGATGACCCCGCCGCCGACCTCGCCTGCGCCGCCGCGCTGTCTTCTTCGTTCCGCAACCGCCCCGTCCCCGCCCGCACGCTGCTCCTGGGCGAGATCGGCCTCGCCGGCGAGGTCCGCGCCGTCAGCCAGCCCGAGGTCCGCCTCGCCGAGGCCGCCCGCCTCGGCTTCGAGCGCGCGCTGTTGCCCGCCGCGAACGCCCGCCACACCGAGGCGCCGCGCGGCATCGAGCTCGTCGGCGTGGACTCGGTGCAGCAGGCGCTGGACGCGCTGGAGTAGGCGGCTGGGAGGTGGTGACGAACCGTGAAGGCGTGCCCGCGCCGGCGTGGCGCATGCCGTTGGCTGACAAACTGACAACCCCAGTGGTCACGGGCGGTTCCACACTTAAGCTCGGTGGTTCAAGCGCTTGAACCAGACCCCTAAGAGGGACCATCTCCGTGATGAAACGGATACGGCTCGGCTCGGCGCGCCTCGACGATTCGCTCGTTCGCGCGGGATCGACGCGACCGTGCGGTACTCCGTTCGGAGAAGCGCGACGTCCCAGCTCATGTCTCCCCCCGTAACCCAAAGCTACCCGAACGCCGCCGCCACCACGCGCTCCTGCGCCGGGCGCTGCTCCGCCGCCGACCGCGCCAGCGCGAGCTGCCCGCGCGCGCGGAGCAGGTTGTGCTCGCTCGCGCTCGGGAACCGCGAGCGGTCCCAGCCGAAGTACGACTCGTCGAGCGCGTCCGCGCAGAACCTGGCCGAGAGCTCGAGCGCGATGAGCTCGACGGCCCTCGGCAGTGCGGCGAGCTCGGCGGGCTCGAGCAGCCCCGCCGCGCCCTCGGCGTAGCCGCGTACGGAGGCCTCGAAGAGGCCGAGGTCGAGCCGCGCGGCCGAGGGATCGTCCTCGCCCGCCGGGTTGCACCAGGAGCGCCACGCGTCACCGAGCTCGAGCACGACGCTCATGCGCGCGAGCGTGTCGAGGTCGATGAGGGCGATCGCCTCGCCCTCGGGCGAGAAGAGCAGGTTCGAGAGCTTGAGGTCGCCGTGCACGACCCGCTGCGGGAGGCCGGAGACGACGGGCAGGTCGGCGCCGCGCGCGAGGATCTCCCGCGCGACGGGCGCGACGAGCGCGTGGTTCCGGTGACCGGCCTTCCGCGAGAGCACGTCCGCGAGGTGGGCGAGGTGCCGGGGCGTGTCGTGCACGTGCGGGCGGCGGTGGGCGAAGACGTGGGCGAGGTCGGCCACGGCCCGGTGGAACCGGCCCACGAGCCGCCCGGCGCTCCCGCAGAGCGCGGGGCCGGTCGCCTTGTGGAACGTGAGCCCGGCGACGAAGGTCATGAGCCGCCAGTGGCCGCTCGCGGAGTCCGCCGCCGAGAGCGCCCCCGCGCGCGTCCGCACGAGGCGCGGCACCGGGAACCCGCGCGCCGCGAGGTGGGCGGTCACCGCCTCGATGTCCTCGTTCACCTCCGGCCCGAAGATCGGGTTCACCCACTGCAGGACCGAGCGCCCGTCCGGCCCGCGCACGACGAAGGTCCGGTTGATGAGGCCGGCGTCCACGGGCGAGGCCGGGGCGGCCTCGAGCCCCCAGGCGGCGAGCACCTTCGCGGGGAGGTCGGCGGGGGCGGCGGTCACGCCACCTTGTTACCACGGCGCCGCACCACGGCGCGGCGCCCGCGGTAGGCTCTCGCTCGTGACCCCCATCGCGTTCCTGCCGGGTGCTGCCGGCCGGCCGGGCTTCTGGCGGCCGGTCGCGGACCGCCTCTCCGACCTCGGCCACGTGCACCTCGTCGGCTACCCCGGGTTTGCGGGCCTGCCGCCCGATCCGGCGCTCGGCTCGCTCGACGACCTCTACCGCTGGGTCGTCGCGCGCCTGCCCGCGGAGCCGTTCGACGTGGTGGCCCAGTCGATGGGCGGCGTGCTCGCCGCGCGGCTCGCGCTCGACGCGCCCTCCCGCGTGCGCCGCCTCGTGCTCGCGGCGACCTCGGGCGGCCTCGACGTGGCGTCGCTCGGTGCCGCGGACTGGCGCCCGGGCTACCGCGCGAGCCTGCCGGACGTGCCGCCGTGGTTCCTCGTCGACCGGACCGATCTCTCCGCGCGGCTCCCGTCGCTCCGGACGCCCACCCTGCTCCTCTGGAGCGACGCGGACCCGGTGAGCCCGCTCGCGGTCGGCGAGACGCTCCGGCGCGTCCTGCCGGACGCGAGGCTCGAGGTGATCCGCGGTGGCGACCACGGCTTCGGCGAGAGCCGGGCGGACGAGGTCGCGGCGCTCGTGCGGGCGTTCCTGGGCTGAGGCCCTACGCTCCCATCGCCTTCAGCACGAGCCGCTTCCGGCGGCGGCCGTCGAACTCGAAGTAGAAGACCTGCTGCCAGGGGCCGAGGTCGAGCTTGCCCTTCGTGATCGGCACGATGACCTGGTGCCCGATGAGCAGGTTCTTCAGGTGGGCGTCTCCGTTGTCCTCGCCGCTCGCGTGGTGCTCGTAGTCGGGGCCGGGCTCGGAGTCGTCGGCCGCCGGGCCGGGCGCGAGCTTCTGCACCCACCGCTCGATGTCCGCGTGCAGGCCGGGCTCGTCGTCGTTCACGAACACGGCCGCGGTGATGTGCATGGCGGAGACGAGGACCATGCCCTCCTGGATCCCGCTCTCGCGGCAGGTGCGCTCGACCTCGTCGGTGATGCGCACGAGGCCGCGGCGGCGCGGCAGGTCGAACGTCAGGTAGCGGGTGTGGGCCTTCACGGGTTCGCCTTCCGAGGTCACGCCCCCTGGACGGCCTTCCGCCAGCGGGCGAGGTGCGCCTCGCGCTCGGTCGCCTTCATCTTCGGGGTGAAGCGCTTCCCGACCTTCCAGGCCTTCCTGATCTCGCTGCGGTCCTTCCAGAAGCCCACGCCGAGGCCGGCGAGGAACGCCGCGCCGAGCGCGGTGGTCTCGATCATCCGCGGCCGCTCGACGGGCACGTCGAGGAGGTCGGCCTGGAACTGCATGAGGAGGTCGTTCATGGAGGCGCCGCCGTCCACCTTGAAGACCGGGAACGGCTTCCCGGCCTCGACGCGCATCGCCTCGGCGAGCTCGAAGGTCTCGAAGGCGATGCCCTCCAGCGTCGCGCGCGCGAGGTGCGCCGCCGTCGTGCCGCGGTCGATGCCGCGCACGAGCCCGCGCGCCTCGGGCCGCCAGTGCGGCGCGCCCAGGCCCGCGAGCGCCGGCACGAAGACCACGCCGGCCGAGTCCTTGACGGTGCGGGCGAGCGCCTCGACGTCGGAGGAGCGCTTGATGATCTTGAGCCCGTCGCGCAGCCACTGCACCGCGGCGCCGGCGATGAACGCCGAGCCCTCGAGCGCGTAGGCGACCTCGTCGCCCACCTGCCACGCCACGGTCGAGAGGAGCCCGCGGGACGAGGCGACCGGCTCGGGGCCGACGTTCTGCAGGAGGAAGGCGCCGGTGCCGTAGGTGCACTTCGCGGCGCCCGGATCGAAGCAGGCCTGCCCGAAGAGCGCCGCCTGCTGGTCGCCCGCGATGCCGGCGACCGGGATGCCGTCGGGCAGCACCCGCACGCCCTTCGTCGTGCCGTACACCTGCGACGACGGCCGGATCTCCGGGAGGATGCCCGCGGGCACGCCGAAGAGGTCGAGCAGGCCCGGGTCCCACGCCCGCGTGCGGAGATCCATGAGGAGCGTGCGCGAGGCGTTCGAGACGTCGGTGACGTGCGCGGCGCCGCCCGTGAGCCGCCACGCGAGGAACGTGTCGATGGTGCCGAACGCCGCCTCGCCGGAGGCGGCCTTCTCGCGGAGCCCCTTCGCGTGGTCGAGGAGCCAGCGGATCTTCGTCGCCGAGAAGTACGGGTCGAGGACGAGGCCGGTCCTCTCGCGGACGTGCGGCTCGTGGCCGGCCGCCTTCAGCGCGGCGCAGGCGTCGGTGGTGCGGCGGTCCTGCCAGACGATCGCGTGGTGCAGGGGCCTCCCGGTCTTCCGGCTCCACATGCCCACGGTCTCGCGCTGGTTCGTGATGCCGATGGCCGCGAGGTCCTTCCCCTTCACGCCCGCCTGCGTGAGCGCCTTCTTCACCATGGCGGCGGTCGAGTTCCAGATGTCCTCGAGGTCGTGCTCCACCCAGCCCGGGCGCGGGAAGATCTGACGGTACTCCTGGTTCACCTTGGCCCTCAGGCCGAGGCGCCTGTCGAGGATGAGCACGGTCGTGCCGGTCGTGCCCTGGTCGATCGACATCACGTACGACGCCATGTGATCCCTCCCCCTGGACCGCTACTTGCGCCTGCGCGACGGCGCCGGCTTCCGCTTCGTCGCGGGCGCCTTCGCCTTCCTCGGCCGGCGGGACGCCGCGGGCCGCCCGGGCACCGGCAGGCCCTCGAGGAACGTCACGACCTCCTCGGCGCAGCGGTCGCGGTCCACGTCCTCGCCGACGAGGTGCCAGCTGTTCTCGAGCACGACGAGCCGGGCCGGCCCGCCGCCGATCCGCCGCGCGACCCGGCGGGCGCCGCGCATCGTGACGGTGTGATCGTGGGCGCCGGCGATGACGAGCGCCGGCGCGGCGATGCCGGGCAGCTGCCGGTCGACCTCCGCCTGGAGCGCCTCGAGCTCGGCGACGGCGGCGAGCGGCACGCCGTCCATGCACTTGTTCCGCGCGCGCGCCTCCGGGTCGGCGACGTCGGAGCCGGCGCGCTTCGGGATGATCGCCTCGCGCAGCGCCGGGATCCGGCCGAGCAGGCCGCCGAGCTTCCCGCCGAGCTGGAGCTCGAGCGCGGGGGCGAGCAGCACGAGCCCGTCCACGCGCTCCGGCACGTCGTGCGCGAGCGCGCAGGCGACGAGCGCGCCCATCGAGCAGCCGACCACGAACGTGCGCCGCGCGCCGGAGAGCCGCGCGAGGTCGCCGCGCGCCTTCGCGACCCACTCCTCCCAGCCGACGCCGACGAGGCCGCTCGCGGGCCCGCCGTGGCCGGCCATCACCGGGGCGAGGCAGCGCATGCCCTCGGCGTGCAGGCGGCGGGCGACGTGGGTCATCTCCCAGGTCGAGCCGGTGAGGCCGTGCAGGAGCAGCACCGCGTCGGGTCCCCCCGGCAGCTCGAACTCACGGCCGTGCTCGATGTCGGGCAGGCGCGACACGGTGAGTGATCGGTTACCCCTGTCCGGGCCGTCTTTCAACGTCGAACCTGCGGACGCCCCCGAACGGCCCCGGCGTGGTAAGGACGCTCATGGCCGACAAGCCCACCCCCCCGCCGCCGCCGGGTTCCGTGCAGCTCCAGATCGAGCTCGACCCGGCCGTCGCGAACGGCGTCTTCGTGAACATGGCGATGGTGAACCACACCGACTCCGAGTTCACGCTCGACCTCATCTACGTGCAGCCGCAGGCGCCGAAGGCGACGGTGCGCGCCCGGGCCATCCTGACCCCGCGCCACCTGAAGCGGCTCGTGGCCGCGCTGCAGGAGAACCTCGGCCGCTACGAGGCGCGCTTCGGCGCGGTCGAGATCGGCGAGGGCCCGGCCTTCCCGACCGGCGGCGCCGCCGCGTAGCGCGGCACCTGTCGCGCCGCGGCGCGGATGAGGAACGGCAGCGCGAGCGCGAGCGCGCCGGAGAAGGCGGCGAGCCGCGGCATGCCCCCGAGCCGGCCGTCGGGCTGCACCCAGAGGAGCTGCGTCGACAGGGCGGCGCCCAGCGCGCTCGAGAGGTGCTGCACCGCCGACTGCGTGGACATGTACCGCGCCCGCTCCTCGGGCGCGGGCACGCGCGAGGTCACGTTCTGCATCGCGACCATGCGCACCGAGTTGCCGCCCATGAAGAGGACGAAGAGGGCCGGCACCGGGAACCACGGCTGCGGGTAGGCGAAGCCGACCGCGAGGACGACCAGGAAGAGCGCGGTCCCGAACGCCGACACGGGCCACTCGCCGAAGCGATCCACGGCGCGCCCCGCGAAGCGCATCGCGAAGAACGCCACGCCGCCGCCCAGCATGTACATGAGCCCGAGGTGCTCGCGCGGGAAGCCGAGGTCGAGCTGCAGGTGCGACGCGATGTTCGGCACGATCGCGAAGTTCGACATCATCGAGAGGGCGACCGCGCCGAGCGCGACGAGCGCCGCGGGCCGGCGGAGGATCGCGACGAGCCCGTCGAGGCCGCTCACCGCCGCGCGGGCCGGCCCGGCCGCCGCGCGGTCGAGGTGACCGCGGAGCGGCGGCATGAGGAGGAGCGCGCTCCCCGCGACGACGAGCCCGAGCGTCGCCACCGCGAAGAACGGCGCGCGCCAGCCGCCGAGCCGCGCGAGCTCGAGGCCCGCGGGCACGCCGAGCACCGAGGCGACCGAGAACGCGCCCATCACCGCGCCGATCGCCTTGCCGCGCCGTTCGGCGGGCACGACGTCCGCGACGATCGAGAGCGACAGCGCCGTCGCCGGGCCGCCGAAGGCGCCGGCGAGGATGCGCGCGGCCATCATCGAGTGGAGCCCGGTCGCGAGGCCGCCGAGCGCGGTGGCGGCGACGAGGCCGCCCATCGTGACCGCGAGCGCGCGGCGCCGGTCGAAGCGGTCGAGGAAGCCCGCGCCCAGGAGGCCCACCACGGCGGCGGACGCCGTGTAGGAGCCGCCCACGAGCCCGAGGTGCGAGAGCGGGATGCCGAGGTGGACCGCGAAGTCCGGTCCGAGCGGCATCACCATCATGAAGTCGAGGACGTTGACGAACTGGACCGCCCCCACGAGGAAGAGGAGCGTCCGTTCCGAGGCCTTCGGCACCTCTCCCTTCTAGCGCCCGGGCGTGCGCCGCGCCCCGGCCTCGTGGTCCGCGGCGCGGACCAAGGTCCGCGCCCTGAACCCCTGTTCGGATTCCACCTCTCGTGATTCCGGGCGCTTGGCGTCGGCACGACCGCTGCTATGCGGAGCCTCCGGCGGCGCAACGGTGCGCCGCCGCACCGGGGCGAACCCCGGCCGCAGCGAACCCACGGAACGAGAACGGAAGCACGGAAGAGAGGACCCGATGGACGACATCATGGCGAGGAACCCCGGGCGCCGGCTGGGCGTGTGGGCGATCCCCAAGGACGAGGACAAGACGAACGGGAAGGGCTTCTGGACCCGCATCGGGGTCGCCTTCACCAACCGCGACGGCAGCCTCTCCATCCTGCTGGACTCCCTGCCGCTCGGCACGAACAAGCTCCAGGTCCGGGAGATCAAGGAGGACGCGGCGCGCGGCGCGCCCGGCGCGCGGGCCCGGCAGGAGGAGCAGTTCGAGGAGGTGCGCACGTGACCCGCGCCGCGCTCCGCGCGCTCGGCGCCCTCGCCGCCGCCGCCGCGCTCGCCGTCGCGTCGCCCGCCGCCGCGAAGAAGTCGCTGCCGGCGGGCGAGCGCATCGACCTCAACCGCGCCCCGGTCGCCGAGTTGATGCGGCTGCCCGGCGTCGGGGAGAAGAAGGCGAAGGCCATCGTGGAGCGGCGCGCGAAGGCGCCGTTCCGGACCCTCGAGGAGGTCACCTCCGTGAAGGGGCTCGGGCCGAAGTGGCTCGCGAAGGTGCGGGGCAACGTGGTGGTCGGCGCGCCCGCCGCTCCGGCGCAGGGAGGCCAGGCTGCGGCGGCGCAGCAGCGACGGTGAGTCGAGCGCGGCCGCCGCGTCGCCCGCGTCCTCGAGCGGGCCCGCGGCGGCCACGGGTTTCGTCCCTCGCTCCGCTCGGTTGAGTGGAACGCGCGCCTCCTCGCTTGACGGGGCGGAGCGCGAGGGATACTCGTGCACTCGAAGCAAGGCTCGGAGGAACAGGGAAGCCGGTCCAAGTCCGGCGCGGTCCCGCCACTGTAGCCGGGGTGAAGCACCCTCCATCTGTGCCACTGCCGCGCGGAAGTCGACGCGCGGTGGGAAGGCGGAGGGTGTCGCGGAGCAGAAGCATGGCTCCGCTGCCCCGGAAGCCAGGAGACCTCCCTCCGAGCAGCTCCGCATGGTGCGGGGCGGACGTTCCGGGTCCGGAGGAGACCCGCGAATTTGAGCCTGTATTCCGCGTTCCGGCGGGGCGCCTGCGCCCTCGTCCTTTCTTCGTCGCTCGTACCGCGCCTGCCGCGGGCCGAGCCCGTCTCCGTTCGCCCTGAGCCTGTCGAAGGGCCGGAGGACGCGACCGCGCCCGTCGAGCTGCCCGAGCAGGTCGTGCGGCTGCCGCGCGCGAAGGCGTCCGACCCCACCTCGTCCGCGACGGTGGTCCAGGCGGACGCGTACGCGGGCGAGGCGAAGGCGGTCGCCGAGCTCGTCGCGACCGCGCCCGGCGTGGCGGTGCGCGAGCAGGGCCCCGGCCAGCTCGCGACGGTCTCCATCCGCGGCGCGAGCGCCGACGGCGTGCGGGTGCTGCTCGACGGCCTGCCGCTCAACACCGCCGCGGGCGGCGGCGTCGACCTCTCGCGCATCCCGCGCGGCTGGGTCTCCTCGATGGAGATCGTCCGCGGCGCCGAGGGCGCGCGGTTCGGGGCGGGCGCGCTCGGCGGCGTCGTGAACGTGGTGACCCGCGCCGCGGGCGGAGACGCCTGGTCCGCCGAGCTCGGCGGGGGCTCGTTCCGCACCTGGACCGTCGCCGCCGACACCACGACCGGCGGCGATGCCTGGGGGCTCGCGGCGGCCCTCTCCGCCTCGGGGACGCGCGGCGACTTCCCGTTCACCTACGACGAGCGCCCCTCGACCCCCGGCGGGGAGCGGACCGTGGTCCGCCGCCCGGACGCCTCCGGCTCGGGCGGCCTCCTCGCGAAGGCGTTCCTCCGCCGGGGCGACGCCCGCTGGGACGTGCTCCTGCAGGCCTCCGGCGGCGAGCGCGAGATCCCCGGCAACCCGCTGAGCGCGTCCGATCCCCTCATCGACCTGCAGCGCGACGGCCGCGTCGCGCTCGCGGTCCGCCACGCGCGGCCCGGGCCCGCCGGCGCGCTCCTCGCGGCGACGCTCTCGGTGCGCGGCGACGGCCTCGACCTCCACGCCGGCTCCTCGCTCTTCCGGAGCACGCAGCGCGGGCAGGCCGCCTCGCTCGAGCTGAAGGCGACCGGCGAGCGCGGCCCGGCCTCGCTCGAGGCGGGCGCCACGGCCGGGGGCGAGCGGCTCGCCGGCACCGGCCTCGGCGAGGCGCGCACCCGCGGCGAGCTCGCGGCGTGGGCGGCGGGCGAGGTCAGCTCGGCGGGCGGCCGGGTGCGCCTCGCGCCCGCGCTGCGCGCCGAGAGCGCCGGCCGGTTCCGCGGGCTCTCGGCGAAGCTCGGGGCCTCCTTCGCGCTCACCGGCCCGCTCGCGCTGCGCGCGAGCGCCGGGCGGACCTTCCGGCCGCCGAGCTTCTCCGAGCTCCACCTGACCCAGGCCGCGCTGCGCCCGAACCCGGACCTGACGCCCGAGCGCGCACTCTCCGCCGACGCGGGCCTGGTCGCCCAGGGGCGCCTCGCGCTCGCGAGCGTCACCGCCTTCGTGAGCCGCTACGAGGACCTCATCGTCTACCGGCCGCTCAGCCTCTACACCTTCGGCCCCGTCAACGACGCGCGCGCGCTCGTGCGCGGCCTCGAGGCCGAGGCGGCGGTCGCGCCGGTGGGGCCGCTCGGGCTCTCCGCGCAGGGCGCGGCGACGCTCCTCGAGACCCGCACGCTGCGCGGCACTCCGCAGGAGGTGGGCCACGACCTGCCGCGCAAGCCCCGGGTCCGGCTCTTCGCCCGCCTGGGCGGCGAGCGCGGCGCGTTCGAGGCGCACGCCGAGGTGCAGCACCTCGGCCGGCAGTGGCTGGACACGGAGGCGATCACGGAGATCGGCGCCTCGACGACGGCGAACGTGGGGCTCTCGGCGCGGCTCGCGCGCCGCCCGGAGCTCCGCCTGCACCTCGAGGTGCGGAACGTGGCGGACGCGCGGGACGTGCAGGACGGCTTCGCAAACCCGCTGCCCGGCCGGACGGTGATGATCACCCTCCGGGTGGGCGGCACGACGCGGTGAGGGAACCTTCGATGCGTGCTGGTGTGATGGGCGTGGTGGTGGCGGCGGCGGTGGCGGCGGGGCTCGCCGGGTGTAACGAGGAGATCGTGTGCCCGGCCGGGCAGCGGGACTGCGGTGGGGCCTGCGTGGACGTGGCGCTCGACGCCGCGAACTGCGGCGCGTGCGGGAAGACCTGCAACGCCGGCGAGGCCTGCCGGGCAGGCAGCTGCACCGACTGCGCGTCGGCCTGCGGCGCGGGCCAGACCTGCGAGGGCGGCGTGTGCAAGGCGGCCCTCTACGTCGCGTGCTTCTCGACGGACGACGTGGTGGGCGTGAACGCCGAGCTCGCGGCCACCGGGCCGGCGCGCGACGTGGACGACGGGCCGGTCTCGCTCGCCTGGGCCGGCGACCGGCTCTGGGCGGCCCACGGCTTCACGGTGCCGACGCTCGTCGGCTTCACGCCGAACGTCGCGGGCCAGCAGCGCCACACGCTCGGCGGCGACTACCTGAACGCCGTCACCGCCTCCGAGGGGACGCTCTACACCACCGATCACGCGGGCACGCTCGTCGTCGTGCGCCCGGAGCAGGGCGTCGTGGACGAGGTCGCGCTCGGCGCGGCGGGCGTCGAGGTGAACCCCCGCGGCGTGGGCGTCGTGACGGCCAACCACCGCGCCGTGGTCGCGCTCTACGGCGACGCGATCACGCCGACCTGGGACGAGGGGCAGTCGATCGCCATCGTCGACGTCTCCGGCTCGCCCACCTGCGCGAAGGCGCCGTGCGGCGCCATCGTCCGGCGCGTGGCGCTCAACGTGCCGTCGGCGGCCGGGGTCGTGGGCGCCTACGACGCGCCGGGGCTCCCCTTCCCCGCCGACGTCGCCGTGCACGGCACGAAGGCCTACGTGACGCTCGCGAACCTGAAGGAGGCGGGCGGCTTCTACGGCACGCCGGCCGGCCACGGGCGCCTCGCCGTCGTCGACACGTCCTCGCTCGCGGCCGAGCCGGCCTTCGTCGACCTCGGCGCCTCCTGCACGAACCCCGGCTCCATCGTGGCCGATGGGTCGACGCTCTGGGTCTCCTGCGGCGGCTCCATGACCGTGGTCCCGGTCGAGGTCGGCGGCGCCGCGCCGGTCGTGGGCGCGCCCATCGACTTCCCGATCGTGCCGGGCGCGGTCGCCGTCTGCGGCGGCGTGCTCTACGTCGCGGATCAGTACTCGGGCCAGGTGGCGCGCGTGGCGGCCTCCGGCGGCACGCCCGCCGCGGCGACGGTCTGCACCGGCGGCCAGTTCTTCGACTGGGCCTCGGCGCTCGCCTGCGGGGCCGCGCCGTGACCCGCGCGCTCGCGGTCGCGGCGCTCGTCGCGCTCTCGGCCGCTCCGGCCGGAGCGCAGGACCTCCTGAAGCCCACCGGCAAGGGCGCCGCGGAGGGCGGGAGCCTCTGGGTCGGCCAGCGGCCCGCCTCGCCGCGCCGGGTGGTCGTGCTCGCTCCGAGCCTCACCGACGTCGTGCTCGCCCTGGGCCTGCGCGACCGGCTCGTGGGCGTGACCCGGCTCGACGACGCGCCGGAGGTGAAGGACCTCCCGCGCGTCGGCGGCTTCATCGACCCGAGCCCGGAGGCGGTGGTGGGGCTCGCGCCGGACCTCGTGCTCTGGGTCACCGACGGCGGGGCCCTGCCCGCGGTGCGCCGCATCGCGGAGCTCGCCCTCTCCTCCCGGCGGCCGTTCGCCGTGCTCGCCATCCCGGTGGTGAGCGTGGCCGACGTGCTCGCGCTGCCGCGCATCGTGGGCGACGCGCTCGGCGCGCCGGCCGCGGGCGAGAAGCTCGCCGCCGAGCTGTCGGCGCGGGTGGAGGCGGTGCGGAAGACCTCCGCCGGCATGCCGCGGCCGCGGGTGCTCTTCGTGGTCGGCCGGGACCCGCTGGTCGTGGCCGGGCCGGGCTCCTTCCCGGACGAGCTCCTCCGGATCGCCGGCGCGGAGAACGTCGTGAAGGGTGAGCGGCCCTGGCCGGTCTACCCGCTCGAGAAGGCGGTCGCCGACGACCCCGCGCTCGTCGTCGACGCCGCGGCGCTCGAGCCGGCCGAGGGCATCGGCCGGCTGCGCGCGATCCCCGCGGTCCGGAAGGGCGCCGTCGCGCGCCTCCCCGACGACGACGTGCTCCGCGCGGGCCCGCGCATGGTGCGCGGGCTCGAGCGGATGTTCCGGATGATCCACCCCGGGTGACGGTGGCCTGGCGCGCCTCAGCTGGGCGGGAGCGCCTTCTCGCGCCGCGTCGCCTCGGCGCGGACGAAGGCCCACGAGATCGGGAACCCGATCTCGTTGTACCCGGCGGCCTCCCGCCAGGCGGCGCGCGCCTCGGCGGGCCGGCCGGCGCCCTCGAGGGCGCGCGCGAGCAGGGTGACGACGTAGGGATCGTTCTGGTTCGCCTCACGGAGCTCGGCGGCCGCGCGGGCGGGGTCCTTCCCGAGCAGCGCGAGGTGGCCGTCGAGCTCGTGCACGCGGCGGAGCTCGAACGGCAGCCCCTTCGCGGTCGCGCGGGCGCGGTACGCGTCGGCGTGCCGCCGGGCCGTGGCGAGGTCACCCCGCATCGCGGCGACCCAACCCGCGAAGAACAGGTGGTTGCGGCGCACGCCCTCCTTCACCTGCTCGTCCACCTTCGCCTGCTCCATCGCCTTCACCGCGCCCTCGAAGCTCTTCATGGCCGCGTCGTACTTCCCCGCGTGGAGCTGGATGTTCGCCGCCACGACGAGGTCGGCGGAGTGGTTGGCGAGGTCGCCGGCGCCGCGCGACTGCTTCAGGTTCTCCTCGAACGCCTGGAGCGCCTGGTCGGGCTTCCCCTCGTGGAGCCAGGTGATCGCCGTCCAGAAGACGCTCGTGCGGACGTCGCCGGCGTTCTTCGCGAGCGCGCGGAGCTTCGCGAGGGCCTCGCGGGCCGCCGCGGGCCGGCCGAGGCCGAGCTCGCAGTTCGCGATGCCGACGTAGGAGGAGAAGAAGGCCGGGTCGATCTCGAGGGCCTTCCGGTACGAGGCGATGCCCTGCTCGAACTTGCCGGCCTTGAGGTAGAGCTCGCCGAGCGAGTCCGGCGGGTTCGGGTCGTTCGGCACGAGCGCCACGTACCGCGCGAACGCCCGCTCCGCCGCGTCGTAGCGCCCGAGGAACCGGTTCGCGTAGCCGAGCTGGTTGTACGGGAACGCCCAGGTGGGCTCGAGGGCGATGACCTCCTCGTAGAGCTTCACCGTCTCCTCGTAGCGCTGCTGGGCGAACCGCACGTTCGCGGTCGGCACGAGCGCGCGGGGGTCCTTCGGGTACTCGGCGCGGAGCGCGGCGAGCTCCTTCTCCTGGGCCTCCCGGTCGCCGCGCGCGCCGGCGGCGAGGGCGAGGATGAGGTGGCGCTCGCCGGACGAGACCTTCGACGCGAGCTCGACCGCGCGCTTCACGCTGTCGAAGAACGCCTGCCCGCCGAAGGCGACGCCGGCGAGGCCGAAGTGCGCGAGCGCGAAGTCGGGGTCCTTCGCGATCGCCGCCTCGAACTTCGGGCGCGCGTCGTTCGCGCGGAGCGCCTCCGCGAAGGCTCGGCCCTCGACGTAGAGCGCCCGGGCCTCGGCGGACGGGGTCGTGATGGGGATGCGGTCGGCCTCGCCGGCGCGCGCGGCGGGCGCGGCGGCGGCGACGGCCGCGAGCAGGAGGGCCAGGGGAACGGCGGGACGGGTCGGGGTCGGCATGGGGCCTCCAGGGATCGGGGGACGGGAGCGAGAGGGCCCGGGGCGCGGGACGTGACCTCCGCGGCTGCGACCCGGACCCAGGGCGCAGCCGCCGGGCACCTTGCCCGTCCGGGCCACCCCGCGCATGATGCGGCCCCCTTCGCCCCCCGGCCGTGTCGCCGCCGCGGGCGCGAGGTCCGCGCCGCATGAAACGCTCGCCGCCCATCGCCCTGCTCGCCGCCGCGGGGCTCCTCGCGGTCGCCCTCGCCGTGGCGGCGTCCGTCGCGCTCGGGCCGCAGCCGGTGTCCCTCCAGGCGGCGCTCTCCGGGGTGGATCCCGACGCGTCGATCGTCATCGGCCTGCGGCTCCCGCGCGCGCTCGTGGCCGCGCTCGTCGGGTGCGCGCTCGCGGCGGCGGGCGCGGCGCTGCAGGCGCTGCTCCGGAACCCGCTCGCGGAGCCCTTCGTGCTCGGCGTCTCGGGCGGCGCGGCCCTCGGCGGCACCCTCGTGGTCGTCGCGGCGGCCGGCGCCTCGCGGCTCGTCGCGGGCGGCGCAGAGGCGCTGCTCTCCGCGCCGCCGGTCGCGCTCGGCGCGGTGGCGGGCGCGGTCGCCTCGACGTTCCTGGTGTTCGGCCTCGGCCGGGTGGGCGGTCGGCTCGTCCCGGAGGCGGCCCTCCTCGTCGGCATCGTCTTCAACGCCTTCGTCGCGGGCGTCATCACGCTCATCAAGATGCTCGTCCCGCCCGAGCAGGCGAGCCGGCTCCTCTACTGGCTCCTCGGCGCGGTCGGCTACGAGACGCCCGCCACCATCGCCGCCGGCGCGGCGCTCGTGCTCGTCTCGGTGGGCGCGCTCGTCGCGCTCTCGGCGCGGCTCAACCTCCTGACCCTCGCCGACGACGAGGCGGCGTCGCTGGGCGTCGACGTGCCCCGCTCCCGCGCGCTCGTCTTCTTCGCGGCGAGCGCCGCGACCGGCGCCGCCGTCGCGCTCGCGGGCATGGTCGGCTTCGTGGGGCTCATCGTCCCGCACCTCGTCCGGCGGGTGACCGGCCCCGACCACCGGCGCCTCGTGCCCGCGTCCGCGCTCTTCGGCGCCGCGTTCCTCGTGCTCGCCGACGCCGGCGCGCGCCTCGCGTTCCTGCCGCTCGGCACCGAGCCCCCGGTGGGTGCGGTCACGGCGTTCCTCGGCGGCCCGTTCTTCCTCTGGCTCCTGCGCAACCAGGAGCGGTCGGAGGGGACGTGAGCCGCGCGGCCGACCCCATCGTGGACGTGAGGGACGTCCACTTCGCCTACGGCCGCGCCGCGGCGCTCGCGGGGGTCTCCTTCCAGGCGCGGGAGGGCGAGTTCGTCGGGCTCGTGGGCCCGAACGGCGCCGGGAAGTCCACGCTCATCCGGCTCGTGGCCGGGCTCGCCGCGCCGCGCGCAGGCACCGTGCGCCTCGCGGGGCTCGACCCCCACGCGGCGCCGCGCCGGGACGTCGCCCGGGTCTGCGCGCTCGTCCCGCAGGAGCCGAAGGTGGCCTGGCCCTTCACCGTGCGCGAGGCGGTGATGATGGGCCGCGCTGCGCGCCAGGGGCTCCTCGCGGTCGCCGACCGGTTCGATCGCGGCGCGGTGGACGGCGCGCTCGCCGCCTGCGACCTCGTCGGCCTCGCCGACCGCCGCCTCGACGCGCTCTCCGGCGGCGAGCGCCGCCGCGTCTTCTTCGCGCGGGCGCTCGCCCAGGAGCCGCGGGTGCTGCTCCTCGACGAGCCCACCGCCTTCCTCGACCTCGCCCACCAGGTCGCGGCGATGCGGATGGCGCGCGTGGCGGCCGAGGGCGGGCTCTCGGTCGTCGCCGTGCTGCACGACCTCAACCTCGCGGGCGCCGCGTGCGACCGGGTCGTGGTCGTGCACGGCGGCCGGGTCGTGGCCGAGGGCCGGCCGGCCGACGTGCTCGGCGCCGGCCTCATCCGCGAGGTGTGGGGGGTGCCGGTGTGGCGGGGCGAGAACGCCGCCTCCGGCGCGCCGGTGGTGCTGCCCGAGCTGCCGCGGCCGGGTTCGGGCCCGGCCGGCGGCGGTCACTCGGTGAAGTAGCTCTTCAGGCTCACCGAGATGGTGCGCGCGGAGCCCGAGTCGAGCGACTGCCGGTAGCCGACGTCGATCCCCACCCTGCCCTGCACGACGCCGACGCCCGCCGACCACCAGCGCGTGTCGAGGAACTCGTCGTTCACGAACCCGGCGCGGACCGGGAACATGCTGCCGAGCAGCGCCTCCACGCCGACGGCGTAGCGGTTGAGCGTCTTCGGGGCGTCGAGGTTGCCCGTCCACTCCGCGCTCACCTGCGCGAGCCGGTCGGTGCCGAGGGTCAGGCCGGCGCTGGCCATGCGCGGGGCGAGCTCCTCGTTGCCGATGGGCACGAGGTTGTAGCCGGCGCCGCCGATGGCGACGAACTCGGTCACCTGCCAGAAGAGCCCGGCGTCGACGGTCGCCGCCTTCGCCTTCCGCGGGCCGTCGACCGAGAGGTACTTCGCCGAGGCGCCGAGGTAGAGACCGTTCGAGGCGGCGCCCGCGAGCGCGAGGTCGACGACCGAACCCTCGTAGGGGCCCTTCAGCACCTTGTCCCAGGCGAGCCCCGCCGCGATGGGCGAGCTGATCGCGTCCACGACCGAGCCCTGGAGCACCTGCGCCGGCGACTCCGCGCCGCGCCGCTCGACGAGGCCGCCGACCTCGATCGAGTACCGGCGCCGCGCCGCGATGGCGGCGGGGTTCACGAAGATGCCGTCGTTGCCCGAGAACGTGCCCACGGACGCCGACAGGCCCACCGTACGCGCGCCGGCGAGCACCGGGAGCGGCGGGACGGGCGGTGACTCCGCCGCGCGCGCGGGCGCGCAGAGGGCGGCGGCGAGGCAGGCCACGAAGGCCGCGACGGAACTCGGGATTCGCGAGGTCACCGGGCGAGGATACGGTCGCTCGGGGCCCCCGGCAAGGATGCTGGCCCGCGCACTCGAGTGGCGTTACCGTGATCGACGACGGAGGCACGCCATGCGGAAGCGCGAGGTGGAGCGGTACCGTCACAGGCTGGAAGCGCTGCTCGCCGAGGTGGTCGAGGAGGAGCGCCGCGCGGCCGGGGACATCGCGGAGCCGGGCGCCGAGGAGCTGCCCGATCCGGCCGACCGGGCCACGGCCGAGGAGGTCCGTGCGCGCAGCCTCCGGCTGCACGACCGCGAGCTCCGGCTCGAGGAGAAGATCCGCGGCGCGCTCTCCCGGCTCGAGGCCGGCACGTTCGGCCGGTGCACGGCGTGCGGCGCGCCGATCCCGCCCGAGCGGCTCCGGGCGCGGCCCGTCACCGACCTCTGCGTGACGTGCAAGACCGAGGCGGAGCAGCGGGAGCGCGTCGCGCGGGCCTGAGGACGCCCCTGGCGGCCCTGCGAAGCGCAGCGGAGCAGATCCGGGGAGGGGGGGCCCGGTCATCCCGAGCGTAGCGGCGAAGCCGCGGAGTCGAGGGACGCCCCCTCGAAACACAGCCCCCCGGGTACGGGGTACCTGCCCGCCCGGAGGGGCGGTAGATTGCCGCCACCTATGGCGAAGAAGATCCGCAAGGCCGTGATCCCCGCCGCGGGGCTGGGCACCCGCTTCCTGCCGGCGACGAAGGCCGTCCCGAAGGAGATGCTGCCCATCGTCGACACCCCGACGATCCAGTACATCGTGGCGGAGGCCGTCGCGGCGGGCGTGCGGGACGTGATCCTGGTGGTCGCGCGCGGCAAGGACTCCATCGCCGACCACTTCGACATCGCGGGCGAGCTCGAGGCGAACCTCGAGCGGACCGGCAAGGTCGAGCTCAGGAAGCAGATGCGGGCGATCGCGCAGATGGCGAACGTCGTGACGGTCCGGCAGCAGGAGCCGCTCGGCCTCGGCCACGCGGTGCTCTGCGCGAAGGACCTCGTCGGCGACGAGCCCTTCGTGGTCATGCTCGGCGACGACATCATCGACGCCCCGGTGCCGGGCACGAAGCAGCTCGCCGACTGCTGGGACCGGCACGGGCTCGGGACCATCGCGCTCATGGAGGTCCCGCGCGAGGACACCGGCATGTACGGCATCGCGGCCGGCAAGCCGCTGGACGAGCGCACGATGCGGATCGACCGGCTCGTCGAGAAGCCGAAGAAGGACCCGCCCTCGAACCTCGCGGTCATCGGCCGCTACGTGCTCCCGCCGCGCATCTTCGAGGTGCTCGAGCAGGTCCGGCCGGGCGTGGGCGGCGAGATCCAGCTCACCGACGCGCTCGCGGTCCTGGCGCGGGAGGAGGGGCTCCTCGGGTACCGCTTCGAGGGCGACCGCTACGACGCGGGCGACCGGTTCGGCTACCTGAAGGCCAACATCGCCTACGCGATGAAGCGGCCGGAGCTCGCCGGCCCGCTCAAGGAGTGGCTGCGGGAGATCTCGAAGTGAGGGCCCGCCGCCTCGCCGCCGCCGTCGCGCTCGCCGCGGCGGTCCCGGCGCTCGCCTACGTCCTCCCGGTCTCCGGGATCCTGAAGCGCATGGGGGAGAAGCGGGCCGCGCTCAACCTCGAGGCGCTCGAGGTGACCGGCACGCTCCGCGCCGAGGGGCCCGGGGCCGAGAAGCTCGCGGCGGTGACCGGCCGCGCCGGCGCCCAGCGCGTCGCCCTCCCCGCCCGGCTCGACCTCAAGGTCCCCGGCCGCTGCAGGCTCGAGGCCGGCGGCCCGGAGGTGGCCGAGGCCGACCGCACCTTCGCCTCGCTCCGCGGCGACAAGGTCACCGGCAAGGGCGCGCTCGCCGACTCCGCGCCCGCCGCCGCGCTCGTGCGCGCCGTCTGCACGCTCCTCGCGACCACCGTGTCCGGCGACGCCTCCGGCAACTACGCCGCCGCGCTCGGCCGCCGCGGCGTGGGCCTCGCCGACGCCGCGCTGGGCCGCTTCGAGGGCAAGGTCGTCTACCTCCTCGGCGCCCACCCGAAGGACGCGAAGCCGCTCGCGATGGTCGAGAAGGACTCCTTCCAGCCCGCGCGCCTCGTCGCGCAGGAGGGCGGCGCGCTCTACGACGTGCGGCTCCTCGGCTGGGGCAGCCCCACCGGCGGCGACTGGTTCCCGCGCGCCATCGAGGTCTGGCAGGGCGAGGAGCTCCGGCTGCGCCTCACGACCGAGAAGGCGCAGGCGAACCCGCGGCTGCCGGAGACGCTGTTTCCGTGACCACCGGCCTGACCGCACGCCCCGCCGGGGCCATCGGCGCGGACGGCCTTCCCGGGACGTGAAACGGCCCGCCCCGGATCCACCGGAGCGGGCCGCAGTGAAGGGCTGCGAGCGCGGACCTACGCGAGCGCGCGATCCTCGTCGGTGTCCGGCTCGACGTCGTTCCGGTACTTCCGGAGCACGCGCTTGAAGTTCGAGCGGTCCATGCCGGCCTTGCGGGCGGCGGCGGAGATGTTGTTGTCGCAGGCGCGCATGAGCGCGTCGACGTAGCTCTTCTCGAACCGGCGCAGCGCCTGCTCCTTCGCGGCGGCGTAGGAGAGCGAGAGCCAGGTGGTGTCGTCGCCGCCGGCGGGGGCCTCGCGGACGAGCGGGGCGGTGCGGCCGGAGACGGCGGGCGGGAGGTCGGTCGGGGTGAGGGCGTCGGTGCGGCAGAGCACGACGGCGCGCTCGACCGCGTTCTCGAGCTCGCGGACGTTGCCCGGCCAGCGGTACCCGCAGAGGAGCTCGATGGCCTCCGGCGACAGCGTGCGGACCTTCTTGGCGAGGCGATCGGCGTAGCGGCGCAGGAAGTGGTGCGCGAGCAGCGGGATGTCCTCGACGCGGTCGCGGAGCGGCGGCAGCGGGACGTTGATGACGTTGAGCCGGTAGAAGAGGTCCTCGCGGAACTTGCCGGCCTTCACGAGCTTCGGGAGATCCCGGTGGGTCGCCGCGATGACGCGGACGTCGACCTTCACCGAGTCGGCCGAGCCGACCCGCTTGATCTCGCCCTCCTGGAGGACGCGGAGCAGGCGGACCTGGGTGGCCATCGGGATGTCGCCGATCTCGTCGAGGAAGATCGTGCCGCCGTCGGCCGCGTCGAAGAGCCCCTTCTGGTCGCGCTGCGCGCCGGTGAAGGCGCCCTTCACGTGGCCGAAGAGCTCGGACTCGAGCAGGGTCTCGGTGAGCGCGCCGCAGTTCAGGGCGACGAAGGGGTGGCTCTTGCGCGGGCTCTTCGCGTGCAGCGCCCGGGCGACGAGCTCCTTGCCGGTGCCGCTCTCGCCGGTGACGAGCACGGTCGTCGCGCTGTAGGCGACGGCCTCGATCATCCGGACGACCTCGCGCATCGGCGCCGACGAGCCGACGAGCCCCTCGGGCGCGCCGCCGTCGCGCTCGCGCAGCTGGCTCTCGAGCTGGCGGTTGCGGTCGAAGAGGTTCTTGCGCTCGGCGGCCTTCGCGATGGAGCGCCCGACGATCTCGATGTCGTCGAAGGGCTTCGTCAGGTAGTCGTACGCGCCGGCGCGGACCGCGGCGAGCGCGGTCTCCACCGTCGCGTGGCCGGTCATCATGATGACCTCGACCTCGGGGCGGCGGTGCTTGACGGCGTTGAGGAGCTCGAGGCCCGACAGCTGCGGCATCTTGATGTCGAGGAGGGCGACGTCGAAGTCCTCCTGGGCGAGCTTCTGGGTCGCCGCGATCGGGGAGTCGAGCCCGACCACGTCGTAGCCCTTCTTCCGGAGGAACGCCTCGAGGGCGCGGAGCAGCGTGGGTTCGTCGTCGACGACCAGCACGCGGGCCGGCTTCACGTCGGTGTTCTCGGACATGGTGTCTCCTCGCTTCTCGGTGCGGCGGCGCTACGGAGTACGGCTCGATTCGGCGGCGGGACGGGGCGGTGCGGCGGGCAGCTCGACGACGAAGCGGGCCCCGCGCTCGGGGCCGGTCTCGACGCGGATGCTGCCGCCGTGCTCCTCGGCGATCTGGTAGCAGATGGACAGCCCGAGGCCGGTGCCCTTGCCCTCGGGCTTCGTGGTGAAGAAGGGCTCGAAGATGCGCTTGGCGACCTCGGGCTTCACGCCCGGGCCGGTGTCGGTGACGGAGAGCTGCACGCGGCCGGGTGCGGCGGCCGGGCCGACCCCGACGGTGAGCGTGCCCTGGCCGTCCATCGCCTGGAGCGCGTTCACGATGAGGTTCACGAAGATCTGCTGCAGCTGGTTCGCGTTGGCGAGGGCGGCGGCCGGCGCCTGGTAGGCGCGCTGGACCTCGAACTTCCCGTCCTTCATCTGCGACTGGAGGAGGAAGAGCGCGTCGTCGGCGATCTGGGCGAGGTCGACCGGGCCCTTCTCCTCCTCGCGCGGGCGGCGCGAGAAGCGGAGCAGGCTCTCGACGATCTTCTTCGCCCGCACCGCGGCGTCCTGGATGAGCCGGAGGCTCTCCTGGTCGTCGGGGGAGCGGTCCTCGCGGCTCATCAGCTGCGCGAACGCGAGGATGCCGCCGAGCGGGTTGTTGATCTCGTGGGCGACGCCGCCGGCGAGCTGGCCGACCGCGGACATCTTCTCGGCCTGGAAGAGCCGGCGGGTGACCTCGCGCTCGTCGGTGACGTCCTTGAAGGTCACCACCATCGTCCCGTCCTGGTCGTCCGGGAACGGGAAGGTGCGGGCGAGCCAGATGCGGTCGCCGAACGCGACCTCGCGCTCGGCCGCGGCGCCCGCCGGGATCGAGCAGCGGGTCGGGCACGGCAGCGCGCCGAACGCGTGCTCCGAGCAGCGGAGCCCGGAGAGCTGCAGCGGCGAGACGCCGGCGGCGCGCGAGAAGGCCATGTTGGCCCGCACCACCTCGCAGCCGCCGTCCTTCACGATCGCGAGGGGGTCGCCGATGGCGTCGAAGGTGGCGCGCCACTCCTGCGCCGAGCGCACGAGGGCGGCGGAGCGGGCGGCGAGCTTGCCGTCGAGGTCGCGGTTGAGCTTCTCGAGCTCGTCGTTGCGGACCTCGATGAGCTTCTGGAGGCGCTGGTTCTCCTCGACCACCCAGAACTGGTCGACCGCCGACTGGATGGTGATGAGGAGGTGGGCGTCGTCCCAGGGCTTCCAGATGAAGCGGAAGATCTCCGACTGGTTCACCGCCTCCTCGATGGCGGTGGAGTCGGCCTGGCCGGTGAGGAGGACGCGCTGCACCTTCGGCCAGCGCTCCTTCACGATCCGGAGGAACTCGACGCCCGACATCCCGGGCATGCGGTAGTCGGAGACCACCACGTGCACGCGCTCGGCAGTCATGATCTCGAGCGCGCTCTGGGCCTCCGGCGCGTCGAGGATCCGGCAGCGGGCGCGGCGCAGCACGCGGCGCAGCGCGCGCCGGACGTGCTCGTCGTCGTCCACGATGAGGAGCGTGGACTCGCGTTCGGGCTGGCTGAGCGTGCCCGTGGGAAGCGTCGCGAAGTGGGTGGCCTCTCGCTCCATCTTGGCGGCTCCGGCGGGTGCACGGCCCGATCCATGGCTCCCTGCACCCGGGGTCCTGTATTTCCGCAGGGTTGGGAGCCTGTGCCCCAGGGTAGCTCTGCACCCTGGGTCCATTCAACCTGGCGAGTATCGCAGGCCTCTCCGCGGGTCCGAAACCCACCGTCGAAACCGCACCAGGCCCGTCTTCACGCGAGGTTACGCGGGTCGACGGGCGGTGCCGACCCACGGCGCATGGAGATCAGGGGTGGGTCGGAGACCTACGTTGCCCCTCATGGCGTCGCCCGACGGGGGCTGCGCCCGCGCGCGCGGAGCCTGGCGTCACCGGGCCGCGTCGTACCGGTACGGCTGGCGCTGGTAGAGGCAGATCGTGTTCCGGCCCGACTCCTTCGCCTGGTAGAGCGCGGCGTCGGCGTACTTCAGGAGGAGCTCGGCGTTCGTGATGTCGACGTAGGGGAACGCGGCGACCCCGAGCGAGGCCGTCACCCGCCGCTCCATCGCGTCGCCGCCGCCGGGCGGCTTCAGCCGGTAGACCTTCGACCCGAGCTCCTTCCAGATGCGCTCCGCCACCGCGAGCGCGCCGGTGAGGTGCGTCTTCGGCAGGATGACCGCGAACTCCTCGCCGCCGTAGCGCGCGCAGATGTCGGGCTCGCGCGTGGAGGCGCGGATCACGTCGCCCGCCTCGCGGAGCACGGCGTCGCCGTTCGGGTGGCCGAAGTGGTCGTTGATCTCCTTGAAGTGGTCGAGGTCGACCATGATGAGGGACAGCGGATCCGAGTAGCGCGAGGCGCGCCGGAACTCCTCGGAGAGCCGCTCGTCGAAGAAGCGCCGGTTCTTCAGGCGGGTGAGCCCGTCGGTCGCGGACATCTCCTCGAGGAGCTTCTCCTTCGAGCGCAGCTGATCCTGCAGCGTCTTGATGCGGAGCATCGCGTTGCAGCGCGCGAGGATCTCGGTCTCCTCGAGCGGCTTCGCGACGTAGTCGTCGGCCCCGATGCGCAGCCCCTTCACCTTCGACTCGGTGTCGGTCTTCTGCGAGGTGATGATCACCGGGATGAAGTGCTCGTCGGGGCGCGCCTTCACGATGCGCAGCACCTCGAGGCCGCCCAGGCCGGGCAGCACCATGTCGAGGAGCACGAGGTCCGGGGGATCGAGCCGGACCTGCTTGATCGCGTCCTCCCCGGTCGCGGCCGTGCGGACGTCGTAGCCCTCGCGCTCGAGGACCCCCACGAGCCAGTCGGCCTGGGTCTTCGCGTCGTCGACGACGAGGATCTTGCGCTTCGCCTCCGCCACGGTCCGGGAGGATACAGGCATTCCCGGTCCGCCCCAAGGCGAGGGCGGGGCCGATACCAGGGATGCGCGGCGGCCCTCTGGCCGCTAACTCTCCCTGGTGCGCGCCCGACCCGGCGACCAGGCCGTCCTCCTCTCCGCGGTGCTGTCCCGCGTCCGGGGCACGCCGGGGGCGGTGGTGGTCTTCGACCTCGACTCCACCCTCCTCGACAACCGCCCCCGCCAGGCCCGCATCGTCCGGGACTACGCGTCGCTCGCGGGTGTGCCGGCGCTCCTCGACGCCCGGCCCGAGCACTGGCAGGGCTGGGACCTCGCGGTGGCCCTCTCGAACGCCGGCCTCGGCCCGGCCGGCCTCGAGGCGCACCTCGGGCCGGCGCGGGCCTTCTGGCGCGAGCGCTTCTTCACGAGCGCGTACTGCCGCCTCGACGCACCGATCCCGGGCGCCCCCGCCTTCGTCGCGGCGCTCGCCCGTGCGAGGGCCCACGTCGCCTACGTCACCGGCCGTCACCGGGGCATGCGCGAGGGCACCGTCGACTGCCTCGCGCGCCACGGGTTCCCCCTCCCAGGCGACCGCGTCGAGCTCCTCATGAAGCCGGATCCCGAGCTCGGCGACGACGCGTGGAAGGACGCGGCCTGCGCCGAGGTCGAGCGGTTGGGCGAGGTCGTCGCGGCGTTCGACAACGAGCCCGCCCACGTGAACCTCTACGCGCGCGCCTTCCCGGACGCGCTCGCTGTCCACCTCGACACCGACCACAGCGGCCGGCCGGTGAAGGTGCTCGCCTCGGTCCCGTCGATCCGCGACTTCACGCTCGCGGAGGGCGCCCCGCTCGAGCTCGCGGCGCCCTGACGCCGCGGATCAGGGAGCCGAGTAGGTCCCCTTCACCTCGACCCGGTCGTTCGTGCGCTTGCCCGCGCACTGCTCGGCGTCGCCCTCGATCTTCCCGGCCCGGAGCGTGAGCGCGAGCCGGCGGCAGCCGAACGCGGGCGCACCGGCGACCTCGGCGCCCGCGACGAGCTTCTGCCGCTCGGCGTTGAGCTTCTCGAGCTCCTTCTGCGGGGCCGCGAAGCACGCGGCCATCTTCTCCGGCGGGAGCTTCCCGCAGGCCTCGATCCGCTTCATCTCGACGTTCGTGCGCGCGTCGAGGTCCTTCCACGCCTTCGACTCCATCATGCCGGTGAAGCCGCCCACCTGGGCCTGCATCTCCTCCGGGCTCTGCTCCTGCTGGAGCGACACCGAGCCCTCCGAGACCGACACCTGGTACGGCAGCTTGCCGAGCACCTTCCCGGCGCGGCGCCACTCGCCCTCCGCGCTCCCGCCCCGGTCCGCGCCGAGCTCGGCGTGGACGACGAGCGCGTCGCCGCCGGCCTCCAGCGTGAAGCTGTACTTGCAGCCGACGAAGACCGGCGTCGCGTACGCCTCGATGGTCGAGACCGGCGCCACCACGACCAGGTTCACCGGGCCGGGCGCGGCGCCCGGGGACGCGCGGACCTTGCCGGCCCAGCCGCCGTCCTTCGTGCGCGCGCCGGAGACGACCTCGGCGGCGTCGGACCGCGCGACCACCAGCGAGCCCTCCTGGATCCTGCCGTCGAGCTTCACGTCCGCCACCGCGCCCGGACAGACCACCCGGGGCGCGCCGAACGTCACCTCCGGCGTCGGGTACCGCGCACGGAGCGCGTCCGGGTTCCGGTCGAGGCCGAGCTTCTTCCGCTCGGCGGCGCCGGTCTTCTCGAAGGCGTCCAGCTTCGCCTGCCAGGCGGGGGCGTCGGCCGCGACGGCGAGCGCGACCGGCAGGGCGAGGGCGGCACAGAGCGCGAGGTTCCGGCGGTTCATTCAGTCCTCCGGGTCGACGGCGAGGGCGACGGCGAGCGCGAGCAGCACGAGGTCGGCCGGGCGCGCCATGGGGAAGTCGAAGCTCGCCCGCGCCGCCACGGCCGTCAAGGCACCGCCGAGGGCCGCGGCGCGCGGCCCCGGGCGCGACGCCGCGCCGGCGAGCCCCACCCCGAGGAGCACGAGGAGCGAAAGCACCCCCGGCACGCCCCGCTCGACGAGGAGCTCCAGCCAGTCGGCGTGCAGGTGGTCCTGCCGGCCGGTGAAGACGCCCTCCCGGTGGGCCTCGACGCAGGCGCGGTCGTCGCCGCAGCGGTCCTTCCAGAGCTCGAGCTCCCACGCCGGCCAGAGCCGCTCCACCGCGCCGGGGCCGAGCCCGGCGGCGGGCGCGGCGAGGGCGTGGGGCGCCGCGACGCGCACGAGGGAGATCCGCCCGCCCGCGGCCGCCGACGCGGAGCGGCCCGCGAGCGGCAGGGCGAGGAGCGCCGCGCCCGCCGCGAGCGCGACCGCCGCCCGCCGCGGGATCCGCCCGCCGTGGAGGGCGCCGTGGAGGAGCGCAGCGGCGAGCCCGGCCCCGAGCGCCACGATCGTCGCGAACGAGCGGGTCGCCGCGAGCGCGAGCGCCATCGCCGCCGCGGCGGCCGCCCAGGGCCAGCGCCGGCGCGCGCCGGGCACCTCGCCGAGCGCGAGCGCGAAGGGCACCGCCAGCGCCGAGGCGACGAAGTCCGGGTTGCCGAGCGTGCCGTAGACGCGGAGGCGCACGCCCTCGGCCGCCGGGGCCCAGGCCGCGAACGGATCGAGCCCGGCCCACTGCGCGAGCGCGACGAGCGCCGCGAGCGCGCCCGCCCCGGCCGCCGCGGGCACCGCGGCCGCGCGCGAGACGCCGCTCGCGGTCCAGGCGAAGGCGAGCACGGCGCCGCCGAGCGCGGTCCAGGCCGCGGCCGGGGCCGTGTACGGGCCGAGGACCGCCGAGAGCGCGACCGAGGCCACCGGCAGCGCGAGGAGCGCGGCCGCGCGCCGGCGGGTCCAGGGCAGCAGCGCGAGCGAGAGGGCCGCCGCGACGAGGAGCACCGTGCGCTTCGGCCCCGTGAAGGGCGCCTGGGTGCGCGGCAGCACGAGGAGGAGCGCGAGGGCGGCCGTGGCCGCCGGCAGGGCCGCGCGGCCGAGGCGGTCGAGCGGGGACATCACGCGAGCGAGGCGAGGACGTCCGCGGGCACGAGGGCCGCGAGGCCGCCGCCGCCGAGGATGTTCACGATGGGCGACGCCGCGGCGCGCACCACCGAGCCGTCCGGCCGCGAGGGGCCGAGGCCGCAGTAGGTCGAGAGGTCCCGGTAGAGCACGCCGGGGTGGGCGCCGTCGGGCGTGATGCGGGTCGCGGGCCCGCGCCGCGCGAAGATCCGCTCCTGCACGACGAAGCCGCCGCCGCGCGGATCGGCGAGCGCCGCGTCCACCGCCTGGGCCCAGGCCGCGGGCTCGAGCTCGGCGCCGAGGTGCACGCTCTTCCCGCCGTAGTCCCAGCTGCGCTTGAGCACGTAGGCGCCCCGGTCCTGGAGGAGCTTCGCGCGCAGCGACGGCTCGAGCCGCCTCGTCCACGGGAGCCGCGCCGCGGCGCCGCGCTCGTCCTCCGCGAGCCCGGCGCGGTCCGCGAGCGCGCGTCCTCCGCGCACTCGGAGAGCCGCGCGAAGAGCGCCTTCGCCTCGAGGAGGCCGTTCACCGGGTTCGCGAGCACGTAGCGGTCCGGCGCCCGGAGCGCGCGGGCGAAGGGCGTGTTGGGGTCGACGCGGTTCGCCCAGACGTGCCGGTAGAGCACGTCCCAGTCCTCCGGCACGCAGTCCTGAGGGACGAGGTTCTCGACCCGGTGGCCCATCTGCCGGAAGTGCTGCGCGAGCCGGCGGAGCTCGCCGATCTGCGCGTCGCCGGGGCGCGCCACGATGGCGATCGACGGGCGCTCGCGCGTGCCGCCCCGCTGCCGGTAGTAGGCGACGAGCGCCTCGCGGAGCCGCTCCATGTGGCTGCCGGTGCGCGCGACGAGGTCGGCCTCCTGCCGCGGCGAGAGCCCCCGCTCGCGCGCCGCGGCCCGGAGCCACGAGAAGGTCGCGAGGTCCGCGTAGGCCGGCATGGCCGGGATGGTGGCGTTGAGCTCGAGCGCGCGCGGCGCCCCGCCGGTCTCCGGCACGAGGAAGTCGACCCGGGCCACCATCACCGGCAGCGGCGCGCGGGAGAACAGGATCGCCATCGCCTCGGCCTCGAGGCCGGAGAACGGCTCGGCGAGCGCGGCCCGGTCGCGGCCGTCGCCGCCGGTGGCGAGGTGGCGGGCGAGCTTCACCGCCCCCGAGAGGATGAGCTCGGCCTCGCGGGCGGCCCCGGCGAGCGCGTCGCGCGCCATGACCTCCGGCTCGGCGAGGAGCGGGATCGGCACCACGCTGCCGTCCGGCTTCAGCACCGTCATGCCCTCCGCCCAGGCCAGCTCCGCCGCGGTGCGACCCACCCGCGCGAGCGCCTCGGCGGTGAACGGGACCTGGGGCAGATGGGGCAGCTCGGACATGTCGTCTCTCGACCCTTCGCCGGGCGTTGTCCCCGGACGGTTAAGGATGTTAGGCACCGGGCCGTGAAGATCTACACGAAGACGGGCGACCGCGGAGAGACCGCCCTGTTCGGCGGGCCCCGGGTGAAGAAGTTCGACCCGCGGGTCGAGGCGTACGGCGAGGTCGACGAGCTCAACGCCGCGCTGGGGGTGGTGCGGGCCGGCCCGCTCGACCCCGAGCTCGAGGCGCAGCTCGCCGAGGTCCAGTCCGAGCTCTTCACGCTCGGCGCCGAGCTCGCGACGCCGCACGAGGCGAAGGCGCGCGCGGTGGTCCCGCCGGTCGACCCGCGCTGGGCGGCCCGGCTGGAGCGCGCCATCGACACCTGGGACGGGGAGCTGCCGGCGCTCACGAGCTTCATCCTCCCCGCGGGCACCCCGGCCGCGGCGGCGCTCCACCTCGCGCGCTGCGTCTGCCGCCGGGCCGAGCGCCGGGTGGTGGCGCTCGCGGCCGAGGCCGAGGTCGACCCCGAGGTGCTCGTCTACCTGAACCGGCTCTCCGACTGGCTCTTCACCGCCACGCGGATCGCGAACCACCGCGCCGGCCGGCCGGAGGCGCCCTGGAGGCCTCCGCGCCCGGCGTCCGGGGAGAAGGCGTGAAGCGCGTCGCGCTCGTCACCGGCGCGGGCGTGCGCGTCGGCGAGGCGATCGCCCGCGGGCTCGCGCGCGAGGGCTGGACGGTCGCCGCGCACTACCGGACGCACCGCCCCCGCGGCTTCGCCGCCGCGCTGCCGGCCGACCTCGCCCTGCCCGACGGGCCCGGCGCGCTCGCGGCCGCGTTCCGCGCGCGCTTCGACCGGCTCGACCTCCTCGTGAACAGCGCGGCCGGCTTCGAGGAGCAGCCCCTCGCGGAGATCGACGCGGCGAGCTTCGACGCGCAGATGGACCTCAACGCCCGGGCGCCGCTCCTCCTCGCGCGGGCGCTCGCCCCGCTGCTCCGCCGCACGCGCGGCGCGATCGTGAACGTCGCCGACGTGGGCGGGGGCCTCGTGCCGTGGAAGGGCTTCGCGGCCTACGCGGCCTCGAAGGCGGCGCTGGTGCGCCTGACCGAGTGCCTGGCCCTCGAGCTCGCGCCGAAGGTCCGCGTGAACGCGGTCGCCCCGGGCACGGTGCTCTGGCCGGAGCGCTACCCGCCGGCCCGCCGGCGCGAGCTCGCCCGCCGCATCCCGCTCGGCGCGACCGGCACCGCCGACGACGTGGCCGCCGCGGTCCGCTTTCTCGCCACGGCCCCGTTCGTCACCGGGGCGGTGCTGCCGGTCGACGGCGGGCGACACCTCTCCGGGCGGGCGTGACGCGGACCCTCGGTCCGTCTTTCGGGGGACGATCTGGACTCCCCGAGTCCGGATTGATCTGACCCAAGGCGGCTGTTAGGCTTCCTGTTCACGACGAACCCGGCGAACCGCCGGAAAAGCCTGGAGAGATACGCATGGACGCCACCACCGCCGCCCCCGCCACCGCGACCCCCGCCGACCTGGGCCTCGACAAGGCGCCCGTCAGCCTCACGGCCAAGGCCGTCGAGATGATCAAGGACGCGATGGAGCGCGAGGGCCTCGCCGGCTACGGCATCCGCATCGGCGTGATGGGCGGCGGCTGCGCCGGCTTCCAGTACTCGATGGACTTCGAGAAGGACCCGCGCGAGGGCGACATGACGATCGCGCAGGACGGCGTCACCCTCCTCGTCGACCCGATGAGCTCCATGTACCTGCAGGGCGTCACCATCGACTACGTCGTCGGCCTCCAGGGCGCCGGGTTCAAGTTCAACAACCCGAACGCGAAGAGCACCTGCGGCTGCGGCTCGAGCTTCTCCGCGTAGCCGTCGCCGGCTGTTCGCACCGTGGACGGGGCCCTCGCGGCCCCGTTCGCGTTTCCGGGGAGCGATCGTGCTCGTCGTCCGCAGCGTCGTCGTCGGCCCGTTCCAGGAGAACAGCTACCTCGTCGCGTGCGACCGCACCGGCGAGGCCGTGCTCGTCGACCCGGGCGACGAGGCGCCCCGTATCCTGGCGCTCCGCGAGCCGGGCGGCCTGAAGGTCACCCGCGTGTTCGCGACGCACGGGCACATCGACCACGTCACCGCCGCCGAGGCGGTCCGCGCCGCGACCGGCGCGCCGTTCTCGATCCACCCCGAGGACGAGCCGTGGCTCGCGGCGCTGCCCGGGCAGGCCGAGATGTTCGGCTTCCCGGAGGCGACGCCCCCGACGGTCGACCTCCGCCACGGCGAGGGCGACGAGGTGCGGGTGGGCGAGCACGTCGGGAAGGTGCTGCACACGCCGGGGCACACGCGCGGCGGGACCTGCCTGTGGTTCGCGGACGCGAAGGTGCTCTTCACCGGCGACACGCTCTTCGCCGGCTCGGTGGGGCGGACCGATCTTCCCGGCGGCGACTTCGACGCCCTGCGCGCGTCGATCGTCGAGAAGCTCTTCCCGCTCGGCGACGACGTGACCTTCCACCCGGGCCACGGCCCGGCCGGGAAGCTCGGGGACGAGCGGCGGACGAACCCGTTCGTGGGCGAGAAGAAGCCGCGCGGGCGGTTCGTGTAGCCCTTTCCTCGTCCTGGTGGCGGAACCGGCGGGCTACTTCTCCTCGCCCATCGACACCGTGGCGAGGATGTTCTGGCCGGCGTCCACGTAGAGGATCTCGCCCGTCACGTTCCGGGCGAGGTCGCTGCAGAGGTAGAGGGCGGCGCGCGCGCAGTCCTCCTGGTCGACGTTGCGGCGCAGCGGCGTCCGGGCCGCGTTCTCCGAGAGCATGCTCCGCATGCCCTTGATGCCCGCGGCGGCGAGCGTCTTGATGGGCCCGGCGCTGATCGCGTTCACCCGGATGCCGTCCAGCCCGAGGTCGTCGGCGAGGTAGCGGGTGGAGCACTCGAGCGCGGCCTTCGCGACGCCCATCACGTTGTAGTTCCGGACCACCTTCAGGGAGGCGGCGTAGGTCAGGCAGAGCATCGACGCGCCCGGCTTCATGAGCGGCTTCAGCGAGCGGGCCATGCCGATGAGCGAGTAGGCCGAGATGTCCATCGTGATCCGCCACGCCTCGCGGGTGGTCACGTCGGTGAAGCGGCCGTCGAGCGCGGAGCGAGGGGCGAAGCCGATCGAGTGGAGCACCACGTCGACGCTGTCCCACACCTTCCCGAGCTCGGCGGCGGTGCGGTCGAGGTCCTCGTCCTTCGAGACGTCGCAGTCGATGATGGCCTTCGCGCCGAGCGACTCCGCGAGCGGGCGCACCCGCTTCTCCATCCCCTCGCCCGGGTAGGTGAACGCGAGCTCGGCGCCCTCGCGGTGGAAGGCCTCGGCGATCGCCCACGCGATGGAGCGCTCGTTCGCGACGCCGGTGATGAGGGCGCGCTTGCCCTTCATCAGGCCGCCCAGCGAGAGCCGGACGTCGTCCGTCTCCATCCTCGCCCGGGTGACGTCCACGTCCTTCTGGTCGATGCTCATGTCGTTCCCCTCGCGCGGAGCGCCTCGAGCGCCCCGCCGATCTCGGAGGCGGCGTGCGAATCGCCTGCCCTCCCCGCCGCGGCCACCCCCTGCTCGTAGGCGGCCGCGGCGCCCGGCGCACGGCCGAGCGCCTCGAGCGACTGCCCGAGCATGAGGTAGGTCGGCACGTAGTCCGGGCAGCGGCGGACGTTCTCCTCGAACTCCCGCACGGCCTCCTCGAGGCGCCCCGCCGAGCGGAGCGCCATCGCGAGCGAGTAGCGCGCGAAGGCGTCGCCGGGGCTCTTCGCCACGAAGGCCTGGAAGGCCGCGATGCGCTGGTCCGGATTCACGGAAACGGGTCTTGTAACAGGACCCCGCCCCGAGACCAAGCGCTCGCGCGGGCCTGCCTTGCGCGCCGCGTTGTAGACTGCGGGTCTGATGGACGACGGACGGATCGACGGCTGCGCCGGGGCGCTCCTCGCGGGCGGCGGCGGGACGCGGCTCGGCGGCCTCGCGAAGGGGCTCCTCACGCTCGACGGCGAGCCGATCGCGGCCCGGACCGCGCGCGTGCTCGCGGCGCTCTTCGGCGAGGTGCTGCTCTCGGCGAACGATCCGGCGCCGTACGCCGCGCTCGGGCTGCGCGCCGTGCCGGACCGGCTGCCCGGGAAGGGCGCGCCGGGCGGCCTCCACGCGGTGCTCTCGGCGGCGGGCGCGCCGTGGGTGTTCACCGCCGCCTGCGACATGCCCTTCGTCTCGGCGGAGGGCGTGCGCATGCTCGCCGCGCGCCGCGCGGGGGCGGACGCGGTCATCGTGCGCTGGCAGGGTCACCTCCAGTTCATGCACGCGCTCTGGTCGAGGGCCTGCCTCGCCCCGCTCGAGCGGCTCCTCGCCGCGGGCGACCCGTCGCTCTGGGACGTCGCGGCGGCGGTGCGGGTCGCGGAGGTGAGCGAGGCGGAGTGGGCCGCGCTCGATCCCGCCGGCCGCGCGTTCGAGAACGCGAACACGCCGGAGGACCTCGCGCGCCTCGGGCTCGAGCGGCCCCGGTAGCCCGTTCGTGGTGAGCCCGTCGAACCACGAACGGTCGTGGTCTCACCAGCTGTAGCCGGCCCCGAGCTTGAAGTACGGCCCGAACTCGCCGGAGCCGGTGAGCGACTCGAACTGCGTGTTCTGCTCGTCGCCCGCCACCCGGCCGCCGAGGCCGAAGGTCACGCCCGCCGAGAGGCCGTTCGTCGCGATGAACCGGTAGCCGAGCTCGGCGCCGGCGTTCATGCGCGCGAAGGTGGTGGTGTTGCCGACGTCCTCGTTGCCGATCGAGAAGCCCAGCCGGCCGCCGAGGCGCAGCCCCTCGTTCGAGCGGCCGAGGATGAAGAGGTCGAGGCCGCCGCCCGCGCCGAACGAGGTGACGTTGCCGTTCGAGGCGTTCGCCCGGGCGTAGTTGCCGCCGACGGCGAACGACACCTTGTTCCACTGCGGCAGCGGCCGGGAGTACTCCGCGTTCACGCCGAGCCCGGAGAACCAGCCGATCGGGTTCGTCATGAGCGTGTTCTCGACCGGCCCGCGCCGGGTCTGGCCCATGGGCAGGCGCTGGCCGCGGCCGAGGAGCTCGGAGCCCGCCTGCGTGAAGCTCGTGCGGACCGCCTCGCCCGGCTCGGCCGGCGCGCGCGACGTGCCCGCGCGGACGAGCGCCTCGCAGCGGGACCGGAGCTGGGCGAGATCGTCACCCTCCAGGATCTCACCGGAGAGGAGCCGGAGGCAGCGGTCCTGGAGGTCGGGGCCGCCCTGCTGCGCCTCCTGCCGGCCGCCCTGCCCCGCCGCGCCGCGCTGCGCGAACGCCGCCGGCGCCGCGCCGAGCGCCACCACCACCGCCAGCACCCCGATGCCCCTCGCCATGACCGCCTCCCCGCCGTGGATCGTCCGAACCCACGGTGATCACGGCGCGGCGGCGGGGCACCTCAGGACCAGCGAAACAACCGCAGCGCGAGGCCGAAGCTCACGGCGCCGATGGCCGCGAGGAGCAGCGCCTGCGGCGCGATGCCGGCGAGGCCGGCCCCGTCGTTCATCACCGCCCGCAGGCCGTCGTTGAGCGCCGTGAGCGGCAGCGCCCGGATGGCCGGCTGCATGACGTCGGGGAAGTTGTCGGCCGAGAAGAAGACGCCGGAGAGGAGGAACATCGGCATCATCACGAGGTTGATGAGGCCGGAGACGGTCTGCGTGTTCCTGGCGCGGCAGGCCACGAGGAGCCCGAGCCCGCTGAACGCGAGGGCGCCGAGCGTGGTGACGAGCGCCAGCGCGGCGAGCGAGCCGCGGACGGGCACGCCGAACGCGAGGACCGCGAAGCCGAGGAAGAGCGGCACCTCGATGACGAGGAAGAAGAGCCGCATCAGGAGGAACGAGGCGAGGTAGGCGCGCCGGTCCATGGGCGTCGCGATCATGCGCTTGAGCAGCTTCTTCGAGCGCTGCTCGACGATCACCCAGCCGATCCCCCACATGCCCGCCGACATGAGGTTCATGCCGAGCAGGCCCGGCACGAGGAAGTCGATGTAGCGCGCGCCCGGCTCGGTGAGCGCCTCCTCGCGCGGACCGATGGCGTCCCGCCGCCCGGCCGCCCGCTGCAGCAGGTCGTCCACCACCGCGCGCGCGAGCCGGCTCTCGGGCCGGGTCGGGTCGAGCCGGTAGACCGGCGGGTCCCCCGGCACGACGACGATCGCGACGCGGCCGGTGCGGAGCGCCACGGCGGCCTCGGCGGGCGCGAGCACCCGCGCCTTCACGTCCTTCCCGGCGAGGAGCACGTCCCGGGCCCCGGCGGCGCCGGGGCCCTCCTCGACCGCGACGTGGACGGGCTCCGGCGGGCGCGACCGGAACGCGATGCCGAGGGCCACGGCGAGCAGCACCGGGAACCCGAAGCTCCAGAAGACGGTGGAGGGCTCGCGGAAGAAGTCGCGCAGCCGGGCGAGCGTGAGCTGCAGGACGGGCGAGCGGTCGATTGCTGCCGGGGTGGGGCCCCGACGAGCTTCGCTCGGCGGGGCGGGGGCGCCGAGCCCCCGCAGAAAACTCAGTCACGCAGGCGCCTCCCCGTCAGCGTCACGAACACGTCCTCGAGCGTCGCCCGGTGCGTCGAGAGCGCCGTGAGCGGGACGCCGCGGGCCTCGAGGTGCTCGAGCAGCGCCGGGATGACGACGTGCACCCGGTCCGCGGTGAGCGCCCAGGCCGGGCCGGCGCGGCGCACGCCCGCGACGCCGGGCAGCGCGCGCAGCCCGGCCTCGCCCACGGCGCCGTCCGGCGCCTCGAACTCGACCACTTCGTGGCCGACCACCGAGGCGACGAGCTCCCGGGGGGTGCCGCTCCGGATGACCTGCCCGCGGTCCACGATGGCGACCCGGTCGCAGAGCCGCTCGGCCTCGTCCATGTAGTGCGTCGTGAGGACGACGGTGCGCCCCTGGCGCTTGAGGTCGACGATCACGTCCCACAGCTGCCGGCGCGACTGCGGATCGAGGCCGGTGGTCGGCTCGTCGAGGAAGAGCAGCTCCGGGTCGCCGACGAGCGCGCACGCCACCGCGAGCCGCTGCTTCTGGCCGCCGGAGAGCCGCTCGTACCAGGTGCGCCGCTTGTCCTCGAGCGCGACGAGCCCGATGACCTCGTCGACGCCGCGGCCGGTCCGGTAGAAGGAGCGGAAGAGGCGCAGCACCTCCTCCACGGTGAGCTTCTCGGGGAGGTGCGTCTCCTGGAGGGTGATGCCCAGCCGCTCGCGGAGCGCGGCCGCGTCGCGGTCCCAGCGGGCGCCGAGGATCTCGACCTCGCCGGAGGTCGGCGGGAGGAGGCCCTCCAGGATCTCGACGGTGGTGGTCTTGCCCGCGCCGTTCGGCCCGAGGAGGCCGAAGCACTCGCCGCGCGCGACCTCGAGGTCGAGCCCGTTCACGGCGAGGACCTCGGGCGAGCCCGGGTAGCGCTTCACGAGCGCGCGGCAGCGGATGGCGAGCTCGCTCAAGGATCAGCTCGCGATGGCCCGGCCCGCCGAGAGCCCGGCGATGCCGGCGACGAGGCAGGTGAGGACGGTGCCGGCGAGGTACGCGGCCGCGGCGACCGGGCGGCCGGACGCCCAGAGCTGGAGCGTCTCGGCGTTGAAGGAGGAGTAGGTCGTGAAGCCGCCCATGATCCCGGCGCCGAGGAGGAGCCGGAGGTGCTCGGTGCCCGGGCGCCCGCCGAGCGACGAGGCGATCGCGCCGAGGAGGAAGGACCCGACCACGTTCACGATCAAGGTGCCGCGGGGCCAGTCGGGGCCCCACACCCGCGCCGCGAAGGTCTGGACGAGGTAGCGGGCGCCGCTGCCGAAGGCGCCGCCGGCGCAGACGAGGAGGAGCTCTTGCACGCCCGATCCTTAGCACGCCCCCCTCACGCCGGCGGCGGAACCCCGAGCGCGTCGAGGGCCCGGGCGTAGGCCGCGGCGTCGAACTTGCCCGAGGCGAGCGCGGCCTGGAGCGCCGCGGAGGCGGCCCGCCCGACCTCGTGGAGGGCGGCGTGCCGGGTCATCCCGCCCGCCACGAGCCGCGCGACGGCGCGCGCGGCCTCGGGCGGCTCGTCCTTCGCGAGCTGGTCCTCGACGACGACGTGGATTGCGGCGTGGACGCGGGCCCGCTCGATGGGCGGGTGGGGGGCCTGGCTCGCGCCGTGGAACGCCTCCACGGCGCGCACGCGCTCCTCCTGCGAGGCGGCCGACCACGGCCCGGCGTCGGGCGGGCGCTCGGCGTCGTAGCCCACGCTCACGGCTTCCCCCCGCTCGCCTTCACGGGGGCGCGGCCCAGCACCCGGAACGTCTTCGCCGCCGCCTCGCCGTTCGCCTCCCGCGCGGCGGCGCAGATGCCGGCGCCCTCGAGGAGCTGGTCGAGCGGCCGGCGCATGCCCGGCTCGGCGGCGACGCGCGGCTCGAGCGCCGCCTTCACCCGCGCCGCGCGCGCGGCGTCGCAGGGCCGGCCCGCGTACCGCGGCAGCCCGGAGACGTTCTCGGTGGGGAGGAGCTTCACGATCGCGTCCACGTCGGCGAGGAACGCCTCGGTGACGAGCGGCTGGGCCTCCTCCGGCCACTCCGCGACCGCCGAGAGCCGCTCGCGCTTGCCGAGCCGCGGGTCGTCCTTGAGCGCCCACGCCCGCGCGAACCGCGCGGGGTCGGTGGTCCGGCGGAGCGCGGCGAGGAGCTGGTACCGCTGCGAGCCCTTCGCGTCCGGCGCGCGCGCGAGCGCGGCGTCGAAGGCCCGGGGGTCGTCCTGGACGGCGGCGGCGAGCGCGGTGCCGACGAGGTCGACCGGGACGGCGGAGGTGTCGGGGGCCTTCCCGCCGAGCCCGAGCCACTCCGCAGCCTTCGCGACGGCCTGGGCGCGCAGCTCCCGGTCGCGGCCGGTCGAGACGAGGAGGTCGAACAGCTCCGCGCGGTGGCGGCGGTCCTCGACGTCCTCGCCGCCCCGCGGGTACCAGCCGAGCCGGTCGAAGGCAGGGCGGTACAGGCGCACCACGGTGGCCTCGACCGCCGCGCGATCGGCCGGCGGGACGAGCCGGACCCGCGCGTCCTCGAAGACGCCGCGGACCGAGAGCGCCACGTCGAGGTCCGGGTCCTGCGCGAGCGCGACCGCGGCGCCGGCGAGCTCGGCGTAGCGGAGCTGCCCGGCGGCCTCGGCCGCCTCGATCGACTGGCCGACCGAGATCTTCTCCGCCGCGGTGAGCGACGCGAGGCCGCGGCCGAGGAGCCGCGCGAGGTCGGGCCCCTCGAGCGAGAAGCGGTAGTAGCCGGCGCCGCCCGCGTTCGGGTGGATCCAGTCCGGGCACGGGCCGGGCAGGTCGAGCACGCCCTCGGCGGCCTCGAGGAGCGTGCAGGCCTCCGCGCTCTCCTTGCCGGCGCCGGCCCGGACGCAGACCGGGATCTTCCAGAGCTGGGCAGGCGCCGGAACCGCGCCGCGCGGCTGCCAGCGGGACTGGCGCAGGAGCACGCTCGCCTTCCCCTTCTCGCACACGCGCTCTGCGCGCACGAGCGGCACGCCGGGCTGGTCGAGGAACGACGAGAACGCCGGGCCGAGGTCGCGCCCCGCCGCCGCCGAGAGCGCCTCCAGGAAGTCCGCGGTGGTGGCGACGCCGTCCCGGTGCTTCTCGAGGTACGCCTTCACGCCCGCGCGGAACCGCTCCGGGCCGGCGAAGCGCTCGAACATCGCGAGCACCGCCGCGCCCTTCTGGTAGCTCATCACGTCGAACTGGAGGCCGACCTCCGAGATGCGGGAGAGCGGCTGGCGGATCTTGCGGGCGGAGGCGAAGCCGTCGCGGTCCATCGCGTCGCCCGCGCCGCGCAGGGTCTGGAGCTCCGCGCGCCAGGAGGGCCAGGGCGCGAGCCCCTTCGGCGTCACCCACGTCGCGAAGGCCTCGTTCAGCCACACGTCGGTCCACGAGCGCAGCGTGACCATGTCGCCGAACCACTGGTGGCCGAGCTCGTGCGAGGTGAGCGAGCCGATGCGGCGCCGCATCGCCTCGGGCGTGCGCCCGTCGGCGAAGAGGAAGGCGGCGTCGCGGTAGGCGATCGCGCCGGCGTTCTCCATGCCGCCCGGGGCGAAGTCGCTGATCGCGACGTGGTCGAGCTTGTCGTAGGGGAACGGCACGCCGAAGTACCGCTCGAGGGCCGGGACGATCTTCGCCGCCTGCTCGAGCGCGACCTCGAGCTCCTTGCCGCGCCCCCGCGGCGCGAGCCCGCGCACCGGCAGCGGGCGGGGCCGCACCTCGTTCGGCGGGAGCGGCCCGTCCGGCACGACGTCGAAGGGCCCCACGCCGACGAAGAGGAGGTAGCTCGGGAGCGGGCGCGTCGGGGCGAAGACCCACCGGCGCTTCCCGCCGGGGGCCGGCGCGCTCGAGGCCGCCGGCTGGTTCGAGAGCGCGGCGAGCCCGTCCGGCGCGAGGACCGTCACCTCCCACGGGATCTTCGCCGCGGGCTCGTCGAAGCAGGGCAGCATGCCGCGCGCGTCGACCGCCTCGAGGTGCGTGACCGCGTAGCGATCGTCGCCCTGCCGCGAGACGTAGAGGCCGGCGAGCGCGCCCCACGGCGCGCGCCACCGGAGCCGCAGCGTGGCCGGGCCGGGGCCGACCGGGGCCGCGAGCGTGAGCGACGCGACGCCCTCCGGCGTGACCTGCGCGTACGCGGCGGGCGCCTTCACCCCGCCCGCCTCGACGACGGCCTCGTCGACCGAGAGCCCGCGGCCGTGCAGCCAGATGACCCGCCGCGGCTGCGCGAGCGTGACCTCGAGCGCGATCGTCCCGCGGAAGCCGTCGGCGGCGGGGTCCACCTCGAGCTCCACCTGGGCGCGCACGGCGCGGACGTCGGCCGGCAGGTCGAGCAGCGGCGGGGCCTCGTCGACGCGCAGCGCGGCGGCGGGGCCGGAGACCGGGGCGGCGGCGGGCGCGCCGGCGGCGAGCCCGAGGGTGGCGGCGAGGACGAGGAGCACGCGGGGGACCTCCGTGAAAAGGCGGCGAGTGTAGCAGACGGCCCGGGGCCGTCGCCTCGACGCGGCGGGGGCGCGAGCCCCTCAGCGCAGGTCGAGCCGGAGGCTGCCGACCGCGATCAGGATCTCCCTGAGGAACAGGAGCAGCGCGGTCACGAAGGCGATCATGGCCCCGATGAAGAGCACCGCGAGGGCGACCGAGAAGTCCGCACCCACGAGGTACCCGACGAAGGCCGACATGATGAGGACGCTCACGAGGAGCGCGGCGGTGGTGCCCGCCGTGATGGCGAGGTTCACGAGGTGCCGGCGCCTGAGCAGGATCGCGAGCTCCTCCTCGGCGGCGGTGCGCCGGTCCGGCGGCGCGGCCTCGATGACGCCCACGAGCACCCGGGCGCGGTCGACGACCCGGGCGAGCCGCCCCGAGAGCACCGAGAGGATGGTGCCGATGGCGGTGAGGAGGAAGACCGGCGCCACCGCGAGCTGGATGACGCGGGCGATGTCGGTGCCGTGCGTGGGGTTCACGGCGCGCATTTTACCCGAGCGCGGCGGGGAGCGCCGCCCGGGGGGCGGGGAGGGTCGGGATCGGGATCGGGATCGGCATCGGGATCCAGATGCAGATGCGGATGCGGATGCGGATGCAGATGCGGCTGCCACTCAATACGACGCCGCCACCCCGACTCCCACCGCGTCCTTCCCGTAGTTCCTGTCCCCGAGCGGCGACGGCGGGCAGAACCCGCCCTCTCCGCAGTCCGTCCGCTTCCC
>JAXLYA010000001.1:0-901525 GCA_046351695.1 Anaeromyxobacter sp. | reverse complement strand
GCTCGAGGGGTAGCAGTGGGAGCCCTCGTCGGCCTCACCCTCGCGGCGCTCCTCTCCGGCGGCGCCACCGTGGACGGCGTCGTCGCCGAGGTGGACGCGACCGCCGGCGCCCGCATGCGCGCCGCGCTCGCGGGGGCGGGCGTGGCGGAGAAGCCCGCGCGCCTGTGGCTCCTCGGCGTGAAGGACGAGCGGCGCCTCGAGCTCTGGGCGGCGCGCGGCAAGGGCCGCGTGCTCGTGAAGGCCTGGCCCATGCTCGCCGCGAGCGGCGGCCCGGGGCCGAAGCTCCGCGAGGGCGACCTGCAGGTGCCAGAGGGCGTGTACGCCATCGAGTCGCTCAACCCGAACAGCAACTTCCATCTCTCGATGCGGGTCGGCTACCCGAACGCCGCCGACCGCCGGCGAGCGGCGAAGGAGGGCCGCAGGCGCCTCGGCGGCGACATCTACATCCACGGCAACGCCGTCTCGATCGGCTGCATCGCCATCGGCGACGGGCCGATCGAGGAGCTCTTCTGGCTCGCGGCGACCGCGGGCCCGAAGGCGTTCACCGCCGTCATCGTGCCGACCGATCTCCGCCGGCACCCGGCGCCCGAGGCGCCCGGTGTCACCTGGGCGCCGGAGCTGTACCGGGAGCTCCGGGCGGAGCTCGAGAAGTTCCCGCGGCGGTGAGGCCGCCCCTCGTCTCCGCGGCGCCGCTACGCTCGGGGCTCACGGTTCGATCTGAACGCCCGCCCGGTTCCCACCGCACCAGCCACCGCGATCCGCACGGCGGCGAGCTCGATCCGTTCGCCCCGAGCGCAGGGGCCGCGCAGCGGCACCGGAGACGAGGGGCGGCCTCAGCCGACCACCGGCACCGCCGGGCCCGCCGCCCACATCCACTCGGTTCCCTCGTGCAGGGCCGCGTAGACCTCGTCGCGAAGCCGGTTCGCCTCGTCGTCGGTCAGCGTGCGGTCGTGCGCGCGGAGCACGACCCGGAGCAGCACGTTCTTCTGCCCGTCGCGGAGCCCGAGCCTCGCGCGGGCGGCCTCGGGCAGCTTCTCGCCGGGCGTCTCGGAGAGCACCTCGACGGCCTCGACGTCCTGGGCGCGCTCGGCGAGCACCTCGCGGACCCGGTCGCCGAGCGCCTCGGCGTCGGCGTCGCCCGCGACCGCGAGCGAGAGGTCGCGGCGGATCGGCGGCCGGTTCGAGACCGGGCGCCACGGCCCGAGGTCGGCCATCTGCGCCGCGATGCGGGGATCCGGGTGGCGGAGCAGCCGGATGTCGTCGAGCCCCTTCGCGATCATGACGAGCCGGTCGAGGCCGAGCCCCATCGCGAGGCCGGAGGCGCTCTCCGGCAGGCCGTTCTCGCGGAGGAGCTCCGGCAGCGCGAGCCCGCACTCGCCGATCTCGATCCACCCGCCCGCGACCTTCACGTCCACCTGGCGGCCCTCGACCGTGTAGGGATGGTCGGTCGGGAGCACGCGCACCGGCCGCCCCGGCGCGACCGCGTCGGCGACGCGCGTGATCATCTCGGCGAGATCGCGCACCACGAGCTTCGGCCCCTCGCGCCGGATGCGCCAGAGGTCCACCTGGTGCGGCTCGCCCACGTGGAGGCGGTCGAGGATGTCGCGCCGGTAGACGAGCCCGGGGCACACGAGCAGCACGTCCTTCGCCTGGCCCCGCGCGGCGAGCTCCCGCAGGGCGGGCGGGATCATGGCAGACGTCTGCGTCCGGAGGACGGTGCCCGCCGAGACGTGGCGGGTGTACCGCGCGTCCCGCGAGGCGCCGCCGGGCGGGTAGTGGAGCGCGTCGTAGTTGTCGGTGACGGAGACGATGGGGCTGCGGCGTTCCTCGCGGACCTCGGGCGCCCAGGCGCGCTCGAGGGCGGCCTGCGCGGCGGCGAGGACCTGCTGGACGGCGTGCGGCCCCTGGGACGGGTCGGTGAGGTCGCGCAGCGAGAGCGCGCGGGAGAGGGCGGATTCGGAGAGGATCTTCACGGCGGTGCTCCTTCGAGGCTTTCGGGGCGCCGGCGGGGCCGGACGCGAGCGGGATGGAAGAGGCAGGGCGAGGTTCGACCCCTGCCGTGGTCCCGAGCGATCGAGGAGCTGGAGCGGAGAGGCGCGCTGCTGCGTTGCTGCCGAACTGCCGAGCTAAGCGCGAACCGCCCTGCACCCGGGACGGGGCAGGGGCTCGCTAAATCGCAGGCTGGCGCGCGCGGCGTTCACGAAGAGGAGCATAGCGAGCCGCCGGGGGGCTGCGCAAGCCAGAGGCCGGATCGTGACCCGCAGTGCCGGCGGCGGTAGGGTCCCGGCGTGACCGCGCTCCTCCGCATCGCCCTCGGCGCGCTCGCCGTCTTCGTCGCCGCGGTCGTCGCGCTCTGGTTCGGCCAGCGGCGGCTGCTCTACTTCCCGAGCCGCTACACCCTCGACGCCGTCCGCGACCGCGCCCGGGAGGCGGGCCTCGAGCCGTGGGCGCCCGGCGGGAACTTCGCCGGCTGGCGGCGCCCCACCCCGGGCGCGCGAGGCACGCTCCTCGTCTTCCACGGCAACGCCGGCTCCGCCGTCGACCGCCTCCTCATCGCCGAGGCGTTCGCGAGGGCCTCGCCCTCGCTCCCGCTCGAGATCCTGCTCTGCGAGTACCCGGGCTACGGCCCGCGGCCGGGCGAGCCGGGGGAGGGCGCCATCCTCGACGCCGCGCGCGAGGCGCTCGCGGCGGCCCGCGCCGCGTCGCCGGGCCCGGTGTTCGTGCTCGGCGAGTCGCTCGGGTCCGCGGTCGCCGCGCGCCTCGCCGCCCTCGCTCCCGGGGAGGTCGCAGGCCTCGTCCTCGTCACGCCGCTCGCGAGCGTCCCCGCGGTCGCGGCCCGCCACTTCCCGTGGATCCCGGGCTTCCTCTCGCGCGACACCTGGCGCGCCGACCGCGCGCTGCCGTCTTACCCGGGCCCCGTGGCGTTCGTGGTCGCGGGAGAGGACGAGGTCACCTTCGCCGATCTCGGCCGGGCGCTGTTCGAGGCCTACCCGGGCACGAAGCGCCTCTGGCTGGAGCCGGGCGCCACGCACAACGGCCTCGACTGGCGCGCCTCGCACCCGACCTGGCGCGAGGTCATGGCGTTCGTGGCGGGGCGGTGAAAGGCCGCACCGGTCATGCGGCTCGTCATCGCCCGGTCGGCTCCTGTACGATCCCCGCGCCCATGAGCGTTCGCGCTGCCATCGCCGCCCTGGCGCTCCTCGCGGCGTGTCGAGGACGGGACGCCACGCCCGTCGAGGACGTGCCCGTGCAGATCCCGGACGGCCCTCCGGTGACCATCACCGGAGGCGAGGGGGGCTCGTTCGTCGTCACCTGGCCAGCCGTGGAAGGTGTCGCCCGTTACGAGGTCGACGGACGGCTCGACGGCTCCGAGTGGGCGAGCCTCGGGCGCTTCCCCTCGGCCGGGGTCACGGGCCAGTGGACGGACTGGGCGGATGGCGCGGTGCTCGAGCTGAAGGTGAAGTGCGTCGTCACCTCGGGGGGCGACGTGCGTTCCGGCGCCTTCGGGCCGACGAGCGCGCCCTATTCCTTCCCGGTCCGGCAGCCCGGGCCCGACCTCGTCGCCACGCTCTCGCCGGCGGCGCTCCACCTCGCGTGGGTCCCCAACGCCAGGGTGCTGGATGGCGTCCGGATCTACAGGGCGTTCGTGGATCCCCTCGGCGCCCGCGTCGAGCGGGAGCCGGTCGAGCTCCCGCCGATGGCGACGACGTACGACGAGCCGCTCCCGGCGCTGACCGACGGGCGGGGGACGGTCTTCCGGGTCGTGAACCACCGCCACGGGCACGAGTCGAAGCCCTCGCGCGAGGCGTTCGGGAAGTTCGCGCCGATCCTGCCGCCCGTCTTCGCGGCGACCGCGGAGGACGGCGCGGTCAGGTTGTCGTGGACCCACCGGAGCGACTGGACCACCGCCGTCCAGTTCCAGCGCTGGACGACGGCCTCCGGCCGGTACGTCGAGTACCCCGTCTACGCGAAGCGCGGCCCCGCGGAGGGGAGCGTGCTCGATCGGGTGGGGAGCGGGTTCCACCGTTACCAGACCTACTCCTGGGGGCCCGGCGGCGGCGACGGCCCGCAGTTCGAGGTGTTCGTCCCGCCCTTCCCGGCGTCGCCGGCGCTCACCCTCGAGACCGTGCGCTTCTGGCCGGCCAGGCGCGCGTTCGGCTCGCCCGACGAGGGGTTCTCGTTCCTCTCGATGAGCGACTTCACGTTCACCTACTGTCCGCTGGGCGGCTCCCAGAACGACTGCATCGGGCATGCGGGCTCCGACTTCGACGCGTCCGTCGAGCCGGGCGTGGCGAACGCCGCGGACGGGCGCCCGGTCGCGGTCTACGCGGTCTTCCGGGGCGTGGGCGTGCGGAGGCTCGAGGCCATCCACCGGACGGAGTCGTCGGTCGAGCTCAGGACGCTCGCCGACCTCCCCGGGGCGGTGCAGGGCTTGAGCGTGTCCGCGGCGGGTGGCGCGGCGCAGGCGGCCTGGTGGGACGCGGCGGGCGTCCGGTGGGCCTCCTCATCCTCGGGCTTCCAGGCCGAGCCCGTGGACTGTGGCGTCGCGGGCATGACGAACGGGCGCTGGGCGCTCGCCTCGGACGCCGGCGCGCCGGTCCTCCTCCTCCGCGCGGACACCCTGCGGCTCGCGTGGCGCGAGGCGGGGGCCTGGCGCTGCGAAGAGACCGGGATCGCGCCGGGGCCGGCGGGCGCCGCGGTGGCGGTGCTCGGAGCGGGCCAGGAGGCGACCCTCTTCGATCTCGTGCCCAGCGGGACCGGGACGCTTCGCGTCGTCGCGTACACCCGCCAGGCTGGCGCCTTCGGCCCACCGGAGCTCATCGACGAGGTCCCGGAGGTGGCGGAGAGCCGGCTCGTGGCGGTGGCAGGCCCGGGAGGACGGCTGGCGCTCCTCGTACAGCAGCGCCCCACGGAGCTGGCCGGGGCCCAGCGGGACGCGCTCTACCTCGGGGGCGCGGCCGGCGGCTGGACCTCGCACCCGATCCTCGCCACGTCGAACGCGGAAGTGGGCTTCGACGCAGGCGGGAAGGCCTGGGTGCTCCAGGGGCTCGACGAACGGTACGACGCGTACGCGCCGGCCTCGCGCCTGTACGCCCTCTTCAGGGAGCGCTGAGCCGGGTTCGTCCGGCCGCGCCGCCGAACGCTAGGGCGCCTCGGTCGGATCCCAGCTCGTCCGGAAGTTCTCGTCGAGCGCGTCGAGCGCCGCGAGGTCCTCCGCGTCGAGCCCGAACCCGAACACGTCCAGGTTCTCCTGGAGCCGCTCCTTCCTCACCGACTTCGGGATGGTGATGACGCCGTGGTCGAGCCCCCAGCGCACGAGCACCTGCGCGGGCGTCCGGCCGTGCTTCGCGGCGACCCGGACGACGACGGGGTGATCGAGCCGCCGGGCCTTCACGAGCGGCGCGTAGGCCTCGACGGCGATGCCGTGCTTGGCGCAGAAGGCCCGCAGCTCCTGCTGCACGAGGAACGGGTGCAGCTCGACCTGGTTCACGGCGGGCGGCACGTTGCAGCGGGCGAGCAGCTCTTCCAGGTGCCGGACGGTGTAGTTCGAGACGCCGATCGCCCGCGCCTTCCCCTCCTCGAGGATCCGCTCCATCGCGCGCCAGGTGTCGTGGCGGAGCCGCTCCACGGGCCAGTGCACGAGGTAGAGGTCGAGGCGGTCGGTGCCGAGCCTGGAGAGGCTCTGGTCGCAAGCGGCGAGGGCGGCGTCGTAGCCGTGGTCGGAGTTCCAGAGCTTCGTCGTGACGAAGACCTCGCCCCGTGGCACGCCGGACTCGAGGATGCCCTTCGCGACGTCGCGCTCGTTGCCGTAGACCCGCGCGGTGTCGACGTGCCGGTAACCGAGCTGGAGGGCCGCCTTCACGGCCTCGCGGGTCTCCGCACCGGGGCGGGACTGGTAGACGCCGAGCCCGATGACGGGGATCTCGACGCCGCCGCGCAGCGTGAGGGTGGAGGTGGCGGTGAGGCGTGGCATGTCGGCTCCGGAGGCGCTAAGTGTCCGGGAGGAGCTTAAGAGGGAGCGCGAGACATGCACGTCCTCGTCGCAGGCTGCGGTTGGCTCGGCACGGCGGTCGCCCGGGCGCTGGTCGCGCGCGGCGAACGGGTCACCGGCGTGCGCCGCGACCCCGCGCGCGCGGCGGAGCTCGCGGCGCTCGGCGTGGAGCCGCTCGCGCTCGACCTCGGCGCACCCGGCGCGGCGGACCGCGTGCCGGCCGTGGACGCGATCGTGGCCTGCCAGTCGGCCGGCGGCGACTCGGCGGAGGCCTACCGCGCCGCCTACCTGGACGCGAACCGCGCGCTCCTCGTGGCGGCGGCCCGGCACCGGGCGCACGCGCTCGTGTACACGGGCTCGACCGGCGTCTTCGGCCAGCGCGACGGCTCCGACGTGGACGAGGCGACGCCGCCGGCGCCGGCGAGCCCGACCGGCTCGGTGCTCGCGGAGGCCGAGGCGCTGGTGCGCGGCGGGGCCGGGGGTGGCCTGCGCGCGACGGTGGTCCGGCTCTCCGGGCTCTACGGCCCCGGGCGCGCCGGGCTCCTCGACCGCGTCCGCGCCGGCCGGCACGCGCTCGGGCCGGGCGACCAGGCCTGGATGAACTTCTGCCACCGCGACGACGCGGTCGCGGTCGTGCTCGCGGCGCTCGAGCGCGGCGCGCCCGGCGCCGTCTACCACGGCAGCGACGCGCACCCGCCGCGGCGGCGCGAGGTCGTGGAGTGGGTGTCGGAGCGCCTCGGGATCCCGCCGCCGCGCACTTCGTCGCCGCCGTCGCCCGGGCCCGACCGGCGCATCCTCTCGGAGTGGACGCGGAGAACGCTCGGCGTCGAGCTCCGGTACCCGAGCTTCAAGGAGGGGTTCGTGGAGCTGATTCCGCGCGCCTAGAGCGCCCGCGCCACCCGCGCCGCGGCGTCCGCGAGGACCTCCGCGGAGAGCGCCTCGGCGGGCGACGCGTCGAACGCGCCGCGTCCCCGCAGCCGATCGGGCGTCGTGGCGAACCGGGGCACGAGGTGCAGGTGGAAGTGGCGCACGACGTCGCCGATCGCGAACGCGTACACGTGCTCCGCGCCGAGGACGTGGCGCTGCGCGCGCATCACGCGGGCGGCGAGCGGGCCGAGGGCCGCGAGCGACGGCGCGGGGAGGTCCGGCCACGCGCGCACGTGCACCTCGCTCGTGAGGACGAGCCAGCCTGGGAGCGGGCTCGGCCCGTGGATCGCGTGGAGCAGGAGCCCCGCCTCGCGGTGGACGATCCCGCCCGGCGGCACCTCCGCACCGGAGGCGAGCCGGCAGGCGCTGCAGGTCGGGTCGGGCGTCATCCGCGATCCTTTGCCGCGCCCTTCGGGTGGGGAGTTCGACGACCGCAGGCGCGTCCCAGAAGGATACAGCAGGGTTGACCCATCCCAGGCAAGGTCGCGTGAACACGGGACTCATGTAGGTGCCGCACACCCGCCGCCCCGCTGGGGGCTTCCCCCCGCCCCGGGCCGCGACACACCATGCGCGCACACCGACAGCCGCACCCAGCAGGGAATCGTCCGGGCGAGTGCAGGTTTCACTCCTCGACGACCAGGAGACAGCTCGTGGAATCACCGAACCCCACTCCACTCCTCCAGCTGATCCGCTCCGAGACGACCGTCCAGGGGCACCGCAACCTCTACTGCCTCCACTACGACGGTTGCCTCGACGTGGCCGTGAAGCTCGACTGGGACAGCTGGTCCTGCGAGAAGTGCCGCCTGTTCCGCGTGCACGAGCAGCCGCGCGACTTCGCCGGCATGTTCGCGAACGACCGCCGCGGGCACCCGCACTAGCCCGCCCGCACGCTGGCCGGGGGGCCGGGCCGGGGCTAGGATGCCGGCCCCATGACGACCTCCCTCGCACTCGCCGTCCTGCTGGCCGCCGCTCCTGCGGCGCCCTCGAGCCCTGCCGCGCCGCCGAAGGCCGCGGCGCCGACCGCCGCCGACGCGAAGAAGTTCGTCGACGACACGAGCGCCGAGCTCCTCCGGCTGCTCATCCGCTCCTCCACCGCGGAGTGGATCAAGTCGACCTACATCACCGACGACACCGAGCGGAACGCCGCGGCCCTCAACGAGGACCTGATGGCCTTCTACTCGAAGGTCATCCCCGAGGCCGCGCGCTTCGACGGCGTGAAGGCCGACCCCGACACGCTCCGCGCGCTGAAGCTGCTCAAGCTCGCCTCCACGATGCCCGCGCCGTCGGATCCCGCGAAGCGCCGCGAGCTCGCCGACACCGCCGCGAAGCTCGAGGGGCTCTACGGCAAGGGGAAGTACTGCCCGCCCAGGCTCGCAAAGGCCGAGAAGCCTTGCCTCGACCTCCAGGATCTCGAGGAGATCCTCGCGAAGTCGAAGGACCCGAAGGAGCTCGAGGAGGCGTGGACGGGCTGGCACGCGATCGCCCGCGAGATGAAGCCCCTCTACGCGCGCTACGTCGAGCTCGTGAACGAGGGCGCGAGGGAGATCGGCTTCGCCGACGCCGGGGCGCTCTGGCGCTCCGGCTACGACATGACGCCCGCCGAGCTCGAGAAGGACGTCGATCGCCTCTGGGGCGAGCTGAAGCCCTTCTACGACGAGCTCCACTGCTACGCCCGCGCGCGGCTCCAGAAGCGCTACGGCAAGGAGCTCGTGAAGGACGGCAAGCCCATCCCCGCCGACCTCCTCGGCAACATGTGGGCGCAGGGCTGGGAGAACGTCTACGGCGACCTCGAGCCGTTCCCGGGCGTCGGCACGGTCGACCTCGACGCCACGCTCGAGGCCCAGAAGTACGACCCGGTGAAGATGACGAAGACCGCCGAGGCGTTCTACACGTCGCTCGGCCTCGATCCCCTCCCGCAGACGTTCTGGGAGCGCTCGATGCTCACGAAGCCCCGCGACCGCGAGGTGGTCTGCCACGCGAGCGCGTGGGACGTGACCTTCGCCGCCGACCTGCGCATCAAGATGTGCATCCGGCCGAAGGAGGAGGACTTCGTCACCATCCACCACGAGCTCGGGCACAACTACTACCAGCGCGCGTACATCCAGCAGCCGGTCCTCTTCCAGGACAGCGCGAACGACGGCTTCCACGAGGCGCTCGGCGACACCATCTCGCCGCTCTCGATGACGCCGACCTACCTGAAGCAGGTGGGCCTGCTGAAGGACGTCTCGCCCGACCCGAAGGCCGTCATCAACTTCCAGATGAAGAAGGCCGTCGAGGGCGTGGCGTTCCTGCCCTTCGCGCGCCTCATGGACCAGTGGCGCTGGGACGTGTTCGCCGGGAAGGTGAAGCCGGCGGAGTACAACGGCCACTGGTGGGCGCTGCGCCGCAAGTTCCAGGGCGTCGACGCGCCGGTCGCCCGCAACGAGGGCGACTTCGACCCGGGCGCGAAGTACCACATCCCCGCGAACGTGCCGTACCTCCGTTACTTCCTCGCGCGCGTGTACCAGTACCAGTTCCACAAGGCGCTCTGCGCCGCCGCCGGCTGGAAGGGCGACCTCAACGCGTGCTCCATCTACGGCTCGAAGGAGGCCGGGAAGAAGCTGAACGCGATGATGGCGCTCGGGAAGTCGAAGCCGTGGCAGGAGGCGATGCGGGTGCTCACCGGCCAGCCGAAGGCCGACGCCGGGCCGATGCTCGAGTACTACAAGCCGCTGCGCGAGTTCCTGAAGAAGGAGAACGCAGGTCAGAAGTGTGGATGGTAGCCGTCACGCGTCCGAAGGACGCGTGACGCCTGTAGAAGCGCTTGAGTGACCCGGGCCGTGCGCGCCGAGCACGGCCCGTTTCCTCTTCACCTCCCCGCCACGATCCTCACTCCCACCCGGATCAACCGGGGCGCCCCCACCGTATCGATCCCCGCCCTCCCGACGAGGTACCTCCGGTCGAGCAGGTTCTCCGCCGCCCCGAACGCCTCGACCCCGCCGCCGATCCGCACGGCCACGGAGGCATCCACGACCGCCGCCCCCGGGATGGGCAGCGTGTTCCGGTCATCCTCCCACTGCCCGGAGCTCCAGGCGACGTCCAGCTGCCCGCGCACCCGGCCGAGCACGCCGCGCAGGCTCCCCGCGACCCGGTGCACCGGATCCTGCGGCGGCCGCAGCCCGACGAGCTCCTCGTGCCCCGGCGCGGAGACCACCCGCGCGTCCGCGAGCGTGTACGCGACCGACGCTGCGAGCGGGCCGGCCTCGCCCCACGCCAGCGACGACTCGACCCCGCGGATCCGCAGCCGCCCGAGGTTCGCGCGCTGGCGGGTCGCGCCGTCGGGGAGCGGCGCCGCGAGGGTCACGATGGTCGCGGGATCGTCGAGCACGCTCCACCACCCCGTGACCCGGGCGCGGACCGCGCCCGGCAGCTTCAGCTCCGGCCCGGCCTCGGCGCCGGTGAGCGTCTCGGCGCGCAGGCCGGGCTCGGGCGCGGTGACGATGGTGCCCACCTGGAAGGTCCGGTAGAGCTCGTTGAGGGTGGGCGCGCGGAAGGCGCGGTAAGCCGACGCGCGCAGCGTGAGCGCCGGGTGAGGCCGGTACAGCACGGCGAGCCGCGGCGAGAGCTGCGTGTCGGTGCGCGACGCGTGCCGGGTGGTCGTGAGCGTGCCGTCCGCGGCCGTGCGCGAGGTCGTCGCCGGCGCGTTCTGCCAGGCGTCGAGCCGGAGCGCGGCGGCGAGCTCGAGCGCCGGGCCGAGGCGCAGCGCGTCCTCCGCGAACACGCCCGCGAGCAGCTGCGCGCCCCGGGCGTCGCGGCGGACCGTCGCCGTGGAGGGCGCGCCGGCCGCGGGGGAGACGTCCTCGCCGGCCTCGCCGGAGACGCGCCGCAGGTCGAGCCCGATCGCGGGCGCGTGCCCGCCGCCGACTGTGGGCGCGAGCACGAGCGAGCCGCCGAGATCGCGCGACGGGATCCGCTGCCGCGCGGCGAGCTGCTCGTCGCTGCGCCCGGCGAGCGCGCGCGTGCGGTCCTGCGTGAAGGTCCGGCCGGCCGCCCACCCGAGCGCCTCGAGCCGGCCGGCCTCGCCCGTCCACGTCGCGCCGAGACGGCCCGTGACGGCGCGCGCGCCGCTCCGCGTGTAGCGCGTGCCGCCGTCCTGGTCCTCGGCGAACGCGCTCGCGCCGGCGGTCACCGCGAGGTCCGGGGCCGCGTCCCAGCGCAGCCGCACCGCGCCGGACGCGTGGTCCGCTCCCGCGCGGCCGTCGATGGGCCCCGCGGAGGCGGGCGCGACCACCCGGTAGCCGCCGGTCCGGAGCGCGTCGCCCTCGAGCGAGACCCCGAGCGCGCCCGCGCGCGCCGTCCCGAGGATCGAACCCGCGGCGGTGCCGAGCCCGCCCCCGGACGACTCGGCCTCGAGGGTGGCGCCCTCCGGGATGGGCCGCGGCACGAGCGCGACCACGCCGCCGAGCGCCTGGCTCCCGTAGAGCGCGGAGGCGCCGCCGGGCGCGATCTCCACGCGATCGAGTCCGAGGCGCGGCACCGAGCGCCAGGCGACCCAGCCACCGAACGGATCGTTCACGGGGACGCCGTCGTCGAGGAGGAGCGCGCGAGAGACGGCGGAGGGGCCCACGCCGCGGAGCGCGAGCCCCTGCGAGGACGGGTCCGCGGCGAGGCTGGAGGAACGGCGGTAGGTCTGGAAGGAGGGCACCTGTCGCAGGGCGGCGTCGGCGGTGGTGGCGCCGGAGCTCCGCACCGCCTCGCCCTCGAGCACCTGGACCGTGGTCGGCAGGGAGGCGGTCGGGCGCGGCGAGCGGGACCCGGTGACGACCACCTGCTCGGGCAGCACGGCGGGCTCGACGGGCTCGGTGCTCGGTTCCGCGGCGAGCGTGAGCGCCGTGATCACGAGGGGCAGGAGCACCCTGCAGAGATGCCAGGACTCCCCGCCGGGTGGAAGGCCCCTGACGGCCGCCCGCTCAGCGCGCGAGCATGACGGTGAACGGCCCCGCGACGGCCTCGCCGCCGCGCAGGTCCCGGGCGACGACGTAGATCGTCGCGGTCGTGTCGGAGGCGAGGAGCTCCTTCGCGACGAGGTCCGTCTCGGCGACCGGGGCCGAGCCGCGGGGGTCGTCCAGGCGCCCGGCGGTCGCGTAGAACCAGACCGCCACGGCCTCCTGCACCGTGCGGCCGTTGCCGTCCTGGTAGGTCTCGATGGAGGAGGGATCGATCCGCACCGTCAGGCGGACCTTCCCGCCGGCCGCGATCGTCGCGCCGCCGGCGGCGGGTGCGCCGTCGAGCTCCACGGCGCTGATGACCGGCGGCTGGTTGCGCGCGGCGGGTGCCGCCCTCGTGTGCAGCGTGACCCGCTTCAGCGCCGTGCGTTCGTCCCCGGACTGCGAGGTCACGGTGAGCTTGAAGGTGGTCTCGATCGTGTCCGGCACCTGGCCCGGCTCGAAGCCGGGCGGCGGAGAGGCGGCGAGCTTCCCGAGGCAGTCGAGGGCGAGCGCGGTCGGGTCCTGGGTGACGGTGCCGTCGGGCTTCGCCGTCACCGGGACCTCGCAGGCGGGCAGGGCGCAGGCGAAGCTGCCAGCCGAGCCGAGCGTCAGCGGACAGAACGTCCAGGTCGAGGAGGCGACCGGATCGCCCGGCGGCGCGTAGACCGTCGGCGTGAGCGTGACGCTCTCGTTCGGGCCGAGCTCGGTCGGCGAGGCGGCGATGGAGAGCACGCGCAGGCCGTCGAGGTAGGACTCGGGCAGGAAGTCCTGCGCGCAACCGCCGAGGGTGAGCGCGAGGAGGGGGGCCGCGAGGGCCGGGGCGAGGCGGGGCGGGCGGAGGCGGGTCATCACCACTCTCCCTGGACGCCGAGGATCGGCAGGATGGGGAGGCCCGAGGCGACCTGCTTCTGGCGGTAGTCGAAGCTGTAGGTCCAGCCCTCGGGGTTCTTCCGGTTGTAGACGTTCTGGACGTCGAGGAACGCGACGAGCTTCCAGCGCTCGTAGGTCCAGGTCCGGTCGAGCCGGACGTCGAGCTGGTGGAACGCGGCGAGGCGGGCGGAGTTGGTGGGGCCGTAGACTCGGACCCAGGTGCCGCTCGTCGTGTCGTAGATCGACGACAGCACCGGCGTGTACGGGCTGCCCGACACGAGCCGGAAGCGCCCGCCCACGGACCACCGCGGGTTCCACTGCCAGGTGGCGACCGCGGTCAGGTTGTGCGGCTGGTCGTACTGGAAGACGCGCTCGGGCTTCCCGTAGCCGTCGCGCCGGAACGAGCGCTGGTAGGTGTACGCCACCCAGCCGAAGAGCTGCTCGCCCCAGCGGCCGCGCAGCGTGGCCTCGAGGCCGTACACGCGCCCCGAGCCCTCGTTCGTGTAGGGGAGCGCCGCGGGATCGAAGGCGGCGGCCGGGTTCGAGACGACCATCCGGTCGAGCTTCTTGTGGAAGCCGGTGAGCTCGCCCTGCACCGCGTCCGAGAACCGGTGCTCGACGCCGAGCGAGCTGTGGAGGGCGCGCTGCTGGACGAGGTGCGGGTTGCCGGTGTCGGAGTCGTACTCGGGCGGCTGCGGCGGCTGCTGGAAGACGCCGAACGCGCCCTTCGCGACGGTGCCCGGCGCGAGCTCCCAGCGGGCGCCCACGCGGGGGTCGAGCGCCCAGCGCTTCACGGACCGGTTCCAATCGAGCCGCACGCCCGGCAGGACCTCGAGGCCGGGCAGGGGCGCCCAGCGGAGCTCGGCGAAGGCGGCGGGCTCGTAGAGCGTCGCGCGCTTGTCGGCGGTGAGGCCGCGCTCGGTGGAGGCCGAGCCGCCGCTCTGGTCGCCCTCGGTGGGCGCGGAGCCCGGCACGTTGAGCGCGATCTGGGCACTCGAGAGCTGGATGTCGATGCCGGCCCGGGCGGTGAGCGCGTCGGACAGCGCCGCCGACCAGGCGGAGCGGGTGGAGAGCTGGAGGGTGTCGAGGTCGAAGTAGAACTCCGGCCCGAACTGCGTGCGGAAGCGCTGCCAGGTGACCTGCGCGCTCGACTCCTGCGTGAGCCAGGGCGTGACCCGCGCGTCGTAGGAGGCCTGCAGCGCGTGGAACATGATCCCGGCGCTGAGGTTGCCGGTGATCTTCGGGTCCTCGGCGGGGCGTTTCAGGATGAGCTCGATCTTGTCCATCGAGCCGAACCAGAGGAGCCGCAGCCGCCCGTCCCCGAGCTTCCGCTGGGCGATGGCCTGGTAGTCGTAATATCGCGGCGCGGTGTCGAAGGAGAGGTTCGCGTCCTTCGGGATGAAGAGCGGAAGGAGCGTGTCGATGTAGGAGCGGTTGAACGCGAACGCGCCGGTCCAGCCGCCGCCGAGCGGCCCCTCGAGCGCGACCCCGGCGTCGTAGAAGGAGACCTGGGCCTGGCCGCGGAACATGTCCTCGGCCGGGTCGCGCAGCTTCACCTCGATGACGCCGCCGATCCCGCGGCCGAAGTCGGGGGCGAAGTTGCCCGGGACGAACTCGACCGACTCGAGGAAGCGGGGCGAGAGCGTGCTGCGCAGCCCGCCGAAGTGGTAGAGGATCGGCACCTCCTGCCCGCCCACGTAGACGCGCGTGTCCTGCGGTGAGGAGCCGCGCAGCACGAGCTGGCCGCTGCCGAAGGGCGTGCGCGCGACGCCGGGCAGGTTGAGCACGGCCTTGAGCGTGTCGCCCTGCGTGCCCGCGACCTTCTGGACCTCGTCGGCCGGGATGACCTGCCGGGTGATCTCGCGGCGCACCGGCGCGGCGCGCACGACCGTCTCGAAGCCGGTGCCGACCGCCTCGAGGTAGAAGGTCTCCTCCCGTTCCTCGCCGGGCTTCGCCTCGACCTTCGCGTCGAGCCGCTCGTGCGCGGCGGGGAGCGCCACGATCGAGAACGCCGTCGAGGGCACCTCGAGCGCGAACCGCCCGGCCGCGTCGGTGGTGGCGCGGGCGAGGGTCTCCTCGCCGGCGCGCGCGGCGACCGCGACGTTCGGGAGGGGCCGCCGGGTCCCGCGCTCGAGGAGGCGGCCGCCGAAGCGGACGGGCTGCGCGGGCGGCGCGGTGGGGGCGGCGGCGCTCGCGGCCGGCGGCGGGGCGGAGATGCGGAGCTTGAAGGTGATGGTGACCGGGACGGCCTCGCCGGTGGTGAGCCGGCCGGGCTCGAAGGCGAACTTCCGGGCGGCGGCCAGGGCGGCCGAGTCGAACGGCTCGCCGGCGCCCTCCTCGACGCGCACGTCCTCCACCCGCCCGTCGGCGCCGACGTCGATGCCGAGCGTGACGGCGACCTCCGGGGCCGGGAACGCGGTGCCGGGCGGGACCTCGGCGGGCACGAGCGCCTTCAGCGCCGGCGGCGTCGCGAGGACCGGCTCGGCGGGCGGGGTGGCCTGGGAAGCGGCCTGGCCGGCGGCGACGGAGAGGGCGAGCAGGGCGGGCAGGAGGGCCATGGGGAGGGCTCTAGCTGTCGAGGCGGAACTTCATGGTCCAGGGGATCCAGACCGCGACGGGCTTGCCGCCGCGCTCGGCGGGCTGGAAGCGGATGCCGCGCGCCGCGGTGATCGCGGCCTCGTCGAAGCCGTTGCCGGAGGCGCGCAGCACGCGCACCTCGGCGACCTTGCCGGCCGCGTCCACGAGGAGCTGGAGCGCGACGTCGGTCTCGAGCTGCTCGCGCCGCGCCTCCTCGGGGTAGAGCGCGCGGAGGTCGGCGGCAGAGGGCTGGCGGAGGAGGCGGGGCGCGCGCTCCACCTCGACCACGTCGACCGGGGAGGTGGGGCCCTCGTTGTTGCCCACCGGCGCGCTCGAGGGGAGGTCGGCGCGGCCGCGGGCGGAGGTGCGGCCCTCGGTCGTGGGCACGGCGACGCCGCCGCCGGGCACGGTCGCTTCCATCGAGACGGCGAAGCGGCGGGGCGCGAGCTTCGGCGGCTCGGCCTGCGGGGTGGGCGCCGGCGGTGGAGCCTCCGCGGGGGGCGGCTTCGCGGCGCGAGGATCCGCCTTCGCCGTGCGCTGCGCGGGCTGGGCCGGCCTGGGTTCGGGCGCGGGTCGGGGCTCCGGGGGCTTCGGCGCCGGGGGCGGCGGCCGGGTGGCGAGCTTCACCGTTGCGGGCGGCATGCGGAACTTCGGGGCAGCCGGCGGCGGCAGCGTCCAGAGCCAGCCGAGCGCCGCCGCGTGGGCGGCGAGCGCGGCGAGCGCCGCGGGCGCGAGCTGGCCGCGGACCCGCGTCACTTCGCGGGCTCCTCCACGGGCTGCGTGTCGAGCGCGATCTCGACGACGCCGGAGAGGCGCAGCCGGTCGACCGCCTCGGCGAACTTGCCGTAGGGCGCGGCGACGTCGGCCGAGACGAAGCCGGCGAGCTTCTGGCCCTCCTGGAGGCGCGCCCTCGCCTGCTCCACCGCGGCGGGGATCGCGTCGAGCGACGCGGGCTGGCCGTTCACCCAGACCGCGCCGTCCTTCAGCACGGCGATGTTGAGGACCGCCGGGGGCGCGCCCTCGGACGAGGCGGCCTTCGGGACCTGGACCGGGATGTTCCGGTTCACGATGGCGGAGGCGGTGACGATGAAGACGATGAGGAGGGTGAGGCAGACGTCGACGATCGGCGTGATGTTCACGCCACCGATGAGCTCGTCGTCGCCGCCCGTGGACCAGCCGCCGGCCACGGCCCTAGCCCTCGGCCCGCGGCGCACCGCCCGCGGGGCGCAGCCCGGCCGCGCCGGCGAGGAGATCGCGCATGAGCGTCTCCGCCATCTTGAGGCGGCTCGAGACGTGGGTGCGGAGCGCGTTGAAGGCGATGACCGCGGGCACGGCGACCGAGATGCTGAAGCCGGTCGCGACGAGCGCCTCGCCGATGGCGGACATGACGAGGTTGTTCGCCTGCGCCTGGACGGTGCCCATCTTCCCGAGCGCGTAGAACGCGGCGACGATGCCGATGACGGTGCCGAGCAGGCCCACGAGCGGCGCGGTGTTGCCGATCGAGGTGAGCCACGCGAGCCGCGCCTCGTAGCGGCCGCGCTCCTCGGCGAGCTGCGCGAGCATGACCTGCTCGAGCCGCCCCGGGTCGCGGTCGCCCCGCGCCACGAGCCCGAGGCCGCGGCGGAGCACGTTGCGCACGAGCGAGTCGCCCTCGACCGCGCGCAGGGCGGCGTCGAGCTCGCCCCTCGCAAGGGTCTCGCCGAAGCTCGCCCGGAGCGCCTCGTAGCGCTCGCGGGTCCGCCAGTAGAGGAGGACCCGGTCGAGGAACACCGTGAGGCCGGCGAGCGACATGGCGATGAGGGCCCACATCACCCACTCGGCGCCCCAGGTGGAGGAGAGGTCGAGCAGCTTCGTCGTGATCATCGGCGGGTTCTCCCGCACCGGGGGTGGAAGGACGCCCGGCGCGATAGTCTCGTTCGTGCGTTCGAAGCTAACGGCCGTCCGGATGCACCGCAATCGTGGATCGGGCCCGCACGGGGCATCCGGGGCGCGGCATAACGTCGCCCGCGCGTGCGTTTGCTCCGGTGGCGGGAGGGCCCGGCGGGCGTTATGCGACCGGCCGTGGGACGCCGGCCCGGCTCCAGGAACGCCGACTACGCGAGCGCGCGCGAGGAGATCCTCGCGCGCCTCGTCGGCCACCTCGTGCGGGACGGCCGGATGCACGAGAGCTTCCGCGAGCTCGCCCACGCCGCCGGCGTGACGCCCTCGACGCTGCGCCATTACTTCGGCGCGCGGGAGGGCGTGGTGGGCGCGGCGCTCGCCCGCCTCCACCAGGACGGCATCCGCTACCTCGCCGCCGGCGCGACCGAGGTGCACGGGGACGTCGCCGAGTCGCTGGCCTGGTTCCTCTCCTTCCTGCGCGAGGGCTGGGACCGCGGGGTCGGAAAGGCGCACGCCGTGGGCCTCACCGAGGGGCTCGGCGACGCGGCGCTCGGGCAGGCCTACCTGACCCACCTCCTCGAACCGACGCTGCAGGCCGCCGAGGCCCGCATCGCCCGCCACGTCGCCCAGGGCGAGCTCGGGCCGTGCGACGTCCGCGCGGCGGCGCTCGAGCTCGTCGCGCCCGTCGTCCTGGCGCTCCTCCACCAGCGCTCCCTCGGGGGCGCGGCGGTGCGGACCCTCGACGTGGAGCGCTTCCTCGCGGAGCACGTGGCGCGGTTCCTCCGCGCGCACGCGCCGGAGGCGGTCAGCGCTCCGGCGCCGCGGCCGAAGGCGTCGGCAGGCCCGCCCCGCCGGCGGCCGCCGCAGCCGCCCGCGGGCCGCGGAGCCGCTCGAAGAGCACGTAGAACACCGGCGTGACGTAGAGCGTGAGCAGCTGGGAGAAGAGCAGCCCGCCCACGACCGCGAGGCCGAGCGGCTGGCGCGCCTCCGCGCCCGCGCCGAGCTTCATGGCGATCGGGAGCGTGCCCATGAAGGCCGCGAAGCTCGTCATCATGATCGGCCGGAAGCGCACGAGCGACGCCTCGTGGATGGCCTCGCGCGGCGACTTGCCGGCCTTCTGCGCCTCGATCGCGAAGTCGACCATCATGATGCCGTTCTTCTTCACGAGGCCGATGAGCATGATCACGCCGACGAAGGCGTAGAGCGACAGGTCCTTCCCGAACACCACGAGCGTCACGAGCGCCCCGAACCCGGCGAACGGGAGCGAGGTGAGGATCGTGATGGGGTGGATGTAGCTCTCGTAGAGGATCCCCAGCACCACGTAGATGACGAGGACCGCCATCACGAGCAGCCCCTGCAGGCCGACCATCGACTCGAGGAAGGCCTGCGCGTTGCCCTGGAAGCGGGTGCCGACGGTGTCGGGGAGCGTCTCGCCCGCAGCCCTCGAGATCCGGTCCACCGCGTCGCCGAGGGCGACCCCAGGCTTCAGGTTGAAGGTGACGTTCACCGCGGGGAGCTGGCCGGCGTGGGCGACCGAGAGCGGCCCGACCTCGCGGCCGATGGTGGCGATCGACTCGAGCGGCACGAGCTGGCCGGTCTGGGAGCGCACGTACACGAGCCCGAGCGCGCCGGGGTCGAGCTTGAGCTCCGGCAACAGCTCCGCGAGCACCTCGTACTGGTCGTCGGCGGCGTTGATGACCGAGACCCGCCGCGGGCCGAACGCGGTGTAGAGCGCGTCCTCGACCGCGAGCGGGGAGACCCTGGCGGCGAGGGCGCGGTCGCGGTCGATGCGGACCGAGAGCCGCGGGGACGCGAGCCTGAGATCGCTGTTGATGTCGGTGATCTCCGGGATCTCCCGCATCTTCTGCTCGAGCTTCGGCGCCGCCTGGAAGAGGGTGGCGGTGTCCGGGTCGAGCATCGTGAAGGTGTACTGGGCGCCGCGGCCGCCGCCGGCGAGCGAGATCGGCGGCGGGACCACCACGAAGGTCCGGATGCCCGGGACCTTCGCGAGCTCGAGGCGGAGGTCGGCGGCGATCTGGTCGGCGTGCGCCCGGGGGCCGTCCTTGAGCTTCACGAAGGCGAAGCCGCTGCCGGAGGTGCCGCGCGCGCTGATCGACGAGTTCGCGTGCTGCACGCCCGGGTGGAGCGTCACGATCCGGGCGACCTCCTGGTGCGCGCGCGAGGAGGCGTCGTAGCTCGTGCCCTCGGCCGTCTCGGTGTTCACCATCATGCGGCCGGTGTCCTCCGAGGGGAGGAAGCCCTTCGGCACCACCTGCCAGAGCGCGCCCGTGGCGGCGAGCACCGCCACCGAGAACGCGACCACCGTGCGCGGGTGGTCGAGCGACCACACGAGGCCGCGGTCGTAGAAGCGCAGCGTCGCCTCGAAGGCGCGCTCGACCGCCTGGTACGCCCGGCCGTGCGGGGCGCCGTGCCCGGCGCCGGGCTTGAGGAACCGGGCGCAGAGGAGCGGGGTGAGGGTGAGCGACACCACGCCGGAGACCAGGATCGACGCGGCGATGGTGATGGCGAACTCGTGGAAGAGGCGGCCGACGAGGCCGCCCATGAAGAGCACCGGGAGGAAGACCGCGGCGAGGGAGATCGTCATCGAGACGATCGTGAAGGCGATCTCCTTCGAGCCCTTGAACGCCGCGTCGAGCGGAGCCTCGCCCTTCTCGACGTGCCGGACGATGTTCTCGAGCATCACGATCGCGTCGTCGACGACGAAGCCGACCGCGAGCGTGAGCCCCATGAGCGAGAGGTTGTCGAGCGAGAACCCGAACAGGCTCATGATCGCGAAGGTGCCGACGATCGAGACGGGCAGGGCGAGGCTCGGGATGACGGTGGCGGGGAGGTTCCGGAGGAACAGGAAGATGACGAGGACGACGAGCGCGAGGGTGAGGAGGAGCGTGTACTGCACGTCGCGCACCGACTCGCGGATGGCCTGCGACCGGTCGAAGATGATCTCGAGCGAGGCCGAGGCCGGGAGCTGCTGGTTGATCGACGGCACGAGCGCGAGCACCCGCCGGGCGATCTCGACGGTGTTGGAGCCGGGCTGGCGGCGGACCGCGACGGTGATGGAGCGCTGGGCCTTGCCGTCCTTCACGAACCAGCCGGCCTGACGGTCGTTCTCGACGCCGTCGACGACCTTCGCCACGTCGCCGAGCCGCACCGGGGCGCCGTCGCGCACCGCGATGGGCACGTCCCGGAACTCGGCGGCGCGGTAGAGGCCGCCGGTCGCCTCGACCGTGTAGGCGCGGTCGGAGCCCATCACCGTGCCGGTCGGGAGGTTGGCGTTCGAGGAGCGGATCGCGGCGAGCACCTCGTCGAGGCCGAGCCCGCGGGAGGCGAGCGCCCGGGGGTCGAGCTGGATCCGGACCGCGTACTTCTGCTCGCCGAAGATGGCCACCTCGGCGACCCCGGGCACCGTGGCGATGCGCTGGGAGACGAGCGTGTCCGCGATGCGGTTGAGCTCGGTCAGGGGGAGCGTCGGCGACGTCATCGACAACAGGACGATCGCCTGGTCGGAGGGGTTGACCTTCCGGAAGGTCGGCGGCGCCGGCATGTCGGAGGGCAGGGCGCCGAGGGCGCCGGAGATGGCGGCCTGCACGTCCTGCGCGGCGGAGTCGATGTCCCGGTCGAGGTTGAACTCGATGGTGATCGAGGTCGAGCCCTGGCTCGACGAGGAGTTCATCGACTTCACGCCGGCGATGCGCGTGAACTGGCGCTCGAGCGGGGTCGCGACGGAGGCGGCGACCGTCTCCGGGCTCGCGCCCGGGAGGAACGCGCTCACCTGGATGGTCGGGAAGTCCACCACCGGCAGGTCGGAGACCGGCAGGCCCTGGTAGGCGATCGCGCCGAAGGCGGTGAACGACGCCACGAGGAGCGTCGTCATCACCGGCCGGCGGATGAAGGGCGCGGAGACGTTCATCGGGTCCCGGCCCCCTCGGCGCGGGCGGGCGCGCCGCTGCCCAGGAGCTCGACCGGCGCGTCCGGGCGGAGCTTCAGGAGCCCCTCGGTCACGACCGTCTCGCCCGCGGCGATGCCGGAGGCGAGGACGGCCTCCTTCTCCTTCGCCTCCGCCACGGTCACGCTGCGGAGCTGCGCCTTCCCGTCCACGACGACGTAGGCGTAGTCGCCCTGCTGGCCGGTCGCCACCGCGGAGGCGGGCACGACCACCGCGCGCTGGCGCTCGGCGACCCGCACGAAGACGTCCACCGCCTGGCCCGGCCAGAGGAGCTCGTCGGCGTTCTCGATGCGCGCGCGGAGCAGGATGGTGCCGGTCGTCGCGTCGACCGCGTTGTCGACGAACACGAGCTCGCCCCGGACCTCCGGCCCGTTCCCGGCCCGGACCCGCACCGGCGGCGGCGCCTCCCGGCGCGCGCGCAGCGCGGGGAGGTGGCCCTCCGGGATGGAGAAGGTCGCGAAGACCGGCTTCACCTGCTGGAGGGTGAGGAGCGGCTCGGCGGCGTTCGCGGAGACGAGGTTGCCCGGGTGCACGAGCAGCCGCCCGGTGCGCCCGGAGGCGGGCGCCCGGATGGTGCAGTAGGAGAGGTTCAGCGCGGCACGCTCGACCGTGGCGCGGTCGGCGACGACGGCCGCCTCGAGCGCCGCGGCGTTGGCCTTCGCGGCCTCGTACTGCGAGCGGCTCACGTACTCCTTGCCGACGAGCTCGGCGAACCGGGTCGCGTCGGCGCGGGCGTTCTCGGCGCGCGCCTGGTCCTGCGCGAGCCGGCCCCGCGCCTCGGCGAGGGCGGCCTCGTAGGGGCGGCGGTCGATCTCGACCAGGAGGGCGTCCTTCTGGACGTACTGGCCCTCGGTGAAGTGCATGCGGGTGATCTGCCCGGAGACCTGCGGGCGCACCGCGACCGACTGGCTCGCCTCGATGCGCCCGACGGCGCGGACCTCCACCGGGACGTCGCGCGCCTGGGCGGGGGCGGCGCGCACCGCCACGGGGCGCGGGCCCTTCTGGCCGGCCTTCGGGTCGGCGCCGCACGCGGCGACGAGGATCGAGAGCGGGACGGCGAGCGCGGTGCGGTTCATCGGGGGGCGTCCTCGCCGGCGCCGGCCGGCATCGTCGGGAGGTCGAGGCGGCCGGCCGCGCGGGCGAGCCGCGCGACGGAGAGCAGCCAGTCCGCACGGGCGCGGACGTCCTCGGCGCGGGCGCCCTCGAGGGCGGCCTGGGCGTTGAGGAGGTCGAGGATGGAGCCCACCCCCTCGTGGTAGCGGCCCGCGGCGACCTCCGCCGAGGCCGTCGCCGACTCGAGCAGCGCGCGGGCGGACTCGAGGCGCTCTCCGGCGGTGCGCAGCGCCTGGAAGCTCGTCCAGACGTCGAGCGCCACGCGCTGGGCGGTCGCGTCGGCGCGCAGCCGGGAGGCCTCGGCGGAGGCCCGCGCGGAGAGCACGTCGTAGGTCGCGCCGAGCCCCTCGAAGAGCGGGAAGCGCAGCACGAGGCCGGCGCTCCAGAGGGTGGAGGGGTCGCCGTCGGCGGGCCGGAGCGGCCAGGCCCGGGTGGCGCTCGCCTGGGCGGAGAGGGTCGGGAAGAGCGCCGAGCGTGCGGCCCGGGCGCGCGCGTCGGCGGCGCCGGCGAGGGCGCGGGCCCGGCCGAGGTCGGGGTTCCGGGCGGCGGCCTCGGCCAGGATCGCCTCGACCCTCGGCGTCGTGGCGGCGGCGTCCACGCGGGCCGGCAGCGCGCCCACCTCGAGCTCCGCCGTCGGCTCGAGCCCGGCGAGCGTCGCGAGCGCGCCGCGCAGCGCGAGGGCCTGCCCCTCGAGCTGCTGCTGCGAGAGCCGGAGCTGGGCGAGCTGGGTGCGGGCGGCGAGCACGTCGGCGACCGTCGCGAGCCCCGAGCGGCGGCGGCCCTCCGCGGCCTCGAGGTTCGCCGCGGCCTGCTTCACGGACGCGCCCTCGGCCTCCGCGAGCGCCCGGGCCGCGAGGAGCTGGTAGTAGGTCTGCTGCACCGAGAGCACGAGGTCGGCGACCGCCGCGTGCTCCGCGAGGCGGGCCGCCTCGAGCAGCCGATCGCCCTCGTCGGCGCGCGCGCCGCGGCCCCCGACGTCGAGGAGCAGCCAGGTGAGCGACGCCGTCGCGCTCGCGGACGTGGACTCGGGCGTGGAAGCCGGGCCGCGGCCGCCGACGCGCGTCAGGTTGCCCGTCGCGGCGACGGTGGGGAGGTAGTCGGCCTGCCGGGCGCCCGCCTCGGCGGCGGCGGCGCGGGCGTCCTGCCAGACGGCGCGGGTCGCGGGGTCGGTGCGGAGCGCACGATCGACGAGGTCGGAGAGCGAGCGAGGGGCGGGCTCGGCGCCGGCCGGCGGCACGGCCGCGGGAGCGGCCGCCGGCGCGGGCGCCGGGCCGGCGGGCCAGGTCGCGGCGACCTCCCGGGGAGGCGGCGCGTTCCGCGAGAGCTGGGCGGGCGGCCAGAGCGTCGCGCAGCCGCTCGCGGCGAGCGCGAGCGAGAGCGCCGCCGGGGCGGCGAGGCGGGGCAAGGAGGGAGGCATCCGCGCCCCTTTTTGGAGGAGAGCGCGCTCCCCGTCAACCGCGGCGAGGCCCTAGAAGCGCAGCGCGAGGAGCGGCGCGGGCTCGGGCGCCCCGGCGGCGGGATCGTCCGCCGGCGACGCAACGAGGCGGAGGTCGAGCGGCGCCGGCCGGAGCGCCGGCGCGGCGGGCCTGAGGTCGGGGCCGGCGGCCTGCGGCCGGGCGGTCTGCGGCTCCGCGGGCGCGGCCGACGCGAGCGGCTCGTCCGCCGGCGGCGGGGACTCCGCGGCGGAGGAGGTCGCCGCGGGCGGCGTCGCCGCCGGCTCCGTGTGGCGGAGCTTCAGGTAGACGAGGACGCCGACGGCGACGGCGGCGACCCCGACGAGCACGAGCACCGTGCCGGAGCTACCGCCGAAGGGCAGGTCGCCCGACTTGTCCCGGTAGGCGGCGCGGGACGGAGTGGGCAGCGCGAGCGCCAGGGCGAGGAGCGCCGCGAGCGCGGCGCGGGGCAGGTGGAGCGGGGCGGCCGTGGACATGGCGGTCCTTTCCCCCGGCTCAGTGGCCGAGGTCCTTGCAGGTCTTCCCGGGGTAGAAGTCGCCGTTCAGCAGGTCGCACTGGCCGGAGGTGTAGTCGTCCCCGCAGGCCTGCGGACTCGCGCGCGGGATGCACGCGCCCTTCGTGTCGTCGCCGCACGCGGGCAGGAGGAGGGAGAGCCCGAGGACGAGCCACCGCCAGGATCGCTTGGAGAGGAGCACGGACCATGAGTACGCCATCCCACGCTCCCCGTGAAGGGCAGGAATGGCGCACTCGGAGGGAGCGCTCCCGGCGGGGCGCCCGGCCCCGCGCGACGGGGCCGGGCGTTACGACCGCACGAGCCGCGAGCGCATGAACGCGCCCGGCGCGTCGAAGGCCGGGCCGCGCACGGTGCGCGCGAGCTCGCGGAGGCGGCGGATGCGCTCCTCGGCGGGCGGGTGCGTGGAGAAGAGCTTCGCGAGGCCGCCGGCGAGGGCGCCGAACGGGTTCACGATGTGGAGGCTGGCCGTGGCCGGGGTCGCCGCGCTCGGCAGCTCCTCGGCGGAGCGGTGCAGCTTCTCGAGCGCGCTCGCGAGCGCGAGGGGATCGCCCGAGATGCGGGCGCCGGCCTCGTCGGCGAGGAACTCGCGCGAGCGGGAGATGCCGAGCTGGACCAGCGTCGCGCCGATGGGGGCGAGGATCATGGTCAGGAGCCCCGCCGCGGGCGCGCCGTCCTCCTCGTCGTTCCCGCCGCCCATGAGCCCGGTGAAGGCGAGCACGTTCGACAGGTGCGAGACCGCGGTGGCGAGGCCGGCCGCGACGCTCGCGACGAGGATGTCGCGGTTCTTCACGTGCGCGAGCTCGTGGGCGAGGACGCCGCGCAGCTCGCGCTCGTCGAGGATCTCGAGGATGCCGCGGGTCACCGCGACGACGGCGTTCTTCGGGTTGCGGCCCGTGGCGAACGCGTTCGCGTGCGGATCGTCCATGAGGAACACGCGCGGCTTCGGGATCCCGGCGCGGCCGGAGAGCTCCTCCACGACGGCGTGGAGCCGGGGGGACTCCTCGCGCTGGAGCTCGCGGGCGCCGTGCATCCGGAGCACGAGCCTGTCGGAGAAGAAGTAGCCGAAGAGGTTCATGCCCACCGCGAGGGCGGTCATGACCCAGAAGGCGCCGGGGCCGAGGCTCGCCCCGAACGCGACGAGGATCGCGGAGAGCGCACCGAGGAGCAGGATCGTCTTGAGCTGGTTCATGGCGAGGCGGAGGATGTCCCGTCGCACATGGTTAGTCTATTAGACAATGACAGCGAGATTCTGAGGTGTGAGCTAAGTCACACGCCCGGCCGGCCCCGACTCACGCCGCCGGGCCGAAGATCGCGTCCCGCGCGGTCTCCACCACCGCGACGACCGCCGGGTGGCGCAGGCGGCGCTCGACCGTGATCGCGTGGAAGGCCTCGCGCACCTCGTCGAGGCGGCCGACCACCGACACGCCGAACTGCGTGCGGATCTCGTCCTCGAGCACGCGCGGCGCCGGGAAGACGCCGAGCCCGCGCGACCCGAAGGCCATCATGAGCGCGCTGTCGTCGAACTCCCCCGCGAGCACCGGCCGGAGCTCCTGCTCCTCCAGCCAGGCGTCCATGCCCCTGCGCAGCGCGGTGCCTTCGGCCGGCAGGAGGAGGGGCGCCCCGGCGAGCGAGCCCGGGAAGCCCCGCTTCAGCCCCGCGAGCTTCGGGGGCGCGAAGAAGGTGGTGCCACAGTCGCCGAGGCGGTGGTTGAAGGCCTTCACCTTCACGTCCTCGGTGGCGGGCACGTCCGCGATGACGACGTCGAGCTCGTGGATCGCGAGCGCGGCGAGGAGCTGCGGGAGCGGCCCCTCGCGGGCGACGACGGTGAGATCGGGGAAGGCGTCCACGGCGGGCTGCAGGAGGAGCGCGGCCATGCGCTTCGGGATGACGTCCGCGACGCCCGCCACGAGGCGCATGCGCTGCCCGGTCGGCAGCCCCTTCACCGCCCGCTGCAGCTCGCGGCCGGTGCGGAAGATGTCGTCGGCGTACTTGAGCACCGTGCGGCCCACGTCGGTGAGCACGAGCCGGCGGCCCTGGCGCTCGAGGAGCTTCACGCCCAGGTTGGCCTCGAGCGTCTTCAGCTGGTTCGAGATGGTGGGCTGGGCGAGCCGGAGCTCCTGGCTCGCCTTCGCGATGCTGCCGGCGCGGGCGACGGTCCAGAAGTAGAACAGGTGATGGTAGTTGAGCCACTCCATGCCGGTCTCCTGGACGCCCCGAGGAAGGTTAGCTTAAACCTCAGGCTGTTGCAGAAAGTATCTCACGCCCGCGCCTTCGGAGCGGTCTAGAAAGGTCTGGGCCTTCCGGGGGGAACGGCCACGCACGCATGGAGACCGTCGGCACACCCTGGCTCTGGGGAGGCTTCATCCTCCTCGTCCTCGCGCTCCTCGCGCTCGACCTCGGCGTCTTCAACCGCCGGGATCACGTCGTGCGGACGCGCGAGGCGCTCGGGTGGACGGCGGTCTGGATCGCGCTCGCCCTCGCCTTCGGCGCGTTCGTCTGGTGGCGCTTCGGGGGCACGCTCGCGGTCGAGTACCTGACCGGCTACCTCATCGAGAAGTCGCTCTCGGTCGACAACCTCTTCGTCTTCGTCGTCATCTTCTCGACCTTCGCCATCCCGCGCGAGGTCCAGCACCGGGTGCTGTTCTGGGGCATCCTGACGGCCCTCGTGCTGCGCGCGCTCATGATCGTGGGCGGCTCGGCGCTGCTGCAGCACTTCCACGCGCTCATCTACGTCTTCGGCGGCTTCCTCGTGGTCACGGGGCTCAAGCTGTGGCTCCAGGGGGACGAGCAGCACCGGCCGGAGCGGAGCCTCGCCTTCCGCCTGCTCAGGCGCATCGTCCCCTCGACCACCCGCATGGAGGGCCACGCGTTCTTCCTCCGGGAGCACGGGCGGCGGGTCGCGACGCCGCTCCTGCTCGCGCTCGTGCTCATCGAGGTGTCGGACGTGGTCTTCGCCCTCGACTCGATCCCGGCGATCTTCGGGGTCACCCTCGACCCCTTCATCGTCTTCACCTCGAACATCTTCGCGATCCTGGGCCTCCGGTCGCTCTACTTCGCGGTCGCCCAGCTGCTCCGGAAGTTCGCGTACCTCAAGGCGGGGCTCGCGGCGGTGCTGGTCTTCATCGGCACGAAGATGCTCGCGTCCGGCGTCGTGCACCTGCACGCGCTCGTGTCGCTCGGGGTCGTGGTCTCGCTGCTCGGCGCGTCGATCGCCTACTCGCTCTGGCGGAGCGCGCGGGACGAGGCGCGAGCGCAGCTCGACGGCCGCCCGGCGGAGAGCCGCCCTTAGCTCAGCTGAACACCACCGTCTTGTTCCCGTGCACGAGCACGCGGTCCTCGCAGTGCCAGCGCACGGCGCGGACGAGCACGCGCCGCTCCAGGTCGCGGCCGAGGCGCTTCAGGTCCTCGACCGAGTCGCGGTGGCTGACCCGGGCGACGTCCTGGTCGATGATCGGGCCGGCGTCGAGCACCGCGGTCACGTAGTGCGCGGTCGCGCCGACGATCTTCACGCCGCGCTCGTGCGCCTGCCGGTAGGGGTCGGCGCCGGCGAAGGCGGGGAGGAAGGAGTGGTGGATGTTGATGATCCGCTCCCGCCAGCGCTCGACGAGCCGGGGGGAGAGGATCTGCATGTAGCGCGCGAGCACGAGGAGGTCGGCCTCGCCGTCGATGAGCGCCGACATCCGCGCCTCCGCCTCGTCCTTCGTGGCCGGCGTCACGGGCACGTGGTCGAACGGGACCCCGAACGGCGCGATCGGCGCGCGCAGGTCCTCGTGGTTCGAGATGACCCGGACCACCTCGCCGTTGAGCTCGCCCCGTCGCCAGGTCCAGAGGAGCTCCATCACCGCGTGGTCGTGGCGGGAGCAGAGCACCGCGATGCGCTTCTTCTTGCCGGCGCGGGAGAGCCGCCAGTCCATCGCGTAGGGGCGGGCCACGTCGAGCGCGAAGGCCTTCTCGAGGTCGTCGAGGGGCAGGTCGATCCGCGCGGTGTCGAACTCCACGCGCGTGAAGAAGACAGCGCCTTCCTGGCCGATCGAGCCCTCTTGTCCGACCACCCCGAGCGTAGCGGCGGCGTCGCCGCCGCGAAGTCGAGGGGCGCCGTGGAGTCGAGGGACGCTCGTGTGCTGATCGAAGTCGAGGATGTTCGCGCCGTGGCGGAACAGGAAGCTCGAGACCGCGGCGACGATGCCGGAGCGGTCGGGGCACTGCACGAGGAGGATGGCGCGGTCGTCGGTGGACACGGAGGGTCGACACTAGCCCACGCCAACCACCTGCGCCACGCCGCGCAGCCCCGCGCGGGCGGGCGCGTGCGCGCGGCCGCGCACCTCGTGCGGACGGTGCGTCGGGTTCCTCACCAGCGACGGCGGGGGTGCGTCGAAAAACTCCACGTTCAGTTGACGTCGCGCAAGGCCGCCGATGTGTGTGCGGGCGTATGGGCTCGGAACGGCGAGGCGTGTCGGCGGAGGCGTTCCCGGGAGGGGCGGGATGTCCACGGCAGCTCCGAAGGACCAGCGCGTGCCAGACGGCGCGGAGTCGCCGGGGGCGCACACCCCGGAGGAGGATCGCGCGCTCGCGCGGCTGGCGCGCGCCATCGCGCCGCACTCGCTGCAGGACATCGGCTTCGAGATCCCCTGGGTCCAGCGGCTGTCGGTGCGCCTGCTCGGGATGGTCGGGGTCATCGCGATCGTGACGGTCGGCGCCTTCTTCCTCGCGGAGATCGGGGTGCAGCGCCACCTCCTCTCGCAGGTGGTCGCGGAGTCCGACCTCCTGAGCGCCACGATCCGCAACGCGCTCCACCGGTCGATGCTCCAGGACCGGCGCGCCGACGCCTACGCGATCATGGAGGACGTCGGGCGCCAGCCCGGGATCGAGAAGATCCGCCTGTTCGACGAGAACGGCGTCGTCACCTACTCGACGGCCCAGGGCGAGGCCGGGCGCCAGGTCGACCGCAAGGCCGAGTCCTGCGTGGCGTGCCACCTCGACTCGGGCCCCATCCACGCGGTGGGGCTCGAGGAGCGCAGCCGGGTGTACCGCCAGGACGGGCGCCGGATGCTCGGCGTCATCACGGCCTTCCACAACGACGCGTCGTGCTCCACCGCCGCGTGCCACGCCCACGGCCCGGACCGGAAGGTCCTCGGCGTGCTCGACGTCTCGGTCTCGCTCTCGCGCCTCGACGCCGAGACGCGCGACTTCCGCTGGCTCTCGCTCGCCATCGCGGCGCTGGTGGCGCTCTCGCTCGCGCTCTTCGTCTGGTTCTTCGCGCGGCACCAGGTGATCCAGCCGGTCGCCGCGCTCCTGCAGGCCACCCGCCGCGTCTCGCGCGACCAGCTCGAGCTCGAGATCCCGGTCACCTGGTCGGGCGAGCTGGGGCTGCTCGCGGCCTCCTTCAACGACATGACGCGGCGGCTCCGCGGCGCGCGCGCCGAGGTCGACGGGCTGATGCACTCGCTCGAGCGGCAGGTGAAGGAGCGCACCGCCGCGCTCGAGGCGGCCCAGGAACAGCTCGTCCGGAACGAGAAGCTCTCCTCGCTCGGGAAGCTCTCGGCCTCGATCGCGCACGAGATCAACAACCCGCTCGCCGGCATCCTCACGTTCGCGAAGCTCATCGTCCGCAACCTCGATCAGGGGGTGCCGGACGAGGCGGGCCGCAAGGCCATGGTGAAGAACCTGCTGCTCGTCCAGCGGGAGACCGAGCGCTGCAGCGCCATCGTGCGCAACCTGCTCGACTTCGCGCGGGAGCGGCCGCTGACCGTGGTCGAGGTGGACCCGAACGCGGTGGTGGACGAGGCGCTCCAGCTGCTCGCGAACCAGATCGCGATCCAGGGCGTCACCATCGACAAGAAGCTCGGCCCCATCCCCACCGTGCAGGGCGACTTCGGCCAGCTGCGCCAGGCCTGCGTGAACGTGATCATGAACGCCTGCGAGGCGATGCAGCGCGGGGGGCGGCTCGCCATCGAGTCGGCGATGGTCGAGAACGGCCGGTGGGTCGAGCTCGCCTTCACCGACACCGGGCCGGGCATCGCGCCGGACCACCTCTCGAAGATCTTCGACCCGTTCTTCACCACGAAGGAGCGCGGCACGGGGCTCGGGCTCTCGGTGGTCTACGGGATCGTCGAGCGCCACGCGGGCAAGATCGAGCTGCGCAGCGAGGTGGGGAAGGGGACCCGCGTCGCGATCCGCCTCCCGCCGCTCGCGGGGGCGGCGCCCCACGCGTCCGCGGGGGCGCCGGCCGGCACGGGGGCCCCTGTCCCGGGGGCGCAGTGATGAATGGACTCCGTGTTCGCATGGTGGATCGGGGAAGGCGAGGAGGACCGTGAGCTGATGGAGCACGTCCGCCGCGAGCTCGCCCGCACGTTCGGGCGCCCCGTCTTCCTCTGGGAGAGCCCGGAGCGGCCGTTCCACGCCTACGACGCGAAGCGGAAGCAGTGGCAGACGGCGCCGATCCTGAAGTGGCTCCTCGAGGAGGGGCCCGAGAACGGGAAGGTCCTGGGCGTCACCGACCGGGACCTGTTCATCCCGATCCTGACGTACGTGTTCGGTGAGGCCCAGCTGGGCGGGCGCGCGGCGGTGGTGTCGCTGGCGCGCCTCGTCGACGGGGTCGCGGAGCGGGGGCGGCCCCTGTACCTCGCCAGGGCCGCGAAGGAGGCCATCCACGAGGTGGGGCACGCCTTCGGGCTCGTGCACTGCCACGTGGAGGGCTGCGTGATGGGGCGGTCGCCCGCGGTGCGCGAGGTCGACGAGAAGACGGGCGAGCTTTGCGAAGAATGCCGGGCGGTGCTCGAGGCGCCACCGAACGAAGGAGACGGGGCATGACGGTCACCGAGGGCACGAGCATCCTGGTGGTGGACGACGAGGAGATCGTCCGCGAGTCGCTGGGCGGCTGGCTGGAGAAGGACGGCTACCAGGTCGACACGGCCCCGGACGGGCCGACGGCGCTCCAGAAGCTCAAGGAGAAGAGGCGCACGATCCTCATCGTGGACCTGAAGATGCCCGGCATGGACGGGCTGCAGGTCCTCGAGGAGGCGAAGAAGCTGCAGGCCGACCTCGCGGTCGTGATCATGACCGCGTACGCGACCGTGGACACCGCAGTCACCGCGATGAAGGCCGGCGCCTACGACTACCTCGTGAAGCCGTTCGATCCCGAGGAGATGTCGCTCATGATGCAGAAGATCGTCTCCCAGCAGACGCTGGTCCGGGAGAACACGGTCCTCCGCCAGGCGCTCAAGAAGGAGTTCCGCTTCCGGGACCTCCTCTCGAAGAGCCCCGCCATGCAGTCGGTCTTCGAGCTCGCCCGCACGGCGGCCCGCTCGAACTCCACGATCCTCGTCCTCGGCGAGTCCGGCAGCGGCAAGGAGGTCCTCGCGCGGGCGATCCACGCGGAGAGCCTCCGCGCCGAGATGCCCTTCGTGGCGGTCTCCTGCGCGGCGCTCACCGAGAGCCTCCTCGAGTCCGAGCTGTTCGGCCACGAGCGCGGCGCCTTCACCGGCGCGGTGTCCCGCCGCAAGGGCAAGTTCGAGGCCGCCGACGGCGGCACCCTCTTCCTCGACGAGGTCGGCGACATCGGGCCGAAGCTCCAGCTCGACCTCCTCCGGGTGCTCGAGGAGCGGAAGTTCCACCGGGTGGGCGGCAACGAGCAGATCGACGTCGACGTGCGGATCATCGCCGCGACGAACCGCGACCTGCGCAAGGCCGTCGCCGAGGGTCGGTTCCGCGAGGACCTCTTCTACCGCCTCAACGTGATCCCGATCCTGATCCCGCCGCTCCGCGACCGCCGGGAGGACATCCCGCTCCTGGTCGAGAACTTCGTGGAGCGCCTCGCCCTCGAGATGAAGAAGAAGCTCGACGGGCTCTCCGCCGACGCGCTCGCCGCCATCATGGCGCACGACTGGCCGGGCAACGTCCGCGAGCTCCGGAACGTGCTCGAGCGCGGCGCGGTCGTCGCGACCGGCACGCAGATCCAGGTCTCCGACCTCGGCCTGCCCGCGCGCGGCGAGGCGCCGCCGCGGCCGGGCACGATGGCCTCGCTCGAGGAGGTCGAGCGGCGCCACGTCTCGGCGGTGCTGGCCCACACGGGCGGCAACGTGAGCCAGTCGGCGCGCATCCTCGGCATCGACCGGGTGACCCTCTACAACAAGATGAAGAAGTGGGGGCTCAGGCGCGACGGCGAGGAAGAGGTCGCGAAGCAGGGCTGATCCGCTCGGCCGCGCCGCTCCTCCGCTCGTGCTCCGCTCGCCACCCCGCGGGCTGCGCCCTCGCGCGCGGCCGCGTGGCGTCGCGCGCGCAAGCTCCCGCCAGCACACGGGCTCCCGGCCCGTTGAATCACGCCACGGGCGTGGAAGATCTCAGCGATCCCGGCCCCGTGCGCGCGGGGCGCTCGCAACCGTGTGCGATCACTCACGGTGAGCGCGCTTCGTCGCGGATCCGTGCCCCCGGTCCGTCGAGAATCACCACGCGAGGCCCGTGCGCGCCTGCGCGCGCGACACAGCACACCTTCCGTGAACGTCGCAAAGGTGCGTGAATGCGCGCGTTTCGAGGCCCCCGGCTGCGGCGGGTGGCGTTGGCGCGGGTGATGCTCTTGCCCACATGCGTGAGGGGTTCACGCAACGCCAACGCAGCTCTCGGCAGTGAAAGGGAACCAGCCATGTTGGTCGGCTTCGTGGTGGCGCTGGTCGGGGTGGCGGTCCTCGGGACGCTCAACCTGGTGGCGGCCCGACAGGGCTGAAAGAGGGAGGGGCCTTTATGAAGATCGGACGCAGGGGATTCATCCAGACCGCCGCGGTGGCAGCCGGTGCAGCCGGCGCTTCCGCGGCCTCCGCTTCGGTTCACGAGGGCGCCGTCTCGACGCCCGGCGTGCTCGTCGACACCACGCTGTGCGTGGGCTGCCGCGGCTGCGAGGCCGCGTGCTCCGAGTCGAACGAGCTGCCGGCGCCGCCGGTGGACGACGCGGTGATGGACGGCCGGCGGGAGATGTCGCAGCAGGTGTTCACGGTCGTCAACAAGACGGCGAAGGCGGACGGCACCGTCCGGTTCGCGAAGAAGCAGTGCATGCACTGCATCGCGCCCGGCTGCGCGTCGGCCTGCCCGGTCCGCGCGATGGACAAGCTGCCCACCGGACCGGTCGTCTACAACGCGAACAAGTGCATGGGCTGCCGCTACTGCATGATCGCGTGCCCGTTCGACGTGCCGAAGTACGAGTACGAGTCGTGGAAGCCGCGGGTCCGCAAGTGCACCTTCTGCGCGGAGCGCCAGGCGAAGGGCCTGAAGCCCGCGTGCACCGAGGTCTGCCCGTCCGGCGCCCTCACGTTCGGAAAGCGTGACGAGCTGCTCGAGCTCGCGAAGACCCGCATCTACACGAACCCGGGCAAGTACATCCCGCACGTGTACGGTGAGAACGAGGCCGGCGGGACGAGCTGGCTCTACATCACGGACGTCGAGCTCGACAAGCTCGGCTTCCGCGACGACGTCCCGAAGAAGCCGATCCCGGAGCTCGTCTCCGGCGCCCTCGGCGCGCCCCCGTTCGTCATGACCCTCTGGCCGCCGCTCCTCATGGGCCTCTTCGCGTTCTCGAAGAGCCGTGACGAGGCCGCGAAGCACGAGAAGGAAGATCACCATGGCTAGCCCGGAGACCATCGCCATGTCGCCCGTCCAGGCCTTCGTCCGCGAGAAGATCTTCCTGGGGATGGATCTGAAGGACTACCTCAAGTCCCTCGTCACCCCGTTCAACATCGTCTCGGCGATCATCCTCGCCGTCGGCCTCCCGCTGCTCGCCATCCGCTTCGTCGTGGGGCTCGCCGCCACGACGAACCTGAACCAGTCGTTCCCGTGGGGGCTCTGGATCGGGTTCGACATGATGACCGGCATCGTGCTCGCCGCCGGCGGGTTCACGATCGGCGCGACCGTCCAGCTCTTCGGGCTGAAGCAGTACCACCCGATCGAGCGGCCCGCGATCCTGACGGCGTTCCTCGGCTACGTGATGGCCATCGTCGGCCTGCTCGCCGACCTCGGCCGGCCGTGGAACATCGTCATGGCCATCTTCAACTACGGCACCGCCTCGGCCCTCTTCGAGGTCGCCTGGTGCGTGATGTGCTACTCGACGGTCCTCTTCCTCGAGTTCACGCTCCCCGCCTCCGAGTGGCTCGGCCTGAAGAAGTGGCAGGCCATCATGAAGAAGGCGCTCATCGCCCTCACGGTGCTCTCGGTCATGTTCTCGACCATGCACCAGTCGGCGCTCGGTTCGCTCTTCCTGCTCGCCCCGACGAAGCTCCACCCGCTCTGGTACACGCCCTTCATCTTCATCTTCTTCTTCATCTCCGCGATCATGGCCGGCATCTCGATGGTCGTCGTGGAGGGCTGGCTGTCGCACCGCGCCTTCCAGAGCCAGGTCGACCACCACGTCGACCTCGACAAGCTGCAGTTCGGGCTCGCGAAGGCCGGCGCGCTCGTCTTCTTCGCCTACTTCTTCCTGAAGCTGCAGGGCGTGATCGACGGGCACGCGTGGGGCTACCTCACCACCGGCTACGGCACGCTGTTCCTCACCGAGATCCTCGGGTTCGTGCTCCTGCCGTCGATGCTGTACGCCATCGGCGCGCGCAACGAGAACATCGTGCTCGTCCGCATCGCGGGCGTGCTCGGCGTGCTCGGCATCGCCTTCAACCGCCTCAACGTGTCGGTCTTCGCGTTCAACTGGCAGAACGAGGTCCGGTACGTCCCGAGCTGGATGGAGATCTGGGTGTCGGTGACGCTGTGCCTCATCGGCGTCCTGCTCTTCCGCTGGATCGTCAACCGCATGCCCATCCTGAAGGAAGACCCGCGGTTCCCCGCGGCGCACTGAGGAGGACGCCATGAGCCACGACTTCCTGAGCATCTACGGCGCCAAGGCGGCGGAGTACATCCTCGCGGTCAGCTACCTGCTCCTGTTCATCCCGTTCTGGCGCTACGTCCAGGGCGGAAAGAAGGTGGAGGCGGCGATCCAGGTGGACGTGAAGAAGCCGGCGACCCAGATCCTCCGCGCCCCCGCGGCGCGGGCGGCCGGCGCCACCGCGCTCCGCCCGGCCCAGGGCTGGTTCCAGGTCCCGTCCGGCGTGCACCTGCACCCGGGCCACACCTGGGCCCGGCTCGAGGCGGACGGCCTCGTGTCGGTGGGCATCGACGACTTCGCCGCGAAGCTCGTCGGGCCCGGCGCCGTGGACCTCCCCGCGCTGGGCGAGAAGGTCGCCCAGGGCGAGCCGGCCCTCGAGATCGGCCACGACGCTCGCATGGTCCCCATGCTGTCGCCGGTCGACGGCACCGTGGTCGCGGTCAACGCCTCCGCCCGCGAGAAGCCGGACAACCTGCAGGACCCGTACGGCGCGGGCTGGCTGTTCAAGGTGAAGGCGCCCCGCCTCGCCGCGAACTTCCGGCAGCTCCTGGCCGAGAACCCCGCCCGCCGCTTCCTGGAGGACGCGGGCGAGGCCATCGCGCTCCGCATGGACCCGCAACTCGTCCACGTGATGCAGGACGGCGGCGCGCCGATCCACGGCATCGCGCAGACCCTCGCCGGCGACGACTGGGATCAGCTCGCCCGCCAGCACTTCCTCACCTGATCGGAGCGACGCCATGAAGAAGCTCGCACTCATCGCAGTGTCCCTGGGGGCGCTCCTCCTCGGCGGCCGCGCCCTCGCCGGCGGCCTCACGAAGCTCCCGCAGCCCGTCGTGCTGCCGCAGTCGCCCGACAGCCCCGGCGTGGTGAAGTTCGACCACTCCACGCACGTCGACGACAAGAAGCCGAACTGCGTCTCCTGCCACGCCCAGCCGGCCGGCTTCAGCATCCTCGGCCGCTCGACCGAGAAGCGCGGCCCCGCCATCACCCACGCCCGGATGGACAAGGGCGAGGCGTGCGGCCAGTGCCACGGCAAGGGCAAGAGCGCGTTCGCGCTCGACGACTGCAGCATGTGCCACGCGCAGTAAACCCATGAGGCCGGCCCCGCCTCGGCGGGGCCGGCCGATGCTTCCGGGGGGAACGGGTCATGACCGCACTGCTCACCAGCCTCGGCGTCTTCCTCTCCGGCATCGCCGCCCGCATCGGCATCGTCGTCCTGATGGCAGCGGTCCTCGCCATCCCGGCGCTCCTCTTCGCCCTCGCGCGCAGGGGGCTGCAGGCCCGGCGCGAGCGCCGGCTCGGCCTCGCCTCGGTGGCCGGCGTCCGCTTCCGCCCGGGCGTCGCCTACGCCCCGGGCCACACCTGGCTCGCGGCCAGGAAGGGCGGGGCTCTCGAGCTGGGCGTCGACGACATCGCCCAGCGGCTCCTGCCGTCGGTGACGTCGGTCGAGGTCCCGCGCGCCGGCACGAAGCTCGAGCGCGGCGACGTCATCGCGACGCTCTCCGGCGGCGGGCGGGAGATCCAGATCCGCACGCCGGTGCCGGCGTCCGTGGTCGGCGTGAACGCGGCGGTCGTCCGCGACCCCGCGCTCGTGAAGCGGGACGGCTACGGCAAGGGCTGGCTCGTCGCGCTGCGCCCCGCCGACGCGAGCTGGTCGGCGCTCCCGCAGGGGCCGACGGCCGAGGGCTGGCTGAAGCGCGAGTCCGCGCGGTGGAGCCGGTTCCTCGAGGACCAGCTCGGCTTCGCGGCCGCCGACGGCGGCGAGCTGCTCGCACCCGAGCCCTGGCTGATGGGCGAGGACGGCTGGCGGAAGCTCGTGCAGTCGTTCCTGACGGTCTAGGCGTCCTCCTCCGGGGCGCGCGGGCCAGCCGGTCCGCGCGCCTCGTCGTTTCGTGGTAACGAAGCGGCGTGCGCCGCCCCGCGATCGCCGCCGCCCCGCCCGACCGGCTGCTCGGTGCCGCGCTCGCCCTGCTCGCCCTCGCGGCGTTCGCGCCCGCGCTCGCCGGCGGCTTCGTCTACGACGACCACGCGCTCCTCGGGCCCGCGAGCGTGGTGCGCGGCCCGCTCTGGCGAATCTGGTTCAGCGCGGACGCCTGGGACTACTGGCCGCTCACCTGGTCCGTCCTCTGGCTCGAGTGGCGGGTCTTCGGCGAGTCGCCTGCGGGCTACCACGCGGTCAACGTGGCGCTGCACGCCGCGACGGCGGTGCTGCTGTGGCGGGTGCTCGTCCGCGCGCGGGCCCCCGGCGCCTGGCTCGGCGCAGCGCTCTTCGCGGTCCACCCGGTCGCGGTCGAGTCGGTCGCCTGGGTATCCGAGCTGAAGAACGTGCTCTCGGGGGCGCTCCTCCTCGGCGCCGCGCTGGCGTGGCTCCGCGGGCGCGAGGACGGGGAGGGCAACGGCGCCGCCCGCGGGCTCGCGCTCGGGTGCTTCGCGCTCGCGCTGCTCGCGAAGACCTCGGTGGTCGGGTTTCCGCTCGCGCTCGCCGGGGCGGAGTGGGCGCTGGGGGGGCGCCTGGACAGGCGCCTATTGGCCAGGCTCGCGCCCTTCGCGGCGCTCGCCCTGGCCGCGGGCGCGGGGACGATCACGTTCCAGCACGGCAACGCGATGAGCGCCGCGACGGTCGTGCCGCGCGGCGCGCTCGAGCGCCTCGCCGACGCGGCGTACGCGCTCGGCGACTACGTGCAGCGGGCCTTCCTCCCGTGGGGCATCGCGGTGACGTACCCCGAGGCCCCGCCGCGGGCGGAGCTCGCGTACCTCGGCCGCGCGGCCGCGGGCTGCGCCGTGGTCGCCGTCGTGCTGGCGGGGAGCGCGCGCGTGCTACGGCCGCTCCGCCTCGCCCTCGGGTGGCACGCCCTCCTCGTGCTCCCGGTGCTCGGGCTCGTGGACATGGCCTACCGGCAGATCGCGCCCGTCGCGAACCACCTCCAGTACCTCGCGCTCCCGGGCGCCACGGCGCTGTGGGGCTGGGGCCTCGCGCGGCTGCGCGGGCGGGCCGGGGCGCGGGCCGCCGCCGTGGCGGCGGCGCTGCTCGTGCTCGGCTGGGCGGGCTGGACCTTCGAGCGCTCCCGGGCCTACCGGTCCGACCTCGCGCTCTGGGCGCGCGCCGCGGCCGAGGCGCCGGACGCGCTCTTCGCGGTCTGGATGTACTCGGACCAGCTCGGCGGGGCGGGGCAGGTGCGGGAGGCGTTCGAGGTGCTGGAGCGGGCGGCCCGGAGCGCGTCGAGCCCCGAGACGCGCCTGCGGGCGCGGGCCCTCTCGCTCGCGCAGCGCCGGCGCGGCGCCGAGGCGGTGTCGGCGCACCGCGAGGCCGAGCGCCTGCGCACCTCGCCCGAGTTCGCTCAGGAACTCGGGGTCATCCTGCTCCGCGCGGGAGCGCCGGCCCTCGCGGCGGAGGTGCTCGCGCCGGTCGCGCTCGCCTACCCGCGCGTCGGTCCGCCGTCGTTCTGGCTCGCGATGGCGACGCTGGAGACGGGCGACGTGCGGTCCGCGGAGGCGCTGCTCCGCGCGGCGCTCGAGCGCGCGCCGCGGGCCGCGCTCCTCGAGGACGGCCTCGCCCTCGTGCTGCTCGCGTCGGGGCGCGGCGACGAGGCACGGGCGCGGCTCCTCGCGGCGCCGACGGCGGAGCCGGTCGACGCCAGGTTCTCGCGCCTCGCGGCGGAGGGCTGGGCGGGCGCGGTGCGCTGACGGGCCGCAGGTCTTTCGCGTCCCGGCGGGCGGAGCTCGCCGCCGCGCGCGCGCGGTGGCCGGATCGCGACGATGCGCCGCAGGCGAGGCGAGGTGCGAGCGGGCCCGCCGCGGACCCGTCGTGTGCCTGCGGACTGCGATCGCGGCGCCTTGTCGCGCCACCGACTGACGCATGTCAATGCTCCCCCGGTCCCGCTCGGGCGAAGGTGCAAACCTGCGCACAGGTCGGGGGAGAAGGGCGCCAAACGCTTTTTCTGCGCGCGCAAATCCGGGTGGTCCCACCGACGAATGTTCGTGAATTTTCAGCGGCTTACGGGGCGTTATGCCATTGCGTCCAGAGGCCGCTCGCTGATAGGAAACGCCGCGTCCGATTCGTGCAGGGATCGAGGAACGTGATCCCGCGAGGGTTGCCCATGACGAGATTCATCCTTCCGCTCCTCTGTCTGACGGTCGCCTTGCCGGCCCGCGCCGGCATCCCGGCCGAGTCGGAGGAGTGCCTCGGCTGTCACGAGGATCCCAACCAGACCTTCGACCTCCCGTCGGGCGAGAAGCTCGGCCTGTACGTGAACAAGGAGGTCTTCGCCAAGTCGGTGCACGGCGAGAACAACAAGTGCACCGACTGCCACGTCGGGAAGAAGGCGGACCACGCCACCGGCGAGCTCCCCTACAAGACCCGCCACGAGGCGTCGCGCGCGTACTTCGAGAACTGCAAGGGCTGCCACCTCGACAAGTACACGAAGCTCCTCGACGGCATCCACTTCGCGAAGATCGCGGCCGGCTCGCAGAAGACGCCCGCGTGCGGCGAGTGCCACGGCGCGCACGACATCGTCTCCGCGAAGGAGTCGCGCACGAAGGTGGCCGCGAAGTGCATGGGCTGCCACCCGACGCAGGCTGCGACCTACAAGCAGTCGGTCCACGGCCGCGCGGTCGACACGAACCAGGACGTGCCGGTGTGCACCGACTGCCACCGCCCGCACGAGGCGACCGACCCGCGCGACGGCGGCGCCCTCTCGCTCCGCACCGCCGAGATGTGCGGCCGCTGCCACTCCAACGTGGAGCTGATGAACAAGTACGGCATCTCGCCGAACGTCGTGAAGACGTACCTCGCCGACTTCCACGGCATGGGCGCCCAGCTGTCGAAGGGCCAGAAGAAGGGCCCCGCGCAGCGCATCGTGGCCGGCTGCACCGACTGCCACGGCATCCACGACATCCAGCGGCCCCAGGACCCGACCTCGACGGTCATCCAGGCGAACCTGCAGAAGACCTGCGCGCGCTGCCACGAGGGCGCGACGGCGACCTTCCCGAGGGCGTGGCTCTCCCACTACGAGCCGTCGCCGGAGAAGGCGCCGATCGTCTGGGTGGTCCTCCTCTTCTACAAGTTCATGATCCCGTTCATGGTGGGCGGGCTCTCCCTCCAGATCGCGCTGCACCTCTGGCGCACCGTGGTGAATCGATGAGCACGTACGTCGTCCGCTTCAACCTCAGCCAGCGCATCGAGCACATGGTCACCATGGTGACCTTCGTGCTCCTGTGCCTCACCGGCCTGCCGCAGAAGTTCTACGCGGCCGGTTGGGCCCAGACGACCGTCCACCTGTTCTTCGGCTTCGACGCGATGCGGTGGGTCCACCGGATCTGCGGGCTCGTGCTCGCGGCCTCCACGGTGGTCCACTTCGGCAACACGTTCCTGCTGATGATCCAGAAGAAGGCGCGCTGGTCGATGGTGCCGACGCGGCAGGACTTCGTCGACGCGTTCCTGCAGCTCAAGTACTACATGGGCGTGACGGATCAGCAGCCGCTCTACGACCGTTACGACTACAAGCAGAAGTTCGAGTACTGGGGCCTCGTCGCGGGCAACGTGATCATGGTCGTCACCGGCCTGATCCTGTTCTTCCCGGTGACCGCCTCCATGCTCATCCCCGGCCAGATCATCCCGGCCGCGAAGATGGCGCACTCGAACGAGGGCCTGATGGCGTTCTTCGTCATCACCATCTGGCACATCTTCAACGCGCACCTGAACCCGGACGTCTTCCCGTTCGACACCGGCATCTTCACCGGCAAGATCTCCCGCGAGCGCATGCTGCACGAGCACCCGGTGGAGCTCGCCCGCATGGAGGGCGTGCCGGTCGAGAAGCTCGTCGGCGGCCACGGCCACGGCGGCCACGGCGCCCCGGCGCACAAGGCCGGGTAGCCGGAGTTCCAGCAGGCTCGAGTTCGCGAGCGGGCGGGCCCATCGGGTCCGCCCGCTTCCATTTCCAGCCCGGCTACTTCCCGCCGAGCTCGCGCCGCAGCCGCGCCGCCGCGGCGGGGTCGATCGCCTGGAGCCGCTCGAACGCCTCGCGGGCCTCGGCGTAGCGCTCGAGCCGCGCGAGCTCCCAGACGAGCAGCGCCCAGGCATCGGTGTCACGCGGCGCGAGCGCGAGGTAGGCGCGGAAGGCCTCGACGGCCTCGGCGCGGCGGCCCGCCTGCGAGAGCGCCCCCGCGAGCGGCGCCCACGCCTGTTGAAGATCGGGCGCGCGCTGCACCGCCGCCTGGAGCGCACGGATGGCCTCCTCGTCCCGGCCGGCGTCGCGCGCGGCGAGCCCGAGCGCGAGCCAGGCCTTGGCGTCGCCGGGCGTCAGCCGCGCCCCGTCCGCCGCCGGCGCGAGCGCCTCCCCGGGGCGCCCGGCGTGGAGGAGCGCGAGGGCGAGGAGCGTGCTCGCGCGGCCGTTCTCGCCGGTCGCGGCGAGGGCGTCCCGGAACAGCGCCATCTCGTCGCCCCAGAGCGGGGTCCGCCGCCAGGTCGCCGCACAGAGCGCGACGAGCGCCATCATCGCCGCGGGCACCACCGCGCGCCGGGCCGGGCCCCGCGCGAGCGCTGTCGCGCCCCAGGCCGCCACGACGAAGAGCCCGAGCGCGGGGAAGTACGTGTAGCGATCGGCGAGCGCCTGCGTGCCAACCTGCACGAGCCCCACGACCGGGACGAGGGTGCCGAGGAACCAGCACAGCCCCGCCGCGAACCACGGCGCACGGCGGCGCAGCGCGACCGCGGCCACGAGCGCGGTGGCGACGAACAACGCGGCGCCCGCGACCTGCCAGGCGGGAGGGCCCCCTCTCGCAGCGGGTAGAACGCCGACAGCCCGGTGGGCCACGCGAGGAGGCCCGCGTAGCGGACCGGCGCCACGATCGCGTTCGCGAGCCGCTCGCCGAGCGGGAGGGGCACCTCGGGGATCCCGCCACCCCGGGCCTGGGCCACGACGGTGAGCGTGGCGCAGCCGGCCGAGAGCGCGAGGAGCGGCACCTTCTCGAGGAGCGCCCGCCGCCAGCCGCCCGCGCGGAGCCGATCGAGCGGCCACGCGTCGAGGACGAGGAGGAGGAAGGGCAGGGTGACGAGCATCGCCTTCGAGGCGAGGCTCGCGGCCGCCGCGGCGAGGACGAGCGCATACCGCCATGCGGAGGGCCGGCGGGCGTACGCCGCGTGGCAGAGGATCGCGACGAGCCCGAAGAGGGTGGAGAGGAGTTCCTTCCGCTCGGAGATCCAGGCCACCACCTCGACTCGGGTCGGGTGGACCGCGAAGAGCGCCGCGACGAGGGCGCTGCGCCAGCGCGCGCCGGTGAGCCGGAGGAGCGCGAGGAAGACGAGCGCCGCGTTCGCGGCGTGGAGCGCGGCGTTCTCGAGGTGCATCGCGCCCGGCGCCGCGCCGAGCAGCGAGGCATCGAGGAGGTAAGAGAGCCACGTGAGGGGGTGCCAGTTCGCGAAGTGGAAGGTCGTGAGCGCCCAGCGAGCGCCCTCGAGCGAGAGCCCCGCGAGGACGCGCGCGTTCCCGGCGACGTAGGCCTGGTCGTCCCACAGGAGGAAGCCGAACGACGCCGTCCGGGCGTAGGGCGCGAACGCCAGCGCGGCGAGGCCGAGCGCGATCGCGGTGGTGTGGACGGCCGCGGCGGGCGAGGGTGCTCTGGAGGGGCCCTGCAAGCGCGGCGAGTATACCTGCCTGGCCCGCGGGGCCGGGCGCGTGCGAGACTCGCCCGCCATGGCCCGGCCGCGCGCGCTCCCGCTCCGCACCCGCGTGCTCGTGCTCGTCGCGGTGACGGCGCTCGTGCCGGTGGCGCTCCTCGGGCTCGTGCTCTCCGGCGCCGTGCCGGTCGCGAGCGGCCGCGCGCTCGCGGCCGTGCTCGTCCTGCACCTCGGCTTCGCGGCGGCGCTCGCCTGGGGCGCGGCCCGCAGCGTGACCGCCCCGCTCGAGCGGCTCGGCGCGGATGCCGAGCGCATCGCCCGGGGCGAGCTCGGCGCGCCGGTCGCGGACGTGGGGCTCGACGAGGTCGGTCGCCTGGGGCGCGCGCTCGAGCGGATGCGGGCGGGGCTCGAGGACCACGTGCGGCTCGTCGCGGAGAACGCCGCGCTCGTCGCGCGGGAAACGGCGCGCGCGGGCCGCGTCCGGGAGGTGCTCGAGGCGCAGGAGGGCGAACGGCGGCGCGTCGCGCGCGAGCTCCACGACGAGACGAGCCAGAGCCTCGCGGCGCTCGCCATCGGGATCGACCGGGCCGCCGAGGCCGTGCGGGAGGGGCGCGACCCCGCGCTCGGCGAGGTGAAGGGGCTCGCGCTCCGCACGCTCGACGAGGTGGAGCGCATCGTGCGGGATCTCAGGCCGGGGGCGCTCGACGACCTCGGCTTCGCGTCCGCGGTGCAGGCCGTCGCCGACCGGGAGCTCGCGCTGCGCGGCGTGCAGGTGCGCTGCGAACTCGACGAGGGCGTCGAGGGGCGCCTGCCCCGGGAGGCGGAGACCGCGGTCTTCCGCATGCTCCAGGAGGCGATCGGCAACGCGGCCCGGCACGCGCGGGCGAGCCAGGTGCTCGTGCAGGTGGAGGCGCGCGACGGCGCGCTCGTGGCCTCCGTGGAGGATGACGGGCAGGGGTTCGACCCCGCCGCGCCCCGCGATCCGGGGCGGCGGGGCGGGTTCGGCCTCGTGGGCCTGCGCGAGCGGGCGGAGCTGCTCGGGGGCGCGGTGCGGATCGAGTCGGCGCCGGGGCAGGGGACCCGGGTCGAGATCACGGTGCCGCTGCCTGGCGCCGGGCCGCGCCCCGTGGCAGGAGAGAGGACGTGACCGAGGCGCCCCGCATCCGCGTGCTCCTGGCGGACGACCACGCGGTCCTCCGCGAGGGCGTCCGCGCGCTGCTCGAGCGGCAGCCGGACCTCGAGGTGGTGGGCGAGGCCTCCGACGGCCAGCAGGCGGTCGACGCGACGGCGCGCCTCGATCCCGACGTGGTGGTGATGGACGTCGCGATGCCGGGGCTGGGCGGGCTCGAGGCGGCCCTCGAGCTCCGGCGCCGCGGCGCGCGGGCCCGGGTGCTCGTCCTCTCGCAGCACGACGACCCCGAGTACGTCCGGCGCCTGGTCCGCGCGGGCGCGGCCGGCTACGTGCTGAAGCGCTCGGCGGGGACCGAGCTCGCCGCCGCCATCCGCGCGGTACACCGCGGCGGGCTCGTGCTCGACCCGTCGGTCGCCCGCGCGGCGGTCGAGCCGGGGCCCGGCGAGGGGCCGGGCGGCGCCGATCCCTACGAGACGCTCACCGACCGCGAGAAGCAGGTGCTCCGGCTCGTGGCAGAGGGGAAGAGCACGAAGGACGTCGCCGCCGTCCTGGAGATCGCGGTGAAGACCGCGATGAGCCACCGCGAGCACGTGATGCGCAAGCTCGGCGTCCACAACCGGACGGAGCTCGTGAAGTTCGCGATCGCCCACGGCGTCGTGCGCGTCGACGCGAAGTGAGCGTCACTCCGCGTTCAGGCCGGCTGGCCCGCCGCAAACGTTCGATTGGGTGAAGGGTGGGTGGGGATTTGCCCCCACCCCCAACCCGCGCTGGGGCATTTGGCCCATTCGATGATGCGCACATCCGCCTCCAAGCCCGCGGATTCACGTGAACGCGCCGCTCCCGTGCGTCGGCACGACGCGTGCTAAAGGGCCGGTCAGCAGTTCGAGCCGCGGTTCTCGGGGGAGGGGTGCGGCTCTACGTGACGGAGGGGGGCATTCCGATCGGGGGGTCGGTGTGCCCCCCTTCTCCGTGTTCTTCGTGCCGCTCGGAAGAACCCCAGCGCACCTGAGGGCTTCGCGTGCGCGAGTTGATCCCGATCCAGAACTTCGCCGGCGAGATTCCCTACACTGCGCCCTTCACACCGGGTTCACGTGGGGTGGGGAGCATCTCCACGGCGTGTCGCCGGAATGGGTGCGTCCGCGGGGGCGGCCGCACCGTGCAGCAGGGGGACAGATGACGTCGCGCTCGCTCCACCTCGTGGTGCTCACCGCCGTCGCGCTCGTCGCGGGGGCCGGCTGCCAGTCACGCACCGTCGTCGGCGCCGAGGGCGCGACCGAGTCGAAGTGCACCCGGTGCCACGGCGGCGTGGAGAGCGACGGCGGAGCGCCGCCGCGCTCGGTGAAGGGCGAGTCGAGCCCGACCGCGCTCTCGGTCGGCGCGCACACCGCGCACGTCACCGGCCCCGCGCACCTCGCGCCGAAGCTCGAGTGCGCGGCGTGCCACCCGGCGCCCGACGCCGCGAACCCGCTCTCGCACATCGACGGCAAGGTCGCCGTGCGCTTCGGCCCCCTCGCCGCGCCCGCCGGCTTCACCGCGACCTGGAACCGCGAGACCGCCACCTGCACCGTCTACTGCCACGGGGCGACGCTGAAGGACGGCACGAACCCGGCCCCGAAGTGGAACGTCGTCTCCCCGCCGCAGGCCTCCTGTGGCAGCTGCCACGGCGTGCCGCCCAAGGCCCCGCACCCGCAGCGCACCGACTGCCAGAAGTGCCACGCCGGCTCGCTCACCCTCGGCGCCGCGCCGCCCGCGGTGACCGAGAAGCACATGAACGGCCAGGTCGACCTCACCGGCGGCTGCGCAACCTGTCACGGCGACCCGAACCGCGTGACGACGGTCGAGCTCGTCAAGGCCGCCCCGCCCATCGGCCTCGACGGCGAGACCGCCACCACCGACCGCGCGGTCGGCGCCCACCAGGCCCACCTCGCCGCCGGGCCGCTCTCGAAGGCGTTCGAGTGCAGCGCCTGCCACGTCGTGCCCGCCGAGCAGCTCCACTCCGACGGCGTCGTGAAGGTGACCTTCTCCGGCCTCGCCGCCGCGAAGGGCACTCCGTCCTTCGACGCCACGAGCGCGACCTGCAGCGTCTACTGCCATGGCCAGACGCTGTCGGGCGGCACGCTCAAGCAGCCGCTCTGGACGAAGGTCGACGGAACGCAGGCCGACTGCGGCACCTGCCACGGCGCCCCGCCCACCACCGCCCCGCACACCGCGAAGTCGACCGGCTGCCACATCTGCCACCCCGGCACCGTCGAGAACGACGACGTGACCATCAAGGTCGCGAACGGCATGCACGTGAACGGCACGGTGGAGGTGAACGACTACCACCCGGCGAACTGGGCGACGCCGACCGTGCACGGCTACGCGGCGAACCTCGACCTCGCCTCCTGCAAGACCTGCCACGGCGCCGACCTCGCCGGCGGCGGGACGGGCATCTCCTGCGCCACGTGCCACGGGGCGAGCTGGCAGACGAACTGCACATTCTGCCACGGCGACGCGAACCGGGCGGCGAACAAGGCGGCCCCGCCGGTCGGCACGCAGGGCGAGCTCGCGACCTCGACCCGCGCGGTCGGCGCCCACCAGAAGCACCTCTCGGGCGGCACGATGTCGAGCGGCGTCGCCTGCACCGAGTGCCACGCGGTCCCGGCCGACCTCTCGCACGTCGACGGCGTGAAAAAGCTCACCTGGGGCGCGCTCGCCACGAAGGGCGGCGCGGCGCCCGCGTACACCGGCACGCAGACCTGCGCGTCGACCTACTGCCACGGCGCGACGCTGAACGCCGGCGGCACGAAGACCGTCCCGGCCTGGACCGGCGGCGCGGCCGAGGCCGCCTGCGGCACCTGCCACGGCGCGCCGCCCCCGGCGCCGCACCCCGCGCTCGCCGCCTGCCGCACCTGCCACGCCAACACGGTCAAGGCGGACGGCACGGTCGACCTCGCCGGCGGGAAGCACGTGAACGGGACGGTCGACGTCACGAAGTACCACCCGACCGACTGGGTGCTCCCGACGAACCACGGCCTCGAGGCGAACGCCGACCTCACGGCGTGCAAGGGCTGCCACGGCAGCGATCTCCTCGGCGGCGTCGTCGCCGTCTCCTGCACCGGCTGCCACCTGGGCGGCTCCGCCACCTGGGCGCAGAACTGCACCTTCTGCCACGGCACGCGCGTGACGAGCTACACCGCGGCCGATCTCAAGAAGGCGGCGCCGCCGCAGGGCACGCAGAACGAGACCGCGACCTCGACCCGCGCGGTCGGGGCGCACGCCGCGCACGTGAACGGCTCCACGCTGACCGACGGCGTCGCCTGCGACTCCTGCCACGCCGTCCCCGCCGACGTCTCGCACGCGAACGGCACGGTTGCGACGGTCTTCAAGACGATCTACGGCAAGACCACGACTTGGAACGGCACGAGCTGCTCGAGCTCGTACTGCCACGGCGCGACGCTCCCCGGCGGCACGCACACGACGCCGGTCTGGACCGGCGGCGCCTCCGAGGCCACGTGCGGCAGCTGCCACGCCGCCCCGCCGCCGTCACCGCACCCGCAGCGCGCTGCCTGCGGCGGCTGCCACCCGGCCGACGCCGGGCTGCAGTACTCGAAGGCGAAGCACGCGGACGGGAACCTCGACCTCCTCGCCTTCAGCTGCGCCTCCTGCCACGGCGACGCGACCCGCGCTGGCACCGACCTGCAGAAGGCGGCGCCGCCCACGGGCACCGGCGACGAGAGCGCCACGACCACGCTCGCGGTCGGCGCGCACCAGAAGCACGTCTACGCGGGGAACCTCGGCCGGGCCTTCGCCTGCAGCGACTGCCACCCGGTGCCCTCGACGAACCTGCACGCCGACGGGACCCGCCAGGTGACGTTCAGCGACTTCGTGAAGACCGGCGGCGCGGCGCCCGTGTGGGACCGCAACGCCGCGACGTGCGCGTCGACCTACTGCCACGGCGCGACGCTCGCCGCCGGCGGCGTCGCGACGACGCCGAAGTGGACCCAGGTGAGCGCCGGCCAGACCGCCTGTAACAGCTGCCACGGCGCGCCGCCGCCCGGGCCGACGCACCCGGCCACGCCGGATTGCGGCCGTTGCCACACCGGCTACACGTCGTCCTCGGTGGACGCCGCGACCCACATCAACGGCAAGCTCGACATCATCGACCTCACCTGCGCGTCCTGCCACGGCGACTCGAGCCGCACGGCCACGGGCACGGCGGACCCGAAGTACATCCAGTCCGCGCCGCCGACCGCGGTGAACGGGGACACCTCGACCGCGACGCTCGGCGTCGGCGCGCACCAGAAGCACGTGACCGCCGGGGCGGTGACCGCCGGCTACACCTGCGACGCGTGCCACGTGACGCCGCCGCTCACGAACATCGGGCACATGGACGGGGTGCTCGACGTCTCGTTCCCGAAGGTGTGGGCGGAGCAAGGGCCGGTGGCGCCGTCGTGGACCCGCGGCACGGCGAGTTGCGCGTCGACGTACTGCCACGGCAACTACCAGGGCACGTACCAGTGGACGACCCCGGACGACGTGACCCACGTGCTCGACTACGCGGGCAAGGGGGCCACGGCCATCTGGACCGGCGAGACGATGACCTGCTCGAGCTGCCACGGCGCGCCGACGTTCAACGGCGCGTGGCACTCGGGGGCGCACGGGTCGCTCGGGACGCAGAACGACTGCTCGCTCTGCCACTCGGATGCGGCCGGCACGGTCGCGGGCGGGAACGTGCGCATCACGAACCCGGCGCTGCACGCGAACGGGAACGTGGACGTCACCGCGAACAAGGCGGCGGCGGCCTGCCGGAGCTGCCACCTGTAGGGTGGGGGCCGCCGGGCGCGCCGGGTGAGGCGCGACTCGCGTGAGGAGAGGAGCCGCGGGGTGCGCCCCGCGGCTCCTTTCGTCTCACCTCTTCGGACTTTTCCTGTTCGTGTCGCCACACAGTGAACACAGGCATTTACGGGCACGCACCTGATGCGGCGCAATTCTGGCGCCCCGTGGATGGGGGGATGTTGGGTGGGGCATCTCCCCCAACCGATCATGCTCATGGGTGAAAGCCCCCACCTCCGGAGATCGAAGAACCGAAAAGGCCTGGAATCCGGGGGATCGGGCTTGGCCCCGCTGATGCACAGGTGGGCTGGCAACCCACGATGCGCGCCACGACCTCCATCGCCCTCGCCCTCGCCGCCGCGACCTCGGTCGCCCCGGCCTCGGCCCGCGCGTTCGAGGTGGCGTACCTCCACGGCCTCGCGAGCCCGGCCGGCCTGCTCAAGGCCTCCGAGGCGAAGCTGTCGTACGACGCCGGCAACCGCGAGCTGTGGGTGGTCACGGGCGGCGTCGCCCGCGTCTTCAACCAGGCCGGGATGGAGACGTTCGCGTTCGGCAGCTCCGAGGAGCTCGGGATGCCCCGCCTCGTCGCCGGGCTCGAGGGCGGCGACCTCGTCGTCGTCTCGGTGGACGCAGAGCGCTGGCGCGTCACCCGCTGCAACTTCCGCGGCGAGGCGAAGGGCGAGCTCGCCCTCTCCGGTGCGCCCAAGGGTTTCCTCGAGGGTTTCCAGCCGGATGGAATCGTCGTCCGCGGCGAGCGCATCTACCTCGCGAGCTTCATGGCGCTGAAGGTCGTCGGCTTCGGCCTCGACGGCGCGGTGTTCGCCGCGCGCGACTTCCGGGAGGAGATCGACTTCGCCGGCGAGGAGACCGACCCGCGCAAGGTCGAGGAGAAGAAGGCCTCCGCCGAGATGGGCGGCTTCGACGTGGACGCCGACGGCAACGTCCTCTTCACGCTGAAGACCATGTTCTCGGCCTGCATCGCGCCGCCCCTCGGCAAGCCCACCCTCTTCGGCGTGAAGGGCAGCGCCCCCGGCAAGTTCCAGGTGATCTCGGCCATCGCGCGCGGCGACGACGGCTCGGTCTACGTCTCCGACGTCCTCAAGAACGCCGTCATCGTCTTCGACCGCAACCTGAACTTCGTGAAGGAGTTCGGCTACCGCGGCAACAGGCCCCACAGCCTCGTCGGCCCGACCGACCTCGTCGTGGCGGGCAACCGGCTCTTCGTCTCCCAGCGGGCGAACCGCGGGGTCAGCGTCTTCAGGGTTTCTGCAGCGAGCACGCAGTAGCGCTTTCAGGCAGCAACGCCGCCCGGTGGGACGGGCGGCGGGGGGATTCACAGGCGTAGCAAGCAGCAGCACCGAAGCAGGGGACCGCAGTACCAACCAAGGGGAAGCAAGATGAAGTTCATGAAGATCGCAGTCGCGGCGATGCTCGCGTTCGTGGGTACGAACGCGTACGCCTTCCACTCCGGCGGCGTCGCCGAGTGCGAGGGCTGCCACTCGATGCACAACTCGTTCGAGGGCCAGCCGAACGTCACCGGCCGCACCTTCGCCAGCGGGACGGGCCCGTATCTCCTCAAGGCGAACGACCAGTCCGGCTCGTGCCTCAACTGCCACCAGGCGGCCGACACGGGGCCGTCGAGCTACCACATCTCCACCGCGGGCATCACCGACCACGACTCGACGTCGCCGGTCGAGATGACCCCGGGCGGCGACTTCGCCTGGCTGAAGAAGACGATGAACGTCACCATCCGCGGCACGGTCGCCGTGGACGGTAACCCCGGCCAGCGCCACGGCCACAACGTGATCGCGGCCGACTTCGGCTACGTCGCGGACCCCGAGCTCACGGTCGCCCCGGGCGGCACCTACCCGGCCGCCAACCTCGGCTGCCAGTCCTGCCACGACCCGCACGGCCGTTACCGCCGCCTCGCGGACGGCACGGTCGCCACGACGGGCCTCCCGATCTTCGGCACGGGCTCGTACACCAGCTCGCCGGACCCGATCGCGGGCGTCTCCGCGCGCGGCGTGTACCGCATCCTCGGCGGCGTCGGCTACCAGCCGAAGTCGCTCACGGGCTCCTTCGCGTTCGCGACGGGCGCGCCTGACGCCGTCGTCGCCGCGACCTACAACCGCACGGAGGCCGTCAGCCAGACCGCCGTCGCCTACGGCCGCAACACCTCCGAGTGGTGCGCGAACTGCCACAGCGGCATGCTCCAGAACTCCTACACCTCCGGCATGGCCGGTCTCCGCCACCCGGCGGGCAACGCGGCGCACCTGACCGCCGAGATCGCCGACAACTACAACAAGTACATCACCTCCGGCATCCTCGGCGCCTCGGCGAACCGCTTCTCGACCCTCGTTCCCTTCGAGGTCGGCGTCGCGGACTCGACCCCGGCGTCGTACACGGCCCTCAAGGCCTTCGCCGCCGCGCCGACCCCGGCGTCGACGTCGAACAACGTGTCCTGCCTCTCCTGCCACCGCGCGCACGCGTCCGGCTTCGAGAGCATGCTGCGGTTCTTCTACCTGAACGAGTTCATGACGGTCGCCGACGCCTCGAACGCGGCCATCTACGACACGTCCACGACGGAGAACAAGATCAACTACGGCTACAACACCACCCAGCAGACGAACGCGTACTACGGCCGCCCGGCCACCGCGTTCGGCCCCTGGGCCCGCAGCCAGTGCAACAAGTGCCACGCGAAGGACTAAGCCTGGCCTGATGGTGTGTTAGAAGGGGGGCCGCCTCGGCGGCCCCCTTTTTTTGGCTTCGCGCTGCACGGAGGGTGGAATGCAGAAGCCCACGCTGCGCCTCGCGCCCGTCCTCCTCGCGACGACGCTCCTCGCCTGCGCCACCGTCGCACCGCGGCGGACGGGGCCGGCGGCCGGGGAGGGGACGCTCCTCCTGTACGTGCAGCCGCTCCCCGCGGACGCGGCCCGGCTGTCGTTTTCGCTCGGGGCTGTCGCCGCGGTGCGGGCTGACGGCACGGTGGTGCCGCTCGAGCTCTCCGTGAACGATCTCTCCGGGCGCGACGCCCGCAGCCAGCGCCTGCTGGCACGCGGGCACCTGCCCGCGGGCGGCTACGCGGGGCTCCTCGTGCAGGCCCGGAGCGCCGCGGTGCAGGGCGACGCCGGGCGGAGCGATCTCAGCGTGGGCGAGGCGGTCCGTTTGGACGCGCCGTTCCACGTCGAGGCCGGCCGCCCCATCGTGCGCTGGGCGGCGCTCGAGCTCGCGCGGGCGCTCGAGGGGACGGTCTCGTTCTCGCCGCGGTTCGCCGTCTTCGAGCCGCCGGCACCCAACCCGGCCGCGGTCGCGGCGGTGCTCACCCCTGGCGAGCGGCGGGTCGTGCTCTTCGATCGGATGCGCCGGGAGGTCGTGGCGGCGCTCGGGACCGACGCCGACCCGGGCGGCCTCGCCCTCGACGCGCGCGGCCAACGGGTGTTCGTCTCCTTGCCGCGCCGCGACGAGGTGCAGGTGCTCGATCTCCAGAGCGGCGCGGAGCTCTCGCGGGAGCGCCTGCGGCCGGGCGACGCCCCCACCGATCTCCTCGTGACTCCCGATGGCGCGAGCCTCGTGGTCGCCTGCCCGGGCGCGGCCTCGGTCGCGTTCCTCGACCCGCGCGGCGGGCTCGAGCTCGCCCGCGTGCGGACGGGCGAGGAGCCCGGGCGGTTGCAGCTCGACCGGACCGGCCGCCTCGCCTACGTTCCGAACGCGCGCTCCGCGTCGGTGACCGTGCTCGATCTCCCGAACCGCGCGGCCGTCGCCACCTACGCGACCGAGGCGGAGCCGGTGCGCGTCCAGGTCAACCGCGCCGCGACGCGGCTGTTCATCCTGCACCGGGGGGTGCCTCACGTCACCGCGCTGTCGCTGCCGGGTGGATCGCCCGCCGCGCGCGTCTACGTCGGGCTCGCCGCCCGGGCGATCTTCGTGGAGCCGCGGACCGACTACCTCTGGGTGGCCGCCGGCGACGACGATCGGCTGGACCTGTTCGACCCCTTCTCGCTCGTCCCCGCGGGCGCCGTCCGGCTGCCCGACGTGCCGGGCGACGTCGCGCTCGACGACGCGCAGAACACGCTCCTCGTAGCGCTCCCGGCGCGCGGCGCGGTGGCCGCCGTGGGGCTGTCGTCGCGCCAGGTGCTCGGACTCGTGGACGTGGCGGGTGAGCCCGCGCGGCTCGTCGCCGGAGGAGAGCGGCGGTGACCCTCCGCGGGGCGTCCTCGCGCCGCACCCGTGTGGCGCTCGCTGCGGCGGCGCTCCTCGCGGCCGCCCCGGGGCTCGCCCGGGCCGACTCCTGGGCCCTCACGCTCGAACCGTCGTACCGGCTCTCCGAGCGGGAGACGCGGGGGGTGGACGGCTCCCTCCAGAAGCAGGACGAGGCCGCCCTCACCCAGCAGTACCGCCTCACGTTCGACAAGACGATCTATCCCTACCTCGCGCTCTCCGGCGCCGGCTCCTTCGCGACGGCCCGCGTCGACGGTACGCTCGAGGGCCTCGACACGCGCCAGGACCGCGAGACCTGGCTCGGCAACCTCCGGCTCGGCTTCGGACCTCCTATCCTCGCGGGCCAGCTCTCCTTCGACCGCCAGCGGGCGTGGACCGCGCAGGAGACCCTGGGCGTCTCGCGCACCTCCGGCCCGATCCGCGTGCGCGACGTGTGGAGCGCGAGCGCGGGCTGGCGGCCCGAGGGCGGCCCCACCGTGGACCTGGCGCTCGGGCTCAGCGACCGGCACGACGAGGCTCGCCGGACCGACGACCAGCAGACGTTCACGGCGACGCTGGCGACCGCCTACCGTGAGCTCCGCGATCTCGATCTGAGGGCCTCGGCGCGCTACGGCTCCTCCGACGACCGGATCTCGACGGTCTCGACGCGGGAGGCGAACGAGAGCTTCGCGGCGCTCTGGTCCACCCGCTTCTGGGATCGGCGCGGCAGCGCGAGCGCCTCGTACTCGGTGGGGCGGCGCGACAGCTGGGTGTCGGCGCAGCCCGGCGCGACGGTGCTGACCCAGCAGTTCGCGGCAGAGGGCCTGTCGTTCGTGCCGGCGGCGGGCGATCTCTCCACCGAGGCGACCTCCCGCCTCGCCTCGAACGTCCGCCTCGTGGACGGCGAGTTCGCGGGGACGGCCGGCCTCGACCTCGGTTACGGCCAGCCGCTCGCCGACCGCCTCCGGCGGCGCGAGCTGGGCGTGCGGTTCCAGGACGCGGCGACGCCGGTGAACCGCTTCTACGTCTGGGTGGACCGGATGCTCCCGGACGGGGTCTGGCAGCGCTTCGCCTGGGCGGTCTGGACCTCCGACGACAACGTGCTCTGGACGCGGGTGGAGACCGTGGATCCCGCGGTGGGCGGGCGGGTGAGCTTCGGCGCCTTCGACGCGCGCTTCGAGATCCAGACCGGAACCGTGCGCGCCCGCTACGTGAAGCTCGTGACCGTGCCGCTCCCGGACGGCGTCACGAGCGACCCCGCGTACCGCGAACTCCAGGTGACGGAGCTGCAGGCCTACCTCGCGCGGCCGGCCGACGAGGTGAAGGGGCACAGCACCGAGACCGGCGGGACGTTGAACGCGGGGCTGCGCCTCCTCCTCGACCAGCGCTGGAACCTCGCGTTCGACACGAGCGCGCTCGTCACCCACGGCAACCGCAGCATCTGGGCCGTCGCGAGCGGGCTCGGGGCCGGGCGGCCCCTCGGGCCGTGGGCCTCTTGGGCCGCGAGGCTGGGGCGTGCCGACTCCTCGGGTGTAGACGGCCATGTCGGCCAGACGCAGGCGAGCGCGAACCTCAACTTCGAGCCCCTCCCGGCGGCCGGGGGTTCGCTCAACGCGAGCGCCTCGGCCGGCGAGACGCGCCTCGGTCGCACCTGGAGCGCGAGCGGCGGCGGGCTTCTGCGGGCGGAGCCGTACGAAGGCATCGGCCTGTCCGCGAACGGCGCCGCGAGCGTCGGCCGGGGCGCGCGCTCCGGCATCGCGCGGTCGATGGTGGGCGGGGTGAGCGGGGACGTCAGCCCGCACCGGACCGCGACCCTCGGGGCCTCCTATTCGGTTTCGACGAACAGCTCGAACGGCGGCCCGTGGACGCGCCGGTCCCGCCTGGAGGGCAACGCCGCGTGGGCGCCCTTCCCGGCCCTGTCCGTCGGCGGCTCCCTCGCGCGCTCCTACGAGGCCGGGAAGGCCGCGACGCTCGCCTCCTTCGCGCTCAGCGCGACCCCGCTCCGGGGCGGCGCGCTCAACCTGCGCTTCGGCTACTCCGAGACGCTGAACGGCTCCATCGACGAGCGGCAGCGCACCTGGGGGCCGGGGGCGAGGCTGACCTTGCGGCCCGGCGTCTACCTCGACTCGAGCTACGCCGTCGAGGCCTCCCGCGGTCCCTCCGTGGACTCGGACGGCTGGTCCTTCATCACGAACCTCTTCGTCGCGATAAGATAGGAACCCACCGGGAGTGAAGCCCATGTCACGTCGCCTCTCCACCGTCGTGCTCGTCCTCGCCCTCGCCGCCGGCGGGCTCTCCTGCGCCGGCCCGAAGGCGCAGAAGCGGACCTACATGGACCGGAACATGGACTTCGGGGCTGTGAAGACCGTGGCCGTGCTCCCGTTCTCGAACCTCGCGCGCGACACCCTGGCGGGCGAGCGGGTGCGCGACGTCTTCGCCACCATGCTGCTCGCCACGAACGCCTTCTACGTGCTGCCCGGCGGCGAGGTGGTGCGGGGGATCGGCATGGTGGGGATCTCGAACCCGGTCGCCCCCTCGGTCGAGGAGGTCGTGAAGCTTGGCAAGGCCCTCAAGGCCGACGCGATCTTCACGGGGACGGTGAAGGAGTACGGAGAGGTCCGTCAGGGTGCCGCCGCCGCGAACAGCATCTCGCTGTCGGTGCAGCTCCAGGAGACTTCGACGGGCCGTGTGGTCTGGGCGGGCCAGACGACGAAGGGCGGGATCACGCTCTCCGGGCGCCTCCTCGGCAGCGGGGGCGAGCCGCTCAACGACGTGACCGAGGCGGCGGTGGATGATCTCCTCGACCAGCTCTTCAAGTAGGGCGCTCGCGGCCCTCGGGGTCGCGGCCGCCCTCGCCGCGGCGCCGGCGCGTGCCGCGGAGCCGCGCGCGGTCACGCGGGTCGCGCTCCTGCCCATCGAGAACGCGAGCGGGGTTGCGGTGCCGTTGCGACGGCTCCTCGCCACGGTCGAGTCCGCGCTCGCCCGCGAGGGGCTCGAGGTGGTCACCGGCGCGGCCGTGGACGCGTTCCTCGAGCGCCACCGGATCCGCTACACCGGCGCGGTGGACCCGCTCGCGGCGAGCACCGCGGGGGAGGAGCTCGCGGTGGACGGGATCGTGGCGACCGTCCTCGAGCAATACACCGCGGGCGATCCACCCCGGCTCGCGCTCTCGATGCGGCTCGTCTCCGCCGGCCCGGAGCCCGCGATCTTCTGGATGGACGGCGTCGCGCGGGCCGGCGACGAGGCGCCCGGGCTGTTCCAGCTCGGGCTCGTGCACGACGTCGCCCGGCTCGAGGAGCAGGCGGCCGCGAGGCTCGCCCGGTCCCTCTCCAGGGCGCTCTCCGGCGAGGGCCCGCGCGCCCCGCGCTGCGCCTCGGACGCCACCTACGCGCCCAAGATCCCGTTCCGTACCACCTTCCTCGGGAAGGTGGCCTCGCCGAAGGTCGTGGTCCTGCCCTGGGTCAACCACACGCGCGCCCGGTCGGCGGGGGACGTGCTCGCGCTCGCCACGGTCCAGGGGCTCCTCTCCCAGGAGCGGTTCCGGGTGGTCGAGCCGGGCGTCACGCGCGACCTCCTGCTGCGCTACCGGGTGATCCTGCAGGGAGGGGTCAACCTCGAGCAGGCGCGCACGCTGCTCGGGGCGATGGAGGCCGACCTCATCGTGGCGGGCGAGGTCTTCGACTACGAGGACCCCGGAACCCCGGCCGCCCTGCGGCTCTCCTTCACGCTCTCCGTCCTCGACGGCCACACCGGCGCGATCGTCTGGCAGTCCACGTCGCACAACCGCGGCGACGACGGTGAGACGCTCTTCAAGCAGGGCCGGCTGTTCACGGCGCACGAGGTCGCCTGCCGCATGGTGCGCAAGGCCATCGACGGCATGATGGCGGCGAGGCCGCCCAGGCCGCGCTGATCCGCGCCGGCTCCTCGGTTTTCCATGGCCGGGGCGCAGAAGCTTCGGCAGGGCCAGCCCGGCGGCGCACGTCGTGCGAGTGGGTGCAATGGCGCAGGGCAAAGACAAGTGAAGTCAACCGGTTGCGCTACGCCGCGCGAGTGGGTTAGGGCACACGGGTTGCACACGCCCGGACCACCGACTCGCCTCGAGAACCGCGCTGCTCCGCGGCGCCGCAGGGGGAACACCGTGTCGAATCGCCTTCTCGCCGTCCTCGCCCTCCTCGTCCCGGGCCTCGCGCTCGCCATGCCGGGCGCGGCGCCCACGAAGCCCGCCGCGCTCGCGCCGCCCGCCGCGCCGGGCACGGGCGGCGGTCCCGACATGGTCGCGACCCTCAGCCTGCCGCTCTTCGACGAGCGGTTCGCCGACACGATCATCGCGACCGCCGGCGAGGAGCGGGTGACCCTCACCATGCTCGCCGAGGCCATGGCGGCCTCCCACCAGGAGCACAAGGGCGGCGGCAAGCCGGCGAAGATGGAGTTCGAGCCGATGCTGCAGCGGCTCCTCAACGTCCGGCTCCTCCTCGCAGAGGCGCACCAGTCGGGGATCCAGGATCTCGACGACGTGAAGTTCGCGGTGGAGTCCTGGGAGAAGGAGGCCCTCCGCGAGCGCGTGCAGCGGGACGCACTCAAGGACGTGAAGCCCGACGCGATCGAGGTCGAGAAGCTCTACCGGGAGGCCGTGAAGGAGTGGAAGCTCCGCTCCATCAAGTTCCCCACGCTCGACGAGGCCCAGGTGTTCCGCAAGGCCGTCGTCGACGGCAAGGACTTCGGGGCGCTCGCCGCGGAGGCCGTCGACGCAAAGAAGGCCACCGGCGGGCTCGAGGCCTCGTGGGCCGGCCGCAAGGAGCTCGCCCCCGCCGTGCTCGGCGCCGTGCAGCTCACCGAGGCCGGGCACCTGACCGACGCCATCAAGCTCCCCGACGGCTTCGCCGTCGCGAAGGTGGACGAGATCCGCTACGGCGAGTCGGCGGAGGCGAAGGGTGAGGCCGAGAAGCAGTCGGTCGCGCGCCAGAACAAGGTCGCGCTCGAGGCCTACTACAAGAAGCTGACCGACTCGGTCGCCAAGGTGGACTGGGCGCTCGTGAAGAAGGTCAACTACGACGCGAAAGGCTGGGAGAAGTTCAAGACCGACAAGCGGGTGCTCGCGACCTTCAAGGGCGCGGCGTCGATCACCGTCGCCGACCTCACCGAGGCGCTCGAGAAGCAGCTCTTCCACGGCATGGACCGGGGTGCGCGCGAGAAGAAGGTGAACCGCCTGAAGGAGCTCACGATGGACGCGCTCGTGTCGCTCAAGGTGGTGCCCGTCCGCGCGAAGGAGCTCGGCATCACCGACTCCGCGGAGTACCGGCGGGCGAAGGCCGCCTACGAGGACCAGATCGTCTTCGGGCACTTCCTGCGCAAGATGATCGCCCCGGAGGTGAAGGTGGAGGAGGGGGCGGCGCGCAAGTACTACGACGCCCACCTCGCCGACTACGCGTTCCCGGTCTTCTACAGGCTCGAGACCGTCGGGTTCGGCGCGCGCAAGGACGCCGAGGCGGCGGTGGCGAAGCTCGCCGCCGGCACCGACGTTCGCTGGCTCCGCCAGAACAGCGAGCGGCAACTCGACCCGAACAAGGTCTCGATCCTCCTGAACGACGGCGTGGTGTCCGCGAAGGCCATGACCGAGGAGCTCAGGAAGCTCCTCGATGGGGCGAAGCCCGGGGACGTGCGCCTGTACGGCGAGGCCGACCAGTTCTTCGCCGTCCGGGTGGCCGATGTCACGCCGCCGAGCCAGCAGCCGTTCGACCAGGTGGAGGCGGAGATCACGAAGAAGCTGTACGTCGACGCCGTGGGGAAGGCGATCCAGGACTACGCCGACAAGCTGCGCAGCGTCTTCCCGGTGAAGGTCTTCATCACCCGCATCGGCGCCTGACGGGGGACTCACCGTGCACGCCAATCCTCGAATCGGCTTCTGGGCGGCGCTCGCGCTGGCGCTCGCGTTCCCGGGCGCGGCCGGTGCCCAGCAGCGGACCTTCAAGACGAAGGACTGCCTGGAGTGCCACAAGAAGTTCGCCGACCAGTACCTCGGCAACAAGGTCCTGCACGGCTCCGTGAAGGAGAAGCGCTGCGAGGACTGTCACCTCCGGCACGGGATCGTGCCGAAGCTCGCGCTCAAGCAGCCGGGCAGCCAGCTCTGCTACGGCTGCCACAAGCCCGAGAAGCTCGGGATGGACAAGAAGCACGTCCACGCCGTGCTCAAGGGCGGCAAGTGTACCCAGTGTCACGACGCCCACGGCTCGAACGCGAAGTACATGCTGAAGGCGGAGGGCGCGGGCGCCTGCTACGAGTGCCATGACCGGAAGCCCTTCGAGCGCAAGGTCGCGCACGAGCCGCTCCGGAGGCAGGGATGCGCGGTCTGCCACGTCGCGCACGCCTCCGACCAGCCCCAGCTCCTCGTGAAGGCCGAGGCCGCGCTGTGCGGCTCCTGCCACCCGGCGTCCGCCGGCGCGTTCCGGAAGGCGCACGAGGAGTACCCCGTCACCGCCTGCAGCAGGTGCCACGATCCGCACTCGTCCGACCGCAAGGGGCTCCTCAAGGCCTCGGTTCACGACCCGGTGGGCTCCGCGACCTGCTCGTCCTGCCACCAGCCCGCCCGCTCCGGGAAGCCCTTCGCCACCACCTCGCAGGGCGGGAAGCTCTGCGCCGACTGCCACTCCGAGAAGGACGTCACCGGCGGGCAGAAGGTCGTGCACGCGCCGGTGAAGGCGGGCGACTGCACCCGGTGCCACGACCCGCACGCCTCCGCCTCCCCCAAGCTCACGCTCGCGGCGGGCAACGCGCTCTGCGCGCGCTGCCACGCGGGCGTCACCGAGAAGAAGCCCGTGCCGCACAAGCCGGTCGACTCCGCGCAGGGCTGCGAGAGCTGCCACGCCCCGCACGCCGCGAAGGAACCCGCGCTCCTCAAGGCGGCGGCCACCGCGCAGTGCCAGGCCTGCCACGCGAAGTCGAAGGAGGACCTGAAGCAGAAGGTCGTACACCAGCCCTTCAAGCAGGAGCAGTGCATGGCCTGCCACGACCCGCACGGCTCCGCCTTCCCGGGCATGCTGAAGTCCCGCAGCGACCGGGTCTGCTACTCCTGCCACAAGGACGCCGAGACCCGGTTCGTGCGCGCGTACACGCACAAGCCGGTGCTCGACGGCACCTGCGACGTGTGCCACGACGGGCACGCGACGGCGAACCCGAACCTGCTGCGCGACGCGGGCGCCGCGCTCTGCAAGAAGTGCCACGGCGACCTCATGGCGGAGGTGGCTGCGGGGAACGGCACGAAGCACGGCCCGTTCGCGAAGGGCGATTGCCTCAGCTGCCACGATCCGCACGGCTCGAACGTGCAGGGCATGCTGGTCGCCGACGAGAAGACGCTCTGCGCGAAGTGCCACGCGGGCGAGGTGAAGAAGGTTGCCGGCCAGAAGAGCGTCCACGCGGCGTTCGACCAGGGGCAGTGCTCGAAGTGCCACAGCCCGCACAAGGCGGGCCTGAAGAAGCTCCTCCTCGCGAAGACGCCCGACCTCTGCTTCTCGTGCCACAAGGCGATGAAGGACAAGATCGCGGCCGAGAAGGCGCATGACCCGGTCTCCGACTGCGCGACCTGCCACCAGCCGCACGCCTCGAGGTTCCCGGCGCTCGCGGTCGAGCCGGTCCAGGACATGTGCGGCAACTGCCACGACCCGAAGGAGAAGAAGTTCTCCGCCGCGCACCTCGCCATCGACCCGAAAGCGATGGACTGCGTGAGCTGCCACACGCCGCACGCCTCGAAGGACCCCAAGTTCTTCAAGGCGAAGGTCCACGCGCCCTTCGCGGCCCGGGACTGCGAGAGCTGCCACGTCGTGGAGAAGAAGAAGTGAGGGGCCCCATGAAGATCCGCATCCTTGCCCTCGCGATCGTCCTCGGCCTCGGCGCCGGTCCGGCCCTCGCGGCCGCGCCGAACCCGAAGTTCAAGCTGAAGCCCGGCGCGGAGGGCAAGCTCTGCATCGACTGCCACGGCGGCCAGCTGCAGAAGACGCTCGAGAAGCCGTTCGTGCACACGCCCGTGAAGGCGCGGGCCTGCACCGGATGCCACAACCCACACGCGGCCGACCACGGGAAGCTCCTCGCCCGCACCGGCGACGGGGCCTGCGCGGCCTGTCACGCGAACGTGGTGCCCGCGAAGGCGGTCAGCACCCACCCCGTGATCAAGGAGAAGGGCTGCGTCTCCTGTCACGACCCGCACGCGTCCTCCGTCAAGAACGTCCTCGTGAAGCCGGAGGCCGAGCTCTGCGCCGGGTGCCACAAGCCGGTCGTCGAGGCCGCGGCGAAGGCGAAGTTCAAGCACCGCCCGGTGACCGAGGGCTGCGGGGCCTGCCACGATCCGCACGGGTCCGCCGTCGCGCCCGGCATCCTCAAGGCGGCGGAGCCCGGGCTGTGCCTGGGCTGCCACAAGACCACCTCGCCGCTCTTCTCGAAGGCCCACCAGGGCTACAAGGTCGAGAAGTCCACCTGCACGAGTTGCCACGACCCGCACGGCTCGAACGTGCGGGGCATCCTCTACGACACGGTCCACGCCCCGGTCGCGAAGGCGATGTGCACCCAGTGCCACCCGGCCCCCACGGCGGCGGACGCGCTCGCGACGAAGAAGACCGGGCTCGACCTCTGCAAGGGCTGCCACGCGAACCAGGTCAACGCCATGCTCGACCAGGGCCGGGTGCACCGCCCGGTGGTCGAGGGCCAGGCCTGCCTCTCCTGCCACTCGCCGCACGCGTCGCGCGGCAAGGCGCTCGTGAAGGCCAACCAGGTGCAGGTCTGCGGCAGCTGCCACGCCGACACGGTGAAGCGCCAGACGCTGTCGCCGACGAAGCACGCGCCCGTGAAGGACGGCGAGTGCTCGGCCTGCCACGAGCCGCACTCGGGCAACACGGCGCTCCTCCTCAAGAAGGCCGACGTGCCGGAGCTGTGCGGCACCTGCCACGACTGGCTCAAGCACTCGTCGCACCCGATGGGTCCGAAGGTGCAGGACCCGCGCAACAAGAACCTGCAGGTGAACTGCCTCTCGTGCCACCGCTCTCACGGCACCGAGTACAAGCACATGATGCCGTACGCGACGACGACCGAGCTGTGCACGAAGTGCCACGAGAGGTACCGGAGGTGACGACCGTGACCCGCGCACTCCTCGCCGCCGCCCTGCTCCTCGCGGGCGGCACCGCCCGCGCCGGGGGACTCAACCTCCTCCACGCCGGCACGGTCTACGCCGACGCCAAGGAGGGGCCGCTCGTCGCCCCAGAGGGCGTGGCCTGCACCGACGACGGCCGCTTCGTGGTGGCCGACACCGGCAACGCCCGGCTCCTCACCTTCACCGCACGGGAGGGCCGGCTCGGCGGCGGGACGGAGCTCAAGCTCCCGCAGCTCACCGTTCCGCTCCGGCTCCAGCTCGACTCGAAGGGCAACCTTTTCGCCCTCGACGGGAAGACCCACCGGATCGTGAAGGTGGACGCGAACGGTGGCTTCGGCGGGGTGGTGGAGCTCCCCGGCGTCGACGGCGCCCGCGTGGGGGCCTTCAAGATCGGCCCGTCCGACGAGGTGCTCGTGCTCGAGCTCACGTCCGGCAAGGTCCTCGTCGTCGGGGCGGGCGGCACGGTCACCCGCTCGCTGGACCTCCCGAAGGGCAAGGCGATGTTCACCGACGTCGCCCTCGACGGCTCGGGCACGATCTACGCGCTCGACGCGGTGGGCGGGGTGCTCTACTCGGCCGAGAAGTCCGCGACCGCGCTGAAGCCGCTCGCCCAGGGGCTCCAGGAGCGGATGGGCTTCGGCACCTACCTTGCGGTCGTCCAGGGGAAGCTCCTCGTCGTCGACCAGAACGGCAGCGGCATCGTCGCGCTCGGGCTCGACGGCGGCTTCCTGGGGCGCCAGCTCGGCATCGGCTGGAGCGAGGGGCTCGTGAACTACCCGGGGCAGCTGTGCGCGAACGCGGAGGGCGTGCTCTTCCTCGCCGACCGGTTCAACAACCGGGTGCAGCTCTTCCGCATCGTCCAGTAGGCGGCTAGGGTCTCGCCATGATCGTCGGCCAGCGGGTGTGCGTCGTCATGCCCGCGTACAACGCCGAGAAGACCTTGGAGCGGACCGTCGCCGAGCTCGATCGCTCGGTCGTGGACGACGTCATCGTCGTCGACGACGCGAGCCGCGACGCGACGAAGGAGGTCGCCGCCCGGCTCGGGCTGCACGTCATCGTGCACCCGAGGAACCGCGGCTACGGCGGCAACCAGAAGACCTGCTACCGCGAGGCGCTCGCGCGCGGGGCTGACATCGTCGTGATGGTTCACCCCGACTACCAGTACTCGCCGAAGCTGGTGCCGGCGATGGCCTCGATGATCGCGAGCGGGCACTTCGACTGCGTGCTCGGCTCCCGCATCCTGGGCGTGGGCGCGCGGCGGGGCGGCATGCCGCTCTGGAAGTACGTCGCGAACCGCACGCTCACGTTCACCGAGAACCTGCTGCTCGGCTACAAGCTCGCCGAGTACCACACTGGCTACCGGGCCTTCTCCCGGAGGCTCCTCGAGACGCTGCCGCTCGGGGAGAACTCGGACGACTTCGTCTTCGACAACCAGATGCTCGCGCAGGCGCTCTGGTTCGGCTTCGACATCGGCGAGCTCACGTGCCCGACGCGCTACTTCGCCGAGGCGTCCTCCATCAACTTCCGCCGGAGCGTGAAGTACGGCTTCGGCGTGCTGGGTACCGCGCTCGAGTTCCGGCTCGCCCGGTGGGGACTGAGGTCGCCGGCCCGCCTCTCGAAGTCAGGCCGGACGCTCGCGCCCGTCAGCCCTTGACGGCAAAGGCGGTGACCGAGGACCCGCGCCCGAGCGCGGACAGGACCGCCGTCGCCGGCACCGCCAGCACCCCGAGCGGCGCCGCCAGCAGGAACGCCGCCGCCGTCGCGAGCGCGCCCGCCGTGCCGAGCCGGGCGCCCGCCGAGCGCAGCCGCGAGTAGAGCAGGTTCCGCGGCAGCCCGAGCGCGTTCTCGGCGGACTGCACGAAGCTGAACACGTCGAACTCCGGCGCGAGGAACGACCAGCGCACGGGCCGGAGGCCCGCCGCACCCAGCAGGCGCGCGAGCGCCGCGGGATCGAGGTGGGCGAGGTGGCGGGGCACGTCGAGGTGGAACCAGCCGTCGCACGTGGCCCGCGCCTCGGGGCTGCCGAAGTTCGGGACGCCCACCATGAGCACGCCGCCGGGCCGGAGCAGCCTCGCCGCGTGCGCGAGGGCGACCGCCGGGTCCGGCCAGTGCTCGAGCACGTGCCACATCGTCACGGCGTCCAGGCTCCCGTCGGCGATCCCGGCGGCCTCGAGCGGCCCGACATGGACCGGGATGCCCCTCGCGCGCGCGGCGCGGGCGGCGCCCTCGCCGAGCTCGCTGCCCTGGACCTCCCAGCCGCGGGTGCGAAAGGCCTCGAGGAGCCGCCCAGGGCCACAGCCCACGTCGAGCACGCGCCCGGGCTTGCCGGCGAGCCGCTCTACCGCCGCGGCGCGGGAGCCGTAAAGCTTCCCCTGAAGCCATTCGACGGGGCCGGGAAGCGTCGCTCGCCGGCCGCGCCGTAGTAGGCGGCCGGGTAGTAGCGGCCCAGGTCGGCGGGCGTGGGCAGCGTCACCGCGAGGCCGCACGCGCCGCAGTCGGCGACCTCGAAGGCGTCGCCGGTGACGTAGTCCCGCGCGGCGAAGCGCACCGCGCGCGCGGTCGGCAGGGTGAGGGCAGGCGGGCATCGGCGCGCGCATCCTACCGGGCGCGGCCCGGCCGATCCACGCCCGCGGCCCGGCGGCGCTGCCACCACCACGCGGCGACGCACGCGACGAGCGCGGCGAGCGAGACGGCCTGGCCGGCCCGGAGGCCGGGCGCCTCGTACCACATCTCCAGGCGGTGCCGTCCGGCGGAGCCAGGCGACGGCGCGGACCAGCAGATCCGCGGGCAGGACCGCGACCTCCTGGCCGTCGATCGCCGCGCGCGCCACCCCGGCGCCCACGCGTCGTTCACGACGAGCACCGCGGCCCCCGCGGCCTCCGCCTCGACCCAGAGGCGCACGTCCTCGCGCCCGAGGCCCAGGATGCGGCCCGGCGCGGCGCCCTCCGGCGCCGGGCCCTCGAGCACCACGGCCGGCGAGCCCGCCTCGAGCGCGCGCCCGGAGCGCCTCGGCCGCGGCCTCCGGGCCGCTCGCGGGAACCACCGCCGGCGCGAACGACGCCCAGGGCCGGTGCGGCAGCGGGAACACGAGGAGGTTGCCGCCGTCGAGCCGGAGCGCGGGGCCGGCGAGCGCGGTCGCGGCCTCGAGCGCCCGCGCCTCGGCCTCGCTCGCAGGGAGCCGCGAGACCACGTGCGTCGTCGAGAAGCGCCGCGCGATATCCCAGAAGTACGGCCCCGCACCGAGCACGCTCTCCCAGCGCCGCGGCGCGAGCGCGCTGTAGGTCGGGAAGCTGTCCGTGCGCGAGGCGGCGTTCGTGGAGGGCCGGCCGGACCGGCGCTCGCAGAGGGCCAGGAGATCGGCGGCGTCGAGCGCGCCGGCCCCGGCGAGGTAGTCGCAGCCGAGCGGCGCGGCCAACCGCGGGCCGGGCGGGTCCGCGTCGAGCGCGGGCGGGCGCGCGTCGAGCGCGGCGCGCGACCCCGGGTGCAGCGCGAAGGGGCTCGCCGCGAGGCCGGTGAGCCCGATGGCCGCCACGGCCGCGACGGCGGTCCAGCGCGCGGGGACGAAGAGGCCTCCCGCGAGGAGCGCGAGACCCAGGAGCGCGTGGGCCAGACCGATGAGCGCCCGCTCCGACACGGACGCGCCGCCGGCGTGCGACAGGGAGCCGAAGAGGTACGGTCCCGCGGCGATGGCCAGGCCGAGCGTGCCCCTTCCGCACACGCGGAGGAGCCGGCGCCGTCCGTCCGGCTCCGCGAGGGCGTCCACCCCGGCGGCCGCCGCCAGCGCGAGCACGAGCGTGAGCGGCGCCACGAGCTTCTCCCAGTACCGTAGGGTGCCCCAGACCGGGACCCACGCCAGCGCCTGCTGGGCACCGAGCCAGTGGCCGAGCGCGAGCCAGAGCAGCACGGCGGCGAGCCCGGCGAGCACCTTGCCGCGCCGGTCGCGCAGCATGCCGGCGGCCGCGAGCGCCACCACCACGGTCCCGACGTACACGCTCGGCGCGAACGGGAAGCGATCGGGGGTGGAGCCGTCGAGGGCTGCGAACACGGGCGCGTCGTAGCTCCGGGGGAGCCCGACCGCGAGGCCGGGGGCCACGAGCTCGAGGAGCCGCCATGGCGCGAGGGCCCAGCGCAGGCGGTCGGCGTCCGAGAGGACGCCCAGCCCCCGCAGGCTGTCGGAGAGCGCGACGGCGGTCGGCACGAGCTGCACCGCCGCGAGCGCCACGCCGGCCGCGGCGCCCGCGAGCGCGGGCCAGGCGCGGCGGGGCCCGGCCTCGGTCGCCGCGAGGACGAGTCCAAGCGCCCCGTAGGCGATGATGGCCCCCGGATCCCCGGAGAGCGCGAGCGCCGCGACGCCCGCGGCCGCCGCGAGCCAGCCCCGCGCCGACGTCGCAGCGAGCACGAGGCCGGCCACCGCCCACGGTCCCGTCGCCGACGAGAGCAGGTACTGGGTGTTCGAGGTCATCCCGAGCACGTAGCCGGAGAGCCCGTACGCGAGCCCCGTGCCGAGGGCGGCGAGCGGAGAGGCGCGGAGCGTCCGCGCCGCCGCCCATGCGCCCGCCGCGGCGAACGCCACCATGGCCACGAGGAGCGCGTCCATCGAGTCCGTGACCGCGGCCACCGCGAGCGAGACCGGATGCAGGAGGCCATGCAGGTACTGGCCGAGGAGCGGCTGCCCCGTCCCTTCCCACGGGTTCCAGGTCGGCAGGTGCCCGGACCGCAGCGCCGCGACGATGGCGGGCCGGAGCGGGCCCATGAGCTGGGCGGTGTCGCGCCAGACGAGGGAGTGGCCGGAGGCGAGCACCGCGAGCGGCGGCGTCACGGAGACGAGGGCGGCGAGGGCCGGCCAGGCGGCGCGGCGGGCGAGGGCGGCGGGCGGCAAGCCCGCGCATTCTACAGGTCGGCAGGCTGGCGCGGGGTTGCCGCCGCCACCCCCGCGCACAGCAAGCCCACCGCCAGTCCGTAGTAGTTCGCGAACGCCTGCTTCGCGAGGAGGATGAGGACGAGCCAGGCGAGCACCGCGACCGCGAGCGCTCCGGCCGGCTCCCGCGCGCGCCTCCAGCCCGCGGCGACCACTGCCCCGGCGGCCGCGAACCCGAGCCCGTCCGGCACCTGCACGCCCACCCGCCGGAACAGGAGCGCCGCCGCCGAGAGCGAGTCGCTCCGGAACGGCTGGGCGAGCTGGAACTCGACGAGGCTGCGCCAGAATGCCGCGGGATCCCACAGCGCGAAGGGGACGTACACGGCGGCGGCGACGCTGGCCGCGACCGCGGCCGCACGGAGCCGTGCCCGCGGCGGCACCGCCGCGAGGAGGGGCACGAGGAGGAGGGGCGTGTACTGCTTCGAGGCCAGCGCGAGCCCGGCCGCGAGGCCCGGCCAGATCGACTCCGGGCGGCGCTCGAGCACAAGTGCGAGGCCGACGAGGGACGCGAGCACCACCGGCTCCGTCCACGCCTGCTCGACGAGGAAGAACCCGTTCGGCTGGAACAGGACGAGCAACGCCGCGAGCTCGGCGGGCCGGCGGCGCCGTCCGAGGAGCCAGATCCCGGCAGCCGCCGCGAGCGTGAGCGCGGCGTGCGACCAGCGCACGTCGCCGAGGAGCGCGAAGCCCGGCACGCCCGCGAGGATCGCGAGAGGCGGGTAGGGGAAGCCGAGGATCGCGTTCCCGTCGGGCGAGAGCACGCGCGGGGAGAGGAGCGAGGTGCCCGGGCCGTAGGTGTTCGGGTACGCGAGCGCGTACGGGTTCTCCCCACGGAGGAGGCCGGCAACCGCGCCCTGCTGGAGGTCCCAGACGTCGATGCGCGGCGCCGGGTACGCGCGGAAGACCAGCGCGACGAGCACGAGCCACAGCGCGGCGAGCACGAGCGGGCGGGCGCGCCGGAGCCGCGGGGGGACGTCCGTCCACGCATACGTGGCGGCGAGCGCCGCGGCGAGGGCGAGCACCGGCCGGAAGGCCGGCATGAGCGGGTGGGTCGCGTGCCAGCCCGGCTGGTAGAACGCGTCGTAGGCGAAGCCTCCCGCGAGCCCCGCGCCGAGCGCCGCCTCGGCCCACCGGTCCCGGCCCTCGGCGGGGAGGGCGATCGCCAGGACGACGGCGGCCACTCCGAAGGCCACCAGCGCGAGCGCCGTCGTGCTCAGGTTCCCGTGAGAGACGCCGAGCGCCTCCGCGAGGAGCACCGCCGCGACGGCGAGCAGGGAGGCGCGCACGCCGCCTCCATACCATGCCGTCCGATGCAGGGCCGGCCGACGGTATACTCCGCCCCCCGTGAGCACCGACCCCACCGAGCCTCGGTCCCCGCCCTCGGGCGCAGCGCGCCTCGCGGTCGCCGCTGGCCTCGTCCTCGCCGTCCTGGCCCTCTACGGCCGCGTGGCCGGCTACCCCTTCACCGGGTACGACGACCCCGAGTACGTCGCCTCGAACGCGCGCGTGCTGCGGGGGCTGACGCCCGACAACGTCGCCTGGGCGTTCACGACGCTGCACTTCGCGAACTGGCACCCGCTGACCTGGCTGTCGCTCATGCTGGACGCCTCGTTCTTCGGGGCGTCGCCCGGCGCCTTCCACCTCGTGAACGTCGCCCTGCACGCCTGTAACGCCGTGCTGGTCCTGCTCGTGCTCGAGCGGCTCACGGGCGCTTTCTGGCGGAGCGCCCTCGTCGCGGCGGTGTTCGCGCTGCACCCGACACGCGTCGAGTCGGTCGCGTGGGTGGCGGAGCGGAAGGACGTCCTCTCGATCCTCTTCGGCCTGCTGGCGCTGCTCTCGTACGCCTCCTACGCCCGGCGCCCGTCCCTGCGCGGCTGGGCGTCCGTGGCGCTTGGCTTCGCGGCGAGCCTCGCCTCGAAGGCGATGCTGGTGACGCTGCCCTTCGTGCTGCTCCTGCTCGACGTGTGGCCGCTCCGGCGCAGCACGCTCGCCGGGCTCGCCTCGCGCGCGGCGTGGCCGCTCTGGCGGGAGAAGCTGCCCTTGCTCGCGCTCTCGGTGGGAGCCTCGGCCCTCGCCTCGGTCGCCCAGTCTCGCTGGGGTGCGGTCTCCGAGGTCCCCTTCGCCGAGCGCGCCGCGAACGCGGTCGTGGGCGTCGTCCGCTACGCCGGGCTCATGGTGTGGCCCGTGGATCTCGCCTTCTTCTACCCGCTTCCCGTGGGCGGCTGGCCCCCCTGGCAGACCGCGGGCGCGACGGCGCTCGTGCTCGGGGCGACCGCGGGCGCGGTGGCCATGGCTGCCCGCTTCCCCTGGGTGACGGTGGGCTGGTGCTGGTTTGCCGGGACGCTCGTGCCCGTGAGCGGCCTGATCCAGCTCGGGGCGGCCTCCATCGCGGACCGGTACACGTACTTCCCGGCGCTCGGACTCCTCGTGGCGGTGGTCTGGAGCGTGCCCGCGCCGGCTGCGCCCGTGGCCCGTCGCGCGCTCGCGGCCGGCGCGCTTGCGTTGCTGACCGGGCTCGGGCTTCTGAGCTTCCGCCAGCTCGGGCTGTGGCGCGACGAGGTGACGCTCTTCGAGCACACGCTCGCGGTCACCGGTCCGAACGCCCGCGCGCACGGGGTGCTCGCGCTGCGCCTGCGGGACCGCAAGGACCTCCGGGGTGCCTACGAGCACATCCTCGAGGCGAACCGGATCCTCCCGGGCAGCCCGCGCGACCTCCTCAACCTCGCGGTCATCTCGAGCGAGCTCGGCGACCTCGACACCGCCGAGCACGCCTTCCGGAGCTCCATCGAATCGGGTCCGCGCTTCATGGCCGCCCGCTTCGGCTACGCCGACTTCCTCAGGAAGTCCGGCAGGGCCCTCGAGGCACTGCAGGTGTTCCGGGACGCGGTCGCGGCCGATCCGATGAACGGCACCGCGCGCGTCGAGCTCGCGATCCAGCTCGCGATGCTGGGCCAGCTCGGTGAGGCCTGGCGGGCCTTCGGAGAGGCCCAGCAGGTCGCGCCCGGCGACGCGAACGTCCAGCGCAACGCCGGCATCTTCTACTCGCGCGCGGGCGCGTGGCCCCAGGCCGTCGAAGCCTTGTCCCGGGCCGCCGCAGCCCGGCCGGGCGACCCGGACATCCAGCGCCGGCTCGCCCAGGCGCAGGCCGCGGCCGCCGGGCAGCTCGGCCCTCGTTGACCCGGGCCGTCCGCGCGGCTACAAGCCCCGACGCATGAAGGTCGCGATCACCGGTGCGAACGGGCTCCTCGGCGGCGAGGCCGTGGCCCTCCTCGAGGCGAAGCACGAGGTGCTGGCGATCGGCAGGGGTCCGGACCGCCTCCCGCCCGGCCCCCACCGCTACGCCGAGGCCGATCTCGGCGACGGCCGCGGCGTCGAGGCCGCGCTCCTCGCCTTCGGCGCCCAGGCCGTGCTCCACGCCGGCGCGGCCACCGACGTCGACGGCTGCGAGCGCGATCCGGTCACCGCGTGGGCCGTGAACGTCGGCGGCACCGAGCAGGTCGCCCGCGCGTGCAGGAAGCTCGGCGCGCGCCTCGTCGCGGTCTCGACCGACTACGTGTTCGACGGCGAGCGGGGGCCGTACCGCGAGGAGGACGTCCCGAACCCGCGCGGCGCCTACGCCCGCTCGAAGCGGGCGGGGGAGGAGGCGGCCCTCGTCATCGCGCCCGACTGCGCGGTGGCCCGGGTCGCCGTCGTCTACTCCGGCCGGCCCGGCGCGAAGTCGACCTTCGCGACCCAGATCGTCGAGAAGCTCCGCAGGGGCGAGCCGGTGAAGGCCTTCCTCGACCAGCTCGTCTCGACGACGCTGGCGCGGAACGGCGCCGAGATGACCTGCGAGCTCCTGCTCGAGCACGACTTCAAGGGCATCCTGCACACCTGCGGGTCCACGGTCGTCGATCGGGTCGAGTTCGCGAAGCGTGTCGCCGCGCGGTTCGGGCTCACCGGCGAGATCATCCCGGTGAAGACCGCGGACGTGAAGCTCCCGGCGCCGCGGCCGCTCAAGGGCGGGCTCGTCGTGGAGAAGGCGGCGGCCCTGCTCCGGGCGAAGCCGCTCGACCTCGCCGCCCAGCTCGACGCGTTCCACGCCGAGCTCTCCATGCGCGGTCAGGGCGCGCGCCGGTAGAGGAGGTAGCTCAGCCCGGACAGCCCGGCGTGGGGGAAGGCTGCGGCGAGTTCGTACCGCGCCCCGGAGGTCAGCGCGAGCGCGGAGGCCGCCTCGCCCCGCTCGTCGAGCGCGTGGAGGACGAGCCAGTCAGGCGGGGAGGCGGCCCATGCCTCCTCGGGGACCCAGGTCACGCGCTCGGACGCGTGCAGGCGCCGGAACGCGGCGTCGAGCACGACCCCGACGCGGAGCTCGTGGTCCCCACCGATCGAGAAGGGCCCGGGCGCGGCTGCGAGCAGGAACGCCGCCGCGGCGACCGGGTGTCCGCGCCCGGGCTCGACGAGACGGAGCGTCGCCGGGACCGCCGCGGCGAGGAACGCGACGACGAGCGCGGCGCCCGCCGCGGGCCTCGAGGCCACCGCGAGGGCGAGGCCGCGCGCCACCAGGAGGAAGGCGAAGGGCACCGCCACGAGGAAGGAGCGGGGCGCGACGTAGTCCGGTCGCACCAGGGTCACGGCGAGGGGCGGGAGCGCGAGCACGAGCGCGAAGAAGACGGCCCGCGGGTCCCGCGCGCGGACGAGCCCGGCGAGGCCCGCGGCGGCCATCCCGAGCGGCGCGAGCGCGACGAGCTCGGCCGCGCCGCGGGGCAGGCCGAAGGCGGCGCGGAGGAGCTCCCGGAGGACGGACCCGGCTTCCCAGGGCGGTCCTCCGCCCAGCGTCAGGTGCCGCAGGTCGATCGCCCAGAGCGCGGCCAGGGCGACCGCCGGCAGCGCGAGGACGAGGAGGTGCGCGCGGCGCGGAGGCTCACGGCGGTCCGCGGCGAGCGCGGTTGCGGCCCAGCCCGCGCACGCCGCGAGCACGAACAGGGTGGTGAGGTGGGCGAGCAGCCCCGCCACCGCGGCGAGGCAGAAGCTCCAGGCGGCGCCGGCCGTCCGTGCCTCGAGCCAGCGGTCCATCGCGGCGTACGCCCAGGCCGCCGCGAGGAGCGCGAGGGCGTAGCCCCGCGCCTCCGAGCCGTACTGCACCAGGAGGGGGGAGGCAGCCGTGAGCGCCGCGGCGGCGCCCGCCTCGAGGCGGCCCGGGCGCAGGGTGAAGCGGAGGGCCAGCGCGGCCAGGGTGGCGCCGGAGAGCACCGCGGGCAGGCGAAGCAGCCAGGGCGCCGCGTCCGCGCCGCAGAGGAGCAGCCAGGCCGTGTTGAGCGGGTGGTTGTTGTCGTGGTGGAGCCGCAGGACGCCACCGATGGAGCCGGCTTGCTCGGCGAGGCGGACGGACCAGAGCTCGTCCAGCCACAGATCGCCCTGCGCCGCCGCGAGGCGCAGGCCGGCGGCGAGCGCGAAGACCGCGAGCGCGGCCCACTCAGTGGGCGTCCAGCGCACGCAGCTTCGCCTCCACTGCCTCGCGCTGCCCCGGGTACACCCCGTACCGGGCGAGCTCGAGGAACCTGCCCCACGCCGCGCGCGCGCCCTGGGCGTCGCCGCGCGCGAGCCTGGCGCTCCCGAGCTGCAGCCACGGTCCGGCCGCGAGCGGATCCGCCTGCGCGGCGCGCAGCCAGAGCTCCTCGGCGCCCGCGAGGTCCCCGCGCGCCTGCAGGAGCAGGCCGAGGTCGGTCATGGCGCGCGCGTGCGAGGGATCGAGCCCGAGCGCCCTTCGCCAGAGGGCCTCCGAGAGCTCGCGACGTCCCTGCTGCCAGCGCACCACGCCGAGGCGCCAGAGAGCGTCGGGCACGTCGGGGTGCGCCTGCAGCAGGTCCTCGTAGAGCTTCCCGGCGTCCGAGAGACGTCCGGCGCGCTCGTACGCGACGCCGAGCTGGATGCGCGGGCCGGCGTCGAACGGCGCGGAGGCCAGGCGCGCGACGCCCGCCTCGAACGCCGCGACCCCTTCGGTCGTTCGGTCCACCTCCATGTAGGCCGCGCCGAGGAGGAGCCGCGCCTTCGCCGAGCCGGGCGCGGCCCGCACCGCGGTCTCGAAGAGCGCCACCTCGTCCCGCCACTTCCCCGCGTACGCCCAGGTGCGGGCGGCGAGCACCACGAGCAGGAGCCCGCCCACCACCGGCACGAGCCGCCCCACGCCCACCCGGATCCCGCCCGGCTCGACCCGCTCCGCGGCGAGCTTCACGACCATGACGGCGCCCAGGCAGAACGCGGCGCTCGAGAGGTAGAGGAGCCGCTCGCCGAAGACGGTCCCGACCTTCAGGACGAGGTTCGAGGTCAGGAACACGCCGGCCCCGTACCAGAGCACGAGGTACGCGAGGGGAGGGCGGGAGCGCCGCGAGAGCCAGCCCGCGGTGAGCACTGCGACGATCGCGACTGCGGCGAGGAGGAACCGCGGGTCGCCCGGGCCCGTCGTTAGCGGGATCGCGTCGTAAGACCAGTCGGGCCCGAGCGTGCGCGGGAACACCAGCACCCCGAGGCCGTGGCCGAGGACCACGACGGCGGTGAGCACCCGGGTGAGCGGATCGGCGTATGCGAGGGGGTTCTCGACCCAGGGGATGGAGGAGAGCGGCAGGGACAGCGTGCCGAGCGCATTCCACCGCAGGCCGAGGTACAGCGCGAACACCCCGAGGTACGCGACGCCCAGGCCGACCACCCGGCCGCGCGCCGCGCGCCAGGGGTCCCGGTCCACCACGAGGGTGAACCCGAGCGCGAGCGGGATGGCCGCGGCCCCGGACTCCTTCGCGAGGAGCGCGGCGAGGAGCACGAGGGGCGGCCAGACGACGTCGGGCCAGGGGCGGGCTGCCCGCGCTGCCCGCGCGTGCGCGAGCACCGTGAGGATGCTGAACCCGGTCGCGAGGACGTCCTTCCGTCCAGCGACGTTCGCGACGGCCTCGACGTGTACCGGGTGCACCGCGAAGAGGATCGCGCCCGCGGCCGAGGCGATCGGTCCGAACCCGAGCCGGCGGGCGAGCGCGAGCACGAGCAGCGAGGCCGCGACGTGCAGGAGGACGTTCGTGACGTGGTAGCCCAGCGGCGAGAGCCCACCGAGCGCGAAGTCGAGCGCGTACGAGAAGGTGGTCAGCGGCCGGTAGAGCGGGTTCGCCTCGCCCGCGCCCGCCCAGGCGCCGGTCGTGAGCATCCTGGGCAGGTTCTCGAGCGAGCGGAGTTGCTCGTTCCGCACCACCTCCACGGCGTCGTCGAGCGCGAAGCCGTGGCCGAGGGTGCCGAGGTAAGGCAGGGCGGCCGCGAGCGCCACGGCCACGGCCCAGGGCGCAGCGCGACCGCTGTCTCTCGGTGCGTCCATCGGTGCGGGCGAGCGTAGCACGGGTCGTCCGCGCGACGGTTCCGCGGTAACCTCGGCGACCTGCGATGACGCCGATAGCCAGGAATCCCTCCGCGGCCGCGATCTCCGCGGGGCTCGCCGCCGCGGCCCTCGTGCTCTACGCGCGCACGATCGGGCACCCCTACATCCACCTCGACGACAACCGCTACGTCTTCGAGAACCCGATTGTCCAGGCGGGCCTGACCTGGGAGGGTGCGCGCTGGGCATTCACCACGTTCCACGCGAGCAACTGGCACCCGCTGAGCTGGCTCTCGCACATGCTCGACGCCTCGCTCTTCGGCCCCGGGCCGGCCGGCCCGCACGCCGTCAACGCGCTCCTGCACGCCGCCTGCGCTGCGCTGCTCTTCCTCTTCCTCGATCGCGCCACCGGTGCGCGCGGGCGGAGCGCGCTCGTGGCTGCGCTCTTCGCGGTGCACCCGCTCCACGTCGAGTCGGTGGCGTGGGTCGCGGAGCGGAAGGACGTGCTCTCGACGGCGTTCGGGCTCCTCGCCCTGCTCGCGTACCTGCGCCACGCGGCGCGACCCTCCCCGGGCCGGCTCGCGGGCGTGGCCGCCCTCATGGCGGCGAGCCTGCTCGCCAAGCCGATGTGGGTCACGCTGCCCTGCCTCCTCCTGCTCCTCGACCTCTGGCCGCTCGGCCGCACCGGGACCACCCCGCTCCGGGCGCTCGTGCTGGAGAAGCTCCCGCTCTTTGCGCTCTCGATCGGCTCGAGCGTGATGACGATGCGGGCGCAGCTCGCCGGCGGCACGGTCGCCGAGGCGTCGTTCACGCTCGGCGCGCGCCTCGCGACCGCGGTCGTGGGCTACGGGCGCTACGTGCTCCTGCACGTCTGGCCCGCTGGGCTCTCGATCTTCCATCGGCACCCCGTCGACCTGCCCGCCTGGGAGATCGCGCTCGGTGTCGCGGTCCTCGCGGGGCTCGCAGCCGCCGCCTGGCTGGCGCGTGGGACGCCAGCCGTCGCGGTCGGGATCGCCTGGTTCCTGGGGACCCTCGTGCCGGTGATCGGCCTCGTGCAGGTCGGCTCCCAGGTCATCGCCGACCGCTATACGTACCTGCCCGGCGTGGGCCTCTTCGTCGCCGCGGTCTGGGGGCTCCACACCCTCGCGCGGACACCCGGCGCCGCGCGGGCGCTCGGGCTGGCGGGCGCGGTGGCCGTGCTCGCCTACGGTGGGGTCGCCTTGGCGCGGGTGGGAGACTGGCGCTCGAACGAGGCGCTCTTCCGCGCCGCGCTCGAGGTGGACCCCGCGAACACCATCGCGCTCGAGGCGCTCGCCGAGGGCTACCGGGCCGATGGGCGGCGCGAGGAGGCCATGACCGCGCTCCGCCAGGCCGCGGCCCTCGAGCCGTCCGCGGCGAAGCACTGGAACAACCTCGGGGTGAACGCCCGCGAGGCGGGGCGGGTGGACGAGGCCTACGCGGCCTTCCAGCAGGCGCTCACGGTCGAGCCCGGCAGGCGCTCCGCCTGGCGCAACCTCGCGCTCGCGGCGGAGGACCTCGGGCGCCTCGACGAGGCCGACGCGGCGCTCGAGCGGTACGCCGGCCTCGCACCTCAGGATCCGAACGGCTGGCGGACCCTCGTCGCGTTCCGGGCCCGGCACGGGAACGTGGAGGGCGCCGCCCGGGCCTACGAGGCGCTGCAGCAGCTTTCGGGGGGCGCAGCGGCGCGGTGATCGGCTACGCTCCGGGTGTGAGCGCCGAGCGATCGCCGAGTCCTCTCCTCGAGGGTCCTCACCCCCAGCGCCTCCACCGCCCCGGCGTCTTCGGCGCCGCCGCCGCGTGCTTTTTCGCCTCGGGGATGGCCGCGCTGCTCTACGAGGTCGTCTGGACGCGGCTCCTCGGCCTCGTCTTCGGGCACACCGTGTACGCGATCACGACGGTGCTCGCGGCCTACATGGGCGGGCTCGCCCTCGGCGCCTGGTTCGCAGGCCGGCGCGGGGACCGGCTCGCGCGGCCGCTCCGCGCCTACGCGCTCCTCGAGGCAGGCATCGGCCTCCTCGGGGCGGCGACGCCACTCCTGTTCCGGCTCACCGAGGCGGCCTATGCGCCCCTGTCCCGAGCCTGGCAGCCGGGGCCGCTCGGCGCAGGGTTGCTGCACTTCGCGCTCGCCGCGCTCGTGCTGCTCCCTCCCACCGCGCTCATGGGCGCGACCCTGCCGATCCTGGCCCGCGTGGTGGTGGAGCGCGCGGGGGATCTCGGCCCTCGGGTCGGGACCCTCTACGCACTCAACACCTGGGGCGCCGTGGCGGGCACCGCGTTGACCGGGTTCCTGCTCCTGCCCGCGATCGGGCTCCGGCTGACGGTGGGCCTGGGCGTCGCGGTGAACCTCGCGGTGGCTGCGGCCGCGCTGTGGCTCGAGCGGGGAGCGCCTTCGATCTCGCCCGCCCCGGGGGCGGGCGACGACCGGGCCGGGAGCCGTGGGGTGGCGGAGGTGGCCGGCGGGGCAGGCGGGGCGTCGGAGGGCACGGGCCTCTCCCCGCTCCAGATCCGCACCGCGCTCGCGGCGATCGCGCTCTCCGGCGCGGCCTCGATGGCCTATCAGGTCGGCTGGACCCGCGCGCTCGGCCTCACGCTCGGCAGCTCCACGTATGCCTTCACGGCGATGCTCACGACCTTCCTCGCCGGGCTCGCGCTCGGGGCGCTCCTCGTGTCGCGGGCCCTGCGCGCGAGGCCCGTGACCCTCGGCGCGTTCGGCCTCCTCGAGCTCGGGATCGCGCTCCTCGCCCTGGCGCTCCTGCCCGCGCTCGGCGCGATCCCCGACGCGCTCCTCTGGATCCTGCAGCGGACGGGGGTGAGCCATGGGTCGGTGGTCGCCGCGCAATTCGCGCTCTCGTTCCTCGCGCTCGTGCTGCCCACGCTCGCGATCGGGGCCACGTTCCCCGTCGTGGTCGCACTCCTCGGGGGCGCGCTGGACCGGGTCGGCCGGGACGTGGGCGTCGTGTACGGCTGGAACACGCTCGGCACCATCGCGGGCTCGATGGTGGCGGGTTTCGTGCTCGTCCCCGCGATCGGCATCCAGGGCACCGTCCGCGCCGCCGCCGCGGTGAACGCGGTGGCGGGGCTCGCGGTGCTCGCGGTGGCGGCCGGCCCGGCCGCGCGGGTCCAGCGCCTCGCCGGGGTGGCGGTCGCGATCGCGGCGGTCCTCACCGGCGCGCTCGCGCCGCGCTGGGACGTCGCCTGGATGACCTCCGGCGTCGCGGTGTACGCGAACGCCATGGCGCGGGACCCGGAGGGCGTCCGCCGCGCCCAGTCCCGCCGGGAGATCCTCTTCTATGCGGAAGGGCTGTCGACGACGGTCGCCGTCATCCGCAGCCCGACGCAGCTGTCGCTCTCCGTCAACGGCAAGACCGACGCGGGGACCGGGCGGGACATGCAGACGCAGCTCCTGCTCGGCCACCTCGGGCCGCTGTTCCTCGAGCACCCCCGGCGGGCGCTCGTCGTCGGGCTCGCCTCGGGCATGACCGCGGGCGCGGTGGCCCAGCACCCGTTCGAGCGGATCGACGTCGCGGAGATCGAGCCCGCGATGGAGCAAGCGTCGGCCTTCTTCGCGCGCGAGAACCGTGACGTGCTCGCGGACCGGCGCGTACGGGTGCTCGCCGGCGACGGCCGCCAGCTCCTCGAGGCCGCCTCGGAGCCGTACGACCTCGTGGTCTCGGAGCCGTCGAACCCGTGGATCGCCGGGGTGGCGAACCTCTTCACGCGCGACTTCTACGCGCGGGCGCGCTCGCGCCTCGCGCCCGGCGGCGTCTTCGTGCAGTGGCTCCAGGGCTACTCGATCTTCCCCGAGGATCTGCGGATGGTGATCCGCACGTTCCGATCGGTGTTCCCGCACGCGACCCTCTGGGCGGGCTCCCCGGGAGACTTCCTCCTGGTCGCGACGCCGGGCGAGGCCTGCCTCGACCCGGCGCTCGTCGACGGGCGCCTCGCCGCCGGCGCCGGCGCCAGGGAGGACTTCGCCCGGTTCGGCTGGGACGGAGGGAGGCTCGCGTTCCGGCTGCGACTCGGCGAGGAGGACCTCGCCAGGTTCGCCGGGGAGGGCACGCTCAACACCGACGACCTGCCGCTCCTGGAGTTCTCGGCGCCCCGCGCGCTGTACGCCGTCTCCGGCTCCGACGAGAACGAGGCCCTCGTGCGCGCCGCGAGACGCGCCGAGCGGCCCTGCGTTCGCGGGCTCCCGCCGGAGGCGCTCATCGCGCCCGTCGCGCGCCTGCGCGCGGCCGAAGCCTTCCTCGACGAGGGGCGGCCGGCCGACGCAGAGCGCGAGGTCGCCGGGATGGGCCCGCCCGAGCGGTTGGCGCCGGAGGTCCGCGCCGCGCGCGCGCGCGTCGTCTTCGAGCTCGGCCAGTTCGAGGCGTCCTACCTCGAGCTCGAGGCCGTGAAGGTGGCGGCGCCCGGAGATCCGATCGTCCGCGAGTTGCTGCCGGCCGTGGAGCTGCTCGGGGCGCCGGCCGTGGTCGCGCGCGCGGCGCAGACGCTCCAGGCGACCGGCGGCGGCTGGTACGCGGAGCCGGGGCGCCTCGGGGAGCTCCTCTTCGAGCTCGCGGGCGCAGTGCGACGCGACGAGCCCGCGCGCGTCGCGCTCGGGCTCTTGCGCCGCGGGGTCGCGCTCCAGCCAGGGAAGGGGCGGCTGCGCGCGAGCCTCGGGATCGCGCTCGCGCGCGCGGGCCGGGTCGAGGAGGCGCTCGCCCAGCTCGATGAGGCCGTCCGGCTGGAGCCGGCGTGGGCGGCGCCGCGGGAGCTGGCCGCCCAGCTGCGCGGGTTGTCGCCCACGCCCTGAGGCGTCCTGTCAGTGCTTCGCGCCCGCGCCCGGCGTCGTCACCGCGGACTTCCCGGACAGCTTCTGGAAGAGCCCGGAGACGAACACGATGAAGCCGATCATCGGGAGCGCCATCATGAACGACGCGCCGAGCGTGACGGAGACCGGGATCGCGACGAGCAGGGGGATCTTGAGGTAGCTCACGTCCGCCGCCGCGGCGAGCGTGCCGCCGCCGTCGGGGACGATCTCGACCTCCCAGTTCTTCGGGTTCCAGTAGTAGCCGCCGTCGACCTTCGCGCCGCCGTTGAACTTGTTCGCCATGGGCGGCAGTCTCGCCGAGGAGCGGCGTCCGAGGTACCCCCATGGTACCCGTTCCGGTGAGGAAACATCCCCGGGTTGGGCATCGGGCAAACACCCGAGTCGGTCAACCCGGAAGCGTCGAGGAAGTTCGCTTGCGGTGAATCGCCACGTCCCTCGAGAGCCGTGCAAGTGTCTGATGACACAGCAGAACCCTGTGGCCATCCGCCGCAGGTGGACCCACCGTGCATCACTTTCGCGGACCCCTCTCGTCCGGGGCACCTCCCGCAAAGCTTTCGCCGCCTCCCCCGCCAAAACCCCGGAAATCCCTCGTCCGACCGAGGGGCACGCCGATTGCTCATGAGGTCGCATCCCCGGACCGAAGGAGCTCCCCCCGTGCTCGTCGCCATTGGGCTCAACCAGAAGGGCGCCGCCGTCGCCGACCGTGAGGCGCTGGCGCTGCGTCCCGAGGCCTACGAGGGCGTCCTGGCCGGCCTGGCCGCGCTCGACGGGGTCGACGAGGTCGCGCTCGTCTCCACCTGCTACCGGGTCGAGATCTACGCCGCCTCGCAGTGTCCGGCCGTGGCCGTCCTCTCGCTCCGCCGCGCGCTCGAGCAGCGCGCCGGCCGCGAGCTGCCGCTCTTCGAGTGCGTCGGCGAGGAGGCCTTCCGCCACCTCGTGCGCGTCGCCTCCAGCCTCGAGTCCGCCATCCTCGGCGAGCCGCAGATCCTCGGCCAGGTGAAGGACGCGTTCCAGAAGTCCACCGAGCTCGGGCAGGCGGGCAAGGAGCTCGCGGGCGTGCTCGGCAAGGCGCTCAACGTCGCGAAGCGGGTCCGCACCGAGACCGCGGTCGGCCGCTCCGGCGTCTCGTGGGGCCACGCCGCCGCTGCCCTCGCCGAGAAGGTGATCGGCGCGGTCGAGGGGAAGCGGGTCCTCGTCGTGGGCGCGGGCGAGATGGCCCGCCTCTCGGCGCAGCACCTCCGCGACCAGGGCGCGAGCATCGTGGTCGTGAACCGCACCCTCGCGAACGGCGAGGCGCTCGCGGCCGAGGTGGGCGGCGTCGCGCGCCCGCTCGAGTCGCTCGAGCACGAGCTCCGCTCGGCGGACATCGTGGTCTCCGCGGCGCCGGTGGTCCCGGCCGCGTTCCAGCCGGCGGCGATGTCCGCGTTCATGAAGGAGCGCCGCCGCAGCCTCGTGATGGTCGACCTCGCCGTGCCGCGCGCCATCCCGGCCGAGTGCGGGAAGCTCGAGCACGTCTACCTGTGCGACGTCGACGACCTCGACCGCGTGATGCGCGCCGCGATGGACGAGCGCGCTGCCGCGGTGGCGCACGCCGAGCGGATCATCGCGGAGGAGGTCGAGAAGGCCACCCGCGCCGAGGCCGAGCGCCGGGCCGCCCCGCTCATCCAGGAGATGCGCACGCGGGCCAGCCAGATCGCGAAGGAGGAGGTCGAGAAGACGCTCCGCCGCCTCGGCGAGGATCCGGAGCTCGCCGCGCGCCTCGACGCCATGGCGGGTTCGATCGTGGCGAAGCTCCTCCACCGGCCCTCCACGCGCCTGCGCGAGGCGGCGCGGGACGGGGGGACGGGCGAGGCCCTGGTCGCCGCCGCGAAGCACATCTTCGACCTCGGCGGCGGGATCCGGCCGGGCACCGCCTAGCCGCGCCCGCGGCAGATCGGGACTCGCTTCCCCGGGGGTCCCGATCTTGCGATAGTGCGGACGCGCTCCTCCCCGGATGAACCTGTTCGCCCGATTCTACCGACGCCTCGATTCGAGCATCCGCGCGCGGGTGTTCCTGCCGATCGCGTTCCTCTTCGCCCTGACGCTCGCCGCCATGGTGGCGTCCGCCGTAAAGATCTACGGGGCGGACCTCGAGCGGGCCCGCCGCGAGGGCGCCGAGATCTTCACGAACTCGGTCGCGGCCGGCGTCTCGAACACCATGCTGGCCGGCCGCCCGGCCGAGGTGGCCCCGCTCCTCGACACGTTCGTCACGCACACCTCCGACCTCCTCGCCGCGAGCCTGATCGCGCCGAGCGGCCACGTCTCGGTATCGACCGCGCCGATGCTGATCGGGACGGTGCCCTGGCAGAACCTCCACTCGGTCACGAAGATCACGACGGTGCAGGCGCCGCTCGGGCGGACCACCGAGTACGCGGTGCTCCAGCCGATCAGGAACGACGCCTCCTGCGCCCGCTGCCACGGCACCACCAACCCGGTGAACGGCTGGCTGGACCTGCGCTTCACGCGGGCGCCCATCATCGCGGCCGAGAACCAGCTCGCGCGCACGCTGTCGCTCACCGCGGGGGCGGCCCTCATCTGCCTCATCGCCATCACGCTCTGGCTGTTCGGCCGCGAGGCGGTCACGCCGCTGCAGCGGCTCGTGACGGCGATGAAGCGCGCCGAGGCGGGCGAGCTCACCGTGCGCGCCGACGAGGGGCGGCCGGACGAGCTCGGCGTCGCGGCCCGGGGCTTCGACGCGATGCTGACCGCGCTGCGCCGGAGCCAGGCGGAGCTCGAGGCGTTCTACCGCGAGCGCATGGTCCGCGCCGACCGCTTCGCCGCCGTCGGCGAGATCGCGACCGGCCTCGCCCACGAGATCAAGAACCCGCTGGCGGGGCTCTCCGGCGCGCTCGAGCTCCTCGCCGAGGATCTCGCCGGGAACCCGCGGCTCGCCGAGGTCATCGGCGAGATGCGCCACCAGGTCGAGCGGCTCACGCACACCATGGAGAGCCTGCTCAGCTTCGCCCGGCCGCCCAAGGCACACCTGCGCTCGACCGACGTCAACGCCACGCTCGAGAAGGTGCTCTTCCTCATCCGCCAGCAGGGCCGGAACGGCGCCATCACCGTGAACGCCGACCTCGAGCCGGGCGTGCCGGCGGTGCTCGCCGACCCCTCCCAGCTCGAGCAGGTCTTCCTCAACGTCTGCCTCAACGCCTGCCAGGCGATGCTCCCGGCGGGCGGCTCCCTCACCGTGCGGACCCGCCCGGGCGAGGGGAACGTCGCCGTCGAGATCGCGGACACCGGTCCGGGCATCCCGCCCGACCTCCGCGCCTCGGTGTTCAAGCCGTTCTTCACCACGAAGCGCGAGGGCAACGGCCTCGGGCTCGCGATCTCGGCGCGCATCGTGGCGGAGCACGGCGGACACATCGGCTACCGCTGCCCGCCGGAGGGCGGGACCATCTTCACCATCACGCTCCAGCAGGTCCGTGCGGCGCGTGCGGAGAACGCCGCGTGAACGCGAAGCCGGCCCGTGTGCTCGTCGTCGACGACGAGAAGCTCATCCGGTGGTCGGTCGCGGAGCGCCTGCAGCGCTCGGGCTACGAGGTACTGTCCGCCGAGTCGGGCGAGCAGGCCCTCGAGATGGTCGCCGCGACCCCGCCGGACGTCATGCTCCTCGACGTCAAGCTCCCCGGCATCGACGGGGTGGAGACCCTCCGCCGGGCGCTGCACGCGCACCCCGAGGTCACGGTCATCATGATGTCGGCGCACTCGACCGTGGACATCGCGGTCGAGGCCATGAAGCACGGCGCGCTCGACTTCCTCGTGAAGCCGTTCCCGTTCCAGGCGCTCGACGCCGCGGTCGAGCGGGCCATCTCGACGTCCGCGACCCGCCGCAGCATCGCGACCCTCACCGCCGACAAGCGCGGGATGCAGGCCCTCGACCAGCTCGTGGGCGGCTCGGCGGCGATGGAGCAGGTGCGCTCGATGGTCTCGCGGCTCGGGGCGAGCGACTCGACCACCGTGCTCATCGAGGGGGAGAGCGGGGCGGGCAAGGAGGTGGTGGCCCGAGCGATCCACTTCCGCTCCGCCCGCGCCGAGAAGCCCTTCCTGCAGGTGAACTGCGCGGCGCTGCCCGAGCACCTCCTCGAGTCCGAGCTCTTCGGCCACGAGCGCGGCGCCTTCACCGACGCCCACTCGCAGAAGCGCGGCCTCTTCGAGACCGCCGCGGGCGGCTCGGTGATGCTCGACGAGATCGGCGACCTGCCGCCGGCGGGCCAGGCGAAGCTGCTCCGGCTGCTCGAGAACAAGACCTTCCGCCGGGTCGGCGGCGTGCAGGAGCTCCCCACCGACGTGCGGGTCATCGCGGCGACCAACGTGAACCTGGAGGAGCGGGTCTCGGAGGGCCGCTTCCGCGCCGACCTCTTCTTCCGGCTCAACGTCGTGCGGATCATGGTCCCCTCGCTCCGCGAGCACCTCGAGGACATCCCCACCCTGGCGGCGCACTTCGTCGCGCGCTTCAACCAGGAGCTGAAGCGCCAGGTGCGCGGGATCACCCCCGCCGCGATGGACATGCTCCGCGGCCACTCCTGGCCCGGCAACGTCCGCGAGCTGCGCAACGTCATCGAGCGCGCGTTCATCCTCCACGCCGGCGCCGACGAGATCCGCCCGGAGCACCTGTCGCCGGAGATGCGCAAGACCCCCGCGCCGCGGAGGGCGGCCGACAAGCTCGTCCCCTCGATCTCGGAGGAGGGGCTCGTCCTCGACGACGTCGAGCGCAAGCTCATCGTCGAGGCGATGGAGCGCGCCGCCGGCAACCAGTCGAAGGCGGCGCGCCTGCTCGGCGTGTCCCGCGACACGCTCCGGTACCGGCTGAAGAAGTACGGGATCGGCTGAATTTCACGGGGCGCTCGGCGCGCCCCACCCCGCCGAGCGGAGCGCGTCGGGGCCCCACCCCGGCAGCAGCGCCCCTCAGACCACCTCGCCGAGCTCCACCGGCCTCGCGTCGGCCGGCCAGTCGAGCTCCTCGGCCAGCGTCCCGAGATCGCGCTTGAGCTTCTCCTTCGCGCGCAGCTCGAGCTGCCGGGCGCGCTCGCGGGAGAAGCCGAAGTGGTCGCCGAGGTCCTTGAGCGTCATCTCCTGCTCGCCCATCACGCGGTGCTCGATGATGAACCGCTCGCGGGCGTCGAGCCGCGCCAGCGCGGCCGCCACGCGGTGGTTCACGAGCGCGCGCTCCTGCTCGCCGGAGAGCACGTCGTCCTGCGCCGGGTCCTGCCCGGGCACGAGCTCGACGTGGGTGTGGGCGCCGTCGTCGCCGAGCGGGGCGTCCAGCGAGAGGTCCCGGGCCTCGAGCCGCTGGGCCATCTCGCGGACCTCGGCCGCCTTCACGTGGAGCCGGCTCGCGACCTTGTCGTCGTCGCGCCCGTCGGAGTCGGCGCCGTGTCCGGCGGAGAGGCGGTCGAGCTCGCGGCGGGTGCGGGCGAGCGAGAAGAACAGCTTCCGCTGCGCCTGGGTGGTCCCGAGCTTCACGAGCGACCAGGAGCGGAGGATGTAGTTCTGGATGTACGCGCGGATCCACCAGACCGCGTACGAGATGAGGCGGATGCCCTTCTCCGGGTCGAACTTCTGCACCGCCTTCATGAGGCCGAGGTTCCCCTCCTGCACGAGGTCGGCGAGCCGGAACCCGTAGGAGCGGTACTCGTGCGCGACCTTCACGACGAAGCGGAGGTTGGAGGTGACGAGCAGGTGCGCCGCCCGGGTGTCGCCCTCGTCGCGGAAGCGCCGGGCCGCCTCCTGCTCCTGCTCGGCGGCGAGGAGCGGGTGCCGGTGGAGCTCGCACAGGTAGCGCTCGATCGTGGACGAGGCTCCGGCTGGGCGGGGCGAGCGGTTCATCACGGCTCCGGGTTCGTCGAGGAGTGAAGCACACGGGACGGGAGCAATGCACGTGCCCGACGGCCGCACGCCCGGAGGCTCCTCATTCTCGGGGGTTGGCGGAGCAGGCACCGGCCGTGGGCCACCCGGACCCTGTAAGAAGGACAGCCCTTCCGCCAAGCGCCCGTTTCCCGGCGTGATTCCGGGCGGTAAATCTTTCTAGGGTCGCGCGGTTTCCCGCGGTTGCCTTCCGGGCGGCTCCGGGCGTAGAGCGCGGAGCGGACATGGCGAGCGACGAGGAGGAGGCCGGGCAGCGCGCGGGCAAGCTGGGGTTCGTGGCCCACGAGGTCCGCAACCCGCTCTCGACCGCGCTGTGGACCGCCGAGCTCCTCTCGCGGATGTCGGCGGCGGATCGCGGCGGGGCCCGCGGCGAGAAGATGGCCGACATGATGCTCCGCGCCCTCGGGCGCGTGCGGCAGCTCGTCGAGGATCACTTCCTGACCGAGCGCCTCGACGTCGGTGGCATCCCGAACCGTCCCGAGCCCCTCGCCGTCGGCCCGGCCCTCGAGGCCGCCGCGGGGCGCCGCGCGGCCGACCTGGGCGCCGTCTCCTTCGAGGCGGCGGAGGGGCTCGCCGTGCTCGTCGACAAGGTCCTCCTCGACCGCCTGCTCGACCTGCTCGTCGCCGGAGCGGCCGGGGAGGGCACCGCGACCACCGTCACCGCCCGCCGGGACGGACCCGTGGTGCGCGTCCGCTTCTGCGGCCGTCCGGTCGCCGCAGAGGTGCTGGCCGACCCGGTGAAGGGTTCGCCCTCCGACATGAAGGGCAGGGCCCTCTCGCTCCCGCTCGCGCGCCGCGTGGCCGTCGCGCTGGGCGGGGAGCTCCGGGTGGTGGAGGGGGCGCTCGAGGTGGCGCTGCCGGTCGCGGTGTAAGTCCCCGTCGCGCTTGACTTTGCCCTGGGGACCCGGTAGAACGCGCGTCCTTTCAACGCACGTCCTCCGCGGCCCTCCGACGCGCGGCGGACCAATACAGAGGTGAACCACACATGGCGACCGGACTCCTGGCGAAGAAGCTGGGGATGACGCAGATCTACACGGCGGAAGGCGACGCCGTTCCCGTGACCGTCCTCGAGGCGGGCCCCTGCACCGTCGTGGCGCGCAAGACCGCCGCGAAGGACGGCTACGACGCCGTCGTGCTCGGCTGGGGCACCGTCGACGAGAAGCACGCCCACCGGCTCTCGAAGCCCGAGGTCGGCGTCTTCAAGAAGGCGGGCACCGCGATCTTCCGGACCCTCAAGGAGTTCCGGGTCAAGGACGCGAAGCTCCTCGGCGACCTGAAGGCCGGCGACGTGCTCAAGGTCGACCAGGTGTTCAAGGTCAACCAGCGCATCGACATCCAGGGCGTCACGAAGGGCCGCGGCTTCGCCGGCGTCGTGAAGAAGTGGGGCATGAAGGGCGCCGCCCGCGACTCCTCGACCTCGCACGAGCACCACCGCCACATCGGCGCCGTCGGCCAGCGCAAGACGCCTGGCAAGGTCTGGAAGGGCAAGCACCTCCCCGGCCAGTACGGCGTCGACAACGTCACCATCCAGAACCTCACCATCGTCGGCATGGAGCCGGAGCAGAACCTCCTGCTCGTGAAGGGCGCCGTCCCCGGCCACGTCGAGGGCACGCTCATCGTCGACACCGCGGTGAAGGGCCAGCCGCGCATCAAGAAGAAGCAGGAGGAGCGTCAGCGCGCGAAGCCGAAGGTGTAGCCGCGAAGCCTTCGCGCCAGCGAAGGCGTCGCAACGCCTCCACATCGTGCTCGAGCCCAGGGGGCCCGCGAGGGCCCCCTTCCTCGTTTCCGGGGGCTGCTCGGGCGGCCGGACGACCCGTCCGTTTTCCCCTGGGTACGCCAGGGCATCCGTGGAACCATGCCCGGGTGAGCCGACGCGCCCGGCCAGAGCGTTCGATCCCCGCGCCGGGCCCGCCGCAAGGGCAGACCGAACAGGCCTCGACGGCCCGGCCCGGCGAGCTCGCCTTCGCGCTCGCCGGCGCGGCCGCGGTGCTCCTCGTCGTGGGGGTCGGGGCCTCGCGCCACGAGCTCTGGCGCGACGAGATGGACGCCTGGCTCGCGGCGCGGGACGCCCCGTCCCCCCTCGCGCTCCTCCACGCCATCCGCTACGGCGGCCACCCGGTGAGCTGGTACCTCCTGCTCTGGCCGCTCACCCGCTGGCCGGGTGCGCCGTGGGCGATGCAGGCGCTCTCGGTGGCCCTCGCGGGCGCCTCGGCGTTCGTGGTGCTGCGGCTCGCGCCGGGGCCCCGCTGGCTTCGGCTCCTGTGCGTGCTCGGCTACTTCCCGGTCTACGAGTACGGCGTCCTCGCGCGGAACTACGCGCTGTCGGTGCTCGGCCTCGCCGCCCTCGCCTGGGCGACCACCCGGCGCCGGGAGCGGCCGCTCACCCTGGGCGCGGTCGCGGCCGCCGCGGCGTTCACGACGCCGCACGGGCTCTTCCTCGTGGTCGCCGTCCTCGCGGTCCTCGGCGGGGAGCTGGCGCTCCGGCCTCCGCCGGCGGCGGCGCGGGGCCGGGCGTGGGCCGGGCTCGCGCTGGGCGCGGCGGGTGCGATCGTCACGGCGCTCTCCATCCGCACGCCGCCCGACGGGGCCTACGCCGGCGGCTGGGCCCTCGGGTGGGACGGGGGCCGGGCCGAGTTCATGCTCGCGACCGTCGTCCGCGCGTGGCTGCCGCTCCCGGAGCCGGGCCTCTGGTTCTGGTCGACGAACGCCGTCGCCTCCGCGCTCTCGCCGGGCGCGCTGGCGGCGCTGGGGGCGGCGCTCCTCGCCGGCGCGCTCGTGGCGCTCCGCCGCGCGCCGGCCGCCGCGGCGCTCCTCGTGGTCGGGGCAGGAGGCCTCCTGGCCTTCGGGCAGCTCCGGTTCGTCGGCTACCTGCGCCACTGGGGCTTCCTCTGGCTCTGCCTCTGCTTCGCGGCCTGGATGGCGGGTGCCTCGCCGGTCCGGCCCGGCCGGCTCGCGCGCGCGGCGTTCGCGCTCCTCGCGGCCGTGCACGTGGCCGCGGCGGGCGTCGCCCTGCGGGAGGATCTCCGCCTGAGGTTCTCGGCGGCGGGCGCGACCGCGGAGCTCATCCGCCGCGCCGGCGCGGCCGACCTGCCGCTCGTCGGGGTCGTCGACTTCACGGCGATGAACGTGGTCGGGCACCTCGGGGCGGCGCGGGCCTGGTACCCGCACGGCCGGCGCTGGGGCTCGCACATCCTCTTCGACGAGGCGCGCAACCACGACGTGGCGGACGCCTGGGGCGAGGCCGCGGCGTTCGTCGCCCGCCACGGCGGCCCGGCGGTCGTGGTGCTCGACGTCCTGACCGTGCGCGCGCAGCCGCCGCCGCCGGCGCTCGCGCCGCGGCTCCGGAAGCTCGGCTGCGAGCGCTCCGACGTCGTCGGCGACGAGTCCTACTGCGTCTGGGTGCTGCGGCCAGAGCCGCCTCGGGCAACGCCGTAGTCCAGGCCGTCCTGTCGGGTCAGCGCGGTGCGGGCCCGGGGATCTCCGCCATGGCCTTGCGGAGATCTTCGCTGGTCGACACGCCCGAGGGGGTGCCGTGAGACTGGGCCGCCAGTCTTCGCTGGACGCCGCCCAGCGCGGCTTCGACGAACCGGACCGAGTCGCCCTCGAGTTCGGCGAACCGACCGTCGAGGTAGCGCTCGGCGAGAATCTCTCGGCGGGCATTGTCGACGAAGGAGATCAGAACACGGTCGCGGGTCAGAAACTGCCGCACCGCAGTCAAGCGCAACGGCGGCCCGTCGGACGTCTGGAATTCCGTCCAGCCGACCGCCTTCGGGTTTCCCCGCTCCTGGAACGCTCGTTCTTCCAGGATGAACTTGAGGGGGCCGTGGCCCGGGTCGACGGATGCAGCGGCGGCGACGAGCCGGTTCTGCTCGTCGGGCGGCGCTCCCAGGAGCATCGCCGCCTGTGCGCGGTCGGTGAGGCGAGCGATCCGGAGGCGCTCGTCCCAGCGAGCACGCTCGCGTTCGACGGAGCCGGCTGCGACGTCGAGATACGGGAAGAGGCTCTCGCGGTTGGCGGCGAGGGCGAGCACGTTCTTGCCGGTGAGGTCTCCGCGGCCTTGGTGGGCGGGAGCGTCGAACTCGAGCCAGAGGTTGTCGTCGGTGTTGATCGTCCCGCTGGCCCCGAAGTCCCGAGCGCCCTCGGTCCCCATCAAGAAGTGGGCGAGCAGGTCGATCGCACTGCCCATGTGAATCGCCGCGAGGTCCTCCTGCACCGCAGGCGATGCCGCGAGCCGGCGGCGCAGCGCGTCTTCGTCGACGCGGATCGGGTCGTTGGAGCCGATGAGCACGGTGTCGTAGTACGTCAACCAGACGAGCACGTGACGGAAGGCCTGCCCGAAGGTCCGAACGACGGAACGGAGGTCTCCGTCGTCGAGCTCGTAGATGGGCAGCCACTGGCAAGCGATGCCTCCGCGGTCGAGACGAGCCGCGACGGTCTGGAAGTACTCGCGCGTGTAGAGGTACCCGGCGCCTCCCGACCAGGGGTGGATGGGGTCCGCCGAGATGACGTCGAACTTCTCGTCGGTCGTCGCGAGAAAGTTGCGCCCGTCATTGAGCACGACCGTGAGCTTCGGGTCGTCGAGCACGCGGTGGTTCCAACGCTCGAAGGTCCGGGCGACCCCGAGCATGCCGGCCTCGATCTCGCCGAGCACGAGGCGCTGGACCTCAGGGTGGATCGACAGCGACCCGAGTGTCATGCCGGTGCCGGTGCCGAGGACGAAGACCCTGCGCGGAGACGGATGCAGCAGCGCGGGCAGGTGGCCCAGCGAACGCTGGAGTGCGACGTCGACCGGGAAGGTGGAGGCTTCCGGGCGGCCGTTCACGATGAAGGCCTGGGCGGAGCCGAAGAACCGAATGGAGCTCACCGTCTCGTTGACACCCTCGCGGTAGTACAGCACGTCCACGTCACGCATCATCTCCCGCGCCTGCTCGGGCGTCGCCGATGACCGCGCGTTGTTCGTGTAGGTCGCGAAGTAGTCGCGATCCCAGGCGCGCCCCCAGTCCGGCGACGCGATCCGAACCACGATCACCGCGAACGCGAGCGCCGGGCCCAGCACGAGGCTCCATCGGGGCGCGTTCCTCGCGGCCGCCGCGACGAGCAGGGCCGTGCCCAGGTTGAGGGCGACGAGGACGTGCAGGGAGCGCTCGATGCCGATCGCGTAGACGAGGACGAACCCGCAGATCATCGGGCCCAGCACGGCGCCTACCGTGTTCGCGACGAGCGCCTCCCCGGCGGCGTTCCCCGCGCGCCGCCGTCCGGCGCTCCACACCGCAGCGGACGCCGGGAACGCGAGCCCCATGAACAGGGCGGGGACGAGCATGAACGCCAGGGCGACGACGCCGGACGAGGTCAGTCGCGCGCCGAACTCGGAGGGTCCGCCCCGAAGCAAAGCGCTCTGGATCGCCCGCGTGAGGTGCGGCAGGTCGCGCATCAGCGTCGTCACGGCGAGCGCCGAGAGCCCGACGCCGAGGTGGGCCGACGCGACCACGAGCATGTGCCTGCGTCCGACGGGGACGTTCGGCCGGTTCCAGGGCAACAGGGAATACAGGTGGCTGCCCAGGCCGATCCCGGTGAGGAACGCCGTCAGCATGATCGCGAAGCTGTAGACCGAGGTGCCCACGACGAGCGTGAGCATCCGAGTCCACAGCACCTCGTAGCCGAGGGCGCAGAAGCCGGAGACGCCGGTGGCGATCAGCGCGAGCCTCCGGAGGCGTGGCGTGAGCGAGAGGTCCCCGGCTCGATCGGCCTCCGCTTGCGCCGCTGGCTGCGAGGTCGGGCGGGAGACCGCACGGTCGAGCACGAGCGCAACGCCGCCCACCGCCACCGATGCGCCGCAGGCGACGAGCAGGGTACGCGTCACGCCGAGCGTCGGAAGAAGCCAGAAGCCGGCGGCGAGCGTCCCCGCGACCGCGCCCAGCGTGTTGTACCCGTAGAGCAGGGAGAGATGCCTCCCGAACCCGCCCTCGCTCTCGGTCGCAAACCGGGTCAGGACTGGCAGCGTCCCGCCCATGAGCGTGGTGGGGACGAGCAGCGCCGCCGAGGCGAACAGCGTCCTCACGATCGTCAGATAGGCCGGATGGGCGGAGACATGGCTCAGCGCGCGGTAGAACGCCGGGTACACGGTGAGCAGGGCGAGGAATGCCAGCGCGGAGCCAGCCACGCCGAGCTCGAGCCAGCCGTACAGCGCGAGCGGCCGCTGCGCGCGGTCGGCCTGCTTGCCAAGCCAGGCGCCGCCGAGGGCCTGCCCGGCCATGAAGACCGTGAGGACGGTCGTGACGGCGAGGTGGGAAGCGCCGAAGACGAGGCCGAGCGAGCGAGACCAGGTGACCTGGTACGCGAGGCCCGCCGCGCCCGAGAGGAAGAACAGGAAACCGACTCGCAGGTGCATCGCCGCCCCCGGCTGCGGACCTCGAAGGCCCGCGGCTGAATAGCAGGAGGCCGCCTCGTGGCGCAACCTCGGACGCGGCCGCTTGCCCGCTACTCCGGCCCCCCCGCGCCGCCCTTCTTCCGATCGCGCTCCATCTTGTACCGGGCGGTCGGGTCGAGGGCCTTCTTGCGCAGGCGGATCGACTTCGGCGTGACCTCGACGAGCTCGTCCTCGGCGATCCACTCGAGCGCCATCTCGAGGCCGGTCTCGCGCGGCGGCGTCAGGATGACGTTCTCGTCCCGGCCGGCCGCGCGGATGTTGGTGAGCTTCTTCTCCTTGCAGATGTTGAAGTCGAGATCGTTGTCGTGGGAGTGCTCGCCCACGATCATCCCGGTGTAGACCTTGTCGCCCGGCTTCACGAACAGCGAGCCGCGCTCCTGCGCGTAGAAACAGGCGTAGGCGACCACGTCGCCCTCGCGGTCGGAGACGATCGCCCCGGAGGTGCGCTTGTCGATCTTGCCCTGCCAGGGCTCGTAGCCGTCGAACTGCGAGGACATGATGCCCTCGCCGCGGGTGAGGGTCAGGAACTCGCCGCGGAAGCCGATGAGCCCGCGGGCGGGGACCCGGAACTGCAGGCGGGTGCGGCCGGAGCCGACCGGCTGCATGTCGACCATGCGGCCCTTGCGCGCGCCCATGCTCTGGGTGACGCCGCCGACGGCCGTCTCGGGCAGGTCGCACACGAGCAGCTCCATCGGCTCGTGGACCTCGCCGGCGATGGTCTTGAGCACCGGCTCGGGGTTCGAGACCGTGAGCTCGTAGCCCTCGCGGCGCATGTTCTCGACGATCACCGCGAGCTGGAGCTCGCCGCGGCCGACCACCTTGAACGCGTCGGGGGTCTCGGTGTCCTCGACCCGGATCGAGACGTTCCGGTACTGCTCGCGGTAGAGCCGCTCGCGCAGGTTGCGGGAGGTGACGTACTTGCCCTCCTTGCCGGCGAAGGGCCCGTCGTTCACCTTGAACACCATCGACATCGTCGGCTCCTCCACGCTGATGCGCGGGAGGGCCTCCGGGGTCTCCGGGTCGGCGATGGTGTCGCCGATGCCGATCTCCTCGGCGCCGGCGATGCAGACGATCTCGCCGGGGCCGGCGTCCTTCACCTCGACGCGCTTCAGGCCGTCGTAGGCGTAGAGGCGCACGACCTTCGCCTTCACGATCTTGCCCTCCTCGCGGATGACCGCGATGGAGTCGCCCTCGTGGAGCACGCCGGAGGTGATGCGGCCGATCGCGAGGCGGCCGACGTAGTCGTCGTAGTCGAGGTTGTCGACGAGCATCTGCAGCGAGTGCTTGTCGCCGGCGGGCGGCGGCGGCACGTGGCTGAGGATCGCGTCGAAGAGCGGCTTCAGCGAGGTGGCCTCGAACGCGCCCTGCACGGTGTGCGCGGCCTTGCCCTCGCGGGCGATCGCGTAGATCACCGGGAAGTCGATCTGGTGCTCGTTCGCGCCGAGGTCGATGTAGAGCGAGTAGACGAGGTCGAGGACCTCCTTCGCCCGCGCGTCCTGGCGGTCCACCTTGTTCACGACGAGCACCGAGGGCAGCCCGAGCGCCAGCGCCTTCGAGAGCACGAAGCGGGTCTGGGGGAGGGGACCCTCGGCGGCGTCGACGAGGAGCAGCACGCCGTCCACGAGCCGGAGCGCGCGCTCGACCTCGCCGCCGAAGTCGGCGTGCCCGGGCGTGTCGACGATGTTGATCTTGATGCCCTGCCAGGTGACCGCGGTGTTCTTCGCGAGGATGGTGATGCCCTTCTCGCGCTCGAGGTCGTTCGAGTCCATGACCCGCTCGACGACGGCCTCGTTCGCCCGGAACACGCCGGCCTGGCGGAGCATGAAGTCGACGAGGGTGGTCTTCCCGTGGTCGACGTGGGCGACGATGGCGACGTTCCGGATCTTGTCCCGCTGAATCATGGCTGGGGGGTCCCTGGCGTAAAGAGCCGGCCTACATAGTCCTTTTCGGCCATTCACCGCAAGGGCTACCTCCTTCCCCCGCGCGGACCCCGTGCTACCATCGGACGTCCCACGCGGTACGCCGTCGAACCTTCGCCACCCGTACGGTCCGTCTTGGCGCACACGATCCTCTTCGTCGACGACGAACCCGAGGTGCTGGAGCTCCTCCGGCGCACGTTCCCGTCGGACGAGGGCTACGCGTCGTTGACCGCGCCGTCGGCCGCGAAAGCCCTCGAGATCCTCGGGAAGCAGCCGGTCGACCTGCTCGTCACCGACCAGCGCATGCCCGGCCGGACCGGCATCGAGCTCATCCAGGAGGCGCGCCGGCTGCACCCGGACCTCTGCGCCATCCTCCTCACGGCCTACACCGATCCGCGCGAGATCGTCGCCGCGATCAACAAGGGGGAGGTCTTCCGCTACATCACGAAGCCGTGGGACACGGCCGACCTCAGGGCCACGGTGCTCCGGGCGCTCGACCAGGTGCACCTCAAGGCCGAGCGGGCGCGCCTCTACGCCGAGGCCGAGGGGCGGCTCGCGGCCCTCGAGGCCGCCTCCGAGCTCGCGCGCGACGTCGGCCTCGCCGCCGACCTCCCGAAGCTGCTCGAGAAGCTCGTCGACCGGCTGCCGCGCATCGTGCCCTGCGATCTCGCCGCCGCGCTGCTCGCGCCGGAGGGCGCCTCGCCGGTGCTCCTCATCCACCCGCTCGTCGGGCTCGACGAGCGCGGGCTCCTGCAGGTGAAGGAGAACGCGCTCGCCGCCCACGCCGAGCGCACCGGCCGCACGCTCGACGAGGCGCACCTGCAGGTGCGGGTGCTCGGGAGCCCGCCGCCCGCCGAGGGCGCGGCGCCGTTCCCCTCCCAGCTCACCGTGACCGTGCAGATCGACGGGGCGCCCTCCGGGATCGTGCTCCTCGAGAGCGCGACGCCCGAGGCGTTCGGGGAGGGCGACGCGCGCGTCCTCGACGTGCTCGTGAACGAGATGGGCGCGGCGCTGCGGGCCTTCGCCCAGCGGCTCGAGGGCGACCGGCTGCGCCTCGAGCGCGTCGTGGAGAGCATGGCGGACGGGCTGCTCTTCGCGCCGGCCGGCTCCGACGAGGTGGTCGCGAACCCCGCCGCGCGCCGGATGCTCGGCGCCGCCGCGCAGGGGCCGGTCGCCGTGAAGTGGCTGAAGGAGGCGCTCGGCTTCTACCCGTTCGACCTCGTGCGCGGCCTCGAGCCCGATCCCTCCGGGCGCGCCTTCGTCACCGAGGAGATCCACATCGGCGAGCGGACGCTCTCGTCGATCGTCTCGCCGGTGCCCGGCCCGGACGGCCGGCTCGCCGGCGTCGCGATCGCGCTCCGCGACGTGACCGCCCAGAAGGAGCTCGACGAGCGCAAGGAGGAGTTCGTCCAGGTCGTGAGCCACGAGCTGCGCACGCCGCTCACCTCCATCACCGGCGCGCTCGACCTCGTGCTCGGCGGCCTCGCCGGCGAGCTCGCCGAGAAGCAGGCCCGCTACCTCAAGATGGCGCGGGACTCGACCGAGAAGCTCAACGGGATGGTCGACGACCTCCTCGACCTCGCCCGCCTCTCGAAGGGCAAGCTCGAGATGGTGCCGGAGGTCACCCCGCTCGACGAGCTCGTGCGGGTGACCGCCGAGCGGTACGGCCCCGCGGCCACCGAGCGCGGGCAGGAGATCGTCGTCGAGGCGCCGGCGGGCCCGGTGCGGCTCGTCGCCGACCCCGCGCGCATCGGCCAGGTGCTCTCGAACCTGCTGACGAACGCGGTGAAGTTCGCGCCGGACCACAGCCCGATCCGGGTGCGGGTCTTCCGCTCCGACGCGGTGCCGGGCGTGGTCGGGCTCTCGGTGCTGAACGAAGGCGAGGGGTTGCCCGAGGACGACCTGGAGCGGATCTTCGAGAAGTTCGAGCAGGCGCGCACCGACAAGAACCGCCGGGTCCGGGGCACCGGGCTCGGGCTCTCCATCTGCCGCGGCATCGTGGCCCAGCACGGCGGCGCGATCTGGGCGGAGAGCGACCCGGAGCAGGGCGTGCGCTTCGTGGCGGTGCTCCCGGAGGAGCCGCCCGCGCAGCCGCCGCCGGAGCGCCCGGCCACCGATCCCCACGCGCCGCTCGTCCTCGTGGTCGACGAGCCGGACGCGGCGCGGCTCGCCCGCGGCGCGCTCGCCTCGCGCGGCTTCCGGGTCCTCGCCGCGAGCACGCCCGACGAGGCGGTCGCCGTGGCCCGCCGCCACCGGCCGCGGGTCATCGTCTTCGAGCCGCGACTCCCCGCGCTGCAGGGCGTGCCGCTCGCCGAGATCCTCCGCCACGACGCCGAGACGCGCCACGCCGCCGTCATGGCCTTCAGCGCGCCGACGCACCGCGAGGCCTCGTACCGCGCGGGCGCCGAGGCGTTCCTCGAGAAGCCCGCCGGGCCGGACCGGCTCGCGCAGGCGATCGAGCCCCTCCTGCGGCGGGTGCGCGCCACCGGCGCCCGCATCCTCGTCGTGGACGACGACCCGGCCATCCGCGCCATCTGCGCCGAGGTGCTCCGCAGCCAGGGCTACGAGGTGCTCGAGGCGGGGACGAAGGGCGAGGCGCGCCGGCTGGTCGTGGAGAGCTCGCCGCAGCTCCTCCTCGTGGACGTGCAGCTCCCCGACGGCGACGGCTTCGGCCTCCTCGAGTCGCTCGCCGACGCGCGCGCGCAGGAGCCGTTCGCGGCGGTCTTCCTCTCCGCCCGCGGCGAGACCGCCGACAAGGTCCGCGGGCTCAGGCTCGGGGCCGACGACTACCTCACGAAGCCCTTCGACGCCCAGGAGCTGGTCGCGCGGGTGGACGCGGTGATCCGCCGCCGCGAGGCCGCGCTCTCGACCTCGCCGATGACCCGGCTGCCCGGCGGGCGCGCCATCGACCGCGAGGTGGAGCGGCGCATCGAGGCGCGGCTGCCGTTCGCGCTCTCCTACGTGGACCTCGACAACCTCAAGGCCTACAACGACACCTACGGCTACGCGAAGGCCGACGGCGTCATCTTCCAGACCGCCGGGATCCTGCGCCACGCGGTGGCCGAGCTCGGCGGCGAGCACGGCTTCGTCGGCCACGTCGGCGGCGACGACTTCGTGCTCCTCAACGCGCCGGAGAAGGCGGACCTCGTCTGCCGGGAGATCATCGGCGCGTTCGACCGGGTGATCCCCCTCTACTACGACAAGGGCGACCGCGAGCGCGGCTACATCGAGGCGGTCGACCGGTTCGGCACGCAGCGGAAGTTCCCGCTCCTGTCGCTGTCCATCGCGACGGTGGTCGTGCCGCCCGGCCGGTTCGCGAACCACGCCGACCTCGCGAAGTCCGCCGCCGACCTGAAGGCGAAGGCGAAGAAGCTCCAGGGCAGCGTCCACCTCGTGGACTCCGGCGCGGCGACGGGCCCCGTGCAGGCGCCGGGCGGCGGGGCCGCGGCGTGACCCTCCAGCGGAAGCTCGCGCTGTTCCTCCTCGTCGCGGCGCTCGCCCCGGTGGTGCTGGTCGGCTTCGTCATGATCCGCCGCACCGAGGCGGTGCTCGGGCGGGCCGCCACCGCCGAGGAGCTCGCGCGCGCCGAGGCGGCCGCGAGCGGCATCGACCTCGACGTCGCCGGGGTGGACGCCGCCATCCGCAAGGTCGCGGCGCGCCCGCGCCTCGAGGGCCACAGCGAGAGCGCCCTGCGCGCCATCCTCTCCATCCTCGTGGGCCAGCTCGAGCAGGTCGACGCGGCGATCCTCCTCGACGCGGCCGGCGAGCTGCGGGCGCGGGAGGGCGGCCGGGAGGCCGACGCGGCCGGGCTGCGCACCGCCGTGGCGCCGGTGCGGCTGCCGGGCGACGACCTCGCGTTCCTCGTCTACCGGGAGGGCGACGAGGTCTCCCGCCTCGCCGCGGTCAGCCCGGCGGGCCGGGAGGGCTGGCGGCTCGCGGTGCGCGTGCGCACCGACCTCCTGCGGCGGCGGCTCGACCCGGCGGTGCCGGAGGGCGGGGCGGCCTGGATCGCCTCCGCCGACGCGCTCGTGGTGGGCTCGACCGGCTCCACCCCGCTCGACGAGGCGACCCGCGCCGAGCTCCGGGGGCGCGTCGACCCGGAGCGCTCGGGGACGCTCGTCGGCGCGACCCAGGTCGCCGCCTGGGCGCCGCTCCGGGGCCTGCCGGGCTGGGTCGTGCTCGTGACGGTGCCGGCGCGCGCCGCCTTCGCGCACGTGGAGGAGATGCGCCGCGCGGTGCTCCTCTCGATCTTCGTCGTCACGGCGGGCGTGCTCCTGCTCTCCTTCCTCCTCGCGCGGCGCACCACCGCGGGCATCGCCCGCATCGACGCCGCGGCCCGGGCGCTCGGCGCCGGCGAGCTCGCGGTGCGCCTCCCGGACCAGGGCCGCGACGAGATCGGCGAGGTCTCGCGCACGTTCAACGCCATGGCGGACGAGCTCCAGCGCTCGCGCGCGAAGCTCGAGCGCTGGAACGAGGAGCTGCAGGCGGAGGTCGAGGCGCGCACCGCCGAGCTCCGCGCCGCGCAGGCCCAGCTCGTCGAGACCCAGAAGCTCGCCGCCATCGGCCAGCTCGGCGCCGGCGTCGCGCACGAGATCAACAACCCGCTCACCGGCATCCTCGGCAACGCGCAGCTCCTCCTCGAGCGGGTGAAGCAGGCGGGGGCCGACCGCGACGCGCTCGAGAAGATCGAGGCGCTCGCCCGCCGCTGCCGCGACATCACCCAGAACCTCCTGCGCTTCTCCGAGCAGCAGCAGGCCGGGCCCGACCTCCAGGTGCTCGACCTCGGCAAGGTGGTGGTCGACGCGCTCGGCCTCGTGGACGGGCAGATCCGCGAGGGAGGGATCGCCCTCTCCCTCGACCTCGCCGAGCCGCCGCCCCGCGTCCGCGGCGACGCCGGCCAGCTCGCCCAGGTGGTCCTCAACCTCGTGCAGAACGCCCGCACCGCGTGCCTCGAGCGGCCCGGCGCCTGGATCAAGGTCGTCACCCGGCCCGCCGCCGAGGCGGGCAGGGTGGAGCTCCTCGTCGCCGACAACGGCAAGGGGATCCTCCCCGAGCACCTGCCCCGGATCTTCGAGCCCTTCTTCACCACGAAGGACCTCTGGAGCAACGTCGGGCTCGGGCTCTCGGTCACCTTCCGGATCGTCCAGGAGCACGGCGGGCGGATCGCGGTCGCGAGCCGCCCCGGCGAGGGCAGCACCTTCACGGTCACGCTCCCGGCCGCCGAGAACCGGTGAGTGCCGCCGAAGGGCGGTATAGTGGGCCATCGTGTCGGCTCGCAGGGACCGCGTCGTCTTCTGGGCGCTCGTCGCGCTCGTCGTGGGCGCCGCGGGCGGGGCGTACCTGCTGCTGCTCGGGCGCGCTCCTGGCGCGCCGCCACCGCCGAGGCCGGTGGCCGCGAAGCCTCCGCCCGAGGACGTCCGCCTCCGCGTGACCGAGGTGCAGGGCGCCGTCGAGATCGAGCGGGGCGGGGTGCGCCGGCCGGCGCGCCTCGGCGACGAGCTCGCCGCGTCCGACGCCCTCGTCACCGCGCCCGGCGCGAGCGTGAAGATCGTGTCCCCGACCTACGAGTTCAAGGTCGAGGAGATCGGCCGGTTCGGCGTCGAGCAGGCGACGAGCGAGAGCTCGCGGTTCCGCCTCGACCGCGGCCTCGTGTCGGCGCGCGTCGACGAGGACCCGAGCCGCGCGGTCGAGATCGCCTCGGCGCGGAGCGCGGTCGCCCGCACCACCGGCGGCGAGCTCCAGGTGTCGTCGTCCGGCACCGTCGTCGCCGTCGCCGTCCGTCGCGGCGCCGCGCGCTTCACCTCCGGCGGCCAGTCCGTCGAGGTCGCCGCCGGCCAGCGCACCGCCGCGGCCGCCGAGGGGACGCCGAGCGCGCCGACCGCGATCCCGGCGGAGGTGCTGCTCGAGGTCGCCTGGCCGGAGGAGCGGGTCACCAACCGCCGGAAGATCCCGGTGAGCGGCCGCACCGTCCCGGGCGGCGTCGTCGTCATCGGCGGCGCGACGATGGAGGTCCAGCCGGACGGGCGGTTCAAGGGGACCGTGGAGCTGAAGGAGGGCGAGCAGCGCCTCGTCGCGCGCGCGCGCGCCGCCGGCGTCTACGCCGAGGCCCGCGGCCCGCCGGTGGTGCTCGACACGCGCGCGCCCGATGCCCGTTTCGATACCGGGGGGTTGTGGGACAAGGATCCGCGCTGAGGCGCACCTTGTCGCACCGGTTTCCTGCTTTTCCTGCTGCCGGGCGCCCCACCCGTCGTAGACGGGGCGCCTGTTCTTGACCGCGATCCGGCGCGCGCACAGACTCCCACCCAGGGGGAATGACGGGGAACTCGGGGCGCGTGCCGAACCGATGGACGATCTGCGTGCTGGGCGCGCTCTCGCTGGCCCTGCCCGCGTTTCCCGGGGCGGTGCCCGTGGGCGGCGCGTCGCGCGTGGTCGCGGGCGGCGCGGGTGACCAGTCCGGCGCGGTCCTCGACGCGGGCCAGTTCGCGTTCACGAACAGTGACGCCACCGGCTCCCGGGTGCTCCTCGGCGACCTCGCCACCGGCGCGACCCGCGTCGCGGCGAGCGGCGCCTCCGAGCCGGATCTCGCCCGCAACGTGCTCGCCTACCGGACCCCGGCCGGCATCGCCCTCCAGTTCACGCTGACCGGGGCGCTCCTGCGCCAGCCGTCGGAGCCGGGCGCGGCCGCGCCGGTGGTCTCCGCGGCCGCGGCGGCCTGGGAGGTGGGCCCCGCCGGCGACCGGGACATCGCCTGGTACCAGCCGGTCACCGGGGCCTCCGGCACGCTCGCGCTCGCCGGCGACCAGCGCGCCCCCGCCATCTCCGGCTCGACCATCGCGCTCGTGGACGACGGCGCCGGCGGGGGCGTCCGCGTGTTCGACCTCACCCGCCGCGAGCACCACCTCCTGACGGACGGGCCGATCGCCTCGGTCTCCATCGACGGCGCCGGCGCGGGCCTGCACGCGGCGGTGGTCCGGCGCGCGGCCGCGACCGGCCTCGACGTCGAGGTGCTCGACGCGACGGGCGTCACGGTGGCCGCGCTCCGCGAGGCGGGCGACCAGCGCGCGCCGCGCCTCTCGGGCTCCTGGGTCGCGTTCGAGGATCTCTCCGTGGGCCGGCCGGTCGTCGTGCTCTGGAACTGGAGCACCGGCCTCGCCTTCGTGCCGCGCCGCGCGACGGGCGCGCAGGTGGTCGGCGACGTCCTCGACGCGGGCGATCTGCTCACGCTCGCGCTCTCCGAGTCGAACGGCGCCGACCTCGACCTCGTGCTGTACACGCTGCCCCTGCCGGTGGTGGACGACGGCGGGGGCGGGGACTGGCCGCCGAAGATCCCGCCGGCGCGGTGCGACGATCCGGCCGCGGTGGAGCTCGCGAGCCTCGTGGTGGCGCGCGACCGGCCCGAGGCGCAGGCCGGCGAGGTCTCCTTCTCGACCGTGGAGGGCAAGGACCTCGGTATCCTCCTCTGCATCGACGAGCAGGGCTTCGCGGAGGCGACGGTGGCGGTCGACGGCGTGGTGGTCGCCGCCCCCGCGGACTTCGCGCACCCCGCCGCGCATCTCGAACGCCGGCGCGTCGCCCTCGCGGGCACCGCGCTCGTCTCCGGCGGCCTGACCGGCGCGATCGGCTCCGAGCTCCGCATCCGCGTGCTCGAGGATCCGGCGGGCACGCCGCTCGCGCAGGCCCTTCCCGGCGACCCGGGCGGCGGCGCGGGCTCCACGGGCGCGGGCGGCGGCAGCGGCGGGCCCGGCACCGGCACGGTCTCGGGCTCGGCCGGCGGCACCGGCCAGCCGCCCCCGGGGGCGTCTCCCGCCATCGAGGCGGATCCGGTATCGCGCGCGGCGGGTGGCTGCGGCGCCGGAGCGTCCGGCCCGCTCTCGCTCCTCGCGCTCGGGGTCTGGTTCACGCGGCGGCGCACCGCGATCTGCTAGGCTGTCCCCACCCGCATGGAGCAACTCCTCGCGCTCGCGCTGTCGGCGGCGGTGCTCCTCCCTCCCTGGCCGCTGTCGCCGGACGGGGAGCTCGTCGCCTTTCGCGGCGCGGAGGCGCTGACCGCGCAGGGGGCGGAGATCGAGCCGGTCGGGCCGGGCCTGTGCCGCGTCCGCCCCGCGCCCGGCGTCACCCGGGTGGTGCTCACCGCCGGTGACGCCCGGGTGGAGGCCGCGGTCGAGGCGCCCCCCGGCACCATCGAGCTCGAGGCCACGCCGCCCGCGCCGGTGAAGGGCCGGGACGCCTCGGTCGCGCTGCGGCTCACGGTGCGCGACGCGGCGGGGGCGCTCGACGAGGCCGCCGCGCCGCCGGAGATCGTCGCCTCGTCCGGCCGCGTGGTCGAGCTCGCCGGCGACGGGCCGGGCCGGTTCCGCGCCCGCTACGAGCCAGCCCGGGCGCGGTACCCGGAGGTGGCCGTGCTCTTCGCGCTCTCGCCGCGCTGCGCGCAGTGCGCGACGCCGCGGGCGGTGGGCGCCCTCATCCTGCCGCTCGCCGCGGCCATCGACCTGCCGGGCGAGTCCGAGCCCGGGACCCGCACGACGGTCGCGATCGGCGGCCGCACGTTCGGCCCGGTGGTCGCCGGCGACGACGGCAGGTTCCGGGTGCCCATCGTGGTGCCGCCCGGCTCGCGCGCCACCGCGCTGTCGGTCGACGCGCTCGGCAACACGAAGCGCACCGAGCTCGACCTCGGGCTGCCGCAGGTCGACCGGCTCGCCTGCGCCGCCTGGCCGCGCGCGCTGGCGGCCGACGGGCGCGCCGAGGCGTTCCTCTGGTGCGCCGCCGCCGAGGCCGCGGGCGAGCCGGCGCGCAGCCCGGAGCTGCAGCTCAAGGCGACGGCCGGCGAGCTCGGCCCGCTCGCCGAGGTGCACCCGGGGCTCCTGCGCGCGCGCTTCCGGGCGCCGCGCGGCGCGGGGCCGGGCGAGGCGCGGCTCCTCGTGAGCTACCCGGCCGGTGGCCCCGCGTCTCGCGACGAGCAGGCGATCGCGCTCGGGAAGGGCGGGCCGGAGCGCCTCGACGTCGCGCTCGCGCGCGAGCCGGTGATCCCCGGCGAGGTCGTGGCGGTGGAGTCGGGCGTGTTCGACCGGACGGGCGAGCGGCTCGGCGCGCCTCACGGCCCGGAGGGCGCGCGGGAGGGCTTCGTCGCGGCGGACCGGTTCGTCGCGCGGAGGGCGCCGGGGGACTGGACCCAGCGGGCCACGCTCGCCTTCGCGCTGCCGCCGGCGCGCCCGGCCGAGCTCGCCTCGCTCGCGCTGCGGCGCCGCACCGACGCCTGGGTGGCCGAGGCGCGGGCCCACGACGGCCGGCCCGTCACCGGCGTGCGCCTGCGGTTCGGCTCGGGGGCCGAGGCCACGACCGACGCGGCCGGCGAGGCTCGGACACCCGCGACCGGCCCCGCGGAGACGGTGGCGGCCGTGGCCCCGGCGGCGGAGGGCGCGCGCGCCGCCGGCTGGGAGGGCGTCGAGCCTCCCTCCGCGCCGGTCGCGCTCTCGCGCGAGCTCACGGTACGCCTGCGGGCGCCGTCGCCGGTCGACCTCGAAGCCCGGGTGGAGGGGCGCACGCTGCGCTGGCGCCTGCGCGACGCGTCCGGCGCGCCGGTGCCCGCGCGGGCGGTCGTGCTCCGCGCGGCCGGCGTCGAGGTCGGGACACCGGAGCCGGACGGGGAGGGCGGCAAGGCGCGGCTCGGGCCGGGGAAGGGCAGCGTGGCCGTCGTGGACGCCGACACCGGGGTCGCGGCCGTGGTGGAGGTCCCGTGAGGGCGCGCGGGCCGGGCGCCCTCGCGCTCCTCCTGGCGCTCGCGCCCGGGGCCCCGCGCGCCGCGGATCCGGTCGTCATCGGCGGCGGCCCCGCGGAGCCCGGCGGCACCGTGCTCGGGCGCGTCTGCGTCGATCTCGACGGCGACGGCCGCTGCGGCCCGGGCGAGCCCGGCGTGGCCGGCGCGCGGGTCTTCTCCGCGGCCGGGCAGGTGGCGCTCGCCGACGCCCGCGGGCGCTACCACCTCCTCGAGGTGCCCGGGCGGCTGCTCGCGGGCGACCGCCTCGCGTACGGCGGCCAGCGCCTCGCGGTGGAGGGATTGCCCGCCCGTGCCCTCGTCGATCTCGCGCCGGGCGGCGCGGCGCAGGCCGACCTCGTCGTGCGCGCGCCCGCGAACGCGGCGCCGCCGCTCGACGCCGCGGCAGCTCCGGGCGCTGGCCCGCGCCGCGAGGGTGACCGGCTCCGCTGGACCCTCGCCGGCCGCACCGCGCCGGGCGCGCGGCTCTCCGCGGGCGGCGTCCCGGCCGTCGCGGGCGAGGACGGGGCCTTCGCGCTCGAGGTGCTCCTCTCGCCCGGCGACAACGAGCTCCGCCTCACGCTCGCCGCCCCGGACGGCCGCTCCGGCGTGTTCCGCTGGCCGATCCACCTCGCCCCCCGCGCGCGTGGCGGCGACCTCGTCATCCCCGGCCGCCCCGAGCTCCTCGCCGCCTTCGGCGTCCTCCCGGGCGCGGGCGGCGCGCTCGTGCACGGCGCCGCGGCGCCGGGCGCGCGCGTGCGGGTGGGGACGGTGGAGGCGGTCGCGGGCGAAGCGGGCGCGTTCGCGGCGTGGGTCGCCGGCGCGGCAGGCCCGGTCGAGATCGCGCTCCCCGGCGGCGCGGGAACGCCCACGTTCACGGTCGACGCGCGGGGCGGGGCGCCGCGGCTCGACGCCGCCGGCCTCGTGGACGTGGAGGTCGCGTTCGGCGGCGATCCGAACGTGCTCGTGTCCGGCCGTGGCACCGGCGCCGTGCGCGGCGCGCTGGGACCGGTCTCCGTCGAGGCGGGCGTCGACGTGGACGACCGGGACCGCAAGGCGGCCGACCTCCTGAAGCCGCGCGACGCCCTCACGCTCGGGCACGCGCTCGTACCGGAGCGCACCTTCCTCTCGGCCGGCGACGACGCCGCGGCCGACGACCGGAACGCCGCCCGCGGGCGCGCCTGGGCGCGGCTGCGCGGCCCGGACCTCGCGCTTGATCTCGGCGGCACCCGCGCCGGGCTCGCGGGGGGCGTGGACCGCCCGGGGGGCGCGATGGGGCCCGCCGAGCTCGGCCGCTACGACCGCGCGCTCTTCGGCGCGCGCGCCGACGTGGGCCGTGACCTCGGCCCGGTGCGCCTCGAGGCGTCCGCCTTCGGAGCATCGGCGCGCACCGACGCGCGAGGGAACGCGCCGCCGGTCCAGGCGCGCGACGCCTTCGCGGCGCACGGCGGCGCCTTCTACTGGCTCGGGTCCGGGGAGCTCGTGCCCGGGAGCGCCTCGGCGCGGGTGGAGTGGCGCGATCCCTTCACCGGGCTCCTCACCGCGCGGCGCGCGCTCGTCCGCGGCGTCGACTACGAGCTCGACGAGGTCTCCGGGCGGCTCGCGCTCGCGCGGCCGCTGCCCTCGGTGGCGGCCCCGGCCGCGGTCGAGACCGGCGCCCCCGGGCTCGCGGCCCAGGCGACGCTCGTCGTGGAGTACCTCCACGCGGCGCAGGGCGCCGGGGCCGAGGACCTCGCCGGCGGGCGCGCGGGCCTGCGCGCCGGCCCCCTGGCCCTCGAGGCCCGCGGGGCGCGGGAGGAGCGGCCCGGCGCGGCCGACTACCAGCTCGCGGGTGCCTCCGCGGCGCTCGACCTCGGGTTCCTCGGCCTGCGCGGCGAGGTCGCCCGCTCGCGCGGCCTGCCCGGCGACGCGCCGTTCAACCGCTCCTGGGACGGCGGCTACCACACGTCCGTCAACTCCGCTCCGGGCGGCCTCTCCGCGGCGGATGCGGTGCACCTCGAGGGCAAGGTCGGCGCGGGTCCGGTGCGGCTCGGGGGCTGGTGGCGCGAGCGCGACGCGGGCTACGCCGACGGCGGCTTCGAGGAGAGCGGCTCCGCGCGCGAGCGCGGCGCCTCGCTGGAGGCGGGCGCGGGAGCGGTGAGCGGGAGCGTGGTCTGGGCGGAGCGGCGGGGCACGCCGCTCGCGCAGGGCTTCGGGCCGGCGCTCGTGGAGGACGCGCGGCGGCTCGTCGGCCGGGGCCGGTACGCCGGCGAGCGGCTCGAGCTCGTCGGCGAGGTGGTGGACGCCGAGCGGCGGGGCGCGCTCGCCGGCGAGGAGACGAGCGCGGGCGCGCGGCTGCGCTACCGGCTCGACCCGCGAGTGGGGCTCGACCTGTCGCACCACCAGGGCCTGCGCACGACCGGCGCCGGGGTCGACCCGACCTTCTCGGCGGCGGGCGTGGCGCTCGACCTCCCGGGCGCGCGGTTCGAGCTGCGCGGCGGCTGGGGCCCCGAGCTCGGCGCGCGGCTGCAGGCCTCCGGGGAGCGCGCGCGCGGTGGCGAGGCCGTGTACGGGACCTTCACGGCGGATCCGGACGCGCCGTCCCTCACGGCCGGCGCCGCGGGCGAGGTCGCTGCGCTCGGGGCGCGGCGCCGCGCCGGCGGGACCGAGGTCTTCACCGAGGAGCGCGCCGGGCGCGACGCGTTCGGGCTCCGGACGGGCAGGGTGGTGGGGCTCGCCCTCGCCCCCGCGCCCTCCCTGCGCCTCTCGATGTCGAGCGAGCGGGGCCAGCGCCTCACGCCTGCCGGCGACCTCGAGGACCGGGCGGCCTACGCGGCCGCGGCGGGCGCGGTGGCGGGGCCCGTGCGGCTGGCGCTGCGCGGGGAGCTCCGCCGCGAGGGGGGCGACGGCGTCGTGGCCGCGGGCGGCTCCCTGGAGTGGCGCCCCGTCGTCCCGCTCGTCCTCTCGGCCCGGGCGGGCTACACCGGCGGCACGATGGCGGGTGTTCGCGCGCGGCTCCTCGACCTCTCCGGCGGGGCCGCGCTGCGCCTCGGCCCCGGCGCGCTCGTCGGCACGGTGACGCGGCTCGAGGAGCAGCGGCCCGGCGGGCTCGCGCGCGAGGGCGTCCTCGGCCGGCTCGCGGCGACGGTGGCGCTGGGCCGGCTGGAGCTCGGCGCGGGGGCGGGCGTCGCCGTCCAGCGCGTGGCCGGCGCAAAGGACGACCGGCTCTCGGCCTCGGTGCGCGCGGCGGTCCGGGTGGTGGGGCCCGTCGACCTCGGCGTCGAGGCGGCGCGGAGGGGGCCGCTCTCCGGCGGGGACCTCGGCGCGCGGAGCGCCCTGCGCGGCGAGCTCGGCGTCCGGCTCGGGGCGCCGGAGGCCGGGGGGACCGCCGGCCGCATCGCGGTCGGGTACCATGTCGTGGGCTTCGACGGCGACGGGCTGTCGCCGGACGAGCAGGTGGGGCGGCTCTTCCTGCGGGCGCAGGTGGCGTACTGATGAAGGTCTCGAGCACGCGCGCGTTCCTCCTCGCGGCGGCCCTCCTCCCGGCCGCGGCGCGAGCGCAGCTCGGCACCGAGCCGCTCGTCGTCCCGGTCCCCGACGCGACCACGGCGGAGCTCGCGGGCGGATCGCTCGGCGTGCGGGCCGGCGCGGACGTGCTCCTCTTCGCGCCCGGCGGGGCGGGCTCGGTCCTCGTCCCGTCGCGCACGGTGCTCTCGCTCGAGGACCCTCCGCTGCGCGCGCTCGACGGGCAGGGCGTGGACGTCGCGGCGGGGCGGGTCTTCCGCGCGACGCCGGCCGGCAAGGCGGACCTGGTGTTCGTGCGCCCCACAGGGCTCGCGGTCTCGGCGGCGGCGTCGCCGCTCGTGCTCGACACGTACGCGCTCGCGGGCGGCGGGCAGGAGACCGTGGCGCTCGCCCAGCTCCTCGCGCGTCCCGAGGCGCTCGCCGTCGTGCCGACGGGCGTCGGCGGCGGCACGCCCGGGAACCTGCGCATCTGGGACCTCACGGGCCCGCCCACCGGCAAGGTCTTCCCCTTGCCGGCCCTCACGGGCCGGCTCGCGTTCCACACCGAGGTCTTCCCGCTGCGCCTCGGGGCGACGGCGGTCTCCACGGGCGTCGACGATCTCGCCATCCCCGGCACCGGCGCCGTGGCGCTCGCGATCCAGCGCCCCGGCGCGAACGACGTGGGGAGCCTCGACCTCCAGCTGCTGCGCGCCGGCGACGCCGTCCCGCAGGGCAGCGCGACCTGGCTCCCGGCGGGCGTGCGGCAGGGCGACGTGCTCGGGGTCGCGGCGATGGACGTGGACCAGGACGGCCTGCAGGACCTCGTCCTCACGCTCGGGCTCTGGACGCCGCCCGCGCTCTGGACCGACGGCGCGCTCCTGTGGGTGAAGGGCACCTCGGACCCCGCCACGTTCGCGACGGCCTCCTGGCAGAACCTCGGTGCCCGCGCCGAGCTCGGGCTCGCGGATCCGGCGGTGCTCCGCCCGGTCGATCTCGGCACCGTGAAGGGCGCGGCCCTGTGGGACCGGCGTGGGGACCGGCTCGTGGTGTTCTGGCCCCAGCCGGGCGGGACGCTCGGCGTCTGGAAGGCCCCGGCCCACGGTCTCGCCATCCGCGACATCGCGGCGGTCGACGTCGCGGGCTCGCCGCTCCCGGACCTCGTCGCGCTCGGCTTCGACTGGAGCACGGGGGCGGGGACGCTGCTCGTGTTCGTGGACGCCGCCGACACGCCGCCGTCGCTCGCGTGGGCCTCCGGGAGCCCGGGCGTCGCGAGCCGCGGCGCGGACCACGAGGTCACCGTCGCCGCGACCGACGCGCAGGGGCCGGTCTCGCTCGCCTGGAAGGTCGACGGCGCCGGCGCCGCGGCCCAGGACACGACGCTGACCCTGCCGGGCGCCTCGCTCTGCGGCGCGGCCCCCATCGCCGTCTCGGTCCGGGGCACCGACACCGGCGGCCAGTGGCGCGACCTCTCGGGCACGGTCACGGTGACCGCCGGCGAGCCCGACTTCACGCTCGCGCCGAACGCGCCCGGGACCATCAACCTCGTGCCCGGCGGCGCGACGGTGGCGCTCCGGGGCTCGATCTGGGAGGCGTGCGGCGGGACCCCGACGTTCACGCCGGGCGGCACCGGGCTGCCCGCGACCGCGACCTGGCACGCGGTCCCCTCCGGCACCTCCGTCGCTCTGACGCTCTCGCTGCCGGAGGCGTCCTACGGCGCGCTCCTCGACGTGGCCGACCCGCCGACGCTGACGCTCGCCGCGAGCGAAGCGGGCGGCTGGCAGAGCACCACCGCCACGCGCTCCATCGGGCTCGACGGCCGGGGGCTCGTGACCGTCGACTCGACGAGCGACGTGAAGGCGCTCGCCGACGGCGCGCTCGCCGTCGTCACGACGCGGGTGCGGAGCCGGATCGCGGCGCCGCTCGGGCAGGTCACCGTGCACATCGCGCTCGCCGGGCTCCAGCCCGCCGGTGCCGTGAAGGTGCTCGGCGCCGACAAGGCGGGCGAGGCCCGCGTGGCGGGCGGGATCGAGGTCACGCTCGCGTCGCTGCCGGGCGCGGACGGCGCGGTGGACGTGCAGGTCCCGGTCCGCGGCCTGGGCGTCGCGGGGTCGGCCTCGGCGGAGGCCCGCTCCCGCGGCGGCTACCCGCTCACGAAGCCGGTGGCGTCGCTGAAGAGCTCGGGCCGCCTGCCGGGCTGCGGCTGCGGGGCCGGGATCGGGGGCGACGGCGCGCTCGCGCTGGCCGCGCTCGGGCTGCTCGTGCTCGGCCGGCGCCGGCCGGCGCCCCCAGGCGCCGGGCGGGCCGCGCGATGATCGCGGGGTTCCACCACCTCGCGATCCAGTGCGCCGACCTCGTCCGGTGCGAGGCGTTCTACCGGGACGTGCTCGGCCTCGCGGTCCTGAAGCGCTGGCCGGACGCCATGGGGGGCGAGCGGAGCGTCTGGCTCGCGCTGGACGGGCAGGGGAGCTTCCTCGCGCTCGAGCGGGCGGGTGCGGCGCCCGTCGAGGCGCCGTTCCAGGACCCTCGGCCGGGGCTGCACCTCGTGGCGCTCCGCATCGCCCGGGCCGACCGCGAGCGCTGGGAGGCGCGCCTCGGCGCGGCGGGCGTGGCGGTCGTGCACCGCACGCGCTACACGCTCTACGTGCGCGACCCGGAGGGCAACCGCGTGGGGCTCTCGCACCACCCCGACGCCGCCGACCCCTCGCCGTGATCTTCGACCGCCGCCGCTACCGCAAGGACAACTACACGTACCTGCTCGCCGAGGGCGCCGACGCCGCGCTCGTCGACCCCGGCGACCCGGAGATCGCGCTCGCGCTCGCGGCGGCGCACGGGGTCCGGCCGCGGTTCGTCCTCCACACCCACGGGCACGCCGACCACACCGGCGGCACCGCGCGCGTGAAGGTGGCGCTCGGCGCGACCGTGCTCGGTCACGCGGCCGACGCCGGGTGGTTCGCGCCCGACGAGGACGTCGCCGGGCGCGCCGAGCTCGCGCTCGGGGCGCTGCGCGTCGGGGTCGTGCCGGTGCCCGGCCACACGCCGGGCTCGGTCGTCTACCTCTGGCGCGGCCGGGCGCTCACCGGCGACACGCTCTTCTGGGGCGGCGCCGGGAACTGCCGGCACGGCGGCGATCCGGAGCGCCTGGCCCGGAGCCTCACGGGCCCGGTGGCCGCGCTCGACGGCGCCCTCGAGGTCCACCCGGGCCACGACTACGCCGAGCTGAACCTGCCGTTCGGGCTCGGGCTCGAGCCAGGCAACGCCCGCTCCGCGGCGCGGCTCGCCGCCGTGCGCGCGGCGAAGGCGGCGGGCCAGGAGCCGGCGCCCTCGACGCTCGAGGAGGAACGCGCGGTGAACCCGTTCCTCCGGAGCCATGTCCCCACCGTGAGGGACGCGGTCAGGGTACGTGCGCCGGAGGCCTCGGGAGACGCGGTTTCCGTGGTGGTGGCGCTGCGCCGCCTGCGCGATGGAGTGTAGGCAAATCCGGCCGTTCACCCTCCGGAGGGGCCGGTGATACCCGTCACAGCGCGCCCGCCGGCGGGTTCGTAGGATGGCCGCCATCAGGTGGTAGACTTTCTACCCAATTGAATTTCGGACCAGGAAGCGCGGTCCTCGAAGAGCAAGCAGCACCAAGAGCCCCGGGACGCAGGAGACGAACATGAGAAAGCTCGTTGCACTCGCCGCGGTCCTCGCCCTCCCGTCCGCCGCCCTCGCGGATTCGGGCGCGGTCGACTGGCAGCAGAAGGTCGTGAAGTGCACCGGCACCGGCGCGGTGAACGTCAGGGACGCCGACGGCAACGTGGCCGTCGCGCGCATCGGGGCCGAGAAGGCCGCGAAGCTCGACGCGCTCCGCAACTGCCTCGAGACGATCAAGGGCATCCAGCTCGAGTCCGGCAAGTCCGCGGGCTCCGCCATGCAGTCCGACTCCGCGATGCGCGCGAAGGTCGAGGGCGTGATCAAGAAGTTCACGGTCGCGAAGCCGCGCTACTACGGCGACTCGTCGATCGAGGTCGACGTGACCGTCCCGCTCGAGGGCGCGCTCTCCGAGGTGCTCATGCCGAAGGGCGAGGGCGCCACCACCCCGGCCTCCGCCCCCGCCGGCGACGCCCCGGGCACCTCGCTCGTGGTCGACGCCCGGGGCCAGAAGGTGACGCCGGCGCTCGCGCCGCGCGTGTTCGACGAGTCCGGCAACGAGGTCTACGGGCCGGGCACGCTGTCCGAGGCGGGCCGCAAGGCCGGCGGCGCCGCCGCCTACGCGAAGGACATGGACGGCGCGAAGAAGACCGCCGCCGACCGCCTCGGCGACAAGCCGCTCGTCGTCCGCGCGGTGAAGGTCTCCGGTTCCGACGTGGTCATCTCCTCCGCCGACGCGAAGAGCCTCGCCGGCAAGGGCTGGCCGTTCCTCGCCGAGGCGAAGGTCGTCATCCTCGCCGACTGAATCCCCCCTCTGGTCCCCTTGGGAGACACACCATGAACAAGAAGCTCGCCCTCGCCCTCCTCCTCGCGGCCTCCACGGCCCGCGCGCAGGACAAGGTCGAGACCACCGAGGCCACCGGCCAGGGCGCCATCACCGGCGACCTCCTCGCGGCCAAGGAGCAGGCCAAGGACGACGCGCTCCGCAACTGCGTCCAGCAGGTCGCCGGCACGTTCATCACCGCCGCGACCGAGACCGACCAGGCGAAGCTCCTGAAGGACAACGTCTACTCGCACTCGCAGGGCTACGTGAAGAAGTTCACGGTCCTCGAGGACAGGCAGGACGGCAACACCTGGGTCATGAAGCTGCGCTGCGACGTGTCCGAGTCGAAGCTCGAGGAGGACATGCTCGCCTTCGGCATCGCGTACCGCCGCGCCGGCATGCCGCGCATCGCGGTGCTCGTCGCCGAGCAGGCCGTGAACGCCAGCGCCGCGAGCGGCTGGTGGCAGGGCGGCGGCAACACCGCCGACCTCCGCGTCGTCGAGAACGCGTTCATGGACCGCATGGAGAAGAGCGGCTTCACGTTCATCGACCCGGAGATCCTCTCCGGCAAGGTGAAGCTCGAGACCATCGGCGCCGACCCGAACGTCCAGCAGGCCCGCGAGATCGGCATCAAGGCCGGCGCCGACGTCGTCGTCATCGGCCGCGCCATCGCGAAGCCGCTCGGCGAGATCCCGATCGACAACGGCACCTTCTACTCGGCGGTCGGCAACATCTCCGCCCGCGCCGTCCGCGTCGACTCCGGCGAGGTCATCGCCGCGACCGAGTTCACCGGCGAGGCCGGCAAGGGCTTCGAGCAGACGACCGCCGGCCGCAACGCGCTCTCCAACGCCGGCCGCAAGATGGCGGCCGACCTGTTCACCAAGATCGGCAAGGTCTGGACCCGCGAGCAGTCGGGCTTCAAGCGCATCTCGCTCGGCGTCTCCGGCGTCGAGGACTACGGCCGCCTCGCCGGCTTCAAGACCGTGCTGACGAACCAGGTCCGCGGCGTGAAGGACATCCAGGAGCGCTCGATGGAGAACGGCCGCGCCGAGCTCGACGTCGCCTACAACGGCCAGGCCTCCGCCTTCGCCACCGACCTCGCGACCCGCAAGTTCCCGGGCTACCAGGTCAAGGTGAAGAAGGTCACGCAGGGCACCATCGAGGTGGAGCTCAAGTGACCACCCGCGCGCGCATCCTCTCGGCGCTCTTCGGCGCCGTGGCGCTCCTCGGCCTCGCCGCCGCCGTCCCGGCAGCCGGGCCGGCGCCGCAGCCGGCGGGCAAGGTGACCTTCCTCGCCGGCGAGGCGAGCCGCAAGGCCGCCGACGGCAAGGCCGCGAAGCTCGCGGTGGGCGCGCCGGTGTTCGAGGGCGACGTCCTCGAGACCGAGCGCCGCACCCGCCTCGAGGTGAAGCTCAACGACTCCTCCGTGGTCCGCCTGGGCCCGACGTCGAAGGCCGTCGTCCAGGCCGCGGCGTTCGGGAAGACGGTCGACGACCGCAAGGTCTCGGCGAAGCTCGTCGTCGGCCAGGTCTGGGCGAACGTCGCGAAGGCGGTCGGCGGCGAGGCCCGGTTCGAGGTCCAGACCGAGAACGCCGTCGCCGGCGTGCGCGGGACCACGTTCCGCGTCGACGCCGCGAAGGATCGCTCGGTCGTCGTGAAGGTCTACTCCGGCACGGTCGCGGTCGCGGCCGGCCCCATCCCGCGCCCGCGGCACGGCGGCGAGGGCGGGGAGCAGGGCGGCGGCGGGGCCGAGGGCGGCAAGAAGCCCGGCCACGTCGAGATCGCGGGCCCCCAGGAGGTCTCCCGCGAGCAGTGGGAGAAGATCGTCACCAACATGATGCAGGTCCGGGTCTCCGCGGACGGCAAGCCCACGGAGCCCGAGGAGTTCGCGCTGGCGGGGAAGGCGGACGAGTGGGAGGCCTGGAACCGGGAGCGGGACGCGACCGCGCGGTGATCGATCCGGGGGTGGGGCCGTTCACGCTGGCGAACGGCCTCACCGCCCTGCGGATCGTCCTCGCCCCGGTCTTCCTCGTCCTGTACGTGAAGGGGGACTCGCTGCGCGCGCTGGCCGCCTTCGCGGCCGCCGCTTCGAGCGATCTCCTCGACGGCCTCGTGGCCCGGGCGCTCCACCAGCGCACCTGGCTCGGGGCCATCCTCGACCCCATCGCGGACAAGTTCCTCGCCGCGTGCGCGCTGCTCGCGCTCACCTGGACCGGCCACCTGCCCGCGTGGCTCCCCGCGCTGGTCATCGGCCGGGACGCCGTCCTCGTGGCCGGGGCGGCGCTCCTGAAGTGGCTCCGGAACGCCCAGCCGCTCGCGCCCACCCGCATCGGGAAGTACGCCACCTTCGCGCTCGCCGTCGCGGTCATCCTGGCGCTGGCGGGCGACTACGGCGCCGTGCCGCGAGCCCTCGCAGACCCCTACCTCGTCGCGTTCGCCCTGCTCGGGGCGACGTGCGTCGTGCTGTCGTTCCTGCAGTACGGCCTGTTCTTCTTCCGGGTGCTCAGGGCGGAGCGGGTCGCCTGAGGCCCCGTTCGTCCTGAGCGTAGCCCCGGCCCGCGCAGCGGGGCCGGGGCGTAGTCGAAGGACGAAGGACCGTTGACAGTCCCGGCGGTCGGGGTATAACCGCGCCTCGCTGCTGCAGGGCAGGGCGCCTAGCTCAGTGGTAGAGCACCTGCTTGACACGCAGGGGGTCGCTGGTTCGATCCCAGCGGTGCCCAAGTCGAGAACGGGCGGTCGGGACATCCCGGCCGCCCGTTCGCTTTTGGGTGCATGTCCGGACCGCCGCTACGGTCGTCGCATGAGGATCGCGTTGCTCGTGGCAGTCGCGGTGGCGTCGGCGGCGTGCGGTGGTGAGGAGAAGGCGCCCCGGGACTACTCGACGCTCTGGAGCATGGAGGCCGCTGGGCCGTCCTGCCCCACGGCGGATCGGGTCGAGGACTTCGGGGTGTCGTGGTCCACGCCCTCCGGCGACTCGGTGCTCTTCACCATGCGGCTCTGCCGGTGGGACTGCTCGGAGGGCGAGCTCGTGCTGGTGCGGTTCCTCAGCACGCCGGGCCAGGGCGACTGGTGGCTCGACGGCGTGTCGACGGGGGCGTGCTTGCCGTGAACTTCACGCTGCGTTGAGACTGCTTCGCATTCACTTCCTCGGAGGAAGTCCCGGGGCGGCGTGGACCCACTCTCTCGATCGTCCCTCGTCTCCGGGCCGCTGCGCGGCCCTACGCTCGGGACGAGCGGACAGCAGAACCACCGCCAGAGGTCACTTCCCCGGCCACCGCCCCGTCGCCTTCGCGAGCTTCAGCTGCGCGAGGTCGGCGTCGAGGCCGGCGGCGACGAGGCCGAGGTCGGCGTTCTGCGACGCGGTCGTCGCGTCGGCGAGCTCGAGCGCGGTCGCGGCGCCGGCGGCGTGGGCCTTCTCGGCCTGGTCCATCGCCTCCCTGGCCACCTCCGCCTGCTCCCGCGCCTTCGCGAGCGCGGCCCGCGCGCTCGAGAGGTCGAGCGCGGCCCGGCGGACCTCGTCCCGGGTCTTGTTCGCGGTGAGCGCGAGCGCGGCGTCGGCCTCGGCGCTCCGGTGGGCGGCCTCCGAGATCTCCGCCTCGCGCCGGCCGCCGTCGAAGAGCGCCCACTGGAGGCCGAGCATCACGCTCCAGCCCTCGTGCTCGCCGGTGAAGCCGGTGATGCTCGCGTAGCGCCACTGGCCGGAGACGCCGACCGTGGGCAGCACCTTCGACCAGGCCTCCAGGCGCTGGCTCCCGGCGAGCTCCGCGGAGGAGCGGGCGGCCTTGACCTCGGGGCGGGACTCCAGCGCGGCGCGCTCGAGCGCCTCGGGCGCGCCGGCGACCTCGGCCGGCACGGCGGGGCGCTCCACCTCGAAGTCCGGGTCGCGCACGAGCACGGTCGCGAGCGCGAGCTTCGCGGCGGCGAGCGCGTTCCGGGTCCGGAGCAGCTCCTGCTCGGCCCGGAGCCGGTCGGTGCGGGCCTTCGTGAGCGCGAGCTTCGGCGCGGCGCCTTGCTGGACGAGCTTCCCGGCGTCGTCCTCGTGGCGCTGCCAGGTGGCGAGCGCGCGCTCCTGCACGCCCACCGCCTCCTTCAGCGTCGCCGCCCCGTAGTAGAGCTGCGCGACGCCGAGGAGCAGGTCCTGCCGGGTCGCGGCGACCTTCGCCTCGGCCACCTCCCGGGCGAAGCCCGCGGTCCGCACGGCGGCCCAGGCCTGCGGCGCGAGGATCGCCTGCTTCACCTCGGCCTGCACGCCCCACTGCTCCTTCTTCTGGAGCTCGAAGTCCTCCTTCGCGTAGGGCACGAGCGCGTACGGCGTCGCGGCCCCGGGGAGCGTGACGCCCGGCGGGAGCGTGGGCGGGTAGTTCGTGCCCACGTTCCGGATCGCGAATGCCGTGGGGAGCTCGAGGATCACGTCCTCCGAGTTCCAGGCGTACGAGGCGCCGGCGGAGACCTGCGGCATCAGAAAGCTCCAGGCCTTCCGGGAGAGGGTCCGCGCCTGCTCGAGCCGCTCGGCGGCCACCCGGAGCTCGAGGCTCTGGCGGGAGGCCTCGGCGAGGGCGGCGTCGAGGGAGAGGACGCCCCTCGTCTCCGCGGCCGCAGGGGCGGCCGCTGCGCTCGGGGCTGACGGATTCGTCTGCAGGAGGAGGGCGACGAGGAGCTGGGGCGCGAGGAGCGAGGTCATGGTGTGCTCGGTGCGGGGAGGGGTTCGGAGGCCGGGACGGAGGAGCCGCGGACCCGGAGGGCGGCCGCGAGCGCGGCGCTCCAGGCGCCGGCGAGGCCGGCGAGCCAGGCGAGGTGCAGGGCCACGTCGCGGAGCGCGCCGCCGGCCTGGACGATCCGGAGGGCGCGCAGCGCGGAGGTGGCGGGGAAGACGGCGACCACCGCGCGGACCGCGAGCGGCAGCTCACCCGCGGGCCAGGTGAAGCCGGAGGTCGCGAAGAGCGCCGCCGAGAGGAACGCGAGGAGGGCGAAGGCGTCCATCCGCGTCCTGGCGAGCGGCGCCACGAGGAGGCCCATCGGGACCTGGGCGAGCGCGAACGCCACGAACACGCCGGTAGCCGCCCACGGGTTCGGGGCCGCCCAGCCCATGAAGGGCAGCAGCCCCAGCGTCGAGAAGGCCACGCCGCCCAGCCAGAAGGGTGCGTGCGTCAGGGCGAGCCCGGCGAGCCACGCGCCCGGCCGCGGGCCCGGCCCGAACGGCAGCCCCGCCTCCCGGCGCAGCCCGGCGCTGAAGGCGAGCGAGATGAGGATCGCCTGCTGCAGCACGACGAGCAGCACGCCGGGGACGACGTAGCGCCCGTAGGTCATCGCCGGGTTCGCGAGCAGCCGCTCGCCGATCGCGACCGGAGCGGCGCGCCGTGCCGCGGCCTCGGGCGGGAGGCCCGCCGCCGACAGCGTGTGCGCGAGGAGCGCCCGGTTCTCGGCCGTGACCGAGGCGACGACCGCGGGATACGCAGCGCCCCACGTGAAGAGGTTCGCGCCGCCGGTCCAGGCGGCGACCTGGGCCGGCTCGCCGCGCTTCACCTTCGCGGAGAGGTCCGCGGGCAGCACCACGAGCACCTCGGCCTCGTCGCGCCGGAGCGCGCGCACGCCTTCCTCGAGCGACGAGGGGCGGCCCACGATGGCCAGGTCGGGAGACGCCTCGAGGTCGAGCGCGAGGCGGCGCGAGAGCGCGGAGCCGTCGAGGTCCACGAGCAGCGCGGGCCGCTCGCGCACCGGGCCGGGCGAGTACACCCAGCCGACGAGCACCGGGTAGAGGAGCGGGATCGCGAGCAGCACGAGGAGGAGGCTCCGCTCGCGGCGGAGGAGGGCGCGCTCGGTGCGGAGCCCCCCGAGGAGCGCGGTCATGCGGGCCTCCGGGCGAGCCGCGCGCGCAGCGCGGGCGCGGCCTCGGCGGCGGCCACGATGGCCGCGTACGCGAGCGCTTGCAGCGCGAGCTGGCCGAGGGGCCGGGCGAGGTCGGCGAGCCCCGCGGCCTCGTGCTGGAAGAGGCGGACCGCGGCGGCGAACGGGGTGAAGGGCAGGGCGGCGGCGAGCGCGCGGAGCGGGGCGGGCGAGGCGTCGGCGGGCCAGGTGAGGCCCGAGACCATCAGCGAGAGCATCGCGAGGAGCACCGTCGCCTGGAACCCGAAGAGCGAGCCCGCGGTCACCGCCGCGACGGCGCGGACGAACAGGAGCTCGGTCGCCGCGAGGGCCACGAGCGCGACGAGGAGCACGGGCAGCGGCGTCGGCATCGGCAGCCCGCCGAGCGGGAGCGCGACGTAGGCGGTGAAGAGCCCGCCCAGGACGGCGACGAGCCCCGCCGCGGCGAGCCGCCCGGCGCGCTCCGCCGCGCTGGCGGACCGGGCCGGCCAGAGCGTCGCCCATGCGAGCAGCACGAGCAGCACGTGGACGAAGAACCAGGCGTAGACGGGCCCGAGGTAGGTCGCGAAGCTCGAGCCCGGGTTGCGGGAGAGCGACTCGGTCACGGTGATCGGCAGCGCGCGTCCCTGCGCCACGGAGGCCGGCGTGCCGAGCTTCTCGAGGAGCGAGAGCTGCGCGCCCGCGGCGGCGGTGGCGAGGACCCGCTGCACCGCCTTCTGCGCCTGCTTGCCGGTCAGGAGGTTGCCGGCGTCGAGCGCGACGACCACCTCGGCCGGACGTCCGCGCTTCAGCGCCGCGGACAGGCCGTCCGGCAGCACCACGACCGCCGTCAGCTCGCCGTTCGCGAGCATCGCCTGCGCCGCCTCGAGCGAGGCGGGCCCGTCGTGCACGACCCGGAGGTCCGGCGTGGCGTCGAGCCAGCGCGCCACCATCCGGGATGGGCCGGTGCCGTCGAGGTCCACCACCGCGACGGGCAGCTCCCGGAGCGCCCCCGCGCGGAAGGCCCCGGCGGTGAGGAGCGTGAGCACGAGGAAGAGCGCCAGCACGAGCCGGGAGGTGCGCCCGCGCGCGATGGCGGCGAGCTGTCCCCGGAGACCGGCGACGAACGGGGTCATGGGGCTAGCTCGCGGCGAGGGTGAGGCGGGCCGTCATGCCCGGCCGCAGGTCGGGCTCGGGCGTCGCGGGGCGGGCCTTCACCTCGAAGGTGCGCAGGTCGAAGCGGCCCTTCTCGCCGGTCGCGCGCCAGGTGGCGAAGTCGCCGAGCGGCGAGACCGAGTAGACCGTCATGGAGACCTTCTTCCGGAGCGCGGGCACCTCCACCTCGAGCGTGGTGCCGACCTTCACGCCAGGGAGGAGGTCCTCGCGGACGGGGAAGGCGGCCCACGCGTCGGCGCGGTCGACGAGCGTGAGGATCGGGTAGCCCGTCGCGGCGAGCTCGCCCTTGTGCACGAGCACCTTCGAGACCTCCCCGGAGATGGGCGCGACCTGCACGCGCTCGGCGCCGTAGGACTGCACCTCGGCGAGGCTGCCCTCGCCCTGCTTCACGAGCGCCTCGAGCGCGGCGAGCTCCTCCGCGCGGGCGCCCTTCACGACGAGGTCGTACCGGGCCTGGGCCGTGGCGAGCGTGTCCTGGGCCGCCTTCCAGCGGAGGTCCGCCTCGTCGAAGGCGGCCTGCGTGATGGTGGCGGAGGCGAGGAGGGCCTCGGCGCGGGCGTGGGCCTTGTCGGCGACCTCGGCGGCCTTCCGGGCGGTCTCGAGGGCGCGCTGGGCCTGGAGGCGCTCCTCGGCGCGGGCGCCGTGGCGGGCCTGGTCGAGCCGGGCGCTCGCCGCGGCGACGGCGGCCTTCACCTGCTCGATCTTCGCGCCGACCTCCTGGCTGTCGATGCGCGCGACCGGCTGGCCCGCCTCGACGCGATCGCCCTCGCGGACGGTCACCTCGGCGACGCGGCCGGGGATCTTGGAGGCGACGTCGATCTCGGTGGCGTCGACGAGGCCGGTGATGGTCTCGGCCTTCCTGCCGCCGCAGGCCGCGAGGCTCAGCAGGAGGAGGGAGAGGGCGGTGCGGGTGCTGGGGTTCATGGGCGGGCTCCGATGCCGTCGAGCAGGAGGTGGACGATGAAGCCGAGGACGCGGGCGCGCGCGGCGGGCTCGGAGAGGTCGGCGCCCCACAGCGTCTCGAGGAAGGAGCGGTGGTTCTCGAAGCCGACGAGGAGCGCGGTCACGCTCGCGGGGAACATGTCCGGGTCGAGGTCGCGCCGGAGCTCTCCGCGCTCGATGCCCCGGCGCAGCACGGTCACGAGCGGCTCGAAGAGCGCGTGCACCCGGGCGACCAGGATCTTCCGGCCCCGGCGCTCCTTCGAGAGCGCCTCCCAGGAGAGCAGGCGGGCGAAGTCCGGGTGCGCGTCCATGAACTCGAAGAAGCGGCGGACGAAGGTCACGACCTCGGCGCGCGCGGAGGCGGCCGGATCGAGGCCGGTCACGCGGGCGAGGGCGGAGGCCTGGGCGAGGTGCGTGTCGAGCACCGCGAGGTAGAGGCCGTCCTTGTCGCCGAAGTAGGCGTAGATCATCCGCTTGTTCACGCCGGCCTGGTCGGCGATCTCGTCGACGCGGGCGCCGTCGTACCCGCGGGCCGAGAACGCGTCGCCGGCGGTCGAGAGCAGGCGCGCCTGGGTGGCCTCGGCGTCGCGGGGGCGGGGCTTCGTGCGGGGGCGCGGGCGCTTCGCCATGTCACCGTCCTCGTAACCGGGGAAGTAACCAACTGGTTACTTGAGTGCTATAGACCCGCGCGTCCGCGCCGTCAAGCGGCGCGGATCGTCGCAGGTCGTTCCGGTGAGGCCGGTCCCGGGGGAGCCCCCGGGCGGGTGATCAGCGCTGCTGCGCCGCCGCCACCCCGCGCCGGTACGCCTCCTCGTTCATCGGCAGCAGCGCGGCCTTCTTCGGCCCGAGCGCGCCGCGCACGGCGGAGAGGATCGTGTCGTCCGGGAAGAGCCGGGCGGCGCCCTGGAGCGCGCCGAGGGCCACCACGTTCTTCACGGTGAGCTTCCCGACCTCGCGGGCGATCTGCGTGAGCGGCACGCCCACGAGCCGGACGGAGGGGTGGAGCTTCGGCGCCTCGGCGGTGACGGTGGTGTCGTACACGACCACGCCACCTTCGGCGACGTCCGGCCCGAACTTCGCGAGGCTCGGGCCGTTGAAGGCGACGAGCACGTGCGGGTGCGGCGCCGCGGGGGAGAGCACCTCGTCGGCGGCGATGCGCACGTCGGCGTAGGAGGTGCCGCCACGCGACTCCGGGCCGTAGCTCGGGATGTGCGTCGCGTCGAAGCCCTCGCGGATGGCGGCGTGGGCGAGCAGCATGGCGGCGGTCTGCGCGCCGTCGCCGCCCGACCCGGCGAGCTTCACGCCGATGTCCGAGCCGAAGGAGGTGACCGGGAACCCGCGGCAGTACCGCTGCGGCGCCTCGGAGACGCCGCCGACGATGGAGAGCACCTCGGCGGGGTCGAAGGTCGGGACCGGCCAGGCGGGCCACGGCTCCGGCGTCACGTCCTTCTTCACGCCGAGCGGGAAGACCGGGAGCATGTGCTCCTTCACCCAGGCCTCGGTCTCCGGCGGCGTGAGGCCGAGGTGGGTCGGGCACTCGGCGAGCACCTCGACGAAGGAGAAGCCGACGCCCTCCTTCTGGAGCCGCAGCGCCTTCGTGATGGCCTTCTTCGCGCGGACGCGCTGCTTGTTGTCGAAGAGCGCGACCCGCTCGACGTACACCGGGGCGTCGAGGCCGGCGATGATCTCGGCGATCCGCATCGGCGAGCCCTCGTGCCGGCTGCGGCCCTTGGGGCTCGTGGCGGTCTTCTGGCCCATGAGCGTCGTGGGCGCGAGCTGGCCGCCGGTCATCCCGTAGATCGCGTTGTTCACGAAGACGATCGAGAGCGGGATGCCGAGCTGGGCGGCCTGCATGATCTCGGCGAGGCCGATCGAGGCGAGGTCGCCGTCGCCCTGGTAGCTCACCACGATCGCCTCGGGGTTCGAGAGCTTGTGGCCGAGCGCGACCGCCGGGGCGCGGCCGTGGGCGGCCTGCGTGTTCCCGACGTCCATGTAGAAGTACAGGAACACCGAGCAGCCGACCGGCGAGACGGCGACCGTGCGGTCCTGGATGCCGAGCTCCTCGATGGCCTCGGCGAGGTACTTGTGCGCGAGGCCGTGGCCGCAGCCCGGGCAGTAGTGCGTGGAGCGGGCCTTCAGGCCCCGCGCGTGGTCGTGGCGCTCGAACTTCTCGTAGAAGACGGTCACGGCCGCACTCCCTTCTGCTCCGACGGCGCGGGCTTCGACAGCGCGGGCTTTCGCGTGATGCCGAGCACCGCCTCCACGATCTCCGCCTGCGACGGCAGGACGCCGCCCTGGCGGCGGACCCGGCCCCAGGTGAACGCGGGCGCCACGTCGGCGTGGGAGAGGGCGAGGCGGAGCTCGTCCTCGAGCTGCCCGGCGGAGGCCTCGACCATGACGAGCTTCTTCACCCGCGGGAGGAGCGGCAGGAGGTGCTTCACCGGGAACGGCCAGAGCGTCTGGGGCCGGAAGAGCCCGGCCTGCACGCCCTTGTCCCGCAGCACCCGCACCGCGCCCTTCGCCATGCGGGCCGGCGTGTTGGCGGCGACGAGGAGGACGTCGGCGTCCTCGCAGCGGTAGAGGTCGGCGCGCTGCTCGGCGTGCGCGATGGCGGCGTACTTCGCGTCGAGGCGGCGGTTGCGCTCCTCGAGGTCCGTCTCGGCGAGCTCGATGGAGGTGATGACGTTCCGCCGGTGGGCGGCGTCGCCGGGCACGGACCAGCCGGGCAGGCCGGGGCGGGTGAGGTCCTTCGGCAGCTTCACCTTGCCGGTCATCTGGCCGAGGTAGCCGTCGGCGAGGAGGATGACCGGGTTCTTCCAGTGGAAGGCGAGCTCGAAGGCGAGGCGGGTGAAGTCGAGCATCTCCTGCGGCGTCGCCGGCGCGAGCGTGATGGCGTGGGTGTTGCCGTGGCCGAGGCCGCGGCAGCAGAGCTTGATGTCGGCCTGCTCGGGGGCGATGTTGCCGAGCCCCGGGCCGCCGCGCATCACGTTCACGATCACGCCGGGCACCTCGGCGCCGATCATGTACGAGATGCCCTCGAGCATGAGGCTGAAGCCCGGGCTCGAGGTGAAGGTCATGCACGGCTTCCCGGCCCCGCCGGCGCCGTACATCATGTTGATGGCCGCGACCTCGCTCACCGCCTGGACGAACTGGCCCCCGAGCTCGGGCAGGATCTTCGCCATGAGCTCGGCGCCCTCCGTGGAGGGGGTGATGGGGTAGCCGAAGAAGTGCCGGCAGCCGGCGAGCACCGCGCCGATGGCCGAGGCGTGGTTGCCCTTCACGACGAGCGGCTGCGTGTCGGGCAGCGCGACGAGCTCGGGCGGCACGTCGGCGGGCGCGGGCGTCTCGTGGCGCGGCACCGCCGGCACCGCGGCGTCGAGCGGCGAGGCGCCGTCGAGCTGAAGGCCGTAGGGCTCGGGGCAGGCCTCGACGCAGAGCCCGCAGCCGTTGCAGCACGACGGGTCGAGCGAGACGGGCACGAGGCCGGTGAGCGGGTTGATCGCGTCGCCCATGGCGATCGCGTGGTGCGGGCAGGCTCCCACGCAACGCCCACATCCCTTGCAGTACTCCGGCTTGACCTCGGGCTTCGGGCGTTCCAGCGAGCGGGACTCCGTGGCCATTCATGCCTCCCCGGTGTGCGACGCGGCGTCCTTCTATCACCCCAGGTCAGGGCGGGTCACGGCCCGAAGCTGCGTCTGCGTGACGCAGAGAGTGAGCGTTTATGGGGGCGCAAAACCCGCAGCGGGTGCCAGTCGAATCGCGAGGTTCGGCGGGCACGGAATGACGTACTCGGTCGACCTTCCGCCCGGAGCCGGGTTAGAAAGAGCGTCCCATGTCCGACCAGGTCCAGATCACGCTCCCCGACGGCTCCCAGAAGAGCGCGCCCCGGGGCCAGACCATCCTCGAGTTCGTCAAGACCGCCATCGGCGCGGGCCTCGCGAAGGCCGCGTACGTCGCGAAGCTCGACGGGCAGCCGGTCGACCTCGCCCGCCCGCTCGATCGCGACGCGAAGCTCGAGGTCGTCACCACGAAGAACCCCGAGGCGCTCGAGGTCGCGCGCCACGACGCGGCCCACGTGCTCGCGAGCGTCGTCCAGCGGCTCTACCCCGGCACGCAGGTCACCATCGGCCCCTCGATCGAGGACGGCTTCTACTACGACTTCGCCCGCGACACGGCCTTCACCCCGGAGGACCTCGAGAAGATCGAGAAGGGCATCGCCGAGGAGATCGCCGCGGATCACCCGTTCGTCCGCGAGGAGATCGCGATGGACGAGGCGATCAAGCTCTTCGAGGGGATGGGCGAGAAGTACAAGGTCGAGATCGTGAAGGACATCGCCGCGAAGGGCGCGAAGACCCTCACGCTCTACAAGCACGGCGGCTGGACCGACTTCTGCCTCGGGCCCCACGGCCCGTCGACCGGCAAGATCGGCGTCGTGAAGCTCCTCAACGTCGCCGGCGCCTACTGGCGCGGCGACGCGAAGAACGCGATGCTCCAGCGCATCTACGGCACCGCCTTCTTCGACAAGAAGGCGCTCGACGCGCACCTCACGAAGCTCGAGGAGGTGAAGAAGCGCGATCACCGCAAGCTCGGCCCCGCGCTCGGGCTCTTCGCGTTCCACGAGGTCGCGCCCGGCTCCGCCTTCTGGCTGAAGAACGGGACCACGCTCTACAACACCCTCGTCGACGCGATGCGCCGCCTCGTGAAGAAGAACGGCTACGACGAGGTGAAGACGCCGCTCCTCTTCAACAAGAAGCTCTGGGAGCAGTCCGGCCACTGGGGCGTCTACCGCGAGAACATGTTCCTCGTGTTCGACAAGGAGTCGGACCCGGCGCTCCCGGTCGAGGAGCGGCTCAACATGAGCCTGAAGCCGATGAACTGCCCCTCGCACCACCTGCTCTACCGGATGGGCAAGCGCAGCTACCGCGAGCTGCCCATCCGCTACTTCACGGTGGACGTCCTGCACCGCAACGAGCTCTCCGGCTCGCTCGGAGGCCTCACCCGCGTCCGCCAGTTCGCGCAGGACGACGCGCACGTCTACCTCGCCGAGTCGCAGATCGCCGACGAGGTCGACCGCATGGTCGGCCTGATGAAGACGGTCTACGGAGCGTTCGGGCTCGAGTTCTCGCTCAAGTTCTCGACCCGCCCGAAGCCGGAGGAGCGCATCGGCGACGACGCGCTCTGGGACCGCGCCGAGGGCGCGCTCCGCCAGGCGCTGGAGAAGATCGGCCTGCCCTGGGAGCTCAACCCGGGCGACGGCGCGTTCTACGGCCCGAAGATCGACTTCGTGGTGACCGACTCGCTCGGCCGCCAGTGGCAGACCTGCACCATCCAGCTCGACTACGCCGCGCCGGAGCGCTTCGACCTCACCTACGTCGGCGACGACAACAAGGAGCACCGGCCGGTCGTCATCCACCGCGCCGTCTACGGCTCCTTCGAGCGGTTCATCGCGATCCTCACCGAGCACTACGCGGGCGCGTTCCCGGCCTGGCTCTCGCCGGTGCAGGCCCGCATCCTGACCGTCTCGGAGAAGTTCGAGGCCTGGGCGAAGGAGGCGCACGAGCTGCTCGGCGCCGCCGGCTGGCGCGTCGAGCTCGACGTGTCGAACGACAAGCTCGGCGCGAAGATCCGCAACGCCGAGCTCGCCAAGATCCCCTTCGCGCTGATCGTGGGCGAGAAGGAGGTCGAGGCGAAGGGCGTCGCGCCCCGCCGCCGCGGCGGGCAGGACCTCAAGACGATGCCGCTCGGCGACTTCCAGGCGCTCCTCGTGAAGGAGGCGACGGCGCCGTACTGAGTTGCCGGGGGCGTTCGGCGCGCCCCGCCCCGGCGAGGCGGCGCGCCGGGGCCCCACCCCTGGCAGCAAGGCGGGACGGCTCGGCGCGAGCCACGTCACTCCTTGCCGTCGAAGTCCGGTCCGAGCTCCGGATAGTGCTTCGCGGCGCACTGCGGGCAGAGCCCGTGGCTGAACTGCGCGTCGGTGCGCTGGTGGACGTACTCCTCGACCGGGCTCCACTGGCCTCGATCGTCCCGGATCTTCTTGCAGTGCATGCAGATCGGCAGGAGTCCGTGCAGCGTCTTGATCTGCGCGACCGCCTGCTTGAGCGCCGCCTCGGTCTGCTTGCGCGCGGTGATGTCGCGGGCGATCAGCACCAGCCTGATCGGCGTCCCGCTGGAGTCGCGGAGCAGGGCGCTGTTCACCTCGATGTCGAACGTCGAGCCGTCCTTGCGCAGCCCCCGGTATTCGTTCGGCCCGGAGACGGCGGCCCCGCCCTGGAGGAGCAGCGCGACCCGCGACATCGCCCGCTCGCGGTCCTCCGGCACGAGGAAGTCCACGACCCGGAGGCCGTCGGCCTGCTCCTTGGTGTCGTACCCGAACATCGTCACCGCGTTGCTGGAGACCCAGAGGACCCGGCCCGTCAGGTCGGTGATCGTGATGTCGTCGGGCGAGGCGTCCAGGATCGACCGATGCAGCTCCTCGCTTTCACGGAGCTGGCGGGTCCGATCCTCGACGATCACCTCGAGGGCGCGGTTGCGGATCTCGAGCTCCTTCAGCGGGTACACCTCGCCTTCGCGCACGCCCTGGTACGGGATGGAGATCCCGCTGTGCGCGATCTTCCAGTCCCCGGACTCCTTGCGAAAGACGAGCACGAGCCGCGCGGTCTCCCGCGAGAGGACCTCGTCCTTCAAGGGCAGGTGGATGGTGAAGAAGCTCGTGGCGACCGCCACCGACTCGGCAAGGAGCTGCAGGGAGACGTCCTTCACCTCGAGCCGAAGCGGTCGCGGCACCTGCGCGAAATCCTGCCGGGTGATCGCCACCCAGGCCGCGCGGTCCTTCACCAGGAAGTCGCCACCCCCCGTGTAGCCCGAGAAGTCGTCGCTGAAGTGCTCGGTGAGCCGGTCGTCGCGGCTCGCGTACATCCGGAGGTAGTCATCGAGGAGCGCCCGAAGGGTCCTCTGGTCTTCAAGGTTCACGCGGCGCTCCCCATGGCACGGGCGAGACAACCTACCCGCTTCGGGGGCCGCGTGCGCGGTCAGATCGACAGGCCCACGTCCCCCTCGAGCACCGAGGTCGCGAGCTTCGGGCGCTCGCCGCCCTTCCACAGGGGCGCCGTGAGCACGACGCGGTACCGGAGGGGCCCGCCGTCCGGGGTCTCGGCGCGCACGATGGGGCGAGGGATGCAGACGAACTCGGTGCGGAGCTCCTCGGCGGAGAGCCGCACCTTCGCGTAGCCGTGTCCGCCGAGGTCCACGAACTCGAGGTGCGGGGCGAGCTCCGGGTTCGACAGCGCCCGGGCGCGCTCGAGGTCGAAGCTCCTCGCGTACTCGAGGCAGGCCCGGACGCCGTGCCGGAGCAGCATGTTGTAGGTCCAGGCGGGCTTCGCGCCGTCGCGGCGGTCCGCGAGGAACAGCGCGCGCAGCGGCGCGTCCTTCGGGAGCCCGTGCTCGAGGGCCTCCATGGTGCCCGGGCTCGTGAGTGAGCCGCCCACGAAGGAGAGGCCCACCGGCTCGTACTTGCCGGGCGGCAGGTCCGCCGCCGCGTAGCCTGCCCAGAAGCTGTGCCGGTCGCCGGAGACGATGGCGAAGCCGGTGACCTTCGCGTCACGCACGACCTCGTAGAGTTCGGCGCGCTCGGCCCAGGCGGTGGAGAAGTCGGGGGCGCCCACGAACGCGTACGCGCCGGCGGGCCAGGGCTCCTTCGTGAGCCCTTGGGGCAGGTTCTGCGGGTCGGCGCGCTTGTCCAGGGCGCCCAGGGAGTTCCCCCAGATCTTCCACGTCGCGGTCGAGCGCCGGAGCTTCTCCTTGAACCACGCCTTCTGCTCCGCCCCGAGGATCGTCTGCGGCGGCGCGCTCCGCTGCGGGTTGGGCACGTGCGCGTCGTTGAAGCGGATCTCCGCGGGCGGGTGGCCGCCGGCGAAGGCGCGCCCGCCGTCCAGGGCCCGCATCTCCTGCTCGGGGAACATCTCCTCGTACTCCTCGCCGCCGAGCTTCCCGAGCGACGGATCGGAGAAGGGGTCCGCGCTCCGGTAGCTGCGCTGATCGGTGAGGAGGAGGTCGAGGTGCCGGCCGAACCGCAGCGCCCGGTAGATCCGGAGGCTGTCGATCGCGGCCAGGTTGTTCGGCTCCGTCCCGAGGCCGTCGGCGTCGAACGCCTCGACCTTGACGTCCTTCACGACGGGTGGATCGAAGCGCTCGAGCAGGCGGCCCCCGCGCGTGACCCGCGCGGGGAGGTACTCGAACCACGCCTGGTTCGCCGCCACCTTGATGCTCTGGCCGGGCCGCTCGAAGCGCCCCGCCTTCAGGACGCTCTGCCACCCCATCCACGAGAACTCGTGGTTGTCCCAGATGCAGACGAACGGCCAGCGCGCGCGCGCGTCCTGGAGATCGGGATCGGCGAGGTAGCCCCGGTAGATGGCCCGGTAGCCCTCGAGCGTCAGCGGGATGTGGAAGTTGCCGACCTTGTGGCCGTCCGGGATGCGGGCGACCTCGTAGATCGTGCGGTCGTAGCGGGTCTTCACCTCGTCCGGGTACTCGACCACCTCGTAAATGAAGTCGCCGAGGTGCAGGACGAAGTCGAGCTGCTCGCCGGCGGGGGCGCGCTCGTCCTCGAAGATCATCCGGCGGTAGGCGTTGAGCTTCCCCTCGTTGACGTCCTGGCAGCTCACGAAAGCGAAGTTCACGGTGCGCGGGTCGTCGGGCAGCGGCGCCGTGATCGTACGGCCGACCCGGCTGCCGTTCCCGTCGGCGTCGGTGAACCGGTACCAGTACGTGCGCCCCGGCGCGAGCCCGCCGACGAGGACGCGGGCGGTCCAGTCCGAGTCGCTCGTGACCGGCGCCTTCGCGCGCGCGATGACGCGGCGGAACGCCTCGTCCTCGGCGACCTCGACGGTCAGGAGGCGGCGCGCGCCGCCTTCGAACGGGCGCCTCGTCCAGAGGAGGACGCTGCGCGGGTCGGGATCGCCCGAGGCGACCCCGTGAGGGAACAGGTCGCGCCGCTCCTGCCAGGGGACACGGGAGCCGCGGGCCGTTCCGGCCCACGCGAGCGAGGCGCCCATCGCGGCTGCAGCCTTCAGGAAGGACCGTCGGCTGATCGTCATCGGCTCACCCCGTCCAGAATGGATGCGGCCCGCGCGTCGGTGTGACGGGCCTCGCGGGTGACGCGGTGCGCGGGTGACCGCGGCGGCCCCGCTCCCCGGCGGGGTGGTTGCCTCGTCCCCGGGCGTCGGGTGTTCTCATGGGGATCATGCGCCGCCCCCGGCCCGCCCTCGTGCTCGTCGCCTCGCTCCTCGTCCTCGCCGCCTGCGGCGGCGGTTCCACGAAGCCGCACGTCGACCCGCCGCTCCCCATCGACGAGGCGCTCGCGCTCGCGCCGCACGTCCTGCGGGTGGACGAGGCGCAGACGACGCAGGCCGGGTACCGGCTGTTCCTGATCCAGCTCGAGCAGCCGGTCGACCACGCCGACCCGGCGAGCCCGACCTTCCAGCAGTCCGCGGCGCTGCTCTACAAGGACCGGGATCTCCCGGTCGTGCTCGGCACGAACGGCTACGGAGCGAGCCGCAACCCCGGCCGGGCCGAGCTGACGGCGCTCCTCGACGCGAACCAGCTCACCGTCGAGCACCGGTTCTTCGAGCCCTCGCGGCCCGCGCCCGCGGACTGGTCGAAGCTCACGATCGAGCAGGCCGCCGCCGATCACCACCGCATCGTGCAGGCGCTTCGGCCCGTGCTGGGGCAGGGGAAGTGGATCTCGACCGGCGCCTCGAAGGGCGGCATGACCGCGGTCTACCACCGGCGCTTCTGGCCGGACGACGTCGACGGCACGGTCGCCTACGTCGCGCCGCAGTCGTTCTCGAGCTCCGACCCGGTCTACGTGCCCTTCGTCGACGCGGTCGGCGGCGCCGGCACCGTCGCGTGCCGGGAGCAGCTGCGCGGGTACCAGCGGACGCTGCTCTCCCGCCGCGCCGAGGTGCAGCCGCTCTTCGAGGCGGCCGCCGCCCAGCGGGCGGACGGCTTCACGCTCCTCGGCCCGGGCCTGGCCTACGACTTCTCCGTCGTGGAGCTGCCCTTCGCCTTCTGGCAGTACGGTTCGGCGTCCCGGTGCGCCGCGATCCCGGCCTCCGACGCGTCGGCCTCGGCGCTCTTCGCGTTCATGGACGCGACGCTCGGCGTGGTCGACTGGGTCGGCGACGCGGCGCTCACCTACTACGCGCCCTACTACCACCAGTCGGCGACGCAGCTCGGCGGGCCGGCGTACCGCCAGGACCACCTCCTCGATCTGTTGCCCGGCGGCGTCCCGGCGAACGACGTGCCCGAGGTCTACCCGCCGAAGGCCGACAAGCCCTGGGACGCGGCGGCGATGCCCGACGTCGACGCGTGGGTGAAGGCGACCGGGGCTCGGCTGATGTTCGTCTACGGCGAGCGCGACCCGTGGTCGGCGCAGCCGTTCCAGCCGGCTGCTGCCCGCGACAACCACCGCTACTTCGTCGCTGGCGCCAACCACGGCGCGAGCCTCTCGCGCCTCTCGCTGACCGACCCGGCGGCGTACGCGGAGGCCACCGCGGCGCTCGCGCGCTGGGCCGGCGTCCCCGCGGGCGCGCTCACCGCCTCCGGCCCCGTCGACTTCGACGGGACGGTCCTCCTCTGGGGGGAGCGGGGCGTACCGAGGGTCATGGATCCGTCCCGGCGGCCATCCGAGCAAGGCCTCCGCCTTGACGGACGCGGCGTCAGCCGATAGGCTGCTCCTTCGTGTCTTTCGTAACGCGCGCCATCCGACTTCTTACCCCGGCGGGAGAGGCTCCCCGGCCGGTCTGACCGCGCCGCGCCCTCTCCCGCCGAATACGGCCGGAGAGGCGCCCTCGACAAGGCGAGCACGCTCCTCCGGCCCCCGCAGAACGGAGCCGAGGTAACGCCATGTCGAACCCCATGAAGCAGGACGAGCCGCAGCAGCGACCCGCCGAGCGGGTGGTGATCTTCGACACCACGCTCCGCGACGGGGAGCAGTCCCCCGGCGCGTCGATGAACCTCTCCCAGAAGGTCCAGGTCGCGAAGGCGCTCCGGGACCTCGGCGTGGACGTCATCGAGGCCGGCTTCGCCGCCGCCTCGCCCGGCGACCTCGAGGCCATCCGCGCCGTGGGGCGCGAGGTCGAGGGGCCGATCATCACGAGCCTCGCGCGGTGCGCGAAGGGCGACATCGACGCGGCCTGGAAGGCGCTCGAGGACGCCCCCCGCCGCCGCTGCCACGTGTTCCTCGCGACCTCCCCCATCCACCGCGACTTCAAGCTGAAGCTCGCGAAGGAGGAGATCGTGAAGCGGGCCGTCGACGGCGTGACCATGGCCCGCGAGAAGTTCGAGGACGTGGAGTTCTCCCCCGAGGACGCCGCCCGCACCGAGCTCGAGTTCCTCGCGGAGGTGGTCGAGCGGGCCATCGCCGCCGGCGCCACGACCGTGAACATCCCCGACACGGTCGGCTACGCGCTCCCGGCGACCTACGCCGAGACCATCCGCTACCTGAAGAAGCACGTCCGGAACATCGAGAAGGCCGTCATCTCGGTGCACTGCCACAACGACCTCGGCCTCGCCGTCGCGAACAGCCTCGCCGGCGTCCTGGAGGGCGCGCGCCAGGTGGAGTGCACCATCAACGGCATCGGCGAGCGCGCCGGGAACGCCTCCCTCGAGGAGATCGTCATGGCGATGAGGACCCGCCAGGACGTCCTCGGCGTCAGGACCGGGGTCAAGACCGAGCGGCTCTACCCGACGAGCCGGCTCGTCGCGCAGGTGACCGGCCTGCACGTGCAGCGCAACAAGGCCATCGTCGGCCAGAACGCCTTCGCGCACGAGGCGGGCATCCACCAGCACGGCATGCTCACCCACCGCGAGACCTACGAGATCATGCGGCCCGAGGAGGTCGGCTTCGCGCGGACCACGCTCGTGCTCGGCAAGCACTCCGGGCGTCACGCGCTGAAGGAGCGGCTCGAGGCGCTGGGCTACCCGCTCGACGACAAGGGCCTCGACCGGGTCTTCGCCGAGTTCAAGGCGCTCGCCGACAAGAAGAAGGAGATCTACGACGCCGACCTCGAGGCGATCGTGATCCACGGGCAGATCCTGGCCGTCGGCAGCCGGGCCTTCGAGCTCGAGGCGCTCTCGACCACGTCCGGTACCGGCACGCTGCCGGTCGCCTCGATCTCCCTGCGCACGGCGGCGGGCGAGCTCCTGCGCGACGTCGGCACCGGGGACGGCCCGGTCGACGCCGTGTACCGGGCCATCGAGAAGATCACCGGCGTCGCGGTGAAGCTGCGCGAGTACGAGATCGTGAGCGTCACGACCGGCGAGGACGCGCAGGGCGAGGTGACGATCGAGGTCGAGCACCCGACCGGCGTGTACCGCGGGCGGGCGGTCTCGACCGACATCATCGAGGGGAGCGCCCGGGCGTTCCTGGACGTCGTGAATCGCATCGTGCTCCGCACGGCCCCCCGGGCCGAGGCGGCGCGCGCCATGGGGACGGTCTAGATGACGAAGCCGCGCACGCTGTTCGAGAAGGTGTGGGACGCCCACGTGGTGGTCCCGGAGACGCCGGAGACCCCGGCGGTCCTCTACGTCGACCTCCACCTCGTCCACGAGGTGACGAGCCCGCAGGCGTTCACGCTGCTCCGCGAGCGGGGCCTGAAGGTCCGCCGCCCGGAGCGCACGCTCGCCACGATGGACCACTCGATCCCGACGCTCCCGCCCGGGCCGGACGGCCGCTGGCCGTTCATCGACGCCCAGGCGGAGGCGCAGGTCCGGATGCTGGAGAAGAACGCGAAGGACTTCGGGGTCGAGCTGCACGGGCTCGGCGACGCGGCCCAGGGCGTCGTCCACGTGTTCGCGCCGGAGCAGGGGGCCACCCAGCCCGGCATGACCGTCGTCTGCGGCGACAGCCACACCGCGACCCACGGCGCGTTCGGCGCCCTCGCGTTCGGCATCGGCACCTCCGAGGTCGGGCACGTGCTCGCGACCCAGAGCCTGCTGCAGCGCCGCCCGAAGACGCTCGAGATCCGGGTGGACGGGAAGCTCGCCCCGGGCGTGTCGGCGAAGGACGTGATCCTCGCGATCATCGCGAAGATCGGCGTCGGCGGCGGCACCGGCCACGTCATCGAGTACACCGGCGCCGCCATCCGCGCCCTCTCGATGGAGGCGCGGATGACCCTCTGCAACATGTCGATCGAGGGCGGCGCCCGCGCCGGCCTCGTCGCCCCCGACGACGTGACCTTCCGGTGGCTCGAGGGCCGGCCCCGCACGCCGAAGGGCGCCGCCTGGGAGGCGGCCGTGGCACGCTGGCGGCAGCTCCCCACCGACTCCGGCGCCACCTTCGACCGCACGGTCACGCTCGACGGCTCGGCCATCGAGCCGATGATCACCTTCGGCACCAACCCGGCCCAGGGCATCGGCATCTCGGGCCGCGTGCCGGATCCCGCCGGCGAGCGCGACGCGGCCTCCCGCGCGACGCTCGAGGCCGCGCTCCGCTACATGGGGCTCGAGCCGAACCAGCCCATCCTCGGCCGCAAGGTCGACGCGGTGTTCGTCGGCTCCTGCACGAACGGCCGGCTCGAGGACCTCCGCGCCGCCGCCTCCGTGCTGAAGGGGCGCAAGGTGAAGATCCGTACGCTCGTGGTCCCCGGGTCCCGCGCGGTGCAGAAGGCCGCCGAGGCCGAGGGGCTGCACGAGATCGTGAAGGCCTCGGGCGCCGAGTGGCGCGAGCCGGGCTGCTCGATGTGCATCGCCATGAACGGTGACGACCTCAGGCCCGGGCAGACCTGCGTGTCGACGTCCAACCGCAACTTCGAGGGGCGGCAGGGGCCGGGCGGGCGGACGCTGCTCGCGAGCCCGCTGACCGCCGCGGCCGCCGCCGTCGAGGGCGCCGTCGCCGATCCCCGCCGCATCCTGGAGGCCCGCTAGATGGAGCCGCTGAAGGTCATCGAGTCGAGGACGGTGGTGCTCCCGCGCGAGAACGTGGACACCGACCAGATCATCCCGGCGCGCTTCCTCAAGACCACCGACAAGAAGGGGCTCGGCAGGGTCCTCTTCAGCGACTGGCGCTACGACGCGTCCGGCGCGCCGCGGCCCGACTTCGTGCTCAACACGAAGGCGGCCGAGGGGTGCCGGGTGCTGGTCGCCGGCGACAACTTCGGCTGCGGCTCGTCCCGCGAGCACGCCCCCTGGGCGCTCGTCGACGCGGGCTTCCAGGCGGTGGTGTCGACGCGCATCGCCGACATCTTCCGGAACAACAGCCTGAAGAACGGCCTCGTGCCGATCGTGCTCGACCCCGCCGCCCACGCGAAGCTCCTCGCCGCCCCCGGCGCGCAGGTACGCATCGACGTGGCGGCCCAGAGCATCACGCTGCCGGACGGCAGCTCCGCCACGTTCCCCATCGACGGCTTCGCGAAGTACTGCCTGCTGAACGGGGTCGACGAGCTCGGCTACCTCCTCGGGCAGGACGCGGCGATCACGGCTCACGAGAAGAGGACGGTCTAGACACCATGGCGAAGAAGAAGATGAAGGCGGCCGAGGCGGTCCTCCGCGCCCTGCAGGCCGAGGGCGTGGAGGTGATCTTCGGCATGCCGGGCGGCGCGATCCTGCCGCTCTACGACGCGATGTACGGCGCCGAGACCCCGAAGCAGGTGCTGGTGCGCCACGAGCAGGTCGGCGGCCACGCCGCCGAGGGCTACGCGCACGCGACCGGCAAGGTGGGCGTGTGCCTCGGCACCTCCGGCCCCGGCGCGACGAACCTCGTCACGCCGATCGCCGACGCCTACATGGACTCGGTGCCGCTCGTCGCGCTCACCGCGAACGTGTCCTCCAGCCTCATCGGCACCGACGCGTTCCAGGAGGCCGACATCACCGGCATCACCGTGCCGATCACGAAGCACAACTGGCTCGTGACCGACGCGAACGAGGTCCCGCGGGTGATGAAGGAGGCCTTCTACATCGCGCGTACCGGCCGCCCCGGCCCGGTGCTCGTCGACATCCCGAAGGACGTCCTCAACACCGAGATCGAGTTCGAGTACCCCGAGACGGTCGACATCCCGGGCTACCACCCGCCGTCGTCCGGCGAGCCCCGCCTCAAGGACGCCGCCGCGCTCGTCCGCTCCGCCACCCGCCCGGTCATCTACCTGGGCGGCGGCGTGCGGACCGCCTCGGCGCACGCCGAGGTCATGCAGTTCTGCGAGCTCGTCGGCGCGCCGGTCATCACCACCGTGCACGGGAAGGGCTCCTTCCCCGAGACGAACCGCCAGTGCCTCGGCATGTTCGGCATGCACGGCGCGAAGTACGCCAACTACGCGATCCAGGCGTCCGACCTCATCGTCGCGCTCGGCGCCCGCTTCGACGACCGCGTGACCGGGAAGCTGTCGACCTTCGCCCCCGAGGCGAAGGTGGTCCACCTCGACGTCGACCCCGCCGAGATCTCGAAGCTCGTGACGGCCACCGTGCCGCTCGTGGGCGATCTCAAGCGGCTCCTCCCGCAGCTCACCGAGGAGGTCCGCCGGGCCTTCGCGGGCGGGAAGCCCGACCTCTCGGCCTGGTGGCGCAAGGTGGACGAGTGGCGGGAGAAGTTCCCGCTCAAGTACCACCAGGACCCCGACGGCCCGCTGCAGGCCCAGTACGTCATCGACCGGATCTGGCAGAAGACGGGCGGGAAGCCCGTCGTCACGACCGGCGTCGGCGAGCACCAGATGTTCGCCGCGCAGTGGTGGAAGACGAGCGAGCCCCGGCAGTTCATCACCTCCGGCGGCCTCGGCACGATGGGCTTCTGCCTGCCGTCCGCGATCGGCATCCAGCTCGGCCGGCCCGACGCGACCGTCATCGGCTTCGACGGCGACGGCTCGTTCCAGATGACGCTGCAGGACCTCGCGACCGCGGTGGACCTGAAGCTCCCCATCAAGATCTTCATCCTGAACAACCTGTTCCTGGGCATGGTCCGCCAGTGGCAGGAGCTGTTCTACGAGGAGCGCTTCGCGGCGACGCCGCTCTCCGACCGGCCCGACCTCGTGAAGCTCGCCGACGCGTACGGCTGCCTGGGCCTGCGCGCGAAGACGGTGGCGGAGCTCGACCAGGTCATCGACCGGGCCCTCGCCAACAAGGAGGGGCCCACCATCGTCGACGTCCGGATCCCGCGGGACCAGAAGGTCTTCCCGATGGTGCCGGCCGGCGCGCCGCTCAACGACATGATCGACGGGTAGGGGAGAGCACACCACCATGGAACGCAACGAGACCCGCCCGAACGGCAGCACCCACACCATCAGCCTGCTCGTGGAGAACAAGCCCGGCGTGCTCTACCGCATCGCCGGCCTGTTCACCCGCCGCGGGTACAACATCGCGAGCCTCACCGTCGGCCCGACCGAGCGGCCCGAGTACTCGCGCATGACCATCGTGGTCCGCCTCTCCTCGAAGCCCGTGGAGCAGGTGGTCCGGCAGCTCCAGAAGCTCGTCCCGGTCGTCGAGATCCGGGAGCTGTCGCCCAACGACCTCATCGAGCGCGAGCTCATGCTCGTGAAGATCCGCACCCCGGAGCGCAACCACTCCGAGCTGCGGGCGCTCGCCGAGACGTACGAGGCCGTGATCGCCGACGTGTCGCCGGACGCGCTGGTGGTCGAGGCGAGCGGCACCGCCGGCAAGCTGGACGCGCTCGAGGAGCGGCTCGCGGCGTTCGGCATCCAGGAAGTCTGCCGCTCCGGCCGCATCGCGCTCGAGCGCGGCTTCAAGACCCTTGCCCCACTCAACGTGAAGTAGGAGAAGACCCGAAATGGCGACGATCTACTACGACAAGGACGCGAACCTCGACGTCATCAAGAAGCGCAAGGTGGCCGTGATCGGCTACGGCTCGCAGGGCCACGCCCACGCGCTCAACCTCAAGGACTCGGGCGTCGACGTCCGCGTCGGCCTCGCGGCCGGCTCGAAGTCGAAGGCCAAGGCCGAGGGCGCGGGCCTCAAGGTCCTCACGGTGGCGGAGGCCTCGAAGGAGGCCGACGTCATCATGATGCTGACGCCCGACCAGACCACGAAGGCCATCTACGACGCCGACGTGGCGCCGCACCTCACGAAGGGCAAGGCCCTCGTCTTCGCGCACGGCTTCAACATCCACTACGGGCAGATCCGCCCGCCCGCCGACGTCGACGTGTTCCTCGTCGCGCCGAAGGGCCCGGGCCACCTCGTCCGCCGGCAGTACCAGGACGGCCGCGGCATCCCGTGCCTCATCGGCATCCACCAGGACGCCACCGGCGGCGCGAAGGCCCTCGGCCTCGCCTACGCGAAGGGCATCGGCGGCAGCCGCGCCGGCGTCCTCGAGACGACGTTCAAGGAGGAGACCGAGACCGACCTCTTCGGCGAGCAGGCGGTCCTCTGCGGCGGCGCCTCGGCCCTCGTGAAGGCGGGCTTCGAGGTCCTGACCGAGGCCGGGTACCAGCCGGAGAGCGCCTACTTCGAGTGCCTCCACGAGCTGAAGCTCATCGTCGACCTCATGTACGAGGGCGGCCTGGCCTGGATGCGCCACTCCATCTCCGACACGGCCGAGTACGGCGACTACACCCGTGGCCCCCGTGTGGTCACGGATGCGACCAAGGCCGAGATGCGCAAGATTCTCAAGGAGATCCAGAGCGGCCAGTTCGCGAAGGAGTTCATCCTCGAGAACCAGGTGGGCCGTCCGGTCTTCGACAAGTACCGGGAGGCCGAGCGGACTCACCCCATCGAGGAGGTCGGGAAGCGCCTCCGCGACATGATGAGCTGGATCCGGGAGGCGAAGAAGGACTCGTCCGACCCCGGCGCTCGTTGACATCCGACGACAAATCCGTATCATTCCGCGACTTTTTCGGGACGGCCCCGGCGCCGCGAGGACTTCTCCTCGGGGACCGGGGCTCCGTCTACTTCCCAGTCGCGCTGCCTGAGCGGTAGCAGACACAGCGCAGCGCGACGCAGCACGTGAGCGGAGGCTCATGGCGATCCAGCAGAGAGACCCTCGAGGCGGAAGCAACCGGGACGCCCGCACCAACCGCCGCATCAAGGCGCGCGAGGTGCGTGTCATCGGTCCCGAGGGTGAGCAGCTCGGTGTGCTGCCGGTCGAGCAGGCCCTGGCGCGGGCGCAGGAGCTCGGGATGGACCTCGTCGAGGTCTCCCCGATGACCAAGCCCCCGGTCTGCAAGATCATGGACTACGGGAAGTTCAAGTACCTCGAGAAGAAGAAGCAGAACGAGGCGAAGAAGAAGCAGGTGGTGGTGCAGCTGAAGGAAGTGAAGCTGCGCCCCCGCACCGAGGAGCACGACTACACGACCAAGCTGAAGAAGGTCCGTGAGTTCCTCGAGGAGGCCAACAAGGCCCGCATCACCGTCATGTTCCGCGGCCGCGAGATGTCCCACCGCGAGCTCGGCCAGAAGGTGCTGCAGCGGGTGATCGAGGACCTGCGCGAGGTCGCGGTCATCGAGTCCGCGCCCCGCGTCGAAGGCCGCCAGATGTTCATGATCCTCGCGCCGAACCCGAGGATGCTCCAGGCCATGCGCGACCGCGCCCGGGCCCAGGCCGAGAAGGCCGAGAAGGCCGGCGGCGCGCCCGCGCCCGCCGGTGAGTCTCAGCCGACCCCGGCCGCTCCGGCGGCGGCGCCGGCCGCCCCGGCCCCGGCGGCCAGCCCCTCGACGCCGGCCCCCGGTCCGAGGTAGAACCCCCGGCCCCCGCGAGGGGTGCCTACACCGAGAAAGCACCGAGACATGCCCAAGCTGAAGACGAAGAGCGCCGCGAAGAAGCGGTTCCAGGTGAAGAAGAGCGGCGCGGTGAAGTTCCGCCACGCCGGCGTCCGCCACCTCGCGACGTTCGGCAAGACCAAGAAGCAGAAGGTCGGCCTCCGCGGCACGGGTCACCTCGATCCGTCCGACGCGAAGAAGATCAAGGAGAACTTCCCGTACGCGCGGTAGTCCCACGCGTCCGGAGGTTCATCAGCCGTAGAGCAGCAACAGCGCCCAAGCGGGGTCCAGAAGCGCGCGCCATGAAGGTGCGCCTCCCGCCGGCAGGAGAAGCACGATGCGCGTCAAGAAGGGTGTCAAGGCTCGTCGCCGCCGCAACCGCGTCCTGAAGCTCGCGAAGGGCTTCCGCGGCCGCCGCAAGAACTGCTACCGCCGCGCGAACCAGGCCGTGGAGCGCGCGCAGGACTACGCGACCCGCGACCGCCGCCAGAAGCGCCGCGACTTCCGCGCGCTCTGGATCGTCCGCATCAACGCGGCCGCCCGCAAGAACGGCACGACGTACTCGAAGCTGATCGCCGCCCTCGCGAAGGCCGGCGCGATCGTGGACCGGAAGATCCTCGCCGAGCTCGCGCTCTCGATGCCCGGCGACTTCGCGTCCATCGTCAAGGCCGCGCAGGCGTAGGGCCGTGGCCGGCCTGCGCGACGACCTCGAGGCGCTCGCCCGCGCCGCGCGCGAGGCCGTCGCCTCGGCCGGCGACGAGAAGGCCCTCGAGGACCTCCGGGTCCGCTTCCTCGGCAAGAAGGGCGAGCTCTCCGCGGTCCTCCGCGGCATGGGCGCGCTCGCGGCCGAGGAGCGCCCCGCGGTCGGAGAGGTGGCGAACCGGGTCCGCGACGAGGTGGAAGGCCTCCTCGCGGACGCGAAGGCCCGCCTCGAGCGCGCGAAGCTCGACGCCGAGCTCGCGGGCGCTCCCATCGACGTCACGCTCCCCGGGCGCCGGCCCCTCCCGCGCGGCCACCGCCACCCGGTGACCCGCGCGACCGAGGCGATCGCAGACGTGTTCGCGCGGCTCGGCTACGACGTCGCGAGCGGCCCGGAGATCGAGCTCGACTGGTTCAACTTCGAGGCGCTCAACATCCCGCAGGATCACCCCGCGCGGGACATGCAGGACACGTTCTACGTGGACGCGGGCTCCCTCGCGCGCCCTCCGAAGCAGGGGCAGAGCGTGCTCCTCCGGACCCACACCTCCCCGGTGCAGATCCGGTCGATGCTGAAGCTCGGCAGGCCGCCGGTCCGCATCATCTGCCCGGGACGCGTCTACCGCTCCGACTACGACCAGACCCACTCGCCGATGTTCCACCAGGTCGAGGGGCTCTGCGTCGACGAGGGCATCACCTTCGCCGACCTCAAGGGCACGCTCGCCGCGTTCGCGCGCGCGTTCTTCGGCGAGGGCACCCGCACCCGCTTCCGCCCGAGCTACTTCCCCTTCGTCGAGCCGGGCGCCGAGGTCGACGTCTCCTGCTCGATCTGCGGCGGCAGCGGGCGACTGCCCGCCGGAGATGCAGGCCGGCTGCCCGACGGGCAGGGCCCTACGAAGCGCTGCGGCACCTGCAAGGAGACCGGCTGGCTGGAGGTGCTCGGCGCCGGCATGGTCCACCCGAAGGTCCTCGAGAACGGCGGCATCGACCCGAAGCGCTACACCGGCTTCGCGTTCGGCATGGGCGTCGAGCGCATGGCGATGCTCCGCTACGGCATCGACGACCTCCGGCTCTTCTTCGAGAACGACCTCCGCTTCCTCGAGCAGTTCTGAACACGCCGCCATGCGCATCTCGCTCAGCTGGCTCGCCGAGTACGTGGAGCTCCCCGGGACCCCGGAGGAGCTCGCGAAGAAGCTGACCGCGGTCGGCCTCGAGGTCGAGGCGATCGAGCGCACCGGCGGGAACCTCGCCGGCGTCGTGGCGGCGCGCATCCTCGCCTCCGAGAAGCACCCCGACGCCGAGAAGCTCTCGGTCACGAAGGTGGACGCGGGCGGCCCGGAGCCCCTCCAGATCGTCTGTGGCGCGAAGAACTACGCGGTGGGCGACGTGGTGCCGCTCGCCACGATCGGCACGGTCCTGCCCGGCGGCACGAAGATCGAGAAGGCGAAGCTCCGCGGCGTGCAGAGCTTCGGCATGCTCTGCTCGGCCCGTGAGCTCGGCCTCTCCCAGGACGCCGCGGGGCTCCTGATCCTCGAGAAGGACGTCGTCCCCGGCACGCCCATCGCGAAGGCGCTCGGGCTCGAGGACGTGCTCCTCGAGGTGAACGTCACGCCGAACCGCCCGGACGCGCTCAGCCACGTCGGCATCGCCCGCGAGGTCGCGGCGGCGCTCGGCACCCAGGTGAAGTTCCCCGCGGCGAACGCGCGGGAGGGCGGGGCGCCCGCCGCCGAGGCCGTGAAGGTCCGCATCGAGGCCCCGGAGCGCTGCGCCCGGTACGTCGCGCGGGTCATCGAGGGCGTGAAGATCGGCCCCTCGCCGCGCTGGCTCGCGCGCCGGCTCGAGGCGTGCGGCATCCGCTCGATCTCGAACGTGGTCGACGCCACGAACTACGTGCTCCTCGAGCTCGGCCACCCGCTCCACGCCTTCGACCTCGACAAGGTCGCGGGGCGGGAGATCGTGGTGCGCCTCCCGAAGCCGGGCGAGAAGCTCACCACCCTCGACGGGAAGGAGCGGACCCTCGACCCCGAGGACCTCCTCATCGCCGACCGCGACCGCGGCAGCGCCCTCGCCGGCGTGATGGGCGGGGCCGACTCCGAGATCTCCGACGGCACGACCCGGGTGCTCCTCGAGTCGGCCTGGTTCGCGCCGGGCGGGATCCGCCGCACGAGCAGGCGCCACGGCCTCAAGAGCGAGGCCTCCTACCGCTTCGAGCGCGGCGCCGACCCGGGCATGGTCGCGCGCGCCGCCGATCGCTGCGCCGCGCTCATCGCCGAGCTCTCCGGCGGCTCGGTCCGCCCGGGCATGGTCGACGCGCACCCGCGGCCGGTGCCGTCGCCGGAGGTGCGCCTGCGGTGGGCGCGCCCCGCCGCCACGCTCGGGATGGAGATCCCCCGCGAGGAGGCCCGCCGCATCCTCGTCGGCCTCGGCTTCGAGGCCGTGAAGGAGGACGGGGAGGGCGCCACCTTCCGCGTCCCGTCCTGGCGTGCCGACGTCTCGATCGAGGAGGACCTCGTCGAGGAGCTCGTCCGCACGAAGGGCTACGACGCCATCCCGGAGACGCTCCCCGCCATCGCGAGCACGACGCCCGCCGAGCCGGCCGAGGCGCAGGCGATCGCCCGCATCCGCGCGGCGCTCGAGGCGCAGGGGCTCTCCGAGGCCGTGAACTTCAGCTTCGTCGCCGAGAAGGAGCTCGCGCCGTTCGGCGGGCCCGCGGGCGTGAAGCTCCTGAACCCGATCTCGGCCGACCTCTCGGTCATGCGGGTGGGGCTCGTCCCGTCGCTCTGCCGGAACGCGGCGCTGAACCGCAGCCGCCGCGTCGACGATGTGCGGCTCTACGAGATCGCCCGCGCGTACCTTCCGGCGGTCCCCGGCGCCGACACGCCCGCCTCCGAGGAGCAGCACGTCGCCGGGCTCCTCGCCGGCCGCCGGACGCCGGCGGGCTGGAGCGCCGGCAACGACGCCGTGGACTTCTACGACGCGAAGCTCGCGGTCGAGGGCGTGCTCGAGGCGCTCGGGATCGCCGGTGCCACCTTCACGGCTCCGGGCCACGCCTGGCTCCACCCCCGGAACTCCGCGGTGGTCGCCGCCGGCAGGGCGCCGCTCGGCCTCGTGGGAGAGCTGCACCCGCGGGTCGCCGAGGCGTTCGATCTCCCTCGCGGCGTGCTCGCCTTCGAGCTCGACCTCGCCGCCCTCGTGCGCGCGGCCGCGCTCGTGCCGCGCTACCGCCCGATCCCGAAGTTCCCGGCGGTGCTGCGCGACCTCGCGGTGGTGGTGGCCGAGGCGGTCACCGCCGAGTCGCTCCTCGCCGCGGTCCGCGAGGAGCCGCTCGTCGAGGGCGCCACGCTCTTCGACGTCTACCGCGGGCCGCCGATCCCGGAGGGCAAGAAGAACCTCGCCCTCGCGATCCGGTACCGCGCCGCGGACCGCACGCTCACCGACGCGGACGCCGACGCGGCCCACGCGCGCATCGTGAAGCGCGTCGCCGCGGCCTTCGGGGCGGAGCTCAGAGGGTAGGGCGGTGCGCCCGCCGGTCGTCGCCCTCGTCCTCGCCGTCGCGGCCGCCTTCTCGGCCTGGAACCCGCTCGCCGCGCCCTTCGGACTCGTGGTGGGGCTCGTCGCCGCGGTGCTCTCCGTCCGGGCGGTGCGCGGCCCGCGGCTCCGCTGGGCGGCCTGGGCGGCGCTCGCCCTCTCCTCGGTCGCCGCCGCCGGGGCCGCGGTGGTGCTCGCCCGGACGGCGGGTGTGGGCCGGGGTCCGGCGGGCGCCGAGGTGGTGCCCGCGCCCCCTCCGGCGGAGGTCTCGAAGGGGCTCGACGACGCCGCGGCGGCCACCCGGGACGCCCGGGAGCGGGCCGCCCGCGAGCTGCCGGCGCCCGCCGGGCCGCCCGCAGGCGCCGCGCCCGGGCCCGGGGCGCCCTCGGGGAAGCGCTGAGATCACCGCGAGTTTGACATGCCGCGGGCATTCGACTAACGATTCGAGGAGCTTACGCCGATCTCAACCGCGGGGATTCGACCGTGACCAAGGCCGACATCATCGAGAGCGTCTACGAGAAGGTGGGCTTCTCCAAGAAGGAGGCCGCCGAGATCGTCGAGATGGTCTTCGATACGATCAAGGAGACGCTCGAGCGCGGCGAGAAGATCAAGATCAGCGGTTTCGGGAACTTCATGGTCCGCGAGAAGAAGTCCCGCGTGGGCCGGAACCCGCAGACCGGCGAGGAGATCGAGATCAGCGCGCGCCGCGTGCTGACCTTCCGGCCGAGCCAGGTCCTGAAGAACGCCCTCAACACGATGGGCGCTCCCACCGGAACGCCGTAACGCCCGACGATCGCTCGATCTGCATGGAGACGTGCCGCGGGGGCTGCTGCCGCGGGCCGCTCCTCCTGCAGCTCACCGCCCCCGAGCTCGAGGCCTTCCGCGCCCATGCGGACCGCCTGGGCGTGGCGCTCCACGTGCGCGAGGCGTCCGGCGGCGGCGGCGCGATCGCCTTCGACGACCACGCGGGCGAGCACTGCCCGATGCTCGACGGCGCCACCTCCGCCTGCCGCATCTACGCCGACCGCCCTTCGCGGTGCCGTGCCTTCCCGGACCGGCGGCGACCGGACTGCATCCTGTCCCTTCGATCGTCCTGAGCCACCGCGTCCGTTCGTCCCGAGCCTGTCGAAGGACGAACGCTACCGTGGGGCGGACCGAAAACAGCGGAGCCGCGCGGGGAAGATCCCCGGCGGCTCCGCACCCCGTCCCCCGCGTTTCCCTTGCCTCTAGGGGTTCCTGGACGTCGGCGGCGGCGGCGTCAGGCCCAGCAGGCGGTAGAGCGTCTTGCGATCGATGCCGAGGATCTCCGCGGTGCGGCTCTTGTTGCCGCCGGTCTCGCGGAGGACCTCCATGGCGTAGCGGCGCTCCAGCTCCTGGAGCGTCGGGCGCTGGCCCGGGCGGCCCGCGACGGGCGCGCGGCCCTCGCCGCGGACGTTGGGCGGCAGGTTCTCCGGGAGGACGGCGGCGCCCGAGGAGAGCGCCAGGGCGTGAGCGACCGCCTGCTCGAGCTCGCGGACGTTGCCGGGCCACGGGTAGGCGCGCAGGACCTCCTGCACCTCGGCGGAGAGCGTCGCGGAGCGGCCGTGCCGGCTCGCGAAGTGCTGCGCGAGGACCGGGACGTCCTCGGGGCGCTCGCGGAGCGGCGGGATGCGCAGGGTCGTCACGTCGAGGCGGGCCGCGACGTCGGAGCGGCCGTTGGTGCGGGGCTCCTCGCGGGTCGAGCCGATGAGGCGCACGTCGATGGGCTGGCCCTCGGCGCGGGCCGCGCCGGCGGCGAGGACGTGCAGCAGGCGCGCGGAGAGGCCCGGGCTCGCGCCGGTGACCTCGTGCAGGTAGAGCGTGCCACCCTCGGCCTGGCGCAGGAGCGCCGCCGGGGCGGAGGCCGCGGTGGGCGCGCCGCCGAAGAGCTCGGTCTCGAGGACGCGGGCCGGCAGCGTGGCGCAGTCGATGACGATGAACGGTCCCGCCGCGCGGGGCGACGCGGCGTGGATGGCGCGGGCGAGGAGCTCCCGGCCGGTGCCGGCCTCGCCGCGGAGGAGGATCGGCACCCGGCTCGCCGCGAGGCGGCCCGCGAGCGCGCGGAGCTCCATCATCTCCTTCGAGGGGCCGAGGATCGCGTCGAGGCCCGCAGACGAGGCGGCCTTCCCGTTCGCCTTCCGGCCGGCGATCGACTGGACGGCCTCCCGGAGCGCCTGCTCGTCGTCGGCGCGGACGGCGAGCGTCCCGGTGCCGCGGAGCGGCTGACCCGCGGCCGCGGCCGCGGTCTCGGAGAGCACGACGAGGAGCGGCGACGGCGTGAGGCTCAGGCAGGCGTCGGCGAGCCCCTCCGCGGCGGTGGCCTCGTCGGCCACGACGAGCGCGAGCGGCTGGCCGGTGAGCGTGCCGGCGCCGTCGCCGGCGCCCGCGGCGACGCGGAGCTCGAGGCCCTCGCCGCGCAGGAGGCCGGCGATGCGCTCGCGCGCGGTTGGATCTCGGTGAACGAGCAGCGTACGGAGCTCGGGCAAGCGGTGGTCCCCCTGAAGATTCCCCCGGACGTTACGCAATCGGGTGCTCCGGCACCGCCCCACGGCCCGGTGACCCGTTCCGGCGGGGTCCCCGGGGAGGCAGCGGCGCCCGGGCGTGCCCCGCGGAGGGTCCGCGCGTGTCCCGGATTCAGGGTAGGGTGGCCCCGTGCGATACAGGGTCGCGAGGGCGGCGGACCTGCCGGAGCAGGTCGGATGGTGCGTGGAGGTCGAGGGTCGGGAGCTCGCCCTGTTCCGCCAGGGCGAGCGGGTGTACGCCCTCGACAACGTCTGCCCGCACCGCGGGGCCGCGCTGGCCTGGGGCGAGGTCCGGGGCGGGGTCGTCTACTGCCCGCTGCACGCCTGGCCGTTCGAGGTCGAGACCGGCCGCTGCCCCGAGTTCCCGGGCGTGGCCGTGGACGCTTACCCGGTCACCATCGAGGGCGGGGACGTCTTCGTGGAGCTATAAGGCAGCCATGGCAACGATCGACTACACCGACGCGCGCCGGATGCGGCTCGACGTCGAGTTCTACTTCGCCGCGGCGCACCGGCTCCCCCGCTACGAGGGCCCGTGCTTCCGGATGCACGGTCACAACTACAAGTTCTTCGTGGCGCTCGAGGGCGACGTCGACCCGAAGACCGGCATGATCGCCGACTTCGGCGTGGTGAAGCAGCTCGTGCAGGAGCACGTGCTCGCCCGCGTCGACCACCGCACCCTCAACGACGTCCTCGACAACCCGACCGCCGAGAACATCGCCCGGTGGATCTGGGAGGTCCTCGAGCCGAAGCTCACCGGGCTGTGCGAGGTCCGGCTCTACGAGATCCCGGACAGCTGCGTCACGTACCGGGGCCCGCGTGGCAAGTAGGCCCGCGAGGCAGCCCCGCGAGCGCACCCGCCCCGACCCCGCGCGGGCGGAGGCGGCCATCGCCGCCTTCCTCGAGGCGCTCGGGCTGCCGCCGGGCGTCCGGGAGGGCCCCGACCTCGCCGAGACCCCGCGGCGCGTGGCCGAGGCCTGGCTCGACGAGCTCGCCGACGGCTACCGCCGCGACCCCGCCGAGATCCTGGCGGGCGCGCTGCCCGGCCGGTCGCGCGACCTCGTCGCGGTCACCGGCATCGACTACGTCTCGGTCTGCCCGCACCACCTCCTGCCCTCGCGCGGCGTCGCGCACGTGGCCTACCTGCCCGGCGGCCGGCTCGCCGGCTTCGGGCAGCTCGTGAAGCTCGTCGACGCGCTCGCGCACCGGCTCGTGCTGGCCGAGGACCTCGCGGCCGGCGTCGCGGCCGCCCTCGAGGAGCACCTCGGGGCCCGCGGCGCCGCCTGCGTGCTCGAGGCGGAGCACCTGTGCCTCTCGACGCGGGGCGAGCGGCGGCCCCGCGCCCGCGCGCACGCGGAGGCCTTCACCGGCGCGCTCGCGGTGGACGGCCCGGCGCGCCGCAGGTTCATGGCGCTGTGCGCCGGCGTCGAGGGCGCGCGGCCGGCCGGCCGTCCCGGCCGGAAGCGGGCGCGCCGGTGAGCGGCACCGCCATCGTGACCGGCGGCGGGCGCGGCATCGGGCTCGCGGCGGCGCGCGCGCTCACGGCCCGGGGGCTCGCGGTCACCGTGTTCGCGCGGGGCGAGGCCGAGCTCGCGGCGGCGGTGCGGGCCGGGGCGGCGGCGCGCGCCTGCCGCGGCGACGTCGCCGTCGAGGCCGACGTCGCGCGGCTCGTCGCCGAGCACGAGCGGGCGCTCGGGCCGGTGGACGTCCTCGTGAACGACGCCGGCGTGCTCGTGCGCGGGCTCGCCGAGGAGACCTCCCCGGCCGACTTCCGGCGGGTGCTCGACGTGAACCTCACCGGCGCGTTCCTGTGCGCCCGGGCGGTCATCCCCGGGATGAAGGCCCGGCGGCGCGGGCGGATCGTGAACGTGGCCTCGATCTCGGCGACGCTCGGGACGGCGGGGGCCACGGCCTACAACGCGTCGAAGTGGGGGCTCGTCGGGCTCACGAAGTGCCTCGCCGAGGAGCTGCGCGATCACGGCGTCGCCTGCCTCGCGGTCTCGCCCGGCTCGACCGACACCGCGATGCTGAGAGAGACGCCGTTCGAGCCGCGGATGACCCCCGAGGACGTCGCGAAGGTGATCGCCTTCGCCGCGCTCGACGCCCCGCTCGCCACCACCGGCGCGAACCTCGAGGTGTTCGGGTGAGCGCCGCCCCGCCCTGGCTCTCCGAGCTCGCCCGGGCGATCCCCCGGGAGCGCCTCCTCGTCGAGGGGGACGCGGTCCTGCCCTACGGCAAGGACGAGTCCGACCTCGGGACCTTCCCGCCGGAGGCGGTGGTGCTCGCGACCAGCACCGACGAGGTCCGGGCCGTGCTCGCGCTCGCGACGCGCCACCGCGTGCCGGTCGTTCCGGTGGGCGCGCGCAGCGGCAAGTCCGGCGGGGCGCTCCCGCTGCGCGGCGGCATCGCGCTCTCGCTCGAGCGGATGAACCGCATCCTCGAGCTCTCGCCCGAGGACCTGACGGCCCGGGTCGAGCCCGGCGTCGTCACCGGCGTGCTCCAGGCCGAGGTCGAGAAGCACGGGCTCTTCTACCCGCCGGACCCGAACTCGCTCGACATGTGCTCCATCGGCGGGAACGTCGCCGAGAACGCGGGCGGGCCGCGCGCGCTCAAGTACGGCGTCACCCGCGAGTACGTGCTCGGGCTGACCGCGGTGCTCCCCACCGGCGAGGTCGTGAAGGTCGGCAAGCGCACCATCAAGGGCGTCGCCGGCTACGACCTCACCGCGCTCCTCGTCGGGAGCGAGGGCACGCTCGCGGTCGTCACCGAGATCACCCTGAAGCTCCTGCCGCGCCCGCGCCACGTCGCGACCGCGCTCGTGACCTTCCCGTCGGTGGACGCGGCGGCGCGGGCGGTGTCGCGGGTGCTCACCGGGGGCGTGCTGCCGCGTTGCCTGGAGCTCCTCGACGACGTCTCCATCGAGGCGGCGGCGCGCACCTCGCCGCTCCCCATCCCGAAGGGCGCGGGCGCCGCGCTCCTCGTCGAGACCGACGGGAACGACGAGGAGACCGTCTTCGCCGAGATCGGCCGGGTCGCCGAGGCGGTCCAGGGCGACGCGACGGGCGAGGTGATCGTCGCGCAGTCCGAGGCGCAGCGCCGGGAGCTCTGGGAGACCCGCAAGTACCTCTCGGTGAACCTGAGGAAGGTCCACCCGCTGAAGCTCTCGGAGGACATCGCGGTGCCCCGCTCGCGGATCCCGGACATGATCCGGGCGGCGAAGGGCATCGGCGTCCGGCTCGGGCTCGCGGTCGCCACCTACGGCCACGCCGGCGACGGCAACCTGCACTGCAACGTGCTGTTCGACCGGGAGGACGAGCGCCCCCGGGTGCTCGAGGCGGTCGCGGCGATCCTCCGGGAGGCGGTGGCCCTGGGAGGCACGATCACCGGCGAGCACGGGGTCGGGCTCGCGAAGCGGGACTTCCTGGAGCTCGAGCAGGGCCCCGAAGTGGTGACGCTGGAAAGGCGTCTCAAGGCGCTCTTCGATCCCGCAGGCATCCTGAATCCTGGGAAGATCTTCCCCGGATCTTGATCGATATCTCGTGAAGCCCGAGTCCGGTCGCGGGCTTATCTCCCTGCGACACCTTGACTCCAGACGGGGCGTGGGGGATACCTCCTGCACACGCGCGCCGGTACTGCGAGTGCGCCGCGGCCTCCCCCGACCGCGCGCCCCAGGGCAGTCCCCCGGCGCCCTTCCCGGAGGACGCGAGCTTCATGGCGACGCAGCCCGGTGGCAAGGGTCAGGTGCAGCAGGTCGAGCGGGTCATCATCCGTTTCGTCGGGGACTCCGGCGACGGGATGCAGCTCACCGGCACGGAGTTCACGAAGGCGAGCGCGCTCGCCGGCAACGACATCGCAACCTTCCCGGACTACCCGGCGGAGATCCGCGCCCCCGCGGGCTCCCTCTCCGGTGTCTCCGGGTACCAGGTGCACTTCGGGTCGAAGGAGATCCACACGCCGGGCGACCAGCCGGACGTGCTCGTCGCCATGAACCCGGCGGCGCTCAAGACGAACCTGCCCGATCTGCGCGAGGGCGGGATGCTCATCGTGAACGCCGGCGCGTTCAACGCGGTCAACCTCGAGAAGGCCGGCTACCGCGCGAACCCGCTCGACGACGAGGCGCTCCAGCGCAACTACCGCCTCTTCCCGGTGGACATGACGAAGCTCACCGAGACGGCGCTCGAGGGGAGCGGGCTCTCCTCGAAGGAGGTCGCGCGCTGCCGGAACTACCTCGCGCTCGGCCTCATGTACTGGATGTACAACCGGCCGATGGAGGGCCAGCTCGAGTCGATCGCGAAGAAGTTCGCGAAGAAGCCGGCGCTCGCGGACGCGAACGCGCGGGTCTTCAAGGCGGGCTACGCCTTCGGCGAGACCTCCGAGGTCGGCTTCGCGCGCTACGAGGTCCCCGCCTCGAAGCTCCCGGCCGGCACCTACCGCAACGTGACCGGCAACTACGCGGCCGCGCTCGGCTTCGCCACGGTGGCGCACATCACCGGCCGGCAGGTCTTCCTCGGCTCCTACCCGATCACCCCGGCCTCCGAGATCCTCCACGAGCTCTCGTACCTGAAGGAGCACGGGGTGGTGACGTTCCAGGCCGAGGACGAGATCGCGGGCATCGGCTCGGCGATCGGCGCGTCCTTCGGCGGCTCCCTCGCGGTGACCACCACCTCCGGCCCGGGCCTCGCGCTCAAGACCGAGATGATGGGCTTCGCGGTCATCACCGAGCTGCCGCTCGTCATCGTGAACGTGCAGCGCGGCGGCCCGTCGACGGGCATGCCGACGAAGACCGAGCAGGCCGACCTCCTGATGGCGCTCTTCGGCCGCCACGGCGAGGCGCCCATGCCCATCATCGCGGCGCAGAGCCCGGCCGACTGCTTCTGGGCGGCCATCGAGGCGATGCGGGTCGCGGTGAAGTACATGACCCCGGTCATCCTCCTCACCGACGGCTACCTCGCGAACGGCTCCGAGCCGTTCCGGATCCCGTCGGCCGCGGAGCTGCCGAAGCTCGACGTGAAGTACCAGACGAAGCCGAACCATGCCGACGGCAAGTTCATGCCGTACCAGCGCGACGCGAACCTCGTGCGCGACTGGGCCGTCCCGGGCACGCCCGGCCTCGAGCACCGCGTCGGCGGCCTCGAGAAGGACGCGCTCAGCGGCATGGTCTCGTACGACGGCATGAACCACGAGCGGATGGTGAAGACCCGCGCCCAGAAGATCCGCAACGTGGTGGCCGAGGTCCCCGACGCCGAGCCGTTCGGCGCCGGCCAGGGCGACGTCCTCCTCGTCTCGTGGGGCGGCACGTTCGGCTCGGTGCGCGGCGCCGCCGAGGAGCTCCACGCCCGGGGCAAGTCGGTCGGCCACGTCCACCTCCGCTGGCTGAACCCGCTGCCGAAGAACCTCGGCGCGGTGCTGAAGCGCTACAAGAAGGTGCTCGTGCCGGAGGTGAACGACGGGCAGCTCGCGTTCTACCTGCGCGGCACGTACCCCGGCGTCGACCCCATCCAGTTCAACCGCATCAACGGCAAGCCCCTCAAGATCGCGGAGCTCGTCACCCGCGTCCTCGAGGTCGGGACGGAGGTGAAGGCGTGAGCGCGACGGAGACGGTGGCGGTCCCCACCTACCAGAAGAAGGACTTCGAGTCGGGCGTCGATCCGCGCTGGTGCCCGGGCTGCGGCGACTACTCCATCATCAACCAGGTGCAGAAGACGCTCCCGTCGGTCGGCGTGAAGCGGGAGAACATCGTCTTCATCTCCGGCATCGGCTGCTCGTCGCGCTTCCCGTACTACATGAACAACTACGGGATGCACACGCTGCACGGCCGGGCGCCGTCGTTCGCGTCGGGCCTCAAGCTCGCGCGCCCCGAGCTGCAGGTGTGGATCGTGACCGGCGACGGCGACGCGCTCGCCATCGGCGGCAACCACTTCATCCACGCGATGCGCCGCAACCTGGATCTCAAGCTCCTCCTCTTCAACAACCGGATCTACGGCCTCACGAAGGGGCAGGCCTCACCGACCTCCGAGCTCGGCAAGAAGACGAAGTCCACCCCGCAGGGCACGGTGGACGCGCCGTTCAACCCGCCGGCGCTCGCGCTCGGCGCGGGGGCCACCTTCGTGGCCCGCTCGATCGACGTGGAGGGCGCGCACCTCGGCGGCGTGCTGAAGGCCGCGGCGGAGCACAAGGGGTCGACCTTCGTCGAGATCTACCAGAACTGCCCGGTGTTCAACGACGGCGCCTACACCGCGATCACCGAGAAGGCGGTGAAGGCCGACCAGCTGCTCCGCATGGAGCACGGCAAGCCGCTCCTCTTCGGCAAGGACAACAAGAAGGGCATCCGCTTCGACGGCCGCCAGGCGCGGCTCGAGGTGGTCACCGTCGGCGAGAACGGCGTCACCGAGGCCGACATCCTCGTGCACGACGTCACCCGCGACGACCCGACCATCGCGTTCATGCTGGCGAACCTCTCGCTGCAGCCGGGCTTCCCGACGCCGATCGGCGTGCTGCGCGACGTGCGCCGGCCGACCGCCGACGAGCTCACCTGGCAGCAGATCGACCAGGCGAAGGCGAAGGGCACGGCCAGCGTCGAGAAGCTCCTCGCGAGCGGCGACACCTGGACCATCAAGTAGCCTCACCGGCAGGCCTCGGCCCGCCGCCGGCCCTCCCGGCAGGCGGGCTCAGAAGGTGACAGTGCGAGGCAGCGGCCGCAGGCGGTCGCTGCCTCTTCGCATCTCGCGAGCCCGACGAGCGCCGCGCACAGCCCCACCGCGTGCCGCGCGTCCGATGGCTCGAGCTCGAGCGCGCGGCGGTAGCCGGCGGCGGCCGCATGGAGGTCGCCGGCGCGCCAGGCGAGGAACGCGAGGTCGTGGTGGGCGGAGGCCCGGCCGGGGTCGGCCTCGAGCACGTGCAGCGCCTCCCGCCGGGCGGCGACGAGGAGCGGCACGCCGCGGTCGCCGCCCTCCAGGCCGCGGGCGATCAGCGCGCGCACGAGGTTCTCGCGCGCGTCGGAGAGGTCGGGATCGATCGCGAGGGCGCCGCGCAGCGCGCGGACGGCGTCCTCGTGCCGCCCGAGCGCGAGCAGCGTCTCGCCGAGGTTCGCCCAGCCCTCGGCGAACTCGGGCTCGAGCCTCACGGCGCGCTCGTGGTGGCGCCGCGCCGCGGCGAGGTCGCCGCGCAGGCGCGCGACGACCCCGAGGCCCGCGTGGCCCTCCGGGAGGTCCGGGCGGAAGGCGAGGGCGTGCTCGAACGCGACCTCGGCGCGCTCGAGGTCGCCCGCCGCGACGTGGGCGTAGCCGCGCCGCAGCTCCTCCGCTGCGCGGGGGTGGACGGTCGAGCGGTGCGCGCAGGCGAGGGCGAGCGCCGCGGCGAGGGCGAGGGCGAGGCGGGGCATGCGCCCGGTTCTTGCTACCGCCGTGCCGCATGCGAACGCTCGTCCGCCTCCTCGTCCTCCTGGCCGCGCCGGCCGCCGTCCCCGCGCAGGCCCCCGATCGCTCCCTCGCCCTGGAAACAGGGCCCTCCCGCGGCGGTGGCCGCGCCGGGCTCGCCCTCGCGCTGACGGCGGCGGGCTGGCTCGAGGGGCCCGTCGACTGGACGGCGACCCTCGGGTGGGCGTCCGCGCCGCGGACCTCCGGCCGCGCCGCGGACCGCGCCGGCCCGCCGGCCTGGGCGACGGCCGGGCTGCGCGCCACGGCAGGGGAGCGGGCGCGGCTCTCGCTCGGGCTCGAGCTCGGCGCGGCGGCGGAGGCGGGGAGGGTGGGCGCGGCGGTCGGGGCGAGCACGGGCGCGGGGTGGCGCGTGGGTCCCGTCCTCGCGGGCCTCCGCGCGGGCGCGCGGCGCGGCCCCGCCGGGTGGCGGGCCGAGCTGCTGGTGGGGATCGAGGTCGGCTACTAGCCTTACTTCGTCTTCGCTGCGGGCGACGGCGCCGCGGGCGCGGCCGGCGCGGAGGCGCTCTCGGCCTTGTCGTCGTCCTTGTGCTTCGTCTCCCAGCGATCCACCTGGCCGTCGCCGTCGACGTCGACACCGATGCGGTCGAGCTCGCCGTTCTCCCAGTACTCCCAGGTGTCGACCTTGCCGTCGCCGGTGGTGTCGCGCTCCTTGCGGACGAGCTTGCCCTTCTCGTAGTAGGCGAAGGTCCGCGGCACGCCGTCGAACCCGAAGGCCAGGTCCTTCTTCACGAGCTGGTCCTTCTCGAAGTAGAGCGTGGCGTCGGGCTTGCCGTCGAAGTCGAAGTCGTAGACGAGCACCGCGAGGGAGCCGTCGTCGTTGTACTTCTCCCACGCGTCGATCTTCCCGTCGCCGTTCAGGTCCTTCTCCTTGCGGACGATGTGCTCCTGGCCGTCCGGACCCTTCACGACGAACTTCCACGCGTCGGGCTTGCCCTCGCGGGTGAGGTCGTAGGAGGTCACCTGCTCGCCTGGCACCGGCTCCATCCCCTTCGGCACGATGGCCTTCGCGGGGGCCGGGTCGGACCGGCCGGGCGCGCCGGCGGAGCCGGCCTTCTGGCGGCTGCCGCAGGCGGTCGCGGCGACGAGAGCGGTGAGGAGCAGGGCGGTTCGGCGCATGTCCACCTCGGGCCGCGATTCTAGACCCGGGTCAGGGCCGCAGACCAGAACACGTGACCCTATTTGACAGCATACCGGTGGTCACCTACGTTCACCGCGGGGGTACGCCCCATGGCGCGGAAGAAGATCTCGACGACCGTGTACATCACGCCGGAGCAGAACGACCGGCTCAAGCTGCTGCACGACCGCACCAAGGTGCCGGTGGCGGAGTACATCCGCCAGGGCATCGACCTCGTGCTCGACAAGTATCGCGGCGCCCTGCCAGGGCAACTTTCGCTCGAGGATCTCGGGACCAAGAAGTAGGGGTGTGGGCCACATGAAGCGCGCCGTCATCCTCGGAGCCGCCGGGTTCATCGGCAGTCACCTCGTCGAACGCTTCCTCGCCGAGGGCTGGCGGGTGACGGGCGTCGACAACCTCATCACGGGGACCCGCCGGAACCTGGAACACCTCGGCCGGGAGCCGCGCTTCGACTTCGTCGAGCGGGACATCTGCCAGCCGCTCGACGTGATCGCGGGCCCCATCGACGCGGTGCTCGACTTCGCGTCGCCGGCCTCGCCCGTGGACTACCTCGAGCACCCCCTCGAGACCCTGCACGTCGGCTCGCTCGGGGTGGAGAGCGCGCTGCTCCTCGCGAAGCGGCACGCCGCGACGTTCCTCCTCGCCTCGACCTCCGAGGTCTACGGCGATCCGCTGGAGCACCCCCAGCGCGAGTCCTACTGGGGGAACGTCAACCCGGTCGGGCCCCGCTCCGTGTACGACGAGGCGAAGCGGTTCGCCGAGTCGATCACGATGACCTACCGGCGCCACCGCGGCGTGGACACCCGCATCGCGCGCATCTTCAACACGTACGGCCCCCGGATGCGGCTCGACGACGGCCGGGTCGTGCCCAACTTCGTGGCGCAGGCGCTGCGGGGCGAGCCGATCACGGTGTTCGGCGACGGCAAGCAGACGCGCTCGTTCTGCTACGTGGACGACAACGTCGAGGGCATGTGGCGGCTCCTGCGCTCCCGCCACGAGGGGCCCGTGAACATCGGCAACCCGCACGAGATGACGGTCCTCGAGTTCGCGCAGGCGGTGCAGCGGCTCGTGGGCAGCCGCTGCGAGATCGTCTTCCGGCCCCTGCCGCAGGACGACCCGCGCGTGCGGCAGCCGGACATCACGCTCGCCCGGACGCTGCTCGGGTGGGAGCCTCGCGTCGCGCTCGACGAGGGGATGAAGCGCACGATCGCGTGGTTCCGCGAGCGCGTGTAGGGGAGGGCGGGCATGGCCAGGCGGATCCTCATCACGGGCGGGGCCGGCTTCATCGGCTCGACCGTGGCCGACACCTTCCTCGCCGCGGGCTGGGACGTCGCGATCCTCGACGACCTCTCGTCGGGCAGGCGCGAGAACGTCCCCGCCGGCGCGCGCTTCTACCCGGTCGACGTCCGCAGCGCCGCCGCCGCCGAGATCGTCGCGAAGGAGCGCCCGCAGGTCCTCTGCCACCACGCCGCGCAGATCGACGTGCGTCGCTCGATGTCCGATCCGCGGCACGACGCCGACGTGAACGTCGGCGGGCTCCTCAACCTCATGCAGGCCGCGGTGACCGCCGGCGGGCTCGAGCACGTGCTCTTCGCCTCGTCCGGCGGGGCGACCTACGGCGATGGCGCGCCCATCCCCACCACCGAGTCCGAGCGCCAGGCGCCGATCTCGATCTACGGGGCGAGCAAGGCCGCGAGCGAGCTGTACCTCGGCGTCTTCCGCGCCGGCTACGGCGTCCCCTTCGCCGCGCTCCGCTACGCGAACGTCTACGGCCCCCGGCAGGACCCGCACGGCGAGGCCGGCGTGGTCGCGATCTTCTGCGGGAGGCTCCTCGACGGGAAGCCGTGCACCGTCTACGGCGACGGCCGCCAGACCCGCGACTACGTGTTCGTCGGCGACGTCGCCCGCGCGAACCTGCTCGCCGCGGAGCGGCGCCACGACGGCCCGCTCAACGTCGGCACCGGCGTCGAGACCGACGTGCTCGCGCTGCACGCGCACCTCGCGCGCGCGGCGGGCGTCGAGCAGCGCCCGGTGCACGCGCCCGCGCGCCTCGGCGAGCAGGCCCGCTCCTGCATCGACCCGTCGCTCGCCGGGAGGGCCATCGGCTGGCGCCCCGAGGTGCCGATCGCCGACGGCCTCGCGCGCACGTTCGCGTGGTTCAGGGCCCGGCGGTAGCCGGACCCACCTCCGCCCACATCGGTCCCCTTCACGCCCCGTCCGAGGCCCTCTAGCCTGTTTCCATTCCAGGGGGGCGGCCGTGTCCCATTCCCTGAGAACGGCCGGACTCTCCCGGCCCACCCTGGAACGAGAGACCGAGGGCCTGACCATGAAGAAGACCATCGCCATCCTCGCCGCCGCCGCGCTGCTCGGCGCCTGCGCCAAGAAGGACATCAGCCCGGACGAGGTCCGCGCCGCCATGCCGAAGCCGGCCGACATCCAGGTCGGCTCGCCGAAGGCCGCGAACCCCGGCGCGCTCACCGTCGAGGACGCCGTCACGATCCCGGCCGAGTTCGCGCTCGACTCCTACTACGTCGCGCTCACCTTCAACCTCAACAGCTGGGCGATCCTCACGCTCGTCCAGGTCATCACGGCGTTCCCGCCGACCGAGTGCACCGCCGACCAGTGCACCTGGGGCCCGTGGAAGGACGACAACAACGCCCAGGTCTCCTGGCGGATGGTCGTGAAGCGCGACGGCGACGGCTACAGCTACGTGCTCGGCGCCCACGCGGCCGCCGCGACCGACTTCACGCCGATCCTCTCCGGCCACGCCTTCCCCGGCGCCGACGGCCGGCACGGCCAGGGCGACTTCGTCCTCGACCTCGACGCGTCGAAGACCGTCCAGCCCACGAAGGACGACCACGGGAAGCTCTCCGTCACCTACGACAACCGCACGTTCCTGAAGCTCACCGCCCTCTTCACCGGCGCGAAGAACTCCGACCCGGCCGGCCCGGCCTACCTCGACATCGCCTACGACTTCGAGGAGTCGGCGACCGGCGGCGACCTCCAGTTCATGTTCCAGGGCGTCGGCACCTCGAAGAACCTCTCGCTCGCCACCCGCTGGGTGACCGGCGGCGAGGGCCGCGGCGACGCGAAGTACGTCGAGACGGGCGCGTCGCACACCGCCAGCCAGTGCTGGGCGGGCAACGCCGGCGGCTTCGTGCTCGAGTACCAGATCGTCGACGCCGTCACGATGGTCGGCTCGAACGACGCGTGCGCGCCGTTCGGCACCCCGGTGTACTCGACGCTCACGCTGCCGTAACGTCGACGGGTGCCCAGGCTCTCGGTCATCCCCGGCGGAAAGGCCGACCCCGTCGGCCCCTCCGCCGGGGTTCCCGGCCCCGGCGCGGGTGAAGCCGCCCGGCCGGGCCACGCGATCGAGGACCTGTACCGGCGGCACGCGGCGATGGTGTTCGGCCGCTGCCGCTACCTCCTGAAGGACGAGGACGCCGCGCGCGACGCCACGCAGGAGGTGTTCGCGCGGGTCCTGAAGAGCACGGCGGAGCTCGTCGCCGCCGCGTCGCCGACGGCGTACCTGATGCGGGCGGCGACGCACCACTGCCTCAACGTGCTCCGGGCCTCGCGGGCGGCCTGGCGGGACGAGGTCGAGCGGATGGCCCGCGACCGGAAGGAACGGGGCATCGAGCCGGAGTCGAGGGAGCTCGTGCGGGCGCTGCTCAGGAGCGCGCCCGGGGAAGCGCAGGAGGTCGCCGTGCTGTACTTCGTGGACGAGCTGACCCAGGCCGAGATCGCCGCCGAGACCGGCCGCAGCCTGCCCACGGTGCGAAAGCGCCTGAGGGAGTTCCTCGCCGCCGCGCGCGCCACCCTCGCCGAGGCGATGCCGGACGTCGAGCTGCCCGCGGACCCGGAGGAGCTGCCATGACGTCGCTCGGCGGCCCCGGCGTGCCATGCTCGGCGATGCGCGTCCGCCGCCTCGCGGCCGGCGAGCTCGAGGGCGACGAGCGGTCCCGCACCGAGGCCCACGTCGAGGGCTGCGCCCGTTGCCAGGCCACGCTCCGGGAGCTCGAGGCCGAGCGGGCCGACCTGGCCCGCGTCCTGCCGTTCCCTGCCTTCGCGGCGGGCGTCGCCGACCGCCTGGCCGCGCCGCCCGTGCCGCTGCGCCGTCCGGCCCCGAGCCTCGCGCTGCGCCTCGCGCCGCTCGCGCTCGCCGCCGGCCTCGCGGCGGTCGTCGCGGTCCCGCTGCTCCGGGAACTCCGCGATCGACGGGACGACCTTTCGGCCGGCATCCGCACGAAGGGCGGCGCCACGGCGGAGCTCCACGTCTCCTCCCCCGCGGGGGCGCGCGCGCTCGGCCCGGGCGAGCCGGTGCCCGCGGGCGCCTCGATGCGCGTCGCGCTCGGCCCCGCCGGCCACACCCACGCCGCCGTCGCGCTGGTCGATCGCGACGGCCCGGCCCTCGTCTATGCCGGCCCGGCCGTGAAGGGCCCGCTGCCGGGCGCGTTCGAGTGGACGGGCGAGGGCGACGGCGAGCTCGTCGTGGTCCTCGACGACCGGCCGATAGACGGCGCCGCGCTCGTCGCCCGCCTCGGCGCCTCCGGCGTCGGCGCGGCCGCCCCGGACGCCGAGGCCGAGGTGCTGATCGTGCCGCTCACCCGGGGGCCGCGGTGACGTCCGCCCGCGCCGTCGCGCTCGCGCTCTGCCTCGCCGCGGCGGGGCTCGCGGCGGCGCCCGCGCGGGCCACGCCCGCGGGCGGCGGCGCGGGCCGGCGCTTCGCGCTCGTGGTCGGCGAGCCCGACGGCGGGCCGGGCGCGGTGCGCCTGCGCTACGCCGAGCGCGACGCCCGGCGCATCCACGGCATCCTCACCGAGGTCGGCGGCGTCCGGCCCGAGGACGCGCGGCTGCTCCTCTCGGCGGGCGCCCCGGCGTTCCGCCGTGCCCTCGCGGAGCTCTCCGCCGCGGCCGGGCGGGCCTCCGCCGCCGGCGAGCGGACCGTGCTCGTCGTCTATTACTCCGGTCACGCGCGCGACGGCGCGCTCCGGCTCGGTACCGGCGCCCTCCCGCTCGACGAGCTCCGCGAGGCGCTCGCGTCCTCGCCCGCCGACGTGCGCATCGGCCTCCTCGACTCCTGCCGCTCGGGCGCCATCGTCCGCGCGAAGGGCGTCCGGCCCGCGCCGACGTTCGACGTGAAGACCGCGCAGCCCGGCGGGCCGCGCGGCCTCGTGCTCGTGGCCTCGTCCTCTGCGGACGAGGACTCCCAGGAGTCCGACGCGATCGGCGCGAGCTACTTCACCCACCACCTCGCGTCCGGCCTCCTCGGCGGCGCGGACACCTCCGGCGACGGCCTCGTCACGCTCGCCGAGGCGTACGCGTACGCCTACGCGCGCACGGTCGGGGCGACCGCGTCCTCGGCCGCCGGCGTGCAGCACCCGGTCTTCCTCTACGACCTCGGCGGCGCGGGCGACGTCGTCCTCACCGAGCTCAAGCCCGCCGCGGGCGGCGTCGTGCTCCCGGCCGCGGCCGAGGGGCTCTACGTCGTGCTCGACGGCGCGGGCCGGGCGGTCGCGGAGGTCGCGAAGGCGGCCGGCGCCGAGCGGCGCATCGCGCTCGCGCCCGGGAAGTACCTCGTCAAGAAGCGGCTTCCGGACGAGAGCGGGCTCCTCGTCGCGCGGCTCGAGGTGGCCGGCGGGCCGGTGCCGGTCGAGGACGCGCGGATGGATCGGGTGCCGCTGGACCGGGATCCGCAGAAGGGCTTCGGCGGTGCGCGGTTCGCGCTGCTCCTCGGCGTGGGCGGGCAGCGGTTCTTCGAGGGGAAGGGCAAGACCGGCCTCTTCCCACCCGCCGGGCTCGGCGGGTTCGAGCTCGCGGCGCGCGACGACCTCGGCCACGGGCTCGTGTGGGGGCTCGACGCGGCGGTCGGCGGCGGGAAGGGGGCGGTCGGGCTCGGGGGCGGCGTGTCGGTGCCGTTCGACTTCGCGCTCGTCGGCGGCGGGGTCGGGCTCTGGAAGGAGTGGGGCCAGGGCGCGGTCGGCGCACAGGCGGGCGTCCGGCTCGGGGCCACCTACCTCGCACGCCGCTTCGCGGCCGAGGACGCGCTCCCGCGGCAGCACTTCTTCACGGTGACGCCCGGCCTGATCGGTGCGGTGGGGTGGCGGATGACGCCGCGCCTCTCCGCCGTCGCCCGCGCGCGGGTCGCATGGCTCTTCTACAACGTGGATTCCAATCAGAGCCTGGGGTTCGTCGAGGGGCTCGTCGGGGTGGAGTATGCGCTGGGCGACTAGCATCCGGGCCGCGGTGATCGCCGCGCTCGCCGTCTCCGCGCTCGCGGGCGCGGGCTGCGGAAACTGGTCCCAGGAGGACGTGCGCTTCCTCGCGGCGCTGCCCTCGCGCGCGGACCTGCGGGTCGAGGTGCCGGCCTCCGCGAACGCCCAGGCGGGCGCGCTCGCGGCGTGCGGCACGCGGCCGGCGGCGCTGTGGCTGCAGGCGAAGCCGACGTCGGACTCCCTGAACGCCGCGGTCGACTTCGTGCTCGACCTCGTCGATCTCGTCCGCACCCTCGAGCCCACCACCCGCACCGACGACATGCGCGTGTGGGGGCCCTGGGACGACCGGGATCACCCCGGCTTCGAGCTGCTCGCGCGGATCGTGAGGACGGAGCAGGCCGGCCTCGTCGAGCACACCTTCTCGCTCGAGGCGCGCAGGAAGGGGCAGGGCGACTTCGTGCCGTTCATCAGCGGCACCTTCCGCGGTCCCTCGGCGAAGGTCGGCCGGGGCACGCTCGAGATCGACTTCGAGCTCCTCTGGACGCTCGGCCTCGACGACGCGACGACGCCGCACGGCGTGCTGAACGCGACCTACGATCGCAGCGGCGACCCCAGGAAGGTCGTGATGCAGGTCGCCTCCAACAAGGCGGCCCTGCCGTTCGAGTACCGCTACGCGGGCTACGCCGACGGCACGGGCGGCTTCGTCTACGTCATCCCGAGCGGCTTCAACTACCTCGAGATCGCCTCGGCCTTCGACCGGGCGGGCGCGGGCAGGGCCGCGATCACGTACCACACGATCTTCGGGAACGTCGGCTGGGCGGAGTGCTGGGACGCGGCCGCGTGCCTGACCTACGTGAACGACCCCGGCAACTACTCGTGCGAGACCGAGCCCAACCCGCCCTGCTCGCTGGGCGCGGTCTCGGCCTGCCCGGTGGTGCCGCCGGCGCCTTGAGGGGTCAAGTCCTTCCACTTCCCGCTTGGCCCGACGGGGGTGGCATCGCCCGCGGGTTCGGCGGGCTCAGGTCGCTGAGTGTCAAGTGGAACGACTTGACCCCCTTCGTCTTCCGGCGGGTCCTCGGCGTCGTCCTCGGGGCGCGGGCCGGCGAGGATGCGGTCGAGCTCGGTCGCGGAGAGCCGGTAGGCGATCGGGTCGAGCCGCCCGGTGACCTTCATGAGGTCGAGGAGCCGGCGCGAGCGGCGCTGCAGCCAGGTGGAGGGGTGTGCGAGGTCGACGCGGAGCGGCGCGGGCAGCATCGCGACCATCACGACGGCCTGCGCGGGCGAGAGGTCGCGGGCGCCGACGCCGAAGCGGTGGCGGGCGCCCGCCTCGATGCCGAAGACGCCGTCGCCGAACTCCACCGCGTTGAGGTAGAGCGCGAGGATCCGCTTCTTCGAGAGGGCGCGCTCGAGCTTCCACGCGAGCACGGCCTCCTTGGCCTTGCGGCCCAGGGACTTCTCGGTGCCGTACCACAGGTTCTTCGCGAGCTGCTGCGTGATCGTCGAGCCGCCGTGCGCGAAGCGGCCCTTCCGGAGATCGTGCTCCGCCGCCTCCTGGATCGCGAGGAGGTCGACCCCGGAGTGGGTCCAGAAGTTCGCGTCCTCGGAGAGGACGAGCGCCTGCACGAGGTGCTGCGGCACGCGCTCGAGCGGGATCACCGTGCGCCGGACCCGGAACGGGCGCTTCTTCTGCTTCGCCTCGGCCCTCCGCTGCTCGATGAGCGCGGTCGTGTCGGGGTCGTGCTTCGCGAGGGGCGACGGGTCGGGCAGCGCCATCCAGAGGACGCCGGCCGCGCCAGCGGCGAGCGCGGCCGCGCCCGCCAGGCCCAGGAGGGCGCGCGCGAGGGGACCGGGGCGGCGGCGGGCGGCGGGCACGGGCGCGGACCTTAGCACGGGTCCCTGGTAGGCTCGGGGCGCACCGAGGCCCTCCTGGAGGTTGCGTGCGCGGGTTCCGCGGCTTTTCACCGACGGTCTGGCTGCTCGGGCTCGCGAGCCTGTTCAACGACGTCTCGTCCGAGGCGATCTTCCCGCTGTTGCCGCTGTTCCTCGCGTCCTTGCCGGGCGGCGGGGCGCGCGTGCTCGGGCTCGTCGAGGGCGCGGCCGAGGCGCTCGGGGCGGCGGTGAAGGTGCTGGCCGGGCGGTGGTCGGACCGCGGGCCGAGGCGGGCGCTCGTGATCGGCGGGTACGGGCTGCCGGCGGCCGCGCGGGCGGGGATCGCGGCGGCCGTGGCGCCGTGGCAGGTGCTGGTGGCACGGCTCGTCGACCGGATGGGGAAGGGAATCCGGTCGGGGCCGCGGGATGCGCTGCTCGCGGATGCGGCCGCGCCCGGGGAGCGGGGGAGGGCGTTCGGGCTGCAGCGGTCGATGGATCACCTGGGGGCGGCGGTGGGGCCGCTCGTCGCTTCGGGCCTGCTCGCGGGCGGGGCATCGCTGAGGGTGACGTTCGGTGTGGCGGCGGGGATGGGGGTGGTGGCGCCGCTGGTGCTGGCGTGGAGGCTGGGGAGGGAGAGGGATCGACATCAGGATCAGGATCAGGATCAGGATCGGCATCAGGATCAGGATCAGGATCGGGATCGGCAGATGCATCTGCAGGTGCCGGTGCAGGTGCCGATGCGGACGCAGCTGCGGCAGTACCTCCTGCTCGCCGGGGTCTTCGCGCTCGGAAACTCGACCGACGCCTTCCTCCTGCTCAAGGCCCGGGCGGTCGGCTTCTCCGAGTCGGCGGTCCCGCTCCTCTGGTTCGGGCACCACGTCGTGAAGACGTTGGCGGGCCTGCCTGGCGGCGTGCTCTCCGACCGCGTGCCGCGGCGGTGGGTGGTGGCGGCGGGGTGGGGGGCGTACGCACTCGCGTACGCGGGGTTCGCCGTGGCCAGCGCGCCGTGGCAGGTCGCGGCCCTCTTCGGTGGGTACGCGCTCTACCACGGGCTCGCGGAGGGGGCGGAGCGGGCGCTGGTGTCGGACCTCGCTCCAGCGGGCGAAAGAGGTCGGGCGTTCGGGTGGTACCACGGGGTGACCGGCGCGGCGGCGCTGCCCGCCGGGCTGCTCACCGGGTGGCTGTGGGAAGCGCGCGGATCGGCCGTCGCGCTCGGCACCTGCGCCGCGTTCGCCGGGGTCGCGGCGCTCGCGCTCGCGGTCTCACCCGCGGCGTCGGGTCGCGGGGGCGTTTCCTCTTCGTGAACGGCTGGACCGCACCCCTCGGGGAAATCGGCCCTTCCGGCGCCTTGACACCTCGTGTCGCCGCCACTACCTCGCGGGTTGACGGATTCCTTGAACCCCGAACAACGGAGCGACCCATGGCAGACGCCAAGAAGTACGCGCCCAAGGACTACTCGAAGGTCCGCGGCCTCGCGGGCATCTCGGACAAGCAGATCGAGGAGCACCTGAAGCTCTACGAAGGCTACGTGAAGCGCTGCAACACGCTCACGGAGAAGCTCTTCGCGATCTGCGGCGAGGGCAAGGCCTCCGGCGCCGACCCGGTCTACGCCGAGCTCACCCGCCGCCTCGGCTTCGAGTACGGCGGCATGGTGAATCACGAGTACTACTTCGAGAACCTCACCGCCGGCGCGCAGGCGGAGCCGGCCGCGGGCTCGAAGTTCAAGAAGGCCGTCGAGGCGTCGTTCGGCTCGTACGCGAACTGGCTCGCCGACTTCCGCGCCGTCGCGACCATGCCGGGCATCGGCTGGGCCTTCACGTTCCAGGACCCGAAGACCGGCTGGCTCTCGAACCACTTCGTCCAGCTGCACCAGGACAACCTCGTCGCGGGCTTCAAGCCGGTGCTCGTGATGGATGGCTGGGAGCACGCGTTCATGCGCGACTACCTCGCCACCGAGCGCGCGAAGTACGTCGACGCGTTCTTCAAGAACGTCGACTGGGCGGCGGTCGAGGGCCGGGTGGCGTAACCACCCAGAAGCGCTGGTGAGTTCGAGAGGCCTCTGCCCGCGAGGGCAGGGGCCTCTCGCGTTCCCGGACGGGGCCTTTTGCGGAACGACCGGTCGTTCTATTTTGTTCGGCATGAGGAAGGGCGAGCGGACGAAGGAGCTGATCCTGGACGGCGCACTCCGGCTCGCGTCCGAGCTCGGCCTCGAGGGGCTCTCCCTCGGGAAGCTCGCCGAGGAGCTCGAGCTCTCGAAGAGCGGCCTCTTCGCCCACTTCGGCTCGAAGGAAGATCTCCAGGTCCAGACCCTCGAGCGCGCGGCCGCGCGCTTCGCGGACGTCGTCGTGCGGCCCGCGCTCGCAGCGCCGGCGGGTGAGCCCAGGCTGCGCGCCCTCTTCACGCTCTGGCTCGACTGGCCCCGCAAGGTGCGCCAGCCCGGCGGCTGCATCTTCCAGGCGGCCGCGGCCGAGCTCGACGACCGGCCCGGCCCCGCGCACGACAAGCTCGTGGAGCTCCAGCGGGCCTGGCTCGAGACCATCGGCCGCGTCGTGCGGAGCGGCCAGCAGGCGGGCGCGTTCCGCGGCGACGCCGACCCCGCGCAGGTGGCGTTCGACCTCCTCGCCATCGGCCTCGCCACGCAATGGGAGGTGCGCCTCCTCCGCGACCCGAAGGCCGGGGAGCGGGCGAGGGCCTCCTTCGAGCGCCTGCTTCGCGATCTCGCCGTCCGCAGCTGAACCCCCGCGGCCGGAACCGGCCGCACCCGCCGAACCGAAGGAGAACCCGATGAGCCCTCCCTCCGCCGCCGCACACCCCGAAAAGAGCACGACCGGTCGTGCCGATACCCGCGCCGAGGTCCGTCCGCCCGCGCTCCTGCGCACCGGCGTCCGCGCCCTCTACGCCCTGGCGCCACCGCTCGGCGATCGGCTCGCGGCCCGCCTCTTCTTCACGCCGCCGCCCACCGGGCCCGGCCGGCCCGGTCCGGCGCTCCCCGGGGGCCGGCCGTTCTCGCTGCACGCCGCGGGCGTCACCGTGCACGGCGAGGCCGCCGGCGAGGGGCCGGCGGTGCTCCTCGTGCACGGGTGGGGCGGGCGGGGCACGCAGCTCGCTCCGCTCGGGCGCGCGCTCCTCGACGCCGGGCTCGCCGTCGCGATCTTCGACGGCCCCGCCCATGGCCGCTCCGGCGGCGGCACCACGAACCTCCTGCGCATGGCGGACGCGCTCGCCGCCGTCGCGCGGCACGTGGGCGCCCGCGCCGCCATCGGACACTCCTTCGGCGGCGCCGCGCTCGGCATCGCGCTCTCCCGCCGGCTCGTCGCGCTGGACGCCGCGGTCACGGTCGGCGCGCCGTCGAGCCCGTTCGGCTTCTTCGGTGCGTTCGCGCGGGCGTTCGGCCTGCCGCCCGGCGCCGGGGACCGCATCCGGAGGGGGCTCGAGGCCAGGGTGGGCGTCTCGATGGAGTCGCTCGACGCCGGCGCGCTGCTCCCATCGGTGCAGGTGCCCGGGCTCGTGGTCCACGACGCGGAGGACCGCGAGGTGCCGTTCCGCGAGGCCGAGGTCATCGCCGCGGCGTGGCCGGGCGCGCGCCTCAGGCGCACGGAAGGGCTGGGCCACAGGCGGATCCTGCGGGACCCCGCGCTCGCGGCCGAGCTCGCCGCGTTCGTCACCGGGCACGTCGCCCGCTGCGGCTGCGGCCGCCCCGCCTCCGGCAACCGCCGTGGCGAGCCCACCTGCGCGTCGTGCCGGCTCGCGCTCCACCTCGAGGACCGCGACGGGCGGGCGGCGTCGGCCTGACCGCGGTTCGCGAACCGCGGGCGGTCGTCTACACTCGGGCGGCCTGACCGCCGTCGCGCCCGCCACCGCCGCCGCCCTCCGCCGGGCGCTCCTCGCCTGGTACGACCGGGCCCGGCGCGACCTGCCGTGGCGCGGACCGCGCGGTGTGGCGCAGCCGGCGGTCGATCCGTACGCAGCCTGGATCGCGGAGGTCATGCTGCAGCAGACGCAGGTCGCGACCGCGCTCCCGTACTGGCGCCGGTTCCTCGCGCGGTTCCCGACGCTGGAGGCGCTCGCGCGCGCCCGCGAGGAGGACGTGCTCGCCGCCTGGAGCGGGCTCGGCTACTACGCCCGGGCCCGCCGGCTCGGGCCCGCCGCCCGCGAGGCCCTGGCGCGCCACGGGGGCCTGCCGCGCACGCTCGAGGCGCTCCTCGAGCTCCCCGGCTTCGGGCCCTACACGGCGGGGGCGGTCGCCTCGATCGCCTTCGGCGTGCGCGCCCCGGCGGTGGACGGGAACGCCGTGCGGGTGCTCGCACGGCTCTTCGCGGTCCCGGGTGACCCTGCGTCACCCGGCGTGAAGCGCCGCCTCGAGGCGATCGCGGCGGCGCTCGTGCCGGCGCGGCGCCCGGGCGACTGGAACCAGGCGGTGATGGAGCTCGGCGCCACGGTCTGCAGGAAGCCGACGCCGGCCTGCGAGCGCTGCCCGGTCGCGCCGCGCTGCCTCGCGCGCCAGCAGGGGAGGGAGGGGGAGCTCCCGCCCGCGCGCGCCCGTGCGCCGCGCCGGGCGCTCCTCGTCGCGTGCGCGCTCGATCCGGGCGCCGACGCGGTCGCGCTCGTGCGCCGACCGGCGGGCGGGCTGTTCGGCGGCCTGTGGGTCCTGCCCGGGGTGGAGGTGCGCTCCTGGCGCGGCGCGGAGGCGGCGCTGGGGCGGCACCTCGAGGGGCTGGCCGGGCCCTCCGTCCGGGTGGGAAGGCTGCTCGCGGAGGTCGATCGGACCCTGACGCACCGCGACCTGAGGCTCCGCGCCTACGCCTGCGAACTGCCGCGGACGGGCAGGGTCGGGGATTCCGCGGGGCTCCGCTGGGTCGAACTCCGTGATATCGAGGGTTTGGGCGTGCCGACCGCGACCCGCGCGCTGCTCGACGCGGCCCTTCGACAGGCCCAGGACAGGCCCTCGCCGACGCCCCGGATCGCGTAGGTTCGCGAGATCAGGGTTCCGGCTTGACAGGCGGCCCCCGAAGCGTATAAACCGCGCCCTCCACGACGGGTTGTCCTCGCCCCGCGTCGCAGTTCCCGGGGCGATTTTCTTGGGGAAACAAGAGAGCCGATGCCGACGATCAGCCAGCTGGTTCGCAACGGGCGCGAGAAGCTCGAGATCAAGAAGAAGGCGCCCGCGCTCAAGGAGTCGCCGCAGAAGCGCGGCGTCTGCACGCGCGTCTACACGACGACCCCGAAGAAGCCGAACTCGGCCCTCCGGAAGGTCGCCCGCGTCCGCCTCGTCAACGGCTTCGAGGTCACGAGCTACATCCCCGGCGTCGGTCACAACCTGCAGGAGCACTCGGTGGTGCTCATCCGCGGCGGCCGCGTGAAGGACCTCCCGGGCGTGCGCTACCACATCATCCGCGGCACCCTCGACGCCGTCGGCGTCCAGGGCCGCAAGCAGAGCCGCTCCAAGTACGGCGCGAAGCGCCCGAGCTAATTTCTTCTCAGGGATATCCACTCCGATGCCTCGTCGCCGCGAAGTCGAGAAGCGCAAGATCCTCCCGGACCCCAAGTTCCAGGACCGGATCGTCGCCAAGTTCGTCAACAACCTGATGCGCAAGGGCAAGAAGTCGACGGGCGAGCGCATCATCTACGGCGCGTTCGATCAGGTGGAGCAGAAGCTCAAGGACGATCCGCTCAAGATCTTCAAGAAGGCCCTCGACAACGTGAAGCCGGTCGTCGAGGTGAAGTCCCGCCGCGTCGGCGGCGCGACGTACCAGGTGCCGGTCGAGGTCCGTCAGGACCGCCGCACCGCGCTCGCGATGCGCTGGCTCATCGACTACTCGAAGGGCCGCGGCGAGAAGACGATGCAGGAGAAGCTGGCAGGCGAGATCATCGACGCCGCCAACAACCGCGGCAACGCGGTGAAGAAGCGCGAGGACACGCACAAGATGGCGGAGGCCAACAAGGCCTTCGCGCACTACCGCTGGTAGCTCTTCAGGCGGTCAACGGGAGAAGAGAGAAGGTTCGAGAGCGCAGTCGCCGTCTAGGACGGCAGGGGACCGAGGGTCTCCGCAGGCTCTTTGACAGCTCGGTGGTGGTCGGTTTCGGCGTCGCCGCCGTTCGGCGACGGGCTCGGGAACGCACGGAGGAAGGCGAACATGGCACGTACAAGTCCGCTCGAGCGCTACCGGAACTTCGGCATCATGGCGCACATCGATGCCGGCAAGACCACGACCACCGAGCGGATCCTCTTCTACACCGGCGTCACCCACAAGATCGGCGAGGTCCATGAGGGCACCACCGTCATGGACTGGATGGAGCAGGAGCGTGAGCGTGGCATCACGATCACGTCCGCTGCGACCACCGCCTTCTGGCGCGATCACCGGCTGAACATCATCGACACCCCCGGGCACGTCGACTTCACCATCGAGGTGGAGCGGTCGCTCCGCGTGCTCGACGGCGCGTGCGCGGTGTTCGACGCGGTCAACGGCGTCGAGCCGCAGTCCGAGACCGTCTGGCGCCAGGCCGACAAGTACAAGGTCCCGCGCATCTGCTTCATCAACAAGATGGACCGGGTGGGCGCCGACTTCTTCATGTCGGTCGACACCATCCAGGGGAAGCTCGGCGCGCGGCCGCTGCCCCTCCAGATCCCGATCGGCGCCGAGGACAAGTTCCGCGGCATGGTCGACCTCGTCAAGATGAAGGGCATCACCTTCGACGACGAGACGATGGGCGCGAAGTACCAGGAGATCGAGATCCCCGCGGAGCTCGTCGAGCAGGCGAAGGAGTACCGCGCCAAGCTCGAGGAGACGGTCGCCGAGATCGACGACGCCCTGATGCACAAGTACCTCGACGGCCGCCCGCTGACCCAGGACGAGGTCGCCGCCGGGATCCGCAAGGGCACCCTCGAGATGAAGTTCTTCCCGGTGCTCTGCGGCACCGCGTTCAAGAACAAGGGCGTCCAGCAGATCCTCGACGCCGTCGTGGACTACCTCCCGAGCCCGCTCGACAAGCCGCCGGTCCAGGGCGTCAACGCGAAGGGCGAGACCATCACCCGCAAGACGGGCGACAAGGAGCCGTTCTCGGCGCTGGCGTTCAAGATCATGAACGACCCGTTCGTCGGGAACCTCACCTTCTTCCGCGTGTACTCCGGCAAGCTCGAGGCCGGCTCGTACCTCTACAACGCGACGAAGGACAAGAAGGAGCGCATCGGCCGCATCCTCCAGATGCACGCCAACAAGCGCGAGGAGATCAAGGAGGTCTACGCCGGCGACATCGCCGCCGCGGTCGGCCTCCGGTCCACGACCACGGGCGACACGCTCTGCGACGAGGACCACGCCGTCATCCTCGAGCGGATGGAGTTCCCCGAGCCCGTCATCCACGTCGCGGTCGAGCCGAAGACCAAGGCCGACCAGGACAAGATGGGCATGGCGCTCAACCGCCTCCAGATGGAGGACCCGTCCTTCCGCGTCCACACCGACGAGGAGACCGGCCAGACCATCATCGGCGGCATGGGCGAGCTCCACCTCGAGATCCTCGTGGACCGCATGTTCCGCGAGTTCAAGGTCGAGGCGAACGTCGGCAAGCCCCAGGTCGCCTACCGCGAGACCATCACGAAGCAGGTCGAGTCGGAGGGCAAGTTCGTCCGGCAGACCGGCGGCCGCGGCCAGTACGGCCACTGCTGGGTGCGCCTCATCCCCCAGGAGCCGGGCAAGGGCTTCGAGTTCGTCAACGCCACCGTGGGCGGCTCGATCCCCAAGGAGTTCATCAACCCGATCCAGAAGGGCATCGAGGAGGCCATGACGAGCGGCGTGCTCGCCGGCTTCCCGATGGTCGACCTCAAGGTCGAGGTCTTCGACGGCAGCTACCACGACGTCGACTCGTCCGAGATGGCGTTCAAGATCGCCGGCTCGATGGGCTTCAAGGACGGCGCCCAGAAGGCGTCCCCGGTCCTCCTCGAGCCGATCATGGACGTCGAGGTCGTGACGCCCGAGGAGTACATGGGCGACGTGATCGGCGATCTGAACTCGCGTCGCGGCAAGATTCATGCGATGAACCCGCGCTCGGGTGTGCAGGTCATCGAGGCCCACGTGCCGCTGGCGGACATGTTCGGCTACTCGACCGACCTGCGCTCCAAGACCCAGGGGCGCGCAACCTACACGATGCAGTTCGCGCACTACGCGCAGGTTCCCAACAACATCGCGGAGACCGTCGTCGCCAAGGCGAAGGGCACCGCGCCCAGCAGGTAGGCCCGCAGCACCGAGCGAGGAGAGGACGTCATGGCCAAGGAGAAGTTCGAGCGCAACAAGCCCCACGTGAACGTCGGCACGATCGGCCACGTGGACCACGGCAAGACGACCCTGACGGCGGCGATCACGAAGGTGCTCGCGCAGAAGGGCTTCGCCAGCTTCATGGCGTACGACCAGATCGACAAGGCGCCGGAGGAGCGGGAGCGCGGCATCACGATCGCGACCGCGCACGTCGAGTACCAGACGGAGAAGCGGCACTACGCGCACGTCGACTGCCCGGGCCACGCGGACTACGTGAAGAACATGATCACGGGCGCGGCGCAGATGGACGGCGCGATCCTGGTGGTGTCGGCGGCGGACGGCCCGATGCCGCAGACGCGCGAGCACATCCTGCTCGCCCGGCAGGTCGGCGTTCCGTACATCGTGGTCTACCTGAACAAGGTGGACATGGTGGACGACAAGGAGCTGCTCGACCTCGTGGAGCTCGAGGTCCGCGAGCTCCTGACGGAGTACGAGTTCCCGGGCAACGAGATCCCGATCGTGAAGGGCTCGGCGCTGAAGGCGCTCGAGGGCGACAAGGGGGATCTCGGCGAGCCGTCGATCTTCCGGCTGATGGACGCGGTGGACGCGTACATCCCGACGCCGAAGCGTGCGACCGACAAGCCGTTCCTGATGCCGGTCGAGGACGTGTTCTCGATCTCGGGCCGCGGGACGGTGGCGACGGGCCGCATCGAGCGCGGCATCGTGAAGGTGGGCGAGGAGATCGAGATCGTCGGCCTGAAGGCGACGGCGAAGACGGTCGTGACCGGCGTCGAGATGTTCCGCAAGCTGCTCGACGAGGGGCAGGCGGGCGACAACGTGGGGTGTCTGCTCCGCGGCCTGAAGCGCGAGGAGGTCGAGCGCGGTCAGGTGCTGGCGAAGCCGGGGTCGATCACGCCGCACACGAAGTTCAAGGCCGAGGTGTACGTGCTGACGAAGGAGGAGGGTGGCCGTCACACCCCGTTCTTCAACGGCTACCGGCCGCAGTTCTACTTCCGCACGACGGACGTGACGGGGTCGGTGGAGCTGCCGAACGGCATCGAGATGATCATGCCGGGCGACAACATCACGATGACGGTGACGCTCATCACCCCCATCGCGATGGAGAAGGAGCTTCGCTTCGCGATCCGCGAGGGCGGCCGCACGGTCGGCGCCGGCGTGGTGGCCGAGGTCATCCAGTAGTCAGGTAGTTCACGCCGGCGAACGGCGGGATTCCGGAGCACCGGGCCCGCGCCGCGCCGCGTGACTGGACCAAAAGGCGTTCCGATGGCGACTCAGAAGATCAGGATCCGGCTCAAGGCCTACGACTACAAGCTGCTCGATCAGTCGGCGGGCGAGATCGTGGAGACGGCGAAGCGGACCGGCGCGAAGGTGGCCGGCCCCATCCCGCTCCCCACCCGGATCAACAAGTTCACCGTCCTCCGCAGCCCTCACGTCGACAAGAAGTCGCGCGAGCAGTTCGAGATCCGCACGCACAAGCGGCTCCTCGACATCCTCGAGCCGACTCCCCAGACCCTGGACGCGCTGATGAAGCTCGATCTGTCCGCGGGCGTCGACGTGGAGATCAAGTAGTCGAGGCGACCATGGCCAAGTTCGACGTCTACGACCTCGAGAAGAAGAAGGTGGGCGAGATCGACCTCGCCGACGCCGTCTTCGCCGCCGACGTGAACGAGCACCTCTTCTACGAGGTGGTGAAGGCGAAGCTCGCCTCCGATCGCTCGGGCACGCACGCGGTGAAGAACCGTTCCCTCGTCTCCGGTGGCGGCAAGAAGCCGTTCAAGCAGAAGGGCACCGGCCGCGCCCGCCAGGGCTCGACGCGCGCCTCCCACTGGGTGGGCGGCGGCAAGGCGATGGGGCCGAAGCCCCGCGACTACTCCTACGAGGTGCCGAAGAAGGTCCGCAAGGCGGCCCTCCGCTCGGCGCTCTCGCTCCGCGGCAAGGACGGCAAGCTCGTCATCGTGACCGAGTGGAAGCCGTCGGCGCCGAAGACCTCCGCGGCGGCGAAGGTCCTCCAGAAGCTCGGCGCGAAGAAGGCGCTCGTGGTGGACGGCCAGGCCAACGCGGCGCTCGCGAAGAGCGTCCGCAACCTCGAGGGCTCGGACTTCCTGCCCTTCGAGGGCCTGAACGTCTACGACATCCTCCGCCACGACACGATCGTCCTCACCCAGGACACCGCGAAGAAGCTGGAGGCGAGCCTGTCATGAGCGTCGGGATCCAGGACGTGGTGAAGCGTCCGCTCATCACCGAGAAGGCCGAGCAGAACCGCGCCGCGAACCGGCAGTACGCGTTCGAGGTGCACCGCGAGGCCACCAAGATCATGGTCAAGCAGGCGGTCGAGAAGCAGTTCGCGGTGCACGTCACCGCCGTCCGCACCGCCATCGCGCGCGGCAAGACCAAGCGGGTGGGCCGGAGCATCGGCCGCCGCTCGAACTGGAAGAAGGCCGTCGTCACGCTCAAGGAAGGCGAGACGATCGCCCTCTTCGAGGGGAAGTAAGAGGCCACCATGGCACTGAAGCTCTACAAGCCCACGAGCCCCGCCCGCCGGCACATGTCGGTCTCGGACTTCGCCGAGATCACGAAGTCGAAGCCGGAGAAGGCGCTCACCAAGACGGTGAAGAAGACGGGCGGCCGCAACAACCACGGCCACATCACCACCCGTCACATCGGCGGCGGCCACAAGCGCCGCTACCGCATCATCGACTGGAAGCGCAACAAGGACGGCGTGCCGGCCAAGGTCGCGGCGATCGAGTACGATCCCAACCGCACCGCCCGCATCGCGCTCCTCCACTACGCCGACGGCGAGAAGCGGTACATCCTCGCCCCGGTGGGCGTGGCGGTGGGCGACGTGCTGCTCTCCGGCGACGCGGTCGACATCCGCCCCGGGAACTCGCTGCCGATCAAGGCGATCCCGCTCGGCACGGTCATCCACAACGTCGAGTCGCAGCCGGGCTCGGGCGGCAAGATGATCCGCACCGCCGGCTCCTTCGGCCAGCTGATGGCGAAGGAGGGCGGCCGCGCCCAGATCCGCATGCCCTCCGGCGAGGTCCGCCAGGTGGAGCTCGACTGCCGCGCGGTCATCGGCCAGCTCGGCAACATCGAGAGCTCGTCGGTGCGCGTCGGCAAGGCCGGCAAGAGCCGCTGGAAGGGCATCCGCCCGACCGTCCGCGGCCTCGCCATGAACCCGGTCGATCACCCGCACGGCGGCGGCGAGGGCAAGTCCGGTCAGGGCAACCCGCACCCGGTTTCGCCGTGGGGCCAGAAGACCAAGGGCCTCAAGACCCGCAACAACCGCCGCACCGACAAGTTCATCGTGTCGCGGCGCCGGCCCGGCATCCGGAACACGCCTCACTAGCCGGCTAGAGGACGACCACCATGGCGCGTTCGATCAAGAAGGGCCCGTTCGCCGACAAGCACCTCACCAAGAAGGTCGAGGACGCGAACAAGGGCAACAAGAAGTCGGTCATCAAGACCTGGTCGCGGCGGAGCACCATCCTGCCCGACTTCGTCGGCCACACGTTCGCGGTGCACAACGGGCGGAAGTTCGTCCCGGTGTTCGTCACCGAGAACATGGTCGGCCACAAGCTCGGCGAGTTCGCGCCGACCCGGACCTTCCACGGCCACTCGGCCGAGAAGAAGGCCGCCGCGGCGCCTGCGCCGGCGGCTCCGGCGAAGAAGTAAGCGAGGACCATCATGGCCGAGACCAACACGCCGAAGAAGAAGGTCCGGACCGCGCCGCCGCCGTCGCGCTCCCGGAAGAATCGCCCCGCGCCGCCGCCGCCCGGGCCGCACGCGTCGCTGAGCTTCCTCCGCATCGCCCCGCGCAAGGTCCGCCTCGTGGCCGACCAGGTGCGCGGCATGGCGGTGGGCGACGCCCTCGCCGTCCTGAAGTTCCGGCCGCACGCCGCCGCGAAGCCGCTCGCCAAGCTGCTCCGCTCCGCCGTCGCGAACGCCGAGAACAAGGGCGGCCGGGTCGACGTCGACGCGCTCGTCGTGAAGACGCTGACCGTCGACCAGGGCCCGAAGATGCGCCGGTTCATGCCGCGCGCCCAGGGGCGCGCGTTCCGCGTCGAGAAGAAGACCAGCCACGTCTACGTCGAGCTCGGGACCGAGTCCCGGGCGTAGCCGATTAGGAAAGCGAGTCCAGCATGGGTCAGAAAGTCCATCCGATCGGCTTCCGCCTGGGGGTCATCCGCTCCTGGGAGTCGAAGTGGTACGAGGAGAAGAACTACGCGAAGTGGCTGCACGAGGACATCCGCCTCCGCGAGTTCGTGAAGGAGAAGCTCGGCCAGGCCGGCATCTCCCGGATCGAGATCGAGCGCGCCGCCAACAAGGTCAAGATCAACGTCCACACCGCGCGGCCGGGCATCGTGATCGGCAAGCGCGGCGCCGGGATCGAGACGATCAAGAAGGACCTGCAGGCGCTGACGGAGAACGAGATCTACCTGAACGTCGTCGAGGTCCGTAAGGCCGAGACCGACGCCCAGCTCGTCGCCGAGAACATCGCGACGCAGCTCGAGCGCCGCATCGCCTTCCGCCGCGCGATGAAGAAGGCGGTGCAGACCGCCCTCAAGTTCGGGGCGAAGGGCATCCGCGTCGCGTGCTCGGGCCGCCTGGGCGGCTCCGAGATGGCCCGCTACGAGTGGTACCGCGAGGGCCGCGTGCCCCTGCACACCCTCCGCGCGGACATCGACTACGGGTTCGCCGAGGCGAAGACGACCTACGGGAAGATCGGCTGCAAGGTGTGGGTCATGCGGGGCGAGGTGCTCCCGCAGTCCGCCGCCAACCGCCCGCCGCGCTCGAGCGGCGGGGCGCGGCCGTAAGGGAATCGGGAGAGGATCATGCTCCAGCCGGCACGTACGAAGTACCGCAAGATGCAGAAGGGGAAGATGCGCGGGAAGGCCTACCGCGGATCCGACCTCAACCAGGGCGAGCACGGCCTCCAGGCGACCGAGTGCGGGTACCTCACCGCCCGGCAGATCGAGGCGGCCCGCATCGCGATCACGCGCTACGTGAAGCGCGGCGGGAAGCTCTGGATCCGGGTCTTCCCGGACAAGCCCATCACCAAGAAGCCCGCCGAGACTCGAATGGGAACCGGCAAGGGCAACGTGGAGTACTACGTGGCCGTCGTGAAGCCCGGCCGCATCCTCTACGAGATGTCCGGCGTCGACGACGCGACCGCCAAGAAGGCGTTCCACCTCGCCGCGCACAAGCTCCCCGTCTCCACCAAGATGGTGAAGCGCGGGGCCACCCTGTAGGAGGCGAGCGATGGCGACCGTCAAGGAGCTGCGCGAGCTCGATGAGAAGGACCTCCAGGCCCGCGCGGCGGAGCTGAAGCAGACCCTGTTCGACCTCAAGAACAAGCACTCGACCGGCGTGCTCGACTCGACCGCGGATCTCGGCAAGACGCGGAAGGAGATCGCCCGGATCCTCATGGTCGCTCGCGAGAAGCAGCTCGCCGCGGCCGGGAAGGCGAAGTGATCATGGAGCGTGGACACCGGAAGTCCCGCATCGGCGTGGTCGTCTCGAACAAGATGACGAAGACCGTCGTCGTCAAGGTCGAGCGCCGGGTGGCGGACCCCAAGTACGGGAAGATCATCACCAAGGCCGAGAAGTACAAGGCGCACGACGAGGAGCAGGCCTGCAAGATCGGCGATCGCGTTCGGATCGTCGAGACGCGCCCCATGTCCAAGGACAAGCGGTGGCGCGTGGCCGAGACCCTCGTGAAGGCGACGGAGGTCTAGCGCCATGATCCAGCAGGAGACCTACCTCGACGTGGCCGACAACTCCGGCGCCAAGCTCGTCCAGTGCATCAAGGTGCTGGGCGGCACGAAGCGCCGCTACGCCTCCATCGGCGACGTCATCGTCGTCTCGGTGAAGGAGGCGATCCCGGCCGCCAAGGTGAAGAAGGGCGAGGTCGCCCGGGCCGTCATCGTGCGGACCAGCCGCGAGGTGAAGCGGCCGGACGGCAGCTACATCCGCTTCGACGGCAACTCGGCCGTGCTCATCAACAAGGACCTCGAGCCGATCGGCACCCGCATCTTCGGGCCGGTCGCCCGCGAGCTCCGCGCCCGCAAGTTCATGAAGATCATCTCGCTCGCCCCGGAGGTCCTCTAGTCATGCCCGACATCCGCAAGGGCGACACCGTCAAGGTGATCGCCGGCAGGGAGAAGGGGAAGCAGGGCCGGGTCCTCGAGGTCAACCGCGAGAAGGGGCGGGTGGTCGTCGAGAAGCTGATGACGGTGAAGCGGCACCTGAAGAAGGGCCGCAACCCGTCGCAGCCCGACGGCGGCATCATCGAGAAGGCCGGCTCCATCGCCATCTCGAGCGTGATGGTGCTCCAGGGCACCGAGCCCGTGCGCAAGGAGAAGATCCAGCGCGACCTCGGCGCCAAGGAGAAGGCGAAGCTCGAGAAGCGCAAGGCGGCCGCGAAGTAACCAACGAGAACGCATCGTGAGGCGCGAGCAGGGGCCCCACGAAGGCAAGGAGAGCGTCACATGGCAGCGCGACTGAGGGAGCGGTACGAGCAGACGGTGCGGTCCGAGCTCATGAAGGAGTTCGGGTTCAAGAACACGATGCAGGCGCCCAAGCTCGAGAAGATCGTCGTCAACATGGGCCTGGGCGAGGCCATCAACAACGGCAAGATCATCGACGTCTCGGTCGAGCAGCTCGGGGCGATCACCGGCCAGAAGCCGGTCGTCACCCGGGCCCGCAAGTCGATCGCGAACTTCAAGCTCCGCCAGGGCCAGTCCATCGGCGCCATGGTGACGCTGCGCGGCGACCGGATGTACGAGTTCTTCGACCGCCTCGTGACGATCGCGCTGCCGCGCGTCCGTGACTTCAAGGGCGTCTCGCCGAAGGCCTTCGACGGCAAGGGCAACTACACCCTCGGCGTCCGCGAACAGATCATCTTCCCCGAGATCAACTACGACAAGGTCGAGAAGATCAAGGGACTCAACATCACGGTCGTGACGACCGCCAGGAACGACGAGGAAGGCCGGGCCCTGCTGCGCCACCTCGGCATGCCGTTCCGTCAGTAACGGAGACATTCATGGCCAAGCTCTCGAAGATGGCGCAGGCGAAGCGCAAGCTGAAGTTCCCGGTTCGCCAGTACAACCGCTGCCCGATCTGCGGTCGGCCCCGGGCCTTCCTCCGCAAGTTCCAGATGTGCCGCCTGTGCTTCCGGCAGCGCGCGCTCCAGGGCGAGATCACCGGCGTCATCAAGTCGAGCTGGTAGGAGAGAGACCTCAATGAGCTTCACCGATCCCATTGGCGACATGCTGACGCGCATCCGCAACGCGTCGGCCGCGCGGCACGAGAAGGTCCTCATCCCGGCCTCCCGGCTGAAGGTCCGCATCGCGGAGGTCCTGCGCGACGAGGGCTTCATCAAGGAGTTCGTGGTCCACGAGGGCACCCCGGGGCACCAGGGCGCCATCACCGTCGTGCTGAAGTACGACGGCGACCGCGAGCCGGCCATCAGCGACATCAAGCGCGTCTCGAAGCCCGGCCTGCGCCGGTACGTCCCCACGGACGAGATCCCCCGGGTGCTGAACGGGATGGGCATCGCCATCCTGTCGACCTCGAAGGGCGTCATGGCGGACCGCGAGGCCCGCAAGCAGAAGGTCGGCGGCGAGCTGATCTGCACGGTCTGGTAGGAAGAGGAGCGAACCAGTCATGTCCCGAGTCGGAAAGCTCCCCGTCAAGATCCCGGAGAAGGTCAAGGTCTCCGTCGACGGGCAGGTCGTGAAGGTCGAGGGGCCGAAGGGCAAGATGTCCTTCAGCACGAACCCGGTCGTGAAGGTGGCCGTCGAGAAGGGCGAGGTGAAGGTCACCCGCCCGGACGAGGGCCGCCTCGCCAAGGGCCTGCACGGCCTGACCCGGACCCTCCTGAAGAACGCCGTCGAGGGCGTCGTGAAGGGCTACGAGCGCGGCCTCGAGATCAACGGCGTCGGCTTCAAGGCCGAGGTGAAGGCGAAGGAGATCCACTTCACCCTCGGCTTCTCGCACCCGGTCGTCTTCAAGCTCCCCGAGGGCGTGACGGCCGAGGTCGACGCGAAGCAGACCAAGGTGACGCTCAAGGGCGTCGACAAGCACCTGCTCGGCCTCACCGCCGCCCAGGTCCGCGCGCTGCGCCCGCCCGAGCCGTACAAGGGCAAGGGCATCAAGTACGTGGAAGAGACCATCCGCCGCAAGGAAGGCAAGACCGGCGCCGCGTAAGCGCGCCCCCACGTTTCAGGCTCATGCGGCGGCTGACCCACCGCCGCCGCAAGGAGGAGCACCATGGCGAAGCACGTCACCTCGCGCGAGAAGCGCAAGGCCCGCATCCGTCGGAAGATCAGCGGCACCGCCGCCCGTCCGCGGCTCACCGTCTACAAGAGCCTCAAGCACATGTACGCCCAGCTCGTGGACGACGTGGCCGGCAAGACGCTCGTGTCGGTCGGGACGACCTCGAAGTCGTTCCAGAGCGAGCTCGGCGACGCCGACAAGACCGGTGCCGCCAAGAAGATCGGCGCGGCCATCGCGAAGGCCGCGCTCGCCAAGGGGATCGAGGCGGTCGTGTTCGACCGCAACGGGTTCGACTATCACGGCCGCGTCCAGGCCGTCGCCGCCGCGGCGCGTGAAGCCGGGCTCAAGTTCTAGGGGTACGAGAGAATGGCCACTCCCATCAACGCGAACGATCTCGACCTGACCGACAAGGTCGTCCACATCAACCGCGTCGCCAAGGTCGTGAAGGGCGGCCGCCGGTTCAGCTTCTCGGCGCTCGTCGTCGTCGGCGACGGCAACGGCCACGTGGGCGTCGGCCTCGGGAAGGCGAACGAGGTCCCCGAGGCGATCCGCAAGGGCGGCGACCAGGCGAAGAAGAACCTGTTCCGCGTCCCGCTCGCCGGCACGTCCATCCCGCACGAGGTGCTCGGGCACTTCGGCGCCGGCTGGGTCCTGCTCAAGCCGGCCGGTGAGGGTACCGGCGTCATCGCCGGCGGCGCCGTCCGCGCCGTCGTCGAGGCCGCGGGCATCCGCAACGTGCTCACGAAGAGCCAGGGCTCGCGGAACCCGCACAACGTCATCAAGGCCACCGTGGCGGGGCTGAAGCGGCTCCGCTCCCCGGATGCGGCCGCTCGGGCCCGCGGCAAGACCGCCGCCGAGCTGTCCGAGTAGCCGTCCGGCCGCTCAACGGGTTCGTCCTTCGACAAGCTCAGGATGCTCGTCCTTCGACAAGCTCAGGATGCTCGGAGAGAAATGACAATGGCAGCCATCAAGGTGAAGCTGGTCCGCGGCCTCGCGGGTGTCCCCGCGCCGCACCGCACGGTCGTCGCGGGCATGGGCCTCAAGAAGCGCGACTCGACGAAGCTCCTCCCGGACACCGCGCAGACGGCCGGGATGATCGCGAAGGTCGCGTACCTCGTCTCCTGGGAGCGGGTCGACGCCCCCGCGCCGCTCAGCCGCAAGGCCAAGAAGGCGAAGGCCGCCCGGTCGTAGGCCGGACGCCCCTCGCGTGATAGAAGGGATCCCTTCCATGTCGCTTTCCCAGCTCAAGGCGCCCAAGGGCGCCAACAAGGTCAAGAAGCGCGTCGGCCGTGGCCAGGCGTCCGGCCTCGGCAAGACCGCCGGCCGCGGCGGCAAGGGCCAGAAGGCCCGCACCGGCAACATGCGGTTCGAGGGCTTCGAGGGCGGCCAGATGCCGCTCCAGCGCCGCCTCCCGAAGTTCGGCTTCCACAACCTCTTCCGGCGCGAGCTCGAGGAGGTCAAGGCGGGTGACCTCGAGGGCCTGACCGGCCTCGTCGACCCGGCCGCGCTCAAGGCCGCCGGCCTCATCAACGGCAACCAGGACGGCGTCGTCATCCTCGCTGGCGGCGAGCTCAAGAGCGCCGTGCAGGTGAAGGTGCACCGCGTCACCGCGGGCGCCCGCGAGGCCATCGAGAAGGCAGGCGGCAAGATCGAGCTCATCGAGCGGCCGACCACCATGGGCGAGAAGCAGAAGGCCGAGCGCATCGCCGCGAAGGCCGCCAAGAAGGCCGCCAAGAAGTAGTCGCGGGGAAGCACAGGTCGGGGAGGGGGCCAGGCCGGTCCCCCCCACAGGGCGTCGGGCCGTAACAAGGGGTTCACATGGCAGCGAGCGCGCTCGTCAACATCTTCCGCATCCAGGAGCTCCGGAAGCGGCTGTTCTTCTCGCTCGGCATGCTGGCCGTGTACCGGCTCGGCATCTACGTCACCACGCCCGGCGTCGACCGCGAGGCGATGCAGAACGTGGTGTCCTCGGGCAGCCTGCTCGGTCTCCTCAACTTCTTCTCCGGCGGCGCGTTCGAGCAGCTCTCGATCTTCGCCCTCGGCATCATGCCGTACGTCTCGGCCTCCATCATCCTGCAGCTCCTCGCGGTGGTCGTCCCCGCGCTCGAGAAGATGCAGAAGGAGGGCGAGCTCGGCCGCCGCAAGATCACCCAGTACACCCGCTACGTGACGGTCGTGCTGTCCGCCCTCCAGGGCTACGGCATCGCGACCTACCTCGAGTCGCTCCGGGATCCCTCGGGCATCTCGGTGGTGGCGGATCCGGGCTGGGGCTTCCGGCTCATGACGATGATCTCGCTCGCGGCCGGCACGTCCTTCATCATGTGGATGGGCGAGCAGATCACCGAGCGCGGCATCGGCAACGGCATCTCCCTCATCATCTTCGCCGGCATCGTGGCCCGCGCGCCCCGCGCGGCCTTCAACACGTACCAGGGCTTCTCGACCGGCGCCGCCGTGTCCGAGCTCGGCATGCTGCTCCTCGTCGTGATCATGGTCTCGGTGATCGCGGCGGTCGTGTTCGTGGAGCGCGGCCAGCGCCGCATCCCGATCCAGTACGCGAAGCGGATGGTCGGCCGGAAGCTCTACGGCGGCCAGTCGACCCACCTGCCGCTCAAGGTCAACACCTCGGGCGTCATCCCGCCGATCTTCGCGTCCTCGCTCCTGCTCTTCCCGGCGACCCTCGGCGGCTGGTTCCCGGCGCTCCAGGGCGTGGCGCAGGCCATCCAGCAGGATCCGTGGGTGTACGACACCCTCTACGTCGTCCTGATCATCTTCTTCGCCTACTTCTACACGGCGGTGACCTTCAACCCGGTCGACGTCGCCGACAACCTCAAGAAGTACGGCGGCTACATCCCCGGCATCCGCCCGGGGAAGACCACGGCCGACTACATCGACTTCGTCCTGTCCCGCATCACGTTCGGCGGCGCCATCTACCTGGCCGTCATCTGCGTGCTGCCGACCGTCCTGACGAACGAGTTCAACATCCAGTTTTACTTCGGCGGCACGTCCCTGCTGATCGTGGTCGGCGTCGCGCTTGACACCGTTCAGCAGATCGAGGGACACCTCATCACACGGCATTACGAGGGTTTCACGGGACCTCGCGGACCGCGAATCCGCGGCCGCAGGCTCGCGACGGGACAGGCGGTCAACGCCTGACCGAAGGGCCCCGGGAACGGGGCCCTTCGTCGTTTCGGGATGGGGTTTTTTCGGAAACCGGTCTTTTGAGCTGCTTCTCGAGTCTCTGAGTTCGTCGCTTCGATTCTCGGAGGTCGGTGTGATCCTCATCCTCCTGGGGCCGCCCGGAGCCGGTAAGGGTACGCAGGCGAAGCTCCTCGCCAACGAGCTGCGGATCCCGCACGTCTCGACGGGCGACATGTTCCGTGACCACACGAGCCGTGGCACCGAGCTCGGCCTCCGCGTGAAGTCGATCATGGCGAACGGCGGGCTCGTGCCGGACGAGGTCACGAACGAGATGGTGCGGGACCGGGTCTCCCGGCCCGACGTCAAGGGCGGGTTCATCCTCGACGGCTACCCGCGCACGATCCCGCAGGCGGAGTTCCTCGAGAAGCTCCTCGCGGACCTCGGCCGCAAGCTCGACCGCGTGGTCTCGTACGAGGTGAACGAGGGCGCGATCGTGGAGCGGATCTCCGGCCGCCGCAGCTGCCCGTCGTGCGGCCAGGCCTACCACGTGACCTCGAACCCGCCCCGGCGCGAGGGCATGTGCGACCGGGATCAGACCCCGCTCGTGCTGCGCGAGGACGACCGGCCGGAGAAGGTCCTCCACCGGATGCAGGAGTACGCGGCGAAGACCGCCCCGCTGAAGGCCTTCTACGGCGCGCGGAAGTCGATCCTCGAGATCGACGGCATGCTCGCGCCCGACGCGGTGCTCGGCGCGACGCTCTCCGGCCTCGGGGTGAAGAAGGGCTGAGGGTGGACGGGACCCCGCGCGACCGGATCCTGCTCAGGACCGCCGACGAGGTCGCGCGGATCCGGGACGCCTGCCAGGTCGTGCGGGCGGTGCTCGACGAGCTCGCGGCCGCCTGCGTCCCCGGCGTCACCACGCTCGCGCTCGACGAGGTCGCCTCACGCGGCGCGCGCTCGCGTGGCGCGGCGCCCGCGTTCCTCGGTTACCAGGGCTACCCCGCCTCGCTCTGCATCTCGGTGAACGACGAGGTCGTCCACGGGATCCCCTCGCCGGACCGCGTGCTGCGCGAGGGCGACGTGGTGGGCCTCGACTACGGCGTGGTGCTCGAGGGCTGGTACGGCGACTCCGCCCGCACGGTGGTGGTGGGGCGGGGCACCGCCGAGGCCGCCCGGCTCGTCGAGGTCTGCCGGGAGGCGCTCGACCGCGCCATCGCCGCGGCGCTGCCGGGTGGGGCGGTGGGCGACATCGGCGCCGCGGTCCAGGCCCACGTGGAGCCCCGCGGCTTCTCGGTCGTGCGCGACTTCGTGGGCCACGGCATCGGCCGCCGGCTGCACGAGCCACCCCAGGTCCCCAACGTCGGGGTCCCCGGCACGGGCGTGCGCCTGCGAGCCGGGATGGTCCTCGCCATCGAGCCGATGGTGAACGCCGGCGGGGCGGACGTGGAGACGCTGGACGACGGCTGGACCGCGGTGACCGCCGACGGGTCGCTCTCGGCCCACTTCGAACACACGGTGGCGATCACCGAAAAAGGGCCTGAGATCCTGAGCTTGTGACGTTGGTTCGGCCCGGCGCCGCACCGGTGCCCGAACGGGTGAACCGGCCCCGGACACGGGCTCGCCGAAGGGCCCGTCCCGAGCTCGTCGAAGGGCTCCGGGCGTCCTTGCGTCCCAAAAATACGTGTGTTATTAGGCCGCCCTCGCACCGGCCGGTCCGACCAGGGACCGCGCAGCGCCGGTGTGCCGGGAAAACCCGGAGAATACAGGCGGCTATCGACGGAGCGTCCCACGAGCTCCCGGTCGCCAACCCGCCGGCCGTCGCGGCGGGTCGTTTCGTCTTTTGAGGTTGGGGTTTCGCATCTAGGAACGCAGCACGCTGGGAGGCGTCGGCAAATGAAGGTCCGCGCGTCGGTCAAGAAGATCTGCGACAAGTGCAAGGTCATCAAGCGCAAGGGAACCGTCCGGATCATCTGCCCGGCCAACCCGCGCCACAAGCAGCGCCAGGGCTAAGTCGCCCCGCGTCACTCGGAGAGAACTGAATGGCTCGCATCGCCGGCATCGACCTCCCCCGTGAGAAGAAGATCGAGGTCGCACTGCAGTACATCTACGGGATCGGGAAGACGACCGCCTACGCCATCGCCGAGAAGGCGAACGTGAAGGTCGGCACCCGCACGAAGGATCTCACGGAGGACGAGGTCCGCCGGATCCGCGACGTCATCGAGGCGAACTACAAGGTGGAGGGCGACCTCCGCCGCGAGGTCTCGCTCAACATCAAGCGCCTGATGGACCTCGGCTGCTACCGCGGCCTGCGTCACCGCAAGGGCCTCCCGGCCCGCGGCCAGCGCACCCACACCAACGCCCGCACGCGCAAGGGTCCGAAGAAGGGCCTCGTGCGCAAGCCGGTCGCCGCGGCGCCCGCGCCGAAGGCCTAACGCCTAGCCCAGATCACGGAGAACCGAGTGGCCGACGAGAAGCCCACGACCGAGAAGCAGCCCGCCAAGAAGGAAGAGGCGGCCTCCGCACCTCCTGCGGCGCCGAACCTCACGGGCATCGAGCCCATCACCGCCTCGCCCGTCACGCCCAAGAAGGGCAAGAAGCGGGTGAAGAAGAACATCGCGAACGGGGTGGTGCACATCGCCTCGACGTTCAACAACACGCAGATCACCATCACCGACCCGGTCGGCAACGTGATCGCGTGGTCCTCCGCCGGCGCGCGCGGCTTCAAGGGCTCGCGCAAGTCGACGCCGTTCGCCGCCCAGGTGGCGGCCGGCGACGCCGCCGCGAAGGCCATGGAGCACGGCCTCAAGTCCGTGACCGTGTTCGTGAACGGCCCGGGCGCGGGCCGCGAGTCGGCGCTCCGCGCGCTGGCCGCCGCCGGTCTGAAGATCACGCTCATCCGGGATGCCACGCCGATCCCGCACAACGGTTGCCGGCCGCCGAAGCGCCGCCGCGTCTGAGTCAGGAGATCATCGAGTGGCCCGTTACAGCGAAAGCCAGTGCCGCCTCTGCCGGCGCGAGAACCTGAAGATGTACCTGAAGGGCGACCGTTGCTACACGGACAAGTGCGCCATCGAGCGCCGCCCTTACCCGCCTGGCCAGCACGGCCAGGGCCGGACCAAGTTCTCGGAGTACGGCGTCCAGCTGCGTGAGAAGCAGAAGGTGAAGCGGATGTACGGCCTCCTCGAGGCCGGGTTCCGCCACGCGTACCACAACGCCGCCGCCGCCAAGGGCAAGACCGGCGAGAACCTCCTCCAGACGCTCGAGCTCCGGCTCGACAACGTCGTCTTCCGGCTCGGCTTCGCCGACACCCGGAACGAGGCGCGCCAGCTCGTCCGCCACGGCCACTTCCGCGTGAACGGCCGCAAGGTGAACATCCCGAGCTACCTCTGCCGCCCCGGCGACAAGGTCGAGGTCAAGGAGCGCTCGAAGAAGGTGGTCCGGATCTCCGAGGCCCTCGAGGCGGTCGACCGCCGCCAGGTCCCCGGCTGGCTGGAGCTCGACAAGGGCGCCTTCAAGGGCACCGTGAAGACCTCGCCGTCGCGCGAGGACATCACGATGCCGATCCAGGAGCAGCTGATCGTCGAGCTCTACTCGAAGTAGAGCCCCGAGTTTCCGGAAGCGGGCCCGGTCGCACGCCGCGCGGGCCCGCTCCCTTTCACGCAGGTCGTCGAACGACAACGTCGCGCGCCCCACGGAGCCTCACGCCGGCCCGGCTGACCGGACGGGGGGAGGGGGCGGCGGCCAAGGAGACAGCCCATGGTGGACGGCATCGTCACGAAGAACTGGCGCGACCTCATCAAGCCCCGCGGGCTCGTGGTCGACCAGGAGAGCCTCAGCAACACCTACGGGAAGTTCATCGCGGAGCCGCTGGAGCGCGGCTTCGGCATCACGCTCGGCAATGCGCTGCGCCGCGTGCTCCTCTCGAGCCTGCAGGGCGCCGCCATCACCTCGGTGAAGATCGAGGGCGTCGAGCACGAGTTCATGACCATCCCCGAGGTCGCCGAGGACGTCACCGACATCATCCTCAACCTCAAGGAGGTCCTCCTCCAGATCCACACGAACGAGGTCAAGACCCTCCGCATCGAGGCGGACGGGCCCCGCGAGATCAAGGCGGGCGACCTCATCGTGGATCCGCAGGTCGAGGTCCTCAACCCGGGCCACCACGTCCTCACCATCAGCGAGGGCGGCAAGGTCCGCGCCGAGCTGACCGCCCGCCGCGGCCGCGGCTACGTCCCGGCCGAGCGGAACAAGGTGCCGGGCTCGCCCATCGGCACCATCCCGATCGACGCGCTCTTCAGCCCGATCCGGAAGGTGAACTACCAGGTCACGAACGCCCGCGTCGGTCAGCAGACCGACTACGACCGCCTCTCGCTCGAGGTCTGGACCGACGGGTCCGTGGCCCCGGCCGACGCGGTGGCGTTCGCCGCCAAGATCGTGAAGGAGCAGCTCTCGATCTTCATCAACTTCGACGAGGCCGAGGAGCCCGCCGAGGAGGTGAAGCCGGTCGAGGAGCAGAAGCTGAACGAGAACCTCTTCCGCTCGGTCGACGAGCTCGAGCTCTCGGTCCGCTCCGCGAACTGCCTCCAGAACGCGAACATCAAGACCATCGGTGATCTCGTCCAGAAGACCGAGGCCGAGATGCTGAAGACGAAGAACTTCGGCCGGAAGTCGCTGAAGGAGATCAAGGAGATCCTCGCAGAGATGGGGCTCTCCCTCGGCATGAAGCTCGAGAACTGGCCGCCGAAGGCCGCGCCGCAGGGCCAGCTGAAGGCCTAGGAAGGAACGACTGAGATGAAGCACCGGATCGCAGGCCGCAGGCTGGACCGCACCACCGAGCATCGCACCGCGATGTTCCGGAACATGGTGACGTCGCTCATCCGCCACGAGCGGATCGTGACCACCACGCCCAAGGCCAAGGAGCTGAAGCGCATCTGCGACAAGTTCATCACGCTCGCGAAGAAGGGCGGCGCGCACCACCGCCGCATCGCGAACCGCGACGTGAAGGACGTCGAGGCGCTCAACAAGCTGTTCGGCCCGGTGGCCGAGCGCTTCAAGAGCCGCCCGGGCGGCTACACGCGCATCGTGAAGATCGGGCGCCGGGCGGGCGACGCGGCCGAGATGGCCATGATCGAGCTGCTCGACCGCTCCCCGGCCGCCGCGGCCGGTGGCGACGAGAAGACCGAGAAGCCGGCCGCCGAGAAGGCCGAGAAGAAGACCAAGAAGTAGGACCGCGACCGCACCGCGGTCCAGGCAACAGAGGAGGCTTCACATGGCGGTGGTTCTCAGGCTCTCCCGTGCGGGCACGCACAAGGCGCCCTTCTATCACGTGGTGGCCACCGACTCGCGCGCGGCGCGGGACGGCAAGTACCTCGAGGACGTCGGCATCTTCGACCCGACCCGCTCCCCGGAGCGGATCGAGCTCAAGGCCGAGCGCATCCAGCACTGGCTCAAGATCGGCGCGAAGCCGAGCCCGACCGTCGCGAAGATCCTGAAGCGCGCCGGCAAGGCCGCCGCCCCGAAGGCCGAGAAGGCCGAGAAGAAGGCGAAGGCGTAGGGACGTGCGCGACCTCGTCCTCTGGCTCGCCCGGGAGCTCGTCGAGCACCGGGACGCCGTGCAGGTCGACGCCATCGAGCGGGATCGCTCGACGGTGCTCGAGCTGACGGTGGCCGAGGACGATCTCGGGCGCGTCATCGGGCGGGGCGGGCGGACCGCGAAGGCGCTCCGCACCGTGGTCGAGGCCGCCGCGCGCCGCGAGGGCAAGCGGGCGGTGCTCGACATCCTGGACTAGCGGCGTGCCGCTGGTCCCGCTGGGCAAGGTCGTCCGCGCCCTGGGCCTCAAGGGGCTCCTGGGGGTGGCCGGCACGGAGGGCGCGCTCGCCGAGCTCGAGCGCGTGACGCTCCGCAGGGCCGGGCAGCCGGACCGCCTGGCGAAGGTGCAGGTGGCGCGGCCGCAGGGGCGCCTCTGGGCGCTCGGGGTGGACGGGGTGGCGGACCGGACCGCCGCCGAGACGTGGGTGGGGGCCGAGGTGCTCGCCGAGCGCGAGGACCTGGGCGAGGCGGGCGAGGGGGCCTTCTACTGGGCCGACCTCGAGGGCCTCGAGGTGGTGACGGCGGCGGGCCAGCCGGTCGGGAAGGTGACCGGGCTGCTCGAGACGGGCGCCGTGGACGTCTTGCAGGTGACGGGCGACCGGGGAGAGGTGCTGATCCCGCTCGCGCCGTACGTGGAAGTGGATCTGGAGCGCCGGCGCATCGTGGTCGATCCGCCGGAGGGGTTGCTGGACTAGGGCAGTCTCGCAGGAGGCAGCGGGAGAGGCCGACGTGGCCGGGCTGGAGGTCGACATCCTGACGCTGTTCCCCGGGCTCTGCGAGGGCTACCTCGCGGGCTCCATCCTGGCGAAGGCCAGGGAGGCGGGGCTCGTCGACGTGGCGGTGCACGACGTGCGAGAGCACGCCGCGGGCAAGCACCGGGTCGCCGACGACGCGCCGTACGGGGGCGGGGCCGGGATGGTGATGAAGCCGGAGCCGCTCACGGAGGCCATCGAGGCGGCGCGGGCGAGGCGGCCCGGGGCCTGGGTGGTGCTGACGAGCCCGCGGGGGCAGGTGCTCACGCAGGCGCTGGCGAAGGAGCTGGCGGGGCACGGCAGGCTGATCCTGGTGTGCGGACGGTACGAGGGAGTGGACGAGCGCGTGAGGTCGGTGGTGGACAGAGAGGTCTCCCTGGGAGACTTCGTGCTCACGGGCGGTGAGCTCGCGGCGCTGTGCGTGGTCGACGCGGCGGCGCGGCTCGTGCCCGGCGTGCTCGGCAACGCGGACTCCGCGGGCGCCGAGAGCTTCGCCGACGGCGCCCTCGAGTACCCCCACTACACGCGGCCCCCGGAGTACCGGGGCATGAAGGTGCCGGAGGTCCTCCTCAGCGGGGACCACCGGCGCATCGAGCGGTGGCGGCGGCGCGAGTCGCTGCGCGTCACCCGGGAGCGCAGGCCGGATCTGTTCGAGCGGCTGCGCCTCGACGAAAAGGACCTCCGGCTCATCGAGGCCGGGGACGACGAGCTGTAGAGGAGAGCGGAACCATGATGCGCAAGGCGATTGCCGACATCGAGGCGAAGTACAAGCGGAAGGACGTCCCCGAGATGCGCGCGGGTGACAACGTCCGCGTCCACACGAAGATCAAGGAAGGCGACAAGGAGCGCATCCAGGTCTTCGAGGGCGTGGTCATCGCCTACCGCAAGGGCGGCACCGCCTCCAACTTCACGGTCCGCAAGGTGAGCTACGGCGTGGGCGTGGAGCGCATCTTCCCGACCCACAGCCCCCGCGTGGACAAGGTCGAGGTGCTGGGCCACGGCGAGGTCCGCCGCGCCCGCCTCTACTTCCTCCGCGACCTCCAGGGCAAGGCCGCGCGCCTGCACCAGGAGGAGGGCGGCGTCGAGGCGGCCCCGGCCGCCCCTTCCGAGAAGCCCGAGGCGTAGTGCTTCCCGGAGCACGGGCCGGGCGCTAACATGGGCGCCCACCCGTGATCCTCCTCGAGTTCGCAGCGCAGGGCGTCCGCGGTGTCGCTCCGGCCGGTGGCCGGGCGACGCTGCGCCCCGGCTACAACGTCGTCGCCGCCGATGGCGTCGCGTTGCGCAAGCTCCTCGAGGCGCTCCTCCATCCCGGCCCCCGCGACGCCGAGGGGCTCCCCCGCACCTCGGGACAGCCCGGCCAGTCGCCGCTCAAGGCAGGGCTCACGCTCGTCGGCGACGACCGCGTGACCTACCGGCTGGTCCGCGACTTCGCGGCGGGCTGCCAGCTCCACCGGTTCGACCCCGAGAAGCGCTCCTTCGCGCTCGTCGCGCAGGAGCTCCCCGCGATCGCCGACTTCCTGCGCGCGACCGCCGGCGCGCCCCCCGCCGAGCGGGCGAAGGCCTTCCTCACCATCGCCGCCGCGGACCTGCCCTCGAAGCAGGGCGCGCGCACCTCCATCACCGGCTCCGAGCAGCCCATCCGGGCGGCCGTCCCGCCCGACGAGGCGAGGAAGCGGCTCGTCGCCCTGCGCGCCGAGCTCGAGAAGGCGAAGGTGGCGGAGAAGCTCCAGTACCAGCTCGACGGCCTCCAGGCGAAGCTGTTCAAGCTCGAGGAGGTCATGAAGGGCGGCGCGCGCGTCGCCGAGGGGCTCGAGAAGGCCGAGGCCGCCCGCCAGGAGCTCGGCGACGTGGCCCGGGTGGCCGACGGGCTCGGCGAGGCCGAGGCGAAGCTCGGCACGTACGAGAAGCTCGCCGCGCGGCGCGAGGAGGCCGGCGTGAAGGCCGCCCGGGAGCGCGAGGCGCTCGCCGAGGCCGAGGCGGCCGGCGGGCCGGTGCCGTTCTGGGCGGACGGCCGGTTCTGGGGGCTCGCCGGCGGCGGGCTCCTCTTCGCGGCCCTGGCCGCGTACGGGGCCGCGTCGCACAGCGATCTCCGCTACCTCTCGATCCTCGCCATCGCGGCGTTCGGCGGGGCCGGGGTGCTCGCGTACCGCTGGATCGGCGAGCTCGAGGGCTGGGAGCGCGTCGGCCGGCGCCGCAAGGTGCTCGCCGACTGGGAGCAGAAGGTCGCCGAGCAGTTCGAGCGGGATGGCGCCGAGATCCACGCGGCGATGAAGGCGCTCGGCTTCACCCGCGCCGCGGAGCTGAAGGAAGCGCTCGGGCGGCTCGCCGACGCGGACCAGGTGGTGGCCGAGTGGCGCCGCCGCCGGGACGAGTGGGAGGCCTCCCCGGAGGCCGCCGAGGGCAAGCGCGAGCGCGCCGCGGTCGAGGCGCAGATCAAGGACCTCGAGGCGAGGCTCGCCGAGGACGCGGGCGGCTTCGTGCGCGACGTGCGCTCGGTCGAGAGCGAGATCCAGCGCATGGAGGCCGACGCGGCCGCCCCGCCCACCGCGGCGGCGCCGCCTCCGCCGCCGGTGGCCCCGGCGCCGGTGGTCGATCCCCTCCGGGCGCTCCTCGAGCGCGCCGGGGCCGAGCTCAAGCAGAGCCCGGCCGCGGCGGCGCGCGCGGTGGCCCAGAAGGCCTCCGCGCACCTCTCCGGGCTCACCTTCCAGCGCCTCTCCGCGCTGCAGGTGGACGACCGCGGCAACCTCGCGGCGGTCACCGGCGGGAGGCCGACGCCGGCCACCACGCTCTCGATGGCCGACCGCGACCTCCTCTGGCTCGCGCTCAAGCTGGCGTTCCTGGAGCGCGCGCTCGTGGAGACGCGCTCGGTGGCGGTGGTGGACGACGCCTTCGCCGGGCTGGCGGAGGGCTCGCGGCGCTTCGTGGCGCGGCTCCTCAAGCAGCTCGCGAAGCCCGGCCAGATCGTGCACGCCACCTCCGACCCGGCCTTCAAGGAGGCCGCGGACCACGTGGCCTGAGGCGGCGCGCGTGCGGTGGCCCCCCTCGAGAGCCCCGGGCGAGCGCACCGAGGCCGGCCGGCGCGCCGAGGCGCTCGCCGCGGAGTTCCTGGAAGGGAAGGGCATGGAGATCCTCGCGAGGAACCACCGCGCGCGGCGCGGCGAGGTCGACCTCGTCTGCCGGGACGGCGCGGTGCTCTGCTTCGTGGAGGTCCGCTCCCGCGAGGCGGGCGCGCCGATGACGCCGGAGGAGTCGATCGATCGGCGGAAGGCGCTGCGCGTGGTCGCCGCGGCGACCGACTGGGCGGCGCGGCACGGCGGCCTCGAGCGGCCCATCCGCTTCGACGTCGTCGCGATCGAGCTCGGGCGGGGCGCGCCGGTCATCCGCCACCACCGGAACGCCTTCGACGCCGACGGGGGGACGCCATGAGCGGCACGCTCTGGGTCCTCGCGACGCCCATCGGCAACCTCGGCGACCTCTCGCCGCGCGCCGCCGACGTCCTCCGGCGCGTGACCGCGGTCGCCGCCGAGGACACCCGCCGCACCCGCAAGCTCTACGCGCACCTCGGCGCGCCCGCGCCCGCGCTCGTGTCGCTGCCGGCGTTCGACGAGCGGTCCCGCCTCGGGCCCGTGCTCGACCGGCTCGCCGCGGGCGAGGAGGTCGCGCTCTGCACCGACGCCGGCACGCCCGGCGTCTCCGATCCCGGCGCCGCGCTCGTCGCCGCGGCCTGGGAGGCGGGCGCGACGGTGGTGCCCGTGCCCGGCCCGAGCGCCGCGCTCGCGGCCCTCGCCGGCTCGGGCCTGCCGGCGGACCGGTTCACCTTCGCGGGCTTCCTGCCGAGGAAGGGCGGGGCCCGCGCCGACGCGCTCGGCTGGCTCGCGTCGCTCCCGTGCACGCTCGTGCTCTACGAGGCCGGCAACCGCACCCACGACACGCTCCTCGACCTCGCCGAGGCGCTCGGCGACCGCCCCGCGGTGGTCGCGCGGGAGCTCACGAAGGTCCACGAGGAGCTCGCGCGGGGCACGCTCACCGGCCTCGCCGCGCGCTTCTCGGGCGAGGTGAAGGGCGAGGTGACGCTCGTCGTCGGCCCGCCGCCGGAGGGTGCGGCGGCGCGCGCACCCGGGGTCGCGATCGAGCCGCTCGAGGACGAGCTCCGCCGCCGCCTCGCCGGCGGCGAGCCACCGACCGCGATCGCGAAGGAGGTCGCCCGCGCGCGCGGGCTCGTGCGCCACGAGGTGTACGCCGCGCTCGAGCGGCTGAAGCACGGAGTATGATGGCGGCCTTGAACTGGTCCGTCCTGACGGGTGACTTCGCCCTCTTCCCGTTCCCGGTCCGCGTCCTCATCGTCGTCCTGCTCGTCATCGGCGTGTACCTCACGTACCGCTGGCGGATCGGCGAGCTGAAGGCGCGCACGGACGAGCTCGAGCGCGCCTACGAGCGCCTGCGCGACCTCAGCCGCCGCCTCGAGGCCGTGCGGGAGGACGAGCGCCGCCGCATCGCCCGCGAGCTCCACGACGAGATCGGCCAGGAGCTCACCGCCGCGAAGATCAACCTCCAGCTCCTGAAGCGCCCCTCCACGCCGGCGCCCAAGGTCGCGAGCCTCACCGACACGATCGGGCTCCTCGACCGGCTGATCACCCGGGTGCGCGGGATCTCGCTCGATCTGCGGCCCCCGCTCCTCGACGAGCGCGGGCTGCGCGTCGCGCTCGAGGGCTGGCTCGAGGCCGTCCGGCGGCGCTCCGGCATCCAGATGCGGATCGAGCTCCTCGCCGGGCTCGACCGCTACCCGCCCGACGTCGAGATCACGGTCTTCCGGGTCGTGCAGGAGGCCGTGACGAACGCGCTTCGCCACGCGGCGGCGAAGGTGCTCACGGTGTCGGTCACCGAGGAGGGCGCGGGCCTCCGGGTCGTCGTGTCCGACGACGGGTCCGGGTTCGACGTGCCCGCGGTGCGTTCGCGCTCGGACGCCGGCGGGCACCTCGGGCTCGCCGGGATGCAGGAGCGGGTGGAGCTGATGGGCGGGGCGCTCGAGATCGCGTCGGCGCCGGGGAAGGGGACGAAGATCAGCGTGAGGCTGCCGGCGGGGGATGGGCAGGAACGGCAGCAGGAGCTGCATCAGGAGCGGCAGTAGCGGAGGCGAGAAGCGGCAGCGATGGCGACGGCGGTAGCGCCTCGGGTGCCCTGTCGCCGCCGCGCCGCTTCTGCTTCGGCTGCTGCTTTCTGCCTACGCTTCTGCTTCCTGCTCCCGCTTCCGCTGCTGCGGCTCCTGCTGCCGTTGCTGCTGCTATCTTCCCCATCTCCCGCTCACCCCCACCGCCACCCACCCGTGCAGCGGCCTCGCGGCACCCGCGGACGCCTCCGGCCGCTCGAGGCTCCACCCGAACCACGGCCCCACCGCGAGCCCGCGGGCGAGCGCGGAGGTGACCCCGAGCCGCGCACGGAGCAGCGTCGTGCTCCGCTGCGGGAGCCCGGTCGGCGGCTGGATCCACGACAGCCCCGCCCCGAGCCCGACCCACGGGTTCGACGCGGCGCCCGGCGCGAGCGAGAACTCCGCCTCGAAGCCGGCGGCGCTCGTCGAGCCGCACCCGGCCGCCGGGCAGGCCGTGAACCCGAGCGCCCCGGGCCCGTGCGACCCGTACAGGGTCAGCGCAAGCACGCGCGACACCCGCCACCCGGCGTGCAGCTCGACGGCCGCGTGGCTCGAGAGCGGGCTCTCTTGCGCCGCGGGGCCGTGCCCGGACACGACCGCGACCCGGGCCTCCACGACGGGCCCCGACGGCTCGGCGGGGGCGGGCGGGGCCGGGGGAGTCGGAGGAGGCGCCGGCGGCGCGGGCGGCGGCCCGGCGATCTCCGCGGCGAGCCCCACGGCTTGATCGGCGGCCGCGCCGGGGACGCCGACCCGGACGAGGTGGCGCCCCGCCGTGGCGAGCGTGACCGGCGAGCGGTCCCGCTTCCCGTCCACGGTGAGCTCGAGGTCGTCCACGCCCGGCGGCGCCTCGAGCGCGAGCCGCACCTCCTGGTCGCCCCGGACCACGCCGTCCGCCCCGGGCTCGCCGCGCTCGATGCGGAGCGCGACCACGTCCACGACGGTGGGCGCCGACGACGGGCCCACGAGCCCGGCGCCGTCCACGGCCCGCACGCGCGCGCGCAGGCGGCCCGGCGTGAGCCCCGGCACGACCGCCTCGGGCGCGGCCGAGGCCGCGAGGTCCAGCACCGCGATCCGGTCCGCGAAGCGCTCGTCGCGCGCGACCTCCACGCGGTAGCGGGCGGCGCCCGGCACCGGGGCCCAGGCGAGGCGGAGCTCCTTGCCGGGGCCCTCCCCGGAGAGCAGCACCCGGCGGGCCGCCCCGGCGAGCCGCGGGGCGGCGGGGAGCTTCCGGGCCGGCTCGGGCGCCTTGCCCTTCTCGACGCGCGTGCCCTCGCCCTCGCGGAGCGCCACGGCCTTGCCCCGGGCCGACACCTCGGCGCGGCCGTCGAGCACCGAGACGCGGCTCATCGGACCGTCCACGGCCACCACGACCTCGCGGGAGGCGGCCGACAGGCTCGCGCCGGGCGTCGCCACCCGGGCGGTCTCGCCCCGGAGGGCTGCGAGGGACACCGAGGCCTCGCCCTGCACGAGCTCGACCTGGCCGGAGCGGTCCGGGGCGCGCGCCGCGGAGGCGAGCGGGCCGTAGATGATGGCGAAGGCGTTCTCCCGGAGCACGAGGCGGGAGGTGTCGGCGAAGGTCACCTCGGCGCCGGCGCGCTCGAGCGTCGTCACCTGGGTCCGCGGCTGCAGGCCCAGCCCCTGCGGCGCCGGCGACCACTCGGTCGCGCCGGGCGCGCGCGCCTCGACGCGGGGGCGCACGAGCGTGAGCTCGGCGACGGGCGCGTCCCTGAGGCGGAGCACGCTGCCCGGGACGAGCCGGTGCGGCTGCGGGCCGAGCTGCGGGTTGAGGGCGTGGAGGCGCGCGATCGCGTCCTTGCCGCCCCCGAACGCGACGCGCGCGATGCCGAGGCAGGTCTCGCCCGGCTTCACGACCCAGGTGTCGGGCGGCTCGGCGGGTGCGGCGGCGGGGAGGGCGAGCGCGGCGGCGAGGAGCAGGGCCGCGGCCACGCGGGCGCGGTCAGGGGTGGGCTTGGCGCTGGGCACGGGTCACCTTGCGGAGGAGGTCCGCGGGGTCGAGCGGGAGCGGCACGTAGTCGAAGAGGCCCGCCTGGATGGCGGCGGTCATGAGCGGGAAGTCGTCCTCCGGGCCGCAGAGCAGGACGGGGGGCGCCCCCGGCGCGGAGGCGAAGGCGCGGGCGGCGTCGACGGCGAAGGCCCCGCCGGCGGCGGCGACCACGAGCACGCACGACCAGGCGGCGGGCGGCGCGTCGCGGCGGATGGGGCGGGTGTCGAGCCCGGAGGCGCCGAGCGCGGTCAGCACGCCTTCGTCGGCGTCCTCGCGCTCGCCGCCACCCGGGGCGAGGGCGAGCACGCCCACCGGGGCGGACGGCGCCCCCGGGGCCACCGCGGGGGTGAACGGCGCGGGGGGCGTGCGCGGGGAGACCCGGGCGGCGCGCACCGGCGTCGCGCCCGCGGGCTCCTCCATCGCGGCGAGGAGCTCGCGCCTCATCTCGGCGGCCGACTGCGGCCGGTCCACGGGCCGCTTCGCGAGCGCACGCAGGATGACCCGCTCGAGCGCGAGCGGCACGCCCCGGTCGGCCCGCACGTCGGAGGGCGGCCGCGCGGGGCGGTAGACGTGACCCGCGAGCACGTCCATCGTCGGCGCGTCGCCGAAGGGCGGCTGGCCGGTGACGAGCTCGTAGAGGACGCAGCCGAGCGCGTAGAGGTCGGAGCGCGCGTCCACCGGCTCGGCGCGGCTCTGCTCCGGGGACATGTAGGCCGGCGTCCCGGTGAGCGCGCCGCTCTGGGTGAGCCGCGCGAGCGCGGTGTCGCCGACCACGGTCGCGAGGCCGAGGTCGAGGAGCTTCACCCGGTCGCCCGCGGCGTCCCGGCAGACCATCAGGTTCGACGGCTTGAGATCGCGGTGGATGATCCCGAGCGCGTGCGCGGCCTCGAGCACGTCGAGGACCTGCGCGACGAGCCCGGCGATCCGGGCGATGGGGAGCGCCCCCGACCGGTAGACGAGGTCGTCGAGCGGCAGGCCCTCGAGGAGCTCCATCGCGAGGAAGAGCGTCCCCGCGTCGTCTCCCCACTCGTAGACCTCGACCGCGTTCGGGTGGCGCAGCCGGGCCATGATGACGCCCTCGCGCCGGAAGCGCTCGGGCGCGCCGGGCACCGCCGCCACGTGCGCGTGGAGGAGCTTCAGCGCCACCCGGCGCTCGAGCCCCTCCTGCACGGCCTCGAACACGGTGCCGGTGCCGCCGGCCCCGAGCTGGCTCCGCACGCGGTAGCGGCCGCCGACGAGGTCACCAGGCCCCGGGATCCGCGGCCTCACGCGGGCACCTCGAAGACCTCGGTGAAGCCCGCGCCGGCGGGGGCCGCGCACGCGGAGAGCTCCAGGCGGGGCCCGGCCTGCGCGGCGGCCCGCGCCGCCCGTTCCCGGGTCGCGGGCGAGACCAGGATCTGGCCGGACGCCGCGAGGGCCTCCAGGCGCGCCGCCTGGTTCACGACGCTGCCGATGACCGTGTAGTCCATGCGCCGCTCGCTGCCGAGGTTGCCCGCGACCGCCTCGCCGGAGTGGAGCCCCATCGCGAGGTGGACCTCGACCGCGTACCGCTGCCGCCACCGACGGTTCGCGGTCTCGAGCCAGCGCCGGAGGTCGGCCGCGGCGAGGACCGCGCGCAGGGCGTCGTCGGGGGCCGCGGCGGGCGACCCCCACACCGCCATGACGCAATCGCCGATGAACTTGTCCACCATGCCGCCGCGTCGCTCCACGATCTCCGTCGCGAACGTGAAGAGGTCGTTCAGGATCGCGACCACCGCCTCGGGCGGCAAGAGCTCGGTGAGCCGGGTGAACCCGACCACGTCCGCGAAGAGCACGGTGACCTCGCGCCGCTCGCCGCCGAGCTTCAGCGCCTCCGGCTCGCGCACCGCCCGCTCCACGACGTCCGGCGCGAGGTAGCGGGAGAGGGCGCCGCGCACGCGCGTCTCGGTGACGAGGCGGGCCTCGGACCGGGCGAGGGCGTCGGACATGTCGTCCATGGCGCGCCCGAGCTCGCCGAGCTCGTCGCCGCGGCCGGAGACGAGCGCCGGCACCGGCCCGTACCGGCGCTCGCCGATCTCGCGGGTGGCGGAGACGAGCGCGCGGATGGGCCTCGTGAGCCGGCGGGCCGCGAGGAGGGCGCCCACGACCGCGAGGAGCGCCGCGCCCGCGAGGCCGACGGCGACCGACCGACGCATCGAGGCGAGCGACGCGTAGGCGACGCTGCGGGGCCGCTCCACCACCACGGCCCAGCCGAGCTCGGGCACCGTCTCGAGGGCGCCCACGCGGGCCTCGCCGCCGGCGTCGTACTCCGGCGAGAGGCCGAAGGGGTGGCGGAAGGTGGTCCCGGGATCGAGCGCGGCGAGGATGCCGCCCTCCGGGACGCGCTCGGCGCGCTCCACGCGCGCGAGGTCCGCGGCGAGCACGAGGCGCCGGCCCTCCGCGAGCACGTAGATGGCCGAGGGGTCCCCGAGCCGGGTCTCGCCGAGCTCGCCGAGGAGCCGGGCGAGGCCCGCGAGCGGGAGCCGGCCCGCGATGAAGCCGCGCGGCTGGCCGTCGACCCGGAGCTCCCGCACGAGCTCGAGCGCGGGCCCGCGCTCGGCCGGCACGACCTCGCCGGCCGCGAGGCCCACGAGCCCGCTCGCGTTCGAGGCGGCCGCGCGCAGGAGCTCCGCGGGGAGCCGCTCGGGCAGGGCCGGCAGCGGGGCCTCCTTGACCTTCACGGTGGGCCCGCGGGCGCCGTCGGGCGCGTAGAGGGTGACGTGGTCGAAGGTGCCGGACGCGCCGAGCCGCGAGCCCACGAGCGCCAGTCGCTCGCGGTCGTCGCCCACCCCGGGGCCGATCAGGAGGAGGCCCACCGCCGCGAGCTCGTCGCCGCTCCGGGCGAGCTCGGCGCGGAGCGCCCGGCGGACGTCGGCCGCGAGCGCGAGGTGCAGCTCGCGGGCGTCGTTCCGGAGCGCCCGGGCGTTGATGTCCACGAGGACGAAGGCGAGGAGCGCGAGCGGCGGCAGGCTCACCGCCGCGGCGAGCGCCACGAGGCGCACGAGGAGGCCGGCGCGCAGGCGCGGCCGGTCGGGCGGCGGGGGTGCGGCGGGAGTCGTGTTCACCGGGAGGGGACATTGTAACCCACCGTCCCGGTGGAGTCGGGCGGGATCCTCCGGAGGCGGCCGCGGCAGGGACGGCGGCCACGCACGGACGCCCGGTGCCCCTCGCGCGTCGGGGGGCACCGGGGGCAAGTCCCGACTTGCCGCCATGTCGCGTCCGGGGTTCACTCGGTCCGTGTTCGCTTCCGCGCTCGCAGCCTTGGCCCTGACGCTCACGAGCTCGCCCGCGGGCGCGCGCGAGCAGGCGGCCGCGGAGCGCGTGCTCGCCGGGCTCGACCTCGACGGGAAGGTGGCCCAGCTCGTCGTGGCGTACCCGCCGGCCGGCGACGGGCCGGTCGCCCAGGGCGGCGTCATCCTGCTCGGGAAGATCCTCCGCGACCCCGAGGCGCTCGGCGAGCGCGTCCGCGGCCTCAAGGCCCGCGCGACGGTGCCGCTGCTCGTCGCGGTCGATCTCGAGGGCGGGGACCTGAACCGGTTCCGGGCCGTCCGCACGCTCGCGGCGCTGCCCTCGGCGCGCGACATGGGCGACGAGGGCGCATGGGAGGCGGAGGCGTGGGGCCGACGGGCCGGGCTCGACCTCGCCGCCCTGGGCGTGAACACGAGCCTCGGGCCGGTGCTCGACCTCGCGGAGTCGGGCTTCATGGCGGAGTCCGGCCGGTCGCTGGGGGGGGACGCGACGCGGGTCGCGCGGCTCGGGCGCGCCTTCGCGCGGGGCCTCGGGTCGGCGGGCGTGCTCGCGTTCGGCAAGCACTACCCGGGCTACGGGCCGGTGCCGGGCTCCTCCGACAAGGCGCTCCTCATCGTGGACCGCAGCCCGCAGGAGGTGGCCCGGCAGCAGGCGGCCTTCGTGGCGGCCTCCGAGGAGCTCGCCGGGGTGATGATGGCGAACGTGGGCTTCGAGGCGTACGGCGGGGTGCCGGCGTTCCTGTCGCCCGAGATCGTGGCCCGCGCCCACCTCGCGGGCTTCCTCACCATCACCGACGACCTCGCGGTGCCGAACCTCCTCGCGGTGACCGGCGGCGACCCCGCCGAGCTCTGGCGCCGCGCCTTCCTCGCCGGCAACGATCTCCTCCTCGTGACGACCCCCGTCGAGTGGCCGGGGCGGCCCGACGTGCGGCGGGTCCTCGCCGACCTCGTGCGCACCCGGCCCGAGCTCGAGCCCCGGCTCGACGCCAGCGTGCGCCGCGTGCTCCTCGCGAAGGCCCGCGCCGGGCTGCTCCCGGAGACCCCGCCTTGAACCGCGTCGACATCCTCCTGCCCCCCCGCATCGCGTTCTCCATCGACTTCCCGCTCCGGGTCGCCGACCTCAACTACGGAGGGCACCTCGGGAACGACCGGGTGCTCACGCTCGCCCAGGAGGTCCGGGTGGCGTGGCTCGCGACCCACGGGCTCGGCGAGCTCGACGTGGGCGGCGTCGGCCTCATCATGACCGACGCGGCCGTGCACTTCGGCGGGGAGGGGCGCTACGGCATGGTCGTGCGGGGCGAGCTCGCGGTGGGCGAGGTGCGCACCCGGGCCTTCGAGCTCGTGCACCGGTTCACCGACGTCGGGTCGGGGCTCGAGCTCGCGCGGGCGGTGACGCGCCTGTGCTGCTTCGACTACGAGGCGCGGAGGCTCGTGTCGCTGCCGGAGCCGCTCCGGCGGGCGCTCGAGGCGGCCGCGGGCGCGGCGCCGTAGCGGGCCGGCCTAGAAGCCCAGCGAGGCGGCGAAGGTGACCGTGAACACGCCGCTGTCGGTCACGCGGAGGCGGCGGCCGGCGGCGTCGTAGCGCCAGTCGAAGTTCGGGTTGAGGAGCGGGTTCGCGCCGGCGCCGGACACGTCGTTGCCCACCGCGTCCACGCCCGCCTTGCCGAGGGACTCGCCCGAGACGAAGTGGTCGGTCTCGCGGACGTAGGACGCGGCGCCGAGGAAGGTGACGAACCGCGAGGCCCGCATGCGGAGCGCCGCGCGACCACCCAGCGTGTAGTGCGCCTGGGTCCACATGAGCTTCCCGGTGACGTCGGTGAGCGGGTTGAAGAACCGCTGGTCGCTCGTGTACTCGACCGAGCCCGACAGATCGAGGGCGACCTTCTGCAGCTTCTCCGGGTTGTCGTACGGGACGAGCTCGACGCCGAACACGCCGCCCGCGAGCCAGGGCAGCCGCGCCCCGGCCTCGTCCTTCCAGGTGGAGGAGGTGCAGTTCGCGACCGAGGCGGCGGTCATCTGCGCGATCGTCTCGGCCGACGCGACCGCGGCCGCGTCGCAGTTCGAGTAGGTGCTGCTCGACGGCCGCGTGGCGGTGACGTGGAGCCGCACGTAGGGGTCGATGGCGCCGTAGCGGCGGGAGAGGGCGGTCGAGAGCTCGTAGCGCCAGATCTTCTCGCCGAAGGGGCCCACCTCGGCGGGCACGGTGTACGGCGACAGCCAGGTCCCGTTGCCGCGGCCGGCGGCGGGGTCGTACTTCTTCGCGCTCGGGAACGTGACGTCGAGGCCGACGACCCACGACGAGGTCGTGTCGTCCTTCGCGTCGTCGAGGATCGCCCAGGCGAACCCGGCCTTCACGTCGCCGAGCTTCCCGCCGTGGAAGACCTCGCCCGCGGGGAAGATCGGGCAGAAGCCGTCGGTGGTGTTGCACGCGCGGTTCATCGCGTCGACCTTGTTGAGCGCGACGCTGCCGGGCAGGGCGCTCGCCGGCGTGCCGTTCACCTTCGCGTCCTTGTAGCTGCGGTCGTCGGCGAGCACGTACGGCGCCTCGGCGTGCAGCTCGAGCCCCTCGTAGATGCCGAAGGCGACGCGCGGCACGATCGCGTTGCGGGTGCGCGCGTAGCGGAACTGCGGGGTGGTGTCGAGGCGGCCGAAGGGCGAGCCGCTCGAGGCGGCGATCGCGGTCTCGCGGTTGATGGTGGCGGTCTCGGAGAGGCGGTCCCAGCGCACCGACAGCGCGAGGTCGAAGGGGTTCTCCTTCTCGCCGGCGGTCGCGACGCGGGTGACCTCGGCGGCGCGCGCGGCGGAGGGGAGCGCGCCGAAGAGGAGCAATCCGATCGCAACGCAGCCGAGCCGGCTCATCCCGCGCCTCCGTAAATGGCCGAAAACCGCCAGGAATCGACGCTAGCAGCGGGTCCGGGACCGGTCAAGTTAGCGAGCCCAGGCCTACCTGGACACACTCGTGGACGGGGGAAGGCTTCCGGGTCGTCCGGCACAGCTTCAGGCGTCCTCGGTCTCCGCGGTGCCCCGCAGCCCGAGCTCCTTCATCTTCACCTGGAGCGACTTGCGGCTGATCTGGAGCCGCTTCGCGGCGCGGGTGACGTTTCCCCCGGTCTCGTCGAGGGCCCGGGCGATGAGCTCGCGCTCGAGCTCCGCCTGGGCCTGCCGGACGATCTCCTTCATCGAGGCGCCGCTCGGGGCGGCGATGGCGCCCAGGGCGCCGACCGGGGCGACCGGCGTCGACGGGGCGGCCTCGCGGAGCGAGTCGGGCAAGGCGCCTGCCTTGATGATCGGGCCGTCGGCGAAGAGCACCGAGCGCTCCATGAGGTTCTCGAGCTCGCGGATGTTCCCGGGCCAGGGGTACGCCTGCAGGAGCGCCATCGCGTCGGCGTCCACGCCCTCGACGCGCTTCCCGAGCCGCTGGTTGTACTTCTCGACGAAGTGCCGGACGAGGAGCGGGACGTCCTCGCGGCGGTCGCGGAGCGGGGGCAGGGCGATCGGCACGACCGCGAGCCGGTAATAGAGATCCTCGCGGAACCGCCCGTCGGCGATGAGGGCCTTGAGGTCGCGGTTCGTCGCCGCGATCAGCCGGACGTCGACCCGCAGGGTCTTGATGCCGCCGACCCGCTCGAACTCCGACTCCTGCAGCGCCCGCAGGAGCTTCACCTGCATCTCGACCGGGACCTCGCCGATCTCGTCGAGGAACAGCGTGCCGCCGTCGGCGAGCTCGAACCGGCCCGGCTTCGAGGAGACCGCGCCGGTGAAGGCGCCGCGCTCGTAGCCGAAGAGCTCGCTCTCGACGAGGTCCTTCGGGATGGCGGCGCAGTTGACCTTGATGAGCGGGCGGTCGCGCCGGGAGGAGCCGCGGTGCAGCGCCTTCGCGATGAGCTCCTTGCCGGTGCCGCTCTCGCCGGTGATGAGGACGGTCGAGGGGGAGTCGGCCACCTTGGCGATCATCTCGTAGATCGCCTTCATGCCCGGGGACTCGCCCACGAGCGGTGGGCGGTCGCCGTCGCCGAGGTTCGCGTGCAGGTTCTGGCGCTCGAGGTCGTGCGCGCGGGTGGCCTTCGCGATGACCTTGCGCAGCTCGTCCTGCTCGAACGGCTTCGTGATGTAGTCGAACGCGCCCGCCTTCAGCGCGGCGACCGCGCTGTCGACCGAGCCGTGCGCGGTGATCAGGATGACCGGCACGTCGGGGAAGTCGGCCGCGACCTTGCGGAGGAGCTCCATGCCGCCGAGGCGAGGCATGACGAGGTCGGTCACCACCACGTGGACCGGCGTCTTCTGCAGGACCGCGAGGGCCTGCTCGCCGTCGCCGGCGGTCGTGACCTCGTACCCCTCGCGGCGGAGCATGGCCGCGAGGACCCTGCGGATGTTGACCTCGTCGTCGACGATGAGGACGTGCGCCACGGGGACCTTGTATCACGCCTCGCCGGCGGGGCCGGGGATCACGCCGGACTGGCCGGGCCGGGGGGTCACGCCTGCTGCTTGCGCCGGCGGCGGCTGCGCAGCCGGGCCTCCGCGCTCGCCCGGCGGCGCTCGCGCTCCCGGGCCCGCTCGTCGGGATCCTTCGGCGGCCGGACCTGGTCCGGCGGGCGCTCGTCGGGCAGCCCCGGCAGCGCGATGAGGAACTCCGCCCCCGCGCCCGGCGCCGAGCGCAGCTGGATGGTGCCCTGGTTCGCCTTCACGAGCCGCTGGCAGATGGCGAGCCCGAGCCCGGTGCCCTTCTCCTTCGTGGTGAAGAAGGGCACGAAGACCCGCTCGTGCTCGGACTCGGGGATGCCGGGGCCGGAGTCCGCGAAGCGGATCTCCACCACCTCCGCGCGCCGCGAGCCCTCGCGCCAGAAGGCGAGCTCGTCGCGGGCGAGCCGGGTGGAGACGACCAGCCGGCCGCCGGCGGGGCCCATGGCCTGGAAGGCGTTGAGCGCGAGGTTGAGGAACACCTGCTTCAGCTGCTCCGCGTCGGCGTTCACCCGGGGCAGCCACTCGGCGAGCGAGAGCTCGACCGCGATGCCGGCGGGGACCTGCGGGCCGAGGAGCTTGAAGGTGCGGTCGAGGACCTCGTTCACGGAGGTCGGCGCCAGGGCGGGCTTGAGCGGCCGCGAGTAGTCGAGGAACTGGGTGACGACGCCGTTCAGCCGGTTCACCTCCTCGATCATGATCTCCAGGAACTCGCGGTCCTCGGCGGGGTGGCGGGACGGGTCGATGTACTGGACCGCGCCCTTGATGGCGGCGAGGGGGTTCCTGATCTCGTGGGCGAGGCCGGCCGACATCTCGCCGAGCGCGGCGAGGCGGTCGCGCTCCTTCATCTGCTGGTAGAGCTTCGAGTTCTCGATGACGAGGGCGCAACGATCGGCGAGCTCGAGGAGCGCCGCGATCTCGTCGGAGGCGAAGGCCTCCGGCACCCGGTCGTCCCAGCAGGCGAGGAACCCCACCAGCCGGTCGCCGGCCAGCAGCAGCATGCAGATGCCGGCCTTCATGCCCTCCATGACCGCGCGGGCGTCCTCGAGCTTGCGGAGCTCCTCGGCGGTGGCGGCGGGCGCGCCGCGGTTGCCTCGGCTCTCGTGCTCGGTGGGCCCCGGCGGCAGGGCGGCCCGGAGCTCCGCGACGCGGCGGTCGAGGTTCTCGCGGAGCATCGCCTTCTGGCCCACCGCCGCGGCGGCGCGGAGCGCCCGCACCGCCGAGGGCTCGAGGAACGGGAAGGGCGGGGGCCCGCGGGAGGCGAGGAGCCGGTAGCCGGGGCGGTCCTCGGCGAGCAGCCAGAGCCCGCAGTGCGTGACCCGCCGCGTGTCCACGAGGCCGTCGAGCACCACCGCGCCCAGCGCGTCGGGGTCGATGACGTTCGCGCACCGCCGCCGGATGGCCTCGAGCTGCCGCACGAGCTCGTAGCGCTCGTGGAAGAGCGTCGCGACCACCCACTCCTCGACGCGCTCGCGCATGGGCTCGAAGAGCGAGAGGATCACGAACGAGGCGACGACGGTGTTGAAGTAGAAGAGCTCGCGCCGGTCGCCCACCCACGAGACGAGGCCGCCGTAGATGGCGACGAGCACGAGGCCGAGCGCCGTGACGACGACGATCTTCCCGAGGAACTCGTGCAGGTCGAGCAGCCGGTGGCGCTGCAGGGTCTGCGACAGGAAGAACATGAAGACGGTGAGGGTGATGGAGCCGAGCCCCTCCGCCGGGTACTCGACGCCGAGGCGCGGCAGCATGTCGAGGGTCGACAGCGTCACCGCCACCAGCGCCCCGATGAACAGGTAGGCGAGGCGCGCGCGCTCGACCCGCGTCGCCGAGGCGAGCATCTTGCCCCACAGGACCGAGAGCACCGCGGTGAGGCCGCCCACGACGTAGATCGCGACGACGAGCTTCGCGACGTAGACGTGGACGAGGGGCGTCGTCGCGACCACGAGGCCGGACAGCGCGCCCGCGAGCATCGCGTTCCGGGCGCGGCGCGCCGGCCGGCGCGCGACGCCGAGGAACTCGAGGAAGAAGGCGAGGGCGGCGGCGGGCACGAGCGCGCCGGAGGCGACCGCGAGCCGCTCCCACCAGGTGAGCGCGAACGACGCTGGCCAGCGGGTGAAGAAGAGCGCGAGCGAGAAGAGGAAGAGGTCGAGCGAGAAGACCGCGAAGAGCGTGAACGTCCGCGAGCGGTTGTCGCGCAGGAGCGCCGCCACGGCGAGCGCCAGCGTGACGATGGCCGCGAGCAGCGCCGCCTGGGTGCGGATGTCCACGGGCCCATCTTAGCTCCGGAATCCTCCGTCCGCGCGGGGCGTTCCGCTCGTGGCGCCTCCTCCCGAGGGCGTGCCCTTGACCGGGGGAGCCGCCTGACCAACCCTGTGACCTCGATGCTCGCCTCCGCCGCGCTCGCCGCCCTCCTCGCCGCCACGCCCGCCCCCGCGCAGGTCCCCCCGCCGCATCCGGCGGCCGGGCCCGGAGCCGACCCCGCGTACGCGGCCTACCTGTCGGCGCGCGCCCACCTCGCGGCGGGCCGGGCGGCCCTGGTGCTCGGGCCGCTCGACGGGCTCGAGGCCCGCCTGCCGGCGCTCGCCGACCGCATCCTCCTCATGCGCGGCGAGGCCCTGACCGCGCTCCTCCGGTCGCGCGAGGCCCTCGACGCCTACGCCGCCGTGCCGGACGGCTCGGTCCTCGCGCCGGAGGCGCGGATCGCGCTCGCCCGGGGCGCGGACCTCCTCGGCGAGCGCGAGCGGGCGCTCGCCGCCCTCGCGCCGCTCCTCGGCCGGCCGGCGCCGGCCGACCCCGGACGCGCCGACCCCGCCGCGACCGCGCTCCTCCTCGCCGGCAAGCTCCGGGGGGCCGGCCATGGCGCGGACCCGGCCGGCGCCCGCAAGGACCTCCTCGCGTGCTGGTCGGCGCACCCGCTCGCGCCCGAGGCGGCGGCCTGCCTCGCCGCGGCGCGCGCGTTGCCGGCGCCGCACGGTGGCCCGCCGGAGCCGGAGGTCGTGCTCTCCCGCGCGGAGCGGCTGCTCGAGGCGAACCGCACCGACGCGGCCCTCGCCGCGCTCGCGAAGGTGAAGGCGGGCGAGCCGTCGGCGGACGACGCCTTCGCGTGCCGCGTGCGCGCCGCGACCGGCCGGGCCTACCGGCGGGAGCGCGAGCACCGGAAGGTGGTGGCGACCCTCGGCCCGGTCGTGGACCGGTGCCAGGAGCCCGCGGTGGTCTCCCGCGCGCTCTTCGTGCTCGCCGGCTCCACCGCCATCACCGGCGACCGCGCCGGCGCGATCGCGCTCCACCGCCGCCTCGCCGAGAGGTACCCCGAGAGCCCGCTCGCCGACGACGCGCTCTTCGCGGCGGCCGACCTGCTCGCCTCCGACGGCAGGCTCGCGGAGGCCCGCGCCGCGCTCGGCGCGCTCGCGAAGGCGTTCCCGAACGGCGACGTCCGCGACGAGGCCCGGTTCCGCGCGGCCTGGCTCGCCTGGAAGCAGGGCGACCTCGACGCCGCGGTCGCGGCCCTCGCCGAGATCGAGGCCTCCGAGGTCGGGATCGACCCGTACGAGCACGCGCGCGCCGCCTACTGGCGGGCCCGCCTCCTCGCCGGGAAGGACGCGGCCGGCGCCGCGTCCGCGAAGGCGGTCTGGGCCGAGCTCGTGGCTCGGTACCCCGCGGACTACTACGGCCTCCTCGCGCGGAGCCGGCTCGCGGAGGCGGGCGGGGAGGGCGGCTTCCCGGCGCCGGTGAAGCCGGTGTCGATCGAGCCGACCTGGGACGCGGGGCCGCTCGCGGACGACCCGCACCTCCCGGCCGCGCGGGCGCTCCTCGCGCTGGGGCTCCTCGAGGACGCGGTCGCCGAGCTCGAGGCGGTCGATCTCTCGAGGGCGGCCGGGGCCGGCCCGGAGCCGCTCCTCGTGATCGCGGATCTGCTCGATCGCGCCGGGGATCACCGCGGCGCCCACCAGCTCCTCAGGACGAAGGCCCGGGCCGCGCTGCCGAGGGCGCCGCGCGCGGAGGACCTCAGGGCCTGGCGCATCGCGTACCCCCCGGCCTACCGGGAGCTCGTGAAGCGCTGGGCCCCGCCCGCGGGCGTGCCGGTCGACCTCCTCCAGGCCCTCATGCGGGAGGAGAGCGCGCTCGAGCCGAAGGCGCTGTCGCCGGCCGGCGCGGTCGGGCTCACGCAGCTCATGGTCCCCACCGCCCGCGCCATCGCGAAGGGGGCGGGGCTGCCGCGGCCCTCGCGCGCGGACCTCATGAAGGCCGACGTGAACATCCGGATCGGCGCGCGCTATCTCGGGCAGCTCGTGAAGCGGTTCGACGGCTCCCTGCCGCTCGCGCTCGCGGCCTACAACGCCGGTCCGAACGCGGTCGCCCGCTGGGTCGAGGAGCGCGGGGCCGCCGAGCTCGACGCGTTCGTCGAGCAGATCCCGTACGACGAGACCCGCGGCTACGTGAAGCGGGTGCTCCGGTCCTACGCGTCCTACCGCCTGCTGTACGGGGAGGGGGACGGGCCGACGAGCGCCCTCACGTTCACGCCTGCGCCGCGAGGGTAGGCGCGGGGCGCCCCGTGCGGGGCCTGCCCCCGGCGCCCTGAGGTGCGACGGCACCGAAGCTCTGGCGGCGGCCGCCCGTGCGGCGGACGAGGCTCCGGAGTATCCTCCCGGGGTGGTGCTCGACACCGGCGTCCTCGTCCTCAACCGCGTCTACCAGCCGGTCCACATCACCTCGGTGAGGCGGGCCTTCGCGCTCCTGTACCAGGGCGCGGCGAAGGCGATCGACGAGGCGTTCCAGCTCTTCGACTTCGAGAGCTGGGCGGCGCTCTCGGCCGCGGAGCACGAGGACGCGATCCACACGGTCGACCGGCGCATCCGGATCCCCCGGGTGATCGTGCTCGTCGCCTACGAGCACCTGCCGAAGACCCGCGTCCGCTTCTCGCGGTTCAACATCTACGCGCGCGACGACAACACCTGCCAGTACTGCGGCAAGCGCTTCCGCCGGGCGGAGCTCAACCTCGATCACGTGGTCCCGCGGTCGAAGGGCGGCTCGACGAGCTGGGAGAACGTCGTCTGCTCGTGCATCCCCTGCAACCTCCGGAAGGGCGGCCGGACCCCCGAGGAGGCGAGCATGCGCCTGCTCCGCGCCCCGGCCCGGCCCCGCTGGACGCCGACCTTCCGGAACGCCGCGCGCCGCGCGTTCTACCGGGAGTGGCGACCCTTCCTCACCCTGGCGGACGCCGCCTACTGGAACGCCGAACTGCTGGACTAGGCGCTATCACCCGCTGCCGGGGTGGGCCGCTCATCCCGGGCCCCTCGGCAGGCTCGGGGTGAACGGAGTCGAGGGACGAGCCCCCGGGTGAAGCTCAGCGGTTTTGGACTCGGCACCCGAACCGTCTACGATAGGCCGGATGGGCGACGTCCCCATGCTCCAGCTGTTGCCGCCGAGCGCGGCGCCCGCGCGCGCCGCGCGCGGCCAGGCGCGCTCGCGCCGGATCATCGCGGTGGGCGGCGGCAAGGGGGGCATCGGGAAGAGCCTCGTCTCGGCGAACCTCGGCATCGAGCTCGCGCGGCGGGGCCGGAAGGTGGTGCTCGTCGACGCCGACCTCGGCGGCGCGAACCTCCACACGACGCTCGGCCTCGAGATGCCGAAGCGGACGCTCTCCGACTTCATCGAGCGGCGCGTCGGCAAGATGGACGACGTGCTCACGCCGACCGGGATCGCGAACCTCTCGCTCGTGTCGGGCGCGCTCGACCACGTCGACGCCGCGAACCCGCGCTACGCCCAGAAGATGCGGCTGCTCCGCCACGTGCAGCAGCTCGACTCCGACTACGCGATCCTCGACCTCGGCGCGGGCACCCACTCGAACGTCCTCGACTTCTTCCTCGTGTCCGACCACGGCGTGCTCGTGCTCGTCCCGGAGCCGACCTCGGTCGAGAACGCGTACCGGTTCCTGAAGGCGGCGTTCTGGAGGCGGCTGCGCAACGTCGCGCACGTGTTCGGCTACGACCCGCTCCTGCGCTCGCTCCTCACCACCGCGCCGTTCCGCAGCCCGGTCGAGCTCGTCGCGACCGTCATGGAGCGCGACCGGGAGGCCGGCCAGAACCTCGTGCGGCAGCTCGCGGCGTTCCGCCCGCGCCTCGTCGTGAACCAGGCGCGCACCGCGCAGGACAAGGAGATCGGCCCCGCCATCGCCGCGGCGTGGCGGAAGTACTTCGGCCTGCAGATGGACTACCTCGGGCACCTGCCCTACGACGACGACATGTGGCGCGTGCAGCGCGCCCGCCGCCCGCTCCTCGTCGAGCGCCCCGACGCCCCGGCCGCCCGCGCGTTCGGCGGCCTCGTCGACGCGCTGCTCGCGCTCGACGCGGTGATCCCGCGCACCACGGCGCCCGCCCCCGCGCCGCCGCCGCCCGGAGGGGAGCCGTGAAGCGCCTCACCGACCAGACCCTCTACGAGATCCTCGAGGTCCCGGCCGACGCGGCGCAGGACGCGCTGCGGGAGGCGATCGAGCGCGCCCGCAGCATCTTCGGCCCCGGCTCGCTCGCGATGTACTCGCTCATGTCCGCCGACGAGGCGGAGCTGATGAACCGCCGCATCGAGGAGGCCGACAAGACGCTCCTCGATCCCGAGGCGCGCGCCCGCTACGACGCGACCATCGCCGGCAACGGCGCGACCGCGCAGCGCGTGCAGCCCTGGTCGATGCCCCCGGTGATCCCGGCCCGCGCGCAGGCGGAGGAGGCCCCGGCCCTGGCCGACGCGACCGCAGCCGCGCCGCCCGCTCCGGAACCCGTCGCCTCCCCGGAGCCGGTCGCCGCTCCGCCGCCCGAGCCCGCCGTCCCCGAGGTCACGGCCGCATCCCCGGCGCCCGCGCCCTCCGCCCCGGAGGCCCCCGCGGCCGAGCCGCCGTCGGTGCCGCCGGCAGCTCCCGAGCGCCCGCCCGCCCCGATCCTCCTCCTGACGCGGCCGGTGACACCGCACCCGGAGGCGAGTCCTCCGGAGGTGAAGCCGGAGGTGCTGCGCCGGGCGCCCATCAAGCTCGACCGGCCGGTGAGCCTGGCGAACGCGATGACCCCGGTTCCCCAGGCCGTGACCGCGCCGCCGCGCGCCGAGGAGCCGATGCCGGCCTTCGCCGCGGACGCGCCGTGGACGGGGGAGATGCTGCGCCGCGTCCGCGAGGCCCGGGGCATCCCGATCCAGATCGTGGCGGAGCGCACCAAGGTGACGCGCCACCACCTCGAGAACATCGAGGCGGATCGCTTCTCGGCGCTGCCCGCGCCGGTCTACCTCCGCGGCATCCTGTTCGGCCTCGCCCGCGAGCTCAGGCTGGACGGGCAGCGGGTGGCGCGGTCGTACCTGGAGCGGATGGCCTCGGCCCTGTCCCCGCCGCCCACGACGCCGGGCCCGAAGCGGGGGTAGGGCCCCCGCGGCCGCGCGCCGCTTCGTTGACCCGCCCGCACCCGTCGCTTAATCTGCCGGCCGTATGCCGCTCATCGAGGCGCCCGAGGCTGCGATGAGGCTCGCCCGGGCGATCTGCTCGGACGTCGCCCTCTACAACGAGGAGAAGATCGTGCGCGGGATCGAGCACGACAACTTCTTCGACGCCGTGCGGGAAGAGCTCGAGGAGGGCCGGGAGCTGTACCGCTCCCGCGTGTCCCCCGACCTCTTCCAGCGGACGAACTTCTACGACCGGGCCATCGTCGACGTGATCCTGCGCTCCAAGGGTCACGTGAAGTCGAAGATCTGGTGAGCGCCGGCCCTCCCGGCGCGACCGCCCCCTCGAAGACGACGGTCTCCGTCCCACCCGCGCTCGCCGGCGAGCGGCTCGACGCCGCCATCGCGAGGCTCGTCCCCGGCCTCTCCCGCGCCCGCGTGCAGCGCCTCCTCGAGGAGGGGCGGGTGCGCGTGGACGGGCGCGTCCCGAAGGCCTCGGCGCGCGTCCGCGGGGGCGAGGCGGTCGAGGTCGAGGTCCCGCCTCCCGAGCCGACCGACGCCGTCCCGCAGGACCTCCCGCTCGCGGTGCTGCACGAGGACGCCGAGGTGGTGGTGCTCGACAAGGCGGCCGGCATGGTCGTCCACCCCGCGCGTGGCTCCCCGCACTCCACCGTCGTGAACGCGCTCCTCCACCGGCTCGGCGCGGGTGGAGACCTGCCCCGGCTCGGCCTCGTGCACCGGCTCGACAAGGACACCTCCGGCTGTCTCGTGGTCGCGCGCACCGAGCGCGCGCTCGCCGCGCTGCAGGCGCAGTTCAAGGCGCGCACCGTCGAGAAGACCTACCTCGCCGTCGTGCACGGCCGGCCGGCCGACGAGGGCCGCCTCGACACGCCCTACGGCCGCCACCCCCGCGACCGGACCCGCTACACGGGCCGGGTGGAGGCCTCGCGCCGCGCGGTGACGGGCTGGCGCGTGCGGGAGCGGTTCGGCGACCGGGCCGCGCTGCTCGAGGTCGCCCTCGAGACGGGGCGCACGCACCAGATCCGGGTGCACCTCTCGGAGGCGGGCTTCCCGCTCCTCGCCGACGCCGTCTACGGCGGCGCCAGGCGCGAGGCGCGGCTGCCCGAGGGCGACCCCGTCCGCGAGGCCGCGGCGGCGATCGGCCGCCAGGCGCTGCACGCGTGGCGGCTCGCCTTCGACCACCCCCGCACCGGGAGGCGCCTCGTCTTCACGGCGCCGGTCCCTGCGGCGCTCGAGCGCGGCGTGAAGCTCCTGCGCCGGGCCACCGCCGCGAAGGGCTAGGGTCCACCGCCGCCCGCATCCCTCGGCACGTCCGCGACGCTGGGCGCCCCGCCGCGCCGGCACTGGGCGCGGTAGGCGGCGAGCTTCTCGAGGTAGCCCGCGCGCTCCGACGTCCCCGTGCTCTCCGGCAGGGCCTCCACCGCGCGGAGCTGGTGGGGGATGGCGAGCGCGCACTGGCCGAGGTCGGACAGGACGCGGGCGTAGGTGGCGAGGAGCGGCGGGCTCCAGGGTGCGAGCTTCACGGCCTTCCTCGCCCACGGCAGGGCCTCCCCCGACCGGCCGGCGTCCACGAGCTCGTTCGCGAGGGTGATCAGGGCGGCCGGGTTCTCGGAGGCGTACTCGACGGCCTTCCGGAACGCGTGCACCCGCTCCTCGCCCGGCGGCAGCGCCTGGCCGAGGAAGATCCACGCGCGGGGGTCGCCGGGGTAGCTCTCGACGGACCGCCGCGCCAGCTCCTCGGCGTCCCCCTCCTTGAGGACGAGCGCCTTCACCGAGAGGGCGATGGGGTGGTCGGGGGCCTCGGAGAGCGCCTCGTCCACCTCGGCCTGCAGCGCCGCCCGGCCGCGGTCCGGCCCGTTGTTCCAGAGCGTGAGGTGGAGCGCGTGGACCTCGTCGGCCGGCATCGGGCGCTCGAAGTAGCCGACGGCGGGCGGCACCGGGACCTCCTTCGACAGCCCGACGATCTGGTACACGACGTACTGCGTGAGCACGAGGTCGAGCCCCTCGAGCGCCGTGCCGTGGTCGGGCCGGTAGTCGGGGAGGGCGGCCGACCAGGCGTCCAGGGGATCCTCGCCCGCCGCGAGCCGCCGCTCGATCTCCGCGAGGGCCTCCGGGCGCCGCTGCATGAGCCAGTGCACGAGCACCCAGCTCGTCGCGTAGTACTCGAGCGTGAGGCGGCGCCCGGGATCCTGCTCCCAGGCGAGCAGCTCACGCACCGGCACGAGCCCCTCCCGCGCGCGGGCGAGCCGCATCGTGGGGATGCCGCCGAGGTGCAGCATGTCGTCCCGCGGGTCGTCCTCGCCGAGCGCCTCCATGTAGACGGCGAGCCCCTCCGAGAGCCAGCGCGGCTGCCGCCAGAACGCGCCCGCCATGAAGTGGTGCGTGAGCTCGTGCGCGAGGAGCGCGCGCTCGGAGGCGCCCGCGCGCGCCGAGAGCACGATGCGCGGCGGGCCGCCCGAGTAGCGCAGGTAGTAGCCGGACGAGTGCGCGGGAGCGAAGGCCTTGTACTCGGCCTTCGAGCGGAACGCGATCACCTCCACGCGCCCGGGCTGCACGGCCTGGACGCCGAGCGCGGCGACGACCCCGGCCCGCATGCGCTCGAGCCGGCCCGCGAGCTTCGCGGCGCGCCCGGAGGGGAGGTTCGTGCGGAGGACGAAGTGGTCGGTGACGAGCTCGCGCCACTCCGGCCCGCCCTTCGCGGGGCACCGCGCCATCCGCGCGCTCGCGCACCCCGAGGCGGCGAGCCCGAGGGAGAGGGCGACGAGGAGCGCCGGAGCGCGGGCCACCCGATCATCGTATCGCCCATGAACGGCCGGCGCGACGTGGCCCGACGGGTTCCTCCGCCCGTACCGGCTCGCTGCGCCGGAGGGCCGCCTGGCTGCACGCGGCGGCCGGGCGCTCAATCTCCGAAGGAGATCCCGAGGTCGCGGCAGGTCAGGATCGTGTCGGAGTCGGCCGGGACCCGCTTCGTCCGCGCGATGACGTCCGGGATGGGCACGGCCACGATCTCGGGCGGGCGAAGCGCGACCATCACGTTCCGCTCACCCTTCGCGGCGAACCGGATCGCGGCGGCGCCGAAGCGCAGCGCGAGCAGCCGGTCGAAGGTGGTGGGCGACCCGCCGCGCTGCAGGTGCCCGAGCACGAGCGAGCGGGTCTCCTTGCCCGAGCGCGCGGCGATCTCCTTCGCGACCCACTCGGCGATGCCGCCCAGCAGCACCTCGGTGCGCCCGCCGGTCGCGCCGCCCTTCGTCACCATCGCGCCGCCCTTCGGCGCGGCGCCCTCGGCGACGACCACGATGCCGTAGCGCTTCCCGCGCCGCTCGTTCTCGGCGAGGCGGCGGCAGACCTTGTCGATGTCGAACGGGATCTCCGGGATGAGGATCGCGTCGGCCGAGCCGGAGGTCCCGCTGTTGAGCGCGATCCAGCCGGCGTAGCGCCCCATGACCTCGACCACCATCACCCGCTCGTGCGCGGCGGCGGTCGAGTGGAGCTTGTCGATGGCCTCGGTGGCGGTGGTCACCGCGGTGTCGAAGCCGAAGGTGGCGACCGTACCCTCGAGGTCGTTGTCGATCGTCTTCGGCACGCCGATGACGGGCATGCCCTTCTGCGACAGCCGGTTCGCGAGCGTCAGCGAGCCGTCGCCGCCCACCGCGATCATGAGGTCGAGGCCGAGCCGGTTGAAGTTCTCGATCAGCCGGTCGGAGACGTCCCGGTAGTCGACCGTGCCGTCGGCCGCGGGGACGGGGAAGCGGAAGGGGTCGCCGCGGTTCGTGGTACCGAGGATGGTCCCGCCCTGGGAGACGATCCCGGCGACGCGATCGGGGGTGAGCTGGACGATCTTGGAGGTGTCGAGCAGGCCGGCGTAGCCGGAGGGGATGCCGAGGACCTCCCAGCCGCGCTGGTACGCGGCCATCGTCACGCCGTAGAGGACCGCGTTCAGGCCCGGGGCGTCTCCGCCGCCGGTGTTCACCGCGATGCGCAGCCGCTCGGCCATGGGGGACACCCTCCGCGCGCGACGCTACCGCCGCCCTGACGGAGGGGCAACATCGCGAGCGGCGTCGTCCGGCTCGTCGTCGACCTCGTCCTCGGGCACGACGCCCGGCCCCGGGGTGGGCGGCCGCGCCTGCTGCACCGTGCCGTGGAACTGGACCTCGACGCGGAGCGTGGTCGCCCACGCCAGGTGGCGCCCGCGCTCCGGCGACCACGGCCAGTAGAGCTCCGGCTCGACCTCGAGGAACAGCCAGCGCCGGTAGAAGTCGCGGCGAAACCGCACGCCGACCCGGGTGCGGTCGAGCCTGGGGTGTCCGGGCTCCGGCCGCGACCACCACTGCGCCGAGGCGCCGAGCGCGACGGCGGCCCGCGGCCCGAGCCCGACGACCACGGTGGCGTCCGGCGTCCACTCGAGGCCTCGGCTCTCCTGCGTGAGGTCGAGCGTGCTGCCGAGCCGGGCCACGACCGGGGAGGCGAGGGCGAAGGGCCGCTCCAGGTGGGCCTCGAAGGACGTGCCGAGGCGGGTGTCGGTGCGCCAGAACCCGGCGAGCGCGCTGCGGTACACGACGTGATCGAACGCGATCGCGCGCCAGCGCAGGCGCGCGCGGCCGTAGCCGCCCGGGGGCCAGCCGAAGAGCAGGCCCGCGCCGAGGTCGGCGCGCGCGCCGAGCGTCCGCCAGAGGTCGAGCCGGAGCTCCGCGTTACCCCCGCGTGCCCGGCGCCCGGCCGGCCCCTGCTGCTCCTCCGGGAAGAGGTTGCCGAGGGCGTCGCGCGTCGAGCCCTCCACGACGATCCGCAGCCGCCGGAGCACGAGGTTGAGCCCGGGGAAGCGGAGGTTCGCGCGGACGGTCGTCGCGAAGGCCGGGTGGCGTTCCACGTCGAGGCGGAGCTCGTTGCGCCACCCGATGAACGAGCGCGCCCGCTCGTCCTCGAGCGCGCGCTCGTCGGAGAAGAAGCGGTCGACCCACCGCACCGGCCGGAAGACGTTCGCCTCGACGAAGGCGTGCGCGCTGTCCACCCACGTGCGCTCGCCCGGCAGGCGGAGGACCGGCTCGCCCTCCTCGGGCCCGGGCGGCGTGAAGTCGGGCGGGCACCAGTCCGGCATCCCCTCCGGCGGACGCTCGGCCGGCGGCGGCGGGGGCACCGGCGTGTCCGGCGGGGACGCGGACCACGGGGCGCCGTCGCACGGCGTGCGCGGCGGAGCGTCCGCGGCGACGACCGCCGCGAGGAGCAGGCTCGGGAGCGCGAGGGGCACGTCCGCCCTGCACCTTATCCCGTGTTCGAGCGACAGGGCAGGTGGCGCGCGGTGGGGTGGAGCGGCCCCGGGGTAGGGCGAGGGCGTCCAGAACTCGCGGTGAACTGGCCAGTTCCTACATGGCGCGGCTCTTGCTTTTCTCCGGGGTGCAGCCGCCGGAGGCAGGCCATGGACGAGAGCACCCTCAAGGACGTGAAGCAGAAGTTCGTGCGGCTCTACCGCCAGGACCCGCCGCCGCCCATCGTCCCCGCGCCGCGCGAGCCCCTCGCCCCCATCCTCGACCGCTGGGTCGCGAAGCGCTTCACCCTCGACGAGGTGGCCGTCCTGATGAAGCTCGAGCACGAGCGGGGCCAGGCCGCCGTCACCCGCTGGTTCGAGTCCGTCCTGGACGAGGTCCGGTTGGCGAGCTAGGCCCCACCCCGGCAGCACGCTGACGCGTCAGACCCGTCTCACCGGCGCCACGCGACGAGCCGCCGCATCACACCCCGGGCCCTCCGCGAGCCCGCCTCGACCTCGAAGCCGGCCCGTCCCACCTCGCCCTCGGTGTCGCGGTTGGGCCTACATCCGCCGGCCACCGCCGTCCACGCGGGCTGAACCCAGTCCTGGAAGCGCCCCTGCCGGCCCTCGCCGCGGACGTGCTCCAGCATCCGGAGCACCCCGCCCGGCCGGAGCACGCGCCGGACCTCGGCGAACGCCTGCGGGGGCTCGTCGACGCTGCACATCACGAGCCCCGAGAGCACGGTGTCGAAGGCGCCGTCGCGGAACGGCAGGGCCTCCGCCCGGGCCTGCACGAGCGGGACGCCCGGGGCCCGCCGCCGGGCGCGGCGGAGGTTCCACACGTACGGGTCGACGCCCACCGCGCGCGCCGCGCCCGGGAGCAGCGGCAGGTTCCGCCCGGTGCCGGTGCCCAGGTCGAGCGTGCGGCCCCGCGCGCCCGCCGGCAGCCAGCGCCGCCACGGACCGAAGCCCGTGTGCTCCGAGAACCAGAGCAGGGCGTCGTACATCCAGGGGATCTGCTCGATGCCGCGCATCGTGGTCGTCCCTAATCGAGATAGCCCCGGGCCTGCAGCCGGAACAGGTGCGCGTAGCGGCCGTCGGCCGCGAGCAGATCGCGGTGCGTGCCGAGCTCCTCGAGCTTGCCCCCGTGAAAGACGGCCACCCGATCTGCGAGCCGCACCGTCGAGAAACGGTGCGAGATGACGATGGCGGTGCGGTCGGCGGCGAGCGCCTGGAACCGCTCGAAGAGCTCGTGCTCCGCCTCGGCGTCGATGGAGGCGGTCGGCTCGTCGAGGACCAGGATCTCGGCGTCCTCGCGCATGAAGGCCCGGGCGACGGCGAGCTTCTGCCACTGCCCCGCCGAGAGCTCCTGGCCCGCCTCGAACCAGCCGCCGAGCACGGTCTCCATGCCTTGCGGGAGCCCGGCGATGACCTGCTCCGCGCCGCCCAGGCGCGCCGCGCGCTCGATGCGGGGCCGGTCCTCGAGGTGCGCGGGCTCGCCGAGGCCGACGTTCTCGGCCGCGGAGAACTGGTAGCGGACGAAGTCCTGGAACACCGCGCCGATCCGGCCCCGGAGGTCGGCGGGGTCGAGGTCGCGCAGGTCGACGCCCCCGTAGCGGATGGCGCCCTCGGTCGGATCGTGGAGCCGGAGCAGCAGCTTCACGAGCGTGCTCTTGCCGGCGCCGTTCTCGCCGACGAGGCCGAGCTTCTCGCCGGGGCGCACCTCGAGCGAGACGCCGCGGAGCGCCCAGGCCTCGCGCCCGGGGTACCGGAAGGACACCCGGTCGAGCTCGAGCAGCGCCGGCCGGCCGCGCGGGAGCGTGCGCGCCGGCGTGACGCGCGGGCGCTCGTTCGTGGTGGGGAGCTCGAGGTAGTCGAACAGGTTCTGCATGAAGAGGGCGTCCTCGTAGAGCCCGGACAGCCCCGAGAGGATGGCCTGCACCGCCCCCTGCCCCTGCCGGAACACGGTGATGTAGAGCGTGAGGTCGCCGAGCGAGATGTCCGCGCGGGCGGCCCGGGCGGCGAGGAGCGCGTACATGGCGTAGAACGCGCCGAGCGAGAGGAGCCCGAACAGGAGGCCGCTCCGGAACCGGCGGACGGCGAGCCGGCGGTCCTCCGTGAAGAACTTCGCGAACAGGGCCCGGTACCGCCCCAGCACCAGCGGTCCCAGCCCGAAGACCTTCACCTCCTTCACGTGGCTGTCCCGGGTGAGGATCCACTCGAGGTAGTTGAGCCGGCGCCCCTCGGGGGCGCGCCAGGTCCACAGGCGGAACGACTCGCCGGAGAGCCGGGCCTCGGCGAGGAAGGCGGGCAGCGACGCCGCCACGACCACCAGCACCGACGCGGGCGAGAGGCGCCACAGGAGCCCGGAGAGCGCGGCGAGGGTGACGGCGTTCTGGGCGATGGCGAGGAGCTGCATCGCGAGCGAGAGGGGCCGGGTGGAGGCCTCCCGCCGCGCGTTCTGCATCTTGTCGTAGACCTCCGAGTCCTCGAAGTGCCTGAGCTCGAGCGTGAGGGCCTTCTCGAGGATCCGCTCGTTGATCCGGTTGCCGAGCGAGCCGCGGAGGAGCTCCCGGCGCAGGGCGAGCAGCCGGGCGGCCGCGGTCTGCGCCGCCATCAGGCCGAGCTCGGCGCCGACCAGCCAGACGACCCGGACCCGGTCGGCCTCCGCGCCCGAGCGCGCGGCGGCGACGACGCCGTCGACGATGAGCTTCCCGAGCCAGGCCACGCCTGCCGGCAGGAGCGCGAGCGCCGCCGTGAGCGCCAGGATCGCGACGGCGCCCGTGCGGTCGGCCTCCCAGACGAGCCGGAGGGTGCCGGGGACGTGACGCGACAGGACGCGGGCGGAGCGGAGGCGGTCCGCGAGACCGGGCGCGTCGGCGGGCGGGCGGTGCGCTCTCATGGTCTTCGTCGTCGCTCCCTTCGGTCACGATGTTCGGTCACGGCGATGACTTCCCGCCCCGGGTGAGTTAAATCAGCGGGCGATGAACTTCCCGGATCGGCGCAGCGACGCCACCCAGGCGCAGGGGCAGGCGGAGTGGTCGGCGGAGCGCGCCAGCCAGTACTACAACGTGAGCGGGTGGGGCGCCGGGTTCTTCTCGGTCAACGACCGCGGCCACATCATCGTCCACCCGATGGGCCAGCCGGGCCCGGTCATCGACCTCATGGACGTGGTCGAGGACATCCGCGAGCGGAAGATCGGCTTCCCGTGCGTGGTGCGCTTCCAGGACGTGCTGCGCGCCCGCGTGAAGCAGATCAACGAGGCCTTCGGGAAGGCCGTGATGGAGATGGGGTACGGCGCCCGGTACTTCGGCGTCTACCCGATCAAGGTCAACCAGATGCGCGAGGTCGTCGAGGAGATCGTCGACGCCGGCGCGCCGTACCACTACGGCCTCGAGGCGGGCTCGAAGGGCGAGCTCCTCGTCGTGCTCGGCATGAACGCCGACCCGGAGGCGCTCACCGTCTGCAACGGCTACAAGGACGAGGAGTACCTCCGCCTCGCGCTCATGGGGCGCAAGCTGGGCCGGAAGGTCATCGTCGTCATCGAGAAGCTCTCCGAGCTGCCGCACCTGTTGCGCCTCGGGGAGGAGATGGGCGTCGAGCCGTGGATCGGCCTGCGCTCGAAGCTCACCACCCGCGGCACCGGCAAGTGGGAGGGCTCCTCCGGCGACTTCGCGAAGTTCGGCCTCACCGTCCCCGAGATGATCGAGGCGGTGAAGATCCTGAAGGAGGCGAGGAAGGAGCACTGCGCGAAGCTGCTCCACTTCCACGTCGGGTCGCAGCTCACCGAGATCCGCGTCGTGAAGGACGCCGTGAACGAGGGCGCCCGGGTCTACGCGAAGCTCCGCAAGATGGGGCTCGGCATCGAGTACTTCGACGTCGGCGGCGGCCTCGGCGTCGACTACGTCGGCACCCACTCGAACGGCTACGCGTCCTCGGTGAACTACTCGACCGAGGAGTACGTCGGCGACGTCGTCTACAACGTGCAGCGGGTCTGCCTGAACGAGGGCGTGCCCGAGCCGCACATCGTCTCGGAGTCGGGCCGGGCGGTCACCGCCCACCACTCCTGCATCATCATGAACGTCTTCGGGCACATCGAGATCGGCTCGGCGGAGGAGATCGCCGCCGCCTCGGTGCCGAAGCCCGACGAGCCCAAGGTCGTGCGCGAGATGCGCGAGATCGTGGCCTCGATGACGCCCCGCAACCGCGCCGAGACCTACCACGACGGCCTCGCGAAGAAGGAGGAGGCCCTGCAGATGTTCAAGCTGGGCATCCTCGGGCTCGAGGAGCGCGCGGTCGTGGAGTCGCTCTTCTGGAAGCTCGCCCGGGGCATCGCCGAGCTCAACCGCGGCAAGAAGCGGCTCCCGCGCGAGACGAAGGACCTCGGCGACAAGATCGCCGACCAGTACATGGCGAACTTCTCGCTCTTCCAGAGCGCGCCGGACCACTGGGCCTTCGACCAGCTCTTCCCGATCGTCCCCCTGCACCGGCTCGCCGAGCCGCCCACGCAGGACGCGACCATCGTCGACATCACCTGCGACTCCGACGGCAAGATCGACCGCTTCATCGAGAACGACGGGGTGGACGAGACGCTCGCGCTGCACGCGCTCTCGCCCGGCGAGCCGTACTACCTCGGCATGTTCATGACCGGCGCCTACCAGGACATCATGGGCGACATGCACAACCTGTTCGGCCGGGTGAACGAGATCCACGTCTTCGTCGACGACGAGGATCCGGAGGACTTCTACATCGAGGAGGTCATCCCCGGGGACACCATCGAGAAGGTGCTGTCGCGGGTGCAGTACGAGCCCGCCGAGCTCTTCCGCCGGGTGAAGTCGAGCCTCGACGCCAAGGTGAAGGAGGGCGCGATCCGCCCGAAGGAGGGCGTGTCGCTCGCCGACTTCTACGAGGCGGTGATGAAGGGCTACACGTACCTCGGCGGGGTCTGACGGTCCGGCGCCTGCATCGCGGCGCGACGTGGGTTATCAAGGTCGCAGGGTGAAGGGAAAGCGGGCGCAGGAGAGCCACGAGGGCTTCGTGGACCGGCTCATCCGGGAGGCGCGCGAGGAGGGGGCTTTCGACCACCTCCCGGGCGAGGGGAAGCCCCTGCCGCTCACGGGCGACCTCCCCGAGGCCTGGTGGATCAAGGAGAAGCTGAGGCGGGAGCGGGTGAACGACCTCCCAGAGGCGCTCTCCATCCGCCACGACGCCGAGGCCCTCGCCGCGGCGCTCGGGCGCGAGGGCGACGAGCAGGTCGTCCGGCAGAAGCTCGAGGAGATGAACCGACGCATCCGCCGCCTCAACGCCACCGCCGTCGCGGGGCCGCCCACGACCCTCGCACCGTTCGACGTGGAGGGCTTCGTCGCGCGCTGGCGCGCGGGCCGCTCCCGGGGAGCCTGACCGGATGATCGCCACCGCCGTCCTCCTCGCCGCGGCGCTCGCGACGCCCCGCCCGGCGGCCGCCCCGCCTGCCCGGCCGCCGCCGGACGAGCGCCGCGCCGCGGAGCAGGTGACGCCCGCGCTCCTCTCCGCGCACATGAAGTTCCTGGCCTCCGACCTGCTCGAGGGCCGCGGCCCCGGCACCCGGGGTGACGCGCTCGCGCAGGCCTACCTCGAGGCGACGCTGCGGGGGCTCGGCCTCGCCCCCGCGGCCCCGGAGGGCGGTTACCTGCAGCCGGTGCCGCTCGTCGGCGTCACGACCTCCGTCGCGCAGCCGCCGCGGTTCGAGGGCAAGGGGGGCGCGCTCGCGCTCGAGCCCGCGGACTACGTGGCGAACGCCGGCGTGCCCGAGCCCGCGGTCGCGCTCGACCGCGCGGAGGTGGTCTTCGTGGGCTACGGGATCGTCGCCCCGGAGTTCGGCTGGGACGACTACGCGAGGGCGGACGTGAAGGGGAAGGTCGTGCTCGTCATGAACGACGACCCCTCCGACGACCCGGCGATCTTCGCCGGCAAGGCCCGGCTCTACTACGGCCGCTGGACCTACAAGTACGAGGAGGCCGCCCGGCACGGCGCCGCGGGGGCGATCATCATCCACACCACGCCCTCGGCGTCCTACCCGTGGCAGGTCGTGCAGACGTCCTGGTCGGGCGAGGAGTTCGAGCTGGAGGCGACCGCGGCCGGGGCGGCGCCGCGCCTGCGCGTGAAGATGTGGACCACCGAGGACGCGACCCGCCGCCTCGCCGCGCTCGGCGGGCACGACCTCGACGCCCTGCGCGCGGCGGCGAACCGCCGCGGCTTCGCTGCCGTGCCCCTCGGCGTCGGGCTCTCGGTCGGCCTCACCGCCCGCGTGAGCCGGACCGGGACGGCGAACGTCCTCGCGAAGCTGCCCGGCTCCGACCCCGCGCGGGCGGGGGAGGTGGTCCTCCTCACCGCGCACCACGACCACCTCGGCACGAAGGCGAACGCGCGCCCGGGCGAGGACGCCATCTACAACGGCGCCGTCGACAACGCCTCGGGCTGCGCGGCCGTGCTCGCGATCGCCCGGGCCCTCGCGGCGCTCCCGCGGGCGCCGGCGCGCACGGTGGTCTTCGCGTTCGTCGGCGGCGAGGAGCAGGGCACCCTCGGCTCCGAGTGGCTGGCGCTCCACCCGCCGGTCCCGATCGCGCGGGTCGCGGCCGACCTCAACCTCGACGGCCTCAACGTGTTCGGCCGCACCCGGGACCTCACGCTGGTCGGGCTCGGGAAGAGCTCGCTCGACGAGGGTGCGCGCGCGGTGGCGGCCTTCCAGGGGCGGACGGTCATGGGGGATCCCTTCCCGGAGAAGGGCGTCTACTACCGCTCCGACCACTTCTCGTTCGCGAAGGTGGGCGTGCCATCCGTCTCGCTCGGCGGCGGCGTCGACTTCGTCGGGCGGCCGCCGGGCTGGGGCAAGGAGAACGCCGAGGCCTGGACCGCGAGGCACTACCACCAGCCCTCCGACGAGTGGACGCCGGACTGGGACCTGTCGGGGCTCGTCGAGGACGCGCGGCTCGCGTTCCACGTGGCCGTGCGGGTCGCGAACGCGCCGGGGCTGCCCCGCTGGCGCGCGGGCGACGAGTTCGAGGCGGTGCGGGCGGCCTCCCTCGCCTCCCCGGCGGCGCCATGATCATCGCCCTCACGCTCGCCGGCGGGCTCGCCGTGCTCGTCGCCGGCGCCGAGGCGCTCGTGCGTGGCGCCTCCCGCCTCGCGCTCCTCGCCGGCGTGACGCCGCTCGTCGTCGGGCTCACGGTCGTCGCCATGGGCACGAGCGCCCCGGAGCTCGTCGTGAGCGTCCGGGCCGGGCTCGACGGCGCGCCGGACATCGCCGTCGGGAACGCCGTCGGCTCCAACGTCTTCAACGTGCTCTTCATCCTCGGCGCGTCAGCCCTCGTGGCGCCGCTCGTGGTGGCGCGCCAGATCGTCCGGCTCGAGGTGCCGATCATGATCGGCGCGGCGGTCCTCGCCTGGGCGCTCGCGCTCGACCGGCGGGTCGGCCCGGCCGACGGCGCGGCGCTCACGGGCCTGATGGCCGCCTACGCCGCGTGGACCGTCTGGCGCAGCCGGCGCGAGGTCAAGGCTCGCCGGGAGGAGGCCGGCCGCGTCGAGCCCGCGTCGGCGGGGCAGGTCGCGGTCGCGCTCGGCCTGGTCGCCGGCGGGCTCGCGGGGCTCGTGCTGGGCGCCGGCTGGTTCGTGGACGGGGCCGTCGCGCTCGCGCGCGCGCTCGGCGTCTCCGACACGGTCATCGGGCTCACCGTGGTCGCGGCGGGCACCGGCATGCCGGAGCTCGCGACGTCCGTGGTCGCCGCGTCCCGGGGCGAGCGGGATCTCGCCATCGGCAACGTGGTGGGCTCGAACGTCTTCAACATGCTCGGGATCCTCGGGATCGCCTCCCTCGTCACGCCCGGCGGGCTCGCCGTGCCGTCCGCGGTGGTGGACTTCGACCTGCCGGTCATGGTGGCGGTCACGGTGGCGTGCTTGCCGATCTTCCTCTCCGGGTACTCGATCGGGCGGCTCACGGCGCTCGTGTTCCTGGGGTACTACGCGGCCTACGTGGCCTACCTCGTGCTGCAGGCGCAGGCGCACGACGCCCTGCCGGCGTTCTCCGCCGTGGTGGTGGAGTTCGCGATCCCGCTCACGCTGCTCGGGATCGGCGTCTCGCTCTGGCGCACGCGGCGGTCCGCGGGCGGGTTCGCGCCCTACTGATTCCGGAAGAGGCGCGGCCGGCGTGCTAGCCTTGCCGGCACACAACCTCGCCGCGCTTCTTGCCGAAGCCGCCTCGCAACCAGAAGGGGAGCACCGCCATGGCCGTCTACAAGAAGATCGACATCGTCGGGACCTCGCCGGTGAGCTTCGCGGAGGCCACCCGGAACGCGGTCGAGGAGGCCTCGAAGACCGTGCGGAACATGAGCTGGTTCGAGGTCGCCGAGCAGCGCGGCGCCGTCAAGGACGGCAAGGTCCTCGAGTTCCAGGTGACGATCCGGATCGGCTTCCGCATCGAGGACTGACGGCGGAACGCGGGCCGCCTCAGACCCGCTCGAGGCCCGACAGCGTCGCGAGCCGCCGCTCCAGCGCCTCGCGCGTGCGCGCGGACGGCACCTCGCCGGTCATGGTGCGGAGCCGGAAGGTGTCGCGCGCCTCGCCGCGGACCGTGTCGATCGCGAGGTCGCACGGGAACAGACCGTAGAACGCGAACATCCGCAGGATGCGGTCGAGGAGGCCCACCGCGTCCGGCGCGCGGATCTGGACCTCGAGCGCGTCCTCGCGCGGGGTCAGCACGTAGCGCGTCACGGAGGGCGCCCGGCTCTTGCCATCGAGCGGGCCCCGGTCGCGCAGGATGCGATCGACGGTGCCGCCGTCGACCGGCGCGCTGGGATCCGGCGCCTGCACGTCGAGCTCGGCGAGCCAGACGCGCGACAGGTTCTTGTGGGCCCGCGCGCGCAGCACGTTCACGCCGCGCGCGGCGAGGCCGCTCGCCAGGCGCGCGGCCCAGCCGGCCTGCAGCGCTCCGACGAGCGTCAAGGTGGTGCGCCCGGGCAGCCGTGGCGTGACGGTGCAGGTCCAGGGCCTCGCCTCGGCCTGCTCGTGCGCCTCCTCGGAGCGGGGCGCGTCGCCCGCCGGGAAGCCGTCACCACGGAAGTCCATATGCTGGCCATGCTGGCAGGCCGGTCGGCTGCTCGGCATCGCGTGATCACGGCAATGGGTGAACGTGCGCGGGTGTCTCATCCCCCGAGTGAAGGAGCACGGGGAGGTGCCGAGCGCCCTCCGCGGGACCCCGTCGAGCGTCCCGCTCCGTTCACCTCGGGTGCGCTAACGTGCGGAGATGGAACCGAGTCTCGAAACCCTCCCGGTCTGGATGGGTCTCGCGTGGGTGGTCCTGCACACCGCAGATCACGGGCTCACGCACGCGGTGGCCCGCCTGCGACGGCAAGGCGACCTCCCCGCGCGCCTCGACCTGGGGGGCAGCCTGGAGCTCAACCCGCGCTTCCAGGCCGCGGTCGAGGCCGGCAGGCTCCTCTCCCGGCCCTTCGTGCTGACGCTCGTCGCCGGCGCGCTCGTGCTCACGGCGTTCTGCTCGGCGCTCGCGCTCGCGGGCCGGCTGCCGGGGGCGCCCGGATGGTGGAGGGGGACGCTCCTCGACCTCGGGCGGGTCCTCCTCGGAACGGTCGTGTTCGGGCGCCTCGCGCTCGTCGCGGGCCACCTGCAGAGCCTCGCGTTGCTGCGGCGGCTGCTGACCGTGCCCGAGGCGTCCGGTGTCCGGGCGGCCTACGACCGGGGCACCGTGTTCCTGGTGAGCCGGGGGCGGTTCTTCGAAGCCGCGGGCCTCCTCGCGGCCGCCGGCGCCGCGACCGGGAGCGCGTTCGTCTGGGGAGGCGTGGCGGCGGCGCTCTCGCTCGCGGCGGCGACGTACCGGTGGGAGAGGCGCTGACGGTCAACCCTCGCGAGGTGAGCACCTCGCGGACGCGCAGCGAGAACACCGACGGCAGGGCAGGGGAATCGAACCCCCCGACAGCGCCTCTCAGCACCATCCATCGGTTTTGAAGACCGAGCCCGGCACCAGCCTAGGACGCCCTGCCGCCGACGGGTGTACGCAACGGCCGGGAACGCGTCAAGGACGTCGCGGCGCTACCGCGACGCCTTGGAGACGCGCGACGGGCGGTCGCCCGCGAGCGGGGCGCCGTGCTCGTCGCCCCAGGGCGAGATGCGCGCGGGGGCGGCGCGCTCGTGGGGCATCGCGGCGCGCGGGGAGCGGAAGTACTGCATCGGCGAGTAGAAGACGAAGTTCGACACGCGGCTCGTGTAGAGGCAGGCGTAGTCCTCGATCTGCTCGCCGAAGCGGGAGTTCTCGTTCCCCTCCTTGAAGGTGAGCCCCCAGTAGGCGTTGAAGCCGTCCTCGATGCGCCGGCCGAGCTCGGCGATGCGCTGGTCGGCGTCGCGCCGGGCCTTCCGCATCGCCTCGAGCCGGGCCTTGTCGCGCTTGCGCTCCTGGGCGAGCCGCTCCCTGTCCGCGCCGGGCTCCTCCCGGTCGAGCCGCCGCTCGAGCACGTTGAGCGCCGAGCGCTCCACCGAGATCTCGTCCTCGATGCGGACCCGCAGCTCCTCGAGCCGCGCGAGCTCCTCGAGCTCCGGGTGGTGCTGCTCGAGCCAGGCGAGCTCGCGCTCGAGCTCCTCGACCACCATGCAGGTGCGCCAGAGCGAGCTCTTCTTCGACCGGAGGATGTCGCCGTAGATGTGGTCGCCGACGTACAGGATCTTGTCGCCGCTCACCCCCATCAGCCGCTCGAGGGTCGCGAGATCGCCGCCCTCGTACCAGCGGCCGCGCTCGAGGTGGCCCGCCTCGCCGACCCGCTCGCCCGCGGGGGAGAGCACGTACAGCGGCCGGTGCTCGGAGAAGAACGCCGGCTTCGCGGCCCCGGTCACGACCACGTCGAAGTAGTTCCGCCAGCTCGGGTACTCGGGGAGCACGCCGTCGAGCACGAAGCGCATCACCGCGTCGGTGTAGTCGGCGAGCGAGTTCGTGAGAAGGAAGAGCTTCTTGCCGCCCGAGCGCAGCTTGTGGAGCGCCGGGGCGAGCTCCGGGTCCTTCACCACGTAGCGGGCGAGGTCCTGCTTCACGAGGCTCTTGAGCGAGCCGTCGCGGTGGACGGTGTCGATGGCCTCGCGGATGTCGGCCCAGAGCTTGTCGTAGGGGACGGTCCGTCCCTCGCCCTCGAGGAGCCCGATCACCTCCGCGTAGATGCAGGCCTCCGGCAGCGCGAACAGCGTGTCGATCCAGGCGAAGCGCGGCGAGGAGAGGTGGATCTTCTCGTCGCGGTAGATCCGCTTCAGCTCGTCGTACGAGAGCGGCCGCCGCCCGTGGTAGGCCCGGCCCACGTGGTTGTGCCGGTCCATCTTGAAGATGTTGCCGCGCTGCCGGTCCATCACGAGGCCGCGGATGACGAAGTCGGGGTCGTAGCGCAGGCCGCGGATGTGGGCCGGGTAGCCCATCGCGCCCACCATCCGCGCCAGCGTCATCTCGAAGGCGAGCTCCTCGAGCCGGCGCAGGTGGTACATCGCGACCGTGTAGTCCATGTCGAAGCCGACGGCCTCGATCTTGTCCATCCGCAGGTTGCGGTTGACGAAGATCTGGCGCGCGCGCGCGACCTCGCGGCCCGCGTGCGGTCCGGCGAGCAGGGCCTGGACCTCCGGCGACTCGTAGGCGGGCGGGCCGCCGGGCGCGGGCTCGGCGGCGTGGTCGCCTTCGCGTTCCATGAGAACGAGATAGCCCAGCGCGGGCGCGGACTCAACGCAGGGGCGGGGTGGTCCCTGCGGGCTCGCCCGGGAAGTTGACCCCGCGCCTCCCCGTGGCACGCTCGCCGCGCATGGCCACCGCCCGCCGCCCGACCACGTCCGAGCTCCTCGCGCGCATCGTGGCGCTCGAGGAGCGGGTCGCGAGGCTCGAGGGGGGGCGGGCCGCGCCCGGCGACGGTCGCGCGGCGCGGCCGGCGCGGAGGCCGCCGATCGAGCGGTGCCCCGGCTGCGGGCTCCCGCTCAAGAAGAAGGCCGGCCGCTGTGCTGCCTGCGGCCGGCCCGTGGACTCGCTCTAGCGTCCGGCGGCTACTCGTCCGCGACGATGCGCGCGGTGGGCACGCCCAGGGCGCGCGCGATCGCGACGACCGTGGTGTACGGCGGGTTGCGGCCGCCGCGCTCGATGAGGCTCACGTACGCGACCGACAGATCGAGCGCCTCGGCGAGGGCCTCCTGCGTGAGGCCGCGCGTGCGCCGCTGCTCGCGGACGCGCTCACCGAGACGGCGCAGCTCTTCCCGACGGGGATCCTTCTGAGGCTTTGGCTTCGTGGGCATGGGCAATCGGCTCGTTCGAAGTGAGAGAAATACCCGAGTTGTCGGGCCGAAACCTTTAGGTCCGAAACCGAGATGGGTCCACCGACGCTGGGTCTGAGCGGGCGCAACCGAAACTCCCTCGTTGGGGGCCGCATTGACGATCCGTCAACGTCACACCCCGGACGGTTCGGTCTCGTCGGGGTTGCACGCCCGCACCCAGACCCGGGGCACGGCCGGGCTCATACCCACGGGGCAGGTTCGTGGACGCCCCGGAGGTCGGACGCTATGTTCGCGCCCGGATGAACGCGCTCCAGAAGGCCGAACCGGTGCTGGAAGTCGACCGCGTGCGCGAGCACGTGCTCCCCAACGGGCTCCGGGTGCGCCTGCTCGCCGACTCGAGCACCCCGACCGTCAGCTACTACACGTTCTTCCGGGTGGGCTCCCGGAACGAGCGGATCGGCCTGACGGGCATCAGCCACCTCTTCGAGCACATGATGTTCAACGGAGCGTCGAGGTACGGCCCGAAGGAGTTCGACCGGGTCCTCGAGTCGCGCGGCGGTCACTCGAATGCCTACACGTCGAACGATCTCACGGCGTACTACGAGGACTTCGCCGCCGAGGCTCTCGAGACCGTCGTCGACCTCGAGTCCGACCGGATGGGGTCGCTCCGGATCGACGACGAGGCGCTCGAGCAGGAACGCGAGGTCGTGAAGGAGGAGCGGCTGCTCAGGACCGAGAACTCGGTCTTCGGGCTCATGGAGGAGCAGCTCGAGTCGCTCGTGTTCCAGGCCCACCCGTACCGCTGGCCGGTGATCGGGTGGATGGACGACATCCAGCGGATCTCGCGGAGCGACTGCGAGTCCTACTTCAAGACTTACTACGCGCCCTCGAACGCCTCCGTGTACGTGGTGGGCGACTTCGACCCGGACCGCGCGTTCGAGCTCCTCCACCGGTACTACGCGGACATCCCGTCCGGGCCCCCTCCGGCGTCCGTCCCGGAGGGTGAGCCGCCCCAGCGGGGCGAGCGGCGGGGCGTGATCCGGTTCCCCGCGCAGGCGCCGGCCCTGCTCGCCGGCTGGCGGGGGCCGCCGGCCCGGCATCCCGATGCCGCAGCGCTCGATCTCCTGCAGGTCTGCCTGGCGGTGGGTGAGTCGTCGCGGCTGCGCCGCCGGATGGTGCTCGCCACCGAGGTGGCGGTGTCGGTCTCGGTGAGCTGGGGCTGGCGGATCGACCCGGGCATCTTCATCGCGTTCGTCGAGCTCGCCCCGGGGGCGTCGCCGGCGCGCGCCGAGCGGATGCTCTTCGAGGAGATCGCCAAGGTGGCCGACCGGGGCGTCACGGCGGCCGAGATGGCCCGGGCCCGCGCGCTCCTGCGCAGCTCGGTGCTGCACGAGCTCGCCACGCACCACGGCATCGCCCACGCCCTCGGGCAGGCGGAGGCGCTCCTCGGCGACTGGCGCGAGGCGGGCAGGGCGCTCGAGCTCTACGCCACGATCACGCCGGCGGACGTGCGGCGGGTCGCGCGGGAGTACCTCGCCCCGGAGCGCCGCTCGATCGTGACGCTCGATCCGCTGGAGCCCGGGCGGCCGGGCCGCGCGGCGCGCCGGAGCACCCGGTGAGCGCGCCCATCCGGTTGCCTCCGCTCCACCGCGAGCGGCTCGAGAACGGCCTCCAGGTGGTCGTGGCCGAGCGCCCGGGCGTGCCGCTCGCCGCGGTCCGCCTCGTGCTGCGCGGCGGCTCGTCGCTCGACCCCGCCGGCCGCCAGGGCCTCGCGCACCTCGCGGCGATCTCCGCCCGCCGGGGCACGCGGCGCCGCACCGGCGAGCAGATCGATCTCGTCGTCGAGTCGCTCGGCGCCGAGCTCGGCTCGGGGGTCGACGAGGACGCGAGCTACTACGGGATCTCGGCGCCGGTGGAGGGGCTCGCCACTTGCCTCGACATCCTCGCCGACGTCGCCGCCCGCCCGACCTTCCCCGCCGGCGAGGTGGCGCGGCTGCGCCGGCGCGAGGTGGCCGCCCTCGCCCACGACGCCGACGAGCCCTCGCTCGTCGCGGACCGGGCCATGCTGGAGGCCGCCTACGCGGGGCACCCCTACGGCCACGCCGCGGAGGGCCGCTCCAGGGACCTCGCCCGCGCCACCCGCGTGGACGTGGTCCGCTACCACGCCTCGGCCTACCTGCCCGCGGCCGGGCTCGTGGTGGTGGTCGGCCGCGTGAAGCGCGACGAGGTCCTCGAGCTCGTCCGCCGCCGCTTCGGCGCCTGGAAGGCGAGCGGGGACGTCCCGGCGGCGCCGCCGCCGCCCGCCCCGCCCGAGACCCGCGTGCTCGTGGTGGACAAGCCGGACGTCTCGCAGACGCAGGTGCGCATCGCCTCCGCCGGCTTCCCGCGCGCGAGCCCCGACTACCACGCCGGCGTCGTGGCGAGCGCGGTGCTCGGCGGTGGCTTCGCCTCGCGGCTCATGGATGCGATCAGGGTCCAGCGCGGGCTCTCCTACGGCGTGCGGAGCCGGTTCCTGACGAGCGGCGCGGGCGGGCTCTTCGCGATCTCGACCTTCACGAAGCTCGAGAGCACCGCAGAGATCGTGAAGGTCGCGCTCGACGAGACCGCGCGCCTCGCCGACGGCGGTCCGACCGCCGAGGAGCTCGCGCGCACGCAGGCCTACCTGTGCGGCCTGTTCCCGATGTCGCTCGAGACGCACGACCAGCTCGCCGAGCGGCTCGCCGACCTCGCGCTCTTCTCGCTGCCGGACGACGAGATCACCCGCTTCCCCGAGAAGATCCGCGCGGTCGACCCCGCCGGGATGATCGCCGCCGCGCGCCGGTACTTCCCGCTCGAGCGGCGGCTCGTGGTCGCCGTCGGCCCCGCCGCCCGCATCGCGAAGCTGCTCGAGCCGTTCGGGCCGGTCACCGTCGTGCCGTCGCGGAAGATCATGTGAGCGGGGCGGCGCCGCCCCCGGTCCTCCACGAGGACGCGCAGCTCGTCGCGATCTCGAAGCCGGCGGGGCGCATCGTCGTGCCCGGGCGCACGCCCGGCGAGGAGAGCTTGCGCGAGGAGCTCGAAGGCCGCTTCGGGGCGCTCTGGGTGGTGCACCGGCTCGACCGCGGCACGAGCGGAGTCCTCGTGCTGGCGCGCACGGCGGAGGCGCACCGGACGCTCAACCTGGCGTTCGACGCGGGGCAGCCGAGGAAGCGCTACCTCGCGCTCGTCCGCGGGGTGCCGGCCTGGGACGGCCTGCGGGTCGACGTCCCGATCGCGAAGGGCCGCAAGGGGAGGATGCGCCCGGGCCGGCCGGGCGAGGCGGGCGCGAAGGCGTCGGCGACCGCCTTCGCCGTGCTCGAGCGCTTCCCCGCCGCCGGCCTCGCGCTCGTGGAGGCGCGGCCGGAGACCGGCCGGACGCACCAGATCCGCGTGCACCTCAGGAGCGCGGGCTTCCCGCTCGCGGTCGACCCGGACTACGCGGAGCCGGGCCCCCTCGGCGTCGCCGGCGCGACGCTCGCGCGGACGCCGCTCCACGCCGCGCGGCTCGAGCTCGCGCACCCCGCGACCGGCGCGCCGCTCGTGCTGGAGGCGCCGCTGCCGGAGGACCTGGAGGCGGTGCTCGCCGCCCTGCGCGCTGCCTAGTTCGGCCCCGTCGGCGCCTGCGGCGCCGGAGGCGCCTCGCCGCCCGTGGGGACCGGCGGCGCGGCGGGCGCCTCGCCGAGCTGGATCGCGACCTGGTCGAGGAGCGGGGCGCCCGGGAACTGCGTGCGGGCGAGCGCGAGGATCTGCGCCGCCTCCTCCTGCTTGCCGCTCCTGCGGAGCCAGCGGCCCTTCTCGGCGAGCTTCGCGATGCCGACCTCGGTCGGGCCGGTCGCGAGGCGGTCCGTGAGCACCCACGCGTTCGCGCCGGAGCCCACGTTCACCTCGCTGAAGGGGGTGCGCTGGCGCACGACGAGGAGGAGGGTGGCGGGTTCGAGCTTGCGCGCGGCGTTCGCGGCGAGGAGGTCGGGCCGGTCGAACACGTCTGCCTGCGCGAGCACGGTCGCCTCGACGATGCCGTCGCCCTCGACCAGCGCCGAGCGCTTGAGCCAGCCCTCCGAGTCGTCGGAGGTCCGGACCTTCACCCATTCGTCGTCCCCGGCGCGCTTCGGCTCGCCGGCGAGGGTGACCTTCTCGCCGCGCTGGAGCGTCGCGAGGAAGTTCGCGACCTCCTTGCCGTTCGGGCCCGGCACCTTCCGGGCGTCGGACGGGTCGCGGCGGAGCAGGGTGACGGTCGAGACGTAGGTCGCCGAGCCGCCCGGGGCCGGGGCGGCGGCGCCGCCGCCCGCGCCGGGGGCGGCGCCCGTGGCGCTCGCGGGGCCGGCTCCCGCGGCGGGCGCGGGCGGCGACGGCTTCGAGCAGGCGAGGGCGGCCGCGAGGGCTGCCAGGACGGGGAGTGCGGCGCGCATGGCGGAACGGTACCCGAACTCAGGCCCGGCCGTGGATGAGGATCTTCACGTCGGAGCGGAAGGTGACCTCGATCTTGCCGCCGTCGCGGACCGCGGACACGAACCCGCGGCCGAACGTCGGATGATCGACCACCTGGTCCACCGTGAACGTGTCCTTCGGGGAGTACCTGCGCGCGGACCCCTGGTCCTTGCCCGCGAGGATCGTCTCGAACGGGACGCTCGGGACCTTCTCCTTCACGGCGCGGGGCTTCGCGACGCCGCCGCCGGGCCGGGCGCGCGCCGCCGCGCCCGGCGGGGCCCGGTACTTGTGCACCGCGTGGCAGGTGTTGCACTCGACCTTCACCGGCTGGCCGCTCACCACCGCGTGCACCGTGTGCGCGAGGATCATCTCGCACTTGCCGCAGACCGCATCCACCTCGCCGCCGACCTTGACCATGGGCGGCGCAGTATAGCCGCGAAGCGGCCCGGATGCCCGCGGTCGAGGGCTCCCGATTTTCGGCGCGCGGGCGGGCCTCGTGCGACAATGGCCCGACCGATGCGACGCCTGCTGGCCGCCCTCGAGGACTTCGGGCAGATGCTGTTCTTCGCCGGGGAGGCGTTCGCCTGGGCGTTCCGGCCGCCCTTCCGCCTCGAGCTGCTCGTCGCCCAGATGGCCTTCATCGGCGTCGGCTCGGCGTTCATCGTCGGCGTCACCGGCACCTTCACCGGGATGGTGCTGGCCCTCCAGCTCAACATGGCCCTCGGCCAGTTCGGCATGGAGAACTACGTGGGCGGCACCGTCGGGTTCGCGCTCGCCCGCGAGCTCGCGCCGGTCTTCGCGGCCCTCATGATCACCGGCCGGTCCGGCAGCGCCATCGCCTCCGAGCTCGGCACGATGCGGGTCACCGAGCAGATCGACGCCATGGAGTCGATGGCGGTCTCGCCGATCCAGTACCTCGTCGTGCCGCGCCTGGTCTCGGCGATGCTGATGTTCCCGGTCCTCACCATGCTCTTCAACATCCTGGGCTGGCTCGGCGCGCTCTTCATGGGCGTGGTGGTCGCCCGGATCCCGATCGCCCCGTTCATCGCGCACACCCAGGAGGTCGTGCGCGACACCGACGTCGGGCACGGCCTCTTCAAGGCGGTCATCTTCGGCCTCATCGTCTCCCTCATCACGACCTGGCGCGGCTACGCCGCCACCGGCGGCTCCCGCGGCGTCGGCGAGGGCACCACCCGCGGCGTCGTCGCGAGTTCGATCGCCATCCTGGTCGCCGACTACGTGGTGACCTTCCTCTCGGTGGGCACGCGATGACCGAGCGCCCCATGATCGAGGTCCGCGACCTCCACAAGACCTTCGGCGACAACGCCGTCCTGAAGGGGATCACGCTCTCGATCCCGAAGGGCACCACCTTCGTCGTGCTCGGCGGCTCCGGCTCCGGGAAGACCGTGCTCATGAAGCACGTGATCGGGCTCCTCAAGCCGGACCGCGGCGAGGTGGTGGTGGACGGGCTGCCCATCTCGCGCCTCGAGGGGAAGGCGCTCACCGAGGCCCGCCAGCGCTTCGGCATGGTGTTCCAGGGCGCCGCGCTCTTCGACTCGATGACCGTCTTCGAGAACGTCGCGTTCCCGCTCGTCGAGTCGCGCGCCGGCCGCGGGCTGAAGCCCGACGAGGTCCGGCGCCGGGTGGTCGAGAAGCTCGCGGTCGTCGATCTCGGCGAGGAGGTCCTCGAGCGCTGGCCGGCGCAGCTCTCCGGCGGCATGCGCAAGCGCGTCGCGCTCGCGCGGGCGCTCGTGTCCGACCCGCCCGTGGTGCTCTACGACGAGCCCACCACCGGCCTCGACCCCATCACCACCGACTACGTGGACGAGATGATCCTCAACGCGAAGCAGAAGCTCGGGATCACGAGCATGGTCATCAGCCACGACATCGCGAGCGCGTTCAAGGTGGCCGACAGGCTGGCCGTGCTCTACGATGGTCACCTCGCCGCCGAGGGTACCCCCGCGGAGGTGCGGGCGAGCAAGGAGCCCTTCGTGCAGCGCTTCCTCTCCACCTGGTTCGAGAAGCAGTGACCCCGCGCGTCAGCCGAGCCCTCGTCGTCGGGACGTTCGTGGCCGTGGTCGGCGCGGCGTCGATCTTCGCGCTCACCTTCGTGCGCCAGGGCGGCTTCGGGAAGGGCGACAGCTACACCGCCTACGCCTACTTCACCGACGCGACCGGCCTCTCCTGGAAGAGCCGCGTGCAGATCGCCGGCATCCAGATCGGCGAGGTGGTCGGCATCGAGCTCGAGGGCGGGCGCGCCCGGCTCGACGTGCGCATCCGCAAGGACATCGAGCTGCACCAGGACGGCTGCCTCAACCGCACCTTCCCGTCGCCGATGCTCCCCGACGCGGTGCTCGAGGTCGCCCTCGGCTCGCCCGCGGCGCCGAAGCTCGCGGACCTCCCGGCCGAGCAGCGGGAGATCAAGTGCGTGCGCTCCGCCGCGACGGTCCAGGAGGTCATGGACGTCATGCGGCAGGTGGCGATGGACATCCAGACCGTCACCGGCGACCTCGCGCGGACCGTCTCGGGCCCCCAGGGCTCGATGGCGGAGATCGTGAAGAACCTCGCCGGCGTCACCCGGCAGATCGACGAGGTCATCCGCACGAACGGCGAGACGCTCTCGCAGATCCTCCGGAACACCCGCGACTTCACGGGTGACCTGTCCGAGATCTCGAGCGAGGACAAGGCGCGCTACCACGCCATCGCCCGGAACCTCGAGGACCTCACGAACCGCCTGCGCGACATCTCGATGAGCGTGCAGGACATCGTCGGCCCGCCGCGCGGCGCGCCCGGCCAGCCGGGCGCGGCGCCCGCGGGCGCCCCCGCCGCGAAGGACCAGCAGGCCGCCGCGCGCGGCGTGCGGGAGGCCATCGACCGCCTCGCCGCGAGCGCGACGAAGCTGGACGACCTCATGACGAAGGTCAACGAGGGCAAGAGCGTCGCCGGCAAGCTCCTCGTGGACGAGCGGATGGGCCGCCAGCTCGGCGAGGCGGTGAACGGGGTCTCCGAGTACTACTCGAGGCTCCAGAAGCTGCAGCTCCAGCTCAACTTCCGCAGCGAGTTCCTCCTCAACCAGAGCCGCGAGGAGGGGCGCCCGGGCGCCAAGATCTACTTCGGCGCGCGGCTGCTCCCCCGGCCCGACAAGTACTACCTGCTCGAGCTCGTCTCCGACCCGCGCGGCGTCACGACCGTCACCACCGAGACCATCTCGACCGCCGGCCAGACCTCGGTCGTCACCCGCTCGAAGAACACCGAGTCGCTCACGCTCTCCCTCCAGCTGGCGAAGCGGTACGGCCCGCTCACCTTCCGGGTCGGCGTCATCGAGGGGTCGGGCGGTGTGGGCTCCGACCTGCACCTCCTCAACGACAGCCTGCAGATCTCGGTCTCCGCCTACCAGTTCTCCCGCCCGTTCCAGAACGTCTTCCCGCGCGCCAAGGCCTGGTTGAACTACTACTTCCTCCAGAACTTCTACGTGACCACCGGCGTGGACGACTTCCTGAACCGGTGGGAGTCCGGCTCCTACCCCGGCGGGCGCCACTTCAACGTCGGCACCGATGTCTTCTTCGGCGGCGGGTTCTACTTCACCGACGACGACCTGAAGACCCTGATGGGTTCGGGGGCTGGCAGCGCCATCCCCTCCTCCTCGAAATAGAGGGAACCCTCGGCCGGTCAGCCGGGCTCCAAGGGAAAGCATGAAGAGCGTCATCGGAATGTCCGCCATCGCCCTCGTCGCCGTCGTGACGTTCCAGCTCTTCACGCAGAAGAGCGAGCGGCAGGCGGTCTCGGCCCCGCCGCTCGCGCTGCCGGACCTCTCGGGCAAGCAGATCGACCTCGCGCAGTACCGCGGCAAGGTCGTGGCGGTGAACTTCTGGGCCACCTGGTGCCCGCCGTGCCGGCAGGAGCTCCCGGAGATCACCCGGTTCTGGCAGGAGCACCGCGGCAGCTGCTTCGAGGTGCTCGGGGTCGCGGAGGAGTCCGGCCACGAGGACCTCGTCGCCATGGCCGCCCGCATCCCGTACCCGATCCTCGTGGACGAGCGGGCGAGCGCGCTCGACGCGTGGGGCGTGCAGGCCTACCCGAAGACGTTCGTGATCGATCCGGAGGGGCGGGTCCAGAAGGTGTTCGGCGGCGCGATCTCTCGCGAGGACCTCGCGGACGCGGTGAAGCCGATCCTGCCCGCGACCTGCCCGGCGGGGTAGAACCACGCGCGTGACCACCCCGCGCACCTGCCCCATCTGCGGAAAGCCCGCGCTCCCGCGCGCCCAGAACCGCGCGTTCCCGTTCTGCAGCGACCGCTGCCGCCTCCTCGATCTCGGCAAGTGGCTGGGGGGCGAGTACCGCATCCCCGGGGCCCGGGCGGGCGACGGGGCCGCCGGCGACGCGCAGCCCGGGGACGACGAGGGGGAGCCCTGAAACCGGTCCTGTACGCGTTCCGCGCGCTGCCCGGCGCGGACCTCGCCGCGCTGGCCGCGGACTACGAGGTCCGTGGCGGCGCCGCGCCGCTGCCCCGCGCCGAGGTGCCCGCCGCCGCGCGGGGCGCCTCGGTGCTCGTCCCGACCTTCGTCGACCGGGTGGACGCCGCCCTCCTCGACGCCCTCCCGGCCGTGCGGCTCGTCGCCTCCTACGGGGTCGGCACCGACCACCTCGACCTCGAGGCCTGCCGGGCGCGGGGCGTGACGGTGACGAACACGCCCGACGTCCTCACCGACACCACCGCCGACCACGCCTTCGCGCTCCTCCTCGCGGTCGCCCGGCGGGTGGCCGAGGGCGACCGCCTCGTGCGCCGGGGAGGGTGGACGGCGGCGGACCCCGGCTGGTTCCTCGGCACCGACGTCCGCGGCAAGCGCCTCGGCCTCATCGGCCTCGGTCGCATCGGCCGCGCGATGGCGCGCCGGGCGGGCGCGTTCGGCCTCGAGGTGGTCTACGCCGACGAGCGGCCGCAGCGGCCCGCGGGGCCGATGGACGGGGCCGAGCGGGTGGCGCTCGACGTGCTCCTCGAGACCTCGGACTTCGTCTCGCTCCACGTGCCGCTGACACCCGAGACCACGGGCCTCCTGTCGCGCGAGCGCCTCGCGCGCATGAAGCCGGGCGCCGTCCTCGTCAACACCGCCCGCGGCGCCGTCGTCGACGAGGAGGCGCTCGCCGAGGCGCTCTCCGCCGGCCGCCTCGGCGGGGCCGGCCTCGACGTCTTCCGCGCCGAGCCGGGTGTGCCGGCGTCGCTCCTTGCGCTCGAGAACGTGGTCCTCACGCCGCACGTGGGCTCGGGGACCCGGGAGACCCGTGGCGCCATGGCCCGGCTCGTCCTCGACGAGCTCGCGCGGTTCGCCCGGGGCGAGCCGCCGCGGCACCGGGTGGTCTAAGGAAGACGGAGTCTTGATCCCGGTCCGCCCCGGGCCCCGCACCGGTGGAGTCGGGCCCGCCCCCCGTGGTATGCCGCGTCCGCGCGATGGGGTACCTCGACCTCCACAACCATCTGCTCTGGGGCATCGACGACGGCTGCCCCACGCCGGAGGCCTCGCTCGAGGCGGGCCGCCTGCTCGTGGCCATGGGTTTCGACGAGATCGCGACGTCACCCCACGCGGCCGGGGACTTCCCCAGCCTCGACTGGGCGCTCTGCGAGCGCCGCCGGGCGGAGGTCCAGGCGCTCTTCGACGCCGAGGGCATCCGCCTGAAGCTGCACCCGAACTCCGAGAACAAGCTCGACGAGCACTTCCTCGCCCGGGTCGACGGCCCGGAGCGCCGCGGCATCGGCGCGACCCAGCGCTGGGCCCTCGTGGAGTTGCCGTTCGGCTCGTCGGTGCCGGCCCTGCCCGACCTCGTGTTCCGGCTCCGGCGCAAGGGTGTGATGCCGCTCTTCGCCCACCCCGAGCGCTGCGCAGAGTTCGAGCGGCCCGGGAGCGCCGAGGAGGTGGTCCGCCTCGGGGCGTCCCTCCAGCTGAACGTGGGCGCCCTGTCCGGGGTCTACGGCCGCGGGCCGCGGAAGCTCGCCGAGCGGTTCCTGTCGGAGGGGCTCTACGCGGTGGCCGCGACGGACCTCCACGTGCCGTTCCGGGCGGACGAGTGGCTCGACGACGCGCTCGAGCTGCTCGCCCGGCGCGCCGGCAAGGAGGGGCGTACCCGGCTGCTCTCCGAGAACCCGCGCCGCATCCTGGCCGGGGAGGAGCTGCCGTGAAGCGCGCGCTGCAGGTCCTGGCGGGGCTCGCCGTCTCGGCGCTCGCGCTGTGGCTGACCCTCAGGGGCAAGGACGTCGGCGAGATCGTCCGCGAGATCCGCGCGGCGGACTACGGCTACCTCGCGCCGTACGTCGCCACGCTGCTCGTCATCCACCTCACCCGCACCCTGCGGTGGGGGATCCTGCTCGAGCCCGTCGCGAAGGTCCCGTTCGCGAGGCTGAACGCCGTCTCGGCCGTCGGGATCATGGCGCTCGTGCTCCTGCCGTTCCGCCTCGGCGAGTTCGCCCGCCCGTACCTCATCGCCGAGCGCCCGAAGCTGCGGGTGTCGGCCGCGCTGTCTTCCGTCGTCGTGGAGCGGGTGGTGGACGGCCTCTTCACCGGGCTGCTGCTGGTCGTCTCGCTGTTCGCGGTGCCGGACGGGACGCCCGGCCTGCGCGTGCTCCGCACGGGCGGCGTGGTGGTCTCGCTCGCCTTCGCGGGGCTGCTCGTGTTCCTGACGGGCGCTTACGTCAACCGCGAGCAGGCCATCCGGATCGTCACCGGGATGCTGCGCCCGTTCTCGCCAGGGCTCGCCGAGCGCGCGGCGGGCATGCTCGACGCCTTCATCCACGGCCTGAGGCTCGTGCCCTCGAAGCGGAAGCTCGGGCTCTTCTTCGCGCTGACCGCCTTCTACTGGGCCCTCAACGCCTGGGGCATGAGCCTGCTCGCGCGCGGGTTCGGCTTCGTCCTCGGCCCCACCGAGGCGGTCACGTTGCTCGGCGTGCTGGTGGTCGGGGTGATGATCCCGGCCGGCCCCGGCATGATCGGCACCTTCCAGGGCGCCATCGTGCTCGGGCTCGGCCTCTTCGCGACGCCAGAGGCGGTGGCGACGCGCGGGACGGCCTACGCGAACGTGCTGTGGGCGGTGCAGCTCGCGGTGCAGGCGGCGCTGGGCTTCGGCTTCCTCTTCTCGAGCCACATCCAGATCGCGAAGCTCTGGACCGCCGGCGAGGCCGTCGGCGAGGGGCTCGAGGCCGAGGAGGCGGAGTACGTCTCAGCGGAGCGCGACGCGGGCCCGCGCGCCTGAGCGGCGCTTGCGGGTGGGGCGGGGCGCGGCGCTCGCGCCGTCCTCGCGATCCGCGTGGACGAGCTCGTCGAGGGCCCGGTCGACCTCCGCCAGGAAGGCGTCGAGATCGCGGGAGTCGGACTGGGGGTCGTAGAACGGCGAGGGCTCGAGCAGCATGGGCGTCGCTCCGGGGCGGCGATGTCCGCCGATATCGTGACGCGCCGAGCTTCGCACGCGGGGGATCGCGGTCAAGAAACCGGCCCGGACCTACCGGCCGCTCACCCCGAGCGTGGCCGCCGCGTCAGCGGCGGCGGAGCCGAGGGGCCGGACTTACGGCTTCTCGAGGCCGTGCAGCCCGTAGACCGAGTACTGCGCTGACTCCCCGTGGCAGGAGACGCAGGCCTCCACCCCGTTCACCGTGTTCCGGTTGGCGTGGTCGTGCGCCGTGCCGGTGTCGTGGCAGGAGGTGCAGGCGGCCTGCATCGGCTTCACCTTCGCGTCCGACCCGTGCGCCGCGGTGTTCTTGTGGACGAGCGAGGCGGTCTCGTTCGCGACGGTCGCCGCGGCCTCCACCGGGATGGCCTCGAGGCGGAACGACTCGCCGAGGTGGCAGACCCGGCAGTTCGCGAGGTCGTTCGGGAACACGCCCTCGTCGAAGAAGAGCGGGTTCTTGCCGAAGCCGTAGATCACGAACGGCTCGGCGTCGAGCTGGGCGATGCCCTTGCGCCCGCCGGTGTGGATCCGGTGGATCATCGTCTTGAAGTGGACCGACCGCTCCTCGAGCCCGTCGAGCGTCCCGGCGAGCAGCACGTTGCCGCTTGCGAGCTTGGGCCGCTGGGCCCAGTCGGTCTGGTCCGGCGTGTGGCACATCGGGCAGCTGTCGACGCCCGAGCGGTTGCCGCCGTGGAGGAGGAGGGTCTTGTGGCAGGCGTTGCACTTCAGGACGTCCACCACCGTGCGCCGGGCGAGCGCGGGCTTCGAGGTGTCGCCGAGGTCCACCGCGACGTCCACCATCGCGTTGTTCGCGTACTCGGTGAGCCCCTCGCCGGTGTACGGCCAGACCAGCGTGTCGGTCGCGAGGTCGTAGAACTTCGAGGGTGCCGCCAGCTGCCGGCGCGCCTCGAGCATCACCGTCCAGGCGCCGGTCGCCGCGTCGGGGAGCTTCTGGGTCTTGAAGGTGTAGGTGAAGCGGCCCTGGTCGTCCGCGACGAGCTTCTCGGTCACCGACTCGGAGAGCGGCACGTTCGAGGTGAGGCGATCGGGCGAGGTCGGGCCGGAGAGCACGAAGGCGAGGCGGGTGACCTTGCGCGCGACCGGGCTCGGCTTCGCGGCGGAGTCGACGGGCGGTGCCGTCGTCGCGTCGTTGATGGGCGAGAGCGGCCCGGTGCGGTCGGAGAGGGTGAAGACGACGGTCGGGAAGCCGCCCGGCAGCAGCCCGGCGACCGACACGATGCTCGCCGTGATCGGGCTGAACCGCTCGTGGTCCGCGACCGGCGTGTGGACCTCCTTCGTGTCCACGTAGAGCTTCGGGGCGCCGGGCGCGAGGTGGCAGCCCGCGCAGGCCGTGTCGTCGGCCTGCACGCCGCCCGGGTGGGCGAGGTGCGCGGCGTCGGGCGGGGTCGCGGTCGCGAACCAGACGTCGGGGTGGCAGCCGGCGCAGGTGCGGCGCGAGACGGCCGTGTAGGCCTGCGCACCCTGGGGGGCCTTCTGGTGGCACGCGTCGCAGTCGCGGTAGTCGCGCGGGAAGACCACGCCCGCGGCGATGGCCTTCTTCACGACGGTCGCCCCGTCCGGCGTGCTCCACTCGCCGATCTGGCCGAAGGTGAACGCCGAGCTGTTGAAGCCGACGATGGTGTACTTCCGGCCGGCCACGGCCGTGTTCCGGCCGGGCACGAAGGGCGCCGCGATCGCGGCCGAGCCGAGGGCCGGCGCGGCGGCGGCGCTCGAGGCGTTGTAGAGCGTGGGCAGGTTCCTCCCGCGGTGGATCCGGTGGACGAGCCGCCCGAAGTCGACCGGGTTCGGATTCGTCGCGGTGGTCGCGGCGAGCGGCGCCGCGGGGTCCACGGTGTCCGGGTCGACCGCCTGCCAGGTGTGGCAGGTCGTGCAGAGCTTCACGCCGACGCGCCGCCCGTGGGCGAGCACCCGGTCGTGGCAGCGCTGGCAGTCGGCGTCGGCGACGAGGTCGCGCGGTGCGGCCGTGCCGCCCGCCGGGACGAAGTCGAGGGTGGTGCAGGTCTCGTGGGTGCCCGCGGAGACGCCGTTCAGCCAGACGCCCACGCGCCAGGTGTGGGTGCCGTCGTAACCGTCCGGCAGGGCGTTCGCGAAGGTGTAGCGGAACCCGCCCGTGCCGAGCGCCTCGGCGGTGCCGGTCGCCTCCGAGCCTGGCTGCTTCTTGTTCGCGAGCACGTTCTCGGCGTGGGTCCCCGGGCCGCCGATGGGGTTCGACACCGCGGTCTGCGAGCCGGTGAGGAGGGCGCTCTTCCAGGAGGCGAGCCCGCTCTCCGGATCGACCGTGAGCTCCGCGAGGGTGAAGGTCGGCCTCAGCGTGGCGAGGTCGGCGAGGGCGACCGCCTGGCCCCCGTAGGTCAGCGTGAAGTCGACCACCGCCTTCTTGCTCGCGGCGTCGACGGTCGCGCCGGTGAGCGCGACCGCGTAGGTCTTCACCGTCGTGTCGGGCACGACCTTCTCGACCTTGGCGCCGACGCCTGGCTTCGAGCAGGCGAGCGCGGCGGCGGCGAGCGTGGCGAGGGTGGTGGCGAGCGTCGTCGGGCGGGGCATGGCGGTCCCTCGGCCCGGCCTCGAGCTACAGGCCGAGCTTCGTGCTGTAGAACTTCAGGAACTCGAAGATGGCGTCCGACTGCTCCTCGGTGACGCCCGCGTTCGGGCGCCGCACCATCCGCTTGATGTAGCGCTTCCACTCGACCGCGGTGAACTTGGAGTTCACCGCCCGTGCCACGCTGTGGCACTTCGAGCACTTCTGGCGGAAGAGCTCGTAGTTGGCCTTCTGCTCGGCCGGGTAGCCCGAGACGTCGATCTTGTCGGGGCCGGCGTCGCGGGCGTCCGTGCCGGCGTCCTGGCCGGAGGAGAGCCGCAGGGCGGCGGCGGCCACGAGGGCGAGGGTGGACATGGTGGCTCCGGTCCGGGGCTACAGCCCCTGCTTCGAGGCGTAGTACTTGAGGAACTCGAAGATGTCCTCGGCCTGCTCGTCGGTGACGCCCGCGTTGGGCCGGCGGACCATCCGCTTCATGTAGCGCTTCCACTCGGCGGCCGAGAACTTGGAGTTCACGGAGCGCGCGAGCGCGTGGCACTTCGAGCACTTCTGCTGGAAGAGCGGGTAGCGGGTCTTCTGCTCGGCGGGCCAGCTCGCGACGTCGATGGTGCCGGGCCCGCTGTCGCGGGCGTCGGTGCCGGCGGCGGGGTCCTGCGCGAGGGTCAGCTTCAGGGCTGCGACGGCGACGAACGTCAACGTGGACATCAGAACGCTCCTCCGACTCCGAGGTGGACCGAGTGGAAGTCGGTGTAGTCGGACGCCATCCAGTACTCCCACCCGAGCTTCAGGAAGGTGGACGGCGCCGGGGTGAAGAGAATTCCGGCGGTGTGCCGGAGGATGTGGGAGTTGGTGGACAGCCCGACCGAGCCGGGCAGCGGGACGCCGTGGCGGCCCAGCTCGTCGTAGCGGTAGACGACGCCGAAGCTGCCCCCCAGCGGCGCCTCCGCCTCCACGTAGAAGCCTTCCTTCGTGAACCAGGGGTCCACGAGCTCGTACGGGTAGCTCGCCTTCGTGGAGAGGTCGGTGCGGCGGTGGGCGTACTCGCCGCGCACGACCACCTTTCCGAGCTGCATGGAGGCGTCGACGCCCCAGATCTCGTAGCCGAGGACGGCGTCCCGGTCGTAGCGGCCGCGCGTGTAGGACGCGCCGACCGAGGTGTCGCCGAGGAACCAGCCCGGCTGCGCCGCCAGCGTGAGGGCGAGGCGGCCGCCCACCGAGGGCACGCGGTTCGGATCGGTGTAGTAGAGCGCGCGCATCGCGGTCCAGTCGGCGTCGTTGCCGCCGCGGAGGCCCGCCACGCCGTACACGCCGTACCAGGCCTGGATCGGCCCGAGGAAGCGCTGTCCGTAGACCATCACGCCGGTGTCGGTGTACGGCAGCGGGAGGACGCCGAGGTTCATCGCGCCCTTCTCGCCGTAGGCCATGCGGCCCATGTCGTAGATGAGCGGGGCGGAGACCGTCTTGTGGCCGGACTGGTCCACGCGGTTCGCGAACTCGCCGAACGGGATGGCGAGGCGCCCCGCCTGCACGTTGAACCAGGTCTTCGGCATGTACTCCATCTGGAAGTGCTCGAGCTCGATGCCGTGGCAGCTCATGCACGCCTTCGTGGAGAACGCGACGTCGTCGGAGATGTCGACGCCGATCTTCACCGCGCCGTCGATGGTCACGCCGCCCGGGGAGCGCTTCTGGACCTCGGGGCGGTTCATCCACCACTCGTCCACGTAGACCGAGCCGGACACGGTGGTGGAGGAGCCGGCGCGGGCGGCGCCGGCGGCGGCGAGCGCCGCGAGCGCGGCGGCGACGGTGAGGGTACGGGCCCAGGGGTGCTTGCGCAGTTGGCTCATCGGGTGGCTCCGTTGGAGATCCAGGCCTCCACCGCGGCCTGCTCGGTGTCGTCGAGCGCGGCGTCCGCGATGGGCATGCGTGCTCCGCCGCCGCCCACCAGGGCGTGCGTCCCGCGGAGCTTGTGGACGAGGTAGCTCGAGTCGGGGTCGCCCGGGGCGATGAGCTTCACGCCCGGGGCCTGCTGCGACTCCACGTCGACCATGGCGGCGTACCAGCGGTCGGCGTCGCAGGGCGGGAAGGCGACCGGGTTCGCGCCGCCGTGGCAGGCCCCGGTGGCGCAGCGCGGGACCATCAGCCCGGTGGTGATGCTCGCGTAGGTCGCGGCGGTCGCGCCGCCGCCCCCGCCGGTGTGCGGGCCGACGTCCGGCTTGCCGCAGGCGGCGAGCGCGAGGAGCGCGGGAAGGAGGGCGAGGCGGGTCATGAGAGCTCCCGGCGCGCGGCGAGGCGGCGCCGCGGAGAGGCGGAGGACCGCGCGGCCCCGCCGTCGCCGAGCTCGAACTTCCCGACCAGCCCCTCGAGCTCCTGGGCCTGGGCGGAGAGCTCCTCGGCCGCGGCGGACGCCTCCTCGGCGCTCGCGGCGTTCTGCTGCGTGACCTTGTCGACCTCGCCCATGGTGGCGGACAGGCCGTCGGCGCGCCGGACCTGCTCGCCCATGAGGGTCGTGATGCGCCCGACGCGCTCGGTGGAGCCGTCGACCGCGCGGACGATGTCGGCGAGCCGCGCGGAGACGTCCTTCGCGGCCTCCTCGCCCTTCATCGACTGCTCGACCGACTGGTGGATGAGCGCCTCGGTCTTCTGCGCGGCCTCCTTCGACCGCATCGCGAGCGCCCGGACCTCCTCGGCGACCACCGCGAAGCCGCGGCCCGCGTCCCCGGCGCGCGCGGCCTCGACCGCGGCGTTCAGGGCGAGCAGGTTCGTCTGGAAGGCGATCTCGTTGATGTCCTTGATGATGGCCGAGGTGCTCTCGGCGCTCTGGCGGATCCGCTGCATCGACTCGCCCATCCGATCCACCGCGGCCGCGCCGGTGCGGGCGGCCCCGGCCGCCTCGCGGACGAGCCCGTCCGCGGCCTTCGCCTGGTCGGCCGCCTCGCGCGTGCCGCCGGCGAGCGCGCCGAGGTCGGAGGTGGTCCGCTCGAGCGAGGCCGCCTGGGTGGTGGCGCCCTGGGAGACGGACTGGGCGGTCGAGGCGATCTGGACGGCGGCGTTCGCGACCTGGCTGACCGCGGTCCGCACCTGCAGGAGGGCCTCCTGGAGCGCGCCGGCCGCCTCGTCGAGCGCGACCTGCGTGCGGGCGTGGTCGCCCTCGTAGGCGCCGTCCACGCGCGCCGTCATGTCGCGGCGGGCGAGCCGCTCGAGCGCGTGCGCCGTCGCCGTGGCGGGGGCCGCGACGGCGTCGAGGGTCTTGTTGAGCTGCTCGACGATGGCGCGGAACTCGCCCAGGTGGCGGGCCGCGTCGGCGCGCAGCGAGAGCTGGCCGGCCGCGGCGCCGCGGGCGACGGCCGAGGCGTCCTGCACGAGGCCGCCCACCGCCGCCGTCGAGCGCTCGAGCGCCGCGCGCAGCGTGACGAACTCGCCCTTCCAGGCAGCGCCCACGCCCTTCTTCGCCTCGCCCTTCGAGAGGGCCTCGATCGCCGCGGCGGCCTCGCGGAGGGGGCCGACCACGGCGTCGAGCGTGGCGTTGACGCCCTCGACGATGGCCTGGAAGTCGCCGGCGTGGCGGGTGCCGTCGGCGCGCACGTCGAGCCGGCCTTCCGCGCCCGCGGTCGCGAGCCGGCGCGCGTCCTCGGAGAGGGCGCGGACCGACGCGAAGCACCGGTTGAGCGCGTCGCGGAGCCGGGACAGATCGCCGGCCCACGCGTCGCGGATGTCCTCGGGGATCTCGCCGCGGGAGAGGCGCTCCACGCGCTCGGCGGCGTCCCGCACCGGGCGGACCACGGCGTCGAGCGTGGCGTTCACGCCCTCGACGACGCGCCGGAAGGAGCCCTGGTGGCGGGCCGCGTCGGCGCGCGCCTGGAGCTGGCCGGCGGCGCCCGCCTCGGCGAGGTGGCCCGCGTCGTCGACGAGGGCGGTCACCGCGGCGATGCAGCGGTTGAGGCTCTGCTTCACCTGGTCGAAGTCGCCGTGCCAGTCCTCGGTCACCGGGGGCGGCACGTCGCCCTGGCTGATGCGCTCGACGTAGCCGGCGGTCACCCTGAGGGGGCGCACGAGCGCGTCCACGGTCTCGTTGACCCCGGCCACCATCGGCTGGAACTCGGGGTCGACCGCGGCGGGGTCCGCGCGCAGCGTGAGGTCGCCCTGCGCGACCGCCTCGGTGAGCCGGTGCGTCTGGGCGACGAGCCCGCCCACCGACCGCCCGATGCGCTGGATGACGCCGAAGGCGAGGGCGGCCCCGGACAGCAGGACGGCGAGGATCGCGAGGCCGAGCACCCAGCCGCCGCTCACGACCGCGTCGCTGGCCGCCGCCTCGTGCTCGCGCTGGCGCTGCTCGAGGAACTGCACGACCTCGGCGCCGTAGGCCGCGAAGGCGGCGTAGGCCTTGCGGGTGCGGTCGAGCGCGGCCTGCGTCGCCTGGATCTTGCCGCTCTGGGAGGCCGGGACGAGCTCCTTCGCGATGGTGTGGAAGAACGGGTTGGCCTTCTGCTGGAGCTCGAGGACCCGGGCCCGCTCGTCTCCCTCGAGTCGGCTCGCCCAGGTCTGCGCGGTCTCGTCGAACCGCTTCTCGACCTCCGCCGCGCGCGCCGCGAGCTTCGCGATCGTCTCCTCGTCCGTCTCGTCGGCGAGCTGCTGCGCGACGAGCAGCGCCTCGGCGCCCGTGAGGGCGGGGACGCGGACGTCCGAGAGGAGCGCCTTGCCGGTCACGATCTGCTCGTACAGCGGGCCGTTCACGCGGACGCGGACCACGGTCCGCACCGCGATGGCGGAGACGATGGCGAGGCCAGCGGCGAAGATGGCGCAGAGGAGGAGCAGGCGAACCTTGAGCGTCATCGGCGGAGTCCCTCGGCAATGACCGCGCGGAGTCGACCCACCTCCGCCCGGCGCCGTGGGCTACTCCACGATGCGTGCCGTCAGCCCCCCGGTCCAATTGCGAGCCGGCGGCGGATCGCCACATTCCGTGAAACCCCGTGAGTCCGGGGACCTCCGGGCATGTGGGACGCGGGCCCACCCTACCTGCGGGCGGCGCGCCCGAACGGACCGTCGTGGGCGGCGACTCACCCTGGGTCATCCGCGGCGACACGTCGCAAACCCTGCGTCCGCACTGACGGAACCCGGGGCCTCGCCCGATGGGAGGAAGTGCGATTCGGTCAGGGCGCCGGCGGCGCGCCGCCACCGTGTGCGCGGAAGCTCCTCCACAGCGCGAGGTCGTAGGCGACCTTGAGCGCTCCGGAGAGGACGAAGGGCAGGGACGCGAGGGCGGGCACGGCGAAGAGCGGCCCCGCCGCGAGCGGCGAGAGCGCGGCGCCGACCGTGCGGGCGATGCCGGTGACGCCAGCGGCCGCGGAGCGCTCGTCCGGCGCGACCACCGCCATCGTGAACGCCTGGCGCGTGGGGACGTCCATCTGGGAGATGGAGAACCGCACGAGGAGGACCCCGATCGCGAGCGGCAGGGTCGGCATGAACGGGACGGCGGCGAGGAGCACGTTCGACGGCAGGTGCGTGAAGACCATCGTGTTCACGAGGCCGAAGCGGCGGGCCAGCGCGGCCGCCGAGAGCGCGGAGAGGCCGGCGAGCACGTTCGCGCCCAGGAAGATCCCGCCCAGGGCCGCGGGCCCGAGCCCGAAGCGCACGTGGAACCACCACGCGACGAAGCTCTGGACGACGAAGCCGCCCGCGAACGCGTCGACGGCGAAGAGCCCCGAGAGCCGCGCCACCACGCCGCGCGAGCGGTGGAGCCCGAGCCACGGGGCGGCCGCGCCGGACGGCGCCGCGCGCGCGGGCGCCTCGACCTTCGCGGAGAGCCCCGCGAAGAGCGCTCCGAGGAGGAGCCCCGCGACGCCGTACGCCGCCATGACGGCCTGGTAGCTCTCGAGCGGCGCGAGGCCGCGCCGCTGCAGCCCCTCCGCGAGCGCGCCGCCCGCGAGCGCCCCCGCGGCGGTGGCGAGCGAGCCTGCGAGCTGGTACCAGGCGAAGACGCCGGTGCGCGCCTCCGCGGGCAGCTCCTGCGAGAGCGCCGCCTGCTCCACCGCGAGGAACGGGCCGACCTCGTTGCCCGAAGGGCTCACCACCCCCGCGATCGCGGCGACGAGCAGCACCGCGAACGAGGTGCTCGCCGCGAACGCCGCGCCGGCGCCCGCGACGAGCGCCGCGCCGAGGAGGAGCGTGCGCCGGCGCCCCCACCGATCGGCCCGGGTCGTGAGCACGAACGAGACCGCCGTGTCCCCGAGGAGCGTGAGGGTGAGGAGGAGCCCGACCGCCTTCCCGTCGAGCCCGGCCGCCGTGAGGTGCAGCACGAGCACGATGGAGAAGAGCCCGTACGCGAACATCCGGAGCGCCCGCGCGGCGAAGAGGCGGACCACGTCGGGGGTTGGGCGAGGCACGCGCCGAATCTACCAGCAGCCGGTCGATCAGCGCGCCTGGAGGCGCCACCGTCCCCGCCCGGCCGCGTCCGCCTGGAGCCGGTACTCGAAGTGGCACGCGGCGCAGCGGAGCCGCAGGTCGACTGCCCCGCGGGACCTGCCGTGGGCGACCTCGGGGAGCTCGGGTGTCCCGGCCGTTTGCTCCAGCCGGCCGCGCTCGACGAGCGGGAGGACGCTGGCGGCGAGCTCCGCGACGCCCTCTGGCGAGTCGAGCGCGTAGGCCTCGAGGAGGCCGTCGCAGGTGGCGCAGAAGTCGGGGAGTTCGTCGTCCTCGAGCCCGCATTCGTTGCACCGGGAGTCCAGGCCATCCCTCATCCACCAGGGCCTGTAGGTACCCTCACAGCGCGGGCAGCGGAACCGGCTCGCCCAGGCGTTGCAGACGAGCATCGCCGCCACGGCGGAGACGAAGCCCGCGACGGGTCCGAAGAGGGATGCCACGGCGATGAACCCCGCGAACGGGGCCACGAAGCCGATCACCCGTCGCCGGAGCAGGTCGCTCCAGGCCTTCTCGTAGGTCCTCGGCACCGTGAGGCGGAGCTTACCCGACGCGAGGGCGGCCTGCGCAGGTCTCACCCGTGGTACGGTTCCACCCACCGTCACCCGGGGGACATCGTGCTCGTCCGCGCCCTGCTCGTCCTGTGCCTCACCGCTCCGGCCGCAGCCCGTGCCGGGGACACCCTCACGTACCTCGCCTTCGCGACCGGCGTGGAGAGCGTGAGGACCGAGTTTCCGATCGGGACCCGCGTGCAGGACGGGACCCAGTGGCGGCTCGAGCTCGGGCAGGTCCGGTCGCCGACGACCTCGCTCGGCCTCTCCGCGAGCTTCACGTCGGGTGGGATGCGCCAGCCCGACGTGACCGACCTCGCCCTCGCGCTCCGCCTGTACCCGTGGGCCGGCGCCACGTTCGTCCGCGCTTCGCTGGGCGTGAGCAGCGTCGGGATGGTCACCCACACCACCCAGCCCACCGATGCCTACGTGACCTGGACCTACCGGGGCCCGGGCCTCGGCCTCGGTGCGGGGCTCCAGCTGGGCGGGAAGAGCGGGCTCGCCGTCACCGGGCAGGTGGAGGTGGTCGGACGGCTCCTCGCGGCGCGCGACGGCGGAGCGTGGGCCGTCCCGGCGACGCGGTGGTCGGCGTCCGCGGGCGCCTGGCTGGGCGTCGAGTGGTACTGAGCGCACTCAAAGGAAGACGGCCGCCTCGCGGCGGCCGTCGGTGCAGATGGTGGTGAGGGAGAGAATCGAACTCTCGACCTGGGGATTATGAGACCCCCGCTCTAGCCGACTGAGCTACCTCACCGAGACCCGAAGAACGCGGGTTTATAGGGCCTCCGGGTGAGGGTCGTCAAGGACGGGCTCAGGGTGACGGGCAGGGACCTCCCGCGAGGCCGGTGACCCAGTCCCGCAGCAGCTGCACGTCCTCCTCGTCCACGACGCTGCGGCCGACCTGCGGCATCACCGCGGCGGGGTCGGTCGCCTCGAGGCGATAGACGAGGATGGACGCGTCCGGCTGGCCGGGCACGAGGTCGAAGTGGCGCCCGCCGGAGCCCGGTCCGGCGGCGACCGGCGGCTTGCAGACCCCGAGCACGTAGGGATCCGTCACGTCGACGCCGAGGTGAAGGCCCGAGGTGCGCGCGAGGCCGGTGTCGTCGTGGCAGAACGCGCAGTTCACGTGCAGCCAGGCCCGGGCGCGCGCGTCGAGCGTGCCGCTCGCGGGGTCGTGCGCGGCCGCGAGCCGCGGCGCCGCCGCGGGCGCCGGGGCGCCGGTGAGGTGGCCGTCGGCGGTCCAGCGCGCGAGCTGGTTCGCGGTCGTGCCGTCCGGGTAGGTGAGGTCGCGGTTCAGGTTGGCGGCGGTGGGCCCGATGAGGTGCAGCGGGCCGCTCGTGTCGTCGGCGTGGCAGCGCGCGCACTGGGTGAGGCTCGGGATGAGGTAGCTCGAGGTCACCTTCGCGCCCGACGGCGTCGTCATCGGGTAGGTCAGGACGCGCCCGCCGGGCGTGAACACCGCGTCGTCCCCGGCGTCGTTCCAGACGTAAGGATACCCGCGCCAGCCGGTCGAGGTCCGCACGAGGAGCCGGGTCTCGACGAGCCTGCGGCCCGCCGCGGGCGTCCGCTGGTCCGGGGCGAGCGCGAAGGTCTTCGCGACGATCGCCCCCACCGGCAGGTCGAGGGGGCCGGACGCCGTGTAGGCCGCGGGCGCGCCGGGCGGGAACCAGATCGCCCGCGTCTTCTGCGCGTAGTCGGAGAAGAGCGGCGTGTTGAGGTCGTAGAGCACCACGCCTGACCGGGGCCTCACGGCGCCGGGCGACGGCTCGAGCAGGCAGAGCGACGAGAGCAGCTCCGGCGGATGCTCCGGGTCGAACCCGGCGCCCGGCGGCGTGCAGGTGGCGGCGCCGGACTTGCCGCCGCCACCGCAGGCCGAGAGGAGCGAGAGGAGCGCCGCCGCCGGGAGGGCGCGGGTCACCACGCCGTGACGGCCGGCAGGGCCGTCTGGGTGCAGCGGTGGTCGGTGGCGTCGACGGAGGGGTGGAACTCGGGCCCGCTCGCGCCGAACGTCGCGCCCAGGGAGAGGAACGTCGCCGGGGCCTTCACGCAGAGGCCGCGCGGGTTCGTGCCGGTGTCGCCGGGGCTCAGGATGCCGTCCCAGACGACGTCCGGGATCGGGTCGTGGTTCAGCGCGGTCGCCTGGATGAGCGCGAGCAGCCCGCCGAGCTGGACGTCCGGGTCGGGGCTCGCCCCGTTGTTCGAGAGGGTGTTGTCGTGGATGTACACGTTCTTCGGGAACGGATCGTAGCCGGCGGGGATGGTGAGGCCGGTGATGGCGTAGCTGATGACCGAGATGGCCGCGGTCTGGTTGCCGCTCACGGTGTTGTTGAACACCTCGACGTCGTGGTTCGCCATCACGACGATGCCGGCGCCGGCCGGGACGAGGGCGACCGTCGAGCCCGCCGGCCCGAAGTTGGCCGTGTTGTTGGACGACACCGTGTTCTCGTAGACGCGCACGTGGTTGCCGCCCTGCTGCTGGAGGCCGGGCAGGTCGAAGACCAGGATGCCGCCGGTGTTGCCGTGCGAGTCGTTGCCGTGGACGTCGGCGCGGTAGCTGTTCTCGATCTCGATGCCGGCGACGTTGCCGGTGGTCTCGTTGTTCCGGACGATGATGTCCTGCGACTGGCCGACGTAGACGCCGGTGTCGGTGGCGCCCGAGGTGAAGCAGTCCTCCACGAGGACGTGCGTCGACTGCACGGGGTAGATGCCGTAGCCGCCGTGCTTCGTGGAGTCGGGGTCGGTCCAGGTCACCTTCACGTTCTGGATGGTCACCTTGTCGGCGCCGACGATCTTCACCCCGTTGCCGGCGGTGTCGCGGATGGCGAGGTCCTTCAGCGTGAAGCCGTCGCCGGTGGCGAACACGCCCTCGGAGCCGGAGGCGCCCTTGAAGTCGAGGAGCGTCGCGTCGCGCCCGGCGCCCCGGATCGTCGCGTTCGCGACCGTGACCTCGAGCGGCAGGTCGAACTTGAAGGTGCCGGTGTCGAAGACGAAGGTCGTGCCCGCGGAGGCGGTCGCCATCTTGTCGCGGATCGACGCGGCGGTCGTGCCGGCGGCGAACCCGAGGCACGCGCCGGAGACGCCCGCGCAGAGGTCGGGGCCGGAGCTGCCCTTGTTGTCGTTCGAGCTCCCGCAGCCGGCGAGCGCGGAGGCGAGGAGGAGCGAGGAGGCGAGGCTGCGTGCGCCACGGGAGAAGGCCATGGAGGGCTCCTGGATCGACGGGGAAGTCAGCGAGTAGGGGACGGGCCGGGCGCTCGCAACCTCCCGTGAGGTGAGGGCCTTTCCGAGCCCCGGCAGGTGGTGCCCCCTGCCGGGGTTCGAGGGCCCTCCACGGGACGCAGGCGAACCTGCTTTCGGGGCCGCGCGCGGCTAGGATGCCTCCGGCTCGAACACCCCGAAGCTTTCACCCGGAGGCACTGCCGATGGCCAAGGCCGCGAAGGACGTGGGCTCGCCCGTCCCGCCCCACCACAAGCCGACCCCCAGCGCTCCCGCGAAGGCGGATCGGCCGACCTACGCCCGCGAGGAGCTCGAGCGCATCGTGGCGGCGCAGGCCTCCTGGACCGCGGAGGAGCTCGCCGACGCGCTGAAGCGCCTGCCGCATCGCAGCAAGGCCTTCCGCACCGACTCCGGCATCCCCATCCCGGACGTCCTCGACCCGTCGACCGTGCGCGAGGCCGACTACCTGCGCGACGTCGGCTACCCCGGCCGGTACCCGTTCACGCGCGGTCCGCAGGCCTCGATGTACCGCGGCCGGCTCTGGACGATGCGCCAGTTCGCCGGCTTCGGGACGCCCGAGGACACGAACCAGCGCTTCAAGTACCTGCTCCAGCACGGCGTGAACGGGCTCTCGACCGCCTTCGACATGCCCGCGCTCATGGGCTACGACGCCGACCACCCGATGAGCCGCGGCGAGGTCGGCAAGGAGGGCGTCGCGATCTCGACGCTCGCCGACTTCGAGCTCCTCTTCGCCGGGATCCCCCTCGGCGAGGTCACGACCTCGATGACCATCAACGCGACCGCGGTCATCGCGCTCGCGATGTACGTGGCGGTGGCCGAGAAGAACGGCGTCCCGCGCGCGAAGCTCGGCGGCACGCTGCAGAACGACATGCTGAAGGAGTACATCGCGCAGAAGGAGTGGATGATCCCGCCCGGCCCGGCGGTGAAGCTCAACTGCGACGTCATCGAGTTCTGCGCGAAGGAGATGCCGCGCTGGAACCCGGTGTCGATCTCCGGCTACCACATCCGCGAGGCCGGGGCGACGGCGGTCCAGGAGCTCGCCTTCACGCTCGCCGACGGCATCGCCTACGTGCAGCACTGCGTGGACCGGGGCATGGACCCCGACGACTTCGCGCCCAGGCTCAGCTTCTTCTGGGACGTGCACAACGACTTCTTCGAGGAGGTCGCGAAGTTCCGCGCCGCCCGCCGCATCTGGGCGCGCACGATGAAGGAGCGCTTCGGCGCGAAGAAGAAGGAGTCGCTGCTCCTGCGCACGCACGCCCAGACCGCGGGCGTGTCCCTCACCGCGCAGCAGCCCTACAACAACGTGGTCCGGACCGCGCTGCAGGCCTTCGCCGCGGTGCTCGGCGGCACGCAGTCGCTCCACACGAACTCGCTCGACGAGACCTACGCGCTCCCGACCGAGGAGGCCGTCACCATCGCGCTGCGCACCCAGCAGATCATCGCCTTCGAGTCGGGCGCCGACCGGGTGGTGGACCCGCTCGCCGGCAGCTACTACGTCGAGTGGCTCACCGACGAGATGGAGCGGCGCGCGCTCGAGCACATCCGCCGCATCGACGAGATGGGCGGCATGCTCCGGGCGGTCGAGGAGGGTTACCCGCAGCGCGAGATCGCCGAGAGCGCGTACGTCTTCCAGCGCGAGGTCGAGGCCGGCGAGCGGATCATCGTCGGCGTGAACGGGTTCCAGAACCAGGACGACACGCCCATCGAGATCCTCAAGATCGACGAGACCGTCGCCCGTCGCCAGGTCGAGCGCCTGAAGGAGACGAAGGCCCGGCGCGACGCCGCGAAGGTGCAGGCGACGCTGGCCGCGCTCGAGCGCACCACCCGCGACGGGGCGAACGTCATGCCGGCGGTGATCGACGCGGTCAGCGCCTACGCGACGCTCGGCGAGGTCTCCGACGTCTTCCGGAAGGTCCACGGGATCTACCGCGAGGACGGCCGGTTCTAGGTGACCGCGCCCCACTGGGCCGCGGGGTACTACGGCGACCTGTACCTCGCGTCCGTCGAGGACCTCCTCACGCCGGCGCTGTCGGCGCTCGAGGCAGGCCTCGTCGCGCGGCTCCTCGGCGTGCGGCCGGGCGACCGCGTGCTCGACGCCGGGTGCGGGCACGGGCGGCACCTGCGCGGCCTCGCCGGCCGCGGCCTCCGGGCGGTCGGCGTCGACGCCTCCGGGCCGTACCTCGCGCGCGCCCGCGCGCTGGGCCTGCCCGGCGGCACGGCGGTCGTGCGCGCGGACGTGCGCGCGCTGCCGGTGCGGGCGGAGGCCTTCGCCGGCGCTTACTCCTGGTACGCCTCGCTCTTCATGTTCGACGACGCGACGAACGCGGCGGCGCTCGCGGGGCTCGCACGCGCGGTGCGTCGGGGAGGGCGGATCGTCGTGCAGCACGCGAACCCGCTGCGCCTCGCCGCGCACCCGCGGGAGTCGGCGGTGCGCGACCTGCCGGGCGGCGGCCGGGTCGAGGAGGAGAGCGCGTTCGACGCGGCGCGCGGCGTCGATCGCTGCGCCCGCCGGATGATCCGTCCCGATGGAACGGTTGTGGAAGGGACCGCCGAGTTGCGGTACTACAGACCGGCCGAGTGGAGCGCCCTCGCCGTCGCGTGCGGCCTCCGCGTGGTGGAGCTCACGAGCACGGCCGGAAGCACCGGCGCAGGCGCGCCGGACCTCGTCGCCGTCCTGGAGAAGCCGACATGACCTCGACCCAGCGCCCCCTCCGCATCGTCGTCGCGAAGCCCGGGCTGGACGGCCACGACCGCGGCGCGAAGATCATCGCCCGCGCGCTGCGCGACGCCGGCTTCGAGGTCATCTACACCGGGCTGCACCAGACCCCGGAGATGATCGTCGCCGCGGCCATCCAGGAGGACGTCGACGCGATCGGCCTCTCGATCATGTCGGGCGCCCACATGACGCTCTTCCCGGCCGTCATCGACCTCCTCCGGGAGCAGAAGGCGGGCGACGTGGTGGTGTTCGGCGGCGGGATCATCCCGCAGGACGACGTGCCGAAGCTGAAGGAGAAGGGCGTCGCCGAGGTGTTCCTGCCCGGCTCGCCCACCCAGGCGATCGTCGAGTGGATCCGCGCGAACGTGAAGCCGCGCGTGGTGGCCTGAGCTTCGAGGTCCGCTCATCCTGAGCGTAGGCGCGAAGCGCCGTAGTCGAAGGATGAGGTCAGCCCCCGTAGCCGATCATCGGCAAGAGCGTCTTCTTGCCCTGCGCCATCTCGTGGTGCGGGTGCTTCAGCATGAGCGCGGTGCGGATCTTCTCCTCGATCTCCGCGTCCGGCGTCCCGTTTCGCAGGAAGTCCTTCAGCGGCACGCGGTCGCGGCCGCCCAGGCACGCGCGCAGCGAGCCGTCGGCCCCCACGCGGACCCGGTTGCAGCCCTCGCAGAAGTTCTCGGTCATCGCGCCGATGAAGCCCACGAGCCCGGTCGCGCCGTCCGCCGTGCGGCCACGCATGTGGTAGGCGGGACCCCAGCCGCGGGTGTCGTCCTTGTCGAGCGCGATGCCGCCCGCCTCGAGGATCTTCTTCACCTCGGCGGTCGGGATGGGCTCGCCGTCGCCGAAGGGCATGAGCTCGATGAAGCGCGGGGTCGCGCCGTGCTGCCAGGCGAACCGGGCGAGGGCGGGCAGCTCGTCGTCGTTCACGCCCTTCACGACCACCACGTTCACCTTCATCGAGGCGAAGCCCTCGCGCTGCGCGGCGGCGAGGCCGCGCATGATCCGGTCGAGGGTCGCCGCCTTGCCGGAGAGCTTCTTCAGCTTCTCGGGCACGAGCGTGTCGAGCGAGACGTTGAGGCGGGTGAGGCCGGCCGCCTTGAGCGGCGCCGCCAGCTCCGAGAGGAACTGGCCGTTCGTCGTCATCGCCACCTCGGCGATGCCCGGCGTGCTCGAGATGTCGCGCACGACGTCGACGAGGTCGCGGCGGAGCGTGGGCTCGCCGCCGGTGAGGCGGACGCGCTCGACCCCGAGCCGCGCGAAGATGCCGACGAGCCGGGCAGCCTCGGGGCGCGTCAGCGGGTCGTCGCGCGGGTCGTCCACGCCGAGCGGGGAGCAGTAGCTGCAGCGGAAGTTGCAGCGGTCCGTCAGCGAGAGGCGCAGGTAGCGGATCTGGCGGCCCTGGGCGTCGACGAGGCGCTCGCGTCCGGTGCCGCTCGGCGGGCTGAAGTCCGGGGTGGCCACGAGGGTCCCATAACAGAACAGGGCCCCCGCGCGCACGGGGCGCCGCGGCGAAAAGTGCTGGGCGCTTCACCCTGCGTCGGGGGCGGCGGCGGGCCCGGCAGGGCCCCCTAGATCGGTGGCTTCTGGGAGGGCTTCGAGATCTCGGCGATGTCCCGGTCGGTCATCGACAGGAAGGCCTCGGCCGCCCGCGGGTCGAACTGGGTGCCGGCGTAGCGGGCGATCTCGGCCCTGGCGGCCTCGATGCCCTGGCCCTTCCGGTAGGGCCGGTCGTTCGTCATCGCGTCGAAGGTGTCGGCGATGGCGAAGATCCGCGCGCCCACCGGGATGGCGTCCCCGGACAGGCCCCGGGGGTAACCCCGGCCGTCGAATCGCTCCTGGTGGCAGAGGACGATCTCGGCGGGCACGTCGAGGAAGTCGATGCTCCGCAGGATCGAGTGGCCGATGTGCGGGTGCCTCCGCATCTCGGTCCACTCCTCGGGCGTGAGCTTGCCGGGCTTGAGCAGGATGGCGTCCGGCACGCCGATCTTGCCGATGTCGTGCAGGAGGGCGCCGCGGCCGATGTCCGGCAGGTCCTTCTCGGTGATTCCGAGCCTGCGGGCGATCGCGAGCGTGTAGCGGACCACCCGCTGCGAGTGGTCGCCGGTCTCGTGCTCCCGGGCGTCGAGCGCGAGCACGAGCGACCAGAGCGTCTGCGAGTAGGTGTTCTCGAGGTCGTGGAGGGTCTTCGAGAGCTCCGCGGTCTTCTCGCGGACGCGGTTCTCGAGGCTGCGCCGGTAGCGGTGGCGGGCCAGCTCGAGCCGCCGGCGCCCGAGGGCCCGCTCGATGGCGCGGATGAGGTCGGTGACCTTCGGCGGCTTGAGGAGGTAGTCGGCCGCGCCGTTGCGCAGGCACTCGACCGCGGCCTCCGTGTCGCCATAGGCCGTCAGCATGATGACCGCGGTGTCCGGGTAGGACTCGCGCACGCGGTCGAGCAGCCAGAACCCGTCCTTCCCCGGCATGCGCACGTCGCTGATGACGAGCGGGTACTCCGTCTGGCGCGCCGCGTCGAGGGCGGCCTCGGCCGAGTTCACCGAGGTGCAGGCGTAGCCCTCCTCGCGGAGCAGCACGCTGATGACGTCGCGCACGGCGGTGTCGTCGTCGACGATGAGGATGCGCGTGGGTTCGGTGGTGGTGGTCTGCTCGGACATGTCCGGAGGTGCTGGAACCTCGCGAGAAGACGGCAATAAAGACAGCCCTGAAGGGGGAGGCGGCAGTATAGCATGCGAGCCGCGGCTCCCCTCGTAGCCGGCCTGTCCCACGCTTCCCCGCACCTGAGGGGGCGGGGGCGTCCGCTGCTTGACCCCGAAGGATTCCATCGCTAAATCGGGCGCGATCCCATGGACGATTCCATTCGCTCCAGCCTGCCGGTCCTCGCGGGCGACCCCACCAGCCTGCCCACGAGCCGGCGTGAGATCGCCCAGGACCTCCGCGAGCGCGGGCTGCCCCGCGACGCGCGCAAGCCCGCGTGGCTGCGCGTCGACGTGCCGGGCGGGGAGCGGTACCAGAAGGTGAAGGAGACCCTGCGGGGCCTCAAGCTGCACACCGTCTGCGCCGAGGCGCACTGTCCCAACGTGGCGGAGTGCTGGGGCGGCGGGACCGCGACCGTGATGCTGATGGGCGACGTGTGCACGCGGGGCTGCCGCTTCTGCAACGTGAAGACGGCCGCGCGCCCGCCCGCCCTCGACCCCGACGAGCCGCGCCACCTCGCCGAGGCCATCGCGACGCTCGGCCTCGACTACATCGTCGTGACGAGCGTCGACCGGGACGATCTCCCCGACGGCGGGGCCGCGCACTTCGCCGACGCCATCCGCCGGCTGCGCGAGATCCCCGAGCTGCTCGTCGAGGTGCTGACCCCGGACTTCCGCGGCGACGCGGAGGCGGTCCGCACGGTCGGCCGCGCCGCGCCGCACGTCTTCGCGAACAACCTCGAGACCGTCCGCCGCCTCACCCCGGCCGTGCGGGACGCGCGGGCGACCTACGACCAGACGCTCGCGGTGCTCGCCCGGATGAAGGCCGAGTTCCCGGCCGTCGTGACGAAGTCGTCGATCATGGTCGGGCTCGGCGAGACCGACGACGAGATCGCGGAGGCGATGCGGGATCTCCGCGGCGCCGGCGTCGAGATCCTCACGCTCGGGCAGTACCTGCGCCCGAGCGCGTGGCACCTGCCCGTGGTCGAGTACGTGAGGCCCGAGCGCTTCCGGGCCTTCGAGCAGGCCGGCAAGGCGCTCGGCTTCCGCTACGTCGCGAGCGGGCCGCTGGTCCGCTCGAGCTACCGCGCCGCGGAGCTGTTCCTCCGCGGCGAGATCGCCTCACGCCGAGAGCGCAGCCTCGCAACGCCCTCGCCGGTCCCGTAGGGAGTCCTCCATGCGCCGAGAGCACGACGTGGGTCCCGTATCGACGCGGCACCGCAAGGACAAGGGCGCACCCGCGCCCGCGCCGTCCGGCGAGGCCGGGCGCTGGACGGACGAGTTCCCGCTCTACCGCGTCCTCGACGACGAGGGCGGGGTGCTCGTCGATCCGTCCGAGGTGACGCTCCCGGACGCGAGGGCGCTCGAGCTGTACCGGGGCATGGTGCTCAACCGCACGCTCGACGAGCGGATGATCACGCTCCAGCGCCAGGGCCGCATCGGCTTCTACATCGGCTCCATCGGCGAGGAGGCCACGGTGTGGGGCACCGCCGCGGCGATGGCCGACGGCGACTGGATCTTCCCGTGCTACCGCGAGCACGGCGCGGCGCTGCTCCGGGGGATGCCCCTCGTCACGTTCATGAACGATCTCTTCCGCAACGCCGCCGACCTCGGCAAGGGCCGCCAGATGCCCTGCCACGAGGCCTACGCGGCGGGGCACTACGTCTCGATCAGCTCGCCGATCGCGACGCAGGTGCCCCAGGCGGTGGGCACCGCCTGGGCCGCCCGGCTCAGGGGCGAGACCATGGTGCCGGTCGTCTACTTCGGCGAGGGGGCCACCTCGGCCAACGACTTCCACACCGGCCTCAACTTCGCCTCGGTGCGGAAGTCGGGCGTCGTCTTCGTCTGCCGCAACAACGGCTGGGCCATCTCGCTCCCGCGCGAGAAGCAGACCGGCTCGGAGACCTTCGCCCAGAAGGCGATCGCCTACGGCATCCACGGCGAGCGCGTCGACGGGAACGACCTCCTCGCCGTGCACGCGGCGACCCAGCGCGCCCGGGCGCGCGGCGCCCGGGGCGAAGGCCCGACGCTCCTCGAGTGCGTCACCTACCGCGTCGAGGGCCACTCCACCTCCGACGACCCGCGCGCCTACCGGCCGGCAGATCTCGTGGAGCCGTGGCGCCGCAAGGACCCGATCCAGCGGATGAAGAAGTACCTCCGCGCGAAGGGCGTCCTCGACGACGCCGCCGACGAGGCGCTGCGCGCGACGATCCGCGACGAGATCCAGCGAGCGCTCAAGGAGTCCGAGGCGCACCCGGCGAAGCCGCCGGTCGAGTCGCTCTTCGAGGACGTGTACGCCGAGCCGACCCCGCAGCTGCGGGAGCAGCTCGCCGAGCTCGAGGCCGCCATGGCCGACGATCCGCGCGTCGCGAACCCGCGCCACAACGAGTAGCCACCGCCGACCGGGGAGAGTGCCGTGCCGACGATGAACATCATCCAGGCGGTGAACGACGCCCTGCGCCACGAGATGCGGCGCGACCGCGACGTCGTGGTGCTGGGCGAGGACGTGGGCAAGTTCGGCGGCGTGTTCCGCGCCACCCAGGGGCTCTTCGACGAGTTCGGCCAGGACCGCGTGATCGACACGCCGCTCGCCGAGAGCGGCATCATCGGCACCGCGGTGGGCATGGCGCTCTACGGCCTGAAGCCGGTGCCGGAGATCCAGTTCGCCGACTTCATCTTCCCGGCCTTCGACCAGATCGTGAACGAGGTCGCGAAGTACCGGTACCGCTCCGGCGGCCAGTACCAGGTGCCCATGGTGATCCGCACGCCGTACGGCGGCGGCATCAAGGGCGGCCACTACCACTCGCAGTCGCCCGAGACGCACTTCGTCCACACCCCGGGCCTCAAGGTGGTGGTGCCGTCGAACCCCTACGACGCGAAGGGCATGCTGCTCTCCGCGATCCGCGACCCGGACCCGGTCATGTTCTTCGAGCCGAAGCGGGTCTACCGCGCGGCGAAGGGTGAGGTGCCGGAGGGCGAGTACGAGGTCCCGCTCGGCAAGGCGAACGTCACGCGGCAGGGCTCGCAGGTGACGCTCATCGCCTGGGGCGCCATGTGGCACGAGGCCGACCAGGCCGCGAAGGAGGCGGAGGCCGACGGGATCGACGTCGAGCTCGTCGACCTGCGCTCCCTCCAGCCGCTCGACACCGAGACCATCGTCGCCTCGGTCAACAAGACCGGCCGCGCGGTGGTGGTGCACGAGGCGCCCCGCACCTGCGGCTTCGGGGCCGAGCTGGCGGCGATCCTCCAGGAGCGCTGCTTCCTGCACCTCGAGGCGCCGATCGCGCGCGTCACCGGCTTCGACACGCCGTTCCCGTACACGCTGGAGATGGAGTACTTGCCGCGCGCGCCGCGGATCCTGAAGGCCCTCCGGGAAACCGTCCGCTACTAGGAGCCACACCATGGGTTACAAGCTCGAGCTCCCGGACATCGGCGAGGGCGTCGTCGAGGCCGAGGTCCAGCAGTGGTTCGTGAAGCCCGGCGACGCGGTGGTCGAGGACCAGCCGCTCGTCGAGGTCATGACCGACAAGGCGACCGTGACCATCCCGTCGCCGAAGCGCGGCAAGGTGGTCCAGCTCTTCTGGAAGGTCGGCGACATCGCGAAGGTGCACGCGCCGCTCGTGGAGCTCGAGGTCGAGGCCTCCGCCGCCGCGCCGGCGCCCGCCGCGAAGGCCGCGGCCCCGGCCGCTGCCGCCGCGCCCGCCCGCGCCGAGGCGGCGCCCGCGCCGGTGGCGCGGCCTCCCGGCCAGAAGGCGCTCGCGACCCCCGCCGTCCGCGCCCTGGCGCGGGAGCTCGGCGTGGATCTCCAGGCCGTCCCGGGCACGGGGCAGGGCGGGCGGGTCACGAAGGACGACCTCCTCGCCGCCCGCGGCGGCACGAACGGCCACGGCAAGAACGAGGTGCAGCAGTCGGCCTGGGCCGCGCCGGCGGAGCAGCCGGCGCCGGTCCGCGCGCCGCTCCCGCCCGTGCAGGCCGGCCCCGACGAGCGCATGCCGCTCAAGGGGCTGCGCAAGCGCATCGCCGAGAACATGGCGCGCTCGACGCACACCGCCGCCCACTTCACGTTCGTCGAGCAGTGCGACGTCACCGAGCTCGTGGAGGTCAAGGAGAAGCTCGCCGCCGCCGCGAAGGGGGAGGGCGTGAAGGTCACCTTCCTGCCCTTCGTGATGAAGGCGGTGGTGGCCGCGCTGCGCCGCTTCCCGAAGCTCAACGCCACCATGGACGACGAGAAGAACGAGCTCGTCCTGCACCGGCGCTGGGACCTCGGGCTCGCCTCGGCGACCGACGCCGGCCTCGTCGTGCCGGTGGTGCGGGGGGTCGACCGCCGCACCATCGTCGAGCTCGCCCGCGAGATCGAGCGGCTCGCCGCCGACTCGAAGGCCGGCCGGATGCGCCCCGAGGACATGGGGCGCTCGACCTTCACCATCACGAGCCTCGGCGCGCTCGGCGGGATGTTCGCGACCCCGGTCATCAACTACCCCGAGGTCTCGATCCTGGGGCTCTACCGGATGCGCGAGACCCCGGTCGTCCGGGACGGCCAGATCGTCGTCCGCCAGATGATGAACGTCTCGATCACCTGCGACCACCGGGTCATCGACGGCCACGAGGCGGCGGCGTTCTGCTACGAGGTGATCAAGCACCTCGAGGACCCGAGCCTGCTCTTCCTGCAGATGGCCTAGGGCACCGCGATGGAGCGCCTGCGCACCGGCATCCTGGTGTTCGACAACGTCGAGGTCCTCGACTTCGCGGGCCCGTTCGAGGTGTTCTCACGGACGCGCACCGTGCCGGGGACCGACTCGCGCCGCACCTACGATTCGGCGCCGTTCGACGTGTTCACGGTGGCCGCCACCCGGGCGCCCGTCCGCGCCACCGGCGATCTCGAGGTGGTGCCGCGCCACGGCTTCGCCGACGCGCCGCACATCGATCTGCTCGTCGTCCCGGGCGGCTTCGGCACGCGGGCGCTCCTCGCCGACGCGCCGATGCTCGACTGGCTCCGCGTCACGGCCGCGAAGGCCGACCTCGTCACCTCGGTCTGCACCGGCGCGCTGCTCTACGCGAAGGCCGGCCTGCTCGCCGGGAAGCGCGCCACCACGCACTGGGCCTCGCTCGACCTGCTCGCCTCGCTCGACCCGACCATCACGGTCGAGCGCGGCGCGCGCTTCGTCGAGGACGGCGTCGTCACCTCGGCCGGCGTGTCGGCGGGCATCGACATGGCCTTCCGGATCGTCGAGCGCGTGTGCGGGAGGGAAGTCGCCGAGGAGACCGCGCGGTACATCGAGTACCGGCGCTCGTGAACCCTCCGCCCTCCCGCGGGCTCTCATCCTCCATGAGCACCGCCGTCGCGTCGCCCATCACGGTCACCGAGCAGGCCCGGAAGGTCCTCGCGCAGCACCTCGCGGACTCGCCGGAGAACCAGTTCATCCGGGTCCACGTCGGCCGGAGTTGAGGCGGGTTCACCTACCAACTGTCCCTGGACGGGACGGCCGACCTCGAGCGCGACGTCACCGTGGAGACCGACGGCCTGCGCTTCCTCGTCGAGGCGCGCCAGAAGCACCTCGTGCCCGGCCTGCGCATCGAGGTCCAGAAGGTGTACGGGCGCGAGGGGCTCGTGGCCTGGAACACCTCGTTCGAGCCGGGCGGCTGCTGAGGCGCCCGCGTGCAGGGCTCACGGGGCGGCCGCCAGCGGCGCGTCCGCGGGGAGGTGGTCGCCGGCGGGCCGTTCGAGCTCCGTGAGCGGTGTGGTGTCGACGAGGTACGCGAGCATCGCCGGCTTCCTCCTGGCGGGTTGCAGGCGTCCACGCAGCGCCTTCAGGTCGGCGTCGCTCTTCCCCAGCTCACGGGTCTTCACGAGCCAGTAGGCCGCGAAGGTCCAGATGCCCGCGCACTCGACGAGGAGGATGGCCATCCTCGCGCTCCTCGGGATGAGCCAGCCGAGCACGAACACCGACAGTGGGAGGACGACCATCAACACGCCGTTGACCCGGTACCAGCGCCGGTAACGCTCCCGGAGCGCGGTGTCGCCGATGAGCGGCAGCGTGTCGGACGAGCGGAAGATGCACACGTAGGCGATGAAGAGGAAGAAGAGGATCGCCGCCGCGCCGTGGAGCGAGAACGGTCCCGTCCCGTCCGCCGCGGTCCAGCCCATGGGCACGAGCGCGACCACGACCAGCAGGACGCCCGCGACGTTCAGCGCGATGTTCTCGCGCCGGCCGTAGCCGCGGTACAGGCAGAGGAAGACGCCGAGGGTCCACAGGATACCCTCGAAGCCGTCGCGCATGACCCCCTGACCGGCGAGGTCGTGCCCCCTCGGATCGTCGCTCGGCAGGTGGGCGTGGTAGTACGCGCTGATCGAATCCTGGACATTCACGCCATGTGCGAGCGCGCCGAGGACCAGCACGAACGGGAGCGCCACCGCGATGAGTCCGATGCCCAGGCGCAGGGTGCCGTAGGACCTGGAGACGTGGTGCGCGAGGGCCTCGGGATCCGGGTCGAGCATGGTCACGCTCCCGCTCCGCGCCGCTTCGGGCGAGTCGTGCCACCTCACCCGGCGCGCGTGCCGTCGAGCACAGCGCCTACCTCCACTGTAGGTCAAGGCGGCGCCCCGAACGGGCCGTACGGGGCGGCGCGGGCCGCCGTCGCGCCCGCGCCACGAGCGCGAGCTTCTCCGTCCGCGTGAGCGCCTTCAGCTTCGCCTCGCGCCGGAGCGCCGCGCCCCGGTCCTTCGCGCGCGCCGACCAGACCAGCACCACCGGGCGCCGCGATCGCGTGTAGCGCGCACCCTTGCCCGCCGAGTGCGCCGCGACGCGGCGCGCGAGATCGTTCGTGCAGCCCGTGTAGAGCGAGCCGTCCGCGCAGCGGACCATGTAGACGCGCCAGGCGCGCTTGCGGGGCTTCACGGCAGGGTGGCGGAGTGTACCGCAGGTGCGGCTTCAGGGAGGGCGGCGGGAGGGGCGCCCGCGTGCTAAACGAGCACCCCATGCTCCTTCACCCCCTCGCGGCCGCCGCCCTCCTCGTCTCGGCGGTCCCGGCGCAGAAGGCAGGCTCCCCCGTGCTCGCGAAGCTCATCGCGGACGACTGGAACCACGAGCTGCACGAGTCGCCCACCTACGCCTCGATCATCGGCGACCGCCGCTGGAACGGCCGCTGGGACGACCTCTCCGCGGAGGCCATCGCCGCGCGGCGGAAGCACGACGGCGAGCTCGTGAAGAAGCTCGACGCGCTCCTCGCCGGGAAGCTCTCCGCCGGGGACCGCCTGAACGCCGAGCTCCTCCGTCGGGACCACCTGCTCTGGGCGGAGGCGCACGACCTCGGCTGGCACCTCGTCGCGGTGAGCCCGCAGGCCGGGCTCCCGGAGGGCCTGCGCCAGCTCCCCGGCGTCCAGGCCGCCTACGAGCTCGCCGGCCAGCTGCGCTTCGAGACCGTCGCCGACCACGAGGAGTGGCTGCAGCGGCTCGAGTCGTTCGGCGTCTACGTCGACCAGACCGTCGCGCTCCTGAAGGAGGGCGTCGCCCGCGGGATGGTGCCGGCGAAGGTCGTGCTGCAGCGCATCCCGGCGCAGGTGGACCGGCAGCTCGCGGAGCCGCCCGAGAGGAGCGGCTGGTACGAACCCTTCGTGCACATGCCGGCTTCGGTGCCCCCGGCCGACCAGGCGCGGCTCTCGAAGGCGGCCGCCGCGGCCGTCAGCGACGTGGTGCGCCCCGCGCTCGCCCGCTTCCGCGCGTTCCTCGCCGACGTCTACATCCCGGCGGCGCCAGAGGCGGTCGGCATCGGCCGCTGGAAGGACGGCGAGAAGCTCTACGCCTACTGGGCCCGCCGCTCGACGACCACCGACCTCTCGCCCGAGACGCTGCACCAGCTCGGTCTCTCCGAGGTGGCGCGGATCCGGGGGGAGATGGAGCGCGTGAAGGCGAGCACCGGTTTCAAGGGCACGCTCGCCGAGTTCTTCACCTTCCTGAGGAAGGATCCGCGCTTCTACGAGCCGACGCCCGAGGCGCTCCTGCGCCACTACCGCGACCTCGCGAAGCGCATCGACCCCACGCTCGTGAAGCTCTTCCGGACGCTGCCGCGCATGCCGTACGGGGTCGAGCCGACGCCCGCGGCGATGGCGCCGGACGCGACCACCGGCTTCTACTTCCAGGGCGCGATGGACGGCTCGCGGGCCGGCACGTACCTCGTCAACCTCTACCGCCCCGAGACGCGCCCGACCTGGGAGATGGTGCCGCTCACGCTCCACGAGGCCGTGCCCGGGCACCACCTGCAGACCGCGCTCGGCTTCGAGGCGCCGGGGCTGCCGGAGTTCCGGCGCTACGGCTACCACATGGCCTTCGGCGAGGGCTGGGCGCTGTACTGCGAGACGCTCGGCTACGAGCTCGGGCTCTACGAGGACCCGTATGACGCCTTCGGCCAGCTCGCCTACGAGATGTGGCGCGCGGTGCGGCTCGTGGTCGACACGGGCATGCACCTCGAGGGCTGGACGCGCGAGCGGGCGCTCGCGTACTTCCTCGAGAACTCGCCGCGCCAGGAGCTCGACGCGACGAACGAGATCGACCGGTACATCGCGACGCCCGGCCAGGCCCTCGCGTACAAGGTCGGCCAGCTCAAGATCCGGGAGCTGCGCACGCGCGCGGAGAGGGCGCTCGGCGCCCGGTTCGACGTCCGCGGCTTCCACGACGAGGTCCTGCTCGCGGGCACCCTGCCGCTCGACGTGCTGGAGCGGCGGATCGACGCCTGGATCTCCTCGGAACTCCACCACAAATAGGCCCTGTTTCGGGAGGGGCCTCCGCGCTATACGAAGGCCCCCGGAACGACCGGAGACTCCATGACCCAGAAGACCTTCGACGCCGTCGTCATCGGTGCGGGCCCCGGCGGCTACGTCGCCGCCATCCGCCTCGCGCAGCTCGGGAAGAAGACCGCCCTCGTGGACAAGGGCTCCCTGGGCGGCGTGTGCCTGAACTGGGGGTGCATCCCCTCGAAGGCGCTCATCGCCGCCGCGAACCTCGTCGAGGAGGTGAAGGGCGCCGCCGACCGCGGCATCCTCGTCGACGCGCCCAAGGTCGACATCGCGAAGCTCCGCGAGTTCAAGAACAAGGTCGTGAAGAAGCTCGTCGGCGGCGTCGGTCAGCTCGAGAAGGGCAACGGCGTCGAGGTCATCAAGGGGACCGCGACCTTCGTCGGCCCGAACGCCGTCGAGGTCGTCGAGAACGGCCAGGCCACCCGCGTCGAGGCGGGCGCCTTCATCGTCGCGACCGGCGCGCGGCCCATCGAGATCCCGGGCTTCAAGCACGACGGCAAGGACGTGTGGACCGCGGAGCAGGCGGTGGACCTCCCCGAGCTGCCGAAGCGCCTCGTCGTCATCGGCGGCGGCATCATCGGGATGGAGCTCGGCACGGTCTACGCGAAGCTCGGGTCGAAGGTGACCTTCCTCGAGGCGCTGCCGGCCATCCTGAACGGCATCGACCCCGAGGCCGTCCGGCTCGTCCAGAAGGGGCTGCGCCAGCGCGAGGTCACGGTCCACGTGAACGCGAAGGCGAAGGGCTACGAGAAGAAGGGCGGCGAGCTCCTCGTGAAGGCGGAGATCGACGGCAAGGAGGAGACCATCGCCGCCGACAAGATCCTCGTCGGCGTCGGCTTCCGCCCGAACGCGGACGGGCTCGGCCTCGACAAGGTCGGCGTGAAGATCTCCCCGCGCGGCTTCATCGAGGTCGACGCGCAGTACCGCACGAACGTCCCCTCCATCTTCGCGATCGGCGACGTCACCGGCGCACCGTTCCTCGCCCACAAGGCGTCGAAGGAGGGCGAGATCGCCGCCGAGGTCATCGCGGGCATGAAGTCGGCCCGCGACTGGCAGGCGCTGCCCGGCGCGGTCTTCACCGATCCCGAGATCGGCACGGTCGGCCTGAGCGAGGAGGAGGCCCGGAAGGCCGGCCACGATCCCATCGTGGGCAAGTTCGCCTTCGGCGCGCTGGGCCGCGCCATCGCCATCGACCACACCGAGGGGTTCGTGAAGGTCATCGGCGACCGGAACACGAAGCTCCTGCTCGGCGTGACGATGGTCGGCCCCGAGGCGTCGGACCTCATCGCGGAGGCCGCGCTCGCGATCGAGATGGGCGCCTACGTCGAGGACGTCGCGCTCACCATCCACGCGCACCCGACGCTCTCCGAGGCCTTCATGGAGGCCTGCAAGGCGGCGCTGGGCGAGGCGATCCACGCCCTCAACCGCCCCGAGCGCCCGAAGAAGGACGGCGCGGAGGCGCGGGCCTGATCCGTTCGTGGTGAGCATGTCGAACCACGAACGGGACCCGACCGCTTGAGGACCCTCCGGACCTACCGCCTCGGCCGCTGCGAGTACGAGGACGGGCTCGCGCTCATGAAGCTCGCGGGCGACGCCGTGCGCGCGAAGGCGCCGCCCGACGTCGACTGGCTCTTCCTGCTCGAGCACCCGCCGGTGCTCACGCTCGGCCGCGCCGCCGAGCGGAAGAACATCCTCGCCGCGCCGGCGTGGCTCGAGTCGCAGGGCTTCGAGCTCCACGAGACCGACCGCGGCGGAGACGTCACGTATCACGGGCCCGGCCAGCTCGTCGGCTACCCGGTCGTCGACCTCTCCGACCGCCCCGACGTCCGCAAGTACGTCGCGGCGCTCGAGGAGGCGATGATCCGCACCTGCGCCGACCACGGCATCGAGGCCGGCCGCCACGAGGAGCACCGCGGCGCCTGGGTGGGCTGGAAGAAGATCGGCGCGGTCGGCGTGCACCTCTCCCGCTGGATCACCTCGCACGGGCTCGCGTTCAACGTGCGCCCGGACATGCGGCACTTCCAGGTGATCGTGCCGTGCGGGATCTCGGATCCGCGCCTCGGGGTGACGAGCCTCGCCGCGGAGCTCGAGGCGCGCGGGAAGGCGCCGCCGGAGATGGCCGCGGTCGAGCAGCAGCTCGCCGGCCACCTCGCCGAGACGCTCGGCCGCGCCCGCGAGGACCGCGCGCTCGAGGTCCGGACGGTCTCGGTCGTGGTCGTGCGGGCCGACGGGAAGGTGCTCGTCCTGCGCCGCAACGAGGAGCGGGGCGGGTTCTGGCAGCCGGTCACGGGGCGCATCGAGCCGGGCGAGGCGACCGACGCCGCCGCGCGGCGCGAGCTCCTCGAGGAGACCGGGCTCGACGCCGCGGTCTCACCGCTCGGCTACACGCACGGCTTCGGGATCGATCCCACGCTCTCGTACACGAAGGGCGCCGGCGTCCGGCTCGTCGAGGAGACCGCCTTCGTGGCGAGGGTGCCCGCGGACGCCCGGGTGACGCTCTCGACCGAGCACGTCGAGCAGGCCTGGCTCGCCCCCGGCGCGGCGCTCGAGCGGCTGCGCTACCCCGGGCTGCGCCAGGCCGTGCGGCTCGCCGTGCGCTGACCTCCGGTCGACCGCCCCCACGCGCGGCTTCTCCGGCCACTGGATGGCATTCTACGGCGCGGCGGCCGCGATCCTCTGGTCGGCGCTTCACGCGGTGGACGAGCGCCGGCTCTGCCTGAACGGGCACGTCACCTCGTCGACGGCCCGGTTCTGCGAGATCTGTGGGGCTGGTGTCGCGCCGACGACCGGCGCACGAGCTCCCTGAGGCTCACCCGCGCAGGCGGCGCTTCTCGAACCGCGCCCGCGCCTTCTCGCGCTCGCCCTCGCGGGTCCGCACGGCGGTCCGCGCCGTCAGGGCCTCGAGCAGCTTCTCGGTCGCCCGGGTGACCTCCCGGACCGCCCGGTCGAACGCGGCGTGGTCGGCCTCCGAGGGCTTCGGGAGGCCGCTCACCTTGCGGACGTACTGCAGCGCCGCCGCCTCGATCTCGTCGGGGGTGGTGGGCGGCTCGAAGTTGTAGAGCACGCGGATGTTGCGGCACATGGCGGCCTCCCGGGGCTACAGATCGAGCTGGCCCTCGTCCACGAGCGAGGCCACCGCCTCGATGTCCCTGTGCAGCGTGCGATCCGCCTCGAGGCGGGGCGCGACCGCGCGGATCTTCGCGTGGGCCTCGGCGATGCGCGCGGCGGGCCGGAGCGGCTTGCGGAGATCGATGGCCTGCGCCGCGACGAGGAGCTCGATGGCGAGGCAGGTGCGGACGTTCTCGACGACCTGGCGGGCCTTCAGGGCCGCGGCCATGCCCATCGAGACGTGGTCCTCGCGGCCGGCGGAGGACGGGATCGAGTCCACCGAGGCGGGGTGGCAGAGCACCTTGTTCTCGGAGACGAGCGCCGCCGAGGTCACCTGCGCGATCATGTAGCCCGAGTTGAGCCCCGGGTTCGGCGCGAGGAACGGCGGCAGGTTCGAGAGCGACGGGTTCACGAGCTGCTCGACGCGCCGCTCGGAGATCGCGGCGAGGTGCGAGACCGCGATCGCGAGCACGTCGAGCGCGAGCGCGACCGGCTGCCCGTGGAAGTTGCCGCCCGACACGATGTCGCCGTCGGCCGGGTCGCTGGACTCGCCCGGGAAGACGAGCGGGTTGTCGGTCGCGGCGTTGATCTCGCGGGCGAGCACGCCGCGGGCGAAGCCGATGCCGTCGCGCGCGGCGCCGTGGACCTGCGGCATGCACCGGAGCGAGTAGGGGTCCTGCACCTTGTGGCAGTCCGGGCCCTGGTGCGAGGCGTTGATCTCGGAGCCCTGGAGCAGGGCCCTGAGGTGCGCGGCGGCCTCGATCTGCCCGGGCTGCCCGCGCACGGCCTGGATGGCTGGCTCGAAGGGCCGATGCGAGCCGAGGAGCCCCTCGAGCGTCATGGCGCCGGCGAGGTCGGCCACGCGCGCGAGCCGCTCCGCGCGGACGAGCGCGTGCGTGCCCACCGCGGCCATCGCCTGCGTGCCGTTCACGAGCGCGAGCCCTTCCTTCGGCTCGAGCACCGCCGGCTTCAGGCCGGCCTTGCGCAGGGCGTCGGCGGCGGACATGCGGACCGGTTCGGCGCCCGTGGGCGCCCAGAACACCTCGCCCTCGCCGATGACCGCGAGCGCGAGGTGCGCGAGCGGCGCGAGGTCCCCGGAGGCGCCCACCGAGCCGCGCTCGGGCACGAACGGGACGATGCCCCGCTCGAGCATCTGCACGAGGAGCTCGAGGGTCTGCTCGCGGATCCCCGAGGCGCCCTTCGCGAGCACGTTCGCGCGCAGCACGATCAGCGCCCGGGCCTCGTGGAGGGGCAGGGGCGCGCCGACGCCGGCGGCGTGGGAGAGCACGAGGTTGCGCTGCAGCTTCTCGAGGTCGGCGCGGTCGATCCGGACCTCGGCGAGGGTGCCGAAGCCGGTGTTGATGCCGTAGTGCGGCTCGCCATCCTCGAGCCGCGCCTCGACGAGCGCGCGCGACCGCCGGACCCGCAGCCGGGCGTCGGGCGAGAGCTCCGCCCGGGCCTCGCCGCGCGCCACGGCCACGACCTCCTCCAGCTTCAGCGTCTCACCGTCGAGCAGGACCCTTCGCATGGCCGGGCGTTCTACCCCGCCTCCGGCGCGAACGCAGCGAAAGCTGCGGGGGCCAGGTGGCCGGGGGGTGGCGCGGCGCGTTGACAGGCCCCGCAGGGGTTCCTAGACTGCCCGGCCCTGGTCAGTCCGCCGGGCCGCATCCCGAAGGGAACCGAGTGGCGCTCATCGTGCAGAAGTACGGCGGCACCTCCGTCGCCGACATCGACCGCATCCGGAACGTCGCGACCCGGGCGCTCGCCGCCCAGCAGGCCGGCAACAAGATCGTGGTCGTGGTCTCGGCCATGTCCGGCGAGACGAACCGCCTCCTCAAGCTCGTGAACGCCGCGAACCCGCGGCCGGACGAGCGCGAGCAGGACGTCGTCGCCGCGACCGGCGAGCAGGTCACCATCGGGCTCACCGCGCTCGCGATCCAGTCGCTGGGCGGGAAGGCCCGCTCGTTCACCGGCCCGCAGGTCCGGATCCTGACGGACAGCGCCTTCTCGAAGGCCCGCATCCAGTCCATCGACAAGGAGCGCCTGATGGCGGCGCTCGACAAGGGCGAGATCGCGGTGGTGGCCGGGTTCCAGGGCGAGGACGCCGACGGCAACATCACGACGCTCGGCCGCGGCGGCTCCGACACGACCGCGGTCGCCGTCGCCGCCGCCATCAACGCCGACGCCTGCGAGATCTACACCGACGTCGACGGCGTCTACACCACCGATCCGAACATCGTGCCGGAGGCCCGCAAGCTCGACCGCATCTCCTACGAGGAGATGCTCGAGCTCGCCGGCGCCGGCGCCAAGGTGCTGCAGATCCGCTCGGTCGAGTTCGCCATGAAGTACGCCGTCCCGCTCTGGGTGAAGTCGAGCTTCACCCAGGATCCCGGGACGCTGGTCTGCCCGGAGGACGACGAAATGGAACACCTGGTGGTGAGCGGCATCGCCTACGACAAGAGCGAGGCCAAGATCGCGGTGCGCGGCGTGTCCGACAAGCCGGGCGTGGCCTCGCGCGTGTTCAAGCCGCTCGCCGACGCCAACATCATCGTCGACCTCATCGTCCAGAACGTGGGCGTGCACGGGAAGACCGACCTCACGTTCACCGTCCCGAAGACCGATCTCGCGAAGGCCCTCGAGATCGTCAAGCGGGTGATGGCCGAGGTCGGCGCCGAGAAGGTCGAGACCGACGAGACCATCGCGAAGGTCTCCATCGTCGGCGTCGGCATGCGCAACCACGCCGGCGTGGCCGCGAAGGCCTTCGAGGTGCTCGCCGCCGCCGGCATCAACATCGAGATGATCTCGACCTCCGAGATCAAGGTCTCGATGGTCATCGCCTCGAAGTTCATGGAGCTCGCGGTCCGCGAGCTCCACACCGCGTTCGGGCTCGACGCGCCGGCGAAGTAGCCGGCCCCCCGGCCCGGGGCTTGCTAAGCGACCGGCCATGCGCCGCGTCGCCCTCGCGTCCCTGCTCGCCGCCGCGGTGGCGGAGGCCCCTGTTCGCGCCTGGTTGGAGCGCCCGGAGCCGCGGCCGCCCTGCGGAACGCCACAGGGGAAGGGGCGTCCGCCCCGCGGCTGGCTGGGCTGCGCGACGGACCCCGGGGAAGGCCGGCCCCTCGCCGAGGACGAGCGCCTCGCGCTCGGGCTCCCGGTGGATCCGAACCGGGCAGGCGTCCGCGAGCTGGCCGACCTGCCGGGGCTGTCCCCGGCCCTCGCGCGCGCCATCGTCGAGGACCGGGAGCGGAACGGGCCCTACGCACGGCCGGAGGAGCTCCGCCGGGTGCGCGGTATCGGTCAGGTCCGGCTCCAGCGGGCCCTGCCGCACCTGAGGATCGGCTCCGTGGCGGCCCCGCCCGGAGTGGAGTAGCCTGCGCCATCCCCGGAGGCCCGAGTTGCTGATCCGCTGCGAGCGCTGCTCCACCGTCTACGAGCTCGACGAGACCGTGCTCGCGCCGGAGGGGGCGCCGGTCCAGTGCACGAAGTGCGAGAACGTGTTCGTGGCCTACCCGCCGCGCGCGGCCGGCCGCACGCTCGTGGGGCTCCCGGCCGTGCAGAACCCGCAGCCCGCACCGTCCCCGGCGGAGCCCGCCCCGGAGCCGCCTCCGCGGCCGACCCCCGGGCCGCGCGCGCCCGCGTCCGACCGGATGCGCTCCGCGAGCCCGCAGGTCTACCGTCCCACGCCAGGCCCGTCGCAGGCGCCGGTGCGCGCTCCGGTGCTGCGCAAGGATCAGGTCGGCGCCTTCGAGTCGCGGCTCAAGTGGAGCGCCCGCTGGAAGTGGCTCGCCCCCGCGATCGTCGCGGGCGCCCTCACCCTCGGTGGCGGCGCCTGGTGGTTCCTGTCGAACCGCACCGATCCCGACGCCGAGCGCGCGCGGGGGGAGGGGCTCGCGCTCCTCGCCCTCGACGACGCGCAGAGCCTGGACGCCGCCATCGCGAAGCTCGACGACGCCGCCCGGCGCGAGCCCGGCCGCGCGCTCAACGTCGCCGCGGCGGCCCTCGCCCGGGTGGTCCGCGCGGAGCTCTGGCGGGAGGACGCCACGGACGATCCCGCAGCGGCGGGCGGCGAGGATCCCCGCCTCTCGAAGGCCGCCGCGCTCCTCGCGTCCGCGCGCGCCGCCCTCGCGGCGCTGCCGGCCGGTGACTCCGAGGCGCCCGCCGTCGTCCGCGCCCAGGCGCTCGGGGCCGCGAGCGCGCGGGAGCGCCCGCGCGTGGCCGCGCTCGCGAGCGCCGCGCGGAGCCGCGGGGAGCCAGACCCCTGGCTCGACCTCGCCGAGGCGTCGCTCGACCTCGACGGGGCGGCGGACGCCCGCGACAGGGCCGTCGTGCGCCTCGCCGGGGTGGCCGCGGCCCACCCCGAGCTCCTCCGCGCACGGTGGCTGCTCGCCCGGGGCCAGGCCTCGCTCGGGCGCACCACCGAGGCGCTCGCCGCCGCGGAGGCCGTGCTGTCCGCCAACGCGCGGCACGAGGGCGCCCGCCGCCTGAGGCAGCGGCTCACCGCGCCGCCGCCGCCTGCCCCGGCGGTGAACCCGGCCGCCCAGGATGGGAACGCGCCTGCCCAGGAGCCGCCGCCCCGCCGGCGCCCGCGGGTGGAGGCGATCCCCGCGACGGTGCCCGAGCTCACGACCTCGCCGTCCACCGACGTCCGGCCCATCCTCGAGGAGAACCGCCCGGCGGCCGTGCCGTCGCCTGCGCCGTCCCCCGCGCCGGCGCCGAAGTCCCCGGCGCAACCTCCCCCGAGCGAGCCGGCGCCCCAGCCGTAGGCGGGAGCCCTGGCCGTCGGCCAGCTGCGCGTGGCGGGATGGCGCTCCTCGCCTGGCCCTCGCCGGGGGGCCGTGACAGCGTCGCCCGGGGACGGTATGCCCCGCTGATGCCCACGGCGTCCGAGCTCCTCGTCATCGGCCTCATCCACACCCTCGATCCCTCCCGGCCCGTCGTGCAGGCCGTCCTCGCGCGCGACGGCAAGATCGCCTGCGCCGGCACGGTGGAGGCCTGCGCGGCGAAGGCCGGGCCCGGCGTGCGGCGGCTGAAGGTCGGCAGCGTCGTGCCCGGGCTCGTGGACGCCCACGGCCACGTGTTCGGGCTCGCGCAGGCGCGCGCGTCGGTCGCCTGCAACGGCGCGGCCTCCGAGGAGGCCTGCGCGGCCAGGGCCGCGGAGCGGGCCCGCGCGGTGCCGCCGGGCACGTGGGTGACGGGGCGCGGTTGGGACCAGAACCTCTGGCCCGGCGGCCGCTTCCCGACCTCGGCCTCGCTCTCGAAGGCCATCCCGGATCGCCCGGTCTATCTGCGCCGCATCGACGGTCACGCGGCCTGGGCGAACGCGGCGGCGCTCGCGGCGGCGGGCGTGGGGAAGGGGACGCCCGACCCCGAGGGTGGCAAGCTCCTGCGCGACGGCGAGGGCAACCCGACCGGCGTGCTCGTCGACGAGGCGATGAGGCTCGTGGAGACGAAGATCCCCGCGCCCACGCCCGCCGAGCTCGAGGCCGGGCTCCTCGCCGGGCTGAAGGAGCTCGCGAGCGTCGGCCTCACGGGCGCCCACGACGCGGGCGTGAATCCGGCGGCGCTCGACGCCTACCGCAAGCTCGCGCGGGAGGGGAGGCTGCCGCTCCGCGTGTACGCGATGATCGACGGGGAGGTGCCGCTGCCCGAGCTGGAGCGGGAGCTCGCGCGGCAGAAGGCCGAGGGCGCCGAGGTGGGCCGGCTCACCGTGCGCGCCGTGAAGCTCTACGCGGACGGCGCGCTCGGGAGCCGGGGCGCGGCGCTGCACGCGCCGTACTCCGACGATCCCGGCAACCGGGGGCTCCTCACCACGCCGCCGGAGGTGCTGCGCGCCAAGGTGAAGGCGGTCGTGGCGGCGGGCTTCCAGCCCGCGATCCACGCCATCGGCGATCGCGGCGTCTCGGAGGCCCTCGCGGCGATCACGGGGGCGGGGACCGCCCCGGCGGTGAAGGCGCTCCGGCCCCGCATCGAGCACCTGCAGATCGTGGGCGCGGGCGACTGGCCCGGCCTCGCGGCCGCCGGGGTCATCGCGTCCATGCAGCCCACGCACTGCACGAGCGACGCGCCGTGGGTGCCCGCCCGGCTCGGCGCGGGCTCGGCCCGCCTCGCGGGCGCGTACGCGTGGCGCACCGCGCTCTCGCGCGGCCTTCCGCTCGCGTTCGGCTCCGACTTCCCCATCGAGGAGCCCGACCCGCGCGGCGGGCTCGTCGCGGCGGAGACGCGCACGGCCGCCGGCGCGAAGGAGCCGTTCCTCCCGGCCGAGCGGCTCGGGCGCGAGGAGGCGGTGCGGGCGTTCACCGCCGGCGCTGCGTTCGCCGCCTTCGCGGAGGGCCAGCGAGGGATGATCCGGGAGGGCCTGGACGCCGACCTCACGGCGTTCGAGGGAGACGTGTTCTCGATTCCGGTCGGGACGCTGTCCTCGCTGCCGGTGGCGGCGACGGTCGTCGGCGGTGAGGTCGTCTTCACCCGCTGAGAACGCGAGCCCCGGGAACGTCATACCTGAGCCCGGGCCGGCACCCCTTCTCGGGGTGCCGGCCCGGTGCTCTGGGCGGGCGGGGCAGGGTTTCGTGCGCCGACGCGGGGTCCGCATTCGCGTCGGCAGCGACGTGGGGTCGGATGCTAGGCGACGCCGGGCTTTCGTCCAGTTTTCGCGCCCTCGGCCGTTTCGACCTTCGGTGAATGGGCGAAGCGAGACGCTGTCTCGATCGTGCGTTCTGCCAGGTGCGAGGTTGACGCACCGGTCGCACGACCCGTGAGGATTCGGACACATTGCGGCCTTGCGCTCGATCCACCCTGGGGCGAAGGTAGGGGCCGGGAAGCCATGGACATTTTCAGTCTTTCGATCGTCGCCGCGCTCGCCTTCGTCACCGCGGTGGCCGGGATCGTCCACGTCGCGCGGCGCGGCGCGCGCCCGCGCCGCGACGAGGAGCTCTTCGAGGAGAAGAAGGCGAAGGGGGCGCACCTCGCGAAGTCCCTGCACCCCGTCATCGACACCGACATCTGCATCGGCAGCCTCTCGTGCCTCAAGGCCTGCCCCGAGGGCGACATCCTCGGCGTCGTGGACGGCGCGGCGCGCCTCGTCCACGGCGACCACTGCATCGGCCACGGCAAGTGCGCCGTGGAGTGCCCGGTCCACGCCATCCGTCTCGTGTTCGGCTCCTCCGAGCGCGGCATCGACCTCCCCGAGGTCGACGAGTTCTTCGAGTCGTCGCGCCCCGGCCTCCACGTGGTGGGCGAGCTCGGGGGCATGGGCCTCATCAAGAACGCGCTCACCCAGGGGCTCCAGGTCGCCGACCGGATCGCCGAGCTCGTGGGCAAGGCGAAGGAGCCGGTCGTCATCGTGGGCGCCGGCCCCGCCGGCATCGCGACGGCGGTCGGCCTCAAGTCGAAGGGCGTCCCGCACCGCCTCCTCGAGCAGCTGACCGTGGGCGGCTCGGTCGCGCACTACCCGCGCCGCAAGGTCACGATGACCGAGACCGTCGAGCTGCCGGGCGGCGCCGGCCGCGTCGGCAAGGCCCGCATCTCGAAGGAGGAGCTCCTCGAGACCTGGCAGAAGGTCCTCTCGAAGGTGGGCGTGCGCGTCGAGGAGGGCGTCAAGGTCAACGAGATCGAGGGCGAGGACGGGAACTTCACCGTCAAGACGAGCCAGGGGACCCTCAAGGCCTCGAAGGTCGTGCTCGCCATCGGCCGCCGCGGCACGCCGCGCAAGCTCGCGGTGCCCGGCGAGTCCGCCGAGAAGGTGCTCTACGGCCTCAAGGACCCCGAGCAGTTCGACGGCGAGAAGGTCCTCGTCGTCGGCGGCGGCGACGCGGCGCTCGAAGCCGCCATCCAGCTCGCCGAGGAGTCCACCGCCGAGGTGACGCTCTCGTACCGGGGCGCCGAGCTCGGCCGCTGCCGGGAGGCGAACCGCAAGAAGTTCGGCCAGCTCGTGACGGCGGGCAAGATCCGGGCGCTGCTCCCGTCGGTGGTGACGAACATCACCGAGAAGTCCGTGGACCTGAACAAGGACGGCACGCCCGTCACGCTCCCGAACACCTTCATCATCGTGAACATCGGCGGCGAGCTGCCCACCGAGTTCCTCGCGAAGGTGGGCATCACGATGCGCCGCTTCCACGGCGAGGGGCTCGGCGACACCGGCCCCAACGTGGTCATCGGCGGCAACGGGATGCTGCCCCGGGCGCTCGCCCGGCCGAAGACGTCGAGGGGGCGCATCGCGGCGCGGCTCGGCTACGTGGCGGTGGGCGCGGCGATCCTGGCGTGGCTGGCGTGGGTGGGGCGCGACTACTACCCGCTCGATCGCGCCGGGCGCCTGGCCTCCCCGGAGCACCCGTCGCTCAAGTCCGCCGGGACCTGGGGGCACTCGGTCGGCATCGCCGCGACCGTGTTCATGCTCTCGAACTTCCTCTACGCGGCCCGCAAGCGCTGGAAGTCGCTCTCGGCGCTGGGGCAGATCGTGAGCTGGCTCGACTTCCACGTCTTCGTGGGGTTCATGAGCCCGCTCGTCATCGCGTACCACGCGGCCTTCCAGTCGAACAACCTGCTCGCGACGGGCACCGCGACCTCGCTCGTGGTCGTGGTGACCACCGGCATCATCGGCCGGTTCATCTACGGCATCGTCCCCGGCGACGGCGGGAAGTCGCTCGAGCTCTCCGAGCTGCTCGGCCACTTCGAGCGCCTGCGCGACTCGTTCACCGACATCCCGGAGCGCGCCTCCGTGTCGGCCCACGAGCTCATCGCGAAGGCGACCGCGCCGGTGAAGACCCGCTTCCTCGCGGTCCTCTTCCTCGAGCTGCCCGCCGGCGCGATGTGGCTGCGGATCCGCCTCTTCTTCCTGCGGTTCAAGTTCGACGACAAGCTCGCGTTCAAGTCGTTCAAGCTCGCCATCCTCAAGCTCGAGACGCTGCGCTGGCAGATCCGCTTCTACGGCAGCCTCAAGCGGCTCCTGCGCACCTGGCGCACGTTCCACGCCTCGCTCGCCGTCCTGCTCGTCCTCGTCATCGCCGCCCACATCGGGCTCTCGCTCTACCTCGGGTACGGCCTCCTCCACCGATGACCCTCCCTCGCCGTCACCTCGCGCCGCTCACCCTCGCGCTCGCGCTCGCGGTCCCCGCCGCGGCGCGGGCGGATCTCTTCTCGCCGGGCGAGCTCTCGAAGGCGCATGCCGCCTACGAGGGGCTCCAGAACTGCACGAAGTGCCACACCGCCGGGAAGCAGCTGACCCCGGAGGCGTGCCTCGCCTGCCACGGCGAGGTGAAGGCGCTCATGGGGCGGGGCAAGGGGCTCCACGGCAGGCTCCCGCAGGGCGAGGCGTGCGAGAAGTGCCACCACGAGCACCAGGGCCGCGACTTCGCCCTCGTCGACTGGGGCAAGGACGGCCGGAAGGGCTTCGACCACGCGCGCACCGGCTACGAGCTGCGCGGGAAGCATCGGCGGGCCGACTGCGAGAAGTGCCACGACCACCGGCTCGTCTCCGACGCCGGCGTGCTGGCGCTCCTCGAGAAGCACCCCGGCAAGAAGAGCTGGCTCGGCGCGCCGGCCGCCTGCGCGGCCTGCCACGCCGACGAGCACCGCGGCCAGCTCGGCAACGACTGCCAGCGCTGTCACGGCGAGGACGCCTGGAAGCCCGCGAAGGGCTTCGTCCACGCGAAGGCGAAGTACCCGCTCGAGGGCAAGCACGCCCGCGTCGAGTGCGCGAAGTGCCACAAGCCGGAGCAGGACCCCGAGCAGCGCAAGCCCGCGCCGGGCCAGGTGGCGTTCGCGAACGCCACCGCGTTCGTGAAGTACACCGGGCTCCAGTTCGGCAACTGCACCGACTGCCACAAGGACCCGCACCAGGGCCGCTTCGGCGAGCGCTGCTCGAGCTGCCACACGGTGGCCGACTGGAAGAAACTCTCCGGCGCCGCCGCAGAGCGCGCGTTCCACGACAAGACGCGCTACCCGCTGCGCGGCGAGCACGTCGAGGTGAAGTGCACGGCCTGCCACGGGCCGTTCCCGGGCCAGAAGGCCGTCTTCAAGAACATGGCGTTCGGGAGGTGCTCCGACTGCCACTTCGACGCCCACGAGGGCCAGCTCGCGCGGCTCGCCCTCGCGGGGCCGCTGCCCGCGAACGCCACGCTGGAGGGCGGCCGGAAGGGGAAGAAGGGCAAGGCCCAGCCGGTGATCGCCTCGGCGCCGCCGGTCGCCGGCCCCGACTGCGAGGCCTGTCACACGGTGAACGGGTTCCTGCCCGTGAAGTTCGACGTCGCCGATCACGCGAAGCTCGAGTACCGCCTCGAGGGTGCGCACAGGGCCGTGGCCTGCGCGCTCTGCCACCCGAAGGACCCGCGCCTCGAGCGCAGGGTCCCCGAGGCGATGAAGAAGGAGCTCGCCCGGCGCAAGCGCCCGCTGAAGGTGAGCCAGGCGCTCCTCGCGATCCCGAAGGCCGGCGACTGCCGCACCTGCCATCGCGATCCGCATGGGGGTCAGTTCGACGCGCGCCTCACCGCCGCGGCGACGGTGGCGGGCGCCGGCACCGGCTGCGCCGCGTGCCACGTGCTGGAGTCGTTCAAGAAGGTGCGGTTCGACCACAACAAGGAGTCGCGCTTCCCGCTCGACGGCAAGCACACGAACGCGGCCTGCGGCTCCTGCCACAAGACCGGGCCGGACGGCGCCATCAAGTACAAGCCGCTCCCGCTCACCTGCGCGGGCTGCCACCCGGACATCCACCAGGGTCAGCTCGCGGTGAAGGGGCAGACGGACTGCTCCCGCTGCCACGTCTCCGCGGGCTGGAAGGACCAGAACCTCAAGTTCCGGCACACCGCCCAGTTCTCGCGCTTCGTGCTCGACGGCAAGCACGAGAAGGTCGACTGCGCGAAGTGCCACGGCCTCGTGAAGGTCGCCGGCGTCGAGACGCGCCGGTACAAGCCGGTGCCGGTGGCCTGCCAGGCCTGCCACGACGACTTCCACAAGGGCGCGTTCCGAGGGTTCTCGCTCCCGGCGTCGATGCAGGCACCCGGGGCGGCCGCACCGGCGCCGGCGGGGAAGGGCGCGCGCCCGCCGCCCGCGCCGGACCTGTCGGTCCGCACCGCCCGGGCGGACGCCGCGCCGGCGTCGACCGAGACCGTCTGCGCCTCGTGCCACTCGACGGCGAGCTGGCAGGCCCAGGGCTTCGACCACGCCCGCACCGGCTTCCCGCTGGAAGGGGCGCACCAGCGTGCCGCCTGCGGCGGCTGCCACGTGGACCGCACCTTCAAGGCGCCGGTGCCGCGGGCCTGCGCCGCCTGCCATGCCGACGTCCACGCCGGCCGCCTCGGCGGCCGCTGCGAGCGCTGCCACGACGCGACCTCCTGGCGCGCGACCCGCTTCGATGCCGACGCGCACCGCCGCAGCGACTTCCCGCTCACCGGCAAGCACGCCTTCACCGCGTGCGACCAGTGCCACGCGAACCGTCGCGACCTCGGGTTCACCCGCGCGACCCGCGAGTGCCTCGGGTGCCACCAGGCCGAGTTCGACCGGGCGAAGGCCGGGGGCGCGCTCGTCGACCACGCGGTGCCCGGGTTCCCGGTCGCCTGCCAGCGGTGCCACTCGACCTGGGGCTTCTCACCCTCCGGCCTCGCCGGGCACGACGCCTGTTTCGAGATCTCGCGCGGGCGCCACGCGGGCGTGAAGTGCCGCGCCTGCCACACCTCCGTCCCGCCGGGCGTGGACGTCACGAAGCCGCTCACGTGCCTCACCGACACGACGAAGTGCCAGTCGTGCCACTCCTGCGCCGAGCACGAGCAGGTGGCCGGCTTCTCGTGCACGGAGCGCAAGTGCTACGAGTGCCACAAGTTCTCGACCGGCGGCGCCGGGCTGCGGCTGCCGGCGAGCGGAACGCGCGGGGTGCGCAGGTGACGCGCGTGTGGCCGGCGCTGCTCGCCGCGGGAGCCCTCGCGGCGTGCGACGGGGGCCTCCCCGTGGAGCGCATCCACCACTCGGTCTGTTTCGGGATCACGGGCCGCCCCCACGGCGGCGTGGCGTGTCTCGACTGCCACACCGAGATCCCTTCGGTCGCGCTCACCGGCGACGCGGTCACCTGCGCGAGCGGCACGGCGGACTGCGTCCGATGCCATACCTGCTCCGCGCACCCGGCCGTTGCGGGCTTCGCGTGCGTGAGCCGGCGGTGCTACGAGTGCCACGGTCCTCCGTCGCCGGCGCCGCTCACCGCGAGGGAGGTCGCGCCATGAACGCCCACCGCCTCGCCTGCGCGCCGGCGCTCGTCCTCTCCGCCGCGATCCTCGGGGCGTGCAACGGGAGCAGCGGCGCCCCGTGGCTCACGATGCCGTCGCGGGACTCGCACGGGGCGAGCTACTTCCCGATCGCGGCGGCCACGAACCACGCCGACGTCTCGTGCGAGCAGTGTCACGGGACGTACGACACGTTCCGGAAGTTCGACTGCGTGACGTGCCACGCGGGCACCGCCGCCGAGGCGGCGAGCCTGCAGGCCGCGCACGCGAACGAGGCGGGCTTCCCCGACCTCTCGGCCGCGGATCGGTCCGTGCCGAGCCAGGCGTGCATGCTGTGCCACTCGGACGGCACGGCCCTCGGCATCGACCCCGCCGTGCACACGCAGAAGTACTTCCCGATCGGCGCCTCCTCGGCGCACGCCGCGCTGCGCTGCGGCGAGTGCCACGCCAACTCGGCCGACCGGACCGCGATCACCTGCGCGGGCTGCCACGGGCACGAGCAGGCGGCGATGGCCACCGCGCACACGACCGTCACCGCGGGCGCGAACGGCTACGAGTTCACCTCCGCGAAGTGCCTCCGTTGCCACGTCGAGTCCGACGTGAAGACGGTGGCGTCCCACACCCCGTTCCTCATCACGGGCGGGGCGAAGCACGGCTCGGCGTCCCGCAACCTGTGCCTCACCTGCCACGCGAACCTGCGGACCGACCGGCCGTTCCCGGCCGCCGTCTTCTCGAACGCGACCTGCACGAAGACCTGCCACGCCGGCGCCCACAAGCAAGGCTCGACGTGCTGGGCCGCAGGCTGCCACCCCGACGGCAACTCGCACGGTGACTAGATGACCGCGCTCTCCCTCTCCCTCGCCGCCCTCGTCGCGCTCGCGCCCGGCGCCCGCCCGGCGGCCGTGCTGCGCGCCTCGCCGCTCGAGGAGGGCGGCCCGCGCCGCGCGGCCCACAGGGCGGGCACCGCCGACGTGGTCTACCTGTCCGCCACGCGCGCCTACCTCGACGCCGGCGCGGTCGACGGCCTGTCCCTGGGCGAGCAGGTCACCTTCAAGCGGCACGCCGAGGTGGTCGGGCGCTGCGCCATCGATCAGGTGGGCGATCACAACGCGTCGTGCCCCGTCGCCGGCCTCAAGAAGGGCGACGACGCCTTCTTCCAGGCGGGCGCCCCCGCCGGCGGCGAGGTGAAGACGCTCGAGCCGCTGGTCGAGGAGGACGAGCTCGCGCGCCGCGCCGCGCTCGTGGCCGCGGCGGCACCGCTGCCGCAGGTCGTGTTCAGGGCGACCGGCCCGCGGCCGGCCGGCCCCGCGGCCCGGAACGCGGAGGTCGCGCTCTCGGCGTGGGCCTGGACCTCCACCGGCCCCGGCCAGGACCGCGAGGCGGCCCGCGTCGACGTCATGCTCCACGGCGTCCCGGTGGGCGGCCGCTTCACCCTCGACCTCGACGCCCGCGCCGAGCGGTGGGTGCCCGACTCGCACGGCCTGGGGGAGGGGCCCGCCACCCGCATCCACGTCTGGCAGGCGCAGGTCAACGCGCCGCTCTCCTTCGCGACGTTCTCCGCCGGCCGCCTCCGTTCGTTCGGCGCGCTGGGCGCGACGGTGGTCGACGGCGTGTCGGCGCGCTTCGAGACGGGGCCGGCCCGCCTCGGGCTCTACGCCGGCGCGCTGCCGGCGCCGGACACGCTCATCCCCGGCACCGAGCGGGTGACCGCGGGCGGCACGTGGTCGATCGGCAAGGTGTTCGCGAGCGGCGTGCAGGTCGCCACCGACGGGCGCCTCGCGTTCGTGAAGTCGCCCGAGCTCGGCTCGCGCGTCGAGGCGGACCTGGGCGCGCGCGCGTGGGCGAAGGCCGTGGACGTCAACGCGGAGGCCCGCCTCGGCGTGGGCGGCCTGGTCTCCGCGCCCGGGAAGCTCGACCTCGCCCGCGTCGACGTCACGCTGCACCCGCTCCAGAGCCTCCTCGTCGGGCTGGGCGCGCGCCACCAGGCGCTCGCGTGGCCGGACCGGCTGCTCGAGCCCTCGGTCTACCCGGGCCGCGGCGACGCCGCCGACGGCTTCGTCTCGTTCGACGCGTGGCGGTACCTGCGGCTCGCGGTCGTGGGCGGCACCTCCCGCGACACCGACTCGAAGCTGAACAGGGCCTGGGTCGGCCCCGAGCTCTCCGCGCTGCGGCTGTTCGGGAACCGGATCGACCTCGTGCTCGGCTACCTCGAGGAGCGCGGGTGGCTCGACGGCCGGAGCGCCTACACCCAGGTCGGCTGGAGGGCGGGCGACGCCTTACGCCTCACGGCGCGCGCCACGTACTCGCACGAGTCGTCGCTGGGGCTGTTCCAGGACGAGGCCGGCTTCTCGCTCGGCAGCGCGATCGCCTTCAACCCGCACCTGGGCCTGAGGCTCGCGGCGCTCGCGCGCGTGCCGATCTCCGGCCAGAGCCCGCCGGTGGGCGTGGCGGGCAACGCCACCCTCTACGCCAACTACTGACGCTGGCTCGCGCGGTACCGCCGCAGCCCGAGCGCGATCGTCGCGAGGCCGAGCAGGAACAGCGGGCCGGCGACGTAGAGCGCGCGCTTCATGAAGTCGGGGCCGAGGACGTTGAAGACGCGGGCGTCGCCCTGCCTCGGGGGCTCGACGCCGAGGCGCGAGCGGATGCTCTCCGCGGAGAGCCGGTCGCGGCCGAAGCCGCCCTGGAGCACCAGACCCTCGCACGGCTGGTCATCGGCCACCTGCACGAGGAAGACCTCGCCGCCCGCCTTCGGGGACGCCTCGTAGAACGCCGAGCGCCCGGCGGTCCGGCGGGTGTCGCACCGCACGGCCGCGTCCTCGAGGGTGATCCACTGCTCGGCGGGCGCCGAGGCCACCGTCGCGGAGACGGGGCCTGCGGAGAGGTTCTGCCAGGTGGACCAGGTCGTCTGCCCCGCGAGCGAGGCGACGAGCCCGCCGAGGGCGAGCAGGATGAGGCCGCCGGACTTTCCCATGGGCGCGAGGTGTACCACCGAGTCGGGATCCCCGGGGCGCCGGCGTCGGAGGGGCGATGTCGGAGGTCGCTGGTAGGGTCGACGCTCCTGAACGTATGTCCCGTCGCTATCAGCTCAAGCCCGCCGCGGTCCCCGCCCGCGCCCTCAACTACGCGGGCCTGCTCAACGAGCAGCAGATCGCCGTGGTCGAGGCGGGCGGCGGCCCGATCCTCGTCGTCGCCGGCGCGGGCTCCGGGAAGACCCGCACGCTCACCTGGCGCGTCGCGCGGCTCCTCGCCGAGGGCGTCCAGCCCGAGGCGATCCTCCTCCTCACGTTCACGAACAAGGCCGCGCGCGAGATGCTCGGCCGCGTCGAGGAGCTCTGCAAGGTCGACTCGCGGCGGCTCACCGGCGGCACCTTCCACCACGTCGCGCACCAGGTCCTGCGCGAGCACGGGGTCCAGCTCGGCTACCGGCCCGGCTACTCCATCCTCGACCGGGAGGACGCGCGCGACCTCATGAGCGCCGCCATCGCCGACTGCGGCCTCGCGGTGGGCGCGCGGCGCTTCCCGAAGGCCGACGTCGTCCTCGACCTCGTGTCGATGGCCATCAACACGCAGACCCCGCTCGCCGACCTCGTCGCCGTCCGCCGCCCGCAGTTCGCCCCCCAGACCGACGACCTCCTCCGCGTCGCCCGGCGCTACCACGAGCGCAAGCACGGGATGAACGCGATGGACTTCGACGACCTGCTCCTCAACTGGAAGATCCTGCTCGCCGAGAAGGAGCCGGTGAGGAAGGCCCTCCAGTCCCGCTGGCAGCACGTGCTCGTCGACGAGTACCAGGACACGAACCGGCTGCAGGGCGACGTCGTCGACCTCATCGCCGCCGGGCACCGGAACCTCTGCGTGGTGGGCGACGACGCCCAGAGCATCTACTCGTTCCGCGGCGCCCACTTCGAGAACATCCTCGAGTTCGAGAAGCGCTACCCGGACGCGCGGCGCTTCGACCTCACCGTCAACTACCGCTCCACGCCGCAGATCCTCTCGCTCGCGAACGCCTCGATCGCCGCGAACGTCCGCCAGTTCGAGAAGGAGCTGAGCGCGGTCCGGAAGGACGGCGCCCTCCCGGCGGTCGTGCCGTGCCGCGACGTCCAGCAGCAGGCCGCCTTCGTGGCGCAGCGGGTGCTCGAGCTGCGGGACGAGGGCATCCCGCTCCCGGAGATCGCGGTGCTCTACCGCGCCCACCACCACGCGATGGAGATCCAGTTCGAGCTCGCGCGGCGGGGCATCCCGTTCGTCGTGCGCAGCGGCGTGCGCTTCTTCGAGGCGGCGCACGTGAAGGACGTGCTCGCGCACCTGCGCTTCGCGCGCAACCCGGGCGACGAGCTCGCCTTCAAGCGCTGCATGCGGCTCGCGCCGGGCGTGGGCTCCGCCACGGCGGAGGCCGTCTGGCACGCCTTCGCGGGCCGGCGCCGGACGGGGCAGGGCAGGGTCGAGGAGCTGAGCTTGAAGGACATCGCGGGCCAGGTGCCCGCGAAGGGCCGCGCGGGCTACGCCCGGCTCGTGGAGCTCCTCGAGCGCCTCTCGAGGAAGCCCCTCTGCGACCTCCCCGGCGAGTCCATCGAGCGCGTGCTCGACGACGGCTACGAGGAGTTCCTGAAGGCCGAGTTCCTGAACGCGGACTCGCGCATCGAGGACGTCCGGCAGCTCGCCGAGTTCGCGCGCTCCTACCAGGACATGGACGCGTTCCTCTCCGAGATCGCGCTCCTCACGGAGCTCAGCGCCGAGACCGTCTCGGAGGGCTCGGAGCCGGACGAAAAGATGGTGCTGTCGTCGGTGCACCAGGCGAAGGGGCTCGAGTGGCGGGCGGTGTTCCTGGTCTGGCTCGCCGACGGCCGCTTCCCGTCCTCGCAGGCGCTGCGCGACCTCGAGGGCGAGGAGGAGGAGCGCCGGCTCTTCTACGTCGCCTGCACCCGCGCGCGCGACGAGCTCTACCTCACGTACCCGGTCGTCGCCGCGCCGCGCGACCGCGAGCGCGTGGTCATGAAGGCCTCCCGGTTCCTCGAGGAGCTCCCCGCCGAGCCGCCCCTCTTCGAGCGCTGGCAGCTCGACGAGGGCGCGGACCTGCCGGCACTGGCCCCTCGACAAGCTCGGGGTGACTCGGAGGACGGCGGTGTGGCCCTGCTCGGTCACGACCCCAGGGTGATCCCGGCGCTGTTCGGCGAGCCCGGGCCGCCCGAAGGCGCGCCGCCGGAGGGCGAGGAAGGCGACGAGGTGCCCTTCTGAGCGCCCCTGCCGGGCCAGCCGGCCCGGCGGGCGCCTGCCGTAGACTCGCCCCATGAGAGTCCAGCTCGCGGGGGTGCTCCCGGTCGCCGCGGTCCTCGTCGCCTGCAGCCCCAGCCTGAAGGTCGATCCGGACGCCCTCGTCACGTGCGGGAGCAGCGCCGACTGCCCCGCCGGGTTCACCTGCCGGACCTCCATCCAGCGCTGCGTGTCGACCGAGCGCGCCAACGATCCGGCCCCGGGGCTCGTCACGGCCTCGACCCGCGTGCTGCCCGCGATCCTGGCGGCCGAGGGGATCCTCACGGTCGAGCTCGAGGCGACGGCCGACCTCGCCGCCCCGCCGCGGGTGGTCGCCACGCACGCCGGCGCGGCCTTCCCGCTCGAGCTCGTGAGCGCCAGTGGCCGGAGGTACGTCCTCGGGCGCCGCTTCGGTCAGGGTGCAACCCCGGAGCCCGAGGGCTCCTACGCGGTCAGCGCGAGCCTCGTGGGTGCGACGGGAGCGGAGAACCTCGCCGTCGCCGTCGGCTCGGTGACCTACGATCGCACTCCGCCCTCGCTCACGGCGGCCCGGGTCCGCTACCTGCCCGGTCCGGCGAACCCGCTCCAGGAGGCCGACCTCGGCGCGGCCACCGCCGGAACGGAGATCCGGGTCGAGCTCGACGCGGACGAGGCGCTCGCCGACGCCGCCGTGCAGTCGCTCGAGACGGCCGCGCCCGCCGGCCTCGCGTTCCTGCCGGTGTCCGCGGGCGCCGTCGACTCCGCGGCGTTCTCGGCGCTCGCGGGCGCGGCCGCCGCGCCCGGCACGCACGCGACCGTCGTGACCCTGCGTGACGCCGCAGGAAACGCGTCCGCCCCGCTGCCCGGTCCGGCCGTGGTGGTCCGCCAGGCCGCGCCGGCCCTCACCGTGGACCAGGCCGCGGTCACGTTCGTGCGCTCCCCGACGGGCAACCAGGCGAGCGAGACCGTCGGCACGTGGGTCGTGCCCGCCGGGCCCTACTTCGAGCTCGCGCCCGCCGACACCCTGGGCAGCGCGACGACGCTGCCCGCCGGGACCTTCTCGTTCGGCGGGGCCGCGCCGCTCCGCCGCGTGCAGGTGCTCGCGAGCAAGGACGGGTCCGGGCTGCTCGCCGAGCTCACCCCCGGCGCCGGCGGCGCGTGGCCGCGCACGTCGCTCGCGAGCGACGCGCCCCGCGTCTGGGTGCGCGGCCTCGACGACGCTGGCAACGCGAGCGCCCCGGTCGCCGTCCGGAACGTCGAGTGGGTCGGCACCCTGCGCGGCACGGTGGGCGACGCGGGCCCGCACCGCCTCGAGACCCGCCCGGCCGCGCAGGCGACCTACGTGGACGAGCGCACCGTGCGCGTCGGCGACGACGCGGCGGTGGCGGGGCTCGACGGCGCCGCCCAGCGCGCGGAGTTCGGGATCCCGTTCGCGGTCGCCGGCGAGGCGGCGCCGGTGCCGCCGGCCCGTGAGGCCCACGCCATGACCTACGACCCGAGCCGCGGGGTCATCGTCATGTACGGCGGCAACGCCAACGAGGGCACGCTCGCGGACGTCTGGGAGTGGGACGGCGCGTGGCGCGCCCGGCCCTACGCAGGGGAGGGTCCGGGCCCGCTCTCCGGGCACGCCATGGTCTACGACAGCGCGCGCTCCGTCGTCCTCGTGTTCGGGGGCGGCCCCGGCGCGACCGCCACCGACGCCCTGTGGACCTGGAACGGCTCCGCCTGGAACCGCCGCTTCGCCGCGGGTGCGGGGCCATCGCCGCGCCGGGCGGCCGCGATGGTGGACCTCGTGGATCGCGGCGAGGTCCTCCTCGTCGGGGGCCGGGACGCGAGCGGGACGCCGCTCGCCGATGCGTGGCTCTGGAACGGGAAGGCCTGGCGGTCGGTGACCGTGCCGCCCGCGCTCGCGCCACGCGCGGAGCACGCCCTGGGCTACGACCCGGCGCTCGGCCAGGTGGTGCTCTTCGGCGGCAAGGGCGCGAACGGCGATCTCGCCGACACGTGGCTCTGGGACGGGAAGTCCTGGGCCGCGTGGTCGGGGGCCGTGGCGCCCCCCGCGCGCTCGGGCCACGCGATGGTCTACGACGGTGACCTCGGCGCCGTGGTGATGACGGGCGGCTACGTCAACGACGAGACCCAGCTCACCTACCGCTGGACCCCGACCGGATGGGCCGCGATCAACGGACCGTACACCGGTTGCGAGCCCATCCGGCGCCGCTCGGTCCAGCTCGCCCACAGCCCCCTCGCGCACGCGACGATGCTCTTCGGCGGCCGCGACCTCACCGCCGGGATCTTCGCCTACGAGCTCCGCCTGACCGCGACCGGCTGGCCGTGCCCGGCAACGCCGCCGAGCCCGCCCGCCGCGGTGCGCGGTCCCGCGATGGCGTGCACGCCGGCCGGGAGCGGCGGGTGCTACGTGCTGGGCGGGCAGTACGGGCCCGGCTCGGTGGACGCGCTCGGCCAGTACTACCGCTGGGACGGGGCGCGCTGGTGGAACGCGGGCGCCACGACCAGCCGGCGGGACTCGGCCCTCGTGTACGACCCCGCCGCGGGCGGAAGGTTCTTCCTGTTCGGCGGCTACGTCACCACCGCCGTCAACGACGTGGCCCGCTGGACCGAGGCCGGCGGGTGGGCGACGCTCGCCTCGACCTCGAACCCGGGCACGCGCGACCCGGCCGCGATGGCCTGGGATCTCGGTCGCGGGCGGGGCGTGCTGTTCGGCGGATCGGACAACAAGGTCTGGGAGTGGACCGGCGCCGCCTGGCTCGACCGGACGCCGGCGACGGGCACGCAGCCGGGCGCCCGGCGCGCCCCGGCCCTCGCCTACAGCCCCGTGCGCGGCGGCGTGATCGTCGCCTTCGGAGGCTGCGCCGGGACGGCCGCGCTCGACGAGCTCTGGGAGTGGGACGGGGACGCCGTCTCGCCGACGGTCGGCGCGTGGACGCGCAGGCAGCCCGCGGCCGGCGAGCCCTGGCCCGCCGCCCGATGCGATCACCGCATGGCCTACGACCCGGACCGCGGGGTCGTGATGATGTTCGGCGGCCGGACGGGCGCGTTCCCGTACACCTACTTTAACGACTTCTGGGAGTGGGACGGCGCCCGCTGGCGCCAGCGCGCGACCTTCGGCACACCCCCGTCGCCGCGGTCGGGCTTCGGCATGGGATACGACACCCTGCGCCGGACGCTCGTGCTCTTCGGCGGTGACGCGGGGAGCGGCGACGTCGTCAGCCCGTGGTCGAAGGGGCTGTGGGAGGCCGAGCTCGACCCGGCGAAGAGCCCCGCGGTGCACGCCGACCTCGACCTCGGCGCGGGCGGGTTCGACCTCGCCACGCTCTCGGGGCTGCGCGTGCGGGCGGCCTGCGGCGGGGCCTGGGCGCCGCGGGGTGCCTCCGATCGCGGCGCCGCGCTCGCGCTCTGGCGAGCGTACGGCGCCACCCTGCGCTCGGGGTGGGAGCTCGTCGCGAGCAACGCCGCCACGGCGACGTCGCCGGCGCTGCTGGACTGGTCCGTGCCGGCGAGCGCGGCGCCCGCCCAGTACCTGCTCGGGCAGCACCTGCCCGTGCAGTGCCGGCTGCCGACGACGGGGCGCGCCACCGGCGACGGGGAGGTGAGCCTCGACTTCCTCGAGGTGCGGGCGAGGTACGTCGTGGCGCCGTAGGGCGCCGAGCGCCCGCGCGGCGGCCGGAGCGCGGGGTGCCGCCGACTGGGGGTGGACCGGATTCCGTGCTAGGGATCCGGGGAGATGGCGGTCCGCGAGAAGCCCATCATCGGCATCGACCTCGGCACGACCAACGCCTGCGTGGCGTTCGTGCGCAACCGGATCCCGAAGGTCGTCCCCACCGACCGCGGCAACCTGATCCTGCCCACCGTGGTGGCGGTCTCCGAGAAGGGCGACATCCTGGTCGGCGGCGTGGCGAAGGACCAGCTCGTCACGAACCCGAAGAACACGATCTACGGCGCGAAGCGGCTCATCGGCCGCAAGTTCGGCTCGAAGATCGTGCAGGAGCTCCGGAACTACTACTCCTACGACATCGTCGAGGGCCCGAGCGGCGAGGCGGCCGTGCTGCTCGGCGGGCAGGTCCGGACCCTGCCCGAGGTCTCGGCGATGGTGCTCGCGCACATCAAGCGCATCGCCGAGGCGTTCCTCCAGAAGCCGATCGAGGAGGCCATCATCTCGGTGCCGGCCTACTACTCGGACGCCCAGCGCCACGCGGTGCGGGAGGCCGGGCGGCTCGCGGGCTTCGTCGTGAAGCGCATCGTGAACGAGCCCACCGCCGCGGCGCTCGCCTACGGGTTCTCGCGCGGGCTCGACCAGAAGATCCTGGTCTACGACCTCGGCGGCGGCACCTTCGACGTCTCGGTGCTCCAGCTCTCGGGCAACGTCTTCGAGGTGCTCGCCACCGGCGGCGACACGTTCCTCGGCGGCGTCGACTTCGACAACCGGATCATCGACTTCGTCCTCGAGGACTTCTGGCGGCAGCACAAGGTCGACCTCGCCGAGTCGCCCATCGCGATGCAGCGGGTGAAGAAGGGCGCCGAGGCCGCCAAGATCGACCTCTCGCTCATCCCCAACGTGTCGATCGATCTCCCGTACATCGAGGAGAAGAAGGGCCGCCCGCTCGACATCCGCATGCAGCTCTCGCGGCAGCAGCTCAACGAGCTCACCGCCGACCTCGTCGAGCGCACCTTCCAGCTCTGCGACGAGGTGCTCGCCGAGAAGGCCATCCGGCCCGACGAGATCGACGAGATCATCCTGGTGGGCGGCCAGAGCCGCATGCCGCTCGTCCAGCAGCGCATCGCCGAGCACTTCGGGAAGCCGGCCCGCAAGGGCGTCCACCCGGACGAGTGCGTGGCCCTCGGCGCCGCGCTCCTCGGCGACTCGCTCGGCCAGATCGACTCGGTCACGCTCGTCGACGTCCTGTCGATGCCCATCGGCATCGCGACGCCGCAGAACCGCTTCCGGCGGATCCTCGACAAGAACTCGAAGATCCCCTCGATGCGGAGCTTCCGGCTGCCGCCCCCGCGCGAGCCGGGCCAGCCCATCGAGATCGACATCTACCAGGGCGAGTCCGACCTCATCGTCGACGACGAGTTCCTGGGCTCGCTGCGGCTGCCAGCGGCCGCGACCGGCCGGCGCATCGACTTCAAGCTCGACGAGGAGTGCCTGCTCAAGGTGAGCTTCGACGACCCGGTGAAGGGCATGACCGAGGTCGAGCTCGCCACCCGCGACACCCCCGAGGCGCTGAAGAAGGCCCTCGCCGAGGACGAGCGGAAGCGGGCCACCCCGGCGCAGCCCGGCGAGGCCGGTGCGCGGACCGGCGGGCTCTTCCGCTGGCTCAAGCGCGGGTAGCGATGAGGTTCGCGTCGAAGGAGTGGCTCGCCGCCGTGGTCGAGGCGCTGAACCGCCAGCCCGCGCTGCCGCAGGCGCTCCAGGGCCTGGGCCGCGACGGCGGGATCGTGGTCGGGCGTGACGGCGCGGCCTGGCCTCGGGACGTCGCCGCCTACGGCCTGCACGAGGGCGGACGGCTGGTCGGGTGCCGCGTCCTGCCGGACCCCGACGACCTCCTCGAGCTCGAGCCCGCCTACGTGTTCCGGGCGCCCTACGGCGTCTGGCGGGCGGTCATGCTGGGTGAGGATCCGGTCCGGGCGGCGCTGTCCGGCCGGGTGCGGGTCGAGGGAGATCTGGAGGCGCTCGTCCGCCGGGTGGAGTACCGTCGGGTGGTGGACGCCGCGCTGGCGGCGGTCCCGACCGAGTTTCCGTGACGGCGGTGTTTCCCTGAAGGGCGGCGTCTCGAAGGGCAGGGCAGGCATGGCGAAGAAGGGCCTCACCGATCTCATCCTCGAGCAGGGCACGAAGTTCGTCGTGAAGGCCGCGGACACCGTGATGAACGACCCGCGCGGCAAGGAGGCCGTGGCGACCGCCGTCGGCCTCGCCCAGAAGGGCAAGGAGAAGTTCGAGGAGGCCCAGGCGGCCCTCCTGAAGGCCGCCGGCGTGCCCGGGCGCGAGGAGTACCAGGAGCTCGCGAAGCAGCTCGCGCGCATCAAGCGCAAGGCCCGGGAGCTCTCGGAGCAGCTCGCGGCAGACGCCGCGGAGGCCGCCGAGGAGGAGCGGGACCACCCCCGGTCGAACGGGAAGGGCCCTGCGAAGCCTCGTTGACAGGTCCCCGACCGGACGGCATACTCCGCCGCCGTTTCAGCAGTTGTTTCACCGGTGCAGCATCGAAGCACCCGGGCGGCTAGCTCAGCGGTAGAGCATCCCCTTCACACGGGGAGGGTCACAGGTTCGAGCCCTGTGCTGCCCACATCGAGCGGGGACCCTGAAGAGGGTCCCCGCTCTGCGTTTGGCTGCACGCACGGGTCGGTTGGCTGCACGTTGCGTCAACACGCTCGCGAGACGAACTAGGCTGGCGGCGGAGGTTGACCGATGTCGCGTGCGCTCTCGCTGCTCGCCGGCCTGGCCGTCCTCGCTGCCTGCGGCGGCCCCGCGGAACACCCGAAGGTGAGCGAGGAGGCCATCGCGCGCGCGTACGGCGCGCCCGACCCGGCGTGCGGGCCGGGAGCCCCGGCTCACCGCTTCCTTCCGAATGCGGCCGGTGTGCCCGGTCAATGGATCGTGGTGCTGAACGGCGGCTCGGCAGACGCCGTCGCGCCCGCCCTGGTCCAGCGGTATGGCGGCACCCTGCTCGCGACCTGGACGATCATCACGGGCTTCGCGGTGAAGGACCTCGCCCACGACGACGCCCTGCTCATGTCCATCGACCCTCGGGTCTGCTGGGTAGAGCAGGATGGCTACGTGTCCGGGTTCTAGGGAGCGCCCTGCAACTCCCGGCGCGCCGCGGGGCCGTGCGATGCTGCGCCCGTGCCCTCCGCCCGCCTGGCCTTCTCGCCGCTCGACGTGCAGCGCTCGTTCGCGATGCACCGCATGGGCATGGGCGACCCCACGGCGCAGCTCGGGCCGGACCGGCTCGTGAAGACCTTCCACTCCGAAGGCGGGGCGGTGCGGGTCTCGCTCACGCGGCAGGGTGGCGAGGTGGCGGTGGAGGCGGAGGGGCCGGACGCGGAAGCCGTGCTCGCGGGCTGGCTCGCGGTCCTTCCGCCCGACGACGGCCACGCCGCCTTCGCGCCGGAGCACCCGCTGGTCCGGCGGCTCCACCGGGCCTTCTCCGGGCTCCGGCTCGTCCCGGTGCCCTGGCGCTTCGACGTGGCCTGCGCCGCGATCCTCGAGCAGCGCGTGACGATGCAGGACGCGCGGCTCTCCTGGAAGCGGATCGCGCTCGAGCACGGAACCCGTGGACCGCTGGGCACCGCCTTCCCGCCGCCCGCGGTGGTGGCCGGGCTCCCGGGCTGGGAGCTCGAGCGGCTCGGCGTCGACCCGAAGCGGGGCAGGGCGCTCGTCGCGCTCGCGAAGGAGGAGTCGCGGCGGCCCTTCCTTTCCGGTGCCGATCGCGCGGCGCTCCGTGAGCGGCTGCTCACGCTGCACGGGATCGGGCCGTGGACCACCGAGATGGTGCTGGGCTACGGGGCGGGAGATCCGGACGCGGTGCTCGTGGGCGATCTCCATGCGCCGCGGCTCGTCTGCTGGGCGCTCGCTGAGGAGCCGCGGGGGGACGACGCGCGGATGCTGGCGCTGCTCGCGCCGTTCGCGGGGCACCGGTTCCGGGTGACGCGCCTGCTGATGGGCGCGCCGTTCAGGGCGCCGCGGCTCTAGGCCGGCCCGGTGATCAGCGCCCGCGCGAGCTCCGGGTGGCGCTTCAGCGGGGCGATCAACGCGCGGGGGACCCGGAAGGTCGGCGCGTGGCCTTGCGCGTCCAGCTTCTCGCGCAGGAGCGCCACGAGCGCGGCGATGCGCGGCTCCCAGGGCGGGACGCGGGTGAGGTCGATCGCGAGGTCGCGTCGGAGGTCCTCGCGCGCGGCGATGTCGAGGATGGTCCGCCCGAGGGCGGAGAAGTACGCGTCGTGGAACGCGGCCTCGCCCTCGAAGCCGGCGCAGCGGAGCGTGCCGGACCCGGCCCCGAAGACGAGGGGCCTCAGGAAGATCGGGTAGAGGAACCCGCGCACCACGGGCTCCGCCATGAGGAGCGGGAGGTGGCCGTCGAGCGGGCCATCCGGCTTCCAGGCGCGGTCCTTCGTGGCGTTGTCGGAGAGCGCGAAGATCGCGGTGCCGGGCACCACGTTCCGGACGACCTCGGCGGCGGCGACCACGTCGCCCTCGAGCACCTCCTCGTCGAGGAGCACGAGCGCGGGCCGCTTCGACTCGGCGAGCTCGAGCGTCTTCGCGAGCGTGTCGCTCGCGTGGAGCCGCACCCGGGCCGGCACGATGCCGCGCAGGCGGCCCGCCACCCACGGGTTCGAGTGCTGCACGATGACGTCGGCGGGGCTCTCCACCCACTCGCCGGGGTCGAGGCCGAGCACCTTCGCGGCCACGTCACGGATCTGCTCGGGCGTGAAGGGCTTCTGGACGTAGTCGCTCGCGCCCGCCTTGATGGCCCCGGCGACGACGGTGGTGTCCGCGCCGGAGGTGACGAGGACGACCTTCGTGGCCATCCCGCGCGCGCGCATCATCCGGACGAGCGCCGGCCCGTCGAGCACCGGCATGTTGAGGTCGACGAAGGCGAGGTCGAAGTGCGCCGCGCCGAGGTGCTGCAGGGCGATCGCCCCGTTCTCCGCGTCCACGAGCTCGAAGCCGTACGGGTCGAGCGCCGTGTGGAGGGCGTCCCGGACGGCCCTGGAGTCGTCGACGAGGAGGAGGCGTCTCAAGCGGCGCCATGCTACAGCGCCCCGGCGGGGGGCGATACTTCGGCGTGGCTCAGCCTTCGCCGGCCCCCTCGCACGCGGGGCCGGGGCGCAGGGAGAACGCGTCGCTCGGCTCGTCGTCCCCGGCGAGCGCCTCGGCGAGCGTCGCCTCCAGGCTGCGGAGGCGCGCGAGCTCCTCCTCTCCGTCCTCCCGGAGCTCGGGGCTCGGCACGGAGCGGACGACCGCGCGCGACACCGGGATCGCGGTCAGGCGGAGCACGTCGAGGAGCCGGACGATCTGCGAGCCCTCGAGCTCGATGTCCTCGGCGCCCCAGCGGCGCAGGGCCGGCAGGAGGTCCGCGTGGCGCGGGGCCGCCGGCACGAGCTGGGAGGCGAGGAGCGCGGTGCGCTCGTCGAGGCGGCTGAGGTGGATGGCCACGGGTCCCGTCGTCCGTCGAAGGTGGAAGACCGATCCGTACCACCTCCGCGCGGCCGCCGGAAGCCCGGCTTCACGGATGGGAAACGTGTCACAGGGTGAATGTGCGGCGAGGTCGGCGCCTGTGAACGGGATATCGCGGCGGCCTCTCGAGGGGCGCTCGGCGCGCCCCTCCCTGGCAGCAACTCACGCCCAGGCGCACTCGCACGTGAAGTGCCGGAGGAGGCGGGGCTGCTTCACGATGCGGACGCCCCGCACGGAGCCCGCGTGGGCCTTCAGCTCGGCCAGCACCTCGGCGACGTAGTCGAAGTGCGCCTGCGTGTAGGTCCTGCGCGGGAACGCGAGCCGCACGAGCTCCATCGCGTGGTAGCTCTCCACGCCCTCGTCGCTGCGCTTGCCGAACATCACCGAGCCGATCTCGACGCCCCGGATCCCGCCCTCGAGGTAGAGCGCGGCGCAGAGCGCCCAGGCGGGGTACTGCTCGACCGGCAGGTGCGGCACCACGGTGCGGGCGTCGAGGTAGACGGCGTGGCCGCCGGTCGGCTTCACGAAGCCGATGCCGGCCGCCTCGAGCTTCTCGCCGAGGTACTCGGCGGTCCTGAGGCGGTAGCGGAGGTAGGCCTCGTCGACCACCTCCTCGAGCCCGACCGCCATGGCCTCGAGGTCCCGCCCGGCGAGCCCGCCGTAGGTGGGGAAGCCCTCGGTGAGGATGAGGAGGTTCCGGACGCCCTCGAGCCAGGTGTCGTTCCGGAGGGCGATGAAGCCGCCGATGTTCACCATGCCGTCCTTCTTCGCGCTCATGGTGCAGCCGTCCGCGAGGTCGAAGGCCTCGCGCGCGATCGCCCGCACCGCGCGGTCGGCGTACCCGGGCTCGCGCATCTTCACGAACATCGCGTTCTCGGCGAAGCGGCAGGCGTCGATGACGAGGGGCTTCCCGTGCCGGTGCAGCAGGTCCGCGTAGGCGCGCAGGTTGGCCATCGCGACCGGCTGCCCGCCGCCGGTGTTGTTCGTGAGCGTGATCATCCCGAACGGCACGCGGGCGCCGTCCAGGGCGAGCAGCGCCTCGACCCTGCCGAGGTCGATGTTGCCCTTGAACGGGTGGACCTCCGCCGGCCGGAGCCCCTCCGGCACGACGAGGTCGAGCGCCTCGACGCCCTGGTGCTCGAGGTTCGCCCGGGTGGTGTCGAAGTGGCAGTTGGAGGGGACGACGTCCCCGGCCTTGCAGGCGACGGAGAACAGGATCCGCTCCGCGGCGCGCCCCTGGTGCGTCGGGACGAGGTGCGGGTACCCGGTGAGCTCCCGCACCACCGCCTCCAGCCGGAAGAAGCTCCGCGCGCCGGCGTAGCTCTCGTCGCCGTTCATCATGGCGGCCCACTGGGCCGCGCTCATCGCGCCCGTGCCCGAGTCGGTGAGGAGGTCGACGAGGACGTCCTCGGCCCGGAGCCGGAAGGGGTTGAGCTTCGCCTCGGCGAGGAGGCGATCCCGCTCGGCGCGGGTGGTCTGGCGGATGGGCTCGACCGACTTGATGCGGAAGGGCTCGATGAGCGTGCGCGGCATGGCGCGCATCGTCGGCGGGCGTCGACCCGCCGTCAACGGCCGTGGGGTGAGATCGTGGTGTCGGCGGCCTCTCGGGCGCCGGCCGGGGTCCGTGCGCCGGTCGCCTCGTCGGCCCGGAGCCGGTCGAGGCAGCCGGGGCAGGTCACGGCCTCGCGGAGGATGGTGCACCAGAGGGCGTCGGGACGTCCGCAGAGGGGGGCGCTTCCGGAGATGAAATGGACGTTGTCCATGGGGGTGGAGCGATTGTCTCGCGCGCCCGTCCGCGGCGCTGTCCCGGGACCCCGGGCGTGGGCGGAGGTGCGTGGCGATAGCGCTGCGGCAACCCGCCCGGGTTCGCGCGCTCGACCTCGGTCCGGGGCGCCTCCTGCACTATCCTGCGGAACCGCTTGTCCTCCCGCGCCCCGATCGCCATCCTCTTCGACCTCGACGGCACCCTCGTCGACACCATCCCGTTCATCCTCGCGTCGGTGCGGCACGCCTTCGAGGGCTACGGCCGCTGCCCGACCGACGCCGAATGGATCGCCGGCATCGGCACGCCGCTCCGCGACCAGCTCGCCGGTTTCGCGCGCGACGCCTCGGACGTCGACCGCCTGTTCGACCGCTACCGAGCCTTCTGGGTGGCCGAGCACGACGCGCGGACGCGGGCGTTCCCCGGCGCGGTCGAGGTCGTGGCGGGCTTCGCGGCGGCCGGTCACCCGCTCGGCATCGTGACGGCCAAGCTCGAGGCGGGCGCGCTGCGCACGCTCCGTCACGTCGGGCTCCTCCCGCACGTCGGCGCGGTCATCGGGGCCGACAGCGCGCCCCGGGCGAAGCCGTTCCCCGATCCGGTGCTGGTCGCGCTCTCGCGCCTGGAGCGCGCGCCGGCCGAGGCCGTCCTCGTCGGGGACTCGGTGCACGATCTCGAGGCCGCGCGCGCGGCGGGCGTGTTCGCGGTGGCGGCCACCTGGGGTGCCTGCGCCCGGGAGGCGCTCGCGTCCGCGCACCCCGACGCGTGGGCCGACGACGTGCGGGCGCTGCCGGAGGTGGTGGCGCGCTTCGTCGGCGCCGGCGCCGGGGAGAGGTGCTAGGGTCGCGGGATGCGCGTCGCGTACCTCGGCCCGCCGGGCACCTTCAGCGAGGAGGCGGTGTCGCGTTGCGAGCTGACCCGCGAGGCGGTGCCGTTCCCGACCTTCGCCGACGCCTACGCGGCCCTGCGCCGGGGCGAGGTGGACGGCGCGCTCCTCCCGGTCGAGAACTCCATCGAGGGCAGCGTCGGCGCGACGCTCGATCTCATGGTCCACGAGCCGGGGCCGCTCGTCCGCCGCGAGCTCAACCTGCCGGTGGACCAGCACCTGCTCGCGAAGCCGGGCGCGACGCTCGCCGGCGTGACCCGCGTGCTCTCGCACCCGCAGCCGCTCGGGCAGTGCGCCCGGTTCCTGCGCGAGCGCCTGCCGGGCGTCGCGCTCGAGCCCACCCTCTCCACGGCCGAGGCCGCGCGGAAGGTCGCCGAGGGCGGCCCCGGGCTCGCCGCCATCGCGGGCCGGGCCGCGGCGACCCGGTTCGGGCTCGTGCCGCTCGCGGAGAAGATCCAGGACTCGGCCGAGAACGTCACGCGCTTCCTGCTCCTCGCGCAGGCCGACGAGGCGCCCACCGGCGCCGACCGCACCTCCATCGCGTTCACGATGGACCGCGACCGGCCGGGCGGGCTCTACGAGGTCCTGGGCGAGCTCGCCGGGCGCGGGATCAACCTCTCGCGCCTCGAGAGCCGGCCCATGAAGCAGGCCCTCGGGCACTACGTGTTCTTCGTGGACTTCGAGGGCCACCGGCTCGACCCCGCCGGCGCCGCCGCGCTCGAGGGCGTGCGCGGCCGGGTGCACCGGCTGATCCTGCTCGGCAGCTACCCGCGGGCGACCTGAGCCGCCGCGGTCGCGACGAGCGGCGCGAGCGCGGCGAGGTGCTCCGGCCCCGCGCCGCAGCAGCCGCCCACGATCCGTGCGCCGGCCTCCACCACCGGCGCGACCGCGCGGGCGAACACGTCCGGCGCTGCGACCTCGCCCGGCGGCCCCGGACTCGGCTTCACGACGAAGGGGACCGTGAGGGCCTGCGCGGCGAAGGCGACCCGCGCGAGCGCGGGACTCGCCGCCACGCAGTTGACGCCGACGGCCGCCGCGCCGAGCGCGGCCGCGGCCGACAGCCAGGCCTCGGCGGGAACGCCGTCGCCGCCCACGAGCCGCCCGCGCTCCTCCCGGAACGCGAAGGTGACCACCGCGGGGAGGCCGGCGCGCCGCGCGGCGGCGAGCGCCGCGAGCGCCTCGCCGAGCTCGAGCTGCGTCTCGAGCCACGCGAGGTCCGCCCCGGCGTCGGCGAGCGCGCGGCAGGCGAGCTCGTACCGCGCCGCGAGCAGATCGGGCGTCGCGCCCGGGACGGCCGCCGGCCCGAGCGAGCCCGCCACCCGCGCGCCCGGGGCGGCGGCGCGAGCGAGGCCGACCGCGGTGGCCGCGACGAGGCCGTCCTTGCCCTCGCCGAGGCGCGCCGAGAGCCGCGGCGTGACGAGGTTGAACGTGGCGGTGAGGACGACCCGGGCGCCGGCGCGGAAGTGCCCCGCGTGCACGGCGGCGACGTCCTCGGGATGGGTCAGCACCCACTCCTCCGGGAGCGCCTCCCCGGGCATGCCGCGGGCGTACAGGCCGGTCGCCAGCCCGCCGTCGAGGAGCGTGCCGGGGCGCAGGAGGCTCACGCCGACCGTGCCTGGCCCGCGCCGGCTGTGGCCGTGCCTGCGGCGGCGGGGGCCTCGCCCGCCGCGCCGGCGTCGTCGAAGAACGCCGCGAGCGCCTCGCGGCGCGCGCGGGCATCGGCGGTGCCGAGCGCGATGAGGTCCTCGGCGTAGTCGCGGTCGAAGAGGAGGTAGCTCGCGAGGTCGGCCGAGCCGTCGTCCTGGCCCTCGGCCTCCTCGGCGGCGCGCCGCAGGAGCCGCGCGGCGAGCGTGCCCGGGCGCATCGCCCGCAGGCGCCGCTGCGCGTGAGCCCGGGCGATGTCGCCGAGGTCCTGCGACGGCCGGACGACGAGCTCCTGCACCCGCGCGAGCGGGTAGCCGAGGCCCTGCTCGGCGAGCGCGGCGAGCCGCGCGGCGAAGCCGGCGCCGAAGGTCCGCTCGCCCTCGTCGAGGAGGGCGTTCACGCCGTGCATGCGGGCGAGCTCGCGGTCGGTGCCGTCGAGCATGAGCGCGGAGAGCACCCGGCCGACCTGGGCCGCGGTGGTGGGCGGCGAGCCGGGGTCGAGGCGCGGCGCGGGGTGGGGGCGAGGTGGGTCCCGCTGCACGACCACGAGGATACGCTCGGCGCCGAGCCGGAGCACGGGGAGGAGCGGCACGTTCTGCTTCAGGAAACCGTCGGAGAACCAGGAGCCCTCGATGGGGACGGGGCGGAAGAGGAGGGGCAGGGCGCCCGAGGCGAGCGCGTGCTCCGGCCCGAGCTGGCGCGCCCGCACCTCGACGTTCGGGTCGTCGGGGAACGCCGGCGGCCCCTCGCGCGACTCGACGAAGACGACCGCCTTCCCGGTGCCGAGGTCGGTCGCGATGACCGTGAGCGCCTGCACGAGGCCCTGCCGCACGTTCTCGTGCAGGCGGCCCCAGTCGATGCGCTGCTCGACGAGGCGGCGGAGCGCGTCGGGCTGGACGAAGTCGGAGAGCCGCAGGAGCGAGCCCGGGCTCCGCAGGTCCTTGTAGAAGGACCACGCCCGGCGCGCGAAGCCCCACGGATCGAGCGCGCTCCAGTGGAAGACCTCCTCGAGCCGCAGGCTGCGCCACACGTCGGCGAGCGCCTCGCCCTGGGTGTCGAGCGCGTGCGCGGTCGAGCCGACGAAGCAGGCGTTGATGGCGCCGATGCTCGTGCCGGCGAGGAGGTCGAGCCGCGGCTGGCGCCCGAGGTCGCGGGCGAACTCGCCGCGGAGGTACCGGACGACCCCGGCGCCGTACGCGCCCCGGGCGCCGCCGCCTGCGAGGACGAGCGCCCGGCGAGGGCTCACAGGGTGAACTCCTGCAGGTGGGCGGGCACCTCGGCGGGCCAGCCCATGCGGTCCATCCGGGCACGCGCGGCGGCGAGCGCGGCCGGCTCGCCGTGCACGAGGAAGGTGCGCTTCGGCCGCGAGGGGAAGGTCGCGAGCCAGCGCTCGACCTCGGCCTCGTCGGCGTGCGCGGAGAAGCCACCGATGGTCGCCACCCGCGCCTTCACCTCGACCTCCGTGCCGAACATCCGCAGGGTGCGGGCTCCGTTCTGGAGGCTCCAGCCGCGGGTGCCGGCGGCCTGGTAGCCGACGAGGAGCACCGTCGTGTTCGGGTCGGGAAGCCGGTTCGCGAGGTGGTGGAGCACGCGCCCGCCGGTCGCCATGCCGGAGGCCGACATGATGATGCAGGGGCCCTGCACGGCGTTGATGGCCTTCGACTGGTCGGGCGAGCGGCAGAAGCGGACCTTCGCCGGGCGGAGCGGCTCCTCGCCCTCCGCGACGAGCCGTGCGAACTCGTCGTCGTGGTCCTCGCGGTGCGCGAGGAAGAGCGGCGTCGCGTCGACCGCCATCGGCGAGTCGACGAAGACCGGCACCTCGGGGATGGCGCCCGCCCGCTCGAGCGCGCGGAGCTCGAAGAGGAGCTCCTGCGTCCGGCCGATGGCGAACGCGGGGACCACGATGGCGCCGCCCTGCTTCACCGCCCGGAGGACCTCGTCGCGCAGCAGCTCGCGCGCCGGCGCGACGTCGTGGCGCCGCCCGCCGTACGTGCTCTCGACCACGAGGGTGTCGGTGGCGACGCCGGCCTCCGGGTCCGGAAGGATCGGGGCGTCGTACCGGCCGAGGTCCCCGGAGAAGAGCACCCGCTCGCCGCCCGCGAGCGCGAGCTCGACGGTGGCCGACCCCAGGATGTGCCCGGCGCGGCGGAAGGTGAGGGTGACGCCAGGGGCGATCGCGCGCCGCTCCCCGTAGGCCACCGGGGTCAGCTGCCGGAGCGCGCGGACCGCGTCGGCCTCCGTGTAGAGCGGGGCCGCCGCCGGGGCGTGCTTCGAGTAGCCCTTCCGGTTCGCGTAGCGGGCCTCTTCCTCCTGGAGCCGCCCCGAGTCGGGCAGGAGCAGGCCGCAGAGATCCCGGGTCGCCGGGGTGCAGTGGACGGGCCCCCGGTAGCCCCCGCGCACGAGGAGCGGCAGCGCCCCGGTGTGATCGATGTGGGCGTGGGTGAGGACGACCGCCTGGAGGCTCCCCGGCTCGATGGGCCAGGGCTCCCAGTTGCGCAGCCGGAGCTCCTTCTGGCCCTGGAACAGCCCGGTGTCCACGAGCACCCGCGCACCGCCGGCCTCGACGAGGAAGCGTGACCCGGTGACGGTGCCCGCGGCACCGAGGAAGCGGATGGACGGCATCGTGGTCGAAATTCTACAATGCGCGCCCGCCGCGCGGGGCATCCCCGAGGGAGCAGCGGCGAGAGCGAGAGGCGTGATGCGCCGGAAGATCCGAGTCGTCGGGGCGATGATCGAGAAGGACGGGCGCTACCTCATCACCCAGCGCCCCCCGACGGCGTCCCTGCCGCTCCTCTGGGAGTTCCCCGGCGGGCGCGTCGAGGCGGGCGAGACCGACGAGGCGGCGCTCGCGCGGGAGCTCTCGGAGGAGATGCGCATCCAGGTGGCGGTGGCCGATCGCGTGGTCCACGTGGAGCACGCCTACGAGGGCTACGACATCGACTTCTGCGTCTACCGGTGCCGCCTCGTCTCGGGCGAGCCCATCCAGCACCTGCGTGTGCACGCTCACCGCTGGGTGCGCCCCGAGGAGCTCGACCAGTACGAGTTCCCGGCGGCCGACGAGAAGACCGTCGCGAAGCTGCTCGGCCTGTAGCCGGCGCGCCGGCCCGCCCCCCCCTCGGTGCGGTTTGACGGGGCCTGGCGGGTGGTTACGTTCTCCGCCGTGAACCCCGAGACGCCCAGCCCCGACGTCCCGTCCGACCCGCCTGCGCCCGACGACCGCGACACGAGGCTCGCGCAGCAGGCCGCCCGCATCGACGAGCTCACCCGTGCCTACGCCTCGCTCATCGAGGACCAGAAGGCCTTCCGCCAGCGCGCCGAGCGCGAGCGCGCCCGGGTCATCGAGGCGGAGCGCGCCGCGGTCGCGCAGGCGCTCCTCGAGGCGGCGGACGACCTCGAGCGCGCGCTCGCTGCCGCGATCGGGGCGGGCGACGCCGGCCCCGCGCTCGCGGCCCTCGTGGAGGGCGTCAAGCTCTCGCTCGCGGGCCTCACGAAGCGCATCGGCGAGCTCGGCGCCGAGCGGCTCGCGGTCGCCGGGCAGCGCTTCGACCCCCGGCTGGCCGAGGCCGTCGACGCGGTGACCGTCGCCGATCCGGAGCAGGACGGGAGGGTGGTGCAGGAGGTCCGGGCCGGCTATCGGATCGGGGACCGGATCCTGAGGCCCGCGCGGGTCCGCGTCGGCCGGCTCGCCCGTGCGTGATCCGCTGGAATACAATCCGTTTTCGCCTGTCTTATCGCTCGAGGACGTCTCTCCCCCTACCGGACATCTCATCTCGAGGAAGCGAAGGAACCCCATGACGAAGCTCCTCCAGCGTGCCCTCGGCGTCGCGTTCATCGCTGCCCTCCTGGCCTGCTCCCGTGATGGCCAGGCCGCCACCGGCCCCGAGGCCCCCCGCGCCGCGTCCAGCACCCCGCTCTTCAAGGAAGCCTCCGCCCAGACCGCCGCGCAGCCCGAGGCGGCCGTCCCGGCCCAGACCTCGCTCGCGCCGCTCATCGAGCGCCTGAAGCCGATGGTCGTGAACATCTCGACCAACACCGTCGTCAAGCACCCGGCCATCGGCGGGAACCGCCGCGGCAACCGCGGCGCTCCGAATGGCGGCGGCGACGAGTTCCAGCAGTACTTCGACCGGTTCTTCGGCCGCGGCCAGGGGCCGGGCGGGCCCGGCGGCGACGGGCCGCCGGAGCTGCGCGGCTCCTCGCTCGGCTCCGGGTTCCTGCTCAACGCCGACGGCTTCATCCTCACGAACAACCACGTCGTGAAGGACTCGACCGACATCACCGTCCGCCTCACCGACGGCCGAGAGTTCCGGGCGACGAAGGTCGGCACCGACGCCGTGACCGACGTCGCGCTCATCAAGCTCAACAACCCCCCGAAGGACCTCCCCTCCGTCACGCTCGGTGACTCCGACGCGATCCGTCAGGGCGACTTCGTGCTCGCGCTCGGCAGCCCGTTCGGCCTCAACGACACGGCCACGCTGGGCATCATCTCGGCGAAGCACCGCGAGGGCGTCTCGCCCGGCAACATCTTCGACGACTTCCTCCAGACCGACGCCGCCATCAACCAGGGCAACTCCGGCGGACCGCTCTTCAACCTGAGGGGCGAGGTGGTCGGCATCAACACCGCCATCGTCTCTCCGCAGCTCGGCCAGGGCATCGGCTTCGCGGTGCCGATCAACATCGCGAAGGCGCTCCTGCCGCAGCTCAAGGAGAAGGGCAAGGTGAGCCGCGGCTTCATGGGCGTCGCTGTCCAGGCGATGGTGCCGGACCTCGCGCAGGCGTTCGGCCTGCCGCCCAACCAGAAGGGCGCGCTCGTCGAGAGCGTGGTCGCGAACAAGCCCGCGGCGAAGGCCGGCATCGAGCCGGGCGACATCATCCTCTCGGTGAACGGCAAGGACGTCGACTCGTCCGGCGCGCTCACCCGCACGGTCTCGCTCATCCAGCCGGGCGGGAAGGCGGAGGTGGTGATCCTCCGCAACGGCGCGAGGAAGACCATCACGATGATCGTCGAGGCCCGCCCGAACGACGAGGTCGCCGCGGGCGCCCCGGAGGACGAGGGCGGCGGGGAGGAGCAGGGCAACAAGAGCCCGAAGCTTGGCCTGACGCTCTCGCCGATCACCCCGGAGCTCGCGAAGGAGACCGGCCTCTCGGCGGGCGCGGGGGTGGTGGTCCTGAAGACCGTGGAGGGCGGCCCGGCCGACCGCGCGGGCATCCGCGAGGGCGACGTCATCCTGGAGGTGAACCGGAAGCCGGTGAAGCAGCCCGCCGAGGTCGCGAAGATCGTCGGCGCGATGAAGGACGGCGAGTTCGCGCTGCTGCGCGTGCGGCGCGGGGACAGCTCCGCGTTCTTCCCGGTCCCGGTCGGCGGCCGCCAGTAGGGCCGCGCCGACGCAGGGGTCAAGTCCTTCCTCTTTCCACTTGGACGTGAAGTGGAATCTGGAATGACTTGACCCCGCTACATCCGGCGGGAGCCGAGCTCGTTGCCGGTGCGGCCGTCGAGCACGCGCACGGCGACGAGCTTCGCGCCCACGCCCTCGATCGAGCCGCCGCCCTTCTTCGGCATCTTCCAGGCCTTCAGCGGCTGGAAGACCACCTCGAGCTCGATCGCGCCGGTGCGGAACGGCGAGAGGAACTCGAGGTCCATCGCGCCCGGCGGGAGCACGCTCTTCACGGGCACGAGCGCGACGAGCGGGTTGCCGTTCGGATCCTGCTTCGTCGGGGTCCCGTTCGTGAGCGCGAGCCCGCCGCCGTCGAAGAACGGGGTGAGGAGCAGCACGAACCCCTCGCCCTCGCGCTGCGGCTGCACGAGCGAGGTCGCCTCCTGGATCTTCACGACGTAGGAGCGCGCCAGCGCCTCCTTGCGGAAGGTGGCGACGCCCTTCTCGCACTCGGCGCGCGTGTAGGGGTCGGTGCAGCGCCCGATGAACTTCTCGAGGAAGGCGTCGAGCCGCTCGATGCGCTCCGCCTTGGCAGCGGCGGCCTCGAAGTCCCCGGCGTGGGCGAGGAGGGGGCAGAGTGCGAGCGCGACGGCGGCCGTGCGGAGGGCGTTCATGAGGGCTCCGGGAGAGGAGGGCAGGGGCCCCGAATCTAGCCCGGTTGCCTGCGGCAGACCGCCTCCAGGACGTGGGCTCAGGTGATCCAAGGTGTGCGGAGGTCGTTTTCTTGCCTACATGCGCCCACCGGATATCGTGGCCGGGTTCTCAGCGATCCGGAGGCAGCGATGGCGGGTTCCACCCAGAACGTCACGACCGCGGGCGGCAGGGAGCGCCGCGCCCAGGCCCGCCTCGACAAGGTGTTCCGGGTGTTCCTGGAGGGCGACCGCGGCCACGGCCTCGGCGTGGCTCGCAACATCTCCCAGGGCGGCATGTTCGTGGAGACCCGCGTGCCCCACCCCATCGGCTCGCAGGTGCGCATCACGTTCCCCTCCGACGCGGGCGAGATGAGCGCCATCGGCGAGGTGCGCTACGTCTGCCACCTGCTCGGCCGCGTGCAGGGCGCCGAGGGTCCGGTCGCGATGCGCGGGATGGGCGTGCGCTTCATGTACTTCGAGGCAGGGGAGGCGGATTCGCCCGACCTCCAGTAGAAGGGAGGGCGTGCTCGCGATCGAGACCGAGGCCCTCACCCGGCGGTTCGACGGCCGCCCCGCGGTCGAGGATCTCACGCTCTCCGTCCCGGAGGGCGCCTTCTACGGCTTCCTCGGCCCGAACGGCGCCGGGAAGAGCACCACCATCAAGATGCTGACCGGGCTGCTCGCGCCGACCTCCGGCCGCGCGCGGGTGCTCGGCCACGACCTCGCCACCGACGCGCTCGCCGTGAAGCGGCAGGTGGGCGTGGTGCCCGACGGCCTCGGGCTCTTCGAGCGGCTCTCCGGCGTCGAGCAGCTGCGCATCCACGCCCAGCTCTACGGCCTCGACCGCAAGGAGGCCGCCCGCCGCGCCGAGGAGCTCCTCGCCGCGCTCGAGCTCTCCGAGCACGCCGGGAAGCTCGTGGCGAGCTACAGCCACGGCATGAAGAAGAAGCTCGCGCTCGGCTGCGCGCTCATCCACGGCCCGCGCCTGCTCTTCCTCGACGAGCCGTTCGAGGGCATCGACGCCGTCGCGGTCACCGGCATCCGGCGCATGCTCCAGGACCTCGTCGCGCGCCGGGCGATGACGATCTTCCTCACCTCCCACGTGCTCGAGGTCGTGGAGCGGCTCGTGACCCACGTCGGCATCGTCCGGCAGGGCCGGCTCGCCGCGCAGGGGACGCTCGAGGAGGTCCGGGGTCAGGCCTCCCTCGAGGACGTGTTCATCCGGACGGTGGGCGAGGAGCGCGAGCAGAAGGCGCTGTCCTGGCTCACCCCGGGGGAGCCCGCGTGAGCGCTGGCGCGGCCGCCGGGCCCACGCCGCGGAGCCTCCTCCTCGCCTTCGCGGAGCTGCGCCTCCTCCTCGCCTGGCGCCGGCTCCGCGGCCGCTCGGGCGTGCCGGAGCTCGTGGCCCGGGTGCTGATCTGGCTCATCGTGCTCCCGCTCGGGCTCGTGTTCGCGGCGGCCACGGGCGCCGCCGCCTACCGGGGCGTGCGGGCGGGCGGCGGGCTGTCGGCCGAGCTCGCCGTCCGCGGGCTCTTCTTCGGCGTGTTCGCGGCCTGGACGTCGATGGCGATGACGGTCACCGACCGCGACGCGGTCGACCTCCGCCGGTTCCTCGCGTACCCGATCGCGCCCTGGCGCCTCACCGCCTACGGCCTCGGCGCCTCCGTCGCCGGCGATCCCTTCTCGGTGTTCTGGGTGCTCATGCTGACCGGCGCCTTCCTCGGGGCGGCGGTGGCCCGGCCGGGCGCGTGGCTCCTCCTGCTCCTCCTCGCGATCGCGCTCTTCGTGCTCTTCACGGTGGCGGTGATCGCGGCGCTGCAGGCCTTCGCGAGCCGCTTCCTCGCGGGGCGTCGCCACAAGCTCCTCGGCATCGCCGCCATCTACGCCGCCACGATGGGGCTCGCCGCGTGGGGGACGAGCGGCCAGCGCCAAGTCTGGGAGGTCTTCAGGCTCTTCGGCTGGGTGCGCTGGGTGGCGGTCCCGGCGGTGCTCGCCGAGAAGGTGGTGACCCCGCTCTACCGGGGCGAGGCCGCGCCGTCCCTGCCCTGGCTCGCGGCGCTCGCCTTCGCGGCGGCAGCGACGACGTGGGCCGCCCACCGGCTCGCCCTCTCGGCCGCGCTCTCCGGCGGCGGCTCGGGCGCCGACGGCGCCGCGGTCGGCGCGGGCTGGCGGCTCCCGGGGCGGCTCGGCGGGCTCCTCGAGAAGGAGGGCAAGTACCTCCTGAGGAACCCGCTCTCCGGGCTGCTCCTCCTGCTCATCCCGATGCTCGCCGCGCTCGTGTCCTGGAAGGTCGCGCCGAAGCTCGCGGCACAGGACTCCGGCGAGGTGCTGCGGGTGCTGCCGCTCGTGGCGTTCGCGCTCTACGCGCACCTCGTGACGGAGGTCTTCTACCTGAACGCGTTCGGGTGGGAGCGCGGCGGGGGACGGGTCTGGTTCCTCGCGCCGCTCGCCCCGGCGGACGTCCTCCTCGCGAAGAACGCCGTCGCGTACGCATTCTCGCTGGTGCTCTTCGCGCTCTGCGCGGGCGCCACGCTCGCGTTCGGCGGCGCGCCGCCGGGGTGGGGGCTCGCGGCGGCGTTCGCCCTCCACGCGGGCGCCGCGCCCTGGCTCGCCGGCGCCGGGAACTTCGTGTCGGTGCTCAACCCGCGCGCGATCCCCTACGACATCCAGCGGGGCGGCTCGCTCTCGCCGCTCTCGGCGCTGGCGGGCGTGCTCGTCATGTCCGGCGTGTCGGCGATCTTCGGCCTGCCGGCGCTGCTCGCCATCCGGCTCGAGTCCCCCGCGGTGCTCGTGGGCGCCTGGGCCGCGGTGGGGATCGGCGGAGCGGTGGCCTACCGCCTCGCGCTCCCGCGCGCAGCCCGGCTGCTCGAGGCGCGGCGGGAGCCGCTCCTCGAGGCCGTGGCCGGCGACGACCTGCAGTGACGCCTACTGGCTGAACCCCTCGATGAGGTAGTGGGCCTCGACGCGCTTCAGCGCGAGGATCATCGCGGCGGTGCGCACGTCGACGGCCTCGCCCACGCAGAAGGGCCGCGAGTCGTAGAGCGGGGTGCGCTGCGGCCGGTTCCGCGCGATGTCCCGGATGATGGCGTAGTTCTTCTTGATGGCCTGCTCGAGGCGGCGGTTGACCTCGCCCTCGGTCCAGTGCTCGAGCCGCTGGTTCTGCAGCCACTCGTAGTAGGACACGGTCACGCCGCCGGCGTTGCAGATGATGTCGGGGATCACGTCGATCTTGCGGGCCTGCAGCACGGCGTCGGCCTCGCGCGTGGTGGGGCCGTTCGCCCCCTCGGCGACGAGCTTCACCCGGAGGCGCTCGGCGACGGGGCCGGTGACCTCCTCGCCGAGCGCGGCCGGCACGAGGATGTCGGCGTCCACGGCCCAGAAGTCGTCCTTCGAGATCGCCGTGCCGCCCGGGAAGCCCGCCACGGTGCGGCGGAGGTTGGCCGGGTTCTGGTGCGTGTGGGCGATGAGCGCCGGGACGTCGAGGCCGGCGTCGTTCATCACGCTGCCGTGCGCGTCGTTGACGGCGACGACCTTCGCGCCCAGGGCGGCGAGGATCTCGGCGGCGTTCGAGCCCACGTTGCCGAAGCCCTGCACGGTCACGCGCGCACCCTTGAGATCGAAGCCCCGGTCGCGCGCCCACTCCTCGATGCAGTAGACGACGCCCTGGCCGGTCGCCTTGACGCGCCCCTCGGAGCCGCCGATGCGCACGTCCTTGCCGGTGACGACGCCGCGGAGCTTGTGCTTCTCGTGCTCGCCGTCGGTGAACTGGCGCATGAAGTACGCCATGATCTCCCCGTTCGTGCCGACGTCCGGCGCCGGGATGTCGATGAACGGACCCATCAGGCTCTTCGCCTTGTAGACGTAGCGGAGCGAGATCTGCTCGAGCTCCTCCTTCGAGTACTGGAAGGGGTCGAACTTGATGCCGCCCTTCGCGCCGCCGAACGGCACCTCTGCGATGGCGGTCTTCCAGGTCATGTCGGCGGCGAGGACCTTGAAGAGGTCGAGCGAGACGTCCTTGTGGAAGCGGATGCCGCCCTTGTACGGGCCGCGCACCTGGTTGTGCTGCACGCGGTAGGCGCGGAACTTCCGCGGTCCGCCCTTCTCGACCTTGAGGAGGCCGAGCTTCGGGATGTTGATCACGCCCTCCCGCATGGTGAGGTCGGCCTGGAGGAGGGCGCGGCGGTGGAGGATGAAGGAGCCGTTCGCGAGCGGCTCGAGCGCGTCGCGCGCCTTCACGTCGGAGGGCGGCAGGTCGCGGTACTTCTTCGCCTCCTCGCCCTCGAGCGGGTGGAGCCGGTCCCGGATCTCGGCGGTCACGTGGAAGACGTGCTCGAAGTCGGGCTCCTCGATCTCCATCCGGATGCGGGGCTGCATCTTGATGAGCTCGGCCGCGCGGTGGAACGTCTCCATCGCCTCCTCGTAGAGGCTCCTCTTGCCGTTGCGTGCCATGGTGGTCTCCGGGGATTCGTCCAGGGGTGCGTGCGGCGGCGGGCCGCGCCCTTTTAGACCCAAGTCGAACGGGATGCCAGGAGCCCACCTGGGCACTCCTGGCGCAGCGCGGCGCGCACATCCGGGCACCGGGCGGCCGATCTGCTCCGTTGCGGCGCCGGCCCCGCTCGCGCTACGAGGGGTCGTCATGACCCAGCGCATCCGGCAGGCGATCCTGCAGCGCGACTACGGCCGCCTCGACGACGCGGGGCTCGAGCCGGAGGTCATCACCCGGTACCTCGCGGTGCTCGCCCGGCTCGCGGCCGCCGACGGCATCTCGATGGGCGAGCATCTCCTCGTGGAGCGCATCGCCACCTTCCTGGGCGTCGCCGAGGACCAGCTCGCCCGGGCGTTCCTCCTCGCCGAGGACCGCGGGGTGAGCATGGAGGCGCTCGTCCAGGCCGTGAGCCCGGACCGCGCGCTCGCGCTCTGCCTCCTGCGCGACGCCTACCGCGTGGCGGCGGCCGACCGGGAGCTCACGCCGGCCGAGCTCGTGGTGATCACCGAGATCGCGGACGTGCTCGGGTTCGAGCCGGTGGTGGTGGGCGAGGTGAAGGCGATCGTCTACGAGGAGCAGCGCGCCCAGCGGGGCTTCGCCTCGCTCATGCAGCGCGGGGCCACCGGGGTGCTCGATCGCCTGAAACGTTAGTGCGGGTGGCAGGCCACGCAGAGCCGCTTCGCGACCTCGCCGCCGGTGGGCGCCGCGAGGTGCTGGACGAGCTGGGAGCGAGGGTCGTGGCAGGTCAGGCAGGCGACCGTGTTGTTGGCCTGCAGGATCACCGCGGCGTTGAAGGCCTGCGGGTCCTGCCGGAGGTCCTTCCCGTAGGTCACGTAGGTCATGCCCACCGGGTGTCCGCCGTGCTCGAACGCACCGGAGCCCGAGGTGTGGCAGGAGAGGCAGACGGTCGAGGACACGGTCCTGCGGTCGGTGGAGGGGTTGAAGAGCAGGCAGTCCGCCGAGGTGCCACCGCCGCCGATGGGCCCGCCCCCGACCGGCTGGGCCGACGGGACCGCGTCGCGCGAGTCGACGGGCGTGCCCACGGGCTCGAGCAGCGCCGCGGCGATCTGGGTGCGGGCGGGAGTCGCGACCTGCGCGCGCACCGGGAGCGCGGTCGCGAGGCCGAGCACGAGGAGCGCCGCTGTGGTCAGGCGGGCGGTCAAGTGGGATCCCTCCACACGCATAGCGACCCGGACGGCCGGTCGCGTTGATCTGTCGCAACCTCGGCCAGGCGTCTCGTGTCCACGAGGGGTTGCCCAGGAGGTCCTGCCGCCCCTGGTGCAGCCGCGGTGCCGAGCCGTCGAGCCGCGACCCAGGGCCGCACCCGCTCGAAAGCCCTGTCATCAGGCAGGGTTGGATGGTCCGGCCCGCGGAACCCCGACCCCGGGGCACGGGGTGGGCGCGCACCCGAGTCGCCGGGGCGTCCGCCAGCTTCGCGGGACCATTCCCCCGACGGGCCGCCACCCCGAGGAGCCGGGCGGTCCCGGCCCCTCCGGGGCAGGACCCGACGCATGAGCGGACCCCACGCGGTCGTCGTCGGCGCCGGCCCGGCGGGGCTCGCGGTGGCGGCCATGCTCCGCGCTCGCCGGCTCGAGGCGGTCGTCCTCGAGAAGGCGGCCGACGTCGGCGCGACCTGGCGAAGGCACTACGACCGCCTGAGGCTCCACACCGCGCGCGGGCTGTCCGGCCTGCCCGGCCTCGCCATCCCGCGCGCCGCCGGGCGGTGGCCGGCGCGCGACGCCGTCGTCGCCTACCTCGAGGCGTACGTGCAGCACCACCGCCTCGACGTGCGGCTCGGGACGGAGGCGCTCGCCGTCGCCCGAGAGGGCGGGGCCTGGACGGTGCGGACGCCCGGAGGGAGCGTGCGCGCCCCGGCGCTGGTCGTCGCGACCGGCGCCTGCCGGGTGCCGAGGCTGCCGGCCTGGCCGGGCCTCGAGGCGTTCCGGGGCGAGGTCCTGCACTCGAGCCAGTACCGGTCCGGCGCGCGCTTCCGGGGGCGGGACGTGCTCGTCGTGGGCGCCGGCAACAGCGGCGCCGAGCTCGCGGTGGACCTCGTCGAGCAGGGCGCGGGGCGCGTCTGGCTCTCGGTGCGCACGCCGCCCAACCTCGTCACCCGCTCGGTGGGCGGCGTCCCGGCCCAGGCCATCTCGATCGCGCTCTCGCCGCTGCCGCTCCCGGTCGCCGACGCGCTCGCGCGCGCCACCGCCCGGCTCGTGGTGGGGGATCTGTCGGCGTACGGCCTCCCGCCCGCGCGGCGCGGCGTCTACACGCAGATGGTGAAGGACCGGCACATCCCCATCATCGACGTCGGGCTCGTGGCGCTCCTCCGCGAGCGGCGCGTCGAGGTGGTGCCGCAGGTCGTCGCGTTCGACGGGGCCGAGGTGCGGCTCGGGGAGGGCCGGTCGGTCGCGCCGGACGCCGTCGTCGCGGCGACCGGCTACGAGCCCGGCCTCGCGCCGCTCCTCGGCCACCTGGGGGTCCTCGGGGAGGACGGCGGCCCGCGGGTCCACGGCGCGGAGACCCTGCCCATGGCCCCCGGGCTCCACTTCACGGGCTTCACGGTCCCGGCGACGGGCCACCTCCGCGAGATGGGGCGCGACGCCCGCCGGATCGCCGCGGCGATCGCCGCCGCCTCGCGCACCACCTCAGCCCCTGCGCGCCACGACCAGCCACTCCAGCCCGCGCCGTGAGGGGACCGAGTCGCCGGGCATCTCCGAGCGCTCGAGGAGGAGGCCGGCGTCCGCGAGGAGCGCCTCCACCTCGGGCCGGCGGAGCTCGTAGGGCGGGCCGCCGGTGCGGGGCTTCAGCGAGAGGAGCGCGAGGAGCCGGCCGCCGGGGCGGAGCACCGCGGCCGCGGCGCGGGCCCACGCGGGCCGGCGCGCCGGGGAGATCGCGATGGCGCAGGCGTGCTCGACGGCGAGATCGAAGGCCGCGGCGTCGGTGTCCGGCAGCGTGAAGACGTCCTGCCGGCGCCACTCCACGCGCGGGCGGGGCTCCCAGGGCGCGTCGAGCGCCTCGGCCTCGCGCGCCTCCCGGAGCGCGGCCTCCGCGAAGTCGATGCCCACCACCCGCGGCCAGCCGCGCCGGACGAGCGCGCGGGCCTCGTGCCCGCGGCCGCAGCCGAGCACGATCGCGTCCGTGCCGACCGGCAGCTCCGACAGCGCGCGCAGGAGTGGCGGCGGCGTGGCGCCGAGGTCCCAGCCCGGGTCGGCGGCCCACTCGGCCTCCCAGAACGCGGGATCGCTCGGATCGCGGGGCGCCGTCATGGCCGCAGGGTAGCGCCGAAGCTCCGCCGGAGGATCTCCCCCGCGGAGAGGCCGCTCCGCTTCGCCCACTCGAGGTCCAGCCCCTCGCCGTGACCGGCGCCGCGCCCCTCGAAGACGACCTCCGCACCCCGTGCGGTCGCCGTGACGGGGCAGGAGGGCAGGTGCAGGGGGCCGCGGAGCGCCTCGCAGCCCGCGTCGCGCCGCTCCTCCCACGCGCCCCCCTTGCCGTCCTGAACCGTCACCGACCAGGAGGCGCGGCCCGCACGGAACGCGAGGCGGCGCGCCTCGGCGCCGCCGAGCGCACGCGCGACCTCGGCGGCGTCCCGGACGGCGCGCCAGCGCTCGAGCCCGCCGCGGGAGAAGGGCAGCCAGGCCGCGGCCTGGAGCGGTTGCGCGAGGGCCTCGCGGTCGTCCTTCCCGGCGCGCGCGGTGCCGAGGAACGCCTGGCAATGGGTCGTGTCGCAGACCGGCCGGCCCGGGTGCCGCGCCTGCCGCGCGTTCGCGTCGGCGACGCGCGCGAGCGCGACCCGGGCGGGTCCGGCGCTCGCGGCGTCCTCCGCGGCGACGACGCCGGCGGCGTAGAGGAGACGGGTCGTCCGGAACACGAGGTCGGAGCCCCGCCGGGCGCGCGCCTCGCGGGCGGTGGCGGCGGTCGCGCCCGGGCCCGGCGACGCCCCTGCCGGCGGCGCGGGCTCGAGCGTGAAGACGCCGGCGTAGGCGCGAGGGCCGTCGCGGCGCCCCGCCTTCGAGCCGGGCACCTCCACGAGCCAGGGTCCGCCGACGCACGCCAGCGGACCCCGCCGGGCGGCCTCCGCCACGTCGACCGGCCCCTCGACCGCGAGCGGACCGTCCGGCGTGAGCGCGAAACCGGCGCGCGCGCAGCGGGCGCGCACGCCCTTCGCCTCCACGAGCCCGAACACCTGCACCCGCGCGGCGCCCCGGGCCGGCCCGCGCGCCCCGCGGAGCGCCCGCGCGGCCTCCCCTGCGAAGCTCCGCGGCGTGCGCCCGGCGCGGGCGACGACGAGCACGACGTCGGCGTCGACCGCGACGATCCATCCGAGCCGCGGGTTCCCCGCGCCGTCGAGCACGGTGCCGGTCTTCAGCGCGACGCCCTCGAGGGCCGGGGAGGCCTCGAGCCCCGAGAGCGTCCCCTCCCGCGCGTTCCGGGAGAGGACGTCGAAGAGGTCCGGCCGCGCGTCGGCGAGGAGCCGGTAGGCGCCGGCGAGCCCGAGCGGCGAGATCGTCAGCGCCGGCCGCACGCCGATGGCCTCCGGGGCGTCCGCGGGGAGCGCGGAGAGCCCGAGCGCGCGGAGCGCCGGTCCCCAGCCGCCGAGCCGCGCGACCTCGGGCGTCGCGGCCGCCCAGTCGAGGAACCAGCCGTTGCAGGAGCGCAGGAGCGCGGTCGCTGCGTCCATCGGGCCGTCGAGGTCGCCGCAGGCCCACCCGGGGCGAGCGGGGTCGGGCGCGAGGCGCGGTGCCGGCGAGCGGGCGCCGGCGAGCAGGAAGGGCTTCAGCGTGGAGCCGAAGGGCAGGGGCAGCGTCGCCGCGCCCTCGCTCGCGAGGACCTCGCCGGAGTGTCGGGAGAGCACGACGAGCGCGTCGGCGGCGGTGGCGTCCGCCGAGGCGAGCTCCTCGGGCCGGAGCGGCGCCCAGCGCGCGCCGGCCCCGCAGGCGCCGAGCCGCCGCGCGAGCGCGACCGGGAGGCGGCCCGCCGGGCGGGGTGCCTCGGCGACGAGGCGCGCGAGGGCGCGGCGCACGTCGGACGAGGTGAGGCTCCCGGCACGGGTCACGCGGTGGAGCGCGCCCGCGACGGGCAGGTAGGGCCCGGCGAGCCAGCCCTCGAGCTCGCCGCTGACCGCGAGCGCGAAGGCCTCGTGGAAGAGCCGGTCGGCGGAGGCGGAGGGGCATGCCGCGAACAGGAGCTGGTGGGCGAGCTCGTGCCGGACGACGCCCTCGCCGCGCGCATCGCCGGGCCCGGCCACGCCCGGCCCGAGCTCGACGAGGCCGGGCACGCTCTCGCCGGCGGCGCCGCCCGGCGGGGCGCGCCGCAGCCGGATCGGCCGGGGGTCCGCCGCGACGAGCCCCTCCGCCTGGAGCGCGCGCGCGGCCGACTCCCACCCGCGCGCGGCCGCCGTGGCCACGCCCGGGCCGAGGTCGCCCTCGAGGCGGAGCTCCGGGACGGCGGGAGCGGCCTCGGGGACGACGGCGACGACGAGCGCGGCCAGGGCGGCGGCGATCACGGGGTCCTCTTGCCGGCGCCCGAGGGCGCCACCTCCAGCGTGGCCCCGGCGGTACGGGCGCGGACGGCCGGCGCGTACATGTCCTCGAGCGTCGCGGGCGGCGCGGTGAACCGGCCGGCGAAGTCGGCCCGGATCACGTAGCCCAGCCGGTGCGGGGTCCGGCTCCAGTAGGCGGGCTCGGAGAAGTAGAAGGTCGCGCGCTCGGCGGTGAAGGTGCGCCGCTTCAGGGCCTCGTGCGCGAGCGGCAGGTCGTACGGCGGGCCGCGCCAGGCCTTGTCCTCCTGGAGCGGGGTGAAGCCCGCCGGGATCGCGTCCTGCACCACGTAGTAGGCCGAGCGGAGGGTGCGCCAGCGCGGGTCCTCGTGCGCGTCGAGCGTGAGCTCCACGAAGAGCTCGTCGCCCTGGCGCACGGTCTCGCCCGGGGCGAGCTTCTGGAGCCCGCCGCCGGGCAGGACCCGGTGGTACGCGCGCTCGAGCGACATGCCCTCGGCGACGGGCTGGGCGCTCGCCGCCGGGACGCGGATCACGGCGCGCAGCTCGGCCTGGCCCTCGAAGGTGTCCACCCTCACGGCGCGGGTCGTCGCGGGCAGGTCGGCGGCGAAGCCGGCGCCCTGGACCTTCGGCTGCACGGCGCCGGTGCCCTCCGCCTGGACGGCCGGGGGTGGCCCTGCGCGCAGCGTCCTGGCGTCGCGCTCGACGAGCCAGAGGCTGTGCAGGATGACGGTGGCGCGCTCGAAGGTGGAGAGCCGGTGGCGGTCGGAGAGGACCTCCGCGAGCCGGCGGCGCGTCACCGAGAGGTCGGGCTCGCGCAGGGAGGCCGCGTGGGCCACGACGGCGGTCAGGCCGGCGAGGCGGAGCGGGTAGCCGAAGTAGGCCTCCCCGGGCACGAGGCCCGCGCCGCGGGCGAGGGTGTCCTTGGCGCGGGCGGCGAGGACGTCGAGGCGCGCCCTCACGGGCGGCTCGTCGGCGATGCCGGCCTTCTCGGCCGCGAGCGCGGCGAGCGCGATCGGGTACATGTCCGGCTGGCTCGCGTCGGCGACGCGGTCGAGGAGCGCGCGGACGTGGGGCGCTTGCCGGGCCCCGTCGAGCCGGGCGAGCACGTAGGTGCGGGTGGCGTCGAGGGGGAGCGGCAGGTCCTCGCGGGTGGCCAGCCAGGCGGCGGCGTCCACGAGGCGCGGCTCGCTGCGCGGGACGAGGCCGGCGTCGACGGCGTGCGCGAGCCCGTCGAGCGCGATGAGCGTGAGCGGCACCGAGGTGCCGTCGTCGCCCGGCCACCAGGCGAAGCCGCCGCCGGGCCGCGCGAGCGCGAGGATCCGCTCGAGCCCCTGGGCCGAGCGGGAGCGCGCCTCGGACACGAGCGCCTTCGCGCGCGGGTCGAGCGCGTCGTAGGCGCCGGCGGTCTCGAGCGTGCGGTAGAGGGCGATGTTCGGAATGGTGGTCGCGACGAGCTGCTCGAGGCAGCCGTGCGGGTAGACGAGCAGGTCCTCGAGCTGGGAGACCGCGAGGGCGAGGGTGGACGGGCGCAGGAGCACCCGGACCGACTGCACCTCCGCGCCCGGCGGGAGCGCGAGCTCGAGGCGCCCGCCGCCGAAGCCGGCGGTGGCGACGACCTCCTCGAGGGCGGTGGTGCGCACGGGCAGCTCGCGCCGGTCGGTGAGCGGCCGGTCGCCGCCGGAGGCCGCGAGCGCGATCCGGGCGACGCCGGGCCTCGCGGCGGTGAGCTCGAAGGGGACGACCCTCTCGCCGCCCGCGGAGAGCGTCACCCGCTCGGCGACCTGGCCGGCCTTCACCTCGCCCGAGAGGTCCACGGTGAGGGCGAGCTCGCCCGCCGGGCCCTTCTCGCCGCGGCCGAGGCGCACCGAGGCCACGGCGCGGTCGCCCTCGCGGAGGAACTGCGGCGCAGCGGCGACGAGCGTCGTGCCGGCGCGGGTCGCGAACTCCGAGGTGGCCTCGCCGAAGCGCCCGGAGGCGTCGGCGGCGACGGCGGTCACGGTCCAGAGGGTCTGGTTCGCCGGCAGCGCGAAGGTGACCCGCGCGAGGCCGTCCTCGTCGGTGACGACCGAGGGGTTCCAGTAGGCCGTGTCGACCTCGCGGGTGACGGTCGGCGGCTTCACGGCCGCGAAGGAGGTCCCGGCCCGGCGGAGCAGGCGCGCGAGCTCCTCGCCGTAGCCGTAGCCCTGGAACTCGCTGGAGGTGAAGGTCCCGACGTTGTTGCGGACGAGCGGGTAGAAGAAGTCGAGCGCGCGCGGCCGGAACTCGCCCTGCAGGGCGTAGATGGCCTTGTCGACGACGCCGAGCGAGACCTGGGCCTTCACGCCCTGGCCGCGGTGGTCGGTGACGCGCAGCGAGACGGTCTGCGTGCCGAGCGGCGAGGCCTCCGGGCGCTCGGAGGCGAGCTTCACGGTGAGCACGCGCTCGGGCGGGACGATGCGGAAGGGGATGGTGCGCTCGACCCAGCGGCCGGCGGCCGTCGGGTAGGCGAGGGCGGCGTGGACGGTGCTGCCGAAGCGGCGCTCGATCTCGAAGCGATGCACGAGGGTGACCCCGTCCACGTCGACGAGGCGCGTCTCGTGGAGGCCGGTGCCCGAGAGCGTGAGCCAGGCCTTGCCGCGGTCCTTGCCGCCGGGCCCCCAGCCCGCCGGGAAGAGCGCGACGAGCTCCGCCTGGTCGCCGGGGGCGAGCGTGCCGCCCCTGCCGGTCACCTGGAGGGACGGGACGCGCACGGCCTCCTCGCCCTTCAGGCCGGCGACGAGGAGCGTCGCCTCGCCGGACCAGGGGTGGCCCGCCCTGTCCTGCAGGGTGACGCGGGCGATCACCGTGCCGGCGCCGGGCGTGGGCATCGTCCCGCGCCACGTGCCGCCGCCGTCGGCGGCGATGGAGACCGTGTCGAGCTTCTTCTCGGAGCCATCGGCGCGCCGGAGCGCGTACTCGACCGTGCCCTTCGCGTTCGCGTAGGCCGCGCCCGAGAGCGACGTCGCGCGCACGGCGAGCGTGGCCTCGCCGCCCTCGAGCGCGAGGACGGTGGAGGGGCGCAGCGTGCCGAGCACCTCGCTCGGCGCGAGGAAGTAGGGCCGGCCGCCGTTCGCGAAGGCGCCCTGGTCATCGCGGGCGCGGACGGAGACCGAGTACTTCCAGGGCCGCCGCTCGTCGCCGGGGGCGAGCGCCGGCACCGGGATCTCGACCGTGGCCTCGCCGTTCGCGTCGAAGACGGGCGCGGTCTCCCAAGGGTCCTCGGCGTAGGCCTGGCCGCGGGCGTCCACCGACGAGTACAGCCGCTCGGGGACGGCGAGCTTGCCCTCGGTGGTGGAGGTGGTGCCGTAGGTCACGGCGCTGCCCTGGCCGCCGAGGCCCGCGTCGTCCACCCAGGCCGGGCCCTCGAGCTCGGTGCGATAGAGGAAGACGTCGTAGCGGGTGTTCGCCGGAGCGCCGCCGGCGTAGCGCCGGGCGCGCACCTTCGCCTTCAGCGCCTCGCCGGGCCGGACGATCTCGGAGTCGCCCGAGACCTCCAGGTAGAAGGTCGGCTTCACGTAGGACTGCACCCGGGCCTCGGCGGAGTGGACCTTCCCGTCGAGCTGGGCGTCGAGGCGCGCGACCGTCCCCTCGGCGTCCTCGGGGAGGGCGAGGCTGCCCTCGAAAGCGCCGAACTCGTCGACCTTCGCGCGGGCCTCGAGCTTCCGCCCGCCCGCCTCGGTGGACACGAGGACGTCGCGCCGCCTCGGGGTGAAGAGCCGGGACAGGAACGCGTCCGGCTGGCGCACGAGCCCACGGAAGCGGATGGTGTCGCCGGGCCGGTAGATCGGCCGGTCGGTGTAGACGAAGACGTCGGGCGCCGCGGCGAGGGTCGAGTAGAAGTCGGTGTCGACGACCGCGGTGTCGCTCCCGCTGCGCACGAGCACGAGTACCCGCGGCTCGCGCGTCTGGAGGCGGAACTCGCCCCGCTCGTCGGTCGTGCCCGACGGGCCGGCGCCGCCGGGCGTGCGCACCCGGACCTCGGCGCCGCGGAGCGGCGCGAGATCGCCGCCGGCGACGCGCACGAGGAGCTCGCCGTCGGTCTGCTTCACCTGCACGGCGAGGTCGGAGACGACGAGGATGACCTGGCCCTCGACGCGCCCCTGCACGAGCTGCACGAGGTAGATGCCCGCCGGGAGCGGGTCGAGCTCGACCTTGCGCTCCTCCCAGCCGTACGAGCGGCCGTAGATCTCGAAGCCCGGCACGTTGAAGTCGCGGTCGGTGCCGCCGAGGTCGAGGTTCAGCCACTGGCGCTGCACGAGGGTCGTGCCGGCGGGGACGCTCACGAGCTTCTCGGGCCCCTCGGCGAGCGCGACGACGTCGCCGCGGGCGCCGGAGCCCTCGCGGTCCGGCATGGCCGGCGCGAGCGCCCTGCGGAAGTCCTCGCCGAGGGCGCGGTAGAGGAACGTGCCCGGCGTGCGGACGGCGTTGAGGCCGCGGGAGAGGTGGCGGCCCGGGTTCTCGGTGGTGGTGGGCTGCTCGTACGCGCGGCGCAGGTTCGTCTGGCGGGCGAGGAACTCCTCGAGCGCGTCGGGCCTCACGACCCGGAGCTCCACCGGCCCGCGGCGCTCGAAGGCGACGTCCACCGAAGGGCGCTCGCCCGGGCGGTATGCGCGGTTCACGGTGAGGTACAGCGGCTTCGCCTGGGCGGCGCCGGCGGCGAGGCAGGCGGTCGCGGCGAGCAGGAGGCGCAGGCCCGTGGACGACGGGACCCGGCACGACGGCGCGCGGGCGGTCACGAGCGGAACCCTCCGGGCACGAGCGCGTTCCCCTCGACGCGTCCTCGCAGCCCGAGGTAGGGCAGCTCCTCGAGGAGCCTGCGGGCGGCGTCGAGCTCCGGCGGCGGCGTCCGGGGTTTCCCCGCCGAGCGGACCTCGCCGGCGTAGGAGTCCTCGACGAGGCGCGAGAGCACGAGGCCGAGGTTCACGCCGAGCTCCAGCGAGGCCGGCTGGCGCAGGCCCTCGGACGCGGCGGGGGTCGCGTCCAGGATGGACGGCGCCTTCCCCTGGCAGGCCCTCGCCATCTCGCCCGCGAGCGCGCCCGTCGAGGCGAGCACCAGGTGCCCGCAGCCGCGGCGGCGCTCGAGCCGGTTCGGCCCGCTGAAGGCGTCGTCGAGGAAGGCGGCGTCGCCTTCGGGCCACGCCACGGCGACCTCGGTCGGCTGGAACGCGTCGCCGCGGGGGTTCCAGACGATCGCGACCGGGCGGACGGCGCGCGGGCCCCGGTAGCTCCCGTCGAGGTGCTGCTTCAGCGTCTCCCGGTCGAGCCTGGCGGGAAGGTTCAGCGCGGCGACGAGCACGACGCCCGTGCCCGCGGGCACGAGCTTCAGGAGGGCGTCGGGCGCGGCCTGCGCGCCGAGCCGCTCGGGCTTCGCGAGCTCGGAGGACATGCCCACGGGCTTCAGGCGGTCGCCCTCGATGGCGAACGTCAGCCGCGGCGCCGGGCCGAGGCCGAGGAGCGCGGCGGCGAGCTCGCTGTCGCGCCCGAGCGCGCGGGGGGCGAAGGCGAGGGTGACGTCGGCGCCGGCGGCGGGCGCCTCCGGCGGCGCGGCGCAGAGCGCCTGCACGACCGCGGTGGGGGTGCGGCCGAGGGCGAGCCGGCCCTCGCGCTGGCCGGCGTAGACCGAGTGCTCGGAGAGGAGCCAGCGGGAGACCACGATGGGCTCGGGGTCCTTCGCGCCGGGCTTCACGTCCTTCGTCTCCGGCTCCGGCCCCGGGCAGCGCGGCGCCTCGAAGCTGCCGTTCCGCGCCGCGGCCTCGAGGAGCTCGAAGGCGCCCTTCGCGCGGGAGGAGGGCTTCGGGACGAGCACCGCCGGGGCGCCGGTGGCGGAGGGGCCGCCGTAGTAGACGACCCGGAACGGATCGCCGAGGAGCGGGCCGGCCACGAGGTCGAGCACGGCGCCGTCGAAGGCGCCCGCGAGGTCGGCGCCCTTCGTGCCGAGGAAGCCGGACCAGCCGGCGGCGAGGCCCTGGCCGAGCGGCGCGTCCGCGGCCCTGCCGAGCCAGGCGTTCGTGCGGAGCGCCTTCCAGGCCTTCTCCGGCGCGTGCACGTCGATCCAGGCGGACGGCTCCGGCGCGAGGTCGCTCACGTTCAGCTGCACCGGGGGGCGCTGCGGCAGCCGGTGCGCGGCGTGCGCCTTCGCGGCGCGCTGCTGGCGGTGGCGCACGGCGTACGCGACCGTGCCGAGTACGGCGGCGACGGCGACGGCGGCCACGGCGAGGCGGGTGCGGTTCGTCACGGGGACCACTCCTTGAGGCGGAAGAAGCCGAGGAAGAGGGGGTTCGTCGAGGTGGGCCGCCAGGCCGGCGGGGCGCGCTGCTCGAGGTCGTCGAGCCGGCCGAGCCGCACGGCCGCGCCGCGCTCGCCCGGGTGGTAGACGACGAGCAGCCGCCCGCGCACGGGGTCGCGATCGCGCACGACGATCATCAGGTGGTGCACCGGCGCGCCGGACTCGTCCTCGCGGGCGAACGCGGCGAGGTCGCCGGAGCGCACCGCCTCGCGGGCGGCGTCGTCCCGGCCGAGCGGGGTGAAGCTCCCGGCGAGGAGCGTCGCGGCGTCGGCGAACTGCGCGGGCGCGCCGCCGCGATCCCGGAACGGGCCCTGCGCGAGGCGGGCGGGCTCGGTGCGGCGGAACGCGGCGCGGTAGGCGAAGCGCACGAGGCCGGCGCAGTCGCGCTGCGGCTCGGGCCAGGCGGGGTCGATCGCCTTCACCTGCGCGAGGGCGGTGTCCGCCACGATGCCGCGAGCGATGAGCTCCGCGCCCCCGGCGGGTGCGCCGAGGACGAGGGCGAGGAGGAGGGCGGTCACGTCAGTAGACCTCGCCCTCGCCGTCCGCGCCCTTCTTCGTCAGCTCCGCCGCGGCCTCGGCCAGGTTCGGCGGCCAGCCGGGCGCGAGGTCGTCCTGGCCCGGCACGAAGACGTCGGCGCGGCCGTCGCCGAGCACCCGGATCCAGGCGAGCAGGCGAGTCGTGCCCGGCGTCGCGAGCGGGATCCTCACGAGCCGGCGGGTCTCCGAGGGCGTGCCCTCGAAGAGCGTGAGGTTGAGCGTGCCGACGGTGTGCGCCTTGTCGCCGCTCGGCCAGTAGTTCGTGGTGATGGCGAAGACGCCGCGGGGCGGGGAGCGGTGGACGTAGAGGTACGGCCCGTAGCCGGGCTCGTCGAAGCTGCCGCCCTGCTCGTTGAGGAAGAACGTGCCGCCCGACGGGCTCGCGGTGTTCGCCCAGTAGACGTGCGCCATCTCCTTCACCGCGAGCTTCCCGTCCGCCCCCAGGGACCGGTCGGTGGGCTCGTAGACGTGGAGGTCGGTGTAGACGCCGTCGGTGTCGCTCGTGAGGACGACCTTGAGCGGTACGGGCGGCACCTGCGCGTAGCAGGTCACCTGCGTCTCGCCGGTCCCGCCGCGGTTCGTGGCCGTCGCGACGACGACGTTCTTGCCGGAGGCGGCCGGGAACTTCCGCGCGAAGCGCCCGCCGTGCGTGCGGAGCAGGTACCGGTCGCCGTTGATGGAGAGGAGGATCGGGTCGACCGAGGCGTCGGAGACCGAGCCCTCGACGTCGATCATGCGCCCGACGCTCCAGCCCCCGCGGGGCGCCGTCAGCGTGACGACCGGCTTCTCGGTGCCCTTGCCGGTGGGCACGCCCGCCTCCCGCGGGCGGGCGGCGGTGGCCGGGCCGGCGGCGAGCGCCAGCGCGAGGAGGAGAGGGGCGGTCATCGGGAGCTCCTGGATCTCTTGAGACGGGGGAGACGCGCAGTGTAGCCGAGCATCGGCTCGAGCGTTCGCAAGGTTCGGGCCACGCGTGGGGGCGCGCCGATCGCCGCGCGCTCCGCGGCGGCTTCACGTTCCGTGGCATCGAGTGTGGGCGCCCGGACCCGCCGCGGGTGGCGAACCAGACACGCCGCGCGGGCGCTCCAGCCCCGTTCGCCGGCGAACCGGACACGCCGTGCGGGCGCTCCAGCGCCGTTCGCCCCGAGCGTAGCCCGCCGCAGGCGGGCGGAGACGAGGGGCCTTCGTGCAGATTCCCCTCCCACCTTTCCCTTCACGTCGGGCGCTTCCGGAAGCTCGGGAATGGGGTTCGCTCGGGGTGCTCCGGGCGAACCTTGCAAGTGGAACGAGCGTCCCATCGTCCAAGTGACCACGACCGTCGGTTTCATTCGTGCGGTCCGCGAGGCGACTCAAATCCGCTCACGGGTGGGTTTCCGTGTGATTTCTGTCACAGGCCCTGTCCCACGGGAGCGGTAACCTCGCCTCGTATCGTCAGCACCTTACGAGGGGGAACCCCATGGCCGAGACCGGTCGGGAGCTCGGGATGTTCGTCGAGCTCGTGAGCGCTTACGTCGCGAGGGGCCTGCTGACGTCCGAGGACGTGCTGGGGCTCGCCGAACAGGTGATGGTGAAGGCCGGCTCGGCGGAGCCGCCGCGGCCGCCGCCGGATCGCGCCTCCCTGACCTGCTCGTTCTGCGCGAAGTCGGGAGACGAGGTGGGCCGGATGGTGTCCGGCCCCGAGGTCCACATCTGCGACGAGTGCATCCGGCTCGCGAGCGAGATCATCGACGAGAAGGACGCGCCGGCCCCGAGCGTGCGGGCCTGAGCGGGCGTCAGGCGACCTTCTTCCTCCGCTTCGCAGCCTTCCGGGCCGCCTTCGGGGCGGCCTTGTGCGTGGAGCGGGCCTGCACGCTGAGCACCCGCCCGTCGGGATCCTGGAGCAGCATCTCGAGCACGCCCCAGTGCACCTTGCGGAACGCGCGCGCGACCGTGCCGGTGGTCGGGGGCGTGAAGCGCGTCGCCTGCTCGGTGACGATCACCGGGTACATCTGCAGCGCCTGGTGCGCGGGCCGCTCTGCGACGAGCACGTAGGGCCCGCCGGACGGGTGGCGCAGCTCGCCGGTGTGGTGGCTCGTCTGGAACACGAGCTCGTAACCGAGCGCCTTCCAGAAGGTGACGGTCTCCTTCCAGCTGTGCGTCTCGACGAAGAAGCCCTCGATGCCCTTCGACATGGTGTGAGCGTAGGCCGGCCGCGCGCCCGGATCGAGTTCCCAGGGAGGCAGGGTCGGGCGTGCGCCGTGGAGCGGCGATGACCCTCGGGAGTGCAGGGGACGCGCGGGCGCGCGCGTCGCCGGTGCACCGGTCCGTACACGGGGGTGCTACGCTCCGGGGGGAGGTCCTGCGATGACCCGCGCCGCGCCCGCCCTCGTCCTGCTCGCCTCGATCGGCTGTGCCGACGGTACGTCCACGGCGGACCCGCATCGCGGCCCCGACATCGGCACCCGGTACGGGCAGTGCGACGGCCGGTCTCCGGGTACGTCCAGCGGCGCGGCGGCCGCTGCCGTCGCGGCTGCCTTCGTCCCGGCGGGCGCCACCGTCCGCTGCTCGTCCACCACGGGCTTCACGGTGGAGGGCGCGCAGGTGACCCTCGTCTACCTCGCCTACGGAGAGCTCCAGGACTGCCCGTCGGGCTGCTTCTCGAGCTTTCTCTGCGCGCTCGCGACGGCGGACGGGCCGCTGCAGTACTCCGCGATGTGGGTGCCCGCGGGGGAGCGGCCGATGGCGCTTCAGGGCACTTGCCCCGACGACTTCCCGGGCGCCGGCGGCGACACGCGGCGCTGCACCGAGCTCACGCCCGGCGCGAAGCACCCGGTCACCGCGACGCCGGCGTTCACGGCGATGGCGGCCGAGGGCACGTCGACGTTCGGCGCGTGCTTTGCGATGGCGCCGAAGCCGTGAAACGAGAGCGGGCGGCCGGGATGCTCTCCCGACCGCCCGCGGAACGTACGAAGCTGGAGCCGACACCCAGATTTGAACTGGGGACCTACTGATTACGAATCAGTTGCTCTACCAACTGAGCTATGTCGGCGAAGCCGTGCCGCGGGATCCCCCGCAGCGGGGCGCCCTTATAGCCTCCCCCGCGCCGGAACGTCAACGATCACGCGGTCCCACGGGGAAGGGCCCGTCGGAAGGCCCGGCGGGCCTGTCCTACAGCAGCACCAGGGTCACGTAGAACCGCGCCCCGGGCGCCTCTCCGAGCTCCTCGAGGTCCCGCGCGCGGCCGCCGTCGATGGGGCCGAGCGGGCGGGCGGCGCCGATGCGGACGTCGGCGCGCACGTTGTAGCCGAAGACCACCTCGAGCCGGAGCTCGCCGCCCACGCCGACGCGGGTGTTCCGCCAGTTGCCGGTCTCGCCCGCGAAGCGGAGCTCTCCGGGCCGGTCGAAGGCGTCGCCGGCGTCGGCGAACGCGGCCCCGTGGACCCGGCGCAGGTAGACCGGCCAGGTCGAGAAGCCGAGCGCGGTCTCCGCGATCGGGAAGCGCAGCTCGGCCGTGCCGAGGTAGTACGCCGTGCCGGCGAGCGCGCCGGAGGCGTAGCCGCGCAGCGCGTGCGCGCCGCCGTCCGGCACCGCGCCGAGGAGGTAGTCGAGGACGTTGAGGTCGGTGCTCGGGCCGCCGATCGAGAACGGCGCGCTGTCGCCCGCGTGGCCGTGCGCGACGCCGCCGGAGGCCCGGAGCATCAGGACCGCGTGGCGGGTGAACGGCACCCGCAGGTACTGCGACACCGAGAGCCGGAGCCGGTTCAGGGTGTAGTCGCTGCCGATGCCGGGCTCGGCGACGCGGAGCGAGAGCACCGCGGTGCGGCCCTCCTCGGGCGAGACGGAGTGCACGAAGCGGCGCGCGTCGGAGTACTGCAGCGTCGCGGTGGCAGAGGAGAGGAAGCCGTCCCGGAAGCGCAGGTCGGGGCGGGCGAGCTGCGACGGCGGCGTGCCGTGGGTGTCGTAGATCGTCCCGGCCCAGCCGAGCCGGAGCGCGAGCGAGCGCTCCATGCTCGACCACGTGAAGGTCGCGCCGGCGTCGGCCACGGTCCACGCGTCCAGGTTCCGTCCCACGGGGTCCGGCGAGGACACGACCGAGCGGCCCGTGGAGAGGTCGAGCCAGGGCCAGGACCAGCGGCCCTGGTACGTGAGCGAGTAGCCCGGGGTGTGCCCGTGCTCGCTCCACCAGCCCTGCGCCAGCCAGACGTGCCGGACGAGCACGTCCGCGCCGCCGGTCACGAGGCCGTAGGTGTTGCCGGTCGCGTCGGCCGAGAGGACCGGGAACCAGAAGGTCGGCCCGAGCGTGCCGAGGGCGGAGTACGGGCGGCTCTCGGAGGGCCCGAGGGGCGCCAGCGGCGCGGGCAGCTCCGGGCGCGGCTCGGCGGGCGGGGCGGCGCTCTCCGCGAAGGCCGCGGGGTCGAGCGCGAGCGTCGCGACGTCGTAGCCGGCGCGGGAGTAGGTGAGGAACGCGAGGGTCTTCCCGTCGGGGGAGACGTCGGGCCAGAGCGCGCCGGTCTCCGCGTTCGTGACGCGGCGGGCGGCGCCGGTCGCCGGGTCCAGCGCGTACACGTCGAAGGCGCCGAGGCGGTCGGAGGCGAAGTAGAGCGTCGCGCCGTCGGGCGACCAGGCGGGAGTGAGGTCGAGCGCGTCGTCGTCGGTGAGGAGGCGGACCTTGCCGCCCTCCCAGAGCGCGAGGTCGAGCCGCCCGGCGCGCTGCAGCGAGAACGCGACGCGCCTCCCGTCGGGCGAGAGGCGCGGGTTGAAGACCTCGGCGCCCGCCTCCTCGAAGAGCACCTCGGCCGGCCCGAGCCGATCGCCCTCGAGGTGGCGGCGCACGAGCGCCTTCCCGCCGTCGCCCACGTTCCGGACGTGGACCACCGTGCCGTCCGGCAGCAGGTCCGGCTCGGTGGTGCGCTCGCCGGTCGTGAGCCGCCGCCGCGCGCCGGTCGCGAGGTCGGCGAGCCAGAGGTCGTCCCACGCGCGGAACTCCCGGTAGACCTCGGTCGCGGCCACGAGCGCGCGGCCGGGGCCGGCCATCGCGAACGTGCCGTCGAGGTCGATCTTCACCGCGCGGGAGGCCGCGCCGCCGTCGACCGGCACGCGCCACAGGCCGGAGCGCTCGTGGAGGCTCCGGTGGAAGAAGACGACGGCCGCGCCGTCCGGCGTGAAGCGCGGGTTCTCGGCGCCGCCGCCGAGCGCGGTGAGCCTCGTGAACGGCACCGCGGGCCGGGCGCGGACCGCGGCGAGGTGCTGCTCGGCCGCCTTCCGCTCGACCTCGCTGAACTCGTTCCAGAGCTCCCGGAAGGACTTCCCGCCGAACCAGTCCTCGCCGTTCCACGACGGCGCGTAGGGCCAGATGGACGAGCCCTGGTCCCTGAGGTACCCGACGAGCGCGGTGCGCCCGTACACGTGCTCGATCCAGGCCATGAAGCGGCCGCCGAGCACGTACGGGATCTGCCCGAGCGGCCACTCGAGCGAGGGGTTCGAGATCTGGTCGAGGCGGGGCAGGCCGCCCTCCGCCGCCATGGCTCGCACGTACATGTCGTGGAGCGCGGAGTCGTTGCGCCCGCTGCCGGCCTCGCCGGCGGACTCGTGGGTGACGGCGAGCCCCTCGATCATCCAGCCGGGCACGAAGACGTTCGGGTACCAGAGCCGCCCGAAGAGGAGGTCCACGAAGCCGGGGATCCCGCCCGCGGTGTCGAGGTGGAGGATGTGCACGAACTCGTGCAGCACGATCGCGTCGATCCAGGCGCGCTCGTCGGCGAGCTCGGAGGTGGCGGCGGGCGGCACCGCGTAGATGCGGATGGTGTTGTAGGGCAGCGGCGTCGCCGAGCCGTTCGCGTCGTCGACCTCGTCGGAGATGACGACCTCGGTGCGCCCCTTCGGCGCGTGGCCGATGGCGGGCACCTGGAGCGCGTAGGCGCGCTCCGCCGCGCGGCGCACCTCGGCGGCCATCCGCTCGTAGCCCTCCGGGAAGTGGATCCGGAAGTGCTCGGTCTCGAGGGTTCGCCACCGGTACTCCGGCGGGTAGGGCTGCGCCGCCGCGTGGCCCGCCGCGAGGGCGCAGGCGAGCGCGGCGCAGGCGAGCGCGCGGCGGACCGTCGAGGAGCTGGGGGCGTGGGTCATCGGCGCGTCCGGGGCCTGCGGGTGGTGTCACGGGCCCTCGGGCGAGCCCGGCTCGCCGCGGGCTCGACCGGGGTGGCCTCGGCGAGGAACGCGCGGACCTCGCGCTCGACGAGCTCCTGGGCCTCGAGGAGGCCGACGTGCGTGCCGCCGCGGAGGACGAGGAGGCGGGCCCCCGGGATCGCCTCGGCCATCTCCCTCGAGAGGCGGAGCGGCGTGAAGGTGTCCTTCTCGCCGCCGATGACGAGCGTGGGCACCCGCACCTTCGGGAGGTGCGGGGTCGCGTCGTGGTCGGAGGCCGAGTGGAGCAGCCGGACGAAGAGGGTAGGGTCCACCTGGGCGAGGTCGTCGAAGTACCGCTGCATGTCCGCCCGGTCGACGCGCGTGCGGTCGACCTCGTGCTGGAGGGCGTAGTCGACGGCGAACTGGGTGGGGATGAGCGTCCGGAAGGCAACGCGCGCGAGCTCCGGGTGCCGGAGGATGAGGTCGCGGGCCCAGGGGAAGGCGAGCTTCGCCGCGGGCGAGTCGCGGAAGGCGTCGAGGAGCCGGCCCGGGGCGCCGAGGGCGAGCACGAGGCCGGCCACGCGCTCGGGGTGCCGGCGGTGGAGCTCGAGGGCGACCTGCACGCCCATGGAGTGCGCGACGATCACCGCGCGCGGCTCCCGGGCGTCGGCGAGCACCGCCGCGAGGTCCTCGGCACAGTCGACGAGCGTCATCCGGGCCGGGCTGCGGGGCGCGCCGCTCGCGCCGTGCGCCCGGTAGTTCCAGTGGATGACGCGGCGATCCTCGGCGAGCTTGGGCCGGAGCGCCCGCCAGATCCAGCCCGCGCAGCCGATGCCGTCGGTGAGCACCACCGCCGGCGAGCCGCGGCCGGTCGAGGACCAGTAGATCGGCGTGCCGTCGGCGGCGGTGGCGTGGTGGGCGGTGCGCGCCATCGGGGAGACCTTTGGCGTAGACTGCACCCCCCGGAGGCGCAAGCGGAATGTCGCAGGAACCCTTCGAGAAACGGTCCCCCGCCGTCCACCCGCACGGACCTGGCTCGAACGGCCACGCGCACGCACATGGCCACGACCATGGGCACGCCCACGGCCATGGCCAGCCGCGCACCGCGAGCGACCGCAGCCTCCGGCGCCTCTCGATCTCCCTCGGCCTGACCGCGGCCATCATGGTCGCGGAGACCGTGGGCGGCTGGCTCTCCGGCTCCCTCGCGCTCCTCTCCGACGCGGCGCACATGCTCACCGACGCCGGCGCGCTCGCGCTCGCGGTGGTGGCCGCCTACCTCGCCGCGCGTCCGGCGGACGTCCGGCGCACGTTCGGCTTCCGCCGGGCGGAGGTGCTCGGGGCCCAGCTCAACGTGGGCGCGCTCGTCGTGCTCTCCGGCTGGATCGCGTGGGAGGCGGTCGAGCGCCTCCGGGGGCCGCCGCAGCCGATCGCGCTCGGGGTGATGGCCGTCGTCGCGGCCATCGGCCTCCTCACGAACCTCGCCATCCTGTGGTTCCTGCACGACGAGCACGGGCTCAACAGCCGCTCGGCGTTCCTGCACGTCCTCTCCGACACGGTCTCGTCCTTCGGCGTGCTCGCCGGCGCGGGCGTGATGGCGGTCCGCCCCGATCTCGCCTGGATCGACCCTGCGCTGTCGCTCGCCATCTCGCTGCTCATCCTGGTCGGGGCGCTCCGGATCGTGGTCGAGATCACCGACATCCTGATGGAGGCGGTGCCTGCCCACATCGACGTGGCGGAGGTGCTGCGGCAGATGGAGTCGGCCGAGGGGGTGGTGGCGGTGCACGACCTCCACGTCTGGACGATCTCGACTTCGATGGTGGCGCTCTCGGCGCACGTCGTGGTCCGGGACGACTGCGTGGGCGACAACGACCGGATCCTGACCGACGTGAAGGCGGCGCTTCGCCGCACCTTCGGCATCGACCACACCACCCTCCAGATCGAGTCGGCCGGCTACGCGCACGTGGACGACGTCCACACTCACTGAGGGTCGCGCCGCACCCACCGTGATCGCCGCTCTCCCGGCCCGCAGGCGCGGGCGGTAGAGTCGAACGTTCATGGCGGAGCCTCGCCTTGCCTCCGGCTCGTCCCCCTTCGACGCCCTCCCGGGCTGGCGCGGGGCCGTGCTCGGGGTCGCGCTCGTCGCGGCGACGCTCGGCCTGCGGATCGCGATCGGCTTCGCGGCGGGGGACGCGCCCATCGGCATCCTCTTCGTCCTGCCGGTGGTCGTGGCCGCCCGGTTCGGCGGCCGCACCGGCGGGTATGCGGCCACCGCGGCCGCGGGCGTCGTCATCAAGCTCTTCTTCCTGCCGGACCTCGGGTCGTTCCGGTTCGCGAGCACGAAGACGGTGTTCCACTGGGTCGTCACGGTCGCGGTCTGCCTCATCGTGACCCTGCTCGTGGAGGACCTGCGCCGCGTCTACGCCCGGGCGCGCGCGGACCGGAACGTCGCGCAGGAGCGGGAGGCGCGCTACCGGCGCTTCTTCGAGAACATCACCGAGGGCGCGATCATCCTCCGGGCCGAGCGCGACCGGCAGGGGCTCATCGTCGGCGCGGTCGTGCTCGACGCGAACCCGCGCGCGAAGGCCGACCTGGGCCTGGACCTCGTGGGGCGGCGGTGGGCCGACCTCGGCCTGAGCGGGGCGAACGAGCACCTCCCTCGGCTGCGGGAGATCTGCGCGAGCCCGGACAGCCGCATCACGTACACCTTCGAGCGCGCCGGCCGGCACTTCTGGGTCACCGGCTTCCGGCTCGATCCCGACGAGGTCGTGCTGACCGCGGTCGAGGTCACCGAGCAGCGTCGCCTCGAGCAGCAGTTCCACCAGGCGCAGCGGCTCGAGAGCGTCGGCCGGCTCGCCGGCGGCATCGCGCACGACTTCAACAACATCGTGACCGTCGTGCTCTCCGGGGCCGCCGCGCTCCGCGAGGACCACGCCGAGGGGCGCCCGTTCGACCTGTCGCTCGTGGGCGAGATCGAGGGCGCGGGCGAGCGCGCCCGGGACCTCACCCGGCAGCTCCTCGCCTTCGCGCGGCGCCAGATCGCGAACCCCATCGCGCTCGACGTGTCCGACGTGGTCCTGCGATCCGAGAAGCTGCTCCGGCGCGTCCTCGGCGAGGACGTCCGGCTCGTCGTGCGGACCCCCGGCGGCGAACCCGCGACGGTGAAGGCGGACCCGGTCCAGCTCGAGCAGGTGCTCTTCAACCTCGCGGTGAACGCACGAGACGCCATGCCGGGCGGCGGTACGCTCGCGCTCGAGGTCGAGCGGCGGGAGCACGGGATCGGCGACGTCACCCACGTCCCCGGCCGCTGGGTCGTCCTCACCGTCCGCGACGACGGCGCGGGCATGCCGCCGGAGGTGCTGGCGCGCGCCTTCGAGCCGTTCTTCACCACGAAGGAGCCGGGGAAGGGCACCGGCCTCGGGCTCGCCACGGTCCACGGCATCGTCGACGCCTCGCACGGGCACGTGCACCTGCGCTCCGCGCCGGGGGAGGGCACCGAGTTCCGCATCTGCCTGCCGTCGGTCGACGAGGCCGTCGAGGAGGCCGCGCCGGAGCCCGCGCGGAGCGGCCCGGGGACCGGGGCCCTCCTCGTCGTGGAGGACGACCCGCAGGTGCGCGCGGTGACGGTGCGGACGCTCGCGCGCGCGGGCTACTCGGTCCAGCTCGCGACCTCCGGCCCCGAGGCGCTCGTGTACCTCCGGGAGCACCCGTCGAACCCGCTCGACCTCCTCGTGACCGACGTCGTGATGCCGGGCATGAGCGGGACCGACCTCGCGGCCGAGGTCGTGCGCCAGCGGCCCGGCGTGCGGGTGCTGTTCCTCTCCGGCTACTCGCCCGAGTTCCTCGCCGAGCGCAACGGCCTCGCGGACGCGACCCGCCTCCTGCAGAAGCCCTTCACGCCGGAGGCGCTCCTCGCCCGGGTGCGCCAGGCGCTGGCCCTGCCGGTCGCTTGACTCCGTGTTATAGCGAGGGCGTGCTCACGCCCATCCTCGCGTTCCGTCCGGCCCGCGTGGCCGAGCGCCTCGGGCGCCGCAGCGAGGCCTGCCCGCTCGCGACCGCCGAGCTGCTCGGCCCGGCCGGCGGGCTCGGCGTGCCGCTCCCGCTCGTGCGCGCCTCGGTGCCGGCGGTCGCGCGCGGTGCGCTCGTCGCCGCGAAGGAGCTCGGGGCGCCGCTCGGCCTCGCGCTGCGGGCGGGGGCGCCGGCGCCGGCGCGCTGGTTCGACGCCGTGGCGGAGGCCGCCGACGAGATCGCGGCGGGCCTGCCGATCTTCCTCGCCGGCGAGGTCTCCCCGGCGGGAGGCGACGCCGCCGCGCTCGAGCGCGCGCTCGCCGAGGCGTGGGCGCTCGTCGACGCGGGGGTGACGCACCTCGCGGTGGACGTCTCCGCGGTCCCGCCGGAGGCGCGCGCCGCCACGCTCGCCGCGCTCGCGAACCCCGCGCTCGAGCGCGGGATCGCGCTCGACGTCATCGTCGACCTCGAGGCGCTCGGCCCCCGCGCGGCGCGGGGCCGGCCTTCGTGGACGAGCTCCGCCGCGCCCACGCGGCGCCCGCCATCCTGAGCGTCCGCTGCCCGGCCGCCGCGGACGGGGAGGGCGCCGCGGCGCAGGCGGCCACGCTCGCCCGGCTCGCCGACGCGCTCCGGGGCACGGCCCTCGCCCGGCGCGGCCCGCTCGGCGGCCCCCAGCGCGAGGCGCAGGTCGCGGCGCCGGTGCGCATCGTGGAGGACGGCGGCGCCGCGGAGGCGCGGGCCGAGGCGGCGCTGCCCGAAGGGGCCAGCGACGGCGCTCCCGGCCCCCGCGGCGAGACCCGGCTCGAGCTCGCCGCGGCCCGGCTCGACGCCGACGCGCGCGACCGGCTCGAGGCGCGGGCGTACCTGGAGACCCACGCGCTCCTCTCGCGCCTCGGGCTCGCGGGCGCGGCCTCGCGGATCGCGCGGGCCCTCGAGCGCCGCCTGGGGTCGATGCGCCGATGAGCCGGATCGTGGCCGGCGCCCTGCGCGGGCGGCGCCTGGAGATGCCGCGCGGCGACGCGACCCGGCCGACCTCCGACAAGGTCCGGCAAGCCGTCTTCAACGTGCTCGGCCAGTTCTTCGAGGGCGGCGTGGTCCTCGACCTCTATGCCGGGTCGGGGGCGCTCGCGCTCGAGGCGCTCTCGCGCGGCTGCGAGCGGGCGGTCTGCGTCGACGCGGACCGGGACGCCGCCGAGACCGTACGGCGCAACGCGTCGGCCCTGGGCCTGTCGGAGCGGGTCGAGGTCCGGCGTGGCCGGGTCGAGGACGTCCTGCCCGCGCTGCCGGAGAACGCCTTCGCGCTCGTGTTCGTGGATCCGCCCTACGCCGGCGGCCCCGGGGCGGCGCTCCCGGGGGCGGGGCGCTGCGTGGTCCCCGGAGGCCGGGTCGTCGCCGAGCACGACGCGAAGCACCCGCCCCCCGACGAGGCCGGACCGCTGCGGCTCGTCGACCGCCGCAAGTTCGGCGGCACCGGCATCTCGATCTACGCGAAGGAGTGATGGATACTCCGCCGCTCATGGCCCGCACCGCCATCTACCCCGGCTCGTTCGACCCCCTCACGAACGGGCACCTCGCGATCATCCAGCGCGGCCTCAAGGTGTTCGACCGGCTCGTCGTCGCCGTCGCGAACAACCCCGCGAAGTCACCCCTGTTCTCGGTGGAGGAGCGCAAGCGGCTCATCCGCGAGGCGCTCGGGGACGACCCCCGGGTCGAGGTGGACGCGTTCGAGGGGCTGCTCGTCGACTACTGCCGCCGCACCGGCGTGCACACCGTCATCCGCGGCCTGCGCGCGATGAGCGACTTCGAGTACGAGTTCCAGCTCGCGAACATGAACCGCAAGCTCCTGCCCGACTTCGAGGCGGTCTTCGTCATGACCGGCGAGGACTACTTCTACGTCTCGGCCCGGCTCGTCCGCGAGATCGCGAAGTTCGGGGGCGACGTGTCCGGCCTCGTTCCCCCGAACGTCGCAGAGGGCCTCCGCAAGAAGATGGCGGGCGCCCGGCTTCCCTGAGCCGACTCGACAATCGCTCCGGCCGCAGCGCGTCACGCTCTGGTACACTCGCGGGTCCACCTGTTCCCCCGTGAGAGGACCATGAAGCTCGCCAAGCGCCTGGATGCCGTGAAGCCCTCGCCGACCCTCGCCATCACCGCCAAGGCGCGGGAGATGAAGTCGAAGGGCATCGACGTCGTCGGGTTCGGCGCCGGCGAGCCCGACTTCGACACGCCCGCCATCGTGAAGGACGCGGCGAAGCAGGCGCTCGACCAGGGCTTCACGAAGTACACGCCCACGAACGGCATCCCGGAGCTGCGCGAGGCGATCGCCGCCTCCATCGAGCGCGACCACAAGCTGAAGTACGCGCCGAACGAGGTGCTCGTCTCCTGCGGCGGGAAGCACGCGCTCTTCAACCTGTTCCAGGCGCTCCTGAACGACGGCGACGAGGTGGTCATCTTCGCGCCCTACTGGGTGAGCTACGCCGACATGGTCCGCGTGTCCGGCGGCGTGCCGGTCGTCGTGGAGACCACGGTCGAGCAGGGCTTCGACCCGTCCGACGCGCAGATCGAGGCCGCCTTCTCGCCCCGCACGCGCGCGGTCATCCTCAACAGCCCGTCCAACCCGACCGGCGCCATGCTCTCGCGGCGCACGCTCGAGACCGTCATCCGGCTCGCGAAGGGGAAGGACGTCCTGCTCGTCTCCGACGACATCTACGACAAGCTCGTCTACCGCGGGAAGTTCGAGAACGTGCTCGACCTCGACCCGTCGCTCCGCGGCCAGGTCGCGCTCGTGAACGGCGCCTCGAAGACCTTCTCGATGACCGGCTGGCGCATCGGCTGGACGGCCGCGCCGCAGCCGCTCATCGCCGCGATGCAGAAGCTCCAGGACAACTCCACCTCGAACGCGACCTCCATCGCGCAGAAGGCCGCGCTCGCGGCGCTCACGCTGCCCGGCGTCGACGCCGAGGTCGAGAAGATGCGGGTCACCTTCGACGGGCGCCGCAGGCACATCGTGCAGCGCCTGAACGCGGTGCCGGGGATGAAGTGCTTCGACCCGGCCGGCGCGTTCTACGCGTTCCCGAACGTGACCGCGCTCCTCGCGAGGAAGGCGCCCGGAGCGGCCGCGCCGCTCGGCACCGACTCGGCGCTCGCGGACCTGCTGCTCGACAAGCACCAGGTCGCGGTGGTCCCGGGGAGCGCGTTCGGCGCGCCGGGGCACCTGAGGCTCTCGTTCGCGACGTCGATGGAGCAGATCGACAAGGGCTGCGACCGCATCGCCGAGATGGCGAAGTCGCTCGTGTAGCCAGGCGGCGCCCGCGCCTCAGTCGTGCATCCCGGTCACGGCCATCTTCCCGCCCTCCCGGGCGAGGAAGAGGACGACCGGGCGGCCGGACACGTTCGCGATCGCGACCCAGGCGCTCCGCTGCGCCACGGGCGCGATCCGCCCGGGCGGGGGCCCCAGGCGCTGGGTGGCCTCGGCGGCCGTCAGGAGCTCGAGATCGTCCAGCCGGTCCGGCGCCGCCGGCCGCCGCGCGGCCAGGGCCTCGCGCCAGGCGCGCCGGACCGCGTCCGGGCCCGTGCGCACGTCGCCGTCGAAGCTGAAGGGGGAGCCGCTCGCGGCCGTCAGGGCGACCGGATCGCCGGCGACGAGGGCGTCGAGGAACGCGAGGGCGGCGCGGGCGGCCTGCTCGCGGTCGGGGGCGGGTTTGGAGGGGGCGGGGGGGGCGGGGGCCGCTGGGGCTGGTGCGGATGCTCTCGCTGATGCCGGTGCGGGTGCCGATGCCGGTGCGGGTGCAGGTGCAGGTGCCGATGCCGGTGCTGATGCTTTGGCAGCAGGAGCAGTCGCAGGAGCAGGAGCAGGTGGAGCAGCCGCGGTAGCGGGAGCGGTAGCAGGAGCGGTAGCAGGAGCAGAAGCGGTAGGAGGCGAAGGCGCCGCGGGCGGCGGAGCGGGAGCCGGCGCGGGTTCCGCGACCTCCGGCTTCTGCTCCTGCTTCTCCTTCCGCTGCTCCTCCCGCTGCTCCTGCTGCCGCTGCTCCTGCTGCCGCGGCTCCTGCAGTTCCTGCCCAATTTGCCCGAGCGCCAGCCCAACCGCGAGCGCGATCCCACCGAGGGTCATAGAAGTTCCCGAGCGTATGCTAGCCTCCCGGTCATGGCCAGCCCGGCCCGGGAGGTATGGGGCGACCTCGCCACGACGGCCTTCGTCGAGGCGAGCCTCGTCTTTCGCTCGCTCGACCCGGACGCCCGGGCCGACCTCCTCAAGGTCGCCCGCGCGGTGACCTGGGAGGCGGGCGAGGTGGTGTCCCCCGAGGGCGACGACCAGCAGCTCCTGCTCGTGCTCGACGGGGCGGGGTCGGTGCGGGTCGGGTCCTCGTCCGGTCCGGTCGAGCTCGCCCACCTCGAGCGCGGCGGGTTCCATGGCGCCGGGGCGCTCCTCGGCAGCGGCCGGGCCTGGTCGCTCGTCGCCCGGACGGAGCTCACGGCGGTGGTCTTCCCCCTGCCGGTGGTGGCGCTCCTCCTCGAGAACTTCCCCAAGGCGAAGAAGCTCCTCGAGGCCCTCGGGGCGGCCCGCGAGAAGGAGGCCGCCGAGAAGCTCGGCGGCTAGCGGCGCCCGGGCGAAGGAGCCGCTGGCACGGTCGGACCGGCGTGCTAGATTCCCGGCCCCAATGCCGCGCCGCACAGACCTCAAGAAGATCATGCTCGTCGGGTCGGGGCCGATCGTCATCGGCCAGGCCTGCGAGTTCGACTACTCCGGGACCCAGGCCTGCAAGGCGCTGAAGGAGGAGGGGTACGAGATCGTGCTCCTCAACTCCAACCCGGCGACCATCATGACGGACCCCGGGTTCGCCGACCGCACCTACGTCGAGCCCATCACGCCGGAGGTCGCCGAGCAGATCATCGCCCGCGAGCGGCCCGACGCGCTGCTCCCGACGCTCGGCGGCCAGACCGCGCTCAACCTCGCCGTCGCGCTCGCGAAGCGCGGCGTCCTCGAGAAGTACGGCGTGAAGCTCATCGGCGCCCAGCTCGAGGCCATCGAGAAGGCGGAGGACCGCCAGCTCTTCAAGGACGCGATGAACCGCATCGGGGTCGCCATGCCCCGGTCCGGCTACGCCACCTCCTGGGAGGAGGCGAAGGCGATCGCGAAGGACATCGGCTTCCCCATCATCATCCGCCCGTCCTTCACCCTCGGCGGCGAGGGCGGCGGCGTCGCGTTCAACCTCGAGGAGTTCGAGCCCCTCGCGCGGCGCGCGCTCGCGCTCTCCCCCACCCACACGATCCTCTGCGAGGAGTCGATCATCGGGTGGAAGGAGTACGAGCTCGAGGTGATGCGCGACAAGCACGACAACGTCGTCATCATCTGCTCGATCGAGAACCTCGACCCGATGGGCGTGCACACCGGCGACTCGATCACGGTCGCGCCCGCGCAGACGCTGACCGACAAGGAATACCAGCTGATGCGGGACTCGGCGATCCGCATCATCCGCGAGATCGGCGTCGAGACCGGCGGCTGCAACATCCAGTACGGCGTGGACCCGAAGAACGGCCGGATGGTCGTCATCGAGATGAACCCGCGCGTGTCGCGCTCGTCCGCGCTCGCGTCGAAGGCCACCGGGTTCCCCATCGCGAAGATCGCCGCGCGCCTCGCCGTCGGCTACACGCTCGACGAGATCAAGAACGACATCACCCGGTACACCCCGGCCTCCTTCGAGCCGACGATCGACTACGTCGTCACGAAGGTGCCGCGCTTCGCCTTCGAGAAGTTCCGCGGCGCGAACGACACGCTCACCACGCAGATGAAGTCGGTCGGCGAGGTGATGGCCATCGGCCGGACCTTCCAGGAGAGCCTCCAGAAGGCGCTCCGCGGCCTCGAGATCGACCGGTCCGGCTTCGACTCGCCGCTCGGGAAGGCGCCGGGCGACGCCTACGCCACCCACGAGCTCGACCGCATCCGCGCCGAGGCCACCGTGCCGCGCGCCCACCGGCTCTTCTGGGTGGGGGAGGCCTTCCGGGCCGGGCTGTCCGTGGAGGAGGTCTTCCAGCTCACCTTCATCGATCCCTGGTTCCTGCGGGAGATCGCCGGCATCGTCGCGAAGGAGGCCGAGCTCGCGAAGGGCGTGCCGCAGACGAAGGAGGCCCTGCGCGAGGTGAAGCGCATGGGCTTCTCCGACAAGCGGCTCGCGAAGCTCGCCGGGAAGACGGAGAAGGAGGTCCGCGAGCTGCGCTGGAAGCTCGGCGTGCGGCCGGTGTTCAAGCGGGTCGACACCTGCGCCGCGGAGTTCGAGGCCTTCACCCCGTACCTCTACTCGACCTACGAGGAGGAGTGCGAGGCGGCCCCGACGGACCGCAAGAAGATCATGATCCTGGGCGGCGGTCCCAACCGCATCGGCCAGGGCATCGAGTTCGACTACTGCTGCGTCCACGCCTCCTTCGCCCTGCGCAAGGCCGGCTACGAGACGCTGATGGTGAACTGCAACCCCGAGACGGTCTCCACCGACTACGACACCTCGGACCGCCTGTACTTCGAGCCGCTCACCCTCGAGGACGTGCTCGAGGTCGTGCACGTCGAGAAGCCCGAGGGGCTCATCGTCCAGTACGGCGGCCAGACGCCCCTCAAGCTCGCCGTGCCGCTCCACGAGCTCGGGGTGCCGATCTGCGGCACCACGCCGGACGCCATCGATCGCGCCGAGGATCGCGAGCGCTTCGCCGAGCTGATCGTGAAGCTCGGGCTGCGCCAGCCGGAGAACGGCGTCGCCCGGAGCGCCGAGGAGGCCTTCAAGGTCGCCCACCGCATCGGGTACCCGGTCATGGTCCGCCCGTCCTACGTGCTCGGCGGCCGCGCCATGGAGGTCGTGTTCGACGACAAGGACCTCGAGACCTACCTGCGCGACGCGGTGCAGGCCTCGAACGAGCGGCCGGTGCTCATCGACCGCTTCCTGCGCGACGCCGCCGAGGTCGATGTCGACGTCGTCTCCGACGGCGAGAAGGTCGTGGTGGGCGGCGTCATGGAGCACATCGAGGAGGCCGGCATCCACTCCGGCGACTCGGCCTGCGCGCTCCCGCCGTTCTCGCTCTCCGCCGACGTCGTCGCCCAGATCGAGCAGCAGGCCATCGCGATGGCGAAGGAGCTCGGGGTCGTCGGGCTCATGAACGTGCAGTTCGCCATCCAGGGCAAGGACGTCTACGTCCTCGAGGTGAACCCGCGCGCGAGCCGCACCGTGCCGTTCGTCGGCAAGGCGACCGGCCTGCCGCTCGCGCAGGCCGGCTCGCTCTGCATGGTGGGGAAGTCGCTCGAGGAGGCCGGCATCCGCGGGCCGGCCCACCCGAAGCACATCTCGGTGAAGGAGGCGGTCTTCCCGTTCACCCGCTTCCCGGGCGTCGACTCCATGCTCGGGCCCGAGATGCGCTCCACCGGCGAGGTCATGGGCATCGCGGCCCAGTTCGAGCAGGCCTTCTTCAAGGCGCAGAACGCGGCGGGCAACACGCTGCCGGCGGGCGGGGAGGGGAAGCGCGCCTTCCTGTCGGTGAAGGACTCCGACAAGCCCGCGGCGCTCGAGGTCGGGCGTCGCCTCGTCGGGCTCGGCTTCGAGGTGCTCGCGACCGGCGGCACCGCGGCCTACCTGAAGGAGCACGGCGTCCCGGCCGTGGCGGTCCGGAAGGTCCGCGAGGGCCGGCCGTCCATCGTCGACCTCATCAAGGACGGCGACGTCCACCTCGTCTTCAACACGACGGCCGGGAAGCGCGAGGTCTCGGACAGCTTCTCGATCCGCCGGGAGACCCTGATGAAGGGGCTGCCGTACTTCACGACCATGACCGGGGCCCGGGCCGCGGTCGGCGCGATGGAGGCGGCGAAGGGCGGCCGGACCGGCGTGTGCTCCCTGCAGGAGTATCACGCGCCCGGACGTTGACAGGGCGTTCCAGACGCTCTACTGAAGGCGTCAGCAGCGGCCGTTCCGGGTCTCCCGGACCGGCCGCTCACTTTTCAGCGCCTCACCGACTACAAGGCTCGGCAAACGATGTCCGATCGCGTCCCGATGACGAAGAGCGGCCTCGCCCGCTTGAAGGAAGAGCTCAAGCGGCTCAAGGCCGTCGAGCGCCCCAAGATCGTGAAGGAGATCGCGGAGGCGCGCTCCCACGGTGACCTCTCCGAGAACGCCGAGTACCACGCGGCGAAGGAGAAGCAGTCCCACGTCGAGGGCCGCATCCTCCAGGTCGAGCACTGGATCGCCTCCGCCGAGGTCATCGACGTCACGAAGCACGCCGGCGACCGCGTCGTGTTCGGCGCCACGGTCGAGCTCGAGGACACCGACTCGGGCGACGAGGTCACCTACCGCATCGTGGGGGAGATCGAGGCCGACCTGAAGCTCGGCCGCATCTCGGTCACGAGCCCCATCGCCCGCGCGCTCATCGGCCGCGAGGAGGGGGACGCCGTGACCGTGCGCACCCCCGGCGGGCAGAAGGAATACGAGATCAAGTCGATCGCGTTCGTCGAGGACGAGGTCGCGGAGTCGGAGTGAGCCGGTAGGATCCCGGCGTGCCGCCTCCCACCCCGCCCGGCGCCTCGCCCGCGGCCGCCGCCGCCGCGGTGCTCGAGGGCGTGGTCCGCCCGCTGCGGTTCGCGGTGAAGGACGACTTCGCGGGCCTCGCGCGCCTGAAGGGCTTCGGGAAGCTGCTCGGCGACGCCGTGGCCCGGGCCCGGGCCGCGGGCGCGCCGGACTCGGCGGCCCTCCGGAGGCTCGCCGCCGAGGCCGATGGCTTCGAGGCGCTGCCGCTCGAGGGCCGGAAGCGCGCCCTCTCCACCATCGCGGCCGCGCTTGCCGCGCTCGTGCCGGTGCCGGCGGAGGTGCAGGCGGTCGCGCGGGCGGGACGGATCGAGACCCGGGCTCCCGCGCCGGTGGCCCCCTCACCCGCAGCCGGTGCGGCGGCTCCACGTCCCTCTTCCCCGGTGTGGGAGAAGGATCACGGGGAACGCCCCGGGGTTCTCGCGAAACCCGACCAGCCCTTCGCCCCGCTCCCCGAGCCCGCAGATCCGAAGGAGCGCGCGGCCCGCCGGCGGTCGCTGTCGGCCACGCTCGAGTCGCTCAAGTTCCACCAGGCGACCCGGGGCAACCTCGAGGAGCGCGGGCGGCGCACCGTGGCCGACGCGCTCGAGTTCTGGCCGCGCGCGTACCAGGATCGCACGCAGGTGCGCCGGGTCGCCGACCTCGCGCCCGGCGACGAGGGGATCGTCCACCTCACCGTGAGGGGCTCCCGCACGCAGCGCATGCGCAACGGGCGTCCGCTCCTCGAGGTCACCGCGGCCGACGCCTCCGGCGCGCTGAAGCTCGTCTTCTTCAACCCGCCCACCTGGCGGCTCAAGCAGTTCGCCGCCGGCGACGTCCTCCTCGCCTGGGGCAAGGTCACCGAGGGCTTCGGGGGCAGGAAGCAGATGTCCCAGCCCGAGGTCGAGAAGGTCCAGGCCGGGGACTCCGCGAGCTTCGGCCGCATCGTGCCCATCTACCCCGGGCCCGCCGACCACCAGCACCCGGCGCTGCGCCGGATGATGAAGCGGCTCGTCGACGAGTTCGCGCCGGCCCTCGTGGACGACCTCCCGCCGGAGCTCCGCGCGCGGCGCGGCCTGCCGGGCCGCGGGCTCGCCGTGAAGGAGGCCCACTTCCCGTCGCCCGGCACGGACCTCCTCGCCGCCGCCGCCCGGGCGACGCCCGGCTTCCGGCGGCTCGCCTACGAGGAGCTCTTCTTCCTGCAGCTCGCGCTCGGCCTGCGACGGCAGGGGGTCCGCGCCGAGGCCGGCATCGCCTTCGAGGCCGGCCCGGAGGCGCTCGGCCGCGCCACCGCGCGCCTCCCGTTCGAGCTCACCCGCGCCCAGCGCCGGGTGCTCGGCGAGATCGCGAAGGACATGGGCCGCCGGGAACCCATGAACCGGCTCCTCCAGGGCGACGTCGGCAGCGGCAAGACCGCGGTCGCCTTCGCGGCGATGATGCTCGCCGTCCAGTCCGGCTGGCAGGCGGCGCTCATGGTGCCCACCGAGATCCTCGCCGAGCAGCACGCCCGGACGCTCGCGCGCTGGCTCGAGGGCACCGGCGTCCAGATCGCGCTCGTCGGCGCGTCCGCCCGCGGCAAGGGCCAGAAGGAGGCGCGCGCCGCGGTCGCGGACGGGCGCGCCCGGATCGCGGTGGGCACCCACGCGCTCCTCGAGGACGTCGTCGGCTTCGAGAAGCTCGGCCTCGTGGTCGTCGACGAGCAGCACCGCTTCGGCGTGCTGCAGCGGGCGCGGCTCATCTCGAAGGGGAGGCGGCCGGACGTGCTCGTGATGACCGCGACGCCCATCCCCCGCACGCTCGCGCTCGCGTTCTACGGCGACCTCGACCAGTCGAAGATCGACGAGCTGCCCCCGGGCCGCACTCCGGTCGAGACGAGGCTCTTCCCGGACAGCCAGCGCCGGATGGCGCTCGAGGTCGCGAGGAAGGAGCTCGCCGCCGGCCGTCAGGTGTACGTCGTCTACCCGCTCGTCGAGGAGTCGGAGAAGAGCGACCTCGCCGACGCCACGAGCGGCGCCGAGGCGCTCCGCCGCGCCTTCCCGGGCGTCGAGGTGGGGCTCCTCCACGGGCGCATGAAGGCCGACGAGAAGCAGGCGGTGATGGACCGCTTCCGGGCCGGCCAGACGCGGCTCCTCGTCGCGACGACCGTCATCGAGGTCGGCGTCGACGTCCCGAACGCGAGCGTGATGATCGTGGAGCACGCCGAGCGCTTCGGCCTCTCGCAGCTCCACCAGCTGCGCGGGCGGGTGGGGCGCGGCGCCGCGAAGAGCTTCTGCCTGCTGGTCGCGAAGAAGGCGGGGCAGGAGGCGCGCGAGCGCCTGAAGGCCATGGAGCGCACCCAGGACGGCTTCGAGATCGCCCGGGTCGATCTCCAGATCCGCGGCCACGGCGAGCTCCTCGGCACGCGGCAGTCCGGCCAGCCCATCCTCGACGTCGCCGACCTCTACCGCGACGAGGCGATCCTGGAGGAGGCGCGCGAGGACGCGTTCGGGCTCCTCGAGGCCGATCCTCGGCTGGAGGCCCCCGGGCATCGTGCCGCACGGGAGGCGGTGGAGACCCGGTGGAGGGAGCGGCTCTCGCTCGCGCAGGTCGGGTAGGATCCCGGGCGTGAGCGAGGCGCTCGCCCGGGAGGTGGAGGCGAAGGGGATCCGCGATCCCGCGGTCCTCCGGGCCATCGCCGAGCTCGCGCGCGAGCGGTTCGTGCCCGACCGGCTCCGCGGCGACGCCGAGCTCGATCGGCCCCTCCCCATCGGCCTCGGCCAGACCATCTCCCAGCCCTACGTCGTCGCGTACATGACCGAGCAGCTCGGCCTCACCGGGCGCGAGCGGGTGCTCGAGGTGGGCACCGGCTCCGGCTACCAGACCGCCGTGCTGGCGCGCCTCGCCGCGCGGGTCTGGTCGATCGAGCGGCTCGGGCCGCTCGCGGCGCGGGCGCGGGCGCTGCTGCTCGACGCCCTCCACCTCGGGAACGTCGAGCTGCGCGAGGGCGACGGCGCGCTCGGCTGGCCGGAGGCGGCGCCCTTCGACCGCATCCTCGTGACGGCCGCGGCCTGCGCGGTGCCCGAGGCCCTCGAGGCCCAGCTCGCGCCGGGCGGCCGGATGATCCTCCCGGTCGGCCCGGAGGAGGGCTCCCAGGTCCTCCGCCGGGTGGACTGCGCCGCGGACGGCACGCTCACCTCCACCGACCTCCTGGCCGTCCGCTTCGTCCCGCTCCTGTAGCCCCGCCCGCGGAAGCGGTAGAGTCGCTCCCGATGATCGTCTGCTCCCTCTGCGAGAACCAGCAGGCCGCCGGCGACGCGTGCGACGTCTGCGGGCGGCCGTTCCCGGCGGACGTCGCCGTGCCGGCGCCGGTGGCGCCCGCCGAGGGGCTCGAGGCGACGCGCTTCGAGGCGGTCGCGGTGGAGGCGGCCTCGATGCCGGAGCTCGAGCCGACGCTCTTCGGCGCCGCGGCCGAGGTGGCCGAGGAGCGGGTGCCGGACCTCGAGCCCACGCTCGCGGCGCCGATCCCGGAGGTCCCGGGGGAGGGCGTGCCGGACCTCGAGCCGACCTCCGAGGTGGCCGCCGGCGACGCGCCGACCCCGTTCCCGGTCGCGGTCACCTGCCGCTACTGCCGGAACCCGGCGCACCCCGGCGAGCGCATCTGCGCCCACTGCGGCATGCGCCTCCCCGTGGTCGCCGCGGCGCCCACGGCGACCGGGGCGGTCGCGCCGGACGGGGCGCGGATCTGCGGGTGCGGCAACCTGGTCCGAGGCCCGGTCTGCCCGGCCTGCGGGGCCCGGGCGGTGTGACCTCCTGGCATGACCCGGGAGGGGTGCGCGAAGCTTGAAAAGCGGGGCCGGTGACGGCATCCTGCTCGACCCTCATGAAGACCTTCAACGAGCCCGAGGTGTTCGCGCGCGTCAAGCGGCTGCCCCTCTACGTGTTCACGATCACCGACAAGCTGCGCGACGAGGCCATCGCGCGCGGCGTCGACGTCGTGGACTTCTCGATGGGCAACCCGGACGGTGCGACCCCGGCCCGCGTGGTCGAGCGGCTCAGGACCGCCGCCGCGGAGCCCCGGCTCCACCGCTACCTCAACCCTCGCGGCCTGCCGGAGCTGCGCCAGGCGGCCGCCCGCTGGTGGAAGCGGCGGTACGGGGTCGAGCTCGATCCGGACCGCGAGGTCCTCGCGACCATCGGGTCGAAGGAGGGCATCGGCCACGCCATCCTCGCGCTGCTCGGCGAGGGCGAGGCCATCCTGGCGCCGTCGCCGACCTACCCGATCCACGCCTACGCGGCGATCATCGGCGACGCCGAGACCATCCCCGTGAAGGTGGGCGCCGGCGTGGACTTCTTCGAGTCGCTCGTCGAGGCGACCGAGAAGTCCGAGCGGCGGCCGCGCGGCCTCGTCGTGAACTTCCCCGGCAACCCGACCGCCGCGGTGGCGACGCCGGAGCTCTTCGAGAAGATCGTCCGGTTCGCCGAGGCGCGGGACCTGTTCATCGTCTCCGACCTCGCCTACTCGGACCTCGTGTTCGAGGGCCGGGCGCCGGCGATGCTGACCGTCCCGGGCGCCCGCGAGCGGACCATCGAGTTCATGTCGCTCTCGAAGAGCTACAACATGCCCGGCTGGCGGGTCGGCTTCGCCGCCGGCGCGCCGGCGCTCGTCGCCGCGGCCGCCCGCGTGAAGAGCTACCTCGACTACGGGCTCTTCGGCGCGGTCCAGATGGCGGCCGTCACCGCCCTCGACGAGTGCGACGACGACGTGGCCGCGATCCGCGAGAAGTACCGCCGCCGCCGCGACGCGCTCGTCCGCCACTTCGGGGCCTCCGGCTGGGCGGTCCCGTCGCCGGCGGCGTCCATGTTCGCCTGGGCGCCCATCCCCGACGCGTTCCGCCACCTCGGCTCGCTCGAGTTCGCGAAGCGGCTCATCGACGAGGCCGGGGTCTGCGTGGCGCCGGGCATCGGGTTCGGGCAGGCCGGCGACGGCCACGTGCGGCTCGCGCTCCTCGTGGACGAGCCGCGGATCGTCATGGCCGCCGAGCGCATCGCGGCGTTCCTGAAGAAGGGCCCGGGGCGCGGATGAGCGCCGCCCCGTACACGGCCTGGTTCCGCTGCGCCGAGGGCTGCGACTTCCGCGCCTCGCTCGACGAGGTCGTCTACCGCTGCCCGCGCTGCGACGGGCTCCTCGAGGTCGCGCACGACGTCGACGCGCTCCGGGGGCGGTCCGCGGCGGAGTGGAAGGCGCTCTTCGAGGCCCGCTTCCGCACCGGCCCGGGCGTGCTCGCCTCGGGGGTGTGGGGCAAGAAGGAGTGGGTGCACCCCGGCCTCGACGAGGCGCACGTCGTCTCGATGGCCGAGGGGGCGACGCCGCTGCTCTCCGTCGACCGGTACGCACGCGAGCTCGGCCTCGCGCGCGTGCTCGTGAAGGAGTGCGGCGTCTCGCACACCGGGTCCTTCAAGGACCTCGGCATGACGGTGCTCGTGTCGGCCGTGAAGGGCATGCGCGCGAAGGGCACGCGCATCCGGGCGGTGGCCTGCGCCTCGACCGGCGACACCTCGGCCGCGCTCGCGTCGTACTGCGCCGCGGCCGACATCCCCTGCGTGGTGCTGCTCCCGCGCGGGAAGATCTCCACCGCCCAGCTCGTGCAGCCCATCGCGAACGGCGCGCTGGTCCTCGAGCTCGACACCGACTTCGACGGCTGCATGAGCGTGGTGAAGGAGCTCGCCGCCTCGGGCGACGTCTACCTCGCGAACTCGATGAACTCGCTGCGCATCGAGGGGCAGAAGACCGCCTCGCTCGAGGTGGCGCAGCAGCTCGGCTGGGAGAGCCCGGACTGGGTGGTGATCCCGGGCGGCAACCTCGGGAACGCGAGCGCGGTGGCGAAGGGGTTCCTCATGCTCCGCGACCTCGGGCTCGTCTCGCGGCTGCCCCGGCTGGCGGTGGCCCAGGCCCAGGCGGCGAACCCGCTCTTCCTCGCGTACGAGGGGCGGGGCGCGCGCAGGGTCTCCGAGCTCGAGGTGAAGGCGGTGCCGGCGCGGTCCACGCTCGCGTCCGCCATCCAGATCGGCGCGCCGGTCTCGGCCCGCCGGGCGCTGCGGGCCCTCGAGGCGCTGGACGGGGTCGTCGAGCAGGCGAGCGAGCAGGAGCTCGCGGACGCCGCCGCGCGGGCCGACCGCGCGGGGCTCTTCACCTGTCCGCACACCGGGGTCGCGCTCGCCGCGCTCGAGAAGCTCGCCTCGCGGGGCGTCATCCGGCCGGACGAGCGGGTGGTCGTGCTCTCCACCGCGCACGGCCTCAAGTTCGCCGACTTCAAGGTCGGCTACCACGACGGCACGCTGCCCGGAATCACCTCCCGGCACCGCAACCCGGGCGTCCGCGTGGGCGCCACCCTGGGGGCCGTCCAGGACGCGATTGCCGCCCGCTTCGGAAGGTCGTAGAAACGCCCGCCATGGCAGAGACCGCTACAGCGCCCGCCGCGGACCGGGCCGCCCTCGAGGCGGAGCACGCCGCGCTCGCCGCGCGCCTGGAGGCCCGCGCCTCGATCCTGGAGGTGCGGCGCGGCTCGGTCGCGCTCTTCGTCGGGCTCCTCGGCGTCGGCCTGACCGGGAAGCTCTCCTGGGATCGCTGGGGCATCTGGAAGCCCGGCGAGCCGCGCCCCGAGAAGCAGGTCGGTCCGCCGCTCCACATCTGGCTCGCCGCCATCGTCACCATCGCCGTCCTCCTCTACGCGATCCGGTACTACCGGCGGGCGAAGCGCCTCCTCGAGGAGGAGGACGCGCTCTTCGCGCGGTTCCGGGAGGTCCGGGCCGCGCTGGGGTACGACGCGTGAGGCGCCGCGGCCGCTTCGTCGTCCTCGAGGGGCTGGACGGGGCGGGGACCACGACGCAGTCGCGCCTGCTCGGCGAGCGGCTCCGCGCCGACGGGCGGCGGGTGCACGTCACGGCCGAGCCCTCCGGCGGGCCGGTCGGCGCGCTCGTGCGCCAGGTGCTCACCCACCGGGTCGCGGGCCCGGGCGGCGGCGTCGACCCGGCGGCGATGGCGCTCCTCTTCGCGGCGGACCGCCTCGATCACGTCAGCGCCGAGATCGCGCCGCGGATCCTCAAGGGCGTGGACGTCGTCTCCGACCGGTTCACGCTCTCGTCGCTCGCCTACCAGGGCGTCACGACCGGCGACATGGGCTGGGTCGAGGTCGTGAACGCGCGCGCTGCGCTGCCGGACGTCACCATCTTCCTCGAGGTCCGGCCGGCGGTCGCGTTCGCGCGCCGCAAGGCCGCCTCCGACGCGCCGGAGCTCTACGAGGTCTCCGCGTTCCAGCGGAAGGTCGCGCGAAGCTACGCCCGCGCCCTCGAGCGGATCCAGGCGTCCGGCCAGCGTGTGGTGGTCCTGGACGGCGAGCGGCCGGTCGAGGAGGTCGCCCGGGCCGTGCACCGCGCCGTGCTCGAGCTCGACCGGAAGGGCTGAGGCCGTCGTGTCCGCCCCGACCGCCGCGCTCGTCGTCGTGGGGAACGAGGTCCTGTCGGCGAAGACCGTGGACGAGAACGGCCCCTGGGCGGCACGCCGCCTGCGCGAGCTCGGGGTGCGGCTCCGCACGATCGCGACCGTCCCGGACCGGGTGGACGACGTCGTCGAGGCGGTGGCGCGCGAGGCGCGGCGGTCCACCTGGGTCTTCACCTCGGGCGGCATCGGGCCGACCCACGACGACGTCACCATCCGCGCGGTGGGGCTCGCCTTCGGCCGCCCGCTCGAGCGCAGCGCGCGCATCGTCGAGGTCATCCGCGCCCACGCGCTGCGCCGCTACGGCCGGGAGCCGCACGAGGCCTCGCTCCGGATGGCCGACGTGCCGGTGGGCACCGTGCTCGAGGGCGACGCCGACTTCTCCACGATGCGCCTCGAGAACGTCTTCATGCTCGCCGGCGTGCCGCGCTTCTTCCGCTGGCAGTTCGAGCGGGTCGCGCACCTCCTCGGGGGCGTGCCGCTCCACCTCGGCCAGCTCTTCCTCTCGGTCGGCGAGGACCCCATCGCCGACGCGATGGCCCGCATCGCCGACGCGCACCCCGACGTGGACATCGGCAGCTACCCGCGCTTCGAGGACGACGCCGAGTACCGGGTGAAGCTGACCGTCGAGGGCGAGGACCCGGAGCGGGTGCGCGCGGTCGTGGCGGCGCTCCGGGCCGCGGTGCCGGAGGGGGCGCTCCTGCGCGAGGAGCTGCCGTAGGCGCTGGACCGGGCGGCCCCGGCGGCGCGCTCGCGCCTTCCCTTCCGCCCGGTCTGACGGCAAGATGCCGCGCACTCCAGGACCGGAAAGGGAGCCTCGATGGCCCGCATCGACCCGCACTCGTACTTCGACGACACCCAGCCCCGCACGCGACACTGGACCCTGAAGCTGCGGGTCGACTTCGGCCACCGGGTGCTCTCCGGCACCGCTGAGCTCCGCTTCACGGCCCCGGCGGGCGGCGTCCTCGACCTCGACACGAAGGGGCTCGCGGTCAAGGCGGTCACCGCCCTCGACGGCACGACGCCCATCCCGCACGAGCTCGGCGCCGAGGAGCCGATCCTCGGCCGCCGGCTCCGGCTCACGCTGCCGCCGGGGACGCTCGGGGTGGTGGTCCGCTACGAGACGAGCCCCGACGCGCTCGGGCTCCAGTGGCTCTCCCCGGAGCAGACCGAGGGGAAGACCCACCCGTTCCTCTTCAGCCAGTGCCAGGCGATCCACGCCCGCACCCTCGTGCCCTGCCAGGACTGCGCGGTCGCCCGCGTCACCTACGACGCGGAGATCACCGTCCCGGCGGCGCTCACCGCGGTCATGAGCGCGGGGCCGGCCGGGGAGGGCGTGCACGGCCCCGGCTGGCGCACGTTCCGCTTCCGGATGCCGCAGGCCATCCCGAGCTACCTCCTCGCGCTCGCCGTCGGCGAGCTCCAGGGGCGCGACCTCTCGCCCCGCGCCCGGGTCTGGGCGGAGCCGGCCACGGTCGAGAAGGCCGCCTGGGAGTTCGCCGACACCGAGACCTTCATCCAGAAGGCGGAGGCGCTCTTCGGGCCGTACGACTGGGACCGGTACGACATGCTGGTGCTCCCGCCGTCGTTCCCCTACGGCGGCATGGAGAACCCGCGCATGACGTTCCTCACGCCGACCCTGCTCGCGGGCGACAGGAGCCTCGTCGACGTCGTGGCCCACGAGCTCGCGCACAGCTGGACCGGCAACCTCGTCACGAACGCCACCGCCGAGCACTTCTGGCTGAACGAGGGCTGGACCGTCTTCGCCGAGCGCCGGATCCTCCGGGCGCTCCGCGGCGACGAGGCGGCCTCGATCGCCTGGGCGGTGGGCCAGCGCGACCTCGACGAGTCCCTCGCGCGCTTCGCCGACCAGCCGGACCTCACGAAGCTCAGGACCCACCTCGCGGGCATCGACCCGGACGACGCGTTCTCGAGCATCCCGTACGAGAAGGGCGCCCGGTTCATCGTGGCGATCGAGCGCGCGGTGGGCGAGGCCCGCTTCGACGCCTTCATCCGCGCCTACCTGAAGCAGTTCCGGTTCCAGAGCATCACGACCGAGGCCTTCTGCGCCTTCGTCGAGCAGGAGCTGCCCGGCGCGCTCGCGAAGGTGAACGCCCCCGCCTGGCTCGACGCCCCTGGCATCCCGGCCGACGCGCCGCGCTTCGTCTCGCCGCGGCTCGAGGCCCTCACCGCGCTCGCCGGCGGGTGGAAGGCGGGGCAGCGCCCGGTCCCGGCGGAGGTGGCGGGCTGGCACCCGACGGAGCTCCTCGTGTACCTCCAGAAGCTGCCGCAGGACCTCACGCACGAGGACTGCGCCTGGCTCGACGCGAACCTGCGCCTCACCGAGCGCGGCAACCACGAGATCCTCGCCGCGTGGCTCTGCCTCGCGGCGGCCTCGGGCTACCAGGGCGTGTTCCCCCGCATCCGCGAGGTGCTCTCGCGCGTGGGCCGGATGAAGTACGTCCGGCCGCTGTACCAGGCGCTCGGGAGGTCCGAGGCCGGCCGGAAGGTCGCCCGCGAGCTCTTCGAGAGGGTGGCGCCGACCTACCACGCCCTCACGCGCCGGGTGGCGGAGGGCGTGATCCAGAAGTACCCGGCGTGATCAGGCCACCGCGACGCGCAGCCGCTGGCGGAGGAGGAAGTGCTTCTCCTCCGCGGCGAACGCGAGGAGCGCCCGCGCCTCGTCGCTCCGGCGCGCGTCGTCCACGAGGCCCTCGCCGGCGGCTCCGGCGCCCGGCTCGCGGACGAGGAGCCTGAGCGCGGTCGGGACGTCGCCGCAGAGGAGGAGCCCCGCGCGGTTGGCGGTGGCCGCGGCGGCCACCCGGTACGCCGCGAGGTCGTGCTCGCCGCGCTCCGCGGCGAGCGCGCGCGCCGGCGCCTCGATGGCCTTCCGGGCCTTGCCCCGCAGCGCCCTCGCGACCCGCTTCTGGAGCTCCGGGGGCGGCGCGGCGGCGCCCTTCCAGCCGGGGACGACGAGCGCCACCACCGCGGCGAGGCCCTCGAGGAGGGCGGGGCCGGGGAGCGCGTCGAGGAGGCCGGTGCGGCCCCGGAGGCGGGCGGCGGCGCGCCCGAGCAGGAAGCGCTGCTCCCGGACCGGCACGGCCCGGCCCAGCTCGGCCCCGACGAGCACCGCGTGGGGTGCGCCCGGCTCGACGCGGACGCCGCCGCGCGAGGCCGGGTAGAGCGCGTGGGCGGGCGCGTCGAGGGCGGCGCAGACCTCCTCGAGCACCGGACGGAACGGGTGGTCGTCGCGGGCCGCGGGCCCACGCTCGGCGGCGCTGGGTGCGAGCACCTCCGCGAGCGCGTCCCCGGCCACGGCGAGGAGCGCGGCGAGCGTGTCGGGCTCGCGGGGATCCCGGAGCATGTCCCAGTCGTCCGGCGACATCGCGGGCGGCGGGCGCAGGGCCTGGCGGTCGCCCTCCTCGAGGAGCTTCGCGGCCGCGGGCCCGGGCGTGGCCGCGCCCATGAAGCGCAGCACCGTCGCGCAGACGTAGGCGCGGTCGTGGGCGCGCATGCGCTCGAACAGGCGGCACAGGGCGGCCCAGCTCGCGACCCGGAACGGATCGCGAGCGAGCAGGGCCTGGTGCTCCTCGACCGCGGCGCCGGGGCTGAGCTCCTGGAGCTGCTCGGCGAGCAGGGCCCGCGCCTCGTCGCGGCCCGGATCCACCGCGAGCACGGCGCGGAGCTGCTCCACGGCGCGGGGGCCCGCCTGGAGCGGCCCCGCGAGGAGGCGGGCCGCCTCGAGGTGGGCCTCGGCGGCGATGCCGGGCGCCGGCGCGCGGCGGGCCGCCTCGGCGAGGGCCTCGGCCACCGCTGCCGGGTCCCCGCGCGCGGCCTCGAAGCGCGCGAGCCGCCGGAAGGCGCCGGTGTTGCCCGGGTCGAGGTCGAGGGCCCGCCGCAGCGCCTCGAGCGCGGCTTCGGGGCGGCCCTGCCGCTCCTCCACCTCCGCGAGGTGGGCCAGGCGCTCGGCCTGCAGGAGCCGGTCGCCGGTGGGGACCTCGGCGAGCCGCCGGAGGTGGCCGAGGGCCTCGTCCTCGGCGCCCGCCTGGAGGAGCGCGCGCGCGGCGCGCTCGAGCGCCACGGCGTCGTCCGGCGCGAGCTCGGCCGCGGTCCGGAGGTGGGGCAGGGCGCGGGCGGGCTCGAGCCCGGCCTGGGCCGCGAGCTCCGCGGCGCGCAGGTGCAGCGCGGCGCGGCGGGAGGGGTCCGCCTGGGCGGTGGCGGCGACCTCGGCCTCCGCGAAGGCGTCGGCCGGCCGGTCGGCCTCGGCGAGGAGCCGCACCTTCAGCTCGTGGGCCTCGGCGTGCGTGGGCTCGAGGGCGAGGACCTCCTCGAGGGCCGCGAGCGCGCGCGCGCGCGCCTCCGGCCCGGCGGCGCCCAGGCGCGCGGCGGCGAGCCACGCCCCGACCTTCGCGGCCTGATCCGAGGCCTCGCGCGCCTTCGCGGCGTGCGCCTCCGCGAGGGCCTCGGCCGACAGGCCGGCCTCGATCGCCTCGAGCCGGGCCTTCGCGACCGGGTCGTCGGGGCGGCGCTCGAGCGCGTGCCGGTAGTCGTCCGCCGCCGCGGTCCGCACGCCGAGGCGGTGCTCCGCGAGGGCGCCGGCCTCGAGCCAGGCCGCCGCCGCGAGGCCGGGATCGCGCAGGGCGGCGGCCTCGGCGTGGAAGGAGCCGCGGACCGCCGGCCAGTCGCCGCTCCGGACGAGGTGGGCGCGCAGCGCGCGCAGCGCGGGGAGGTTCGAGGGCACCGCCTCGACCGCCGCGCGGAGGTCGGCGAACGCGCGGTCGGGCTGGCCGGCGGCGTCGCGCGCCTCGCCGGCGCGGAGCCAGAGATCGCTGCGCGCGGCTGGATCGACCGCGTCGCCCGCGAGGCGCTCGCAGAACACCGCGCGCGCGGCGTGATCGCCCGCCGCGAGGAGCGCCCGCTCCGCGTGGGGAGCGAGGAGCGCGCTCGCGGGCGCGTTCCGGCCCGCCACCGCGAGCGCCTGGCGCCGGGCCTCGGCGTCGCGGAGATCCGGGACCGCGGCCGCCTGGAGGGCGGCCGCGACCTCCGCGCTCGCCGCGGCCTGGGCGAGCGCCCCGCGCGCCCGGGCGCGCTCGGCGGCGCGGGGCGCCAGCCGGAGGCGCAGGAGCAGCACCGACGGATCGCCAGGGAGCACCTCGTCGAGCGCGTCCACGAGGCCGAGCGCGCCCGTGAGATCGCCCACCCGGTCGGCGCGCAGGCGCGCGAGCCGGAGCAAGCGCTCGCCACGGGCCGGGGCGTCCTCGTCCGCGAGCGCCTCGTTCCGGAGGTGCTCGAGCTCCTCCGTGCGGCCGGTCTCCGCGTAGAGCCGGTCGAGGGCGCGGACCGAGGGCGGGTGCCCCGGCACGACGCGCAGGGCCTCCTCGTAGGCGGCCATGGCGCGGGGCCGGTCCCAGGTCTTCTCCTCGTGGACGCGGCCGATCTCGTCGAAGACCGCGGCGGCGATCTCGGGGGGCGACCGGAGCGCCCGCTCGCGCAGGAGCGCCACGAGGGCCTCGTTCTCGCTGCGCTCGATGAAGAGCCGCTCGAGGGCGCGCTCGGCGGGGGCGAGGCCGGGATCCTTCTGCAGGGCCTCGCGGTAGGCGACCGCGGCCTCCTCGGGCCGGTCGAGCCGCCGCTCGAGGAACTCGCCCGCGCGCAGGAGGAGCTCCGCGCCCGCCGGGCCGTCCGCGTCCCGCGCCTCCTGGCGGAACATGGCCGCGAGCTGCTCCCAGCGCCCCGCGCGAGCGTGCAGGCGACCGAGGGCGCGCACCGCCGGCAGGTGGCCGGGGGTGTGCTCGAGGACGGCCTCCCAGGCGGCGCGCGTGCGGGCGGCGTCCTCCCCGTGCGACTCCACGAGCTCGGCGCGACGCACGAGGCGCGCGAGCCCCCAGGCCTTCCCGCGGTCGGGGGCGAAGGGGGCGGCGAGGTCGTCCTCGACGTGGGCGAGGAGCTCGCCGTAGCGGCCGAGCTTCTCGAGGAGCCGCTCGAGCGCCTCCCGCGCCACGGTCAGCCCGGGGTCCGCGGCGAGCGCCTCGCGGTAGCGCTCGACGGCGGTCTCCGGCGCCCCGAGCCGCTCCTCGTGCACCTCCCCCGCGCGGAAGAGCCGCTGCGCCCGCTCGCGGTCGTCGCGGGCCGCGGCGGCCTCGCCCTCGAACGCCTTCGCGAGCCCCTCGGCGTCGCCCACGCGGGCGCAGAGCCGCCCGAGCGCGGAGAGCGCCGCGCGGTGGCCCGGGTCGAGCGCGAGCACCGCCTGGCACGCCTCGATGGCCTGGTCCGGCCGGTCGAGCTCGAGCTCCTCGATCTCGGCGCGCCGGAGGAGGGCGCCCACCGCCTCGGCGCGGTGCTGCGGCCCGTCGAGCCCGGCGTGGGCGGCGGCCACGTCCACGAGCGCCGCCGAGGCCTCGTTCCAGCGGCCGTCCTTCTCGAGGACCCGGGCGAGCCCGCCGAGGAGCTTGAGGTCGCCCGGGGCCGCGAGCAGGCCCCGCTCGAGCGCGATGGCGGCCTCCGGGAGGCGGCGGAGCCGCTCCTCGGCGAGCGCGAGGGCGTGCCAGGTCTCGGCGGAGGCGGCGCCGGTGCGGGCCTCGGCCTCCGCGCGCAGGATCGAGGAGAGCGCCGCGGTCTGCGCGAGGCGCTCGGCGTGGCGGCGCGCGCCGGCCCGGAGCAGCCGATCGGAGGGCAGGAGGTGGAAGGCCTCGAGCGCGAGCGCGCCGGCGCGGTCGAGGCGCCCGAGGGACTCCTCGAGGAGGGCCGAGCACGCCGACAGGTAGTGCGCCGAGAGGATGGGATCGGCCGCGCTCGCCGCGCAGCGGGCGTACGCGTCGGCGAGGGCGGCGCGGTCGCCGGAGGCGGCAGCCTGGGCCGCGATCTCCTCGGCGGCCGCGAAGCGCATCGGGTCGAGGGAGAGGGCCTCCGCGATCGACGTGCGCGCCTCGTCCTCGCGCCCGAGCGCCGCGAGGAGCCGGCCGCGCATGAGGAGCAGCGCCTGGCGATCCGACGGGGCGCGCGCGGCCGCGGCCTCGACGGCGAGCGCCTCGGCGGCGAGGGCGTCGTCGCCCTGCTCGAGCGCGAGGCGGCGCTGGGCGACGCGCGCCGGGAGGTGGCCCGGGTCGGCCGCGGCGGCCCGGCGCCACTGCTCGGCGGCGCCGGCGAGATCGCCGAGCCGGTCCTCGAGCAGCCGGGCCGCGGCGTGGTGCAGGGGCGCGGCGGCGGCGCTTTCGCACGCGGCCGCCTCGCGCAGGAGCTCCGCCACCTCCGCGGCGGCGTCGCGGGCCATGGCCGGGGCGGCCTCGGAGCTCCCGTCCTCGGGGGCTCGCTCCTGCGCAGCGGCGGGATCGCCTTCCGCCATTGGGGGCCCTGGCTACGGCTCCCAGCGTTCGATGCGGCCGGCCTTGCGCAGGATCTCGAGCGCGCCGCGGATCACCGCGTCACGGTCGTTGCCCTGCAGCTTCACCACGTGCGGGGGCAAGCCCGGATCGGCCCCTTCGGGAGGCAGCACGGACACGGCCCAGCTCTCGCCGAGGTCGCGGTCGGCCCGAACCCGGTACTCGATGGACCCGTTGAAGGCGCGCGGCATTGTGTGGATTCCAGGGTGGAGGAGCAGCAAGATATCGTACCCATGACGGCGAGAAAAGCCTGGCGCGTCCCGTTGGCAGCGGCCCTCCTCCTGCTCACGGCCTGCGGGGGCGCCGCGCTCAAGCTCCCGGCGCAGCCGCGCGGCAAGGTCGTGCTCGAGGTGCGCGGCGACTTCAAGGGTGGCCCGAGGTCCCTCGGCGAGGAGGATCTCGCCGCGCTGCCCAGGGTCGCCGTGAAGGGGACCGATCCCGTCACCGGCCGCGCAGCGGAGTGGGAGGGCGCCGACCTCGCGGTCATCGTGAAGAACGTGGCCGAGGTGCGGCCGGGCGTGGACACCGTGGTCGTGCGGACGGCCGCAGGCGAGGCCGTCCCGATCAACCTCGGCAAGTTCGTGCAGTACCGGCCCGCGCTCGCGACCCGCGCCGACGGCGCGGCGCTCGAGGAGCCGCGCCTCGCGTGGCCCAACGCGGAGCAGCCCGGCCTGCTCCGCGATCCTCGCCACCGCGCGTGGTGGGCGTCGAAGCCGGTCGCGATCGAGATCGTGCGCTGGCCGCGCGTCTACGGGCGCGCGCTCTCCTTGCCGGGTGGGCAGCCCGCGGAGGCGCGCCGCGGCGGCGGGCTCTTCGTGGAGCGGTGCGTCAGCTGCCACGCGATGCGCGGGGCGGGCGGCACGCGCGGTCCGGAGCTGACCGCCTGGGCGGAGGCGCACGATGGCTCGGCGCTGTCCGCGAAGCTCGCGAAGCACCCGGGGCGACTGCCGGACGACCTCGAGCAGGACTTCGTGACGCCGCTGCATGCCTACCTCACCTCGATGACGAAGGCCGGCCCGCTCCCGCCGCTCCCCGCCGAGGACAAGGACGGGAAGCCGGTGAAGCCGCCCGACGAGGACGAGGGCGAGGGCGGGCGGCCCGGCGGGCGCCGGGGCGGGTAACCCGGACCGCCCGGACGTCCCTCCCACTCCGCGGCTCGAAGCGTGCGCCCGGTGGTGCCGAGGCGCACCCCCGCGGGCGGCCGCAGGACCGGGAATTCCCCGGTGCGGGTCGTGACACGCCCATGACCTCGATCAACCAACCTGCCTCTCCATGAAGAGAGCCCAGGGGATCAACTGGCCCGGAATCATCCCGTTCGTCGCGGTCCACCTCGTCGGGTTCGCGACGCCCTTCCTGGTCGCGCCGACCTGGGGTCTCGCGGCCCTCGCGGTCGGGGTCTACTACGTACGGATGTTCGGCATCACCGCCGGCTACCACCGCTACTTCTCGCACCGGGCCTACCGGACCTCGCGGGCGTTCCAGTTCGCGCTCGCCTGGCTGGGCGCCACCGCCTCGCAGAAGGGCGCGCTCTGGTGGGCGGCGCACCACCGGGATCACCACCGGTACTCGGACACCGAGGACGACATCCACTCGCCGCTCGTGGGCGGGTTCGTCTGGTCGCACGTCGGCTGGATCGTCGACCGGGGCTACGAGGGCACGAACTACGACCGGGTGAAGGACCTCGCGAAGTACCCGGAGCTCATGTGGATCGAGCGGCACTGGTGGGTGCCGCCCGCGACGCTCGCGGTGGGCCTGTTCCTCGCGGGCGGGTGGGCGTGGGTCCTGTGGGGCTTCTTCCTCTCGACGACCGTGCTCTGGCACGGCACCTTCGTGATCAACTCGCTCGCCCACGTCATCGGGTCGCGGCGCTACGAGACGACCGACGGCTCGAGGAACAGCTTCGTGCTCGCCCTCGTGACCATGGGCGAGGGCTGGCACAACAACCACCACTTCTACCCGGGCACGGCGAACCAGGGCTTCTTCTGGTGGGAGTGGGACCCGTCGTACTACGTCCTGCGCGGGCTCGCCGCGCTCGGGCTGGTGTGGGATCTCCGGACGCCGCCCCTCAAGGTGAAGTTCGCGCACCTCGACGGGGATCGTGCACGGCAGGTGCGTCCGGCCATCGACGCCGCCGGTTGAAGGCGGGCGATCTGAAGTAGAGTGCGGCCCCATGGACCGCCTCTCGCTCGATCTGAACGGAAGCCTCGACCCCGCCGCCGGCGGCCTCGGCCGCGCCGAGCTGTCCGCCGCCGCCCCGCAGGCGAGGGCCGCCTTCGAGACCTTCGAGGCGCGCCGGAAGTCCGGCGAGGTGGGCTTCGCCGACCTGCCGGCCGACCGCGCCGCCGCGCAGGCTTCCCTCGCGCTCGCGGGCGAGCTCTCCCGGAAGTACGAGAACCTGCTGCTCCTCGGGATCGGCGGCTCCTCGCTCGGCGGGAAGGCGATCCTGAAGGCGCTCTGCCACCCGTTCCACGACCTCCTCCCGCGCGAGCGGCGGGGCGGCATGCGGGTGTTCTTCCCGGACAACTCGGACCCGGCGACCTTCGAGGCGCTGCTCGGCACGGTGGACCTCGCCGACTCCGCCTGGGCCGTCGTCACGAAGTCGGGCGGCACCGCCGAGACCATGAGCCAGCACCTCGTGCTGCGCGAGCGGTGCCTCGCGCGGTTCGGCGAGGCGGGCTACCGCGACCGCTGCGTCCTCGTGACCGATCCGGCGAAGGGCATCCTGCGCCAGATCGCGAAGGACGAGGCGCTCCGCGCGCTCCCGGTGCCGCCGAGCGTGGGCGGCCGGTTCTCGGCCCTCACCTCGGTCGGCCTCCTGCCGGCCGCGGCCGCCGGCGTCGACGTGCAGTCCCTCCTCGACGGCGCGGCCGCGATGGAGGCCCGCTGCCGCACCGGGGAGCTCACCGAGAACCCGGCGCTCCTCCTCGCCACCGCGCTCCACCTCCTCGACGTGAAGCGCGGCCGCCACGTGCACGTGCTCATGCCGTACGCCGACGGCCTGCGCGAGCTCGGGGACTGGTTCGTGCAGCTCTGGGCGGAGTCGCTCGGCAAGAACCCGAAGGTCGGCCCGACGCCGTTCCGGGCCGTGGGCGCGACCGACCAGCACTCGTCGATGCAGCTCATGATGGAGGGGCCGCACGACAAGGTGATGATGATCGTGCAGGTCCAGAAGCCGCGCGCGGACCTCGCGCTGTCGGTGCCCGAGATCTACGCGAAGCACGCGGAGGTCGCCTACCTCGGCGGCCACACGATGGGCGAGCTCATCGAGGCCGAGCGCCGGGCGACCGACGCCGCGATCCGCAAGGCCGGCCGGCCCACCATCGGGCTCTCGGTGCCGCGCCTGGACGCGCGGGCCCTCGGGGAGCTCCTCATGCTCCTCGAGCTCGCGACCGCCTACGCGGGCGGGCTCTACGGCGTGAACGCCTTCGACCAGCCGGGCGTGGAGGCCGGCAAGAAGTACGCGCAGGGCCTCCTCGGCCGCCCCGGCTACGAGACCTACCGCGACGAGCTCGTCGCGGCGGCGAAGACCGATCCTGCGTACGTGCTGCGCTGAGCTCGCGCCGGCCTACAGGAACACGCTGCCGCGGGCCTTCACGGCCTCGTCGAGCATCGCCTGCAGCGTCGTCCGCACCGCGTCGGTGAGCGCCGCGACGCGGCCGGCGTCCTCGGCCGCCGCCGGGCCGCCCTCCGCGGCGACGGGCTCGCCGAAGTCGAGCGTCCAGCGCGAGGGCAGGGGAACGAGGCCGGCGGGCCCGACGGGCAGGGAGGGCGTCAGCGAGAGGACGGGCACGCCCAGCTTCTCGGCGAGCCAGCCCGACCGCGCCATCGGCGGCGAGGCCTCCTCGCTGCCGACGATCGCGCACGGCACGATCGTCGCGCCGGTGCGGAGCGCGAGCTTCGCGAACCCGCCGCGCCCGAAGTGCTGGATCCGGTACCGGTCGCGCCAGGGGCGGCGCTGCACCGCGCTGCCCTCCGGGAACACGCCCAGCATGCCGCCCGCCTTGAGGATGCGCTCGGCGGGCTCGGGCGCGGCGCGCACGGCGCCGAGGCGGATGGCGAGCGGGCCGAACGGGGAGGCGTCGGCCTCGCGATCGTCGAGGAGCGGCCTGAGATCCCGGCGGGCCGGGTGATCGAGGAAGAGGGCCCGGCGGAGGACGAGGGCGTCCCAGGGTACGGCGCCGCCGTGGTTCGCGACGACGATGACGGGCCCCGTCGAGGGGACCCGCTCCGCGCCGCGGACCGCCGTCCGCCAGAACACCCGGTAGAGGAGCTCGAGGAGCGGCTCCGCCCGCTGGGCGAAGTCCGGGTCCATCCCGTGGCGGTCGAGGCGCGCGGGGGGCTCGAGCAGCCGCGCGAGGTCGACGAGGCTCGAGAGGGCGTCGCCGATGCGCGGCAGGAGGCGGTCGGCGGCCTCGCGCAGGTCCCGGCCGGCCTCGGGGAGGCCGGCGCGCCCGGCGAGGCCCTCGAGGCGCCTCTCCATGCCGTCGAGGGCGTGGGCGACCTTCCGCTCGACCTCGGCGAGGCCCGCGGCCGCGTGCGCGGGAGGCGGGGGCGGCCGCGGCGGAGGAGCCGGCGGCGCCTCGGGGCGGGCCGCGAGCAGCGGATCCCGCGGCGCGGCTCCCCGCTGGAAGGGATCGTTGCCGAGGAGCGCGCGCCGGGCCTTCGTGGCCGGCCTCTTCCGGGCGGGACGGGACCGCCGGGCGTCGCGCTTTCCCTTGGGCATCGGTGCCCGTCATAGACGCGCCACCGCCCCCGGGTCAAACGTTCACGTTGGCCGCCCCCTCGCGGCCGAAGAGCGCAGTCGTACCGGCATGGTAGGAGGCTCGTTCACATGGCCCGTGTCCGCCTCCTGCCCCCGGGGCTCGTGAACCAGATCGCCGCGGGCGAGGTGGTCGAGCGCCCGGCGTCCGTCGTGAAGGAGCTCGTCGAGAACGCCCTCGACGCCGGTGCGACACAGGTCGCCGTCGACGTCGAGGAGGGCGGGCTCGCCCTCGTGCGGGTGGCCGACGACGGGTGCGGCATGGACGCCGACGACGCGCGGATGGCGCTCGAGCGGCACGCGACCTCGAAGCTGGCGGACGCCGAGGGCCTCGCGGCCATCGCGACGATGGGGTTCCGCGGCGAGGCCATCCCGGCGATCGCGTCGGTGTCCCGCTTCCGCCTCGACACGGCGCCCGCCGAGGACGGGGCGGGGACCCGCCTCGAGGTCGAGGGCGGTGAGCTCGTCGCGACCGAGGGCACGGGGCGGCCCCGCGGCACCACCATCGAGGTGCGTGATCTCTTCTTCAACACGCCCGCCCGCCGGAAGTTCATGCGGGCGGGGCCCACCGAGGCGGGCCACGTCACCGAGGCCATCGTCCGCCTCGCGCTCGCGCGCCCCGACGTGGGCTTCACGCTCCGCTCCGGGGGCCGCTCCGTCGTCTCGGCCCGCGCCGGCGAGCCGATCACCGACCGGGTGGCGCTCGCGCTCGGCCGCGAGGCCGCCCGCCACCTCCACGCGGTCGACCACCGCCGCGGCCACGTGCGGGTCCACGGCGCCATCTGCGGCCCGGATCATTCGGAGGCGACCTCGCGGTCGCTCTACCTCTTCGTGAACGGCCGCTACGTGCGCGACCGCAACGCCGCCCACGCGGTGCTGCGCGCCTTCGCGGGCACCCTGCCGCCGGGCCGCCACCCCGCGGGCGTGCTCTTCGTGGAGCTCCCGCTCGACCGGGTCGACGTGAACGTGCACCCGCAGAAGCTCGAGGTGCGGTTCGCCGAGGCGCGGGAGGTCCAGGACGCGCTCTTCCACGCGGTCGCCGGCGTGCTCCGCACCGCGCCCTGGCTGGGCCGGGCGGGCGCGCCGGGCGGGGCGGCGCCCTCCGCGTATCCCTCGGCGCCCCCGGACGCGGTCGCGGGCGGCCCGGCGGGCGGCCCTCCGGGCCTGCCGATGGCGGCGGAGGCGGTGGCCGGCTCCGTCGCGGCCTCCGGCGAGGAGGTCGCCGGCGTGCTCGCCTGGGCCCGGGCGCGGCACGGGGAGGCGCCGGGCGACAACGCGCGCTTCGCCTTCCCGGTCGCCGCCGACGACGGCGGATCGCGCCCCGAAGGCTACTTCGCCTCGCTGCGCTACGTCGGCCAGCATGCCCGCACCTACCTCGTGTGCGAGGCGCCGGGCGGCTCGCTCGTGGTCATCGACCAGCACGCGAGCCACGAACGGCTGCTGTTCCAGCGCCTGCGGGCGGCGTGGGCGGCCCGTGCGCTCCCGGTCCAGCCGCTCCTCATCCCGCGCGTGGTCACGGTCCCCGCAGCCACGGCCCGGGCGCTCGAGGGGGCGCTGCCGGATCTCGCCCGGATCGGCCTCGAGGTCGAGCCGTTCGGCGGCGAGAGCTTCGCGGTGAAGGGCGCCCCGGCGGCGCTGGGCGGCGTCGACCTCGAGCGGCTCCTCGTCGACCTCGCCGGCCAGCTCGAGCACCTCGACCGCGGCTCGGCGGTGGACGACGCCTTCCACGACCTCCTCGCCACGATGGCCTGCCACGCGGCCGTCCGCGCGAACCAGGACGTCTCCCCGGAGGAGGCGCGGGCCCTGCTCGACGCCCTCGACGGGATCGACTTCAAGGCCCGCTGCCCGCACGGGCGCCCGGTCGTGTTCGAGCTGCCGCTCGCCGACCTCGAGCGGCGGGTCGGGCGGCGCTGAGGGCTGACGAAGCTCGTCAGGTGGGTGGCCGGGGGAGCGGCACCGCGGGACACGGGAAGGGAGACTCTCGACGCCGCCTCGGTGAGCGCGCCTGGGTGCGTGCGGCGCCGAGAGCCCCTCCCACTGCCGGAGGCGCGGGGCCCGGTGCGAGGCGCGGGGGGAGTGCGCCCGGCGCCGGTCGCGCCTCCTGCCGCGCTGCATCGCAACGGTCGTGCCCCGGACCCTGGGTTCTGGAAGTGCCCGTACCGACAGGGGATTGGAAGGAAGGTGGGGCCGAGGTAGGCCGGGCGACTTGCATCGCTGCAAGGTCGCGTTTCAGGTCTGAAACGCCTGCCGCCGGGGGTGCGGGGCCCTCGCTTCTGCAGACCTCGCGGGAGCCCGGTCCGCGAGCTTCCGCGCTGGACGCGCGGATCGTGAGCGGCACCGGATATGCAGCTCTCGTGGTCGTGCAGGGAACGATCACCACCCGCGACGTGCTCCGCCACACGGTGACCATCGTGCGCCTCTGGGGTCCGGGGTTCTACGCGCGCTGCCTCCTCGCCATCGCGAGCGGCCGGCGGTGCACGTTCCTCGAGGTGCTCGCCTCGCAGCCGCGCTGAGCCCCTGCACGGATCCGCCGGCCTCCCGGCCGGTTTCGGGCTACAGTCACGGCCCCGTGGCCCCGCGCGAACCCCGCTACCGGCCGTACCGCATGGCCCTGTGGGTCCTGTACTTCCTCGTCATCGCGGTCTCGGTCGGTCTCACGATCGCTTCGGTGGTGAAGAACCTGCGCGGGCCCCACCGGCCCGCCGCAGTCGGTGCGCTGCCCACCCGCGCGGCCCTCCGGGTCTGCGTGAACGAGCTCGAGGCGCTCCACCGCGAGCAGAACGAGCGGGCCTGGCGGCTCGCCGACGAGATCGGCGAGGCCGACGCGGTCGGCCGCTGGGACGTCTGGTCCCGGGAGTGGGAGCAGCGGGTCGAGGACCTCGCCGACCGCTGCCGGCTCGACGCCTCCGACCCGGATCCGCAGGGGTTCGGCGGCCGGGAGGAGCTGGCGCAGGCGCGCGACGCAGTGCTGGCCGTCCACCGGGCCTACCGGGCCCAGGTGAACCGGTTCGCGCAGGAGGGGTACGAGCTGTCCCGGCACGCGACCGACGCGCTCCGGGAGGCCCGCATGGCGCTCCTCCGGTCGGCCGAGCGGCGCTGAGAGAGCGTGAAGGAATCGGCCGGCGTCCCATGGACTGGGGCCACCGGCCGTGATCTTCTCGGAAGCGTGAGCGAGCACGACGCGCCGAGGCTGGTGAAGCCGGTTCGGAACCAGCTCTCGCTGCAGCCAACCGACCTCGAGGCGCTGGTCCCTGACGAGCACCCCGTGCGAGCCGTCTGGGCGCTGGTGGAGAGACTCGACTTGTCGGCGTTCTACGACGAGATCGCGGCTCGAGGGAGCACCGCGGGCAGGCCGGCGACCGACCCCGCGGTGTTGCTCGCCCTGTGGCTGTTCGCGAATTCCGAGGGTGTGGGCAGTGCGCGGCTGCTCGAGAGACTGTGCGACCGGGACGCGCCTTACCGCTGGATCTGCGGCGGTGTCCCTGTGAATCACCACACGCTCGCCGACTTCCGGGTGGAGCACGGCAAGAAGCTCGACCAGCTCATGACGCAGGTGCTCGCCGCGCTGATGAAGGAAGGCGTGGTGCGGCTGAAGCGCGTGGCGCAGGACGGGATGAAGGTGCGCGCGAGCGCGGGTGCATCGAGTTTCCGACGCCGGCAGTCGCTCGAGCGTTGCCGCGCAGAAGCCGAGGAGCAGGTTCGAAAGCTCCGGCGCGAGATCGAGAGCGATCCATCGGCATCGACGAAGCGCGTGCAGGCTGCAAAGGAGCGGGCGGCGCAGGCTCGGCTCGACGCCATCGAGGCGGCGCTCGCCGAGATTCCGGGGATCGAGGAGAAGCGCAAGGAGCAGGCGAAGAAGGAGCGGCGCAAGAAGGAGGACGGCCGCGAGATCCGGGTCAGCACGACGGACGCCGAGAGCCGTGTGATGAAGATGGCCGATGGCGGCTTCCGGCCTGCGTACAACGTGCAATTCGCGACCGACGAGAGTGGATTCATCGTCGGCGCAGACGTCACGAACAACGGCACCGACCAACCGCACGTCGTCCCGATGCTCGACCAGATCGCGCGCCGCACGAGCGCGACGCCGCGCGACTACCTGATCGACGGTGGCTTCGTGACCCTCCCCAACATCGACGTCATAGCGGGGCGGGGCGCGACACCGTACGCACCGATCCCCAAGCCAAGGAAGAAGAACGTCGATCCGCACGCGCCGAAGCGAAACGACGCGCCCGCGGTAGGCGCGTGGCGCGTACGCATGGGCACGGAGGACGCGAAGCGCGTCTACGTCCAGCGCGGCGTCCTCGCCGAGCGAACGAACGCGGACCTCCGTGTGCACCGGGGCCTCGACCGGCTGAACGTCCGGGGACTAACGAAGGTGAAGGCCGTCGTGCTGCTCGCTGCGATCTGCTTCAACGTGATGAGACTCATCGCCGGCGGCTTCTCAGCCTGATCGGCACCGCCCGAAGGGCGACCGACCCTGCCCGAGCCTGGACCGCGGTCCGGCCAGCCGCATCGCGCCAGCCGGCCACCCCGGGGCGCTCGAACGTGCCTCGTCCCTCTCGCCCGCCTCGCTACCCTCGCCGACGGATTACTTCACGGTCCCTGAGCCGCGCCGCGCTCAGGGGCAGGGCGTCGCGGTGCTGGGCACCGTGAGGAACACCCACCGGTAGACCTGCACCTCGAACGCGGGCGTGCTCTTGGTCGCCTCGGCGGGGCGGCGGTTCGGGCGATCCGAGTCGGTGTTGCCGTTGTTCGTGTCGAAGCCGTTCGAGACCACGTACTCGACCACGTGGAGCGCGCCCACCGAGCGGGAGTCGCCGCCGCCGGTGGACCCGTAGGGCGACCGATCGTAGGGCGAGAAGACGAAGACGTTCGACTGCCGGAGGTCGGGCTCGGTCGCATTCGTGGGCGGGGCCTGGATCTCGTCGGTCTGCTGGATGACCACGCTCGGGCTGAGCGCGACCCCGGTGTAGTTCACGAACCAGCGCCCGACGATGGACTCGGTCGTGTTCGCGTCGCGCAGGTAGACCTGCAGGTCGTAGGTCGGCTTCGCCCCGGTGCAGCCGGCGGGGACCTCGATGATGGTCTCGGGCCGGGAGACCTTGTGGACCGTGTCGTCGACGACGATGCGGGGGGGGGTGACGGTCTGGCCGACGCTGTAGTCCGGGAGCGGCTGCGGCAGCGGGCAGGCGGCGAGCCCGAGGACGAGCGCGGAGAGGAGGGCGGTCTGCTTCACGGGGTGGGCTCCTCCTCGGCGTCCGGGGGCGGGCGTTCGCCGCGGCGCTCGGCCTCGGTGCGCTCGAGGTGCCGGAAGATGGTGCGGGGATCGACCCCGAGGTCCTTCGCGGTCTTGGTGCGGTTGCCGCCGTTCCGCTCGAGGACCTCGTTGATGTAGCGCTTCTGGAAGTCCTCCTTCGCCTGGGCGAGGGGGACGATGGGGTCGAGGATCTCGGGGCGGAGGTCGAGGTCCTCCGCGGTCACGAGGGCGCGGTCGGCGAGCACGATCGCCTTCTTCACCCGGTTCTCGAGCTCCCGGATGTTGCCCGGCCAGGCGTACTTGCGGATGGCGACGACCGCCGCCGGCGTGAAGCCGCGCACCCGCGCGCCGAACTCCTTCGCGTACTTCGAGAGGAACCAGCGCGCGATGACGACGGCATCCTCGCCGCGGTCCCGCAGCGGCGGGAGCGGGATCGAGACCACGTCCAGCCGGTAGAAGAGATCCTCGCGGAAGGCGCCCTTCGCGATCTCGTCGGCGAGCACCCTGTTGGTCGCCGCCACGATGCGGATGTCGACGGGCTCAGGCTTCGTCTCGCCGACCTTGGTGACGGTCCGGTCCTGCAGCGCCCGCAGCAGCTTCACCTGCAGCGCCGCGGGCATCTCGCCGATCTCGTCGAGGAAGAGGGTGCCGCCGTGCGCGGCCTGGAACTTCCCGGGCCGGGTGGCGATGGCGCCGGTGAAGGCGCCCTTCACGTGCCCGAAGAGCTCCGACTCGAGGAGCGGCTCCGGGATGGCGCCGCAGTTCACCGAGACGAACGGCCCCTGGGCACGCGGCGAGCGGCGGTGGATCTCGCGCGCGACGAGCTCCTTCCCGGTGCCGGTCTCGCCGGTGACGAGCACCGAGACGTCGGTGGCGGCCACCCGCTCGATGCGCCGGTAGACCTCGCGCATCGAGGGGCCGGTGCCGACGAGATCCCCGTACTGCTTCGTCTGCACGGCCTCGCGCAGGGCGACGTTCTCGCGGCGGAGGGCGTCGAGGAGGAGCGCGTTCGAGGCGAGCAGCGACGCCTGCGCGGCGAAGACCGTGAGCACCTCGAGCGCCCGCTCGTCGAAGAGCGAGACGACGTTGTCGTTCCCGAGGTAGATGACGCCGAAGACGTCGCCCTTCTGCATGAGCGGGGCGCACATCACCGAGCAGAGCTTCAGGTTCACCACCGACGCGGACTCCGACCACTCGGCGTCGTTCGCCGCGTCGGCGACCACGATCGGCCGCCGGGTCTCGACCACCTTCTGGATGATCGAGTCGGACACCGGGGCGACCGCGCCCTCGATGGTCTCGCGCGCCACGTTGCGGGCCGCGCGGACGCTCATCTCGCCGTCCTCGAGGAGGATCAGGAAGCCCTTGTCGGCCTGCGTGATCTCGACGAGCGCGTCCATCATCTCGTCGAGCAGCCGGGGCAGGTCGGTCGCGGCGAGGAGCCGCTCGGAGAACCGCACCAGGCTCTCGAGCGCCGCGACCCGGGGCCCCTGCGGCTCGGCCCGCGGGGCGGGGGCGCGCGTCGCCGGGTCGAAGAACAGCTCGGTGTCGGCGACCCGGATCCGGTCCCCGGGCCCGAGGCGCCACGCGCCGCGGCGCTTCCCGTTGACGGTCATGTCCGTGCCGTCGTGGGGCGCGGCGTTGTAGTCCTTGCCGTCGAAGTGGATGTGGAGCGCGGTCGCGGCGAGGCGCGGGTCGGGGATGGCGACGTCGTTCTCGGGGTCGCGGCCGATCGAGGTGATCCGCTTCACGAGCGCGACCTCGCGCTCCTTCCCGCCCGGCGGCCTGACGATGAGGGTCGCCATCAGAAGCTCCACTCGAACTTCACCGCCGCCCCGCCACCCTTCGTCGGGGCGATCTCGGTCTCGACGACCGGCAGGTAGTTGCGGTGGGCGTCCCAGACGCCCCACCCGTAGAGCCCCCAGAACGCGGCCGCCGAGCCGTACTTCACCCAGTCGATCTGCTTGAGGAGGCGCCGGTCGGAGTCGGAGTAGGGCGGCTGCGAGCACCCGGGCCGGCCGGAGACGCACGCGCGGCTCGCGTCGCCCGCGATCTGGTTGTGGAGCAGGATCGCGGTGAGGTTCACGAGCCCGGTCACCACCTGCCCGGCGGCGAGGGCGGTGCCCTTGGCGCGCTGCCCGTTCTGGAACTGCCCGGCGCCGAGCGGCATCCAGTTGAAGAGGTAGAGCCGCTCCTGCACGCGGATGATCTTGGTGGGCGGCCCCGCCCGGAGCTGCTCGTCGGCGAGGAGCTTGCGGCGGGCCTCCTCGGCGAGGCGCTCCTGCTCGCGGACGGCGCGCTTGCGCTCCCGGATCGGCCCGAGCGACGGCTCGCTCTCACGTTTCACCCGGTCGAAGAACTCCACGATCGCGGGCGGCACGAGGAACGCGTCGAGCGCGTAGTCCGGGTCGCGGGCCAGCAGGTTCACGAAGGCGCTGCGGGCCTGGCCCTGGTCGCCCAGGTTGAACTCGGCGATGCCGAGGATCCGGTAGGCCTCGATGGCGTCGGGGTCGGAGAGCTGCGGGACCCGCGCGACGAGCTGCCGGATGGCGCCCGCGGCGTCGGCCCAGGCGCCGAACTCCAGGCGATCCCGGGCGCGCTTCAGCTCGGCGGGCGCACCGAGCGCGAGCGCGAGGACGAGGGCGACATGGGCGATCACGGTGCGGCCTCCCCGGCGGCGACCACGGTGGTCTCGACGTTGGCCCGCAGCCGCACCGGCACCTCGCGCGCCCCGCCGCCGGGGCGCTCGAGGAGGATCTTCGCGGCGGCCTCGTACGGGCTGTCGCCGCCGGCCGGGATCGGCACCTCGAGCGGCACGCGCTGCGACTCGCCGGCGGTGCCGACGAGGCGGCCATCGACGTACACCTTCGTGGCGGGGTCGCCCTCGACGCGGACGCGCGCGGGGCGCGCCTCGAGCGACACGCGCAGCTCGCCGCCCAGTCCGGCGAGCTCCTCGGCCGCGAGGGTCCGCGTGTAGGGGCTGCAGCACGGGTGCTCGATCTGGACCTGATGCGGGCGCCCGGAGGTGAGGTCGAAGGTGACCACCTGCTGGTCGCGGGCAATCTCCACGCCGTCGAGCACGGCGCGGTGCGCGTAGGGCCGCACGTGGACGCCCAGGGTGAAGGTCTCGGGCGAGCGCTCGGCGACCGTGGGGCGGCGGCTCGCGGCCGGGCGGGATGGGGCCGGGTCGGAGGCGGCCGGCACCGCGGGGCCGGGGTCGAGGGACGGCGGGACGAGGAACACGCCGGACGGCGCGGCCTGCGCGGCCTGCGGCGGGGTCGCGGGCCACATCCGCCATGCGCCGAGCACGAGCGCCGCGGCGGCGAGGCCGAGGGCGCCGAGCCCGGCCACCCGCCGGGCCCGCCGGCGGCGGGCGAGCCTCGCGAGCTTCCGAGGGACCTCGGCGTTCCCGGGATCGATGGCGAGGACGCGGTTGAAGAGTGCGATGGCGCGCGCCGTGGCGCCCGCCTCGAGCGCGACGTCGCCGCGCGCCATGAGCGCCCCGACGGCGCGGCCCGGGAACGCCGCCTTGTACGCCGCCGGGTCGCGCAGGAACGCGAGCAGCTCCTTCGGCGGGTCGTCGAGGCCGCACTCGGCGAGGAGCCGGTCGAGGGTGTCGCGCACCTCGGCTGCCGAGCCCGGCCGGTCCGCGGGCTCGACGGAGAGGCAGCGGCGGATGAGCTCGGCGAGGGCGTCCGGCACGTGCGCGTCGGCGGCGCGGGGGTCCTCGTAGTCGCCCTGCAGCGCGCGGCGGAGAATGGCCGTCGGGTTCGGCGCCGCGAACGGCAGCTTCCCCGTCGCGAGCCAGTAGAGGAGCGTCCCGAGCGAGAAGAGGTCGCTGCGGGCGTCGGTCTCCTTGCCCTCCAGGATCTCGGGGGCCATGTGGTGCGGCGATCCGACGAGGGCGCCCGTCATGGTCAGGCGCTCGTCGGAGGCGATGATCCGGGCGATGCCGAAGTCGGCCAGCTTCACCGAGGGGCGCGGCCCGGTCGAGACGAGCACGTTCTCGGGCTTCAGGTCCCGGTGGATGACCCCGGCCGAGTGTGCGTGCACGAGCGCGTCGGCGAGCGCGCGGCCGACGAGGGCGCCGATCTCCGGGTGGCCGAAGCCGACGTCGCGCTGGTAGGCCCGCAGCGTCGGGCCGTGCACGAACTCGGTCACGAGGTAGCTCTCGGCCGCCTCGTCGCCGGCGAAGTCGTGGATCTCGACGATGTTCGGGTGGCTCAGCCGCGCCACGGCGCGCGCCTCCCGGGAGAAGCGGGCGCGCGAGTCGGCGTTGCCCGCGAGGTGCGGGTGCAGGAGCTTCACCGCCACCTCGCGGTCGAGGGCGCTGTCCCGGCCGCGGTACACGACGGACATGCCGCCGCTCCCGACCTGCTCGAGCAGCTCGTACCTGCCGAGCATGCGGATCATGCCGGCCTCGCGAACCGTGACACCGGTGCCCTGGTCACCGGGCGCACTATGGCACGCATGTCCCGGTGGCGAAAGTTGGGGAAGATTATGAAATGTTGCGGCTTTGGACCGCGCGCGCGGGTCAGCCCTCGAGGGCCGTCGGCGCCGGGGTCCCGCCCGAGGGTCCGGGCAGGATGCCGGCCTCCACGAGCGCCCGGATGGTCTCCGGGAAGGCATCCACCGTGACCGGGTAGCGCGGCCGCCAGCCGAGCGAGGAGAGCCGGCTCGTGTCGTAGTAGTGGTCGGCGCTCATCCAGTGCAGCGCCTCGCGGTCGACCTTCGGCAGGAGCACCGGGGCGACGCCTGCCCGGCTCGAGAGCCGCCGCCAGTGGTGCGAGAGCCGCCCGTTCAGCCGGTCGAGCAGCGCGCGATCCGGGACGTTCCGGATGAGCCAGAGCCCGACCGCCCAGAGCCTGGGCAGGGTCGGCAGGATGCGCCCGGGCAGGTACCCGAGGGCCTCGAGCGCCGCGGCGAGGTGCTCGCCGAGCGGCAGCGGGGCGTCGTCGGCCACGTTGAAGGCTCGGCCCACCACCTCGTCGTCCCGCGGGTGGTCGAGCACGTGGCGCACCGCGCGGGCGAGGTCCTCGAGGTGCAGGAGGTGGGCGACCGGCCCGCGCCGCACGATGGGGATGCGCCGCCGGCGGTCGTTGAAGAGCGTGACGAAGGAGAGCGCGCGGGCCGGGCCGCCGCGGAGCGTGGGGCCATAGAGGATGCTCGGGCGCAGCACGGTGAGCGGCGCCCCCTGACGGAACTCCGCCCAGCTCGCCTGCTCCGCGCGCCAGCGGATGCGCTCGAGCGCGGTGCGGGGGAGCTTCTGCTCGCCCTCCCGGCAGGGCAGGTTGCGGGGCGCGCCGTACACGGCGGCGGTGGAGACGTGCACGAGGCGCCGCACGCCCGCGCGCCGCGCGAGCTGCGCGGCCGCGGACGCCGCGGAGGCCTCGGCGGCCGCGCGCAGCGGCTCGTCGAGCTCGCGGGGACTCCTCAGGCCGAGGTGCACGACCGCCTCGGCGTCGCGGGTGTCGACCTCCTGGTGCAGCCGCCCGTCCGCGCCGCCCGGCACGTGGTGCACGCGCCAGCCGGAGCGCTCGAGCTCGAGCTCCACGGCCTCGAGGACGGCGCCGTGCGAGCCGGTGAGGAGGGCGAGGCGGGGCATCGCCCCCATGGAACAACGGAAGCCCGAAAAGAGAAAGCCCCGGGCGGTGTGCCCGGGGCTCCCCAGAGACGGTTCATCCTTCGGCTGCGCCGAAGGATGAAGGCTAGGCCCTGGCGTCCTTCGTCGTCCCCGCGACCGGCTCGGGTGGGGGCAGCGGCGCGGCGCGGCCGACCGGGTTCTCCTCCATGGCGGCCTTGAGGACCTCGTCCATCTGCCCGGCGTACACGAACTCGAGCTCCTTGCGGGCCTGCTCGGGCACGTCGAGCACGTCCTTCTCGTTGCGGGCCGGGATGATGATCCGCTTGATGCCGGCGCGGTGCGCCGCGAGGACCTTCTCCTTGATGCCGCCCACCGGGAGCACGAGGCCGCGCAGGGTGGCCTCGCCCGTCATCGCGACGTCCGGACGGACCCGGATGCCGGTGAGGAGCGAGACGAGCGCGGTGAGGATGGTGACGCCGGCGCTCGGGCCGTCCTTCGGGATGGAGCCCGCCGGGAAGTGGATGTGGATGTCGGTCTTCTCGAGGAAGTTGGCCGGGATCCCGAGCGTGTCCGCCTTCGAGCGGAGGTACGAGAGCGCCGCCTGCGCCGACTCCTTCATCACGTCGCCGAGCTGGCCGGTGAGGGTGAGCGACCCCTTGCCGGTCATCTTGGTCGCCTCGATGAAGAGGATGTCGCCGCCCGCGGCCGTCCACGCGAGGCCGGTCGCGACGCCCGGGATGCCCGTGCGCTCGGCGGTCTCGTTGTAGAACTTCTCCGGCCCGAGGATCTCCTGGACGTCGTTCTCGTCGATGGCGCGCTTGCCGTCGGCGGCGAGCTTCCCGCTCGCGACCTCCACCGCGACCGCGCGGCAGATGTCGGCGACGCGGCGCTCGAGGCTGCGGACGCCGGCCTCGCGCGTGTGCGCCATGATGACGGTGATGAGCCCCTTCTCGGTGAAGGTGATCGCCTCCGGCGCGAGCCCGTGCTCCTTGAGCTGCTTCGGGATGAGGTGGTTGCGGGCGATGTGGACCTTCTCCTCGAACGTGTAGCCGGGCAGCTCGAGGATCTCCATGCGGTCCCGGAGCGGGCCGGGGATCGGGTCGAGCAGGTTCGCCGTCCCGATGAACATCACCTTCGAGAGGTCGTAGGCGAGGTCGAGGTAGTGGTCCGAGAACGAGTGGTTCTGCTCGGGGTCGAGGACCTCGAGGAGCGCCGCGCTCGGGTCGCCGCGGAAGTCGGCGCCGAGCTTGTCGATCTCGTCGAGCATCATCACCGGGTTGACCGTCGCGGCCTTCTTCATCGACTGGATGATGCGGCCGGGCAGGGCGCCCACGTAGGTGCGGCGGTGGCCGCGGATCTCGGCCTCGTCGCGCACGCCGCCGAGGGAGAGGCGCACGAACTTGCGGCCCGTGGCCTTCGCGATCGACTGGCCGAGCGAGGTCTTGCCGACGCCGGGGGGCCCGACGAAGCAGAGGATCGGCCCGCGCATGTCGTTCTTCAGCTTGCGGACCGCGAGGTACTCGAGGATGCGCTTCTTGATCTTCTCGAGGCCGTAGTGGTCGGTGTCGAGGATCGCCCGCGCGTTCTCGATGTCGAGGTTGTCGTCGGTGCGCTTCGTCCAGGGGAGGTCGGCGATCCAGTCGAGGTAGGTGCGCGCGACGGTGTACTCGGAGCTCGCCGTGGGGATCGACTTCAGGCGGTTGAGCTCCTTCTGCGCGACCTTGTCGACCTCGGGCGGCAGGCCCGCCTTCTTCAGGCGCTCCTGCAGCTCGTCGAGCTCCTCCTCCTCCTCGCCGAGCTCGCCCAGCTCCTCCTTGATGGCCTTGAGCTGCTGGCGCAGGTAGTACTCGCGCTGCGTCTTCGACATCTCCCCCTTCACGGCGGAGTCGATCTTCGACGAGAGCTTCAGGATCTCGCGCTTGCGGTTGAGGAGCTCGAGCACGAGCTTCATGCGGGGCTTCAGCTCGAGGGTCTCGAGGACCTGCTGCTTCTCCTCGATCGGCACGTCCACGTTCGCCGCGATGAGATCGGCGAGGTGGCCGGGGTGGGTGATCGACTCGACGAGCTCGGTCGCCGCCGCGGGGAGCTCGGGCATGAGCTCGATGACCTCGCGGGCGAGCTTCTTGAGGTTGATGGCGAGCGCCTCGACCTCGACGTCGTCGACGACCGCCTTCGCCTCCTCGACCGGGTCGACCCGCGCCTTGAGGTACGGGTTCTCCTGGACGAGATCGAGCACCCGGAAGCGGGCGAGGCCCTGCACGACGAGCGAGTAGTTGTCCTCGCCCATCTTGAGGAGCTTCACCACCCGCGCGACGGTCCCGACCGTGTAGAGGTCGGCCGCGCCGGGATCCTCCTCCTCGGCCTTGCGCTGGGTGACGACGCCGATGACCTGCTCGTCGCGGACCGCGTCCTTGATGAGCGCGATCGTCTTCTGGCGGCCGACCGCGAGCGGCAGCACGCCGCCCGGGAAGAAGACCGAGTTGCGCAGCGGGAGGATCGGGAGCACCGCGGGGATGTCCTCCCGCGAGATGAGCCCTGGAGGCCCCATGGCCGGCGCCACCTGCGCGCCCGCTCCGCCGCCCTTCTTTTCCTTGTCGGACATCTCGATCTCCTTGTCCTTCTGCCCTTCTCGAATACCCGCCGGTGCACCCGCCATCAACATGAATTCGCTGCGTGTGCAGCCCGGGTCGCTGCGACTCACCGCCACGCACCCCTGTTCCGGTGCCGTCGCGCGGGACGACGCCCGTGGCACCGGCCGCACGGCGTGACGCGCATCACTTCTCGTTCGTCGAGGTGGTGGCCTGCGGAGGCGCTCCTTCGTCCGGGCCGCGCCCGTCGGGCTCTCCGCCCGGGCCGCCCGGCGCGGTGCGTGCGGGCCCCTCGGACGGGGCCCACCGCGGCCGATCATCCTCGCCGCCACCGCGGAGGTGACCGTGACCACCCGGGATCTGCGCCGGCGCCACACCCGGGCCATCGCCCGGGCTCCAGGCCTTCTTCCCCATGTCTTCCACTTAACCCCTCTTCCACCCATGGCAAGCGCGTGGGCACGTTTCGCCGGCGCCCGGGCTGGTGTCGCGCACCCGGCGAGCCGGGGCCCCTCGTCGCGCGGGAGGCGCTGGCGTCTCCCGGCGGGAGACCGTCGGTGTGGGTCGAGGGCCGGCGGACCCTGGTGCACGCCTTCGCCCACCCGCCCGGCCGCGCGGCGGCCGCCGCGGCGCACCTCCGGCTCGCGGGGGCAGGCGGCCCGGCAGGATCTCGCGCGCTCGAGGACGCGCTCGTGAGCCCTCGCCGCCGCGTTGCGGCGGTCGGCGGCGCTGGACCGGCTCGCGCTTCGAGCCGGCTCCGCCCCGCTGCGCTCCGCTCCGCGTGATCGTCGTGCGCCGCGGCGCCGCGGCCGCGCTCGAGCTCGCCCTGGCGGCGAGCTTCCCGCTCACGACGAGCGTTTGACACCCGGACGACGGCCCCGCTAGCATCCGCTCGCCCTCCGGAGATCGCGCCCATCGTCCGCCTCGGCCACATCAGCGACCTGCACATCGCCGACCGCAGCCGGTACCCGCGCAACGGCTTCACGGCGCGCGACTGCGACCGCCACTCCGCGAAGCTCGCGAAGGGGCTCATCGACGCCCTCCGCGAGGTCGGGGTCGATCACCTCGTCGTCACCGGCGACCTGACGTTCTCGGCCGAGCCGCGCGAGTTCGAGCGCGCGTGCGACCTCCTCAAGCACTTCGCCGAGGCGAAGAAGCTCACGGTCGTGCCGGGCAACCACGACGTCTGGACCGAGGAGTCGGTCGAGACGGGGCGGTTCCTGCGCGCGATCGGCCCCGACGGGAAGGGCATGCGCAAGGCCGCGCCCACGTACCCGCACGTCGTGCCGCTCGGCGACGAGGTCGTGCTCGTGGCGCTCGACAGCGCCCGCTGGGGCCCCGAGCCGCACGAGACCGCCGGCAAGCTCGGCTCCGAGCAGGTGAAGTCGGCCCGCGAGCTCGTGCGCGAGCACGCGAAGGCCGGCAAGGCGGTCGTCCTCGCCTTCCACCACCACGTCGTGCTGCCGCCCGAGCGGGTGGAGTCCGACGTGCGCGTCGCGCGGATGCCGCTCGCCGACGCCGACCAGATCGTCCGCCTCGTCGCCGAGCTCCCCGTGGCGGCGGTGCTGCACGGCCACCGCCACACCGCCTTCCGGGTGGACCTCCCGAGCGCGAAGGGGCAGGGCGCCACGACGCCGGTGCTCTGCGCGGGCTCCGTCTCGCGCGTCGCGGAGGAGCCGGTGCGGCGGGCCCGGGCGTACGTCTACGAGATCGACCGGACGGGCGTCCGCAGCGTCGAGGCGCTGGTCTCCGGAGCGGAGTGATCCCATGAAGAGGCTGCTCGCGGTGGCGCTGCCGGTGGGGCTCGCGCTCGTGGTGGTGATCGTGCTGCTCGGCCGCCAGCGCTCGGCGGCCGACGCGTACGAGGCGAAGCTCGAGCGCTCGCGCCTCAAGCGCGAGTTCTCCGAGCGCGCGGGCGCGCTGCGGTTGCTCCCGCCCGACCAGGGCGCCGCGTGGCGCGACGAGGTGCTCGCGCTCTCGCGCTGGTACGTCGATCGCCTCCAGGGCGTGAAGAACCGCCACCCGGACGAGCCGCCGCGCGCCTCGCCCGTCGAGGCCGCGGAGGCGGAGCGCAAGGCGCCCTTCAAGCCGGACGAGAAGGCGCAGTTCGAGGACTTCCTGAAGTACGCGCAGGGCCGCTGGGCGCTGTTCGAGAAGGGCACCTATGCGCCGGTGGCGTCGGCGACCGCTGGCTCGCTGCGGCTCGACCTCGTGGCCATCGACGCGGGCCCGTCCCCGCAGGGCGGTCCGGGGCTGCGCATCGACTTCGCCCTCTGGGGCGCGCCGCGCTACCAGGAACGCGAGGAGAAGCGGGAGGGCGCCGTCACCCGCACGCAGGTGCCGGTGGCGCTCCGCTCGCTCGCGTTCAAGCTCTTCGACGAGAAGGGCAAGCCCTACGGCGAGATGTCCGGCGGCGGTGAGCCGTACCAGAAGCTCGTCGACCCGGAGCGCTTCGTGGAGGACTTCCCGCCCGGCGCGCTCTTCGGCACCTGGTGGATCGAGCTCCTCCCGCGCGAGGCCGCGACCGTGAAGATCGAACTCCTCGCCGAGGTGCGCGGGGCGACCGGCGTCGGCCACCCGTCGCCCTTCGAGCTCACGCTCCCCATCCCCGAGACCTGGAAGCTGCCGCCCGGCACCGCCTTCCAGGGCGAGATCCGCACCGTCGACCCGGAGCCCGGCGCGAAGCCGAAGCGCTGATGGCGGCGAGGAAGCCCGCCACGCCCCCGAAGAAGCCCCGCGCGCCCCGGAAGAAGGCCCCCGCGGCGGCGCCGCCGCGCGCGCTGCCCGACCCGAAGGGCGACGCGCCGCTCGAGGGGCTCACCCGCGATCAGCTCTCGGTCTTCATCTTCGTCGCGCTGACGCCCGACGAGTCGCGCGCCCTCGTGAAGGAGCTCGGCCTCACCGTGCCCGGCTTCCGCCCGGACGCCCTCGGCGACGTCGAGCGCTGCGACGTGCTCGCCGACGAGATCCGCGCCGCGCCGGAGGCGCGGCGGCGGGTGATCGAGCTCCTGCAGAAGGCCTTCGGAGCGCCGCCGCTCGTGGACGTGCCGCTCCACCCCGCCGCCGCGGACGACCTCCTCGTGACCGGCGACTCCGACCACGGGCTCACCCTCGCGCTCTGGCGGCTCCTCGCGGACCCCGCGGCGGACGTGCGCGCGCGCGCCGCGCCGGTGCTCGACGCGCTCGTGAAGGAGCATTACGGGCCGCTGCCCGAGGGCGCGAAGGCCGCGGCCCCCGCGGAGCCTGCGGGCCCGAAGGGCCCGGACCTCTCCGGCAAGGTGGTCGCGCTCGAGAAGCAGGTCGAGGAGTGGAAGGCCCGCGTCGAGTCGCAGCGCAGGAAGGGCGAGGAGCAGCGCGAGAAGCTGAACGAGTGGCTGAAGGAGGCCCGCGCCCGAGAGGCCCAGGCGGTCGAGGAGGCCGCGCGGGCCCGGGAGGCGGCCGCCGCGGCCGCGCGCGCGAGAGAGCAGGCCGAGGCCGCGCTCGCCGCCGCGAAGGCGACCGACGCCTCCGCCGAGGCCGCTCGCGCCCGCGCCGCCGCGAAGGAGCAGGAGGTCCGCGCCGAGCGCGCCGAGGCGCTGCTGGCGCGCGCGACCGAGCGGCAGCAGGAGCTCGAGGCGCGGGTCGAGGCCGCCGAGGCGCGGGGCCGGACGGAGCCGCAGCAGCCCGCGCCGGTGGAGCCGGCCGGGGACGAGATCGAGGAGGTCCCCGCGACCTTCCTCCTGCCGATCTTCTCGCGCGAGTTCTACGACTCGCTCCAGGGCTGGGACCGCCGCATCCAGCGCGCGGCCTTCAAGCAGGCTTACCTGCTCGCGCAGGATCACCGCCACCCCAGCCTCCGCGCCCTCGCCCTCGAGGGGCTGCCCGGCTACTACCGCGTGCGCGTCGCGACCGACGTGCGGCTCCTCTACCGCCGCACCGGGGACCGGCAGAACGAGATCGAGATCCTCTCGCTGATCGATCGCGAGGACCTCGACCGGTACGTCCGGCAGGCGAAGACCCGAGGCTAGCGGCGCTACTGCAGCTTGCGGTACACGCCCACGACGACCCCGAGGATCATCGTCGAGCGGAAGTCGGACTCGCGCACGTAGATGGGCGCCATGCGCGGGTTGGACGGCTGGAACCGCACGCGGTCGCCCTCGAAGAAGACCCGCTTCACGGTGGCCTCCTCGTCGATCATGGCCACCACGATCTCGCCGTCGGTCGCGTGGAGCTGCTTCTTCACGAAGACGTAGTCGCCCGGCAGGATGCCGTCGCCGATCATCGAGTCGCCCTGCACGCGCAGGCCGTACACCTTCTTGTTGGTACCCAGGAGAAAGCTGTCGACCTGGACCGTGTCCTCGATGCGCTCCTGGGCGAGGATCGGCTGGCCGGCGGCGACGCGGCCCACGATCGGGATCTCGACGAGGCGGCTCTGCGCGGCGGCCTTCGAGCCCGGCTTCACGAACGGGACGACGTTCGAGTGGCGGCGGGCGTCGGCGCCGAGGATCTCGCGGGCCTGCGGGGTGGGGATGAGCGCGCGGGACTTCACCGGGTCGCGCGAGAGGAAGCCCTTCCGCTCGAGCGCCTTCAGGTGGTCGTTCACGCCGTTCGTTGACCGGATGTCCAGGGCCTCACCGATCTCGCGGATGGTGGGGGGGTAGCCGCATTCCTCGATCTGCTGGGCGATGAAGCGCAGCACCTCGAGCTGCCGATCGGTAAGGGCGTTCATGGGCGCGGTCTCCTGAACAGGGGTATACTGTGGGGGCGTTCAGAAGGCAAGCGGGCGTCCGCAGGGCCCCTCACCGGGACGTTCACGGGGAGAGTGCTTGCCGGCGGGGTGGTGCGCCGGTACGGTCCGCCCGATGCCTCCGTCCCTCTTCCGCGCCATGGGCATGGCGTTCCGGGCCGTGACCCGCTCCCCGGCCCTCATCGCGGGTGGGCTCGGCGTGGCGCTGCTCTCCCGCGCGCTCGCCTGGCCGGTCGTCGCGGTCGGCTCGGCCCTGGTGGCCGAGGCTGCGATGCACGCGCTCAGGGCGCGTCCCTTCGACCCCGGCGCCCCGGTCGCCGGCGCGCTCGCCATGCTCACCTCGGCCCGGTTCGTCCTCCTCGTGGGCGGCCTCTGGCTGACCTCGCTCGCCGCGCGGGGCGCGCTCCGCGTCGCCTTCCTGGCCGGCGCCTTCCCGCAGCTCGCGGGGGAGATGGCCGGCGTGCCCGGGCCCCGCTTCGCGGCCGGCGCCGCCTTCGGCTTCGCGCGGGTGCTGCCCGCCGCCGCGCTCGGCTTCCTGGCGGACCTCACCGGCACCGGCTTCGCCGCCGTGCTCGTCGTCGCCGCGCTGCGGATCGCCGGGCACGCCCCGCAGCCGGGCGCCGCCGTGCTGCTCGCCGCGGCGACCGCGCTGGCGCTCGTCCTCGCCCTCGCGGTCCCGCTCGCGCTCTCCGGCTGGAGCGACGCCGGCGTGGCCCGCGCCGCGCTCCGCGGCGAGGCGCCCGGTCAGGCCTTCGCCGCCGCCACGCGGCGGTTCCTGGCCCGGCCCGGCACGTTCATCCTGGCCGTCCTCGGCTTCGGGATCGCCGGGGTCATCGCACCGTCGACCGTGCAGGGCTTCTCGGGCATCGCGACCGGCTTCGCGCCGCACGCGAACCCGCTCGTCCTCGCCGGTCCGAGCCTGATGATGGGCGTGCTCGCGACCGTCGTGACCGCCGCGATCGACCTCGGCTGGCTCGGCACGGTAGCGGCGCTGGCCTGCGCAGGGGAAGCCGCGGAGGGGTAGCGCCGTGGAGAGGATGCGGCCGGTGCGCAAGGTCGGAGGCGTGGTCGCCGCCACGGCATGTGCCTGCCCGTCGGTGCTGCGCCTCCTTCATCCCCCTTGGGTCAGCGAGGAGCTCATCGAGCTCACGATGGCCGTCGCCTTCGTGGGGCTGATGCTCGTGCTCGTGACGCCGCGGCGAGGCGTGCTCGGGGCGTTCTGGCCTGCGCTGGGCGCAGCTTTCGTCGGTACGCTCCTGCCGGCATGGCTGCTGGGCTGGACCCTCGTCCCGCCGGAGGGGCGCTATCGGTCGGCCGACGCGCCGCCAGGATGGGAGCGCATGGACCTCCAGGCGAGTCGCGTGGCATTCGGGGACGGAGGCCGAGCGAAGTCCGGCGATCTCCACCCGCTCTGGGACCGGACGCCGGGAGCCTTCTTCATGGACTTCGCGAAGGAGGGCTACGGCACGATCTGCTTCGACGATTGCGATCCGGCCTTCACGCTCTCCCGGGCGTGGCCGTTCTCGAGCCGCGTGAAGCTCGTCGAATGGCGGGACGGAACCCGGGTCGTGACCTACGAACCCGCCTCGCCCTGAGCGCTACCCCGCCATCTCCGCGAGCACGATCACGTTGCCCGCGCGGTCGAGGTAGCCGAGCTCGGTCGCGCCGTAGTTCGTCTTGCGGAGCGGCAGGATGAGCTTCTCGTCCGCGAGCGCCTTCCCGACCGCCTCGATGCTCGCGACCTCGATGAAGAGGTAGCCCTGCTGCGGCGCCTGCTTGAACGCGGCGCGCGTGGCGGATGACGCGACGAGGTCCGCGTTCACGCTGTCCGAGGTCTGGTACATGACCTCGATGCCCTGGCCCGCGAGGATCGCGAAGCCCATGTGGTCGCCCTCGGGCACGTCGACGACCTTCTCGACGCCCAGCTTCTTCCAGAACTCGAGCGCGGGCTCGATGCGGTCGACGACGAGGACGGGCGTGGACTTCTTGAGCGTGACGGACATGGGTGACCTCCGGGTGTGGGAGGCAGCCTAGAGCGCCGCGACGCGCCCGTCTTGAACGATCCCGACATCGGCCTGCTCGGTGGCCCAGGCGGAGGGTGACACGCCTGCGAACCGGCGGAACTCGCGGGTGAGGTGCGCCTGGTCGGCGTAGCCGGCCGTCGCGGCGAGCGCGGCCCAGCGGGGCTCCCCGGCCGCGTGGAGCCGGAGCACGACGCGAAACCGCGCGAGGCGGCGCAACTCCGCGGGCCGGAAGCCCGCCGCCGCGAGGAAGCGGCGCTCGAGGGTGCGCTCGGAGTAACCGGAGTCGCGCACGAGCTCGCGAACCGTCGCGGGCTCGCGGCTCCAGCGCCGGAGCGCGTGCTCGAGGAGCGGATCGGGTGGCGGCGCCGAGGCCGCGAGGGGCAAGAGCGCCGCCCAGATGCGCGAGGCGCGCTCGGCGAGCGATGGCCGCGTCTCGATCCCCCGCGCGAGGGCGAGCGCGCGGTCGCGGAGGAGGGTGCCCTCCGCCGCCGGCTCGACCAGGAGGTCCACGAGCGACCGTGCGTCCACCGCGCCGAGCAGCACGTGCCCGCCGGGCCGCAGGCGCAGGCCCAGCACGTCGACCTCCCCCTCGAGCGGCACCTCGATGGCCGTGGACATCGGCCCCACGAGCTGCGTCGCGGAGGGCCGGTCCGGCGTGAACATGAGGTCGATGCAGCCGTCGGGGAGCACGCGGTGCCGCTCGCCTCCAGCGTCCGCCATGCCGCGAAGCTCCCAGACGCTCGCCACCCAGCGCGCGAGCGCCGGGGGCGGAGCGAGCTCCGCGTAGCGAGGAGGGGCGGGTGTCACTGGGAGAGGATAAGCTCAGGCGATGGCGACGCGCTCGTGAAGTCGGCGAAGGGGCCCTGTGAAAACCATCACTGGCGGAAGTCCGCGCGGGTGCCCTCCGAGGAGTCGGGTCGGCGAGGCCCCGGTATCGGCACGAACTTCCTCCAGAGGAAGCCGTCGAGCCCCATTCCTGCAACTCGCCGAGGGTAGGATCTCGCGACGAGGCGCTCGCCTTCACGGCGCCCAGCCCCTGAGCTACTTCCCCAGGAACTTCCGCACGGAGATCTTGGGCAGCTTCGTCGGCGCGAGGTGGTGCAACGCCGCGACCCCCGACAGGATGGCCGCGCCCGCCACCGCCGCCGGGCCGACCACGCCCGGGGCGTGCAGCGCCATCGCCACGATCCCGGCGCCGGCGAGCGACGCGGCGAGGAGGCCGAGGAAGAGCGTGACCCCGACGCTCCTCAGGTGCGCCCCGAGCCGGTCGATGGCCTCGGGCTGCACGTGCACGCGGAACTTCCCGCTCTCGAGGTCGAGCAGGATCTGGCTGAGCTGCCCGGGGACGTCCTCGGCGAGCCCCTGGAACTTCAGGAGCGACTTCATGAGGAGCCCGCTCGTGTCGGACGGGTTGAACCGCGCGAGCAGCAGCTCCTTCGCGTACGGCATCCCGACCTCGAGGATGTCGAGCTTCGGGTAGATGCGCCGGACGATCCCCTCGATCGTCATCGCGGCCTTGCCGAGCACCGCGTACTCCTTCGGCACCTTGATCTTGTGGCGCACCGCGAGGTCGAGGAGGTCGCGCGCGAGGGTGGTGGTCTGGATCTCGTCGAGCTTGAGGCCGAGGTACCGGTCGAGCAGCCCGCGGATCTCCTCCTTGAACTCGCCGATGGGCCCGTGCGCATCGGGCATGCCGATGCGGTTCAGCATCCGGGCGACGCTCTCGGGGTCGCGGAGCGCGACCGCGACGATGAGCGTGACGAGCGCCTCCTGCTGCTGGCGCGAGAGGCGGCCGACGAGGCCGAAGTCGAGGAGCGCGATCCGGTTGCCGGGGAGGACGAGGATGTTCCCGGGGTGGGGGTCGCCGTGAAAGAGGCCGTCCTCGAAGAGCTGGCGGAAGGAGGCCTCGATGAGGTTGCGGGCGATGGCCTCGAGGTCGAGGCCGTCGGGCGCGTTCGCGACGTCGGAGAGGTGCCGGCCCTCGACGCGCTCGAGCGTGAGCACGGTCGAGCAGGTGAGGTCGCCGAAGACCTTCGGGATGACGATGAAGTCGCGGCCGACCGCGGCGTCGCGCATCGCCCGCGCGTTCCGCGCCTCGTTCGAGAAGTCGAGCTCCTCGTGCACGGTGCGGTCGAACTCGGCGATGACGTCGGAGGGCGTGTAGACGCCGACCTCCTCGACCACCGCCTCGAGCACCTTCGCGAGGTAGTGCAGGAGCGCGAGGTCGCTGTCGATGTTCTCCTGGATCCGCGGGTGCTGGACCTTGATGACCACGTCCTCGCCGGCGTGGGTCCGGGCGCGGTGGACCTGGGCGATGGAGGCGCTCGCGAGCGGCGCCTCCTCGACCCACGCGAAGAGCTCCGCGAGCGGATGACCCAGCCCCTCCTCGATGACGTCCCGGATCTCCGGGAACGGGGAGGGCGGGCAGTCGTCCTGCAGCCCCTCGAGCTCCTCGATCCAGTGCGCCGGGAGCAGGTCGGGGCGGGTGGAGAGGATCTGGCCGAACTTGATGAAGGTCGGACCGAGCTCGGTGAGGAGGGTGCGGAAGCGCGCGGCGGTGCGGCGGTCCGGCTCGGGCAGGGGGCCGCCCTCGGCGGGCGGGACGCCGTCCTTGCCGAGCATGTCCTTCAGGCGCGACCGCTCGAGGTAGGCGCCGAAGCCGTGCCTCGCCACGGTGGCCGCGATCTGGCGGAGCCGGTTGAGGTCCTGGAACGCGCGCTCGAGCATGAGCGCCCGGACTCTAGCACGTGATACAAGCATCGGCTCCCATGGCCGAGATCGCGCAGGCGACGCCCATGATGCGGCAGTACCTGGCCGTGAAGGCGCAGGTGCCCGACGCGCTCCTGTTCTTCCGGCTGGGCGACTTCTACGAGCTGTTCCTCGAGGACGCGAAGGTCGCGGCCGAGGTCCTCCAGATCACGCTCACCGCCCGCTCGAAGGGCGACGACAAGATCCCGATGTGCGGCGTGCCGTACCACGCCGCCCGCGGGTACGTGGCGAAGCTGCTCGAGAAGGGCTTCAAGGTCGCCATCTGCGACCAGGTGGAGGAGCCCGGGGCGGGGAAGACCATCGTCCGGCGCGAGGTGACCCGGGTGGTCACCCCGGGCATGGTGCTCGACGATCAGGTGCTCGACCCGCGCGAGGCGAGCTTCCTCGGCGCCTTCGCGCCAGCGCCGGGCGCCCCCGGCGGAGGGCTCGCGCTCCTCGACGCCACCACGGGCGACCTCCGGTGCGGCGAGGTGAAGGACGACGAGCGGCTCGTGGAGGAGCTCCGCCGGGCCGGGGTCCGGGAGCTCATCTACCCGGCCGCGGCCGATCCCGCCCGGGTGGACGCCGTCGTGAAGGCCGTCGGGGTCCCCTCCGCGAAGCGCCAGGACGCCGACTTCGCGCGCGCGGACGACCGCCTCCGCCGCCACCTCGGCGTCACCTCCCTCGACGGCTTCGGCGTCGCCGACCTGGCGCTCGGGCTCTCCGCGGCGGGGGCGGCGCTCGCCTACCTCGCCGACACCCAGCGGGCCGATCCGAAGCACGTCGATCGCATCTCCCGGCTCCGCACCGAGGACGTCCTCCAGCTCGACGAGGCGACCCGCGCGAACCTCGAGCTCGAGCGCACCCTCGTGGGCGGCCGGCGGAAGGGCTCGCTGCTCGCGCTCCTCGACCGCACGGTGACCGCCGCCGGCGGGCGCAAGCTCGCCGAGTGGCTGCGGTACCCGCTCGCGGACCTCCCGGGGATCACCGCCCGGCACGACGCCGTCGAGGAGCTCGTGGGCTCGTCCGTGCTGCGGGAGGACCTCGCGGTCGCGCTCCGGCCGGTGGCGGACGTGGAGCGGCTCCTCTCGCGGCTCGTGCTCGGGCAGGGGAACGCCCGGGACCTGCGCGCGCTCGCGGGCGGGCTGCTCGCGCTGCCCGCGCTCGCGGAACTCCTCGCGAGCCGGGGCTCGGCGCTGCTCCGGCAGGCCGCCGGCGCGCTGCGCGGGCTCGAGGCCCTGGCGGCCCACCTCGATCGGGCCGTCGCGGAGGAGCCCCCGCCGACGCTCGGCGAGGGCGGGCTCATCCGTCGCGGCTACTCGGCGGAGCTCGACCAGATCGTCTCGATCGCCGAGGACGCGAAGGGGACCATCGCGGCCCTCGAGGCGCGCGAGAAGGAGCGGACCGGCATCGGCTCGCTCAAGGTCAAGTACAACCGGGTCTTCGGCTACTACCTCGAGGTCACGAAGGCGAACCTCGACCGCGTGCCGAAGGACTGGGAGCGGCGCCAGACCACCGTCGGCGGCGAGCGCTTCATCACGCCCGAGCTCAAGCTGTTCGAGGAGACGGTCCTCGGCGCCGAGGAGAAGCGGTTCCTCCTCGAGCAGAAGCTCTTCGAGGCCCTGCGCGTCGAGGTGACCGCTGCGGCGCCCCGCATCCGCACCGCGGCCGACGCGGCCGCCCGGGCCGACGTGCTGCTCTCGCTCGCGCGGCTCGCGGCGGAGCGCGGCTACGTGCGTCCCGCGATGGACGACGGCGAGGTCCTCGAGCTCGAGGACGGCCGGCACCCGGTGGTCGAGGCGCTCCTGCCGGACGGGCCGGCCGCCTTCGTGCCGAACGACGTGCGGGTCGCGGCGCGGGCCGCGCCGGAGGCCGCGCAGCACGGCGCGCTCCTCGTCATCACCGGCCCCAACATGGCCGGCAAGAGCACCGTGCTCCGGCAGGCGGCGCTCGCGGTCGTGCTCGCGCAGATGGGCGGGTTCGTGCCGGCGCGGCGCGCGCGCATCGGGCTCGTCGACCGGGTGTTCACCCGCGTCGGCGCCTCCGACGACCTCGCCCGGGGCCGGTCGACCTTCATGGTCGAGATGACCGAGACCTCCGCCATCCTGCACAACGCGGGGCCACGCTCGCTCGTGGTCCTCGACGAGATCGGCCGCGGCACCTCCACCTTCGACGGCGTCTCCATCGCGTGGGCCGTCGCCGAGCACCTGCACGACGCGGTCGGCTGCCGGACGCTCTTCGCGACGCACTACCACGAGCTCCAGGACCTCGCCCGCGAGCGCCCGGCCGTGCGGAACCTCACCGTCGACGTGCGCGAGGTGAACGACCGGGTGGTGTTCCTGCGGAAGCTCATCCCCGGCGGCGCCTCCCGCAGCTACGGCATCGAGGTCGCGAAGCTCGCGGGGCTGCCCCCGGGCGTCGTCGCGCGGGCGCGGGAGATCCTGCGGAACCTCGAGTCCGCCGAGGTGGACGAGGGGGGCCACGCCGTGATCGCGCGAGGGAGGAAGGCGCGCAAGGCCTCGCCGGACACGCAGCTCGGGTTGTTCGCCCTTCGACAGGCTCAGGGTGAGCGACCGCCCGAGGACTCCGCGCTCGAGGCCATCGCGAAGGCGCTGAAGGAGCTCGACCCGGACCAGCTGCGCCCGATCGACGCGCTCAAGCTGCTCGCGGACCTGCGGGGGCGGCTGCCGAAGTGACAAAGGCAAAGGGGGCCGTTGCCGGCCCCCTCGCACACTTCAGCCTACTCGAAGGACGTTACGCCTTCTTGTGGCAGTCGTTGCACTTCGTGGGGCCCTTGCCGCCGCCCTTGTGGCACTCGAGGCAGAGGCCGTGCGCCTTGTCCTTGTTGAGCTCGATCTTGCCGCCCTTGGCGTCGGCGTGGCACTTCGTGCAGTCGAGCGCCTTGTGCTTCGCGTGCTCGAAGGTGACGTCGCCGTTCTTGGCGGCGAGCTTCACGGAGGCGGGCGGCTCGGCGTAGGCGACGGTGAAGGCGAAGGCGGCGATGAGACCGACGATGTACTTGGTCACTTGCGTGCTCCTGCGTGCGAGGGGGCGGACCATCCGCCCTATGTTTCGGAGACGCGGGAGCATACTCGATATTCATCCGGGTACACCGATTTTGCCCAGTGAGTTAGGGACCTTCTTGTTGCGATAAGGTCTCGAAAAGCCCGTTTGGTGCGACGCCATGACGCAGTCGCGCACGGAGCGTTCGTCCCGAAGCGCCTTCCGCTGAAAAGTGGACGCCTCGACAGCGGCAGTGCACGGTCGATTCCGCATGCGCGCCGCGCCGGCGATCCTCGCGCTGGTCCTGCTCTCGCCCGAAGTGGTGAGCGCGTCGCCCCGCGTCACGCGCGGCCAGACCGCCGCGGCCCGTCCGGCCAGGAAGGCGGTGCGCCCGTCGTCGTCCCGGCCGCCGACGTTCGCCGAGGCGAAGGCGGCGATGACCGCCCTGCAGCGGGACCGCTCGAAGCGCCGCTTCCGCCACCACTGGGATCGGGCCATCGCGAACCTGGAGCGCTCCGCGCGCTCGAACGGCGGCCGCGACGCGGCCGAGGCGCTGCTCGAGGCCGCCCGCGCGCGCTACGCGCTCTACCGCTGGTCCGCGAACGACGCCGATCGCGACGCCGCGCTCTCCCTCGCCGCGAAGGCCGCGAAGAAGGGCTCCGCGAAGGCGCCGGCGCTCGCCGCCGCGATCCGCCGCGAGGCGGGCGACGACGAGCGGCCCGAACCGCGGCGCGCCCCGGCCGTCGCGTCGAAGCCCCACGCGAAGGCGCCGTCGAAGGCCTCCGCGCACGCGAAGCCCGCGCCGCCGGCCGAGGAGGCCGATGACGCCGACGAACCGGAGTCCGACCGCGGCGAGACCGAGACCCCGACCGACCCGGCGCTCGCGGCCGCGCTCGCGGATCTCCAGGCGAGCGCAGCCGACCATCCCGAGCGTAGCCCCCTCCTCCAGGACGGGGCGGAGTCGAGGGAGCCGGCGCGCGTCACCGAGGTGAAGAGCTGGTCGTCCCCCGACTACACCCGCGTCGCCATCTACCTCTCTCACTGGGTGGCCTGGCAGAAGCTCGAGCTGCCCGCCTCGCCGGGGCAGCCGCGCCGCCTCGCCCTCGACTTCCGCCCCGCCGAGCTCGCTCACACCCTCGCGAAGGGCGCCGAGGTGGAGGGGAAGCAGGTCGACCGGGTGCGCGCCGCCCAGAACGCCGCCGACACCGTCCGGGTCGTGCTCGACCTGCCCGGCACCGACGGCCTCCACCTCTTCACGCTCCAGGATCCGCCGCGGCTCATCGTCGACGTGGGCTCCCCCGAGCCGAAGCCCGCCCCGGTGGACGTGCCGGTGGCCGAGGCGCCCGCGCGCGAACCCCCGCTGCCGCTCCCGCCGCCTCCTCCCGAGGCGCCCGCCGCGCGCCCGACGCAGGGCCCGGGCGAGGTCCGTCGCGTCGTCGTGGACGCCGGGCACGGCGGCCGCGACCCCGGCGCCATCGGGCCGGGCAGGGTGCGCGAGAAGGACGTGACGCTCGCGATCGCGAAGAAGCTCTCGGCGAAGCTCCGCGAGGCCGGCTTCGAGGTCGTGCTCACCCGCGACGAGGACCGCACCCTCGCGCTCGAGGAGCGGACCGCGCTCGCCAACACCGCCGGCGGCGACCTCTTCGTGTCGGTCCACGCGAACGCGCACCCGCGCCGCAACCGGGACGGCGTCGAGACCTACTTCCTGAACGTGGCCGCGGACCGGTACGCGGCCCGCCTCGCCGAGCGCGAGAACGGCCTCGACCTCGGGGAGGGCGACGAGCAGGCCGCCCGGATCCTCACCGACCTCGACGCGAAGGCCTCCGCCCTGAGCTCCCGCCGGCTCGCGTCGCTCGTCCAGCAGGAGGTCACCGCCGGCGTCCGCGCCCGGGTGGGCGACGTGCGCGACCTCGGCGTGAAGAGCGCGCTCTTCTACGTGCTGCTCGGCGCCCGCATGCCGGCCGTGCTGGTCGAGACCGGGTTCATCTCGAACCGCGAGGAGGAGCGGCGCCTCGCCTCGGCCCGCTACCAGGACGAGGTGGCCTCCGGCATCGCCCGGGCGGTGACCCAGTTCTCCCGCAGCGCCGCGCGCGTGGCCGCGGCGCGCTGACGGCCCGCTTCGACGCCGCTGCAAGGCGGCGTGAGGGCAGATAGACTCCTCCCGTGCGTCCCGCCTCGCAGCACCCGAGCCTCCCGAAGACCGCCCCGTTCCTCCTCGACGAGAAGCTGCCCGGCCTGCCCGCCCTCACGGGCGACGTGAAGGCCGACTTCGTGGCCCAGCGGCGGTACGTCGAGCAGGTCCACCGCGAGGGCGGCAGCGGCCACACCGTGGTGCGCCTCCAGGCCGCGGCGATGGACCGCATCGTGACGCTCCTCTGGGAGCGCGCGGTCGAGGCGGCCGGCCAGAAGCACCGGCCGTCGCCGGTGTCGCTGGTGGCGCTCGGCGGCTACGGCCGGCGCGAGCAGGCGCCGCACAGCGACGTGGACCTCATGCTGCTCCACGGCCTGAGGGAGCCGGACGCCTTCGTCAAGGAGTGCGGCGAGCGGCTCCTCTACGCGCTCTGGGACCTCAAGCTCGACGTGGGCTGGGCGGTCCGCAACCTCCAGGCCTGCGATCAGATCGCCCGGGAGGACCACACCGCCCGCACCGCGCTCCTCGACCTGCGCTTCCTGTCGGGGGACCGGGACCTCTTCCGCGAGCTCGAGCGCGAGCAGCTCCACGGGCTGTCCGAGGCGAAGGTCGAGGGCTTCCTCTCCGACAAGCTCGCGGAGATGCGCCAGCGGCGCGAGCGCTTCGGCGACTCGCTCTACATGCTGGAGCCGAACATCAAGGAGTCCGAGGGCGGCCTCCGGGATCTCCAGTCGGCGCTCTGGTGCGCCCGCGTCCGCTTCAAGGTGGGCGGCCTCAGCGACCTCCTCTCTCGCGCGCTCCTCCCGGCCACCGAGATCGAGGAGATGCGCCGGGCCCGCGACTTCCTCTGGCGGGTCCGCAACGAGCTCCACTACCAGGCGGGCCGGAAATGGGACCAGCTCACCTTCGACGTGCAGCCCGCGGTGGCCGAGGCGCTCGGATACCGGGACCTGGAGGGCACACCTGCGGTGGAGGCGTTCGCCCGGCACTACTACCTGGCCGCGAAGACCGTGCTCGTGGCCTGCGACGCCGTCATCGATCGCTGCCTCGAGCCCGTCACGCAGCAGGGCTGGCGCATGGTGCCGCCGCCCGCCGCCATCATCGGCGCGGAGCGGCCCGTCCCCGTGCTCCGCGGCCAGCCCACCCGCGCCGCCGATCGCCTCATCGTGGGCGGCGAGTTCAAGGTCTTCCGCAACCGGATCACGGTCGTCGATCGCGAGGTGCTGTGGCGATCGCCGGCGGCGCTCGTCCGGCTCTTCACCACCGCCGACTTCGAGGGGCTCGACCTCTACCCCTACGCGCGGGACCTCGCGGCGCAGGCGGCCGACGAGCTCCCGCCGGAGGCCGCCGCCGACCCGGAGCTGAACCAGGAGCTCCTCTCCGGGCTCATCCGGCAGGGCACGCGCGGGCGTTTCCTGACCGTGATGCACGAGCTCGGGGTGCTGCCGCGGCTCGTGCCGGAGTTCGCGGCGGTCACGGCGCGCCGCCAGTTCGACGTCTACCACGTGTACACGGTGGACGTTCACTCGCTGTTCGCGGTGCGCCGGCTGCTCGCGCTCCGCTGTGGTGACGTCGACGAGGAGCTGGTGGGCGAGGTCACGCGGAGGATGGCGCGGCCGCTGGCGCTCTACCTCGGCACGATGTTCCACGACATCGGGAAGGGCTCCGGCAAGGACCACTCCGTGCGCGGCGCCGAGATCGCGGCGGCGGCCTGCGTGCGCATGGGCATCGACCCCGCCGACGCCGCCGACGTGGAGTGGCTCGTCGCGAAGCACCTGCGCATGTCGGCCATCGCCCAGCGCCGCGATCTCTCCGACCCCGACCTCATCCATGCGTTCGCCGACGAGGTCGGCACCATCGATCGCCTCGAGAAGCTCTACGCGCTCACCTACGCGGACATGGCGACGGTCGGGCCGCGCACGTGGACCGAGTGGAAGGCCCGGCTCCTGCGCGAGCTCTTCCAGAAGACCCGCGACGCGCTCGCGCTCGGCGAGCGGCGCCCCGAGCCCGGCACCGCCGAGGCCGCCGGGCGCGCGGCGGTCTCGGCGGCCCTGGAGCTCCGCGGCCACGGCTCGCCCGCGGACCGCGCCGCGTTCCTCGCGGCGATGCCCGCGCGCTACTTCGTCACCGAGCCCCCCGCCCAGGCGCCCGCCCACCAGCGGCTCCTGCACCTCGGGAAGGGCCGCCCCGTCGTGACCTCCATCCGGCACCGCCCCGAGCGCAACCAGTCGGAGATGACGCTCGTCGCGGCCGACCGCCCCGGCCTCCTCGCGACGGTCGCGGGCGTGCTCGCGGCCCACCGCATCGACATCCACCACGCGGAGGTCTTCTCGACGCCCGAGGACCCCGCCCACGGCGAGCTCGCGGGGCGGGCGCTCGACGTGTTCGAGCTGCGCGGGCCGGAGGAGACCGCCGTGGAGGCGCTCCGCTGGCGGGCCTGCCGGCGCGATCTCGTCCGGGTGCTCTCGGGGGCGGAGCCGCTCGACGCCCTGATGGCGCGGCGCCTCCGGGCCTCGGCGCTGCCCCAGAAGCCGCTGCCGCGCCTCGCCACCAAGGTCGTCGTCGACAACGACAGCTCGCGTACGCACAGCGTGGTGGACGTCTTCACGACCGACCGGGTGGGCCTCCTGCACACGCTCTCCCGGACCTTCTTCGAGCTCGGGCTCTCGGTCGACCTCGCGCGCATCTCCACCGAGGGCCACCGGGCGAGCGACGCCTTCTACGTCCGCACGGCCGAGGGCCGGCGGCTCGAGGGCGAGCTGGGCGCGAAGGTCGTCGAGTCCGTCCGCGCCGCGCTCACCCGCTCCGACGGTTAGAGCCCGGAGAGGTTCCGCGGTCGCTCGGGGGACGGGCCGGGGGGCGTCGGGCCGGGAGGACCCCGCCCGGGTACTGTCCGGGTGAAACTGAGGGCCTGGCAGCGACGGACGGTTGCACCGGCGGGGGACCGGCTGCTACCGTCCCCGGCTCCCGGGCGGTAGGCCGGGCGGGGGCCCGTTGCAAAAGCCGATGAGATACCTGACGAGCGTGGAGGTCGCCGCCGCCTGCGGCGTCTCACCGCGGACCGTCACCAACTGGATCCGGGACGGCGCCATCCGGGCGCACAAGACGGTGGGTGGGCACGGGCGCGTCGCGGTCGACGAGCTCCGCCGCTTCCTGACCTCGCGGTCGATCCCGATCCCGCCCGAGCTCGCGAGCGATCCCGTCGAGGAGACGGCCGAGGCCGCGCCCGGCCGGCGTGTGCTCGTCGTCGACGACGACGAGGCGTTCCTCGAGGTGGTGAAGGAGCTCCTCACCGCGAACGGCTTCACGGTCGAGACCGCGCGCCAGGGCTTCCTCGCCGGCTACCTCGTCGGCAAGAACAAGCCCGCCGTGATCATGCTCGACCTCGTCATGCCCGGCCTCGACGGCTACGAGGTCCTCGCGCTCCTGCGCGAGCGCGAGGAGTCGAAGGGCATCCCGGTGGTCGCCTGCACCTCGATGCGCGGCCCGGAGACCGAGGCGCGCCTGCAGAAGGCCGGGTTCGACGCCTGGGTTCGCAAGCCCATCGACTTCAAGGTGCTCGTGAGCACCGTCGAGGGCCTCGCCGGGGTCGCGCCCCGCGCGACCGGGTAGGCGCATCCCTCGGGGAAGGCCTCGTTTCTTTTGGGGGGCCGGGAAAGCTGCTAGTAGTCTGGCCCATGGCCGCCGCGCCCATCGTCGAGATCGACCCGCAGCACCCGCAGCCGCGGGTGGTCGAGCGCGCGGTGTCCGCGCTGTCGTCCGGCGGCCTGCTCGCGTACCCGACCGACACGTACTACGGCATCGGGTGCGACCTCTTCGACAAGCGGGCGATCGAGCGCATCTACCTCCTGAAGGGCCTGCCGCGCACCCACGAGCTCTCGTTCGTCTGCCAGGACCTCGCCGAGATCTCCCGCTATGCCATCGTCGACAACGCGGCGTACCGGGTGCTGCGGCGCAAGGTCCCGGGGCCGTACACGTTCATCCTGCCCGCGACCCGGCTCGTGCCGGACCTCGTGCTGCGCCGGCAGAAGACCGTCGGCATCCGCATCCCGGACAGCCCGGTGGCGCTCGAGATCGTGAAGAAGCTCGGCCATCCGCTCATCTCGACCTCGGCCGCGACGCCGGAGGGCGAGGTGCTCGTCGACGCCCGCGACATCAAGGACCGGCTCGGGCACGGGCTCGATCTCATCCTCGACAGCGGCGTGAAGCCGAACGAGCCGTCCTCGGTCATCGACCTCTCCGGCCCGGAGCCGATCGTGATCCGGCAGGGGAAGGGCGACGTCTCCGATCTCGTCGGGTGAGGCCGTGAGCGGGCTCGAGGCCGCCCTCGATCTGTTCCTCGCCCACGCCCGGGTGGAGAAGGGCCTCTCTCCGAACTCGGTCGACGGCTACGGCCGCGACCTGCGCCGGTACCTCGACCACCTCGAGAAGCTCGGCGTGAAGGACTGGAAGGCGGTCGGACGGACCGAGATCCGCGACCACCTCGCCCGCCTCGTCGCGCGCGGGCTCTCGCCGCGGTCGCAGGCCCGGGCGCTCTCGGCGATCCGCGGGCTGCACGCGCTCCTCCTCGCGGAGCGGCTCGTCGACGTCGACCCCTGCGACGAGATCACCTCCCCGCGGCCGGGGCGGGCGCTGCCGAAGCCGGCCGCGCGGGACGAGATCGCCGACATCCTGCGCCAGCCCGACCTCAGGAAGCCCGCCGGCGTGCGCGACCGCGCGATGCTGGAGCTCCTCTACGCGACCGGCCTGCGCGTCTCCGAGCTCGTCTCCCTGGGCGTGAACGACGTCGATCTCGAGGCGCGGGTCCTCGTGGCGCGCGGGAAGGGGAACAAGGAGCGGCTCGTGCCGCTCGGCGCCCCGGCCGCCGACGCGGTGAAGGCCTGGCTCGGTCCGGCCCGCGACCGGATGCTGAAGGGCCGGCGCGCGCGGGACCTCTTCGTCACCCCGCGCGGGACGCGGATGACCCGCCACGGCTTCGCGAAGCTGCTCGATCGGTACGCCCGGGCGGCGGGGATTCGCCGGCGCATCTCCCCCCACAAGCTCCGCCACTCGTTCGCGACCCACCTCCTCGAGGGCGGAGCGGACCTGCGCGCGGTGCAGGCCATGCTGGGCCACGCGGACGTGTCGACCACCCAGATCTACACCCACGTCGACCGGTCCCACGCGCAGCGGCTCCACGCCAGGTTCCACCCGAGGGCATGAGGGGTTATCCCGCCCGCCGAGCGCGTTGACGGTGGGGGCGGGGGGGTGTTACACGCCCCTGTTCTCGGTCGCGCCGAGGTCCCGATATCCCCGTGTCTCCTGACGAACTTCTCGGACGCATCGCCGTCCTCCCCCTCTTCATCATCTCGCTCACGGTCCACGAGTGGGCCCACGCGTGGAGCGCCTGGAAGCTCGGTGACGACACCGCGTCCCTGCAGGGCCGCCTCACGCTCAACCCCATCGCGCACGTCGACCTCCTCGGAACGATCATCCTGCCGCTCCTGGGCGTGCCGTTCGGGTGGGCGAAGCCGGTGCCCGTGAACCCGGCCCGCTTCCGGCGGGAGGTGTCGATGTCCGGCGGGATGGCCCTGACCGCTGGGGCCGGGCCGCTGTCGAACCTCGTCCTCGCGCTGCTCTCCACGGTCGCCATCGGGCTCCTCATCCGCTGGGCGCCCGCGCTCGTCGAGGGGCCGGTGTTCCCGCTCCTGCGCGAGCTCGTCGTCCTCAACGTCGCCCTCGCGATCTTCAACCTCCTGCCCGTGCCGCCCCTCGACGGGAGCCGCGTGGTGGCCTGGCTCATGCCCCGCGGGCTCGCCGAGGGCTGGCGGCGCATCGAGCTCTACGCGCCGGTCCTGCTCATCGCGGTCTTCCTCTGGGGCGGGCGCCTGGTGGCGGGGCCGATCTCCGCCGTGTACCGTCAGCTCGAGAAGCTCATCTACCTCATCGCGTGAACGAGATGCCCGCCAACCGTCCCGTCGTCCTCAGCGGCATGCGCCCCACCGGGCGGCTCCACGTCGGCCACCTCCACGGCGCGCTCGCGAACTGGGTCCGCCTCCAGGACGAGGCGACCTGCTTCTTCTTCAGCGCCGACTGGCACGCGCTCACCACGAACTTCCACCAGACCGAGGTCATCAAGGCGGCGGAGCGGGAGATGTTCGTGGACTTCATCGCCGCCGGGATCGACCCCGCGAAGGCGACCCTCTTCGTGCAGAGCGAGGTGAAGGAGCACGCCGAGCTCTTCCTGCTCCTCGGCATGATCACGCCGGTGGGCTGGCTCGAGCGCTCGCCCTCCTACAAGGAGCTGCGCGAGAACATCACCGACCGCGACCTCGCGCTCTACGGCTTCCTCGGCTACCCGGTGCTGCAGACCGCCGACATCATCCTCTACAAGGCGAACCAGGTGCCGGTGGGCGTCGACCAGGTCCCGCACCTCGAGCTCTCGCGCGAGATCGTGCGGCGCTTCAACACCCAGTACGGCAACGTCTTCCCCGAGCCGGCGCCGCTCCTCACCGCCGCGCCGAAGATCCTCGGCACCGACGGCCGGAAGATGTCGAAGAGCTACGGCAACACCATCGACCTCGGCGAGCCCGGGGCCGACACGCAGAAGAAGGTCATGGGCATGGTCACCGACCCGGCCCGCAAGCTGCGCAAGGATCCGGGCAACCCGGACGTGTGCGGCATCTTCTACCTGCACAAGGTCACGAGCGAGGCCGAGACGGTCTCGTGGGTCGACCAGAACTGCCGCACCGCCGGGATCGGGTGCGTCGACTGCAAGAAGAAGCTGCTCGAGAGGCTGTTGCCGCAGCAGGACGAGATGCGGGCCCGCCGGGAGGCGCTGCTCCAGAAGCCGAAGGACGTGGATGACCTCGTCCAGCTCGGCACCCGGAAGGCCCGCGAGGTCGCGGCGCGGACGATGGACGAGGTCCGCACCGCCATGAAGCTCAAGCTCGCGTAGAGGCCTCGAGGCCATTGGCCCGTCGCAAGGACAGCGAGGCTTTCGACCGCCCCGAGCCGGCAGATCCGGCGTCGGAGGCGAGCGCGCGCGCGGCCGCCGAGGCCTTCCGCGTCACGCTGCCGCCGCTCAGGGCGGGCGAGCCTCCGTTCGAGGGGCCGCTCGATCTCATCCTGCACCTCGTGAAGGAGCACGAGGTCGACCTCTTCGACATCCCGATCGCGAAGATCACCGAGAGCTACCTCGCCACGCTCGAGGCGCTCCGGGAGCTCGACATCGACCTCGCCGGCGAGTTCCTGCACATGGCGTCGCAGCTCGTCCTCATGAAGTCGAGGCTGCTCCTCCCGCGCACCGAGGTCGCGGAGGACGCGCCGGCCGAGGACGCCGGGGTGGATCCGCGCGCCGAGCTCGTGAAGCGGCTGCTCGTCTACCAGAAGTACAAGTCGGCCGGCGAGGAGCTCGGGCAGCGCGACATCCTCGACCGCACCGTCTTCACCCGCCGGGCGCGCGTCGAGAAGATCTCGGTCGAGGGCCCGGAGGGGCTCGCCGACGTCTCGGTGTTCAAGCTCATCGAGGCGCTCGCCCGCGCCCTCGAGCACGCGAAGCCCGAGACCTTCCACCAGGTCAACGTCGAGCGGCTCGCCATCGGCGACGCCATCGCGCGGGTGGCCGAGGTGCTCCGGCTGAACCGCCGCGCCACCTTCGCGGAGCTGCTCCAGGGGCCGCCCGACCGGCCCCACGGGAAGCCCGCCATCATCTCCACCTTCCTCGCCATCCTCGAGATGGCGAAGCTCCGGCTGGTGCGCATCTACCAGGCCGCGCTCGACGACGCCGGCCCCGGCGCCGAGATCCTCGTCGAGGCGCGCGACACCCTGGGTGACGACGTGCCCCAGACCGGCCCGGAGGACTACCGATGAGCGAGAAGAAGAGCGGCGCCGACGCGCCCGCCGCGCCGGGCCCCGCCCCGGAGGAGCTGGCCGCGCTCCAGGCCGCCGAGGAGGCGAAGGCGGGCGACCCCGCCCTCGACGACGTCGACCCGGCCGAGATCGACGTACCGGACGAGAAGGAGGAGCCGTTCGAGAAGCTCGCCGCTGCGGCGAAGCGGCTCTCGGAGGCCCGCGTCCGCACGGTCATCGAGACCCTCCTGTTCCTCGCCGAGAAGCCGCTCGCGCTCCCGGAGCTGCGCGCCTGCACCGGCCTCGAGCCGGAGCGCATCACGAAGGCGATGGACCAGCTCTCCGGCAACTACCGCGAGGGCGTCTGCGGCATCGTCCTGCACGAGGTCGCCGGGGGCTGGCAGCTCAGGACCTCGCCCGACAACTCCGAGTTCGCGCGCCGGTTCCTCAAGGTGAAGCCGCAGCGGCTCACCCGCGCCGCGCTCGAGACGCTCGCGATCGTCGCCTACCGCCAGCCGGTGACCCGCCCGGAGATCGAGGAGATCCGCGGCGTCGACTGCGGCGCGGTGGTGAAGGCGCTCCTCGAGCGGAAGCTCGTGAAGATCCTCGGGAAGAAGGAGGAGCCGGGCCGGCCGATCCTGTACGGCACGACCCGCGAGTTCCTCGAGTTCTTCGCGCTCAAGGATCTCGCCTCGCTCCCGACGCTCCGCGAGTTCGCCGAGCTCTCCGAGGAGCACCGCGAGATCGTCGAGAAGACGCCCGAGGGCGAGACGCCCGCCGGCATCTCCGGCATCGTCGACGAGCTCGCGGACGGGAAGCTCCAGGCCGAGCTCGAGAAGACCCGCGCCGAGGGCGACAAGGCCCTCGAGGAGCTCGAGGCCATCATGGAGCAGGCCGACCAGCGCGCCAAGGCCGCGGCGGAGGCGCTGAAGCCGCCGAAGCCCGAGGAACCCGAGCCCGTGCCCGGCGCGCCCGCCGCGACCCCGGCCGCTACGCAGGGCTCCGGCTCCGGATCCGGCGAGCCCACCGGCGGAGGTACGCCGTGAGCGCCCCCGAGCGGCTGCAGAAGTACCTCGCCGGCGCCGGGGTCGCCTCGCGTCGCCACGCCGAGGAGCTCATCGTCGCCGGCCGCGTGAAGGTGAACGGCAAGACGGTCACCGAGCTCGGCACGAAGGTCGATGCCGAGGCGGACCTCGTCGAGGTGGACGGGAAGCTCGTGAGCCGCAGGGACGCGCGGGTCTACTACCTCCTCTACAAGCCGCCCGGGTGCGTGACGACCGCGTCCGACCCCGAGGGCCGGCCGACCGCCTACGACTACCTGCGCGGCGTCCGCGCCCGGGTCTTCCCGGTGGGCCGGCTCGACTGGGACGCCGAGGGGGCGGTGCTCTTCACCGACGACGGCGACCTCGCGAACCGGCTCGCGCATCCGCGCTACGGCCACCAGCGCGTCTACCTCGTGAAGGTGAAGGGCGAGCCCGAGCCGGAGCAGCTGCAGCGCATCCGCGACGGGCTGCGCCTCGAGGACGGCCCGGCGAAGGCGCTCGAGATCGCGGTGCACGAGCAGGCCGAGAAGAACACCTGGATCCGGGTGGTGGTGGGGGAGGGGCGGTACCACCTCGTGAAGCGGCTCTGCGAGGCGGTGGGCATGCAGGTGCTGCGGCTCTTCCGTCCGGAGTTCGGCGGCGTGACCGTGCAGGGGCTCCGCCCGGGCACCTTCCGGGCGCTGACCGTGGACGAGGTGCGGGGGATGCAGGCCGCCGTGGGGCTCGGCGGCGAGCCGGTGCGCGGTGGCAAGCGCCGGGGGCCGACCGCCGCGGAGCTGCCGAAGGCCGCGCGCCGTCACGGCCACGGGCCGCCCGCGCCGCCGTCGGCCACGCCCATGCCCGCGGACCGTCCGCGCAGGGATCCCGGCGACCAGAGACGCGATCGCCCGGGCCGGGGCGGCCCGGGCGATCAGCGGCGGGACAGGGCCGGCCGCGGAGGCCACGCCCAGGGTGGACGCAAGCCCCGCGGGAACCCGCGCTCGCGCTAGGCCGCCGGCTTCGTGGAGATGCCGAGGATCTTGTAGAGCGGGCAGAAGCCCAGCGCGCCGGTGGCGAGCGGGACGATGCCGACGAGGCCCCAGATCGACTGGGGGCCGACGAACACCAGCGAGATGAGGCCGAGGCCGAGGACGATGCGGACCGCGCGGTCGAGGGTGCCTTCGTTGGTCATGGAGTGCTCCGGGTGGTTCGGGGTGGTGGGGTGCGGTGAGTCGCTCTTGCTCTGGGAGAGACACGCTCCGCGGGCGAGGATTCGCCGGGCCGTACGTTTTCTCCCCGGGCCGCACCCCGCTTGCCTCCCGGTCCCTCGCAAGGGACGATGCCGCACCGTGCCGTCCCGTCCCCTCGATCTCGCCGCGCTCGCGCTGGCAACGCTCCTCGCCGCCTGCGGGCGCGGCGACCTCGACTCCGCCGACCCGGCCCGCCGCGCCGCCGCCGTGGACGGGCTGCGCCCGGACAAGGACGCCGGGGCGCTCCTCGTGGCCCAGCGCGACGTGTCCGCCGAGGTCCGGCTCGCCGCGGCCCGGACCCTCTCCCGGGCGCCCGGCGAGGCGTCCGCGGAGGCCCTCGGGCGGCTCCTCCTCGACCCCGACCCGGCGGTCGCGGTCGTGGCGGCGGAGGGCCTGGGCGGCATGCCGGGCGTCGCCACCGCCCGCGACGCGCTCGTCGCTTCCTACGGCGCGGCCTCGCCGGCGGCGCGCTCGGCGATGGCCGGGGCGCTCGACCGCCTCGGGGTCTCCCTCCGCGCCGCCGTGGAGCTGGAGTCCCGCACGCTCTGGGAGCGGAACCTCTCGGCGCTCGGACGCGGCGGAGGCTCCGGCCACGGCGCGGCCGAGGAGGTCGGCGCGAGCCAGCGGCAGGAGGCGGTCCAGAAGCTGCTCGCGCTCGCGGACCCGAAGCACACCCAGGACCCGGCCGTGCTCGTCGCGGCGGCGCGCGGGCTCGGTGAGACCGGCGACCCCGCGGTGCGGCCCGCGCTCGAGGGCCTCCTCGACGCGACGGCCGGGCCGGTGGCCGAGGCGGCGGCCTTCGCCCTCGGCCGGCTCGGCGACGCCCGCGCGGCGGACGCCCTCGCCGCGGCGGCGAGCGCGGGCAGCGGCCGGGTCGCGGCGGCGGCGGTCGAGGCGCTCGCGTCCCTGCCGAACGGCAGCGAGGTCGGGTTCGGGCTGTGCGAGGTCGCCGCGAAGACCGTGGACCCCGCGGTGGCGGCGCGGGCCGCCCGCGCGGCCTCCGACCGCGAGGTGGACTGCCCGCTGCGCCCGCTCGTGAACCGTCTCGCGGCGGGGAGCGTGGGTGCCGAGGCGTCCCTCGCGGCGCTGGCCGAGCTCGGGCCGAAGGGCGACGCCGCCGCGCCGGCGATCGAGCGCGCCGTGCGGCTCCTCGAGGCGCCAGGTGAGCCCGGGCTCCGCGCAGCTGCCGCGGCCGCGCTCGCCCGTCTCGGCGGCCCGGCGGCCGGCCCCGCGGTGGCGAAGCGGCTCGCGGCAGCCCTGGCGCGCCTCGGGGACGCCCGCAGCCGCTGGGTGCGAGGCCCGCTCGAGGACGCGCCCCGGCTCCCCGCGGGGCCGGACCGCGTGCAGGCGGTGCTCGCACGCCCTCCCGGTGGCGCCGCGCCGGGCAAGACCGAGCCGGCCCCCGAGTGGCTCGAGCCCATCTCGGCGGGCGAGGTGGCCGAGCTCTCCGCGCTCCTCGCGGCCGCGGGGACCCTGCGCACCCCGGGGGCCGAGGAGGTCCTGAAGCGCTTCCCGCGCGACGCGCTCGCGCCGCTGCGCGCGGGCGCCATCGCGGGCCTGGCGGCCCTCGGGACGGCCGAGGCCGAGGTGGCCGCCGCGCTCCGGGACCCCGACGCCGCCGTGCGCATGGCCGCCGCGAAGGGCCTCGGGGCCCGCCCGAGCGGGGCGGGCGCCCTGGGCGCGGCAGCCCAGGCCATCGCGAGCCGATCGGCGGCCGCGGCGGCCTACACGGCCGACGATCCGCAGTGGCTCCAGGTGCTCTGCGACGCGCTCGCCCAGGCAGGCGGCCCGGAGGCCGTGAAGGGGCTCGCGGCGCTCCTCGAGGGCCCCGGCGCGGGGCCCGCGGCCTCGGCGCTCGCCCGCATCGGCTCGCCGGAGGCAGGGGCCGCGCTCCTCGCGGCCCTGCCGAGGACCTCGGCCGGCAGCCGCGCGAAGGTCGTGGAGGCGCTCGCCCAGCTCGCCCCGAGCGAGGCGGGGCCGCTCCTCGCCGCGGAGCTCACCGGGGACCGGCCCGACGTGCGCGCCGCAGCCGCCCGGGCGGTGGGCCGGCTCCGGCTCGAGAGCGCCTCGCCGGCGCTCGAGGCGCTGCGCGCGGACTACTACGGGCGCGTGCGCAAGGCCGCGGTCGAGGCGCTGGCGAAGCTCCCGGCGGGTGCACCCCGCGTCCGGCCCTGAGCGCCGTCCCGGATCGGCGCCGTCCCCGGGGCAGGGGAGCCCGTTAATTCGGGCCGATCTCGGCCCTGTGATACGTTTCCAGGGATGGCCGATCTCCGGAAGCTCAAGGACAAGGCCGCCGAGTACGCCGAGAAGGGCAAGCTCGACAAGGCCGCCAAGGTCTACGCCGAGGTCCTCGAGGCGGACCCGGACGACGTCAACACCCGCCAGAAGCGGGCGGACGTCCTCCGCCGCGCGGAGCGCCTGAAGGAGGCGATCGCGGAGTACGCCATCGTCGCGGAGCGGTTCGGCAAGGACGGCCTCCTCATCAAGGCCATCGCGATCTGCAAGACCATCCTCGAGCTCGACGCCGCGCACGTCGAGACGCAGTCCGCCCTCGCCGGGCTCTACGCCGCCCGCTCCGCCTCCGAGGCGAAGCGGCCGCAGAAGCGCGCCACGCTCTTCATGGCCGCGGTCCGGCCGGAGCCGCCGCCGCCGGCCCCGGCCCCGCCGCCCGAGGCGGAGGCGCCCGAGGAGATCGTCTCCTTCAAGCTCCAGGGCACGCCGCCGCCGCCCGAGCGGGGGTTCCCGCCGCCGGTCGTGAAGTTCATCCCGCCGCCCGGGCCGGTCGCGCCGCCGCCGATCCCCACGCCGCTCGCGAGGATCTCCCTCGTGGCCCAGAAGGCCGTGGACGACGGCATCGTCGAGGACATCGAGATCGACGACCTCGAGGCGGACGTGATCGAGGACGTCGAGCTCGTACCCGCCGAGGACGTGGAGCCCCTGGAGGCGCCGGTGCCGACCGGCGTGCTCCCGCTCGCGGCGAAGGGCGCGCCCCCGAAGGCCGCCGCACCGCCGCCGGCGGCCGCGCCTCCCGAGGTCGAGCTCGAGCTCGTCCCCGAGGGCGACGAGCCCCCGCCGGCCGTGCCGGAGGAGCCGGTGCTCGAGCCCGAGGTCGCGCCCACGGCCGACGAGCCCGCGCCGCTGCCGCACATCCCGATCTTCTCCGACCTCTCGAAGGACGCCTTCGTCGCGCTCACCGCCGGCATGGTCCTGCACCGCTTCGGGGAGGGCGACGTCATCCTCCGCGAGGGCGAGCAGGGCACGAGCTTCTACGTGCTCGCCTCGGGCGCGCTCGCCGTGACGAAGCGCGACGACAAGGGACACGTCATCCCGCTCGCGAAGCTCGCCGAGGGCGACTTCTTCGGCGAGATGGCGATCCTCTCCGGCGCCGCCCGCGCCGCGACCGTGACCGCCGAGGTCGCGAGCGAGGTGCTCGAGTTCCCGGCCGACGTGCTCCTCGCCATCGCGAAGCACCACCCGCACATGGCGACGTCCCTCAGGAAGTTCTACCGCCAGCGCCTGCTCGCGAACGCCATGGCGGTGTCGCCCATCTTCCGGCCGTTCGGGAAGGGCGACCGGAAGATCATCATGGAGCGGTTCCTCGCCCGCGAGGCGAAGCCCGGCGACGTGGTGATCCGCGAGGGCGTGCCCTCCGACGGTCTCTACGTCATCCTCGAGGGATCGGTCGAGGTGAGGAAGCTCAACGAGGGCGCCGAGGTGGTCGTCGGCGAGCTCCGCGAGGGCGACCTCTTCGGCGAGATGAGCTGCCTGAGGAAGACGCCCGCCACCGCGACCTGCGTCGTGAAGCGGCGCGGCACCCTGCTCAGGCTGCCGCGCCGCGACTTCGACATGCTGGTGCTGACCTACCCGCAGATCCTCGAGCTCGTCTCGGAGCTGTCCGACGAGCGGCTCGAGAACCTCGACGCCATCCTCTCCGGCCACGCCGAGTGGACCGACGAGGGGCTCGTGCTCGTGTAGCGAGCCCCTCCGGAGCTACGGCGATCCGAACCCCTCGGCCGGCGGCACGGGCGAGGTGGGCAGCGGCTCGCGCGGCTGGCCGAAGCGCGTGCGGAGCACGGCCCCGAAGGTGAAGAGCAGCACCGAGATCCAGACGATCGCGCCGAGGAAGGGGATCTCGGTGACGACCGCGAAGATCCCCACGCCGATCGCGAGCTGGGCCACGGCCGGGCCGCCCTGGGTCGGGAGCGGCAGCGTGCGGCCGACGTAGTAGACGAGCGCGGTGATGCCCAGCACGGTCGCCGCGACGATGGCGAGCACCTGCACCGCCACGAGCGGGATGCCGACGATCGTCACGACGAGGAGCAGCGTGAGGACCGGCATCACGAGCCAGCCGAGCAGGCCCGCCAGCACCGACTTGAAGGGGTTCTGGAGCATCGATCCCGTCACGGCCTCGATCCGGCGCGGGAAGAGCGACAGCACGACGAGCCCGAGCAGGAAGAGCACCACGAACTTCACGATGATCTGGAGGATGGCCCAGAGCGGGGAGGGGCTGCCGTGGTTGATGAGGCCCGGCCCCACGAGGTTGAGCACGCCGCCGATGCCGGGGACCGAGAAGGACTTCCGCGAGCCGCCGACCTGGGCCTCGGGGTCGACCTGGACGCGTCCGCCGATGGCGATGACGTCGTTCTCGACCGAGGCGCCCGCGGCGACCTCCACGTTGCCGCCGACGGCGACGACCTGCCGGGCGACCGCGCCGCCCTCGAGCCGGACGTTGCCGAGCACGGTGACGACGTCCCGGGTGACCGAGCCCGAGCGGACGTCGGCGTTGCCCTGGACCACCGAGACGTCGCGGGCGACGGCGCCGCGCTGGATCTCGAGGTTGCCGCGCACCACGTTCACGTCGCGGACCCGGTCGCCGGGCGCGACGGTGAGGTCGGAGCCGGTGACCTGGCGGTCGCGGCCGTCGTTGGGATCGTTCTCGGAGTCGCGGAGCGCCTCGCGGGCCTCCCGGGCGGCCTCGCGCGCCGCCTCGCGGGCGTTGCGGGAGGCCTCACGGGAGGCGTCCCGGGCCGCGCGCTGGGCCTCGCGGAGGGCCTCGCGCGCCTCGGGAGGGAGCCCGCGCATGCGGAACTCGAAGCCGAAGTCGTTGTCCGACTCCTGGACCATCACCACCGGACCCTGCCGCTCGGCGCGCAGGCCGGCCTGCTGCAGCACGGCGCGGAGCGCGTCCTCGACCGGCACGTCGATGAAGTGGCCGTTCACCGCGCCGCCGACGCCGGGCGGGACGACCATCGAGATGCCGGCCGACTTCGCGATCTTCGAGAGCGCCTCGGGCACCGGCGTGCCCTCGAAGTCGCCGGTGAACTTCTTGCCCGAGGGCTTGTCGAACCCGGAGAGCACCGGCTTCGGCCCGGTCACGTCGGGCAGCTCCGCGTCGGGCGGGGCGACGACCACGATCTCGCCGGTCTTCGTCGCGATGAGGCCGGTGCCGCGCAGCGTGGCGCGGAGCGCGTCCTCGACCGGAACGTTCTTGAGCTTCAGGACGAGGAGCTTGTGGCCGGTGCGGCCGGTGTTGATGGAGACGTTCCAGCCCGCGGCGTCGGCGATCTCCTGGAGCGTGTCGTCGATCGAGTTCGTGTCCTCGAGGGTGACGCGCTTCCCGGAGGGCTTGCCCCAGTCGCCGCGGAGGACGTCGCCGCCGGGCGGGCGCGGGGCCGGGCGGCCGGCCTCGACGTCGAACGCGGGGGGCGGCGCGGGCGGGGCCGGGACCGCGCGAGGGGCAGGCGCGGCCTTCGGGGCCGGCGTCGCCTGCGGCGCGGCGGGGGCCGCCGGGGCCGGAGGGGCGGGGGGGACCTGCAGGAGCAGGCTGGTGAGGACGATGGAGAGCATCGGTTCTCCGGTCAGGCGGTCTCGGTCGCGGGTGCGGGCATCAGCCGGGAGAGGGCGAGGAGGGCCGGGGCGGCGACGAGCGCGCACACCACGGCGATGGGGAGGCGGAGGGCGGAGACGACGGGCGTCGCCACCTCGAGGGCGAAGCGGAGGCCGGCGCCGACGCTCCCGAGCACGTCGAGGGAGCGGACCACGGCGTCGCCCCACTGCGGCACGGTCAGGCCGGCGGCCACGAGGAAGGCGACGACGCCCGCCGCGGAGATGAGGGCGGCGGCGCGGCGCTCGCGGGCGGCGGCCTTCGCGCGCACGTCGATCTCGGCGAGCACGTCGCCGGTGAAGTCGAGGTCGAGCTCGGGGACCTCGAGGTCGTCGAGGGCGCCCGAGAGGGCCCGGTACGAGGCGACGAGGGCCTGGCACTCGAGGCAGCCGGCCTCGTGGGCGTGGACCATGTCGCGCTCGGCCTCGAGCAGCGCACCGTCGACGAGCCGCTGGGCCTGCGAGTCGGTGAGGTGTCCGGTGAACGTGGTCACGGCGTCGCCTCCATTCCGGCTTCCTCGAGCGCCACCCGCAGCTTGCCACGGGCGCGGTGCAGCCAGGTCATGACCGTGCCGATCGGCACGTCCAGGGTGGCCGCGATCTCCTTGTACGACAGGTGCTCGACGTGGAAGAGGTGAACCACCTCGCGGTAGTTCGCGGGCAGCTCCGCCACGGCCTTCTCGAGCACGCCGGCGAGCTGGCGGCGCTCCATGGCGTCGTCGCCACGCACCGCGTCGGGATCCGGGAGCTCGCGGGCCGCGCCGCCCTCCTCGACCTCGGCGTCGAGCTCGAGCTTCTGCGAGGCGGGGGTCCGGCGGCGGAGCAGGTCGAGGCAGTGGTTCCGCGCGATGCGCAGGACCCACGGCGCGAAGGGCTGGGTGGGGTCGTAGGTCCCCACCGCGGCGAAGGCGCGCACGAACGACTCCTGCGCGGCGTCCCTCGACTCCTCGGCGTCGCGCAGCAGGCGGAAGCAGAGCCCGTACACGGTGCGCTTGTGGAGGTCGACGAGCTGGCCGAAGGCGCGGCGGTCGCCACGCGCGGCCGCGCGGGCGAGCCCAGCTTCACCGACGGTCTCTGCGGGGGCCGTGGCTCGCTCCTCCGTCTGCCAGGAGAGCGCGAACCCTAGCCCGTCGATCGTGGCGGCGACAACCATGTCCGGCCATACGTCCCGTCGTTCCGGGTATTTCGGCCCGGGAGGCGCATCGGGACCCCCGGTGACGTCCCGGGTGGGGGTACGGCAGGTCTTCCACAGACCCTCAATCAATTCGCCATGTTAGATTTAGGGCCGTGTCCGATCCGATCATCCTCGACGGGTCCGCGGGCGAGGGCGGGGGGCAGATCCTCCGCACGGCCCTCTCCCTGTCGGCCATCACCGGGCAGGCCTTCGAGATCGAGCGCCTGCGGGCCCGGCGGCCGAAGCCGGGCCTGCGACCCCAGCACGCGGCCGCCGCCCGCGCGGTCGCCGGCCTCTGCGGCGCCGCCCTCGAGGGCGCGGAGGTGGGCTCGCCCCGCCTCGCCTTCCGGCCGACGCGCGCCCCGGCGCCCGCCGACCTCGACCTCGACGTCGGCACCGCGGGGTCCACGCCGCTCCTGTTCCACGCGGTCGCCTTCCCGCTGGCGCTCGCTGGCGGCCCGAGCACCCTCCGGCTGCGGGGCGGCACGCACCAGGACCACGCCCCGAGCTTCCACCACCTGGCGCTCGTCTGGGCGCCGGCGATGGCCCGGCTCGGCTTCCGCTTCTCGCTCGAGCTCGGCGCGGCCGGGTTCTACCCGGAGGGCGGTGGAGAGTTCTCCGCGCGGGTCGAGCCCGCGCAGGCGATGCCCGCGCTCGACCTCCGCCACCGCGGGACCCTCCTCGAGGTGGAGGCGGTCTCGTTCGTGTGCGGCCTCGGGTACGACATCGCGCGGCGCCAGGCCGATCGCGCGCTGCACCGGCTGCGGGAGCTCGGCGTCTCGGCCGAGGCGGAGCGGGTGCCCATGCCGGCGAACGGGTCCCGGGGCGGGCACGTGCTCCTCGTGGCGACCTTCGAGCGGCTCCGGGCCGGCGCGGGCGCCGTCTCGGCCTTCGAGCGCACGCCGGAGGAGACCGCAGACCTCGCCGTGGAGCAGCTCGCGGCCCACCTCGCCGCGCGCGGCGCGGTGGATCCCTGGCTCGCCGACCAGCTCCTCGTGCCGGCCGCGCTCGTCGCGGCGGGGAAGGCGCCCCGGCCGGCGGGCGTGGACCGGGCGACGCACTACACGGTCTCGCGCGTGACGGGGCACCTCCTCACGAACGCGGACGTCGTGCGGCGCTTCCTCGACGTCGACGTGCAGGTGACCGGCGCGGACGGCGAGGAGGGCGAGGTCCGGGTGGCGCCGCGCGGCCGAGCCGCCGCGCCGGGCGGTTCGCCGACTACAGCCAGCCCTTTCGCCTGAACCAGAGCCAGAGGCCGAGCGGCAGCAGGACGATCGACGCCACCACCACCGGCACCGCGGTCGCGGGGTGGAGCACGTCGAGGTTCATCCCGAAGAAGCCCACGATGAAGTTGAGCGGCAGGAAGATCGTGGCGATCAGGGTGAGCCGCGCGCTGATCGCCGAGAGCCGGTTGTTCTGGCGCGAGAGCAGGACGTCGGTGACCGAGGCGAGGAGCTCGCGACCGTTGTCGACCTCCTCGGTGAGCCGGATGGTGTGGTCGACGACGTCCCGGAAGTAGAGCTGCGTCTGCTCCTTCACGAAGGTCTGGCCGGGCCGGGCCAGGCCGAGCAGCACCTCGCGCTGCGGGGCGAGCCGCCGGCGCAGCACGCCGTGCGCGCGGCGGGCGGCCACCACGTGCTCGAGCGTGCCGTCGGGATCCCGCAGCGCCTGGCCGCCGGACACGTGGTCGGCGAAGGCGTCGATCTGCTCGTTGAGCGCGTCGACCAGCGTGTAATGGGCGTCCACGAAGCCGTCGAGCACGAGGTAGAGCGCGAAGTCGGCGCCGCGGGAGAGGAGGGCGGCGTCGGCCTCGCACCGCGAGAACATCGCGTCGACCTCCGGGATCCGCTCCTTGTGCACCGTGACGAGCGCCTCGGCGGTGAGGAACGTGTCCACCTCGAGCGGCACGATCTCGGCGTCGGTCGGCGCGAGCTGGAGCCGGTGCACGACGAGGAAGCTCGCGCCGTCGTAGAGGTCGAGCTTCGGCCGCTGGTCCTCGGTCTGGCAGTCCTCGAGCGCGAGCGGATGGAACCCGAAGGTGTCGCGCAGGAAGGCGAGGTTCTCGTCGGAGGGATCGCAGTCGATCCACGTGGGCGCGCCCGGCCGGACGAGCTCGCGCCCGCCCTCGACCACCCGCCCGCCCTCCGCCCGGAGCACCCTCAGCATGCGTGCCGCCGAGCGTAGCACCGTGGCGCCCCGGTCCGCGATGCGATATCTGCCGGAGCGTGAACCTGCTCCGCGCCGCCGCGCTCCTCCTCGCCCTGGTGGTCGCCGCCTGCGCCGGGGCGGGCCCGGCGGCCCCCGCGGCGGGCCGGGAGCCCGGCGCGCGGGGCGTCGTGGGCGGCGCCCCGGAGGGCGCGCTCGACGGCAGGGCCGCGCGGGAGGCCCTCGACCGCTTCGCCGCCGCGGTGGAGGGCGGGGACTTCGAGCGCGCCTGCGCGCTCCTCTCGGCGCGGTGGCGCGTCCGCACGAGCCCGGCCCGGCTGGCGCGCGACCACGCCGGGGCCGGGCCCTCGGGGCGAGAGGCGGTCGCGCGGGCGCGGCGGGCGGCCGCGAGCGCCCCGCTCACCCTGGAGGGCGGCACCGCGCGCCTCGCCCTCGGCGACGGCCGGTACGCGCTCCTCGTGGCCGAGCGCGGGGCATGGCGGGTGGACGCGCTGGATGCTAAAACGCTCGCCCCATGACGCTCGACAACGCCGCCGCCACCGCCGCCCTCAAGAAGGTGCTCGACCCCGAGCTGAAGCGTGATCTCGTCTCGCTCGGCATGGTCAAGAACCTCGCCGTCGAGGGCACCCGGGTGAAGCTCACCGTCGAGCTCACCACGCCCGCCTGCCCGCTCAAGGACACCATCCAGAAGGACGTCACCGCGGCGCTGACCGGCGCGGGCTTCTCCGGGGTGGAGCTCGCCTTCACGGCGGTCGTGCGCGGCGCGCCCGGCGCGGTCGAGTCCCAGATGACGCCCGGGGTGAAGAACATCATCCTCGTCGGCGCAGGGAAGGGCGGCGTCGGCAAGAGCACCGTCTCGATCAACCTCGCGGTGGCGCTCTCGCGGCTCGGCGCGAAGGTCGGCCTCCTCGACGCCGACATCTACGGCCCCTCGCTGCCGATCCTCACCGGCGTCACCCAGAAGCCGACCTCCTCCGACGGGCAGAAGATCGATCCCCTCGAGGCGCACGGCCTCAAGGTCATGTCGATCGGGTTCCTCATCGATCCCGACGAGGCGCTGGTCTGGCGCGGGCCGATGGTCACCGGCGCGCTCATGCAGCTCATCAAGGACGTGCGCTGGGGCGAGCTCGACTACCTCGTGCTCGACCTCCCGCCCGGGACCGGCGACGTCCCGCTCACCCTCGCCCAGAACGTCCGCGCCGCCGGCGTGGTGCTCGTGTCGACTCCGCAGGACGTGGCGCTCGCCGACGTCATCCGCGCGAAGCTCATGTTCGACAAGGTCAACATCCCGGTGCTCGGCATCGTCGAGAACATGTCGGCGTTCGTCTGCCCGCACTGCCGCACCGAGACCGCCATCTTCGACAAGGGCGGCGCGCGCGCGGCGGCCACGAAGATGGGCATCAAGTTCCTCGGCGAGGTGCCGATCGATCTCGCCATCCGCGAGGGCGGCGACAAGGGCGTGCCCGTGGTCGCCGGGCACCCGGACAGCCCCCAGGCCGGCGCGTTCCTCGACGTCGCCCGCAACGTCGGTGGCGCGGTCTCGATGGCGGTCGTGAAGGCCCCGAAGCTCCCGGTCATCGGCGCGCCGCGGTAGCCCCGCCGCGGTAGGATGGGGTCATGCCGCTCCCCAGGGATCCCTTCGGGCAGGACGAGGACGCAGCGGGCGAGGAGGCGGGCCCCGGCGACGAGGGCGCGTCGGAGGAGTCGCGGCGCCTCATCCCGGAGACCGTGAAGCGCGCCCTGCTCGCGGGCGTGGGCGCCCTCTTCATGACCGAGGAGGGGGCGCGCAAGCTCGCGCGCGACTGGAAGCTCCCGAAGGAGGTCGTGGGCTTCGTCGGCTCGCAGGCCTCCGCGGCGAAGGACGAGGTGCTCCGGCTGCTCGGGCAGGAGGTCCGGCGGTTCCTCGAGTCCGAGACCGTGCGCCGGGAGTTCCTGAAGGCGCTCTCCGAGAGCACCATCGAGCTCCACGCGGAGATCCGCGTGCGGCCCGACGCCGCCGGGCGGCCGCGGCCCGAGGTGAAGGCCACCGCGCGCAGGAAGCCCACGCGGAAGGCGAGGAAGTGAGGCCGCTCGCGCGGCTCGTCGCGGTCCTGGGCGCGGTCGGGGTGGGGGTGTTCCTCTTCCGGTCGGCGCCCCGCGACGTCGTGCTCGTCTACGCCGTGCCGCCGTCCCCGCCCCCCGCGACGCTCGAGGTGGAGCTCCTGCGTGCGGGCGAGCTCGTGCGCCACGCCGAGCTCGCGGCGCCGCCCGCGGGCGGCGAGGTCCGGCACGCGGTGAAGCTCTCCGACGGAGGCTACCTGCTGCGCTGGCGCCTGGGGCAGGGGGCTTCGGCTCGAACGGGAGAGCGGCCCCTCGAGATCACCGAGGACGCGACCGTGGTCCTGACGCTCTCGCCCTGATCGGTCCCTCGATGGACCCGGGCTGACCCTCGGGTGCGACGGGACCCCGGACCTTCCGTCGACCGGCCTCGAGCAGGTCCACAAAAAGACACGTCATTGCGGATGGTTGCCTGCGCCGACCCCGCCTGGGCCCCCCAGGTCGGGCAGGCCGGATTCTCGCAGTGCTTCCCGCACCATGTCGGGTCTCCTCGGCGACCATCGCCCCCTCCGTCAGCGCATCCTCCTCGTCTCCATCCTCCCGGCCGTGGTGCTCGCCGTCGCCTTCGCGGGCATCCTCGTCACGGCCCGCTGGCGCATCGGCGCGCAGGTCGAGGAGGACGTCGAGGGGCTCGCCCGCGGCAGCGTCGAGCGGACCGTGCGCGACCTGCGCCTCGTCTGCGAGACCACGCACGCGGAGGTGTCCCGCGCGGTCGGCTCCGCCCTGCGCGTCGCGAAGGACGCCCTCGCCCGCGGCGGCGGGGTCCAGCCCACGGCCGAGGTGGTGACCTGGAAGGCGGTCAACCAGCTCGACAAGTCCACCGTCGAGGTGAAGCTGCCGAAGCTCGCGATCGGCGCGACGCCGATCCCGCAGACGAACGACTTCGGGACGCGGCTGCCGCTCGTCGACGAGGCCTCCCGCCTCACCGGCGCGAAGGTCACGCTCTTTCAGCGCATGAACGAGCGCGGCGACATGCTCCGCGTCGCGACGAGCGTGGCGAACGCGAAGGGCGAGCGCGCCATCGGCACGTACATCCCGGCGACCGAGCCCTCCGGCAAGCCGAACGCCGTCCTCGCCGCGGTGCTCGCCGGCAACCGCTACGACGGCCGCGCCTTCGTCGTCGACGCCTGGTACCTCACGTCCTACGAGCCGCTCCGCGACGCCTCCGGGGCGGTCTCCGGCGTGCTCTTCGTCGGCATCCGGCTCGACGCGCTCGACAGCATCCGGGCCGCCATCGCCGAGACCCGGCTCGGCGCGACCGGCTACGTCGCGGCGTACGGCGCCTCCGGCACCCAGCGCGGGAAGCTCCTGATGGGCCCCGACGCGGCGGCCGAGGGCAAGAGCTTCCTGGAGGAGCCGGACGCGACCGGGAAGCCCTGGCTGTCGGCCCTGCTCGACGCGGCGAAGGCGCTCGACGGCCCGGCGCTCGCGCGCTTCGACCGCCAGGCCGCCGGGAAGGGCGGCGCCGTCGACGCCCGGCTGGGCGCGGTGACCTACTTCGAGCCGTGGGACTTCGTGATCCTCGCGGACCTCTCCCGCGCCGAGGCGCTCGAGGCCTCGGCCGGGATGAACCGCACGCTGCTGTTCGGCGCGCTCGCCGTGCTCCTCGTGACGCTCGCGCTCCTCGCGGGCGCGGCCACCCTCGCGCGCCGGGCCGCCCTGCGGATCGCCCGGCCGGTGGAGGAGATGGCCGGCGCCGCCGAGCGCATCGCGCGGGGCGACGTGACGGCGGAGGTCACCCACCGTAGCGGCGACGAGGTCGGCCGGCTCGCCGACGCGTTCCGCTCCACCCTCGACTACCTCCGGGAGACCTCCGCGGCGGCCGAGGCGATCGCGCGGGGCGACCTCGACAAGGCGCTCGTGCCGCGCTCCGAGGCGGACGCGCTCACCCGCAGCTTCCTCGGCATCCGCGAGGCCGTGACCGCCATCCACGACGAGGTCGCGCAGCTGGGCGCCCACGTGGTCGAGGGCCGGCTCGCCGAGCGCGCCGACACGGCCCGGTTCCGGGGCGCGTACGTCGACATCGTGAACGGGACGAACGCGGCCATCGAGGCGCTCGTCTCCCGCCTGCAGGTGGCGGCCCAGCAGGTCGAGCGCATCGCCGCGGGCGACGTCCCCCCGCCGCTCGCCGCCGGCTGGAGGGGCGACTTCGCCCGCGTGGAGGCGAGCCTCGACCGCTGCAGCGAGGCGATCCGGGCGCTCGTCGCGGACGCCTCCTCGCTCTCGCAGGCCGCGGTCGAGGGCCGCCTCGAGGCCCGCGCCGACCCGGGCCGCCACGGCGGGGACTTCCGCCGCATCGTGGAGGGCGTGAACGCGACGCTCGACGCCGTGCTCGCCCCCGTCGGCGCCGCGAGCGAGGCGCTCGACCGGATCTCCCACGGCGACCTCCCCGAGCGCGTCGAGGGGCGCTACCCCGGCGACTTTGCGCGCGTCCAGGAGAGCCTCGCCCGGGCGTCCGCCGCGATCCGGGCGCTCGTCCAGGACGTCGAGAGCCTCGCCCGCGCCGGCGTGGAGGGGGACCTCTCCGCGCGCGCGGACTCGGCCCGGCACCAGGGCGAGTACCGCAAGGTGGTCGACGGCATGAACCGCACGCTCGACGCGGTCACGGCGCCGGTCGACGCGACCCTGAAGGCCCTCGAGGCGCTGTCCCGCCGCGATCTCTCCACCCGGGTCCAGGGCCGGTTCGCGGGCGACCACGCCCGCCTCGCCCGGGCGGTGAACGCGACCGGCCAGGCGCTCGGCCAGTCGATCGCCCAGGTCGCGGAGGCGGCCCACCAGGTGTCCGGCGCCTCCTCCCAGATCGCCGGCGCAGCGCAGGCGGTCGCGAACGGCGCCTCGACGCAGGCCCACGCGGTCACCGACGCGTCCTCGCGGCTGGCGGAGATGTCCGCGGCCGCCCGCGACAGCGCCGGTGACGCGGAGCGCGCCGCCGCCCTCGCCACGAAGGCCGAGGCGAAGGCGCGCGAGGGCGAGGCCCTCGCCTCCGAGATGGACGGCGCGATGCAGCGGGTGCGGACGTCCGCCGAAGGGACCGAGCACATCCTGAAGGACATGACCGACATCGCCTTCCAGACGAACCTCCTCGCGCTCAACGCCGCGGTCGAGGCCGCGCGCGCCGGCGAGGCGGGGAGGGGCTTCGCGGTGGTCGCCGAGGAGGTGCGCTCGCTCGCCCTGCGCTCGAAGGACGCCGCGATGCGCACCGAGAAGCTCATCAAGGCCTCGGTGGCCGAGGCCGAGGGCGGCCGCGCGGTGGGCAACCGCGTGACCGCGCGGCTCGGCGAGATCGCCTCGGGCGTCGCTGAGGTGGTGGGGGCCATCTCGGGCCTGCGCGACCAGGCCCGCCTCCAGTCTGCGCGGGTCGAGGGCATCGCGGGCGCCATCGCGGAGGTCGAGCGGGTCACCCAGCAGAACGCCGCGAGCGCCGAGGAGACGAGCTCCACCGTCGCCGAGCTCTCCAGCCAGGCCGAGGAGCTGTCCTCCATGGTGGCGAGCTTCCGGCTCCCGGAGGGGGACGCGGGCCGCCCGGGGGGCTCGCCGGAGGAACCTGCGCGCAGCGTCCTCCGGGCGTAGGGCTCGACCTCCGTTTCGCGACGCCCGGGCTCGCCTGGAGCCACCGGGGCCCCGGCGGGACCGGGGCGCTCCTCAGGCGGTCGTCGACGAGCGGGTGACGCCCTCGCCCTCGAGCACCTCGACGGTCGGGAGCGACAGGCGGAACGTGGTGCCGTGGCCCACCTTCGAGCGGACCGAGACCGCGCCGCCGTGGGCCTCCACGATGCTCTTCACGAGCGCGAGCCCGATGCCGAGCGCGCCGCCCCGGTGGCCGGCCCCGCGGTCGTCCCGCACCTGGTAGAGGCGCTCGAAGACGTGCGGCAGGTGCTCGTCCGGGATGCCCGCGCCGCGATCGGCGACCGCGATCTCGAGCCGCCCGGGGCGCACCCGCGCCGCCGCCACCCGCACGAGCGCACCGTCGGGGCTGTAGCGCTCGGCGTTCACGAGCAGGTTCGAGAGCGCCTGGAGGATCCGCTCCCGGTCGCCCCAGAGCTTCGGCGTGCCGCGCGCGACGCGGGCCCGCAGCCGGAGCCCGCGCTCCGCGTACCGCGGCGCGAGCGCCACGAGCGCCTGGGTGAGGACGTCGCCGACGTCGAGCGCGGCGAAGGTGAGGCCCCCCCGGGTGAGCTCGTGCCGCTCGAGCTCGAGGAGCTCGTCGATGAACCCGCGGAGGCGGCGCCCGGAGGTGCCGATGACCTCGAGGGCGGCCCGCTGCCGCGGCGCGAGCGGACCGAGCTTCTCCTGGAGGAGCAGATCGGACCAGCCGAGGACGGTGACGAGCGGCGTGCGCAGCTCGTGGGACACGTTCGCGAGGAAGTGGTCCCGGCGCCGGCCGGCCTCCTCGAGCGCGCTCACCGCCAGGGTCAGCTCGCGGGTCCGGCGCTCGACCTCGCGCTCGAGGCCGGAGCGGCCGCGCTCGAGCGCCGCGAAGAGCCGCGCCTTCTCGAGGGCGATGGAGGCTTGCTGCGCGAAGGCGTCGATGGCCTCGAGGTCGCCCCGACGGTGTCGCGGCGCCGCCACGACGAGCACGCCCACCGGCGCCCCGCCGGCCCGGCCGAGGGGGGCGAGGATCGCCCGCCGGAAGCCGAGCAGGCGGCCGAGCAGGCGGAGCTCCCGGAGCCCTGCCGTGGCGAAGAGCTGCCGGACCACGGGGCGGATCTGGCTCGACTCCACGGGCCGAGCGATGGCGAGGCAGCGCCGGACGAGCGGCGCCGCGGCGAGGTCGACCCGGACGGCGCCGAGCGGCTGGCCGATCACCCGCTCCATCGCCCGCTGCACGGGCGGGGCGAGGCTCGTGAAGCGCCAGGCGAGGCGGTTGCCGCCCTCCGGGGCCGGGGCGAGGACCCCGGCGTGGTGGCCGAGCCGGTGGAGCTCCCGGGCGATGACGCGGAACACGCCATCCTCGTCGGTCTCGCCCATGAGCTGCGTCCCGGCCCCGTGGAGGCCGGCGAGGGTGTCTCGCGCCGTGCGGAGCTCGGCGAGCGCCCGGCGCTCGCGGGAGACGTCGAGGCGCGTGCGCGCCGCCTCGAGGCGGCCCGCGGCGAGCCGGGCGGCGGCGTCGAGGACGCGCAGGGTGGCGGCCCCGGGGCGCGAGGGCCCCGCCACGCGCAGCACCACGGGGTCGGGCTCGCCCGCGAGGAGGTGGAAGACCGACCAGGGTCCGGCGCCGCGCGGGGGCGCGGGCAGGAGCGGCTCCAGGGCCGGCTCGCACCGGACGACGACCCGGAACCGCGCGCCCGCCGCGAGGAGGGCGCGCGCGGGCCCGGCCCCGGGCTCCCGCTCGAGGAGGGCGGCCACCGCCTCACGGCCGGCCTCCGCCGGCAGGGCGAGCTCGAGGCCGGCCGTGCGAGAGCCCTCGGCGCCCAGGCTCACGACCTGGGCGAGCACGCCGCCCGTGAGCCTGGCGACGTCCCGGGCGATCTCGCGGTGGACGCGTTCCATCGAGCAGGGAGGGCAGCGGCACCCGCGCGGGCGCTTGCCGACGGGCGGGATCGTCCCACGCGATCGCGCTCGTTGACAAGGGCGCGAGAGCGCCCTACACGGACCCCGCGGCTCACCCTCCAGCGACAGGAACGACACCATGGCGATCGAGCGGATGGCGGTGATCGGTGCCGGACAGATGGGCTCCGGCATCGCGCAGGTGGCGGCGCAGCACGGCCTCGAGGTGGTGCTCGCCGACGCGTCGGCGGACCTCGCGAGGAAGGCGGTCGACAAGCTCGGCGCGACCCTCGGGAAGCTCGTCGAGAAGGGCAAGCTCGGCGCCGCGGACCGCGAGCAGACGCTCGCGCGCATCCGCCCGGCGGCGACGCTCGACGACTGCGCCCGGGCCGACCTCGTCGTCGAGGCGATCGTCGAGAACGAGGGCGTGAAGGCGGAGCTCTTCCGGAAGCTCGACGCGATGCTCGCGCCCACCGCGATCCTCGCCTCGAACACGAGCTCGATCTCCATCACGAAGCTCGCCGCCACGACGAAGCGGCCCGACCGCTTCATCGGCATGCACTGGATGAACCCGCCGCCGGTGATGGCGCTCATCGAGCTCATCCGGGGCCTGCAGACGTCCGACGCGACCTACGAGGCGGTGGCCGGCCTCTCCCGGAAGTTCGGGAAGACGGTCGTGACCTCGAAGGACTCCCCCGGCTTCATCGTCAACCGGATCCTGATCCCGCTCCTCAACGAGGCCTGCTTCGCCCTGCAGGAGGGGCTCGCCTCGGCGGAGGACATCGACGCCGCGGTGAAGCTCGGCCTGAACCACCCGATGGGCCCGCTCACCCTCGCGGACTTCGTCGGCCTCGACACGTGCCTCTTCATCGCCGAGGTGCTCCACAAGGAGCTCGGGGACCCGAAGTACCGCCCGGCGCCGCTGCTGCGGCAGTACGTGGCGGCGGGCTGGGTGGGGCGGAAGGCCGGCCGCGGGTTCTACCGGTACGAGGGCTAGCGCCATGGCCTACGAGAACATCCTGTGGGAGGTCGACGGCGGCGTGGGCGTCGTGACGCTCAACCGGCCGAAGGTGCTGAACGCCCTCGACGGCAAGGTCTTCGAGGAGCTCGCCGACGTCGTCGGGATCGTGGAGCGCGACCGGGCGATCGGCGCGCTCGTCCTCACCGGCGCGGGCGAGAAGGCCTTCGCCGCGGGCGCCGACATCGCGGCGATGAGCGAGATGGGGCCGGTCGAGGCGCGCCGGTTCGCGGAGCTCGCCCACGGCGTGCTCGAGCGGCTCGAGCGGCTGCCGGTGCCGGTCATCGCGGCCGTCAACGGCTTCGCGCTCGGCGGCGGCTGCGAGGTCGTGCTGGCCTGCGACCTCGTCTACGCCTCCGACCGGGCGAAGTTCGGCCAGCCCGAGGTGAACCTCGGCCTCGTGCCGGGCTTCGGCGGGTCCCAGCGGCTCCCGCGGCGCATCGGCCTCGGCCGCGCGATGGAGATGGTCCTCACCGGCGACATGGTGGACGCCGCGAAGGCGAAGGAGATCGGGCTCGTCCTCGAGGTCGTCCCGGGCGCGGAGCTCGTCGCGTTCGCGAAGGCCCAGGCGAGGAAGATCGCCGGGAAGGGGCCCGTCGCGGTGGCGGTCGCGAAGCGCATCATGCGGGCGGGCGCCGAGCCGGAGCTCGGGGCCGCGAACGAGCTCGAGCGCCAGGCGTTCGCCGCGCTCTTCGGCAGCGCCGACGCGAAGGAGGGCATGAGAGCCTTCCTGGAGAAGCGCCCGGCCCAGTGGAAGGGCGCCTAGCGCCCCGTCGACCCGTCGGAGCTTCGCGAGATGGACCTGGAGCCGAACGACGTCCAGCGCGCGGTCGCCGAGGCCGCGCGCGCCTACGCCCGGGAGCGCATCGCGCCCGCCGCCGCCGAGAACGACCGGCTCGCGCGCTTCCCGCTCGAGCTCGTGAAGGGGCTCGGCGAGCTCGGGCTCCTCGCGGTCAACGTCCCGGAGGAGCTCGGCGGCTCCGCGGCGGGCGCGGTCGCGTACTCGCTCGCCGTCCAGGAGGTCGCCGCCGCCGACTGCGCGATCGCGGTCACGATGGCGGTCACGAACATGGTGGCGGAGACGGTGGCCCGCTACGCCACCGAGGCCACCCGCCGCCGGCTCGTGCCGCGGCTCGCCTCCGGCGAGGCCGTCGCGGGCGCCTTCGCGCTCTCCGAGCCGCACTCGGGCTCCGACGCGGCCGCGATGCGCACGCGCGCCACCCGCCGCGGCGACCGCTGGGTGCTCGAGGGCGAGAAGCAGTGGATCACGAGCGGCGACGTCGCAGGCGTGCTCGTGGTCTGGGCCCGTACCTCGCCCGGCCCCGGCGCGCGCGGCATCACCGCGTTCGCGGTCGAGGGCGGGGCGAAGGGGCTCACGGTCGGCCGCCACGAGGAGAAGATGGGCATCCGGGCCTCCTCGACCGTCTCGCTCGCCTTCGAGGGCGTCGAGGTCGGGGACGACGCCGTGCTCGGGGCGCCGGGGGAGGGGTTCAAGATCGCCCTCTCCGCGCTCGACGGCGGCCGGATCGGCATCGCCTCGCAGGCGGTCGGCACGATGCGGGCGGCGCTCGAGTACTCGCGCCGGTACGCGCTCGAGCGCCAGGCCTTCGGCGTGCCCATCGCCGCGCACCAGGCCGTCGCGTTCAAGCTCGCGGACCTCGCGACGGAGCACGAGGCGGCGCGGCTGCTCGCGCTCCGGGCCGCGGCGCTCAAGGAGGCCGGCCGGCCGTTCTCGACGGAGGCCGCCATGGCGAAGCTCTTCGCGAGCGAGGCCGCCCAGCGGGCGGTGAGCCAGGCCGTGCAGATCCACGGCGGCTACGGGTACACCGCGGACTTCCCGGTCGAGCGGCTGTTCCGAGACGCGCGCGTGCAGACGATCTACGAGGGCACGAGCGAGATCCAGCGGCTCGTGATCGCCCGGGAGCTGTTGAAGGGCTGAGCCGGCCGGCCGCCGTGGCCGCTACGCGACCTGTTCGTCGGGTCCGTCGTCGGTCTCGATGAGGTGGCCCGTCTGCGCGCGCTTCGTCTCGAGGTACCCGCGGTTGTGCGGGTTCGCGGGCGAGGGCAGGCCGATGCGGCGGCGCACCGGGATGCCGAGCTCGCGCAGGCCGGCGAGCTTCAGCGGGTTGTTCGTGATGAGGTCGACCGACCGGACGCCGAGGAGCCGGAGCATGTCCGCCGCGACGTCGTAGCGGCGCAGGTCGTCCGGGAACCCGAGCATGCGGTTCGCGACGTAGGTGTCGTGGCCCTGCGCCTGCAGCGCGTAGGCGCGGATCTTGTTGCCGAGGCCGATGCCGCGGCCTTCCTGGCGCAGGTAGAGCACGACGCCGCGGCCGCGCTTCGCGACGAGCTCCAGCGCGCGATCGAGCTGGGCCTTGCAGTCGCACTTGAGCGAGCCCAGGACCTCGGAGGTCAGGCACTCGGAGTGGACCCGGACCGGGACGTTCTCGCCGTCGCCGGAGGTGACGTCGCCCATCACCATCGCGACGTGCTCCTGGCCGCTCCCGAGCTCCCGGAAGACGACGGTGCGGAAGAGGCCGCGCTCGGTGGGGAGCGGCGCCTCGGCGTACAGCTCCACGGTCGAGGGCTTCCGGGCCCTCGAGGTTGCGACGGTGACCACGTTCGACATGGGGTCCTTAGCTCCGCTGGTAGTGGCCTCGTTGCCTTCGGCGCGAGGCGTCAGCCGGTTGCAGGGGGTGCTTAATGGCCGGGATCGGTCCAGGTCAAGGCGGATACCAACCCTTGTTCGGGGCTCGTCCAACCTGAAGCGATCGTTGAAACGGCAAGGACCCCCGGTTACTCGGAACCCCGTGCACGCGGATCTGTCCTCGGGCGACCTCGCCAGGGTCACGGGTAACACCGTGCGGACGATCCGCTTCTACGAGGAGCAGCGGCTGCTCGTGCCGGCGGAGGTGTCCGAGGGTGGGCACCGGCGCTACACGAACGACGACGTCGAGCGGCTGAAGCTCATCTCCGACCTGCGCGAGCTCGGGCTGCCGCTCGGGCAGATCCGCTCGGTGCTGGAGCTGCGAGCCGGCTGCCACACGGCCGCCGAGTTCGCGGCCCGGTTCCAGGACGTGCTCGCCGAGCACCTCGAGCAGGCGCAGAAGCGGCTCGACCGGCTCCGCAAGGTGAAGCGGGAGCTCCAGGACGCGCTCCACGCCATCCAGGCGCGGCTCGTGGGCGGGCCGGCGCTGGAGGCGGCGCGGCAGTGCGCCTGCGCCGTCGCCGCCGACCGCGGGGCGCCGCGCATCGTGAAGGTGCTCGCCCGCCAGCCGGGCTGCTGCGGCGCGCCCGGCAACGCGGGCGACGAGGGTGGGGACGGCGACGGACCGCCCACCGGGCTCGCCTGAGCAGCACGGCGCCGCCTTCGAGGCGCCATGGCACGCCTGGAACGCCTTGAACGCCTTGAACCACCGCCAGACGGCGCCTGGAGACCCGGCCGCCCGGCCTCGGGTTTAGTTACCATAATCTACATTATCGGACCCACGATGGGGGCCCGGGGGCCTCGAATGCGTGGGCTTCGGCCCGGGGCCTGGGAACGCTTTCACGGCGTCGAGTCCACAGCCACCTCGGGCCGCGAGCGAGCTCAGCGCCTCCGCCGCCCCGGCCTTGCCTTGGTTCGGTACGCCGCCGCACGCTCGTGAGCCGCGGGGACCTCGGCCCTGAACGGATTGACGACGCGGAGCCCTTCCAGTTCGCGCCCATCCTGGAGGTCTTCGGTGAGCAGCACGGCGCAGCCGGCTTGCTTTGCGGCGCTCACCACCATCGCGTCCCAGAAGGACAGCCCCCTGAGGCGATGCAGATCGATGGCCCCGAGCACGTCGGAGACGTCGGGCACGACGACGTCGAACTCCGCGAACAGCTCGACCTTCCGTCGGGCGCTGGCTGCGTCCACCGCGTACTTGCGGGTCACCGTGGCGAAATACTCCTGCAGGACCTGGATCGAGATCACGCCCGTGCCCGCGCGGCGGTGCTCTGCGTACAGATCGAGCGCACGCCGCTGCTTCTTCGGTGCAGACGGATCGTCCAGGTACACGAGGACGTTCGTGTCGAAGAAGCTACGAACGCTCATGGATCTCGTCCCGGTTGAACCGCCACCCCTTGGCGTCCCCCTGTCCCGAAAGCCTTTCGAGCTCGGCGATGCTTCTCTCCGGGTCGTCACTCCCCGCGAGCTTCTCGAGGTAATCCCGCACGAGCTGGTTGAGGCTCTTCCCGAGCGCCTCGGCCTTCCGGCGCGCGCGGGCAACGAGCTGGTCGTCCACGGACAGGGTCACATTCATTCACACACATTACGTGTGCACGTAGACCGGGGTCAACCGGCGGACCGCGCTGGGCGCGGGCAAGGTCCCGCGGGGGACGCCCATGGACGCGATCGACGGAGGAGCTCGCGGCCCTGGGACTTTCGGGGACGAACGCTACGCCTTCAACTACGCGTCATGGGACTGCTTCGGCCGAGCGTAGTCAGTCCGCGGCGAGGCCTTCCCCTTCCCGCGTGGCACGGCTCGAGACCGCAGCCCGTGAACGCACCGCCTACGCCGCCCTCCGGCCACGCCCCGCCTCAGCCCCGAACCACCGCACGGTCTCGCGGATGGCCTCCAGGAACGGCGTCGGCGCCTGCCCGAGCGCCGCGCGGGTCGCGGCGTCCTCCACCACGAACGGCTGCTCGAACTCGTAGGCCATCTCGAGCATCGCGCCGACCGGCGGCACGAACACGCCGAGCACCTGCAGCACCCACGCCGGCGTCGCCTGGAGGCCCACCGGCCGCCCGAGGACCTCGGCGATGGCCGCCACGAGCTCGCGCTGCGTGCGCGGACGGTCGCTCGGGACGTGCCAGACCTTGCCGGAGGTCGACGGGTCGAGCCCGACGCGGGCCAGCGTCTCCCCGGCGTCCCTCGTGAACGTCCAGGTGTGGGGCTGGTCGAGGCCGCCGATGGCTCGGGCGGGCTTGCCCGCGACGGCTCGCGCGAAGAGCTCGTCGCCGGCCGACGCGAGGCGCATGCCCGGGCCGAAGAGGTCGCTCGCCCTCACCTGCGCCACCGCGACCTCGCCGCGCGCGTGGACCGCCTTCAGCTCCGCCGACATCGCGGCGCGCACGCGGCCCTTCTCCGAGCACGGCGTCTCGGGCGAGGCCTCCGTCATCGGCGCACCCCGCGGGTCGCCGTACATGTAGACGTTCTCGAAGCTCACGTAGCGGGCGCCGGCGCCCCGGGCGGCCGCGAGCGCCGAGCGCTGCAGCGGCGGGAACATCGCGGGCCAACGGTGGTACGGCGCGTTCAGGCACTGGTAGACGACGCCGGCGCCCTCGCAGGCGCGGGCGAGCCCGGGCCCGTCGAGCGCGTCGGCGGCCACGTGGCGGACGCCCTCCGGGAGCTCCGCCGGCCTGCGCCGGCTCACCACCACGACCTCCGCGCCGCGGCGGCGCAGCGCCTCCGCCGTCCCCGCGCCCACCGGGCCTCCACCCAGGATCACGTGTCTCATGGGGCGCCATCCTGGCCCTGTCGCGCGCGACATGGAAGGCCCACCGGTGATAGAGGGTGTTTCATGAACGACACACCCGCCGGGCTGCTCGAGGGGCTCGAGGTGCTGCTCGCCACGGCGCGCGGGGGCAGCGCCACGCGCGCGGCCCGCGCGCTCGGGACCACGCCGGCGACCGTCCTCAGGCGTCTCGCCGGGCTGGAGGCGGCGATCGGCGCCCGGCTCTTCGACCGCACCCCGGGCGGCCTCGCGGCCACCCCGGCGCTGGAGCTCGTGCTGCCCTGGGCCGAGCAGGCCTCCGCGGCGGCGGCGCGCATGAAGGATCAGGTGGCCGGCCTCGAGCGGGAGCCGGTCGGCGAGGTGCGCCTCGCGCTCGTGCCCGGGCTGTCGAGCCTGGTGGTCGCGCCCGCCCTGCCCGCGCTCCTCGCGCGGCACCCGGGCCTCACCGTGGAGCTGTTGCCAGGGAGCGCGGTCGTGGACCTCGCGCGGCGCGAGGCCGACCTCGCCCTGCGCATCATCCGCCCGGAGTCCGGCGACCTCGTGGTGCAGCGGGTGGCGACCTACCGCCTCGCCGTCATGGCCGCGCCCGCCCTGCTGCGCGGCCGCCGCCGGCCCCGCCCGGCCGAGCTGCCCTGGCTCACCTTCGGCCCGGAGCTCGCGGGCACCCCGGAGGCCGCCTGGCTCCGCGCCCACGCCCCGGGCGCGCGCGTCGCGCTGCGCTCGAACGATCTCCAGACGCTCGTCGCCGCCGCCCGGGCCGGCGCGGGCGCGCTGCTCCTCGCCGAGGAGCTCGGGCGGGCCGCGGGCGGGCTCGTTCCCTTGCCCACGGGGCTCGAGATGCCGGAGGCCGCGCTCTGGCTCGTCGCGCACCGCGCGCTCCGGCCGGTGCCGCGGGTCGCGGCGGTCTGGGAATGGCTGGTGGAGCTCTTCAGCGCCGCTTCTTCTGGGCGAAGAGCCAGCGGGGCAGCTCGGGGTCCCGGTAGGCCGGGTCCCAGGCGCCGTGGTTCACCCCGGGCAGGATCGACATCCGCGGCTGGCCGCCGGCCGCCTTGACCGCGGCGACGAGGTCCCGGGTCTCCTGAGGGTTCACGATGTCGTCCACCTCGCCGTGGAACGCCCAGATCGGCATGTCGCGGAGCGCCTTCCCGAGCTCGGCGACGTCCCCGGTGAACGGCGGCAACAGGCCCGGCGGGATGGCGCGCTCGGAGGCGCCGTAGCCGCAGATCGGCACCACCGCCGCCCACAGGTCGGCGTGGCGCGCCCCGAGCACCCATGCGCCATGGCCGCCCTGCGAGAGGCCGGTGAGGTAGACGCGGTCGGGATCGATCCGGTAGCGCGCGCGGGCGCGGGCCACCATCTCCATCACGGCCTTCTCGTGCTGCTCCCACTCCGAGTGCTGGATGGGCTTCTGGGGGAACAGCACGATGCCCGGCCAGCGGTCGGCGTCCCACTGCATCGCGGAGCCGAGGCCCTGGATGATCTGCCGCGTGCCGTCGGTGCCGCTCTCGCCCGAGCCGTGCAGGAACAGCACGAGGGGCCAGGCGCGCTTCGGATCGTAGCCGCGCGGGACGTACACCGCGTAGTGGTAGGTGAGCCCGCTCGCCTCGAGCGACTCGAAGAGGAAGCCGGTGGGCTCCGCCGCGCCGCCCGTGACGGCGGCGCAGCCCGCGCCGAGGGCGCAGAGGCCGAGGAGGGAGCCGAGGAGCTGGAGGGGGCCGGTCATCCGGCGATGATCGCCGAGGCCGGCCCCGGCCGCCAGCCCGGGCCTAGTCGCCCCACTCGACCTTGCCGGTCTCGATCCCGTAGACGCCCGTGACGATCTTGACCTCGCCCTTCTCGACCATCTCGCGGAGCACCGGGCTCTCGATCTGGAGCTGGTCGGCGACGTAGACGACGTTCACGTGGACGGCGTCGTCGACGAGCCCGCGCTTGCCGGGGTGCTTGCGGGCGGCCTCGACCGGCGGCTGGAGCTCCTGGACGAGCTTGCCGATGTTGCCCGGGACCTCGCCCTTCGCCTCGGCGGTCGCCTTGACGGCGCCGCAGCGCTCGTGGCCGAGGACGACGATGAGCGGGACCTTCAGGTGCTCGGCCGCGTACTCGACCGAGGCGAGCGTGGCGGGCTCGGAGACGTTGCCCGCGACGCGGACGACGAAGAGGTCGCCGATGCCCTCGTCGAAGATCACCTCGGGCGGCACGCGCGAGTCGGAGCACCCGAGCACGATGGCGCGCGGGTGCTGGCCCTTCGCCACCTCCTCGACGCGCCCGTGGTTCTCGTGCGGGTGGCCGGCGCGGCCGGCGACGAAGCGGGCGTTGCCCTCCTTGAGCTCGGTCAGCGCCTGGGTGGCGGCGGCGCCGCCGCCGTGCTCCTCGCTGGCGCGGGTGCCGGGAGCCAGGGCGAGGGCGAGGAAGGCGGACATGACGGTGAGTCGACGGGCGAGGGACATCGAAGGATCACTCCAGGTGAGGTGGGCGACTGCCTGCCCCGACCCGAGCATGTCCCGTACCAGCCGGAGACCCGGTCATCCCGCGGCTCCACGCGGGGTTGCCGCCCACCCGGGTCCCGTGAGCCGCCGCCGGGCCCGTGCTAGCCTCCCGCCCCCGATGCGCGCACCGACCTTCGCCCCGGCGGCGATCGCCCTGGCCGCCCTCCTCGCCTGTACCGACGGTACGTCCGCCGCCCCGCAGGCCGTCCCCCCCGCGCCCGCCCCGGCCCCTCCCCCGAGGCCGCCGCCCACGCTGCGCGCGCTCGTCGTCGAGGGCGTCGCGGCGGAACCCGGAGGACGGACCGTCGCCCTCCTCGCCGAGCCGCAGCCCGTGGTCCACGCGGCGAGCACGTTCCGGGTGGTCCTCGAGGGCCGCCTCGCCGACGCCCGGCTCTCGCTCCTCGACGGCGGGGATTCGCTCGTGGCCTCCGAGGGCACCCGCGAGGTCGGGGCACGCACGACGCTCGCCCTGACCCCGGCGGCCCCGCTCGCCCCCGGGACGCCCTACCAGCTGCGCCTGGACGGCGCCTCGAGCCGGGAGGTCCACGACGCCGAGGGGCGCGCCCTGGAGCCGCTCTCCCTGCCGCTGCTCGTCGCGGGCGAGAAGGTCATCCCGGCGAAGGCCGAGAAGAAGAAGGCCAAGCGGCGCCGCTAACCGCTCAGCCGCTCGAGCTCCGGCAGCACCGCCCGGTCCGCCTCGAGGAAGTCGTAGCCGGACAGCGTCCCCACCCGGGCCCACGCGAGCTCCGCGACGCCGATGGCCCGCGGCGCTCCGAGGAGCGCGCAGGCCCAGAAGGCGAGCTCGACCTCGAGGTCCGGGTAGGCGTGCGCGTGCCGGAGCAACAGGCGGTCCACGCGCGCGTCGCAGCCGAGCTCCTCCAGGAGCTCGCGCCGGAGCGCCTCCGGCTCGCCCTCGCCGACCTCGACCTTCCCGCCCGGGAACTCCCACTGGCCGGGCTTGCCCGGCCGGTCGGGCCTGCGGGAGATCAGGATCTCGTCCCCGCGCCGGACCACGGCCGCGACGACGTGGACCCGCTTCATCCCAGGTCGAGCGCGAGGAGCGCGCCGCCGTTCGAGAGCACGTACACGCGGCCGCCCGCGACCGCAGGGGGCCCGGAGACGCCCTCGCCGGCGTCGAGGATCCGGTAGGTCTTCCCCGAGGCGATCTCGATCCAGCGGAGCCCCGCGAGGCCGGCCGGCACCGCGAGCCAGCGGCCCACCACGACCGGCGCGCCCGCGGCGGCCGCGTCCATCCTCGCCTCCCATACCCTGACGCCGTCGCTCGAGCCGAGCGCGGTCACCGCGTCCGGGCTGACGACGAAGACGAGCCCCTTCGCGGCGCTGACGACGTGCGCGCCGGGGAGCCGGGTCGTCCAGAGCGTCGTGCCGTTCTTCGGGTCGAGGGCCGCGACGACGCCGGAGTACGCGGCCGCGTAGAGCTTGCCGTCGGCGAGCGCGAGCCCGTCCACGTCGATCTGCTCGCCCGGCGGGGCGACGATCCGCTCCCAGAGGACCCGCCCGGTGGTGGCGTCGAGGGCCAGCACCGCGCCGTCGGAGTAGCCGCCGAAGACCCGGCCGTCGCCGACCTGGACGTCGGCCGCGCCGCGGATCGAGAAGCCGCTCCGGGCCTCCCGGCGGTGGTGCCACTTGAACGCGCCGGTCGACGCGTCGACCGCGAAGACGGTGTCCTGCAGGCTCGCCACGTAGACGAGGCCGTTCGCGAGGACCGGCCGCGTGCCGAGCTCCTCGTTCGTGTCGTAGCTCCAGCGGAGCTTCCCGCCGTCGAGCGCGAAGGCGTACAGGCGCCCGTCGCGCGCGCCCACGTAGACCGTGTCGCCCGCGACCGTCGGAGGCCCGGCGAACCCGGCGCTCGCCTTGTACTCCCAGGCGAGGGAGCGGTCCTTCCGGACCGCGTGCAGCCAGCCGTCGCGGGTGCCGAAGATGGCGAGCCCGCGGGCCGGATCCGCCGCGACGCCGCCCGCCTCGATGGGGTGCCACTCGAGCGCCGTCGGCTCGACGAACGGCCGCCGCCACGCGATGCGGTAGAGCTCCCGGGGCGCCGGCGGCAGCGTGGCCCGGTTGCCCGGCCCGATGGACGCCGAGAGCGAGAGCGCGAGGGCGACCGGGAGCATCACGGAGCGAGCGCTCCGAGCGCCTTCGTGGCCTGCGGGGTGAGGAACGAGGTCGGGTGCCGCTCGCCGAAGCCCTCGAGGAGCTTCTTCGCGTCGGCCTTCTTGCCCGCCTTCGCGAGGACCCGCGCGCCCTCGAGCTCGGCGCGGTCCGCGAACTCCGGGGCCTCCTTGCCGAGGCGCGCCCAGCCCGCCGCCGCGCCGTCGAGGTCGTTCTTCGACTCGGCCACGAGCGCGAGCCCCTCGAGCGCGCCGAAGCGCAGCGAGTCCTTCGCGTCGGTGAGGGCGAGGAACTGCTCGTAGGCCTTCTGCGCCGGCTCCATCTCGCCGAGCCGGAAGTGGGCGTCGCCCTTCGCGAGCAGCGCGAGGGCCGCCGGCGGGCTCGCCGGGTAGTCCTTCAGCACCTTCTCCGCCTCGGCGATGATCGCCTTCTGCTTCGTGGCCTCGTCCGGGAAGGTCTTGCCCGTCGCGCCGGGGAGCGGGATCGAGGAGACCTCCGCGGACACGGCGGCGAGCAGCGCGGCGCCCTCGGTGCCGGCGTGCTCGGCGCGGGACGACTGGATGAGCGACACGGCGCCGACCACGACGAAGAGGAGCACCACCGCCGCGCCGAGCAGCGTCATCAGCTGGCGGTGCGCGCCGATCCAGCCGGCCGCCTGCGTGGCGACCACCTGGAAGCGGTCGGGCTCCTTCATGTCCTTGCGGCTCAGCTCGGCGGTCTTGCTCATGGTTCCTCGCGTCGGTGCGGCCCCTCGGGTGCAGGGCGGCGGGGCGAAAATCTCGAAGAAAATCCGCGACAATCTAGGGGGAGTCCCCCCGGCCGGTCAAGGAGACACTGGAGCGTGTAACCGCCGGGGCCGCTATTCCTTCCGGTCCCGGTGCGGGTTCCGCCGCCGCTCCCGGCGCCGCTCCTTGAACACGAGCAGCATCGGCACCTCGAGCCCGAAGGCGTCGCGGAACCGGTTCTCCACGTAGCGGCAGTAGTCGTCCGGGAGCGACTCCGGGCGGCTGCACTGGATCGTGAAGGTGGGCGGCGCGTAGGCCACCTGGGCGGCGTAGAAGAGCTTCACCCGCTTCCCCCGCACGATGGGGGCCGGGTGCTCGTCCTGGAGCTGCTCGAGGAGCTCGTTCATCGCCCGGGTGGGGAACCGCGCCCGGTACTGCTCGCTAAGGCGGGCGGCCTCGGCGAGGACCTTCGCGACCCCCTGGCCCTCCTTCGCCGAGACGAAGAGCATCGGGGCGAAGGCGGCGAACGGGAAGCGCTTCAGGAGCTCCTTCCTGTACCAGTCCTTCGTCGCGCCCTCGCGCTCGGCGACGTCCCACTTGTTGACGACGATGAGGAGCGCCTTCGCCTTCTCGACCACCATGCCGAGGAGGCGCGCGTCCTGCTCCACGCCGGCCTCGGTCGCGTCGAGGAGGCAGGCCACCACCTCGGCGCGGTCCATGGCCTTCATGGCACGGATGATCGACGCCGCCTCGACCGGCAGGTCGGCGCGCTTCTTCCGGATGCCGGCGGTGTCGGTGACGACGAACGCCTGGCCCTTGCGCTCGAGGCGCGTGTCGATGGCGTCGCGCGTGGTGCCCGCGACGTCGGACACCACGAACCGCTCCTCGCCGAGGAGCGCGTTGACGAAGGTGCTCTTCCCGACGTTCGGGCGGCCGACGATGGCCACCCGGATGTCGCCGGTCGGGCGCTCGTCCTCGGTGACCTCCTCGAGCTCCTCGGCCTCCTCGTCGGCCTCCTCGATCGGCTCCGGCTCCCTCGGGAGCGCGAGCCTCTCGACGATCGCGTCGAGGAGGTCGTCGACCCCGCGGCCGTGCTCGGCCGAGAGGCCGAAGACGTCGCCGAGCCCCAGCCGGTGGAACTCGGCGAGCGGCGAGGACTCCTCGGTGCGCGGCGTGTCCATCTTGTTCGCCGCCACGAAGTAGGGCTTCCCGCCGCGGCGGAGCAGGTTCGCGACCGCCTCGTCGACCGAGGTGAGCCCCTCGCGCCCGTCGACGACGAGGACCACCGCGGCGGCCTCCTCGACGGCGAGGCGGGCCTGATCGCGCACCTGGGTGAGGAGCGCGTCCTTCGAGGCCGGCTCGAAGCCTCCGGTGTCCACGATGGAGAACGCGCGGCCGTCCCAGGTCGCGTCGGCGTAGTTCCGGTCCCGGGTCACGCCCGGCCGGTCCTCGACGATCGCGGCCTTCCGGCCCGCGATGCGGTTGAAGAGCGTGGACTTGCCCACGTTGGGGCGGCCCACGAGCGCGATCACCGGGCGCGGGGTGGTGCTCATCGCCCCTCCCCGGCCGGCAGCACCCGGCGCAGCGCGGCCTCGCGCTCGGTCCAGCGCTCCTCGACCTTCACGTCGAGCTTCAGGAACACCTTCGCGCCGAGCAGGCGCTCGAGCCCCTCGCGCGCCTTCGTGCCGATCTTCTTCAGCATCGAGCCGCCCTTGCCGATGACGATCGCCTTCTGCGAGTCGCGCTCGACCCAGATCCGGGCGGAGATCCGCACGAGGCCGCCGCGCTCGCGGCGATCCGACTCGTCGAACTCCTCGACCTCGACCGCGGTGGCGTAGGGGATCTCGTCGCGGGTCTGCAGCATGATCTGCTCGCGCACGTACTCGGCCGCGATCTGCCGCTCCGCCTGGTCGGTCATGACCTCGGGCGGGAAGAGCGGCTGCTCCGACTCCGGCATGTACGGGACGAGGACCTCGAGGAGCGCGTCGACGTTCTCGCCGGTCATGGCGGAGAACGGCACGATCTCGCTCCAGGCGTGGAGCGAGCGGTAGGCCTCGATCACGGGCAGGAGCGTCTCGCGCGGCGCGCGGTCCATCTTGTTGATGCCCAGGATGGCCGGCTTGCCGCTCCTCGCCACCTCCTCGATCACCCAGCGCGTCGACTCGCCGATCTCCACCCGCTGGTCCGGGCCGGTGCCGGCCTCGATGAGGAGCAGCGCCGCGTCCACCTCCCCGAGCGTCTGGAGCGCCGTCTCGACCATCCGGTGGTTGAGCGCGCCCTTCGCCTTGTGGAGCCCGGGCGTGTCGAAGAATGCCACCTGGGCCCCTTCCCCGTTCCAGATCCCGAGGATCCGGGTGCGCGTGGTCTGCGGGCGCGGGCTGACGATGGCGATCTTCTCGCCCAGGATGCGGTTGAGGAGCGTGGACTTGCCCACGTTCGGCCGCCCCACGACGGCGACGAAGCCGGCGCGGAACGGGGCCTTCTCGGCCTTCTTCTTGGACGGCTTCTTCTGGGCCACGCGGCTTCCTACCACGTAAGAAGGCCCGGCAGGCGCTCTGGCGCGCCCGCCGGGCCCTGCGAAGCGGGATTCCCTACCGGTCGTCCCGAGCGTAGGGCCCGCGCAGCGGGCCCGGAGACGAGGGACGGCTAGTAGCCTTCGACCGTGATCTTCTTCACCTGCACCGGGGTCGCCGGCCGGTCGCCGGGGCGGGTCGGCGTGGTCTCGATCTTCTTCACCACGTCCTGGCCGGACACGATCTTCCCGAACACCGGGTGCTTCGACGGGCCGGGCGTGAACCAGTCCAGGTAGGAGTTGTGGACGGTGTTGATGAAGAACTGCGAACCGCCGGAGTTCGGGCGGCCGGTGTTCGCCATCGAGAGCGTCATCGGCTCGTTCGAGAGCTTCGCGTCGGCCGGGTGCTCGTCGGGGATCGTGCCGTGCGGCGGGCCGCCGGTGCCGGCGCGGGGGCTCTCCGGATCCTTCGAGTGCGGGCACCCGAACTGGATCATGAAGCCCTTGATGACCCGGTGGAAGTGGAGGCCGTCGTAGAACCCGCTCTTCGCGAGGTCGAGGAAGTTCTTCGCCGTGCCGGGCATCTTGTCGAGGAAGATCTCGGCCTGGAACTGGCCGAGCGAGGTGTCGAACGTCGCGGTGGGGTTGGCCATGGTGCCTCCGGGTGAGCTGGGCGCGGGCCCGCCTACTGGCAGGTCGGCGCCTTGTCGGTGATGGTGACCTTCACGAGCCTGACCTGGTTGTTCCCGGCCATGGCGATCTGCCGGACGAGGTCGCAGCCGCACACGCCCTCGCCGAAGTGCACGTAGCCGCAGACGCCCGAGGGCGACTGGCCGCGGCAGTCCCGCGGGTTGAGGTGCGGGGTCACGACCTCGGTGATGAAGAACTGGGAGCCGTTCGTGTTCGGCCCGCTGTTCGCCATCGCGAGCTGGCAGGGCGCGGCGAACGGGGTGGCGCCGGGGGCCTCGAGCTCGTCGGCGAACTGGTAGCCGGGGTTGCCTGCACCCGCGCCGGGGATGGGCTTGCCGAGCGGGGCGTCCTTCGTGAAGGGGTCGCCGCCCTGGATCATGAAGCCGGGGATCACGCGGTGGAACACCGTGCCGTCGTAGAGCGGCGCCTTCGAGGCGGCGCCCGTGCCCGGGTGCTTCCACTCCTTCGTGCCGGTCGCGAGACCCACGAAGTTCTCGACGGCCTTCGGCGCCTTCTGCGGCAGGAGCTTCACGCCGATCTTGCCGCGCGAGGTCTCGAAGACGGCGTACTGGCCCTTCGAGGCGCCCGGGGCCTTGGCGGAGGTCGGAGGGGACTTCTTCGTGGCGGGCTTCGCGGGCGCCTGGGCGGCGGCGGGCGAGGCCATCGAGACGGCGAGCGCGAACGCGAGGAGGGTCCTGTTCATGCGCGGCATGCTACTGGCGGCGCTCCCCGCGGGCAAAGAAAACCCGGGAGGCTACCGGCCCTTCTTCCGCTTCACCCCGGCGGGGACCTTCGCGCGGGCGGGCCGCTTCTTCGGCGCCGCGCGGGCGGCCGGCTTCGGCTTGCGGGGGGCGCGCTTGCCTGCGGCGGCCGCCGGCGCCCCGGGCTCGGCCTCGTACCGGGGCGCGGCCTCCTCGGCCGCCGCGGGCGCCTCCTCCGCGCCGAGCGGCCCGGGAGCGGGCTCCGGCGCGGGCGACGGGTCCCCGGGCTCGGGCGCGGGCGGGGCCGGCGGCGCCTCGGGGAGCTCCGCCGCGTGGGCGGGCGCCTGGGGCGCGAACCGGACGGTCAGCGCGTCGAGCGCGAAGCGGGCCGCGGCCTGCTCCGCGTCCTTCTTCGAGCGCCCGGTGCCGCGGCCGACGAGCTCGCCGCGCAGGTCGGTCTCGACCTCGAAGACCTTCGAGTGGTCGGGGCCGTGCTCGGCCACCACCCGGTACCGGGGCGTGGCCCTCAGGCGGCTCTGGGCGAGCTCCTGCAGCTGGGTCTTCCAGTCCCGGTCGAGCGTGCCCGCCGACGCCCGGGCGAACGCCTCCCCCAGGAACCGCTCGATGAGGCCGAGGACCGGGCCGAGGCCCGCCTCGAGGTACAGCGCGGCGACCACGGCCTCCATCGCGTCGGCGAGGAGCGACGCCTTCCGGCGGCCCCCGGTCAGCTCCTCGCCGCGGCCGAGCCTGAGGAGCCCTCCGAGCTCGAGCGCCCGCGCCATCTCGGCGAGCCCCTGCTCGTCCACGACGGCGGCGCGCATCTTCGAGAGCTCGCCCTCGCGGGCCCCGGGGAACTTCTCCATCAGGCGGTGGGAGACCGCGAGGTCGATGACGGCGTCGCCCAGGAACTCGAGGCGCTCGTTGTCGCAGAGCCCCTCCTCGTCCCGGTGCTCGTTCACGTAGGACTTGTGCGTCAGCGCGGCGAGCGCACGGGTCCGGTCGGCGAAGGTGAGCCCGAGGCGGGCCTCGAGGCCGTCCACGAGCGCCGCGGGCGTGGCCGCCGCGGGGGAAGCGGCGAGGGAGGCCGGCGGCTCCACGTGCTCGCTCACGCGCGCCGCTCCCCGCCGAGGCGCGCGGCGAGCTCGTCCGCGAGGGCGTACGGATCCGCCTCGCGGGCCGCGATGCGGGCGGCGATGGCGTCGAGGCCCGACCGCTCGGCGTCGAGCCGGCGGAGCGCCCCGGAGAGCAGGCGCTCGCGCAGGATCGCGACGAAGCGGGCCCGGGCCCGGGCGGTCTCCCGCTGGGCGAGCTCGCCCGAGGCGACGAGGTGCTGCCGGTGGCGCTCCACCGCGGCGGCGAGCTCCTCGATGCCCTCCTTGCGGGTGGCCGTGGTCTTCACGATCGGCGGCTCCCAGCCGGCCGAGGGCGGCGCGAAGGCGGCCGCGCCGCCGAAGCGGTGGGCCTCGTCGTGGTCGCCCGCGGGCGGGCCGTGCCCGGCGACCGTGCGCCGGAGCTCCAGCATCATCTGGAGGTCCCGCACGGCCCGGTCCGCGCCCTCGCGGTCCGCCTTGTTCACCGCGAACACGTCGGCGATCTCGAGCACCCCGGCCTTGATGGCCTGCACGTCGTCGCCGAGCCCCGGCACGGTCACGACGACGACGGTGTGGGCGAGCGCCGCGACCTCGAGCTCGTCCTGGCCGACGCCGACCGTCTCGACGAGGACGACGTCCTTCCCGAGCGCGTCGAGCACGAGCACGAGGTCCGCGGTCGAGCGCGAGAGCCCGCCGAGGTGGCCGCGGGTCCCCAGCGAGCGGATGAAGACGCCGGGGTCGAGGGCGTGGTCCTGCATGCGGATCCGGTCGCCCAGGATCGCCCCGCCCGTGAACGGGCTCGAGGGATCGACCGCCACCACGCCCACCGTGCGGCCGGCCGCGCGGTGGTGGGCCACGAGGCGGTCGGTCAGCGAGGACTTCCCGGAGCCCGGCGCGCCGGTGAGCCCCACCACGTAGGCCCGGCCCGTGCGCGGGAGCAGGCTCCGCAGGGCCTCCTCGGCCCAGGGCATCCCGTCGTCGAGGTCGCGCATCAGGCGCGCCGCGGCGCGGACGTCGCCCGCGAGCACGCGGTCCGCGATGGCGTTCGTCGCCGCCATCAGTACGCCGCGGCCTCCGGCACGAAGTTGGCGACGAGGATCGCGGCCGCCATCCGGCGGGGCGCCCCGATGGGCTGCCGCTGCCGGTCGAGCTGCCGGTAGATGACCGCCCCCTCGTTCACCTGGTCGATCACCACGAGCAGGCGCCAGCCGCCCCGCTCCTGCGAGAAGACCGCCTCGAAGTCGGAGCGCTTCAGCACGCGCGCGGCGCCGTACGGGCGGCCGTCGATGTCGGTGCCGACGTAGCGGACCTCGTCCCCGTGCGTCTCCTCGACGACGACGCTCATCACCCAGACCTCGCCCGGGTGTGGCAACAGGTGGCTCGGGACGTCGCCCATGCCCTCCCCGCCTCCGAGGTCGACCGGCTCGCCGCCCGCCGCCGGCTGCGCGATCCCGAGGGCGAGGGCGACCACCTTCTCGGTGCCCGGGAAGGCGTCGAGCTCGAAGCGGTCCGACCAGACGTCGCCGTTCGGGCCGATGAGGCGGCCCCGGAAGTGGGCGCCGACCTCGCGCGAGGCGACGAACCGGTAGCGCGTGCCGCCGTGGCGGAACTCCTGCAGGAGCTCGACCATGGCGTTCGGCGCGAGCATGGCGTCCTCGCCGAACACGTCGGCGAGCGCGCGGAGCGTGAGGGCGTTCCGCGGCGCGGGGGTGGCCTCCAGCGCCCCGCTCCCGGCGGCGGGGGACGCGGCCGGCGCGGCGGCCCGCTCGGGCTTCGCGGCCTCCATGTCGCGCACGGAGCCGGAGAGGAAGAGCTCGAGGTCGCCGGGAGCGCGGAACTGGGCGAGCTCCAGGGCCGGGAAGCTCGGCGCCACCTCGAACGGCGTGCCACCGACGGGCGCCACCCGGGAGACCCGCACGCCCTCCGGCGTGGCGAGGACCTCGAACGCGTGGGTCGGGGTCTTCACGACCGATCGCACGACCAGCCGGTCCGGGTCGACGCTCGCCTCGATGCGCATGGCCCGCAGGCGGGCGGCGAGATCCTGGAGCGTGGCCGCGCGCGCGCCGAGGGCGGCGACCACCCAGGCCTCCAGCGCGACGGCGCGCTCGTGGTCGTAGAAGTTCACCGCGCCGAGCGACGAGAGGGGCGCGTCGACGAACCGGAGCCGGTCGTGGCCGACGACGACGAACCGGGCCCGCGGGATGGCGGCGCCGGTGGCGGGGTTCACGACCCGGCCGGAGAACGCGAGCTCGCCCTCCAGCGTCTCGCGGTCCCCGCCGAGGCGGACGGCGATGCCCAGGGCGGAGAGCTTCCGGGAGGCGATCTGGTTGAGCCGCTCCCGGGGGATCCGTCCGATGATGGTGTGCTCGCCGGTCATCGCGGCGAGAATCTACCTCACCTCAGGATCTCGCGGGAGATCACGAGTCGCTGGATCTCGCTCGTCCCCTCCCCGATCTCGCACAGCTTGGCGTCCCGGAAGTACCGCTCGACCGGGAAGTCGCGGGTGTAGCCGTACCCGCCGTGGATCTGGATGGCCTTCGAGGTGGCGCGCATGGCCGCCTCCGAGGCGAACAGCTTCGCCATGGCGGCCTCCTTGCCGAAGGGTGAGCCCCCGTCGCACAGGGTGGCGGCCCGCTGGACGAGCAGCCGGGCCGCGGACACCTCGGTGGCGACGTCGGCCAGCATGAACGCCACGGCCTGGTGCTCGGCGATGGGCTTGCCGAAGGCCTCCCGCACCCTGGCGTAGGCGGTGGCCTCCTCGAGGGCACCCCGCCCCAGCCCGACGGCCAGCGCCCCGATCGTGATCCGGCCGCGGTCGAGGATCTTGAGGGTGTCGATGAAGCCCTGGCCGACCTCCCCCAGCCGGTGGTCGTCGGGGACCTCCACGTCCTCGAAGGACAGCTCGGCGGTATCGGAGGACCGCATCCCGAGCTTCTGGTGGATGGGCCGCTGCGAGAACCCCTTCGTGCCCGGCTCGACCACGAACGCGGTGATCCCGCGCTGCTTCTTGCCCGGATCCGTGACCGCGAGGACGACGCAGGTGCCGCACACGGTGCCCTGGGTGATGAAGGTCTTCGCGCCGTTGAGGACCCAGCGATCCCCCTTGCGGACGGCGGTGGTGCGCATCCCGGCGGCGTCGGAGCCGGAGCCGGGCTCGGTCAGCGCCCAGGCCGCGAGCTTCTCGCCGGAGGCGAGCCCGGGCAGCCAGCGCCGCTTCTGGGCCTCGCTGCCGAAGCGCAGGATGTGGTTCGTGCCGAGGCCGTTGTGGCTCGCGACGGTGAGGGCGAGCGACCCGTCGTACCGGGCCACCTCCTCGATGACGACGGCGCCGGCGAGCGCCCCGAGCGCCGCGCCGCCGTACGCCTCCGGCACGGAGAGCCCGAGGAAGCCGAGCTCGCCGAGCTTCGCGACCACCTCGCGCGGGAAGCGGCACTGCTCGTCCCACTCCCGGGCGCGGGGCTTCACCTCCGCCTCGCAGAACTCGCGGACGGTGCGCTGGATCTGCTTCAGCTCCTCGGGCAGCTCGAAGTCCATTCATTCCCCTCGCTCGTGGTTCGACGGGCTCACCACGAGCGGACGTGGCTACACCGGCAGGACGCCGCGCTTGCGCTCCGCGCGGGGCTCGTACCCCTCCGCGTAGAGCCGGAACCGCCGGGCGAGCTCGTCGCGCAGCGACGCCCCGGGCACCACCGCGTCCACCACGAGCTCGCTCGCGAGCTTCACGATGTCGATGTCCTGCTTGTACTCCTCGCGGAGCGCGTTCACGTAGGCGGCCCGCTCCGCCTCCGGCTTCTCCTGGATCTTGTTGAAGTAGACCGCGTTGACCGCGGCCTCCGGCCCCATCACGGCGATCATCGCCTGCGGGAGCGCGAGCGTCGCGTCCGGCTCGAAGGCCGGGCCGTCCATGGCGTAGAGCCCGGCGCCGTAGGCCTTCCTCACCACCACGCAGACGCGCGGCACGGTCGCCTCCGAGACCGCGCTGATCATCTTCGCGCCGGCCCGGATGATCCCCGCCCGCTCGACCTTCGTGCCGATCATGAAGCCCGGCACGTCGGAGAGGTAGAGCAGCGGCACGTTGAAGGCGTCGCACAGCCAGATGAAGCGGGCCGCCTTGTCGGCGGAGTCGACGAAGAGCACGCCGCCCTTCACCTTCGGCTGGTTCGCGAGGATGCCCACCACCCTCCCGTCGATGCGGCCGAGGCCGGTCACGAGCTCGCCCGCGAACAGCTTCTTCACCTCGAGGAAGGAGCCCTCGTCGACGAGCGCCTCGACGAGCTCCTGGACGTCGAACACCTTGTTCTGGTCCCGCGGGACGATCTCCTCCACCGGCCGGCCGGCGCGCGGCGGCCGCGGCGGCACGGCGGGCGGGAGCTGGCGGTGGTTCGAGGGCAGGTACGAGAGCCAGCGCCGGGCGAGCGCTATGGCCTCCTCCTCGGTCTTCACGAGGAAATCGCCGCAGCCGGATACCGAGCAGTGCATCCGCGCGCCGCCCAGCTCCTCGAGCGTCACCTTCTCGCCGATGACCATCTCCGCCATGCGCGGCGAGCCGAGGTACATCGAGGCGTTCCCCTCGACCATCACGACGACGTCGCAGAAGGCCGGGATGTACGCGCCGCCCGCGGCGGACGGGCCGAAGAGCAGGCAGACCTGGGGCACCACGCCGGAGAGGTGCACCTCGTTGTGGAAGATGCGGCCCGCGCCGCGCCGGCCCGGGAACATCTCCACCTGGTCGGTGATGCGCGCCCCGGCGGAGTCGACGAGGTACAGGAGCGGGACCCGCCGGGCCGCGGCCGTCTCCTGGATGCGCAGGATCTTCTCCACGGTCCTCGCGCCCCAGCTGCCGGCCTTCACGGTGGAGTCGTTCGCCATCACCGCGACCGGACGCCCGTCCACCGTGCCGAGCCCGGTGACGACGCCGTCCGCCGGCAGCTCCGGGTCGGCCGCGTTGGCGAGCGCGCCGTCCTCGACGAAGCTGTCCGGGTCGAGGAGCAGCCGGAGCCGCTCGCGCACGAACAGCTTCCCCTGCTCGGCGTTCTTCTGGTGGTACTTCTCGGCCCCGCCCCGCCGGACGCGCTCGAGCTCGCGCGCGATGCGCGCGTCGGGGTGCTGGTCTTCCGCTCCGGCCATGGTGTCCCCTCCTGTCGAGCGATCTACTCGCCCCGGAAGACCGGCGGGCGCTTCTCCGCGAAGGCGCGGAGGGCTTCCCGGCGGTCCTCGGTCGCGAGGCAGTCCTGGTACAGCCGGTTCTCGAGCTCGAGCGCCTCGCCGAGCGGCAGGTGCCAGCCGCCGTCGATCGCGCGCTTCGCCTGGCGGAGCGAGATCGGGGCGTTCCGCGCGATCTGCTCCGCGGTGGCCCGCGCCTCGTCGAGGAGCTTCGCCGCCGGGGCGACCCTCGACAGGATCCCCATCGAGAGGGCCTCGGCGGCGCCCACCCGGCGCGCGGTCAGCACGAGGTCCTTCGCCCTGGACACGCCGACGAGCCGCGCGAGCCGCTGGGTCCCGCCGCCGCCCGGGATGATGCCCAGGCCGACCTCCGGGAGCCCCATGACCGCCGTGTCCGCCGCGATCCTGAGGTCGCAGGCGAGCGCGAGCTCGAGCCCGCCGCCGAGCGCGGCCCCGTTCAGCGCGGCCAGGAACGGCTGCGGCGCGGCCTCGATGGCGCCGAGCGCGGCCCGGAGGTCGTGGTGGAACCGGTGGACCTCCTCCTTCGACATCCCCGCCCGCTCCTTGAGATCCGCGCCCGCGCAGAAGGCCTTCTCGCCCGCGCCGGTGACGACGACGCAGCGGAGCGCGCGGTCGGCGGCCGCGCGCGCGAGGTGCTCCCGGAGCGCGGCGAGGAGCGCCATCGAGATCGCGTTCCGGCGGGCCTCGCCGTCGATGGTCCAGAGCTCCCAGGCGCCGTGGCGCTCGACGACGATCTCCATCGCTCTCCCCTCAGGCCTGGGCGGCGCGGGCGGCGGTCGCGAGCTCCGCCTGCAGCGCCTTGCCGGGCAGCGTGCGGCGCACGACCCGCTGGGCGATCGCGCCCGCCTCGATGAGCTTCGGCCAGTCGACGCCGGTCTCGTACCCCATGCCGTGCAGGAGGTACACGAGATCCTCGGTGGCGAGGTTGCCCGAGGCGCCCGGCGCGTACGGGCAGCCGCCCAGCCCGCCGATCGACGCGTCGAACGTCGAGAGCCCCGCCTCGAGCCCCACGAGCACGTTCGCGAGCGCGGTGCCGCGCGTGTCGTGCATGTGGAGCGCGAGCTGTTCCGGCCTCGCGAAGCCCAGGAGCAGGTCGAGGATGCGCCGCGTCTGGTTGGGCGTGCCGACGCCGATGGTGTCGCCCAGGCTCACCTGATGGCAGCCGAGCTCGAGGAGCCGGCGCACGACGGTGGCGCCCTGCTCGGGCCTGACCGGCCCCTCGTAGGGGCAGCCCCACATCGTCGAGACGTACCCGCGGACCCCGAGGCCCTTCGCGATCGCCTCCGGCACGAGCACCGCGAGCTCGGCGAGCGACTCGGCCACGGAGCGGTTCACGTTCTTCCTGTTGTGGGTCTCGGAGGCGGACAGGAAGACCGCCGCGTCCACCCGCGGCGCCCCCGGGCCGGCCCGGCCGAGGGCCTGAAGGAGGCGCTCGAGCCCCCTCCCGTTCGGGACGAGGACCACGTAGGAGGTGCCCGGGTGGCGCGGCAGGCCGGCGACCACGTCGCCCGCGTCGGCGAGCTGGGGGATCCACCTCGGCGAGACGAAGCTCGAGGCCTCGATGCGGGACAGCCCCGCGGCCGCGAGCGCGCCGAGGAGCGCGAGCTTCTCGGCCGTCGGGACGGTCGCCGCCTCGTTCTGCAGGCCGTCGCGCGGCCCCACCTCGTAGACGGTCACCCGGCTCATGGCGGGCGAATCCTAACCTCGGTGAGACCGGCGGTCGTGGGCCCTTCCGGAGGCCCGTGCGGGGGGCGCCGTCCCCTCGTTCAGGGACGGCGTCGCGCGCGGGCGTGGCTGCAGGGCGGCTACGGGGAGGCCTGGACGGCGTCCGCCTTCGGCGGCTCGTCGCACTTCCCGGCGAGGTCGTGCAGGTGCCCGTGGATCTTCATGGAGCAGAACTTCGGGCCGCACATCGAGCAGAACTCGGCCGACTTGAAGGCCTCGTGCGGCAGGGTCTCGTCGTGCTTCGCCCGCGCGGCTTCGGGGTCGAGCGACAGCTCGAACTGCTTCTTCCAGTCGAACGTGTAGCGGGCCCGGGAGAGCGCGTCGTCGCGGTCGCGCGCGCCGGGGCGGCGGCGCGCCACGTCGGCGGCGTGGGCGGCGATCTTGTAGGCGACGATGCCCTGGCGCACGTCGTCGTCGTCGGGCAGCCCGAGGTGCTCGGCGGGCGTCACGTAGCAGAGGAGCGCCGCGCCGTGCTGGGCGGCGACGGTGGCCCCGATGGCGCTCGTGATGTGGTCGTAGCCGGGCGCGATGTCGGTGACGAGCGGCCCGAGCACGTAGAACGGCGCCTCGTCGCAGAGCTCCTGCTGCTTCTGCACGTTCATCGGGACCTGGTCGAGCGGGACGTGGCCGGGGCCCTCGACCATCACCTGGCACCCCTTCGCCCAGGCGCGCCGGGTGAGGTCGCCGAGCACCTTCAGCTCCGCGAACTGGGCCGCGTCGGAGGCGTCGGCGAGGCAGCCGGGCCTGAGGCCGTCGCCGAGCGAGAAGGTGACGTCGTACCGCCGGAAGATGTCGCAGATCGCGTCGAAGTGCGTGAAGAGGAGGTTCTCCGCCTTGTTGGCGATCATCCACTGCGCGAGGATCGCGCCGCCGCGGGAGACGATGCCCGTCACCCGGTGCGCCGCGAGCGGCAGGAAGTCGCGCAGCACGCCGGCGTGGATCGTCATGTAGTCGACGCCCTGCGCCGCCTGGGCCTCGATGATCTCGAGCATGAGCTTCGGCGTGAGGTCGGCGACGTCCTTCACGTGCGCGAGGCACTCGTAGATCGGCACGGTACCGACCGGGATCGGGCTCGCCCGGATGATGGCCTCGCGGATGCGCGGGATGTCGCCGCCGGTCGAGAGGTCCATCACGGTGTCCGCGCCGTACCTGAGGCAGGTGCGGAGCTTCTTGAGCTCGCCCTCGACGTCGGAGACGACCGCGCTGTTGCCGATGTTCGCGTTGATCTTGCAGGTCGCCTCGAGGCCGACCGCCATGGGCTCGAGCTCGGGGTGGGCGACCGACGCCGGGATGATCATCCGGCCGCGGGCCACCTCGGCCCGCACGAGCTCGGGCGCGAGCCGCTCCTTCGCCGCGACGTACGCCATCTCCTCGGAGACGACGCCCGCCCGGGCGAGCTCGAGCTGCGTCACGTTCGCCTGACCCCGCCGCTTCGCGATCCACGCTGCCCGCATCGTGCGACCCCCTTCGTCCAGCTCGGAAGGGCGCACAGATATGCCCCGCGCGCGGGAGCGTCAAGACGCCACGGGCCCCCGACCCTTCGATCGGAGGCCCGCGGTCGGACGCTGCGTCCGGATGGACGCTCAGCGGAGCGCCTTGAACGCCGACCGGCCGGCGTAGCGGGCGCCCTTCCCGAGCTCCTCCTCGATGCGCAGGAGCTGGTTGTACTTCGCGACGCGGTCGGTGCGGGACGCCGAGCCGGTCTTGATCTGCCCGCAGTCGCAGGCGACCGCGAGGTCGGCGATGGTGGTGTCCTCGGTCTCGCCGGACCGGTGGCTCATCACGCTCGTGTAGCCCGCGCGGTGCGCCATCCGGACGGAGTCGAGGGTCTCGGTGAGCGAGCCGATCTGGTTCACCTTCACGAGGATCGAGTTCGCGACGCCGGCCTGGATGCCGCGGCCGAGCCGGGTGACGTTCGTGACGAAGAGGTCGTCGCCGACGAGCTGGAGCTTCCCGCCGAGCTTGTCGGTCAGGAGCTTCCAGGTCGCCCAGTCGTTCTCGTCGCAGCCGTCCTCGATCGAGACGATCGGGTACTTCGCCGCGAGGCTCGCGTACCAGTCGACGAGGCCCGGGCCGTCGAAGGTCTTGCCCTCGCCCTCGAGCGCGTACTTCTGGGTCTTCGCGTCGTAGTACTCGGACGAGGCGCAGTCGAGCGCGAGCGCCACCTGCTCTCCCGGCTTCAGGCCGGCGGCCTGGATCGCCTCCATGATGAGGGCGAGCGCCTCCTCGTTCGAGGCGAGGTCCGGGGCGTAGCCGCCCTCGTCGCCGACGCCGGTCGCGGCGCCCTTCTTCTTGAGCACGCTCTTGAGGGCGTGGAACACCTCGGCGCCGTAGCGGAGCCCCTCGGCGAAGCTCGGGGCGCCGAGCGGCACCACCATGAACTCCTGGATGTCGACGTTCGAGTCCGCGTGCGCGCCGCCGTTCAGGATGTTCATGAGCGGGACGGGCAGCGTGCGGGCCGAGGCGCCGCCGACGTAGCGGTAGAGCGGCAGCTCGTGGGCGCGGGCGGCGGCCTTCGCGGCGGCGAGCGAGACGCCGAGGATGGCGTTCGCGCCGAGCTTCGCCTTCGTGGGCGTGCCGTCGAGGTCGAGCAGGCGCGCGTCGAGCGCGGCCTGGTCGGAGGCGTCCATGCCGACGACCGCGGGGGCGATCGTGTCGAGCACGTTCGCGACGGCCTTCTTCACGCCCTTGCCGAGGTAGCGCGACTTGTCGCCGTCGCGCAGCTCGAGGGCCTCGTGCTCGCCGGTGGAGGCGCCGGAGGGGACGGCCGCGCGGCCGACGTCGCCGCTCGCGATGGCCACTTCGACTTCGACGGTGGGGTTGCCGCGCGAGTCGAGGATCTCGCGGGCGTGGACGTTGACGATCTCGGTCATGGGCCGAGAATCTCACCCCGCGACGGGTCCGGGTCAACGAGAGAAAGCGCGCGCTCCGTACGGCCCGGACGGCTTCACGACCCGTAGTCGATGATCACGACCCCGCGGTCATGGTCGCCGTCGTCCCCGCCGCCGCCGCCCCCGGAGTCGGGCCTGCGACGGTCGTCGGGAGGCGGGACCGGCAGCTCGATGGCCGGGCGGTCGTCACGCTGGCGCTCGCGCTCGCGGCGCTTGATCTCCTCGATGACGTACGCATCCAGCATCACGTCTCCAGGAACCTGCAAGCTGCGTTCCCCACGCCCGCTGCCATCGTCCACGAGATCTCTGACGACAAAGACCCCAGGAAAGATTCGTCGCAGCCCCGAAGTGGGGACTTCGATCCTAGTAACACCCGTCACTCACGGGGGTCAAGGCGACCCGGTGTGCCTGGGGCGCACGCAACACGTTGCCCGAGGACCCACCAACGGGGAGGTTCGCGAGGGGACCGTGGGTCGGATGCACCGCGAGCGGGCGGGCTACGTCTCTTCGGCCCGCGCCTTGAACGCGGCCAGGATCTTCGGCAGCTGCACCCGGTTCATCTCGTCGGAGATCTTGTCGATCACCGACTGCGGGATGAGCGGCGGCTTCGCGATCTGCACCTCGACCGAGTAGTGCGCGCGCGTCTGCTTCCCGCCGAGGTCCTCGAGCTCCCACGAGCCGTTCGAGACCTTCATCATGTCGCCCTGGACGAGCGACCACGTCACCTTCTTCGGCTTCGTCTCGGAGTGACCGAGCGTGTACTTCACCCGCTTGATGCCGAGGTCGAGCTCGTACTCGACGAGGCGCGTCGCGCCCGCCTTGGCTTCGCCCTGCTTCACCCGGCACGCCTTGATGCCCGGCACGAACTCCGGATAGGCCTCGTAGTCGGTGACGACCTCGTAGAAGCGGTCGATGGGCACGTCGATGACGATCTGCTCCTTCACGGCGGCCATGCGGACCTCCCGGGGTGAGACGGTGAGCTAACGCCGGCGCCGGCCCGGCGCCAGGGCCCCTACCAGCCCGCGTCGGGGCCCGGCATGCGATGCAGCGTGTCGATCCAGCGGACCGTGCCGGTGCGCGAGCGCATGACGATGGAGCGGGTGTGCACGGCGCCGTGCCCGAAGCGCACGCCGGACAGGAACTCGCCGCCGGTGACCCCGGTCGCGGCGAAGACGACGTCGCCCCCGGCGAGGTCCTGGATGCCGAGCTTCCGCTCGGGCTCCGGGTGCCCCATCGCGACGGCGCGGGCCCGCTCGGCCTCGCTGCGGAAGACGAGCCGGCCCTGCATGTCGCCGTCCACGCACCGGAGCGCCGCGGCCGCGAGCACGCCCTCGGGCGCCCCGCCGGTGCCCATGAGCACGTCCACCCCGCTCCCGGGCAGGCCGGTCGCGATCGCGGCCGAGACGTCGCCCTCCTGGAACAGCCGCACGCGGGCGCCCGTCTCCCGGATGGCCTTCACGAGGGCCTCGTGGCGCGGCCTCTCCTGGACGGTGACCGTGAGGTCGGCGACGTCCTTCCTGAGCGCGTCCGCGATGCGGTGGAGGTTCACGTTCACCGACGCGTCGAGATCGATGGCGCCCTTCGCGCCGGGGCCGACCGCGATCTTCTGCATGTAGCAGTCAGGGGCGTGGAGGAGCCGCCCCGGCTCGCCCATCGCCACGACCGCGAGCGCGTTCGCCGCCCCGGTCGCGCAGAGGGCCGTGCCCTCGAGGGGGTCGACGGCGATCTCGAGCTCGGGGTCGCCCGCGTGGCGGCGGCCGACCTGCTCGCCGATGAAGAGCATGGGCGCCTCGTCGCGCTCGCCCTCCCCGATGACCACGGTCCCGGCGATGGCGACCGCCTCGAAGGCCCGCCGCATCGCCTCCACGGCCACCTGGTCGGCGCCCTTCGCGTCGCCCCGCCCCGCCATCCGGGCGGCGGCGATGGCGGCGGCCTCGGTGACGCGGACCACCTCGAGCGCAAGGTTGCGATCCATCTACCCGGCCTCCGGCGTCTCGCCCGCGAGGAGGGCCTCGACGAGCTCCGCGGGCAGCCGCTTCACCTTGCCGTCGCGGTCCACGCAGGCGTGCACGGTGTGGCCGGTCGCGAGGAGCGTCCCGTCGTCGCGCACCACCCGGTAGGTGAACCGGGCGGACGCCCGCCGGGCCTCGGCGAGCGACACCTCGACGGTGAGGAGGTCGTCGTAGCGCGCGGGCACGAGGTACTTCACCGAGGCCTCGGCGACCGGCAGGACGAGGCCGTACCGCTCCTCGAAGTCCCGGTAGCGCAGCCCCTTCGCGCGGATGAACTCGTTCCGGCCCGCCTCGAAGTAGCGCAGGTAGTTCGCGTAGTACACGACCCCCATCTGATCGGAGTCGCCGTAGATGACCCGGATCGTCGCGGGGACCATGCGGCTTCAGACCGCCTCGATCCGGATGAGCCGCGTCGGCGCGAGCGTGGTGGCCTCGCGATCGATCTCGGCGATGGCCGACTGCAGGTCGGCCTCGCGGGCCTCGTGGGTGACCACCACGAGCGGCACCGGCTGGCCCTGGTCGTTCTGCTCGCGCTGCTGCACGGCGGCGATGGAGATCCGGTGCGCGGCGAGGAGGGAGGCCGTGCGGGCGAGCACGCCAGGCGCGTCCTTCACGCTGAAGCGCAGGTAGTAGCCGCAGCGCACCTCGGCGTGCGGCCGCAGCGCCACCCGCGGCTCCTCGGGCGGCAGGGGCACGCGCCCCGGGCTGCCGGAGAGGATGTTCCGGGTGAGGTCGATGATGTCCGAGACCACCGCCGAGCCGGTCGGCATGGCGCCGGCGCCCTTCCCGTACAGCATCGACGCGCCGAGCGCCTCCGAGTGCAGCACGACGGCGTTCATGGCGCCGCGCACGCCGGCGAGGAGCGAGCCCTGCGGGATGAAGGCCGGGTGGACCCGCACCTCGATCGACTCCTTGCCGCCGGAGACGGGCCCGCCCGCGCCCGCCTCCTGCGAGGTCCGCCGCGCCACCGCGAGGAGCTTCAGCGCGTACCCGAACTCCTTCGCCCAGGCGAAGTCCTCCGGGGTCAGCGCCATGATCCCCTCGGTGAGCACGTCGGCGGGGGCGACCTTCGCACCGAACGCGAGCTGGGCGAGGACGCAGAGCTTCTGCGCGGCGTCGCCGCCGGAGACGTCGAGGGTCGGGTCGGCCTCGGCGTACCCGAGCCGCTGCGCCTCCGCGAGCACCGGGGCGATGGCCGCGCCCTTCTCGGCCATCTCGGTGAGGATGAAGTTGGTCGTCCCGTTCACGATCCCGTGGAGCGAGGTGATCCGGTCGGAGGCGAGCGCCTCCCGGAGCGTGCGGATGATCGGGACGCCGCCGCACACCGCGGCCTCGTAGTAGACGTCGACGCCCTTCGCGCGGGCGAGCCGGAACAGGGCGTCCCCCCGCGCCGCGAGGAGCGCCTTGTTGGCGGTGACGACGTGCTTGCCCCGCTCGAGCGCCGCCTTCACGAGGTCGAAGGCCCGGTCGACCCCGCCGATGAGCTCGACGAGCACCTCGACCTTCGGGTCCTCGACGAGGTCCTCCGGCCGGGTGGTGAGGAGCGTCCGCGGCAGGTCGACCGCCCGCTCCTTCTCGACGTCGCGCACCGCGACCTTGCGCACCACGATGCGCGCGCCGAGGCGCGCCTCGATGTCGCCGGCGTGGCGGCGGAGGATGGAGAGCACGCCCCCGCCGACGGTGCCGAACCCCGCGATCCCGATCCCGACCTCGCGGGCCAACGCGGCCGGGCGCATCACCGGGCCCCCTGCGCGGCGCTCACGCGGTACGAGGCGAGGACCGCCCGGAACTGCGGCGAGACCTTGCCCCCCACGAGCGCCCACGTCTCGATGCGGATCTGCCCGACGCCGGGCGCGTAGGTGGTCTCGAGCACGTTCTCGACCCCGCCCGAGGCGCGGTTCGTCGCGCGGACGCGCACGCAGCGGTCGAAGGAGCCGGCCGGCGTCGCGACGGTCTCGCCGGTGGCGACGATCTCGTACCGCTCCGTCGAGCCGACCGAGACGGTGGAGGTCCAGCGGGTGCCCGGCTTCAGGGGCCCGCACAGGAGCTGGCGCACGCGGTCGCGGACGCAGTCCGGGCCGCCGCGCAGCTCGTTGCCCTGGTCGTCGCGGAAGAACCCGTCCGCCGTGCGGCCCACGATCCGGATGGTGCGGGTCGCGCCGCGGCTCGCGTCGGGCAGGGCCGGCGACTGGTCGGCGAAGGTCCAGGTGTTGCCGACCGCGAGCGGGAAGTAGGGCGAAGGGTCGTCGCCCGGCGGCGGGCGGCCCGGCGCGACGGGGGCGGCCGCGCAGGCGGCGAGCGCGAGGACGAGGGCGGGGACTGCTGCGGGCTTCATGCCGCGCATCGTACCCCAGCGCGGCGGCCGCCGGGGTGCCCGCGCGTCAGCGATCGCGCGCGATCGCGGTGCCCTCGCCCCGGGCGCGCAGATCCCGGAGGGCCTCCCTCGCGACGCGGCGCACCTGCCGGTCGGAGGCGCCCGACTCGAGGGTCATCAGGTAGCCCTCGGCCTCCGCGCCGCCGACGTCCCCGATGACGCGCACGATCCGGAGCGCCACCTCGGGCTCGGAGCGCTGCGCGAGGTCGATGAGCGGCGCCACGGCCCGCCGGTCCCCGATCTGCGCGAGCGCCCCCACCGCGCGCTGTACGACGTCGGGGTCGGAGTCCTCGAGGCGCTCGACGAGGGCGGGGACGGCCTCCGGGCTGCGGCGCTCGGCGAGCGCGCGCACGGCGTGATCCCGCACCCGGGGGTCCGCGGAGGCGAGGTCGGCGAGCACCTGCTCGACGGGCTTCGCCTCGGCCGCGATGCCGAGCGCGAGCCCGCCCGCGGCGTCGCGCGTCGCGGCAGCGACCGCCTGCCGGAAGGCCTCGCCGGGCCCCAGGGCGCCGACGCTGGCGACGCCCGAGCCGGTGTCGCGGAGGACCGAGCCCTCCTTGCCCTCCTCCGGCGTGAGCGCGATCTCGACCGCGACCTCGACCCGCGGTCCCTCCGAACCGCGCTCGGGCGCCCCCAGCCGCACGCCCAGGACGTCGACCCTCGCGCGGTACGCGCGGTCGCCGGAGCCGGCGCGGAAGCCGGCCCCCTGCAGGGCGGCGAGCGTGAGGGCCTCGAGCGCCGCCCCGTCGAGGCCGGCCTCCTTGAGCTGATCCGAGACCGAGCCCCCGGCCACGCGCACGGAGGTGACATGGACGGGCTTCGGCCCGCGGGTGCAGCCCCCGCCGCCGCCCGCCGCGAGCAGCGCGGCGGAGAGGGCGAGGCCTGTCGCGGTGAGGCGCATGGGTCGGTTATGTCGCGGGGGGAGGCTCGCCGCCCGACGGGTTCGCGGGCGGAGGGGGGCTCGGGGCAGCGGCGGCCTCGGGGGGGCCTCCCCCGGGCCCACCCGCGCCGGCGCCCTCGCCCTGGGGCCCCGCGGCCTGGCCCTCGCGCCCACGGCCCCGGCCGCCGCGGCGACGGCGCCGCCTGCGGCGCCTGCGCCGCTCACCCTGCCCCGGCTCGCCGGGCTTCGCCTCGGCGCCCGGCGCTCCGGCCTCGCCCTCGGCGCCCTCGCCGTCGTCCGGCCCGTCGTCGTCGCCGTCGTCGCCCTCGTCGTCGGGCCCCTCACCCTCGGCGGGCTCGACGCCCGGGGCGGCCACGAAGGCGTCGACGGTGATGGTCGGCGTGCGGGGCTCCCCGCTCGCGGCCTCCACCGGCTCGGCCTCGACGCCCTCGCCCGCGGCGGCGGCCACGACCGGCACCGGCTCGCGGGCCTCGCGCGGCTCCCGGGGCTCACGGAGCTCCCTCGGCTCCCGGCGCTCGCGGTCCCCCCGGGGCTCGCGCTCGTCGCGCTCGCCGCGCTCCTCGCGGCGGCGATCGCGCTCCTCGCGGCGGGCCACCCGGGCGGCCTCCTCCTTCTCGGCGGCCTCGGCGGCCGCACGGAAGAAGCCGTCGTCGAGCTCCGGGACGACGACCGGCGTCGTCCCGACGTTCGCCTCGGCGAGCGCCTCGGCGAAGGCCTCGCCGCAGACGAGCAGCACCGGCAGCTGGCCGGCCGCGCCCGCCTCGCCGCGGGCCTCGCGGTTCGCCTCGCCCGCGGTGAGCACGACGCCGATCTGCGCGCCGTAGTGGCCGAGGTCGCGGCGCAGGTCGGTGACGTCGCGCCGGCTGGCCTCCGCGCCGCTCCGCAGGATGCGGACGGCGTGGCGGACGTCGGAGAGCCCCATCCTGCGGCGGGCGGTGTAGATGACGTGCTCGCGGCCGCGCTTCGCGACCTTGAGTTCCTTGAAGCCCTGCGCCTCGAGCAGCTTGCCGGCGACGTGCTCGACGGTCGGCGGGTCGCACTCGCGCAGGCGGCGGCGCAGCGCCGCGAGCGCGCCGCGGCGAAGCTCGGAGGCGGAGAGCGGGCCCCGCGCCACGGAGGGCAGCGGCACGCGCTCGCCGGGCTCGGGCTGGGCGGCGAGCGTGACGAGGTCGCCCTCGAGGGCGAAGAGGGCCTTGCGGCCGGCCGACTCGCGGCGGCGGTTGTCCTCGAGCAGCGCGGAGCGCAGCGACCCCGTGTCGCGCACGAAGGCGTCCGCCATGAGGAGGCGCTCGGCGCCCTGCGCCGCGATGCTGGCGAGGTCGAGCGGCTGTCCGGCGCCGGCGAGGATCTCGAACGCGACCTCCGCCGGAGGCGGGTAGCGGCGGCCGTGGTGGCCGTCCTCGTCGCGCCGGCGCCCGCCGCGGTCCTTGCCGCGATCCTTCCCGTGCTCGCTGCCCTGCTCCTGCCGGTCGCGGCGGGAGAGGTCGCGCAGCGGGATCGGGTGACGCTCGCGCCCGCGGATGGGCAGGTCCTCGACCGGCGCCTCCACGAGGTTGTCGATGCCGGCGGGGTCCTCGTCGAGGCCCCACTCCGTCAGCGCGAACGTGCCGTGCTGGACCGCGAGCATCCGCCGCTCCGCCTTGGGCAGGCGGGCGTGGGCGACCAGCTGGTCGGCCATCGTCTCCTCGGGGATCTTGCCGACGTGATCGAGGAGGTTCTCGCGGATGGCCAGTTCGACGATCTTCTTGAAGTGGAGGGGCTTGCCTTCGCGCCGCAGGACTTCCAGGGCGGCTTCCGTGAAGGTCATGGGTTCAAACCTGGGAAGGTGGGGAAAGAGCCCGGTGCAACGAAAGGGGGCGTCGAGCGCTCCCGGCGGTCGCCAGGGTTGTCTGCCTGGAAGCCGCGGCGCGCGAGGGTTCGCGCGCACGCACCGGTGCAACCATCTTCATGCCCGTCCCCCCGGCAGTCAAGGTTGAATCCTCATGATTTCGCGGTGATGTTGAGGGTCTCGTGATCCGGATCCGCACCGGCCAGGCCTGGCGCCATGACCCCCGCCTGCGGGAGTCCCTCCGAGGGGGTGGGGCCGGCGCGCTCGCGGCGCGGGCGGTCGTGGACGCCCTCGCCATCGAGGTCGACGGGTTCGACATCGCGGGCGGGCGGGCCGAGGCGGAGCTCCTGCCTGCCCTCGAGGGCCTGCTCCGGGCCGTCGGCGCGGTCGTGGGCGGCGCTCCGATCGCGACCGTGCCGTTCCGGGACGGGGCCCTCGAGGTCGTCCTGCGCCGCCGGGGCACCGAGGCGCTCCTGACGGTCGTCGAGCTCGCGGTGCCGTCCCGCGTGCTCGCCCGGGACGTCGCCGTGGAGCTCGAGGAGCTCGCCGCCGCCGCGCTGGAGGCCTCCGCGGACTTCCTCCGCGACCTCGCCGCCCTGGCGCCCGCGGAGTCCGGCCCCGGAGGCCGCGCGCTCAGGGCCGCGGCCCGGGAGCTGCGCCGGGCCGGGCCAGGCGCCGGAGCGCCCGCGCCTCCGCGGGCGGCCCACCCGCGGGCCGGCGGGGGACCGCAGGGTGCGCCGGGCGGCGAGGAGCCCTCACCACCTCCGTCCGCCGGCCGCCCGCACTGCCGGGTCGAGCTCTCCGACGACGAGGGGCTCGTCCTCGCCTACGAGGGTGGCCGCCCCGATCTCGGCTCGCTCCTCGCCCCGGGCCGCGTCAGCCTCGCGGCGGCGGACGGGACCCCGCTCGCCGCGTGGACGGGGATGCCGTTCCTCGCGCTCCGCGACCTCGGCGCGGCCTCCACGCGGCTCCTCGCGGCGGTGCGCGCCCGGGCCGCCGCCGCGGAGCTCGCCCTCCCTCGCGGCGGCGGGCCCGGCTCGCTCACCTTCGATCTCGGGGCGGGGACCGTCCGGCCCGCGGGCCGCCCCGCGCCCTCGCCCTGCGCGCCGCTCGAGCTCGTGCGGGCCATCGCCGAGGCCGCCTCCGGCTTCGCCCGCCACGCGCGCCGGCGCAACCCGCTCCAGGCCGAGAACGGCCAGCTCGCCGAGCTCGAGAACGCCGCCGCCGACCGCCTCGCCCAGGCCGACGAGCTCGGCCGCGGCGACGTCGAGGCGTCCGCGCCCGGCGGGAGCCCGGGCCCGGCGGCGCCGCCGCGCGGCGTGCCCCAGCGCGCGCTCGGCCCCGGACGCCTTCGCCGCCTGGCGTTCCGGCGGACCTTCGCGCTCGAGGTGGGCCGCCCTGCGGGCGCGGGCATCCTCCCCGGGCACGGGCCCGGGAGCGGGCGGCGCCTGGTCGTCGCCGGGCGCGACCGCCTCGCCGCGGTCGACCGGTCCCGCGGGGTCGTCGCGTGGTCCGTCGAGGGCGCGGAGGGCGCGTGGCCCGTGCCGGGCGGGGTCGCCGCCGCGCGCGGCGACGCGCTCGCCGTGCACGACGGCGCGTCCGGGGCGCTCCGCCTCGAGGCCCGCCTCGACGCGCGTCCGGCGGCGGTGCTGGCGCCGGAGGGCGGCCCGCTCGTCGCCGTCGGGCCGGAGGGGCTCGTGGCGCTCGATGCCGCGACGGGCGAGGTGCGCTGGCGGTTCGAGGCCCCGGGGGCGCACCGGCTGCACGCGGCCGCGCTGGGCCCGATCGTCGTCGCCGGCGCCGATACCGGCTTCCTCTACGGCCTCGACGTGGACGGACGGGTGGCGTTCCGGGTCCTCGGCCCGGGCCCGGTGCTCCGGCCCTGCGTGGCCTGGATGGGCGCCTGGCTCGCCACCTGTTCGGCCCCCGCGGGCGGGGCGGTCCTCGCGCTCGAGGAAGGGCGCGGCCGCCGGCTCTGGGAGGCCCCGCTCGACTTCGCCCCGGCCTCGGCCCCGGTCGGCTGGGGTCGCCGGATCGCCATCGCGGGCGGCCACGCGGGCGACGCGATGGTGGCGGTCCTCACCGCCTCCGGCGCGCCGGAGTGGGTGGACTCCCCGGCCCTCGTGGGCGCGCCCACCCTCGCGCCCGCGGGGCCGCTCCTCCTCGCGCGCGGCCCCGACGGCGCCCTCGTGGCGCTCGGGCGCGACGGCCGCGCGCGCTGGTCCAGGGCTGGCAGCCCGGGCGGCCACGCGCCGCCCTCGGTCCCGCCGGTGGTGGTGCGGGGCACGGTGCTCGCGCCCGGCGAGGGCATCGCGGTGCTCTCGGCGGCGACCGGCGAGCCGCTCGGCGCCCTCCCCGGCCTCGCGCCCGCGCGCCTCGTGGCGGACGGGGCGCTGTCCGTGGTGGCGCTCGACGCCGACGGCCGCGCCGCCGGCTACCGGCTCGCGACGCACCTCAGCGTGGTGTAGGGCCCCCGCTCAAACGCCCAGGAACAGGCGCTTGCCGAAGTTCAGCGCGAGGTCCGCGTCGAAGATCTTCTGCGCGGACGCCTCGATGTCGTACGGCACGCGGTGGTACTCGACGATCCGCTCGTCGGAGTCGTAGAGCACGAAGCACGCGCGGTTGTCGCAGTCGCGCGGTTGGCCCACCGAGCCGACCGAGATCACGTACTTGTAGCCGCGGCGCAGGCCGAAGCGCGTGGCCACCACCTCGGTCACGTCGCCCTTCTGGTCGAGCGCGAACGCCTTGCAGAGGTGCGAGTGGCCGATGAAGTTCACGTCGGCGAGCGCCCCGAAGTGCGGGAGGAGCTCGCGGGCCTGCTCGAGCGCGAACACGTAGGCGTACGCCTCGGGGTCCACCGGGTTCCCGTGCGTGAAGCCGACGGTGTCGATCCGGTGCCCGTACGGCAGCGTCCGCAGCCACTCGAGGTGGTCCGGCTCGATGCGGGACGCGGTCCAGTCGAGCGCGTGGCGGGCGGCGTCGTAGTAGAAGCTGTAGTCCATCCGCCCGGCGACCGCGGCGTCGTGGTTGCCGAGCAGGGTCACCTCGGCGTGCTTGCGGACGAGCGCGCAGCACTCGTTCACGCTCGCGCCGTAGCCGATGACGTCCCCCAGGCACATGACCCGGTCGGGCTTGAGCCGCTCGAGCACGCCGATGACGGCGGTGAGCGCCTCGAGGTTGCTGTGGACGTCCGAGATGATCCCGATGCGCATGGTCGCGCGAGAGGCGCACCGGGACGATATCCGGCCGCCTCGCAGAGCGTCAACTTACTCAACGCTCGAAGAGATCGACCTCGAGGTCGTCGAAGTGGGCGAGCTGCTTCGCCTCGCCGAAGCGGGCCTTGATCTCGTCCGGGGTCAGCGTCTTCAGGCGCTCGAGCGAGAACTGCTCCACCGTGAAGCTCGCCAGCACGCTCCCCAGCACGATGGCCCTGCGGAGGGTCGCCCGGTCCTCCCGGCGCTGGCTCGCGACGTACCCCATGAAGCCGCCCGCGAAGGAGTCCCCCGCCCCGGTCGGATCGAACACGGCCTGCAGGGGGTACGCGGAGGCCGCGAACGTCTCGTCGCCGGAGAAGAACAGCGACCCGTACTCGCCCCGCTTCACCACCACCGCCCGCGGGCCGAAGGAGAGGATCTTCTTCGCCGCCCGCACCACGTTCACCTCGTCGGCGAGCTGGCGGGCCTCGGCGTCGTTCACGAAGAGCAGATCGATGCGCTTCAGCGTCTTCATGAGCGCGTCACGGCGCGAGTCGATCCAGAAGTTCATCGTATCCGCGGCGACGAAGCGCGGCGCGCGGACCTGGTCGAGCACCGCCCGCTGCAGGTCCGGGTCGATGTTGCCGAGGAAGACGTACTCGGAGTCCCGGAAGGCCTCGGGGAGCTTGGGCTGGAAGTCCGCGAAGACGTTCAGCTGGGTGTCGAGGGTGTGCGCGGTGTTGAGGTCGAACTCGTAGCGCCCCTTCCAGCGGAAGGTGCGGCCGGGCCGGCGCTCCAGGCCGCCGAGGTCGATGCCGCGCGAGCGCAGGAACTGGACGTGGGCGTCGGGGAAGTCCTCGCCCACCACCGCCACGAGCCGCGGCTTCGTGAAGAAGCTCGCGCACGTCGAGAAGTAGCAGGCGGACCCGCCGAGCACGTCGTCGCGCTTGCCGAAGGGGGTCTCGAGGGAGTCGAGGGCGACCGAACCGACCGCGAGGAGGGACATGGGGGAGCGGTCTACCCCGCCCCGGCGGGCGGGATCAAGCTCGCGGCCGCCCGGCCGCGCCGGGGGTCGCCCGGCCCGCCCTCCGCCGCGAGCTGGCCGCACGCCGCCGCGATGTCGCGGCCGCGGTTCTTGCGGACCACCGCGGTCACGTTGCGGGCGGCGAGGAGCTCCTGGAAGGCGGCCACCCGCTCCGGCGCCGGCGCCTGGAACGGCAGCCCCGGGTTCGCGTTGTACGGGATGAGGTTCACCTTCGCCGGGATGCCCTTGAGGAGGCGCCAGAGCCGTTCGGCGTCCTCGAGCGAGTCGTTCACGCCGGCGAGGAGCACGTACTCGAAGGTGATCCGGCGGCCCTGCTTCACCGGGAAGGCCCGGCACGCCGCGAGGAGCTCCGCGAGCGGGAACCGCTTGTTGATCGGCATGATCTCGTCCCGCACGCGGTCGGTCGTCGCGTTGAGGGAGATGGCGAGCTTCACCGGCGTCTCCGCCCCGAGCTTCGCGATCATGGGCACGAGGCCCGAGGTCGACACCGTGACGTGGCGGTGCGAGAAGTTCGGCCCGTCCTCGTGCAGGAGGAGGTCGAGCGCGAGCTTCAGGTGCTTGAAGTTCGCGAGCGGCTCGCCCATGCCCATGAACACGAGGTTCGTGAGCGGTCTCGGCCCGGGGTGGAGCCCGAGCTCGATGACCCGCCGGTTGGCGCGGTGGATCTGGTCGACGATCTCGCCGGCGGTGAGGTTGCGGGCGAGCCCCATGGTGCCGGTCATGCAGAAGGTGCAGCCGACCGCGCAGCCCACCTGCGAGGACACGCAGAGGGTCCGGCGGTCCTCCTCCGGCATGTAGACCGACTCGACGAGCTTCCCGTCGTGGGTGCGCCAGGTCCACTTGATGGTGCCGTCGGTCGAGCGCTGCTCGGTCGCGCGCTCGAGGGTCGTCAGCGTCGCCTGCTCCGCGAGCGCCGCCCGGAACGCGGCCGGCAGGTCGCTCATCTCGTCGAGCGAGGCCGCGCCCTTCTGGTGGAGCCACCGGAAGAGCTGGCGGGCCCGGAACGGCTTCTCGCCGAGCGCGGCCACGAGCGCCGCCACGTGCTCGAGGGGGAGCGCCCGCAGGTCGGGGCGCGTGTCACGCGGGGCGTCGTGCGAGAGCGGTTCCACGGGCCGGTGTTCTACGACGCGCGGGGCGCCGGCGCCACCGGAGGCGCGCCGGGCGGCGCCCCCGTGGCCGGCGCCGCCTCGCGCGCGATCTCGACGCGGGAGACCCGGCGCTCGTCACCGGCCCGCACGGTGAAGGTGAAGCCGCCGAAGCTCACGGCCGCCCCCACCGGCGGGACCCGCCCCGCCCGCGCGGTCACGAAGCCGCCCAGGGTCTCGTAGTCGGCGTCGGGGAAGGTGATGTCGGGGCGCGGCGCGTCCTCCGGGAGCCCCTCGGCGAGCCGCTCCTCCAGCCACGCCTCGAGGTCGTGCAGCGGCACCGCCGCCTCGGCGAGCCAGGTGCCCGGGCCGATGGCCTTGAAGGGCGAGGCCTCGGCGTCGGCCTCGTCCTGGATCTCGCCCACGATCTCCTCGAGCACGTCCTCGAGGGTCACGAGCCCGCTCGTGCCGCCGAACTCGTCGACGACCACCGCGAGGTGGGTCTTGCGGCGCTGCATCTCCTTCAGGAGCCGCGAGATCTTCATGGTCTCGGGCACGAAGTAGACCGGCTTCATCCGGCGCCGGAGGTCGAACGGCTTCTGCGGGGCGCCCTTCACGTCCTGGATGATCTCGCGGACGAGCAGGATGCCCACGATCTCGTCGACCGAGCCGTGGAACACCGGCATGCGGCTGTACGGGTTCTCGGTGACGACGCGGACGAGCTCCTCCGGCGTGGCCTCGAGGTCGAGCGCGACCATGCGGGTGCGCGGGACCATGATCTCCTTCACCACCCGGTCCGCGAACTCGAGCACGCTGTTGAGGAGCTCCTCCTTCACCTCGTCGAGCACGCCTTCCCGCGTGCCGACCTCGATGAGGTACTCGATCTCCTCGCTCGTCACGGCCGGGCCGCCGTCCTTCGAGCCGAGCAGGCTCACGACGTGCCGGGTGAGCCAGCCCACCGCGGAGGTGACCGGCCACATGACGTAGGTGAGCCCGACCACCCAGGGCAGCACCGACATCGAGGTGGAGACCGGGTGGCGCTTCGCGAAGGTCTTCGGGACGATCTCGCCGAGGAAGAGCACGGCGAGCGTCACCGCCGCGGTGACCGCGGCCACGGTGGAGCCCTCGCTCCAGCCGGCCGCGCGGGCGAGGTCGTCGGCGATCTCGCCCGCGAGCGCGCCCGCCCCGACGTTGAGGAGCGTGTTGCCGATGAGGAGCGTGGAGAGGACGCGCTCGGGGTGGTCCACCCACAGCGCGAGCCGCTGGGCGCCGCGGGTCCCCGACGCGCGCAGCTGCCGGGCGCGGTTGTCCCCGAGCGCGGTGAGCGCGGTCTCCGTGCCCGAGCAGAACGCCGAGCCCACGACGAACCCGCCCGCGAGCACCCACTTCCAGATCGCCACCGCTCCGAACACCGGCTCCAGGCTCGACGCTCCTTTCAAATGCGAATCGCCCGCCCCGGCATCGGGACGGGCGACTCGGGGATTCTAGCAGCGGTGCGCCGGGCGCGCCCGAGGGCGGCCAAGCGGCCGGAATCGCAGCTACTTCTTGGGCGTCAGCTCGTACTTCTGGATCTCGATCTCGGCGAAGAAGTACGAGACCTCGACCTTCGCCGTCTCCGGCGCGTCCGAGCCGTGGACCGTGTTCTTCTCGATGTCGGTCGCGAAGTCCTTGCGGATCGTGCCGTCGGCCGCCTTCTTCGGGTCGGTCGCGCCCATCACCTCGCGGTTCTTCGCGATGGCGTTCTCGCCCTCGAGGACCATGAGGACGACCGGGCCGCTCGTCATGAACTTCACGAGGTCGCCGAAGAACGGCCGGGCCCGGTGGACGGCGTAGAAGCCCTCCGCCTCCTGCTGCGAGAGCCACTTCATCTTCATCGCCACGGGCTTGAGGCCCGCGTTGAGGAAGCGGCTGATGACCTGCCCCACGACGCCCTTCTGGACGCCGTCGGGCTTCACGATGGACAGGGTGCGCTCGATCGCCATTTCGTCTCTTCTCTCTTTCAGCGGCGGCCCCTGGCCGCCTTCTTCGGGGCCCGCTTGGCCGCCGCCTTGCTCTTCGTGAGGGACTTCTTCTTCGCGGCGGGCTTGCCGCCGCGCGCCTTCTTCGCGGCCTTGACCTTGCCGGCCTTCTTGGCGCCCTTCCCCTTCCTGGCGGCGAGGGCGGCCTTCATGGCCTGGCCGAGCTGGTGGGGGCCGTCGACCACGACGACACCCGCCTCCTTCATGGCCTCGATCTTCGCCTCGGCCGTGCCGCTGCCGCCCGACACGACGGCGCCGGCGTGGCCCATGCGGCGCCCGGGGGGCGCCGTGCGGCCGGCGATGAAGCCGACGACCGGCTTCGTGCCGTGGTCGCGCAGCCAGGCCGCGCCGCGCTCCTCCTCGGCTCCGCCGATCTCGCCGATCATGATGATCGCGTCGGTGTCCGGGTCGGCCTCGAACTGCTTCAGCACGTCGACGAAGTCCGTGCCGTGCACGGGGTCGCCGCCGATGCCGACCGCCGTCGACTGGCCGATGCCGAGGTCGGTGAGCTGCTTCACGGCCTCGTACGTCAGCGTGCCCGAGCGGGAGACGACGCCCACCCGGCCCGCCTTGTGGACGTGGCCGGGCATGATGCCGATCTTGCACTGCCCCGGGGTGATGACGCCCGGGCAGTTCGGCCCGAGCACGCGGGTGTCGGGCTTCGTCTCGAGGTAGCGGCGCACCCGCACCATGTCCATCACCGGGATCCCCTCGGTGATGACCACGACGAGCGCGACGCCCGCCTCGGCCGCCTCGATGATCGCGTCCGCCGCGAAGGGCGGCGGCACGAAGATCGCGGAGGCGTTGGCCTTCGTCGCCTTCACGGCGTCCCGGACCGAGTCGAAGATCGGGACCTTGTCGGCGAACTTGGTGCCGCCGCGGCCCGGGGTCACGCCGGCCACGACGTTCGTGCCGTAGGCGAGCATCTGCTCCGTGTGGAAGGAGCCGGCGGAGCCGGTGATGCCCTGGACGACGACTCGGGTCTTCTTGTCGACGAGGATGCTCAAGGTCGTCCCTCCCCTACCGGATCGCCGCCACGGCCTTCTTCGCCGCGTCGCCGAGGTCGTCTGCCGTGGTGATCGCGAGGCCGCTCTTCGCCAGGATCTCCTTGCCGAGCTCGACGTTGGTGCCCTCGAGCCGGACCACGAGCGGGATGCTGAGCCCGACCTGGCGCGCCGCCGCGACGACGCCGTTCGCGATGACGTCGCACTTCATGATGCCGCCGAAGATGTTGACCAGCACCGCCTTCACGGCCGGGTCGGCGAGGATGATCTTGAACGCCGCGGTGACCTTGGCCTCGTCGGCGCCGCCGCCCACGTCGAGGAAGTTGGCCGGCTTGCCGCCGGACAGCTGGATGACGTCCATCGTCGCCATCGCGAGGCCGGCGCCGTTCACCATGCAGCCGATGTTGCCCTCGAGCGCGATGTAGGAGAGGTCGTGCTCGCGGGCCTGGCCCTCCTTCGGATCCTCCTCGTCCGGGTCGCGCATCGCGACGATGTCTGCGTGCCGGAAGAGCGCGTTGTCGTCGAAGTTCATCTTCGCGTCGAGCGCGAGGACCGCGCCCTCGGCGGTGACGACGAGCGGGTTGATCTCGGCGAGGGACGCGTCGGTCGCGACGTAGGCCTTGTAGAGGCCGGTCGCGAACTTCACGAACGACTTCACCGAGTCGCCCTTGAGCTCGAGCCCGATCGCCATGCGCCGCGCCTGGAACTCGACGAGGCCGGTGAGCGGATCGATCCACTCGCGCAGGATCTTCTCGGGCTGGTGCTTCGCCACCTCCTCGATGTCCATGCCGCCCTCGGTGCTCGCCATCAGGGCGAGGCGGCCCGAGTCGCGATCGAGGGTGAGGCCGAGGTAGAGCTCCCGCGCGATCCGGCAGCCCTCCTCGACGTAGACCCGGCGGACCTTCTGCCCCTGGGGGCCGGTCTGCGGGGTCTTGAGCATCATGCCGAGGATGGCGGAGGCGTGGTCGCGGGCCTCCTCCGGCGTGCGGGCGAGCTTCACGCCGCCGCCCTTGCCGCGGCCGCCGGCGTGGATCTGCGCCTTCACCGCGCAGACGCCGCCGCCGAGCTGGCGGGCGGCCGCCTCGGCCTCCGCCGGGGTCGACGCGAGCGCCCCGCGGGGCACCGCGACGCCGTAGCGCTTCAGGATTTCCTTCGCCTGGTACTCGTGAATTTTCACGCGCGCGCTCTCCTGGGCGGGGAACTAGAGCTTCGTCTCGGCGACCGACTTCTTCACGCTGTCGATCGACTTCGCGAGCATGTCCTTCTCGGCCTGGTCGAGGTCGAGCTCGAGCACGCGCTCGACGCCGCCCGCGCCGATGACCGTCGGGACGCCCAGGAAGATGCCCTTCACGCCGTACTGCCCGTCGAGGTACGCCGAGCAGGGCAGCGCGCGCTTCTGGTCACGCAGGTAGCTCTCGGCCATCGCCACGGCCGAGGAGGCCGGCGCGTAGAACGCCGACCCGGTGCCGAGCAGCGCGACGATCTCGCCGCCGCCCTTGCGCGTGCGGTCGACGATGGCGTCGAGCGTCGCCTTGTCGAGGAGCTTCGTGAGCGGCGTGCCGTTCGCGGAGCACTGGCGCACCACCGGGACCATGTCGTCGCCGTGGCCGCCGAGCACCACCGCCGAGACGTCGCGCGGGGCGACGCCGGCGGCCGCGCCGACGAAGTACTGGAAGCGGGCGGTGTCGAGCACGCCGGCCATGCCGACCACCTTCTTCGGCGAGAAGCCGGTGACCTTGTACATGGCGTAGACCATCGCATCGAGCGGGTTCGTCACCACGATGACGAACGCGTTCGGGGCGTACTGCTTGATGCCCTGGGCGACCTTGGTGATGGCCTCGAGGTTGACCTTCATCAGGTCCTCGCGGCTCATGCCCGGCTTGCGGGGCACGCCGGCGGTCACGATGCAGACGTCGGCGTCCTTGATGACCGAGTAGTCGGAGATGCCGGCACCGGTGATCTCGACGTCGTAGCCGAGCACGCCGCGGCACTGCTGGAGGTCGAGGGCCTTGCCCTTCGCGACGCCCTCCATGAGGTCCACCAGCACCACGTCGCCGAGCTGGCGCTGCGCGCAGAGCAGCGCCATCGTCCCACCGATCTGCCCGGCGCCGATGAGCGCGATCTTCTTCCTGGAAGCCATGGTCGCCCCTTCGAGGCCGCCCGCGGGCGGCCGCGTCACATGTGGTTGATGATCCCGTCCCCGAACTCGGAGCACTTCACCTCGACGACGTCGGCGTGCCCCTCACCCTTCATCAGGCGCGCGAAGTCGTACGTCACCTTGTGCGAGCCGATCGCGCCGTCCATGCCCTTGATCACGAGGTCGGCCGCCTCGTTCCACCCCATGTGGCGGAGCATGAGCTCGCCGGAGAGGATGACCGAGCCGGGGTTGACCTTGTCGAGGTCGGCGTACTTCGGCGCCGTGCCGTGCGTCGCCTCGAAGATGGCGTGGCCGGTCACGTAGTTCGCGTTGCCGCCCGGGGCGATGCCGATGCCGCCGACCTGCGCGGCGAGCGCGTCGGAGAGGTAGTCGCCGTTCAGGTTGAGCGTCGCGATGACGTCGAACTCCTCGGGGCGCGTGAGCACCTGCTGGAGCGTGATGTCGGCGATGGCGTCCTTCACGAGCACCTTGCCCGCGGCGAGGGCGGCCTTCTGCTCGTCGTTCGCGGCCGGCTCACCCTTCGCGGCCTTGGTCCGCTCCCACTGATCCCAGGTGTAGACCTTGCCGCCGAACTCCTTCTCGGCGAGGGCGTAGCCCCAGTTCCGGAAGGCACCCTCCGTGAACTTCATGATGTTGCCCTTGTGGACGATCGTCACGCTCTTGCGCTTGAGGCGCAGCGCGTACTCGATCGCCGAGCGGACGAGCCGCTCGGTCCCCTCGCGCGACACGGCCTTCACGCCGATGCCGGCCGAGCCCGGGAACCGGATCTTCTTGTAGTCCTTCGGGAACTCCTTCTCGATGAAGGCGAGGACCTTCTTCACCTGCTCGGAGCCCGCCTCCCACTCGATGCCGGCGTAGATGTCCTCGGTGTTCTCGCGGAAGATCACCATGTCGACCTTCTGCGGAGCCTTGACCGGCGAGGGCACGCCCTTGAACCAGCGGACGGGGCGCAGGCAGACGTAGAGGTCGAGGAGCTGCCGCAGCGCCACGTTCAGCGAGCGGATGCCGCCGCCGATGGGCGTGGTGAGCGGGCCCTTGATGCCGATGATGTACTTGCGGAAGGCCTCGATCGTCTCGTCGGGCAGCCAGTTCCCGAACTTCGTGAAGGCCTTCTCGCCCGCGTAGACCTCCGCCCAGGCGATCTTGCGCTTGCCGCCGTACGCCTTCGCGACCGCCGCGTCGAGGACCCGGACGCTCGCGCGCCAGATGTCGCGGCCGGTGCCGTCGCCCTCGATGAAGGGGATGATCGGATGATCCGGGACGTGGAGCTTCCCGTCGACGAGCGTGATCGGCTCGCCGTCCTGCGGCACCACCGGCTTCGCGTCGGCCATGGCTGATTTCCCTTCCTTCTCGGGGGTCGGAGGGCCGTCTCAGGCGTGGAGGGGGTGAGACGGGTGGACGCAGTTCGTAGCACCGTCCCGGGCGGGGTGGCAAGGCGGAAGCGACTTTGCGTTCGCCTCTCCTCACGCCCACTTGGCACGCGAACCCCGCGTACGCAGCGTGAGGTGGAGGCGCGCGGGAGGCGGTGCGGGACGCCCGGGTGGAGCTCGACGTGAGGCGCTACCCGCGCTGGCTGAAGTCGTAGATCGACTCCAGCCGCACGTTCCGGTACCGCTCGACCTTCATCGCCATCCGGGCGAGGAGGTCGAGGAAGCCGCCCACGTCGGGCGTCCCCTGCTTGCCGGCGGCCTTCTTGAGCCGCTTCACCTCCGCGAGGATGGCCTTGCGGGCCTCGCGCGGCTGGTAGAGGAACGCGCCCGAGAACAGGAGCTGGCCGAGGTGGGGCAGGAGGCGGGCCTCGAGCAGGTCACCCTTCTCGACCCCGGCGAGCGTGCGTCGCTCCGTGACCTCGCGGTCGACGCCGGTGAACACGTCGCGCACGCGCACGACGCCGTCGCCGAGCTTCCTCACCTCGAAGAGCCCGCGCACGTTGCCCGCGAGGTCGCGGAAGCTCTGCTGATCCTCGGGCGCGAGCCCGGGGCCCTGCTCCTCGAGGAAGCGCTCGAGCGTCGACCGGCCCGGCCCGCCGTCTCCCCCGGGGCGCCAGTCGTACAGGTAGAAGTCGAGCATCGCGTTCACGCGGACCTCGAACGACCGGTCCTCCTCGTGAGGCTCGCCCCTCGCCGCGTAGTGCGCCGCCTTCGCGAGGAGCAGGTCCGCCGCGCGGGGGCCCTCGCTCGCCCACGAGAGGAGCCTCTCGTGGAGCTCCTGGAAGCTCATGCCCGCTTCTCCGCGCCGCGCCCGGACGCCTGCTCCATGGACGCCACGAAGCGCGCGAAGAGCGCGCGGGCGTCGTGCGGGCCCGGGGACGACTCGGGGTGATACTGGACGCTGAACGCCGGCGCGTCGAGCACCTCGATGCCCTCCACCGTGCCGTCGTTCAGGTTCACGTGCGTGACGCGCGCCCGTGCGGGGAGCGTCCTGTCGTCCACGGCGAAGCCGTGGTTCTGCACGGTGATGTCGACCTTGCCGCTCGCGAGGTCCTTCACGGGCTGGTTCGCCCCGCGGTGCCCGAACTTGAGCTTGTAGGTCCTCGCGCCGAGCGCGAGCGCCAGGATCTGGTGGCCGAGGCAGATGCCGAAGATGGGCACCTTGCCGAGGAGGGCCGCGACGGTGTCGCGCGCCCCCTCCACCGCGGCCGGGTCGCCGGGGCCGTTCGTGAGGAAGATGCCGTCCGGCTTCAGGGCGAGCGCCTGCGCGGCGGTCGTGCGCGAGGGCACCACCGTCACCTTGCAGCCCGCGTCGGCGAACAGGCGCAGCATCGCCCGCTTCAGCCCCCAGTCGTAGGCGACCACGTGGAGCCGCCGCTCGCCGCTCCTGCGCTCCGCGTCGGTCCAGGCGTCCGCGCCGCCTTCGGTCCAGACGTACGGCTCCTTCGTCGAGATCCGGGTCGCGAGGTCCTGCCCCTCCATGCCCGGGAGCGCCTTCGCCTTCGCGACGAGCGCGGCGGCGCCGGACGCGACCTCGGTGGAGATGATCCCCATCTGCGCGCCGTGGGTGCGCAGGTGCTTCACGAGGCGGCGGGTGTCGATGCCGGAGATGCCGACCACGCCGTGGCCGGCGAGGTACTCGTGCAGGCTCTTCTCCGCCCGGAAGTTCGACGGGCGCTCGGCGAAGTGCCGGACGATGAAGCCCGTCGCGTGCGGGTGCCGCGACTCGTCGTCGGCGGCGTTCACGCCGTAGTTGCCCTGCTCCGGGTACGTCATGCAGACCATCTGCCCGACGTACGAGGGATCGGTGAGGATCTCCTGATAGCCGGTGAGCGAGGTGTTGAACACCACCTCGCCGTTCGCCTCGCCGGTCGCGCCGAGGGAGACGCCCTCGAAGGTGGTCCCGTCCGCCAGTGCCAGGATCGCTCGCTTCATGCCCTGCCTTCCGCCTCCTCGTGAACGATCCGCCCGCCCACGATGGTCATGGTGCAACGCCCGGTGAGGCGCGTGCCCTTCCACGGCGTGTTGCGCGACCTCGACCGGAGCCGCTCCGGGTCGAGCGTCCACTCCGCCTCGGGGTCGAGGAGCGCCAGGTCCGCCGGCGCGCCCTTCGCGAGGGTGCCCCCCGGGAGCTTGAACGTCCGGGCCGGCCCGATCGTGAGGGCCTCGACGAGCCGCCGCTCCGTGAGGAGGCCCTTCCGCACGAGGTCGAGGCAGACCGGGAAGGCCGTCTCGAGCCCGATGATGCCGTTCGCGGCCGCGTCGAACTCCACCGCCTTCTCGACCGCGGAGTGCGGCGCGTGGTCGGTGGCGATGGCGTCGATGGTCCCGTCGGCGAGCGCCGCGCGCACCGCCTCGACGTCCGCCGCGGAGCGCAGCGGGGGCGCCATCTTGAAGTCGGTGGAGTAGCCGGAGCGCGCCACGTCCTCGTCGGTGAGCGTGAGGTGGTGGGGCGTCACCTCGGCGGTGACCGGCAGGCCGCGGGCCTTCGCCTCGCGGACGGCGCGCACGGCGCCCCGCGTGGAGAGGTGGCCGATGTGCAGGCGCCCGCCGGTCAGCTCGACCAGCGCGACGTCGCGGAGCACCATCACGTCCTCGGACGCGCCCGGGATGCCGCGCAGCCCGAGGCGGGTCGAGGCGGCGCCCTCGTGCATGACGCCCTTGCCGACGAGCGCGAGGTCCTCCTCGTGCACCGTGAGCGGCAGGCCGAACGCGCGGGCGTACTCGAGCGCGCGGCGCATCAGGCCCGAGGACATGACCGGCTTGCCGTCGTCGGAGAGCGCGACGCAGCCCGCCGCCTTGAGCTCGCCGAACTCGGCGAGGTCCTGGCCCTCGGAGCCCTTCGAGATGGCGCCGACCGGGTACACGCGGGCGAGGCCGGCCGCGGCCGCCCGCGCCAGCATGAGCTCGGTGATCGACGCGCTGTCGTTCACCGGCTTCGTGTTCGGCATGGGGCAGACGGCCGTGAAGCCGCCCGCCACCGCGGCGCGGGTGCCGGTCTCCACCGTCTCCTTGTACTCCTGCCCCGGCTCGCGCAGGTGCACGTGGAGGTCGATGAAGCCGGGCGTGACCCACCGCCCGCGGGCGTCGATCGCGCGCGCGTCCCTGGGGCGCTCGAGGCGCTCCGCGACCTCCGCGATCAGGCCGTCCTTCACGACCACCGTGCGGACGCCGTCGGTCCCCGTCGCGGGGTCGAGGACGCGGCCGCCCTCGATGAACAAGAGCTGGGGAAGTGCGCTCATGGCTGTCAGGCCTTCGCCTCGGAGGCGTCGCCGCCGGCGAGGAGGTACAGGATCGCCATCCGGACCGCCACGCCGTTCTGGACCTGGTCGAGGATGACGCTGCGGGGACCGTCGGCCACCTCGGGGGAGAGCTCGACGCCGCGGTTGATCGGGCCGGGGTGGAGGATCACGCAGCCCTCGTCGAGCCACTCCGCCGCCTTCCTGGCGTTGAGGCCCCAGAGCTTCGAGTACTCGCGCGTGCCCGGGATGAGCGGGTCGCCGATGCGCTCGTGCTGGATGCGGAGCATGACGACCGCGCTCGCGCCGCGCACGGCGGTCCTCAGGTCGTGCTCGACCGTGACGCTGCCCGGGACGCCCATGGCCTCGATGCCGGGCGGGATCATCGTCGGCGGGCCGCAGACCCGCACCTTCGCCCCGAGCTTCGTCATGCCGTGGATGTCCGAGCGGGCGACGCGGGAATGCGTGACGTCGCCCACGATGACGATGGTCTTGCCCTCGAGGGTGCCGAGCTTCTCGCGCAGCGTGAAGCAGTCGAGCAGCCCCTGGCTCGGGTGCTCGTGCGCGCCGTCGCCGGCCGAGACCACCGCGCAGGAGACGTGCTCGGAGACGAGCCTCGGCGCGCCGCCCGCCGAGTGGCGGATGACGAGCACGTCCGGACGCATCGCCTCGAGGTTCTTCGCGGTGTCGATGAGGGTCTCGCCCTTGCCGACCGAGGAGCCCTGCGCCGTCCAGTTGAGCGCGTCGGCGGAGAGGACCTTGGCCGCGATCTCGAAGGAGGAGCGGGTGCGGGTGGAGCTCTCGAAGAAGAGGTTCACCACCGAGCGGCCCCGGAGCGAGGGCACCTTCTTGATCGGGCGCTGCAGGACCTCCTTCATGGAGACCGCGAGGTCGAGCACCTCGAGGAGCTCCTCCCGGGAGAGCTCGGCGAGCCCGAGCAGGTGGCGGTGGCGGCCGATCACGTCCCCCTCCTCTTCACCACGACCGAGTCGGCCGGGGCGCCGGCCTCGACGAGCCGCACCTGCACGTCGTCGTCGTCGCCGACCTCGAGGCGGGCGCCGGCGAAGTCGGCCGCGATGGGCAGCTCGTGCCCGCCACGGTCGACGAGGACCGCGAGCCAGACCCGGCGCGGCCGCCCGAAGTCGACGATCTCGTCGAGCGCGGCCCGCACGGTGCGGCCGGTGTAGAGCACGTCATCGACGAGGATGAGGGTCTTCCCGTCCACCGGGAAGCGCACGTCGGTCGGCCCGATGACCGGCGCCGCGCCCTTCACGGCGAGGTCGTCGCGGTAGAGCGCGATGTCGAGCGTCCCGAGCGGCGGCTCCTTGCCGAGCGCGATGCCGAGCGCCTTCGCGAGCCGCTGGGCGAGGTGCACGCCCCCGCGGCGGATGCCCACGATCGCGAGATCCTTCCCCGCCCCCGCGGCGCGCGCCCGCTCCGCGATCTCCTCGGCGAGGCGGCGGACCGTCCTCTCGATTTCCTTCGAGTCCAAGCGGATCCCCTCCCCCCCGGCATTCACTTGTTGTTCCAGACCGGCACCTCGAGGTCCTGCTGGAGGCCGACGTGGAAGGTGTGGGTCGCCGTGCGATCGAGCAGCGGGTACGGCACCTCGCGGTCGTACTCGAACTCGACGCGGAGCATGGGCGGGGTGACCGACTCGTCGCGCTCCCAGGTGATGTCCCCGGGCGCGAGCTGGATGGACGGCTCCTCCCAGCGGCGGCCGCTCTCGTCCCGCCCGGTCTCGACGCCGACCCCCGAGACGCGCCTCGCGAGCGACTGGATGAGGGCGTCGTCGTTGTGGTTCTTGACCGCCTGGTTCATGTGGTCGCGGGTGACGGCGATGACCTCGTAGTGGTCCACGTAGACCGGGACCCACATCCAGCCGAGGTAGCACAGCCCTGCGACACCGAGGAGGAACAGCAGGTTCACCAGCGCGCCGCCGGACGGGCGGCGGCGCGGACGGACAGCGCCAGGGGCCATCGTCGGGGGCGGCATCGGGGGACCTTAGATATCGCTACTCGACCGGTTTGAAAAGCCGCTCCACGCGCACGCCGCGTCCGTCCGGGCCGCCGACGCCTCCGGCGCCCCAGCTCCAGAAGACGAGGCTCGCCCGGCCGTGCACGTTCCCGTAGGGCACCTGCCAGCCCCCCGCGCTGCGCGAGTCGGCCGACCGGTCTCGATTGTCGCCGAGCACGAACACGTGCCCCGGCCGCACCACCTCGAACGGCCCCTCCCGGTCGGCGAGGCGGGCCTGGCGGCACTGGAGCACCTCGTAGGTGGCCACCCCGTCGCCCGCGGCGGAACGCCACCTCGCCTCCGCGCCCGACAGCCCGTCGCCCTCGGGTGCGACGAGCGTGCCCTTCGCGAGCGCCTCCCGGTAGCGCCGGCAGACGTCCTCGAAGCTCACCCGGCCGTCCTCGGCCAGCTCCTCGTAGCGGAGCTCGCCGAGCGGCGTGCGCGGCTGGGGGACCCCGTTCACGAACAGCTGCTGCTCGCGGAGCTCCACCACGTCCCCGGGCAGCCCGACGACCCGCTTCACGTAGTCGACCGACGGGTCGACGGGGTTCTCGAACACGATGACGTCGCCCCGGCGCGGCGCCCCGGCCTCGACGAGCCTGAGGTGCGTGAACGGCACCCGCAGGCCGTAGGCGAGCTTCGAGACGAAGAGGTAGTCGCCCACGAGGAGCGACGGCACCATCGAGCCCGAGGGGATCCCGACCGCCTCCACCACGAAGCCGCGCAGGAGCAGCGCGACCGCCACCGCGATCACCATCGACTCGAGGTACTCGCGCCAGAGCGGCTTCTGCCGCGGGGCGAGGTGCTCGTCCCAGAGGGCGTCGAGGGCCCCGAGGGCCTGCGACAGCCGCCCGGGCTCGCCCGCCTCGGCCGCGGCCTCGACCTCGTCGGCCGCAGCGGCGATGGCCGGCTGCAGGTCCCCGAGCGCCCTGCGGTGCCGGGCGGCGCTGCGCCGGGCCAGCCGCGCGAAGCCGAGGGCGTCCCGCCGCGCGCGCGCGAGCCGGCGGGCCGGGTCGCTCACTCCTCCACCTTCAGCACCGCGAGGAACGCCTCCTGCGGGATCTCGACGGCGCCCACCTGCTTCATGCGCTTCTTCCCCTCCTTCTGCTTCTCGAGGAGCTTGCGCTTTCTGGAGATGTCGCCGCCGTAGCACTTCGCGAGCACGTCCTTGCGGTAGGCCTTCACCGTCTCGCGGGCGATGATCTTCGCGCCGATGGCGGCCTGGATCGCCACCTCGTACATCTGCTTCGGGATCACCTCGCGCAGCCGCTGGCAGAGCTCGCGCCCGCGCTGGTAGGCGCGCTCGCGGTGCACGATGATCGAGAGGGCGTCGACCGGCTCGGCGTTGATGAGGATGTCGAGCTTCACGAGGTCGGCCTCCTCGTAGCCCTTGAGCTCGTAGTCGAGGCTCGCGTAGCCGGAGGTGACGCTCTTCAGCCGGTCGAAGAAGTCGAAGACCACCTCGGCCATCGGGATGTCGTAGGTGACCTGGATGCGCTTCGTGCCGAGGTACTTGATGTCGCGCTGCACGCCGCGGCGGTCCTGGCAGAGCTTCAGGATCGCGCCGACGTCCTCGGTGCGCGCGTGGACGTGGCAGGTGAGGTGCGGCTCCTCGAGCTTCGCGATCTTCTGCACCGGCGGCAGCTTCGCCGGGTTGTCGATCTCGATCGCCTCGCCCTGCGTGTCGGTGACCCGGTAGACGACCGAGGGGGCGGTGGTGATGAGCGAGAGGTTGTACTCGCGCTCGAGCCGCTCCTGGACGATCTCCATGTGCAGGAGGCCGAGGTACCCGCAGCGGAAGCCGAAGCCGAGCGCCTGCGAGGTCTCCGGCTCCCAGGTGAAGGCGGAGTCGTTGAGCCGCAGCTTCTCGAGGGCGTCGCGGAGCTGGTCGTAGTCCTTCGCGTCGATGGGGAAGACGCCGCTGAACACCATCGGCTTCACGACCTTGAAGCCCGGGAACGGATCCTCGGTCGGCGCGTCGGCGTCGGTGACCGTGTCGCCGACCTTCGCGTCGTGCACGTCCTTCACGTTCGCGACGACGATGCCCACCTCGCCGGCGCCGAGGTCGTCGACCGCCGTCGCGAAGGGCACGAACACGCCGAGCTCCTGCACCTCGAACCGCTTCTTGTTGCTCCAGAGCAGGATCCGCTGCTTCGGGCGAAGGGTGCCCTCGAAGACCCGCACCAGCATCACGACGCCGCGGTAGTTGTCGTACCAGCTGTCGAAGACGATCGCCTTGAGGGGCGCGTTCGGGTCGCCCTTCGGCGGCGGGACCTTCGTGACCACGTGCTCGAGGATGTCCTCGATGCCGAGCCCGGTCTTGGCGGACGCCGGGACGGCGCCGGACGCGTCGAGGCCGATGACCTCCTCGATCTCCTTGCGCACGCCCTCCACGTCGGCCGACGGCAGGTCGATCTTGTTGATGACCGGGATGATCTCGAGGTCGTGATCGAGCGCCTGGTAGACGTTCGCGAGCGTCTGCGCCTCGACGCCCTGGGTCGCGTCCACGACGAGCAGCGCGCCCTCGCAGGCGGCGAGCGAGCGCGAGACCTCGTAGGCGAAGTCGACGTGCCCGGGGGTGTCGATGAGGTTGAGCTCGTAGTCCTGCCCGTCGCGCGCCCGGTACTTCATGCGGACGGTCTGGGCCTTGATGGTGATCCCGCGCTCGCGCTCGAGCTCCATGTTGTCGAGGAACTGCGCCTGGGCCTCGCGCTTCGACACCGTGCCGGTGTGCTCGAGGAGGCGATCCGCGAGCGTCGACTTGCCGTGGTCGATGTGCGCGATGATCGAGAAGTTGCGGATGTGCGCGTTCGACTCGGCCATAGGGAGACGCGGCTTTTAGCACGCGCGACGCCACGCGGCCACGCGCCCACGCCCCTTCCGTGAGACGAGGTCTCGCCCCGGGGACCTCCGGATCAGCCCGAGGGCCCCCTCCCCCAACGAAGTCGGGCCAGTTTCCTCAGTATCTTGGGCCGATAGCAGTGTATGGCACCATATGTTGTGGTCATGCCTTGACATGCTTTTCCGATTCGATAATGTCCGCGATTGCGCCTTCTGGCGCTTTCGCGGAGGGCGGCGGGATGGAAGGGCGGGACGGCGAGGCGCTCAGAGGTGAACCCCAGCCCTGCTGCTTCAACGGCAGCAGTGAGGGTGGCGGGGCCGTCAGCTCCGCTGCCAGCAGCACTGTCAGACCGAACCAGTAGCTAGATCCTCCGGCTCATCGAACGCGGGCCGGCCGGAGTGTCATCTCTTTTCTTGAACGACCGTGGGTCAAACGCCCGCGGCCGAAGGGGCAGTCGTTTGCCCGCGGGTGCCCAGGGGGCCGCCGCGGGGAAAGGAAGCACGCGATGATGGAGCGCGAGGTCTCGGGTCAGGTCAAGGCGAAGGAGAAGGCGCCCAAGCTCACGAAGCGGCTCGCCAAGCATGGCCTGACCGTCGATCGGTACTTCACGACCCGTGGGGTCGATCCGGCCGAGGAGATGGTCTGGGAGAACCGCACCGCGTCGATCACCGGCGAGGGCGGGGCCGTCATCTTCGAGCAGAAGGACGTCGAGGTCCCGAAGAGCTGGTCGATGCTCGCGACGAACGTCGTCGCGTCGAAGTACTTCCGCGGCGCGATGGGCTCGCCCCAGCGTGAGCGGTCGGTCCGCCAGCTCGTCGGCCGCGTGGTCCGCACCATCGGCGCCTGGGGCCGCAAGGACGGCTACTTCGGCACCGAGGACGACGCCCAGACCTTCGAGGCCGAGCTCGCGCACCTCATCTACCGGCAGAAGATGAGCTTCAACTCGCCGGTGTGGTTCAACGTCGGCGTCGAGGAGCACCCCCAGTGCTCCGCGTGCTTCATCAACTCCGTCGCCGACTCGATGGACTCGATCCTGAAGCTCGCCCACACCGAGGGCATGCTCTTCAAGTACGGCTCCGGGACCGGCTCCAACCTCTCCAAGATCCGCTCCTCGAAGGAGCTGCTCTCGGGCGGCGGCGAGGCCTCGGGCCCCGTCTCCTTCATGCGCGGCTTCGACGCCTTCGCCGGCGTCATCAAGTCCGGCGGCAAGACCCGCCGCGCCGCCAAGATGGTGATCCTCGACGCCGATCACCCGGACGTGATGGAGTTCGCGACCTGCAAGGCCGAGGAGGAGAAGAAGGCCTGGGCGCTCATCGACGCGGGCTACGACGGCGGCTTCAACGTCCGCGGCGGCGCGTACGACTCCGTCTTCTTCCAGAACGCCAACCACTCGGTCCGCGTCACCGACGCCTTCATGCGCGCGGTGATCGAGGATCGCGAGTGGAACCTCACCGCCCGCACCGACGGCGCGCCGCTCGAGAAGCTCCGGGCCCGCGACCTCATGAAGGCGATGACCGAGGCCGCCTGGGCCTGCGGCGATCCGGGCATGCAGTTCGACACGACGGTCAACGCCTGGCACACCTGCCCGAACACCGACCGCATCAACGCGTCGAACCCCTGCTCCGAGTACATGTTCCTCGACGACTCGGCCTGCAACCTGGCGTCGCTGAACCTGATGCACTTCCGCTCGATCGACGGCGGGTTCGACGCCGAGTCCTTCAAGCGCGCGGTGGACCTCACCATCCTCGCGCAGGAGATCCTCGTCTCGAACTCGAAGTACCCGACGAAGGCGATCGAGAAGAACAGCCACGACTACCGGCCGCTCGGCCTCGGCTACGCGAACCTGGGCGCCTACCTCATGGCGTCCGGCCTCCCCTACGACTCCGACCGCGGCCGCGCCTGCGCCGCGGCGATCACCGCGCTCATGACCGGCGAGGCGTACGCGATGAGCGCCCGCATCGCCGAGCGCGTCGGCCCGTTCGAGGGCTTCGCGAAGAACCGCGACCCGTTCCTCGGCGTCATCCGCAAGCACGGCGCGGCGGTCGAGCGCATCGACCACACCCTCGTCGAGAAGAACCTCCTGTCGTCGGCCCGCGACGCCTGGACGGCCGCGCTCCACCTCGGCACCGAGCACGGGTACCGCAACGCGCAGGCCACCGTGCTCGCGCCGACCGGCACGATCGGCTTCATGATGGACTGCGACACGACCGGCATCGAGCCCGACATCGCGCTCGTGAAGTACAAGAAGCTCGTCGGCGGTGGCGTGCTCAAGATCGTCAACAACACGGTCCCGCTCGCGCTCCAGAAGCTCGGCTACTCCGCCCAGGAGATCTCCGGCATCCTCGAGCACATCGACGAGGCCGAGACGATCGAGGGCGCGCCCGCGCTCGAGGCCGACGACGTCCCGGTGTTCGACTGCGCCTTCAAGGCCCAGAACGGCACCCGGTCCATCCACTACATGGGCCACATCCGGATGATGGGCGCGGTCCAGCCCTTCCTCTCGGGCGCCATCTCGAAGACGGTCAACATGCCGAACACGGCCACGACCGCCGACATCGAGAACGCCTACGTCGAGTCCTGGAAGCTCGGCCTCAAGGCGGTCGCGATCTACCGCGACGGCTGCAAGCGCTCCCAGCCGCTCAACGCCGGCAAGGCCGCGAAGGCCGACCAGAAGGCCGTCGACCCCGAGGAGGAGGCCCGCCTCGCGCGCCGCCGCCTCCCGGACGAGCGCCGCTCGATCACGCACAAGTTCTCGATCGGCGGCCACGAGGGCTACATGACCGTCGGCATGTACGACGACGGCTCGCCCGGCGAGATCTTCGTGACGATGGCGAAGGAGGGCTCGGTGGTCTCGGGCCTGATGGACTCGTTCGCCACCGCGATCTCGATGTCGCTCCAGTACGGCGTGCCGCTGAAGGTCCTCTGCGACAAGTTCAGCCACACGCGGTTCGAGCCGTCGGGCTTCACCGGCAACCCGGACATCCCGATCGCGAAGTCGATCTCCGACTACATCTTCCGCTGGCTCGCGCTGAAGTTCCTGCCGAGCGAGGACGGGGCCACCCTCTCCTCCGCGGCGCCGGCGCTCACGCCCGGCACGGCCCCCAAGGCCGGCGCCACGGCGAAGGAGGCCGTCGTCGAGACGGCCCGCCTCGAGGCCGCGCCGCTGGAGACGAGGAACGGCGAGTCGAAGAACGGGTCGTCGAGCGGCGTGACGTTCGTCCGCGACACCGACGCCCCGCCGTGCCCGACCTGCGGCTCGATCACCGTCCGCAACGGCGCCTGCTACAAGTGCGTGAACTGCGGCTCGACCACGGGCTGCAGCTAGTCCCCCTGGCGCGCGCTCTGCGCGCGCCCAGCGGCTGAAGCGACCGAGAGGTCAGGACGCCCGGGCCGAGAGGCACCGGGCGTCTTCTTTTCTACGCTCGCCCGGCCCGCGCCAGCACCAGCAGGCCGTACCAGCCCAGGACCGGAGCGGCCCCCGCTCCGAGCAACGGCACGGGAAACGCGCCGCCGAAGGTGCAGAGGGTGGCGGCGGCGAGGTAGCCGACCGCCGCGGGGCGGCGCGCGAGCGGCAGGCAGGCCACCGCGAGCGCCAGGAGCGCGGCGGCGAGCCAGGCGGGGCCTGACTGCCAGGCGAGGTCCAGGATGCCCTCCACGTACGGCACGGGCTGCAGGGGGTCGTCCCGCAGCCACGCGCCCGCGGCGAGGGCGGTCAGGAGCGTCGCTGCGCCGGCACCGAGGGCCGTCCTTCCCGAGAGCACGATGGGGAGCGCGCCGACCGCGAGCGCCGTCGCCTGGGCGGCGTCCGGCTGCGCGAGGTGGACGAGCTGGGCGAGGAGGAGCGCGAGCAAGGTCCGCAGGCCCGGCGACGTGAGCGCCGCCGCGAGCAACCAGGGCGCGAGGGCCGCCGAGGCGTTCAGCCGGACCGGCCCGAGCGGGAGCCAGCGGTGCACGCCCTCGACGCCCGGGGTGAGCAACGTCGCGGCGACAACGACGAGCGCGAGGGAGGACACCCAGCGGGGCAGCGAGGGCGACCGCCCCGCCGCCCACGCGAGCGCCGCGCCCGGGGCGGCCGCGAGGAGGCCCGGGAGGAACGCCGCCCACGGCACGCCGTGGCGTGAGGCGACGGCCGCGCCCGCCGCGATGGCCGGCAGGGGCGCGAGAAGCTCGAGGTCCCGGAGGCGCATGCGTGCGGGCGATCGTACCCCGCCGCGCCTCGCGCTCGAAGCACCTCGCCCGAAGCCGCCCGGGTCCGCCCCGCCCTCTGCTACCCTGCCGCAGTGCACCTCGCCGGCCCTGGCTGGACTTCCGTCGACGCCCGCGACCGCCTCCCCGAGCTGCAGGCGCTCTTCGAGCGCTGCCGTGGCTTCTTCGAGCAGGAGTTCGGCCGCCCTCCCCGGCCCGACGAGGCCGCCCAGGCCCTCGCGGACGGCCCGCCCGGCAAGGACCCCGCGGACAAGCACTTCCTCCTCCTCCTCCGCGACGGCGCCGCCATCGGCCACGTCGAGGTGCTCCGCGACTTCCGCAGGGCCCGCGAGGCCTACCTCGGCAACTTCGTGCTCGCGCCCGACTCGCGGGGCCAGGGCCTGGGCCGCGAGGTCCTCGCCGCCCTCGAGGCCGCGCTCGCCGCCGAGGGCTTCGACAGCCTCCGCCTCGCCGCGACCGACCAGAACACCCGCGGACGGCGCTTCTGGGAGGCGGTCGGGTTCAGGGTGGACAAGGTGTTCCCGCCGCGGAGGCTCGGCGAGCGCGAGACCGTGCTGTACGAGTACGTGAAGGCGCTCGCGGGCGGCGCGTAGTCATACTTCCTGGTTCAGCCGGCTGAACGGGCGAATTACCTCCGCCAAGGCCTCGAGACCGCTGGGGATGACCGCGCGCGCGTTTCTGAGGCAGCAACGCACCCGCTACCGCGGGTGAATGTGCACGTAGAGCGCGCCGGTGTCCCGGTCCTTGAAGACGAGGATCACCGGCAGGAACTCCTTCCCGGCCATCGTCCGCCAGACCGCGTAGCCGGAGATCGCGTTCGGCGCGAACCAGGCGGGGCCGCCGCGGGCGTCGGCCCGCACGACCATCGCCTCCGCGTCGGGCACGGGCTCGAGGTCGTTCGCGAACAGCTCCGTTTCTCGCGCCGGGGTCGCGCGCAGGAAGAACCAGCCGAGCGTGCCGCCCGAGCCGAGGCGCACGACGCGCGAGCGGACGACCTCGATGCCCGAGGGCTGGTCGGTCCGGAACGCGCGCTGCCAGTTCCCGGCCTCGTCCTCGTAGGCGCCGGGGCCGTGGGCGCAGGCGGCGAGGGCGCAGATCGTGGCGGCGACGACGGCGTGCGGGAGCCTCATGCGCTCCACTCTACCCCTCAATGGAAGTTCCGCGCCCGCTCGCCGACCGGCGGCGCGAGCGCGAGCGGGGACACCGAGTCGACCTTCACGTTCACCACCGCGCCGGTGCGCTCCACCTGGCCTCGCGCGACGAGGAACGGGGCCTGGCGGACCACCGGGCGGAACTTCTCGTAGACGTCGGGCATGACGACCAGGTTCGCGATGCCGGTCTCGTCCTCGAGGCTCACGAAGACGATGCCGTGCGCGGTCTCCGGGCGCTGGCGGACGATGACGAGGCCGGCGACCTCGACGGGGCTGCGATCCGGCAGGCGGGAGAGCTCGCGGGCGGTGCGGACCCGGCCGCCGCCGAGCGCCCCGCGCATCATCGCCATGGGGTGCCCCTTCACCGAGAGGCCGGTGGTCGCGAAGTCGGCGGAGACCTCCTCGGCGGCGGTCGCGGCGGGCAGCTCCGCGTCGGGCTCCACCGGCGCGACGCCGGCGAAGAGGTCGCCGCTCTCGCCGGGCTTCGGCCCGCCGCCCGGCGCCGCGGGGCTCCCCGGCAGCGCGAGCGCGCGCCAGAGCGCGGCGCGCCGGTCGGGGGCGAGCACGCCCAGCGCCCCCGCCTCGGCGAGCCGGACGAGCCAGGCCTTCGAGAGCCCCGCCCGGCGGGCGAGGTCGCCGAGCCCCTCGAACGGCGCCTCCCTGCGGGCGGCGACGATCGCGTCGCCCACCGCGCGCGGCAGGCCGCGGATGGCGGAGAGGCCGATCCGGATGGCCGGGGACTCGCCGGGCTCCGACGGCCGGCCCGCCACCTTCCCCTCCAGCGTCGACTCCCAGGCGCTCGCGGTGACGTCGACCGGGCGCACCTCGACGCCGTGGCGCTTCGCGTCCTCGACGAGCGTGTGGGGCGCGTAGAAGCCCATGGGCTGGCTGTTCACGAGCGCGCAGGTGAAGACCGCGGGGTGGTACCGGCGCAGCCAGGCCGAGGCGTAGACGAGCAGCGCGAAGGACGCGGCGTGCGACTCGGGGAAGCCGTAGCCGGCGAAGCCGAGGAGCTGGTGGTGGATCTGCTCGGCGTCGCCGGCCGCGATGCCCCGGGCCGCCATGCCCGAGACCACCCGCTCCTTGATGGCCATGAGCTTCTCGTGCGAGCGGCGGTGGGTCATCACCCGGCGCAGCTCGTCGGCCTCGCCGGGCGTGAAGCCGGCCGCGACCACCGCGAGCCGCATCGCCTGCTCCTGGAAGAGCGGCACCCCGAGCGTGCGCGCGAGCACCGGCTCGAGCGGCGGGTACGGGTAATGGACCTGTTCGAGGCCGTCGCGGCGGCGCAGGTACGGGTGGACCATGCCGCCCTGGATCGGCCCGGGCCGGATGATCGCGACCGAGATGACGAGGTCGTAGAAGCAGCGCGGCTTCATGCGCGGGGCGAGCCCCATCTGCGCGCGCGACTCCACCTGGAACACGCCGATGGAGTCGGCCCGGGACAGCATCTCGTAGACCGCCGGGTCCTCCGCCGGGATGGTGGCGAGCGAGTCCGGGTGCGGCCGCGCCGTCTCGAGCGCCGGGGCGGGCCGCTGCGCGGCGAGCGCCGCGAGCCCGCGGGAGAGCGCGGTGAGCATGCCGAGGGCGAGGAGGTCGACCTTGAGGAGGTCGAGCTCGGCGAGGTCGTCCTTGTCCCACTGGACGATGGTCCGGCCCGGCATGGAGGCGGGCTCGATGGGCACGGTCTCCGAGAGCGGGCGGCGGGTGATGACGAAGCCGCCCACGTGGATGGAGAGGTGGCGGGGGAAGCCCTGGATCTCCTTCGCGAGCGAGAGCGTGAGCCGGACCCGCTCCGAGTCGGCGCCGTCGAGCCCGGCGTGGGCGAGGAGCTCCGGCCCGACCGCGGTGAGGTCCTCGTACGCGCCCACGAGCTTCGCGAGCCGGTCGACCTGGCCGAGCGAGAGCCCGAGCGCCTTCCCCACGTCGCGGAGCGCCGACTTGCCGCGGTAGGTGATGACCTCGCACACCATCCCGGCGCGGTCGCGGCCGTAGCGCTCGTAGACGTACTGGATGACCTCCTCGCGCCGCTCGTGCTCGAAGTCGACGTCGATGTCGGGCGGCTCGCCGCGCTCGGCGGAGAGGAACCGCTCGAAGAGGAGCCCCATCCGCACCGGGTCGATGGAGGTGATGCCGAGCACGTAGCAGACCGCCGAGTTGGCGGCGCTGCCGCGCCCCTGGCAGAGGATGCCGCGCGAGCGCGCGAAGCGGACGATGTCCCAGACCGTGAGGAAGTAGCTCGCGTAGCGGAGCTCCTCGACGAGCGCGAGCTCCTTCGCGAGCTGCCGGGCGACGTCCTCGGGCGGCTCGCCGCCGTAGCGCCACCGCGCGCCCTCTCGGGCGAGCTCGCGCAGGAGCGCCATGCCGCCGAGGCCGCCGCCCTCCCCGTCCGCCACGGTCTCGGGGAGCGGACCGGGGCCGGGCGGGGCGGCCGGGGCCGGGGGAGCCGCCGAGGTCCGCAGCCGTGGCGATGGCACGGCGGACACCTCGCGCTCCGCCTGCCCCGGGCTCGAGAGCGAGACCGCGGCGCCGCCGGCGAGCGTGGCGGGATCGACCACCACCGGCGGCAGCGGGTGCTCGCCCCGGATCTCGGCGAGCCGGAAGGCGCAGGCGTCGGCGATCTCGGCGGCGGCCTCGAGCCCCTCCGGGAAGTCCGCCCAGAGCCGCGCCATCTCCTCCGGTCCCTTGAGCGTGCGCTCGGCGTTCGGGAAGAGCCGGCGGCCCGCCCGGTCCACGGTGGTGCCGTGGCGGATGCAGGTGAGGACGTCCTGCAGCGGCTGGCGGCGCCGGTCGTGGGTGTGCACGTCGTTCACCACCGCCACCTTCACGCCGAGCCGGCCCGCCACCGCCCGCGCGGCGGCCACCTTCGCCTCCTCGCCGGCGATCCGGTGGCGGGCCACCGCGAGCGCGAGCCGCTGGCGCCCGAAGGCATTCTCCAGGCGCGCGGCCGCGTCGCCGTCGGCGCCCGGGTAGAGCGCGAAGAGCCCCCGCGTGCGCTCGGCGAGGAGCGCGAGCGGGACGGCCACGTCGGCCTTGTCGCGGCGGGGCCCCGCCTGCCCGACCGGATCACCCCCGTGGGCGGCGGTCGCGAGCCGGCAGAGGTTCGCGTAGCCCTCGCGGTCCATCGCGAGGAGGACCAGGGGCGCCTTCCTGCCCGAGACGAGCCCCTCCACCGCGAGCTCGGCCCCGACGAGCATCGGCAGCCCGCGCCGCCTCGCCTCGGCGTGCGCGCGCACGGCGCCGTAGAGGCCGTTCACGTCGGTGAGCGCGAGCGCGGAGAGCCCGAGGTCGTGGGCGCGGGCGACGAGCTCCTCCGGCTGGCTCGCCCCCTCGAGGAAGGAGAAGCAGGACCTGCAGCGGAGCTCGGCGTAGCGGGGCATGTCCGCTCCCTCAATCGAAGAACCCGTGCAGCCACAGCCGCCCGTCCACCCCGTCCCGGTACACCCAGCAGTCCCCCAGCCCCTCGAGGCGGATCCGGAAGTAGTCGCGATCGAAGGGCGCGCCCTCGCCGCCCCACCACTCCCCCTGGAGCCGCTCCGGGCCGGAGAGGTCGAGCACGGCCCGATCCGCCCCATCGACACGAAGCGCCGTGAGCCGCCCGCCCTCGCCCTCGGCGACGACGTGCACCGGCGGCGAGAGGAGCCGGGTCGGCCGCGGCGGGGGCGGCCCGGGCTCGGGTGCGGGCGCGACCGCGCCGCGCGCGCTGCTCTTGCGCTCCGCCTTCGGCTTCGGCGTACCCGGGGCGGTCCTGAACGGGACCGCCTGGTACGCCCCCTCCGGCCGGTAGCGCTCCACCGGCTCCGCGGCGAAGAGCGCGCCGTCGCCGAGCCGCGTCGCGAGGCGGGCGAGCACGATCTCGAGCGCCTGGAGCGCCTCGGGCCGGTCGCCGAAGGCGAGCTGCTCCGTGGGCAGCGCGGCCACCTCGAGCGCGGCGAGCCGGAGCGCCACCACCGCGCCGGGGAGCCGGAGCGAGAAGACGAGCTCCTTCACGGGCGCGAGCCAGCGCGCGGCCGAGGCGCTCGGCTGCGCGAGCGGTACGAGGAGCCGCTCCTCGCCGCGCGGGTCGAGCTTCAGCGTGACCCTGAGGCGCGTCGCCCCGAGGCCGCGGCCGGCGAGCCGCGCCGCCACCCGGTCGGCGAGCCGCTTCAGCCCGAAGAGCAGCGGCTCGGCGCTCTCGGCCGGCCCCTCGAGCTCGAGCCCCTCCTCCGGCAGCGTCTCCGGCGCGTACGGCACGAGCGGGCCGCCGTCCTCGCCGCGGGCGAGCCGGGCCGCCCGCACGCCCTCCGGGCCGAACCGGTGCGCGAGCGAGCCCGGCGGCAGCCGCACGAGCGCCCCCGCGTCGGCCACGCCCAGCGCCCGCAGCCTGCCGACCACAGCCGGCCCGAGCCCGAGCGACTCGAGCGGCAGCCCCGCGAGCGCACGGGCGACGTCGCCCGGTGGCACGCGCAGCCACGTGCCCCGCGCTCTCTCCTGCTGGCCCGGCCTCGCCTGCGCGCCGTCGACCGGCGCGAACCCCCGGCCGTGCCGGGCGAGCGCCATGGCCGGCGCGCGCCCGCTCGCCACCGCGGCGCGCGCCTGGTAGCCCATCTCCGCCGCGGCCGCGAGCGCCCGGGCGGCGAGGGTCCGCTCCGCCGCCTCCGGGCCGGCGCCCGCGGGCGCGAGCAGGTGCGCGGCCGAGGCGTCGAGGAGGAGCACGTCCGGCGCGGAGAGCTCCACCGCCGGCGCCAGGAGGAGGACGGTCTCGGCGAGCGCCCTGAGCGCCGCGAGGTCGGCCGCGGCGTCGAGCGGCACGCCCTCGAGCCGCCCGCAGGCGGAGAGCGCCTCGGCCGGCGTCTGCCCTGGCCGGACGCCCGCCGCGCGCGCTGCCGCGTCGCAGTGGACGACCCGCCCCTCGGAGAGGATCGCGACCGGGCGGTCGACGCCCTCGTCCAGGCGCCGCCGGAGCAGCCGCTGGAGCGGGAGCTCCGGGATGCAGAGCGCGAGCACCCGGGCCGGGCCGGCCGGCGAGCGCCCCCGCCCCTCGACGAGATCGCGCTCACGCAACACGGTGGATCCTCCCCGCGGGCGCCGGGGTGGCCGGCCGCTCCGGCGTCGCGACCGCGCGCCGCGAGGCGAGCGCGTCCAGCTCCACGCGCGCCGCCGCAGGCACCCGGAGCGCGCCGCTCGCCCTCGCGCGCGAGAGCCAGACCCCGATCGTCCCGCCCTTCTCCACCGCCGCCTGGAGCCGCCTGACCATGGAGTCCGCGCCGCGGACGTGCGCGGCGGGGACCGGCACGTCCAGCACCACCGCCGCGAACGCGCCCGACGCGAGCAGCGCCTCGCCCGCCCAGAGGCCGACGACCCAGGGCGCCTCCCGGCCCGGCCGCATCGCCGCCGAGGCCGTCCCCGCACCCGGGGCGCCGCGCCGCGCCGGAGCCCCGGCGCCCGGCCGCACGAAGAGCAGCCGCCCGAGATCCACGCCGAGCGCCGCGGCCGCCGGCGGATACAGCCCGCCCCGGCCGTCGGCCCAGCCGGCGTCCACCCAGGCCGACAGATCCCGCGGGCCGAGCGCCGCGAGGAGCGCGAGCGCGGCGGCGGTCTTGCCGCTCGCCGGGCCGCCCGAGAGCTCCGTCAGCGCGCCGCGCCGGAACCCGCCGCCGAGCGCCGCGTCGACCGCCTCGACGCCGCACGGCACGACGCCGTCCCGCCGGGCGGGGCGACGCTCGATGCGGCGGATCTCCTCGCGCAGCCGATCCAGCACGGCTTCCTGCGAGGGCACGGCTCGGGATGTGGGAAGGAACGCCATGTCGCGGGGCCAGCCGTCAGCGCCTGAACCTTAACTGCTCACTCGTTCAGGTAGCAAGCCCGTCTGACACCCGCCCCTTACCCGTGCGGTCTCCGGCCTCTAGCGCCCTCCCGCGACGTCCAGGATGGACCCCGTGCAGTAGCTCGCGGCGTCCGACAGGAGCCACGCGATGGCCCGGGCCACCTCCTCGGCGGTCCCGGGCCGCTGCATCGGGATCCCGGGCGCGAGCCGCCAGGCGCGGTCCGGGCGCCCGCCGCTCGCGTGGATCTCGGTGTCGGTGATGCCCGGCCGCACCGCGTTCACGCGGATCCCCTCGGCCGCGACCTCGCGGGCGAGCCCGACCGTGAAGGCGTCGATGGCGCCCTTCGACGCGGCGTAGTCCACGTACTCGCCCGCCCCGCCGGTGCGCGCGGCGACCGACGACACGTTCACGATGGCTCCGCCGCGCCCGCCGTGGCGCGTGCTCATCCGGCGGACCGCCTCGCGGGCGCACGCGAGGCTCCCCGCCACGTTCACCTCGAGGAGCCGCCGCACGCGCGCGCCGTCGAGCGCGTCCGCACGCGCCGCGGGCGCGACGATCCCGGCGGCATTGACGAGGCCGGTGGGTGCGCCGAGCCCGCGGTCGACCGCCTCGAAGAGGGCGCACACCTCGGCGTCCACCCCGACGTCCACCCGCACGGCGAGGGCCCGGCGCCCGATCGCCCGGACCGCCTCGCAGACCGCCTCGGCCCGATCCGCCCGCTCCCGGTAGCCCACCGCGACGTCCCAGCCCCCGCGCGCGCACTCGAGCGCGGTCGCCGCGCCGATGCCGCGGGACCCGCCGGTGATCACCGCGATCACGCCCGGGCGCCCCCGCCCGCGGCGGCCCGCTCGCGCACGACCACGCGATCCTTCCCGGCCCGCTTCGCCTCGTACATGACGGCGTCGGCCTCCCGCACCAGCCCCTCCACCGAGGGCGGGGCCTCCGCGAACGCCACCGCGCCGACGCTGGCGGTGACCGCGTGGCCGCGCACCTTCATCGCCTCCGCGATGGAGGCGCGCAGCGCCTCGAGCATGACGCGCGCGCCCGCGGCGTCGGTGTCGGGGAGGAGGAACGCGAACTCGTCGCCGGCGAGGCGGGCGGCGGCGTCGGTCGCCCGGCAGCGGTGGCGGATCTCGTAGGCGATGGTGCGGAGCACGTCGTCGCCCGCCGCGTGCCCCCGCTCGTCGTTCACGGCCTTGAAGCCGTCGAGATCGAGGTACGCGACGACGACCGGCGTGCGCCTGCGCCGCGCGCGGGCGAGCTCCTGCTCCGCCCGGTCCCGGAACGCGATGCCGTTGTCGAGGCGGGTGAGCGGGTCGCGCCGCGCGAGCGCGCGCTCCCTGAGGAGCGCCGCGCGGTTGCCCGAGACGAGGAAGGCCACGGTCCCGAAGGCCGCGAGCTCGACGATCGAGTTCACCACCGCGATGGTGAGGTCGCGCTCGGCGCGGCCGCCGGCGAGGTCCGCCGACAGCCACACGACCGCGCTCGCCGCCGCGCCCGCGAGGCCGGCGCCGCGGCCCGCGTTCCAGCTCACGAGCGCGACGGGGATGAAGTACAGGGCGAAGAGGTCGAGCTCGGTCCCGGTCGCGAGGTCGATCAAGCCGACCGCGACGAGGACGACGGCGGCGAGGGCGACCGCACGCCGGGGGTGCACCGGGGCCGGAGGCGGCTCGAGGCCGCGGAGCGACGCAGGATCGACCACCCCCCGAAGAAACCCCGGGACGGGTCGGAAGTCCACCTCACGGCCGTCCGGTCGCGCGCCGCGGGCGGGCGGCCGTCCCCCGGCCGGGCTAGTGCTCGTGATCGTGATCGCAGCCGGGGCCGTGCTGATGGCCGGCCGCGTGCTGCTTCTCCTGCTCGGCGATCTCCGCGCGGACCTTCTCCATGTCGACCTTGCGGGCCTGCTGGACGAGATCCTCGAGGGCCGCCTCGGGGAGCGCGCCGGGCTGCGAGAAGAGCAGCACGCGGTCGCGCAGGATCATGAGCGTCGGGATCGAGCGGATGTCGAAGGCGCCCGCGAGGTCCTGCTCGTCCTCGGTGTTCACCTTCCCGAAGGTGACGTCGGGGTAGCGCCCCGCGACCTTCTCGTAGGTCGGGCCGAACGAACGGCACGGACCGCACCAGGGCGCCCACCAGTCGATGAGGACGATGCCGTCCTTCTCGACCACCTCCTTGAAGTTCTTGGCGGTCAGCTCGACGGTCTTCTTCGCGACGGTGGTGTCCATGGTGGTCCCTTCCATAACGCATGAGAGCCCCGCGGCGACGAAAAGGTTCGCGCCGGGGGCTCTCATGCCACGGACGCCACGTCCGGGGCCGCCGATCGGTCAGCTACCGCACCGGCGGGTACTTGTGCAGCTTCCGCTGCAGCGAGCGGCGGTGGATCCCGAGCCGCCGGGCGGCCTCGGAGATGTTGCCGCCGCAGTCGGTGAGCACGCGCTGGATGTGCTCCCACTCGGCCCGCGCGAGCGAGGGCGTCTCGACGCCCGTCTGCTTCGCGGTCTGCTGGCCGTTGAGCGCGGCGAGGATCTCGTCGGCGTCGGCCGGCTTCGGCAGGTAGCCCACGGCGCCGTCGCGGACGGCCTCGACGGCCGTCGCGATGCTGCCGTAGCCGGTCAGCACGAGCACGCGGGTGTGCGGGTCGTGGCGACGCAGCTCGCGGAGCAGCTCGAGGCCGCTGCCGCCCGGCATGCGCAGGTCGACGACCGCCATCTCGGGCGACTCCTTCTCGGCCTCCTTGATGGCGTCGGCGGAGTTGGCGGCGGTGCGGACCTCGTAGCCGCGCGCCCGGATGGCCGTCGCGAGGCGCTCGCGGAGCACCTCGTCGTCGTCGACGAGCAGGATGCTCGGCAGCGTCTCCTTCGGGGTGACGTCGGTGCTGGTCTGGTTCACGGGACCCTCCTCCCGCCGGCGGCGACCGCCGGCAGCTCTACGGTCGCCTCCGTCCCCTCCCCGGGACGCGAGGCGATGCGGAATTCACCCCCGAGCTGCTCGGCGAGCGCTCGGGTCAGGAACAGGCCAAGGCCCATGCCCTCGCCCGGACCCTTGGTGGTGTAGAACGGCTCTCCGACACGGCGGAGCACCTCGGGGCTCATGCCCCGGCCGCTGTCCTTCACGGTCGCGTGGACCGTCTCGCCCACGAGCGAGAGCTTGACGTGGATCGGCGAACCTTCCGGCGACGCCTGCGCCGCGTTCTTCATGAGCCCGCGCAGCATGTCCGCGAGCGCGCGCACCGGGCCGCGGACCCGCGCCTGGAGCGCCTCGGGCGACGCGTCCTGCGAGACCCGCGAGCTCCAGGGGAACCCGTCGAGCGCGGCCGCGAGCCACTGCGCGCCGGTGAGCTCGGCGATCTGCTCGCCCGCGGTCTCGCCGGCGCGGGCCGACATCCGGTCGAGGATGTTCCGGCAGCGGGCGACCTGGTCGCGCACGATCCGGAGGTCCTCGCGGACGTCGTCGGGCGTGCCCGCCGGCAGGTTGCGGTCGAGCTCCTTCGCGACCACGGCGATCGTCGAGAGCGGGGTCGCGAGCTCGTGGGCCGCGCCCGCCGCGAGCGTCGCGAGCGAGGCGAGCCGCTCGCGGCGGTGACCGCGGGCGCGGGCCTCCTCGAGCTCCCGCTCGCGCTGGGCGAGGGCGTCGGAGATGCGGCGGATGAAGAACACGATCGAGGCCGAGGCCACCGCGAACGCGAGCCACGCGGTGCGCGCGTACTCGTCGGCGAGCTCCTCGAGCCGCATCCGCATGGTCACGTGGTGCGAGCGGCCGTAGACGCGCTCGTTGACGTAGAGCGCGCCGTAACCCACCGCGGTCGCGGCCGCGAGGATCCAGGCCCAGCGCGCGGGCAGGATCACGGCGGCGAGCGCCACGTAGACGAGGTAGATCGCCGCGAACGGGTTCGAGACGCCGCCGGTGAGGTCGAGCAGGACGGTCAGCACGACCACGTCCGCCACCATCACGAACGCGACGCCGCGATCCGTCACCCGGCCCCGGCCCGCCCAGGCCTGCAGCGCGAAGTTCGCCAGCACCTCGCACATCAGGAAGACGCCGAGCGTCGGGAGCGGCAGCCCCACCCCGCTCCAGAGCGAGGCGGCGAAGATCGCGACGACCTGGCCCACGAGGCCGGCCCAGTGCAGCTGCACGAGCCAGCGGAGGTTCACGTTGCCGTGCGTCAACGCCGCGCTCACCCCGCCCTGCGGGGGAGTCTCTCGGGCGGCTTCCTCCGGGCCCCGCCCATCGGCCAGGTCAGCCGTCGTGATGCTCATGGCAACGTGTGGGTCAAGCTAGCACACCCCATCGTGTGCGGCGTCCGTGACGAAACGCCGCATCGGCAACCTCGATGCCGAGTCTGCCACGTCCGCGGGGAGGCGCCTTGACGGCCGTCTGGACGCGCGTTTATCTCGGTCGATGCGCGGACGCCGCCGGACCGTCGCCTCGGTGCTCGCCGAGACCCTCGCGAAGCGCCCCGCCGCCGGCGAGGCCGCGCTCGCGGCGGCCTTCGCGGAGGCGTGCGGCCCGCGGCTCGCACGCGAGGTCTCCTTCCGCGGGGTCCTGAAGGACGGACGGCTCCTGATCGTGGCGAGCACGCGGGAGTGGGCGGAGCAGCTCGCCTCGGCGGAGCGCATGGTGTGCGAGCGCGTGAACGCCCGCCTGGGCCGCGAGGCCGCGGCGGGGCTCGAGGTCAAGACTGCGTAGCGCGCCCGCCCTCGCCCTCGCCGCCTGCGCGGCCTGCGCCACGGTCCCCGCGACGCCGCCGGAGGCGACGCCCGAGCCGGCCGGCCCGCCGCCCGCCACCGCGCCGGACACCGCGCCGGCCCCGGGAGGCGCACGCTACGGCGCCGAGCCCCCGCTCCAGCCCCGACCGCTCGAGACCTCCGTGCTCGGCGCGGTCCTCGGCAGGCTCGCCTCCGCGGGTGTCCGCCCCACCCCGGCCTCCTCCCTGGCGCTCGCGGCCCGCGAGCTCGCCGACCGGGCCGCGGGCGGCGACCCGGACCCGGTCTCGAGCGGCGCCCTGCGGAGCGCCCTGTCCCGGGCCGCGGCCTTCGACCCGCAGCCCTGGGCCGTCCTCGTGACGACCTCCCCCTCGCAGCTCCCCGCCGCGGTGGCCTCCCGCGTCGGGAAGGCGCCCGCGACCGCCGTGGGCGTCGGCGTCGCCGCGCGAGGCGAGCGCGCCTGGGCGGTGGTGGTGCTGTCGCGCCGCCGCCTCGACCTCGGGCCGTTCCCGCGCGACGTCGCGCCCGGCTCCACGCACGTCCTCGCCGGCACGCTCGGCGAGGGGCTTCGCTTCCCGCGCGTCTACGCCACCTCGCCCTCGGGCAGGGTCTCCGAGCTCGAGACCGGCGGCGACCGCGCCTTCCGCGCCCGCGTCGGCTTCTCCGAGCCCGGCCGCTGGCTCGTGGAGGTCATGGCGGAGGGCGCGGACGGCCCCGAGATGGCCGGGCTCCTCGCGGTCTCGGCCGGCGGGGCCGCCCTCGACGCGCCGTTCCCCGCCCGCGGGCCGGCGGGCGCCCGGGGCGACGACGCCCGCGCGGTCGACGACGTGCTGAGGGCGCTCAACGAGCTGCGCCGACAGAAGGGGCTCGGGGCGCTCGAGCTCAGCCCGGCGCTGTCGGCGGTCGCCCGGATGCACTCCGAGGCCATGCGCGACGCGAACAAGGTCGCCCACGTCCTGCCGGGCACGGGAGAGCTGGGCGACCGGCTCCGGCGGGCGAAGGTCCCCTACGTGCGAGCCTACGAGAACGTCGGCCGCGCCCCGACCGCACTCGAGGCCCACCACGGCGCCGAGGAGAGCCCCGCGCACCTCGCGAACATGCTGCGCCCCGCGGCGCGGATCGTGGGGCTCGGGCTCGCCCGCGGGCGGATCGACGAGACCGGCAGCGAGCGCGTCTACCTCACGCAGATCTTCGTGGAGCCGCCCGATCCCGGCGTGAGCCCGCTCACCCCCGACGCGCGGGTGCGCGAGGCGCTGTGGAAGGCCCGGGCGCGGTCCGGCAACGCGCCGCCGCTCACGAGCGACGCCCGGCTCGACGCGCTGGCGCGGGAGGCCGCGCGGTCGATGCTCGCCGCGGACGACACCGACGCGGCCGACCTCTCCGAGCGCGCGCTCGGGCTGCAGCGGAAGCTGTCGGCCGTGGACGTGTTCGTCGCCTCGGGACCGGACGACGCCACCCGCTCGAAGAACCTCCCGGACCCGCGCTTCGGGCGCGTCGGGGTCGGCGTCGCCACGGGCGACAGCGCCCGGTTCGGCACCGGGCGCATGTGGATCGTGGTGATCTACACGGATTGAGCCGGGGCCCGGGCCGCGCTACGTTCCCGGGACCGCGGCGGCGCCTAGATCATCCGGCGCTGCTGGGCGTACGCCTCGATGCCACCCTCGACCTCGGGCTCGAGCACGTGGTTCGAGCACCGGGTGCAGGTCCAGCTGTTCCAGCCACGGCGGACGGCCTCGTCGAGGCAGGCGTCGTAGTAGTTGCAGAACAGGTTGCGGTGGCCCTCGATGCCACGGTCGGGGTTGATGGGCGCGGTCAGCTCGGTGGGAGAAGGCTTGCCTTGCACGATGCGATCCTCCGGATGGCTCATCCCACCTGTGCCGGCCGCTCCACGACGCCCGGGTTCCGATGGAACCTTCGTGCGTCCCCCTGCGGAGCCGTCGGGTGCGCGGGGGTTATCGCCGTCCTCGCCTGAACGAGTCAAGCCCCCCACCTCCCGAGTGGGGCGCGCGCGGGCGAGCCAGCGCCCGAGGCCCGAGATCGTTCGGGGATTCGTCGCAGCGCTCCTGGTCGTCGCGGCGACATGTGGGCCCCGGTGCGCAAGCGCCGCCACGCGCGAACCCCTCTGCGACTGGCTCTCGGGGCTCGGCGACGCCGCCCAGGCCCTCGCCGACGGCGACCCCGCCGCCGCCGAGACGGGCGCGCGCCGCGCCGTGCTGGCGCGCCCCCGCGGCCCCGCTGCCGCCCTCGGCCAGGCCGCGCTCGGCCTGGCCCTCGCGGGCCGCGGCGAGCACGAGGGCGCCGCCCTCGCGCTCGAGACCGCCCTCGGCGGCGCCCCGGTGCCGGCCCGCGCCCACCTCGCCTTCGCCCGGGCCGAGTCGCTCCTCGCCACCGGCCAGGCGCCGCTCGCGGCGCGCCTCTTCTCGCAGGCGACGCTCGTGCCGGGGCTCGCGCTCGCCCACCGCGCGCGCTTCCGGGAAGGGGACGCGCTCTTCGCCGCCGGCCTCGCCGACGAGGCCAGCGCCGCCCTCGAGGCCGTCCTGCCCGCCGCCCCGGAGGATCGCGCCGCCCTGCACGCGCGGCTCGTGCTCGGCCGCGCCCAGCGCGCCGCCGGCGACGACGCCCGCGCCGCCGCCACGTTCCGGGCCCTCTGGCTCGAGCGGCCGGCGGCGCAGGAGGCGCGGGACGCGGAGACGATCCTCTCCGCGTGGCGCTCCTCGGGCGGGCCGGTGCCGCCCTTCGAGGCGCGGGAGCACCTCGAGCGCGCGGAGCGGCTCGTCCTCGACGGCTGGCCGGAGCCGGCGCTCGCAGAGCTCGATCGGGCCGCGCAGGCGGAGCCCTCGGCGGCGCCGCCCGGCAGGGCCGAGGTCCTCCGCGCGATGGCGGTCTTCGCCCTGGGGCGCCCGGCGGACGCCGCCGCGCTGGCGCAGCCGCTCGCCGAGGCCCAGGACGCCTCCGTCCGCCGCGGCGCGCTCTTCGTCCTCGCCCGCGCCGCCGCCCGCGGGGGCCGCTTCGAGGACGCCACCGCGCTCTACGCCCGCCTCGCGCCGATCCGCGCGGAGGTGCCCGGGCTGGCGGCGTGGCGGCAGCGCGACCTCGAGGACGAGGCGACCTTTCTCGCGAGCTGGCTCTGGTACGACGCCGGGGACCTCGCGCGCGCCTCGACCGCGCTCGAGGGCTTCGCCCGCGCCCGCCCCGGCTCCCGCCGCGCGCCCGACGCCATCTGGTTCGCAGCCTGGTCGCGCTACCGGCTCGGCCAGGGCGGGGAGGCGGCCCGGCTCCTCGCGCGCCTCTCGCCCGGCCCGCTCGCCGACGCGAGCGCGTACTGGCGCGCGCGCCTCACGACCTCCCCCACCCGCCGCCGCGCCCTCCTCGAGCAGGCGCTCGCGCTCGGGGGCGATGGCTGGTACGGCGTGCTCGCCCGCGCCCGGCTCGCCGAGCTCGGCGTGCACCCGAAGCCCCCCGCGGCGGCGCCCGCCCGCCCGATCCCGGAGATCAACAACTCCGCGTCCGCCGCGCGCCTCTCGGTGGCGGTCGAGCTCCTCGGGCTCGGCCTGCGGGAGCAGGCCCTCGACGAGCTCCGCGAGCTCGCGCGGGGACCCCAGGCACGCGCCGCCGCGCCGCTCGTCGCCCAGCTCGCCGCGTTCGCCGGCGACCCCGAGTTGCCGTTCGTGCTGGCCCGGGATCAGCTGGGCCCGACCCGCCGCGCGCTGCGCTGGGGCCACCCGGAGCCCTTCGGCGGGGACGTCGTGCCGGCCGCGCGCGCGGCCGGGCTCGATCCCTCGCTCGTGTACGCGGTCATGCGGCGCGAGTCGCGCTTCGAGGTGCGGGCGCGCAGCGGCGCCGACGCCCGCGGTCTCCTCCAGCTCCGCCCCGCCACCGCGGCCCGGGTGGCCGCGGTGCTCGGCCTCCCGGGCGAGGCCGGCGCGCGGCTCGACGACCCGCACGTCAACCTGCCCCTCGGCGTCCACTACCTCGGGCTGCTCCTCTCCCGGTTCCACGCGCCGGCCGTCGCGCTCGCCGCGTACAACGCCGGGCCCGCGGTCGTCGCCGGCTGGGCGCGCGATCGCGCGGGCCAGCCGCTCGACGCGTGGGTGGAGTCGATCCCCTACCGCGAGACGCGCGAGTACGTGAAGATCGTGGCGTCCGGGTGGGACGTGTACCGCCGCCTCGCGGGAGGCGGCCCCGCGCCGCTCGACCCGGGCGCGAAGGTGCCCGCGCCCGCGGAGGGCGCGGCCTTCTAGGGGCGCGCTCAGGGCGAGCCCGGCCCCAGGCCGTCGGCCGAGGCGGCCACCACGCGCAGGATCTCGTCGCCGAGCTTCCGGAGGACCGCGGGGGTGACCCCGCGCACGCCGGAGAGCGCCTCGGCGGTGCCGGGCCGGCGGCGCGCGATCTCGAGGAGCGCCTCGTCGCCGATGACCTTGAACGGCGGCCGGTCCAGCGCCCGCGCCCGCTCCTCGCGCGCGAGGTACAGCCCGCGCAGCACGGCCCGCCCGCGCGGGTCGAGGTCGCGGGCGCCCTTGATCCTCCGCCACGCCTCGGGATCGAACACCTTCTCGCGCGGCTCCACCGCGGCGATCCGGTCGAACTCGCGCACGGCCTCGTCGAGCTTCCCCTCGCGGGCGAGCTCGGCGTGCAGCTCGTCGCGCAGCTCGAGGAGGAAGTGGGTGTCGAGCGAGGCATACGCGAGCTGGTCCCTCGCGAGCGGCCGCCGGCCCCAGTCGGAGCGCTGGAACGACTTCGACATGCGCACGCCGAAGCGCGCCTCGACCAGCGCGGCCAGCCCGACCGCGGGGCGCCCCAGCCGCCGGGCCGCCGCCATGGTGTCGAAGAGCCGGGGGAGCCGCCAGCCGTACTCGCGCCGCAGGCAGCGCACGTCGTAGTCGGCCCCGTGGAGCACCACCTCCCGGCCGTCGCAGAGCACCGCCCCGAGCGGCCGCGGGTCGACCGCGATCGGATCGACCACGAAGTCCTCTGTGCGGGTCGACAGCTGCAGGAGGCAGACCCGCTCGCGGTAGACGTGGAAGCTGTTGGACTCGCTGTCGAGCGCGAGGATCGACTCGCCGCGCAGCCGCTCGACCAGCGCCGCGAGCGCGTCCGCGTCGGCCACGAGGCGGGGCGTCGGCTCGGGAGCTCCCATCGCGCGCGATTCTACCCCGCTCGGGCGCGGAGCGCGCGCGCGACGTCGCCGGCGACGGAGGCGTTCCGCTCGAGCAGGGTGAGGTTCGACTCGACGGCGCGACCCCGGGTCGCGGCCGCCAGGGCCTCCAGGAGGAGCGGCGTGGCGGCCTTCCCGACCGCGCCGCGCGACCGTGCCGTCGCGAGCGCGCCCGCGAGCGCCGCCTCCACCTCGGCGGCGGGCAGCGGCGCCGGGGGCGGGACCGCGAGGACGAGCCCCCCGCGCCCGAGCGCGAGGTGGGCCTCGACCGCGCGCGCCGCGGCGCCGGCGTCGTCCACCCGGTGCTCGAGCGCCACGCCGGAGCCCGCGACGTAGAACGCGGGGAGCTCGGAGGTGCCGAAGCCGAGGATCGGCACGCCCAGGCTCTCGAGCAGCTCCGCCGTCGCCGGCACGTCCAGGATGACCTTCGGGCCGGCGCAGACCACGCAGGCCGGCGTGCGGGCGAGCTCGTACAGGTCCGCGGACACGTCGCCCGCCGCCGCGGGGGCCTCCCCCGGCAGGAGCCGGTGGACGCCGCCGAGCCCGCCGGTCGCGACGACCCGGATGCCCGCGAGCCCCGCGGCGAGCACCGTCGCCGAAACCGTCGTGCCCGCGTCGCGACCGGCCGCGAGGAGCGGGCCGAGATCCCGCGCGGCGGCCTTCGCGACCGGGCGCGACCGGTCGGCGAGCGCTTCGACCTCCGCCGGCGCCGCGCCGACGACGAGCCGGCCACCGAGCACCGCGACGGTCGCGGGCACGGCCCCGGCGGCCCGCACCGCGGCCTCGCACCGGGCCGCGGCGGCCGCGCCGTGGGGCGGGGGGAGCCCCTGCGCGACCACGCTCGTCTCGAGCGCGACCACGGGCCGCCCGGCGGCGAGCGCGGCGGCGACCTCGCGGCGGACGTCGAGGAAGGCGGGGGGCGCCATGCGCGGCGAGCCTACACCCGGCGCGGCGGCCGCGCCCGGGGTGTGGTAAGGAACCGGCGCGATGGGGCACGTACGCGGCTGGATCACGGCGGTCTGGCTTGGGCTCACCACCCTCTTCTTCATCTTCGCCGGGCTGCCGGTGCGCCTCTTCACGGGCAACGGCGACATCTGGGGCTGGTTCGGCCGGCGCCTGTGGGGGCCCTCGATCCTCTGGTTCGCCGGCGCGAAGGTCGAGGTGACCTCCGCGGCGCTGCCCGACGGTCCGCTCGTGTTCGCCGCGAACCACGAGAGCGCGCTCGACATCTGCGTCCTCTTCAAGGTCCTGCCCCGCAACGTCCGCTTCATCGCCAAGCGCGAGCTCTTCGAGCTGCCGGTCTTCGGCTGGTACATGCGGATCGGCGGGCACGTGCCCGTGGACCGCACGAACCGCTCGAGCGCGATCCAGACCCTGCGCCGGGCCGGCGAGATGATCCGCGGCGGCACCTCCATCATCGCCTTTCCCGAGGGCACCCGCTCGAAGGACGGCCTCGTGCACGCCTTCAAGAAGGGGCCGTTCGTCGTCGCGAAGGAGGCCGGCGTTCCGGTCGTCCCGGTCGCGATCGCCGGCGCGGGCGCCCTCAACCCGAAGGGCGCCATCTACGCCTTGCCCGGGACGATCCGGGTCTCGCTCGGCGAGGCGGTGAACCCGGCCGACTTCCCCGACCGCACCGACCTCCTCGTGGAGGTGCGCCGCCGGGTCATCGCCCAGCACCGCGCACTCGGCGGGCTCGGGGGCAACCCGGACAAGTCGGTCGCCGCGGCGGGCCTCGAGGGCGCGGCGGGGGAGTAGCTTGTCCGCCGCGCGGACCCCGGCGTACCCTCTCCTCCGATGGCCCAGACGCCCAGGCCCGCCGAGGCGGTCCCCGCCGCCGCGAAGCGCGTGAAGGATCTCGCCCGCGAGCTCGCGACCGACGTCGCGGACGGCTACCGGAGGTCCACCCGTTACTTCCGGATGCGGGTCGCCGTGGTCGTCACCTGGGCGGTGCTCTCCATCGCGGCGCTCTTCGCGTCCTGCCCGTCCTCCGGCCCCACGAACGCGCTCCGCGCCGTGGTCAGGCTCCTCCCGGGCGACGAGTCGCTCGTGGGGGCCCAGGTGCTCGTCGCGAACGAGTCGGCCGACAACTGGACCGACGTGACCTTCACGCTCGACGGCGGCTGGTCCTTCCAGCGCAAGACCGTCCGCGCCGGCGACAAGGTGGTCCTCTCGCTGCGCCAGTTCCGCAAGGACGAGGCGGCGCCGCCGGACGACCTGAGGCCGAAGACGCTCCGCATCGACTGCCTCCAGGGCTCGGCGACCGAGGGGCTGGTGCAGCGGTGAGCGCGCCCCGGGTCCTCCTCGTCGACGACGACCGCGAGATCTGCACGTTCCTCGCGACCCTGCTCGAGCTCGAGGGGATGGAGCCGGTCGTCGCCCGCCGGGCCGAGGAGGCCCTCGAGCGCTACCGGGACGCGACCGCCGTGCTGGTCGACGTGGCCATGCCGGGGATGGACGGCCTCGAGCTGTGCCGGCGGATGCGGGCCGGCGGCTTCACCGGGCCGATCCTCGTCGTCTCGGCCCGCCCGGGGCCCGACCTCCCGCGCCGCTCGGTCGAGGCCGGCGCGGACGGCTTCGTCCGCAAGCCCTTCGAGAACGCCGAGCTCGTGGCGCGCCTGCGCCAGCTCATCGCCGGGTCGTCCCCCGCGGGCTAAGGGCCACGCATCGCGAGGTCGTCCCGCGCGTCCTCCTCCCGCCGCGCCCGCGCGCGGCGCACGCCCGCCCACCACCGCGCCCGGTGGCGCTCGAGCCCGCTTCGGGCCCGCGCGGCGGCCGCGAGCGCCGCCCGGCGGAGCTCCGCCTCCTCCCGGGCGTCCGCGGCCCGCCGCGTGGCACCCTCGGCGAGCGACCGTGCGTCCGCGACGAACCGGGCGCCGCGCTGGAGCTCGGAGATGGCCGGCGTACCGGTGACGACGGCCCCGGCCCCGGCCACCGCCCGCGCCCGGAGCGCGGCCGCCTCTCCGGCCGCGTCGAGCGCCTCGCGCCGGGCCTCCCCGAGCGCCGAGGCGCGACGCCGCTCCTCCCGCGCCCTCACCCCGAGCAGCGCCTCGAGCCGGTACCTCACGCGCCCTCCACGGCGGCCACGAGCCGCCGCACGGTCTCGTCGAAGGGCGCCGCCTCGTCCGTGCCTTGCGCGAGGAACGCCTCGATGGCCTCGCGCCGGGCGAGGTAGGCGTCGAGGTCGGGATCGGCCCCGGGGGCGTAGGCGCCCACCGCGAGGAGGTCCTGGCCCCGCGCGTGGGCGGCCAGCAGCGCCCTCAGGCGCGCGGCGGCCCGGCGGTGCTCCGGCGACGCCACGGCGGCCATGAGGCGGGACACGCTCGCAGGGGCGTTCACGGCGGGGAACACGCCCGCCGCCGCGCGCTCCCGGTCGAGCACCACATGCCCGTCGAGGAGCCCGCGCACCTCGTCGGCGACGGGCTCGTCGGGATCGTCGCCGGCGACGAGCACGGTCGAGATCGCGGTGATCGCCCCCAGCGGCCGCGGCCCGGCCCGCTCGAGGAGCCGCGGCAGGGCCCCGAACACGCTCGCGGGGTAACCCTGGCGCGCGGGCGGCTCACCGGCTGCGAGGGCCACCTCCCGGAGCGCCCGCGCGTACCGGGTGAGCGAGTCGAGCACGAGCAGCACGGAGCCTCCGCGGTCGGCGAACCACTCCGCGATCGAGGTCGCGACGTGCGCCGCCCTCGCCCGGACCATGGCCGGGGCGTCGCTCGTCGCCACCACGAGCACGCTCCGCGCGAGGCCGTCGGGGCCGAGCGCGTCGTCCACGAACTCGCGGACCTCCCGCCCGCGCTCGCCGACGAGCCCCACCACCGCGACGTCGGCGCGGGCCTGCCGTACGAGCTGGCCGAGCAGCGTCGACTTCCCCACCCCGGCGGCGGCGAAGAGCCCGAGGCGCTGCCCCACCCCGGCGGTGAGCAGCCCGTCGAGGACCCGGACCCCGAGCGGCAGCGGCGTCCGGATGCGGGGACGCGAGAGCGGCGGAGGCGGCGGGCGATCCACGTCCCAGCGCGGCAGGTGCAACGGCGGGGGCCGTCCGTCGATCGGCCTCCCGAGCCCGTCGAGGATGCGGCCCCGGAGCGCCTCGCCCGCCCGGATCCAGGCCCGCCCGCCCGCGGGCGTGACCTCCGCGGACGGGGCGAGCCCCCTCGGGTCGCCGAGCGGCACGAGCACCGCCCGGTCCTCCCGCAGGGCCACCACCTCCGCCTGGAGCGGCTCACCCCCGGGCCGGCGGATCTCGACGCCGTCGCCGAGGCGCAGCCCGGCGGCCTCGGCCTCGAGGGCGTGCCCGGCCACGCGCGTGAGCCGTCCACGCGCACGGAGCGGCGCGGCCCGGTCGAGGCGCGCCCGGGCGGCGGCGAGCGCATCGGCGGCGGGCGTCACGGCTCCGCCTCCACGGCGTCGGCCTCGAGTCGGTAGCCCGGGGCTGCACCGAGGGCCCGGGCGAGCTCGTCGAGCTGGGCGTCGAGCCCGGCCTCGATGCGCCCCGCCGGCGTCTCGAGCGCGCAGCCGCCGGGCTCGACCTGCGCGTCGGGCTCCACCGGGATCTCCTCGTGGATGGCCGCCCGGACCCGCGCGACGTCGCCGGGGTGGGCCCTGACCGTGACGCCCCGCCGATCGCGGACCTCGGCGAGGGCCTGCGCCGCGAGCGCGGCGGCGCGCTCGGGCGGGGTGCGCGGCTCCTCGGCGAGGAGCTTCCGCGCGACGAGCAGCGCGAGGGCGACGAGCTCGGGGCCGGCACCGGCGAGCAGGCGGTCGCGGGCCGCCATCGCGGTCGCCAGCACCGCTGCGGCCTCCGCGCGGCCCTGGGCGAGGCCCTCCAGGCGAGCGGCCTCGCGGATCGCCTCGGAGCCGGCGCGGGCGGTCCGGATGGACTCGTGGGCCCGCTGGAGGGCCTCGTAGGCGCTGCAGGAGAGGACGCGCGTGAAGCGGGGGTCCTGGGCGAGGACGGGCATGCCCGGGGCGACTGCAGCGGGCGTGCCCGGCGCGAACCGCGCGGAGTTGCTGGGATGGGCCCGGCGAGGAGCGGTCGCGGGACGGACCGGGGGCCGCGGGGCGGACCGCGGGGGCCCAGAAACGAGACGGCCCTCTCCGTGGGAGAGGGCCGTTCGGACCGTTCGACCCTACGGGCGACGATCAGCGCTTCGCCGCTGATCCTCAGGCAGCATCCCGGTCGACGCCCTCGAGATAGCGCTCGAGGAACTGCTTCGTCTTGAGCTCGACCTGGCGGACCCGCTCGCGCGAGACACCCCAGCGCTTGCCGATCTCCTCGAGCGTGCGCGGCTGGTCCTGCTCGAGCCGGTTGTGGACGATGTCCCAGCCGAGCTCGCCGATGCGCTTCCTGACCTTGCCGAGCGCATCGCGGACCTCGCGGTCGCCCTCGCTCGAGAGGTAGGTGTCCTCGGGGCCCGGGCCGTCGTCCTCGATCCGCTCGAGGTGCGTGGCGTCGCCCTCCTCGTCGATGGAGGCGTCGAGCGAGAGGTCGGGCTGCGCGACCGTGCCGGACTGCGGACGGACCGTGGAGCGGGCCTCCTTGAGGTACTTCCCGACGTAGGCGCGGATCCACCAGACCGCGTAGGTCGAGAACCGGGTCCCCGCGTCGGGGTCGAACTTCTCGACGGCGCGCATGAGGCCGACGTTGCCCTCCTGGATGAGGTCGTCGAGCCGCACGGTGCCGCGGCGCTGCTTGCGCGAGATCGCGACCACGAAGGCGAGGTTGTGGCGGACGAGCTTCTGCTTCGCCCGGACCTCTCCCTTGCGCGCCTTCACGGCGAGCGCGTGCTCTTCCTCGCGGGAGAGCGGCGGGTAGTCCCGGACCGCCTTCAGGTACGGGGCGAGCTCCTCGAACTCCTTGCTGCTGCGCTGGGTGCCAGTCCTCATCGACGGTGCCTCTCCCCGGGGTGGTGCTGCGTCGGATTGCCGCGGGCAGGTGACGTAAGGTGACTTTAGCTAATGTGGACTCATCAAGTCAAGCTAGGCGGACTCCCCGAGGTTGCCGGGGTTTACGTTCTGATGCAGGTTTTGCGGCGCGGGGACGCCTGCCAATATGACCACGATCCAGGAAAAGGCATTCCCCTTCCGCACGGACCCTCGCGGGCGGCCGGGCAAGCGGTCGGATTTGCTCTGAATCAAGATCGGCTGAGCCCCAAGAGGGACTCGACGGAAAGTCCCTGCTGCGGCGCGAAAGCCCAGCGGTCCCAGAAAAGCGGAAGGGCCCGGCGCGCGAGCACCGGGCCCTCTCACGGGCTTTCGCGGCCGGCGCAGCCGGCCGCGAGGCTATTCCTCGCCCGCCGCCACGGCGAGGGCCTCCTCGGCCTCCTCGACCGCGTCCACCGGCGTCTCGACCTCGATGTCGAGGTGCTTGTACGCCGGCAGGCCGGTGCCCGCGGGGATGAGGCGGCCCATGATCACGTTCTCCTTGAGGCCGCGGAGGTGGTCGACCTTGCCGCTGATGGCGGCCTCGGTCAGCACCTTCGTCGTCTCCTGGAACGACGAGGCCGAGATGAACGACTCGGTCGAGAGCGAGGCCTTCGTGATGCCGAGGAGCAAGGGCTCACCCTGCGCCGGGCGCCCGCCGTTCGCGAGCACCCGCTCGTTCTCGGTCTCGAACACGAACTTCTCGACCTGCTCGTCGGCGAGGAAGTTCGCGTCGCCCACGTCGACGATCCGGACGCGGCGGAGCATCTGCCGGACGATCGTCTCGATGTGCTTGTCGTTGATCTTCACGCCCTGGAGCCGGTAGACCTCCTGCACCTCGTCCACCATCCAGCGGGCCAGCTCCTTCTCGCCGAGCACCCGGAGGATGTCGTGCGGGTTCGCGGCGCCGTCCATCAGCGCCTCGCCGGCGCGCACGCGGTCGCCCGTGTGCACCGAGATGTGCTTGCCCTTGCCGATCAGGTACTCCTTCGCGAGGTCGGGGCGCAGCTTGCCGTCGACCTCCGGCGTGATGACCACCTTGCGCTTGCCCTTCGTGTCCTTGCCGAAGGCGACCACGCCGTCGATCTCGGAGATGACCGCGTGCTCCTTGGGCTTGCGGGCCTCGAAGAGCTCGGCGACGCGCGGGAGACCGCCGGTGATGTCCTTCGTCTTCGTGGTCTCGCGCGGCATCTTCGCGAGGACCTCGCCGGCGTCGACCTCGTCGCCGTCGTTCACCACGAGGTTGGCGCCCTCGGGCAGCATGTAGCGGGCGTCCGCCTCGGAGTTGGCGAGCTTGCGGGTCTTGTTGTCGGCGTCCTTGATCGAGATGCGCGGGCGCGCGTCCGGATCCTTGGAGGCGATGACCGCCTTGCGGGCGAGGCCGGTGATCTCGTCGACCTGCTCGGAGATCGTGACGCCGTCCACGAGGTCGCCGTACTTCACGCGGCCGGCCACCTCGGTGATGATCGGCATCGAGTACGGATCCCACTCGGCGAGGAGCTGGTTCGCCTCGACCTTCTGGTCCTCGCGGACGAGGAGCTTCGCGCCGTACTGCAGGCCGTAGCGCTCGCGCTCGCGGCCCTGGTCGTCCGCGATGAGGAGCTCGCCGTTCCGGTTCATGACGATGAGCGTGCCGTCCTTCTTCTTGGCCACGTTCACGTTCAGGAGCTTCACGACGCCGGCGTTGCGGTTCTCGAGGGTGGACTGCTCCGCCCGCCGGGAGGCCGCGCCGCCGATGTGGAACGTCCGCATCGTCAGCTGGGTGCCGGGCTCGCCGATCGACTGGGCGGCGATGACGCCGACCGCCTCACCGATGTTGACCTTGCGCCCGCGCGCGAGGTCGCGGCCGTAGCACTCGACGCAGATGCCGCGCCGCGCCTGGCAGGTGAGCACCGAGCGGATCTTCACCTTGTCGATGCCGGAGTTCTCGATCGTCTTGACCTTGGTCTCGTCGATCTCCTCGTTCGCCTTCACGAGGACCGCGCCGGAGAACGTGTCGAGCACGTCGTCGAGCGCCACGCGGCCGAGGATGCGCTCGCCCATCGGCTCGATGATCTCGCCGCCCTCCACGAGGGCGCCGAGCGTGATGCCGTCCATCGCGCCGCAGTCGTACTCGGTGATGATGGCGTCCTGGGCCACGTCGACGAGGCGGCGCGTCAGGTAGCCGGAGTTGGCGGTCTTGAGCGCCGTGTCGGCGAGGCCCTTGCGGGCGCCGTGCGTCGAGATGAAGTACTGGAGGACGTTGAGGCCCTCGCGGAAGTTCGCCGTGATCGGGGTCTCGATGATCTCGCCGGACGGCTTCGCCATGAGGCCGCGCATGCCGGCGAGCTGCCGGATCTGCTGCGCGGAGCCGCGGGCGCCGGAGTCGGCCATGATGTAGATCGGGTTGAAGGACGGCTGGCGGCGCTCCTCGCGCTTGCCCTCCGCGTTCGTGCCGATCGCCGTCTCCTGGCCGATGTCGGCCATCATGGCGTGGGCCACCTCCTCGGTGATGCCCGCCCAGATGTCGATGACCTTGTTGTAGCGCTCGCCGATGGTGATGAGACCCTCGGAGTACTGGGTCTGGATGTCGTCGACCTCGGCCATCGCCCGCTCGAGCAGCTCCTGCTTCTTCGCGGGGATCAGCATGTTGTCGAGCGCGATCGAGATGCCGGCCTTCGTCGCGTTGCCGTAGCCCATCGACCGCACGCGGTCGGCGAGGAGGACGGTCTCCTTCTCGCCGCACAGGCGGTACGTGAGGTCGATGAGGGACTGGAGCTGCTTCTTGTCCATCACCTTGTTGACGGCCTCGAAGCCGAGCCGCTTCGGGACGATGTCGTAGAGCAGCACGCGGCCGACGGTCGTCTCGACCCGCTTGCCCTCCATGCGCACCCAGACCTTCGCCTGGAGCTCGACCTCGCCCTGGTCGTACGCGGCCCGGGTCTCCTCGGGCGACGCGAAGACCTTGCCCTCGCCCTTCGCGAAGGCGCGCTCGCGGGTCATGTAGTAGATGCCGAGCACGATGTCCTGCGACGGCACGATGATGGGCTTGCCGTGCGCGGGCGACAGGATGTTGTTCGTGCTCATCATGAGCACGCGCGCCTCCATCTGGGCCTCGATGGAGAGCGGCACGTGCACGGCCATCTGGTCGCCGTCGAAGTCGGCGTTGAAGGCGGTGCAGACGAGCGGGTGGAGCTGGATCGCCTTGCCCTCGATCAGCACCGGCTCGAACGCCTGGATGCCGAGGCGGTGGAGGGTCGGGGCGCGGTTGAGGAGCACCGGGTGCTCGCGGATCACCTCGTCGAGGATGTCCCAGACCTCGGGGCGCTCCTTCTCCACCATCTTCTTCGCGCTCTTGATGGTGGTGACGTAGCCCTTCTCTTCGAGCTTGTTGTAGATGAACGGCTTGAAGAGCTCGAGGGCCATGATCTTCGGCAGGCCGCACTGGTGGAGCTTGAGCTCCGGGCCCACCACGATCACCGAGCGGCCGGAGTAGTCCACGCGCTTGCCGAGCAGGTTCTGGCGGAACCGGCCCTGCTTGCCCTTGAGCATGTCCGACAGCGACTTCAGCGGCCGCTTGTTCGGGCCGGTGATGGTCTTGCCGCGGCGGCCGTTGTCGAAGAGCGCGTCGACCGCCTCCTGCAGCATCCGCTTCTCGTTGCGGATGATGATGTCGGGGGCGTTCAGCTCCTGGAGCCGCTTGAGGCGGTTGTTGCGGTTGATGACGCGGCGATAGAGGTCGTTGAGGTCGGAGGTCGCGAACCGGCCGCCGTCGAGCGGGACGAGCGGGCGCAGATCCGGCGGGATGACCGGGATGACCTCGAGCATCATCCAGTCGGGCCGGTTGCCCGACGCGACGAACGCCTCGACCACCTTGAGCCGCTTCGCGATCTTCTTCCGCTTGGCGTCGGAGGTGGCCTCCTTCATCTCGGCGCGCAGCTCGACCGCGAGGCCGTGCACGCCCTCCCCCAGCTTCGGATCGGCCGGGCCGACCCGGCGGAGCAGCTCGAGCACCGCCTCGCCGCCCATGCCGGCGGAGAACGCGTCCTCGCCGAACTCCTCGATCGCCTTGTGGTAGCGATCCTCGGAGAGCAGCTCGGCACGCTGGAGGGTCGTCTCCTTGGGGTCGATGACGATGTACGACTCGCAGTAGAGGACCTTCTCGAGGTCCTTCAGCGTGATGTCGAGCAGGTTCCCGATGCGCGACGGCAGGGACTTCAGGAACCAGATGTGCGCGACGGGGGTCGCGAGCGTGATGTGGCCGAGCCGCTCACGGCGGACCTTCGACTGGATGACCTCGACGCCGCACTTCTCGCAGACGACGCCCCGGTGCTTCATGCGCTTGTACTTGCCGCAGTTGCACTCGTAGTCCTTCACGGGGCCGAAGATCTTCGCGCAGAACAGGCCGTCGCGCTCCGGCTTGAAGGTCCGGTAGTTGATGGTCTCCGGCTTCTTCACCTCGCCGTGCGACCACTGGCGGATCTTGTCCGGGCTCGCGAGCGAGATGCGGATCGCGGAGAACGAGAGCGGATCCTTCGGCTTCTCGAAGAAATTGAAGATGTCCTTCACGTCAGTCCCTCTTTCTTCTCAAGATCGTTGGCCGAAGACGCCGACTACCCGACGTTCGCGGTGGGGCCCCGCGGCGGACCGAGCGGGCCGGAGAGGTCGCGCTCGGCGGCCTCGCGGGCCTGCTTGGCCTCGGGGGACTCGAGGAGCTCGACGTCGAGCGCGAGGCTCTGGAGCTCCTTGATGAGCACGTTGAACGACTCCGGCAGGCCGGACTCGAGCGTGTTCTCGCCCTTGACGATGGCCTCGTACATGCGGGTGCGGCCGACCACGTCGTCGGACTTCACCGTGAGGAACTCCTGGAGCGAGTAGGCCGCGCCGTAGGCCTCCATCGCCCAGACCTCCATCTCGCCGAGGCGCTGGCCGCCGAACTGGGCCTTGCCGCCGAGCGGCTGCTGCGTGACGAGCGAGTACGGCCCGATGCTCCGGGCGTGGATCTTCTCGTCCACGAGGTGGTGGAGCTTCAGCATGTACATGACGCCGACGGTGACGTCCTGGTCGAACGGGTCACCGCTGCGGCCGTCGAACAGGATCGACTGCATCGTCGCCCCGCCCTCGCCGAGCAGGTTGCGCATCTCACCCTCGGCCGCACCGTCGAACACCGGGGTGGCGACGTGCATGCCGTGCTTGAGGCGCGAGGCCAGGCGCGGCAGCTCCTTGTCCGGGAGGCCGTCGATGAGCTCGCCGAGCTTGTCGGTCGCCGACTCGGTGTTCTCGAACACCTTCTTCAGCTTCTTGCGGAGCTGGTCGGGGCCGAAGTTCTTCTCGAGCATCTCCTGCAGGCGCAGGCCCACGTTCTTCGCGGCCCACCCGAGGTGGGTCTCGAGGATCTGCCCGACGTTCATGCGCGACGGCACGCCGAGCGGGTTGAGGACGATGTCCACCGGGGTGCCGTCCTCGAGGTAAGGCAGATCCTCCTCGGGGAGCACGCGGGAGACGACGCCCTTGTTGCCGTGGCGGCCGGCCATCTTGTCGCCCACGGCGAGCTTGCGCTTGATGGCGACGTACACCTTCACCATCTTGATGACGCCCGGCGGGAGCTCGTCGCCCTTCTTCAGGCGGCCGATCTTCTCCCCGAAGAGCAGCTTCACGAGCTCGCGCTGCTCCTCGAAGTTCTCGATCACCTTGCGGACGAGGTCCTGCACGTCGCCCTCGACCGTGATCTCGCCCCAGTAGCGCTGCGGGACGGTGTCGAGGAGCGCGTCGTCGAGGGCGTCGCCCTTCTTGAGGAGCTGGTTGCCCTTGTCGTCGACGAGGCGGCCGGTGACGACCTTCTCCTTGAGGAGCCGGCGGATCTTCTGGAACGCCGAGTCCTGGATGATCTTGATCTCGTCGTTCTGGTCCTTGAGGAGCTTCGCCTCCTCCATCTCCTCGATGGCCTTGGCGCGCTCGTCCTTCTCGACGCCCTTGCGGCTGAAGACCTTGGCGTTGATGACGGTGCCCGAGACGCCCGGCGGCACGCGCAGCGAGCTGTCGCGGACGTCGCCGGCCTTCTCGCCGAAGATCGCGCGGAGGAGCTTCTCCTCCGGGGAGAGCTGGGTCTCGCCCTTCGGCGTGATCTTGCCGACCAGGATGTCGCCCGGCTTCACCTCCGCGCCGATGCGGATGATGCCCGACTCGTCGAGGTCCTTGAGGGCCTCCTCGCCGACGTTCGGGATGTCCCGGGTGATCTCCTCCTTGCCGAGCTTGGTGTCACGGGCGACGCACTCGAACTCCTCGATGTGCACCGACGTGAACACGTCCTCCTTGATGAGGCGCTCGGAGAGGAGGATGGAGTCCTCGAAGTTGTAGCCCTGCCACGGCATGAACGCGACGACCACGTTCTGGCCGAGCGCGAGCTCGCCCATCTCGGTGGCCGGGCCGTCGGCGATGACGTCGCCCTTCTTCACCCGCTCGCCCGGCTTCACGATGGGCTTCTGGTTGATGCAGGTGTTCTGGTTCGAGCGCTGGTACTTGATGAGGTTGTAGATGTCGACCTCGTTGGCCACGTCGGTCGTCGACGAGGCCACGTCGGCCTTCACCACGATGCGGCCCGCGTCGACCGACTGGATGACGCCGTCGCGCTGGGCGACGACCGTCACGCCGGAGTCACGCGCAACGATGGCCTCGATGCCGGTCCCGACGAGCGGCGCCTGGGTGCGCAGCAGCGGCACGGCCTGGCGCTGCATGTTCGAGCCCATCAGGGCGCGGTTCGCGTCGTCGTTCTCGAGGAACGGGACGAGCGAGGCGGCGACGGACACGAGCTGGTTCGGGCTCACGTCCATCAGGTTCACCTCGTCGGGGCGAGCGTACATGTACTCGCCCTCCTTGCGGCACCACACCTTCGTCTCGGTGAAGTTCCCGCGCTTGTCCACCGGCGCGTTCGCCTGCGCGATGATGTGCTTCTCCTCCTCGAGCGCGGAGTAGAAGGACACCTCGTTCGTCACCCGGCCCTTCTCGACCTTCCGGTACGGCGTCTCGACGAAGCCGTACTCGTTGACGCGGGCGTAGGTGGAGAGCGACGCGATGAGGCCGATGTTCGGGCCTTCCGGCGTCTCGATCGGGCAGATGCGGCCGTAGTGCGTGGAGTGGACGTCGCGGACCTCGAAGCCCGCGCGCTCGCGGGTGAGGCCGCCGGGCCCGAGGGCCGAGAGCCGCCGCTTGTGCGTGACCTCGGAGAGCGGGTTCGTCTGGTCCATGAACTGCGAGAGCTGCGACGAGCCGAAGAACTCCTTGATCACCGCGGTCACCGGCTTCGCGTTGATCAGGTCGTGCGGCATGAGCGTCTCGATCTCCTGGAGGCTCATGCGCTCCTTGATCGCGCGCTCCATGCGGACGAGACCGATGCGGTACTGGTTCTCGAGCAGCTCGCCCACCGCGCGGACGCGGCGGTTGCCGAGGTGATCGATGTCGTCGATGTCCTTGTTCGGGGTGCCGTTCTTGAGGTCGATGAGGAAGCGGACGACCTCGAGGATGTCCTTCTTCGTGAGCACGCTGTTGTCGAGCGGCTCCTCGATCCCGAACTTGTAGTTGAGCTTGAGGCGGCCGACCTTCGAGAGGTCGTAGCGCTCGGCGTTGAAGAACAGGTTGACGAAGAGGTTCGTCGCCGTCTCCGGCGTCGGCGGATCACCGGGGCGGAGCCGCCGGTAGATCTCCATGATCGCCTCCTCGGGGGTGGCGATCTTGTCCTGCATGAGCGTGTCCCGGAGCGCGGGGAGCACGTTCAGGTTGTCGATGAAGAGGACCTTGAACTCGTTGATCTCCCGCTTGCGGAGCTCCTCGATCTTGGCCTCGGAGACCTCCTCGTTCACCTCGAGGAGGACCTCGCCCGTGCCCGGATCGACCACGTCCTCGGCGGAGATCTTCGTGTAGATCTCCTCCGGCTCGACCGGCAGGGACTTGAGCTTCGCGGCGACCAGCTTCTTGATCGCGCTCTCGGTGTACTTGCGGTTCTTCTTGACGATCACCTCGCCCGACTTCGGGTCCTTGATGTCGCGCGTGGCGCGCTGGCCCTTGAGGAGGTCGGGGTTCAGGTCCTTCTCGAACTTGCCCTTCCCTTCGACCCGGATCGTCTCGGTGTCGTAGTAGTACTTGAGGATCTCCTCGGCGGAGCCGTGGAACTCGACGGGCTCCTTCTTCGCGGTGTCGGGCACCGCGCCGAGCGCCCGCAGGAGGACGGTCGCCGGCAGCTTCCGGCGGCGGTCGATGCGCACGTAGAGGATGTCCTTGTGGTCGAACTCGAAGTCGATCCACGAGCCGCGGTACGGGATGATGCGGGCGTTGAAGAGCAGCTTGCCCGAGGCGTGGCTCTTCCCCTTGTCGTGGTCGAAGAAGGCGCCCGGCGAGCGGTGCAGCTGCGAGACGACGACCCGCTCGGTCCCGTTGATGATGAAGGTCCCGTTCTCCGTCATGAGCGGGATCTCGCCGAAGTAGACCTCCTGCTCCTTGACGTCGCGGATCGACTGCGCGCCCGTCTCCTCGTCCTTGTCCCAGACGACGAGGCGCACGACCACCTTGATGGGCGCGGAGTACGTCATGCCGCGCTGGTGGCACTCGTCGACGTCGTACTTGGGCTTCTCGAGGTGGTACGAGACGAACTCGAGCGAGCTCGTCTCGTTGAAGTCCTTGATGGGGAAGACCGACTTGAAGACGCCCTGCAGGCCGGTGTCGTCCCGCTTCTCGGGCGGGACGTCGGCCTGGAGGAACTTGTCGTAGCTGTGCTTCTGGATGGCGATGAGGTTCGGAATCTCGGCGATCTTGTTGATCTTTCCGTAGTTGCGCCGGACTCGAAAGTTGTTCTGGATCGTGTTCGCCATCGCGGTGGTGCCCTCGCGCCCTCTTCCGCTTCCGTACAAACGGCTCGAGCCCGCCGGCCGGCGGGCTGTTCGCGACTTACGGCCTCGTCACCTGAGACGTAGCGGCCGGGGTTTGCACGGAATGCTGGAAGGGATACGGGTTAGTAACGGCTGCGGCCTCGCCCGTCAAAGAATCCAACGGTGTGGCACGGAGGGCCTGCCTGCAAGCCAGGTCCCCCGTGCCCCACCCGGTGCCTCGAACTACTTGACCTCGACCTTCGCGCCGGCGGCCTCGAGCTTCTTCTTGAGCTCCTCGGCCTCCGCCTTCGGGATACCCGCCTTGACCTCCTTGGGGGCACCCTCGACGAGATCCTTGGCCTCCTTGAGGCCGAGGCCCGTGATCGCGCGGACCTCCTTGATCACGTTGATCTTGTTGGCGCCGGCGTCGGCGAGGACGACCGTGAACTCGGTCTTCTCCTCGGCCGGGGCCGCCGCGGCGGCGCCCGCGCCACCGGCCATCATCACCGGCGCGGCAGCGGCGGAGACGCCCCACTTCTCCTCGAGCTTCTTGACGAGGTCGGCGGCCTCCATGACGGTGAGACCGGACAGCTGATCGATGATTGCGTTGAGATCGGCCATGACTGCGTGTCCTTCTTTCTGTTCGCTGTGCTTCGAGCTGTTGTGCCCCCGGATCGCTCCGGGTGGCGGTTCACGTACCGTTTAACCCTGCTTCTCGAGCTGCTCGCGGCGTGCGCCGAGGACGCGCGCCAGCTGGCTGCCCGGGGTGCCGATCATGCGGGCGAGCTTCGTCGCGGGGCCGTTGAGCGCCGACAGGATCTGCGCGCGCAGCTCCTGGATGCCCGGCAGCTTCGCGAGGGCCTGGACGCCCTTCGCGTCGATGACGTTGCCCTCGACGACCGCCGTGCGGATCGCGAAGTTCTCGCGGTCCTTCATGAACTCCGCGAGGAGCTTCGCCGGGGCGACCACGTCGTCATAGGACATGACGATCGCGGTGGGACCCACGAACTTGTCCGACACCTTCTCCACCGACGTGCCCTTGGCGGCGCGTGCGGCGAGCGTGTTCTTGACGATGCGATAGTCGATCTTCGCGTCGCGCAGCTTCTTGCGCAGCTCGGTGACCGTCGCGACGTCGAGACCCCTGGGCTCGGCGACGATGGCAGCCTTCGCCTTCGCCATCAGGCCGTGCAGCTCTCCGATGACCTCTTCCTTCTCCGTCCGGTTCAAATCGAACTCACCACCTTTCCTGCCGGCCGCTCGAGGCGGGCTCGGCTGCGTTCAAGCTGCGGGCTTCGATTCGGCCGGACGGCCGGTACTCGAGGCCCCTGGCCAAGCAGGGGACGCTGCTCACGTGAACCGCGTTCCCGTCTCGGCGGGTCGGAGCCTTTCGGACTCCGCTTCGCCGCCTCCTCCGCCCCTACGCACTTCCGCACTCGGGGCGGCCAAGGCAGGCCCGCTGTCTTGGACCAGAACCCCGGCGGCCGGTATTGGCCGCCGGTCCTGCACAGAACTGTCGGCTAGCCGTGGAGCGCGGTGAGCTCGGCGGTGTCGAGCTTGATGCCCGGGCCCATGGTCGTCGAGACCGTGATGTTCTTCACGTAGACGCCCTTCGCGGTCTGCGGCTTCGCCTTGTAGATGATCTCGACGATGGCGTTGAAGTTCGCCTTGAGCGCGTCGGCGGCGAACGACGCCTTGCCGAACGGCACGTGGACGATGCCGGCCTTCTCGACCCGGAACTCCACCTTGCCGGCCTTCTGCTCCTTGATGGCGCGCTGGAGGTCCATCGTCACGGTGCCGATCTTCGGGTTCGGCATGAGGCCGCGGGGGCCGAGCACCTTGCCGAGGCGGCCGACGACGCCCATCATGTCCGGCGTCGCGATCACCTTGTCGAAGTCCATGAAGCCGCCCTGGATCTTCTCGGCCAGGTCCTCGGCGCCGACGATGTCCGCGCCGGCCTCCTGGGCCTCGCGGGCCTTGTCGCCCTTCGCGAAGACCGCGAGCTTCACCGCCTTGCCCATGCCGTGCGGGAGGACGACCGCGCCGCGGACGACCTGGTCCGCGTGCTTCGGGTCCACGCCGAGGTTGATCGCCGCGTCGACGGTCTCGTCGAACTTCTTCGTGGCGGTCTCCTTCACGAGCTTCATCGCCTCGTCGACCTTGTAGCGCTTGTTCCGGTCGACCTTCGCGAGCGCACCCTTGTACTTCTTGCCGTTGGCCATGTTCGTGTCCTCCTCGCGCTAGTCGGCGACCGTGATGCCCATGGACCGGGCGGTGCCCTCGATGGTCCGCATCGCGGCCTCGAGGCTGCCTGCCGTCATGTCCGGCATCTTGAGCTTGGCGATCTGCTCGACCTGCTTGCGCTTCACCGTCGCCACCGTCTCCTTGCCGGGCTTGTGCGCCCCGGAGCCCTTCTTCTTCTCGGTGTGGAGGCCGGCGGCCTTCTTGAGGAGGATCGCTGCGGGCGGCGTCTTCAGGATGAAGGTGAAGGACCGGTCCTGGTACACCGTGATGATGACCGGGATGATGAGGGCGTCCTTCGCCTGCGCCTGCGTCGCCGCGTTGAACTGCTTGCAGAACTCCATGATGTTCACGCCGTGCTGGCCGAGCGCCGGGCCCACGGGGGGCGCCGGGTTCGCCTTGCCGGCGGGCAGCTGGAGCTTGATCTGCCCGGTGACCTTCTTCATGGCTTCCCTTCCGGACCTCCGCTCGGAGGTCCTGCGTGGTTTGACGGGCGTCTCCGCCCTTCCACGCTCCGTTTAACTTCGGACTGCTTCCCTTCGTACCGCTCTGCACCATTGCGCGGAGTCGCTTCGCGACTCCGCGCTGCTGGCTAGGTCTTCTCCACCTGCATGAAGTCGAGCTCGACCGGGGTCGCGCGGCCGAAGATCGAGACGAGGACCCGGACCTTCTGCTTGTCCGGCTTGACCTCCTCGACCGTGCCGTTGAAGTTCGAGAACGGGCCGTCGATCACGCGGACCGAGTCGCCCTCCTCGTACTGCACCTTCGGCTTCGGCTTGAGGCTGCCCTCGGAGATCTGCGAGGTGAGCCGCGCGACCTCGGCGTCGGAGACGGCGGGGACCTCGTTCGGCGTCTTCGCGTTGCCGACGAACCCGGTGACCTTGGCGGTGCCCTTCACGAGGTGCCAGGTCTCGACGTCCATCTCCATGTTCACGAGGACGTAGCCGGGGAAGATCTTCCGCTTGGAGGTCTTCTTCTCCCCCTTGATCATCTCCTGCACGACCTCCATCGGGACGAGGATCTCGCCGAAGCGCTCCTCGAGGGCGTGCTGGCGGATGCGCTCCTCGAGCGACTTGCGCACCTTGTTCTCGAAGCCCGAGTAGGTATGGACGGCGTACCACTTCTTCGCCATTAGACGTCTCCCAAGTCCCGCCCGATCACGCTTCCCATTCGACGCCGAAGGAGCCAGCCGGCGGTTCGCACCGCCGGGGCTCCTCGAGTGCCCCGCCCGCCCTGCCCCGTGCTCAGTAGATCTGCGCGCTGAGCCAGCTCCAGACGAAGTCGAAGATGCCGAGGACGACCGCCGCGATCGCCGAGGCGACGATCACCGCGACCGTCGCGGCGCGGGTCTCGCGGAAGCTCGGCCAGGTGACCCGGCGGAGCTCCTCCGCGACCTGGAGCGCCAGGGTGCGGATCTTCTCGACCTTCCAGCAGACCACCGCCGCCGCGACCGCGACGCCGAAGCCCACCAGCGTCGAGACCGCGTAGCCGGCGAACACCGGCGCGTCGTTGACGCGGAGGCCGGCGAACACCTTCGAGAGGACGCGCTCGAAGAAGAAGCCGAGCACGATCGCGGACAGCGCGTAGAAGATGACGACGTAGCGCCTGGGCTGCTCGTTCTGGGCGGCGACGTTTTCCATGGCTCCCGCTGCTCTCGCTTCTTCGGTTGGGCGGGGCCGCTCGTCACGGCCCCGCCCGTTCGTGTTGGCAGGCCAGGAGGGATTCGAACCCCCAACCCGCGGTTTTGGAGACCGCTGCTCTAGCCGTTCGAGCTACTGGCCTAGGCCCTGCCAGGACGGCTTACTTCGTCTCCTTGTGCTCCACGTGCTTGCGGCAGCGCGGGCAGTACTTGGAGAGGGTGAGCTTGTCCTGCGTCTTCTTCTTGTTCTTCGTCGTCGTGTAGTTCCGCTCTTTGCAGGTCTTGCATTCGAGCGTGATGATCGTCCGGTTGCCGGCCATTGCCCTGCTCCCTTACTGGCTTACTGGATGACCTCGGCCACCACGCCGGCGCCGACCGTGCGGCCGCCCTCGCGGATCGCGAAGCGAAGCTCCTTCTCCATCGCGATGGGGGTGATGAGCGTCACCGTCATCGTGATGTTGTCGCCCGGCATGATCATCTCGATGCCGTTCGGCAGCTCCACCGACCCCGTCACGTCCGTCGTGCGGAAGTAGAACTGCGGCCGGTAGCCGTTGAAGAACGGGGTGTGACGGCCACCCTCCTCCTTCGTCAGCACGTACACCTCGGCCTTGAACTTCGTGTGCGGCGTGATCGACCCCGGCTTCGCCAGCACCTGACCGCGCTCGACCTCCTCGCGCTTCAGGCCGCGGAGCAGACACCCCACGTTGTCGCCCGCCTGCCCCTCGTCGAGCAGCTTGCGGAACATCTCGACGCCGGTCACGACCGTCTTCGCCGTCGCCTTCAGGCCGACGATCTCGATCTCCTCGCCCACCTTCACGATGCCGCGCTCGATGCGGCCCGTCGCCACCGTCCCGCGGCCCGAGATCGAGAACACGTCCTCGACCGGCATCAGGAACGGCTTGTCGGTCGCACGCTTCGGCGTCGGGATGTACGCGTCCACCGCGTCCATCAGCCGGAAGATCGACGGCTCGCCGAGATCCCCCTTGTCGCCCTCGAGCGCCTTCAGCGCCGAGCCCTTCACGATCGGGATCTCGTTGCCCGGGAACTCGTACTCCGTCAGGAGCTCGCGGACCTCGAGCTCCACGAGGTCGAGCAGCTCCTTGTCGTCCACCATGTCCACCTTGTTCAGGTAGACCACGATGTACGGAACGCCGACCTGCCGGGCGAGCAGGATGTGCTCGCGCGTCTGCGGCATCGGGCCGTCCGCCGCCGACACCACCAGGATCGCGCCGTCCATCTGCGCCGCGCCCGTGATCATGTTCTTCACGTAGTCCGCGTGGCCCGGGCAGTCGACGTGCGCGTAGTGCCGCTTCTCCGTCTGGTACTCGACGTGCGCGGTCGCGATCGTGATGCCGCGCTCCCGCTCCTCCGGCGCCTTGTCGATCTGGTCGTACGCCATGAAGCTGGCGAAGCCCTTCTGCGCGAGCACCTTCGTGATCGCCGCCGTCAGGGTCGTCTTGCCGTGGTCCACGTGGCCGATCGTGCCGACGTTCACGTGGGGCTTGTTGCGCTCGAACTTCTCCTTGGCCATGGCGTCGTCTCCTGCAGTTGGGTGCCACCGGGCGGCGCTGCTTCCTGCCGCCGTCTACTTGGAGCCCTCGTCCAGGATTGAACTGGAGACCTCGTCCTTACCAAGGACGCGCTCTACCGACTGAGCTACGAGGGCTTATTCCTTGTTGTCGATGCTGCTGCCGCCGAGTCTTCGACCTCTCACTGGAGCGGGAAACGGGATTCGAACCCGCGACATTCAGCTTGGAAGGCTGACGCTCTACCAACTGAGCTATTCCCGCGAAACTTCTCTCCCGCTGCCCCTGAGATGCCCTGGAATCCGATGCTTGGTGGAGGGGGGTGGATTCGAACCACCGAAGGCGTAAGCCGGCAGATTTACAGTCTGCTCCCTTTGGCCGCTCGGGAACCCCTCCGCGTTCTTCGATGCGCTCCTGTGCTTCCTTGCGAAGCCTCTGCTTCCTGTGAAGCCTCGACACCTCTCCTGCTGCGTCCGCCGCGCCTGCTGATCCCACTCCGAGGTGGAGCTGGCGGTGGGATTCGAACCCGCGGCCTGCTGCTTACAAGGCAGCTGCTCTACCGACTGAGCTACGCCAGCGAAATCACGGTGGAAAACCTGATCCGGCTCCCACGTAAACCCCCGCTGTCGGGGTGCCGTGGAGCGGAGCCTTGTAAGGGATGGGGCACGGGCTTGTCAAGTGCGCAGATCGCCGTGTGATTCTTGGTTCGACTTCGGCGCCATTCGCGCTTCGCGCATGGCGCCTGCGCTCACCATGACCGGGATCATCGGGTGCGCTGACGCGCCGCCTCATAGAGCGCGACCGCCGCCGCGGCCGACACCGAGAGCGAGTCGATGACGCCCGACATGGGGATGCGCGCCCCCATATCGCACGTGCGCCGGACGAGCGGCCGGATGCCCTCGGCCTCGCTGCCGAGGACGAGCGCCATCGGCCCCTTGAGGTCCACCGCCCCGAGCTCGCGGTCGCCGTCGGCCGCGAGCGCGACCGACCAGATGCCCTGCTCCTTCATGCGCTCGAGCGTCTTCGCGACGTTCACGACGCGCGCGATGCGCATGCGCTCGACGGCCCCCGCCGAGGCCTTCGCGACCGCGGGCGTCACGCCCACCGCGCGATCGCGCGGGATGACGACGCCGGTCGCGCCCAGCGCGAGCGCGGAGCGCACGATCGCGCCGAGGTTGTGGGGGTCCTCGACGCCGTCGAGCACGACGAGGAGCGGCGGCTTCCCCTGCGCCGGTTCCAGCAGCTCCTCGAGCTCCGAGTAGCGGAAATCCGCGACCACCGCGACGATGCCCTGGTGCCGGTCGGTGCCGGCGAGCCGGTCGAGCTTCTCGCGCGGCGCGGCGCGCACCTTCGCGCCCGCCTGCTTCGCGAGCCGCTCGAGCTCGCCGAACGCCTGCCCGCGGGTGCCGCCCTCCGCGAGCCAGAGCTCCGAGAGGCCCTCTCCGCCCGCGCGCAGGAGCTCGCGCACCGGGTTCATGCCGTAGAGGATCCTCACCGGACGGTCACCCCGACGACGACGTCCTTCACCTGCTTCACGCACCAGCGATCCGAGCAGACGAAGAACTCGGCCCTCGCGCGCGCCTCGCCGGCGCCCGCCTCGATGGCGGTGAACGGCACCTCGAACCGCGGGCCCTCCGCCTTCGGATCGACCGCGTCCGCGTGGCCGAGCGTGGGCTTCGCGAAGGCGAGCCCCTTCCCCTCGAGCGCGATCTTGAGCGGCGCCTGGGGGTGCACGTGGATGCCGGGCCCCGGCACGATGGCGAGGACGAGCTTCCCGGCCGCGCCGCGCGCGAGCGTGGTGGTCGAGCCGGCGGTGTCGAGGCGGTAGCTCCGCGCGGCCTCCTCTCCGGGTGTCGATGCGCGGGCGGCGGTGGAGACGCTGAGGGCGATGAGCGCGAGCAGTGCGAGGGCGTTGCGCAAGGGATGCCTCCGGAGCGGACCTCTTACCATGGACGGCCGGCGCGGGCCGTTGCTTCACGCCCCCCGCGCGAGCCGCCGGGGACGGCGGCCCCGGGGCGCCGCCTTCGGCGCGGCGGCGCGGGCGAGCGCCGCGGCGCGCTCCACGATCGCCCCGGCGGCGTCGACGCCGCAGGCCGCCTCGGCCTCGCGGATGCTCGGGGAGGCGTTCACCTCGAAGACGAGCGGCCGCCCCTTCACGTCGAGGAGGTCGACCGCGCACACCTCGAGCCCGAGCACCGCGGCGGCCTGGAGGGCGGCCCGCCGGTGCGCCTCGGGCAGCTGGGCCGCCTCGAAGCGCGCCCCGCGGCGCAGGCTCGTCTCGAGCTTCCCGACCGCCGGCCGGCGCCGCATGGCGGCGACCACCTCGCCGCCCACCACGAGGACCCTCAGGTCGCGCCCGCGCGCGCCGCGCACGTACTGCTGGACCACGATGTTCTGCCCGAGCCCGAGCACCGCCTCGAGCGCCGCCTCGAGGGACTCCCAGGTCTCGCAGACCATCACGCCGCTCTTCTCGTTCGCCGAGATGAGCTTCACGAGCACCGGCACGCCGCCCACCAGGCGGGCCATCTCCCTCAGGCCTGCCGGCGCGCTCGCCATCACGGTGCGCGGGACCCGCACGCCCTCCGCCGCGAGGAGCTGGAGCGCGCGCACCTTGTTGCGGCTCGCCGAGATGGCGCGGCCGCCGTTCAGCACCGGCACGCCGAGGAGCTCGAGCTGGGCCACCACCGAGAGGCCGTACTGGTGGACCGAGAGCCCGATGCGCGGGACGACCACGTCGGTGCGCGGGAAGGCCTTCCGGCGCCAGTGCAGCGCGGGCACGTCCTCGCCGAGCCCGAGCTCGACGTCGAGCGGGTCCACCACCCGCGCCTTCCAGCCGCGCGCCCGCGCGGCCTCGACGAGGCGGCGCGTCGTGTAGATGCCTTCGGAGCGGCTGAGGATGGTGAGGTGCAAGGTCTCGCGAGCTTGGGGCGTGGGTCGGGTGAAAGCCCCTCGAAAGGAAAGGGCCCCAGCGGATGAGTCCGCTGGGGCCAGGATTGCGCGGCCTCGGCCTTGCCGAGGCCGCGCTGCTAGACCTGCTTGAACTCCGCGTCGACGACGTTGTCCTTCTTGGGCTCCTCCGGCGCGCCGCCCGGGGGCGGGCCGCCGGCGGGGCCGCCGTCCGGCTGCGCGGTCTTGTAGAGCTCCTCGGCCGCCTTGTGGCTCGCCTTCTCGAGGCGGTCCATCGCCGCCTTCACCTCGTCGGCGCCGCCCTTCTCGCGGACCTTGTGGACCTCGGCGACCGCGTCCTCGATGTCCTTCACCGTCGCGGCGGAGAGCTTCTCCTTGTTGTCCTTGAGGAGCTTCTCCATCTGGTAGGCGAGGTTCTCGGCGCGGTTGCGCTGCTCGATCTCGTCGCGGCGCGCCTTGTCCTCGGACTCGTGCGCACGGGCGTCGGCCACCATCTTCTCCACCTCGTCCTTCGCGAGGCCGGACGAGTGGGAGATGGTGATCTTCGTCTCCTTGCCGGTGCCCTTGTCGCGGGCCGAGACGTTCAGGATGCCGTTCGCGTCGATGTCGAACGCGACCTCGATCTGCGGCATGCCGCGCGGGGCCGGCGGGATGCCCTCGAGGTGGAACCGGCCGAGCGTCCGGTTGTCCTTCGCCATCTCGCGCTCCCCCTGGAGCACGTGGATCTCGACGGACGTCTGGCTGTCGGAGGCGGTCGAGAAGACCTCCGCCTTCTTCACCGGGATGGTGGTGTTGCGCTCGATGAGGCGGGTCATCACGCCGCCGAGGGTCTCGACGCCCAGCGAGAGCGGGGTCACGTCGAGGAGGAGGATGTCCTTCACCTCGCCGGAGAGCACGCCCGCCTGCACCGCGGCGCCGACGGCCACGACCTCGTCCGGGTTGACGGTGCGGTTCGGCTCCTTGCCGAAGAACTTCTTCACCGTCTCGATGATGAGCGGCATGCGCGTCTGGCCGCCGACCAGCACCACCTCGTCGATCTGCGACGGGTCGAGCTTCGCGTCGGCGATGCAGCGGCGGGTCGGCTCGATCGAGCGGTCGACGAGCGCCCCCACGAGCTGCTCGAGCTTGGCGCGCGAGAGCTTCATGGAGAGGTGCTTCGGGCCCGTCTGGTCGGCGGTGAGGAACGGCAGGTTGATCTCGGTCTCCATCGTCGAGGAGAGCTCGATCTTCGCCTTCTCGGCCGCCTCCTTGAGGCGCTGCAGCACCATCTTGTCCTTCGAGACGTCGAGGCCGGAGTCCTTCTTGAACTCGGCGATCAGCCAGTCGATGATGGCCTGGTCGAGGTTGTCGCCGCCGAGGTGCGTGTCGCCGTTCGTCGCGAGCACCTCCACCACGTTCTCGCCCACCTCGAGGATCGAGATGTCGAACGTGCCGCCGCCGAAGTCGTAGACCGCGATCTTCTCGTTCTTCTTGCGGTCGAGGCCGTACGCGAGCGCGGCCGCGGTCGGCTCGTTCACGATGCGGCGCACGTTCAGGCCGGCGATCTCGCCGGCGTCCTTGGTGGCCTGGCGCTGGGCGTCGTTGAAGTAGGCGGGCACCGTGATCACGGCGTCCGTCACCTTCTCGCCGAGGTAGTTCTCGGCGGCCCGCTTCAGCTTGAGCAGGATCTGCGCGGAGATCTCGGGCGGCGAGTTCTGCTTGCCGTCGATGTCGACGCGCGCGTCGCCGTTCGGACCCTCCACCACCTTGTACGGGACGCGGCGGCTCTCCTCCGAGACCTCGCTGTACCGGCGGCCCATGAACCGCTTGATCGAGTAGACGGTGCGCTCGGGGTTGGTGATGGCCTGGCGCTTGGCCACCTGGCCGACCAGCCGCTCCCCTTCCTTGGTGTAGGCGACGACGCTCGGGGTGAGGCGCGAGCCTTCCTCGTTCGTGATGACGACGGCGTCCTTGCCCTCCATCACCGCGACGACCGAGTTGGTCGTGCCGAGGTCGATGCCGATGATCTTGGCCATTCTCGAAGGTCCCTCCTGGACGCGGCCAACCTAAGTCCGCGTCCGGGCCTGTCAAACGCCGCCCGGTCGTTTGCGGAGCCCGCGCCGGGGTGCGACTTCACTGCGCAGTCGAGGTGCGTAGCGAACACCGCACCGCCACCCTGGCGACGCGTACCTCGGATACCCGACCTGGGGTGGGCACCACACGCAACTCACGATTCCGACACGGCATCGCCTCGCTGACGCGCCGTGGCACCCGGCTTGCTCCCACCGGGGCAGCCGCGTCACACCTCCCCAGCGGACCGTGAGCATGCTTCGACTCATCCAGAACTTCGAGCGCCAGCCCCGGTTCCACCCCGCCGCCGACGCCGCCACCGCGGCCGGCACCGAGGGCGTCGCCGTCCTGCTGAACGGCAACGCGAAGGCGGTCAACGCGCGCGTGCGCGACTCCCTGCTGAGCGTGGTTCCGAGCGAGCACGTCTACTTCACGACCTGCCCCGACGAGGCCTCCCGCGTCGCGGAGGCCGTCGTCGACCGCGGGTACCACACCGTCTTCACCGGCGGCGGCGACGGGACCTTCGTCGCCTGGGTGAACCGCATCCTCGAGATCGCCGAGCGCCGCTTCGCCCGCGCGCCCCGCTTCGGCGTCCTCGCGCTCGGCACCGGCAACGCGGTGGCCGAGATGGTCGGCGCCGACCCGCGCCGCCACACCGAGGATCTCGTCCGCTACCTCCGCGGCGAGGCCGGCACCCGCCGCCTCCCGCTCCTCGACGTCGGGGGCCGCCGCACCCCGTTCGCCGGGGTCGGCCTCGATGCCGCGATCCTCAACGACTACAACTGGGTGAAGCAGCGGCTCGCCGAGACGCCGCTCCGCGGCCTCGGCCTCGGCGCCCCGGGCTACGGCCTCGCGGTCGCGCTCCGCTCGGCGCCCCGGTACCTCATGGAGCGCCGGCCCGGCTACTGCGAGATCGTGAACACCGGCCGGACCGCCTGGCGCCTCGACGCCCGCGGCAACCGCATCGGCCGCCCGGTCGAGCACGGCGAGCTCCTCTACGCGGGCCCCTGCGCGCTCGCCGCGGCGAGCACCGTCCCCTACTACGGGCTCGGCCTGAAGGCGTTCCCCTTCGCCGACCGCGCGCCGGGCATGTTCCAGCTCCGGCTCGCCTCCTCGGTCCCCGTGGCCGACGTGCTCCTCCAGCTGCCCCGCCTGTTCTCCGGCGAGTTCAGCCACGAGGTCCTGCACGACTTCTCGGTCGAGCGCGTCGCCCTGTCGTTCGAGCGCCCGATGCCGCTGCAGATCGGCGGCGACGCCGAGGGCTGGCGCGACGGCGTGCAGTTCGGGCTCGCGCCCGGCGCGGTCGAGGTCGTCGACTTCGCCCCGAGCGCCGCGGCCTGAGCCGCCTCGCCCGTCACAGGTAGTAGACCACCCGCGCGTCGGCCTTCAGCGCCACGTAGACGGCCCGGCGCTGGTCCTCGGCCTCGAGCCGCACCACGACCGACACCGAGTGGTACTTCCCGCCGGCGCTCGACCGCACCCGCACCTCGGCGGCCTCGAGCCCGATCGCCCGCTCGACGAGCGCGCGGGCGTGCCGCTCGAAGTCGTCGGCGGCGAGCCCCATGATCTTGAACGTGTAGTCGAGCGGGTACTCGAGCTCGGGGAGCGTCGGTTCGGTCACCGGCGGATCCTAAGGCCGCTACAGCAGGTTCGCCGCGAGCTCGGCGAGCGGGCTGCGCTCGCCCTTCGACATCGTGATGTGGCCGGCGAGCCGCTCGCTCTTGAAGCGGTTCACCACGTGGACGAGGCCGTTGTTGGTCTGGTCCACGTAGGGGTTGTCGATCTGGTACGGGTCGCCGGTCAGCACGATCTTCGTGCCGTCGCCCGCGCGCGTGATGATGGTCTTCACCTCGTGCGGGGTGAGGTTCTGGGCCTCGTCGACGATGATGTACTGGTTCGGGATCGACCGGCCGCGGATGTAGGTCAACGGCTCGATCTCGAGGATCCCGAGGTCGAGCAGCTCGTGGTACCCGCGCCCCTGCTTCTTCTCGGAGCGCGAGAGGTTCATGAGGTACTCGACGTTGTCGAAGATCGGCTGCATCCAGGGGTTGAGCTTCTCCTCGACCGAGCCCGGCAGGTAGCCGATGTCGCGCCCCAGCGGGAAGATCGGCCGCGACACGAGCAGCTTCTGGTAGACGCCCTCCTCCATCGTCTTCTGGAGGCCCGCCGCGATGGCGAGGAGCGTCTTCCCGGTGCCGGCCTTGCCCACGATGGTGACGAGCCGGACCTCGTCGTTGAGGAGCAGGTCGAGCGCGAAGGACTGCTCCTTGTTGCGCGGCCGGATGCCCCAGACCCCCTCCTTCGGCGTCTTGATGAGCTGCACGAAGGCCTGGCGCGCCGCCGAGTACTTGCCCACGGCGGAGTGCTGCGGGTTCGTGCGGTCGCGGAGCACCACGAACGCGTTCGGCGGCGGCGGCTCGAGCCCGGCCGGCACCGCGAGCGTGCCCTCCGCGTAGAAGGCGTTCACCGCCTCGGGATCGACGTCCACCTCGGCGATGCCGCTCCAGAGCTCGTCGAGCGCCTCCATCCCCTCGACGTCGTAGTCCTCCGCGTGGAGGCCCAGCGCGTCGGCGCGGATGCGCAGGTTCGTGTCCTTCGTGACGAAGACGGTCGGGGTGCCCTTCTCGCGCTCGGCGAGCTCGAGGGCCACCGCGAGGATCTTGTCGTCGACCGAGTGGCCCTCGATGGCGTGGTTCGGCGAGAGCTTGCGCTCGGCCGTCAGCACGCGGATGCGGCCGTGCTCCGGGCCGATCGACACGCCCTCGCGCAGCTTGCCGGCCGCGCGGAAGTCGTCGAGGTGGCGGGAGACCTGCCGGGCGTTCCGGCCGAGGGTCGACAGGTCGCGCTTGAAGTTGTCGATCTCCTCGATCACGTAGATCGGGATCACGACGTCGTTGTCCCCGAACCCGAAGATGCTGCGGGGGTCGTGCAGGAGGACGTTGGTGTCGAGGACGAAGTTCTTCTTCACGCCGGGGATTCTACCCCGCCGCGAGGGGCCGCGGGCGGGCCGCGGACGCCACGACGACCCGGTTCCGGCCGCCCCGCTTCGCCTGGTAGAGGCAGGCGTCGGCGCGCTCCAGCAGGGTGGCGCGCCGGTCGGCGTCGCCCGGGTAGCCGGCCACGCCCAGGGACAGGGTCACCTTCAGCGGCCCCTGCTCGGTCTCGAAGGTCCGCGCGGCGACCCGCTCCCGGATGCGCTCGGCGATGACCGCGGCGCCGGCCGCGTCGGTCTCCGGCATGATGATCGCGAACTCCTCCCCGCCGTAGCGGGCCACCACGTCGACCGTGCGGGCCTCCTTCGCGAGGACCTGGGCCACGCCGCGGAGCACCACGTCGCCGACCGGGTGCCCGTAGGTGTCGTTCACCGACTTGAAGTGGTCGATGTCGCACAGCAGGAGCGCCGCGCGCTTCCCGTACCGCTCGGCCTGGGCGAGGACGTCGTCGAGGCGGGCCTGGAAGGTGCGGTGGTTCTGGAGGCCGGTCAGGCCGTCCGTCGTCGCGAGGCGCTCGGTCTTCTCGAAGAGGCGCGCCCGGTCGAGCGAGGTGGCCGCCTGCATGGCCACGACGTCGAGCTGGAGCTTCAGGTCCCCGTCGTAGGCCTCCGGCCGGCGGCTGCCGAGCACCAGGGTCCCGACGACCTCCTGGGCCGACTTGAGCGGCAGGACGCGGAGGGAGGCGACGCCCCTCAGGCGGGTCTCGGGGTCGAGGACCGGGGTCTTCGCGGGGTCGACGTCGGCCGCGGGCAGGCTCTGGCCGAAGCGGACCGCGGAGGCGACGAGCCCGCCGGCCTCGTCCGGCCACTCGCGCCCCTCGAGGGCCTTCACCACGGCCTCGTCGCCCGCCGCGCGCACGATCACGTGGAACTTCTTCGACCCGCGCTGCTCGACGAGCGTCACGATCGCCACGTCCGCCGGGGCCATCGCCCGGGCGGCGTCGAGCGCCGCGTCGTAGACCTCGGCCGGCTTCGCCGCCTTGTTGAGCCGCTCGATCGCGCCGTGGAGCCGGGTCTTCTCGTCGCGGGCCCGGCGCATGTTCGCCATGAGCGCCTCGGCGCTGCGGGCGCGCCAGATCTCGCTGGCGAGCGCCTGCAGCACGCGCTCGTCGCCCTCGGTGAACGCCACCGGCGCCTCGCGCTCGGCGAGGACCACCCCGCGCACGAAGCCCTTCGCGTCCACGATGGGGACGACGAGGAGCGCCCCGGGAGCCCGGCCGTCGAGCCGGTGGGCGGGGAGCTTGAGGTCGCCGTGCAGCCGCACCGGGCGCCGGGTCTTCACCGCCGCGCCGAGCGCGCCCTCCCCGGCCGGCAGCGGCCCGCGGGCGACCACGTCGTCGGCCGCGCGGCACTCGACGAGCGTCAGCGCCTTGTCGTCGGTGGAGAGCAGGTAGACGGCCGCGAGCTGGCTCTCCAGCGCGGCCTCGGCGATCTCGAGCGCGGCGCTCACCGCGGCCTCGACCTCGACGACGGCGGACGCCGACCACTCGTCCTCCTCGGCGGGGACGCCGGCCGGGGCCTGGACCCGGAGCACCCGCGCCCGGTCCACGATCTCGCGGAGCCGCCGCGCCACCGCCTCCGCCTCGGCGCGCCGGCCCGCGGCGACGTGGGCGGCCAGCACCGCGTGGTAGAGGGCCGCGAACAGGGCCACGAAGCCGCCGTGGATCACGGCAGCCGGCAGCTCCGCCGCGTGGGCGCCCCGGCCCAGCCAGGCGAGCCCCTCGAGCGCCACCGCGAACCCCACGAGCGCGAAGCCGGCCGGGCGCGAGAGGAAGGCCACCAGGAACGCCATCACGAGGTAGACGAGCGGCTGCAGCACCGACTCGCCGCCCGCGCTCGCGGCCTGCGCCGTCGCGTGGGCCGCGACGACGAAGAGCGACCCCAGCTCGAGCTGCTCGCGGAGCGGCGCCGCGCGGCCCTCGGCCGCGCCGAGCGTGCGGCGGTAGACGGCCCCGGCGAGGCCGAGCGCGAGCGCGGCGAGCGCACCCGCCTGGATCCAGCCCGGCTCCCGGGCCCCGAAGGCGCCGAGCGCGACGAGCGCCGCGTTCGCGACGACGACGGCCGCGGGCACGCTGCGCACGAGGAAGCGGCGGCCCCGGCGGCGAGAGGGGCCGCCCAGCAGGCCGAGCTCCGAGAACACCGCCGCATAGAGCCGCACGAGCGGCGGGCGGCGGCGGGTCCGGGCGAGCTTCTCCCCGAGCGTGGGGCGCGGCCCGCCGTCGGCGCGGTTCGCCGGGAGCGAGGCGGCCGGGACGCTCACGGCGGGTTGGCCTCCACCCGGTAGACGCGCTCGCCCGGGCGGACGAGGCCGAGGTCCTCGCGCGCGGCCCGCTCCATCGCGGCGGGGTCGCTCTTCAGCGCCCGCACCTCGCGCGTGAGCCGGGCGTTCTCCTCGGCGAGGCGGCGGTTCTCCGCCTCGACCCGCTCCGCCTCGGCCGCGAGGCGGCTCGCCTTGCGCAGGCCCGAGGCGTCGACCGCGGACAGGAGCGCCAGGAGCGCGAGGCCCCCGACGTAGGCCCTGAGGGCCCAGCTGCGCCACGTCGCCATCGACCGAGGACGCTCGCACGCCGCATGTGCGAGATCCAGAAATCGGCCGATGTCTCGGGACCTACGCCAGGTTAAGACCCCTGGGTGCCCCCCTCCCTCGCCGCCGCGCTCTGGCTCGCCACCGCCGCCGGTCCGGCCGCCGCTCCGGGCCCGGCCCCGGCCGCCCCCGGGCTGGTCCAGGAGACCCGCCCGACGCTCGGCTCCCTCGCCACGGTCGCGCTCGCCGGGGTGGACCCCGCGCGGGCGGGGCCCGGCCTCGAGGCCGCCTTCGCGGTCTTCGACCGCGTGACCTGGTCGATGAACGAGTGGGACCCGGAGTCTCCGCTCTCGGCCCTGAACGCGGCCGCCGGCCGGGGTTGGGTCCCCCTCCCCGGCGACCTCTGCGACGCCCTCTCGCGCGCGAAGGACGGCGCGGTCCGGACCGAGGGGCGCTTCGACCCGACGTGGGCGGCCCTCGCCGGCCTCTGGCGGTTCGACCTCGCCTCGCCGGCGCCGCCCGCGGAGCCCGCGCTGCGCGCGGCGTGCCCGCTCGTCGGCCACGGCGGCCTCGCGCTCCGCCCGCGCGCGGCCGGGGGCTGCGAGGCGCGGCTCGAACGGCCCGGCATGCGGGTCGGCCTCGGCGGCATCGCGAAGGGCTGGGCCCTCGACGCCGCCGCCCGGGCGCTCCGGGCGCTCGGGTACCGGGACTTCCTCCTGCAGGCCGGGGGCGACCTGTACGCCGCGGGCGACCGCGGCGGCGAGCCCTGGACGGTGGGCGTGCGTGACCCGCGCGGCGGCGCGGGCGACGCGCTCCTCCGGTTCCCGGTGCGCGACGCGGCCTTCTCGACGAGCGGTGACTACGAGCACGCGTACGTCGCCGGCGGGCGGCGGTACCACCACCTCATCGATCCCAGGACCTGCCGCCCGGCGGAGGGCCTCCGGTCGGTGACCGTGCTCGCGCCCTCGGCGGTCGAGGCCGAGATCCAGGGGAAGTCGCTCTTCGTCGCCGGCCCGGCCGACGCTCAGCGGCTCGCCCGCGAGGCCGGGGTGGAGGCGATCGTGGTCGACTCCGCCGGCCGCGTCTTCGCGACGCCCGGCGTGCCCACCGCGAGCCCGTGACGGAGCGGCAGGAAGACGCGCACGAGGAGCGCGGCCCACGCGAGGAGCGCGGCCTCGAGGCCGGCGAACGCCGCGATCTTCAGCCACGCGAGGGCCGGCGGGCCGTACCGCACGAGGAAGCCGCCCCCGATCGAGAGCGCCGCGCACCCGAAGGAGAGCACGAGGAGCGCCCGGTGCCAGCGGCCGGGCAGCGCGCGGGCCCAGCCGACCACGTGGGCGGCCGCGAAGAGCACGAGCGGGATGGCCGCGAGGTGCGGCACCGCCACGAGGAGGAGCCCGTCGAAGCTCTTCGCCGGGGCGAAGGCCGCCGCGTCGCCGCGGTAGTAGGCGGCCACGTGGCCGGGCCCGAGCCCCATCTTCAGCGCGAAGAGGACGGCCGCGGAGCCGGCGATCACCACGAGGAACGCCGCGAAGGCGAGCGCCGGCAGGCGGTGGGCGAGGAGCCTGCGGTCAGGCATCCCGGGGCTCCCGGCCGAACCGCGCCGCGACCAGCGCGAGCAGCGCACCGGTGGTGACCGCGCTCGCGACGAACGTGACGACCCTGAGGAGCCCGCCGCCGTTCAGGGCGAGCACGCCGAAGGGCGCGAAGAGGTCCGCGAACGCGGCCGCCGCCGCCGCCGCGAAGAGTCCGGTGCGCAGGCGCGACGGCACCGGAGAGACCGCGAGCAGCGCCCCGAGCATGAAGAGCGTGAACCCGTGCACGAAGGCGCCCATGTGGATCTCCTCCCAGATGGCCGCGGGCGCGAGCGGCTCCGCGCCGGCCCCGAGGTAGTAGGCGTCCACCTCCGCCGGCGAGAGCCCGCCCGCGCGGACCCGCTGCACCGCCCAGCCCACGAGCACGAGCGCCGCGAAGGCGAGGTAGAGGCGCACCGGGGCGCGGCTGCGGGGGTTCGACGCGACGGGCGAGACGAGGAGCCTCATGGGCGGCCTCCGGCCGGCGGGTGGGCGGCGAGCTTCAAGGCCTGCAGGAGCCAGCGGGACGCCTCGGCGACGCCGCGGGCGGAGAGGGTCGCCCCGGAGATGGGCGCGAGGTCCTGGCCGACCGTGACCTTGTCGTCGGGCCCCTTCCCCTCGAGCTGCGCGAGCCAGCGCTCCGGGGTCCGGTACTCCGGCGGCTCCTGGAACTCGATCACCCGGACCTTCCGGATGCGGCCGTCCGGCTCGAAGGCGATCGACAGGGTCTCGCGCTTCGTGCGCACGACGTGCTCGTGCACGACGAGCCAGCCGACCACCAGCCCGGCGCCGGGCCCCTTCAGCGCGGCCACGAAGGCGACCCGCCGCTCCTTCACGCGCGCGTGCGACAGCGCCTCGAGGCGCGCCGCGAGCTCGTCGGTGAGCAGGAGCTCGCGCGGCTCGACGCGCTCGGCCTCGGGGAACGCCTCGCGCGCGAGCTGCCCCGCGTCGGGGGCCGCGGCGGCGAGGGCGAGGGCGAGGGCGGCGAGCGGGGTCATCGGCGGATCTCGATGCTGCGTCTCATTCTCAGGTTCAGGGCGGGCGCGGCCCGCCCGCGGGCTCCCCGGGGGAGGCGGTCACGCCGCGTCGACGGGCTTCACGTAGATCTCGCGCGCGATCTCGGGATCGAGCGCGATGGTGGTCTCGCCCACCTCGATGACGAACGAGGGCGCGCGCTGGTGCAGGCGCAGGGTCGAGCCCGGCACCACCCCGAGCGCCGCGAGCCGGTCCATCCGGTCGTGGAAGCGCGGGGCGATGAAGACGATCCGCCCGTGGCGCCCGAGCTCGAGCGCGGGGAGGCCCGTCACGAGCGGCCGCACCGTCTTCTGGAAGGTGTTGCAGCACGGGCCCGGCGGGATGGGCTTGCCGTGCGGGCAGGTCGGCGGGTGGCCGAGCAGCGTGCAGACCGAGTCGGTCGCCTCCGGCGAGAGGATGTGCTCGAACTCGCAGGCCTGGCTCTCGGCGGCGACCCCGCCGAGGTCGAGCAGGTCGTTGAACAGCCGCTCGGCGAGGCGGTGGCGGCGCACGACGTCGCGCGCGCGCTTCTCGCCGCCGTCGGTGAGGTCGACCCGCTCGCCGTCGAGCCGGACGAGGCCGGCCGAGGCGAGCGCCTCGAGGTCCTCGCGGGCGGCGCCGGGGGCGTGGTCCTCGGGGGCGGCGGCCAGGATCCCGGCGGCCAGGTTCCTCCCCTCCTCCCGCTCGGTGAAGACGGTCTCCAGGATCTCCTCGCTGCGGCGCGACGCCAGCGTGCTCACGGCGCCACCTTCCCCGCACCGGCGCTCGCCGCCTCGGGGCCGCGGGCGCGGCGATCGAGCCAGGAGCGCAACCGGCCGGCGAGGCCGGTCTCCTCCTGCGGGAAGCTGTACCCGCAGGACGGGCAGCACAGCACCTTGCAGCCCTTCGACATCGGGCAGCTCGGACGGCAGCCCTGCCCCTCCGCGTCGAAGCGGGTCTGGCACAGCGGACAGGTCTCCTCGCGGGCGACGACGGCGGGCATCGGTCTCGTTCCTAGTAGAAGGCGTGCATGAGGACGTTGAGGAGGCCGCCCACCGCGATCGCGAAGGGCACGACGAACCCCGCGATGGCGAGGCCGGTCTTCCAGCCGCGCTCCTTCAGGATCATGAAGAAGTTCGCGATGCAGGGGATGAAGAGCGTGACGGTCACGAGCGCGACGATGACCTCGATCTGCATCTGCTTCGTGAGCGTGCCGGCGTCCATGAACGGCTGGTAGATCATGAACAGGCCTGCGGCGGCGTAGTCGCGCCGGAGGAAGCCGAGGATGAACGCGCCGGCCGCGGCCGCGGGCAGGCCGAGCACCCCCGTGACGATCGGCGCCGCGGCGCGCTCGACGACCGCGAGCCCGCCCACCCGGTCGAGCCCCCACAGGAGGAAGGTGCCCACCACGAAGAGCGGCAGCGCCTCGCGCAGGTACCACTCGATGCGGGCGAGCGTCTTCACCGCCACGTTGCCGGCCTGGGGGATCCGCAGCGGCGGCAGCTCGAGCATGAAGTCGGAGCCGCGGCCCGGCAGCACCTTCGCCGCGAGCCAGCCCACGAGGAAGATCACGAGCAGGATCGTCCCGACGAACCAGAAGGTCGCGGCGAGCGGCAGCCGGGAGGTCATCGCGAGGATGACCGCGATCTGCGCGGAGCACGGCACGGCGAGGGCGAGGAGCAGCGTCACGATCACCCGCTCCTTGCGCGTCTCCATGATCCGGGCGGTCATGGTCGCCATGGTGTCGCAGCCGAGGCCGAGCACCATCGGCAGGACCGCCTTGCCGTTGAGCCCCATCTTCTTGAAGAGCTGGTTCACCATCACCGCGAGGCGCGGGAGGTAGCCCGAGTCCTCGAGGACGCTGAAGGCGATGAAGAAGGTGAAGACGATGGGGAGGACGATGGCGATGCCGTAGCTGAGCCCCATCGACACGAGGCCGTACTTCCCGACGAGGATGCCTCCGCTCTCGGCGACCGGGATCCCCGGCGGGCCGACGAGGAAGGTCTCCACCGGGCCGTCCGGGGCGAGGAAGCGCACCGCCGCGTCGGTCCAGGGCACGAGGTAGTTCGCGAAGACCGTGTTCTCGAGGAAGTCGACGAGCGTCTTCGCCCCGAGCACGCCGACGAAGCCGTAGCAGGCGAGGAGCACCGCCGAGAGGATCGGGACCCCGAGCACCGGGTGGGTGGACCAGCCGCCCAGCTTGCGCGCGAAGCCGCTCGCCGCGGAGGCGCCGGTGCGGGTGACGACCGCGTCGTGCAGGCGGTCCGCCGTCGCGAGCCGCTGGCGGGCGATGACGAACCGGAGCGACTCCGGGAAGCGGGCGGCGAGCTTCCGGCGGGCCTCGTCGACCCGCGCGAGCGCGGGGGCCGAGAGCCGGCCTCCCAGGAAGGGCCGGAGCGACTCGTCGCCCGCGAGCGCCATCACCGCGAGCGCGCGCTTGCCGATCCCGCCGGCGGGCATGAGCCCCTCGATCTCGGCGACCGCCTCCTCGACGACCGGGTCGTAGCGGGGACGGAAGCCCGACGGGCGGGCGTCGCCGAGGCGCGCCTGGAGCTCTCCGAGCCCCTTGCGCTCCACCGCGACGGTCGAGACCACCTCGACCCCGAGCTCACGGGAGAGCCGCTCGACGTCGATGTGGAACCCGCGGCTCGCGGCCTCGTCGGCCATGTTGAGCGCGAGGGTGAACGGCACCTCGGCCTCGGCGAGCTGGGTCGCGAGCAGGAGGCCGCGGCGCAGGTTCTTCGCGTCGCAGACCTGCAGGCAGACGTAGTCGGTCTCGGCGAGGAGGATGTCGCGGGTGACCTGCTCGTCCTCGGAGGCCGGGAGGAGGTTGTTCGTCCCCGGCGTGTCCATGACGTGCCAGGGACGGCCCTCGATCGTGGCCGAGCCGCGCGTCACCTCGACGGTGGTGCCGGGGTAGTTCGAGACCGTCACGTAACGGCCGGTGAGCGCGCCGAAGAGCACGCTCTTGCCGACGTTCGGGTTGCCCACCAGGATGACCGCGCGGGCCGCCTGGACGAGCTCCTTGCGCTCGAGCCCGGGATCCTTGCGAGGGTGCCGATCCTCGACGCGCGCCTCGGCGCCCTGCGGGGGAGGAGGCGTCACGGCTTCGCCTCCGCGCCGCGCCGGCAGTCGGGGCAGCGCCCGTACAGCTCGAGCTTGTGCTTCTCGACGTCGAAGCCGTGCCGCTTCGCGACGGCTGCCTGCAGCGACTCGATGCGGTCGTTCGCGAACTCGACGATCGCGCCGCAGGAGGTGCAGATGAGGTGGTCGTGGTGCTCCCGGCCCTCGGAGGCCTCGTAGCGCGTCTGGCCGTCGCCGAACTGGCGGGCGGTCGCGAGGCCGGAGTCGGCGAGCAGCTTCATCGTCCGGTAGACGGTGGCGAGGCTCACCCGGGGATCGTTTCGCCGGGCGCGCTCCACCACCTCCTCGACGGTGACGTGGCCGTCGAGCTCGAAGAAGGCCGACGCGATCCGCTCCCGCTGGCGGGAGCGCTTCAGCCCCTTCTGCTCGATGTACGCGGCGAGCGCCGCCTGCCGGGAGGAGGACGAGACCTTGGGTCGGGTGCGGCCAGGGTGAGCCATCATGAGAACGATTCTCACTATCACGCACCCCGGCCGGGGCGCAAGGCCCTCGCAGGCCGGAGCCCCGGTCGAGCCATCCCACACCGGACGCTGCGTCAGTGCGCGAGGCCGAGCTTCTCGCGCCAGCGCGCGCCCGCGCCCGGGCCCTCGCCGCCGAGGTCTCCCCCGGCGAGCTGGACCAGCGTGGCGTGGGCCTGCCGCCGGACCTCCGGCGAGGGGTCCTCGACCAGCGGCACGAGCGCGGGCAGGAGGCCCCTCGCCTCCTCGGGCGGCCGGTGGCGCACGACCTCCGCCGCGAGCGACTTCACCACCGGGTCCGGGACCCGGAGCGCGTGGGCGAGGTCGACCGGCTTCGCGCTCACCCCGCGATCGTCCGGGAAGAGCACGAGCCCGCCGATCACCGCGAGCGCGAGGCTGAGGAGCGCGATCTGCAGGAGCGCGCGCCCGCCCTCGTAGCGGCCGAGCCGCACCATCCGCACCCGGTACACCGCGAAGCCCACCACGAAGGCGCCGAGCAGCACGAGCGGCGCCGCGAGCGCGGCCTTGATCCAGGCGGACGCGGCGACCTCCTCGCGCAGCTCCGGCACCGCAACGAGCGTCAGGAACGCGCTCACCGCGAGCAGCGCGACGAGGACCCAGCGCAGCACGCGCAGCCCGTGGGGCAGCGGAGGCTTCGGCTCGACGGCAGGCTTTCCGGGCACGGCCGGAGTGAAGCACGGCGAAAGGGCCGGCGGCAACGCCGGCGTCGTGGCGCTTGACGGAGCGGGGCGTCACGTCGCAGGGTGCCCCGGCCATGGCAGACCTCGACCCGGAGCTCGTGGAGCGCGTCGCACGCTGGTGCGCCGAGGCGGGACGCCACGCGGGCGCCGCCGAGATCCGCGCCGCCCTGGGCGGCCTGTCGTGGGACGCGCTCCTCCATGCGCGCGCGCTGCTCGCCGACCCACCACCGGCGAGGCCCCTCGGCCCGTTCGCCCTCGCCGACCTCGCCCGAGGCACGCCGCCCGACGTCGCGGCGGAGCGCGAGCGCGAGGGCCGGTACCTCTCCGAGGAGGCCGAGGCGGCCCGCGACGCCGGCCGGACCGCCGGCGCCGGCGCGCCCGCGCCGGAGGCCCCGTCCACGCGCAAGGTCACCCGCACGAAGAAGCGCGGCCCCGCGGCGCAGGTGGTGGTGCGCCGGGCGGCGGACCGGACGCCTCCTCCGGAGGCGTCCGCCCCTGCCCTGCCCCTCCTCGCCGACCTCTTCGAACCGCCCGGCCGGGCCGTCGTCGAGCGGCTCGTGCGCCGGCACGGCGGCCGCCGGCCGCACCTCCTCGCCGCCCTCGCCGCCGGGTGGCGCTCCCCCGAGGGCGTCGGCGACCGCGAGCTCGACGCGCTCCTCGATCACCACGGCCTCGCGAACGCGTACGCGCACCGCGAGCGCGACGAGCTCCTCCACGCGCTCCGGGCCGCCGGCGGCTCGCTCGCGGGCGCCGCCGAGCGCGTCGGGACGACGCGCGACGGGCTCGTCGCCGCCGTCGCGCGCCTCGACGCGCGCGCCGAGGTCGAGCGCGTGCGCGAGGAGCGCCGGGACGAGCTCCGCCGCCGGTCGACGCTCACCGACCGGGTGGCCGCGCTGCTCGGCGACGCGGCGCGGGTGGAGGACCTCGGGCTCTCCGCCGAGCTCGAGGCCGACCTGCGCGCGCGGCTGCCCGAGCACGCCCGGGCCCTCCGCGCCGCCGGCGAGCCGGTCGCGGACGGGCTCGCGCGGACGCTCTCGCTCGGCCCCGCCCAGGCCGCCGCGCTCGCCGCCCGGTTCGGGCTCGAGGGTGGCGGCGCCGGCGGCGGCTTCGCGCCGCCCAGGCGGGGAGGTGCGCGCCCGACGGGACGACCGATGCGCTCCGACCGCCCCGCGCGGCCCGACCGGCCGGGGCGTCCGGGCCGGTCCCCGCCTTCCGGGCCACGGCGCCCCGGCGGCGGCCGCCCCCCGCCCGCGCGCACCGGCGGTCCCGCTCCCCGGCCCGGCGGAGGACGGAGCGGACCCGGGAAGCCGGGCGCCGGTCCACGCGCGGCTGCGCCCCGCGGTCCGGGTCCGCGCGGTCCGGGTCGCCCGGGGCCCCGCCCCGGCGGCAAGCGCCCGCCCGCGAAGCGGCGCGGGTAGCAGGCGGAACCGGCCCCCGGTTAGGATCGCACCGTGCCCATCTACGAATACGTCTGCGAGGCGTGCGGCCGGCTCACCGAGGTCATGCAGAAGGTGAACGACCCGCCGCCCGGCGCGTGCCCGGGCTGCGGCGAGGCCCGGCTCTCGAAGCTCGTCTCGCGGACGAGCTTCCAGCTGAAGGGCGGCGGCTGGTACTCGGATCTCTACGCGAGCGCCGGCTCGGCGAAGGCGAAGCCCGCGCCCGCAACGGGCGGCGCGGCCGACGCGAAGCCGGCGCCCGCCCCCGCGGCGCCCGCGGGCGGCGGGACCGGGGGCGAGAAGAAGTAGCGCGCGGCGGGCCGCGCCTAGGCCGAGGCGTTCTTCGCCTTCGGCGGCAGCGGCTTCCCCTTCTCGAACGCGGCGTCCGCGCCGAAGCGCGCCACGATCGCCTTCTTCGTCTTGAGGCCGGTCGCGTCGATGACGAAGTTCGGGACCCGGCGCGCGCGGCGGTCGGCCACCCACTTCGTGATCTCGGTGCGCGGCGCGCGCGCGGCGCGGGCGCCGCCGCGGCGGCCCTTCGCGCCCTTCGACTTCGCGAGGCCGACCTCGAGCTCCTCGGAGAGCCGGGCGGCGGCCATCTCGGCGACGGCGCGGGCGATCGAGACGGAGGCCTTCTTCACGACCGCCTCCATGGCGTCGCGGACGATGTCGTCGATCGAGGGGGACGCGGCGGTGCGGGCCATGGGGGACTCCCGGAATTGGTTTGCTTCGAATTGGGCGCTCGATTGCGCCGCCCAAGGCTATAGCCGCACCCGCGCCTGCTCAATCGTTTTCGCGGGGTTCCGTGGTAGGGTCCGCCCCGAGGCCCTCTGGCGGAACTGGTAGACGCACTCGACTCAAAATCGAGCGGGGCGACCCCCCATCCCGGTTCGATTCCGGGGAGGGCCACAACAGACCCGGGGCGCCGGAGCCGGGCATTTTGCCTTGCCGGTCGCTCCCGGGCGCGTGTATCGGTACCCACCCGCCATGTACAACCTCCTCATCAGCCTCGCGATCACCGTCGTCGTCGCCGCCGCCGTCGCCCTCGGCGGCTTCGGGTGGGTCGCCGCCATCGTCCCCGCGCTCGTCGCGGGCGTCGCCGCGTACATCCTGCTCGCCCGCCGCTCCGGCAAGCAGCTCGAGCGCGTCTTCGAGGAGATGCAGAGGGAGCTCTCGGTCCAGCCGCCGCGGTTCGACAAGGCGATCGCCGTGCTCAAGACCGGCTTCGCGTTCGAGCGCTGGCAGTTCCTCACCGGCGCCCAGCTCCACGCGGCGATCGGGCAGATCCTCTACGTGAAGGGCGACTTCGACGCGGCGGTGCCCCACCTCGAGAAGAGCTGGGTGCGCCAGTGGGTGCCGCGCGGGATGCTCGCCGCCGCGCGCTACAAGAAGAAGGACGTGCAGGGCGCGGTCGCGGCGCTCGAGGAGGCCGCGAAGGTGTCGAAGAAGGAGAGCCTCCTCTGGAGCGTGTACGCGTGGATCCTCGAGGACGCCGGGCGCCACGACGAGGCGATCCAGGTGGCCGGCCGCGGCGCCGCGGTCCTCCCGAAGGACGAGCGCCTCGCCTCGACGCTGCAGACGCTCCAGAACGGGAAGAAGCTCAAGCTCGGCAAGACCTACGGCAACGAGTGGTTCCAGTTCCACCTCGAGCGCCCGCCGATGCCGCTCGGGCCGAGCATGCGCGGCAACCGCCGCGCGCTCTACGGGCGGAACTGAGCCCGCGACCTCCGGCTGCGTCGCTCCCGACCGGGAGCGTCTAGACCGTTCAGGTCCCGTCGAAGCCGATGGAGATCCGACCCCGCTCGACGATGAGCGGCACCCGGCGGTCGCCCCCCGAGAGCTCGAGGAAGCGCTTCATCGCCTCGGGGTCCTTCTTCACGTTGAAGTAGGTGACCTGGCGACCGCGGGCGGCGTAGTCCGCACGTGCGGCGCTGGTGTAGCCACAGGTGTCCTTCCCGTAGATCTCGACGGTCTCCGCCATGCCCCCGGATATAGCGCCATCCCCTGCCCGCGTCCCGTGGTCCGGCGGCTCACCCGGCGCCGCGGCAGGGGGTAGGTTGTCCCGGGCCTGCTGCCCGGGGGACGGCAGGCGTCATGTCGCAGGGGGATCCAGAGCCGTCCATGCGTGGTCCGACCGACAGCCTGCCGCGGCCCGCGCCCGACGCGGCCGCCGACCCGCTCGACGCGCTCCTCGCGGAGCTGGAGGGGCTCGCCGGGTCGCCGCCGCAGGGGCGCGCGGAGCGCCTGCGCGCGCTCCTCCCCGCCGCGCTCACCGAGCTCGCCGACTCGAACCGCAGGCTCCGCGAGCTCGGCCACCGCCGGGAGGCGCTCGTCGCCTCGGCCGCGGCCGAGCTCACGGCCGCCGCCCAGCGCCTGGCGAGCGGCGCGCCGGGCGGGCCGTCGCCCGCCGAGGAGGCCGGCCGGCTGCGCCGGCTCGCCGAGGACCTCGAGCGGTCGCTCCGCCCCGCGACCGACGCGCGCTCCGGCCGGCGCGCGCCCCGGCCGGCGGGCCCCCGCCCGCGCCTGCTCGTCGCCGACGACGAGGTCGACGCCCGCGAGGCGTTCCAGCTCGCGCTCGAGCCGGACTACGAGGTGCTCGCCGCCCCCGACGGCGAGGCCGCCCTCGAGCTCGCCCGGGACGAGCGCCCCGACGTCGTGCTGCTCGACCTCTTCATGCCGCGGCTCGACGGCCTGGGGGTGCTCGAGCGGCTCCGCGCCGACCCCTCCACCGCCGACATCCCGGTGCTCTTCGTCTCGGGCCAGGGCGACGACGCCATCAAGGTGCGCAGCCTCGACCTCGGCGCGGTCGACTACCTGCAGAAGCCCTTCTCGGACCGGGAGCTCCGTGCGCGGGTGGACCGGACCCTGCGCTTCGTCCGCAGCCAGTCCGCGCTGCGGGCGCTCGCCCAGACCGACGCCCTGACCGGCCTCGCGAACCTCCGCGCCTTCCGCGCCCGGGTCGACGAGGAGGTGAAGCGGGCGCACCGCTACCTCACCCCCCTCACCTGCGTGATGGCGGACCTCGACGAGCTGAAGCCCATCAACGACTCGCTCGGGCACGCCGCCGGCGACCGCGCCATCGCCGCGGTCGCCGCGGTCATCCGGGAGGAGCTCCGCGAGACCGACTTCGGCGCCCGCTACGGCGGCGACGAGTTCGTGGTGCTCCTGCCGCACACCACCGCCGAGGAGGGCCGCGTGCTCGCCGAGCGCATCTGTGCGCGCCTCGGCTCGGCGTCCCTCGAGCTCGCCGAGCGGCGGGTCACGGTCGGCGCGTCCTTCGGGGTCGCGTGCCTTCCCGCCGGCGGCGCCGGCGTCTCCGCCGACGCGCTGGTGCGCGCCGCCGACGCGGCCCTCTACGCCGCGAAGCGCGCGGGCCGGGGCCGGGTGGCCGTCGCCCCTCCGCTGGCCTGAGCTACGCCTTCGCGCCCGCCGCCGCGCCGGCGGCCCGGTCGCGGGCCTCGGAGGCGTAGCGGTTCAGCTTGTTGTAGAGCGTCTTCTCGCTGATCCCGAGCGCCCCGGCGGTGCGGGCCTTGTTGCCGCCGTTCCGCTGCAGCGACGCGAGGATGTACTCCCGCTCCACCTGGTCGAGCTCGAGGCCGAGCGGCACGCGCAGCACCGCGGTCTCGGCGCGGGCGTGCGCCATGTCCGGTGGGAGGTGCTCCTCGCCGAGCACGTCGCCGTCGGCGAGGATCATCGCGCGCTCGACGGTGTTGCGGAGCTCGCGGATGTTGCCTGGCCAGGCGTAGCCTTGCAGCACCGAGAGCGCGCCCGGGGTGAGGCCCTGCACGTGCTTGCCGGTCTCGGCGTTGAACTTCTCGATGAAGTGGTGGACGAGGAGCGGGACGTCCTCGCGCCGGTCCTTGAGCGGCGGCAGCGCGATCGAGAAGACCTGCAGGCGGAAGAACAGGTCCTCGCGGAAGCGACCCACCCGGACCTCCTCCTTGAGATCGCGGTTGGTCGCGCAGAGCACCCGCACGTCGACGTCCACCTCCGACCGCCCGCCCAGGCGGCGGATCTTCCGCTCCTCGAGGACCCGCAGGAACTTCGCCTGGAGCTCGAGCGGCAGCTCCCCGATCTCGTCGAGGAACAGCGTGCCCGCGTGGGCGAGCTCGAAGTTGCCCACCCTTCGCTGCTCCGCGCCGGTGAACGCGCCCCGCTCGTAGCCGAAGAGCTCGGACTCGATCAGCGTGGAGGGGATGGCGGAGCAGTTGAGCGCGACGAACGCCTTCTCCTTGCGGGGGGAGAGGTCGTGGATGGCGCGCGCCACCACCTCCTTGCCGGTCCCGCTCTCTCCGGTGATGACCACGCTCGCGTTCGAGGAGGCGACCCGCCGCACGAGGTCGAAGACCTTCCGCATGGCGGGGCCCGAGCCGATCACCTCGGTGCCCGGGGCGAGCGCGGCGAGGCGGCGGCGCAGCACCTGGACCTCCCGCAGCGTCTCCTTCTTCTCGAGCGCCCGCTCGAGCACGAGCCGCAGGCGCGGCACCTCGAGCGGCTTCTCGATGAAGTCGTACGCCCCCTCCTTGATCGCCTGCACCGCGGTCTGGATGGTCCCGCGCCCGGTCAGGAGGACCACCGCCGAGTCCGGGAGCTCCGCCCGCAGCGCGCGCAGGAGGAAGAGCCCGTCCATGTTGGGCATCACGAGGTCGGTGAGGATGACGTCGGGGTGGCGCTCGATGGCGCGGCGGAGGGCCTCGTGCCCGTCGCCCGCGGTCTGGACGTCGTAGCCCCAGCGCTGGCAGAGCTCGGCGAGCGCGGTCAGGCTGTCCGGCTCGTCGTCCACGATGAGGACCCGGAAGCTCATGGCCGCTCCTCCCCCTCGATCCGGATCGTGATCACGACGCCCTCGGCCCCCTGCCGGATCGCGAGGACACCCTCCGGCTCCGCCGCGGCGAGCGCCGTGAGCCCCGGCCCGGGCGCGCCGCCCGCCCGCGCGAGCTCGATCGCGACCTCTCGACCCTCCCGCCGGAGCCGGGCCTCCACGCGGCCCTCGTCGGGCGTCTCCGCCACGGTCGCCGCCAGCACCGCGAGCACGAGGCGCCCGGCCCGGGCCGGGTCGCTCCCACACCGCACGGCCCCCTCCGGCACCACGAGCTGGACGGCCACGCGGCGCCGCCTCGCCTCGTGCCCGAGCAGCGCGGCCGCGTCGCGGAGCAGCGCGCCCGCGTCGAGGCCCAGAAGGCCCGAGGGATCGACGACGTCGAGGAGCCGCCGCACGACCTCGTTGACCCGCCCGATCTGCTCCCGGATCGCGGAGAGGTGGCCGGCCGCGTTGCCGACGTCGCCGAGCTTCTCGCCGAGGAGCGCGAGCTGCAGGGCCATCGCGTTGAGCGGGTTCTTCACGTCGTGCGCCACGCCCGCGGCCACGGTGGCGAGGGCCTCGGACCTCAGGGCGTGCTCGAGCCCCCGGGCCGCACCTTCCGGGGTGCTCCCGCCTTCGAGGCGTGCCGCGTCGCGCGCTGGGATGGCCATCCGGGGTGTCCGAGATGCGCACGGCCTCCCATTTTTTCAACCCCTCCCGGAGAGGCCGTTATCATCCACCACCCGTGCTCCGGAAGCTCAGCCCCCTCAGCGTCCTCCTCGCCGTCGCCTGCGCCACGGCGCCGCGCCCCCAGCCGCCGCCCACGCCCCGCGAGGGCCCGGCCGCCCTGCCCGCCCGCGGCGCCGCCGTTCGACCGTTCGTCGACCCCGGCCCCGCGGTCCGCACGCTCGCGCGCGTCACGTTCGGCGCGACCGGCGACGTGATGATCCAGGAGGCGATCAAGCGCACCGCGGCGGTCCACGGCGCCGGGGCCGCCGACGACGGCTACGCCTGGGTCCTCGCGCCCGTCGCGGACCTCCTCGCCGGCCCCGACGTGACGTTCGCGAACCTCGAGACGCCCGTCGCCCCCACCGCGAACGTCGGCACGCGCGAGTTCATGTTCAACGCGCCGGTCGCCGCGGCCGCCGCGCTCGCGCACGCGGGCGTCGACGTCGTCTCCGTCACGAACAACCACGCCTTCGACCAGGGCCGCGCGGGCTTCGAGGAGACCCTCGAGCGCGTCCCCGCCGCCGGGCTCCGCCCGGTCGGGGCGGGCCCCGCGGGCCGGAGCGCCGGGCCCACGCTCCTCGAGGTGAACGGCCTCAGGATCGCGATCCTGGCCTACGCCTACGGCTTCAACCAGCAGGGCAACGACTGCCCACCCCGCAGGCCCGACTGCCTGCAGGCGTCGCTCCTGGACCGCGCGCGCGCCCCGGAGGACGTGCGCGCGGCCGCGGCCCTCGCGGACGCCGTGCTGGTGTCGATCCACTGGGGCGTCGAGTACGAGGCGCAGCCCCGCGCCGAGGACGTCGAGCTCGCGCGCCGGCTCGTCGAGGCCGGGGCGCTCGCGGTCATCGGCCATCACCCGCACGTCCTGCAACCGGTCGAGCTCGTCCCGCGGCCCGAGGGAGGCACCGCCCTCGTCGCCTACTCGCTCGGCAACTTCGTGTCGAACCAGTCCCGCCGCTACGTGTACGGCGTCACCCCGGACGACGTCGGCGCGACCCGCGACGGCGCCCTCCTCCGCTTCGCGATCGAGAAGCGCGACCTCGGCCGCGGCGTCGTCCGCACGGTGCTCGCGGGCGCGGACTACGTGCCGCTCTGGACCGAGAACGACACCGCCGAGATCGACCCGAAGAAGGAGCCGGACCGGCGGCCCGCCATCCGCGTCGTCGCGGTCGATCGCGCGCTCGCGGCCGCCCGCGCCGAGCTCGCGGCCTACCCGGACCCGGTGCCGCCCGCACGGCAGGCGTCCTACGTGAAGCTCCGCCAGCGCGAGGCGATGCTCGCCGCCCGGCGCGCCGCGAACGCGGCCGTCGTCGGGGCGGAGCTCCTGCGCCCGCTCACTTCCCCGTGACCCTCTGCGGCTGGCCGGTGTCGGCGGGCTGCACGTCCGGCCGCGCCGGCACCTTCAGCTCGACGAGCTCGATGCCGAGCTTCTGCGCATACTCGAAGATGCGCGCGTCCCGGTAGAACTCCCCGAAGACGATCCGCCGGCAGCCCGAGTTCGCGATGAGCTTGAAGCACGGCCAGCAGGGCGAGGCGGTCGTGTAGCAGGTGAAGCCGTCGATCGCGACGCCGTTCTTCGCCGCCTGGAGGATGGCGTTCGCCTCGGCGTGCACGGTCGCGACGCAGTGGCCCTCCTCCATCATGTGGCCCACCTCGGTGCAGTGCGGGAGGCCGCGGATCGAGCCGTTGTACCCGGTGGACAGGATCGTCTTGTCCCGCACGAGCACCGCGCCGACGTGCTTGCGGTCGCAGGTGGCGCGCGTCGCGGCCACGCGCGCGATGTTCATGAAGTACTCGTCCCAGCTGACGCGCTCGTCCATGGACACCCCTCGGGTAGAAATGGAGCACCGAAACTTATCAGGGGCGTCCGACGGGCGTGGAACCGTACCCGGAGTTATGATGCCCGCCATGCTCACGTTGGCGTTCTCGATCGCGTTCCTCGCGGCGTCGGCTGCATCCGCGGACCAGGTCGCTGCATCCGGCGGCGGGAAGCCGCCCGGCGACAAGCCCGCCGAGGCGAAGCCGGCGGAGCTCGATCTCGGCCAGAAGAAGCCCTCCCCCGCGACCGTGCTCGAGGAGGTGACGGGCACGGTGGTCTCCGTCGACCGGCAGACCCGGCACGTCGAGCTCACGACCGCGAAGGGCCCGGTCTCGCTGGGGCTCGACCGGAACACCCTCGTCTACACCCAGGGCGGCCTGGGCTCGGTGCTCGACATCGCCCCCGGGCAGCCGATCCGCGCGGGTCGCAACGCCGTCTCCGTCGCATACTGGGTGCAGATCCGGCCCGCGGGCAACGCCCGCACGCCGTCGACTCCCGCCCAGGCCGCCGGACCGTCCGGCGGGGCGGGTCCGTCCACGCCCGACGCGACCGGCTCGGGCGCCACGCCGCCGTCCGGGCCCGCGACGCCCGCCGGTCCGACCGCCCCGGGCGGTTCGACGCCTCCGGGCAAGTAGGCCCTCACCCGCGGAGCCGCGGGGTCACGTCCCCGTCGTCGCCGCGGGCACGGCGAGCCCGGCCGTGGGGCCGGCCGGCCCGGCCTACCCTTCGTACCGCCGGCGCATCAGGAAGAGCAGCGCGTCCTGGGCGCAATGCTCGCAGTAACCGTAGCGGTCGCGCATCCGGCGGACGGTCTCCTCGACGTGGCGCCGCGCCTTGTCCTCGAGCCGATCCCGCTCGTCGGAGAGGTAGCGGAGCACGTCCTCCCGGGTCCGGCGGATCTGGCGCTTGCGCTCCTCGTAGGTGTGCTCGCGCAGCCGGCGGAAGAGATCGGGGAAGATCGCGACGTAGTCGATCTCCTTCGCGTCCGGGTGGTCGAGCCGGAAGGCGCCGATGGCCGAGACGAGGCCGCGCCGGAACGCGCCCCGGTCCTCGCCCGGGGGCATCACGACGCCCTCGAACTCGGTCATCCGGGCCTCGTCGGGCGGCTCGGAGGCGCCGGTCAGCCGGTTCTGCACCTTCTCGCCCTTGAGCCAGGACGAGACCAGCGCGGCGTAGCGGCCGAAGAGCTCGCGGTACTGCCCCTCGGTCACGAGCCCCATCGAATCCCGGATCTCCTCGTCGATGGTGTCGAGGTAACGGGCCTCGGCCACCCGCACGAACTCCTCGTGGTCGTGGTAGCCCTCGACCACCTCCTGCTGCAGGAAGTCGTGGACGGTCTTGTCGCGGCAGAGCGCCTCGAGCTCCTCGAGCACCGCGACCGGCGTGAGGCAGCGCGTGGCCGTCGCCTGCGCGGCGTGCAGCAGCGCGGTCTTGACCTCGCGGGCGGAGGCGCCGCTGCGCCCCTCGTACGCCGGGTAGACGTCCGACTCGCGGTACAGGTCGGTCGCGTGCGACCGGAGCAGCCGGGCCTGCGCGAGGGTCAGCCGGTCGGGCGCGGCGCCAGCGTCGTAGAGCCGGAGCTTCTCGAGCGGCGCGAGCTCCCCGACGAGGGCGCGGAGCTCCCCGGCGTAGCGCTCCGGGATGGGGCGCTTCAGGCGGGTGAGCACCGCCCAGAGCGCCGCCACCGCCGTCGCGTGGGGCGCGACGTGCTTCCCCACCGCGGCGGGCGTGATCTGCCGGTCGTAGATCTCCTGCTCCACCGACGCGCGCCGGAGGTACGGCACGCGCACGAGCTCGAGCCGCCCCTTGAACGAGGCGAACTCGTGCGACTCCTTGAAGGCGGCGAGCTGCTTCTCGTTCGCGCTCGCGATGAGGACGAGGTCGAGCTGCAGCACGAACGCGTCGAGGGACACCTTGGCGGTCTCGCTCGCGCCGAGCAGGTACTTGAAGTGCTCGAGCGGGCGCTTGAGGAGGTCCGAGTACTCGATGACGCCGCGGTTGCCGGCGACGAGCGGCCCGTTCGGCTCCACGAGCGACAGCGCGTGGAGCGCCGGCGGCAGCGCGGCGGTGCTCCGGTCGGCGGTCACCTGCCGGGCGCCCGCGTCGACGGTGAGCTGGGGCTCGACCGTGGCGGCGGCCTGCTGGTACCGGGCCGAGACGTAGAACCGCTCCACCTGGACGTGGCGCATCACCTTCAGCCAGTCGCCCTGGTAGGCGCCGAGGAGCGCGTCGTGGATCTGACGGCAGTAATGGCAGGGCTCGCCCTCGAGGAGGTGCTCGGCGAGCACGAAGTCGGGCTGGGCGTCGGGGGACGCGGCGCCCTCCCTGCTCGACGGCCGGCAGGCCTCCTCGAGGAGCTTGCGGCGCGCGGGCTTCGGGACGAGCAGGAGCGGGTGGTCCTTCATCGGGCACGAGAGGCGCGCGTCGAGCGCGTCGCCGTCGAGGTGCGCGAAGGTGGCGAGGTCGCCCTCCCCGCTCCGCGCGCCGCCGCCGAACCCCAGCCCGCCGCCCTTCAGCGTCCGGTCGCTCGGGAACACCCAGTGGAAGCGGTAGAGCGCGCCCTCCTTCTCGTGGGAGTAGTGCTCCATCGCCTTCAGGATGGCGCCGACGATGGACGACTTCGCCGAGCCGTTCGGCCCGTGGAGCAGGATGAGCCGGTCCACCCGCCCCGAGCGCACGAAGCCGCCGAGCGCGCGGTAGATGGCGGCCTGGACCTCCTCCTGGCCCGCCACCCGCTGCGCCCGGGCGCCCGCCTCGAACGGGAGATCGAAGAGCGCCCAGCGCCGGACCCGTCCGACCGGGGTCTCGCGCTCCTCCGAGCCGTAGTGATCGAACACGTCCCTCAGGTACTGGGCGGCGCCCCGCGCCTGCCGGCGGGGGTCGTCCAGGAAGACCTTCAGCCACTCCTCCATCGAGAGGATGGACCGGTTCTCGACGAAGGCGCTGCGGACCCCGCCGCCCACCGTGGAGAGCCACTTTCGCGCATCCATGGACGTCACCGCCGACCTCCGGGCGAAAGCGTCTCACGGCCCGCCCCGGCCGAGAAGGCACCCCCCCGGTTCCGAGTGCACGCCGCGGCCGCCCTCGTAGTACGCTGCGCGGATCCATGGCGTCGTCGCGCGAAACCATCATCGGAATCGACCTCGGCACCACCAACTCCTGCTGCGCGGTGGCGGAGGGCGACGGCCAGGTGAAGCTGATCCCCTACAAGGGCGGCGACTTCACCATCCCGTCCATCTTCGCCATCGACGACAAGGGGAACGAGCTCATCGGCCACGAGGCGAAGCGCCAGTGGCAGCTCAACCCCCGGAACACCTTGTACGCGACGAAGCGCCTCATCGGCCGGGCGCCGAAGGACGAGATCGTCGAGCACGTGCAGAAGACGGTGCAGTACCGGGTCCACCCGGGGACCGAGAACGACGTCGAGCTCGACTGCCACGGCCGCGCCTTCCACGTGCCGGAGATCTCGTCCCGCATCCTGAACAAGATCCGGGACGTCGCCTCCCAGCACCTCGGGTTCGCGGTCGAGCGGGCGGTCGTGACCGTCCCCGCCTACTTCAACGACCGGCAGCGCCAGGCGGTGAAGGAGGCCGGCCGGCTCGTCGGCCTCGAGGTGGTCCGGATCATCAACGAGCCCACCGCGGCCTCGCTCGCCTACGGCATCGGGCGCAAGCTCGACGAGCGCGTGCTCGTGTACGACCTCGGCGGCGGGACGTTCGACGTCTCGATCATCGAGATCCGCGACCGGGTCTTCGAGGTGAAGGCGACCGGCGGCGACATCTTCCTCGGCGGCATCGACTTCGACGCCGCGATGATCCAGCACGTCCTCGAGGACTTCCGGAAGAAGCACGGCATCGACCTGTCCGGCGACCCCGTCGCCATGCAGCGGATCAAGGACCTCGCCGAGCGGACCAAGATCGACCTGTCCGGCCGGACCGAGGCGCCCTTCTCGATCCCCTTCATCACGATGACGCCGCAGGGCCAGCCCCTGAACATGGACGTGAAGTTCGACCGCAAGCTCCTCGAGGGCCTGACGAACCACCTCGTGGAGCGCACCCTCAAGATCATGGGCGCCGTCATGGTCGACGCCGGCGTCACGGCGAAGGACATCGACGAGGTGATGCTGGTCGGCGGGCAGACCCGGATGCCGATCATCCAGGAGCGGCTCACGAAGTACTTCGGGAAGCCCCCGTCGAAGGGCGTGCACCCCGACGAGGCCGTCGCCATCGGCGCCGCGCTCTACGCCTGGTCGCTGCAGGAGAACTCGGACCTGAAGCTCCAGCTCCTCGACGTCATCCCCATGGCGATCGGGATCGAGCAGGCCGGCGGCGGGATGCACGTGGTCTTCCCGCGCAACGCCCCCATCCCGAACGCGAAGGCCATCGAGGGCACGAACTCCATCGACGGCCAGGACGCGCTCGTCCTGCGCATCTTCCAGGGCGACAGCCCGCACACCGCCCAGAACGAGCTCCTCGGCGAGTTCACGTTCAGCGGGGTGCGCCCGTCGCGCGCCGGCACCGTCCGCCTCGAGATCCTCTTCGAGGTGAACGTCGAGGGCATCCTCACCATGAGCGCGCGCGACCTCGACACCGGCCGCCAGATGAAGACGACGGTGAAGGTCGGCGGAGAATAGCGAAGGGGCGCCGGAGCGCCCCTCCCGAGACCCGTCGCTACCGCCCGCGGTCGTGGCCGCGCCCGCCACCACCGGAGTTGCCGCGCGACTCGCCGCCGCCGCGGTTCGGGCTCGGCTGCGGGGCCGGCGCGGAGTGCCCGCCGCCGCGCTCACCACCGCCCGACGGCGCCGCGCGCGGGGCCGAGGGCGCCGTCCAGCCGCCGTGCGACGGCGAGCGGCCGGACTCCGGGATGGGCTGCGGGAAGTCCCGCATCCGGGGCTGCGGCTGCGGCGCCTGCATGCGCGGCTGCGGCTGCGGGGCCGGCTGCATCCGGGGCCCCGGCTGCGGCACGTAGCCGCCGCGGGCGCCGCGGTCGACGCCACCGCGCTCGACGGGCCGCGGAGGCGACCAGCCGTTGCCGCCGTCGCGGACGGGCTGCTGCGTCCACGGGCCGGCATCGCGGCTGCCCCGCGACGGCACCGGGCCGCGGTAGGCGTCCCGGCCCTCGCGCACGGGGCGGCCCGGACGGTAGATGGACACCTCGCCCGGCCGCGAGGCCGAGCCCGGCGTCGGCCCGGACACCACGCGCACCGGGTTCACCCGGCGGCCCGTCCGGTCCTCGACGAGGCGGGGCGACGGGCCACCCCAGGCCGGCACCGGCGCACCGCGGTTCGGCGTCGGGCCGGTCCGAGGGGCGTTGCGGGCGGGGGCCGGCGCCGTGCGGTAGAAGTAGTCGCGCGCGCGGTCGTGCGGGTACGCGTACCGGTAGACCGGGTACGAGACGAACGCGTTGCACGGCATGAACGTCCAGTAGAAGTCGACGAACGGGTAGCTCGTCAGGTAGAGCGAGAAGCCCGGCGACAGCGGCGACCAGCCGATCACGTCCCCGCTCGTCCGCCAGGTCACCCACGCGGGCGCCCACTGGTAGCCCGGCACCCAGATCCAGCCGTAGCTCGGCTCGTAGGACCAGCGGCCGTAGTGGTAGGTCGCCCAGCCGAAGGGCTCGTCGGAGACCCACAGCCAGCCTTCGTTCGTCCACTCCCAGCGCCCGTAGTAGTAGGGCCGCCAGCCGGCCGAGACCTGCGGCCGCCAGACGCGGCCGTAGCTCGAGACCGTCACCCAGGATCCGTACGGCTGCAGGCCCGAGTCGAAGCTCTGGTCGAGCGTCGCGGTCGGGGTGTTGTCGGCGTCGACCTGGACGTCGACCGGCTCGGCGCCGTCGTCGGTCCAGCCGTTCGAGTAGTCCTCCTCCCACTCGCGCTCCTGCGCCCGGGCGGCGAGCGGCAGGGCGAGCAGGGCGGCGACGGCGAGGCTGACGGCGAGGCGGGTCTTCATGGCGTGTCTCCCGGGGCGTGCCTCGACGTGACGGCACGGCACCCACCCTTGTTCATAGCAAGGGAGATGCCGAAAGAAACCCCAACCGAAACGATGGCTTGAGAGACTCGCCTGCGACCGGGAGCGGCACAGTGTGCCGTGAGGCTACTAGGCGCTCTTCTTTTCCTTCTCGAAGCTCAGGAGCGGGGCCTCCTTGTTCAGGATGACGCCCTCGGTGATCTTGCACTCCTTCACGCCTTCCCGGTACGGCACGTCGTACATGATGTCGAGCATCGCCTGCTCGAGGATGGCGCGCAGGCCGCGGGCGCCGGACTTGCGCCGCATGGCCTCCCGGGCGGTGGCGCGGAGCGCCTCCCGCGTGAACGAGAGCTTCACCTTCTCGAGCTCGAAGAGCTTCACGTACTGCTTCGTGAGCGCGTTCTTCGGGGTCGAGAGGATCGTGACGAGGTCCTCCTCGCCGAGGTCGGAGAGCGTCGCCACCATCGGCAGGCGCCCCACGAACTCCGGGATGAGGCCGAACTTCACGAGGTCGGACGGCTCCACCTTCGCGAGGAGCTCGCCCAGGCTGACCTCCTCCTTGCCCTCGATCTTCGCGCCGAAGCCGAGGCCCTTCACGCCGACGCGCCGCCGCACGAGCTGCTCGAGCCCGCAGAACGCGCCGCCGACGATGAAGAGGATGTTGGAGGTGTCGACCTGGATGTACTCCTGCTGGTTGTACTTCTTGCCGCCGCGCGGGGTGACGTTGGCGCGGGTGCCCTCGATGATCTTGAGGAGCGCCTGCTGCACGCCCTCGCCGCCGACGTCGCGGGTCGGGCTCGGCGAGTCGCCCTTGCGCGCGATCTTGTCGATCTCGTCGATGTAGACGATGCCGCGCGCCGCCTTCTCCACGTCGTAGTCGGCGTTGTGGAGGAGGTTCTGGATGATGTTCTCGACGTCCTCGCCGACGTACCCGGCCTCGGTGAGGCTCGTCGCGTCCGCGATCGTGAAGGGGACGTTGAGGAACCGGGCGAGCGACTGGGCGAGGAGCGTCTTGCCCGAGCCGGTGGGCCCGATGAGGAGGATGTTCGACTTCTGCAGCTCGACGTCGTCCGGCCCCGGCGCGCGGGCGGCCTGGCCGGGGCGCTGCGTGCGCGCGGGCCGGCGCGAGTAGACGCGCTTGTAGTGGTTGTAGACCGCGACCGAGAGGACCTTCTTCGCGCGGTCCTGCCCGACCACGTAGTCGTCGAGGAAGCTCTTGATCTCCGCGGGCGTCGGCAGCGAGACCGCGGGGCGGCCCTCGTCGCGCTCGGACTCCTCCGCGATGATGTCGTTGCAGAGCTTGATGCACTCGTCACAGATGTAGACGGTCGGGCCCGCGATGAGCTTGCGCACCTCGCGCTGGCCCTTGCCGCAGAACGAGCACGAGAGGTTACCGTGGTGGCTTTCTTTGCGGCTCACGCGTCGCGACCTCGACCGAAGCTATCCAGGCAGGCTTCCCAACGGAACAGGATGCTACCACCAAATCCCATGGCCCCGGAATTCGGGGCGTCGCCCGGAATATAGCCAGGGCTCGGCTCCGCTGCTCCCCCCTCGTCCTGCTGCCCGGGGTGGGCCCCCTGGCGGACGGACCACGGGTACCGGCGGGGCGTCCCGGGAGCGCGTCTCACCCGTCGTCGCCCGCCAGGGCCGCGAGATCCTTCGCGAGGGCCGCGGCGCGCTCCTTCAAGGACCGCGGCACGCCGTCCTCGTCCTCGCAGGCCCCGGCGAGGCGCCGCGCCGCGGCCGCCAGCCTTTCGAGCCGCTCGGCCTTCGCAGGGCGCGGGGGCGCCGGGGGCGGCCCGAGCTTCTCGGAGAGGCGCTTGCCGAGCGCGGCCGGCGTCATGGGTTGCTCGAGGACCTCCTCGCGCAGGTCCTTCCAGTCCGAGCCCGACAGCCGGCCCGCCGCCTCGGCGCGCGACAGCACCTCGACGACCTCGAACGCGGGCGCCCGGTGCTCGCCGTCCGGCTTCTCGCGCACGAGCGCAGGCTCGTGCCGCTCGAGGAAGCCGTAGCTCGCGGTCAGCTTCTCGGCGGTCTGGCGGCGGATGAAGAGCTCCTTCGCGCAGTACTGCTCGAAGCTCGCGTGGCCCCACTCGCGCCAGACGCCGCGGCGCTTCACCTCCGAGAGGAGCCGGCCGAACTCCACCCACGCGGCCTTGAAGCCCCTCGCCCCCTCGAGCGCGCGCCGCCGGAGCGAGCCCTCCGGGAGCTGCTCGGCGCGGGTGGCGAGCTTCTCGGCGGAGCCGGTCACCCGCCCACCCCGAAGGCGAGCTGCACGGTCGGGCGCTGCCCGGGGAACGGGTCGAACTTCCAGCCCCCGAGCGCCTTCTGCACGCAGTCCCGGAGCGGCCCTGTCCGGAACCGCGGCTCGTCGATCCAGAGCGCCGCGATCCGGCCGTCGTTACCGATGGTGAATTCGAGCGGCACCTGCCCACGGTACTCCGGATCGCGGGCGGCCTGCTCGCGGAAGCACGGCACGAGCGTGCGCTGCTGGCGCGCGACCCCGGCCTGGATCGCCGAGGCGTCGAACCGGGCCTCGAGCACGAGGTCCTCGCCCTGGGCGGTGCCCGTCGCCCCCGCCGGACGGCCGGCGGGCGCGCGGGGCGGAGCCCCGGCGTCGGCGGGCTGGGACGGCCGGTCGCGGCGCGCGGGCCGCGGCTGCCCGGGCCCTCCGGTCGCCGGGAGCGGCTCGAGCGCGACCTCCACCTCGTCGCCGGCCGCCGCCGCGCGGCGCGACACGCCGACCTTCGCGGCCGAGACGATCCGGATGCCCTCCCCGAAGTCCTCGAGCAGCCCGGAGCCCGCGCTCGGCCGCGTCATGACCCACGCGCCCACCCCGGCGCCCGCTATTGCGACGAGCCCGACCGCGCCCAGGGCCGCGAGGCGGAGCCGGCCACGCCGCTCGGCGAGCGCGCGGGCGCTCGTGATCTCCCGCTCGATCTCGAGCTTCTTCTGGGCCTTCTTCGCGTGGACGACGAAGGCGGGCACCTCCGAGACGAGCGCCCAGCGCTCGCCGTCGTCCTTCGAGACCGGGGTGCCGGCGTCGAGCTCGCCGGCGTAGAGGAGCTCGGCGACGCGGCGGCCGTCCACGGGGCCGTAGACCTCGCCGCCCTTGCGGAAGAGCCACTCGCCGCCGGCGAGCTTCGGGTCGTCGAGATCGGCGTCGTTTCCAGGAGCCATGCGGTCGGGAGGCGTGCGAGCGTAGCAGACGTGGAACGTCGCTTCTACGCTCTCCGGCTCCTCTACGATGGCGGCCGCTTCCGCGGGTTCCAGCACCAGCCCGGGCTCCCCACCGTGCAGGACGCCGTCGAGGCCGCCCTCGCGACCGTGGGCGTGCGGGCCCCGCTCGCCGTCGCGGGGCGCACCGACGCAGGGGTGCACGCGCTCGGACAGGTCGTGAGCTTCGCGGCCCGGACCGCGCTCGAGCCCGGCGCCCTCCGGGCGGCGCTGAACGCCGCCCTGCCCGAGGGCATCCTGTGCCTCGACGCCAGGCGGGCTCCGGACGGCTTCCACGCCCGCGCGTCGGCCACGTCGCGCACGTACGTCTACCTCGTGGGCGCGCCGGTCCCGGAGCCGCTGCGGCCGTACGCCTGGAGCCTCCCGGATCCGCGCGCCTTCCCGGGCGTCGACCGCGCGCCGGACCCGGGCCGCATCCGGGCGGCGCTCGCGCACGCCGTCGGCACGCACGACTTCACGGGCTTCGCCCGGCCGGGGGAGCAGAAGGGCACGGTGAGGACGGTGACGCGGGCGGACGTCGTCACCGCGGAATGGGCGCAGCTCCACGCCCTCGTCTTCGAGGGCCGCGGCTTCCTCCGGGCGATGATCCGGCACCTCGTGGGGACCGCGGTCGCGGCGGGCGTCGGCGTCCTCGAGCCCGACGCCCTCGCGGAGCTCCTCCGCGCCCGGGCGCGCTACCGCGGGGTGCGCGCTCCGGGCTGGGGGCTCACGCTGGCCGGGGTGACGTACCCGGCCGGGCGGGGACCGGAGGGATGGGAAGGCCGATGAAGCCGGCCGCGCCGCGCGGCATTGCCACGCGCGCGAGGCGGATGCGCGCGAGCGTGATGCGCGGCGGCGCCGGCGGGACCGGCGCCTTCCGGGAGACGGCCGAGGTCACATCGACTCCCGGCCGTCCGGCAGGTGCCCGTACTTGGCGAGCAGGTCGGCGACGGCCTCGCGGAGGTAGTCCGACTGGCGGACCCGGGTCTTGCGGGCGAGCGTGCGGAGCTGGGTCGCGAGCGCCGGCGGCAGGCGGACGAGCATCGGCTCGAGGCGGTGGGGGGCATTCAGGTCGGACGGGGCGGCGGCGGTCTCGGGCATCTGGAAAGGTGAGGTCATGTAGGCTCCGGATGACATGTGGTTACGTTTGCCTACACGCTACCACCCGGAAGCGAAGACTCAAGAAAACGGCCGACATCGGCCGTAACCGGCTGACATAACACACAGTTTCCAAGATCTCGCGAGTGAACGCCCCAACAGGGGCGCAGGGATCAGAACCTGACCTGCGCGCCACACGCGAGGCCCGCGCTGGTCACCCGCGCCTCGCCGAAGCCGGTCGCGACCATCGCGCCCAGAAAGACGCCGGTCGAGCGGGTCGGATCGTACTGCAGGCCGAGCCCCACGAGCGGGCCCGCGGCGAGCCGCGAGGCCAGGGGGGCGAGGATGCCCGCGTCGAGGAACGTCTTCAGCTCCTCGGTCCCGAAGTAGGCCCGGTAGCGCACGTCGACCGCGAGCCGCATGTGGACGCGACGGGGGTCGGGGCGGGGCATCGTCGCGCGCAGCCCCACGACGAGCTCGTTCCCCTCCCCCGCGAGGTCGAACCCCCAGCCGAGGCGGAGCGCCGGCCCCGCGGCGGAGCCCGAGGCCTGCCGCGGCGGGGCGACCACGTCGTTCGCCCACTGGAGCTCGAGCGCCGGCCCCTGCTGATCCCGGTGATCGAAGCGCGGCTCGAGGGCGGCGGCGGGGCCCGCCGCGAGGGCGGCCCCGAGCGCGAGGGCCACGGCCGCGGTGAGGCCCGCCCGGGCCCTCACGGCGCGACCACGGGGAGCGCGACGCCGGCGAGCGCGTTCATGCGGCCCGACCGGAAGGGCTCGAGGTCGAGCACGGCGAGCTTGAAGCCGGCCCCCTTCACCGCGGCGACGAGCTCGCCGCGGCGCCGGAAGCCCTCCTCGAGCTCGGCCTCGCCCAGCTCCACGCGGCCGAGGTCGCCGTGGTACCGGACCCTGAGGTCGTGGAAGCCCATCCCGCGCAGGGCCGCCTCGGCCGCCTCGACGCGGGCGAGCCGCTCCGGCGTGACCTCGGTGCCGTACGGGATGCGGGAGGCGAGGCAGGCCATCTGTGGCTTGTCCCACGTCGGCAGGCCCAGCGCGGCGCTCCACGCCCGCACCTCGAGCTTCGTGAGCCCCGCCTCCGAGAGCGGCGAGCGCACGCCGTGCTCGAGCCCGGCGCGCCGGCCCGGGCGGTGATCGCGGTGATCGTCGGCGTTGAAGCCGTCGAGGATCGCGGAGAGCCCCTCCTCGCGCGCGACCGCCTCGCAGAGCCGGTAGAGCTCGTCCTTGCAGAAGTAGCAGCGGTCGACGGGGTTCGCCCGGTAGCGCGGGTCCTCGCCCTCGCGGCTCGTGCGCTCGAGGTGGCGCGCGCCGAGACCGGCGGCGAGGCGGCGGGCCTCCTCCCGCTCCGCGGCGGGGACGGAGGGAGAATGGGCGGTCAAGGCCACCGCGCGGTCCCCGAGCACCTCCCGGGCGATGGCGAGCACGAAGGTCGAGTCGACGCCGCCGGAGAACGCGACGAGCGCGCCGTCGAGGCCCGCGAGCGCGGACCTCATGCGCGCGAGGCGTCCCGCCGAGTCACGGCGCACCGCCTCGAGGTCTCCGGGGACTGCCGCCATGGCGGTGATCTACCCGCCCGCGGGACGGGACGCCAGGGGGCGCGCGAAGCTCAGCGCCGCTTGGCCTTCGCCGGCTTCGCGGGCTTCTTCGCGGCCGCCTTCTTCGCGCCCTTCGCCGCGGGCTTCGCCCCCTTGGCGGCGGGCTTGGCCGCCGCGGCGGGCTTGCCGCGCTTCGGGCGGAGTCCGCCGGTCAGCCGGCCGAACTCGGTCGGACCGATGAGCCGCGCGTCCACGAGCGCCTGGAAGACGCGCTGGGCGCCCTCCTCCGGCGACACCTGGTCGGAGCGGACCACGACCTCGGGGTGCCCGGGCGGCTCGTACGGGATGTCGACGCCCGGCACCTGGGTGATCTCCGCGGCGAGCGCCCGGCGGTAGAGCCCTTCGGGATCGCGCTTCTGGAGCGCCTCCATCTCGCAGTCGACGAACACCTCGCAGAACCGGCGCGCCTCTCGGCGCAGCCCATCGCGGGCGTCGCGGTACGGCGAGAGCGCGGCGCAGACCGCGACGCCGCCCAGCTTCGCGACCGCCTTCGCGACGAGGCCGATGCGGGCGACCGCCTTCGCGTGGTCGTCCTTCGACATCCCGAGCCCCTCGACGAGGACCGACGCGGCGCCGTCCTCGTCGAGCAGCTCCACCTCGTGGCCCGCGGCCAGGAGCCGCTTCGCGAGCAGCGCGGCGAGCGTGCTCTTGCCCGCGCGCTTCATCCCGGTGAGCCAGATCACGAACCCGCTGCCCCGCTGCAGCTCCATTCCGTCCTCCCGGTGCCCGACGTCGGCCGCGGAGTATAACCGGGAGTCGTCGGATCTCCAAGGCGGAGTCGCTGCGATCCTGCCGTGATTCCGACGGAATCACCCCGCGAGACGCCCGGGTCTCCGATGACCCGCTTCTCTGACGGTCAACGCGCGGCTTCACAGGCCGGCAACGCCCGGGCGCGCGCGACGGGCGGTTCAGGCGGGGGAGGCGCCCGCCCCGCCGCCGCAGGCGCAGCCGGCCACCCGGACGGTGGGCCGGACGTGGGGCACCCCGCGGACGAGGTCGATCCGGCGCCCGACCGCCTGGGGGGGATCGGCGAGCATCAGGAGGAGCTCGGTCGCCGCGAGCGCCGACAGGGCCGAGATGCCGGCCTGGGCCGGCCGCCCCACCCCCGAGACCGACCGGCCGCAGGTGAAGCAGGGCTGGCCGGGCGGGATGGAGACGACGGCCCCGCCCTCCGCGTCGGGCTCCACGACGACGTGCGGGATGCCGGCCTTGCGCGCGACGTCCCCCGCCCCGATGCCCATCGGGACGGAGGAGGCGAACACGATGGCCGCGGTCGGCACGCCGCCGACCGGCTTCCGCTCGATGGCGGTGTTGAGCGAGAGGCGGCCGAGGGCGGGCACCGCGGCGTCGACCCGCGGGCGGCCCACGTCCCCGGGCCCGTAGAGCCACCCCACCCGGTCGGACGGTCCGACCTGCTCGTCGTCGTCGAGCCAGATCCGTCCGACGCCGGCCTGCACGAGCGCCACGAGCCCGGCCGCGGCCGTGGCGTCGGCGTTCACCACCCAGACCCGCGCCTGGAGCAGCCGCTCCTGGACCCCCTCGCCGAAGCCGGGCACGAGGAGCTGGCGCGCGTACCGCGCCACCTGGAGATCGTTCAGGGCCACGTGATGCCTCCCGCCAGCGGGCGCTCCGCCGCCTTCTCGATGACGATCTCGAACGTCGCCCCGCCGCCGAGCGGCGCGCGGGAGATCACCCGGTGCCCCTCCTCCTCGGCGCTCCGCGGCACGCTGTCGGCCGGCTCGCCCCGCGCGAGCAGCACCGCGATCCGGTCGCCCGGCCCGAGCCGGTCGAGCGCGATGCGGGTCTTCACCCAGGTCATCGGGCAGGCGAAGCCGGTGAGGTCGAGCGCCGCGCTCACGCCGCGGTCCCCCCGGCGGGCGCCGCCTTCGGCGCGAGCGCCGCCGGCGAGCAGCCCGGGCAATCCTGCCGGCGCCGCACGAGCACGAGCCGGCCGCGCGCGCTGCGCGCCTCGTAGGTCAGGAGCCGGCCCTCGTACGCGCCCCGCTCGCCCTCGAGGAGGCGGATCGCCTCGGAGGCCATCAGGTTCCCGGCCGCTTGCGCGAGGGCCCCGAGCACGCCCGCGTCGGCGCAGGCCGGGACGGCGCCGTCCGGCGGCGGCCCCTCGAACAGGCAGCGCAGGCACCCGCCCAGGCCGGCGGGCGCGATGGTGAGGATCTGGAAGGTCGTGCGGAGCACGCCGCCGTGGATGAGGGGCTTCTTCACGCGCATCGCCGCGTCGGAGAGCGCGAACTTGGAGCCGAAGTTGTCGGTGCCGTCGAGCGCGAGGTCCGCCGCGCCGAGGTACCGTTCGGCGTTGCCCGCGGTGATGCGGTCGTCGACGGCGTCCACCGCGAGCTCGGGGAAGAGCCGGCGCAGGGTCGCCGCGGCCGCGTCCGCCTTGCGCGCGCCGACGTCGGCCTCGCCGAAGAGCGGCTGCCGCGCGAGGTTCGTCGTGTCGACCGCGTCGGAGTCCACCACCACGAGCCGGCCGATGCCGGCCGCCGCGAGCGTGAGCAGCGCCGGGCCACCGAGCCCACCCGCGCCGACCACGAGCGCCGTCTTTCCGGAGAGCGCCATCGTCCGCCGCCTATAGCCCGCCCCCGGAGCGCGAGCAAGGTCAGAAGGTCGCGACCCTGCCGCCGCGGGCCCAGGCCCAGAGCGACGGGAGCGAGGCGAGCCGGTCGACCCTGCCGCGCACGGCCTCCGGGTCGAGCCCGGCGAGCCGGACCGCGGTCTCGCAGGCCACCACCTCGAGCCCGAGCGTCCGCCCGTCCTCGAGCGCCGCGGCGAGCGGGCCCACCTTCGCGGCGGCCGCGGTGGGCGGAGCGCCCTCGTCGAGCCGGCCCTCCACGAACCGCCGCAGGGGGTCGAAGAAGAGCGCGAGCACCACCGGGTCGCCGAGCGAGGCCGCGGTGACGGCGATCGTGACCGCCTGGTAGCGGTCCTCCCAGGCCGCGCCCTGGGCGAGCACGAGGAGCGGGGCGGCCCGGTCGGTCACTTCTTCGCTCCGAACATGCGGCCGAGGATGCCTGGCTTCGCGTGGTCCTTGCGGGCGGTCGGATCGAGGGGCCGCGCGCCCGGGGGCGCCCCGGGCGCGCGCTCGAGGCCGAGCTTCGCGCGCAGGGACTCCGGCGTGTCGAGCGTCGCGAAGCGGACCTCGGTGACGCGCCCCGTGCCGTGCTCGCGCGCGGTGACCGACAGGATGCCCTCCTGCCCCAGGGCGAACTCGACGCCGACGCGGACCGCCCCCTTCTGCGCGGCGGGGAGCCCGGTGACGTGGGCGGTCCCGAGGTACTCGCACTCCTCCACCCGCGGCGCGTCGCCCTGGAACACGTGCAGCTCGAGCTCGGTCTGGCCGTCGTGCGTCGTGTGGAGCTCGTGCACCTTGGAGGCCGGGAGCCGGGTGTTCCGCGGCAAGACGGGCACCATCCGCCCGCCGGGCAGCCCCACCCCGATGCCGATCGCGAGGGCGTCGATGAGCACGACCGAGTCGATGCGGCTCTCCGAGTCGCCGAGCAGCGCCGCGCCGATCGCGACCGCCTCGTCCGGGTGGACGCCCTTCGACGGGTCGCGCCCGAGCTCCTCCTTGATCCGGCGCCAGACGAGCGGCATGCGACTCTGGCCCCCGACGAGCAGCACCTCCTGCACGTCGCCCGCCCCGAGCCCCTTCGCGGCGAGCACCTCGCGGCACACGTCGAGGGTGCGCTGCACGAGCTTCGCCGTGAGCCCCTCGAGCTCGGACCGGGTCACCTCGACCGAGAGGTCGATGGCCTTCCCCGCGGGGGTCTTCATCAGGAACGGCACGCGCGCGAGCGCCTTCTCGCGCGCGGAGAGCGCGACCTTCGTCTCCTCCGCCGCGTCGCGCAGCCGCTGCCAGACCACCCGGTCGTCGGGCGGAGGGGACCCGTAGGCCTGCTGGAACCGCCACACGAGGTGGTCCACGAGCTGGGCGTCGAAGTCCACGCCGCCGAGGAAGGTGTCGCCGCCGCTCGAGACCACCTCGTACACGTCCCCGGAGATCTCGAGCACCGAGGCGTCGAAGGTCCCGCCGCCGAGGTCGTAGACGAGCACCCGGCGGTCGAGCCCCTTGCCCGCCCCGAAGGCGAGCGCGGCGGCGGTCGGCTCGTTGACGAGCCGCTCGACGTGCAGCCCGGCGAGCTGGCCCGCCTCCCGCACCGCCTGGCGCTGGTGGTCGTTGTAATGGGCCGGCACCGTGATGACGGCGCGCTCGACGAGCTGCCCGAGCGCCTGCGACGCGACCTCGCGCATCTCCTGGAGCACGAGCGCGGCCACCTGCGCGAGCGAGAAGTCCCGGCCGGCGAAGCGGACCGCCGCCGCGCCGCCCGGCCCCGGGACGATCTCGTAGTGGAAGCGATCCTTGCAGGCCTGGACCGTGGGCGAGGCGTACGGGCGGCCGACGAGCCGCTTCGAGCCGTAGACCGTGTTCCGCGGGTTCACGATCATCTGCGCCTTCGCGGGGTGGCCGACGAGGAGCCGCCCCTCGGCGTCGTACGCCACCACCGACGGGAGCGTGCGGTGGCCCTCCCGAGAGGCGAGCACCTGGGGCTTGCCGTTCACCATCGCCGCGACGCAGGAGTTGGTGGTGCCGAGGTCGATGCCCACCACCGGCCCCTTCGGCCTCCTCGGCCGCGGCGGCGCAGCCGACGGCGCCGGGGGCGCCTCCGCGCGGGGCGCCGGTGGCGGCTCCCCCGACGCGGCGGCCTCGCCGCCGCGCGCCACGACCGCGTCGACGAGGGCCTCCGTCTCTGGCGAGAGGGCGAGGAACTTCACGCCCATCCCGGGCTCCTGCGCGGGCTCGCCCGGCGCGGACGGCGCGGTCGTCCAGCGGACGACCCCGCGGCCGTGGATCACCGGCTCGCCGGAGGCCAGGGTGATCTCGAGGAGCACCTCGGTTCCGGGCGCGCACGGCTCGAGCGTCCGGATGAAGACGCCGCCGCGCGAGATGTTGACCGCCCAGCGCTCGACGAAGTCGGCGACCGAGCCGTAGGCCAGACGCAGCCGGAGCTCGACGGGCACACGGGGATCGCCGCGCTTCTCCGCCGACATGACCGGGCGATGCTACCCCCCGATGGGAAGGCCCGCAAAGCCCGGCCCGGGTCGGACCCGCAGCGACCTTCGTGACCGTGCCCCGCGGGGCCCCGGTGCGGTATATCCCCGCTGCGCGCAGGGCGTACCCCGGCCTCCTGGCCGGGCGCGGCCGCGCGACCACGGACTCGAACGACACGCTCGGCCCCGCGCCGAGGAGGAAACCCGGTGAACACCCCGCGCAAGATCGACCCCGCGAACGGCCGCCTCGCCATCCTGATCCCCGGCATCGGCGCCGTCTCCACCACCCTCATCGCCGGCGTGGAGGCCGTGAAGCGCGGCCTCGCGAAGCCGATCGGCTCGCTCACCCAGATGGCGACCATCCGGCTCGGGAAGCGCACCGAGAACCGCACCCCGCTCATCAAGGACTTCGTGCCGCTCGCGAAGCTCGAGGACATCGTCTTCGGCGGCTGGGACGTCTTCCCCGACGACGCCTTCGAGGTCGCGAAGCACGCCCGGGTGCTCGAGGCGGACCTCGTGGACCAGCTCGAGGCGCCGCTGCGGGCCGTGAAGCCCATGCCGGCCGTGTTCGATCGCGAGTACGTGAAGCGGCTCGACGGCCCGAACGTGAAGAAGGGCGCGACGAAGCGCGACCTCGGCGAGGCGCTGCGCGCCGACATCCGCGACTTCATGAAGAAGAACGGCTGCACCCGCGCGGTGATGCTCTGGTGCGCCTCGACCGAGATCTACCTCGAGCCCGGCAAGCCGGAGTACGCGACGCTCGACGCGTTCGAGAAGGCCATGGCCGCGAACTCCCCGGCCATCGCCCCCTCGATGATCTACGCCTGGGCGGCCCTCATGGAGGGCGTGCCGTTCGGCAACGGCGCCCCGAACCTGTCGGTCGACTTCCCGGCGATGCAGGAGCTCGCGAAGAAGAAGGGCATGCCGATCGCCGGCAAGGACTTCAAGACCGGCCAGACGCTGATGAAGACCACGCTCGCGCCCATGCTGAAGGCCCGCATGCTCGGCCTCGAGGGCTGGTTCTCCACCAACATCCTCGGCAACCGCGACGGCGAGGTGCTCGACGACCCGCAGAGCTTCAAGACGAAGGAGGTCTCGAAGCTCTCCGTGCTCGAGCACATCCTGCAGCCGAAGATGTACCCGGACCTCTACGGGCACTTCGACCACAAGGTGCAGATCAACTACTACCGGCCCCGCGGCGACAACAAGGAGGGCTGGGACGCGATCGACATCATCGGGTGGCTCGGCTACCCGATGCAGATCAAGGTCGACTTCCTCTGCCGCGACTCGATCCTCGCGGCGCCGGTCGCCCTCGACATCGCGCTCTTCCTCGACCTCGCGCAGCGCGCGGGCATGAGCGGCATCCAGGAGTGGATCAGCTTCTACTTCAAGAGCCCGATGCACGCCGAGGGGCTGTACCCGGAGCACGACCTGTTCATCCAGCTCACGAAGCTCAAGAACACGCTCCGGCACATGGCGGGCGAGGAGCTGATCACCCACCTCGGCCTCGACTACTACGAGAGCTGAGCCTAGAACCCGACCCGTCCCGAGCGCAGGGCCCGCGAGGCGGGCCCGAGTCGAGGGAGGAGGCCACCATGCCCTACGTCGTCACCGAGCCGTGCATCAAGTGCAAGTACACCGACTGCGTCGAGGTCTGCCCCGTCGACTGCTTCTACGAGGGGCCGAACTTCCTCGTGATCCACCCCGACGAGTGCATCGACTGCGGGGCCTGTGAGCCGGCCTGCCCGACGAGCGCGATCTTCCCGGAGGAGAGCGTCCCCGGGAAGTGGGCGGAGTACGTGGCGCTCAACGCCGACCTCTCGAAGAAGTGGCCGAACCTCTCCGAGAAGAAGGACCCCCTGCCGGACGCCGATCGCTGGAAGGCCGTCGAGGGCAAGCGGAAGGATCTGGAGGGGGCCTAGGGAGACCGGCCGGCCGGGACGGCGGTGGCGGTTCGTCGCTCGGGCCTCCGCGTGCTTGCGTGCGCGGAGGTCCTTTGCTAGAAAGCGACCCTCCTCGACGGGGCGGAGCATCGCCCCGGGCAGCAAAGGCCCAGGTGGTGGAACTGGTAGACACACCATCTTGAGGGGGTGGCGCCGTAAGGCGTGCGAGTTCGAATCTCGCCCTGGGCACTCACGAAGGGGATCTGGCGCCAGCCAGATCCCCTTCGCCGTTTCTGACCCCCGCCAGGACCACCTGCCCCGGCGCCCTGGCAGCCCGTGCCCTCGCGCCGCGCCCGCACGCCCGTCCTCGCATGCGTGCGGTCGCCGCTTCCCGGCGCCCTGTTCAAACACGAAAACCCCGCCGGCCTCGAGGCCAGCGGGGTCCGTGAACCCTCGAGCCGTTCGCGCTTACTTCGCCGGGGCCGGCGCCGCCGGCGCGTTCTCGACCGGCTGCGTGGGGCCCTGCGCGGGCGCAGGCGCGGCCGGCGCGGGCGCCGGGGCCGCCGGGGCCGCCGGCGCGTGCTTGTCCATCAGCGACCGCGAGTGCGACGCGTTGTAGGCGAGCGTCAGCGACGTGAGCATGAAGATCGCCGCCATGACGGAGGTGACCTTGCCGAGGAGCGTCTGCGCGCCGCGGCCGCCGAAGACGGTCTGCGAGCCCGCGCCGCCGAAGGCGCCGGCCATGCCGCCGCCCTTGCCGGCCTGGAGCAGGATCACGAGGATGAGGAAGATGCAGACGACGACGTGGACGACGGTGACGAGCGTGATCAACGGAGTGCACCCTTCACGATGGCGACGAAATCTGCGGCCTTGAGGCTCGCGCCCCCGACGAGCGCGCCATCCACGTCGGGCTGGGACATGAGCTCGGCGGCGTTCTCTGGCTTCACCGAGCCGCCGTACTGTATGCGAATCGAGTCCGCCACGTCACCCCCGAGCTCGCGGAGGAGCGCCCGGATGGCCGCGTGGACCTCCTGGGCCTGGGCGGTGGTGGCCGTCTTGCCGGTGCCGATGGCCCACACGGGCTCGTAGGCGAGCGTCAGCGACGCGAGGGCCTCCCGCGGGAGCCCGGCGAGGCCCTGGCGGACCTGGCGGTCGACGACGGCCAGGGTCTTCCCGGCCTCGCGCTCCGCCAGCGACTCGCCGACGCACACGATGGGCTTCACCCCGGCCTTGAGGAGCGCGCCGACCTTCTTCGCGACCGTCTCGTCGGTCTCGCCGAAGAACTGCCGCCGCTCGCTGTGGCCGACGATGCCGTGGTGGCAGCCCGCCTCGGAGAGCATGGGGGCCGAGATCTCGCCGGTGAACGCGCCCTGGGGCTCCCAGTGGACGTTCTGCCCCGCGACCTCGACCTTCGAGCCCTTCAGCGCCTGCGCCACCGCGTGGAGGGCGGTGTAGGTGGGCGCCACGGCGACCTGGACCTTGCCGGCCATGTCTCCGAGGCCGTCCCGCACGGCGGTGGCGAGCGCCACGGCCTCGGCGACGGTCTTGTGCATCTTCCAGTTGCCGCAGACGAACTTCGTGCGTGCCATGCGCCCTCCCCCGCTGTCGTGGAGCTACTGCTCCAGCACCTGGATGCCCGGGAGCACCTTGCCCTCGATGAACTCGAGGCTGGCGCCGCCGCCGGTGGACACGTGCTTCATCTTCGAGACGAGCCCGGCCTCCTCGACCGCCGCGGCCGAGTCGCCGCCGCCGACGACGGTGACCGCCGGGCTCTCCGCCATCGCCTTCGCGACGCCGAACGTGCCCTCCGCCCAGGGCTTCTGCTCGAACAGGCCCATCGGACCGTTCCAGAAGACCGTCTTCGCCGCGAGGATCCGCTGCCGGTACGCGTCGAGCGTCTTCGGCCCGATGTCGAGCCCCATGAGGCCGTCGGGGATCGGGCGGTCGTTCACCACCACGCGGGCGGCCGTCTCCTTCGGCTCGGCGCCGCAGACGTGGTCCACGGGCAGGAGGAGATCGACCTTCCTCGCTGCCGCGCGCTCGAGGATCTGCCGTGCGAGCTCGAGCTTGTCCTGCTCCACGAGGCTCTTGCCCACCTTCACGCCCTGCGCGGCGAGGAAGGTGTAGGCCATCGCGCCGCCGATGCAGACCGCGTCGGCCTTCGCGAGGAGGTTGTCGAGCACCTTGATCTTGTCGGAGACCTTGGCGCCGCCGACGATCGCGACGAACGGGCGGGCGGGGTTGCCGAGCGCCTTGCCGAGGTACTCGACCTCCTTCTGGATGAGGAACCCGGCGGCCTTCTCCTTCACGAAGGCGGCCATGCCGGCGGTCGAGGCGTGGGCGCGGTGGGCCGTGCCGAACGCGTCGTTCACCCAGACGTCCGCGAGCGAGGCGAGCTCGCGCGCGAAGGCCTCGTCGTTCGCCTCCTCCTCCTTGTGGAAGCGGAGGTTCTCGAGGAGGAGCACCTGCCCGTCCTTGAGGTCCTTCACGAGCTTCTTGACCCCGTCGCCGACGCAGTCGTCGGCGAGGATCACGTCCTGCGAGAGGAGCTCGGAGAGGCGCTCCGCCGCGGGCTCGAGCGTGAACTTCTCCTTGTCCTCGGGCTTGCCCTTCGGGCGGCCGAGGTGGGAGGCGAGGATGACCTTCGCCTTCTTCTTCAACGCGAGCTCGATGGTCGGCAGCGCCGCGCGGATGCGGGCGTCGTCGGTCACCTTGCCGGCCGCGTCGAGCGGCACGTTGAAGTCCACGCGGATGAAGACCCGCTTGCCCCCGAGGTCGAGGGCGTCGAGCGTGCGGAGCGCCATGTCCGGAACCGTCCTGCTGGAGGTGGAGCTACTTCGGGAGGTGCTGCGTCACTTGAGGAGATACTTCGCGACGTCCACCATCCGGTTCGAGAAGCCCCACTCGTTGTCGTACCAGCTGAAGACCTTCGCGAAGTTGCCGTCGATGACGAAGGTGCTGGTGGCGTCGAAGATCGAGGAGTGCGGGTTGCCGTTGTAGTCGACCGAGACGGTCGGCTCGTCGGAGTACTGGAGCACGCCCTTCAGCGCACCCTCGGCGGCCTTCTTGAACGCCGCGTTGATCTCCTCGGCGGTGGCGGCCTTCTCGAGCTCGACGGTGAGGTCGACGAGCGACACGTTCGGCGTCGGGACGCGGACGGCCGTGCCGTGGAGCTTGCCCTTGAGCTGCGGGATGACCTCGGCGACCGCCTTCGCGGCGCCGGTGGTCGAGGGGATCATCGACAGGGCCGCGGCGCGGGCGCGGCGCAGGTCCTTGTGCGGCAGGTCGAGGAGGTTCTGGTCGTTCGTGTACGAGTGGACCGTGGTCATCAGGCCGCGCTTGATGCCGAAGTTCTCGAGCAGGACCTTGGCGACCGGCGTCAGGCAGTTCGTCGTGCAGGACGCGTTCGAGATGATCTTGTGCTTCGCCTTGTCGAGCTGCGTGTGGTTGATGCCGTAGGCGACCGTGATGTCCGGGCCCTTCGCGGGGGCGGAGATGAGCACGGTGGGCGCGCCGGCCTTGAGGTGGCCCTCGGCCTTCTCGCGGTCGGTGAAGAGGCCCGTGCACTCGAGCACGAGGTCGACCTTGTTTGCGGCGTGGGGCAGGTCGGCCGGCGACTTGATGGCCGAGACCTGGATCTCCTTGCCGTTGACGACGATGCCCTTCTCGGTGGCCTTCACCTCGGCGTCGAGGACGCCGTGCACGGAGTCGTACTTCAGGAGGTGGGCGAGGGTCTTCGTGTCGGTGAGGTCGTTGATGGAGACGACGTCGAGGTTCTCCTTCCGCTCCACCGCCGCCCGGACGATGCACCGGCCGATGCGGCCGAAACCATTGATCGCGATCCTCGCCATCTCTTCCTCCGCTTTCGTGTGGGGTCAGACAAGCCGAAACGCGGCGTGAAGCTACGCTCGGAGGGCGGGACCGTCAACGGAAACGAGGCCGCACGGGGGCCTGAAAACACGAACGGCGCCGGTGGTTTCCGGCGCCGTCAGGCGTCGCGCACCCGGGGCGCGCGGAGGTTGGACCGGCGGCGCTAGAGCGCCGCCTGGCGAGAGGCCTGGGAGCCCACCGAAGGAGGGATCGCCACGTCGGCCTCGGCCGCGCGGATGTCCTGCGTGACGAGCTCGATGAGCTCGGTCGAGAGGCTCAGGATCTGCTGCGTCGAGTAGCCGTTGCCGCGCAGCTCCTTGAAGAGCGACTTGGCGAGGATCTTCGTTCCCTTGGCGTCGAGGATGCCGGGCACCATTTGGTTTCTCCATGAGCCCGTTGCGAACGGCTGCAAGAGGGGCTACGAACCGCACCTGAATCAGTACGCCTCCCTTGAGCAAGGGGCAGGCCACCGCGGTCGATTTCCAGATTGGCTCGACATTCCAGGAGCTTGACCCTTTCAGGGGCCACGCCCGCCCACCTCCTCGCTGCGTAGTCCGCTTCGCAGGTCCTGCCAAGAAACCGAGCCCCCCGCGAAGCACCGTTCGCGCCCCGAGGCCCCATGCGCTACCGCGTCCAGAACCTCCCCCTCTGGCTCGACGAGGACGAGTCTCGCCTGGTCGAGCGGGCCGCCGAGCGCCTCGGGGTCTCCCGGGAGGCCCTGCGCGAGGTCGCCGTCGTCCGCCGTTCGCTCGACGCCCGCAAGAAGGGGCACGTCCGCTGGCTCGTGAACCTCGAGGTGACGCTCGACGGCGAGCTCCGGGGCGCCCCGGCGGACGTCTCCCCCGCCCCCGCGCCGGACCCCGAGCCGGGCCGCGTGCGAGCCCCTGCCGCCCGGCCGGTCATCCTGGGCGCCGGGCCGGCGGGGCTCTTCGCCGCCTGGGCGCTCCTCGAGCGCGGCGTCGCCTCGGTCGTGGTCGACCGCGGGCGCAAGGTCGGCCCGCGCCGCCGGGACGTCGCGAAGCTCATGCGCTCCGGCGAGCTCGATCCCGAGTCGAACATGAGCTTCGGCGAGGGCGGCGCCGGCGCCTACACCGACGGGAAGCTCGGCACCCGGATCCACCACCCGGCGGTCAAGAAGGTCGTGGAGCTCTTCGCCCGCTTCGGGGGCGTCGCGCGCATCCTGTCGGAGGGGAAGCCGCACGTCGGCTCGGACCTCCTGCCGGGCGCGATCTCGGCCATGGTGGAGGAGCTCGAGAAGGGCGGCTGCACGTTCGTCTGGGAGGCGCGCGCGGTCGACCTCGAGCTCCGGCCCGACACCACCGGCGCCTCACGCTTCGCGGGCCTGCGGCTCGCCGACGGCCGGACGCTCGACTCGGACCGGCTCGTGCTCGCCCCCGGGAACAGCGCCCGCGAGCTCTTCGAGCTCTTCGCGGCCCGCGGCTGGCCCATCGAGGCGAAGCCGTTCGCGGTGGGCTTCCGCGCCGAGCACCCGCAGCCGCTCATCGACCGCATCCAGTACGGCGGCCAGGCCCGCCACCCGAAGCTGCCGCCCGCGGACTACAAGCTCGCCGACAACCCGCGGATCGGCGGCGCGCCGCGCGGCGTCTTCTCGTTCTGCATGTGCCCGGGCGGCGTGGTGGTGCCCACGCCGACCGAGCCCGGGATGCAGTGCACGAACGGCATGTCGAACTCGCACCGCTCCTCGCCGTTCGCGAACGCGGGCATCGTGGTGGCGGTGTCGCCCGCCGACTACGCGGCCGAGGGGTTCGAGGGGCCGCTCGCCGGGCTCGCCTGGCAGCGGAGGTGGGAGCGGGCCGCGTTCGAGCTCGGCGGGGGCGGCTACGTCGCCCCTGCGCAGCGGCTGTCGGCCTACCTCGCCGGAAAGCCCGGCGCGGCGCCGGGGAGGACCTCCTACCGGCCGGGCGTCGTGCAGGCCGACCTCTCGGCGCTCTTCCCTGCCCAGGTGAAGGAGGCCCTCCGCGCCGGCCTGCGCGGCTTCGAGAAGCGCATGCGCGGCTTCGTGACCGACGAGGCGCTCCTCCTCGGCGTCGAGACCCGGACCTCGAGCCCCTGCCGGCTCGTGCGAGGCGACGATCTCCAGTCCCCCACCCTGCGCGGCGTCTACCCGGCGGGCGAGGGCGCGGGGTACGCCGGCGGCATCGTCTCGTCGGCGGTGGACGGGCTGCGCGTCGCGGAGGTCATCTGCGGGGAGCTCGGGCCGGCTTGAGGAAGCCCGTCCGCTACCTCGTGAAGGGACCCGACGGCGAGGCGCTCGTCGTGCCGTCGCTCGAGGACCTCGTCCGGCTGTACGAGGCCGGGTTCGTCGGCGACGAGGACCTCGTGAAGCAGGAGAGCGCCACCGTCTGGACCCGCGCGGGCCACATGGGGGCCCTCCACGGGGTGCGCGAGCGGAAGCGCGACCCGCGGCGGATGGGACTCCTGCTCATCGCGCTCGTCGTGCTCGCGGCCGCGCTCGGGCTGCTGCTCGCCCGCTGACGCGCCGCGTTCCCGGGCAGTCGCGCCAGTTCGCCACGCGCGTAGCCCCGTGCGCGCCCGGCGCGGGGCGCGCAGGCGCCGTGGCGCTTCCGATGGGGGGAGCGGCCACCCGCCTCCGCGGGAGGAGGGCCGCCGGGCGACCGCTACTTCCCCTGGCGTCCGTAGTCGTCCTGGACGCGCACCACGTCCTCGACCTCGGGCGTCGAGACCTCGAGCACGTCACAGTCGGTGATGGCGCGCATGCGGTGCACGGTGCCGGGGCGCACGTGGTAGCTCTCGCCCGGCTTCATCGGGTGATCGACGAGCTTCCCGCCGCCCTCGTCGAGCACGAGCACCATCTGCCCGCTCCAGAGGTGGATCGTCTCGTCCTTCTTCACGTGGTACTGCAGCGAGAGCTGGAAGCCCGCCTTCACGTGCAGGAGCTTGCCGACGTACCGGTCCGTCTGGGCCCACCACAGCTCGTGACCCCAGGGCTTCTCGACACGCTTCGGGTTCTCGAAGGTCATCGGATCGAATCTAGCCTCAGTGCGCCGAGGCGACGTAGGGCTCCTTGGCCCCGGTTTCGCGCGTCACGTCCGAGAGGTACTTCGAGGCCTCCTCGCGGGTCGCGAAGCTGCCGAGCCGCACGCGGAACACGCGCCCCTTGCCGGGCACCTCGGCGGACTCGACGCGGGGGTGGAAGGCCTGGAACCTGGCGGCCAGCCGGTCGGCCTCGCCCCGGTTGGTGGTCGCGCCCACCTGGATCGTGAACGCCCCGCCGGCGGCCGGCGCTGCGGCGACCGCCGCGGGCTTCGGCGCGGGGGCCGGGGCCGCAGGCTTCGGCGCAGGCGTCGCGGGCTTCGGCGTCGCGGCCGGAGTCGCGGGCTTCGGCGCGGCCGCGACGGGGGCGCTCGCGGGCGCCGGCTGCGGCGCCGGGGCCGCGGCGGGCGCCTCGGGCTTCGGGGCGGGCGCCGGGGCCGAGGACGGCATCGCGACCGTGGTCACCGGGGCCGGCGTGGGCTTCGCGGCGGGCGCGGCCGCGCCCGGCGGCGGGACCGCCTCGGGCTTCGCCTTCGTGAGGGTCTCGTGGAAGGTGAGCTTGTCGGGGCTCACCGGCGGCGTGGGCGCCGGGCGGTCGAGCTGCTCGAGGGTGGGCCCGCGGGCGGCCTCGGCCTGCCGCACGCCGAGCTGGCGCCCGACGTTGAGGCCCAGCACGAACACCACCGCCACGATGACGAGCGCGCCGACGACGACGCCGGCGATCTGCCGGCCGTCGAGCGTGACCGCGAGCTTCTCCCTCGGAGAGGTCCGGACGTTCCCCTGCATGCGGGAGCGATTCTAGACCTCGCCCTCCGCTTCGCGAGTTTCCGGCGTCTCCATCCGGTCCGGGGCCGAGACGCCCAGGACGGCGAGGCCGTTCGCGAGCACCTGGCGGAGCGCCCGGCAAAGGAGGAGGCGCGCCGCCGTGGTCCCGGGATCGTCCGAGACGATCTTCTCGCCGGCCCGCGCGCCCTGCGTGTACCAGGAGTGGAACGCCGCGATCGTCTCCTGGAGGTAGAACGCGACGCGGTGGGGCTCGTACGCGACGGCGGCGGCGGCGAGCATGTCCGGGAACGCGGCGATGCGCCGGACGAGGTCGAGCTCGCCGGGCGACCGGAGGAGCCGCGCCGTCTCGAGGTCGAACGCCGGCACCGGCGCCCCGGCCTCCCGGGCCTTCGCGAAGATCGACGACAGCCGGGCGTGCCCGTACTGGACGTAGAAGACCGGGTTGTCCATCGACTGCTTCTTCGCGAGCTCGAGGTCGAAGTCGAGCTGCGCGTCGGCGCGGCGGGTGAGGAACATGAACCGCGTCGCGTCGCGGCCGACGTCGTCGACGACGTCGCGCATGCCGACCACCGTGCCGGCGCGCTTCGACATCTTCACCGCCTCGCCGCCGCGGGTGAGGTTCACCATCTGCAGGAGGATGACGTGGAGGTCGTCCTTCGAGTAGCCGAGCCCCTGCATCGCCGCGTGGAGGCGCGGGACGTAGCCGCCGTGGTCGGCGCCGAAGACGTCGACGAGCTTCGTCGCGCGCTGGCGCTTCGCCCAGTGGTAGGCGATGTCGGCGCAGAAGTAGGTCGGCGTCCCGTCCGCCTTCTTCACCGGGCGGTCGACCTCGTCGCCGTACTGCGACGACCGGAACAGCGTGAGGTCGTCCTGGGCGGTCATGCCCTCCTCGTCGGGACCGGCCGGCGGCGGGGGCGGCGGGGCGCCCTTCTTCGACTTCGGGGGCGGGAGCTTCCCGACGTAGACGAGCCCCTTCTGCTCGAGCTCCTTCAGGAACCGATCGACCGTCCCGCTCTCGTAGAGCGCCTTCTCGGAGGACCAGACGTCGAACTGGATGGCGACGGTGGCGAGGTCGTCCTTGATCATCTCGAGGACGAACGCGACCGCGGTGTCGCGGAACAGCGTGAGCCACTCCGCCTCGGGTGCGTCGAGGAACTTCTGACCGTGCGCCGCCGCGAGCTTGGCCGCGATCTCCCTCACGTACTCGCCCGGGTAGCTCTTCGGCGGCATCGTGACGGCGCGGCCGAAGTGCTCCTGGTAGCGCAGGTGCACCGAGCGCGCGAGGGTCTGCACCTGCGCGCCGTAGTCGTTGACGTAGTACTCGCGGGTGACGTCGAAGCCCGACCAGCGGAGCAGGGACTGCACGCCGTCGCCCACGACCGCGCCGCGCCCGTGGCCGACGTGCATCGGGCCGGTGGGGTTCGCGGACACGTACTCGACGATGACCTTCTGCCCCTTGCCGACGTTCGTCTTGCCGTACTCCGCGCCGGCCACGATGGCGCGCTCGAGCGCCCGCAGCCAGACGTCGGCGGCGAGCCGCACGTTGATGAACCCGGGGCCGGCGACCTCGAGGGAGGCGACCTCCCCGGCGGCGTCCACCGCCTTCACGGCCTCCACGATCGCGAGCGCGAGCTCGCGGGGCGGCTTGCCGGCAGGCTTCGCGAGCACCATCGCGGCGTTGACGGCGAAGTCGCCGTGGGCCGGGTCGCGCGGGGTGGACACCGCGAACTCGACCTCGCCGCCGGGCCAGCGGCCCTCGGCCGCGCCGCGGGCGAGCGCCGCCCGGAAGAGCTCCTGAACGCGTTCACGCACCATAGGGACCGACGGCTATACCGGTCGGGCGCGGAACATGCAACGCCGCTGCGGCGCAGCCGGACGGCGGGCGCGAGGCGCCCCGCCTCAGCCGAGCGCGACGGCCGCCACGAGCGCCCAGGCGGTGAGGATCCCCGCGAAGAGCGCGCGCCAGCCGGGACCCGGGCCGCGCCACAGCCCGACGCCGGCGAGCAGCGGGGTCGCCCCGAGGAAGCCCCACACCGCGACCGATCCGGCGGTGCGGTTGCCACCGGCGAGCCACGAGAGCCGCACCACGGCCGCGGCCACCACCGTGAGGACCACCCACGCGACCGCGAGGGTCCGCGCCCTGCCCTGCTCTCTCATGGCGAGAAGGATGCTCGGGACACGCCCGGGTGTGACATGGGGCGTGAAGGCGCCCGGCGGCCCTAGATCAAGCCATAGGCGCCGCAGGCGCGGCAGCGGAAGGTCCGGGCGGACGCGGCCGCCTGGCAGCGCCGGCAGCGGGGCGGCTCGACGGCCCGGGAGAGGACGTCCACGAGCAGCGCGTGACGGGCGGCGAGATCGCCCTCGGCCGCGCGGGCCCGCGGGTCCTGCAGGAGCTCCCGGATGGACAGCACGGCGCCGCCGTCGCGGTCGGCCGCGAGCGCCGCGCGGAGCGCCGCGAGCGCCCCGGCCTCGAGCCCCTGCCGCCCCAGCGCCCGCGCCTCGAGCACGAGGAGGCCCGCGTCGTCCGGCCGGCCCCGGCGGCGGGCGGCGAGCCACGCGGCCGCCTCCGCGGCCGGGAGCGCCGCCAGCGCGGGGGCGCGAGCGGCGCCGCGCGCGGCTCGGCGTCGAGCGCCCTCCCCACCGCCTCGAGCGCGCCCGCCCCGTCGCCGCCGGCCCCGCGCAGCTCGGCGGTCGCGAGCCAGGCGTCGGCGCTCGCCGGGTGCGCCTCGACGGCCCGCGCGGCGGCCTCGGCCGCGCCGGCAGGATCCGAGCCGGCGAGCTGGCGGGCGCGGGCCGCGAGCAGGTGCGCCAGGATCGGATCCGGCCCCTCCCCGGCCGAGGCGCGCTGCACCTCGATCGCGCCCGTGAGGTCGCCGCCCTCGTGGAGCACCTCGCGCAGGCCGGCCGCGGCGACGGGGTCGGCCGGCGCGAGGCGCCGCAGGATCTCGGCGGCCTCGGCGAGCATGCCGCTGCGCCGGTAGTCCTCGGCGAGCTCGCGCTCGACCTCGGCGCGGCGGGCCGGGGTGAGGTCGGGGCCGTGGAGCATGTTGCGGTGGAGGCGGAGCGCGCGGGAGAGGTCGCCCTCGCGCCGGAAGAGCTGGCCGAGCGCGAGGTAGGTGTCGATCGCCTGCGGGCTGCGCAGCCGGGCCGCGTCGGACAGGGCCTCGATGGCCGCGTCGGGGTCGCCGGAGATGACCGAGCGCACCGACTCGAGCCACGCCCTCGCCTCCTGGCGCCGGCGGTAGCGCTCCCAGGCCACGGCGAGCCCGGCGACGGCGAGCGCCGTGGCCACCGCCGCGAGCCCGGCCGGGTCCACGGCTACCGCCCCGCGAAGCCCGCCGACAGGTTCGTCCAGGCCTGGTCGAGGGCCTCGACGATCACCCGCTGGTCGGCGAGGACCGGCATGAAGTTGTTGTCGCCCACCCAGCGCGGCACGACGTGCCAGTGCATGTGGTCGGCGATGCCCGCGCCGGCGGCCTGGCCGAGGTTCATGCCGACGTTGAGCCCCTCCGGCCGGTAGACCTCGCGGACGACCGCCACCGCGAGCCGGAGCTCCGCCTGGAGGTCGGCCCAGTCCTCGGGTCCGAGCAACGCCGGATCGTTCACGTGGGCCCGCGGGATCACCATGAGGTGCCCGGAGGTGTACGGAAACTTGTTGAGCACCGCGAGCGACCGCGCGGTGCGGTGCACGACGAGGTTCTCCCGGTCCCGCTCCGGCGGGTCCGCCGGGAACTGGCAGAAGATGCACCCCTTCGGCTTCTCGGAGCGGATGAACGCCATCCGCCACGGGGCCCACAGCGGCTGCTGGCTCACCTCGACCGCCCTCCTTCAGCGCGCCAGGAAGTGTCGCGCGTCAGCGCGCGAGGAAGTACAGCCCCGGGGCGCGCGCCTCGAGCGCCTCGGCCGCGACGCCCTCCCGGACCGCGCCCACGAGCGCCTTCGCCGCGCCGCCCATGAGCGAGTCGAGGAAGCGCGACTTCTCGTCGAGCGGGTACACGAGGGTCGGCTCGCCGGAGATCTTGGCCGCGGCCTTCACCACGTCGACGGCGTCGTAGAAGTTCCCGAGCTGATCGACGAGCTTCAGCTCGAGCGCCTGGTCGCCGGTGATGACCCGCCCGTCGGCGAACCTCCGGACGTCCTCCTCCTCGAGCTTGCGACCCTCGGCCACCGCCTTGATGAACTGCGCGTGGATGCGGTCCGAGACCTCCTGCCAGTAGGCGCGCTCCTCCGGGCCCATGGCGCGGAAGGGGTTGCCGACGTCCTTCATCTTGCCGCTCTTCACCGTCTCCACGTCGACGCCGACCTTGTCGGCGAGCCCGCGCACGTTCGGGAACTGCGAGATCACGCCGATGGAGCCGGCGAGCGTGCTCGGGGTGGAGACGATCTTCGGGCAGGCCATCGCCACGTAGAAGCCGCCGGACGCGGCGATCGACCCGAGCGAGCAGACCACCGGCTTCTTCGCGGCGAGGCGCTTCACCTCCTCGAAGATCTCCTGGGTCGGGCCCACCGCGCCGCCGGGCGACTCGACGCGGACCACGACCCCCTTGATGCCGGAGTCCTCGGCGAACTTGCGGGCCTGCTTCATGACCCGCTCGGCGTCGACGCCGCCCTCCCCCATCCCGATGCCGCCCTTGAGCTCGAGGACGCCCACCCGCGGCCCGCCCGCGATCGACGGCGTCTCCCCGCGCACCGCGCTGTAGGCGAGCACGAGGAAGCCGAAGAACACGAGGAACAGGCCGCCGAAGATGAAGGCGACGATCCCGAGGGCGAGCCGGTCCCGCGCCGGCGGCGGCGGGGGCGGCATCGCGGGCGGGGGCGCCGACCAGGCGGGCGGAGCCCCCCAGGCCGCGGCGGGCGGCGGCGCCGACGGCGCGGCGCGCGGGGGCTCGGGGGGATCGACCGGGGTGGTCGGCAGCGGGGCGTTGGGGTCGTGCGGGTCCATGGGTGGACCCAGGTAACCACGCGACGCCCCGTGTCGCAACGCGCAAGGGGGCCCTTCGGCTACCCCACCCGCGCAGTCACCATCAGGACGAGCCCGTCCGCGGTCTCGCGCTCCACCGTGAGGTCGTCGGGCGCGAAGCCGGCGTCCAGGAAGAGCTGCGTGAACTCGTCCACGCTCCGGTAGATGAGCACCCAGTCCGAGGCCCACTCCATGAACGGGCGGGTCGGGTTGCCCTCGGCGAAGTTGCCGATCAGGAGCTCGCCGCCGGGGGCCGTGCTCTGGCGGAGCGCGCGGAGCAGGCTCACCGCGAGGACCCGCGGCAGGTAGTCGAAGAGCCCGAGCGAGACCACGAAGCTCGCGCCGGCGACCGAGGGAGGCACCTTGCGGGCGCGCGCCATCTTGATCGCGTTCTCCTCGGCGTACTCGACCTGCCCGGCGTACGGGCCGAGCACGCGGCGCGCGTAGGCGAGCGCCTCGGGGTCGTTGTCGACGACGACGAGCTGCGCGTCGGCCACGCGACCGGCGTCGAAGAGCTCGCGCTCGATGCGGCACGGACCGCACGCGAGGTCGACGACCTTCGCGCAGGAGCGGCGGGTCACGCGCTGCGAGAGCCAGCGCTTCACGAACTCCTTGCGGTCCACCACCGCGCGCGACGCGGGGATGCCGTGCATGTACGTGTCGAGGACCTTGCCGAAGCCCTCCGGCGCGACCTGGCCCGTGTAGTACAGGTCCATGAGCGCGTGGTCGCCGGCGTAGCCGCGCGGCTTGCGGAGCGCGCGGTCGATCATCCGGCTCTTGCAGAACACGTCGGAGGTGAGCCGCCGGAACGTGAGCTGCGTCGAGCGCAGCACGTCGGGCGCCACCTCGCCGACGTGATCCTCGAACTGCACGACCTGCTCGAGCAGCTGCTCGATTCCCGAACCGAGGAGCACGCGGTGCTCGTCCGTGGGCGCGTCCGCGCTCGTCAGCTCGGCGTCGAGCCCGGTGGCGAGCGCGTTGAATGCCGCGACGTGCTGGAACAGGTTTCCGATCTCGCTCGCGATGGCGGCTTGCATGGCTTCGTACTCCTCCTCGCTGCTGGGTGCCGGCCTGGGGTGCCGGCCGCTGTGGGTCGAGGTGCTCCGGTGTCCGTGGAGCGCGCATCGTCAAACCGCTGACGTGTAGGTGAAAAGGGGGTGTCACACCCACATCACCCTTTCGTCCGTACCTACGGCCGGTTGGGCGAACGGGATGCCCCAAGAGGGTACATCCAATTTGTGGAGCCGCGCTGCACCCGGGCCGCGTCCTCCGATATCGGGACATGGCGAGCGAAATCGCCGCCACCCTTGGGGAAATCCTGGCGGGGCCGAAGCGTCCGAGCCTCCGCTCGAGCGACGCTTCACCTCAAGTGTACGCATCCGGTCACCCCTGCGCCGATCACCGCAGGTGAACGCACACCCTGAGTCGGGCGGACACGAGGTGAAGGGCGTAGGGATCCGGGTGAGCGGACGCCCCGGCCGCCGGGCTGCGGGGCCGGGAGCCTGGCCGCCGCCAGGGTCGCACGGGCCCAAGAGAAGCGGGGCGGCCCGTGAGGACCGCCCCGCCCGTGGAGCCTCGAAGCTTCCGTCGCGCCTACTTGCGGCGGTTGAACTTCTCCATGAGGTCGCCGAGCCGCGCGCGCCCGTCGCCCTGCCGGCGGAGGTACTCGCGGTAGTCGTCCTCGCCGCCGTCGCGGTTGAGCGCCTTGATCGAGAGCGCGACCTTGCGCTCCTGGAGGTCCATGTCGATGACCTTGACCTCGACCTCCTCGCCCTCCTTCACGACGTCGCGCGGGTTCTCGACGCGCTCGTCCTTCATCTCGGACACGTGCACGAGGCCCTCGATGCCGGGCTCGAGCTCCACGAAGGCGCCGAAGTCGGTGACCTTCGTGACCTTGCCCTTGAGGCGGGAACCGACCGGGTGGCGCTCGGAGAGCGTGGTCCACGGGTCCGGCTGGAGCTGCTTGATGCCGAGGGAGAAGCGCTCGTTCTCGACGTCGATGTTGAGCACCACCGCCTCGACGACGTCACCCTTCTTGAACTTCTCGCCCGGGTGCTTGATGCGCTCGGTCCACGAGATGTCGGAGACGTGCACGAGGCCGTCGATGCCCTCCTCGACGCCCACGAAGACGCCGAAGTCGGTCACGTTGCGGACCTCGCCGCGGATGACGGAGCCGATCGGGTACTTGTCCTCGAGCAGCGTCCACGGGTTCGCCTCGATCTGCTTCATGCCGAGGCTGATCCGCTTCGCCTTCGGGTCGATGTCGAGCACGACCGCCTCGACCTTGTCGCCCACGTTGACGAGCTTCGACGGGTGCTTCACGCGCTTCGTCCAGCTCATCTCGGAGACGTGGACGAGGCCCTCGACGCCCTGCTCGAGCTCGATGAACGCGCCGTAGTCGGTGAGCGAGACGACCTTGCCGCCGATGCGCGAGCCGACCGGGTACTTCTCGTCGGCGCGGTGCCACGGGTCCTCCTGGATCTGCTTGAGGCCCAGGGAGACGCGCTCGGAGGCGGGGTCGAACTTGAGGACGACGACGCGGACCTCCTGGCCCACCTCGAACATCTCGGAGGGGTGCCCGATGCGGCCCCAGCTCATGTCGGTGACGTGGAGCAGGCCGTCGATCCCGCCGAGGTCGATGAACGCACCGTAGTCGGTGAGGTTCTTGACCACGCCCTTGAGGATCGCGCCCTCCTTCAGGTTCTTCAGGGTCTCCTTCTTCAGCTCCTCGCGCTCCTTCTCGAGGAGGACCCGGCGCGACAGCACGATGTTCCCGCGCTTCTTGTTGAACTTGATGACCTTGAACTTGAACTTCTCGCCGATGAGCTTGTCGAGGTTGCGCACCGGGCGGATGTCGACCTGGGAGCCGGGCAGGAAGGCCTTCACGCCGATGTCGACGGAGAGGCCGCCCTTCACGCGGCCGACGATGACGCCCTCGACGAGCTCGTCGCGCTCACACGCGGCGGAGATCTCGTCCCAGATGCGCATCTTGTCGGCCTTCTCCTTGGAGAGGACGACCATCCCGGTGTCGTTCTCGCGGGACTCGACCAGCACCTCCACCTTGTCGCCCACCTTCACGGCCGGCTCGGCGCCGGGCGCGGGGACGAACTCGTGGAGCGGCACCTGACCCTCGGACTTGTAGCCGATGTCGATGACGACGTAGTCCTTGTTGAGCTGGATGACGGTGCCGCTGACGACCTTGCCCTCTTCGACCGGGCCAGCCTGCGCCTCGCTCGCGGCGAACATCGCGGCGAAGTCCTCGACGTCGGCCTCGACGGGCGTGCCGGTAGTCTGATTCTCCATTCGGTGTGGTCTGCCTTTACGTGGGGATCGCGCCGCGCAGGAGAGGAAAGAGTCGCGCGGGCGCCATCACTGCGTTCCCCCTGGTCTGGAACTCTCGCCGTACGCCCGGGGATCGAGGCGCCGGCGGGTCGGCCGGGTCATCCCGGCACTCCCCTCAATGGAGCGCGGAAGCTACACGCCCCGGATCAGGGCGTCAAGGCACGACAGAGGCTGCGGGTGCGGCCTCGGGCCCCACCGCCTGGCCCCCCACCCCGGGCAGCGCCCGGAGCCAGGCGGCCACGCCGGTGACCACCCAGTCGGGCGTGGAGGCGCCGGCCGAGAGGCCGACCACGCGGCAGCCGTCGAACCACGCGGCCTGCAGCTCGTCCTCGGTCTCGACGTGCCAGGTGCGCGGCTGGATCTCCCGGCAGATCTCCGCGAGGTGCCGGGTGTTCGCGGAGTTCTTCCCGCCCACGACCACCACCGCGTCGACCTCGGTCGCGAGCGCGCGGGCGTCCGCCTGGCGCTCCTCGGTGTCGTTGCAGATGGTGTTCACCGCGCGGACCTCCTTGTGGCGGAGCGCGAGCGTGCCGACCACCCGCTCGAAGTCCGCGCCGATGCAGGTCGTCTGCGCGAGCACGGCGATGCGCTTCGCCTTGATCTCCGGGACCGGCGCGCCCGGCTTGATGACCGTGCAGGGGGCCTCGGCGTAGGAGACGACGCCCTTGATCTCTGCGTGGTTGGCGTCCCCGACGATGACGATGTGGTAGCCCTCCTTCGAGAGCCGCTGCGCCATCGCCTGCGGGTACTTCACGTACGGGCAGGTGCCGTCGACGACGTTGAGCCCGCGCGCCTCCGCCTGGTCGAGCTCGTGCTTCACGGCGCCGTGCGTGCGCACCACCACGGTCGTCCCGTCGGCGACGTCGGCGACCGCCTCGAGCGTCGCGACGCCCTTCTCGCGGAACCGCGCCACCGCCTGGGGGTTGTGGATGATGGGGCCGAGCGTCACCACCGGGCCGCGGGCCTGGTCGGCGACCTCCATGACCTTGTCCACGGTCCTGCGCACACCCCAGCAAAAACCGGCCGTTCTCGCGATCTTGACGTCCACGGGTCGTCCATATAGCGCGCGGGCGCCCGGCGGGCCAGATCCAGCGGAGGCAGCGTACGCCTGGGCCGTCCCGGGGCCCCCTCCCGGCCGCCCGGCTGCCTCCCGGAGTCCCCCGATGCGCACCTCCCCCGCCCTCCCCCTGGCACTCCTCGCCCTCGCCACGGCCGCCCGGCCGGCGGCCGCCCAGGAGGACATCCGCCTCGTGACGCTCCGGTCGGCGGCGTACCAGGGCGAGCGGCAGCTCGTGGTGCGCACCCCCGCGGCCTACGACCGCCCCTGGGAGCGCGACCGCAGGTACCCGGTCGTCTACTTCACCGACGGCCTCGCGAACCTGGACGGGCTCGCCGCCTCGGCGCGGTTCCTCGAGCGGCTGGGCCGGATCCCGCCCGTGGTGCTGGTGGGGCTCGTGCACCGCGACCGCGCGGCCGAGCTCGCCGACGGCGAGCCGACGCTGCTCGCGTTCCTCGAGACCGAGGTGGTGCCCTGGGTGGAGAAGACCTACCGGGCCGCGCCGCTCCGGATCCTCGCCGGGCACGGCGACGGCGCCCGCTTCGCGCTGCGCGTGCTCGCCACGCGCCCGGGGGTGTTCCGCGCCCACCTCGTCATGAGTCCGCGGCTCTCCGGGGAGGACCCGCTCCTCGGCGCGCTCGCCGCCGCCGCGGCCCGCCCCGGGCTCGCGGGCACCGTGATCGCCACCCGCGGCGACGAGGGCGCGGCGAGCGCCGCCGGCCTGCGGCGCCTCGGCGAGGCGCTCGCCCCCGCGAAGGGCGTCACCTTCACGGCGCTCGAGCTCCCGGGCGAGGACCCGGTCAGCGCCGTCTTCCCGGGCCAGCACCGCGGGCTCTCGGCCCTCTTCGCGCCGTTCCGGATGCCGGTCGCCGAGGGCGACGCCGGGCCCCGGGGCGGGCTCGCGGCGGTCGAGGCCCACTACGAGGCGCTCTCCCGCCGGGTGGGCTTCGAGGTGACCCCGCCCGAGGCGGTCGCGAACGCGGCGGCCCGCCAGCTCCTGCAGGAGGGCGAGGTGGACGAGGCCATCCGCGCCTACCGGCGCAACGTGGAGCGCTACCCCGGCTCGGCGTCGGCGCACGACGCCCTCGGCGAGGCCTACGAGAGGAACGGCGAGCTCGAGGCGGCGATGCGCGCCTACGCGAAGGCGGTGGACGTCGCCGCCCGGGTGAAGGACCCGTCCCTGCCCGCCCTCGAGCGGAAGCTGGCGCGGCTCGGCGCCACCGTCGAGTCCCAGCGGCTCGGCGCCGGCGGCCGGTGACTACTTCTCGCCCTTCTCGCCGACGAACCGGTCGCGCTCGTCGCGGAAGAGCACGTTGAAGGTCGTGAGCGAGCCGTAGCAGCGGGTCACGTACTGCTGCAGCTCGACCTTCTCGGCGTCCGACAGCTTGTCGTGGCCGTTCACCTTCTGCTCGAGCACGCGCAGCCGGTCGCGGATCATCACGATCTTGTGGAAGAGGCTGTCGAGCGGGATCTCCTTCGGCTGCGTCCCGGGGTCCCCGGGCTTCAGCACGACGGAGCCGCCCTCCCACTTGGGCGCGAGCGGGACGGGCTTCGCGTCCTCGAGCAGCGCCTCGCGGATCGCCTGTGCGAACTCTTCGCGGGTCATCTCCAGTAGCTCCTCGGGAAGGGGTTCGTTCGTCCTGAGCGGCAGCTCGGGCTCGTCGGCGCGCCGCACGCGCGGCCCGGCCGGGCGCGCCGACCGGTGGCGCTCCGGCGCCTCCGGGACGGAGGCCGGGATGGCCGCGGCGCGGGAGAGGAACCGCTCGCAGGCGGGCGCGGTGCCGGCGAAGTTGCCGGTGCGGACCTCGAGCCGGCAGGGGCCGATGGGGCCGCGTTCGTCCTCGAGCACCGGCCGCCACAGGCGGCAGTTGCCGCAGGACCGCGCCGGGTAGCCGCCCTCGCTCACCCGCGGGCCTCCGCGCGGCGGCGGACGGCCTCGGCGAGCGCCGCGACGACGTCCTCGAGCGTGCGGCCGCCGGTGTCGACGAGCTCCGCGTCGGGCGCGGGCACGAGCGGCGCGAGCGCGCGCGACGAGTCGTCCCGGTCCCGCTTCAGCTGATCGGCGAGCACCTGCTCGAACGTCGACGGGTCGCCCTTCGCCTGGAGCTCGGCGAAGCGGCGGCGGGCGCGGACCTCGGGCGCGGCGGTGAGGAAGAACTTCGCGTCGGCGTCGGGGAAGACGACGGTGCCGATGTCGCGCCCCTCGAGCACGGCCCCCGCGTTCTCCGGCGCGGTGGCGAGCCGCCGCTGCAGCTCGAGGAGCCCCGCGCGCACGACCGGGCGGGCCGACACCGCGCTCGCGCCGAGCGACATGGGCGGCGTGCGGATGGCCTCCGAGACGTCCTCCTCGCCGAGCAGGACCCGCTGCCCACCCCCGGGGCGCGGCGCGAACCGGATCAGCACGCGGGGGAGCAGCTCGCCGAGGCGCGGGTCGTCGTCGAGCGCGATCCCGGCGCGCGTCGCGGCGAGCGCCACGGTGCGGTAGATCGCGCCGGTGTCGACCATCGCGTAGCCGAGCCGGGTGGCGAGCAGCCGCGAGGTCGACGACTTGCCCGCGCCGGCCGGACCGTCGATGGCCACGATGATCGGGCGTCCGCGCACCGTCACCCTCCGAGCACCGCCGCGAGGGCCGCGAGGCAGCGCTCGTTGTCCGGGCGCCGCCCCACCGTGATGCGCTGCGCGTTCGGGAAGCCGTAGCCGTGCATCGGACGGACGACCACCCCGCGGCGCAGGAGCGCCTCGAAGAGCTCCTTCGCCGGGCGGCCCGGGAAGTCGGCGAGCACGAAGTTGCCCTGCGACGGGACGGCGGTGGCGCCGAGCGCGCGCAGCCCCTCGAAGAGGAACGGCCGCTCGGCGAGCACGAGCGCCCGGCTGCGGGCGACGTGCTCGTCGTCGGAGAGCGCCGCGACGCCCGCCGCCTGCGCGACGAGGTTCACGTTGAAGGGGGCGCGCACGCGGTCGAGGTACTCGACCAGCTCCTCGCGCGCGACGCCGTACCCGAGCCGCAGGCCGGCGAGCCCGTGGATCTTCGAGAAGGTCCGGAGCACCACGAGGTTCGTGTACTTCTTCCGCAGCGCGAGCGAATCCTGGTAGCCGCCGCCGTCGACGAACTCCTGGTAGGCCTCGTCGAGGACGACGAGCGTCTCCTTCGGCACGCCGTCGAGGAACGTGACGAGGTCGCCCTCCGGGAAGGTGCTGCCGGTCGGGTTGTCCGGGTTCGCGAGGAACACGACCTTCGTGCGGCGGCTCATGAGCTTCTTGAGCGCGTCGAGGTCGTAGTGGAAGCGCCCCTTCATCGGCGCCTCGACGAGCGTCTTCCCGTGCGCCTGGGCCGCGAGCTTGTAGGCGATGAAGGTCTGCGCGGAGGTGAGCACCTCCTCGCCCTCGAGCACGAACGTCTTCACGATGAGCTCGATGAGCTCGTTGGAGCCGTTCCCGACGAACACCTCGGCGGGCCCGACGCCGAGCTTCGTGGCGAGGGCGTTCCGGAGCAGGAAGGCCGCGCCGTCCGGGTAGAGGTGCACCTTCGCGACCGCCTCGCGCGCCGCGGCCATCGCCTTCGGGGAGGGGCCGAGCACGTTCTCGTTCGACGCGAGCTTCGCCACGTCGGAGAGCCCGTACTCGCGCTCGACCTCCTCGATGGGCTTGCCCGGGACGTACGGCTGCAGGGACTTGACGTGGGCGGGGACGAGCGGCATGGCCGGGCGGTTATACCGCGGAGCCGCTCCGGTGGGGACGGCCGGTGCGCCCGGACCTGCCCGATGTCATGATGGGGCGGTGATGGCCCCCCTCGTCCGCGCGACTTGCCTCGTCCTGACCCTCGGGGCGGCCCTGGACGCGGCGGCGGCCCGGGCCGGCGACGACCCGCCGCCGCGGGCCGGGACGCAGGTGCTGCGCCTCCACCTCGCGCTCTCGAGCCGCCCGCACGGCACCGAGGCCGAGCGCGACCGCATCCGGGCCCTCGAGGAGGACATGCTCGGCCTGCTCGCGGAGCGCGGCGCCGGCACGGTCTCCCGCGACCGCTGGGAGGGCGGGGTCTGCGTGATCGAGATCGAGGCGCCCGACGCCAGGAAGGCCTGGGCGGCCGTGGAGGGCGCGGTGCGCGCCTTCGGGCCGCGGGAGGGCTCGCTCGCCGTGCTCCGCGCGGGCCCGGCGGGTGCGCCGGAGGAGCGGATCCCGCTGCCGTGAGGCGCGGCTACTCCTCGGACGTGAACACGCCCATCGCGCGGTACTTGCGGTAGCGATCGGCCACGAGCTGCTCCCCGCCGAGCTTCCCGAGATCGGCGAGGTGCCGCGCGATCGCGTCGCCGACGAGCTTCGCGGCGAGGTCGTGGTCGCGGTGCGCCCCGCCCGCGGGCTCCTGCACGATCTCGTCGGTGATGCCGAAGCCGGCGAGGTCGCGCGCGGTGAGCCGGAGCGCCTCCGCGGACTTCTGCCCCTGCGAGGCGTCGCGGTAGAGGATGGAGCTGCAGCTCTCCGGCGAGATGACGTTGTACCAGGCGTACTGGAGCATCAGGATCCGGTTCGTGACCCCGAGCCCGAGCGCGCCGCCCGAGGCGCCCTCCCCGATCACCACCGAGACCGTCGGCACGGTGAGGGAGGACATGACCTCGAGGTTCACCGCGATCGCCTCGGCCTGGCCCCGCTCCTCGGCGCCGATGCCCGGGTACGCGCCGGGCGTGTCGATGAAGACCACGAGCGGCCGGCGGAACCGCTCGGCGAGATCGAAGAGCCGTCGCGCCTTGCGGTAGCCCTCGGGGCGCGGCATCCCGAAGTTCCGCAGCATGTTCTCCTTCGTGCCGCGGCCCTTCTGGTGGCCCATCACGACGACCGGCTCGCCGCGGAAGCGGGCGAGCCCGCCGACGATGGCGTGGTCGGCGGCGAAGCGCCGGTCGCCCTCGAGCTCGAAGAAGTCGGTGAAGAGCCTCGACAGGTAGTCGAGCGTGTACGGCCGCGACGGGTGCCGGGCGAGCTGGACGATCTGCCAGGGCGTGAGCTCGGAGAAGGTCTTCTCCTGGAGCTTCCTCGCCTGGCGCTCGAGCTTCGCGACGGCTTCGGTGACGTCGATGCGCGCGGAGCCGGACAGCTCCCTCAGTTCGGCGATCTTGTCTTCGAGGGCGAAGATGGGGCGCTCGAACTCGAGCGCGAACGCGGGTCGGGACACGCCGGTTGGATAGCACGAGGCCTGCCCTCGCGCACCCTTCCGCCCCGGGTCAGCCCGTGCCACCGGCGACGCGCCGCGCCAAGGCGTCCGCGTCGTACGGCGGCGCGATCCACGTCACGCCGCGCTCGCCCCGCAGCCACGTGAGCTGCCGCTTCGCGTACCGGCGGTGCGCGGCCTGCACCCGCCGGATCGCCTCCGCGCGGTCGAGCTCGCCGCGCACCACCGCGACCGCCTCCGCGTAGCCGATCGGGAGCTTCGGCGGGAGCGCCGCGCCGAAGCGGGCGTCGAGCGCGCGCGCCTCGTCGAGCAGCCCCCGGTCGAACATCGCCACCACGCGCGCGTCGATGCGGCGGTGGAGCTCGTCGCGGGGGGGGTCGAGCGCGAGGATCGCCGCGTCGTAGCGCACGGCCTCGAACCCGTGCGCGGCGTGGAGCTCCGACTGCGTGCGCCCCCCGGCGGCGATCTCGAGCGCGCGCACGATACGCACGAGATCGTTCGGCCCGATGCGCGCCGCGGCCGCCGGGTCGACCGCGGCGAGGCGCGCGTGCAGCGCCGGCCGGCCGAGCGCCGCGGCCTCCGCCTCGAGCCGCGCCCGGAGCGCCGGGTCGCGCCCCGGCGCCGCCACCACGCCGTGGAGGAGCGCGCGCAGGTAGAGGCCGGTGCCGCCGACGACGATGGGCAGGCGCCCCCGCGCGGCGATCTCCGAGATGGCGGCGTCGGCGAGCGAGGCCCAGCGCGCGGCGTCCATCCCCTCGCCCGGGTCGACGAGATCGAGGAGGTGGTGCGGGGCCGCCGCGCGGTCCGCCGCGTCCGGCTTCGCCGTGCCGATCTCGAGGCCGCGGTAGACGGCCTGCGAGTCGGCGTTCAGGAGCTCGCCGTCGAGCCGCCGCGCGAGCGCGATCGCCAGCGCGGTCTTGCCCGAGGCGGTGGGGCCCGCGATGGCGACGAGGCGGATCAGAGGAGCTGCTTCACGAGGTCGGGGACGCGCGACAGGATCGCGTCCGCGTCGTCGGGGAGGCGGGCCTTCGCGATGCGCGGCTCCGGCTCGCCGTCGGTGCGCAGCACGAGCGTCAAGAGCCAGCCCTTCCCGTCGCGGGCCATCCGGGCGGAGAGCCGCCGCGGCGCGCGCCGCATCTCCTCCACCCGGTCCAGGCACGCGTCGCTCGAGCACCGGCCCATGATGGCGTCGTTGCGGGCCATCTCGGTGGCCGCCGCCACGTCCTCCGGGCAGACGAGGTCGGCGTTCGCGAGCCGCTCCCCGAGCGCCTGGCAGAGCCGCTGCTCCACGAGCCCGGCGAGCGGCCTCGGCGCCTCCCGGGCGTCGAGCCCCTCGAGGACGAGCTTCTGCGCGGGCCCGCCCTCCCCGGCGGCGGCGAGCGCCGCGAGCGCGAGGGCCGCGAGCGTCACGGCGCGTGCTTCCCGGCCGCGGCCGGCGCCGGCGTCACGGCGGCCGGCTTGACCGCGGGCTTGAGGCCCAGGCCCGCCTGGACCTCGGCGAGCAGGAAGGTCGAGGCGTCGTTCGAGTAGCCGCGCTCGATCTTCGTCACGTTCCCCTCGCGGTTGATGATGAAGACGGAGGGCAGCGGCGCCTTCTCGCCGAGGTAGCGGCGGGCGAGGAAGTTGAAGCGGTCGGAGAGCACCGGGTAGCGGACGCCCGCGGCGGTGATCTGCTGCTTCGCGAGGGCGATGGCCTTCTCCTCCTGGTCGATGTTCACCGCCACGACCCGCAGGCCCTGCTCCCGGTACATCCGGTCGAGCTGGATGAGGAAGGGCATCTCCTTCTGGCAGGGCTTGCACCAGGAGGCGAAGAAGGTGAGCAGCACGACCTTCGAGCCGGGGTCCTCGGCGTCGGGGCCGACGAGCTGGCCGAGGGAGACGTTCGGCACGCCCGCGACCTCGGGGTTGAGGGTCTTCACCGTGAAGCCGGGCGCGGGCAGGCCCACGCCGATCTCGTCCTCGGCCGCGGCGGCCGCGGGGACGGTCAGGAGGGCGGTGACGAGGAGGGCGGTCGGGCGCATGGTGGACCGCATTGTGGCACAGGGGGGCGGGCGTCCGCGAGGCGGGCGCCCGCCAGGTCAGGTGCCGCGGAGACGGGACACGAGCTCGGCGAGGGCGACGGGAATTTCTTCCCGGCTCGCCACGTCCTTCATCTTCGCCTGGCCGCTCTCCACCTCGGCCGAGCCGAGCACGACCGCGTACCGCGCCCCCACCCGCTCCGCCTGGCGGAACTGCGCCTTCATCTTGCCGCCGCGGGGGTCGAGGTCGCAGGCGACGCCCGCCCGGCGGAGCTCGGAGGCGCGCTTCAGGGCCTCCCGGGCCCCGGTCTCGTCCGCGGACACGAAGAACACGGCCGGCTTGCGCTCCGGGGGCACCCGCCCGATGGACTCGAGGATGAGCGCGAGCCGCTCCTGCCCGAGCCCGAAGCCGATGCCGGGCGTGGGCGGGCCGCCCAGGGTCTCGATGAGCCCGTCGTACCGGCCGCCGCCGGCCACCGCCGACTGCGAGCCGAGGGCGTCGCTCGTGAACTCGTAGGCGGTGCGGACGTAGTAGTCGAGCCCGCGCACGAGCCGGGGGTGGATCTCGTACCTCACGCCGAGCGCGTCGAGGCCGCCCTTCACCGCGTCGAGGTGGGCGCGGCAGCCGTCGCAGAGCCGGTCGAGGAGGCGCGGCGCGCCGTTCAGGATCGGCTGGCAGGACTCGACCTTGCAGTCGAGGACGCGCAGCGGGTTCTTCTCGATGCGCTCCCGGCAGTCGCCGCAGAGCTGGTCCTTCCGCTCCGTGAGGTAGGCCTTGAGCTCGCCGAGGTAGGCGGGCCGGCAGGCCTTGTCGCCGACCGAGTTGAGCTTCAACGTCGCGGTGACCCCGAGGCGCCCGAGGAAGTCGGCGACCATCGCGATCTGCTCGGCGTCGATGAGGGGCTCGGCGATGCCGAAGGCCTCGCAGCCGATCTGGTGGAACTGGCGGTAGCGGCCCTTCTGCGGGCGCTCGCGCCGGAACATCGGGCCGACGTAGTACCACTTCTGCGGCCCCTCGACGTGCACGCCGTGCTCGACGAAGGCGCGGACCGTGCCGGCGGTGCCCTCGGGGCGCAGCGCGAGCAACTCCTCGCCCTTGTCCTCGAAGACGTACATCTCCTTCGTGACGATGTCGGTCACCTCGCCCACGCCGCGGGCGAAGAGCGCCGCGTGCTCGACGGCGGGCGTGCGGACCTCGCGGTAGCCGTAGAGCGCGAACACCTCGCGCGCGACCGACTCCATCTCGTGCCACCGGGCGATCTGCCCCGGGAGCACGTCGTTCATCCCCTTGACGCCGGCGATCTTCATGGCCGGCGGGTTGTACCAGAGCCCGGGCGGGACTGCACGGCGGAGGCGGCTCAGCCGCGCTCGAGCGCCTCCAGCGCCCAGCCCTCCTCGAGGCGGAACCAGTTCACCCGGGCGCCGAGGCGGGCGAGCACCGACACGAGGCCGAAGCGGATCCGCAGGAGGAAGAGGAACTCCCCGGGCAGGTGGAGGCGCATGAGCTCGCGCTTCGTCGCCATGAGCTCTCGCATCGCCCGCGCCTCCCCGACGTCCGGCGCGGCCGCCGCGTCCCGCAGCATCGGCCCGAAGAAGCCCCGCACGAAGCGGTGCGCGAGGTCCGCGTCGCGCGGGCCCACGCCCACCCCCAGCGCGGCCAGCGCCGCGGCGACGCCGGCCCGGTCGTCCGCGTGGGCGGCGAGGGTCAGCCGCGCCAGCTCCAGCACGAACGGCCGCTCGAAGGTGCGGGCGCAGCCGTAGTCCAGCACCGCGAGGCGGCCGTCGGGCTGCACGAGGTAGTTGCCCGGATGCGGGTCGCAGACGTAGGCCCCCTCCCGCAGGAGCGTCCCCACGTAGAACTCGAAGAGCGCCGCGCCGAGGCGGTCCCGGGCCGCCTGCGCCGGGGCGGTGGCGAGCCACCCCTCGAGCCCGACGCCGTCGACGAACTCCGTGGTGAGGACGCGGCGCGACGAGAGGGCGCGGTGCACGGCAGGGACGCGCAGGACCGCGTGTCCCGAGAGCAGCGCGCCGAAGCGCGCCTGCGTCTCCGCCTCGCGGCCGTAGTCGCACTCCTCCAGGAACCGGGCCCGGGCCTCGTCGAGCATCGGGCCGATGCGCGCGCCGGGGTAGAGCACGGCGGCGATCGCCTTCCCCCCGGCGGCCGGGGCGAAGTCGGCCCGGATGGCCGCCTCGATGCCGGGGTACTGCACCTTGACCGCCACGCGCGCCCCGTCCGGCAGCGTCGCGCGGTGCACCTGGCCGATGGACGCCGCCGCGACCGGCCGGTCCTCGAGCCCGGCGAGCAGCGGATCCGCGGCGGCCCCGAGCTCGTCCTCCAGGATCCGGCGGACCTCGTCGGCCGGCAGCGCCTGCGCGGCGGTCTGGAGCGCCGCCAGCGCCTCGCGGAGCTCGGCCGGGAGTGCCACGTCCACGTAGGACAGGATCTGGCCGGCCTTCATGGCGACGCCCCGCAGCCGCCCCAGGCGCCGGACGAGCGCGAGCAGGTCGGCCTCGTCGAGGTCCCCGGGGCCGAGCAGCGCCCCCGCGCCGCGGGCGAGCGCGCCCGCCGTGCGCCCGAGCCGCCCGAGCGCACCGGTGGGCACGGGCGCGGCCTCGCCGAGCAGCGCCGCCGCGAGGCGATCGGTGAGCGCGCTCACGGGCGCCTCCCCTGCTCCAGCACGCGCCGGACGGCGTCGCCGGCCGCGCGGACCACCGCCTCCCGCTCGCGCGGCGCGAGCGCCGCCTCGCGCGGGAGGAGCCAGCCATCGAAGGCGTCGTCCAGCCCGACGAGGAGCGCGGCGAGCAGATCCTCCGGGAGGTCGTCGCGCACGAGCCCGAGCGCGCGGCCTCGCCGCACCACGGCGAGCGCGAGCCCCTGGAGCCGCTCCACGGCGGCCTCGAGCGCGGGGCTCTCCCGCCGCGCATCGCCGGCGCGCACCGCGCGCATCGCGCGGAGCAGCGCCGCGCCGCGGTCGTCCGGCTCCCAGGGCCCCGCGAGCAGCCCCGCGAGGCCCTCCCAGTACCCGTCCGCCGTGACCGACTCCAGCCAGCGCCCGAGGTCGCCCTCGAGCGCCTCGATGGCCCGGACCGCCGCCGCGGCGAACAGGGCCGCCTTGTCCTCGAAGTGGTGGTAGGCGGCGCCCTTCGGCACCCCGGCGGCGGCGAGGATCCGGTTGAGCGAGGCGCCCTCGAGCCCGTGCGCGGCGAACTCGGGCTCGGCCGCCTCGAGGAGGCGGTCGCGGGTGCTGCGCGGCGGGCGGGTTCGCTTCGCGGGCATGGAGTAGACCACCGGTCTAGACCAGTGGTCTACTCGGGCCGCGCGCCGCCGTCAAGCGCCCCCGAGGCTCAGCCCCGCCGGGCGGTCCCGATCGGCTCACCCACCCGGAGCTTCAGCCCGGGCGCGAGCCGGGCGTCGAGCGCGACCTTGCCCGGCTCGAAGAGGAGGATCACGGTCGAGCCCATCTCGAACGCGCCGAGCTCCTGACCCTTCTCGACCGGGATGGCGGTCTCGTAGTCGCGGCCCGCGGGGCGGGTCGCGGTGTTGGTCATGGGGACCGCCGGATCGTAGTAGGCCTTCACCCGCCCGACCACGGTCGCGCCGACCGCCACGACCGCGCAGAGACCGTGGGCGGTGCGGAGCACCGTCACGAGCCGCTCGTTCACGGTGAAGAGCCCGGGCACGGTGCGCACCGAGGCGGGGTTCACCGGCCAGAGCTTCCCGGGCACGTACCGCCACCCGGTCACCTCGCCCCCCACCGGGAAGTGGATGCGGTGGTAGTCCTTCGGCGAGAGGTAGATGGTCGTCCAGGCGCCGCCCTCGAGCTTCCGGGCGAGCGCCGCGTCGCCGACGAGCGCCTCGACGGAGTAGTCGATGCCCTTCGCCTGCAGCATCTTCCCGGCCGTCGACAGGCCGGCCTCCGAGACCGTGCCGTCGACGGGCGAGACGACCACGTCCTGCCCGGGCGCCACCGGGCGCAGCCCGGGCCGGAGCGGCCGGGCGAAGAACTCGCCGAACGTCCGGTAGGTCTCGACCTCTGGACACTCGCCGAGGTCGATGCCGTAGCGGGCGGCGAAGGCGCGCATCGCGGCGTGGCGGATGAACGCGGGCGCGTGCCAGCGGGTCGCCGCGCCGGCGAGGCGGGAGACGAGGTTCTTCGGGACGAGGCGCAGCGCGCCGATGAAGAGGGCGTCGGACATGAGGTCCGGGACTCTAGCAGCAGCTTCGCCCGGCGCGCGTTAGGATCGAGGCCGTGCCCGCCCTCCGCGCCGGCCTCGTCTCCGACTCGCACGGCCTCCACGATCCCGGGCTGGACCGGCTCCTCGCCGGCTGCGAGGTGGTGCTGCACGCAGGCGACGTCGTGAAGCCGGCGGTGCTCGAGGCGCTCCGGCGGCTCGCGCCGGTGCGCGCGGTGCGGGGCAACAACGACGTCGCACCGCCGCTCGCGTCGCTGCCGGAGGCGCTCGTCGAGGAGGTGGGCGGCCTCCCCGTGCTGGTCGTGCACGACCTCGGGGCCCGCGCGGCGCCCCACCCTTCCGTCCGGAGGCTGCTCGTGCGCCACCGCCCCGCGGTGGTCGTCCACGGCCACTCGCACCGGCCGGGCGCGGAGGTGATCGACGGGCGGCTCTTCGTGAACCCGGGCTCCTGCGGCCCGCGGCGCTTCTCGCTCCCGCGCACGGCGGCGATGCTCGAGGTCTCGGGCCGGCGCGTGCGGATCGACTGGTACGACCTCGCGGGGGCCGGGCGCCCGGCCGCGTTCGGGGCTCCCCTGGAGGTCGAGCTGTAGGCTGCTACACTCGCCCTCCCCGATGTGCCGCCTCTTCGGCCAGCACGCCCACCCGGGCTTCGACGTCGCCGCCCCGCTCTGCACGGCCCCGAACGCGCTGCGGATCCAGTCGCACCGGCACCCGCACGGCTGGGGCATCGGCTGGTACGCGGACGGCCGGCCCGAACTGCGCCGGGGCATCCTGCCCGCGCACGAGGACGCCGCGTTCGTCCGCGCCGCGGCGGAGGCCCGCTCGCCGGTGGTGGTCGCGCACGTGCGCGAGAAGAGCGTCGGGGACGTCGCGCCCGACAACACGCACCCCTTCGTGCACGGGCGCTGGCTGTTCGCCCACAACGGCACCGTGGCCAGGTTCGCGACGGAGGCCTCGGTCCGCGAGGCCGTCGAAGCGGAGATCGACGCCGACCTGCGCGCGCTCATCCTCGGGACGACCGACTCGGAGCGCGTGTTCTACCTGTTCCTCTCGGCGCTCCGGGCGCGCGCCTCGCTCGACCGGGCCTCGCTCGCCGACGTCCAGGCCGCGTTCCGGGAGACGACCGAGGCCGTCGTCGGCCACGCGGACCACCCGGGCGTCGCGAAGCCGACCTCGCTGAACCTCCTCGTCTCCGACGGCCGGCTCCTCGCCGCGTGCCGCCGCGGCCGGACGCTGCACCTCGCCGCCGAGGCTGGCCCCGCCCACGCCTTCGTCCTCGCGAGCGAGGCGATCGGCGAGGCCGCCCGCTGGGAGGTCGTCCCGGAGGGCGGCTTCGTCGGCACCGAGGACGGCGCGCGGGTGCACCGGAGCGAGCTGACCCCGGCCTGACCCGGCGGCGCAGACATCTGCCGGATTCAAGTCTGCGCCAGGAGGCGAGCCCGCCGCTCCACTCCGGAGCCCTGCCCGGTGAAGGCTCAGGCTACGATGTCGACATGTCCCAGCTCCGCAGGCCCGCCCGCGGCATGCGCCGGTACGCCGTGATGTGCGCGCTCCGGTACGAGGGCCTCCGCCTCTCCAGCCGCCGGGGCCGGCGCCGCGTCAGGTACGAGGAGCGGCTCGTACTCGTCGAGGCGCGCAGCGAGGCCGACGCGTGGGACCGGGCTGGGAAGGCGTGCGGCGGCGACACCTTCCGGACCGCCGAGGACTCGATCACGTTCGTCGGTGTGGAGGACGTCCTCGAGGTCGGCCTCTTGGTGCTCGAACCGCAGCCTCCCGGGCTGGACGAGGTCTACTGCAGGTTCCTCGCACGGAGGCCGCGGGTCATCCGTCGGCCGACGCGGAAGGGCGGCTGGTAGCCGCCCCCTCCGCCTTCGCCTACTCCAGCCCCTGGATCGGGAAGCCCTTCGGCCAGCGGACCTCGTAGCGGAGCTCCACCACCTGCTCGCCCTTCGCGGGCAGCGTGAGCTCGTGGATCCGGACGCCGGGGCGCTCGGGGTCTTCCCGGGTCGGCTTCGTCGTGCCTTCGAGCACGGCCACCTTCACGTTCTCGTCGCGGCTCACCGGCACGAGGTCGAGGAGGCGGACGGCGACCGGGGTGGCGTAGCGGTTCTTCACGGTCACGCGGACGCGGTAGCGCATCACCTCGTCCTTCGAGATCACGCCCGCGGTCTCCTTGCGGCGCTCGAGCACCTTCCTCGCGACCTCCACGCGGTCGTCGGCGCCGAAGGCGAGCTCGATCTCGCCGCCGGGCGGGGTGGCCGGGAGCGCCGCGCGCCCGACGAACTCGTCGCCGACGTAGACGCCCGCCGAGCCCGCGAGCAGCGGGAAGCCGGTCTCGTTGACCGCCTTCGCGACGAGGAAGGCCGCCTCCTCGTTCCGCGGCGCGGCGATGCGCACGAGGTCGGCCTTGAGCGGGAAGGTCGCGAGCGCGACCTTGCGGGCCTGGCCGGCGCCGTCGACGGTCTCGCGGCGCGGCGCCTTGAAGGTCGCGGAGAGGAGGCCCGCCTCGACGGCCGCCTGGGCCGGCTGCATCCTCGCCGGCACGCCGCCCACCATGCCCTCCTGCTCCTCGAGCCGGTCCTCGGCGGCCTCGGCCGCGGCCGGCGCCGAAGGCTTCCGGAGGGCCTTCGCCATCGGCGCCGGCGCCGGGACGTAGACCGGCGGGGGCACGAACCGCTCGAGCCAGCGCGAGGCGACCTCCGGCACGTACAGCCCGCGCTGGGGCTGCGCGGTCGAGACCGCGAGCGCGACGTTCGCCCAGTCCTCGCCGGTGCGGTTCCAGACCGAGCCGAGGAACGCGAGGTTCATCGTCGAGGCGTCGGCGTCGAGCCGGGCGTCCCAGATCGGCTGCCAGCCGGCCTGGCCCACGGCGTACGAGATCGCGAGCTCGAGCGGGCCGGCGCGGTCGGACTCGACCTCCACCGCGACGCGCTTCGTCGCCGCGCCGCGCTTCGCGTTCACCTTCTCGAGGTCGGCGCGTGCCTGCCCGAGCCTGCGCGCGAGCTCCCGGCGTGCGGCCTCGGCCTTGCGGACCTGGCCCGAGGACTCCGCGAGGGCGGACTCCACGAACCCCGCGAGGTCGCTCCACTCCTTCGCGGTCACCGGGCGCACGGCCAGGTTCTTCGCGCGCTCCTCGGAGTAGGTCGAGCGCAGCGACTCCACGAACTTCGCGCGGGCCTGGGCGGCCTGGATGCGGTCGACGAGGCCGCGGTCCTCGTCCTGCAGCACCTCGAGCCGCTGCTCGAGCGCCCGGGCCTCGGCCGCGACCGTCGCCGCCGCCGTGATCACCTCGGCGGTGACCCCGTAGACCTTCGCCCGGGCGCCCCGGCCGTCCACGCGGATCGAGTCGTCGTCGAGCTCGAGGGGCAGGCCGTCGAGCAGGATCCGGACGGGGCCGCCGGGCAGCTCGACCTTCGCGACGCGGGTGACCCGCGCCCCCTGGCGGTAGACGGTGACCGCGTCGACGCGGGACGCGGCGGGGAGGTCGGCGGCGCCGGCCATCCGGGTGGCGCCGGCGGCGGCGGCGAGGGCGAGCACGAGGGCAGTTCTCACGGGTGTTCCTCCTGCGGGGGAGAGACGCGCGGGCCGTGAAAAGGATCTACCGCTTCTTCGGCCGGCGCGGACGCGGCGTCGACGCCAGCGCCCGGGCGAGCGCGGCGTGCCGCGCCCCCCGCCCCTCCAGCGCCAGGGTCCGCACGTCGGGGAGCCGGGGGTGGTGGGCGAGCCGGAGCGTGAGCCGCTCCTCCGGGAGCGCCCCGGGCACGCGGTCCGCCCACTCGACGAGCAGGGCGCCCTCCCCGCCGACGAGGTCGCCGAACCCGGTGGCGAAGAGCTCGTCCTCGTCGGCGATCCGGTAGAGGTCGGCGTGGAAGACCGGCACGCGGCCGCGGTAGGTCGCGACGATGGCGAACGTCGGCGACGAGACCTCCTCGTCCGGCACGCCCGCGCCCCGGCAGATGCCGCGCACGAGCTGCGTCTTCCCGGCCCCGAGGTCGCCGAGCAGGGCCACCACGTCGCCGGGGCGGAGCAGCTTCCCGAGCCGCTCGCCCAGCGCCCGGGTCGCGGCGGCGGAGCGGGTCCGGAGCGCGGCGCCGAAGGCGCTCACCGGCCCCACTCGACCCACACCTCGCCGAGCGCCTCGCCGAGATCCGAGGCGAGCATGCCGCGCTCGCCCAGCCGCCGCGCCGCGAGGTCGCCGGCCCGGCCGTGCACCCAGGCCCCGGCGCGCGCCGCGGCGACCGGCGAGAGCTTCCCCGCGAGGAGCGCGCCCACGAGCCCCGCGAGCACGTCCCCCGTGCCGCCGGTCGCCATGCCGGCGTTGCCGGTGGGGACGATCGCGGGCGGGCCGTCGGGATCGGCCACGACGCTGCGCGCGCCCTTCAGCACCACCGCCGCGCCCCAGGCCTTCGCCCGCTCGTCGGCGAACGCGATGCGGTCCTGCTCGACCACCTCCACCGTGGTCTCGCAGAGCCGGGCCATCTCCTTCGGGTGGGGGGTGAGGACGAGCGGCACGCCGAGCACGCGCAGGAGGCCCGCCGTGCCCGCGAACGCGGAGAGCGCGTCGGCGTCGAGCACCGCGGGCACCTGCGCCCGCTGGAGCAGCGTCCGCAGGATCTCGGCCGTGCCCCGGTCGAACGACATGCCGGGCCCGATCACGAGCGCGTCGGAGCGCCGCGCGGCGTCGGCGAGCGCGGGGAGGTCGTCCTTCCCGAGCGGCCCCTCGCCGGGGAGCGGCAGGCTCATCGCCTCGGGCCGGCCGGCGAGCGCCAGCGGCAGGACCTCGGGCCGCGCGGCGAGGGTCACGAGCCCGGCCCCACCCCGGAGCGCGCCGAGGAGCGCGAGGTGCGCGGCGCCGGTCTTCCCGGGCGAGCCCGCCACGACGAGCACCCGCCCCGCGTCGCCCTTGTGCGCGTTCGGGTCGCGCGGCGGCACGAGCCGGCGGGCGTCGGCCTCCCCGAGGAGCTCGCACGCGACGGCCACCCGGCGGGCGGCGTCGTGGGGGATCCCGATGTCGGCGACCTGCACCTCGCCCGCCCAGAAGGGGCCCGGGTGCAGCACGAGCCCCCGCTTCATGAAGCCGAAGGTGACGGTGCGGTCGGCGCGGACGCACGCGCCGAGCGGCTCGCCGGTGTCGGCGGAGAGCCCGGAGGGCACGTCGACCGCGAGCACGAGCGCGCCCGCGGCCCGGGCGGTGGCGATCCGGCCGATGGCCTGCGCGAGCTCCCCCTCCGCGGGCCGGGAGAGGCCCGTCCCGAGGAGCGCGTCGACGACCACGTCGCCCTTGCCCGCCTCGAGGGCGGCCGCCTCCGCGATGCGCACGCCGGCCTTCGCGGCGGCGTCGCGGACCGCCCGCGCGTCGGCCGGGAGCCGGTCGGCCGGCACCGCGGCGTAGGCGCGGACCTCGCGCCCCTCCGCCGCGAGGAGCCGCGCCGCCACGTAGCCGTCGCCGCCGTTGTTGCCGCCGCCGCAGGCGACGGCGATGCGCGCGCCGCCCTTGCCCGCGGACGCCTGGAGCGCCTTCACGGCCTCGGCGACCGCCTTGCCGGCCCGCTCCATCAGCGTGAGCGCGGGGATCCCGAAGCTCTCGATGGCCTCCCGGTCGATGGCCCGCATCTCCGCGCCGCCGACGAGCCTCATCGCCCCTCCAGGACCACCACGGCCGCGGCCACGCCGCCGTCGTGCGTGAGGGTGAGGAGCGCGCGGGAGACGCCGAGCGCCGCGGCGCTCCGGGAGGCCGCGCCGTCGAACCGCAGCGAGGGCGGACCGCCGTCGGCCGGGACGACCTCGACGTCGAGGAAGCCGATCCCCTTCGGCACGCCGAGCGCCTTCGAGGCGGCCTCCTTCGCGGCGAAGCGCGCGGCGAGCCGCGCGGCGCGGTCGCCGGTCTCGCAGTAGGCGCGCTCCCCGGGCGTGAAGCAGCGCGCGAGGAAGCGCTCCGCGGTCTCGGGCGGGCCCTCCAGGATCCGGCGGATCCGGGCGATCTCGACGAGGTCCAGGCCCAGGCCCACGATCACCGGACGACCCTCCCTAGCTGCGCGCGGCGGCGATGAGCTCCTTCATCTCCCGCACCGCCCGCTCGAGCCCCACCAGCACCGCCCGCGACACGATGGAGTGGCCGATGTTCAGCTCCTCCACCTCGCCGATGCGCGCGACCTCCTGCACGTTGCCGTAGTGGAGGCCGTGCCCGGCCGCGACCCCGAGGCCGAGCTTCGAGGAGGCCTTGCAGGCGTCCACGATGCGCTCGAGCTCCCGGGCCCGGTCGCTCGCGAGCCGGGCGTCGCAGAAGCGGCCGGTGTGGAGCTCGACCACCTGGGCCTCGGCCCGGTGGGCGGCCTTCACCTGGTCGAGATCGGGGTCGATGAAGAGCGAGACCGTGATCTCCGCGTCGCGGAGCGTCTTCACGATCTTCCGGAGGCCGTCGCGCCCGCCCACCACGTCGAGCCCGCCCTCGGTGGTGAGCTCCTCCCGCCGTTCGGGCACGAGCGTCACCATGTCCGGCTTCACCTCGTAGGCGACCCGCACCATCTCCTGGGTCGCGGCCATCTCGAGGTTGAGGCGGGTCGAGACGGTCTTCCGCAGCACCTGCAGGTCGCGGTCCTGGATGTGCCGGCGGTCCTCGCGCAGGTGGATGGTGATCTGGTCGGCGCCGGCGAGCTCGGCGAGCACCGCCGCCGCGACCGGGTCGGGGTACGGCGTGCGGCGCATCTGCCGCAAGGTCGCGACGTGGTCGACGTTGACTCCCAGGCGAGCGGGCATGGGGGGGAGCCTACCCGATCTCCTTGCGGATGGCCTCGGCGATGGTCTCGGCGTGGGCCTTCACCTTCTTCGCCTCCGGCCCCTCCACGAGCACGCGCACCTTGGCCTCGGTGCCGCTCATCCGGACCAGCACCCGCCCCTCCTTCCCGAGCGCCTTCTCGACGGCCGAGATCGCCTTCCCGACCGCCGGCAGGGCCGAGAGCGCCCGGCGCTCCCGGACGGGGACGTTCACGAGCGCCTGGGGCACCGGCTCGAAGCAGCGGGCGAGCTCGGAGAGCGACTTCCCCTCCCGGCGCATGACCGCGAGGACGTTGAGCGCCGCCGCCACGCCGTCGCCGGTCGTGACGTGGTCGAGGAAGATGAGGTGGCCGGACTGCTCGCCGCCGAAGTTGTAGCCGTGCTTGCGCATCGCCTCGACGACGTACCGGTCGCCGACCGGGGTGCGGACGACCTTCGCCTTCACCGGGGCGAGCGCCCGCTCGAGGCCGAGGCTCGACATCACGGTCGCGACCACCGTGTTCTTCGCGAGGAGCTTGCGGGCCGCGAGCGCGCGCCCGACGATCGCCATGATGGCGTCGCCGTCGACCACCCGACCCTTCTCGTCGGCGAGGATCACCCGGTCGGCGTCGCCGTCGAGGGCGAGGCCGAGGTCGGCGCCGTGGCGCTGGATGGCCTTCGCCATGCCCTCGGGGTGCACCGCGCCGCAGCCGTCGTTGATGTTCTTCCCGTCCGGCTTCACGTTGAGCGGCACGACCTTCGCGCCGAGCTCCTCGAGCACCGCCGGGGCGACCTGGTAGGCGGCGCCGTGGCCGCAGTCCACCACCACCGTCATCCCGTCCAGGGTGAGGTCCTTCGGGAAGATGGACTTGAGGAACACCACGTAGCGGCCGATGGCGTCGTCGATCCGCTTCGCCTTGCCGATGCGGTTCGCGGTGGGCCGGAAGCCGTGGAACGCCTCCTGCCGCTCCTCGCCGAGCACGAGCCGCTCGATCTCGAGCTCGACCTCGTCGGGCAGCTTGAAGCCGTCCCGGCTGAAGAACTTGATGCCGTTGTCCTGGTACGGGTTGTGGCTCGCGCTGATGACGACGCCGGCGTCCGCGCGCATCGACTCGGTCAGGAAGGCGATGCCCGGCGTGGGCAGCGGGCCCGAGAGCATGACGTCGACGCCCATCGACGAGATGCCCGAGGCGATGGCCTGCTCGAGCATGTAGCCGGAGAGCCGCGTGTCCTTGCCCACCACGATGCGGTGGCGGTGCGGGCCGTTGCGGACCATGAACGCGAGCGCCCGGCCGAGGGCGAGCGCCATCTCCGAGGTCATCGGGTGGACGTTCGCGACGCCGCGGACGCCGTCGGTCCCGAAGAGCTTGCGCTCGCGGGCGGCGGGCTTCGGGGCGGGCGCGGCGGCGGCGTTCCTGGCCGGCGCCGGGGCGGCGCCGTTCTTGTGGATGGGGGTCGTGGTGGCCATGGGCGGGCGCAGTCTAGCCCGGGTCCGGCCCCCGGGTCGCGTCCCGGACGGCGCGCGCCACGCGGGCGGCCTGCCGCGCGGGTGCGACGTCGTGCACCCGGAGGAGCTCCACCCCCGCGAGCACGCAGTGCGTGACGGCGGCCAGGGTCCCGGGCAGCCGGTCCTCCACCGCGGCCCCGGTGAGCTGGCCGATGAAGCTCTTGCGGGAGGGCCCGACGAGGAGCGGCCGGCCGAGCGCCCCGAGCTCCCGGACGCGGGCGAGGAGCTCCACGCTCTGGGCCGCGGTCTTCGCGAACCCGATCCCCGGGTCGAGCACGACGCGCTCCGCCGGGACGCCCGCCGCCGCCGCCCGGGCGAGCGCGAGGCGCAGCTCGGCGGCGACCTCCGCCACGACGTCGCCGTACACCGCCCGGGACTGCATGTCGGCGGGCGACCCGCGCATGTGCATGAGCACGAGCCCCGCGCCCGCCGCGGCGACGACGGCCCCCAGCGCCGGGTCGTCGGCGAGCCCGGAGACGTCGTTCACGAGGTCGGCGCCCGCCTCGAGGGCGGCGCGCGCGACCGCGGCGCGGGTGGTGTCGACGGAGATCGGGAGCGCGAGCCCCCGCGCCCTGAGGCCCTCCACGACCGGGACCACCCGGGCGATCTGCTCGGCCTCCGGCACCCGCGCCGAGCCCTGCCGCGTCGACTCGCCGCCCACGTCGAGGAGATCCGCGCCCTCCTCCGCGAGCCTCAGGCCGTGCGCGATCGCGTCCGCGGCGGCGAGGTAGCGTCCGCCGTCGGAGAACGAGTCGGGCGTCGCGTTCACCACGCCCATGAGGAACGGGCCCGGCCCCGCGAGGGTCCGGGCCCGCATGACGAGCTCCACGCGCGCTCCCCGCCCGCTAGGCCTTGCCGGCGGCCGGGACCGCGCCGGCGCCGTCGAGGAGACCGAGCTTCTTCTTCTCGCCCTGCGCCGCCGCGACCGGCTTCGCGGGCGGCGGGCGGTCGATCTTGCCGCCCTTCATGATGACGTCGATGTCGTTCGTGTCGAGCGTCTCGTGCTCCATGAGCGCGTCGGCGATGGCGTTCAGGATCGCCTGGTGCTCGAGGAGGATCTTCTTCGCCCGGTCGTACTGCTCGGTCACGATGCGGTGGACCTCGCCGTCGATGTCGCGCGCGGTCTGCTCCGAGTAGGTCTGGACCGTGCCCATCTCGCGGCCGAGGAAGACCTCGCCCTCCTTCTTGCCGAAGGCGAGCGGGCCCATCTTCTCGCTCATGCCCCACTCGCAGACCATCGAGCGGGCGAGGTTGGTGGCGACCTCGATGTCGTTGCCGGCGCCGGTGGTGCGCTGGCTGAAGGTGATCTCCTCGGCGATGCGCCCGCCCATGAGGATCGCGACCTGGTTCGTCGCGAACTCCTGGGAGAGGTTGAGCCGGTCCTCCTGCGGCAGCTGCTGGGTGAGGCCCAGCGCCCGGCCGCGCGGGATGATCGTCACCTTGTGCACGGGGTCGGTGCCCGGGATGACCCGGGCGACGAGCGCGTGGCCCGCCTCGTGGATGGCCGTGGTGCGCTTCTCCTTCTCGGAGATGAACATCGAGCGGCGCTCGGTGCCCATGAGCACCTTGTCCTTCGCGAACTCGAAGTCGTCGGTCGCGAGCCGCTCGCGGTTGCGGCGGGCCGCGTAGAGCGCCGCCTCGTTCACGAGGTTCTCGATGTCGGCGCCGGAGAAGCCGGGCGTGCCGCGGGCGATCTGCACGAGGTCGACCGACGGCTCGAGCGGCGTCTTCTTGGTGTGGACCTTGAGGATGCCGAGCCGGCCGTTGAGGTCGGGGCGGGGCACCACGATGCGGCGATCGAAGCGGCCCGGGCGCAGCAGCGCCGGGTCGAGCACGTCGGGCCGGTTGGTCGCGGCGATGAGGATGACGCCCTCGTTCGACTCGAAGCCGTCCATCTCGACGAGGAGCTGGTTGAGCGTCTGCTCGCGCTCGTCGTGCCCGCCGCCGAGGCCGGCGCCACGGTGGCGGCCGACCGCGTCGATCTCGTCGATGAAGATGATGCAGGGGGCGTTCTTCTTGCCCTGCTCGAAGAGGTCGCGGACGCGGGAGGCGCCGACGCCCACGAACATCTCCACGAAGTCGGAGCCGGAGATGGAGAAGAACGGCACGCCCGCCTCGCCCGCGACCGCGCGCGCGAGCAGCGTCTTGCCGGTGCCCGGGGGCCCCATGAGCAGCACGCCCTTCGGGATGCGGCCGCCGAGGCGCGTGAACTTCTTCGGGTCCTTCAGGAAGGAGATGATCTCCTCGAGCTCGTCCTTCGACTCGTCGATGCCGGCGACGTCGGCGAAGGTGATCTTGTTGTGGTGCTCCGTCATCAGCTTCGCGCGCGACTTGCCGAAGCTCATGGCCTTGCCGCCGCCCGACTGCAGCTGCCGCATGAAGAAGAAGAACAGCAGCATGAGCAGCACGAGCGGCAGCCACTGCAGCATGACCGTGACCCAGATCGAGCCCTGGTCGCTCTTCTCGTACTTCACCGCGACGCCCGCGGTGCGCAGCCGCTCGGAGATGTTCGCCGAGAGGTCGGGCGGGCCGATGCTCTTCATCGGCTTCGCGGCCTTGTCCTTCATCGTCGCGATGTACTCGAGGTCCTTCACGGTGACGGACTCGACCTCGCCCGCCTCCACCCGCTTCATGAACTCGGACCAGTCCTTGTACGGATCGGCCTGCTTCTGGCTCATGTAGCTGAACAGCGCGAGCACCATGACGATGAGGAAGACCCAGAGCAGAGCGGTCTTGTGTGACTGTCGCAAGCGAGGTTCCCTTTCCTGGAGCGCCGTCTCGAAACCGCCGGGCGGGCGCGGGTGTTCCAGCCCGCACCCTGGGAGCTTCCGAGGGTCCCAGCGGAGCCGAGTCTTCCAGGCCCGTCCGGTGGTTATAGCAGCCCGTCAGGTGCTTTGCAGGCCGTCCGGAGCCCCGCCGGGCGGGCCGGCCACCCGCACCCGCAGGCCTGCCCCGCGCACCCCATAGCCCTCCGCGACCACGCCGAGCTCCGGCACGGCCACCACGTCCTGGCCGGCCGCGAGCACGAAGAGCCCGTCGCGCAGGTCCCGCGGCACCTTCCGGTCCACGAGCCAGGCCGCGAGCTTCTTCGTCCCCGCGCCGCCCTCGGGCCGGATCCGATCGCCGGGGCGGCGCCCGCGCAGCTCGAGGGGCCAGGGCACCGCGGCCGGATGCCGCGCCTCGATCTCGATCTCCCGCCCGCCGGACCGCAGCCTCCCGGGCCCCTCCACCCGCGCCGGGCGCGGCGGCCGCGGCGGGTCGCGGGGTGGACCGACCTCGAGGCGGCCTGCGCGCACGCGGGCCTCGAGCCCCGCAGGGAGCCGGATGCGGCGCGGGCGCCCCGGCCCCAGGATCCCGAGCACCGTCTCCACGTGGGCCGCGCCGAGCGGGGCCGGGCTGCCCGCGGCGCGCCACAGCGCGCGCACGACCCGCCGGCGCACGGCGGCCGGCGACCGCGAGAGCCGTGCGACGCCGAGCTCGCCCGCGGAGACGAGCCGGCGCGCGCGCGCCGAGAGCGCCCGCTCGTCCTCGCGGGCGAGGTCGGCGGCGCGCGCGAGGGCCGCCTCCGCGCGCGGCGCGAGCGCGAGCGCGGCCGGCCAGAGCGCCTGGCGGAGGCGGTTGCGGAGGTAGCGCGGCGTCGCGTTCGTGGGGTCGTCCCGCCAGGCGAGCCCGCGCGCCGCGAGGTGCGCGAGCCCCTCCGCGCGGGAGCGGTCGATGAGCGGCCGGATGACCGCACCGCGGCGCGGGGGGATCCCGGCGAGCCCGCGGGCGCCGGCCCCGCGCAGGAGGCGCATGAGCACGGTCTCCGCCTGGTCGGTCCGGGTGTGGCCCGTCGCGATGCGGGTCGCCCCGACGTCCAGGGCCGCCCGCCGCAGCGCCGCGTAGCGGGCGCGGCGCGCCTCCGCCTGCACGTTGCCGGGCCCGACCTCGACCCGCACCGAGCGGAAAGGGACCCCCAGGGCCGCGCACGCCGCCGCTGCCGAGCGGGCGTCGGCCTCGCCGCCGGGGCGCAGGCCGTGATCGACGTGGAGGGCGAGCACGGGCCCGAGCGCTCCGGCGTCGCGGAGCTCCGCCAGGGCCGCGACGAGCGCGGTCGAATCGGGGCCCGCCGAGAGGGCGGCGAGCACGGTGTCCGCCGGGCCGGCGAGGCGGCGGCGCTCGAGGGTCGCCTTCACGGCGGCGGCGAAGGGGCTCAGGCGTGCCTTCATGGGCGTCGGCACCGGGGATTCTCTCACGCGGAATGTTCCAGGCGGGTGGATGGTTCTGGATCTCGTAAGGGAGCTCACGAGCGTGGGCTCGGGGATTCCCCCCTCCCCCCCCGAGCCCTCGGAGAGCCGGCAGCGATGCCGGCTCTCTCTTTTTTCGGCGCCCGCCCCGCCCGCGTCACCCGATCACGGTGCGTGTAACCATCCCCCGTTCGTGGGGCCGTTTGCTTGACCCGGGCGTACGGCCGGCGTACAAGGTGCGAGATTTGTTCCCAAGCCTGGAGACGTGATGCCCGGAACCGACAAGCGCAAGCAGAGCCTGTACTTCCCCGAGGACATGCTGAACGAGATCCAGGCCGAGGCGACCCGCCAGGACCGCTCGCTCTCCTGGATCGTCCAGCAGGCCTGGAGGATCGCCCGCAACGAGATCATGCGCTTCCCCTCCGTGAACGACGTGCTCTCCGGCGTCGCCCGCGAGGACGAGCGCGAGGAGAAGGGCCCTTAGGCCCTCGGTGGCCTCACCGCTCCTGACGCCCGTGCCGGCCGCCGGCACGGGCGTTTGCGTTTGAAGCGTCCTCTCACCGAGCCCACGAATGACGAAGCCCACCGATCACGACGAGCCCGTCCCCACCCCCGATCCGTACGAGCTGCCGCCGGAGCTCCCGGAGAACCCGGACCGCCCGCTGCCGGCGCCCGACGAGGAGCTCGACCACGAGCTCGTGAAGAAGGCGGTGGGCGGCGGCGGGAGCGCCCTGAAGGCCGGCATCGCGATCGCCGTGGTGCTCGTCGTCGGCGGCGCGCTGTGGGCGTACCGGGCGCACCACAAGCGCCAGGTCGTCGCCGACGGGGTCGCCAAGGCCGAGGCCCTGCTCCGCCTCGACACCGCCGCCGGCTACCGGGACGCGGCCGCGAAGCTCGAGCCGCTCGCCGAGATCGACGACGTGGGCGCCGCGAGCGTGCGGGCGTTCGCCCTCGCGATGCTCTTCGCCGACTACCGTGATCCCGCGGCCGAGGACCAGGCCGAGGCGCTCCTCGTCACGCCCGGGCGCGCGGAGAAGGTCCCCGTGCACGCGAGCCTCGCGTACGCCGCCCTGGCGCTCGGACGGCGCGAGGCGGGCAACGCCGCCACCGCCGCCTCCCGGGCGGGCGACGCGCCCATGGCGCTCGCGATCGAGGCGCGCGTCGCGCTCCTCGCCGGCAACCTCGACGCCGGCCAGGATCCCGCCGCCCGCGCGGCCGCCGCCGAGCTCCCCGCCGGCCTCGCGGCGCAGGGCGACCTCCTGCGCCGGTCCCGCAAGGACCTCGCCGGCGCCCGGGCCGCGTACGAGGCGGCGCTCGTCGCCTCCCCGCTGCATCCCCGCGCCGCGTTCGGGCTCGGGAAGCTCGCCCTCTCCGGCGCCGCCGACGCGAAGCCGGCCCGCGCCGCGCTCGAGCGGCTGCTCGACGACCGGAACGGCACGCCGGGCGCCGAGCGCGGGCGCGCCGCGCTGCACCTCTCGGCCCTGCTCCTCCGTGCGAAGGAGCCGAACCCGTTCGCCCCGCTCGACAAGGCCGGGCTCACCGGTCCGGCGCGCGACTGGGCGGCGGCCGCCGCCCGCGCCGCCGCCGAGCACGACGGGCCCTACCGCGCCGTCGAGGGCGCGCCCGCGCCGCTCCAGAGCGCGAGCGACGACGACCCGGCCGACCTCGCGCCCTGGCGCCCGCCGCCTCCGCCCCCGCCCGCGCCGCCCCCGAAGGCCGCGCCGGTCGCGAAGAAGGGCGGCAAGGCCGTGAAGGCCACCGCGGCCACCGCGAAGGCGGGCGGCAAGACCTCGCTCAAGGCGAAGACCACGACGGCCAAGGCGAAGGCGACGAAGAAGGCGACCGCCGCCAAGAAGCCGGTCAAGGGGGCCCGGAAGGCGGGCACCACCTCGCGCACCGCGCACTAGCGGCTGCCCGCGCGGCGCGCACGCGCTGACCGGAGCCCGCGCAGCCGGCGGGCGCCGCGCCGGGCGCGCCGCGTGAAACCGGGCCGAACCCTGCGAAAACCCCTCCGGGGCCTCCGCGGCACGTCGGGTGCAATCGCACCCCACGGCATCACCCACCGCGAATCCCTGGAGGAGTCCATGAAGAAGGTTCTCGCCGCGGCGCTCGTCGTCGCCGGTCTCGCCGTCGCCAGCCCGGCGCACGCCACGCCCTCGACGGTCTACTGGACGCCGGCGACGACGTACACGCAGCCCTTCGCCGTACCGCACCTGACCTACGACACCTACGTCGCGGAGCAGGGCGCCCTCGCCAACACCTACGGCTTGACCCTCGGTGTGATCCCCGGGGACAAGATCCAGGGCGAGATCGGGTTCGACCTGTTCTACCCGGGGTACACGAAGGATCTCTTCCAGCTGAACGCGAAGCTGACGCTCGTCGAGGGCGCCCTCGGCGAGTGGTCGCCGGGCGTCTCGGTCGGCATCATGAACGTCGGCTTCAAGAGCGACGTGTCGAACTACGACATGGCCTACCTGGCCCTCGGGAAGACCACGCCCTACGGCACCTTCGGCGTCGGCGGGTACTACGGGGCTGGCTCGAAGGCGCTCTGGACGGGCGGCACGGGCAAGGTCGCGCGGCCCGGCGCGATGGTGAGCTACGTGAGCCCCGACATCAAGGTCGGCCTGCCCGGCCTCGACAAGCTCAACGTCATCGGCGACCTCTCCACCGGGAAGAACTGGATGGGCGCGGTCGGCGGCGGCCTCTGCGCCTACTTCAACTCGAACGTCGCGGTGATCATGGGGCCGGTGTTCTTCCTCGACACCGACTACTACTCGGCCGCGAAGTGGATGTGGACGGTCCAGCTCGACGTCGACATCCCGACGAAGTAGTCCGCGGAGGGTGCGCGGGCCTACGCCGGGCCGGTCATCCCGAGCGTAGGCCCCGCCTCGGCGGGGCCGGAGTCGAGGGACGCCCCCCGTCAGCCACTCAGCTGCGCGAGCACCGTGTCGAAGACGAAGAGCTCGAGCCGCTCCTTCTCGTCCTCGGAGAGCCCCAGGAACTGGAAGGCCACGCGGACGTTCCCCGACTGCGGCTTCACGTCCGCGATGCGGACCTTGCAGATCAGGGGATCGGTCGCGGGCATCCGCATCTGGATGGAGACCTCGTCACCGAGCGGCGGCGCCTTCGCGAGCAGGCAGGAGAAGCCGCCCGTCGAGACGTCGATGGTGATGGCCCGCTCGCGCGAGGTGATGAGGTCGAGGTCGACCTGCAGGGCGCGGGCGACGCGCAGCGCGCGCCGGGGCGTCTCGCCGGGCTTCAGCGTCAGGCGCTGCGCGGCGAGCAGCGCGAACGCGAGCTCGTCGCGCCCCTTGCGGTAGGCGGAGAGGTCGGTCGGGTTGAGCTGCTTCCGACGGGCCTTCTCGTGCATCTCGCGGAACCTGGACAGCCACTCGCCGAGGCTCATCGGGTCGAACCCTCCCTCGCACGCGACCGTAGCAGCGCGGCCGCCCGCGTCAAGCGAGCGGCGGGAGGCCCAGCGCCGCACGGGCCTCGGCGGGCGAGGCGAGCGGCCGCCCCGCCGTGACCGCGAGGGCCGCCGCCCGCTCCACGAGCTCGTCCGAGCCGCGCGCGAGCACGCCCTTCGACGCGTACAGGTTGTCCTCGAGCCCGACCCGCACGTGCCCCCCGAGCGCGAGCGCGAGCTCGGCCATCGGGAGCTGGTGGCGCCCCACCCCGGCGACGCTCCAGTGGACGGCCTCCGGCAGCCCCTCGAGCAGGAACCGGAGGTTCCGCTCGTTCGCGGCCATCCCCCCGGGCACGCCGAGCACGAACTGCACCTGGTACGGGCCCGCGAGGTGCCCCTTCTCGAGGAGCCAGCGGAGCGTGTCGAGCATGCCCGCGTCGTAGAGCTCGCACTCGGGGACGAGCCGCCGCTCCCGTAGCCGCGCCGCGATCTTCACGATGTCGGGGCGGGTGTTCTGGAAGACCTCGTCCCCGAAGTTCATGGTGCCGAGGTTGAGGGTGCCCATCTCGGCGCCCGGGACGAGGGAGCCGAGCCGCTCGTCGACGGACATCCCCACCGCGCCGCCGGTCGAGCACTGGATCACGACGTCGCTGCCCGCCCCGCGGATCCGCTCCACGATCTCCCGGAAGTGGGCGGCCTCCTGCGAGGGCCGGCCGTCGGGCCAGCGCGCGTGGAGGTGCACGACCGCCGCGCCAGCGCGCCAGGCGGCGACCGAGGCCGCCGCGATCTCCGCGGGCGTGTACGGCACGGCCGGGCTCTGCGCGCGGGTGACCTCGGCGCCCACCACGGCCGCCGTGACGATGACCTTCTCGGGCATGTCAGCCCCTCCGCTGCTTGTCCTTCGGGACGACGCAGGTGCCGGTCGCCCGGCAGACCACCACCATCTCGGGGAGCACGTCGGCGGCGGAGTCGTTGAGGTCGGGGCGCGGCGAGATCACCTTGCGCGCCTCGAACCGCATCGCCCGCGAGGTGTTGCCCGCCTTCACGATCTCGCCCTCCGCCTCGACGAAGTCGCCGGCGTGGAGGGGGGCCAGGAACTCCACCGCGTCGTAGGCGCGGAAGAGCCCCTCGTCGCCGTCGGACCGCACGAGGAGCTCGGTCGCGACGTCGCCGAAGAGCGCGAGCACCCGCGCCCCGTCGACGAGGTTCCCGCCGTAGTGGGCGTCCGCCTGGGAGAGCCGCAGGCGGTGCACGACCTTCTGTCCGACCTTCGGGGCTGCCGGACCTCCTGCGGGCGCGCTCACGCGTGCATCTCCTTCCCCATCTTCTTGAGGACCGCGCCGACGATGAAGTTCGCGACCTCGGAGGGCTTCGTGCCCGGACCGAAGCCCGCGTCGTACCCGAGCTCGACCGCGAGGCGGTGGTCGATGCGCGGGCCGCCGAGGAGCGTGATGGTGCGCTCGCGGATGCCGAGCTTCTCGAGCTCGTGGATGAGCTCGCGCGCGTTCTCCTTGTGGACGTCGCGCTGGGTGACGACCTGCGACACCAGCACCGCGTCCGCGCTCCGCTCCTTGCAGAGCCGGGCCAGCCGCGCGGTCTCCACCTGCGCGCCCAGGTTCTGGGCGTCGAAGCAGGCGTAGCGTTCGAGCCCGTAGTCGCCCGAGAAGCCCTTCATGTTCATGATCGCGTCGATCCCGACGGTGTGCGCGTCGGAGCCGGTGCAGGCGCCGAGCACCACGATCCGGCGCCCGACCTCCTTCTGCGCGTACGCGTTCAGGTCGTCGAAGCCCTTCTTGCGGACCACGACCTCGGGCACCTGGAGCTTCGCGTAGTCGACGGTGACGCTGGTGCGCCCGTAGACGACGAAGAAGGTGTAGCGCTCGGCCGCGGGCTCCATCGCCGCGACGTGCACCTGGTCGAGCCCCATCTTCTTCGCGAGCTCGCCGGCGGCCTCGCGGGCGCGCTCGCCCGGGGGCACCGGCAGGACGAAGCTCAGCTGGACGACGCCGTCGTCGCGGCGGTCGCCGTAGGGCCGGATGACCTGCCCGGGCTCCCAGTCGTGCGGTCTCAAGAGACACCTCCCATGAGCCGGGCGGCGAGGAGGGCCCTGTGGACCTCCAGCACGCTCGCGGGCGCCGTCGCCGGCGCGGTGAAGAAGATCCGGTACTGCGTGCCGCGGTCGCACACCGCCCAGGCCCAGCCGTGCCAGGCGCCCTGGTCGGCCTCCTGCGCCACCGCCGGCGCCCCGGCGAACGTCGAGGCGTGCCGGCGTACGCGCTCGAGGCCGGCCGCGCCGCGCTGGAGCGACGCGTCGCCGGCGGCGAGGCAGGCCTTCGCGTCCGGGAACCGCTCCTCCGACACGCTCACGGCGAGCTTCGCCTGCCCGGCCGGTTCGTCGAGCGTGAGCGCCCGCGGGCCACCCGAGGACCTCCACGCGGCGGGCGCCTCGACCCTGAGGTCCGCCACCTGGTACGCGGCCCAGCCCTCGCGCCCGGCCGGCTCCGGCGCTGGAGGGGACTCGAAGACGCGCGCCACGCTCGCGCAGCCCGCGAGGGCGAGGAGCCCGAGGGCTGGCAGGTGGCGGCTCACCGGGCCCGCGCCCCCGCGGCGCCGCCCGCCTCCATGAGCTCGAGGAACGGGTTGAAGTAGTCGGGCCCGCGCTCCACCACGCCGGAGAGCCCCTTGCCGCCGTCCTCCTTGCGCGACACGTCGCCGAACCTCGCGTTGCCGATCGCCTTCATCAGACCGTCCCGCGCGACCTCCTCGAGGAGCTCGAGCGCCTTCGCGAGCGTCTCCTTGGCGCGGGTCTCGACCATGCCCCCCGGGCGGAACTGGATCTCCCCGCCCATGGACGCCCATGCCCGGTAGACGTACGCCGAGCTCTTGAGCGCGACGTAGCGGTCCATGAGGAAGGGGTTGTGCATGGCCTCGGTCATCATCCCGAGGAGCTGGATCCCCTGCCCCGTCGTCCAGGAGACCACGTTCGCCATGACGTCGTAGGCGTGGCTGAAGAAGATGTCGCCCTGCTTGTGCTTCGTGGGCGGCATGTACTTGATGGGCGCGTCCGGGAAGAGCGTGCGCACGAGGAGCGCCTGCGCGAACTCGCGGGCGATGGTGTCCTCGCGGGCCGGGTCGATCTCGAAGGAGTGCCCGAGCCCGATGAGGCGGTCGGGGAGCCCGGCCCGGTGGGCGAAGCTCTCGTTCACGAACTGCGAGGCGACGACCGTGTGAGCGGCCTCGTCCGCGTCGGCGGTGGTGATGTAGTTGTCCTCGCCGGTGTTGATGATGACGTCGGCGAGCGCGCAGATCCGGCGCGAGAAGTACTGATCGCACAGGGTCCGCTTCATGTTGATGTCGCGGAAGAGGATCCCGTACATCGCGTCGTTGAGCAGCATGTCGAGCCGCTCCCACGCCGCGGAGAACGCGATCTCCGGCATGCAGAGGCCGGAGGAGTAGTTCGTGAGGTGGATGTAGCGCTGCAGCCGGCGCGACTCCTCGTCGAGCGCCGCCCGCATGATGCGGAAGTTCTCCTGGGTGGCGTAGGTGCCGCCGTAGCCCTCGGTGGTCGCGCCGTGCGGCACGTAGTCGAGGAGCGACTGCGCGGTGGAGCGGATCACCGCGATGACGTCCGCGCCCGCCTGCGCCGCGGCGACGGCCTGCTCGACGTCGTCGTGGATGTTGCCGGTCGCGACGATGAGGTAGCGGTGCGGCCGCGGGCCGACCCCGAGCTGCTGCTTGAGCGCGTTCCGCTGCTCGACCCGCCGCCCGAGCTCGGCCACCGCGGCGCGGGCCTCCCGGCGGACGTCCTCGAGCATCGCCCGCTCCTCGGCGGCCGGGACCGGCTCCGGGTTCGGGGGCAGCGAGGTCAGCCGGTCGACGATGGAGAGCGGGTCGGTGGCGCCGTGGCGGAGCGCCCAGCCCAGCCAGTAGGCGGCGCCCTTGCCGAGGAGCCTGCGCTCGTGGAGCGCGTCCACCGCGAGGTTGACGAGCGGGACGCCGCGGGGGCCCGCGTCGTGGAGCCCGAAGAGCCGGAGCACGGTCCGCTCGATGGAGACGGTGGTGTGCCGCCTCACCATCTCGAGCACCTGGCCCGTCACCTGGTCGGCGAGGGTCCGGCAGCGGGCGACGAGCTCGGGATCGATGGGGAGGTCGGGGACCTGGCGGCCGTCGGCGAGGCGCATGGCGCGGAGGAATAGGCCGACCCCGCCCGCGGAGCAAGCTTCCGGGTGGAGCGTCAGCCGGCCTGGATCCGGCCCCCGCCCAGCACCTCGTCGCCGTCGTAGAAGACGGCGGCCTGGCCCGGCGCGACGCCGCGCACCGGACGGGCGAGGACGACCTCCACGATCCCCGCCCCGGCCGCGCGGATCGTGGCCCGTTCGCCCTCGTGGCGGTGGCGGACCCGGACCGTCACCTCGACCGGGCCGGCCGGGGGCGCGCCCGCCGTCCAGCGGGCCTCCCCCGCCCGGAACCGGGCCGTGCTCGCCTCCTCGGCGCTCCCCACCACGACCCGCCCGGCCCCCGGCTCGAGCCGCACGACGTACCGGGGCGCGGGGCCGGGGAGCCCGATCCCCCTGCGCTGGCCGACCGTGTACCGGTGCACGCCGTCGTGCCGCCCCAGCACCTCGCCCGAGGTCGAGACGAGCTCGCCCCCGCGCGCGGCCCCCCCGGCGCGCAGCTCGACGAAGCCGGCGGCGTCGTGGTCGGGCACGAAGCAGATCTCCTGCGACTCGGCCTTCGCGGCGGTGGGCAGCCCGGCGCGCGCGGCCGCCTCCCGGACCGCCGGCTTCGCGAGGTGGCCGACCGGGAACAGGATCTGCTCGAGCTCCAGCTGGCCGAGGCCGTAGAGGAAGTAGGTCTGGTCCTTCGCCGGGTCGGCGGCCGTGCAGAGCGCGAGGCGTCCGCCCCGCCGTTCGACGCGGGCGTAGTGCCCGGTCGCGAGGCGCGCGCCGAGCGCGCGGGCGCGGGCGAGCAGCCAGTCGAACTTCACGTCGACGTTGCAGGCGATGCACGGGTTGGGCGTGCGGCCCTCGAGGTAGTCCCGGACGAACGGGTCGATCACCCGCTCCCTGAAGCGGGCCTCCACGTTCGCGACGAAGAACGGGATGCCGAGCCGGCGCGCGACCGCCCGGGCGTCGTCGAGATCGTCGGGCGCGCAGCAGGAGCGGCCGCGGGCCGGGTCCGCGTGGTCGGCGACGCGCATCGCCACGCCGAGCACCTCGTGCCCCTCGCCCACGAGGAGCGCCGCTGCGGTCGACGAGTCGACCCCGCCGGACATGGCCACGAGCACGCGCACGGGCGGGTACTTAGCGGAGGCCGGCCGCGCGGCGCAACGGGGTCGGGTCAGCGGGCGTCGACCGGGCGGAAGCCCACCCGCACCGCGCCCCAGTGGGCGCCCTGCACGCGTACGGGCACGGAGAGATCCAGGGCGACCTCCCCGGTGTCGCGGGCGTAGGTCTGCAGGAGGTACGGCGCCGCGCTGCGGGCCGCGGCGATCCCGGTCCGGTCGACGAACATCCGCTTCGTGCGGTTGTTCACGAGATCGCTGCCCCGGTTGCCGGTCAGCGGCTGCGAGTAGCGGAGGTTGTGCGTCGGCAGGTACCCGTTCCGGTCCACGAGCACGACGAACAGGATGGCCTCCGAGCGCTTGAGTGCCTCCTCCTCGACGGCCTGGATGTCGCGGTCGGACAGGCGATCCCAGTCGGTCGTGAACTTCACGGGATCGGTGTCCGGCACCGGGTAGTAGAGCTGGTTGAAGAGCTTGTCGGGGGTCACTTCCTTCGCGGCGATCCACCCCTCGATGATGGCCTCGCAGCGGCGGGCCACGTCGGTCGCGAGCGCGAGCATGTCCTCCTGCTGTGGCGTGAGCGCGGCGGCGGCGGGGCCGGAGGTGGTCGCGGGCTGGGGCTGCGCGCGGGGCGCGGCGGGGGCCGCGCCGGTTCGGGGCGCCCCCCGGGCGCGGACGGGCAGCGACGCGAGGGCGAGGAGCGCGAGGAGAGCGAGCGTGCGGGTCATGGGGTCCTCCGTCCTAGTGGCCGAGCCTGCTCATCGCGGCCTTGAGGCTCGCGCGGAGCCGGTCCACCGCCTTCGTGAGCTTCCCGATCTCGTCCGTGGTGGCCGCCTTGAGCGGCGTGTCGAGCGCCTCGCCCAGGCTGATCTGGTCCGCCGCGGCGGTCAGCGCGACGACCGGCTTCATCGCGAGACGGACCACGAGGTGCATCGCACCGCCGGTGACGACCAGGAAGGCGAGGAACATCGCGACGAGCGTGGCGAGCAACGAGCGCTGCCGCTCGGCGATCTTCTCCATCGACACGCCGACCCTGAACCCGCCCCAGTGCTTGCCCTTCACGAAGATCGGCGCCGACACGTCCCACACGGTCTGACCGGTGTCCCGCCGGTAGACCTGCACCAGCGCCGGCTCGAGGTTCGTGGCGGCCGCGAGGCCCACCGGGTAGTTCGCGAGCACCTTCCCCCGGTGCCCCTCGAGGTCCTTCGCCGGATCGCCGGTCACCGGCTTCAGGAACTTGCCGTTGTGCGTGGGGATGTACCCGTGGTCGTCCACCCCGATCGCGAAGATGAGGTCACCCTGCTGCACCAGGGTGTCCTGCATGCGCAGCACGAGGAAGTCGGTCACGACGTCGTAGCGGGTGTGGAACTTGGGCTTGTTCCCCCAGTCGTAGCCGGGGATCGGCACGTAGGTGCGGTCGAACGCGTCCTGGATCGAGAGCAGCCCGCCGTCCACCGCGCCATCCAGGGCGTCCCCGTACTGGCGCGCCCCGGCGGCCGCGGCGAGCTTCGCCTTCTCGAGGGTGAGCTCCTCCATCTGTCGCGTCTGGTGGGTCACGATGACCGCCGCCGCCACGACGGTCAGCGCGAGCACCACCACCGAGAGCTTGAGCGACACCTTCAGCCCGAGGCTGCCCCGGATCCGCTTCAGCATGCGACACCCTCCTCCGCGCGGCGCGAGCCGCGCCGCGCTAGACCTTCGCGATCGCCTTCCTGAACTGGGCGCGGTCGTCCGCGTCCTCGATCTGCCCCGAGAGTTCCTCGACGAGCTTGCCGGCGAACGCGAGCGAGAACGGCGCCGAGGGGCAGACCTTCTGGACCGCCTCTTCCACGTACACCTTCGCCATCGGCCCGACGTGCCGGGCGAGCTCCTTCGTGAAGCGCGTGAGGAGCGCCGCCGAGGCCGGATCGGCCACCTGGACCCGCGACAGCCGGACGCTGCTCGAGCCCTGGCTCCACGCGGCGCCGGGGAGCGGCTGCGAGTCGGCGGCCGCCTGCGGCGGGAGCGGCGGAGGGACCGCGCCGGCCGGGGCCGCGCGCCCCGCCGAGGCGAGCTGGGAGGACGCGGCCCCACCCTCGATCGCCTTGCGCAGCTTCGCGGCGGCGACCCGGATGGCGACCGTGGCGAACGACGGGTTCAGGGTCGCGTCGGCCACGAGCACGAGGACGTGGGTGCCCGCGGTCGTGGCGATGCTCCGCAGGAGGAGCTTGCCGTCGGCGAACTGGGCGAGGACGAACTCCCAGTCCTGCTGGTGCAGGGCGACCGCGTCCACCGACCGGCGGAGCGGCGCGGCGAGCTGCTCGCAGAAGGCGCGGTCGTAGACGGCCTGCCCCCGGTGGCCGGCGAGCTGGCCCCCCGCGTCGAGCACCATCGCGGCGCCGACGCCCTGGAGGCCGAGGAGCTCCTGGAGGATCTCGTCCATGGCTAGCCCCGTCCTGCGAGCGAGGTCTCGAGGGCCTTCTCGACGCCCGGGAGCGCCGTGGCCGGTTCGACCCGGGTGGTGACGAGCGCGCCGCCGGCCACCGCGAGCAGGCAGGCGCGGGTCGCGCCCGCGAGCGAGAGCCGCGAGAGCTCGCCGAGCCCGAGCTGGGAGCCGGCGTCCGCCAGCGCGCCCGCGAGGTAGCCCGAGACCGCGGCGGTCGCCTCCGCGTCGGGGTCGTTGACGGCCTCGAGGAGCACGCCCGCGCGGTCGCCGAGGACGGCGCTCCGCACCCCCGGGATGGCTCCGATCTGCGTCAGCACCGACATGTGCTCCTCCCTCCCGTCATGAGGTCCCGGTCCTCGGCCAGGGCGGCACGCCCGCGCTCCGCCGGCAGGCGTCGATGAGCTCCCTCACCTCCGGGGTGGGCCACGCCGGCGGCGGCCGCGGCAGCAGGTCGGAGCGGGGGTCGTCCCAGCGATCCCGCTCGGATGCCGCCCACGCGTGCCAGCTCGTGAGCACGCGGCTGCCGTCGCGCGCCGCGAGCACCAGCATGTTCTCGGCGAGCTGGCCGACCTGCTCCGGGCTTCCCCGGGAGCGGAGCGCCAGCAACCGGACCGCGTCGGGCGAGAACACGAGCGCCGGCGCGATCCCCGGCCGGCTCGCGTCGACCCAGCTCCTCACGTACGCGCCCACCTGCTCCGGCGTCAGCGGCGGGACGACCACCTCGACGAGCTGGTCGGCCCGGGCGAGGCCCGCCCTCACCAGCCCCTCGCGCAGCCCAGGTGCGCCGGCGAGGGCGAGCCGGAACGCGCGCGACCAGAGCGCGGCCGAGGCGAGCTCGGCCAGCCCGAGCGCGGCCGGGCTCCCCGCGACGACGCCGTCCAGCACCACGATCGGCGGGGGACGGCCCTGCTCCGGACCGTCGGAGAGCCGCTCGACGAGCCCGTCGACGCTGCCCGCGCCGGGCGGCGCCCCGGCGGCCCGCTGCAGCCGCTCGAGCACGCCCTGGCCGGCGCCGCCGCGCGCGAGGTCGAGGTGGACCACCCGCCGCGACGCGCCCAGCGTCGCCGAGATCGCGCGGCAGACCTGGGCCCGGCCGGCGCCCGCCTCGCCGGTGACCGCCACGATGGCGTCGCCCGGCCCCTCCAGCGCCTCCACCGCCGCGCGGACCGCCGAGGCGATGGGCTCGCCGCGGTAGGGCGTCTCCACCGGATCCACGTCGGAGAAGGGGCGCCGCGTGAAGCCCAGCACGTCCGCGAGCGGACCGCCGAGCTCGCGGCGCGCGCGGTGCGGGCGCGCGGCGCTCCCCCCCGGCGGCGCGCTCGCGGCGAGCTCCTGCAGCACGCGCCGCGCGTCCCAGGCGAGGACCTGCGCCGAGGCGTGCCGGCCCCGCGGCGCCTTCGCGAGCGCGCGCACGACGACCGCCGCGCAGGCGGGCGGCAGGTCCGGCACGACCTCCCGGGGATCGGGCACCGGGAGGTGGAGGTGCCCGCGCTCCACCGCCGACGGATCGGCGCCCGGGTACGGCGGCCGGCCGGTGAGCAGCTGGTAGTACGTCGCCCCGAGGGCGTAGAGATCGGTCGCGGGCGTGGCGGGCTCGCCACGCCAGATCTCGGGGGCGGTGTAGTAGGGCGTGCCGACGCGCACGTGCGCGTTCCCGAGCATGGCGTCGGGCCCCACCGCGAGCCCGAAGTCACCGAGCTTCGTGACGCCGTCCGGTCCCAGCAGCAGGTTCGCGGGCTTCACGTCGCGGTGGACCACCCCGCACCCGTGGGCGGCCTGGAGCGCCGCGGCGGCCTGGGCGAGCACGTCGGTCGCGAGGTCCGGCCGCATCGGCCCGCGAGCCGCGGCCGCCTCGGCGGAAGGGCCCGCGACGTACTCCATCGCGATGTAGCAGAGGGGACCCTGTCGCCCCGCGCCGTAGACCTGGACCACGCGGGGGTGGTTGATCCGGGCGACGAGCCTGGCCTCGGCGAGGAACCACTGGACGGGATCCAGCCCCTGGGCGTCCACCGGGCTCCACGAGAGGACCTTCACGGCGGTCGGCCGGAGCAGGGCCTCGTCGCGGGCGAGGTAGACGACCCCCATCCGACCACGGCCCAGCACCCGCTCGAGGCGGTAGTTCCCGAGCCGCTGCCCGGAGATCTGCGTCAGATCCTCTCGCCCGGGAAGGAGCCGGTCCATGGCCACCGTCACCGCCCCGCCGCCGCGGCCCCGCCGTCCCGTCCAGCCTCGTCCTGCTCGCGGAAGAGCTCGAGGAGCACCGCCTGCGGGTCGACCGACACCGCGAGGGCGTCGGGCGCCCGCGCCTCCGCGCCCTCGCGGTTGAACGCGAACTCGCCCTCGGTCCAGCTCGCGAGCGTCCGGATGGTGCTCGTGATCTGGGCCCGGAGCGCCTCCTTCACCGCGGCGGCGTCGACGCCCTCGAGTCCGACCAGCGCCTCCGCCGGCACCGGCTCGCCCGGCCTCGCGGACCGCGCCGCCGCGGCGTCCAGCCCGGCCTGGGTGAGCCGGCCCGTCCGGACGAGGTAGGCCCCCACCGCCTCGGCGCCGGGCGACCCACCGTCGGTGACCCCGCCGTCCCGGAACCGCAGCGCGCCCATGCCCGCGGGCGAGCTGCACACGAGGAGGCCGGAGCGCCGGGCGCCACGGAGGAACTCGAGGAGGTCGGGGAGCGCGAACACGCTGAGCTGGCCGGAGAAGACCGCGGTGGTCGCCGGGGCCGCGGCCCCCCCGCGCGCCGGCGCCGGCGCCGCGGAGGGATCGGGCGGCCGCGCCCCCGCCCTGGCGGCGGGCTGCGCCGCATTCGCGATGCACGAGAGGCCCAGGAGCACCGACGCGCGCTCGTGCGCGGTGAGCGGCTGCTCGAGGAGCCCCCGGAAGACCGTGCCGGCGGCGTCGTACTTCCCGAGCTTGAGGAGGGTCCAGGCGAGCGCGTCGCGGGCGAGCGCGAAGCGCGGCCACGCGCCCGCGATCCGCTCGAGCACGCCCAGCGACCGGGCGCTCGGCGGTGCGTCCCGCTCCCGGAGGTACTCGGCGGCGTCCTCCTGGCTCACGGTGCCGCCGCGGACCGCGTCCACGACCGCGCGGACCTCGTCGGCGGCCGCGGTCCTCACCGCGCCGAGCCCGTCCAGGGCGGCGTCGAGCTCGCCGTGCAGCACGGACTGGCAGGCGAGGAAGACCTGCGCCTCGTCGAGCTCGGGGTCGGCCTCGCAGGCCTTCCGGGCGGCGGCGACCGCGTCCGCCTCGCGCGACGCGGCCGCGAGCACGCGGGCCTCGGTGAGCCAGGTGTGCCCGACGCCCCAGGCGTCCTTCGCGCGCACGAAGCGCGCCCGCGACTCGGCGACCCAGGAGAGGGCCCGCTCGTGCTCCCCGTGCCCCAGGAGGACCTCCGCGGCGATCCACTGGCTGACCGCGCGGGCCTCGACGTCGAGCTGCTTCGAGACGTCGATCACCTCCGCGACGCGGGCGCGCGCCGCCGCGAGGCTCCCGCTCCGGAGGGCGGCGCGGGTGATCCAGAGCAGCGCGAGCCAGCGCACCGACAGGTTGGGCTGGGTCCCCGACGAGAGCTCCACCAGGATCCGGGCGCCGCCGACGGCGTCGCCTGCGAGCACGCTGCCCACGCCCTCGAGGAGGCGGGACGTGACCCGATCCCGCACGTCCGCCGGCAGGGCCTCGCTGCCCGGCCTGCCGTCGCCCGGGAACGCCGCGAGCGTTCCTCGCAGCGCCGCGGCCTCGGCGAACTCGCCGCGGACGAGGGCGTGACGCAGCCCCGCCCACGGATCCGGGCGCTCGCCCTCCGAAGCCGGCCCCGGGAACGGCCCGGGCGGAGCGCCGGCCGGCCCGGGAGCCGGCGGTGGGCCGGGCGCGTCCGGCGCGAAGTCCGAGAGGGCGCGCTCCACCTTCGCGGTGGGCTGGGCCGGGTCCACGCGCACGTGCGCGATGGCCGCCGCGTGCACGGCGGTGACCGTGGACGTCGCGCCCCCCTTCGCCACGACCTGGGTGAGCGCCCCGAGCCTCGCGGCCGCGCCGGCCTCGGCGAGGTGCCCCACCCACTCGGCGACCTCGGCCGACAGGGCGCCCCCGCTCGGCCCCAGCTCCTCGAGCACGATCCCGTCGCGCGTGGCGACGAAGCCGCCCCGCACGTCCGACAGCCCGACGAGCCTCTGCTGGACGCGCACGGTCCGCTCGCCCTCCGCACCGCCGTTCCGGGAAGCCCCATCATCCTAGGCGGCGCGCGATCGGACCGTCAATCCGGGCGCGGGTGGGATGCGGACCGCCACGCGGCCCGCCCACTTCACGAAATGTGATATCGGGGCCCGTCCGCCCCCGGCTGGCCGCCCCACCTCACGGGCCGGCTCCGGCCGCCACCACGTCGAGCACGAACAGGGCTCCCGCGTACGCGTGCCCGGCGCCGACCGGCTGCGTGCGCGGCGGCGACTCGAAGGTGACCGTGCCGCCGTGCGCCTCCGCGATGCGCCGGGCGACCGGGAGGCCGAGGCCGGAGCCCGGCGGCCCGGCGTCGTCGCCGGCGCGCCGCCGCGCGTGGCGGAGCGGCTCGAAGAGGCCGTCGCCCGCGCCGAGCGGGATGCCCGGGCCCTGATCCCAGACCCGGTACCGCAGGCGGCCGTCGGCGCGGAGCACCTCGACGCGCACCTCCCCCCCGTGCGGCGAGAACTTCACCGCGTTCGAGACGAGGTTGCCGAGCGCCTGGCGGAGCTTCTTGCCGTCCCCGAGGACCGGCCCCCGCCCGGACGGCACGACCTCGACGTGCAGCCGGCCGTCCCGGATGGCCCCGCGCTGCTCCTCGACGACCTCCTCCGCGAGGCGGTCCGGGTCGAAGGGCTCGGCGTGCAGCCGCGTCTCCGGGGCCCCGAGGGTCGCGAAGTCGGAGAGGTTCTCGACGATCCGCGTGAGCCGCACCGAGGCGTGTTGCATGGCCTCGACGACGCGCCGCTGCTGCGGCGAGAGCGCGCCGAGCTTCTCGCCCTGCAGGATCCGCAGGTAGCCCGCGATGGGCGTCAGCGGCCCGGAGAGCTCGTGCGCGAGGTTGCGCATGAAGGCGCGCCGGGCGTCGTCTTCGGAGTCCATCGGCCCCCGATCATAACCGGCCCGCGCGCGCCGCCCACCACGCCCGCGCCTCGGCCTCGAGCGCGGACGCCGAGTTGAGGCCAGGGTCCGCGAGGACCCGATCGAGCAGGTGCCGCAGCGCGAGCCCCACCAGCGGGCCCGGTGGGATGGCGAGGAGCCGCATGAGCGCGCCGCCGTCGACCGCGAGGTCGCGGGGCTCGAGCGGCACGCCGGGGCCCAGCGCAGCGACCGCGGCGGCGAGCGCGCCCGCCTCCGCGAGCGCCCCGGCGCGCGCCTCCGGCGGGGCCGCCTCCGCCTCCGCGCGGGCGAGGGCGACGAGCGCCGGCCCGCGCGCCCGCCCGGCGGCGGAGAGCCAGCGGCGCACGGGCTCGCCCCCGGCCGGCGGGGCTGCGCCGGCGAGCCGGCAGCGGTGCGCGGCCGCGAGCGCCCCGGCCTCGTCCGCGAGCTTTCGCGAGAGGCGCAGCGCGACGAGGAGCGGTCCGACCCGGGCGGCCGGCAGCACGTGCAGGAGCGCCGCGAGGCGCGGCGCCGGCTCCGGCGCGACGGCCCCGGCGACGAGGCCCGCGTGCCCGCGCGCCTCCGGCGGCACCGCCGCGAGCTCCGGCAGGACCGCGCCGAGGAGCCCGGTGGACGCGAGGAGCGCGAGCCCGCGCGCGGGGTCGGGCGCGCAAGCCGTCTTCACGAGCTCGTCGGCGATCCGCTCGATCGAGACCTTCCGCACGACGGGCAGCACGCCGGGGATGGCGGCCTCGGTGGGCGGGTCGAGCGCGAAGCCGAGCTGCGCCGCGAAGCGGACCGCCCGGAGCGCGCGCAGGCCGTCCTCGCCGAAGCGGGCGGCCGGGTCGCCCACCGCCCGCACGCGGCGCGCGGCGAGGTCCGCCTGCCCGCCGAACGGATCGCGGAGCTCGCCGGCGAGCGGGTCCCAGGCGATCGCGTTGATGGTCAGGTCGCGGCGCGCGAGGTCGGCCTCGAGGTCGCCGTGGAAGGTGACCGACGACGGGCGCCGGCCGTCCTCGTAGGCCCCCTCCCCTCGGAAGGTCGTCACCTCGACGTGCTCACCGCGCACGATCACGGTCACGGTGCCGTGGTCGATGCCGGTCGGGATGACCCTCGGGAAGAGCGCGGTGACCGCCTGCGGCGTCGCGGGCGTCGCGACGTCGAAGTCGGTGCCCTCGCGCACGCGCCCGAGGAGGAGGTCGCGGACCGCCCCGCCCACGAGCCACGAGCGGTGCCCGGCCTCGCCGAGCCGGCGGAGCACGTCGAGGATCGAGGCGGGGAGCGCCGCGCGGGCGAGGGCGTCGGGCGGCGTCACGGCTAGTGCTTCTGCCCGCGCTCCTCCTCGGCCCGCTGCAGGAGCCGGAAGTAGAGGCGGATGAGGGAGGTGCGGACCTGCGGCGTGAGGCCGTCGACCGCGGTGCGCGCCTCCGCGAGCGGCTCCTTGCAGATCGCGAGCAGGACGCGCCCGAGCTCGTCGGCCTCGTCCTTCGAGACCACGTGGTCCGGGTTCGCGAACGCCTCGCGGATCGCCTCGGCCTCGAAGAGCAGGTGGTGCCCCTTGAGGCCCTCCTCGAGCCGCTCCGAGAGCCGGCCGGGCGCGATGTGGCCGAGTGGATCCATGGGCGCGACGTTCCCCCCGGGAGGTCCCATATCACGAACCTCCGGCGGCGAGGCCGGCCTCGAGATGGCGATGGGTGATATCGAAACCTACGGATTTCCCAGGGAAGCGAGCCGATCGACCCAGGCCTTCGAGAGGCCGGCGGCCGCGGCGCCGCGCACGATCGCCTCGAGGTAGGCGGGCACGGGCCGGCCCTCGACCGGCAGCCGGCGGGAGTCCGCGGCGCGGAACGCGATCGCGGGGATGGGGGCGCCGCCGCCGGCGGGCTCGAGCGTGACCGGGAACGCCGTGTAGAGCCCGGAGATGACGCCCTCCTTGTGCTCCACGAGGCCGCGGGCGAGGCCGGGCATCGGCACCGCCAGCCCCTCGACGTGGTCGCCGGGCGACTCCGCGAGGCTCGCGACCGCGCCGCCCCAGGACCGCGACGCCACGTCGAAGGCGAGGCGGAAGCCACGGAGCACCGCCGGGCGGGCGCCCTCGAACGACGGCACCTCGTACCCGTGATCCCGCGCCCAGGACTCGAAGGAGCCCCGATCGAGCGACGACCCGTAGACGAACCAGGTGAACGGGCCCGCCGCCCCCGCCTCGTGCGCCTTTCCGACCACCGACAGACCCATGCCACCCCCTCTTGACGAAGCGTCCGGCCCGCCCGCACCGCTCCGGGTGGGGCCCTCGCGCCTCCCGTCGAGGCCCGCCGCCGCGCGGTCGAGCGGCACCTCCGCCACCTGGCCGCGATGTCCCGCCGCGAGCTCGGCCGCGCCGTCGTCGCCAGAGAGCGCCGCGAGCTCGTCGAAGGCCTCGGCGAGCACGACCGCCGGCCCCGCGAACGCCCCCGCGACGGACGAGGCCGCGATGGGCTTCCCCTCCCGCGCGGTGGCCGCGGCGAGCGCGTCGAGGTGCTGCTCGTCGGCGAAGGGCGGGTCGCAGCCCATCACGAACGTGCCCCGCAGCTCCGGACAGCAGACCCTGAGCCGCTTCAGGCCGGACCGGATCGCGCTCGCGCGGCACGCGGTGTCGCGCACCGTCACGAGCGGCATCCCGGCGAGCACGGAGCGGACCCGGTCCCCCGCCTCGCCCGCCTCCCCCACCACGACGACCACCGGCCAGAGGCCGGCGTCGACCGCGGTGCGCGCGGCGCGGCGCACGAGGGGCTCGCCGTCCACCTCCATGAGCCCGCGCGGCAGCCCGACGGACGGGCCCGGGTCGGACGCGAGCACGATGGCCCCGAGGCCAGCGGTGGGAGGCGGAGCGTTCACTTGCGGGCGGTTCCTTGTCGCCGAACCCCGCGTCGGGCCAGCAGAGTTCACCGCAGGCCCCAAGCGGGTAGACACGCGTCGACTTCGAAGGTGTTCCGTGCTTACCTCGGCGCATGCTCCACCCGGGACCCGAGACGCACTTCGAGCCCCTCCTGCGCGCCTGGCAGGGCGAGCCGACCCGCGCGGACGTGGAGGCGACCCGCGCCGCGCTCGCCGCGGTGGGCCCCGAGGATCTCGACGGCATCCGCCCGCTCGCGTCGGCCCTGCTCGCGTGGACCGGGGATCCGGGCCGCGGGGACGCCGCCCGCCGCGCCCTCGGCGGCCTGCTCGACGCGGTCCGCCGGCGCGCCTTCCTCGGCCGGCTCGTCCCGTCCGCGGTGGAGCCCTGGCTCGCGCTCGTGCTCGAGGCGATCCGGAAGGCGGACCACACCGTGGGTGCGCTCCTGCGCGCCCGGGAGGAGTCCGACCCGCGCACGGTCGCCTTCCGCGTGCTCGGCCAGGGGGGCGTGGACGTCACGGTCGCCGAGGTCGCCCGCCGCACCCGCGCGATCGCGCGCGGCCTCCTCGCGCTCGGCGGCGGCGCGAAGGAGACCACCGTCGCGATCCTCGCGGACAACGGGCTCGCGCCCGCGCTCTGCGACCTCGCCTGCCTCACGAACGGGATCGTGGTGTTCCAGCTGCCCGCGAACGCGGTCGCGGAGCAGGTGGTCGAGATGCTGAAGCACTCGGGCGCGCGGATCCTCCTGGCGTCCGACGACGAGCAGGTGGCGAAGGTGCTGCCCTCGCTCCCCGCCCTCCCCGAGCTCGAGCAGATCGTGGTGCTCTCGGGCCCGGCCGCCGAGCGGAACGGGCTCCTCTCGCTCGACCAGATGGTGAGCCAGGGCGCCGACTACGACGACGAGGCGCGCGCGGAGCGCGCGGCGTCGGTCAGGATCGGAGACGTCGCGACGGTGATGTACACGTCGGGGACGACCGGGCGCTCGAAGGGCATCGTCTTCACCCACGAGAACCTCGTCACGAAGCGCTTCTGCCGCGCCTTCGCCGTGCCCGAGGTCGGCGAGGGCGACGTCTTCCTCGCGTACCTGCCGCTCTACCACACGTTCGGCCGGTGGCTGGAGATGCTGGGGACCCTGTTCTGGGGCGCGACCTACGTGTTCGCCCGCTCGCCGGCGCAGGCGTCGCTCCTCGAGGATTTCCGGCGCGTCCGGCCGACGATCTTCATCTCGGTGCCGAAGAAGTGGATCGAGCTCCACGAGAGCGCGACCGCCGCGGCGGCCACCGACGACCCCGACGAGGTCGCGGCCGCGCTGAAGGTGCTCACCGGCGGCCGGCTGCGCTTCGGCCTCTCCGCCGCCGGCTACCTCGACCCCGTCATCTTCCGCGGCTTCCACCGGGCCGGCGTGCAGCTCTGCTCCGGCTACGGCATGACCGAGGCGACCGGCGGCATCACCATGACGCCGCCCGGCGAGTACGCCGACGACTCGATCGGCGTGGCGCTCCCCGGCGTCGAGTGCCGGCGCGCCGACGACGGCGAGCTGCTCGTGCGCGGGCCCTACGTCTCGCCGGGCTACCACCGCCCCGGCCCGGACGATCACGGCGTCGACGCCGGCGGCTGGTTCGCGACGGGCGATCTCGTCACCCTCGACCCGGCCGGCCACTTCCGGATCGTCGGGCGCAAGAAGGAGATCTACAAGAACCGCCAGGGCCAGACGATCGCGCCGGCCCGCGTGGAGAACCTCTTCCGCGACTTCGAGGCGCTCTCGCAGGCGTTCCTGGTGGGCGACCACCGCGAGTACAACACCCTGCTCGTCTGGCCCAACCCGGAGTCCCCGGCGGTGAAGTCGAGCGCGCCGGAGGCGGTGCGCGCGCTCGTCTCCTCGATGGTGGCGAGCGCGAACCGCTTCCTCGCGCCGTACGAGCGGGTGGTCGCGTTCCAGATCCTGCCGCGGGCCCTCGACGCCGAGCACGGCGAGCTCACGCACAAGCTCACCTACAAGCGCGAGGTGGTCGAGAAGAACTGGAAGGAGGTCATCGACCGCATGTACGAGCAGCGCCAGCTCACGCTCTCGGTCGAGGGCGTGACGCTGAAGCTGCCGAACTGGCTGCTGCGCGAGATGGGCGTGCTCCAGCACGAGGTGCGGGTGGAGGGCCCCCGGGTGATCGCGCGCGAGCGCGTGCTCGAGGCCGGCCCCGACCCCGACGCGCCGGGCGCGGTGCGGGCGGGCGACCTCGCGTACGAGACCGCCGGGGCGCCGCTCGATCTCGGCGTCCTCGCCTCGCAGCCGGCGCTCTGGGTCGGCAACGCCGGCTTCGCGCGGTTCCTCGGCGACGAGGCGTTCGACGCGCTCGCCGGCCGCCGCCGCCGAGGCGGCGCGGCCCTCCGCCTCGACCCCCGCGCCTGGCGCGCGCCCGCCTCCGAGCGCGCCGCCGAGCTCCTCGAGGTGGTCGAGGCGCCGGAGGTCACCCTCCGCTCCATCCACGCCGCGGCCGAGCTGTTGCGCGCGGAGCGGCCGGAGGCCCGCCGCGCCGTCGCGCACCTGCAGCACGGGCTCTCGAGCCCGCAGGGAGACGTCGCGGCGCTGTGCCGGGCGGCGCTCCGGCGCGGGACCGACGCGCCCGACGAGGACGTCCGCCGCCGGGCGTTCCGGGTGCTCTTCCCCGGCGAGGATCCCGCGGAGGCGGTCGGCACGCTGCGCCGCTACCTCGACCGCATGGGGGCCATCGCGCTCCGCGACGAGGACCTCGCGCTCCTCGGCGAGCGCGGGCTGCCCGAGCCGCTCATCCACGCCCTGCTCGCCCACCTCGCCGCCGAGGCGGTCGCGGGGCCGCCCTCCTCGCCCAGCGACCGGCGCGTGCTCGTCGGCGCGATGCGGATCCTCACCGCGACGGCCATCGCCCACCCCGTGCACTTCGCGCCGGTGCGGGTGCCGCTCGCGCGGCTCAGCCTCCACGACGACGCCGAGATCGCGGCGCGCGCCGCGGAGGAGCTGGACCGGCTGCGCCGCGGCTTCGCGAACTGGGTCGGGCCGAACCTGCGGCTCGCGATCGATCCCGCCACCGGCGAGGAGTACGGCTGGAGCGACGTCCTGACCTTCGACGCCTCGGTGCCCGCCGAGGCGCGCATGCAGCTGCAGCAGGCCCTCGAGGACGCCACGGTCGTGCGGGCCTCGGTGTTCCTCCTCGGCCGGGGCGTGCTGCTCTCGCTCGCGGACCTCCCGCCGGGCGGCGCCTCGGTGAGCCTCCTCGGCCGCCACCACGGCATCGCCGTGTACCGGCTCACGCTCACCACCCGCTCGCGCGAGACCTTCGACCTCGCGCTGCACTCGGCCGAGGGCATGAGCTTCGCCGAGCTGCGCCGGGAGATCTCCTGGCTGCTCGCCTCGGGCGCGCCGCCCTCGCTCGTGGAGGCCTTCGGGGGCTACTTCTCGGAGTGGGGGATCTTCACCTCCGAGTACGTGCCGGGCCTCACCGTGCAGCAGCAGATCGGCCGCATCACCGCCCAGGGCGAGGCCACCCGGCTCGCGCCGCTCTGGCCGTTCTGGGTGCGCACCGCGCTCGAGCTGCACGTCCTCTTCTGGGACCGAGCCGGGCGCATGCTCGCGCTCCGCGAGCCGTCGCCGGCGGCGTTCATCGTCCCCTCGCACGACTACCAGGTGGGCGCCCGGCTCTTCTCGGTCTCCGACCGATCGACCTGCAAGACCCTGGACGATCTCCTCGACCGGTTCGACGACGTCTTCCGCGGCGCCATCGAGTCCGCCCACCCGGGGCTGCGCGACGAGCTCGAGCCGCGAGAGGCGTGCGAGGCGGTCGTGGAGGCGCTCGGCCTCGAGCGCGGGACGGCGCTCCTCGAGCTGTCGGCCGCGGGCTCGAAGCGCGAGGCGAAGATCCGGCAGTTCCTCGACGCGCTGCCCGAGAAGGGCTTCACGCCGCACCGGGTCCGCTTCGCCGCGCGCCGCTTCCGCCGCTGGCTCTCCGCCGCGCCCGGCGCGACGGTGGAGGCGCAGGGGCGGATGCTGCTCGAGCTCTGGGACACCTACCACCTCTCCGATCTCGAGGAGGCCTGGCCGGACACGCGGATCCGCTTCTTCCGGATGACCGTGTTCGCCGACGCCCGGCCCGAGCTCGGCACGTCGCTCGACCGGCTGATGGCCCGCGCCCGCGCGCTCCACGCGGGCGGCGAGCTCGCCGAGCAGGTCGCCCAGGTCCGGGCCGCGATCCGCACCGGGCCCGACGAGGACTACTTCCTCGCCCGCATGACCTACCGGTACCTCGCCCCGGGCGACGACGTCACGCTCCTCTCCGTCCCGTCCGGCGGCCACCTCGTCGCCGAGGTCGTCACCGGCCTCATCGACGAGGAGGGCAACCGCTACGTCGTGCGCGCGCCCGCGTCGCCCAGGGAGGTCTCGAAGCTGCTGGGGATATTTCACGAGTCGAACCTCCAGCCCACGTTCACCGCCGAGCACGAGTTCCTGCTCGCCATCGACGCGAAGGACGTCTGCATCGGCGGCGTCTACTGGCACCAGGTGAGCCCGGAGCGCGCCCACATGGACAAGCTCGTGGTCGCCCGGCGGCACCGCGGCAAGGGCGTCGCGGACGGCCTGATGCGGGAGTTCGCCCGCCGCCTCAAGGCGCGGGACTACCGGCAGCTCGGCACCGGCTTCTTCCACCCGGAGTACCTGCGCCGCTTCGGCTTCCGCGCGGACCCGCTCTCCGGCGGGCTCGTGCGCGATCTCGGGGCGGAGGTCTTCGGCGTCGCTTAAGGGATCCCCTCGAGAGGCCGCATGCTCCGCTCCTGGAAGCTCATCGACACGACGCTGCGCGAGGGCGAGCAGTTCGCCAAGGCGAGCTTCCGCCTCGAGGACAAGCTCGAGATCGCCCGCGCCCTCGACACCTTCGGCGTCGACTACATCGAGGTCACCTCCCCGGCCGCCTCCCCGCAGTCGCAGCGCGACCTCGCCGCGATCGTGAAGCTCGGGCTGCACGCCCGGATCATCACGCACTCCCGCTGCCTCCTCGACGACGTCAGGACCGCGCTCGACACCGGCGTCCGCGGCATCGGCCTCTTCTTCGCGACGAGCCGCATCCTCCGCGAGTCCTCGCACGGAAAGTCCATCCAGCAGATCATCGACTCCATCGGCCCGCCGGTCGAGGCCGCCCTCGCCGCGGGGCTCGAGGTCCGCTTCTCCGCCGAGGACGCCTTCCGCACCGACGTCACGGATCTGCTGGCCGTCTACCGGGCCGCCGAGAAGCTCGGCGTCCACCGGGTGGGCATCGCCGACACCGTCGGCATCGCGACGCCGCGCCAGGTCTACGCGCTCGTGCGCGAGGTGCGGAGCGCGGTGCGCTGCGACATCGGCTTCCACGGCCACGACGACACCCGCTGCTCCGTCGCGAACGCCTACGAGGCGCTCGCCGCCGGGGCGACCCACGTGGACGTGTCGGTGCTCGGCATCGGCGAGCGGAACGGCATCGTGCCGCTCGGCGGCATGATCGCCCGGCTCTTCTCGGTGGAGCCGCAGCGGGTCGGCGAGCGCTACCGGCTCGGCCAGCTCCGGGAGCTCGAGCGGCTCGTGGCGCGGGTGTGCGGGATCGAGATCCCGTTCAACAACCCCGTCACCGGCGACACCGCCTTCAGCCACAAGGCCGGCATGCACCTCAAGGCCATGACCACGAACCCGGGGTCCTACGAGGTCATCCCGCCCGAGGCCTTCGGCCTGACCCGCCGCCTCATCGTCGGCAGCCGCCTGACCGGCAAGCACGCCATCGCCTACCGCGCCCGCGAGATGGGCATCACGTTCGGCGAGAACGAGCTCAAGGCGCTCACCCGGCAGATCAAGGAGCTCGCCGACAAGGGCGAGCTCTCCGAGGAGCAGATCGACGCGGTGCTGCGCGACTGGGTGACGGCGTAGTAGGCTCCCGGCCCCTTGAAGGCCCGCCTCCAGATCCTCCTCGCCGCGCTGCTCTGGTCCACCGCCGGCGCGGCCATCAAGCGCTGCGCCCTGGACGGCTGGCAGATCGCCGGCGGCCGATCGCTCGTCGCCGGCCTCTTCCTCCTCGCCGCCGTCCCCGCGACGCGGCGCAGGCCCACCCGGACCGTCTTCCTCGTCTCGGTGGCCTACGCCTTCACCGTGGTCCTCTTCGTCAACGCGACGAAGCTCACCACCGCCGCGAACGCGATCTTCATCCAGGACATCGCGCCGCTCTGGGTGCTCCTCCTCTCGCCGCTGCTGCTCGGCGAGCGCCCCACCCGCGGCGAGCTCCTCGCGGTGCCGGTCTACGCCCTCGGCCTCTCGATGTTCTTCCTCGACGAGCTCTCCGGCGGCCAGCTCACCGGCAACCTCGTCGCGCTCGCCTCCGGCGTCGCCTTCGCGTTCACCATCGTCGGCCTCCGGAAGCTCCGCGAGGACGGCCCCGCGTCCCTCGCCTGGGGCAACCTCCTCGCCGCCGCGATGGCGCTGCCCTTCGGCGCGGGCCCGTCGCCGACCGGGCTCGATCTCGCGCTGGTCGGCTACCTGGGCGTCTTCCAGCTCGGGGTCTCGTACCTCGTCTTCACCCGCGGCATCTCCGCGACCCCGGCGGTCGAGGGCGCGCTCCTCGTGCTGCTCGAGCCCATCCTGAACCCGGTCTGGACCTACTTCGCCACGGGTGAACGCCCCGGTCCCTGGGCCCTCCTCGGCGGCGCCGTCGTGCTCGCCGCGACCGCCTGGCGGACCCTCGCCCCGGTGCTCGGGCTGCGCAGGAAGGCGGCCGCGCTCAGCCCCGCGCCCGCTCCCGGTACCGCGCCGGGGAGAGCCCCACCACCGCCTTGAACTGGCGGGTGAACGCGGACTGGTCGCCGTAGCCGCAGGCGAGCGCGATCTCCGACACGGGCCGGTCGCCCTCGCGGAGCAGCGCGCAGGCCGCCTCGAGGCGCCGCTTCTTGAGGAGCTGCGCCGGGGTGAGCCCGAAGAGCCGCTGGATCCGCTGCGAGAACCGCCAGGGCGAGAGCCCCGCCAGCGCCGCGAGCCGCTCGACGCGCAGCGGCCGATCGAACCGCTCCTGCAGCTCCCGCACGGCGCGGGCGACGCCGGCCATCGAGGCGTCGGCCTCCCCCGCGTTCCCCGGCTCGTGCACGTCCCGGGAGATGCCCGCGAGCCCGATCACCTCGCCGCCGTCGCCGCGCAGGCAGACCTTGCTCGTCAGGCAGAACCCCTCGGCGCGGTCCGGGTAGAGGTGCAGCTCGAGGAGGTCGGTGATGGGCGCGCCGCTGCGGAGGACCGCGAGATCCTGGGCGAGGTAGGCGTCCCCGAGCGGCGCCGGGAAGAGCTCCGCCGCCGTCTTCCCCAGCGCGTCCCTGCGGTGCCCGAGCCCGAGCCGCCGAGCGAGCGTCTCGTTCACGGCCGCGTACCGGCCAGCGGCGTCCTTCACGAACACCACGACGTCGGGCACCTGGTCGAGGAGCTCGAGCAGGTACCCGGCCTGGCGGGCCTTCTCCGCGATGGAACCGTCCCGGGCCACCTGTGCCGAAAGCGAAGCACGGGCTTCGCGAAACGACAAGCGGACTCGCGCGCGCCGGGGCATGATCGCGGGACCGCCATGCCCACCCCCATCCCCGCGTTCGTGAACGGCACCTTCCGGGAGAGCGCCTCGAGCGCCCTCCTCGAGGCCCGCAACCCGTCCGACACCTCGGACCTCGTCGCGCAGGTCCCGGCCGGCAGCCCCGCCGACGTCGTCGCGGCGGCCGAGGCGGCCGCCCAGGCCTGGCCGGCGTGGCGCGACCTCCCCGGCCCAGGCAAGGCCGACCTCCTGCAGCGGTGGGCGAACGTGCTCGACGCCCGGCGGGAGGAGCTCGCGAAGGCGATGGTCCGCGAGGTGGGGAAGCCCCTCGGGGAGGCCCGTGGCGAGGCCGCGCGCGCGGTCGCGATCCTGCGCTACTACGCCGGCGAGTCGGTCCGGAACGCGGGGGACGTCATCCCGTCGCAGCTCGACGGCACCCTCCAGTTCACGCTGCGCGAGCCGCTCGGCGTCGTCGGGCTCGTCACCCCGTGGAACTTCCCGGTCGCGATCCCCCTCTGGAAGGCGGCGCCCGCGATCGCGTTCGGAAACACCGTGGTCTGGAAGCCGTCCGAGCTCTCGAGCGAGTGCGCGCGGCTCCTCTGCGAGTCGGCGGTCGAGGCGAAGCTGCCCCCCGGCGTCCTCAACATGGTGCCCGGCGGCGCCGCCGCGGGCGAGGCGCTCCTCGCGCACCCGCTCGTCCGCGCGGTGAGCTTCACCGGGTCGGCGAAGGTGGGCGCACGGGTGGCGGACGTCTGCTCCCGCCGGAACGTCCGCTACCAGACCGAGATGGGCGGGAAGAACCCCGCCATCGTGCTCGCCGACGCCGACCTCGGCCGCGCCGCGGCGCTGGTCGCCGGCGGGGCGATGCGCTTCGCCGGCCAGAAGTGCACCGCCACCTCGCGCGTCCTCGTCGACAAGAAGGTCGAGGGGCCGTTCCTCGAGGCGCTCGCGAAGGCCGTCGCGGCGCTCCCCGTGCTCCCGCCGACCGAGGCCGCCTGCGCGGTGGGGCCCCTCGTGCAGCGGCCGAAGGTCGATCGCGTGCGCGCGCTCGTCGAGGCGGAGCGCCCGCGGGTGCTCGCGGGCGGCGCCGCGCCGGCCGGCGACGCCTTCGCCCGCGGGCACTTCCTCGTCCCCACGCTCGTGTCCGACCTCTCGCCGGCGAGCGCGTTCCTCACCGAGGAGCTCTTCGCGCCGGCGCTCGCGGTCGTGCCGGTCGACGGCGTCGACGAGGCGATCGCAGCCGCGAACGCGGTCCCCTACGGCCTCTCGGCGGCGCTCTTCACCCGCGACCTCGCCGCCGCGCTCCGCTACGTTCGCCGCATCGAGGCCGGCATGGTCCGGGTGAACGGCGACACCACCGGCGTCGATCCCCACGCGCCGTTCGGCGGCGTGAAGGGCTCCTCCTCGGGCAGCCGCGAGCAGGGCCCCGCGGCGCGCGAGTTCTACACCGAGCTCCGGACGGTGCAGGTGACCCCGTGAGCGGCCTGCCCGCCCGGATCGAGGTCGTCGACTCGCACACCGAGGGCGAGCCCACCCGCGTGGTCGTGGACGGCTGGCCCGCGCTCGCCTCCCCGACGATGCAGGGCCGGCGCGAGGAGCTCGCGACCCGCTTCGACGCGCTCCGCCGGGGGGTCGTGCTCGAGCCGCGCGGCTACGACGCGGTCGTGGGCGCGCTCCTCACGCCGCCGGTGACGCCCGGGGCGCACTGCGGGGTCGTCTTCTTCAACAACGTCGGCCCGCTCTGGATGTGCGGCCATGGCCTCATCGGCCTCGTCCGCACGCTCGAGTTCCTCGGGCGCATCGGCCCGGGGCGGATCGCCGTCGACACCCCCGCCGGCCCGGTCGCCGCCGAGCTCGCCCCGGACGGCCTCGTCACCATCGAGAACGTCCCCGCCCGCTGCCACCGGCAGGACGCCGAGGTGGACGTGCCCGGCCTCGGCCGGATCCGGGGCGACGTCGCCTGGGGCGGCAACTGGTTCTTCCTCGCCCACCTCGACGGCGAGCGGCTCGCGCTCGAGAACCGCCGCCGGCTCCTCGACGTGTCGTCCGCGATCATGCAGGCGCTCCGCGCCCAGGGCGTGACCGGCGCCGACGGCGCCGAGATCGACCACGTCGAGCTCTTCGGCCCGCCCTCGCGGCCGGACGCCGACGCCCGGAACTGGGTGCTCTGCCCGGGCGGCGAGTACGACCGGAGCCCCTGCGGCACCGGCACGAGCGCGAAGATGGCGGCGCTCCACGCCCACGGGAAGCTCCGCCCCGGCGAGCGCTGGCGGCAGGAGAGCATCACCGGCAGCCGCTTCGTGGGCTGGCTCGAGGAGAAGGACGGCCAGCTCTGGCCCCGGATCCAGGGGCGCGCGTTCGTCACCGGGCGCACCACCCTCCTCTTCGACCCCGCCGATCCGTTCCGCACCGGGCTGGGAGGCGAGGTCGGCTCCGCGCGATGAGCCCCGACGCGATCATCGTGGGCGCCGGGATCGTCGGCGCCGCCTGCGCCGACGCGCTCGCGCGCGCCGGCCTGCGCGTGCTCGTGCTCGAGGCGGGCTTCCCCGCGGGCGGCACGACCGCCGCGGCGATGGGCCACGTGGTCGTCATGGACGACGGCCCGGCCCAGCTCGCGCTCACCCGGCGCAGCCGGGACCTCTGGGCCGCGCTCGCGCCGGAGCTCCCTCCCGGCGCGGAGGACGCGGCCTGCGGCACGCTCTGGGTGGCCTACGACGACGAGGAGCTCCGGCTCGTCGCCCCGCGCGCCGAGGCCTACCGCGCGGCGGGCGTCACCGCGGAGCTCCTCGACGCGCGCGGCCTCTCGGAGGCGGAGCCCTCGCTCCGGCCCGGGCTCGCGGGCGGGATGCTCGTCCCCGGCGACCGGGTGCTCTATCCGCCCGCCGCCGCCCGCTTCCTGCTCGCGCGCGCGGCCGCGCTCGGCGCCGAGGTGCGGAGCGGCGTCGAGGTGCAGGGGCTCGGGCCGCGCCGCGTGCGGACCCCCGCCGGCTGGATCGACGCGGGCGCCGTCGTGCTCGCGACCGGCCTCGCGGCGGCGCGCCTCGTGCCGGACCTGCCGCTCCGGCCGCGCAAGGGCCACCTCGTCGTGACGGGGCGGGTCCCGGGCATGGTCCGCCACCAGCTCGTCGAGCTCGGGTACCTGAAGAGCGCCCACGGCGGCGGCGCCGAGAGCGTCGCGTTCAACGTGCAGCCGCGCGCGACCGGCCAGCTGCTCGTGGGCTCCTCCCGCGAGTTCGTGGGGCTCGACGCCTCCCTCAACGCCGCGCTGCGCGCGCGCATGCTGAGGCGCGCGATGGACTTCCTGCCCGGCCTCGCCGGCGTGCCCGCGCTCCGCACCTGGTGCGGCTTCCGGCCCTGCACGCCCGACAACCTGCCGCTCGTCGGCTGGTACCCGGCGATCGACGGGCTCCTCGTCGCCGCCGGCCACGAGGGGCTCGGGATCACCACCGCGCCCGGCACCGGCGAGCTCGTCGCCGAGCTCGTCCTCGGCCGCCCCCCCACCCTCGACGCCGCGGCCTACTCGCCGGTGCGCGCCTCGCTCCGGGCCCACGGTGCCGCGCATGCCTGAGCTCGAGGTGACCATCCGCGTGGACGGGCGCGAGCTCCGGGTCTCGCCGGCGAAGACGCTCGCCGCCGCGCTCCTCGACGCCGGCGTCACGGCGTTCCGCCGCTCGGCGACGGGCGAGCCCCGCGGCCCGGTCTGCGGCATGGGCGTCTGCCACGAGTGCCGCGTCACCGTGGACGGCGCGCGCGACCGGCGCGCCTGCCTCGAGCCCGTGCGCGCCGGCATGGAGGTCCTGACCGGATGAGCCCCCCCTCGCCCAGGAGGCGCAGCATCGCGGCAGATGTCTGCGTCGTGGGCGCCGGCCCCGCCGGCGTGGCCGCGGCCTGCCGCGCCGCGGAGGCGGGCCGCCGGGTCGCCCTGCTCGACGAGGGGTTCGGCCCGGGCGGCCAGATCTGGCGCCACGCGCCGGCCGGCCCTCCGCCGGCCGAGGCCCGCCCCTGGCTCGAGCGCCTCTCCCGCTCCGGCGCGGAGGTCCTCCGGCACGCGGCGCTCTTCGAGGCGAGGCGCGCCGGCGCGGGCTTCCGGCTGTCCGCCGAGCTGCGCACGGACGGCGGCCCGGCGCGCCTCGACGTGGACGCGCGCGCCGTCGTGCTCGCGACCGGCGCCCGCGAGCTCCTCCTCCCCTTCCCGGGCTGGACCCTGCCCGGCGTCGCGGGCGCGGGCGGCCTGCAGGCGCTCGTGAAGGGCGGCCTCGACGTGCGCGGGAAGCGGGTCGTGCTCGGCGGGACGGGGCCGCTGCTCCTCGCGGCCGCCGAGGCGCTCGCCCACGCGGGCGCGGAGGTCGTCGCGGTCGCCGAGCAGGCCGGGACCGCGGCGCTGGCCGGCCTCGGGCTGCGGCTGTTCGGGAAGCCCGGGAAGCTCGGCCAGGCCTTGCGGCTCGGGCGCGCCCTCGGCCCGCGGCTCCGCACCGGGACCTGGATCGAGCGCGCCGAGGGCAAGGACGCGGTCGAGGCCGTGGTCCTGACCGACGGCCGGCGCGAGGAGCGCGTCGCCTGCGACCTCCTCGGCGCCTCCTTCGGCCTCGTGCCCTCCGCCGAGGCCGCGCGCCTCCTCGGAGCCGCCGTCGCCGCCGGCGCGGTGACCGTCGGCGACCACCAAAAGACCTCGGTGCCCGGCCTCTTCGCCGCGGGCGAGCTCTGCGGGGTCGCGGGCGTCGAGGTCGCGCTCGCCGAGGGGCAGCTCGCGGGCCTCGCCGCGGCCGGCCTCCCGATCGAGCCCGCCCTCGCCGCCGACCGCCGCGCCGGCCGCGACTTCGCCCGCGCGATGGACCGCGCCTACGCGCTCCGCCCCGAGGTCCTCCGGCCGCTCGCGCCGGCCCTCGTCGTCTGCCGCTGCGAGGACGTCCGCGCGGGCGACCTCGACGCCGCGGGGGCGACCTCCGCCCGCGAGGCGAAGCTCGCGACCCGCGCCGGCATGGGCCCGTGCCAGGGCCGGGTCTGCGGCGCCGCGCTCGAGCGGCTCCGCGGCCACGAGCCGGCCACGCCGCGCAGCCCCATCGTCCCCGTCTCCCTCTCCACCCTGCTCGAGGAGTGAACCCCCGCATGAACTGGCAAGGCGTCTTCCCCGCGTTCACCACCCCCTTCCGGGAGGACCTCTCGATCGACGAGGGCCTCATCCCGCGCCACCTCGAGGCGATGCTCGCCGCGGGCGTGAAGGGCTTCGTCGCGCTCGGCTCGCTCGGCGAGTCGGCCACGCTCTCCTTCGACGAGAAGGTCCGGGTCCTGGAGCTCTCCGCGAGGGCGCTCCGCGGCCGCGCGCCGCTCGTGGCCGGCATCGCCTCGCTCTCGACCGAGGAGGCGGTCTCGCTCGCGCGGCGCGCCCGGCAGGCCGGCGCGGAGGGCCTCATGGTGCTCCCGCCGTACGTCTACCGCGGCGACGACCGCGAGACGCTCGCGCACTTCTCCGCGGTGATCGAGGCGACCCCGCTCCCCTGCATGCTCTACAACAACCCGATCGCCTACGGGACCGACGTCCGCCCCGAGCAGATCGCCGACCTCGCGCGCCGCCACCCGAACCTCGCCGCGGTGAAGGAGTCCTCGGCCGACGTCCGCCGCCTCGCGGCCATCCGGGCGCTCATCGGCGACCGGCTCGCCCTCTTCGTGGGCGTGGACGACCTCATCGTGGAGGGGATCGCGGCGGGGGCGGTGGGCTGGATCGCCGGCCTCGTGAACGCGCTCCCCGAGGAGTCGGTGCGCCTCTTCGACCTCGCCCGCGCAGGCAAGCACGCCGAGGCCGACGCGCTCTACCGCTGGTTCCTGCCGCTCCTCAGGCTCGACGTGGTCCCGAAGTTCGTCCAGCTGATCAAGCTCACCCAGGAGGTGGCCGGGCTCGGCAGCGAGCGGGTCCGCCCGCCGCGGCTCCCGATCGCCGGCGCCGAGCGCGAGGCGGTGCTCGCGATGATCCGCGAGCGGCTCGCGAACCGCCCCCGCTGAGCCGCGGCGGCCGCGTCAGGCGCCCCTCACGAGCGCGAGCCGCTCGCCCGCGACGCCCACCCGCACCCGGGCGCCCCACGGGAACTCGATCCGGTCGTCCTCGACGCCGTCGGCGAAGAGGACGCCGCCCTCGTTCATCTCCGACACGAGCTCGACCCCCGCCTCCCCGGCGATGCGGCCGCCGTCGAGGCGCGTCCCCGTCGCGACCGAGGGGAACGGTTCGCGCACCAGGAACGCGAGCGCGGGCTCGTCGGGCCGGGGCAGGTCGAGCTTGCGGGCCCGCTCGCCGTTGATGGAGCGGGCCCAGCCGGTCGCCCCGGTGCCGGTCGCGACGATGACGCCCGAGGAGGAGTGGCGCTCCTCCTCGCCGCCGTAGGCGATCCGGTAACGCGCCGACTGGTGGGTGCGGTGGCCCAGGAACACCTCGTTGAGCGCGAGCAGCCGCTGGCCGTCGTCGAGGCGGGCCTCGGCGAGCGTGCGGGGCTCGAGCGCGGCCCGGCCGGCGGCCATGGCCTGGAGGAGCTTCCCCGCGGCCTGCGGCGCGTGCCGGACGAGCACGCCGTCGTAGGCGGCCGGGTCGGGGTTGAGGCCGAGCACCGGCTGCCCGGCGAGGTACTTCGCAGCGTTCGCGACGAGCCCGTCCTGGCCGACCGCCACCACGAGGTCGCCGGGCTCGAAGACGAACCGCGAGAGGTCGGCCCGCTGCACCCGCACCCGGCGCCAGTCCACCGGGATGGCCCGGCTCACCGCCTCGAGCGCGGCCTGGAGCCGCGCGTGGCGCGCCTCCACGTCGGCGAGCCGCTGCCCGCGGCGATCGAGGTGGAAGCGCGCCTGCTCGCGCGTCCCGTGGCGGGCCTCGAGGGCCTCGAGCTCGCTCGGCCGGGTGACGACGACGACGCGGGGTGGCTGCGCGGCGTGCATGGCGGCCTCCCTACTCCGCCGAGAGCCGCTTCGCGCCCGCCTCGAGGAGCCGCTCGAGCGCCGGGCCGAGGGCGTCGCCGCCGAGGGTCACCCGCTCGATCTTCTCGAGCTTCCCGGCGAGGGCCTGCGCGGCGAGCGCGTAGAGCACCGCCGGGGGCACCTCGCGGACCGCCGCCATCCGGGCCTGCTCGGCGTCCGTGCGGACCCGTTCCGAGAGCGCCAGCGACGCGGCCTCGGCCTCGCCCTGGACCCGCGTGCGGAGCGCCTCCGCCTCGCCGGCGGTGCGCACCTCGTGGGCAGACGCCTCTGCCTCGATCCGGCCGCGGGCCGCGGCCGCCTCGGCGCCGATCCGCTTCGCCTCGGCCTCCTCGGTCGCGGAGCGGCGAGCGTTCTGGCCCTTCTGCGCGATGAGCTCCTCCTGGCGGCGGGCGAGCTCGATCTGGTTCTTGAGCTCGTTCTCCTGGATGGCCCGCTCCTTCTCGACCGCGAGGGCCCGGCGCGCGAACGCGGCCTCGTCCGCGAGCTGCTGGATCCGCTCGCGGGCGGGCGCCTCGAGCGCCTTCTCGAGCTCCGGCGCCGGGCGGACCGCAGAGATGCGGACCGACACCACCGCGAGCCCCATCTCGCCGAGCGCACCGTCGGCGGCGAGCCCGGCCTCGATGGCCGCCCGGATCTGCTCGGTGCCGTCGGCGAGCACCTCCCGGATGGGCGCGCGGGTCACCCACCCCGCGGCGTGCTGCTCGGCGAGCTGCGCGAAGAGGAGCGCGAGCTTCTCGAGCGGCTGGCGCAGGTGCAGGCCGGTCGCGAGGTCGAGCGTGAAGTCGACCCGATCGGCGAGCTTCCTGGGGTCGATGACCCGGTAGGTGAGCACGCCCTGCGCCTGCACGTCCTGGTAGTCGGCGCTGCGGCCGTGGAACACCACCGGCATCTCGCGGTCGTCCACCGGGACCTCCGCGATCGAGGTCCGGTGCGGCAGGAACGCGAACGCGAGTCCGCGCCCCTCCCGCACGAGCCGGGCGCTCCGGTACACGAGCACGTGCGCGCTCGCGTCCGCCCTGAGGTGCCGCACGAAGCCGAGGTTCATGATGTTCGCCATGGCCGTCTCCTTCCGTTCCAGGGTGCCGCCGCCGCTCCGCGCTCACGTCGCCGACCGCCGCGCGAAGCGGTAGCGCTCGGCGGGCCGGTGCTCCACGTCCTCCTGCCGCTCGCCGGTCGCCTCGAGGTCGCCCGAGGCGAGCATCCGGCGGCGGAAGGAGTCCTTGTTGAGCGGGCGCCCGAGGATCGTCTCGTGCACCCGCTGCAGCTCGAGCAGCGTGAAGCTCGCCGGCAGGAGCTGGTAGCCGATGGGCGCGTAGTCGAGCTTGCCGCGCAGGCGCTTCACGGCCATGCCCACGATCTCGGCGTGGTCGAAGGCGAGCGGGAGGGGCCTCCCGGCGTCGTCGAGGAGCTCGACCGGCCCGCCGGTCTCGCCCTCCCAGGGCACGGCGATGCGCGCCGCGAGCGTCTCCGGGGCGGCGGACCGGGTCGCGGTGAACCGTGCGAGGTCGCAGAGCGCGCAGTACGCGACGGTGATCGTGCGGCCGCGCGGGTCCCGCCGGGGCGCGCCGAACGTGTAGAGCTGCTCGAGGAAGACGCCCGCGAGGCCCGCCTTCTCGCGGAGCACCCGCGCGGCGGCGGCCTCGAGCGCCTCGTCCGGGCCGAGGAGCCCGCCCGGCAGCGCCGCCTGGCCCTTCGCGGGCGGCGCGTCGCGCCGGACGAGGAGCGTGCGGAGCGCGCCGTCGGCGACGGTCACGAGCACCACGTCGACGGTGACCGCCGGGAAGCGGTGCGGGGCTGCGGGGGCTGGCTTCGTGCCGGACCGGGCCATGGGCGGTCTCCTTCGATGCATCATGCATATATGCATGAGGCATAGAAGTCAAGCGGCCCCGGGGCCCGCCCGCCGCCCGTCAGTTCCGGGACGGGAAGATCCCGTTCACGCAGATCGAGTAGCTGAGCCCGTTCGGCGCGGCGCCGCGAAGGTCCGGCAGCGCGAAGTTCGTCGTGCCGTTCCCGCCGTAGGTCGTCCCCATCAGCGCGAAGAGCGCCTGGTAGTTCTGGATGGGCAGGAGCTGACCGTTCGCGGGCGTCCCGTTCGCGACCGAGCCCGCGGTGAGGATGATCTCGCCGATCGTGCACTCCCTCCCGCGTCCCTCGGCGGCCCAGTTCGTCCCCGTCCCGAACCGCGCGTCCACGGTGCCCGTCCCCGGGTCGCCCCGGTCGCCCTTCGGTCCCTGCGCGCCCGCCGGCCCGGTGGGCCCCGTCGGCCCCGTCGGCCCGGTGGGCCCGGTCGGCCCCGCCGGTCCCGTATCCCCCTTCGCGCCCGGCGCGCCGGCGAGCCCTTGCGCACCCGGAGCCCCCGGATCGCCCCGGTCGCCCTTCGGCCCCTGCGCGCCCGCCGGCCCGGTGGGCCCCGTCGGCCCGACCGGCCCCGGCTGACCGGCGCCGATCGTCACCTCGAACACCGCCTCGCCCCAGGCGTCTCGACCGCCGCCGCCCTGGAACGACCGCTCCTCCCGCCGGCCACCCGTCGTGAGCACGAGCCGGTAGCTCGCGTCGGGGAGCGGGGACGGGAGCTTCGCGACGACGTCCGTCGGCGACGCGCTCTCGACCTCGAGCGGGAGGTTGCCGAGGGTCACCGTGGGCCCGTGGCGCCCGAAGTTCCGGCCGTGGATGAACAGGTGCGCCTTCGCCGCGTCCGCGTCGGCGCGGTCGATGACCGGGCCTCGGTCGCCCTCCGAGGGGCCGGAGGCGCGGGATGGCCAGGCCGCCGCCGCGAGCGCGGCGACGAGGACGAGCGTGTACGGACGGCGCATGGGGTTCCCCCGCGCGCCCGCAGGGGCCGGACGCGAGCGGTGATCGTATGGAGCGCCGAGCGGCCACCGCAAACGGACGCCCCGAGAAGGCGCTGCGCAGCGCGTCGCGGTGACGCCCGTCACAGGCGCCCCTCAGAGGGCCCGGCATGCGAACGGACCGCCCGTCACTTATGTGCCGGGACCCTGGGTGAAGGAGAACACCATGCGCCGCCACGCCCTCGCGTTCGCCCTCGTGCTCGTCGCCGCCTGCGGCGGCGGGGGCGGAGGCGGTGGAAACGACGGAGGCGGCGGGGGCGGTGGCGGTGGCGGTTCGGACCCGGTCGCCTCGCACGGTGGCTGGACCCGCGGCGGCAACGGGACCGCCACGGGAGGTGGCGCCGGCGAGGTGCGGATCGTCTCCTACGGCGGCGACGTGCAGGTGAAGAAGGCGACGACCCTTCCTGCTGCCCCCACCGTGTCCCCGACGCTCCCGGGCCTCGGCGCGAACCCGCGGACGATCTCGGCGGACACGGAGCTCGACCCGGATCTCGACGACCACGTCGCCGGGGACCTGGGTGGTACCGCGACCGGGCTCTGGGTGAAGGCCGGCGCGACGGCGACGCTCGTGGGGGACGGGAACGACTGGGCGACGCTACGCGTCGCCGAGGGGATCGTCGTGGACGGCACGCTGCGCCTGCACTTCCGCGCCGGGCAGCCGAAAGACCGCGGGTTCGCGCACCTCTACGCGCGCGCCCTGCACGTGAGCGAGACCGGCGTGGTCGAGTACACCGGCGCGTCCGGCGGCGGCGCGGGCGGGACGCTGCAGGTGGAGACCGTGCAGGGCATCACGAACCGGGGGCTCATCGACGGCCGCGGCGGCGACGGGCCGTCCGGCGGACGAGGCGGCCAGGTCGTCCTGGAGGCGGGCTCGGGCTGGCTCCTGCACGCCGGCACCATCCGTGCGAACGGCGGCGCGGCGACGGCCGGCGGCGGCGGCCAGGCCGGCTACGTCAGCCTCGTCGTGCCGTGCTTCACGAACAGCGGCGGCGACGGCGACGTCGCGGTGACCGGCCTCGTCGAGAACCGCGGCGGGGCCGGGACGCTCGCCGGTGGCCCGGGCGGCTTCGTGCGCGTCGGGAGCTGCGCAGGCTTCGCCGTCGTCACCGCGACCCTCGACAGCCGCGGGGGCCCGGGCTCGGCGGGTCCGGGCGGCGACGGCGGCGACATCGACGTCCAGGCGGTGAACGATGGGCTCTGGTTCCTCGGAAAGGCGATCTCGGCGGGTGGGGATGGCAGCGGGGCGAGCGGCGGCGACGGTGGGGAGATCGGCCTCCAGAGCCGGACGCTCTCCGCCCGCAACGGCGGTGCGCTCGCCGCCTACGTGCTCGCGGACCTCGACGCGACGGGCGGCGACGGGGCCAGCGGGGGCAACGGCGGTCTCTGCGAGCTGCAGGTCTGGCAGAACGCGATCGCGCCGGCCACGGCGGGGCCGCTCGTGGTCGCCGGCGTGGACGCGCTCCTCGCGAACGGCGGCGACGGCGGGCAGGCGGGGGGCGGCGCCGGTCCGATCTCCATCTACTCGGAGGCGGTGGCGGGGGCGGCCCCCTCCCCCGCCGGAAACGTCTCCATCGAGCCGGCCATCGAGTCCTTCGGCGGCAAGGCCACCGCGGCGAACGGTGCGGGGGGCCACGCGAACGAGGTCTTCCTGAGCGGGAAGGTCGTGACCGCCCCGAAGGTCCTCGCGAACGGCGGTCCGCCCGGCCCCGGCGGACCGGGCGGCGACGGCGGCGTCGTCACCGTGGAGAGCACCGGGGGCACCTCGATCCTCGCGGGCGCGCTCTCGGTGAAGGGATCCGCTGGCACGCCGGCGGGCAATCACGGGAGCGTGACGGTGGACGGCGCGGCGAAGAGCCTCACCGCGGGGGTCTACACGCCCTGAGGCCCCGGGAGGTGCGCGACACGGAACCGCAGGACAGACGCTGCGTCCGGCGCGACGCTTGGTGAATGGCCCCCACCCTCGTCGCCCTCGCCCTGCTCGCCGGCCCCGCCCACCCCACCGTCGTGATGGAGCCGTACCTCGACCGCACCGAGGGCGCGTTCGTGGTGCTGGTGCCGCGGGCCTGGCGGACGCAGGGCGGGATGGTCCGGGTGAACCCGCTCGCGGCCGGCGGCCCGGGCCAGTCGATCGAGGCGAAGATCGACTTCGCGATCGCGCGCGAGCCCGAGGGCCTGGTCGCGATCCGCTGGCTGCCCCACGTCAACCACGTGGTGCCGAGCCCTTACACCATCACCCCGTCCGTGAACGGGATGCCGGTCGCGCCCCTGCCGACCCCGCGCGCGTTCGCCCTCGAGGCCCTGCTCCCGCGCCTCCGACCGGGCGCGACCGAGGTGAAGGTCGTCGAGGTGACGGCGCGCCCGGATGTGGTCCGGATGCTGGCCGGCGGCCCGAAGGCGCAGGCGCTCCGCCAGGCGGGCGCCGCGTACCGGGCCGATGCGGCGGCCGTGGTCGTCGCGTACCGCGAGGGCGGCCGGCGGTTCAGGGAGCTGCTCTTCGTCGCCATCGAGGCCTACGAGGCGATGGGCTCCGGCAGCTGGTCGAACGCCTTCACCGTGGCCGCGCGAGCGCCCGACGCGGAGTTCGACGCCTGGGGGCCGGTCGCGAAGACCATCGTGAACTCCTTCGTCCTCCTGCCGAGCTGGATCGCCGCCGAGGCGCGGGGGCAGGCCCAGCGCGGCAAGATCGTCGAGGACACGCAGCGCGCCCTCGCGAAGCTGGACCGGGAGATCGCCGACTCCCGCGCCCGGACCATGGCCCAGATCCAGGATCAGCAGTACCTCACGCTCACCGGCCAGGAGCGCTGGGTGAACCCGCACACCGGCAGGCCCGAGCTCGGCTCGAACGAATGGAGCCACCGCTGGCAGGACGGGTCGGGGCGGGTCATCTACACGGACGACGGCGCCTGGGACCCGAACCACGACCCGGCCCTGCACCTCTCGGGCTTCGTGCGGTCGCAGGTGCAGCGGCGCTGACCGGGGCGCCGGAGGGCGCGTCAGGCCCCGACGTAGCGGGCGTAGAGCGTCCGCGCCACGCCGGTCTCGTCGGTCCCCTTCACGATGGCGCGGCCGTCCGGGAAGATCGTCAGCTCGTGGCCCTCGAGCACGACCCGGAGCACGTGAGCGTTCCGCGTGCGGATCTCGCCGGCGCCCTCCAGCCGCGCCGCGAGCGCCGCGAGGTCGAGCGCCTGCGCGGTGCCGGGGCTCACCTGCACCGCGTCCCGCCCGCAGAGCGCCGCGGTGCGGCTCGTGACCTCGGCGTCGAGGAACTCGAAGCGCCGCGCCCCGCAGCACGGGCACGAGGACCGCCGCGGCACCTCCGCCGCGTGGTGATCGCCGGTCCAGAGGTCGAACGCGGAGAGCCGGAAGAGCCCCCGCTCCTTCCCGAGCAGGAGGCGCGCGGTCGCGATCCACTGCTCGGCCGCCACCGCGGCCACCGCCGCCGCGAGCACGCCCGCGGTGTCGCAGGTCTCGACGGTCCCCCCGGCGGGCGGGTCCGGGTAGAGGCAGCGGAAGCACGCGGAGGTCCCGGGCCGGACCGGCATCACCATGCCGGTCGCGCCCACGACGCCCCCGTAGACCCAGGGCACGCCCGCCTTCACGCAGGCGTCGTTGACGAGGTAGCGGGTCTCGAAGTTGTCGGTGCCGTCGACGACGACGTCGGCGCCCGCGAGCAGCGCCTCGACGTTCGCCCCGGTCACGTCGGCGACCGCCGGCGTCACCGTCACCTCCGAGTTGATGCGCCCGACCGCCCTCGCCGCGGCGACCGCCTTCGGCGCGCCCTCCGCCGCGTCGGCCTCGTCGAAGAGCAGCTGGCGCTGCAGGTTCGAGAGCTCCACCACGTCGCGGTCGACGATCGTGAGGTGCCCCACCCCCGCCCGCGCGAGGAGGTTCACCGCCGCGGCGCCCAGGGCCCCGCAGCCGACCACCGCCACGCGCGCCCCCCGCAGGCGCTCCTGGCCCTCGGCGCCGAGCTCCGAGAACCGGACCTGCCGGGAGTACCGATCCCTCGCGTCCTTCGCCCCGCCCGCGGCCACCGCTCACTCCGTCCGGGTGGCCCGCTCGACGCCGTTGCGGCGCGCGAGGCGGTAGAGCGTCATGCGCGAGATGCCCAGCCGCTTCGCCGCGTGGGCGAAGTTCCAGCCGCAGGCGTCGAGCGCCTCGAGCAGCCGCGCGCGCTCCGTCTCCTGCCGCGCCTCGCGGAGCGTGACGCCCGCGGCGTCCCCGGCCGGCGGCGCGGGCGGCGCCGGGGCGGGCTCCTCGAGCGTGAGGTGCTCGGCGCGGAGCTCCGCGACCGGCGCGGTCGCCGCCGCCCGCAGGATGGCGTTCCTGAGCTCGCGGACGTTGCCCGGCCAGGCGTGACGCGCCAGCGCGTCGAGCGCGTCCGGCGCGAGCGACAGCCCCTCGCGCCCGAGCTCCTCCTCGGCCACCGCGAGGAAGTGCCGCGCGAGGAGCGCCACGTCGCCGCCGCGCTCGCGCACCGCGGGCACCGGGATGGGCAGCACGTTGAGGCGGTAATAGAGGTCGCTGCGGAACCTGCCCTCCCGCACCGCGTCCATGAGCGGCCGGTGGGTGGCGGCGACGATCCGCACGTCGACGGCGCGCGGCGACGACCCGCCGACGCGCACGACCTCGCGCTCCTGCAGGACCCGGAGCAGCGCCGCCTGGGCCTCGAGCGGGAGCTCGGCGATCTCGTCGAGGAAGAGCGTGCCGCCGTGGGCGTCCTCGAACTTGCCCGCCGCGCCGCCCTTGCGCGCCCCCGTGAAGGCGCCGTCCTCGTACCCGAAGAGCTCCGCCTCGACCAGCGTGGCCGGGATGGCGCCGCAGTTCACGGCGACGAACGGCCCGCTCCGGCGGGCGCCCTCGCTGTGGATCGCCTGCGCGAAGAGCTCCTTGCCGGTGCCGGTCTCGCCGACGCGGCAGGCCTCGCCGCCGCGGACTACCCCGCCGGCTCGACCGCCCGCGCCCGCGGCCGCGCGCGCGCCGGCTCGCCGCCGAGCAGGAACGCCTCGACCTCGTCCTTGCGGGCCATCGTGTCCGAGTGCCCGAGCTCCATGACCCGCTTCAGGTAGAACGGCTCGAAGGCGAGGTACGAGAGCAGGTCGGCCCCGCCCGAGCTCGACGCGCCGATGCCGCGCAGGAGGAACCGCAGCATGCGCGGGAAGCGGAGGTACTCGTCCTTCGCGAGCTTTCCGAGGTCGAGCGACGGGCGCAGGACGAGGACCGGGACCTCGCGGAGCTCCACGTCGCCCGGCGTGCGCCGGTCCTCCGGCACGAGCGCGAGGGTCTTGTTGATGCGCTCGAGCCGCTCGAGGTCGGAGTCGACCGAGTCGAGGAACACCGCGTTGAGGAGCACGCCCGCGATGTCGGAGAGCGACAGCGCCCGGGCCGGCGCGCCGTCCTCCGCCTCCCGGCTGCGGGTCTCGTGCGGCGGGCGGAGGTACTTCACCGTGACCGCCACGATGCGCCGGGCGCCGAGGTGGATCGCCGGCGAGAGCGGGTGGCTCATCCGCACGCAGCCGTCGCCGTAGAAGCGTTCCCCGATCCGCACCGGCGGGAAGAAGACCGGGATCGCGGCCGAGGCCATCACGTGGTCGATGGTGATGCGCGAGCGCACGCCGAGGCGCGTCGACCGGGCCCAGGGCTTCACCTCGGACGAGCCCTCGAAGAACGTGACGCCCGCGCCGGTGTGGTAGCTCGTCGCGGAGACGGCGACCGCGTGCACGCGCCCGGCGCGCAGGTTCCGGCGCATGCGCCCGAGCGGCATGACGGAGGTGACGAGCGACCGGAGCGGGGCGGGATCGAGGAGGTAGTTGATCCCGGAGGAGCCGAGGAGCCCGCCGGCCGACAGGTCGCGGATCCACCGCGAGCCGATGCCCGCGAGGCGGAAGGTGCCGGTGCGGAAGACCTGGTCGGGGGTGAGGTTGCTCCAGACGTCGGTGAGCCGGCCGATCACCGCCTCGAAGTCGTCGGCCATCGTGGCGAGGCCGACGGCGTTGATCGCGCCCGCGGAGAGGCCCGTCACGACGTCGAACGGGAGCTGCCCGGGCCCGACGATCTCCTGGATCGCGCGCAGCGCGCCGATCTGGTACGCGGCGCGCGCGCCGCCGCCGGAGAGGACGAGGCCGGTGCGCTCCATGCCTGCCCTCACGGTGCACCCCCGCCCGCCGCGGCGCCGTCGGCGAGCAGCCGGGCGGCCCAGGGGAACGTCCCGAACGCTCCGCCCGTGTGGAAGAGGACCACGCGGGGGGACGGGAGCCCGCCCGGCTGGCGGGCGCGCCCCGCGACGCCGAGGAGCGCCTTCCCCGTGTAGACGGGGTCGAGCAGCACGCCGTCCTCGCGCGCGGCGCGCAGGATGAGGGCGAGCCCCTCCTCGGTCGCCTGCGCGTAGCCGGGCCCGACGAAGCCGTCGTCGATCCGGATCTCCCCGGCGGGCACCACCGGGAGCTCCGGCCAGCGCGCGCGGGCCTCCGCGCAGAGCCGCGCGACCACCGCGCGGAAGTAGGCGGCGTCGTTGCAGACCGCGAAGGCGACCGGGTGCGCGTGCCGCCAGCCGGCGAGGCGCACGCCGAGCTCGACGCCCGCCGCCGTGCCGCCGGAGCCCGTCGCGTACGCGAGGGTGAGCGGGCCGTCCCGCCAGGCCGGCGGGAGCTGCTCGAGGAGCTCCTGCACCGCGAGCGCGTATCCCCAGCAGCCGAGCGCGCTCGAGCCGCCCTCCGGGACGACGTAGGGCCGGCGGCCGGCGGCGCGCAGCTCGCGCGCGACCGCGGCCATCACCTCGTCGCGGCGCCCGTACTCCTCGGCGGTCACGTACCGGAGCTCGGCCCCCGCGAGCCGGTCGAGGACGACGTTGCCCTCCGCCGCCGGCGGGCGCGCCGGGTCCGGGACGCGCAGGAGCAGCACCGAGCGGAGCCCGCGCTTCGCGGCCGCGAAGGCGGTCGCGCGGCAGTGGTTCGACTGCACGCCGCCGCAGGTCACGAGCGTGTCGGCGCCGACGGCCTCGGCCTCGGCGACGAGGAACTCGAGCTTGCGGGCCTTGTTGCCGGAGAGCTCGAGCCCGGTGAGGTCGTCCCGCTTGTAGAGGAGGTCGACGCCCAGGGCCGCGCCGAGCCGCGGCGACGGCTCGACCGGCGTGGGGAGCCTGGCGAGCGGGATCCGCGGCGGCAGCGGCGGGAGCATACCGGGAGGGTAGCAAAGCCTGCCCGGACGCGCACCGAGCGGCACGTCCCTCGACCGCCCGGCAAGGTCTCGAATTTCCGGGCGGCGTCCGGCCCTGGTAAAAGGCGGGCATGGCGTCCTCCGCCGTGCCCGCCGGCCGCCGCCTGGGCCTCCGCTTCCGCATCGCCGGCCTCGCCGCGCTCGCCGCGGCGTTCGCCTCCGCGATCCAGCTCGCCATCCGGCTCGCCTCCGCGGGCGGGGTCTCCGACGGCGCGCTCTGGTCGTCCATCGCCGTGGCGGTCGCCTCCTGCGCGGCCGCCACGCTCGCGGCCTGGATCCTCGCCCGGCGCGTGACCGGGCCGCTCGAGGATCTCCGCAACGCCGCCGCCGCGGTGGCCGCCGGCGACCTCACCGCGCGGGTCGGCACCGAGGGAACTGCCGAGGTGGCGGACCTCTCGGCCTCCTTCGCGGCGATGATCGAGCAGCTCCAGGCGACGCTCGGCGACCTGCGCGAGTCCTCCCAGACCCTCGACCAGGGCGCCCACGACATCCTCGGCTCCCTCTCGCGCCAGGCCGCCATGTCGGCCCAGCAGGCCGCGGCCATCACCGAGACCTCCACCACCGCCCTCGAGATCAGCCAGACCTCGAAGCAGGCGACCGAGCACGCCGACGCCGTCATCGAGATGACGAAGCGCTCCGACGAGCTCACCCACGCGGGCATCGAGACCGTCGAGGAGGCGGTGCGGGCGAGCGCGAGCCTGGGCGAGCAGGTGAACCGCATCGCCGCGACCATGGGCGGCCTCGCCGAGCGCACGCTGCAGGTCGGCGAGATCATCACCTCGGTGAAGGATCTCGCCGAGCAGTCGAACCTCCTCGCCCTCAACGCCTCCATCGAGGCCACGAAGGCCGGCGAGCACGGCCGCGGCTTCGCGGTCGTCGCGATGGAGATGCGCAACCTCGCCGAGCAGTCGAAGCAGGCGGCGGTGCAGATCCGCGCCATCCTCCAGGAGATCCAGAAGAGCGCCCGCGAGGCCGCCGCCGCGACCGACGAGGGCTCGAAGCGGGCCTCCGGCGCCATCGTGCTCGCCCGGAGCGCCGGCGAGGCCATCGAGGGGCTCGCGACCGTGATCCGCGAGTCCGCCGTCGCCGCCCGCCAGATCGCGAACAACACCCGCCAGCAGACCATCGGCGTCGACCAGATGGTCTCCGCCATCTCCGAGCTGTCCCGCGCGATCCACGAGAGCGCCGAGGGCACCCGGAAGATCGAGTCCGGCACGCTCGCGCTCACCGAGGTCTCGAAGCGGCTCGGCGAGGCGGTGCGGCGGTACCGGATGTAGCGGGGGCGCGGGGCGTGCTAGAACCGCCCCCCTGGTGCAGGCCTCACCCGTCCGCTGCGAGCGCTGCCGCTTCCCCGTGCCGTGCCTCTGCCCCGAGATCCCCTCGGTGGCGGCGCCGTTCGAGCTCGTCGTGCTCCGGCACGTGAGCGACCGGCCGAAGCTCTCGAACACCGGCCTGTGGGCCGCGCTCGCGGTCCGGGGCGCCCGGCTCGTGGACCACGGCGACCCGGGGCCGGCGACCGACCTCGCCGCGCTCGACGCACCCGGGGTCGCCCTCCTCTTCCCCTCCCCGTCGGCGGCGCTCCCGCCCTGGCCGGCGCCGCCGCGCGTGCTCGTCGTGCCCGACGGCACCTGGACGCAGGCCCGCCGCATGGTCCAGCGGCTGCCGGCGCTCCGGACGATGCCGCGCCTCGCGCTCCCGCCGCCGCCGCCGGGGCTGCGCATGCGCCGGCCGCTCGTGGAAGGCGGCATGTCCACGATCGAGGCCGTGGCCGGGGCGCTCGCCGCCGCCGGCGAGGCCGACGGCGCGCGGCGGCTCCTCGCGTTGCACGAGACCGGCGTCGAGCGGGTGCTCCGGCTCAAGGGCACCTACGAGGCCGAGCACCGCGGCGCCTCGGCCCACGCCGCCCCGAAGGGTCCGGAGGCCGCGTGAGCTTCGCCGTCCGCTACGAGCTCCTCGCCCGCGACCCGGGCGCCGCGGCGCGCCGCGGGCGCGTGCACACCCGGCGCGGCGTCGTCGACACGCCGGCGTTCATGCCGGTGGGCACCCGCGCCTCGGTCACCGGCCTCTCGGTCGACGAGGTGAAGGCCACGGGCGCCCAGATCATCCTCGCGAACACGTACCACCTGCTCCTGCGCCCCGGGCCCGAGGTGATGCGGCAGGTCGGCGGCATCCACCGCTTCATGCGCTGGGACGGGCCGGTGCTCACCGACTCGGGCGGCTTCCAGATCTTCTCGCTCTCGGAGGACCGGGTCATCACCGAGAAGGGCGCCCGGTTCCGCAGCTACGTCGACCAGCGCGAGCTCGTGCTCTCGCCGGAGCGCTCCGTCGAGGTCCAGGAGGCGATCGGCTCGGACGTCATGATGGTGCTCGACGTCTGCCTGCCGTCGACCTCGCCCGCCGCCGAGGTGCGCGAGGCGATGGACCGCACGCACCGCTGGGCGCTCAGGAGCCTCGCCGCGCGGAAGGACCCCGGCGCGGCGCTCTTCGCGATCGTGCAGGGCGGGCTCGACCCGGCGCTCCGGGCGGAGTCGGCGGGCTTCCTCACCGCGCACCCGTTCGACGGCTTCGCCATCGGCGGCCTCGCGGTGGGCGACACGCGCGAGGAGCGCGGCGACGTGATGGCGCGGACGACGGCGCTCCTGCCGGAAGATCGGCCCCGCTACCTCATGGGCGTCGGGACCCCGGCCGACCTCCTCATCGCCATCGGCCACGGCGTCGACATGTTCGACTGCGTGCTCCCCACCACGCTCGCCTGGCAGGGCACGGCGTTCACCTCGACCGGGCGCGTCCGGCTCACCCGCGGCGAGCACCTCGCCTCCGACCGGCCGCTCGATCCGGCCTGCGCCTGCCCCACCTGCCGCGAGCACCCGCGGGGCTACCTCCACCACCTCGTGAAGTGCAAGGAGCCCCTCGGGCCTCGGCTCCTCTCCATCCACAACCTCCACCACTACGCCTCGCTCATGGCGAACGCCCGCGCGGCCATCGAGGCCGGCCGCTACCCGGCGTTCGCGCGGGAGACGCTCGCGTCGCTCGACCGGCACGAGCACGACACCTCGGCCCGGCCCCCGGGCCGCCGCGCGCCCCCGCCGCCCGCGCCGGAGCGGCCGCCGCTCGCGCCGCCGGTCCCCGGCGGCCCGCGCTGGGAGATCGTCGTCACGAGCCAGGGCGCGCCCGCGGTGCGCGACGCCCGGGTTGGCGAGGTCATGCACCCGGTCGTCGGGGCGGCCGTCGAGTCGGAGCGGCTCTACGTGGGGCAGTCGCGGCTGCGCGAGCGGCTCGCCGGCGAGGGCACCTCGCCGCTCGTGCTCTTCGACGTGGGGCTCGGCGCGGCCTCGAACGCGCTCGCGGCGATCCGCGCGGCGGAGGCGGTGCGGGGCCGGGTCCTCGAGGTCGTGAGCTTCGAGCGGGAGCTCGGCGCGCTCGAGCTCGCGGCGAGCGACGACGGCGCGGTGCGGATGGGGCTCTCGCCGTCCGACCTCGAGGCCTGCCGGGCGCTCCTCGCGCACGGCGCGTTCGAGCGCGGCCCGGTGCGCTGGCGCCTGGTGATGGGCGACCTCCTCGACACCCTCCCACGCGAGGCCGCGCGCGCCGACGTCGTGTTCTGGGATCCCTTCTCGCCGCGGGCCGACGCGGCGCCCTGGTCGGTCGAGGCCTTCCGCGCGCTGCGCGCGCGGTGCAGCGACGGCGCGGTCCTCTACACGTACTCGACCGCGACCGCGACCCGCACGGCGCTCCTCCTCGGCGGCTTCGCGGTGGGGCACGGCGATCCCTCCGGGCCGAAGGAGGAGACGACCGCCGCGGCGACGGACCCGGCGCTCCTCGCGCGCCCGCTCGACGGCCGCTGGCTCGCCCGCGTCGCCCGCTCCTCCGCCCCGTTCCCCCCGGACGCGCCGCCCGACGCGCTCGAGCGCGTGCGCTCGTCTCCCCAGTTCCACCCCCACACCCCATGAGCGCTCCGAAGGACTACGCCCCCGCGCGCTGGCTCCCCGGCGCCCACACCATGACGGTCTACGCGAGCGTCGCGCGCCCCTTCCCGCGCCCGCCGCAGGTCCGGGAGCGCTGGGAGCTCCCCGACGGGGACTTCCTCGACGTCGATCGCACGCCCGGCGACGGCCCCGACGCGCCGGTGCTCGTGGTGCTGCACGGCCTCGAGGGCTCGTCGCGCGCACCCTACGTCCGCGGCCTCGTCGCGGTCGCCCGGGCACGCGGCCTCGCGGCCGTGGCGGTGAACTTCCGCGGCTGCTCCGGCGAGGAGAACCGCCACGCGCGCTTCTACCACTCCGGCGAGACCGGCGACGTCGGCCAGGTGGTCGCGCGCCTCGCCGCGGAGCGCCCGGGCCGCCCGCTCCTCCTCGCCGGGTTCTCGCTCGGCGGCAACGTGACCGCGAAGTACCTCGGCGAGCGCGGGGACGACCTCCCCGCGGAGCTCCGGGCGGCGGCGGCGATCTCGCCCCCGCTCGACCTCTCCCGCTGCGCCCGCGCGCTCGACGCGCCCGGCTTCTGGAACCTCGTCTACCGGGAGCGCTTCCTCCGGCGCCTGCGCACGAAGGCCCTCGCGAAGGCGCCCCGCTTCCCGGAGATCTTCGACGTGCCCGCCATCCGCGCCGCGCGGACGTTCTCCGACTTCGACGGCGTGGTCACCGCCCGCATCCACGGCTACGCCTCCGCCGAGGACTACTGGCAGCGCTGCTCCTCGGGACGGTTCCTCGCCGGCGTCCGCCGCCCGCTCCTCGCCATCTGCGCCGAGAACGACCCCATCGCGCCGATCGACGCGGCCTCCGTCGAGGCCGCGCGCGCGAACCCGGCGGTCACGCTCGAGGTCACGCCCGCCGGCGGGCACGTCGGCTTCGTGAGCGGCTCGCCCTTCTGGCCGTCCTTCTGGGCGGAGCGGCGTGCGGTCGACTTCCTCGCGCGCCACGCGGGCCGGTGACTACCGGACGACCCCGCCGTACGCCCCGTCCTTCACCTCGCCGGTGAGCGCCCACCAGAGCGTCGCGCGGTAGCTCCCGAAGGTGCCGCGCCCGATCGCCTGGCCCGGCGCCACGCCGGGACCGGACACGAGGAGCGGCACCGCGCGGTCGTAGAGCCAGGGCGAGCCGTGGCCCATGCCGTCCGGGTACCCGAAGCTCGCGCCCGGGGCGAGCGCGAGGTACGCGAAGCCGAGCCCCGGCCGCGACGACCGGCACGCGAGCGCCGCGAGCGAGGTGTCCGCCGGCGCCGGGCACGCGCCCTCGCCGACCGGGAACGCTCCGGCGACCCCTGGGATCCGGCCGGCGGCCTTCACGACGGCCCCCTCGACCTCGGCGCGGGCGCCGGGGAGCGCCGCGAGCGCGTCGGGGCCGAGCCAGATCAGCGGATCCACGAACCGCTCGACGTACCGCCCGGTCGGCGTGGCCGGGGCGCCGAGCGCGCGCGCCACCGCGGCGTCGAGCGCCTCACGGACCGGCTCGAGCTGCACGCGCACGCCGGGCGCGCAGGGGCGCTCCCAGCGGTCCTGCGCGCCGCACGCCGCGCCCGTGCGGGCCGGGAACGCCTCGGGCATCGGGCCCATGCCGTGGTCCCCGGAGAGGACCACCGTGTACCGGCCCTTCCCGACCCTGCGGTCGAGCCCCTCGAGGAGCCGCGCGAGGGTGCGGTCGAGCCGGAAGAGCGCGTCCCAGTGCTCCCAGGAGTCGACGCCGAAGGCGTGGCCCACGTAGTCGAGCCCCGAGAGCGAGAGCGAGAGCAGCATCGGATGGGCGGGGTCCCGCGCGCGGGACACGGCCTCGAGGCCGGCGTCCACCACGAGGTCGTTCGAGAAGGGCGCGGCGCGCCAGGCGCGCCAGCCGTCCCGCGCCGTCGCGAGCGCGTGCGGAAACCGGGCGCCGCCCCACGCGGAGCCGTCCTCCCCCGGGGCGTCGTCGGGCGTCCCGGCGTGGGCCTCGACCCAGGCGCGGTCGGCGACGTCCCACGCGAGCGGGGATGCCTTCGTGACGTCGGGCGCGGTCGCGGTGAGCCACGCGGGCAGCGGCGGGTACACGCTCGTCGTGACCCAGGCGGCGCCGCCCTTCCCGTCGCGATCGAGCCAGGCCGCGAGGCGCGGCCGGCGGCCGGCCGCGAACACCACGCCGCGATCCTTCAGCGAGAGCGCCAACACCACCGCGGCGGGATCGCGCGCGAGGAGCGCGTCGGCGAGCGTGTCGCCGTCGAGCCGGGCGAGCGAGACCCCGTGCGCATCCCGGGCCACGCCGACGAGCCGGGTGGCGCGGTCCTCGAGGAGCCCGGCCTGCGGCCGGCCGGGCAGGTCGTCGCGCACGACCTCGTTCGCGAGGATGCCGTGCTCGCGGGGCGTGCGGCCGGTGAAGAGCGAGGCGTGGCCCGGCGCCGTCTCGGTGTTCGCGTGGAGGTACTCGAGCTGCCGCACCCACGCGCCCTCGCGCCGGAGCCGCGCGAAGCCGCCGTCGGCCGGCAGCGCGGGCCACCGCTCCGCCGCGAGCCAGCCGCCGAGCTGGTCCACGACGATCGCGACGGCGACGGGGGCGGACGCCGCGGGGAGCGCCCCGGCGCGGGCGGGCGCCTCCGCGAGGGCGGGGGCCACGGCGAGGAGCGCGGCGACGAGGACCACGGGGAGGCGCGGCATCGGCGCACCGTAGCCGAGGCGCCGCCCCGCCGCCACGGCTCAGGCGGCGCCGGGATCCCCCGCGCCACCCGCCCGGGCACGCGCCACCGCCGCGCGGGCGGCCCGGCGCGCCGCGCCCCACCCCAGCGTGAGCGCGAAGCTCGCCGCGAGCACGGCGGCGGCCACCGCGAGCGCGGCGGGCGGCCCGAGCGCGGGGCCCACCCGCCAGGCGAGGCCGGGCGTCGTCGACCAGCCGTAGACGATCGGCACGTGCACGGCGTACACGGCGAGCGAGGCCTTCCCGAGCGGCGCCACGGCGCGCGCGACCGCGGCGGGCACCGCGAAGAGCGCGGCGAGCACGAGCGCGACGACGCCGGTGCGGCAGGCGAGGAGCAGCGGGTGGCCGACCGGCATCGTGCCGACGCCCGTCCAGGAGGTCGCGAGGACGAGCGCCGCGCCGCCCGCCGCGAGCGCGCCCAGCGTACGGCGCGGGTCCTCGAGCGCGGCGAGCCCCACGATCGCCCCCAGGAAGAAGTGTGCCGCCCAGGGCACGAGCGGGAACGGCGAGGTGCCGCCCACCGCCTGCGCGAGCGCCATCGCGGCGCCGCGCGGGAGCGCCTCCGGCGGCGGGACGAGCGGCCGGGGCGGCGTGAGGCCGAGCGACGCGGCGAGCACGGCGAGCGCGAGGAAGAGGAGCGCGCGCTCGCGGGACCGGAGCGGCAGGGCGAAGACGAGCGACGCGGCGAGCAGGCAGAGCGCGATGAGGTGCAGGGCGTCGAACGCGAGGAGGTGCGCCCAGGGCGAAGGCGCGAGGGCCCGGAGCCCCGCCGCATCCCAGCCCGGCCAGCGCAGGGCGTACCCGATCGCGAGGAGGAGCAGCACGCGCGGGAGGCGCGCGCGGGGGACCGCGAGGCCGGCGGCCCGCGACCGGCCGAGGGCCATCGCGACCGCCCAGCCGGAGACGGTCAGGAAGAGCGGGAGCGTGAAGCCGCGCGCGGTCCAGTACGCCTGGACGGCGGGCTCCAGCCGCGCCGCTGGAGAGAGGAGCGCGTCGAGGGTGTGCCCCGCCACCATCGCCACGACGCCGAGCGCCCGCGCCGCGTCGAGCGCGGCGAGGCGCGGAGTGGCCGGGGCTGGGGCGGCGGCGGTGCTCACGAGGCGCCGGGACATACCACCGAGGCGGGGTGCCACGCACCCCGCCCGGTCACGAGCCCGGCGCCCCGTCGGCGCCGGGCGCTACTTCATCCCGTTGCGGATGTACTTCGCGAGGTCGGCGATCTCGGCGTCGGTCAGCTTGCCCTTGAACGCCTGCATCTTGGGCGGCTTGCCGTTCGAGATCGACGCGACGACCGGGGCCACGTCGGCCTTCGGGTCGGCGAGCGTGGTCAGGTCCTTCGCCCCCATCTTCTGGCCCATCGGCGTCGGGTGGCCGTCCTTGCCGTGGCACACGGCGCACTTCTTCTCGAAGACCGCCTTCGCATCGTCGGCGCGGGCGGCGCCCACGGACAGGACGGCGAGGAGCGCGAAGCCGAACGCGAGCTTCTTCATGGTGTCCTTCCCTTTCTTCCCCGCGGCGTCCCTGCCGCGGGTCACGTCATGCGGCCGGAGCGGCCGCGGGGTGCGGGTCCTCGACGGGGGCGGGGGCCCCGTCGGCCCTGAACGTACCGACGAGGATCGGCGTCGCGATCTTCACGAGGATCGTGAAGACGAGGAAGCCGATCCCGAAGACGCCCGCCGCGATGGACCATTCGGTCAAGGACGGCGAGTACTCGTAGATCTCCCCGAGCGTGTCCGGGGTGAAGCCGGGGATGATGAGCCCCATCCCCTTCTCGATGTAGGCGCCGGCCCAGATGAGGAGCGCCCCGATGTTGAGCGTGACGTAGTTCTTCCGGGTCCTCGGGACGAGGAACAAGATGAACGCCGCCGTGCTCGCCGCGAGTGAGAGCCAGGCGTAGGGCACGAGGGTTCGGTGCTCGCCGATGCCCGTCCACATGTACTGCGTGTAGAGGAGGTGCTCGGTCGCCGAGTAGTACTCCTTGAAGAGCTCGGCGCCCAGGAGGAACAGGTTCACGAACATCGCGTAGCTCATGAGCTCCGCGATCTTCCAGATGGCCTCGTCCTTGATCGGCAGCTTGTTCGTCTTCCGGAGCACCTGGAAGAGGATGATCATCACCGCCGGCCCCGAGCAGAAGGCCGAGGCGATGAACCGCGGCGCCAGGATCGACGCGTTCCAGTAGGGGCGCGACGCCATGCCGTTGTAGAGGAACGCCGTCACCGTGTGCGTGGAGATCGACACCGGGATGGACAGCAGCACGAGCGGCAGGAAGATCCGCTTGTCGTACGGCTGGCCGCGGTAGGTCTTGAAGAGCAGGTAGACCACCAGCACCAGGTTCACGACGAGGTACGTGTTCAGCACCAGCGCGTCCCAGGTGAGCATCGAGCGCGGCCAGTTGGGCGTGCCGATGAGCGGCATCATGTGCGTCACCCGGTCCGGCCGCCCCATGTCCACCGAGATGAACAGGAGGCACATGATGAGCGCCGAGATCGCGAGGAGCTCGCCGAGGACGACGACCTCCTTGATCGGCTTCCACTGGTAGACGTAGGCCGGGATGACGAGCAGCACCGCCGCCGCCGCCACGCCGACGAGGAAGGTGAAGTTGCCGATGTAGAACGCCCAGGAGACCTGATCGCGCATGTTCGTCGCGATGAGGCCGGTCGTGGCCTGGTGCACGTAGGCGGTGAGGCCCACCGCGATCATCACGAACAGGAGCGCGATCCACGCCCAGTAGGCGCGGCCGCCCGTCAGCACCTGGCGGACGCAGCCCTTCACGAACTCGACGATTCCGGACATGGCGGGCTCTCTAGGTCGCGTAGAAGTAGTAGAACTGCGGGTGCGTCGCGAGCTCCTCCTTCAGGATGAAGACGCGCTTCGTCTCCATGACCTTGCGGATCTCGCTCTCCGGATCGAGCAGGTTCCCGAACTTGCGCGCGCCCACCGGGCAGATCTCCGCGCAGGCCGGGTAGAGCCCCTTGCGCGTGCGCTGCACGCAGAAGGTGCACTTCTCGACCACGCCCTTCGGGCGCGGGCGGTTCCCGAGGTAGTGCTGCACCGGGTTCACCTGCTCGGCCGGCAGGTTGGGCGTCGCCCAGTTGAAGTGGCGGGCGCCGTACGGGCAGGCGGACATGCAGCACCGGCAGCCGATGCACCAGTCGTAGTCGATGACGACGATGCCGTCCTCCTGCTTCCAGGTCGCCTGGGTCGGGCAGGCCTTCACGCAGGGCGGGTTGCGGCACTGCTGGCACTGCACCGGCATGTAGAACTTGCCCGGCGCCGGCACCGCCTCCGGCTCGTAGTACGGATCGGCGTGGGCGAGGTCGACGCCGTGCTCCTTCTCCATCTGGAGCACGCGGATCCAGTGGATCTGCGGCTTCTCGCGGCTCTGGTTGTTCTCCTTCACGCACGCGTAGACGCAGCGGCGACAGCCGATGCAGCGGGAGAGGTCGAGCCCGTAGCCGAACTGCACGCCGGCGCGGGGCCCCTCGGCGGTGACGGTGGTCTGCTTGCCGTACTTCTCGAGGTTCTTCTTCTCGACCCGCTTCAGGATCTTCGCGAGCTCGTCCTGGGACAGCTCGCGGAAGTGCTTGCGGAAGACCTCCTCGACGTCCACCACCCCGCAGCCGGAGACCGCCGCGATCGCGGCGCCCGCGGCGGCGGTGGTCATGAAGCTGCGGCGCGAGGGATCGGCGGGGGCGCCCTCGCCGCCCTCGGGCAGCACGGGGAGCTTCGTGTCCGGGGCGCTCATCGGGCCATCTCCTCGGGGCGGCGGGGCCGCGGCTCGGGCTTCACGCGCTCGTGCGTGTAGCGGGTGGTCTTCTTCCCGGCGACCTCGATGGTCGTGACGCCCTTGAAGCGGGGCGAGTGCGGGTCGTGGCAGTTCACGCACAGGAAGTAGGTCTTCTCGCCGTCCCAGTGGCCCGTGCGCTTCCCGTGCACGCCGACCTTCCAGTCGCGCAGCTTGTCGCCGTGGCACTGGCCGCAGAGCCGGTAGCTCTCGGTGAACGGCACCTTCGCGCCGTTCGCGAGCCGGAGCACGTCGCGGTCGGCGAAGTCGTGGCAGTCGAGGCACCAGCGCTCGCCGTGCGCGAGCACGCCCGCCTGGTCGTCGTGGAAGGCGAGGTCGCGCTTCTCGGCGTTCTTCTGGTCGGCGTGGCAGGCCGAGCACGGGTAGATGCCCTCGGAGAAGGGCGGCGGCTCGGCCTGGATCAGCGGCTCGGGCTTCTTCGGGGCCGCGGGCGCGGCCGGGGCCGGGCTCGATGCCGCGGCGTGTCGCACGCTGAGTACGGCCGCGACCAACGCGCCGAAAACGGCGATTCTTCTCATGTTGTGGTGCCTCCGGGGGGCCGGACGGAGGCCCTGCCCTCCGCCCGGACGACAGCCGACGCTACACCCTGCCGGGAGCCCACTCCCTTGACCCGGATCAACCCCGCCCCGGTCCACCTTGGGGCGCAAGCGAGGGTTTGCGGCTCCCCGCGAGCCTCTCCTGGCGCCTCCACTGTCCGTGCGCGTGCCCGGCCGAGGCGAGCCGGTCGAGGAGCGTCCGCGTCTCGCCGTCGATCACCCCGGGCGCCGCGGACGCCCAGGGTGTCCCCGGGAGCGGCATGAACGCGTGGGCGTGCACGTGCGCGCCCCACGCCGCGAGCCGCGCCGCGAGCGCCCGGGTCGCCGCGCGGTCCTCCTCCTCCTCGCCGGGCAGCCCGAACACGAGGTCGACGTCCGGCACGAGCCCCGCCTGGACGGCGAGCCGGGCCGCGCGCTCGACGTCCTCGACCCCGTGCCCGCGCCCCATCGCCTCGAGCACGCGCGCCGAGCCGGACTGGCCGCCGAGGAGCACCGTCGTGTTGTCGCAGTACCGCTTCACGAGCGCGAGCGCCCGCGCCGACACGTGCTCGGGCCTGAGCTCCGACGGGAACGTCCCGAAGAACACCCGCCGGTCTGGCCCCGCCTCCTCGCGCACGGCCGCGAGGAGCGCCTCGACGGCGTCGAGGTCCACCCCGCCGGCCGGCGAGCCCCAGGAGAGCGCCGACGGCGTGAGGAACCGCAGGTCCCGCGCGCCCGTGCCGTAGAGCCAGCGCGCCCAGCGCCGGGCGCCCTCGAGCGAGCGGTGCCGGAAGCGCGCCTTGAACAGGAACGGCGTCTGGCAGAAGCGGCAGGCCCAGACGCACCCGCGGGTGATCTCGATCGGCCCGCGCTTCACCGCCCCCGGCGCGCACGGCGGGAAGTCGTCGAGCGCGACCATCGGCGGCCGCGCGCTCGTCGCGAGCCGCCCCTCGCCGTCGAGCCAGGCGAGGCCCGGCGCGAGGCGCGGGTCCTCGCCCGCGGCGACGCGGGCGAGCAGCGCCGGCAGCGTCACCTCGCCCTCCCCGGTCGCGACGAGGTCGAAGCCCGCGGCGAGCGTGGCGGCGGGCGCCGCGCTCGCGTGCGGCCCGCCGGCGACGTGGAGCGCGCCGTCCGGACAGGCAGTCCTCAGGGCGGCGAGCGCCGCGGCCGCCGCCTCGAACCCCGCCGAGTAGAAGGACCACGCGACGACCGCCCGGCCGTGCGCCGCGACCGCCGCCCGCACCGCGCCCTCGAGGTCGGCCGGCTCGGCGGCGACGACCGGGAGCCGCGCGGTGGCGGGCGTCACCTCGACGGCGCCCCACAGCACGTCGAGCGCGTGGCGCACCGGCGCGCGGTAGGCGAGCACGAGGGCGGTCATCCCTCCGAGCGTGCACCGCGGGTGGGGGTCGGCGCAACCCGTGCACAGACCCCGGGTGAAAACAATGCAAGAGCTTCAAACCTGCGCCCTCCGAAACGATCTTTGCAGTCCTGCGACAACGCGGGTCGTCGCGCCGCGTCAGGAAGGCGTGTAGATCGGCGCGGGTTGGACAGGTGGGAGGCGTGATGACGAAGAAGCTGGTGGAGGTGACGGAGCTGGCGCTGCGCGACGGGCATCAGAGCCTGCTCGCGACCCGGATGGCGCTCGAGGACATGGCGCCCATCTGCGCCGAGATCGACGAGGCCGGGTACTGGAGCGTCGAGTGCTGGGGCGGGGCGACGTACGACGCCTGCATCCGCTTCCTCAACGAGGATCCGTGGGAGCGCCTGCGCACGTTCCGCAAGCTCCTGCCGAAGTCCCGGCTCCAGATGCTGCTGCGCGGGCAGAACCTGCTCGGCTACCGGCACTACGAGGACACGGTCGTCGACCGGTTCGTGGAGAAGTCGGCCGAGAACGGGATGGACGTCTTCCGCGTGTTCGACGCGCTGAACGACATCCGGAACCTGCGCCGCGCGATGCAGGCGGTCCGCCGCACCGGCAAGCACGCCGAGGGCACCATCTGCTACACGACCTCGCCGCTCCACTCGGTGGACGACTTCGTCGAGCTCGCCGAGCAGCTCGTGGAGCTCGGCGCGGACTCGATCTGCGTGAAGGACATGGCGGCGCTCCTCAAGCCCCAGCCCGCCTACGACCTCGTCCGCGGCATCAAGCAGGCCTGCGGCGAGCACGTGCCCGTGCACCTGCACGTCCACGCCACGACCGGCGTCACGCTCGTCAGCATCATGAAGGCCATCGAGGCCGGCGTGGACATCGTGGACACGTCCATCTCGTCGATGTCGCTCGGCCCGGGCCACAACCCCACCGAGGCGCTCGTCGAGATGCTCGAGGGCACCGGCTGGCACACCCGCCTCGACAAGGGGCGGCTCGTGAAGATCAAGGACCACTTCGCGAAGGTCCGCGGGCGCTACGCCGAGTTCGAGTCGAAGTTCATCGGCGTCGAGACCGAGATCTTCGACAGCCAGATCCCCGGCGGGATGATCTCCAACATGGAGAGCCAGCTCAGGCAGCAGGGCGCCGGCGAGCGCGTCAAGGAGGTGCTCGCCGAGGTCCCGCGGGTCCGCAAGGACGCCGGCTACCCGCCGCTCGTGACGCCCTCCTCGCAGATCGTCGGCACGCAGGCCGTCTTCAACGTGCTGATGGGCCGCTACAAGGTGCTCACCGGCGAGTTCGCCGACCTGATGCTCGGCTACTACGGCGCGACGCTCGGGCAGCGGGACGCGGAGGTCGTGCGCGCCGCGGCGAAGCACGCGAAGAAGGAGCCCATCACCGACCGCCCGGCCGACCACCTGAAGCCCGAGTGGGACGAGCTGCGCAGCCAGGCGCTCGCGCTCAAGGGGTGCGACGGCACCGACGAGGACGTCCTCACCTACGCGATGTTCCCGCAGGTCGCGCCGAAGTTCTTCGCGAGCCGCGCCGACGGCCCGAAGAACGTGGGCAAGGACCCGGCCGCGAAGGGGACGGCCCCGGCGGCGGGCGCGCCGGCCCCGGCGGGCGGCAACGGCGCGGGGCCGGTGCGGAGCCCCGTCAGCTACGAGATCAAGCTCGGCGACCGGACGCACCAGGTCACCGTCACCCCTGTGTAGGCGAGCGGAGCCATGGCGACGAAGGCGAGGACGATGGAGGCGCTCACCGAGGACCTGCGCGCGGAGCGCGCGAAGGTGCTCGCGGGCGGCGGGGCGGAGCGGGTCGCGAAGCAGCACGAGGGCGGGAAGCTCACCGCCCGCGAGCGCATCGACGCGCTCGTCGACCGGAACAGCTTCGAGGAGTTCGGGCTCTTCGCGCGCCACCGCGCCGAGCACTTCGGCATGGCGGGCAAGGAGGTCCCCGCCGACGGCGTCGTCACCGGGGCGGCGTCGGTCGACGGCCGGCTCGTCCACCTCGCGAGCCAGGACTTCACCGTGATGGGCGGCACCGCCGGCGAGGTCCACTCGCTCAAGGTCGCCGAGGTGATGGCCCACGCGCTCCGGACCGGATCGCCGTTCGTCTTCGTGAACGACTCGGGCGGCGCCCGGGTGCAGGAGGGCATCGACTCGCTCTCCGGCTACGGGCAGGTGTTCCACCACAACGTGATGCTCTCGGGCTCGGTCCCGCAGATCTCGATCATCTGCGGCCCGTGCGCGGGCGGCGCGGCCTACTCCCCCGCCCTCACCGACTTCATCATCCAGACCCGCCAGGCCCAGATGTTCATCACCGGCCCGCAGGTCATCAAGCAGGTGACCGGGGAGCAGATCACCGCCGACGCGCTGGGCGGCCCGGACGCGCACATGGCGCACTCGGGCGTCATCCACTTCGTGGCCGACGACGACGCGCAGGCGCTCGCGCTGGCGCGCCGGCTGCTCTCGTTCCTGCCCTCGAACAACCTCGAGGACCCGCCCCGGCTGCCGAGCGACAACGCGGTCGAGCCGAACCCCGAGCTCGCGAAGCTCGTCCCGGTCGAGGGGAAGCAGGGCTACGACGTCCGCCGGGTCATCGAGGGCATCGTGGACGGGGCCGACTTCCTGGAGGTCCAGGCCGGCCACGCGATGAACATCGTCGTCGGCTTCGCCCGGCTCCTCGGGCGGTCCGTAGGCTTCATCGCGAACCAGCCCTCGGTCCTCTCCGGCGTGCTCGACATCGACGCCTCCGACAAGGCGGCCCGCTTCATCCGCTTCTGCAACGCCTTCAACATCCCGCTCGTCACGCTCGTGGACGTGCCGGGCTTCCTGCCGGGCGTGCAGCAGGAGTACGGCGGCATCATCCGCCACGGCGCGAAGATGCTCTTCGCCTACTCGGCGGCCACCGTGCCGAAGATCCAGCTCATCCTGAGGAAGAGCTACGGCGGCGCGCACCTCGCGATGTGCTCGAAGGACCTCGGCGCCGACCGGGTCTTCGCCTGGCCCACCGCCGAGATCGCGGTGATGGGCGCCGAGGGCGCGGTCGAGATCGTCTTTCGCAAGGAGATGGAGGCGGCGCCGGACCGGGCCGCGAAGCGGGCCGAGCTCATCCAGCAGTACAAGGACACCTTCTCGTCGCCGTACATGGCGGCGGGCCGCCGGCTCGTCGACGACATCATCGAGCCCGCGGAGACCCGCAAGCGCCTCGCCCAGGCCCTCGAGTACCTCCACGCGAAGCGCGAGCTCCGTCCGCCGAAGAAGCACGGCCTCATCCCGCTCTAGGAGATCCCGTGGCGACGAAGAAGCAGCCGAAGGGGCCGGAGGCCCCGCCCGACGAGGTCGCAGCGCTGAAGGCGCAGCTCGCCGCGCTCGCGGAGCGCCTCGCGGCCCTCGAGGGCGCGAAGGCCGCGCCCGCGCCGGCCACGGCCCCGCCGCCGGCGGCCGCCGCGCCCGCGGCCCCGCCGCCCGCGCCCGCCCCGGAGCCCATCTCCGAGGAGGTCGTGCTCGTCCTCTCCGCCGCCATCGCCGCGTTCCTCGGCAAGCGGCCCGTCATCCGGCAGATCCGCCTGCTCTCCTCCGAGGGCTGGGCGCACGCCGGCCGCGTCTCCATCCAGGGTTCCCACGCGCTTCGCTGAAGCACTGGAGCATCACCGTGAAGCTCAAGATCACCGTCGACGGCAAGGTCTACGAGGTGGAGGTCGAGGCGAGCGAGCCCGAGGCCGTCCGCCCTGCCCCGGTCTCCGCCCTCCCGCGCGTGCCCGCCTCGCCCCCGGCCGCCGCGCCGCCCAGGCCGACGAACGGCAAGGCGCCCCCGGCGGCCGACGGCGCCAAGGTCTGCCGGAGCCCCATCGCTGGCACCGTGGTCCGCGTGCTCGCGCAGCCCGGCCAGGCCATCCAGGTGGGCGACGTCCTCCTCGTGCTCGAGGCGATGAAGATGGAGACCAACATCACGGCCCCGGTGGCCGCGAAGGTCTCCGCCATCAACGCGAAGGTCGGCGAGGCGGTGCAGTCCGGCCAGGTCGTCGCCGAGTTCGAGTAGGGCGGACCTCAGCGCGTGCGGGCCGCGAGCCAGCGGCCGAGGCTCTCCCGCGAGCGCTCCCGCAGGGCCACGTCCTCCCGCAGCCGCTCGAGCGTCTGCGCGATCGCCTGCTTCGCCTCCTCCATGGGGTTCGCCGCGAGGAACGCCTCGGCCTCGTCGAGCTCGTGCCGCTCCACGAGGTAGCCCAGGGACTCGACCACGCGCCGCACCAGCATGGGCGCGTTCGCGAGGCGGCCCCGGTAGGCGCCCCACTCCGCCCGCAGGCGCGCCCAGAACGGGGCGCGCGCGGCGCGGTTGGCGAGCAGGGCCGCGGCGAAGCCGGCGGTGTCCTGCAGCGGGAGCTCGCCCGCCATCGCGAGCCCGATCCCGCGCGCCGCGAGCGCCGGGCGCTCGAACGAGGCGAGCCCCATCAGCCAGCGCCGACGCATGGCCGGCTCCTTCTCGGCGAGGAAGAGCGCGCGGAAGCGCTCCCAGCGGGCCTCGTCGCCGTCGCGGGCGGCGAGCGCCACGGCGGCGTCGAGCAGGTTCGGCTCGAGCGCGCCGCGCTCCCCGGCGGCGAGCCGTTCGACGCGGGCGCCGGCCTCGTGCGCGACGCCCTGGCCGCGCGCCACGAGCCCGAGCGCGCGGACGGCGGCGGCGCGCCGGAGCCGGACCGCGTCCGGCTCGCCCGGGGCCGGGTCCCAGCCCACGGCCGCCAGGATCGGCCCGAAGAGCGTCGCCACGAGCGCGGCGAAGGCCGGGCGGTCGCGGTCGCCGAGGAGCCGGTGCTCGATCGCCCCGAGGCGCGCGACGAGCTCGTCGAGCACGGCGTGGTCCTCCTCGCCGCCGAAGGCGGTGACGAGCGCGAGGTAGGAGGCCGCGTCACGCTCCCCGGCGCGGACGAGCGCCCACGCGTCGGAGAGCAGCGAGATCCGCTCGGAGGGCGCGAGCTCGCCGAGGTACCCCGCGAGCGCCTCGAGCATCGGCGCGTCCGGGGCCGCCCGGTAGAAGCCGGTCGCCCCCGCGTTGAGCACCACCGCCTCGGGCGCGCCGGCGAGCTCGAGGACCTCGCGCTGCGCACGCAGGAGGTGGCGCTCCTCGGTCCAGCGGCCGCCGCGCCGGACGCGCAGCACCATCGGCACGGGCCAGGCCTCGCCGCCGCGGTCGTCGAGGCCCGCGGAGCGGAACCGGAGCTGCGCGAGGTGCAGGCGTGCCCCCTCGAGGCGCGCGCGCACGAGCGGGAACCCCGGCTGCCGGATCCACGCGTTCGCGAGCTCGACCACCGGCTCGCCGGAGGCCTCGCCCAGCGCGCCCCAGAGGTCGTCGGCGACCGCGTTCGCCCGGGCGTGGCGCCGCATGTAGAGGCGGATCCCCTCGCGGAAGCGGTCGGCGCCGAGGTAGCCCTCGATCATCCGGAGCACCGCCCCGCCCTTCTCGTAGGTGATGAGATCGAAGGCCTCCCCCGCCTCGGCGACGCTGCGGATCTCGGCCCTCACCGGGTGGGTGGTGGACTGCGCGTCGAGCTGCATGGCCGCGGCGCGGCCCTGGTCGAAGTCGAGCCACACCCGCCAGGCCGGCCGCCACCCGTCCACGATCTTGTAGGCCATCCAGGTGGCGAAGGCCTCGTTCAGCCAGAGGTCGTCCCACCACTGCATGGTCACCCAGTTGCCGAACCACTGGTGGGCGAGCTCGTGGGTCACGACCTCGGCGACCCGCTTCTGCTGCGCGAGGGAGGCGGTGGCGGGGTCGAGGAGCAGCGCGAGCTCGCGGTACGTCACGAGGCCCGCGTTCTCCATGGCCCCGGCTTCGAACTCGGGCAGCCCGGCCTGGTCGAGCTTCCCGAACGCGTAGGGCACGCCGAAGTACGCCTCGAGCCGGGGCAGCACCTCGAGGGCGACCTCCTGCCCGAAGGCGGTGAGCGGCGTCTTCTCCGGCGCGGCCCAGGTCCGCACCGGCACCGGACCGGCGGCGCCGCCGGGCGGTGCGTCGATCCGGCCGGCGACGAGCGCGACGAGGTAGGTCGGCAGGGGCGGCGTCTCGGCGAAGGTGACGCGCCGGCGCGCGCCGAGGTCCTCCTCGGCGACGGCCGCGCCGTTCGAGAGCAGCACCGCGCCCTTCGGCGCCTCCACCGTGAGCTTCCAGGGCGCCTTGAACCCGGGCTCGTCGAGGCACGGGAACACGCGACGCGCGTCGGCCGCCTCGAACTGCGTCGCGAGGATTCCCGCACCCGCGTCGTAGAGGCCGCGCAGGCCGTCCGAGACCTTGCCCGACCACCCGAGCTCGAGGGTCGCCTCGCCGGCGGGGATGGCCGCCGGAAACGTGAGCGTGACGGTCTCGCTCGGCGCCGCGTACGCGGGCGGCCCGGCGACGAGCCGCCGCCCGCCGGCGACGACCGCGGCGGTCGAGACGGCGAGGTCCGCGGCGTGGAGCACGAGCTCGGCGGCGGGCGCGTCGAGGCGGAGCGACAGGCGGAGCGTGCCCGTGAACGTGGCGCGCTCGGGCTCGAGGGACAGCGCGGCGTCGTACCGGAGCGGCCGGATGGAGCGGGGCAGGCGGTAGTCGGCGGCGTCGGTCGGGCGGTGCATCCGGCCACTCTAAGCCGGGTCGGACCGTCCAGCTCGCGCCTCGTTTCGACGGAGCGTCCGTCGACCCATGAGACGGACCCAGACCCGGGTCGTCCATGACCCCGGGCCATGACGACGGGTCGCGGTGCTGTAAAAGCCTCGTCTCCTCAAATGGAAGGCGCATCGCGTCATCCCTTTTCGGGGCGCGCCTATGGGTGCGTCCCAGGGGTCGGTCCGGAGTCCGGGGCCTCCCTGACCCCGGAGGTCCTCCCCACAGACCCGCATAAACACGTGCGCCGCCCGGGTGCCGGTCCGCGCCCGCTCCGTGCAACCCGAAGCCTGCAGATGCTCCCGAGCTCCGACACCCCCGATGCTTCGCTCCCGGCCGGGGGTGGTCCCTCCACGACCCGTGAGCGCGAGCTCGCCGAGCGCGGGCTGCAGCACGAGACCTTCGCGGCGCTCGGGGCGCTCGCGCTCTCCGAGCCCGATCTGGACGGTTTCCTCCCCGAGGCCATGCGCCGCGCCTCGCGGGTCCTGCGCGGCGAGGTGCACCTCGTCGCGACCGGGGCCGGGGGCGCGCTCGAGCCGCGCGTGCCCGCCCGGCGCCTCCGCTGCCCGCTCGTCGGCGCGCGCGCGGGCGCCCCGCTCCCCTCCCCGTCACCGGGCCGGGCGGCGGCGGTCGTGCAGGGGCGCACCGGCGTCTGGGGCGTACTCTGCGCCCACCTGGACGGCGACCGCACGCCGTCGCGCGACGACGTGCACTTCCTCGAGACGCTCGCCCACACCGTCGCGGCCGCGGTGGGCCGGCACGCCGCGGAGCGCGCCCTCGCCGAGCGCGAGCGCGAGGCGCGCGCGGTCTTCGAGCACACCCAGGACGCGCTCGTCACGCTCGACGACGCCGGGGCGCTCGTCGCGGCGAACCCCGCGGCGCGCCGGCTCCTCGGGGTCGGGGCGCGCCGGGGCGGTGGGCCCACGTGGCGGGCCTTCCAGGCGGAGGTCCGCGCCCACTGGCAGGACCTCGGCGAGCGCGGGCGCGCCGAGGGTGAGCTCGCGCTGCGGATCCCCGAGCGGCCGGCCCGGACGCTGGAGTGGAGCGCCGTGGCGCGCATCCTGCCCGGGCGCCACCTCGTCGTGCTGCGCGACGTCACCGAGTCGCGCCTCGTGCAGGCCCGGCTCGCGCTGCACGAGCGGCTCGCCTCGGTCGGCACGCTCGCGGGCGGCCTCGCCCACGAGCTCAACAACCCGCTCTCGAGCCTCTTCGCGAACCTCGGCTTCACCGCCGAGGAGCTCGAGCCGGCGCTCGCCGGGCTGCCGGGGGGCGACGAGATCGCCGCGGCGCTCCGCGAGGCGCGCGAGGCCGCGGAGCGGATGCGCACCGTGGTGCGCGACCTGCAGACCTTCTCCCGCGGGGACGGGACCGAGCTCGCCGAGGTCGACGTCCGCCGGGTGGTCGAGACCGCCCTCTCCATCGCCTCGGGCCGCGTCCGTTCGCGGGCGCGCCTCGTGCGCGCGTTCGAGGAGGTCGCGCCGGTGCGGGCGGTCGAGGGACGGCTCGCGCAGGTGGTGCTGAAGCTGCTCGTGAACGCGGCGCAGGCGATCCCGGAGGGCGCGCCCGCCGAGCACGAGATCCGGGCGGCCACCCGCACGGACCGCGGCGGCCGGGTCTGCATCGAGATCTCCGATACCGGCCGCGGCATCGCGCCCGAGCACCTCCCCCACGTCTTCGACCCCTTCTTCACGACCGGCGCGCCGGGCTCCGGGCTCGGGCTGGGCCTGCCAGTCTGTCACGGGCTCGTGAAGGCCATGGGGGGCGGCCTCGAGGTTACGAGCGAGCCCGGGAGGGGGACGACGTTCCGGGTGATCCTCCCGCCCTCCGAGCGGGCCCAGCCGGCGGTCCGCGAAGCGCGCGAGGACCGTCCATCGGTGCTCGTGGTGGACGCCGAGCCCTTCGTCGGGGCCGCGGTCCGGCGTGCGCTCGCGGCCGGCCACGACGTCTCGGTCGCGGAGAGCGCGCGCGACGCGCTCGAGCGCATCCGGGCCGGAGCGCGCTACGACGTGATCCTCGCCGACCTCGCCACGCCCGGCATCGGCGGCGCGGAGCTGCACGACGCGCTCGCGGCCATCGACCCGGCGCTCGCGGCGCGCGTGCTGTTCCTCACCGCCGATCCGGAGGGCCCCGCCGCGCGCTCGCTCGCCGTACGGCTGGGCGAGCGCTGCATCGAGAAGCCCTTCGACCCGCGGCAGCTCCGCGAGCGGGTCGCGCGGACCGCCGAGATCGCCTAACTTCATGTCGTTACTTATTTTTTCGCGATCCCCTCCGGGGGACGCTGGAACCGTGGCCGCATCGCGTTAGGTTGATTAGGGAATCAACACGATGTCGCACCCCGGCTGCCGCCGGAGCGAGGGCCCGATATGGCGCAGGATCAGACCAACCAGGACATCCAGCATTCGCGCGCGGTCGCGGAGGCGGCGCGCGAGACCGAGTGGCAGGGCGCGGGCTTCCTGAAGGAGCTCTTCCTCGGCAAGCTCCGGCTCGACCTCGTCCACCCCTACCCCGTCGACGCGCCCGAGCGCCCCGAGTTCAAGGCGTTCCACGACGCCTTCGAGCGGTTCCTGCGCGACGAGGTCGACCCCGACGAGATCGATCGCACCGGCGAGTACCCGGCCCACGTCCTCGACGGCCTCCGCAGGCTGGGCGCGTTCGGGATGAAGATCTCGACCGAGTACGGCGGCCTCGGGCTCTCGCAGGTCGAGTACGGCAAGATCATGCGGCTCCTCGGCTCGTACGACGCGAACCTCACCGCGCTCGTCTCGGCCCACCAGTCGATCGGCGTGCCGCAGCCGCTGAAGCTCTTCGGCTCGGACGAGCTCAAGAAGAAGTACCTGCCCCGCATCGCGAAGGGCGCCATCAGCGCCTTCGCGCTCACCGAGATCAACGTCGGCTCCGACCCAGCGCGGCTCGCCACGAGCTACACGCTGACCCCCGACGGCAAGCACTACGTCCTCGACGGCGTGAAGCTCTGGTGCACGAACGGCACCATCGCCGAGCTGTTCGTGGTGATGGCCCGCCACCCGGAGACGCAGAAGATCTCCGCGTTCGTCGTCGAGGCCGCCACCCCCGGCGTCGAGATCGTGCACCGCTGCCGGTTCATGGGGCTGCGCGCGCTCGCGAACGCGGTCATCCGCTTCACCGACGTGAAGGTCCCGGTCGAGAACCTCATCGGCAAGGAGGGCCGCGGCCTCAAGATCGCGCTCACCACCCTCAACGCCGGCCGGCTCTCGATCCCGGCCGCGGTGGTCGGCGGCGGCAAGGTCGCCCTCGAGCTCTCCCGCAAGTGGTCCGCGGCGCGCGCGCAGTGGGGCCAGGAGATCGGCAAGCACGAGGCCATCGCGCACAAGCTCGCCGACATGGCCTCGACCGTGTACGCGATGGAGGCGGTCTCCGACCTCTGCCAGAACCTCGCGGACAAGAAGGGCTACGACATCCGCCTCGAGGCCGCCGCCGCGAAGGAGTGGAACACCGTCGAGGGCTGGCGGCTCCTCGACGAGGCCATGCAGATCCGCGGCGGCCGCGGCTACGAGAAGGCGGAGTCCCTCGAGGCCCGCGGCGAGGCCCCGACCTCCGTCGAGCGCTGGATGCGCGACTGCCGCATCAACCTCATCTTCGAGGGCTCGTCCGAGATCATGCACCTCTTCATGGCCCGCGAGGCCGTGGACAAGCACCTCGAGGTCGCGGGCGGGCTCATCGATCCGAAGGTGCCGATCGCGAAGAAGCTCGCGTCCCTGCCGCGCATCGGGCTCTTCTACGTCACCTGGTACCTCGGGCTCTGGTTCCGCGGCCTCGTCGCGCCGCGGTTCGCCGGCTTCGGGCGGCTCGCCCGCCACCTGCGCTTCGTCGAGCGCTCGGCGCGCAAGCTCGCGCGGGAGATCTTCCACGGCATGGTGGTCTTCGGCGCCGCCGCGGAGCGCAAGCAGGCATTCCTGTTCCGCACCGTCGACGTCGCGAACGAGCTCTTCGCGATGACGGCCTCCGTCGCGCGGGCGGAGGCGCTGAGGAAGGCGGGGCACGCCGACGCCGCGCAGGCCTCCCGGCTCGCCGAGCAGTTCTGCCGGCAGTCCTCCCGCAAGGTGCTCGGGCTCTTCGAGGCGCTCTGGGCGAACGACGACGCGGCCGCGTACGCGGTGGGCCGCCAGGTGCTCGCGGGCGAGCACGCCTGGCTCGAGCAGGGCGGCATCGGGCTCGGGCTCTCGGTGGACGAGCTGAAGCCGCGCCTGCCGCCGCAGGCGCCGTCCGCGGCGCCGTCGGGGGCCGAGCGGCGGGCGCCGCCCCAGCCCGCGACGGTGGCCTGAGGTGCGCCTCCCGGGTTAGCTTCCGGGCGCTTGGCCACCCCTCGACAGGGCCCGGACGGACGGGCCGACCCGCGCGCCGAGCTCACCGCGCGCCTCGCCGCCCGGCGCGCGACCCTCGCCTCCCTCGAGCGCGCCGACGCCGCGCTCGCCTGGGCGCGCCTCGCGGCGTTCGCCGCGGCGGCGGCCGTGGCGTGGGCAGCGCTCGCGCGTGGCGCGCTCTCGCCCGCGTGGCTCGCGGCGCCCGGCCTGGGGTTCCTCCTGCTCGCGATCCGGCACGACCGCGTGCTCCGCGCGCGCGACCGCGCGCGGCGGGCGATCGCCTTCCACGAGGCCGCGCTCACGCGCATGGACGGGGGCTTCCCCCCGGGCGCGAACCCCGGCGACCGGTTCCTCGACCCGGAGCACCCGTACGCGGCCGACCTCGACCTCTTCGGCCCGGCCTCGCTGTTCGCCCTCCTCTGCACCGCGCGCACCGGCCCCGGCGCGGCGCGCCTCGCCGCCTGGCTGCTCGGGCCCGCGGACGCCGCCGAGGTGGCCGCGCGGCAGCGCGCCGCCGCCGCGCTCGCTCCGGCCCTCGACCTGCGCGAGGACCTCGCGGTGCTCGGCGAGGACGTCCGCGCGGGCGTGGAGCCCGCCGGCCTCGCCGCCTGGGGCGAGGCGCCGCCGGCGCTGCCGGGCTGGACCGGCGCGGCGGCGCTGGGGCTCGCGGCCGCCTCGGTGGGGACGGCCGCGGCGTGGGGGTGGCTGGACGCCGGCCCCATCCCCTTCCTCGTCGTCGTCGCGGCGCTCTTCGCGCTCGGCCGCGGCCTCCAGGCCCCGATCGCGGCGGTGCTGGGCGGGGTCGAGCGCCCCTCCGCCGAGCTCCGCGTGCTCGCGCTCCTCCTCGCGCGGCTCGAGCGGGAGCCCTTCGAGGAGCCCCGCCTCGCCGCGCTCGCGGCCCGCCTGCGTCCCTCCGGGACCGCCGGCGAGGTCCCCGCGTCGACGGCCATCTCCCGGCTCGTCGCGCTCGTGCTGCGCCTCGAGTGGGGCCGGAACCAGCTCTTCGCGCCGGTCGCCTTCGCGCTCGCCTGGGGCCCGCTGCACGCCGCGGCCATCGAGCGCTGGCGCGCCCGCCACGGCCGCGCGCTCCGGGCCTGGATGGACGCGGCGGGCGAGATCGAGGCCCTCGCCGCGCTGGGCGGCCACCGGCACGAGCACCCCGACCACGCGGTGCCCGAGATCGTGGCGGGCGGCGCCCCGCTCCTCGAGGGCGAGGCCCTGCGCCACCCGCTCCTCCCCGGCGCGGTCGCGAACCCGGTGGCGCTCGGCGCCGCGGGCGGGCCCGGCCCGGCGCCCCGGGCGCTCCTCGTCTCGGGCTCCAACATGTCCGGGAAGAGCACGTACCTGCGCACCGTCGGGACGAACGTCGTGCTCGCCCTCGCGGGCGCGGTGGTCCCCGCGGCGCGGCTGCGCCTCACGCCGCTCCAGGCCGGGGCGACGCTGCGGATCCAGGACTCGCTCCAGGCCGGCCGCTCCCGCTTCTACGCGGAGATCACGCGCCTCAAGGCGCTCGCCGACCTCGCCCGCGGACCGCACCCGCTCCTGTTCCTGCTGGACGAGATCCTCCACGGCACGAACTCGCACGACCGGCGCGCCGGCGCCGAGGCGCTCGTGCGCGGGCTCGTGGAGCGCGGGGCGATCGGGCTCGTGACGACCCACGATCTCGCCCTGACCGACCTCGCCGCCGCCCCGGCGGGCGCGCTCGCGAACGCGCACTTCGAGGACCAGGTCGTCGACGGCGAGATCGCGTTCGACTACCGCCTGCGGCCCGGAGTGGTCGGCCACTCGAACGCGATCGCCCTCATGCGGGCGGTCGGGCTCGAGGTGTAGGCCCCGCTCCCGGCGGCGAAGCCCTCACCCCATCGCGTCGGCGAGCAGGTCCGCCGTGTGCCGGACCTCCACCTTCGTCCCGTCCTTGTCGGCCCCGCCCCGCAGCTGCATCACGCACCCCGGGCAGTCGGTCGCGACGAGCGGCGCGCCGGTCTTCCGGATGTTGTCGAGCTTGCGCTTCAGCATGGGCGCCGAGATCTCCGGGAGCTTCACCGAGTACGACCCGCCCATGCCGCAGCACATGTCGCTCTCGAACATCTCCACCACCTCGTGCCCGGCCTCGCCGAGGAGCCGCCGCGGCGCCTCGGTGGCGCGGAGCGTGCGCCGGAGGTGGCAGGAGTCGTGGTAGGTGAGCTGCGACAGGCGCCTCCCCTCCGGGAGCGTGAGCCGCCCCTCCTCCACGAACCGCGCGACGAGCGTCGAGAAGTCCACGGTCTTCGCGGCGACCGCCCTGGCCCGCTCGAGCCAGGCCGTCTCGCCCACGCTCTCGAGCGTCGCCTCGAACTCCTGCTTCAGCGCGACCGTGCAGGTCGGACAGGCGGAGACGATCCAGCGGACGTCCTCGGCGAGGAGCGCGTCGAGGTTGTCCTTCGCGTTCCGCGCCGCGACCTCGTAGGCGCCCGAGTAGCGCGCCGGGGCGCCGCAGCAGGTCTGCCCCTCGGGGAAGGTCACCCGGATGCCGGCGCGGTTCAGGATCTTCACCACCGCCTCGCCGGTGCCCGGGTACGCGAAGTCGAGGAGGCACCCGGCGTAGAGCGCCGCCCTCTCCGTCGCCTCCGGCTGCGGGATCCGCCTCACGGTGTCGCGCAGCGGCTCCTCGGCGATGGCGGGGAGGCTGCGGGACCCGGTGAGGTTCGAGAGGAAGAACGGCAGGTGGCGGATGAAGCCCTGCTGCGCGAAGGGCTTCTGCGCCACCGACGCCGCCCGGAGCATGCCGTGGAAGAGCCGCCGGTTGTTCACGACCCCGAAGATCGCCTTCTGCACCGCCGGCTGGCCCTGCTCCTTCGCGAGCCGGCGCCGCAGCTCCAGGATCAGCTCCGGGATGTCGATCTTGCCGGGGCAGACGTCCTTGCAGCTCCCGCACTGGATGCAGAGCCCCTGGATCTCCTCGGACGCCTTCAGCTGGTCGAACCACGCGGTGAGGATCGCGCCGATGCCGCCCGTGTACGTCTTCCCGAACACGTGGCCGCCGACGATCCGGTAGACCGGGCAGACGTTCAGGCAGGACGCGCAGCGGATGCACTGCATGGCCTGCGCGAACCTCGGGTCGGAGGCCATCTCCGTGCGCCGGTTGTCCATCAGGACGACGTGCAGCTCCTTCGGCGTGCCGTCGGGGTTCGGCGTGGGGCCGGAGATGACGGTCAGGTAGCTCGTGAGGAGCTGGCCGGTGGCGCTCTTCGGCAGCGCGGTGACGATGGGCACCACGTCCTCGAACCGCTCGACGAGCTTCTCGAGCCCGACGAGCGCGACGTGGATGCGCGGGAGCGTGGTGACGTGGCGCGCGTTCCCCTCGTTCGTGACGAGCACGAGGCTGCCGGTCTCGGCGACGGCGATGTTCGCGCCGGAGATGCCCATGTCGGCGGCGAGGAACTTCTCCCGGAGCTGCGCCCGGGCCACGGCGACGAGCCGCGGGATGTCGGCCTCGAGCCGCGCGTCGACCTCCTTCGAGAAGAGCTCCGCCACCTGCTCCTTCGTGAGGTGGATGGCGGGCATGACCATGTGGGAGGGGCGCTGGCCGGCGAGCTGGATGATCCACTCCCCGAGATCGGTCTCCTTCACCTCGATGCCCCGGGCCTCGAGGTGAGCGTTGAGGTGGATCTCCTCGGAGGCCATCGACTTCGACTTCACCACCCGCCTCACGCCCTCCCGGGCGGCGAGGTCCGCCACGTACCGCTTCACGGCCTCCGGCGAGCCCGCGCGGAAGACCTTCACGCCGTTCGCGGTGGCGACCTCCGTGAACCGCTCCGCGAGGGCGTCGAGCCGCCTCGCCGCCGCGCCCTTCACCTCCGCGATCCGGTCCCGCAGGGCCTCGAAGTCGTGGCCCTCGTAGGCCTTCGCGCGGCTCACCCGGTAGGCCTCCGAGAAGCGGCCGAGCGCGCCGCCCAGGTTCGGATTCTCGAGCGCCTCCGCGATCGCCGCCTTGAAGTCGGGGCGCATGGTCAGGCCCTCTCCGCGCCGTCCACGACGACGACGTGGAGCCGCGCCGGGCCGTGCACGCCGATGGTGAGCACGCGCTCGATGTCGGCGGTGCGGCTCGGCCCGGTGGTGAGGGACAGGTACCGGGTCTGCGCCGGCCCGAGCCGCGCGAAGAGCGCCGCGAGGTCCGGCACGATCCGCGCGGCCGACGCGATGGCCACGTGCACGTCCGGGAGCGACGCCGCGAGCCGGGGCGCCACGGCATCGGCGGCCGCCGCGATCGTCCCGGTGTTGGCCACGAGCCAGTCCACCTCGGTGACCCCGGCGCGGGCCGCGGCGGCGGTCTCGCGGGTGACCTCGAAGCCGAGCCCGGGCGCGCGTGCGGCGAGCGCGGCGCGGTCGAGCCCCGCGAGCAGCGGCCCCTCCGCCCAGACCGCGGTGCGGCCGGGCTCCGCGGAGACGCCCTCCTTCGCGAGGAGCGCGAGCACGACCTCCACGGCCTCGGCCTTCCCCGCGGCGCGGTGCACCCGCGCACTCACCGCCTCCGCCCTGGCACGGAACGTCTCGAGCATGGTCGCCCCCGGCTGCTGGTGTGGCGGGATCCGAGCACGGCGCGGACGCGGCGTCGTTGACGCCGGTCGAGCGGTGGCTCCGGCGTGCCGAGCGGTCGCCGGGGGACGGCGAGCGGGCGCGCGAGGCGCGGCAGATGGCCGCAGGAGGTCCGGGCAACGACGGTTCGCGCCGCGGAGCGGCGCGAACGCTAGCCCACCAGGAACACGCGGCAGGTCCGCGCTCCGTGCGCGCCGAGCACGAGCGCCTGCTCGATGTCCGCGGTCTTCGACGGGCCCGAGACGAACACGCCGAACCCCGGGCCGGCGAAGGCGCCGAGCACGCCGAGGCGCGCGTAGGCCTCGTGCATGTCGTTCACGAGCGCGTCCGCCGGCACGACGAGCGCGAGGTGCTCGACCGCGACGAAGGTGGCCCGGTGCGGGAGCTTCCCGGCGGGGAGCCAGACCGCGCCGGTCTCCGCCACCGCGAACGCGCCGGGGAGCACCGCGAGGTCGACGCCGTCGAGGAGGTGCGGGTCGGCGAGCGCGGCGAGCGGCTCGGTGCCCTTCACCGCCGGGACCTCCGAGACGATCCGCCGGGCGCCGAGGTCGGCGGCGAGCACCTGCACCGCGGTCGCGAGCGCCGCGCCGTCACGGACGCGCTCCACCGAGCCGCCGACCGCCACGACCGCCTCGGCGAATCGCGCAGGGTGATCGGGCCAGCGCGGGGGCGCCACCTCGATGGGCCCGGGGAGGCCGGGGTCGGCCGGCGCCGCCGCGCGCAGCGCGGCGAGGATCGCCGCGCGCCCCGCCTTCGGATCAGCGGCCACGGCCGGCCCCCTCTCGCCAGAGCTCGCGGAAGCTCTTCGGCGGCGCGGGCGGAAGCTCCCGCTGGCGCGCCCACGCGTTCCATCGCAGGTTCAGGAGGCCGCGCGGCAGGAGCCGGAGCGCGAGCCGGCCGAGCCGCCCCGCCCACGCGTAGCGCGCCGGCGAGGCGAACAGCCAGCCCACGAACCGCATCGCGACCCGCTTCCAGCCGGGGTCGTGCCCGAGGGCGACGAGCTGCTTGCGGCGCTCGAGGAGCTGCTCGTGGAGCGGGATCTTCACCGGGCAGACGTCGTCGCACGAGCCGCAGAGGCTGGAGGCGAACGGCAAGGACGCGTGCGCGGCCGGATCCCGCCCGGCGGCGAGCACCGAGCCGATGGGGCCGGGGATGGTCCAGCCGTAGCTGTGGCCGCCGGTGCGCCGGAACACCGGGCAGGTGTTCATGCAGGCACCGCAGCGGATGCACGCGAGCGCCTCCCGGAAGGCCTCCTCCGCGAGGAGGCGCGACCTCCCGTTGTCGACGATGACGACGTGCAGCTCGCCGCCTGGCCGGGGGCCCTGGAAGTGGCTCGTGTACGTCGTGATGGGCTGGCCGGTCGCCGAGCGTGCGAGGAGGCGGACGAAGACCGAGAGGTCCTCGGCGCGGGGCACGAGCTTCTCGACGCCCATGCAGGCGATGTGGACCGGGGGCAGGTGCGTGCCCATGTCCGCGTTGCCCTCGTTCGTGCAGACCACCACGGCGCCGTTCTCGGCGACCCCGAAGTTCACCCCGGTGAGGCCGGCCTGGGCGGTGAGGAACTTCTCGCGGAGGTGGGCCCGGGCGGCGCGGGTCAGGTAGGTCGGGTCGGCGTTGCCCGGCTCGGTGTGGAGGTGGTGCTCGAAGAGCGTCCCGATCTCCTCCTTCTTCCGGTGGATGGCGGGCAGGACGATGTGCGAAGGGTGCTCGCCCGCGAGCTGCACGATCCGCTCGCCGAGGTCGGTGTCGACCACCTCGATGCCGCGGGCCTCGAGGTAGGGGTTGAGCCCGCACTCCTCGGTCAGCATCGACTTCGACTTCACGAGCCGGGTGACGCCGCGCGCGGCGAGGAGCTCGTGGACGATGCGGTTGTGCTCCGCCGCGTCGCGGGCCCAGTGCACGATCGCCCCGCGCGCGGTCGCCTCGCGCTCGAACTGCTCGAGGTACCCGGCGAGGTTGGCGCGGGTGTGGGCCTTGAGCCGAGAGGCGCGCGCGCGGAGCGCCTCCCAGTCCGGCTGCGCCTGGGCCTGCCGGTCGCGCTTCAACCGCACGAACCAGAGGGCCTGGTCGTGCCAGTGGGCCCGCGCCTCGTCCTTCAGGAACGCCGCGGCCGCCCGGGGGTGTCCGGCCGTCATGTCAGCGCCTCCGCGAGGACCTCGGCGACGTGCTGGAACCGGAGCGGGGTCCCTTGCCGCCGGGCCAGCCCCTCGAGGTGCATGAGGCACGAGACGTCGGTGCCGGTCACGACCTCCGCGCCCGCCGCGACGTGATCGGCGAGGCGGTCGCGGCCCATGAGGCCGGAGACCGCCTCCTCCACGACCGCGAACGTCCCTCCGAAGCCGCAGCACTCGTCGGCGCGGGTGAGCGGCACGAGCTCGATCCCCTCGAGCCCGGAGAGCACCGCGGCCACCTTGTCGTGCGCGGCGACGTTGCGTTCGCTGCCGCTGCCGAGCCGGAGCTCGCGCAGGCCGTGGCAGCTCCGGTGGAGGCCGACCCGGTGCGGGAAGCGCCCCGGCACCCGGTCGACCCGGAGCACGTCCACCAGGAACTCGCAGAGCTCCTTCGTCGCGCCCCGCACCCTCTGGAGCCGGGGGTCGTCGCCGACGAGCGACGGGTAGTGGGTCCGCACCATGGAGGTGCAGCTCCCCGACGGGCAGACCACGTGGTCGAAGCCCTCGAACACCTCGAGGAACCTCCGGGCGAGCGGCACGGCGGCGCCGGCGTGGCCGGCGTTCGCCATGGGCTGCCCGCAGCAGGTCTGCTCCTCGGGGAAGACGACCTCGCAGCCCAGCCGCTCGAGCAGGCGCACCGTCGAGAGCGCGACCTGCGGGTAGAGCTGGTCCACGTAGCACGGGACGAAGATCGCGACCTTCACGGGCGGCCTCCGGTGCACCGTCGGGGGGTACGGCGCCGGAGCTTAGCCCGGGATCATCCAGCCGAGCCAGTGGGCCTGGGCGAAGACCAGGAGGCCCACCAGGCAGGCGAGCGCGAGCGAGTGCCAGAACACATAGCGCAGGATCTCGCCCTCCTTCCCGTCCTGGCCGGTCGCGACCGACGCGACCACGATGGACTGCGCGTCGATCATCTTCCCCATCACGCCGCCGGAGCTGTTGGACGCCGCCGCGAGGATCGGGTTCATCCCGATCTGCTGCGCGGAGACGACCTGCAGGTTGCCGAAGAGGACGTTCGAGGAGGTGTCCGACCCGGTCAGCGCGACGCCCAGCCACCCGAGGAGCGGCGAGAAGAACGGGAAGAGCCAGCCGGTCGACGCGAAGGCGAGGCCCATCGTCGAGTCGGAGCCCGAGTACCGGGTGGTGTAGCCGAGGGCGAGCATGGCCGCGATCGTGAGGAGCGAGTAGCGGATGCGGTGGATGGTCTTGAAGTAGGTCTTCACGAGCTCGCCGGGCTTGAGGCCCAGCCACAGGCCGGAGATGACGCCCGCGAGGAGGAGGCCCGTGCCGGTGGCGGAGAGGAGGTTGAGCGAGTACTTCGCGGCCTCCGGGGTCAGCTCCTTCGCGACCGGCGGCGCCTTCATCACGAGGTTGTGCAGGTAGGGCACCGCGAAGGTCGGGTTGAAGATCCCGTTCAGCCAGGTCTTCACCGGCACGAGGCCCCACACGAACACGCAGATCGACAGGACGATCCAGGGCATCCAGCCCATGAACGCCTCGGCCGGGGTCGGCTTCACGAAGCCCTTCTGGGCGGTCGTCTCCTCGTGCTCGAACTTCCAGGTCTCCTTCGGCTGCCAGAACTTGAGGAGGACCACCATGCAGAGGATCGAGCTCGCGGCCGCGACGATGTCCACGAGCGACGGGCCGTGGAAGTTCGACATCAGGAACTGCGGGATGGCGAAGGTGACGCCGGCGACGAGGCAGGCCGGCCAGACGGCGATCATGCCGCGGAAGCCGGCCATCGCCCAGATGAGCCAGAACGGCACGATCAGCGAGAAGAACGGGAGCTGGCGGCCCGCCATCGCGGAGAGCGACATCTCGGAGAGGCCGGTGACCTTCGCGAGCGTGATGATGGGCGTGCCGAGCGCGCCGTAGGCGACCGGGGCGGTGTTGCCGATGAGCGCGAGGCCGGCGGCCGCGAGCGGGCGGAAGCCGAGGCCGATGAGCATCGCGGCGCTGATCGCCACCGGCGTGCCGAAGCCGGCCGCGCCCTCGATGAAGGCGCCGAACGAGAAGGCGATGAGCAGGGTCTGGATGCGCCGGTCCGCGGCGAGGTTCGCGATGGAGTTCTTCACCACCTCGAACTTCCCGGTCTTGACCGTGATGTCGTAGATGAAGATCGCGTGGAGGATGATCCACCCGATGGGCAACAGGCCGAACGCCGCGCCGTAGAGCGCCGTCGCACCGGCCATCGACGCGGGCATCCCGTACCCGACGATCGCGATGGCGAGCGCGAGGCCGAGGCCCAGGAGCGCGGCGATGTGCGCCTTCACGTGGAAGAACGCGAGCGCGCCGAGGAGCACGACCACGGGGATCGCCGCGACGAGCGCGGAGAGGAAGAGGTTACCGAACGGAGCGTAGTTCTGGGTCCACATGGCGGGCCTCCGGGGTGCGGGGTGTCCGGCGGAACGACAGAGCGGCGGGCTGCGCTTTCGGGAGACGGACCCGAGGTCACACCCTCCGGAGGGCCCCGTGCGGGGTTCCTGGCGAACGGTCGCAGGCGCGCCACGAGCGGCGTCGCCCCCGGGGGTGAGCGGCTGGGTGCCGCGGAGCGTCAGATCCCGAGCTTCTCGCGCAGCGGGCCGAGCAGCCGGCGGCTCACGGGCACCGACTTCCCGCTGCGGGTCCTCAGCGTGGCGCCGCCGTCCTCGAGCACGACCTCGTCGATGCGCTCCACGCGCACGAGGTACTGCTTGTGGCAGCGGACGAGCTCGGCGCGCTCCTCGAGCACCTTCAGCGTGAGCTCCGTGAAGAGCTCGCCGGCGGCGGTGTTCACGTGCACCCCGGCCTCGCTCGAGCGCACGAACTCGACGTCCTCCAGGTCGACCAGCTTGATCGCCCGGCCCACCAGGCAGGGGATCCGGCGGATCGGCGCGCGCAGCTGCCGGGCCGGCCCCGCCGCCTGACCGCGCCGCAGGCGATCCACCGTCTTCGCGAGCCGCTCCCGGCTGACCGGCTTCAGGAGGTAGTCGATGGCGCGCGCCTCGAAGGCCTGGAGCGCGTGTTCGTCGTGGGCGGTCACGAACACCACCTCGGGCGGCGCCTCGTCCTCGAGCATCGAGAGGAGCTCGAAGCCCGAGATGCCCGGCATCTGGATGTCGAGGAAGAGGACGTCGGGCCGCCCGGTCCGGATGGCCTGCATGGCCTCGACCGCGTTGGCGCACCGGGCGAGGAGCTCGAACGCGCCGGTCTCCTCGAGGAGGGAGGCGAGCTCCTCGCGGGCATGGACCTCGTCGTCCACCAGGATCGCACGCATCACGCCTCAGGCCCCCGGGGCAGGCAGTCGGACCGACACGCGGGTGAGCGCGTCGGGCACGCAGGTGACCTCGACGCCGAACTGCGCGCCGAACAGGTTCTTGAGGCGCTTGTCGACGATCTGCAGCCCGAGCCCGGCGTTGCCCGGGGCCGGCTCCTTCCAGGCGCCGCCCGAGTCCTCCACCTCGAGGACCGGGCTGCCCTCCGCCACCCGCGCGCGCACGGTGACCTTGCCCTCCCCGAGCACGTTCGCGACGCCGTGCTTGAAGGCGTTCTCGACGAGCGGCTGCAGCGTGAAGCTCGGCAGCGCGAGCCCCAGGAGCGCCGGGTCCACCTCGGTCTCGACCACCACCCGCCCCTCGTGGCGGGCCTTCTCGATCTCGAGGTAGGCACCGACGTGCTCGAGCTCCTCGGCGAGGGTCGAGAGCTCGGTGGAGCGCTTGAGGTTCTTCCGGAAGAACCCCGCGAGGTGGACGAGCAGCCCCCGGGCGCGCTCGGGATCGCGGCGGAGCACGGCCACGATGGTGTTGATGGCGTTGAAGAGGAAGTGCGGGTTCACCTGCGCCCGGGCGAGCTTCAGCTCGGAGAGGACGAGCAGGTCCTTCTGCTCCTCGAAGCGCGACTGCACGAGCTGGCTCGAGAGCAGCGCGGCGAGCCCCTCCCCGAGCGAGCGGTTCATGTTGAGGAACCGGCGCCCGCGGGGCTCGAAGAGCTGCACCGTGCCGACGACCGCGCCGCTCACGGTGAGGGGCGCGATGACCACCGAGGCGAGCGGGCAGGCCGGCGAGAGCGTGCAGTCGTAGGCCTGCCGCTCGCCGTCCGCGAAGACGACCTTGCTCGTCGAGAGCGCGAGCTTGGTGTGGGGGGACGCGATCGCGTTCCCGGGGCGGTGGTGATCCCCCGCGAGGCCCGCCCAGCCCAGGATCCGCTCGGTGTCGGTCACGCCCACCGCGCCCACCCCGGTCTCCTTGAGGACGATCGCGGCGAGCTCGGCGGCGACCTCGGGCCTCAGGCCGCGCCCCATGAGGTGGAGGGTGCGCTCCGCCACCTGGAGGGCGCGCGCCGAGGAGGCCGCGGCGACCGAGTCCTCCTCCCGCTGCCGCTCGCGGAGCACGGTCATGAAGAGCGCCGAGCCGATGGGGTTCGCGAGCACCATGGGCGGCGCGATGGCCTGCACGATCGCGAGCGCCTGCGCGTAGGGCCGCGTGAGGAGGAGCACGATCCCCATGTGCAGCACCTCCCCGAGGAGCGTCGTCAGGAAGGCCACCGGCGGCGTCATCAGCGTCTCCGGCCGGCGCTTCAGCGCGAGGTGCACGAGCCCGGCGAGCCCGCCCTCGATCGTGGTCGCGACCGCCCCCGCGAGCGCCGCCGAGCCGCCGAGCGCGGTGACGCGGTGGATGCCGGCGGTCAGGCCCACGAGGAGCCCGAGCCAGGGGCCGCCCACCAGGCCCGCGAGCACGGCGCCGACCGCGCGCGCGTTCACGATGGCCTGGCCCTCGACGACCGGCACGCCGAGGTAGTTCCCGAGGATCGCGATGGCGGTGAAGACGAGGTAGAGCCGGACCTTGCCGCGGGGCCGGGGCCAGTCGGGCTTCAGCGGCCGGAAGGCGGGCGAGTGGCAGTACAGATAGAAGATCACCACGAAGACCGCGAGCACCTCGACGAGCTCGAGCGCGAGCTTCATGGTGGACGTGCGGCCTCCGGGCCGGCGCGGGGCGCGCCGGGTCGCCGCCATGATGAACGGAGGCGCGCCACGAGGGCAACCTCGCTCGCACCTCGTCGCACCGGGTCAGGGCTGGGTCGCGCCGGGGCGGTCCCATCCCACCCGCACGGAACGTCGGCACCGGGCGACCGCGGGAAGCGACCGGATACCCACGGCATTCGACCGGTCGGCCTTCGGCCTGCGGCGGCACGTCGCCTGCACACCGTCCGGGCATGAAGATCCGCACCCAGATCATCGCCCTCGGCGTCGGCGCCGGGCTCGTCGTCGCGGCCGCCCTCGGCGGCTTCATGGTGAAGCAGGGGCACGACGCGGCCGAGCGCGAGGTCGCCGGCCTCGACCGCACCTTGCGCGACGCGTTCGACCACGAGGCACGGACGCAGGTCGAGACCGCGGTCTCGCTCCTCGGCGAGTACGCGGCCCGCGCCCAGCGCGGCGAGCTCCCGCTCGACGAGGCCAGGAAGCAGGGCGCCGACCTCCTGCGCGGCCTCCGCTACGCGGGGAACAACTACTTCTGGGCGGACACCTACGACGGCGTGAATGTCGTGCTCCTCGGCAGGCCCATCGAGGGCAAGAGCCGCCTCGACCTCAAGGACGCGAACGGCTTCCCGCTCGTGCGCGCCATCATCGAGAACGGGCGCAAGCCCGGCGGCGGCTACACCGACTACGCCTTTCCCCGCGCCGAGGGCGGCAAGGCGCTCCCGAAGCGCAGCTACTCCGCCGCGTTCGAGCCGTTCGGCTGGGTGGTGGGCACCGGCAACTACGTCGACGACATCGACACCCTGGTGGCGGCGAAGCGCGCCGCGACCGAGCAGGCGCGACGCGAGGCGCTCCTCACCATCCTCCTCACGGTCGCGCTCACGCTCCTCCCCGCCGCGGGCCTCGCGTTCTGGCTCGGCCGCTCCATCACCCGCCCCCTCGCCTTCCTCTCCGCGGAGGCGGGCCGGCTCACCTCCTCCGTCACCGAGGGCCGCCTCGACGTCCGCGGAGACGCCACCCGGGTGAGCGCCGAGTTCCGTCCGATCGTCCAGGGCATGAACGAGATCCTCGACGCCTACGAGCGCCCGGTGCGGCTCACCGTCGACAACCTCGAGCGGCTCGGCCGGGGCGAGCTCCCCCCGCGCCTCGACGAGGCGCTCCGCGGCGACTTCGACCGCATCCAGCGCAGCCTCAACGGCTGCATCGACGGCGTGACCGCGCTCGCCGCCGACGTGAACGCGCTCGCCGAGGCCGGCACCGAGGGGCGCCTGAGGACCCGCGCCGACGCGACCCGCCACCAGGGCGAGTACCGCCGGATCGTCGACGGCGTGAACCGCACGCTCGACGCGGTCGTCGGCCCCATCGAACGCGCCGCCGCCACGGTCGACGCCATCGCCCGCGGCGAGATCCCGCCCCGCGTGCCGGAGACGTCCCGCGGGGACTTCGCGGCGATGGAGCAGAACCTCAACGCCTGCATCGACGCGGTGAACGCGCTCGTCGCCGACGTGAACCGGCTCGCCGAGGCCGGCGCGGCCGGCAAGCTCCGCGTCCGCGCCGACTCCGCCCGGCACCCCGGCGAGTTCCGCCGCATCGTGGACGGCATGAACCGCACGCTCGACGCGGTGGTGGGCCCCCTCGAGGCGGCCGCGCGCGCGGTCGACGGCATCGCCCGCGGCGAGATCCCGGGCGCCATCGAGGGCGCCTTCCCAGGCGACCTCGCCGCCCTGAAGCGGAACCTGGACGGCTGCATCGCCGCCGTGAACCGGCTCGTGGCGGACACGCGGGCGCTCGTGGACGCGGCCGTGGCCGGCCGCCTCGCGGTCCGCGCCGACGCCTCGGCCCACGCGGGGGACTGGCGCCGGATCGTGGAGGGCGTGAACGCCACGCTCGACGCGGTCATCGCGCCGGTGACCGAATCCTCCGCGGTGCTCGAGACGCTCGCGGCGCGCGACCTCTCCGCGCGGGTGCGCGGCGAGTTCCGCGGCGATCACGCCCGCATGAAGGAGGCGGTGAACGCCACCGCCGGCGCGCTGCACGACGCCCTCGCCCAGGTGGCGGCCGCGGTCGAGCAGGTCTCGTCCGCCTCCTCGCAGATCGCCGGCTCCGCCCAGGCGGTCGCCGCCGGCGCGTCCGAGCAGGCCGCCTCGCTGGTCGAGACCGGCGCGTCGCTCGAGTCGGTCGCCGAGCAGACCCGCGCCTCGGCGCGCAGCGCCGAGGAGGCGAACGGCCTCGCCGCGTCGACCCGCGCCGCCGCCGGCCAGGGCACCGCCGCGGTCCAGGCGCTCCAGGGGACCATGCAGCGCATCCGGGCGTCCGCCGAGGGGACCGGGCAGATCATCCGGGACGTCTCGGAGATCGCCTTCCAGACGAACCTCCTCGCCCTCAACGCCGCCGTCGAGGCGGCCCGGGCCGGCGAGGCCGGCCGCGGGTTCGCGGTCGTCGCCGAGGAGGTCCGCTCCCTCGCGCTCCGCGCGAAGGACGCCGCCTCGCGCACCGAGGCGCTCATCAAGCAGTCGGTCGCCGAGGCGGGCGAGGGCGAGGCCGCCTCCCGCCGCGTCGCCGACACGCTCACCGGGATCGTCGACGGCATCGGCAAGGTGAGCGGGATCGTCGGGACCATCACCGCGGCCGCGCGCGATCAGGCGAGCGGCATCGAGCAGGTGCGCTCGGCGGTGGCCGAGATGGACAAGGTCACCCAGCAGAACGCGGCGAGCGCCGAGGAGTCGTCCTCGGCGGCCTCCGAGCTCTCCGGCCAGGCCGAGGAGCTCGCGGCGATGGTCGGCTCGTTCCGGCTGGAGCGCGGCGGGGCGCCCGCCCCGGCCCCTCGGCTCGCCGGCCGCGCGGCCGCGCGCGCCTAGGGGGCCTCGATCGTCAGGACCTCGACGCCGTCCTCGGTCACCGCGACGGTGTGCTCGAACTGCGCCGAGCGCTTCCCGTCCGCGGTGATCGCGGTCCAGCCGTCGTCCCAGAGGAGGTCCTGCCAGGTCCCCTCGGTGATCATCGGCTCGACCGTGAAGGTGAGCCCGGGCTCCATCACCCGCTTCATGCCCCGATCGTAATGGTGCGGGATCTGGAGCGCGGTGTGGAAGCTCTCGCCGATGCCGTGACCGCAGTAGGAGCGCACCACCCCGTAGCCCTGCTTCGACGCGTGCGCCTCGATGGCGCGGCCGATGTCGGAGATGGGACGTCCGGGCCGCACCGCCGCGACCCCGAGGTCGAGGCAGACCTTCGCGGCCTCCACGAGCTTCCGGCCCGCGGCGTCGACGTCGCCGACGAGGAACGTCGCCGAGCAGTCGCCGTGCATGCCGTCGAGGTAGGCCGTGATGTCGAGGTTGACGATGTCGCCCGCCTCGAGCGGCCGGCTGTCCGGGATCCCGTGGCAGATGACCTCGTTCACCGAGGTGCAGATCGACTTCGGGTACCCGCGGTAGTTGAGCGGGCTCGGGTACGCGCCGAGGCGCAGGTACTCGGCGTGGGCGATCTCGTCGAGCGCGTCGGTGGTGATGCCGGGGCGCACGGCCTCGCCGGTCACCCGCAGCACCCGGGCCGCGGCCCGGCAGGCGTTCCGGAGGCGCGCGAGCTCCTCGGGCGTCTTCACGTCCTTGCCCTGCGCCTTCGGACGGCCGCCTGCGGCGTAGTCGGGGCGCCCGATCCCGGCGGGGACCGCCCGCATGGGCGAGACCCGGCCGGCCCGCAGGGGCCGCCGCTGCGCGCGCACCTGGGCGGGCGCGGCGCCCCGGCCCTCATTCGCCGTCGAGGCACTGTCCGCCTCGAGGTGGCACTTCTTGTACTTCTGGCCGCTGCCGCACCAGCAGGGGTCGTTCCGCCCCGGCCTCGACCCCGCGATGGCACCCGTCTCGGTCACCCCGGGTTTGTAAGCCCCCGCCGTTCCCGGGGCAACCTGGCGGCCTGACCGGGCCGCCGGGAGCCCTGGGGCCGAGCTCCGGGGAGCTGGACACGCCCCGGAACGCGCCCGGGGAAGCGGCCTGGGCGGCCACCTCCCCGGGGCGTCTTTCCAGACTGCCGGCGCGGTGGCCGGGCGGCCGCCCGCCTACGCGGCCTCGGCCCCGCGCCCCACCGGGACCGGCGTGGGGGTCGCGGCGCGGCGGCGGACCTTCACGTCGATGGCGATGGCGCGGACCACGAAGGCGAGGAGCGCGAGGCCGCCCACGTCGAACACGAGGTCCGGCACGAGGCGGGCCCAGGTGGCGGCGTGGATGAAGGCGCTGCCGGTCACCTCGGGGCTGCGGGCGTACCAGAGCCCCTTCTCGATCGCGATGGCGAACTGGTAGATGCCGGAGGGGAGCAGCGAGAAGACGATCATGCCGGCGAGCCCCAGGTTGAGCCCCCAGAACGCCCACCTGAGCAGGCGGTCGCTCCAGGCCTCGCGCGAGACGATGTTCCGCATCGAGAAGAGCATGAGCGCGATGGCGAGGAACCCGTACACGCCGAACAGCGCGCCGTGCGAGTGGATGGGCGTCGTGTTGAGCCCCTGCGCGTAGTAGAGGACGATCGGCGGGTTGATGAGGAACCCGAGCACGCCGGCGCCCACCGCGTTCCAGAACGCGACCGAGACGAAGAAGTACAGCGGCCAGCGCCAGGGCTCCGCGTTCCCGCCCGAGCGGGCGAGCTTCAGGTTCTCGTACACCTCGAAGCCGAGCAGCGTGAGGGGGACGATCTCGAGGGCCGAGAAGGTCGCGCCGAGCGCGGTGATGAAGAGCGGCGAGCCCGTGAAGTACAGGTGGTGGAAGGTGCCGATGATGCCGGCGCCCAGGTAGAGGAGGATCGAGAAGTAGGTCGCGCGGAGCGCCGCCTTCTGCCCGACGGCCCCGATGCGCGCCAGGATGAAGGCGAGCGCCACCGTCGCGAACACCTCGAAGAAGTTCTCGACCCAGAGGTGCACCACCCACCAGCGCCAGTAGTCGGCGACGGCGATGTGCGTGCCCGGCGTGTAGAAGAGCCCCACCGAGTAGAAGAGCGGGATGGTGACCGACGCGTAGAGGAGCAGGTGCGTGAGGCCGCCCCTGTCCTTCTCGGCGTCGAGGGCCGGCTTCACGGCGCGGTAGACGAGGAACAGCCAGAGCAGCATGCCGGCGATGAGGGCGATCTGCCAGACGCGGCCGAGCTCGATGTACTCGTAGCCCTGGTGCCCGATCCACCAGCCGTTCGGGCCGGAGAGCTTGCCCTGGACGCCGAGGTACGTGCCGACGAGCGCGCCGACGACCACGACCACGAGCGCGCCGAGGAGGACGAGGACGAGCGGCTTCTGGCCCTTCGGCTCGACGCCGCCGACCGCGGGGCCGATGAAGAGGCCGGTCGCGAGCCAGCAGGTGGCGATCCAGAAGACGGCGAGCTGGAGGTGCCAGGTGCGGGTGGCGGCGTACGGCAAGAGCTGCCCGACCTCGATCCCGAAGAGCTTGTTGCCCTCGACGGCGAAGTGGCCGGTGACGGAGCCCAGGACCGCCTGGACGATGAAGAGCAGGATCGCGACGAGGAAGTACGGGAGCGCGGCGCGCTGGGACGGCGTGGGCCGCGGCTCGGCGAGGGCCTCGAGCTTCACGGCGTGCTCGGGCTCCTTCGCGCGCATGCGCAGGTAGAGGTAGAGCGCGACCGCGATGCCGAGGATGAGGAGCACGACGGACGCGATCGACCAGACGAGCGCGGAGGCGAGCGGCCTGTTGCCGACGAGCGGGTCGAAGGGGAAGTTGGCGGTGTAGCTGTAGTCGACGCCGGGGCGGTTCGTGCCCGCGGCCCAGGCGGTCCAGAAGAAGAAGGCCGTCATCGCGCGGGCGTCGGCCGGGTCGGCGACGAAGCCGCGCGGGATCGACATCGCGTCGGAGCCCTCGCGGAAGAGCTTCGTGTAGTACGCCACGAGGCCCGGGTACGCCGCGGCCTGGCCGGGCGAGAGCGTGAGGGTGTCGGTCGCCGCGTCGTAGCGGTTCTTGCGCAGCTCGGCGGCGGTCTCGGCCTCCACGCGGCCGCGCTCACCGGCGGGCATCGCCTCGAGCTCGGCCTGGGTGAGGCCCGGGCCGCGGCCGCCGAGGAGCCCGGCCGTCGCGAGCCCGGTGCGGTGGAGGGCGTCCGCCGACCAGTCCGGCGCGAGGTACGCGCCGTGGCCCCACACCGAGCCGGTGTTCTGGCCGCCGCGGGAGAGGTACTGGCGCTGGCCCAGCGCGATGTCCTCGGCCGTCAGCACGACCTCGCCGGACGGCGAGACGATGCGCGCGGGGATGGGCGGCTTGTGCTGGGAGATCTGCGCCCCGCCGAACAGCAGGACGGTGAAGCAGGCCACCACCACGAACAGCAGGATGGCGCGGGTCTTGTGGGTCACGGTCGACTTCTCCTTCTTCGGGCTGCGGGGACCACGGGGTGCTCGGGGGAACTGGCTCAGGCGGTGCGGCGGGCTGCGGGAGGCGCGGCGAGCGCGCAGAGCTCTTCGGCGAGGGCGAGGAGGCGGGCGGGGCCTTCGCCGCGGGCCGCGTCGGCCGCCGCGCAGGCCGCGTCGACGCCCGCGAGGGCGGCGGCCGGGAGGTGCTGTTCGGCGAGCGGGTAGAGCACGCCGTCCTCCTTCTGGATGTGGGCGCGGAGCAGGCGGGCGTGGGCGTGCGCCGCCTCGGCGATCGCCTCGCGGTCGCCGTCGTCCCAGGCGCCGGGGAGCGCCGCGGCGGCGGCGAGGCGCCGGACGAGCGCCCGGCCGCGCTCGTGCTCGTCGCGCATCACCGCGACCGGGCCGGCGCGCTCCGGGAAGCCGTGGCGCACCATCGCCGCGAACAGGACGTCCTCCTCCTTCGCGTGGTGCTGGCCGTCGGCGAACTCGCGCAGGAAGGTGCAGAACCGGGCGAGGCCGGCCTTGTCGGTGGCGCCGCGCCGGCCGGCGTCGTCCACGAACGCGACGAGCGCGTCGAGGACGCCCTCGATCACGCGGTGCTCGTTCATCAGGGTCTCGATCGCTTCCATGCGCCGGCTGTAGAGCAATTCACCGGCCAGGCCTCAACCGGCCTGCATCGCAGGCTTTTTCGCGAACGCCCCACGTGCGCACCCAAGGTTCGTTGCCGTGGCCACCGCGATTTGGGTATCCCACCGCGGCATGGGTGCCACCTCCCTCCCCGTCCTCGCCCCCGGCCACGACCTCCTCTCCGGCGACGACGTCCACCGCCGGATCGTCGAGGAGGCCATCGAGGCCGTCCTCTCGACGGTCGATCTCGCCTCGGTGCTCGACCGGACCGGCCGGCTGCTCCGGCGCCACTTCGGGCAGACCCGCGTCGCCATCCACCGCGTCGCGCCGGGCGCGCCGGGGCGCGCCGAGGTGCTCCTCGTCTCCGATCCCCTCGAGCCCGCGCCGGAGATCGGAAGCACCTTCGCGCTCGAGGGCTCCGCGGCGGGGAAGGCGCTCCTCGACCTCGCCCCCTGCGTGGTCGACCCGGTGAACGGCGAGCACCCGCGCTTCCGCGAGGAGCCCGCGCTCGCGGCGCTGGGCTACGGCTCCCTCGTCTCGTTCCCGCTCCTCTTCGAGGGCGAGGCCCTCGGCACGCTCGACATCTGCCACCCGCCCAGGGACGGCCTCCTCGCCTGTTGCTTCGAGGTCGCCCGCCAGGTCGCGCACCTCGTCGCGATCGCCCTCCACAACAGCCTCATGGTCGAGGAGGTCCGGCGGCTGAACGGGCTGCTCGGCCGCGAGAACGCGCTCCTCAAGGAGGAGATCCGGCAGTGGAAGCGCGACGCGCGCTACGTCGCCGAGAGCCCCGGGATGCGCGCGGTGGTGGAGCGCGTCCGCCTCGCGGCGCCCGCCGGGTCGACCGTCCTCATCCGCGGCGAGACCGGCACCGGGAAGGAGGGGCTCGCGCGGATGGTGCACGACCTCTCCCCGCGCTTCCAGGCGCCGTTCGTGGCGGTCAACCTGGGCGCGCTGCCGGAGGGGCTCGTGGAGAGCGAGCTCTTCGGCCACGAGAAGGGCGCCTTCACGGGCGCGGCGCGCCGGAAGGTGGGGCGCTTCGAGCAGGCGGACGGCGGGACGATCTTCCTCGACGAGGTGGGCGACGCGCCGCCGGCGGTGCAGGTGAAGCTCCTGCGCGTGCTGCAGGAGCGGATCGTCGAGCGGGTGGGCGGGACCGAGCCGGTGCGCGTCGACGTGCGGGTGGTGGCGGCGACCAACCGGAACCTCGAGGAGCTCGTCGCGAAGGGGCTCTTCCGCCAGGACCTCTACTACCGGCTCGCGGTGTTCCCGGTGGAGCTCCCGCCGCTCCGCGCCCGACGCGAGGACATCCGGCCGCTCGCGGAGCACTTCCTCGCCCGCGACGCCGCGGCGATGCACCGGCGGCCCCCGCGCGTGCCGGAGGCCGCGTGGCGCCTTCTCGAGGCGCACCCCTGGCCCGGCAACGTGCGCGAGCTCGAGAACTTCCTCCAGCGCGCGCTGATCCTCTCGCCCGGCGCGGAGCTCGACCTGCCCGACCTGTTGCCCCACGCGGGGCCCGCCCCCGCCCCGGCCCCGTCGGCCGCCGGAGTCGGCCGCTTCGACGACGAGGTCCGCGCGCTGCTCGAGCGCGCGCTCTCGCGCGCGGGCGGGCGCGTGTACGGCCCGGGCGGCGCCGCCGCGGCGCTCGGCCTGAGACCCACCACGCTGCAGGGGAAGCTCCGCCGGTACGGGGTCACCCCGCCGCGGGGCTGAGGTCCGGACCCACCCGGACGGCCGCGGCCGCCGGCCCGCGCATCTGGTACGCTCCGCGTCTCACCCACGATCGGAGGTCACACCATGCGTCTCACCCTGGCCCTGCCGCTCGCCCTCCTCACCGCCTGCGTCTCCACCGGAACCTTCGAGAAGAAGGAGGCCGAGGCGAAGAAGCTCGCCGAGGACCTCTCCGCCACGCAGGCCGCCGCGAAGGCCGCGGGGGACAAGGCGGCCGCCGAGAAGGCCGGCCTCGAGGCCTCGCTCGCGGCGAAGACCGCCGAGGCCGCCGACCTCCAGAAGCGGCTCTCCAACTACGAGACCGTGCTCACCACCACCCGCTCGGCGCTCGAGCAGAAGCAGGCCGAGCTCGCGGGCCTGCAGCAGAAGAGCGCAGAGCTCGAGCAGAAGAGCGCGGCCCTCGAGCAGAAGAGCTCCGAGTACGAGAAGATGGCCGGCGCGCTGAAGAGCCAGATCGACCAGGGCCGCGTCGAGCTCACCGAGCTCCGCGGCCGGATGACCGTCAAGCTGAAGGACAAGATCCTCTTCTCGTCGGGCTCCGCGAAGGTCGGCAAGGAAGGCCAGGAGGCGCTCGCCGCGGTGGCGGGGGTCCTGAAGGGCATCGAGGGCAAGGTGATCCGGGTCGAGGGCCACACCGACAACGTGCCGGTCGGCGGCGCCTTCCCCACGAACTGGGAGCTCTCCACGGCGCGCGCGCTCGCGGTGGTCCGCTTCCTCCAGGCCCAGGGGCTCGACCCCGCCCGGCTCGCGGCGGCGGGCTACGGCGAGTACCGCCCCATCGCCCCGAACGACACGGCCGAGGGGCGCTCGCAGAACCGCCGCATCGAGATCCTGCTCGCCCCGGCCGGCGAGGCGCCCCCGACGACGGCCGCGCCGAAGTAGCACCGAGCGTGAGGGGCCGGGGACACCCGGGGCCCGGGCGGCCCCGGGCCGGCGGCCCCGTCAATCGCTCACGATCTCGATCAGGTCGAGATCGTCCTCGAGGCGGCAGGTCGCGCGCTCGCTGTGCTCCCCGCCCGCCTGATCCTTGCCCTGCACCACGAAGTGCACGTCCCAGTAGGAAGTACCGCTGCCGTGCCGGACCTCGATCTCCGAGTAGCGGGCGGAGACCGGATCGACGAGGTAGGTGGACGCGTAGGTACGGCACGCCTTCGCCGCGCGCTCCTCGACGGAGGGCGACTTGCCGCAGGCCGCGAGCAGCGATGTGGCGACGAGTGCGAGCGGACCGAGGGTGAAGGCGTTCATGTGAGCGTTCCGGGGGCCGTGCCGCGGGAGGAGATCCTCTCCCGCAGCAACCGCCGTGCCCGCGGTCACCGCGTACGCGCGGGCGGCGTCAGCCCGCGACGGGCCAGTGGCCGAGCACGTCCCACTCCTCGCGGGACAGCTCGATGCCCTCCGGGAAGAGCTCCTTCACGTGGTGGCGCAGCCGCGCGGCGTGCTCGGCGAGGTAGCGGTCGAGGTCCGCGCGGGTGCGGGCCTCGTAGCGCGTGCGGTACCTCCCGGGCGCCGAGCGCCCGAAGGTCGCGCCGGCGAAGACCCCGGTCGCGAGGAGGTCCGGCACGTGCCGCTCGCGCATGTACCGCTCGTACGCCTCGCACAGGTCCGCCCGCACCGCCGCCGTCACCTCGTAGGTCACCATGGGACTCCGGGTACCGCCTGAGCCCGGCGTCCGCAAGCAGCCCAGCTGGGGCCGCTCGCCCTTCGAGGGGCCACGTTCACCTGGGGTCGCACCGGCGATCGCGGCCGTGCCCGCTCCGGTTCCCGCGCGAGCCCGAAGAACTGCAAGCCGCGCCCGTGGTGCGCGTCCACGCGTCCGCGGTGAACCGCGAGATCCGCGTGTTATCGAGACGGCATGCTCGAAGAGACCGGCCTCCCCTCCGCCTTGCCCGAGCCCGCCGACCTCGTCCGCTACGCGGAGCTCAAGCTCGCGGCGATCGGCGAGCCGGCCGGCCCCTCGCCCGCCGGCCGGCCGCTGCTCGCGCTCGCGGGGCCGCTCCTGCGCAGCCAGCTCGAGAAGGACCGGCTCCTCGGCTGGCCGCTCCCGCCCGTGGACGCGCGCATCCAGGCGTTCCTCGACGCGTACCTCGCCGGCCTGCCCGGCGGCGTGCCCCGCCTGCCGGGCCGGACGCTCTCGCTCGACCGCCCGGGGCTCGCCCGCGTGCTCTCCCTGCCGCCGGGGCGCGACCACCACGCCTCGCCCTACCTCCAGAGCTTCCGCCTGCAGCAGGGCGTGCTCCACAACCCCGCCGCCGACCGCCGCACCACGCAGGGCGTCTTCCACGTCGCCGACGGCGGCCTGCCCGTCCCGGCCGACAAGCTCGAGGTGCCGCGGCGCACGTTCGCGGCGCTGCTCGACGCGGCGTTGCGCCCGCCCGGCGGCGTGCTCGCCCTCCCCTTCACCGGCGCGTGCGCCGACCCGGCGCGCGTCTGGACGTCGCTCCTGCTCCGGCCCACCGTCTGCCCGGCCACCGATCGCGCGCCCGCGCGCTCGATGGAGGTGCGCTTCCTCGCCCCCGGCAGCCTGGTGGCGAACCTCGACTTCGTCGAGACCATCTTCGGCAACGCCGGCGATCCGTTCCTCCCCGAGCACGACGCCGCGCTCGACGTCTCCGGCTGGACCGGCCACACGGGCTGCGTGATCCTCGCGCCGCACCTCGTGGGGCTGCGGGCGCGCGACCTCGGCCTGCCGCACGAGCGCGAGGCGACCGCGCGGCAGCGGCGGGATGGGATGTCCTGGAGCCGCGAGGGCGACCTCTACAACGGCGGCCGCGCGTTCAAGATCACCGCGCGGGACGCCCGCGGCGTCATCGTCACGATCATCGCCGACAACTACTTCGGATACTGCAAGAAGGAGGTGAAGACGCAGCTCTCCTACGCGGCGAACCTGTGGGGCGGCTGCGAGGAGGAGCACGCCGGCGGCGCGATCGCCTTCCCGTCCTCGGTGCTCGGCGCCCACTACGAGGCCGGCGCGTCGTTCCGGAGCGGCGGCGCGACGTTCGAGGACGCGATGAGGCTCCTCGGCGACCGCGCGGAGCCAGAGGAGGGCCGGTGGGCGACGGACCGCGAGGAGCCCTCCATCCGGTACGTCCCCGAGGACGCCGCCTTCGACGTCCGCGCGGGCACGATCGCCTGGACGCACGCGGGCCGGCCGGTGACGCTGCCCCTGCGCGCGGACGGCGTCTACGTGCAGCCGTCGGGCTTCCGGATCCGGCTCGAGCGCCAGCCCGGCGGCACCTCGTGGCGCCTCGTCGGCACCCGGCCCGAGGGCGTGCTCTGCCACAAGCCTGCGACCGTCTCGGGCGGCGGGAAGTCGGAGATCTCGAAGTCGCTCCAGCCGATGCTGCAGCGCGCCCCCGTCTTCGTGAAGGAGATCCAGCGCGACCTCGACGCCGTCGAGGCGATCGTGCGGCGCGACTACGGCGACGTCTTCCGCGATCGCGCGCCCGACGCGCGGTCGCGCCGGCCGATCCTCTCCCCGGAGCGGTCGCTCGGCTCGGTGATCCAGCTCTTCACCCCGTCGCCCGACTACACCGACGCGCACAACGCGTTCGTGACGGGCCTCTCCCAGACGGTCCGCCAGCTCGTGTTCACGCTGAAGCGCCACCACCGCCCGGAGTGGGGCGACGCCTGGCGGGAGCGGTTCTCGGTGGACCGCATCAACGGTTACCCGGGTCACGAGCTCAAGTTCGACGGGGTGCGGCTCGTCGCGAACTACCTGCGCGTCGGCTTCGAGCCGGACGACGGCTCCTGGCGGGTGTTCAAGCTCAGACCCGACTTCAGCCCCGCCGAGAAGATCCAGGTCGAGGACGACATCACCGCCTCGGTGGTGCTGCCCCGGGCGCGCGCCGCGGCGCCGGGTGACCCGCCCGGCGAGGGCAGCGTGAAGCTCGTCGCCAACTGCGAGGCCTGGCTCTTCCAGCGCCCCGACGACGCCATCCACCCCGGGGTCGACGCCCAGGCCGAGGCCGACCTCGCCGGCCCGGCGCTCTTCGCCTCGAACTTCGAGCCGCTCTCCCGCGACGCCGCCCGGCGGGTGGTCGAGCACGTCGTGCGCTTCGACCCCTTCACCGAGCCGATGAAGGCGGTGCTCCGGGGGTTCGTCGAGCGTCCGCGCGCCGACTGGGTGCTCTCCTCCGCCCACCCGCGGCTCGTCGAGGGGCAGCCCTCGAAGAACCCGCGCTACCTGCAGCGGCGCCCCGACGTGGCCGCCTCCCGGGACACGCGCGCCGGCGAGGTCGCCGCGCGGCTCCACCGGCGCGTGCCGGCGGATCGGCCGCTCCTGACCCCCGTCGACGCGGTGCTGGCCGGCCGCCGGAACAACCCGCCGGGCCCCGGCGTACCACCGCTGGCCGTCTACGGTCCCATCCACTGGCAGGAGCTGCCGGAGCTCCTCATGGACCTCGCGAGCAGCCTCACCGGGAAGTCCCCCTCCACCACCGGCTTCGGGTCGGAGGGCGCGCTCACGAAGGGGCCGTTCAACGCGCTCCTCGCGGTGCACGACCTCAACGCCGCGCTCGTCGCGTTCGCCCTCACCGGCCACGCGGGCTTCTCGACCGCCGCCGGCCACGTCGGCCCGCGCTTCCGCGTCGATCACGACCTCTCGATGCTCGTGCCCGAGGTCTGGTGCCGGATGCGGCCCGAGGAGCGCGACCCCGCGGCCCTCGTCGCGAGCGGCTGCCTGGAGCGGGTCCCCGACCTCGCCCGCGACGGGCGGACCGTCCTCTCGAGCCGCCTCGGGTGGCGCATCACCGCGCGCTTCGTCGAGCGCTACCTCGGGCGGCTCTTCGAGACCCCCGATCGCGTGTTCACCGAGGCCATGCTCCGGCCGGAGCAGCAGGACCCCGCCGCGTTCGCCGACGGCGTGGACGCGATCGTGGAGGCCCAGCGCCGCGTCGCGCTCGGCTACCTCGCCGACGGCAGCGCCGAGGCCGCCGTCCCACCGCTCCGCGCGCTCTTCGACGTGATGGCCCACGGTCACCACGAGGGCCGCGGGCTCGACGATCCCGCGCTCCGGGCGATGTTCACCCGCGAGGCGGTGCTCGCGAGCGCGTGGTACCGGGAGCGGCTCGTCGAGAAGCAGCGCCGGGACGTGGCGCTCTTCCGGCGCCTCCTCGGCGCCGTGGAGTCCTTGAGGCCCGGCGAGGGCCCGTGGGATCTCGAGCAGCGGCGCGCCGCCGCGCGGGCGCAGCTCGCCCAGGCGTCGGCACCCGGCTACCTCGACGCGCTCGCCGGCACGCTCGGGGCCGATCCGGCCCTTGCGCCCTGAGTCGCAGCACCCTCGGTCAACCCGACGGGCGCGCCCCGCGGTCCTTCGGGCTGCCCCGAACGCGCGCCCCGAGTGGATATAGGGTCTTCCCCGGTTACTCGAACGGAGAAGGTCGGGCATACCCGGGGCCACGAGCGTCGGCCCCGGTGGCCGCGCCTTCACCAGGGGAGAATGCACATGCTCAAGGGCTTCAAGGACTTCATCGCGCGCGGCAACGTCGTCGACCTGGCGGTCGGTGTCATCATGGGCGGTGCTTTCGGCGGCATCGTCGCGTCGCTCGTCGCGGACGTGATCACGCCCTTCCTCGGCATGCTCTTCGGCAAGCCGGACTTCTCGGGCATCGCGCTCGGCTCGATCATGATCGGCAAGTTCCTGAACTCGGTCGTGAGCTTCCTGCTCGTGTCCATCGGCGTGTACTTCTTCATCGTCACCCCGATGAACCGCCTCAAGAAGGCCGAGGCGCCGCCGCCGCCGGCGGGCCCGACGCCGGACCAGAAGCTCCTGTCCGAGATCCGCGACCTGCTCGCGAAGCGCGCGGCGTAGCGCGCCCTGCGCGTCGACCGGGGGACGGCGCTCGAGCGGGCCGTCCCCCTGCGCGATCCGCGCCCGCCGCCCGGACCGCCCTAGGCAGCAGGAGACGCGGGCAGGAACAGCCGCCGGAGCGACCGTCCCACGAGGCGCCACAGCGCCCGGACGGCGAGGAAGAGCACGAGGAGCAGCAGGAGCGCCGCGGCGAGGGCGATCCAGGGGTGGGTGAACACCGCCCAGCCCAGCGCCGCCACGACGGAGAGCTCCGCCCCCGTCGCGGCCGCGTTGGTGACGGGCTCGGGGGACGTGTCGACGGCCGCGCGGACGCCCAGCTTCGTCGCGTGGGTCGCGAGCCCGAGCGCGCCGCCGAGGATGCCGGCGGCGACGGCGACCTTCGGATCCCCCCACGCCGCGAGCACCGCCATCGCCGCCGCGGCGAAGGGCTTCACGGCGGTGTGGACCGCCTCCCACGCGGTCGCGAGGCCGGGGACGAGGAGCGCGAGCGCCTCGACGAGCGCGATGGCCCCGCACAGGCCGAAGCACCAGGGCTGCGCGAGGAAGCCGAGCGCGCCCGGGAGCGGGCCGATCCAGCCGAGGTGCGAGGCGAGCCCCGCGAAGGCCGCGGTGGCGTAGAGGGAGATGCCGCTCGCGTAGGCGAGGCCCAGGGACTGCACGAGGGTGGTGACGGGGTCCACGGGTTCGAGTGTAACCTCTCCGCCATGGGCTACGCGCTCGTCATCGGGGGCAAGGGCGGCAGGCGGTCGGCCGCCGCGCGGGAGGCCGCGGCGGCGCTCGCCGCGGAGGGGGTGCGCGTCGGCGGCTTCACGCAGCGCACGCTCGAGGACGACCGCGGCCACAAGACCGTGCTCGCCGAGCGCCTGGGGGACGGGCGACAGGTGACGCTCGCGGCCACCACCGCGCAGCCCGCCGAGGCGGGCGGCTCCTGTGCGCTCGCGTTCGATCCCGCGGCGCTCTCCGAGGTCGGCGCGTGGATCGAGGCGTCCGCGCGCGACGCTGCGGTGCTGGTGGTGGACGGGCTAGGGAAGCTCGAGCTCGGCGGCGGCGGGAACCGCGCCGCGATCGCGCACGCGCTGCACGCCGCGCCCCTCGTGGTGCTCGCCCTGCGCGAGGACCAGCTCGCGTACGCGCTCGAGGCCCTCGCCCTCGAGGACGAGCCGCTCGCCGCCTATACGGATGGTGAGGGGCCCGAGGCGCTCCGCGCCTTCGTGGCCGCGCTCGCGGCGGCGGCGCGCAGCCCCTGACCCGGCACCACGCCCGGGGCAGCCCGCAGAGGGTCCGGATCTCCCCTGCTGCGGCCCGCCCGGAGCTCCCCTAGGGTTCCGCCGTCCGTGCGGGTGGACCGCCCGGCAACGAAAGGACGTCCGCGTGGCCGATCCCAGCGCGCCCGGGAGCCCCCCGGGAGATCCGTACGCCCAGTACCACGTGGTGGTGAAGGGCGAGACCCTCTCGAAGATCGCCGAGCGGTACTACGGCGACCCGAAGCTCTACCGGAAGATCTTCGAGGCGAACCGCGACCTCATCAAGAACCCCGATCTGATCCAGATCGGCTGGAAGCTCCGCATCCCGTGAAGGGGGACCCCATGAACCGCATCCTCTCCGCTCTCAGCCTCGCCCTGCCCCTCGCCCTCCTCGTGGGCTGCACCGACCCGGCGAAGCTCCCCGCCGAGTCGGCGCTCGCCGCGGCGAAGTCGGCCATCGCCACCCTCGACGCCGAGGCGCAGAAGTACGCGCCCGACCAGGTCTCCGCCGTGAAGGCCGCCTTCTCGGGCGCCGAGGGGCTCGTGGCGAAGAAGGACTACAAGGGCGCCCTCGCCCAGCTCGAGCCGATCCCCGGCAAGGTCAAGGAGGCGATCGCCGCCGCCGCCGCGAAGAAGGACCAGCTGGTCGCCGCCTGGAAGGGCGCGACCGCCGACCTCCCCTCGCTCGTCGGCGCGCTGAAGAGCCGCCTGTCGATCCTCGCGGAGTCGAAGAAGCTGCCGAAGGGGCTCGACGCGGCCACCGTCGCCTCGGCGAAGGAAGGGCTCGCCGGCATCGAGTCCACGTTCTCGAAGGCCACCGCCGACTTCCAGGCCGGCAACCTCGAGCCCGCGATCGCCGCCGTGAAGGGGCTCGTGCCGAAGGGCCAGGAGATCATGAAGTCGCTCGGGATGCAGGTCCCGGGCGCGCAGTAGCGGGACAGGCCCGGCTCACCCCTCCTGGCGCATCGCGGCCGCGAGCCAGAGCCGGGCCTTCTCCCAGTCGCGGCGCACCGTGCGATCGGTCACCCCGAGCATCCGGGCGATCTCGAGCTCGGTGAGCCCCGCGAAGTAGCGCAGGTCGACGACCCGCGCGAGGCGCGGATCGAGCCGGGCGAGCTCCTCGAGGGCCGCGTGGACCCGCAGGATCTCCTCCTCGCCCTCCTGCGAGACCGCCGCGTCCCCGTCCTCGAGCGGCACCCGCGCCACGCCGCCCCCTCGCCGCGCGGCGGTCCGCCGCCGGACGTGGTCGACGATGATGGAGCGCATCACCCGGCCGGCGTGCGCGAGGAAGTGCGCGCGGTCGGCGAGCGCGAGCCGGTGCTGCCGCGCGAACCGCTCGTACCACTCGTTCACGAGGCCGGCCGTGTCGAGGAGCGTCATCGGCGAGGTGCGCCGCAGGCGGGTCCGCGCGAGCGCCTGCAGGTCCCCGTAGGTCGCGGCGACGAGCGCCTCGGCGGCGCCGGGGTCGCCGGCGGCCGCGCGGCGGAGCAGCGTCCGGAGCTCGCGATCGCCTTCCTCGGCCATACCCTTCGTGTAACCGGACGCCCCGTCACGGTCCATCCGGGATGACGGACATTCATCCGTTTGGGCTTGACGCGCGGCCGGAACGCCCGTAGAACGGCCCCACAGAACGCGTTGGTCGGCGCCGATTTGAGCCTCAGCTTGCGGGCGCCTTACAAGGAGTTCGCAAGCTGCGCGAGATCTCCTGCCGCTAAAGCGAGCCGACGCGTCCCGTCCGCTCCACGTTGCCGAGCGACGGTCGCTCCCGACGAGCCCGCAAGCGAAGCCCCGGCCCCGCCGCGCGACGGAGGCGTGCATGGGCTCGCGAGACGTGAAGACGGGTGCGGTGGGCGGGGCCGGCGCGGGGCCCGGCCGCCCGCTCCGGGTGGTCCTCCTCGGCGTGGGCACGGTCGGGGGCGGCGTCCTCCGCCGGCTCCTCGCCCGCCCAGGACGGTACGAGCTCGCCGGCGCGGTGGTCCGCAACCCCGCGCGCCACGCCGCGGACGGCCTGCCCGCGCGGCTCCTCTCGACCGATCCCTGGGACGCCGTGCGCCTCGACGCCGACCTCGTGATCGAGGCGCTCGGCGGCGCCGTCCCCGCGGGCGACGTGCTCCTCGCGGCGCTCCTCGCCGGCCGGCACGTCGTCTCGGCCAACAAGGCGGCGATCGCGGCGCGCTGGAGCGAGCTCGCGCCGTTCACCGCGGGCGACCACCCCACCCTGCGGTTCGGCGCGGCGGTGGGGGGCGAGGTCCCCGTGCTCGAGCACCTCGCCCGGGCCCGGCGCGGCCCCGGCGTGGCGCGCCTGCGCGGCGTCCTCAACGGCACCTGCAACTTCGTGCTCGGCCGCGTGGAGGCGGGGGCCACGTACGCCGCGGCCCTCGCCGAGGCGCAGGCCCTCGGCTTCGCCGAGCCCGACCCCTCGTCCGACGTCTCCGGCGCGGACGCCGCCCACAAGGCGACGCTCTGCGCCGCGGTCGGCTTCGGGGCGCTCCCCGTCGCGCTCGAGGTCCGGGGCATCGCGCGGCTCGAGCCGGCCGCGATCGCCCGCGCGCGCGCCGAGGGCCGCACGACGAAGCTCGTGGCGGAGGTGGCCGCCGGGCCGGCCGGCCCGGTCGCCCGGGTCGCGCCCGAGCGCCTGCGGCCCGACGACTTCCTGGCCGGGGCCCTCGGCGAGGAGAACCGGGTGGAGCTCGAGCTCTCGAACGGCGAGGTGATCCGGCTCGCCGGCAAGGGCGCCGGGCGCTGGCCGACGACCCGGGCGGTGATGGCGGACGTCGAGGAGGTCGCGCGCGGCCTCGCGCGGCCGCGGCGGGACCTCTCCGACGCGGCCTGACCTCCGGGCTACCGCGCGCCCGCGCCGATCCCGCGCAGCACGTCGGCGATCACGGTCCCCGCGGTCGAGGCGGCGCCGACGCCCGCGCCCTGCACGACGAGCGGGCGCTCCGTGTGCCGCGCCGTCGTGAACGCGACCAGGGCCTCCACCCCGACGAGGCGCGCGGCGGGCTCCGCCGCCTCGACCGCGACCGGGCCGGCGCTCACGAACACCCGGCCGTCCGGCGCGGTGGTGATCCGCGCGAGGTAACGGAGCACGCGCCCCTCGCGCGCGAGGGCCGCCACCCGCTCGGCCATCGCGTGGTCGTGCCCGCGCAGCGCGGCGATGAGCGCATCCGCGCCGCCCTCCACGAGGAGCCCCGGCGGCACGAACGGCTCCACCCGCACGTCCTCGAGCGCGAGGCGCGCCCCGAGCTCCCGGGCCAGGATGAGGGCCTTGCGCGCGGTGTCCCTGCCGGAGAGGTCGTCCCGGGGATCGGCCTCCGCGTGGCCGAGGCCGATCGCCCAGCGCACCGCGAGCGAGAGCGGCACGCCGCGGGCGAGCTCGCCCGTGACGTAGCCGAGCGTGCCGGACAGCGCGCCCTCGACGGCCACCACCCGGTCGCCGCCCTGGACCAGCCGGCGCAGCGTGCCGATCACGGGCAGGCTCGCCCCGACGGCGGCGTCGTAGTGGAGGTGCCGGTGGTGGGCGCGGCGCTCCTGGCGGAAGGCGTCGAGCGCCCGCGGCTCCACCGAGAGCGGCCGCTTGTTGGACGAGACGACGTCGATGCCGCGCCGGAAGGCCTGGGCGTAGACCTCGTCCATGCCGTCGGCCGCGGTCACGTCCACGAGCACCGGCCGGGGCAGCCCGGCGAGCCGGTCGAGCAGCGCCGGCGCGGTGCGCGCATCGAGCGGGCCCGTGGCGGGGGCCGCGGCGAGCACCTCGCGCCAGCGGTCGAGGTCCACGCCCTCGGGCGCGAGCACCGCCCCGTGCCGGTCGGCGAGGCCGACGACCCGGAGCGCGACGTCGTGATCGCGCTCGAGCTCGCCGCGCATGACGCGGAGCTGCTCGAGCACCTCGGCCCCGACCTTCCCCTTCCCGACCACGAGGAGCGCGACGCCCTTCTCGCGGAAGGCCTGCTCGGCGGCGCCCGGGCCGTGACCCGCCGGCAGCCCCCGGAACTCCACCACCATCTCGGAGAGCCGGTCCACGTCGATGAGGAAGGCGTCGTGGCCGTGGATCGAGTCGAGCACCGCGAGCCGCGCGTGCGGCACGAGCCGCGCCACCTCGCGCTGCTCGGCGGGCCAGTAGAGGACGTCGCTGTCGATGGCCACGACCAGCATGGGCTGGCGGATCGAGCGGAGCACGTCGTCGAGGTCGCCGCGGCCGCGGGCGACGTCGTGCGAGTCCATCGCGTCGAGGAGCGTGACGTAGGTCGCCGGGTCGAACCGGTCGACGAGCTGGTCCCCCTGGTAGCGGAGGTAGCTCTGCATCGCGAAGAGGTCCTCGGTCTGCAGGCGCCGGCCGAAGCGCTGCTCCATCGAGACCGCGCTGCGGTAGGTGAGCATCGCCGCCATGCGCGCGGCGGCGAGGCCCGCCACCGGCGCGTCGGCGGGGTCGTAGCGCCCGCCCCGCCAGCGCGGGTCGGCGAAGATGGCCTGCCGCTGCGCCTCGGAGAGGCCGATGGCCCAGGCCGAGTGCCGCGCGGTGGAGGCGATGAAGACCACCGAGTCGACGAGCTCCGGGTAGAGGAGCGCCCACTCGAGCGCCTGCATCCCGCCCAGCGAGCCGCCGATCACCATCCTCACCCGGCGGACGCCGAGCGCGTCGGCGAGCGCCCGCTGCAGGCGCACCATGTCGCGGACCGTGACCCGCGGGAACGTGCCCCGCCAGGGCGCGCCGGTCGCCGGATCGACCGAGGTCGGCCCGGTGGTGCCGTAGCAGGAGCCGAGGATGTTGGAGCAGACGACGAAGTCGCGCCCGGGGTCGAGCGCCCGGCCCGGCCCGAACATGCTCGTCCACCAGCGATCCGCGTCCGCCGAGCCGGTGAGAGCGTGACAGACCACCACGGCGTTCGCGCCGTCCGCGGCGAGCGTGCCCCACGTGCGATATCCGATCTCCGGCGCGGTCAGGACGCCGCCGCCCTCGAGCGCGAAGGGCCCGGGCAGCCGGAGCACGCGCGTCTCGGGCGACACGAAGGCCGTCCGGCCCGTGCCCGATGTAGGCCGATCTGCTCCGGTGGAGGACGTCATCGGTCCGGCGAAGGTATCGGGCACGACCCGGAGCGTCAAGGCGACCGCCGCGCGCGATTTCGCTGGCGCGCAGCGTGGTGCGTGTCGCTCCCACACGTTCACCTGGAGTCATGCCCCCAGGTGACGGCAGGGGGTCGGCGAACCGCTCCGGGTGTGCGCTCACCCCGAGGAGATCTGACGCGGCCGCGCCGAACCCCGCGGAAGCACGGGATCGTCACCGGGGTGGCGCGTTGGCAGAGCGCTTGCTCATTGGCGCCACGTCCGCGACGCGATCACGGCGGACGAGGAGATGGACGAAATGAACGCGACGACGCCCACCACCCCGACGACGACCCGCGGCACGCAGATCGTGCACGGCCCCCAGAGCCCGCTCGTCGAGCTGGTCCGCACCTGCAAGCGCATCGCGCAGAGCGACGCGACCGTCCTCCTCACCGGCGAGACCGGCACGGGCAAGGAGGTCTTCGCCCGCTTCGTCCACGAGAACAGCCCCCGCGCGACGAAGACGCTCGTGCCGGTGAACTGCGGCGCGATCCCCGAGGCGCTGCTCGAGTCCGAGCTCTTCGGCCACGTCCGCGGCGCCTTCACGGGCGCGGTCCAGTCCCGCCGCGGGCGGATCGCCGCCGCGCACGGCGGCACGCTGTTCCTGGACGAGATCGGCGAGCTGCCGCTCTCCCTCCAGGTGAAGCTGCTGCGCGTCCTCCAGGAGCGCTCCTACGAGCCGGTCGGCTCCACCGAGCCCGTCCCGGCCGACTTCCGGCTCATCGCGGCGACGAACCGCGATCTCGCCGCGGAGGTCGAGGCCGGCCGCTTCCGCCGCGACCTCTACTACCGCCTCCTCGTGTGCCCGGTCGAGGTGCCGCCGCTCCGCGCCCGCGGCACCGACGTCGTGCGCCTGTTCCAGCACTTCTGGGCCGAGCGCGGCGAGTCCCGCCCGGTCGAGCCGGCGGTGCTCGAGGCGCTCGCCGCGTATGCGTGGCCCGGCAACGTGCGCGAGCTCGAGAACCTCGTGGAGCGCGTCGCGGTGTGCGCCGAGGGCCAGGTGATCCGGTTCACCGACCTGCCCGCCTTCGTGCGCGGCGACCGCCGCGCGAGCCCGCTCTCGCTCGTGGCGGCGCCCGCCGAGCTCCCCGCCGACGCCGCCGCGGAGCTCCCGCCCGCGCCCTCCGCCTTCTCGCCGGAGCCGATCGTCTCCGAGCCCGCCTCCGACGGCCTGCCCCCGCGCTTCGCGATGGGCGACGATCTGCCGGCGGGCGAGCCGGTGCTCTCCGACGGCCGGCCGGTCGACCTGCCCCGCATCCTGCGCCGCCTCGAGGAGTCGTACATCGACGCCGCGCTCGCGCGCACCGGCGGGAACAAGAAGGCCGCCGCGGACCTGCTCGGCCTGCAGCGCACCACGCTCGTCGAGAAGCTGCGGCGCCGCAACCGCGACGTCGCCGCGTGACGCTTCGCTGACGCCGCGACGTCGCGCTGACGCGCGCGCCGCAGACCGCCGCCCCCGAGGGCCAGGCTCCGGCCTGGCCCTCGCATTTCGTGGGTCCGGCGTCAGGGGAGCGTCGGCGAGGGCCGGGCACGGCCGCTGCAATGCGTCCGGATCGTGACGCTCGCCGTCTCCATGGCCATCGCCCTCGCCGCCCACGCGCCGCTCGCGCTCGTGAAGTACGAGGAGCACCTGCCGGTCCCCGGCGCTCGTGGCGTCGTGTCGCAGCCGTTCGAGAAGCGGGTGACGCTGATGCTCGCCCCGGGCGCCTCCGCCGAGCTCCTGGCGCGGCGGCTCCACGGCGACTCGCGCCTCTGCCCGAAGGCCACCGTGGAGGACGGCGCGGTGGTGCTCCACTGCACGACCGAGATGCTCCGCGCCGACCTCGAGCCCGGCCGCGGCACCACCCTGCTCCAGCTCCGCCGCCTCTCCGTGCCGCCGTGGCGGCCCGCCGAGGAGGGGCCGCCCTTCGCCGCGTTCGACCCCGAGGCGATCGGCCTCGACGCCTGCCCCGGCCTCGCGCCGCTGTCGCGCGGCGAGTGCGCGCTCGCCTCCGGCGACCTCGCCGCCGCCCGCCGCGAGTTCCAGGCCGCCGCCCGGAGCGGGCCCTCCCCGCACGCCCAGCTCCGCCTCGGCGATCTCGCGCTCGCCGACGACGATCCCGAGGCCGCCGTGCAGGCCTGGAAGAAGGCCAGGGCCGAGGCGCCGTGGTCCCGCCTCGCCGCGATGCGGCTCTGCGAGCTCGAGCCCGGCTGCATCGGCGGCGCGCTCGAGCAGACCGTCTTCGACGCGACCGGCGTCCCCATCGCCTACCGGTCCGACGCCATCCTCCGCAAGGCGCGGCTCGCGGTGCTCCGCGGCGAGCTCATCGAGACCACCCAGGCGCTCGCGAAGGAGACCCGGCTCGACGGCGCCTGCAAGTCCAACATGCACTGGTGCCGGCACCTCCTCGCCCTCGCCCTCGAGCGCCCGCCGCCCGACGGCACCGAGGCCCTCGGCGTCTACCTGGAGTGGCCCGGCCGCATGGAGGGCCAGGACGCCCTCCCGCTCGCCTTCGCCGCGGCCCGCCAGGCCGAGGTGGCCGGCGCCCCGCTGTGGGCCGCGAACATGCTCGCCTCCCAGACCGGGAAGATCCCCGCCGCCCGCCAGGGCGAGCACCTCCTCCACGTCGGCCAGCTCTACCTCGCCGGCGGCGACCGGGTGCGCGCGGGCGAGATCCTCCGGTTCGCCCGCACCCGCCTCACGAAGCGCGAGCTCGCCACGCCGGCGTGGACCGCGCTCGCCCGCGCGCTGCGCACCCCGTCCGACGACGCCTCCCACCCGGCGAACCCCGCCGACGATCCCGATCTCGCGGCGGCCCGCGCCGCCCTCGAGGCCGCGAAGCTCGCGGCCTTGCGCAAGGGGACCGCTCCATGAGCCCTGCACCGACCACGGGGGCCGCCGCGGCCACCGCCCTGCCGCCCCGCCCGTTCGCGCTCGATCCCGTCGCCGAGAGCCCCGCCATGCGCGAGGCGCTCCTCGCCGTCGACGACGTCGCCGACACGCCCACCACGGTCCTGCTCCTCGGCGAGAGCGGCGCCGGCAAGGAGGTCCTGGCGCGCCGGCTCCATGCCCGCTCCGCCCGCAAGGACGGCCCGTGGGTCGCGGTGAACTGCGCGGCGCTGCCGGCCGAGCTCCTCGAGTCCGAGCTCTTCGGGCACGAGCGGGGCGCCTTCACCGGCGCGGCGGACCGCCGCGCGGGCCGCTTCGAGCAGGCGAGCGGAGGCACCCTGCTCCTCGACGAGATCTCCGAGCTCCCGCTCTCCCTGCAGGCGAAGCTGCTCCGCGTCCTCCAGGAGCGGGAGATCGACCGGGTCGGCGGCCAGCGCCCGGTGCCGGTGGACGTGCGCGTCGTCGCCACCACCAACCTCGACCTCGCCGCCCTGGTGCGCGAGGGGCGGTTCCGCTCCGACCTCTACTACCGTCTCAACGTCTACCCGGTGACGGTCCCGCCGCTGCGCGACCGCCCCGAGGACGTGCTGCCGCTCGCCCGGGGGCTGCTCGCCGAGGCGGCGGCCGCGCTCGGCCGCGAGGTGCCGGGCCTGGGCGAGGAGGCCGAGGCGGCGCTGCTCGACCACGGCTGGCCCGGGAACGTCCGCGAGCTCCGGAACGTCGTGGAGCGCGCGGTGGTGCGCTCCCGGGGCGCGGAGGTCGGGCCGGTGCACCTCGGCCTCGCCGCGAGCCCGGTGCCGCGGCGCTCCGCCGCGCCCGCGGGCGGCATGCCCGCCGAGCTGCCCCTCGACCTCGCCACGCTCGAGCGCATCGCCATCGAGGAGGCGCTCCGGCGCGTCGACGGGAACCGCACCCACGCGGCCCGCCTGCTCGGGATCGGCCTGCGGACGCTGCGCAACAAGCTCCGGGCCTGGCGCGAGTCGGGGACGCCCTGCGGCCCGGCCGGCGCTGCCGGCCGGCCGATCCTGCCGGGCGGGCTCGTCCGCACGCCCCTCGGCGCGCCGCCCATCGGCCCGAGGAACCCCCTGGAGTTCGGCGCGCCTCCCTTCGGGGCGGCCGCGCGGGCACACCGCTCGCAAGGAGAACGCTCGTGAGGATCTTCGACGCCACACTTTCGACGCTCGAGCGCAGCCTGGACGTCCGGCTCGCCCGCCAGTCCGTGCTCGCCGGCAACGTCGCGAACGCCGACACCCCCGGGTACGTGGCGCGCGACCTCGACTTCTCGGCCGCCATGGCCGCCGCCCGGAGCGCCGTCGAGCAGCCGTCGGCCGCCTCCCCGGCGCGCGAGGGCGACCTCCCGATCGCCGGCGCCCGCTCCGCGAGCGCCCCCGAGGCCTTCGTGCACGCCGACCCCGCCGCCGCGCCAGGCCTCGACGGCAACGCCGTGGACCTCGACCGCACCCTGGGGGCCGTCGCCGAGAACGCCCTGCAGTACGGGGCCGCCGCGAAGGCCGCCGCGAAGAAGCTCGCCATCCTCAAGTACGCCGCCTCCGACGGCGCCGCCTAGGGAGACGCCCCGTGGACTTCCTCTCCGCACTCCGCACCAGCGCGTCCGGCCTCTCGGCCGAGCGCGTCCGCGTCAACGTCGCGGCGTCGAACCTCGCGAACGCCGAGACCACCCGCGGCGTCGACGGCAAGCCCTACCAGCGGCTCGACCCGGTCATGGAGGCCGTGCCCTTCGAGGACGCCCTCGGCCGCGCCGAGCCGGAGCTCGTCGGCGTGCGGGTCTCCGAGCTCGCGAAGGACGAGGCCCCCGGCCGCCGCGTCTACATGCCGTCGCACCCCGACGCGGGCGCCGACGGGTTCGTGACGCTCCCGAACGTGAACCCGATCCACGAGGTCGTGAACCTCATCTCCGCGCAGAAGGCGTACGACGCGAACGCCACCGCGGTGGACACCCTGAAGACGATGGCGCAGCGCGCCCTCGAGATCGCGCGGTGAGGTGAGCCATGTCGGGGATCCGCGGGATCGGCATCGGGATCGGCGGGCTGGACGGGCTGCCCACGCAGGTGGGGCCGGCCGCCTCGCCGGCGAAGGGACCCTCCTCCTTCGCCGACGCGCTCGGCAACGCCATCGGCGAGGTCGAGAAGCTGCAGCTCCAGGCCGACCAGGAGGCCGAGAAGTCCGCGATGGGCGCCGGCAACCTGCACGAGACGGCGCTCGCGCTCGAGAAGGCCGACGTCTCGATGCGCGTGCTCACCAAGGTCCGGAACAAGGTCGTCGAGGCGTACCAGGAAGTCATGCGGATGAGCGTGTAGCCCCACCATGGAACCCCTCCTCAACCAGCTCCGCGAGCTCCCCCGCCTCCTCGGCGCCCTGCCCCACGGCCTGAAGGCCGTGATGTTCCTCGCGGCGATCGCCACCGTCGGCGTCATCGCCTGGAACGGCGTGCAGACCGCCGAGCAGCAGCAGTACGTCTTCACGAACCTCACGCCCGAGGACTCCGCCGAGGCCGGCGCGATCCTCAAGGCGAACGCGATCCCCTTCAAGGCGGACGCGAACGGCAGCGCCCTCTCGGTGCCCGCCTCGAAGGTCTACGACGCCCGCCTCCTCCTCGCCGCGGCCGGCATCCCGCGCGGCGGCGGCGTCGGGTTCGAGATCTTCGACCGCGGCGACCTCGGCGTCTCCGAGTTCACGCAGAAGATCAACCTGCGCCGCGCCACCGAGGGCGAGCTCGCCCGCACCATCTCGAAGCTCGCCCAGGTCCGCACCGCGCGCGTGCACGTCACGCTCTCCGAGAAGGGGCTCTACCGCGACCAGGACCGCAGCGCCTCCGCCGCGGTCGTCGTCAACCTCCAGCCGGGGCGCAGCCTCTCCGACAAGGAGCTCGCCGGCATCCGCCACCTCGTCTCCTCCGCCGTGCCCGGGCTCGACGCCCGCGGGGTCACGGTGGTCGACGGGCGCGGCGAGGTGCTCACCGAGGAGGGCGCCTGGGGCGAGGCCCTCGGCCAGCAGCGCGCCTTCGAGCGCGACCTCGAGAAGCGGGTGATGGACGTGCTGGCGCCGGCCGTCGGCGCGGGCGCCGTCGTCGCGCGGGTGACCGCCTCCATGGACCAGACCGAGGTCCAGACCCAGGCCGAGAAGATCGACCCGGAGGCCACCGCGGTCCGCAGCGAGCGCACCCTCTCCACGCAGGCGCAGGGCGGCGGTACGCAGGGCGGCGGCGTCGCCGGCGCGGCCGCCAACCAGCCGCTCACCTCGCCCGGCCCGGCCACCGCGACCCGCGGCCAGACCCAGAGCTCCTCCGAGGAGGCGGTCCGCAACTTCGACGTCTCTCGCACCACCACCACCACCGTCGCCCGCCAGCCCCGGCTCCTGAAGCTGTCGCTCGCCGTCCTCCTCGACGGCGTGAACGGCCAGCCCCGGCCCGACGCCGACCTGCAGCGGCTCGGGGCGCTCGCGAAGCGCACCGTCGGCTTCGACGAGGCGCGCGGCGACACCTTCGAGATCACCTCCTCGCCCTTCGTGAAGGCGGAGGAGGGCGCGGCCGAGGCCGCCCCGCCGCCGCCCGGCATCGTCCGGACCTCCCTCCCCTACGTGGGCTGGGGCGTCGCGGGCCTCGCCGCGCTCCTGATCCTCGCCTGGGCGCTCCGCGGCAACGCGGCGCCCGCCGCGGCCGACGGCGGCCTGCCGATCACGGCCGGCGCCCGCGTCGCGGAGATCGAGGCCGCGCTCGCCCGCGAGGCCGGCGGCCTCCCCCCGGCGCCGTCCGCGCCGGCGCTCAACGACCCGGTGTCCATCGCCCGCGACCGCGCGCGGGTGCTCGCCGGCCAGGACCCCAACCGCGCCGCCGCCATCCTGAAGGCCTGGATGGCCCAGGAAGGCGCCGCCCAGAGGGCCCAGCACCATGGCTGAGCAGGTCTCCCAGGTCACCATCATGGCGGAGGCCTCCTCCGTCGGCTGCCAGCGCGCCGCCGCCGTCCTGCTGGGGCTCGGGCCGGACATCGCCGCCGCGGTCTTCAAGCTCTTCGGCGAGACGGAGCTCCGCCGCGTGGCCCTCGGCGCGAAGGTGCTCCGCACCCGCGGCCCGGGCGCGGTCGGCGAGGCCCTCGACGAGTTCATCAGCACCATGGAGAGCGTCGGCGGCGACGCCGCCGCGGGAGACGAGCTCTTGCGCGAGATCGCTTCGAAGGCCCTCGGCCCGGAGACCGCCCGCCGCGCGTTCGACGGCGTGGTGCCCCCGCCCCCGCCCGACGAGGTGCTCGGCCCGGTGTCCCAGGCCGACCCCGAGGCGCTCGCCATGGTGCTCTCCCGCGAGCAGCCCCAGACCATCGCCCTCGTCCTCTCCTCGCTCGACTCCCAGCGCGCCGCCGGCGTCATGGACCGGATCCCCGAGAAGGTCCGCCCCGACGTCATCCGCCGCATGACCACCATCGACTCGGTCGCGCCGGAGGTCCTCCGCGAGGTCGGCCAGGCCCTCTCCGCCGAGCTGAAGGCGCTCGTGGCGGGCGGCATGCGCAAGGTCGACGGCAAGGCGACCGCCCTCGAGATCCTGCGCAGGATGGCCCCCCAGCAGCAGGGCGTGGTGCTCTCCGAGATCGAGAAGGACGACGCCGGGCTCGCCGGCGAGGTCCGCGGCCGGCTCTTCACCTTCGCCGACCTCGGCAACCTGGCCGACAAGGACCTGCAGCAGCTCCTCCGCGAGATCGACGCCCAGCGGCTCACCGTGGCCCTCAAGGGCGCGACCGCCGACGTCCGCCAGAAGTTCCTCGGCAACCTCTCGTCCCGCGCGGCCGAGATGCTCTCCGACGATCTCGCCGCGATGGGCCCGGTCAAGCTGTCCTCGGTCGAGGCCGCCCAGCAGGAGATCGCGAAGCTGGCCCAGGAGCTCGCGCAGCAGGGCCGCATCACCATCGTCGGCGCGTCCGAGAAGATGGTCTAGGAGGATCGACCTCACGTCGAGTGAACGATGAACGCCCCGACCCGCCGCCCCGGCTTCCTGGCCGCCATCCCCGAGAGCGGGGACCCGCGCCCGCCCGTGTTCCAGAACGGGCGCTCCGCGCCGCCCACCCGCGCCGGCGCGCTGCCGCAGCGGGCGAGCGGCCGGCGGGACGAGCCCCAGGGGCCGTCCGCGGAGGAGCTGGCCGCGATCCGCGCCGAGGCGCTCGAGAAGGTCGCCCACGCCGTCGAGGTCCTCCGGCTCCAGGCCGAGCGGCTCAGCGAGCAGGCCCGCTCCGACGCGCTCGAGATCGGGTTCCTCGTGGCCCGCCGCATCCTCGAGACCGAGGTCGCCACCTCGCCCGAGGCGCTCTTCGCGCTCGTGCGCGCGGCCGTGAAGAAGGCCGGCGAGAGCCGGAAGGTGGTCGTCCGGGTGAACCCCACCCACGTGGCCCTGCTCGAGGGCGCCCTCTCCAGCGGCGCGGCGGGCGTCACGGCCGTCAAGATCGACGTCGCCGGCGACCCCGGCCTCGCGCTCGGCGACTGCGTGGTCGACACCGACTTCGGCGCCGTCGACGGCCGGATCGACACCCGCCTCGAGGAGCTCTTCCGCGCGGCCCGCTCGGCGCTGGAGGAGGGCACCGCGTGAGCCTCGTGGATCTCGCCGGCCTCGGTCGGGCCCTCGCCGCCGCCGATCCCACCCCGCTGACGGGGCGGGTGGTGCGCGCGACGGGCCTGCTCGTCGAGGCGGCGCTGCCCCGGGTCCCGGTCGGCACCGCCTGCGAGATCCGCGCGAAGGACGGCGACCTCGTGATGGCCGAGGTGGTCGGGTTCCAGGCCGGCACGGCCCAGCTCATGCCGCTCGGCGAGATCCAGGGCATCGGCGAGGGCTGCGACGTCGTCCCGCGCCAGGCGGCGGACCGCGTCGCGGTCGGCGTCGGGCTGCTCGGCCGCGTGGTCGACGCGAACCTGAAGCCGGTGGACGGCCGCCCCGCCCCCACCCTGCGCCACCGCACCTCCCTGCACGCCGCCCCGCCTCCGGCGCTCGACCGCCGCCGCGTCGCCCGGCCGGTGCCGCTCGGCATCCGCGCCATCGACGCCTGCCTCACGGTCGGCGAGGGCCAGCGCATCGCCGTCATGGCCGGCCCCGGCGTCGGCAAGTCCGTGCTCCTCGGCATGCTCGCCCGCTCGGCCGACGCCGACGTCGTCGTGGTGGGCCTCGTCGGCGAGCGCGGCCGCGAGGTGCGCGAGTTCATCGAGCGCGACCTCGGCGACGGCCTCGCCCGCTCCGTGGTGGTGGTCGCGACGAGCGACGAGTCGCCGGTGAAGCGGCTGCGCGCCGCCACCGCCGCGACCGCGGTCGCCGAGCACTTCCGCGCGGACGGGAAGCGCGTGCTGCTCCTGATGGACTCGCTCTCCCGCGTCGCCCAGGCGCAGCGCGAGATCGGCCTCGCCGCCGGCGAGCCCCCGACCACGAAGGGCTACCCGCCCTCCGCCTTCGCGCTCCTGCCGCGCCTCGTGGAGCGCGCGGGAAACGACGCAGGCCAGGGCAGCATCACCGCGTTCTACACGGTGCTCGCCGAGGGCGACGACACCATCGGCGACCCCATCGCCGACGCGACGCGCGCCACGCTCGACGGCCACCTCATCCTGTCGCGCAAGCTCGCCGAGTCCGGCCACTACCCCGCGATCGACGTGCTCGCGTCGGTCTCCCGCGTGATGAACGACATCGTCGAGCCCGGCCACCTCGAGCTCGCCCGCCAGGCCCGCGAGGTCCTCTCCGCGTACCGCGAGGCCGCGGACCTGATCGAGGTCGGCGCGTACGCGGCCGGCTCGAACCCGCGCGTGGATCGCGCGCTCAAGTGCATCGAGCCCCTGCGCGCGTTCCTGCGGCAGGGCCCCGACGAGCGCTCGCCGCTCCCGCAGACCCTCTCCCGCCTCGCCCAGCTCCTCGGCCCCGCGGAGGCCCCCCGTGCTTGAGCTCGCGCTCGCGCTGCTCCTCTCGGCCGAGGAGCCGAAGGCCCCCGAGGCGCCCGCGCCGCGCGCGCCCGAGGCGTCCGCGCCGCGCGAGCCCGCGGCGCCCCCCGCGGCCGAGCCGCCGAAGGCCGCGGCCGAGCCCGCGAAGGGCGCGGCCCAGGAGCCGCCGAAGGCCGAGGCGCAGAAGGCGGAGCCCCCGAAGACGGAGCCGGCCAGGGCCGCGCACCGCGCCGCCGCGCCGAAGGGCAAGGAGAAGGACGCGAAGGAGCCCGAGGCGAAGGACAGGGCCGAGGAGACCGGCGCCGCCGCCGCGGAGAGGGCCGCCGGCGCGCTCGTGCGGGCGCAGGCCGCCTCCGAGACCTCGACCCCCCCGTCCCTCACCGGCCGCGCCCTCGTCGAGGAGCTCCGCCGCAACTCCGTCCAGCGCGCCGCGGACCGCTCCGCCGTCCAGGCCGACCGGATGCGGCTCGAGACGCTGGCGAAGGAGATCGCGGAGGCCCGCGCCGCCCTCAAGGAGGAGACGCAGAAGCTCGAGGCGCTCCTCGCCGCCACCGCCGCGAAGAACGTCGCCGGCCGCGACGCCGCCGGACAGAGCGCGCTCGACGCCCTCTCGAAGACGGTGAAGGGCATGAAGCCCGCCGAGGCCGCCGCCGTGCTGTCCCGGGTGGACCGCCCGCTCGCCGCCACGCTGCTCGAGCGGATGCGGCCCGCGGACGCCGCCCAGGTCGTCGGGAAGATGGAGCCGTCGGTCGCCGCGGACCTCTTCAAGCTGCTGGCACGCGCCTCCGGGAGGAAGCCGTGAACCACACGCCCTCGCTGACGCAGCTCCTCCTCGGCCGCCTCCAGGCCCCTCAGCCCACGCCGGCGACCGGCCCGGCCCGGACGGCCCGCGCCGGGCAGTCCACCGCCGGCACGGCGTCCCCCGCCGCCAGCTTCGACGGCGCGCTCACGAACGCGCTCGCCGCCGCGAAGGCCGCCGCCGCGCTGGCCGCGTCCGCCGCGGCGGCCCCCGGCGGCCCGTCGGGGCCCACGCCCGCGTCGTCGGCGAGGCCCGGGGCCGCGGCCCTGGCGACCCCGAGGAAGCACGACGCCGCCTCGCCCTCCCACACGTTCCAGGCGCGCGCGCGCCTCGCCCTCACGCTCGAGCGCGGAGCCGCACCGGCGCCGTGCCCGCCAGGCGCCGTCGACGCCGCCGCGCCCGCGACCGCGGTCGCCGGCCCGGACGCGGAGCAGCCCACCTCCATCGCCGAGGAGCCCCTCGACGCCGCCGATGTCGAGGCCCGGACCGCGCCCGCCGCCGACGAGCCCCGCCGCGCCGCCGCGGCCGACGCCGCCCTCACCGCCGCCGCCGGCGTCTCGTCGCACACGCGCGCCCTCATGGTCGCGCTCGCCGCGCTGACCCCGCGCGCCACCCCGCGCCAGGCCGCGGGGACGACGCCCTCGACCTCCGCCTCCAGGGAGGCTCCAGCCGTGAAGCCGCAGGACGCCCGGCCGCAGGCCGCCGCGCCCGCCGCCGAGGAGCCGCCCGCGCCCGTCGCGCCCGCACCGCTCGCGCAGCGCCGTCACGAGGCCACGCGCCCGCGGCCGGCCGCTGCAGCTGCGGCTGCACCCGCCGCCGACGCTTCTGCGGCTGCCGCCGCCGACGCTGCACCCGCTGCCGCTCCCGCAGCTGCTGCCAGGGAGGCAGAGGCACCAGGAGCGGGAGCCGGATCAGGATCCGCATCAGGATCAGGAACCGCATCAGGATCAGGATCCGCATCGGCATCGGCATCGGCATCGGCTGTTCCCGATGCTGTTCCCGATGCTGTTCCTGTTCTCGGTCCTGTTCCGGTCCCTGATCCCGCTCCTGCAGCAGCAGCCGCAGCTGCAACTGCATCCGCAGCAACCGCGTCCCCGGCACCCGCCTTCTTCTCCCGCCGTGCCCCGTCCGCGCTCCCGGGGACCGCCTCCCCGGTCGCGCGGCCCGAGGCCCGCGCCGCTTCCGTCCCGTCTCGCCCGGCGAACGCCGTCTCGCCCGCCGTCACCCGGGACATCGGCACGCCCTCCGAGAATCTTCAGTCGCCCACGGCCGCCGCCTCCTCCACCCTCCGCGCTTCCGACGACGCCTCGCCCTCCGCTCCCGCCGCTGCCCCCGCGCGCCCGACCCCGCCCCTCCCGCTCGCCGCCCGCATCGCGGCCGCGACCTTCACCCCGCACACCCCGCGCGCGCCCGTCGCCCCGGGCCAGCCCGCGACGCCCTCCGGCTCCCGCCCCGCCCCCGCGGCCCCTGCCCCCGCGACCCGCGTGGACACCGCCGCGAAGCCGCTCGCCACGAGCGAGGCCCCCGCCCCGGCTCCGGTCCCGTCGGCCGCCGCCGTTCCCCCGAGCCCCTTCAACGCCCGCCTCGCCGGCTTCGCCGACCACCGCGCCCAGCGCGATCTCGCCGCGGCCGCCCGGCTCGCGTCTCCCCACGCCGAAGGGCCCGCCGCGCAGCGCCGCGATCGCGCCCGCGCCCCGGCCCCCGCCGCCGACGAGCCGGCCGCGGCGCCCCGCGCCCCGGCCGCCCAGCACGACGGCGCCGCCACCCAGGCCGCCGCAGCCCAGGCCTCCGCGCAGCCCGCCGCGACCTCCGCGCCGGCCGCGCCCACCCGCGAGCCCGCCCCGGCCGCGCCTCCGCGGCCTCCCGAGCCTGCTCACGAGCCGCACGCCGGGCCCGGCCTCCTCGGCAACGGCGCCGCGCACGTCCGGCTCGAGTCCGAGACCCTGGGCGACGTGGCGCTCCACCTCCGCCTGCGCGACGGCGCCGCCACGGTGCGCGTCGAGGCGGACGATCCCTCCGCGCTCGAGCGGCGCGCGCCCGAGCTCGCCCGCGCGCTCGCCGCAGAGGGCCTCACGCTCACCCGCGTCGACTTCGATCGCCGCGACGCCCCGGTGCAGCCGTCCGCCCCGGACCAGGGCGGCCGCGACGCCGGCGCCGACGCCGGCGGCCGCCAGCGGGGCCAGGACGCCACCGCCCGCGACGACGCCCCCCCGCCCGCCCCGCGCCAGGCGCCGCGCCCCACCCCTTCCCGACCGGCCCGCCGCCCGGGCCACGACGTCACCGCGTAGGAGCCTCGCCATGGCCGTCACGTCCAGCATCTCGCACCTGCCCGCGACCCAGACCGACACCCCGGTCACGGCGAAGAACACCCTCAACAAGGACTCGTTCCTCACGCTCCTCACCGCGCAGCTGCAGTACCAGGACCCGCTCAACCCCATGGACAACAGCGCCATGGTGGCGCAGCTCGCCCAGTTCTCCTCGGTCGAGCAGCTCCAGAACGCGAACAGCCGGCTCGACACGCTCGCGCTCGCCCAGGCCTCGAACAACCAGCTCCAGGCCACCGGGCTCGTCGGCAAGGAGGTCCGGTTCAAGACCGACGCCGTCACGGTCACCGAGCGCGGCGCCAAGACGAAGTTCGAGCTCAACCTCGACGGGAAGGCCGACGAGACGAGCGTCATCATCTCCGACTCGAACGGGAAGGTGATCAAGACGCTCAAGCCGGGCGCCCTCGGCGCGGGCACGAACGCGCTCGAGTGGGACGGCACCGACAAGGACGGCAACCCGGTCCCCGCCGGCGACTACACGGTCTCGGTCGACGCCCGCCTCTCCGACAAGACCCACACCGAGGTCGGCTCGAGCCTGACCATCCGCGGCACCGTCGCCTCGCTCCTCTTCGACTCCCAGGTCCCGGTCCTCGTCGTCAACGGCCGGCACGTGAAGCTCTCCGACGTCCTCCAGGTCACCGCCCCAGGGGTCTAGCCCCCTTCTCCACCCACCGTCACCGCCTCAACCGCCCGCAGCACACCGTCCGCAGCACCGAAAGGAAGCCGTCATGTCTCTCCTCACCGCCCTGTCCTCCGGCACCACCGGCCTCGAGGCCTCCTCGCTCGAGCTCTCCATCGTCGGCGACAACATCGCCAACTCGAACACCATCGGCTTCAAGGCGGGCCGCGCCGCCTTCGAGGACGCCCTCACCCAGTCCGTCATCGGCGGCACGGGCGAGATCGGCCTCGGCGCCCGCCTGAAGAGCGTCCAGAAGATCCTCACCCAGGGCGCGCTGACCTCGACCGGCATCGCGACCGACCTCGCGCTCCAGGGCAACGGCTTCTTCGTCGTGAAGGGCAACTACAACGGCCAGACCGCGAACTTCTACTCGCGGGCCGGCCAGTTCACGATCGACGACAACGGCTACCTCGTGAACCTGGGCGGCCTGCGCGTCCAGGGCTTCCCGGCCGACGCCTCCGGGCAGGTGACCGGCCTGCCGAGCGACCTGCTCGTCGGCACCGCGTCCGCCCAGCCGAACCGGACCACCGAGATCACCTTCAAGGCGAACCTCAACTCCGACGCCGCGGTCCAGACCTGGGATCCGACCGACCCGGAGGGCACGTCGTCCTTCAACACCACGGTCAGCACCTACGACTCGCTCGGCAGCGAGCACAAGATGCAGGTCTTCTTCACGAAGACCGGCACCGGGACCTGGGACTGGCACGGCATGCTGGACGGCAGCGAGCTCACCGGCGGCACGGCCGGCACCCGCCAGGTCGTCGCGAACGGCTCGCTCACCTTCAACACGAACGGCACGCTGCAGACGCAGACCGCCGCGAGCAACTTCAACCCGCTGAACGCGGTCGGCCCCCAGCCGCTGACCTTCGACTTCGGCGACGACATCGCCTCGGGCGGCACCGGCCTCCTCGGCGTCTCGCAGTTCGCCTCCGCCTCCTCGGCGACCTACATCGGCCAGGACGGCTACGGCTCCGGCCAGCTCTCCAGCGTCCGCATCGACGCGGAGGGCTTCGTGGCCGGCATCTTCACGAACGGCCAGACCCGCACGCTCGGGCAGATCGCGGTGGCGAGCTTCTCCGCGCCGGATCAGATGGAGCGCGTCGGCGGCAACCTGATGCAGCAGACCCAGTCCTCGGGCCAGCCGGTCATCGGCGAGCCCGGCTCCGGCGGGCGCGCGTCGATCATCTCGGGCTCGCTCGAGCAGTCGAACGTGGACCTCGCGCAGCAGTTCGTGCGCATGATCGCCGCGCAGCGGTCGTTCCAGGCGAACTCGAAGACCATCACCACCGCCGACCAGCTCCTCACCGAGCTCATCAACCTGCGCCGCTAGTCGCACCTGACCCGGGCGACCGGCCCCCCGGGGCCGGTCGCCGGAGACCCGCCATGATCCCCGTGACCCGCCTCGACGGTAAGGAGCTCTGGGTGAACTCCGAGCACATCCTGTTCGTGGAGGCCACCCCGGATACGGTCCTCACCTTGCAGGGAGGACTCCACCTGATGGTGAAGGAGACCTGCGAGGTGGTGGTGGAACGTACCGTGGCCTACAAGCGGCGCTGCCTCGCCGGACCCGAGCGCAAGGGCCCCGGCGACGTCGTCCCGTTCCCGCGCCCGGCGCCCCCGGCGCCCGGGCCGGCGACGCCGCCGGAGGAGTGAGCCATGGATCTCGCCACCATCGGCGGCGTCGTCGTCGCGCTCGGGCTGATCCTGCTCGGGCAGCACCTCGAGGGCGGCCACATCGGCTCGATCCTCCAGGCCACCGCGGCGCTCATCATCTTCGGCGGCACCACCGGCGCCGTCATGGTCGCCTACCCGATGCACGACCTGAAGGTCGGCATGAAGAACCTCGGGCTCGCCTTCAAGAGCCCCAAGATCGAGCTCGCCCCGCTCGCGAAGCAGATCGTCGAGTACGCGGGCGTCGCCCGCCGCGACGGCGTGCTCGCGCTCGAGGGCAAGCTCGCCGAGGTCTCCGATCCCTTCCTCCGCCGGGCGCTGCAGTTCGTGGTCGACGGCGTGGACGCGAGCGTGACCCGCGACACGCTCGAGGCCGCCATCGAGGCCGACTTCGAGGAGAACCAGATCGGCGCGAAGGTCTGGGAGACCGCGGGCGGCTTCGCGCCGACCATCGGCATCCTCGGCGCCGTGCTCGGCCTCATCCACGTGATGGAGAACCTGAACGACCCGTCGAAGCTGGGCGGCGGCATCGCCACGGCGTTCGTGGCCACCATCTACGGCGTCGGCGCGGCGAACATCTTCTTCCTGCCCTTCGCCAACAAGATCAAGCGCAAGCTCACCGCCGAGAAGGAGCGCAAGACCCTCATCGCCGAGGGCGTGCTCTCGATCCAGGAGGGCATCAACCCGCGCGTGCTCGAGGAGAAGCTGCGGGCCTGGACGGGCGAAGAGGGCGGCGGCGAGGAAGAGAAGAAGAAGGCGGCCTAGGATCCATGTCGAAGAAGAAGCACAAGCACGAAGAGCACGAGAACCACGAGCGCTGGCTCGTCTCGTACGCGGACTTCATGACGCTCCTGTTCGCGTTCTTCGTGGTCATGTACGCGGTCTCCCGCGTGGACAACAAGCGCCTGACCCAGGCCGCCGATTCCATCAAGTGGGCCATGCACATGGCCGGCACCGGCGGCACCGGCGCGCTGCCCATCTTCGACGGACCGCCCTCCGAGGGCGGCGGCCCCGCGCTCAAGTCGGGCTCGCAGAGCCCCGACCCCGAGAAGAAGCAGATCGAGAACCTCCGCAAGAAGCTCGAGAAGCGGATCCGTCCGTTCGTGATCGAGCAGCAGCAGCAGGCCTCGGTGTCGATCCTGGTCGAGGGGCGCCGCCTCACCGTGCGCCTCGCCGCGACCGAGTTCTTCGACGCCGGCCAGGCGGTGCTCCGCCCCCAGGCGCTCCCCATCCTCGACGCCATCGCGGCCGAGCTCGTGCCGCTGCAGAAGAAGCTGCGCGTCGAGGGCCACACCGACGAGACGCCGGTCGGCGGCGACCGCTGGCGGAACAACTGGGACCTCTCCGCGGCCCGGGCCGCGACGGTGGTGAGCTACGTGGAGGCGGCGCACCACGCCCGCCCCCAGCTCCTCTCCGCGGTCGGCCTCGGCTCGTCCCACCCGCTCACGGACGACGACTCGGAGGCGGGGCGCACGAAGAACCGCCGCGTCGAGCTCGTCATCGAGATCGAGCCGGGCGACGACATGCTGGGGGTGGGCCTGCAGTAGGCCCTCCCGCGGGGGCGTGTCGGGGTGTCCCGCCCCCGACCCGGGTTGAACCCGACCCTCGCGCACCCGGCGGCCCGCGCCGGACACCCACCCAGAAGCCTCCAGTTCCCGGGAGGTTGCGCGGGCGGGCCCGGACCGCGCATGGCACGTCGCCTGCTGTACGGGGTCCACGCCCCCGAGCGCCGAACCGAACCGGCCCGGACAGGAGGAGACACCGTGAACCAGGAAACCGTGACGGCCACCCAGAGCGCCACCGCCGGTCAGGAGAGCCGCTCCGCCGAGCTCGGCCGCCGCCTCGCCGGCAAGTACATGACCTTCCAGCTCGCCCGCGAGGAGTACGGCCTCGAGATCCTCAAGGTGCGCGAGATCATCGGCCTCATGGAGATCACCCGGGTGCCCCGCACCCGCGACTTCATCCGCGGCGTGATCAACCTGCGCGGCAAGGTGATCCCGGTCGTCGACCTGCGCCTGAAGTTCGGGATGCAGGCCTGCGAGGCCACCGACCAGACCGTCATCATCGTGGTCCAGTGCACCGTCGACGGCCGCCCCCTCACCATGGGCCTCCTCGTCGATCAGGTGCTCGAGGTGCTCACCATCGACGCCGCGCAGATCGAGCCCGCCCCGTCGCTCGGCCACGCGGCCATCGAGGACGAGTTCATCCTCGGCGTCGGCAAGCACGAGAAGCGCATCGTCTTCCTGCTCGACATCGCGCGCATCCTCTCGAACGACGAGGTCCGCGAGCTCAACCGGACCGCCGCGAACTAGCGCCTCCCCGGCGCACCGGAGGTGGGCGATGGTGAAGTCGGTCAACGGACGCCGGGTCCTCGCAGGCTTCCTCCTCTCCTTCGCGGTCTCGCTCGTCGGCGGGGTCCTGCAGGTGAGGAACACGATGGGCGTGGCCGACCGGCTGCGCGGCGTCGTGGAGATCGACCTCGCCGTCGCCGAGGAGGCGGGGAACCTGCGCACGGCGGTCCACGAGACCACCCGCGGCCTCAACGGGTTCCTCGCCGACCGCATCGCCTCCGACCCCGAGATGGGCCCGGCGGTGGTGAAGCTCGTCGAGCACGGGCTCGCCGGCTTCACCCGCGCCCGCGACCGGCTCGGGCGCCTCAAGGGTTCGGCGGAGCTCGACGCCTCCTTCCCCGAGCTCGCCCCGCGCTTCGACGCGTGGGTCGCCGCGGTGCAGGCGTGCGCCGAGAAGGCCAACGAGCGCCGCGCGCTCGCCTCCCGGGGCGAGGCGGACGCCGCGCTCGACGCCGAGGTGTGGGCCCGCTACCAGCGGGTCCGCGCCGCGTACCTCGGCTTCGGCAAGGATCTCGACGGGCTCGTCGAGGCGATCGGCGACCACCTCGACGAGAACCGCGACGCCATGGAGCAGGCCGCCGCGCGCGCCGTCACCACCGGCTGGATCACGCTCGCGGCCGCCGCGCTCGTGATGATCCTCCTCGTCGTCCTCGTGCCCCGCCGCCTCGACCGCGCGCTCGCGGCCGCCGGCGAGGAGGTCCTCCGCATCCGCGCCGCCGTGGACCAGGGTGATCTCTCGGTGCGGGGCGACGTCGCCCGCCTCGACGCGGATCTGCGCCCGATCGTCGAGGGCATGAACGGCACCATCGACGCCTTCGAGGCGCCCTTCCGGCTCACCGCCGACCACGTCTCGCGCATCGCACGCGGCGACATCCCCCCGCCCATCGAGGTCGAGTACCGGGGCGACTTCAACGCGGTGAAGGACGCGCTCAACGGGTGCATCCGCAGCCTCGACGCGCTCCTCGCCGACATGGCCGCGATGGCGAAGGCCCAGGAGGCCGGCGACACCGGCGCCTTCGTGGACCCTGCCCGGCTCCAGGGCGCATGGGCGAGCCTCGCCCAGGGCGTCAACGCCGGCGTGCGGCTCCACACCGGGGTGCTCGCGGAGCTCCTCGACGTGCTCTCGGCCTACGGCGAGGGGGACTTCGCGCGCGAGCTCAGGCGCCTCCCCGGCAAGCAGGCCGCCGCGAACGCCGTCGTGGACGGCGTGCGGGCGAACCTCCGCGGCGTGGCCGCCGAGGTCACCGCCCTCACCCGCGCCGCCGCCGAGGGCAAGCTCGACGCCCGCGCCGACGCCGCCCGCTTCCGCGGCGACTGGGCCGCGCTCGTCTCGAGCGTGAACGCCACCCTCGACGCCATCGCCGCGCCGCTCTCGGCCACCTCCGCCGCCCTCGCGCGGATCGCGGCCGGCGACGTCCCCGAGCCCATCGAGACCGCCTGGCAGGGTGAGCTCGGCCGCATGCGCGAGAGCCTCAACGGCTGCATCGCCGCCGTCGATCGCCTGGCCGAGGACGTGCGCGCGCTCGGAGAGGCCGCCCAGGCCGGCCGCCTCTCCCACCGCGCCGACGCTGCCCGCCACCAGGGCGACTTCCGCGGCATCGTGGACGGCGTGAACCGCGCCATCGACGCCATGGCCGCGCCGCAGGCGGACGCCGCCCGCGTCCTCGAGCGGCTCGCCGAGCGTGACCTCACCGCCCGCATGGAGGCGACCTACGCGGGCGACCACGCCCGGATCCGCGACGCGGTCAACGCCACCGCCACCGCCCTGCACGACGCCCTCGGCCAGGTCGCCGACGTGGTCGAGCAGGTGTCGTCGGCGGCCACCCAGATCGCGTCCTCCTCCCAGGCGGTCGCCGCGGGCGCCTCCCAGCAGGCGTCCGCGCTCGGCCAGACCACCGCCTCGATCGACGCGATCGCCGAGGGTTCCCGCCACTCCGCCGACAGCGCCGCGCAGGCGAACGACCTCGCCGCGAAGGCCCGCACCGCCGCCACCGAGGGCTCCGCCGCGGTCGGCGAGATGCGCGGCGCGATGGACAAGATCCGCGCGTCCGCCGAGGGCACGTCCGCGATCATCAAGGACGTCTCGGAGATCGCCTTCCAGACCAACCTCCTCGCCCTCAACGCGGCCGTCGAGGCCGCGCGGGCCGGCGAGGCGGGCCGCGGCTTCGCGGTGGTCGCCGAGGAGGTGCGCTCCCTCGCGCTCCGCGCGAAGGAGGCCGCCACCAAGACCGAGGCGCTCATCCGCCAGTCGGTCGGCCAGGCCGCCGACGGCGAGCGCACCTCGCTCGAGGTCGCCCGCCGCCTCGACGAGATCGTCGAGGGGGTCGGCAAGGTGAGCGCGGTCGTCTCCGAGATCACCGCGGCGGCCCGCGAGCAGAGCACCGGGGTGGAGCAGGTGACCCGGGCCGTGTCCGAGATGGACAAGGTCACCCAGCAGAACGCCGCCTCGGCCGAGGAGTCCTCCTCGGCGGCGGCGGAGCTCTCCAGCCAGGCCGACGAGCTCGCCGGGATGATCGGCGCCTTCAGGCTCGCCCGGTCGGCGCGCGCCGCGGCGCCGGTCGCGAAGGCCCCGCGCCGCCTGGCCGCGCCCCGCGCGCCGCGCGCCGCGGCCCCGGCGCGCCGCCGGCGGCCGCCCGCCCCGGCCCGCCCTGCCCCCGCGCGGACGAACGGCACCCACGCCGCCCCGCCCCGGCCCGCGGCCGCCGGCGACGCCGTCTTCCCCATGGAAGACGACCCGATCCTGACCGACTTCTGAGTCCGACCACGCGAGGGCCGAGGAGCACCATGGAGACCACCACCCCGGAGAAGCGCATCAAGGTCCTCGTGGTGGACGACTCGGCCGTCGTCCGCAACGTGTTCCAGTCCGAGCTCGCGAAGGACCCCGGCGTCCAGGTGGTGGGGGCCGCGCCGGATCCGTTCGTCGCCCGCGACATGCTCCTCGAGAAGGAGCCCGACGTCGTGACCCTCGACGTCGAGATGCCGCGCATGGACGGCATCACCTTCCTGAAGAAGATCATGCGGTACAAGCCGACCCCGGTCATCGTGGTGTCGTCGCTGACGCCGAAGGGCGGCGAGCTCGCCATGGAGGCGCTCGCCTCCGGCGCCTGCGCGGTCATGTGCAAGCCGGGCGCGGCCTACTCGGTCGGCGACATGACCGCCGAGCTCGTCGAGACCGTGAAGGCGGTCGCCGCGGGCGGCCTCCGGCGCGCACCGCCCCCGCCGGCGGTGATCGAGCAGGTCACCACGGCGCTCGCCCGCACCACGAACCAGGTCGTGGCCATCGGCGCCTCCACCGGCGGGACCGTCGCCGTGGAGCGGATCCTGGCGGCCCTGCCGGCGAACAGCCCGGGCATCGTCATCACCCAGCACATGCCCGAGCAGTTCACGAAGTTCTTCGCCCAGCGGCTCAAGCAGCAGTCGAAGCTCGACGTGCGCGAGGGCCAGACCGGGGACTCGGTCGTGCCGGGCGTGGCGCTCGTCGCCCCGGGCAACAAGCACATGCTGCTGAAGCGGTCGGGCGCGCGCTACGTCGTCGAGGTGAAGGACGGCCCGCGCGTGAACCGGCACCGCCCCTCGGTCGACGTGATGTTCCGCTCGGTCGCCCGCGCCGCGGGCCGGAGCGCCGTCGGCATCATCCTCACGGGGATGGGCGGCGACGGGGCCCAGGGCCTCCTCGCGATGCGCGAGGCGGGGGCGCGGACCGTGGCGCAGGACGAGGCCACCTGCGTCGTCTTCGGCATGCCGAAGGTCGCCATCGACCTCGGCGCCGTCGACTCGGTCATGCCCATCGAGCGCATCGCGCCCGAGATCGTCCGCTGCGCCGAGGAGTGGGCGCGGACGGAGAAGCTGGTGAGCTGAGTTTCAGCGGGGGGCGTAGCCCCCGCCCCTGGCAGCAGAGTCAGTTCCGGCCTACTTGCAGGCGCCGCAGTCGACGCAGGCCTTCGCGGAGCTCGAGGTCCCGCACTTCTCCGAGACCGAGCACACGCCGTCGCCGCAGGTGGACAGCGTCGCCGGCTTGAGGCGCGTCGTCACCGCCGGGTAAGTCCGGCCGCCGTAGGTGCACCAGGCGTAGGCGTTCGCGCCCGCGGGCGTGCAGTACGTGCTGCAGCTCCCCACCTGCACGATCGGCGGGCAGGCGGTCGAGGTGCCGTTCGCGGCCTGGTCGAGCGCGCAGGCCCGCACGCTCGAGGTGTTCGCCGGGATGGGCCCGTGGTCGAGGCCGGCGTAGACGCCCTGCCCGCGGAAGAAGTTGCCGAAGAAGCACCCCTCGCGGAACGAGTAGCTCGTCAGCTCGTTGTAGGCGAGCGGGATCCACTCGTTGTACTCGTTGCGCCCCTGCAGCGAGACGCTCACGTGCTCGCCGAACTTGTTCGAGAGCGCGCCCATGCAGGCGGAGACCATCTGCTCGTCGAACTCGGAAGGCGGCCCGTAGCCCCAGTCCGGCGCGAGGCCGAGCTTGCCCCAGTACCAGTGCTCGACGCCCGTCCACGGGTCCCAGAAGTACGCCCAGTCGCCGTCGTACAGCGCGCAGCGCACGGCGTAGGTCATGACCATGTCCGCGTACGCCGGGTTCGCGTGGTACCAGTTCGCGAAGGCCGCCTGGTCCGGGCCCCAGTAGAGCCCCCAGGTCGCGAGCCCGTTGTTGGAGATCCCGTTGTTGGAGATCCCGTTGTTCGAGATCCCGTTCGACGCGAGGCCGTTGTTCGAGATCCCGTTGTTCGCGACCCCGTTCTGGACCTCGAGCGCGTCCGACGAGGAGGCCTCGTCGACGTTCGAGGACATGCGGGACTCGGAGCACGCGACGGCGAGCGAGGCGGCGGCGAGCACGAGGACGCGGCGAGGGCTGTTCATGGCGGGCACTCTACGGATCGGCTCCGCGCCAGCGAATCCCGCGCTTCCTCGACGCTCCACGCCCCTACATTCACCAAGGGTTTACGCCGCTCGGGCGGACTGTGCGCACGCGCCCACGTGCACCGGACCGTACGCCCGGGCTACACCCGGAGTGGAGCCCACCGGGGCGACCCCGAGGTCGCGCCGGACCGGCGCGGCGCGAGCGTCACGCGCGCCAGGGAGGCCTCGCGTGGGCAACGGCGGGTGGCGCACCTACACGACGGCGAAGCCGGGGCCGCCGGCGGCCCAGCGTGCGGGCTCGCACAGCGCGCCGCCGGTCACGGCGGGCCCCGACGCGCCCTGCCTCACCCGGACCGCGTCCACGTGCACCACGACACGGAGGCCGAGCGCCGGGCCGGCCCAGCCCGCGACCGCGTCGTGGACCGAGCGCGCGAGGGCCACGAGGCGCGTGCGACGGGCGGCGGCCTCCTCCGGCGCGTCCGGCAGGAGCGACACCGCCAGCACCGCCTCGCCCGTCGCGAGCACGACCTGCAGCCCGGCCTTGCGGAGGGCGTCCTCCACGCTCGCGATCGCCTCGGCGGCCAGGACGAACGCCTCCTCCCCGCCGCCCGCCGGCGCGGCCGTGGCGTAGACGCCGAGGGCCGGCACGGGCGCCTCGCCACCCGGCGCGGCCGCGCCGGCCGCCGCGCGCAGGGCGGCGAGGAGCTCGGCCACCGACCCGAACCGCTCCTCGCGGCGCTTCGCCATGGCCCGGCCCACCACCGCGTCGAGCGCGGGCGGCACCGGGGCGACCCGGCTCGGGCGCGGCGCGGGCGCGGTGAGGTGCATCCGCTCCACGTCGGCCGGATCGCGCGCCGCGTAGGGCAGCTCGCCGGTGACGAGCTGGTGGAGGAGCACGCCGAGCGCGTAGACGTCGGTCCGGGGATCGACCGGGTCCCCCACGATCTGCTCCGGCGCCATCGAGGTGCTCGTGCCGAGGCGCTGCCCCGCCGCGGTCAGGCCCGCGAGGCCGGGCTGGTTCACCTTCGCGACGCCGAAGTCGAGCAGCTTCACCGACTGTGGCGGCCCGTCGTCGACCATCACGTTCGTCGCCTTGACGTCGCGGTGCACCACCCCCGCGGCGTGGGCCGCCGAGAGCGCCGCGCACACCGGCTCGAGCAGCGCGAGGGCCTCCTGCGGCGCGAGGCGGCCCCGCTCGGCGAGGAGCGCCCGCAGGTTCCGGCCCGGCAACAGCTCCATCACGCAGTACGGGCGGCCGTCGGGCAGCCGCCCGAGATCGTAGATGTCGACGATGTTGCGGTGGCGGACCTGGTTGACGATCCGCGCCTCCTGCACGAACCGCTCGACCATCCCCTCGATGCCGGCCACCCGCCGATGCATGACCTTGAGGGCCGCGCGCCGCCCCAGGACCCGGTGCTCCGCGACGTAGACGTTGCCGTGCCCGCCGCCGGAGAGGAGGCGCACCACCGCGTACTCGCCGACGCGCGCGCCCTGGGCCAGCTCCTCCTCGACGCCGGAGGGCGCCTCGTCCGGGAAGGAGCGCCGCCCGGCCTCCGGTCCCTCGGTCGCGTCGGGGTCGTCCGGCCGCATGCTGGTACTATCGCACGCGTGACGGCCGCAGCCCACGACGACGCCTCGAACGCCGCGGCCGCGGGTGCGCCCGGCGAGCTCACGCCCAGGGCGCTCGGGGCGGGGCTCGGGGTCGGCGCCGTGCTCGCCGTCACCAACGTCTACATGGGACTCAAGACGGGCTGGTGGGACACCGGCCACGTCACCGCCGCCGCGCTGGGCGTGGCGGCGCTCTCCGCGCTCGCCCGCGCCCGCCGGCTCGGGGCCGGCGAGGCCGCGACGGTGATCTCCACCGCCACCGCGGCGGGGGCGGCGCCCGCGACGCTCGGCCTCATGGGCGCGGTGCCCGCCCTCGAGCAGCTCGGCCGCCCGCCCTCCACCGCCGCCGTCGCCGCGCTCGGGCTCGCCCTCGCGGCGCTCGGGGTGCTCGCGGCCGTCGGCCTGCGCAGGCGGCTGCTCCAGGAGGAGCGCCCGCCCTTCCCCACCGGCGCCGCGGCCGCGGAGCTCGCGGGCGCGCTCCGCGGCGGCGGGGACCGCCGCCCCGCCCGCGCGCTCGGCGCCGGCGCCGCGGTGGCGGGCCTCGTCACGGCCGCGCGCGACCTCGCCCACGCCTTGCCGGTCACCCTCCACCTGCCGGGCTCGGTCCTCGGCACCCCCGCCGCCGCGCTGGGGCTCGGACTCTCCTGCACGCCGATGCTCGCCGGCGCCGGGATCCTCGCCGGCCTCAGGAACGGGCTCTCCATCGCACTCGGCGCGGTCCTCGCGTGGGGGGTGGCCGCCCCGCGGCTCGTCGCGAGCGGAGCGGTGGCGGCCGCGGAGTACGCCCCGCTCGCGTCCTGGCTCGCCTGGCCCGGCGTGGCGCTCGTGCTCGGCGCCGGCGCGGTGTCGCTCGCCGCCCAGCGCCGCGCCTTCGCGGGGGCGCTCGAGGACCTCGGCCGGCTCGCGGAGCCCGGGAGGCGGCAGGGCGCGGCCCTCGCCGCCGTGGCCGCGGCCGCCGCGGTGGCCGCGGCGAGCGCAGGGTTCGGGGTGCCCCCGCTCCGCGCCGCCGCCGGGCTCCTCCTCGCCGCGGCGCTCACGCTCGTCTGCGTGCGCGCGGCGGGCCAGACCGACATCCTGCCCGCCGGCGAGGTCGCGCAGGTGGCGCAGGTCGCGCTCGGGCCCGCCGGCGGCGCGGCGGTGAACGTCGGGGCCGCGGGGCTCACCGCCGGCCTCGCCGCGCAGGCCGGGGTCGGGCTGCAGTCGCTCCGCGCGGCGGGGGCCCTCGGCGCCTCCGCGCCGGGGCAGGCGCGCGCGCTCCTCGCGGGCTCCGTCCTCGGCGTCGCCATCGCCGTCCCGCTCTACGCGGCGCTCGCCGCGGCCCACGGCGTCGGCTCGCAGGCGCTGCCCGTCCCGGCCGCGGTGCCCTGGCGGGCGCTGGGGACACTCGTGGCGGGCGGCGCCGGGGCGCTCCCGCCGTCCGCGGCCGGCGCGACCGTCGCCGCGCTCGTGGCCGGCGTGCTCCTCGAGCTCGCCGCCGCGCGCGTGCGGTGGCTCCCCTCGCCGGGCGCGGCCGGCATGGGCTTCATCGCGCCCGCGCCGTACTCGGCCGCGCTCCTCCTCGGCGCGCTCGCCGCGGCGGCGTGGCGCCGGCTCTCGCCCAGCGCGGCGGAGGCCCTCGTGCCGGGCGCCGGCGCGGGGCTCATCGCCGGCGAGTCGGTGGTCGCCGCCGCCGCGCTCCTGCTCGCGGCGGCGGGGCTGCTCGGCGCCTGATCACCCGATCTCGGCGGCGGCCGCATCGAGCCGCGCCCCCATGACGCCCCCCACCCTCGCCGCCGCGCGCCGCGCCTCGGCGAGGGCCTCGCGCGCCTCCGCGCGGCGCCCCGCCCGGGCGGCCGCGAGGGCCCGCAGCTCCAGGACCTCGACCACCTCCTGGCCCACCGAGTCGCGCGCGGCGCGCGCGGCCAGGTCGTCCCACGCCGCCGGGCCCGCCCCTTCCGCCGCGAGCGCCACGGCCCCCGCGAGCACCTCCACGCCCGGCCCCGCCACGCCCGGGTGCCCGGCGAGCAGCCGCCGCGCGGGCGCGAGCTTCCCCGCGGCCTCGGCGAGCCGGCCCGCCCTGAGGTGGATGCGCGCGAGCAGGAGCGCCGCGAACGGGAAGGTGGTGACGTCGGGGTGCAGGCGCTCCACCTCCTCCGCCCGCTCCGCCCAGGTGGCCGCCCCCGCGAGATCGCCCGCGAGGTAGAGGTGCTCCCCGGCGTTGTGCGCGGCGACGTGCTCCGCGCTCGCCATCCCGAGCTCGCGCCCGAGCCGCCGGTACGCCTCCAGATCCTGGAGCGCGCCGGCGAGATCGCCCCCCGACGCGCGGATCTGCTGGCGGCTGTTGAGCGCGCTCGCCACGTGGAGGAGATCTCCGCGCCCGCCCGCGAGCGAGATCGCCCGGGTGGCGGCGGCCTCCGCCTCCGCCGCCCGGCCGAGGTTGGGCAGGCACCAACCGAGCAGCACGAGCGCGATCACCACCGTCTCGTAGCCGTCGTCGCCGAGCGCCTCGCCCGCCCGCGCCGCCGCCTCGAGCCGGGCGGCGGCCTCCTCCCAGCGCCCGGCCCGGTAGGCCACCCGCCCGCGCGCGAGCGCGAGGTGAGCCGCGAGCGCCGCGCCATTCGCCCCGGCGGCCGCCGCCTCCTCGGCGCGCGCGACCCGCGCGGCCGCCCCGGCGTAGTCGTTCACCCAGTCGACCGCGATGGCCGCCTCGAGGAGGCAGGCCGCACGCGTGGCCGCGCCGCGCGGCCCGTCCGCGAGCTCCGCCGCGGCGTCGAGGTCGAGGGCGCCCTCGCGCTGGCGGCCGAGGTGGGTCCGCATGAGCCCCCGGCCCCGCAGCGCCCGCAGCCTGCGATCGACCGCGCCCTCCGGGGCGAGCTCGAGCGTGCGGCTGTAGAGGGCCTCCGCGCCGAGGTAGTCCTGGCGCGCGGCGCGATCGTCGGCGAGGTCGGCCGTGACCGCCGAGGCCACCTCGCGCTCGCCGCAGCCCGCCGCGTGGCGCGCGAGGCGCAGGAGCCGGCGCTCCTCTCCCACGCCCCCCGCCCGCGCGTGGTGGCGGTACGCGGCCCGGTGGACGAGCGCCACCCGCGCGGGCGCGGCGCTGCGGGCCACGCACTCCCGCGCGAGCGGCGTGCGGAACGCCACCCCGCTCCCGCGCCGGACGAGGAGCCCGAGCTCCACGAGCCGGGCCGTCGCCACCCGGGCGTCGAGCGGGAACGCCGCGCCGAGCCCCTCCCGCTCGATCTCCGCCAGCACCCCGGCGATCTCGTCGAGGTGGGCGTCCTCGCCCAGCAGGGCGAGGAGCTGCGCGTGCGCCGCGACGTCGCCCGGCAGGGCCGCGAGCTCCCGCTCCGCCAGCCACTCGGTGAGCGGCGTGGCGAGCTCACGCTCCATCTCGTCGGCCGCGAGCACCCAGCCGCCGCCCGGCCCCTGCCGGAGGATCCCCCGCCGCCGGAGCGCCCGGGTGAGCTCCGAGAGCACGAGCGGGACGCCGCCGGACCGCTCCACCAGCGCCTCGAGCGCGCGCGCCGGCACGTGCTCCGCGGGGCGGAGCAGCGCGAGGCAGAGCTCCAGCGCCGCCTCGCCCTCGAGCGGGCCGATCCGCTCCTCGGCCCACGCCGCCGCGCGGCGTCCGAAGCCCGGGCGCGCCGCGGCGAACGCGGGGTCGCCCACCGCGCACACGAGCACCCTGCCGCCGGCCTCCGCCAGCGCCGCGAGCTCGAGCCCGTCGAGGAGCGCCTCCTCGGCGAGGTGCGCGTCGTCGAGCACGACCGCCACCGGCCGCGCCGCCGCCCGCGCCCGCAGCGCCTCGGCGATGGTGCGCGCCTGGTAGGTGCGCAGCGCGCCCGGAGCCGCCGCGAGGCGCCGGACCTCGGGGGCCGAGGGCGGCAGGAGCCCGAGCGCGAGCGCGATGGCGGGCCACCCCTCTCCGACGCCGGCCGGGAGCGACCTCGCGAGGAGCTCGAGCTCCCCGGGCGCCGCGGTCGCCGCCGACGGCGCGGCGATCCCGAGGGACCACCGCAGGAGCTCGCCGAGGGCGCCGCGCCCGCCGTCGGCGCCCGGACCCCGGGCGCGCAGGCCGAGCACGTCGAACCCGCCCTCCCGCGCGAGCCGGGCGGCGAGCGCGCTCGCGAGGCGCGACTTCCCGTGGCCCGGCTCGCCGAGCACCACGGCGACGCCGGGCGCGCCGCCGCGGGCGCGCGCCGCGAGGGCGAGGGCGCGGTCGAGGAGCGGGCCCCGGCCGGCGAGGGGCGCCTCGTCGAGCCGGACCGCGGTGAGCGCGGAGGTCCCCGGCTCGGCGGACGGCAGCAGCCGGAAGCGCCCCGCGGCCCCCGGTGCGGGCGCGAACGCCGCCTCGGGCACCGCCTCCACGACCTCGGCGCCGCAGAGCACGCCCTCGGGGTCGCCCGGCGCGGGGTAGCGCTCGTCCCGCGCGAGCTCCGGGCCGATCCACCGGGTCCCGCCGCCGGAGGCGCGCAGCGGCGTCGCCTCGACGAGGGCCACGCACACCCGCCGCGCCACGCCCGCCGCGACGAGCGCCTCGGCGCACCGCAGCGCCGCGCGGAGCGGGTTCGTGTCGGCGGGCGCGTCGAGCACGGCGGCGAACCGCCCCTCTCCCGACCTCGCCAGCGTCCCGCCCGAGCGGCCCAGCGCGTCCGAGAGCGCGATCACGTCCGCGCCCCCCTCGCCGAGCACCGCGGCGACCGCCCGCCGGCGGGACGGCGCCGGGGCCTCCGGCGCGCGGACCGCCAGCTCCTCCCGCGGCGGCGCCCCGGGGGCGAGGGCGAGCGCAGCCGCGAGCGCGGCGGCGAGCGCGCCGCCGTCCGCGGGCCGGGCCGCGGGGTCCTTCTCGAGGCACCGCAGCACGAGGGCCTGCACGCCGTCGGGCGCGAAGGAGCCCGCGGGCCAGCGGGCGCGCCGCTCGCGGTGCCCGAGGCGGATCTCCGCGTCGCTGCCGGTGAACGGCGGACGCCCGGTGAAGAGCTCGAGGAGGACGGCCCCGGCCGCGTAGACGTCGCTCGCGCAGGTGGGCGCGCCGCCGGGGAGCAGCTCGGGGGCGAGGTACTCCACGGTCCCGGCCCAGCCGTCCGCCCGCCCGCCCGGGTCTCGGGCCGCCGGCGCCGCGAGGCCGAGGTCGAGGAGGCGCACGCGCCCCGGCCCCCCGAGCGCGTTCTCCGGCTTGACGTCCCCGTGCACCCAGCCCCGGGAGTGCACCGTGGCGAGCGCCTCGCACAGCGCGAGGCCGAGCGGCCCAGGCGCCGGGACCGGGCCGGCCGCCGCGGCCAGCGCCTCGGCCAGCGAGGGCCCCGGCAGCCGCTCGAGGGCGAGCCAGGGCGTACCATCCGTCAACCGTCCGGATCCGTACAGGTGAGGCACCGCGGCGCCCTCGAGCGCGCGGAGCGCTGCGGCCTCCCGCTCGAGTTGCAGGGCGGCCTCGCCGGAGGGGGCCGCCGCGAGCTTGAGGGCCAGCGCCCGGCCCGCCGCGTCACGCGCGGCGAGGACCTGGGCGAAGCCGCCGGCCCCCAGCAGGCCCTCGAGCGCGAACCCGGGCACCGACGGGAGCGGCGCGAGCGGCCGCGGCGCGTCCGGTCCCCGCTCCCCGCACGAGGGACAGGCCGCGAGGGCATGGCGCAGGCCGCAGCGGACGCACCGGATCACCGCCCCCTGCGTACCACGCGCGCGAGGGCCGGCGAAGCGTGCACTGTCGGTCCGCGTCGGCGGGCCACCCACAGGGGAACATCGGGGGAACGTGGGTTTGCTCGGCCGCGCGGAGCCGCTACGCTCCGTCCGGCATGGACGAGCACGACAGGACGCAGGTCGGCTCCGCGAACACGGACGACGCCACCCCGCCGCCCCAGCACCGGGCGCCGGCGCGCCCTTGCCTCGTGGTGATCGCGTCCCCGCTCGCGGGCGCCATCGGCCGCGTCCACCACCTCGACGCCGACGAGATGGTGCTCGGGCGCGACCGCGCCGTCGGCATCGCGCTCGACGACACCGGCGTGTCCCGCCGGCACGCGCGGCTGGATCGCCAGGCGGGCGGCGGCTACGCCATCACCGACCTCGGCTCGCTGAACGGCACGTTCGTGAACGGCCTGCGGGTGCGGACCGCGCCGCTCGGCGAGGGCGACCGCGTCCAGATCGGCACCGGGACGGTGCTGCGCTTCTCGCTGCGCTCGACGCCCGACGACAGCGAGATCCGGCTGCGCCAGGCGGTGGCCGCCGGCGGCGTGGGCACCTTCGAGTGGGAGCCCTCCTCCGACGCCTTCATCCTCTCCCACGAGGCCTGGCGGATCGCGGGCGCGCCCCTGCCCACCGGCGGCCGCGACGCCTGGGAGCTCGTCGCCGCGGAGGACCGGCCGCGCCTGCGGCAGGCCCTCGTCCGGTCGACCCCGGGCGGCGAGGCGCTCCACCTCGAGATCCGCCTGCGGGCGCCGGGCCAGCCGGAGGCCTGGGCCTGGCTGCACGGCCAGGCCCTCGCGGCGTCCGACGAGGGCCCGCCGCGCGTCGCGGGGACCGTCCAGGACGTCACCCACCGCAAGTCCATCGAGCAACAGCTCCGCCGCCAGGCGCTCATGTTCGAGAGCCTGTCCGACGGCGCGGTGGTGCTCGACCTCGAGGGCGCGATCGCGGACTGGAACCCCGCGGCGGCGCGCCTGTTCGGCGTGCCCCGCGCGGAGGCGGTCGGCAAGCGGCTCGAGTCGCTGCTCGAGGTGGCCGAGACCGGGGACTACACCCTCGACCTCGTCAAGGCCGTGCGCGACGAGGGGCGCGTCACCCGCCACGTGCGCCTGCGCGCGGCCGACGGCCGGCCCCTCGACGTCGAGGTCGTGGCGGTCCCGCTCACCGCCGAGGACGGCTCGCTGCTCGGCGTGGTGGCCCTGCACCAGGACGTCGGCCAGCGCCGCGCGCTCGAGGCCCGCCTCATGCTCACCGAGCGGATGGCCGCGCTCGGGACGATGGCGGCGGGCATGGCGCACGAGATCAACAACCCGCTCGCGTTCGTGCTCTCGAACCTCTCCTTCGTGCGGCAGCGCCTCGAGCGGCCGGAGGGCGCCGCGCCCGACGACGCGCACGCCGAGGTGCTGCGCGCGCTCGACGAGGCCGTGGTGGGCGCCGAGCGCATCCGCCTGCTCGTGCGGGACCTGCGCCTCTTCAGCCGCGGCGACCGGGGCGAGCCCGACGTCCCCACCCGGCTCGAGGACGCGGTGGAGTTCGCGCTGCGGGTCACCGGCAACCAGCTCCGCCACCGAGCGCGGGTGGTCCGGGCGCTCGGCCGCGTGCCCCCCGTCCTCGTCGCCGAGGCGAAGCTCGGCCAGGTCGTCATCAACCTGCTCGTGAACGCCAGCCAGGCGCTCCACGGCGCGCCCTCCGACCAGAACGAGATCCGGGTGGTCACCCGCGAGGAGCCGGGGTTCGCGGTGCTCGAGGTCTCCGACAACGGCCGTGGGATGTCCGGCGAGCTCCGGCAGCGGATCTTCGACCCGTTCTTCACGACCCGCGGGGTCGGCGAGGGCATGGGGCTCGGCCTCTCGATCTGCCACGCGATCGTGACCGGGGCCGGAGGCACCATCACGGTCGACAGCACCGAGGGGCGCGGCTCCACCTTCCGGGTGGCCCTGCCCGCCCACGCCGGGGCGGTCACCCCGGCGCGGGTCGCCATCACGCCCGCGCGCCCGATCCCGGCGGTCCGCCCGAAGGTCCTCGTGGTGGACGACGAGCCGCTCGCCGCGAGCGCCCTCACCCGGCTCCTCGCCGCCGACCACGAGGTGACGACGCTCTCGTCCTCCCGCGCGGCGCTCGACCTGCTCGCCGCCGGGGCCAGCTTCGACGCGATCCTCTGCGACGTGATGATGCCGGAGCTGGACGGGCTCGCCCTCGCGCGCGCGCTCGAGGCGCGCGTGCCGGGGCTGGCGCGGCGGTTCGTCTTCATGACCGGCGGCGCGTTCGGGACGGAGCTCGTGGAGGCGCTCGAGGCGGCCCCGCAGCCCAAGCTCGCGAAGCCGTTCACGCTCGCCGAGCTCCACGCCGCGCTCTCGAAGGCGGCGCGCGCGGGCGCGGCGGGGTGAGCGCCCGGGCCCGGCCTCGGGGCAGGCGGCCCGCCGCTACGCCAGCGCCTTCGCGGCAGGCTCGAGGTCGAGCTCGAGCATGACCTGGTCGCCGCTCTCGAGGCGGAGCACCGTCGCGCAGGTGTGCGGCTTCTCGGTGAGCCGGTCGAGCACCTGGGTGGCGGGCAGCCCGAGCTGGCTCGGGACCTTCGTCCCGAAGAAGCGGGTGACGAAGGCGCCGCCGACCACGTTCAGGACCTCGGCGAGGGCGGAGCGGGCCTGATCCTGGGCCTCGGCCTCGGAGGCGTCGAGCCCGAGCATGTTGGCGGCGATCTCGACGCAGCCGCGGGGGGTCGTCACGAGCCGCAGCACGCCGCCGCGCACGGAGTCGAAGGCGAGCTCGGCCGCGAACACCTCCGCGGCGAACGGCTCCGGCTCGTCCACCGGCTCGGCGAAGATGAAGGCGGAGTCCTGCAGCACGCTCCCGAGCACGTCGGCGAGCAGGTCGGGGGTGGGCTCATGCATGGGCGTTCCCCTTCTCTCCCAGGATCTCCACCACGAGGTCCCGCAGCGCCTCGGGCCGGAACGGTTTCGCGAGGTAGGCGCGCGCCCCGATGTCGAGGAGCCGCTCCACGCGCTGCTCGCTCATGGGGGTCGCCACGATGACCACCGGCACCTTCGAGAGGCCCGGGTCCTGGCTCATCCGCTCGACGAGCTCCATGCCGTTCATGATCGGCATGTTGATGTCCGCGAGCACCAGGTCCACCCGGTGCTGCTGGAGCTGCGCGAGCGCCTCCTGGCCGTTGCCGGCCTCGTGCACCGTCGCGATCTCCAGCCCCGCCAGGCCGACGGCACGGCGGACCATCTTCCGGGTCACCGGCGAGTCGTCCACGATCAGCAAGTCGAGAGCCACGTTCGCCTCCGCACCACTGCTCACAGCGGAAAGACCTCGGAACCGGACTGGACCGTCACCTGGCCGGTGTCGAGGAACAGCCGGACCGTGCGGGACCGGTTGCCGCCCACGTCCTCGGCGGCGACCAGCACCTGCGCCTTCCAGAAGATCTTCCGCATCGTCGTGTGATTCCGCTTCCCGATGTCGAACGTGCCCGAGTCCCCGTGAAAGTTGCCGCCGCCGGCGGCCTTGACCACGATGTTCCGCTTCTGGCTGCCGATCGCGTACATCTTCTCGAAGAGCAGCGGGATCCCGGTGTCCGCGAAGGTCCCCGGCGACTGCCGCGCGCGCTCGGGCGAGAGCTGCGCGGTGGGGAGCTGGAAGTGCAGCATCCCGCCCGCCTTGCGGACCGGATCGTAGAGGACGATCGCGATGCAGGAGCCGAGACCGTGCGTGATGATGACCGAGCCCCGGTCGTCGCTCACCTCGAGGCCGCCGATGCCGACCGTGATGAGGTTCACCGCGCCTCCTCGGGCTGCCGGTAGATCGAGGGGCGCTCGGTCCGCAGCCGCGTGGGGATGCCGTTCAGGGTCTCGGAGTGGCCGATGTAGAGCGGCGACCCCGGCCGGAGCAGCCGCTCGAACTCGCGCACCAGCCCCTCGCGCATGGGCCGGTCGAAGTAGATCATCACGTTCCGGCAGAAGATCGTGTCGAGCGGGCCGCTCATCGGGTACGGGCGCGCCGCCAGGTTGAGCCGGCGGAACACGATCCGCTCCTTGAGCCGCTGCTTCACCTCGAAGCGCCGAGCGCCGTCCCCGCCGGCGGGGGCGGCCTGGAAGAACCGCTGCCTGAGCGGCTCGGCCACCGGCTCCATCTCCTCCTCGTTGTAGATGCCGTCCGCGGCCCGGGCGAGCACGCGGGTGGAGATGTCGGTGGCGAGGATCTTCCAGTCGCAGCCCTCGAGGATCGGGTCGAGGGCCATCGCCGCGGTGTACGGCTCCTCGCCGGACGAGCAGGCCGACGACCAGAACCGGAAGCGCCGCTGGCCGGCCTGGCGCAGGCCGGCGACGTGCTCCTTGAGGGACTCGAAGTGATCGTTCTCGCGGAAGAACTTCGTGAAGTTGGTGGAGATGGCGTCGAGGAAGAGCACGAGCTCCTCGTCGCCGCCCTCGCCCTTCAGCCGCGCGAGGTACTCGCGCTCGCTGCCGAGCCCGAGCTCGCGCAGCCGCTTCGCGAGCCTGGCCTGGACGAGGGCCGCCTTGCCCTGGCGGAGGAAGATGCCCGCCTTCGAGTAGGCCAGCTCCTGGAACGCCTGGAAGGTCTCGGCTTCCATGGTGCCCTCGTCAGGCGCCCACCGCGCGGGCCTCGCGGGCGCGGCTGCCGCTCAGCGAGGCGAGGACCGCGAGGCGGTCCACGTTGAGGATGAGGCCGACGCGGCCGTCGGAGAGGATCGCCGCGCCGGAGAGGAAGTCGGTGTCGCCCATGCCGCTGCCGAGCGGCTTGATGACGACCTGCTGCTGGGTGAGCACGTCGTCGACGACGAGGCCCACCTTCTTGCCGAGGCCCTCGACCACCACCACGTGGGAGTCGGTCACCGCCCGCTCCTCGCCGGTCATCTGGAGGAGCTGGTGCAGGCGCAGGAGCGGCAGGATCTCGCCGCGGACGTTGATGATCTCGCCGCGTCCGGCCGCCCGGGAGATCATGTCCTCGGTCGGGCGCAGCGACTCGACGATCGAGAGGCTGGGCACGATGTACTTCTCGGTCCCGCAGGCGACCAGCATGCCGTCGATGATCGCGAGGGTGAGCGGCAGCACCATCCGGAAGGTGGTGCCCTGCCCCGGCCGCGAGGTGACGGTGACGCGGCCGCGCATGCCCTCGATGTTCCGCTTCACGACGTCCATGCCGACGCCGCGGCCCGAGATCTCGGTGACCTGGGCGGCGGTGGAGAAGCCGGGGAGGAAGATGAGCGCGTGGACCTCCGCGTCGGTGAGGTCCTTGCCGTTCTCCACCAGCCCCTTCTCGACCGCCTTCTTCAGGATCTTCTCGCGGTTGAGGCCGCGCCCGTCGTCGGTCAGCTCCACCACGATCGAGCCGCCCTCGTGGTACGCCGAGAGCCGGACGGTCGCGCGGGCGGGCTTGCCGGCGGCGACCCGGTCGGCGGCCGACTCGATGCCGTGGTCCATCGAGTTGCGCACGAGGTGGACGAGCGGGTCCTCGATGCGCTCGACCATGCTGCGGTCCATCTCGGTGTCCTCGCCGGACTGCTCGAGGACCACGTCCTTGCCGGTCTTGCGGGAGAGATCGCGGACGAGGCGCGCCATCTTCTGGAACGCGCCGCGGACCGGGACCATGCGCATCCGCATCGCGACGTTCTGCAGGTCGCGGCTGATCTTGGAGAGCTGGTTCAGGTAGTTGCGGAGCTTGAGCGACCCGATCTTCCCGATCTCCGGGGCGTGGATCACCATCGACTCGACGATGATGAGCTCGCCGATCATCTCGACCATCGAGTCGACGCGCTCGAGGTCCACCTTGACCGTCTCGCGGAGCTGGGCGCCCTCGCCGCCGCCGGAGGAGCCGCCGCCCTGGCCGCCGCCCGCGCCCTGGGGCGGGGCGGGCACCGCCGCGAGGGCGGGCGCGGCCTGGGGTGCGGCCGCGGGAGCCGGAGCGCCGGCCTCCGCGGCGGGCGCCGCCGGGGCCCCGGCGGGCTTGCGGACCACGTAGTCCGCGGTCTTCTTCGTCACGAAGGCGGCCGGCGGCTGCTGCGGCGGCGGGGCCTCCTCGCCGTCCGGGGCGATCGCCGCCTCGATGCGGGCGACGAGGCCGGGCACCTCGGGGTCGGGATAGAGCGCCGTCTGCGTGTCGACCGCCTTGCGGAGCGACTCGAGCAGGCGGCGCAGGGCGGCGGTCGACTCGAACACCACGTCGAAGGCCACGCCCTCGAGGGCCTGCTTGCCCTCGCGGACCTGGTTGAGGAGGGTCTCGGTGATGTGCGCGAGCGAGACGATCTCGGAGAGCTCGAGGAAGCCGGCGACGCCCTTGATCGTGTGGAACACGCGGAAGAGCGCGTGCGTCTTGTCCGAGTCGGGGCCGCTCTTCTCGATGGCGAGCAGCATCTCGTCGGCCTTCGCGAGCCCCTCGGTGCCCTCCTCGAGGAAGTCCCCGATGAGCTCGATGGTCTCCGCGTCGCGCGTGGCGCTCGCCGCGCCGGTGAGCAGCGGCTCGGGCTTCGGCGCCCCGCCGCCCTCGCCCAGGAGCTCCCCGAGCCGCTTGAGCGCGTCGGCGGGGTCGGTCGAGAGCCCGCTCACGAGCTCGACCACCTCGTCGGCGATCGCCTGGGGCAGCGCCTCGGCGTCCTGCGCCATCACGAGCGCGGTGCGCACCTCGTCGACGGAGCGCTTCTCCTCGGGGTCGGCCTCCACCACGGCGGCGGCGAGGGCCTCGAGCAGCTCGGCGGGTGACTTGGATCCCATGGCGAGGCTCCTAGAGCGTGCAGAAGGCGATCTGGCCGCGGGTGTAGCCGGGGACGTCGGCGGCGAGCTCCCGCCGCTCGTCCGAGCCCTCCGCCGCCGCGAGCACCGCGGCCTCGACCGGATCCGGCGGGCAGAGCACCCGGTTCAGCGCGAACCGGCGCCCCGAGCCCGTCGAGAGGAAGCGGGCGAGGACGTTCATGACCTCGGCGAAGTTGTCGCGGAGGGAGTCGTCGAGCGTGCCCGCCGCCACCGCGTCCTTCACGGCGCCGGCCGGGACCACCGAGAGCGCGGCCGCGAGCGACGCCGCGAGCGGCACGTCGCAGACCACGGCGACCTCGAGCACGGGGTCCTCGGTCTTGAAGAGCGCCACGGTGCAGGGCTGCGCCGGCGCGACGCCCGGGGTCTTCGCGACCTTGACGTTGCGCATGAGCAGCCCGGAGAGGAGCTTCTCGAGCTCGGTCGGGGGTGGCAGCGGGACGATCTGCATCGACGCCTGGCCTCAGCTCCCCCGCGGGTGGACCAGCAGGAGCGTGACGGACATCCCGCCGGCGCGGAGCTCGGCGATCCGCACCGCGGTGCGCTCGGTCTCCTGGACGCCGCCGTGGAAGAAGGTCGGCAGGCCCATCGTGAGCTGCGGGGCGCGGTCGCGGACGCGCGTCTTGAAGGCGCCCGCGACGATGTTGACGATCTCGGAGACCGCGTCGGCGACCTCGGCGGGCGAGAGCGCCGGATCGTCCGGGCCCATCGCGAGCAGCGCCTTCGCGAGCAGCTGGCAGGTGGCCTCGTCGGCCGCGAGCCCGATCTGCACGGCGCCCGCCGGGCCGATGAGCCCGAGGTACGAACCGTGCTGCCCCGGCTGCGGGTGGTCGGCGCGGCCGACCACCTCGACGGCGTCGATGCCGAGCGCGCCCCGGGCGGTCTCCTCGAAGGCGCCCTCGAGGTCGGCGAGCCAGGCCCCGAGCGACGTCCTCTCCGCGGTGGCGGTGGTCATGCGAGCACCGGCCCCAGCACGGCCTTGAAGGCGTCCGGGGTGAAGGGCTTCGTGAGCATGAAGGAGGCGCCGGCCTGGAAGGCCATGTCCCGCATGGCGGGGTCGCTCTCCGAGGTCACGAAGCCGAGCTTGACGTTGTTGCCTTCGGCACGGAGCGCGCGGAGCAGGTCGATGCCGCTCATCTCCGGCATGTTCCAGTCCGCCAGGACGAGGTTCGGCGCACCCCCCCGGATCACCTTCAGCGCCTCGGCGCCGTTGGTGGCCTCGACGAAGGTGACGCTGTCGTACCCTGCCTGCCGGACCGCGCGCATCACGATGCTGCGCATCGCCTTCGAGTCGTCCACGACCAGGATCTGCATGCGACGGTGACCGTCCTTTCGGCCCGGTCGATTTGCAGCGTCCGTGCCGTGGCCGGGTGGCTCGCCACCCCAGCCGATTCAGGCCACCAGCCGCGAAACCTGGGCCCTCCCGCTGGCCTTTCGACCTACGGCGCGGGCCGGGTCCGGGCGTACCAGGGTCACGACGGACACCCGGTTTCGACCCCTCCGCGTGCGGCGGCCGGGCCCACTCCCCGGCCTCGGGACCCGCCGGCGCGGGCGTTTTCGGGCGGTTTGCGGGACCCGCCGGAGAGGCGTGGTGTTTGCACCAGCGTCCCCGCCGAGCGGTCCAGCACCTCACCCGCGGCGCCTGCGAGAACGACATGTCGATGCTCCCACCACCCGACAAGCTGGCCCAGGTCGTGTCCGGGGTGACCCAGACCATGCTGGGGCTGACCTTCCACCCCGACGCCGACCGCTCGCCCTGGTCGCACCTCGTCTGGCGCGCCGCGGTGCTGCCCATCCCCGGCGCCCGGCCGCTGACCGTCGGCCTCTCTTCCGACCAGCCCGGCTGCAACCAGCTCTCCGCCAAGATGTTCCAGGTCGCCGACGCCGACGTGTCCGACGACATGATGTCGGACGCGCTCTGCGAGCTCGTGAACATGACCGCCGGGCTCCTCAAGTCCCAGCTCAAGCTCGAGCAGGCGCTCGGCCTGCCGCGCGTGGTGCCGGAGGGGCAGCCCCCCGTGCCGGCGCCGCCCCCCGACCAGGACCCCGTCGTGCTCAAGGCCGAGAAGGTGAACCTCGTCCTGTGGGTCTTCGAAGGCATCGTCGAGTAACGGAGGAACGGATTCATGCCCGCCATCCTGACGGTGGACGACAGCCGCGCGGTCCGCACGATCGTCGGCAAGCAGGTGAAGGAGCTCGGCTTCGACGTCATCGAGGCCGAGGACGGCATCCAGGGGCTCGAGCAGCTCGCCAACACCGCGGTGGACCTCGTCCTCCTGGACGTGACGATGCCGAACATGGACGGGCCGACGATGCTGCAGAAGATGCGGGAGTCCGGCAACAAGACCCCCGTCATCATGCTCACCTCGGAGTCCAAGCGGACCATCGTCGCCGGCGCGATGAAGGCCGGCATCTCCGACTACATCCTGAAGCCCTTCAAGCCGGAGGAGCTCCGCGCGAAGGTGCTGTCGGTCCTCCAGGGCGAGCCGGGCGTGGATCAGATCGTCCAGTCCGCCGCGGCCCCCGGCCCGTCGGCGTCGCCCGCCGAGGCGCCCTCGATGAGCGGCGCCACCGTGGCCCCGACCGCCGCGGGCCGCTTCGTCGACATCCTCGTCGTGGACGACATGGAGAACGTGCAGCGCAAGCTCCGCTCCATGGTCCCCACCCACGTGACCCTGGCCGGCTTCACGAGCGCGCAGTCCGCCCTCGCGTCCTGCCGGGACCGCGTCTACAAGATCATCCTCATCGACACCGAGATCCCGGACGTCAACAGCCAGGTCCTCGGCCAGCAGATCCGGGTGCTCCAGCCGCACGCCGCGGTGCTCGCGCTCGCGCTGCGCACCGCCAACGACGCGACGAAGGAGCTGAAGGACCAGGGCTTCGACGACGTGATGTACAAGCCCTTCCGGCCCGAGGCGATCGACGACTTCCTGCAGCAGTACTTCGACAACCAGGACTTCCTCACCGTCGAGGACAACGTCCTCAAGATCGCGCCGTTCACCGGCAAGGCCGACCGCGTGGAGCGGTTCTACAACCGGCTCAACAACGTCTTCGAGGAGGCCCTCGAGAAGGTGGCGGCCGCCTGCTACGACGAGGTCGTGCTGGACGTGGGCGCCCCGCCGATGGAGGGCGACCGCCTGCCCAAGTTCGTGAACGAGGTGTCGGTGAAGTCGAAGGAGTTCGGGATGACGCTCTCCCTCGTGGGCCCCGCGGACATGCGCAAGATCCTCGGCGCGTACGAGGAGACGAAGGACCTGAAGCTCTTCGGCACGCTCCAGGAGGCGAAGTCCGGCGCAGCGGCGTGAGGCACGCCCGGTTCGACCGGGTGCACCTCGCAAGGAAGCGTGCGCCGTGGTTTAAGGTACGGCCATGAGCGCGGAGAAGCTGGCGGCGGAGCTGGAGGGGATCCTCACCAAGAAGATCCAGTCCGATCAGCTCGTCCTGCCCACCATGGCGGCGGTGGCCATGAAGGTGAACGAGGTCCTCCGGGATCCCGACGCCGGCATGAAGGAGGCCGCCGCGGTGATGGAGAAGGACCCGGTGCTCGCGGCCCGGACGCTCCGGATGGCCACCAGCGCCGCCTTCGGCGGCGGCAAGAAGATCACCCTCACCGAGGCGCTCGCCCGCCTCGGCACGAAGACGCTGAAGACGATCCTCGTCGAGGCCTCCGCGCAGAAGGTCTTCGTCTCGAAGAACCCCCAGATCAACGAGCAGCTCAAGGTGCTCTGGGAGCACTCGGTCGCGGTCGGCATGCTCGCGCGCGACGTGCTCGCGCTCACCGGCGCCCAGGACTCCGACTCGGCGTACCTCGCCGGCCTGCTCCACGACATCGGCAAGCCCGTCGTGGCGACCATCCTGCTCGAGCTCGAGCGGCAGCTCACCGAGGTCTACCAGCGCAGCTGGATCGACTCCGGCGAGTGGCTCGACGTCATCGGCAAGGTCCACCGGCCCGTGGCGGTGGTGCTCGCCGAGAAGTGGGCGCTGCCCCCGCCGATCGTCGCGTGCATCAAGGAGGCGGGCGAGTACGACCAGGCGAACCGGCAGTCGCTCGCGAACGCGGTCTGCTTCGCGAACGCGCTCTCGAAGAAGTCGGGGATCTACGCCGGCCGCGTCGACGAGGAGGACAACGACGCCCTCGTCATGATCGGCCGCTCGGTGATCGGCATCTCCGACGACATCCTGCGGACGCTCACGAAGAACCTGCGGGAGCGCGTCACCGGCCTCTACGACTGACCCTGAGTCGCGCCGGCCCCGGGAGCGGCGCGGCGTCGCGCGGGTGATCACACCGGCCGGCGGCGCCGAACCCTCCGTGGGCACGGGGCAAACGGGCCGCCCCCGGACCGTGCGTCGCGCCAGGCGTCCCGCCCGGGTGGCCGGAGGGTTGCTTGCAGTCACCACCCCGGGCATGCGCGTCGTCCTCCCCACCTCCCCGCCCTCCCCTCGGCCCGGCCCGCTCGCCAGGGCCTGGGCGCGCCTCGTCGCAGTGCAGGCGACGGACCCGGAGACCGCGCGCACCGGCCGGCAGCTCGTGATGCTGATGGTCGTGGCGCTCGGCATCGTCGTCGCGCTCGCCGCGGTCTTCGCTCGGTTCCCGGCCCTCGGCTACGCCGACCCCACCGTCACCTGGGTCGCCCTCGCGTTCCCGCTCGCGTTCCTCCCGCTCTCCCTGACCTGCGTCGCGCTCGCGAAGCGCGGACGGGTCCGGCTGGCGACGCAGCTGTACGTCTGGTCGAACCTCGTCGGGATCTCCGTCGCGGCCTGGCTCTTCGAGGGCATCCACTCGCCGGCGTGGCAGCTCTACGTCTGGACGGTGACGATCGCGGGCATCCTGCTCTCGCCGGGGTACGCGCTCGGGCTGACGGCGCTCGTGACCACCTACTTCTTCGCGCTCCTCGCCCTCGGCGAGGCCGGGCTCTACGCGCCGCGCTTCCACTTCCCGCCGGATGGGCTCGCGTACATCGAGACCTGGCTCCGCCTCATCATCTTCGTCTCGACGGTCGGCCTGCTGACCTACCTCAACCAGCGGACGCTGCGGCAGGCCCGGCTCGATCTCCTGCGCGAGAACGCCGAGCGGCTGCGCGCCGAGGAGGACGCGGCGCGCGCCCGGCGCCTCGAGGCGCTCGGGCGACTCGCTGGCGGCGTCGCGCACGACTTCAACAACGTCGTGGCGGTCATCAAGAGCGCGAGCGAGCCCTCCCTCCCGAGCACCCCGCCGCGGGGGACCTCGCCGAGATCCGCTCCGCGGGTGCCCGCGCGGCGAGGCTCGTGAAGCAGCTGCTCACCGAGATCGGTGCGCTCGGGACGGGTGTCGCCCTTCTTGCCGAAGCGTCACCGCCGTCACCGGGCTCGAGCGGCTCCTCCGCCGCAGCATCGGCGCCGAGATCGCGCTCGAGATCGTCACGCCCGCCGAGGCGTGGCCGCTCCTCGCCGACCCGGTCCAGCTCGAGCAGGTGGTCCTGAACCTCGCCCTGAACGCCCGGGACGCGATGCCGGACGGTGGGCGCCTGCGCATGGAGGTCCGGAACGAGCCCTCCGGCCCCGGCGGGCCTGGCGCCTGGGCCGTGCTCGCGGTCTCCGACACGGGCACCGGCATGGCGCCGGAGGTGCGGGATCGCCTCTTCGAGCCCTTCTTCACGACGAAGGCCGCGCACGGCACGGGGCTCGGCCTCGCGACCGTGCTCGGGATCGTCGAGGGCGCCGGCGGCCGGGTCGAGGTCGAGAGCGCGCCCTGCCGTGGCACGAGGTTCGAGGTCTGGCTGCCCGCGTTGCCCGCGGCGCCCGCCCCGGTCGAGTCAGCCGCCTGACGCCGCCGGGCCATCGCACCGCCGCGGCCCCGTCGCCACGCCGCTGACGGAGGCCCAAACCCCCGACACGCTTCGAGATCCATGGAGGCACGGCCCTTGCTCATGGCCGCTGCAGGAGATTCCATGGCCGAAGAAGCGGACAAGGAGATCGAGAAGGCGGCAGGCGTCGGGGGCGGCGGCGGCTCGAAGCTCGTCCCCATCCTGCTCATCGTCAACGTCGTCCTCGTGGCGGCCGTGCTCGCCGTGTTCCTGCTCAAGGGCAGCGGCGGCAGCCACCCGGAGGCGAAGGCCGACGAGAAGTCGGCCGAGCACGGGAAGGAGGGCGACGCGAAGGGCGAGCACGGCGAGAAGGGCAAGGACGGCAAGGAGGCCCCCCCGGGCCCGACCGTGAAGCTCGCCGACTTCGTGGTGCACCTGCGCAACGTCGAGTCCGACCGGTACGCGCGCCTCTCCTTCGAGGTCGAGGTCGCGACCGAGGAGGACAAGAACAAGTTCACCCTCCTCATGCCGCGCGTGCGCGACGGGTTCCTCCTGTACCTGTCCGACCGGACCCTCGAGGAGCTGCGCGGCGGCGAGGCCATCGCGCGCACCAAGAAGGCCCTCGAGGAGCGCCTCCCCGAGCTCGCGCCGGGCGTGAAGATCCACGCGCTCTACGTCACCGACCTCGTCATCCAGTGAGCCGCGCGCCATGCCCGCCACGCTGACCCCCGACGAGATCAAGGCGCTGATGAGCGCCATCCAGGACGGCAAGGTCTCGACCGAGACCGAGCGCGTCCAGCGTTCGCAGGTCGTCCCGTACGATCTCACCAGCCAGGACCGCATCATCCGCGGGCAGATGCCCACGCTCGACGCGATCAACGAGCAGGTGGCCTCGATGCTGGGCATCGGGCTCGCGGGCCGCACCCGCGTGGCGATGCGGGTCACGAGCACCCCCGCCACCCTCCTCAAGTTCGCCGACCTCGTCCCGCTCCTCGCGCCGCCCGCCTCGGTCTGCATCCTCGGCCTCGGCTCGGCGCACGGCTTCGCGCTCGCGGTCCTCGAGCCGGGCCTCGGCGAGGCGCTCCTCGGCGCCGCGCTCGGCGACCGCAAGCCGCGCACCCCCGAGCAGAACAGCGACCAGCGCCGCGAGCTCACCAGCGTCGAGCAGCTCGTGCTCCGCCGCCTCCTCCTGATCCTCACCGACGCGATGGCCCAGGCCTGGGCGCCGGTGCTGCCGTTCCAGCCGGAGGTGCTGCGCTTCGAGCTCGATCCGCGCATGGCGACCATCGCGCCGCCGACCGACGTCGGCATCGTGTCCGGCTTCGAGCTGAAGGGCGGCCTCGAGGGCCGGCTCCAGCTCGTGATCCCCTTCGCGGCGGTCGAGTCCGCGAAGCAGAAGCTCGCCTCCCCGCGCCGCCTCTCCCAGCGCGCCGACGAGAAGTTCGCCGAGGCGCTCGCCCGCGAGGTGGAGCAGGTGGCCGTCGAGGTCCGCGGCCTCTACGGGCGCACCAAGATCCCGTTCGCCCGGATGCTCGACCTGCAGGTGGGCGACGTCGTCCTCCTCGACACCGACGAGGGCCGGCCCGTCCCGGTCATCGTCCAGGGACGCGAGAAGCTCCGCGCCACCCCCACGGTCTCCGGCGGCAGCATCGCCATGATCGTCGACCAGCCCCTCCGCGCGCCGGCCCAGACGCCGTCGACGCTCATGCACTAGGAGCCCCCTCGCCATGGCCGAGCAGACGCCCCCCAAGCCCGAAGGTTCCTCTTCTCGCCGCCTCGACATGCTGCTCGACGTGCCCCTCGAGGTGAACGTCGAGCTGGGCCGCACCCGCATGACGATCCAGGACCTCCTGCAGCTCGGCCCGGGCTCGGTCATCGAGCTCGACAAGGTCGCCGGCGAGGCCCTGGACATCCTCGTCAACGGGCGGCTCGTGGCCCGCGGCGAGGCGGTCGTCGTGAACGACAAGTTCGGCATCCGCATCACCGACATCGTGTCGCCGCAGGAGCGCATCCAGCGCCTCCGCTAGGAGCCTCGACCGTGTCCGTCCCCGTCCCCGCTCCCGCCGCCGCCGCGCTCCAGGGGCTCGCGCAGCCCGCCGCGGCCGCCCTGCCCGGCTGGGCCTCGCTGCTCGGCCCGGTCGCGGTCCTCCTCCTGCTCGCCGCGGCCGTGCTCGTCCTGCGGCGGCGCCGCGGCGCGCCGTCCCGCCGCCTCCAGATCCTCGAGTCGGCGTCGCTGGGCCCGAAGCGGAGCCTGGTCCTCGCCCGGCTCGGCGACGAGCTCCTGCTCCTCGGGTCGACCGACGCGGGCATCGCGCTCCTGCGCGCCCAGCACGCCGGCGCCGCCGTCGAGCCCCCGGAGCTCGTCTCGCTCCGCGCCGCCGACCTCTCCCCGGCCGCGGAGGCCGCGCCCGCCCGCCCGGGCGCCGCGCTCGTCGACATCGCGACCCGCCTCGTGCCGCACCGCCGGAGGAAGGCCGACCCCCGCTCGCCCGCCTTCGAGGCGCTCCTCGCCGAGTCGTCCGAGGACCAGGAGCTCCGCCAGAAGCTCTCCCGCGGCCTCGCCGGGAGCGTCCGGTGACCTCCGCGCTGCCGCTCCTCCTCGCCGCCGGACCGGTCGGCTCCGCCCCGATCGCCGACCAGGCGATCTCGATCGCGGTGAACGGCGGCGGCTCCGCGCCGGTGAAGCTGTTCCTCCTCATGACGGCGCTGTCGTTCGCGACGGCGCTCCTCGTCTCGGTCACGAGCTTCACCCGCATCATCATCGTGCTGTCGTTCCTCCGCCAGGCGCTCGGCGTGCCGCAGCTGCCGCCGAACCAGGTGGTGGTCGGGCTCGCGCTCGTCCTCTCCTTCTTCGTGATGGCGCCCACCGCGAACCGCGTCTACGCGGACGCCCTCGGCCCGTACCTCGAGGACCGCATGGGCCACGAGGAAGCGCTCCAGAAGGCCGCCGGCCCGGTCCGGGAGTTCATGCTGCGGCAGACCCGCGAGCAGGACCTCGCGCTCTTCTACGAGCTGTCGCGCACCGAGCGGCCCCAGGGCGCCGGCGAGGCCGTGCCGATGTCGATCTGCATGCCGGCCTTCATGGTCTCCGAGCTCACCACCGCCTTCCGGATGGGGCTCTTCCTGTACGTCCCGCTGCTCCTCGTGGACCTCCTCGTCTCCGCGCTCCTCATGTCGATGGGCATGATGATGGTCCCCCCCACCCTGATCGCGCTGCCGGTGAAGATCGCCCTGTTCGTCATGGCCGACGGCTGGCGGCTCGTCATCGCCTCGCTGGCCCGGAGCTTCGCGTGAGCGGCGACCTGCCCGCCGGGCTGCTCCGGGAGGGCTTCGTCCTCCTCGCGACCGTGGGCGCCCCGGTGTTCCTGACGATGCTCCTCGTGGGCCTCGTGCTCGGGGTGCTGCAGGCCGCCACGCAGGTGAACGACACCGCGGTGGGGTTCCTGCCCCGCGCCGCGGCGGCGCTCACCGTGATCTGGCTCTTCGGCGGCTGGATGATGGAGCGGATGGCGGGCTTCCTCGCCCACGCCATCGCCCGGATGTCGGGGGGCTAGCGCGTGGACGCGCCCATCGCCGCCGCGTATGGGTTCGGGCTCGTCCTGCTGAGGACCGCGGCGCTGTGCTCGACCGCGCCGATCCTGGCCGCCCGGGTCGTGCCCCAGCGGGTCCGGCTCGCCATCGCCTTCGCGCTCGCGCTGGCCGTGCACGCCGGGGCCGGCTCCCCGGCCGTCACGCCGCCGGCGACCCTCCTCGGCCTCGCCGGCGCCGCGGCCTCCGAGACCGTGCTCGGCCTGCTCGCCGGCCTCACCGCCCGCTGGGCCCTCGAGGCCGCGCTCGCGGCCGGCCACCTCGCGGGGCTCTCGGCGGGCCTCGGCTTCTCGGCCCTCGTCGACCCCCTCACCGGCGCGGAGTCCTCCGCCGTCTCGCAGACCCTCTTCATCGGCGCGCAGGGCGCGGCCGTCGCCCTCGGCATCCACCGCGAGGCCGTGGCGTGGCTCGCCCGCTCGGTCGCGGTCTGGCCGCCGGGGAGCCACGCCGAGCTCGGCACCCTCGCCTGGCACGCGGTCGGCCAGGCCGTCGTCGCCATCGCGCTCGCGGTGCGCCTCGCCTTCCCGATCCTCGGCGCGGTCCTCGTGGGCCACCTCGTCATGGGCCTCCTCACCCGCATGGCCCCGCAGCTCAACCTCTCCAACGTGGGCTTCTCGATCGCGATCCTGGCGGGCGGCATCGCGCTCTACCTCACCGCCCCGTCGATCGCCGAGCTCGCGGCGCGGGCCGCGATCGCCTCGTTCCAGGGCTGACCGGAGCCATCGGGCATGGACGAAGAGGTCGACCAGGAACAGAAGACCGAACCCGCGAGCGGGCAACGGCTCGGGCGCGCCTGGGAGGAGGGCTCGATCCCGATGGGCCACGACATCGTCGTGGTCGCCGGGCTCGCCTGCGGGCTCCTCGCGCTCTTCGTGCTCGCCGGCACCCTCCGCGGCGGCCTCTCGGCGCTCATGACGAGCGTCGCCGGCCAGGTGGACCGGATGCCGTTCGGCGACCTGCCCCAGCTCGTCGTCCGGCCGGTCGCCGCGGCGGTGGGGATCTGCGCGGCGGCGGCGTTCGGCACCGTGCTCGCCTCCATCGTTCAGACGAAGGGCGGCTTCTGGGGCGAGCGCGTCTTTCCCGACCTCTCGCGGGTGTTCAACCTCCCGAGCTTCGGCCGGATGCTCAAGGCCGAGTTCCTCCTCGACATCGGGCTCGCCGCCGCGAAGGTTGCGCTCGTCGCGTGGGTGGCGTGGGGCGCGGTGAGGCGCAACGCCCCGGAGCTCGAGACCCTCCTGCGCACCGACCTCTCCGACCAGCTCTCCGCGATCGTCCGCCTCCTCGTCGCGGTCGCCCGGCCGGTGCTCCTCGTCGCGGTGGTGCTCGCGATCGGCGAGCTCGCCCTGTCGCGCTGGCGCTACGCGAAGAAGATGCGGATGACGAAGGAGGAGGCGAAGCGCGAGTTCCGGGAGGACGAGGGCGACCCCCTCATCAAGGGCAAGCGCAAGAAGAAGCACCGCGAGTTCATCCGCAACCTGGCCAGGAAGGAAGTCCCCCGGGCCGACGCGCTCGTCGTCAACCCGACGCACATCGCCATCGCCATCCGCTACCGGAAGGACGAGGCCCGCGCGCCGCGCGTCACCTGCAAGGGGAAGGGGCAAGCCGCCGAGTACATGCGCGAGCTCGCCCGCGAGAACGGGATCCCGATCGTCGAGGACATCCCGCTCGCCCGCCTCCTCTACCGGAAGGTCAAGGTCGGCCGCGAGATCCCGGCCCAGACCTACAAGGCGGTCGCCGCCGTCCTCGCCTTCGTCTACCGCGTCACCGGCCGCAGGCCGGGCGCCGGAGTCTCCGCATGAGCACGCCGAACGGCCCCCCGGCGCAGAGCGCCGCCCGCAACGAGATGCTGATCGCCTTCGCGGTGCTCGCCACCGTCGCGATCATGATCGTCCCGGTCCCCGCGGCCGGGCTCGACGTCTTCCTCACCCTCTCCATCGGCCTGTCGGTCCTGATGCTCCTCATCGCGCTCGGCCTCACCCGCGCGATGGACTTCTCGGTCTTCCCCTCCCTGCTCCTCATCATCACCCTGTTCCGCCTCGCGCTCTCGGTGGCGACGACCCGCAACATCCTCCTGCACGGGGGCGAGGGCACCGGCGCGGCGGGCCACCTGATCGAGACCTTCGGCCGGTTCGCGGTCGGCGGCAGCCTGGTGGTGGGCCTCGTCATCTTCCTCATCCTGATGATCGTGAACTTCTCGGTCATCACGAAGGGCTCGAACCGCGTCTCCGAGGTCGCCGCCCGGTTCACCCTCGACGCGATGCCCGGCAAGCAGATGTCGATCGACGCCGACCTCGCGTCGGGCGCCATCGACGACCGCGAGGCGAAGACCCGCCGCCGCGAGCTCGAGCGGGAGGCGGAGTTCTTCGGCGCCATGGACGGCGCCTCGAAGTTCGTCCGCGGCGACGCCATGGCCGGCCTCGCCATCACCGGCGTGAACCTCGTCGGCGGGCTCGTGGCCGGCCTCCTGCGCGATCGGGTCGGCCTCGCCCAGGCCGCCGAGACCTACTCGCTCCTCACCATCGGCGACGGCCTCGTCACCCAGATCCCCGCCCTCCTCGTCTCGACGGCGGCCGGCGTGGTCGTGACCCGCGCCGCCGGCACCGACCTCGGCACGCAGGTCGGCACCCAGCTGTTCGGGAAGCCCGGCGTCCTGCGCACCTCCGCGATCGTGCTGATCGCGATCGGCCTCCTCCCCGGGATGCCGCTCCTCGCCTTCGGCTCGGTGGCGGGCGCGATGCTCCTCGCGTCCCGCCGCGCGAAGGCCGCCCAGGACGCCGCGGCCGCGCAGCCGGTCCGGCCGCGCGAGGACCAGAAGGGCGCGCCGGAGCGGGTGCAGGACCTCCTCGCCCTCGACACCCTCGAGCTCGAGGTCGGCTTCTCGCTCGTGGGCCTCATCGACCTCGACAAGGGCGGCGAGCTCCCCGGCCGCGTCACCGCGCTGCGCCGCCAGCTCGCGACCGACCTCGGCATCGTCCTGCCCTCGGTCCACCTGCGCGACAACCTGCGCCTCGAGGGCACCGGGTACCGGCTGCTCCTGCGCGGCCTCGAGATCGGCAAGGGCACCGCCCACCTCGACCGCCTCATGGCGCTCGACCCGAGCGGCAACGCCCCCGCGATCGAGGGCCTGCGCGGCATGGACCCGGCCTTCGGCCTGCCGGCGATCTGGATCACGCCGTCCGATCGGCCCCGCGCCGAGGCCATGGGGCTCACCCTCGTCGACGCGGCCTCGGTGATCACCACCCACGTCTCCGAGCTCCTCCGCCGGAACGCCCACGAGCTCGTCGGCCGCCAGGAGGTGCAGGAGCTCATCGGCGTGCTCGGGCGCGAGGCGCCCAAGCTCGTCGAGGACGTCGTCCCCGGGACCCTCACGCTCGGCGAGCTCGTCCGGGTGGTCCGCGGCCTGCTCCGCGAGGGCGTCTCGGTGCGCGACCTGCGCACGGTGCTCGAGGCGGTGGCCGACGCGGCGCCGCGCTCCAAGGACACGGGCTACCTCGTGGAGTCGGCGCGCCGCCGCCTGGCGCGGAGCATCACGGCCCGGGCGGTGGGCCCCGACGGCACGATCCGGGCGCTGACGCTCGACCGCCCCACCGAGGAGCTGCTCCGGCAGACCCTCGGCGCCTCCGACGGCGAGGCGGCGCTCGCGCCCGACGTCGAGACCGCCCGCCGCCTCGTCGCCTCGCTCGAGGGCCGCGCGACGCAGCTCGCCGCGGCGGGGCAGCCGGTCGTGCTGCTCGCCCCCCCGGACCTCCGCCGCCCCCTGTTCGAGTTCGCGAGCCGCTTCGTGCCCGACGTCCTCGTGGTGACCGCCCGGGAGCTCGTACCCGGGACCACCGTGGAGCCGGCGGGCACCATCCAGGCGCAGGGGGCCCTCGCGGCATGACGCCGCGGCCCCGTCAGAAGGACCGGCGGCAGGGCCCTTGCAACCGGTAGCCCCGGAGCAGCCCGGAGCCAACCCGATGACGCAGCCGATGATGCGCACCTTCCGAGCCCCCGATTCCGCCTCGGCCCTCGCGGCCGTGAAGGCGGCCTTCGGCCCAGAGGCCGTCATCGTGTCGACGCGCACGGTGGACGGTGGGCTCTTCCGGCGGCCGGAGGTCGAGATCACGGCCGCCCTCGCCCCCGAGCCCCCGCCGGCACCCCGGCCCCGCGCGCCCGAGGTGGGCGCCGCACCCACACCGCGACCGCCACCCCCGCCGCCCGTCCGGCCCCCCGACGACCCCCTCCACGACGAGCTCCGCATGCTGCGCCGCTCCGTCGAGGAGGCCCGCAAGGCCCTCGCCCAGGTCACCCGCGAGGCCAAGGCCGGCCGCGACCTCCAGCTGCCCCCCGCCGGCGCCGCCCTGCACGCGCGCCTCGTCGGCCGCGGCGTCGAGCCGACGCTCGCCGAGGGGCTCGTGCGCTCCGCCCTCTCCTCGGTGCCGCCGGAGCCGGCGCGCCTGCTCGAGACCGTGAAGGACCTCCTCGGCGAGCGGCTCGTGCCCTGCCGCGCGCCCTGGCTGCTCGAGGGCCGGCACATCCTCGCGGCGGTCGGCCCGACCGGCGTCGGCAAGACCACCACCCTCGCGAAGCTCGCGGCGCGCGCGCTGCTCGAGACGAAGAAGCGCGTCGCCTTCGTGACCCTCGACACCTACCGCATCGGCGCCACCGAGCAGCTCGCCCGCTACGGCGAGATCATGAACGTGCCGGTGCTCGTGGCCCGGGACCGGGCCGAGCTCGGCCGGGCGATGGAGCGGCTCCACGACGCCGACCTCGTGCTCATCGACACGGCGGGCCGGTCCTCGCCCGAGGACGTCGCCCGCCAGGCCGCCCTCGTCCGCACCGTCCCCCGCGTCCAGCTCCACCTGTGCGTCTCCGCCGCGACCGGGGCGCACGAGCTCGCGGCGGTCGCCGACCGCTACCGGGAGCTCGCCCCCGACCGGCTGATCGTCACGAAGGTGGACGAGGCCGCCGGACCTGGCAGCATCCTGTCGGCGTCGGCGCGGGTGCAGCGGCCGGTGAGCTGCGTCGCCGACGGCCAGCGCGTCCCCGAGGACCTGCACGCCCTGACGGGCCCGCAGCTCGTGGACCTCGTGGCGGGCCAGGAGCCGGCGTGAACATGGAAGGGAGCCGCACCGTGGTGGACCAGGCGCAGAGCCTCCGTGACAAGGTGGGGAGGCCCCCGGCGCCCCTGCGCGTGATCGCGGTCACGAGCGGCAAGGGCGGCGTCGGCAAGACGCACGTCGCCGCCAACCTCGCCGTCCTGGCGGCGCGCGCCGGGCGCCGCGTCCTGCTCGTCGACGCCGACCTCGGCCTCGCGAACGCCGACATCGTGCTCGGCCTGTCGCCCACGCACCACCTCGGCCACCTGCTCGACGGCGCCGCGAGCGCCGACGAGGTCCTCACCCCCGGCCCGCACGGCCTGCGGGTGCTCTCGGCGTCCTCCGGCATCCAGGAGCTGACCCAGCTCACCGACGAGCAGAAGCTCCGCCTCGTCTCGGCCTTCGACCCGCTCGACGACCGGTTCGATCTCGTGTTCGTCGACTGCGGCGCCGGCATCGGCGACAACGTGCTCTTCTTCGCGGGGGCCTCGCAGGAGGCGCTGCTCGTGGTCTCCCCCGAGCCGACCTCGCTCTCCGACGCCTACGCGACGGTGAAGGTGCTCTCGCAGCAGGCCGGCGTCTCGCACTTCCAGGTGATCGCGAACCAGGCCGCCGACTTCCAGGGCCGCGACGTGTTCCGCCGCCTGACCCAGGTGACCGAGCGGTTCCTGTCCGCGCGCCTGTCGTACCTCGGCTCGGTGCCGCGCGACGAGAACCTCCAGCGCGCGCTGCAGGTCCAGCAGCCCCTCGTGGATCTCTATCCCCGCTCGCCCGCCGCCCGCGCGCTCGGGACGCTCGCCGAGACCCTCCTCGCCTCGAAGCCGCCCCGCACCCTCCCCGGCGGCGTGAAGCTCTTCTGGCAGCAGCTCCTGCGCGAGCGGGAGGCCCCGGCCGACGCATGAACCGCGCCCTCCGCTACGGGACCGCAGGGTCCGACCCCGAGCGCGAGCTCGTGCAGCGGTACGGGCCGCTGCTCGACCGGTGCGCCCGCCGCCTGTCGGCGCGGACGGGGCGGGTGGTGGCCGCGGAGGACCTGTGGTCCGCCGGCGCGATGGGGCTCATCGAGGCCGCGCGGCGCTACGACGCGACGCGGGACGTGAAGTTCGAGACCTTCGCCGAGCACCGGATCCGCGGCGCGATGCTCGACGAGATGCGCCGCATGGACCACCTCCCCCGCCGCCTGCGCGCCGAGATCGACAAGGTCGAGCGCGAGCGGGCGCGGCTCTCGCACGTGCTGGGCCGGGAGCCCGCCGCGGAGGAGATCGCCGGCTCGCTCAACCTGCCCCTCGAGGACGTCTTCGAGGTGCTGACGCTCGTCCAGCCCTCGATGCCGGTGCCGGAGGAGCTCCCGCAGCAGGACGTCGTGGCCGCCGACGACGCGCTCGACCAGGCGAAGCTGCGCGGCGTGCTGACGAGCGCGATCCAGGCCCTGCCGGAGCGCCTGCAGATCCTGCTCGCGCTGTACTACGACGAGGGGCTCACCTACCGGGAGATCGCGAAGATCCTCCAGGTCTCCGAGCCCAGGGTCTGCCAGCTGCACTCCGACGCCGTGAAGCGGCTCAGGGCCGGCGTGCAGGGCGGGTGAAGGACGGCGGGCCTTCGGCAGCCCCGCCCGATCCACGGACCGCCCTGCGAAGACCGCGTCAGGCCGGGGCCGGACCTGGCCCCGCGCGCGCCACCCGGCCGGCCACGGCCCGGCGCGCCTGTCGTCGCCGCGGCCCACCCATCCACGGCCCCGCCGCCCCCACGGTCCAGCGGCGTGGCTTTGCCCAACGGCCCGAGGACGGAGAGACCCCGCGGAGGCGGTCCCACGGAACCGTCTCCAGTGAGGACGGGGACGGGGACCGAGGAGGACGGCCTACTGGGCGTAGAGGAAGACGGAGGGCATCACGCCGAGGCCGGACACGCTGCGGTCCTCGAACATGATGCGGGCGCTCCCGGAGGTCCACAGGAGGGAGAGCTCGGCCCCGATCCAGACCCGCTTGTACCCGAGGGCCACGCCCCCGAAGCCGCCCCAGTGCTTCAGGCCTCCGCTCGCGTCGGTGCCCAGGAACTTCGCCTGGATCTCCCCGCCGTCGTAGACGATCGGGATGTCGGGGACGATCTGGGCCTTCCAGCGGGAGGCGATGAAGCGGCCGCCCAGGTAGACGTGGGCGATCTCCCGGTACTCCCACCCGGTCACGTAGGTGAGCGTGTAGTCGGTGAGCGAGGCGTCGCCCTGGAACACGTCCTCGATGGCCGTGCCGAGGGCCCCGAGCTTGCGGCTCGACCAGCCGAGGAGGAGGGTCCCCGCCCAGCCGTCGGAGGCGTCCCGCGGCCCGTGCAGCTGCCAGCCCACGTCGAGCCCCTTCACGGCCGGGCCCCAGCGCAGCCCCGCGTCGAAGCCGGAGGCGAACCCGTACCGCAGCCCCACCTCGGTCGAGGCCGAGAGCGGGGCCGCGAGCGCGAACCGGTAGGCCGCGTCCACGACCGGCTCCACGTCGGCCGCGTCCCAGCAGGCCGCGGCGGACAGGTCCGGGCAGCCGCGGCGCTTGTCGTTCAGCGTCTTCGCGAGGTCCCGGCCGTCCTTCACGACCGAGGCGGCGCCGGTGGAGAGCTGGTAGCCGGCGCCGACCGAGCCGCGGAAGCCGTGGCGCGGCGTCACGCGGCCGGTCTGGCCGACGTAGCTCGGGGCGGCGCAACCCGCGGCGGCGATCGCGGCCGCGGCGAACAGGTAGGCGAGGCGCATGGCGGGAGCCTACACCCGGGGTGCGTGAGCGCGCCCTGATCTGGGACAGGTTCGCTAGCCCGCCTGCCGCTCCTTGGCGAGCGGCGCCGCGCCGCCGATGAGCCCGAGCCGCTTCCCGACGCGCTCGAGGGCGCCGAGGACGCGGTCGATCTGCTCGTTCGAGAGCGCCGCGGTGAGCGTCATCCGGATGATGCACCCGCCCGCCGGCACCGCCGGCGGCAGGACCACGTTCACGAACACGCCCTCCTCCGAGAGCTGCCGCCACATCTCGAAGGTGGTCTCCATCGAGCCGACCATGATCGGCAGGATGGGCGTCGCGGTGTGGCCGACGTCGAAGCCCATCGCGCGCACCGCGTGCAGGACGCGCCGGGTGTGGTCCCACAGCCGCCGGCGCAGCTCCGGCTCGCGCTCCATGATCTCGAGCGCGGCGCGCACGGCGGCGACGGCGCCGGCGGGCGGGCTCGCCGCGAAGAGCAGCGGCCGGTTCACCTGGCCCCACTTCAGGTAGTCCATCACCGCCTGCTCGCCGGCCGCGAACCCGCCGACCGCCGGGAGCGACTTCGAGGTCGTGCCCACGATGACGTCGATCTGGTCCTCGAGGCCGAAGTGCTCGGCGGTGCCGCGCCCGTCGCGGCCCAGCACGCCGAGGCCGTGCGCGTCGTCGAGCACGATCCGGGCGCCGAACTCGCGGCAGGCCTCCACGATGCGCGGCAGCGGGGCGATGTCCCCCTCCATGGAGTAGATGCCGTCGATCGCGACGAGCTTGCCGGCGTCGCCGCAGGCGTCGAGCACGCGCCGGAGGTCGTCCGGGTCGTTGTGCCGGAAGCGCTTCGTCTCGGCGAGCGAGAGCCGGCACCCGTCGAGGATGCTCGCGTGGGCGCGCCGGTCGACGATGACGTAGTCGCCGCGGTGGGCGAGCGAGGAGATCACGCCCAGGTTCGCCATGTAGCCGGAGGTGAAGAAGAGCGCCGCGTCGCGGCGGAGGAAGCGCGCGAGCTTCCGCTCCACGTCGGCGTGCAGCTCGAGGGTGCCGTTCAGGACGCGCGAGCCGGTGGTGCCGGCGCCCCACTGCTCCGTCGCCTCGATGGCGGCCTTCTTGACGCGCGGGTCGGTGGCGAGGCCCAGGTAGTTGTTGGAGCCGAGCATGATCATCCGCCGGCCGTCGACCACCACCTCGGTGTCCGGGGCCGACTGCAGGACGCGGTAGTAGGCGTCGAAGCCGGCGTTCTTCAGCTTCACGCCCGGCGGGATCGCCATGCACTTCTCGAAGACGTCCATCTGGACCTGCTCCTCGCTGCACCAGCGCGGGTCGTGTACCGAAGGGTACGGTGGCTGTGCGAGCCAGACGTACCTCGGCCCTCCGACACGAGGAGTGAGAATCCAGTAATATCAACGACATGTACGTGGGTAGTTCAGTGAAGGTCGCCCTGCGGGGTGCGGAGGCGCTCCGCGGCCCGGGCGAGCTCGGCGATGTCGAGCGGTTTCTCGAGCACCGGCTGGGGCTGGCTGCGCAGGAACACCCGCGCCGCCTCGGTGACCGCCCCGCCGGTGAAGAAGACGACGCGCCGCGCCGCGGCGGGGTCGCGCTCGAGCAGCGTGCGGAAGAGCCGCTCCCCGCCGCCCGACGGCATCATCACGTCGCAGAGCACCACGTCGAACCGGGCGCGCCCGAGGAGCCCGAGCGCCTCGTCGACCCCGGTGGCCACCTCGAGCTCGTACCAGGGCGTGAGCAGGCGCCGGAGCGACGTGAGCACGGTCGATTCGTCGTCCACGATGAGCATCGTGAGGCGCGGCCCGCGGGCCGGCTCCGCGCGCGGGGCGGCGACGACCTCGCCGGGCGCGGCGAGCGGCAGCTCCACGGTGGCGCGGGTGCCCTTCCCCGCCTCGCTCTCGAGGCGCAGGTCGCCGCCCATGCCCGCGATGAGGCCCCGGGACACCGCGAGCCCGAGGCCGGTCCCCGCCCCGAACGCCTTCGTGGTGAAGAAGGGCTCGAACACGCGCCGGAGCACCTCGGGGGGCATGCCTGCGCCGTTGTCCTCGACGACGACCCGGACCCGGTCGCCGTCGGCGTCGGCGGTGGCGATCACGTGCCCGTCGGTGCGGTGGGCCTCGATCGCCTGCACCGCGTTCACGATCAGGTTCACGAGCACCTGCACGATCACCGTCTCCTGCCCGAGCGCGTGCAGCCCGTCGGGGATCCGGTTCGTGACGAGCACGCGCCGCCCGAAGCGGGCGCGCGCCACCGAGAGCGCGTGGTCGCCCAGCGGGCGGAGCCGCACGCTGCCGGCGCTCTCGGCGGCCGCCGCGAGCCGGCCGGCGTCGAGGAGCTGGCGCACGATGGTGCTGATGCGGGTCACCGAGAGGAGCGACTCGTCGACGGCGTCCTTCCCCGAGGCGGAGAGGACCTCGGCCTCGTTGGCGGTCAGGTACTGCAGGTTCGCGGCGATGACGGCGGCGGGGTTGTTGACCTCGTGCGCCACGCCGGCCGCGAACTGCCCCAGCGCCGCGAGCTTCTCGGCGCGGTGGAGGGCGTCCTGCGCGCGGCCGAGCTCCGCGGTCCGATCGTTCACCTGCCGCTCGAGCTCGCGCTGGAGCTCGACGTGGGCCCTCGCGTCGCCGATGAAGCGCTCGGTGAGGGCGTACGCGACGGCGGTGATCGGGAGGAGGAACGCGATGCTCACGAGGTACGGGGCCTGGTAGGCGCCCGCCACGACCAGGATGTCGTTCAGCCCGGTGACGAGCAGCACCACGAGCGCGCCCACCTGGAGGCCGGCGTTCGGGAGCCCCCGCCGCTGCGCCCGGCGCAGCCGCACGATGGGCACGACGAGGAGGCCGAGCGCGACGACGTAGGCGACGCCCCCGGCCGCGCTCGAGGCCGCGGTGCGGTAGTGCAGGCCGAAGGCCGCGATCCCGGTGACGACCACGTCGCCGGGCAGGAACCAGGGGGTGAGGAGCCCGGTGAGCCCGAGCCCGAGCAGGAGCGGATCGGTGACGCGCTCCACCCGGCGGCTCGCGTCGTCCGCGACGGCGGCCGAATAGTGGATCCAGGCCCAGCTGTGCAGCGAGAGCAGCGCGAACTGCAGCCGCGAGGCGTACCAGACGGTCTCGTCGGAGAGCACCGGCGCGGTGGTCGGGAGGTCGAGCAGCGCGTAGAGCGCGTACGCGATCGCCGCGACCGAGAAGTGGGTCAGGTCCTTCCAGCCGGGGGCGCGCGCGAGCTGGCGGCTGAGCAACGCCACGTAGCAGGCGACGCCGAAGGAGAAGAGCGTGAGGCAGGCGGCGAGCGTCATCGGTTCGCGGGCGGGAGCGCGTCGTACGCCCGTCACCCAGAGCGTAGTCAATCAGGCGAGGAAAGCGATTTCCACCCCGACTTCTCCGGGTGGGAGAGGCGCACACCCGGCTGTCCCGGGAACCCGGGACGCGGGCCGGGGCGCGGCGGATCAGGTCCCGGCGTTGAAGCGGAGCGTGGCGAGCTCGTCGAGCGCCTTCTGCTCGCGCTTCTCGGCCGCGTCGAGGAGCTCGGTGCGCTTCTTCTCCTGCGCCCGGCGGATCACCTCGGCGCTCCGGTACGCGGCGCCGTAGCCGACGCGCGCGACCTGCTCCGAGCGGACCGCCTGCGCGAGCTCGCGCTCGGCGGCGCGGATCGCCTGGAGGGCGCGGACGTGCGCCCCCTCCTCCACCGCCCACAGGTCCACCGAGCCGCGGCTGCGGCCGTCGCGCTTCGCCTCCTGGCGGAACCCGGCGAGCCGCGCCGCCGCGCGCCCCAGGCTCGACTGCGCGTGGGCGAGGTTCTCGAGCGCCACGTCTTCCGTGCGCTCGCGGAGCTGGACCAGCTTGTCGAGTCGAGTCTTGGGCACCACGTTGGGCATTACGTCACGAGGCCCGCTTTCCGATAAGCCCACCCGCGCGCGACGCTGCGTTCTTCCGCGCGGCCGGTTCGGCCGGGCACCTCCTGCCCCCACGCCAGAGCAACGAGGATGCCAGCCCGATCCGCCAGGGGTCCGACGCTGGCCCGGCCCTTGCTCATGCGCCCCCCCGAGGTGTGTGCATGGCAGATGGACTCTACGTGAGCATGTGCGGGGCGGTCGCGCGACAGGAGCAGCTCGACTCCGTCGCGGACAACCTCGCCAACGCCCAGACGCCCGGCTTCAAGGCCGCGCGCCCGGCGTTCGAGGCGTTCATGGCGCCCAGCGGGGCCCAGGACAAGCACTACCCCGCCGCCGTGGCCACCGGCTTCGACCTGCGCCCCGGCCCCACCGCCACCACCGGCAACCCCCTCGATCTCGTGCCCGAGGACGGCGCGTTCCTGACGCTGCGGACCCCCGCCGGCGCCACGGCGTACACGCGCGACGGCCGCTTGACGCTCGACGGGTCCCGGCGTCTCGTCTCTGACGGCCGCCTGGTCCTCGGCAGGGACGGCAACCCCGTCACCCTCCCCCCCGATCGCGCGGTGCGCATCGACGCGCGCGGGACGGTGTGGGCGGGCGACGCCGAGGTCGCACACCTCGCCCTCGCCCGGCTGGAGGGCACGGTCGACCGGGTCGGCCCCTCGATGCTCGCGCCCGGCCAGGGCGGCCGCGCCGTGCCGGTCGAGTCCGGCGTGCGCATCGGCGAGATCGAGCTCGGGAACTCGAACGCGCTCGAGGCGACCATCGCGCTCGTGAACGCGCAGCGCTCCTACGACGCCTCCATGCAGGCCATCCAGACCTACCGCCAGCTCGACCAGAAGGCGGTCGAGGTCGCCCGCGTCCGCTGACCGGGAAAGGAACCGAATGCTCCGCTCGCTCTACACCGCCGCCACCGGGATGGAAGCCCAGCAGCTCAAGATGGACGTCATCTCGAACAACCTTGCGAACACCAACACCACCGCCTTCAAGCGGGTGCGCGCCGAGTTCGAGGACCTCCTCTCCGAGACGCTGCGCGGGGCCGAGGCGCCCGACCCCCGCGGCGGCACCTCGCCCACCCCGCTGCAGGTCGGCCTCGGCGTCCGCACCGGCTCGACGAGCCGCACCTTCTCGCTCGGCGACATCCAGAACACGAGCCAGCAGCTCGACCTCGCCATCCAGGGCGACGGCTTCTTCCGCGTCCAGAAGCCGGGCGGCGAGCTCGCCTACACCCGCGCCGGCAACTTCCGGATGGACTCGACCGGCCGTCTCGTGACCGCGAACGGCGAGGTCGTCGACCCCGACATCAACATCCCGCTCGACACCACCGAGGTGCGCATCCGCAACGACGGCACGGTCCTCGCCCGCCTCTCCACGAAGGAGGAGTTCGAGGAGATCGGCCAGCTCGAGCTGTGCACCTTCGCGAACCCCGGCGGCCTCGAGGCGGTGGGCGGGAACCTCTACATGCGCACCGAGGCCTCCGGCGAGGCGATCCAGGTGCGGCCGGGCGAGCAGGGCACCGGCACCATCCTCCAGGGCGCGCTCGAGGGCGCGAACGTGAAGGCCGTGGAGGAGATGATCGACATGATCTCCACCCAGCGCGCCTACGAGCTCAACTCGAAGGTCATCCAGACCGCCGACCAGATGCTGCAGCGCCTCACCAACCTCCGGTAGCCACGTGATCACCCTGCTCGCCCTGCTCCTCGCCTCGATGCCGCCCGCCCCCACGGCGGACGCGGCCGTCGCCGCCGCGCTCGCGGTCCCCGGCGCGCGCGCCGAGGTGCTCGGCGTGACGGGGGCGACCCCGCGCGGCTGCGTCCCCGCCGCCTGGAGCGCCGCGCGCGCGGTCGGTACGTCCGGCCCCGTGCCGCTCGCCTTCGACGGCCGCGACGCCGCGGGCGCGCGCTGCGCGGGCGTGGCCTGGGCGGAGGTCCGGGTGACCGCGGCCGGGTTGCGCGCGACGCGCGACGTGCGCGCCGGCGAGCCGCTCGCCGGGGTCACCGCCCCCGCCGAGGTCGCCCTCGAGGCCGGCCGCCGGCCCGTCCCGGCGCTCCCCGCCGGCGCCGCCGCGGCCCGCCCGCTGCGCGCCGGCGACGTGCTCGACGAGGCCGATCTGCACGTCGGCCCGTTCCCCGGCGAGCCGGTCACCGTCGCGGTCCGCGCAGGCGGGCTCGAGCTCTCCATCACGGGCAAGGCGCTCGCCTGCCCCCGCGGCAAGGCCTGCGCGCTCCTCCCCGGCGGCCGCCGCGTCGAGGGGCGCTGGGACGGCGCCCGCATCGCCCTGGAGGCCCCATGACGCGCCCCCTCCCCGTCGCGCTCGCCGCGCTCGCCCTCGCCGCCTGCGGCGGCGTGGAGCACGTCGGCAAGTACGTGCCGAAGCAGCGCGAGTACGCCGTGCCCGACGCGGCCCAGACCGAGCAGGCCTCCACGCCCGGGTCGCTCTGGCGCGACGGCCGGAACACCTCGCTCCTCTTCACCGACGCGCGCGCCCTGCGCGAGAACGACCTCGTGGTGGTGAAGGTCGAGGAGATCGCCGACGCGAAGCGCTCGAGCGACACGGACCTCTCCCGCTCGAGCTCGACCGCCGCCGCGGTCTCGGCCTTCCTGAACGCGGCCGCGGCGATCCCGGCGGTGAAGCTCGACGCCTCGACCGAGACGGCGCTGAAGGCCCTCGGCTCGACCGCCCGCACCGAGAAGCTCACCGCCACCGTGCCGTCCCTCGTCAGGAAGGTCCTGCCGAACGGCAACCTCTTCATCGAGGGGCACCGGGTGGTCCTCGTGAACAGCGAGGAGCAGCACTTCTACATCTCCGGCCTCGTGCGCCCCATCGACATCGACGGGGACAACCAGGTCTCCTCCACCAAGGTGGCCGACGCCGAGATCGAGTTCACCGGCCGCGGCATCCTCACCGACAACGGCCGCCAGGGCTTCGCGCAGAAGTTCTGGTCCTGGATCTGGCCGTTCTAGGCCCCCCGCCATGCCCGCCCTGCTCCGCGTCCTCGCCGTCCTCGCCGCCGCCGCCGCCCTCGCGGCCGCCCGCCCCGCCCGCGCCGCCCGCGTGAAGGAGCTCGCCGACGTCGTGGGCGTGCGCGACAACGCGCTCTACGGCTACGGGCTCGTGGTCGGCCTCGCCGGCTCGGGCGACACCGAGCGCGTGCTCTTCACCTCGCAGTCGGTGGCCGGCATGCTCGGCCGCCTGGGCATCCGCATCGACCCGAAGGACGTGCGCTCCCGCAACGTGGCCGCGGTCATGGTCACCGCCACGCTCCCGCCCTTCGCCCGGCCCGGCGCGAAGCTCGACGTGACGGTCGCGTCCATGGGCAACGCCCGCTCGCTGCAGGGCGGCGTCCTCCTCGTCACCCCGCTCACCGGCGGCGACGGCAAGGTCTACGCGGTCGGCCAGGGCGCCGTGCAGGTCGGCGGCTTCGAGGCCGGCACCTCCGGGGCCTCGGTCCGCAAGAACACGCCCACCTCCGGGCGCGTGCCCGGCGGCGCCAACGTGGAGCGCGCGGTCGAGGGCGGCCTCGCCGGCGGCACGCTCGTCCTCTCGCTGCACCGCTCCGACCTCACCACCGCGAGCCGCATGGCGGCGGCGCTCAACGGCAAGCTCGGCGCCGGCACCGCGAAGGCGACCGATCCGGCCGGCGTCACCCTCACCGTCCCGGACGCCAGGAAGGACGACCTCGTGGGCTTCCTCGCCGAGGTCGAGGGCGTCGAGGTCGACGCCGACCACCGCGCGCGCGTCGTCGTCTCCGAGCGCACCGGCACGGTCGTCGCCGGCGAGGGCGTGAAGCTCCGCCCGGTGGCGATCGCCCACGGCGGGCTCTCGGTCCGCGTCCAGAAGAGCCCGGTGATCTCGCAGCCCAACCCCTTCGGCCAGGGCACGACGACCCGGGCCTCCCGCGACAGCGCCGGCGCCGACGAGGCCGCCGGGAACGCCGTCGCGCTGCCGGCCACCGCCACGGTCGAGGATCTCGCGAAGGCCCTCAACCTGCTCGGCGCGACGCCGCGCGACCTCATCGCGATCCTGCAGGCCGTGAAGGCCGCCGGCGCGCTCGACGCCGACATCGAGGTGCTCGAGTGAGGCTCCCGGACGCCACCGCGGGAGGCACGGACCCCCGGCTGCGCGACGCCGCGCGCCAGCTCGAGTCGATGCTGCTCCGGCAGGTCATCGAGACGAGCGGCGTGTTCGACGGCGGCGAGGGCGCGGGCAGGTCGGTGCGCGCCGGCATGTTCGCCGAGGCGCTCGCCGACGCCGTCGCCCAGGCCGGCGGCCTCGGCCTCGCGGACCAGGTGACCCGGTCGCTGTCCGGCGGCGCGGCCGCCGGCGTCGCCGCGCCCTTGCCCGCCCCCGGCCCGGCGCGCGCGCTCGCCCCGGCCGCCTCCCCGGCGGGCGCCGGCCCCGCCCTGGGCGCGCTCTCGGGCACCCCCGTCCAGGGGACCGTCACGAGCCGGTTCGGGACCCGCGTCGACCCCTTCACTGCCGAGCCTGCGGACCACCATGGCGTGGACCTTGGAGCGCCCGAGGGTGCGCCCATCCGCGCACCTGGCGCCGGTGTGGTCGTGCGCGCCGGCCCTCGCGGGGGCTACGGCAACGCCGTCGAGATCGACCACGGAAACGGCGTGGTCACGCTCTACGGCCACGCGGCACAAGTTCTCGTGACTCCAGGAGAAAAGGTGGAAGCGGGCCAGGAGATCGCGACGGTCGGTTCGACCGGGCGCTCCACCGGTCCGCACCTGCACTTCGAGGTTCGGGTGGGCGGCCGACCCGTGGATCCGGCCCGTGTCCTTAAGACTTACGCGGCCCGTGCCGAAGGGTTTGCAGGGACCGGACCCTGACCGAAGGAGGTCGCCATGAAGGTCAAGGACACGAGTGAGGTCCGGCGCGTAGACGCGAACCGGTCGCCGGACACGAAGAAGACGGAGCAGGGCCCGCGGATGGCGGACAAGGTCTCGACCGAGGCCACCGCCCAGGTGAGCGCAGCGGCGGATGCCGCCCGCTCGGCCGCGAGCTCCAACCGTGCCGTACGCCTCGAGAGCATCGAGGCCGCCATCCGCTCGGGCACCTTCAAGCCCGACGCGGCCCGCATCGCCCAGCGCATCCTGGACGAGGCGGAGGTCACCGCGCAGCTCCAGGCGATGCTGGGGAAGTAGCGGCGGGCCCTGACCCGCCGACGGAGAGATCATGCTCGAGGAAGCGCTGCGCACCGCCGAACGGCTCCGGTCGACCCTCGAGGCCGAGGTGGAGCGGGCGCGCACCGAGCGTGAGATCCTCCGCACCCTGGACGCCGACCAGCTGTTCGCGGGGGCGTCCGCCCGTGCATCGTTCAACGCCGAGGTGGCCGCGCTCGAGGCGCGGCTCGCCTCTGCCCTCGCCCGCGCCGCCGCGGAGCTCGGGCTCTCGGAAGTCACGATGAGCCGGCTGAAGCTCCAGGCGCCCGAGGAGGCCGAGGCCCTCGCGGCCTGCCTCTCGGACGTGCGCGCGCTCGCGGGGGCGCTGGCCGAGCTCGACCGACTGAACCTGATGCTGGCGGGGAGAGCCCTCGCCTGCGTTCAGGGCTACCTGACCGCCCTCGCCCCGGCGCCCATGGCGTACGACCGGCGAGGGGGGCGCGCCACGGTGGCGCGCGCGGTGGCGGCGGTCTCGAGCAAGGCCTGACATGAGCGACCTCATCTCGATCCTCACCTCCGGAGCGTCCGCCCTCGCCGCCCAGCAGCAGGCGGCCGCGACGGCGTCCCACAACCTCCAGAACGCCAACACACCCGGCTACGCGCGGCAGCGCGTCGAGCTCCAGGCGGTGCTGCCCGCGGAGCGGGTCTCCGGCGGCTACATCGGCCGCGGCGTCTCGGTGCAGACCATCACGCAGGCGCGCGACCGGTTCCTCGAGGCGCAGCTGCCCGCGCAGCTCGGCCTCGCCGCGAACGCGTCCGCGAAGGCCTCGGTGCTCGACGGCGTCTCGGCGCTCGATCCCGACACCAACGGGATCGCCTCGGCGCTGTCCGGCTTCTACACGGCGCTCCGCGCGCTCGGCCAGAACCCCGCCGACGCCTCGCTCCGCTCGGCGGCCGTCGCCGCGGCGCGGACGCTCGCGAGCGCGTTCAACACCACCCGCTCCTCCCTCGAGGAGGCCCGCTCCGGCGTCGACGCGAAGCTCACGGGCGACGTCGACGAGGTGAACGACCTCACGCGGCAGGTCGCCCTCTACAACCGGGACATCCGCGCCGCGCGCGCCGGCGGCGCCGGCGAGCCGAACGATCTCCTCGACGCCCGGCAGAAGGCGGTCGACCGCCTCGCCGAGCTCACCGGCGCGACGCCGGTGGGGACGAGCGAGGGCGACGTCTCCCTCTTCATGCCCGGCGGCACCGCGCTCGTCACCGGCATCACCGCCGGGACGATGTCGGTCATCGCCGACCCCGCGAACGGCGGGCACCTCGCGCTCCGGTTCGCCCAGCCCGGCCAGGCCGCGCTGCCCGTCTCCACGGCCGGCGGCGAGCTCGGCGGCCTCCTCGAGGCGCGGGACTCGACCCTCGGCACGTCCGTGAACGACCTCGACACCCTGGCCTGGGACCTCGCGGCCTCGGTCAACACGGCCCACGCGGCCGGGTACGGGCTCGACGGGGTCACCGGCCGCGCGCTGTTCGACGCGGGCCTCACCCCGGCGGGCGCCGCCGGCGCCCTCCAGCTGAACGCCGCCATCCTCGCCGATCCGTCGCGCCTCGCCGCGTCCTCCAGCGCGGCCGGGCTCCCGGGCAACGCCGGCGCGCTCCAGGCCCTGATCGCGACCGAGGGCCAGGCCCTCGCGAGCGGCCGCACCGCGGCCCAGTCGGTCGCGAAGCTCACGAGCGACTTCGGCGCCGCCTCCCGGAGCGCGGACGCCGCCTCCAGCCTCCACGCCTCGCTCGCCGACCACCTCCAGACGATGCGCGAGTCGGTGAGCGGGGTCTCGGTGGACGAGGAGCTCATCAACCTCCAGAAGGCGCAGCGCGGCTACGAGGCGATCGCGAAGGTCATCCAGGCCTCCTCCGACCTCTTCGACACGCTGCTGCAGCTCAAGTGAGGAGCCCGCCATGCGCGTGACCGACCGCATGATCTTCGACCGGGCCACCCGCGACGGCGGGCGCGCCAGCGCCGCCGCCGAGAAGGCCATCGGCGTCGCCTCGACCGGCGTCCGCGTCTCCCGCGCGAAGGACGACCCCGGCGCCGCCGGCCTCGCCGTCCTCGACCGCGCCAAGGCGGAGCGGCTCGACGCCATCGCGACCACGGCGGCCCGCGCGTCCGACGAGCTCTCCGCCGCCGACCAGGCGCTCGGCACGGTGGGGACCGCGCTCATCCGCGCGAAGGAGCTCGCGGTCCAGCTCTCCTCGAGCACGTACGGCGCCGCGGACCGCGCCGGGGCCGTCTCCGAGGTCCAGGGCCTCCTCCAGGATGCCCTCGGCGCCCTCAACACCGAGGTCGGCGGGCGCTACGTGTTCGGCGGCGACCAGACCGACGCCGCCCCGTTCGACGCGGCCGGGAACTACCTCGGCGACGCGGGCGTGAAGCAGATCGAGATCGCGCCGGGCGTCACCGCCGCCGCGAGCGTCCGGGCCGACGTGGCCGTGAAGGGCGCGGGCGGCGGGGTGGACGTGCTGGCCGTGCTCTCCGGGCTCGCGACCGCCCTCGGGGCGAACGACGTCGCGGGCGTCCGCGGCGCGCTCGACACGCTCACCACCGGCGTCGCCCAGCTGGCGCGCGCCCGCACCGAGACGGGCAACGCGATGAACACGCTCGACGCGGCGGTGGCGGCCTCGAAGGCCGGCCGGGACGAGGCGACGAAGGCCGCCTCCAACCTGACCGACGCCGACGCCGTGGCCGCCGCGAGCGAGCTCGCGCGGGCGGAGCGCGCCCTCGAGGCGTCGCTCACCGCCACCGCCCAGGGCTTCCAGTTCTCGCTCCTGAAGAAGCTGGGGTGAGCCGGTGGTCTTCCAGACGCTCAGCCCGTCCGGGAGGCCCCTCGAGGACGCGGCCGCGCTCCGCCGCGCGCTGACGGCCATGCTGCGCCGCCGGGGCCACTGGCTCGGCGCGAGCTTCCCCGACGCCCGCACCCTGCGCGCCGCCCGCCTCCTGCCGATCGCCCTGCACGCGAGCTTCGAGCGCGGACGGCTCCGCGCCGACGCGCCCGGCGTCGCCGGCATGCGCTGGCGCCCCAGCTGGCCCGCGCTCGCGCGGGCCTTCGAGCTGCCGCCGCCATTCCGGGCCCAGCGCGGGGCCCCGCTCGTCGAGGCGGTGCTGGCCTCGCCGGTCGGTGACGTACTCGAGCTCGTCGTGCTCGTCATGCCGGGGACCCGGCTCGCCGACGTCAACGCCGTCGCGGAGCGCGCGCACGCGGCGGTGGCCGCGCTGGGCACGCCCGAGCCGCGGGTCGAGGTGCGGGTGCTCGACGCCGCCCGCCTCGGCCGCGACGCCGAGGTCTTCCACCGCCTGGCCCTGTGCGGCACGATCCTGGCGGGCGGGTTCTCGGTCGCCACCTGGGCCGCGATCGAGGCGGCCGCCCGCGTGGCCGTGGACCCCGCGGTGATCGCCTCGCTCGCGACCACCGTCCCCGCGCCGCTCGCCGCGCTCGCGCTCACCCTCATCTCCTCCGGCCCCACCTCCGGTCCGCTCTCCGCCGCGGCGCGGCTGCTGCGGCGGGGCGTGCCGGCCCGGCGGCTCGCCGACCCCTCCGTGCTCGCCGCCTCCTGGGCCGCCGAGGTCGTGCCCCGCCACCGCGAGGCCCTCGAGCGCGCGGTGGAGCTCGCCCACCCCGACGGCGCCCGGCCCCGCGACCCCTTCGCGCCCCCCGGCGGCGACACCGCGGAGGTGCTGGCCCTCGCCCGCGAGCTGTCGATGGCCGCGGCCGCCGTGATCCGGCGCACCCACTCCACCGGGCTCGGGCCGAACGCGCGCGACGCGTGGCGCGAGGCCATCGGCGCGGAGATCCCCCGCGCGCTCCTGCCCGCGCTGCGCTCCCGCCTCCTCGCGGCGGGGTCGCTCGCGACCGCGCTCGAGCGCCGCGGCGCCTTCCACGAGGTGCGCCTGGGCTCCGGGGTGGTGCTCGGCCGGGGCGCGACGCCGGTGCAGGCCCGCGTCCGCGCGCTCACCGTGCTCGCCCAGGCCGTGCCGGAGCCGATGGTCGAGTTCACCGAGCCGCCCTGGCGCGCGCTCGTCGCCCGGCTCGCGCAGCGGCGCGAGCGCGGCACGCTCCTCCTCGTCGTGGAGCCCGCGGCGCCGTCCGGGCCGCCCTTCGATCCCCTCAACCGCGGCCCCGCGCGCCTCCTCGGCTTCCCGGGCGCGCTCGCCGTGACGCTCGCGCCGGGGCGCCGCCCCTCCGCCCGGGTCCTCACCGCGGACCAGGCGGTGGACCGGCTCGTCCGGGAGGCGCTCCACGGCGGCGCGGTGGAGGTCGTCCCCGCCCGCAGCGAGGCGCACCCGGTCGCGGCGCGGCTCGCCCAGCTCGCGGCGCTCGCGCGCGACGGCGCGGAGCCGCGCGCGGTGCCGGTGGCCCTCGAGGCCGGAGGCCGGGTGCTCGTGCCCCGCGGCCGCACGGTCCGGCGCTACGCGCTCGACCCGTTCACGGCCCGGCCTCGCGCGTTCGTGCCCGATCCCGACGCGCCCGACCTCGCGCTCGCCCCCGGCGAGCGGCGGCCGTTCTCGCTCGCCGGCCCGAACGTCATCGAGTGCCGCGCCCAGCTCGTCGACGAGCTCCGCGCCGCGGTGCTCTACGCCGACGCCCAGCGCGGCACGCTGCGCGAGCTCGTCTTCCTGGAGGAGCTCGAGGAGCACCTGCGGGAGTCCCGCGCGGTGCTCCAGCAGGCCGACCCGATGACCGTGCTCGCGGTGCGCCTCTCCGAGGACGTCGAGCCCGCCGTGCGGCGGCTCGCGCGCGGCGCGACGCCGGTGCCGGTCGCGGTCCGGGGGCGGCTCCCGCACGAGGTGGAGGTGGAGGTGGGTGGCGAGCGGTACGGCGGCCACTCCTTCCTCCGCTGGCGCCACGCCGCCGCGGCGCTGATGGACCGCTGGCCAAAGGGGGGAGAGGCCCGCCTCGCCGTCAACGCCGTGACGGTCACGGCCGGTGGTCAGCGGGCCGTCGGGCTCCTCGCGCTCTACGCCCGCTCCGTCGCGCTGCGCCGGCTGCGGATCCACCTCTCCCGCGCGCTTCGCTCTTATCGGGCTCCTCGGTCGAGCCGAAAGGCAGGTTAGAGGGGCGACCTCAACCATCGCCCCCGACCAGACCAAGGAGAAGTAAATGTCCCTGTCGATCCGTACCAACATCGCGTCCCTGAACGCGCAGCGGAACCTGAGCTCGACTCAGTCCACGCTGGACAGCTCCATGTCGCGCCTGTCGTCGGGCTACCGCATCACGAAGGCCGGCGACGACGCCGCCGGCCTCGGCATCTCGACGAAGCTCGAGTCGCAGATCCGCAGCTACTCGCAGGCGTCGCGCAACGCCAACGACGGCCTCTCGGTGATCCAGTCGACCGAGTCGGCGCTCAACGAGTCGGCCAACATCCTGACCCGCCTCCGCGAGCTCGCCATGCAGTCGGCCTCCGACGGCATCGGCAACACGGAGCGCGGCTACGTCCAGCAGGAGGCCAGCTCCCTCGTCAACGAGCTCGAGCGCATCGCCCAGGTCACCGAGTACAACGGGACGAAGCTCCTCACCGGCGGCACGACGCTCGACTTCCAGGTCGGCATCGCGAACTCGACGAACGACAAGATCAGCTTCACGTCCGTCAACGCCACCACCGCGACCGGCACCGGCCTCGGCGTGACCGGCCTCTCGCTCGCCTCCAAGGCCTCGGCCCAGGGCGCGCTGCAGACGATCGACGACGCCCTCGCGGCGGTCTCGAACGCCCGCTCCACGCTCGGCGCCGCCGGCAACCGGCTCGAGAGCTCGATCCGCAACATCCAGGCGTTCGCGGAGTCGCTGTCCGCCGCCAACTCCCGCATCAAGGACGTCGACATCGCGGAGGAGACGAGCCGCATGTCGCGCGCCCAGATCCTCGCCCAGTCCGGCGTGTCCGTCCTGGCGCAGGCCAACCAGCAGCCGCAGCTCGCCCTGAAGCTCCTCGGGTAAGCGCGGTCCGATTCACCTCCGCCGCCCCCCGGCATCTCGCCGGGGGGCGGACGGAGCCGAAGGGAGACGGTGATGGCAGGCACGTTCTCGGTCAGCGGGCTCGCGTCCGGCATGGACACGGCGTCCATCGTCGACAAGCTCGTGCAGCTCGAGTCGCAGCCGCTCACCAACATCGCGACGCAGCAGAGCGGCCTCAAGACCCAGCTCTCCCTCATCGGCCAGATCATCTCGAAGCTCACCGCGCTCAAGAGCGCCGCGGAGGACCTCGACACGAACGGGGTCCTGGCCGCGAAGTCCTCCTCCGAGAACACCGCCTTCACCGCGGCGCCAGGCTCCTCGACGGTGGCCGGCCGCTACGCGGTGCAGGTCCTCGCCCTCGCCAAGGCCGCGAAGTTCCAGAGCGCCGCGTTCGCGAGCGCCGACACGGTCGCCGCCGGCACCTTCACCCTCACCGTCCCCGATCACGACCCCTACTCCGTCGTCATCCCCGACGGCACGAGCCTCGAGGACGCGGCCTTCCTCATCCGCCAGAGCGGCGCCCCGGTCTCGGCGGTCGTCCTCAACGACGGCACGAACCGCTACCTCTCGGTCACCGCCCGCGACACCGGCTACCCGACGACCGGCGTGGCGGCCGACGCGCTGGGGATCACCTTCACCCCCACCGGCACCTCGACGAACAAGCTCCCGGCGCTCACCCAGGTCCAGGCCGCGGTGAACGCGTCCGTGAAGGTCGACAACATCACCTTCTCGCGCCGGACCAACACCATCTCCGACGCCATCCCCGGCACGACCCTCACGCTCAAGAAGGAGGGCGGCGCCGCGGAGGACCTCGTCGTCTCGACCGACGCGGACGGCACGAAGGCCCGGCTCCAGAAGTTCGTGGACGCCTACAACGCCGTCACGGCCATCGTCCAGAAGCAGCTCACGCCGGACAAGGACACCGACCGCACGAAGACCCTGGCGGGCGACAGCACCGTCCGCACCCTGCAGGCGAAGCTGCAGGCGCTGGTGGCCACCTCCGTCGGCTCGAGCGGCGACGTCCGCACGCTCGCCGACGTCGGCGTGAAGACCGCGAAGGATGGCAGCCTCAGCGTGGACTCGACGGTCCTCACGAAGGCGCTCGAGCGCAACCCCGCGGCGGTGAACGCCCTCTTCTCGACGAAGGACACCGGCCTCGCCGACGTCGTCGGCGCGCTCGTGACGGCGCAGACGCGCTCCGGCGACGGGCTCCTCGTCAACCGCCAGGCCGGGATCAACCGGACCATCACCTCCCTCGACGAGCAGGCGGCGCGGATCCAGCTGCACATCGACAGCTTCCGCCTGACCCTCGAGAAGCAGTTCGCGGCGATGGAGAACACCGTCTCGAACCTGAAGAGCATGGGCACCTTCCTGACCTCGATGTCGTCCTCGTCCAGCAAGTGACCTCGAACGGCACCGGCCCCGGTGGCGACGCGAGCCCCTCCCGGCTCGCCGCCCTGCTCCTCGAGACCGCGCTCGGCCACATCCGCGCGGGCGCGGCCGCGATGGAGGCGGGCCGGACCGGGGCCGCCGGCGCGTCGCTGCGCGAGGCGGCCCGGATCATCGTCGATCTGCACACGGCGCTCGACCGCGACGGCGCGCCGGAGCTGTCGGCGGCGCTCGCGCCGATCTACCGCCGGGTCTGCCTGCGCCTCACCGACGCGGCCCTGCTGCACGACCCCGGCGCCGCCCGCGAGGCGGAGCGGGCCTTCGGGCCCATCGCCGAGGCCTTCCAGGCCGCGGCGGGCACCCTCGAGCACCGCGCGGCCGCGGAGCGGAGGCATGGACCATGAGCACCGCCGCCCTGGCCGAGGCCCTGACCGCCGCCGAGGCGGCGCTCCGCCGCGGGGACGCCGAGGCCGCCGCGGCCGCCACCGCCGCCGGCGCCGCCGCCTGCCGGGCGCTCGCCGTCGCGGGCACGCCGCCGGCCCCGCCGCCCTCGAGGCCCTCCGGGCCGCCCACGCCCGCTGCGAGGCGCTGGCCCAGGCCGAGCTCGACCGGCTCGCCGGCGCCGTGAACCAGGCCGCGCGCTCGCGCAGGGCCTCCGACGCGTACCGCAGATGAAGGTGGGTGTCGCCCGGCAAGTCCTGCCGGGCGCGGAGGTGGGTACCCGGCAATTCCGGCCCTCTGAAGAACCCACGAGGACGTGACGAACAACACCACGAGAAGGGCGACCGAGAGCATCGCCCGAACCTGAAGGAGACCCCATGTCCCTGTCGATCCGCACCAACATCGCTTCGCTGAACGCGCAGCGAAACCTCAGCGGCACCCAGTCCACCCTCGACAGCTCGATGTCCCGGCTGTCGTCGGGCTACCGGATCACGAAGGCCGGCGACGACGCCGCCGGCCTCGGCATCTCGACGAAGCTCGAGGCGCAGATCCGCAGCTACACGCAGGCCGCCCGCAACGCCAACGACGGCCTCTCGGTCATCCAGTCGACCGAGGCCGCCCTGGGCGAGTCGGCCAACATCCTGACCCGACTCCGCGAGCTCGCCATGCAGTCGGCCTCCGACGGCATCGGCAACACCGAGCGCGGCTACGTCCAGCAGGAGGCCCAGGCCCTCGTCGACGAGCTCGAGCGCATCGCCCAGACCGCCGAGTACAACGGCACGAAGCTCCTCACCACCGCCGGCACGACGCTCGACTTCCAGGTCGGCATCGCGAACTCGGCGAACGACAAGATCAGCTTCACGTCGGTCAACGCGACGACGGCGACCGGCGGCGGCCTGGGCGTGACGGGCCTCTCCCTCGCCTCGAAGACCACCGCGGCGTCCGCCCTGTCGACCATCGACGGCGCCCTCGCCGCGATCTCGAACGCCCGCGCCTCCCTCGGCGCCGCCGGCAACCGCCTCGAGAGCTCGATCCGCAACATCCAGAGCTTCTCGGAGTCGCTGTCCGCCGCCAACTCCCGCATCAAGGACGTCGACATCGCGGAGGAGACGAGCCGCATGTCGCGCGCCCAGATCCTCGCCCAGTCCGGCGTGTCCGTGCTCGCCCAGGCGAACCAGCAGCCCCAGCTCGCGCTCAAGCTCCTCGGCCAGTAACCGAGGTTGAGTGACCGGAAAGCCGCCCCGGGGCCTGACCGCCCCGGGGCGGCCTCCGAAAGCCTCTGAACCGCAGCCCGGCATGACGGTCCAGCGCCTCCGGCGACGGAGACGAGGGGCCGAGCAGGTAGACGACCAGGTGGGATCATGAATCCGTTCGCCAGAAGGTACTCGCAGGCCGAGCGCGAGACCGCATCTCCGGAGCGCCTGATGGTGCTCCTCTTCCAGGCAGCGCTGCGCAACATCCGCAACGGCGCCACGTTCCTGGAGGACGGCAAGTCGGGAGAGGCGGGACGCGCCCTCGGAAAGGCCACGGACATCGTCGTCGAGCTCCACGCGACGCTCGATCGCTCCAAGGCCCCCGAGCTGTGTGACCAGCTCGCCGAGGTGTACCGCTTCGTGTGCTTCCGCCTCAACACCGCGGTGCTCTCCCGTGACGTTCGGGCCGCACGCGATGCGGAGCGGGCCTTCGCACCCATCGCCGACGCATTCGAGAAGGCGGTGGCTTCGCTCGCAGGCGCCACGCGTTGATCGATCCCACCCGGTGGTCGGCGGGGCGGTCCGAGAGGGCCGCCCCGCCATTTTTTTTCGCCGGGCGCCGGCCCTCAGGAGGCCGCGCCGAGCGCGGCCTCGAGGGCGGCCTGCCGGCCGCGCCGGTGGGCGCAGTCGTAACCGGCGCCGCCGCGCCGCACCGCCTCCGCGAGGAACGTCCGCGCCTCCCGCGCCGCGCCGAGGGCGTGCGCCGCCGCGGCCGCCACCAGCCAGCCGTCCGGGGCCGCTCCCAGCGCGCCCTCCACGAGCTCGAGGGCCTTCCCCGGCTGCCCGAGATCGAGGAGCGCCTCCGCCGCGCCGGCGCGCGCGGACGCGGCGTCCGGCGCCGCGCGCAGGAGCTCCGCGAACGCCGCGAGCGCCTCGCGCGGCCGGCCCCCGAGGAGCAGCACCGCGCCGAGGTGGAGCCCGGCGCCGGCCTCGGTCGCGGCGCCGACGAACTCGAACGGGCGGCCCTCCCGCAGCCGCGCCAGCGCGGAGCGGAGCGACGCCTCCGCCGCCGCGAGCAGCGCGCCGCGCTCCGGCGAGCGGGGCGCGGCGGCCACCGCCTCGATCTCGAGGGCGAACCCGCGGAGGTAGTCGACGTCCGGGTGCGGTCCGCCCCGCGCCTCCGCGCGGTCGGCGGCGTCCCTCGCAGCGCGGGGATCGGGCTGGCGGAGCGCGAGCAGCCCGCGCGCCACGGCGAGCCGTGACAGGTCGCGGTGCGCGGGCTGGCCGGGCAGCATCGCCCAGGCCTCCTCGGTCACGCGCCAGGCCTCCTCCGGGCGCCCGGCCGCGAGGAGCTCGAGGGCGAGGTAGCCGCGGGGGGTCACGTCGTCGGGCTCCTCGGCGCAGCGCCGCCGGAGCAGCCTCACGTTCCGCTCACGCTTGTCCCGCGCGACGAGGAGCGCGGGCGCGTAGCCGAGGTGGAGCACGTCGACGTCGAGGTCGGCCCGCCGGTCGCCGCGCGCGACGAGCCAGTCCGCGACGCTCTCGTGGATGGCCCCGCGCCACGTCGGGGCCCCGGCGTTCCGGACGAGCCGCGGCAGGAGCACCGGGGCGCCCTGCCGCGCACGGCCCGAGAGGATCTCCTCCGCCGGGGCGTCCTCGCGCGCGGCGTTGTGGAGCCGCACCATGCCGAGATCGAGGTCGCGCCGGGCCATCGCGGCGGCGAGGGCCGGGCCCGCCCCGGGCGCGAGCCGCTCGTCCGCGTCGAGCACGAGCAGCCACTCCCCGGTGGCCGCCCGGGCGGCGAGGTTGCGGGGCGCGGCGAAGTCGTCGTCCCAGGGGCGCTCGAGCACCTTGGCGCCGGCCGCGCGGGCGACCTCCCGGGTGCGGTCCGAGGAGCCGGTGTCCACGAGCACGACCTCGTCGGCGACCCCCGCGACGGACGCGAGGCAGCCGGGGAGCATGCGCTCCTCGTCCCTCGCGATCAGGCAGAGCGTCAGGCGCGCCATCCCGGCCCACCGGGGAGCAAGCCGGGTGCCGGGCGCGGGCCCTCAGGCGTGGCGCGGGGTTGCGCGCGGCGGCGTCAGTTCGTTGACGCGCCCGCCTCCCGCGGCTTCCCGAGGGCGGCCGCGGGTGCCGGCGCCGGCTGGAGGTGACGGGTGAAGAACTCGAGCTCCGCCTCCTTGACGCGGCGGGACGCGACCGGGTCCGGGACCATGTGCGTGGCGCCGCCGACGGGCAACAGCTCGAACGGCCGCGCGGCGCGGAAGAGCGCGTCGGCGAGCTTGAGCGAGTTCGCGAACCACACGTTGTCGTCGGCGGTGCCGTGGATGAGGAGCAGCGGCCGGGAGAGGCTCGGCGCCATCGGGAGCAGCGACGCCGCGTCGTAGGCCGCCCGGTCGGCGTCCGGCAGCCCCATGTACCGCTCCGTGTAGAACGTGTCGTAGTCGCGCCAGTCGGTCACCGGCGCGCCCGCCACCGCGGCCCTGAAGACGTCCGGCCGCTCGAGCACGGCCCGGGCGGCGGTGTAGCCGCCGAACGACCAGCCGAAGATGCCGACGCGGGAGAGGTCGAGCAGGCCCGGGTGCGCCGCGGCCACGCCCTTCAGGCCGGCGATCTGGTCGTCGAGGATCGTGCGCCCGAACCCGCGGATCGCGCGCGCGAAGGCCCGGCCCCGCCGGTCGGTCCCCCGCCCGTCCACCCGCACCACCGCGAACCCGTGATCGGCGAACCACTGAGCGAGGTGCATCGGGACGTGGGTCGCGGAGGGACCGGACGGGCCGCCGTACACGTCGACGATCACCGGCAGGGGCCCGGGGCGCGGCGCGCGGGGGCGCACGAGGGCGGTCCAGAGCCCCTGCCCGTCCGCCACCGCGGGATCGCCCTTCCCCACCAGGAGGAGCTCGGACCTCCACGGGAACGGCGGCTCCTCGGCGACCGACGGCAGGTCGGCGAGCTTCTTGCCCTCGAGGGTCACGATCGCCGAGCGCGCGAGCTCCTGCGCGGTCGTGCGCGACACCACGAGCACCCCGCCGCGCTCGGAGAGCTTCGCGGTGCGGTTCGCGGGCTCGTCTCCGAGCGGCACCTGGAACGGCTCGCCCGCCGCCCGGACCGCCATCACGACCGAGCGGGTCGGATCCGGCGAGGCGGTGAACGCGAGCACGTCGGCGTCGCGGTCGTGGCCCGCGAGCCGGTCGAACCCGGCGCCGGGCGGGACGACGCTCCGCACGAGCGCGCCGCCGGCGGCGCGCAGCTCGACCTCCTCGCCGCCGTTCCGCTCGGTGTGCCAGTAGAACGCGCCGTCCTTCCGGAACGCCGGGAAGTCCTGGTCGAGCACCAGCCAGTCGTCGTCGCGCTCCTCGAGGAGGAGCGACGTCGCGCCCGTCGCGGGGTCGGCGGCGAGGAGCTGCTCGACGCGCTGGCGGCGGTCCATGACGAGGACCGCGAGCGGGCCGCCCGCCTGCCACCGCACCGTCGCGAGGTAGGGGAACTTCGCGTCGTCCCACCTCACCCAGGTCGGCGAGCCGCCCGCCACCTTCACGACGCCGAGCCGCACCCGCGCGTTCGGCCGGCCGGCGGCGGGGTACGCGAGGGCCTGGCAGGGCCGCTCCGGGCGGGCCGGGTCGCACAGGTTCCAGGTGTCGACCGGCGCCTCGTCGACCTCCTCGAACGCGATCCGCCTCGAGTCGGGCGACCACCAGTAGCCCTCGTACCGGTGCATCTCCTCCTGCGCGACGAACTCGGGGAGGCCGTTCGAGACCTTCGGGCCCACCGCGCGCGTGAGGCGCCGCTCCTTGCCGCCCGCGAGCTCGAGCACCCAGACGTCCTTCGCCTTCACGTAGGCGAGCAGCTTCCCGTCCGGCGAGAAGCGGGGATCGACGACGCCGTCGGCGAGCACCGACAGCGCCCCGGTCTTCCGGACGAGGCCGAAGACCTTGCCCGCCGAGACGATCGCGAGCCGCGCGCCGTCGGGCGACGGGAAGAAGCCGGTGATGCCGCGGCCGATGCTCCGGGTCCGCTCCATGCGCGCCGCCTCGGCCGCCGTCGGGTCCTTCGCGCCCCCGAGCGCGTCCGGCGTCACGAGCTCCTTCACCGCGCCGGTCGCGAGGTCGACCTCGAACAGCGTCGCCACGCGCGAGCGCGGACCGGAGCGGAGGAACCAGGCGGTCTTCCCGTCCGGCGCGAGCTGGACCGCGTACGGGCGCCCGGCGCGGAAGCCGTAGGTCGCGGCGAGCTGGGCGTTGTAGGGATCGACGTTCGACGGTGCGTCCGCGGCGAGCACCGCGGAGAGGGCGAGGGCGGCGAGCATGGTCCGCCCTTCTAACCCGGCGCCCTCGCCGCCGGCATCCTGCCCGCGCCGAGACCCGGTCGCGCCCCGAAACGATGCCTCCGGATGGGGCCGTGTTTCGCAAACGTTGCGCCCTCCCCCGCTTGATCTGGCCCAAGGCGCAACCCCTGCACCCGATCAAGCGAGAACCCTCGTCTTTTCGCGGGCGTGGCTCATGCAAACTGAACTCGATCAATCCGCGTCTTGCTCTGAAGGAGCCCGACCTTGCTCTCGAACGCCCCCGTCACCGACTGCAACGCCTGCTCGATGGGCATCGCCTCCCAGGGCGGGCGCTGCCGCCTCACGCCCACCACCCGGGAGGCGGGGTCGACGATCTGCGCCCAGGGCGAGCGCCCTCGCACCGTGTACTTCGTGAAGGAGGGCTTCGTGTCGCTCTCCTCCGTGAGCCCGAAGGGGTCCGAGCTCCTCCTGTCGCTCCGCGGCCCGAGCTCGCTCCTGTGCACCGAGGCGATGCACGACGAGGCGTCGCCCTTCGAGGTCCGCGCGCTCTCGCGCGTGAAGATCTGCGGGATCGCGGGCGACGCGCTCTCGCAGTGGGTCGGGCCGGAGAAGAGCGCCGCGCGCGTGGTGCTCGACCTCCTCCTCACCGAGTCCCGCCAGCAGCGCGACGAGGTGAACTGGCGCCAGGGCGACTGCCTGTCCCGCGTGGCGCGGTTCGCGCTCGCGCACGCCCGGTTCCTGGCCGACCGGCCCAACGCGGTGCGCAAGCAGGTGGTGGCGCGCCTGCTCGGGATGCGGCCGGAGACCCTCTCGCGGTGCCTGACCCGCCTGGAGTCCGACGGGATGCTGGACGCGACCCGCGGGCTGAAGGTCCTGGATCCGAGGCGTCTCGCCGCACTCGCGCTGGAAGACAACGCTGCATGATGCAGCCCGCAGGACGGGAAGAAACCGCCGCCCTCACCGTGTTATAAGGACGCCGCCCGGCCACTCGGGCCCTACGGAGAGTCACAAAATGTTCGGTCTCAGGATGCCGGAGCTGCTGCTCATCTTCGCGATCATCGTGCTGCTGTTCGGCTCGAGCAAGCTGCCCCAGCTCGGCGCCGGCCTCGGCCAGGCGATCCGCGGCTTCAAGAAGGAGTTCAACGGCGACGGCGATCAGAAGCCCGCCGCCACGCCGCCCGCGCAGGCCTCCACGCCGGCGGCCTCGGACACCACGAAGAGCGCCTAGCGCTCCACGGCGACGAGGAGCGCCCGGAGCGCCCCTCCTCGACCCGACCCGCGGCCGGACGCGCGTCTCGCGCGTGCCGGCCGTTTCGTTTCCGGCCGTGCGACCAGCGGTCGCAGCGACCCCCCGCCACGGCGCCCCCCGGGCATCCCCCTTGTACGCTCGACCCACGAAGGCACTCGCTCGCGGGGGATCCCATGAAGCGCATCCTCGTCGCCATCGACGGCTCCGATCCTGCCCAGAAGGCGGCTCGGATGGCCGCCGACATCGCGCTCCGGTTCGGGGCGAAGCTCACGCTCGTCCACGTGGTCCCGAAGCTGCTGCTCCCGCCGGACGTGTACGGCCTCACCATCGCGGAGGTCGAGAAGGAGCACCGCGCCTACGCCGACCGGCTGCTCGAGAAGGCGGTGTCGAGCCTCGACGAGTCCGGCCTCGAGATCTCCACGGCGGTGCTCTACGGCTCGCCGGCCGAGGCGATCGCCGAGGAGGGCGCGGCGAGCGACGTGGGCATGATCGTGGTCGGCAGCCGGGGCAACGGCGCGGTCGCGCGGATGTTCCTCGGCAGCACCTCCGACCGGCTCGTCCACATCAGCCCCCGGCCCGTGCTGGTGGTACATTGACCCCGTGATCGCGGTCGAGGACTTCATGACGCGGGACCTCGTCACGGTGCGCGCCACCGACGACGTCGCGCTCGCGGAGTCGCTCCTGCGCCTCGGCGGCATCCGCCACCTCCCGGTGGTGCAGGACGGGCGCCTCGTCGGGCTCGTCACGCACCGGGACCTGCTCCGGGGCGGCACCGCCGCCGGCCCTCGCGAGCGGCCCGTCGCGGAGATCATGACCCGCGAGGTCGAGACCGTCCGGCCGGGCACCGGGCTCGCCCAGGCGGCCCAGCTCATGCTCGAGCGGAAGTACGGCTGCCTACCGGTCTGCGACGATCGGGGCGGCCTCGTCGGCATCGTGACCGAGGCCGACTTCGTGCGGTTCGCGGCCGACGTCGTGCGGGACCTGGACCTCGTCTCCCAGGCCGTCCACGCGGACGGTGCGTCCGGCCCGGCCTCCTGATACCTTCGTGGTCCCCCTCCACGCGGCCCCCCCCCCGGGGACCGGACGCGCTGGAATGCGCCCGGGTCCCGGGTTATCTAGCCCGAAGGATGCCCGAGACCGTGCTCGCGGAGCTCAAGCGGTACGTCCTCTTCGACACGGCCGACGAGGAGCGCCTCCGCGCGTTCCACCCGGTCGCCGCGCCGGAGTTCCAGCGCATGGCGGAGGTGTTCTACGACCGCATCCTCCGCCACGACGAGGCGCGGAAGGCGCTCGTCGGCGGCGAGAGCTCGGTCGGGCACCTCAAGGTCACGATGGTGGCCTGGCTCGATCGCCTCCTCCTCGGGCCCTGGGACGAGGGCTACTGGGACGAGCGGTACAAGATCGGCCGGCTCCACGTCCGGATCGGCCTCCCCCAGCACTACATGTTCGGCGCGATGAACGTGCACCGGGACGAGCTCGACCGGGTGGCGCGGGCCCACTTCCACGGCGAGGCGCTCGACAGGCTCCGCTCCTCGGTGGGGAAGATCCTCGACCTCGAGCTCGCCATCATGCTGCACACCTACCGCGACGACATGCTCGCCCAGCAGGCGCGCGTCGAGCGGCTCTCGACCTTCGGCCAGCTCGTGGGCTCGATCGGCCACGACCTGCGCAACCCGCTCGGGGTGATCGAGACCTCGCTCTACATCCTCCGGTCGAAGGGCGACGCCGACGAGCGCACGGCGAAGCACATCAACCGCATCGGCGAGCAGCTCGGGGTGGCGAACGGCATCATCACGAACCTGCTCGACATGATCCGGGACCGGCCGCTGGCGCGCGGGGACGTCCGGCTCGACGCGCTCGTGCGCGACGTGGTCGACTCGGTGAAGCGGCCCCCGGAGGTCACGCTCGAGCTCGCGCTCGACGAGCTCCCGACCCTGTCGGGTGACGCCGGGCAGCTGCGCCAGGTGCTCGTGAACCTCGTCGAGAACGCGGTGTTCGCCGCGGCGCCGAAGGGCGTCGTCGGCGTGCGGGGGCGGCGGGCGGACGGGCAGATCGAGCTCGTCGTGGACGACACCGGGCCCGGCGTGGACCCGGCCACCCGCCGGCGGCTCTTCGAGCCCCTCATCACCACGAAGGCCAAGGGCATCGGCCTCGGGCTCGCGCTCGTGAAGCGGATCGTGGAGCGGCACGGCGGCACCATCGGCTATGACGAACGGCCGGGGGGCGGGGCGCGGTTCACCATCCGCCTGCCGGCCTAGAGGGGGAGACGAGATGCGGCGGTACCTCATCGTGGACGACAACCGCGACTTCGCCGAGAACCTCGCGGAGATCCTGCGCGACCGCGGCGACGACGTGGTCGTCGCGGAGTCGGGGCCCGAGGCCATCGACCAGGCGAAGAAGCAGAAGTTCGACGCGCTGCTCACCGACATGCGCATGCCGGTGATGGGCGGCGCCGAGGTGGTGCACGAGATCCGGCGCATCGACCCCGGGGCGGCGGCGATGGTCATCACCGCCCACGTCTCGGACGAGGCGCTCGCGAACGCCCGCGCCGAGGGCATCCTCGCGGTGATGCCGAAGCCCGTGCCGGTCGAGCGGCTCGTGGAGCTCCTCGAGGTCGCCCGGCGCGACGCGGTCGTGCTCCTCGTCGAGGACGACGCCCGCCTCTCCGACAACGTCGCGGAGGCGCTGCGCGCCCGCGGGTTCGCCCCGGTCACCGCGGGCTCGGTCGCCGAGGCGGACGCGCTCGGGCCGGTGGCGCCGCTCTGCGCCCTCGTGGACCTCCGGGTCCCGGGCGGCCCGGACGGCGAGGCGCTCCGCCGGCTCGCGGCGCGCTACCCGGAGATGCCGCTCATCGTGGTGACCGCGCTCCACGATCCGCCCCCGCTCCCGCACCACGGGATGTTCCAGAAGCCCTTCGACACCGGCGAGCTCCTCGGCGAGATCGAGAAGCTCCACGCCGCGAAGAAGACCACCGCCACGTGAGCGAGGCCGCGCGGCGCCCGAGGCTCCTCGTCGTCGACGACAACGAGGTGCTGGTGGAGAACCTCTCCGAGATCCTGAGCTCGGCCGGCTACGCCGTGCAGGGCGCGGGGACCTGCGCCGGCGCCCTCACCGCCGCCTCGGAGGGCTTCGACGTCGCGCTCGTGGACCTGAAGCTCCCGGACGGCGACGGCACCGCGCTCGCCCCGCGGCTCAAGGCGCTCGAGCCCGACGGCGAGGTGGTGCTCCTGACCGGCTTCGCCACCATCGAGTCGGCCGTCGCCGCGGTGCGCGCCGGCGCCTGCGCGTACCTCGTGAAGCCCTGCGCCACCCAGGAGCTCCTCGTCACCGTCGAGCAGGCGCTCCGGCAGGTCCGCCTGCACGGCGAGAAGCGCGAGCTCGCCCGCCGCGCCCAGATGGTCGAGAAGCTCGCGGCGGTGGGCACCATGACCGCGGGCCTCTCCCACGAGATCCGCAACCCGCTCAACGCCGCCGCGCTGCAGCTCTCGGTGCTCGAGCGCCGCATCCGCAAGATGGCGAAGGACGTGCAGGGCCCGCTCCTCGAGCCGCTCACGCTCGTCCGCGACGAGATCCGCCGCCTGGATCACATCCTCGAGGACTTCCTCCAGTTCGCCCGCCCCCGCGACTTCGCCCCGAAGGCCGTGGAGGTGGTCCCGGTGGTGCGCAAGGTCCTCGACCTCCTCGAGGTCGAGGCCGAGCGCCGGGGCGTGAAGCTCGACCGCGACCTCGTCCCCTGCCCGCCCATCCCCGGCGACGAGGAGCGCCTGCGCCAGGTGCTCGTGAACCTCGGCCTCAACGCGCTCGAGGCCGTCGGCGACGGCGGCCACGTCCGAGTCTCCTGCCGCCCCCAGGCCGCCGACCCCGAGGCCACCGCCGACGCCGGCGCCCACGTCCTCATCGACCTCGACGACGACGGCCCCGGCGTGCCCGAGGGCGTGCGCGACCGCGTGTTCGAGCCGTTCTTCACGACCAAGGCGAAGGGCTCGGGCCTCGGGCTCTCGATCGTGCACGCGATCGTGGTGCAACACGGCGGCACGATCCACGTCGAGGAGTCACCCCTGGGCGGCGCACGGTTCGAGCTCAAGCTGCCGGTGATGGCGGGGGGCTACGAACGGGGACCGTGACACCGCGCGCGCGGGCGGCGGGTGTCTGAGGCTCCGGGGATGCGCGGCATCCCCGGAACTACTCGGGCCCGGCCTTGTCGAGGGAGTCGTCGACCGAGGGCGGCTCGCGGGTGCCCTGGGCGTACTCCTTCAGGCGGTACTGGATCTTGCGCACGGAGATCCCGAGGATCTCGGCCGCGCGCGAGGTGGAGCCCCCGACCATCTCGAGGGTGCGCAGGATGGCCTCGCGCTCGATCTCGTAGAGGGTCGCGCCCGGGATGAGGGCGCCCGCGGAGTGCTCGCGGGGCCGGGGGCCGCGGAGCGTGGGCGGGAGGTCGTCGGCGGTGAGCTCGGTCTCCTTGCAGAGCACGACGGCCCGCTCGATGACGTTCTCGAGCTCGCGGACGTTGCCCGGCCAGTCGTGGGAGAGGAGCGCGTTGAGCGTGCCCGGGGCGAGGCCGCGGATGTCCTTGCCGTAGGCCTTCGCGTACTTGTCGATGAAGTGGCTGACGAGCGCCGGGACGTCGCCCTTGCGCTGGCGGAGCGGCGGGAGCGTCACCGCGACCACGTTGAGGCGGTAGAAGAGATCCTCGCGGAACTTGCCGGTCTTCACCTCGGCGGCGAGGTCGCGGTTCGTGGCGGCGACGAGGCGGACGTCGACCTTGATGGTCTGCGTGCCGCCCACCCGCTCGAACTCCTTCTGCTGGAGCACGCGCAGGAGCTTGATCTGGAGCGCGGGGGTGATGTCGCCGATCTCGTCGAGGAAGAGCGTGCCGCCGTCGGCGAGCTCGAAGCGCCCCTCCTTGCGGCCGATGGCGCCGGTGAAGGAGCCCTTCTCGTGGCCGAAGAGCTCCGACTCGAGGAGCGTCTCGGAGAGCGCGGCGCAGTTGACCTTGATGAACGGCTTGTCGGCGCGGGGCGACTCCTCGTGGAGCGCCTGCGCGATGAGCTCCTTGCCGGTGCCGGACTCGCCGAGGATGAGCACGGTCGCGCGGGTGGGCGCGGCGCGCTTCACGACCTCGTAGACCGCCTGCAGCTCCGGCGCGTCGCCGACGATGTTGTGGAACCGGTACCGCTCCCGGACGCGCTCGCGGAGGTTCTGGGTGTCGCGCTGGAGGCGCAGCTTCTCGAGCGCCTTCTCGAGCACCACCAGCACGGCGTTCACGTCGAGCGGCTTGACGAGGTAGTTCTCGGCGCCGGCCCGCATCGCCTCGACCGCGGCCTCGACGCTCGCGAACGCGGTCATCATCACGAAGACGGCCTCGGAGCCGCCCTCCCGCGCGCGCTTGAGCAGCGTGATGCCGTCCATGCGCGGCATGCGGACGTCGGCGAGCACCGCGGCGGGCGCGAAGCTCGCGAGCAGGCTCTGCGCCTCCTCGCCGTCGGTGGCCTCGGCGACCTCGAAGCCCTCCTCGGCGAGGATGGTCCGGAGCGCGACGCGAGCGTTGTGCTCGTCGTCGACGATGAGGATGCGTTCCTTGGACGATCTTGCCGGGGTCGCGATGACGGTTCTCCTGCTCGCGCGAAGGCGGCGGACTGCAAAGCCTGCGGGCCGCGCACGTTATGCACCAGATCCGCGAGGCCCGTCCACTCGAATAGTCCCGGAAGCCCCCGGATGCACGCCGGAAATGGCGCGCGCTCGCCCCGCCGGGGGCGCACCCGGGGTCAGCGCTGAGACGGCGGGACCGGGCTCGAGGCGGCGTGGCGGCCGACCTGGTCGTAGGGGCGCCACCGGAACCGGGCCCCGAGCGCCTCCGCCTCGCGCCGGCAGTCCGCCTCGGAGACCTCGGGGTGCGCGACAGCGCTCGCCGCCACGTCCGGGATGCGGCCGACCGCGCTCCGGATGAACGCGCGGACCGCGTCCCAGGCGCGCTCGCCGTACGCGCTCGGGCAGAGCCGCGCGTAGGTCGCCGCGTCGGGCGCGTTCAGGGAGACCGACACGGCGTCGAGCCCCGCCGCCGCGAGCCGGGGCACGACGTCCTCGCCCTCGCGGAGGCTCGCGAGGCCATCGGTGTCGAGCCGCACGCGCGGCACGCCGGCCTTCTTGAGGCGCCGCACGAGCTCGAGCAGCACCTCGAGCCGCCGGGTGGGCTCGCCGAAGCCGGTGAACACGACCTCCGCGCGCCCGGAGAGCCCTGCGGCGCAGGCCGCCGCCCACACCTCGTCCGCGCCGGGCGCGGCCTCGAGGCGCAGGTCGTAACCACCCACCGTGAAGTCGCCGTCGCGGATCTTCGGGCAGAACGTGCACCGGAGCGTGCAGGCGCTCGTCAGGTTGAGGTACAGCGCCTCGCCGAGGACGTAGGCGAGGACCGGGGCCGCCGCCGTCGCGGAGGTCACACGTTCGGCCCGTGGCCGCTGCAGGCGAGGCAGTAGCGCGCCTCGGGGATGGCCCGGAGCCGCTGCAGGCCCATCGGTCCCCCGCAGGCGAGGCAGACGCCGTAGCGGCCGTCCTTGATGCGGGCGAGCGCGGCCTCGATCTCGACGAGCTCTCGCCGGATGCCCTCGGAGGGAGGTGGCGGCTGGCCCTCCCAGTCGAGCCACCGGGACTCCGGGTCATGGGCGTGCGCAGGCACCACGGCCTGGCTGAGCGAGCGCCGCCGCCGCAGCAGCGCCTCGCGGGCATCCGCCTCGATCCGACCCATGCCGTCCAGAGATTCACGGGTCATGCCGTCGGACAGAACTGACGTTTTGAGCGGTTCCGGCGCGGAAGTTGCGCTTCCCGGGGGACGCGATGCAGCAGTTGCGTCAAATCGCCTCATCGCCCGCTCCCCTCCGCCCGCCCGTCCCGGAATCCCCCCGCGCGAGCGCCCCGAGGGCGCCCAGCGCGTCCACCGTCGTGAAGAGGCCGATGACCGCGCCCCGGCTCACCACGACCGCCGAGCCGATGCGACGGCGTGCCATCTCGAGCGCCACCTCGTGGAGCGGCGCCTCGGGCGAGACCGCGTACGGGTCGGGCGACATCGCCTCCTCGACGCACGCAACCGCCGGATCCACGCCGCGGAGCGTCTCGACGAGGTACACGTCGCGCTGCGAGACGACGCCCACCAGCGCGCCCTCGCGCACCACGGGCAGGTGCCGGATGCGACGGGCTCGCATGACGTCGTGCGCCTCGGCGAGCGATGCGCCGGGCGCGATGACCACGGGTGATGCGGTCATGTAACGACGTACGGCCTGCCTGCGCATCGAGCAGCCCCTCCCCCGGGCCCTTGCACCGGAGGGAAAGCAAGGGGCGCGCCCCGATCAGGAACGCCGGTGGTGGCACGCGCGCGGCCGCGGCGGCGCGACCTCCACGCCCGCGACGTCGTCCGCGGTGAGCACGCCGAGGAGGAGCCCGCCGGCCGCGACCGGCAGGCACCCGACCCGGCAGTCACGCATCGTGAGCACCGCCTCCTCGAGCGAGGCGTCCGGCCGCACGGTGAACACCGGCACGGTCATCCGCTCCGCGATCGCCTCGTCGGCGGGCGCGTCCGTGAGGTCGCACTCGCAGCAGACCATGCCGACGAGGTTGTCCGACTCGACCACGAGCAGGTGCTCGGCGCCCTCGCGCGCCGCGAGCTGGTTCGCCTCCGCGACGGTGGCGTCCGCGGCCACGGTCGTGAACGCCCGGCGCATCGCCTCGGCGACCAGCGTCATGCCTGAGACCTCCCGGGCCCGCACCGGCTGCCCCGGACCCTCGGACAGGCTAGCCCCACGGCAGGAGCCACCGCATCTCGCGATCGGGTGCGCCCGGCCACCCCAGGAGATTCGTTCGCGATCCGCCCGCGGTCGCCGCGGCCCGGCGACGGGGAGGCGCCCCTACCCCGGCAGCGCGCGCCGGACCTGGTCGCCCGGCTCGAGGTCGAACACGGGGCCCGCCGGCAGGCGGGTGCCGGGCTGCGTGTGCTGCACCGCCGGGCGCGCGAAGCGCTCGCGCGAGGCGGGCGGGTACGCGACCCGGACGATGCGGCCGTCGCCGAGCTCGAGGAGCGTGCCCGGGGGGTGCATGCCGAGCGTGTTGACCATGACCTGCGCGAGCGCCGGGTGGTAGAGCGTCCCGGCCGCGCGCGCCACCGCCGAGAGCGCCTGCCCGCGGGTCACCTTCGCGCCGTAGAGCCGCACGGCGTTCACGTAGTCCTCGGCGAGCCGGAGGATGGCGCCCGCCGCCGACGGCGGACCGGCCGGCCCCGCGAAGTCCCGGTGGTGCTCCAGGATCGCCCGGAGGCGCCGGACCTTCGCCTCGTGGAACCCGCGCTGGCGGAGCAGCACCCGCGCCCCCTCGACGCCGTGCCGGTGCAGCGACGCGAGGTCGTCGCCCATCCCCGGCGCGAGGTAGCCGGCGTCGTGGACGAGCGCGGCGATCCCGAGGTCCTGCAGGAAGGCCACCGGGAAGCCGGCCGCGCGCCCCGTCACGAGCGCGACGAAGGCCACCTCCGCCGCGTGGGCGGCGTGGGGCGGGTGGTCGCTGAAGGGCGCCCAGAACGCCGGGACCGCGAAGCCGATCTCCACGGCCTGCAGCACCGCGCGGCGGAGCGGCAGCGGGTTGAGCGCGCGCCCCGAGCCGACCGACTCGAAGGCGTCCGCCACGAGGGCGAGCAGCCGCGCGGCCACGAGGTCGGGCGCGCGGTCGCGCTCGCCCTCGTCCATCTGGGTCTTGAAGCGGAAGATGCCCTGGAGCTCCACCACCGCGAGCCCCTCGCGCACGATCCGCTGGGTGAGCGCCGCGCGCGGCGAGGACGGGTGGGGCTCGGAGGCGAAGGCCGAGACGAGCTTGCGGATCTGCGCGTCGGAGAGCGGCCGGTGGAACGAGACCCCGCCCACGTTGTGCTTGCGCAGCTCCGCCCCGAGATCCTTCGCGCCGCTGCGCCCGTCGGTGCGGACCCGCACGTCGTTCACGTAGACCTGGTCCTCGACGGTCACGAGGTGGACGACGCCGATGAGGTCGTCGAGCGCCGCGAGCGCCCGCACGAGCTCGGCCACCGGCGCGTCGAAGGCGTGGTTGTCGGCGGCGTGGACGCGGTTCAGCTTGAGCAGGCCGGAGAGCAGGGTCGCCACCTGCTCGCCCCGCTCGCGCACCTGGTTCGCGAGCTCCTTGTCCTCGCCGGAGCGGGCGCGGCCGATCGCGCGCCCGAGATCCGCCTGTGCCCTCGCGAGCTCATCCATTCCTGCGGCCCTCCGCCCTGCGCCGCGCGAGCGTGGCCGCGCAGTGCCGCTTGAGCTCCGGGCCGGCCTTCAGGGCGACCGCCTGGATCCGGACCTCGGCCTCCTCGCCCGGCATGGCCCCGAGCCCCGCCACCGCGGCCCAGCGCAGCGGGTCGGACTCGCGCCCGAGGCCGCCCTTCAGCGCGGACAGGAGCCCCTTCTTCTCCTCCAGCCACTCCTCGAAGAGCCGCACCGCCACCCCGGGGTGCAGCTTCGCGAGCGTCCGGCCGAGCGCCTCGGCCTCCGCGTTCGAGAGCCCCTTCCGCTCCGTGAGCGCCGCGGCCACGGCCCGCGCCGCCGCGGCGTCCCCGTGGTGCTCGAGCGCCACCGCCGCCGCGATCCGCAGCTTCTCCTGCGGCGCCGAGAGCAGCTTCACGAGCGAGGCGGCCGGCACGCGCCGTTCGGCGTGGGCGAGCGCGAGGAGGGCCTCGGCGCGCACGTCCGGGTCGGCGTGATCGAGGAGCGCGACCGAGGCGTCGTCGGCCCGGGCCGGGGCCCGCTGCCGGACCGCCGCCCACAGCTCCCGGGCGGCCTCCGGGGTGAGCCCGGGCAGGCGAGCGACCACCGCGTCGGCGTCGGCCGGCAGCCGCGCGGAGGCGAGCCGCACCAGGATCCGGCGGCGGTCGGGGTCCTTCTCGTCGGCGAGCCGATCCAGCACCGCGCCGCCGGGGACGAACGGCAGGAGCTTCACCGCCTCGGGCGGCAGCTGGGCCGAGCCGGGCGGGATCGCGGCGAGCACGGCGTCGACGAGGCGCGGATCGGCGAGCCCGCGCAGCACCGCGTCGCGCAGCTTCCCCGCCGGCTGGGCGGAGGCGAGCTCGGCGAGCGCGGCGAGCGGCTCGAGCTGGGCGTCGGCGACGAGGAAGTTCCTGACCTCGGAGAGGAACGCCCCCACCTCCCCCGCGTCGAGCGCGCCGCGCGCCCCGAGCGCGAGGAGCTCCCTCGCGAGCCGGAGCGCGTTCGGCGCGAGCATCGCCTCGACCTCCTCCGCGCGGAGCGCGGAGAGGGCCGCCTCGGGCACCGGCTTCCACTCGGGCGCCGCGGGCGCGGGGAGCTTCGGGAAGGGGCGGTCGAAGCCGGCCGGCGGATGCACGCCCGCGTCGCCGCGCGCGGCGGCCGCGTCGGCCTCGGGCAGGTCCTCGTCGGGCACGTAGCCCTCGACCGCGACGAGCGTGATCCCCTTGAACTCCGCCTTGCGGAGCAGCGTGACCACGTCCTCCTCGGCCTGGCGCACGCCGCTGAAGCGCACCGCGAGGATCTGGAGGAGCTGGAGGAGCTCCTCGAACGGCACGCCCGGCGCGAAGGTCAGCCGCCGCACGCCGTCGCGGAACAGCCTGAACGCGAGCGACTTCTCGCGATCGTCCTCGTGGTAGACGCTCTCGCCGGACCGCGCGAGATCGAACGGCAGCACGTCGAGCGGCAGCGCCCCCTGCGCCGTGGCCTCCTCGGCCCGCGCCTTGTAGTCGCCGATGAACTGGCGCACGAGGCTGTTGTTCGCGTCGTAGAGCGTGAACGCGCGCGCCGCCTTGCCGAGCGCCGCGACGAACGCGCTCGCCGCCCGGCCCTCCTCGGTGTGCGCGGGCTGGAGGCCCGTGGTCGCGTCGGGGCGGGGGCCGCCCTGGACGGGCAGCCCCGCGGCGGTGGGGCGCGGCGGGGGGACCTGGCTCACCCCGCGAGTGAAGCGCCGCAGCCCGGAAGGGTCAAGAACCGGGCCTACCCGACCTGTGCGATGACGCGCACCCCGGCGCGCGCGAGCTCGGCGTCGATATCGGCCCTGCGGTCCGGGAACACGGCGCGGGTGAGCTCGTCGACGACCAGCGTCTCGAAGCCCTCCGCGGCGGCGTCCACCGCGGTGGCGCGGACGCAGAAGTCGCGCGCGAGCCCGGCCACGAACACGCGGCGCACGCCGCGGGCGGCGAGCCACGCGCCCAGCCCGGTCGTCGGCCGGGTGCCGTCCGGCCCGACGTTCTCCCGGAAGGCGCTGTAGGAGTCGACGTCCGGGCGGGTGCCCTTGCGCAGCTTGAGCGTCACCGGCTCCTCGGGGACCGCGGGGTGGAGCTCGGCGCCGCGGGTGCCGCGCACGCAGTGGTCGGGCCAGAGCTCCTGCGGGCCCTGCGCGAGCGCGATCGTCCCGTACGCCTTCGCGCCCGGGTGGCTCGACGCGAAGGACACGTGGGCCCGCGGGTGCCAGTCCTGGGTCGCGACGACGGTCCCGAACCGGGGCGCGAGCCGGGCGAGCCCGGGCAGGATCGCGTCGCCGTCGGGCACGGCCAGGGCGCCGCCCGGGAGGAAGTCGTGCTGCACGTCCACGACGATCAGGGCGTCGGTCCGGGGGTCGATGTCCATGGCCTGTTCTTAGCGCGAAAGGCCCGTCGCTTCAGGTTGTCCTCGCATCCGGCCTGAGCTAGCTTGCGCGGACCATGGACAAGATCTGGGTGAAGGACGTCAAGGAGGGAGAGCGCCCGAAGAGCGTCTTCCTCGTCGCTCGCAAGGCGATCCAGACCGCCAAGAGCGGCAAGACGTACCTCGCGGCCACCTTCCAGGACAAGACGGGCGAGCTCGAGGCGCGCGCCTTCGAGAAGGTCGAGGAGCTCGCCGCCCTCTTCGAGGAGAAGGACCTCGTCGAGGTCGAGGGCATCGTCGGCACGTTCCAGGGCAAGCCGCAGCTCCGGATCGAGACCATCGCGAAGCTCGCCGACCCCGCCTCGGTGGACGCCGCCGAGTTCGTCTGGGTCCCGCCGCCCGAGGTGAAGAAGCCGGAGAAGCCGGCGCCGGCCGAGCACGACGACGGCCCGTGGAAGGAGCTGCTCGCGCTCGTCGACCCCATCGTCGACCCGCACGTGAAGGCCCTCGTGCAGTCGTTCGTCGAGGACGACGACATCGCCGCCCGGCTGCGCCGCTGGCCTGCCGCGAAGTCCGTCCACCACGCCTACCCGGGCGGCCTGCTCGAGCACACCGTCGCGTGCCTCAAGCTCGCGCACCGCCTCGCCGACCAGTACCCGCAGGTCGACCGCGACCTCCTCGTGGCGGGCGCGTTCTTCCACGACCTCGGCAAGATCCGCGAGCTCGGCTCGGAGCGGAGCCCCGAGTACACCGACGAGGGCCGCCTCGTCGGTCACCACGTCATGACGGCGCAGTGGATCCACGACCGCGCCCGCCGCCTCGGCGTGCCGCGCGAGCTCGAGCACCAGCTCGTCCACCTCGTCCTCGCCCACCACGGCAAGCTCGAGTACGGCTCGCCGAAGGTGCCGATGACGCTCGAGGCGCTCCTCACGCACGAGATCGACGAGATCGACTCCCGCGTGAACTCCTGGCTCAACCTGATGGGCAAGGAGGGCGGCCACCGCCGCTGGACGAGCTCGGACAACGTGTACGAGCAGCCGATCTGGCGCGGCGCCCTGCCGACCGTGCAGGCCGAGAAGAAGGGCCCGCCCGCCGAGGTGATGACCCCGGTCATCTACGTCCCCCGCGACGGCCAGCACGGCGGCGGTGGCGGCGGCCAGAACGCCCAGAAGCGCAAGGAGCAGCGCCCGCCGAAGCCGAAGCGCGAGCCGAGGCCGCCGCGCGCCGAGGGGGAGAAGGCCGCGCCCGCCGGAGAGGCCGGCGCCGCCGCCGCGGACGCGAAGCCCGCCGAGGGTGGTGCGCCCGCCCACGAGGCCCGCCCCGACCGCCGCCCGCACGGCGGCCCTCCCGACCGCGGCGGTCCGCGCGGCCCGGGCGGGTTCGGCGACAAGAAGCGCGGCTACCAGGGTCCGCGGCTCCCCGGCGACAAGGGCCCGCACCGCCCGCCCGAGAAGCCCAGGAACCTGACGCACAACCCCTTCGCCGCCCTCGCCGCCAAGCTCGAGGATCCGTCGAAGGCGACCGAGGCGCCCGCCGCCGCGGAGCCGGCCCCCGAGCCGCCCGCCGCGAGCGAGCCCGCGCCGGCGGCCGAGGCGCCCGCGGGCGAGAAGCCGGCGGAGTAGCGCAGCGCGGCAGGCGGGTCCGGCTCACCACGGGCGGGGCCCGTTCGCCCCGAGCCCGTCGAGGGGCGAACCGGTTAGGATGGAGGGGACCGATGGTCCCCTTCCGCCGAACCGCCGCCATCTTCGACGTCGACGACTCGCTCCTCGACGGCAACGCCGGCACGATCTTCAGCTGGTACCTGTACCGGGAGCGCGTGATGCTCCCGGACATCCGGGCGAAGATCCCGCGCATCATCTACGAGTACGCCCGCGACCGGCTCACCGAGCAGGACATGGTCGAGGTCGGCTCGAAGTGCCAGCAGGGGCTCTGGGCCGACGACGTCCGGGGCCACGCGCACACCTGCTTCGAGCGCCACCTCAGGAAGCGCATCACGTCCGGCGGCATCCGCCAGATCCGCAAGCACCTCCTCTCCGGCCACTTCGTCGTCATCGCGTCCGGCTCGCCCCAGTTCATCATCGACGAGGTGGGCCGCCACCTGCGCGTGCACGCCGCCATCGGCACCCGCACCCGCATCGTCGAGGGCAAGATCACCGACGAGATCATCCCCCCGGTCGTCTTCCGCGAGGGGAAGCGCGCCGCGGTCGAGGCGATCATGGACCGGATGGACCTCGACCCCGCCCAGAGCTACCTGTACTCGGACTCGATCGCCGACATCCCGCTCTTCGAGACGGTCGGGAACCCGGTGGTCGTGAACCCGAAGGCCCCGTTCCGCGAGGTCGCCGAGCGCCGCGGCTGGGAGGTCGTCGCGTGGAGCGAGCGCGGCCGCCCGGGCGAGACCGAAGCCGGCGACATCGCCGACGAGTGGGGCAGCTGGGGCGGGTAGCGCCCTAGAGCCCGAAGAACCGCTTCGCGTTCCCGGTCGTCGCCTGCGCGACCTCGTCCGGCGTGACGCCCCACACCTCCGCCACCTTCGCGGCGGTGTGGGCCACGAACGCGGGCTCGTTGCGCTTCCCGCGGTGGGGGATCGGCGCGAGGTACGGGCAGTCGGTCTCGACCATCAGCCGATCGTGCGGGACGAGCTTCACGGCCTCGCGGATGGGCCCGGCGGTCTTGAAGGTCACGATGCCGGCGACCGAGATGTACAGGCCGAGGTCGAGGTAGGCCTTCGCGGCCGGCGCGTCGCTCGTGAAGCAGTGGATCACGGCGCCGCGGGCAGGGACGCCCTCCTCGCGGAGGATCCGCACCGTGTCCTGGTCGGCCTCGCGCGTGTGCACGACGAGGGGCTTCCCCGCCGCGTGCGCGAGCCGGATGCAGCGGCGGAAGACCTCGGCCTGCACGTCGCGCGGCGAGAGGTCGTAGTGGTAGTCGAGCCCGGCCTCGCCGATGGCGACGACCGCGGGGTCGCGGGCGAGCGCCTCGGCCTCGGCCCAGTCGGACGGCTCGACCGCCTTCGCCTCGTGCGGGTGGAAGCCGACGGTCGCGGCGAAGTAGCCGGGCTCCCGCCGCGCGAGCTTCACGGCGTCGCCGAAGCCGCGCGCGGTGCCCGCGGCGGGGTCGGCGGGCCGCCAGACCCCGACGCAGACGATCCGCGCGAGCCCCGCGGCCTTCGCCCGGGCGATGACCTCGTCGAGGTCCTCCCCGTAGCGATCGGCGTCGAGGTGGGCGTGGGCGTCGATCAGCGGCGCTCCGCCATCGCTGCGCGGGCCGGGCATCTACTTCACCCGCGTGCCCGGGGCGATGGAGTCGGGCACCGAGACCACCGAGAGGTTGGGCGGCTCGCCGGCGGCGAGCAGCATGCCCTGCGAGGTGATGCCCCGCAGCGCCCGCGGCTCGAGGTTCGCGACGACCACGATGTGCTTGCCCACGAGCGCCTGCGGGTCGGGGTACGCGAGCGCGATGCCGGCCACGATCGTGCGCGGGGTCCCCTCCCCCGCGTCCACCGTGAGCTTCAGGAGCTTGTCGGCCTTCTCGACCTTCTCGGCCGCCTTCACCGCGGCGACGCGGAGCTCGACCTTCGCGAAGTCGTCGTACTGGATGACGCCGAACACCGGCGGCGCGGCCGCGGGCTTCGCGGTCGCCTTCGAGGCGGTCTCGGCGGGGCTCGCCGACTTCGCCACCTTCTGGGCGACCTTCTGCGGCGCCGCCGCGGGCGCGGCGGCCACGTCGCCCTGCACGACCACGAGCTTCTCGACCGACTTCGCGTCGAGGCGGGCGATCTGCGGGGGCTTCCCGGCCGCGGTGACGCCGGGGCCGGCGAAGGGATCGAGCGCCTCGTCCCAGCGCGGAAGCGCCGCGGTCCCGAAGGCGGCCGCCAGCGCGGCGGTGAACCTCGGCATGATCGGGTGCAGCGCGACACAGAGCCCCACGAGCGCGCGGCCCACCGAGTGGAGGAGCCGCCGCGAGGCCTCGGTCGTCGGGTCCTCCCAGGGCTTCCCCTCCTGGATGCGCCGGTTGCAGACGCTCGCCGCCGCCGACACGAGCCGGACGACGTCGCGGTACTCGAGCGCGCGGTACGCGGCGCGCGCGCCGGCGAGGGCCTCCCGGACGGCCTTCGCGATCTCCGCGTCGGGACCGCCGGCGGGCTCCGCGCCCGCGCGGCCGAGGAGCGTCGCCGTGCGCGAGGCGAGGTTCGCGACGTTGTTCGCGAGGTCGGCGTTGATTCGGTTGCGGAACTCCTCGAGCGAGAGGTCGAGGTCGCCCGCCCCCGCGCCCTGGTTGGCCGAGTAGAAGTACCGGAGCAGCTCGGGGTCGAGCCCGGTGTCGAGGTAGGTGCGCGCGGTGATGAACGTCCCGCGCGACTTCGACATCTTCTCCCCGTTCACGGTGAGGTGGCCGTGGACGCTGAGCCGGTCCGCCCGGCGCAGGCCGGTCGCCCAGAGCATCGCCGGCCAGAAGACCGCGTGGAACCGGAGGATGTCCTTCCCGATGAAGTGCTCGAGCCGGGTCGGCGCGCCCTCGGCGAGGTAGAGCTTCTCGTAGGCCTCCGGCGTGAGCCGCTCGGCGGGCGGGGCCTCCTCGGCGAAGTAGTGCTCGGCGCTCGAGAGGTAGCCGATCGGCGCGTCCACCCAGACGTAGAGGAACTTGCCCGGGTACTCCGGGTCGTCCACCGGGAAGCCGTGGTAGGGCGCGTCGCGGGTGATGCACCAGTCCTGCAGGTCCGCCACCCAGCCCTTCACCTGCTCGCGCACGCCCGGCTCGAGGTGGCCGTCGGCCTCGACCCAGCGCCGGATGACCTCGTGCACGCCGGCCTCGCGCAGGTTCACGTAGGCGTGGTCGGAGGTGCGGGGCACCGGCGGCGTGCCGCAGAGCACGCAGCGCGGGTCCTTGAGCTCGCGCGGGTCATAGGTCGTGCCGCACTTCTCGCAGGCGTCGCCGTACTGGTCGGGCGTCCCGCACTTCGGGCAGGTGCCCTTCACGTACCGGTCGGGCAGGAACCGGCCGTCCTTCTCGCAGTACAGCTGCTCGACCGACTTCTTGTAGACGAGCCCCTTCGCCTTGAGCGCCCGGTAGACCCGCTGGGCCCAGCGCCGGTTCTCCTCGGAGTCGGTCGTGTAGTACGTCGAGAAGTCGACCCCGAACGCCTTGAAGTCCGCGTGCTGCTCGGCGCGGTACTTCTCGGTGAACGCCTTCGGCGTCATCCCGGCCTTCGCCGCGTTGACCTCGATGGGCGTGCCGTGCGAGTCCGCCGCGCAGACGTAGGTGACGTGGTCGCCGCAGAGGCGGCGGTACCGCACGTACACGTCGGTCTGGACGTACTCGACCATGTGGCCGAGGTGCGCCGAGCCGTTCGCGTAGGGCAGCGCGCTCGTCACCAGGATCTTCTCGCTCACGTTCGATTCCTTCCTGCGTTGCTGGGGGGCTACGCCCCGCGTTGGCCGAGCAGCCCCAGGAGGAGGCGCTCGAGCGCGAGCCTCCCGTCGAACCCGCTCTTCATCGCGACGTCGGCGTCCGCGAGGGCCGCGAGCGCCGAGAGGAGCTCGCCGCGCCCGAACCGGAGCGACGCCTGGTACTTCATCCAGAACCCGTACGGCTTCTTCCCCTTCCGCTCCTCCTCGGGGATCTCCGGGAAGACGCGGGCCTCCCAGTCCCGCGACGAGCGGATGGGCTCCTCACCCGCCACCCGCCGCGCGCGCTCGCGCTCCACCACGAGCCGCCGCACCGTGCCCGCCAGCATGCCGACGAGCTGGTACGGGGTCACGCCGTCCGCGAAGGCCCGGTCGAGGACGCCCATCGTCGCCGGGAGGTCCCGCGCCTCGACGGCGTTCCCGAGCGCGAAGAACTCGTCCTCGGCGACCCGGGTGACGACCGCGTCGACGTCCTCGGCGGTGATGACCTTGCGGTCGCCGGCGTAGGCGGCGAGCTTCGCCACCTCGGACGCGAGCGTGCGGGCGTCGTCCGCGACGAGCGCGGCGAGCCGGGCCTGCCCGGCCGCGTCGACCTTCTTGCCGGTGCCGGCGAGGAGGTCGGCGATGACCGGGGCGAGGTCGTACCTCGCCGGGTCCCACGGCCGCTCGGCGACGTTCGCGATCTCGGAGGTCACCCGGCGCCCCGCTGCCGCGAGCTTCTTCACGAGCGGGAGCCGCCCGTCCACCTTGCCGGCCGCGACCACGAGCACGTGCCCGCGCGGCAGCCCGCGCTCGAGCAGCTCCTCGAGCGGGCCGCCGTCGTCCTTGCCGACCTTGAGCTCGCGCTCGACGGCCCACGCCGCGGCCTCCTGCACGAACCTCTGGTCCTCCGGCCCGAGCCGGAGATCGAGGTCCTTCTCGAACGCGGCGAGGTCCGGGGCGGCGTCGGCGACGAGGTCCTTCGCCTGCCAGCCCGCCTTCGCGGCGAGCGCGAGCACCCGGCGCGCGCCGTCGCGCTGCGCGCCCTTCTCCCACTGGCCGCGCGCGCGCGCGAACGCCTCGCCGACCTCCTCCTTCGAGGTGAGGAACGCCGGCTCGACGAGCAGCACCACCTTGGACCCGCCGAACAGGCCGCCCGTCGCGAGCTCCGCGGCGATCTCCGCGGGCGAGGTGGCGGCGTCGGCCTCCACCACGTTGAGCGCGCGCTGCGCCTCGGGCACGAGCGCCGCCACGAGCTCGCGCGCCGCGCGGAGCGAGAGGAAGGCGTCGCCGTCGAGGAGGTAGACCGAGGACGGGGCGCCGGCCTTCACGTCCTCGAGGCACGCCTCGAGCGTGGCCCCGGCGGCCTTCGGCGCGCGCGGGGCGCCCCTCCCGCTAGGCCCGGCCATGGAACCACCCCACGAGCATGGCCTCGAGCGCGAGCACCGGCGAGGCGTTCTGGACGAGCGACTCCCGCGCCTGCGCGAGCCGCTCGCGCCGGCGGAGCACCTCGGCCGGCGTCACCCGCGAGGCCACGCGGCGGGTGGCCTCGGCGACGTCGGCGAGCGCGAGCTCGGCCGAGCCCGCCTGCGCGGCGAGCACGTCCCGGAGCCAGAGCCCGAGGAGGTCGCAGGTCTCGCCCGCCGCCTCGCGATCCTTCCCGTGCCGGCCGGCGAACGCGAGCCACGTGCCGGCGTCGTCCGGGTCGAGGGCCGCCGCCTCCTCGACGAGCGCCCGCTCCTCCGCCAGGTGGTCCGGGTCCTTCGCGAGCGCGAGCGCGCGGCCGAGCGACCCGCCCGAGAGCGCCGCCAGGAACCGGGCATCCGCCGGCGAGAGCGGCTTCTTCAGGACCGCCGGGTCGGCGAGGCGGGACGCCACGAGCGCCTCCGGGATCGGCGCGAACGCCACCCGCAGGCAGCGCGAGCGGATCGTCGGGAGCAGCGAGTCGGGGCTCGACGAGACGAGGACGAGCGTGGTCTCCGGCGGCGGCTCCTCGAGCGTCTTCAGGAGCGCGTTCTGCGCCTGCGGGTTCATCCGGTCGGCGGGGTCGAAGATCACGAACCGGCGCCGGCCCTCGAAGCGCCGGAGGGCGAGGCGGTGCTCCACCACGTCGCGCACCTGGTCGACCACGATGAACTTCGACGGCGTCTTCCCTCCGGCGGGCTCCCAGCGCTTCGCCCGGGCCATCTCGGCCTCGGTCCAGACCTCGAGCACGTCGGGGTGGTTGCCGGCCGCGATCTTGTGGCAGGGGCGGCAGGTCCCGCACGCCTCGCCGGGCACGGGGCCCTCCGCAGTCGAGCCAGCACAGTTCGCCGCCTGGGCGAGCAGCCTCGCCACCCGCGCCTTGCCGACGCCCTCCGGACCACCGAACAGGTAGGCGTGGTGGAGCGCGCCGCGGGAGAGCGCCGCGCGGAGGGCGCCGACGGCCCGGTCCTGTCCGATGATCTCCGAGAACGGCATGGCGGGCGGCGGAACATAACACGCCGCCCCCCACGCGGCCGGGCGGTTTCAGGCCATCCCGGGCGCCTGCGCCGGGCCCCGCCCCGCCAGCCTCGCCACCGCGGCCGTGAGGTCGCCCGGCTCGATGGGCTTCGTCAGCCAGGCGTGGAAGCCCGCCGCGAGCGCGTGCTCCCGGTCCTCGGCCTGGGTGTACGCGGTGAGGGCCGCCGCCGGCACCCGCCCGCCCCGCTCCGGCGGCAGCGCCCGCACCCGGCGGATGAGGGCGTAGCCGTCCTCGCCCGGCATGCCGATGTCCGAGAGGAGCACGTCCGGGGGCGCGCCGTCGAAGTGCTGGAGCGCCGCCTTGACCGAGCCGGCGGCCGTGACCGCCGCGCCCGCGTCCTCGAGGATCGCCCGGAGCACCTCCCGGCTGTCCTCGTCGTCGTCCACCACCAGGATCCGCAGCCGGTCGAGGGGCGCGAGCGGCGCGGTCCGCGGCTCCGGGCCGGCCGGCGTCACCGCGGGCGACGAGGCGCTCCGCCGCGGCCGCGCCTTCACCGCCGGCAGCCGCACGGTGAACACCGACCCCTTCCCCGGCCCGGGGCTCGCCGCGGCCACCGTGCCGCCGTGCGCCTCCACGAGCTGACGGACGATCGAGAGGCCGAGGCCGAGCCCCCCGTGCTCGCGGGTCGACGAGGAGTCGGCCTGCCGGAACCGCTCGAACAGGTGCGGCGCGAACGCGGGGTCGATGCCCGCCCCGGTGTCGGAGACCTCGATGACCACGTCGTCGCCGCGCTGCTCGAGGCGGACCTCCACGTGGCCGCCCGGCGGCGTGAACTTGATCGCGTTCACGAGCAGGTTCCAGACCACCTGCTGGAGCCGCCCAGGGTCGCCCGCCACGCGGCTCGCGTGCGGGAGCAGCACCGCGCCGAGGGCGATCCCGCGGGCGTCGGCCGCGGGCCGCACCGCCTCGACCGCGGCCTCGACCACCGTGACGAGCTCGAGCGGGCGCACGTCGAGCTTGAGCTCCCCGCGCACGATGCGGGAGACGTCGAGGAGGTCGTCCACGATCTGGGCCTGCGCCGAGGCGCTGCGCTCGATGACCTCCACCGCCCGCGCGGTGCGTTCGGGGTCCATCTGCCCGAGCCTGAGGAGCCGCGCCCAGCCGAGCACCGCGTTGAGCGGGGTGCGGAGCTCGTGCGAGACCGTCGCGATGAACTCGTCCTTCGCGCGCTGGGCCTCGTCGGCCTGCGCGCGGGCGAGCGCCCGCGCCTTCTCGGCCCGGGCGCGCTCCGCCTCCGCCGCGCGGACCGTCTCCTCGGCGGCCCGGTTCGCGTCGTCCCGCTCGCGCACCGCCTCCCGCAGGGCCTCCTCCGCGGCGCGCACGCGGGCGCGCGCGCGGCCGAGCGCGGCCGCGGCCGCGGCGAGCGCCGCGAGGAGGGCGAGGGTGAGGACGAGGAGAGCGGTCATCTCCGGGTGCTCGGGGTCCCGGGATCATACCGGCGGTGGGCCCCCGGGTGCGAGGGTGTGGGCGGGGTGGGCGAAATGGACAGACACCCCTCGCCCGTTATCATCGGGCAGGCGTTCGGCCCGGCAGGAGCGATCCATGAACATCACCCCCCTCGACATCACCCAGAAGCAGTTCCCCCGGGCCTTCCGCGGCTACGCGCGGGAGGAGGTCGAGGCCTTCCTCGCCATGGTCGCCGCCGAGTTCGAGGCGCTCGTGAAGGAGAACACCTCCCTGCGCGAGGACAACCAGCGCAAGGCCGAGGACCTCGCCACCTTCCGGGAGAAGGAGCGCATCCTCCAGGAGACGCTCGTCACCGCCCAGAAGGCCTCCGAGGACATCAAGGACTCCGCGCGCAAGGAGACCGAGATCCGCCTCGCCGACGCGGAGCTCCAGGCCGAGAAGATCGTCCAGGGCGCCCACGGCCGGTTCCTCCGGATCGTCGACGACATCAACGAGCTGAAGCGCCAGCGCGTCCAGCTCGAGAGCAACATCCGGATGATCGTCGAGAGCCACCTCAAGCTGCTCGAGGCCTTCCGCGAGCCGCGCGAGGAGCCGGTCCCGCTCGCCGCCTCCGCGCGGTCGAAGAAGTCGGAGTAGCGGGGCGGACGCAGCATCACCGTGCGTCCTCGACGCTCCTTCTGCCTCACGGATCGCCCGCAGCCGCCTTTTCGGGCGTTTCCTTGCCGCTCATCCTGGGCGCCGCCACGTTCTCGTGCGCCGCCCACCGATCTTCTCTTGTTCACCATTTGTAACTTGATTGGGCAGACATTCTTGTCAGGGCGGGGTGAGACACTCCGTGCGTGCCCACCCGCAGGCCACAGCTCGCCTTCGACCTGCCGCCCGTGAACGGCTGGGGCGGTGAGCGGCCGGGCGCCGGGCGCAAGCTCACGGGGAGCCGGCGAGGCGTCTCCCACCGGCGCAAGCTGCGCTTCCGCTCCTGGACCCCGGTGCACGTGACGCTGCGCGTGCGCGAGCACGTGTGGAACCTCCGCAGCCTGCGCGCCTGGCGTGTCATCGCGGACGCGCTCGAAGGCATCCGCCTCCGGGAAGGCTTCCGGGTCATCCACCTCTCCGTCCAGGGCAATCACCTGCATCTCATCCTGGAGGCTTCGAACGATGCCGCACTCGCGCTCGGCATGCGCGGCCTGGGCGTGCGGCTCGCAAGGGGGCTCAACGCCCTGATGGACCGGCACGGCCCGGTCTTCGCGGAGCGCTACCATGCGCATCTGCTCCGGAGCCCCGCCGAGGTCCGTAACGCGCTCCGCCACGTGCTCGACAACTTCGCGTCGCACGCCGAACGGCGGGGTGAGCCCGTACAGGGGGCCGACGCGGACCGCTTCTCGACGCCGTCCGCCCTCGCGCCCGACGGCCGGCCCTTCGCCGTCGCGGCCCCCGAGACCTGGCTGCTGAACACGGCCTCACAGAGTCGGGGTCGGGGCTCGGGAACGTCTGCCCAATCAAGTTACTTCAGGTGAACTGGCCAGCGAGCCTCAGGACCTGCGCTCGGGGGACCCCGACCCGCCCATCCTTCGACTCCGGGGCGCGCGAGTGGCTCCGAACCGGCCCGGGAGCGCCCCTACGCTCAGGATGAGCGGTTCTGAGCACCGTTCCGAGCCGGAGTTGCGCCCTCGACGCGCCCTTGCCCACACCGCCCTCCCACCGCACCCTCCCCTCCCTCAGTGCGCGTCCGCCCAGCTGCGGCCGTGGCCGACCTCGACCTCGAGCGGCACGCTGAGCGCCGCGGCGCCGGCCATCTCGCGCCGCACGAGGGTCTCGATCGCCGGCAGCTCGGCCTCCGGGACCTCCAGCACGAGCTCGTCGTGGACCGACAGGAGCAGCCGCGCCGCGCGGCGCTCCTCGCGGAGCGCCCGGTGGACCTTGATCATCGCGACCTTCACGATGTCGGCGGCGGTGCCCTGGATGGGCGTGTTGATGGCGGTGCGCTCGGCGGCGTTGCGCAGGGCGGGGTTGCGGGCGGCGAGGTCGGGCATCGCGCGGACGCGGCCGAAGAGCGTGCGCGACTCGCCGGCGGCGCGCGCGTCCTCGACCGACTTCTCGACGTAGCGCTTCACGCCGGCGTAGCGCGCGAAGTAGCGGTCGATGATGCCCTGGGCGGTGGAGCCCGGGAGGTCCAGGCGCTGGGCGAGGCCGAAGGCCGAGAGGCCGTAGGCGATGCCGAAGTTGAGCACCTTCGCGATGCGGCGCTGGTCGGCGGTCACCTCGCCGGGCGGGACGCCGAAGGTCTCGGCGGCGGTGCGGGTGTGCACGTCCTCGCGGTTCCGGAAGGCCTCGGCGAGCGCGGGGTCGCCCGAGTAGTGGGCGAGGATGCGCAGCTCGATCTGCGAGTAGTCGGCGGAGAGGACCCGCCAGCCCTCCGGGGCGACGAAGGCCGCCCGGATGCGGCGCGACAGCTCGGTGCGCACCGGGATGTTCTGCAGGTTGGGGTCGGTGGACGACAGCCGGCCGGTCGCGGCGCCGGCCTGGTGGAAGGTCGTGTGGATGCGGCCGTCCCTCGGGTCCACGAGCTGGGGCAAGGCGTCGACGTAGGTGCCCTTCAGCTTCGAGAGGGCGCGGTGCTCGAGCACGAGCCTGGGCAGCTCGTGCTGCTCCGCGAGCTTCTCGAGCACGTCCTGGTCGGTCGAGGGCCCGGTCTTGAGCCGCTTCAGCACCGGCAGCGCGAGCTCCACGAAGAGCACCTGCGCGAGCTCCCGGGTGGAGGCGATGTTGAACGCGTGGCCGGCGAGCCCGTGGATCCGCTTCTCGAGGTCGGCCATCGAGGCGCCGAACTCCTCGCTCATGCCGGTCATCGCCGAGCGGTCGACGAGGACGCCGGTGCGTTCCATGTCGAAGAGCACCGGGACGAGCGGCGCCTCGACGTCGCGGTAGAGCGGCCCCACCCCCTCCTCGTCGAGCGCGCGCCCGAGCGCCCCGGCGAGCTCCACGACCGCCGCGGCGCTCGCCGCGGCCCAGGCGCCGGTGCGCTCGACCTCGACGCCGTCCGGCGCCACCCGCTCCGACTTCCGGTTGGCGTCGGAGCCGCTCGGATCCCGGGGCAGCTCGTTGCCGAGCCGCTCGCGCGCCACGTCGGCGAGCGCGTGCTCGCGGCGCGTGGGGAGGAGCAGCCGGCTCGCGAGCTCGGTGTCGAGCCCGGCCTCCGGCAAGGCGAGCCCGGCGCCGGCGAGCGCGTGCAGCGCCGCCTTCCGGTCGTGGGCGTGCACCGGCCGGCCGGCGGCGAGCACGGGCCGGAGCGCGGCCGCCACGGCCTCGGCCTTCAGCTGGGCGGGGGCGCCCAGGTACCGGTGCGCGAGCGGCACGTAGAACGCCCGGCCCCCGCCCGCGAGCCCGAGGCCCACCAGGGGATCCGTTCGCGGCGCGCCGCCCGCGAGCACCGGCAGGACGCCGAGGTCCGGCGCGGCGGCGAGCGCGGAGGCCATCGCCTCGAGCGCGGCGGCGTCGAGGACGAGCTCCGCCTTCTCGGCGCGCGGCGCCGGCGGGGGCGCGGGCAGGTCCTTCAGGAGCCGCGAGAACTCGAGCTCGGTGAAGAGCACCCGGACTCTTCCGTCGTCGGGGGGCCTGCGCGCGAACGCCGCCGGGTCCCACGGCACCTCGAGGTCGCACTTGATCGTCACGAGCGCGCGGTTCGTGCGGATGCGCTCGGCGTTGTCGACGATCTTGGCCTTCACCTTCTCGCCGCCGCGCGCGACGGCCGCCGGGATCTCCTCGGGCCGCCTCAGCATCTCCTCGACGGTCCCGAAGTGCTTCACGAGCGCGGCCGCGGTGACCTCGCCGATGCCGGGGATGCCCGGGACGTTGTCGATCTTGTCCCCGAGGATCGCCATGTACTCGACGACCTGGTCCGGGCGGATGCCGAGCTTCTTCTCGACCTCCGCCGGCCCGGTCCAGCCGCCGCGCCCGCTCGCCTCGGCCATCGGGTCGTAGAGCGAGACCTTGCCGTCGACGAGCTGCGCGAAGTCCTTGTCGCCGGTGACGACCACCACGTCGTACCCGGCCTCCCGCCCGCGGCAGGCGAGCGTGCCGATGATGTCGTCCGCCTCGAAGCCGGGCTCCTCGAGGAGCGGCACGGCGAGCGCCCGGGCGACGTCGCGCACGAGCGGGAACTGCTCGCGCAGCTCGTCCGGCGCCTCGGGGCGGTTCGCCTTGTAGGTGGGATCGATGTCGTTCCGGAAGCTCCGGCGGCCGGCGTCGAGCACCAGCACGACGTGCGTCGGCGCGTGCTCGCGCAGCGCCTTCAGGAGCATCGTCGTGAAGCCGTAGACGGCGTTGGTGTGGAGGCCCTTCGTCGTGGTGAGCCCGGGCAAGGCGTGGAACGCCCGGTAGACGAAGCCCGAGCCGTCGATGAGCGTGAGGGTCGGCATCGGCGGGGACCTTATCCCCGCCCCCCGACGCCGGGCAGCGAAAAACGGGACCGCCCGCTCGAGCCGCGGGGCCTACCGGAGCTGGCAGCGCAGCTTCTCGGAGCAGACGAAGTACTCGTCCCCGTCCTCGATGCGGCGCCGCTGGATGCGCTCCTTCTTGAACCAGGTGCCGTTCGAGGAGCCGAGGTCCTCGATGAACCAGCCGCCGTTCTCGCGCACGAGCACCGCGTGCTCGCGCGAGACCTTGCCGCTGTCCACCACGAGGTCGCAGTGCCGGCCGCGGCCGATGACGAAGCGCTCCTTCGACACGAGCTCCTCCGTCCCGTCCTCGCGCACCACCAGGAGCGAGGCCGTGCCGGTGACCGGCACCGGCGGGGGCGCCTGCATGGCCCGCTCGAGGCGCGCGGCGGTCTCGAGCACCTGCTCGGCGACGGCCCGCCGCTCGGGCTCGGTCGGGTGCGGGCCGGTCGGGATCTCCCGGAAGGCGGGCCCGGGCACCACGTAGCCGTTCAGGCGGGCGAGGACGTGGATGGCCTGGTTGAGGAGCGCCTCGCGGTCGGAGCCCATCTCCTCCGCCATGCGGTCGAGCGCCGCCCACAGGTGGTCCGCGATCTGGACGGTGCGCGCTGACTTCACCCCGACCTCCCATGGCCCGCGCGCGGCGGGCGCGCGGGCGACGGTCATCAGGCTACCAGAGCGGGCGCGGGCGCGTCGACGCGCGCCCCGTCAGCGGATGGTGACCGGCGCGTTGAGCAGGAGCCCCGGCGAGAAGTCGAGGGCGAAGTCGCCGGTGTAGGACACCCAGAACCGGTAGGTCGCCGTCGAGTCCCACGGGCTGCGGTCGAAGGCGGCCAGCCCGGTGGGCATCACGATGGAGCCGGTGAGCGGGTACCGCACCGTGGGTGCGTGGCCCGAGTGCGTGTTGAAGTTCATCCCGGTGTCGCGGTTGATGGGCAGCGACGGGTAGTCGATGGTCACCGCCCCGGCCTTCGAGACGTTGCGCTGGCGGACGGTGAACCAGAAGTCGAAGAACGGCCCGTAGGCGTTGGGCGGCAGGCTCGTGGGCGGCCCCTCCGTCGCGGAAGGGAACGAGGGCCCCGTGCCGAAGCCGGGGACGATCGTCGGGCCTCCCCAGCGGCTCGTGCACCCGGTGTCCTTCGTCTCGGCGGCGTCCGCGTTGTCGCAGGAGTCGGGGACCGTGTACCAGCGTCGGACCTTCCGCGCGATGGAGAGCCGCTCGCAGCGGTCCCGGCAGTCCGCGTCGCAGCTCACCGCCGCCGGGTTCGCCGGCCACGGCGAGAGCGGGCAGGTGAGCGCGCTCTCGTCCTCCCAGGCGAGCCGGGCGTGGGCGAACAGGTCCTTGCCGTCCGCGCTGGTGGTCACCGGAGGGCGCCCGACGTAGCCGAGCGCCGCACCCTTGATCAGCCAGCCGGAGGACCGGACGGTCCCGGTGACGCCGCCGGGCCGCTGCGCGGCGAGGGCGGCGTAGCAGGCGTCCCCCCCGGCGAGCTCGAGCTTGCCGCCGGGCGCGCCGGCGTCGGGCGGGGCGATGCGGGTGATCGTGTACTCGTGCACGTCGGCGACCGACTCGTCGGTGTTCTTCGAGCGCGGGTCGTTCTCCTGGTCGCAGGCGGGCGACAGGTTCCCGTTCACCGCGAGCTGGACGCTGTCGCCCACGTGCACGCCGAGGGCAGGGTCGTAGACCCGCCCGACGTTCGCGATCGCCGTGCCGTTCCGCTCCTGGAAGGCGACGGTGAGGACGCCCGACGACGACCCGAGATCGACCGTGCGGCCGGCGAGCCCGGGGAGCACGGCCTGGTAAGCCAGGTTGAACTGGTCGTCGCGCGTGTAGCCCGGGGTGACCCGGATGCCCGCCTCGGCGTCCGAGGTGTTGACGAGCTTGCACTCGGGGTGGGTCTCGGGGACGTCGTTGGTCGTGGTCGTGATGAAGGTGCAGACGGCGACCTGCACGCCCTGCACCTTCGACGTCTCGCCGTCCGCCTCGACGGGCGGCGGGTCGGTCACCGCGAAGAACTCCACCGAGTCGGCGCGCACGCGCGTCTGCGTGGTCCCGCTGAGGTCGCGCAGCATCGACTGATCGTTGTGGACCGTGCGCCGGGCGGCGTCGATCGTGTAGAGCCGCCCGTCTGCGCAGGCGACGCCGACCGCCCCGGTGGTCTCGCGCGTGCCGAGGCCGGTCTGGATGTTGAAGTACCCCGGGAGGAGGCCCGAGGGCTGGGTCGAGGGCGGGATGGCCGCGAGCATGGCGATCGGCTCCGCCGGGAGGCGGATGGGCGGCTGGTAGGGGAGCTCGCCCATCGGGTCCGGCACGATGCCCCGGACGCTCGCGGAGGGGTCCACCGTCACGACCCCGCAGTCGATGGCCTTGTCCGGGCCGCAGCCGGCGGTGTCGAGGGCCGCGAACACGCGCAGCGCCGGGGGGGCGTCGAGGGCGTCGGCGTCGTTGTCGGCCCAGATCCGCTCGGACGTGCGCACCGCCGCCACGAGCCGCGTGGGCCCGCGCGCCGGCAGGAGCGCCGCGGTGAACGCCCCGGCGCCCGCGGACGTCTGGAGCTCCACGACGCCGTGGTTCCCGCTGCCCGCCGGGAGGTCGTCCGGGGTCGCCGCGTAGAGGAGCCGCGCGTCGCCCGGGGCCGGCGCGAGCGAGACCGCGTCGAAGCCGACCGCCTGCACGACCGGCGCGGCCCCGAGCGCGATGGCGAGCCCGGCGGCGTCGCCCGGGTCGCGCACGTACTCGAGCACCGCGAGCCGCCCGCCGGTGAGGCCGAGCACGAGGCGGACCTTGCCGGGCGTCGGGTCGCCCGAGCCCGCGAGCGGGACCGGGACGGCCACGGCGCTCAGGATCTCGGCGCCGGGCGCCGCCGTCGAGAGGTCGACCTCGAGGGCGTCGACGGTCCGGTTGTCCGCCGTCCAGGTCCTCACGACCTGGACGATGGAGGAGCCGGCGGGGACGACCGCGAGGAGGTCGGGCTTGTAGCCGGACTTGAGGTCGGCCGAGAGCGCCGCGTCGTGGAGCGAGCCCGCGACCAGCATCGCGGGCCGGGAGAGCGTCGGGACGGCGAGCGCCCGCACGAGCACCGGCGAGACCACGGGCCGGTCGTCGAGCGCGTCGATCAGCGTCAGGTCGTCGCGCGCGCCGTTCGCGACGGCCGCGTACGGGTGGACGTCCGCGTTCTTCGAGGTGACGCCGAAGAAGACGGCGACGGCCGTCGGCCGGGAGAACCCCACCGAGGACTTGAGCGAGGTGCTGCCGCAGGCGGCGAGGGCCGCGGCGAGGAGCGCGGCGGCGAGGCCGCCGAGGGGGAAGCGGGTCCGCAAGGTCATCCTCCGATGCGCCCGCGGACCACCGCGCCGGGCGTCTGGGCGAGCGGGTCGGGGGCGAGCGGGTTCAGGTCGACGACGGAGACGACGCCGTCCCCGAAGCTGCCCACGTAGAGGCGGACCGGGAGCGCGCCGGTCTTGCGGTCGACGAAGGCGAGGCCGAACGGCTGGGCGCCGACCTCGGAGGTGCCGACGGCGGTCCGGGCGAGGACGCCCGAGACCGCCCCGAGCTCGTCGTCCCAGAACCAGAGCTCGCCGTCCGCGGTGGCGCTCACGACGACGAGGTCGCGCAGGCCCGCGCGCGGGATGACCGCCACCTCGGCGGCGTCGGTGCCGATCGGGATCGTGCGCTGGACCGTCACGTTGTAGCCGCCGAAGGGCGACGGCTCGAAGCCGAGGACGAGGAGCACGCCGCCCACGTCGAACTCCACGCCGGAGGCGAGCAGCGACGGGTCGTAGAGCTTCCCGGTGACGTAGACGCGCAGCGGGAGGCCAGGCGAGGAGAAGCCCACCGCCCTGACCTGGAGGCCGCGCACCGAGGTCGAGAGGTCGATCGACTGGGTCGGGCACGGGTGGTCCGACGACGCGACGCTGCAGCCGCCGGAGAGGTCCAGCCAGCCGAGGTCGGCGCCGGTGGTGACGAAGAAGAGGAGCCCGGTCTGCGGCTCGTAGCGCACCCGCCGGACGCCGCCGGCGTTGAGCAGCACGTTGCCTTCCGCCGGGGCGGTGGAGCCGTCGAGCGCCACCTCGCTCAGCACCGCGCAGGTGGTCCTCGAGGTCCCGTTCGGGCACTGCGTTCCCTTCCGGGAGCGGAGCCAGCCCACGTACGCGAAGGGCTTCCCCGGCCGGCACACGACCTCGACGGAGAAGGGATCCCCCTCGCCCGCCCCGGCGAGCGGGACGTGGCAGTCGTCGCCGCAGCTGAGGGCGCCGTCGGCGCCGAGCCCGAGGCGCAGCAGCTCGCCGGTGAGACGGTTCGGGACGAGGGCCTCGTCCTTCGCGAGCCCGCACGCGCTCGCGCCCGCGACGCGGACCTCCCCGCCGAAGCTCGGGATCCGCACCGCGCTCGTGACCTTCGGCGCGCCGCCGACCGAGCCGTCCGGGCGCTCCGAGGCCGACGGATCGACCGCGAGCACCGAGCCGCCCTTGTCGTCCTCGTAGGTGAGGTCGTAGTTCGACGACACCACGAGGAGGCGGTCGTTCGCGAGCACGAGGCCCGTCGGGAACGTGAACCGATCGAGAGGACCCGGAGGACGCTCGACGGGAGTGCAGGCCGCCGCGGCGAGCGCCGCGAGGACCAGGAGGCCAAGGGGACGGGCCGGCATGGGGCGCGCACCGTAGCCGTCGGCGTCGCTGGTGGTCAAGGTCGAGGTCCTCCGCTCGGAATCGTTGAACGCGCGTGCGCGCGGACTGTTCCGCCCGCGCGCGGCCCGGCTCTCCAGGCACCGCGAGGACCGGCGACGGTAGGTCGCCCAACCCCCCGCTGTCAAACGGAAATCTCCCCGATCCGCGGCAGCCCCGCGACCGCGCCCGGACGGGCGACCACCCGCGCCGCGACCCTCGCGCCGAGCGCCCCCGCCGCCGCGAGCGCGGCCGGCCCGGCGGCCCCCGGAGACCCGGCCGCCGTGATCGACGCGAGCACGCCCGCGACCCAGGCGTCGCCCGCGCCGGTCGTGTCGACCACCTCCGCCGGCGCGGCCGGGACGCGCACGACGAGCTCCCCCCGCCGGAGCAGCGCGCCCCGCGCGCCGAGGGTCACGCACGCGATCCCGACGCCGAGGTCCACGAGGCGCGCCGCCGCGCGCTCCGGGTCGCGCTCCCCGGTGCAGAGCGGCGCCTCCTCCTCGGAGAGCTTCACGAGATCGCACGACGGGAGCACGGCGGCGCAGAGCCGGCGGCAGTCCTCGAGATCGTCCCAGAGGTGCGCGCGCACGTTCGGGTCGAAGGAGACGCGCGTGCCGGCCGCGCGCGCCGCCGCCACCGCGGCCCGGAGCGCCTCCTGCCCCGCGGGGAGGACGTGGGCGGACGTGCCCACGTGCAGCCAGGCCGCGCGCGCGACGAGCGCGGGATCCACGTCGGAGGCCGCCACGAGCTTGTCCGCGGAGAAGCGCGCGTTCGGCGAGAAGAAGCTGCGCTCGCCGCCGGGCTCGAGCGCGACGAACCACACGCCGGTCGGGCGCTCGCGCGAGAACCGGAGGACGGGCTCGATGCCCTCGTCCCGCAGGCGCCGCGCGAGGAAGCGGCCGAGGGGATCGTCGCCGACCACCCCGGTGAAGGCCACCCGACGGCCGAGCCGCGCGAGCCCGGTGGCGACGTTCGCGGGGGCCCCGCCCGCGCAGGGCCGGAACGCCTCCACCTCGGGGAGCGCGCCGGGGCTATCGGGCAGGAAGTCGACGAGCGCCTCGCCGAGGCAGACCACGTCGAGGTCCCGCGCGCCGCCCACGCCTACCCTCCTCCCAGCACCGGACCGACCTCGTCGAGGAAGCCGCGGGCCTTCAGCCGCCGGCCGAGGTGGTGCTCGACGAACCGCGTGAGCGCGTCCTTCAGCTCGCGCGCCTCGGCGGGCCCGAGCGGCGCGCCGCCCGCGGAGAGGCCGCCGTCCGAGAGCCGGACGAGCGCCTCGAGCCCGGGTGCGGTGAGGTCGGCGCTCCCCGGCCCCGCGGCGGGGCCGCAGGCGGGGCACAGCACGCCGCCCTGCGCGGGGTCGAACCGGAGCGCCCGGCCCGGAGGGATCGGGCCCGCCTCGCCCTCCGCCCCGAGCGGCCCGCCGCAGCGCGCGCACGCGTCGAGGCGCGGGGCGAGCCCGGCCGCCGCGAGCGCGCCGAGCTCGAACGCCCGGAGCGCGCCGGGCGTGGCGGGCGCGGCGTCGAGGGCGGCGAGGTAGCCGGCGAGGAGGGTCCACAGGTCGTCGTGCGGCTCGTGGTCGCGCACGAGCTCCCGCGCGAGCTCCGCGGCGTAGCCGGCGCACGCGATCCGGGCGAGGTCGCCCCGGATGCCGCCGAAGCCGCGCTGCACCGTGACCGAGTCGAGCCCGAGCATGTCGGAGCCGGCGCGCTCGCGCACCTCCGCGGAGAGCAGCGTGAAGGGCTCCAGCCCGCCGCCGAAGCGGCGCTTCGAGGCCCGGGCGCCGCGCGCGAAGGCGGCCACCTTGCCCCGCTCCCGCGTGAAGAGCGTCACCACCCGGTCCGACTCGCCGTAGTCGACGGTGCGCAGGACGATGGCGGTGAGGCTGGAGCGGACGGTCACCCCCGGACCGTAGCGGAGCCGGGCCCGGCGCGCCACCGGCGCCGGCGCGCCGCGCTCAGCCCCAGATCGCCCGGTACCGGCAGCGGGTGGGCCCGGCCTCCTCGATCAGGACGTCCGGCGACCTCCCGCCCGAGAGCTCGAGGGCCGCGGCGAAGGCCTGCGCGAACATCCCGAGGGCGCGCAGGTCGAAGAGCGCGGTGGGGAAGTCGAGCACGAACCGGACGCCGTCGTCCGAGGCCCCGGAGACCTCGAGCGTGCTGCCCCGGTGGAAGTTGCTCCAGCGCTTCCCGGAGAAGCGCACGAGCGCGGCCGGCGAGAAGACCGCCATGAGGATGCGGTAGGTGGGGCTGTCGAAGAGGGTCCTGCTGCGCGCCCGGTTGCGGGCGGCCGCCGCCGCGTCGTCGAGCCCGAGGACGTCGGCGATCGCGTGGACGAGCGCCACGAACTGGACCTCGGGGATCCACTCCCCGGCGAGCGGCGGCTCCTGCACGAGCTGGGCGAGCTCGGGCGGCAGCGCGACCGCGAGGGCGTCGAGGCCCGGCACGTCGTCGAACGCGTTCCGGACGACCGCCCCCTTCGCGAGGCAGCCCGGGTGCGAGGCGAACCCGGCGGGGAGGCCCGCGAGGTAGGCGTCGACGCGCGGCAGCGGTGGCCGGGGGGAGCTCACGCGAGGGCCATTTTAGCCCGACCGGCGGTGCGGGCCCGCCAGAGAACCCCCGAGTACGCCGGCGGACGGGTCAGCGGAGCATCAGCAGGGCCGCCGCGCCCGCGGCGAGGAGCGCGACGGCGCCCAGCACGAGCCAGCGGACGGGTGTCGCGGGGCGTGCCCCGGGCGCCGGCGTGTCGGCGATCGCCTCCTCCCAGCGCAGCACCACCTCGTCGGCGTCGAGCCCCTCGGCGGCGGCGACGGCGCGCAGGTACCCCACCGCGTAGGCGCGGGGCGGCAGCCGGGCGCGGTCGCCGCCCTCGAGCGCCTCCACCACGCCCGGCGCGAGCCGGGTCGCGCGCGTGACCTCGTCGCGCGTCAGCCCCCGGAGCTCCCGTTCGCGCTCCAGCCAGCGGCCGAAGGTGGCCAGGCGATCGGCCCCGGCCGCGCCGCCCTCCGGCCCTCCCGCGGGACCTGCCGGGCCGCCGCCCGCGTCGCTCACCGCAGGAGCTCCAGGGTCTTCTTGCACTCGTCGCCCTCGACGGTGTTCGCCCCGAGCTCGACGCAGCGCTGCAGGGACTCGCGCGCGCCGGCGAGGTCGCCCTGCTTCACGCGGGCGAGCCCGAGCTGGAGGTGCGCGTCCGGCGTCTTCTCGCACGTGCGGGCGTAGGCCGACAGCTCCTCGATCGCCTCGGCGACGCGGCGGTCCTCGAGCAGGATGCGCCCGAGCTCGCGCCGGCCCTTGCAGAACCGGGGCGCGAGGGTGAGGCAGGCCCGCTGCTCGGCGATGCCCTCGGTCTTGCGGCCCATCTGCCAGAGCGCCTGGCCCTTGTTGCAGCGGGCGATCCACGGCTCGCGGTAGGTCATCTCGGCGAGGGCGGCGTCGAAGTGCTTCAGCGCCTCCTCGTGGCGCCCGCGCTTCGCGAGGAGCTGGCCGAGGTCGTTCTCGGCCTCCGGGTAGGGCGTCTTGAGCTCGATGGCGCGGCGGTACTCGCGCTCGGCCTCGTCGGCGCGGCCGAAGCCGAAGTCGAGCACGAGCCCGCGGCCGCGGTGCGCGTCGGCGAAGCCGGGGTCGAGCTCGAGGGCGGCGTCGAACTCCTTGAGCGCGTCGGCGGGGCTGCGCCCGGCGCGGAGCGCCTCGACGCCGAGGTCGTGGTGGATCTCGGCGGCGCGGCGGTCCTTCGGCGAGGGTCCGTGCGCGCAGGCGGCGAGGGCGAGCAGCGCGGCGGCGGCGAGGGCGGTGCGCGGGGTCGTGGTGGCCATCGGTCGGGTGGACCTCAGAAGGAGGCGAGCAGCCGGGCGAGCGCCGAGGTCTCGCGCGGCCCCAGCGCCGGGGCCGCCGGCGGCGGGGCCGGGGCCGGCGCGGGCGGCGCGAGCGGCGGCGCCGCGACGGCCGGGATCCCGAGCGAGGTGGAGCTGATCTGCGGGAAGGCGGCGTTCATCGCCGGCATCATCCCGGTCTGGCCGGCCGCCGGCAGGCCCATGGCGGTCTTCGCGGGCTGCGCGGGCACGGGCCGCACCGGCGGGCGGCCGCCGAAGAGCGGGATCCGCCGGATCGTCTGCTCCTGCACCTCCGCCGAGAGGTTCCGGAAGTTCAGGTTGTCGAGCATGAAGCCCATCGACTCGAGGAACTGGAGCCCCTCGATCTCCACGTCCCGGTACTCCTCGAGCGTCACCTGCCGCCGGTCGTGCACGTACACGACGTTCTCGCCGGTGCGGGGCACGTGGAGCGCGACGTAGATGGAGAAGGTGCCGTTCGCGTTGCGGAGCGCGCACAGGTGGCCGGTCACGGTCTGGGGAGGCTTGCCCGGGATCGAGACCTGCGGCTGGTTGATGCTCTCGATGATCGCCACGATCTGGTCCTTCGTGGCGGGCACCCAGGTGAGGGTCGGCTCGGGGTGGAACATGCGCTCCTCGGCTCAGCGGGCCTGGACGACGAACTCCTCGCTGCGGCTCTCCTCGGCGGCGGTGCGGACGGCCTCCACGAGCGTCTCGTCGATCATCACGTGGTCGCCGCCGATGTTCCCCTCCCCGACCACGACCCGCAAGGTCACGTCCTTCGAGGTGGAGGGGCGGTCGCCCTTCCGGGTGGCGGAGAGCACCAGCCGGTTCGGCCCCGGCCGGAGGTACTTCGTGATCTCCATGACGACCTGCGGCTCGTTCGCCTTCACCTCCCGGATCCACTGGGAGTTGATGAAGATGGCGAGGTCGAACCCGGTCCCCGGCGCGGCGTGCTCGGTCGCGAGGAAGTAGCGGCGGGTCACGGCGGCCGGCGCCACCGGCGCCGCCGGGGCGGGCGCCCCGCCGGCCGCGGGGGCCGGGGCGGCGGCGGCCGGCTCGTCGGAGCGGACCGCGTAGCCCTTCGCCGTGATGTGGATGTCGCCCCTGTCGTCGATGACGACGGTCGCGTTCTCGATCTTCTGGCCGGTCACGCCGTCGATGGGCACGCCGTTCAGCGTGACCGCGGGGCCCGCGCGCGCGGCCCCGCCGGCGGAGAGCGCCACGGCGGCGAGGAGGAGCGGGAGTGCGCGCATCGCTCGTTTGGTAGCCCCGCACGGCGGGGCGCGTCAAGGTTGGGGCTCCCCGAGCCCGGCTACACGCCGCGCACGTCGGCGCCCCAGATCACCTTGTGGACCTGCAGGGAGAGCCGGGCATTCAATCCGCTCTCGAGCAGCCAGCGCGCGAGCTCGGCGGGCCTCACCCGGTCCCACACCGGGGAGAAGAGGAGCTCCACCCGCCCCTCGAGCCGGCGGCGCCGCACGACGTCGACCGACCAGCGGAAGTCCTCCTCGCCGGTCACCACGAACTTCACCTCGTCGTGGGGGCGGAGGGTGTCGAGGTAGGCGAGATCCTTCGCCGCCTCGCCCGACCCCGGCGTCTTCACGTCGACGATGCGGATCACCTCGGGCGGCAGGGCGTCGGTGGGCCGCTGCCCGTGGGTCTCCACCGTGACCTCGTAGCCGCGGGCGAGGAGGTCGCGCGCGAGCTCGGGCAGCTCCCGCTGCAGGAGCGGCTCGCCGCCGGTGAGGAGCACGAGGCGGGTGGGCCAGCGGGCGAGCTCGGCGAGGATCTCGTCGCGGGAGAGCTCCCGGCCGCCGTGGAACGCGTAGGCGGTGTCGCAGTAGCCGCAGCGCAGGTCGCAGCCCGTGAACCGGACGAACGCGCAGGGCCTCCCGGCCCGGGTGCCCTCGCCCTGCAGGCTGTGGAAGATCTCGGTGACCCGCATCCGGTCGGTTCGATAACCGGCGGGCGCTCAGCGCGCCTGCGCGCCCTCGGCCCCACCCACCGCGGCGAACGCCGGCGGCGGCGGCCCGAGCGTGCGGCGCAGGCGCCGGAGCTCGGAGCGGACCTTGCGCGGGTACGCGTGGAAGCGGTCGGGGACCCCACCCTCGCGCAGGTAGCCGAGGATCCGGTTCGGTCCCGCGTTGTAGGCCATGAGCGCCACGTCCTCGCGCTCGAAGGAGTCGAGCAGCCGGCGCAGGTACCGCACCCCGGACTGCACGTTCGCGATGGGGTCCGCGGGATCCGCGGGCGGCAGGCCGCTCCGCTCGCGCTCCGCGCGCATCGTCTCCTCGCGCAGCTGCATCAGCCCCTGGGCCCCCCGGGGCGAGCGGGCGTCGGGCTCGAACGACGACTCGACCTCGATGAGGGCGAGCACGAGGAGGGGGTCGATGGCGGCCCGGCGCGACTCCGCGAGCACCGTCCGGGAGAGGGCGCGGCGGGTGGCGGCGTCGAGGGCCGGCATCCGGGAGGCGACCTCGCGCTCGAGGTCGGCGAGGAAGCCGGCCGGCGCGGGATCGCACCCGCGGGCCGGGCACGCGGAGGGTCCCCGCTCGGCGGGTGCGAGGGGACGGGGCCCCTCCCCGGCGTGCGAGGGGGCGAAGAGCGCCACGGCGAACGCGCCGGCCGCCACCACCGCCCCGATCACCCCTCTGAGTCCCGGTCTCCTCAACTCCGCCTCCCTTTCCTTCCGACCGCCCTAGACGTCCCGGCTCGACGGCTTCGTCGAGCCCTTCTTGCCCCGCTTCGACTCCGCCCGGTCCAGCCGGCGGGCGAGCTTGTCCAGCTCGCGCGAGAGCTCGTTCACCTGATCCCGGGAGGCTGCCCCGAGGAACTGGATGGCCCGGCCCTGCAGCTCCACCACCCGCTCGACCGCCTCCGCCCTGAAAGCCTCCGCCTTCCCGCGGAGCTCCTCGCCCTGACCCTTGAGCTTCGTGATGCGCTCCCGGACCTCCGGGAACGACCAGTCCTGCCTCGACAGCCGGTGCAACAAATGTTCGAGATCGCGGCGGGATTCACGTCCCCTGGCCATGAGATCCTCGAGCACCCGCTTCGCCTCACCTTCGAGCACCTCGGCCCGGGCCTGGGCCGCCAGCACCTGATCCCTGAAGAGCTCGCCCATCGCGGCCGTCCGCCCGTTCGTCCCCTTGGAGTTCGCCATGTTGACCACCTCGACGGAAGTTTTTGACCGGCGGTCGTCGCCGTCGAGGTCAACCTAACGCAGCGCGTTAGCGTCGTCAAAGACCGAGAGTAGGGTCCCCCCTCTCGCCGGGTCACCTGGAGTGCCCCGGGTCGCGGACGACCTGCCCGTAGATGTCCGGTTACGCCCCTGCCGTGACCATCCCCGGGGCTGGCTTCTCACCCCTCAGGTCGGCGCCCACCGCCTCGGCGACGGTCGAGAAACCGTCGCGCTCGAGGAGGCGGGCGAGGCCGCGGTCGAGGTCCGCGACGAACGTCGGGCCCCCGTAGATGAACCCCGTGTAGACCTGCACGAGGCTCGCCCCCGCCCGGAGCTTCGCGTAGGCGTCCTCGGCGCTCATGACGCCGCCCGAGCCGACCACGACCGCGCGGCCGGCCACCCGGGCCGCGCAGCGGCGGACGGCGGCGGTGGCCGTGGCGGAGAGCGGCCCCCCGGAGAGGCCGCCCGCCTCGGTCGCGCGCGGGTGGCGCTCGACGCCGGCCCGCGAGACCGTGGTGTTGCTGACGATGAGCCCGGAGACGCCCGCGGACAGCGCGACGTCGACCGCCTCGTCGAGGGCCGGCGGGGGCAGGTCCGCCGCGAGCTTCACGAGCAGCGCCTTCCCCGGCGACCGCTCGCGCACCCGGGCCACGCACGCCTGCAACAGCGCGGCGAGCTTGTCCGCCTCCTGCAGCGCGCGGAGCCCCGGCGTGTTCGGCGACGAGATGTTCACGACGAGGTAGTCGGCCACCGCGTGGAGGCGGTCGATGCAGGCGAGGTAGTCCGCCGCCGCCTCCTCGTTGGGCGTCACCTTGTTCTTGCCGACGTTCACGCCCACCGCGCCGAGGCGGGCGGCGCGGGGCAGCCGCTCGAGCCGCGCGGCGCAGGCCTCCGCGCCGTCGTTGTTGAAGCCCATCCGGTTGATGAGCGCCTTGTGCTCGACGAGGCGGAACGCGCGGGGCCGGTCGTTCCCGGGCTGCGGGCGCGGCGTGATGGTGCCGATCTCGACGTGCGAGAAGCCCATCGCGAAGAGCCCGGGCAGGAACACCTCGCCCTTGTCGAAGCCCGCGGCGAGCCCGATGGGACCGTCGAGGTCGAGCCCGAGGCAGCGCGTCCGGAGCTCCTCCGGCGCCCGCGGGCGCACCGCCCGCGCGACCGGCAGCGGGATGGCGCGCAGGGCGGCCGCCGCGACGGCGTGCGCCTGCTCGGGATCGAGCCGGAAGAGGGACCAGCGGAGGGCGGGCCAGAGGAGCATGCGGGGGCGGAGGTCTAGCCGATCGTGAGGTCGCGCACCATCACGATCGCGTCCTCCCCCTCCTCGGCGTAGTAGTTCGGCCGCACCCCCACCTGCCGGTACCCCAGGTCACGGTAGAGCGCGAGGGCGGCGACGTTCGAGCGCCGCACCTCGAGCGTGGAGAGCGCGGCGCCGCGCCTGCGCCCCGTGGCGTGCGCCTCCTCCATGAGCGCCCGGCCCACGCCACGGCGCCGGGCGGCGAGCGCGGTGCCGAGGTTCAGCACGTGGACCTCGTCGTGGACGAGCCAGAAGACGACGTAGCCGACGATCGCGTCGCCCTGCGCGGCCGCCTCCGCGGCGTCGAGGGCGACGAGGACGTGCGACCACGCGTGCGACATCTCGCGCTCGAGGAGGTCCCGCGACCAGGGGTGGAGGAAGCCCTCCTTCTCGATCTCGACGATGCGGTCGAGGTCGGCGGGCCGCATCGGCCTGAACCGGAACGGCGGCGCCGCGGGGACGGGGCGCCTCACGTGCCCGGCTCCCGCAGGATGCGGATGTCGGCGCGCGCGCGGAGCTCGGCGACGAGCGCGGCCACCTGGCCGCGCGCCCCGGCCTCGGCGAGCTCGCCGCGGACCGCCTCGCGCACCGCCGGCGAGGCCCCGGCCGCGCCGCGCGCCGCGAGCGCGCGGTCGACTTCGGCCTCGGTCACCCGCGCCGCCCGCCCCACGCGCGACTCGAGGTACCGGCGCACCTTGAGGCCGCGCGCGAGCGTCACCGCGAGCTCCTCCTCCGGCAGCTCGGCGCGGGCCAGGAACGCGCGGTACTCCGCGGGCGCCGGGAACCGCGCCGCGAAGCGCGCCACCTCGCGGTCGACCGAGTCCCGGTCGAGGTCGTCGAGGCGCAGCCGCGCCGCCTCGTCCGCGACCAGGGTCTCGTCGAGGAGCCACTGCAGCGCCGCCGCGAGCGCCGGGGCGTCGAGCGGCCTGACCGCGGCCTCGACCGCGCCGCGCGACACGAGCGCGATGCGCGCCTCCTCAACGAGCTTCGTGCGCGTCACGAGCCGGGGCGGCGAGCCGGCCGGGTTGCGGACCACGGCCACCACCTCCTCGACGATCTCGCCCGCCCGGGCCGAGCCCCCGGCGGCGGGGCCGGGCGGCGGGATCGCCGGCGCGGACGGCGCGGGCTGGGCGGCGAGGACGGCGAGGAGGAGCGGGATCACGGGACTATTCTATGCGAGCCGGCCCCGCGTGACGCCGCGCGTTTGACTGTCGCGGAACGCGCGTTACGTTGCCCGGGTGCCAGAGCGCGATCTCTACGAGATCCTGGGCGTCGCCCGCACCGCCGGCGACGCCGAGATCAAGAAGACCTACCGGCGCCTCGCCCGGCAGTACCACCCGGACATGAACCCGGGGAACCGTCAGGCCGAGGAGCGCTTCAAGGAGGTCACGGCGGCGTTCGAGGTCCTCTCCGACCCGAAGCGGCGCAAGCTCTACGACGAGTTCGGCCCGGACGCGCTCCGCACCGGGTTCGACGAGAAGCGGGCCGAGGAGGTCCGCCGCTGGCGCGCCCACGGCGGCGGCCGCGGCGCGGCGGGGGGCCGGTCGCCCTTCGACTTCGGGGACTTCTCCCGCGTGGACGTCGGCGAGTACGGCTCCTTCGACTTCGGCTCCATCTTCGGCGACCTCTTCCGCCGCGGCGGCGCCGGCGGGGCGGCGGGCGGCCCGGTGGGCGCGCCGGCGCGCGGCCAGGACGTCGAGGCCGAGCTCGCCGTCCCCCTGCGCGACGCGGTGCTCGGCGCGCAGCGGGACGTGCGCGTGGACGGCCGCACGCTGCGCGTGAAGATCCCGCCCGGCGTGGTCGACGGCTCGCAGATCCGGCTCGCCGGGCAGGGCCGCCCGGGCGGGCGCGGCGCCCCCGCCGGAGATCTCCTGCTGGGCGTGAAGCTCGAGCCCCACCCGCACGTGCGCCGGGAGGGCAAGGACCTCTACGTCGACCTCCCGGTCACCGTCCCGGAGGCGATCGCGGGCGGCGAGGTGCGGCTCCCGACGTTCGAGGGCCCCGTCGCGCTCGGCCTGCCGCCGAACACCTCCTCGGGCACGAAGCTGCGCCTGCGCGGCAAGGGGCTCCCCGACCTGCGCGGCGGGGCCCGCGGCGACCTCTACGCCGTCGTCCAGATCGTGCTGCCCCCGAAGGGCCCCGCGCTCGAGAAGGCCGCGAAGGCCCTCGCCGAGCTCTATTCCGCCGATCCGCGGGCGGGGATCTCGTTGTAGATACGTGGCCCACCGGAGGGCACCTCTCGCCATGGCACTGTTCGGGCTGTTCGGGTCGAAGGAAGAGCGGGAGAAGAGCACCCTCGAGAAGCTCGGGAAGAAGGTCACCGAGAAGTACGGCCCGCCCGAGAACCGGCAGAAGGCGATCGACCAGCTCGGCGAGCTCGACACGCCGGGCGCCTACGCCACCCTCTGCCTGCGCTTCACCATCTTCTCGGAGCCCGGCATCACCGACCAGGAGGAGAAGGAGTCCGTGCAGCGGCTCCTCGTCGCGGCGGGCGAGCGGGCCGTCCCGCCCGTCGAGGCCTTCGTCCACGCCCAGGAGGACGGCGTCTCCTGGGGCCTGCGCGTCCTCCAGGAGTCCGCGCCGGACCGGCTGCTCGGCGTCGTCCTGAAGGAGCTCACGAAGCTCGGGCGCGAGTACGTGCGCGATCCCGACAAGAAGATCACCCTCCTCACCTGGCTGCGCGAGCACCACGCCGGCGCCCCGGCGGCCGAGGTGGAGGCCGCGCTCCTTCCGCTCCTCGAGGACTTCTCCGACGACGTCCGGATCCTCGCGACGCGCGGCCTCGCGGTGGCGTCCCGGGGCGAGGCCGCCCGCGACGCGCTCATCGCGCTCCTCCTGCGCGACAGGGACAACGCGCGGGTCCGCGGCGAGGTGTTCGAGGCGCTCGCGACCATGGGCGCCGACGTGAAGGGCCACCGGCCGTCGGTGGAGGCCCTGATCGCCCCGCCGTATCACCTGGACCGCGAGGGCCGGGTGAAGAAGCTCGGCTGAGCACCACCCGCGCCTCACGACGCAGCGCGGCGTGACCCTCCGGCGCGCGACGTCCTGTCGCGATCCGCGCTCCGGCGCGTCCTCGGGGTAGACTGCGCGCCGTGACGGACGCCCCCGGGTCCCCTCCGCAGGCCCGCGCCGCGAGCGCGCCGCCGCCCGCGGCACCTCGAGCCTTCCTCGATCGCTGGTTCGCCCCGATCCGCGTGACGCGCGACGCGCCGGAGGAGCTCCGCGCGCTCGCCGCGCGCGGCAGCCTCGTCTACGTCATGCGGGCCCCGGGCCTGCTCAACTTCCTCTACCTGCGCTGGTTCCTGCACCGGAACGGGCTGCCGCCGCTCCGCGCCGCGCAGGGCTTCCCGGGGTTCCGCGGCTGGATCGCGCGGGTGTGGCGGTCGCGCCGGGCCTTCTCGGAGACCGTCTCGCGCGGCGAGGGCGCCGTGATCTTCCTCGGCGAGCGTGGGGCCCGGGACCCCTTCCCGCTCCTCGTCGAGCTCCAGCGCGCCCGCTCCGCCCCCGTGTTCCTCGTCCCGGTGCTGCTCGTCTGGAGCCTGCGCGCGCAGAAGCTCCGCCCGACCGCCGCGGACATCCTCTACGGCTCGGCCGAGGCGCCGACCCCGTTCGCGACCGCCCTCTCCTTCCTGCGCAGCTTCCGCCAGGCGTTCTTCAACGTGGGCCGCCCGGTGGACCTCGCCGCGGCCGTCGCGCAGGAGGGCGCGGAGCCCGACGCGGTCATCGCCCGCAAGGCGCGCGGCGCGCTCCACCAGCACCTCGCCCGCCAGTTCCGCACCGCGGTCGGCCCGCGGCTGAAGACGCCGTCCCGGGTGCGCGAGAAGGTGCTGCGCGACCGGACGCTGCGGGCGACCATCGAGGCGGTGGCCGCCGAGTCCGGCCGCGCGCCGGGCGCGGTCGAGGCCGAGGCCCGCAAGGACCTCGCCGAGATCTCGGCCCGCTACGACCCGCGCCTCGTGCAGGTCGCGCGCGCCTTCCTCGCCTGGGTCTTCGGCCGGCTCTACACCTCGGTCGAGGTCGACGAGGCCGGGCTCGCGCGCCTCAAGAAGCTCGCGGCCGAGCGGCCGATCGTGCTCTGCCCCAGCCACAAGAGCCACATCGACTACCTCGTGCTCTCCTGGCTGCTCTTCGACAACGGGATGACCCCGCCGCACATCGCCGCGGGCATCAACCTCGCGTTCTGGCCGTTCGACGGGATCGCCCGCAAGGGCGGCGCCTTCTTCATCCGGCGCACCGTGAAGGGCGACAAGATCTACACGGCGGTGCTGCGCGCCTACGTGAAGCACCTCCTCAAGGAGCGCTTCCCTCAGGAGTTCTACGTCGAGGGCGGCCGCAGCCGGACCGGCAAGCTCCTCTTCCCGAAGACCGGCCTCATCTCGATGGAGGTCGACGCCTGGCTCGACGGCGCGGCCGACGACGTGGTCTTCGTCCCGGTCTCCATCGACTACGAGCGGCTCATCGAGGCCTCGAGCTACGTGCGCGAGCTGTCCGGGGCCGAGAAGCAGAAGGAGTCGTTCGGCGCGCTCCTCGGCTCGGCGAAGGTGCTCCTGCGCCAGTACCAGCGGCTCTACGTGCAGTTCGAGGAGCCGATCTCGCTGCGCCAGGTGGCCGAGGAGCGCCTCGGCGAGCGCGCGAGCACCCTCACCCTCGACGAGGCCTGGAGCGGCGGCGAGGCCACCGCCGCGCTCGCCCCGCCGCTCGCGCCGGGCATGCGCGGCGCGCCGGCGGAGGCGAAGCGCCAGCTCGTGCAGGCCCTCGGCAACCGGATCGCCTACGGCATCAGCCGCGCGGTCACCGTCACGCCCATCGGCCTCGTCGCGGCCACGCTGCTCTCCCACCCCCGCCGCGGGCTGGGCGCGGCCGAGGTGGCGCGCCGGGTGGAGCTCCTGCGCTACATCGCCGCCGAGGGCGGCGCCCGCTTCGCGCGCGACCTCGCCGGCGCGCCGTCGGACCCCCGCCAGGAAGGACCGATCGCCGATGCGATGGGCGTGCTCGCCGCCGGCGGGCTCGTGAAGGTGGAGGTGGCGGCCGGCGAGACCATCTACATCGTCCCCGACGAGAAGCGCCTCGTCCTCGACTACCACCGCAACGCCGTGATCCACCGCTTCGTGGCGCCCGCGCTCGTCTCGGCCGCGGTCGTCGCGGGCGGCGGCTCGACCACCCTCGACGCCGCCCACGAGCGGGCGCTCTTCCTCTCGCGCCTCTTCAAGCTCGAGTTCATGTACCGGCCGGGCGCGACCTTCGACGAGATCTTCGACTGGAACCTCGCCTTCCTCGAGCGCATCGGCGCCGTCGCGCGGGAGGCCTACCGGCTCGCGCCGGGGAAGGAGCAGGGCCACCTCGCGTTCCTCGCCGAGTTCATCCGCGCCTACCTCGAGGCGTACCGGCTGACCGGCGAGGCGGTGCTGGCGATCCTGGGCGCGGAGGGCGCCGCGCCGGTCGAGAAGAAGGCCCTCGTCGGGCAGGTCCAGGAGCGCGGCCGCGCCGACTTCCTCTCCGGGCGGGTCGCGCTGCGCGAGGCGCTCTCCCGGGCCACCCTCGAGAACGCGATCGCCTGGCTCACCACCCAGGGCGTCCTCGCGGCGAAGGACGGGAAGGTCGCGCTCGCCCCGGGCGGCGCGGCGAAGCTCGCCGGCATCCTCGACGGCGTCCGGGCGCACTTCCCCGCCTGATCCGGGCCAGCCCGGTCGACCGTGCGTCGTGGTAGCGTCGCCTCGCCCCGGGGAGGCGCCACGCATGGCGATGATCCAGTTCACGAAGAACTACACCGACCGGTCGAACGACACCGGGTTCCAGTTCGAGTTCTTCTGCGACAAGTGCGGCAACGGCTTCATCTCGCGCTTCCAGAACTCCACCCTCGGCGTCGCCTCGAAGCTCCTCAAGGCCGCCGGCAGCATCTTCGGCGGCGTGCTCGGGCAGGCGGCCTACGCCGGCGACCACGTGAAGGACGCCCTGCGCGGCAAGGCCTGGGACGACGCCTTCGCGGTCGCCGTGGAGGAGGGGCGCGGGCACTTCAAGCAGTGCACCCGCTGCGGCCTCTGGGTCTGCCCGGAGGTCTGCTGGAACGAGAAGCGGACGCTGTGCGAGGCCTGCGCGCCCGACCTGCAGCAGGAGGCCGCGGCGATCCAGTCGGAGGTCGCGGTCCAGCAGCTCCGCGAGAAGGCCCAGAAGGTCGACCTCACCGGCGACGTGGACCTCGGCCAGGAGCAGCTCGCCGCCTGCCCGCACTGCAACGCCCGCGTGGAGGGCGGGAAGTTCTGCCCGGAGTGCGGGAAGCCGCTCGCGGCGAGGGGCGCCTGCGGGAAGTGCGGCACGTCCTTCACCGGCAAGTTCTGCCCGGAGTGCGGCACCCCCAGGCGGTGACGCCATGGCCGGCGACCCCGTCCGCTTCCGCCTCGCGACGCCCGGCGCGCCCGACGAGTGGGGCGAGGGCCTCCTCGTGCTCGGCGAGGGCGAGCTCTCGCTGACCTCGCCCGCCGGGCTCGCGCTCCGGATCCCGCTCGCGACCCTCGGCGACGTCGAGGCCCGCGACCTCGTGCTCCACCTCGCGCTCCCCGGGGGCGCCCGCCTCGAGCTCTCCCACCTCGGCCGGCGCTTCGACGCCGCCGCCCGCGCCCTGACCGAGCGCCGCCGGGCGCACCTCGACGCCTCGCTCCTCCTCGCCGAGGACGGCGCCGCCGAGGCCGACCACGGCGTCGTCGCCCGGCGCGCCCCGGGCGGCGCGGAGGAGCCCGGCCGCACCGCCGCGCTCCGGCCCCAGCGCACCTCGCTCGCGGTGCTCTGCGAGGGCGAGCGGCCCTTCGTGCTCCCGTACGGCGAGGTCCGGGACGTCGCCTTCGACGAGGGCCGGTACGCGGTGGTGCTCGAGCGCTGGGACGGCGGCGCCCTCGTCTGCTCGATGCTCGGCAAGCGCACCGACGCCTTCCGGCGCGCGGTGACCGAGCGCCTCGGCGCGCTCGCCGTGCGCTCGGCCCGGGCCCTCGCGGCGCTCGCCCCGGCGCTCCCGCCCGGGCAGGTCCGCGCGCTCGCGGCGGCGCTCCGCGACGGCGTGCCCGCCTCCCGCGCCGAGGTCGAGGCCGCGGCGCCGGGCGCCTGGGACGCGGTCTGGACCCGCAGCTTCGCTGGAGGCCGGCGGCCCTACGCGGACGCGCTCGCTGCCCGCGCGGCCGGGCGCTGGCTCTGCGTGAAGGAGGTCGAGGCGCCCTCCGCCGGGGCCCCGCCGGTGGCCGCCGAGGGCGCGACGCTCCCGCCCGAATGCGACGGCCGCCGCCTCCTCCACCTCTTCGAGGTCGGCCGCGCGATCGTCGCGGAGGCCCCCGGGTCGGAGGACGTCGCGACCTACGCGTTCCGCGCGGGGCCGGAGCCGGCGGCCCGGGTGCGCGGGCTCTGCCGCGCCTTCGCGGCGGTCCAGTTCCGTCGCGAGCCCATCCACCTCTCCGACGAGGCGCTCCTCTCCGGCGAGCACGCCCGCTACCGCGAGGTGGCGGCGCTCGTGCCGGAGCTGGGGGAGGCGCGGGCCGCCTTCCTGGGCCGGGCGATCCACGCGTCGCTCGACGCGTGGACCGCCGGCCTCGAGGAGGCCCTCGCGAGGGCCTAGAACGTCAACGCCACGCCGACGCGGAGCGAGAGCGGCGCCTGGAACGACGGGGCGGCGCCGAACGGCCGGCCGTAGCTCGGGTTGACGGTGACGGGGCGCCCGTCGACGGTCTTCAGGTACTTGAGCTGCGGGCAGGCGTTCTGCAGGTGCGAGATCGGGTCCTTCGCCCCGCCCGCGTTCGTATCGCACTTGATGTTCGAGACGACCTGCACGTTGTCGAACGTGTAGTTGGTGTCGAGCGCCAGGGTGTCCTGGCTGTTCAGCACGTTGAACACGTCGACCGAGACCTTCACCGCGTACGGGGGCGTGATCGTGTACTCGAAGCGCCCGCCCAGATCGAGCTGGGTGTTGAAGGGCGTGCGGCCCGCGGCGCCGCGCTGCACGATGTACGCGTACCCGTTGCCGTAGAGCGGGTGGCGCCCGTTCGCGCCGATCGGCGTGCCGGAGGTCGCGGTGAACGCCGCGGAGGTCGTCAGCCGGGCCTTCGGGTTCACCTGGAACCCGTAGGCGCCGAACGCCTTGAAGGCGTGCGGCCGATCCCCGGGCAGGCGCCCCTTCTTGTTGGCCATCAGCGTCGCGAGGTCGTACTCGGCGTTGATGCCCGGATCGAGCTGGCCGGTGATCGGGTCGAACACGCCCGCCACGTTCCCCACCAGCGAGGAGTAGGTGTACGAGGCCTGCGCGAGCCAGTTCTTCGAGAACTGCTTCGTCATCTTGAAGGTGAGCGCGTCGTAGTTGCGGACCGGCGCCGGCATCTGCACGGTCACCGTGCGGCGGGTGAACGTGTCGAGGGCGGTGACCTCCTTCGGGTTCTTCGTGACCGTGAAGGAGTTCGCCGTCCCCGGGAGGTAGGTGGCGGAGAACGGGCGCCCCTGCCCCGGGTTCGCGATGAAGTAGGTGGTGCCGTCGTCGTCCGACATGTCCTCGATCATCGAGCCCTGCCGGCGGCCCTGGTAGTCGAGCCCGACCGAGAGATCGGCGAGGAGCTCGTACTCGAGCTGCGCGCCGAACTGGTCGTCGTAGATGCCCTTCAGCCCCTTCTGCACCGGCGTGATGCCGCCGGTGTTGGCGTACGCGTTCGTGCCGTCCGCCCAGCCTTGCTCGATCGCGCAGGACGCCTGGGCCCGCGGGTCACGGGTGAGCGAGGTGGGCGTGAGGGCCTGGTCGCAGTTCCAGCCGGTGGAGGCCTGCTGCTCGTTGCCGAAGGCGCGATCGCCCATGTCGAGCGGGATGGCGTAGTAGAAGCGGCCGTAGGCGACGCCGAGCTTCCCGCGGCCGGTGCCGGTGAAGTCCCAGATGCCCTGCACGCGGGGCGACCACATGTTCGACACGTCGATCCCGCGCACGCCCCCCTTGTTCGTGGCCTCCATGGTCTGGGTCTCGAGCCGCAGGCCCGCCTGGAGCGTGACGCCGGAGTCCTTCACGGTCCACGCGTCCTGCACGTAGTACGAGAAGGAGTTGTTGACCGACTGGGACTTCGAGACCGGGAGCCACTCGAGCGTGTTGCCGGTCAGCGCCGGGTTGCCGGCGTCGTCGAGGACGCGGGCGTAGCCGCGGAGCATGGTGAGGTCGTTGGACGCGGTCGCCGAGTCGGCGCGCAGGATGACGCCGCCCGAGTACCACTTCGTCACGTCGTACGACATCCGCTCGAGGTCCACGCCCGCCTTCACGTTGTGCGAGCCGAAGGCGTCGAGGAGGTACGCCGCCGAGAAGGTGGTCTTGAGCCGGTCGGAGGTGTAGTCCGCCGCGGGGCCCACGCCGCCCGTGGTGTAGTTCGTCATCCAGCAGAGGTCGGGATCGCCCGTGCAGGCCGCGACCGCGGCCGCGGAGAGCGGCTCGTAGACCTTGCCGTCGGAGGCCGCCACGTTGAACGCCGTGAGCTGCGTCGGCTGGCGCCACTGGATCTGGGGGAGCGTGCGGCCCGGCCCCGTGGTCCGGTCGTTCACGGCGGAGCGGTGGTAGCCGACGAGCCCCTCCACGATGAGCCGCTTGTCGAGGAACTTGCCGGCGTAGCGCGCGAGGCCGTTCGTCGAGCCGGTGTCGGTGTCGAGGTACCGCCGCGTCGACTCGCCCAGGATCGAGTTGACGGTCGTGGCGCTCGTGGGCGTGCCGTACGCCGAGGCGGAGAGCTGGTTGTTCTCGTCCACGAGGAGGGTGAGCTTCCCGGCGAACTGGTACGTCGTGGTGGACGCCTTGTAGTACTGGTCGGTGCCCGGGATCTTCTGGTTCACCACGAACCCGTCCGCGTCGCGCTGCATGTTCCCGGCCCCGTCGAGCACGTTCGCCCGGTAGAAGCGGTCGCCGTTGCGCTCCGTGACCACCGGCGCGAACCCGGCGAAGAACCAGAGGCGGTCCTTCATGACCGGGCCGCCCACCTCGAAGCCGAAGTCGAGATCCATGTCGCCCTTGCGCGGGGTGGACCGGAACCCGATCGCCTCGCCGTCGTTGCCGCCGACCTTGCCGTCCGGCTGCACGAGCCACGAGGGGGAGAAGTTCCCGAAGACCGACCCGTGGAACTCGTTCGAGCCGGACTTCGTGACCACGTTCACGACGCCGCCGGTCGCCCGGCCGTACTCGGCCGAGAAGTTGCCGGTCTTGACGTCGATCTCCTGGACGAAGTTCGACAGCATGAGCGCGTTGTTGTTCCCGAAGGTCGGGTCGCTCACCGTGAGGCCGTCGAGGATGTAGGCGTTCTCGGGGGACCCCGCGCCCGCGAAGCTCGTGCCGAAGGCGTCGGCGGCGGCGGTGGGGGCGACGAGCGCGACCTGCTCGAAGTTGCGGCCGATCGGCACCGAGGACACGAACTCGCTCGAGATCACGGCGCCGGCCTCGGCGGAGCCCACGTTCACGACCGGGGCCGTGCCGGTGCGCACGAGCTGCTCCTCCATCTGCACCGCCTCGGGGACCACGGCCAGGTTGGCGCGGAGGACCTTGTCCATCGACAGGCGGATGTCCGCCCGCTCGGAGGGCTTGAACCCCTCGAGCTGCACCGAGAGCTTGTACTCGCCCGGGGGCAGGAGCGTGATGCGGTAGTTGCCGTTGCCGTCGGTCACCGCCGTCTGCTCGCCCTGCAGGGCGGGGCTCGTGGCGATGACGACGGCGCCGGCGACGGGCTTGCCGGTCGCGGCGTCGGTCACGACGCCGATCAGGGTGCCGGTGGTCTGCGCCGACGCCGTCCCCGTGACGAGCACGAGGGTGACGAGGCGCGCGAGACACGTCAGGGCTCGCTTCATGGTTCCTCCGTTCGGCCGCTGCCCCGCGCGGCCAGGCGGCGCGCGCGGGTCGGGGTTCGAGCGGAAGGTAGCCGGGGGCATTCCGCCGCGGCCGGGCGGATCCGGCGCCGGGCCGCGCCGAGCAGCGAGCGGGACTCGCCGCACGGCGGGCGGGCTCGCCTCCGGTCACGCCCGGGGCGCCGGCACGTGCTCCTCGAGGCGAAGAAGGGCGGCGGGCTGGTGGTATGCGGACCCCGCGTCAGGGCGCGGTCTGGTAGCGCACGCGCAGCTCCACGAAGTCGAGCGCCGCCGCCGCGCCCGCGGCCGTGGACGCCGCGGGGCCGAGCGGCCGCACCTGCAGCGAGATCCGCCCGTCACGCTCGGTCACGAAGCGCGCGGCGTCGGAGGCCGAGGCGCTCGACCAGGCCACGAGCGAGGCCGGCGGCGCCGGCAGCACCGGCGCCGAGGCCCCGACGCCCACGCCGTTCGCGGCGAGCGCCACCCAGCCCGCCTGCCCCCCGGGGGCCGCGCCCGCCCAGCCGAGGAGCTGCGCGCCCGGGAGGCCCGCGCCGCTCGTCCCGCCTGCCCAGGCGCGCGCTCTCAGCGCCGTGAGCTGCGCGCGGCCGAACCCCGCGGCCGCGAGCGACGCGTCGAGCTGCACGGCGGGGGTGCGGCCGGTCGCGACGTCGAGCTCCCAGACGCTGGCGGGGACCGACGAGATCCCGCCGCCGCCGAAGGCGACGACCTTCGCACGCACGGGGTCGAACACCGCGCGCATGCCGGCCCGCGCCGACGGACCGAGGCCCGGAGGCGTGACGTCCGTCCACGCGGTGCCGCTCCACTCCCAGACGTCGACGTAGGCGCCGCCCGGGCCGCTCCCGCCGGAGAGCACCACCTTCCCGCGCGCGGCGTCGTAGGCCATCGCGGCGTTGGCCCGGCCGGGCGGGCTCCCGGCCGCGGGGGTGACGTTGGCCCACGCCGTCCCGTTCCACTCCCAGGTGTCGGCGAGGTTCGCCCCGCCGCCGAAGAGCACGACCCGCTGGCGCTTCTCGTCGTACGCCATCGCGTGGAACGAGCGCGCGCTCGGCCCCGTCGACGCGAGGAGCGTCCAGGTCGCCCCGTCCCAGCCCCAGGTGTCCTGCTGGTCGCCGCCCACATAGGCCTGCCCGCCGAAGAGCACGGTGCGCGCGCGCGCGGCGTCGTAGACCATGTTCGCCCCCGTTCGCGCGGCGGGCTTCGTGCCCGCGGGCGTGACGTCGAGCCAGGTCGTCCCGTCCCACTCCCAGGTGTCCACGGTCGAGACTCCGCCGAAGAGGACGGTGCGCCCGCGGACGGGGTCGTGCGCGAGCGAGAGGTTCTTGCGGGTGGGCGGGTTGCCGGTCGCGAGCGTCCGCTCGCGCCACACGGTCCCGTCCCACTCCCAGGTGTCCTGCAGCCGGGACTCGCTGATCGCGCCGGGGTTGAAGACGTAGCCGCCGAACACGAGGGCGCTCCGCCGCGCGGCCTGCCAGACCATGCCGCCGGAGTCGCGCCACCGGGCCCATGTGCCGGACGGCGTGAGGTCGGTCCAGGCCGTGCCCTCGAAGGTGAGCGTGTCGCCGCGGTCGGAGGAGCTCGTCGCGCCGCCGCCAAACGCGACCACCACCCTGCGGGCCGCGTCGTACGCCATCGCCGTGCGGCCGCGCGCGACGGGCTTCGCCGCCGGCGTCACGTCCTTCCAGGTGGCCCCGTCCCACTCCCACGTGTCCTGGGTCCCGGCCGCGCCCTGCCCGGCGAACAGCACCGTCCGCCCCCGCGCGGCGTCCCAGGCGAAGGCAGGCCGCTCCCGCCCGGACGGCTTCGTGCCGGCGGGCGTGACGTCCTTCCAGGCGGCCCCGTCCCACTCCCACGTGTCCTGGAGCAGGCTGCCCGCCCCGTAGCCGCCGAAGAGCACGACCCTGCCCCGCGCGCCGTCGTGGGCCATCACGGCGAGGCTGCGCCCCGGCGGGCTCGCGCCCGCCGGGGTCACGTCCTTCCACGCAGTGCCGTCCCACTCCCACGTGTCCACCGGGAGCGGACCGCCGGCCGCGGCGCCGCCGAAGAGCACGACGCGGCCCTTCACCGCGTCGTACGCGAGCGCGGCGCTCGCGCGCGCGGAGGGTCCCGGCCCGGCCGGGGTCACGTCGAGCCACGCCGCGCCGTCCCACTCCCAGGTGCGGCCGGCGTCGGAGAAGAGCACCGTGCGGGCGCGGGAAGCGTCGTACGCGAGCTGCGGCGACTGCTGGTCGCCCGGCCCGAGGCCGCCCTTCGGCGTCACGTCCTCCCACGCCGCACCGTCCCACTCCCACGTGTCGGAGAGGTACCGGTCCTGGCCGGAGGCGTACCCGCCGTAGAGCACGATCCGCCCGCGCGCCGCGTCCCACGCCATGCCGTGGTCCGCGCGGTTCGCGGGCCGCAGCGCGGCCGTGGTCGGCTCCCGCTCCGTCCAGGAGAGGGCCGAGCGGGTGACGACCGCCGCCTGGTCCGCGCCCGCGTCGGCGGTCCCGGTCACCGGCAGCGCGGTCCCGGGCAGCGCCCGGGCGGGCCACGCCGCCGGCATGGCCTCGACGTCCTGGGGCCGCGCGCCCGCCAGCGGCCGGTTCGAGGTGGCCACCCACTCGGCGCGCTGGAGCCGCACCGGCGCGGAGCGGTTGCCGGCGTCGTCGACGCCCACGAGCCAGGCGGCCGCGAGGTCCGGGCTCACGAGCTGCTGGCGCGGGAAGAGGCCGCTCGCGTCCGGGGCGAGCACGCCCAGCACGAGCGGCGAGGCGCCCCCCGACGACTGCACCACGACGCGCGTCGGCGTGGCGCCGCCGCCGAGCGTGAGGGCGCCCGCCGGCAGCGTCGTCGCGGCCGAGAGCGGGTCGTCCGGCTCGACCGCGAAGTACGGACCCGCCGGGATCGTGTAGCCGCCGAGCGCCTCCGGCGCGGCGTTCCCCTGCGGCGCGCGCACGAAGACGAGCTTCGCCTGGTCCACCGTGAGCACCGGGGCCGAGGTCTTCACGAGGGCGTTCGCGCTCGCCGGCAGGTCCGCGGTGCCCGCGTTCCCCACCTCGTCGGTCCAGGTCACGCGCAGCGGGTAGCTGCCGTCCGCGAGGCCCGCCGGGACGGTGGCGACGAACACCGCGCCGTCCGAGGCCGAGGCCTCGAGCGCGAAGGCGAGCGCGGGCGCCGCGGGCGCGGAGAGCGCCGGCTGCCCCGCGGCCGCGAGCTGCTCGCGCGCCGACACCGCGACACGGACCACGGTGCCCGCCGCCGCGCGCTGCACGAAGGGCAGGAGGCCGGTCGGCGGCGGCGCGTAGCTCGTGCTCGCCGCGAGCACCGCCGGGGAGGCGAAGTCGAGCTCGAGCGAGGCGACGTTCCCGCGGATGGTCTCGTTGCCGGCGGCGTCGAGGAGCCGGACGGTGACGAACGCGGTCCCGCCCGCGCCCCCGTTCTCGCCGCCCGCCGCGGTGTACGTGCAGTCCCAGGCGTTCCCGGTCGCCGCCGCGCACGCGAGGTCCACCGGCGGGGAGACGCCCAGCGTCACCCGCGGCGCCGCCGCGAGCGGCTCCGTGGCCGGCACGTGGACCGTGAACGCGGTGCCGGCCTTGCCGCGCGGGGGCGCCACCGTGACGCTGCCCGCGAGATCCGGCGGGGTGGTGTCGAGCTGGGCCGGGTCCCGGCACCGGTCGAGCTGGCAGACGAGGCCCCCCGGACAGTCGGCGGTCGTCCGGCAGGCGATCGTGGCGCCGGCCGGGAGCTCGAAGGACGGGCTGCACGCCGCGAGGGCGAGGCCGGCGAGGAGCGCGGCGGTCGCGCGGGGGACGGTCGCGATGACGTTCATGCCTCGGGCTCTCCTGGCAGGGGGCACCCAGCGTCGTACGACCGGCCGTCCGGCCGCAAGGGGTTCCGGCCGGGCCCCGCCCCGACTTCGTCTACACTCGTCCCCATGAGCGACCTCGATCTCGCCCACGCCATGGACGTCGCCCGCCGCGCCGCGGAGGCCGCCGCCGCCGCCGCGATGGCCCACTTCCAGAAGGGCGTGCGGGTGGAGAAGAAGCCCGACCGCACGCCGGTGACCATCGCCGACCGCGAGGCCGAGGCCGCGGTGCAGCGGGTGGTCTCGGCGGCCTTCCCCGATCACGGCTTCCTCGGCGAGGAGACCGGCGCGCACGCCGGCAAGGTGCCCGCCCGCTGGATCGTCGACCCGGTCGACGGCACGAAGGGCTTCACCCGGGGCCGCGGGTTCTGGGGCCCGCTCGTCGCGCTCGAGGTCGAGGGCGAGGTCGTGGCCGGCGCGATGGCGCTGCCTCCGCTCGGGGAGACCTACTGGGCCGCGAAGGGGCACGGCAGCTGGCTCCGGACCGGGGACGGCGCGCCGGTGCGCCTGCAGGTCTCGGCGATCTCGGCGTGGGACGACGCGACCCTCTCGCTCGGCGAGCCGCACGTGCTCTTCCGCCCGCCGTACCTCGAGCGCGTCGCGGCGCTCGCGCTCTCGGCGCAGACGGCGCGCTGCTACGGCGACATCGCCGGGTGCGCGCTCGTCCTGAAGGGCCAGGCCGAGGCCTGGGTCGAGGCGGGGGTGCAGGTCTGGGACCTCGGGCCGCTCAAGGTCCTCGTCGAGGAGGCCGGCGGCCGGTTCACCGACTTCGACGGGAAGGCGACGATCGGCTCGGGCGCCTGCGTGGCTTCGAACGGGCTCGTGCACGAGCGGGTGCTCGCCGGGCTCGCGGGGCGCTGAGCTTCGCCCCCTCGCCGAGCTCGAGGCCGACGATGGCGCGGGGGGACGACGGCCGCGCGAGCACGCGGAAGCCGGCCGCGCGGAAGACCCTCGCGTGGCCGTGGTACAGCGCGCCCGCGTCGGTGTGCCCCGCGGGATCGACCGGGTAGGCCTCGACGCGCGCGGCGCCCCCGGCCCGGGCGTGCGCGACCGCAGCGTCGACGAGCGCGCGCATCAGCCCGCGGCCGCGGAACGCGCGCGGGACCCAGAAGCAGGTGATGGCCCAGGTCCCCGCGGCGTCGCGCCCGGGCCCGGGCCGCGTCACCCGCGAGGCGAGCACGACCGGGTACGCCTCGCGCGGCTCGACGGCCACCCAGCCCACCGGCGCGTTCCCCTCGTACGCGAGGAGCCCGGGCACGTGGCCCGCGTCGACGTACGCGCGCTGCCGCGCCCGGTTCCCCTCCCCCTTCCCGGCGCGCCAGTCCGCCCTCGCGTACCGGAAGAAGGTGCACCAGCAGCCCTCGCAGGCGCCGTTCGCGCCGAACAGACGCTCGAGGTCCGGCCAGCGCTCGGGGGTGAGCGGCCGGAAGGTGAAGGCGGGCATGGCCACATCCTACAGACCCGACGGGCCCGGGGGGGTCAAGTCCTTCCCCTTGACACTTCCCCCGCGGAACTCGCTTCAGCCCCGCGGCCCGGCCTGCTCGCCGGTCCCGAGCACCACGACGCTGCGCGCCTCGGCCCGGTAGGTCGGGCCCGGCATCATCGGCCCCTCCGCCCAGCCCGGCGCGTCGTGCGGCGCGGGCAGCGCGGTGTCGACGAGGAGCCGCCAGCCGCGCTGCGCGGGGGGCAGCTCGAACCAGAGCGGCTCCCAGAAGAAGTTGAAGATGGCGTGGAGGCGCGCGTCGCCGTCGCGCGAGGTGAAGCCCATCGCGATGGAGCGCGAGCCCTCGGACCAGTCCGGCGCCCACAGCCGCACGCCGTGCCACTCGACCTTCCAGAGGTCGAACGTCTCGCGCAGGGTCGCCCCGGCGTCGACGAGCGGCATCTCGGAGCAGCGCAGCCGCACGAGCTCCCGCACGAAGCGGACGAGCCCGGCGTGCTCCTCCATCAGCGCCCAGTCGAGCCAGGAGAGCTCGGAGTCCTGGCACCAGGCGTTGTTGTTGCCGCGCTGCGTGCGGCGGGCCTCGTCGCCCATCGAGATCATCGGCACGCCCGCCGAGAGCAGCGTGATCGCGAGGAGGTTCTTCTGCTGCCGCTCGCGCAGGCGCAGCACCGCGGGATCGCCGGTGGGGCCCTCGACCCCGCAGTTCCAGGAGCGGTTGTCGTCCGCCCCGTCGCGGTTCCCCTCCCCGTTCGCCTCGTTGTGCTTCACGTCGTAGGAGACGAGGTCCGCGAGCGTGAACCCGTCGTGGCAGGTCACGAAGTTGATGCTCTGCTCGGGCTCGCGCTCCTCCTGCTCGTAGAGGTCCGGGCTCGCCACCAGCCGGTTCGCGAAGCGGCTCACCGTACCCGGCGCGCCGCGCACGAAGTCGCGGACGTCGTCGCGGAACTTCCCGTTCCACTCCTTCCAGGCGTCGCCGACCCAGCGGCCGACCTGGTACATGCCGGCCGCGTCCCAGGCCTCGGCGATGAGCTTCGTGCCGGCGAGCACGGGCTCGCTCTCGATCTCCCAGACGATGGGCGCGTCGGCGAGCGGGTTACCCGCCTCGTCCCGCGACAGGATCGAGGCGAGGTCGAAGCGGAAGCCGTCGACGTGGAGGTCGCAGGCCCAGTGGCGAAGCGAGTCGAGGATGAGCCGGCGCACCGTCGGGTGGTGGGCCTTCAGCGTGTTGCCGGTGCCGGTGTAGTTCGCGTACCGCGACCAGTCCTTCTCGAGCAGGTAGTACGAGCGGTTGTCGAGGCCGCGCCAGGAGAGCGTGGGGCCGCGCTCGTCCCCCTCGGCGGTGTGGTTGTAGACGACGTCGAGGATCACCTCGAGGCCGGACCGGTGGCAGGCCTTCACGAGGTCCCGGAGCTCGTCGAGCGCGCCGAGGGGATCGCCGCCGGCGGCGTAGCCGGGGTGCGGCGCGAAGAGCGACACCGGCGAGTAGCCCCAGTAGTTGGTCCGCCCGCCCGGCGCGTCCTGCGGATCGAAGGCGAACACCGGCAGGAGCTCCACCGCCGTGACCCCGAGCGCCACGAGATGGGGCAGCTTCTCCACGAAGCCGGCGTAGGTGCCGCGGCGCGCCTCGGCCACGCCCGAGCTCGGGTGGCGCGTGAAGCCGCGCACGTGCGCCTCGTACACCACCGTCCGCACGAAGGGCCGGCGCAGCGGCTCGTCGCCCTCCCAGTCGTAGCGCGAGAGGTCCGCCACCACCGACTTCATGGCCTTCCCGGCGTTGTCCCCGCGGGCGGCGGCCGCCTGCCGGTCGTAGGTCGCCGGCTGGTCCACCGCCCGGCCGTACGGATCGAGGAGCAGCTTCTCGCCGTCGAAGCGCAGGCCGTGGGCGGGGTCGAAGGGCCCGTGCGCCCGCCAGCCGTACCGCTGGCCGGCGCCGACGCCCGGCAGGAACACGTGCCAGTAGTGGTACGTGCGGTTCTCGCGCGGGTCGAGCGCGATCACCCGGCTCGGCCGCGCGTCCTCGCCCCGGTCGAACAGGCACAGCTCGAGGCGCGCGGCGTCCCGCGCCCAGACGGCGAAGTTCGTGCCCTCGGGCGTCGGCGCGGCGCCGAGCGGGAACGGCTTCCCGGGCCTCGGGTCGCCGCTCGCCACGGTCAGGCACCCTGCGGCGCGCGCCGGAAGAGGTCCACCACCGCGCCGGCGCGGCCGGCCACCCGGGCGCGCCCGCGCGACCACTCGCGGAGCGCCTTGATCTGCTCCTCGTAGGTCCGGAACAGCGGCACGAGGTCCTGCGCCACGCGGCGCAGATCCCCGGTCTCGACCTCGCGGCCGAGCGCGTACGCCCGGTGGAGCCCGCCGACCACGATCTGCTCGAGCTCCGCGCCGGAGTAGTCGCCGGTGAGCTCCGCGATCGCGCCGACGTCGAGCCCGTCGGGCGCGCGGCCGCGGCGCCTCAGGTGCAGCTCCAGGATCTCGCGGCGGGCCTCCGGGTCGGGCAGGTCCACGAAGAAGAGCTCGTCGAAGCGGCCGCGGCGGAGGAGCTCCGGCGGGAGCCGGGACACGTCGTTCGCGGTCGCGACCACGAACACCGGCCCGCGCCGCTCCTGCAGCCAGGTCGAGAACGCGCCGAGGAGGCGCGCCGCGCGGGGGTCGGCCCCGTCGGACGGCGAGCTGCCCGCGAAGCCCTTCTCGATCTCGTCCACCCAGAGCGCCACCGGCGAGAGCGCCTCGGCCGCCTCGAGCGCCAGCGCGAGCCGCTCCTCGGCCTGCCCCGCCCCGCCGAGCACGCGCGGCAGGTCGAGCCGGAGGATGGGCACGCCGAGCCGGGCGGCCGCCGCCTTCGCGGCGAGCGACTTCCCGCAGCCCTGCACGCCCACGAGCAGCACGCCGCGCGGCGGCGGCAGGCCGTAGCGCGAGGCGTCGGCGTCGAAGGCGAGCGCGCGCTCGTCCATCCACTGCTTGAACGCGGGCAGGCCGCCGAGATCCTCGGGGGTCTCCGCGCTCTCGACGAGCTCGAGGCCGAGGTCGCGGGCGAGGAGCCGCTTCTTCTCCGCGGCGATCACCGCCTGGCCCTCGTGGCCGAGCGCGGGGTCGGCCCGCAGCGCGCGGGTGAAGGCGCGGCGGGCCTGGGCCTCGGAGAGCCCCCGCGCCGCGACGAGCGCGCGGTGGCGGAGCTCCGGGGCGAGCGGCGGCGCGGGCTGCCCCTTCGCCTGGGCGGCCGGCGCCATCCCGGCGAGGACGCGCTCGAGCACCGCCGAGAGCTCCTCGTCGTCGGGGAGCGGCAGGCGCAGCACCGCCGCGTCGGAGGCGAGCCCGTCGGGCAGCGCGAGCCGGGGCGCGACGACCACGAGGCACCGGCCCTCCGCGGCCATCCGGGGGAAGGCGTCGCGCAGCTGGCGCGCGACCCCGGGGTCGGCGAGGGCCACGTGGAGATCGAGCCCGGCGACCAGGATCGGCGCCGGGGCGCGCAGGACCGCGTCGAGCAGCGCCGGGGCGTCCTTCGCGGACGGGGCGAGGCCCTCGAGCCCGCGGAAGCTCGACCAGACGGCGCACCGCGCGCCGAAGCCCGCCGCGGCGGCCCGGCAGGTGGCGACCGCCCGCTCCTCCTCGCCCGTGACGACGTAGACGAGCGGCGTGCCCGCCGACCAGAGCTCCGCGATCTCGCGCGCGAGCGTGTTCACCGGCTGCCCTCCACGTCGGCGGTGGCGCGCATCGCCTCCTCGTACGCCGTGGCGCCGGCGGCGACCTTGCGGACCGCGTGGTCGCGCAGGGACCGGAGCCCGTCCTGCCGCGCGGTCCGGGCGAGCACCTCGGGTGTCGCGTCGGCCGCGATGAGGTGGCGCAGGCGCGCGTTCACGGTCAGCACCTCGAAGAGCCCGGTGCGGCCGTAGTAGCCGGTGTGGCGGCACTTCACGCAGCCCTCCCCGCGCCGGGCGAGGAGCTGGCCGGCGTAGTCCTCCGGGTGCGGCACCCCGAGGCCGTCCACCTCGTCGGCGGTGAGCGGCACGTCGCCGGCGCACGCCGGGCAGACCTGGCGCACCAGCCGCTGCGAGACCACCCCGGTGAGCGTCGCCGCGACCAGGAAGCTCGGCACGCCGAGGTCGCGCAGGCGGGCGATCGCGCCGATCGAGTCGTTCGTGTGCAGGGTGGTGAGCACCATGTGGCCGGTGAGCGCCGCCTGCACCGCCTGGGTGGCGGTCTCGCCGTCGCGCACCTCGCCGACCATGATGACGTCGGGGTCCTGGCGCAGCACGTGGCGCAGCGCCTCGGCGAAGCCGGTGCCGGTCTTCGGGTTCGCGGCGATCTGGTTGAAGTCCTCGTGCACCATCTCGATGGGATCCTCGATGGTGACGACGTTGACCTCCGGCGAGGCGAGCGCGGAGAGGGCCGAGTAGAGCGTGGTGGTCTTGCCGCTGCCGGTGGGGCCGGTGACCACGATGAGCCCGTGCGGGCGGAGCAGCCAGCGCTCGAAGGTGTCGCGCTCGTCCGGCAGGAACCCGAGCTCGGAGAGGTCGCGGACCAGCACCTCGGGATCGAGGATGCGGACCACGATCTTGTCGCCGAAGGTGGTCGGCATCGTCGAGACGCGCAGCTCCATCTCGGTGTCGCCGCGGGCGGTGCGGATGCGCCCGTCCTGCGGCCGCTTCGCGGCGATGTCGAGCCGGCTCATGATCTTGAACCGGTTCGCGATGGCGCCGTGCACGGCCTTCGGGATGCGGTGGATGGGGTGGAGCACCCCGTCGATGCGCATCCGGATGATCGACTCCTCCCGGCGCGGCTCGATGTGGATGTCGCTCGCGCGCTGCTCGAACGCGTAGTGCAGCAGGTACTCCACCGCGGCGATGACCGGCTCGGAGGAGGCCTCGAGGACGTCGATGCCGGAGAGGTTGACGAACTGCTCGAGGTTCGTGACGTCGGTCGAGGGCTGGTCGGCCTCGAGCTGGCTGCGTGCCTGCGTGATCTGCTGGCGGAAGCCGTAGACCTCGGAGATCGCCCGGTGGATGTCGGAGGGCGACGCGAGGACCGGCGTGACGTCCCCGCCGGTGAGCCCGCGCAGGTTCTCGAAGAGCTCTCGGTCGAACGGGTTCGTCGCCGCGATGACGAGCGCGCCGTCCTGCCGCTCGAGCGGGAGCACGCCGTGCTTGCGCGCGTACGGGCGCGACAGCGTGCGGGTGATGAGGAGCGCGTCGAGCCGGAGCGGATCGATCTTGCGGTACGGGACCCCGAGCGCCTGGGCGAGCGCGTGGGTGACCTTGTCCTCGTCGAGGACGTCGTCGGGGCGGCGGGCGTCGTGGAAGCCGAAGGAGGCGAGCACCTCGACCGGCGAGATCTCGGCGCGGCGCAGGCCGCGGCCGCCGCTGCGCGAGGCCTGATCGCGCAGGAGCCGCGCGCGCTGCACGCCCTCTCGGGCGAACGCGGTGCGGCGGGCGTCCTCGGTGAGGATGCCCTGGCGGGCCAGGAGGTCCGCCACGAAGTCGAGGGTGAAGTCGGTCGCGCGTTGCGTGCGTGCCACGCGCGAAGTCTACCCCGGGCGGTCGGCGCGCCGAAGTGCGCGGCCTACCACGGTCCCGGGCCGGGATGTGGGCGCGGGTGAGCCCGATTTCGTCCGATGTTGCCTGGCTCGCCCGACCGGGCGAGGGGTCAGATGCCTCAACCGATCGGGCCGCAGGACGGCGCCGAGCGGCCGCCGCCGAAGGACTCCCCGCCCCCGCCGCCGCCCACCGAGGCGGGCCGCGACATCTGGCGGGCGACGTCCTGGCCGCCGCAGGTCGGGCAGCGCACCTCGGCCTCGTCGCTCTTCCTGATCACGAGCTCCTCGAAGGACCTCGCGCAGGGGGTGCAGGCGTACTCGTAGATCGGCATCGGCCGTGAGAGCCGGGCGGCGGCGAAAGGGTTCGGCCCGGGCTGCGCGCCCCGCGGGCAGTCGCGGTACGATCGGGCGATGGCCACCGCCTAGGCCCCGGCGGGCCACCGGGGTGATGACCTTCGCGGTCCTCTGCGGTGTGTGGCCCCTCGGGCGCACCATCGGCTCGGCCTTCGGAGCGCGCGACCCCGCGCAGCGGGCCGCGAACGCGGTCGCCGCCGCGGTGCTCGTCGTCGCGGGGGTGGTGGTCTGGCTCGGGCTCAGGTGGCGCCGCGCCCGGCGGACGCGTCGCTACCTGGCCGAGCGCCAGCGCTGGGAGGAGGCCGCGCGATGACGCGCGCCTCCCCTCCCCCGCACGCTACTTCCTCCCCGCCTTGCCCTTCGCGGCCTTCGCGGCCTTCACGGGCTTGCGGTCCTTCGAACGCGCCTTCGGCGGGCCCTCCGCGGGCAAGCCCACCAGCCGGGGCTTCTCGGCGTCGTAGAGCTTGATCGCGTCGCGCAGCACCTGGAGCGCGGCGGAGCGGCCCTGGGGCTCGGCGACCTCGACCTTCTTGTGCTCGAGGGTCTTGTAGTCCTCGAAGAAGCGCTTCAGCTCGCGCAGGCGGTGGGCCGGGATCTCCGACACGTCGCCGTACTCCTGGTAGTTCGGGTCGTCGGCGTGCACGGCGATGAGCTTGTCGTCCTCGCCCTTCTCGTCGCGCATCTTCATCACGCCGATGAGCTTCGCGCGCATGATCGAGAGCGGCTGGATGGGCTCGGAGCAGAGCACCAGGATGTCGAGCGGGTCGCCGTCGTCGCAGTACGTGCGCGGCACGAAGCCGTAGTTCGCCGGGTAGTGGACCGACGAGAACAGGATGCGGTCGACGAGGAGGAGCCCGGACTTCTTGTCGAGCTCGTACTTCACCTTCGAGCCGGTCGAGATCTCGATGATCGCCGGGATCGGCTCCTCGATGTAGCGGGGGAGCTCCACGTCGTGCCACGGATGGTGAGCCAAGGTGCCTCCTTCAGAGGGGGAACTGCGAAGGTCTCAAATGCCGCCGCCGTCGCCGAACGGGGCCTCGCGCGCCTGGACCTGCGTGACCCGGGAGTTCGGGGCCACGCTCTGGGTCACCCACACGTTGCCGCCGATCGACGAGCCGCGGCCGATGACGATGCGGCCGAGGATGGTCGCGCCTGCGTAGATCACCACGTCGTCCTCGACGATGGGGTGGCGGTCGACGCCCTTGATCGGGTTGCCCTGCGCGTCGAGCGGGAAGCTCTTCGCGCCGAGGGTGACACCCTGGTAGATGCGGACCCCGTTGCCGATGACCGCGGTCTCGCCGATGACGACGCCGGTGCCGTGGTCGATGAAGAACTTCTCGCCGATGCGCGCGCCCGGGTGGACGTCGATGCCGGTGATGCTGTGGGCGTGCTCGGTGATGATGCGCGGGATGAGCGGCACCTCCATCGCGAAGAGCTCGTGCGCGAGCCGCTGGTTCGTCACCGCGAAGATGCCCGGGTACGCGAAGATCGCCTCGTCGCGGGTCTTCAGCGCGGGGTCGCCCTCGTAGGCGGCCTCGACGTCGGAGGCCGCGAGGCGGCGCACGTCCGGGAGCCGGGCGAGGAAGCCGCGCGTCGTGCGCGCCGCGAACTCGGCGCAGTGGCCGCAGGTGTCGGCGTCGTGCCGCTCGGTGAAGGCGACGCCGCGGCGGATCTGCGCCTCGAGCGCGCGCAGCGCCCGGGCGAGCGTCGCGCCGATGAAGTAGTGGAGGCTCTCGTCGTGGAGATCGCTCGTGCCGAAGTAGCCCGGGAACAGCACCGAGCGGAGGTCCTCGACGACGCCGATCACCGCGTCGCGGGAGGGCAGCGCCATGCGGCCGTCGGCGGCGAACCCGGACAGCCGGGTCGCCTCGCGGCACAGCGCCTCGACGACCGGCGCGAGCGCCCCCTCCTCGATGCCCTTCTTCTCCTCGGCCAAACCGCCTCCAGCCCGGGCCCTTCCGGGGCGCACGGACAGGTGAATCTGCTGGAAATCGGCGCGGATGGCAACGAGGCGTTCGGCCCCGGGGTCGCGGGACGGGTCAGGCGAGCTCGCCCGCTACCCGCCCGCCTCCGCCGCGGCCTTCAGCTTCCCGAGGTCGTCGACGAGCTTCTTCTGCGCCTGCGGAGTCACGAGCGGCTCGAGGAGCTTGAAGAGCCACGGGCCGTAGGTGAAGTGCGAGCGGTACGTGAGCCGGGTGCGGCCGCCGTCGAGCGCGGTCAGCTCGTAGCGGATCGTGCCGAGGAAGGTGCCCGGCACGCCGGTCTCGACCTCGAGCACCCGCGGCGGCTCGAGCGCGGTGAAGCGGTTCCGGAGCAGCATGGGCTGCCTCATCTTCGGGTCGGCCATCACCCACACGTCGCGCGGGGCGCCATCCGGGCCGGGCGCCTCGGGGCGCACGTCGGTGAGCCAGCCGATCCACTGCCTGAGCTTCGCGGGCTCCACGAGGTAGGCGAACACCACCTCGGGCGGCCGCGCGATCTCGACGTCGGCGTCGTTCCGCCCTTCCCCGGGGCGCAGCTTCATCGCGAGGAGCAGGAGCACGGCGAGGGCGGCGAGCCCGGCGACGAGGGCGAGCGCGCGGACGAGGAACCGGATCATGGGCGTGGCCTCCTGGGCGGCGGGGAGACGGCGAGCGACACGGCGGCCGCGGCGAGCCCCGCCCCGCTGGCCATGGCGACGAGCCAGCCCGGGCCGGGCGGGTGGCCCGCGCGGCGAGGGACGAGCGAGAGCACGAGGTCGAACGCCGCGTGGCCGCCCGCGACCACCAGCGCCGCCGCGAGCGCGCCGGCCGTGAGGGCAGCGAGGGCCCTGCGGCGGCGCAGGCGCCCGGCGCGGACGTGCACCACCGCGCCCGCGGCCTGGCGCACGAGCCAGCCGAGGCCGTGGCGCGCCTGCTCCTCGGCGAGATCGCCCACGAGCTCGGGGGCGAGGTCCTCCGGGAGGGCCAGCTCGACGAGGACGAGCACGGCTCTGCGGGCGAGGTCGGTCACGCGGGATCCAGCTTCAGCCCCTCGATCATGCGGGCGAGGGCGCCCGCGGCCGCGGCCACCGCGGCGCGCCCGGCGCGGGTCACCTCGAAGTACCGGCGCGCGCGCCCTCCCCGGGCCTCGGTCGCCTCGCCCGTCCGGCTCGCCACGAGCCCCTTCGCCTCGAGCCGTTCGAGCGTCGCGTACACCGCGCCGATGGCCGCCTCGCGTCCGGCGCGCGCCTCGAGCTCGCGGCGGACCGCCATGCCGTAGGCGCCGTCGCGCAGGCGAAGGACCGCGAGCAGGACCAGGGTCTCGAACTCGCCGAGCGGTGCGGGAGGCATTACTTCTACATTGTAGAACTCGACGCCCGGCCGCCACGCGCCGTGCGGGGCCTGCCCACCGGGGGCGCCGCGATCGGCGGGGACCAGGCCCGCGCGCCCCGCCGCCGGAGGGCGAGCGGAGGGTCAGCGCCAGAGCGCGATCGCCGCCGCGCCGAGGATCCCGGCGGCGACGAGGGCGGCGAGCGTGCGGCCCCGCCGTCGCGCGGCGCCTCGGCGAGGTCCGGCACGGGCACGGGCGCAGCGCCGGCGCGGCGCGGGCCGCGGCGGCGCAGCGCGAGGCGGAGCCGGGCGGAGGCGCGGCCCGGGACCGGGCGCACCAGCAGCCGGGTCCACAGGCCGTGCGGGCGGCGCTGGGCGCCGGACGTGGTCCGCCGCTCGCTCACGAGAAGGTCACCCCCTCGCGCGCGCCCGCCTCGCGGACGCCCGCGCCGCGGTCGAGCGGGTGCAGGAGGTGGTCGAGCACGCTCGCGGCGGCGCCGCACACGCCGGCGTGGATGCCGAAGCGGCAGGTGCGGATCGTCGCCTGGTGGTGCGGCGAGTCGCCGGCGAGCCGCCTCACCTCGTCGAGGGCGGTGTCGACGAGGAGCGTGAGGCGGCTGAGCGGCCCGCCCAGCACCACCACCGCGGGATCGATGGCCACGACGAGGTTGTGGACCATGAGGCCGAGGTGGGCGCCGGCCGCGCGGACCGCCGCGACCGCGCCGGGCTCTCCGCGCGCCACGCGCACGCCGAGGTCCTCCACCGACAGGATCGGCTCCTCGCGCCCGGTGGCGCTCCGGCTGATCGCGCGCTGGGAGATGAGCGTCTCGAAGCAGCCGCGCCGGCCGCAGGTGCACGGGAGGCCGTCCGGCTGCGCGACCGAGTGGCCCACCTCGCCGGCGAGGCCCGCCCGGCCGAGGTGGAGGCCGGAGTCGAGGATGACGCCGGCGCCGATACCGAAGCCGAGCGAGAGGAACACCATCGACTGGGTCGCGTCGGAGGCGCCGAAGACGTGCTCGGAGAGCGCGCCGGCGTTCGCGTCGTTGAGCACGAAGACGGGCAGGTCGCCGCAGCCGAGCCGCTGGAGCGCCGAGGTGATGAGCGGCGGCATCGAGACGTCGCGCCAGCCGAGGTTCGGCGCGAGGCGGAGCGTGCCGTCGAGCTCCACCATGCCCGGCAGGCCCACGCCGAGGCCGAGCGGCAGGCGCCCCTCCCCCACCATCCGCGCGCGCGCCTCCGCCACGATCGAGGCCATGTCGCGCACCGACCGTTCCACGCCCTCGTGCCGGTAGTTCTCCACGCGGGAGAAGAGGAGGTCGCCCTGGATGTTGCACGCGGCGACGGCGATGTAGTCGACGCCGACCTCCGCGCCGAGCAGCGCGAGGCGGGTGGTGTCGGTCGAGAGGACCTGCGGGCGACGGCCGGCGCCGCGGCTCTCGGCGAGCGCGTGCGCGCGCAGCCAGCCGTCCTCGATGAGCCCCTTCACGAGGACGCTCACGGTCGAGTCGGCGAGCCCGGTGAGCTGCGCCAGCTCGCCGCGGGCCAGGCCGGGGCGCGCGCGGACGTAGCGCACGATCGCCATGCGGTTGATGCGCTTCAGGAGGCCCTGATCGCCGCTCATCGCCTCTATTCCCGCCGGTGCCCATCGGTGGCGCAGCGCAGCATCTGCGCATTTCCACTCGCTGAATTACCCCGTCGCGCCATTTCTTGGGGTTCCTTCCGGAATCACAGTTGGGGCGTGGGTTTATCCCGGTAGAACACACAGTAGCAGATGTGCGATTAATTCGACCACTACCCGAATTGACTCGTTCCATCTGCCTACGTGTCACGCAGTCGCTCGACAACCGCGCAGCAGTAGAAGCCCGGCGCCCCATGCGCCGCCCCGCAAACCCGCACCACTCTCCCCGACGTCGATGGAGGCAGCGATGAGACTTTCCCGAGTGCTCCGCAGCCGTACCTTCGCGGCGGCGGTTGCCCTGGTCCTCGCCGGCACGGCGTACGCCCAGGTCAGCACCGCAACGATCAAGGGCATGATCACCTCCGGTGACACCGCCGCGCCGGCCGGCACGGCGGTCGTCGCCGTGAACAAGGCGAGCGGCTTCACCTACCGCACCACCACCCAGGCGAACGGCGGCTACGCCCTCACCGGCCTGCCCCCCGGCAACTACGAGATCCGCATCACGGCGGCGGACGGCGTCGCGAGGACCGAGGCCATCACCCTCGCGGTCGGCGAGACGGCGTCGGTCGACTTCTCCATGGGCGGGAAGTCCGCCGAGAAGGTGGAGGAGATCGTCGTCACCGGCACCACCCGCCGCAAGGCCGTGAAGACCTCCGAGGTCGGCACGGTGGTCTCGCAGAAGCTCATCGCGGCGATGCCCGCTCCGACCCGCAACTTCCTCTCCTCGGTGGACCTCGCCCCCGGCGTGGCCTTCTTCGAGGACCAGGGCAGCGGCCAGACGAAGATCCAGGGCGGCGGCCAGGATCGCAACAACTCCAACGTCTTCATCGACGGCGTCAGCCAGAAGAACAACATCCTCCGCGGCGGCGCGTCCGGCCAGGACTCCTCCCGCGGCAACCCGTTCCCGCAGTCCGCGATCGCCGAGTACAAGGTCCTGACCCAGAACTACAAGGCCGAGTACGACCAGGTCTCCTCCGCGGCGATCACCGCCGTGACGAAGTCCGGCGGCAACGAGCTCCACGGCGAGGCGTACTTCGATCGCTTCGAGACCGACTGGCGCTCGCAGTCCCCGATCGACCGCCGCAACGCCGCGAACGGCGCCGTGCTGCCCTTCTCCTCCAAGAACGAGGCCGGCCTCTCCCTCGGCGGCCCGATCAAGGAGGACGCGATCAACTACTTCCTCGCGTACGACTACAAGAACATCGACGACTCCCGCGCGACCGTCCTCGGCAACAAGGACAAGTACGACCTCACGAAGGGCATCCTCCCCGACCTCTCGGGCAAGACCGGCTCCTTCGTCGATCCGTTCGTCGAGCACCTGCTCTTCGGCAAGGTGAACGCGTCCCTCGCCGAGAACCGGAAGGTCTGGGCGTCGTTCCGCATGCGCCTCGAGTCCGACAACGTGGCCGAGGACCGCACCTGGTCGGCGAACGGCAACAACAAGGACCGCACCAACAACGACTTCCGCTTCGACGTCGTCCACGAGTGGAACGTCGGCTCCGACCTCGTCTCCGAGACGAAGCTGTCGTACCAGAACGCGCTCTGGAACCCGCACGGCGCGGCGACCGGCCCGTACCTCAAGTACTTCTACTCCACGACGAACTCCATCAACGCGGCCTCGCCGGTGATCTTCGACGGCGGCGTGCCCGACAACCAGAAGCGCGGCCAGTCCGGCTTCACCCTCGCCCAGGACGTCACCTTCACCGGCCTCCGCGGCAACGTCATCAAGGGCGGCCTCAAGGCCTCCGTGCTCAACTACGCGCTGTCCGGCACCTCGCGCGCGGTGGACATCGTCCAGACGATCCTCGATCCGGCCACCGGCCTGCCCTTCTACGACGGCGCGAACTGCACCGGCACGGGCGTCACGAACAACGGCGCGAACTCCAACGAGTGCAAGATCGACCGCGCGCTCGCCCCGGCGTCCGTGTCCCTCGACAACGTCCAGTTCGGCCTGTACGCGCAGGACGACTGGGCCGTCACGAGCCGCCTCGAGCTCAACATCGGCGCCCGCTGGGACTACGAGACGAACATGCTGAACAACTCGTACGTCACCCCGGCCGAGCGCGTGGCGGCGATCTACGCGGCGGACGTCCCGCGGTGGGGCATCACCCCGCCCGCCGGCCAGACCTACGCGGAGTCGCTCGCGAAGGGCGGCGTGAACATCGGCGACTACATCTCCGACGGCAAGTCCCGCAAGTCGTTCGCGGGCGCCATCGCCCCGCGCCTCGGCGCCTCGTACGACCTCTTCGGCGACCGGAACACGGTGTTCTTCGCCGGCTGGGGCCGCTCCTACGACCGCGCGATGGCGAACCACGCCCTCGACGAGAAGCAGAAGAACGCGCAGGCCGGCGGCGAGATCTGGCTCATCCGCAACGATCTCAAGATGCCCTACGCGGATCAGGCCTCCGTCGGCGTCCGCCAGGCGATCGCGTTCGTGAACGCCGAGGTCGCGTACTCGATGATCAACGGCAAGAACCAGTTCCAGTGGTTCTCCGGCAACCGCGACGCGAACGGCGGCTGGGCCACCCAGCCGTCCTTCGACCCGCTCTGGGGCGGCCCGGACAAGTTCGGCTCGCTGATCCTCGGCGACACCGTCGGTGAGACGAAGACGAAGAGCGTCCTCTTCAAGGCCGAGAAGCCGTACTCCGCGGCGTCGAAGTGGAGCGCGTCGATCGCCTACACGTACACGGACGCGCAGACGAAGCACCGCGACTGGAACGACGACATCTTCGACTGGACCATCGGCAAGCCGACCCACGGCTGGAACCCGTCGACGCTGATCGACAAGCACCGCATCGTCGCGGCCGCGATGGCCGACCTGCCGTACGACTTCCAGATCGCGGGCCGCTACACGTTCGGCTCCGGCCTCACGCGCCGCATCGTGGGCTGTCCGACGGGCGGCTGCATCGAGCTCTCGTCCGACCAGCCGAACTTCGCGCAGGTCGACGTCGGCGTGCAGAAGACGTTCAAGGCCGGTCCGGGCGGCTTCGTCCTCCGCGCCGACGTCCTGAACGTCATCAACAAGGCCAATTACGCGTTCGGCACGAACGACTGGGGCGGTGGCCAGCCCGGCGCAGGCGCCGCGGCCAACCGCTTCGGCCTCGACAACCTCGACATCGACAAGCCGTTCAACCTCCGCGGCCCGATGCGCACGGTCAAGCTGACAGGGACGTACAGCTTCTAGTGTAGCCAGGGAGCGCCCGCGCAGGCGTCGGAGGTGGCGCCTGCGCGGGCGAGTTTCCCCGCACTTCCCCAAGCAATGCCCAGCGTCCACAGCGCGGGCCCCGCGCGCCTCACGCGCCGGGAGCTCCTCAAGGGCCTCGCCGCGGCCTCGCTGGCCGGATGCGCGGGCTGCGGGGGAGGAGGCTCCTCACCTCCGCCCTCACCCCCGCCCGATCTCACGCTGCCCGCGCTCACCGCGGCGGAGCTCGTCCCGCAGCTCGAGCGGCGGGCCTTCGACTTCTTCTGGGAGACGGCGCACGCGGACACCGGCCTCGTGCCGGACCGCTGGCCCAACGACTGGGGCTCGTCCATCGCCTCGGTCGGCTTCGCCCTCACGGCCTACTGCATCGGCGTCGAGCGCGGCTACGTGACCCGCGCCCAGGCGCTCTCGCGCGCGCTCACCACCGCGCGCTTCTTCCGCGACGCGCCGATGGGCCCCGGCGCGACCGGCGTCACCGGGTACAAGGGCTTCTACTACCACTTCCTCTCCTACCCGGCCGGCCACCGCGCCGGCACCTGCGAGCTCTCGCCCATCGACACGGCACTCCTCCTCGCCGGGCTCCTGCACGCCCAGGCCTTCTTCGACGGCGCGGACGCCGGCGAGACGGAGCTGCGCGCCGCCGTCGACACGATCTACGACCGCATCGACTGGAAGTGGATGCAGCAGCGCGGCGCCGCGATCGCGCTCGCCTGGAGCCCGGAGGGCGGCTTCCTGCCCTACGACTGGATCGGCAACTCGGAGGGCGCGCTCCTCTACCTCCTCGCCCTCGGCGCCCCGACGAACCCGCTGGGCGCCGACGCCTGGGCGGCCTGGACGAGCAAGCTCGACGCCTGGAACCAGTTCCGGACCGAGTGGGGCCAGACCTACCTCACCTTCCCGCCCCTCTTCGGCCACCAGTTCCCGCAGTGCTTCATCGATCTCCGCGGCGTGCAGGACCCGTACATGAAGGCGAAGGGGCTCGACTACTTCGAGAACACCCGGCGGGCGACGCTCGCGCAGCGCGCCTACGCGATCGCGAACCCCGGCCGCTTCACGGCGTACGGCGCGGACGTCTGGGGGCTCACGGCGTGCGACGGCCCGGCCGAGGTCGCGAAGGTCGTGAACGGGACCCCGCGCCAGTTCCACGCCTACTCGGCCCGCGGCCCCGGCGGCGTGGACGACGGCACGATCGCGCCCTACGCGGCGGGCTCGTCGCTGCCGCATGCCCCCGAGATCGTGGAGCCCGCGCTCGTCGCGCTGCACTCCCGCTACGGGAAGGCCATCTGGGGCAAGTACGGCTTCTTCGCGTTCAACCCGACCTTCAGCTTCCCGGGCGCCTCCCCGACCCAGGGCCGCCTCGAGCCCGGCTTCGGCTGGGTGAACACCGACTTCCTGGGCATCGAGCTCGGCCCGCTCCTCGCGATGATCGCGAACGCCCACGGCGAGCTCGTCTGGGCGCGGACCCGCCAGCACCCCGCCATCAAGAAGGGGCTCCTCGCGGCCGGGTTCACGGGCGGATGGCTCGGATGACCGGCTGGTCGCGCCGCGCGTTCCTGCAGGGAGGCGCCGCGCTCGCCGCCTCCGCGTGCGCGCGCGGCGGCGACGAGGTGCTCCGTTTCTGGGCCATGGGCCGGGAGGGCGAGGTCGCGACGAAGCTGCTCGCCGCCTTCGAGCGCGAGAACCCGGGCGTCAAGGTGCGGGTCGAGCAGCTCCCCTGGACCGCCGCCCACGAGAAGCTCCTCACCGCCTTCGCCGGCGACGCGACGCCCGACCTCGCCCAGATGGGCAACACCTGGCTGCCCGAGTTCGTGGCGCTCGACGCGATCGAGCCGCTCGACGGGCGCCTGCGCGGCTCGGCCATCGACCTCGCCGACTACCCGCGCGGCATCGTCGACACGAACGTCGTCGAGGGGCTCCAGTGGGGCGTGCCCTGGTACGTCGACACCCGCCTCCTCTTCTACCGGAAGGACCTCCTCGCCGCGGCCGGCTACCCCGCGCCGCCGCGCGACTGGGACGAGTGGCTCCGCATGATGGAGGCGCTCAAGGCCCGGGGCGGCGGCGACCGCTTCGCGCTCCTGTTGCCGCTCAACGAGTACGAGCCGATGGTCGCGCTCTGGCTGCAGCAGCCGGAGCCGCTCCTGCGGGACGGGAACCGCTACGGCAACTTCCGGAGCGAGGGGTTCCTGCGGACGCTGCGCTTCTACCTCTCGGTCTACGAGCGAAAGCTCGCGCCGCCGATGACCAACAACGAGGTCGCGAACGTCTGGAACGAGTTCGGCCGGGGCTACTTCTCCTTCTACATCTCCGGCCCCTGGCAGATCGGCGAGTTCAAGCGCCGGCTGCCGCCGGAGCTTCAGCACACCTGGATGACGGCCCCGCTGCCCGGCCCGACCGGCCCGGGCGCCTCCATCGCCGGCGGCTCGAGCCTCGTCCTCTTCAAGCGCTCCCGGAAGAAGGACGCCGCCTGGAAGCTCGTCGAGTTCCTCTCGCGCACCGCCGTCCAGCAGGAGTTCTACCGGACCACCGGCAACCTCCCGGCGCGCCGCTCCGCCTGGGCCGACCCTGCGCTCGCGGCCGATCCCTACGCGCAGGCCTTCCGGGACCAGCTCGAGCGGGTCCGGCCGGTGCCGCAGGTGCCGGAGTGGGAGCGCATCGCGACGGAGCTGCGGCTGTTGATGGAGAAGGTCGTGCACGGCGACCTCCCCGCCTCGAAGGTGCCCGAGGAGCTGGACGCCCGGGCCGACCGGATCCTGGAGAAGCGGCGCTTCATGCTCGACCGCCGGAGGGCCGGGTGAAGCGCACCGTCGCCGGCTGGCTCTTCGCGGGCCCCGCGCTCCTCGCGATCGCGGTCTTCTTCGTGGTGCCCGTGGCGGGGGCGCTCGCCATGAGCGCGACCGACTTCGACCTCTACGCGCTCGCCTCCTGGCGGAACGTCCGCTTCGTCGGCCTCGACAACTACCTCGAGCTCCTGCGCCGCCCGCTCTTCTGGCAGGCGCTCCTCAACACGATGTTCTTCGTCGTGGTGGGCGTGCCGCTCTCCATCGGCGCCTCCCTCGGCGCGGCGCTCCTCCTCCACTCGCCGCTCGCGCGCTGGAAGGGCTTCTTCCGCACGGCCCTCTTCGTCCCGGTCATCACGACGCTCGCCGCGGTGGCGGTGGTCTGGAAGGTCCTCCTCCACACGCGCTACGGGCTCGTGAACTACGGGCTCACGGGGCTCGGCCTCGGCTCGGTCGACTGGCTCGGCGACCCGGCCTGGGCGATGCCGGCGATCGTGCTGCTCTCGGTCTGGAAGAACTTCGGCTACAACATGATCATCCTGCTCGCGGGCCTGCAGGCGATCCCGGCCGAGCTCTACGAGGCCGCGCACCTCGAGGGCGCGGGGCGGCTCTCGACCTTCCGGCACATCACCCTGCCCGAGCTCGGCCCGATGCTGCTCATGGTGAGCATCCTCACCATGGCCGGGCACTTCCAGCTCTTCGCCGAGCCCTACGTGATGACGCAGGGCGGGCCGGCCCAGCGCACGGTGACGGTGCTGTACCTGATGTACGAGGACGGCTTCAAGTGGTGGAGCCTCGGCGCCGCCTCCGCCGTCGCCTTCGTGCTCTTCGTCTTCATGTTCGGCTTCACCCTGCTCCAGGCGCGCGTCGGCCGCGCGAAGGGGGCGATGTGAGCGGCCTCCGGCTCCGGCGCGCGGGCCCCGCCTTGGCCGTGAACGGCGCGCTCGTCGTCGTCGCGGTGCTGACGCTCATCCCGCTCCTCTGGATGCTCTCGGCCTCCTTCATGCGCGCGGGCGAGGCGAGCAACTTCCCGCCGCCGTTCTTCCCCGCCCACCCGACGCTCGACAACTACCGGCTCCTCTTCACCGAGCACGGCATCGTGCGGCAGGCGGCGAACAGCGTGATGGTGTCGCTCCTCGCGACCGCGCTCTCGCTCACCTTCAACCTGATGGCGGGCTACGCCTTCGCGAAGCTCCACTTCGCGGGGCGGGACCGCATCTACCGGCTCCTCCTCGGGGCCCTCGTCGTGCCGGCGCAGGTCACGATGATGCCGCTCTTCCTCATGCTGAAGAACATGGGGCTCGTGAACACCTACGCCGGCGTGCTCGTGCCCTGGCTCGCGAGCGTGTTCGGCATCTACCTCGTGCGCCAGTACTGCCTCGGCATCCCCGACGACATCCTCGAGGCCGCGCGGATCGACGGCGCCGGCGAGGGCTGGATCTTCGTCCGGGTGGTGGTGCCGCTGCTCCGGCCCATCATCGTCACCATCGCGGTCCTGTCGTTCCTGGGCTCCTGGAACGACTTCATGTGGCCGCTCATCATCCTCACCGAGCGCGACGTGCAGACCCTGCCGGTCGCCCTCGCCGCGCTCTCCCGCGAGCACGTGCAGGACGTCGAGCTCATGATGGCGGGCTCGGTCGTCACGATCCTGCCGGTGCTCGTGCTGTTCCTGGCCCTGCAGCGCCACTACATCCAGGGCCTCCTCGTCGGGAGCGTGAAGGGATGAACGCGATCGGGCTCCTCCTCGCCTGGCTCACCGCCGCCGCCCCGGGCGCGCCCGTCGCCCCGCTCGACGTTCGCGACCCGGCCGCGTGGACCGCGACCGCCTCGGAGGCCGTCGAGGCCCGCCTCGCGCGCGACCCCGACGGCAGCCTCTGCCTCGAGTACGACTTCCACGGCGTCTCCGGCTACGCGGTGCTGCGCCGGGCCTGGCCCGTCGACTGGCCGGCGGCGTTCGCGCTCCGCGCGAGGCTGAAGGCGCGCGGCCCGGTGAACGACCTCCAGGTGAAGGTGGTCGACGCCTCCGGCGACAACGTCTGGTGGGTGAGCCGGCCGGCGTGGGCCGGCCCCGCGGCGCTCTCGGAGGTGACCTTCAAGAGCGGTCACTTCAGCTTCGCCTGGGGACCGCTCGCGGACCGCACGCTCCGCCGCACCGAGGCGCTCGAGCTCGTGGTCGCGGCGCGAGAGGGCGGCAAGGGCGCGCTCTGCACGGCGGGCGTCGCGCTCGAGCCGCGCGAGCCGGACCCGGCCGTCTGGCCGGAGGCCACCGTGCGCCGTACGGCCGCCGGCGTCGACTGGGACTTCGGCCGGATCCGCGACCTCGAGGGCGTCGCCCTCACCTGGCCGGCCCGCGGCGCGCCGGGCGGCTACGAGCTCCTGGGCTCGGTCGACGGGAAGCGCTTCGCGACCCTCCGCCGGGTTGGCCGGACGACGGCCGCGTTCGAGGTCGCCCACCTCCCCGAGACCGAGGCCCGCGTGCTCCGCTTCCGGCTGCCGCCCGGCGGCGAGCCGCCGCGCCTCGTGGAGCTGCGCGACCGGACGCAGTGGAAGGACCTCGACGCCGCCCTCTCCGAGCTCGCCCGCCGCACGCCCCGCGGCCACGTCCCGCGCGCGTTCCTGGGCGAGCAGAACTTCTGGGCGCTCGTCGGCGTCGACGGCGGCGGCGAGCGCTCGGCGCTCCTCTCCGAGGACGGCGCCGTCGAGCTCGGCCGCGGCGGCTACAGCGTCGAGCCCGCGCTCGTCCTCGAGGACGGGAAGCTCGTCACCTGGGCCGACGCCGGGCTCTCCCACCGCCTGCGCGACGGCGACCTCCCGATGCCCGAGGTCCGCTTCGGCATCTCGCACCAGCTCGAGCTCGAGGTGGCCGCCGCCGCCGAGGGCGCCGCCGCCGCGCCCCGGCTCCTCGTGCGCTACGCCCTCGTGAACCGCGGCCGCGACGCCCGCACCGCGCGCCTCCTCCTCGCGGTCCGGCCCTGGCAGGTGAACCCGCCACAGCAGTTCCTCACCACGCACGGCGGCGTGAGCCGCGTCGAGAAGCTCCGCTGGGCCGCGCCGCGCCTGGACGTGAACGGCCGGCCCGGCCCGGCGTTCTCCGAGGCACCCGCGAAGGTCACGGCGCTCGGCCTGGAAGGCGGCATCGACCTCGGCGCGTTGCGGGCCGCGCCGGCGCTCGCCGGCGAGCTCTCGGATCCCCTCGCCCACGCCTCCGCGTTGCTGGAGTTCGAGCTCACGGTCCCGCCCGGTGGGTCGCGCACCGTCTCCTTCACCGCCCCCCTCGGCGGAGGCGATCCCGGTCCGGAGCCCGCCGGCACGATCGACGCCCGCCTCGACGCCGTCGCACGCGGCTGGCGCGCGAGGCTCGACCGCGTCCGCATCGACGTCCCGGCCGCCTCCTCCGCGATCCCCGCCACGCTCCGCACGACGCTCGCGCACATCCTGATGTCCCGCGACGGCGCCATGCTGAGGCCCGGCACCCGCTCCTACGCGCGCACCTGGATCCGCGACGGCGCGATGATGGCCGCCGGGCTCCTGCGCATGGGCGAGGCCGACGCCGCCCGCGACTTCGTCGACGCCTTCTCGCGCTACGTCTACCCGTCCGGCAAGGTCCCCTGCTGCGCCGACGCGCGCGGCGCCGACCCGGTGGTCGAGAACGACAGCCACGGCCAGTACCTCTACGCCGTCGCCGAGGTCTACCGGCACACGAAGGACGCCGCCTTCCTCGAGCGCCACTGGCCGATCGTGAAGCGCGTCGTGACCTGGCTGGAGGGCCTCCGCCAGAGCACGCGCACGGCGGAGTTCCGCGCGTCACACCCTGCGAAGCTCGTGGGCCTGTTGCCGCCGTCGATCAGCCACGAGGGCTACTCCGACAAGCCCGCCTACTCGTACTGGGACGACTTCTGGGCCATCCGCGGTTACCGCGACGCCATCGCGATCGGCCGGACCCTCGACCACGCCGACGCCGTGGCGCCCTGGGCGGCCTGGGCCGCCGAGTTCGAGGCCGAGGTCGCGCGCTCCGCCGATCTCGTCGCACAGGAGACCGGCGGCACGCTCGCCGGCGCCGCGGACCGCGCCGACTTCGACGCCACCTCGAGCACCGTCGCGCTCGACCCCGCCCAGGTCCGCCTCTCGCCCGGCCTCCTCGAGCGCACCTTCGAGCGCTACTGGGCCTTCGGCGCGGCGCGCGCGTCCGGCGCGCAGGCCTTCCCGGACTACACGCCGTACGAGCTGCGCACCGTCGGCGCGCTCGTGCGCCTCGGCCAGCCCGAGCGCGCCCGGCGCATGCTCGACTTCTTCATGCGGGACCGCCGGCCGGCCGCCTGGAACCAGTGGGCCGAGGTGGTCATGCCGGACCCCCGCACCGTGCACTTCCTCGGCGACATGCCGCACGCCTGGGTCTCCTCCGACTACGTGCGCTCCGCGCTCGACCTCTTCGCGTTCGAGCGCGAGGCCGACGGCGCCCTCGTCGTGGGCGCGGGCCTCGCCCCGGCGTGGGTCGCCGAGGGCACCGGCGTCGCCGGGCTCTCCACGCAGTACGGGAGGCTCGCCTACCGGCTCGCCCCCGCCCCGCGCGGCCACGTGCTCGAGCTCGGCGGCGGGCTCGCGGCGCCGCCCGGCGGCGTCCGGCTCGCCTGGCCGCTGCCCGGCCCGCTCCCGCGCGCGCTCCACGCCGGCCGGGAGCTCCGCTGGCAGGGGCGCGAGCTCGTCCTGCCCCCCGGCCCCGCCACCGTGAAGCTCGAGGCTCCATGACCCCCGCCCCCGCCCCGCTCCGCGTCGAGAACGCCGCCGGGTTGAGCCTCGAGCTCGATCCGGACGGCGGGATCCGCCGCATCCAGCACCGCGACGACGTGGTGAACCTCTTCCTCGGCAACGGCCTGGAGCCGTCGCCCGCGAACCTCTGGCTTCGCCAGCGCCGCGGGCCGGGCGTCGAGGTCACGCCGCTCCTCGGCCCGCGCTCGCCGCTCCGGCCCGCCTCCGCGAAGGGCGGCGGCCCCGCCACGTTCAGCGCCTCGGGCGAGTGGGAGGGGCTGCGCGTCGACCTCTCCCTCGCGCTCGCGCCCGACCTCGCGGCGTGGTGCTGGCAGCTCCGCCTCGAGAACCGGAGCCGGGACGACCGGGTGATCGACGTCGTCCACGCCCAGGACGTCGGGCTCGCGAGCCATGGCGCGCTCCGCCTGAACGAGTTCTACGTCGCGCAGTACGTCGACCTCACGCCGCTCGCCCACCCGCGCTGCGGCTGGGTGGTGGCGGCGCGGCAGAACCAGCCCCAAGCAGCGCCCGGCGCCCGCGCCGGGCGCTTTCCCTGGGCGGTCCTTGGCTCGCTCCGGTGTGGCGTGAGCTACGCGACGGATGCCCTGCAGGTCTTTGGCCTGGACGTGCGGATGGGCGGCGAGCCGGCCGGCGTGCGCCTCGGCCTCCCCGGCGTCCGGCTCCAGCACGAGCACGCGATGGCGGCGGTGCAGGATCAAGCCGTGACGCTCGCCCCGGGCGCGACGTGGACCGGCGGCTTCTTCGGCCTCGCCCTCGCCGATCACCCGGCCGCCACCACCGCCGCCGACCTCCCCGCCGTCGATCGCGCGCTCGCCTGGGCCTCGGCCCTCGCGATGCCCGCGCTCGACGCCGAGCCCGGCGCGCCGCCGAACCCGCGCACGCTGTTCGCCGCGGCCCCGGTCCTCCCCTGCCACGACCTCACCGAGGGAGAGCTCCGCCGTCTCTTCGGCGCCGCGTGGCGGCACGAGGAGCGCGACGGCCACGGCCTCCTCTCCTTCTTCACCGGCGAGCAGAGCCACGTCGTGCTCCGCGCGAAGGAGGCGCGGACGATGCGGCCGCACGGCCACCTCCTCCGCACGAACCGGGCGCGCGTGCCCGAGGAGGCCGCGCTCACCTCCACCGCGTGGATGGCCGGCACCTTCCACTCGATGGTCACGCAGGGGCACGTCAGCATCAACCGCCTCTCGTCCACGGTGCGCAGCTACCTCGGCCTCTTCCGCTCGCAGGGGCTCCGGCTCTTCGTGCAGGTCGGCGGCCGCTGGCAGCTCCTCGGCACGCCCTCCGCGTTCGAGATGCGCCCCGACGCCTGCCGCTGGGTCTACCGGCACGCGGGCGGCGCGCTCGAGGTGGTCAGCGCGGCCCGCCCGGACGAGCACGTGCTCACGCTGCGCGCCCGGGTCCTCGAGGGCCCGCCGGTCGCGTGGCTCGCGACGCTCCACCTCGCCCTCGGCGGCGACGACGGCAACGCCGCCGTCCCGGTGCCGTTCCAGCGGGAGGGCGACGACGTGATCGTCCCGGTCCCCGCCGGCTCCGAGCTCGCGGCGCGGTTCCCGGGCGGCGCGTTCCGCGTCGCCGGGCTCGGCGACACGGCGCTCACCGAGCTCCAGGGCGACGCCCGCCTGTTCACCGACGGCCGGAGCCGCGGCCTGCCGTTCCTGTGCCTCGAGGGACCCGCCTCCGGCTGCTTCGGGTTCGAGCTCACCGGCGAGCTCGTGCCGGACCTCGCCCTCCCCCCCGAGCCGATCCCGGTGCCCGAGCTCCGGCCCGCCGGCGACGGCGCCGCGGCGCGGGAGCTGCGGAGGCTCTCGGAGCTCTTGCCCTGGCTCCTCGACGACGCGCTCGTGCACTACCTCTCGCCGCGCGGCCTCGAGCAGTACTCGGGCGGCGGCTGGGGCACCCGCGACGTGTCGCAGGGCCCGCTCGAGCTCCTCCTCGCCCTCGACGGCGCCGAGGCGGCACGGGATCTCCTGAAGCGGGTCTTCGCGGCGCAGAACGCCGACGGCGACTGGCCGCAGTGGTTCCAGTTCTTCGAGCGCGAGCGCGACATCCGGGCCGGCGACTCGCACGGGGACATCGTGTTCTGGCCGGTGCTCGCCGTCGCGCGCCATCTCCTCGCCGGCGGCGACCGGTCCCTGCTCGACGTGCGCGTGCCGTTCCACCCGGGCACCGGCGCGCCGGAGCCGCTCCTCGCGCACCTCGACCGCGCCCTCGAGCTCATCGCCCGCCGCCGCGTGAAGGGCACCGCCCTCGCCGCCTACGGCCACGGCGACTGGAACGACGCGCTCCAGCCCGCCGACCCGTCGCTGCGCGAGGACATGTGCAGCGCCTGGACGGTGACCCTCCACCACCAGACGCTCACCACCCTCGCCCGCGCGCTCCGCCACGCGGGGCTCGAGAAGCGCGCCGCGGCGCTCGACGCCGAGGCCGCCACCGTGAAGGAGGCCTTCCGCGCGAAGCTCATGCCCGATGGCGTCGTCGCGGGCTACGCGCACTTCGCGCCCGGGGCGCCCCCGCGCTACCTCCTCCACCCGCGCGACGGCGAGACCGGCGTGCACTACAGCCTCCTCCCGATGATGCACGCGATCCTCGAGGATCTCCTCACGCCGGAGGAGGCGAAGGCGCACCTCGCCCTCATGAAGGAGCACCTCTGGGCGCCCGACGGCGCGCGGCTCTTCGACCGGCCGGTCGCCTACCGCGGCGGCCCCATGAGGCTCTTCCAGCGCGTCGAGACCGCGACCTTCTTCGGGCGCGAGATCGGCGTCATGTACACCCACGCCCACCTCCGCTACGCGCAGATGCTCGCGCACGTCGGCGACGGCCGCGGCCTCGTCGAGGCGCTCGCGCTCACGAACCCGATCGGGGTGAGGGAGCGCCTGCCGCAGGCGACGCTCCGCCAGGCCAACTGCTACTACTCGAGCTCCGACGCGGCGTTCCGCGACCGCTACGAGGCGCTCGAGCAGTACGGCCGGGTGAAGGACGGCTCGGTGGCCCTCGACGGGGGCTGGCGCGTGTACTCGTCCGGGCCGGGCATCTCGCTCGCGATCGTCGTCGGCAGCCTGCTCGGGCTGCGCCTCGAGGGCGCCACCCTGGTGGTGGACCCGTGCCTCCCGCGGGACCTCGACGGCCTCGTCGCCGAGACCACGCTCCTGGGACGGCGAGTGAAGGTGGAGTATCGTGTGGACGTGCAGGGGTACGCGCCCAGGGCCCTCACGCTGAACGGGAAGAAGCTCGCCTTCACCCGCACCCAGAACCCCTACCGCGCCGGCGGCGCGGCGGTGGCGCTCGCCGACTGGCGCGCGGCCGCCGCCGTTGACGAGCCCGACGTCCTGCGCGTGGAGCTCGGCTGATGGCCGGCGACCTCTCCTTCCCGAAGGGCTTCCTCTGGGGCGCGGCGACCGCGTCCTACCAGGTGGAGGGCTCGCCGCTCGCCGACGGCGCGGGGCCGAGCATCTGGCACCGCTTCTCCCACACGCCCGGCACGATGGCGAACGGCGACACCGGCGACGTCGCCTGCGACCAGTACCGCCGCTGGCCCGAGGACGTGGCCCTCATGCGGTCGCTCGGGCTGCAGGCTTACCGCTTCAGCGTGGCCTGGGGCCGGGTGCTGCCGGAGGGGCGCGGCGCGGTGAACGCGCGCGGCCTCGATCACTACGAGCGGCTCGTGGACGGGCTGCTCGCCGCGGGCATCCAGCCGATGCTCACGCTCTACCACTGGGATCTCCCCGCGGCGCTCGACGAGCGCGGCGGCTGGGTGAACCCGGACGTCGCGGGCTGGTTCGCCGACTACGCGGAGGTGATGTACCGGCGGCTCGACGGGCGCGTGAAGCTCTGGTCGACGCTCAACGAGCCCTGGGTGGTCGTCGACGGCGGCTACCTGCACGGCGCCCTCGCCCCCGGCCACCGCAGCGCCTTCGAGGCGCCCCGTGCCGCGCACAACCTCATGCGCGCGCACGCCGCCGCGGTGGGCGCGTACCGCGCGGTGGGGAAGCACCAGATCGGGCTCGTCGTGAACATCGAGCCGAAGCACCCGGCCTCGCGCTCGCCCGAGGACCTCGCCGCCACCGCGCGCGCCGAGGCCTACATGAACCGGCAGTACCTCGACGCCGCGATGCTCGGGAGCTACCCCGAGGAGCTGCGCGAGGTCTACGGCGAGGGCTGGCCCGAGTGGCCGGCCGCCGAGGTCGCCGCGCTCCGGACGAAGATCGACTTCCTCGGCCTCAACTACTACACGCGCAGCGTGAACCGGCACGACCCGGCCGCGTGGCCGGTGAAGGCCGCCCAGGTGAGGCAGCCCGGCGCGACGTACACCGACACCGGCTGGGAGGTCCACCCGCCGAGCTTCACCGAGGCGCTCGTCTGGATGAAGCAGCGCTACGGCGACGTGCCGATCTACGTCACCGAGAACGGCGTCGCCTTCTTCGACCCGCCCACCGCGCCCGCCGGGGGCGTGAAGGACTACCTCCGCGTCGGCTACCTGCGCGACCACCTGCGCGCCGTGCACGCCGCCATCCAGGCCGGCGTCGACGTGCGCGGCTACATGGTCTGGTCGCTGCTCGACAACCTCGAGTGGGCGTCGGGCTTCCGGATGCGGTTCGGCATCGTGCACGTCGATCACCAGACCCAGCGGCGCACCGTGAAGTCGAGCGGGCGCTACTACGCGGACGTCATCGCCACGAACGGGCGGGCGCTCGCGGACGAGCCGTAGAGGACGTGAGGAGAGCTCCCATGTTCGATGGCGTGACCTACCGCGAAGGCTTCTCCAGGCAGCTCCGGCTCGGCCCGGGCGCGATCCTCGGCATCTGCTTCTACGTCGGCATCGGCGCGTTCTCGATCTGGTACCAGAGCCGCCCGCACGAGGCGACGAGCGCGGTGCCGGTGACCTTCCGCCGGATGCCGCCGCCTCCCCCGCCCCCGCCCGCCGGCGGCGGCGGCGGTGCGCCGAAGGAGAAGCCGAAGCCCAAGACGGTGGTGCCGATCAAGAAGGACGCGATCATCGCGCCCACCGTGATCCCCGAGGTCGCGCCCCAGCAGACCGCCAAGGACGAGGGCCCCTCCGAGGCCGGCGGCGTCGAGGGCGGCGTGGCGGGCGGCGTCGCGGGCGGCGTGGTCGGTGGTGTGGTGGGCGGAGTCGTCGGAGGGCAGCTCGGCGGCGACGGCAACCCCATCGAGTGGGACGGCTCGCGCATGAGCGACCCGGTGTTCGTCTCGGGCCCGAAGCCCGAGTGCACCGACGCCGCGTTCTCGAAGAACGTGAAGGGCACGATGCTGATCCGGTGCGTCGTGACGACCGACGGGCACGTGCACGACTGCCGGGCCGTGAAGGGCCTGCCGTTCATGAGCGACGCCGCGATGAGCGCGCTCGAGCAGCGGGTCTACAAGCCCGCCACGCTCGGCGGTAGGCCGGTGGACGTGTTCTACGTGTTCAAGCTCTCGGTGAGCTGCACGGAGGAGTGAGCGCTACCTCACGTGCTCCTTGATCATCGCCTCGAGCCGGTCGCACGCCTTCTCCACCGTCTCCGCCGACGGCCCGAACGAGAACCGCACGTAGGTGCGGAAGCGTGACGCGTGCCTGCGTCGGCTGCCGGGGTTGACGTCGAAGAACTCGCCGGGCACCACGATGACCTTTCGCTTCAGGGCCTCGCGGAAGAAGCCCATCCCGTCGTTGAGCGGCGCCGGCAGGTGGCCGACGTTGCCCCACGCGTAGAACGTGCCGTCGGGCGCGCGGTCGAACCGGACGCCCATCGTCTCGAGCCGCTGCAGCATGCGGCGGCGCTTCTCGCCGAACGTGCGGTGGATGGCCTCGGTCTCGGCCTTCACGGCCTCGTCGGTGAGGAGCGGGATCGCGGCGCGCTGGATGGGCTTCGAGCCGCCGCCGTCGAGGAACGAGCCCGCGGACGCGACCGCCTCGATGACGGAGCGCGGCCCGACCGTCCAGGTGAGCCGCCAGCCCGGGTAGCGCCAGTTCTTCGTGAAGCCGTCGAAGAGGACGACCGGGTCCCGGTCGACGTCCTCGACGTAGCGCGCGGCGCTCTCGATGGGCAGCCGCCCCGGCGGCGCGGTCCACACGTAATGCGAGTAGAACTCGTCGACGAGGAGCGCGCAGTCGAGCTCGCGCGAGAGCTCCACCCAGCGCCGGAGCTCGTCGCCCTGCACGAGCTTGCCCGTCGGGTTGCACGGGTTCGACATGAGGAGCGCCGAGAGCCCGCGGCCGAGGACCTCCTTCCGGAGGTCGTCGACCGTGAACGAGTACCCGCGCTCGCCCTCGAGCAGGATCGGGATGGGCGTGAACGTGCGGAAGAGGTCGAGGAGCTCCTCGTACGCGGTGTAGTCGGGCAGGAAGTGCCCGAGGTTCACGTGCCCAAGGCTCGCGACCGCGCGCGTGAGCGAGCCGCGGCCGCCGCCGGACACCGAGACGTTCTCGGCGCGGTACTGCGACCTGAGGCCCCGGCGGTAGAGCCGGTTGTAGAGCGCGGCCACCTCCTCGCGCAGCTCCCAGAGCCCGGCGACCGGGGCGTACTCCTGATCGTCGACCGCGATCTTCACGTCGTGCACGCGCGGCGGCGCGCCGGGGAGCGGCCCGGTCTCCGGCTGCCCCTGCCCGAGGTTGCACCACTCGGGGTCCTGCATCGAGAACCCGAGCTTCGTCGCCTCGGTGGTCGTGTAGATGACGCCCGTCAGCGGGACGGGGCGGAACGCGGTGAGCTTCTCTCGGTCGTCGGACACGGGGGGAGGCTATCACCGGTGCCGCGCTGGCGCGCGGTTCAGAGCAGCCGAAGCTGGAAGGGCGTGCCGGGGAGGACCGTGCGCTCGCCGCCGGGGACGCGTGCGGAGGTGAACGCGCACGCAATGCCGCCTCCGGCCGCGAGGCCCGCGCAGTGGATGTCGTTGCCGTAGAGCTCCACCCAGCTCTCGTCCGCGAAGACGAGGAACACCTGGTCGCGGGGCGGCTCCGGGTTCCGCGCCACGATGGCCCAGCGGACGGTGCGGCCGAGGATCGCCGCCGAGTTCGTGACGAGCTTCATGGCGTGAGGGTCGCCCGGGGGCGGACGTGGGATGGGCATTCGCGGTCCGGCGCGTCAGCCCGAGCTCGAAGCTCGTCGGGAGCGTCGGCGATGTACCCGGTTTGGACCTGCGGCCCGGCCAATCCACACTGAACACCCTGTCAGCGCCGTCTGCTACGCTCCGTTCATGAACGCGCGCGCCCGCACGGAACGCCTGAAGGTGCTCCTCTCGAAGGAGCAGCACTCGATGGCCGACTTCCTCGTCGAGCTCGCCGACTTCGACGAGCGGAGGGAGTGGGAGGAGATGGGGTACGCGAGCCTCTTCGACTTCCTCCACCGGGAGCTGAAGCTGTCGAAGGGCGCGTCTTACTACCGGCAGGTGGGCGCCCGGCTCGTGAGGCGCCACCCCGAGGTACTGGAGGCGCTGCGCGACGGCAGGCTCTGCATCACGAGCCTCGCCGAGGTCGTGAAGGTCCTCACGCCCGAGAACTGCGCGGCGGTGTTGCCGAAGTTCTTCCACTGTTCCTCGCGCGAGGCGAGGTTCGTCGCGGCCGAGGTGAACCCGGTTCAGGCCGCCCCACGGCGAGAGGTCGTGACCTCGACTGCGACGATCGTTCCGCAGCTCGCCTCTGCGCAGCGCGACGACTCGGGTCTGCCACCTACGGGTCTGGTTCAAGCGCTTGAACCGACGCCCTTAAGTGCGCAACCGACCGCCGTTGCTGGGATTGCCAAGTTGTCAACGATCGAGCCTTTGAGCGCGGAGGATCGGCGGCTCCACCTCACCGTCACGAGGGAATTCCTCGCGAAGCTCGACCGCGCCCGAGACGGAATGTCGAACGCCTATCCGACCGCGACCGGCGTCTTCGTCCTCGAGGCGGCGCTCGACCTGCTCCTCGAGAAGCAGGCGAAGGCGCGCGGCGGCACGGAGAAGCAGCGCAGGCGGCGGCGCCGGAGATCCTCTCGGACGTCCGCAGCCACGGTGAGCGAGCCGGCGCCTCCGGCGGATCCTCGCTACATCCCGCAGGCCGTGAAGGACGCGGTCTGGGTACGCGACGGGGGCTGCTGCGCGTTTCCGGCCGCGGACGGCGAGGTCTGCGGCTCGACCCGAAACCTGGAGTGGGACCACATCCGGCCCATCGCGCACGGAGGCCTCTCGACCGTCGACAACGTCCGGCTCCTCTGTCACCGCCACAACCAGCTCTGGGCCCAGCACTGCTTCGGCAAGGACTGGATGAAGCAGTTCCGGAGGCAGCCCGTCGCGCGCGAGACGGAGGCCGTGTACGGCGCGCCGGCCTGCGCTGCGGAGCCGAACGACCTCACCTGCTCGCCGCCCGCGCCGCGGCAGCTGCCCCGCGCCTCGCCTGCCCCGCCTCCCCTCTCCTCCAACCCTACCTCTCGAACCCGTACTCCCGCTCGATGCGGCAGACGCGCGTGCGGTAGGCCCGGTACCAGCGCTCGCGACCCGCGCGTTGCGCGGCCTGATGGTCGGCGACGGCCTTCCACGCGCGGATCGACGCCTCGTCTCGCCAGTACGAGACCGTGATGCCGAAGCCGTCGGGGCCGCGGACGCTCTCCATGCCGAGGTAGCCGGGCTGCTCCGCCGCCATCCGCACCATCTCCTCGGCGGTCTGGGCGTAGCCGGGAGGGCCGCCGTCCTCGGACACCGGGTTGCGGATGGAGGTGAACACGACGGCGAGGCTGCCGACCCCGGCGGGGGCGGCGATGCTGGAGGTGCTCATGTTCGGATCTTAGTGGACGGGCCGACGGAGCCGCCTCGCATCACGTCCGCGCTCGGGGCCCGGAGCCGCGCCGGCTCTCCGCCGGCGGGCCGTGGTGGACGGCCCGCCGGCCTACTCCGGCGGGCGGCGCTCGTCCTCGACGGGCGGATCGTCGTGCTCCAGCAGCACGTACTTCGCGTCCTCGCCGAGCACGCCGCTCTTCGTGGCGGTCCAGGCGAAGAGCACGACGACGGCCACGCATCCGGCGAGGGCGGCGTGCGTGAGGAGCGAGCCGCGCTGCAGGTCCATCCACACGAAGAGCGCCAGGCCGCCGAGCGCGAACAGCACGTTCAGCGAGATGAAGACGGGCACGAGCAGGCCGGGGGGCTCGCCTTGGTGCTGCTCGCAGGGCGCCTCGTGCGCGCGGACCCAGCCTTCGCGGTGCGGGCACTTCCCCCAGGTCGCGAGGCCGGGGGTGGCCGAGCGGAGGAACAGCTCGCAGTTGCCGCAGCGCTTCGAGGCGGGCATCGGCCGGGGGAGGCCTCCTGTGAAGACTCTACCCGGACCCAGCGGCGCCCGCACGGAAGGTGACGGCGAAAGGTGGGGAGCCTGCTCCGGGGGCCCTTGAGCGGGACGCGATCAGGACTGGGTCTCGCCCGGCGAGGGCTCCCGGGGGGCGTCGCCCGCCTCCGGGAGGAGCGCCTCCTGGCCCTCCTCGGCCAGCGCGGCGTCGATGTCGGCCTCGACCTCCGCGGCAGGCTCGGCCGTGGCCTCCGGCGTCCTGAAGAATTCGTACACCAGGCTCGCCTGCTTCGCCCCGAAGCCCTCCACGCGCGCGAGCTCCTCCACCGTCGCCTCGCGGATCCGCTTCAGCGACCCGAGCTCCCGGAGGAGCGCCTTCTTCCGCCCCTCGCCGATGCCCGGGATCTGGTCCAGCACCGACTGGAAGTTCCGCTCGCGCCTGAGCTTCCGGTGGAAGGTGATCGCGAACCGGTGCGCCTCGTCCCTGAGGCGCGCGAGCACGAACAGCTCCGCGGAGTTCTGCCGGAGGATGACCGGATCCTTCCGCCCCGGCAGGAACACCCGCTCCGGCGTCCGCGCCGACTCGGGCACGAAGCCCTTCTCCTGCGTCTCGACCGTGTCCGCGAGGACGGAGGCCGCCGTGACCGCGGCCGCCGCCTTCCGCCCGCGCCCCCGGATCACCCGCGTCGTGCCGAGCGTCGCGGCGTCCACGAGCCGGCTCTTCGCGAGGCCGACGAGCTCGACGTACGGCACGCCCACGTTCCCGACCGCGGGCTTCGTGGGCAGGCCGAGGTCGGCCGCCGCCGCGAGCGCGGCGTTGAGCTGGCCCTTGCCGCCGTCGATGACGATGAGGTCCGGGAACGCGCCCTCGTTCATCGCGCGCTTGAGCCGCCGCGTGATGACCTCGTGGAGCATCGCGAAGTCGTCCTGGCCGGCGACGCCCTTCACCTTGTACCGCCGGTAGTTGGCCTTGTCCGGCTCGCCGTCCTTGAACGACACGCCGGAGCCGACCGCGAGCGCGCCCTGGAAGGTCGAGATGTCGTAGCACTCCATCCAGCGCGGCGCCCGCGACAGGTGCAGCGCGCGGGTGAGCGCGACGAGCGCCTCCTCGCGCCGCTCGTCCTTCTCGTGCCAGTCCTTGAAGCCCTGCTCGGCGTTCCGCGCCGCGACCTCGAGGAGGTCCGCCTTCGCGCCGCGCTGCGGGGTGAGGAGCTTCACCCGGCGGCCCTTCCGCTCGGAGAGCACGTCGGCGAGGCCGTCCGCGGCGGTGGGCTCGACCGGCACCAGGATCTCGTCGGGCGCGGGCTCGACCTCGTAGAGGAAGGACAGGAAGGAGGAGAGGATGTCGGCGTCGGGGAACTCGTTCCCCTTCACCGGGTGGCTGCCCGACTCCTGCAGCTTCCCGCCCCGCATCCGCAGGAGCTGCAGCACGAGGTCCGGCCCCTCGCGGTAGAGCCCGATGACGTCGCGATCGGTGCGGTCCGCCATCAGCACGCGCTGCTTCTCGAGGCTGCGCTCGACCGCGACGACCTGGTCGCGCAGCCGCGCGGCCTCCTCGTAACGGAGCCCCGCGGCGGCGTCCTGCATGCGCGCGCGGAGTCGCTCCACGAGCTCCGTCTCCCGCCCCTCCAGGAACGCGACCGCGTCCTCGACGGAGGCCCGGTACTCCTCCGGCGGGAGCTCGTACACGCACGGCGCCGGGCACCGCTTGATCTGGAAGAGGATGCAGGGGCGCTTTCTGTGGTCGAAGACGTGGTCGGTGCAGGTCCTGAGGCCGAAGTGCCGGTTCACGATCCGCAGGGTCTCGCGGATGGACGACGCGGACGCGTACGGGCCGAAGTAGCGCGCCGCCGGCCGTCGCGCCTCGCGCGCGCGGCGGACCTCGAGGCGCGGGAACGGGTGCGCCTCGTCGAGGCGCAGCACGATGAAGTCCTTGTCGTCGCGCAGCCGGACGTTGAAGCGCGGCTTGTGCTTCTTGATGAGCTCGTTCTCGAGGAGCACCGCCTCCTTCTCGGAGCGGGTGACGATGACCTGGATGTCGCCGAGCAGGTCCTCGAGGAGCGGGATGAAGATCCGGTCGTCGGTCCGCGACGCGTCGAAGTACTGCCGGACGCGGGAGCGCAGGCTCGCCGCCTTGCCGACGTACACGACCACCCCCGCCCGGTCCTTCATGAGGTAGCAGCCGGGCTCCGCCGGGAGGTCGTCGAGCTTGCGCCGGAGGGCGGGTTCCATCGGAAGGAGGACTTAACCCGGAACCGGGCCCGGAATCACGCGCGCGTTAGAATCGGCCCCCATGCACCCCGACGTCCGCCGCAACCAGGCCGTGTGGAACGCCGACTCCGCCGACTACCAGCGGCGGAACGCGGCGACGCTCTCGAAGACCGAGCCGCGGTGGGGCGTGTGGGCCCTGCCGGAGCGGGAGCTGCGCATCCTCGGCGACGTCGCCGGGAAGGACGTGCTCGAGCTCGGCTGCGGCGGCGCGCAGTGGTCCATCGCGCTCGCGCGCAGGGGCGCCCGCATGACCGGGCTCGACGTCTCCGAGGCGCAGCTCGCCTTCGCGCGGGAGCAGGTGCGTGCGGAGGGCGTCGACGTGCGGCTCGTCCACGCCTCCGCCGACGAGACCGGCCTCCCCTCCTCCTCGTTCGACCTCGTCTTCGCCGATCACGGCGCCCCGGGCTTCGTGGATCCGCACCGGTGGGTCCCGGAGGTCGCGCGCCTCCTCCGCGCAGGCGGCCGGCTCGCCTTCAACGCCGCGACCCCGTGGCTCCACGCGACCTGGGACCCGGCGAAGCAGGCCGTCGGGACGCGCCTCGTCCTCGACTACTTCGGCATGCACCGCTTCGAGGACACGACCCCGCCCGAGGGCGTCGAGCGCGGCATGGTCGAGTTCATGCTCGGCTACGGCGACTGGATCCGCCTGTTCCTCGCGAACGGGCTGCGGGTCGTGGACCTCGTCGAGCTCCGGCCGCCGGAGCACGCCTCCACGACCTACTCCACCTACGCCCCGCCGGAGTGGGCACGGCGCTGGCCCGCGGAGCAGATCTGGAAGGTGGAGAAGGAGGGCTGAGGTCCGCTCACCGCGGGAAGTTCGCGAACCTGACGTGGACCGCGCCCGCGCCGTCCACCCAGCTCACCCGGTTCGCGTCGACGGCGAACGAGGGCACCGCCCCGGAGACCGGCTCGTTCACCGGGCTCGGGTCGTACTTCCAGCCGTCCGACCGGTACCGCGCCACCCGGATCGCGTCGCCCGCGGGCGTCTCCTCGATCCAGTAGAGCACCGGCGTGCGGCCGTTCGGGTCGAACCGCGGCTCGCGGGCCTTCCGCGTCGCGTCCCCGAGCGGGGTCACGGCGCCCGACGAGGCGTTCGTCACGACCTCGGTCAGCACGCGGTCGTGCTCCAGCCAGGCGACCGCGGCGAGGCCAAAGGCGCCGAACACCGTCGGGGTGCGGGCGTCGGTGGTCCAGTCCAGGCTGTCGATGGCGTCCAGGAACGTGACCCCGCCGCTCGAGACGCGCGCGGCGCGGAGTCGGGCGGTGCCCCCGGGCGCGCGCTCGGTGTAGGCGACGAGCTTCTCGGCCGAGAGCCCGTCGAGGAGCGCCCAGGCGAACATCACCGCGGGCTCGTCGGCCACCGCCCCGGGGTCGCGGCGCGGGAGCGGGGTCCCCGCGACGACGACCACCCGGCCCGACTGCGACGCCTGCTCGGACCAGGCCGCGACGTCCTGCGTGAGGACCCAGGGCTCGTGCATGGCGCCGGCGAGCGAGGTGGCGTCCGCGCCCGCGACGGCGTTCAGGGGATCCGGACCGTCGGTGCGCACCACCCCGGCCCCGCCGCCGACGCGCTCGATCCAGTACCGGCCCGCGAGCCCGCTCGCGCTGGCCGCGGCGTCGTGGTTGAGCGTCGCCGAGCTGCTCCACGCGCCGCCCGAGCGCGTCCAGAGCCGGACCTTCCCCGCGTCGGCGCCGGCGCCGATCGCCAGGAACGCGTCGCGCGCCGCCGGGGGGCAGACGCCGTTCACGCAGTCCGTCGCCTCCACGTGCGCGATCCGGCCGGCGGCCACGATCCCGGGCAGCGGATCGCCCCACAGCGGCGCCCACCGCGGCAGCGCCTGGTCGCAGGTGACGAGCCCCTTCTTGAACTGCTTCGTGTAGACGTCGAACTCCAGGCGCGCGGTACCGCTCAGGTCGGCGGGCCCGTAGGCGGGCGGGGTCAGGGGCTCGAAGCTCGGGCCGTCGTCGGCCTTCGGGCAGTAGTTCCCATCGTGGTCGACGAAGAAGGCGACCGTCAGGCCGGAGAGGACGAGCCGCGCGTCGCCCAGGAACCCGGGCCCGTCGAGCACGGGCCGGAGGCACGAGCGGTAGGAGGCGAGCACGGGGCATTGCGCGAGCCCGGGCGGCACGTTGTCCACCGTGACGGTCGGCGCGCCCGGGGGGCTGTAGGCCACCCGGAACGGCGGGGGCGCCTGCACGGTCAGCGGGTAGTCGCCGTCCGGCACCTGGGCGGTCTCCCAGGTGACCTGCCACGACTTCTGCTGGGGCAGGCCGCCGAGGGTCGCCACGAGGATCGAGCCCGCCCGCAGCTCGAGCTGCGCGGGCGCGGCCGAGCCCAGCTCCACCGACACGCCGATGACGTACGTGGAGGTCGGCGGGTCGTTCGGCAGCGGGGACGCGATCCCCATCGAGACCTGGACGATGCCGCCACTCCAGCGCGCACGCAGCTCGCCCGCCTGGCCGAAGAGCCTCCCGGAGACGACCCCCTCCACCGTGCCCTGCGCCGCGAGCCCGCCCTGCAGGTCGAAGAGGATGGTGAGACGGTCGTCCGAGCACCGCGGCTTCACCGCGAGCCGCGCGCCCCCGGACTCGAGCCACGCGTTCTCCGGCGTGACGAGCGGGCACAGGATCGTCACCGGGAACGTGACGCCCAGCGTGATCGGGCCGTCCGGTGCGACCTCGCTCGCCGACGGCGACTGGGACTTGATCGCCACGCCGGACGGGTAGAACCCGAGCGCGCGGTGGAGGGTCGAGGCGGAGGGCAGGCCCAGCTCCCGCACGGCGAGGTCGTGCACACCCGCGGCGACGCTCGCCGGGAGGGTGAGCCCGCGACGCCCGGGCGCGTACCTGCCGAGGACGGCGCCGTCCAGGGCGACCTCCACCTCGCGCGCCGGGCTCCGGACGTCGAGCGAGAACGCGGCTGGCCCGGCGACGACGATCGCGTCCTTCGGCTCGACCTCGAGCGTGTGCGTGTCGGCGAGCACGCACCCACCGGCGCCGAGCGCCGCGGCGAGGATGCACCAGGTCTTCATGGCAGCGCCCTCCGGGCCGGCGTCCACGCGAGCGCGACCCAGGGCAGGGCGGAGCGCCCCGAGGCGATGACCCCGAGGTCCGCCGAGAACGCACCGCGCATGAACCGCGCCGCGCCGCCCGCGGCGACGTCGTGCTCCCGCCCCGAGGAGAGCCACGCCTCCGCGACGAGCGAGGTGAACCGCAGGATGCGTACGTTCATCGCCGCGCCGTACCCGACCTCGTCGAAGGCGCCGAACCTCCCGGCCCAGGCGTGCGGAGGCCCCGCCGCGAGCGTGAAGTTGACGTCCGGCGAGCCCAGGGTCACCGCTCCGGTCGCGTAGACGGTGAGACCGGTGCGGTAGCCGAAGGCGCGCAGCCCCGCGGACCCGTGCAGCCAGGGGAGCGGCGCCACGTGGAGATCGAGCCCCGTGACGAGCGCCGGGGACGGGAACGTGCCCGACCCGGTGAGATCACCCTGCACGCCGGCGGACACCGCGAGCCAGCCGAGGACCCCGTACGTGACCCCCGCGGTCGCAGGGGTCAGCCGGAGCGCGAGCGCGCCGCGCGCGGGACCGATCGCCGACGGCAGGTGCAGGTGCCCGAGGTGGGCCGGCGTCGCCGGGCCGCCCTTGTCCTCGCGGAGGCGGTCGAGCTCGAGCACCTCGCGGACGTCCGCGTCCGGATAGGTCTCGAGCTGCCCGGCACGGCGCACCCTGAGCACGCCCCCTCCCCGATCGACGAGCTCGGCGTCGAACGTCCGGCCGTCGCGGAGGAACACGCGCACGCGGAGGCCGGCGGGGGCGGTCGACGGCTCGGCGGGAGGCTGCGGATCCGCGACGCCCTGAGGCGCGGCCGGGTTCGCCGACGCCAACGCCACCAGCAGTGGAATCACCAGGAATGGCATCTACCGACAGTGTAGCGGGGCGCACCCTCACGTCGAGTACAATCGGGCCGACCCCTCGAGTGGAGGCCCAAGTGAACGTTCGCCTCCTCGCCCTCCTCGCCGCGCTCGCGGCGCCCGCCGCCGAGGACGTCGCCCATCGCGCCGCCGCCGGCACAGGCTGGCACCAGGTCGGCCTCGATCCGACGCCGGCTCCGTTCGACGGCTTCGCCTCCATCGGCGGCGCGATCGAGGCCATGCGGCCCCTCCCCTGAGACCCGGGGTGGAGCTGGACCCGGGCCGCTGCCGCGACCGCACGCCGGTGCGCCGTGGCACGGCCCGTGCTCGTGAGGCGTCGCTGGGTTACCTATGCCCCTCGACGCCGAGTTCCTGAAGCTGACCGACCGGTTCCTGGACTTCATCCGGGCCGAGACCGGCTTCCACGTCATCGCCTGCGACGAGACCGGGACCATCGTCCGCGCGACGGTTCGCGAGCGGATCGGGACGACGCACGCCTTCGCGAAGAAGGTGCTCGAGGGCGAGTGCGACGAGTACGCCGTCACCGCCGAGGAGGCCGCCGCGAACCCGCTCGTGAAGGAGGGGCTCAACTGCCCGATCGTGCTGAACGGCCGCCGCGTGGCCACGTTCGGCATCGCCGGCAAGCTGGAGGTCACCCGGCCCGTCGCGCACATCGCCGCGCGCGTGCTCTCCGGCTGGCTGAAGGAGCTCCACCAGACGCAGGCGCTCCACGCCACCGCCCGCCAGGTGTTCACCGGGATCGACGAGCTCTCCCTCAGGCTCGAGGCCGGCGCCTCCACCGCGCAGGCGAGCGCCGACACCACCGCCCGCGCCGTGCAGCAGGCGGTCGCGAAGCTCGAGCAGGCCGAGACCACGCTCGCCGCCGTGCACGGCATCGCGCAGCAGGCCCGCATCCTCAGCATCAACGGCTCGATCGAGGCGACCCGCGCCGGCGATCACGGCCGGGCGTTCGGCGTGGTCGCGAAGGACATGATCCGCCTCGCCGAGGAGACGAAGGAGAGCTCCTCCGCGATCCAGCAGACCCTCGCCGAGCTCGGGAAGGCCGTGAAGGAGCTGCAGGCCGCCGTGCAGCGTTCGCACGAGGCCGCGGACGAGCAGCGCAGGTCGGTCGACGCCGTGAACGCGACCGTCGGCGCGCTGAAGCAAGCGGTCGAGGGGCTCGAGCAGGGCTTCGACGAGGCCACCGACGCCGTCACAGCGCGGAAGGCAGCCACGGGAACGGCCCCGCGAGCGCAGGCGCCGCGCGGCGCAGCGCTGCCCGCACCTCGGGCCGCGCCGCGGCCCTGACGAGCGCCGCCATCCCGCGCAGCGCGGCGGCGGCCTCCTCCACCGAGAGCTCGAGCTCGAGCGCCGCGTCGCGGCCGCCCGCGAGGTCCGCGAGCACGCCGGCGAGCGCTGCGGCCGCATCGTCCTGCGCCGCCGCGTCCGCCGCCGCACGCGCGCCCTCGAGGTCGCCGTCCGTGAGCCGCGCCACCGCGAGGAGCCGCGTCGGCGCGCCGCGCGAGAGCACCTCGAGCGCGAGCGCGCGGTCACCGAGCAGGAGCGCCCCCTCCCCCACCGCCGCGGCGAGCTCCTCGCTCTCCCCGTGACGGCCCGCGTGCGCCGCCGCGAGCGCACGCACCGCCGCGCCGCCGCCCGTCGCGCCCGCGAGCGTCACCGCCGCGAGCAGCGCCTCCGGGTCCCGCGGCGCGAACGCGAGCGCCTCGTCGACCCGCGCCCGCGCCTCGTCGAGCCTCCCGCCCGCGATGGCGAGGCGGGCGAGGCCGAGCAGCGGCCGGACCGTCGCGAGCTGCAGGTTCGCGGTGGCGCCCGCGAGCGCGCGAGCGCCGGCGAACGCGGCGGCCGCCTCGGCCGGCCGGCCCAGCCGCTCCAGGAGCTCGCCCTTCCGCAGCCGCAGCGCGGCCGAGGGCGCTGCCCGGCCCTCGCGCGCCTCCAGCCAGGCGAGCGCGGCGGCCGGCTCGAGCCCGAGCCCGTCCGCCACGAGCACGAGGAGCTCGCCGCCGTGCGGCGCCTTCGCGAGCCCCGCGCCCGCCGCGTCCACCGCGCCGCGGGCCCGCGCGGCCGCCTTCGCCCACAGCTCGCGGTCGCCCCAGAACCGCGCCTGCTCGAGGAGCTTCAGGTGCGCGTAGAGATCTCCCGGGTCCGCCGCGAGGCACCTCTCGAGCAGCGCGACGTCGCGGGCCTTCTTGTCCCTCGCCGCGGCGCGCGCGCGGACGTAGCCGAGGTGGTCGACCGCGCCCTCGAGGTGCACGAGCCGGCGGCCGGTCGCGGCGAGGTGCGCCGCGCCCGCCTCCGAGGCGTCCTCGTGGATGGCGTGGCGGAACCGGATGGCCGGGTCGTTCCTGAACAGGCGCAGGAGCCGCGCCTCCCGGACGTGCCCGTGGGGCATGCGGTTCAGCATCCGGAGCGTCGCCGCGCCGGCAGAGGCGTCCGTGAGCAGCCCGCGCGCGTCCCGCACGAACGCCTCGGAGACCATCTCGTCCGCGTCGAGCACCGCGATCCAGTCGCCCGAGGCCCCCTCGAGCGACCGGTTCCGCGCCGCCGCGAAGTCGCCGGTCCAGGGCGCGTGCACCACCGTCGCGCCCGCCTCCGCGAGGAGCCGCGGCGAGGCGTCCTTCGAGCCCGTGTCCACCACCCGGAGCTCGTCCCACAGCCCGCGCGCCCGGCGGAGGAACTCCGGGAGGAGCTCCGCCTCGTCGCGGACGATCATGCAGAGGGAGAGGCCGAGCACGGGGCGGAGTCTAGCGCCGCCGGCGCCGCTGGGGTGGTCTCTTCGCCCCCCGGAGCTTCCCCATCGACTCGGCGTTCGCGATGACGTGCGAGCCGAGGAAGCCCCTCTGGCCGGCCACGTTCGCCGGCACGCCGAGGGCGGCCTCCTTGAGCGCCAGCAGCCGGTCGCGCAGCTCCGCCGCCTTCTCGAAGTCGAGCGCCTCGGCGGAGGCCTTCATCTCCGCCTCGAGCGCCTCGACGATGCCCGGCAGGTCCTCCGGCCGGTACTCGGCGCCCTCCCCGGAGAGCGAGACCGTGTGGTAGTCGGCCTCGACCACCGCCATCGAGAGGTCGGAGATGTTGCGCTTCACCGTCTGCGGCGTGATGCCGTGCTCGGCGTTGTAGGCCTTCTGCTTCTCGCGGCGGCGCTCGGTCTCCTCGATGGCCTTCTTCATCGAGTCGGTGACGTGGTCGGCGTAGAGGATGACCCGGCCGTTCACGTTGCGGGCGGCGCGGCCGATGGTCTGCACGAGCGACACCGACGAGCGCAGGAAGCCCTCCTTGTCGGCGTCGAGCACCGCGACGAGCGAGACCTCCGGGATGTCGAGCCCCTCGCGCAGCAGGTTGATGCCGATGAGGACGTCGAACTCCCCGCGGCGGAGGTCGCGGATGACGGCGGAGCGCTCGAGCGTGTCGATGTCGGAGTGCAGGTAGCGGCACTTCACGCCCACGTCGGTGAAGTACTCGGTGAGGTCCTCGGCCATGCGCTTCGTGAGGGTGGTCACGAGGACGCGCTCCCTCGCCTCGGTGCGCTTCCGCACCTCGCCGAGGAGGTCGTCGACCTGCGAGCCGACCGGCCGGATCTCGACCTCGGGGTCGATGAGGCCGGTGGGGCGGATGATCTGCTCGACGACGACCCCTTGAGCCTTCTCGAGCTCGTAGTCGGCGGGCGTCGCGGAGACGTAGATCGCCTGGCGGGTCAGCGCCTCGAACTCCTCGAACTTGAGCGGCCGGTTGTCGAGGGCGGAGGGGAGCCGGAAGCCGTACTCGACGAGCGTCTCCTTGCGGGAGCGGTCGCCCTTGTACATCGAGCCGATCTGCGGGACGGTCTGGTGCGACTCGTCGATGACGAGGAGGAAGTCCTTCGGGAAGTAGTCGAGGAGGCAGGGCGGCGGCTCGCCGGGCTTGCGGCCCGAGAACCAGCGCGAGTAGTTCTCGATGCCGGGGCAGAAGCCCATCTGCTCGAGCATCTCGAGGTCGAACATCGTGCGCTGCTCGAGCCGCTGGGCCTCGACGAGCTTGTTCTGGTCCTTCAGGAACCCGAGCCGCTCCCGGAGCTCGTCGCGGATGCCGTCGATGGCGCGCTTGCGCGTCTCGGGCGCCGAGACGTAGTGGCTGTTCGGGAAGATGGCCGCCTTGTCGAGCGCGGCGAGCGTGGCGCCGCGGAGCGGGTCGAACTCGTGGATCGACTCGATCACGTCGCCGAAGAACTCGATGCGGAGCGCGCGGTCCTCCTCGTAGGGCGGGAAGACCTCGATGGTGTCGCCGCGCACGCGGAAGGTGCCGCGGTGGAAGTCGGTGTCGTTGCGCTCGTACTGGATGTCGATGAGCGAGCGGATGAAGCGGTCGCGCAGGAACTCCTGCCCGCGCTCGATCTGCTGGAGGAGGCCGTAGTAGGCCTCCGCCGTGCCGAGGCCGTAGATGCAGGAGACGGAGGCGACGATGAGGACGTCGTTGCGGGTGAGGAGCGCGTGCGTCGCCGCGTGCCGCATGCGGTCGATCTCGTCGTTGATGGACGAGTCCTTCTCGATGTACGTGTCCGAGGACGGCACGTACGCCTCGGGCTGGTAGTAGTCGTAGTAGCTGACGAAGTAGTGGACCGCGGCGTCGGGGAAGAGCGCCTTGAACTCCCCGTACAGCTGGGCGGCCAGCGTCTTGTTGTGCGCGATGACGAGGGTCGGGCGCTTCACCTCGGAGACGACGTTCGCGACCGTGAAGGTCTTGCCCGAGCCGGTGACGCCCAGGAGGACCTGGGCAGCGTCTCCCCGGCGCAACCCAGCGGTCAGCTCGGCGATCGCGCGCGGCTGGTCCCCCGTCGGAGCGAAGTCGCTCTGGAGCTGGAAGGGCACGTCCCTGTTCTAACCGCTCCCCCCGACGTCCGCCCTGGGTAACAATACGGGCATGCGCCGACCCGCCCTCGCCCTCGCGGCCCTCGCCCTCGCGACCTCGCTCCTCTCCGGGTGCGAGGAGAAGTGCCCCGCCGGACAGGCCCGCTGCGGGAGCGTGTGCAAGGACCTCGACACCGCCTTCGACGCGTGCGGCGCCTGCGGCCACACCTGCCCCTCCGGCGCGAGCTGCCAGGCGGGGGTGTGCGGGTGCCCCGTCGGGCAGACCGCCTGCGGCGGCACGTGCGTGAACCTCCAGACCGACGTGGCCCACTGCGGCGCCTGCAGCCACGCGTGCGGCGCCGGGACGTGCAGCGGCGGGACCTGCACCTGCCAGGCGGGCGCGACCGACTGCTCGCCGCTCGAGCCGATGTGCCGCGACCTGCAGGCCGACGTCACGAGCTGCGGCACCTGCGGGAACGCCTGCGGGCGCACCGACGGGATCTGCGCCGGAGGCACCTGCGCGTGCCCCGCCGCGCTGCCCACCGCGTGCGACCCCCCGGCGGTCGCGAAGAAGCTCTGCGCCAACCTCCAGGCCGACCCGAAGAACTGCGGGAGCTGCGGCGCCGCCTGCCCCCTCGCCGGGGCCATCTGCACCACGGGGGCGTGCGCCTGCCCCTCCGGCTGGCTCACCTGCGCGACGGCCTGCGCGAACCCGCTCAACGATCCCGCGAACTGCAACGGCTGCGGGAAGAAGTGCGCCACCGGCGGCGTCTGCTCGAGCGGGGTCTGCGCGTGCCCGGCCGGCCAGACCGAGTGCTCCGGCGCGTGCGTGGACCTCAGGACGTCGCCCTCGAACTGCGGCACGTGCGGGAACGCGTGCCCGAGCGGCCAGTCCTGCAAGGACAAGGTCTGCTGCGCGACCTGCTCCACCGGGAAGTGCCAGACCGTGCACCAGAACGGCCTCGGCGGGACGTTCAGCGACTGCGACCCGCTCGCGACCTACACCCGCGCGTCCGCGCTGAAGGCGGCCGCGAGCTGGTCGTCGGTCGGCACGCTCTACGAGAACGGCAACGGCTTCCTGTGCGGGTCCCCCGCCTGCATCGCGTGGAAGACCTCGAGCGGCGCCTGCGGGGTGTGGTGCTGGGGGACGAGCGCGGCCGACCCCGCACAGGGCAAGGTCGGCCTCGCCACCAGCCTCAACGCCTGCCAGGAGGCCTGCCCGCCGAACGCTCCCACCCAGGGTACCTGGAACTGACCGCCCCGGCCCGGCCGGGGCTTTGGCTCGACAAGGACCCGGAGAACGATTAATTTGCCGCGGTCCCGGCCCGGAACTGGGCGGGCTTCGACCGGACAGTCCGGCGAGAAACGAACAAGGAAGTGTGCAGATGGCCGTTGGTACCGTGAAGTGGTTCAATGATGCGAAGGGCTTTGGCTTCATCTCCCAGGAGGGCGGGGAGGACGTGTTCGTCCACCACACCGCCATCCAGTCCGAGGGCTTCCGCAGCCTGCAGGAAGGGCAGCGGGTCGAGTTCGAGGTGAAGCGGGGTCCGAAGGGCCTCCAGGCCGCGAACGTCCGGGCGGTGTAGTAAGAGACCGCGAGAGACACCGCGGCATTCGGGAGGCCCGGCCCAACGGCCGGGCTTTCCATTTCGGTGGCGCGAACCGCAGCGAAGAGGAGGACACCATGGCTTTCCACCCCGGAGCCACGAAGCGCCAGAAGGAAGCCGCCCGCCGCGAGAAGCGCGAGAAGAAGGACGCGCGCCGCGAGCAGCGGAAGCAGGAGAAGGAGAACAAGGGCCCGGTCGACCCCAACGTCGATCCGGACATCGCCGGCATCATCCCGGGGCCGCAGCCGATCCCGGAGGAGTAGCGCGGTCCGGTCCCTCGTCTCCGGCCCGCGCCGCGGGCCTACGCTCGGGACGGACGGTGGGCCCTGGCAGCGTGGCGGGCCGCAGGCGTCAGGCGATCTTCCAGGTCGTCCCCTGCGGCCCGTCCATGATGGCGATCCCCCGCGCGGCGAGCGCGTCGCGGATCGCGTCTCCCCTCGCGAAGTCCTTCGCCTTGCGGGCCTCGGCGCGCTCGGCGAGCCGCGCCTCCACCTCGGCGCGGTCGATGCCGAGCCGGGCCGCGGCGCGGTCGCGGATGGCGAGGAGCGCGTCGGCGGGGCGGCGCCCGAAGAGCCCGAGGGTCTCCCCGAGCGTCCGCGCGTCCCGCGCGAAGGCGGCGAGCGCGGCCCTGTCCTCGGGGGTCTTCTTGCCCTTCCGGTCCGCGAGCGCGTTCGCGTTCCCGAAGGCCTCGGCGAGCACCGCGAGCACCTGCGGGGCGTTGAAGTCGTCGTCGAGGGCGAGGCGCGCCGCCTCCACGAAGCCGCCCACCGCGCCCCCCGCGGCATCCCCCGCCAACCGGTCCGCCTTCTCGAGCGTCTCGTAGAAGTAGACGGCCCGCCGCTCCGCCTCGTCGAGGATCTTGTCGGAGTAGTTGATGGGGTTCCGGTAGTGCGTGCCGAGCAGGAAGAGCCGCATCGCCTCGGCGTCGTACTTCTCGAGCACCTGCCGGATGGTGAAGAAGTTGCCGAGCGACTTCGACATCTTCTCGTTGTCGATCTCGACGAACCCGTGGTGCATCCAGTGCCGGGAGAAGGTGTCGGCGTGCACGCCGTCGCCCACCGCCGCCGCCGACTGGGCGATCTCGTTCGTGTGGTGCGGGAAGACGAGGTCCTTCCCGCCGCCGTGCAGGTCGACCCGCTCGCCGAGGTGCTCGAGCGTCATCGCCGAGCACTCGATGTGCCAGCCCGGCCGGCCGCGGCCCCAGGGCGAGTCCCACGCCGGCTCGCCGGGCTTCGCGCCCTTCCAGAGCGCGAAGTCGAGCGGGTCGTGCTTCGCGTCGCCGACCTCGATGCGCGCGCCGGCGAGGAGGTCGTCGAGGTTCCGGCGCGAGAGCTTGCCGTACTCCGGGAACTTCCGGACCGCGTAGTAGACGTCGCCGTTGCCGGGCGCGTACGCGAAGCCCTTCTCGACGAGCCGCGCGATCATCGCGACGATCTGCGGGACGTGCTCGGAGACCTTCGGCGAGACGTCGGGCCTGAGGCACCCGAGCGCGTCCATGTCCTCGTCGAACGCGCGGGCGTAGAACGCGGCGAGCGCGACCGGGTCCTCGCCCCGCTCGTTCGCGCGCTTGATGATCTTGTCGTCGACGTCGGTGAAGTTGCGGACGTACTTCACAGCGAGGCCGCGCGCGCGCAGGTGCCGGACGACGACGTCCCAGACCACGTAGCTGCGCGCGTGCCCGACGTGCGACCAGTCGTAGGTGGTCGGGCCGCAGCAGTAGAAGCGCACCTTGCCGGGCTCGGTGGTGGTGAGCTCGCGCTTCTCGCCGCGCAGGGTGTCGTGGAGCTGGATGGGCATGGTGGTCGGTGCGTGGAGGGTGGTCAGGAGGCGAGCGCCTTCACGAGGGCCCGCACGTTGACGGCGACGATGAGGAGGAGGAGCGCGGTCCCGAGGACGGGCGGCCAGACGCGCCGGGGCCGCTCCCCGTCGCGCAGGACGAGCCAGGCGTCGCCGAGCTCGGCGCCCTTCTCGCGCATGACCTTCACGGCGGCCGCGTAGTCGGCGCGGGCCTTCGCGGGCATGAGCCGCCCCTCGTACACCGGCGGACCGCCGCGGCCGGGCCGGTCGACGACGAGGTTCGTCCCCGCGACGATGCCGATGGTGCGGGCGTCGCCCGTGCGGGCCACGGTCACCGGGACCGCCTTCACGAGCTCGCCCCTGATCTGCACGAGCCGGTTCTCGCGGGCGTCCTGGAGGCGGTAGGCGCCCGGGCTGCCGAGGTCGATGGGCTCCTGGGCCGAGAAGTAGTAGGCGACCTCCGGGGCGAGGTCCCACAGGAGCCAGGTCGAGACCGCGAGCGCGAGCACCGCGATGGCGGGGCTGCGCGCGAAGAGCGCCGAGGCGCGGCGCCGGGGCGGCGGCGGGAGGTCGCCCGCGTCCGGCCCCTTCCCGTCGAAGAACGCGTCCTCCTCGCGGCTCATGCGCCCCTCCTCACGAGGAGCGCCACCGCCGTCGCGGCGATGCCCTCCCCGCGGCCGACGAAGCCCATGCCCTCGCCGGTGGTGGCCTTCACGTTCACCTGCGCCGGCGTGACCCCGAGCGCCTGGGCGAGCTTCTCCCGCATCGCGGCCGAGGCCGGCGCGATCTTCGGGCGCTTCGCGGCGAGCGTGACGTCGGCGTTGCCGACCGCCCAGCCCTGCTCCGCGGCGAGGTGCACGATGTGGCGGAGGAGATCGAGCGAGGAGGCGCCCTTCCAGCGGGGGTCGGTGTCCGGGAAGTGGCGGCCGAGGTCGCCGAGCGCGCAGGCGCCGAGGATCGCGTCGCCGATGGCGTGCGCGCAGGCGTCGGCGTCGGAGTGGCCGAGGAGGCCGTCGCCCTCGAACTTCACGCCGCCGAGGATGAGCTCCCGGCCCGCCGCGAAGCGGTGCGTGTCGTAGCCGACGCCGACCGCGACCGGCGCCTCGACGAGCGCGCGCGCCCGGGCGACGTCGCCCGGCCCCGTGATCTTGAAGTTCGAAGGCTCTCCCGGCACGAGCGTCACCCTCTCCCCGAGGCGCTCGACGAGCGCGCACTCGTCGGTGGCGAGCGCGGCGTCGGCGCCGGCCGCCTCGAAGGCCCGCGCGAGGAGGTCCCTGCGGAAGCCCTGGGGCGTCTGCGCGAGCCAGAGCTCCCTGCGGTCGAGCGTCGCCGCGACGGCGCCGCCCTCCGCGGCCGTGGCGCCGGCGGCGGCCCGCTTCACCGTGTCGGTCACCGGCACGGCGGCGAGCGCCGCGCCGTCCCTCGCCGCGGCCTCGGCCACGCGCGCGGCCAGGGCAGCCGAGGCGAACGGGCGGGCCGCGTCGTGCACGAGGAGCACCGCGCCGGTGGCCGCCGCGAGGCCGTTCCGGACCGAGTCGGCGCGCGCGGCGCCGCCCGCGACGGCCCTCCCCGGTTTCCCGAGCCCCGCGAGGTCGGCCTCTGCCCGGGGCTCCTCGCCCGGAGGGACGACCAGCACGAGCTCGTCCACGAGCGGGCACGCGGCGAGCGCGCGCGCCGCCCGGCGGAGCACCGTCTCGCCCCCGAGGACGAGCCACTGCTTCGCGGTGGCCGTTCCCTGGCCGGCGCGCTCCGCGCCGGACCGGGCCCGGAGGCCGGAGCCGCCCGCCGCCACGATGCCGGTCACCTTCTCGCCTGCGATCACGTTGGCACCGCCCGTGCTTTACCGCGCGTCATGACCCCAGATCCCGGCCCCAAGCCCCCGAAGCAGGACCGCCGCACGGACCTGGGTCCGCGCGGCGGCCGTTCGAGGCGATCTCGGAGCTCCGGCCCCGCCGCCTCTCGGCGGCGCACGGCCAGGGGCTCAGGTGTTGAAGATCTTCTTGAGATCGTCCTCGACGTCGTCCTCGTTACACGCCTTCGCGATCGCGAGCTCCTTGATGAGCAGCGACCGGGCGGTGTCGAGCATCTTGCGCTCGCCGAAGGAGAGGTCCTTGTCGGAGCGGATGAGGTAGAGGTCGCGCAGGACCTCCGCGATCTCGAAGACGGAGCCGGTCTTGATCTTGTCGGTGTACTCGCGGTACCGGCGGTTCCAGGTCGTGGAGTCGACCGAGACCTCCTTCTCGCGGAGGATCGAGTAGACGCGGCGCACGTCCTTCTCGCCGATGATCTCGCGCAGGCCGACCGAGCCGACCTTGTTCATCGGGATCATGATCTTCATCCCGTTCTCGAGGATCCGGAGCACGTAGAAGGACTGCCGCTGGCCGGCGACCTCCTTGTGCTCGATCCCCATGACCTCGCCGACGCCGTGGCCGGGGTAGACGGCCTTGTCACCGACCTTGAAGGTCGGCGCCGGGACGGGGGTGGCTGCCGGTGCTGCGGGTGCTCCCTGCGGTGCGGACATTCACTCCTCCGCTCCCGCGGCCCTGCCGATGCGGCGGTTCGTCCCGGGCGGCCGGCTTGGCCTCCGGGGCGGGAGCTCAGTCGGCGGAACATAGCAGAACGGTCGGACATTTTCAATATCACAGGGGTTTTAGCCTGTCGGCGGCACGAGGTACCGCCGACGCCGGGGGCGCAATGACCCCTTCGCCCCTCGTCCGGTCCGCCCTGGGCTTCGCTGCAGGGGTGTCACTCGGCCTCCTCGGCCCCCCCATCCCCGACGGTACCCAGGCCGCCCTGGCCTTCGTCCTCGTCCCCCCGCTCGCCCCCCTGGCCTTCCTGACCGCAGGCTGGCAGGCCGCGTCCATCTCCCGGACCCGCACCCCGGGTCCCGCTCCCGAGGGCCCCGCCTTCCTGGACGGCCGGGTGGTCACCGTCCCCGACCGCCTGGGCGACCGCATCCGCTTCCGCCTGCGCACGCCCGACGGCACCGTCGCCGAGCTCGGCGCCCGCCCCACGCCCCACCCTCTCGCCCTCGGCGACGAGGTCCGGCTGGCGGCGACCCTGAAGCCCCCTTCGCCGGCCCGGAACCCGGGCGGCCGGGACGCCGCCGCCCGGCTGGCCGCGAGCGGCGTCACCTGGACCGGCCAGGCGGTGGGCCCCGTGGTCCGCACGGGGCCGCCCAGCCCGGCCGCCTGGCTCGAGCGGGCGCGCGAGCGGCTCGCCGAGGCCACCCGGGCCGCGCTCCCTCCGCGCGAGGCGGCGCTCGTCCGGGCCATCGGCACGGGCGACCGCGGCGCCCTCGACCCCGCCACCGTCCGCTCCTTCGCGCGGAGCGGGCTCGCCCACGTCCTCGCCGTCTCCGGCCTGCACCTCGTCGTGGTCGCGCTCGGCCTCGAGCGGCTCCTGCGAAGCCTCTTCGTGCGGAGCGACGGGCTCGCGGCACGCGCCGACCCGCGCCGGCTCTCGGCCGCGGTCGCCCTCCCGGTCACGCTCGCCTACGCCATCGCGACCGGCGCCGGGGTCCCGGTGCTGCGCGCCGCGCTCGCCGCCGCCGTGGGGCTGCTCGGCACCCTCCTCTCCCGCGAGCCGCGCGCCGCCGACACGCTCGCGCTCTCGGCCCTCCTGCTCCTCGCCGGCGATCCGGGCGCGGCGCTCGACCCCTCCATGCAGCTCTCCTTCGGCGCGGTGGCGGGGCTCGTGCTCTGGTCGGGGCCGCTCCGCCGCGCGCTCCCCTGGGCGCCGCCGCCGCGGGGCACCTGGCGGGCGCGGCTCGTCGAGCCGCTCGTCTCCGGCGCGTGCGCGAGCGTCGCGGCGTCCCTCGCGACGGCGCCGGTGCTCGCGACGCACTTCCGCCAGCTCCCGGTGCTCGGGCTCCTCGCGAACGTGGCGGGCGTGCCGGTCGGCTCGGGGCTCACCGTGCTCGCGACCGTCGCGGCGCTCCTCGCGTCGCTCTCTCCCGGGCTCGCCGCCCCGGTGCTCCTCCTCGCGCGGCCGCTCGCGTGGGCGCTCCTCGCGCTCTCCGACGCCGCGGCGGCGCCGAGCTGGTCGGTGCTCGGGCTCGCCGCGCCCGGGCCGGGCTTCACCGTCGCCTGCTACGCGTGCGCGGTGCTCGGCACGCGGCTCCGAGGCCGGCTGCGCGCGCTCGCCTGGACCGGCGCGGCGCTCGCGCTCGCGCTGCCGGGGCCGCTCCGGGCGGCGGCCGCGCGCGCCCGCGGCGGGCTCGAGGTCACGTTCCTGTACGTCGGCCACGGCGACTCCGCGCTGCTCCGGCTGCCCGACGGCGCGGCGGTGCTCGTCGACGCGGGCGGCTCGCCCGGCGGCGGCCCCGACCCGGGCGCGCGGGACGTCGTGCCGTTCCTCCGCGACCTCGGCGTCCGCGAGGTCGCGCTCGCCTTCGTGTCCCACCCGCACCCCGACCACGCGCTCGGGATGGCGGCGGTCGCCGACGCCCTGCCGGTGGGCCGGCTCCTCTCGAACGGCCAGCTCGGCGGCGGCGAGACGCGGGCCCTCCTCGAGCGGCTCCGGCCCGAGGCGCTCGAGCCCGGCGCGGTGCTCGAGCGCGCCGGCGTGCGGCTCGAGGTCCTCGGCGGTCCGCGCGACGGGCTCATCGAGAACGACGCGTCGCTCGTGCTCAAGGTGACCTACCGCGGGACCTCGTTCCTGTTCCCGGGCGACGTCGAGCCGGAGGGCGAGGCGCTCGCGATCGCGCGGGGCGGCCTCGCATCGACCGTCGTGAAGATCCCGCACCACGGCAGCCGGCGATCCTCGACCGGACCGTTCGTCGCGGCGACCTCGCCAGAGCTCGCGGTCGTGAGCAACTCCGCCGAGCACCGGTACGGGTTCCCGCACGCCGAGGCGCTCGCGCGCTGGCGCGCCGGCGGGGCGGTCGTGCTCCGCACGGACGAGGGGGCGGTCAGGCTCCTGTCGGACGGCAGGGCCGTGCGGCGGGTGCGCGCCGACGACGTGCTCGACCCGCTGGCGGTGCTGCGCGAGAGGCCCTGAGCCCGGCCGGTCCGCGCCCGAGACCGGGCGGCCGCCGCGCGGACCGCCGCCCGGCCGGCCAGGCACGGAGTCTCGCGCACTTGCGCGTGGCACGGTCCGTGGAATCGGGTCGAGCGATGCCCCGGGGACCGCACCGCCTCGCCTTCGGAGCCCGCGACGCACCGCGGGAAGAGGCCGAGCTCGCCTCGGCGGCGACGGCCGGCGGCTCGGCCGCGGACGCCATCCACCTCGCGGGCCTCCCGCCCGCCGCCCTGCGGCTCGAGCCGTGCCCCGCGGGCGTGGTCGTGACGGCCACCATCCCGGGCGTGCGGGTCGCCGGGCACGCGGTGCCACCCGGCGGCCGCCGCCTGCTCCGGCCGGGCGAGCGCGCGGAGGCGGCCGGGACCGAGCTCGCGCTCGCGGACGGGGGCGCGCCCGTGCACGGCGAGGCCGGCGGCACACGGGCGGCCGCCGGGGCGCTGATCGCGGGCGCGGCGCCGCACGGGCCCGCGCTCGTCGTCCTGACCGGGCCGCTCGCGGGCGCGCGCACGCCGCTCCGCGGCGCGGTGGTCGTCGGCCGGGGACGCGGCGCCGGGCTGCGGCTCCCCGACCCCGAGCTCTCTCGCCGGCACGCGCGCGTCGCGCCCGGGGAGCGCGGCGCCACGGTGCTCGACCTCGGCTCCAAGAACGGGGTCCGCGTGAACGGCGTCCGCATCGAGCGCCGCCCCGTGCCGCTCGCCCCGGGCGACGAGCTGCTCCTCGGCGGCACCGCCGTCGCGCTCGAGGGCGGGGACCCTCCGGGCCCGCCGCCCGGGCCGGCCTCGCACGGCCCGCCCGCCCACGGCCGCGACCGCGGCCACGGCCTCGCCGCGGCGGCGGTGCTCCTCGCGCTCGGGGCGGCCGCGCTCGCGGCGGCGGCGCTGCCCTGAGCGCACGTCCGGCCTTCGCCCTTCGACAGGCTCAGGCGAGCGGACCTGGTCACCGGCCGCGCGGCGCCAGCGCCGCACGCTCGCGGATGAGCTCGAAGAGCTCGAGGTGCCCGCCGAAGAGGCTCGTGAAGTGGACGAGGCCGGCGCGCGTGCAGATCGCGTAGACCCGGCCGGCGAGGCCGTCCTGCACGACGACCTCGAGGATGTCCCGGAACGCCATGGTCCGCGGGCGGCGGAGCGGCGCCGTCGCGACGATGCCGTCCTTCGTCACGGTGATGGTCGTGCGCCGGTAGACGAACGAGAAGCCGGAGAAGAACGCGGTGAACACCGCAGCCCCGAAGATGGCCTCCGGCCCCGCCCCCGGCGAGAGCAGGAGGACGACCAGCACGCCCGCCCACAAGAGCCCGGCGGCCGCGACCGCCAGGCGGAGCGAGAGGCGCGTCCTGAAGGTGCGCGCCGGCACGTGAAAAGTGTACGCCCGGCCGCCGCGGCCGGCCAAGCCGGCCTCGGGACGCGGGCTTGAACGGAGGTTTACCGCTACTTCCCGGAGAGCTCGGCGGCGCGCTTCGACGCGACGGCGCGGAGGTCCTCCCGGACGTCCGGCGCCTTCGAGTCGGCGTAGCGCTGGTACATCTCGACCGCTGCCGGATCGCCGAGCTGCCGGTAGCACTCGGCGAGCCCGTAGAGCGGCGTGGCGAGGCCGGGGTCGAGGCCCATCGACGCCTTGTAGTCGTCGGCCGCCTCCCGGTACTTGCCGAGGCCGAACCGCGCGCTCGCCCGGGCCGCGTACGCGACCGCGAGGCGCGGGTCGAGCGCGATCGCCTCGGTGAGCTCCGCGACCGCGCCCGCGTAGTCGCGGCTGCCGATGAGCCCGACGCCGGTGCGGTACCGCTGCGCCGCGGTCTGCGGCTTCGGAGCGGGGGCCGGAGCCGGCGCGGCCGCGGGCGCGGACCCCGGCGCGGCGACCACGGCGGCGCGGCCGCGGCCGTGGCCGCGGCGACCGGTGCGGCGGCCACGGGCGCGGCGGCGGTGGGCGCGGGGGACGACACCGGGGCGGCGGCCGCGGGCGCCGGCGCCGTGGCCGGGGCCCGGCGGCCGGTTCGGCGGCGGCGGCCGAGGGCGCCGCGGCCGGAGCGGCGGCCGGCGGCTGCTCCGGGACGATCTTGAACGTGCGCGGACCGGGCCGCGGGGGCTCGGCGGGCGCCGCGGCGGCGACCGGAGCCGCGGCCGGTGCCGCCGTGCGCGGCGGGGCGCGGCGGGCGTCGTCGAGGAGCGCCAGCGCCTCGGGGTTCGACGGGTCGCCCTTCAGCACGAGCTCGGCCTGGGCCATCGCGAAGTCGGGGTACCGCATCGCGAGGTAGGTGCGGCCGAGCTTCACGCGCGAGGCGAGGTACTCCGGCTGCGCGTAGGCCGCGTCCTGGTAGGCGAAGAGCGCGCTCCTGAGATCGCCGGCGGCCACCGCGCGATCGCCCGCCGCGAGCTTCTCGAGGACGGCGGTGGTCGGCGCCACGGCGGCCGCCGCCGGGGCCGGTGCAGCCGCCGCCGGCGCGGGGGCCTGGCCCCGCGCTGCGCCCGCGCCGGCGAGGAGGACGGCGATCCCCAGGACGGTCCGAGCGTTCATGGCGGCTCCTCCGGCTGCGGTTCGGGTCAGGTCAGCGGGTCAGCTCTTCAGGAACGGGTTCGTGAGCAGCACGGTCGCGCCCCGGTCGGCGCCGACCGAGAAGCCCATCACCGGCACGCCGACGAGCGCCTCCACCCGCTTCACGTACGCCTTCGCGTTCGCGGGCAGGTCGTCCCAGCTGCGGACGCCCTCGACGGGCTCGGTCCAGCCCGGCAGGGACTCGTAGACCGCCTCGGCCCGCTCGAGCGTCTCCGGGTCGGACGGCATCTCGTCGAGCACCTTCCCGTCGACGCGGTAGCCCACCGCGATCTTCACGGGGTCGAAGCCGGCGAGCACGTCGAGCTTCGTGAGCGCGATGCCGTGGAGGCCGTTCACGCGCGCCGCGTAGCGGAGCGCGAGCGCGTCGAGCCAGCCGGTGCGGCGCGGGCGGCCGGTGGTCGCGCCGAACTCGCCGCCGACCTGGCGGAGCCGGTCGCCGGTCGCGTCCTTGAGCTCGGTCGGGTACGGGCCGCCGCCGACGCGGGTCGAGTACGCCTTCGAGATGCCGAGGACGTAGTCGACGGCCGTCGGCCCGAGGCCGCAGCCCACCACGGCGTTGCCCGCGACGGTGTTGGAGCTCGTGACGAACGGGTACGTCCCGTGGTCGACGTCGAGCATCGTGCCCTGCGCGCCCTCGAAGAGGAGCGACTTGCCGGCCTTGAGGGCGCGGTGCAGCCAGAGCGAGACGTCGGCGGCGTGGCGGGCGACGCGGCGGCCGGCCTCGGCCGCCTTGGCGACGATGGCGCCCTCGTCGAGCTCGGGCTTCGCGCCGAGCCGGCGGAGCTCCTCGAGCGCGGCGGGGAGGCGCTCCTTCACCTTGCGGGCGAGGCGCGCCTCGTCGACGAGGTCCCGGACGCGCAGGCCCCGGCGGGCGACCTTGTCCTCGTAGGTCGGGCCGATGCCGCGGCCGGTGGTGCCGATCTTCCCCTGCCCCATCGCCTGCTCGCGGGCCACGTCGATCGCCTTGTGCCACGGCATGATCACGTGCGCGTCGAGCGACACGACGAGCTGCCCCTCGTCCTGGAGCGCGCCCTTCGCCTTCAGGCGGTCGACCTCGAGCACGAAGACCTCGGGGTCGAGGACCACGCCGTTGCCGATGACGCAGGCCTTGCCCGGGTGGAGGATGCCCGCCGGGATGAGGTGGAGGACCGTCTTCTCCCCGCCCACCACCAGCGTGTGCCCGGCGTTGTTGCCGCCCTGGAAGCGGACGACCACGTCGGCGTACTGGGTCAAGAGGTCGACGATCTTGCCCTTGCCCTCGTCGCCCCACTGGGCCCCGACGACCACCACGTTCGGCATCTCTTCTGCTCCGGAGGCGCCCGCGGGCGCCGGAAAAAGGGGTTCGCGCGCCGGAAGGGACGCGATCGGCGGGACGATACCAGGGGACCGCGAAGCCCGCTACCGGCGCGTCTTTCTGGACGGTTTGCCCTGCGTCGCGCGCGCGCGCGGGCCCCCGTTCGCGCGCTCGAGCGCCTGGGTCGCGAACTCGAGGTCGACGGCGAACCCGATCGCGGGGTCCGGCCGGCCGAAGCGCGCGAGCAGGCCGTCGTAGCGCCCGCCCGCGGCGACCGCGCTGCCGGCGCCGGGCGCGTGCCCGGCGAAGGTGATGCCGGTGTAGTACCCGAGCCCCCGCCCCTCGCCGAGATCGACCGCGGTCTCCTTCACGCCACGGCGGCGCGCGAGCGCGAGCGCGGCCTCCACCTCGGCGAGCGCGGACTCCGCGTCGGGGATGCCGCGGGCGAGGTTCTTGCCGCGCCCGAGCGCGCCGTCGCCGTAGAGGTGGGCGAGGTGCGGCATGGCGTCGCGGGCCTTGCGGTCGCCCCGCGCCTTCGCGGCGAGCGCCGCGAGCGTGCCCTCGTCCTTGCGCGACAGCGCCTGGAAGGCCTCGTCGCGCGCCTTCGGCCCGAGGCCGGCGGCGGTGATCATCGCCTGCGCGTAGCGCGCGTGGCCGACCTCGACGATCGCGGTCGTGAGCCCCACCCGCTCGAGCGAGCGGGCGAGCACGACGAGCGCCTCCGCGTCGGCGTCCGGGCCGTGGAGGCCGAGGAGCTCGACGCCGGCCTGGTAGACCTCGCGCGGGCGCCCGGCGCGGGCCTCGCGGGCGCGCAGGACCGGACCGTCGTAGCAGAGCCGCGCCGGCGCGGGCAGCGCGTCCGGGCGGGCGGCGTAGAGCCGCGCGATCTGCGGCGTGATGTCGGGCCGGATGGCGACCACCTCGCCCGAGCCCGGCTCGACGAACTTCACGACGTCGGCGAGCGCGCCCGGCGACAGGCCGAGCGCGACGACCTCCATCCGCTCGAGCGTCGGCAGGAAGAGGCGGCGGTAGCCGAACTTCGCGAAGACCTCCTGGAGCCGGCCGGAGAGCTCCGCCAGGTGGGCGGAGTGGTCGGGCAGGAGGTCGCGGATCCCCGTGGGGAGCGAGAGGTCGAGCATCAGGGGCCGGACTCTACCCCGGCGGGCCCCCGCCGCTAAAGCTTGATGACCTTGACCGAGCGCACGTGCGGCAGCGCCCGGACGCGCTCGAGCACCTCGGGCGCCGGGGGCGAGTCGACGTTCAGGTAGGCGAAGGCGCGGGACCGGTCCTCGAGGCGGGAGAGCGAGATCCGGGCGATGTTGACCCCGGCGCCGCCGAGCGCCATGCCGAGGTTGCCGACCACGCCGGGCGCGTCGTCGTTCTCGCAGAGGATGACGTGCCCCTCGGGCACCGCCTCGACGCGGAACGCGTTCACCCGCACGACGCGCACGTCGCGCTTGCCGTAGACCGTGCCCGCCACCTCGACCTCGCCCGCGGGCCCCTTCAGCTTCACCGCGACGAGGCTCGCGTAGTCGTGGGCCTCGGCGGAGCGCACCTCGCGCACCGCGATGCCGCGGTCCTTCGCCATCGCCGGCGCGGAGACCTCGTTCACCGGCGTGTCGAGGAAGTGCCGGAGGATGCCGGTGAGGGCCCGGTTCGCGAGCGGCTTCATCGGCACCGAGGCGAGCTCGCCGGAGACCTCGACCGTGACCTCCTGGGCGCCCGGCGGGGCGAGCTGGGCGGCGAGCGAGCCGAGCCGCTCGGCGAGCGGCAGGTACGGCGAGAGCTGGGCGAGGACCTCCTTCGGCAGGCCCTGCACGTTGACCGCGTTCTTCACCTCGCCGCGCACGAGGTAGGCCGCGAGCTGCTCGGCGATGGCGATCGCGACCGCCGACTGGGCCTCCTCGGTGGAGGCGCCGAGGTGCGGGGTGCAGACGAAGGTGTCGATCGCGAAGAGCGGGTGGTCCGGCGCCGGCGGCTCCTTCTCGAACACGTCGAGGGCCGCGCCGCCGAGGTGGCCGGACGCGAGCGCGTCGGCGAGGGCCTTCTCGTCGACGATGCCGCCGCGGGCGCAGTTCACGAGCAGCGCGCCCTTCCTCATCTGGGCGAGCGTCGAGGCGTTCACGAGGTTCTTCGTCTGCTCGGTGAGCGGGACGTGCAGCGAGACCACGTCCGCGCGCCCCCAGAGCTCGTCGAGCTTGAGGAGCTCGGCCCCGAGCTTCGCCGCCGCCTCGGCCGAGATGAACGGGTCGTAGGCGACGATCTTCATGTGCATCGCCCGGGCGCGCTCGACGAGCGCCGAGCCGATGGCGCCGATGCCGACGACGCCGAGCGTCTTCCCGGCGAGCTCGTGCCCCTGGAACTTCTTCTTCTCCCACTTGCCGGCCTTCACGCTCGCGGTCGCCGCGGCGACGTGTCGGGAGAGCGCGAGCATGTGCGCGAGCGCGAGCTCGGCGACGGTGACCGACGAGCCGCCGGGCGTGTTCATCACGACGACGCCCTTGCGCGTCGCGGCGTCGAGGTCGACGTTGTCGACGCCCACGCCGGCGCGGCCGATCACCTTGAGCCGCTCGGCCTTCGCGAGGAGCTTCGCGGTCACCTTCGTCGCGCTGCGCACGGCGAGGCCGTCGTAGCCCCCGATGAGCTCCTCGAGCGCCTCGGGCTTGAGGCCCACCTTCACGTCCACTTCCAGCCCGGCCGCCTGGAGGATCCGCACCGCCTCCGGCGAGAGGTCGTCCGAGACCAGCACGCGCGCCGCCATGATCACGTCCTCGTTTCCGGCGGCCGGGATCGGCCGCCACGCTGAAAGGAACCCATTGTGCTCCCCGATGACGCGGTGCGCAGCGCCAGAAAGGGTGTCTCAGCGGGGCTGCAGGCCCCCGAGCACGAGCGCGGTCACCTGGTCGCGGGCGCGGTCGATGCCCGCCTCGTCCGGCGCCGGGACGATCCCGATGACCATCGCGGTCACCGCGAGCTCGAGGGCGCCGAGCACGCCGGCGGCCGAGGTGAGCGGGTCGATGTCGCCGCGGAGCTCGCCCCGCTCCTGGCCGCGCCGGATGACCTCGGAGATGAGCCGCACCGCCACCTCGAACGCCTCGCGGGTGGAGCCCGCGCGGAGCGCGTGCGGGGTGCGCGTCACCTCGAGGAGCAGCACCCGGACCGCGGCGGGCGCGGTCTTGAAGACGTCGAAGACGAACGCGAGCATGCCGGCGAGCTTCTCCGGCGCGGAGCCCGGGCCCTCCTCCACGCCGCGGAGCGCGTTCACCAGGATCTCCCACTGCTCCGCGGAGACGCTCTCGAGGAGCTCCTCCTTCGACTGGAAGTAGTGGTAGACGAGCCCGTAGGCGACGCCCGCCGCCTTCGCGACGTCCGCGATCCGGCAGCCGTGGTAGCCCTTCTCCGCGAAGACGCGGACCGCGGCGTGCAGGATCGCCCGGCGCTTCTCGGGCTCGGTCGCCACGGGTTCGGTGCGGGTCGGATCCTCGGTGCGGGGCGCACGCGGCGCCCGGGGGCGGGTCACCCGCGGATTGTCGGGGGTAAGCCCAGCCGTTACCAGGGGAAAGCGCGCCCGATCCCCAGCGGGGCCCACACTCTGAGTCAGCGACCGCCGCTCGCCTGGTCGCCGGTCCGCGCGATCTCGATCTTCCCCTTCACGCCCGCGAAGTTCCCGCAGGCGTCCACCTCGACCTGCACCGCCGCGCGGAAGCAGTGGCAGGGCGACTCCCAGCCGAGGCGCCCCACCTGCTCGTAGAGCTCGGTCGCGCCGAGCTTCCGGGCCGGGTTCGCCCCGCACCCGGCCTGCGTGAGCCCGGAGCGCCCCGGGAAGCGGGCCTCGTAGCCGAGGAGCGCCGGGCCGAGCGCGAGCTGGCCGCCCAGCACCGAGCCCGCGGCGGCGTCGAGGACCCTGGGCCGTGGGTCGAACAGCACGTCCAGGCCCGCGGTCTGGACCCCGCCGCCGGAGCCGCGCACGGCATGGTACTCGGCGTGGAGCAGGTTCCCCTTGCGGTCGCCGAGGTCGAGGCGCGCCGAGAGCTCCGCGGGCCGGTCGAGGGACGGGAAGCGCGTGCCCACCTCGGCGTGGACCGGGCCGATCCCGACGGCGCCGGAGGCGAAGGCCTCGGCGGCCCGGCCGGCCTCGAGGTCGAAGTCGCGGCCGAGGGTGAGCCTCGCGAGCGTCGCCCCGCCGAGCGAGAGCCGCGTGTCGGCCGCGAGGCGGAGCTGCTGGAAGCGCCCGGGCGGGGCGGCCGTGAGCGTGCGGTCGCCGGTCGCGGCCTGCACCCGGTCGAACGCGTCGAAGGAAGGGAACGCGGGCGCGTCGCCGACCGTCGCGCTCCCGAGGCGCCACTCGGCCCGCGCGCCGACGGCGTGGCGGAGCTCGCCGTAGCGGCGGGCGACCTCGGTCGAGGCCGCGGCGCCCACGACGCCCCAGGCGACCTGGCCACCCTCGGCGCCCGAGTAGGTCAGGGCGGCCCCGCGGACGAACGGAGAGAGGGCGACCGCGTCCGCGACCACGAGCGGCAGCTCGAGCTCGAGCCGGCCGTCGAGCCGCGCGGTCTCGGGGCGCAGGCCGAGGTCCGTCCCGCCGTGCAGCGGCGAGCGGTAGGTGACGCCGGCCCGGGCCGAGGCGAGGAACGGCCCGAGCGCGGCCGCGGGCACCGTGGCCGCCGCCCAGCCGAGCGGGTCGGAGAGGCGGACGTCCGCGCCCGCGAGGCCGTGGGCGCCGGTGGCGCCGGCGGGCTCGAGCGGCTGCAGGTACGCCGAGCCCGCCTCGAGGAGCGCCGGGCCCACCCGCCTCGACGCGACGAGCGCCGAGCGCTGGTAGGTGGCCGCGCGCGAGAGGCGGCTCGAGGTGAGGTCGCGGTGGAGGACGCCGTCCTCGTCGAGGGCGAGCTCCGCCTCGAGGGCGAGGGAGTCGCCCGTGCCCTGGTGGTGGCGGAGCGCGAGCCCGAAGCGGTTGCCGTCCGCGCCGCCGGGCTCGGCGATGCCGTCGTCGACCCAGGTGAGCTCGGCCCTACCCTCGGCGCCCTCGGCCGGCGCCCAGCGGAGCTCGAGCCGTCCGGTGGGACCCGAGACCGCCGGCGAGGTGTCCGCCGGCTTCCGCGACGGCCCGAAGGCCCAGCCCGGCGAGAGCGTGAGGTCGGCGTGCTCGCCGAGCGTGACGTACAGCGGCTGCGAGAACGCGAAGCCGGTCGCGGCGGTCGAGGCGATCTCCGGGAAGAGGAGCCCGGTCTGGCGCTCGCCCAGCGGCACGTAGAGCCACGGCAGCGGGAGCACCGGCACCGCGTGCACGTAGAGCACCGGCCAGGTGAGGATCGCGCGGTCGCCGGGGATGACGTCGGCGGACCTCGCCCGGAGCGCCCAGGTCGGCTCCTTGCCCGGCCCGCAGTCGCACAGCGTGAGGCGCGCGTCCTCGAGCGTGAGCGACCCGCCGGGCGCGGTGCCGCCGGTGACCTTGCGGGCGGAGAACGAGAGCCGGTTCGTGCCGGCGAGGTGCGCCGCGTCGAGCGTCGTGACCCCGGTGAGATCCAGCGGCCGCGCCTTCAGGAACGCGACCACGCCCTCGGCGACGAAGCCGCCGCCGAGCTGCGCCCGGAGCGCGTCGGCGGCGATGACGCGGGCGGAGTCGGTCAGCAACACGTGGCCCGAGGCCTCGGCCTCGCCGGTGCGCGCGTCGACCTCGGCGCGGTCGGCGCGGAGCACGATCGCGCCGCGGCGGACCCGCGCGGCGCCCTCGAGCCGGTAGCGCTCGCGGGCGGCGTCGTAGACGACGCGCTCCCCCTCGACGGCGAGGTCGCCGAGGGGAGCGGACGCGGCGGGGCCGGCGGCGGAGAGCGCCGCCAGGGCGAGCGCGGCGAGGGACACGGCTCTCGCGAGGGGCCGGCTACTTCGGGGCCTGGGCGGGCGCGTCGGCCGGCGCGTCGGCCGGGGACGGCACGGGGTCGGCCGGCGGGTTGGGGTCGCCGTGCGAGAGGTCGACGGAGCCGTCGGCCGCGGGCGCGGGCGGCTCGGCCGCGCCGTCCGGGCCGGGCGCCGGCGCCGGCGCGCTGCCGGCCGGGCGCTCGAAGTCGAGCGCGAGCATGTCGCCCTCGATCTTCTGCTGGTACGGCACCCGCTGCTTCAGCTTGATCTCGACGACGTAGGTCGAGCCGTGGCGAGACGGCGAGACGAGCGCGACGGCGCCCGGGAAGAACGACGTGTCCATGAAGCGCGTGTCGTTCCGGCGCGTCGCCTTGGTGTTCTCGAGCTCGACGCGGATGGTGTTCTCGCCGGCCTCGGCGATGGTGAACTTCGGGGTCACGCTCGTGCGGACGAACACGCGCGAGGCGCCGGGGAGCTCCTTGAAGCCGACCTGGCGCAGCGTCGCCCGGGGCGCGCCGGAGTCGAGGCGCTCGGTGCTCTCCGGCATGGCCGGCTCGGCCTCGGCGGCCCTCGCCGCCTTCGCCGCGGCGAGCTCCTCCTGGCGGGCGCGCTTCTTCGCCTCGGCGGCGGCCTTCTTCTCCTCCGCGGCGAGGCGCTTCGCGTCGGCGGCGGCCTGCTTCGCCTCCGCGGCGGCGCGCTTCGCGTCCTCCTTCGCCTGGCGCTTCGCCTCGGCCTCGGCTTGCTTCTTCGCGATCGCGTCGGCCTTCGCCTGGGCCTTCGCCTGCTTCTCGGCGAGCGCGGCGGCGGCCTTCGCGTCCTTCTGCGCCTGCGCCTGGGCGGCGGCCTCGGCCTGCGCCGCGGCCTCCGCGGCGGCCTGCGAGCCGGCCGCGTCCGGGGCCGCGTCGGCGGGCGGCGGTGGCGGCGGCTCGGGGGCCTGCGCCTGCGCGCCCGAGGTCGCGGCGGCCGCCTTCGCCTGCTCCTCCTCGCGCTGGCGCTGCTCGGACTCGGCCTGGCGCTGCGCGGCGGCCTGGGCCGCGGCGAGCCGGTCGGCCTCGGACTGCGCGGCGGCCTGGCGCTCGGCCTCGACGCGCGCGGCCTCGGCGGCAGCGGGGTCCGGCTGGGCAGGCTGGGGCTGGGCGGCCTGGGCTTCCTGCGAGGGCTGGGCCGGCGCGGCGGCGACGCCGCCCGCGGACGGCTTCAGCACCCGGACCACGAGCGTGTTGCCGGCGGTGGTCACCTCCGGCGGCTCGACGTCGACCTGGAACGCGATCATGACGCGGGCGATCGAGGTCGCGTCCGAGCCGTAGGAGAGGTTCTTCACGATGTTGACGAGCCCGTCCTGCACGACGAGGTCCTCCGGCACGCCCTCGAAGCGCGACTCGGAGAGGTCGATGACGAAGCGCGGCGGGTCCGCCATCGAGAAGGTCGTGAAGTTCGGCGGGCGGGAGCCCTTCACCGAGAGCACGGTCGACGCACCCTCGTCCTTCAGCTCCACGGCGGTGATCACGTTGAGCTGCTGCGGGCGCGCGGTGCCCGGCGCGGCGAGCGCGAGCAGGGCGGCGAGGGAGAGGACGCGGCGTGCGGACATGGGCTGGCTCCCCGGATGAGAGGCTTCCGGCCGAGGGAGCGTAGCACCGAGAAAGCCCGCCGCCCAAAAAGCGGGGCGACCCGATATCTGGCGCTACGGCGCGAGCAGCGCGCGCGCCTCGCCCACGAGATACAGGGAGCCGGCCACGCACACCTGACCACCCGGCCCGGCGAGCGCTCGCGCCCTCGAGAGCGCCGGCCCGAGCGCCGGGTGCGCCTCGGCGAGGAGCCCGCGCGCGCGCGCCGCCGCGGCGATCTCGTCCGCGGCGCGGGCCCGCGGCGACGGCGGCGCGACGGCGTGGACGCGGCGCACCGCCGGCGCGAGCGCGTCGATCATGCCGGCGAGGTCCTTGTCGGCGAGCACGCCGAGGACGAGCTCGACCGGGCGGCCCGGGTGGAGCACCGGGAGCGCCGCCGCGAGCGCGGCCGCGCCCTGCGGGTTGTGCGCGCCGTCGAGGAGCACCCCGCCCACGGTCTCGAGCCGGCCCGGCCAGCGCGCGGTCGCGAGGCCGCGCGCGATGGCGGCCTCGTCGACGGGCACGCCGGCCCGGCCGAGCGCGCGCAGCGCCGCGGCGGCGAGCCCGGCGTTCGCCCGCTGGTGCGGCCCGGCGAGCGCGACCGCGCCCGCGACGTCCGCCGACGCGACCTCGAGCGGCGCGCCCCGCCGCGCGGCCTCGGCGCGCAGCACCGCGAGCGCGCCCGGCGGCTGGTCGGCGTGCACCACCGCCGGCACGCCCGGCTTCATGATCCCCGCCTTCTCGGCGGCGACCGCCTCGACGGTGCCGCCGAGGAGCGCCTGGTGGTCGAGGCCGATGCGCGCGATGACGGTGACGCGGGGCTCGACCACGTTCGTCGCGTCGAGGCGGCCGCCGAGCCCGACCTCGACGACGGCGGCGCCGCAGCCCGCGCGCGCGAAGTGGAGGAGGCCGAGCAAGGTCGCGAACTCGAAGTAGGTGAGCCGCTCGCCCGGCCCGCCGGCGTCGTGCCAGGGGCAGGCGGACCGCACCGCGTCGACGAGCGCGGCGAGGTCCCCCTCCCCCACCGGCGCGCCGCCGACCTGGATGCGCTCCTCGAACCGGACGAGGTGGGGCGAGGTGTAGAGCCCCACCCGGTGGCCGGCCGCGGCGAGCGCGGCGGCGGACATCGCGCAGGTCGAGCCCTTCCCGTTCGTGCCGGCGACGTGGAGGATCGGGTAGGCGCGGTCCGGCCGCCCGAGCGCGGAGAGCGCCCGCTCCATGCGGTCGAGCCCGAACCGCATCGAGAGCGGCTCGAGGCCTTCGAGGTAGCGGTGGGGATCGGTCACGTCCCTCGTCTCCGCCGCGCCCGGGGGCGCGGCTACGCTCGGGACATACGGCAGAAGTCGAACTCGCTCAACCCATCAGCGCGAGGAGCTGCCCGAGGCGCTCGCGCAGCTCGTGGCGGTGCACGATCGCGTCGATCATGCCGTGCTCGATGAGGAACTCGGAGCGCTGGAAGCCCGGCGGGAGCTTCTCGCGGATGGTCTGCTCGATGACCCGCGGGCCGGCGAAGCCGATGAGCGCCTTCGGCTCGGCCACGATGACGTCGCCGAGCCACGCGAAGCTCGCGGCGACGCCGCCGGTGGTCGGGTGGAGCATCACCGACACGTAGGGCTTGCGGATGGAGCGGAAGCGGTTGATGGCCGCGGAGGTCTTCGCCATCTGCATGAGGGAGAAGATGCCCTCCTGCATGCGCGCGCCGCCGGACGAGCTGAACACGATGGCGGGGATGCGCCGCTCCCAGGCGCGATCGAAGACGCGAGCGACCTTCTCGCCCACCACCGAACCCATCGAGCCGCCCATGAACTCGAAGGCGAAGCAGCCGAGCGACACCTGCTGCTTCTGGATCGCGCCGACGCCGGAGACGAACGCGTCGCGCAGGCCGGTGTTCTTGTAGGTCCCCTTCAGCCGGTCCCGGTACTTCTTCGAGTCGACGAAGCCGAGCGGGTCCTGCGGGGTGAGCTCGCCGTCGAGCTCCTGGAAGCTGCCCGGGTCGCAGACGAGCTCGAAGCGCCGGCGCACCGGGAGCGCCTCGTGCTGGCCGCACGCCGCGCACACGTTCCAGCTCTTCTCGAAGTCGAGGGTCGGGACGACCTCGCCGCACGCGTCGCAGCGGTGCCAGACGTTCTCGCCCTTCGCGGCCGGCACCGGCCCGTTCGGGACGTCCTTCGCCTTCATCTTCTTCTGCTTCGAGAACCAGGCCATGTCGCTCCCCGGGGGGCCGCCCTACAGCACGAACTCGTCGCCGACCTTCAGCACGCGCACGCCCGGCAACCGGGCCTTCGCGATCGCCTTCCTGAGCTCGGCGGCGTAGGCGGGCTTCAGGTGATAGAGGAGCACGGGGTACCCGTTGCGCTCGAGCTTCGCAAGCTCGCCCTTCAGCGTCCTCGGCGTGAGGTGGCCCGAGACGTCGGCGAGCCACTGCAGCGCGTCGGGGAAGGACAGCTCGACGAGGACGGCGCCGAGCTTCCGCTCCCGGTTCACCCGGGCCCAGAAGGCGTCGGTCGGGCCGGTGTCGCCGGAGATCGCGAAGGACGCCTTCCCGTCGGAGACCACGTAGCCCATCGACTCGACGGGGTGGACCACCGGCACCGGCGAGACCCGGTACCTGCCGATCCGGAACGGCTTCGCGGGGTCGAACTCGCGGATCTCGATGACCGGCTGCTCGCCGGTCGGGATGCGCGTGAAGTCCGGCCAGAGCCGATCGTTGAAGACGTCCTCGCGCAGCGCGGTCGCGCACTCGGGCGAGGCCCAGACGCGCACCGGGGTCTTCCGCCGGCCGACGAGGAGGTCGGCGAGCAGCGGCACGTCCTTCACGTGGTCGAAGTGGCTGTGCGTGAGGAGGATGTCGTCGACCGCGAGGAGGTCCTCGAGCTCGAGCCCCTGGGTGAGCGCGCCCGCGTCGACCGCGAGCCGGCCGTCCACGAGGAAGCACGTGGTCCGGTGGCGGGGGAGCTCGCCCCCCGAGCAGCCCAGGACGGTCAACCTCACGCGACGTCCCCGAACTGCGCCTTCATCTGGAGGAACTCCAGGAAGTGGAGCAGCTTGTCGACGTCGGGCACGAGGAAGCCGTCGGGGTGGACGCTGATGATGTTGGCCTTGAGGAGCTTCATCAGCACCTCGTCGGCCTGCTCGGCCTTCACGCCCACCCGCGCGGGCAGCTCCTTCGGCGCCACCTCCACCTTCGAGCCCGCGGGACCCTTCGGCGCCTTCTGCGCCGCGCGCGCGAGGTAGTGCACCACCCGGCTCGAGGCGTCGGCGAGGAGCAGGTTCTCGATCTGCTCGTCGGCCTCCTGCAGGCGCTCGGCGAGCTTCTTGATGAGGCGGACCGCGATCTCGGCGTTGCCGCGGATCATCGCCTCGTAGGTCTTCGCGTCGATGACGAGGAGCTTCGAGTCCTCGGCGCAGGTCGCGGTCGCCGACCGCGGCTTGTTGTTGAGGATCGACATCTCGCCCAGGAACTCGCCGGGCCCGAGCGAGGCGAGGATCTTCTCCACGCCGCCGACCTTCTTCGCGATGGTCACCCGGCCCTGGTGGACGACGTACATCTCCTTGCCGGCCTCGCCCTCGCGGAAGAGGACGGCGCCCTTCTGGAATTCGCGTCCGAAGCGCTGAAAGAGAGGGTCCTCGGCCATGGCTCGCTGGAAGTGATTCCTCTGGTGGGTAGCCGATCCCGGGAGGGAGTGTCAAACAACCGGTCCTGCCCGGCGCGTCACTTGCTGTGCATCTCGTAGACCCCGTCCCACTGGGGTCCGGGTGGCTCGCGCCGCATCGCCTCGCACCGGGCCACGTAGATCTCGCTCGTCTCGTCGCCGCCGGCGAGGCGGGCCGCCTCGCGGAACCGGCCGATCGCCTCGTCCCAGCGCTGCGCCTGGTAGGCCGAGATGCCCCACGAGAACGCCTCGAGGAAGGCCGCCTGCTCGGGCGACGCGGGCGCCTCGCCGAGGAGCTCGAAGATCCGCACCGGCTCGCGCTTGCCCTTCACGCGGACCCGGTCGACCTCCCGCAGCACCATGTGGTCCTTCACCATGTCGCGGGTGATGGGGCCGATGAGGATGTGCGTGCCGTACTGCCGGTTGGCGCCCTCGAGGCGGGAGGACAGGTTCACCGCGTCGCCGAGCACCGTGTAGTTGTAGAAGCGGTCCTGGCTGCCGAGGAACCCGACCGACATCGGGCCGGTGTTGAGCCCCACGCCGATGTCGATGTCCGGCAGCTTGCGCTCCCGCCAGCCGACCCGGAGCTCCTGCAGCTTGCGGATCATCCCGAGCGCGGCCCGGCAGGCGCGCAGCGCGTGGTCGTCCTGCGGCGACGGCGCGCCCCAGAACGCCATGATGGCGTCGCCGATGTACTTGTCGAGGGTGCCCTGGTGCTCCTGCACGATGATGTCGGTCATCGGCGTGAGGTACTCGTTGAGCACCTCGAGGAGCACGTGCGGATCGAGCTTCTCGGAGAGCGTCGTGAAGCCGCGGATGTCGGCGAAGAGGCAGGTGAGCTCGCGCTTCTCGCCGCCGAGCTTCAGCGACCCCTCGCGCTCGAGCACCTGCTCGACGATGGCCGGCGCGAGGAAGCGGCTGAAGGTCTCGCGGGCCTTCCGCCGCTCGCGCTCCTCGTTGAAGAACCGGTAGGAGGTCGCGGCGAGGAAGATGGCGAACTGCTGCATGATCGGCAGCGCCACCGCGAGGAGGAGGTTCCAGCGCTGCAGCGCGACCACCCCCGTGCCCGCGGTGACGCCCGCCGCGACCACCAGCGCCGGCGCGGAGAGCAGCGAGGAGACCCGGGAGAAGAGGAGCGCGAGCGCGAAGGCGGTGAGGATCAGCACCACCACCTCGGCGACGACCACCGTCTGCGTGCGCACCAGGAGCTCGCCCCGGAGCACGTTCTCCATGAACGTGGCGTGGGTGATCACCCCGGGCGCGAACGCGTCGAACGGCGTCACCCGCTGGTCCCAGGTGGCCACCGCGGTCGTCCCGACCACCGCCACCTTCCCGCGCATCTGGTCGGCCGGGATCCTCCCGTGCAGGAGATCGGTCGCCGACCAGGTGGGGAAGTCGCGGTACTGCCCGTAGTAGTTGAGGTACGCGAAGCCGGCGTCGTCGACGTCGACGGTGACGTCGCCCAGCCGCACCGCCTGCAGGAAGCGCGACCCGCGCACCTTCGCGATGGGCGTCACCCGCGCCACCTGCCCCTCCGGCCCGAGCGTGCGCGCGAGCGTGGCGATGCCGAGGGACGCGAAGTTGGAGGCGCCCACGGCGCCCACCGTCACGTACTTGCGGATGACGCCGTCGTCGTCGGTCGAGGAGGTGAAGTACCCGCCGGACGAGGCGACGGACAGGAGCACGTCGAGCGGCCGGACCACGCCCGCCCAGTGCTGCGGCAGCTGCGGCGCCGGCTCGACCGGCACGAGCCGGCCGTTCTCGATGACGTGGACGGGGTCGATCTGGAAGAACGAGACCTTCTGGAGATCGTCGTCGACGTCGGCGCCCAGCCCGGCGACCTGATCCGGGGTGAGGAAGGTGAAGCCGAGCGTGACGTTCTTCGCGTCCTCGATGGCGTCGGCGAGGAGCTCGGTGGGATCCCGGTCGACCGCCACGGTGGGGTCGGGGTTCTGGGCGGCCGCCCAGGCGTCCTCGAGTGGCCCGCCGGGCCGGGGAGACTCCCCCTTCGCCGTCTTCACCACCGAGGCCACCCGGGCGAGGCGGCGCCCCACCTCGTCGTCGGCGTCCCACACGATATCGAAGCCGACCGAGGCGACCCCGCCCTTGCCCATCTGCTCGACGAGCTTCGCCATCTTCTCCCGCGGCCAGGGCCAGCGCCCTTCCTCGCGGACCGACTTGTTGTCGATGGCGACGATGACGACCCGTCCGGAGGTCGGGCGGGGGCCGCGCAGGCGGGTGAGGGCGTAGTCCTGGGCGGCGTGCTCGACCCGGGAGATGACCGGCAGGTCGACGCCCCGCACCAGGTTGACGAAGTGCAGCAGGGGGAAGAGGAGCCCGACGTACAACGCCAGCCGGAACGCGTCGAGGCGCAGCAGGCGGCGGAGTCCGGCCATAGGGCGCCCGGGATGGTAGCAGGTTTCCGGGCGGCCGCCGGGCCCCCGCCTGGCGCGCGAACACGGGCTGGCGGTCGATCTCACGTTTGGTATGCTGCGCTCCCCCCGGAACGCCGATGCGAACCACCATCGTCCTCCTCGCCGCCCTCCTGCTCATCGCGGTCGCGCTGTAGCAGCGCGGCGGCGGCGCCGCGCCGCCGCCCATCCTCCGGCGGCGAAGCCGCCCATCAGCAGAGCCTTGCCCTGCCGCCCGGGTTCCGGTAAGGGCCGGGCCATGGCCCTCACCTACCGGGACGCTGGCGTCGACATCGACGAGGGCGACCGCCTCGTCGATCTCATCAAGCCCCTCGCCCGCCCCACCATGCGGCCCGAGGTCCTCGCCGGCATCGGCGGCTTCGGCGGCCTCTTCGCGCTCGACACGAAGAAGTACGAGGAGCCCGTGCTCGTCTCGGGCACCGACGGCGTGGGCACGAAGCTCAAGGTCGCCTTCGACGCGAACCGCCACGACACGGTCGGCATCGACCTCGTGGCCATGTGCGTGAACGACGTCGCGGTCGTGGGCGCGGAGCCCCTCTTCTTCCTCGACTACTTCGCGACCGGGAAGCTCTCCGCCGAGCAGGCCGCCCAGGTGGTGAAGGGCATCGCCGAGGGCTGCCGCCAGGCCGGCTGCGCCCTCATCGGCGGCGAGACCGCGGAGCTCCCCGGCTTCTACGCGCCGGGCGAGTACGACCTCGCCGGCTTCTCGGTGGGCGTGGTGGAGCGCTCGAAGATCGTCGACGGCAAGCGGGTCGCCGTGGGCGACCTCGCCATCGGCATCGCCTCGACCGGCCTCCACTCGAACGGCTACTCGCTCGCGCGCAAGGTCCTCGAGCGCCGCCGCCTCGACGAGCGGCTCGACGTGCTCGACGGGCGCTCCCTCGCCGAGGCCTTCCTCGAGCCGACCCGCATCTACGCGAAGGACGTGCAGGCGCTCCTCGAGGCCGTGCCGGTGAAGTCCTTCGCCCACATCACCGGCGGCGGCCTCCCGGGGAACGCGCCCCGCAACCTGCCCGACGGCTTCAGGGCGGTGATCGAGGAGAAGCGGTGGGACCGCCCGCCGATCTTCGACGTCGTCCAGCGCGAGCTCGACGTGCCCTGGGACGACATGTACCGGACCTTCAACATGGGCCTCGGGCTCGTCGCCTTCGTGGCGCCCGGCGACGAGAAGGCCGCCCACGCGGCGCTCTCCGCCCGCGGCCTCGCGAGCTGGACCGTGGGCCACGTCGCGAAGGGCGAGGGCGAGGCGACCTGCGAGGTCGTGCGTTGACGAGGCTCGGCGTCCTCGCCTCCGGCGGCGGCACCAACCTGCAGGCCATCCTCGACGCCTGCGCCGCCCGCCGGATCGACGCGACGGTCGCGGTGGTCGCCGTGAACGTCCCGGGCGCGGGCGCGCTCGAGCGGGCGCGGCGGGCCGGGGTCGAGGCGCTGCTCGTGCCGTCGAAGGGCGTCGCCGACCGCGCCGCCTACGACCGCGAGCTCGCCGCCGCGCTCCAGGCGCGCGGGGTCGACCTCGTCTGCCTGTGCGGGTGGATGCGGCTCGTGACGCCCGCGTTCCTCGCCGCCTTCGGCCCCACGCCGGCGAGCCGCGGCTGCCCGCGGGTCATGAACATCCACCCGGCGCTCCTGCCGAGCTTCCCGGGCCTGCACGCGCACCGGCAGGCCCTCGCGTACGGCGCGCGGCTCTCCGGCTGCACCGTGCACTTCGTGGACGAGGGCACCGACACCGGGCCGGTGATCGCGCAGGCGGCGGTGCCGGTCCTGCCCGAGGACACCGAGGAGGCGCTCGCCGCCCGGGTCCTCGTCGAGGAGCACCGGCTCTATCCGCAGGCGATCGGCTGGTATGCCGCCGGCCGGCTGTCGGTGGACGGCCGGCGGGTGCGGGTCGAGGGAGCAGGCCCTCGTGAGGTCGGCGCCCTGCGGAACCCCGACCTCGGCTAGTCTGGACCGCCCGTGGCCACCCAGACCTTCCGACCGCCCGCCACCCAGCGCGTCTACGACGTGTGCATCCTCGGCTCGCAGCTCGGCGGCGTGGTCGCAGGCGCGCTGCTCGCCCGGCGCGGCTTCCGCGTCCTGCACGTCGCGCACGACGACCCGGGCTTCCACTACGTCGACCACGGCTACGTGCTGCCGTTCGGGCCCGCGGTGGTCCCCTCCCCGCGCCACCTGCCGAGCGCCGAGGCGGTGCTCGGCGAGCTCGGGCTCGCGACCGACGTCGGCCGCGCCCTCGTCGCGAGCCACACCGACCTGCAGCTCCTCCTGCCGCGTCACCGGGTGGACCTCGCCCGGGATCCCGCGGTGCTGCGCGGCGAGCTGAAGCGCGAGTGGCCCGCCGCCGCCGAGGCCCTCGAGGCCGGGTTCGCCGAGCTCGGCACCTACTTCGACTTCGCCGGCTTCTTCCTGCGCGCCGCGCCGCCGCTCCCGCCGGACGGCTTCGGGGAGCGCTGGACGGTGCGCAAGGCCCTCAAGCTCGCGGCCTCCGCCCCGGGGGCGCCGGCCCGCGCCGTCGACGAGGCCCGCCCGTTCGAGAAGCTCCAGGGCGAGGAGCTCGTGAAGAGCCTCCTCGTCGCGCACCGGTTCCTCTCCTACCGGGACGGCCCGCCCTCGCCGATGTCGCTCGTGCGGCTCCTCGGCGGCGCGTTCCGAGGCACGCACCGGCTCCCGGGCGGGCTCGGCACGCTGCGCGAGATGGTGCGGCGGCGGATCCAGGAGTCGCGCGGCGAGCTGCGCGGCAAGCCCGGCGAGCCCGCGCTCGCGACCGGGCTCGAGCTCGACCACGGCCGGGTGAGCGCGGTGCGCCTCGCCGACTCGCCGGACGCCCACGTCGCGCGCGCGTTCGTGGCGGCCACCGACGCCGAGCGCTTCCTCGCGCTCCTGCCCGCCGACGTGCGCGCGTCCCGCCAGGCGGCGGGCCTCAAGAAGGTCCACTCCGCCCGGCAGCTCCTCACCCTCAACCTCGTGGTGAAGGAGCGCGCGCTGCCGCCCGCCCTCGGCGAGAACGTCCTCGCGCTGCGCGACGCGGCCGGGGGCGAGGGCATCGAGAACGCGGTCTTCATGCAGGTCCTGCCCGCGCACCACGAGGCGAGGAAGGGCGCCTCCGACAAGAGCACCCAGGGCGACGCGATCGCCGACGAGCGCGTGGTCTGCGCCGCGGCCTACGTGCCCGCCGGGATGCGCCCCCAGGGGCTCGCCGAGTCCGCCGCCAAGATCCGCGAGGCGGTCGCCGACGCCATCCCGTTCTTCGAGCGCCACCTCGTCGCCGAGTCCGCCCCCCTGCTCGCCGACCCGGAGCGGGCCAACCTGGCGCAGGCCCACCCGCTGTACCTCTGCGACGCCGACGACCGGCTCGGGATCGGCGGCATCCCGGTGCGCAGCCCCTGGAAGAACCTCGTGTTCGCGGGGCGGGAGGTGGTCCCGGGCCTGGGCGTCGAGGGCGAGTTCTACGCGGGCATCCAGGCCGCCGGGCACGTCGCGGCGATGCTGGGGGCGAAGGACGGGACCCGGTAGGCAGGGTCCCCCTTGCTTTGTGGAGCGTTTTGCGTAAGATGCCGACCCTTTTCGGGATTCGGAGCGAAGTCGCGCGCCGGAACCCCAGCATCCTGGAGCACCTCGCCATGGCACGCCGCTGCGAAGTTTGTGGGAAGGGCCCGCTCGTCGGGAACACCGTCTCCCACGCGAACAACAAGAACAAGACGCGCTCCCTGCCGAACCTCCGCTCGGTCCGCATCCAGGACAAGGGCGAGATCCGCCATGCCCGCGTCTGCTCCCGCTGCCTCAAGGCGGGCAAGGTGCTGAAGGCCGGCCGCGGGATGAACCGCGCCGCCGGCGCGCACGCGTAGCACCCCCTCGCGGCGCGGGCCCTCGAGCCCCGGCCCGCCGCCGCGCCCCCCGCCATGACCAGCCCGGAGCGACCGGACCGGCGCCTCGCGCCCGCCGAGCTGCGGGACGCGCGCACCGCCCTCGCCGCGGCGCGCGGGCGGCAGCGGCTCGACCTCATCCTGGAGGCGCGGGATCCGCAGGCGCTCGTGCGCGCGCTCCCGGCGGACGAGCTGTACCTCGTCATCCGCGACGTCGGCTTCCAGGACGCGGCCGGCCTCGTGCCGCTCGCGTCGGTCGGGCAGTTCAAGACGCTCCTCGATCTCGATGCCTGGGCCGGCGATCACTTCGAGCCCGCGAAGGCCCTGCCCTGGCTGCGCGCCGCGCGCGCCGGATCGCTCACCGACCCGAAGGCCGCCTCGCGCTGGGCCGCGAAGCTCACCGGGATCGACCGCGAGGTGCTCTACCTCACGCTGCGCGAGACCCTGCGGGTCCACGACCTCGAGCAGGACGAGGACCCGGAGCTCGAGTCGACGCACTTCCTGCGGACGCCCGAGAACAAGTTCGTGGTGGAGTTCCTCGTCGAGGGTGCCGAGTACTCGGCCGTGCGCGGCGTCGTGGACGACCTCTACGCCGAGGATCCGTTCGCGGCCTCGCGGCTGATGTCGTCGCTCCGCTTCGAGCTCCCGAGCGAGCTCGAGGAGACCGCGCTCCGCTGGCGCGCCGGCCGGCTCGCCGACCTCGGCTACCCGCCGCTCGAGGAGGCGCTCTCCTGGTTCGCGCGCCCGCCGCGCACCGCGTCCGAGCCCGCGCCCTCCGGCGCCCCGGCGCGGCCCGGCGGCTTCCTCCTCGCCGAGCTCGACAAGGGCACGCTCCTCGACCGCGCCGTCGCCGCGCTCGAGCCCGACCCGAAGGACGCCGTGCACGCCGAGCTCGTCACCGCCGCGAACGCCGTGCTCGTCGCGAACCGGGTCGATCCCGGTGACCCCGAGCGCGTGCGCGAGGCGCTGTCGGAGGCGCGCGGGCTCGTCGAGCTCGGGCTCGACCTGCGCGCCCGGGCCGCGTCCGGCTCCGCCGCGGACGACGTCCGCGTCGCTGCCGCCGCGCTCGCCGAGGTCCCGCTGAAGCGGATCTTCCAGGAGGGCTTCGGGCGCCTGCTCGAGCTGCGCTGGCGGGCAGAGAAGGTCCTCGCGGTCGACGGCGCTCCCGAGAAGCTCGGCTCGCCGCTCGCCGAGGCCGTGGCCGCGCTGAAGCCGAAGCGCCCGCGCTACTTCCCGGGCCTCGAGGCGCCGCGGGAGGAGTGGGGCACGCCGATGTCCGGCGCGTTCGAGCCCCGCCCCTTCCGCACCCCCGAGGAGCTCCGGCGCACCACCGCCGCGCTCGACGAGGCGGAGCGGAAGGTGGGCGGCGCGGCATAGCGCCGCTCAGATGCTGGGCAGCCCTTCTCCGAACGAAGCCCCGTGGCCCGAGCTCAGGGCCGCTGCATCACGAAGAGCAAACTCCTCGTGATGACGGTCGGTTGCGCGGGAGAATTCGCGAGTTCAGCCGGCTGAACTGGGTCCCTTGGAAGGGCTCGGCTCGGGACGGATCTCTCTACTGTAGAAAGACCGGCCCGCCCCTCGTCTCCGGGCCGCTGCGCGGCCCTACGCTCGGGGCGAACGGGTCGGTGTTGCTGCCGGGGTGGGGCCCCGATGAGCTCTGCTCAGCGGGGCGGGGCGCGCCGAGCGCCCCGGAGATTCAGAATCCCCCGTCCGGCACGAACGTCGCCTCGCGGGCCCAGGCGATCGCCTGGTCCACCTGCTCGTCGGCGAGCACGCCGGCCTCGCGGATCATGCGGACCTCGCTGCGCATGCTCGTGTCGAGGAGGTACGGGCCGTCGGTGTTGAGCGTGAAGCGGACGCCGCGGTCCCAGAACTTCGTCAGGATGCCGCCGAGCTCCTCGAGCGAGGCGACGGCGCGGGTGGCGAGGTTGGAGCTCGGGCAGATCTCGAGCACGATGCCGCGCTCGCGCAGCAGATCCATCACCCGCTCGTCCTGCGCGGCGGCGATGCCGTGGCCGATGCGGTTCGGCTCGAGCACCTCCACGACGGCGCGCACGCCCTCGGGACCGGTGCCGGCGGTCTCGCCGGTGTGGACGGTGGTCTTGAGGCCGGCCGCGCGGGCGCGCTCGAAGA